>NZ_QHKM01000009.1 GCF_003258365.1 Hymenobacter edaphi | reverse complement strand
AGGAAATTGCCCGCATGGCCTACCTCAGCTGCACCCTGCGCCCCGGCGTGCCCCGCCTCAAGGACGCGCTCATCCGCAAGCACTACGAACGCAAGCACGGCGCCGGCTCTTACTACGGGCAGAGCTAAGCATAGCAGAACGGCTCGTCGAGACACCGCGGTACCGACGTGGTGAAAAACCAATAGCACGTCATGCGGAGCTTGGCTACGCCTTCTTTCGGTTCAGCTGCGCGGACGCCAGATGAGGCAGGACGTTCCAGACGTTTTCATAACCGCTCGTCGCTACTGACCACGCCGCCTAGCGGGCGGCCCGGGCGCGGTAGTAGGGCACGTAGTTCTGCCAGTCGACGGGGGTGAAGGTATCGGCAATGGTGACGCGCAGCAGGCTCTGGAAGGCGCTTTCGGCGTTGTCGCTGTTGCTCATCAGCAGCACCCCGATGCCGCGCTCCGGAAACACGATGGAGTAGTGCTGAAACCCGTCGCCGTGGCCTTCCTTGAACGCGCCCACGCCGTAGGGCGAGTGCAGCAGGCCCCAGCCCAGGCCGTAGGCCAGCCGCAGGTGGTCGTAGCGGGTGGTGTCGCGGCGGGCCAGCGGGCCCATCTGCTGCACCGAGTGCAGGCTGATCTGCGGGCGAAACAGCTCCTGCCAGGACTCGGGCTTGAGAATCCGGCGCTGGAGCACGGCCGTCAGAAAGCGGGTGTAGTCGGCGGGCGTGGTTTCGAGGGTGCTGGCGCTGCGGGGCTCGTTGTCCTTGTCCTTTTCCAGCGGCTTGCCCGTGGCGTCGTGGCCCAGGGCATAATCAGCCTCGAAGCGCGGCTGCCACTGGTAGCTGGAGGTGGTCATGCCCAGCGGCCCGAAGATTTTTTCCTGCATGAGCTGCTCCAGCGGGCGGCCGAGCTTGCGCTCCAGCACCACCTGCAGGTACACCAGGCCCTCGCCGGAGTAGCCGTAGCGGGCCCCGGGCGGGCGGCGCACGTGCAGCTTCTCGTCGGGCTCGTCCCAGCGCCAGTTGGCCAGGCCGGTGGTGTGGCTCAGGCACATGCGGGCCGTGATGCGGCGGTACAGCGAATCCTGGCGCAGGCTGGAGTAGTCGTCGTGCCAGCGCGTTTGGGGCTTGTACTCGTAGATGGGCCGGGGCAGGTAGTTCTGCAGGGGCTCATCCAGGGTCAGCTGGCCCTCTTCCACCAGCTTGAGCACCAGCACCGCAAACACGGCCTTGCTGAGCGAGGCGCCGTAAAACTCGGTATCAAGCTGCAGCGGCGCCCCGGTGGCCGTGCTTTTCACCCCGAAGGCATGCTGGTACACCGGCCGGTTGCGGTTGAACACCGTCACGGCCAGCCCGGTGACGTGCGCCGAGTCGACAATCTGCTGGATGCGGCGGGTCAGGTCGACTTGCCGGATGCGCAGGCCATCGAGGCGGGCTACCGGGGGCACGGTGGCGCAGCCGGCAAGCAGCAGCAGGGGCGCGGCGGCGGCGAGGCGTAAGCGGTTCATCGGGCAGTGGTTGAGGGGCCGCCCAAGGTAAGGCAATTGGCGACGTTACGCCACCTGCAACTCCTCCTCGCGGTAGCAGTCCCAGTACCCGTCGTTCAGCCGGTACACGTTCACGCGGTGAATCCAGCCGGTGTCGGGGTGGCGCTCCTTGAGCTGCCCGCGCCAGATGACGGCGTAGGCCCGGTTCTGGGTTTCAGGCTGCACCGGCTGGCCCAGGTCGTAGGCGTAGGTGACGGCGGCGGCGCGCATAATCACGGTGCCGGCCGCGGGGGCAGCCTCGGCGGCCGCCCCGGGCAGGGGGCAGGGCTGCTCGTGCCAGGCCAGCAGCTCGCCGCAGCAGGGGCAGAGGGCGGCCTCGGTGGTGTCGGCGGGGGCTTCGACAGGGGCGGCGGGGAGGGCGGCTGCCGGCGCTTCGACTTGCTGCTCAGCGGCGGTGTAGCGCGGGGCCTTGCGGGGTGTTGCCATGACAGCTTTAGCTAAATTTTTAGCTAAAGTACGGCTGGCTAAGTTTTTTGGCAAGACGCGGGGCGGCAGCAGCGCTAAAACGGCGGCCTGCTGAAGGTTCTGGTCGCGTCAGCAGGCAAGCGGCAGAACGGTGTAGAGGCACAACCTCGCGTCTCAATCGTTGCTGATGCCGGGTTGCTTCCGGCTGTGTGGTTCCGGCTGGTCGATGCGAGGCGGGCAGCCCCGAGACGCAAGGCTGCATCTCTACGGCCGGTCGACGGTTCAAGGCCGGCTGCCAAGGCAGCGGCCCGGCACGACGTTCGGCGTAACGAATTGCCGCCGGGCAGGAGCCGGTGCCGGCGACGGGCCGAACTTCCGGGGCGAGGCGCGGTTGTAGCAGCCAGGGTGCCCGGGCGGGCACCGTCCCATTCTCCGCGGAGCCGGGCTCCGCCGCTACTTTTTCGATATCTGCCATGGAATACCGCCAGCTAGGCGCTTCGGGCCTGCGCATTCCGGTTTTGAGCTTCGGCACCGCCACCTTCGGGGGCAGCAACGAGTTTTTCAAGGCCTGGGGCAGCACCCAGGTCGACGAAGCGCGCCACCTCATCGACATCTGCCTGGAGGCGGGCGTGAACCTCTTCGACACGGCCAACGGCTACTCCGACGGGCAGGCCGAAACCATCCTGGGCAAAGCCCTGGCAGGCCGGCGCCCGGAGGTGCTGATTTCCACCAAGGCCACCTTCCCCACCGGCACGGGCCCGAACGACTACGGCTCCTCGCGCCAGCATTTGCTGCGGGCCTGCGACGACTCGCTGCGCCGCCTCGGCACCGACTACATCGACATTTACCACATGCACGGCTTCGACGCGCACACGCCCATCGACGAGACCCTGCGCACCCTCGACACGCTGGTGCAGAGCGGCAAGGTGCGCTACATCGCCTGCTCCAACTTCTCGGGCTGGCACCTGATGAAAAGCCTCTCCATCTCGGAGCGGCGGGGCTGGGCGCGCTACGTGGGACACCAGGCCTATTACTCGCTGGCGCACCGGGAGTTTGAGTGGGAGCTGCTGCCACTGGGCCTGGAAGAGGGCGTGGGCACCATTGTGTGGAGCCCGTTGTCGGCGGGGCTGCTGAGCGGCAAGATTCGCCGGGGCCAGCCGATTCCGGAAAGCAGCCGCCTGGCCCAGGGCGGTGGCCAGGGCCCGCAGGTGCCCGACGAGCGGCTGTTCGCCATCGTGGACGTGCTGGATGAAATAGCCCGGGAAACGGAGAAAACCGTGCCCCAGGTGGCCCTGAACTGGCTGCTGCAGCGCCCCACGGTGGTGAACCTGGTCATCGGGGCCCGCAACGAGGAGCAGCTGCGCCAGAACCTCGGGGCCGCCGGCTGGAACCTCTCTGCCGAGCAGGTGGCCCGGCTGGATGCCGTCAGCGCCACCACGCCGATTTACCCGTACTGGCACCAGCAGCGCTTCCCGATGCTGGGGCACGCGGGGATGTAAAAGCGGCGGGCTCCCACAAACTTTTGGAGGCCATCCGAGAAACTTCGGTGTGGCTTCGAAAGCTTTCGGAGGTCGACCAAGAAACTTCGGATGGCCTCCGCAAGCTTTCGATGGTCGACCGAGAAACTTCGAGGTAGCTCCGAAAGCTTTCGACGGGCATCCGAGAAAGTTAGGTCGACCGCCGAAAGCTTGCAATGGTCGACCGAGAAACTTCGGGTGGCCTCCGAAAGCTTTCGGAGGCCACCCGAAGTTTTTTTGTTGGATAAAGTAAAGAGAAGTAGGACCGTTCAGGTCGGCCGGACTGCCGTCTGCGCTTGTTTAGAGCAGGGTTAGCGTAGCTGCACTTCCAACGCCTGATTCTCCAGCGCCAGCAGCAGCCAATCGTCGTGCCCGGAGCTGGGTACGTAGGGTGTCAGTTCCTGCCCCTGCGTATACGCTTCATAAGATTGCGGACCCAGCTTCACCGTGAGCGGCCAGAGCTCCTGCACGCTGGAACCACCGCCCTTAGTCGGCCCCTGGGCTATCCAGGCCCGCAGCCGGATTTGCCGCGTCCGGCGCACGTACTCGGGCTGGTAGTCCTCGGCCCATTCCGGGTCCAGGATTCCGTCGCACCAGTAGCGGCGCCGGCTGCGGTCGGGGGAGCGGCTGAGGACGGCGGAAAGCTGCCATTCGAGCTGCTCGTAGAAGGCGGGGGTGAGGGAGGGGTGCATCTGGCAGGATGTGGGCGGGCCGGGTCTTATTGTTCAACCACGGAATACCTACCGACCCGCCAGCCGTTCGCGTACCGGATGAGCTTGCCCTCAGCCAGCACCCCCTCGACGGCGTAGCTCAGGCGAAAGTCCAGGGTGTCCTGCCGCCGCCGCAGCTGCCCGAGGTGCAGGTAGTCGCGGCTGCCGCGCTGCCGCAGCTGCCGGGCCGACAGCAGCAGGACGGGCTGGTGGAACTTCCGCAGTGGCAGGCCGGGGGTGACGAAGGCATCCGTTTGGAGCTTCACCGGGAGCCGTCCGGGCAGGTCGGCGTGGTAGAAGTGTTGCAAGTCGGGCAGGTCCAGTAGAAGTTGCAGCACCTGTTGCCGCTCGGATTGGGGCAGGCGGTCGGGGCTTTGCCGCGGGGCGGGGTGGGAGGCCAGGCAGAGGCTGGCGGTGCAAAGCAGAATGGCGCGCAACATGGACCGGGGGTTATAGGCGTTTGGTTTGGATGGCATCAATTTCCCAAGTGCCGGCGCGGCGGGTCAGCCGCACGTTCAGGTAACCTTCCCAGAAGTAGTACCGCTCGGCCGGCTCGTTGTCTGGGTAGTATTCAAACGGTCGGGCCCACACGCGGGCGGAGTCGCTCGTGAGCTTGGTGCGTTCGAGGCGGATGCCCTGATAGGCGTCCATCGTGCGCGTCCAGCGGTAGGAATCGAAGAAGGCGCAATCCATATCCTCATAATCGGAAACGTCGTCCAGCAACGAGTCGCGCCGGGCGTACGGGATGCGGAGCAGGTTGTCGATGCAGGGCTGATAAGATTTGGCTTCCTGCTGCAACAATGCCTCGGAGAAGTGCAGCCGCCGCAGGTTGGCGAAATAACGACTCATATCCAGCGTCATCCGGCCCTGGGCGTCGGCTACGAAGCGGGGCTGAAACTCAGTGGTCTGGTCAGCGGCAATAGCCTGTCCGTACCACGCAAAGAAGGCCCGTACGGTCTGGTTGACGGCGGCCGTGTCGGACGCAGGAGCTTTGGGCGAAGCGGTAGTCAGTGGAGCTGAAGTGGCTTTTGAATCAGGGGGCGCCTGGTCATGGCAGCTGGTGAGGGACAAGGCTACAAACGATAGGATAATGAAGCGTTGCATGTAGTAGATGTTGGCATTATAGATGGAGTTGCGGGGCGTCTTCGGCGTCGTAGTCGCTGTAGCGCAGGGTGAGCCAAGCGTGGAGTTCGGTCATTATGGGGCAGCTGTTTAATAGTTGCTGGTTATTTCCCGGCCCAGCATACGGAGGTCGAACGTAAGCGCCAGTCCTAACTGATGCAGGCGCGCTATCAACTCCTGGGGTAGAAAGAGCTGGGTGAAGTTTCTATTGGCTATGTGGAAGCCGATACTCACCCAGATGTCCGCTTTGCCAGTGTGGGCAATGAGCCGGTGGATGCCCGCTACATCCTGCTCAAGGTAGGCGAGAAACTCATCCAGTTTCTCTTCGATGCGGCCGGGCCGGGCAGACGATTCGAACCACAGGCTGTTGTAGCCGCTGCCGGTAGCGCCGTCGGCGTGCTGGACTTGCTGGGGCTGGAGGGAGGTCAGGCACAACAAATCCTCTACGGACAGATCCTCCGAAATGGGCGAATAGCTCAAGTGGATGCTTGGCTCACTGTCAATGGCATTAATTTCTACTGCGCCCTCCTTAATGACCAAGTGGACGCCGATGTAGAAGCCTTCTGTAACGGGCACGTAGCCGATGGCTGAGCCTGCTTCCTTGTTGACAACAACCGCTTCTATTTTGGGCAAGCCGTTGTCAAGCTCCACATTCATTACGGCCAGCAATTGCTTGGTCATCTCCCATTCAGGGTAGAGCAGCTCTTGGTGGATGAGTTTGGTAATAGTTTCAATCATACTCATGCTGGCCGATTTTTATGGGGCACACAAAGCGTTATCTCGTGGTGCAAGGACCCTCCGCCCAAACGCCGTACCTTTGCCCTTCCTGCGCTGCAAGGTATACTGCATGATTTCCATCTCCGACCTCGACTTTCACTTCGGTGCCCGTACGCTCTACGACGGCGCCTCGCTGCACATCAAGCCCAAGGATAAGATTGGCCTCATCGGGCTGAACGGCCAGGGCAAATCCACCCTGCTGCGCCTGCTGGTGGGCGAGTACAAGCCCGACGGCGGCTCCATCTCGATGAGCAAGGACGTCACGCTGGGCTTCCTCAACCAGGATTTGCTCAGCTACGACTCGCACGAGCCCATCCTTATCGTGGCCATGCAGGCCTTTGCCGAGGCGCTGGACCTGCAGAAGAAAATCGACGAGGTGCTGCTGGAGTTCGAGCAGAACTACACCGACGACCTGGTCGACAAGCTGGCCACCCTGCAGGAGCGGTTTGAGGCCCTGGGCGGCTACACCATGCAGGCCCGCACCGAGGAAATCCTCGAAGGCCTGGGCTTCACCACCGAGGAGCTGCAACGGCCGCTGAAGCTGTTTTCGGGCGGCTGGCGCATGCGCGTGATGCTGGCCAAAATCCTGTTGCAGGAGCCCTCCCTGCTGCTGCTCGACGAACCGACCAACCACCTGGACCTGCCCTCGATCAAGTGGATTGAGAACTACCTGGCCGGCTACGAAGGCGCGGTGATTATCGTGAGCCACGACCGGGAATTCCTGGACCAGACCACCAACATGACGGTGGAGGTGACCGGCGGCAAGCTGGTGCCCTACGCCGGCAACTACTCCTTCTACATGGAGGAAAAAGTGCTGCGCGACGAGATTCACCAGGGCGCGTTCGAGAACCAGCAGGCCGCCATCCGGCAGGCCGAGCGGTTTATCGAGCGGTTCAAGGCCAAAGCCTCGAAGGCCAAGCAGGCCCAGAGCCGGCAGAAGATGCTCGACAAGATGGACCGCATCGACTCGGTGGCGCCCGAGGCGGCCAAGGTGAACTTCTCGTTCCGCTTCTCGGTGCAGCCCGGCCGCCACATCCTGCGCATGGAGCACGTCACCAAGAAGTACGGCGACAAAATCATCTTCCGCGACACCAACGTGCACATTGAGCGGGGCGACAAGATTGCCTTGATCGGGGCCAACGGCAAGGGTAAATCCACCCTGATGCGGATGGTGTCGGGCTCGGAGGCACCCACCTCGGGCACCCACCAGCTGGGCCACAACGTGATTATGGCCTTCTACGCCCAGCACCAGTTGGAGTCGTTGAACGTGGACAACGAGGTGCTGCAGGAGATGGTGCAGGCCGGCTCGAAGCGGACGGAAATGGAGCTGCGCACGGTGCTGGGCTCGTTTCTGTTCACCGGCGACTCGGTGTTCAAGAAAATCAAGGTGCTCAGCGGGGGCGAGAAAAGCCGCGTGGCCCTGGCCAAGACGCTGATTTCGGAGGCCAACTTCCTGCTGCTCGACGAACCGACCAACCACTTGGACATGCAGTCGGTGAACATCCTGATTCAGGCGCTGGAGCAGTTCGAGGGCACGTTCCTGGTCATCAGCCACGACCGGTACTTCGTGGAAAACGTGGCCACCAAAATCTGGTACATCGAGGACTTCCAGCTGAAGGAGTACCCCGGCACCTACCACGAGTACGAGCAGTGGCAGGAAGACCGCGCCAAGGAAGCCAAGAAGCTCGGCCTGACCGCCCCGGCTGCCCCGAAGCCCAAGCCGGTGGAGGTGAAAAAGGAGCTAAGCCAGCAGGAGCGCGAAACCACCCAGCGCGAACTGAAGCAGGCCAGCAAGCAGCTGCAGGAAGTGGAAGCCCGCGTGGCCAAGCTGGAGCAGGAGCTGGCCGCCTACGAAAAGCAGCTCGGCGACGCGAACATCTACAACAACGCCGCCCAACTCAAGGACGTGACGGTGAAGTTTGAGCAGGTGAAAAAGGAGCTGGCCAAGGTGAACGACCAGTGGAGCGAACTGGCCGAGAAGGTGGAAACGCTGGAAGGCAAGCTGTAACGCCAGCTGGCCGTGGCAGCGGTGCCGCCCGCAGCCTGCAAAACGAGCAACGCCCGGACGAAACCGTCCGGGCGTTGCTCGTTTTGCAGGCTGCGCTGTTGTCGGCGGACGCGTCCGCGGCGTGCCAGTCCATTGGTTAATCTCGCTCATTGAATGTCACAAAGGGAGGGTAGAAACGAAAGTGCTGAAGCGCCAGATTCGTGGCTAGCTTGCTTAGAACGATTTACTTGAGAAAGAGCTGGGCGAAAACCCGGGTCACAAAACCAGGCTGTTCCGACTTTTGCGCGGGCCAGCCGGTGCGCACCTTTGGCGTACTGCTCTAGGCCAGTTGCCCGCTACGGTGCACCGGCCTGCCTCTTTTCCACAACCAACCCAACACGCATGCTTACTGCCGACGCATTACTAAAACAGCACCCGCCCGCCGGGCTCGTGCAAGACGCCCTACACGAAGGCCGCACCGTCGACGCGGCGGACCTGCTGGCGCAATGGGTGCAGGCCCAAGCTGCGCCGGAGCTGACGGACGAACAGCAGGCGCACCTGCTCCACGGCTGCTACGATACCCTGCTGCGGGAACGGGCCGTGCATAGCGGGCTGTGGCATCAGGCGCAACGTTGCCTGACGGCGGCGCTGCGCCGCTGAGCCCGGCGGGCACGGGTGCTAAACGCAAGGCGCTGCCGAGCCACTGCCGCAAGGCCGGCCGCCGGCGTTAGCCACCGTTCCGGGCGCTCATCAGTCGTTCAGCGCCTGCAAAAACGCCAGCAGCGCCTGCTTTTCCGCTTTGCTCAGGCCCAGCCGGTCTGGGGCCAGCGTCTGCGTGGGCACCGCTAAGCCCAGGCCCTGCCCACCGCCGCGGTTGTAGAAATCTACCACTTCCTCCAGGGTCTGAAACGCGCCGTTGTGCATGTAGGGCGCGGTGCGGGCGGCGTTGCGCACGGTGGGCGTTTTGAAGGCGAATTGCTGGTGCGGAATGCGGTGCAGGCGGTAGCGGCCGGGGTCGGTATCCAACGCCGGGTGCAGCGTGTCGGCGGTGGCGGGCACGCCCAGCACTTCGCTTTCCACCTTGTCGTAGAGCGGGGGCACCACGCCGCTGAACAGGGGCAGGTAGTGGCAGGTGCCGCACTGGGCCTGGCCCATGAACAGGTTGAAGCCCCGCACTTCCTGGGCCGAAAGCACCGCCGTGTCGCCGCGCAAAAACTGGTCGACGCGGGTGTTCAGGCCCGTCAGGGAGCGGACGTAGGCGGCCAGGGCCCGGCGGATGTTGGGCTCGGTCAGCGGCGTGGCTTCGGCTGGGAAGGCCTGGGCAAACAGGCGGGCGTAGGGCTTCTGGCGGCGCAGCGCGGCCGATACGGCGTCGAGGCGGCCGCCCATTTCGGCCGGGTTGGTAATGACGGCGTGCACCTGGTCTTCGAGGAAGCGCACCCGGCCGTCGTAGAACTGCTCGGGCTGCAGGGCCGCGCCCAGCAGGGAGGGCGTGTTGCGGGCCAGGTCGGCGCCGGGCTGCAGGGAGCGGTTGACGCGCAACCCGTCGGCGTAGGCCTGGTCGGGGCGGTGGCAGCTGGCGCAGGAGCGCCCCGCGGCACCCGACAAAGCCGGCTCGGCGAACAAGGCCCGGCCCAGGGCCAGCACCTGCGGCGTGGACGGCAGCGCATCGGCCGGGGCGAAGAAGGTGGCGTCGAAGGCATCGGCGGCTAGGAAGCTGACGGCCGCGGGCCGCACGGCGCGTCGGGCCGCCACGAAGCCTATGCCGCGCTGTTGCTGCCCGCGGTGCAATTCGGCCAGAATGGGGTTGTAGTGGCGCGTCAGGAAGGCGGCGCGGTCAAACGCGGTGAAGCTCACGCCGGGCCGGCGCAGGTAAGCCGCGCCGCGCCGCAACTCCCGGGCCAGGGCCGGCGGCGCATCAAATAGCGCAGTGACGTCGGCGGTGGCGTCGAGCGTGACGGCGGCTTCGGGCACGGCCTGCTGAGCGGCGGGCGAGTCGAACCCGGAAAGGCCTTTGGCGGCCAGGCGGTAGAGGTTCAGGCGCAGCGCGTCGAATACCTCGGCGTCGGTAAAGGTGAGGCTTGGCTCGCGCTGCTGCAGGTAGCGCACCTGGAACAGCAGGTTGTCGGCCTGCTGGCGCATCAGGTCGCGGGTGGCGCGGTCGGCTCCGGCGCCGTACACGTATTCTTCGAGCACCTGGAAGCCGGTGGGCAATAGTGGCTCCTCCGGCTCGCTCGGCTCCGATTCGGGCAGGGCGGCCCCGTTCAGGCGCTGGGCCACGAAGGGGTAGTAGTACTCCACGGCAAACTCCAGCGGCTTGTACTCGCGGCGGCAGGCGGCGTAGCGGCTTTGCAGGACGGGCAGCTCGGCTTCGTACACGGCGGCGCGCAGCTGCGTCAGCGCGGCGTGCAGGGCCTGCAGGTGCTGATGGTAGTAGGCTTTGGTGCGCTCGGCGGGCGTGGGCTGCAGCACCGTGAAGGAAAACAGTGCCGCGGCCAGCACGAGCAGCAGGGGGCGCAGGGTGGTCGGGACGAAGCGCATCGGCAGGGGGGCGAACCTGGCGGAAGCCGGCGCGAACCGGCGTCTGCTCAGACCGCGGCCCGTGCCGGCTCCCGAACGGAAGCGGGGTAAAAGGCTAATCGAAATAGATGGTGGTGCGGGGCAGCGCGGCCGTGAGCTGCTGCCGGGCCGCGGGCGTGAGGCTATTATTGCGCACGATGAGCGTGGTGAGCTTGCGCAGCCGGCCGATGGAGCGCGGCAGCGCGGTCAGCTGATTGTCGCTGAGTACCAGCACTTCCAGGTTGCGCAGCCGGCCGATGCTGCGGGGCAGCGTGCGGAGCTGGTTGCCGGTCAGCACCAGGGACTTGAGCGCCCGGCAGCGGCCAAGGCTGGCGGGCAGCTCGGTGAGCTGGTTGCCGGCCAGGTTAAGCTCCTGCAGGCGCGGCAGGTCACCGAAGCCGGCGGGCAGCTGCTGCAGCTGGTTGTCGCTGAGCACGGCGTAGCGCAGGCGCTTCAGGCCGTTGAACGTGGGCGGCAGGTACAGCAGCTGGTTGTGGCTGGCGTCGAAGTACTCCAGCTGGTCGAGCTGGCCCAGCTGCGCGGGCAGGGAGGTGAAGCGGTTCCAGGCCACCACCAGGAAGCGCAGACTGTCGAGCCGGCCCAGAGTGGGCGGCAGCTCGGCCAGCTCGTTTTTGTCGAGCTGCAGCTGGCGCAGGCAGCGCAGGCGGCCGAGGTCGGCGGGCAGGTCGAGCAGGCGGTTTTCGTGGGCAAACAGCTCGCGCAGGCTGTCGAGCCGCGTCACTTCGGCGGGCAGGTGGCGCAGGCGGTTTGTCTCCACGTGCAGGCGGCGCAGGGCCGGCAGCCGGGGCAGGCCCGCGGGCAGCTGCTCCAGATCCTGCAGGCGCAGGTACAGCTCGCGGGTGCCGGCCGGGCAGCGCAGGGCCTCGGCCATGCTGAAGGCCGTGGGCTGGCCGCAGGGCGCGGCCGCCGCGGCAGGGGCGGATGTGGCGGGGCTGGTTGGGCCCGCAGCAGCCACGGCCTGCCCTATGCACTGATTGCCCGGCAGCAACTGCCGGGCAATCAGGAGCACTACGGATAGGGTAACGACGCGAAGCCTCACTACTGCTTGATAAAGGCGCGGGTGGTGGCGGTGGTGGCAGTGCGCACCAGCAATTGGTAGGGGCCGGCGGGCAGCTGGCTGACGGGCACCTGCAGGCGGTTGGCACCCTTGCTCAGCGCGGCTTCCTGCTGCCAGAGCACCTGGCCGAGGTTGTTGAGCACGCGCAACTGGGCGGTTTCGGCCCGTTCGTGGCTCAGCTCCACGGTCAGCTGCTGGCTGGCCGGGTTGGGGTACAGGGCCAGTTGAACGGTCTTATCGGCCTTGGCAGCGGCCGAGGTCGGCAGGCCCAGCTCCGATTTGCGGGCAATGACCAGCGTGGTCGACTTGTTGAACACCACCGGCTGACCGGCGGCGTCGGTCAGGGCCAGGGTGTTGGTGTTGTCGGGGGCCTGGATGGAGACGAACATAAACCGCTCGTCGGGCGAGAGGGTCATGCCGGTGGGCTCCGAGCCGGCCGGCGTCACCATGAACAGCTCCACCGCGGGGTTGGCCTGGGTGTGGCAGGGCTTCACCAGCCAGATGTGGTTGCGGCCGCCGTCCTGCAGCACGTAGAGGTTGCCGTAGGAGTCGAAGGTCAGGTTGTCGTTGCCGCTGCTCCAGGCTTCGGAGGCCGTGCCGGTGCCGTAGTTGATGGGGTAGTTCTGCCCGCCGATAAACTCCTCAAAGGCGCTGATGGTGCTGCCCGTGGCCGCGTCGAGGAAGCGGTACACCCGGCTGTTCGACTTCGAGGTGAAGTAGATTTTGCCGTCGTGCGGGCCGATTTCCACGTCTTCCACCCCGCTGAAGTTGGTGGCGCCCAGGGCCTGGGCCAGCGCGGTGGTATTGCTGCACTCGGTGGGCGTGGCGTTGGGCACCGGAATCCAGGTGCCGGTCGTCGAGGAGCCCAGCGCGCCGTCGAGCTTGAGCACGTAGAGCGTGCCCGCGCCCAGGTTGCCGGCGGTGGCGGCCACAAACTTGTAGACGAAGCTCAGGCTGCCCTCGTCGGCGCCCTCGTACACGGTGCGGCGGTCGGCGGCCACCACCACGTTTTCGTGCTTGAAGCGGCCCAGCTTCCAGAGCTTGTCGGGCGTGCCGTCGTTGTTCAGGTCGCGCACGGCGTGGGTGGCCGGGTCGATTTCCACGTTCCAGCCGTAGTCGAGGTAGCCGTCGTTGTTGCTGTCGGTGGGGGCGGTGGGCGAGTTTTCCTCGCAGGTCACCACCGTGTTCCAGGGCGTGATGCCGCCCGAGCAGTTGTTGTAGGTGCCCACCACCGGCGCGAAATTCACCGGGTGCTTGGCCGTCACGTTCCACAGCTTGCTGGTGGTGCTGTAGTTCAAACTCAGCATGCTCACGCCCGAAGCCGCGGCCGAGGAGCCCTCGTGGTTGACCGACAAATACCCGTTGGTGCTGCTGCTGGCTATGGGCACGTAGCCGGTGAAGTCGTTGCTTTCCTTGGTGTTGCCGTCGGTGGCGTTGGTGTAGGGCTGCCCGCTCTGCATCAGCAGCTGAAAGGTGTGCGTGCTCGGAATGCTGATGCCCTGCTGCTGCGTGGTCGGCATCACCGACACGAAGTTGCTCAGGTGATTGGCCGGCAGGGTGGCGCAGGTAGCGGGCGTCACCGGGTTGTCGGGCAGCAGCTCCAGGTCGAAGCTGATGTCGGAGCTGCTCAGCCGGTCCTGGTGAATTTCGACGGCAATGGTGTTCTGCCCTTGGAGCAGCACTGATTTCGGCAGCACGGCCTCGAAGAAGGCGCTTTCGTTCGAGCCGTCGACGGTGGCCGAAGCGAAGGTGTTGTAGGCAATGGCGCCGGTGGGCATGTTGGAGCGGTGCACCTCCGCGCCGTTGATGTAAATGACCGCGCCATCGTCGCGCTTCAGGCGCAGCTTCACGCCGCTGAAGCCCGCGAGGCTGCTCACCGTGAACTGCCGGCGGAAGTAGGTGGTGATGTACTTGCTGCTGGAGCTTGGGCCGAACGACACCACGGTGGCTTCGTTGCCGTCGCCGTAGCCCAGCTCGGCGTTGCCCGAGGCCCAGGCGGCGTCGTTGAAGCCGGCGGCCTGCCAGGCCGTGCCCTGGTCCGTACCGTTGTCGAGGTACTTCCAGGCGCTGCCGGCGGGCAGCAGCGCGGTGGTGGTCTGGGCCAGCGCCGGGGCGGCCCAGAGTAGGCCCAGGGCCAGTAGGAAGAGGGGAGTAGCTGTGTGTTTCATACCAAGCTGCGGGAACAGAAAAGCCTTGTTGAATGGCGCCGCAAGCTCGGATTGGGCTGTTTTCTGGAAATGACGACGGCGTTAGCCGCGCGTGAAGAATTGATGACGCCAGCGTTACGCTGTGAAGGCTGCGTTACGTCGGCCGTAGCGCGACCTTTCCGTTCGCGTATCGTTGCCGACACCTGGCTGGTCATGTGCCCCGGTTGCTCGTTGCTCCACCATGCGCGAGCTGAAAGTTCGCGCTACCGGGCGCTTTCGTTCCGTATGCGGCCAACCGTCTTACCTTCGCTTATGCTCCGCCGACTTCTATCCTTGCTTATCCTGGCCGCCCCGGCCTGCGTGCCGCTGGGCACGCCCATCACCGACCCCAACGCCGGCCGCGTGGGCCAGGCCAGCCCGGTGCAGGCCCCGCGCGCCAACCAGCAGCTGCGCTTCGAGGACGCCACCTACGACCCCGACATTCAGAGCGTGCAGTGCTACGTGAGCACGGGGCAGGCCACGGAGGTTTTCACGGCGCCGGTGGTGCCGCTGGAGCAGGCCGGCGGCATCCTGCTGGAGTTCGACCTGCTCGGCGACCAAAGCCGCCGCCTCACCGCCCGCCTCGTGCACTGCAACGCCGACTGGTCGCCCTCGGTGCTCACGGACCTGCAGTTTCTCAACGAAATCAACGAGTTCAACCTCACCAATTACCGCACCTCGGTGGGCACGCAGGTGCCCTACTACCACTACCGCCTGCCGGTGCCCGGTCCGAAGATATCGGGCAACTTCCTGCTGGTGGTGCAGGACGCCAACACCCGCCAGCCGCTTATTTCGCGGCGCCTGCTGGTGTATCAGAATCTGGTGGAGGTGCAGGCTCAGCTAGGCCTGGCGCCCGGCGGCTCGGCCCGCTACACCATGCAGCAGATTGATTTTGCCATCCGCTACGGGGCCTACCCGCTGGTGAATCCGGCGGTGGAAACGCGGGTGGTGCTGCGCCAGAACTTCCGCTGGGACAACGCCCACTACAACCTGCGCCCCACCTTCGTGCGCGACGCCGAGCAGCGGCTCGACTACCAGTACTTCAACTTCGAAAACGCCTTCCCGGCCCTCAACGAGTTCCGCTTCGCCGACATCCGCTCCCTGCGCACCAACGGCGTGGGCGTGGAGCGCCTCGACATGCAGGCCTCGCCCCGCGAGGTGCGCCTGCTGCCCGAAACCACCCGCGGCGGCCGCAGCTACACTCAGTATGAGGACGCCGACGGCCAGCGCGTGTTCGAAAACCGCGAGTACGGCAACGGCGCCACCAACGCCGACTACGTGTGGACCACCTTCCAGCTGCGGGCCGAAAGCCCCGCGCCCGGCCCGGTCTACGTCTTCGGCGCCCTCACCGACTGGAAGCTGCTGCCCGACTTCAAGCTCAGCTACAACGCCGAGCAGCAGCTCTACACCGGCCGCGCCCTGCTCAAGCAGGGCTACTACAACTATTACTACGTGGTGGGCCAAGCCGGCGGCGCCGCACCCGACGCGGGCTACTTCGAGGGCAGCTACCAGCTCACCGAAAACCAGTACGACATCCTCGTCTACTACCGCCCGCCCGGCACCCGTACCGACCTCATCATCGGCTACCGGCCCCTCGTGGTCAACGGCCAGCAGGTGCGCACCAACACCCAGTCGGGCATCTTCCGCTAAAGCCGGGCCCCGCCCCCCGGAGCACGCCGGCCCCGGTTGCCCCGCAGGTAGTCGGGGCCGCGGCGTTAGCGCGGGGCCGACGGCGCGGCGAGCTGCGCGCTGATGTTCAGCCTGAGCGGCCGCCCCGACGACGCGCCGTCCCGGTTGCCGCCCCGGCGGCCGTCGCGCTGGCCCGCGCCGCCGGCAGCGGCCGGGCTGCCGCCGGGGCTGGCCGGCCGCTGCCCGCCCACCAAGGTGAAGCCCACCACGGGCTGGCGGTCGGGGGCGAAGGACGAGCCGCGCTTGTAGAGCAGGCGCAGGGGCACGGCCAGCTCGTAGATCAGGTTGCCGCCCGCGTCGAAGGCCGCCGCGGCGTGCAGGCCCAGCTGGGTGTGGTTTTCGGCCATGGTGGGCTCCGGGTTGCCCTTGAACTTGAGCAGCTGCATTTCGTGCATGCCGGCCAGGGCCTGGGCCAGCCGGGCCTGATAGTCGGCCGGGGTGCCCGGCGCCGCGCCGGGGGCTTCGACGTGCCGGCGCACGGCCGCGCCCATGCTGCCGCCCAGCGGGAAATGCACCCCAAACTGCTGCTGCTGGCGGCCGGTGGTATCGAGCCACACGGTGAGGCCCTGAAAAATCAGGCGGCGCTGGGTGGCCGCGTCGCCGGTTTTCAGGCGCAGGTACACCGTGCGCGCGTCGTTGGCTACCTGGTACTGCAGCCGGCTGGGCTCATCGGTCTGCAGCTCGTTGTCCCATTCGGTGGCCTGCCCGTCGGTGACGACGGCGGCGGGAACGAAGCGGCTTTGCAGCGCCGGCTGCCGGTGGCAGGCGGCCAGGGCCCATACGGCCAAAGCCAGGCCGGTACGCGAAGAAAACACCATGCGAGGTGAAAAGAAACGGTAAAGCAAGAGGGAAAAGGCGCGGCCAGCCGGAGCCGAAGAAGCCCGGGCGTCAGTCTGCGCCGCCCAGCGCGCGGCGGGCGTCGCGCACCACGGTGGCCCAGGTTTGCTGCATCAGCTCGGGGGCCACCCCGGTGCGCTGCACGTACTGCTGCTGGTAGTGCTGCAGCCGGGCGTGCAGCTGGCGGCAGCGGTTCTGAAAGCCCACGAAATCGGCCACAATCTGGCTTTTCAGCTCGGGCTGCAGCAGGCGCTGGGCGTGCACCTTGAAGTAGGAATCCGTCAGAAAGCGGCGCGACACGAGCAGGCGCTGCAGCTCGTCGCGGTCCTCGTCGCTGAGCTGGTAGGCCAGCTGGGCGGCCACGGCCAGGATGTCGGCGGGCTGGCCGGCCGCGGCGTGCTCCTCGAAAATAGCCGTATACGCGGCCGGCGTTTCGGGCTTCACCTGGAACAGCTGGTCGAAGATGAGCATGTTGGCGAGCTGCTGCTCCAGGGCCTGCCCGAAGTACACGGCCAGGCCGAAATGGGCGTACACTTCCTTGGTTTGCTCCTCTGCGCTGAGCTGATTGAAGTGGTCGAGTAAGGGCTGAATATCCATGCGAAAGGCAAAGGTCAGCAAAAGCCAACGGCCGCCACAAAAAAAAGCCCCGGCTTGAGGCCGGAGCTTTGGGGATTACCACCAGATAATAGAGTGGTGATGGGTAGTAAGGAAAGACCACGTGGCCTTGGTCTTCGCCCTGCCGGATGCGGTACAGAGCAGGTTGCGGTGGCGGCTTTCCGCGTCGCGGTGAAATCGGCCAGCGTCAGCGGGACGATGCCAGTGGTTTGTGCAGAATGGGCGCTTGTGTTGGGCTTTCCCGGCCCAGCGTTTCTTGGGCTGCTTCATGCGGAGCGTAGGTTGGTGCCTACTGCTCCGCCGTGGTGGTTAGGTGTCTGACCAGGCGCCCCGGTACTTACTTCACCAGCACCACGCGCCGGGTTTCCACCTGGCCGCCGTTGAGCAGGCGGCAGGTGTACACACCGGCCTTCAGCGGGCCGCCATCGAGCGTCACTTCGTAGGTGCGGCCGGCCTCGGCCGGGGCGTCGTAGAGCGTGGCCACCAGCTGCCCCAGGGTGTTGTACACGCGCAGCTGCGTGGCGCCCGCGGCGGCCGGGCGGAAGCGCAGCGTGGTGCCGGCCGTGAAGGGGTTCGGGAAGGCGTCGAAGCTGCTGGCCGGTACGGCAGCGGCCGGGGCCGACTGGCTGGCCGCCGTGCCCCGGGCCGCCGTGGCGCAGCCGCCCAGCTGGTCGCCGTGCTGGCTGAGGTGGGCGGCTACGGCATTTGCCGAAAGGCAGAGCGGGTTGCCGTTGTGGCAGACCAGTACCTTGTCGTTCTTGGGGCCGCAGCGCACGTCGATGACCTCCACGGTCACCGAAGCCGTAGCCGCGCAGCCAAACTCGTTGGTAGCCGTGACGGTGAACGTGTAGCTGCCGGCGGCCGTGGGTGCGAAGACCGTACTGGCAGCTGTCGGACTGCTCAGGCTGGCCGCCGGGCTCCAGGCGTAGCTCGTAGCCCCGGCGGCCGAGGTCGGGTTCGAGGCCGTGAGCGTGAGGCTCTGGGCGCCGTAGCCCAGGGCCAGGGTCGTGGCAGGCAGACCGGTGAAAGTGTTATCGGCGCGGCTCCGGGCAATGGCCGGCGTGGGCACGGCACCGATAACCGTCACCGTGGCCGGGGCCGACGCCGCGTTGCCGTGCGCGTCGGTGGCCGTGAGCGTCACCACGTTCGGGCCCAGGTTGCTGCAGTCGAAGCTGCGGCGGTCCAGCGTCAGCGCGTAAATACCGCAGGCATCGGCCGAGCCGTTGTCCACGTCGGCGGCCGTGATGCGGGCCGTGCCGCCGCGCAGCGTCACCGTGAGGTTGCGGGTCAAGACGGTCGGGGCTGTGCGGTCTTCCACGGTCACCACCGCGGCGGCCGTGGCAGCGTTGCCGTTGGCGTCCGTCACGGTCAGCGTCACCGTGTTCGGCCCGACGTGGGCGCAGTCAAACGCGGTCTGGCTCAGCGTCATCGACTGCACGCCGCAGGCGTCGGAGCTGCCATCGTTCACGTCGGCGGCCGTGATGCTGGCCTGGCCGCTGGCATCAAGCGGCACGGTGAGGTTGCGCAGGCGCACGGTGGGCGCGGTCTGATCCTGCACCCGCACCGGCTGGGTGGCCGTGGCCGTGCTGCCGTCACTGAAGGCGAAGCTCCACCGGATGCTGTGGCTGCCCTGCGTGTCGTAGCTGGTCGGGTCGGCGGCGGTGGCCGTGACCAGCCCGCCGCAGATATCCGCGGTGGTCGGGGCCGGGGCCGTCACGCTGCATTCCCCGCGCAGCTCGGCCAGCACGATGGCCGGGCGGGCGTCGGTCTGGGCGCTGACGGCCGCAGTGAAGCCGGAGGTCAAATCCTGGCCGGTGGTGCGTACGCGGTAGTAGTAGCGGGTGGCGTAGCTGCGGCAGCTGTCCACGTAGCTGCCGGCGTCGGTGCCCACGCTGGTCAGGGTGAGGTAGCGCAGCCCGTCGGCGGAACGCTGCACCTCGTAGCCGGTTTCGTCGGTGGCGTTGTCGGTCCAGCTCAGCGTCACGCGGTTGCCGGTGGCAGTGGCCGTCAGGGCCGTGGGCGCGGGCAGCACGGCGTCGCGCAGGCTTTGGATGTAGGCACTGTTATTGACCCCGAAGCCGTAGCCCCAGTTGAAGGCCGTGCTCTTCGACAGCGCGCCCTTCGCCCCGGCGTAGTCGGTCAGCTGCTGGTCGGGGTTGAGCGGGTAGTGGAAGGTGCCGCCGCCCGCGTCGGTGCCGTCGGGCGAGGTCAGCTTGGGCGCCACCACCGAGTTGAACAGCGCCGAGGGCACGCCGCTGGCGCCGCCGCCCTTGGTGGCCAAGGCGTGAATGGCCCCGCTCACCCCGGCGGCCGTACCGGTTTTGAGCAGCACCATGTCGTATTGGGTGATGTTGAACGAGTTGCCGGTAGCCAGGTTGGTCAGGTACGCGCCGTTTTCCAGCAGCAGATCCAGCGTAAAATCCGAGGCGTCCAGGTCCTGCTGGTAGCCCACGGGGCCGGCCAGGCGGCGCAGCACGATGGTGGTGCCCTGGCGCAGATCCTGCCAGAAGCCGGTGTTGTTGAAGCGGAACTTGCCGCCGTTGTCGGTGGTGTTGTTGGCTTCAAAGTCCTTTACCACCAGATTGCGGGCGTCGAAGTGGTCCTGCGTCACCAGCAGCTCCACCGCGTCGGTCTGGCCGTTGGCGTCGTTCGAGCCGTTGTACACGCGGTTCACCACAATGGCCGGGGGCGCGAAGGCCGCGTTGCGCAGCGTCTGGATGTAGGCAATGTTACTGGCCCCGTAGCCGCCGCCCCAGTTGCGGTTGGCGTCGGTGGAGGCCTGGGCCTTCACCCCGTCGTAGTCGGCCACCGACTGCGTGGCGCTGAGCGGGTACTGAAAGGCGCCGGTGTTGGTAATGGCGGCCGACACGAGCTTGGGCGCAGTCACCGCGTTGAAAAAGGTGGTATTCGAGCTGCCCGTGGCAAAGGCGTGGACCGCCCCGGCCGTACCGGCGGCCGCGCCGGTTTTCAGCAGCACCATGTCGGTATTGGTCAGGTTGAAGCTGTTATTGGGCGCCAGGTTGGTCAGGTAGGTGGCGTTTTCCATGAGCAGATCCAGCTTGTAGTCGGTCGGGTCCAGGTCCTCGGCGTAGCCGCTGATGCCCGAGGCCAGCCGCCGCAGCACGATGGTGGTGCCGATGCGCACGTCCTGCCACAGCGCCTGATCCTTGAGCTGGTACTTGCCGCCCGCGTCGGCGGTCAGGTTCGTTTCGAAGTCCTTCACGATGAGCCCGCGCAAATCCTGGTGGTCCTTGGTGACGAGCAGCTCCACCGCGTCCGCCATGCCGTCGGGCGTCGACGTGGCGTTGTAGAGGCGGTTCACCACGATGCCGGCCGGGGCCTGCTCCTCGAAGGTGAGCCTGGAGAAGTTGAACGAAGGCGTAACCAGGTCAATCTTCAGCGTCGTGGCCGCGTTGGCCTCCAGGTACACGTTGTTGATAACCAAATCCTGGTAGACCCCGAAGCCGCCCGTGGGGGGCACCGGAATGACGCCGGTTTTGTCGATGCCGTCGGCCGAAAGGCGCAGGGAGCCGCCGGCCGCGCTGGCCGCCACCCGCACCGTGAGCTTGTAGAGGCCGGTGCGCTGCACGTTCACGGTGTACTTCAGCCACTCACCCCCGGCCGAATAGCCGATGTTGCCGGTGCCCCCGTCGCCCAGCTCCGTATCCACCGCCTCGGTGGGCCGGGGCGCGTTGGGGTTCAGCGCGGCGCCGCGGTTGGTCGGGTCCGAGTCGTAGTAGGCCACGTTCTGCCCGCCGTTGTCGAATTCCACGGCCTTGATGCTGCCCGGCACCGCCACGGCCGTACCGGCGTAGGGCGTGCGCACGCAGGCGCTGACCTGCACGTAGTCCGGTTTGCGCACCACGATGGCCGTATCGGCGTTCTGCAGCGTCATCGTCACCGTCTTGGCGCCCGTGCTGGCGTAGCGCACGGCGAAGGGGCCGGGGCCCGAGGCCGTAGCCGGCGTGGCGTCGGCCCCGAAATTCCAATTCAGCGCCGCGTACGTGCCCAGCACCGTGGCCGCGTAGCTCACCGTTTCGGGCGCCACGCAGGCAAAGGTTTTGTCGGCCGAAAACGAAGCCAGCGTCACCTGCTGGCCGGGGCGCAGGTAGGTCGGCGCCAGGTTGCCGGCCGCGTGCTGCAAGGAGTACACGATTTTGCGCGTCAGCTGGCCCTGCGCGTCGAACAGCAGCACCAGCGTCGACTGCCCGTAAATCTTATCCGAATAGCTGGCGCCGAGGCCGGCCGGTACGTTGATTTTCAGCGGGGCCGCGCCCGGCACCGCCGCGCCCGACAGCTGCACCGTGAAGTCGAAATCGGTGGTATTGCTCTTATTCAGCACCATTACGGCCGTGGTGTCGCCGTGCTGGCTGCCCAGCACCGCTACCTCGCTCTGGTTGTCGGTGGCGGCCAGGTAGCTGCCGTACAGGTTCTCGGCCACCAGCATTTCGTGGTAGTAGGCCGAGCGGGGCTTCACGTTCGGGCCCGAGCCGTCGAGGTAGCCCAGGTCGCCCTCGGTGCGGGCGCCGTTGCTTTCGTGAATCGACCACGGCTGCATCGAGAGGGCGCCCTTCTGCATGCCCACGCCGAACACCTCGGCCCAGTATTGCCCGTTCAGGAAGCCGTGCACGCCCAGCCCGTCCACGCCGTTGGCCACCGGGTTTTTGTAGTCGATGTTGAATTCCGTTACGGCCCACTTCAGGGCCTCGGCGCCGGTGCGCTGGTGCAGGGCGTTGGCCGCGTCCATCATCGTGAGCAGCCCGTTCACGTTGCCGGCCAGGGTGTTGGCCGCGTTCAGCACCTGGGCGCGCGTCTGGGTGCCGCTGAAGGGGTAGGAGTGGAAGGTCACCACGTCGAGGTAGTAGCGGCCGTGGGCATCCTTGCCCGTCACGTCGTTGGCCCCGCCGATAAGCGGGCGCAGGTAGTTGGTGTCGTAAAACGAGGTTTCGGGGCCCACCGTCAGAATGCTCGGGTCGGCCTGCTTCATGGCCGTGGCCCAGCCCTTGATGTAGGCCTCCACGCCCGCCACGCTCACGGTGGTGTGCGAGCCGGCCAGGTTGGGCTCGTTGCCGATAATCCAGTACTTGACGCCCCGGTGCATCTGGTTGTTCACGTAGTCGACCACGGCGGCGGCCTGCTGGGCGGTGTAGCGGCCCCGGCCTTCGCACACCTGCACCATGGGCTCGGCCCCGATGTGGCGGATGGAGTCAATCAGGCGCAGGTACTCGGCCGGCGAGGGCATGTTGAACTCCACGCCGTTGCCGCCGATGCGCACCATCCGCACTTTCGATTTTCGGACCAGGGGCCAGAGCTGGTCGAGCTGCCCGTTGTACACGCGGCCGCCGTAGCTCTGGGCCATCCACGCGTTCTGGCCGGCCAGGTAGGGTGAAATGCGCTGCGCCTGCGCGGCCGACGTAGCGGCCAGGCAGCCCAGCGCGAGAAGCGGTAGGAGTTTCCTCATTGGGTGGGAAGTGGTTGGGTTGGTTGGAGCGGAAGCGAAGTGCTGCTGACGACTGGAGTGCGCACAGCCCCGCCAGCGGTGCGCAGCGCGTACCGACGGCGGCCAAGTAGCAGAAACAGGGAGGCAGCCCGGCCAAAAGCGCTGCGGGCTCCAAAGCAGATAGTCAAATATGCCCCCGCACCCGGGCAATAGCGCCGCAGGGCGGCGGCTTTATCTACGGAAACGTTTGCGGCATCTGCATACCAACCCCGGCCTGCCCGCTGGTGGAAGCGCCCTTTCACCCTGCCCGCTACAACCAACGCCGAGCGCAATGTCGGGCTGCGACTATTGAATTATTCCGCTGCGCTGCGTAAAGCCTGCGTTCAGAGTAGGTTCGTTGTGGGTATATCTAAAAGCGGGCCCCAGGGCGGGCAGTGGTGGGCAGGGATTTAGTACAAAAACAAGTTTGCGGCTCCGCACTCCTGGTTCGGCCCAACCGCGCCACATCCCGGAGTCCCTAACTGCGTAAGCCTGAGCTACACTGCCGCCCCTGCTCCATGCCGTTCTACAATCTGCTCTTGGTGGTGCTGGGCGTGGCCATTCTGGCCGTGGCCTGGCTGCCGTCGTTGCTGCGCAAATACCCGCTTTCCTACCCCGTGCTGTTCGTGGTGCTGGGCGCGGCGGTGTTTTCGCTGCCCCTCGGCCTGCCCGACCCCGACCCGGTCCGCCATTCCGCTTTTGCCACCCACCTCACCGAGTTGTGCGTCACGGTGGCCCTCACCGGCACCGGCCTGAAAATCGACCGGAAGTTTTCCCTGCACCGCTGGCGGGTGCCGTTGCGGCTGGTGCTCCTGCTCATGGTCGTCACCATTGCCGGCTTCGTGGCCGCGGCGCACTACCTGGCGGGCCTCACCCTGGCCTCGGCCGTGCTGCTGGCCGGCACCCTGGCCCCCACCGACCCCGTGCTGGCCGGCGACGTGCAAGTGGGCAACCCCGGCGAAGGCGGCGAAGACAACGTGCGCTTCGCCCTCACCGGCGAGGCCGGCCTCAACGACGGGCTGGCCTTTCCCTTCGTGCACCTGGCGGTAGCCCTGCTGCCCCTGGCCGCCTCGCTCACGGCCCGGCTCACGCAGTGGGCCCTGCAGGATGTGCTCTACCGCACCGCCATGGGCGTGCTGGCCGGCTGGCTGGCCGGCCGGGTGCTGTCCTTCCTGATTTTCGATCTGCCGCACCGCGTCCGCATCAACCCCGAAGCGTACGGCTTTGTGGCCCTGGCCGTCACGCTCACGGCCTACGGCGCTACCGAGCTGCTGCACGGCTACGGGTTTCTGGCCGTGTTCGTGGCCGCCGTCACGCTGCGCGCCCACGAGCGCAGCCACGAGTACCACACCGAGATGCACGAGTTTACCGACCAGCTCGAGCGCCTGCTCATCGTCATCATCCTGATTCTGTTCGGCGGGGCGCTGGTGCGCGGGCTGCTGGCCCCGCTCACGCTCGGCGGGGCGGCGCTGGGGCTGTTTCTGCTGCTGGTGCTGCGGCCCGTCGGGGGCATTCTCACGCTGGGGCGCAGCCGCCTCAACTGGCCCGAGCGGCTGGTCATTTCCTTTTTCGGCATCCGCGGCATCGGCTCGTTTTTCTACCTGGCCTACGCCCTGAACGAGCATTTCTTCCCCGATGCGCGCGAACTGTGGGCCACCACCGGCTTCACAGTCCTGACCTCCATCGTGCTGCACGGCGCCCTGGCCACCCCGGCCATGGACTGGCTGGACCGGCGCGCGGGGCGGCCCACCGCGGCCGAGCGCGAGCAGCGGCACCTGCACGACATGGAAGCCGCCGACCGCGGTAAGGCAATGAACAACGAGCAATGAACAATTGGCGCAACCGCACTGGTGGGCGGGCGTAGCCTCATTGCTCATTGCTCATTGCTCATTGCTCATTGCTCATTGCTCATTGCTCGCGTAACCCTGGCTTGGTACGTTCGTTGCAGACGCGGGTACTCTCCAGCCTTCTTTCCCTCCCCATGCCCATGCTCCCAACCCTTGCTTCCGCTCTTTCCGCCGCCCTGCTGGCCCTGCTGCCAGCGGCCGAAGTCATCAAGCCCACCGCCACTGCCGCAGCGCCCGTGCAGGGTGCCGAGCCCGACCCGCAGGTCATTGCCCAGTTCGGCCTGCTCGACAACGCCAAGCTGCAAAGCTATATCGACCAGAAAGGCATGCAGATGGGCCGTATTTCCGACCGCCCCGCCGACGTGAAAGGCTTCACGGTGGTCGATTCGCCCGTTATCAACGCCTTTGCCACCCCCGACGGCCACGTGTACTTCACCCGCGGCATCCTGGCGCACTTCAACAACGAAGCCCAGTTCAGCGGGGTGCTCGGCCACGAAATCGGCCACATCACCGCCCGCCACAGCCAGAAGCAGCAGACGCGCTCCGCCGTCACCACCGGAGCCATTCTGCTTGGCTCCATCTTCTCGAAGCGGGTGGCCTCCATCGCGCAGCCCCTCTCGCAGGTGGCCGGCCTCGGTCTGCTCAAGTACGGCCGCGACGCCGAAAACGAGTCGGATAAGCTGGGCGTGAAATACTCCAGCAAAATCGGCTACGACCCGGCTTCGATGGCCGACTTCTTCCTCACCCTGCAGCGCACCGAGCAGCAGAGCGGGGCCGCCGGCGTGCCCTCCTTCCTGAGCACCCACCCCAACTCCGCCGACCGCTACCAGAACGTGAAAAAGCTGGCCGTGCAGGCCGAGCAGCAGGCCGGCCGGCAGCTGGCCGTCAACCGCGACCAGTACCTGCGCCTGCTCGAAGGCCTGGCCTACGGCGACAACCCGCGCGAAGGATTCGTGGAAAACAGCGTGTTCTACCACCCCGACCTGAAGTTCCAGTTCCCGATTCCCTCGGGCTGGCAAAGCCAGAACTCGCCCTCGCAGTTTCAGATGGCCGAGCCCAACGGCAAAGCCATCATCGTGCTGCTGCCCGCCGGCAACAAGGGCCTCGACGAAACCGCCCAGGCCCTGGCCCAGCAGCTGAACCTGCAGAACGCCCAGGCCCAGAAAACCACCATCAATAACTTCCCGGCCGTGGCCATCCAGGGCGACCAGGTGGGCCAGGACCAGCAAACCGGCCAGCAGGGCGTCACGGCCCGCACCCTGAGCTACCTCATCCAGGACGGCCAGACCATTTACGCCCTCGTCGGCCTGACCTCGCCCGCGGCCTTCCAAACCTACGCCCCGCAATTTCAGCGCACGGCCCAGGGCTTCCAGCGCCTCACCGCCGCCGACAAGCTCAACCGCCAGCCCGAGCGCGTGCGCATCAAAACCGCCAAAGCCGGCCAGACGCTCGGCCAGGCCCTGGCGGCCAACGGCGTGCCGAGCAAGCGGCACGAGGAGCTGGCCATTCTGAACGGCATGAAAACCACCGACAAAATGACGGCGGGCATGCTGTTTAAGGTCGTCGGGAAGTAGGAGTCGGCAGGCTGCCATGCCTATATTGGGCCACTGAGGATTTTTTGGCTTTCGTTGTCTTGGGAGCAGAAATCTTCCGATGACCAAGCCAAAAAGCAATGCGCTGGATTGTCTCTCTTCCTTTAGTGTTAGCCATGCCCCTACTCCACCAGGAGGTGCCGCCGCAGTCGATGGTAGTCATCAACAATGCGGCTTTTCTGAACGCGGCGGCTCCGCGGCTGGAATTCCAGGCTTTTGTGGCCAGGTACCAGCCGGTGCTGGAAAGTCAGCGCAAGCACGAAGGCGCCGGCCTGACGATGTTTGAGTACCGCACGTACCGCTTGGGCGACGACAAGATCGTGTACGCCCGGGAAGCTAGGGGGAGCAGTCTAATCAGACTGATGCATTTTACTCTGGTCACCAGCCAAGTAGCCCTGCCCCGCAACGTACGAATCGGGATGAGCAAGCACGCGTTTGAAGTGGCTTTTCACCACAAAGTACCCGGTGATGCCGCCATGGTTACGGAGGCTACCTACATTCCTTGCCGCCGCTATACGTTCACGTTCGAACATCAGAAATTGGTTAAAATCGACTACGAGCTGCTGTTGGCGTAACGCCCGATTGCTGCCTCGCGCCCCAGCGTATTGGCTTACACATCAGGCAGCCGCACGGGCAGCCGCTCCCCGGTCTCCGAGTACAGCAGCAGCCGAATCGGAGCTTCGTGGATCATGGATAGCGTACCATTGACGAGCAGGTGAATGTCGGTACGGTACAACGGCGGCTGAGGCTTCTGGTAGTCGAAAAAGTCGGCGGGCAGCAGGTCGTACACCTTGGCAAACTCCAGCCACTCCGTGAACCGCGCCGCATTCACCGGCGCCGATTCAGCATTGCTGATACCGGGCATGATGGCATCCGGCACGACGTCGCGACTCATTTGCAGTACGCGGCCGATTTCGATAACCAAGTACGGCCAAGACTCCCGCTGGTGGCAAAACTCCGGATTCCAGACGGTGTCGGGCTGCAAAACCAGCAGGCAGGAGTTGTCGTCCAGTACCGGAAACCAGCCGTGCCAGTAGCCGTCGTGGAACGTGACGCGGCGCAGCAGCTCCGGGAAAGTTGTCGAAGTGGCCTGGTTCCAGGGAAAGTTGTTGTTGACCAACCGAGGAGCCAGCCAGCTGTCGTAGTAGGCGTCGGGCATAGGTTGCTAGAATAGAAAAACGCCCCGGCCAAGCTCTTGACCGGGGCGTTGAAATTACTGGGCGGCTGTAGAAGACGGCGTTACGCCTTCTTCAAAAATTCCGTCTTAAGCACCATCGTGGTGCCGCCTGCGCGGCCTTCTATTTCGGCCGGGCTGTTGGTCAGGCGAATGTTCTTCACCACGGTGCCGCGCTTGAGTACCTGCGAGGAGCCTTTCACCTTCAGGTCCTTGATGAGCGTCACCGCGTCGCCTTCCGCGAGCAGGGTGCCGTTGCTGTCTTTTACGTCCATAAGTCAGGGGCAAAGGGATAATTCAGCGCAGACGAACCGTCCACAAAATCCGTGAACCGAAGGAAGGCGTAGCCAAATCCGTTCTTAATCCGCGAGAATCCGTGGTCTAGACGTTGAAGCGGAAGTGCATGATGTCGCCGTCCTGCACCACGTATTCCTTGCCTTCCACGGCCATCTTGCCGGCTTCCTTGATCTTGGCTTCCGAGCGGTACTGCTCGTAGTCGGGCAGCTTGATGACCTCGGCCCGGATAAAGCCCTTCTCGAAGTCGGAGTGGATAACGCCGGCCGCCGCGGGCGCTTTGTCGCCGCGGTGCACCGTCCAGGCGCGGACTTCCTGCACGCCGGCGGTGAAGTAGGTAATCAGGTTCAGAATGTCGTAGGAGGCGCGGATCAGCTTGTCGAGGCCCGACTCGGTGAGGCCGTACTCGCCCAGGAACATTTCCTTTTCCTCGGGGTCGTCCATCTCGGCAATCTGCGACTCGATGGCGGCCGAAATCACTACAATCTGGGCGTTTTCGCTGGCGACGTGCTGGCGCAGGGCCTCCACGAAGGCGTTGCCGCCCTGCGGAATGCTGGCCTCGTCTACGTTAGCCGCGTAAATCACGGGCTTGATGGTGAGCAGCTGCAGGTCTTCCACCGCCGCCAACTCCTCCTCGTTGGCGTCGAGCGAACGGGCGTTGTGGCCGGCTTCCAGGTGAGCCTTAAAGCGCGTCAGGGCCGTCACTTCCTTCTTGGCCGCCGCGTCGCCGCTCTTGGCCGAGCGCTCCGACTTGGCCAGCTTCTTGTCGATGCTTTCCAGGTCCTTGAGCTGCAATTCCGTGTCAATCACGTCCTTATCGAACGCCGGGTCGACGCCGCCGGCCACGTGCACGATGTTGGGGTCGTCGAAGCAGCGCACCACGTGGATGATGGCGTCCACCTCGCGGATGTTGGCCAGAAACTTGTTGCCCAGGCCTTCGCCCTTCGACGCGCCCTTTACCAAGCCGGCAATGTCCACGAACTCCACGATGGTGGGCACCACGCGCTGGGGCTTCACGATTTCCTCCAGCACCTTCAGGCGCGGGTCGGGCACGGTCACCACGCCCACGTTCGGCTCGATGGTGCAGAAGGGGTAGTTGGCCGATTCGGCCTTGGCGTTCGACAACGCGTTGAACAGGGTGGACTTGCCCACGTTAGGCAGCCCGACGATACCGCAGCGAAGACCCATGCAGTGAAATGGTGATAGAGTGAAATGGTGAACTGACCGCGCGGGCCAATTCGGGCGCAAAGGTACGAAGCCTTCGGGCGGGAAACACCAGTAGCTGGCTATCTGTTGAATCCAGGTCGCGGCAGCTGCTGCCGCATCAATTCCCCAAACGAGCTTTGGCCGCCAGATACTGCCGCAGACAATCCTGCACGCAAACGCTGAGGGAGTCACCGTCGCGGCGACAGACACCTTCGTAGCCGGAAATAAGAGCCATGATAGTGAAACGGTTTTCGGACCGTGCCCCATCGTGCTTGTATAGCATCACGTCGCCACGAGCCCCTACTTGCTGAAAGATGAGCAGTAGCTCCTCCGCCGCCAGTTCAGCCGAAGAGTTAGCCAGGGTTGATAATTCGCAGTCTGTCATCTAACTCAGATTGAGTTCGAAAATCATTGCCGCGCCCAGGCCACGTAATACGCCGGAAACTCGCGCAGCAGGCTGTACACGTCGCGCAGCTCGTAATAGTCGGCGGGTGCCTGGTACACCTGGAAGCTGCCGGCCTGGTGGAGCAGCAGCACGGTGCGGGGCAGGTGGTACGCCTGCGACACGGCAATGACCGACCGGAAATGCCGCCGCCGGGCAATGGCGGCAAAATTCTGCGCCGAAGCCCGCGTGGTGGTGCCCAGATCATCGATGATGACGGCGGGCCGGGGCACGCCCTGCGCCACGAGGTAGCAGCCCATGGCCAGGCCCTCGTAGTGGCCTTCGCGGCCCAGCCCCCCGCTCACCACGATTTTGGGCGCGAGGCCGCGGCGGTACAAGGCCAGGCCCTTGTCGAGGCGGGCGCGCAGGCGGTCGGAGGGCTGCCCGTCGGGCTCGACGGTGTTGCCCAGGATCAGCAGGGCGTCGGCGGGCCGGGCGGTGTCGCGCAGGCCACGGCGCGCCGTCCAGGCGCAATGCCACGCGGCCCAGAGCAGCAACGCGGCCAGTACGAGGCGAAACAGCAGCTTCATGGGGAAGGTAGCTCGGCAATGGGTATGCAACAACGCGCTACTGCCGCGGCCGAAAGGCCGCTGCGGTAGCGCGTCGGGCAAAACCAGTAAGCGAAACGGGTTTAGTAAGCTTCGGGCGTATAGTCGGGGCCTTCGTAGCGGTTGGGGTCGTTGAAGTCGGGGCGCGGGGTGCGGTCTACCTCGTTGAACTCGGGGCGGGGACGGTCCAGATCGGCCACTTCCTCGGGCGAGAGCAGCTCCTGGCGCACGTAGTCGATGGCGTCCTGCAGGGCGTCGGCGAACTTCAGGAAGTCCTCCTTGTACAGGAAAATCTTGTGCTTCTCGTAGGAGAAGGTGTCGTCGTCGCGGAGGCGGCGCTTGCTTTCGGTGATGGTCAGGTAGTAATCCTGTCCGCGCGTGGCCTTCACGTCGAAGAAGTACGTGCGTTTGCCGGCTTTGATGCGCTGGGAATAAATCTCGTCCTGTTCGTAGCGGTCTTCCACGGGGTCCAGCTGTAAGATGAAGAAAAGGGAGGGAGGTTGAAAGATTTCGGGATGATTGAAAAATCCCCGGCTAAAACTAGTCTTTTACTGATGGATATAAAAATATTGGCGGCAATAAATTGGCTTTGTTCAACTTAGGAACGCATTCGGCGCCCCGCCGCCGGGGCCGCCGGCCGGCTGCGGGGCGCGGGGCGGGCACCAGCGGCGCAACCCGCGCGTTACCTTCGCAGTCCTTGCCCGTCCGGGCTTTCCCTTTGCCGCTTATGCCTCCCCAACCGCTCGATCTGGCCGCCGTCCGCTCCTTCGAAAACCTGGAATTTCTGGCCCGGCAGCTGGTCGACGGCTTCATCACCGGCCTGCACCAGTCGCCCTACCACGGCTTCTCGGTGGAATTCTCGGAGCACCGCCTCTACAACCCCGGCGAAAGCACGCGCCACCTCGACTGGAAGGTGCTGGCCCGCACCGACAAGCTCTTCGTGAAGCGCTACGAGGAGGAAACCAACCTGCGCTGCCACCTGCTGCTCGACGTGAGTCCGAGCATGTACTACCCGCGCCCCAGCCACGACAAGCTGCACTTTTCCATCCTGTGCGCCGCCGCCATTACCACCCTGTTGCAGAAGCAGCGCGACGCCGTGGGCCTGGTCACGTTTTCGGATAAGATTGAGGCGCAGACGCCGGTGCGCTCCACCAGCACCCACCGCCACACCCTGCTCTTGCAGATGCAGCAGCTGATGGAGCGCACCGCGCCCACCACCGAGCACGGCGGCACCGACGTGGCCGGCGTCATTCACCAGATTGCCCAGCAGATTCCCAAACGCAGCCTGGTCATCATCTTCTCCGACATGCTCGGCCGCAGCCAGCAGGACCAGACCGACACCCTGGCCGCCCTGCAGCACCTGAAGCACCAGCACCACGAGGTGCTGCTGTTCCACGTGATGGACCGCGCCACCGAGACGGACTTTGACTTCGCCGAGCGGCCCTACGTGTTCGAGGACGTGGAAACCGGGCAGCGCATCAAGCTCAACCCTTCGCAGGTGCGCGAGCAGTACCGCGCCGCCATGCAGCAGTACACCCAGGACCTGGCCCTGCGCTGCGGGCAGTACAGGATTGATTTCGTGCCCGTCGACATCCAGGAACCCTTCGACAAGGTGCTGCACGCCTACTTGGTGAAGCGCGGCAAGGTGCGCTAAGTTACCTTTGGCGCCTCGTTGCTTATGGAAAACCTCGTTCTGCTCATCGTCTGCTCCGTGCTGACGGTTCTGAGCGCCCTGCTCACCACCTACATTGCCCAGGAACGCTCGTTCTGGCGCTGGTTCCTCATCGGCATGGTGCTGCCCTTCGTGTCGATTTTCGTAGCCATGGTGGTGGTGTACCGCGACACCAAGAAAGAAGAGGAGCGGGCCAGGCGTAGCTAATATGTGGTATTGCCGGGTGTGCGGACTGGCGTATGATTATTCGCCGTGGGGTGAGGATGAGCGCACACCCGACTACGGCATCTGTGAATGTTGCGGCGTGGAGTTTGGCTACGAGGATTTTACCCCTGAATCAACCCGCACGTACCGGCAACAATGGCTGGCGGCAGGTGCCAGCTGGTTGCAGCCGAAGCAGCGTCCCGTTGCCTGGGAGCTAGCCACGCAATTAGCGCAGGTATCTCCCGCGTACCGCTAGGATTCCGGCGTGTTATCCAACGACTGCCAGAGGTACTTGCAGGCCAGGGAGCGGTAGGGGCGCCAGGGCTCGGCCAGCTCGGTCATGCGCCGGAGCAGGGCGCGGCCGGTTTCCTGCAGGCCGTAGTGGCGGCGCATGGCGTTCTGCACGCCCAGGTCGCCCTCGGCAAACACGTCGGGCTGGTCGAGGGCAAACATCTGCAGCATCTGGGCCGTCCAGCGGCCCACGCCCTTGATCTGGGTCAGGTGCTGGGTGAAGGCGTCCTCGGGCAGCTGCGCAAGGTGGGCGTGGTCGAGCTGCCCAGCCAGGTTGAACTCGGCAATGGCGCGCAGGTAGCCGGCTTTCTGCTTCGAGATGCCCGCGGCGCGCAGCTCCTCGTCGGTGAGGAGCACCAGCACGTTGGGCTCGGGGTAGCCGTCGGGCTTGAAGAGGCCCTCCAGCTTACGCCAGATGGCCGCGGCGGCCCTGGTCGAAATCTGCTGGCTGACCACGGCCTTCAGCAGCGCCAGGTACAAATCCTCGTGGGCGGAAGCGCGCACCGGGCGGCTCCCGGCAATGATGCGGGCCAGCACGGGGTCGGCCTGGCTGAGGTGGCGGCGGGCTTCGTCGTGGTCGTAGGTGTAGTCGGCGGGGGCGGTCATGGCGCAAACTTACCGGCCGCCGCCGATTCCGCGGCACCAGCGGCCGCCGGCAGCAGCATGTGCACCTCGTGCAGGCCGGGCGCCCACTTGTCCGGCTCGGTGGTCAGGGTGCCGAAGCCCAGGCGGGCGTAAAAGCCTTCGGTGTGCTGCGAGGTCCTGATTTCGATGCCGCGGCCGGGATAAGCAAGCTGACACGCCCGAATGCGGAATTCGGTAAATGTTCGTCCTAGCCCTTGGCCGTGCAGTCGGCGCTCCACCATGCCCCAGGTCAGCACCGCGTGCGGGTCGTTCAGTGCGTAGCCGCCGGCCGCCACCAGCCCCGGCCCGCCGGGCAGCTCGGCCACGAAGTAGGGAAGGCCGTCGGTACCAACTTCCCCGCGCAGAAAAGCCCGCAGGTCGGCTTCCTCGGCGGGCACGAAGTAGGGCGCGAGGTTGCTGCGAAACAGCTGCACGACGGCTTCCTCGTCGGCGGCGGCGTACGGGCGGATGCGCAGGGCGAGCGAAGTCATGGGCCGGAATGTCTACTGGGACACCGTCTGCAGCGCCGCCAGCACCTGGCCGATGGCCGCGTCGTCCACGTCGAGGTGGGTTACGAAACGTACCATCTGCGGGCCGAAGGCCGAGGCCTTGATGCCGTGGGTGGCCAGGTGGGCCAGGAAGGCATCCTCCGTCAGCCCGTCGCGCAGCCGGAAAATGACCAGGTTCGTCTCGGCGGGTAGCACAAAGTCGACGTAGGGCGCGGCCTGCAGGGCCTCGGCCAGCTGCCGGGCGCGGCGGTGGTCGTCGGCCAGGCGCTCCACGTGGTGCTCTAGCGCGTAGAGGCCCGCGGCAGCCAGGTAGCCGGCCTGCCGCCACCCTCCGCCCATCACCTTGCGGATGCGCTTGCACTTGCGGATAAACGCCGCCGAGCCCAGCAGCACCGAGCCCACGGGCGTGCCCAGGCCCTTGCTCAGGCACACCGAAATGGTGTCGAACAGGCGGCCGTACTCCTGGCTTTGCTGGCCGGTGGCCACCAGGGCGTTGAAGATGCGGGCCCCGTCGAGGTGCAGCGGAATGCCCTGGCGCCGGGCCAGCTCGGCAATGTCGGTCAGCGCCGCCCACTCGTAGCAGCTGCCGCCGCCGCGGTTGTGGGTGTTTTCGAGGCTGATGAGGCTGGTAGTGGGGTAGTGCACGTTTTCGGCCCGGATGGCCCCGGCCACCTGCGCGGCCGTCAGCCGGCCCCGCTCGCCGGGCAGCAGGGCCACCGAGGCGCCCGAGTGAAAGGCAATGCCGCCGACCTCCCAGAGGTAGATGTGCGACGTGTGCTCGCACACCACCTCCGACAGCGGCTCGGTGTGGCCCTTGATGGCAATCTGGTTGGTCATGGTGCCGGAGGGGCAGAACAGCCCGGCTTCCAGCCCAAAGCGGCGGGCGGCCTCGTGCTCCAGCTCCCGCACGGTGGGGTCTTCCTCGTACACGTCGTCGCCGACGGGGGCGCGAAACATGGCGTCGAGCATGGCGGCGGTGGGCCGGGTTACGGTGTCGGAGCGCAGATCAATCATCGGGAGGGCAGAAGCAAATAAGCAGGGTGAGGCGGCAGCGGGCAAAAATAGCAGAGCCAGCGCAGGACTAGCCAAGGGATTCACCCGGCATTATCCAATCTGTCGGAATTTTACTTACCTTTGCCCCCTCATTCTGCAGAATAGACTCAAACCGACCGCGTCATGACCGCTACCCGTCTCAAGCGTAAGCACCGCAAGAACATTGCCCGCGCCAACAACAAGGTGCAAGAAATTAAGGACCTGCTCCGCACCCCCGTTCTGAAGAACGTGGACATCGAAGAGCTGAAAGCCAGCTTCAAAAAGAACGAGGCTGCCGCCTAGTTTTTTCGCCGCGGCTTCCTGCCGGAAGCCCGCGTGACTTCCCGGCCGGTCGGCTGGTAGATACCGAAAAGCGCCTTGCGTGGCCACGCAAGGCGCTTTTTTGTCTAATGAACAAGGCCGTCAGCCTGACCCGTCGCCGAAGAATGACGGCCTTTTGCCCTGAACGCCTGGCTTTATACCCGCGGCCCCAGCTCCACGGCCTGCAAATCCTGCACCCGGCCGGCCTCGATGCGGAACTTGAGCAGGGTGCGCACCTTGTGGAAGCCGTGGCGGCCGGCGGCGCCGGGGTTCAGGTGCAGCAGGCCCAGCTGCCGGTCGGGCATCACGCGCAGAATGTGCGAGTGGCCGCAGATGAAGAGCCCCGGCCGCTCGCGCTGCAGCAGGGGGCGGGCGCCGGGGGCGTAGCGCCCGGGGTAGCCGCCGATGTGGTGGATGAGCACCTTCAGCCCTTCCACCTCGAAGACCAGCGTTTCGGGGCAGCGCAGGCGCACGGTGCGGTCGTCGATGTTGCCCGACACGGCCCGCAGCGGCGCCAGGGCCAGCAGCTCGTCCAGTACTTTTTCGTCGCCTACGTCGCCGGCGTGCCAGATTTCGTCGCAGCCCTGCAGGTGATGACCGATGCGGGCATCGTAGTGGCTGTGGGTATCGGAAAGCAGGCCGATGAGCATGAGCAGGGCGGGGCTGGTGGGGCCGCAAGGTACGGCCCCGGGGCGGGCTGCCGCCGACTTGTTGGGCTAATTTCCGGCAGCATGTTACCTTTCCAGCCCGCAGCCGTATGCGGCTCAGACGGCCCGCTGCACCCGGGCCGCCCGGTCGGTAGTGCTGGGGCCCACGTCTTTCGTATGCCGAAATTAATGCTGTGTTTTGCAGCTTGCCGGACGATTTCCTGCATCCTCTCCCCATCTGACTTGCCGCGATGAACGTTTTCATCAACGACATCCCGATTATCATCAAAAAGACCTCTGACAAGGTCTACAAGCACCGCTACGACCTGATTCTGGGCCCGGAAGATGAATTCATCTCCAAGGACCTGATCGGCGACGTGCTGGTGCGCGACGTGACGCCCGCCTTCATCGACCGCATGTTGCGCCTGATGGAAGTGAAAAAGCTGAAGAAGCTGACCTCACTGACCCTGATGGCCAAAAAGAAAAAGGCCCTGATTCTGCACCTGAAGGACCAGTTCCGCATTGCCAAAGCCGCCGGCGGCCTGGTGGTGAAGGACGGCATGATCCTGATGATTTACCGCCTCGGTAAGTGGGATTTGCCCAAAGGCAAGCTGAAAAAGGACGAAGACCCGATGGAGGGCGCCCTGCGCGAGGTGGAAGAGGAAACCAACGTGAAGCTGGCCCTCGGCGACAAGCTGCCCAGCACCTGGCACTCCTACGCCTACAACGGCAACAAAATCCTGAAGAAAACCAACTGGTACATCATGCAGTGCCTCGACGACTCCCTGATGAAGCCCCAGGCCGAGGAGTACATCGAGGAAGTGCGCTGGATGCAGCCCCAGGAGGCCCTCAAGGCCCTCGAAGAGTCCTACGCCTCCATTGCGCTGGTAGTGCGTCACTACCTGAGCGAAGTGGCCGGGCAGGCCGCTCCCGAGTCCGTCCGTTCCTAACTCCGCCCGCCGGGGCGCCGTCCGGGCGCCGCAGTTCACCAGAATATGCGCGTGAGTCGAGCCTGTCTGCTACTGATGCTGGTGCTGCTGTGCAGCGGGGCCGCCTGTACCCGCAGCACTCCCGTAGTGGAAAGTCCGGCCCCGGGCCGCACTGGGCAAGGCAATTCCCGGCGCCTGAACGTGGCTGCACTGGTGGGCCGCAACATCGACCAGGTGCGGCAGCGCCTCGGGCCACCGCGCGAAACCCGGCAGCAGCCCGTGGGCCTGGAGCCCACGGCCGAGCAGCTGCGCGCCACCAAGGGTGAAGGCTGGATCAATACCTTTGAAAAGGACGGCACTACCATCGTGGTGACCTTCAATGCCCGTACCCGCGAAGTGCAGGACCTGGTGCTGGTGGGCAGCAACGAAGACGAACTGCTGCGCCGCGGCAACCTGGACTTCGTCGCCGACAACTACTTGGTGCTGCCCGTCACCGACCCCAGCGCACCGTCCCGAATCATGGGCGTGCGGGTGGTAGCACGGTGAGCCCGCAGACAAGCAACCGGGGCTTCTAATAGGTCTTTCGACCCGTTAGAAGCCCCGGTTGCTGGCTTTTGAGCGGCCGCTAGCCCTGCGGGGCGGCTAGCTTAAAAGGCACAAAGTCGTCCACGTTGCCGCCGAAGCGGTGGATTTCGCGGATGATGGTGCTGCTGATGGCCGCCAGGGGCGGAGAGGTAATCAGGAACACCGTTTCCAGCTCGGGGTTGACGTGGCGGTTGGCCTGGGCAATGGTGTTTTCGTACTCGAAATCGGTGGTGTTGCGCAGCCCGCGCAGCAGAAAGCGCGCGTTTCGCTCCCGGGCGAAGTCGGCCGTCAGCCCCTTGTAGGCCTCCACCGACACCCGCGGCTCGTCGCGAAATACCTCCTCGATCATGCCTATCATCTGCTCCACGGGCAGGTAGCGCTGCTTCGAGCTGTTGTTGCCCAGGGCAATGATGATGTGGTCGAACAGGGCCGTGCCGCGCCGCACCACGTCGAGGTGGCCGTTGGTGAACGGGTCGAAGGAGCCGGGGAAGAGGGCAACTCTCATGGAGTGGTGAAATGGTGAAGTGGTGAGGTGGTGAGTTGATGTTTGGGAGGCCGGGGCTGCGCAGTTGGCGCAGCCAGAACGACACTCACCAGTTCACCAGCTCACTAGTTCACCTATTCGCACAAATGGAGGCTGTAAAGCTCGAAGTAGCGGTACTCGAATACGTCGTTGAGGCGGTAGCTGTAGCCCAGGTCGTAGGGGCGGTTGCCGAAGCGCACGTGGCGGATGTACTTGCGCAGGATGCTGAACAGCTCCGAGTCGTGGGTCAGGTCGCCGTAGACGACCACCGGGTCCTCGTCGGGGTTGAGCGTCAGCTCCTGCATCACCAGGATGACGTAGTAAATAAAATCCTCGGCGGTGCTGAAGGTGAAGACGTTGCAGAACTCCGGCCGCTTGTCGCGCACCACCACGATGGTCAGCTCCAGCGGGCCCACGCTCAAAAACAGGCGGGGCGGGCCCTGCCGCTCGCTCTGGTGCACCACGCCTTCGAGCAGGGCGCTGGTCTGGTGCAGCAGCTTCTGCTGGGGGTAGAGGCGCTCAAACCACTCGGCCAGGGCCTTTTCGGCGGCGAAGATGCTGACCACCTCCTGGTTGGGGTGACGGTAGTGGCGCACCACTTCGTGCTGGGCGTCGAGCGGGTGGTGGAGCTGCAGGTACCGGTCCTCGTCGCCCGCGCGAAACAGGGGCGCGGGCAGCAGGGTGAAATGGCGGTTCTGCACGGCCAGGCGCACGCGGTTCCAGCCGGTCTGGCCCACTAGGTCGTGCTGGGCGGCCAGGGCCTGCAGCTGCCCGGCCAGGGAGGTGGCGGGCTGGGCGGCGTAGTCTTCGAGGGCAATGAAGCGGTTGCGGCGCACATCGGCCACGCCCACGCGCAGGCCGTGGGGGCCGGCGCTGAGGTAGAGGTTGTAGCCGGCCAGCTCGGCCGGGTCGAAAGTGTCGTCGCGCAGGCGCTGCAGCGCCGTGGGCGGGGCAGCCAGGGCAGATTCGGCGGAGAGGGGCACGGGCGGTACGTCGGTCGGGGGAGAGGCAGATTCGGAGCTTAAAGGTACGCAGGGCCGGGCGCAAGTGCGGCACCGCGGGCCGGCCCGCTCAGCGCAGGCGCAGCTGCGGAATGTAGGCGTCGTCGGTGCTGATCAGGTCGCGCAGGATGGGGTGCACCTGCTGCGGCGGCAGGCGCACCAGCTCCTGGGGCGTGCGCCAGGCCACCTCGGTGAGCAGCTGCCGGTCGGGGGCATGCTCCGGGTCGTGGCCGAGGCGGGGCAGGGCCGCGGGGTCCAGCGCGGTGACTTCGAAGAACAGCTCCACGGCTTGCAGCTGGTTGCCGTGGTATTCGTGCAGGTGCAGAAAGCGACCTACTTTCACTTCCAGCGCGGTTTCTTCCCGGAACTCGCGGGCCACGCCCTCGCGCAGCGTCTCGCCGAAGTGCCAGCCCCCGCCGGGCGGCGACCAGAACGGCTGCTCGTCGGGCAGCAGGCCGCGGTGGGCGGTGAGCAGCAGCGCGCCCTGGTGCACGAGCAGGCCGCAGACGCGCACGCGGGCGCGCTCGGCGTAAGCGTGCAGCAGGGAATCGGGGGGAGAAGTAGCAGGCATAGGTGTGGGTAGGAGGGGAGCGGTCGAGGGTGCAAGTGTACGCCGCTACGCCCGATTTGGTCGTGCCGGGCCGCTTGAAAGTCCGGCCGCGGCCTGCCGCCGCCGCTGCCGCCAGCGCCGCAGCCGGCTCAGCACGAATACGATAAGCCCCACGGCCAGGGCCGCCATCAGCAGCGGCAGCAGCAGGCCCAGCACTGCGCCCACCACGGCCAGCACGTTTTCGAGGGTGGCGAAAAGCGGATTGGCCAGCCCGCCGGTGGCCGCCGTGCTGCCCGCCCGCAGCAGCGCCGTGCCCGACTGCACTACGCCCGCCGCCCCGCCGCCCACCAGCACGCCCAGGCCCCAGCGCAGCACCGGGTTCAGCTCGGGCAGGGCCGAGGTCATCAGCAGAGTACCGGCAATAAACGACGCGGGCGTGGTGAGCGTGTCGAGAAAGTTGTCGACCACGGGGAAGTAGTAGCCGAGCATTTCGACCACCGTGGCCACGCCCAGCACGCCCAGCGCCGCCCAGCTGCCCAGCCACGCAAAGCCCGGCGACGGGGCCAGGTAGCCGGTGCGGTAGGCAACGCTGGCCGCCAGCAGCGGCACAAACACCCGAAAGCCGCTGCACGCGGCCAGCGCCAGGCCCAGGGCGCCGGAAAGGAGGTAGTCGGTGGGAGTCATCGGCAAGAGCAGTAGAACCAGGGCCAAGCTACACGATACGGCCAACAACGGCGCAACGGCCGCCCCGCCGCGCCACCCCACCCTCTGACGGTGCCGCAATACCTCCCACGCAAGGCAAAACACCCCTGGCCAATCGAAAACGCCGCTCGACTGACGCGAAACACCCTCCGCCCTCCGACCAATCGAAAACACCTCCCGTCCAATGCACAACACCTCATGCGTGTTGTGCAGCACCCTGCGACCAGTCAAAAATACCCTTCGGCCCATGCCGTGAGCCTAACTGCGAAGGGCGTAGCGCCAGCGGCACGTTACCTTTGCGGCCCATGTCCGAAGTTCTCGAAACCGTCCCCGACCTCACCACGCGCATCCGCCGCAAGCTGGAGCGCCAGCACTTCATGCACCTCATCGGCGCCGACCTGACGCGCATCGAGCCCGGCCGCGTGGAAGCCACCCTCGACCTGGGCCAGCAGCACCAGCAGCAGCGCGGCTTCGCCCACGGCGGCCTCGTGGCCACCCTCTGCGACCTGGCCGCCGGTTTTGCCGGCACCACCCTGCTGCCCGACGACCACGGCATGGTCACGGCCGACTTGCGCGTGAGCTACCTGCACCCCGGCCGCGGCGACAAGCTCGTAGCCACCGGCTGGGTGCTGAAAGCCGGCCGCCGCCTGCACTTCTGCGAGGCCGAGGTGCGGGCGTTTGGCGGCCCGAACCCGGCCGAAGGGCTGCTGATTGCCAAGGCGTCGGCGACCATGGCGGTGGTGGAGCCCGTTAGCTAAGGCGCAGGGCCGAGCCAGCAGCGCGCCGCCCGTTTAAGGCGCCCACGCGGGGCGGTAATCAGCGAAAATGACCCGATCTTGCCGGGTGCCTTCTTCTGACTAGCTTTCGGCTATGCGAATCAAAATCAGCTTATTGCTGGCCGTGTTGTGCAGCTGCGGGGCAGCCGATCAGCCGGCTGAGCAGCGGGCGGCGCCGGATCCGGTGACGGCAGCCCGACCCGGTTCGGCCGCCAACATCCTTGATCCGAACGACCCTCACCTCGACCCGGAAATAAAAGCGGAACTGATGCGTACGAGCCGCCCCGGCCGACTGGCTCGGAGCATCATTGAATCGGCTGCCCTGGATTCGCTGGCCGCGCTCGATGCCGTAGCCTGCCGGAGCGACGGCGAAGAGTCGGAGGAAGTGGGCATTGCCTGCGACACGTTGTGGGAAGCGAAACTGCCGCTGTTTGTCGGTTATTTGCAGCAGCATCCGCGAAGCTGCCTGCAAAACGCGCTGATCGACGCGCTGAGCAGCAGGTTTATTACCAGTGAAAATCGGGCGCAGGCCATTGCTGCGTTCAAGCAGAAATCAACCGAAAGAGCTGCCAGGCTGGGACTTTCGCGGAGCGAAAAAACGTTGCTACAACAAATCACGGCGGCTATCGACCCGGCCCGGTTCGATTGATAGCCTGCTCATTTCCCGAAGCGGAACCTCGCTGAATGCTCACCACCCGCATACCCTCCGTCCGCCATTACTTCCCCTTCGACCCCACCGAAGACCAGTCCACCCTCTTCGGGCAGCTCGACGGCTTTCTGAAAGACCAGCTGCCCGGGCGTAAGGTGTTTCTCTTGCGCGGCTACGCCGGCACCGGCAAAACCACCGTCGTCAGCGCCCTGGTGAAGTGGCTCGACAAGATGGGCCGCAAGTACGTGCTGATGGCCCCCACCGGCCGCGCCGCCAAGGTAATGGCCCAGTACGCGGGCGTGCCCGCCAGCACCATTCACAAGCGCATCTACCGCAAGTCGGGCGGCTCCGACAGCATGGCCTTCACCCGCCAGCCCAACCGCTCGGGCGAGACGCTCTTCATCGTCGACGAGGCCTCGATGATTTCCAACGAGAAGTCGTTCGGCGAAAGCGCCCTGCTCGACGATTTGCTGGGCTACGTGTTCGAGAAAACCACCAACCGCCTGCTGCTCATCGGCGACACGGCCCAGCTGCCGCCCGTGGGCCAGAGCCTGAGCCCCGCGCTGGATGCGGGCGTGCTGGCCAGCTCGTACCGCTGCTACGTGCAGGACGCCGAGCTGCGCCAGGTGATGCGCCAGGCCGAGGCCTCGGGTATTCTGATGAACGCCACCCAGCTGCGCGAGGAGCTGCGCCACGCCCAGGACGCCACGCCCGGCTCGCCCGACGCCACCCCGCGCATCAACTTCGTGACCAAGGGCTACCCCGACCTCTACAAGATGGGCGGCGACAAGCTCGAAGACGGCTTGCGCTGGGCCTACAAGCACTTCGGCCACGAAAATACCACCATCATCTGCCGCTCCAACAAGAACGCCAACCAGTACAACCAGATGATCCGGCGCACCCTGTTCGACGCCGAGGACGAAATCGAGGCGGGCGACTACCTGATGGTGGTGCGCAACAACTACACCTGGCTGCCCGCCGAATCGGAAGCCGGCTTCCTGGCCAATGGCGACTTCGTGGAAGTCACCAAAATCGTGCGCCGCATCGAGGAGTTCGGCTGCCGCTTCGCCGATGCCCGCCTGCGCCTCGTGGACTACCCCGACGAGCCGGAGCTGGAGGCCCGGCTGCTGCTCGATACCCTGCACACCGAAAGCCCGGCCTTCCCTGCCGACCGCAACAAGGCCCTCTACAACGCCGTGGCGGCCGATTACGAGCACCTGACCACCAAGCGCGAGAAGATGGCCGCCCTGCGCGCCGACCCCTACCTGAACGCGCTGCAGGTGAAATTCGCCTACGCCCTTACCTGCCACAAGGCCCAGGGCGGCCAGTGGCCGGCCGTGTTCGTCGACCACGGCTTTCTGAAGGAGGACATGATCAACGCCGAATTCACCCGCTGGCTGTACACGGCCGTCACCCGCGCCTCCGAGAAGCTGTTCCTGCTGAATTTCAACGCCAAGCTGGTCGACGGCGAGGCGGAATGATTCCGCCCGCCGCGCTGTTGAGGCGCTGAACCCCCGTACCCTGCCTAATCGTCCTGCTGATGCCCCTGCCGCACCTTGTTCTGCTGAGCCTGTTGCTGACGCTGCCAGCCGCCCTGCGGGCTCAGGCCCGGCCTGCGCGGGCGCTCCGCCCGAGCGTGCCCGGGGCCCCGGCGCGGGCCACGCAGCCCTCGGTGTGGCGAAACCAACCCGCGCCCGCGGCGGTTACGCCCCTGCCGCTTTCCCGGCAGGATCGGCAGGCCTACGAAAATTGCCCCGACCCGCGGCGCTACGGCCCCAAGGCCCGCACCCGAAAACTCGTGCGAATTTGGTAGCTTGGTTCATCCGGTCTTCACGCACTTGGCCCGATTCTTGGCCGGCGGCGCGAAACGCTTAAATTTGCTAACCACCTCTCACACTTCATCCGCAATCATGAAAAAAGCACTTGTACTGGCGCTGTCGCTCACGCTGGCCGGTTTTGCCGCTCAGGCCCAATCTGCCGCCGTGCAGCCCGCCAACGCCAAAGAAAAAGCGAACGGCCCGGCCATCACCTTCGCCGAGTCGAAGTACGACTTCGGCAAGATCAAGCAGGGTGACGTAGTGGAGCACGTGTTCAAGTTCAAGAACACCGGCACTGCCCCGCTGGTCATTTCCAACATCGGCGTGAGCTGCGGCTGCACCACCCCGGACTGGAGCAAGGACCCCATTGCCCCCGGCAAATCGGGGACGGTAACGGCCAAATTCAACTCGGCCGGCAAGCTGGGCATGCAGAACAAGGTGCTGACCATCGAGTCGAACGCCGCTGCTGGCAGCAGCATGGTGTCGCTGGTGGGCGAGGTGCTCGACCCGGCTGCCGCCCCGGCCGCTGACGCCGCTGCCGACGTGAAGGTGAAAGCCAAGGACAGCGACGTGAAGGTGAAAGCCAAAGGCAAGAAGTCCTAAGCAGGCGCTGCGGCGCTGATAACAACGCAAAACGGGCCCGGTCAGCAGCAGCTGGCCGGGCCCGTTTTGCGCTGGCGGCCGGGCGGCGTCCTTAGGGCAGGCGCAGGGCGGCCACAAACAGCAGGCCCCAGCCGGCCAGGAAGAGTACTCCGCCGATGGGCGTGATGGGCCCGAACCAGCGGATGCCAGTGAAGCTGAGCAGGTAGAGCGAGCCGCTGAAGAGCACGATGCCGCCCACGAACAGCCAGGCCACCGTGCCCAGCCAGGGCAGCTCGGGGCGCAGCAGCCGCAATACCGCCACGGCCAGCAGGGCCAGCGCGTGATAAAACTGGTAGCGCACGGCCGTTTCGTAGGTGCCGAGGCGGGTGGCGGCATCAGCCGCGCTCATGGCAGCTTCGAGGTAGCGCTTGTAGCCGTGGGCCCCGAAGGCGCCGAGGGCCACGCCCAGGGTGCCAAACAGGCTGGCGGCCAGCAAAATGAGTCGGGCGGTCATGTGCGGTGAAATGGTGAGATTGTGAAATGGTGAATTGGCCAATCCCTGGCTCAGCGCCTTCTGCGCAAATCTCAGCGGCTGCTGCGGGCTCAAGCCATCGAGTGGACGTCAGGTCGTCGGAGCGGGATAGGCGCGGCGGCCGAAGATGGCGCTGCCCACGCGGATAAGCGTGCTGCCCTCCTCGATGGCCAGGCGGTAGTCGCTGCTCATGCCCATGGAAATTTCGCGGAAGCCCGCGTCGTCGGCGAAGTAGCGGGCCTTGAGCTGCTCAAAGTAGCCGCGCAGCGTGCTGAACTCCTGCCGCAGCTGCGGCTCCTCGTCGGTGTTGGTGGCAATGCCCATCACGCCGGCCAGGCGCACGTGCTGCAGTTGCTGCACGGCCGCGTCCTGCAGCAGGGCCTCGGCTTCGGGCAGGGAGAGGCCAAACTTGGTTTCCTCGTCGGCAATGTGAAACTGCAGCAGGCCCTGAATGACGCGCCCGGCGCGGGCCGCCTGCCGCTCGATTTCCAGCAGCAGCTTCAGGCTGTCGATGCTCTGAATGGTGTGCACGAAGGGGGCCACGTACTTCACCTTGTTGGTTTGCAGGTGCCCGATGAGGTGCCACTCGATGTCGGCCGGCAGGGCGGGCTGCTTGGCGGTCAGCTCCTGCACGCGGTTTTCGCCGAACAGGCGCTGCCCCGCGTCGTAGGCCTCCCGGATCAGTTCCACAGGGTGAGTTTTCGATACGGCCACCAGCCGGCAGCTGGTACCGCTCAGCTCCTGCTGGAAGTGACGGACCACGGATTCGACGGATTGTTCGGATTGCACGGATTTCGGGAACGATGGAGGAAAGTGCCGGCGGCTCGGTTTGTCCGGGCAGCGCGTCGGCAAAACTACGGCGCCGGGGCAAAAGCGGCTTAAAAGTAGCGGGGGGCAGCCCCTGAAATCAGGGCGCCACTACTTTTTAAATCGTCCCCGAAAGCCGTACAATCCGCCCATAATCTGCGAGAATCCGTGGTCAGTCCTCCAGCGCATTCGTCAGGAAGGTGTTTTTCAGCGCCAGCCAGAGCAGCCAGAGGCCGACACACCAGTAGAGGTAGTAGCGGTAGTAGTCGTGGGTGTTGCGGTAGCGCGTCAGCTTGATTTCGGACTGCTCCAGGCGGTTGATGCGGGCAAAGATGCTGCGCAGGGCGGAGTTGTCGGTGGCGCGGAAAAACTGGCCTTCGCCGGCGCTGGCAATCTGGCGCATGGTCGTCTCGTCGAGGCGGGTTTCCACGTAGCGCGGGCGGCCCAGCTCGTCCTGGCCGTAGGGCACGCGCCCGTCGCGGCCCAGGCCGATGGTGTAGAGCTTCAGGCCGAAGCTGTGGGCCAGCTGGGCGGCGGTAAGCGGGTCGAGGGCGCCGGCGGTGTTTTCGCCGTCGGAGAGCAGAATGCACACGCGGGAGCGGCCCGGAGCGGTGCGCAGGCGGTTGGTGGCCACGCCCAGCGCCGTGCCGATGGCCGTGCCGTCGGTCGGAATCAGGCCCAGGCGCAGGTTCTTCAGCTCCTCCAGCAGCAGCTCGTAGTCGGTGGTGAGGGGCAGCACGGAGTACGCGTCGCCGGCAAAGGCGACGAGGCCGATCCGGTCGCCGCGGCGGCCCTGCACGAAGGCCTGAGCCACGCGCTTGGCGGCTTCGAGGCGGTTGGGCTGCAGGTCCTGCAGTTCCATGGAGGCCGACACGTCGACGGCCAGCACGATGTCGATGCCGCGGCCCGACTGCTCCACCCGCTCGTCGGTGCGCTGGGGGCGGGCCAGGGCCAGTACGCCCAGCATCAGGCTCAGGGCCAGCACCACATCGGGCACGAAGCGCAGCAGGGCGCTCCAGTGGGCGCGGGCCTGCCCCCGCACGAAGGCCACGCCCAGCTTGGCGCGGCGGCGCTGGGCCAGGCCCTCGCGCAGCAAAAACAGCAGCACCACGGCCGGCAGCAGCAACAGCAGCCGCGGATGGGCCCAGGTGTAGCCCGCCAGCGTGCTGTAGCGGAGCCCATCGAAGAGTGGGGCCAGGAACTGCTGCCAGAATTGGTTCATGCGGCCTGAAAGGTACGGCAACATCGCGGCAGCTTGAATAGGTAGCGCCGCTGCTGCTGGTTATGAGCCGCGGAAATGGACGAATCAGGTAGCGTTTAGGAACCGTTTCGGGCGCGGTAGGAACGATTTCGGGCGCGGCAGAAAGGGCTGCGAAAAGGGCGAGAAGCTTTTAGGTTGCGTCAGAACAGGCTCGGAAAAGGGAAAGAGCGGCCTGGTAATCGGCTGAAGAGGATAAGTAGGCATCAATAAGATTGGTAGATGAGGGTACAGGCGCTGCTGAGGCAGCCAAGGTATATTTGGTGGCTAAACAAAGTAAAACGCGGCTTGCTGATAATAGGATTTTTGCGGGCGAGTGAGTGATTAGACCAGCCGGGAATAGCCTCAGCGAAGCTGAATGACTAAGCAATGACGTCTTACCGAATACACTATTTTTTGATGGTTGTTTTGCTGACGGCCTGTCAAGCAGCGCCAGCTAGCACGCAGGCTGCCGAGCCGGCTTACGGAGCCATCATGGTAAGGCAAAAAAATGTGCCGACGGTAGGCCTGGGAATCGGCGAGCAAGAGGCCCGGAAACGGCTGCAGCAGGGCTTGCGCATTGAAAAGATCTATCCTGCAAGTGCTGCGAGACAGATAGCAACGGCGGACGAAGCTATTGCTGCTGCCGAGCCGGTGCTATTCGAGCAATACGGCAGGGAGAATATCCTTTCGCAGCGCCCCTACGAAGGGTATCTACTGGATGGGTTCTGGTTTATTCAGGGAACGTTACCAGCCGGAGGTGACGTAGTGGGCGGAACTTTCGAAATAGCTTTTACCGCCAAAAGCGGCCGAATAGTACATCTTACGCACTATGAATAGGTGCTGCGCCTTCGCCGAGACGAACCGCGTAGCCGTTCCTGCCCAAAGAAATACCCGTATTCCCAGCACTAGCTCACCGGGCGGCGTTGGGCAGTGCGCATCAGGGCGTAGCGGCGGTCGGCGAAGCGGCGCAGGGCGTCGAGGGCGTGGTCGGTTTGCTCGGCGGCTTCGTCGGGCAGCTGGTTGCCGTAGATGACGCGGTCGGCCAGGCGAAGGGCGGTGGCCACGTCGGCGTCGCCGCCGTAGAGGGCCACGATTTCCTTGGTGGTGAGCGTGTTCAGGGAATTGTCTTCGAGGCGGGCCAGGTAGTTTTTCCAGAGCGTGATGGCGCGCTCCATGTTGGCCAGGGAGCGGCTGAGCTGGAAGCGCTCCAGGTGGCGGGCGTACTGGGCGAGGAAGTAGACGTGGTTGCGGGCAGTGCGGTAGCGGCGGTAGCGCTGGCGCAGGTTGCGCCCGAACGTCCACCAGACCACGGCGGCCAGCACGAGCACGGCGGCGGCGGCGGCCAGCCAGTAGGGGTAGTTGAAGCGCGCTTCCAGCGGCAGCAGGGCGGTATCCTGGCGCAGCGGGGGCAGCTCGGCCTCGGCCGGCAGTGCGGGGGCAGTGCGCACCAGCCGCACGCTGGCCGGGGTGCCGTACACCAGCACCGAGTCGCGGCCGCGCAGCACCGTGACGGGCAGGCGCAACTGCTGCACCGAATCGAGGGCGAAGGTGCGCAGCACGTAGCGGCAGCGGTCGAGGCTGAGGCCCTGGCGGGTGCGGGTGGGCCAGTAGCGGCGGCGCACGTACTCGAAGGGCTTGAACGCGGCCGTGGAATCGGGGAAGATGACGTTCAGGCCCGGCGCGTGGCGGAAGGTCAGCTCGTACTCCACCAGCTCACCCACGCGCACGGTGGGCGTCACGAAGCGGCCCACCGGTACCGAATCGGGCGTGGCAGTTCCCTGAGCAGTCGGCGCGGGGGCTTGCTCCGTGCCGGCCTGGGCCGGGCTGCGCAGCCAGAGCGCGGCCAGCAGCCCCAGCCACCGCAAACGAAGGGGCAGCTGGCTCACGCGGCGGGGGCTTGGGGGGTGGGGCCGCGGCGCTGGCGCAGGCGGAACAAACTCACCAGCTGCGGCAGGTAATCCACGTCGGTGGCAATGCTGAGAAAGGAGGTGCGGTGGCGGCGGCAGATCTGGCCGATTTGCTCCCGGTTCAGCTCGTAGGTGGCGCGGTACCGGTCGCGCCAGGCCTTGGAGGACGTGTTCACCCACACGGTGCGGCCGGTTTCCTGGTCGCGCAGCGGCACGATGCCCAGGGGCGGAAACTCCTGCTCGCGCCGGTCGAGCAGCTGCACCACGATCAGGTCGTGCTTGCGGGCCAGCATGGTCAGCTCCCGCTCGTAGTCGGTGTCGATGAAGTCGGAGAGCAGCAGCACCAGGCTGCGCCGCTTGAGCAACCCCAGCGCCTGCCGGATGCCGGCGGCCACGTTGGTGCCCGGGCTCTGCGGCTGCAGGCCGAAAATGGCCTTGATGAGCGCGTAAGCGTGGCGGATGCCCTTGCCGGCGGGCAGGAACAGCTCCTTCTGATCGGAAAAAGCCAGCACGCCGAGCTGCGCGTCCTGCCGGGCGGCCGACAGGGCTAGGATGCCGCAGATTTCGCGGGCTACGTCGAGCTTGCGGCGGCCCGCGGCGCCCACCTGCTGGGAGCGGCTCACGTCGAGCAGCAGCACCACCGACTGCTCCCGCTCCTCCTTGTAGGTCTTGACGAAAGTGCCGTGGCCCTTGGCCGATACGGCCCAGTCGATGGCCCGCACTTCGTCGCCGTACTGGTACTGGCGCACGTCGTCGAATTCCAGCCCGGTGCCCTTGAACACGGAGTGGAAGTCGCCCTGCAGCTGGGCGTCCACCACCTTGCGGATGCGGATTTCGAGCTGGCGCAGACGGCGCAGAATGGCCTGCAGGGAGGTATCGGGGGCGGAAGTGGACATGGCGGGGCGGCTAAAATAACGGTACGGCCGGCAAGTGCTATTTTTGCGGGGTGAAGAACCTGCTGCGTATCGCCCTGCTGGCCCTGGCGCCCGTGCTGCTGAGTCAGTGCGAGCGGCCCGAAGAACAAGTGCCGCCCGCCAAGCTGCTGCCCCGTGCGCAGCTGGTGAGCCTGCTGGTGGATATGCACGTGACCGAAGCCCGCGTGGAGGCCTCGCGCCTGCCCCACGATTCGGCCCGGGCGCTGTTTCGCGAGCAGGTTAAAGGCGTGTACTGGCGCCACGACACCGATGAGGCGGCCTTCCGGGAGAGCATGCGCTACTACGCCACCCACGGCAAAGACCTGGAGGAAATCTACGCCACCGTGGTCGACAGCATCAGCATGCGCCAGGCCAAGCTGCCGCCCACGCCCTAAAGCCCTGCGGCGAAGTCGGGCGCCGACGGCGGAATGCTCGGCGGTCGACGATGCCGGGCCCCGGCCGTGCGCGCTAGATCAGCCGGCTGCCGTTGGGCAACGGGCCGGCAAACGAGGCCAGCACGATGCGGCCTTCGGCGTCGGCGGCGCCCGTGACCAGCACTTCGGAGCGCATGGGCCCGATCTGGCGGGGCGGAAAATTGACCACGCACAGCACCTGCCGGCCCAGCAGGGTGTCGGGCGTGTAGAGGGCCGTCAGCTGGGCGCTGGATTTTTTCAGCCCCAGCTCGGGGCCCAGGTCGATGACGAGGCGGATAGCCGGTTTGCGGGCTTCGGGAAAAGGCTGGGCGTCGACGATGGTGCCCACGCGCAGGTCTACGCGCTCAAAGTCGGCCCAGGTGATGGAGGCAGTGGGTTCAGGCATGGGCGCAAGGTACGCGCCGGCGCCTCCAGTACCATCGGTTACCCTGGGGCGCAGCGAACCGCCGGTCGGCGTGGGCAAGGACCGGCCTCCAATCCGCCACCCGCCGCGTCGTACGAAGTACGGACGTTTTACAGGGGCAATAGTAACGCCGAAGCGCAGCCCCCAGCCCGGACGATGGGGCGTGGGTAGCTGCGCTTGTCGGTTGGGGCGGGCGGCAAGAAAGGTGCTTGACTTCGTCGCCCGGCGCTTCGCTGTGCGTACGCCAGAAGAGGATGACGGGCGACTCTATTGCCCCGACGACGAAGCCGTGCCGGCCGCGGCGGGTGCCGGAGCGGCGTAGGCCTGCAGGGCGGTGAGGCGCTGCAACACCTGGTCGTCCCAGGTTTTCTGCTTGATCAGGTTCAGCCCGTGGTTGGTGTCCACGTCGTAGCGCTGCTGTTCGCGCTGCCAGTTGGCAATGGCCACCTTCATCACGTTGTTGAAGGCCGGCTGCAGATGCTCGCAGTCGAACTTGAGCGTCTTCAGCTTCTGGCGCAACTGCCGGGCGTGCACCTCCGTCAGGTCGAAATGCACCTGCTCGTGGTGCAGCAGAGCCGCCGATTCGGTGTGCGGCGACTTCACCCACGATTCGGTGGGCGTGAAGGTGGCCTGCACGTTGGCCGAAAACACGTAGTCCTGGCAGCCGATTTGCGCCCCGATGTTGGCCGTGGTCAGCGCGTGCAGCGGGTCGCCGGTATTAGGGCGCCCTTTGAAGTCGGCCCAGGTCAGCGGCCGGCTGGCCGACCAGGTCAGCAGCTCCTTGGCGGGGGCAGGAGTTTGTCGAACGACGGCAGCGGCCGGGCGCGGGGCCTCCGGGGCGCCCAGGGGCAACACGTGCAGGAACAGGGGCAGGAGCAGAAAATCGAGCATAAAGCGCAACCAGAAAAAGCGAAACTACGTAGCCTGCCGATGCAACGCCGCTACCCGGCGGTTTCGTTCAATTGCTCGGGCCCCGGCAGGCCCGGGCGGTGGGTTTCGCGCTCAAACCGCCGCAGCAGCACCACCGCCACGGCCGATAGGCCCGCCAGCAGCCCCAACCAGACGCCGCCCGCCCCCCAGCCCAGGCCGAAGCCCAGCGCGTAGCTCAGGGGCAGGGCCAGCACCCAGTAGGCCAGCAGCGCCACCAAGGACGGGATTTTTACGTCTTCGAGCCCGCGCAGGGCTCCGAGCCCCACCACCTGCAGCCCGTCGGATACTTGAAACAGGGCCGCAATGAGCAGCAGCGTGGCCGCCTGGGCCACCACGGCCGGGTCGGTGTTGTAGAGCTGCGGAATGAAATGCCGGCCGAGCACCAGCAGCAGCCCCATGCCGGCCATAAAACCGAACGTGAGCACGTAGGCCGCAAAGCCCGCCCGCCGGGCGCCCGCCGCGTCGCCGAGCCCGCGCTGCCGGCCCACCCGGATGGTGGCGGCCGTGCTGATGCCGCTGGCCGCCATGTAGGTGACGGAGGCCACGTTGATGGCAATCTGGTGGGCGGCCTGCACGGTGGCGCCCAGCCAGCCGGCCATGATGGCCGACACGCTGAAGGCCCCGACCTCGAACACCATCTGCGCACCGATGGGCAGGCCCAAGTCGAGCAGGCGGCGCTGGGTGGGCGCATCGAAGCGCCAGCGGCCGATGGTGTCGCGGTAGGGCTGCAGGCGCGGGGCGCGCAGCACGTAGCCCGCCATCAGCAGGGCCATCAGCGTGCGGGCAGTGAGGGTGGCCCAGGCGGCGCCCATCATGCCCAGGTGCGGGGCGCCCAGCTTGCCGTACACGAGGGCGTAGCAGAGCACGGCGTTGACCACGTTGGCCAGAATGGAGAGCTGCATGGCCTGCCGCGTGAGGCCCAGCCCCTCGGCAAACTGCCGAAAGCCCTGAAATACCATCAGCGGAATCAGCGAGAGCAGCATCACCCGAATCCAGGGCGCGGCCAGGGCCACCACGGCCGGCGGCTGGTTCAGGTAGCGCAGCAGCGGCACCAGGGCCCAGCCCGCGGCCGTCAGCAGCAGGCCCGCGGCGGCGCACTGCAGCACCCCGCCCGCCAGCAGCTGCCCGATGCGGGGCACGTCGCGCTGCCCGTCGGCGGCGGCCACCAGCGGGGTGATGCCCATCGAGAGGCCCAGGCCCAGCACCATGAGCACCGTCACCACGCTCACGCCCAGCGACACGGCCGCCAGCGGCACCGTGCCGGTGTGGCCCACCACCACGCTGTCCACGACGTTGACCATCACGTGGCCGAGCTGGCTGAGCACCACCGGGTAGGCCAGCAGGATGGTGGGACGAAAGTGCGGGCGGAGGTCGGCCAGGGCCATAAGCGGAACGAAAAAAGGGGGCGCAAAGGTAACGGAACTGCCCCGGCCGCCTCGGGATGCTCCCCAGAACGCCGGTACTGCCCCGTCGTACCCGCAAAGTCTGGTGCCAGCGCTGCGAGGGCAGCGCATTGCAGCCAGCCCGGATGATAGCAACGCAGCAGGAAGCCGGCAAGCCCCTGAAAACCCTGGTGCGGCGGGCGTTAGCAATGAGTAGCTAGGAGGATTACCGGGTGGAATAATTATTTCCGGGAATAGGGACTGGATAATGCGCGGAATGTTGCCTTTGATATAGATACTATACTAAATATTTATTCGTATAAAGTCCTGTATATCAATAATATAAATTATTTAATTGGGTGGCATATTTGATAAAATAGATGCTGTTGTTCTGAAATGATATTGATAAAAAATTAGAATTTGTTTTGGTGAATTCACTTCTAAACCCCTCGCAGTCATGAAAAAAATATCGTACATCATGCTGGTCATTGGGAGTTTGTTTTTTGCCACCGGGTGTGACAAGGCAACAGTGCTGCCCGAGCAGAGCCTCACTTCTGTTCAGGACGGCGTGAGCAAGGAACGTGGGATTGAGGTCCGCGTAGCGGGGACCTACAACGCGCTGCCGTTTACGGCCACGCTACGGGTGAATACGTTTGTTATCGACGGCACGCTGAAGGCTACCGCGGTGCTGGACCAGGTGGGCGGCGGGCTAAGCCGGCCGGATGCCGCGTTCCTGCAAGCCACCACCTTCACCTTCGACGTGCGGACGCTGCAGCATACCCCCGATGTCTTCTCGTTTTACCCCTCGCTGGTGGGCCGGGGCGGCGGGGCGGCCGTGGTGCTGGATACCTATTACGAAGTCGTGATAAACGCCGATACCCGCAAATTCAACCAGATCAGGGGGTATCTGACGAGCATCAGCCAGCTGTGGACCGAGCAGAATACGGACGGAAGCCTGAAATACGTGGAGCCCGGCTCGGGCGACCTGAACATGGCCGGCTACGCCCTGCTGTGCCAGCATTACAACACGATTTCGTCCACCGTCGGGCGGTATTAGCAGCGAGCCGCCAGTGGGAAACGGCGGACTCGGCCGGCCACGGGCGCCGGCCGCGTACGAGCTACGCGGCCGGCGCCCGTGCGCTTAGGGCTGGGGCGCCAGCAGCACGTCGGCAAACCACTGCTGCTCGTCCTCGAAGGCGGTGAGCACGCGCAGCCCGGCGGCGGCAGCCAGCTGCTCGATCTGCGGCAGGCTGAACTTGTAGGAGTTTTCGGTGTGAATGGCTTCCCAGGCCTCAACGTCGAAGCTGCGGCCGAGGGCGCCGATATGCACCTGCTGGGCCCGGCGGCTGACGAGGAAGGAACGCATGGCCCCGGTCTGCGGGTCGTAGTCGGCGAAATGCTCCCAGGCCGCGAGGTCGAAGTCGGCCTGCAGCTCGCGGTTGAGGCGGGTGAGCAGGTTCAGGTTGAAGGCCGCCGTCACGCCCTGCCCGTCGTCGTAGGCCGCCCGGATCTGCCGCGGGTCCTTGCGCAGGTCGAAGCCGAAGAGCAGCCGGTCGTCGGGCCCGAGCTGGGCGGCCAGGGCCCCGAGGAACTGCTGGCGGGCCTCGGGCGGGAAGTTGCCGATGTTGGAGCCCAGGAAGAGGACGGCCTTGCGCCCGGGCTGCCCGCGCAGGCCCGCCAGTGCGGCGGTGTACTCGGCCACCAAGGGCTGCACGCGCAGGGCGGGCAGCTCGGTGCGCAGGCTGGCGGCCAGGCCTTCCAAAGCCGTGGGCGAAATATCGACGGGGGCGTAGGTGAAATCGGTGCCGGCGGCCAGCAGCTCGCGCAGCAGGATTTTGGTTTTGAGCCCGTCGCCGGCGCCCAGCTCCAGCAGGTGCAGGGGCTGCCCGTCGGCGGAGGTGAGAGCCGCCGCAATGGCGGCGCGGTGCCGGGTGAGCAGGCCAAACTCGGTGCGGGTGGGGTAGTACTCCGGCAGGGCCATGATCTGCTGAAACAGCTCGCTGCCCACCGCGTCGTAGAAGTACATCGACGAGAGGGCGCGGGGCTGCCGCGTGAGGCCCGCCAGCACGTGGGCGGCTAGTTCGTTGTTCGTTGTTCGTTGTGCGTTGTTCGGTTCCGAATCGTTGGATTCGGAAGGTAATGCGGGCTGCGAGGTAATGGTTTGGTCGGGGAGGGAAAGGGCCATAAGGCAGGAAAAGAATGTCGAAGCCAGCGGGAGAGGCCGGCTCCGAAAAACGGACAACAAAAAACGAAAAACGCGTTACCGTGCCAGGCGGATGCCGGTGTACTGCCAGCGCTTGTCGGCGTGGAAGAAGTTGCGGTAGCTGAGGCGAATGTGGCTTTCGGGCGTAGCGCAGGAGCCGCCGCGCAGCACCAGCTGGTTGATCATAAACTTGCCGTTGTACTCGCCCAGGGCGCCGGCGGCCTTGCGGTAGCCGGGGTAGGGGTGGTAGGCCGAGTACGTCCACTCCCAACAGTCGCCGAGCAGCTGGTGGCAGCGGGCCGGGTCGGCGTCGGCGGGCAGCGGGGCAGGGTCGTAGCGCTGGCTTTCCACGAAGTTGCCGCCGGCTGCTTCGGCCCCGAAGTGCCGGGCTGCCAGCTCCCATTCGGGCTCGGTGGGCAGGCGGGCGCCGGCCCAGTGGGCGTAGGCGTCGGCCTCGTAGAAGCTGATGTGGGTGACGGGCGCGGCCGGGTCGAGTGGCTGCAGGCCGTGGTGGCTGAAGCGCTGCCACGCCCCGCCCGCAGCCTCGGGGCGCACCCAGTACAGCGGGGCCTGCCAGCCCTCGGTCTGCACCCGGTCCCAGCCTTCGCCCAGCCAGTAGCGGAAATCCTGGTAGCCGCCCGCTTCCACGAAGGCCAGGTACTCGGCGTTGGTCACGAGGCGGTTCTGCAGCTCAAACGGGGCCACGTACACCGGGTGCGCGTCCAGCTCGTTGTCGAAGCAGAAGCCCGGCGCGTCGCCGGCCTCGGGCTGAAAGCCGATGCGGCCCACCCCACCGGGCACGGGCAGCCAGCTGGCCGCCGGCAGGGCGGGCTGCGGGGCCGGGGCGGGATTGTCGGCACCGAAGTACGAGGGCGCCAGCGGGTTGGTGCTCAGGATGTACTTGATGTCGGTGACCAGCAGCTCCTGGTGCTGCTGCTCGTGCTGCAGCCCCAGCTCCAGCACTTCGGCGAAGCGGGCTTCGTCGGCGCCAGCCAGCAGGCGCTGCATGTGCTCGTCGACGTAGGTGCGGTAGCGGTACACGTCGGCCAGGGCCGGGCGCGAGAGGGTGCCGCGGTCGGCCCGGTTCACGCGCGAGCCGAGCGAGTTGTAGTAGGAGTTGAACAGGTAGGCGTACTGCGGGTGAAACCGCTCGTAGCCGGGCAGGTGCTCCTGGAGCAGGAAGGTTTCGAAAAACCAGGTGGTGTGCGCCAGGTGCCACTTGGGCGGGCTCACGTCGATAACGGGCTGCACCACGGTGTCTTCGGGCAGCAGCGGGCGGCAGAGGGCCGCGGTCTGGGCCCGCACGGCGGCGTAGCGGGCGGCAAAGGAAGCGGGGGCGGCCGGAGCCGCGGCGGGCGCGGGAGCCAGCACAGCAGGGGAAGACATAGGCAGAAACGGCAGGAGCAGATAGGTACGACAAATAACCGTCGAGCGGCAACTTTGGCTAAGCCGCCGGCGGGAAATTCTGATTAAATAATTGAGCGGCAGTATGGTTGAGCTTGGCTGATTCGGGGCGAAAAATCGGCGCCGAATGCCAACCGCCGCCCCGGTCGGGCGTAAACCCAGCAAGCCACTCGCCGCCGGCCCGGGCCACGCGGCCCGCTTCCGCGGAAGCGCCGCGGCGCATTCCCATCACCTAAAACCGTTTTCACTTATGTCCAGTCAGCAAAGCCAACGCAGTCAGAACGACCCGAACGCGTCGCAGAACCAGGGCCAGCAGCAAAGCAACCAATCGTCGGACAAAGCCCAGCAGGCGGGCTCCATCGAGGGCAACCGCTCGGTGCACAGCGGGGTGTCGGGCATTCCGAGCCAGCGCCACGAAGCCGGGGACAGCAGCACCGCCGCCCTGAACCGCGACCAGGCCCAGGGCCCCGGCACGGCGCCCACCGATAAGCGCGGGGAAAGCCGCGTGCAGTCCGGCGCCAGCGACGAGTAAGGCCGCGGCCACCAGCGTAAGCCGCTGACCGCACCCTGGTTTACCGCCCCGGTTTGCCGCGCAAGCCGGGGCGGCTGCGCAACCGCCGCCCCCGCCTTTGGCGTATGCAGGGCAGGTTCCGCCTCCTCTCACCCAAACCCTTTTGCCGCCATGACCGAGCACCCGAATCCCGCCGACCAACCCCAGCCCGACGCCGAAATCAACCGCGCCAACGAGCCCGGCAGCCAGAGCAGCAGCGGCATGAGCAACCGCTACGACGACGCGCTGGTGGACGCGCTGGAGCGTGAAAAGCAGCAGCGCGGCGAACCGCTGGACATTTCCGAAGACAGCCTGAACACGGCCGAAGGCTCGCCCATCGGCCGCAGCCCCGAGGCCAGCACCGGCCCGGTGCAGGACTGAGCGCCGCCCCCGACCCATAGCCGCGCCGCGCGCCGGGCCCGTTTGGGCGCCGGGGCGCGGCGCTTACTTTTGGCTTGTATTTCCCCGCCCTGTCTGCCGATGGCCCTGCGTCTGCACTATTCCCGCCGCGTTCTGCGCTTCAACTTTCCGGCCCGCACCTCGCGCGGGGCCCTCACCGAGCACGTGGCCTGGTACCTGCACCTCACCGACGAGGCCCGGCCCGGCCGGCTGGCCCTGGGCGAAGCCGCCCCGCTGGCCGGCCTGAGCCCCGACGAGGGCCCTGGCTTCGAAGCCCGCCTGCAGCAGCTGTGCGCCGACTTCACCGCCCGCCGCTACCCGGACGCCGACCTGGCGGCCGTGGCCGCGCTGGTGGAGCCCGCCTGGCCCGCCCTGCGCTTCGGCTTCGAAACGGCCCTGCTCGACTGGCGCGGCGGCGCCCGGCGGCAGCTGTTCGACAACGCCTTCAGCCGCGGCGAGGTGGGCCTGCCCATCAACGGCTTGGTGTGGATGGGCGACGCGGCCTTTATGCAGACGCAGATTCGCAAAAAGCTCGCCGAGGGCTTCCGCTGCCTGAAGCTGAAAATCGGCGGCATCGACTTCGAAGCGGAACTGGCTTTGCTGCGCGAAATCCGGGCCGTGGCCGGGCCCGCCGAGTTGGTGCTGCGCGTGGATGCCAACGGCGCCTTTGCCCCGAATGAGGCGCCCGCCCGGCTGGCCCGGCTGGCCGCGTTCGGGCTGCATTCCATCGAGCAGCCCATCCGGGCGGGGCAGTGGGAGGCCCTGGCCGAATTGTGCCGCACCTCGCCCGTGCCCGTGGCCCTCGACGAGGAGCTGATTGGTGTAACCGAGCCAGCCCGGCAGGCCCAGCTGCTCGACGCCGTGCGCCCGGCCTACGTGGTGCTCAAGCCCACGCTGCTGGGCGGGCTGGCCGCCACCCGCCGCTGGATCGAGCTGGCCGAGGCGCGCGGCCTGGGCTGGTGGCTGACCTCGGCCCTGGAATCCAACGTGGGGCTGAATGCCATCAGCCAGTTCACCGCCGAATTTGCCGTGGGCGACATGGCGCAGGGCCTCGGCACGGGGCAGCTGTACCACAACAACTTAGCCGCGCCCCTGCAGGTGCGCGGCGGGCAGCTGTACTACGACCCGCGCGGCCCCTGGGAGCAGCCTAGCTAATAAGTCTGGCGAACGGGCGGAAGATTTAGTATCTTATACCCTCGATACTCCCACCCCTCCCGTCTGCTGCTACCCATGGCCGCGCCTTGGTCATTATTCCCTTTGTTGCGCAGCCGTGCGGGGCTGATGCTGGCCTTGTGCTGGCTGCTGGCGGCGGCCGACGCGCTGGCCCAGCCGCCCGCGTTTCAGCTGCGCCGGCCCCGGGCCCGGCGGGCCGAGCTGCGCTTTGAGCTGCAGCGCAACCTGATTGTGCTGCCCGTGCGCCTGAACGGCCGCGGCCCCTATTTCTTTATTCTCGACACCGGCGTCGGCAAGTCCATCATCACCGATGCGGGCCTGCGCGATTCGCTGAACCTGCGCCTCGGCCAGCAGTACCTGGTGGCCGGCGTGGGCGAGGAGGCCCCGCTGGTGGCGTTTCAGACCGACAGCGTGCAGGTGGAGCTGGGCGAGAAAACAGCCGCCACCGCCCGTCACCTGTCCCTGCTGCTGCTCTCCGACGACATCCTGGACCTCTCCGGCTACGTGGGGCGGCCCATTCACGGCATCCTCGGCGCCGACGTGTTCCGCAGCTTCGCGGTGGAGGTGGAGGCCGAAAAGCAGATCCTGACCCTGCACCGCCCCGAGCAATACCGCCCGCCCCGCGGCAGCAGCTGGGTGGAAATGCCCCTGGAAATTGAAGGCGACCGGGCTTACATCAACACCGACGTGGCCCTGAACGACTCGGTGGCCATGCCCATGCGCCTGATCCTGGACACCGGCGCTGGCCACGCCCTCTCGCTGGAAACCGGCTCCGACCGCCGCCTGGCCGTGCCCACGCAGCGGCTGCGGGCCTACCTCGGCCGCGGCCTCAACGGTGACGTGAGCGGCTACCTGGGCCGGGTGAAAGCCCTGCAGCTGGGCCGCTACCGCATCAAGTCCCTGGTGGCCTCGTTTCCGGACGAGGCCGCGGTGCGGGCGCGGGTGGGCGTGGCCCGCAACGGCAACATCGGCTTTGAGCTGCTCAAGCGCTTTTCCGTCGTCATCGACTATCCCCACAACCGGCTGTGGCTGCGCCCCAACGCCCTGTTTCGGGACCCGTTCGAGCACGACATGTGCGGGCTGGAAATACTGGCCGGCGGCCCCCAGTACCGGCGCTACATCATTCAGCGCGTGGAGCCCGGCTCGCCCGCGGCCATTGCCAATCTGCTGCCCAAGGACGAGCTGATATCCATCAACCTGCAGCCCGTGGCCAATATGTCGCTGACCCAGGTGACGCGCCTGCTGCACTCCGCCGACGGCCGCCGCCTGATCATGTTCGTGCGCCGCCCCGACGGCGACCTGTTCGTGACCAACATGACGCTGCGGCGGCAGCTGTAGCGCCGCGGCGGGGTGCGGCCGCCAAAACCGCGGCGGCCCGTTGCGGGAATAAGGAGGGATATTGCCGCCGGGCGCGCCCACCGCGCCGTGCGCCGGCGCACGGCGCGGCGCATGTCCCGCCCAAAGTCCTATCTTGGAATCCGGCCCCCGCCGGCTCCATTCTTCGCCCGCCGCATTTCCGCCCATGCCCCCGGCTTCCGCCCCCGCCGTTCCGCCGTCCCAGTCGCCGTCGGCGGCCATTCGCGCCAACCAGCACATCTACTCCGATTACTTCGACGAGGACTTCGTGCGTGCCCTCGACCAGAACGTGCTGCAGCTGCTCGACCGCGTCTGGTTTCGTTCCGAGCTGGTGGGCTTCCTGGAAAACTTTCCGCAGCGCAACAACCCCGAGCGGCCACTGATATTCTGCTCCAACCACTCGGGCATGGCCTTTCCCTGGGACGCCATCGTGGCCCTGGCCAGCCTGTACCGCTCGGTGCCCCGGCCCCACGACATGCCCCGGCCGCTGGCCGCGCCGCTGCTCTCGCAGTCGGTGCTGATGAACCCGTTCCTGATTCCGGACTTCTGGAAGCGGGCCGGCTGCGTGGACGCCACCACGCTGAACTTCGAGACGATGATGTACTACAACGACCACAACCTGATGCTGTACCCGGAGGGCGTGCCGGGCATCGGTAAGGGCTTCAACCGCAAGTACCAGCTGCAGCGCTTGGCCAGCAGCGTGGTGCGCCTCAGCATTCAGCACCAGACCGACCTGATGCTGTTTTCCACCGTCAACGCGGAGTACCTTAACCCCGGTGCCTACAGCTGGGACTGGCTGAACCGCTGGGTCAAGAAAATCGGCATTCCCTTCCTGCCCATCACCTGGCTGCTGATCGGCATCATCCTGCAGCCCTGGGTGTTCTACATGGCCTTTCCGGCCAAGCTCACCTTCGTGCTCGGCAGCCGCCTGCGCCCCGCCGACTGGACCGATAAACCGTTCGACGACCTGACCCGCGACGATTTCGTGGCCCTGACCGGGCGCGTGCACACTCAGATGCAGCAGGAGCTGACCGACGCCGTGGACCGCTACGGCCGTAAGCCCTTCCAAGTAGGGGAGCTGTGGCAGCGCATGAAGGCCAACTGGCGCTACTTCCCGTTCTACCTGCCGCCGTTCTGGCCGCTGCTGTTCCACGAGTTTGAGCGCGGCTACCGCAAATACGGTCCGCAGTACAAGCTGCGGCTCAGCGGCTTCGGCACGACGCTGCGGCTGCTCTGGCGCAATCCGTTCGTTTTCACCTTCTTCATTCCGGTGCTGGGACTGATTCCGGTAGCCATCCGCGGCTACCGCCGGCACCGCATCGGGCAGAAGCTGCCGGGGCAGCAGTAAGCCGGGCGGGGCGCGTGGTATAAGCGCAACCCTGCGCCGCCGCCGCTGAGGTTGCGGGTCGCAAACGCCGTGCGTTGCGACCCGGCTTCCGCCCGCGCCGGTGCAACACCGGTCGTTCAACGGCGAGACGCAATCAGGCGTCTCTACAGCGGCTTCGACAGGGTGCAAATAGCCCGGAAACCTCATACATTTCAACTCTTTGGCGCGGCGCTTCGTTACAGAAGTACCACGCCCTTCGCTCCCGCCGGCCGCTTGCCGAAGCTGCCGCACCGTTCTCCGCCTTCCCACCCGCAATGCCTTCCTTTCAGCACCACATCGTCAAGCGGCTGCTCGCGGCCGCGGCCGGGCCCATTGCCCGGCGTCGCCCCAGCGCCGACAGCCTGCGCCTGGGCCTGGAACTGAGCACCCTGCTGCAGTTTATGCCCTGGCACGTGCACTTCGAGCGCGTACCCGCCGCGGAGGGCGTGGTGGCCGAATGGATTGAGCCCGAAGGTGCCGCCGACGGCCGCGTGCTGCTTTACCTGCACGGCGGGGCTTACGTCATGGGCTCCCTGAACACCCACCGCGGCTTCATCGGGGCCTTGGCGCAGCGCTGTGGTCTGCGCGCCCTTTCCGCCGACTACCGCAAGGCCCCCGAGCACCCCTTTCCTGCCGCCCTCGACGACGCCCGCGCCGCCTGGCACTGGCTGCTGACGCAGGGCTACCGCGCCGAAGACGTGGTGCTGGCCGGCGACTCGGCCGGCGGCGGCCTGGTGCTGGCCCTGCTGCAGCAGCTGCGCGACGCGGGCCAGCCATTGCCCGCCGCCGCCCTCTGCTTTTCGCCCTGGAGCGACCTGGCCCTGACCGGCCGCGCCGCCCACCCGCACGCCGAAGACCAGTTCGTGGAAGCCCTGGAAATCCGCACCTGGGGCCAGCGCTACGCCGCCGCCACCCCGCTGAATAACCCGCTGCTCTCGCCCCTCTACGCCGACCTGCGCGGCCTGCCGCCCTTGCTGCTGCAGGTTTCCGACGGGGAACTGCTGTACCCCGATACGCTGGCTCTGGCCGCCCGCGCCCGCGCCGCCGGGGTGCCCGTCACGGTGCAGGTATTTGAGGGGCTGGTGCACTGGTGGCACCTGTTCTGGCGCACCGTGCCCGAGGCCAAAGCTGCCCTGGGCCGCGCCGCCGGGTTTGTGGCAACCGTGTGGCAGGCCCAAGCCGCAGCCCGGCAGACCGCAGCGGGCGGCCCGGTGCGGCGCCGGCCGGGCAAAGGTGCTGCCCCTCAGCTACGTGCTGCGGCCTGAGAGCCGCGGCGCTTCCGCCCGCCGGCTGATTTTTTTCAGCAAAAAAGTGGCGCTCAATCAGCCCGGAATATTTAGCTTTTCGTAGGTTTGTGTCAGGTAGTCGGCATGCATACTATTTTGTGACTGCGGAGCCTGCCGCGCCGGTTTTCACCAATCCAACCTTTTCCCCTCATGGAAGACCTGTTTAAGAAGTTCATCTACGCCGGCGTGGGGTTCGTTTCGCGCACCAACGACCGGGTGCAGGACACCATCAACCAGCTGGTGCAGGAAAACAAACTCTCCCAGAAGGAGGGTGAGCAAATCCTGAAGTCGCTGCAGAAAAACACCGACACCAAGCGCAAGGAGTTCGAAACCCAGATCAACAGCATTGCCAAGCGCGTGATGAAGGGCATGGGCGTAGCTTCCAGCTCGGACGTGGAAGAGCTGAAGCGCACCGTGAAGGGCTCGGGCAGCAAAGCTTCGGGCGCAGCCGCCGGCACCGGCTCGAAAAAGGCCAGCGCCCCGGCGGCTTCGGCCACGGGCGCGGCCAAAACGGCCGCCAAGGCTACCACCAAAGCCGCCGGCGCTGCTTCGACGGCCGCCAAGAAATCGGCCGCGGGCAGCAAGGGCGGCGCGGCTGCGGCCAAGAAGTCGGATTCGGCTGAAAGCGCTTCGTAAGCTACTCGGTAGCTATTTTCAAACCCTGCCCGCGGTTTCGGGGGCAGGGTTTGTTGTATGTATCGGGCAGCCGATGGTAGCCCGCCGAGGACGCAGAGGCTGACGCAGAAGGCGCTGAGCATTGCTTCCTCTGCGTTTCTTCCGCGTCATCGGCGGGCAGAAAAAACACCCGCACGCTCAACCCCGGACATATTTCCCCATTTTCACGCTCGATGTTCAAGAACACGATGACCAACCTGGGGCGCATCCGCCAAGTGGCGGAGGTGCTGCTGCGCTACGGCTTTGAGGACGTGGTAACCAGCACCGCGCTGCGGCGGCTGGTGCCGCGCCAGCGCCGCCGCACCTGGCAGCACGGCGAGCAGACGGTGTTCGAAACCTCGCGCTGGGAGCGGGTGCGCATGGTCATCGAGGAGCTGGGGCCCACGTTTGTGAAGCTGGCGCAGGTGCTCAGCAACCGCGCCGACCTGCTGCCGCAGGAGCTGGTGGACGAGTTTGCCAAGCTGCAGAGCGCGGTGCCGCCCTTCGCCACCGACGAGGCCAAGCGCATCATCGAAAAAGAGCTGGGGCGGCCCCTGGGGGAGGTGTTCAGCGCGTTCGAGGACGTGCCGCTGGGCTCGGCCTCCATCGGGCAGGTGCACAAAGCCCAGCTGCTCGACGGCACCGACGTGGTGGTGAAGGTGCAGCGCCCCGACGCCCGCGACAAAATCACCACCGACCTGGCCCTGCTGCGCGAGCTGGTGAAGCTGACCGGCGGCTACCTGCGCAAACAGGGGCTGAGCAACCCGCAGGACATCGTGGAGGCCTTCGAGCGCAGCATGATGCAGGAGCTGGACTACACCTCCGAGGGCCGGGCCATGGAGCAGTTTCGCAAGCTCTATGCCGAGTACCAGACCTTCTACGTGCCGCGGCCCTACCGCGAGCTGAGCACCAGCCGGGTGCTGGTTATCGAGTTTATCAGCGGCTGCAAGATTACCGACAAGGAGCAGCTGCTGCGCTGGAGCCTGAGCCCGGCCACGGTGGCCGAAACGGGCATGGACATTTACCTGACCCAGATTTTCGAGTTCGGTATCTTCCACGCCGACCCGCACCCCGGCAACGTGCTGGTGCGCCCCGACGGCACCATCGTGCTCATCGACTTCGGGATGGTGGGGCGGCTGACCAAGCAGCAGAAATACGCATTTGCGGGCGTGTTCATCAGCATGAGCCAGCAGGATGCGCGCGGCATGGCTCTGAACTTCCGTCGCCTGGCCATTACGGCCGACATCCGCGACATGCGCGCCTTTGAGGCCGAGCTGCAGCTGCTCATCGACGACTTCACCGGCCTCGACGTGAAGGAAATGAGCATGAGTGCCCTGGCCGAGCGCCTGCAGACGGTCATCTACCGCTTCAAGCTGCAGGTGCCGGGCTCGGTGTTCCTGATCTTGCGGGCCCTGGTGATTCTGGAAGGCATCGGCAAGGTGCTGCACCCCTCGTTCAACACCTTCGAGTTTGTGCGTCCCTACGGCCGCCGGCTGATTTTGGAGCAGTATTCAGTGTCGAACGTGACGACCGAGCTGCAGTACACCGGGCAGCAGCTGCTGGCCTTGATGTACACCCTGCCGACGGATCTGCGCCAGATTGTGCGCAAGCTGAGCAAGGGCGACCTGCGCGTGCAGGCCCAGCTGAGCGGCTACCTGCCCCTGCTGCGCACGGCCGAGCGGCTGGTGTCGCGCAGCATCATTGCCGTGCTGGCGGTGGCCTTTCTGCTGTTTTCGGGGCTGAGCCTGCTCGGCAACTACCCCGCCGGCCAGATGCCCTACTACCATGGCCTGCCCGGCGTGACGTGGGCGGGCCTGGGCGCCACCGGCTTCTGGCTGCTGGTGCTCTTTATCCTCACGATTCGGAAGGAAAAAAGCTGACCACGAATTGGCTTCGCCGAACTTCGTTTCGACGGATTAGGCGGATTTCGGGGACGATTGAGCCGGTCCGCCCCGTCGTCATTGCGAGCGAAGCAACGTAATCGGTCCTGGCCAACGCGCCGACTAACACAATAGCACCGCCCGAAACCGGTAACTCCAGTTTTGGGCGGTGCCGTTTTCGGTTGGTGGGCATTGGCTCGGCGGTGCTGCTAGATGAAGGAGTGGCTACGTCTTCCTGCGGTTGCTGCGCTTCGCTCGCAATGACGGCCGCACCATCCACGAAATCCGTGTAATCCGAAAAATCCGTCGAATCCGTGGTCTATTTTTGCACCGTGGGACTTTCTAGGATTTTACGACTGCTGGGCGCCTTTTGCGTTCTGCTCTGGTACGGTGTGGGCGAGGCGCAGGCCCAGGTACCGCTGCTGCGCGACGTGACGCTGCGCACCGACACGGCCACTTACCAGCTCAGCCGCCACACGGTGGTGGTGCAGGGCGAGCCGACGCTGTTCTTCTGGTTTCGGCGCGACGACGAGACGGTGGAGCTGCGGCTGTACCCCGAGCGCGTGGCCGGCGACAAACCGCTGCGCCTGCGCAAGTCGGCCGATTTTCAGCAGCTCGACTCGCTTACCCGCGAGCCGGATGGCGGCTGGCGCACCCGCCTGCGGTTTCAGGACCTGACCAGCAGCCAGTTTATCCGCCTGGTGGTGGAGCAGCCCGGCACCGCCGGCGAAGAAACCCTGCGCGACGTGGTGCCGCTGCTGCCGGTGGCCTACACCGCCGTCAGCCTGCGCTCAGCCGACGACGAGCTGTTTGTGGGCGAGGAAAAGGTGCTGGAGCTCAACAGCTCGAACCCGCGCAACGTGCGCGCCACCGGCGAGTGGGTGCGCACCGACGAATTTGACTACCGCGTGACCCGCCAGCCCAACGGCACCCTGCGCCTGCACGTGCTGCCCAAGCAGCTGGGCCGCCGTACCCTGGCGGTGAAGCTGCAGAGCGAGCGGCCCATGCTGCAGAACGGCGGCCGGCTCAACTACCAGCTGCCCGCGCTCCGGCAGGAATTCACCGTGAAAGCCACCCGCCTGCGCTTCCTCACGCCCGACAAGCGCATGGTGACTTTGGACGAGGCCAGCCGCCGCCGCGGTGCCGAGCTGATTCTCGACAACGGCCGCTTTTTCGAACTGCGCCGCACCTACCGCATCGAGGACCAGGAAGAGCCGGGCGGCACGCTCATCGGCGAGCTGTTTACGCGCCAGTACCTCTCGAACGACCGGGTGCTGTGCTACCTGCGCCCCTACAACACCCACCGGCAGACCGAGGGCTACCTCTACCTCAAGCTCAACGACCAGGCGCTGTACGTCACCAACCTCGACATCACGCCCAAAACCACCATCACCGGCGTGCAGGTGCTGCACCGCGGCGGCGACTGGACGTCCTCGCTCAGCGTGAGCCCCGGCGAAACCGTGGACGTGCGCCTGGAAGGGGAGGGGCTGCAGAAGGCCCGCTTCCACTTCGAGGACCTGCCCGTCATTCCCTCCGATTCCTCCATCCGCACCGACGCCCGCGTGGTGCTGCGCGTGCAGGTGCCCATCACCTTCGACAAGCGCAAGAGCAGCATTCTGAACGCCGGGCAGGCCACCGGCTTTGCCCTGTCGGTGCGCGAGTTTCAGCGCCCGCACCCGCTGGATTTCGTCTCGGTGAGCTACGGCGAGGCGCCCCGGCCCATCACCCAGCTCAACGGGCCGGTGCTCTTCGGCCACACCGTGCGCGACGTGGTGTTCAACTTCAACCCCAACGGCATCGACTCGGACAAGGCGCTGTACGGCAAGCAGTTTCTGAGCTTTGAAATCCGCACCCTGAACGCCAAGGGCGAGCTGGTGGAAATCCGCAACGTGGACAACGTGGTCATCTGTCCCGGCGACAACTCGCCACGCGCGGTGTTTTACCAGGACAAAGCCTGCCGCACCGATGCGCTGAGCCTGAACAGCCTGCTGGGCCGCAAAACCTACGACCTGGACGAGTGGAGCCGCATCATTGTGACGGTGAAGCATCAGGCCGGGCAGTACAGCGACCCGGGCTTCACGCAGGTGGTGGAGCTGGTGCTCAAGCGCACCTACAAGTTCGACATCGACATCAGCTTCCCGGCCGGTTTGCTGACCCGCAAAATCGGGGAGCCGAACGGCAGCTACACGTCCTTCGGCGGTATTTCGCTGGCCACGCTGGCCCAGTTCAGCTTCTACAACCCCGAGAAAATCAACCGCCTGCGGCCCTACAAAGTGGGGGCGGGCTTCGTGGCGCTGAACGCCTTCAATCTCAGCCAGGACAACAACGCCAACCGCAACCTGGGCATCGTGGTGCTGGGCTCGGTGTACCCCACCCGCCGCGACGCCAAGCTCACCTTCCCGCTGTACCTGGGCGGGGGCTACCTGCTCAACGGCCAGTACAAGTGGTTTGTGCTGTTCGGGCCGGGCATCGGGGTGCGGCTGTAGCGGTTAGCACCTTTCAGGATCAGCAGCGGCACGCCCAGCACATTGGCTAGCCGCTGCTCAATGGCAATGGACAGTGCGCGTTGGCGCAGTGGAAACTTGGTCATTACCTCGCCGATAATGGAGCCAGGAACGAACAGGAGCGTGAGTTAGCAGTAGTGCACTAAAGGCACTAGATAAAGCGAAATATTTTAGGTATATTTATCTTATTAAAATACCCGCCTTATGCAAATAGCCTCTGAATTCATTCCTCGGGATTTGTATGCGCATATTGATCTAATCAGGCAACGGCCTGCTATGTACTTGGGTCGACTTTCGCTAACAGCATTGTATCATTACATAGAAGGCTATCTGAGCGCCTGCTATAATCACGGAGTAGAGGAAGAACTTACGCCGGATTTCGGTGAGTTTCACCGGTTCGTAGCAGCTTATTACCTGCATGGAGAAACCACGGCGGGTTGGTGCAAGGTGCTGCTAGCGGAGCACTACGGCTGCGAAGAATCCGCGCTTCATTCTTTTTTTGAGCTGTTTGATCAGTTTCGGCAAGGTGCGAAGCCCGCTAATACCAAGCAGATTCTGTTTGCGCTACTGGAACGGATGCTACAAGTCAACACTGTCGACATTAATGCTCATAACCCATTTGAACAACGTCAGATAAAGCAGGCCTTGATTTATTTGCAAAAACTTCCAGCTCAAATTGTCAGGGCCAAATATTTGTTTGTTTATGAAGGTATTTTAGAAGAGCTTGAAGCATATGCAGCAACGAATGATGCTTTCAGAAATATTTTAGATGATGTAAAAGCAAAATGTGAGTCATGATAAAGAATAATACCTAAATATCAAATTGCTGCCCTGCATAACAAAAAAGGCCCAAATTACCTTGGGCCTTTTTTGTTATGCAGGGCAGATTACTGCAACTGCATTTCCTGAATGATCTGCTTGATGCGCCCGTCCAGGCCCGCCAGCGCATTCTCGAACGACTCCTCGGCGCCGAAATTCGGCTGCTTCAGGCTGAAGTAGAACTTGATTTTGGGCTCGGTGCCCGAGGGGCGGGCCGACACCTTGGAGCCGTCCTCGGTCACGAACTGCAGCACGTTGGACTTCTCGTGGTGCAGGGGCGTCGTCTGGCCGGTGCGCAGGTCGCGGGCTACCTGCTGCTGGTAGTCGAGCAGCTGCACCACGGGCGAGCCGCCGAGGGAGGCGGGCGGGTTCTGGCGCAGCTCGGCCATCATTTCCTGGATTTCCTCGGCCCCGCGCTGGCCCTTCTTGGTCAGCGAGATGAGGTCTTCCTTGTAGAGGCCGTAGGTGCGGTACATCTGCTCCATTTCTTGGTAGAGCGTGCGGCCCTGGTCCTTGGACACGGCGGCCATTTCGGCAATCAGGCAGCAGGCCGACACCGCGTCCTTGTCGCGCACGAAGTCGCCGATCATGTAGCCGTAGCTTTCCTCGCCGCCGCCGATGTAGTAGTGCCCGTCGTTTTGCGCCTCAAACTCGCGGATGACGCCGGCAATGTACTTGAAGCCCGTCAGCGTCTGGAACGAGCGGATGCCGTGGCGCCGGGCCACGTCGCCGAGCACGTCGCTGGTCACGATGGTGTAGACGATGTAGTCCTTCTCGGTATTGAGCTGCCCGGCCTGCTGGCGGGCCGATACGAGGTAGTGCGTCAGCAGGGCGGCCGTCTGGTTGCCGTTCACCAGCACCCACTCGCCGGCGGCGTTTTTCACCCCGATGCCCACGCGGTCGGAGTCCGGGTCGGTGGCAATGACGAGGTCGGCGTCGAGCTGCTTGGCTTTGTCCAGGGCCATCTGCATGGCCACCTTCTCCTCCGGGTTCGGCGACTTCACCGTGGGGAAGTTGCCGTCGGGCGTGGCCTGCTCCTCCACGATGTGGATATTGGTGAAGCCGAAGCGCTTCAGCGCGGGCGGCACCATGGTGATGCCCGTGCCGTGAATGGGCGTGTACACGATTTTCAGGTCGTGCTGGCGCTTGATGGCCTCGGGGTTGATGCTCAGCTTGGCCACTTGGCTCAGGTAAGCATCGTCCACTTCCGCCCCAATGATGTGAATTTTGGCGTCGTCGGCCTGGAATTTCACCGCGTCGACGCTCTGGATGGCGCCCACTTCGCGGATGATGTTCTTGTCGTGCGGGGCCACCACCTGGGCGCCGTCGTTCCAGTACACCTTGTAGCCGTTGTACTCCTTGGGGTTGTGCGAGGCGGTGATGACCACCCCGCTCTGGCAGCCCAGGTGGCGGATGGTGTACGACAGCTCGGGCGTGGGGCGCAGGTCCTCAAACAGGTACACCGTAATGCCGTTGGCCGAGAAGATGCCGGCGGCCGTCTGGGCAAAGGCGCGCGAGTTCAGGCGCGAGTCGTGGGCCACGGCCACCTTGATTTCCTGGCCGGGGAAGCTTTGCAGCAGGTAATTGCACAAACCCTGGGTGGCCATGCCCAGGGTGTAGCGGTTCATGCGGTTCGAGCCCACGCCCATCACCCCGCGCAGGCCGCCGGTGCCGAACTCCAGGTCGCGGTAGAAGGCGTCGTTCAGGCTTTCCTCGTCGCCTTCGGCCTGCAGCCGCACAATTTCGGCTTTGGTTTCGTCGTCGTAGTTGCCGGTAAGCCAGGTTTGGATTTTCTGTTGAACGTCAGCGGATAGGGCCATATGCGGGGAAAGTCAGAAGGAGGGTTTTCTACGCCAAAGAAAACGGAAGTTTGCACACGGTGGAGACGCGGTTGGATAAAGCTCACATTATCATGCGATTGAAGTGCGCCCGATTTTTTCCGCACTTGCAGCCGTCTTAGCGACTAGGTTTTTCCGAGTCAATAAAGACCGTCGTGTCGGGCTGGTCGAGACATCCCGCGGGCTGCTGAGAGGCCGTGACTCACTATCCGGCGAAGCGGTCGAGCTGCTTGGCTGCGCCTTCCTGCGCTTCGGCTCCGCTCCGCATGACGTTCAGGTTGCCACCGTTCCGTTTCCCTTTTTCCTGCTTACCCGCTATGAAAACTGTTCACCGTCTGGCCAGTCTGCTGATGTTTCTGCTGGCGGCCCTGCTCGTGGTGCTGCCTTTCGCGGTGGCCTTCGCCCAGAAGCCCGTCAAGACCGACGTGCTGCCCTACTTCGACCGGATTCCGGCCCCGCCCGCGGCCTTTAGCCCCACCCTGAAGCGCCCGGCCGCCCTGGCCGAGCTCGACCGGCAGCTGGGCCAGCTCGGGGCCAGCATCGGCGCGGGCCGCACCGCCGAGCAGACCCGCGACGAGCAGGCCCACCTGACTACCGCCCGGCAGGCCCAGGCAGCCGGGGTCGATAAGATGACCGACCAGCAGAAAATGGCCTATATGCAGCAGCACGGCGCGGGCACGCCCGGCTACAACGCCCAGGCCGTGCAGCTGGCCCAGCAGATGCAGGATCCGGCGTTTCAGGCCCGGTTGGCCAAAATGAGCGACACCGAAAAGGCCCAGTTTATGCAGGCGCAGATGGCCCCGGCCGGCAGCGCCCAGCAGCGCATGGTGTCGGACCCGAGCTTCCAGGCCGCCCAGGCCGACTTCATGCAGCAAATGAAAAGCCCGGCCTTCCGCACGGCCTGGGACAAGAAGTCGGAGGCCGAGCAAGACGCCTACATGCAGCAGCTCATGCGCAAGCACGGCCTGGACGAAGCCAAGATGAAGGCCATTGGCGGTAATCAGCGGCCTGCGAAAATGGCCCCGCTGGTGGCCACGGCGGCCCTGGAAGCCCACGGCAAAATGGTGGAAGCCTTCAACGCCGAAATGAGCGGCAATGCCTTTACGCGGGTGCAGCAGCAGCTCCAAACCGAGCTGGAGGCCGTGAAGCAGCAGGAGCAAGCTCGGCCCGTGACCGAAGCCCGCGAGGGCGACTGCGCCGGCCAGCGCAAAAACTTCGACTTCTACCGCCAGTACACCAAGCGCCGCCTCGACCTCTACACCCGGTTTCTGCCCCAGCTCAACACGGCCTGGACCACGCAGAAGACGCTGGTGAAAAGCCGCGTGACGCCCTTCCAGACCGAGCTGGCCAAGATTCACTACGGCGACGACATTCAGCGGCCCGAGGAGAAAAACTTCCTGAGCGCCCTGGCGGGCGGCCAGCAGCTGATGCTGGGGCAGGTGCAGCAGCTGGCAGGCTACAGCAGCGCCATCTACGACCTGAACCAGGAATACCTCGACCTGAAAGCCCTCTACGACCGGCCCTTCAAGTGCGAGGAAGCCGTGTGCTTTCCCGCCTACGCCCGCGTGGCCCTGCCCGACGGCCGCGAAGTGCACATCAGCAAGGTGCGCCCCGGCGACGTGGTGCTCGGCCGCGACGCGCGCACCGGCCGGGTGGTGCCCACCCGCGTCGTGCGCCTCGACATTCACGACGAGCAGAAATACCCGCTGGTGCAGCTCACCATCGGCGTGCCGCCGGTATACGCCGGCCTCGATAACACGCCCGGCCGCCCCTACAAGCCCGCCGCCGAGCTGACCGTGACGCCCAACCACCCCATCGTGACGGCCGAGGGCCAGCAACTGCGCGCCGACGCGCTGCGCCCCTCCGACAACCTGCTGCAGCTCAGCAGCGCCGCGGCCCTGGAAACCACCCACCTTACCGACCGCCAGGCCGCCGGCACCGCGCCCGTCGTGTACAACCTGCGCACCGAAACCGGCAACTACTTTGTCGGCGGCGTGCTCGTCGGCTCGAAGTAGCGCCCCGGCTCCCCTACGCGGGTGAATGCAACACGCCCCGGTCCGTTCTGGCCGGGGCGTGTTGCGTTGTCCGGGCGGCGGGCCCGCGCCGAACGCGGGCCCGCTCACGCGCTAGGGCTGCACCAGCATTGTCCGCGAGGTGCTCCGGCCGTCGATGGTCAGCTGGCAGCGGTACAAGCCAGCGGGCAGGGCACCGGCCCGGAACGGCACCTGCTGGGGGCCGGCGGGGCAGGGCGCATCCACGAGGGTGGCCACCAGGCGGCCGGTGGCGTCCAGCACCGTCAGGCGCACCGGGGCGGGGCGCTCCAGGGTGTAGCTGATGGTGGTGTGCTGCTGAAAGGGGTTGGGAAAATTGGCCAGCCGAACGGCGCCGGCCAGCTGCGGCGGGCGGGCCGCGGTGACGATGGTTCGAATCGGGTCGTTCACGTCTGCGCCGGCGGTAGAGCCCAGCACGCCGGCCACCCCGCCGGGTACCTGGTTGGTCAAGGTCTGGCCGCTGGCTTCGTCAAACTTGAAGTACGCCAGCAGGCCGGGGGTAGTGCCCGGGGCGCCGCTCTGCCGGTCGGCCTGCAGCTGGCTGGCCGAGCGCGCCACGTTCCAGATCATGACTTCGTCGATGTAGCCGTTCCAGCCGGTGTCGCCCACGTTGTAGCCAATGCCGAGGTTCTGGCCGCCCGGCGCCGGCGGCGTGGTGTTGCTCCCGATCAGGGTGCCATTCCGGTACAGGCGGCCGGTGGTGCCGTCCCAGGTGTAGGCCACGTGCACCCAGGTGTTGGTGGGCAGCGGCCCCGCCGACAGCACCTGGTACACCGACAGGTCGCCGCCGTACGTGGCCCCGAACCAGATGTCGTCGTTGCCAAACTCCAGGATGGTGTTGTGGGTGCCCCCGTCGGAAAAGGACGCGCCGGCGAAGTACACCCACGATTCCAGGGTGAACGGCCCGGTCGGGGCCGCCAGCGCGACGCTGGCCTTGTGCTGCCGCGTGTTGTTGAACGAGAGGGCGCCGCCGCCCAGCTGCGCGTGGCTGCTGAAGCTGAGGCCGGTACCGAGCAGGGCCAGCAGGCCTGCTCTGCGAAGGGTTGATTTCATAGCGGGTAAGAAAGAAGTGAAGGGTCGGGCGCCCCGCCTGCGCCAAAACCGGGGCGGGCAGCGGGGAAGCGGCCGCTAAATAGCCCCGAATCAGCTCGTCCGTCAATCGCATGAACATGTTCGCGCCCGCAGGCAACCCCAACGCAAAAGCCACGACCCCTTGTGGGAGTCGTGGCTTGGCTGCGGCCCGCCGGGGCCGGTGGGGCCGGGTGCTAGAGGTTGCCGCGCAGGGCCTGCTCCCGCTCGATGGCCTCGAACAGGGCTTTGAAGTTGCCCTTGCCGAACGACTTGGCGCCTTTGCGCTGGATGATTTCGTAGAACACGGTGGGGCGGTCCTCCACCGGCTTGGTGAAAATCTGCAGCAGGTAGCCTTCTTCGTCGCGGTCCACCAGCAGGTTCAGGGCCTTGATGCTCTCGATGTCCTCGTCGATGTGGCCCACGCGCTCAATCAGGTCCTCGTAGTAGGTTTCGGGCACCGAGAGGAACTCCACGCCGCGGCGGCGCAGCTCGGTCACGGTCGAGCGAATGTCGTGGGTGATGAGGGCCATGTGCTGCACGCCCGCGTCGTGGTAGAAGTCGAGGTACTCCTCGATCTGCGACTTTTTCTTGCCCTCGGCCGGCTCGTTGATGGGGAATTTCACGTAGCCGTTGCCGTTCGACACCACCTTGGACATCAGGGCCGAGTACTCCGTCGAAATGTCCTCGTCGTCGAAGGTGATGAGCAGCTTGAAGCCCATCACGTCCTCGTAAAACTTCACCCACTGGTTCATCTCGCCCCAGCCCACGTTGCCCACGCAGTGGTCGACCACCTGCAGGCCTACCGGCGCGCCCTGCGGCACGTTGCTGGTGCGGGCCACGAAGCCGGGCAGGAAGGGCCCCGAGTACTTCGAGCGCTCCACGAAGGTGTGGATGGTTTCGCCGTAGGTGTAGATGCCGGCCAGCGTCACCTCGCCGTGCTCGTCCGACACGGTGTAGGGCTCGAAGGCGGGCTTGGCGCCGCGCTTGGTGGTTTCCTCGAACGACTTGCGGGCGTCGTCCACCCACAGCGCCATCACCTTCACCCCGTCGCCGTGCTTGGCCACGTGCCGGGTGATGTCCGAATCGGCGAGCAGGGAGGTGGTCAGCACCAGCCGGATCTTGTTTTGCTGCAGCACGTAGCTGGCCCGGTCGCGCACGCCGGTTTCGGGGCCCGAGTAGGCCACCAGCTCGAAGCCGAAGGCCGCCTGGTAGTAGTAGGCCGACTGCTTAGCGTTGCCGACGTAGAATTCGAGGTAGTCGGTGCCGTTCAGGGGCAGAAAATCGGCGGTTTGCGGGGCAGCCGTGGTGGCCGGGGTCAGCGTTTCCATGCGCGGGGCGGGTTGGGGGTGGAAAAAAACAGGTGTCGGGGAAAAGACGTGGTAAAAATACTGTTTCGGGCTAATTCGCGGCCGGCGTGGCGACTTTCTTGATTCTTTCCCAAATTTGCCTTCGACGCCGCCGCATCCCCAACCTGGCCGTCCCTGCAGACCGATATGGATACCAACGCCCTGAACAAGGCCCTGACGGCCCTCCTCACCAAAAAACACGAGCTGCACCAGCTCGCCTACAGCGACGCCCGCTACGACGACGTGGAGGAAGAGCTGCACGACCTCGAAGACGATTTCAACGAGGAGTACGGCGAATTCCTGGAAGCCGCCCTGGAGAAAGTCCACGGTGACCTCAGCTCCGACACCGACGTGCTGCTGCCCACCGCCTACCTGCCCGCCGGCCCCCAGCTCACCAGCGAAGACGGCGTGTGGGTCGACTCGGAAAAGTACCCCGGCAAAGTGCGCCTGGTGCTGCTGCCCAGCCCCGTGCGCTTCGTGCTGACCAGCAAAGGCCAGCAGCACGAGCTGTGGAAGGCGTAAGGCTCAGTTAAGAATTGAGAGTTAAAAATCAATAATGAGGGCTGGTGGCTGCGGCTGCCAGCCCCGTTTTTGCTTTTGGCCTTCTCAAGTGGGAGCCGGGCATTGCGCCCAAGGCGCTTTCCTGCCCGGAATTTTCAATCTTTAATTCTCATTTTTTAATTGAAGACGCTCTACCGCATTGCCGAGCGGGCCCACTGGCAGCAGGCGCAGCAAACCGGCTTTTTTGCCAGCCCCGACCTGCAGGCCGAGGGCTTTATTCACACCTCCGAGCGGCACCAGGTGCTGGAAACCGCCAACCGCTACTACCGCGCCCGCCCCGACGTGCTGCTGCTGGTGCTGGACGAGGCCGCCCTGGCGGCCGCCGGCCTCGTGGTAAGGCGGGAGTGGGCCGCAGACCGCGGGCAGCACTTCGCCCACGTATTCGGCCCGATTCCGCTGGCCGCCGTGCAGCGGGTTTTGGACTTTCCGCCTACCGCCTCGGGGCTTTTCGAGCTGCCCGAGGCCTTGCCGGAAGCCGCTGACGACTGATCAGGGCTCGTTATGGGCGGCGGGCTGCCGGGCGCTTGGCGGGAGCAGCGGTTGGATTTTGATAGGTCGGGTAATAGTCGTTACTTACCTGACCACTCTCTCCTCCGCGCATGAAAATTTCTACTCTTCGCTCTGTTTTTGCCTCTCTTGGGCCCGCCGGGGCGCTGCTGCTCAGCCTCGGGGCCTGCTCCACGGCGCACTACGTGCTGGTAAAGCCCGCGGCGGGCAGTGGCCAGTGGCAAGACGGCATGGAAGTGGTTGCCGCCAAGAAAGACAGCCTCGACGTACGTATGGGCGTGGTGTCGACCACCGGCCCCTGGCTGGAGTTCGATGTGGCGCTGCTGAACCGCAGCCGCCGCCCGGTGCTGGTGGCCCCCGAAGCCTTCTACCTCGACGCCTACGCCGCCACGCCCGGCGTGGGGGCCCTGCGCGTGCAGTCCGAAAACCCCGAGCAGAACATTCAGGCCCTGCAGCAGCAGGCCGCCTATCACCGGCAGAAAGCGGCCGCCCGCCCGGCCGCGGAAATGCTCTCGTCGCTGAGCAACCTGCTGGACGACCTGAGCAGCCGCCCGCGCCACGAAAACGCCGCCCGCCGCACCGCCCGCCAAGCCCGCTATCAGACCGAAATGGCCCGCTACGAGCAGGAGCGCGCCAGCCACGCCGTGCAGGCCACCGCTGCCCGCGACCAGCAGCGGCAGCTCGAAACCACCCTGCTGCGCAAAACCACCGTGGCGCCCGGCCAGCTGCTGCGCGGCCGCGTACGGTTTCGCCGCTGCGCCGACGCGGCCGCCCGCCTGCGCCTGGTGGTGCCCGTGGCCGGCCGCCAGCTGGCGGGCGAGTTTACCCAGCAGTACTTCCGGCTGGATAACCGCCCGGCTACGGCGGCGGCCCCGGCCAAGCCCGGCCGCGGGACCCGGTAGGCCCCAGCGCATCAGTCACAAAAAAGCCCCGCCGGAACAGTCCGGTGGGGCTTTTTTACGTGCCAGCGACGCTTACTTGATACTCACCGGCAGCTCGATGTTTTCCCAGCGCAGTACCAGGCCGGGGCTTTCCACGGTGTAAGTAAGCCGCTCGTTCAGGCTGGCGGCCTTGCGCGGCTTGACGGAAGCGCGCAGCGCGTCCTGCTTTTCGTCGTACTTGAAGGCGCCCCACTGGTTGGCGGTTTTGTTGAAAATAACCGTCCAGGCGTCTTTTTCCATCGGGATGACGAAGAAGGCGTAGGTGCCGGCCGGCAGGGCTTTGCCTTCCACGGTCACGGGCTGGTCGAAGGTGACGGTGGTGGCTTCGTTGGCCCCGGCGCGCCACACCTTGCCGTAGGGCTCCAGCCCGCCCCAGATGGTGCGGCCCTTCACGGCCGGCGAGCTGTATTTTACGGTCACGGTGGCCTTGCCGGCTTTGCCGGTGGCCGTGGCGGCCGGGCTGGGCTTGGCTTGGTCCTGCGCGGAGCTGGGCGTAATGGCGCCGATGGGTTTGACCTTTGGCTGGGCCTGGGCCGCGCCAACAAACGGCTGGGCCAGCAGCAGCATAGCGCAGATGCGCAGCAGGGAAACGGGTTTTTTCATGGGTTTGGAAGGGTAGGGCGGGAAAGAATGAACGAAGCTCCGGCTCCGCATCGAGCCGGAGCGCCCTACTGACGACGCCCGGCCCGCGGGGCTGCACGCCCGAGCCAGCGGCTGAAAATACCGCTTTGACCGATACGGGGCCGATGCCCGGTCAGGCAGCAGCGGGCGGGCCGTTCCGGGAGCCGCCAAACAGCCCCGGCCGGTGAGGGCCGGGGCTGTGGGTAGGCGTCAGCAAAGCCGAACGGCCAACTCTAATTCACGTCCCACCACACCGGCGTAGTCACGTCGCCGGGCGTGAGGCCGGTGTCGCTGATGCGCGGGTTGCGCTGCAGCTCCGAGTCGGGGTAGGGCAGGCGCCGCACAAAGCGGCCGCCGCCGAGCAGGTTCACCAGCGGGGCCTGCAGGCGGGGCTGGTTGCTGCGGCGCACCTCGGTCCAGGCCTCGGCCCCGTTGGTGGCGAAAAACGATATCCACTTCTGCACCGTCACGTGGCGCAGCTGCGCGGCCGGGCTGCCGGCCGCGGCCCAGCTCACCTGCGGGCGGGCCAGGTAGGTGGTGGCATCGGCCGTGCTGATGCCGTAGCGCGTGAGGGCGGCGCGCACCCCGGCTTCGTAGAGCGTCTGGGCATTTTCGGCGGCCGGGGCCCAGCCGCGCACGGCCGCTTCGGCCCGCAGCAGCTGGCTTTCCTCGTAGGTCAGCAGCAGGGTGGGGCGGGATTTGGCCGGGGCATCGGTGGCCGTGATGCCGGGAAAGGTGCTGCCGGCGCGGTTGACGTTGGTGAAGGCCTGCCCGATGAAGAACGTGCCGGGAAAGGACAGGCGCACGGCCGCCTGCCCGGTGCTGGTGGTGAAGTTGTTCGGGTAGGGCGCGTTCTGGCCCGGGCGCACAAACAGGAACTCCAGCGGCGTGGTCGTCAGGTCCGCGTCGAGGGCGTAAACGGGCAGGCGCGGGTCCTGGTAGCGCACCAGCGTGTCGCCGAGGTTGCTGCTGACGGCCAGGTTGTTGGGCAGGCGGAAGTTGGTTTGGTAAAACGGGTTTTCCGAGTTGGTGGCCGTGCCGTTGTTGAACTGGTAGCTGTCGGCCGCGCGCATGAAGTTGAAGTCGGTGGCGGCCTGGTTGCGGGCGTACAGGGCCTGAATGCCGGCCCGGGCGCCCGCGGCGTCCACCTCGCTCAGGCGCAGGTACAGGCGCAGCTTCAGGGTGTTGGCCAGGCGCACCCACTTCTGCATATCGGCCTCCGTGGCGGCGCGGTAGTTCATGTCGGCGGTGCCGGGAAAGCGGCCCTGCTGCTTGGCAATGTCGCTGATGCCCTCGTCGAGCAAGGCCTGCAGGCCCGCGTAGATGTCCTGCTGCCGGTCGTACTTGGGCGTGAGGTTGGCCGAGCCCTGCAGGGCCTCACTGAAGGGCACGTCGCCGTACAGATCGGTGATGACCTGGTAGGTGTGGGCCTTCAGAATTTTGGCAATGCCCACCATGCGCCACTCACTTGCGGGCGTGCCGGCGTTGATGACGTACTGAAAATCCTCCAGCGCGCCGGCGTAAAGCCCGCCCGAAAACTCGCGCCCGTCGAAGGTGCTGGTGGGAATGCTGAACTGGTCCCAGGCGCGGTACTGGTTGCCGCCCTGCGCAATGCCCAGGTGCTGGGCCAGGATTTCGCCCACCACGTTGTACTGCCCGCCGATGATAAAGCTGGCCGTGGCCTGCCCCGAGGGCAAGACCAGGTTGATGTCGGCGGTGGTGGGGTTGTTGGGGTCCTTGTTGATGTCGAGAAAGTCTTTCTCGCAGGCCGAGCCGCCCAGCAGCAGGCCCAGCACCGCCCCGAGTCGGATGAGGTTGGTTTTCATGTCCGTAGTTGTTGCGGTGAGGGAGTTAGAGGGTCAGGCGCAGGCTGGCCCCGTAGGAGCGGGTGCTCGGGTAGGCGAAGAACTCGTAGCCCTGATTGTTGCCCGAGCCCAGGGAGCTGACTTCCGGGTCGACGTGCGGCTGCGAGTCGGGCGTCCAGAGGGCCAGGTTGCGGCCGATCAGCGAGAACTGAATGCCGGTCAGCTTCACCTTGCTCACCACGGTGGCCGGCAGCGCGTAGCTCAGCGAAGCCTCGCGCAGCTTGATGAAAGAGGCGTCGAACAGGTTGTTTTCGCCCGCCGTCGACACCTGCCGCCAGTAGTTGAAGGCCCCGTCGGTGAGCACCGCGGTGTTGGGCACGAAGCCGCCCGAGCCGTCGGGGTTCGGAATGACGGAGTTCGGGTAGAGGAAGGGCTGCCGGTCGTTGGCCGTGGTTTCCTCCAGCGCCCCGGCGAAGTAGAGCGTGCTGATGGTGTTGGAGAAGAACTTGCCGCCCTGCCTGGTGTCGAAGAGCACGTTCAGTGCCAGGCCTTTGTAGCTGAGCGTGGTGCTGGCCCCGGCCAGGAACTTGGGCTGGATGTTGCCCAGCGTGGTCAGCACCGGGTCGAGGCGCGGAAAGCCCGACACCGGGTCGATGACGACGCGGCCTTCCCCGTCGCGCAGCATTTTGGTGCCGAAGAAGCTGCCGTAGGGCTGGCCCACGCGGGCTTCCAGCGCCACCGAGCCGAGGCCGCCCACGCCGATGTTGGGCGTCACGTTGGTGACTTCCGTTACGCGGTTGCGGTTGCGGGTGAAGGTGAAATTCAAATCCCAGGTAAAGCCGTTCTTGAGTTGCACCGGCGTCGCGTTCAGGGCCAGTTCCACCCCGCGGTTTTCCATGGTGCCCGCGTTGGCCGTCTGGGCCGTGAAGCCCGAGGTGCCCGGCACCGGCACGTTCACGATGATGTTCTTGCTGACGGACCTGTAGTAGGTCAGGTCAAACCCCAGCCGGTTCTGGAAAAACCGCATTTCCAGCCCGCCCTCGTAGGCCGTGGTCAGCTCCGACTTCAGCCGCGGGTTGCCCAGCACGTTCCCCACGCGGAAGCCCGGCACCGTCTGCAGCGGAAACACGTACTGCGCCTGGAAGCCGTTGTCCACGGTCGTGCGCACGAACACCGGGTCGATCTGGTAGGGAATCGGCGGCTTGCCCACCGAGGCAATGTTGGCCCGCAGCTTGCCGAAGCTCAGATAGTTGCTTTGCAGCTTGAAGGCGTCGGTGAAGACGAAGCCCACGTTGGCGCTGGGGTAGAAGAAGCTGCGCGTGGCCTTGGGCAGGGTCGAGGTCCAGTCGTTGCGCCCGGTCAGGCCCACATACAGGTAGTCGCGGTAGGCCAGCTGCACGTCGCCGAACACGCCCAGAATGCGCTGCTTGGTGTCCACCTTGGTGTTGGTCACCACGCTGGTGTTGCTCAGGTCGTAGAACTCCGGAATGACCAGCCCCACGCCGTCGGCCACGCTGCGCGCGGTCATCTGCTCCTGGTAGTTGGTGCCGAACACGCCCTTCAGCGTCACGTTTTCGCCGAAGCGGCGCGTCACGTTGATGAGCGCGTCGGTGGTCAGGTTACGGCCGAAGTTGTTGTCTTCCAGGTAGCGCCCGGTCAGGTTGTTGATGGTGCCCTGCGAAATGGTCTGCCGGCGCCGGTCGGTAAACACGTCCACGCCCTGCCGGAAGGTCAGGTTCAGCCATTCCAGCGGGTCGTAGCTCACCGTGGCCGTGCCCAGCAGGCGGTCCACGTCGTCGGTGAGCAGGTTTTTATCGAGCAGGAAGTAGGGGTTGTTGCGGAAGCCGGCCAGGTAGTAGCCCGTCAGGTCGTAGCGCGGGTCGTTGTAGTTTTTCTGGTCGGTCAGCACGATGTCGCGCGGGGTGTTGTAAATGGTTTGCAGGATGTTGGAGCGCGACTGGCCCTGCACGCCCCGGTCCCCGCCCGACTTCACGTAGGTGAGCGTGGCGCTGGTCGTGAGCTTGTTGAAGAGCTGCGTGCCCCCGCTGAGGCTCACGCTGGTGCGCTTGTAGGTGGTGTTCGGAATAAACGACTTGGTCCGCACGTCGGCCAAGGACACGTAGAAGTTCGAGGCCTGATTCGAGCCCGAAAACGACACCGCGTTGTTGGTCGTCACGCCGGTTTCAAAGAAGTCCCGCACGTTGTCGGGCTTGGGCGTGAGCGGGATGGAGTCGACCACCGCCGCGTTGGGGTCGGCCAGGGTGTAGGTGCGCCAGTCGGGCACCAGGCGGCCGTCCATGCGCGGGCCCCAGCTCACGTTGTTCTGCGGGTCGTACACGCCGTCGGAGCCCGAGCCGTAGGTGTTTTGGAACTTGGGCAGGCGGTTCACCCGGTCCAGGGTCACGGCGCTGGTCACCGAAATCTGGGAGCGGCCTTTCAGCCCGGCGCCCTTCTTGGTGGTGATGATAATGGCTCCCGACGCCGCCCGCGCCCCGTACAGCGCCGCCGCGGCCGGCCCCTTCAGCACCGTTATCGATTCCACGTTGTTCGGGTCGATGTCGGCCGCGCGGTTCGGCAAGTCCACGCCGTTGTTCAGGTCGTCGCCGTTGCCGCGCGGGGCGGCGGCGCTCAGGTTGGTCACCGCGTTGTTGCTGATGACGTTGCCGTCGACCACGTAAATCGGCTGGTTGTCGCCGGTAAACGACTGGGCCCCGCGAATCACGATGCGCGTGGCCCCGCCCGCCCCGCCCGAGGCCGACGACACCTGCACGCCGGCCACGCGGCCCTGCAAGGAGCGCACGAGGTTGGGCTCACTGGCCCGGGTGATGTCCTTGTTTTCCAGCGTTTCCACCGCGTAGCCCAGGCTTTTCCGCTCCCGCTCAATGCCCAGGGCCGTCACCACCACCTCGCTCAGCTGCTCGGTGCCGGCCGCCAGCCCGATGTTGATGGTCGACTGCGAGCCGATGACCTGCTCGATGGTGGCGTAGCCGATGGAGCTGATGACCAGGGTGCCGCCCTCGGCCGGCACCGTCAGCGAAAACGTGCCCTCGGCATTGGTGGAGGCGCCAGTAGTAGTGCCTTTGAGCAGTACCGTAGCGCCGGGCAGGGCCTGCCCGGTGCCGCGGTCCGTCACGCGGCCCGACACGGTGCGGCTCTGGGCCGCCGCGGGCTCCGCCAGGAGCACGAGCGGCACGCCAAATAGAAGTAAGGTTCGTTTCATAACGCAGGTTGTGTGGGTGTTAGAAGGTGAGAGTTGGACTGAGGTGCGCGGCCAATCGGGCGGCGCGGAAGGGGCTGAGGCAGCGGTCCAAACCCGCCGGACGAAGCCCGCGGCTCTGCGCCGGGGCCGGGTTTCCGCCCACTCACCAAGCGGAAACTTTCGCGCACGACCGGGTTTGCAACCCCGGCCGTGGGGTCCGGCAGGTTCAGCCCGCCGCCTTGCCACCAGCCCCGGCGCACCGGGGCGGAGAAGTCAGGGCAGAATCAGCCGTAAAAGGCCCCCGGCAACACGGCTGCCGGCAGGAGCGGACTGAAGCAGCACGGCGCGGCCAGCCGGCGGCGCGACGAAACGCCCGGCGGCAATGCCGCCGAAAGGGTAGGGGGAGCCGGTTGGGTTTCGGGTGGAAACCGTACCGGTAGCCGAGTAAGCAGGTGTGGCATAAGCCCGGGGAGTTGGTCTGCTCCAAGGACTCCGGGGACCTGCTCCGGCGAGTAAAGCCCGATAAACCTTATCCTTTTTCCAGCCCGGGCGTCAGCGGAAAAAGTAAATCCCCATCGGTGTTATCCGTCAGCTGTTGGCGAAACTCGCTGGGTGTAAGCCCGGTAGCCTGCTTGAAAGCCTTGTTGAACGAAACTTTGTTGTTGAAGCCTACCGCGTACGCCACCTCAATAATGTTGCGCTGCCGGCGCGAGGTAGCGCGCAGCAGCTCCTGCGCCTCGGCCACGCGCAGGGCGTTCAGGTACTCGAAGAAGTTCAGGCCGAGCTGCTCGTTGAGCACCTGCGAGAGGTGGTGCCGGCTCAGTCCCAGCCGCTCGGCCAGGGCGTCGAGGCGCAGCTCCGGGCGGCGGTACAGCCGCTCCTGCTGCATCAGCAGCTGCAGCCGCCGGGCCTGCTCTTGGGCCACGTGCGGCGGCAGCCCCGAGTGCTGGTAGCGCGCCGGCTCGGCCGGCGGGGCCCCGGCAGCGGGGGCAGGAGCGGTTACTGCCAGCTCAACGGCCGGCGTATCAGCAGCCAGCTGAGCCGGTTCGGCCACCGGCTGAAACACCTGCGGCTGCACAAAGGCCAGCACTGCCACCAGGAAAATAAAGGCCGACATGGCCAGGGAAATGCCGTAGTCCCAGCTGCGCGAGAAGAAGGGCAGCTGCGCCAGCACGTAGTAGGAGCCATTGGCCAGCACGAAGCCCCAGTAACAGGCCGTGAGCCAGCGGGCCCAGTGCGCCGCCGGGTGCCCCGCGCCGAAAGCGGGCCGCAGCCGCAGCAGCGCCCTGCCGTAGCCCAGCAGCTGCCCCAGCGCCAGCCAGGGCAGCGCTTGGTGAAACAGGGCGAAGAAATTACCGCCGCGCAGCAGCGGCGGCCGCTGCAGGGGCGGCGTCAGCAGCCAGGGCAGGCTGAGCAGCGCGCCGACGGCAAACGGCAGCCAGTGCGCCCAGCTGGCCGGCCCGCGCCCCGCCGGGGCCGCCAATCGGCGCAGGTAGAGGTAAAACAGCGGGCCGAACAGCAGGGTAAACAGCTCCACGCCGCCGTTGAGATAGGGCACGTATTGCAGGTAGCCGCTCCACCACAGCACGTAATACAGCAGCGTGAGCGAATACAACGTCAGGATGGCCACCACGTAGCCCACCGGTGCGTGCCGCCGGCCAGCTTGCAGGTAGAGCAGTGGGGCCACGAACAGGCCCAGAAACGCCACCAGCGCGAAGCCAGTGGTCCACTGGTCGAGGTTGGGCTGTTTCATAGCTAAGGTGTTTTCTGTGGTGGAGTAGCGCGGGCGGAGCTTGAGAAATGGATGCAGAAAAGCAGAAAAAGTAGCACGGAACCGGGTGAAAAAATTTGTGGCGCAGCCTGGTCATTAGCTGGCCTGAATTCAAAAACGCATCATTCGGCCTCCTGAAGCGGCTTTTAGATGTCAAAGACTTGGCCTGCCGTGGCCCCAAAACGCACGAAGGCCCGGAGCCTAAGCCCCGGGCCTTCGTGTAGAAACCGCGCGAATTCGTGCGGCTTAGTCGACCAGATCGGCCAGCTCCAGCCACCGTTCCCCCTTCGCATCCAGGTCGGCGTCGGTGCGCTTCAGCTCGGCGGCCCAGTCGGCCAGCTCGGTGTGCGTGCCGTTGCCCGAGTTCAGCTGCGTGATAAGCTGCTGTTTGCGGGTTTCCAGCTGCTCGATATCCTTGCTGAGCTGCTCATACTCCTTTTTCTCGGCGAAGCTGGCCTTGCGCTTCTGCCCGGCCGGGGCCGGCGCCGCCTTTACCTCGGCCGACGGGGCCACGCCCGCCGCCGCCTTGGCCGTGCGGGCCTGTTCGCGGGCGTATTCCTCGCTCTGGTGCTCCTTCTGCCACTCGCGGTAGTCGGTGTAGTTACCCGGGAACTGCCGGACCTGCCCGCCCGGCTCCAGCACGAACACATGCTCCACCAGCGCATCCATGAAGTACCGGTCGTGCGACACGATGAGCAGGCAGCCCGCGAAATTCAGCAGGAAGTCCTCCAGAATGTTCAGGGTGATAATGTCCAGGTCGTTGGTCGGCTCGTCCAGAATCAAAAAGTTTGGATTCTTGATCAGCACCCGCAGCAGCTGCAGGCGGCGCTTTTCGCCCCCGCTCAGCTTGCTCACCAGCGTGTACTGCTGGGCCGGCGGAAACTGGAAGTGCTGCAGAAACTGTGACGCCGTCACCACGTCGCCATTCGCCATTTCCACCACCTCGGCCACCTCCTTCACGATGTCGATGACCCGTTGCGTCTCGTCAAACTCCAGCTCGTTCTGGGTGTAGTAGCCGAATACGGTGGTCTGCCCCGCGTCCACGGTGCCGGAGTCGGGCTGCAGCTTGCCGGTGAGCATGTTCAGCAGCGTCGACTTGCCCGCCCCGTTCGGCCCGATCAGGCCGATGCGGTCCTTTTTCTTGAACACGTAGCTGAAGTCGTCGAGCACTACTTTGTCGCCGAACTGCTTGTGCAGGTGTTCCACCTCGATGATTTTGCCGCCCTGGCGGGTGGTCTTCACCGACAGCTCCAGCTGCGGGCCGCCAATCTTGGTCTTGGCCTTTTCCTGCGTCTCGTAGAAAGCATCGATGCGGGCCTTCTGCTTGGTGCCGCGGGCCTGGGGCTGGCGGCGCATCCACTCCAGCTCCTTGCGCAGCAGGTTGCGGGCTTTTTCCACCTCGGCCACTTCCATCTGCTCCCGCTCGGCCTTTTTCTCCACGAAGTAGGAGTAGTTGCCCTGGTAGCGGTGCACGCGCCCCTGGTCCAGCTCCACGATTTCGTTGGCCACCTTGTCCAGAAAGTACCGGTCGTGGGTCACCATCAGCAGCGTGAGGGTGGGGGAGGCCAGCCGGTTTTCCAGCCACTCGATGGTGTCCAGGTCCAGGTGGTTGGTGGGTTCGTCCAGAATCAGCACCTCCGGCTCCTCGATGAGCACCCGGGCCAGGGCCACGCGCTTGCGCTGCCCGCCCGAGAGCTGCCGCACCGGCCGGTCCAGCAGCGGCCCCAGGATGCCCAAACGGCCCAGAATCTGCTTGACCTGCGCCTCGTAGTCCCAGGCGTTGAGCGCGTCCATCTGCTCCATCACCCGCTGCAAATCGTCGGAGCGGTGGTTGGGGTCGTTCACCACGTGCTCGTAGTCGCGGATGGCGGCCAGCGTGTCGTTTTGCGAGGCGAAGATGGTTTGCTCCACCGTCAGGTCCTCGTCGAACTGCGGCTGCTGGCCCAGAAAGGCCACCCGAATACCCTTGCGCACCGACACCAGCCCGGTATCGGGCTGCTCCAGGCCGGCCAGAATGCGCAGCAGGGTGGTTTTGCCGGCTCCGTTGATGCCGACCAGCGCCACGCGCTGCCCCTGCTGCAGGCCAAAGCCCAGGTCGCGGAACAGCCAGCGGTCCGCGTAATTTTTAGAGAGATTTTCGCCAGAAAGCAGATTCATACCCGCAAAGGTAGACCACGGATTCGACGGATTTTTCGGATTGCCCGGATTTCGGGGACGATGGCAGACGACGATTCACCGGTCATCGTTGCGAGGCGTAGCCGAAGCAACCGCAGGAAGGCGTAGCCAACCCTTCCGCTCGCGGTACAACGGTACAAGCACCGCCCGAAACCGGCAACGGTAGTTTCAGGGGGCGGGTTTTAAGTCTGCAAGTATCGTAACGGCGGTGCTACGATGAGGAAGGATTGGCGACGCCTTCCTCTGCAGTTGCTTCGCTCGCAATGACTGCCGGTGAGCTGCTGTACACAATCGTGCCCAAAATCCGGGCAATCCGAAAAATCCGTCGAATCCGTGGTCACAGGATGCGTACCCGGTCGCGGTGCACGTCGTCGCGCAGGATTTCCAGGCCGCGGTAGGCCAGGGGGCGGCCGGTGTTGGTGGTCAGGTCGCCGCCGTCGGCGTGCAGGGCGGCCACGTCCAGGATCAGCTGGGTGTATTTCCGCTCGCCCAGCTCAATGGCGACGGGGCGGCCGTTGGAAGAATCGTAGTGAGCCAGCGCCTGGTCGATTTCCTCCAGAATGACGCTTCGAAGCATACAAAGCAATGTGGTTTGCTGAGCAACATACACATTTCGACGCAATAGCAAACGGATAACTCACTTGCACCGGCCGCGCAAAGCCCGTATGTTGCAGCCGCTAACCCGGGGAATTAGCTCAGCTGGCTAGAGCGGTTGCATCGCACGCAACAGGTCATCGGTTCGACTCCGTTATTCTCCACGAAACCCGCTCGGCAGCCAGTCAAGCGGGTTTTTTGCTTCCTGCCGCGGCGGCGCACGCCCAAAATGCGCCGCCGCCGTACCTTCGGCGCCATGTCTGCTCCTGCTCCCGCTTCCGCCGCTCCCGCCCTGCACGACGCCCGTCCCATCGGCGTGTTCGACAGCGGCATCGGCGGGCTCACCGTGGCCCGCGCCGTCAACCAGCTGCTGCCGCAGGAGCGGCTCGTGTACTTCGGCGACACGGCCCACCTGCCCTACGGCGACAAGAGCACGGCCGCCATCCAGGCGTACTCGGTGAAAATCTGCGACGTGCTGCTGCGCCAGCACTGCAAGGTCATCCTGATTGCCTGCAACTCGGCCTCGGCCGCGGCCTACGAGCTGGTGCGCGAGTACGTGGGCTCCAAGGCGCAGGTGCTCAACGTCATCGACCCCATCGTGCGCCACATCGGGCAGCACTACGCCGGGCGCGAAGTCGGGCTGATCGGGACCAAGCAGACCGTGGGCTCCAACGTGTACCGCAAGAAGCTCGACGCCCTCGACCGCGACATTCGCCTGCACGCCCTGGCCACGCCGCTACTGGCGCCCATGGTGGAGGAAGGCTTCGTGCGCGGCGCCGTCAGCCAGAGCGTCATCAACACCTACCTGTCCGACCCGGCGCTGACTGACATCGAGGCCCTGGTGCTGGCCTGCACGCACTACCCGCTGATCCGCGAGCAGATCGAGGAGTACTACCGGGGCCAGATCGACGTGCTCGACCCCTCGGCTATTGTGGCCGAAGCCCTGCGGGAGCTGCTGCAGGCGCACGGCCTGGCCGCGCCGGCGGCGGTGCGCCCGCCCCAGCACCATTTCTACGTGTCCGACTTCACGCCCTCGTTTGCTGAAAGCACCCGGCTGTTCTTCGGCCAGGAAGTCAACCTCGAACATTACCCCCTGTGGGAGTAGCCGCCGGGCGGCCGCGGTTCCGGGCTTCTTTCAATGCCGGAGCGGTCTGCCAGGCCCGCGGGCATTGCGCTTGCCCGGCATTTCCCGCCGAAGCAGGCGGCTACGGCGCTGTACCAGGCTCAATCGGCCGCCCCGGGCAGTTGGGGGCGGGGTTTCAGGCTTGTAGGTCAGAAGATACGGTCGAGCTTTTCGAGTTGAGCTAAGAGAGGTACATTGGGATATTCTTGCATTGTTAAATAAGTGCAAAGTATTTATTGTTAAGCAATATTTATTGCTGGTATTGTTGTACGATACTTTTATTTAATTACATTTGGTTGATGTAAGGCTGTTGGAATTCTGATCAGCTGCAGCCTTCAGGTTAGTTTATTCCATTGCGCCTGCTGGGTCCGCGCCACGGCCTTCACGCGCGTTTCTCCACCACATATGCGACGGACAGTTAGAACTGCTCCGCCACCACCGCCTGTGCTGTGGTGGCGGCCCTGGATGATTGCGCTTGGGTGTCTCGTGCTGGGCCTGCTGCCCCGCCTGGCCCCGGCCCAGACCGCGCCCAAGACGGGCACGGCGGCCCCGCCGCCCGCCGCCCGGCCCTACGAAACGGCCCCGCCCCGCGAGCAGGCCGTGTCGACCCGGCAGCTGGAAGAAGCCCTGCGCCGCCTGCTGCGCGCCGATTCGGCGCAGACCCGCCGGTTCCGGCCCACCGAAATCGAAGGCCTGGTGGTGGACCAGACGATTACCAAGGTCGGTCACGACTTCTACGACGTGTTTTACACCACCTGGGAAGCCCCGCCCGGCGCCACCGACTTCACCGTGACCCTGCGGGAGCGGATCGGGCGCGGCAACAGCACCCTGGTGGCCGTGGACGTGAACGACACGGAACTGCTGGAAATGCCCCTGCAGCCCAAGTTCGAGGTGGTGGAAGCCGCGGCCCAGGAGGCCGTGGCCGTAGCCTACGACTTCCTATTTCGCTCCCAGACCGTGACCAAGCAACTCGAACGGGCCGACCAAGCCGGGTCGGGCCTGTTCTGAGGCTATTGTTCCACCTTCCAAACACCTTACTCTCATGAGCCATTTTACGCTGATCATGCGGCTGGCCCTGTTACTGGGCCTGCTGGTGCTGGGCTCGCGGCAGCCCGCCGCGGCGCAGGATTTGGTGTACGAGCCGAAAAACCCGGCCTTCGGGGGCGGCAACACCTTCAACTATTCCTGGCTGCTGAGCTCGGCCCAGGCCCAGAATACCATTGAGGACAAGACCGCCTCGTCGTCCTTGTACCAGCGCGACCCGCTCAAGGAGTTTGAGCAGAGCCTGAACCAGCAGATTCTCGCGCAGCTCTCGCGCCAGCTTATCACCTCGCAGTTCGGCGAGGGCGCGGTGAAGGAGGGCACCTACACCATCGGCACCTACCAGCTGAACGTGACGCCCACCGGCACCGGCCTCTCGGTGCAGATAACCGACTCGGGCACGGGCAATCAGACGACGATTACCATCCCCTTTATGTAACGCTACCCCGGCGCGGGGCGGCCGCCACGCCGCCCCGCGCCGGTCGTTGCCCTGCTCTCCACCATGCGTATTCACACCCGTTTTGCCCGGACGGCCGCCGCATTGCTGCTGGCCGGGGCCGCCGGCTGCGCGCCGTATTTCCACCAGCCCTTCGCCACCGAGCGGGCCCGCCTGGGGGCCGAAGTGCGGGCCAGCGCCACCCTGCGCAGCCTGCCCACCCCCGACGAGCGGGTGGTGGTGGCCGTCTACAAGTTTCGGGACCAGACCGGCCAGTACAAGCCCACGGCCAACGGGTCGAGCTTTTCCACAGCCATTACCCAAGGTGCTACCAGCATTCTGCTGCGGGCTTTGGAGGATTCGCGCTGGTTTGAGCCCATTGAGCGCGAAAACCTGGGCAACTTGCTCAACGAGCGGAAAATCATCCGCAGCAGCCGGGCCGAGTACTCCGAGGCCACCGGCCAGAAGGAGCCCGCGCTGCCTCCCCTGCTCTTCGCGGGCGTGATTCTGGAAGGCGGTATCATTTCCTACGACGCGAACATTCTGACCGGCGGGGCCGGGCTGCGCTACTTCGGGGCCGGGGCCTCGGGCCAGTACCGGCAAGACCGCGTGACGGTGTACCTGCGGGCCATCAGCACCAGCAACGGGCAGATTCTGAAGACGGTCTACACCTCCAAGACCATCCTCTCGCAGCAGGTCGATGCCAGCCTGTTCCGGTTTGTGGACTTCAAGCGCCTGCTGGAAACCGAAACCGGCTTCACCTACAACGAGCCCACGGAAATGGCCGTGAAGGAGGCCATCGAGAAATCGGTGCAGGCCCTGGTCATCGAGGGCATGCTGGAGGGCCTGTGGGTACCGCGCAACCCCGCCGACCGCAAAGGCCGGGCCGTGGCCGACTACCTGGCCGAAAAAAGTGAAAACGCCACCATCGACGTGCTGGGCCGCTCCCTGCACGAGCGCCGCAGCAATTTCGGCCTGGGCCTGACCGCGGCCGCCCTGCGCTACGGCGGCGACTATCGCGGCCCGCAGATCCGCCCGGGGGCCGAGCTGACGTTGCGCTACGGCGGCAATCGGCGCCTGACCGGGGCCGTGAACCTGGGCCGGAGCACCCTGGCCGCCGGCGAGTTTTACCGCGAAACGTTCAACTACGCCGAAGCCGCCGCCCACCTGCGCCTGTTTCCGCAGGAGCGCCTGACGCCTTTCCTGTTTGCCGGAGCGGGCATTACCACCCGCAGCCGCATCATGATGGGCCGCACCACCGAAATGTTTCCGCACGTGCTGGCCGGCGTCGGCGTCGAATGGCTGCCCACCGACCGGGTTGGCCTGCAGCTCAGCGTCGACAACCACTATTACCTCTCCGACCGACTCGATGGTATGGTGCAGGGCAAGTACAACGACTTCTACTGGGCCGGCAGGGTAGGGGTGGTGTGGTACCTGGGGCGCAAGGCCGGAGCGCCCCGCACCGTGGCCCCAGTACCCGCCCCGGCCGCCAAGCCCTGATGCCCACCCCAGCCCTGAGGGGTTGCGAGAAGCTTACCGCTGCGCCCGTAGTGCCACCAACCCAGTGGCGCTACGGGCGCAGCCGCAGCCGGCGCAATCCAGTCAGCTGCGCGAAATGCTATCATTAGAAGGGTCTGAGAGCGGAACGGACGCGCCCGAAAGCGCCGCGTAGTGCAGTAAGTGGCAGCGTTCCAGATTAATACAACCAAGCTGGTTTGTTGCTAGGATTATTTCTTCAAAGTATTTTACTTTTTTTATTACTGACGCTTGATTTAATATTATTCTCATATATATTTGTACTGTTCCTCCGGAGGGAACCCGTATCGATTTCCCCTCTAACCCCAACGCGACCGATGAAACGCATTACTTTCGTGCTAGCTGCACTGCTAGCTGCGGGCTACGCCCATGCCCAGAATAATACCAGCACGCTGCTGCAATCGGGTGGCACCAACGACGCCAACGTGACGCAGTCCGGCCTGATGAACGAGGCCCACGGCACCCAGGCCGGCGACGACAACCGCCTCACCCAGACCCAGGACGGGCGCTACAACCTGAGCCAGAGCCGCCAGACCGGCGACGACAACCGGGCCACTCAAACCCAGACCGGTCGCTACAACGAAGCCCGCAGCACCCAGACCGGCGACGACAACCGCTCGACCCAGACCCAAACCGGCCTCTACCACGACGCCCGCATCACGTCGACGGGCGACGGCAACCGCTCCGAGCAGAGCCAGACCGGCCTGGCCAACAAAGCCGTCGGCACGCAGAACGGCGACGACAACCGCCTCTCGCAGACCCAGGGGCTGATCGGCGGCAACGAAGCCTCGGCTCGGCAGACGGGCGACCGGAACCGCGCCACCCAAACCCAGCTTGGCAACCTGAACCAGGCCACCATCGTGCAGGGCGACGGCACGCCCCTCGACGGGGACAACACCGCCTCGCAGTACCAGACCGGTTCGCTGAACCGCGCATCGGCCCGGCAGCTCGGCGCCCGCAGCACGTCCATTCAGGAACAGCTGAGCGCCGTGGGCGACGAGGCCATCGTGATTCAGGAAGGCGGCAACGACAACTACGCCCGGCAAAGCCAGCGCCGGGTGTCGGAAGGCAACAGCCTGAACCTGGCCCGCATCCAGCAGGTCGGCAACCGCAACCGCGCCGAGCAGGACCAGATTGGTGACCGGAACGTATCCCGCGCCCTGCAGGCCGGCAGCGACAACCGCTCGACCCAGACCATCGGCATCGGCGGCTCGGACGACAACGTGGCCCTGGTGGAGCAGACCGGCAACCGCAACCGCGCCTCGCAGACCATCATCAACGACGACAACCGCCAGCAGATCGACCAGGAAGGCAGCGACAACCGCGCTACCCAGTACACCAACGGCGACCGGAACACGGCTTATGTGGACCAGGACGGCAACGACCACCGCGCCATGCAGACGCAGGTGGGCAATGACAACAGCGCCAGAGTATGGCAGGGTGCCAGCGGCCAGAACAGCGTGATTGAGCAGTACGGCAACGGCAACACCGCCACCGTGCGCCAGGATCATCCCTAACCCCCCGCCGCAGCGTCGCGCTGCCGTAAACCCTGCCCCGGACCGGCTTGCCGCCGCCGGGGCAGGGTTTCAGGGTTGCCGGCTCTTCGGTAGGGCTGCGGAGCGCGGGCGCTGAGGGCGCCGCTCCAGATTTTCTTACTTATCCAGTTTGTGTATGAAACCACTCTCCTTGGCGGTGTTCAGCAGCGCGCTGAGCATCGTGGCGCTACCGGTGGTGGCCCAGCAGAATGCCGACCGGGAAGGTATTTCCAACGAGCAGCAGCTGGCTGAACGCTTGGGTACCGAACGGTTGCCGGTGGCTTCGGCCGCCGCTACCGGCCCCAACACCACGCAGCTGCTGCAGCAGGGCTCCCAAAACGAAGCCGCGGTGGAGCAGCGCTACGCCGGCGCCGCGCTGGGCAATCTGGTGCAAATCGTGCAGGCGGGCGCGGCCAACCTGGCCGACATCGGCCAGATTGGCGCGGCCAACCGCACGGTGGTGGAGCAGCGGGGAGCCGGCAACCGCATCGAAAGCCAGCTCACCGGCACCGGCATTGAGGCCGAAATCCGGCAGCGCGGCAACCAGAACCTGCTGCAGCAGGACCTGAGCCTGGACAACCGCCGCTACCTGGTTGAGCAGCGCGGCAACGCCAACGAGCTGGTGCAGCGCGAAAGCGGTGCCGCGCCGGGCCCGGGCTACGAGGTGCGCATGGTCGGCAACGGCATCCGCCTCACCATTGAGCAGGGGCGAGTGTCGCCCTGAAGGCGGCCCGCCGCCGGCCCCGGCGCCGTGCGTGTCCGGGACCGGCGGCGGACTGCTTTTTTTCATTCACTCCTTAATTAACACACGAATGCTACATGCTTCCATCCTGACGGCCGCCGCGGTAGTGGCCTGCCTGACCACTGCCGCGGACGCTCCCCGCTGCCAGGCGCGCCTGGAGGTGCAGCGCCGCGGCGACAACGTGACCATCACCGGCCATTGCCTCAACACCGGGGTGCCGCCCGCCGCCCGGTGGACCTACGAGCTGCGCGCCGAAAAACAGGGGCGCAGCGGCTCGTCGCGCAATGCCCAGGCGGGCAACTTCGTGGCCGCCCCGGGCCAGGAGGTCACGCTGTCGCGCACCACGCTGAACCTGGGCGCCACCGATGCCTGCCGCCTGCGGCTGCGGGTGCTCGACGAGCAAGGCGCCGTTCTGGCCGCCGACTCCCTGCTGCTGCCGGCCGCGCCCTAGCGTCGGCGTTTCGCGGAGCCCGGCAGCTCGCCACGGCTGTTTCGGGCCCTGATCAAGCCCTTTACTTCATGTTTTCCACCACCATGAATCGACAACTAGCTTCGTCCTGCGTGTGGGCTTTGCTGTGGGCACTGGGCCTGCTGCTGAGCGCCTGCGAGGAAAATACCGTTGAGCCCGCCCGCTACGGCAGCCTGAGCGGCATCGTGCGCGACAGCCGCACCAACGCGCCGCTGCCCAACGTGGTCATCACGACCAACCCGGCCACGTCTTCCTTCACCACCGACAACGAGGGCCGCTTTGCCTTGCCCAACCTGACCGTGGCCCAGTACACGCTGTCGTTGCGCAAAACCGACTACAAGAGCGAAACGCTCAACGTGAACGTGGCCGAAGGACCGGCCACCAGCGTGGAAATCCGCCTGGAGAAATCCACCGGCAACCAACGCCCCCACGCCCCCAGCCAGCCCGAGCCGGCCAACGGTGCCAGCAACCGGGCCCCCAGCCTGACGCTGCGCTGGCGCGGTACCGACCCCGACAAAGGCGACTCCCTGCGCTACGACGTGGTGCTCTACGAAGGCAGCTCGACGGTACGGCAGCAATTGCTCAGCAACAGCCGCGACACCGCCGTAACCGTGAGCGGGCTGAAATACAACACCAGCTACTTCTGGCAGGTGACCGTGCGCGACCATGCCGGCGAAACCGCCCGCGGTGACGTATGGGCCTTCCAGACCACCACCTTCCCGGAGCTCCGCTACCTGTTTGCGCGCACCACGGGAGGCAACACCGATATCTATGCCACCGATGCCGTGGCTAACGGCATGCTGCTGCGCCTGACAACCAGCGCCTTCATCGAAACCGCGCCGCAGCTTAGCCCTACGCGCGACCGGATTGCCTACACCAGCAACGCCACCGGGCAGTACCAGCTGTACACCATGAACCGCGACGGCTCCGACGCGCGGTGCATCACCACCATTCCGGTGGAAGGGTACTACAACAATGGCCTGGCCTATCACTGGTCGCCCGACGGCGCGCAGCTCGTGTATGCCCGCTACGACAAGCTCTACCGCATCAACCGCGACGGTACCGGGCTAGCGCTGCTGGCTACCGCTCCCGCCGGCCGCCACTTCCGCGAGCTGGACTGGTCGGTCTTGGCCAACAAGATTGTGGTGCAGACCATCGGGGCCAACGCCTACGACGCCGAGATATACCAGCTCAACCCCGACGGCAGCGGCCTGACGCAGGTGGTGAGTAACCTGCCCGGGCGCCTGGACTCGCCCAGTTTCAGCGTGGACGGGCGGCAGATTCTCTACACCCGCGACCTGGCCGGCATCGACGACCCTACGGGGCGCCAACTGAACGCGCATATCCTGGTGCAGCACCCCGACGGCACGGGGCTGCTCGACCTGTCGACCCGCAAACCAGCCGGGACCAATGATATCAATCCCCGCTTTTCTCCCGACGGAGCCAAGATTATCTTCGTGAACGTGGCCAACGACAACATCGCGCCGCCGGAAGTATGGGTGATGGACGCAGCCGACGGCAACAACCGGGTGCGCCTGCTGCAGAATGCGGCCAGCCCGGACTGGCGGTAAGGCAGCTTAACACAACGATGAACTGCCAAGGGCACTTCCGATAAGGAAGTGCCCTTTTTTTGTCAACCACTTGAGCAGTCGTGCGTATAGCTGCCGGATTCCGACCAAAGCCCGGAACGCCGAATGTCATTTTGTTAGCTTGATGCTACGATTCGTGTATCGGTTGTCAATGTTTTAACGCTCTTGTTGAAAATAAAGCTGCTGTACACCATATAAGTATAAGAATAGTTGAATTTTTATATTTGTTTTATCCTCACTATTTATGTGATGAAAAACTGCAAGAGGCTGGGAATAAGAAAAACAAATTTTTTTATGGGAATTCCCTTCGCACCTTTGTGTGGCATGAAATGTGTTAACGGGCGCACGCTTCACAAGCAGCCCAACGGCCGATGTAGACTAAGAAACTTACAATAATAAAAGCAGAAATCAATCATCCAAACCATTACGTTCTGCGTAATGTGCCCCTGAGGGACTTCCCTCGCTCACTTCGTAACCATTCCTCGCTTTTCATATGAAAAACGCTTACCTAATCGCCACACGACGGCCTGCTTGGCAGCGTCTCTGCGCGATACTCTTCACTCTCTTGAGCTTGTCGCTCACGGGCTATGCCCAGTCTGTAAGCCTGACCCCGGACGTAGCCGGAAGCCCGCAGAACTTCGGCAACGTCGTTGTCGGCCAAAAATCGGCTCCCCGCTCGTTCACCGTTTCGGGCAGCGGCCTGGTTGATGACGTTACTATCAACATTCCTTCGCGCTTCGAAGGCAGCCTGAGTGCCACCAGCGGCTTCAGCACCAACGCTATTGTGCTTTCGCCGACCGGCGGCACCCTGGCCCCCACCACCGTCTACCTGCGTTTCGCGCCTATTGCGACGGGTACGATCAACCGGACCGTCTTTGCCTTTACGCTGGACACCAATGGGGACGTGGTAGCCTCGTCGCCGACTATTTCCCTGACGGGCAACGGGGTGGCTGGTACGCCGGAAATCGTGGTGGCCCCGACGGCCCTGGGTTTCCAGCCGCAGATCATCAACACCACCTCGGCCCCGCAATCGGTGACGGTAACGGGCAACTCGCTTTCCAGCACGATTGCCGTGGTGGCCCCCGCGGGCTTCCTGGTTAGCTACAACGGCAGCGTTTACGCCTCGACGACGACTCTGCCGGCCGCCGGCGGCACGCTGAATGTGGTGTTCAACCCCACGCAGGTACAGAACTACATCGGCAACATCACGCTGAACAGCACCGGCGCCGCGCAGGCTACGGTGCAGGTATCGGGCCAGGGCACGGCAGTACCGGGCACGCTGACTGTTACGTACTCGCCGGATCCGCTGAGCTTTGGCTCGGCCACGGTTGGCTCGGCCACGGCGTCGCAGTCGTTCGTGGTGAATGGCAGCGGCCTCAACAGCAACGTGACCATCACGGCAACCAACAACTACCAGGTGCGGATTGGCTCGAACGCGTTCGGCCAGTCGGCTACCATCGTACCCGTTGGCGGCTCGGTGTCGAACGTGACGGTAGACGTGCGTTTCACGCCTGCTTCGGCCGGCATCAAGAATGAAACGGTGCAAGTGACGGCCAACAACGCCTCGACCCAGGTAAACGTGACGGGCGAAGGCCTGGCGGGCCCGGGCGGTGCCACGGTGAACGTGACTCCGACTACCCTCGCCTTCGGCACGGTTACGCAGAGCGGTTCGGCCGATACGCGCCTGCTGACGGTGAGCGGCACCAACCTGGGTACGAACCCCATCACGCTTACTCCTTCGAGCGCCAACATTCAGCTGCGCAACGCCTCGACGGGCGGTGCCTTCACCAGCGGGGCATTGGTAATTACTTCGGTGGGTGGCACGGTGCCGCCGACCACGGTGGAAGTTCGCCTGGTTTCGCCGATTGCCAACGGCTCCTTCAACCAGAATATTCAGGTCACGAGCCCGGGCGCAACCCCGGTGACGGTGATTGTGACGGCCACGTCGAACGGCAACGTATCGGATATTTCCATCACGAACCCGGCCAACAACTCCTTTACCTTCGCGACCCGTCCGGCGACGTTCTCGGTTTCGCAGTCGTTCCTGATTTCGGGCACCAACCTGCTGCAGGACATCGTGGTGGCTCCCAACGGCACCAACGGCGGCTACTTCCAGGTATCGACCGACAACGTGAACTTCTTCAGCTCGGTAACGCTGACCCGTGACGGCCAGAACAACGTGCCGCAGCAACCCCTGTACGTACGCTTCGTGCCGGGCAACAACGCCCTGACGGTCAACGCTCTGATCCGCGCTACCAGCGCTCCGGCGCCCGACCGCGACGTATCGGTGACGGGTATCAGCGAACCGACGATTCGTCTGCTGCAGCCCCTGGGCTCGTTTGGGGATGCCACGGTGAAAAACACCAAGTCGGCTTCGAAGACGGTACGTCTGGAGACCTTCCTGCTGACCGGCCCGCTGAACCTGTACTTCCCGAACGATACGGAAGACCCGGGCCGTAACCCCGCCGGCACCCCGCAGTACGAGTTTGACATCGTCAACGGTGGCAACCCCAACGCGCAGTCTTCGAACGACGGCTACCTGTTTGCTGACACGCTGCTCAACAACGCGGACGGCAACCGCATCGTGAACCTGCGGGTGCGTTACGCCCCGACCCGGGTAGGTGCTTCGACGCAGGAACTGACCTTCACCAACCAGGCGCTGAACAACGGCCTGCCGCTGATGCTGCTGAGCGGCAACGGCCGCGCCACGGGCTTCGCCATTGCTGAAGAGCCTTCCGCCCAGTCGACGGCTACCATCACCCGCCCGACCGGGAGCACGACGGCTACCATCAACTTCCTGCCGACCAATCCGCCCACGGGCATGAGCTACGGTCAGAACCGCCTGGTAATTGCTTCGCGCACTTACACGCTGCTGCCCACCAACCTCTTCCCGCTGGACAAGCAGAACTTCAACCCGGGCTCGACGGTCGGTGGCGCTTACCAGTACGGTACCGGTACCCCCATTGAAATCAGCACGGGCACGTACGTGGTGTTCAGCGGCTCGGCCAACACCTTCACGGTGGGCAACCTGGACGCGAACGAGAACTACTACTTCTTTGCCTTCGAGTTCAATGACGACGGCCTGCTGAACGCCGAGAACTACAAGGTGCCGAACAACCAGCCCCAGACTCCGCTGCCGGTGGAACTGGTATCGTTCACGGCCAAGCTGCGCAACGGTCGTGCTTACCTGAACTGGGTAACGGCTCAGGAGAAGAACAACCGCGGCTTTGAAGTGCAGCGCAGCCAGAACGGCCGCGACTTCCAGACCATTGGTTTCGTGAATGGCCGTGGCAACACCACCACCCAGAGCGAGTACAACCACGAGGACGCGCAGCCGCTGACCGGCGTATCGTACTACCGCCTGCGCCAGCTGGACACCGATGGCACGCCGCACATCCTGCCGGCCGTATCGATCCGCAACGGTGGCAAGCTGGAAGTGTCGATGTACCCGAACCCGGTGACCGACAAGCTGAACGTCCGCGTGAGCGGGGCCAGCTCGGCCGCTACGGTGCAGGTAACCGACCTGATGGGCCGCGTGGTGCTGAACGGCAAGCTGGGCCTGGACGGCGCCTTTGACGTGACTCGACTGAAAGCCGGTACGTACATCGTGACGGTTAGCAGCGACGGCGAAAAGGTTAGCCAGAAGATTGTCAAGCAGTAATTCCAACTGCTGATGGAAAAGAAAGCTCCCCGCTCCGGCGGGGAGCTTTTTTTATGCTCCCGGCAGCAACGCGGCCCCGGCTAATTCAGTATGAAGCCCGGACCGCGACGCCGCCTCCCGAGCGACGTTGCGTAACCTGACATTCCACCTTTTAATGGCTTTATGCCCGTGAAAACAACATCTACAACCGCGAGGGCGAGCAGGTGGCACCTGAGCTGCCTGACAGCCCTGCTGGCCGCCAGCACACTTTCCTTACAGGCTGCTCCTTTTACTTCCGGCAACCTTGTCGTCGTGCGCGTGGGCGACGGCACGGCGGCCGTGGCTTCCGGCACGGCCGCCGCCGTGTTTCTGGACGAGTACACGCCTAACGGCAACCTCGTCCAGTCCATTGCCCTGCCGACGGCCGGCAGCGGCACTCAGAAACAGTTTACGCTCACGGCCAGCGCCACCTCGGAAGGCATGCTGACCCTCTCGACGGACCGGCGCTACCTGACGCTGGTAGGCTACGACGCGGCCCCGGCCACGGCCTCGGTTACGGCCTCGGCCGCGGCGCGCGTCGTGGCGCGCATCGACGTGAATGGCAACGTAGACACCTCCACCGGGCTGACCGACGCCTACTTGGCCAGCAGCCCGCGCGGCGCGGCCACCGACGACGGCTCGCGCTTCTGGCTGGCCGGCACCGGCTCGCCCACCAGCAGCGGCGGCACCCGTTACGCCACGCTGGGGGCCACCACCTCCACGCTGCTGAGCACCGCACCCACTAACGTGCGCGCGGTCGGCATCTACGGCGGGCAGCTTTACATTTCCTCCAGCTCGGGCTCGAATATCGGGGTGAATACCGTGGGCACTGGCCTGCCCACCACGGCGGGCCAGACCACTACGCTGGTCATCCCGGGCAACGGGGCTACCCCTTCGCCCTACGGCTTTGTGCTGGTGGACCTGGATGCCACGGTGCCCGGCCCCGACGTGGCCTACGTGGCCGATGACCGCTCGGGCGCGGGCGGCGGCATCAACAAATACTCGCTGGTAAGTGGCACCTGGACCTACAACGGCGTCATTGCCTCGACGGCGGGGCTGCGCGGCCTGACCGTGCAGGCTTCGGGCAACTCGGCCACGCTGTTTGCCACCGGCACTACCGGGCTGTACTCGGCTACCGACGCGACGGGCTACAACGCGGCCCCCACTGCCGGCTCGTCGCTGGCAACCATCAAAGCGGCGCCGGCGAATACGGTGTTCCGGGGCGTGGCTTTTGCGCCCATCAACGTCGCTACCCAGGCCCCGACCATTGCCAGCTTTTCGCCACTGAGCGGCCCGGCGGGCACGGTGGTAACCATCAACGGCTCGAATTTCACTGGTGCTACCTCGGTAACGTTCAACGGCACGGCGGCTACCAGCTTCACCGTTAACTCGGCTACTTCCATTTCGGCCACGGTGCCGACGGGCGCCACCTCCGGCGCCGTTGCCGTGACCACGCCCGGCGGTACGGCTACCTCGAGCCTGAACTTCACGGTGACGGCTCCCAACCCGGCCCCGACGCTGACCAGCCTGGCCCCCAACACGGCTGCGGCCGGCGGCGCGGACTTCACGCTGACGGTAAACGGCTCCAACTTCCTGGGCTCTTCGGTGGTGAATTTCAACGGGACGGCCCTGCCGACCACGTTCGTTTCGGCTGCCCAGCTGACGGCGGCGGTGCCGGCTTCGGCCATTGCCACGGCCGGCACCTACAACGTGACCGTGACCAACCCGGCTCCCGGCGGTGGTACCTCCGCGGCGCTGCCCTTCACTGTAACTTCCGCTACCCCGGCCCCGGCCGTTACGAGCTTCACGCCGACGAGCGGCCCGGTGGGCACGGTGGTGACGATTACGGGTACCAACCTAACCGGCGCCACGGCCGTGGCCTTCAACGGCACGGCGGCTACCAGCTTCACCGTTAACTCGGCTACTTCTATTTCGGCCACGGTGCCGACGGGCGCTACCTCCGGCACCATTGCCGTGACCACGCCCGGCGGTACGGCTACTTCGACGGCGGCCTTTACCGTGACGACTCCGACGCCGGCCCCGGCCATTGCCAGCTTCACCCCGACGAGCGGTCCGGTAGGTACCGTGGTGACCATCACCGGCTCGGATTTCACCGGCGCTACTGCGGTGAGCTTCAACGGCACGGCGGCCACGACCTTCAGCGTGACCAACGCCACCACGATTTCGGCCACGGTGCCGACGGGCGCCACCTCCGGCCCCATCGCCGTGACCACGCCGGGCGGCACGGCCACCTCGACGGCCAGCTTCACCGTGACGGTGCCCAACCCGGTGCCGACCATCACGGCGCTGGCGCCCAACACGGCCGTGGCCGGCGGCGCGGGCTTCACGCTCACGGTGACGGGCACGGGCTTCGTATCGGGCTCGGTCGTCACCTTCAACGGGGCGGCGCTGACCACCACGTTCGGGTCGGCCACCTCGCTGACGGCCAGCGTGCCGGCCTCGGCCATTGCCACGGCCGGCACTTACAACGTGACCGTGACCAGCCCGGCCCCGGGCGGCGGCACGTCGGCGGCGGCCACCTTCACGGTGACGCCCGCCCCGATTCCGGCCCCGACCGTGGCCAGCTTCACGCCGACGAGCGGCCCGGTGGGCACGGTGGTGACCATCACCGGCACCAACCTGACCGGCGCCACGGCGGTAACGTTTAACGGCACGGCGGCCACGACCTTCAGCGTCAACTCGGCCACTTCCATCACGGCCACGGTGCCGACGGGCGCCACCTCCGGCGCCGTTGCCGTGACCACGCCCGGCGGCACGGCTACTTCGACGGCCAGCTTCACCGTGACGGTGCCCAACCCGGCCCCGACGCTGACCAGCGTTGCGCCGAACACGGCCGTAGCTGGTAGCGCCGGCTTCACGCTGACTGCTACTGGCACGGGCTTCGTGGCCGGTTCGGTCATCAATTTCAATGGCGCGGCTTTGACCACCACGTTTGTGTCGGCCACCTCGCTGACGGCGGCGGTGCCGGCTTCAGCCATTGCCACGGCCGGCACTTACAATGTAACCGTGACCAGCCCGGCCCCGGGCGGCGGCACTTCTTCGGCCGTGACGTTCACCGTGACGGCGCCGACGCCGGCCCCGGCCATTGCCAGCTTCACGCCGACGAGCGGCCCGGTAGGTACCGTGGTGACCATCACCGGCACCAATTTGACCGGCGCCACGACCGTGGCCTTCAACGGCACGGCAGCCACCGGTTTCACGGTGGTGTCGGCTACGTCCATCACGGCGACGGTGCCGGCTGGCGCCACCTCCGGCCCCATTGCCGTGACCACGCCGGGCGGCACGGCCACCTCGACGGCCAGCTTCACCGTGACGGTGCCCAACCCGGTGCCGACCATCACGGCGCTGGCGCCCAACACGGCCGTGGCCGGCGGCGCGGGCTTCACGCTCACGGTGACGGGCACGGGCTTCGTATCGGGCTCGGTCGTCACCTTCAACGGGGCGGCGCTGACCACCACGTTCGGGTCGGCCACCTCGCTGACGGCCAGCGTGCCGGCCTCGGCCATTGCCACGGCCGGCACCTACAACGTGACCGTGACCAGCCCGGCCCCGGGCGGCGGCACGTCGGCGGCGGCCACCTTCACGGTGACGCCCGCCCCGATTCCGGCCCCGACCGTGGCCAGCTTCACGCCGACGAGCGGCCCGGTGGGCACGGTGGTGACCATCACCGGCACCAACCTGACCGGCGCCACGGCGGTAACGTTCAACGGCACGGCGGCCACGACCTTCAGCGTCAACTCGGCCACTTCCATCACGGCCACGGTGCCGACGGGCGCCACCTCCGGCACCATTGCCGTGACCACGCCGGGCGGCACGGCCACCTCGACGGCCAGCTTCACCGTGACGGTGCCCAACCCGGCCCCGACCATCACGGCGGTTACGCCGACGAGCGGTACGGTGGGTACGGTGGTGACGATTACGGGTACCAACCTGACCGGCGCCACGGCCGTGGCCTTCAACGGGGTGAATGCGCCGAGCTTCACGGTGGTATCGGCTACGTCCATCACGGCCACGGTGCCGACCGGCGCTACGTCGGGCACTATCTCGGTGACCACGCCGGGCGGCACGGCCACCAGCACCGTAACCTTCACGGTGACGAGCACCACGGCCGCCCATGCCGGTAAGCTGCAGGGCCTGAGCGTGTACCCCAACCCGGTGACCGACCAGCTGCACGTGCGCTTGGCCGGTGCCGTGCCCGCGGCCGAGGTAACGGTGCTCGACATGCTGGGCCGGCCCGTGTGGAGCGGCCGTCTGGCCGCCGATGGTAGCCTGGACCTGCGCCAGTTGCCGACCGGACAATACCTGGTGAAAATTTCGACCCGCGAAGGCGTGGCTACCAGCCGCATTTCCAAGCGCTAGCCCCGCGCTGCCTTCCGTACGAAAAAGCCCCTGCCAGCCGGCAGGGGCTTTTTTTGTGGCCTACGGATAACGGCTACATAACAATTCGTTAACAACGAACTCGACAGGCAGGGGGGCGCAAATGGTACTTTTGTATCTTAGTTCGCTCCAACTCTCTTCCTTCAGCCTGATTGCATGACACAACAACTTACCCGTAGTTCCGCCGGTCCACGCCGACGCTTGAGGTGGCTTGTCGCCCTGTTGTTTTTCTGCTCGCCGCTGGTAGGGTGGGGGCAGGTTATTCTAACGGGTAGCAATCCAACTTATGGTCAAAACTTCGATGCACTACCCGTTTCAGGTAGTGCAACCTTCACCCAGAACGGGACCATTGTTGGACTATACTCTCAGCGAACTGGTACAGGCACGTCCATCGTTGCTGATGCTGGCGGGGCAAATGGCGGCAATTTATACAGCTACGGAGCTGCTTCGGCAACGGACAGAGCACTTGGAACGCTTGGCTCAAGCAATGCTGCGGCTGGAAGTTTTGCTCATGGCATTCTTTTCCAGAATAATACTGGTGCCCCAATTACCTCCCTTTCGATATCATATGTAGGAGAGCAGTGGCGCAATGGTGGCAACACGACACCCAACGTCATAACCTTTTCTTATCAAACAAGTGCGTCACAAATAACCACGTTAACTCCTATTGGCGTTGCAAGTGGTGCCCCTACAGCAGATGCCGGCTGGACAGATGTTGCAGCGCTCAATTTTACCAGCCCTATTAACACCAGTTCTGCTGCATCCTTAAACGGCAACGCGCCAGCAAATAGAGTGCAAATAGCAGCTACTACTATTGATTTGACTTCGAGCCCACTAGCTGCTGGACGCTACATCATGCTACGGTGGAAAGATGTAGACCACAATGGTACAGATCATGGCCTTGCTATTGATGAAGTATCGGTTAGCTTCACTACGGGTACAACTCCTGCCGACACAACCCCGCCTACCTTCGCCACTGGTTCGCCCGCGGCTTCGGGCACTACGGCCACCGGCTTCACGCTTTCCTCTACTATTGATGAAGTCGGCAAAACCTACTACGTGGTGCTCCCCGACGGCGCCACGGCCCCCACGAGTGCCCAGGTGAAAGCCGGGCAGGACGCCAGCGGCAGCGCCGCGGCCCAATCGGGCTCCATCACCAACGCCACCGCCAACACGGCCGCCACAGCGGCCATCAGCGGCCTGACGGCCAGCACCGCCTACGACGTGTACGTGGTGGCCGAGGACGCCGTGCCCAACCTGCAGACCGCCGCGACGCTGCTGGAAGTGACGACCCTTTCGCCCGATACCACGCCGCCCACGTTTGGCAGCGGTTCGCCTGCGGCTTCGGGCGTTACCACCACCGGCTTTACGCTTTCTTCGACGATTAACGAAGTCGGCAAAACCTACTACGTGGTGCTGGCCAGCGGCGCCGCGGCCCCCACGAGTGCCCAGGTGAAAGCCGGGCAGGACGCCAGCGGCAGCGCCGCGGCCCAATCGGGCTCCATCACCAACGCCACCGCCAACACGGCCGCCACAGCGGCCATCGGCGGCCTGACGGCCAGCACCGCCTACGACGTGTACGCGGTGGCCGAGGACGCCGTGCCCAACCTGCAGACCACCCCCACGCTGCTCGCGGTAACCACCGCCACGCCCATTCCGGCCCCGACGGTAACCAGCTTCAACCCGCCCAGCGGCTCGGCCGGTACCGTGGTTGCCATCAGCGGCACCGATTTTACCGGCGCCACGGCCGTGACCTTCAACGGGGTAGCCGCCGCCAGCTTTACCGTCAACAGCAGCACCAGCATCACGGCCACCGCGCCGAGCGGGGTGACGGCCGGCCCCCTGGCCGTGACCACGCCCGGCGGCACCGGTACCTCGGGCAGCAGCTTCCTGATCGACAACCCCGCGCCCACGCTCAGCAGCCTGAGCCCCGCTAACCGCCTGGCCGGCAGCGGCGCTTTCACGCTGACCGCCACCGGGACCAACTTCGTAGCCGGCTCGGCACTGACCTTCAACGGCGCGGACCTAGCCACCACGTTTGTCTCGGCCACCTCGCTGACGGCCACCGTGCCGGCGGCGGCCGTGGCTACGGCCGGCTCCTACAGCGTGACGGTAACCAACCCGGCTCCCGGCGGCGGCAGCAGCAGCGCCGTAGCCTTCACGGTGCTGCCCGCCCCGCTGGTCTTCCAGGATTTTGAGGACAACCAGCCCACCATTGCCTGGACGTACACCGGCAGCGTGGCCACGGTGGCGGGCAACAGCACCGGCGGCAGTTCCCCGGCTAATTCGCCCTTCTTCACCAGCAGCGCCAAAGCCTGGCTGGCCACGGGGGCTTCGCCCACGGCCACTTTCGCCAACCAGTCGTTGGTGGGCTACAGCAATGCCTACGTCACGTTCCGCCTCGGGGCCTTCTCCGTTGGCTCGACCGGCAACGGCATGGATGCCTCTGATAACGTGACGGTGGAGGTTAGCCTGGACAACGGCACGACCTGGCGCAGCACCCTGCTGGTGGGCGGCAACAACAACGCGCGCTGGGACTACACGGCCACCGGCGTGGCCGAAACCACCTACGACGGCGACAACACGCCGGTGCCCTTTGTGCCGTCGGGCGGCGGAGTGCGCAACACCGATGGCTACAGCACGGTGAAAATCAACCTGCCGGCCTCGGCAACGCAGGTACGCGTGCGCATCGTCCCGACCACCAACGACGGGGCCGAGCGGTGGAGCATCGACGACGTGGCCCTGTACGGTTCGCCGGCCCCGGCGCCCACCATCGTTTCCTTTACCCCGGATCAGGGCCTGATCAACACGCCCGTCACCATTACCGGCACCAACTTCGTGAGCGGGGGCACCGGCGTGCTCTTCAACGGCACGGCCGCTACCAGTGTCACCTTCGTGAGCAGCACCGAGGTGCAGGCCCTGGTGCCGGCCGGCGCCACCACCGGCCCGGTGAGCGTGGCGGTAGGCGGCCAGACGGCCACCAGCACCACCAATTTCACGGTGCTGCTGCCCGTGTACTACGCCAAGGCCTCCGGCGCGCTCAACGACCCGGCCACCTTCGGCCTGAACCCCGACGGCAGCGGTGCCTCGCCCACCAGCCTAACCGACCCCGGCATCACCCTGAACTTAGTCAATAACCTCGCCCCGACGCTGACGGCCAGCCTGACGCTGGGCACCGGCAGCAAAGTGGTGGTGGGCGACGGCACGGCCGCCGTGAACCTGACCATTCCGGCCGGCTTCAACCTGACCGGCACCCTCGACCTGAGCGCCAACAGCACCCTGACGGTGCTCAATACGGCGCCCAGCTTCACCTTCGGCGCGGTGGCCGCCAGCAGCACCGTCGACTACGCCCAGGCCGGTACCTACGCCGTGCCGGCCAGCCGCACCCCCAGCGGCGGCTACGGCAACCTCAAGCTCACCAGCGGTACCAAGACCCTACCCACCGGCACCACCGTTATCCGCGGCAACTTCACGGTGGACAACGTGACGGGCTACAACGGCTTTGCCGGCAGCAGCAGCCCGACCTTTACCACCCTGAGCCTGCTGGGCAACTTCACCCTGCTCGGCACCGTGACCTACGGCACCGCCGACAACTCCTACACCCTGGTGCTCGACGGTACCACCCCGCAGACGCTGACCGGCAACGGCAACGCCATCAACCTGTTCCGCCTGACCAATAACAACACGGCCGGCGGCGTGCTGGCTGCCACCGGCGGCAGCACCAACCTGAACCTGGGCACCGTCACCAGCGGCGGCCTGACGCAGAACACCGGCACCTCGCTGGCCCTGAACGGCAACACGCTGGCGCTGACCGGTAACGGCACCTTCGTGGGCAGCGGCGTGCTGACGGCCGCCGCCGCCGCCACCGTGGATGTGACCAAGCCGGCCGGTACCTCGGCCCCCGGCACCCTGTACCTGGGCGCGGGCGAAACCCTGGGCACGCTCACCCTCAACCTGGCCGACGCCACCGACGAGCTGTTCCTGGGAGCCGACCTGACCGTCACCAACCTCAATCTTACCTCCGGCATTCTGGTGCTGAACGGTCGTACGCTCACCAGTGACGGCCCCATTGTCTCGGTGGCCGGCCAGCTGCGGGGCTCCGCAACCAGCGCCCTCGCCTTTACCGGCACGGGCAGCGTCGGCACGCTGGCTTTCGTCAACTCGACGGCGGCGCGCATGCTGGCCTCACTGGTGCTGAACCGGACCGCTAACGTGACCATTGAACTGACCAACACCCTCACCGTGGCCAACGTGACGCTGACCCGCGGCGTGCTGCAGTTTACCCCCTCGACGCGCTTGGTGGTGACGGGCACCCTTACCGGGGGCAACGCCAATAGCTACGTCAACGCCCTGACGCTGCCCACGGCCGCCAACGCCACGGCCGCCACGCTGACCTTCCCGCTGGGCGGCAGCCTGGGCTTTTACCGCCCCGCGACGCTGACGGTGGCCCAGGCCAGCAACGGCCCGGCCAGCGGCTACACCGCCCGCCTGCAGGAGCTGACCGGCAACAGCCGCGGCGTCACGGCGCCGCTGACCAACGTGTCGGCCGTGCGCTACGTGGCCCTCAGCCAGGAAGCCGGCGGCGCCACCCTCACCGGCGGCAGCGTGGAGCTGGCCTTTGGTGAAGACGACGGCGTGAACGACGCGGCCACCCTGCGCCTGGCCAGCTCGCCCAACGGCAGCACCGCCTACACCGACCTGGGCACGCCCACCGTCACCATCACCGCCACCGGGCCCAGCTTCCTCAGCGGCACCGTTGCGGCCAGCATCACCGCCCTCGGCGACTTCAGCCTGGCTACGAATGCCACCGCGGCCGGCACCAACCCGCTGCCCGTCACGCTGACCGGGTTTACGGCCCAGCGCCAGGGCGAAGGCGCCCTGCTGAAGTGGACCACCGCCCAGGAGAAAAACAGCGCCTACTTCGAGGTGCAGCGCTCTACCAACGGTGGCCAGGAGTTTGAAGCCATTGGCCAGGTGCAGGCCGCCGGGCACAGCAGCACCGGCCGTCAATACGCCTTCCAGGATGCGCGCCGCCCCGTTGGCCCGGTGTACTACCGCCTGCGCCAGGTTGACCGCGACGGCACGGCCACGCTTTCGGAAGTGCGGGTGCTGAGCGGATCGGCCGTTTTCACGGCTACCGTATTCCCGAATCCGGCCACCGACCTGCTGCGCATCGAGGCGGCGGCGCCGGTTAAAGGCTGGCGCATCTTGAGCCTGGCCGGCCAGGTGCTGCGGACCGGCTCGGGTGCCGAAGCGGGTATCGACGTGACGCCGCTGGCCGCTGGCAGCTACCTGCTCGAACTTACCACGAATGGCGGCATTCAGCTCACCAAACGGTTTGTGAAGCAGTAAGTCGTTTCGAGGGCCGCTAAAATGGCAACACCCCTGCACGCGCGTCGTGCAGGGGTGTTGCCATTTTAGCGGCCCTCGGTATAAGCTACGCCCTGGAGGGGAAAATGGGAGTAGTTTTTAATATGTTAATAATGTTATATAAATTGAAAAAAATATCCAACACAAACACCTCATTGCGACATGAAAAAGCTAGCACCCTACCCCCGCTTAAGCAGTAGGCTTCCTGTACTTGTCGGTATATGGCTGAGTTGTTCGGCTTCTGCTGCCCTGGCGCAGACGACGTACACTTGGAATGGGGCCAGCGGGGCCAATTTCAGTGCTGCTGACAGTTGGACGCCCCCCCGAAATACTCCGACCACCACGGACATCCTGGAGTTCAACGGCGGCACGCCCTCGGCAACCCTGGATGCAGGCGCAACGCAGACAATCGGGCGCATTCGGTTTCGCAACAACACCGATGCCACGTTTTCCATCAGCACGTCCAATAACCTGACTACTACCCGCACGCTAACCATCCAGGCCACCGCGGCCGACGATGACTTTATCGTGGATGCCGGAAGCACGCTTACGGTCGTTGGTAACGGTTCCACCGGCTCGAGCAGCGCCAGCAACTTCGTGGCGTCGTTGAATCCCGGGGCTACGGCTCGCATTGCGGGCAGTGTGGTGTTCAGCGGAGTCGGGGGTAATGCCAATGCGGCCAGCGTGCATAAGTTTCTGGGCGCGGCCGGCTCGGTGGTCTTTCAAGCGGGCGGCTCCCTCACCACCCAAGGCGCTACGCTGGACCCCACCGACACGCCCTTCGGGACGACCACCGGGCTGGCCGTTTTTCAAAGCGGAGCTGGCTTCATTCAACAGGCGGGTGACGACCCGTACGGCCCGGCTGCCTTTCAGGCGGGCAGCACCTATACCTTCAGCGGGGGCACCGCCCCGGGCGGCTCCAACCTGGCGGGCCGCACGTACGGCAACCTGGTGTTTGCCACTTCCGCCGCGTTGCCCACGTACACCGGGACCACCCGGCTCAACATCCTCAACAACCTGCAGCTGACCGCGGCCAATACGGCCACGCTTACCCTGAACCTGACCGGCACCAGTGCCACGACGGGCATTGCGGTGGGGGGCAATATCATCGTCGACGGCGGGACGCTGCAGCTCAATCCCGGCTCCGACGTGAACCTGACCTTGAACGGAGCAACAATCCAACACATTCAGGGCGACGGCACCTTCAGCATTTCGCCTACCACCGTGCGGCTGGCCATCGACAACCCCGGCGGCGTCACGCTGCAAAAGCCGCTGACCTTCGAAGGACTGGTGCTGACCAATGGCTTGCTGAACACGTCCGTTAGCAGCCCATTAACCATTGCCATTGCCAACCAAGCCAACTCAGCCAGCTTCATCAGCGGCGGCAGCGCCACCAGCTTCGTCAACGGGCCGCTGAACATTACGACTTCCGCCACCGGCGCCAAAACCTTTACTTTCCCAATCGGCGCGCTGCGCAACGGCACCACCAACGTGTACCGGCCCGTGACGCTGACGGCCACGCAGAGCAGCACTGCCGGCTCCTATACCGCCGTGCAGACGGAAGGACGAGCTGCCAATCTGGCGCCGGGGACGGGCATTCAGCGCGTGTCGGGCCTGCGGTACTTCACCCTGAGCAGCGCCGGCACCACGTTTACCAACGGCGCCATTACCCTCAGCTTCGGCTCCGACGACCAGGCGGACAATGCCAGCACGCTGCGGGTGGCCCAGCGCGTGGGCAGCGCCTGGAACAACCTCGGCGGCACCGTCACGGCCGTGCCAACGGGCACCATTACCTCCACCACGGCCTTTACAGCCCTGACGGAGTTTGTGCTGGCCACCAGCACGGCCGACCTCTCTGCCAACCCGCTGCCGGTGGAGCTGAGCAGCTTCACGGCCGAGCGTCGCGGCGCCGATGCCCTGCTGCGCTGGACCACGGCGCAGGAGAAGAACAGCGCGTACTTTGAGGTGCAGCGCAGCCTGGACGGGCGCGAGTTCCGCGCATTGGCCCGGGTGCAGGCGCAGGGCACCAGCACCCGGGCCAGCAGCTACAGCTTCCTGGACAAGGGTGCGGCCGGCCCGGTGTACTACCGCCTGCACCAGGTCGACCGCGACGGCACGGCCTCCGACTCGCGCATTGTGGTGCTGGGCGGCACGATGGCCTTCACCGCCACCGCCTTCCCGAATCCGGCCACCGACCTGCTGCGCGTGAGCACCTCGGCACCGGTGCGGGCCTGGCGGGTGCTGAGCCCGGTGGGCCCACCGCTGCTGCGCGGCACTGGCCAGCCCGACCGGGTGCCGGTGAGCAGCCTGAACCCCGGCGTGTATCTGCTGGAGCTGACTACCGGCGGCAACGGCCGGCACCTACTGCGCTTTGTAAGGCAGTAGCATTCGGCTTACCTTTGTCAAAGGCCCTCGGCTCAGTTGGAGCCGGGGGCCTTTTTTCAGTGCAATACGACAATGTCCCTGAATGGGAAACAAAAGCCTGATTTTTACCGATTCTGGAAATATTTGTCTGGTGTATACACACAATTATTAAAAAAATAATATAATTTCGGGTTGTGTGACGAACTGTGTCTTGTCGATGGCAATGAGACTAGACGCGTAGCTCGCCCACTTTTGCGCGTTTTTCCATTCCAACTCCATTTGCATGATCAACAATTTTACGAAGCTCTTCCTGGTTACGCTAGGAATGGGGCTTGGCTATGCGGCTCAGGCGGCAACGGAGCCTACCGTCCAGCCGGTCGTAGGCTACCACCCGGCCAGCGGCGCCACGGCCAACACGCCGTCGGCCGCGCTGAAGCTGACCGCGGGCGACGGAGGGCGTTATCTGGTGATTGTGCGCCTGGCCGCCGCCACGCGCGTAGCCCCGACCGACGGGGTTGTTTACACTCCCAACCTGGCCTACGGCAACAACACCGGTACCAACCGCACCACCGGTGCCGGTAACTACGTGGTGTATGCCGACGTGCCGCCCACGGCTGCGGTGTTCAATAAAATCACCGTCACCGGTCTGGCTGCCGGCTCCAACTACGTGGTGGACGTGTACGCCTACAACCAGGATGCCGGGGGCACCGACTACCTGCTGACCAACCCGGCCACGGTGGCCTTCCTGGCCCTGCCCACCTACACCTGGAACAACACCAACGCGACCATCGCCCAGGACTTTGGTACCGCTTCCAACTGGACGCCGGCGCGCACGCTGTCCAACACCAACGGGGCCAACGCCAACCACGTCCTGGTCTTCAACGGAGCTACCACGGCCAATCCGGCCGTGCAGATTTCCCGCGGCTTCGGCGGCAACCAAACGCAGGAGCAGATTTTCGGTCAGCTCTACCTGGTCAACAACGTTAGCGCCTCGTTCTACGCGCCCAGCACGGCCAACACCGCCGGCACGCTGCAGATCGGCAACGCCACCACCACGGGCGACGACTTCGTGGAAGAAGCCGGCGCGACGCTGACCATGACCACCGGCTCGAATACCGACAACCGCTACATCGTCCTGGCCATGCCCACCGGCACCACGGCCAGCCTCAGCGGTACCATCCAGAACGTACTCGGCACCAGCCTCAACATTCCGCAGCGTCTCGTGGCCGCCGATGCCGGGGCTCTGCGCTTCAAGAGCGGCTCCGTCTTCAACTCGACCGAAGTAGTGGGCCACCCCTTCGGCACGACGGGTACCGAAACGCTGACGGGCAACAACAACGTCAACGAAGCATCCGGCAAGGCCGGGGCCGGCTCGGTCGTGTTCGAAGCCGGCGCCACGTTTATTCAGAGCAGCGGTCTGGACCCGTTCGGCAACGGCGCCACGGCCGTCACTTCGTTCCTGAGCGGCAGCACCTACCGCTACCTCGGCGGCACCATTTCGGCCGCGGCCCGCACGTATCCCAACTGGGACTTTCAGGCCAGCTACTCCACCACGGGGGCCTTTGCTACCACCGTGCTGAACAGCCTGACGGTAAACTACCCGCCCGCCAGCCCGGCTACGTCGGTAAACGTGAGCCTGAACAACACCGGCGGCGTTAGCGTCGGGGGCAACATCGAAGTAAACGGCGCCACCCAGTACGGCGCCGGCCTGTACTTCGATCCGGCCTCGGCCGCCAGCCTCACCCTGAACGGCACCGGCGGCAAGCAGTTCATCAAAGGCATCAGCACCCTCTCGCTCGGCGTCAACACCACGCTGGTGCTGAACAACCCGCAGGGCGTAGAGCTGCAAAAAATCCTGGATGTGCCCAAAGCGCTGACCTTCGGGGCGCAGAGCGGCCACCTCATCACCTCTTCCAGCAATTACCTGAGCCTGCCGACCACCGCCCCGATAACCGGCGCCGATAACGACAGCTACGTGGAAGGCCCGATGATGCGCAATTCGCCCGGGGCCGGCACCTACGCCCTCTCCACCAGCACGGGGCTGTTCTTCCCCGTGGGCGTTGCCGCCGGCTACGGCCCGATCAGCATCGGCCTGACCCAGACGGGCACGACGGGCGGTACCTATTTCGTGACGCCCTACAAGAGCTACGCCCCGGCCTACACCCTGGCGCCGAACGATTTGAAGCGCGTATCGGGCGTGCGCTACTACAACCTGTACAACAGCGTCGCCTTTACCAACGGCCAGGTCGCCATGGGCTTTGTCGCCATCGACCAAGTGGACGCCCCCAGCACGCTGCGCGTGGCCCAGGGCGTCAACGGCAGCTGGCTGAACCTCGGCGGCACCGTGACGCCCCCGCAGGCCGACGGTACCACCTTCCTGTCGGGCACCATCACCAGCAACGCCGGCCTGACCTCGCTGGGCGACTTCGCGCTGGCTACCACCAGCTTCGACAATGCGCCCGGCAACAACCCGCTGCCGGTGGAGCTGAGCAGCTTTACGGCCGAGCGTCGCGGCGCCGATGCCCTGCTGCGCTGGACCACGGCGCAGGAGAAGAACAGCGCGTACTTCGAAGTGCAGCGCAGCCTGGACGGGCGCGAGTTCCGCGCGGTGGGCCGGGTGCAGGCGCAGGGCACCAGCACCCGGGCCAGCAGCTACAGCTTCCTGGACAAGGGTGCGGCCGGCCCGGTGTACTACCGCCTGCACCAGGTCGACCGCGACGGCACGGCCTCCGACTCGCGCATCGTGGTGCTGGGCGGCACCAGCGAACTGCTGGTAGCCGCTTACCCCAACCCGGTGCAGCACGAGCTGCACCTGCAGCTGGGCGAAGGCCCGGTGCAGTGGCGGGTGCTGAGCCTGCTGGGCCAGCCCCTGCGCCAGGGCAAAGCCCTCGGCCAGACCACCCTCGACCTGCGCACGCTGCCCGCCGGCAGCTACCAGCTGGAGGTACGCAGCGGCACCCAGCGCGTGATTCGCTCTCTGATCAAAACCAACTAGCCGCGACTACCGCCCCGGCCCGTTGCGACGGCCACTGCCCCAGGGCAGTGGCCGTTTTTTGTATCTAAAGCAGATTTTTATATAAATAAAGATATAATAAATAGTATATTGCCTTCCTGCTTGATGCTCTTGATCTGCTACTCCTTCTTACTGCCTTAGCCATGCACCCCTTGCTTACCCATAGCCGCAGCCTGGCCCTCCGGGGCGCGGCGCGGGGCCTCTGGGCCCTGTGGTTTGTGCCCTTTCTCGGCTTGGCCCAGCAGCCGGCGCTGCGCGACGTGGCGGCCAACAACCCACCCGCCGGTACCGCGCCTACTGCCGCGCCCGGTGCCGCCCGCACGGCCAGCCCGGTAGCGGCGGTAGGCCTGGCCGCCGCAGCTACGCCCCAGGGCGTGGTGCTGACGTGGACCGCGCCGACTGCCAAAACGCCCCTGCGCTTCGAGGTGGAACGCTCCTCCGATGGGGTGACGTTTCGCTCGGTAGGAGTGGTGCTGGCGGCCGAAGCGGCCGGGTACCGCTTCCTCGATGCCGGGGCCGGGGCCAGCACGGTGTACTACCGCCTGCGGCAGCCCGTGGCGGGGGGCAGCGGCACCTCGGCGGTACTCACCTACACCCCCGACAACAGCGCCTGGCAGCCCAGCCCCAACCCCGCCACCGATTGGCTGAGCTGCGGCCCGGCCAGCGGCGACTACCGCATCACGGATGCGGCCGGCCGCACCGTCCTCACCGGCCGCCTCGTGGCCGGGCAGCGCATCGATGTGCGCCGCCTGCGCAACGGCAACCACACCCTGGAGCTACGCACGGGCACGCTGCGCGCCACGCGCACCTTCCTGAAATACGCCCCCGGCGAGTGAGGCCCGCCTCTGCTACCCCTTCAGCAGCACAAAGCCCCGCCGGTACTGCCGGCGGGGCTTTGTGCTGCTGAAGGGGCAACGGGCTACTTCGCGTCGGCGGCGCTGCCGGGGTTGCCGCCGCGGTTCACCACGCGCGCTGCCGCTTCGAAGCGGGCCCACAGGTCGGGCTCGTCCAGCTCGTACACGCGGAAGTAGGTGCGCAGCTGCTCGATGGCGCGGGCGTTCTGCTTGATAAGGCGCTCCAGGCTCTGACGGCCGGTGCTGCCCTCCGCGTCGTTCAGGCGGCCGTCGTTGATGCTGCGGCGCAGCTCGGCGGTCAGCGCGGTGGCTTCGCGGTAGTGCTCGGGGGTGAAGCGGCGCTTGGTCAGGGCTTCGCTGCGCTCGGGAGCCAGGCTCAGCAGGCGGCGGGCTTCGTCGATAAAGGCCGTTTCGGGCAGGCGCGAGAGGCGGCTCACCTGCCCCGACAGGGCCAGCAGGCGGGCATCGTTGGTGCTGGTAGCCACGGCCTGCAGCCCCACGATGAGGCGGCGCAGCAGCTGCGTCAGCTGGTTGCGTTGGCCTTTTTTGCGGCCGGAGTTGCCGTCGTTGTCGGCCGTCAGCACGTCCTGGGCCGTGGCCTGGGCCTGCGTCAGCGCGCCGGTGAGCTGCTGCCGCAGCGGGGCCACGTCAGCTTCGATGTCGGCGTAGGCACTTTTGTCAGCGCTGAGAAAGGTGTTCAAGGCTTCGTCGCGGCGCAGGCGGGCCTCAATCAGGTCGTTTTTCATACTACGGATAGCATAGGGAGTGAGAAAGGGCGTGAAGGTAGCCAAAACGCATGGTCAGCCCGCGTGGCCGGGGCCAATCCTGTCGTTGTCAGTTATTGGCGCCTCCTGGTAAGCCGTGGGCGGCGCGTTGTCACCGGTACCTGCCGCGTTGTCAGCCCTGCCCGGCGCATTGCCCCGCGGGCCGCAGGCATGGTGAGCCTTCGCCGCCGCATTGCAAGGCGTGGACGGCGCGTTGTCAGCCGTACCCGTTGCATTGGAGGCCGTGCGCGCCGCGTTGTCAGCCGTGGCCTGGCCCTTGTCACCCGCACCGGCCGTTGCAGGGCCCAACCGGCCGTTGTAGTCCGAACCGGGCGTTGTCACGCACGCCGCAGCCCGCACACGAAAAACCCCTTCCGCCGCGGGGCAGAAGGGGTTTGGTATCGAAGCACGGTGGGAGCGGGGCTACACCGAGAAACTCTCGCCGCAGCCGCAGGTGCGGGAGGCGTTGGGGTTGTTGAAGAAGAAGCCCTTGCCGTTCAGCCCGTCCGAGAAGTCCAGCTCGGTGCCGGCCAGGTAGAGGAAGCTCTTCATGTCGACCACCACGCGCACGCCCTTGTCCTCAAATTCCTGGTCCATGGGCTTTACCTCGTCGTCGAAGTCGAGCTTGTAGCTCAGGCCCGAGCAGCCGCCGCCGGCCACCGAGGCGCGCAGGCGAAAAGCGTCGGTCAGGCCCGCGTCGGCGCGCAGGGCGGCTACTTTCTCTTGAGCCTTGTCAGAAACGGTAATCATGTGGGTTGTCAGTTGTCGGTTGCAGGTTGTCAGGCGGAGGCGTCAGCACCGAAGCGGCACGCCCGGGCTGATAACAAACAACTACGAAGAAGGATTCAGCACCACGCTGAACACGGTGATGGTGTTCAGGTCGCGGCCGTAGTAAAGTTTGTCGAGGGCTTCGTAGGCGTTGTGGGCGCGGAAGTAGGAGGTTTGCAGCTCCTTGTCGCCGCGGGCCCGCCACTGAATGGTGTAAGAGGCTTCCGCGTCGCGCGAGGTCTGCACGTAGCCGAGCATCTTGCGCAGCGCGTCCAGCTTGTCGTGGCCCAGCTCGTAGCGAAACAGAAAGCTCTGCTGGTGGCGCGGGTTGACGGTAATCAGGTCCAGCCGCGTCTGCCCGTCGATCTGGCGGAAATCAAACACCAGCTGATCGGCCGGCAACCCCAGGGCTTCCGCAATCTGCCGCTGCAGGCGCGCACTCTCTACGTGCACATCGGGGGAGACTTCCATGTAGTCGGTTGTCAGGTAACAGTTGCGAGTTGTCAGTGCATCAAGGCGCAAAACGTCCCTGACAACTAACAACTCGCAACTGACAACTCAGATTAGTGGTGCGACTTGGCGGCTTCCAGCTCGGGCAGGCCGTTTTTCACGCGGTAGTCGTTGATGGCGGCCTTGATGGCGTCTTCGGCCAGCACCGAGCAGTGAATTTTCACCGGCGGCAGGGCCAGCTCTTCCACAATCTCCATGTTGTCGATGTTCAGCGCCTCGTCCACCGACTTGCCCTTCAGCCACTCCGTCGCCAAGGACGAGGAAGCAATGGCCGAGCCGCAGCCGAAGGTCTTGAACTTGGCGTCGGTGATGACGTTGGTGGCTTCGTCCACCTCGATCTGCAGGCGCATCACGTCGCCGCACTCGGGGGCGCCGACCAGGCCGGTGCCCACGTTTTTCTTGCTCTTGTCCAGCGTGCCCACGTTGCGCGGGTTGCTGTAGTGGTCGATTACTTTATCGGAGTAAGCCATGGCTTTTGATGAGTTGTCAGTTGTCAGTTGCGAGTTATCAGTCTGAATGAGCTGCAGTTTGAAGTCAGTATCTGACAACTGACAACTCGCAGCTGACAACCCTAAATTTTAGTGTTCGGCCCACTCGATGGAGTTCAGGTCGATGCCTTCCTTGAACATCTCCCACAGCGGAGACATTTCGCGGAGCTTGGTCACGGCTTCTTTGACGTGATTGATGGCGTAGTCGATCTGCTCGTCGGTGGTGAAGCGGGAAAGGCCGAAGCGCAGGGAGCTGTGCGCCAGGTCGTCGCTCAAACCCAGGGCCTTGAGCACGTACGAAGGCTCCAGCGAAGCCGAGGTACAGGCCGAACCCGACGATACCGCGAGGTCCTTTACGCCCATCATCAGGCCTTCGCCCTCCACGTACTTAAAGGAAATGTTGGTCACGTGCGGCAGGCGGTGCTCCCGGGAGCCGTTCACGTAGCTTTCCTCCAGGGTCAGCAGCTCGCGCTCCAGCCGGTCGCGCATGGCCGAAATGCGGGCCGTGTCCGACTCCATTTCCAGGCGGGCCAGCTCGCAGGCCTTGCCCAGGCCCACGATGCCGGGCACGTTCAGGGTGCCGGAGCGCATGCCGCGCTCGTGGCCGCCACCGTCCATCTGGGCGGTTACTTTCACCCGCGGGTTCTTGCGGCGCACGTACAGCGCCCCAATGCCTTTCGGGCCGTACATCTTGTGGCCGGTGAAGGCCATCAGGTCGATGCCATCGGCAATAACGTCGACGGGCACTTTGCCCACGGCCTGGGTAGCGTCGGAGAAGAAGAGGGCGCCGTGCTTCTTGGCAATGGCCGAAATGGCGCGCATGTTCTGCAGCACGCCGATTTCATTGTTGCCGTACATGATGGCGACCAGGATGGTCTGCGGCGTCATGGCGGCTTCCAGCTCCTCGAGGTTGATGAGGCCTTCCTCGTTCACTTGCAGGTAGGTTACGCGGGCGCCCTGCTTTTCGAGGTGCTTGCAGGTATCAAGCACGGCTTTGTGCTCGGTGGTGGCGGTGATGATGTGGTTGCCCTTCTGGGCGTACATCTCATACACGCCCTTGATAGCGAGGTTGTCCGACTCAGTAGCGCCCGAGGTGAAGATGATTTCCTTCGGGTCGCAGTTGATCAGCTGCGCAATCTGCTCGCGGGCGTAGTCCACGGCCTCTTCGGCCTGCCAGCCAAACGGGTGGTTGCGCGAGGCGGCGTTACCGAATTGCTCGGTGAAATAGGGCAACATAGCCTCGAGCACGCGCGGGTCCATCGGCGTGGTGGCGTTGTTGTCGAGGTAAATGGGCAGCTTGAGCATGGTGCTTAGTATTGTCGCGGGCAAAGGTAACCACTGGGCCGCGGATACCACGAGGAATCCAGCGGAGAATGATTCGCGGGTAGAACAGCGAAACGAGGCTGGAGGTTTACTTTTGTGCGCACAAAAGTAGACACAATCCAAATAACGCGGGCGCCGCCGTCCCGGACGTTGTTGCACTCCTTATTATATGTTCACCAACCTCGAACACCTCGGCCTGGCCGTGCAGGACCTGGAAGCCGCTACCACGCTCTACACCACGCTGTTGGGCATGGCGCCGTACAAGCGCGAAACGGTGGATAGTGAGGGCGTCGATACCGTGTTTTTCCAGGTCGGCGGCTCGAAGATCGAGCTGCTGGGCGGCACCACGCCCGACAGCGCCATTACCAAGTTCGTGGCCAAGAAGGGGGAGGGCATCCACCACGTGGCCTTCGAAGTGGACGACATCCGGGCGGAGATGCAGCGGCTGCGCGCCGAGGGCTTCGTGCTGCTGAACGAGGAGCCCAAGCGCGGCGCCGACAACAAGCTGGTGTGCTTCGTGCACCCGAAATCGGCCCACGGCGTGCTGGTGGAGCTGTGCCAGTCTATTAAGGAGTAGCGCGCAGCTTGGGCTGTTCAGGCGTTTTTAGTCCGCGGAGGGCGCGGAAGTTTGCGCAGAAGGCGCAGCGGCGCTGAGCGTCAGCAACGAGTTCTGCTTATTTCTGCACTACCGCCTGCACAATGGCCTCGGACGCTTCGCGGGGCACGTAGTGGCCGATACCGGGCAACACGCGCCGCTCGTAGGGGCCGGTGAAGAACGTTTCCTTGCCTTCGGAGGACGCGGCCAGGCTGGCGCCGTCCAGCTCGCCGTGCAGCAGCGTAGTCGGCACGCTGATGTTGGGTTGCGGCTCCAGCTGCTTTTCCAGCGCCTCGTAGCGCGGATCGGGCGGCGCCGCGCCCCAGCGGACGCAGTAGGCGTGCAGCACCACCGCGACCCAGTCGGGGTTGTCCCAGGATTTGGCCGTGCGCTCGAAGGTGGCGTCGTCGAACGGCCAAGTGGGCGACCAGGCGTGCCAGATGTAGCGGCAGAACGCGCGGCGGTTGTCTTGCAGGGCTTCGCGGCCCCGTTCGGAGTGAAAAAACCACTGGTACCAGTAGGCGTGAATCTGCTCGGGTTTCAGCTGGTCGCCGGATTTGATGCCGGTTTCGTAGCCCACGGAGGCCACTACCAGGCGCTCCACCCGCTCGGGCCAGAGGGCGGCCAGCAGGTAGCCGGCGCGGGCGCCCCAGTCGTGGCCCACCACCACGGCTTTGCGGATGCCGAGGTGGTCGAGCAAATCGATGGCGTCCTGGGCCTGGGCCGTGGTCTGGCCGCTGCGCATGGTATCGGGGTCGGGGAAGACGGTGCCGCCGCAACCGCGCATGGCCGGGGCAATGGTTTGGTAGCCGGCAGCCAGCAGGCCCGGAATAACGGCATCCCAGGTGCGCAGGTCGTCGGGGAAGCCGTGCAGGAGCAGGACCGCAGGGGCGTCGGCGGGGCCCTGCCGCTCGTAGGCAATACGGAGTACTTCGGTATCGACGGTGTGCGTAGCGGGCATAAAAATGGCGTTCGGGCTTCGGATTGAACGGAATGCGGCCGGCGCGGTTGTCAGGGCCAGGCTTTGCCGTAGCTTCGCCGGCCCGGCACCGAATTGGGCCGCCGTAACGTAGAATCCGCATGAAATTTTTCCTTCAGGAAGTCGACGCCGCCGTGGACGCGCTGCTGCTGCAGCAGGTAATTCTGTACCCCACCGACACGGTTTGGGGCCTGGGCTGCGACGCCGAGGTGCCGCGGGCCGTGGAGAAGCTCTACCAGCTCAAGCAGCGCCCGGCCGAAAAGGCCTGCATCGTGCTGGTGGCCGATGAGGCCATGTTTGCCCGCTACGCCGAGCAGGTGCCCGCCAACCTGCCCGAGCTGCTGGCCGGGCAGCAGAAGCCGACCACCTACGTGGTGCAAGGCAGCCGCCTGCTGGCGCCCAACCTGCTGGCCGCCGACGGCACCATCGGGCTGCGCGTGGCGCGGGGCGACGAGTTTACCCACAAAGTACTGCGCCGCCTGGGCCACGGGCTGGTGTCGACCTCGGCCAACATCAGCGGGGAGCCGGCACCGGCTATCTATAAGGAAGTGACGCCGGCCATCGTGCGCGGCGCCGATTACGTGGTGAGCTGGCGGCAGGACGACGAAACGCGCCACGCGCCCTCGCGGGTGGTGCGGGTGCTGCCCGATGGCGGGCTGGAAGTGCTGCGCGATTGAGGCCGGAGTGGGAGCCGGGTACGGCCGGCCCCGCGCTTCTGCCGTACCTTTGCCGGCTCATTGACCCCGTTTTCGCATGAACCTGCTGCCCCAGCTGCCCGACCTGCCCCTGTTTCGTACCATTGCCGATGCCGCCCAGGAGCTGGGCTACCCGGCCTACGTCATCGGCGGCTACGTGCGGGATTTGGCGCTGCAACGGCCCAGCAAGGACGTGGACGTGGTGTGCGTGGGCGACGGAATTCAGCTGGCCCAGGCCGTGGGCCGGCGGCTGCCGAACCGCCCGCGAGTGACGGTGTTCAAGAACTTCGGCACCGCCATGCTGCCCACGCCCGACATCGAGCTGGAGTTTGTGGGGGCGCGCAAGGAAAGCTACCGGGCCGAAAGCCGCAAGCCCGAAGTGGAAGCCGGCACGCTGGAGGAAGACCTGGCCCGCCGCGACTTCACCATCAACGCCCTAGGCCTGAGCTTGAACGCGGCGGACTTCGGCACGCTGGTGGACCGCTACAACGGCATCCGTGACCTGCAGGACCGCATTATTCGCACCCCGCTCGATCCGGACATCACCTTTTCGGACGACCCGCTGCGCATGATGCGGGCCATTCGGTTCGCCACCCAGCTCAACTTCGACATTGATCCGGACACCTTCGATGCCATCAGCCGGAACAAGGAGCGGATTCGCATCGTGTCGCAGGAGCGCATTACCACCGAGCTGAACAAGATTATCATGAGTCCGAAGCCCAGCTACGGCTTCAAGCTGCTGTTTGCTTCGGGGTTGCTGCCGCTCATCTTCCCCAAGATGGCCTTGCTGCAGGGCGTGGAAAAGCGCGGGCAGCACGCGCACAAGGACAACTTCTACCACACGCTGCAAGTGCTTGACAACGTGGTGGAGGCCGGCGCCGACCTGTGGCTGCGCTGGGCCGCCATCCTGCACGACATTGCCAAGCCCGCCACCAAGCGCTTCGACCCGAAAGTGGGCTGGACCTTCCACGGCCACGAGGACAAGGGCGCCCGGTGGACGCCCGGCATCTTCGCCGACCTGAAGTTGCCGCTGGGCGAGGAAATGCGCATGGTGCAGAAGCTGGTGAAGCTTCACCTGCGCCCCATCGCGCTGGTGAAGGAAACCGTGACCGACTCGGCCGTGCGCCGGCTGCTGTTCGAGGCCGGCGACGAAATCGACCTGCTGATGAAGCTGTGCCGGGCCGATATTACCAGCAAGGACCACCAGCGCGTGGCCCGCTACCTGCGCAACTTCGAGCGGGTGGAGCAGAAGCTGAAGGAAGTGGAGGAGAAGGACCACCTGCGCAACTTCAAACCCGTCATCACCGGCGAAGTCATCATGCAGACCTTCGGCCTCGCGCCCTCCAAAGCGGTGGGTGAGCTGAAGGAGGCCGTGCTCGAAGCCATCCTCGACGGGCAGGTGCGCAACGAATACCCCGAAGCGTATGCCTTTCTGCTGGCCCTGGGCCGGCGCAAGGGGCTGGAGGTGAAAACCGAGGTTCCCGCGCCCCAACCGAGCGAGTAACAGCGACTAATCAGCTGCTCGACGGCTCAGCTATAAACAGACAAAGCCGGCCTGCTCTCTGAGCAGACCGGCTTTGTCGTTAGGCGGGGTCGAACTACGCCCGTCACTGCGAGTTCGAGGAAACCGTTGCCTTCCTGTTGCAGCTCGGAAAAGCGCGGGTTCCCTCGGGGGCAACCATTCACTCACCAAGGGCCCCTAATCTCGTAGCAGTCAGAGGTAGATGCGAACAAGCCGTACTGGAGGTGCTTACGCAGGCAACCGAGTAAGGATGCATCCCAATATAGGGATAAGTTCGCTTGGTAAGACGTGGAATGGCAGCTTTTTATCGCAGAAGCCTATTCCACGCGCCGTACGCGGGACGCGCCCGATTTCTGGTTGCGCACGTTGCTGGGGCTGCCGCTGTAGTCGACCTGGCTGGCGCCCGAAATGTCGGTGCGCAGCTGGTTCTCCACGTTCAGGCGGGCCTTGCTGGCGCCGCTGAGTTCCACGTCGGCGCTCTGCACGGCGAAGTCGGCGCCCTGCACCTGGCACACGCCCGAGCCGTCGATTTCGAGGCGGTCGGCGCGGCCTTTGAGGTTGGTGCGGCAGGCCCCGCTCATGTCCACGGCGAAGCTACGGCAGGTGCCCTCGAAAGAGAGGTGGCTGGCGCCCGACTGGTCCACGGTCAGGTCGTCGAGGTCGTTGAAGCCGGTGACTTTGGCCTGCACGGCCCCGCTCAGGTTGAGCTGCTTCAGGTCGGGCGTTTCCACCACGATGAGCACGCGGTTGCGGGCGTCGTCGCGGGTGCCGAAGTTGAAGAAGCCGCGGCGGTTGGGGCGCAGGTGCAGCTCGTCGCCGGGGCTTTCGGCGTCCAGCTCGCGCAGGGCGCGCTCCTCGCCGTAAGCCTTCACGCTGTAGCCCTCGGCGTGGCGAATGAGCACGCGGTAGGCGCCCGACACGGCCACGTCGTCGAAGTCGACGTAGCGGAACTCGCGGGAGCCGGAGCCGTAGTCGGCGGGCTCGGTGGAGAAGTTTACGTCGCCGTCGTAGTCGACCGATACGCGCACTTCGTCGTCGTTGTCCGTGTCGACGTGCACCTTCATGTCGCCGATCTGCACGTCGTCGCCGCTGTAGTCTTCGTCGTCGCTTTCGGGTAGGTCGGCGGGGGTGCAGTCGAGGCAGCGCAGCTGGCGGCCCACCAGCTCGTAGGTGTGCTTTTCCGGGTCGTTGGGGCGCTGCTCGTTCACGAAGTCGTCGTCGTCGAGCAGGCGCTCAAAGTCGCGGGAAAGGCGGATGCGCTTGTTGCGGGGCAGGCGCAGCGTCAGGTCCAGGCCCTGGCCGCGGAACACGGCGCCGGGCTTGAAGGTGAAGCGGTCATCGAGGAGCACGGTGGAGTCGCGCACCACGGCGCGGTAGTTCATGCTGGTGCGGGCCAGGGCGGCGCCGGCGGCTTCGGTGCGGCCGTGGGCCGAGTAGTCTTCCACGAGCGTGACAGTGTTGCCGCTGTCGGCGGCGGCCAGGCTCAGGTCGGGGCGCATGTCCCAGCCGTCGTAGTCGAAGGTGCGCACGTCGAGGGTGACGACGGGGTTGGCTACGGCGCCTAGGTTGCGGGTGGCGGTGAAGTAGCCTTCCTCCTGGAATTCCTGCGAGTAACGCACCCCGCCCATGATGGAGCCCACGATGCCCAGCATCCAGAGGCCCAGCAGCACCAGCGTAAGGGTGCGGCCCAGCAGCCAGCGGCGCACGATGAGGCCCACGCCCGAGAAGAGCAGCAGCAGCACCGGCACGCCGGCGGCGAGGAAGCCGCTCACCACGAACCACCACGGTACCCCGGCCAGCACGGTGTAGGCCGGCGCGTCGCCCAGGTGAATGTTTTGCGACTCAGGCAGCAAACCCAAAGCTACGCCGACCAGCACGAGCAGGCCCATCAGCAGCGCGAAGCCCGTCAGCAGGAACATCAGGCCCACGAAGATGCGTGCCACCGTGCCCACCGCCTTTGCGATAGGGCGCACGGCGCGGGCTACTTCCTCCAGAAAGGCGCCCACGGGGCGGTTGGCGGGCTGCGAGGGGTTGCGCAGGCTGTTTTCCAGGCCCGACAGCGTCACGGCCTCGCCGCGCATCTGCGCTTTCTGGCTGAGCGTGAGGGCCGGGGGCACCACCATCCAAAGAATGAGGTAGAGCAGCAGGCCGCTGCCGCCGAAGAGCACCAGCAGCACGAACACGATGCGCACGATGGCTACCTCGATGCCCAGGTAGTGGGCCAGGCCGCTGGCCACGCCGCCCACCGAGCCGTTGTCGGTGTCGCGGTAGAGCTTACGCGTCACGTCGTCGTCGGGCATCGGGCTGTCGTTGTCGTAGCGCTTGGGCAGCGAAATCCAGAGTATCAGGTAGGTCAGGAAGCTTACGGCCGGCAGGGCGCCCACAAAGTCGCCGACGATGGGCGAGAGCAGCGTGAGCACGAAGGCCAGGCGAATCCAGAGCGGGTTCACGTTGAAGTAGCGGGCCAGGCCGGCGGCCACGCCGGCCATCCGGCGGTTGCTCATGTCGCGGTAGAGGCGACGGGGCGCACCAGCTTCCGCGTCGGCCGCCGTTTCCTTGCCGAACGGGCCTTTGGGACCAAACGGGCCTTCCGGGCCGAACGGTCCCCGTTTGCCGAATGCCCCTTCGGGGCCGAACGGACCGTTGGCCGAGCCGATGCCGCCCTGGGGCTGGCTGCCGTAGCTGCCGAGGTCGGCCGCGTCGTCGTCCTCGTCGAGGGCGCCGTCGTTCTGGAAGTCCTGCACCCGGCCCATCTTGCTCATCATGGCCTCCACGTCCTCGTAGGTGATGACCTGCTTGAGGGCGGAGGTGCGGGCGGCGAAGATTTCGGCAATGCGCCCCTCGATGTCGGCCACGATTTCTTCGTGCCCGCGGAAGGAGCTGAAGTGCGCCTTTACGTCCTGCAGGTAGCGTTGGAGGACTTCATAGCCGTCTTCCTCGATGTGGAAGATGAGGCCCTGCAGGTTGATGCTGATATTCTTTTTCATCGCAGTGCTGCAACTAAAGCGGTGGCTAGATAAGCGCGTCTTCGTCGGCCGACGGAGCGGGCGCGGGCGGCGGGTAGGCGGCCGGGGCGACCGGCGCCGGGCCCTGGGGTTTGTTGCGGATGATCTGCAGGGAATCTTCGATTTCCTCCCAGGTCAGGCGCAGCTCGTGCAGGAAATCCTGCCCCACGGCGGTGAGGGTGTAGTACTTGCGGGGCGGTCCGCTGCTCGATTCCTTCCAGGTGTAATCGAGTAATCCGGCATTCTTGAGGCGGGTGAGGAGGGGGTACAGCGTCCCCTCGACCACGATCATGCGGGCTTGGGTTAGCTCCTCCAGCATGTCGGAGGCATACACCTCGCCCCGCGCAATGATTTCCAGAATGCAGAACTCCAGGATGCCTTTCCGCATCTGCACTTGGGTGTTTTCGACTTTCATGGGCTTGCGGGCGGTAGTCGGTGAAGAATGGTACAAATATAAAAGCAGGTACTTTGTAAAGCAAGGTACTTGGTCAGAATAATTTTGGTTGCGAAATACTCCCGGAAAGTTGAAGCCGGCAAGTAGTTGATTGTCAGCACGGCAGTTGAAGCGAGTTTTTCGCCCCTCCCCCAATGATGTGAGGCCGCGGGCCGCGCGTGCGGCAACTAGCCCAAAGATTTGGGCGGCCTCACAACCCGACGCACCGATTGCCGGTCTGGCATTATGTTCGCGGTGGAATTCGCCGTCGGGCGCCGCACTATTAATAAGTAACTTGCGTTGTGAAGCCTGCTCGCAATGCCTGGCTTTTACCCATTACGCTATGCCTCACTTTTTCCGCCGCAGTATCCTGGCCTTCTCGACGGTTTCGCTGGTAGGGACCGGCGCCGCGTTGGCCCAGACCACCCCGCCCACCACGGACAACACCCCCAAGTACAGCAACGACTTCCTCTCCATCGGGGTGGGGGGGCGCGCCCTAGCCATGGGCGGCACGCAGGTGAGCCTGGCGCAGGACGCCACCGCCGGCTACTGGAACCCGGCCGGCCTGATCGGGCAGAAAACCAAGTACGACGCGGTGCTGATGCACTCCGAGCTGTTTTCGGGCATCGTGAAAAACGACTACGCCGCCTTTTCCATGCCGCTGGATGAGCGCAGCGCCATCGGGGCCAGCCTGATCCGCGTGGGGGTAGACGACATTCCCGACACGCGGGCGCTGGTCAACGAGTACAACCAGATCAGCTACGACCGGATTACCTACTTCTCGGTGGCCGACTACGGCCTGCTGCTCTCCTACGCCCGCAAGCTGGAAGCGGTGGAAGGCCTGAACGTGGGCGCCAACGCCAAAATCGTGTACCGCAACGTGGGCGACTACGCCAACGCCTGGGGCTTCGGCATCGACGCGGGCGCGCAGTACCAGCGCGGCAACTGGCGCCTGGCGTTGATGGCGCGCGACATCACCACCACCTTCAACGCGTGGTCGATGAACACCGAGAAGTTCAAGCCCACCCAGGACACGCTGGACTTCATTCCCAAGAACAGCACCGAAATTACCCTGCCGCGCTTCGTGCTCGGGGTAAGCCGCTCGTTTAAGCTGCCCGCCGATCTGACCGCCGTGGCCGCCATCGACCTGGAAATGACCACCGACGGCAAACGCAACACCCCGGTGTCGAGTGACTTTGTGAGCATTGCCCCGCACGTGGGGGCCGAACTGGGCTACAAGAACCTGCTGTTCTTGCGCGGCGGGGCCACCAACGTGCAGAAAATCCAGGCCTTCGACGGCCAAGAAGAGTGGAAGGTGCAGCCGACGCTGGGTGTGGGCGTGGCCCTGAGCGGCCTGCGCCTCGACCTGGCCCTCTCGCGCCTGGCCATCGAGCGGCTGGGCGCCAGCTCGCAGGCCAACTCCATCATGGTGTCCTTGGGCTACGGCTTTAAATAAGTGGGCAAGGAACGTAAGCGGCCCCGGGAGCGTACTGGCTTCGCACTAAGTAATTCGACTATGACACAACGATATACCCGGCTATTAACGCGCTGCCTGGGTTTGCTGCTGGCCGTGCTGGCCGCCACCGCCGTGCAGGCCCAGTCGGGGCCGTACGGCAACGAGTGGATTGTGCCCTCGCAGACCTACTACAAGATCAAAATCACGCAGGACGGCATCTACCGCCTCGACCACGCCTACCTGACCCGGGCGGGCCTGGGCGCCAGCACCAACCCGCAGCGCCTGCAGCTGTGGCGGCGCGGGCAGCAGGTGGCGCGCTTTATCGGCGGCAACCGCAACCAGCTGGACGCCACTACCTACGTGGAGTTTTTTGGGCAGCGCAACGACGGCAAGCTCGACCGTGACATGTACCTGGCCGCGGCCCACCAGCCGCACCAGCTCTACAGCATGTTCACCGACACGGCCGCCTACTTCCTGACCGTTTCGGCCACCGCCAACGGCCGCGACATGGCGGAAAACACGTCGACGGCCGGCACGGTGCACGCCAACTGGCTGCAGCAGAACATCATTCTCGACAACGGCGACTACAGCTACGGCCAGACCGACCAGCAGGTCGCCTTCATGCCCTGGGCCGATACCGGCGAAGGGTTTCTGGGCGGGGCCATCGGCGAAACCCGCCCGCCCTACGTCATCACGGGCTTCACCTACAACCCGATGGTGGCCAGCCGTCTGGCCCCGGGCGGGGCGCAGGCCTGGCTGGACTTCGTGCTGGTCGGGGCCTTCCCCAATCAGCACAACACCCTGCTCTCGGTGTTTCCGGGGGGCACCGGCCCGGAGCGGCAGCTGCCGGTGCAGACCTACAACGGCTACGACGTGCGGCGCGGGCGCCTGCCGCTGCAGCGCAGCGACTTTGGCACCACCAACCGCGTGAGCGTGCGGGCGGCCGTGCAAAACCCGGCCAACCCGCCCACCGACAAGTTTCGGGTGGGCTACCTGCGGGTGACGTATCCGCAGACGGCCCACTGGAAAAGCGGCCGGCAGTACTTCCAGTTCTGGAACGACTCCACGCAGGGCGGCGGCGCGTACTACGAGCTGGACAGCATTCCGGCGACGGTGTACGGCTACAACGTGGCCGACCCCAACAACGTGCAGCGCGTGAGCAGCACCAGCCTCTCGGCCACGCGGCGCGGCTTCAGCTTCCCGAGCACCATTGGCCGCATGCGCCCCCTGGTGCTGGCCGACGCCGCCCAGCCGGTGGTGCCGGGCGCCGCCCAACCGGTGCGCTTCCGGGCCCTGAACGCGGCCAGCTACAACTTCCTGATCGTGTCGAACGCGGCGCTGATGCGCAAAACCGGCGCTAACCAGGTTAACCCGGTGCGCGAGTACGCCAACTACCGCGCCTCCACGGCCGGCGGCCGCCACGACACGCTGGTGGTGACGTCGGATCAGCTCTACGACCAGTTTCACTACGGCGAACGGTCGCCGCTGGCCCTCAAGCGCTTTGCCGATTACATGATGGCCACCCCGCGCGCCAACCGCTACCTGCTGCTGCTGGGCAAGGGCGTGCTCATCACCGAGTGGGCGGGCGGCTTTTACCGCCAGACCTCCGCGGCCAACCGCGCGGCCTGGCCCGACCTGGTGCCCACTAGCACCCGCGGGGCCTCCGACATCTTCTTCACGGCCGACTGGCAAAACGGCTCCTACGTGCCGCGCATTCCCACCGGCCGCATCCCGGCCGCGACCGGGGAGCAGGTAATCAACTACCTCGACAAGCTCAAGCAGTACGAAGGGCTGGGCCCGGAGCCCTGGCGCAAAAACATCCTGCACATGGCCGGCGGCCACGACGCGGGCGAGTTTACGCGCTTCCAGGCGTTTCTGCGCGGCTACCAGCAGAAGGCCGAGCGGCCCTTCTTCGGGGCCAGCGTGGAGAATATCTTCAACTCCACCATCCTGACCAACGGCGGGGTGGTGTCGGTCGACATCACGCAGCAGCTGCGCAAGGGCCTGAGCCTGATTACCTACTTCGGCCACGGCTCGACCAACTACCTCGACCTGCTGCCCACGCCCATTAACGACCCGGGCAGCAACTACCCCAGCGGGGGCGGCAAGTACCCGGTGTTTTACGTGAACGGCTGCGCGGCCGGCAACACCTACACCACCGGCGGCTCCATTGCCGAGGACTGGCTGCTGATTGCCAACAAGGGCATCATCGGTTTCCTGGCCGATTCGGACTTCGGCCTGGAAGACGACCAGGACCGCTACTGCAGCCAGATGTACTCGGCGCTGTTCAACGAGCCGGCCTGGTACGGCAAGCCCGTGGCCGCGGTGCAGGCCGAGGTGGCCCGGCGCATGTCGCTGAGCATTCCGCCGGCCACCAACAACCAGGCCCGGCGCTACTACCTCTCCCTGCTGATGAACCTGACCTGGCAGGGCGACCCGGCGCTGACGCTGTTTGCCCCCGAAAAGCCCGACTACAAGTTCACCCCGAACGCCACGGCCGCCCGGGTGGACGACGCCGCCGGCCCGGTGCTGGCCAACGCCCCCACGTTCCGGCTGAAGCTGCAACTGAGCAACCCCGGCAAAATCGTGACCAACAAGCTGCGCATCACCGTGGAGCGCACCGTGAACGGGACCACCTTGCCGCTGACGGTCGACACGCTGCGCTACTTCCGCCGCGACACCGCGGTGTATATCACCATGACCAACCCGGCCGGCACCCCGGTGCTGGGCAGCAACACCTTCACGGTGCGGCTGGATAACCCGAACGTCATCGACGAGCTGGACGAGACCAACAACTCGACCACCTTCACTTACAACTTCCTGAACGGCGGCGTGACCCTGCTGCAGCCCACCGAGTTTGCCATCGTCAACCGGGCCACGGTGCGCCTGGTGGGCCAGAGCAACCTGCCGCAGGCGCAGCCCATCAACTACGAGTTTGAGCTGGACACCATTCCCACGTTCACCTCCAATTTCCGGCGGCTGTCGGGGCCGGTATCGGGCCGCGACATAGCTAGCTGGACGACCACGCTGCCCGCCCCCGCGGCCGGCCGCGACTCGGTGGTGTACTACTGGCGCTTCCGCTTTTCGCCGCCGACCGCCCCGGCCGGCCTCGACGTGAGCTGGGCCAACAGCTCGTTCCGCTTTATCAGCGGCAGCCCGGGCGGCTGGTCGCAGAGCCACTACGGGCAGATGGCCCGCAACCAGAAGCAGCGCGTGACGCAGGCGGCGCCGAGCGGGCGCTGGGCGTTTACCGAGCGCACCCGCTCATTGCAGCTGACCACCAAAGGCGCGCCCGACGCGACGCCCACCTTCCTGCTCTCCAACGGCATCATCGTCGACAACCAGCCGGTGCGGGTGGACAACTGCGGCGTCTACAACGGCATTACCGTGCGCACGCCCAACATCATGGTGGCCGTGTTCGAGGGCCGCAACCTGCGTCAGCTCAATAACCTGCCGGGCGGCGTTTACAGCCGCTGCGGGGCCGTGGGCTCGATTACGTACTACCATTTCGCCAGCACCTACGCGCTGAACACTCCCGGCCTGGCCGACAGCCTCAACGACAACATCAACGCGGCCCGCCGGCAGGGGCAGCTGCTGCAGCTGCTGCGCAACGTGCCCAACGGCGCCTACGTGGCCCTGCTCTCCATCAACAAGGTCAACTACAGCAGCTTCAGCCCGGCCCTGAAGGCCGAGCTGCAGGCGCTGGGCTCGCAGCTGATTGGCTCGGCCCAGGACGGCGACCCGCTGGCCATGGTGCTGCACAAGGGCTTCCCGGCCGACCGCCGCGAAGTGACCTTCTCGCCCAGCAGCCCCACTCCGCGCAACGAGCAGGCCATTGCGCTGAACGACACCATCCGCACCCGCGAAGGCTCGGGCACGGTGACGAGCACGTTTATCGGGCCGGCCCAGCGCTGGCAGACGCTCTACCACACCGTGAAGCTGCCCGAGCCCACGGCCGACAGCGACACGCTGAACCTGATCGGCTACACCCGCACCAATGCCCGCGTGGTGCTGCGCCGCAACGTGCAGCCGCGCAACGGTGCTTACTCGCTGACCGGCGTCGATGCCCGGCAGTATCCCTACCTGCAGCTGGAAATGGTGCTGCGGGACACCACCAACCGCACTGCCCCGCAGCTGAAGCAGTGGCTGGTGACTTACCAGGGCGTGCCCGAGGGCGTGGTGCGCCGCGACCATCCGAGCATCCCGGCCGGCGCCTACGACGCGGCCACGCTGAGCACGGCCGCCGCCAGCGCCGGCGTGCTGAACATCCCGGTGTACTTCGAAAACGTGTCGCCGGTGAGCTTTGCGGCCCTGACGCGCGCCAAGGCCATCGTGACGGAAACCAGCAGCGGCCGGCCCGACACGGTGTCCATCCGGGCCAGCCGGGTGCCGGGCTTTTCCGTGCGGCCGGGGGGCGACTCGACGGCCGTCTACAACTTCCGCCTGAACGTGGCGGCGGTGCGCGGGGCGGCCACCATCCGCATCATTGCCAACTCGCAGGAGCTGCCCGAGCAGGTGTACTACAACAACGAGCTGACCCTGAACTTCACCGCGCCCAACATCAGCGTGCCGCCGGTGCTCGACGTGGCGTTTGACGGCACGCACATCCTCAACGGCGACATCGTGTCGCCCAACCCGGAGGTGCTCGTGGATGTGCGCTACGAAGACCGGCGGCGCCCGCTCACCGACCCGACCAAGGTGCAGCTGCTGCTGACCCGGCCCAACAGCACCCCGGAAGTGGTGTCGATGACCAACAGCTCGCTGATTCGCTTCGTGAACGACTCCTCGGCCGGCCGCACCCGCGTGTACTACACGCCCGGAACGCTGCCCGACGGGGTGTATAAGCTGGAAGTGCAGGCCAAGGACATGAGCGACATGCAGGTGGCCGCGCAGCGCTACGGCGTCACGTTCGAGGTGGTAAACAAGACCAGCATCACCAACGTCTTCCCGTACCCGAACCCCATCACCAGCAAGGCCCGCTTCGTGTTCACGCTCACCGGCTCGACGCCGCCGCGCAACATGAAGATTCAGATCCTGACGGTGACGGGCAAGGTGGTGCGCGAAATCATGCAGAGCGAGCTGGGCCCGCTGCGCATCGGCAACAACGTGACCAGCTACGCCTGGGACGGCACCGACGAGTACGGCGACCGGCTGGCCAATGGCACCTACCTCTACCGCGTGGTGCTCGACGACCCCGACGGCCAGTATGAGCACCGCCGCACCGCCGCCGACCAGGCCTTCAAGAAAGGCTGGGGCAAGCTGGTGCTGCTGCGCTAACGCTGCTTATCTCCAACAGAAAAGCCCGGTTCAGACGAACCGGGCTTTTTTTGTCGGGCTAACGCAAGCCGGCAAGGTGCTTACCGCCGCCGCAGCGTCACGAAGCTGAAGGCGTAGGCGTGCTTGTCGTCGGGCTCGTGCCGCTCCCGGCTTTCCTCGCGCCAGGTTTCGGCCGGAAAGTCGGGTAGCACGGCGTCGCCCGCGGGGGCGTGGTGCACTTCGGTCAGGTACACCGTGTCCACGGCCGGCAGAGCTTCGCGGTAGATTTCGGCCCCGCCGATGACGAACACCTCCGCGTCCGACTGGCGGGCGGCTTCCAGCGCGCCCAGCACCGAGTGGGCAGTTTCCACGCCCGCGGCCTGCCAGCCGGCCTGCCGCGTCACCACGATGTTGCGGCGGTTGGGCAAGGGCCGGCCGATGCTTTCGAAGGTGCGGCGGCCCATCACCACCGGGTGCCCGCTGGTGAGCTGCTTGAAATGGCGCAAATCAGCCGGCAGGTGCCAGGGCAATTGGTTGTCGCGCCCAATAACGCCGTTGTCGGCCCGGGCTACTACGATGGCAGTCATCTGGTGTAAGGAGCAGGAGAAATAACGAAGGAAGAACTGGCGCCGGTTTAGCCATCGAAGACGGCGTAACCGGTGCCTACTATAAAGCAGGTTTTCAACCTGCGTGGAACGGTGCTACATCGTGCCGTTCGTCCGGGCGCCGGACGCCGGCTGAAAGCCGGCCCGAAGGTGGGTACCGGTTACGCCGTCTTCGACAGCTAAACCGGCGCCAGCTTACCCTTGCAGGACCGCCGCGTTGAACCCGCGCAGGAAGTCGGCCACGGGCATGCGCTTCTTGCCTTCGAGCTGAAGGTCGACGAGGTCGAACTGGCCGTCCGGGGTTTGCACGCGCAGGTAGCTGCGGCCATCGGTGAGCCAGCGGCCGGCGGGCGCGTCGGCCGAGGGGGCGCCGGGCAGGGCCCGGGCGCGGAACACCTTCAGGCCGCGGCCATCGGGCAGGGTGGTGAAGGCCGTGGGCCAGGGCGAGAGGCCGCGCACCAGGTTGGCCAGCGCGGCGGCGGGCTGCTGGAAGTCGAGGCGGCCGGTTTCCTTCTGCAGCTTAGGCGCGGGGCGCAGGTCGCCGCGGCCCGGGGACTGCGGAATGCTGGGAGCGGTGCCGGCGGCAATGGCCTGCACCGTGCGCAGGGCCAGGGCGGCGCCGGCGTGCTGCAGCTTCAGGTACACCGCGCCGAAGTCGTCCTCGTCTTCAATGGGCACCTCGTCCTGGAAGATCAGGTTGCCGGTGTCGATTTCGTGCTGCAGGAAAAACGAGGTGACGCCGGTGACCCGGTCGCCGTGGATGATGGCCCAGTTGATGGGCGCCGCGCCGCGGTACTGGGGCAGCAGGGAGGCGTGGATGTTGATGGAGCCCAGCCGCGGCATGTTCCACACCGCCTCGGGCAGCATCCGAAACGCCACAATGACCTGCAGATCGGCCGCGTAGCTGCGCAGCTCCTGCTGAAACTCCGGCGCCTTCAGGTTGGTCGGCTGCAGCACGGGCAGGCCACGGGCCACCGCCGCCTGCTTCACCGCCGATTCGGCCAGTTTCTGCCCGCGCCCCGCCGGCTTGTCGGCCGCCGTCACCACGGCTACCACCTGGCAGCCGGGCCAGGTCAGCAGGGCTTCCAGGGTGGGCACGGCAAACTCGGGCGTACCCATGAAGACGATGCGGAGGGGGACGGTTTCGGGCATAAGGTTCGACGTAGAGCGGGCAAAACTAGCTAGAAGCTGCAATTGCGTGGGGCTAGACTAGAGAGTGAGCCAGGAAGTTTTGTCGTACTCCGTAAAATACACAGCCTCGTGGCCAGTATCCAGCGGAATACGGATGGCGGCGCGGGTATTCTGAAAATGCAGCAGCAAGTGTTGCTGATCCAGCAATTCAACGCGCTGCACCATTCGCGCGATAAAGGAACATAGTTCGTTCCGGTAGGCAACTTCGCCGAAGTCACAAACGCCTTGCGGCAGCAGCAAAGTTGGCCACACATACAGCGTCATGCAGTCACCATCGAATTGCAGTTGCAAGTAATCCTGCACGAACACCACGGCGCTGAGTTGGCGGTCGGCTAAGATGTTAAGGACCTCGCTCACCAATAGTTTTACTTGAAATCCGGATAAAGCAGGTACTTCTGGCGCATGAGCTTGTACTGGCCCAGCTTCGGCTCCCAGGCGGCGCGGATTTCCGGCTCCGACTTACCGGCCACAATCATGTCGCGCACGGAAGAAGTGCCGGTGAGCTGCTCGAAGTACTTGCCGAAAAACTTGTCCTTGGCCGTGCTCTGCTGGTAGTAGTCGATGAGGTACTTCAGGGTGAAGCCCACGTCGTTGCCGGTCTGGCGCAAGTCCTGGCCGTAGCAGAGCTTGCCGTTCTGCGGCGGGGCAGTGGAGCCCGCGTTGGGGCGGGGCGTGAAGGAGTAGGGCCGGGTGCTGGGCTGGGTGGGCGCGCCGATGACCTCGAAGGGCGTATCGGTGCCGCGGCCCACGCTCACGTCGGTGCCCTCGAACAGGCACATGGTGGCGTAGAGCGACACGGCGTGCGGGTTCGGGAGGTTGGGGGAGGGGCGCACCGGCAGGTTGTAGCGGGTGCTGTGGGTGTAGCCCGCGGCCGGAATCACCGTGAGCTGGCACTGCTTGCCGCCGACCAGCCACTTCTCGCCGTTGATCATCCGCGCCAGCTCGCCCACCGTCAGGCCGTGTACCACCGGGATGGGGTGCATGCCCACGAACGACTTGTGCGCCGGCTCCATCACCGGCCCGTCGACGTACCAGCCGTTGGGGTTGGGCCGGTCGAGCACGATGACGGGCTTGCCCTGCTCGGCGGCGGCCTCCATCACGTAGTGCATGGTGCTGATGTAGGTGTAGAAGCGCGTGCCCACGTCCTGAATGTCGAAGATGAGCACGTCCACGTCCTGCAGCATGGCGGCGGTGGGCTTTTTGGTGGCCCCGTAGAGGCTGCGCACCGGCTTGCCGGTACGCGCGTCCTTGCCGTCCTTGATGGTGGCCCCGTCGGCCGCTTCGCCCCGAAAGCCGTGCTCGGGCCCGAAGATGGCGGTGATGTTGACGCCCCGGCTCAGCAGCGTATCCGGCAGCAGGGTGCGGCCCACGGTGGAGGTCTGATTGACCACCACGCCCACGCGCTTGCCCTTGAGCAGCGGCAAATACTTGTCGAACTGCGCGGCGCCGACCTGTAGCTGAGCCGCTGCGGCCGGGGAACTGGAAGGTGCGGCCGGTGAAGAAGTTACGGTCGAGGTGGGGGCCGGTGGCAACGTTGCCGGCTGCGGGCGCGTACAGCCCGCATCTTGCAGCAACAGCAGCGTGCCGAGCACGGGCAGAGCAAGGGAAATCATAGTTGTCATCCGAGAGGGTGGGAGATTCACAAAACTAGCCGGCTTCGCGTAGCTTTACGCCCAGTGAACGTTTCGCGGTACATATCCCAGAAGATTGCAGGCTCCGATTCGGGGTCGTTTACCTCGTCGGTAACCAAAATTGCCATCATCAGCATTGCGCTGGGGCTGGCCGTGATGGTTGTCTCGTTTGCTATTCTGGAAGGCTTTCGTAACGAAATCCAGGCCAAGATCTTTTCCTTCGGGGCGCACCTCACGGTCAGCAAGTACGACAACAACAACTCCCTGGAAGTGGAGCCCATCAACGGGCCCAAGCTGACCCAGGAGCTGCGCCGCTACCCCCAGGTAACCGGGATGCAGCCCTTCGCCCGCAAAACGGCCATCATCAAAACCAAAGATGAGGTGAAGGGTGTGGTGCTCAAAGGCATCGACGAGAAGAACGGCCTCTCGCCCATGCGCCAGAACCTGGTAGAGGGTAAATTTCTGAGCTACCCGGACACGGCAGCCTCCGAAGACATCATCATCTCGCGCAAAATGGCCAACCAGCTGCGGCTGAAAGTGGGCGAGGAAGCGCTGTTCTACTTTATCCAGAACCCGCCCCGTATCCGCCGCTTTCAAGTGGTCGGTATCTACCAAACCGGCCTCGACGAGTTCGATGACGTGTACGTGATGGGCGACATCCGCCAGATCCGGGAGCTGAACGCCTGGCCCGACTCCCTGGTGGGCGGCTACGAGGTGGTGCTGCGCGACTTCCGCCAGCTCGACCCGGTGTACGACAACGTGCTCGGCAACCTGCCCTACGACCTGAAGCTGGACAAGATTACCGACCAGTACGCCCAGCTCTTCGACTGGCTGCAGCTGCTCAACCGCAACGTCATCATCTTCCTGATCCTGATCATCTTCGTGGCCACCTTCAACATGGTCGCCACCATTTTCATCATGATTCTGGAGCGCACCAACATGATCGGGGTGCTCAAGGCCCTGGGCGCGACGGACAACCAGATCCGACGCATGTTCTTTTTCCGGGGCCTGAACCTGACTCTGAAAGGCATGCTCTGGGGCAACGTGGTGGCCCTGGGCTTCTGCGCCATCCAGTACTTTTTCCACCCCATCCCCCTCGACCCCGAGAACTACTACATGGACCGGGTGCCGATTCACTGGGACTGGCAGGTTATCCTGCTCATCAACCTGGCCGTGTTCATCACCTCCCAGCTGGCCGTGCTCATCCCCACCTACCTGATTGCCCGCATCAAGCCGGTGGTAGCCATCAAGTTCGACTAGGGCCGGTAGCCCGTGGACAAAAGGAACGTCAGGCTGAGCCGTGAGCCTCGCGGAGCATCTCTACCGCTTCGTGGTTCGGCAGGGCTGCTTGGCTGCGCCTTCCTGCGGTTCGACAAGCAGCCACCCGACGAAGCATGACAGCCCAGGGACCAGCAGAACCCCATTGTCAGTTGCTGTCCACACACCCTGGCAAGCGTTCAGGCGTCATTTCTCGCCGAGGTGCGCCGAGGACGTGGCCGAATAGCTCGGCGTATTCCCTGCGAGAAACTTGCCTCCGGGTACCACGGATTCCGACCATGAAAAAAAGCCCCGAACCAGATTGGTCCGGGGCTTTTTGCTGGGTGGGTGCGGGTAGATTTATGGCACGAGCTGCAGCTTCTGGGTAAGCACCTGCCCGTCGGCCTGCACGCGTAGCGTGTACACGCCCGGCGCCAGGCCCTGGGTCGAGAGCGGCTGCTCGGCGGCCGTGGTCAGCGGCTGGGTGCGCACCGCCTGGCCCAGGCCGTTGAGCAGCGTGAGTTGGCCCGCGCCCAGCGGCCGGAGCAGGCGCAGGGTCAGGCGGCCGGCCGGGCTGGGGTTGGGGTATACCTGCAGGGCGGCCGCGGCCGCCTGCAGGCGGGTGCTGAGCGGCGCCAGGCCGATGCTGAACGGGCCGCCCGCTTCGCTGCTGGTGTAGCCCGACACAGCCACGTAGTGCCGCTGGTTGGGCGTCAGGCCCGTTACCGGCACCGTGCCCAGGCCCACGCCGGGGCCGCTGGCGGCCTGGCAGAACACCTGGCTGAACGCGGTGGAGCAGCTGGCGGCGGTAAACACGCGCACCAGGCCCGCGCTGGTGCCGCGCAGGTACAGCGTGGCCGTGCTGGCGGTGGGCGTCCAGCTGTACCACACGTCGCGCGGGGCCTGGGCGCCCGAGCAGGCGACGGTGGTGTTGCCCGGCAGGTTGCTGAACGTGGCCCCGGCGTTGGTACCGCTCACGCTGTTACCGAGGGCCACGGCCCCGCAGGGCTCGTTGTTGTCGGGTACGAGCTGCTGCAAGATGGTGGTCTGCACGTTGTTGGCCGGGTTGGCGTCGGGGCTGCCGTTGGGCAGGCTGGCCGTTACCGTCAGCGTGTAGGTGCCGAAGGGCAGCGTCAGGCCCTGGGTGAAGGTCAGCGGCTGGGTGGCGTTGTAGCCCAGCGTCAGGCCCGTGAAGGTTTGCGTTACCGGCGGGCCGTTGTTGATGGTGTAGCTCAGCACCACGGAATTCAGCGGGCTGGTGCCGTAGTTGCGCAGGCTCACCGTCACCGGGTTGTTGCCCACGGTCAGCGTACCCGTCGGGGCGTCGATGCTTTCCAGCGCCACGTCGTTGGCATTCAGGTTGAACTCGTAGGCGCCGAGGTCGGGCGGGTTGCTGCGGGTGGTGCCGGCGAAGTCGCGGGGCACGCGGGGCAGGGTGGCCGGGGTGCCGGTGCCGTTCAGGGCCGGGGCGCCGGGCTGCAGGCTGCCGGCGGTCAGCAGCTGCGGGTCGGCCTGCTGGCTGTTCTGGTCGTAAGCGCCGCCGTTGGCCGTGCGCCAGTCGCTGAGCAGGGCGTAGTCGGTAGTGCCGTAGCGGCCGGTGAAGACCCCGGGGCCCGCCGCGCCCACGAACAGGTCGTTGTAGTTCGAGGTGATGGTCGAGGTCGGGGCGTTGAAGTTCACCGCGTAGCGCCCCGTCGCGGCGGGCTGCGTCACCACCACCAGGTTGTTGCGGAAGTCGATGTCGGTGGCCGGGCTGGTCTGGTAGAAGCCCATCACCGTCGAATTCGACTGGCGCGGGCTGTTCATGAGCACCGTGTTGTGGTAGTAGCGGGCGAAGCCGGAGCCGGCGTTGTAGATGCCGTAGTTGGTGCCGTAGCCGTCGAGGTTGTAGAGCAGGTTGTTGACCACGTCGTTTTCGGTCCCGGCCGTGCTCGGCGAGCTGGTGAAGTAAATGCCGTACACCGGCAGGGCGCTGCTGCTGGCCGTGTTCGGGTTGTGGATGCGGTTGCGCTCGATGGCCAGGCCCACGCAGCTGGCCACGTAGAGGCCGTAGAAAGTGGTGGTGGCCACGCGGGTTTCGCGGTGGATGTTGTTGTCGAGCACCCGGGCGCCGGCGTGGTTGACCAGCGTGACGGCGGTGCTGAAGGTATTCTCGATCAGGTTGCCCGTGATGCGTACGCCCGTGCTCCGGCTGGCGGCCGAGAGGCCCGTCAAGCTCACGCCGTAGTAGCCGCCGCGGATGGTGTCGTTTTCGATGCGCAGGCCGCTGGCGTCGGCCCCGCCGGTGGTGGCGGTGAGCGAGCTGCTGCCGGCAATGCCCGCGTTGGTGTTCATGAGGGTGGCCGCGCTGGGAGCCAGAATCACGCAGTTGCGGATGCGGTTATTGAGCGTCTGCCCCACCAGGTGCACCCCAATGCCGTACTGCGGCGAGGCGGCCACGTCCACGGTCAGGTTCTGCAGGGTCAGGTAGTCGGTGCCGTTCAGCAGCACGGCCGCCGGCTGGCCCTGGGTGCCGCCGTAGGTCAGGCGCTGCTTGCCGGCGCCGCCGTCCACCACAATGGTGTCGGTGGCCGAGACCCCGCTGATGGCCTGCAGGGCAAACTGCTCCTGGTAAGGCCCGTTCAGCACGTTCAGGCGCACCGCCCCGGCTACGCCGCCGTTGTTGAGGGCGGTGGCCGCGTCGGCGAAGCCGGTGAAGTTGGTGCCGCTGGCCGGCCCGTTCTTATTGATGGTATAAGTGCCCACCAGCGGGGTGTAGTAGTGGCGCGTCAGGCTGCTGCTGCTGGTGCTGCCGTTGGGCTGGCGGGCTGTTACCGTCAGGAAGTTACGCCCGCTGACGAGCACGGCCGGCGTGGTAAACGAGAAGCTCAGGGTGGCGCCCACGGCCAGGCCGCCGGTCGGCGTGAGCACCTGCACGACGGGGGCCGCGCCGTTGAGCACGTACTCCAGCTGCACGGTCGTGAGCGGGGTGGTGCCGTTGTTGCCGATGGTCACCGTAACGGGGCGGCTGCCGGCCGTGGCGGGCGCCGCCGGCGAATCGATACTGCGCAGGGCCACGCTGGCGGTGCCGGCCGGCGGGCTGAACTCGTAGGCGCCCAGATCGGGGGCCGTCGTGCTGCGCGGGGTGCCGTTGAAGTCGCTGGGCACGGCCGCCAGCGGGGCGGCGGCGCCGTTCAGGGCCGGGTTGGTGGGCTGCAGGTCGCCGGTGGCCGGGCCGTTGAACTGCGGCTCCACGCTCAGGCTGTTCTGGTCGAAGGCGCCGCCGTTGGCCGTGCTCCAGTCGGCCAGCGTGGCGTAGGGCGAGGTCTGGTAGTAGCCGGTGCGGTAGTTGGTGCCGCTGCCCACCAGGTCGTTGTGGTTGCTCACGAAGCCGGGTACCGGCGACGAGAGGAAGATGCTGTACTGCAGGGTCGGGCCGGTGCGGCGCACGCGCACCACGTTGTTGCGAAACTCCACGCCGACACCGGTGGTCTGGTAGAAGCCAAAGCCGCCGAAGTTGGCCGTGTTCGTCTGGTCGTCGATGTCGATGGTGTTGTAGTAGTAGCGCGCGTTGTCCGACGAGCCGTTGAAAATGCCGTACACCTGCGCGCCCTTCGCGTCGTAGATCAGGTTGTTGGCAATGACGTTGGGGCTGGTCGCGGTGGCGGCCGTCAGCGTGAAGAGGTAGATGCCGTAGGCGCCCGAGGTGGGCGTGTTGTTGGCCGGAAACATCTGGTGGATGCGGTTGCGGGCCACCGTCGCGCCGCTCACGCCGGTGCTCATCTGCACCCCGTAGAAGGTTTCGGCGTTGGTGCGGTTGGGGCGCGACATGTCGTTGCCCGTAATCTGCGGCCCGCTCAGCGCGCTGACGTACACGCCGGCGTTGAAAAAGTCGCTGATGACGTTGCCCGTGATGCTGGTGCCGGCTGCCTGGGCGGTATTGCTCGCGCCCACCACCACGATGCCGTGGTAGCCGCCCGTCACGGTGTTGTTCTGCAGCGTCAGGTTCTGATTGCCCACGATGCCCGTGGCCGCGCTGGTCAGCGAGGTGGCCGAGGCATTGGCCACGATGCCGGCGTAGTTGGTGAGGGCCGCGCTGGCCACGGTGGCCGTGTTGGCCGTCACGGTGCAGCCGCTGATGACGTTGTTGTCGGCCCCGTTCAGCAGCTGAATGCCCCAGCCGTACGTGCCGGCTATGCCGCCGTTGGTGGCGTCGACCACCAGGTTGTTCACGGTCACGTAGTCGGCCCCGTTCAGCGTCACCACGGCCCGCTGGGCGGCGTTGGCCGGCGCGAAGCGAATCGTGCGGCCGTTGCCGTTGATGGTCACCCGGTTGGCGGCGCTGCTGCCCGCAATGACCGGCAGGCTCACCTGCTCCAGGTAGGGCCCGCCGCTCACGGCAAAAGTTACCGGCCCGCTCACGCCGTTGGTGCCCAGGGCCGCGGCCGCGTCGGCGAAGGAGGCGTAGTTGGTGCCGCCCGTGGCCTGGGCGCTGTTGATGGTGTAGGCCCCGCTGAGCGGCGTTTGGGCGTAGGCGCCGGGAGCCGCGGCCAGCAGCGCCGGCAGGCCCAGGGCCGCGGTCAGGGCCCGCAACGGCCGCCGGAGCGTAACGAGTACAGGTGTGTGCATAGCAGAGAAAAAGGGAGTGGTTGAAGCGGAAAAGGGCCCGCATCAGCCGGCTGCGGCTGAGAAGCCGGCCGCTGAAGCGGAAGCAGAGCAGGAGGGGAAGCCGGGCCGGTGCGGCGGGCGGCGTAGTTGCTCAGCCGCGCCGGCCAGGGCGGCGGCGCGGGCTAGCCGATGGTGCGCAGGCGGCGCAGCAGCTCGTCCTGGTACAGGCGGCTGACGGGCAGCAGCTGCTTGCCCACCTGCACCAGGTGGCGTACCGGGTCCAGCCGCTCGATGTGCTCCACGTTGACGTAGTAGCTGCGCTGAATCTGCACGAACCGGTCGGCGGGCAGGTGCATGACCAGCTCCCGCAGCGGCATGCGCACGTGCACGGTGCGGTCGGCCAGGGTGAGGGCGCACAGCTTGTCCTCGGCCGCCACCGACTGCACCAGGCTCAGCCGGATTTTCTCCAGCAGCCCGTTTTCCTTCACGAACAAGGCATCGGGCACCGTGGCCGGGGGCGGCGGGGGCGCGGCCGCTGGCGGCGCGGCGCCGAAGTTGCGCACGGCCAGCGCCAGGGCCCGCTGCAGCGCGTCCGGGTCGACGGGCTTGGTCAGGTACGCGGCCGGCCCCACTTCCTGCGCCCGCTCAAAGGTCGGGCCATCGGCGTGCGAGGTGAGAAACACCAGCGGAATGGGGCGGTGCGCCAGCAGCTGCGCGGCCAGCTGAATGCCGTCGGTAGCGCCGCGCAGCTGCACGTCCAGCAGGGCCAGGTCCACGGTTTCGGTGCGGTGCAGGGCCAGGGCAATGCGCGCATCGGCGGCCGGGCCCACGGGCTCGTAGCCCAGGTCTTCCAGGGCCGCTTCGAGCTGCTCGGCGTAGAGCGGCTCGTCTTCCACCACCAACACGCGAATAGTCGTTTCGGACCGGGCCATAACTTGCCGGACGGGCAGCAGGCCCGCCGCGGCCGAAGATACGCACGCGGGCGGAGGGGTGGGGGCAGAGGGGAGGAACAGCGTCATAACCAGCGGCCGGGCAGCAGCGGCCTCCACGGCGAGGCGGCCCTACCCGGGTAGCGGCCAGTAAGATGGCTGTTGGGCTAGGCTAGTGCTTGCCGGGCGGCGCCAGTTGCCGGAATTGCGTCGCCAGCGGCCGGAATTGGGGCGGGCGGCAGCAGCAGCCGGGCCGTGGTGCCCTGGCCGGGCGTGCTTTCGAGCGAGAGGCGCCCCTGCTGAATGCGGGCGAAAATAACGCTCAGGCGTAGCCCCAGGCCCGTCGAAGAGCTGCCCGGCAGGCGCTCGGTCAGCTGCCCGCTGAGCAGCTGCGCAATGCGCTCCGGCGCCAGGCCCACCCCGGTGTCGGCCACGCGCAGCTCGATGCCCTCGGACCGCTCCTCGGCCGCCAGCGCCACGGTGCCGCCGGGGGGCGTGGCCCGCAGGGCGTTGCTGACCAGGTTGCGCAGGATGGTGCGCGTCATGTTGGCATCGGCCGCTACGCTGCCGGCCGGCCCCGCCTGCACCAGCAGCCGTACCCCCGCGGCCTCGGCTCCGGGCTGGTAGAGCGTGGCCACTTCGCTCAGCAGCGGGGTCACCGGCACGCTTTCGACCAGGGGCTGCAGCTCGCCGCGCTGCGAGAGGGCCCAGCCCAGCAGGCTGTCGAGCAGGCCGCGCAGGCTTTCGGCGGCCTGGCGCACGCGCCCGCCGAGGCCGGCCAGGCGGGCCATGTCCTGCCGCTCGATGTAGCGCGTCATCAGGTCGGCCAGCCCGCTGAAGGCTACCACGGGGCTGCGCAGGTCGTGAGCTACCAGGGCGTAGAGGCGGTCCTGCTCGGTGCGGGTGGCCGTCAGTTCGGCGTTCTGGCGGGCGAGCAGGGCCCGGCTGCGCCGCAACCGCCACGCCAGCACGCCCGACCCGATCAGGCCGGCGGCGGTGGCACTGAGCAGGGCCACCATCAGCAGCAGGTAGTGGCGCTGCTTGCGGGCTTCCTGGGCCTGCTGACGGGCTTTCTGGCTAAGGGCGCGTACGCGGCTGCGCTGCCGCTCCGTGTCGAACTGCACCTGCAGCCGGGCCAGCGCCTCGCGCCGCTCGGCCGAGTTCAGGCTGTCCAGCAGCCGGAGCTGGCGCTGGGCGTGGCCGTACGCCTGCATGCCGCGGCCGGCGGCGGCCTCGGCTTTGGCCAGCAGGCCGTAGCCTTCGGCTTCCACACCGGCGGCCCGGAGCCGGTGCGCTTCGGCGGTGCCGGCCCGCAGCAGGGGCAGCGCCTGCGCCCAGCGGTTCTGCAGGCCCAGCAGCTCGCCCAGCGACAACTCGGTCTGGGCCGCGCTGAACTGGTCGCCGGTCAGGCGGTGCAGCCGCAAGGCGGCGCGGTGGCAGTGGGCGGCCGAGTCGTAGCGGCCCGCGTTCTGATGTACCAGCGCCAGCACGTTGAAGGCCGTGGCCCGCGCGTGGCGGGGCACGCCGGGCCGGCGGCCGGCCGCCAGGGCCAGCCGGGCGTACCGCTCGTGCAGCCGCGGCAGCGAGTCGGGGGCAGCTACGCCTGCCCGGAGCCACCCTGCGTAGAGCATGGCCAAGTGGTTCTGGCCCATGGCCACGTCGGCGGCCGGGGCGGCGTACTGGCGCATACCCGCCAGGGCCCGGCGGAAATACTGATCGGCCTTTTCGAATTCCTGCTCCTGCGCCGCCACCCGGCCCAAGCCCAGCCAGGCCAGCGCGGTGGCCTGGGCCGCCCAGGGCTGGGTGCGCGCCAGCCGCAGCTCCTGCTGGTAGTACCGGCTGGCCACCACGTAATCCTGTTGCCAGAGTGCCGTGGCCGCCAGGGCGTTGAGGCACAGCGCCTCGCCGCGCCCAAAGCCGATGCGCCGGGCCAGCTGCAGCCCCTGCTGGCCGTAGCGGGCCGCGGCGTCGGCGTCGCGGCGGTCCAGCTGGCGGCACAGCTCCACCAGCAGCAGCACCCGCGTGGTGTCGGGGCGGGCCGCGGCTACCTGCGCCCGGAGGCTGTCAACGGGCGCGGCAACGGCCGCCCCGCCCGCGGGCGCCGCGCAGAGAAGCGCACAAAGCAGGGAGAGCAGCCGCAACGGAAAAGGGCAAAGAGGTCAGCGTAGGAAAGATACAGCGCCTCGGGTTAAAATCTAACCAGGCAGCGTGCCGCGCAAGCAGGCGGGCCGGAGCCCGCCCCAGCAGCTGCGGCGGGCAACAAGGGCATTCCTACTTCTGCAGCACCCGGCTCTGCAGCACCAGGTTTGGGTCGGGGCACAGGGCGGCCCAATAGTCCCGCTCCTCGGGCAGGGCTACGCCGGGGAAGTCGCCGCGGCGGCCCTGCAGATCGGCCATGAGCTGAAAGTGCAGGTGCGGCGGCCAGTCGCCATTCTCCGGCCACGGCCCCACGGTGGCAAAGGCCTGGCCCTTTTCCAAGGGCAGCCCGGCCTGCAGGTCGCCAAAGCCGGCGCGGCTCAGGTGGCCGTAGAGCGAATAGAACGTGACGCCCGCCAGCTCGTGCTGCAGAATCACCGTGGGGCCGTAGTCGCCGAAGTTGTCGTTGTCGGCGAGGCTGTGCACGGTGGCGGGCAGCGGGGCCAGCACCGGCGTGCCGGCGGGCAGCCACACGTCCACGCCCAGGTGCAGGGAGCGGGCGGGCACGGCCGGGTCGCCGAACAGGCCGGGGCTGCGGCGGTAGATGACCCGGTTTTCGAGGTAGCCGCCCACGCCGATGCGGGCGTGCCGGGCGCGCAGCAGCTCCTGCACCAGCTGGTCGAAGGCCACGGTGTCGCGCAGGTCGGCGGTGGCCAGGCGCGGGTTGGCGGCGGTGAAGTCCAGGCGGGCCACGTCGGCGGCGTTCAGGTCGACGGGCAGCACCGGGCCGAAATCGGCCGCGTGACGGCGCAGCAGCTCAGCGAGGGAAGAAGCGGACATTCGTTGGTTGTCAGTTGTATGGTTATCGGTTGTCAGTCGGGGGTAGCAGGCGGCAGATGCGGCCCAACGGCCTGACAGCTCGCCCCTCCCAGCTGACAACTATCAGCCGCGAAGATGCAGCGGATTTACCCTTTCCCTCGGTTTTGCCGTATTTTGCAGACCCGTTGCTGCCTGAGCGGCCGGGCCCGTTTTTCCCACTCCGAACCTTAAGTTTTCGTGCGCCGGCTGCGGCCGGCCGAGAACCGCATGAGCAACAGCCCTTACCTGACGCTGAACGTCGTCGAGCTGACCCGCGAAACCGCCGACGCCATCACCATTCACCTCGAACGCGCCGACCGGCAGCCCGTGCCCAGCCAGCCCGGCCAGTTCCTGACCCTCATTGTGCCCTGCGGCAGCGGCAAGCGCCCGGAGCGCCGCTCCTACTCGCTCAGCAGTACCCCCGCCGACGCCCCGCGCCTCTCCGTGACGGTGAAGCGCGTGCCCGGCGGCCTGGTCAGCAACCATTTGCTCGACACCGTGCGCGTGGGCCAGACCATCGAGGCCATGGCCCCGCTGGGCAACTTCACCACCGACACCAACCCGCAGGCGGCCCGCTCCCTGGTGCTCATCGGCGCCGGCTCGGGCATCACCCCGCTGATGTCCATCCTGAAAACGGTGCTGCAGCAGGAGCCCGGCAGCCAGGTGCTGCTGGTGTACGGCAACCGCAACGAGGAAACCACCATTTTCCGCGAGCAGCTGCAGCGGCTGGAGCAGCAGTACGCCGGCCGGTTCCAGGTCGAGCACGTGTTCAGCCAGCCCAAGCAGGCCGCCAAACCCAGCGGCGGCATGTTCTCGCGCCTGTTCGGGGGCGGCACGCCGGCCCCGCAGCCGGCGGCCGAGCACCAGCACACCGGCCGCCTGAACCGCACCATGCTGCTGCGCGTGCTCGAGCAGCGCCACCGGGCGCCCGCCGCCCAGGCCGAGTACTTCATGTGCGGCCCCGAGGGCATGATGGCCGAGGCCAAAGCCGCCCTGGAGTTGCTGGGCGTACCCGCCGACCGCATCCGCCGCGAGAGTTTCGTGGCCTCCGCCGACTCGGCCGAAGCCGCCGCGGCCCAGCCCGACGGCCACGGCACCGTGCTGGCCGACGACAAGGATGAAATTTCGGCCCGCAAGGTCACCATTCAGTACGAAGGCACCGAGTACGTAGTGGAAGTGCAGCCCAACCAGACCATGCTGGAAGCGGCCCTCGACCAGGATATCGACCTGCCCTACAGCTGCCAGGCCGGCCTTTGCACGGCCTGCCGCGGCAAGTGCCTCACCGGCAAGGTGCACCTGGATGAGCGCGAAGGCCTCTCGGACCGTGAGCTGCAGCAGGGCTACGTGCTCATGTGCGTGGGCCACCCGCTCACCGACGACGTGGTCATTGAAATTGATTAGCCTTTTTTGCCGCTCCGCGCTGCCTTTCTGCGCGCTGCTGCGTAGCATAGTGGTTCCAACCTTTCCGCCCGCCGCAATCTAGTCCATGCTTTATTCCCCCCTGGAAATTTCCGCCGACGTGACGTCGTCCCAACGGCCGGCCCGGCACTACCTGCCCGAGGCCTTCACCGTCACCGATTGGGCGCAAATCGAGCCGTACTTCGTCGAGCTGCGCGACCGGGCCATCGGCTCCGGTGCCGAGCTGGAGCAGTGGCTGCTCGACCGCTCCGAGCTGGAATCGGTGCTCAGCGAAGACCTGGCCTGGCGCTATATCCGCATGACCTGCGACACCCAGGACCAGCAGCGCTCCGAGGCGTTTCAGTACTTCGTGAGCGAGATTGAGCCCCTGGTGGCGCCCCACGACCACGCCCTGAACGAGAAGCTGGTGGCCTCGCCCTACGCCAGTGAGCTGGACCAGCAGAAGTACCGCATCTTCCTCCGTTCGGTGCGCCGGGCCCTGGAAATCTATCGGGCTGAGAACATTCCGCTCAAAACGGAAATCAGTACCAAGCAGCAGGAGTACGCCGCCACGGTGGGCGCCATGACGGTGACCCTGGACGGCGAGGAAATGACCCTGCAGCGCGCCGCCGACCGCCTCAAGGACACCGACCGCGCCAAGCGCGAGCAGGCCTGGCAGGCCATTCAGGACCGCCGCCTGCAGGACGCGCCCAAGCTCGACGCGCTGTTTACCCAGCTGATCGGCCTGCGCCACCAGATGGCCCGCAACGCGGATTTCGCCAACTTCCGCGACTACATGTTCGCCGCCCTCGGCCGCTTCGACTACACGCCCGAGGACTGCTTCGCCTTCCACCGCGCCATCCGCGAAACCGTGGTGCCGCTCATCGACGAGCTGGACCTGGAGCGGCGCCAGGACCTGGCCTTGCCCGAGTTGCGCCCCTGGGACCTCGACGTGGACCCTTCCGGCAAGGCGCCCATGCGGCCCTTCGAAACCGGCCAGGAGCTGCTGACCAAGACCATTACCGTCTTCCAGCGCCTCGACCCCTTCCTGGGGGACTGCCTGACCACCATGCGCGACATGGGCCACCTGGACCTGGAGTCGCGCAAGGGCAAGGCGCCCGGCGGCTACAACTACCCGCTCGACGAAACCGGCGTGCCGTTCATCTTCATGAATGCCACGTCCTCCCTGCGCGACGTCATTACGATGCTGCACGAGGGCGGCCACGCGGTGCACTCCTTCCTGACGCGCCGCCTGCCCATGGGCGCCGACAAGCACCCGCCGAGCGAGGTGGCCGAGCTGGCCTCGATGTCGATGGAGCTGATTTCGATGGATTACTGGGATGTGTTCTTCGCGGACGCCGACGAGCTGCGCCGGGCCAAGAAAACCCACTTGGAGTCGGTGCTCGAAACCTTCCCCTGGGTGGCCACCATCGACAAATTTCAGCACTGGGTGTACGAAAACCCGGAGCATAGCCCGGCCGAGCGGCAGCAGCGCTGGACGCAGGTGTTCGACGAGTTCAACCAGCGCACCGTGAGCTGGCAGGGATTGGAGAACTACAAGCCCTGGCTGTGGCAGAAACAGCTGCACCTCTACGAAGTGCCCTTCTACTACATCGAGTACGCCATGGCCCAGCTCGGCGCCATTGCCGTGTGGCGCAACTTCCGCCAGAACCCGCAGGCCGGCCTCGACGCCTACAAGCGGGCCCTGGCCCTGGGCTACACCGCCACCATCGGCGAGATTTACGAAGCGGCCGGCATCCGCTTCGATTTCAGCACCGACTATCTGCGCAGCCTCGCCGACTTCGTGCGCACGGAAATGGCGCAGCTGTAAACGGATGAAGCCCTGAAACCCGACGGCCCGGCTGGTAATAACCAGTCGGGCCGTCGGGTTTAAAAGCACATCCTGCTGCCTATTGCGCGGCGCTGATGCAGGTGATGGTGGCGTTGTGCCAGGTATGCACGGCCGGGGTGGCCTCGGGCTTGTAGGAAATCATGACCTGCTCGGGCAGGGCGCTGGCGTTAGCCGTTTGGAAAGCATCCCAGTCGGGGCCGAAGGGGCGCAGCTCCCGTCCGTCGTTGAGCACGAGCAGTATGGGGTGGTCGGGGCAGTTGGCCACGTTGCACACCGGGTAGCGCACGGCGGCCGGGGTGGTGCAGGCGGGCGCGGGCGCGTCGGGGTCGTTGCACAGGGAGCAGCCGGTCAGCAGGCCGGCGGCAGCAGTTGCCAGCAGTAGAAGGAATGGACGCATGGGAGGTAGTGAAGTCAGCGGGATTAACGGCCCTGGTTGGCAGCTGGCGTGCCGCACCAGCCGACCTGAATCTGAATGCAGGTGAGCTTGACGCCCTCGCCCACCATGCAGATGCTGGCCGCCGGCTCGTTCACGTAGCTGATGGTCACCCGCTCGCCGTCGTGCTTGGCGTAGTGCTGCCACAGCTCGCCGTGGGGCTCCAGCCGCTTTCCATCGGCCAGCTCCAGCACGAAGCCGCAGCCATCCAGGCCCGTCAGGTTGCGGATGGTGGCGACGGTCTTGCAATCGGGATTGGGTTCGTTTTGGGAGTCCTGGCAGCTGAGGGCCAGCGGCACCAGGGCCACGGCGGCAAGCAGCGTGAGTAGGCGGCGCGTCATGGGCGGGCGAGGGTAGCGTGTATAGAGCAGAGCCCCGACGGCGGCTGGAGGTTGCAGGCAGTGGCGCTGGAGGGTAGAAAAAAAGCGCCCGCGGAAAGCTCCGCGGGCGCCGCAACCAGGGCAGCGGCTCCGGGCTAAGGCTGCAGCTCAAACAGGGGTAGGGGCTGCAGATTGGAGTACTTGCGGCCCGCGCGCTTCAGGGTTGCGGCGTGTAGTTGCAGGTATTGGTTGTATTTCTTGGCGGCCTGGTCGTAGCGCACCCGGAAGCCGATAACCTGGCTGTCGGCCTCCTTGATGGTTTCCGTCAGGGCCTGCACGTCTTGGCTGCGCTCCAGCTGCGGGCGGGCCAGGTCGTACACGGCGTTGAGCACCTGGGTCTGGGCGTTGTCGTAGGTGTCGATTTTCGTCGATTCGCCCATGGTTTTCTGGTCGTAGCGCAGGCCGAGCAGCTGGTCGTTGGCCTGGCGCAGCTGGTCGGCCTGGGTTTTGTCGGTGCCGGGCAGCTGCTTGAGGGTCTGGAGCACGGCGGTGGTGGCCACCAGTTTCTGGTTGTCGCTGTCGATCATCCGCTGCCAGCGCACGTCAACGGTGTCGCGCAATATGGCCAGCTGCACCCGGGCGGCTGCCGGGGAGGTCGGATCAACGACGGCATTGTCGCCGGTTTTACGGCAGGAAGCCGCGGCCAGCAGGACCAGCAGCGGGAAGTATAAAAGCAGTTTTCGCATGACAACCTTCAAACGCAGGACCGGCGCGGGATATTCCCGCAGTAGTCGAAAAACCACAAATTTCAGGCCCGGCTGCCGCTAAGGTGGCACAAGGCCCGCGCAGAACCAGCAAGCGGGTAAAAAACGTGCCGCCCCGCGCAAAAGAGCGGGGCGGCACGGGGGCGGGAAACGGGGAATAAAACGAGAGCAGCAGCAGGGCACCCGGATAACGGGGAAAAGCAGGGGGGAATGCTCATCCGAGGGCCCCGCTGCGCTCAAGTTGTGGGGTTGTAGTCGGTGGCCAGGCCGCCCAGCAGCTGGTCGGTAAGGCGCTCGGCTATCTGGTCGGGATTCAGCTTGCCGTCGGGGCGGTACCAGTTGGGCAGCCAGGTCAGGCTGGCAAACAACGTCAGGGTGGCAAACGCCGGGTCAGGGGTACGCAGGGCGCCGTCGGCCACGCCCCGGGCAATCATGTCGCGGAAGGCGGCTTCGTAGCCGCGCTGCAGCTGCACGAATTCCGACAGGGCCGGCTCGCTCAGGTGGCGCCACTCGTGTAGAAACACGGCCGAGGCGTCGGTGTCGCGGATAAGCACGCGCACGTGGCTGTCGATGGCCAGGCGCAGGTGCACGGCGGCGGGGGCCAGGTCGTCGGCGGTGGCGGCGCGCAGACCGGCCATAAACTCATCGGCCACCCGGAAGCAGATGCGGTGCAGCAGCTCTTCCTTGGAGCGGATGTGGGAATAAATGCTGCCGGCCTCGATGCCCAGGGCCGCCGCCAGCTCGCGCATGCTGGTGGCCGCGTAGCCGCGCCGCCGAAACAGCGCGGTGGCCGTCTGGTCGATCTGGGCTTTGCGGGAGAGGGTGGGCGGCGTAGATTCCATAAGGGGCGTAACGGCAAACAAATATACTGGTTCCTAACGTTCGTTAGCAAACAATGGTTGTGGTTTTCTTTCGCGCTGCCGAAGTTTGGTGGTCGATATTACGACTATCTTTTTCATTCTCACATGGTTTTTCGCAAACGTTTGGGGGCCTTGCTGGTCCTGGTGAGCAGTTGCGGCGGCGAACAGGCGCCCTCCATTTCGGAGCAGGCGCCACCGCCGGGGCCAGTGGCGGCCGAAAACCCGCAGGAAGCAGCGCGCCGGAAAAGCTCCGTGCGGCATTTCCTGCGGTGGTACCAGGGCCGCTAACCCGCGCTGGACCGCCTGCTGCGGGCTACCGTCAGCAAGCAGGGCCGCGGCGACACGGCGCATTACCAGGTGAACTTTGCTCGGGCGCAGCACTACCTCGACTATCTAACCAAAGCCGGCTGGTTCACGCCGCAGTTCATGCGCGACCAGGCCCAGCAGTTTCGGCGCCGCGACGTCGATTTTCGCCGCACCCGGCAGGCCTACGGGCCGCCGACGGGCTTCGGGTTTGGCTGGATTCTGTACACGCCGCAGCCCGAAAAGGTCGTGGCCGCGGCACTGGCCACCGGCCGCATTACGGCCACCGAAACCGACGCGGGGCAGTGGCAGGCGCGGGTGCAACTGCCCGACAACGGCCGGCTGGTGCTGGACCTGGTGGCCGCCGCTGATTCGGCCCGCATCGAAACCATTTACCCCGACGGCATCGAGCAGCTGGCGGGGCAATAGCGGATTCGGCGGGCCGGAACGCTACCTTTGCGGCCCGCGCACCGTAGTGCCTACTGCTATGTCTGAACAAGTAACTCCGCTCAATCAAGTCGGCGAAATCGGCCTGATTCGCCTGATTCAGGATACCATCACCCTGCACCAGCCCAGCACCGTGCTCGGCATCGGCGACGACGCGGCCATTCTGGCCCCGCCCGCCGAACACGAAATGGTGGTCAGCACCGACCTGCTGGTGGAAGGCGTGCATTTCGACCTCGCGTTCTGCCCCCTGCGCCATTTGGGCTACAAGGCCGTGGCCGTCAACGTCTCCGACATTGCCGCCATGAACGCGCTGCCGACCCAGATTACCGTGAGCCTGGCCCTGCCGAGCCGCTTTTCGGTGGAAGCCGTGCAGGAATTCTACGACGGCGTGCGCCTGGCCTCGGAGGCTTACCGCGTCGACGTGGTGGGCGGCGACACCACGGCTTCGCGCGGCGGGCTGGTGGTGTCCGTCACGGCCCTGGGCACGGTGGCCCGCGGGCAGGCGGCGCGGCGCTCCGGCGCGCAGGTCAACGACCTGATCTGCGTCACCGGCGACCTGGGCGCGGCTTACCTGGGTTTGCAGATTCTGGAGCGCGAAAAGCAGGCCTACCTGGCCGACCCCGAAACCCAGCCCAACCTGGAAGCCTACGACTACGTGGTGCAACGCCAGCTGCGCCCCGAGGCCCGCATGGACGTCATCCATATGCTGCGCGACCTGGGCGTGACGCCCACCAGCATGATTGACGTATCGGACGGGCTGGCTTCGGAGGTGATGCACCTGTGCGCTGCCTCGGGCGTGGGCGCCACCATCTTCTCCGACCGCCTGCCCGCCGACCAGCAGGTGTACGAGGTGGCCGACGAGTTCCGCCTCGACCCGGTGATGTGCATCCTCAACGGCGGCGAAGACTACGAGCTGCTGTTCACCGTCCCGCTCTCGGACTTCGATAAGCTCAAGAACCACCCCGACGTGACCATCATCGGCAAAATTACCGAGGCCGCGGACGGGGCTATTCTGGCCACCAAAGGCGGCAACGCCGTGCCGCTGCGGGCCCAGGGCTGGGCACACTTCGGAAAGTAACAGGTGACAGGTAACACGTTCGAGGTGGCTTTTAGCCGCGAAGCGGCGTCACGTCAATAGCCCGGACGAGCTGATAAAAGCCGAGCTCCGTAGGAGCGGCACCTACCTACGCGGTTCGGGTGTCGCTCCTACGGAGCTCTGGTTGTTCTTGGGGCACCTATTCTATTGATGTGGCGCCGCTCCGCGGCCGGGCACGGCTAATCCTCCGGGTAGGGCACGAAGACGAACTTGGTAAACTCGCCGTCGACTACGAACAGGCAGCAGAACTCGTCGGGGTCTTTGTAGGCGCGCTGGAAGTCTTCTACCAGTTCCTCGGCCACCAGACCCTGCTGCACGAACACGTCGAGGTAGGAGGCCAGCACGTACCACTCGGTGGCTACCTCTTCGGGGGAGAGGAGCAGGGAGCCGAAGGGCACGGGCACGCGAGAGAAGATGAAAATGGGGTACTTGATGTCGTTGCGGCGGATCTGATAGGAGGCTTCCTTCAGCGTATCGGCCACAATGGCGAAGTCCTTGGTGATGGTGCCGAGGTACTTGCCGCTCAGCTCGGGGTCGTTGGCGTAGTCCATGTAGGGTTTTTAAAGAGGCTTGTGTTTCAAGCGCACCAAGGTCATTATTGGATAAGCGACGTTACGGGAATCATACTCTAATGACCGGGAAACGGCAAACCAGCTTACCTGAAACTTGTAATTGATAAGTTTCAGGTAAGTCTTACCGGATACTTCTTTGAGTTTAAAGCTGTATCGGTCACTACCATTTATTGACGAAATGCTATATCCATGACCTACACAAGGAAAGTAGGCGTGCTGGTTGATGACTGACCTTGAATCGAACGACCAGGTCAGGAACTTGCAAACTCCTGGCGCGTCAAAATAATAGCCGGGCTTGTTATGGAAAGTGATTGTGTCTCTGGCGCTGATATTGGTCGTATCCTTTGCATACCAATAGGGGTGTAGTGAATACGGCTTCTCTCTGCTTGCTGAAATATCCTGCTGCAGCCTCTCTTGCAATGAGCTTTGAGCAAAGCTGCAACGGAAGCACAGAAGCAGAAAGAGTAGAAATACCAGCCGCATGAAGTGATTCAAAAGTCTACTTCAGCTCCAGCAGCACCACGTTCTCCACGTGGTGGGTGTGGGGGAACATATCCACCGGCTGCACGCGCGTCACGCGGTAGGTGTCGGCGAGTAGCTCCAGGTCGCGGGCCTGGGTGGCGGGGTTGCAGCTCACGTACACGACACGCGGGGCGCGCAGCTCGATGAGGCGGTTGACCACGTCGACGTGCATGCCGGCGCGGGGCGGGTCGGTGATGATGACGTCGGGGCGGCCGTGCTGGTCGGTGAAGTCCTTGGTGAGGACGTCCTTCATGTCGCCGGCGTAGAACTTGGTATTCTGCACGCCGTTGATTGCCGAGTTCAGCTTGGCGTCTTCGATGGCCTGTTCCACGTACTCCACGCCGATAACCTCGCGGGCCTGCCGGGCCACGAAGTTGGCAATGGTGCCGGCGCCGGTGTAGAGGTCGTACACCAGCTCCGTGCCTGTGAGGCCGGCAAACTCGCGGGCCACTTTGTACAGCTCGTAGGCCTGCTCGGAGTTGGTCTGGTAGAACGACTTCGGCCCGACGCGGAAGCGCAGCCCTTCCATTTCCTCGTGGATGTAGGGCAGGCCGTGGTGGCAGATGACTTCCAGGCCGTCGAGCGAGTCGTTGCCCTTGTCGTTGAGCACGTAGTTCATCGACGTGACGCCGGGGAACTGCTCCAGCAGGTAATCCAGGATGACCGGGATGAGCTGGTGCTGGCGGTAGAACATGGCCACAATCATCAGCTCGCCGGTGCTCTTGGCGGTGCGGATGGTGAGGGTGCGCAGCAGGCCGGTGTGCTTGAAGAGGTTGCCGAAGCGCAGGTTGTTTTCGCGGGCGTAGTCGCGGAAAGCCAGGCGGATCTGGTTGGACGGGTCGGGCTGCAGCCAGCAGTGCTCGATGTCGATGATCTTGTCGAAGCGGCCGGGCAGGTGGTAGCCCAGCACGCGCCGGTCGTACTGCTTGGTTTCGTCCTTGATCTGCTCCGAGGTCAGCCAGCCCTGGTAGCTGAAAGTGTACTCCAGCTTGTTGCGGTAGTAGGTCGTCTCCTTGGAGCCCATGATGGGCTGGATTTCGGGCAGCTCCACCTTGCCGATGCGCTGCAGCGTGTCGTTCACCTGCTGCTGCTTGTACATCAGCTGGGTCTCGTAGGCCAGGTGCTGCCACTTGCAGCCCCCGCAGGTGCCGAAGTGCTGGCAAAACGGCTCCACGCGCAGGTCGGAGTACTTGTGGAAGAACACCGGCTCGGCCTCCAGGTAGCTTTTCTTCGACTTGGTGATGCGCAGGTCCACCACGTCGCCGGGCGCGACGCCCGACACGAAAATGACCAGGTTGTTGTGGCGCACCAGGCACTTGCCTTCGGCGACCATGTCTTGTATCTCCACGTTGCGGAGGTCCTCCGCCGGGATTTTCTTCGGGTTAGGCATTACGGGATTCACGGGTGCAAAGATAGACCACGGATTCTTCCGGATTTTTCGGATTACACGGATTTTGTGGACGGCGCGGGGTGGAGCGGTGCCGTGATGTAGCTGGCGGGCAAGGTTTTGCTGAAGCCGGGAGGTGTTTTGCCGTAGTCAAGACCTGTGTGGACGCAGTCAAGTAGCGTTGGAGCGAGGTTGGAAGGCGTTGAATCGAAGTCTGATGGGGTTGGATCGAAGTCGGGAGGTGTCGGAGCGAAGTCGGGAGGCGTTGGGGCGAAGTCAGGGGGCGTTGGGGCGAAGTTGGGAGGCGTTGGGGCGAAGTCGGGTGGTGTGTTCGGGGGCGGTAGCTGATACAACCGGGCCAGCGGTGATTGGAAACGCCCGTGCCCGCTGCTTCAGCGCAACGGGTACGGGCATTGGTGGGGCTTGGCCGGAACTACCTACTGCACCGCCTGCGCCGGGGTCGACTTCGGCAGGTACAGCAAGGCGTCGAACTCGCGGCGGAGGCTGTGGCGGCCGAAGGGTTGGGTGTAGGCTTTCAGGGTGCCTTCCCGGAACTGCAGGTTTTCGAACAGCCACTGCGTGCCGGGCAGCAGCTCGGGCGTGCGGATGTCGAGCAGGGCCGCGGGCAGGGCGGCGGCCCGGAAGTAGTGCTCGTAGCTGCCGACGGCGGACGCAGCAGCCGTGGCGGTAACAAAGGCGGGCGGCTCTTCGCTGCGCAGGGCGCGGAATGTCCCCTCGTGGAAGGCCAGGCCCACGGCCAGGAAGTCGGCCCCGTACTGGCGGCGCAGCTGCATACCCAGGGTTTCGTCGTCGCGGTTGTAGGTGGCGAGGCTTTCGTTGTGCGACCAGACCACCGCCTTGCCGCCGCTGGTTTGAGCCCGTGCCCACTGTAGGTTTTCGGCCAGGCAGGCGGCGCGGTAGGAGGGGCGGAGGCTGGCGGCGAGGGTGTGGTAGAGGCTGAATTGCTCGGCCACGCGCAGCAGTTGGGGCAGCAGCACGGCTTCGCCGGGGAAGGGCTGGTAGCGGCTGCTGAGCTTGGCGGGTAGGTCGTAGGCGGTGCGCAGCTCGGCCAGCAGCCGCTGCGCCTCGGCAAGCAGGGGCGCGGCGGCGTCAGGCTGCCGGAGCAGGTGCAGCTGGACGTTGGCCGCTTCCAGCTCGCGCAGGTGGGCCTGCAGCTCGGCCAGCTTGTCGGTGCGGTAATTGGGGCTGGCGGGCAGGTGCGGGCGCAGGTAGCGCAGGCTTGCGGGGGCTTCTTGTAGGTCGAGGCCCAGCAGCTGCAGCTTGGCACCGGGGGCGCGCTGGTTGTAGCTGCGCATCCACTGCACCAGGGCCAGCATTTCGGCGGTGTCCCAGGCGGGCAGCTCGGCCACCAGGGCTTTCGGGTCGCCCTGGCCGGTTTGCAGGTAGTCGTTCAGGGCCAGGCAGGGGCCCAGGTCGGCTTCGAGGGCCAGCAGGCGCACACCCTTCTGCTCCACCAGGTAGCGAAACAGGCGGTGCTTGAGCTGCATCTGCTCGTGGGAACCCAGCGTGACTTCGCCCAGCCCGATAACCTTGCTCGTGCCCACCAGCTGCCCGAAAGCGGCCAGGTCCTTCTGGTCGCCGCCGTCGGGGGCGGTGGTGCGCAGCGGCACAGCGGCTTTGCGCAGCCAGGCCAGCTCGGCGGGCTTGGGGAGGCCGGGCGTGGGCGGGGCTGTGGGGGTGAAGCCGTGGCCGTCGACGAGCAGCTCCAGGTGGTCGAGCCACACGGGGCCGGCGCCGGGCCGCAGCAGCAGGGTCAGTTCGGAGTGGTTGAATCTATCCGAAATAGGCACTTTCAGCTCGAAGGGTTGCCAGCCGGGTGGGCCAGCGGGGGCCGGCAGCGCCGCCGTCAGCAGCTGGCCCGGCCACTTAAACCGGTCGTACGGAAAGCTGCGCCGGTCGCTGTTGCTGAGGATGCGGTACTGTAGCTGGGCCGGCGCACCGGTGGCCGTTGCATAGCGCACGTAGCCGCGGATGGTCAGCGTTTTGCCCTGCAGCGAGTCGAGGGGCACCACGCCCAGGTACACCGGGGCCGCACCCGCCTCGGCGGCCGGCACGCGCAGGCTGCGCCGGCCGTGCTGCACCACGGCCGAATCGAGCTGCCAGCGGCGGGGCCAGGCCTGGGGGCCGCGCACTTCGGCGGGGCCGCGGCGCTCGAAGTCCCAGTCGGGCAGGGGCGTGCCGGGCGGCAGCAGCAGAGCCTCGGTGCCAGGCAGGGGCGCATCTACCCAGGGCTGGTTCCGCCAGTGCAGCTGGTAGTTGTCGAGCCAAATGCGGCCCCGCCCGTTCATGTGCACGGCCAGCCACACATGGTCTGCCATCCGGCTCACGGGCAGCTGCAGCCGCAACTGTTGCCAGTCGGCCGTGGGCGTCGCTGACACCGCATCGGTGCGGGTGTTGCCACTGGATAAGCTTTCATTGATGACCCCGGAATTGGCGCTCAGCCAGACCTGGCCCCTGAAGTCTTCGGTGCGAATCCAGGCCGTGAAGGTGACAATCTGCCCGCGCAGCGAGTCCGTGACGGGAATGGTCGCCGAAATAAAAGTAGCTTCTGCCTCTTCGGCCCGCGAGGCGTCGATGAGCAGGCTGCCGCGGCCGTGCTGGGCCCGGCTGGTGGTGTCGAGGCGGATGAGCAGGTCGTCGGGGTACTGGCGGCGGCCCCGGAGCAGCAGCGGGCGGCGGCCGTTGGCTTCGGGCTCGAAGTCGAGGTTGATAATGGCCTGGCCGTGGGCCGTCAGGCTGGCCAGCAGCAGGGCCAGAATCGATAGAAGACGCATAACACCAAGGGAAATAAAGTGGCCGGAAGGTAACGCAAAACGGCCGCCCGGATCTGCTCCGAACGGCCGTTTTCAGCGAATCGTACCCGGCTTACCGGATGATTTCAAACCACCCCTTCGTCACCTTGCCGGAGGCTTCGGTGAACATGAAGTAGTACGTGCCGGCGGGCTGGGTGTCGCCGGTCCAGGTGTTCTGGTAGTTGCGCGTCTGGTACACCTGCTTGCCCCAGCGGTTGTAAATGGCCAGCGTATTGCCCGGGTACAGCGCCACGTTCTTGATGGTGAGCTGGTCGTTCAGGTTGTCGCCGTTGGGCGTCATCACGTTGTAGAAATCCAGCTCGTTGGTGAAGGCGCGGCCGGCCTCGTTGGAGAACGAAACCTGCGAAGCGCCCACGGCTTTCACGCGGTAGTGCTGGTCGAAGCCGGCGGCGCTGGTGGCAAAGCTCACGGTGTAGTCCGGGGCCGTGGTGGGCGTCACGGTCTGCACCAGCTCGGCCGGGCCGCCATCGGCCTGGCGGTACACCTCGTAGCGCTGCACCGCGAAGCCCTGGTAGGCGTTCCAGCGCAGGCTCACCGCATCCTGGGCGCGGCCCGAGCCGGTCTGGGTGCCCGTCACTTCCAGGCGCATGGTAGTGTGGTTCGAGCTGTTGAGCACCGTGCCGCAGCTGTTGAGCAGCTCCAGGCGGTACTCGTAGGCGGTGGCATCGGCGTCGGCGCTGGTGTCGTCGTAGCTGCTGGCCGCGTTGGCCACCGTGGCCACCTGGCTAAAGGCAGTGGTGCTGCCCGCGTTGCGGCGCAGGATGCGCACCTGGCCCGCGTTGTTGCTGCGGTCGGCCACGCTGAGCGTCAGCGTGATTTTGCGGTCCGTGGTCTGGTCCACCGACGCCGCGTTCAGGGCCACCGTCGCGTTGTCGAGCGGCAGGATGATGGTGGTGGCCGGGCCGGCGCAGCCAAACTGCGAGGTTTCCGTCACCGCCACGCTGCGGGTGGGGGCGGTGCCGGAGAAGGTCACCTGCACCGAGCCGGTGCCCTGGCCGCTGGCGACGGTACCGCCCACCACCGTCCACTGATAGGTGCTGGTGCTGCTGGCGCTGCCGATGCTGTACGTCACGCCGGTCAGGCCCTCGGGGCACACCGAGCGCGGGCCCGTAACGGTGGGCGCCACCGGCAGCGGATCAACGGTGAAGGTGCGCGTGGCCGCGGGGCTGGCGCAGCCGCCGCTGCTGGTGGCCACTACCGACAGCGTGTACGGGCCGGGAGCCAGCGTCGGGAAGGTGACGCTGTTGGTCACCACGCCGGGCACAACCGTGCCGTTCAGGGTCCACTGGTAAGTTGGGGAGGCAATCGAAGGCACGGTGAACGTGGCCGCGGTGCCCGTGCAGACGCGGGCCGGACCGTTGACGGTCAGGGCGGCCGGCGAGGGCAGCACCGTCACGAACAGCGTATCGGAGGTGCCGAGGCAGCGGCCGCCGGCCGGGTTGCTCGATTCCGTCACCACAATCTTGCCGATGCCGGTGCGCGTCCAGTTCACCACCACCGCGGCGCCGCTGGTGCTAACCTGCGTGCCGCCGATGATCTGCCAGCCGTACACCGAACCGGCAGTCAGCTGCGTCTGGTAGGTGTAGGGGCCGTCGGCCTGGCACACGCGCAACGGGCCGGTGGGCTTCTGCGTGAGCAGAATCGAGTTGATGCGCACCGGGAAGGCCACCGTGTCGGACGAGCAGCCGGTGGCGGCGTTCAGCTGGAAAGCGCGCACGTTGGCGGTGCTGCTGGCCGCGCCCCAGTTCACGGTGATGTTCGGCGTGCCCTGCCCGCTGGCAATGGTGCCGCCGCTCACAATCCACTGGTAGGCCGTGTTGCGCGGGTTGCGGATGCTGTAGGCCACGCCCTGCACCGTGGGGCACACCGAAGCCGTGCCCTGAATGCTGTCGTTGGCCGGGCGCGGGTTCACTGTCACCACCACCGTATCGGTCAGCGCGCAGCCCTGCGGCGTGGTAGCCCGCAGCACGTAGCGCAGCGTCTGGGCCGCGCCGTTGAGCGGGGTGCTGAAGGTGGGCTGGGCCGCCGTAGCGCTGCTCAGGTTGGTAGCCGGCGTCCACAGGTACTGGTAGCCGGTGCGGGCCGGCGTGCCCAGGCGCGTCGACTTGCCCGCGCAGATGGCCACGTCCGGGCCGGCCTGCACGTCCACGGCCGGGTTGAGCGTCACCACCACCTGCGCGGTAGCCGGGCAGTTCTGGGGCGAGGTGGCCGTCAGGGTATAGGTAATGGTCAGCGGGGCCGAGCCCGGGGCCAGCGTCTGGTTGAATACCGGGTTGGCCACGGTGGCGCTGCTCAGCCCGGTGGCCGGGCTCCACTGGTAGCGGTAGCCCGGCAGGCCCGGGGCGCCCAGCGTGATGGACTCCCCCGAGCACACGCTGCGGGGCGAGGCGCCGGGCGTCACCACCACCGTCGGGTTCACCGTCACCAGCACCGTGTCGCGGTCCGAGCAGCCGAAGCTGTTGCGCACCGTCAGGATGTATTGCTGGGTGAGCAAGGCGGTGGTGCTGGCGTTGGTCAGCGACACGGTGGGCTGGGCCGCGGTGGCGCTGCTCAGGCCCGTTGCCGGGCTCCACTGGTAGGTCAGCCCCGCCTCGGCCGGAGCACCGATCTGCGTGGTAAGGCCCGTGCAGATGGTTTGGTCGGTGCCGGCCACGGCCTCCGCGGCCGGGTTGAGCGTCACCACTACCTGCGCGGTGGCCGAGCAGCGCTCGGGCGTGGTGGCCGTGAGGGTGTAGGTAATGACCTGCGGCCCGGCCCCCGGCGCCAGCGTCTGGGTGAAGGTAGGATTGGCCACAGTGGCGCTGCTCAGGCCCGTCGCCGGGCTCCACTGGTAGGTGTAGCCGGCTTGCGGGGCGGCGCCCAGCTGCGGGGGCGTGTCACCCGAGCACACCGTCACGTTGCTCCCGGCGTTGACGTTGACGGCCGGGTTGACCGTCAGCGTAAACACCGCCGTGTTGGTGCAGCCGCCCACGGCGGCCGGGTTGGTGGCCGTCAGGGTGTAGGTGCGCACGATGGAGGCGTTGGTCGAGTTGGTAACGGTGGCCGTCGGGGTGGGGGAGGCCGGGTTATCCAGGTCGCCGATAGTGGCCGAGGTCCAGGCGTAGGTGACGCCCGGGGCGGCCGTCGTGCCGGTCAGCGCCGCGGCCTGGCCCGAGCACACCGTGAGCGGGGTGTTCGGGGCCACCTGCGGGCGCGGGTTCACCGTCACCGTTACGGTGGCCGTGCCGGCGCAGCTGGTGCTGGCCGAGGTCGTGGTCAGCGTGTAGGTCTGGGTGATGGGGGCCGCGGTGGTGTTGGTCAGCGTGACGGTGGGCTGGGCCGCGGTGGCGCTGCTCAGGCCCGTCGCCGGGCTCCACTGGTAAGTCAGCCCCGTCACCGCCGCCGCGCCCAGCTGGGCCGAAGCGCCCGAGCAGATGGCCACGTTGGTGCCCGGCTGGGCTACGATGAGCGGATTCACCGTCACTACCACTTGGCTGGTCGCCTGGCAGCCGAGGAGCGTGGTGGTCGTCACGGTGTAGGTCTGGGTGATGGGGGCCGCGGTGGTGTTGGTCAGCGTGACGGTGGGCTGGGCCACGGTGGCGCTGCTCAGGCCCGTCGCCGGGCTCCACTGGTAAGTCAGCCCCGCCACCGCTGCCGTCCCCAGCTGCGCCGATTCGCCGGAGCAGAAGGTTGGGGCCGTGCCCGCGTTGGCCGTCGCGCCGGGGTTCACCGTCACCGTCACGGCCGCCGTACTGGTGCAGCCGGTGCTGGTGGTGGTAACCGTGAGCGTGTAGGTCTGGGTGATGGGGGCCGCGGTAGCGTTGGTCAGCGTCAGCGTCGGGTTGGCCACGGTGGCGCTGCTCAGGCCGGTGGCCGGGCTCCACTGGTAGGTCTGCCCGGCTACGGCCGCCGCGCCCAGCGTAATGGATTCGCCCGAGCACACCGTCGGGGTGGCCGTAGCGCCCACGTTGGCCTGCGGCAGCGGATTCACCGTCACCGTGATGGTGCGCGTGGTGGTGCACACACCGTCGCCCGAGCTGACGGAGTAAGTGGTGGTCTGCGTTGGCGAGACGGTGATGCTGCTGCCGCTGGTGGGCGTGCCGGTGCCGCCGGTCCAGGTGTAGGTCGTGCCGTTGGTCGCCGTCAGCGTCACCGATTGCCCCGCGCAGATGCTGGGAACGGAAGCCGTCACGGCCAGCGTGCTGGCCGGGCGGATGTTGATGGTGCGGCTCAGCGAGTCGCTCTGGCAGCCGAAGGCCGAGATGTTGCGCACCGTCACGCGGCCCTGGCCGGTGCCGTTCCAGCGCACCTGAATGGCCGGGCCGGTGGCCGAGCCCTGAATCGTGCCGCCCTGCACGCGCCAGGTGTAGCCGCCGGCCGGGGTGGGGCCGGCGGCGGTGTAGGTGCGCACCTGCGAGGCGTCGCACACCACGCTGTCGCCGCTCAGGGCCGTGGGCGCCGCCGTGCGCGTTACCTGAATCTGGAATACGTCGGCAATGGTCTTGGAATTACAGTTCACCTGGTCCGTGGCCGTAATCACCACGTCGTAGGGGTTGGCGCGCGCGTCGCCGCAGCGGGGAGTGAAGCGGAATGCCGCGCTGGCGTTGCCGCCCGCACCCACCACCGAGGCGCTGCCGGTGAGGGCGCCCGGGAGCACCGTGCCGGCCTGCCCGCCAAAGGTCGCGTTGTAGCCCCCGGTGCCGTCGAGCAGCACGCTGTTGGCTTTCAGGGTGACGGTGTTACCGTCGGCGTCGGTGGTGCCCAGGGTGAAGTTCAGGGTCTGGCCTTCCTCCACCGTAAAGAGGTGCTGGGCCACCGAGCTGGCCGTAAACTGCGGCGAGTTGTTGGGCGGGCAGGTTCGCACCACCAGCTGCACTTCGCGGCGGGTGGCGCCCACCTGCACCTGCTGCCCGTTGATGGTCCGGAACTCCTTGACTTCCACCGATACCACGTAGTTGCCCAGCTGGGTCACGGCGTAGGTGGCCAGGCCGGTGCTGGCGTTCAGGCTGGCGAAGTTGCCCGGGCTCGTGCCGAACGGGGTTGTCGGGCCGTAGCCCCCCGCGTACTGCACCGCAATGGGCGGGGGCGTAAACTGGTTGTTATTGACCAGCCGGTCGTAGGGCGTGACCAGCGAGTACACGAGCCGGTCCCCGTCGGGGTCCACGGCGTTGTTCAGAAACAGGCTGGTGTCGCCCTGGCAGATAACCACCACGGCCGTGTCCGAAAACGTGGGCGAGGTGTTGGGCAGCAGCGGCGGGGCCATTTCCATGTAGATGGTCTGCTGCTGCGAGTCCGAGGGATTGGCCAGGTTGGTGATGCCCCGGTTGCGGGTGCCGTCGGTGTAGGTGGCGTAGTAGCCGTCAAACGAAACGGGCAAATCCACCGTCGCTTCGTAGCGACACAGGCGCACCGGCACCGGCGTGCCGGCCGACGTGCAGCCCGGCGGCACGATGAGCGGATTGCTCAGCCGGTTCATGTTCAGCGAGCGGATCAGTATCCCGTTCTGCGACTTGTTGTAGAAGTTGACGGTAATCTGCGGGCGGCCGTCGGGCACGCTGGAGGGCGTCGAGCCCCCGAGCGCGGCGTTGACGTAGATCAGCACCGTCACCCGGTAGCGAAACGGGGTGGTCCCGGTGCCCAGGGCCCCGAGGTAGGTGTAGGTCATTTCGCCGCCGAGCAAGTGGGAGGCCTGCGCCTGCGGCGCCGCCAGGCCCAGCAGCAGCAGCAGAAGCAGCCCGTAGCGGAGGAAAAGTTTAGTCATATAAGTAGGGGGGAGAAAAGACCGGAAAGCCCGGCCGAAACCAAGGTTTCGGCCGGGAGAAAAATCCGCGGGGCGGGGTTAGTTGCGCACGATGCGGCGGGACGCCTGCTCGCCATTGGCCCCGCGCAGACGCAGCACGTACACGCCCTGCGGAAGCTGGCTCAGGCTCAGGGCCGCATCGGTGGCGGCGCCCAGGCGCACCGGCTGGCGCAGCACCACGGCCCCGAGCAGGTTCTCGACGGTGGCCTCGTAGGTGCCCGCAGCCGTCGCACCCAGGTGCAGCTGCAGGTGGCCGTCGGCGGTGGGGTTCGGGTACACTTCCAGGCCCGGCAGCTCCCGGGCGCCGGCCGTGGCCAGCGCGGGCGAGATGTTGACGGAGTAGTCCTCCGTTTCGGAATTCACCTGGTTCTGCAGGCAGGGCTGCGGGGCGTTGGAATTCAGCCGGATCAGCACCCGCATGCGAGTAAAGCCGGCGGCCGCAGCCGCGGTGGGCACGCTGAGCAGGCCCGACATGGTGGTGGTGCCCGTCACGTTAAACACCTGCTCCCCGGCGTCGGTAAACGAGCCGTTGCGGTTGTAGTCAATCCAGACCGTGGTGGTGCGCTGAAAGTTGTTGGCCGTAGCCACGTTCATCGTGTAGGTGGTGCCCTGGCGCAGCTGCGCCACGCGGGTGGTGTAGTTGCCGTAGCCGCCGGCATCCGCCGAGGACGTGCTGACGAAGGGCGTGGCGAGCGAGCCGCCGCTGATCTGCACCGAGGTAATCCACGAGTTGAGGTTGGTGCCGGAGGAAGCGCAGTACGTCAGGCAGGGCACCGATACGGCGATGTACGCGCGCTTGGTCATGGTCTGGCTGCCGAAGGCGTTGGTGGCCGTCAGGGCCACGTCGTACACGCCCGAGGCGGCGTAGGTGTGCACGGGGTTCTGCTGCGTCGAGGTGCCGCCGTCGCCGAACGTCCACGCCCAGCTGGTGGCGTTGGAGCTTTGGTCCGTGAACTGCACCGGGTTGGTGCAGGTGCTGGAGTAGTTGGAGGTGAAATCGGCCGCCGGCGGCTGGGTGTTGGGCAGCACCGTCACGGTGTAGTCTTCGGCCTGGCCCTGCTGCACGCCGGCGCAGGCCGTAAAGCTCGAGCCCACGTAGTCGGACACGATGCGCAGGCGCAGGGGCGTGTTCGTCACCGCCGTGTTCGGAATCGTCACAAAGCCCGTCACCGGCGAGGCCTGGTCGAGCGACTGCAGCAGCTGCTCGGTGCCGGCAAACTGCCCGTCGTTGTTCATGTCCAGCCACACGCGCGTGTCCTGCCGGTTGCTGCTGGTGATGATGGTAATCGGGTAGCGGGTCGCCGCCGTCAGCGACACCCGACCGGCGCAGGTGAAGTCCTGGTAGCCGGCCGTACCGCTGGCCGAGGTGTTGCTGAGCGTACTCAGCGTCACGGCCGTGATGCCGTAGTTGCAGCAGTAGTTGAGCGTGGCCGGGGTACAGCTGGCCGCCACCGGCACCTGGCTGTTGTAGGTGATGTAGCCGGTGCGGGTGCTGGTGTTCGAGCCAGTCGTGTTCGTGGCCGTCAGCGTCACGGTGTAGGTGCCGGCCGTGGTGTAGCATTTGCGCGGGCTCTGCTGGGTGCTGGTCGTGCCGTCGCCGAAGTCCCACAGCCAGCTGGTCGGGCCGTTGGTGCTCTGGTCGGTGAACTGCACGCAGCCCGAGCAGGTCAGGGTCTGATCAGCCACGAAGGCCGCCACCGGCGCCGCCGTGGCCGCCTGCAGCGTCACGCGGTAGTCCTCGGTCTGCGAGTACTGCGGCGTCGAGCAGGGGGTAGGCACGGTCGCGTTTACGTAGTCGGCGGCCACGCGCATGCGCAGGGCCACGCCGGTGGTGGCCCCGGCGCTGATGCGCACCGTGCCCGTCTGCGTGCCGCGGCCCGACGAGCTGAACACCAGCTCGCCGCCGCTGCTCTGGGCCGTGTTGTTGAACTGACCGTCGTTGTTGAGGTCAATCCACACGCGCACGTTCTCGTCGGCCGCGGCGTTGGTGCGCACCTGCACGGGGTAGTTCTGCCCGATGTTGAGCGTGGTGCCCACCGTGCAGGAGTAGTCGCGGTAGCCGTCGGCCACGCCCAGGGTGGTGCTGTTGATGGTGCCCAGCGTCACGTTGAAAACACCCATGGCAAAGGGGTACGACGAGGAGGGCGCCGAGCCCGGCGTGCAGGTGCTGGTGGTGGCCGGGCACTGGGCCGCCGCCGATGCGGCTGATAACCAGCCGGCCAATACAATAAACAACGGCGCCAGGCGCCCAAATCGTAGATGCTGCGTCATAAAGTAGACGGTAGGGAGGGAATTCACCGCCTTAAATGTAGCGAGTAAATCCAAGGCTTTACTCCCTTCAATCCAACTTTTAAGCGCCTAAATCGACAGTTCCGGCAGTTTTGTCGACCAAAGGCGGCCGGGCCCCGGGCCTGCCAAAAAAGCCCGTAGTTTTGCCCGCTGGTCCTGGCCGCAGCCACGGCCTAACTTCGCTTTTGCACATGCACGAAAAAGTAGTTCTGATTACGGGCGGCACCTCCGGCATCGGGCAGGCCTGCGCCCTGGCGTTTGGCCGGGCCGGGGCCCGCGTCGCCTTCACCGGCCGCGACGCGGCCCGCCTGGAGCAAACGCTCGCTCTGCTAACCGCCCAGGGCATCGAGGCCCGCGCCATCCGCGCCGACGTGGGCGAGGAAGCCGACTGCCAGCGCGCCGTGGCCGAAACCGTGCAGGCCTTCGGCCGCCTCGACGTGCTGATCAACAACGCCGGCATTTCCATGCGCGCCGTTTTCGCCGATGCCTCGCTCGACGTTATCCGCCGGCTGATGCAAACCAACTTCTTCGGCACCGTCTACACCACTAAGTACGCCCTGCCGCACCTGCTCAGCGGCGGCGGTAGCGTGGTGGGCATTTCCAGCATTGCCGGTTACCGCGGGCTGCCGGGCCGCACCGGCTATTCGGCCTCCAAGTTTGCCATGAACGGCTTCCTGGAGTCCCTGCGCACGGAGTTGGCCCCCCAGGGCGTGCACGTACTCACGGCCTGCCCCGGCTTCACCGCCTCCAATATCCGCAACACCGCCCTGGCCGCCGACGGCTCGCAGCAAGGCGAGTCGCCCCGCGACGAGGCCAGCATGATGAGCAGCGAGGAAGTGGCCCAGCACATTCTGCGGGCCGTGCAGCAGCGCAGCCCCACGCTGGTGCTTACCAGCAAGGGCAAGCTGACGGTGTTTCTGAACAAGTGGTTGCCCGCCGGCATTATGGACCGGCTGGTGCTCAACGAGTTTCGTAAGGAAAAAGACTCGCCGGTGCGCTAGCCGGGCGTTACTGCACCAGCAGCAGGTCGTGCTGCCGGATGTAGGCAGTACGGCCGCGCCACAGCACCTTGTACCAGATGTCCTGCTGCCCGCGTACCAGCAGCCGGTCGCCGGCCGCGGCCGTGGTCAGCCAGGCCGCGCCGGCGCTGGGCGCACTCATCAGCGCCGCCCGGGGCCGGCATACCAGGCCCACGGTGCTGGTATCGAAGATGTTCAGGAACGCGGCCACAAACAGCAGGTAAAAGCCGTAGGTGAGCCACCACCCGCGCGCCAGCCCGCGCCGCCGCACCAACAGCAGCGTACCGACGGCCACGCCGATGGCCAGCAGGCCCTGCAGCACCGTGGGGTAGTAGCGCCGCAGCGACAGGCCCAACTGCTGCCGCCAGTTGTCGGGGTAACCCGTCAGGCGGTGCGCCGCGGCCAATTCCGCGGTCTTGCGCCACACCACCGGGCTGGGGTAATACTGCTGGTACAGGTTCAGGTAATAGAGCGCGGCCGGGTACTGGTCGTGGCTTTCCTGCACCGCGGCCATGCGCAGCAACTGCTGCCGGCTTACCAGGCGGCGGTGCAGCAGTTGGCGGTATTGCTGGTAAGCCTCCAGCGGCCGGCCGCCGGCAAACAGCGAGTCAGCGGTGGATGGGAGCGAGGGAGCAGCCTGAAGAATAGCGCATTGCGCCCAAAGCACGATAAGCAGCCCGTATGCCGCAATTTTTTTTGCCGGAAAATTTGGCATTAGATGAGTAGCCCGCTACTTTTGTGCCACAATCGACGACAGCAGGTCGCCGACCACAAAGAAAACGATTCTGTAGCTCAGCTGGTAGAGCAGTACACTTTTAATGTACGGGTCCTGGGTTCGAATCCCAGCGGAATCACTAAAAACCCTGTCTGCAAACTGCAGACAGGGTTTTTTATTTACTGGGTATGTAAGTGGGTATGGAAACTCAGGCATCCCAGCTTGATTTAGGTGGCTGTTTAGCAGGATTGGTCAAGTAAGAGCAAGCGGTCAGGTTGGCACATGTCAGCCGTTAGCAAATAGCGTCTAGTTGAGCTTTATGGCCCCAGAATGCTTTGGTGATTGGGGTGGCTAGGGCGTAGCTTTCGATTTGTAACTGCCATTCCGCACATATGTCTGCTTCTGACCCTTCTGTTTCCGCCGCTGTTCAAACGGCACGTCACCGCGAGTGGGACGAACATGCGCCCAAGCTCGCGCAACAGGCCCTGCAGCAGTTGGTAGCGCCCGTGCGGGACCTAGCCACCGATTGGCACCGATTGGAAGTCTTACGGATCCTGCATGCGGACACAACCGAGCGTTGCCGACGGCTTCCTCTATTTGCTGACTTCGACGCCGTTGATCCCTTGGCGGTGCGCGAGGCGGCCGTTCGGCTCAGCAGCGACGCGCAATTCCATGCGTTTTTGCTGCTGGAGGTATGGCACCGGGTGCTGCGCGACCTGCGCCGCCTGCAATTGGATTTGCTGGGCTACCCCGAGCCGCCCGGCGTGCACGAGGGCGTGGCGGCTACCCAGCGCCGGTTGCAGCGGCAACAACGGCGGCGCCGGCTGGTGACAGCGCTGCCCAAGCCGCGGCGGACCGATCCGGCGTTCGAAGAGTTGTTCCGGCCCGAGGTAAAGGGAGCAGATATCGTGGAGGCGCTGCAGGCGCGGGACGTGCTGAATGCCGCCGGACAGTGGGCAGGGATCAGCGGCCGCAAACGAGAACTGGTCGCGCTGGTTATGGCCTTATCGGAAGGCGGGTACTTGGCCACTACCAACCGCACTGCGTTAGCGCGGGCCTTCAGTGCCCGGTTCGGGTGTTCACTTTCCCGGTCGTTGGCCGCACGCTGGGATTTGGTCCCCAACGATCTAGTCGAACAGTTTAGGCGGTGGTTTCCCCCACGCGGCCGGGCGACAAAGGCATAGGAGCACCTTGGGAGGAGTGCACAATAGTGCACTTGTGCATGGTGTGCACTCTTTGCGAAAAGGGAAGTAGTTGTTTTGGGCATTCATCTAACAACCCATGAACCACTACCTATTTCAACTCAGTTTGCCGGAGGCCGAACAATTCCTCACCGATTGCTTTGCGCGGGCACTGGCCCGTGTGCTTGCTTCCTCCGAAGGGCGCCCACCCGTCGATAAACCCGGAGCCCTGCTGCAAATGAAGGACGTGTGCGCCTTGCTCTCCATTTCCCGCCCGACGTGCTACGAGTGGATGCGCGCGGGGCGCTTGCCCTTCTACCGCAAAGGACGCCGCCTGTACTTCAAGCACAACGAGGTGCTGGCTTCATTAGAGAAACCCAAAGCCCGTTTTGCATGAGCGCATGGCCACACAGACGAGACGCCCAGCACTATTTGGCCGGGCAAGTATTGCCATCAGCGATGAAGCGCAAAAGCCGAATGGCGCTTGAATTGAACATGAGCCGCGACCGGTTCCGCCTCTTGCTGCGTAAGCTGGAGTTGATCGTAGCGGGCTTTTACACTGGCAGCAGCAAATCCCTTACACCTGCACAGCAAGTTGTGGTACGGCAGTATGTACGTGAGCAGCTCAGTGGTGCTGATTTACACCCGAACCCTTGGTGAGTTTGAAAACCAAGTAGGAGCGGTGTATTGGTGTGTAGCCGGCTTTATCTAAGAAAGCTGGACAAAGTAGCTTGTGTATTCAATGACGTTGTATGGGGCGGTCTAGCCGAAACGGACAGAGTGCTAAGGTAGGTGATTGGCGAGGTCGGTTTCGAACTGGTGGGGCGAGCGGTAGCCGAGAGCGGAGTGACGGCGGTCGAGGTTGAAGTAGGTGTCGAGG
>NZ_QHKM01000008.1 GCF_003258365.1 Hymenobacter edaphi | reverse complement strand
TTCGCCGCCTGGCCCGCGACTACGAGCGCCTGGCCGTGACCATGCAGCAATTTCATTTTTTCGCCTTTGTCACCTTGCTGCTAGCAAAAGGCGTTTTTAAGGCCACCAGTCCATAACAGGCTCTAGCCGTATTCGACTAATTCGGAATGCCTGGCCCTAAGCCCGAGCAGTCTGTAATTCGTGGTGCCGCCTGTCGCAATCCATACGCTTTTCGGTCTGAAATTATTACCCTATCCTGCTTACTTTTATTGCCTATCCTGTTTAGTAGCTGCTTTTCATCGTCCTATGTCCCGCCTCCCGTTAGCCGTGGCTACGCTACCATTTCTGGCCAGCTGCCACCCCCCTGCGCCCGAACCCGCCCCAACCGAGCAGCTTGCTGCGCCGGGCATATTTCACTTTTATCCTCAGGCCGCCGCGGTAGACGCTACGGTTATGCTCCTCGGCAATGATTTCAGCGCGATGCCGGCCAACAACGTTGTCAAATTCGGTTCCGGCGAGGCCAAGGCCTATTACGTGCGCAAAAGCAGCTACTTTGATACGCTTAAGGTCAAGGTGCCTGGCAATGCCACCAATGGGCCGCTGACCCTCTCGATTTACGGAAAAACAGCCACCGCGGTGCGCCCGTTTTTCCTGACGACGGGCCGCTGGACGCGCAAGGCAGACTTTAACCTTGTTGGTCGTGGTAGCGTGTATGGAACCGGTTTCTATCTGGGCGGCAAAGTTTACACGGTCGTGCCCGGCAACAACGAGCTGTGGGCTTACGACCCGCTTCAGAATGCGTGGAGCCGCAAAGCTCCGCACCCGGTTGGGCCGCTCACCCTCACCACTCACGTAGGAGAGCTGGTAAGCTTCGTGCTCGGCAACGCTGCCTACGTCGGCGTCAGCGTTAGTTCTCCCCCATCCGACCAGTTTCGCTTTTACCGCTACGACCCGGCCACCGACCAGTGGAGCACGCCCAGTTCCGCCCCGTACGTCAGAAGTCGGTCCAGCGCGGTATTTGGCTTCGGCACCAAAGGCTACCTGATCGATACTGGTCCGATGGACGGGCAAAAGGTGATGGAGTACGACCCGCAACTAGGCTTCTGGCGCCGCATTGGCACTTTTCCGGGCCCGGCGCGCACTCTTTCGACGTTTTTTGTCCTCAACGGCAAGGCCTACGTAGGCGGCGGCTCTACGGGCACTTCCTCCGACTTGCTGCTCGACTTCTGGGAATTCTCCCCCCTGACCAACAGTTGGGCGCGTAAAGCCGATTTGCCGCTGAGTACCGAGCGTGCCAACGGCTTTTCCGCCGGGGGCCGGGGCTACCTGATGACCGAATCCCGCCAGTGCTTTGTCTACAACCCGCAAGCTGATACCTGGGCCCGCGAGTCTGATTTCATAGGCTCGTTTATTCCAAGCCCCAGCAACATTAGCTCCCCCGACAAAGGATATCTGGTCTGGGGCTGGGACGCAATCAACTCCAACTATCCCAACTTCTGGGAATTTTCTCCCCGGTAGCACCCGCACCGTGCCCGCGCCGTTGTAGGAGTGGTACTCGGCGTTGTACATGGCGTCGGCACTCACCGGGCCGAGCTTGAAGGTGCCCTTCGACACGGCCCGGGCCAGGTAATAGAAGTGCTTAGGCGCGGCGGTAGCGGTGGTGAAGAGGTTGATCCGGTCGTCGCGTACGTCGAGGTAGTCGGGCGTGGCGGCGTCGGTGGCCCAGGTCAGCTCCCGCACGGCGCCGATGCGCGGGTTTTCGATTTCCAGGCCGGCGGGCAGCAGGTCGGTAATGGCCACGTTGGGCACTTCACCGGCGTAGGTGCCCGCTTGCAGGGTGATTTTGACCACTACGAGGTCGTTCTGGCGGAACTCGGCCCGGCCGACGGGCGCACCGGTGCGGTCCAGGAACTGCCGGCGCACCTGCAGGTACTGGTCTTCCTCGGTGATGCGGCCGGTGGGCGAAATGCCTTCCAGCGTCCAGAAGTAGTAGAGGCTGCCGGTACCGGCCGTTTTCAGGCTGAGGCGGCGGCCCGCGACGTTGTTCACGTTCAAATCCTGCGGGCCTTTGTACTGGCCGAGCACGGCGCCAGTGGCATCGGCCAGGGTGGCCGTGACGGTGGCGTTCTTGTTCTGGCGGGCCACTTTGCCCAGGGCCAGCAGGGCGAAGCTGCGCTCCTGGGTGCTCAGCCAGCCGGCCGATTTCACCTGCCGCGCGAGTTGCCGGGCCATCTGCGCCACCAGCGGGTTCTGGGGGTCGGCGTCGATGAGGGTGTTCAGGGCCAGGGCCAGGTCGCGCACCGGGGAGTAGAACGAGCCGTCGAGGGCGCGGCGGGCGGCGGGCTGGTTGAAGGTGCGCGGCAGCAGCTCGCGGAAGCCCTTGGTTTGGCCCGACAGGGCGCTGGTACTGGCCAGCACGAACCGGGAGTCCTGGGCCAGCAGGCGCTGGTTGGCGCGGTAGTAGTTCAGGGCCACCGGGTCGGGCAGGCCGGCCAGGGCCAGCACGTAGAGCGAGTAGGCGTTTTCCTTTTTGGCAATGGTCTGCTCGCGGGCAATGTTCGAGGCATCGAAGTACTGGTAGGGCTCGGTTTCGCGCTTGCGCACCCGGTACTGCAGGTAGCGCAGGGTTTTGTCGAGGATGCCCTGGTTGACGGCAAAGCCGGCGCGCTTGGCTTCGAGCAGGAAGTGGGCGGCGTAGGCGGTGGCCCACCAGTTGTCGTAGTCGCCGCCGGGCCAGTAGCTGAGGGCGCCGTTGTAGAGCTGCATGCTCTCAATCTTGCGGATGGCCTCCTGCACGTGGTAGTTGGGGTTGTAGCGCTGGGCTTTCTTGGTCTGGCCCAGCGTGGCGGCCAGGTCGGGGTAGTATATCTGCGGGAAGGCCGCCGACACGGTTTGCTCCAGGCAGCCGTAGGGGTACTGCAGCAGGTAGCGCAAGTCCTTGCTGAACTCGGTCATCGGGGAGCGGCTCAGCACCAGCTGGCTGCGCTGCGAAGTCGAGAGGAAGTCGGTGCGTAAGTCCAGCGCCTGCGTCTTGCCGCCCGCCACCGCCCCGCCGCCGGTACGCATCTGCAAGGGCGAGGCCGGACGGACGGGTAGTTCGATGGTTTCGGTGAAGCGTGTTGGTGCACCTGAACGCTCAGGTTGGCCGGGATTCTTTTCCAGTTTGGGTAATGACCCTTGTGTTACGTTCACCCCGATTCGAAGCGCACCATTTCCAGTGGAATTGGCTATCAGGCCAAACGACACGCGTTTTTCTGAATTCGGAGGCAGAACGAGGGTTCGGGCTTCGTATTCAGCGCCTACAATAGGCTCTTTCACGCCAGCTACATCTGGCATTCTTATCTGCCGTTGGCCTACTGTCTTCAACGGGCCAGTGGGATAGGCATCCACTTTCACGGTAAGCTTGCCAGTAGTCGTATTCGTCAGCGTCACGGGCACGTCAATCGTGTCGCCGGGGCTGAGGAAGCGGGGCAGCGCGGTGCTGATGACCACCGGGTCGGCCACGCGCATGGTGTGCTCGGCCGAGCCGAAGGCGTCGCCTCGGTAGGCCACGGCCATCAGGCGCAAAGCCCCGCTGAACTGCGGCACGCGGATTTTGACCAGCACGCGGCCGTTGCCGTCGGCGCGCTTCACGCCGCTCCAGCGGGCCACCAGCTGCACCCGGCGCGAGGGCACGGGCGTGGTGCGGCGGTTCAGGCCGTACCCGTCGCCGCCGCTGCTGCTGGTGCCCAGCTCGGGCAGCAGGAAGGGGTACACGTCGTGGGCCGACACTTCCAGGGCGCGCTTCTGGTAGAAGTAGCCGAAGGGGTCGGGCGTGCGGTAGTTTTTCATCTGCAGGATGCCCTCATCCACCACGGCCAGGGTCACGGCGGCGTTGGGCTTGGTCTGCACTTCCACCGTCTGCCAGGTCTGGGAGCGGCTTTGCGCCACGGCCTTGATGGCCACCGGCAGGCGCGAGTCGGGCTTTTCTACCGTCAAGGGCACGAAGCCCCGGGCCACGGTCAGCGGAATCTTGGAATCAGCGGAAAGCGGGCGGATGGCGGTGGCCGTCACGTACACGTTGGGCACGTGGCCGGCACGGATGGGAATGGTCACCTTGGCCGATTTCTCGTCGGTATCCACGTAGAAGTGATCCAGCACGCGGTTGCGCTCCACCGTCACCAGCACGCGGCCGGGGAAGGGCGTCTTGAGCAGCAGGGTGGCCTTGTCGCCGGGCTGGTACTTGGGCTTGTCGGGCTCAATCTGCACCTGCCCCTCGTTGCTGACCTCAAAGGCGTTGCTCTGGGTGTCGCCGTAGCCGTAGGCGTAGAAGGTCTGGGCCACGTAGGTGGCCGCGCCGGGCCGCATCACCCGCACCTCGTACTCGCCCGAGTACACCGGCGTGTATTCCAGCTGCGCCACCGGCCCGGCCACGATGCCCGTGTTCAGCACCGTCTGTTCCTTGCGCTGGGAGTTGTAGGTGTAGCGCCCGCCCTGGCGCTCCAGCACCGTTTCCCACAGCACCCGCACGATTTGCACCTGGCCCTGGGCGTTCTGGGCGGCCCGGCCCTGGGGCGTAAGGGCCACCACGCGCAGCGGCAGCGCCTGCCGGGTATTCACCAGCTCCGGAATCTGTTGCAGGCCGAACATCACCGACTGGGTCTGCACCTCGAAGGTAGCCAGACGGTTGACCGGGCGGCCGGTTTCGTCGAACACGGTGGCAAAGGCGGTGCCTTCCAGCGTGCCCAGGTCGGCGTAGTCGGGCACTTGGTATTCGGCCGTGGCCCGGCCGGCGGCGTCGGTGCGGGCTTCGCGCACGGCTTTTTCGAAGCGCGAGTTCAGGGAGTTGTCGTCGCCGCTTTCCTCGCCGTAGTAGCGGCGCCGCTCGGTACCGCTGCGGATTGAGAAGTCGTAATCGGGGTAGTCTTTGGGGGTGAAGGGCTTCTGCTTAAGCGAGAATTCCACTTCCACTTTTCTATCCGTGGCGGGCGGGCCGAACAGGTTCCGGGCCAGTACCGCGGCGCGCACCGTCTGGCCCGGCTGCACCGATTTGGGCGCGGCCGTCACGGTGATTTTCAGGCGGTCGGGCATGAATTCCTCCACGCTCACCTGCCGCGAGGTCAGCAGCACGTCGTTGCCGGTCAGCACTTCCATGGTGTAGAGGCCGGTCATCACCGCCGGGGGCAGGATGAACTGGGCCTCGAAGGAGCCGTCTTCCTTGCTCAGGGTGCGCCGGTAGCTGGCGTATTCCTTGCCCGAGGGCAGCAGCAGGCGGATTTTCATGGGCACCGGGCCGGGCAGGCGCCAGTCGTCGGTGCGCACCACGGTATTGGAGCGGATGGTGTCGCCGGGGCGGTACAGGTCCCGGTCGCCGTAGAGAAACGCCTGGTAGTGGGCCGCGTTGCTTTGCAGCCCGCCCACGTCGTAGCGCGAGGTTTCCACCCGGGCGCGTTCGAGTTGCAGGAAAGTGAAGTCCTGCCCGTGCTGCACCATCACCATGTCGAGGCGGAAACGGGAGTTCTGCACGCTGTCGGCCCGCCCGAGCATGGCCACGCCGCCGCTGTTGGTGGCGCCGGTGAACATCACCTGGTTGTTCTGGCTGATAAAGCGCACCGCCGCACCGCCCACCGGCTTGGCCGTGCGCAGCGAATTCACGAACACCATGACCCCGCCGTTCAGGTCGCGCTTCACCACCACGCCCAGGTCCGACACGGCCACCAGCTTCGACACCTGCAGCCAGGTGCGCTCCGTGTCTTGTACCCGCACCACGTACAGGCCCTTCATCTGGGAGCCGAATTCCAGCTCATCCAGCGAGAGGTGCAGCAGGCGCAGGGCCCCGGCCTTGGGCAGGCCCGAGGTGGTGTAGGTACGCTCCGTGAGCAGGTTGCCGAAGTCCTCGGTGTTGTAGTAGCGGTAGCTGCGGTCCACGTACTCGCCGTCCTCGTAGTTGCTTTCCTCGCCGCCTTCTTCGTCGCTCGACTCGTAGCCGTACTGCTCGCCGGCGCGCAGCATTTCGCGGATGTTGTTGGCGTACACCTTGTAGATGCTCACCTTGACCTTGTCGACCTCGTTGAGCCGCAGCCCGAGGTTGCGCAGCCCCTGCGCCCCGAGGTACATGGCCTTTTCGCCGCCCGAGGCAAAGCTGATGCTGGGCCGCTCGTCGCCGAAGGACACGGCCTGGCTGAACGGCTCGGTAATCTGCCCGCCCAGGCTGCCGTAGCCGCCCGAGTTCAGGCTGACGGTGTAGGTCTTGCCCACCTCGAAGCCGCCGCGCAGCACGAAGCCGCTTTCCAGCGACTCCACCGAAAACGGCACCGTGGGCGCCACCCGCACCACCGCCTGGGCCTGCTCGGCCGATATCGGTTGGTCGGTGAGCACCGTTACCACCGGCTCGCCGTTGAGCAAAGAGCCGATCAGCTCGCGCACCTGCAGCTGGCGCGGGTCGGGCACCGGGGCCGAGGCCTCCAGCTTGCCGGCCGTGCCCTTGCCCCCGCCCACGGGCTTGAGGCCGGGTTCCACGTGCAGCTCCACCGTGCTGCCCGGCGCCAGCGGCTGCGTGGGCCGGATGCCCACCACCCGGTCGGGCTCGGCCGATATCACCTCGAAGGCCACGGGCTGCCCGCCCGAAGTCAGGCGGAGGCGGCTGCGCAGGTCGGCGGGGCGCACGTTGTAGTTGAACACCGCGTTCAGCCGGGCCTGCGGCTCCGAGCCGGCCCCGCTGGCCGTCCAGAACACCTGCGGCTCGCTCATGCGCAGGTAGGGCGTGTGGAAGTTGGTGCGGCTGATTTTGGCTTTCTGCTTGCCGCTGGGCAAAGCCTCGGGCCGCACTTCGGCCCGGAAGGCCGTGCTGGGCCGAAACGGCTCGGCCGGCGAAAACACCAGCTCCCGGTCCGAAGCCCACTTAAACCTGCCCCGCACCGCCGGCTCGAAGCGCACCACCTGCGTGGTGTCCCAGCGGTTGAGCTGGTTTTCCGTGGCCACCGCCTCGTCGAAGCGGAAGACTACGTTTTCGTAGGGGTCGATTTCCTCGCCGTCGGCGGCATCAGCAGTAGATTGGTCGTCGGCGCCGGGCTTGGAACAGGCGCACAGCAAGGCCAGCAACACCAGCAGCGGCAGGCGGAGCAGTTGGTTGGGGGTCATGAAGGAATAGGGTAGATAGGTGGCGGCAGGGGCGGGAAAGGTAGAGAAACCGGTTCAGATAGAGCACGAACCAGGGTAGCTTTGTCGGTAAACTTTCGTTCTTAAACAGCAAGCATAATATGAGCCAAGTAACCAATCTGATAATCACGTTGGCGGCAGGTGAGGATATCGACAGGGCAGTCACCGGGTTGCACAAATTTGAACACCATGGCTACCCTTTCGTTATCAAATCAGTTGATGATGATGCGCTACCTAGAGGCTGGTATGGCGGGTCAAAGTATTTAGAGGCCAACCTATTAATTGGCGCTTATAACAACCTTGACCTTAGGAGGCTAATAAATCACATGCGCAATATGCATTGGGACAGCCCGGAGGATGTTCAAGTAATATTTAAGGAGCCCCATGACTTTAAATTCAAGCTGCGGGATGTATTTCCAGAGCTTGAAGAATAAATGGCCGTTTATTATAGCTCCCCCGTTCGAGTCGCTCATAGCGGATTCGCGAACGATGTAGCGGCAACCGACGAGACGCATACTTGCGTCGCTACACCGTTCAGGAAACCGCTGTATAGTTGCGGTTTATTGTTGGTCCTCAACACCCATCCGCCGGTCCGACCTGCTCAAACATCTCACCCTACGCTGAAATCCGGCAGCTATGCAGCGGCCCCCACGCCCGGCTTAACACTCCCCGCCCCGAACGCAACGCCTCGCAGCCTCTGCCCAACGCTTCGCAAGCGCGGCCCAACGCCTTGCGCACCCGGCCGAGCACGTCGCAGCTTGAACCGCATGCGTTGCTGCCTTCCCACAGCCATTACCCCCGTAGGCCGCATCTCATCGGCCTGCCCCCGCATACGTATCTTGCGGGTATGAATCGGCGCCGCGGGCTACCGCTTTTGCTCGGAAGTGGACTGCTGCTCCTGCTGCTGGCGGGGCTCGACCGCCTGTTTCCGCTGCCCCCGCCCCCGCCCGCCTCGCCGGTGGTGCTGGCCGCCGACGGCTCGGTGCTGCACGCCTACCTCTCGCCCGACCAGAAGTGGCGCCTGCCTACCGGCCTGCCCGACATTTCGCCCACCCTGCGCCGGGCCCTGGTGGCCAAGGAAGACCGGTGGTTTTACTGGCACCCCGGCATCAACCCCGTAGCCCTGCTGCAGGCCGCCGGGCGCAACGCCCTGGGCCGCGGCCGGCGCACCGGGGCCAGCACCATCACCATGCAGGTGGCCCGGCTGCTGGAGCCCAAGGAGCGCACCGTGGGCGGCAAGCTGCAGGAGATGCTGCGCGCTTTGCAGCTCGAAGCGCACTACTCCAAGGCCGAAATCCTGCAGCTCTATCTGAACCTGGTGCCCTACGGCTCCAACGTGGAGGGCGTCAAATCGGCTGCGCTGCTCTACTACGGCCAGCCCCCGCACTACCTCTCGCTGGCCCAAACGGTCACGCTCACCATCGTGCCGAACAATCCCACCGGCCTGGCGCCCGGCCGCCACAACGCGGCCCTGCTCACGGCGCGCAACCGCTGGCTGCGCCGCCTGGGTAGTGAAGGCGTCTTCCCACAGAAGGATATCGACAACGCCCTGCAGGAGCCGCTGCTGGCCCGCCGCCGCCCCGCCCCGCGCCTGGCCCCGCACTTCGCCCGCCGCTTGGTGCAGGACTACTACGCCCACCGGCCGCGTCAGAACTCCCCCTCGCTGTTGGAGCAGGGCGCCGGCGTGCAGTCGACGCTGGTACGCCCGGCCCAGGCCAAGGCCGAAGACCTGACGCGCCAGTACGTGCGCCGCCTCGCGCCGCTGGGCATCAGCCAGGCCGCCGTGCTCGTCGTCGACAACCGCACCCACGCCGTGCAGGCCTACGTGGGCTCGGCCGATTTCCTAGACGGGGCGCACCAGGGCCAGGTCGACGGCATCCGGGCCGTCCGCTCGCCGGGCAGCACGCTCAAGCCGTTTCTCTACGCCGTGGCCCTGGACCGCGGCCTCGTCACGCCCAAGCGCGTGCTGCCCGACGTGCCCACCAATTTCGGCGGCTTCCGGCCCGAAAACTTCGACAAGCACTGCCAGGGCGAAGTGACGCTGGAACGCGCCCTGGCCTATTCGCTCAACATTCCCGCCGTGCACGTGCTGCAGCAGGTGGGCGTGGGCGACTTCACCGGCCAGCTGCGCCGCGCCGGCTTCCGCACGGTGGCCCGGCAGGCCCCGCAGCTCGGCCTGAGCACCATCCTGGGCGGCTGCGGCACCACCCTGGAAGAATTAGTCGGGCTCTACTCGGCCCTGGCCAATGGCGGCCTATATGCCCCCCTGCGCTGGACTCAGCCCTCATCGAAAAGCCCCAACGAGCCACACGCATTAGCTGCCAACGCAAAACCGAACAACGAGCCGCCCGCCAGCAGAGCTGCGCGGCGCGAGCGGAGCAGCCCCGCGTCGTTGCTGACGTCCGGCTCCCCCGAAGAAATGCTTGATGCGCATTTCCCTCTTCGGAGAGGAGGCCGGCCCCGGAGGGGTCCCGTGAGGCGCCCGGAGCGGGGAGCAGCGGCTGAAACCCGCCTCGTTTCCGAGTCCGCCGCCTACCTCGTCACCGACATCCTCTCCCAGCTGGTGCGCCCCGATTTGCCGGTGGGCCACGAAAACGCCCTGCGCCTGCCCCACATTGCCTGGAAAACCGGTACCAGCTACGGCCGCCGCGACGCCTGGAGCATCGGCTACAACCGCCACTATACCATCGGGGTGTGGGTGGGCAACTTCACCGGCCAGGGCGCCCCCGCCCTCACCGGCACCGACGTGGCCACCCCGCTGCTCTTCGACCTCTTCAACGCCCTCACCTACAACGACGGCGCCGAGTGGTACGCCCCGCCCGCCGGCCTCGATTTCCGCCTCGTGTGCCCCGTCACGGGCCAGGTGCCCGGCGAGCATTGCCCCGATCAGATCATGGACTACTTCCTGCCCGGCATTTCCGACGTGCGCCGCTGCGAGCATCAGCAGGCGGTGTTCGTGGCGGCCGACGGCTCGGTGAGCTACTGCCGCGCCTGCCTGCCCGCCGCCGGCTACCGCCGCGTGCTCTACCCCAACTTCACGCCCGAGGTGCTGGCCTTCAAAGCCGCCCAGGGCCTGCCCCACGCCCTGCGCCCCCCGCACAACCCCGCCTGCACCCTCGTCCGCACCGACGACACCGGCACCCAGGCCCCGCGCATCCTCTCCCCCACCCCCAATGCCGAATACGCCCTGGAACGCGGCAGCTCCCAGCAGCTGCAATTGCGCTGCGCCGCCTGGAGCGACGTGCGCCGGGTGTACTGGTACGCCAACGACCAGTTCGTGCAAGCTGCCGCCCCCACCGACGCCGTGTTCATCCGCCCCGCGGCCGGCCCGCTGAAGATTTCCTGCGCCGACGACCACGGCCGCAACACCGACGTGCAGGTGCTGGTAGAACGGCTGTAGAGACGCGGATTGGCTGCGCCTTCCTTTGGTTCGCGTCGCAGTCGGTGCTGCCGTTGCTGATGATACAACTTCGATTGCCGATGCGGAGCTTGCCAACACCCAAGCCACCTCGGCGGTGTGGGCAGCAACCGGGAAAATGAGTTTAGGCGCTTTTTGGCCGTCCTGCTGAGCCCCGCGAAGCATCTCTACCGCTTTGTTCGCCCGAAATCGTTCGGTAGAGACGCTTCGCGGGGCTCAGCAGGACGTTCTGTTGGGTTTACTGTCCATACCCAGGCCAAACCGCCGCGACAGTCGGTGGCCGTGCCGCCGGACGCGCTGCCGTGTATCTTCGGCGACTAACTCTTCTCCGACCATGCGCCAGCTTGTCGTTTCCCTGTTCGTGCTCTTGACTTCCGCTTCCTCCCTCTCGGCTCAGGCCGTCGAGCCGCTCTACTCGGGCACCATTCCCAACTCCAAGCCCAGCGAGGTGAAGGAAACCAACGTGACCTTGGCCAACGGCGGCGTGCGCATTTCCAACGTGGTGCAGCCCACCCTGACGGTGTTTCGCGCCCCTAAGGACAAGGCCAACGGCACGGCCGTCGTCGTGTGCCCGGGCGGCGGGTACGCCCGCCTCTCCATCGACCACGAAGGCTACGACGTGGCCAAGCGCCTGAACGAGCTGGGCATTACGGCCTTCGTGCTGAAGTACCGCCTGCCCAACGACCAGAGCCAGCCCGACAAAGCCACCGCCCCGCTGCTCGACGCCCAGCAGGCCCTGCGCCTGGTGCGCCAACGCGCCAAGGACTACGGCATCGACCCGGCCCGCGTGGGCCTGTTGGGCTTTTCGGCCGGCGGGCACCTGGCCAGCACCGCCGGCACCCATTTCGCCCAGCCCCTCGGCGACGACAAATCCGGCACCTCCGTGCGCCCCGACTTCCTGGTGCTGCTCTACCCCGTCATCAGCTTCTCCGACAGCCTGATGCACGCCGGCTCGCGCACCAACCTGCTGGGCGCCAACCCCGCGGCCGAACAAGTGCGGCTGTACTCCAACGAGCTACAGGTGACGGCCCAGACGCCGCCCACCTTCCTGGTGCACGCCCAGGACGACAAAACGGTGAAAGTGCAAAACAGCCTGCGCTTCTACGAGGCCTGCCTGCACCACCGCGTGCCGGTGGAAATGCACCTCTACCCGCAGGGCGGCCACGGCTTCGGGCTCAACAACAAGACCACCAAAGACCAGTGGTTTGAGCGCCTGCAGAATTGGCTGGACGCGGGCGGCTGGCTGCGCCGGTAATTTTTTTCAGTCATGCAAAAAGCGCCGTAAAACTAGTTTCGAGGCGCTTTTTTGCTTCTAACCTCAGCCATTACAGGGCCGGTGCAACCTTCCGTTGGCGAGGTCAGTTAAGGGCTCTGTGTCCGTTCTTGGCACGGTGCTTGCAAAACCCCAGTCAGAACCAGGAAACAAAGTTGAGTCTGATTCTTCGGAATCCTAACCTGAAACCCAGCCATGAAAAAGCTCCCGTATATCTTCAGCCTGCTGCTCGCCGTTGTTATTCTAATGCAATCGGCCGCGGCTCAAGCGCAGAGCAAAGTAAGCCCGCAAGCTAAAGGTGCCATCATCGGTGGCCTGGGCGGTGCCGCCGCCGGTGCCATCATCAACAAGAAAAACCGCGTGGTAGGCGGGGCCGTGGGTGCCGCCGCGGGTGCCGGTACCGGTTACATGATCGGCCGCAACATCCAGAACCGCAAAAAGGCCGAAGCCGCCGAGGCTGCCCGCGTAGCCGCCGCCAACCGTGCTGCCCGCGCCGAGCGCAACGCCGCCGCCGCCCGCGCCGAGCGCAATGCCCTGGCCCGCCGCGCCGAAGCCGCCGAGCGCAAAGTAGCCCTGGCCCAGACTCAGCCGCAGCCCCAGGTGCTGCAGCAGCAGGCCCTGCAGCCCACCGCCATGGCCACCGGCTTTGCCGCCGCCTCGGCCCCGGGCATGATGTACAACAACAGCTCGATGGCCGGCGCTTACCTGCCCAACAACTCCTACGGCGACCGGTCGACCCCCTACGCTTCGTCGGAAGTACGCCGGAAAAGCTGGTAATTCGCCTCGCCGCGAAGCGCCCCCGAAAACCCAGGCCTTCGGGCCTGGGTTTTCGCTTTCCTCACCTCTCCAACCAAAACCGTCCCATGAAAGCATTTGCAGCCATTCTGCTGGCTTCCGCCCTGGCCGCGGCGTGCACCAAAACCGCCGAAACGCCCGCCGTCAACGTGCAGACCCTCGATCAGCAGTTCATCACGGCCTGGAACTCGCGCAACGCCATTCAGCTCGACACCCTGCTGGCCGACGACGTGCACTTCCTGCAGGGCGAGGCCCACTACCAGGGCAAGTCGGAAGTCTCGGATAAGTGGATCCGCGCCACGATGGGCACCATCGAAAACCTGCGCCTGAACGTGGCCAGCTCCATGAACGACGACAAAACCGCCTACGAGGGCGGCACCTACTCGGTCGACGTGCTGCCCGCCGGGCCCGGCCAGCCCAGCGGCGTCGGCGAAGGCAACTTCGTGCTGATCTGGAAAAAGAATCCCAAAGGCCTCTGGAAGCTCGGCTACGCCCAGCTCGAAGGCCTGCCGGTGCGGGCCCGTTAGTGGCCTGTTCATCCGAAAATCAAACGCCCCGGCAGTCGGTGACTGCCGGGGCGTTTGATTTTACAGCCTACCTTCCTGCCATGTATACCGCCATAGCCGGACAGTTCGAAACTGAAGAAGCCGCCGCGCAATTCGCCGCGGCCGTGCAAGAAATCTGCCAGCTTTACGGGTATCAGGTCATCGTCAATAACCCTGATTTTGATTACGAAGTCAGCGAAGGCGTGCGCGTTTTTCAGGAAAAGATGGGCCTGAACCTACTGCTCTGCCTGAACTACCCCGCGCACCGCCGGATCAAGGTTTCGTCGGACCTGATTTATCTGGAGTTGGGCTACCAACGCGAACCAAAGTACGCTGGCAAGGAAGCAAACTTTGCCGCGTGCATCCTCCGGGTAAACTCATTGCCCACGCCTAATCCTATAAAGCTGTATTATCTTTTTTCGTTTGAGTGGCCCAAAGACCGATATATCCGGCTGAAAACGGGTTCAGCCGCCCAGCTAATAACTTACCTAGAAGCCAACGGCTGGTATTGGGCCGAAAGCCTGTACGACGTTGCGCATGGCACGTATCATCTTGAGTTGGATACGCCGCTGGTATTCCAGATTACCCGCTGAGCTTACGCCTCCTGCGGGTACTCTTCCCCGTCGTACACCGGCGCGAGGTGCTGCTCTTCGGCTTCGGTAAACAGCCGGGAGCGAATCAGAAAGCGCACGCCCAGCGGAATTTCCAGCGAGAAGCTGGCCCCGCGGCCCTTGGTCACGTCGATGGTGAGCTGGGTGTGCTGCCAGTACGCAAACTGCGCGGCGCTCATGAAAAAGTCGCAGCCGTGAATGCGGCCCAGCCATACGTCGTTCGTGCTGACGCGAAACTCGCCCTTGGGAAAGCACATGGGCGACGACCCATCGCAGCAGCCGCCGCTTTGGTGAAACATCAGCGGGCCGTGCTCTTCGCGCAGCACGTCGATGGTGGCCTCGGCGGCCGGGGTGACGAGCACGCGGGGCGTGGGTTCGGGTGAAGCAGTCATGAGGTTCGGGTGGGGTTGAGGCGGATTGAAGAGTCGACCAGCATTGCTGGCAGCCGGCTAATTGGTGCGGGCCGATACCAACCGGCCGCGCCGACGCTGCCAGAAGCAACGGGCGCGGCCGGCGGCGGCACGACAAAGCACGGCGGCGGGCGAGAATTACCGGCCAAGCCGGGCGCGTCCCCACGGAGTTTCATGCGCGCCCAGCCCGGACCGGTAGCAGCGCGCCCCCACGCGCTGAATGGGGAGTTGTGAACTAGTGAACTGGTGAGTGTCGTGCTGCTGGCGCGAAATGCGCGGTACTGCGCCTTCCGGCCATCAAACTCACTATTTCACCAGCTCACCATTTCACCGCCTAGAAAAAGCCCAGCTTCTGCTGGCTGTAGCTGATGAGCATGTTCTTGTTCTGGCGGTAGTGGTTGAGCATCATCTTGTGATTCTCGCGGCCAAAACCGGACTTGTGGTAGCCACCGAAGGGCGCGTGGGCCGGGTAGTGGTGGTAGCAGTTGACCCACACACGGCCGGCCTCGATGGCACGCGGCACCTGGTACAGCTCGTGGGCGTCGCGCGTCCAGACGCCGGCGCCGAGGCCGTAGAGCGTGTCGTTGGCAATGCTGATGGCTTCCTCGGTGGTTTTGAAGGTCGTCACCGACACCACTGGGCCGAAGATTTCCTCCTGGAAGATGCGCATCTTGTTGTGGCCGCGGAACAGCGTGGGCTGGATGTAGTAGCCCTCGGCCAGGGCGCCGTCTTCCTGCGAGTAGGCGTCGCCGCCGGCTAGTACTTCGGCCCCTTCGGCCTTGCCGATTTCCAGGTAGCTCAGGATTTTCTCGAACTGGTCGTTGGAGGCCTGGGCGCCCATCATGGTTTCCTTGTCGAGCGGGTTGCCGAGCTTGATGGCCTTCACGCGGGCCACTACGCGCTCGATGAACTCGTCGTAGATGTCTTCGTGCACCAGCATGCGCGAGGGGCAGGTGCACACCTCGCCCTGGTTCAGGGCAAACATCACGGCGCCCTCGATGCACTTGTCGAGGAAGTCATCGTCGGCGTCCATCACCGATTTGAAGAAGATGTTCGGCGACTTGCCGCCCAGCTCCAGCGTCACCGGAATGATGTTTTCGGCCGCGTACTGCATGATGAGGCGGCCGGTGGTCGTCTCGCCGGTAAAGGCCACTTTGGCAATGCGCGGCGAGCTGGCCAGCGGCTTGCCGGCTTCCAGCCCGAAGCCGTTGACCACGTTCAGCACCCCGGCGGGCACCACTTCCTGAATCAATTCCATGAGCACCATGATGCTGGTGGGCGTCTGCTCGGCGGGCTTCACCACCACGCAGCAGCCGGCGGCCAGCGCGGGCGCAATTTTCCAGGTAGCCATCAGCAGCGGGAAGTTCCACGGAATGATCTGGCCCACCACGCCGATGGGCTCGTGCACGTTCAACGACACGGTCGTCTCGTCCAGCTCGGCCACCGAGCCTTCTTCGGCCCGGATGACGCCGGCGAAGTAGCGGAAGTGGTCGACGGCCAGCGGCAGGTCGGCGGCCAGGCACTCGCGCACGGCTTTGCCGTTTTCCACGCACTCCACGGCCGCCAGGTGCTCCAGGTTTTTCTCGATGACGTCGGCAATCTTCAGCAGCACGTTGCTGCGCGTGGTGGCCGAGGCGTGCTTCCAGGTCTTAAACGCCTCGTGGGCCGCATCCAGGGCCAGCTCGATGTCTTCCTTGGTCGAGCGGGCCACTTTACAGAACACCTTGCCGTCGATGGGCGAGAGGTTGTCGAAGTACTGGCCCTTGACCGGGGCCACCCACTTGCCGCCGATGAAGTTGTCGTAGTGGTCCTTGAACTGGGGGCGGGCGACGAGGGTGCTGGTTCTTTCTAGCGTTTCCATGCGGATGGGAAGTGTTGTGGTTTTTGGGTAGCCCAATCTCCCCCTATTCTCCGCCGAACTGCTGCACTATTGTCGCAACAACCTCTCCGATTGTCGCAAGTTGGTGAGGACTCGCTCACCCCCGGCATTTTCGTTCGATCCAGACGAGCGAAAGCGCCTATATTGCGGAGCTTGCCCCGGAATAAAAAGAACGTCATGTCGAGCGCAGCCGCTACATCTCGCGTGCTTCGTCGAACAACGAAAAAGGACTTCATGCTGAGCCGAAGGCGAAGCATTTCTACCGCTTCGTCAGATACTATTCAACGAAGTGGTAGAGATGCTTCGCCTTCGGCTCTGCATGACGTTCAAAAGGCCTACTCTTGTCCAAACCAAGCAGCCTGCGGCTGAGTTGTTTATCTTTATAAAGTATCCCGCTCCTCGTTTCTGGCTTTGCCCCCCCGCCCCATGAGCCAACGTCTGCTGCCCACGCCCATTGCCCTGCGCCGCGAAGCGGATTTGACCACGCTGGTCGAAAACCGCACGGTGTACTCGCTCAACGCCTTTGAGCTGAACATCTTCGAGACGCACCAGCAGGCTGCCCGCGTGCCGCTGAGCATGGGCGCCCTGGTGCTGACCACCATGCTGCGCGGCAAAAAGGTGATGCACCTGCCCGGCCGCGAGGCTTTCGACTACCTGCCGGGCGAGTCCGTCATCGTGGGCGAGCAGCAGACCATGGTCATCGACTTCCCGGAGGCCGACGCCGAAAACCCAACCCAGTGCCTGGCGGTGGCCATTCCGGCCGACACCATCCGCGGTACCATCGATATGCTGAACGAGCGGTACCCGCGGGTGGAAGCGCACACGCCCTGGCAGCTCGACGATGAGGCCTACGCCCACCTGCACAACACGCCCGAGCTGACGGGCACCCTGGAGCGCATCATCCGCGTCTCGCAGGAAGACACGGCCGCCAAGGACGTGCTGGCCGGCTTCACCCTGCAGGAGTTGCTGGTGCGCCTGATGCAGACCCAGGCCCGCAAGCTCATCTTCGACAACTACGCCCAGCACCTGACGGCCCACCGCTTCGCCCACGTAGTGCAGTTCATCAAGCGCAACCTGGCCGAGCCGCTGCCGGTGGACAAGCTCAGCGAGCTGGCCTGCATGAGCAAGGCCACGTTTTTCCGCCTATTCAAGCGCGAATTCGGCCTCACGCCAGTGGAATTCATCATTCAGGAGCGGCTGAAGGAGGCCAAGCGCCTGCTGCGCCAGCCGCTGAGCACCGTAGCCGAAGTGTGCTACCGCACGGGCTTCAACAACCCGGCCTACTTCCAGAAGCTGTTTCGCAAGCACGAGGGCCTCACGCCGGGGCTGTACAAGAAACAGCAAACGGCTCTGGGCTGAGCGGCCGCGCATTCCGGGCTAGCTTTGCGGCATGGCCGACGACCTCGAAACCCTGATCTACAGCTTATCCGACCGGCAGAAAGCCGTGTTTGCGGGCCTCGTGTGCGAGCGGCTGCTGCCGCAGTACGAGACGTTTTGTCGGGCAGAAAACTGGGGTAGCCCGGCCGTGTACGAGCGCGGCGTGGAGCTGCTCTACAACTCCGGCTTGGGCGAGTTTCACGCCGCCGAAGCCGCTGCGCTGCTGGAAAAGCTGGACTTCGTCACGCCGGGGCTGCAGGACTTCCGCGGCCCGCTGACGGCCTACGCGCTGGATGCCTGCATCAGCCTGCACGAGGCCCTGCAGTTTCTGGCCGATAAGCAGGAAAGCCACATCAGCCACTGCGCCACGGCCACGCTCGACAGCGTGGAAATGTTCGTGCAGGACTACCGGCAGCTCAACCCCGACCAGCGCGGCTTCGAGGCCGCCGTGGCCGCCGACCCCTTCATGCAAGCCGAAGTAGCCCGGCAGCACCGCCTGCTCGACGCCCTGCTCAGCCTCCACGAGTTCGACGCGGCCAGCATCCACCAGCTGCGCCGGCTCAACGGCAGCGGCAGCATCGTGGATCTGGCGCGGCTGCCTCAGAGCTAACGTCTGTCCTCCTGACGAAGCCAAGGCCCTCCCTGGCGCCACCGCCCCAGTCCAGGCACCAACGCTTTTCTGGTGGGCGCAACAAAGCAGAAGCGCAGCCACTGACGTCAAGGCGTTGGCGGCTGCGCTTCGTGGCTGGTGCTGGGTTCTTCCTTCGTCAGGATGGCGGGCTTTTCACTCCTTTACCGGCTTAGAACACCAGGCTGTACGGGGCGTCGGCAATGGCTTTTTTCTCTTCGTCCAGCGCCACGCCCAGGATTTCGTGCACGTTCACGCGGATGCGGTTGGCCATCTGGGTCAGCGGCAGGTCGTTGCTGTCCTTGCCGAAGGGGTCCTCGATTTCGTCGCCAATCATTTCCACGCCCAGCAGGGCAAAGGCGCCGAACATGGTGATGGGCACCATGAAGTAGCCGTAGGTGGCGAGCAGCACCAGCGGCATTACCACCAGAAACACCGAAATGAAGGCCTTGATAAAGAAGCTGTAGGAAAACGGAATAGGCGTTTTCTGAATCCGCTCACAGGCGCCCGCCACGTCCAGCAGCACCTCGTGGTGACGCTGAATGGCCAGCAGGTGAATGGGCAGGATCAGCTCCTGCCGCAGCAGCTCCTCGTAGAATTCCTGCAGAGTGGCCGCCAGCAACGACGGCACGTGCCCCGACTGCCGCAGCGCCTCCATCATGTCGGGGCCGAGGTCTTCCAGCTTCTCGAAGCGCACGCCGCCGCGCAGGTGCCCGTCGAGGGCCATCGGGAAGTTGGACAGCAGCTTGGCGAGGTGAAAGCGGTTCACCTGGTCGGTGGCGGGCAGGCGCGCGTGCAGCAGCACGGCCAGGTTGCGGCAGTTATTGACGAGCTGCCCCCACAGCCGGCGGCCTTCCCAGAACCGGTCGTAGGCGGTGTTGGTGCGGAAGGCCAGCAGCAAGCTCAGCAGAATGCCCAGCAAGGAGAAATACTGCGGATCGACGGTGAACTTGACGTCCATCACCCCGCGCCCCAGAATGGCCACGGCCAGGCCGTAGAGGCCCAGCAGCAGCACGCGCCGCAGCAGCTTGCGGATGATGGCCGATTTGTGCAGGTGGCGGAAGGCGTCCCACCAGTCACTGGATTTGTACACAATCATGGGCAGCGAGGGGCCATCAGCGGCCCCGGACCGCAAAGCTACACCCCGGCCCAAAACTTCGCCGCCCCGGCTAGTCGCCCTCGTAGCTGATGCGGACCACCTCCACTGTCTCCGGCTGCGGCCCCAGGCGCAGCGCCACCGTCTGGCCCAGCCTGGCGCCCAGCACCGCCCGGGCAATGGGCGCCACAAACGCCACCCGGCCCTCGGCCACCGCCGCCTCATCGACGCCCACGATGGTGAAGCGCCGCTCGGGTACAGCTTTGCCTCCGGGCTTCGCGCCGCCCACCGGGCGCAGCGTTACGGTGGCGCCGAAGCGCACTTCCTCGGCGGGCTGCTGGCGCGGGTCCACCACGCGGGCGCTGGCAATGCGGGCGGCGAGCTGGCTAAGCTGGCCGTTGAGCAAGCTCAGCTGCCGGGTGCGGTCGGTGTCGTTGGCGCGGTCGGCCTCGGCCTGGCTGCGGGTGGCTTCGAGGGCCGCCAGCTCGGCGCGCAGCTGCTCCAGCCCGCGGGGCGTCACGTAGTTGGGCGTATTGGGGGGCAGGGCGGCGCGGGGCGGAATGATGGGCGGCGCCTGCGAATCGTCTTCTTTTACAAATCCTCGGCTCATGGCTACACAAACGCAGCCGGACGGCGACGGTTTGCGCTGCGAGCGGGACAGCCTGCTGGTTATGTCGCCCTGCCGCTCGGAGTGAAACCCTACTCCCAAAAAAGAACGGGAGTGTTCCAGCTGGTGAAACACTGCCGCATCATTCGAGCTATCGTGTTCCAGTTTGTGGAACCCCATGCGGTTTCAAAAATCCGCCACAGGCCACGGCCAATGCTGTGCGCTTACGACCTCGGCACGTACTGCTCCAGCAGCCCCACGATGCGCTGCGCCCGCGCGGTATCGTTGGTGTCGGCGGCGGCCTGGTAGAGCCGACTGAGCATGACCGCGTTGACCTGGATTTCGCGCTCGAACCGGGCCGGCTCGTGCGAACCGTAGTAGGCCAGGTTCTGCTGGGCGCGGTTGGTGAGCAAGTCCATCAGGCGCCGGGCCCGCGGGGCTTCGCCGGCGGCGGCCAGCGGGGCCAGCAGGTCGGCGGTACTGTAGTCGAAGGGCACGGTATCGTCGGGCATCACGCGCAGGCAGCGGTCGACCACCTGCCGGGCCTTGGCCGGGTTGCCGTCGTGGTAATAGGCCTGGGCGAGGCGGGCAAACTGCTCGCGGTAGGCACCCACGATGCGGCGCTGCGACTCGTCGTAGTACACGCGCGGGTTGGTCAGGTTGCGGTAGCTGAATTTGCGCATCAGCGAGTCGAAGAGCAGCTCGCGGGCCACGTAGCCGATTTCGCCGCGCTGCTCGGCCTGGGGCGCGGGGTTTTGCAAGGGCAGCACGCGGTAGGCCAGGCCTTCGAGCTGCATATACGGCTCCAGCCCGGCGTACTCGCTCGGCGACATATAGGCCGAGAAGTACACCGGCCGCTGCCAGTTGTTGGCGGCCAGGATGTCGAGCAGGGCCAGCTCTTTCTTCTCCAGGTAGCCCCCGGCGCCGGCCTGCCACTGCATGCGGGCCGTGAGGTGGCCGCGGCGCTCGGCGGGCACCAGGCCGGCGCGGCGCACGGCGGCCGTGTCCACGTCGAGGAAAAACCGGCGCGTGGGAAAGCTCAGCAGCGAGCGGCCGTTCTGCGCCTGCACCTGCAGCAGGGGCGAGTTTTGCCGCACCAGCTGCACAAACTGCCGCGCATCGACGGCGGCCACGGCCGGGTTGGGCACCAGCGGCAGGTAGTCGTTGGTGCCCTGGGTGTAGTCGGGGTGGCGCAGGGTCATGGGCAGGCCCGCCGAGGCGCCCATGCGCTGCTGCAGCTGGTCGATGTGCCAGTCCGTGTTCAGGTACGGCGACACGGCAATGCGCACGTCGGGGCGGATGCCTTCCACCTGCTGGGCGTACCAGAGCGGGAAGGTGTCGTTGTCGCCGGCCGTGATGAGCAGCGCGTTCGGGGCCACGCTGTTGAGCATGTTCCGGGCCCAGTCCAAGGCCAGGGTGCGGTCGGTGCGGTTGTGGTCGTCCCAGCCCTGGGCGGCCATCAGCGCGGGCACCGCCAGGCCCAGCGCCGCGACAACGGCCACGCGCAGGCGCTCCTGCCGCAGCACGGCGCGCAGGGCCGCGTGCAGCCCCAGCACGCCCAGCCCGATCCAGATGGCAAAGGCGTAAAACGAGCCGACGAAGGTGTAGTCCCGCTCGCGCGGCTCCAGGGGCGGCTGGTTCAGGTACAGCACGATGGCCACGCCCGTCAGGCCGAAGAGCAGGGCCACCACGGCGGCGCGGCGCCCGTCGCGGCGCAGCTGGAAGACGAGGCCCACGAGGCCCAGCAGCAGCGGCAGGGCGAAGTAGTTGTTGCGGGCGCGGTTGTCGGCCAGGTGCGCGGGCAGGCCGCTGGCGGTTTCGGTGGGCCAGAGCACGCCGGCCTGTTGCACGTCGGAGTCGCGGCCGACGAAGTTCCAGAGAAAGTAGCGCCAGTACATGTGGCCGAGCTGGTAGCGCACGAGGAAGCCGAGGTTGTCGGCCATGGTGGGGCGCTGCCCGGGCTGCACGTTGGTCCACTTTTGGTACTCGCGCAGGTGGCCGGGCTGGGTGCTGTAGAGGCGCGGCAGCAGCATCTTGTCTTCGGCGGCGTACTCGCTCACCAGCTTCTGCTCCACCACTTCGTAGCGGCCGTTGCGGCGCTCGTAGCGCGGGGCACCGTCGGTCTGGGCCACCGGCTGGGCGTTGAACTGCGGGCCGTAGAACAGCGGCCGGTCGCCGTACTGCTCCCGCTTCAGGTAGCTCACGAACGACAGCACGTCCTCGGGGTTGTTTTCGTCGATGAGCGGGTTGAAGCCCGAGCGGATGGGCACGATGAGGTAGGTGGAGTAGCCGATCAGCACAAACGCGAGGCTGAGCAGGCCGGTGTGCAGCAGGTGCTGCTGCCGGCGCGCGGCGGTGCGCAGCCCGTACGCCAGCCCGCCGGCCAGCAGCAGCCCAAAGAGGACCACGCCGGAGTTGTAAGGCAGCCCCAGCACGTTGACGCAGAAGATTTCCAGCGTGCCCGCCACCGAGGGCAGCCCGGGAATGACGCCCAGCAGAATCGTGAGCACGGCGGCGCCGCTGCCCACCAGCGTCAGCAGCAGGCCGCGCGTGGTGGGCGCGGCCGGGCGGCGGAAGTAGTAAATCAGCCCCAGCGCGGGCAGGGCCAGCAAGTTCAGCAGGTGCACCCCGATGCTCAGCCCGATGACGTAGGCTATCAGAATCAGCCATTTAGCCGCATCGGGCGCTTCGGCGCGCCGCTCCCACTGCAGCATCAGCCACAGCACCAGCGCCGTGCCCAGGCTCGACATGGCGTACACCTCGGCCTCCACGGCGTTGAACCAGAACGAATCGGAAAAGGCGAAGGCCAGGGCGCCCACGGCTCCGGCGCTCAGCAGCAGCGCGGCCTGGCGGCCGGTGGGCTCGGCGGCGCGGGTGGCCGCGCCCAGCACCAGCGGGCGGGCCAGCAGGGTGATGCTCCCGAACAGCAACAGCACCGTAAAGGCGCTGCTCAGGGCCGAAAGCAGGTTGACGAGCACCGGCACCCGGCTGGCCTCGCCCAGGCTCAGCAGCGCGGCCAGCCGGCCCAGCAGCAGGAAGGTGGGCGCGCCAGGCGGGTGCGGCACCTGCAGCTTGTCGGCGCTGGCAATGAACTCGCCGCAGTCCCAGAAGCTCACGGTGGGCTCCAGGGTGAGGCCGTACGTGGCCAGGGCCGTGGCGAAGACCAGGGCGCCGGCGAGGGTATGAAGGCGGGAATAAGAGTAGCGCATGGGCCGAAAGCGGGTAAGGACGTCCGATGGGGCCAGATGCAGCGGCGCGGTGAAGGGTTGCCTGCCGGGTTGCCACCTCGCCGAAATTCCCGGCCAACCATCCACCACGAAATACGGTTTACCGCAGGCCGCCTTCTTCCCTTCTTGCTCTCGTACTCATGGAAAAAGCGCCGCGCTCCGCGGAATTAACCGAATCAACTGTCGCTTCCTCTTCTCCCCTGCCGCCCGCCCTGGTCTGGCTGATGTCCGTGACCTGCGCGCTGGTGGTGGCCAACATCTACTACAATCAGCCGCTGCTGGGCGAAATCGGGCGCACTTTCGGCAAAACTGAAAGCCAGGCCAGCCTGGTGGCTACCGTCACGCAGCTGGGCTATACGCTGTGCATGCTGCTCATCGTGCCCCTGGGCGACAAGCTCGAACGCAAGGGCCTGATCCTGCTGATGCAGCTCGGGGCGGCCCTGTGCATGGCCGCCGCGGCCTGGGCGCCCTCGTTTGGAGTACTGCTCGGGGCCAGCCTGCTCATCGGGGTGTGCTCGGCGGTGCCGCAATTGCTGCTGCCCATGGCCGCGCACCTGGCCCCGTCCGCCGACCGCGGCCGCATCGTGGGCCAGATCATGAGCGGGCTACTCATCGGCATTCTGCTCTCGCGCACCGTCAGCGGCTACGTGGGGGCGCACCTGGGCTGGCGCACGGTGTTCGGCGGCGGCGCGGCCGTGATGGTGCTGCTGGGCGCCGTGCTGGCCTGGCGCCTGCCCCGCGACCAGCCCGCCTTCCGCGGCACCTACGCCTCGCTGATGACCTCGCTGCTGACCCTGGCCCGCACCTTGCCGCTGCTGCGCCGCTCGGCGCTGATCGGCGGCTTCATGTTTGCCGGCTTTAGCGTGTTCTGGACCACCCTCGTGTTTCTGCTCGAAGGCCCGCCCTTCCACTACGGCGCCGACGTCGCGGGCTTTTTCGGCCTGATCGGGGCCGTGGGGGCCCTGGCCGCGCCCCTGGCCGGCCGCACCGCCGACACGCGCGGCCCCGACTTCGCCATTCGCATCGGCGTGGGGCTGGCGGTGCTGGCCTACGGCATCCTGTTTTTGGGCAGCACCGCCCTGGCCGCGCTGGTGGTGGGCGTCATCCTGCTCGACGTGGGCGTGCAGGCCACCCACATTGCCAACCAGACGCGCATTTTTGCCCTGATTCCGGAAGCCCGCAGCCGCCTCAACACCGTCTACATGACGGCCTACTTCATCGGCGGGGCGGCCGGCTCGCTCGTCGGCGGCTGGGCCTGGACGCACGCCCGCTGGCCCGGCGTGTGCGCCGCCGGCCTGGGCTTCGTGGCGCTGGCCTTTTTGGTCAGCCGCTTCTACGCCCGCGGCACCGACAGCGCCCCGGCCGCCTAGGCGCCGCTCGGAACCTGGCCGAAGGTGAGATGGAAAAGCCCCGCGTCGACTGGTTTCGACGCGGGGCTTTTCGCGAAATGCAGGGCCGATTTACGCCAGCCGGCGCATGCACTCCTGCAGGCTCACCCGCCAGTGCGCAATGCCGATGCCCAGCTGGTTTTTGGCCTTGCTCTTGTCGAGCACCGAGTAGGCCGGGCGCGTAGCCCGGGTCGGGTATTCGGCCGTGCGGATGGGCACCACGCGCGTGGGCAGGCCGGCCAGCTCGAAAATGGCCACCGCGAAGTCGTACCACGAGGTGACGCCCTCGTTGCTGTAGTGGTAGAGGCCGTAGTGGGGGTTTTCCGTCTCGATGATGTGCAGCAGCGCCCCGGCCAGGTCGATGCCGTAGGTGGGCGTGCCCGTCTGGTCCCAGATGACGCGCATTTCGTCCCGCTCGCGGCCGAAGCGCAGCATGGTCTTCACGAAGTTGCCGGCAAATTCGGAGTACAGCCAGCTGGTGCGCAGGATGAAATACTTATCCGTGTGAGCCGAAATAACCTGCTCGCCCTCCAGCTTGGTGAGGCCGTAGGCGCTGATGGGCGCGGTTTCGTCGGTTTCGAGCAGGGGCTGATTGCCCGCGCCGGCAAACACAAAATCGGTGGACACGTGCAGCAGCGTGGTGCCAAACTCGGCGCACAGCCGGGCCAGGTTTTCCACCCCGTCCCGGTTCACGCGGCGGGCAATGTCCACTTCGTCCTCGGCCTTGTCGACGGCCGTGTAGGCGGCGCAGTTGATGCAGTATTGCGGCCGGTGCTGCGCAAACGCGGCCCGCAGGCCTTCCGGGTTCAGGATGTTGGCCTGCTCCTCGGGCAGCAGCACCAGGTAGTCGGTCATGTTTCGCTCGGCCGCTACGTGCGCCAGGCATTGCCCCAATTGCCCGGAGGCGCCAAAAACCAACGTTGTCTTCATGCCAAGCGCTTATGCGTGTATCCGCTGCGAAAATAGCGCGTTTCGGCTTGCGGCCGCGTGTTGGTCGTGCTCGGGGGGCCGGCGGCTCACTCCCAGCGGCCGCCCAGGGCGCGCACCAGCTGCACGGTGGCGCGCAGCTGCTCGCCGCGGTTTTGGGCCACCAGCCGGGCGGCCTCCAGGCTGATGCGGTTGGCATCCACCACTTCGAAGTAGGTGGTCAGGCCGGTGCGGTAGCGCTCGGCAGTGAGGCGCACGGCCAGGCGGGCGGCGCGCTGGGCGGCTTCCTGGGCGGCCAGCTGCTGCTGCCGGAAGCGCACGTCGGTCAGGGCGGTTTCCACTTCCTGCACGGCCGTCAGGGCCCGCTGCCGGTATTCGGCGGCCAGGGCGTCGTACTGGGCGGCGGCCACCTGCTGGGTGGCCCGCAGCCGCCCGCCGTTGAAAATAGGAATGGACACGACCCCGCCCACGTAGTAGGTGTAGTTGTCGGCCACGCGCGCCAGATCGGCCAGCTCGGCGCTCTGCGGGCCGATAAAGCCGTTCAGCGCCACCGTGGGCAGCCGGGCCAGCCGGGCCACGTCGGCGCGGGCGCCGGCGGCGGCCAGCTGCCGCTCGGCGCGCTGCAGATCGGGGCGCTGGGCCAGCAGGGCGGCGGGCAGGGCCACCGGCACGGCGGGTGGCGGGGCGGGCACGCCGGGGCGCGGGGCCAGCGCAAAGGCACTGGCCGGCTGGCCCACGGTGGCGGCGAGGGCGGCTTCCAGGCCCGCGCGTTGGCGTTGCACGTCGAGCAGCGAGGCTTCCACCAGGGCCAACTCGCTTTCGGCGCGGCGCAGGGCTATTTCATTGTCGACGCCGGCCCGGAAGCGCGCCTGGGTGAGCTGCACGGCCCGCAGCCGGTCCTGCCGGGTGGTGTCGAGCACGGCCGCGTCGGCATCGAGGGCGCGCAGGCCGAAGTAGTAGGTGGCCGCGTCGGTGGTCAGGGTGAGCTGCACGGTGCGCAGGTCGGCTTCAGCGGCCTGGGTTTCGGCGCGGGCCGCCCGCACCCCGCCGCGCAGCCGGCCCCACACGTCGGCTTCGTAGCTCACATTCAGGGGCACGTAATACTGCGTTTGCACCACGCCGCGGCGGTTGCTGGCCCCGTCGCCGAGGGCAAACGGGATGGGGCGCAGGCCCGAGAGGCGGGTGCGGTAGGCCTGCGGGTCGAGGGTCAGCTCGGGCAGGCGGTAGGAAGTGGCAATGCGCAGGTTGGCGCGGGCTTCCTCCACCCGGGCCGCGGCGGCTTGCAGGGTGGGGCTGGCGGCCAGGGCCTGCTCTTCCAGCCGGCTCAGCTCGGGGTCGGCAAACAGCTGCCACCACGGCGGCAGAGCCGACGGCGGCTCGGGCGCGGGCACTTCGGCGGTGGTCAGCGGCTGCGGCACCACGGGCGCGGCCGGGTCGGCCGGAGTTTTCCAGGCCGTGGGCAGGGGCACCGCGGGCGGCTGGTAGCGCGGCCCGCGGGCGCAGCTGCTCAGCCCGGCGGCCACCAGCAGACCCAGCAGCAAACGAACGGCCGACCACATGCGCGGGCGGCGGGTGGGGAGCGACGATGGAAACGAGAGCAGCGGCACGGCCTCAGGGTTTGCGTTGTGCTGATTCCCGCCCTTGCGGCTTGCCGGCGCTGCGGGCCGCCTGGGCGTCCTCCGGGCCGGCGGGCTTTTTGTCCACGGGCAGCGACTGGCGCGGGCGGTCCGGGTCGTAGAGCGGCTCGGGGCCTTCGGGCGGGCCTTTCTTGCCTTTGGCGTCCTTGCCGGCCTCGGCCTGGCGCACTTCCACGGCCAGCCCGTCGCGCAGGGTTTCGCTGGGGTTGATGACCAGCAGCTCCCCGCCTTTCAGGCCCTTGGTTACTTCCACCTCGTCGCCGAAGTCGCGGCCGGGCACGATGGGCTGGTAGTATACTTTCTGATTGCGCACCACCACCACACGCGGCTCCAGCCCGCTCGGCACCAGGGCATTGGCCGAAATGACCACGCTCGGGGCCGTGCGCGGCACCCGGAAGCGCACCAGGGCAAACACGCCGGGCTTAAGCTGCTCCTGCCGGTTGGGCACTTTCACTTCGGTGAGCAGGGTGCGCGTGTCGGGGGCCAGGGCGCCGGCGTCGCGGGAGACGCGGCCGGGGAAGGGCTTGTCCGGAAACTCGGGCACGATGACGTCGGCCGTAAGGCCGCGGCGGATGCTGGGCGTGAAGTTCTGCGGCACGTTGACGAAGGCCCGCAGCGTGTCGGTTTGCTCCAGCTTGAAAAGCTGGCTGCCCGCGGCGTTGCTGACGGCAATGAGCCCGCCCAGCTCCACGTTGCGCTCCGTCACGATGCCGCTGAACGGGGCCGTGACCAACCGGAAGCTGCGCTGGGCCAGCAGCTGGTTGAGAATGGCGCGCTGGGCCTCGTACTGCGCCCGGCCCTGGTCCAGCTCCTGCCGCGAAATGGCGCCCGGCAGGGCCACGCTGCGCAGGCGGTTGTAGCTGGTACGGGCCAGCTCGGCGTTGGCGCGGGCCTCGGTCACGCGCTGATCCAGCTCGGGCGTGGCAATGCGGGCCAGCAGCTGCCCGCGCCGCACCCGCGCCCCGATATCGGCGTACCAGGCCTCCACGTAGCCGTCGACGCGGGCGAAGAGGTAGGTTTCGCGGTTGGCGCGGGTGTTGGCCGGCAGCTCCAGGCGGGTGGTATCGGGCGCCTTCACGGCGGGCAGCACCCGCACCACGGGCTTGGCAATGAGGGTAGCCCGGGCGGCTTTTTTCCGCTCCTGGCTTTTTTTGATGCGCGGAATGATGCCTACCAGCAGCAACACCACGAACAAGCCGCCCGCAATCAGCGCCACCAGCCAGAAGCGCCGCTTGCCGGGCGGTTTCTTATCCTCGTCGTCCCTTCCGTCATCCGCAGCCGTTGCGCCGTCCGGTTTGTCGTCGGGCTTCGAGGTCGGTTCCTGCTCTGATTTCTGCTCGTCAGCTTTGCGTTCTTGCGCCCCGTCTTTATCCTCCGGCTGGCCGTCCGCTTCGGCTGCCTTTTTCCCGTCCAGCTCCGCGCCCTCGTCACCGGCCTTATCGTTCGCAGCCGGTTTGGCCGGGGCCGCTTCGCCTCCCTCCTGCCCTTCGTTCCGCGCCGAAACCGGGTTTTCGCCGAAGCGCATGTGGTCCTTGATGGCCTGCCCGGGCTCGTTGTGGTTCACCGGGTCGGGCGCGGCGTTGTCGGCCGGGCTCGGGTCTTCGATGCCGTGCTCGTCGGCCCGGCGGCGTTGCGGGCCCGCGGCGGCACCCGGCTGCGCATCGTCGGCGTCGGGGCGGGCGTCTTGGGGCTGGTCGGGCTTTTCGGAGGACATGCGGCGGGGCTCAGCGGATACGTCGGTACGGAATCAGGCGGCTTGCCGGGCGGGCGGGGCCGCGGCGGCCGGTTTTTTCTTCAGAATGCTGTACATCAGCGGCACAAACAGCAAGGTGGTAAACGTGGCCAGCAGCAGCCCGCCGATGACGGCGCGGGCCAGCGGGGCGTTCTGTTCGCCGCCTTCGCCCAGGGCCAGGGACATGGGCAGCAGCCCGATAATGGCCGCCAGGGCCGTCATCAGCACCGGCCGCAGGCGGGTAAAGCCCGCGTCGAGGGCCGCGTCGGCGGGGCTCAGTTCGGGCTCAGCCTGCATCCGCTCGTTGGCAAACGACACCACCAGAATGCTGTTGGCCGTGGCAATGCCGATGCACATGATGGCGCCCATCAGCGAGGGCACGCTAAAGGTGGTCTGCGTCACGAACAGCATCCAGAGCATGCCCGAGAGGGCGCCCGGCAGGGCCGTGATGATGATAAACGGCGTCAGCCAGGACTGAAAGTTGACCACCATCAGCAGGTACAGCAGCACGATGGCGCCCACCAGCCCCAGGCCCAGGCCCAGAAACGAGGTGCGCATGCTCTCCACCTGCCCGCGCACTTCAATAAACGAGCCCTCCGGCAGGTTCAGCTCCAGGGACTTCACGATGTCGCGGATGTCCTTGCTCACCCCGCCCAGGTCGCGGCCTTCCACGCTGGCGTACACGTCGAGCACGCGCTGAATGTCGTAGTCGCTGACTACGGCGGTGGCCAGCTCGCGGCGGGTGGTGGCGAAGTTGCCCAGCAGCTGCGCTTCCGGCTGGTTCGGACCGGTGATGCCGATGTTCTTCACCGCGTCGAGGGTGGCCAGGCGGCTGGGCGGCGTCTGCACGGCCACGGTGTAGTTCACCCCCGACTCGGGGTTGAGCCACTGGTTGGGGTTGGTCTGGGTGCTGGAGCTGAGGTTGACGAGCACGTTGTCGGCCACGTCGCTCTGCGAGAGGCCGGCCTGCTGGGCGCGGGTGCGGTCCACGTCCAGGCGCAGCTGGGGCACTTTGGTCTGAAAGATAAAAGCGTCGACCACGCCGGGCACGGCGGCTATTTTGGCCTGCAGGCGCCGAGCCAGCTTTTCGTTTTCCTCCACCGAGCGGCCCGTCACCTGCACGTCGATGGGCGCGGGCAGGCCGAAGTTGAGCGTCTGGTTAACGATGTCGGCCGGCTGAAAGAAGATTTCCAGGTCGGGGTACTCCTGCTTCACGCGCCGCCGGATTTCGCGGATGTAGTCTTCGCTCGGCCCGTGCTTTTCCTTCAGCGCCACCAGGATTTCCCCGTCGCCGGGCCCGATGACGGGGTTGTCGCTCAGCAGCAGGTTCACCGGGATGTTGGGCAGGCCGATGTTGGACAAGACCAGATCCAGCTCCTCGGCCGGCACCACGCGCCGAATCAGCTGCTCCACTTCCCGGAAGCGCCGCTCGGTTTCCTCCAGCCGGGTGCCCGTGGGGGCGCGCACGTGCAGGCGGATCTGCCCGGCGTCGACCTTGGGAAAGAAGTCCTGCCCGATAAACGGGTACAAGCAGGCCGACACCGCAAACAGCCCCACAAAGCAGCCCACCACCAGCTTGCGGTGGCCCAGGGACCAGCGCAGGGCCTCGCCGTAGGCGTCGCGCAGCCGGTTGAAGCGCTTTTCGAAGCCCACGTGTACCCGCCAGATCCAGCTTTTCTCAATTTTCTCGGCGCCCTTCTTTTCCTCGTCGGTCAAGGGTGCTTCCTCGGCTTCTTCCTGCGGGGTGTCGCGGGCGGCTTCCTTGTCCTGCTCGGCGGCGCGCAGGCGCTGCAGGCCTTTCTCAGCCTCGCTCACCGGCTGCCCGTCGCGGATTTCCTGGCTGGGCACCCGCTCCGGCCCCTGCTGGTGGTAGATGGGCAGCTCCTTGCGCATAAACACCGAGGCCATAGTCGGCAGCAGGGTGCGCGACAGCAGATACGACACAAACAGCACGATAATCACCGTGGTGGCCAGCGGGGTGAAGATGTCGGCGGCCACGCCCGTGAGGAAGAACACGGGCACGAACACGATGGCCAGCCCGAGCGTGGACACCAGCGCGGGCAGGGCCACTTCGCTGGCGCTGTCGAGGATGGACTTTTTCACGCCCTTGCCCATGCTCATGTTGCGGTGCAGGTTTTCCACCTCCACCGTCGCGTCGTCCACCAGGTTGCCGATGCTCATGGCCAGCCCGCTCAGGGTCATGATGTTGAGCGTCTGCCCCAGCCCGTACAGAATGGTGATGGTGAGCAGCGCCGCCAGCGGAATGCTGAGCGTAATCATGCCCGTGGAGCGCCAGGAGCCCAGAAACAGCAGAATCATCACGCCCGTCAGCGCCGCCGCCGTCAGCCCTTCGACGACCACGCCCGTAATGGCCGAGCGCACGAAAAACGACTGGTCGAACAGGAGCTTCACGTCGAGGCCGGGCGGGGCGGTCTGGAGCACCTGCGGCAGCTCTTGCTTGATGCCGTTGATAACGTCCAGTGTGCTGGCCAGGCCGCTTTTGAGAATGGGAATGACGGCCGTGCGCTTGCCGTCCTGGCGCACCAGGTTGTTTTGCACGGCCGCCCCTTCGTGCACGAAGGCCACGTCGCGGATGTACACCGGCACGCCGTCCACGGTCTTGATGGGCAGGTCGTTGAGCGTCTGGATCATCTCCGGACTGCTGTTCAGCCGCACGTCGTACTCCCGGTCGCCGATTTTGGCCACGCCGGCGGGCAGAATCACGTTCTGGCTGATGAGGGTGTTGACCACGTCGTTGCCCGACAGGCCCTTGCCGGCCAGCGCCTCGGGGTCCAGGTCCACCATGATCTGCTTGCGCCGGCCGCCGTTGGGCACCAGCAGGGAGGCGCCCTTCACCACCGCCAGCCCGGGGCGAATAAACGAGCTGCTCGCGTCGTAGAGGTCCGCCTCGCCCAGACTTTCGGAGCTGAGACTGGCCTGGGCAATGGGTACGTTGGAGGCCGAGTAGCGGATAATCAGCGGGGCGCCGATGCCGTCCGGTAAGCCCCGGATCAGCGTGGCCGTAATGGCGGTGAGCTGGGCCACGCCGGCCTCGGGGTCGGTGCCGGGCTGAAAAAACACCTTGATCAGCCCCACGCCCTTGATGGCGCGCGACTCCAGGTGCTCGATGTTGTTAACCGTGGTGGTGTACACGCGCTGGTTCACGTTCAGCACGCGCTTGTTCATTTCCTCGGCGCTCATGCCCTCGTAGCGCCACACCACGCCCACCACGGGAATATTGACCTCGGGGAAGATGTCGACCGCCATGGTCAGCACGCTCGCCACCCCGGCCACCACGATGAGCAGGGCCATGACGACAAACGTGTACGGGCGCGAAAGCGCAATTCGAACAATCCACATAGAGCTCTGCGGCAACGCCGGCGCTCGGGTGCCGACTCAGTGCTCCAAGCCCTTACGGAGAATGCGTGGGGACAGTCGAAATGCCCGCCCGGATAGTGTGTTACCGTCGCTTATTGTCAATGGGCCGGAACTGCCGCTCCCGGGGCTGCTTTTCGGTGAGGTAGCGCCAATAGCGCTTGGGCATGTGGCGCCGGTGCAGCTTCACGTTTTTGCGCTCGGGGATATTGACGTGGTCGAAATACGCCTGCCAGAGCACCTGAAACAGCGGCTCCCGCTCGTCGAGCACGGCGGCCGATACGGCGCTGCTACTGGCTGCCACCGCCTCCACGGCCCGGTCGAAGCTCACCACGTCGGTGCGCTGCAGGTCGTAGTAAAGGCCGTAGCGGCGGCGCCGGTCAAAAATCAGCCAGCGCTGGTCGGCGTAGCGCTTGGTGAAGTGCTCGGCAATGAGCGGCAGCACGTCAAAATCGGGCTCGATGCTGGCGTGAAACAGTCCGTCCTGGGTCCGCTCGAAGCGCACGAAGGCCTCCATGCGGTGCTTTTCGCGAAACAATTGCTTGTTGATTTCGGCCACCGTGCGCACGGTATCGTCGGCGAAATGCTCGCTGATGTCCTGCCCACCAGCCTGAATGGCCAGCTGCACGTAGCGGAAGATGAGCAGCTCCCGGTCGGCGCGCTCCGAGAGAAAGGTTTTGTAGAGGTTGGTGCGCGCCTCGCCCGGCATGTGCCGCAGCATGCCTTCCCACACGCGCCGGGCCTGGTCTTCGTCGGTGAGCACTGAGTGGGTTTCGCTGAACAACCCGCCCTGGGCCGCCCCTTCCGGCGCAATGGCCTCGGGCCAGCGGCGCAGCTGCCAGCAGGTGAGCAGCACCGACAGCAGCCCGTCGAACGAGCCGTCGTAGGTAAAGCGGGCCGCCGCATCGAACCCGGGCGGCAGCGCCCCGCCCGCCCGCAGCGAGGTAACGGACGGCTGAGCCGGCAGCCCGGGGGCGCGGCGGACCAGGGAAGTAGGGCGCAGCTTTTTCACGGTGATAAAACGGGCTTACAAGCTGATTCCAGTCTTAGCTGGCTCGGCGCTGGCTCCTGGCTGGCGCGAGTCTGAAGCGCGCAGCGCCTGACTCGTGTCGCCCGATGGATGGGAGTCTCCAGACTCCCGGCACTTAAACGATAAAGTGTTTCCTTCCCGATTGGCGCGGTTCCGCAGGGCCGCTGGCGGCCGGGAGTCTGAAGAATTCTACTCATCAACACGAGTCACGCGCGACAGACTCGCGCCATTCGGGTCGACAAACGTGCGGAATACGCGAACTGAAAGTTCGCTCCGCTGACCTGCGGTTCGCGCTACGACGCGGAAATAAAGCTTACGCGGCTTCGGCGGGGCGCTGCTGGGCGGCCAGCTGCTCGCGGCGGGCCTGCAGCTGCTGGCGCACGATGGGCAGCAGCTCCGAAAGCCGGCAGCAGCAGGCCATGCGGGCCACTTTATCGGCTTCGTCGAGCGTGGGGCCGAGGGGCAGCGCGGGTTGTTGGTGGTCGAGAATAGTCATGGCGGTGGTATTGAGAGAAGAGGGGGCTAGGCTTGATCGGGCAGTCAGCCGGCCTGGCGGAACAAATCGAGCTGGGGCGACACCAGGTCGGGGGCGGTGACGATGGTGGGCTCGGGGGCGAAGAGGTCGAGCTGGCGCTTCACCAGGGCCGAGCGGGTCTGCCCGTCGCCGTAGAGGATTTTGCGGCGCACGGTCTGCTCGTCGTACTCACGCTTTTCCAGGGCCATGCCGCGGCAGGTGATGAAGTAGCGCGCCCGGCGCAGCACCACCCCGAACTTGTGCAGGTGGTCGAGGGTGAGCGGGGCGAAGCGGCGGGCGGCCACGATGCGCTTGGCGGACTTCATGCCCACGCCCGGCACGCGCAGAATCAGCTCGTAATCGGCCGTGTTCACATCGACGGGGAATACGTGGCGGTGGCGCAGGGCCCAGGCCAGCTTCGGGTCGATTTCCAGGTCGAGGTGGGGGTGCGCCGGGTCGAGAATTTCGTCAGCGTCGAAGCCGTAGAAGCGCATCAGCCAGTCCGACTGGTAAAGGCGATGCTCGCGCATCAGCGGGGGCTGCACCACCTGCGGCAGGCGCTGGTCGCCCGACACGGGCACGTAGCCCGAGTAGTACACGCGCTTCAGGCCGTAGCCCTTGTAGAGGCTGTCGGTGAGCTGAATGATCTGGTGGTCGGTTTCGGGCGAGGCGCCCACGACGAGCTGGGTGGTCTGGCCGGCGGGGGCAAACTGCGGGGCTTTCTTGAACAGCTCCCGCTCCTCTCGGTTAGCAGCCACCTTGCTTTGAATCTGACTCATCGGCGTCAGAATCTCGGCGTAGTTTTTCTCGGGCGCCAGGGCCTGCAAGCTCAGCTCCGAGGGCAGCTCGATGTTGACGCTCAGGCGGTCGGCGTAGAGGCCGGCTTCCTGAATCAGCTCCTCGGAGGCGCCGGGAATGGTCTTGAGGTGGATGTAGCCGTTGAAACGCTCCTCGGTGCGCAGCTTTTTGCAGATGCGCACCAGCCGCTCCATGGTGTAGTCAGGCGAGGAGAAGATGCCGCTGCTCAGAAACAGGCCCTCGATGTAGTTGCGGCGGTAGAAGTTCATGGTCAGGTCCACCACTTCCTCCACCGTGAAGGCGGCGCGCTTCACGTCGTTGGACTTGCGCGAAACGCAGTAGGCGCAGTCGAAAATGCAGTGGTTGGTGAGCAGGATCTTCAGCAAACTCACGCAGCGGCCGTCCTCGGTGTAGGAGTGGCAGATGCCCATACCTTCGGCGTTGCCCAGGCCCTTGTCCATGTTCTTACGCTTGCCACCGCTGCTCGAGCAGGAGGCATCGTACTTGGCGGCGTCGGCCAAAATGCTTAGCTTTTCTATGATTCGCTCGTTCATCGAGGGGCTGCGCTTCGGGTTGTAAAGAACCCAAAAAACGCCTGGTTGCGCAACTCAGTTCCAGTTTTTTTGGGACTAATTTTTTTAGACACAACCTCAGCATAATACGCCGCGCAACCGCACCGACCGGGGCTTTCGTATCTTCGTTGGCAACGCCCGGGGCCCGGGCGGTGTCTGATTCCTGTGCTTACCCGTCTGCCGCGCTACTTCCTATCCTTACTCGTACCGGTGCTGGCCCTGGCGTCGGCGGGCCCGGCCGTAGCCCAGCAGCAGCCCGCTGTGCGCGACACCGTGCGCCGCCCCGCCAGCGCGCCCGTCGACTCGCTGCGCCGCGGCTTCGACCAGCAGCGCTTCCTCGGCGGGCTCAAGGCCTACACCAAGCGCAAAACCATCCTGGGCAAGGCAGCCTCGGTGCTCTTCAACTTCACCGAGCGCCGCGAGGAGCAGGGCGGCCTCGATGCCACGCTGCTCGACCGGCAGTACGACCGGCACAACTACAAGGTGGTGCGCCGCGTCGACGTGAAGACGCTCGACGCGTTTGGCTTCAACATCAACGACTCGACGCGGGTGCCGCGCAACATTCTGGAGAAGGGCGGCAACGCGCTGCACATCAAGACGGCCCGGCGCAAGATTCGCAAGCTGCTCTTGTTCCGGCCCGGCCAGGAGCTGAAGCCCCAGTCGTTGGCCGAAACCGAGCGTCTGCTGCGCCAGACCAACTTTATCCTGGATGCGCGGGTGGTGGTCAACGAAAAAACCTCCACCAAGGACAGCGTCGACATCAAGGTCATCACCAAGGACGTGTTCAGCATCAGCGGTGGCCTGCAGATTCGCGACGTGGGCGCGGGCCTGCTCACGCTGCGCGACAAGAACTTCCTGGCCCGCGGCCACGACTTCCGCAACCGCCTCGACTACGGCCTCTCGAACCCGCAGGGCTGGCAGTACGAGGGCAGCTACACCGTGCCGCTGCGCAACTACGTGGGCGTGCAGGCCCGCTACCGCAACCAGTGGCAGTACGAGGAAGCGGGGGCGTCGCTGTACCGCGGCTTCGTGTCGGTGAATACGCGCTACGCCTACGCCCTGAACCTGACGCGCTTCAACCAGGGCATTCAGCGCACCTTCCCGGAGGACGGCACCATTCCGGAGTTCGACCCGATGGGCTACACCGTGGCCGATGCCTGGGTGGGCCGCGCCTTTCAGCCCCGCTCCTACGACCTGGGCTACGAAAACCCGGCCCGCGTGGTGGTGGCCACCCGCGCCATTCGCACCGACTACTACCGCCGCCCCGACCCCACGTTTCAGAGCAGCAACACGGCCCTGTTCAGCCTGGGCTACAGCGTGCGCCGCTACTACAAGGACCGCTACCTGTTCGGCTTCGGCCGCACCGAGGACGTGCCCACGGGCTCCTTGCTCACCTTCACCAGCGGCTACGACGTGAACCCCACCGGCGGGCGCTCCTACTTCGCGGGGCGCGTGGCGCTGGCCGGCTTCAACCCGCTGCACGGCTACCTGTACGTCAACGGTGAGTACGGGCGCTTTTACCGCTACGGGCGCTGGCAGGAAGGCGCGTTTTCCAGCGAAATTCTGGCTTTCACGCGCCTGTACCACACCGGCAACTGGCAGTGGCGCCACTTCTTCTGGAACCGCAGCATCATCGGCATCGGCCGGCAGCCCTCCGACCTGGTGCTGAGCATTGCCGGCGACCGGGGCCTGCGCGGCATGAGCGACGACGGCATCCTGCGCGGCACCTCGCGCTTCGTGCTCAACTACGAGGCCAACGTGTTTACGCCGGTGTCGTTCCTGGGCTTCCGCGTGGCCGGCATTGCTTGGGCCGACGTAGCCTGGCTGAGCACAAACGGCCGCCCTTCGCCCTTTCAGAACAAGCCCTACACCGGCTTCGGCCTGGGCGTGCGTCTGCGCAACGAATACCTGGCCGTCAACACCATTCAGCTGCTGTTTGGCTTCTACCCCCAGGGCGTCGACGACGGCCGCGGCACCCGCCTCTACCAGACCTCGCGCACCATCTACCGCTTCAACGACTTCAGCTTTGGCCAGCCCAGCATCGTGCGGTATGACTCGGGATTGTAGCGGAGCTTAGAAGGGTAATAGGTTATGCGCTAAGGGAAATAAATGATGAACTCACAACTATGCCGCTTCGTGTATTTGTCCGCGCTTCTGCAGGGCCATCTATTCTGAACACGTGTGTTTTAGTAGTACTGGCCCTGTGTTTTTGGAGTACTAAGATCCTGCCTCACTCAGAATCGACTTGGCTAGCACTTGCCGTCTTTGCTTGGTTCACAGCTCTGTTCAGCAGCTTAGCCAATACCGTACTGCTGGTGATAATGCTGACTACAAAACGCTATAAACTTGCTACTGCCTACGCGCTGGGAGCCGTTCTGTGTATCTCACCTTTGGTGTTTCTTACCTGGGCAATAGCAGCTACGGGTGGGAAACCGGGTGGATAAGGGTTATTTCCCTACCAGAATTTCCAGACAAACTATAAGTATACACCCTGCCCCTCCCTAACGCCTAAACTTCCCGACCTTTGCCCGGCTAGAGCCGCGTTGCTCCTCGATAACTGCCCCTCCCCTGCCCATGAACCTTGGCGACTATAACGACCTGGAAGTAGCCCGCTTCGTCGAATTTGGTATCTACCTGACTTCCGACGACGGCGACATTCTCATGCCCGACCGCTATGTGCCGGCCGGCGTGCGCGTGGGCGACATGGTGCGCGCCTTCGTGTACCGCGACTCCGAGGACCGCCTCATCGCCACCACCGAAACGCCGCTGGCCAAGGTCAATGAGTTTGCCGTACTCAAGGTCACTTCCGCCAGCGCGCTGGGCGCCTTCCTCGACTGGGGCCTGCTCAAGGACCTGCTGCTGCCCCTGCGCAACCAGCCCAAGCGCGTGCACGTGGGCGACCTGGTGCTGGTCTACATCTACCTCGACGAAACCTCCGACCGCCTGGTGGCCACTGCCAAGTGGGAGCGGTTCACCGACCGCAACCCGCTGCTGGAGCCCGGCCAGCAGGTGCCGCTGCTGGTGGCCGGCCAGAGCGAGCTGGGCTACGCCGTGCTCGTCGACGGGCGCTACCAGGGGATGCTGTTCCGCAACGAGGTGTTTCGCCCGCTCAGCATCGGCGACCAGCTGACCGGCTACGTGCGCCAGGTGCGCGAGGACGGCAAGGTGGACGTGAGCCTGCAGCGCCAGGGCTACGACGAAGCCCTGGCCGCCGCCGACGAGCTGGTGCGCTACCTGCGCAAAGCCGGCGGCAAGCTGCCCATCACCGACAAAACCGACCCGGAGGAAATCTACCGCCGCGTGGGCATGAGCAAGAAGGTGTTCAAAAAAGCCCTCGGCACCCTCTACCGCCGCGGCCAGGTGGAGCTGCACCCCGACTCCACGCGCCTCATCGACGACGCCGAGTAAAAGCGCCGGCCGTGCGGGCGCCGGTTTAGCCACTCAGCGGCGTAACCGGTGCCCGAACTAAAGCTGGTGTTCAACCTACGTAGCCCGAGGCTTCGCCGAACTCGCAAGGGCTGCTTGCGCGTCAGACGCAGGCTGAAAGCCTGCCTTGGGGTAGGCACCGGTTACGGCGCGGCGCGGCTAAACCGGCGCCCGCGCGTCCTCAGCAAGCCTGGCCGAACCTTCGGGCGCTTCTCCCGTTGGGGAAACCGTCAACTCCTCCCCTGACCGTTTGCCAGACATGGACCCCACTTCGTCGGCGCCCCAGAAAGTCGCCCTCATTGCCGGCGCCAGCGGCCTCGTGGGCAGCCAGCTGCTGCCTTTGCTGCTCAGCTGCGGCCGCTACACTAAAGTCATCAGCGTGGGGCGCCGGCCGCTGCCGCTGATGCACCCGCTGCTGGTGCAGCGCACCGTCGATTTCGACCACCTCGAAGACCACCGCCTCTCGCTGATTGCCGACGACGTGTTCTGCTGCCTGGGCACCACCATGCGGCAGGCCGGCTCGAAGGAGGCGTTTTACAAGGTGGACTACCTCTACGTGGTGAAGCTGGCCGCCCTGACGGCCGCCAACTTCGCCGCCCAGTTCATGGTCGTGTCGGCCATGGGCGCCGATGCCCACTCCTCCTTCTACTACAACCGCGTGAAGGGCGACATGGAAGCCAGCGTGCGGCAGGCGCCGTTCCGGTCCGTCCACATCTTTCGCCCCTCTCTGCTGCTGGGGGCGCGCCCCGAAAAGCGCCTGGGCGAGCAAATCGGGGCGGTGCTGCTGAAGCTGGTGAACCCGCTGCTGCTGGGCCCGCTGCGGCGCTACCGGGCCGTGGCGGCCCAGGCGGTGGCGCAGGCCATGCTCAACGCGGCCTACCAGGACGGCGGCGGCGTGCGCGTGCACCTGTCCGATGAAATTCAGGCGGGCGTCTCGCCCTCGGCCTGAATTGCACTCGAATCCGTAAGTTTGGCTTCTGATAACTCCGAAAACAAACGCAGCGACCCTAATTTTGCATTCATCCATGAAAAAGCCCCTTCTGCTTCTGTTCCTGCTCACGCTGGCCCTCGGAATCGGACAAGTTTCGGCCCAGACCAAGAAAACCAGCACCAAGTCCGGCAAGTCGTCCGGGGGCAAGGGCGGCGGCAGCAAAAGCAGTGGTAGCGGCGGCGCCGGCTACACCACCGGCATCGGTCTGCGCGGGGGCGGCTTTGCCTCGGGCCTGACGGTGAAGCACTTCTTCAACCCCGGCAAGGGCGCAGCCGTCGAGGGCCTGGTCACGACCGAATACCTCGGCCGGGGCGCCCGCTTCACGCTGCTGCTGGAAAAGCACTGGACCATCCTGCCCGACGTGAAAAACCTGCAGTGGTACCTCGGCGCGGGCCTGCACGCCGGCGCCTACCGCGGCCGCTACTACTACGTGGTGGAGTACCGCCGCAAAAAGCACGACCGGTACTACTACGCCTACTACGCCGACGACCAGGTGTACCCGGTGTTCGGCGCCGACTTCGTGCTGGGCCTGGAGTACAAGATTCCGGACCTGCCGCTGGTCATCAGCGCCGACTACAAGCCCTACTTCGACGTGTACCGCGGCAACAGCGCCGTGTACCAGGACGCGGCCGTGAGCGTGCGCTTCAGCTTCTAGGGCGTTTTTCGGTTGATTGTTGGCTCGTTAGTCCGGTGTAGAGACGCAACCTTACGTCTTGCCGTTGAACGGCCAAACCTGCACTGGCTAAAACAACATCAGCAACGATTGAGATGCAAGGTTGCGTCTCTACACTGTGCCGGTTGACTTTCTCAAAAACGCACGAGGCCCCGCCGGATGATCCGGCGGGGCCTCGTGGCTTACAGTCGCGGCAGTAGAACGAAGCTACCAGCGGCGGCCGTGCCCGTGCCCGTAGTAGCGCGGGCCGTAGTAGGGCCGCGGGGCGGGGCGGTAGTATGGCCGGGCCCGGTAGTACGGACGCGGCGTGACGATAACCGGGGCCGGCCGCACGATGACGGGCGGCGGGGGCGGCCCGACCACGTAACCAGACGAAACGCAGCTGGTCAGCAGGCCACCAACGGCCACGGCGCCAGCCAGCACCAAGGTTTTCAGCAGATTAGGCATATATCAGAAGCGCCGGAGCGCGGGTTGGTTCTGCATTATTAGACGCAACCCACCTACGCAAGTTTAATGCCGCTACAGGCTCCGGGCCGATTTTTCCAGTCGTAGCCTACAGCGGCAGGCGCACCCAGGTATCGGTGGCGCCGCCGAAGATGCCGAAGCCGGGCGCCACGTTGGAGTACAGCGGCGTGGGCTCGGCGAAGGGGTTGCCGTCGTTGTTGCTGTACTGCACGTAGCTGTTGTAGAAGAGGTACAGGTCGCGGGTGAGGTGGCTGAGCGTGACCTGCAGATAGGCCTGCCCGCCGGTGCCGGGCTGCCCACTGCCGCTGTAGAACGTCACGTTGGCCGAAAAGCTGAGACGCTGCCCGTTCACGTTCGAGTCGCTGAAGGGATACAGCTCGTAAGAGGAGCGCGGATCCGAGAGACGATAGGTGGGCACGGCCACGCCGGTATCGTCCTCGTCGCTGAGGTTGAGGTAGCCCACACGCTGCCCATCGGCGTCCACGATCTGGGCCGTCACCAGGTAGTAGTCGTTGCTGCCGCCGGGCTCGTCGAAGGCCACGGTGACGCGGGCGCGCGTCTGGCCGCTGTTGCTGCTCAGCGGGGTCTGGGTCACGTCCACGGCCACGGGCGCGGGCAGCGTCAGCTGGCTTTCGGCCGGCTCGATGCCCGGCACCGCGGTGCGCACCCGGTAGGTCTGCCCGGGCCGGAACTGGTAGCGCAGCGTGGGGCGGTACTGGCCCTGGTTGTAGTAGCCGCCGCCCGGGTACGGGGAGGGCGCCGCCGTAATGGGCCGGTAGCGCTCCACCACCGCGCCGGCCGCGTCGCGCACCTCCACGGTGGCGTCGGTGCGGCCCTGCAGGGGCGTCAGGTCGTAGAGGCGCTGGCTCACGCTCACGAAGGGCAGGCGGCCCAGGTAGTTCTGGCGCATCACCGAGTCGTTGGCGGCCAGGTTGTCGAGGGTCAGCACCATGGCCACGCGGGGGGTGTGCGCGGGCTCGGGCACGTCGATGGCCGTGTCGCAGGCCGCGAGCAGGGCCGGCAGCAGCAGGGCGGCGGACCGGGTTTTCCGCAGAAAATCAGACTGGATGAACGTCATGGCAGAATCGGATTAGAAGCGGAAGCTCTTGCTGAAGGAGGGCAGAATGGGGAACAGGCTGATCTGGCGGTAGGTCGGCTTTTGCGTTTGCCCGGTGTAGGAATTTTGGTAGCCCGGGTCGAAGTACAGGAAGTAGGGGTTGCGGCGGTTGTAGGCGTTGTAGACGGAGAAGCTGTTCACGATTTCGCCCCACTTCTTCTTCTTGGTCTGGCTCAGGTCCAGGTCGAGGCGCTGGTAGGCGCGCATGCGGTAGGAGTTGCGCGGGCCGTAGTCGTCGAACTGGTAGAAATCGGGGCCGAGCGTGTAGCTGCCGCGCGAGAGCGTGACGGCGTTGCCGGTGCCGTAAACGAAGGTGCCCGACAGCCGCAGCGTGGGCGAAAACTGGTGAATGACCACCAGCGTCGCGTCGTGGCGCCGGTCGTACTTGTAGGGGTAGATCTGGCCCTGGTTCAGCTCGGCGAAGCGGCGGCGGCTCCAGGCCAGGGTGTAGCCCACCCAGCCGGTGGTACGCCCCGATTTCTTCTGCACGAACACCTCCGCCCCGTAGGCCCAGCCCTGCCCGCTGGTCACTTTGTCTTCCCAGTTGCTGTCCGTCGTACCCAGGAAGCTCGCGCCCTCGCGGTACTCGATCAGGCGCTGCATGGGCTTGTAGTAGGTTTCCAGGCTCACTTCGTAGTCCTCGTCCTTGAAGCGCACGTTGCGGGCCGCGCCCAGGGCCACCTGCTGGGCTTTCTGGGGCTTCACCTTGGGCGTGGCCGGCACCCACAGGTCGGTGGGCAGGCCGATGCCCGAGTTGGCCAGCAGGTGAATGTACTGGGTGGTGCGGGCGTACGAGGCTTTCAAGGACCAGTCCTCGGTGAGCAGGTAGCGGGCGGCCAGGCGCGGCTCCACCGAGGGGTAGAGCTTGCCGCGCACCAGAAAGCTGTTGAGGCGCAGGCCGCCGTTGACCTTCAGCCGCTCCGTTACTTTGTAGTCGTCCTCGGCGTAGAGGCTCATTTCCTGGGCCTGGGTGCGCGAGCCGATGTTGAAGTTGATGTTGTCGTCGGGGTTGTTGCTCTTGGCCTGGGCCGCGCCGGGCCGGAACTGGTGCCAGATGTACTGCCCGCCGAAGCGGATGTAGTGGTCGGGCAGGGGCACGTAGTCGAAGTCCGACTTCAGCGACCAGTCGCGGATGTTGGAGAGGTACTTCAGCGCGTACTTATCGGTGCGCAGCGTACCGTTGTCGTTGCGCCGCTCCTCCTGCTCGATGCCCACGTCGAACTGGTAGCGGCTGAACGTGAGGTGGGTGTTGACGAACAGCCGGTCGTTGACGAGGTGGTTCCAGCGCAGGGCCGAGGTCAGGTTGCCCCAGCCCAGCCCGTTTTTCATCTTCGAGTACTCGTCCGAGCTGCCGCGCTTGTCCTTCATGCGGGCGTAGAACTTGTCGCGGCCGGTGTAGGCGCTCAAATACAGCCGGTCGCGCGGACCCAGTTTCCAGTTCACCTTCGCGTTCAGGTCGTGGAAGAAGTAGCCAATGGTGGGCCGCTCGTCGGCCGGAATGCCCTCGGCGGCCATGGCCAGGCTGATGAGCGGGCGGGCCAGCACGTCGATGTAGGTGCGCCGGGCCGAGATGATAAACGAGGCGGTATCCTTCTTGATGGGCCCTTCCAGCGTCACGCGGGAGGCAATCAGCCCGATGCCGCCTTCGCCGTGAAACTCCTGCATGTTACCCTCCTTCATGCTCATGTCGAGCACCGAAGAAAGGCGGCCGCCGTAGCGGGCCGGGAAGCCGCCCTTCACCAGCTCCACGTTGTTCAGGGCGTCGGCGTTGAACACCGAGAAGAAGCCGAACAGGTGGGAGGCGTTGTAGACGGGCGTGCCGTCGAGCAGGATCAGGTTCTGGTCGGGCGAGCCGCCGCGCACGTAGAGGCCGTTCTGGCCCTCGCCGCCGCTCTGCACGCCGGGCAGCAGTTGCAGCACCTTCAGCACGTCCCGCTCGCCGAACAAGGCCGGCACGGCCTTCATCTGGCTGATCGGAATGTTCATGGTGCCCATGCGGGTGGTGCGCGCAATCTGCTCCTCGCGGGTGCCCACGATTTCCACCGATTGCAGCTCGCTGCTGGCCGGCTGTAGCCGGATGTCGAGCTGCTGGCTTTTGTCGAGGCGCACCGGGCGCAGCTGGCGCTGGTAGCCCAGGTAGGAGGTCAGCAGGCGGGTGGTGTCGCCGGTGGCGGGCAGCGTGAGCGAGAAGAACCCGTAGGTGTTGGTGGCGGTGCCCTGGCCCGAGCCCGGGTGCACCACGGCCACGCCGATGAGGTTTTCGCCGGTGCGGGCGTCGCGCACGTAGCCGCTGAAGGTGACGCGGGCCGGAGTGGGCTGCTGGGCCACCACGGCGGCCGTGGGCAGGCCGCCGAGCACGGCCGCCAGCACGCCGGCGCGTAAAGAGGAATGCATAGAACTATAAATTGAGGGAGAGGGGGCAGGCAAAATCCCGGCAAGCTACCACATTCGGCCACAGCATAATGCAGCGGATGTGGTGCGCCGGCAGCCGCCGTACCTGTCGGCAAGAGCCAACTGGCGGCGGATTGGTTGGATAATCAGCGGAAAAAATAAAACCCCGCCGCCCGGGTGCGGGCGGCGGGGTTCAGAACGCGCGGAGCGGGCCATTTATTTTCGGCCGGCGGCGTAATCCGCGTTCAGGCGCTTGAGCACGATGTCGGTGATGTCGAGGCCCTGGCGGGCGTAGGCAATGGTGCCGCCCCCGGCCACCAGGATCAGGTCGTAGTTATTTTCCTTGCCGTAGACTTCCAGCAGCTTGTTGACCTTGGTGAGCACGCCGCCGGTCATCTTGGCTTCCTCCTCCTGGGCCTGCTGCTGCAACTGCTGCTGCTGCTGGGCTACCTGCTGCTCCTGCTGCTGCAGGCGCTGCTCGGCTGTGGCGCGCTGCTCATCGGTCATGCTGGGGGCCATTTTCTGGTAGCTCTGCACGGCGTTCTGCAGGCTCTGCACGGCGGCGCGGTGCTTCTGCTCCCACACGGCCGCCTTTTTCTCGAAGGCCCGGCGGGCGTCCTGCAGGCCCCGGTAGCGGTCGAGCAGCTTGCTCGATTCCACGTAGGCCACCTTGCGCACGTTGTCTTCCGTAGCGGCCGGCGCGGGCGCGGCGGGCTTGGCCTCTTCTGCGGCAGCCGGCGCATCGTCAGCATCAGCGGCTGAGTCGGGGGCCGTCATGGGCGGCGGAGCGGGGGCGGTGGTGGCCACGGCCGGGGCGGAAGTGGCGGGCTTACTGGCAAAGTGCAGGTAGAACAGCACCCCGACGGCAAGCAGCAGGACGGCGTTGAGGGCGAGTTGAAGCGGGGAGTTTTTCATGCGGGCAGAACGCGACAAAAGCGGGCCTGGCGTGGCCCTATCCGGCAAAGATGCGCTGATTTGGCAAAACGCCCGGCGTGGCCGCCGGCCGGGCGGCAACGCCGGGCCGGCGGGCTCCGGCCACGGCCCGGCGTAGAAGCGCCGCCCGGCGGCCCGGCTTGCAGCGCCGCCGGGCGGCAGTTAGCGCACGGCCACGCGGGCCGCGGCCGTACGGCCGTCGGGGTAGCGCAGGCGGGCCAGGTACCAGCCGGCCGGCAGCGGGCGCAGCGGCACCGCCCCGGTGGCGGCCGGCGGCAGGGCGTACGTGGCTACGCGGCGGCCCGCCAGCGAGTACACCGTCAGCTCGGCCCCGGCCACGGGGGCGGCAAGGACGTAGCGCAGGGGTTGGCCGGCGTCGAGCACGGTGGGGTAGGCGGCGAAGGAAACCGCAGCGCGGGCCGTGGCCGCAGCCAGCGGCGCCCAGCTGAGGGGGTGCGGGACGTCGAAGTAGTTGGGGTGGTAGCCCAGCTGCCCGTAGGTATTGTCGCCCCAGGCCCACAGCGTGCCATCCTGGTGAATGGCCAGGGTGTGGGCGCGGCCGGTGCTGATCTGCCGCCAGGTGGCCGTTCCGAGCTGAGTCGGGGTCGGGTGCGCCGTGAGCGTGCCGTCGCCGAGCTGCCCGTAGGAGTTAGCCCCCCAATTCCAGAGCGTACCGTCTTGGCGCAGGGCGGCCGCAAATTCGGACCCGAAGTCGGGGTAAGCGCTAATGCTCTGCCAGTTGGTGGCGGCGCCCACCTGCCCGGGCGTGCTGCGGCTGGTCGTGGTACCGTCGCCGAGCTGCCCGTAGGTATTGTCGCCCCAGGCCCAGAGCGTGCCGTCGGCGCGTACGGCCAGCGAATAGTGGCTGCCGGCCGCCGCCGCCCGCCAGCTGGCGGTGCCGACGCGGGCGGGCGTGGTGTAGCTGCCCGGTTGCCCAAAGGCGCCCCAGCTCCACAACGAGCCATCCGTGCGCAGCGCCAGCGTAGGCGTACCGTTGTTGGATACGCTCAGCCAGTCGGTGGCCGTGCCCACCTGCGTGGGCGTGTTGCGGTTGGTCGTGGTGCCGTCGCCGAGCTGACCATACCCGTTGTTGCCCCAGGCCCAGAGCGTACCGTCGCGGCGGATGGCCAGCGTACTGCTCTGCCCGGCCTCCACGCTCTGCCAGTTCTGCGCGGTGCCCACCCGGGCCGGCATGGGGCTGGCCGCGGCCGCCCCAATGCCCAATTGGCCGGAATAGTTGCTACCCCAGGCCCACAGGCTGCCATCGGTTTTCACCGCCCCCGAGTGACCCTCGCCGGCGCTGCTGCTTTCCCAGTCGGCGGCCGTGCCCACCTGCGTTGGGGGGTAGTGGTCGGTGGTCGTGCCGTCGCCCAGCTGGTTGAACAGGTTTTGCCCCCAACTCCATAGGGTGCCATCGGCGCGCACGGCCAGCGAATGATTGACCCCGGCGCTGACGCTGCGCCAAGTGGTTGCCGCGCCGACGCGCACGGGCGCCGAGTTCTGCTGCAATGAGCGTTCCACCGTACCGAGTTGGCCGTAATGATTCTCGCCCCAGCCCAGGAGCGTGCCGTCGGCGCGCAGGGCCAGGGAGTGGCGGGCGCCGGCACTGACGACGCGCCAGCCGCCGGCCGTCACCACCTGGACGGGTACGAGGCGGTTGGTCCGGGTCGCGTCGCCCACCTGCCCGGAGTAGTTGAAGCCCCAGGCCCAGAGCGTGCCGTCGGCTTTCACCGCCAGCGTGTGCGAGTCGGCGCTGATCAGCTGCCAGCTGGTGGCCGTGCCCACCTGCCCGGGCGTCAGGCGGTCGGTGGTGGAGCCGTCGCCGAGCTGCCCGTTGTTATTGGTGCCCCAGGTCCAGAGCGTGCCGTCGGCGCGCAGGGCGGCTACGTGCTTGTATCCCGCGCTGACGGCCCGCCAGTTGGTGGCCGTGCCCACCTGCCCGGGCGTGCTGCGGCTGGTCGTGGTACCGTCGCCGAGCACACCGTGGTAATTCCACCCCCAAGCCCAGAGTGTGCCGTCCGTACGGATGGCCAGGGTGCTGCCGCCGCCGATGCTGACGCTCTGCCAATTGGTCGCCGAACCGATTTGTACCGGCGTGAGGCGGTCGGTGGTGGTGCCGTCGCCCAACCGACCACCACCGTTGAAGCCCCAGGCCCACAGGGTGCCGTCCGTGCGGATGCCGACGGTGTGGCCCGAGCTTGTGGCAACGCTCAGCCAGTTGGTGGCGGTGCCCACCTGCCCGGGCGTGCTGCGGCTGGTCGTGGTGCCGTCGCCGAGCTGGCCCCACGAGTTTTCGCCCCAGCCCCACAGCGTGCCATCCGTCCGAATGGCGAAGGTTGTACGGTCTGCAGCACTGATGCTGCGCCAGGTGGCGCCGCCACGCACGGGCACCGGCTCAAAGCGGCGGATGGTGGTACCGTCGCCGAGCTGGCCCGCGTAATTATCGCCGCACGCCCAGAGCGTACCGTCGGCGCGCAGGACCATGGTGTATTCCTGGCCGGCGTCCAGGGTTACGGCCGCTGCGGGCTGCGCCTGCCCGGACGCCACTGCGGCCACCAGCAGGCAACCGATCAGGCAACTGTAGTGAAAAAGCCGGCGACAAAGGTGTACCATACGAGTAATGCTGAGGATGAAGAATAGCAGGTAAACATACCGCTCCTGCTGATCAAACCGGTTACCGTGAGCTAATTCCCCGGCCGTTTGCGCGGGCGGGTTTGTTTCGCCTGGCGCGCAGCCCGGGATACCGCGCACCCATTAGGCCGGGAGCCAATTGAACTATAAGCAAATTATACTATATTAATACAAGGCAAGCCAGATAGATTCTCACGCTGCCGGCCGCGCCTCGTCCAGCCCCTTTTCCGCAACCAAGCCCATGAAACACTTCTCCCCCCTGTTACTGGCCGGCGGGCTGCTGCTGGCGCTGGCAGCCCCGGCCCAGCAGAAAAAGCGCCCGGCCGCCGCTGTGCCCAAGCGCTACAGCATCGAGCAGTTTATGACCACTACCCGCCTCAGCGGCCGGGCCTTCTCGCCCGACGAGCAGCAGGTGCTCTACTCCTCAAACCAGACGGGCATCTTCAACCTTTACACCGTGCCTGTAGGCGGCGGCGCGGCCACGCCGTTGAGCGCCAGCACCAGGGAAAGCCTCTACGCCGTTACCTACCTGCCCGATGGCCGCATCCTCTACCGCCACGACCAGGGCGGCGACGAGAACTTCCACCTCTACCTGCGCGAGGCCGACGGCGCGGAGCGCGACCTGACGCCGGGGGCCAAGCTGCGGGCCGAATTCCTGGCCTGGCGCCGCGACAACAAGGCTTTCTACGTGCTGTCGAATGAGCGCGACCCGAAGTTCATGGACGTGTACCGCTACGCCGTGCCCTCCTTGCAGCGCACCCTGCTGTTCAAGAACGAGCAGGGCTTCGACCCGGCGGCCGTGTCGGACGACGAGCGGTGGGTGGCCCTGCAGAAAACCGCCACCACGCTTGATTCGGATGTGTACCTGTACAACGTGGCCTCGAAGGAGCTGAAAGCGGTGAGCCAGCACCAGGGCAGCGTGAGCAACAACCCGATGGCCTTCGACCCCAGCAACCGCTACCTCTACGCCACCACCGACGACGGGGCCGAGTTCAGCTACGTGGTGCGCTACCCGCTCAGCGGCGGCCCGCGCCAGACGGTGGAGCAAAGCAAGTGGGACGCGGTGTACACTGGCTTTTCGCGCACCGGGCAGTATCGCCTCACCATGTTCAACGAAGACGGCCGCACCAGCATCCGCCTCTACGACGCCATCAGCGGGCGGCCCGTGGAGCTGCCGGCCCCGCCCAGCGGCAACATCAGCGGGGTGAGCTTCTCCCCTTCCGACATGCTGCTGGCCTACTACGTCAACGGCGACCGAAACCCCTCGGACCTGTACGTCTACAACTTCGCCACCCGGCGCACCACCCGCCTCACGCAGACGCTCAACCCGGCCATCAGCGCCGATGATCTGGTCGACACCAAAACCATTCGCTACAAAAGCTTCGATGGGCTGGAAATACCGGCCCTGCTCTACACGCCGCTGGGCACCCGCCCGGGCAAAACCAAGCTGCCGGCGGTGGTGGAGGTGCACGGCGGGCCCGGCGGGCAGTCGACGCCGAACTACTTCCCGCTGGCCCAGTACCTGGCCAACAACGGCTACGTGGTACTGCGCGTGAACAACCGCGGCTCCTCGGGCTACGGCAAAACCTTCTTCGCCGCCGACGACCGGAAGCACGGCCGCGAGCCGCTCTGGGACTGCCTGGCCGCCAAAAAGTACCTCGCCTCTTTGGGCTACGTGGACACCACCCGGGTGGCCATCCTCGGCGGCTCCTACGGCGGCTACATGACGCTGGCGGCCCTCACCTTCGCCCCGCAGCGCTTCGCGGCCGGCGTCGACATCTTCGGCGTGTCGAACTGGGTACGCACGCTGCAGAGCATTCCGCCGTACTGGGAAGCGCAGCGGCAGGCGCTGTACCAGGAAATCGGCGACCCGACCACGGAAATCGAGCGGCTGCAGGCTACCTCGCCCCTGTTCCACGCCGGGCGCATCGAGCGGCCCCTGCTGGTGATTCAGGGGGCCAACGACCCGCGCGTCATCAAGCCCGAGTCGGACGACATCGTGGCGGCGGTGAAAAAGAAGGGCGGGGCCGTGGAGTACGTGGTGTTTGAGGACGAGGGCCACGGCTTCGCCAAGCGCGCCAACGAGCAGCGGGCTTACGAGTCGACGCTTACCTTTCTGAACCGCTACCTGCAGCCGGCCAATTAGCGGCGCGGCGGCATTTGGGCGGCTGCGCGGGGCCACTTCGGCGCTGCGGAGCCAAGGAACACCGCATTCCGTATCGACCCTGGCCAGCGGGCCGGGAGGCGGACTATTGCCCGACGGCCCGCTGAGCTTCGCAGGATACCTTGGGGCCGCCCCCGCGCCGCGCCCGCTGCCTTTCCGGCCCCGCCGCGCCCGCCCGGTCTGCGGCGCTGGGCGCGGCGTCGTATATTAGTCGGCTTCAAACGCAGGCGCCCGCCCGCCGAGCTTGGCTGGCCGTGTTGTTCGCGGCGGGCCGGGCGCGCGGTTATTCGTTTTGCGGTTGCATATAGTCCGGCGACGCCACATTCCGTACTGCTACCTTTATCCACCCATTGCTTCCGGGTTGTTCTGCTCAATGCTTCCTGCTGACTTGCCCCTGCTGGCACCGCCCGACGAGTTCTTTGCTGCTTTACTCGACTTATCGGTTTCCGGCATCGTGTATTACCAGCCCGTGCGCGACGAGGCCGGGCAAGTCACGGATCTGGTGTTCGGCTACCTGAATCCCGCCGCCCAGCGGCTGCTGCGCCTGCCCGCCCGCCCAGCCGCCACGTACCGCCAGCAGTTTCCCGACGGCGAGGCCACCGGCCTCTGGGCCTTCCACCGGGATGCGCTGCTCACCGACGGCCCCCAGCACTACCCGGCCGAAGACGGCGCCGATGCTTACCGGCTGGCCGCCCGCCGCGTGGGCGACGGGCTGCTGGTCAGCTTCGGGCCGGGCAGCCTGGCCGGCGAGGAGCAGGCCCTGCGCGACAGCCAGGCCCGCGAACAAGCGGCCCGCGCCGAGGCCGAGCGCGAACGAAACCTGCTGCAAGCCCTGCTGGCCCAGGCCCCGGTGGCCATCGGGCTGTTTCAGGGCGAGGAGCTGCGCATCACGGCCGCCAACGAGCAGATGGCCGCCACCCTGGGTCGCCCGGTCGAGCAGGTGCTGGGCCGGCCGCTGCTGCAGGCGCTGCCCGAGGTGCAGGGCCAGGGCTTCGATGCGCTACTGCAGCAGGTGCTCAGCACCGGAGTGCCCGTAACGGGCACCGAAACGCCGGCCACCATGCTGCGCGACGGCCGCCTGCAGACCACCTACCACAACTTCGTGTACCAGCCACTCTACGACGCGCAGGGCCAGGTGCTCGGCGTCATCGATGTGTCGGTGGACGTAACCGAGCAGGTGCAGGCCCGCCGGCAGCTGGAGCAGCTCAACCAGAAACTGGAAGCCCGCGTGCAGAAGCGTACCCGGCAGCTGGAAGAGCAGCAGCAACTGCTCAGCCGCATTCTGCGGCAGGTACCGGCCGCCATTGCCACGCTCAGCGGCCCCGAGCACCGCTTCTCCTTCGCCAACGACCTGTACCAGGGCCTGATTGACTACCGCGTCCGGCTGGGGCAGTCGGTGGCCGAGGTCATGCCCGAGCTGGTGGATCAGGGCATCATCGAGCTGCTCGACCGGGTGTACGCCACCGGGGAGCCGTTTATCGGCCAGGAGCTGCTCGTGCAGCTGCACGAGGCCGCCACCGGCACGCTGCAGCCCCGCTACTTCGACTTTGTGTACCAGCCCATGCGGGACGAGCAGGGCCAGACCGGCATCCTGGTTTTCGCGGTGGACGTGACCGAGCAGGTGCAGGCCCGCCGGCAGGTGGAGCAGCTCAACCAGGAGCTGGAAACCCGCGTGCAGGAGCGCACCCACGAGGCCCAGGCGGCCCGCGCCGAAGCCGAGCGGCAGCGCGGCGAGCTGCAGCGCGTGTTCGAGCAGGCGCCCATTGCCATTGCCGTGTACCGCGGGCCGCGCTACGTTATCGAGCTGGCCAACCCCACCGTGTGCCGACTGTGGGGGCGTACCCAGGACCAGATTGTGGGGCGGGGCCTGTTCGAGGCCCTGCCCGAGGTGGCCGGCATGGGCTACGAAGAACTGCTCGACGAGGTAATGGCCACCGGCGTGCCCCACGTGGCCCACGCCATGGAAGCCGTGCACGAGCGCGAAGGCCGCCGCGACACCGTGTACTGGGACTTTGTGTACGTGCCCGTGTACCAGGCCGACGGCCGCATCGACGGGGCCATGGTAGTGGCCAACGAGGTAACCGAGCAGGTGCAGGCCCGCCGGCAGCTGGAGCAGCTCAACCAGGAGCTGGAAACCCGCGTGCAGGAGCGTACCCGGCAGCTGGCCGATGCCCTGGCCGACGCCGAGGCGCAGCGCGAGCAGCTGCGGGTGCAGCAGGGGCTGCTCAGCCAGATTCTGCGCCTGGTGCCGGCCTCCATTGCCACGCTCAGCGGCCCCGAGCACCGCTTTAGTTTCTTCAACGAGTTCTACCAGGCGCTGTCGGCCGACCGCACCACGCTGGGCAGCACCGTGGCCGCGGTGTTTCCGGAGGTGGTCGGGCAGGGCTTCATCGAGCTGCTCGACCGGGTATACGCCACCGGGGAGCCGTTTGTGGGCACCGACGTGCCGGCCGCCCTCTACGACCGGCGTACCCGCCGCCCCGAGCAGCGCTACGTGGATTTCCTCTACCAGCCGCTGTTCGACGAGCAGCAGCAGGTCACGGGCATTCTGGCCTTTATTCTCGACGTGACCGACAAGGTGCAGGCCCGCCGGCAGGTGCAGGCCCTCAACGAGGAGCTGCAGGCCGCCAACGAGGAGCTGAACGACACCAACGCCCAGCTCACGCGCATCAATACCGACCTGGACACCTTCGTGTACACGGCCTCGCACGACCTGAAAGCGCCCATTGCCAACATCGAGGGCCTGCTCGACGCGCTGCGCGACTACCTGCCCGCCGACACCGCCGAGCCCATGGTGCTGCACCTGCTGGGCTTGATGCAGGGCGCCGTGGCCCGCTTCCAGCAGACGGTGGGCCACCTCACCGACGTGTCGCGCCTGCAGCACGCCCAGCCGGCCGAGCTGGTGCCGCTGGCCGCCCTCGTCGACGACGTGCGCCTGGACCTGGCCTCGCTCATCGAAACCACCCGCGCCCACCTCATGCTCGACCTGGACGCCTGCCCTACCGTGTATTTCGCGGCCAAAAACCTGCGCAGCATCATCTACAACCTGCTCAGCAACGCCCTCAAGTACCGCCACCCCGAGCGCCCGCCCCTCGTACACCTGCGTGCCCACTGCCTGCCCGGGCAGGTGGTGCTGACGGTGCAGGACAACGGCCTGGGGCTGACCGAGCAGCAACAGGGTAAGCTGTTCACCCTGTTTCGGCGCCTGCACTCCCACGTCGACGGCTCGGGCGTGGGCCTCTACATGCTCAAGCGCATCGTGGAAAACGCCGATGGCACCATTGCGGTGCGCAGCTGGCCGGGCCTGGGCTCCATTTTCACCGTTACCCTCCCGCGTACTTCCCCCGACTAGACTTTATATGGAAAAGCTGCCCCACATTCTGCTCGTCGACGACGACGACACCACCAATTTCCTCAACGAGCACCTACTCAAAAAGCTCGACGTGACCCACCAGGTGCGCGTGGCCCACAACGGCGAGGAGGCCCTGGCCCTGCTCACCCAGCCGCCGCCCTACGTGCCTTCGCTGCTGCTGCTCGACGTGAACATGCCCGGCATGGACGGCATCCAGTTTCTGGAAGCCTACCTGCGCCTGCCCCAGGAGCAGCAGGACGCCACCGTCATCGTGATGCTGACCACCTACATGGACGGCAGCGCCCTGGCCCGCATCAACGAGCTGCCCATTGCGGGCCTTATCAGCAAACCCCTGGACCGGGAAAAGATTGACACGCTGCTGCAGCTGCACTTTCAGCGCCGGCTGCCCGACGAGTAAGGCCCCGCCCCCGGCCTGCTGCCAGGCAGGCCAGCCCCATTGGTGGGCCAATACGAAGCGGCGGCTCCTTTCCTACCGGGAAGGAGCCGCCGCTTGGTTAGAGCGCGTCTGGCGTGGCGGCCTTAGCGCACCAGGAATCGGCTGGTGGCCGTGCGGCCGTCGGGCAGGCGCAGGCGGGCCAGGTACCAGCCGGCGGGCAGCGCGCCGACCGGCACAATTCCCCCAGCGGCCGCGAGGCGGTGCGTAGCGACGTGCCGGCCGGTGAGCGAGTACACCGCCAGTTCGGCCCCGGCTGCGGCGCGGGCGTGCAGCTGGTAGTGCAAGGCCTGCCCGGCCGCCAGCACCGTGGGGTACAGGGTGAAGCTCGCGCCGGCCAAACGGGCCGCCGCCGTGGCCAGGGGGGTGTTCGGCAGCACCTGCTGGGGCTGCTCAAACACATCGGGATACCCCAGTTTCCCGACACTGCCATTGCTGCCCCAGGCCCAGAGCGTGCCATCCTGGCGCACGGCCAGCGCGTGCGAGTAGCCGCCGCTGACGCTGCGCCACGTGGTGCCGCTGCCGATCTGCACGGGGGTGAGGCGGTTGGTCGTGGTGCCGTCGCCGAGTTGCCCGTAAGAGTTGTCGCCCCAGGCCCAGAGAGTACCATCCTGGCGCAGGGCCAGCGCGAAGTTCTGGCCAGCGCTAATGCTCAGCCAGGTGGTGGCCGCACCGATTTGCACGGGGGTACTGCGCCGGATGATGGTGCCGTCGCCCAGCTGGCCGTTGCTGTTGTAGCCCCAGGCCCAGAGCGTGCCATCGGTGCGCAGCGCTACGGTAAAGTTCTTGCCGGCACTGGCGCTTTGCCACGTGGCCCCGGCCCCGATCTGCACCGGGCTGGTGCGCGGGGTGGTGGTGCCGTCGCCCAGCTCGCCGGCCCCGTTGCTGCCCCAGGCCCATAAGCTGCCATCGGCCCGCACCCCGACGGTGTGGCTCAGCCCGGCGCTGGCGCTCCGCCAGGTGCTGGCCGTGCCCACCCGCACCGGGCTGCTGCGCCGCGTGGTGGTGCCGTCGCCGAGCTGCCCGTCCGTGTTGCTGCCCCAGGTCCATAAGCTGCCATCGGCCCGCACCCCGACGGTGTGGCTCAGCCCGGCGCTGCTGCTTTGCCAACTGGCGACGGTGCCCACCTGCGCGGGGGCGTCGCGCTGGGAGCCGGTCGTGCCGTCGCCGAGCTGGCCGTTGGCGTTATTGCCCCAGGTCCAGAGCGTGCCGTCGGTCCGCAGGGCCGTCACGTGCGAGGCGCCGGCCTCCGCGCGCTGCCAGGTGGTGGCCGCGCCCACCTGCCGCGGGCCGGGCAGCCCGGTGGTGGAAGGGCCGCCGAGCTGCCCGTACCGGTTGCTGCCCCAGGTCCACAGGGTGCCATCGGTACGCACGGCCGTGCTGGACTGGTCGCCGGCGCTGGCGCGCTGCCAGTTGGTATCCGCCCCGACCTGCGCCGGGGAAAGCGAGGCGCGGAACGAACGGGCCGTCCGGGCTATCTGCCCCTCGTAGTTGCTGCCCCAGGCCCACACGCTGCCGTCCTGGCGCACGGCCAGCGCGTGGGCGTAGCCGGCGCTGACGCGCTGCCAAGTAGCATCGACCCCGATCTGCTTGGGCGAGTAGTCAGGGGCGAAGGGCGTGCTCATCCAGCCCACGCCGTCGATGCCCCAGTCCCACACCGTGCCATTGGTATGCACGGCCACCGTGAAGCTACCGCCCGCGCTGGCGCTGCGCCAGGTGGCCGCCGCAGTGCCGAAGCGCACCGGCACCAGCTGATCGGCAGTGGCCGCGATGCCCAGCTGCCAGTAGGTGTTGTTACCCCAGGTCCACAACGAGCCATCGGTGCGCAGCGCAACGGAGTGGGCGCCCCCGGCGCTGACCGTTTGCCAGGCCGTGCCGGCGCCCACCTGCCCCGGGCTGGTGCGGGTGGTGGTGGTGCCGTCGCCGAGCTGGCCGAAGGCGTTGTAGCCCCAGGCCCACAGAGTGCCGTCCTGCCGCAGGGCCAGCGTGTGAAAAACGCCCGCGCTGACGCTGCGCCACGTGGCAGTCGTGCCAATTTGCACCGGGGCCAGACGATTGGTGGTCGTCCCGTCGCCAAGCTGTCCGTCCATGTTGCTGCCCCAGGCCCAGAGCGTGCCGTCGGTTCGCACCGCCGCGGTGTAGTCGGTGCCCGCGCTGACGCTTTGCCACGTGGCAGTCGTGCCGATTTGCACCGGTGTCGGGCGGGTGGTGGTGGTGCCGTCGCCGAGCTGGCCGGCATTGTTGGCGCCCCAGGCCCAGAGCGTGCCGTCCTGGCGAATCGCCACCGTATGCGTCTGGCCCGCGCTGACGAACTGCCAGACCGCCCCGACGCCCGTTTGCACGGGACTGAACTGGGAGACGGCCGCTTGCCCGTTGCCCAGCTGCCCAAGGCTATTGTCGCCCCAGGCCCACAGAGTGCCGTCGGTGTGCAGGCTCAGGGAATGGCCGCCGCCCGCCGCCACCTGCATGGCCGGGGCCTGGGCCCGGGCAGCGGCAGCCACGAGCAGCCACAGCAATAGGCTCAGCAGCAAGCGCCCCCGGCGGTTGGCGCGCCCCGAGCGGGCAATAATTTGACGGTAAGCGTTGACCATAACGAGTTCGTTAATTGATTCCTAATTTGAAGTGAAGGGCCGAACGGGAGGCACCCGAGCAGCATCGTTGGGGGCGCAGCCCCTTTAAGCCCCTAATACTAGCGCCGTTCGAGTGGCTTCGCCACCGGCCTGACCTATTTTTTTACCACAGCGCTGCCGGCGCCGGCGGGTGCGCCTACCCGGTCGTCACCTCCACGGCCACGTGCAGCAGCGCGTCGCCCTGATTGACCACCGGCATGTGGTTCAGCCCGATGATGTAGCCGCTGATGGGCGACTCCAAGCGCACGGCCATTTCGCCGTAGGGGTCGGCCACGATGCCGTATTCCTGGCCTTTCTCCAGGTACTGCCCGGTTTTGAGGCTGGTGCGGAACAGCCCCGAGTATTTGGCCCGCAGCCAGGTATGGCGGCGGCACACCACGGTGGCCTGGGTGGGTTCGGGCGCATCGGCCAGCATGCCCAGGTGCTGCAGAAAGCGGAAGGTGCCGGCCGAAGCCAGCTCGATGCCGTGCTCATCGAGCCGCAGCGACTCCCCGGTTTCGTACACGATGATGCGCCGCCCCTGGCGCATGGCCGCCTCGCGCAGCGAGCCGGGCCGCAGCTCGGCGTGCAGGGTGAAGGGCGCGGCAAACGCGGCCGCCAGCGCATCGGTTTCGGCATCGATGCCGAGCAGGCAGCGCACCTGCGGGTGGTTGGAGCGGGCCGCCCCGCCGGTGTGAAAATCGATGCCGTAATCGACCAGCGGCATGATTTCGCGCATGAAGCGGTGGGCCACCCGGCTGGCCACCGAGCCGCGTGGCGAGCCGGGAAAGGAGCGGTTTACGTCCTTGCCGTCGGGCACCTCGCGCGAGAAGTTCAGGAAGCCGTAGATGTTCAGGATGGGAATGGCAATGATGCTGCCCCGCAAAGGCTTCTGCAGCTGCCCGCGCCGGATCATGCGCCGGATGGTTTCGATGCCGTTCACTTCGTCGCCGTGCATACCGGCCATCAGCAGTACCGTGGGGCCGGGCTCGGGGCTCCTAAACACGTGCACCGGCACGTCGATAACGGTGCCGGAGGGCAGTTTGGCGATGATCAGGCGGGTGAGCACCTGCTCGCCGGGGCCGATGGTGAGGCCGTTGAGGCAGAAGTCGGCGGGGCCGGGCAGCGGGGCAATAGGCGGAGTGTCGGACAAGGGCGGAGCAGGTAGAAATTAAAGGCCGCCGGGCCCGGAGCGGGCTCGGCGGCCTTTAATTTCTCGAATATTCCGCAGTTCGCGGGCCGGGCGGTTATTCCACCACCAGGTGGCGGGTGGCGGTCCGGCCGCTGGCGGGCTCGGTCAGGCGCAGCAGGTAGGTGCCGGCCGGCACATTTTCCAGTGGCAGCGTGAACGAAGCGCGCAACTGCTGCCCCCGGCGCCAGCGGCGGCCCTGGGCGTCCAGCAGCGTGTAGGACACTTCCGCGGCCCCACCGGTGCGCACGTGGACCAGGCCACCGGCGGGCGCGGGGTTGGGATACACCTCCCCGATCAGCGCGGCTGCCCCCGCCTCACCAGCGGCCAGGCGGGCCGGGGCGGCCGTCTGCAGGCGGTAGGGCGGGCAGCTGTCGACCAGCGCCTCAAACACCGGCCGCAGCGCCGCGGCTTCGTAGCGCAGCCGTTTGGTAAACAGCGTATCGGCGCGCAGCACGGGCAGCACCAGCGCCGGGGGCAGCCGGCCCGCATCAGTGGCCGCTCGCAGGGCCAGCATCTGGGCGGCATCGTCCGTCAGGCCCTGCACCATGCCGCTGGTGCGGCGCCAGGCGTGGATCCAGTACGTGGAGTCGCGCAGCGGCTCGGCGAAATAGTACAGGCGGCGGTGGCGCGTCACCCAGCCCCGCATCAGCGTGTCGCCGCTGCGGGCATTCAGTACCATACTCGTGCGCGTGGCGCGCTCGAAACGCACCCGCAGCTCCAGCGTGTCGGTGGCCGATACGAGCGTGAGCCGCTCACCCAGCAGGCGCGCCAGGTTCACCCGGTGCGCCGTCGGGGCGTTGACAAAGTGGTAGGTCTCGGCCGATTCCTTCCCGTCGCAGCCCATCAGGAGGGGCCACAGCAGCAGGAACGACAAGCGGCAGCAGGCAGACGCGCGCATACGGGAGGCGGTTGGACTACCCGTTGATCCGCCGCCCGGCCCGAACGTAACCCAGCCAGGCGCCCGGGCTACACCCGCGGCTCGTCCGACTGCGTGTCGGGCAGGGCCTTGGCCGACTTGGCGGCGGGCTTCTTCTTGGGTTTCTTCCGGGAGGCCAGCTCGGCGGTGTACTCGATGATTTTGCCGGCAATGTCGAGGCCGGTGGCTTTTTCGATGCCCTCCAGGCCGGGCGAGGAATTCACCTCCAGCACCAGCGGGCCGCGCTTGCTCTGCAGCATGTCCACGCCGGCAATGCCGAGGCCCAGGGCCTTGGTGGCCAGCAGGGCGGCGGCTTTTTCGGCCCGGCTCAGCTTCACCAGCATGCCGGTGCCGCCGCGGTGCAGGTTCGAGCGAAACTCGCCCTCCTTGCCCTGCCGCTTCATGGCCCCCACCACTTCGCCGTTGACCACGAAGGCGCGCAGGTCGGCGCCCTTGCTTTCGGCAATAAACTCCTGCACGATGATGCGGGCCTTGAGGTTGTGGAAGGCCTCGATGACCGACTGGGCGGCTTTTTCCGTTTCGGCCAGCACCACGCCCAGGCCCTGGGTGCCCTCCAGCAGCTTGATGATGACCGGGGCGCCGCCCACCTGCCGGATCATTTCGGGCACCTCGTCGGAGTAGTTGGTGAAGGCTGTTTTGGGCATGCCCACGCCGGCCCGGGCCAGGATCTGCATGGAGCGCAGCTTGTCCCTGGAGCGCACAATGGCCTGGCTTTCGATGGCCGTGCGCACTTTCATCATCTCGAACTGCCGCACCACGGCCGTGCCGTAGAACGTGACGGAGGCCCCGATGCGCGGAATCACCGCGTCGAAGCCTTCGAGGCGGCGGCCTTCGTAGATGATGCCGGGCGTGCTTTTTTCCAACACCAGGTTGCAGAGCAGGTGGTCGATGACCTCGACCTGGTGGCCGCGCAGCTCGGCGGCCTCCACCAGGCGCCGGGTGGAATATAGTTTGGGCTCACGCGAGAGAATCGCCAGCTTCATATAGGCAGGGAGAAGATGCAGGGAGAGGAAATAAGCCGGACGGCGCGGGTGGGTCTCAGTCCGGAATCGGGCGGTGCTGGCTTTTGTAGGACACGTTGCGGCGGGCCACATCCACCACCAGCCGGGCGCGGCGCAGCAGGGCGCGCCCGATCAGTACGGGGTACTTCATGTCGGAGCGGTCGGAAAGGGAAAATTCGGCGTCGAAATCCTCCCCGAACAGCCGAATGGCCGTGCGAATGACGTAGCGCTCCTGCACCTCCCCGTTGGACGAGCGGATGTCGCGCAGGGAAAACTCCGCGAATTGCAGCGGCGTGCCGTCGAAGGCGGGGTGGGCGTCATCGAGCAGGAGCACGCGCAGCAGGGGCCGCCCGTCGGGCAGCGTGTCTACGTAGATGGTGGAGCAGTGAATGGCTCCGGTGAAGGCGCCCGTGTCCACCTTGGCTTCCACACCGCGCAGCTGAAACTGCGGAAAGTCGACCAGCTCGCGGCGGCCAACGATACGCTTGGGGGGACGGCGGGAGGAAGCCTTTTTCACGGGAGCAAAATACGGGCACGGCGGGCAGAGGCCCGGCAACGGGCGGGTATTTTTTTCGGGCGCAAGCGCCACGGCACATCAGGGCGCGGCCGGTTCACCCCGCTGACATTGCGAGCGAAGCGCGGCCACCCGAGCCGCTTCTCCTTAGCCCCCGTAGCTGATGCGGTACACGCAGTCGTTCTGGTCGTCGGACACGAGCAGGGCCCCGTCGGGCATGACGAGCAGGGCCACTGGCCGCCCCCACGACTGCTGGCCCTGCAGCCAGCCCGAGGCGAAGGTCTGGTAGCCGGTGGCTTTCTTGCCGGAGGCATCCACCGTCACCAGCGTGATGCGGTAGCCGCTTTTGCTGCTGCGGTTCCAGGAGCCGTGCTCAGGGATAAAAATCTGGTTGCGGTACTGGGCCGGGAACATCTTGCCGGTGTAGAACTTCATGCCCAGCGCGGCCACGTGCGCGCCCAGCTTCTGGGCGGGCGCGGTGTAGGTGCTCGTTTGCTTGCCCCTGCCGAATTGCGGGTCGAGGATGTCGCCCTGGAACACGAACGGGAAGCCGAAGTGCAGGCCGGCGGCGGGGGCGCGGTTCAGCTCGTCGGCGGGCCGGTCGTCGCCGAGCATGTCCCGGCCGTTGTCGGTAAACCAGAGGGCCTTGTCCACCGGGCTCCAGTCGAAGCCCACCGAGTTGCGCACGCCGTAGGCCACGGTTTCGAGGCCGGTGCCGTCGGGGTTCAGGCGGTTGATGGTGGCGAAGATGGGTTCTTCGGGCAGGCACACGTTGCAGGGCGCGCCCACGGGCACGTACAGCTTGCCGTCGGGCCCGAAGCTGATGTACTTCCAGCCGTGGTGCTCCTTGTCGGGCAGCTGGTCGTACACCACGGCCGGCTTGGGCTTCTGGCGCAGCGTGCCGGCAATGTTGTCGAAGCGCAGGATGCGGCTGATTTCGCCCACGTACAGCGCGCCGTTGCGCACGGCCACCCCGTTGGGCTCGTTCAGGCCCGCGGCCACGGTGATGATTTCGTCGGCTTTGTGGTCCTTGTTGCGGTCGGGCAGGGCGTACACCTTGTCGCCGCGGGTGCCCACGTACACGGTGCCATCGGGGCCCAGGGCCAGGGAGCGGGCCCCGCCCACGCGCTGGGCGTAGTAGCTGATGCGGAAGCCCGTCGGCAGCTTGATGGAGGCGAGGTTATCGGCGGGCGCGGCCGGGCGCGAGCCGGCCAGCGGCAGCAGCAGCAGCAGAGGAAGAAGTTGGCGCATCATACCGCTGCAACTGCCGCAGCCCGGCGAAGGTTGCGCGGGGCCGGACCGGCGGGGCAATCAGGCTGTAAAATCAGCCCGGCCCTGCCGAGGCATCTCGCCAGACAATTAACGCCATGCGGGGCTCTGCATGGCGTTCAATGGCTGCCGCTCAACGTCAGCCCGCTGGCTGCCTCGGCTACGCTCGGCATGACGTTCTTCCGAGTTGCGGCTACCGGCCTATCAGGCGCCTACAGGCGGCCGGCTTCCCGGTCGCGCAGCAGCTGCTGGTACTCGCGCTCCGACCAGCTCTGCTCGCTCACGAAGCCGTAGGTGCTCAGGCCCTGAATGGCCACGCCCAGGCCCCAGAACAGCGTCGGCCACACCGGCCAAGGCACCCCAAAGCCGTGGTGGTGGTGTCGGGAGAGGCCGTCGGTGAAGTACCAAATGGCCCACAGCAGCGCGTTGACCAGCAGGTAGGTTACCAGGTGAGACTTGAATTTGGCGCGGGCCCGGGCAATGCGCCACAGGTGGGGGTCACGGTCGAGGGGTTGCATGGCGAAAGGCGGTGAGGTGTCGTTAAATATAGGCAGAGGCTGATGTTCGGGCAAGCAGCGGGCGGCGCCGTTACTGCCGGGCCTGCTGCTGGCGCCGCAGCTCCTGGTACTCGCGCTCCGTCCACGAGGCAGTGCCCCACAGGCCGTAGCAGGTGGCGCCCTTGCTGGCCAGGCCCAGGCCCCAGAACAGCGTCACCCAGGCCGGCCAGGGCAGGCCGCTGCCGTAGAAGTGGTGGCCGGTGACGTACCAGATGGTCCACAGCAGGGCGCACACCAGCACGTAGCGCAGCAGTTGGGCTTTGAAGTGGGCGCGGCTTTGGGCAAGGCGCCACAGCTGGGAATCGAGGTTGGCGGGCGTTTCCATGGTGGTCAGGCGGTTAGGTTGAGTCAAACGTAGCCGCTGTGGCCCCCGGCGCCAATAAAACCTTGCCCAAATGGCAACCTTGCGGGGCCGAACCGTCTAAAAAGGCCGACGAGCCGCAACGCTTCCCTCCTATTTTACCCCTGCTGCTATGCCCCTGCCCTACTCCGCCCGCCAGGCCTTCGGCCGCATCCTGCTGGCCCAGGCCGACATCACCCGGCTCGACCCCGACGCCATCGTCAACGCCGCCAACTCCTCGCTGCTCGGCGGCGGGGGCGTCGACGGGGCCATTCACCGCGCCGGCGGCCCCGAAATCCTGGAAGCCTGTCGCCAGCTGCGGGCCGGGCACTACGGCAAGGGCCTGCCCACCGGTCAGGCCGTCATCACCACCGGCGGGCGGCTGCCGGCGCGCTACGTCATCCACACCGTGGGCCCGGTGTGGAATGGCGGCCACAAGCGCGAGCCGGAGCTGCTGGCCGACTGCTACCGCAACTCCCTGCAGCTGGCCGCCGAGCACCAGCTGGGCAGCGTAGCCTTCCCCGGCATCAGCACCGGCATCTACGGCTACCCTAAGGCCGAAGCGGCCCGCATTGCCGTACAAACGGTGCGGGCGTTCCTGGCCACGCACGCCCAGCCCGAAACCGTGGTGCTGGTGGCCTTCAACGAGGAAACCTACCGGCTCTACGAGCAGGAGTTGAACGAGGAATCGTAGAGCAGCCGATTCGCCTGACTGTCATTGCGAGCGAAGAAATCGGTCCTGCCCAACGTGCGTTTTTTGGGTTGTGCCAGTTGAGCCGTAGTGCCACGAGAGGCCAGATTGCTTCGCTTCGCTCGCAATGACGGCGGGGTGAACCGCCATCAGGCGGCCCCGCGAAGCTCTTCGGGGTGGCGGCGCAGGTAGCCAGCCACGTCGTGGAGCAGGCCGCCGTGGCCAGCGTCGAGCAGCACGGTATGGGCGGCGGTGAGCGAGCTGATGAACTCGCGCAGCCCGGCGTGCGGAATCACCCGGTCGTACTTGCCCAGGAAGAAGGTGACGGGCGTCGGGCGCTGGTTCAGCAGCCGGGCCAGCCGCCGGGTGTCGAAGGTGAGGTGGCGGAAGCCCGTCCAGCTGCGGTACACGCGCAGGCGCTTTTCGCGGCTGTCGAGCTGCCACTGGGCAAAGCGCACCAGCCCCGAATCGACCAGGCGGCGCTGCCCCAGTGCGTCGATGAGGCTGAGCAGGCGCCGGGGGCGCAGTACGGCCCGGCCCAGCACCCCGCGCATCCAGGGCGGGTAGGTGGCCAGCGAGTACCAGAACTGCGTGCGGATGCCGTCGGGGGCCACCAGCCAGAGGTGCGCCACCCGCTCGGGCAGGGCCTCCACCAGCGTCAGCGCGAATTTGGCGCCCATGCTGAAGGCCAGCAGCCCGAACGACTCAATGCCCTGCTCGGCCAGAAACTGTGTCAGCAGCTCCGTTAGTCGCCTTTTGGTGATGGGCGCATCGGCTTTGGCCAGGCGGCTGCGGCCGTGGTAGAACAGGTCGAAGGCATACACCGTCACCCGCTCGCCCAGCAGCGCGGCCACGTGGCGCCAGTGGCTTTCGTGCTGCCCGTAGCCGTGAAACGCCAGCACCGGCAGCGGCCCGCGGCCATAAACCTGGTAGTGCAGCCGCGTCCGGCCCGATTCTACGAACATGGGTTTGGGTGATGAGGTGATGAGGTGATGAGGTGATGAGGTGATGAGGTGATGAGGTGCCTACGGCGTCGGATGGTAATAAGGGGCAAGCAGAACGTCATTCCGAGCGAAGTCGAGGAATCCCGCGTGTTTATCTGAATAGTAAACCCTTCGTTGAACGAAGATTATACTATCTGAAGTCAGCACGCGAGATTCCTCGACTTCGCTCGGAATGACGTTCTATGTTGGCCTTCCGCCTAATTACCTCTACAGCTTGGCCACGCCGCCCGACACCACGAACTTCATCACCTGGGAGCTGGGCAGGTCGAGGAAGGTCACGTTTTCGCGGGGCACCAGCAGCAGCTCCCCGCTGAAGTTGTAAGAGTCGGGGAAGTACACGGCCGTCAGGTCGGGGCGGTTGATGGCCTGCATGGTGTCCTGGGTCACGAAGCCCAGCTTGTAGCACTCGGTCTGGGCAAACACCTTCACCAGCACCGGGCAGTTGAACTTCTGCTCCTCGCCCAGCAAGGCGTCGAATATGTCCTTGATGCTGCTGTAGAGGATGTTGATGACGGGCAGGCGGTTCAGAATCCGCTCCCCGAGTACGATAAACGGCCGCACCTGCGAGCCGATAAAGCCGAGCACCGTCAGCAGCACCACCATCACGGCCAGGCCCAGGCCCGGAATGCCGTTGATGTCGAAAATGGCGTCGAGCCAGTGAAAGAAGGCGAAGAGGATGTAAACCGTCAGCGCAATGGGGGCCAGAATCAGCAGCCCGCGCAGAAAGTAGCCGAGTATTTTTTTGATCATAAGCAGCAAGCAAAAACGCCCGGCCGAAGCCAGGCGAATGTAGCGCGAAGCTTCACTTCGCGTATTCTCGAACAACAACCCGGCGAACGTTCCGGCAGTGAGGCAGCACCTGACGGCCCGAACGATCAGGCCGCTTCGCGAAGCGGCGGCCCGCTACAGCGCCACGGCCTCCCCGATTTCGGCAATGCGGTCGGCCACGCGCTGCATCAGCCACATGGGCGTACTGGTGGCCCCGCAGATGCCCACGGAGGCCGCGCCCTCAAACCATTCGTCCAGCAGCTCCTGCTCGTTTTCCACGAAGTAGCTGCGCGGATTGGTCTGGTTCACCACCTGAAACAGCGCCTTGCCGTTAGAGCTTTTGCGCCCGCTCACGAACACGATAACGTCGTGCTCCACGGCGAATTTGCGCAGCTGCGGCTCCCGGTTCGATACCTGCCGGCAGATGGAGTCGTTGGCGTCGAAGCTTGCCAGCTCACCGCCCGCCGCCACGATGCGCTCCTCGATGAGCTGTTTCATGCGGTAAAAGCCCGCGGTGCTCTTGGTGGTCTGGCTGAACAGCGTCACCGGCCGCCGGAAGTCAATCTGGTCCAGGTCCTGCTCGGTCATCACGATGAGGGCGCGGTTGCCGGTCTGGCCCGCGAGGCCCGCCACCTCGGCGTGGCCGGGCTGCCCGTAGATGACGATTTGCCCGTCCTGGCGCGTGGTGGCGTCGAAGGCGTGCTTGACGCGGTTCTGCAGCTTGAGCACCACCGGGCAGGAGGCGTCGATCAGCTCGATGTTGTTCTGCAGGGCCAGCTGGTAGGTTTCGGGCGGCTCGCCGTGGGCCCGGATGAGCACCTTGCAGTCGTGCAGCTGCGCCAGCTGCTCCCGGTCGATGATGCGCAGGCCCCGCTGGTGCAGGCGCTCCACTTCCATGCGGTTGTGCACGATGTCGCCCAGGCAGTACAGCTCCTGGGAGTCCTGCAACTCGTCCTCGGCCATCTGAATAGCGTACTCGACGCCAAAACAGTACCCGGAGTTCTTATCGATGGTGACGTTCATGTCCTGCAAAGTTCGGGAAAAGACCGTTAGCAACCGCCGTGGCAGCTCAAGTACACTGCCAGCTGAAGGCCAGCTGATCAGCGTGATGAGAACAATACAACAGATACGCAGTTCCCACGTCGCCGAACATAAAATCCAGGCCTTCCTCCGACGCAATTTGAAATAGCAGCCGCTGCGGCCGCTGGCACACCGGACAGGGCGGGTACTCGGCGTACTGTACCCAGCTGGGCCAGCCGCCGAGCATGTCGCGGCCGTAGCCGTGGTGGTCTTCCCAGGGCGCTTGCGCCTCTTCGGGCTCGTCGTCGGGCAGGTCGTCGCCGTCCCATTCGCTCCCGGTGGGCCGTTGCTCGTAGCGCTGCCAGCCCACGATGCTGCGCGGCGTCAGCAGTGGCGTATCGTGGCCCATCAAGGCGGGTTGCCGGGCCGCGGGCGGCAGCAGGCGGGCCACGGCCGAGCCATCTTCGGATAGCGCCCCGCAGTTTGTACACCCGAACAACTGCACCAGCCCCGCTCCTGATTCCACCTGCATGGGCGCCCCAGCGGGCAGGGAGGCTACATCCAGCTGCAGAAACAGGGGCATGGTGGCCCGGCAGTGCGGGCACCGGGGCCAAACCTCATCCGCCGCCAAATCCGGCGCGCCCCCGAAACGGCTAGCGGAGCCCGGAAGCTGCCCTTCCTGCGTAACGGGCAGCCACAGCGGCCGCCGGTTGGCCTCGCGCCATTTCCCGTAGACCGCAGGATCAACAAAAGTCGCCGGCTGAGCCGGCGGCCGTAATGGGGCCGCGGGCCGCAGCCACCGGGTCAGCCAGGCCCACATACGCCCGTATCAGCCGTTTTCGGCCGCGCGCAGCCCGTCCACCAGCACCGACGAGACGCGCTCCAGCACGAAATCCACCTGCTCGTCGAGGGTGATGTGCGAGGTATCGAGCAGCACCGCGTCGGGGGCGCGGCGCAGCGGGCTTTCGGTGCGGGTCGAGTCGAGATAGTCGCGCTTCTGCAGGTTCTGCACGATGTCGTCCAGCGGCACCTGCTCGCCCTTGTCGGCCAGCTCCACCTGCCGGCGCATGGCGCGGGTGTGCACGTCGGCGGTCATGAAGATTTTCACCTCCGCGTCCGGAAACACGGTGGTGCCGATGTCGCGGCCGTCCATCACCACGCCGCGCTTGCGGGCCATGCGCTGCTGCTGGCGCACCATGGCGTGGCGCACGGCCACGATGCCCGATACCTCGCTCACGGCGTTGGAAATGCGCATCTGCCGGATTTCATCCTCCCGGATGGTTCCGTCGAGGCACAGCTCGTTGCGGCCGGTGCGGCGGTTGCGCTTGAAGCTGATCTGCATCTGGTGCAGGGCTTCTTCCACGCGGGCAAGGTCCTCGAACCCGATGCCGTGTTCGAGCAGATACAGGGTGACGCCGCGGTACATGGCCCCAGTGTCGATGTACGCATAGCCAAGTTCGGCGGCAACGGCCTTCGCCGTGGTGCTTTTGCCGCAGGAAGAGTAGCCGTCGATGGCTATGACGATATTTTTCATCTATTGAGCGGTCGGCGGGCCGTCGTCGCGGGAAGCGGCAGCGGAATCCACGTCAACCGACGGGCGGGCGGGGCCGAAGCCAGGCGCTCGGGTACCGACTGGTAAAACCCGACCACCGATTCGGTGAGTCCGTGCGTCAATTGGCGGTCCACATGCTCGAACGGCCGCACAAAGGTATGGCCTCCGAGCTGGATACCCATAACCCCGGCCGTATTGGCTTCCCAGCTGCCGCCGAAGGAGCGGATGATGCACTCCCCCAGAAAGCAGCCTAACGCGTTGACTACGTTGGGCCTATCGACAGCACCCAGGGCTTCGCGCTGGGTTTCAATAAAATCCATCAGGACCCGCACGGCGGCTTCGTCAAAGGCGGGTACGTTCAGTTGTTGCCGCACGGCTTCGGCAGCGGCTCGCAGCTCTTCCATGGCAGTAGGTGGTGGAGAAATTGAAGGAACGAAAGAATCATCAACCCGCAGCGGGCTGATAACGTAGTTACAAAATTTTCGACCGAATGCATCAGAACAGGCAATAAAAAAACCTCTTGCGAGGCTTTTTATGAGAATCAAATAAGATATTTTTAAGAAAGTGCAATTTCAATCTTGCGCAGTTTCTTCAGATCCAGCCGCGCTTGGGCAGCGGTTCGGCCAGCCGCTGCGGGATGGAAGCGTAGAACTCGGCGACGGAATCCTTGAGGCCGTTGTCGAACTGCAGCATCACGCGGTAGAAGGGGTTGTAGAAGCGCGTGCCCTGAAAGCCGACGCCGGTGGTGCCGTCGGGCCCGGAGGCCCACTCGCCCTGGTAGCTTCGCACCAGGCACTCCCCCAGAAAAGCGCCGAGGGCCAGCACCACGCCCTGCACGTTGTCGCGGGTGAGCAGGGGGCGCTGCTCCTCGATAAAGGCCGTCAGGCGCTGCACGCCGGCTTCGTTGAAGTCATCGGCGGGAAGTTGCTGCCGCACGGCTTCGGCGGCTTGGTGCAGGTGGGCTAAGGGATTTTCGTCGGGCATGGGAAAGTCGAAAAAGGCAGCGTTAGTGAGCGGGCGCGGCGCCTGAATTGGTAATTAACGCAAAACCGGCAGGATTGTCGCGCAGGTAGTACTCCAGCAGCGCCCGGGTGTGAATCGGGTCGTATTGCCCGTTGCGCAATTGTGGCCCCAGTTTGGGATGGTCGCCGATGACCGTCAGCATGGTTTGCTGAAAGGCCGTGCGCTCCGTGGGCAGGGCCAGCGCCACCTGATTGGGAAAGCGCAGCACCGTGACCGGCCCCGCCGTGCTGCTGAACTCCAGCAGCTCCACCTGCGGGTGGCGCCAGACCCGGTACCCCACAATAGCATCGGGCGGCGCCAGCGCGGCGGCTTTGGCATCGGCCGGCGGCGGAAACTGCACGGCCTGCACCACGGCAAAGGTGTCGCGGCCGAACGCGACCTGCCGAACCTCCCCCAGCGGGTAGGTCTGCTCGGTTTTGCCCGAGCCGGCGCGCAGCCCTTCGCCGGTGAGCAGCAGCGGCGCCGTCTGCCACTGGCCGTTGGCGCTGAGCTGGTACGTGCCCTTGCCTTTGCGGGCAAACTGGCGGTCGGCCGTGGCAATCGAAACCACATTGGTAGCGGCCCGGACGGCGGCCACGATTAATCCGGCCTGCGCCCGTGCATAGCTGGCGGACAGGCACAGCACCACCAGCAACACCGGGCGCCGAGAAAGCAACGACATAAAAAACGGTATGAAGGAAAAAAAATCAGTGACAACGGGAGAACAGCCGACGGCGCCGCAGCCCCCGGCCGGCTCTGCCTCAGAAAAAGCCTGACTTAGCGCCCGGTGTGCAGTGGCCGGGCTGGTCGTGGGCGAAGCGGGCTGCGGCGGCGAGGCCGGCGGGCTTTCGGCACAGCTACCGCTCCACCATCTGTGTCGTAGGTCAGCGGAGCAAACTTATCCCTTCTGACTCCAGAAGCACCAAGTCAACTGGATTTCAGCCATTTACTCGCTGCGCCGGCCTACGCACCCGGGTAGCCGGGCGGGAAAGCGCCACGTACGCATCGGCGCATTCGCGCGAAGTCGGCGCTGCCCCGAGAGCAAGACCCTGCCCGAAAGCCCGTTACGATTTATCAGCCGCCCCGCCGGTCCGGCGCCACTGCGCGTACGTGGCCATGATGCGCTTCAGGTGCTGGGGCCCAAGCTTGCCGCGCCGAATGTCCTCGGCCAGGGCCGGACAGTCGCCGAACACGCGCAGCATAACCGTGGTGAAGGACTTGCGGCCCTGCGGAACGCTCACGGCCGCGCCGCCCACCGGCTGCACCAGGGTCACGGCCATGCTGCCCTCGGATTCGCGGTAGCTGAACAGGGTGTGGAAGGGCGTGCGGTACAGCTCCTGGCCGAAGACGCCGGTGCTGCCCTGCCGGTCGGCCGGGCCGTAGCCGTCCACCACGCCGAAAGTGTCGGCTTTGATGACGAAGCGCCGCAGGTCCTGGGGCAGGTACTCGCGCCGGCCGTCGACGCCGGGCTGGCGCACGCTCACCCACTCGCCGCCGTCGTAGTACAGCTCGCCGGCCTGCCAGCGGCCGTCGGCCAGCTGGAAGTGGCCGGGCCGGTGGTTGCGGATAATTTTGATCCGGGGCACGTCGCCGGGCATGGCCATGGGGGCCTGCGCCAGGGCGGGCAGGCTCAGCAGCCCGGCCGCCGCGGCGGTCAGCAGGCTTCGCAGTAGCAAATGCATGATAGACGGTTAGTTGCCGGGTTGGTCGTTGGCGAAGCTGGCCGTGGTATCGAAGCCGGTGGGCTTCCAGCGCAGGTAGGCGTCGAGGATCAGACGGGTGTGCTCAGGCTCCAGCTCGTTGCCGCGCAGTTGCTCGGCCAGCCGGGGCTGGTCGCCGACGAGCTTGAGCATGGCGGCGCGGAAGTCCTTGGGCTTCAGGGGCAGCACCAGCACCTTGCCGTCGGGGAAGCGGAGCATGGGCAGCGCCCCGGCGGCGGCGTAGTAGTTGAACAGCTCCACCTGCGCGTGGCGCCAGGTGCGCCGGCCCAGCGCGGGCGCGGCCGAAATGGCGTTGGCGCCCGGAAACTTCACGTTGCGCACCACCACGAACGTATCGGTGCGCACCACTACCTGCCGGACTTCATCGAGCCCGAACTGCTTGGCCTCCTTGCCTTTGCCGGCGGTCAGATTGCCGTTGGTCAGCACGATGGGGGCCGGCTGCCAGTCGGCACTATTTAGCTGGTAGCTGCCGGGGCCTTTGCAGGTGTACTGCATATCGGCGTTGGCCAGGGTGGCGGCGGCCACGCCGAGGCGGGCGGCGGCGATGATCAGGCCCACCTGGGCGTGGCTGGCGGTGCTCAGCCCCAAGAATAACAGCACCGAACAAACCGGGCGTAGTAGTTGACGCATGTAGAAAAGGAATGAAGAAAATCAGCTAAAAAAAGGGTCCGACCGGCATTGACAGGCAGCACCCGGCAAAGCACCGGTAACGGGCTATTTTACCGCTGGCCAGGCCGCCAGCAAGGTCGTGGGGTTGAAGCCAGCGGGCTTCCAGCGCAGGTACGTTTCCAGAATTTGGGCCGTATGAGAAGCATCCAGCTGCCCGGTGCGTAGCTGCGTGGCCAACGCGGAGTAGTCGCCAACGAGGGCCAACATGGCTTGCTGATAATCTTTTTGCTTGAGCGGCAAGGCCACGGCGGTCTGATCGGGGAAGCGCAGCAGGGGTATTTCACCGGCAAAGGTGTTCACCGTGAACAGTTCGACCTGGGGTCGGCGCCACGCCCGCTTGCCCAGCACCAGCGTCGGGGCGGCTTGCGGCTGGCTCCAGCGCCGCACGTCGAACACCGTTACGAAGGAGTCGGCCCCGATGACGACCTGCCGCACATCGTTCAGGTAGTACGTCTGCGGCTCCCGCCCACCCCCAACGGCTATTTGCACGTTGTTGACGGCCACGCGGTCGGTCTGCCATTCGGCGCCGGCGAGTTGGTAGCGCCCTTTGCCCCGCCGGAAATAAAAATCGTTGGCGGTGCCCCACCCTTCTTTGTCCGAAGTGGCCCGCAGCAGCCCCACCACGGCCCCGCCAACGTTTTGCGCCAGAGCAGCGGCCGGCAGGCCGGCAAGCAAAGCCAGTACGCAGCCGCCGCGCAGCCCCCGACCGGTTATCAAACGGTAAAGCATAGCCATTAAATCACGTCGAAAATAAGCAAGCAACCTAGTGACTGTCGCAGGGACAGGGCACGTGGCCGCCGCGGGCTTTGCGCTTGAAGGAGGCGGTTTTTTTCTGCTGGGGCGTGCGCCGGGCGCAACTGGTAAGGCTGGGCACCGAGGCGGCCAGCGTGAGCACCGTGAGCAGCAGGGTCAGCGTCTTTTTCACCGATAACTGGATTTTCAGCCAAAGATAACCTTCTTTGCCCGGCTGCTCTAACGCCGCCGCCCCCGCTTTTAGCTTCCTCTTCCCGCTTTATGTCCGCTGATTTTTCTCTGCGCGCCAACGTCGTCGACATTCCCGCCCAAACGGTGCGCCCCGCCACCATCCGCGTGGCCGCCGGCCGCATAGCCGCCATTGAGTACGAGGGCGGCGCGGCGGCCGACCCGGCCCTGCCCTACGCCCTGCCGGGCTTCGTCGATGCCCACGTGCACGTGGAAAGCTCCCTGCTGGTGCCGGCCGAGTTTGCCCGCCTGGCGGTGGTGCACGGCACCGTGGCCACGGTGTCGGACCCGCACGAAATCGGCAACGTGCTCGGCGTGGCCGGCGTGGAATTTATGCTCGACAACGCCCGCCAGTCGCCGTTTCACTTCTGCTTCGGGGCCCCGTCGTGCGTGCCGGCCACCATTTTCGAAACCGCCGGCGCCACCATCACCGCCGACGACATCGAGCAGCTGTTTCAGCGCCCCGAAATCGGCTACCTGGCCGAAATGATGAACTGGCCCGGCGTGCTGGACGGCGACGCGGACGTGCTGCGCAAAATCGCGCTGGCCCGGCAGTACAACCGCCCCGCCGACGGCCACGCCCCCGGCCTGCGCGGCGACGACGCCCGCCGCTACGCCGCCGCCGGCCTGAGCACCGACCACGAGTGCTTCACCGCCGACGAGGCCCTCGACAAGCTGGCCGCCGGTATGCACATTCTCATCCGCGAGGGCTCGGCCGCCCGCAACTTCGAGGCTTTGGTGGACTTGCTGCCCGATCATGCGGCCCGGATCATGTTCTGCTCCGACGACAAGCACCCCGATTCGCTCGTGCTGGGGCACATCGACGCCTTGGTGCGGCGGGCCGTGGCGCGGGGCATCGACGTGTGGAAGGTGCTGCAAGCGGCCTGCCTGAACCCGGTGGCCCACTACCGCCTGGCCGTGGGCCAACTGCGCCCCGGCGACGCGGCCGATTTTATCGTGGTCGACAACCTGCAGGACTTCCGGGTGCAGCAAACCTACCTGCGCGGCGCGCTGGTGGCCGAACACGGCCGCACCCGGCTGCCCACCGCCGCGCACCAGGCGCCCAACAACTTCCACGCCCGCCCGGTGCAGCCCCAGGACTTTGCCCTGCCCGCCCCCGACGCCGCCGCTACGGCCGCCATGGTGCGCGCCATCCGCTGCTACGACGGCCAGCTCATCACCGCCGCCGACCCGGCCGCGGTGCCCGTGCAGCACGGCCAGCTGGTGCCCGACGTGGCCAATGACGTGCTGAAGCTGACCGTGGTGAACCGCTACGAAGCCGGCGTCGCACCCGCCGTGGGCTTTATCCGCGGTTTCGGGCTGAAGCGCGGGGCCCTGGCCAGCAGCGTGGGCCACGACTCGCACAACATCACCGCCGTGGGCTGCTCCGACGAGGCCCTGGCCCGTGCCGTCAACCTCGTCATCGAAGCCAAGGGCGGGCTGGCCGCCGTGGGCGACGACGGGGAAGCGCTGCTGCTGCCGCTGCCGGTGGCGGGCCTGATGTCGGACGCGGAGGGCTACGCCGTGGCCGAGGCCTACACCGCCGTCGACCAGCTGGCCAAGCAGCTCGGCAGCCCCTTGGGCGCCCCGTTCATGACCTTGTCGTTTATGGCCCTGCTGGTTATTCCGGCCCTCAAGCTCAGCGACAAAGGCTTGTTCGACGGCGAGAAGTTTGAGTTTGTATCGGTGCTGGCGTAAGTGCCGGTTTGGCAGTCGAGCCAATTAGAACGTCATGTCTCGGCTGCGCTCGACATGACGTTCTAGGCTGTGTGGACAACAAGCAGAAAGAACGTCATGCTAAGCTTGTCGACCTAGAAAGCCTCAAAATAGCTTTTTCGATTACTGTCCACGGGCCCTGAGTGAACCCAACAAAAAAGGGCCGCCCGGTTTGCCGGGCGGCCCTTTTTTGTTGGTAGTAGTCGTGGCTTAGTTGGCCATCGAGAAGCGCTTGTCGAACAGCTTCTGCATCTTTTCCTCGGTGAGCGGCTTGGCCAGGTACTCCACGCCTTCGTACTGGGCCACGCGCGAGGTGTCGGCCGAGTGCATGGAGGTGGTGAGCACGGCCATGACGGTCTTTTCGCGCACCTCCGGCGAGAGGCGGCTGTACTGGTTCAGAAACTCGAAGCCGTCCATGCCGGGCATCTTCAGGTCGACGAACACCAACTCGGGCACCTGCGCTTCGGCAATGGCCTGCGGGCTCCAGAGCTGGTAAAAAGCCTGCTCGGCGTTGGTGAACGAGAGGATGTGCTCGGCCAGGTCCAGCCGCTGCAACAGCCGGTTGTTCAGGAAACTCGTGGTTTCGTTGTCGTCAATCAGGACGACTTGGTTCAGCTTGCGAGACATGAAATTGGCCTGGTTAAGTGAACAGGAATTCCGGCCACGCGTGCAGTCGGGACTACTAAGTTACTAAATTTAGTCCAACCACCCTTGGGCGCGCATCCACTCGTCGTTGTAGACTTTGCCCAGGTAGCGCGTGCCGTGGTCGGGCAGCAGGATAACCATCGTGTCGTCGGCTTTCAGGTTTTCCTTGGCGTATTCCAGGGCGCCGTGCACGGCCGAGCCGCACGACCAGCCCACGAACAGGCCCTCTTCCTTGGCCAGGCGGCGCGTCATCAGGGCTGCTTCCTTATCGCCTACTTTGATGAACTGGTCGATGAGGTCGAAATCCACGTTCTTGGGCAGAATGTCTTCGCCGATGCCTTCGGTCTTATAAGGATAGATTTCGTTGACGTCGAAAATACCGGTTTCCTTATATTTCTTGAAGACCGAGCCGTACGTATCGAGGCCCAGGGTGTAAACGTTGGGGTTCTGCTCCTTCAGGTACTTGCTCACGCCGCAGATGGTGCCGCCCGTGCCCACACCCGCCGCCCAGTGCGTGATGCGGCCCTCGGTCTGCTGCCACAGCTCGGGGCCGGTGGTTTCGTAGTGCGCGGCCGCGTTCGAGAGGTTGTCGTACTGATTGGGGTAAAAGGAGTTGGGCGTTTCCTGGTTCAGGCGCCGCGCCACCGAGTAGTACGAGCGGGGGTCGTCCGGAGCCACGTCGACGGGGCAGACGACCACCTGGGCGCCCACGGCTTTGAGGATGTCCTGCTTTTCCTTGCTCTGCTTGTCCGACATCACGAAGATGCACTGGTAGCCCTTGGCAATGGCGGCCAGCGCGAGGCCCATGCCGGTGTTGCCGCTGGTGCCCTCGATGATGGTGCCGCCGGGCTTGAGCAGGCCCGCCTTTTCGGCGTCCTCCACCATGCGGATGGCCATGCGGTCCTTCACCGAGTTGCCGGGGTTGAAGTACTCGACTTTGGCCAGGATGGTGCCGGGAATGCCTTTGGTTATGCTATTGAGCTTCACCAGCGGCGTGTTGCCGATGGCTTCGACGATGTTATTGAGGTACATGGGAGGGAGATTGGGAAACCACAAAGGTAGGAAAACGGTCGTTCGTCTCGGGCCCAAACCTGTTCACCCGCGTAAGCTTGTGCCTGCGCCTGAAGCGCGACGTGGCCGCCTCAATTGCCAGCCCCGCCCCAACTACTCCGCCGCACGCAGGCTGTCCGCGCCCCGCGTCAGATGCCCCGGCGCTTCACTATTTCACAATTTCACAATCTCACCATTTTCCCGCCCGCCGAAAAGCCTACCTTTGCCGCCGACTCGCCGTAGGCGGGTCATCCCACCGAAATATCTTCACTCACTTCCCACATGAGCGTACTGGTCAATAAGGACTCGAAAGTGATTGTGCAGGGTTTTACGGGCTCCGAAGGCTCGTTCCACGCCCAGCAGATGATTGACTACGGCACCAACGTCGTTGGCGGCGTAACGCCCGGCAAAGGCGGCCAGACCCACCTGGGCCGGCCCGTGTTCAACACCGTGGCCGACGCCGTGCGCGAGGCCGGCGCCGACACCAGCATCATCTTCGTGCCCCCGGCTTTTGCCGCCGACGCCATCATGGAGGCCGCCGACGCGGGCATCAAGGTTATCGTCACCATCACCGAAGGCATTCCGACCAAGGACATGATTGCGGTGAAGGAGTACCTGAAAGGCCGCGAAGGCCTGCGCATGATCGGCCCGAACTGCCCCGGCGTAATGACGGCCGGTGAGTGCAAAGTGGGCATCATGCCTGGCTTTATCTTCTCGAAAGGCAAAATCGGCATCGTGTCGAAATCGGGCACGCTGACCTACGAGGCCGTAGACCAGCTGACCAAGGCCGGCCTGGGCCAGACCACGGCCATCGGCATCGGCGGTGACCCCATCATCGGCACCACCACCAAGGAAGCCGTGGAGCTGCTCATGAACGACCCCGAAACCGAGGGCATCGTGATGATCGGCGAAATCGGCGGCGGCATGGAAGCCGAAGCCGCCCGCTGGATCAAGGAAACCGGCAACAAGAAACCCGTCGTGGGCTTCATCGCCGGCCAGACGGCGCCTCCCGGCCGCCGCATGGGCCACGCCGGTGCCATCGTCGGCGGGGCCGACGACACGGCCGCGGCCAAAATGGCCATCATGCGCGAGTGCGGCATCCACGTGGTGGATTCGCCGGCCGAAATCGGCGACACCATGCTGCGCGTGCTGAACGGCGACAAAGTGGAAGCGTAAGCAATTAGCGGACGCTTTTATTGCAAAAGCCGGAGCGGATCATATCCACTCCGGCTTTTTTTCAGCCCAAGTATTCATTTTGTTGGATTTTCTCAATTATGTTTGTCCCGCTAGCCCGCGGACGCCGAAAAGCGGCAATTAGAGTAGGCATTGTGGACTTATCGTATTTACAATGAAAAGAAAATTGCGCTACCTGTTGGTGGTAGCTGGCATAGCTGTTGCAGCAGTATCTTCCCGTACGCTGGCCCAGGGTGTTCTTTCGGAAGAAACGCCTACCGAAACTCCTACTGAAGAAGAGGAAAAGGCTTTTGGCTGGAGCGGTTGGTCGTGCGGGGTATGTGACCCCAATACGGGCCGCAAAACCTGCCACCGTCAGCAGTACTTCTTCTACTTCAGCGTAGACTCCGAGACCCGGGAGTTTACCTGCTACAAATAAATAAGCATGAGCCGCTGCTTACCCAAGCAGCGGCTCATTTATAGCGAATTATGAAGCCTGAACAGGCACGTATTCTCAGCGCCGCAATTATCGGTTTGCTAGCGCCGGTTCCGGCGCTTGCCCAATACAACGTTCATGTACTGGATGCGGCCGAACGCAAGCCCTTGCCAGGAGCCACCATTGTCAGCGAAGAGCCTGCCAAGCAAATAGTTACCGATCAGCAAGGACAGGCAACCCTGGGACGCCCCCGCGTGCTGCGCGTCTCGCACATCGGCTATAAAACGTCGCCGCCCCTGCAGGTAGCCGGCAACGCAGTGGTCGATACGGTGTTGCTGGAGCCCGAAACGTTCACGCTGCCCGAAGTAGCCGTAGTGGCCAATTCAGCACCCGCAAAGCTGCGCGTAATTACCTCCGGCAAACCTGACCGCAACAGCTCAATGGTTGCCTCTGATCAGGCGGATGCCGTAGCTTTTACGGAAGCGGTAATACCGGCGGGCACCTCTCTGCGGCGCATTGGCTTGCAATTAGGCAACAAGCGCGCTATTGCGGAGGGTAATTTATTTATTCGGCTGGCGCCGCTGAATAATAATTTGGCTCCTATCGAAGGTAATTTACTGACCAAAGTAATCGAAGTGCCAGCCCGCCAGATGCACCCTGATAAAAATGGGCAATTGGTATTTGATTTATCCAGCGAAAATATTGTCGCCCCGCAGCACGGATTTGCGGTGGTATTGGGATTTACCCCTACCAATCCCGATGAATTGGGCATCAATAACAGCGGGCCGGACGAGGGAGAAATGCTGGCTTTCATTTCAACGAAAACAGGCCTGAAACGCAAGGTCGCGGCTTCGGCATTTCCCATGCTGCTCAGTGGCCGGTCCAACATTGCCGGCTGTCGGTTTTGGCGCTACAGCCCCCGCACGCATGCGTGGCTGGAAAGCAGGGCCGGAAGCCTGGTGCCGGTAGTGACGGTGAGCGTGGAATAGGCCCGGCGGGCGGCGTTGCAGCGCCACAGGCAGCGCTCATCTGCCTGCCGCAAGAAGTTGGTGCCCCCTCAGTTCTGCTACTAAATATCCCCCGCTGATGCCCTGTTCCCGCCCTGCCCGCATAACGTTGGGGCTCTTCTTTCTGTCTGTGGCCCCGGCCCTCGCCCAGTCGTACCGCTGCGTGGTGGCCGATGCCCGCACCCGCGCCGCCCTGCCCGCCGCCACCGTGCAGGCCGCCGGCCGCACCCTGCGCACCGACGAAGCGGGCCGGTTCGAGCTGCCGGCCCGGCCGGCACAGCTGCAGCTCAGCCACGTGGGCTACCAGCCGCGGCAGTGGCAGCCCGCCCCGGCTGCCGACACGCTCTGGCTCACGCCGCAGGCCGTGGCCCTGCCCAACGTGCGCGTGCGGGCCCAGCCGCGCCAGCTGGTGTGGCGGGCGCCCGGCAAGGCGCGCTGGCCCTACGACGCGTTTGCCAACAGCCTCACGCCCACTGAGCAGGTAGCCATGCTCTACCGCCCGGCCGATGCCACGCGCAGCTACCGCATCCGGGCCGTGCGCCTTCGGCTGGGCTCCCGCGCGCCGCAGGGCCCGGCCGATTTGCTGCGCGACCTGCGCCGCTTTCCCGAAGGCCGCCTGCAGGTGCAGTTGCTGGCTCCCGGCCCCGACGGTGCCCCGGCCACGGCGCTGCTGCCGGCGAGCTGGGAAATTACGCCCGCGCTATCCGAGGAGCACGAGGGCGGCTGGCTGCGCCTGCCCGTAGCCGATGCGGAGCTGCGCCTGCCGGCCGCGGGCGTGTTCATCGTGGCCAACGGGCTGACGGGCTCGGCGGCGGAAACCTTCGTGCGCAACCGCACGCTGCTCTACCGGAAGCACAACCCCACAGCGGCTCCCGAATTCGATCCGCAGAAGCTCAAAGGTTCAGCCCCAAGCACCCGCGTCAATAGTTACGTAGAGGTGCAGCCCGCCGCCACGGAAGCCACGCGCCTGGTGCTGCGCCACGAGTTTCCGGCCCTTGCGCAGCTCACGGCGCCTTCCTTCGGAGCCTGTTATGCGTGGGCCTACCGCGCCGGGCGCTGGCAGAGCGTGGTGGCCTACTACCAGGACCTGAAAAGCCGCTTTCCGAAGCGCGAGTTCACGCCCTACAACTACGAGCTGGAGCTGGAGGTGGAGGAACTCTAGCCTACTCCCCTTTCCCGTCGCCGCCCACGTTGATGATCAGGCCCATGCTGAACACGGAGTTGCCGGCGGTGAGGTACTTGCGGTTTTTCAGCCCGAAGTTCCACCCGCTCATGGCCTGAAACTTCAGCGGCCCGATCAGGCCGATGCGGGTGTAGCTGACGGGCTCGAAGAAAATGTTGTCTTCGCCCGGAATGCGCTGCCCGTTCAGGATCAGCTCGGGCGTGTTGAGGTAGCTCAGGCGCAGGGCGGCGCCGTAGCGAAACTGCCAGGTGCGGCCCAGGAAATCGAACTGCTCGCGCTTCTTCTTGGTGTAGTTCACCTGCGCGAAGTACTTCTCCATGCGCGCTTCCACGGTTTGCGTCACGTCGGCGGCGCGGTTGCGCTCCACGCGCTTGCCGTGGCCGAAGCCCGCGCCGGCGTACACTTCCAGGATGCGGCTCTGGTCCTCGCCGAAGCGGGTGTGGTAGCCCACGCCCAGCTCGCCGAAATCCTGCTCGTAGAGCTTGCGTTTGCCGTTGTTGTGCAGAAACGAGGCCGTGCCGATCAGCCCGATATGCTCGCCGACGGCGTAGGCGCCCTGGGCCGATACGTTGGCCTTCCAGTTGGTGTGCAGGCCGCCGCTGAACTCGCCCTTCTGAGTGAGCATGGGCGCGGCGGCGGGCGGCGGAAAGTAGATGGACGCGCAGCTGCTCAGCAGCGGCAGCGCCCCCAGGGGCAAGTAGCGTCGGAGGGCCATGAAAACTGCGGATGAGACGGGTAAGCAACGCCCGAAGCGGCGTTTCGTTGTATGGAAGGCCGGGGGCCGCAAGTGCCCCGCGGGGCAGCCTCGGCCCAACCACCCCCCAATATGACTGAATCCCAGCGTTTCGACGCTATCATCATCGGCTCCGGCCAGGCTGGCAATCCGCTGGCCTATGCCCTGGCCGACGCCGGCCGCCGCGTGGCCCTCATCGAAAGCCGCCACCTCGGCGGCTCCTGCATCAACTACGGCTGCTCGCCCACCAAGGCCCTGCTGGCGGCCGCGCACCGCGCCCACGCCATCCGCACGGCCGGCGCGCTGGGCCTGCGCGTGGCCGCGCCGGAGGTGGACATGCCCGCCGTCATCGGCCGCAAAAACCGCCTGGTGGAGCTGCACCGCGAGGGCATCCGCAAAAACCTGACGCTGGAGCACCCGGGCATCAAGGTGCTGCACGGCCACGCGGCGTTTGTGGGCCCGCGTACGCTGATGCTGACGCCCAACCGCGAAATCGAGGCGCAGAAGCTTACGGCCCCGCTCATCTTCATCAACACCGGCACGGTGGCCGCCTGGCCCGATATCGAGGGCATTCGGGAGGTGGGGGCGCTGACCAACGAAACGCTGCTGGACCTCGCGGAGCTGCCCGAACACCTGATCATTCTCGGCGGCAGCTACATCGGGGTGGAGTTCGGGCAGATGTACCGCCGCTTCGGCGCGCGCGTGACCATCGTCGATACCGAAACGCGCATCATGAGCCGCGAGGACGAGGACGTGCAGCTGGAGCTGCAGCAGCTCCTGGAAGCCGAGGGCATCGAGTTTGTGCTCGGCGCCCGGGCCCGGCGGGTGTCGCGCGGGGCCGATGGCACCCTCACGCTCACGGCCGATACGCGGCAGGGCGAACGGCGCCTGCGCGGCTCGCACTTACTGGTAGCCGCGGGCCGGCAGCCCAATACGGCGTCGCTGGGCCTGGACCTGGCCGGCATCGACACCGACGAGCACGGCTACATCCGGGCCGACGACGAGCTGCGCACCGGCGTACCGGGCGTGTACGCCCTGGGCGACGTGAAGGGCGGCCCGCAGTTCACCCACATCAGCTACGACGACTACCGCATCGTGCGCGACCGGCTGCTGCACGGCCGGCGGCGCCGCACGGCCGCGCGCCCGGTGCCCTACGTGGTGTTTACGGAGCCGCAGCTGGGGCGCGTGGGCCTCTCGGAAAAAGACGCCGCGGCGCAGGGCGTGGCCTACCGCGTGGGCAAGCTGCCGGTGTACCACATCGGGCGGGCCCGCGAAACGGAAGCCCCTGCCGGCTTTCTGAAGGTGCTCGTCGGGGCAGACGACCGGCTGCTGGGCGCGGCCGTGCTCAGCGAGCAGGGCGGCGAAATCATGAGCATGCTGCAGATTGCCATGGCCGGGCGCCTGAAGTACCAGCAGCTGCAGAACATGGTGCTGGCCCACCCCACCTGGGCCGAGGCGCTCAACAACGTCTTTGCCAAGCTGCGGGCGCCGCAGTAGAGCCGCATCGTTGCGGCGCGTCGTTGAACGACCAACGTCCGCGTGGAAATTCGCCCACACGATGTCCACGCGGCGCGGGCGCGCAGACGCAGCGACGCGTCTCTGCAGTCCAGGAGGCCGCCGAAAGATGCCGTTCCGAGTAGTCGGCAGGCAAGGTTTCGGGCGAAAGATGCCGCTCCTAACCGTGGGAAGGGCATCTTTCAGGGGAAATTCATCATCATCGGCGACGGGAAGCAAGGTTTCGGGCGCCAGATGCCGCCCCCAACCGCGGGAAAGACGTCTTGCGCCCGAAACCTTGCTTCCCCTGGGCGGGGGGCGGCATCTGGCGCCCGCAAGCTCTGCCTCCCCCGATGATGTGATGGTATTTTTCGGGTGGACAGCCAACCTTTGCGGGAGCAGGCGTCACTTTCCGCCAAAGCCCGTCTGCCGTGATTCCCTTGCCCGCCTCCGACGCCCCTACCGAAGAACAACTGCTGCTGGCCGGCTGCCGGGCGCAGGACCGCGCCTCGCAGTACCGCCTCTACCAGCGCTATAAATCGGCCATGTTTTCCTCGGCCCTGCGCATCCTGCGCGACCGGGACCTGGCCCAGGACGCGCTGCAGGAGGCCTTCGTCGACGTGTTTCGGCAGATTGAGAGCTTCCGGGGCGAATCGGCCTTGGGCGCTTGGATCAAGACCATCGTGGTGCGCAGCGCCCTGCGCGTGCTCCGGCGTGAGCAGCGTATGGAAGTGTACGACCAGGAGCGCCACCCCGAGCCGCTGGTGGCCTGGCACGACAACCTTACGGGCGAAGCCCTCGAAAAAGCCATCGGCGAGTTGCCGGCCGGCTACCGGGCGGTGTTCTGCCTGATCGAAATTGAGGGCTACATGCACCGCGAAGTAGCCGAGCTGCTCGGCATTTCGGAGGGCACCAGCAAGTCGCAGCTCTTCCACGCCAAGAAGATGCTGCAAGTCAAACTCCACCATTTGTACGCATGAGCCACTTCCCCGACCTGCCCGCCGAACCCGGCCAGGAGCACCTGCGGCGGGCTCTGCACAGCCTGCCCCAGCACGAGCCCGACGACGCGCTCTGGACGCGCATCAGCGCCCATATCGATACCGACGCGGCGGTGAGCCGTGCCCTGCCCGAGCTGCCCGCCCACGAGCCCGACGACGACCTGTGGGCCGTCATCGTGGGCCGCCTCGACCACGAAGCCGCCGCCCCGGCGCCGTTTAGCCTCCGCTCCGCCACCGAAACCGAAGCCGACATCGTGCCGCTGCACGCCACGCCGGCCGCCGAAATGCCGGCTGAACCGGTGCAGCCGCTGCAGCAGCCCGGCGTGACGCACCGCTGGCTGACGCAGCCCTGGCACTGGGCCACCACGGCCGCCGCGGCGGTGCTGGTGCTGGCCCTGGTGTGGTGGCAGCGCCCGCTGCCCTCGGCCGCCCCAACCGAAGTAGCTCGCGTGAGCACCACCGCGCCCGAAACCACCGCCGCCACCGAAACCATCAGCTACGGCGAGGAAGTGCTGCCGGCCGATCAGGCCGCCACGGCCACCTTCGCCGGCACGGCCTTCGACCCGCTGCAGGCCCAGGGCGTGGCCTTCATCGACGCGCACTGCACCTCGCTGCCCACCGTGTGCCAGACGACGGAGTTTCAGGAGCTGCGCACCGAGCTGGCCGAGCTGGAAGCCGAGGAGCAGCGCCTGCAAAAGGATGCCCAGCGCTTCGGCACCTCGCCCGAGCTGGAGCAAAACCAGGCCCGCGTGACCACGCAAAAGGCCACCGTCACCCGCGAGCTGATTCAGCTGCTTATCTCATGAGGAACTTCCTACGGGCAGCGCGCGGCGCCGGGCTCGGGGCCTGGCTGCTGACGCTGTACTTGCTGGCGGGGCTGGCCGGTGGCGCCCGCGCCCAGGTGAAAGTGCAGGTGGTGGCCCGCACCGTGGAGCAGACGCTGGCCTGCCCGGTGAGCACGCTGGTGCGCATCCGGGCCGAAAAAGCCACGCTGCGGGTGCAGGCCTGGGACAAGCCCACGCTGCGGGTGGTGCTACGCCTCGTGTCGCGCCACCCCGAGCGCGACGTGGCCGAACGAGACCTGCCGGTGGCCCGCTACCAGATTGAGAAAACGGGCACGCTCATCGAGCTGGTGAACTACTTCGCCGTAACGCCTGGCGCGCCGGCCGTGCAGAGCGACCTGCGCGCCGAGTACACCGTGCTCATGCCCGCCGACAACGCCCTGGAAGTAGTCAATGCCTACGGCCACACCACGCTCACGGGCCTGACGGGCCGGCAGCAGCTGGAGCAGGACTTTGGGCAGGTAACCCTGCAGGACTTGCGCGGCAGCCTGCTCGTCAACGTGCGCCTGGCCGACATCAACGGCACGAACACCAACCTGGCCCTGAGCTGCAACGCCGACCGCTCGGCCGTGAACCTGCAGGCCGCCGGCGGCAGCTACGCCATCCGCAACCGCTTCGGCAGCGTGACCTTGGAGCCCACCGCGGAGCTGCGCTCGGCCACCATCGACGCGGAACGCACCGAGGTGAAGCTGACCGTGGCCCACCCCGACCAGTTCGACTACGTGCTGAGCACCAGCCGCAGCACCCTCACGGTGCCGCCCGCCCTGAGCGGGCAGGTGCGCCGCCAGGGCAACCAGCAGACGCTGCGCACCAGCTCGAATGGCCGCTTGCCGCTGATCCGGGCCGTGACGTCCCTGGCTCCAGTTACGCTCCAGGCTCCTCCGCTCATCATCAAACGATGACCCCGCTCCCGCTTTTCTGCGCTATGCTGACTTGCTTATACCCTGCCTTCCGCCCGCGGCCCGTTGGCGCGTGGCTGCTGCTGCTCCTGTTGCTGTTGGGCAGCGCGGCGGCCCGGGCCCAGACCAAGCCCGCCGTCGACTCGTCGCGCATCAGCTACGACGAGGAAACCATGCCCGCGCCGCTGGGCCCGCCCGTGGGCACACCGCCCCAGAACGCTTACACCCGCCTCACGCGCCTGCAGGTGGAGGAGCGGCAGCTGTGGAAGCTGGGGCTGAACAACTTCGGTTTCGGGTTCGACAACGAGGGCTCCTATTTCCGGGTGCGCTACGGGGCGCACCTGGCCTACGAGCGGAAAATCGGCACGGAGTGGTCGGTGCTGGGCGAAATAAGCCCCGACGTGTTCCGCTACTACCGCGACTCGCTCGACCAGCGGATGCGCACCGTGCTGACGGCCCGGGTGCAGGTGGCCGGCCGCTACTACTACAACCTGAACCAGCGCATCCGCAAGGGCAAAAGTGCTAGTAACTTTTCGGCCAACTACCTGGGCCTGGGCTTGGGCGCCGGCCTGGGCCGCTTTTCCAACCTCTCGCCGTTCTACAACTACTACGAGTCGGGGCAGGTGGCGCGGGCCACGGCCATGCTGCAGTACGGCCTGCAGCGCCGCCTGGGCCCCTACGGCTTCGTCGATTTCAACCTGGGCATTCCCTTCTTGCTCACCCCCGACCCCACGGCCAGCCTCGAACAGCTGGCGTTTCGGCTGCGCCTGAACCTGCGCATCGGGCTGGCGCTGGGGCGCTGAACGTGCGGCCCCGGGCTTCGGATTATCTCGACTGAAACCGGCGCCATATCTGGTGCGGGCGCAGCATAACGCTCACCGTTACAAACGGCAGCGTCTTGCGGGCTTCGGCAAGGTCGCGGTTGCCAGCCCGTTCCGTCGGAGTGTGGAAACCGGGCGCAAAAGTACAGCCCAAGGAGAGCTGACCAGCAATCCAGTCTTCCAGTCCTTCTTCTTCGCCCATGCGCAAAAACACCACTGGTTCGTGCCGCCACATCTGCCGAAAGCCGATGGCGGCCCCGTCGTTTGTGTAGCGGCTGAAACGCACGTGATTGATGCGGTAAGAAGCGCCTCCCGAGAAGAATGGCTCCGTTCGCCAGTGCACGTATGCTTCCGCAAACAAGCGGCGGTACTGCGCTTCGTAGCGGTAGGCCCACACCGAATCGGGCCCGGGCTGAAACCACACTCCGCGTTGTCCGCTGCGCCGTAGATAATCATGCGCGCCCCGACCGCGGCCGTAGCCGGCAAAGCCCCCGAGGAGCACCGCCGGACCAGGGCGCCAGTAGGTGCCAAGGCTGGCCTCCCACTGCCGCGTCCGGAACAAGGCCGGTTGCGTGATAGAATCCCGGGTATCGGTGCCGGTGGCGGTACCGCCCCCAATGACCCCGCGTAGCAGCACGTGCTGGACGGGTGAATACGCAACGGCGCCTTCCAGCGGCCCCAATGAGCGGAGGCTACCGCTCATTTCCACTTGCTGTGGCCCGTCGATAAGCGGCGCCGGAGGCTGTAGCGGTGTGTAAATGGCACAGCCCGTCAGCAGCAGTAGCCCGCTACATAAGAGTAGTTGTGTAGTCATCAATAGTAGTTAGAATAACGAAGGAGCTATTCGTCAGAGCCTGTTATGGTGGTATTGATTGCCAAGCTGGGACGAGGCAAAGTAGCATAATGGTTATTCTCGACCCTGCCCCAGCCACTTCGGGCGCAGCACCACGCCCCCGCTCAGCAGCAGGGTGTGCAGCGAGAGGGTAGGGTCGCTGTCGAGGCGCTGGGTGCGCAGCGGCACCGACCAGCCGATGGCCCCGAAGCCCTGCCAGGGCGAAGTCGACCTGCCGATGCGCAGAAACGCGCTGGGCTCCAGATACACGCGGGCGGCCTGGGTTACGGGCTCGTCGTTGCGCGTCAGGCGGCTGAAGTCGACGGCGGTGGCGCGCAGGGTGCCGCCCCAGCTCACCACCTCGTTACCCACCGAGGCCAGGTAGGCCTGGGCGAAGTAGCGGTTGTAGCGCGCTTCGTACTGCAGCGGGTTTCTTGCCGGGAAAAACAGAAAGCCGGAGCCCAGCTCCAGGTAGCCGCGGCTGCTGTGGGTGCGCCCGTAGCCGCCCAGCAGCCCCAGGTAGGTGCGCCCGCCCAGCACGGTGTAGTAGCCCGCGCCCACCTCGGCGTGGCGGTAGCGGAAGTAGGTGGTATCGCCGCGGTTGAGGTTGGCCGCCCCGGTGGCCGTGAGCAGCAGGTGCGGCAGCGGCGAGTAGCTCACGCTGCCCGTTACGGCCGAGGGCGTGTGCAGGCCGGCCTGCAGCTCCACTTCGCCGGCGTGCTCCAGCAGCGGCGTGGCCGGAATCAGCGGGGCGTACACGGAGCAGCCCGACGCGAGGGTGGCCAGGCCCAGGGCCCAGCCGTAGTAAATAGGCTTCATAAATAACGGTATCAGGCCGGGCGGCCGACGGTGGGAAAGAAATACGGGGACGAGGCGAACCTACAACTTCCCGAGCCCGATTTCGCAGTAATTATTCCCGCAATCTGACTTTTCACCGCTCCGCCCGTCACCCGGCCGGACCGGCGGCAGGGAGGCCAGCACACAGCGCGGGGCCTTTGCGGGCAGCCGCGGCGCCGGTTTTACCGTTGTAGGCCTGACGCTCCCTTTCGCCGCCGCTATGACGCCTTCGCCCGATCCTGCCGCCTTTCATCGGGACACGCTGCTGCACCCGCTCACCGCCCAGCCCGACTGGGACCTGATTGTCATCGGCGGCGGGGCCACGGGCTTGGGCGTGGCCCTCGACGGCCTCAGCCGGGGCTTCCGCACGCTGCTGCTGGAGCGCGACGACTTCGCCAAGGGCACCAGCAGCCGCAGCACCAAGCTGGTGCACGGCGGGGTGCGCTACCTGGCCCAGGGCGACGTGGGCCTGGTGCGCGAGGCCTTGCACGAGCGCGGCCTGCTGCTGCGAAATGCCCCGCACCTGGTCCGTAATCAGTGCTTTATCATCCCGAGCTACACCTGGTGGGGCGGCCCGTTCTACACGCTCGGGCTGAAACTGTACGACCTGCTGGCCGGCCGCCTGAGCCTGGGCGCCTCGCACGCCATCGGCCGCGCGGAGGCGCTGCGCCGCCTGGGCAACCTGCGCCCCGCGGGCCTGCGCGGCGGCGTGCTCTACCACGACGGGCAGTTCGACGACGCCCGCCTGGCCGTGAACCTGGCCCAGACTATTGTCGACCACGGCGGCACGGCGCTGAACCACTGTGCCGTGCAGGGGCTGCTGAAGGATGCCCGGGGCCAGGTCAGCGGCGTGCGGGCCACCGATGCGGAAACCGGCCGCAGCTACGAGCTGCGGGCCAAAGTCGTGGTCAACGCCACCGGCATCTTCGTCGACGAGGTGCTGCGCATGGACGAGCCCGCCGCTCCCCGGCTGGTGCGGCCCAGCCAGGGCGTGCACATCGTGGTCGACCGCCGCTTTCTGCCCGGCGACGACGCGCTGATGATTCCCAGCACCGACGACGGCCGCGTGCTCTTCGCCGTGCCCTGGCACGGGCGCGTGGTGCTCGGCACCACCGATACCCCGCTCGACGCGGCCAGCCCCGAGCCCCGGGCTCTGGACGAGGAAATCGACTTCATTCTGCGCACGGCGGGCCGCTACCTGGCCCACCCGCCCCGGCGCAGTGATGCGCTGAGCGTCTTCGCCGGGCTACGCCCCCTGGCCGCCCCGCAAAACGGCCAGAACCAGACCAAGGAAATTTCGCGCAGCCACAAAATCCTGGTGTCGGCGGCGGGGCTCATCACCATCACCGGCGGCAAGTGGACCACCTACCGCCGCATGGGCGAGGACACCATTGACGAGGCCATCCGGCGGGGCAAGCTGCCGCCGCAGCCCAGCCGGACGGCCAGTCTGGCCATTCACGGCGCCCGGCCCACGCCCGAAACCGACCGGGGCAGCCACCTGTACGTGTACGGCAATGACCTGCCGGCCCTGCAGCTGCTGATGCAGGAGCAGCCGGAGTTGCGGCAGCGCCTGGTGCCGGAGGCGGAGTTTGTGCGGGCCGAGGTGGTGTGGGCGGCGCGCCACGAGCTGGCCCGCACCGTGGAGGACGTGCTGGCCCGCCGCGTACGCCTGCTGTTCCTCGACGCGGCCGCGGCCGGGCGGGCGGCGCCGGCCGTGGCGGCCCTGCTGGCCGCCGAGCTGGGCCACGACGAAGCTTGGCAACGGACGCAGGTGGCGGCATTTACCGAGCTGGCGCGGCAGTATCAGCTGCCAGGTTAAACAGGCCGTCATCCTGAGCATGTCGCGCATCAAGCGAGGACGCAGGGCCTTCCTTCAACCCTGCACCGACCGAAAAGCGTAGCCACCAACGCCTAATCGTTCGGGCTCGGTGGCCGGGCCTCATCGTGGCTGCGCTTTTCCCAAAAGTGCCGGCCCTTCACGGGTAGCGGCGGGGCCGGGTGCGCGAAAGGCCCTTCGCCAAGGCTCAGGATGTCGGTCTGGTTTGCTGACAGACGCCTTTCTTTACCAACTCCAGCCGCCCTTTCACCCTTCCCGCCATGCCCCAGCAGTACATTCTGGCCCTCGACCAGGGCACCACCAGCTCCCGCGCCATCCTGTTTGACCGGCAGGGCCAGATCGTGGCGCAGGCGCAGAAGGAATTCACCCAGCTGTTTCCGCAGCCGGGCTGGGTGGAGCACGACCCGCTGGAAATCTGGGCGACGCAGGCGGGCGTGGCGGCCGAGGCCACGGTAAAGGCCGGGCAGAACGGCCGCAGCATTGCCGCCATCGGCATCACCAACCAGCGCGAAACCACCATTGTGTGGCACCGCGGCACCGGCCGGCCCATCTACAACGCCATCGTGTGGCAGGACCGCCGCACGGCCGCCTTCTGCGACGGGCTGCGCGCCGCCGGGCACGAGGCGCTGATCCGGCAGAAGACCGGGCTGGTGCTCGACGCCTACTTTTCGGCCAGCAAGGTGCGCTGGATTCTCGACAACGTGCCCGGGGCCCGGCGGCAGGCCGAGGCCGGGGAGCTGGCCTTCGGCACCGTCGACAGCTGGCTGATCTGGAACTTCACCCAGGGCGGGCTGCACGTAACGGACGTGAGCAACGCTTCGCGCACCATGCTGCTGAACATTCACTCGCTGCAGTGGGACGAGGAGCTGCTCCGGCTGTTCGACATTCCGCCCTCGATGCTGCCCGTGGTGCGCGCCTCCAGCGAGGTGTACGGGGAGACGAAAACCACCGTGTTTGCCTCCAAAATCCCGTTGGCGGGCATTGCCGGCGACCAGCAGGCGGCCCTGTTCGGGCAGCAATGCACCCAGCCGGGTATGGTCAAGAACACCTACGGCACGGGCTGCTTTCTGCTGATGAACATCGGCGGGGAGCCGCGGCTTTCCCAGCACAACCTGCTGACGACGGTGGCCTGGCAGATCGGCGGGCAGACGCAGTACGCGCTGGAGGGCAGCATTTTTATGGCCGGCGCCGTGGTGCAGTGGCTGCGCGACCAGCTGGGCATCATCCGCTCGGCGGCCGAGGTGGAGGCGCTGGCCCGGCAGGTGCCCGACAGCGGCGGGGTGTGCTTCGTGCCGGCGTTTGCGGGCCTGGGCGCCCCGCACTGGGACGCGCACGCCCGCGGCACCCTCTTCGGCCTGACGCGCGCCAGCACGGCGGCCCACGTGGCGCGGGCGGCCGTGGAGGCCATTGCCTTTCAGACGCTGGACGTGCTGCGGGCCATGGAGGCCGACGCGCACCTGCCCATCCGGGAGCTGCGCGTGGATGGCGGGGCGGCGGCCAACGGGCTGCTGATGCAGGTGCAGGCCGACGTGCTGGGCGCCCGGGTGCTGCGCCCGCGCCTGCTCGAAACCACCGCCCTGGGCGCGGCCTACCTCGCCGGCCTGGCCGTGGGCTACTGGAGCGGGCTGAACGAGCTGCAGGCACTGAGCCCGGCCGACACCACCTTTGCGCCCCAGGCCGACCGCGCCGCCGTGGAGGCGAGCGTGGCGCAGTGGCACCGATCGGTGCGGGCCGTGCGCTACTGGGCCGCGGATGCGGGCGGGTAAGCCGGCTGCGGAACCAACTCCGCGGGGCGCTAACTTGCCAGGCCCTTACCCCCGACGCCGTTGACACGTTTCGCCGCTTTCTTCCCCGCGCTGCTGCTGGCCGCGGCCTGCTCCTCGCCCGACCAGCCCGCCGAGCAGCCGACCCCGCCAACTGCCAGCGCCCCGCCCGCCGCCGCCCCCGATACGGCGCGGCAGCGCTTCAGCTGGGAGGACGATGCCTGCCGCTACCACGGGTATTTCCGGGCGGGCCAGTACACCCAGCAGCAGCTGCACGACTCGTACCAGCTGGTGACGTTTCCCTACGCGACGGCGGCCTACCAGGAGTCGATTTGGGAGCTGGAGCAGCTCGCGCCCGACTCCATCAACACCCGCCTGCAGCGGCTGGAAACGCAGCACCGGCAAGAGCGCGCCGCGCTGCAGGCCCTGCAGGTGGTGCCGCTGCCTTACTGGCAACGGCTGAAAAAGCTTCGCCAGCAGGAAGAGGCGGAAATGTACCAGCTGCGCAAGCTCACCTTGCAGGCCTATTTCCAGCCCGAGCTGCTGCGACAAGCCCCGCGGGCCGGCCGCTGCCAGCGCTACGTGCAGGCCCTGGCCTCGGCCGACACGCTGCAGCTGCTGCAAGCCTGGCGGGAACTGGTGGAGGCGCAGAAGAAGAACAACGGGGCCCCGGAGCATCTGGAGGCTAAATACCAGCAGCAATTTGCGTCGGCTGAGCACCTGCGCTACGCCCGCCTGGAGCTGATGCTGTTCGGCTGGTGGAACTGCGCCAACGAGCAGCGGCAGTACGTGGCTGTGGCCGACGAGCAGCAGCCCTGGGTGGCGTTTGAGAAGCTGTTCGGGAAAGTAACGCGCTTCGACTGCGAGGACGTGGACTAAGGCCGGGCGCTTCGCGGTGCCTACCCGGGCCCAGAGCCCGGAGCCCGCACTGAGACAACGTTATCTTTACCAGCTATCCGTCAATTGTAACAACGCATGATATGCACAAACAGCTGTTACACGGACTCATTGGCGCAATGGCTGTTCTGACGTCCTGTGCTGGGCAGGTGCCCACTGCAAGCGGGTTGCCGCCGTCCGCTGATACGCGAGGACACCGGTACGAAGCAGAACCACTCAGCCGGATTCTGATCGAGCAAGCTACCGGGCTACCCGATGTCCAGGCGCCTTTTTTCGCTGTGCGGGAAGTCAACCGCCTCCGCCCCGAGGCCAGCGTATTGGTGCAAGGCTCCCACGGTGCCCGGGCAAAAGGTACAGAAACCCGCTACCGGCACGGCGCCCTGTTGGCCTTGTTTGATGCGCGGGGCAAGCGTCTTACCGATTTCGAGTTTTCTCACCTGCTAGGTATCGGCTCTGGGCATCTGGCGTACTCGACTCCGCAAACTGCTGCGGAACGGTTGCCCGAGGATATAGCAGTAACCTATTCCGGCTTGGCCCGCTATGGCCTATTGCAAGTAGACGATGATGAGCGCAAAATAGGCGTACTGGGCCGGAACGGTCAGCGCCTCACGCCGCCGCGTTACCTATGTCTGCATGCCATTGCCCCCAATGCTATCTGGGCGGTGCGGGCCGACAGTTGCGCCCCCTACCGGCTCCCGTCGATGAGCTGGGATATTACCTACCAGCTCACCTACGGCCTGATTGATTCGCTCGGGCATGAGATTATACCCTTCGGATCGGGGCCGTTGAGCCTGGCAGACGACGCCCGGCTGCTTCGCCGCCGCAATGCCCCACCGCGCCGGCCTACGTCCAACGCGACCGGGAAGCCCTGGTATCCGGAGAGCAGCGCCGTCCGCTACTACCGGCTCAACGGCCAGCCGGCGTTTGTCGGCGAGTTCACCGACGCTACTTCTTTTTGGCAGGGCCGGGCCATCGTCCGCGTAGGCAATCGGTATGGCATCATCGACACGCTGGGCACCTGGGTTACGCCCCTAACCGACGATAACCTGCGGATGCGGCCCCGCCCAGCCGCACAGGTGCATCGTGACCGGCTAACGGACCCGTTACGCCTCTTCGATCCGCTAGACGCGGCGCGGAAATGGTGGTGGCAGGAAATGTGAGAGTAAAAGCACGCCCCCGGCCCGCCGCAACGGCTGCTGCGGCGGGCCGGGGGCGTGCTTACTGTGGCAGCTTAAACGCAGTAGTGCCACAACTTACAGGCGTGGCACTATAGGGTTGGTTACTGCGCCTTGGGTCGACGCAGATGAGGGCTGAACACTACGCCCACCCCAAGCACTAGTTCCGACGCATACAGGTCGGTTTCCCGGCCGCTGAACGCGCTGCCTAAAGGAGTGGACACGCCTACCTGGGCATGGCCTTGCACGGCGCCCTGGCCCCAGCGCACAAACAGGGAGGGAGCCGCGTACAGGTGAGGCACGGATTGCTGTACTGGCTGGTCGTTGAAGGTGAGGCGGGTGAAGTGCAGGCTGGTCGCCCGCAGGGCGGCACCGTAGGCGAGGCCCGTGGTTTGCCGGGCCAGCCACAATTGGCCGTACGGGCGGGCATAGCGCGACCGGTATTCCTTAAGGGGTGAGTCAGGCACGTAAAACCGGTAGAACGACTGCGCGCCGCCGTAACCAGCCAGGCCACCGAGGTACCAGCGGTTGTTGCCGAAGGTGCCATACCCACCGACAGCCACGTCGCCCTGCGTCGCCTTGATCCTGGTGTCGCCGGTGGGCATATTCCACCGTTGGGCGCCGTTCACAACGAGAAGCAGGTGCTTGACCGGCGAGTAGGCTACGTAAGCTTCGGCCTGGCTGATGGGGTGAAATGATGCACCGGCTTCTACCTGCCCGCCGTGCTGCAGCAGGGGCGTGGGAGTGAGCGTGGGCACGTAGGTCGTGCAGCTGCTGATGCAGGTGCCCAGGCTGGTCACGGTCAGCAGGCAACGTACTACTCGCTGTTTCATGGGGCTGCCAATCGACTGTGATGCCGACCGGCCTGCCACCAAGGTAAGGCGGCGGTGTGCGGGCCCTACACCATTCGGCGGGTATTCCTGATTCTGCCGGCCCCGCTCACCGCGGCCGGAATCAGCCTTTCAGCGCCCTGCCCGCATTGGGCGCGTGAATAGGAGCTGGAAGCTGACCGGAAATCAGACTTTACAGCAAACAAAAGCCGCCGCCTGCCCCGAAGGACAAGCGGCGGCGCGTTGGGCGGCAAGCTCCTGCCTTACTTGGCGTAGGCCACGGCGCGCATTTCGCGGATAACCGTGACTTTGATCTGGCCGGGGTACTGCATTTCCTTCTCGATTTTCTGCGAAATCTCGCTGGACAGCTCCTGGGCGCGGTCGTCGGTCACGTTTTCGGCATCCACGATGACGCGCAGCTCGCGGCCGGCCTGGATGGCGTAGCACTGGTTGACGCCCTTGAAGGCGTTGGCGGTTTCTTCCAACTGCTTGAGGCGCTTGATGTAGCTTTCCATCATCTCGCGGCGGGCGCCGGGGCGCGAGCCGCTGATGGCGTCGCAGGCCTGGATGATGGGCGAAATCAGGGCCGTCATTTCCATCTCGTCGTGGTGGGCGCCGATGGCGTTGACCACGTCGGGGTGCTCCTTGTACTTCTTGGCCAGCTCCATGCCCAGGATGGCGTGGGGCAGCTCGGGCTCCTCGGCGCTGACCTTGCCGATGTCGTGCAAGAGACCGGCGCGCTTGGCGTGCTTCACGTTCAGGCCCAGCTCGGCGGCCATGGTGGCGCAGAGGTTGGCTACTTCGCGGCTGTGCTGCAGCAGGTTCTGCCCGTACGACGAGCGGAAGCGCATGCGGCCCACCATCTTGATCAGCTCGGGGTGCAGGCCGTGAATGCCCAGGTCAACGATGGTCCGCTCGCCGATTTCGACGATTTCCTCCTCGATGTTCTTGCGGGTCTTGGCCACGATTTCCTCGATGCGGGCCGGGTGAATGCGGCCGTCCTTCACCAGCAGGTGCAGGGACAGGCGGGCAATTTCGCGGCGCACCGGGTCGAAGCCCGAGATGATGATGGCCTCGGGCGTGTCGTCGACGATGATTTCGACGCCGGTAGCGGCTTCCAGGGCGCGGATGTTGCGCCCCTCGCGGCCGATGATTTTGCCCTTAACGTCGTCCGATTCGATGTTGAACACCGACACGCAGTTCTCGATGGCGTGCTCGGCGGCGGTGCGCTGAATGGTTTCCAGCACCACTTTCTTAGCATCCTTGGTGGCCGTGAGGCGGGCCTGGGCCACGGTGTCCTTGATGAAGGACGAGGCCTGAATCTGGGCTTCGTTTTTCAGCGACTCTACCAGCTGCTCGCGGGCTTCGGCGGCGGTGAGGCCGGCAATGGTTTCGAGCTGCTGCTGCAGCTGGTGGCGCAGGGCGTCGGCGGCTTCCTGGTCTTCCTGCAGCTGGGCGGCCAGCTGCTCGTGGTGCAGGCGGCGCTTTTCTTCCTGGGCCTCGAATTTCTCCTGCTGGCGCTGGGCCTCGTTGGAAACCTTCTCGCGCAGCGTGTCCAGCTCCTTTTCCTTGCGCTGCACCTGCTCCAGCTGGCGCTGGGTGGCCTGGGTGAGCTGCTTCACGCTGGCTTCCTGCTGCACCACCACTTCGCGGCGCTGGCTCAGGTCCTGATCGGCTTCCTGGCGGAGGCGGCGGATTTCCTGCTCGGATTCGTTCCGAACCTGGCGGGCCTTGTCTTTGGCCTGCTGGATGCGCTCCTCGCGGAGGCGGTTGGCCTTGGCCTCGGCTTCCTGCAAGAGCTCAGCGGCGCGGCCCTGGGCCTGCGCTTCTACGTCCTGCCGGGCTTTTCCGGCCATCTGCCGGCCCAGGAAGAAGCCCACGACGAGGGCGACGACCGCGGCCAGCACGATGTATATTATTTCGGGCATGGTATGGTGATGTTGGGGAGGATGGAACAAGCACCATAGCCTGCGTCGAATGGGCTGCCGCAACGGCAGGTTTCCGGACCGGGCCGTCTGCCCAAGGGTCCTTTCGGGTTAGTCAGCCGTGAGCGGCGGGGCGGTCAGACGGCCAGAAGGGTTATTGGCCTGGGGCGCGGGCCCAAATCGTGACTGCTCGGCACTCACTGCCAAGTATCTATGCTCATTGTCAGGCAAGCACCACCGACGAGAGCAGCTGATCGAGGCGTTCGAGGCGTTCGGTCAGCGCGGCGTCGGTACCGTCCTTTTCCTTAGAAGCCTTCATGCGGTCGGCCAAAGTGGTCAGCGCAATCATGGCCAGCAGGTCCTGTTTGTCCTGGATGCCGTACTGCTCGCGAAATTCCTTGATCCGCTCGTTCAGAAGGCGGCCCGCCAGGCGGAGGCGCTCCTCTTCCTGCGGCGACACCCGCAGGGGGTAGTCGCGGTCGGCAATGCGGATTTTGATGGATAGTTCGGTCACGGTCGGGCGAGAGGCGTTTCGGGTGGGGTCGGTGGTGTGGTGCAGGTTATTCCCTCAAATAGGCAAGGCACTTATCTAGTTCGCGGATGTATTCGTTGAGACGTTGTTTCAGCTCGGTTGCGGTAGCCGGTTCGGCGGCTATGGTATTAGCAAGTTTAACAATATTTTCCTGGTTCTGGTGCTCCCGCAGCTGCCGGTCCCGGTCGCGCACTTCGGCCTGCAGCTGCTGGATGGTGGTGTGGGCATCGGCCAGCTCCTCGCGCACCTGCTGATAGGCAGCCACTAACGTGGTTACCTGCCGCTCCATGCGGTCCAGTTGGGCAAGCTGCTGGGGTGAGGCCATTGGGGGTCGTTTTTCGTTATTGGTTTTTTGTTTTTCGCGGGAGACGATTCGGAGGCTCGGTTCAGGTTATTCGTGCGGGAAAGCGGCCGGGCCGAAAAACGAAAAACCAATAACGAAAAACGAACGCACTATTTGCGAATCACGGCGCCGGCCTGCTGCTCGAACTGGGTCATGAGCTTCTGCATCACCTGGTCGATGGCCTGGTCGGTGAGGGTCTGCGTCGGGTCTTGCAGCAGGAAGCTGAGGGAGTAGGACTTCTTGCCGGCGCCCAGGTTTTCGCCCTGATACACGTCGAACACGTTCACCTCGCGCAGCAGCTTCCGCTCGGCCTTGCTGGCAATCTGGCGCAGCTGGTCGAAGGTCACGGCCTGGTCGACTACCAAGGACAGGTCGCGGCGGACTTCCGGGAACTTGGGCAGCTCCTGGGCGGTGAGGGCGCCGCGGTATTTGCGCAGCAGCCATTGCCAGTCCAGCTCGGCGTACCACACGGGCTGGGTCACGTCGAGCTGCTTGAGCACCTTGGGCGAGACGCTACCAAGGTGCACGACGGGCTGATTATTTAAGAGCAGCGTGAGCCCCCCGTTCAGGTAAGCGTGCTGCACGGGCTGCTGGCCCGAGGGCGTGAAGCCCAGGCTGCGCAGCACCTGCAGCACCGCGCCGGCCAGGTGGTGGTAGGCGGTTTTCTCGTCTTTCTGCTGCCAGCTCTCGGCCTGCACGTTGCCCGTGAGGTAGATGGCCAGCGTGGGCTTTTCTTTGTAGCTGCCGTCGTCCTGGCGGTGGTAGCTGCGGCCGAACTCGTAGAGCTTCAGGTCGCGCTGCCGGCGGTTGACGTTGTGACGGATGATTTCCAGGCCCGAGTGCAACAGCGAGGGGCGCATCACGTCGAGGTCGGCCGAGTTGTAGTTGAGCACGCGCACCAGGTCGGCGGCGGGCTGCTCGGGCGTCTCGAAGTAGCGGGAGTTGACCAGCGAGTTGGTGATGATTTCGGAGTAGCCCTGGCCGCTGAGCAGCTGGCTCACGTCGCGGCGCAGCACTTCGGGGTCGGGCGAGGGGAACTTGGCCAGGAACGCGGCGGCGTTGAAGCTGCGCAGCGGCACGTGGTCGTAGCCGTAGATGCGCAGGATTTCCTCCACCACGTCGGCTTCGCGGGTCACGTCGACGCGGTAGGGCGGCACCGATACCAGCCACTCGGCGGCGCCGGTTTCGGTGGTGCCTTCCTCGGTGATGAGGATGTCGAGGTCGGTGAGAATCTGGCGGATGCGCTCCGGCGCGATGTAGTGGCCGATGAGCTTCTCGACCCGCGGCAGATTGAGGCGCACTGCGGTGTGCTCGATGTGGCGCGGGTACACGTCCACCACCGGGGCGGCCACGCGGGCGCCGGCCACGTCCTGCAGCAGCAGGGCGGCGCGCTTCAGGGCCAGGGGCACCATATGCGGATCGGTGCCGCGCTCGAAGCGGAAGGAGGCGTCGGTTTTGAGCTGGTGGTTCTGGGCGGTCTTGCGGGCCACGGCGGGCTCGAAGTAGGCGCTTTCCAGCAGTACGCGGGTGCTGCCCTCCGTCACGCCCGACGACTTGCCGCCGAACACGCCGGCCAGGGCCAGCGCGGTGCCGGTGGCGTCGGCAATGACGAGGTCTTCGGCCTTGAGCGTGCGGTCGGTGCCATCGAGGGTGGTGAGCTTCTCCCCCGCCCCGGCGCGGCGCACCCGGATGCCCTGCCCGCCGATTTTGTCGGCGTCGAAGGCGTGCAGGGGCTGGCCCAGCTCGTGCAGCACGAAGTTGGTCACGTCCACCACGTTGTTGATGGGCGCGAGGCCGATGCTGCGCAGGCGGCGCTGCAGCCACTCCGGCGAGGGGCCTACCTGCACGCCGTCCAGCAGCAGGCCGGCGTAGCGCGGGCAGCCCTCGGCGTCCTCAATTTCGACGGTAATGTTGCCCGCCGGCGCTTCCGCAGGCGCATGAAAGCCGCTCACATCGGGCAGCTGCACGGGCTGGCGCAGCAGGGCGCGCAGGTCGCGGGCCACGCCGAAGTGCGAGGCGGCGTCGGCGCGGTTGGGCGTCAGCCCAATTTCGATGATGTGGTCGGACGTGAGACCGAAGTACTGGGCGGCCGGCGTGCCGTTGGGCAGGTCGGTATCGAGCACCATAATGCCGGCGTGCGACTGGCCCAGGCCGATTTCGTCCTCGGCGCAGAGCATGCCCTCGGAGGCCGCGCCGCGGATTTTCGACTTCTTGATCTTGAACGGCTCCCCGGTGCTGGGGTGCAAGGTGGCGCCTTCCAGGGCCACCACCACGCGCTGGCCGGCTGCCACGTTGGGCGCGCCGCACACGATGTTGCGGATGGTGCCGTCGCCCACGTCCACGGTGGTCACGCTTAGCTTATCAGCGTCGGGGTGCTTCTCGCGGGTGAGCACCGTGCCCAGCACCACGCCCTGCAGGCCACCGGGCACGCTTTCCAGCTCTTCCAGGCCTTCCACTTCGAGGCCGGAGCTGGTGAGCAGAGCCGAAATATCGGCGGGCGTTTTATCGGTGGGGAAGAGCGTGCGGAGCCAGTCGAGGGAAATCTTCATAGTTGTCAGGGGTCGGTTGTCAGTTGTCAGACCAGGGCCGGCAACGACAGCGGAAAGGCAAAGATAGACCACGGCGGGGCTATGATGCTTTTCCTGGGTGACAACAACGTTTTTAGCCCGCCGAAGGCGCAGAGGGTTCCGCGCAAGGCGCAGGGGCCGTTCACCGGCCGCCGTTCAACGACGGCGGGTAGTGCGACTTGGAGTCGTACTACCACCAGCCGCTACTCCTTATAGCTCTTCTCGCCGGCCGGTATTTCGATGGTCAGCCAGTTTTCCTTGGGCGGCATGGGGCAGGAAAAATTGCCGCCGTAGGCGCAGTACGGGTTGTAGGTGCGGTTGAAGTCGAGGGTGATTTGGCGGTCATTCTCGCCGGGCATTTCCACGTCGAGGTAGCGGCCGCCGCCGTAGCTGCCGTGGCCGTTGGTGCGGTCGGTGAAGGGCACGAACAGCGTCGGGTCGGTCTTGCTCACGCGCTGCAGCAGCGTGACGGTCTGCTTGTGGCTTTGCCAGTCGAAGCTGACGCGGGCGTAGCGGGTATACTTATCGGCCCCGCCCTGGGTGAGCGGCAGGCTGATGGTGTCGCCGGGCGGCAGGCGCTGCAGATCGGCGCTGATGCGCCAGATGGCCTGGGGCGCGTAGTAGCGCAGGCTGTCGAAGTTTTCGTGTAGCTCCTCGGGCAGCGGGGAGGTGCGGTGCCCGCGGAACTGCTCGTTTTTCTGCTTCCGCTCCTGCTTGAGTTTGAGCAGGTACTGGTCGTCGCTGAAGACGAGGTCGGTGGCCACGTAGCCAACGACGAATACCAGACCTAAGCCGAGCAGAATTTTGGGGGCAGAAAGAGAAGCCATGCGGCAAAGGTAGCGGTGCCGCAACTGGCAGCGGGCTGCCGCTGACTTGCAGAACCGCCGCTACAAAATCCCCTCATCGGCGAAGCTGTAGTAGCCGCGGTCGGTGTAGATAAGGTGGTCGAGCACGGGCAGGTCGAGGAAACCGCCGGCTTCCTTGAGCTTCTTGGTGAGCATGATGTCGGCGGCGGAGGGCTGGCGGTTGCCGCTGGGGTGGTTGTGGACGAGGATAATCGAGGAGGCCAGCTTTTCCAGGGCCTGCTTGAAAATTATCTTCGGATCGGCCACGGTGCCGGCCACGCCCCCGCTGCTGATTTTCTCGTGGCGCATCACCACGTTGGCCCGATTCAGCATAATCACCCAGAACTCCTCGTGCGGAAGGTCCTGCAGATTGGGCCGGATCAGGTTGTAGATATCGGTGGAGCAGGTGATGGTGACGCGCTCCGCGGCGGCCGTTTCCTTGCGGCGCCGGCCCAGCTCCAGCGCGGCCACTATCGTTATGGCCTTGGCCTCGCCAATGCCCTTGTGGCGCATCAGCTCCTTCACCGAGAGCTTGGCCAGCTCGTTGAGGTCGTTGCCGGTGCTGGCCAGGATGAGCTTGGCCACGTCGACGGCCGACAATTTGGTGGTGCCCGAGCCGAGCAGAATGGCCATCAGCTCGGCGTCGGAAAGGGCGGCGCGGCCTTTCAGCAGCAGTTTTTCGCGGGGGCGGTCTTCCTCGGCCCAGCTCTTGATGCTGAAGCTTTGGGGCACTTGGTAGGCGCTGCGCGGGGTTTCTTCCTCCGCCAGGATGTCAACCGAATTCATAGGGCACTGGAATTGTTATGGCTTCTCAAGTAAAGTAAAAATCCGACTCACGCGTCTACCTGCGCAGTTCGCCGGCCGAACCTTAATGCCGGTCGGCCGGTTTGCCCCCTGTCTATGTCAAGAAGTCTGTTTCCGTTTCTCTTTCTGGCGTTTGTCGTGTTCGGCGAATGGTACGGCTTTCAGGCCGTCCGCACCCTGGTGCAGCACGCCGAACCCGCCACGCGCCGCCTCGTCACCGCCCTGTACTGGGTGCTGACGGTCGTTATCTGGGGCCTGGGCATCTGGGCCATGAATTCGCGCCGCGAGCACGCCTCCTACAAGGCCTACTTCGGCGGCCTGCTGCTGGCCATGATTGCCGCCAAGCTGGTCGTGGTCATTCCGCTGCTGCTCGAAGACGTGACCCGCCTGGGCCGCTGGGCCTTTCAGCTGATGTCGCCGCCTACGCAGAGCACCGGCGGCCGGACCATTTCGCGCTCGGAGTTTCTGAGCAAAGCGGCTCTGGTGGCCGGCGCGGTGCCCTTCGTGTCCTTGCTCTGGGGCATGGTGAAGGGTGGCACCGATTACACCGTCAAGCGCGTGGTGCTGCGCTTTCCCAACCTGCCCGTGGCCTTCGACGGCTTCAAGCTGCTGCAGATTTCGGACCTGCACACCGGCTCGTTTCAGTCGAAGGAGCCTCTGCAGCGCGCCGTGGACCTGATCAATAAGCAGGGCGCCGATTTGGTGTTCATGACCGGCGACCTGGTCAACAACTTCGCCCACGAGGTGGAGGAGCACATCGACACGCTGGCCGGCATCAAGTCCCAGCTGCCCATCTACTCCATCCTCGGCAACCACGACTACGCCGACTACGTGAACTGGGACGAGCTGGGCGGCCGCGAAGCCAAAGCCGCCAATCTGGTGCGCATCAAGCAGAACCACGCCAAAATCGGCTGGCAGCTGCTGCTCGACGAAGCCCGCGTCATCGAGCGGGGCGGCGAGAAAATCAGCATCCTGGGCGTGCAGAACTGGGGTGCCCGCGGCTTTGCGCAGTACGGCAACCTGGCCAAAACCCACGCCGCCGCCGACCCCACGGCCCCCTTCAAGATCCTGCTCTCGCACGACCCCTCGCACTGGGACGGGCAGGTGCAGCAGTACCCCGACATTGACCTGACGCTGAGCGGGCACACCCACGGCATGCAGTTCGGCGTGAACCTGCCGTGGATGAAGTGGAGCCCGGTGCAGTACGTGTACCGGCAGTGGGCGGGCCTCTACCAGCGCGGGCAACAGTACCTCTACGTCAACACCGGGCTGGGCTTTATCGGCTACCCCGGCCGGGTGGGCTTCCTGCCCGAAATTACGGTGTTTGAGCTGCGACGAGCTTGATAATCACGGGAGAATGTAACGATTCCGGTACCGCGGCGTACAAAGCAACAGGACAATTCCTCCGGGTTTTGTCCTGTTCTGTTTCTGACTTCTCCCAAGACACCTTTCAATTCCCATGAAAAAGTACCTCATGCTGCTCTCGTGCGCCGGTGTGCTCACGATGGCATCTTGCTCGCAGGATAAATCGGCCGATACGGCCACCACCGATACCACCTCGGCCGATGCCAGCGGCAGCGGCAGCGCGGCCATGGGCGGCTACTCCGACGCCGATTACAACAGCCGCGCCGACCGGATTTCGGGCGACATGGCCACCAAGATGAAGCTCGACGAAGCCACCCGCGCCAAGGTGCGCACGGCTTATTACAACCGCTCGAAGCGCCTCGGCGAACTGCATAACCAGTACGCCACCGACACCACTGGCATGGCCGCCGCCATGCGCGACGTGTATTCGGAAACCGATACGGAACTGAAATCGGTGTTTACCGACCCGGCCCAGTACTCGGCCTACGAAACCAGCCGCGACGAGTACCTGGAGGACCGCTACATGACCACGTCCAACAGCATGTCGGACGGCTCGTCCATGGATTCGGAGGGCTCGATGTCGTCGGATATGAGCACCACCACCACGACTACCACGACCGAGGAAACCACCACTTCGGACATGGGCGGCGGCTCGGGCAGCGGCATGGCCATCGATAAGCTGAAGGCCAAGGATGCCGAGGGCAACAAGATCAAAGTGAAGGACAACGGTAAGGTGAAAACCAAAACCGCTGACGGCGACAAATCGAAGATGTAGGCCGGTTGGTCGATTTTCTTTCCACAAACGCCGCTTCGTTCGCAACGGAGCGGCGTTTTTTTGGCTCCTTGCGCTGAGCCTTGCCTACTTTGTGGCCGGTTTTGGTGTTGTTGCGCTGAATGATTGCCAGTTTGATTTGCTTTAACACAACTAGGGGCCGCTTGGCGGCGCTGCTGCTGCTGAGCCTGGGGCTGGCTCTGCCCGCCGCCGCTCAGAAACGCTTGGTGCGCGTCACCGGCTCGGTGAGCGAGCGGCAGACGCGCAAGCCCGTGCCCGGCGCCACCATCCTCAACCTGAGCACCCGCCGCGGCGTGGTGGCCGATGAGCAGGGCGACTTCGACATCCGCGTCAACAGCACCGACACGCTGGAGTTTCGGGCCGTGGGCTTTCAGGCCTACCGCCTGCCCATGGGCAACACCGGCCTCTCCCAGCTTATCGTGCAGGTGAAGCTGGAGCGCGCCAGCGTGCAGCTCACCGGCGTGACCATCCGCGAAGGCCGCCCCGACGACGCCACCATCAGCCGGGCCCTGCGCAACGTGCGCCGGCAGGCCCCGCCGCCCAATGCCGTGAAGCGCGCCCCGCGCCCGCAGCCGCTGTTTCCCGTCGACTCAACCGCGCCCAAAGCCCCGGTAGCCACGCTGCAGAACCCCATCAGCCTGCTCTACGACCAGTTTTCACGCGAAGGAGCCCAGCGGCGTAAGCTGGAGGAAATCGAGGAAGAGAAACGTATCGAGGCCGAAATAGCCCGCCGCCGTGCTTACAACCGCTATTTCCGCATCAACAAAGGTTACGAAGTAAAGCAGGACTCCACCCGCCGGCCCGTCACGGCGCCGTGGCAGCTGCCCTCGTCGCAGCCCGCGGTGCCGGTGCAGCCCGTGCAGCCGCCCGCCGGCGCCCTGGCCCCGAAGCCGTAGCCCCTCGTTCGCGCTGCTCAGCGCTGCCGCGGCCAACCCACTGCGGCCCGGCGGCGTAAGGCCTGATATGAGAATAGGGTATCCCTGCGTCAACGAGTCGCTCGACTGCACCACGGCCAGCACGTTCCGCCTGGCGTCGTACTCCGACGAGCGGGTGGAGCAAACCGTCCGGAACAACCTGGCCTGCCTGCTGCGCATTCTGCAGTACAACGTGCAGCACAACCTGCGCTTTTTCCGCATCGGCTCGAACCTCGTGCCCTTCGGCTCCCACCCTATCAACACTTTTCCCTGGCAGACGCATTTCGCGGCCGAGTTCCGGGCCATTGGCGACTATATAAAGGCCCACGACATGCGCGTGTCCTTTCACCCCGACCAGTTCGTGGTGCTCAACTCGCCCGACGCCGGCATCGTGCAGCGCAGCGTGCAGGAGCTGGTGTACCAGGGCTCGATGCTGGACCTGATGGGCCTCGACGGCACGGCCAAGCTCCAGATTCATGCCGGCGGCCTCTACGGCGACCGGGAATCGGCCCTCACCCGCTGGATTGCCACCTACAAAACCCTGCCCGACGCGGTGAAGCGCCGCCTCGTCGTCGAAAACGACGACCGGCTGTACTCGCTGCAGGACTGCCTGCGCCTGTTCGACGCGGTGGGCGTGCCCGTGCTCTTCGACAACTTCCATCACGAATGCCTGAACAGCGGGGAGCCGATGAGCATGGCCGTGCAGCTGGCCGCCGCCACCTGGCACCCCACTCACGACGGCCCGCTGATGATTGACTACAGCTCGCAGGCCCTGGGGGAGCGGAAGGGCAAGCACACCAACACCATGCAGGAAGACCTGTTTCGCAGCTTCCTCGAAGACCTGCGCGGCATCGACGCCGATATCATGCTCGAAATCAAAGACAAGGAAGCCAGTGCCCACCGCGCCTGCGCCATCCTCACCGATTTGGGCCGCCTGGCCCCCGTTTCCACTCCTGCCCTCTGAGCCCCTCTAATCCCTATGGCTACTTCCGCCACCACCGCCGACCTGCTTGCCGACACCATCCACGCCCTGCAAAGCGGCCTGACGTCCCTTCCCATCAGCCAGGCCATGGACACCACCGAGGCCTGGCAGCAGCAATTCCTGCAAAGCGGCATTCCCGAACTCCAGGACATAGCCCGCGAAATTGGCAACTTCCAGTCCCTGCTCACCAGCCAGCCCCTCGACGGCCCTGCTCTCGGCCGCTCCCTGGGCATGCTCGGCGCCCAGATCAGCGACATCCTGCCCCACGCGCCCGAAGACCGGAAGCTTGGCCTCTCCCAGCTCAGCACGTTGCTGCTGCGCATCGGCGGCGAGCTGGAAACCGACAACAACGGCCGGTAAGCTACCCGCACCGCCGATACAATCCGCACTGACCAAAAACAGCACCGCCCGAAACCTGCAGATGCAAGTTTCGGGCGGTGCTTGTGTTACCGTGGTGCCGCGAGAGGAAGAATTGGCTACGCCTTCCGGCGGTTGCTTCGCTCGCAATGACGGCGGGGTGAACCGTGGGCTTCCTTTACCAGCCAGCGCGGCTAAATCATGGCGTCGTACTGCGCTTCGGCGGGAATTTCCACGCTGGCAAAGGCCTGGGCGAGGTCGGCCATCAGGTCCTGCGGGTCTTCCACGCCGATGCTCAGGCGCACCATGCTGCTGCTGATGCCCATTTCGCGCTGGGTGGCCGGCTCGATGTCGGAGTGCGTCATGGTGGCCGGGTGCTCGGCCAGGCTTTCGGTGCCGCCCAAGCTCACGGCCAGCTTGATGAGCTGCAGGCTGTTGAGGAAGGCAAAGGCTTCGGCCTCGCCGCCGCGGATGTCGAAGGAAATCATGGAGCCGGGCGAAAGGCACTGGCGGCGGTAGATATCCTGCTGGGCCGCGTCGTGCTCCAGGTGGCCGAGGTAGTAGGTGCGCGTCACCTGCGGATGCTCGCGCAGCCAGTCGGCAATAATCTGGGCCGAGTGGGCGGCGCGCTCCATACGCAGCTTCAGCGTTTCGAGGCTGCGCATGAGCATCCAGCCGGTGTTCGGGTCGCACATGGTGCCCATGAACGTGCGCATGGCCCGCACTTCCTTCATCAGCGCCTTCGAGCCCAGGGCCGCGCCGGCAATCAGGTCGGAGTGGCCGCCCAGGAACTTGGTGGCGGAGTAGATAATCAGGTCGGCGCCGTGCTTGAGCGGGTGCTGAAACACCGGGCCCAGAAAAGTATTGTCGACCACCACGCGGCAGGGCCGCTCGGCCGAGCCGGCCCGGCGGGCAGCGGCCACGCAGGCGTCGAGGTCGACGAGGTGGTTGGTGGGGTTGGCGGGCGTTTCCACGTAGAGGACGGCCAGCCGCTCGCCCAGGGCTTCGGCGCGGGCCAGCAGCTCGTCGGCCGGCAGCGTGGGCGAGAAGCTTTCGGCGGTGATGCCGAAGCGCGGCAGCACGTTTTTCAGGAAGAAATCGGTGCCGCCGTACACGGGCTCGGCGTGCAGCACCACGTCGCCGGGCTTGAGCAGAGCCAGCAGCGAGGTGCTGATGGCCGCCATGCCCGAGGCAAAGGCGGCGGCGTCCTCGGCGCCGTCCCAGAGGGTGAGGCGGTCCTCCAGGATTTCCAGCGAGGGGTTGTTCAGGCGCGAATAGATCAGGCCCATTTCCTCGCCGGGGTCGGCCTGCCGCAGGCCGTAGGCCAGCTCGAAAAAGGCCTTACCTTCCTCGGCCTTGCTGAAGACAAACGTCGACGTCTGGAAGATGGGGCACTTGATGGCGTTTTCGCTCCACTCGGGGTTGAAGCCGTAGCTCATCATCAGGCTCTCGGGCTTCAGGGCGCGCCCGTTGAGCTCCGCTTGCTTGCGCAGTTCTTTTACTTTCATGGGGGTGGGATGGGGAAGTGGCAGTCTACGAAGGTAGAAAATTGCCCCAACCCGGACCCGAACGTTCGTTTGGTTGACGCTATGCTTCCTCCAATCCGAGCGCGGCAGTGGGGTTTTCCAATTGCCAGTGTTGCGCAATGACGCGGCAAAGCATTACCATCTCCGTGTGGGTAAGCGTGTTCTTGGCATAATTGATAGCCATGCTCACGAACTGAACGTTGCCCGCCACGTAGCCAAGCCGGCTATCAATCCGGTCCAGGGAGGCCGTGTGTATCACGTCGTTGCAAGCATGATGGCCAGGCTGCACCAATGTCAGCCCGGTATAGGGGCATTTTCCCTGCTGGTTCTCCCACTGCTGCACCAAGTCATCCAGCGTAGTCGTAGCGTCGTGGCCTCGACGACAGCACCGTCGCAGGTGTTCCCGAAAGCCGGTATACCGGTCACGGTAGTTGGCGGCGTGACGGGCAATGACATAGGTAGCGGCCGGATCGTACGCGGGCAGATTCTCCCGGCTGGCCCGTCCGCTGCAGGCGCGGGTGCAGTACGCCTGGCGCCCCAGCCGCTGGTTGCGTTTGGCTTCGCGTCGCTGGAACGCCTTGCCACAACTCGCACAAACCAAGTCTACGTACCGTTCCATAACCGTAAATACGGATCGGTACGGGCAATAAAAAAGCCAACCTGCAGAGCAGATTGGCTTTTCTTGAGTTGTGGAGCTGCAGGGAGTCGCCTGACTGATTTCCACTGGTTTCCCAGCGGCATGGACTATCTCTTCTTCTCCTGCCTCGCAGGAGAAGTCGGACGCTCTAGCCGGTTATTAAGGGCGCTTCAGCCCTCCGGTAGTCTCTGCACCTTCCGGCCGTGTACGGCCGGCTTGGCTCAGGATTGGCATATTGGCGGCAGAGCCCCCAACGTAGCTTTCCCTGAATTCATCCGATTTATTACCCATCCGTCGCCGGGTGGGAGGTCCGATCTTGAACCCTGGTCCAGACAAGGAAGACGACGAGCTTTCTACGTGTGTATCTATGCTTGAATTTTCGAAGCAACCGAGGCGCACATCAGGCCTATAGGTTACCCTTATCTACTAGAGTTTCGCCTGGGCGTCGCAGCGCCACCCAGACTATCCTAATGCTTTCGACACCCCGAACTCACCCGTGAAAAGGAAGACGGATGCGGGATGATGGCTAATGCTTAGTACCTAGACTAGGCAGCCATGGCGTACGAGTAGTCGCCAGGTATTTTTCGGATGATTTTTTAGCGGGAGATTCGTCCAACTCCCGACACGCTTACTCGTGACTTGCACGAGCTGTCAATTCCGGTCAGCCCCAAATGTGTAAGAACGATGCCCCGCCGAGCGGAGCGGGCTGCGAAGGTAGCGCAACCAGAGCAATAACGGTGGAAGGGGGGTAAAAAGTTTCCCGGAACGGGCGAATCGGGCCCGGCCGATTCGCCCGTTCCGGGAAGTCTTTGCGTGCGGGCCGGCCTTAACCGAGCACCGGCGCTTTGCCGGGTGCGGCGGCCGGACGGCTGGCGGCCTGGGCCGGCCAGAAGGCGCGGAAGGCCATGTAGGCGGCCAGCGGGGCTTCGATCAGCAGCACCAGCTTGCGGCCCCAGCCGCTGCGCACCAGCAGGTCGACGAGGCCGGGGTCGGCGCCGCCGAAGCTGCCCACGGGCAGGCGGGCCAGCAGCCCCAGCCCCCACACTACCACGTGGCAGGCCAGCGCGGCCCACAGCACACCCCGTGGCACCGAAGTGGGCAGCAGCCAGACCAGGGCCAGCAGGGCGGCCGTCTGTACGCCCGATAAAATGGTTAGCAGCAGGGCGGTGTTGTCGGTGCTGGCCATTTGCCAGGCCGCCAGATCGGCCGCACTCAGGTAAGAGCTGGCATCGGCCGCGTTGCGCAGCTCGGCCCATTCGGTGAAAATGGCGGCCCCCAGGCAATAAAAGGTGAGCAGCACATAGGCCAGCAGCAGCCCGCGGGAAAGCGTAGAGGTAGGGTTCATTGGGAAATGATTAGGGGTCCGGGATGTCGCCACCCGCCACCACGGCGGGCAACCTGTCTATCCAGGTATAATATAGTGCAATCAATATTATAATACAAATTTTAATTAGCAAAATTACAACATATGCTGGCTGGCGTTGAACTGGTGCCTACTAAAAATCAGCAACGCTGTGCAAATCTGCCGCAAACGAGCTGCCGCAAACGAGCTGCTGCAACGCATTAGCTGGACTACTGCATCAAGGCGCAGGGCATGAACGCAATTATTCGAGGCGCGGCAGCTCAGACGCGGTGGCGGAAGGCCAACAGTAACGGTTTAACGTGGCGGTGCCAGTCGGAATAAGCAACGGGCTTGGGCCGCGCAAAGTAGGCCGCTCACTCGGCGCTGCCTCCTGGCATCGGCAGAGCGGGCGGGGGCCGCTACCGGCCGAACTTTCCTTTCCCGGCCCGCCTTTTAGGGGTATCTTTGTGGCTAGGAGTTATGGAGAATTTTGTCGTTTCGGCCCGCAAATACCGTCCCGCCACGTTCCGCAGCGTGGTTGGGCAGCAGCACGTAACCACCACGCTGCAGAACGCCATCGTGACCGGCCACCTGGCCCAGGCATTCCTGTTCTGCGGCCCGCGCGGGGTGGGCAAGACCACCTGCGCCCGCATCCTGGCCAAGACCATCAACTGCACCAACCTGACGGCCGAGGCCGAGGCCTGCGACACCTGCGACTCCTGCCGCGCCTTTAACCAGAGCGCCTCGTTCAACGTGCACGAGCTGGATGCGGCCTCCAACAACTCGGTGGAGGACATCCGCTCACTGGTGGAGCAGGTGCGCTACGCCCCGCAGCAGGGCCGCTACAAGGTGTACATCATCGACGAGGTGCACATGCTCTCGAACGCGGCCTTCAACGCCTTTCTGAAGACGCTGGAGGAGCCGCCGGGCTACGCCATCTTCATCCTGGCCACCACCGAGCGGCACAAGATCATTCCGACGATTCTGTCGCGCTGCCAGATCTTCGACTTCAACCGCATCAAGCTCGACGACATCGTGGGGCACCTGGGCTACATTTCGGGCCAGGAGCAGGTGACGGCCGAGGACGACGCGCTGCACCTCATTGCTCAGAAAGCCGACGGCGGCCTGCGCGACGCGCTGAGCATTTTCGACCAGATGGTGACCTTCTCGGGCCATCAGCTGAGCTACCGGGCGGTGGTGCAGAACCTGCACATCCTCGACTACGAGTACTACTTCCGCCTCACCGACTACTGCCTGCGCCAGGATTTGAGCCAGACCCTGCTGCTGCTCGATGAGGTGGTGCAGAACGGCTTCGATTTGCACCAGTTCGTCATCGGGGCGGCCGAGCACCTGCGCGGGCTGCTGGTGTGCAAGGACCCGCAGACGGTGCAGCTGCTGGAAGTATCGGAGGGCCTGCGCCAGCGGTACGCCGACCAGGCAAGGCAGGCGCCGCTGAGCTTCCTGGTGACCGGCCTGAACCTGCTCAGCCAGTGCGACCGGGACTTCAAAGCCGCCAAAAACCAGCGCCTGCACGTGGAGCTGATGCTCATGAAGCTGGCCTACCTGCGCCAGGCCGTGCAGCTCACGCAGGAAATGGTAGCCTCGGCCAGCAACGGCGAGGCTAAAAAAAAAACTGACGGTATAGCCCCGGCCGCCGCCCCGACGCCCGCTCCGGCTACGAATGGCTCGAACGGCAACGGCTACGCAGCCAACGGCCAGGGCACAAACGGCCAAAGTGCCACCAACGGCGCGGCCCCGAACAGCTACGCGACGCCGGCGCCCGGCCCCCGCGTGGCCCAGCCGCTGGCCAACACCCAACAACCAATAACCGCCAACCAGCTGGCCCACGCCCCGGCTGCGCCTGAGCCCATTGTGCCGGTGCAGAGCGGAGTGGCGGAAATGCACCCAACGCCCAGCATCGAAAACGAGCTGGAGGAGCAGCCTTCCACCCACCGGCAGCTGGTGGATACGCTGCCGCACGTGGAAGCGGGCCGCCCGAGCGTGGCCGGGCACGAGCCCGGCAGCCGGCCGCTGGTAGCGAATCCGGACCCGGTGTCGACGGCGCCCGGCAGCGCCCGGCCAGCGGCCAAGCCGCTGGCTATTCCGAAGATGAACCTGCAGGCGCTGAAAAGCCAGGCCACGCAGCAGCGCCAGGAAACCCAGGCCGCCGTGCTGGAAGAAGAAGCCGCCGCGCCCGTTACCGGCAGCATCGATCAGCAGCGGCTGCAGCAGGTGTGGCGCGAGCTGGCGGAAGGGCGCAAGCAGATCAGCATGAGCGAGTTTACCATCCTGAACCGCCCGGTGCAGGCCGATGCGCAGCACGTCGTTCGGCTACAGCTGGAAAACACGGTGCAGCTCGACCAGTTCAACGCCTTCAAGCCCGAATTCATCACGGCCCTGCGCCAGCGCACCGGCTACCGCAGCCTCAGCATCCAGACCGAGGTGACGCACCAGGAGCACAACGCCATGCGCCTCTACACCTCCTCGGACCGCTTCGAGTACCTGGCCCAGAAATTCCCGGTGCTGCTGGAAATGAAGCAGAAGCTGGGCCTGGACACGGATTTCTAAGCTGTCGGTAACACTGGCCGTCATTGCAAGGTGGCCCACCATGCCGCGCATCAAGCGGCGTCAATCCTTCCGCGCGCGGCACGACGGCCTGATACGCACCAACCAAGAACGGCCCCGCCCGAAACCGCTGATGCTGGTTTCGGGCGGGGCCGTTCTTGGGCAGCAGGCATTGGCTCGGCGGGGCTATTGAAGGACCGATTGGCTACGCCTTGCGGCGGGTGCCGCGCCTCGCTCGCAATGACAGCCGGTGCGGCTGGCTGCCTCCAACCGCTGGGTAAAGCGCCGGCGGGCAACTCGTAGGGCTTGACTGGTGTTATTCGGACCTCGCTACCTTTGGCTTCCCCCATACTCCATTCCGTTGCTATCCGTGAAAAACCCTTCCCTGCTCCTGCTGCCCGCCGTGGCGGCGCTGGGGCTCATGACCCAATGCCAGTCGAGCAAGCCGGCGGCTACGGCCACTGCGCCGGCTCAAACTGCGCCCGCCGCCCCTGAAGCACCCAAGCCCAAGGAATACAAGTACACCACCGTCGAGGGCGACCCGCTCAAGACGCGCATCTACACCCTGGACAACGGGCTGACGGTGTACCTCTCCGACTACGACGACGCGCCGCGCATCCAGACCTACGTGGCGGTGCGCGCCGGCTCCAAGAACGACCCGCACGACGCCACCGGCCTCGCGCACTACCTGGAGCACATGGTGTTCAAGGGCACCTCGCGGCTGGGTGCGCAGGATTTCGGCGCCGAAAAGGCCGAGCTGGCCAAAATCGAGGCGCTGTATGAGCAGTACCGCGGCACCCGCGACGCGGCGCTGCGCAAGAAGTACTACCACCAGATTGACTCCGTGTCGGGGGTGGCGGCCAAGTACGCGGTGGCCAACGAGTACGACAAGCTGATGGGCGCCATCGGGGCCAAGGGCTCCAACGCCTACACCTCGGTGGAGCAGACGGTGTACCAGGAGGACATTCCCTCCAACCGCGTGGAGCAGTGGGCCTCGGTGCAGGCCGAGCGGTTTGGGGAGCTGGTGCCGCGCCTGTTTCACACCGAGCTGGAAGCCGTGTATGAGGAGAAAAACCGCGGCCTCGACAACGACTTCAGCAAGGAGTTTGAGGCCCTGAACCGCAGCCTGTTTCAGAAGCACGAGTACGGCACGCAGACCACCATCGGCACCATCGAGCACCTGCAGAACCCCTCGATTACGGCCATCAAGGCGTATTTCGACCGGTACTACGTGCCCAACAACATGGCCGTGGCCATGAGCGGCGACCTGGACTTTGACCAGACCATCCGCCTCGTCGACCAGTACTTCGGCAAGCTGAAAAACAAGCCGGTGCCTACGTTTACGCCCGCCCAGGAAGCGCCCATTACCGCGCCCATCGTGACGGAAGTGAAGGGCCCGAACGCCGAGAACGTGATGATTGGCTTCCGCTTCCCCGGCACGGCTACGCCCGACGCCTTGGTGCTGCGCATGATCGACAAGATTCTGACCAACGGGCAGGCCGGCCTCATCGACCTGAACCTGAACCAGAAGCAGGCCGTGCTCGAAGCCCAGAGCTTCGCCGACTTCAACAACGACTACTCGACCCACGTGCTCTACGGCACGCCGCGCCAGGGCCAGTCGCTGGATCAGGTGAAGGCGCTGATGCTGGCCCAGCTCGACAAGGTGAAAAAGGGCGACTTCCCGGAGTGGCTGATTCCGGCCATCATCAACAACGAGCAGCTGCAGCGCACCAAGAGCTACGAAAGCAACGAGGCCCGCGCCGGCGCGTTCGTGGCGGCCTTCGTGGCCCGCGAAGACTGGAAAGACTACCTGCAGCAGTTCGAGCAGTTCGGCAAAATCACCAAGGCCGACGTGATGCGCGTGGCCAATCAGTACTACGGCCCCGGCTACGCCCTCATCTACAAGCGCACCGGCAAGGACACCAGCACGCCCAAGGTCATCAAGCCCGCCATTACGCCGGTGCCCGTCAACCGCGACGCCTCTTCTGACTACTACAAGCAGGTGGTGGCCCTGCAGGCGCCTGAGCTGCAGCCCGTATTCCTCGACTACAAGAAGGACATCCAGCAAACCGAGCTGAAGCCCGGCCTGCCCCTGTTCTACACCAAGAACTCGGAAAACAACCTGTTCTCGCTGTTCTACGTGCTCGACATCGGCACCAACAACGACCCCAAGCTGGGTCTGGCCGCCGATTACCTGAAATACCTGGGCACCGGCAAGTATTCGGCCGCCCAGCTGCAACAGGAGTTCTACAAGCTCGGCTGCTCCTTCGACGTGAGCAGCAGCCCCGACCGCGTGTTCGTCAGCCTCTCGGGCCTCGACAAGAACATGGAGCCGGCCCTGCAGCTGTTTGAGCAGCTCTTGAACAACCCCACGCCCGACCCGCAGGCGCTGAAGGACATGACGGCCGGCATCCTCAAAAACCGCCAGGACGCCAAGCTCAACAAGGGCGTCATCCTCAGCCAGGCCATGCTGAATTACGTCAAGTTCGGCCCCAAGAACCCCTTCACCAACATCGTCAGTGCCCAGGAGCTGAAGACGCTCAAGCCCCAGGAGCTGATCAGCCGCATCAAGCAGCTGGAAACGTACCAGCACCGCGTGCTGTACTACGGGCCGCGGGCAGTAACCAAGGTAACGATATCGGCTGCCAACAAAACGGGCAATGCTGCTTCTACCTCTACCGCTCTTCCTGCTGACGCCGGCATTACCGAAACGCTGCTGACCCTGCACCAGACTCCCGCCAAGCTCACTCCCACCCCGCCCGCCAAGGACTTTGCCGAGCTGCCGCTCAAGGACCGCCGCGTCTACTGGACCGACTTCAACATGGTGCAGGCCGAAATCCTGTTCCTCGCCCGCGGCGACGCCTACGACAAGGCCCTGGTGCCCACGGTGAGCCTCTACAACGAGTACTTCGGCGGCAACATGGGCAGCATCGTGTTTCAGGAGCTGCGCGAGTCCAAGGCCCTGGCCTACTCCGCCACCTCCCGCTACGCCAACGCCGACAAAGCCGGCCGCTCCAACTACCAGCTCAGCTACATCGGCACCCAGGCCGATAAGCTGCCCGAGGCCATGGCCGGCATGGAAACCCTGCTCAACGACATGCCCATGGCCGAGGCCAACCTCAGCATCGCCCGCCAGAGCATCCGCAACTCGATTGCCACCGAGCGCATCACCAAGTCCGACGTGCTCTTCGCCTACGAGCGGGCCAAGCGCCTCGGCCTCGACTACGACCTGCGCCGCGACGTGTACGAGCAGACGGCCAACATGAGCCTGGCCGACCTCAAGAAGTTTCAGGAAGCCCGCGTGAAAGGCCGCCCGCAAACCGTGCTCGTCATTGGCTCCAAAGACCGTCTGAACTTCAAGGAGCTGGCCAAGTACGGCCAGGTGCAGCAGCTCAGCCTGAAGGAAATTTTCGGGTACTAGAACACAACTCCCCTCCTCAGCCGAGGAGGAGACGCGGCAGCTTTAGCTGCCGCTGGGGTGGCTGACGGGCGTCCGCGCCGTCAGGCTCCCACTTGCCACTCAGCTAACAGCCAACGCCCACCGCGTTGGCTGTTCTGTTTGTTGATAATGCCAATCGTCAGGCTACCTCCCTCCTTTTTATATCACGCATCAAGCAAGACAGGGTGCTGGGAGCAGGGGCGCCCACGCGGCGTGGACGCCCGTCGACCACTCCGGCCGTGGCTGGCGCAACGGCGGCCTTTCCTCGGCTGAGGAGGGGCGCTCTGTTCGCGCCGCGCCGCATATACGACATTTTTTCCAAACACTTGTTTCCCCCCGATTTTAGTCGGTGCTTTGCATCCTATTTCGCCCCGGGTACGTCCCACCGCCCGCCCGAAATGGCTATTTCATCCCAACCACAACCCACTAACCCCCGCGTCATTTCCTGACAACGCATCATATGGCTGACCAGAAGATTACCATCAAGAACGGCAAACTTAACGTTCCTGACCGCCCCACCATTCCGTTCATCGAAGGCGACGGCACCGGTCCCGACATTTGGGCAGCCTCGGTGCGCGTGTTCGACGCAGCCGTTGAAAAAGCCTACGGCGGCGCACGTAAGATTGAGTGGAAAGAAGTACTGGCCGGCGAAAAGTCGTACAAGCAGCTCAACAACTGGCTCCCCAACGATACCCTCGATGCCTTCCGCGAATACCTCGTCGGCATCAAAGGCCCGCTGACCACCCCCGTGGGCGGCGGCATCCGCTCCCTGAACGTGGCCCTGCGCCAGGAGCTGGACCTCTACGCCTGCGTGCGCCCCGTGCGCTGGTTTGAGGGCGTGCCCTCCCCGGTAAAGCAGCCGGAGCTGACCGACATGGTCATCTTCCGCGAAAACACCGAGGACATCTACGCCGGCATCGAGTACATGAACGGCACCCCGCAGGCCCAGAAAATGCTGGAATTCCTGCAGGACGAGATGGGCGTGAAGAAAATTCGCTTCCCCGAAACCTCCTCCTTTGGCATCAAGCCGGTGTCCAAGGAAGGCACCGACCGCCTCGTGCGCGCCGCCATCAACTACGCGCTGGAAAACAAGCGCGAGTCGGTGACGCTGGTGCACAAGGGCAACATCATGAAGTTCACCGAGGGCGCCTTCAAAACCTGGGGCTACGAGCTGGCCGAAAAGGAATTCGGCGACAAGGTGTTCACCTGGGCCCAATTCGACAAGCTGGCCGCCAAGCACGGCCAGGACGCGGCCAACGCCCACATGAAGAACGAGCTGGCCTCGGGCAAAATCCTGATCAAGGACAGCATCGCCGACGCCTTCCTGCAGCAGATCCTGCTCCGCCCCGCCGACTACGACGTGGTAGCCACCCTGAACCTCAACGGCGACTATATCTCCGACGCCTTGGCCGCCATCGTGGGCGGCATCGGCATCGCGCCGGGCGCCAACATCAACTACCTCACCGGCCACGCCATCTTCGAAGCTACCCACGGCACCGCGCCCAAGTATGCCAACCAGGACAAGGTGAACCCCGGCTCCGTCGTCCTCTCCGGCGCCCTCATGCTGGAGTACCTGGGCTGGCAGGAAGCCGCCGACCTCATCTACAAAGGCCTCGAAGCCGCCATTGCCGCCAAGCGCGTCACCTACGACTTCGAACGCCTGATGGACGGCGCCACGCTGCTGAAAACCTCGGAGTTCGGCGACGAGATTATCAAGAACATGTAAGTGCGTTGGCTTCGGCCCAAAAAAACCCCGCGTTGGCGCAAGCCGGCGCGGGGTTTCTGTTTTATTTCCCGGCAATCAGGGTCGTACAATCAACCATTCCCCGTTTTTATCTTTACAAGGAGAGTAGCTTATTATTTTCCGTTGCTATGAAGTATAGCTTGATTTTCACCCTGGCGCTGGTATCGGTGGCAGGGTGCCGCAACAGGGAGCCCGCGCCCGCATTTCAATTGCCTGCGGCCACGCAAACGGGCGCCAACACGATGGGCTTCGTCGTGGATGATCGGGTGTGGCAGAACCACGGGCGGCGCTGCACGATGTATGGCTGCCACGACAACCAACTGCGCGGGTACGTGGAAACAGAATACAACGGCGCGCAGGAGTTTGTACTGACGGCGGGGCTAAATGCCAAGGATATTGACGAAGGATTCAGCTTGAGTATTGACTCGCTACGAGGGCCAGGTGTGTATGACGCTGAGCTTTTTCCCAACAGCACCACCAATAGCAGACTGCGCAATTCGCTGTACTTCGGCAATACCAAACAAAACCAATCCTACTGGAGCAGGCCTCAATCCTCGTCGCGCATTGTTGTCACGCGTCTCGACACGGTAGCGCGCATCATATCTGGCACGTTCGAGGGACGCCTGTACAATCTGAACGACCCAGCTGCCTCGGTTGTCATTCGTGACGGCCGATTTGATGTCAAGTACGAGCAGTAGCTAGGTTCCCCCACCTGGCGCGAGTTTAGCGCAGCATAACTCGTGCTCAACCATGACGTGGAGGCTGTGCCTCCACTGCCCAATACGGAACTGCACAACCCAACAGGGCACCCCGCCACCGGGGTGCCCTGTTACGTTTCAGCCCAAAACTCATTGAACGCACCCCCTCTCCTTTTCGGAGAGGGGGCTGGGGGCTGAGGCGTACGTGCGGTCTACCCCGCCGGCTCCTCCTTAGCCTCCCGCTCCCGCCGCACCCGCTTCAGCAGCTGCGTCAGCGTGTAGTTCTTCACCTTGGCCTTGTCCACGCCGCGGTACAGGCTCTTGCCGTCGGCCATCAGCTCCTGCATCAGCTGGCACAGGTGGCTGAGCGCCTGCAGGTTCTCCTGCGTCACGCCCTGCTGCCGGGTCTGGGCCACGTCCTGGGCGGTGCTGCCGGCGGCCAGCGTCTGGCGCAGCGTCCGCAGTTGCTCGGTTTCCTCGGCTTTGTGGCCCTTGGCCTGCAGCGCGGCGGCGTTGGCCTCCAGGTTCTGGAGCAGGGTTTTCAGGGCCAGCTCCAGCCGCTCCGGGTCTTCGGCCACCACGGCGTCGCGCACGGCTTTCACCCCAAAGGCCTTCAGCGGCACCGTCAGGCCCTCGGCCCGGCGCAGGCGCGCCTCGAGGCGGTTCAGCAGCAGGGGCAGCTGCCGCATGATGGTCTGCACCTGCTGGCCCAGCTGCTGGCTGCGCCCGGCCGCGCTGCGCTGGCTGCCCGAGTCGTCGGCCGCCTGCAGGCGGGCGTCCAGGTCGGTCAAAAACGGCTTGCCATCCTCCTCCGGCAGTAGCTCCACAAAATCGGCCTCGTCGGCCTGGTAATGCGCCCGCAGCAAACGAGCCAGCGGCACCACTTCTTCGGCGCGGCAATTAAACAACGGCTTTAAACGATCCGGCATAGGCTAAACGGGAATGAAGGGGAATAAGCGGGCTAATGCGAGCCGGTTGCCGCCACGTTTCCAACCTTCATCACTCCAGATTACCGATTTCTCAACTCGATACCAGGCCCCACCGATCCGCTGCCCGGTATCCCCGACACGTTCCCAGCACCACCGACACGCTACCCAGCACCCGCGACCCGTTTCCAGCGCGGCCGACACGTTACCCAGCACCGCCGATATCCTTTCCAGCCCGGCCGACACCGTTCCCAGCGTGGCCGATGCGCTTTCCAGCGCTTCCGACAGCCACTCCAGCTGCCGCAAATCATCCACTATGGCCCCATGCCGGCAGTTTCAGTTTACATCAACGCTCCATCAACCGGAAAACGCCCTACCCACTCACCGAAAAACCCTAAAAACTACGGACCTTTAGCCTTCGACTTGTCCCCACCCCCCCTCCCGCATGCACACCTTTACGTCCCTGCGCCGCCGCACCCTGGCGGTACTAGCCCTCTTGCTCAGCGCCGCCCTCGCGGCCCGCGCCCAGTTTGCTACCCCCGCCCTCGACGGCACCATCACGGCCGCCGAATACAGCGGCAACAACGGCGGCACCTGGTACCTGACCTGGGACGACACCTACCTCTACATTGCCAAAACCGACGGCAACGCCGCCGAGCAGACCCTCATCTACCTCGACGTAGACCCCGTGCTGCCCGCCACCAGCGGCAGCAACGCCAACGGCAATACCGCGGGCCTGAACGACTACAACATGACGCCCAACCTGCCTTTCCGGGCCGACGTGCGCGTGTACATGCAAAACAGCTACATCGAGTTTCAGACCCGCAACGGCAGCGGGGGCTGGGGTGGGTTCAGCAGCCCCAGCACCGGCAACATCGAGTTGCTGCGCAGCGGCAACAACCGCGAGCTGCGCATCCGCTGGGCCAGCCTGCCCGGCCTCACCGGCCGCCCCGCCAGCTTCAACTGGCTGGGCATGCAGGGCTCCACCGGCTCCCCCTCCTTTATCTACGACCAGACGCCCGGCGCCAACTACGCCGGCAACAGCAGCAGCACGCCCGACTTCCGCTACTACTTCACCGTCAGCAGCACCGCCAACGGCGCGGCCACCAACCCCTTCAGCCGCACCAGCTTCACGTATGCCAACGCCGCCAACCTCAACCTCGGCGCCCTCAGCCTCTACGATTTCAGCCTGAACGCGCCCGGCGGCAGCGTCACCCGCACTGGCGGCGCCTGGACGGTCGACGGCTCCCTGGTGATGCTCAACGGCACCCTCGACTTCGGCAGCAGCAGCACCGCCCTCACCGCCCGCAACGTGGCCGTGGGTGGCAACAGCACCCTGCGCCTCTCCAGCGCCATCGGCGGCGACCTGAACGTGAAAGGCAACCTGAGCATCGTCGGCACCTTCCAGCCCAACAACCGCTCTGTCGACCTCACCGGCACCACCCAGAGCATCAGCGGCGGGGCCCCCACCACGCCCATCGTATTCGATTACCTGAACGTGGGCGGCAGCGGCACCAAGACCAGCACGGCGCTGCTGACCGTCAACCAGGCCCTGAACTTTCAGGGCGGTATCCTGAGCACTGGCACCCAGACGCTGACCCTGGCCGGTAACGCCACCCTCAGCGAAACCGCTACCAGCTACCTGCGCGGCCGCCTGCAGATGAGCCGCGACCTAAGCCAGGTGGGCACCACCTACACCTACCCCGACGGCCTGCAGCTCACGCCCCGGGCCGCGCCCCTGCCCGGCCTCACCACCGCGCTGCGCACCACCGGCACCGCTGCCACCGGCGACGCGGGCAACGCGAGCATCCTGCGCCAGTACCAGCTGACGGCTCCCACCAGCACCGGCCTGCGCTACGACGTGGTCTTTCCCTACCGCGACGCGGAACTGAACGGCATTCCCGCCGCCAACCTGTACCTCTACCGCTCGGCCACCGACGGCGCGCCCTGGCAGCCGCTGCCGGGCGCCAGCGTCGATGCCGGCGGCCGCACCGTCAGTCGCCCCGGCCTCACCGACCTGGGCACGCTCACGCTGGGCAACGCCGCCGCGCCCCTGCCCGTGACGCTGCTGGGCTTCGCGGCCGAAGGCGCTGGCCCGGCCGCCGTGGCCCTGCGCTGGACCACGGCCCAGGAAAAGAACAACGCCGGCTTCGGCGTGGAGCGCAGCGTCGACGGCCGCAACTTCACGCCCATCGGTACCGTGGCCGGGGCTGGCAGCAGCAGCAGCGCCCGCAGCTACCGGTTTGTCGACGCCGGCGCCCGGCGCACCACCACGCTCTACTACCGCCTGCGCCAGACCGATTTCGACGGCACCACGGCGTACTCCGCCGTGGCCGCCGTGGCCGCCGCCGCCACGGCCCTGCAGCTGGTGCCCAGCCCCGCCCACGACTGGCTGAGCGTAACCGCCGCCGGCGACACCCACGCCCCCGCGGCCACCGTGCTCGACCTGCAGGGCCGCATCCGGCTGCGCGGCCCGCTTTACCACGGCCAGGCGCGGCTGTACGTCGGGGCCCTGCCCGCCGGCGTGTACGTGCTGCGCGTGGGCGGGCAGACCGCCCGCTTTCTGAAGCAGTAGCCAGCCAGTCGTTCTGCCCCTCCGCGGCGCCACCGGCCGCGCGGCCCCGGCTGGGCGGCTCTTTCCGTTTCGGTTCCCGGCCATTGGTGTCGGTCGGCGGCGCCCCGGCAGCGGGGCGCCGCTTTTGTTGCTGGCCGGGGTGGCCGCTGGCTTTCCTCATCGGCGGCCCTCGCGCAGCCCGGTGCCGGGCCGGTATCGAACAAATTGCCCGCGCTGTTACTTTCCGTTCCAACTGCCCCGCTTACCGCCACCGACTTCACCAGCGCGCCGCCTCCGCCCCCAACCATTCCAAACTCCATGACCAACACTTTCCGGCGCATCTTTCAGGTCATCGACGGCGTCAAAAAGCTCGTCGGCGACGGGTTCGACGTGTGCAGCCCCATGCCGGGCTCCCGCATCCGCCAGCTCAGCCCCTACCTGCTCCTCGACCACACCGGCCCCGTGCCCGTGCGCCCCACCGACACGCCCCTGGGCGCGCACCCGCACCCGCACCGCGGCTTCGAAACGGTGACGGTGGTGTACCAGGGCTACCTCGCTCACCGCGACACCGCCGGCCACCAGGGCCACCTCGGCCCCGGCGACGTGCAGTGGATGACGGCCGGCGCGGGCCTGCTCCACGAAGAAATGCACGAGCGGGAGTTTGCGCGCCGCGGCGGCACCCTGGAGCTGATTCAGCTGTGGGTGAACGTGCCCGCCAAGGACAAGCTGGTCCCGCCCACCTACCAGGAGCTCCCCGCGGCCACCATTCCCAGCGTGGCCGTGGAGGGCGGCCCGGGCCGCCTTCGCGTCATTGCCGGCGAGTACCAGGGCGTGCAGGGCCCGGCGCGTACCTTTTCCCCGCTCACCCTGCTCGACGCGCACCTGCCCGAGGGCAGCACCACCACCCTGCACCTGCCCGCCGATTACAACGTGGGCCTCTACGTGGTGAAGGGCGACGTGCTCATCAACGACCACCGCCCGGCCCACACCAAGCAGCTGGTCGTGCTGGGCTGGGATGCCACCGATATCCGCCTCAGCAGCACCGAAGACAGCATTGTGCTGGTGCTGGCCGGCGCGCCCATCGTGGAGCCGCTGGCCACCTACGGCCCCTTCGTGATGAACACCAACGAGGAGCTGATGCAGGCCATAGCCGACTACGAAGGCGGCCGCCTGGGCTCCTTCGACGACTGAGCCCGCTGCGCCCGCGGCCGGAAATCCGTGTTACTTTGGGGCCGTTTCACCCGCAACGCCTTTTCTGCCGTGGCCGCTCCGCAAGTCAACCGCGCTTTCATTTGGTTTATCATCGGCCTGGTGTTCATCACCATCGGCATGACCAAGCGCCGCAACCGGGCCTTTGCCGGCATCGGGGCGGCTTTTCTGGCCATCGGCTTCGTGCAGAGCCGCCGGCGCAACGCCCCGCCCGAAGCCTAGGCGCAACTCAGCGGCCGGCCCCGGCCTGCAGCACCCGCGCCGTCACCAGCAGCTGCCCGAGGTGGCGCATGGTGTGCTCGGCCGCGTGCGTGAGCAGCCCGATGATGGTGGACGGCAGCTGGGCCCGCCCCACACCGCGCACCGTCGTGAGCGTGGCCGGGTCGGTGGCGCGCAGCTGCGCCAGGGCCCGGTCGACCTGCGCATCGAAGGCCAGCAGCAGCGCCGTGGGAGTCAGGCCGGCGTGCTCCTGGCCTTCGGCGGCCAGGTAGGCCTGTTGGGCTTCGCTCAGGAACTGGCAGCGGGCGTAGGTCAGCAGCCGGTCGAGCACGCCGGTAAGGTGCTGCAGGTGAAAGCCGACGGAGGCTACGCCGGCCGGCTTCTGCCAGAGCAATTCGGCCGGAAAATCGGCCAGGGCGGCGTGCAGTTCTTCGCGGGCCTGCAGCAGGGCGTGGGCTACGGGCTGCACCAGGGTGGGCATATCGGGCAGCGGGCCGCGCAGCCATACTTCGCGGGAGTCGGGCGGAGTCGTCATACCGGCATCAACCGGGCCGCGCGCCGGATGTTGGCCCGAACGCAAAAGCCTCCCCGGCGGGGAGGCTTTTGCAGTTGTCGGTGGCCAGCAGGGCTTAGGCAGTAGCCGCCGGCTCGGCCGCGCTGACGCAGTCCTGGTAGGCCGTTACCATGGCCGGGGAGCCGATGTAGAGCGGGCTGCGCTGGTGAAAATCGATGGGCGTCACGTCGAGCACCGGGCCGTGCTCCCCGTAGGCCTGCCCCCCGGCCTGCTCGATGAGGAAGGCCAACGGGTAGCATTCGTAGAGCAGGCGCAGCTTGCCGCTGGTGTTCTTGGCCGTGGGCGGGTAGAGGTAGATGCCGCCGGTGAAGAGGTTGCGGTGGTAATCGGCTACCAACGAGCCCACGTAGCGGCCGGCGAAGCGCTGCCGCTTGCAGTCGGTGAGGTAGGTACGCACGCACTCGGGGTAGTCGAACCAGTTGCCCTCGTTGCAGGAAAAGGTTTTGCCCTCGGTGGGGATGGTAATGCTGGGGTGCGAGAGGAAAAACTCGCCCAACGACGGCTCGTAGGTGAAGCCCGCCACGCCGTGCCCGGTGGTGTACACCAGCATGGTGCTCGAGCCGTAGAGAATGTAGCCGGCGGCCACCTGCTGCCGCCCGCCCTGCAGGAAGTCGGCGCGGGTGGCCTTGGAGCCCACCGGCGTCACGCGGCGGTAGATGGCGAAGATGGTCCCGATCGAGACGTTGACGTTGATGTTGGAGGAGCCGTCGAGCGGGTCGATGGCCACCACGTAGCGGCCGTGGTCGTTGCCGGTGTGGATGATGTCGTCCTCTTCCTCCGAGAGCACCGCGCAGGCCTGCCCGCCGTTGCGCAGGGCACGGATAAAGCGGATGTTGGCCACCACGTCGAGCTGCTGCTGCTCCTCGCCCTGCACGTTCTGCTGGCCGTAGGCGCCGGTGATGCCCGCCAGCCCGGCCCGGTTCACCTCCCGGTTGATGATTTTGCCGGCCAGCGCAATGTCGCGCAGCAGCTGCGACAGTTCGCCCGTGGCAAAAGCAAATTCGCTTTGCTTTTGCATGATGTAGCGCTCCAGGGTAGTGCCGACGGGCGAGGCAATGCTGGTTTCGGGCAGCGGATTCTGCGAATTCGGGTTGGTAGTGGTATTGCTCATGCGCGGGTGGGAATTAGGGGTTATGAACGGGGCAGAAACGCAGCATGCCGAGCCCGCTGAAGGCGGCTTGCCGAATCAGGCCGTTTTAGCAACCTAACTACCAGCAAGTTCCCCAACATGCTCAGCACGACTGTTCTGCACTCTCCCGCAACGACCGGGAATGGCCCGGACCGGTAGCTTGCACAGCCAAAATAGCGCCGGCCCAGCCACCCCAGTGTTGCGGTACGCGGCCCAATGGCGAGCCGCGAAGGAGGGAATAACTAGCTCTTGGGTTCGGCCTGCTTCTGGCTCTGCCACAGCACTACCTGCCAGCCCTTCTTCGCGTCCTTGATCTGCACCACCACGTACTTCAGGTGGGCAATGTTGGGCGTGCCGTCGGGCTTGTTGGGCTGGTAGATGGTGATGGTGCCGTTGACCACGGCCGCCTTGCCGTCGTTGTAGGCGCGCACGTTCAGGGCCTCCACGTCAATCTTGTCGTACACGCTCTTGCCGTCGCGAATCGACTGGATGTAGTCCGTTTTGCCGTTCTGCTTGCCGTTGGAGTGCGTGTACACCAGGTCGTCGGCGAAGACCTTCTCCAGAAAGGCGTAGTCTTTCTTCACCTGCGCCTCGAAGCGCTGCCGCTCCAGGGCTTCCACTTCCTTTACGGCCGCCGCGTCCTTGGCTGAGGGCTTGCCGTCTTTGCCGTGAATGGTGGTGAAGGCTGCTAATCCCAAGATGAGCAAGGCGGCTATGGAAAAAGAGAGGATTCGTTTCATGGGAAGAACAATATGGGCGTCATGCCGATCGAAGTCGATTCGACGTCCGAGCGTATTGTCATGCTGAGCCCCGCGAAGCATCTCTACCGCTTCGTTGAATGGTATCTGACGAAGCGGTAGAGATGCTTCGCGGGGCTCAGCATGACGTTCAATTGCCGTCGTGCAGTTATGGTTAAGCCGCCGCCGGTCCGTCGAGCTGAATCGGCTTCATGCGCGGCACCAGGAAGTGCATCAGAATCCAGGCCAGCAGGTAGGCCCCGCCGCAGATCCAGAACATGATGAAGTAGGCCTTGTCGAGCTGGCCGATGCTCTCGTAGTACACGAACATGCGCTTCTGAACCAGCGCTGAGAGCAGAATGCCGCCCAGGCCGCCGGCCATGCCGCCGATGCCCGTTACGGAGGCCACCGCCCGTTTCGGGAACATATCCGACACGGTGGTGAAGATGTTGGCGCTCCAGGCCTGGTGAGCCGCCGCCGCAATGCCGATAACGAGCACCGCCAGCCACATATTTAGCTGCCCGAGCTGCTGGGCAAACACGATGGGGAACACGCACAGCGCGATGAGCAGCATCGAAGTCTTGCGGGCCTTGAAAGGAGCCCAGCCGTTGCGGATGAAGTTCAGCGGAATCCAGCCGCCGCCCACGCTGCCGATGCTCGACAGCACGTACACCGCGGCCACGGGCAGGGCCACGTCGGTGCCTTTCAGACCGTACTGCTTGTTGAGGAAGTCGGGCAGCCAGAACAGGTAAAACCACCAGATCGGGTCCGTCAGAAACTTGCCGAGCACGAAGGCCCAGGTCTGGCGGAAGGTCAGCAGCTTAAACCACGACACCTTGGGCTCGGTGGTGATGGACGCCGCCGCGAGGTCGTCGACGTCGCTGTGGATGTACTCAAACTCGGCCTTGGTGAGCTTGGCGTGCTTGGCGGGCACTTCGTAGAACATAAACCAGAGCACCAGCCACACGAAGCCCAAAGCGCCGGTGATGATGAAGGCCCACTGCCAGCCGATGGTTTCGGCAATCAGCGGCACGGTGAGCGGAGCAATGATGGCGCCCACGTTCGAGCCGGAGTTGAAGATGCCCGTAGCCAGGGCCCGCTCCTTCTGCGGAAACCACTCGGCGGTGGTCTTGATGGCCGCCGGGAAGTTGCCGGCCTCCGTCACGCCCAGAAAGGCGCGCGCCACGCTGAAGCCCATAGTGCTGCTGACAAAAGCGTGGCCGATGGCGGCCAAGCTCCACAGGAAGGTCGACAGCGCATACCCGATTTTGGTGCCGAGCTTGTCGATGATGCGGCCCACGCCCAGCATGCCCAGCGAATAGGCCAGCTTGAAGGCAATTTCAATGTCGGCGTAGTCGCCGGCGTTCCAGTTGAAAACCTTCTCCAGGTAAGGCTTCAGCAGCGAAATAACGGCCCGGTCGAGGTAGTTGACGGTGGTGGCGAAGAACACCAGCCCGCAGATGGTCCAGCGGTATTTCCCGATGGGACCCGCGTCCTGAACGGGTGGTTTAGCGGCGCTGGCCGCTGGCGAAGCTGTTGCCATGCGCTACTTCTTTACGGTGTCCACGAATGCCATCAGCTCGGCGATGCGCTGCCCGAGGGCCTCCAGGTCGCTGCTGTCCTTGAAGAGCTGCGAGCCCATGCCCACGGCGCTGACGCCGGCGCCAAACCAGGCACCCAGGCTTTCGGTGGTCGGCTCCACGCCGCCCGTCACCATGATTTTCACCTTGGGCATGGGGCCGTGCACCGCCTTGATGTAGTCGGGGCCGAGCACGCCGGCGGGGAAGATTTTCACCATTGCCGCGCCCAGGCGGGTGGCGTGGAAGATTTCGTTCAGGGTCATCACGCCGGGCACCCAGGCCACGTCGTAGTGGCGGCAGATGGCGGCCACGTCGGCAGTGGTGATGGGCTGCACCACGAAGTCGGCGCCGGCCAGGATGAAAGCTTCCGCGTCCTTGGCGTTGTAGATGGTGCCGATGCCCAGCAGCATGTCGGGGCAGTTGTCGCGCACGTAGCCGCGCAGCTTCGAAAACACCTCGAAGGCGTTGTCGCCGCGGTTGGTGAATTCAAACACGCGGATGCCGCCGGCGTAGCAGGCCGAAATGATGTTCTGCGCGTGCTCGACATCGGCGTGGTAGAACACCGGGATGACCGGGGCCTGCAGCACGCGGCTAAGCACTTCTTTGGAAGCTATTTGCGGAACGTTATCGGTGTCGAAGGGCATACGGAGGGGTGGGTTAGGGTGAATTATCGGAGCAGGCGGCCGGTCACGTTGCCGGCCATGATGTGCTCCACTTCGGCCACGGTGGCCAGGTTCACGTCGCCGTGGATGGTGTGCTTCAGCGCCGAAGCGGCCGTGGCGAAGTTCAGCGCCTGCTGCGCCGAGTCGAGCTTGAGCTTGCCGTACACGAAGCCGGCAATAAAGGCGTCGCCGCCGCCGATGCGGTCCACGACGGGCGTGATGTCGTAGTACTGGGTCTGCAGGTAGCTTTCGGCCGTGTCGTAGAGCATGCCTTTGATGCGCTCGTGCGAGGCGCTCTGGGTTTTGCGCTTGGTGGCCATGACCTGCTTGATCTGCGGGAACCGCTCGGTGAGCTGCTGCGCCATCGAGGCAAAGCTGTTGCCCGCGTCCTGGGCGGCCTGAATACCGAACAGGTCCTCCGCGTCGCCTTCCGAGCACACGACCACGTCGCAGCCGGCCGTCAGCTCGGGCATTACATCCTGGGCGCGTTGCCCGTACTGCCACAGGTTTCGGCGGTAGTTCACGTCGGCCGACACGGTGATGCCGAGGCGGCGGGCCACCTGGATGGCGTCGCGGCAGGCCTGGGCGGCCGAGGCCGACACGGCGGCGGTGATGCCCGTCCAGTGAAACCACTGGGCGTCTTTCAGGATTTCTTCCCAGTCGAAAGCGGCCGGGTCGAGCTTGGCGAAGGCCGACTCAAATCGGTCGTACACGATGGTGCTGGCCCGCAGCGCCGAGCCGACTTCGAGGAAGTAGAGACCAAGGCGCGTATTCGGCGTGTACACCGTGTGGCGCATGTCCACGCCCAGGGCGCGGAACTGCTGGGTGGCGGCGCGGCCGAGCTGGTGCTCGGGGAAGCAGGTGACGTGGGCGGCGGGCAGGCCGAGGCAGGCCAGGGAAGCGGCCACGTTGGCGTCGCCGCCGCCGTAGGTTACTTCCAGCTCCGAGGCTTGTTCCAGGCGGTAGTTCAACGGCGGCGAGAGCCGCATCATGATTTCGCCGAACGTAACAATTTGCTTCATGCCGGGGGACGAAACGCCGCTACTACGGGCGGCGCGCGGGGTTGAGGGTAAAAGGGACTACCGACAAGGTCGGCAGGAAACGGGGCGGAACAATCGTTTGCGCCCCATAAAAACTCCGGCAACGTTGTCGCAAACGTTGCCGGAGCAGGATTTCACTAAGCCTCGGCCGCTACCGAGGTGGTTTCGGCCACTTTCGAGAAACCGAAGTAGTCGTTGGCGTTGCCGTAGCAGATGTTCTCGACCATCTGGCCCAGCAGCTCCAGATCCGCGGGCAGCTCGCCGTTTTCCACGTCGTTGCCGAGCATGTTGCAGAGGATGCGGCGGAAGTACTCGTGGCGCGGGTACGAGAGGAAGCTGCGCGAGTCGGTGAGCATGCCCACGAAGCGGCTCAGCAGGCCCATGTTCGATAGGGCGTTGATCTGCCGCTCCATGCCGTCCTTCTGGTCGAGGAACCACCAGCCCGAGCCGAACTGCATCTTGCCGGCCACCGAACCGTCCTGGAAGTTGCCGATCATGGTAGCGAACAGCTCGTTGTCGGAGGGGTTCAGGTTGTAGAGAATGGTCTTGGCCAGCTTGTCCTGGGTGTCGAGGCGGTCGAGGAACTTGGCCAGGGCCGGGGCCTGCTGGAAGTCGCCGATGGAGTCCCAGCCGGTATCGGGGCCGAGCTGGCGCAGCATGCGGGCGTTGTTGTTGCGCAGGGCGCCGAGGTGAAACTGCTGGGTCCAGCCTTTCTCCCAGTCCAGCTCCGCCAAAAACACCAGCATGGCCGACTTGAACTGCAGCACTTCCGCGCGCTCCAGCGCCTGGCCGCCGCGCACTTTGGCGAAAATGCGGGTGATGTCGGCGTCCGAGTAGTCGGCGGCGTAGATCTGCTCCAGGCCGTGGTCGGAGAGGCGGCAGCCCAGGGCGGCGAAGTAGTCGTGGCGCACGCGCAGGGCCGTTTGCAGGTCCTGGTAGTTCAGGATTTCCACGGCGGCCGAGGCGCCCAGCTTGTCCAGGTAGGCATTGTAGGCGGCAGCGTCTTCCGGCGACATGGCTTTGTCGGGGCGGAAGGTGGGCAGTACCTGCACGCCGAAGGGGTCGGCGGCAATGGCGCGGTGGTGCTCCAGCGAATCCGACGGGTCGTCGGTGGTGCAGAGCGTCTGCACGTTCATCTTCTTGAGCAGGTTGCGCACCGAGTACTCGGGCGTGCGCAGCAGCGCCGAGCAGTGGTCGTAGATGCGGCGGGCCGACTCCTTGTTGAGCAGCTCCGTCACGCCGAAGTAGCGCTGCAGCTCCAGGTGCGTCCAGTGGTAAAGCGGGTTGCGCAGCGTGTTGGGCACGGTTTCGGCCCATTTCTCAAACTTCTCCCAGTCCGACGCGTCGCCGGTGATGTAGCGCTCATCGATGCCGTTGGTGCGCATGGCGCGCCACTTGTAATGGTCGCCGTAGAGCCAGATCTGCGTCAGGTTGTCGAACTGTTTGTCTTCGGCAATCTGGTCGGGCAGCAGGTGGTTGTGGTAGTCGATGATGGGCATCTGCCGGGCATGCTCGTGGTAGAGCGTGCGCGCCGTAGCGGTCTGCAGCAGAAAATCGTCGTTCAGGAAGGGTTTCATAGGGTAATCTGAGCAAAGCCGCCCGCTCCGAAAAGCACCGGCTGGGTGGGTCGGTCAAAAGTATTTAACCCGGGTAAGCATCCGATGAAGCCGGCCGCCCCGCCCGCGGATTTATTCACGCAAACGGTTCCGGAGCGGCTGGGCTTCTTACAGCGAAACGCCGCGCTTCCAGGGAATGAAGTCGGTCTGTCCGTGGCGCACGGCGGCTACTTCCTCGCCGCTGGCCACGCGGATGACGTAGTCCAGAATCCGCTCCCCGGCTTGCTCGATGGTTTCCTCGCCGTCGATAACGGTGCCGGTGTTCAGATCGATGATATCGGGCATGCGCTTGGCCAGCGGGGTGTTGGTGGCAATCTTGACCACCGGGGCAATGGGGTTGCCGGTGGGCGTGCCCAGGCCGGTGGTGAAGAGCACCACGTTGGCGCCTGAGCCCACCTCGGCCGTGGTCGATTCCACGTCGTTGCCGGGGGTGCAAAGCAGGTTCAGGCCCGGCTTGGTCACCGGCTCGGGGTAGTCGAGCACGGCTACCACCGGCGAAGAACCACCCTTACGGGCCGCGCCGGCCGATTTCATGGCGTCGGTCAGCAAACCGTCGCGGATGTTGCCGGGCGAGGGGTTCATGTCGAAGCCCGAGCCGACGGCAATGGCGGAGTCGCTGTAGGCTTTCATCAGCGAGCTGAAGCGCTGGGCGGTTTCCTGGTCCACGCTGCGGTCTACCAGTTCCTGCTCCACGCCGTTCAGCTCCGGGAATTCGGCCAGGATAACCGAGCCGCCCAGGGCCACCAGCATGTCGGACACGTGGCCCACGGCGGGGTTGGCCGAGATGCCCGAGAAGCCGTCCGAGCCGCCGCACTCCAGGCCGATGCACAGCTTGCTGAGCGGGGCCGGCTGGCGCTGCTGGGCGTTGGCCTGCATCAGGCCGGCGAAGGTCTGGCGCAGGGCGGTGCTCACCAGGCTTTCCTCGGTGCCGATTTTCTGCTGCTCCAGGATGAAGAGCGGCTTGTCGAAGCCTGCGTCGCGCTTGCGGATTTCGTCCTGCAGCATCGACACCTGCGCGTTCTGGCAACCCAGGCTGAGCACGGTAGCGCCGGCCACGTTCGGGTGGGTGATATAGCCCGCGAGCAGGCCGCAGAGCGTCTGCGCATCTTGGCGGATGCCGCCGCAGCCGCCCTCGTGGGTCAGGAAGCGTACGCCATCCACGTTCGGGAACAGCTTGGGCTTCTGGTGGGCTTCCAAGGCCGTGTGCAGGTCGGCCTGCAGGATTTCCTCCACCGACTTGCCGGCCTGCATCAACTGAATCAGCTCCTGCGTCTGCGGTTGGTAGCTTTTCTTGCGGGCGTAGCCCAGGTCATTCACCAGGGCTTCTTCCAGCACCTGGATGTTGCGGTTTTCGCAGAACACCAGCGGAATCACCAGCCAGTAGTTGGCCGTGCCCACCTGCCCGTTGGAGCGGTGGAAGCCCATGAAGGTGCGGTCCTGCCACTGCTCCACATTCGGCACCGGCCAGGAAGCGCGGTGCGCGCCGTGCTCCCCGTAGGAGTTGGTGGCGTGCTTGATGTTCGAGGTGGTGAGCAGGCCGCCCTGCGGAATGGCTTCGCGGATTTTGCCCACGAGCACGCCGTACATGGTCACGGAGTCGCCGACCTGAAAGTCCTGCATGGCCAGCTTGTGCTTGGCCGGAATAGCGGCGACGGTCTTGATGGCGCCATCCTCCCACGGAATGGTGGTGCCGGCCGGCAGGTCCTGCAGGGCGACGAGTACGTTGTCGTGGGGGTGGATTCGGGCTACTAGGTGTTTCATCTTGGGTTTCTCTAGGCCGTCATTCCGAGCGAAGTCGAGGAATCTCGCAGGCTGATGTCCGATAGTAAAATAACTATCGAACGAAGCGGCAGAGATGCTTCGACAAGCTCAGCATGACCTTCTGGATTAGCTGTTCAACGAAGCGCGCCAAGTGTTTCGGCGGCGCTCGGCATGACTTTACCTCTTACAACAAACTACGCCGGCACTTCGCTCCGCAGGTGCTTGGCCACGGTAGCGTACACGCCTTCCTCCAGCATCTGCTGCAGGTAGCCGGTCACGGCCGTGGCGAAGCCCGGCAGGGCGGTCAGGTCGTGGTTCCAGAGGGCCTGGTTGTGCAGCACCACGCTCACCAGCTCGGCGGGCGGCAGGCGCTGCCAGAGGTCGGCGAAGTAGCCGGCTTTTTCGTCCTGAATGGGGTACTGCTCGCCGTTCAGCTCGCCGTACCAGGTGTGGTCTTTCTGCTCGGTGGCCCGCATGAAGAGCAGGTAGGCTGCGAAGCCCAGGGCGGCGCACTGCGGCGCTTTCTTCCACTGCTCGGCGTAGTGCACCAGGGTGGCCACGTTGCGCATCTGCATCTTGGCCGTGTAGTTCAGCGTGATGGCCAGCCAGCGGTGCTCGATGAAGGGGTTGCGGAACCGGTCGAGCACCTGCCGGGCGAAGTCGCGGGCCACCGCCTCGTCGATTTTGTAGGGGATGCCGGGGCGCAAATCGTCCACCATCAGGCGGCTGATGAACTGGCCCATTACCTCGTCTTCCATGGCGCTGCGCACCGTCTCGAAGCCGCTCAGGAAGGCCAGGCCGCAGCTCAGGGTGTGCGTGCCGTTGAGCATGCGCAGCTTCAACTCGCGGAACTGGTTGATGTCGGGCTGAATGATGACGCCCTTGTCGGCCTGCTCGAACGACAGCACCGCGCGCACCTTCTCGTCGCCCTCGATGGCCCAGAGGCGGTATACCTCCGACATCGTGAGCAGGTCGTCGTCGTAGCCCAGCTCCTCGGTCAAGGCGTTGTAGGCGCCCACGTCGGGGCGGCCCGGCACGATGCGGTCCACCAGGGAGTTGCAGCAGGTGTTGGCGGCTTCCAGCCAGTCGATAAACTCGGCTTCCAGCTCGTTGCGGTGGGCCAGCTCCAGCAGAATGGCTTCCAGCTTGCGGCCGTTGTCGGGCACCAGCTCAGTAGGTACAATGACCAGGCCCTTAGACCGGTCGCCCTTAAAGGCTTTCCAGCGTACGTAGAGCACCGCCAGCAGCTTGCCGGGGAAGGACACGGGCGGCGACTGGCGCACGTCGTCGGCCACCAGCTGAATGCCCACTTCCGTGGTGTTGCTGATAACCACCTGCAGGTCGGGCGACTGGGCGCAGCGCAGCACCTCGGCCCACTGGCTTTTGGCCGACAGCACGCGGCTGATGGACGCGCTGACCACGTTTTCCTCGACCTGCTGGCCATCCTCGATGCCGCGGATGCAGAGCGTGTAAAGGCCATTCTGGCGGGCGAAGGCGTTGATGTCGCCGCCGTCGGTCGACTTCACCACCACGATGCGGCCGTTGAAGATGCCCTGGCGGTTGGCCTTGTCGATCAGGTAGTCGGGCAGGCCGCGCAGCAGCACGCCGGTACCGAATTGCAGGACCTTCTCGGGCAGCGCCAGTTGGGCGGCTTCCGGCAGCGTGACGGCCGGGCTGGTCCCGGGGGCCAGCACGATGTTGCGAGACAAGTAGCTCATGGGGGTGGTATTCTCTTATAATCCGCTCTTTCCGTTCGCCCGCTGGTGTTGCCACTGGGGGTATGCTTTGGCCAGCAGTTTGGCCGGCCAGGTGCCGAGGTAGGCGTAGCCCACGCGGCGTTCGTGTTCGATGTCGGCCAGGGCGGCGTGTTTCATGCCGTCGCGGCCGACGTATATCGGTTGGTTGGTTTCCAGGTCGTAAAAACGTGCCCACAAAGTAGAGCCGGCCTCGGGCAATACTCTCCTGTCCTTACCTGTCGGCTGGGCCGGGTCGTCCACATCTTTCACGGTATAACCCTCGATTTTGACCTGGTTCAGCCAGGCCACGGCCGCCTCGATGCTCTGCTTGATTTCGGGCGAGGGGTTATCCTGGGCCAGCAGAAACTCCACGATGCCCACCGTCTCCATGCCGCTCAGCGCCGCCAGCTCGAAGGCGCGGGCCTTGCAGGGCAGCAGGGTGCGGCGGTCGTGCTGGGCGCACCAAGCGGTGAGCTTGCCGCGCTGCACGTACTGCGTCTTCAGAATGCAGCTGATGCCGCGCTGCACGGCCTGCTCGGCGGCGGGCACCAGGCTGAAGTCAACCAGCGCGTAGTCGCCCTTTTTGTCGGCCACGTTCTTGAGCACCCACAACACCTTGATCATGGCGTTGTCGTTGTAGGTAATCTGGGCGCGGTAGGAGGAGCTGTCGGGGTAGAACTGCGGGAATCCGCCGTTTTTGTGCTGCATCTGCAGCAGGTAGCGGATGCCGCGCTCGGCCGCCTGCCGGTAGGCCAGGTTGTTGGTTTTCTTGTAAGCCCCGAGCAGGTAGGTGATTTCGCGGGTGGTGGCGTTGTTGTCGATGGTGGCGTCCTTGCGCACGGCGTCCTTGCGGGTCTGCACGCGCTCGGCCGTGGTCAGCGCTTTCTGATAATCCACCTTCTTCTCCCCTACCGCCTTGGGCCAGCCGCCGATGGCGCGCTGGTACACCAGCATGCGCTCGGCCACCGAGTCCTTGGCCGCTGGCGCGGCCGCCGCAACGGCCGCCGCGTTGACCTTGCCGGACACCGGGTCCCAGGCGCCGCCAAAGGTCCAGGCCGCGTTGATTTGCTTTTCGGTCGGCGCGCCGTCGGCCGTCACCAGGTTATCCGAGTGCCAGGCGTAGTCGCCGCCCTTGCGGTGGCAGTCGGCGTAGTACACGCGGCGGCCCCAGAGCGGGGTGCCGGGTCCGGACGTGGCGTGGTAGATATCGGCGTCGGCCATGTTCTCGCTGAACTTGCAGCCGACGAGGTAAAACTGCGACTCGCGGTGGTAGCGGCCGAGCTTGAAGCCTTTGTCGCCCTCGAAGGTGCAGTTCTTCAGCACCATCTTGGAGGCCTTGCTGCCGGTGCCGTCGTGCCAGATGGCGGCCGAGGTGCTGTGGCAGATAAAGCGGCAGTTTTCGGCGTAGGCCCAGCCGCGCGGGCAGTAGAAGTCGACGCCGCCTTCCAGGGTGCAGTCCTTGAAGTAGAACTGCCCACCCTCGGTGTCCCAGGGGCTCACGGTGTCGCCGCCGTAGGCCCGGAAGGTGCAGTGCACAAACTTCATGCGGGGCGAGCCAGCGAAGGTGCGCAGGGCCATCTGGTGGGTCGAGCCGCCGATTTTCTTCGAGCCCGTCGGGTCCGTCGGGCACGGAATGACCTGGTCGTCGGGCGAGTCGAGGCCGTGGCTGTTCACCACGCTCAGGTTTTCCAGCGTCAGGTCGGGCGAGTTGCGCACGTTGATGGTGGCCACGCCCCAGTCGTCGGTATTGCCGGCGCAGCGGGCTGCCTCGCGGGCCAAGGACACCTGAATCCAGGTCAGCGCCTCACCGGCGCCGCGCAAAGTCAGGTGGTCTTTGCCGTCGATGAAGAGCTGCTCGCGGTAGATGCCCTTCTTGATGGTGATGACGCGCGGTTTGTCGGCGTGGGCCGGCAGGCTGTTGATGGCCTCCTGCACCGTTTTAAACTGGCCGGTGCCGTCGGCGGCCACGGTGAGTTGCTGGGCCGCAGCCGCGCCACTCACCAGGGCAAAGCCCGCTCCCAGTACCAATCTAGTCAACCAACGTCGCATCATCTCGCGCATCTTCTTATTCGCCCGCACCGCGGCGGGTTATTGCAAAAAATCCTCCCGCAGGGGAGAAAAGGAATCCAGCAGCACACCGCTTTCCAGGCAGGTGGTGCCGTGCAGGGTATTGCCCGGCACAAAGCAGCTGTCACCGGGGCGCAGCACCCGGGTGTCGCCGGCAATGGTGTACTCGAACGCGCCGCTTTCCACGTAGCTGGTCTGCGCGTGCGGGTGCTGGTGCTCCGCCCCCACGGCGCCGGCCTCGAAGGCCACTTTCACCAGCATCAGCGCCGGCCCGTAGGCCAGCACCTGCCGCCGCACGCCCTCGGCCACGGACTCCCAAGGGAGCCCGTGGCCGGCGCAAAACTGCGCAGTGGCGTGGTCCGAAGCCGCGCTATTGGGCATAGCTCGGGTTCTGGGTCAGCAGCGGGTTGGTATTGCGCGACTCGGCCGGGATGGGCAGCAGCTGGCGGGCGTCGACGTAGCTGGCGGCAATGTCGGCAATGCGGGCCTCGGTGATGCTGTTGCGCCAGTTCACCCGGGTCTGGCCGCTGGGGGGGTTGCTGGTCGGCGACGGACCGTAGTACGAATTCACCGCTACCAACGGGCCGGGAACCGTCTGGGTGATGTAGTACATGTAGGTCGGGATGTTCAGGTTCGGCGTGGTGGCGTTGGTCCAGGCACGCAGCGTGTTCTTGATTTCCTGAAACTTGGCACCCAGCAGGTTCCAGCGCATCAGGTCGTACTTGCGGATGCCTTCCCCGCCGAACTCCAGGTTCCGCTCCCGAATGATGGCGTCGCGGAAGTCGGTGTAGCTGCCGGGCATGGCGGGCAGCGTGGCGCTGCCGTAGGCGCGGGCGCGCACTTCGCGCAGGGCCGCCTGGGCGTCGGTGCTCGGGCCGTTCAGCGCCTCGTTTTCCGCTTCGGCAAACATCAGCAGCACGTCGGAGAAGCGGATCAGCGGCCAGTTGTAGCCCATGCTCTGCGCGGCCGAGTTGCGCACGGCGGCGTTGCTGCTCCACTCGCGGCGGAACTTGCCGTCGTAGGCGGTGATGAGGTTGGCGGGCACTCGGCGCGACGACGCGTCCACGGTGTACGGCGCGATGGTTACGTCGCGGCGCGTATCGGTGGGGTCAAACGCGTAGAAGTACGTGGGCTGCACCACGATGGCGCCCTGCGTCTGGGTGCCGCCGCTGATGGCCGTGCGCGGGCCGTTGAAGTAGCCCAGCTTGCTGTCGGTGGACCCGGCGTTGACGGTGCCGCCCATGGCCACTTGGAAGACGATTTCGTTAGCCGCGTCGCGGCGGTACTCGGCAATGCTGCGGAACGGCTCCTCAAACGAGGTGTTGAGCGTGTGCTCCCCGCGCATGGCCATCAGCTCGCGGCACTCCACGCGCACCGTGTCGTAGAACTTGCGGTAGTCGGCGGCGCGCTCCACCCGCGAGGTTTTCGGGTCGAAGTAGAAACCGGCGCGGTACAGCGCGACGCGGGCCCGCAGGGCCTTCACGGCGCCTTTGGTGATACGCTCGTTGGCCGCCCCCGCCGTCGAGCGCCACGGCACCAGCTTGGCCGCCAGGTCGAGGTCGGCCAGCAGGCGGTCGAAAATGATGTTGCGGTCGACGCGCGGAATGTTAAAATCCTGACCCGTCTCGGTGGCTTCGAAGGGCGCGGGCACGTCGCCCCAGTTGCGCACCAATTCGAAGAAGTACTGCGCCCGCAGCGTCAGGGCCTCGCCGTGCAGGCGGCGCACCTCTTCGTAGCCCGCGGCCCCGGGAGTGTTGTACAGCTCCATTTCCGGAATGTACTTGATGCAGACGTTGGCCCGGCCGATACCGCGGTACAGCGCGTTCCAGGCGTTGCGCACGTCGGCATTGGTCACGGCCGAGTTGTAGCGCGCAATGCCGCGGCGGCCTTCGCCGGCGTCGTCGCCGGTGGGCGAGTTCAGGAAGTCCTCCGAGTCGTAGGGAAAGTAGCCGCTGATGCGGTTGCCGTAGGAAGCGTCGCCGGCCAGCGGAGCATAGGCACCGATAACGGAGTTGTAGGCGCCGGTGACGGTGCTAAACACGGTTTCGGGCGTGTCGGTGGCCGTCGGCTCCACGGTCAGGAAGTCGTTGCAGGCCGTCAGGCTGCTCAGGCCAATGATGCCTAAGGCAACGAGCGACGGACGGAATATCGATTTCATCGGGAATGTCAACTGCGGGTGGGAATACTAGAAAGTCAGGTTCACGCCGGCCAGGAAAGCGCGGCTGCGCGGGTAGGCGGCGTAGTCCACGCCGGGGGTCAGCGGGTTGGCCGTACGGGTGTTCACCTCCGGGTCGTAGCCCGAGTACTTGCTGAACGTGTAGAGGTTATTCACCGTCACGTAGAAGCGGGCCTGCTGCAGCTTGGCTGCCGATGCCACGCCCTTGGGCAGGGAGTAGCCCAGGGTGATGTTGTTCACGCGCAGGAACGAGCCGTCCTCAATAGCCCAGGAGTGCGGGAACAGCGTGCGGGTCGGGCTCCAGATCTGGGCCCCCTGATTGACCCGGCGCGTAGTTTCCAGGTCGGTGATGATGGCCCCGTTCTCGTCGATGGTGCGGTAACGGTCCTTCATAACAGCCAGGCCGTTGCTCAGGTTGGTGTTGGCCAGGTAGGAGGTCAGCTCGATCTTGTTGGCGTTGTAGATGTCGTTGCCGTAGACGAAGTTCAGAAACACGCTGGCGTCGAAGTTCTTCCAGGTGAACTGCTGGTTCAGGCCGCCCGTGAACTTGGGGTTGGCGTTGCCGATGACGGTGCGGTCATTGGAATCCACCACGCCGTCTTCGTTCAGGTCTTTCAGCTTGATGGTACCCGGCGTTACCTGCGCGCCGGTGGCGCTAAAGCCCACCACGCTCCGGTCGCTTACCACGCCCGGCTTGAGCGTCCACTGGCCGGTGGCGGCGTTGTAGCCGGTGAAGTCGTCGGCCGTGTAGAAACCTTGGCTGCCGTTGTCGAAGTCCGTCACGTAGCCGTACATCAGGCCCGTGGGCTGGCCCACGGCCACGTAGTAGTCGCCCGGAATGGCCGTGCTGGCCCAGCCCGAGTACTGAATCGGCAGTTCGCTCACGTTGCCGAGGCTTTCCACCTTGTTGCGGTTGAAGGAGATGTTGCCGCTGGCGTTCCAGTTGAAGCTGCCGTTCTGAATCACCGTGCCCGACAGCTGCAGCTCAATCCCGCGGTTCGACGTTGCGCCGATGTTTTTCAGCTGCGAGTTGTAGCCCGTGGTCGGTTGGATGGGCTGGTTGATGAGCAGGTCGGTGGTTTTGCTGCGGTAGGCGTCAATGGAGAACTGCACCCGGTTGCTGAACAGGGACACGTCCAGGCCCACGTTGGCGCTGGCCGTGGTTTCCCACTTCAGCCCGCGGTTGGCCAACCCGATCAGCGCGGTACCCGGCGTGAGCACGTCGTTGAGCGCGTAGTACGTGTTGGGCAGGTCGCTGTCGGGGTTCGACACCCCGAACAGCGGGTCGTAGAGGAAGTCGCGGATGCGGTTGTTGCCCGACAGGCCGTAGGAGGCCCGCAGCTTCATGTCCGACACGACAGCCGCGTAGGGCTGCATAAACGACTCCTGCGAGATGCGCCACGCGGCCGAGCCGGCCGGGAAGTAGCCCCAAATATTGTTGTCCCGGAACTTCGACGACCCGTCCCCGCGCATCGTGAAGGTGAAGAGGTACTTGTCGGCGTAGCCGTAGTTCAGGCGCCCGAAGCCCGAGAGCAGGCGCGAGTCTTCCGACACACCCGTCGAGGGCGCGGGCTGCGGCGTGTTGGGCGCGGTGTAGTCGCGCTGGGCGATGTTGTCGATGGCGCGCTCCGCCGTAATGGTCTTGGGCAGGTAGTAGCCGGCAATGCTCAGCAGCGTGTTGCGGCGCATGTAGATTTCCTGCCCCAGCAGCGCGTCGAACTGGTGCTTACCCTGCTTCAGGTTGTACGTCAGCACGTTCGACTGGTTCAGGCTGTAGGCCTGCGTGGTGCCGATGGTGGCGTAGGGCAGGTTGGAGAAGTTGCGGATGTTGGGCGAAAACTGCCCGTAGAACAACTCCCGACGGCCGTTGGTATTGTCGAAGCCCAGCGTAGCGCGGAAGGCCAGGTTCTTGCGGATGTTGTAGGTGGCGTTGCCGCTCAGGTTGAACACGCGGCGCCGGTCGCGGCGGTATTCGTTATTGAGCGTCAGCACCGGGTTCGAGAGGTTGCCCGAGCTGCTGAAGAAGTCGTCGTCGGGGTTGTCGTCGATGAGCACGCCGGAGTTCAGCTGCGCCAGCGTGGCCAGCGGCTGATACACCAGCGTGTTGCGCAGGCGGGTGTTGGTGGTCGAGCCGGTACCCTGGTTCGAGGTGCCCGCGCCCCGAATCACCTGGTCGGTGAAGCGGGTGCTGAAGCCGAAGCGGAACTTGTCGTTGGCCTTGTGGTCGAGGCGGAAGTTGACCAGGTTGCGGGTGAAGCCCGACAGAATCTGGATGCCGTTTTCGTCGTTGCGCGTCAGGCTCAGCGAGTAGGTCGTGCCTTTGGCCCCACCGGCCACGGCCACGTTGTGCGTCTGCTGGAAGGCCCGGCGGCCGAATACCTTGTCCTGCCAGTCGATGAACTCGGCGTCGCGCAAATTGCTGAGCGTGTCGCTGGAGAGGGTGCCAAAGCGCTTGTAGAAGTTGGTCAGCGGCTGCCCGCCCGAAATCCGCGACTTCTCGTAGGCGTAGTCCAGGTAGTCGGCCGGCTTGAGCACGTCGAGGCGCTTGGTAATCTGGCGGAAGCCCGCGAAGCCGTTGTAGGTAACGGTGGTGCGGCCTTCGCGCCCGCCCTTGGTGGTGATGATGACGACGCCGTTGGCCCCGCGCGCGCCGTAAATGGCCGTGGCCGAGGCGTCCTTCAGCACGTCGACGGACAGAATGTCCTGGGGCGAAATCACCTGCAGGGCGTTTTCGATCTGCACCCCGTCCACCACGTACAGCGGCGAGTTGTCCTGGGTGATGGAACCGCCGCCGCGCACGCGGATGCGGATATCGGAGCCGGGCTGGCCTTCCGAAGCCGTCAGCTGCACGCCGGCGAGGCGGCCGGTCAGGGCCTCCGCGGCGGAGTTGACGGGAATGTCCTTGATCTGCTGGGCCGTCACCGACGCCACCGAGCCGGTCACGTCGCGGCGCGGCACTTCCTGGTAGCCGATAACCACCACGTCCTCCAGGGTTTTGGCATCCTCTTTCAGCGTCACGGTCAGGTCGCCGCCGGCGCCCACCGGCACGTCCTGCGGCTCGAAGCCGATGTAGCTGAAGCGCAGCACGGGGTTGTCGCCCGTCACGTTCAGGCTGAACTTGCCCTCGGGGTCGGTGGTGGCGCCGTTGGTAGTGCCTTTCACCACTACGGTCACGCCGGGCAGCTCCTCGCCCTTGGCCGAGCGCACGACGCCGCTGATGCGGCGGCCCTGCTGAGCATTGGCCACCACTGCCATACTAAGCAGCGAGCCGGCCAGGAATAGATGTTTTTTCATGGAAAGAACGATGTGGGAATCGAAAGCGGGTGAGAAAGGAACTAGCGCAGGTCGTAGATGCCCACGGGGTCCATGTCGGTGTATTCCAGGTTTTCGCCGGCCATGCCCCAGATGAAGGCGTAGGCGCTGGTGCCGCAGCCGGTGTGGATGGACCAGGGCGGGGAGAGGATGGCCTGCTCGTTGCTGACCCACAAGGGGCGCGTTTCGCTCGGCTCGCCCAGCAGGTGCAGCACGCGCTGGTTGTCGGGCAGGTTGAAGTAGAGGTAGGCCTCCATGCGCCGCGTGTGGGTGTGCGAGGGCATGGTGTTCCACACCGAGCCGGCCTGGAGCTGCGTGAGGCCCATCACCAGCTGGCAGCTGGCAATGCCCTCGTTGTAGATGTACTTGTAGATGGTGCGCTGGTTGGCCGTTTCCAGCGCGCCCATCTGCACCGGCGTGGCCTCGGCCTGCGTGCGGCGCGTGGTTGGGTAGTGCTGGTGCGCCGGCGCCGACAGCACGTAGTACTTGGCGCCTTCGCCCGCGAACTGCACGTCTTTCGACCCGCGGCCCACGTAGAGGCAGTCCTGGTTGCCCAGCTCGTACACCGTGCCGTCCACCGTCACCTGGCCCGCGCCGCCGATGTTGAGAATGCCCAGCTCGCGGCGCTCCAGGAAGAAGTTGGCCTTCAGCTCGCCCGGGTTGGGCAAGCCAAGCGGCTGGCCCTGCGGCTGCACCCCGCCCACGATCATGCGGTCGTAGTGCGTGTAGACCAGCGTGATGTCGCCGGGCACGAACAGGGTGTCGATCAGGAAATGCGCCCGCCGTTCGGCGGTAGTCATCTGGGCGGTTTCGCGGGGGCTGACGGCGAAGCGTTGGGTCATCAGGTAGTGAACTTGTGGAGTTGTGAAGGGTGAAATGGCAAATGGCAAGCAGAGAGTTTCACAACTGCACCGCTTCGCTACTTCACCTTGGTTAGCGGCCCATCCAGCCGCCGTCGACGGTGAGGATGGTGCCGTGCACGTAGTCGCTGGCCGGGGAGGCGAGGAACACGGTGGGGCCTTTGAAGTCATCCGGGGTGCCCCAGCGGCCGGCGGGGATGCGGCCTAGGATGCTGGTGGAGCGGTCCGGGTCGTTGCGCAGGGCCTCCGTGTTGTCGGTGGCGATATAACCCGGGGCAATGGCATTAACGTTCACGCCGCGGCCGGCCCATTCATTGGCTAAGGCTTTGACCACCGAGCCAATGGCGCCTTTGCTGGCCGCGTAGCCCGGCACGTTGATGCCGCCCTGGAAGGTCAAGAGCGACGCCGTGAAGATGATTTTGCCGGCGCCCTGCTCCAGCATGCGCCCGCCGATGGCGCGGGCCAGGCGGAACGGGGCGTCGAGGTTGATTTGCAGCACTTCGTCCCAGAGCTCGTCCGCGTGCTCGGCGGCCGGGGCGCGCTTGATGGTGCCGGCGTTATTCACCAGGATGTCGATGCGCGGAAAGTCCAGCATCACCTGGGCGATAAAGGCGTCGGTGGCAGCGCGCTGGCCGAAGTTGCACTGGTAGGCGGTAAACTTGCGGCCCAGGGCTTCCACCTGCTGCTGCGTCCGGCCGCCGCTCAGCGGCATGGTGGCCGACACGCCGATGATGTCCGCGCCGGCTTCGGCCAGGCCCAGGGCCATGCCCTGCCCAATACCCTTGTTGCAGCCCGTTACCAGGGCCGTTTTGCCAGCGAGACTAAACCATTCGGGAACGTGGGCCATGCGGAGTCGTTAATAACTTTTCGAGGATCAATCAGCGGCCGGCAAAGCGGTTTCGTCGGAGCTGGTTTGTTAATTTTCATAGCTTCTGAGACAAAACGAAACCGCCTTCTGACTTTATTTGCGCAATCGTTATCGGGAACGTTGCCAATTCGCGCAGTTGTCCCCTTGCCACAAGTTCGGCCTTCGCGCTCTGCTGCACTCTCCTGTTTCGGAGCCAAAAAAAAGCCTTAACTACGCGGCGCGATTAATTGTACTTTCACCAGCCCACCCACCCTTGGATACCGTCACCATCAAAGACATTGCCCGCGCCCTGAACCTGTCGACCTCCACGGTGTCGCGGGCCTTGCGCGGCAGCTATGAAATCAACCCCGAGACGAAACGGCTGGTGCTGGAGTACGCCGAGCGCCTCAACTACCGGCCCAACCCCATTGCGCTGAGTTTGAAGGGCTCCTCTTCGCGGGCCATTGCCGTCATCGTGCCGCAGATTGCCAATTACTTCTTCTCGCAGGCCATCAACGGCATCGAGGCCATTGCCTACAACCGTGGCTACCACGTCATCATTTTCCAGACGCACGAGTCGTACGAGCGGGAAGTGGCCAACGTGCAGCAGGCCCTCTCGCGCAAGGTCGACGGGCTGCTCATCTCGCTCAGCAGCGAAACTTCGGACGTGGAGCACCTGCGCGAGCTGCTCGACCGCAACATGCCCATCGTGCAGTTCGACCGCGTGTCGACGGAGCTGAACACGACCAAAGTGGTGGCCGACAACTTTGCCGGGGCCTTCGCCGCCACCGAGCACCTGATCAAGGCCGGGCGCAGGCGCATTGCCCACCTGACCATTCCGCCGTGGATCAGCATCACCCAGGAGCGCCTGGCCGGCTACCGCGCCGCCCTGGAGCAGTACGGCCTCGAATACGACGAAAGCCTGGTGCGCTACGGTACCTTCGGCCCCGACGAAGCCACCACGATGGTGGATGATCTGCTGGCGCAGGCCTCCCCGCCCGACGCCTTCTTCACCGCCTCCGACCGCCTGGCCCTGGGCGCGCTGGCCGCCCTGCAGCGGCGCAAGATTGCCATTCCGCAGGACGTGTCGCTGATCGGCTTCACCAACCTGAACGTGGCCGACTTACTTTCCCCTTCGCTGAGCACGGTGGTGCAGCCGGCTCAGGAAATCGGGCAGATTGCCGCCGAGCGCCTGATCGAGCTGATCGAGCGGAAGCAGAAAGCCGCCCCACCGACCACTATCATCGTGCCTTCCCACCTCTCCGTGCGCGAATCGACGCGGCGGGCAGAGGAGTAAGAGGTGACGAAGTAAGAGGGGACACGTGACAGGTTAGTCGTTCTGACCTGTTACGTGTCCCCTCTTACTTGTTCCCCGAAATTACTTCGCCTGCTGCAGCAGCCAGGTGGCCAGGTCTTTGGCGGCGGCGAAATTCTGGAACTGCGCCGGAATCTTGCGGCCGTCCACGTACTCGGTGTACAGCCACGGGTCACCCACGGCGAAGACCGTGCCCTTGCCCACCTTAGCGGTAGCCATGATGACGTATTTGTCCTTGCTGATGAGCGGTTTGGCCGGGCCGCTGAGCGTGAGCGGGGCCAGCTCCTTGATGTAGGCGGCGCGGGCGGTTTTGAAGACGGCGTTGCCGGCCGGCAGCTCCACCAGGCCCTGCTCGAACTGGCTGCCCTTCACCATGTTTAGGTTCACCGCGTCGAAGTGAATGCCGAAGGCTTCGGCCAGCTTGTTGAAGCGCGGAATTTCGCAGTTCGAGGTGTCATTGGCCATTAGCACCAGCACGCCGCCGGCCTTTACCCAGTCCGTCACGGCCTGCACGTCGGTGGGCTGCACGTAGTTGGGCTTGGGCGTCTCCTTCTTGGTATCGGGGTCGACGATGATGTACACGTTCACGTTCTTGAGCGAGGCAGCGGTGGGCGCGGTGGTCACGTAGCGGGTCTGGGCGCCCAGGTCGCGCCACTGCGTGCCCCAGAAGTAGAAGCCGCCGTGGGTGCGGTCGTCCCAGGTGTAGTGCCAGGTTTCTTCCTGCCCGGTAATGGGGTTCTTGCGCAGCTCGTGGTTGAAGTAGTTGTCGAGCCCCACGGTTTTGCCCCGGCCCAGGGCCTGCCCGGCGGCCGTTTCCATCTCGATGCTGGCCAGAATAAACGGCCCGACGCCCTTCAAATCGTTCTTGCGCAGCGGCTCGGTGAGGTAGTACTCAAACGAGCCGTCCCGGTACGGATTGCCGCCCAGGCCGCCCACGCTCACCGTCCCGTTGAAGGCCAGCGCCCCGCTTTCCTCGGCCACAAAGGTCTTTAGCAGCCCGTCGTAGCCCTTTTTGGCCGCGTCGGCGTACTTCTTGTCGAGGTAGCCCATGCGCACGCCCTTCTGCAGGAAGTACACGAACATGCTGCTGCCCGAGGCTTCGGCGTAGTTGCCCTTGCGCGTGGCCTGGTCGACCACCAACGACCAGGTGCCGGTCTTCGCATCCTGGTACTTCACCAGCACCGGTGCCAGGCGCTGCACGTCCTTGATGAGCTGCTGGCGCTGCGGGTGGTTCTGGGGAAAGTAGTCGAGCACGTCCACCAGCGCCATGGCGTACCAGCCCATGCCCCGGTCCCAGAAGTTGGGCGACTGGCCGGTGGTTTTGTTGGCCCACTTCTGCTCCCGGCTTTCGTCGTAGCCGTGGTAGAGCAAGCCGGTTTTGGGGTCGACGAGGTTCTGCTCAATCAGCGCAAACTGCTTGGCCACGTCGTCGAAGCCCTGGGGCTGATTGAAAACCTTGCTGTACTCGGCATAAAAGGGCTCGGCCATGTAGAGGCCGTCGAGCCACATCTGGTTGGGATACACTTTCTTGTGCCAGAAGCCGCCGGCCTTGGTGCGCGGCTGCCCCTCCAGCTGCTGGCGCAGCAGCTGGGCCGCCTTCACGTACTTCTGCTGGGTGGCCGCGCTGCCCACCGAAATCTGGCTCAGCAGCAGCACGGCGTGGCCGGTGGTGAGGTTGTCGAGGTTGTAGTCCTCCAGCTTGTAGGTGCGAATCGTGCCGTCGGGCCGGATGAACTGGTCGAGGTCCTTCTGGATGTAGCCGAAGTACTTCGGGTCGCCGGTGCGCTGCCACACCCGCTCCAGGGCCTTGAGCATCAGGCCTTGCTCGTAGTCCCAGCGGGCGGTTTTGCGGTTGCCGATAACGATGGAATCGGGGTACCAGCCGATAAACGCGTCGGCCATGCGCTGCGACATGGCCGGGCGGGCGGCCGGCGCCTGCTGGGCCTCGGCGGTGGGGCTCAAAGCCAGCAAGCTCAGCAGCGGAAGAAAACGAAAAGAATTTTTCATTCGGTGGGGGAAGCTAGAATCTGAAAAACGGCTGTCATCCTTCATCTGGCGTACGGCGCAGCCGAAGGACCTTATCCCCGAAAAAAACGGCGGGCGTCAGGCAGTTGCTATCCGATGTGATAAGGTCCTTCGTCTCCGCTTGATGCGCGGAATGCTCAGGATGACAGGCGAGGCAAGCTGCCCGGAATTAGCTTTTGGTAATCGACACGGCTTTCTTGGGCGCGTTGGCGCCCATTTCCACGTCTTTCTTGGCCGATTTGGTGTTGGTGTTCGACACCTTCACGTTCTTGGTCCGCTCGCCGCTCACGCGCAGGAGCACCTCCGCACCGCTGGCGTAGCGGATGTTGTCGAGGGTGATGTCGCGGGCGTTCTGGATTTCGAGCACCGGCTTGGTTTCCTTGGAGAGGATGGTCACGTTCTTGAGGCGGATGTTCTCGGCCTCCTGGCACACCAGGCCCTTGTCGGCCTCCAGCACCGCGTTTTCGATGCTGATGTCCTTGATGGCCATTTCGGGCAGCCCGCGCACCAAAATGGCGGTTTCGGCACCCTTGCAGGTCACGTTCTTGATGAAGAACGAGCGGAACTGCGGGGTGCCTTCGCCCAGCGGCTCGGCCTTCATTTCGGGCGGCGCCGTCGATTCGCCCTTCAGCGGCACCGGGTCCTTGGCGGCGTAGTACATATCGAACAGGATGGCCTGGCCGGCAATGTCGGTCATGTCCACCCCGTCGACGAAGATGTTCTCGACCACGCCGCCCCGGCCGCGGGCCGTCTTGAAGCGCAGGCCCACGTCGGTGCCCATGAAGGTGCAGTTCTGCACGTACAGGTTGCGCGCCCCGCCCGACATTTCGGAGCCAATCACGAAGCCGCCGTGGGCGTGGTACACCTTATCGTTGCGGAACAGGAAGTTCTCGGTGGGCACGCCGCGCTTGCGGCCCTGCTCGTCGCGGCCCGACTTGATGCAGATGCCGTCGTCGCCCACGTCGAACACGCAGTCCTCCACGATGCCGTTGCGGCACGACTCGAGGTCCAGCGCGTCGGTGTTCTGGCCGTACCAGGGGTTTTTAGCCGTCACGCCGCGGATGATAATGTCGTCGCAGAGCAGGGGGTGAATGGTCCAGGCCGGGGAGTTCTGAATGGTGAAGCCCTGGAGCAGCACCCGCTTGCAGCGCGTGAGGCTGAGCATGTTGGGGCGCAGGAAGTCCTTCACGTCGGCAAAGTCCTTGATGTCGGTTTTCGAGGCCGTCAGCACGCCGGGCTTGTCCATCGTGCTGGCTTTCAACGACTGCTCCGAGGGGTACCAGGTGTCTTTCTTGGCATTGAGCGCGCCGCCCGAGGCCACCAGCTTGTCCCACTGCGTCTCGTTGAGCTTGCTTTTCTTCACCGGGCGCCAGGCGTCGCCGGCCCCGTCGAAGGTGCCCTGGCCGGTAATGGCAATGTTTTCCAGGTCGGCGCCGTAGAGCGGCGAGAGGTTGCGCACGGCGTCGAGGCCTTCCCAGTTGGTTTTGATGAGCGGGTAATCGGCGCGGTTGGCCGAGAACTGCACCAGGGCACCTTTGGCCAGGTGCAGGTTCACGTTGTTTTTCAGCACGATGGGGCCGGTCAGCCACAGGCCGCGGGGCACCAGCACCACGCCGCCGCCAGCCTGGGTGCAGGCGTCGATGGCCTTGCGGAAGGACTCGGTGTTGAGCGTCTGGCCGTCGGCTACGGCCCCGTACTTGAGGATGGAGAGCGTGTCGGCGCGGAATGAAGTGGTTTTGACGGGCGGGAGGTTGGGGGTCTGGGCCAGGGCGGCCGGCGCGCCGGCGCCGGCCAGCAAGCCAGCCAGGAGTAGTGCTTTCATGAAGAGCAGCGGAGTGGAAAAAGAGACGAGCGGCGCCGTGGCGGACGCGGCCCCGGGCACCCGATTGGCACCCGGCAAAACCGGCTGAGCCGCCGCCGCCAGGGCGGCGGCCCGGCGCAGCGCGGGCATTCTAGATGCTGATATTAGGCCAAAGCCCGCGCGCGGGGCGAAAGTGCCCCCGCTTTTATTTGCGCAAACGATATCGGGAACGTTCTCAAAAACATTCCCGCCCCCGACGCGGTAGGAGCGTAGAATTTTCTGCGTTCTTCGGGCAGCCTAAGTGCCCCGGCGGCGCGGCCAGCCCCGCCGCCGCTCCTTTTGTCCCACGTTGCGCCGCCCGCGTTGCCGCGGCGCCTTTCCCCCCTCTTATGGCCAAAATCGTTTCCCCCCAGGTTGAATTTGCCGAGCTGCTCCGCCAGGTCAAGCAGGTCACCCCCGAAATATTCGACCAGGACGGCAAGTACCTGAACCTGATGGAAGGCCGCTGGCAGGCGCCCGGCAAGCCCCAGGATTTCGTGTCCCCCATCGACGGCAGCACCCTGGGCGCGCTGCCCATGCTCGACCGCGCCACCGCCCTGCGCGCCGTGCAGGCCGCCCACCGGGAAGCCGCCGACTGGGCCCGCGTGGACCTGGACGAGCGGAAGCGCCGCGTGCAGGACTGCCTCGACCAGCTGCGCGCCCACGTGGAGCTGGTGGGCAAGCTGCTGATGTGGGAAATCGGCAAAACCTACAAGCTGGGCTTCACCGACATCGACCGCTGCATCGACGGCGTGCAGTGGTACGTGGACAACATCGAGAGCATGCTCGGCAAGCGCGAGCCGCTGGGCGTGGTCAGCAACATTGCGTCCTGGAACTACCCCATGTCGGTGCTGATGCACGCGGTGCTGGTGCAGGTGCTCTGCGGCAACGCGGCGGTGGCCAAAACCCCCACCGACGGCGGCTTTATCTCGCTGAGCGTGACCTTCGCCCTGGCCCGCCGCGCCGGCCTGCCCGTGACGCTGGTCAGCGGCTCGGGCGGCGAGCTGAGCGACGTGCTGGTGAAAGACCAGGCCATCGACTGCCTGAGCTTTGTGGGCGGGCGCTACAACGGCCGCAACATCGCCGACGCGCTGGCCTCGGTGCACAAGCGCTACATGCTGGAAATGGAGGGCGTGAACACCTACGGCATCTGGAATTTCTCGGACTGGAACAGCCTGGGCGACCAGCTGAAGAAGGGCTACGACTACGGCAAGCAGCGCTGCACGGCCTACGTGCGCTTCGTGGTGCAGCGCTCGGCCTTCCCGCAGTTCCTCGAAACCTACTGGAACGCTATCCGCAGCCTGAAAGTGGGCAACCCGACCCTCGTCGATAACCCCGACGACAAGCTGGCCGACCTCGCCTTCGGCCCCGTCATCAACCGCCGCCAGGCCGAGGACCTCGACCGCCTCTACGCCGACGCGCTCAAGACCGGCGCCACGCCCGTGTACGAGGGCAAGCTGGACGATTCGCTGTTCTTGCCGGGCCAGGATATGTCGGCCTACCGCGCCCCGCGGGCCCTGGTGAACCTGCCGCGCCAGAGCGAGCTGTACTTCAAGGAGCCCTTCGGCCCCATCGACAGCATCGTGCTGGTGGACCGCGTGGAGGAGCTGGTGGGCGAAATGAACATATCGAACGGCGCGCTGGTGGGCGCCCTGGCCTCCGACGACGAGAAGTGGGCCCAGCGCACGGCCAAGGAAGTACGCGCCTTCAAGATGGGCATCAACAAGCTCCGCTCGCGCGGCGACCGGGAGGAAGTGTTCGGCGGCCTGGGCGAGTCGTGGAAGGGTGCCTTCGTGGGCGGCAAGCTGCTGGTAGAAGCCGTGACGCAGGGCCCCGCCTCGGAGCCGGTGCTCGGCAACTACGAGGAGGCCACGCTGCTGCCGGAGAAGATTTAAGCAACCAGTCTGATTGTCAGACCGCGGCGTCGCACCCTGTGCGACGCCGTTTTTTGTGGCAGCCGCGGCTGATTTAATGGCTGGTAACTTGCGGCATTGGCCTATGAACAGTTCTGCCTCGCCCCCGTTGGATGCCTTCGAATGGCTGCTCCTGTCGCTGGTAGCGCAACACGACGGGCGGTGGTACTGGTATCAGCTGGACCGCGCCATCGTGCGGCGCCTCGGCGCACTGGACCGCCCCCTGTCCGCCAGCATTGCCAGGCTGACTGCCGCAGGCTACCTGGCCGGCCGGCCTCCGGCGGACAGCCGACCAAAGTACTTGCTGGGCCCGCAGGGACACACGCTACTGCGCGAATACGGCCTTAGCCCGCTGCTTTGAGCGTTTCGGCCGGTTGGCGCCGCGGCCGTTGGCCCCGGATGCGGCCGGCGGGGCCGCCGTGGTCGGTTCGCTGACCACACCCGGGCGGGCAACAATGCCCAGCCGCCTATATTTAGCGCCATGCTATCAGTCTCCGACCGCGGCCAGGCGCTGCCCTTCTCGCCTTATCGAAAGCTCACGCCCTTCGCCGACGCGGCCAAAGCCCGCGGCGTGCACGTGCTCCACCTCAACATCGGCCAGCCCGACATCGAGACGCCGCCGACCATGCTGGCGGCCGTGCAGCAGGCCAGCATCCGGGTGCTGGAGTACAGCCCCACGGCCGGCTACCCCAGCTACCGCCACAAGCTGGCCAGCTACTACCAGCGCATCGGCATGCCCGTGGTGGCCGACGACATCCTGGTGACGACCGGCGGTTCGGAGGCGCTGCTGTTTGCCTTTATGTGCTGCTTTAATCCCGGCGACGAAGTCATCATTCCCGAGCCGTTTTACGGCCCCTACCTGGGCTTTGCCGAGGCCACCGGCGTGCGCGTGGTGCCCGTGCCCTCCTACCTCGACGAGGGCTTCCGGCTGCCGCCCATCGAGGAGCTGGCGGCCCGCGTGACCGAGCGCACCAAGGCCATCCTGATCTGCAACCCTAACAACCCCACCGGCTACGTGTACCGGCGCGACGAGCTGACCCAGCTGCTGGCCCTGTGCCAGCAGCAGCAGCTCTACCTGCTGTCCGACGAGGCCTACCGTGAATTCTGCTACGACGCCGAGTTTACCAGCCCGCTGCAGCTGCCCGGCGCGGCCGAGCACGTGGTGGTGCTCGACACCATCTCGAAGCGGTACAGCGCCTGCGGGGCCCGCATCGGGGCCTTCGTGACCAAAAACAAGGACCTGTACCAGGCCGCCTTCAAGTTTGCCCAGCTGCGGGTGAGTCCGCCCGGCCTGGCGCAGATGTTTGCCGAAGCCGCCGCCGAGCTGCCCCTCAGCTACTTCGACCACACCAAGGCCGAGTACCGTGCCCGCCGCGACCTGATGCTGCAGCGCCTGCGCGCCATGCCCGGCGTGGAGTGCCCCACGCCCAGCGGCACCTTCTACATCATGGCCCGCCTGCCCGTCGACAACGCCGAGCGGTTTGCGCAGTGGCTGCTGGAGGACTTCAGCCACCAGGGCCGCACCACCATGATTTCGCCCGCGGCGGGCTTCTACGCCACGCCCGGCGCCGGCCACAACGAGGTGCGCCTGGCCTACGTCATCAACCAGCAAGCCATCAACGCGGCCATGGACTGCCTGGCGGCCGGGCTGCGCGCCTACCCCGGCCGCGTGCCCCAGCCCACCGAGGCCGCCGCGGTGACGTCGCCGCTGCCGTAGCCGCCGGGGCCTTGGGGGCCGAAAAGCACCTCGTGCCGAGCGCAGCCGACCCATCAGGCGGGCTGCCCTCGAACGGCTCGTTCTGCACGTGCTGCTGCGCGCAGCCGACGCGGCGCGGCGTTGTTCGGCCGGCGGTTCGACGAGCGGCGGGCCTGATCAGGCCGGCCGTTGTTTATGCTCACCGCCCGCAGGCGCCGGCCACACAACCGGCGGCCCCGCCTAACTTGCGCTTCTGACTTTTTCGACCCGTTTTCATGGCTTATCCCGAAGCTACGCCGACCACCGCCGCGGCGGCCCCGGCCACCACCAAATACTCCGGCGCCCTGCGCCTCTGGCACTGGGGCAACGCCGCCGTCATTGCGGGGCTGCTGAGCACCATCCTGTTTCTGCGCGTCATCATCAACATGCGCGGGCTGCGGCCCAAAATCCAGGAAGTGGCCAGCCAGGGCGGCACCCCGCTCGGCGAGGAGCAGCTGCGCGGCATTGGCCGCCTCGTCAGCCACCGCATCTGGGACTGGCACATCTACCTGGGCGTGACGCTGGCCGTGCTGCTGGGCTGGCGCCTGGTGGCCGAGCTGGCCGCGCCCGTGCGGCAGCGCTTTGCGCACCGCCTGCGCCGCTCCAAGGAGCACCAGCAGGCGGCGCCGGCGGAGTCGTTTCGGCTGCGCCACTCGGTGCTGGTGAAGTACAGCTACCTCGTGTTTTACCTGCTGCTGACGGTGATGGTGGCCACCGGCCTGCTCCTGGTGTACGCCGACGACGTGGCGGCCCTGCACCGGATCGAGCACACGGTGAAGGAAATCCACAACGTGAACATGTACCTCCTGCTCGCCTTTATCGTCCTACACCTCGGCGGCGTGGTATGGGCCGAGCTGAACAAGGACCGCAACATTACCTCCGACATGATTCACGGCGGCGAAATCCGCAAGTAGGCGCGGCCGATGCCGGCTCCCCGGCCCGTTGACGGCGCTACCCCCAGGGGGTAAGCGGCCAACGGGCCGCCGGCTTTTATATGGCCGTGGCACGGTTTTGCGTTGGGGGCTTCGCGGCGGGCGCCGTATTTTCGGCAGCGGCCCGCCCTTTTCCCCACCGTTATCCACATGCTTGCACTGCGTCGGCTTCGTCCGCTTTCCATTCTGGGCCTGCTGGCCCTGACGGCCGCCAGCCACCCGCCCCGGCAAACGGCCCCGCCCCTGCCCCACCGCCTCACGCTGCGCCTCAACGGCGCGGCCGTGCCCGTCGACACGGCGTATTCGCGCATCGAGGTATCGTCCGGTGCGGGCAAGGTGCTTAGCCTGAACCTGATCCGCCGCGACGACCCCGACGACCCCGGCCTCACCATCCTGGTCGACGAGTTCAAGCCTGTGCCGGCCGTGTACCGCTTCAAGGAAATCCTGAGCGCCCACGTTACGGAAGCCACTTACCGCGTGGGCAACGACGTGGCCGAGTCGCAGGCCTGCGGGGTAAACCAGGGCGAGGTGCGCGTGACGGCCGTGGACACCAAGCGCCAGATTCTGACGGGCACGTTCCGGGCCGTGGCCTGCTCCACCAACGCGCCCCGCAGCGGCAAGAAGTACACGTTTGAAGGCACGTTCCGCTGCGCCTACGAAGTGCGCTAGGATCAGATGCCCCCCCCGGCCGGTGGCGCAGCCGAACCGCAGGTCGGCTGCGCCAAGGAGCTTCCCCACGCCCCGCGCCGCCGCCTTGATCAAGGCTCAAGCGTCAGTGCAGCTGCTGATAGTAACGTCGAAGCGCCGCCCCCAGGCCCGGACAATTGGGCGTTGGTAGCGGCGCTTCTTGGCTGGTGTGCGGTTTCAGCCAAGCCCTTGGCTTTGCCTTTCTGCGGTTCGCTCTGCTCAGAATGGCATTCCTTTTACCTGCTCACCCGCTCAGCTGCCTACAGCGTGGCCAGGTCGATGACGAAGCGGTACTTCACGTCGCTGCGCAGCATCCGCTCGTAGGCCTCGTTGATGTAGCTCATCGGAATGACTTCCACGTCGGATACAATGCCGTGCTCGGCGCAGAAATCGAGCATTTCCTGCGTCTCGGCAATGCCGCCGATGTGGGAGCCGGCCAGGCGGCGGCGCTGCCCCACGAGGGGGAAGATGCCGACCTGCGGGGGCGTGGGCGGCAAACCCACCATCACCATCGTGCCGTCGAGGCGCAGCAGCGTGAGGTAGGGGTTCAGGTCGATGTTCGAGCCGACGGTGTTGATGATCAAGTCGAAATAGTTGCGCTCCTGCTTGAGGGCGGCGTCGCGGGTCACCACGAAGCGGTGGGCGCCCAGGGCGCGGGCGTCGGCTTCCTTGGCGGGCGAGGTGCTGAGCACGGTAATTTCGGCCCCCATGGCGGCGCCGAGCTTCACGGCCATGTGGCCCAGCCCGCCCAGGCCCACCACGCCCACGCGCTTGCCGGGGCCCGCCTGCCAGTGCTTCAGCGGCGAGTAGGTGGTGATGCCGGCGCAGAGCAGCGGCGCCACGCCCGCCAGCGGCAGCCGGTCGGACACGCGCAGCACGTAGTTTTCATCCACCACAATCTGCTGGGAGTAGCCGCCGTGGGTGCGCGTCTGGCGGTCCTGCAGGGTGCTGTTGTAGGTGAAGCTGATGTGGGTTTCGCAGTACTGCTCCAGCCCGTCCTGGCAGTTGGGGCACGTGCGGCAGGTGTCCACCATGCAGCCCACGCCCACCAAGTCGCCGGCTTGGAACTTGCCGACCTCGCGGCCCACTTCCGTCACGCGGCCCACGATTTCGTGGCCGGGCACCATCGGGAAGGTTGAGCCGCCCCACTCGTCGCGGGCCTGGTGTACGTCGGAGTGGCACACGCCGCAGTACAGAATCTGAATTTGCACGTCGTGCGGGCCCGCGGCGCGGCGCTCCAGCTGGAACGGGGCGAGCGGAGCAGTGGGGGCCTGGGCCGCGTAAGCGTTGGTTTGGGACATTGGAAGTGGTAATTGGAAGATGACAACTATCAGCGGGGCGGGCGGCGGGCGCCCCGCCGAATGGTGGTACCTTTGCCGGGAAGGTTTTGTTGGTATGCCGATGCTGTTTTCCCTGTTTTCTACTTCTCTGGGCCGCCTGCGGGTGGTCGGGTTTCTCGAAGGCCTCTCGTTTCTGGTGCTGCTGGGCGTGGCCATGCCGCTGAAGTATTTCTTTGGCCGGCCCGAAGCCGTGCGCCACGTCGGCATGGCCCACGGGGTGCTGTTCGTGCTCTACGCGCTGCTGGTTATCGGCGCGGCCGTGGAATACGGCTGGTCGATGCGCAAGGCGCTGCTGGCCTTTGCGGCCTCGGTGGTGCCGCTGGGCACGTTCTGGGCCGATAAGCGGCTGTTTCGGGCAGACGCCTAGCGCCGGCGCGGCTTCCTGGGAGCGTGGGCATCCCCCGGGCCGACCATGGGCCGACGGCCTAACGCGCCTACCGAAGGCCCGGCTGTATGGCACCCGACGGGCCGCCCACCTGCCGTTGAGCGGCGCCCGGCCCGTGCGTATCTTGCCTGCATGAACCCGTCCGCCGCCTCCGCCCATTTGCGCCTGAGCGCGCGCCAGCGCGTGCTGGAGCTGCTGCGCCCCTGGCTGCTGCTGCTGGGTTACGCGGCGGCGGCGCTGGCGGGGCTGTGGTGGCTGGCCGTGCCGCTGGCCGTGGCCGTGTGCCTGGCCGCCTTCGTGCAGATGCACGACGCCATGCACCACGCGCTGGGCCTGCCCAAGCCGGCCAACGCGCGGGTGCTCACGCTCAGCGGCCTGCTGCTGCTCAAAAGCGGGCACGGCATGCAGGTCACGCACCTGCGCCACCACGCCCGCTGCCTCCACCCCGACGACCCGGAAGGCGCGCCGGCCACCTGGCGCTTCGGGCGGGTGCTCTGGCAGGGGCCCTACCACATCCTGATGCTGCGGCGCGAGTCGTTGCGGCTGGCCCCGCACACGCGCCGCATCCAGCTGCTCGAAACGGCCCTGACGCTGGCGTTGCTCGCGGGCTTCGCGCTGCTGTATTTCGGGCTGGGCTCGGCGGTGGGGCTGGTGTATTGGGCGGTAGCCTTCGGGATGAGTGCCACCCTGCCGATATGGGCGGCCTATATTCCGCATCATCTGGCCGCGCGCCACCCCGCCGTGCGCACGGCCTCGGCCGTGGCCCAGCTCTGGACGCCGGTGGTGTCGTCGTTTGCCTTTCACCACCTGCACCACCACTACCCGCGCGTGCCCACGGCCCTGCTGCCCCGGGCCGCGGCGGAGCTGCCCCCGCCGCCCGCCGACGCGCACTAGCCGGGGCGGCTGCCCTTGCGCAGCGCTTCGTCCACCAGCCGCCGCATGCGCTTCATCGATTCGCGGGCAAACTTGCGCTGCAGGCTCCGGCCAAACAGCTTGAAGCCGATGCGGTAGAAGATGTTGTGGATGCGCCCGGGCTGGGAGTAAGCCTTCACCTGGAAGCGCACCTGGCCGGAAGCCAGGTTTTTGTGGATGGTGAAGGTAATCTGGCCCTTCTCGAAGTGGCCTTCGAGGGTGCGGTAGTTGTAGCCCCACACCTGCTCGCGGCCGTCGGGCGCGTCCTGCTGCTCGTCGGTGACGCCGCCGATGCGCACGCCGAACCAGAACTTGAAAAACAGGAACTGCGCCCGCAGCAGCATCACGCGCTCGGCCAGGGGCTGATCGGGCACGAAAATGCCGGTGATGAGGTCGGGCGGCGGAAAGGAGTAGTTCAGCAGCACCTGCTTGGCGGCCTCAAACGAGCCGCCGGGCACGGGCGGGCCGGGCGGCTCGGCGGGCAGCTCGGTGTGGTAATCGTCGAGGCGCCAGCCGGTTTCGGCGGTGTACTCGTGCACGCGGTCCAGGTCGTAGTTGACCTTGGCCTCGCGGTACGACTCCAGCTGGGCCTTGTACTGCTCCCAGAGCGGCGGCGCGGTGGTGGCGGTAACGGTATTAGCGGCGCTCATGGTGCTCGTGTTCCTTGCCCGATTCGTCTTCCTCGGTGGTATCCACCTGCACCGGGCCGGTGGCCTCGCCGCCGCTGGCCTCGGCCACGCGCTGGCAGAAGGTCACCCAGGTTTGCTCCTGCACCTGTTTGCCTACGCCCAGGGTGGTGTAGGCAAAGGCCACCAGCCCGTCGCGGGAGCGGGCCCGGGAGCGAATTTCAAAGCGCAGCGCCGCGGCGGCCCCGGGCAGCTGGCGCACCGAAAACCGGATGGTGCCCGCCTCGGGGTGGCCCTCCAGGGTACACAGCTCGAAGTGCTGTGCGGCCACTTCCGTCACGCGCACCGAGCCGTTCCAGGGGCCCAGAATCTTGATGTGGTACTCGTCATCGACCTGTAGCTGATGCGCTTCGCCGCGCTCCTTGGTGAAGTCGGCCAGCAGGTCGGGCGAAAATTCTTCGGGGTGCGCCTGCACCCGGCTCATCAGCTCGGTGGCCGACAGCTTCGGGTGCGCAATATCGATGTAGTAGCGCCGTACGGTGAAGGGCCCGGCCCCGGTGTCGGCGTCTTGCACTGGTTTGGACATAGCAGGGGCGCCGGCGGGGTGAGGAGGCCGGCGCTGGGTTTGCAAACGGCCCGGCCGCACCTGGGGTTGGCCCGGCCGGCCCGCGACACGGTGCAGCGCGGCCCAGGCTGACGCCTTCCGCCAGTTTAGCCCGCGTTCGGCCGCACGATTGGCCCGCTACGATGGACGCCCTGTTTTTTTGAGTTCCTATCTGCCGGACGCGGGCTCAAGCCCGCGCTACCGCCTCAGCTCAGGTGCTGGCGGCACCAGTCGACGGCCAGCCCGGCCACTTCGTCGAGGGTGCCGGGCTCTTCGAAGAGGTGGCCGGCGCCGGGCACCACGTGCAGCTGCTTGGGGCCGGGCAAATCGGCCAGGGCCCGCTCGTTGGCCCCGAGCACGGGCCAGTCCTGCCCGCCCACGATGAGCAGCGTGGAGGCCTGCACCCGGCTCAGAGCCGGCAGGGCCAGATCGGGGCGGCCCCCGCGCGAAATCACGGCCCCGACGCGGCTGCCCAGCTCGGCGGCGGCGTTGAAGGCGGCGGCGGCGCCGGTGCTGGCCCCGAAAAAGCCCAGGCGCAAATCGTGCAGGCGCTGTTCGCGGCGCAGCCAGCTGGCGGCTCCCAGCAGGCGGCGCGTAAGCAGGTCAATATCGAAGCGGGCCTCGAAGGCGCGGTCTTCCTCCGCCGTGAGCAAATCGAACAGCAGCGTGCCGAAGCCGGCCTGCTGCAAGCTACTGGCCACGTGCTGGTTGCGCGGGCTCAGGCGCGAGCTGCCGCTGCCGTGCGAAAACACCACGATGCCCGCGGCGCGGGCCGGCACGACCAGGTCGCCGAGCAAGGTGGCGTGGGGAAGCTCCAGCCGGACGGGCCTGGGAGCAAGGGAGGGGAGCATAACGGGATGCGGAGGAACAGAGGCGCGGCATTAGCCCTACGCAAACGCGGGGCCTGGCGTTGGGGGGCAAGGTAGGCAGACGCGGCTAAGCGTTGGAGATTGGGCCGCAGGCCGCCGCCGCAACGCTTGGCGGGAACTTGCGTCCTTTGCGTCTTCCCGTTTTCTGGTTTGCTTCGCTGATGCATCGTTTCGTCTTCCGCCGTCTGCTCGGCGCCCTGTGCAGCGCCGCCCTTGGCAGCGCTTTTTTTGCCGCGCCGGCCCCGGCCCAAACCGCTCCCGCCCGCCCCACCGCCGGCGCCCGCTTCGTGGCCGACAGCCTCGATCAGTACGTGCAGCGCGGCCTGCGCCTGTGGCAGATTCCGGGCCTGGCCGTGGTGGTGGTGAAGGACGGGCAGGTGGTAGTGAGCAAGGGCTTCGGGGTGCGCGCCGTGGGCCGGCCCGAGCCCGTCGACGCCAACACGCAGTTTCTGATTGCCTCCAACTCCAAGCTGTTCACAGGCACGGCGCTGGCGCAGCTGGAGCAGGACAAGAAACTCTCGCTCAACGACCCGGCCACCAAGTACCTGCCCGGCTTTCAGCTCTACGACCCCGTCAGCACTCAGCTGGTGACCGTGCGCGACCTGCTGGGCCACCACCTGGGCACCAAGACCTTCCAGGGCGACTTCACCTTCTGGTCGTCGGACCTCTCGCGCGAGGAAATTCTGCAGCGGGTGCGCCTGCTCAAGCCCACGGCCCCTTTCCGCCAGGACTACGGCTACTGCAACGCGGGCTTCTTGGCGGCCGGGCAGATCATTCCGGCCGTGACGGGCGGCACCACCTGGGAAGCCTACGTGGAGCAGACCCTGCTGAAGCCCCTGGGCATGACGAACACCAGCATGCTGACGGCCGGCGTGGCCCAGCGCCCCAACGTGGCCCTGCCCTACTCCAACGCCTACGGCCCGCTGGCGGTGCTGCCCTACGACCAGGTCGACAACCTCGGGCCGGCGGCCAGCATGGTATCGTGCGTGAACGACCTGGGCAAGTGGCTGCAGTTTCAGCTCGACAGCGGCAAGGTGCAGGGCCGGCGGGTACTGCCCTGGGCCACGCTGCGCCGCACCCGCGACGTGAACACGGCCGTGTCGGCGCGCAAGTCGGCGCTGCTGCCGGAGCACTTCCGCACCTACGGCCTGGGCGTATTCGCGGCCGACTACAACGGCCGGCAGGTGTTCTGGCACACCGGCGGGGCCAACGGCTTCGTGAGCAACACCTGCTTTGTGCCCGAGGAGGGGCTGGGCATTGCCGTGCTCACCAACCAGGACAACCAGAGCTTTTTCGAGGCGCTGCGCTACCAGCTGCTCGACGCCTACCTGGGCATGCCCTACACCGACCGCAGCCGGCAGCTGTGGCAGCGCGGGGCGCCCTCCCGGGCCGACACGCGGGCCGACATCGAGAAGCTCAACGCCCGCGTAGCCAAGAAAGCCAAGCCGGAGCTGCCCCTGAAAGCCTACGCGGGCCAGTACACGCACCCGCTCTACGGCCCCATCACCGTTGAGGCGCAGGGCAAGCAGCTCGTGGTGCGCTTCAGCCACCACCCTGCCCTGACGGCTTCGCTGGCTTACATGGACGGGCAGCAGTTCCGCACTACCTATTCCAACCTGGCCTACGGCATCTTCCCGGCCACCTTCACCGTGGAGGGCGGGCAGGTGAAGGCGGTGGAGCTGCGCGTCAACGACGGCATCGAGCAGGACCCGTACGTGTTCGTGCGGGGCTGATGCTCGGGGTGAATTGAGGATAAAGACCGGGGCCGGCCGCTGCATAAGTAGCCGGCTCGCGCTAGGTTGTGTCGGTTACTTACGCCAGCCTTATTTCAGCAATAGCAATTCCTGCTTCGATTCTGGCCCAACTGCACTACGGCCGCACATGCAATGGCGCAGTCGGCTGCCGGGTATTACCGACGAGCGACAATCCGGCAAATCATGCGTGGCTGAAGGTGGTGGCGCGGAAGGCCGTTGATGCCCGAGTGAATCCGCCGCACGAAACCGTGCTGGGCTACGAAGTGGAGTACGGGGAGCTGCGGGCAGATCATGACGAAGACCAGCACGGTTTTGATTACGACCTGTTCTACGTTCGGCGGGAAATCTTTTACGACCTAAAAGATGAGGACGCCTTAAACCAAGCACTTCACCGCTGGCTGTCCGACTTGCACCAACTCCGGCCACTGGCAAACACCGATTACCCAGCTTAGGCTACGGCCCTAGTATCGGCGGGCCGAAGGAATAACCGCGCCATTTGCTCCTCCCGTATAGCTGGGTGTCCCCTACCCGCCCCGCCCGATGGCTTACTACCGCCCCTATCATCCGCCCGCCGACCCCGCCCTCGTGCGCACGCTCACCCAGCAGCAGCACGACATGCGCCAGCAGCAGCGCCTGGAGCCGCTGACTGCCTCGCCCAAGCTCATTGCCGGGCTTGACTCTTCGTTTCCCACCGAAGACACGATTCTGTCGGTCATCGTGGTGCTCACGTTTCCGGAGCTGCAGTTGGTGGAAAAGGTCTACAACTACGGTCCCGTCGACATGCCCTACGTGCCGGGCTTCCTCTCCTTCCGCGAGGCGCCCAACCTGCTGCTGGCCTACGAAAAGCTGCAGCACCGGCCCGACGTGCTGATGGTGGACGGCCACGGCTACGCGCATCCGCGGCGCATGGGCATTGCCGCCCACATCGGCGTGCTGCTGGATATGCCCAGCCTGGGCGTGGCCAAGCAGGTGCTCACCGGCCAGCACCCCGAGCCCGAGGCGGCCCCCGGCAGCCGCGCCCCGCTCACCGACAAGAAAACCGGTGAGCTGATCGGGGAAGTGCTGCGCACCAAGGACCGCGTGAAGCCCGTATTCGTCAGCCCCGGGCACCGGCTGGATCAGGCCACGGCCACCGAGCTGGCCTGGCGCTGCACCCGCGGCTACAAGCTGCCCGAGCCCACCCGCCTGGCCGACCACTGGGCCGAGCAGTTCAAAAAAGAAATCCGATGAAGCCCCGCACTGCCTGCCAGCTGCTGCTGGCGCTGCTGCTCGGCGCCTGCCACGCCCGCGACCAGGCCAACCGGTCACCGGCCGACCTGGATGCGCCGGGCGAAGTCATCAAGGAAAAGCCGCTGCCCGCCGCCCGGGCCATGCAGGCCGATACCACCGTTGCGGGCGCCTTCCTGCGCTGGGCCGAGGCCGTGCGCCGCGCCGATACGGCCGCCGTCAACGCTTTCATCAGCCCCGCGCACGGCCTTTGGGTGCTGGAGCAGCCCGGCGCCCTGCCCCTGCTCACCCGCGTGACGGACGTGCGCCGGCTGCGCCGCAGCCAGCCGCAGCCCTCGTTTTTCACCCTGGCCGCTGAGCTGATGCCCTGCCTGCGCCCCACCGTTGTCGACACGCTGCCCACCGCCACCTGCGACGGGCCGCCCGGCAACGAAGCCGGCTTCGCGCGCACTGGCTGCCTGCTCGGCCCCGCCCGCGCCGCGGCGCTGAGCAGCATCTGGGACCACGCCACCCTGCGCGGCGGATCGGCCGCCCAGGGCCGGGCCGCCATAGCCACCGGCCGCTACGCCGTGCTCCAGACCGACACCGGCTACCGCTTCTACTGGGCCCGCATTGCCGGCCAGTGGTGGCTGGTGCTGCTGGATCTGCGCGTGCCTTGCAGCGCTTGAGGCGTGCTTTTCACGCTCCGTACGACCGCAGCCAATCGTATTCAGGCAGCCAAAAATCAAGCCCCTGCAGGGAATAGGCGCTGCTATCCGGGATGCCCCACATATCAAGAATGGCTTTGTAGACGAGTTCAGGCCCATTGCCGCTTCCCAGCACGCCCCGTTCCAGCGGCGCCTGCTGCGACTTGCTGAGCTTGCGGCCGTCGGGGCCGGGTAGCAGCGGGTGATGCAGGAAATGGATGCATTGAGCGTTGAAAGCAGCCGTTTCGGGCAGCAGGCCGGCCAGCCAGAGTTGGGCCGCCGTGCTCGGCAGCAGGTCCAGGCCGCGCACGATGAGCGTGGTACCCAGGCGCAGGTCGTCGGCAATGCTGGCCAACTGGTAGGCCACCACCGCGTCCTTTTTGCGCAGCACGAAATCGGGCATGGCGCGGTCCAGCGCTATTTCCACCGGGCCCTGCCAGGCGTCATTGAAGCGCACCACCGTGCCGGCCGGCACCACCGCCCGCCAGGCCGCGCCTGGCTGCTCGAGGGCAACAGCCACTTCCGTTTCCTGCGTGCGGCTGCGGGTGCTGGCGTGCAACAAGCCGGGGCGCAGCTGCAGGCGGCGCAGCAGGTAGTTGTAGTCAGATAGGTGCAGCAGCTGGGAGTGGTGGCGCAGAAAGTCGTCGGGGCCCGTGGGGCCGTGGTCGTAGTCGAGGCCCAGCCACTCGATGGTGCGAAAGATGCTCTCCAGGTACGGGCGGCGCAGGCGGTTGCGGTCCAGGTCGTCGATGCGCAGGTGCAGACGGCCGCCGCTGCGGCGCACCAGCAGCCAAGTCAGCACGAAGTTGACGGCGTTGCCCAGGTGCAGGTAGCCGCTGGGCGTGGGCGCCAGCCGGCCCACCAGCGGCGCAGGCGCTTCGGCAAGCTCAGCGGAGGACGAAGGCTGATTCATAAGCCGAACTTACCACCAAGGCCGGGTTTGTGCGGCTCACCAGGCCGTCATTGCGGGGCGTAGCCAAAGCAAACCTGCCTTTGGCGGCACGGCGGCCCCACTGGCAGCAGCTCCGCCCCGCCCCGCCCGTATCGGTCCGGCCGACGGTTGCGGGCGGCGCTGGTTTGTCGGGTAGCCCATGGGCCCGGACGGCTTGGCGCCGCTTGATGCGCAGCGTGTCGAGCCGGCTTGCAATGACGGGCAGCGGCACCGCCGTTAGCCGTCTGGCTTACTCGTCCTCATCCGACGTGTTTTTCAGCTTACCGAGCAGGCTGTACGCCCCCTCCGTCACCACGGCCCGGTCAGCCCCGATGCTGGCGGGCAGCACCAGCGGCACCGCGCCGTTTTCCACCACGCCGGCCCGGCGCACCTCCACCATGCGGTAGCGGCCGGGCGTCAGCTGCACGAAAACGTAGCTTTTGCCTTCGTAGTCGACCACGGCCGCCTCGGGCAGCGTGGGGGCGGCGGCGCGGCCGGCCGAAGCCGCCGTTTCCACCGTGGCGCGCACAAACATGCCCGGCAGCAGCGCCGGGTTGTCTTCCTCGTCGGGGTGGGCGTGCACGCTCACGGTGCGGGCCTCCGGGTCGACGGAGCGGCTGACCAGCGTGATGCGGCCGGCGTGCTCCCGGCCGGCCGAATCGGAGGCCAGGGTGAAGCGGATGCGCTGGCCCACGGCCAGGCGCGGCGCATCTTTCTCGAACACGGTCAGCTCCACGTGCAGGTGCGTGGGGTCGACCAGCTCGGCCACGGGGTCGGTGGAGTTGACCGTCTGGCCCGTGGTGGCGCGCACGTGCCGCACGAAGCCGCTGATGGGCGCCCGCAGCTCGGCGGTGCTGCGCATGGGCCCGCTGGCCCGCACCGGCAGGCCGGCCAGGCGCAGGCGGGCCGCCAGGGCGTCGCGCTGGGCCTGCAGGCTGCGAAATTCGGCCTGGGCGCGCTGCAGGTTTTTGGCCGGGGCCACTTCCTCGCGCACCAGCTCGCGCTGCCGCTCCAGCTCGGCACGGGCGTAGTCGAGCTGGCTGAGCACCTGCCGGTAATCCTGCTGCACCTGAATGAACTCGGGGTTGCGCACCACGGCCACGGCCTCGCCGCGGCGCACGTGCGCCCCCGGCAGCAGCGGCAGCCGCTCGATGTAGCCGCCCAGCGGGGCGCTGAGCACCACCAGGCTCTGCGGCGGCGCCTCCAACGAGCCGTTGACGCGCAGCGCCCCGGCGGTGGCCTGGTAGCCCACGCGGCCGGTGCGCACGCCCGCCACCCGCAGCTCGTCGGGGCCGAGCTGTACTTCGTCGGAAGCCGTGGCCGGGGCTTCTGACGATTCAGCGGCCGGTTTTTCGTTGGTGGCAGACTGACAGCAGCTCAGTACCGTCAGCAGCGCCAGGGGTAGCAGGGAAGCGGCGGAGGAAAAGGGAATACGAAACATGGGTAGGTCGAAATGGCGTGCCGGGGCCGGGGCTTCGGCACGAGGTAGCGCGGGCCTCAGCCCACGTCCGTCAAATAGTAATTCCAGGGCACCGAACGTTTATCGTGCTACGACAATCGTCCGGCCGAACGCGGGCTGCACTGCACGTCGGCGCAGCCCAGCCCGCGCTACGGTTAGTCGGTGCGGCCGAGCAGGTATTCCACCTCCAGCACCGTTTGATTGTAGGCCAGCACGGCGTCGAGGTAATCGGTGCGCAGGCGCTGGGCCCGCTCGGCGTGCAGCAGGTACTCAGCAAAGGGCATTTCGCCGGCGCGCCAGCCCTTGCTGGCCAGGCGCAGGATAAGCGCGGCCTGGGGCAAACCGGTTTGCTGGTAGAACTGCATACGCGCCTGCTGCTCGCGCAGCCGCTCCAGCAGGGTCGCCTGCGCGGCGGCCACTTCGGCCACGCGGCGGCGGTAGGCGGCTTCGGCGGCCAGGGTCTGCAGGCGGGCGGCCTCGGCCCGGGCCTTGTAGGGGCGCGTGAGCAGGGGCACGCTCAGGCTGAGCTGGGCGGCCTGAAACCGGTCGCCAGGACCATAAAACCGCTCGGCGCCCTTGTACTGCAGGCTGCCGCGCAGCGACTGGTTGAGGTAGGTCAGGCCCAGCTCGGGGCGGCGGCTGCGCAGCTCCACCACGGCCGCGGCCTGCCGTTCGGCGGCCTGCCGGGCCAGCACGCGGGCGGTGGGGTCGGGCGGCAGGGCGCTGGTGTCGGCGGACGTGGTGAGCAGCGTGTCGCTGAGCAGGGCAGCCAGCTCGGCGGGTACCGGCAGCGGCCGCAGCAGGCTGTCGACGGGCGCGGGCGCAGTGGGCAGCTGCAGCAGCGCCTGTAGTTGCCGGCGGGCGGCCACGTAGTCGGCGCGGGTGCGCTGCCGGGCCACGCGGGTCTCGCCCTGCTGCACCAGCGCCGTGGCCGGCTCGATGCGGGCCGCCTCGCCGGTACGGAAGCGCAGCTCGGCGGCGCGACGAAACTCGCGGCTGAGGCTGTCCTGGGCGCGCAGCAGCAGCAGCCGGTGCCGGGCGTACACGGCCTGCTGGTAGGCCAGGCGCACCTGCCGCCGCAGCTCGGCCCGGCGCAGGTCCAGCTCCGATTCGGCCACCGACACCTGCGCCGCGGCCAGGCCGGTGAGGGCCCGCAGGCGCCCCAGCCCCGGCAGCGGCTGCGCCAGGGAAAACTGGTTGTCGAGGTAGGGCGAATTGAACTGCCCGTAGCCGGCCTGCACCGTGGTGCGCGGCAGCTCCCACACCGCCCCGCGCACCGCCGAGCGGGCCGAAAACTGGTACGAGGCGGCCCGCACCTCGCCGCTGCGGCCCAACGCCGCCTGCACCGCGCCGGCCGCCGTCAGCGGAGCCTCGGAAGCCACTCCCGCCGCAGGAGCAACGGCCGCCGCCCGGGGCGCGGTGGTCGGGTCGGGAGTTTGCGCGGCGGCGGGCGTGCTCAGGCCGAGCAGCAACAGCGCCGCTCCTGCCGCGGCCACCGGCGCGGCCTGGGGCCCGCGGCCCAGCAGGTTGCGCCAGAAGCCACCCTCCGATTCGCTCAGGTAATACAGCACCGGCAGCACCAGCAAGGTCAGCAGCGTGGCCGACACCAGCCCGCCGATGACCACCGTGGCCAGGGGCCGCTGCACCTCGGCGCCGGCCGTGCCGGCCAGGGCCATCGGCAGGAAGCCCAAGGAGGCCACCGTGGCCGTCATCAGCACCGGGCGCAGGCGCTCCTCGGTGCCGCGCAGCACCCGCGCGCGCACGTCCCGGATACCGGAGTCGCGCAGGTGGTTGAAGGCACTCAGCAGCACGATGCCGTTGAGCACGGCCACCCCGAACAGGGCAATGAAGCCCACCCCGGCCGAAATGCTGAACGGCAGCCCGCGCAGCCACAACGCCAGCACCCCGCCCACCGCCGCCAGCGGAATGGCGGTGAAGATAAGCCAGGCCTGCCGCAGGGAGCCGAAGGTGAGGTAAAGCAGCCCGAAAATCATCAGCAGCGCCGCCGGCACGGCCACCGCGAGGCGGGCGTTGGCCTGGCGCAGGTTCTCGAACTGCCCGCCGTAGGTGGTCACGTAGCCGGGCCCGAACTTCACCCCGCGCTGCACGGCCGCCTGCACATCCTGCACCACGCTTTCCACGTCGCGGCCGCGCACGTTGAAGCCCACCGTAATGCGCCGCTGGGCGTTGTCGCGCTGAATCTGGCTGGGCCCGACCTGGTACTCGACGCGCGCCACCTGCTCCAGCGGCACCTGGCCGCCGCCGGGCAGGGGCACGTTCAGGGCGCGCACCTGCCGGATGTCGTGGCGGTATTCGTCGGCCAGGCGCACCACCAGGTCGAAGCGGCGGTCGGCCTCGAACACCTGCCCCGCGCCCGCCCCGGCAAAGGCGGCCTCGAGGCTCTGGTTCAGGTCCTGCACGCTCAGCCCGTACTGGGCCAGCCGCTCCCGGTCGGGCTGCACCACGATTTGCGCCAGGCCGGTGGCCTGCTCCACGTAGAGGTCGGCGGCGCCGGGCACCTGGCGCACCACCGCGCCCACGCGGCGGGCGTAGCCGGCCAGCTGGTCGAGGTCTTCGCCGTAAATCTTGATGACCACGTCCTGCCGCGCCCCCGAAATCAGCTCGTTGAAGCGCATCTGAATGGGCTGCTGAAAGCTGTAAGTCACGCCCGGCAGCACGCTCAGGGCCCGCACCATCTTGGCCGCCAGGCCTTCGCGGCTGTCGGCCGTGGTCCACTCCTGGCGGTCCTTGAGCACCACAATCAAGTCACAGGCCTCCAGCGGCATCGGGTCGACGGGAATTTCCGAGGAGCCGACCTTGGCCACCACTTCCTTGACCTCCGGGAATTGCTCCTTGAGAATATCGGCCGCCAGCCGGGCCTGCCGAGCGGTGTAGTCGAGCGAGGAGCCGGGCAGCACGCGCGTCTCCACCGCGAAGTCGCCCTCTTCCAGGGTGGGAATAAACTCGCCCCCGAGCGTGCCCAGCAGCAGGGCCGCGCCCACCAGCAGCAGCCCGGCGGCCCCCACCACCAGCCGGGGCACGCGGAGCACGCGCGTAACCAGGCGGCGGTAGCGCACCGCCAGCCAGGCCAGCGCCCGCTCCGACCAGCCCCCGCCGCGCACGCCCTTGCGCAAGACCAGCGCCGACATCACCGGCACGTAGGTCAGCGAGAGGATGAAGGCGCCCAGGATGGCGAAGGCCACCGTCTGGGCCATGGGCCGGAACATCTTGCCCTCGATGCCCACCAAAGCCAGAATCGGCAAATACACCATCAGGATGATGAACTGCCCGAACGAGGCCGACTGCTGAATGCGCGAGGCCGCGTCGTACACTTCCTCGTCCATTTCGGCGGGCGTGAGGTCTTGGGTGGGCGGCGGAATTTCGCCGGCGCTGTGGTGCGGGTCGAAGCGCGCGGCCAGCCGGTGCATGGTGGCCTCCACGATGATGACGGCCCCGTCGACGATAAGCCCGAAATCAATGGCCCCGAGCGACATCAGATTGCCCGACACGCCGAAGACCTGCATCATGCCGATGGCAAAGAGCATGGCCAGCGGAATAACGGAGGCCACCAGCAGGCCGGCGCGCAGGTTGCCCAGAAAGAGCACCAGCACGAAAATCACGATGAGCGCGCCCTCGGCCAGGTTTTTCTCGACGGTGTGAATGGCCTGGTCCACCAGCTTGGTGCGGTCGATGAAGGGCCGGATTTCCAGCCCGGGCGGCAGCGTCTTTTCGATGGCGGCCATCCGGGTCTTCACGGCCGCTACCACCTCCGAGGCGTTGGCCCCGCGCAGCATCAGCACCATGCCCCCCACGGCTTCGCCGGTGTGGTTGCGCACCAGCGCCCCGAAGCGCGGCGCGGCGCCGGGGCGCACCTCGGCCACGTCGCGCACCAGCACCGGCCCGCGCCCGGGCGCCGCCGGCCGTACCACCGCCCGCCCGATGTCGCTTTCCGACTGCGCCAGCCCCTCGGTGCGGATAAACCAGGCCTGCGGCCCGCGCACCAGGTAGCCGCCGCCGGCGTTGCCGTTGTTGCGGCTCAGGGCGGTCTGCAGGTCGGCTATGGTCAGCCCGAAGCTGCGCAGGCGGTCCGGCGCTACGGCCACCTCGTACTGGCGCAGGTAGCCGCCGAACGAGGACACATCGGCCACGCCGGTGGTGCCCAGCAGCTGCCGCCGAATCACCCAGTCCTGCAGGGTGCGCAGCTCGGCCAGCGAGTATTTCTGCTCGAAGCCGGGCCGGACGCGGATGGCGTACTGGTAAATCTCGCCCAAGCCGGTGGTGGCTGGCCCCATTTCGGGCCGGCCCAGGCCGGGCGGAATCTGCGCCTCGGCGGCGCGCATGCGCTCGGCCACCTGTTGCCGGGCCCGGTAGTGGTCCACCTCGTCGCCGAACACGATGGTCACCACCGACAGCCCCGCGCGGGAAAAGGAGCGCACTTCCTCGCGGCCCGGAATGGTGGCCATGCTCTGCTCCACCGGGAAGGTGACGAGCCGCTCCACGTCGGCCGCGCTCAGCGAGGGCGCCACGGTGAAGACGATAACCTGGTTGTTGGTGATGTCGGGCACCGCATCGATGGGCAGGTGCCGCAGGGCGTAGAGGCCCCATACCAGCAGCGCCGCCACCCCGATGCCCACCCCCAGCTTGTGCCGGAGGCTGAGCATAATCAGTTTGTTGAACATGAATCCACGCGCCGCCTGCGCCCCGGCGGGACGCAGCACGGCCATCAGCAAAGGCCAACCGAACTGCCACGGGCCGCACGGCCTTCCCGCAGGAAAGCGCGCCGGCGCCGCCCAAGCCGGGCCGCTAGCTTACGCCCGACTTGCCGCGAAGGCAGCCGCCCCGCGCGGGGGCTGGAAACAGGGCCGCGAAATGCCCCGCGGGGCCGAGGCCACGTACTCGCCGCGGTACTGCCGGGCCTCCGCAAACTCGGGCAGCTGGGGCTGCAGGGGCAGGCGCAGCGCGGGCGGCAGGGCCATGGCCGGGGCCTGGTGCAGGCAGCAGTGCAGCGGCAGCTGCGCGTGGTCGTGCTGGTGCTCCTGGTTGTGGCGGCCGGCGTAGTGGTCGTAGAGGAAGCGCCACACCGAGTTGGTGGCGTGCTGCTCCTGGTAGTGGCTGATGAGCACGGGCAGCTTCACCAGCTCCAGCACGTTGCCGGCGGGCATCAGGCCCGCCACGAACAGGTGCAGGCTCAGCACAGCTATGACCACTCGCTTCATCATTCCAGGGGCAAAGATAAGGCACGAAAAAGCCCCGACCAGCGAAAAGCTGCGCCGGGGCCTTGGGCCGAAGCTGCGCGGGCAGCCGCGGGCTTAGTTGGTGGTGGTGTGCAGGTTCACCTCGATGTTGCCGCGGGTAGCGCGCGAGTAAGGGCAGATCTGGTGCGCGGCGGCCACCAGGTCTTCGGCCTGGGCCTGCTCCAGGCCGGGCAGGTTCACGTGCAGGTCGGCCGCGATGCCGAAGCCGCCGTCCTCGGCCTTGCCGAAGTGCACGAAGCTCTCGATGCTCACGTCCTGCAGGCTCACCTTGGCCTGGCGGGCGGCCACGCCCAGCGCGCCCTCGAAGCAGGCGGCGTAGCCGGCCGCGAACAGCTGCTCGGGGTTGGTGGCGCCTTCCTTGCCCATGCCGCCCATGGCTTTGGGCGTGCTCAGCTCCAGGGCCAGCGCCTGGTCGTTGCTGGTCACCTGGCCGTTGCGGCCGCCTTTCACGTGGGCTTGCGCCGTGTACACTTTCTCGATTTTCATGGCAGTAGAAGAGAAATGAAGCCTTCCCAGAATCAGGAAAGCTGGGTTAGCAAATGATTGAGCTGCCCGCGCAGGGCCTCGAACTCGGCCGGGCTGAGCTGAAATTTGGCCATCAGGGCCTCCGGAATGCAGGTGGCCTTGTGGCGCAGGGCCTCGCCCGCCGGCTGCAGCCCAATGCGCACCGACCGCTCGTCGCGCGCGTCGCGGCGGCGGCTGACGAGGCCGCGCTGCTCCAGGCGCTTGAGCAAGGGTGTGAGCGTGCCCGAATCGAGCAGCAGCCGCTCCCCCAGCCCCTTCACCGACAGCTCGCCGTGCTCCCACAAGAGCAGCAGCACCAGGTACTGCGGGTACGTCAACTCCAGTTCCTCCAGCAGCGGCTGGTAGGCCTTGGTCACCAGCCGCGACACGGCGTAGAGCGGGAAGCAGAGCTGGTTTTCCAGCTGCAGCAGCGGATTGGGAGCAGAAGCGGCGGATTGACTCATGGCGGGCTGGAAGACGTTGCAAATGTATTGCATAAAATTATATTGCACACAATTTAATTGGCAACCGCTTTTATTACACTGATTATCAGGCCCGAATTTTCCATTACACATATAATTTTGCTGATATAGGCTAAACCCGGGGCCCGCGGCCGGCTCTAAGCCTCCGAATGTTTTTCCGCACCCCACATGACCAAACGCTTACGCTGCGCGCTTATCGGCCTGCTGGCCCTGCCGGGCTGGGCCCAGACGCCGACGCCGCTGTACTTTCCGCCGACCACCGGCCCCGCCTGGGCCAGCACCACGCCCCAAAGCCTGGGCTGGTGCCAGCCCCCGCTCGATACCCTGCTGGCCTACCTCGGCCGCCGGCACACCAAGGGCTTCATGGTGCTCAAGGACGGGCGCGTGGTGGTGGAGCAGTACTACGGCACCTTCACCCGCGACTCGCTCTGGTACTGGGCCTCGGCCGGCAAGTCGCTCACCGCCACGCTGGTGGGCATCGCCCGGCAGGACGGCCTGCTGAGCCTCACCGATTCGGCCTCGCGCTTCCTGGGCCGGGGCTGGACGGCGGCGCCGGCCGCCAAGGAGCGGCTCATCACGGTGCGGCACCAGCTCACCATGACCACGGGCCTCGACGACACCCCGCCCGCGCCCTGCGACAACGAAAGCACCCAGGCCGCCTGCCTGCTCTACCGCGCCGACGCCGGCTCGCGCTGGGCCTACCACACCGGCCCTTACCGCAAGCTGCAGCCCCTGCTGGCCGCCGCCGCGGGCCTGAGCATCAACCAGTACACCAACCAGAAAATCGGGGGCGTCATCGGCATGGGCGGGGCCTGGGCGGGCGACGTGTACTACAGCCGCCTGCGCGACGCGGCCCGCTTCGGCCTGCTCATCCTGGCCCGCGGCCGCTGGAACGGCACCGCCGTGCTCCGCGACACGGCCTACTTCCGCCAGATGACCACGCCCGCGCAGCCGCTCAACCGCAGCTACGGCTACCTCTGGTGGCTCAACGGGCAGCCCAGCTACCAGCTGCCGCAGTCGCAGCTGGTGTTGCCGGGCCCGCTGGTGCCCACCGCCCCGGCCGATATGATCATGGCCCTAGGCAAAAACGACCAGAAAATTTACGTAGTGCCGAGCCTGGGGCTGGTGGTCGTGCGCCTGGGGCAGTCGGCCGGGCAGCCGCACCTGGCGCTGTCTTCGTTCGATACCGAGCTGTGGCGCCGGCTGATGGCCGCCGTGCAGTGCCGCCCCACCGCCGCCGCGCCGGCGGCCCGCCGGGCGCCGCTGGCCGCCTACCCCGTGCCGGCCGCCGACGAGCTGACCGTGCCGCTGGCTGCCGCCTGGGGCCGCGTGCGCCTGCGCCTGCTCGACGCGCGCGGCCGCACCGTGCGCCACGCCGAGGGCCAGGCGCCGGGCCAGGGGCTGTCGTTGCGCGACTTGCCGACTGGCCCCTACTACCTGCAACTAATTGACCGACAGGGCAAAGTCATTCAGACCAGTCACATTATGCATTAGTATAATACTATATTTATCCGTGCTAGCCCCATGTAAAAACCCGTGCCTCCACGGATTGACCACCACGCAGGGGCGCTGTTACTTTGTCAACATCAAGCCGCTACCAGTTCCGCTACCGCTCATCCGTAACTCCGCTACCGGTCTTGCCGCCGCAAACCGCCCCGCCTTTCTAGTCAACTCGTGACTTATCAGGTTGCAAGAGCAAGCCCCTCCGCCGGTACGGAGGGGCTTTTTACTGTCCGGCCGGACCGGTAGCCGGCGCTGCGTATTTTTGTAGCCGGCCGGGCCCGGCTTGCAACGTTTGCCGGCCGCTTCGGCTCCTGCCTTCGCCCGCCGTCGGATACGGCACGGTGGCCGCGGGCGTGCTTCTTCCCATATGTCCAAGTTTTCCGTTTTGCTGGCCTTTTGCGCCGTGGCCGTGCTGCCGGGTTGTTACGCGCAGTTGGACGACCCGAAGGCCGTGGCCGATTCGCTGCCCGTGTACCGCCCCCTGCTAATGACCCGCGCCACGCTGGAGCAGGCCGTGGCCCTGTTGCCCCCCCGCGACGTGCAGGCGCCCGGCAAAACCTACTGCCACGGCGCCTACCTGCTGGTAAACGAGCAGTACGAAGGCATTCACATCATCGACAACCAGGACCCCTCGCGCCCCCGCAAAGTGGGGTTTCTGCGCATTCCGGGCAGCCTCGGCGTGGCCATGCGCGGCCCGGTGCTCTACGCCGATAACGCCGTGGATCTGGTAACCATCGACCTGACCGACCCGGCCAATGCCCGCGTGCTCGGCCGGGTGCGCAACGTATTTCCGGAGCTGCCCCTGCCCGAAACGGCCAGCGTCGAGCCCGGCTACCGGGCCGAGAACCGCCCGCCCGACGCCGTGGTGGTGGGCTGGCAAAAAATCCGGTAACGCCGCCATGCAGCACTTCTCCTCCTTTGGCCGCACCTGCCGGGCCGCCCTGCTGGCCCTGAGCCTGCTCAGCGGCTGCGCCAGCGCCGACCTCAGTCCGGCCGTCAACGATATCGGCCTGACCGGGGCCCGGGCCCGGTTTATCACCCTCGGCAACGCGCTGTACGTCATCGACGGGCAGCAGCTGCAGATCCTGGACCTGGGCGCGGGCGGCAGCACCACGCCCACCGTGGCGCAAACCGTGGCGCTGGGCGTGAACATCGAAACCATTTATCCTGCTGGCAGTTACCTCTTCGTGGGCACTCCGGCTGGTATGTATCTGTTCGACGTCTCGTTTCCGCTGCAGCCGCAGGCCGTCGGCCACTACGCCCGCGCCGCCAGCTGCGACCCGCTGGTGGTGGACGGCCGCTGGGCCTACCTGACCCTGCGCCAGGACCGCTCCTGCGGCAGCAGCCCCAACCAGCTGCAGGTCGTCGACCTGAACGACCCGGCCCGCCCGACGCTGGTGCGCACCTACCCGCTGACGCACCCCTTCGGCCTGATGGTGGATTCGGATTCGGCCCGGTTGTTTGTGTGCGACGAGGGCCTGAAGGTATTCGACGTACGCACGGCGCCGGCCCTGCCCCAGCTCGACGCCTTTGCCCTGGATGCCTACGATGTGGCCCCCACCCCGGCCGGCCTGCTGCTCACCGGCAAAACCGGGCTGTACCAGTGCCGCTACGACGCCGGCAGCCACAGCCTGCGCGTGCTGAGCGTCATTCCCATTGTTCCCCGCCCCTGATGCGCGCGGCCGCTGCCACCGGATGCCGCACGCTGGGTGCGTGGGCGCTGCTGCTGGGTAGCGCCGCCTACGCCCAGACGCCCCCGCCGCCGAAGCTGCCCGGCTGGGTACTGAAAGCCAACGTGTTTCAGCCCCTGGCCCGCGGCTACCACCTGGAGGCGGAAAAACTCTGGCGGGCCCACCCGCGCACCAGCCTCGGCCTCACGGCGCAGTGGTACCGCGGCGCCGTCACGGGGCTCACGGTGCGGCGCGAGGTGCAGCCGGGCGAGCGGGTGCGCGGCTTCGGGGCCGAGCTGCTGCCCCGCCTCTACTTTCCCGGCCCCGACGCCCAGCCGCAGTCGGGGTTTTACCTAGCGGCCGGGCCGCACGTGCAGCAGTTCCGGCTGCACTTTCAGGAGTACGGTTGGGTGGAACAGACCCGCCCCGACGAGCTGCCCATTCTGGTGTATTCGCCGCTGCCGTACACCGAAACCATCACCCGCTACGGCGCTAGTGCGCTGGCCGGCTACCAGGGCCCGTTGGAGCTGGGCCCGCTGATGCTGGACTTCTACGCGGGCATCGGCTGGCGCCACACCCGCTCCCGCTCGGCCCTGCCCGAAAGCCGCTACCGCACCTCCATGCTCGATTACGGCGCGCGGGGCTTGTACTTTCCGGTTGGATTTAAGCTAGGCGTACGGCTGTAAGCTCGCCGCCAGGCACCGCCTAAATCCTATTCCAACCACACCATAATACCGCTGCCAGCCACCAGGTTTCAGCTGAATGTCAAGCTATTTAGCCGCTTTAACCTCCTCTACAGAACAGTAATTAGCCAAACAATTATTACTATTTTACAATAATAGCCGCATCATTGCTGGATACAAGATTAGTATCTTTGTGGTGCCGCTCTCTATTTTACCGACTACTCTCCGAGCATGAAACAACTGCTACTCGCGGGGCTGCTTAGCCTCTCCACGCTGGCCCACGCCCAAGACGTGGGCTACCGCACGCCCCCCAGAGCCATTACCGACCTCGTGGACGCGCCCCTCACCCCGCGCATCAGCCTCTCGTCGGACGGTAAGTGGATGGCCCTGCTGGCGGTGCAGGCCATGCCCACGGTGGCCGAGCTGGCCCAGCCCGAGCTGCGCCTGGCCGGCCTGCGCATCAACCCGCGCCTGAACGCGCCCAGCCGGCTGAGCTACGCCACCGGCCTGATGCTGCGCCGCCTCGAAGACGGCAAGGACATGGCCGTGCTCAACCTGCCGCAGCCGGCCCTGATCAGCGACGCCGTCTGGTCGCCCGACAACAGCAAGCTCGCGCTCAGCATTGCCAACAACGCGGGGGCCGAGGGCCGTACCGAGCTGTGGGTGGTGGATCTGAACAACTTTATGGCCCGGCGCCTGGCCGGCGTGTCGCTGAACGCCGTGTTCGGCACGCCCTTCGAGTGGCTGTCCGACAACCAGACGCTCATCGTGCGGGCGCTGGTGGCGGGCCGCGGCGCGGCCCCGAGCACCACGGCCGCGCCCACCGGGCCCGCCGTGCAGGAAAACGTGGGCCGCAAAACCGGCGCCCGCACCTACCAGGACTTGCTGCGCAACCCCACCGACGAGCGGCTGCTCGATTTCTACGCCACCTCGCAGATGGTGAAGGTGTCGCTCGACGGCAAGCTGCAGCCCATCAGCCAGCCCGGCCTGATTCAGTCGGCGGTGCCCTCGCCCAACGGCAAGTACCTGCTGGTGAAGACGCGCCACCGGCCTTTCTCCTACTCCCTGCCCCTGAGCAGCTTTCCGCTGAAAGTGGAGCTGTACGACGTGGCCACCGGCGACCCGCTGAAAACCCTGGCCGACCTGCCCCTGGCCGACGAAGTGCCCACGGCCTTCGACGCGGTGCCCACCGGGCAGCGGGAGCACGGCTGGCGCGCCGATGTGCCCGCCTCCCTGTTCTGGGCCGAAGCCCAGGACGGCGGCGACCCAAAGGCCGAAGCCGCCATCCGCGACAAGGTATTCACCCTCACGGCGCCCTTCATGGGCACGCCCGAGGAATTTGCGGCCCTACCCCTGCGCTACGACGGCGTGAGCTGGGGCAACAACTCGGTGGCGCTGCTCTACGGCTCGCGCTGGGCCGACCGCAAGGAAGTGACCTGGCGCGTGACGCCGGGCGCGCTGCCCTCGCTGCAGGTGCTCTTCGAACGCTCGTCGCAGGACAAGTACGCCAGCCCGGGCACGGCCTACACGCACCGCAACGCCCAGGGCAAACCGGTGCTGCTGACCGACGCGGCCAACAAAACCATCTACTTCCTGGGCCAGGGAGCCTCGCCCGAGGGCGACCGGCCCTTCGTCGACGAGTTTGACCTAGCCACCAAGAAAGCCACCCGCTGGTGGCGCTCCGAAGCCCCGTTCTACGAAGTGCCGCTGGCCATCCTCGACGCCGACAAGCACCGCCTGCTTACGCGCCGCGAGGCCATCGACCAGAACCCGAACTACTACCTGCGCGACAAGAGCGGCAAGCTCACGCCCCTCACCAAGTTTGCCAACCCCTACGCGGCCTTCGGCGGCGCTTTCAAAAAGCAGGTGCTGCGCTACAAGCGCGCCGACGGCGTGGAGCTGACGGCCAACCTGTACCTGCCCCCGAACTACAAAGCCACCGACGGCCCGCTGCCCACTTTGATGGAAGCCTACCCGGTGGAGTTCAAGGACAAGAAAAACGCCGGACAGGTGTCGGGCTCGCCCTACGCCTTTACGCGCGTGGGCTACGGCTCGCCCATTTTCTGGGTGACGCAGGGCTACGCCGTGCTGCAGGGCGCCAGCATTCCAATCGTGGGCGAGGGCGACAAGCAGCCCAACGACACCTACGTGGAGCAGCTGGTGAGCAGCGCCAAAGCCGCCATCGACGAGGGCAAGCGCCTGGGCGTGGTGGACCCGAGCCGCGTGGCGGTGATGGGCCACTCCTACGGGGCCTTTATGACGGCCAACCTGCTGGCCCACTCCAGCCTGTTCAAGGCCGGCATTGCCCGCAGCGGCGCCTACAACCGCAGCCTGACGCCCTTCGGCTTCCAGGGCGAGGAGCGCACCTACTGGCAGGCCCCGGAGGTCTACAACGCCATGTCGCCCTTTAACTACGCCGACAAGATCAAGACGCCGATTCTGCTCATCCACGGCGAGCTGGACAACAACTCGGGCACCTTCCCGATTCAGAGCGAGCGGTTCTACAACGCGCTGAAGGGCAACGGTGCCACCGCCCGCTACGTGGTGCTGCCCTACGAGTCGCACGGCTACGCGGCCCGCGAAAACGTGCTGCACATGCTCTGGGAAATGAACGCCTGGCTCGACAAGTACGTGAAGTCGCCGGCCACGGCGGCGGCCAACTAAGCGCGCTTAGCTCAGCAACAAAAAAGCCCCACATCCACTCGATGCGGGGCTTTTTTTGTCGGCAGGCTACCGGCTATTGCTTGCTGACGCGGGTGGTAAACTGACCGGTCGGACCGCTGTAGCGCAGCAGGTATTGCCCGCGTGGAAGGCTGGCCACGCTGAACCGGGTCAGGTGGCTGCCCGCGGCGCAGGCCACCACGGCCACGCGCTGGCCCAGCAGGGAGTACAGGGCAATTTCGGCCCCACCGGTAGCCGCCGGGTGCGCCACAGTCAGCTGCTCAGCCGCCGGGTTGGGATACACCTGCAGCACCTGGGCGCGGGCGGCCCGGCTGCTGCTGACCACGCCGGCTTCGCCCTTCACCACCACGTTTTTCAGGGTGGCAAAGCGGGTGGTCGTCGTGGTGGAGCCGCAGCTGAAGTACACCCGGAAGCTAAGCGTCTGCCCCGCTTGCAGCGTGACGCCGGCGGCCCCGGCCAGGGCCAGCCGGTACGGGCTGCTGTTGCTGTTGGTGGTGAAGATGGGCGTGGTGAAGCCCCCATTGGCCGTGCTCAGCAGGGGGCCGCCCGGGCCGCGCCCCCCGGTCACATCGGCCGAATCGGCGGCGAAGCCGCTGCGCGACCAGACCACCGCCAGCTTGGTGTTGCTGGTCGAGCCGGTGACGTAGGCGGCCAGCAACACCGAGTCGAGGCGCACGGTGCTGCCGGCGGTGCCGCGCACGGTGAACTGCTCGTAGTACGTGCGGCTGAGGTTGCCGCCGGGGCCGCCCACGGCCACCGTCCAGCCGCCGTCGGCCGTGGGCGCGAAGGCCTGGCCGTAGCGCGCAGAGTAGGGCGGAATGCTGGCCGTGACCGAGCCGTTGGACAGCTGAAACTTGCGTAGCGTGGGCGCGCTGGCCACCAGGCGGGCCGAACGCACGGCCGCGCTGTCCTGGCTGTTGCGCGTCATCGGCCACCACAGCAGCGGCACCGACTGCGGCAGCGGGGCGGCCTGGCTGGTCCCCGCCAGGGCCACCAGCTGACTGACCGCGCCGGCGCTGCTGAGGGTGATATTGCCGGCGTAAGCGCCCACAGCCGTTGCGTTCAGCCGCACGCTGATGGTGGTGCTGGCCACGCCGCCGGTGCTGCTTGGGGTCAGCGTCAGCGGGGCGCCACTGCCCGCCCAGGTGGTACCGCCGTTGGCCGATACCTCAAAGCCGGCCGGCGGGGTGATGAGCAGGCCGGCCGTCAGGTTTTCGCCCGCGACCAGAAAGCTCTGCGCAGCCGAAGGTTGCCCGCCGCCCTGCCGAAAAGCCTGCAACGTGCCGGTGGTGGTGATGGTGGGTGTGCTCGAAATCTGCAGCGTATCGGTGACGTGGGTAGCCAGCCCCGCTTTCGAGGCCCGCACGTAGTAGAAATACGAAGTGCCGGCGGCCGGAACGGGGTCCGTCGTGCCGAAGTTGATGTTGGTGGCTACCGTCGACGTGGTGGTGTAGAGCGGGGTGTAGGGGCCGCGCCGCGTGGCGCTGCGCAGCAGCTGGTACTGCACGCCGGCAATGGGCCAGCTCAGGTTCCAGGTGAGGTTGGAAGGCGCGGTGGCGGTGCCCTTCACCGCCCAGAAATTCGACACGGCCAGGTCGGGCGCCTGGTGGCCGCAGAAGTTTGGCACCACCGTGCAGGGATTCCAGCTGCCGAGCACGGCCGCCCGGGTGTACAGCGCGGTGTCGGCGTCGGTGAGCTGAATCGACCAGGGCACGCGCTGGCTGATGTTCACCAGGTTGCCGCTGAAGTCCCGGCTGTTGTACTCGGCGTACTGAATGACGCTGGTCACGGTGCCGGCGTCCCACACCTGCCAGCCCACGGGCTTAATGGAGTTGCCCATGGTGGTGTTCAGCCACACGACTTTGGTGTGCGAGCGGTCGGTAGGCGTCGAGCCCAGGTCGTTTTGCCAGGGGCGGCCCAGGGTGTAGGTGGTAGTGCCCCGGTTTTCGGGGATGATGCAGTGGCGGAACACGAAGCCGTAGGGCTGGCCCGGCTGGGTATTGGCCGCCGTGATGTAGCCGCCGCTGCCGCCGTCGCGCCGGGTGCGCGGGTACACGATGCAGTGCTCAAACACGCCCCGGCCGGCGCCAAAGATGAAGTCGACCACGCCGTCGATGTAGCACTCCTTGAAGTAGCTGCGGTTGCCGGCCTGCGAGTTCAGCTGCATCGTGTCCTGCCCGCCCAGGAAGCGGCAGTTCTTGAAGGCCACCCGGTCGCCGGTAATGTACATGGCCAGGCCCTGCGGGGCGTCGCCGTAGGTATTCTCGAAGGTGATGTTCAGCGCGCTGATGTCCGAGGCGTTGATGATAAAGCTGGACGAGTTGCCGGGAAACGAGGGCGTGTTGGCGTCGTTCCACGAGAGGATGGTGTTGGCTACGCTTTCCCCGATAAACTGCAAAAAGGGCTTGTTGGCCGGCACGGTGACCTTTTCGCGGTACTTGCCGTTCTTGATGAAAATGGTGTACACCGTGGTGCGGCCGGTAGGCGCGGCGTTGATGGCCGCCTGCACCGTCGTGAAGCCGCCCGTGCCGTCCTTGGCCACGACGGCGTTATAGGTTTGGGCGCGGGCGGCCAGGCTCAGCAGCAGGAGCAGGCTCAGGCTCAGCAGGGCCCCGAAATGCGCCAGCAGCCCCGGCCGCAGCCGGTACAAAGCGGAAAGGTTTGGCATAGAAGCAGGAAGTAGGGCGGGAAGAAATTTTCTTCAATGTCTGCCCGCCTGAGCCCCAAATAGTGCTATGCCGTATCCTTTACTTGTGCAATCGTTGCCGGGAACGTTGACAAGCAAGCTGACGAGCCGCCTTCCGCCCGCAATGCCTTGGTTGCTGGCCGAAGCAGGACAACGCCACGGCCCCGCCGGGCTTACCCTGCCACGCCGCCGCTGATAACCGCCTGGTTCTGCAGGCCCCAGTCCTCAATGGCCGTGATGATGGGACCGAGGGAGCGGCCGCAGTCGGTGAGCGTGTACTCGACGGTGGGCGGCACGGTGGCGTAGGCCTGCCGCGTGAGGATGCCGTGGCTTTCGAGCAGCTTCAGCTCCTTGATGAGCATGCGCGGGGTGATGCCCGCCACGTCGCGCTCCAGGGCCTTGAAGCGCAGGGTGCCGTGCTGCAGCAGGCTGTGGATGATGGCAAACTTCCATTTGCCCTCCAGCACGTCGAGCGTTTGGCGGAAGGCGCAGCCACCCGCAAGTTTTTTTGGATTTTCTGCTTTCATAACGGGCTGATTCCAAGCGAAAGTTACAGAACGTATAGTGATATACATCGATGTAACTACTTGCAAAAGTATAGTACGGGCATGCACCTTTGCACGACCAATCAGCGCCAACACGGCTGATTGCCTGAGGCTTGCACCTTCGCACCGTCATTATTCCGCCCTTTCGTTATGGCACGTTCTGTTTTGCACCCGGCTGCTACCCGCGGCCACGCCAACCACGGTTGGCTCAACTCCTACCACACCTTCAGCTTTGCCGGCTACTACGAGCCGCAGCGCATGCACTTCGGGGCCCTGCGCGTGCTCAACGACGACACCGTGGCCGGCGGCATGGGCTTCGGCCGCCACCCGCACGACAACATGGAAATCGTGTCCATTGCCCTGGCGGGGGCGCTGGAGCACCAGGATAACATGGGCAACAAGGCCGTCATCCGGCCCGGCGACGTGCAGGTGATGAGCGCCGGCACCGGGGTGGCCCACAGCGAGAAAAACCACTCCGCCGGCGAGGAAGTGCAGTTTCTGCAGATCTGGGTGATTCCGAATAAGCGCAACGTGGCGCCCCGCTACGACCAGCAGACCTTCCGGGCCGAAGACCAGCACAACCGCCTGCAGCAGGTATTGTCGCCCAACGCCGACGACGAGGGCGTGTGGCTGCACCAAGATGCGTGGTTTCACCTCGGCCAGCTCGACGCGGGCTTCGGCACCGAGTACCAGCTGAAAAAAGCCGGCAACGGCGTCTACGCCTTCGTGCTCGAAGGCGACGTAACCATCAACGGGCAGGCCCTGCACCGCCGCGACGGGCTGGGCATCTGGGAAACCGACAAACTCGCCATCCGGGCCGACAGCGCCGCCCGGCTGCTGCTGATGGAAGTGCCCATGCTGGGGTGACGCTAACCCGCGGGCCGCTTCGGCGGTTACCTGGCCCGAACCCTTCTACCAGCGCCTGCCATGCCTACCATCACCGGCCACCTCGGCCTCGACCATTACGTAACGGACCTCTCCACCGACAGCGGCCACGCCCTGCTGGCCGACGAGCCCCTGGCCAACGGCGGCGAAAACATGGGCCCCAGCCCCGGCGAGCTGCTGGCCGCCGCCCTCACGGCCTGCACCTGCATCACCGTGCGCCTGTACGCCGACCGCAAGGGCTGGCCGTTGCAGCGCATCGAAACCGAGGTGAGCTTCGCGCCCACCGCCGACCACGTGGTGCGCCACCTCAGCCGGCAGATTCGGCTGGCGGGCGAGCTGACGGCCGAGCAGCGGCAGCGCCTGCTGCAGGTGGCCAACGCCTGCCCGGTGCACAAGGCCCTGACGGCGGGCGTGCCCATCGAAACGGCCCTGGCCGAATAATTGCGCCGTTTTTTTTGCGCTGCCCCGCCCGGAAATATCCGGGCGGGGCAGCGTGTTTTTATTGGTATCCTCCTACTTCAATTACCGGGCGCGGCGGCAGCCGGCCGCACCGGGTGCCCAGGCAAAGTTGCCGGCGGGCTTGGTCGAGCGGGGCTTTTGCGCGTATGTTTAGTTTATCAATGCCGACGCCCGCCCGTCCCGACGACAACTTTTGGCGGGCCGACGGGTACTTGGGGATTCCCCGCTAAAGGTCAATTTGCCCGCTCAATCCGCGCCCCCGATGAAGCACACCTTACTTTCTGACCGTTGGCTGCTGGCCCTGCCGCTGGCCCTGCTGGCTGCGCCGCGCCCGGCCCAGGCCCAGACGCCCGAGCGCCACACCAGCTTCGGCATCAACCTCAGCGCCCTGCAGTACCAGGGCGACTACGGCTCCGACTACTGGAAATTCGACCGCAGCAAGTACGCCGGCGGCATTGCCATCAACCAGTACCTGGGCCGCGGCCTGGACCTGAGCACCCAGCTGTTTTACGGCGAGCTGAGCGGCAGCAACGCCCTGGCCAGAACGCGCTTCAACACCACCCTCATCAACGCCAACGCGGGGCTGAAATTCAAGCTCAACAACGGCTGGGCCCTCAAGGAAACCGCCTTTATTCAGCCCTACCTGCTGGCCGCCGGGGGCTGGACGTACACCAGCCGCATCGGCTGGGTCGACAACATCCGCTCCGACCGCGACCAGGGCTACTTCGACGTATTCGGGGCAGCGGGCCTTAATTTCCGGCTCGGGCCGGGCGTGGGCCTCTTCGTGCAGACCGGCCAGCACCTGCCGCTCGACGCCAACCTCGACGGCGTGAACCGGCCGGCCGACAAGGACCGGTGGGACGACCGGTTTCTGCAGCACACCGTGGGGGTGACCTTCAACCTGGGCCAGGCCCGCGACGAGGACGGCGACGACGTATCCGACAACAAGGACCGCTGCCCCGGCACGCCGACGGGCATTTTGGTGGATGACCACGGCTGCCCGCTCGACAGCGACCAGGACGGCGTGCCCGACTTCCAGGACCAGTGCCCCGACCAGGCCGGCACCGCGGAACTGAAGGGCTGCGCCGACAAGGACGGCGACGGGGTATCGGACGGCGACGACGCCTGCCCCGACGTGGCCGGCAAACCCGAGCTGCAGGGCTGCCCCGACGCCGACAACGACGGCGTGCCCGACGCGGAAGACAAGTGCGCCGACACGCCCACCGGCACGCAGGTAGACCCCAGCGGCTGCCCCGTGGCCGCGCCAGCCCCGGCGCAACCAGCCCCCGCGCCCGCCCCGACGCCCGCCGCCCCCTCGGCCACGGCCGATACCGACGGCGACGGGGTGCCCGACGCGGCCGACCGCTGCCCGACCAGCGCCGGTCCGGCCGGCAACAAGGGCTGCCCCACTGTACGCGCCGAAACCCGCAAGCGCCTGCGCGAAGCCACCCGCTTTATCAGCTTCGAGCCGAACCGCGCCGCGCTGCTGCCCACCTCGCACGCCACCCTCGAGGGCATTGCCCAGATCCTGCGCGACTACCCCGACTACTCGCTCAGCATTGCCGGCCACACCGACAGCAAGGGCCCGGCCGCCTTCAACCAGCGCCTCTCGCGCGAGCGGGCCGCCGCCGCCCGCAGCTACCTCGCGGGCCAGGGCATTGCCGAAGAGCGTCTGCAGCTGCGCGGCTACGGCCCCGCCCGCCCCATCGCGCCGAACACCACCGAGGCCGGCCGCGCCAAAAACCGCCGCGTGGAATTCGACCTCTTCCTGACCGGCGACCGGAACGCGGCCGAGGTGAAGTACGGCAAAGAGCCCAGCGCGGCCCCGGCCAAAGCCCAGCCCGCCAAGCCCGCCCGCAAGACACCGGCCCGGCCCGCCGCGCGCAGCAAAACGGCCGCCAAAGCGCCGGCCAAGCGCCCCGTTGCCCGCAAGCCGGCCCCGGCCAAAGCGCCGGCCGCCCAGGCGCCGGCAGCGAAACCCAAAGCAGCGGCAACGCCCCAAAAGGCTTCGCCCAAGCGCTGAAAACGGGTTTCGCACTGACAGCAAAACGGCCGACCTTCACCGGGTCGGCCGTTTTGCTGCGCATGAAGCGTAGATGAAGTCGGAGCCTCAGGCATAACCTTCGGCCGAGGGCGGGGGTATACGAGGCCATTCCGCCGCGGGTAATGTTGCCCGCGGAATGCCGCCACTTCATGAAACACCTTATTCCCAACCCTCGACTGCTGGTGCTGCCTTTGGCGCTGGCCGTCGTTCCGCTTCTGAGCCAAGCCCAGTCGGCTGACCGCAAAACCAGCATTGGGCTCAACGTCAGCGCGCTGCAGTACAAGGGCAACTACGGCTCCGACTACTGGAACTTCAGCAGCAACCGCTACGCCCCGGGCCTGGCCATCAACCAGTACCTGGGCAAGGGCCTCGACGCCAACCTGCAGGCGTTTTACGGCGAGCTGAAGGGCAGCCGCAACGCCAATACCTACTTCGCCACCAACCTGGTGAACGTGAACCTGGGCCTGAAATTCAAGCTCAACAACGGCTGGGCCCTCAAGGAAGACGCCTTCATCCAGCCCTACCTGCTGGCCGCCCCGGGCTGGACGTACACCTCGCGGGAAGGCTTCTACAACGGCGGGCGCATCGACCAGGATAAAAGCTATTTCGACCTGTTTGCCGCCGCGGGCCTCAATTTCCGCCTCGGCGAAACGGTGAACCTGTTCGTGCAGACCGGCCAGCACGCCCCCTACTACGCCAACTTCGACGGCGACCAGGCCCGCGACGACAACGGCTGGGACGACAAATTCCTGCAGCACACCGTGGGCCTGAACTTCAACCTGGGCCAGGCCAAGGACGAGGACGGCGACAAGGTGCCCGACCGCAAGGACAAATGCCCCGGCACGCCCGCCGGCGTGCAGGTGGATGCCAACGGCTGCCCCATCGATACCGACAAGGACGGCGTGGCCGACTACCAGGACCAGTGCCCCACCGAAGCCGGCAAGCCGGAGCTGCAGGGCTGCCCCGACCGCGACAACGACGGCGTGGCCGACAAGGACGACGCCTGCCCCGATACGCCCGGCAAGCCCGAGCTGAAGGGCTGCCCGGATGCCGATAACGACGGCGTCATCGACCAGAACGACAAGTGCCCGAACACGCCCGCCGGCGTGCAGGTGGATGCCTCGGGCTGCCCGCTCGACCGCGACGGTGACGGCGTGCCCGACTACCAGGACCGCTGCCCCGACCGCCCGGGCCCCGCATCGAACCGCGGCTGCCCCGAAATCAAGGCCGAGGCCAAGAAGCGCCTGCAGGAAGCCACGAAGTACATCAACTTCGAGTTCAACAAGGCCGTACTGCTGCCCTCCTCGTACCCGACCCTCGACGCCATCGTGCAGATCCTGAACGAGTACCCGGACTACACCCTGAGCATTGCCGGCCACACCGACAGCAAGGGCTCTGACCCGTACAACCTGCGCCTCTCGCACGACCGCGCCGCTTCGGCCCGCGTGTACATGCTCAGCAAAGGCATTCCGGACGCCCGCATCGAGGCCCGCGGCTACGGCGAAACCAAGCCCATTGCCGACAACGCCACCGACGCCGGCCGCGCCCTGAACCGCCGCGTGGACTTCGACCTCTTCCTCACCGGCGACCCGAACACGGCCGAAGTGAAGTACGGCCCCGAGCCCACCATGCCGGACATCGTCATCCCGACGACGCCCGCCAAGGCCACGCCGGCCAAAAAGGCCCCGGCCAAGAAAGCGCCCGCCCGCAAGCCCGCGCCGCGTCGCTAGGTTCTAGTCCGCTTGCTTACTGAAAAAGGCCCGCTGCACAGTGCAGCGGGCCTTTTTTTGTGGTGGTGGTGGAAAGCCAGAACGTCGTCCTGCGGTTCGCTTTGCTCAGGATGACGGGCTTATTTGTGCCTGACAACCGACCACTCGCACCTAATAACTCCCCGCTCTTACTCCGTGACCCAGCTCACCTTCTCTTCGATGGGCTTGCGCAGGTTGCGGCCGGGCTGCTGCTGCACGTAGCCGAGGTAGAAGAAGCCGAGCAGCTTGTCCTCGGGGCCGAGGCCGAAGAAGGCTTTGGCCTCTTCCGCGTAGGTCACGCCGCCCGAGCCCCAGTAGCCGCCCACGCCGTTGGCCACGGCCGTCAGGTGCAGGTTCTGCACGGCGCAGGCCACGGCTTCGATTTCCTCGATTTCGGGCAGCACGTGGTGGCGCTTCATGCCGATGGCAATGACGTGGGAGGCCAGCAGCGGATTGGTCGCCAGCTTCTGCGCCTTCTTCTCGTCGACGAACTCGCCGGCCTGCTGCCGGTACAGCGCCGCCTGAAACTCGGCCAGCCGCTGCCGCCCCGCGCCCTTGAATACCACGAAGCGCCAGGGCTCGGTGCGCTTATGCGTGGGCGCCCAGTTGGCGTTTTCCAGCATCCGCTCAATGATGGTGTCGGGAATGACGCGGCCGGGCTCGAACTGCACGGGCTGAATGCTGCGCCGGGCGCGGATGAGGGCGTCGAACTGTTCGGGGGTTGGCAGCGGGGTGTCGGTGGACATGGCAACGGGCAGCTGAAATGAGCCCGCAAGATAACGCCCGGCCCCGGCCCGGCGCCTACACCTCGGCCGGCTGCACCTCGTGGGCCAGGCGCGTCACCTGCTCGGGCTTGCCGAACACGTAGAGCGTGTCGTGGAGGCAGATGAGGGTGTCCTGGCCGAGCGGCTCCAGCAGGTGCCCGTCGCGGCGGATGGCCAGCACGCTCAGCCCGAACCGCTCCTGCACGTCGGAATGCAGGCAGCTCTTGCCGACGAAGTGCGCCCCCGGGTCGGCCTCCACGGGCACGGTGGCCAGCTCCGACTCGACGAAGCGCAGGTGCAGCCGCGACCAGGCCGCCTGGTCCAGCGCCCGGTGCCGCCGCATGGCGTGGCTGCCGTGGCGCAGCTCGTCGATCAGCCGGTCGATTTCGCACACCGGCACCAGGAAGCGGGCCAGCACGTGGGCCAGCACCTCCATCGAGGTTTCCTGTTCTTCCGAAATAACCTCGGTGGCGCCCACCTGGTAGAGCTGCTTCCGCTCGTGCAGGTACAGGGTGCGCACCACGATGCACACCTCGGGATTGAGGCGGCGGATGGTGGCCACGGCCCGCAGGCTGGCGGCCGGGTCGGAAATGGCCAGCATCACCACCCGGGCCCGGGCCACGCCCAGGTGCTCCAGCACGTGCTCGTGCGTCACGTCGCCGTACACGATTCGCTCCCCGCGCTTCAGGCCCCGGTGCACCTTATCGGCGTCGGCTTCGAGGATGATGTAGGGCAGCTTCATGGCCCGCGCCGCCCGCACCAGATTGCGCCCGTTGAGCCCGTAGCCCACCACGATGAGGTGGTCGGCCAGCGGCGGTTCGGGCGTGGCCAGGGGCAGCAGCGGGGCGGGCGTCTTGGTGGGGTGCAGGCGCTGCTCCAGGCGCTGCAGCAGCGGCCGGCCCATCACCCACGCCACGGCCGGCTCGGCCACCATCGATACCAGCGGGGTGAAGCACATGGTAAGCACCGAAATGGCCAGGAAAATCTGGTACTCATCGGCGGAAATCAGGCCAGCCTTCACCCCCACGCGCGACAGCACAAAGGAAAACTCGCCCACCTGGCACAGCGCCAGCGCCGCCAGCAGCACCTCGCGCACCGGCATGTACAGGAACGCGGTGGCCGCCGGCGTCAGCAGCGCCTTCAGCACCATCACGCCCAGGGTGATGAGCAGAATCTGCCCGGGGTGCTCCAGCAGCACGTGCACGTCGAACAGCATGCCGATGGACACGAAGAAAAAGCTGGCGAATATCTCGCGGAACGGGAGCACGTTGCTCACCGCCTCGTAGCTGTACTCCGACTCGGAGATGATGAGCCCGGCCAAAAAGGCGCCCAGGGCCATCGACAGGCCGGCCAGCTCCGTCAGCCAGGCCACGCCCAGGCAGGTGCCGATGATGGTGAGCAGAAACAGCTCGCGGCTGCGGGTGCGCACCACCAGCAGCAGCAGCCGCGGCATGAGGTAGCGGCTGCCGAGCACCACCAGCGTGAGCACCACCAGCATCTTGGTGAGCATGATGCCCAGCGCCATCCAGGAAGAGTCGCCGCCCTGCCCGCTGAGCAGGGGCACCAGCAGCATCATGGGCACCACCACCAAATCCTGGAAGATCAGGATGGCCAGCACGATCTGCCCGTGCATGGACTCCACTTCCATGTGCTCCTGCATGAGCTTGAGCACGATGGCCGTGCTGCTGAGCGCCAGCAGAAAGCCCCAGAACACGGCCGGGCCCGGGGCGCTGCCCGCCGCCATGGCCAGCACCGCCACCACGCCCACGGTGAGGCCCACCTGCAGCGTGCCGCCCAGAAACACGGCCCGCTTGATGCGCATCAGGCTGCGCACCGAAAACTCCAGCCCGATGGTGAACATGAGCAGCATCACGCCCAGCTCGGCAATGTGGTCGACCTTGTGCGGGGCCTTCACCAGCGCCAGCGCGTAGGGCCCGGCCAGCATGCCCGTCACCAGAAAGCCGATGATGGAGGGCAGCTTGATGCGGTTGAAGAGCAGCGTCACGCCCACCGACAGCAGCAGGATGACCAGTAAATCATAAAGAACGGAGGAAGAAGACATAAGAATAAAGGCCGGGATGCCCGGCCGCTTGCTTCTTGTAGCCGCTTGCTTGCAAGCGGCGCCTTCAATGCGCGGCAACAGCTGATGGTGCTCTTTCTCCCCAGCGCCCACTCGGCGCTACGCTCCCTCTTTTCCTCCCTGCATACGTTTTTGCGACGGCCAAAGACGCTTGCCCGGCTTGATATCTATCGTTCTGTGACTGATATCCGTCATATTCTCAGTGCAACTATTGCCCGCGCCGCCGCGCGGCCCGGTGGCCCCTCGTCCTGGCGCTGAGGGGCCCTGGCCCCACGTTGTGCCGCCCCTATCTTTGGGGCTCCAACACCCTGCTCCGCGATGAAACAGCTCTACTTTGCGCTGCCCGCCCTGCTTCTGGGCCTGGCCGCTCACGCCCAGACGCCCGGCGCCGGGGTGGGCATCGGCACTACCGCCCCCGACCCCAAGGCGGCCCTCGACATCCAGGCCACCGGCAAGGGCCTGCTCATTCCGCGCATGGACTCGGCCAGCCGCGCCGGCATCGGCACCCCGCCCGACGGGCTGATGGTGTTTCAGACCGACGGCCGCAAGGGCTTCTGGTACGCCGTGGGCGGGGCCTGGGTCTACATCCCCGACAAAACCAGGTCGGGCGACAACCTGGGCAACCACCAAGCCACCCAGAACCTGGGCCTCAACGACTACGACCTGCGCCTGCGTGCCGCCACCGATACCAACCACGGCCTGGGCTGGTACGGCAACGGCAGCAGCGCCAAGAGCTGGCTGGGCCAGAACGTGGACGGACCGGTACTCTACGGCAACGGCAGCGGCGTGCTGGGCACCAGCACCAGCGGCACGCGCCAGTCGGTGCTGACGTGGAACAACGCCGGCCGCGTGGGCATCGGGCGCCCCGACCCGCAGCAGCAGCTGCACGTGGCCGGCAACATCGCCGCCGACGGGCCGCTGGGCGTGGTGCTGGCCGCCGCCGACCGGCCCCTCGTCACCCGCGGCTGGGACGCCTTTACCTCCGGCATCTACCAGGGCCTCGGGCGCTGGGGCCTGTTCATGGAGCCCAACGCGCTGACCTTCGGGGTGCCTGATATTGCCAACAAGCGGTTTCAGTGGGTGCGCTACGGCGCCAGCTCCGCGGTGGCCAGCACCCTGATGACCCTGACCCCGGACGGCGACCTGCAGCTGGCCGGCAGCTACGGCTACACCGCCGCCCAGACGCGCGTGCAGACCCTGGGGGTGGGCGCCTTTAGCTCCAACGACCCCACCGTGTCGCAGGCGGTCATCCTGTTCGGCAGCGGCCCCGTGCCGGTCGGCACCACGCTCACGGGCAGCGGCCAGGGCACCCTGCTGGCCCCCCTGAAGCTGCCCGCGGGTGCCACCCTCACCAACCTGGAAATAACCGTGTTCGACGGCGACAACAGCACTGCCGTCACCACCCAGGCCCGGGTGGTGGGCCTGGCCGGCAACGTGGGCCAGGCCAACGCCGACGCGCCCAGCACGGGCTGGGTGACGGTGCCCCAGGGCAACAGCGTGGTGGTGCGCGGCACCGGCCCCGTGTCGTTGACCACCGACGCCAACCACGCCTATTTCGTGGAGTACCAGGCCAACCGCAGCGGCGTGCTGGCCCTGCTGACGGTGCGCGTGACGTACACCGTGACGGAAGTAGAGTAAGCGCCTTGGCTTCCGCGCCGGCCCGGCCGCCACTCCCGCTTCGGGGGGCGCGGCCGGGCTTTTTAGTGCTTGGATGATGCGTTAATTCCGTAGAGCGGCCACTACCACCAGGCCTGCCCGGCCGCTCCCAGTTGTTGCTCGAGTGGGGTCAGACCCCACTCCGGTACCCTCGACAGCTACCGGAGTAGCCGCAGTGGCTACCGCACTGGCTTCGTCCGGTACCGGAGTAGCCACCGGGGCCACGCGGGTACCCGCGGCGGCTACTCCGGTAGCTGCTTTGGCCACTGCTATACCCATAAAAACGACCCGAGCCGCCGAACGGGCAACTCGGGTCGTGGTTGCGGCTACTGCGGTAGCCGAACCGGCTACTTCGCCGCGCTGGGCTTGGCTTTGCGCTGTCCCTGGGCCGCGAAGCGCGACTTCAGGTCATCGAAAGCCGCCTGGGCGCCCTGCTGGTGATTGTTCGCCTGAAACTTGATGTAGTTGTAAATGGTCAGGGCATTGGTGTAGGCCTCCGAGCCGGCCACCATCAGGGTGGAGTCGGTGTCGAGGCTGAGCTGCTCCAGCTGCCGCAGGATGGGGGCCAGCGCGGCCAGGCCGGCGGCGTCCTGCTTCAGCTCGTCGAGACTGACGAAGGCGGGCACGAAGCCGGGGTTGGTGGTGGCGTAGTCGGTGGTCTTCTGCACGAAGGCCACGGTTTTGTCGCCCATGCGCAGCATGGATTTCCGCTCGTCCGGGGTCAGGGAGATGAGCAGCGGGCCCAGCTCGGTTTTGATAACGTCGAGGGCGGCCTGGACTTTTTGCAGCTTGGCGGCCGTCACGTCCTGGTTGAATTGGTTGGCCATAGTTGGCGGGTACGGGGTAAGAATGGGAGAAAAGACAGGCGGCCGGGGCGGGAAGACTAACGGTGTGTAAGGGGGCCAGGGCCAGGCGGATAGAGCGGGGTAAGGGGCGAAATATTAGGATAAAAGGCGGCTTGCGCAAGTCCCCGCCCCCTCGGGCGCGCCGGCCCAGCCCCGTCTGGTTTCGGAGAGGGGGTAGCCGCGGCGGCCGGGCTGGCCCCAAGGGCCGAAAAAAGACAGCGGGGCCGCCAAGTAGTTGGCAGCCCCGCTGTCGTGGTGGGGTGGCTCCCCTCTTCGGAGAGGGAAACGCGGCGGAAGGGTTCTACGCCGGCTGCGGGGCCGGATGGCTGCCCTCCCCAGCCGGCTCGTCGCCGTCGTGGTGGGGGCCGCCGTGCTCCTCATCGGGCTCATAGTTGGCTTCCAGCTCGGCCAGCTTCTTCTTGCCGTAGGCCAGGCGGGTGATGATGACGTAGAGCACCGGCACGATAAAGATGGCCAGCAAGGTGGCCGAGAGCATGCCGCCGAGCACCGTCCAGCCGATGGTCTGCCGGCTCTGCGCGCCGGCGCCGGAGGCAAATACCAGCGGCAGCACGCCCAGGATAAAGGCCAGCGAGGTCATCACGATGGGGCGCAGGCGCAGGCGCACGGCCTCCAGCGTGGCGTCGACCAGCGGCATGCCCTTATCCACCCGCTCCTTGGCAAATTCGATGATCAGAATGGCGTTTTTGGCCGACAAACCAATCAGCGTAATCAGGCCAATCTGGGCGTAGACGTTGTTGGTGAGCTTGGGCAGGAAGAACAAGGCCAGGATGGCCCCGAAGGCGCCCAGCGGCACGGCCAGCAGCACCGAGAAGGGCACCGACCAGCTTTCGTAGAGGGCGGCCAGGAACAGGAACACGAAAATCAGCGAGAGGGCGAAGATGTACACCGTTTGCCCGCCGGCCAGCAGTTCCTCCCGCGAGAGGCCCGAAAACTCGTAGCCGTAGCCCTGGGGCAGGTTTTCGGCGGCCGTTTCCTGCAGGGCCTTGATGGCGTCGCCCGAGGAGTAGCCCGGGGCGGCGTTGCCGTTGATTTCGGCCGAGCGGAACAGGTTGTAGTGCGAGATGAGCGGGGCCGACTCGCTGCGCTGGTAGCTGGTGAGCGTGCTCAGCGGCACCATGGCGCCCTGGTTGCTGCGCACGAAGTACTGGCCCAGGTTGCTGATGTCGCCGCGGTAGGCCGAATCGGCCTGGGTGACGACGCGGAAGTTGCGGCCGTACATGGTGAAGTCGTTCACGTAGGCCGAGCCCAGGTAGGTGCGCAGCGCCGTGCCGATATCCGAGATGGACACGCCCAGCTTCTTGGCTTTTTCGCGGTCGATGGTGAGCTGGTAGCCGGGGGTGTTGGCGGTGAAGAACGAGAACGGCCCGGCCAGCTCCTTGCGCTGGCGCAGCGCGCCCATAAACTTCTGCAGCGTGGCGTCGAAGTTCTTGATGTCGCCGCCGGCCTCGCGCTCCTGCAGCACGAAGCTGAAGCCGCCGGTGTTGCCCAGGCCCGGAATGGCCGGGGGCGAGATGACCACGATGTTGGCTTCCTTGAGGCGGCTCAGGCGCTGCTGCACGGTGGCAATGAGGCCCTGCAGCTGCAGCTCCTTGTCCTTGCGCTCCTCCCAGGGCTGCAGCTGGCAGAACACCGTGCCGCTGTTGGACTTGGAGGAGAAGTTCACCGCGTTCAGGCCGCCCAGGCCGGCGTAGTGCCGGATGCCCTTGATCTGGCTCATCTCCTTCATAATCTCGTGCAGCGTGCTCACGGTGCGCTCCGTCGAGGCCGCTTCGGGCAGGTTGAAGGTCACGATCAGGCGGCCTTCGTCCTCGGTCGGGATAAAGCCTGAGGGCTTGCTGCGGAACAGCAGCCCGGTGCCCGCCACGATGCACAGCAGGATGATGACCACCAGGCGCGAGTGTTTGATGCCGCGCTGCACGCCGTTGCCGTACTTGCCCGTCACGCGGTCAAACCAGCTGTTGAACTTGAAGAAGAACTTGTCGAGGCCCTTGGAGCTTTCGTCGCGCTTGTGGGGCTTGAGCAGCAGCACGCACAGGGCCGGGGTGAGCGAGAGGGCCACGAAGGCCGAAATCAGCACCGAAATGGCAATGGTAATGGCAAACTGCTGATAGAGGCGCCCGGTGATGCCCGGAATAAAGCCCACCGGCACGAACACGGCGGCCAGAATCAGGGCAATGGCAATAACCGGGGCCGAAATTTCGCGCATGGCCGCCAGCGTGGCCTCCAGCGGCGAGAGGCCCCGCTCGTTCATGTTATGCTCCACGGCCTCCACCACCACAATGGCGTCGTCGACCACGATACCGATGGCCAGCACGAAGCCGAACATGGTGAGCGTGTTGATGGTGAAGCCCAGCGGGATAAAGAAGAGGAACGTGCCCACGATGGACACCGGAATGGCCAGCACCGGAATGAGCGTGCTGCGCCAGCTTTGCAGGAACAGGTACACCACGATGACCACCAGCACCAGCGCCTCGATGAGCGTGTGCAGCACCTCGTTGATGGACACCTTCACCACCGACGCGGCCTCGAAGGGCACCACGTAGTCCAGGTCGGCGGGGAAGCTCTTCTTGAGGTCCTCCATCGTCTTGTTCACGTTCTCGAAAGTTTCCAGCGCGTTGGCGCCGGGGGCCTGGTACACCAGCAGGTAGGAGGCCCGCTTGCCGTCGACGAAGGAGTTGGAGGCGTAGTTGAACTTGCCCAGCTCCAGCCGGGCCACGTCGCGCAGATACACCACCGAGCCGTCCTCGGGCCGGGTTTTCACCACGATGTCGCCGAATTCAGCCGTCGAGGTCAGACGGCCCTTCACGAACACGATGTACTCAAAGGTCTGCCCCGTCTGGGCCGGCGGCGCGCCGATGGAGCCGGCCGCAATCTGCGCGTTCTGCTCCTGAATGGCGGCCGTCACGTCCTGGGCCGTCACCCCGAGCTGCGAGAGTTTGTCGGGGTTCAGCCACACGCGCATCGAGAAGTCGTCGGCCCGGCTCACGATGTCGCCCACGCCCTTGGTGCGCAGCAGCGCGTCCTTGATGAAGACGTTGGCGTAGTTGTCGAGGAAGGTGGTGTTGTGGGTGCCCTTCGGCGCGTACAGGGCCACCAGCATCAGAATGCTGGGGTTGCGCTTGCGCACCGTCAGGCCCAGGCGCTGCACTTCCTGGGGCAGCGTGGGCAGGGCAATGCCCACGCGGTTTTGCACGTCGAGGGCGGCGATGTTGATGTTGGTGCCCACCTCGAAGTTCACCGTCATGCTCATCTGCCCGTTGCTGGTGCTGTTGCTCTGCAGGTAAGTCATGCCGGGCGTGCCGTTGACCTGCACTTCCACGGGCGTGGCTACGGTCTGCTCCACCGTCTGCGCGTCGGCCCCGATGTAGTTGCCCGACACCGATACCGTGGGCGGCGTGATTTCCGGGTACTGCCCCACGGGCAGGTTCAGGATGGCCAGCACCCCCACCAGCACGATGACCAACGAAATAACGATGGCCGTGACGGGGCGCCGAATAAAGGTTTCTGCAATCATATTGCCTCACCCCCCGGCCCCCTCTCCAAGGGGAGAGGGGGAGCCTGACGATTATGGGGGTTGGTTTCGTCAGATGAATGCTTGGTTATGCTAGGTCGACGGTGGTCGGGCCGTTTGTCATGCAGAGCGCAGCGAAGCATGACGTGCTGTTACTTGCCCGCGGCGGCCGTGGGCGCTCCGGCGGCGGGAGCGGCGCCGGTCTGAATCTGGCCGCCGTCGCGCAGGCGGTTCAGGCCCTCGGTGACGACCTGGTCGCCGTCCTTGATGCCGTCGAGAATCACAATCTGGTCGCGCAGGCGGGGCCCGAGCTGCACCTTGCGCTGCACGGCCTTGCTGCTGTCACCGGCCACGAAGACGAAGTTTTCGCCCATCTGCTCGGTCACGGCCTTGAAGGGAATGACGACGCGGCGGCCCGAGGTGCGGTTGAGCACGCGCAGCACCGAGCTCATGCCGTCCTTCAGCTTGCGGTCGGGGTTCGAGAACTGCACGCGCACCTGGGCGGTGCCGGTCTGCTGGTCGATGCCCCGGTCGATGGCCAGGATCTTGCCCGGCTGGGCGTAGCGCGTACCGTCGGGCAGCTCCAGCCGGAAAGTGGAGTCGGCGCGGCCGCCCGTCTTGCCCTGCAGCTCGGCAAAGCGGCTCAGGTCGGCCTCGGGCACCACGAAGTCTACGCCCATCGGGTCCTCGCCGCTGATGGTGTTCAGCAGGGTGCTGCCGGGGCTCACCTGGGAGCCCAGCCGCACCTGCGAAATGCCGATGCGGCCGGTAAACGGCGCCGTAATCAGCGAGTAGCTCAAATCGGTACGGGCGGCGGCCACGCTGGCTTCGGCCGCGGCCACCTGGCTCTGGGCGGTGGCGTAGGCCGTACGGGCGTTGTCCACAATCTGCAGGGCAATGGCATCCTGCTGGGCCAGGCGCTGGTAGCGGTCCAGGTTCACCTTGGCGTTTTGCACGGTGGCCTGGGTGCTGCGCAGCCCGGCCAGGGCCTGCTGGTAGGCCGCCTGGTACTTGCGCCGGTCGATTTCGTAGAGCGTCTTGCCCTTGGGCACCACTTCGCCCTCCTTGAAGTAAATGCCGGTGATGAAGCCCGCCACCTGGCTGCGCAGCTCCACGTTGTTGAGGGCCACCACGCGGGCGGGGTACTCGTCGTAGTACACGGCGTCGGTGGTGCGGGCGGCCACCAGCGTAACGGGCGTGGCGGGCGGCGGGCCGGCGGGCTTGTCGGCCTCTTTGCTGCCGCAGCCGGTGAAGGCCAACAGGCCGGCGGCGTAAGCCAGGGCAAGAAGGGATTTATTCATGTTGGGGGTAGAAGCGTCGGATTCGATCCTCTAGCGCGTCATTCCGAGCGAAGTCGAGGAATCTCGCTCGATAGTAATTCTCTCGTTGAACAGAAGTGGCTATCCGGAGTCAGCCTGCGAGATGTCTCGGCTGCGCTCGACATGACGCTCGGATAGGCTCAAAATCAGTACTGAGTCGGCAGCGTGCCTTGCGCGCGCAGCAGGTCCACCTTGCTGCTCAGCACCTGAAACAGCGCCTGGTAGTAGTTCAGCTGGGCCGTGCGCAGCGTGGTTTGGGCCACGATGACGTCGAGGTAGGTCTTGATGCCCTCGCGGTACTGCAGCTGCACCACGTTGTACACTTCCTTGGAGAGGGCCAGGTTCTGCTGGCCCGTCAGGTAGTCGGCGTAGTTGCCCTTGTAGGCCGCCAAAGCCTGTTCAAACTCGGTGTTGATGCGGTTGCGGGTGGCCAGAATATCCTGGTCGATGCGCTGGTCGGTGAGCCGCTCGCGGCGCAGGTTCTGCAGGCGGCGCGTGCCGGTGAAGATGGGCAGCGAAAACTGCACGCCAGCATAGGAGTTGGGCAGGCGCTGGCTGTAGAGGGTGCTCAGCTCGTTGCTCAGAAAGGCCGTGTTGTAGTTGCCGAAGGCGCCCACCGAGGGTAGCCAGCCGTACTGGTAATAGCGAATCTGGGCGCTCTGCAGGGCTTTCTGGGTTTGCAGCTGCTGAAACTCGATGCGGTTCACCGGGTCCAGGGCCACGGCCGTGTCCACGGCCGCGTCGCGCATCAGCCGCACCGTGTCGTACTGCAGCGTGAGTGGCTGCGGGGCGCTCAGGCCCATCAGCTCCTTCAGGTAGGCCGACTTGGCCTTGATGCTTTCCTGGGCCTGCTTGCGGGCCACCCGGGAGTTGTTGAGCAGGATTTCGGCCTGCTTGTAGTCGATTTTGTCGACGATGCCGGCGTCGTAGCGGGCCCGGGCGTCCTGCAGGCTGCGCTGCAGCCGCACGATGTCCTCGCTGAGCACGTCGAGCTGACGCTGGGAGAGCAGCACGTCGTAGAAGGCCTTGCTCACGTCGGCCACCACGTCGATGCGCACGCCCGTGGAGTTCTGCTGGTAGAACTGCCGCGAGGGCCCCGCGCTGCGCCGGGCCAGGCTCAGGTCGTTGTTGTAGAGCGTCTGCGTGGCTCCCAGCCCGATGGTGGACTGGTTGCGCAGCCCGAACTGCCGCGGCGTGTTCACCCCGTCGATGGGAATAACCGAGTAGGGCAGCTGGAAGTAGTGCTGGGCGGTGCCGTTCAGCGCCACCTGCGGCAGCCAGCCGGCCAGCCCGATGCGGATGCTGGCCTCGTTGGTTTCCTCGTCGAGGCGGGCCTGACGCACGGCGGGCTGGTTTTGCAGGGCCACCTGCAGACACTGCTCCAGGGTGAGGATGCCGCCGGGCGCGGCGGGCTGAGTCTGGGCGCGGGCTGCGGGCGGGCTAAATGCCAGCAGCAGGCCGCTTAGAATACCGGCGGCGCGGGCCGCCCGGGAAAAGTAGCGCATGTAGCTCGGGCGCAGAAAGGCGCAAAATGCTGTGTTGGAGTGGCGCAGAAGTACCGGCAACAGCCCGCGGGGCAAGGCCCGGCTGGCCCGGCCCCAACGCTGCGCCCAACTCCCCGGCCGGCAGCCGGGCGAAGCAGGAATCAGCAGGTACTCAGTGGGTGGGTGGTAGGCCCTGTTAAACAGGGCAAGTCGCAAAAGGTTATACCCGGCCCGCCGGTTGCGGGCCCCGGCCGCCACCGGCAGCCAGGTGGCCGCCCCGCGGTTGGCCGGGCAAAGCTCGAAGTACAAAGGTCCGTCAGCCGTACCCGCATTGGTAAAACGAATCAAACCAATGACTATAAAAATCACACAATTGCCTGACCCTTCCTGCGGCTGACAAACCCAGGCAAAATGAGCATTGACGCGCTGCTAACTCACCAATGCCTGCATCTGCCGGGCGTTGTGACTGGCCGAAGCGTCGATGTCGTTATTGAAGTACACAAACACCTGTCGGGCGCCCGGGGCTGCATCAGCCGCCGTTTTTACGCCCCGCAGAAACGCCTCGTCGTAGGGCGACTGGTACAGCTGGGGCACGCCGTGCAGCCGGTAATACACCGTGGGAGCGGTGGCAATCAGCGCGTCGGGCAGGGCCGGATGGCTCTGCCCGCAAAACGTGACGCCCCGCTCGCGCAGCGCCGCGTACACCGGCTCCTGCCACCAGCTGGGATGGCGAAATTCGAGCACGTTGGTGAAGCCCGGATGAAGCGCGTCGAGGATGCGCGCGAACCGCTCGGGCGAGTAGGCGGCCCGCGGCGGCAGCTGAAACAGCACCGGCCCGAGCTTTTCCTGCAGGCCCTGCTGCACCGTGTCGTAGAAATCCGTCAGCAGCGCGCCCACGTCGTGAAACTGCTTGTAGTGCGTTATCAGCCGCGGCGCCTTCACCGCGAACAGGTACTCGGGCGGGCTGGCGGCGTGCCAGTTCTGCAGAACGCTCAGCTGCGGGAAGCGGTAAAAGGTCACGTTCAGCTCCAAGGTGCCGAAGTGCTGACTGTAGAACTCAAACCAGCGCCGCACGGGCAGCTTGTCGGGGTAAAAACGCCCGCGCCAGTGGCGGTAGTGGTAGCCGGAGCAGCCGATGTGGTAAGTAGGCATAAGGGGCGGAGGCTTGACGGGGCGCGGCTAGCCCTCTTGTACGCGCCCGGCCGCCGCGGGGCTTCAACGCGCCCGCCGCCCCGGGGCCAGCGCCCGCCCGCTGTCCTCGGGCACAACCCTTTCCCGCCCCCGCGGGTAAGCAACGAACCGACCCTTTCTCGCCGGCTTCCTATGAAACGCATCGTCACCCTGACCCTGAACCCGACCGTGGACAAGAGCACCGCCGTCGACAAGATTGTGCCCGACCAGAAACTGCACTGCGAGGCGCCCAAGTACGAGCCCGGCGGCGGGGGCATCAACGTGTCGCGGGCCCTCCTGCGGCTGGGCTCGGCCTCCACGGCGGTGTTTCCGGCCGGCGGCCCCACCGGCGACCGGCTGCAGGAGCTGCTGCGCGCGGAAGGCCTGGAGCCCGCGGCCGTGCCCGCCGCCGGCTGGACGCGCGAAAACTTTATCGTGGTCGACAGCTCGGCCGGGCAGCAGTACCGCTTCGGCATGCCCGGCACCCCGCTCACGGCCGACGAGCAGCAGCAGGTGCTGCGCGCCCTGCAGGCCCAGCCCGCGCCCGATTACCTGGTGGTGAGCGGCAGCCTGCCGCCCGGCGTCGAGCCCGCGTTTCTGGTCGACATCGTGCGCTGGGCGCACTCCATCGGGGCCAAGGTAGTGGCCGATACCTCCGGCCCGGCCCTGCAGCGCGTCATCGAGGCGGGCGTGTACCTGATCAAGCCCAACGTGGGCGAGCTGAGCAAGCTGGCCGGCGTGCCGGAGCTGAACAGCGCGGCCCTGGCCGAGGCTGCCCGGGGCCTGATCGGCGAGGGCCGCTGCGAAATCGTGGTGGCGTCATTGGGGCCGCAGGGCGCCTGCGTCGTCACCCGCGACCTGGTGGACCACATTCCGGCCCCGGCCGTGAAAAAGCGCAGCACCGTGGGCGCCGGCGACAGTATGGTGGCCGGCCTGGTGCACGCCCTGGCCCAGGGCCAGCCGGTGCGCGAGGCCGCCCGCCTGGGCGTGGCCTGCGGCACCGCCGCCACCATGAACCCCGGCACCGAGCTGTTCAAGAAAGCCGACGTCGACAAGCTCTACCAGTGGCTTATCGACACCATGCCCCAGAGCCGGGCAGCGGCATAAGTGGATGAGTGCATGAAAAAGAACGTCATCCTGAGCAGAGCGAACCGGAGGTCGAGGTAGTCAAGAACCTTCCTCAAACCCTGCACCGCCGCTGTCAACAAAGAGCAGACCTTCTTTCGGCAAACGCCGCCAACTACTAAGCGCAGCCACCATTGCCCGGACGATTGGGCGTTGGCGGCTGCGCTTCTTGGTTGGTGCAGGGCGCGGGAAAGGCCCTTTGGCTGCGCCCCAGGATGAGGCCCCTTCCCCTCGTCATTCCTGTTGCGGCATCAGCTCAATCATTTCCCGTGCGTTCAGCGCCCCCACCCCGCCGACGCCGTTGTTGAAGAACACGTAGGCCTCGCGCACGCCGGGCGCGGCCCGGATGTCATCGGCCAGGCGCTGCAGAAACTGGGGTGAGTAGCTGGATTTGTAGAGCTCCGGCACGCCGTGCAGGCGGTAGTAGAGCAGCGGCGCGTTGGCAATGACCTCGTCGGGCAGGGGCAGCGGGTGGCTCTGGCCGCAGAAGCTGATGCCGTGACGCCCTAGTTCCCGGAACACTTCCCCGTCCCACCAGCTCGGGTGGCGAAACTCCAGCACGTTCTGAAACGCCGGGTCGAGCTGCCCCAGGATGCGTTCGAGCAGCTCGGGCGTGTAGGCCGCTTTGGGCGGCAGCTGAAAGAGCACCGGCCCGAGCTTGTCGCGCAGGCCTTCCTGCACCGTGCCGTAGAAATCGGCGAGGATGGGCGCGGCCTCGGGCCCGAACTTCTTGTAGTGCGTCACCTGCCGCGGGGCCTTCACCGCGAAGCGGAAGTGCGCCGGGCTTTGCTGGTACCAGCCCTCGAAGGCGCTCAGCTCGGGCATGCGGTAGAAGGTCACGTTCAGCTCCAAGGCGTCGAACTGCGTGCAGTAATACGCGAACCACTTGCGCGGCGGCAGCTCGGGCGGGTAGAACACGCCCTTCCAGTCGCGGAAGCTGAAGCCGGAGCAGCCGAGGTAATAACGAGCAGGCATGACGAAGCGGCCCGCGCCGCGAGGTGGCCGGCGGCGGCCCTGCAGCATACGCAGGGCCGCCGCCCGACGGTGCCTTGGCATCGTTCCCGATATCGATTGCACAGATAAATACCACCAAACCCGGGCGTAGCCATAGGGCAATTGCCATATTCACTGGCCGCAGCCCGCCCGCGCCTAAGCCGCTCTAAGCCATTTGCTTTGGCAACCGGGCGCGGCGCCCACCCTCGCCCCATTCGTTCCCGCTCATTCCCACTATGAAGAAACCCTTACTCACGATGCTGGGCCTGCTGGCCCTGACCGCAGCCCAGGCCCAGACGCCCGTGTTCGGCCTCTACGGCAACGCCGCCCTGACCACCGGCACTACCGGCGGCGCGGGCGGCGCCAGCGTGACGGTGAGCACCGGCACGGCGCTGATGGCCGCCATTCGCGCCAACACCAGCAACGCCCCGCTCACCATCTACGTCAACGGCGTCATCACCCCGGCCAATACGCCGTCGACCTACGACAAAATCGAAATCAAGGACCGCAACAACATTTCCATCATCGGGGTGGGCACCAGCGGCGAATTCGACGGCATCGGGCTGTACGTGCGCCGCGCCTCCAATATCATCATCCAGAACCTCAAGGTGCACCACGTGCTGCTGGGACCCAAGGACTGCATCGGCATCGAGGGCCCGGCCAACCACATCTGGGTGGACCACTGCGAGCTGTACAACCAGTACCAGGGCGTGGGCGTCGACGACTACGACGGCCTGCTCGACGCCAAGGACGACTGCGAGTACCTCACGTTTTCGTGGAACTACCTGCACGATGCGTGGAAGGCCAGCCTGAGCGGCTACACCGAATCGGACACATTCGACCGCAAAATCACCTACCACCACAACCGCTTCGAGAACATCAACTCCCGCCTGCCGCTGTTTCGGGGCGGCACCGGGCACGTGTTCAACAACTACTACCGCAACATTGCCTCCACGGCCATCAACTCGCGGGTGGGCGCCTGCCTGAAAATCGAGAACAACTACTTCGACAACGTCAAGAACCCCTACGTGTCGGCCTACAGCGCGGTGGTGGGCTTCGGCGACATCTCGGGCAACCTGCTCACCAACGGCACCGCGTTCCAGTACTCCAGCGACACCTACGCGCTCGGGGCCTGCACCGCCACCGTGCCGTACGTCTACAGCGGCGTGCTGAACACGGCCGCCGACGTGCCCGCCGTGGTGCTGGCCGGCGCGGGCATCGGCAAGCTGGGCACCGTGACGGCCGCCCGCACGCCCACCGCCCTGCGCCTCGGGGCCTACCCCAACCCCAGCCACGACCGCACCACCTTTGAGCTGACGCTGGACCAGCCCCAGCCGGTGAGCATCACGCTGCTGACCGCGGCCGGCCGCCGGGTGGCCGAGGTGCTGCCCGCGGGCCGGGTGCTCGGCGCCGGCACGCACCGCATCGAGTACCCGCTGGGCCCGCTGCCGGCTGGGGCCTACCTCTACACCGTGCGCACAGCCACCGGCACCGTCACGCGCCCGCTGCTGGTGCAGTAGCCGCTTTTGCGCGCCACGGCCCCGGCGCCGGCAGTCTGGGGCTGCCAGCGCCGGGGCCGTGGCGCGTGGGGGGTGGCCCTCGGGGCGACGCCCGCTCCGGGCGCTAGTGCGCCGGAATCACGCCCAGCATGCGCAGCACCCACCCGAACAGGTAGAAGCCGACCAGCAATACCACGTAGAACCACCACGGCACGCCGCCGCGCAGCACGCCGAAGCCCCGGTACTTTTTGGGTTGCGTTTCCATAACAGTTGTCTTGCAGTGAAATGCTCTTATTAAATATACGATTTTTAACATTATAACCCAGCCGTTCTACGCCGCTCCTGCGGAGCCACCCGGCCGCGGCCCCGCCAACGCCCGGCCCGCACCTGCAGGCCACTACCGCGGGAGGCCCGGCGCCGGCCACTCCCGCCCGCGACGGGCCACAACCCCGCCGCCAGGAATGCAGTAAGTCAGCCGGTACCGCTTTCGTCTACCGCAATCCGCCCCCGCCATGCCGCCCCGCCACACGTTTACCGCCGCTACCGAAGAAGCCCTCTGGCAGCAGGTGGCCGCCGATATCCGCCAGGAACCGGACCTGTATGAGTACGCGGCCGAGCTGGTGCAGGCCGGCTACCTTATCCACCTGGCCATCGACATCGACCTGGGCGGCGGCTTCGAGGGCGGCTTTGCCCGCACCACCTTCACCGCGCCGGTGCCCGGCGCCACGCCGCTGCGCTTTGCCCTGCACGAGCAGGACTGGCTGCACGAGCTGGGCAAGCTGCTGGGTATGACCGACGTGGAGCTGGGCGAGCCGGCGCTGGACGAGGCCTTTATCATCACCACCAACGACGCCGAGGCCCTGCGCCGCCTGCTGCTCGACACGCCCGACGTGCGTCCGACGCTGCTGCGCTACCAGGAGTGCCGCCTGACCCTCGCCCCCGCCTCCCACGACCCGGCCGCGCCCCTGCACCTGGTTTTCTCCAAAGACGACGCGCTGGACGAGCCCGAGCAGCTGCGCGAGGTCTACCACATGCTCTACAGCCTGCTCCGGCAGCTGGCCCCGCCGGCCTCCGGGCAGTAGCGCGGCCCCGGCCCTAAGAACCGGCCGACGCTGCTCCGGCCAGGTCCGCGGCTTCGATGCCCAGCCCGCGCAACACGCCCGCGCCCGACGATTCGGGAGCCTCCAGCATGCCCAGGGCCAGGTGTGCGGCCTCTACCTGCCGGGCACCCAGCGCAAACGAGAGGCGAAACGCGCGGCGCAGGGCGTCTTCCAGCTCGGTGGTCAGCGGCAGCGACCCGCGCACCGTCACGCCGCGCTGGGTGGTGCGCCGCCCCTTCAGGCTGTTTTCCAGGTCGCGCCGCAGGGCCGCCAGCTCCGTGCCCGTGGCTTGCAGCACCCGGTACAGGCTGCTGCTTTCATCGGCCAGCACGGCCAGCAGCAGGTGCACCGGGTGCACGAAGTCGTTGTCGAGCCGGATGGCTTCCTCGCGGCTGCGGGCAATGATGGCGCGCAGGTTGTCCGACAAATCAGCCGGGCCCAGCTGTCGGCGCCGAAACGGGTTCCACATGCGGTTGAGGGAAAGACGACAAGGTAGGAATCGGCGGCGACGACCACCGCCCGGAGCTTCCCGCTTAATGCGGCGCCCGCGCAGCCGCCGCGTTTTGGGCGCGGGGTGCGGCAAGGCGTTCCTGGCTGCCGGCGCACCAGCGCTAGACCGTCGGCGGCTTGGGGCGGCGGTAGCGCTGCCACACCCGGTACCAGTGCGGGTTGGCGGGGTAGCGGCGCGTGCCGGGCAGGTTGTTGACCACCAGCGCCACGGCCAGCAATAGCAGGGCGCCCAGCAGCACCGGCAGCAGCACGTACCAGTAGCCCAGCTCCCGGATGCGCCCCGAGCCCACCACCGCAATCAGCGCAGTGGCCCCGCCGGGCGGGTGCAGGGTTTTGGTTATCTGCATCAGCACGATGGAGGCGGCCACCGCCAGCGCCGCGGCCAGCCACTGCTCCGTGCCCAGCCACTGCTGCGCCGTCACGCCCACCAGGGCCCCGAGCACGTGCCCGCCGAGCAGGTTGCGCGGCTGGGCCAGCGGGCTGTTAATGACGCCGTAAATCAGCACCGACGACGCGCCGAACGAGCCCACCAGCAGCAGGGTATCGGCCGGGCCCAGCAGCTCGCGGTTCAGCAGCCCGATCAGGCCGATGCCCGCGAAGGCGCCCACAAACGTCCACAAATGCTCCTGCCAGTCGAACAGCGTTTCCTGGTAAACTATCACCCGTACCCGGCGCGCTTGCCGCCGCAGTCGTTGTCGCATATTCCTGTAGGTTCCGCCCGGGGTTCGGGCAACTGCCGCCCTGCTTACTGGCGGACAAAGGTACCGGCTTCCGGCGCCCCGCCGGCGCCGAATGATTCACGCAGTTGCGGTACCGCTCTTGCCTAAGTATAGGCGGAATAATATATTGACTGCCCGGCCGCGGGCCATCCGGTCGGTTTTCCTCGTCTGCACCATGCCCACTCCCCGCCTCCGGCCGCTGCCGGCTTTGCTGCTGCTCACCCTTGGGGCCTGCCAGCCGGCCGCGCGCCCCGAGCAATCAGCCACCACCGCGCCGCCCACCACCTGCACGCTCGATGCCTTCGGCTGCTTTTTCATGCCGATGGCCGGCTGCGCGGGCATCTTTGAAGTGGAAGCGGGCCAGGTAGCCGCCGAGCGCGCCACCCGCCCCGCCGTGCGGGCCTACGCCGCCCAGATGGTGACGGAGCACAGCGCCATCAACGCTGAGTACCGCGCCCTGATGCGCCGCAAGGGCATGGTGCCGCCCGATACCACCCTGCTGGCCTACCGCCAGAAAATCGACAGCCTGCGCCAGCTGCCCGCCCCGCAGCTCGACGCCTACTACGCCCGGATGATGGTGGCCGACCACCGCCAAGCCGTGCGCCTGTTCGGCCTGGCTGCCGATAGCGCCCGGGACGCCGAGTACCGGCAGTGGCTGGGCCGCATGCAAACCGTCGTGGCCCGCCACGCCGCCCACGCCGAGGCCCTGCTGCAGGGCCTGCCCCACCCCCACCACGCCGCCGGCAGCCGCTGAGGTGCGCGCCGCCGCGTGGCGAGCAGGGCTAGCGCACGATTTCCAGCCAGCCCTTGTACACCGTGCCGTCGGCCAGGCGGCAGTGGTAGTAGTACACGCCGGCCCCGGCGCCTTCCCCGTCGTAGGTGTTGCGGTAATCGGCCGACTGATACAGCAGCTGGCCCCAGCGGGAGTACAAAGTCAGCGCCGTGTGGGGATGACGCTCCACGTTTTCGATGACGAATGTGTCGTTCTGCCCGTCGCCGTTGGGCGTGATAATGTTGTAGAAGTACAGGCAGGTGTTGTCCTCGCCGATCCGGAACGTGTCGCCGCCGCACCCGGCAAAGTCCGGATGTACTACCCGCAGGGTGGCACCGGCGCCGGGCGCCACGTCCACGGTCACCTCGCTGGTGGCCTGCCCGCTCACGATGCGCCCGCCGCTGATGCTCCATTGGTAGCGCGCCGGCGGACCGCCAACCTGGTAGCGCAGCCCGGTATTGGCGGTGCGGCAATACACCGCCGGCCCCGCAATGGCGAGGCGGGGCTCGATAACCACCGGGCGCAGGGCGGCGGCCGTGCGGCAATCGGGGCCGAGCGTAGCGCGCGCCGCCACCGTGCCGGTGCCCCCGCCGCCGGGCCAGCGCACCAGCACGGTGCTCCCTGTCGAGACGCCCTGAATCTGCCCGCCGGTCACCGTCCACTGGTAGCTGCTCGCCGCGGGCCCCGCCACGGCGTAGCGCACGTCGCTGTCGGCGCACACCACCGAGTCGCCCACGATGCGCCCCGGCGCCGGCGGCTCCAGCACGGTGATGCGCAGCACCAGGGCGCTCAGGTGGCGGCTGCAGCCGCCATCGTCCACGGTCACCACCACGTCGTAGGGCTCGGGCCGCGCCTGCGCGCAGCTGGCCCGCAGCTGAAAGCTACCGGTCACGGGGCCGGGGCCGCTCAGCAGTACCCGGCCCACCGGGGCCGCGGGGCTGCCGTTGCCGGGCTGCCCGTTCACCGCGGCGTCGACGAGGCCCGGCCCGTCAAGCAGCACGCTGCTCACCGTCATGCGCAGGGGTTGGGCTTCCGGGTCGGTGGCCGTGAGGGCGACGTTCAGCGTCTGGCCGGGCAGCACCTGAAAGTCGCGCCGGGCCGGGGTGGTGGTCAAGACCGGGGGCGCATTGACCGGGCCCGTACACGGCGCCACCAGTACCAGGATGTCGCGCCGGGTGGTGCCCAGCAGCACTTCCTGCCCGTTCACCACCCGGTACTCGCTCACGTCCAGCGCCAGCGCAAAGTTTCCCTGGCGCTGGCTGCGGTAGCGCGCCACCCCCGTGCGGGCCTCGATGGCGGCGTAGCCCGAAGCTCCGAAGGGCGTAGCGGCGCTGTAGCCCGCGGCGTAGGCCACGGGCTGGGTGCTGAGGGACGTCACCGATCCGGTGGGCGTGCCCAGCCGGTAGCTGAGCCGGTCGCCGTCGGCGTCGTAGGCGTTGTTGAGCACCACGCTGGTGTCGCCCAGGCAGATCTGCACGGTGGCGCGGTCCGCAAAAACCGGCGAGGCATTGGGCAGCCCGCCTGGCGCCAGATCCGCGGTCAGGCTCATCAGCTGCCGCTCGGGAGTGGCCAGGTTTTGCGCCAGGCCCGAGCGGTAGCTCAGCGTCGCCGCCGCCGCGTAGCCCTCGGCCACGGCGGGCAGGTCCACGACGGTCACGTACTGCGTCAGGGTCACCTCCCACCCGCCCGGCGTGCATCCGCCCGCTACCGATGGCGGCAGCAGGCTGGAGCGCAGCCGCGGCACCGATACCGACAACAGAATGGGGCGCCCGGCACTCTTCGCGTAAAGGGTAATCGGCAGCACCGGGCTGCCGGCGGGTAGCGCCAGGCTGTCGGAGTAGATGCGCGCCGTAAGCTCGTAACGGTGGGGCGTTGCGGTGGCCCCCAGCGCGCCGAGGTAGCGGTACGTCAGCTCGCCGCCCATCAGGTGGTTGGCCGCCGCCGACAGCAGCCCGACGCCCAGCCAAACCAGGAGCAGCAGCCCCGCCCTACGTGAATAAGCAGACATGAACAATAGCCGAATGATTGAGGAATGGCTCAAGATAGGACTTAGCGAGGCCCCCACCGAAGCGCCCCGCTCCGCAGGGAAAAACCATGCTCAGGCGTCAGCCGCCTCCCGGGCCGACGCAGCAAAAGCTTCGCCCCGGTCTTAACCACCGCAAGCCCGGCCCCAAACGTCGCAAGCCTGGCCCCAAGCGCCTGCATACCGGCCGCAGCCGTTGCAAGCCCGGCCTCGGGGCTTCGCAGCCTGGTCACGCCCCTCCGCATACCAGTTCCGAGTGTCCGCAACCTGGTTTCAGGTCTTCGCAGGCCGGCCGCAGTCGTCGCAAACCTGGCCCCGGTCGTCGCAAGCTATGTTTCAGTCGTCGCAAGCTGGGTTACACATTTTTCACCCTGAGTATTACCACAATTCACCCGGATATTCCTATTCTTGAGCTTCGCTCCTATGCTACCCCTGCGCACACCTATTCGCGTCGTCTGATTCCCAGTTTCACCCCATACCCGCATTCCTGCATGCTTACCGCCAAACAAGACAACCGGCTCACCGCCGCCCAAAACGTGCTGCTCGCCCTCGGGCACGACACCACCCCTTACCAGCAGGACAAAGCCTTCCAACGCGCGCTGACGGAGCTGCAGCAGCTCACCGACGACCTCGCCCCGCTGCGCCAGCAAACCCTGCGCCCCGTCAAAGGCAAAACCGCCGCCAAGACCGACCGCCGCGAGCTGCTCGCCACCAGCGCCGGCGAAATTGCCGGCGACCTGTACGCCTACGCCACCGACCAGCAGGACCGCAGCCTGCAAGCCGCCGCCAACCACAGCTACGGCACCCTCGCCCGCCTGCGCGCCACCGCCCTCACCGACGTAGCCCAGCACCTGCTCGACCTCGCCACCAAGCACGCCCAGCCCCTCGAAGAGTACGGCCTGACCCAGGAGCGCCTGCAGGAGTTGCAAGACGTCCTCACCGCCTTCAACGGCAGCAAAAACGACCCGCGCCAGCAAATCAGCGAAGGCAAAGCCGCCCGCCTCGCCATCAAAGCCAAATTCTCCGACCTGGCCACCCTGCTCGAAGACCGCCTCGACCGCAGCCTACGCAAGTACGCCCGCTCCCACCCCGCGTTCTACCAGCGCATCCAAGCCGCCCGCCTCATCATCGACCGGCCGGGCAAGCAGAAAAGCAGCTCGGAGACGCTGGGGAAGCTGGGGTAACGGCCACATCAATAACACCTCTCTTAGTCATAAACTCTGCAGACATAACTCAAACCGCCATGCCCTTACCTGCTAAACATCTACTCCAGACAAAGTCGACCCCGGTAACTGTTTCTCCAGAAAACTCGCTAACCGAAGCATTATCACTTATGCTAAAAAACGACTTCAGCCAATTACCTGTGCTGGATGAAGACGGTAGGCCAACAGGAATTGTAACTACTGATTCTATTGCAAGAGCCTTATTAAACCTAGGCACAAAAGTCAGAGACTTACATGTTATTGACGCAGTAATAAAGGCGCCCACGTTTCCAGTCGACGAAGACCTCTTATACTTACTAGACTTTCTATTAAAATCGTCCGCTGTATTAATAGTTGATGGCGGCCGGAAATTAATAGGCATTATCACCGACTATGACACAACACAATATTTCAGAGGAAGAGCGGAAGATATCGTATTAGTTGAAGATATCGAAAGCACTTTAAAAGCGCATATAAGAAACACATATAGCTCAATAGAGGAAGAGAGTACTGCCTTGCAAGAAGCCGTAGCTAGTCTAGGAAATTCTTGGGATGGAATGAGAAAGAAGAGCGTAGCCTCTCTCAAGCACCTTTGCAAATCAGAGAACATTACTCCAACCCAAGAAACAATAGATTCAATTGTTGACAAACATTTCCCAAGTGACAAAGAGAAACGCCGGTTTGATGATTTAACCTTAGCAGAATATATCCAATTAGCCATGCAAGAAAAAGCATGGAAAAAACTCAGAACAGTATTTCGTGTTCCTCGGGAAGCTTGGCACGAAATGATGGAATCTGTACGAGAAACTCGGAACAAATTAGTCCACTTCAGAGGTGACATATCATCAATAGAGAGAGACCAGCTCAGATATTGCGCAGACTGGTATAAATCTCACCAACCCTTACCTAATTCTAGTCACCAGGATCTAACATCAGACGATAATCAACAAAACAATAATACTTTCGAAGACACGAACAATGATTTTCATTTAGAAAAGGAGCAAGATGAAACTATTGACAATAAGTATGCTCCATTGGTAGAATACTTACTTGCCAGCGACAAACACCCAGTACGCAACCTTACATTCATAGGAGTGGAAAAAATTATAAAAAACCCTTTGCCAAAAGCAGCCAGAGAACATACCACTTGGTGGATGGGAAGCTCTGATATACAGTCGCCGCTGCAGCAGTTACTACCAGAAAACTGGCGAGTACTATGGGTTAATTTATCAAAGGAAAAAGTCATTCTTGCTAAAAAGAAGATACACAAACCCAACAACCTAAAATTTTCCTCTAACTAGATATTAAAATTTAATTCAATTAATTTTAATATCTAGTTAGAGGAAACCCTGAATAACAAGGCAATAAATCTCAAATAAGTGGGTATATATGCAACGAAAGGACCTAGTTGGTACTAGGCCCTTTCGTTGCATATATACCCACTTATTTGCGAGTTTCTGCCAAAACTACATAAACAACATCCGTCAAAGTCTCAAAACCGGACAAAAAGTCCGAATATTCCCTTTAGCCCATCCTTTGCTAAGCCCGTATCAGCTTTAGACCAAAGCACCCGAACGAGACTTAGCGTTATGAACTTCAACAACTTCACCATCAAGGCCCAGGAGGCCGTGCAGAAGGCCACCGAAATTGCCGGCGGCCTCCAGCAGCAGGCCATCGAGACGGGCCACCTCCTGAAAGGCATCTTTCAGGTGGATGAAAACGTGACCGGGTTTCTGGCCAAGAAGCTCGGCGTCAACCTGAACATCCTCACCCCGCGCCTGGATGCCATTGTCAATGGCTACCCCAAGGTAAGCGGCGGTTCGCCCTACCTCGCCAACGAAGCCGCCGCCGCCGTGCAGCGCGCCAACGGCTTCCTCAAGGAGTTCGGCGACGAATTCATCTCCGTGGAGCACCTGTTGCTGGCCCTGGTCGACGGCAAGGACAGCGTGGCCTCCCTGCTCAAGGACACGGGCTTCAACCTCAAGGACCTGAAAGCCGCCATCCAGGAGCTGCGCGGGGGCCGCAAGGTCACCTCGCAGTCGGCCGAGGACCAGTACCAGAGCCTGAACCGCTACGCCCGCAACCTCAACGAGCAGGTGCGCACCGGCAAGATGGACCCGGTTATCGGCCGCGACGAGGAAATCCGCCGCGTGCTCCAGATCCTGAGCCGCCGCACCAAGAACAACCCCGTGCTGCTCGGCGAGCCGGGCGTGGGCAAAACCGCCATCGTGGAGGGCCTGGCCCAGCGCATCGTGGCCGGCGACGTGCCCGAGAACCTGAAGGACAAAACCATCATGTCGCTCGACATGGGCCTGCTCATCGCCGGCGCCAAGTACAAGGGCGAGTTCGAGGAGCGCCTCAAGTCCGTCATCAAGGAAGTCACCGACGCCGAGGGCCAGATCATCCTGTTCATCGACGAGATGCACACCCTGATCGGGGCCGGCGCGGGCGGCGAGGGCGCCATGGATGCGGCCAACCTGCTCAAGCCCGCCCTGGCGCGGGGCGAGCTGCACGCCATCGGCGCCACCACCCTCAAGGAGTACCAGAAGTACATCGAGAAGGACAAGGCCCTGGAGCGCCGTTTCCAGGCCGTGACGGTGGACGAGCCGACCATCGAGGACGCCATCAGCATCATGCGCGGCATCAAGGAGAAGTACGAGCTGCACCACGGCGTGCGCATTACCGATGACGCCGTCATCAGCGCCGTGGAGCTGTCGAGCCGCTACATCACCGACCGGTTTCTGCCCGACAAAGCCATTGACCTGATGGACGAAGCCGCCGCCAAGCTGCGCATCGAGCTGAACTCCATGCCCGTGGAATTGGACGAGGTGCAGCGCCGCATCATGCAGCTGGAGATTGAGCGCGAGGCCATCCGCCGCGAGGACAACAAGGACCGCGAAGCCGTGCTCAACAAGGAGCTGGCCGAGCTGGGTGACAAGCGCGACTCGCTGAAAGCCCGCTGGGAGTCGGAGAAAAACGTGCTCAACGACATCCAGGAGCAGAAAGAGGCCATCGAGCGGTTTAAGATGGAAGCCGAGCAGGCCGAGCGCCAGGGCGACTACGGCCGCGTGGCCGAGCTGCGCTACGGCAAGATTCAGGAAGCCGAAGCCAAGCTGAAAGAGCTGCAGGACCAGGCCAACGCCAACAAGGACGGCGGCTCGATGCTGCAGGAAGTGGTGACCCACGAGGACATTGCTGAAGTGGTAGCCAAATGGACCGGCATTCCGGTGAGCAAGATGCTGCAGTCGGACCGCGAGAAGCTGCTGAACCTGGAAGCCGAGCTGGGCAAGCGCGTGGCCGGCCAGTCGGAAGCCATTATGGCCATCAGCGACGCCGTGCGCCGCTCCCGCGCCGGCCTGCAGGACCCCAAGCGGCCCATCGGCTCGTTTATCTTCCTGGGCACCACCGGCGTCGGCAAGACGGAGCTGGCCAAGGCCCTGGCCGAGTACCTGTTCAACGACGACAACGCGATGGTGCGCATCGACATGTCGGAGTACCAGGAGCGCCACGCCGTGTCGCGCCTGATCGGGGCGCCTCCCGGCTACGTGGGCTACGACGAAGGCGGGCAGCTCACCGAGGCGGTGCGCCGCAAGCCCTATTCGGTAATTCTGCTCGACGAAATCGAGAAGGCCCACCCGGACGTGTTCAACATCCTGCTGCAAGTGCTCGACGACGGCCGCCTCACCGACAACAAGGGCCGGGTGGCGAACTTCAAGAACACCATCATCATCATGACCTCCAACACCGGGGCCGACATCATTCAGCGGAACTTCAAGGAGCTGAACGAGTACAACCACGACGAGGTGGTGGACCGCACCCGCGAGGAAGTGGTGGACCGCCTCAAGCAGCACATGCGCCCCGAGTTCCTGAACCGCATCGACGAAATCGTGATGTTCCAGCCGCTCAAGCGCAAGGAAATCCGCAAAATCGTCGACATCCAGTTCCGGCAGATCCAGCAGCGGCTGGAAGAAGCCGGCATCCGCCTGGAAGCCACCGACGAGGTGCTCGACTTCCTCGGCGAGCAGGGCTTCGACCCGACCTTCGGTGCCCGCCCCTTGAAGCGCGTGCTGCAGCGGCTGATTCTGAACGAGCTGTCCAAGGAAATCCTCTCGGGCAAAGTCTCGAAGGACGCCGTGGTGGAAGCCGAACTGCAGGACGGGCAGATTCGCTTCGTGAACGTGGAAATGCCGGCCGTGGAGTAAGCAGGAGCTTGATTTATGGGAAAGGCCCCGTCGGCAGCTTGCCGGCGGGGCCTTTTTGATGAGCACGGCCTAGCCGTGGGCTCAAAAAGCTGAATGGCCCGCGCCCTGGCAAGTGGTACGCGTAAGCGCCGTACCGGGCGTTTCCGCGGGAAGGTGGAGTTGACAGCTTGCCCGACAGCGGTACCGATGCCACGGCTGTTCTCAGCGCCAATGCTCCGGCGCCACCGTGCGGGTGCGGTCTTTTACCCGCCAAAAAACATATATAATTCACTATGCCATAACGAGTATGCTTTTGTAGGTTGCCCCCGCAAATCCGTCTTCGCAAGCGGCCCGCCACGATGAAACGCATTCACCTGTTTGAGTTCGAGGACTTTGCCTGGTTTCCCCACGGGCTGCGCACCGGCCTGACGCGGCTGATTGTGGTCATGCACCGGCTCCTGGGCTCGTCTGCTCACCTGGAGGAACTGCTACGCCGGGCCCTGGCCCACACCGATACCGCCACCATCGTGGACCTGTGCTCGGGCAGCGGCGGGCCGATGCTGGAGGTGTACCAAACCCTGAAAGCCCAGCCCGGCCGCGGCCACCTGCGGCTGACCATGACGGACCTGTACCCCAACCGGGAACTGGCCGCGGCCATCAACGCAGGGGACGACCCGGCCCTGCGCTACCAAACCCACGCCGTCGACGCCACGCGCGTGGACGTGGAGCTGCGCGGGGTGCGCACCATGATCTGCAGCCTGCACCACATGCGCCCGGCCGTGGCCCGGGGCATCCTGCAAGACGCTCAGCAGCAGCGCCAGCCGATCTGCGTGTACGAAATCAGCGACAACAGCTTCCCCATCGGCCTGTGGTGGGTGGCTTTGCTGCCGAATTTCCTGCTGGCGCTGCTGCTCACGCCCTTCGTCCGGCCCCTCACCATCCGGCAGCTGTTCTTCACCTACGTGCTGCCGGTTATTCCCCTGTGCTTTGCCTGGGACGGCGCCGTTTCCAACGCCCGCACCTACACGCTGGACGACATGAGGACCTTGCTCGAAGGCCTGCAGGCAGCCGACTACACCTGGGAAACCGGCCTGCTGGGAGGCAAGGCCCGGAAGCTGTACCTGCTCGGCCTGCCCCAGGGGCCCGGGGCGTGAGCCGACCGGCCGGAAGTCATTGCGTCGCGCGGCTGCGCTGGCGGACTTTTTACCCGGGGTAGCGCCCACCCTGGTCCCCGCTTCTGCCATGAAAAAGCTTCTTCTTGCCTGCGGCCTGGCCGCGCTCAGCCTGTGGGGCAGCCCACCCGCCCAGGCCTAAACCACTTCGGGCAACACGGCCGTAGTGCGGGGGCGCGAATCCGGCGGCTGGAACCAGGCCATTATCACCTACGGCCCCGGCAAAATCGAAACTGTGGCGGGCAAGAAAAGCCAGGAGTACAACGCCAGGCAGCTGCAGGTGCTCTTCGACAAGCTCTTTGCCCAGGGCTACGGGCTGCAGGGCAGCTTTACCGGCGGCGACCAGACCGACAGCTACAGCACGCTGATTTTCCGCAAGCCCTAGCCCCGCTTGCCGCCGCTGCCGGCCTGGCGGCCCGCCATTGGAGGCGGGCCACCAGGCCGCTTGTTTTGGCAGCGCGTGCAGGCAGCCCGACCGAATGCGGCCAATGAGCGTATAGTCAGCAGATTAATACCCTGACTCCAAACGCCGCATTTATGCAACACCCGTTTTTACCCCAGCTGCCCGCTGCCCCTTCTTTGCCCCGCTTGCTGCGCCTGCTCGTCGTGCTGCTGCCGCTGCTGGCGCTGCTGCCCGGCTGCTCCAACGACGACGACGACCCGGTGGAAATACCCGCCACGCCCGACAAAATCACGGTGCCGCTGGCGGCCTCGCACCCCGAAGGCATTCAGTGGGACGCCGCCAACCAGCGCTTTATCGTTAGCTCCCGCCGCGAGGGCCGCATCATCACGGTGAAGGACGACAGCACCTACACCGCCCTGGCCGACGACGCGCGGCTGATTTCGACCATCGGGCTGCACCTCGACGCGGGCCGCAACCGCGTGCTGGCCGCCGTGGCCGACAACAACTTCAACCCCGCCCGCACCTCGCCCGCCACGCAGCGCAAATTGGCAGCCGTGGCCGTCTTCAACGCCACCACCGGCAACCTGCTCGCCTACACCGACCTGGGCAGCAAAGCCGCTGCCTACTCGCAGCACTTCGCCAACGACATTGCCGTCGATGCGCAGGGCAACGCCTACATCACCGACAGCTTCGCCCCGGTTATCTACAAGCTGGATCTGCAGGGCAACGCCACCGTCCTGCTCGATAACGCGCAGCTGAGCAGCACCACTTTCGGCCTGAACGGCATCGTGTACCACCCCGACGGCTACCTGCTGGTGGCCAAAACCAGCGACGGCAGCCTCTTCAAGGTGCCGCTGAGCAACCCGGCCGGCTTCACCCGCGTCACCACGACGCAAAACCTGGCCGGGGCCGACGGCCTGCTGCTGTCCGACAACCAGACGCTGCTGGTGGTGGCCGGCAGCCAGGGCACCGTGTACCGCCTCGGCAGCACCGATGGCTGGGCCACGGCCGCTGCCACCGGCTCCTTTGTCACCGGCGCGGTCAGCCCCACCACCATCACGCGCCGCAGCAACGACGCCTACGTGCTCTACCCCTACCAGCCCACCGCGCCGCGCTTCGCCATCGTCAAGACCCGCTTCTAGCGGCCGGCCGGGCGCCGGCTACCCGGCCGCCGCGCCGGCATTTCGCCGCTTGCCGACCAGCCCCGCCGCGACTGACCACTGGTTGGCCGCGGCGGGGCTGGTCTTTGCGCGCGCAGGACAACGTCGCCTTCCCCACCGGGCCCGGGCGGTGACGGCGGGCGCGCAGGTGCTTGTGGGGCGGGCCGGGGCGCGTCAGCGCAGCCTCAGGCGGCGGCGCAGGGCGGCCGACAGCGGGTGGCCAGCCTCGTAGCGCCGCACCGTTTCGGCCTCGCGCCGGGGGCCGAAGTCGCCGGCCAGCGCCGCCCCCACAATCCCAAAGCCGATGCCGACGCTGACCCCGATGATGGGGTAAGTCTCGGGCGGAAACAGCGGTCTGATAATGCTGCCCCCGGTCCTCGTTTCCACGGCCACCCGGCTCCAGACAATGCTGCTACCGATGCTCAGCGCGGCGCCGCCGGCGCCGATAACCAGGAACTGGCGACGCCGGCGGGCAAACAGCCGGTGCAGGGCCGCAACGGTATCGGCCCGGGGGGCGAGCTGCGGAGTGGGCGCGGCGGCCTGGGCAGCGGCCGGCGCGGGCGTCTGGGCGCGGCTGGCCAGCCCCGACGCCAGCAGCCCCGCCAGGAGTAGATAGAGTTTCATGGAATAGCGTAACTGTGTGCCCGGAAGATAGCGCCCGCAGCCAAGCCGCTGGCTGGCCAGGCCCAGGGCAGGATGTCAGCCCCGCGGCCAGCCGCTACCCACCTTGGAGCCCCAGGGCCGCTGTTTGGCCATTTAGGCGCAGCTGCACGAAGTCTGATTCGGGCAGCTATTGGCTGGGCCGCCGCGCGGCCCCGGGGCGCTACCGGCCGGGCTGAAAATGCTCGGGCCGCAGGCGGCGGCGCACGTAGGGCGGCAGCGGCTCGCCCTGCTGGTAGGCGGCCAGCACTTCGTCGCGGTGCTTGGGGCTGAAGCGCAGCATGCGCCGCAACGACAGCCCCGCCCCGACGCCGGTAGCCAGGGCACCGGTGGCAATGAAATTGCCCCGGAGGCCGGGGTTGCCGAAGGGCGCGGGCATGAGCGCGCCCACGCCGATGACGCTGAGCCCGCCCACGCCGACGGCCAAGCCGGACGTGCTGGCCGCGTCGTGGCCGTTGAACAGCCGGCGCACGGCCTGCACGGTGTCTTCGAGGGTGTGGCCGCGCCCGGCGGCCGGTAGCAGTGGGCGGTGCTGCGCGGCGGCCTCGGGCGGGCGGCTGCAGATGAACAGCAACATGATCAGTAACGGACTAAGCAAGCGGGGGAATCGGGGGTAGCTCACGCGCATCGGCAGGGGTGATTTACGGTCAGGAGTCCGTTGCCGGCCCAAAGGTTGGGTTGCGGGCCCGTTTTGGGCGGCGCCCCGGGCCACCGTGCCTGGCCCTGAGCCGGATCTGCCCCGGGGCGGCGGGGCTGCCGGCCGGAATCAGCGGCGGGGCTGGGCCAGCTCGCGCTTCGGCGTCCGGCAACGTTTGGGAGAGGAAGAGTAAGCACTCACCCACGCCGACGCGGAACGGGGTTGTTCCGGCAACGTTCCCGACATCGATTGCGCAAATAAAGGCTTGGCGGGCCGCGCTGAATGCGGGTTGCGGGAGGCTAATATTCAGTTGATTCTCACCCTAACCCGCATTCTGCATGCTCCAAACCTCTACCCTGCCCAGGCCGACCACGGCCCTGCGCTGGTCCTGGCTGACTTTGTGTCTGCTGCTACTCTCGGGCCTCAGCTCCCGGCTGCTGGCCTACGACGTGACGGTGGCCAAGGACGGCAGCGGCAACTATACCACGGTGCAGGCCGCCATCAACGCCGCCCCGACGGGCCGCACCGCGGTCTACTCCATCTTCATCAAAAACGGCCGCTACAAGGAGAAAATCAGCGTGCCCGCCAACAAGCCCTTCCTGCAGCTGGTGGGCGAGAGCGTGGCCAATACCATCCTGACCTACGACGACGGGGCCAGCAACGCGCTGCCGGGCGGCGGCACGGTGGGCACCCAGAACTCGGCCAGCTTTGCGGTGAATGCCGACGATTTTTCGGCCCTGAACATCACCTTTGAAAACTCCTACGGCGACGGCACGCAGGCCGTGGCCGTGCTGCTGAATGCCGACCGCGCCGCGTTCAAGAACTGCCGCTTCCTCGGCAACCAGGACACGCTTTACACCAAGGGCAACGGCACGCCGCGCCACTACTTCAAGGACTGCTACATCGACGGCAACGTGGACTTCATCTTCGGCTCGTCGGTAGCGCTGTTCGAGAACTGCGTGGTGTACGCCAAGGCGCGTACCGCGGCCGGCAGCTCGTTTATCACCGCTGCCAACACGCCCCCGGGCCAGGCCTACGGCTACGTGTTCAAGAAAACCAAGCTGCCGGCCAACACCGGCGGCACGCTGTATTTCCTGGGCCGCCCGTGGCAGAACTCCACCGGCTCGTCGCCGCTGGCCAACAACAAAACCGTGTTTATCAACAGCACGGTGGGCGCGGGCCTGCTGCAGCCGGCCGGCTGGACCACCTGGGACGCGGGCACCAACACCAGCCTGATTACCTACGCCGAGTTCCGCAGCAAGTACTACGCGGGCACGCTGGTGCCCACCGCCCAGCGCGCGAGCTGGTCGCAGCAGCTGACGGCCGCCGACACGGCCGCCTACAGCCGCGCCAGCCTGTTCGGCACCTGGGACCCGTGCGCGGTGGCCACCGGCTTCTGCACCGGCGCCGCCCCGGACATTGCCGTGTCGAACTTCCGCGCCGTGAAGGGCGCCTCGCAGGCCACCCTGAGCTGGAACATCAGCTGGGCCCTGAGCCAGATCAAGTACGAGCTGTTCCGCTCCGCCGACAACACCACCTTCAGCAAGATCTACGAGGTGACGGCGCCGAACGACTCGACCATCAACTTCTCGACCACCGACGCGCTGCCGGCCTCCGGCACGGCGTACTACTACTACCTGCGCGCCTCCAAGGCCGGCGCGGCCACGCACACCACCGAAACCATTCAGGTATCGAGCGTGCAGACCATCAGCGTGACGGGCACCCTGGGCGCGTTTACGCAGTACGCCGGCGGCCCCTCGGCCACCCAGAGCTACACCCTCGGCGGCGTGAACCTGACCGGCAACGTGACGGTAACTCCGCCGGCGGGCTACGAGGTATCGGCCAACGGCGGCACCAACTGGTACACCAGCGCCGCGCCCCTGGTGCTGACGCCCACGGCCAACACCTTGGCTAACATGACCATCAGCGTACGGCTGAACGCCAGCGCGGCCGGGGCTTACGCCGGCACCATCGGCCACGCCAGCCCCGGCGCTGCGGCCCAGACGGTGGCCGTGACGGGCAACGCCGTGACGACCACCGCCCCGGTATCGGCCCCGCTGCAGTGGTGGCCGCTGAAAGCCGGCAACCAAGACAGCACCGCCGTGCGCGTGCCCGCCGTGACAGCCAGCACCCCGACGCTGCGCAATTTCTACGGATCGAACGGCACGACCGTGCCAGCCATCCGGGCGTATTCCAACGTGTTCGGCCAGGCCTTCGGCACGACGGCCAACGGCGACGGGTCGTGGGGCACGGCCGTGGGCGGCCCGGGCGGCAACCTGAACCGCCGCTTCGCGGAGCAGTTCACGGTGACGGCGGCGGCCGGCAAAACCATCCGCCTCGACTCGCTGGTCCTCACCACGGCCTTCTACAACACCAGCAGCAACACCAAGCTGGCGGTGGTCTGGTCGCGCTCGGGCTTTGCCTCCGACTCGGCCGACGTTATCGGCGGGCGCGGGCCGGCGGGCGGGCTGCAGAGCACGGCCAACGGCGCCTTCGCCACCCCCATTTTGCTGGCCAACCAGACGGCCGGCCCCAGCAACACCTACCGCCTCTCCTTCGCCGGCGCCGCCGGCGTGACGCTGACGGCCGGCCAGACGCTCACGTTCCGCCTCTACTACAGCTGCGGCAGCACCAGCGCCGGCCGCTACGCCATGCTCAAGAACGTGTACGTGACCGGCCAGGACCTGACCCCGGCGGCCTGCAACGCGGCCTTCAGCTACGCGGCCAGCGCCTTCTGCCAGTCGGGCACCAACCCCGCTCCCACCGTCACGGGCACTACGGGCGGCACGTTCACCTCGACCACCGGCCTGAGCCTGAACGCCACGACGGGCGCCATCAACCTGACGGCTTCGACGCCCGGCACCTACACCGTGACCTACGCTGCCTCGGGCACCTGCAACAGCACGACCACCGTGACCATCACGGCTCCGGCGGCGGCGGGCTTCAGCTACGCCGCCACCTCGTTCTGCACCTCGGCTACGGCCGCCGCCGCTCCGACGCTGACAACTGGCGCCACGGCCGGCACGTTCAGCTCGACCACCGGCCTGACGATTAACGCCACCACCGGCGCCATCACGCCCTCGACCTCGACCCCGGGCACCTACACGGTAACCAACACCGTGGCCGCCGCCGGGGGCTGCGCCGCTGCCACCAGCACCGCGCAGGTCACGATTACCGCCCCGGCTACCGCCTCGTTTGGCTACGTGGTGGCGGGCTTCCTCTGCGCCGGCTCCCCGGGCACCCTCAACGCCACCCTCGGCGCGGGCGCTACGGCCGGCACGTTCACCTCGACCACGGGCTTGAGCCTGAACGCCACGACGGGCGCCATCAACCTGACGGCTTCGACGGCGGGCACCTACACCGTGACCAACACGGTAGCGGCGGCCGGCGGCTGCGCCGCCGTGACGAGTACGGCCACGGTTGCCATCAGCCCGCGCCCGGCCCAGCCGACGGTGACGGTGCAGTACACCACGCCCGGCACGGCCATCCTGACCAGCTCGGCCGCTACCGGCAACCAGTGGTACCTCAACGGGGTTATCATCAGCGGCGCCACCGGCCAGACCTACACGGCCAACGGCACGGCCAACCCCGGTGCCTACACCGTGGTGGTAACCGGCACCGGCGGCTGCGCCTCGCTGGCCTCGACCGGCCTCACCGTAACGGCCGCCGGCAAGCCGCTGGCCGGCTCCTCGCTGAGCGTGTTCCCGAACCCGACCCACGACGGCCGCCTGACGCTGGAGCTGAGCGGCTACGCCAAGGCGGCTCACCTGACGGTGCTCAACGCCCTGGGCCAGGTGGTGCGCGAGCAGGCCGTGGCTCCCGGCCAGCGCACCGTGACGGTGGACCTGACGGCCCAGCCCGCCGGCGTGTACCTGCTGCGCGTGCGCACCGACGGCGGCGCTGACCTACGCCGCGTGGTGCGCGAGTAAGCGGCCCGGCCGGAAACCAGAAAAGCCCCGTCGGCAGTGCCGGCGGGGCTTTTTGTATGTGCAATCTTGTTTTACCGGGCCGGCTCGAAGTGCTCCTGGCGGAGCCGCTTGCGCACCGCCGCCGGCAGCGGCTTGCCGGCCTGGTACTGCTTGATGATGGCGTTTTCCTTTTTGTGGCCGAAGCGCACCAGCTTGCCCACGCCCACCGCCAGAAACGGCACCGATATGGCCACGGATTCGGGGGCGCCCAGGGAAAAGGGGCCGGCCAGCACGCCGGTGGCCAGCACCAGTCCGCCCACGCTGGTGTAGGCCGTGCCGCCGTTGCGGCGCTTGCGAAAGAGGTTGCGCACGGCCTGAGCCGAGTCGGTAGCGGGGTTGACGAGCGTGGGGTCGGGCGGGGGCTGGGGCACGGCGGGCAGCACGGGCGTATCCTGGGCGCGGGCGCCGAGGGCGGCCAGCAGCAGGACTCCGGTCACGAAGAGTTGCTTGCGCATAGGTGGGCGGGCAGGTTATCAGCGCAAGATACGCGGCCGGGCCACTTGCCGATGCGCGCCGCCGGCCGATACCGGGGGCGGAACTAGCTTTGCGGCATGTCGGTGTTTCAGACCTACCTCCAGCTCGGCTTCTTCCACATCTTCAACCTGCAGGCCTACGACCACCTCGTGTTTCTGCTGGCCCTGTGCGCCCCCTACGTGCTCGGCGACTGGCGCCGCGTGGTGGCGCTGGTCACCAGTTTCACGCTGGGCCACTCGCTCACGCTGGCGCTGGCCACGCTGGGCGTCGTGCAGTTCCCGCCGGCCGTCATCGAGGCCCTGATTCCGGTGACCATCCTGCTGACCTGCGCGGCCAACCTGCGCCAGGCCGGGCGCGCCGGCTTGAGCCGCCCACCCCGGCGCCGGCCCGAGTCGGTGCTGTGGGCGCCGACCAACGCGCTGGCGGCCGGCTTCGGGCTGATCCACGGCCTGGGCTTCTCCAACTACCTGCGCGAGCTGCTGGGCCAGCAAAGCCGCCCGGTGCTGGAGCTGCTGAGCTTCAACGTAGGCGTCGAAATCGGCCAGCTGCTCATCGTGGGGCTGATTCTGCTCGTGGGCTTTCTGGTGCTGCGCGGCCTGGGCACCCCGCGCCGCGACTGGCTGCTGGTGGTCAGCGGCGCGGCCGGCGGCATTGCCGCCGTGCTGCTGCTGAACCAGCTTACGGGCGCCTGACGCGCTGAAAATGGCCCCAGCCGGGGCCGCCAGCGTCGGCGCTCCGGCCGGGGCCGTTGGGGTTATCCTCAGCGCACCACGATCCGGCGAACGGCGGTGCCGGCCGGGCCCGTCACGCGCACGGCGTATACCCCGGCGGGCAGCCCGGCCAGCGCCAGCGTGCGGCGCCCGGCGGCCGGGGCGTAGGCGCGCACCGACTGGCCCAGCGCGTTCAGCAGCTGCACCGCTGCTGCGCCGGCCGCCGCTGGCAGCTCCAGGGTCAGTTCGTCGTGGGCGGGATTGGGGTAGGCGGCCACCGCCAGCGCCGGCTGCTCCGCGTGCGCGCCCAGCACGCGCTGATTCAGGCGGATGCTCATGGTGAAGTTGAACACGTTGCCCGTGACCAGGTCCAGGGCGCCGTCGTTGTTCAGGTCGCCCACGGCCAGCTCGACCGGCCCCCGTTCGATGCTCACGCCGGGCGCCGCGGTGAAGCTGCCCGTGCCGTCGTTGATCAACACGTTGACGACGTCGGCAACGAAGGGCGCGGTGTTGCCGCTGTTGGCCACCAGCAGGTCCAGGTCCGCGTCGCCGTCCACGTCGGCCGCCAGCATCTTCACCGGCGTGCGGCCCGCCGTCAGGGGCAGCGTGGTGGCGGCCGCGAAGCGGCCGGTACCGGTGCCCAGGCTCAGGCTGACGGTGTTGTCGGCCGCGTTGGCGGTGGCCACGTCCAGCAGCCCGTCGTGGTTCAGGTCGCTCAGCACCAGGCTGGTCGGCCGGCCGCCCACGGCAACGGGCGCGCCCGCCGGCGCGAAGTCGCCGCTGCCATTGCCCAGACGCACCTGCAGCGTGTTTTGCACGAGGTCGGCCAGCACCAGGTCCAGCTGGCCGTCGTTGTTGACGTCGGCTACGGCCAGGGAGCAGTTGTTCGGGCCGATGGGCAGGTCCGTGGTGCCGAGCAGGTTGCCGGTTCCGTCGCCCAGGCGCACGCTCACGGTGCGCCCCGCGGTGGTCGGGGTATAGGCCCCGTTGGTGGTCAGCACGTCCAGGTTGCCGTCGCCGTTGATGTCAGCCACCGCCAGACCGATGGCCGGCGTGGCCGTCGGGAGGGCCGAGGTGGTCTGGGTGTTGGCGAAGCCGCCCGCCCCGTCGCCCAGGCGCACCACGATGGCCCGGTTCACGCCGCCGCTGCAGGTCACTACCACGTCCAGCTTGCCGTCGTTGTTCATGTCGGCCGGCACGAGGTAGTCGGGGTTGGTGCCAACGGTGACGTAGGCCGGGCTGCCGGCGTTGCCGAAGTTGCCGCGCCCGTCGCCGGGGCTCAGGATAACGCTTTGGCCCTGCGCGTCCAGCGTTAGCAGGTCGAGGTTACCATCCTGGTTGTAGTCGGCCAGCCGTATGCTGCGGTAGTAGCCGTTTGCCGTCGGGTTGGCCGTGCCGCCAAAGCGGCCCGTGCCCGGCCCGGCGGCGGCCGTGAAGCGGTACACGTAGGGCGTCGCCGCCGCGCCATTCGTGCCCTGCACCGTGGCCGGCACCGTCACGCTCACCTCCTCGCCGGGCGCAAATGCCTGCTGGGGCTGCACCTGAATGGTGCTGGTGCCCCCACCGCCGACGCTGCCGGCCCGCAGGCCGCCGCGCTGGCTGCCAAACACGCGCACGCCGACGGCCGAGGCGGCGCTGATGACCTGCGAGAAGGTGATGCCCACGCCGGTCGTGGGTGGGGCGCTGGGGGCGTGGCGGGCCGGCAAGGTGCTGACCACGACGGGCCCCTGCGCCAGGGCCGCGGGGCCCAGCAGCAGCGCAGTGGCCACGGCGCCCGCCCGGGCAAGGTCGGTAGGTAGGAGTGTACGCATAGGATAGGATGAAAAAAGAACCCGATACAGTGAATATAGAACATAAAAGTTATTCTGTTACAGCCCAGCAGCCGAACACGTTACGCGGTGCCGCCGCGCGGATTTTGCGGCCGGCACCGGCACCTTTTCGCGGCGGCGTCCCTTTACCCAGTGGCGCCGCGCAGCCCTGGCACGTTACCGGCGTCCTTGGCTTCCGCCAAGATGCCCGGCCAGTGGGGGCTTCCCCGCGCGTTGCCGGGCGGCGTATTATCTTGCTGATTCCTTTTCGCCCTTTTTCCACCGTATGCGTTTCCGCTTACTTCTCGCCGCCGGCCTGGGGGCCGTGCTAGCCGCTCCGGCGCTGGCGCAGCAGCCAACGATGCCGATGCACTCCGGCACCGACAAATTTGCCCAGCTCGGCACGGAGCTGCCCACGCCCAACACCTTCCGCACCGCTTCCGGCGCCCCCGGCCGGGACTACTGGCAGCAGCGCGCCGACTACAACATCCGCGTCACGCTCAACGACGACAACCAGAGCATCACCGGCTCGGAGGACATCACCTACACCAACCTCTCGCCCGACAAGCTCAGCTACCTCTGGCTGCAGCTCGACGCGAACATCTACGCGCCGAACTCGATGACGGCGCTGACGCAGACCGCCGAGCTGCGCGACCGGATGTCGTTCGGGGCCCTGGAGTACATTCAGCGCAGCGGCTTCGACGGCTCGTTCAAGATTGACGACATCCGCCTGAAGGGCGCGTCGGGCCAGCTGCCCCACACCGTCAACTACACCATGATGCGGGTGGACCTGCCCCGGCCGCTGGCCCCCAAGCAGGCCGTGACCTTCACGGTGAAGTGGCACTACACGGTGAACGACCAGAAAAAGCTGGGCGGCCGCTCGGGCTACGAGTTCTTCCCCGAGGACAAAAACTACCTCTACGAAATTGCCCAGTTTTACCCGCGCATGGCCGTCTACGACGACGTGAACGGCTGGCAGCACAAGCAGTTCCTGGGCGGCGGCGAGTTCACGCTGCCCTTCGGCGACTACCGCGTGAGCATCACCGCCCCGGCCGACCACGTGGTGGGCGCCACCGGCACGCTGCAGAACGCCGAGCAGGTGCTCACGGGCACGCAGCGCCAGCGCCTCGCCCAGGCCCGAACGGCCGCCAAACCCGTCGTCATCGTGACGCAGGACGAGGCGACCAAGGCCGAGCAGGGCCGTGCCAAGGGCACCAAAACCTGGGTGTACGCGGCCAAGAACGTGCGCGACTTTGCCTGGGCCTCGTCCCGGAAGTTTATCTGGGACGCCATGGGGCTGAGCGTGGAGGGCAAGCCGGTGCTGGCCATGTCGTACTACCCCAAGGAAGCCAACCCGCTGTGGGGCCAGTACAGCACGCAGTCGGTGGCGCACACCATCCGCTCCTACTCCAAGCGCACCGTGCCCTACCAGTACCCGGTGGCCATTTCGGTGCACGGCTCCATCGGCGGCATGGAGTACCCCATGCTCTGCTTCAACGGCTACCGCCCGGAGAAGGACGGCACCTACTCGGCGGCCACCAAGTACGGGCTGATTTCGGTGGTGATTCACGAAGTAGGCCACAACTTCTTCCCCATGATTGTCAACTCCGACGAGCGGCAGTGGACGTGGATGGACGAGGGCCTGAACACCTTCTGCCAGTACCTGGCCGAGCAGGAATGGGAACGGGGCTACCCCTCGCGCCGCGGCGAGCCCAGCCAGATTGTGCCCTACATGGTCATGGACCCGAAGCTGCAGAACCCGATTATGACCAACTCGGAATCGGTGCTGCAGCTGGGCAACAACGCCTACGGCAAGCCCGCCACCGCGCTGAACATCCTGCGCGAGACGGTGATGGGCCGCGAGCTGTTTGACTACGCCTTTAAGACCTACGCCCAGCGCTGGGCCTACAAGCACCCCACCCCCGCCGACTTCTTCCGCACCATGGAAGACGCCTCGGGCGTCGACCTCGACTGGTTCTGGCGCGGCTGGTTCTACGGCACCGAGCACACGGATCTGAGCATCGAGGGCGTGAGCTGGTACAAGGTGGACTCGAAAAACCCGGAGGTGGAAAACGCCCGCCGCCGCGAGGAGCTAAACGCCGCTCCGCAGAGCCTCTCGCAGCAGCGCAACCTGCAGGACATTCCCAAAACGCTGGTGGATGAGCGCCCCGAGCTGAAGGACTTCTACAACGGCTACGACGCGCTGGCCGTGTCGGCGGCCGACCAGGCCAAGTACCAGAAGTACGTGGCCACGCTCTCGCCCGAGCAGCAGGAAACCCTGAAAAAGGGCCTGAACTTCTACCAGGTGAACCTGCGGAACCTGGGCGGCCTGGTGATGCCGGTGGTGGTGCAGATGACCTACAACGACGGCACGCAGGAAGTGGTGAACATCCCGGCCGAAATCTGGCGCCGCAACAACGCCGAGGTGACCAAGGTGTTCGTGACCGAAAAGCCGGTGGCCTCCTTCACCCTCGACCCTTACCTGCAGACGGCCGACACGGACCTTTCCAACAACGGCTTCCCGCGCAAGCTGGCGCCCTCGCGCTTCGAGCTGTTTCAGCAGCAGCAGCAGGCCACGCCCAACCCCATGCAGCAGCGCAACGTCTCGTCGCAGCAGCCGCAGCAGGGCGGTGGCAGCACCGGCGGCGGGCGGTAGTTCGGCTTCGCCTTTTCGGTTAGTTTTGAAACAGCCGGGCCCGCAGCGGGTCCGGCTGTTTTCTTTGTCGTGAAGCTGATTGAGTAATACTATCCTGATGCCGTCTAGCTCTGTCGCGCCATTACAAGCCTTGGTTTTTGTGGAGGATTGGCCCATTGCTCGTTCGGCCTTCCAGCAACTCACGGCCCTAGGCAGTTCTGAAGTAGTAGCCTTCTACTTGAGCCTTTTGGAGCACCCCAATGCGTTGCTGCGCAATCAGGCCGCTTATGGCCTAGCCGATATTGGTAACCCACAAGCGGTGCCCGCGCTGCTCCGGGCCATCTTCAAGCCGGAACACGTGGACAACAACGGCTCCATCGTGTACGCGCTGTTGCAGTTCGACTGCGCTGACTTGCTGGAGGAAATCATGCTGATTATCTTCTATCACGGCGCCGAAGCATCATTCACGGCCAATGTTGCTTTACAAGAACAGGCGTTTAACGTCACGCTAGCGCAAAAAATCAGCATTCAGCATCACTGGCAGTTGGTCAAAGCCAATCCGTCCGAAGCCGTGGTTTCGTTGGGCATTGACTACCTGGACGAAGTGCTGGATGAGCTTTTTGAGGGCGTGTAAGGGCCTTCTGCCAGCACTATCCCGTAGCTTACCAGCCTCATCATCCATTCCCCAACCCCATGAGCATTTTCGACGGCCTTCTCGGCAACGCTTCCGAACACGACGCGCAGGAAATTCAGCAGGACCTGGAGCGCCTGCTGGCCTCCGACGAGCGGGTGGAAAAGGCCTACGCCATCCTGCGCGACCAGATTATTTTCACCAACAAGCGCCTGATCCTGCTCGACAAGCAGGGCGTGACGGGCAAGAAGAAGGAATACCTGAGCGTGCCCTACCGCAGCATCGAGCGGTTCAGCACCGAAACCACCGGCCACTTCGACCTCGACGCGGAGCTGAAAATCTGGATTCGCGGGGCGGCCGAGCCCATCAGCAAGACCTTCCGCAACGACCAGAACATCCTCGACATCAGCCGCGCCCTGGCCGAGTACGCGCTGTAGCCGGGGCGGGGTAGCGCCGCGGGGTCTGGGCAAAACGTCGGGGCCCCGCGGCGTTTCACATTTTTATGTGATAGGTGCAACGAAAGCGGGTGGGTAGCAGCTCCTTGAGCTACATCCTCACCAACCTGCTTATTCCAATGAAAACACCCTTGCTGTGGGCGCCGCTGGCTGCCCTGTCGCTGCTCACCAGCAGCTGCAACCTGATAACCTGCATTGAACCGGTAGAGCCGACGTGCCCCCCGGTCTGCGTGAGCGGCACGGTGCTGCGCCAGACCTGCATGGCCGGCACGCTCATCCAGCTCCACAACTCCCAGGAAGGCCAGACGATTCAGTTCGACTTCGACGGCACCGGCGTCAAAACCTACCAGCACGTCGTGTCCACTTATACCGAGCTGGGCGCCCTCACGCAGCAAGGCACCAAGCTGTACTTCAACCTGACGCGGGGTGGCACGGGCCCCGAGCTGCAGTGCCTGGCCAACGACGCGCCCTCGGGCATGACCAAGTACACGCTGAGCAATGTCTCGGCCACAGCCTGCGCTGAGAAGTCGCCCGCAGCGCCCAATTAAGCGTCGGCTTTCACACAGCAAGGCCCGCCAACATTCGCTGGCGGGCCTTGCTGTGTTTTGTCGGGTGTGCGCAAGTGCCAGGAACACTTGCCCGAATAAAGCGGGTCACTTCAGGAGTTTACCACTTGCTATCAGGCCGCGGGCGTCTGGATGGCGGGCGGCGTGGGGTTGTACTGGGGCGTGGCGGTCTGGTGCTCGGCGGCGCGCTTGCCCTTGTCGTCCTTCATGTCGCGGCGGTTGAAGGGGCGGATGATCAGGCGCAGGGCCTTGTCGGAGTTCCAGTAGCTGAAGGCCCAGTCGATGAAGGCCACCACCTTGTTGCGGAAGCCCACCAGCGTCATCAGGTGCACGAACAGCCAGGTCAGCCAGCCGAAGAAGCCGTTGAAATGCACGTTTTTGGGCAAATCAACCACGGCCTTGTTGCGGGCCACGATGGCCATGACGCCCTTGTTGAGGTAGTTGAACGGCTCGGGCGGCTGGCCCTTGGCGAGGCGGCGCAGGTTGTGGGCCAGGTGGTCGGCCTGCTGCTGGGCCACCGGGGCCAGCATGGGCAGCCCCTTGGGCATGTCCTCGGTCACCATGTTGGCCACGTCGCCGATGGCGAAGACGCCCGGCAGGCCCTCCACCTCGTTCCAGCGGTTCACGTTGATGCGCTTGTTGCGCGTGACGGTGGCCTCGGGCAGGCCCGGCAGGGCGGCCCCGTTCACACCGGCCGCCCAGATCAGGTTTTCCGTCGGGATGAACTCGGTGTCGGAGTAGTAGGCGCGGCAGTCCTCGAAGCGCTTGATGCCGGTGTTCAGGCGCACTTCCACGCCCAGCTTCTGCAGGTAGCCCAGCGCGTCGTCCTGCGACTGTTTCGACATCGGCCCGAGCAGCGCCGGCCCGGCCTCCACCAGGATGATTTTCATCTGCGAGAGGTCCAGCTCGGGGTAGTCCTTGGGTAGCACCGTGCGGCGCATTTCGGCCAGTGAGCCGCTGATTTCCACGCCCGTCGGGCCGCCGCCCACCACCACGATGTTGAGCAGGGCCTGCCGCTGCTCGGGGTCGTCCTTGAGCAGCGCCTTCTCGAAGTTCTGGAAGATGTAGCTGCGCAGGTTCAGGGCATTCGGAATGCTCTTGATCTGCATGGCATTCCGCTCGACGCTCTCGATACCGAAGAAGTTGGTGAGCGAACCGGTGGCAATGACCAGGTAGTCGTAGCCGATGTCGCCGATGTTGGTGTGCACCGTTTTGGTGTCGGGGTTCACCTGCTCCACGTCGGCGAGGCGGAAAAAGAAGTTTTTCTGCCCGGCGAAGATCTTGCGGATCGGGTAGGCAATGCTGTCGGCCTCCAGGGCGCCGGTGGCCACCTGGTAGAGCAGGGGCTGGAAGTTGTGGTAGTTGTGGCGGTCGATGACCACGATTTGCACCGGGTCGTGCTTGAGCGCCTGCGCCAGGCGCAGGCCGGCAAAGCCGCAGCCGATGATAACCAGGCGCGGGTGCGCCGATTTGGGAAGGTTCGTGTCCATAGGGCAAACCTGATATTTAGGCGGGCCCAGATAGACCCGCGGTGGCACATGGCGGCCTGGTCAGGCTTTACCGAGAAACCGCGCGGCTGGTTACGCACCACTCTTTACAACAAGGAGGCTCACCGTAGGGTTTGGGGGGTTGTCGTTGCGGGGCGTAGCCAAAGCACCCGCCGGCAGGCGTCGCCAATCCTTCCTCTGGCAGCCCAACGGTTCCACTGGCAGTAACCAAAACAGCACCGCCCGAAACCACAGATACTGGTTTCGGGCGGTGCTTCTTGTAGCGTTTCTCCTAACTGGAAGAAAGATTGGCTAGGCCTTCCGGCGCGGGCTTCGCCTGACTACGTCGACCTTCGGTTCGCTCGCAATGACTGCGGGGTGAGCCGGCCGCGCTATTCGTCCTTCTTCTTGAAGTCGCCGTTTTTGATCTGGTTGATCAGCTGCAGCCAGCTGAAGGGGTTCAGCAGCGGGTTGTTGCTGTAGGGATTGGGGGCGGTGCCGTACTTGCGCTGCTGGTCGAGCTGCTGCATCTGCATGGTCTGGCGGTAGTTGGCCATGCTGGTGACGGGCGCGTTCATAAAGATGCGCCGCATGATCTGCTCGTTGAGGTTTTCGGCGGTGGCCGTGCCGCGCTCCTGCGGCAGCTTCAGGGCCAGGAAGGCGCGCTTGAAGTCCTTTTCGGTCACGTAGGGAAAGATACGCACCTCGGGCAGCACCGTGGCGTCTTCCTTGAGCTGCACAATTACCGAGTAGCTCTGCCGCGGGTAGTCGGGCGGAATGACCACGTACTGGTTGCGGTAGCCCAGGCTGCGAATGACGATGGAGTCGCCGGCCAGCACGGGGATGGAAAAGTAGCCGTAGGCATTGGTGCTGGTGCCGCGGCCGGCTTTGGGCACGAATACGGCGGCGCCGGGCACGCCCAGCAAGGAGTCGCCGGTGGCGATGATGCCGGAAAACTGGACGACCTGCCGCTGGCCCTGCGCCCGGGCACTGCGGGCGGGCAGCAGCGCGGCGGCCAGCACGAGCAGCAACGACAACAACAGGGAATGAAAACGGGCAATCAGGGGCATGTCAGCGGTTTGCAGGATAAGCAAAGATAGGGCGCTTTCGCGGGGCTTCGGGTGGCCCTGGCGTACCTTCGTGGCCAGGGGCCGCCGGCTACATAACCCGGCGGCTGGTCAAAAGATGCGTCTCAAACACTTTTCCGTTGCATTCGGCCTCGGCTTATATAAAGCCTTGGGCGACGAGTCGCGGGTGAGAATCCTGCATTTGCTCTGGCGCAACCAGGAAATGTGCATTTCCGACCTGGAGCAGGTGCTGGATTTCACCCAGACGAAAGTCTCCCGGCAATTATCCGCCCTGAAAAATGCAGGTCTGGTGAATTTTCGCCGGCTCGACAACTGGATGTTCTACTTCATCAAGGACGAATACGCCGAGCTGCTGCAGCAACAGCTCGGCTACATGGAGCGCGACCAGCAACTCGTGAAAGACCAGAAAACCTACCAGACGCTCTGGTCGAACCGGGAGCTGGCCGCGTATAAGCTGCAAAACCGCCACTGGACCGGCACGCCGCGCCCCTGACCCATGACCTACCAGCACCACTTGTTCATCTGCACCAACCAGAAAAGCGAGGTTGGCAAAGACGTGGCCAAGGCCATCAAGAAAGAGCTGAAAAAGCAGGACTTGAAAAGCCTGCTGCTCGGCGGCAAAAAGCGCAAAAACCGGGTGCAGACCGTGGGCTGCCTCGACGTGTGCAAGCACTGCAAGAAAGGCCCCGGCGCCGCCCTGGTAGTGTATCCCGAGGGCATCTGGTACGGCGACGTGCAGCCCAAGGACGCCGCCGACCTCGTGGCCCAGCAGCTGGGCAACAATCAGCCGGTGAAGCGGTTGCAAATCGAGCCGTAACCCCACCAGCCCGAAGAATTTTTAATTTTCAATTCTCGATTTTTAATTGAAAACCTACCGCCACCTCTTCTTCGACCTCGACCACACGCTCTGGGACTTCGAGAAAAACGCCGACGAAACCCTGCGCCACCTTTATGCGCTGCACGATTTCGCCCGCTACGGCTTCCCGGTCGAAGAATTCATTGCCCGCTACAGCGAAGTGAATCACGCCTTGTGGCGCATGTACCAGGCCAATAAGATCAGCCAGCAAGAGCTGCGCGACATTCGGTTCGTGCGCAGCCTGCACAAGCTGGGCGTGCCCGAAGCGGAGGTTCCGGCGCAGATTTCGGCCCAGTTCACGGATATTCTGCCGCTGAAGTCGGCCGTATTTCCGTACTGCCACGAGGTGCTGGATTACCTGCAGGGCAAGTACACGCTGCACCTGATTACCAACGGCTTCCAGGACGTGCAGCACATCAAGCTGGCCTCCTCGCAGCTCACCGATTATTTCCAGGAAGTCGTCACCTCCGAGTCCAGCGGCTGCCTGAAGCCCGACCGCCGCATTTTCGAGCACGCCCTGGAGCGCGCCGGCACCACCGCCCGGGAAAGCCTGATGATTGGCGACAACCTGGAATGCGACGTGCTGGGCGCCTACAACGCGGGCATCGACCAAGTGTACTTCAACCCCGCCCAGCGCCGCCACTCAGCCGAGGTGACCTACGAAATCAGCTGTTTGAGCGAGTTGAAAGGCTTTTTGTAGCTGCTTTTACTGAATTTCAATGGTGGCCTGCACGCCGCCGCGAAAGTGCATCAGCTCCGGCGTCAGCTTGAAGCTACGGCCGCCCATGCCCTTGCCGTACAGCCCCATGTTCACGGACTGGCCTTCGCCCCAGGGCGAATCCATCGAGCCGCTGCTGTTGGTCGACTGTTCGGATATCTGCAACACTTGCCCGCGCTTGGCGCCAACGGTCCGGCACATCTTGTCGGCGGTAGCCAGGGCATTGCGCAGGGCTATGGTTTGAGCTTCCAGCTGCAAACTGTCGCCTTTGGAATGGGCGTAGCTTAGGTTGCGGATACCGTTGATGCGCGTTTCGAGGAGGGTTTCGATGTACGCTTCAAGTTGGTTCAGGTTGGTTAGCTTGATGGTCAACGATTGGGTGGCGGAGAAGCCTTTCAGCACCTGCCTGTCTTTTTCGTAGGCGTACTCTTTGCTGGTCGACACGAAGCTTGCCCGCACATCCTGTTTGGAGCGCACAAAAGGCAGCGAGGCCGTAATTACCTGCTCGACTACCGCCTGCGTTTCAGCCGTGGCCTCTTTCAGCTTCGGCTTGGCAAACGACACATCGACCGTAATTTCCGCCAGGTCCGGGTAAGTGACGACCTCCCCGTAGCCCGACACCGTAATGGTCCGACTGACCGGAACCGCTGACTGCGGCAGCGGCTGAACGGTGGTGCAAGCGGCCAGGGCCGACAACACGAAAGCGGGAGCAAGTCGGCGCATAAGGGGAAGCAGGGTAGCAGCGCAAAGTACGGAATCCTTCGGGTGAGCAATACTCCGCTTCGGCTCGGCCGAGTGTAAATCTTACCTTTGCCCGCTCAATCCCCGCCTTCACCAAGCCCCCTGACATTCCCCGCTATGGCCAACGGCTTTTTCAACGTCCCCGCCCCCAAGAACGAGCCCGTGAAGGGCTACGCACCCGGCTCCCCGGAGCGCGCCGAGCTGCAAGCCATGCTCAAGACGCTCAAAAGCCAGGAGCGCGACATTCCGATGTACATCGGTGGCCAGGAGGTGCGCACCGGCAACGTGCAGCGCATCAGCCCGCCCCACGACCACCAGCACACCCTCGGCCAGTTCCACCTCGGCTCGGCCGAGCACGTGCAGCAGGCCATCGACGCGGCCCTGGCCGCCCGGCCGCGCTGGGCGGAGCTGGCCTGGGAGGAGCGCGCCGCCATCTTCCTGAAAGCCGCCGAGCTGCTGGCCGGCCCCTACCGCGCCAAGCTGAACGCGGCCACCATGCTGGGCCAGAGCAAGAACGCGTTCCAGGCCGAAATCGACGCGGCCTGCGAGCTGATCGACTTCTTCCGGTTCAACGTGCACTTCATGCAGCAGATCTACCAGCAGCAGCCCGAGTCGGCGCCCGGCATGTGGAACCGCTTGGAGCACCGCCCGCTGGAAGGCTTCGTGTTCGCGCTGACGCCGTTCAACTTCACCTCCATTGCCGCCAACCTGCCCGCCGCCCCGGCCATGATGGGCAACGTGGTGGTGTGGAAGCCCGCCAACACCCAGATCTACTCGGCCCAGGTGCTGATGGAGCTGTTCCAGGAAGCCGGCGTGCCCGACGGCGTCATCAACCTGGTGTTCGTGGACGGCCCCACCGCCGGGGAAGTCATCTTCAAGCACCGCGACTTCGCCGGCATCCACTTCACCGGCTCCACCGGGGTGTTCAACGGCATCTGGAAAACCATCGGGGAGAACGTGTCGAAGTACCGCTCCTACCCCCGCGTGGTGGGCGAAACCGGCGGCAAGGACTTCATCCTGGCCCACCACTCGGCCAACGCCAAGGAGGTAGCCACCGCCATCAGCCGCGGCGCCTTCGAGTTCCAGGGCCAGAAGTGCTCGGCCGCCTCGCGCGCCTACATCCCGTCGAACCTCTGGGACGACGTGCGCCGCTACCTGGTGGAAGACTTGAAATCGTTCAAGATGGGCGACGTGGAGGACTTCTCGAACTTCATCAACGCGGTTATCGACGAGAAGTCGTTCGATAAGCTGGCCAAGTACCTCGACAATGCCAAGAACGACGAGGGCGTGGAAATCCTGGCCGGCGGCGGCTACGACAAGTCGAAAGGCTACTTCATCGAGCCGACCGTGCTGGTGGCCCAGGACCCGCAGTACGTGACCATGTGCGAGGAGCTGTTCGGCCCGGTGCTGACGCTGCACGTGTACGACTCGCAGCAGTTCGAGAAGACGCTGGAGCTGGTGGACGGCACCTCGCCCTACGCCCTCACCGGTGCCATCTTCGCCAAGGACCGCTACGCCGTGGACCTGGCCACCAAGAAGCTGGTGCACGCGGCCGGCAACTTCTACATCAACGACAAGCCCACCGGCGCCGTGGTGGGCCAGCAGCCCTTCGGCGGGGCCCGCGCCTCCGGCACCAACGACAAGGCCGGCTCCATCCTGAACCTGCTGCGCTGGGTGTCGCCGCGCACCATCAAGGAAACCTTCGTGCCGCCCGTGGACTACCGTTACCCCTTCCTGGGCAGCGCCCCGGCCGAAGACCTGAACCGCGACAAAGGCCTGTAATCGGCCGCTGACGGTTAGAAACAAAAAGCCGCCCCGGGTGACCGGGGCGGCTTTTTTGTTTTTGCTGGTTAGATTGGGCTATTCTGCAACGAGCCTTTGATCATCTGATGAAATTATTCGCGTTACTCTTAGTGCTGGGCTTTTACTGTTTAGGCTGCTCCCATCCTTTGCCGCATCACCTTCCTGATTCGAGATATTATAAACAGCAAGAAGCCAGCTTACTGGCGTCAGTTTTTGGCCAAATAACGAAACCCACTTCACACAATTCAATTACCAAGCAAGACACAATCGGCATTTATGACTCGTTGAGCTTTCCGCATCCTTCTAAGAAAATAGTATCTAAGCTTAGAGCCTCCTATGTTTGAGCGGATGCTTAAACTTAGACCACGACGCAACGGACGGGAGTAAGATGGATTAGAGGCCTGGGGCCAGCCGAGCCCGGCAAACATGAGCATCCCCCGTCCGTTCTAC
>NZ_QHKM01000007.1 GCF_003258365.1 Hymenobacter edaphi | reverse complement strand
TGCCACTGCGAGTCAGTGAGGGGTTGATAGCCGTCAACCATAATGCGACCGAGAGCCTAGGAACTCCCGGCGCAACTTACTGGCTCGTTTTCTTTTACCCCAACAGCAATTCCCCAACACGCTCTTACAGCCGCTTCTGCACGCCCAACCAACCCGTCGCCTCACCCAAAACCGGCTAAAGAACGACCGAAGCCGCCCCCGCCCCGCTTGAAGCAGCGGAATCATCTCTGGAAACAACTCTGGCTGCGCTGGCAAAAGCGTTGGGAGTACGGGGCCGCCCCGACGCCGGCGACCGTACCAGCGCCGCCGCGGGTATCGGTGGCGGGGTAGGCGCGGGCCGACGCTTGGTGGCGCCAAAGCCCCGGTTCCGCTGGCGCGGGGCCGGGGCTTTTTTGGGCCCAGGCGGCCCCGCGGGTGGGTTTCACCAACTTTCTGCGGGGAGGAGCGTAGGGGCATGGCCGACATTGCTTAATTTTGGTATTTTGCCGGAATAAGGCTCCGTAATTCTTCCACCGCGTCGGTTTCTTTTTTCACTTTATGAGGATTTTTTTACGTCATTTCCAGCTCTTGCTGCTGTTGTTAGTGGTTGTCGTGTGCGCTACGGCCGGGCCCAAGCCCGGGGCCGCCGCGTCGCCCCTGGGCGGACAGTGGCGCGGTTCGCTGAAGGTGCCTAGCGGCAGCTGGGAAATGGTCGTTACCATCGTACCGCTCAGCAACGGCACCCTCTACGCCACCCTCGACGTGCCCAAGCAGAAAATCAGCCGCATGCCGGTCAAGATAGAGCTGAAGGGCAGCGACGTGAGCATGCGCATCGAAGAAGCCGCCAGCAAGTTTGTGGGCAAGCTGGCCACCGACGGCAAGCGCATCAGCGGGACCTGGACGCAGCCGGCCCTGACGGGGCCGTTGGTGCTGGAGCGCACCACCGGCTCGGTCATCAACGCGGCCACCTTCAAGCCGGCCCTGCCCTACCGCGAGGAAGAAGTGGTGGTGCCCAATAAAGTGGCCAAGCTGCGCCTGACCGGCACGCTCACCATGCCCCAGGGCAAGGGCCCCTTCCCGGCCGTGGTGCTGATTTCGGACTCGGGCCCGCAGGACCGCAACGTGGTGGTGGACAACTACCGCATGTTCCACATCCTGGCCGACTACCTCACCCGCCGCGGCGTGGCCGTGCTCCGCTACGACGACCGCGGCGTGGGCCGCTCCACCGGCAGCTACCAGCAGGCCACCACGGCCGACCTGGTGTCGGACGCGCAGGCAGCCATGGGTTTTCTGCGGGCGCACTACAAGGTCAACAAAGCCCAGGTGGGCATGGTGGGCCACGGCGAAGGCGCCAACGTGGCCCTGCTGGCCGCCGCCGACCGGAATGCCCCCGACTACGTGATATCCCTGGCCGGGTACGGGCTGTCGGGGCCGGAGGTGCTGAAGCGGCAGCAGGTGGAAATCATGCGCCTGATCGGGGCCAACACCCAGCAGGTCACGTCGGCCCTGCAGCTGCACGAGCAAATGCTCGGCATCATTCGCCAGACGCCCAACAACGACCTGGCCCGCGCCAAGGTGGCGGCCATGCTGCGCATGTCCAACGCCGACATCGACTTCACGATGGTGCAGGCCCGCGCCCACCAGCTCACCTCGCCCTGGTACCGCTTCTTTATCGACTTCGACCCGCAGGCCAAGCTGGGCCAGGTGAAGTGCCCGGTGCTGGCCCTCAACGGCGCCGCCGACCTGCTGGTGGCCGCCAACAAAAACCTGCCGACGCTCCAGAAAGGCCTCAAGGCCAGCGGCAACCGCCGGGTAGAAACCCACAAGCTCACCGGCGTCAACCACTGGTTCCAGTCCTCCGCCACCGACTGGCCGCTGGTCAACGGGCAGGTGCAGCCCACGTTTTCGCCCAAGGCCCTGGCCCTGATTCACGGGTGGGTGGCGCAACACAGCACTACGCTGCCCGCCGCGCCGGCGGCCCCGGCCCCGACGCTGGCCAAACCCAAGCTGAAAGCCCCGAAATCAACCGGGGGCGTTGCCACCCAGGAAAAACGAGCCGCCCGCTAGGCGGCTCGTTTGCATTTCGGGCGACCTGGCGTGCCCCGGCCGGCGCCGCCGGAACGCCGGCGGCGGGGCGGGTGTAGTACCACAGGCGGGGCGGGTGGCCAGTTCGACGAAATCGGGCGGCGCTGCAACCCGCGGTGGATAATTTCCCTCCGTCAGGTACCCCCGGCCGCCCCGGCCATCCGTCAGCCTACTTCCTCAAGCCTCCCCTTATGCTCCTTTCCCGCCTGCTCGCCTGCCTGGGCCTGTTGTTGCTGCTCAGCGGCCATCTTTCGGGCCGGGCCGCCGCCGCCCCGGCCCCGCACCTGACCGGCGACTGGCAAGGCAGCCTGAGCGCCGCCGGTACCGACATTCCGCTGGTGGTGCACCTGCAGCAGCAGCCCGACGGCCGCTACACCGGCACCCTCGACAGCCCCAAGCAGCAGGCCTACGGGCTGCCCATTGCCAGCATCACGGTGCGCGCCGACAGCGTGGTGATGCGCCTGACGGCCCCGGCCGCCGTGCTGGCCGGCCGCGTTTCCACCGACGGGCAGCAGATCAGCGCCACCTGGCAGCAGGGCGGCCGCTCGGCCCCGCTGACGCTGCGGCGCCAGGGGACGGCGGGCAGCGCGGCGCCGGCCGTCCGGCGCCCCCAGGAACCCAAGGCCCCGTTTCCGTACCGGGCCGAGGACGTGACCTTCGCCAACGCCGGGTCGGGCATCCGGCTGGCGGGCACCATCACAGTGCCCCCCGGCAACGGGCCGTTTCCGGCCGTGGTGCTCGTCACCGGCTCGGGTCCGCAGGACCGAGACGAAACCATCTTCGGCCACCGCCCTTTCCGCGTGCTGGCCGACTACCTCACCCGCCGCGGCTTCGTGGTGCTGCGCTACGACGACCGCGGCGTGGGCCAGTCGACGGGCGACCGGGCCAGCTACACCGCCGCCGACGGCGTGACCGACGCGCAGGCCGCCCTGGCCTGGCTGCGCCAGCGCCCCGACGTGCAGGCCGGCAAGGTGGGGTTGATCGGACACAGCGAAGGCGCCCTGATCGGGCTGCTGGCCGCCACTCAGGCCAATCCGCCGGCGTTTCTGGTGTCGCTGGCCGGGCCGGCCCTGCGCGGCGTGGAAATGATGGTGCGCCAAAACGAGGACCTGGGCCGGGCCGCCGGACTGCCCGCCGAGCAGCTGGCGGCCAACAAAACCCTGAACCAGCAGATCTACCTGACCATTCTGCAAACGCCCGACAACCAGCAGGCCCAGGCGCAGGTAACCAAGCTGCTGACCGAAATCGGCATGAACGCGGCCCAGGCCCGGCAGCAGGCCGCGGGGCTGACCACCGCGTGGTACCGCCAGCTGCTGGCCTTCAACCCCGAGCCGCTGCTGCCCCGGGTGAAATGCCCGGTACTGGCCCTGGGCGGCAGCAAGGACCTGCAGGTGGCGGCCGGCCCCAACCTGGCCGCCTGGGAAAAAGGCGTGCGGGCCGGCGGCAACCCGGACGTGACGGCGCAGGAGCTGCCCGGCCTCAACCACCTGTTTCAGACCGCTGCCACCGGCCTCACCGACGAATACGGCCGCCTCGAGGAAACCTTCGCCCCCAGCGCCCTGGCCGTCATCGGTGACTGGCTGGCCCGGCACGTGAAGAAGTAAACGCCACGGTATAAACGCCGCGCCCCGCTTCTGACCGGAAGCGGGGCGCGGCATTTTCGGGCCACTCCAGTTGGAAGCCGATTGAAATCAGCGCGGGTTTGGGATTTTAGGTGTTGCTCATGTTGAAGGCGGAGGACACCTTCAGCGAAATTCGAAACGCGCTTGTAGCGGTTTCGGGAACGGTGTAACGCGGGCTGAACCGAAGGTCGGCGTAGCCAAGCCCGCGCTGCATTTCGGCTACGCCGATGGGGAAACGGCTATAGCCTCCAAACCGGCAGCCCGCTGTGAAGACGCAACCTGCTCGGCGCTGAACGGTTGACACCCGCCCGATTGCCGCACGGCACGGACGGTGAAACGCCCCTATGCGTCTTCCCGGCTGGCCGGCGCCCGGAAAAAATAGCCTGGACCGCTGCTCAAAACCGCAGGCCCACGCTGTAGCCGTACCAGCCGAGCACGCGGGTGCGGGCGTTGCCGTCGTTCAGCCACAGCTTGCGTCCCTGGCTGAGGTTGGAATACACGCGGCCTTCGGCGGTATCGTAGCGCTGCGTGACGAGCACGCTGACGGTGGGGCCCGCCACCAGGCGGATGTGGCTGCCGGGCCTGAAGGGCGTGAGGCCCACCAGCAGGCGCAGCTGGTTGTGCAGGTTCAGGGCGCGGGTCAGGCCGCGCTGCTCCTCGTTGACGTGCAGCGCCACGGCGTCGAGGCTGAGGCTGAGGCGGCGCCGGGCCCACACGTCGGTGCCGAAGCCGTAGCCGGCCGCCCAGCGGCGCGGGCCGCGGCCGAAGCCGTCGTAGGCGCCGGTGAAGAAGGTGTAGAACGCCGCCGAGCCGCCCAGCTTCAGGCTGGCCGTGACGGGCCAGGTTTCGGAATGGGTGAGTTCGAGGCGGTGGTAGCCGTGCACCACGAAGTTGAAGGGCGCCAGGCTGACGCCCCGCACCGAGTCGGCGAAGTTGACCAGCCCGGCCAGCTGCACGCCGCGCACGGTACCGGCCACGTTGAACAGCCCCGCCGCCTGCAGCCCGTTGGTTTCCTTGGCCACGTTGAAGAGTCCGGCGGCCTGCCCGCCGCGCATTTCCGTCAGGGCCACGTTGAACACCCCGGCGGCCTGCACGGCCACGGGCGTGGCGGCCGGGGCGGCGTCGAGGCCCCCGCTGGCGCTGGTGCCCAGGGCGGCGGTGCTGGCCGTCAGCTCGGGCTCGGCGGGGCGCTTGCGCGGGCCGGCGTAGTTGAACAGGCCCGCCGTCTGGGCGCCGGCTACGGGCCGCGTGGCCAGGTTCAGCAGGCCCGCCGCCTGCCAGCCCCGGCCGGGCCCGCCGAGCACGTTGGCCAGCCCGGCGGCCTGAAAGCCGTCGAGGTGGCGGCCAACGACGTTGGCCAGACCCGCCACCTGCACGCCCGCTACCGTGTCGCGGTCCACGTTGACGAGGCCCGCCGCTTCGAATCCATCCACGCCCGCCGCGTAGCCACCCAGCACGTTGATGGACACGTGGTTGACCGTCTGCCCGCTGCGCAGGCCGTTGGAGCCGAGCGGCCCGAGCAGGGAAATCTGGGCGGGCTTGGTGAACGTCGGCCGGGCCGGCTCTTGGGGCGCTTCAGCCGCCGCAGAGTCAGCCGGCGCGCCGGCCGGGACGGGCACCGGTGGGGCAGCGGCCGTGGGCGTCCCAGGGGCTTGAGTGGCCGGCGTTGCGGCGGCCGGGCCGGTTGCTGCCGTCGGCTCGGCGGCGGGGCCGCCGGCGGACCGGCCCGCCGGCGTGTTGCCGGCAGCTGTTGCCGTCGACTTTGCCGTCGTCTGGCCGCCCGCGGCGGTGGCGGCGCCGCGGCCGGACGTGCTGCCCTTGGCGGCGGTGCCGGAAGCCGGTTTGGCCGGGGTTTTCTTCGCCGGCACGGCTGGCTTGGTTTTAACGGGCGCCGCGCCGGCCGGAGCAGGCCGGGCCGGTTCGGCGGCGGCGCGGGCTTCCGGCTCTTTGTCCGCCGCGGCGGCCGGGCTGTCGGGCGCTTTGTCGGTGCCGGCGCGGCTGACGGTGGTCGTCGTGGTGGCCGCGGGGGCGGCCGGGGCGGCTTTCGGCGCCGGGGCCCTGGGCGGGGCGGGGTGCAGCACCAGCTGGTCGCCCACCAGCTCGTAGCCGATGTTCTTGCCTTCCAGCACTTCGCTGAGCACGGCGCGCAGGGGTTGGTTCTGCACGTTGAGCGTGACGGGCTGGCGCAGGTTCAGGGCCGTGTTGCTGTAGGAGATGCGCACGCCGTACTGGCGCCGCAGCGTACGCAGCACCGATTCCAGCGGCGCCTGGTTGAAGGTCACCGTCACCCGGCGGTCCAGCACCGAGCCGGTGCGCACCTGAGCGGCGGCGGGCGCACCGGCCAGTGCGCACAGCACGGCGGCGGCCAGGCATATGCGGTTGCGCATAGCGGGCAGGGGAAAAATGGCGGGGAGAGGTATGAGTTACAGGCTGGGGCAGCCCGGTCCGTCGAGGGTGTAGCCGCCCTGGGCCGACTGCGTCACCGACAGGTTGGCCGAGAGACTGAGCACGCGCAGCACCTGCGGTAGCTCGGCCTGGTGGAAAGTGCCGGTGAAGCGGCAGTTGGCCAGCTCGGGGCGGCTCAGGGCCACCGGCGTGCCGTAGTAGCGCGTGAGCGTGCCGGCCACCTGGCCCAGCGGCTGGTTGTCGAACACCAGCTCGTCGTGCTGCCAGGCGCGGAAGTTCGGATCGGTGATGCGGCGCTGCACGGCCACGGCGGGCGCCGTGCGGCGAATGACGCCGCGCAGGCCGGGCGTGAGCAGCACCGAATCCTGCACGGTGAGTTTCTGGCGGTCGGGGGCGAAGGCCACGCGGCCCGTCACCACCGCCACTTCCACCGAGTCTTCGGTGGCGTAGGCGCGCACGTTGAAGGAAGTGCCGAGCACCCGGGTGCGGGTGTCGCCGGCCAGCACCGTGAAGGGGCGGCCGTGGTCTTTCCTCACCTCAAAAAAGGCCTCGCCGCGCAGCTGCACCACCCGGCTGGTCTGGTTGAAGTCGGCCGCGTAGCTCAGGGTGGAGTTCTTGTTCACCCACACCCGGCTGCCGTCGGGCAGGGTAGCCAGCTGGCGCCGGGGGCCGGCGGCCACGGTCACGGCCCGGGCGGCAGTTGTCCGCAGGAAAGTGCGGGCCACGGCCCAGAAGCCCACGAGCAGGAGCACGGCCGCCGCCACGCGCAGCCAGGGCCGAGCTGTTTGCCACATCGGCACCACCCGGCCCGGTTCGGCCGGGGCGGGCGGCGCGGGGGCCGTGCCGGCGGCTTGCAGGCCCGCGGCGACGCTGAAGCGCTGCCAGGCCGGGGCCACGTCGGCGTCGGTGAAGACCTCGGCCACGCGGCCGCCCCGCTCCCAGGCCCGGGTCGCGTCGGTGAGCAGGCGCAGGCGGCTGGGCGCGGCCGTGAGCCACTGGTGCAGCTGCGCCTGCTCCGCCGCCGATGCTTCGCCCGCGAGGTGCTTGGCCAGCAGCTCCCAGGGGGCATCGGTATCGGCGTGGAGGTGAAGCATGGTGGCGGTTGAGCGGTGAATTTGCGGAATTTCGGCGGATGTAGCGCAGTAGCCCGGGCTTTAGCCCGCGTCCGCCCGGACGATTGTCGCAGAACGACCGGCACCGAGCGGTTATGGACTACTATCCGATGAACGCGGGCGGAACCAAAGGTCGGCGCCGCCAAGCCCGCGCTACGGCCTTACTGGATGGTCAGGCGGGCCGAGCGCACGGCGGTGCCGGCGAAGTAGCCCACGGCTTTGGGACCGGCGGGGTCCACGTTCACCACGTTGGAGCGCACGTTGGCCGGCGGCGAGGAAAACAGGCCCACGTTGTTGATCTGGGTGAACATCTCGTTGAGGAAGTAATAGTAGTCCTGCGGCAGCGAGAGCAGCTGCACGCGCACGCTGTCGCCGGGCTGCAGCGGTTCGCTGTTCAGCTCGATGCCGCCGATGTAGCGGCCGTCCACGAGGGCGTCGTCGCGCACCACCAGGTCGTCGGGGTCGTTCTGCAGCTCGCCGTTGAGGAAGATCTTGAAGCGGTAGTAGTCGCCCGCGCCGGGCAGCTCCGGGCCGTTGTAGAAGGCGTAGATGCCGTTGTCCCAGCCGGGCTCGTTCTGCTTGTACTGCTGGCTGAGCCCGTCGATGCCGGGAATGCGCTTGATTTCGGTGGCGGCGCGGTAGTGCTGGCCCTCGGCCTTGATACTGAGCACGTAGTGCTGGCCGATTTTGCCCTGCAGCTGGCGGGTCTGGTACACGCCGGGGGCGGTTTCGCGCAGGGTTTCGGTGGTGCCGTCGTTGGCGCTGAGCACCAGCTCGGCCCCGCGCACGACGGGCGGCTCCTGGTCCTGGAAGTAGGGCCCAGTTTTGGTCAGCCGAATGGTGTAGGGCCCGGGCTGGTCGGTGATGTTGCCTTCGACGGCCAGCAGCGGCTCGGGCTCGGGCAGCTCCACGTCGACCACGTCGGTGCAGCTGCTGAGCAGGGCGAGACCGGCCGTGAGCAAGGTCAGGAAAAAGGGGAAGCGTTTCATAGCTCAGAAGGGCAGCGCAAGTCTTGGGAATATTCGATTTCGATGGTCAGCACGCGGCGGTCAGCGGCGGCATGCGAGACGCCAAAGCGCAGGCCCTCGGTCTGCAACCGGCCGCCGGCCTCGTAGAAAAGCGCCAGGCCGGCTTCCGTGGCGGCCACGTGCACGCGCGTCTCAATCGTGGGGTAGTAGGTTTCCATCGGGCGCAGGGCGGGGCCGGGCTTCGGCTTTACCGCGGGGCGCAGGGCAGCGGGGCGGGCCATCAGAAGTTGAAGTTGTAGGACACCGACGGAATGACCGAGCCGAACACGGCCAGGCGCACGGCCTCGGTTTTGCGCGGGTTGTCCTCGTTCTGGCGGAAGTAGATGCCGTAGGGGTTGCGGCGCGAGTAGGCGTTGTAGACCGAAAACACCCACTCGCTCTGCCAGCGCCGGTCGGGCCGGGGGCGGTTCTTCAGCGTGGCGCCGAGGTCGAGGCGGTGGTAGGCGGGCACGCGGTAGTTGTTGCGGGCGTCGCCGCTGACCACGGGCACCACCAGGCCCTCGTACACGAAGCGGCCGTTGGGGAAGGTGGTGGCCACGCCGGTGCCGTAGGCGAAGCTGGCCGAGGCCGTCAGCCGGGGCCCAAGCTGGTACATACCCACCACGTTGAGGCTGTGCGTCTTGTCGTACTTATTCGGGTACCACTGGTCCCGGTTGATGCCGTCGATCTGCCGCTCCGAGCGGCTCAGCGTGTAGCTCACCCAGCCCGAGAGCTTGCCCTGGCTTTTCTTGACGAAAAACTCGGCGCCGTAGGCCCGGCCCTGCCCGTAGAGCAGCTCGCCTTCCAGGTCCTTGTTGAGCAGGGTGTTGGCCCCGTTCACGTAGTCGACCTGGTTGTCCATGGTCTTGCCAAATACCTCCACCGAGGCCTCGTAGGCGTTGTCGTGGAAGTTGCGGAAGTAGCCCAGGGCCACCTGGTTGCCGCGCTCGGGCCGGATGTTGTTGGTGCTCGGGCTCCACACGTCCAGCGGCGAGGCGGCGGTGGTGTTCGAAATCAGGTGCACGTACTGGGCCGTGCGGGTGTAGCTGGCTTTCAGCGAGCTGTTCAGGTCCAGGGTGTAGCGCGCGGAGGCCCGGGGCTCCAGGTTGGCGTAGCGCTTGATCCGCTCCCCGTCCTGGTACGTGCGGGTGTTGACGGGCGTTTTGCGCTGGCCGGTTTCGCCCACGTAGTCGGAAATGGCGGTGCCCGAGCCCAGGAAGTCGTAGACCGACACGCGCAGGCCGTACTGCAGCTGCAGGCGCGGGCCCAGGGTTTGCTCGTTGTCGAGGTAGGCGGCGTACTCGCCGGCCTGCTGGTCGTCCACTTTCAGCCCCCGGAAGATGGACTCGGCGCTGAGCGCCTTCACCGTGGCCGGCTCGAAGTGGTAGCGCGTGCCGCTCACGCCGGCCGCCAGCGTGTTATTCGCGCCGAGCTGGTAGCTGAAGTCGGCCTTGCCGGTGTAGTTGCGGATTTTGGAGGTCCAGTCGAAGGCCTGGGTGCCGTTGGGCACGCCGAGGCCGTAGTCGTACTGGGCCACCACGGCCGAGGCCGAGCCGAACAGGCGGGGCGAGAACTGGTGCGTCCAGCGGGCCGAAGCGCCCATGTTGCCCCAGTCGTTTTTGAACACGTCGGCGAAGTTGAACACGTCGCGGCCGCGGTAGCCGGTCAGGGTCAGCTGGTCCTTGGCGCTGAAGCGGTGATTCACCTTCACGTTCAGGTCGTAGAAGTAGGCCTGGTTTTTCCGCTGCTCCGGAATAAGCTTCAGGAACAGGTCGCCGTAGGAGCGGCGGCCGGCCAGCGAAATGGAGGTGCGGTCCTTGATCAGCGGGGCTTCCACGGCGAGGCGCGAGGAAATCAGCCCCACGCCGCCGTTGACAGTCAGGCGCTCGGCCTGGCGCCCGTCGCGCATCTTCACGTCGAGCAGCGAGGAGAGGCGGCCGCCGTAGCGGGCCGGAATGGCGCCCTTGTAGAGCGTCATGTCCTGCACCGCGTCGGGGTTGAAGGCGGAGAAGAAGCCAAACAGGTGCGACACGTTGTAGACCGGCATTTCGTCCATCAGAATCAGGTTCTGGTCGATGCCGCCGCCGCGCACGTTGAAGCCCGAGGCGCCCTCCCCCACCGTCGTCACGCCCGGCAGCAGCTGAATGCTGCGCACCACGTCGACCTCGCCGAGCAGGGCCGGCATGAGCTTCACCGTCTTCATGTCGAGGCGGTTGACGCTCATTTCGGGCTTTTTCACGTTGTCTTCGGCCCGCAGGCCCGTCACCACCACTTCCCGGGTTTGCTGGCGCTGGGCGCCGAGCTTCACTGAGCGGGTCATATCCCCGGCGAGGGTGAGCGTGACCTGCTGGGGCTCGAAGCCCAGGATCTGGTAGGTGACAGTGTGGGTGCCCTTGGGCAGCACGAGGCGGTAGAAGCCGTTTTCGTCGGTGCTGGTGCCCTGGCCGAGGGCCTTGACGAAGACGCTGGCGCCCACGAGGGCTTCGCCGGTGGCCGCGTCGCGCAGGGTGCCGCTGAGGGCGGCCGGCGCGGCGGGCGCGGTTTGGCTCCAGGCGGGGCCGGCGGCCAGCAGCAAGCCGGCCGTCAGCGCCCAGGAGGTAGAGTTTTTCATGTTTGTTTTCAGAGCAGCCCGCTAGCGGCCGACGAGCAGAAACCGGCAGCCAGCGGACGGTGGTTGGAACAAGGAGCGGACGCGAGTCGGTGATGTGGTGAAATTGTGAAATGGTGAGTTTGACGAGCTGCTTGCCCGGTCCCGCGGTTTCCGCGGAGAGTGGCAGCAGCGGTGCATTTGGTTGTAGCAGACGCCTTTATCGAATCTTTACCTTATTCGGCCTCCTGAACATCAAACTCACCATTTCACTATTTCACCACTAGTTAGTTGCCCGTCAATACTTTACCCGAGCCGGAAATGCGGCTGGTGACGGTGGGCGTGCCGCGGTAGTACACGGTGCCCGAGCCGCTGATTTCGGCCGAAAGCGTGCGGGCGGCCCGCACGTAGGCCTTGCCCGAGCCCGAGATGCTGGCGTAGGTGTCCTGGGTGCTCAGGTCGTAGGCCGACACCTTGCCCGAGCCGGAGATGCTGATGTTGTTGGTGGCGGCCGTGCCGCGCAGCTTCACCTCGCCCGAGCCCGACACGGTGGCGCGCAGCCCGTCGACATTGGCCAGCTCCACATCGGCCTCGCCCGAGCCCGTCACGCCGACTTTCAGCGAGTTGGCCGCCCAGGGCGTGGCCGTGCGCAGCTTGCCCGAGCCGGACACCTCCACCTCCGAGAGGGAAGGCGCGGTGATGTAAACCTTTACGGGGCTGTGGCCCACCACGCGGGCGTGGCCGTACTCGATCTGCAGCTCGTCGCCGCTCAGCTCGGTTTCGAGCACGTCGAGGATGTTTTGCTGAGCCTCGATGTGCACCTCGCGCTGGGGCCCCTGGGTCAGGATTACTTCGGCGTCAATCTTGAGCTCCACGCGGCTGAAGCTGTTGACGGTGCGCTTCTGGGTTTCAGTGGGGCCCACGCCCCGCACCCGCGGGCCGAAGGCGTCGCCCTCGTGCGAGCAGGCGGTGGTGAGCAGCAGGGCCGGCAGCAGCAGGGCGGGCAGCAGGTTGGTTTTCATAGCTAGTTGGCTGGAGTTGAGTAATCGGTTTCGGGTTTCTGAGGGTATGATCCGCAAGGCGGCCGGCACCCCCACGCGGCCGGCAACTTTTTTTTTCGGAGCCCGGCTGGCCCCGGGCCGGGGCCGCCCGCGGTGTCTAGTTGGCGTCGACGACCCGGCCCGAGCCGGTGGTGCGCTGGCTCACGCTCGGCCGGCCCTTATAGTACACCGAGCCGGAGCCGGTCAGCTTCACGTCCAGGCGCTCGGCCACGCGCACGTAGCTGCGGCCCGAGCCGGTGGCCGTCAGGTCGCTGCTGCGGGTGCTGAGCTCGTAGGCCTGCAGCTCGCCCGAGCCGGTGAGGCGGGCCGTGTGGGCGGCCGCCGCGCCGCGCAGCGTCACCACGCCCGAGCCGGTAATGGCGGTGTGCAGGTCCTGCACCTGGCCCAGCACCAGTTCCACGCTGCCCGAGCCGGTGGCGTCCACGTCGAAGCGGCTGGCGTCCCAGGCCGCGGCGCTGCGGATGTGGCCGTTGGAGGAAAGGCGCACCGAGGTCAGCGCCGGCACCGTCACCAGCACCCGGATGGGCTCGTGGCTGCGCAGGTTGTAGCGGCCGGTTTCCACCCGCAGCTTGCCGCCGCTGGCGTCGGTTTCGAGGATGTCGAGGATGTTGCGCTGGCCTTCCACGCGCACTTCCTGCCGGGGGCCCTGGCTGATGACCAGTTCGGCGTCGGTGGCCACTTCCACGCGGCTGAAGCTGGCCAGGCTGCGGGTTTCGGCCACGCTGGGGCCTTCGCCGCGGATGGTGGGGTTGAGGCCGTTTTTGCCGCAGCCGCTGAGCAGCAGCGCGCCGGAGGCCGTCAGCAACGGCAGGAACAGGGAGGTTTTCATAGCAGGTCTGGAAAGGGTTGTCGGAACGGGTTTCTACTGCTAAGACCCGCAACCCCGCCCCTACCCCCACGCCGGCCTGAAAAAAATTACGGCCGCCGCTGCGCGCCCGGGGCAGAATCGGCTGCCGCGCCCGAATTCAGTGTCAGCACTGATTTGGATCGGACTGTGATTCAATACTTTGCTCGCCTAACCCACCTGCCTGTTCCCTATGAGCACTCCGAAGGAAAAAATGATTGTGCTGCGCGGCCGCCGCACCAGCACCAAAGACATCTTCCTGGGCCCGACGCTGGGCACCATGGACCCACTGATGGCGCCCATGCGAGGCGTGATGATGCCCGCCGCCGCGACCAGCGTCAATCTCTCGGTGCATATAGAGGAAGTCAAACGCTCGGAGCTTCCCAGGCTCACCCAGGAAGTGGATGTGCTGGTGGTAGCGCCGGCGGTACCGATGCGGCTGATCGAGCCGGTAGCCACGAAAGCGGCGCCCGCCGCGGCCCCCGCGGCCGCCTGGGGCATTGAGGCCGTAAAAGCCCATACCTCGCCATTTTCCGGCTCCGGCATTGTGGTGGCCGTGCTGGATACCGGCATCGAGGCGGGCCACCCGGCTTTCGACGGCGTAACCGTGGAACAAAAAGATTTTACGGGCGCGGGCAACGGGGACACGAATGGCCACGGCACCCACTGTGCCGGCACCATCTTCGGCCGAGCCGTGAACGGTACCCGCATTGGGGTAGCGCCGGGTATCCAACGGGCGCTGATCGGCAAAGTCCTCAGCAACAACGGCGGCGGCAGTGACCAGGTCGTGCAGGCCATTCAGTGGGCCACCGACCAGGGGGCGTGCATCATCTCCATGTCGCTGGGCATTGATTTCCCGGGCTTGCAGCAGCGCTACGTGGATTAGGGAATGCGGCCCGAAGCCGCCACTTCCCAGGCGCTGGAGGGCTACCGGGCCACGGTGCTGCTGTTTGAGAGGCTGGCGGAGCTGGTGGAAGTGCAGGCTATGTTTCGCCAGCCCTGCCTGCTCGTCGCCGCCTCCGGCAATGAGAGCCGCCGCCCGACCTACGAAATTTCCGTCAGCCCGCCCGCCGTGGCCAGCGGAATTGTGTCGGTGGCAGCCCTGGGCAGCAACGGCCCCACGCTGGATGTAGCCGACTTCTCCAACACCGGCGCCAACATTGCCGGCCCGGGGGTGGATATTCTCTCAGCCGGGCTCGGCGGAGGCCTGACGCTGATGAGTGGCACGAGCATGGCAACGCCCCACGTGGCGGGAGTGGCGGCGCTGTGGGCGCAGAAGTACCAGCAGATGGGGGTACTCACGCAAAAGATGTTCGGCGCCGGCGTGCTGGCCTCGGCTTCTTTGTCCGGGCTGCGGCACGGCATCGACCTATCGGACATTGGCGGCGGGCTCGTGCAGGCCCCGCAGCAGTAAGCAGCGCCGGCGCTAGAGCACCAGCAGCCAGGAGTGCAGCCCGGCCAGAAAGCCGCTGAGCTTGTCGCGCAGGATGCGCAGGGCCTTGCCCATCTGGTTTTCCACGGTTTTGGGGGCCACGTCCAGGGCTTCGGCAATCTGCTGGTAGCTCAGGCCCTCCTGCCGGCTCATCAAGAACACGGCCCGGCACTGCGGCGGCAGCGCCTGCAGCGCCACGGCCACCAGCTGCTCCGCGTCCTGGGCGTCGAGCTGCTCGGCGGTGGTGTCGCGGCCGGGTTCCTCGAGGTTGGCCTCCTCCCAGCCCACCTGCCGTTTGCGGCGCTCGGCGTGGCGCAGGGCCGCGTTCATGGCGGCGCGGTAGAGGTAGGCCTTGTAAGTGGTCGTGATGACGAGCGTCTCGCGGTTGTGCCAGATGCGCATGAACACGTCCTGGAGCAGGTCTTCAGCCACGGCGCGGTCCTGCACCACGCGGTAAATCACGTTGCCCAGCGGGCGGTAGTAGCTGCTGAACAGGGCCTGCATGAAGGCCTCCCCGTCGCCGGTGCGCTGCAGCTCCGCGAGGCGGACTTCGAGAGCATCAAGCGTGTCGACTTCGGGCATAGCAACGGGGATAACCAGCGCGGGGCCCCGGGCCGGGCCCGGGCCCCGCAAAGCTACGGAACATAGCGTTTCGGCTAGGCTTTATCGAAGGATGAATTGTATGTGATACGCCCTTCGCGGCAGCGCCCCACCCCCACCCGTGTATGTGATACGCCCCGCCGCGCCCGCCCCTACGCCGGAGCCTCCTCCTTCACGTCGTGCAGGCGGCGCAGGCGCGGGGCCAGCGCCGCCGTGATGCCCACCACCACGATGGTCATTGTGCCGCCGAATACCACCGAGCGCACCGTGCCCAGCAGCCGGGCCATGGCCCCCGATTCGAAGGCGCCCAGCTCATTGGAGGAGCCGATAAAGATGTTGTTGACGGCCGACACGCGCCCCTTCATGTGCTCGGGCGTGAAGGTGTGGATGAGCGTGGAGCGCACAATCACCGACACCGAGTCGAACACCCCGGTCATGAACAGCAGAAACAGCGACAGCACGAAGTTGGTGGACAGGGCAAACAGGATGGTGGCCAGCCCGAAGCCCGCCACGGCCCACAGCAGCTTGCGCCCCACGTAGGTTTTGAGCGGGAAGTACGTCAGGGCCACCGCCATCAGCACCGAGCCCACCGCCGGGGCCGCCTCCAGGTGGCCGAGGCCCGCCGCCCCGACTTTCAGAATGTCCACCGCAAACACCGGCAGCAGCGCCACGGCCCCGCCGAAGAGCACCGCAAACATGTCCAGCGCCAGCGCCGACAGCACCAGCTGATTGCTGAAAATAAACCGCAGCCCGCTCAGAATGCTCTCCTTCAGCGGCAGCCGCTCCCCCACGATTGCGGGCAGCGGCCGCCCCGCAATGCTGACAAACTGCAGCAGGGCCAGCAGCAGCAGCCCCACGGCCACCCCGTAGGAAGGCGCCACGTCGATGTAGTGCACCAGGTAGCCGCCAATAGCCGGCCCCAGCACCGCCGAGGCCTGGTACGTGGTGCTGTTCCAGGTAATGGCGTTGGCCAGCCGCTCCCGGTCGGGCAGCAGCTGGGGCATAAAGGAAAACAGCGCCGGGCCCAGAAAGCCCCGCGCAATGCCGCTGACGAAAATAACCCCGTACAGCGGCAGGGTATAGAGCCGGTCTTTGGCCAGCACCGGCAGCCCCCACGGCGAGGCCAGCCCCCACAGGGCCACCGCGCACAGCAGCAGCACCGCCACCGCCGCCACGATGATGTTCTTGCGGCGCACCGTGTCGGCCACGTGCCCCGCGTAGAGCGACACCCCGATGCTGGGCACCGCCTCGGCCAGCCCGATAAAGCCCAGGGCCAGCGGGTCGTTGGTCAGGTGCAGAATCTGCCAGCTTACTACCAGCCCCTGGATGCGCGTGGCCACCACAAAGCACACCCGGGCCATAATCAGGCGGCGAAACTCGGGCAGGCGCAGGGCGGCGTAGGGGTCGTGGCGGGGGGTGGCGTCGGCAATACTCATAGGAAGCCTCAAACGGAAAGCGGCGGCAAAGGTAGCCCGCCCCGTAACAGTGGCATTAATCCTGCCCGAACCCGGCCATTGGGTTTGGAAAAGGGCTTCGATTTTTGTACCATTGTTAGACAACGCCCCGGCGCGGCATCCCGCCTGATGCCCCCTCCTGCGGCTCCACCGGCCCGGCTTTTCAGCGCTCCGTTTTCGCCTATTGCCGGCGGCCCGCCCCGGCCGCCCCGCTCATCCGGTGCCGAGGCACCACCCGTTGGCTTGCTTTTCCCGTTGGCGGCTCGCGCAGACTGCTCTGCGCAGGGCGCTTTTCCATTGTCTGGCTGCGCCCCCACCGGCGCGGTGCTTCTCATTTCCCGCGTCCTATGAGCACCGCCCCCACTGATTTCATCGACCTTTCCTTCCGCACCGACCTGGGCCTGCTGTTCAGCCGCTGGCTGCGCAGCACCTCCGATGCCGAAGTACGCCTGGGCTACGAAGCTGCCCTGGCCGTGGCCGCCCCGTACGGCGCCCGGTACTGGCTGCTGGATATGCGCCGTCGTGGCCCGGCCAGCCTGGCTGCCACCCGTTGGGTTATCGAAACCTTCCTGCCCCGCCTGGCCGAGTACTTTCCCCAGCGCGTTTACCTGGCCTATCTGCTCTCCCCCTCGCACCTGACGGACTTCGTGCCCGCGGGTCGGCCGGCCCTGCTCAATTGCTACGAAGTGGCCCTGTTCTCCGACGAGGCCGCCGCTCTGCACTGGCTGGAGCATTGCCGCCACGCCGAAGCCGCCCCAGTCCTCTGAGCAACAGCGGCCGCCCGGCCTGCGTACGGGCTAGCAGAGCGCGCGGCGCCCACACCCCGCCGCGCCCCGCCCCCATGCCCCGACTGCTGCTGACTGCCCTGCTGAGTTGCCTAACCCTGCTGGCCCTCGCCCAACAGCCCGTTTACAGCCTGAAAGACGGCGCCTTCCGCGAAAACGGGGTGGTCATGAAGCTGCAGGCCGGGCAGGCCTTTCGCCTCGAAGGCCCGCTGACGCTCAACGACGGCTCCGTTATCAATCCCTCGGGCATACTGGTGAAGAAAGACGGCACCCGCCAGCTGCTGCCCAACGGCCAGGCCGTCAACATGCAGGGCGTGGTGGTGAATCTGCGCGACGACATGCAGTCGGCCCAGAGCATCGAGCAGCGCAACCGCGCCGTGGCCGGCGGCCGGGGCGAAGCGCAGATTACCGGCCTGCCCGCCAACCCTGTTTCGGCCGCCACCGTGCAGCAGCTGCAGGTCCTGGAGCGCCGCGTGGCCCTGCTCCAGCAGCTCACCGACCGCCTCGCCGACCGCACCGCGCAGGCCGTGGGCACTGCCCCCGGCGGCGCCGCCCTCGACGAGCAACTGCGTAGCCTCGGCAGCCCGCGTTAAACTGCGTAGGGCGCGATTTTTGCTGATACCCAGCCCGCTGCCGCAGCGGGCTTTTTTTATGTCCGTCGGAAGCTCTAAAAAAATATTGTCGTGAACTGGGCAGTACCCGTTGCATCCGATGTAACAGAATTATACATTTGGTCACTGCGATAATTCATTCGCCCTTCACTTCCCGATTTTTCACGGCAACCTGCACAATATGGCCTAAAGCTCTACGTTCCCCTAACCGTAGCCCTTTATGGAAACCATGCAGCCGAGCGACTCCGCGTTGATATCGCTCTACATTGCCGGCAAGGAAGAAGCCTTCGCCCTGTTGCTCGCCCGCCATAAGCGCCGGGTCTTCACCACGATCATGCTGATTGTGAAAGACCCCGTTGTGGCCGAAGACCTGCTGCAGGATGCGTTCATCAAGGCAGTTCACACGATGAAAAGTGGCCGGTACAATGAAGAGGGGAAATTCTCGTCGTGGATCTGCCGCATTGCCCACAACTTAGCCATCGACTTTTTCCGGCGCCAGAAGCGCAACCCCCAGCTTAACCTCGACGCCACCGGCCACGCGTTCAACTCGTTGTCGTTGTCGGAAGAAAGCGTGGATCATACTCTCTCGCGGGAGGAAACCCACGCGCGCCTTCGGGAGTTAATACAGGAGTTGCCGGCCGCGCAAAAGGAAGTGCTCATCATGCGTCACTACGGCGACATGAGCTTCCAGGAAATTGCCGACGCGACGGGGGTGAGCATCAACACGGCGCTGGGCCGTATGCGCTACGCGCTCATCAACCTGCGGAAGAAAATGGCCGCCCAACCTGTTTTCTATGATCAAAACCTTTACCCACGAGACCCTGCTCCGGTATGTGTACAACGAATTGCCGGCTAAGGAGAATCACAGCGTAGAACAGGCCCTGCTGCACGACGCCGACCTGGCCGCCCGTTGCGCCGACCTGCTGGAAGCCCAACGCTACCTCGACGCACTGCAGCCCGGCCCCTCCGACCGGGCCGTGCAAAACATCCTGCAATACTCCCGCACCTTCCTGCGGGCGGAGTAAGTGGTGATTTAGCGAAATGGTGATTTAGTGAGTTGGCGAACTTGTAGCTTTGGCTGCGGGTTTCGCTAAGTCACTAAATCACCATTTCCCTTTATGCGCCTGGCCGAACGGTTTCGCCGCTTTCTGGCGTACTTCACCGAGAACTTTCCCGCCCCCGAAACCGAGCTGCACTACGGCAGCCCGTACGAGCTGCTGGTGGCCGTGGTGCTCAGCGCACAGTGCACCGACAAGCGGGTGAACCTGGTCACGCCCAAGCTGTTCGAGCAGTTCCCGACGGCCGAGCGGCTGGCCGCGGCGTCGGCGGAAGACATCTTCCCGTTTATCCGCAGCGTGTCGTACCCGAACAACAAAGCCAAGCACCTGGCCGGGCTGGGCCGCATGCTGGTGGAAAAATTTGGCGGGGAAGTGCCCGACCGGCTCGAAGACCTGCAGCTGCTGCCCGGTGTGGGGCGCAAGACGGCCAACGTCATCGTGTCGGTTATCTACAACCAGCCCGCCATGGCCGTGGATACGCACGTGTTTCGGGTGGCGCACCGGCTCGGTCTGGTTCCGCGCTCGGCCACCACGCCGCTGGCCGTGGAAAAGGGACTGGTCAAGCACATTCCCGAGGCACTGATTCCGAAGGCCCACCACTGGCTGATTCTGCACGGCCGCTACATCTGCGTGGCGCGCAGCCCCAAGTGCCTGCAGTGCCCGCTGACGGATATTTGCAACTACTATAACAAATCAGTGAAGCCGGATTTGGAGCCGGTGGTGGCACCGGTTTAGCCGGCGGCCTGCTCCAGAATCAGCTGCATCCGCGCCGCCAGCTGCTGCCGGTCGAATAACTGCCGGGCCACGGCCTGCCCGCGCTGCCCGGCGGCCCGGGTTTCGGCCGGGTTGCTCAGCACGGTGGCTACCTGCTCCGCCAGCGGCTGGGGCTGCTCGGCGGGCACGTACCAGCCGCAGCGGTGCTCCTGCACAAAATCTTTCGTCCAGCCCGGGTTGGTCACCACCACCGGCGTGCCCACGGCGAGGCTGTCGTAGAACTTGGCCGGGGAGTTCGTATCGAGCACCGGCTTGTTGATGAACGACACCACGGATACATCGGCGGCGGCCAGCCAGGTGAACACGGCGTGGCGCGGCTGGGGCGGCACCAGCCGGATGGCCGGGCAGCGCGTGGCCGCTTCGCGCAGCAGCGGCTCGTCGTAGCCGTGGCCCATGAACAGCCAGACTACTTCGGGCCGCTGGCGGTACAGCATTTCAGCGGCCCGCACCAGCGTCGGAATGTCGTTGGCCCGGCCGAAGGTGCCGGCGTAGAGCACCACCGGCCGGCCTTGCAGCCCGTGTTCCTGGCGCAGCGCGGCCACGGCATCCGGCGTGGCGCGGGCGGCCTGGTCGAGGTCGGTGCCGTTGAGAATGGTGCTGATTTTGGCCTCGGCAAAACCCAGCTGGCGTACGTAATCCGTCATGCCCGGCGAGAGGGTGACGATGTGCCGGGCCTGCTCGTAGAGCCGCCGTTCGGCGGCGTAGAGCTGTTGCTGGGCCAGGCGGTTGCGCACCACCCCCATTTCGATGGGAAACGTCGGCCATAAGTCCTGCACCTCAAACACCCACGGCACCCGCCGCTGCCGCGCCACCTGCCCCGCCACCCAGGCGGCCGACAGCGGTGTGCTGATGCCCCAGATAACGTCGGGCTTCGGGATGCGCAGCCCCTGGCGCCAGGCGTAGCCCATATACTTCACGAAGGCCCAGCCCCGCGCGGCCACGCCCATGCGGTTGTGATAGGGAATGTCGGCGGCCAGCATCTGCACGCCCTCGGGCAGCCAGGGATACTGCCGGGTCAGCCGCTGCCGCTCCCAGGTGTTGGTCGTAATCAGCGTGACCTCGTGCCGGCGGGCAATGTGCTGCAGCAGCGTGTAGTGCCTGCTGGTGGCCGGACAGTCGGGGTTGGTGTGGTACTGGCTGAAAACGGCAATGCGCACGGGCAGTGAAATGGGGAGGTGGTGAACGGGTGAGTTTGGTGTTAGGGAGGCTACAGCACAGCCGCACAGACTGCGCAAGCAGAACGTCACTCACCCGTTCATCACCTCACTGTTTCACTACTTCCGGGGGCGGTAGTGGGAGTCGCTCAGGATGCGCTGGGCGTCTTTGGTGGCCATAAGCTGAGCCAGAGTCACCTTGGGGTTGTCGGCCATGTACTTGCGCACGATCTGCCAACCCACCCACTGGCCCACCCGTCCGGGGCAGGTTTTATCGATTTCGGGCACGTTGGGCCGCTCGCCCACGTACTTCTGAATCAGGAAGGGGTTGGTATCGTACAGCAGGTTCTTCTGCAGGAAGTGCCCCCAGATTTTGGCCTCGTTGAAGTGCACGTTCTCCAGGTCCTTGGCCGAAAAGCCAATCAGCAGCGAATCGGCGGCGCAGGGCAGCACTTTCTCGGCGAAGTAGAGGGCCTTGCCATTTTGAATCATCTCGGCCAGCGTGGTAGTACTGGTCAGCGTCCGCTTGTTGTACTTGCTCGATACGGCCAGGGCCACCGTCGGCAGCACGTACTCGGGGCGGTAGCGGCGCTGGATGTAGGCCGGTACGTTGGGCAGGTACACCGCCGTGGGCCCCACGAAGAAATCGGTACTGATAACCAGCAGACTATCGTTGACGAAGATGTCCTGGCTCAGGCCGCTGACGAAGGTTTTGGCCTGTGGCACCCGGAAATCGGGGAAATAGTAGCGCACGTACTGAAACATGCGCTGCAGATTGCCCTGCCACTGCTCGGTGTCGCGAAAGGTGCTGTCGGCCTGCTGGCTGAGCTTCTGCAGGCCGGGGTTGGTGGCCAGCTTCACCAGCGTCTGCTGCAGAATTTCGTCCGAAGGATACTTGGGACGCTGCAGGAAGTAGCGGGCAAACAGCGGCTCCCGGTCCATGAACTGCTTGGCGTCGGCGGGGGTGCGAATCTGGAAGAAGGGCTTCTCCAGGCGCTGCAACTGCACGGGCGCCTGCACGGCGGCCACGTCGGCGGGCATTTCGCAGGACTTCTCGTCGCGGCTGCAGGCAGTTTGCAGCAGCAGCAGGGTTGCCAAAGCCGGCAGGCTCAGCCAGGAAGGCAAACGCGGGAAACGCATGGTTGGTCGCAAGGGGCGTCTATATTTAGGGCGAAATTAGCCAAAACGCCGGCCCGCCCGTATCCGGCCTGGCATCAGCAACGCACGGCGTGGCCTAAGCGTGTCATCTTCCCTATGAAAAAAGCCCTACTCGCGCTGGTCCTGCTCACGGGCGGCGCCGCCACCACGGCCTCGGCCCAGGTTGAAATCGGTTTGAAAGTGTCGCCCAGCGTCAGCAGCCTGGCCGCTACCTCACCTCCAGCATACAACTTCGACAAGGATGGCAGCCTGGCCAGCATCGGCGGCGGCCTGGTGGTCGACTACTTTTTCGGCCAGAACTACGCCTTCAGCACCGGCCTGCAGCTGACCAGCAAGGGCGGTACTTTCACTTACAACGAACCGGCTATTACGGGCAGCCCGCTGCTCAAGCAGAAAGTGCGCCTGCAATACGTGGAAGTACCCGTGACGGTGAAGCTTTTCACCAATGAGGTAGCTACCGACGTGAAGCTGTACTTCCAGGTCGGCGGCGTGGTCAGCGGCCTCACCGGCGGCCGCATCAACGGCGACAAATACTTCACGGACTTCAATGCCGAGACAAAACGCTCCCGCAGCCACTTCCTGTTCGCCGATTTCGGCCTGCTGGGCGGCACCGGCGTCGAGTACCAGCTTGGGCAGAGCACCAAGGTATTCGCCGGCGTGTCGTACCACCACGGCCTGCTCAACGTCGACCGGTTTTTCGACAACACGCGCAAATACAACGACGTGAGCATCAAAAACCGCGAAATTGCCCTCGACCTTGGCCTGAAGTTCTAGGTATTTATTTGGCAGGGTCATCCTGAGCGTAGCGAAGCACCTGCCCCCGCTGAACGATGGTCGTAACAACGACTCGTTCAAGCGGGGGCAGGTGCTTCGCTGCGCTCAGGATGACGAACAAGCGGACGACGCTTCCCGGCCCCAGAACCGACGACGCCCCCACCGTTCCAGCAGCGTGAACGGTGGGGGCGTCGTCGGTTTGTAATCAGCTTATGAAACGGCCGGCTTAGTCGTCCGATTCGTCGTCGCGGTCCTGCAGGCTGTTGATTTCGGCCGCCCGGCTGTGCAGCTCGATTTCTTCGCCCCGCTCGTCGTGGATGCGGTAGTCGGTGAGGCCCAAGGAAGTATCCTTCACCACTTTCACCCACTTGTAGTACTTCATGTACCACTTCATCTGCTTGCTTACCAGCCCTTTGGTGTAGTACGCGTGCAGGAAGGGGTGCACGTACAAGGTCAGGCCCGCGTGGTTCTGGTTCACCAGCAGCTCGTCGATGCTGAAGTCGATTTCGTCGGTGACCAGGATGGAGGCCGTAATCTTGCCGGTGCCGCCGCAGGTGGGGCACACCTCGGTGGTAATGATGTTCTGCTCGGGCCGCACGCGCTGCCGCGTGATTTGCAGGAGGCCGAACTTGGTAATCGGCAGGATGGTGAACTTGGCCCGGTCGCGGGCCATGATCTGCTGCACCGTGTCCTCCACCTTCTTCCGACTGTCGCCGGAGCGCATGTCGATAAAGTCGACGACCACGATGCCGCCCATGTCGCGCAGCCGCAGCTGCCGCGCCACTTCCTTGGCCGCCGCCAGGTTGACCATCAGCGCGGTGGCTTCCTGGTCGCTCTGCTGGTTGCTCTTGTTGCCGGAGTTGACGTCGATGACGTGCAAGGCTTCGGTGTGCTCGATGACGAGGTAGCCGCCGCCGGGCACGGTCACGGTTTTGCCGAAGAGGGTTTTGAGCTGCTTTTCAATGTCGAACTGCTCAAACACCTTCGTTTTGCCGGTGTACAGCTTCAGCAGATCCAGCCGGTCGGGTGCAATCTGCTGCAGGTACTGGCGCAGCTCATCGTACATGGGCTGCGAGTCGACGTGGATGGCGTCGAACGAGTCGCTGAGCATGTCGCGCAGCATGGAAGAGGTGCGGCCCAGCTCGCCCAGCACCTTGTCGTTCGGCTTGGCCGTGCGCAGGTTCTGGTAGAGCTGCTCCCACATGCTGACCATATTGGTCATGTCGCGGTCCAGCTCGGCCACGTCGCGGCCCTCGGCCACGGTGCGGATAATCACGCCGAAGCCGTCGGGCTTGATCGACGCAATCAGGCGCTTGAGCCGTTCCCGCTCGTTGCGGCTCACGATTTTCTTCGACACCGAAATGGTATCGGAGAAGGGAATGAGCACGAGGTAGCGGCCGGCCATCGACAGGTCGGAGGACAGGCGCGGCCCTTTGGTCGAAATTGGCTCCTTGACAATCTGAACCAGCAGTTGCTGGCCCTTCTTGACGATGTCGGCCATCTTACCGACTTTCTCAAGCGCCGCGTCGCGCGGGAAGCCCTTCAGGTGCGCCACCGGCGCCTTGCCGCCGTGGACGAGGCGCGTCCACTTGGCCAGGGTCTGGAATTGCTCGCCCAGGTCGCCGTAATGCAGAAAGGCGTCCTTCTGATACCCGATATCAATAAACGCGGCGTTCAGGCCGGGCATGACTTTCTTGACGGTGCCAAGGAAGATGTCGCCTACCGCGTAGTTGGTGTCGTTGCGGTCGAAGTGATACTCGATCAGCCGCTTGTCCTGAAGCAGGGCAATCCGCTCGCCTTCCTGAGTCGAATTAATGATTAACTCGTTACTCAATGGAGTTCGGGGTTAGCCGGCTGTCCGGACGCAGATTCTTGTTAGTCAATACCTTCTGCCTCGCATAAGCCAAGAAGGGAAGCCAGCGCCGAGGCACCAGCTTCCCCCTTTTCTGTTCCACGGGGAGAACGTAACCACAAAGCCACGCCCGGGAGTCGGCGGGGTGAAACATAGGGCGCGCGGTGGCTCATAGCCAGCCGGTTAGCGCCCAGCAAACCCCCGCGGGCTTACTTCTTCTTGTGACGGTTTTTGCGCAGACGCTTCTTCCGCTTGTGGGTGGCAATCTTGTGGCGCTTTCTCTTTTTACCGCAGGGCATGAGTGTGAAATGGTTAAGGGTTGGGTTGATTGATTTTCCAGGTACCCAGCGCGTCATGCTGAGCTTGGCGAAGCATCTCTACCGCTTCGTCCGATAGCATATTGCTATCCGACCTCAGCACGCGAGATTCCTCGGCTACGCTCGGAATGACGTTCTGATGTTGTACCTCATTGAAGCTTTTTGAGTTCTTCGTTTACGGAGGTCAGCAAACCAGGATCCGCGCTGAGACTTTTGGTCTTCAGGAAGGCCTGCTTTGCCTGCTCTTTCTTGCCGTCCTGCGCCAAGGCGACACCCAAGTAGAACTGGCCGTTCACGTTCTTGGGATTCACCTTCACCAACTCCTGAAAACGCTCCACCGCCTTATCGGCCTGATTGCTTTGCAGCGCCAGGATGCCCAGGTTGTAGAGGGCCTTTTCATTTTTGGGGTCGGCGGCCAGCACCTCGCGCAGCATCATGATGCCGGACACGGGGTTGTCGCTGGCCATCAGGGCCATGCCCATGTTGGTTTTGGCGTCCAGGTTCTGCGGGTTCTGCTTGAGTACTTTCTCATACAGCTCCCGCGTCTTGGCGCTCAGCAGTTTGGCGCGCTCCTCGGTAGCCGCGAAGCTGTACGCCTCGAAGTACTGATCGGCGGCGCGCTTCCACGCCTGCTCCCCGGGCTTGGCAATAGCCACCTGCTCGTAGTAGTAGCCGGCGCTGTCGAAACGCTGCACCTTCTGGTACTGCGCCGCCAGGTCGTTGGCCACGCGCAGCTTGCCGACGCCCTCGGCCGTCTGGTAGCGGGCTGCCAGCGTGCTGAGTTCCTTGCGCTGCTCGGCCGAGGCCATGGTGTGCGGCTGCTCCGGCGTAGTGCCGGCGCTGGCCGAAACCGGGCCCGACGAAGCTTCGGCTTTGGAGCCGCTGGTAGCGGGTCCGCCGCCGTCGCGGGTGGCGGTGGCAGCGGCGTCGCGGGCGGCTTCGCCCTTGCCTTCTTTCGGTTTCATCACCCCTTTCGGCAGCAAAAACAGCCCGACCACCACGGCGGCGGCAAGGATGAGAATGAACAGTTGGGGGGATGCGACGGAGCGGCTGACAGCCATACGTGGAAGAAAAAGGCTGCCGCCGGGCTGCTGCTTTCGAGGCAGACCAGCACGGCGGCGGCCGGCAAGTTTACGAAGAACCGAGCGGTTTTGGGCCTAGCCGGAGCTTAGGCTTGTACCGGCTGCTCTTTTACCTTCTTGCTGTTTTTGATCTTGCTGATGAAGGTTTTCGAGGGTTTGAAGCTCGGGATGAAGTGCTCGTCGATGATAATCGACGTGTTTTTCGAGATGTTACGGGCTACTTTCCGGGCGCGTTTCTTGTTTACGAAGCTACCGAAGCCACGCACGTAGATGTTGCTGCCGTTGGCCATCGAATCCTTCACCACTTTGAAAAAAGCCTCAACGGTAGCGGACACGTCGGTCTTTTCAATGCCGGTCTTCTCGGCAATCTCGGCAATTACTTCTGCTTTGGTCACTGTATTAGGAACCTGAAAAGTGAAAAAAAGAATGGGCAAAAAGCTTTCAAAATCCCGTAAGCCCTTGCCCGGTAGGCATTTCGGGGCACAAAGGTAGCCCCGTTTTTTGGTTTTACAAATGTAATTGCCAAATACCCTGACGGAAAGCAATTGCAAAGCAATATATTCACAATCAACGAGTTGAGCAATTTTCATACCCAACCCGCCCAGCCTTTCTTCGCCCAGGCCTTATTGGACTGGTACCCGCGCCACCGCCGCGACCTGCCCTGGCGCCGCACGCAGGACCCGTACGCCATCTGGCTGTCGGAAATCATTCTGCAGCAGACGCGCGTGCAGCAGGGCCTGCCCTACTACGAGCGGTTTCTGGCCGCTTACCCGACGGTGCAGGACCTGGCCAATGCCCCCGAGCAGGAGGTATTGCGGCTCTGGCAGGGCCTGGGCTACTACTCCCGGGCCCGCAACCTGCGCCTGACCGCCCAGCAGGTGGTCAACGAGTACGGCGGGCAGTTTCCGGGCTCGTACGCCGAACTGCTGAAGCTGCGCGGCGTCGGGCCGTACACAGCGGCGGCCATTGCCTCCTTCGCCTTTGAGGAGCGGGTGGCAGTGCTCGATGGCAACGTGTACCGGGTGTTGAGCCGGGTGTTCGGCATCACCACCGACATTGCCCAGCCCGCGGCCCGCAAGGAGTTTCAGCAGCTGGCCGACCAGCTGATTTCGTATGAGAATCCGGCCGACTACAACCAGGCCATCATGGAGTTTGGGGCCATTCAGTGCACGCCGGTGAACCCGGACTGCCTGTTTTGCCCGGTGCGGGAGCAGTGCTTCGCGTTTCAGCACGGCATGGTGCAGCAGCTGCCGGTGAAGGCGAAGGCCAAGGCAGCCCGCACGCGCTACTTCCACTACTTCGTGCTGCGCCACGGGGAGCAGGTGTATCTGCGGCGGCGCGGCGGCAAGGACATCTGGCACGGCCTCTTCGACTTTCACTTGCTGGAGACGCCGGCAGCCGAGCTGCCGGCTCAGGCCTTGCTGACGGAGCTGGAGCAACTCGGGGCGCAGGTCATGACGGCCAAAGCCAGTGAACCGGCGGCGCTGGTGCGGCACACGCTCAGCCATCAGAAGGTGGAGGCGCGGTTTCACGAGCTGTGGCTGGCTGTCCCGCTGGTGCCAGCGGCGCTGCAACAAGCTGGTTTAGAAGCTTATGCTGCAGCCCAACTGGATGAGCTGCCCAAGCCGGTTATCATTACCAACTACCTCGAGCAGAAAGCAATAATTTAATTGCTAACATATTTGGAATTAAGCAAATTTATTTAGTTATTGTATAGACAATTCAACCCTTATTCCTTCATTTTCAACCAAACACGAACACCCCATGTCGAGCGTAAACAAAGTAATTCTTATCGGCAACCTGGGTACTGACCCGGAAGTACGGCACCTGGAAAGCGGCGCGGCCGTAGCGCAGTTTCGCCTGGCTACCAACGAGTTCTACAAAGACAAGCAGGGCAACCGCGTGGAGCGGACCGAGTGGCACAACATCGTGGCTTGGCGCGGACTGGCCGAAATGGTCGAGAAGTACGTGAAGAAGGGCCAGTCCATTTACGTGGAGGGCAAGATTCGCACCCGCCAGTATCAGGACAAGGACCAGCAGACCCGTTACGTGACCGAAATCGTGGCCGACGAAATCACCATGCTGGGCGGCGGCCGTGGCCAAAGCGACCAGGCCAGCGGGCAGCAGGGTGGCGCGCAGGCAGCGCCGGCCGAGCAGAAGACCTTCCGCCAGGAAGCCGAGCTGAACGAACTGCCGTTTTAAACCTGCTGTTTAGTGGCAATTGCCGCCCCGGTCACGTGCTGGCCGGGGCGGTTTCGTTTGCGGCCGGACGCGGGCAAGCATCCGCGCTGATTTCCGGCTAATTTTGAGTTGTCATCCTCTTTTCTGCCCGCCTGTGCTTCGCTCCTGCTGTGCGCTGCTGGCTGCCGGGCTGCTGCTGACCAGCTGCAGCTCCGCGCCGGACTACACGCCCAAACCCAAAGGCTTCAACCGCATTGACCTGCCGCCGCACACCTACCAGCGGCTGGCGCCGGGCCACCCGTACCAGTTCGAGTACTCGACGTCGGCGCGGATTCTGCGGGACTCCTCGTACCTGGCGCAGCCGCACTGGATCAACGTGAATTACCCGCAGCTGCACGCCAACGTGCAGATTACCTACACCGACATCAAGGGCAACCCCAAGCTCTTCAACAAGATGCTGGAGGATGCGCGCAAGCTCACGGGCAAGCACCAGATCAAGGCCACGGCCATTGAGGAAAACACGCTGAAGACGCCCGACGGCAGGAAAGTGGCCGTGTTCGAGCTGAGCGGCGACGTGCCGAGCCAGTTCCAGTTCTACACCACCGACTCCACCAAGCACTTTTTTCGCGGGGCCCTGTACTTCCGCACGGCGGTGGCCAACGATTCCCTGCAGCCGGTCATCGACTACGTGAAGCAGGACATCGTACACCTCGTCAACACTCTGAAATATCAATAGGCCTTGATGGCTAAATGGCGAAACTGTTGCATGGCTGGTCGTTCCGATTCAAGCAGAACTATCAACCATTCAGCAATTTACCCATTTAACAATCTGACTCTTGAGTAGCATCTTCACCACCAAGATTTCCCTGCTGCGCGGCATGGACACGCGGCGGGCCGACGTGCTGGCCAAGGAGCTGAACCTGTTCACCTACGGCGACCTGGTGCAGTTCTACCCCTTCCGCTACCTCGACCGCACCCAGTTCTACCACGTCGTCGACCTGCACGACGACCTGTCGATGGTGCAGGTGAAAGCCACCGTGCGCAGCAAGGAAGTGCTGGGCGAAGGCCGCAAGCAGCGCCTCGTGGCCCAGGCCCAGGACGAGAGCGGGCACCTGGAGCTGGTGTGGTTCAAGGGCGTGAAATGGTTCGAGAAATTTATCAAGAACCATCAGGAGTACATCATTTTCGGCAAGCCGACGCTGTTTAATGGCAAGCCGCAGATGGCCCACCCCGAGTTGGAGGAAGTGTCGGAGCAGAAGCCGGGCACCTCGTTTCTGCAGCCGGTATACTCCAGCACCGACAAGCTGCGCAACTTCAACCTCGACAGCAAGGGCATTGCCCGCCTGACGGCGCAGGTGATGAAGCTGTGCGCGCCGCACTTCCACGAGACCCTCTCGCCCGAGCTGATTCAGCGCTACGCCCTGATGCCCAAGGCGGAGGCCATGCAGCAGATCCACTTTCCGCAAAGCAACGACCTGCTGCAGGCGGCGCGGTTCCGGCTGAAGTTCGAGGAGCTGTTCTACGTGCAGCTCAAGCTGCTGCGGCAGCGCGACATGCGCAAGGTGGAGCTGGCCGGGCAGATTTTCGACAAGGTGCCCACCCTCACGCACTTCTACAAGAACGTGCTGCCCTTCGACCTGACGATGGCGCAGAAGCGGGTGATTCACGACATCTACAAGGACTTCACCGCCGGCAAGCAGATGAACCGCCTGCTACAGGGCGACGTGGGCTCTGGCAAGACGATAGTGGCCTTTATCAGCATGCTAATTGCGGCCGACAACGGGGCGCAGTCCTGCCTGATGGCGCCCACGGAAATCCTGGCCGACCAGCACTACGAAGGCCTGAAGAAGTTTGCCGACATGCTAGGCCTCAAGATCGGGCTGCTGACGGGCTCCACGCGCACGGCCGCCCGCCGGGTGCTGCACGAGCAGCTGCGCTCGGGGGAGCTGCACATGTTGGTGGGCACCCACGCGCTGCTGGAGGACGTGGTACAGTTCAAAAACCTGGGCCTCACCATCATGGACGAGCAGCACCGCTTCGGGGTGGCGCAGCGCTCCAAGCTCTGGCAGAAAAACCCCAACGTGATTCCGCACGTGCTGGTGATGACGGCTACGCCCATTCCGCGCACCCTGGCCATGACGCTCTACGGCGACCTGGACGTGTCGGTCATCGACGAGCTGCCGGCCGGCCGCAAACCCATCGTGACGGTGCACCGCTTCGATGCCAACCGCCTGAAGGTGTTCGAGTTTATGCGGCAGGAAATCCGCAAGGGCCGGCAGTGCTACGTGGTGTACCCGCTCATCGAGGAGAGCGAGGCCATGGCCGACTACAAAGACCTGATGGACGGCTTCGAGAGCGTGTCACGGGCGTTTCCGGAGTACCACGTGAGCATCGTGCACGGGCGCATGACGGCCGGCGAGAAGGATGCGGAGATGCAGCGCTTCGTCAAAAACGAGTCGCAGATTATGGTGGCTACCACCGTTATCGAGGTGGGCGTGAACGTGCCCAACGCCTCGGTGATGGTGATTGAGTCGTCGGAGCGGTTTGGCCTCTCGCAGCTGCACCAGCTGCGGGGCCGCGTAGGGCGCGGGGCCGACCAGAGCTACTGCGTGCTGATGTCGGGCTACAAGCTGAGCAAGGATACCCGCACGCGCCTGGAAACGATGGTCAGGACCAACAACGGCTTTGAAATTGCCGACATCGACCTGAAGCTGCGCGGCCCGGGCGACCTGATGGGCACCCAGCAGAGCGGCGTGCTGGACCTCTTGGTGGCCGATCTGGCCAAGGACGGGAAGATCCTGGCCGAGTCGCGGGCGGCGGCGCAGGAAATACTCAACGAGGACCCGACGCTGAGCAAGCCGGAAAATCAGAACATCCGGCGGCACATCGAGTCGTTGCCGGCTACGGCCGTGAACTGGAGCCGGATCAGCTAAGAGCCCCGACGCTCAACAATCCGGCATAAAAAAACGGCCTATAAGCCGTTCTGCAACTTAGTTAAGCGTGACGGGGTTCGTCTTTCGGCTATACTCAACACTGACGGCCTGCGCCGGAACGCTCTTGTAGCTGACGTGCTGCACAAAAAACGACTCGATAGACTCGGTATGCTGCCGAACCGTCGGCGGCGTCGTGGTTTGTGACGGAGCCGCCTGCGCCTGTTGCTTTACCTGCTTACCAACAAGGACCAGAGCAATCAGTAAAAAAAACTGTAATAAAGACTTCATGTGAAGGAAACGTTCGGTGGAAAGAGCGGCCCACCGCGCATAAGGCGGGAGCCTGGATTTCTGCCGGGCCCGGTTGGCGCGGTCAGTGAAGACCAGTGGCGTGGTCATCAAGCACAGAAATCAGCGTGGGGCGGCTGGAAAGCCCAATCTGTGCACAAATTTATTAATTATATGCAAATTAACAAGCTTTTCGCCCGTTGAATCTGCACTAACCAGCTTTACAAAGGAAACGGCAGGCGCTGCATAAGGTGTCAATCCGGAAGTTATGAAAGCATGAATATTTCATTTCAGGCATCCCCCGGCGGGGCCTTTACGGGAATGGTCGACTGATTGATACCTTTGGGGAGTACATTTTTCTCCGTTGGACGACTCTTGCTCCGTTAACCACCTAACGACGTGCGCTTTACATTTTGCAAAATTTTACCCGCCGGTCTGCTCGCCGTGGCGCTGCTGCAGGCGCCTTCGGCCCAGGCCCAGCGGGTCCGCTCCACTCCTTTCGCCTACGTGCCCGAACACAGCGAAGACCCTTATAACCAGCGGGTTCACGTAAAAAACCCTGGCCCTGCCCGGCAGCACCGACTTCATCATTCTGAGTCACCGCTCGGCCGGCGAGTATGCCGTGGAGCGCTACGACGCCGACCTCAGAAAGCTCTGGACTGCCACGGTGCCGGTGGCGCCCGGGGAGAGCATGGAAGCTTTTGCCCGCAACGACCAGCAGGCGCTGGTGGTGCTGCATCACAGCGACGAAACTGGCCAGCACCTGCTCGTGCAGCCCGTCGACCTGAAGACCGGCCAGAAGCTCACGGCCAAGAAAGTGGCCGAGGGCGGCACCCAGGAGCGCCGCCCGGGCATCAGCATCTCGCCCGACGGGACGCAGCTCGTGGCCTGGCGCTACGTGACGCGCGACGCGCAGATCAAGTCGCTGACGGCGGCGCACTACGACCGGCAGCTCAGCAAGCTTAAGGACCGCACCTACGACTTCCGCGACCTAGGCTCGTTCTTCTCCCCCAGCGTGCACGTGGCCAACGACGGCACCCAGTACGTGGCCCTCATCGGCGACGACAACCAGAAGCTAACCGTGCGCCGCTACCGCGACCAGGAAGCCGACATCAAGGTCATGTCGGTGACGGTGGGCGGCGTCTTTGGGGGCAGAAAGGTGACCGTGCGCGACTCGCAGTGGCGCCTGCTCGACGGGCAGACGCTCTACGCCGCCACTATCTGCGCCGATTACGCCTCGGGCGAGTACCAGAGCCTGAAGCTGGTGAAGTTCGACTTCGCCGCGGCCGACATGAAGTTTGCGCCCGAGTTCAAGTTCACGCCCGAGTACCTGGCTGAGACCAACAAGCTCACCGGCGCCAGCTACAAACGCCTCGACGACATTTACCTGTCGGACGTGGTGCGCACGGAGGACCAGAACGTGGTGGTCATTGCCGAGCACAAGGCCGAGGAAGGCCCCGACGCCCCGGTGCGGGCCCGGGAGCTGCACTTGTTCGGCTACAACGAGTTCCAGTCGCCGACCTGGCACCAGATCATTGCCAAAAACCAGGCGGCGCCCATCACCGAAAGCTTTACCGGCATCGGCTACCGGGCCGCGCCCATCGGCAACGACGTGCAGGTGGTGACGCTGGAGAAGCTCAAGGACAAAACCGACCTGTACCTGCGCAAAATCGGCGGGCTGGCGGGCACCGTGACCGAGCCCAAGGCCCTGGGGCTGAACGTGGCCAACGACCAGCAGGTGGCTTACGTGAAGGACTTCACCGCCTGGCTCGACGGCAAGACGATGATTGTGGTGACCCGGCCCAGCAAGAAGTCGGCCGCGCTGCAGCTCAACAAGCTGGTATTCAAATAAGCTGTGCTGACCTTCTACCTGTTGCCGGACGAAGCGCCCCGGCCCAGCCGGATGCGGCTGGACGAATTGCCCAAAACCGGCGAGCTGTCGGCCGAGGACTTTGCGGAGCTGCAGGCCCAGCGCATCATCGAAGGCCGGCTGGACTACGACCAGGACTTCCGCTGGAGCAAGGGAGTGGCGCAGATGAAGCTGCAACTGCTGCTGCACCGGCACCCCCAGCTGCGGCCCAACGACGTGAGCACGCCCGAGCAACGGCTGTTTGTGCTGCTGCTAAATGCCTCCGCTGCTGACCAGGGCTTGTTGGCCATTGCCGATTAGCACCTAGAACCAACGCACAAAAAGGGCCGCCCCGATACCGGAGCGGCCCTTTTAAGTTTTCCCCCATCGGGAAATACACAACCGGCCGTTTCCCCGCGGCCAGTTGTTCTGGTGCGTTCTGGTTAGAACGCGTATTCGTTGGCCTGGATCAGCACGTCGGCGATGCGGCGACGGGCGTCCTTGGCGTTGTAAAGGTCGGCTTTGGTGAAGCGCTTCAGGCCCAGGGCCAGCAGACGCTGCTCGTCGCCTTCGGTCATGGAGGCAATGGCCTCTTTGCCGAACTTGTTCACGTTATCGACGGTGTCGGAGAGGTACACGCGGGCAATGTCGATTTGCTGAGCCATGGCTTCTTCGCCCTTCACGCCGGCTTCCTTCTGCACGCGCAGGATGGTGCTTTCGGCGGTGTAGACCTTGATGGCCATGTCGGCAATGTTCATCAGCACTTCCTGCTCCTTGGCCAGGGAGTTCATGTACTTCTGCACGGCCGTGCCGGCCACCATCAGGATGGCCTTCTTGAGCTTGCCAATGGTGCGCAGCTCGGCCGCGAACAGGCTGTTGTCCTCGTCGCCGCCGAAGTCTGGAATGGCCATCAGTTCTTGCTGCACGGCCTGGGCCGGGCCCATCAGGTCCAGCTCGCCTTTCAGCCCCTTCTTCAGGATCATGTCGACGGCCAGCATGCGGTTGATTTCGTTGGTGCCCTCGAAGATGCGGTTGATGCGCGAGTCCCGGTAGGCGCGGTCCATCGGGTAGTCGGCCGAGAAGCCGTAGCCGCCGTAGATCTGCACGCCTTCGTCCACCACGTAGTCGAGCACCTCGGAGCCTTCCACTTTCAGGATGGCGCACTCCACGGCAAACTCGCGGGCGGCGCCCAGCAGGGCCTCGTTGTGGCTCTGGCCTTTGCCGAGCAGTTCCTGCTCCATGCGGGCAATGTCCATGCCCGCCCGGTAGATGGCCGATTCAACGGCGTAGATGCGGATAGCCTGCTCGGCCAGCTTGTACTTGATGGCGCCGAACTTGCTGATCGGCAGCTTGAACTGCACCCGCTCGTTGGCGTACTTCACGCTCAGCGTGGCGGCCATTTTGGAGGCGCCCAGGCAAGCCGCAGCCAGCTTGATGCGGCCGATGTTCAGGATGTTGAAGGCAATCAGGTGGCCCTTCCCGATTTCGCCCAGCACGGCCGATTTCGGCACTTTGCAGTCGGACAGGAACACCTGGCGCGTGGAGGAGCCCTTGATGCCCATCTTGTGCTCCTCGTTGCCGAGGCTCAGGCCAGGGTTGGTCTTCTCCACGATGAAGCCGGTGAACTGCTCCCCGTCAATCTTGGCGAAGACCACGAACACGTCAGCAAAACCGCCGTTGGTAATCCACATTTTCTGGCCATTGAGCACGTAATGCTCCCCGTCCTCGGTCAGCACGGCCTTGGTTTTGGCGCCCAGGGCGTCGGAACCCGAGCCGGGCTCGGTGAGGCAGTAGGCACCCATCAGCTCGCCGGAAGTCAGGCCGGGCAGGTATTTCTGCTTCTGCTCCTCGGTGCCGAAGTACAAAATGGGCAGCATGGCAATGCCGGTGTGGGCCGCGAAGGCCACCGGGAACGAGTGGCCGCCGCCCACGCCCTCCGTCACGCGCAGCGACGTGGGGAAGTCCATGTTCAGCCCGCCGAACTCCTCGGGGATGCTCACGCCGAACAAACCCAGCTCCCCGGCCTTTTCCATCAGGCCGCGCATCAGGCCTTCCTCGTGGTTGTCGAGGCGCTCCAGCAGGGGCTGCACCTCTTTCTCCACGAAGTCCAGCGCGGTCTGGTGCATCATGTTTTGCTCCTCCGAAAAGTCGGCGGGCGTGAAGACATCCTGGGCGTCGGTCGGTTTGATGATGAACTCGCCGCCTTTGACAAGTTTGTTGGTTACTTCCATGGCCGTGGTGGGAATTTGAGGTTGGGAAACTGTTCGGCTTGCCGACTATCTGGGGCCGGCAAGCGCCGGCTGGCAGTGGATACCGAAAGGTAATAAAAAATGTTAGGCGTGCCGACTACTTTTTGAAAAAGAAACCCCGAAGAGACGGGGCTTCTGGTAGTTGGCAATATCAGAACACCGGTATATCGGCGCGGGTTCTGGTTTACAACGAGTTTCTCTGGCACGTCATATCGAGCGAAGTCGAGACATCTCGCGTGCTGACGCCAGATAGTAAATTCTGTTCAACGAGGATTTTACTATCCAGCGAGATGTCTCGACAAGCTCGACATGACGTTCTAGCGGGCCGTTACTTCAGCAGCTCGTAGATGCCCGCTACGCCCTGGCCGCCGCCCACGCAGGCGGTGACCATGCCGTACTTCTGGCCGCGGGCGCGCAGCTCGTGGAACAGCTGGATCGAGAGCTTGGCGCCGGAGCAGCCCAGCGGGTGGCCGAGGGCAATGGCGCCGCCGTTCACGTTCAGCTTGTCCGGGTCGATGCCCAGCTCCTTTACCACGGCAATCGACTGGGAGGCAAAGGCCTCGTTCAACTCGAACAGGTCGATATCCTCCAGCTTCATGCCGGCCTGCTTAAGCACTTTCGGCACGGCCTTGATCGGGCCCATGCCCATGATGCGCGGATCGACGCCCTCGGTGGCGTAGTTCACCATGCGGGCAATGGGCTCCAGGTTCAGCTCCTTCACCATCCGCTCCGACATGACGATGACGAAGGCTGCGCCGTCGGAGGTTTGGGAGGAGTTGCCGGCCGTGACAGAGCCGGTAGCCGAGAATACCGGGCGCAGCTTGCCCAGGGCTTCCACCGAAGTATCAGCGCGGGGGCCTTCGTCGGTATCCACCACGTACGAGCGGGTTTTCTTTTTGCCGGTAGCCTGGTCGAGGTAGGTTTCCTCGACGGTAATCGGCACAATCTGCTCCTTGAAGCGGCCCTCGGCAATGGCCTTGATGGCCTTTTGGTGCGACTGGTAGCTGAACTCGTCCTGGTCCTGGCGCGAGATTTTGTAATCCTGGGCCACGGCTTCGGCGGTAAGGCCCATGCCGAGGTAGTAGTCGGGGTGCTGCTGGGCGAGCTTGTAGTTCGGCACGGTTTTCCAGCCGACGGTGGGCACCAGGCTCATGCTTTCGGTGCCGCCCGCAATGATGCAGTCGGCCATGCCGGCCTTGATCTTGCCCACGGCCATGGCAATGGTTTCCACGCCCGAGCCGCAGTAGCGGTTCACGATGAGGCCCGACACGTTGATGGGCAGGGCCAGCAACGAAATCAAGCGGCCCATCTGCAGGCCCTGCTCAGCCTCCGGCACGGCGTTGCCGACGATGACGTCGTCGACGCGCGTAGGGTCGAGCTGCGGCACCTCTTTCAGCAGGTGCTTGATTACCTCGGCGGCCAAGTCGTCGGGGCGGGTGAAGCGGAAACCACCGCGGGGCGCTTTGCCCACGGCCGTGCGGTAACCAGCTACGATATATGCTTCCATTGTTGGTTGTCAGTTTGAAGTTGTCAGTTGTCAGGGGCTGTTAGCTGCCAGCTGCCGACTTAAATGTCTAACAACTGACAACTAACAACTGTCAACTACTAATTGCGCAACGGCTTGCCAGTGGTCAGAATCGACTGAATCCGCTCCAGGGTTTTTCGCTCACCGCAGAGCGAGAGGAAGGCTTCGCGCTCCAAATCCAGCAGGTACTGCTCCGATACTTCCGTGGGCGCCGACAGGTCGCCGCCGCACATGATGTAGGCCAGCTTGTTGGCAATTTTCAGGTCGTGGTCGGAAATGTAGTTGCCCACGCGCATGGCGTGTACGCCGGTCATAAACATGCCCAGCGCGCCGCGGCCGTGCACCTTGATGTTGGTGCGTTGCACCGGCATGGTGTAGCCGTCCTCGGCCAGCTCGATGGCGGCAGCCTTGGCTTGGGCAATGACGCGGTTGCTGTTGACTACCACTTCGTCGCCGCGGCGCAGGAAGCCCAGGTCGAAGGCTTCGTGGGCGGAGGTCGACACCTTGGCGGTGGCAATGGTCATGAACGCGTTGCGCAGCAGGTTGTATTCCGGCTCACCCTCTTCGTACTTGAGGGCGGTGCGCAGGGTCATTTCCTTGGAGCCGCCGCCGCCCGGAATCAGGCCTACGCCGAACTCCACGAGGCCGATGTAGCTTTCGGCGGCGGCCACTACTTTGTCGCAGTGCAGGTTCAGCTCGCAGCCGCCGCCGAGGGTGAGGCCGTGGGGGGCACCCACCACCGGGATGCTGCTGTAGCGCATCCGCATCATGGCCTGCTGGAACTGCGCAATCATCATGTTCAGCTCGTCGTAGTCCTGCTCCAGCGCGAACATGTACACGAGGCCCAGATTGGCGCCGGCCGAGAAGTTCGGCGCGTCGTTGCCCACCACCAAGCCGCGGAAGTCCTTTTCGGCCAGCTCCACGCCTTTCAGCAGGCCCTGGATAACGTCGGAGCCCAGCGCGTTCATCTTCGAGTGGAACTCCACGTTCAGAATTCCGTCGCCGAGGTCGATAACCGAAGCGCCCGAGTTTTTCCACACCACCTTGCCCGAAGCGCGCAGGTTGTCGAGCACCACGAAGTTCTCGACGCCCGGAATGGCTTTGTAAGCCTTGGTTTCAATGTCGTAGAACTGCTTCACGCCCTGCTCGCTCACCTTGTAGAAGGAAGCGTTGCCGGCGGCCAGCATTTCCTGCACCCACGGGGCCACGGTTTTGCCTTCGGCCTGGGCCAGCTCCAGCCCTTTTTGCACGCCCAGCGCGTCCCAGGTCTCAAACGGGCCCATGTCCCAGCCGAAGCCGGCGCGCAGGGCGTCGTCGATTTTGTAGAGCGCGTCGGTGATTTCCGGAATGCGGTTCGACACGTAGGCGAACAGCCCGGCGAAGGTCTTGCGGTAGAAGTCCCCGGCTTTGTCCTTGCCAGCCACCAGCACCTTGAAGCGGTCGGCCAGCTTCTCGATGGCCTTGGTCGTCTCCAGGGTGGCAAACTTCACCTTCTGGCTGGGCTTGTACTCCAGCGTGGTGAGGTCCAGCGCCTGAATTTCCGACTTGCCGCCTTCACCCTTCACTTTCTTGTAGAATCCCTGGCCGGTTTTGTCGCCCAGCCACTTGTTCTCACCCATTTTCTTGAGAAACTCGGGCAGCTGGAAAGCGTCCCGGGCTTCGTCGTGGGGTAGGTTCTGGGCCAGGCCGTTGGCCACGTTCATCAGTGTATCCAGCCCCACCACATCCGAAGTACGGAAGGTGGCCGACTTGGCGTGGCCGATAACCGGGCCGGTCAGCTTATCCACTTCCTCCACCGTCATGCCTAGCTGCTGCATCACCTGCAGCACGTCCATGATGGCGAAAACGCCCACGCGGTTGGCAATAAACGCGGGCGTGTCCTTGGCCAGCACGGTGGTCTTGCCTAGGTACAGGTCGCCGTAGTGCATCAGGAAATCCACTACCGACTGATCCGTATCCGGGGTCGGAATGATTTCCAGCAGCTTCAGGTAGCGCGGCGGGTTGAAAAAGTGCGTGCCGCAAAAGTGCTTCCTGAAGTCCGCGGAGCGGCCTTCCGTCATCAAATGAATCGGGATGCCGCTGGTGTTGGAGGTGATGATCGTGCCGGGCTTGCGGTACTGCTCCACCCGCTCAAACAAACTCTTCTTGATGTCGAGCCGCTCCACCACTACCTCGATGGTCCAGTCGCAGCTGGCAATGTCCTTGAGGTTGTCGTCGAAGTTGCCGGTTTTAATGCGGCTCACGTCGGCTTTGCGGTACAGGGGCGAAGGGTTGGCCTTCACCGCCGCGTCGAGCGAGGCATTGACGATGCGGTTTTTCACCGCCGGCGAGTCCAGCTTCAGGCCCTTGGCTTCTTCCGCAGGCAGCAGCTCCTTCGGCGCGATGTCGAGCAGCAGTACCTGTACCCCGATGTTGGCGAAGTGAGCCGCAATGCGCGAGCCCATTACCCCGGAACCCAGGACCGCTACTTTCTTGATGGTGCGATTCATTCTCTGAAAAAGTGAATGAGTGGGAATGGTTGAAAATCAATAACCGAGCTACTCAGTGCGCGGGCTTACCCCACGCGCCCAGCAGCCCGGCTTATTTACTGACCGGCTTCAGCGGTTTCACCTTGAAGCCCTCGAAAATGCTCTTGTTATCGATCAGCCCGTTGATCTGGCCGACCACCCGGAAAAACACCTCCAGCTGCTCGGCGGGTACTTTTTCCCGGATCTTCTGGTTGAACTGCCGCACCGTCTGCCGCGACACTTCCTTCTTCTTCAGCCCTTCTTCGGTCAGGAAGATGCGTACCGAGCGTTTGTCCTGCTGATCGGCCTGCTTGTAGATCAAGCCCTTCTCCTCCATGGAGCGCAGAATGCGCGTCAGGGAGCGGGTTTCCAGGCCCAGCAGCGGCGCGATTTTGGTCGCGGGCGTGCCGTTTTCCTGGTCGATGTTCAGCAGCACGAAGCCGATGCTGGTGGTGATGTCGTGCTTGGCGGCCTGCACATTGTACATGCGCGAAATGGCGTGCCAAGCCACTTTGATGTTGTAGTCAACGGTTTCTTCGGGTCTCATCTCGGGGTCGATGTCCGGTAAACGTACGCAAATATGTTATGCTTGCATACTAGTTTACGAAAAAATTATCAGACGCGTTCCGCCGGCGAGTGATGGAGCACTCACCTGATGACTGGACGAGCTTCAATTTTGAACGTCATGTCGAGCGAAGTGGAGACATCTCGCTCGATAGTAGTCTTCTCGTTGAACGACCAAACCCTACCGAAAGCAGTAAGTCAGTCTGAGCAAAGCGAAGAATCTCGCGTACTGATGTCCGGGAGCAACTTTCTAACTAGAGAATTACTATCCAACATCAGCACGCGAGATTCCTCGGCTGCGCTCGGAATGACGTTCTGGTTTTGTCGTTCCTATTTCAACAACCGCTTACCGCTGCGAATCGGAGTTGTAGAGGCTATTGATTACCTCCTTGTTGTTTTCGCTGATGACTTTGCGCTTGACCTTCATGGTCGGCGTCATCTCGCCCGATTCTACGGTCCAGAGCTTGGGCAGCAAGGCCTCCTTTTTCACCTGTTCCCACTGCGCGAAGCTCTTGTTGTACTTCGTTACCAGATCGTGGAACATCTTCTGCACCTGCTCGTTTTTCACCAGCTCCTCGTTGGAGCCGTTCACGGGCACGTTGTTGCGCTTGCACCAGCTTTTCAGCTCGTCGAAGGCGGGGACCAGCAGCACGGCGGGGAATTTCTGCCCGTCGCCCACCACCATGGCCTGCTCGATGAGCGGCGACTCTTTCAGCTTGCCTTCGATAACCTGCGGGGCCACGTACTTGCCGCCGGAGGTCTTGAACATCTCCTTTTTGCGGTCGGTAATCTTGAGGAAGCGGCCGTTCACGAACTCGCCGATGTCGCCGGTGTGGAACCAGCCGTCCTTGTCGATGGCTTCGGCCGTCAGCTCGGGCTTGTTGTAGTAGCCCTTCATCACCGAGGCCGACTTGGTCAGGATTTCGCCGTCGGCGGCAATCTTGACTTCCATGTTGTCGATGAGCGGGCCCACGGTGCCGATGAGGTTATTCTCCGGCTCGAAGCCGCCCACGGCAATAACCGGCGAGGTTTCGGTGAGGCCGTAGCCTTCCATCACGCGGATGCCGGCGGCCCAGAACACCCGGGCCAGGCGCGGCTGCAGGGCCCCGCCGCCCGAGACGATGACGCGGATGTTGCCGCCCAGCGCCTCCTGCCACTTCGAGAAGATGAGCTTGCGGGCCAGCTTGAGCTGGGTGTTGTAGAAAAAGCCCTTGTCCTGCTGCGTGTCGTACTCCAGGCCCAGGTTCAGGGCCCAGAAAAACAGCTGCTTTTTCACGCCCGTCAGTTCGTGGCCCTTCGCCACAATCTTGTCGTAGACTTTTTCGAGCAGGCGCGGGACGGTGGTGAAGATGTTGGGGTGTACCTCGCGCAGGTTGTCGGCAATGGTTTCCATGCTCTCGGCGTAGTAGATGCTCACGCCGTTGATCATGTAGAGGTAGGTCACCATCCGCTCGAAAATGTGGCAGAGCGGCAGGAAGCTGAGGGCCGAGTCGTCCTTGGTGACGGGCACGAAGGACTGGGAGCTGCGGCAGTTGCTCAGGATGTTGTCGTGGGTGAGCATCACGCCCTTGGGCGAGCCGGTGGTGCCCGAGGTGTAAATCAGGGTGAGCAGGTCGTCGGGCTGCACGGCGGCGCGCAGGGGCTCCAGGTCGGCCACGTTGCCTTTCTTGCCCAGGGCCAGCAGGTCTTCGAACGGTCGGCCGCCGCTGATTTTGTCGAAGGTGAAGATGTGGTCGTCGGGGATATTCAGGCTGGCGGTGGCCTCCTTCACCTTGTCGTACAGCTCCTGGTTGGCCACGAACACGGCTTTTACGCCCGCATCGGCGAAGATGTACTTGTAGTCCTCGGTGGTGATGGTGGGGTACATGGGCACCGTCACGGCGCCGAGCTGGGAGATGCCGAAGTCGGCGTACAGCCACTCGGGGCGGTTCATCGAGATGATGGCCACCTTATCGTCCTTGCCGATACCAACCTGGCGCAAACCCAGGCTGACGAGGTTCACGGAGTCCAGCACCTGCTGGGTGCTCCATTTCTGCCACTCGCCGTTGCGCTTGGCGGCGAGGCAGTCGGCCTTGGGAGCGGTGGCCAACTGGTACGGCAGAATATCAAAAGCGCGGCGGGGAGCTTGCATGGGAGCGGAATTCGGGAGGGAAAAGCTGGTGAAATAAATGGATTTTTCGGCGCAAAGCCTATTAAGGCGCTTTAAGCTTCATACGTAGGGCGGGCTTTTTGAGTAGTTTTGACCTACGCCTCCGCGGGCACCTGCGCCGCGGCAGCCACCTCCGCTATGAATCTGGCCCTGTTCTTCGACCCGCTCACCGACGATGTGCCCGCCGGCTCCGGTACGACTTTGGGCGCCCACGTCGCGCGCTTCGTGGATACGTTTCCCGACTGGCGCGGGGCCGATCTGGCCATTATCGGCCTGAATGAGTGGCGGGGCAGCGCCGCCGGCACGCCCGCCGCCTCCGCCCCCGACGCCATCCGGCCGCGCTTCTACCAGCTGCAGCGCGGCACCGGCCCCTGCCGCCTGGTGGATCTGGGCAACCTGCGCAACGGCCTGACGCTGGAAGATACGTACCTGCGGCTGCGCGAAATCGTGGCGGCCTTGCTGGAAGAAAAAACGGTGCCCATCCTGCTCGGCGGCTCCCACGACCTCGACATCGGGCAGTTTCTGGCCTACGAAACCCTGGACCGCGCCGTGAGCCTGACCTGCATCGACGCGCGGGTGGACATGGTGGAGGAAGCCGGCGTGCCGGCCGAGGACAGCCACCTGCGCCGCATCCTGATGCACGAGCCCAACTTCCTCTTCAACTTCGGCCAGCTGGCCCATCAGCAGTACCTAGTGCCCACGAGCGTGCTGGCCGCGCTGGAAAAGCTGCACTTCGAGACCCTGCGGCTGGGCCAGATCCGGGACGACGTGCGCCAGGCCGAGCCGCTGCTGCGCCAGGCCGACCTGATCAGCTTCGACCTGATGGCCCTGCGCTGGCCGGAGTTTCCGGGCTACCTGCCCGCCTCCCCCTTCGGCCTCACCGCCGAGGAAGCCTCCCAGCTGTGCTGGTACGCCGGCCACAACGACCAGCTCACCAGCATCGGCCTCTACGGCTACCGCCCCGACCACGACCTGCTGGGCCTGGCCGCTTCCACGGCCGCTACCATGCTCTGGTACTTCGTGGAGGGCTACTACCACCGCCGCTACGAAACCGACTTCCAGAGCCGCCGCTTTATCCGCTACGCCGTGGGGCTGCCGGGCAACCCGGCCAAGCTGGTGTTCTACAAGGCCAAGCGCACCGAGAAGTGGTGGATGGAAGTGGAAAGCATGGCCGACCACTCCGTGCGCCGCATCGTGCCCTGCAGCTACCAGGACTACCTGCGCGCCGCCCAGGGCGACCTGCCCAACCGTTGGATTCTGACGCAGGCTTTGTTAGGGTAATTAATAATTGAGAATTAGTAATCAATAATGGCCGAAGACTCCGGGATTCCGCACGAGCCGAGCACCGCCGACGGGCAGCCCGTAGAGGCTTTGCCGGAGTATTCCAGGCACCAGCTGGCCCTGCGCAACGGGCAGGACCGGGACGAAATCTGGTTTGCCTACCGCGGGCTGATCTACGACGTAACCAGCTCCCGCCTCTGGCGCCGCGGCAACCACTACGAACACTGGGCTGGCCAAGACCTGACCGCCGAGCTGGAAAAAGACGCCCCCCACACCGTAAACGTGCTCGATAAGTTCTACGTCGTCGGACGTTTGAAAACCGGGTCGCCCACGTCGTAGCGCGAACTTTGTAGTTCGCGTATCCAGCACGGTTGTCATGGAACGAGTTCAACGGCTGCTGTTCAACGAGTCGTTCAGGATACGCGAACTACAAAGTTCGCGCTACGACGCTTACGGCGCGGTTTTCCCAACAATCCAACCCCACACCCACCCCAAGCAATGAGCACCACCGAAACTGCCTCGCTCTTCGACAACCTCGAAACCCTGTCCACCACCCAGCTGCTGGCAGGCATGAACCAGCTCGACCAGACCGTGCCGCTGGCCGTGCAGAAGGCCCTGCCGCAGCTGGAGGCGCTGATCGAAGCCACCGTGGCCCGGCTGCGCGAGGGTGGCCGGCTGTTCTACATCGGCGCGGGCACCAGCGGGCGGCTGGGCATCCTCGACGCCTCGGAGTGCCCGCCCACCTTCGGGGTGCCGCAGGGCTTGGTGGTGGGCCTCATTGCCGGCGGCGACTCGGCCATCCGCAAAGCTGTGGAAAACGCCGAGGACGACGCCGAGCAGGCCTGGCGCGACCTATCGGCCCACGACATCAACGCCAAGGACGTGGTGGTGGGCATTGCCGCCTCGGGCCGCACGCCCTACGTCATCGGCGGGCTGGAGCAGGCCCGGCAGCACGGCCTGACCACCGGCTGTATCGTGTGCAACGCGGGCTCCAAGGTGGCAGCGGCGGCCGAGTTTCCGGTGGAAGTGGTGACGGGGCCGGAGTTCGTGACCGGCAGCACCCGCATGAAGGCCGGCACCGCCCAGAAGCTGGCGCTGAATATGCTCAGCACCGCCACCATGATCCGGCTGGGCCGGGTGAAGGGCAACAAGATGGTGGACATGCAGCTCACCAACGCCAAGCTGGTGGACCGCGGGGAACGGATGCTGATGGACGAATTGGGTATCGAGCAGGATAAGGCGGCGGAGCTGCTGCAGCGGCACGGCTCGGTTCGGGCTGCGCTGGCGGCGCACAACGGGCAGTAAATCAACTCCATTAGCGGCTTGCCACAGAACGCGCCTTTAACGGCGCGTTCTTTTTTTTGCGCACGGATGGCTCAGCGCCGGAACGCTGTCCTGCGCTATGCGTTACCCAGAAAGCGCGGTTATCTTTCCAGCGGCCGCCAACGCCTGAGCTATGCACACCATCGAACCCCACTACGCCTGGCTGGAGCAGTACCAGGCTTCCGAGGACGAACGTTCCCCGCTCTACGGGGCCGAAAACAACCTCGACAGCTACGTCAATACCATCTACGGCTACTTCATTCACCCGCAGTGGGACGGGATGGAGTCGGACACGCTGTTCCTGAAGATTCTCTTCGTCGACTACGACGAGCACGTGGCCGTCATCGAGTTTATCGGCGAGTGGAACGACGCCATCGAAAACGACATCATGCAGCTCAAGCGGCAGATCATCGACCCGATGGTGCACGAGGGCATCCGCAAATTCATCCTCATCGGCGAAAACGTGTTCAACTTTCACGGCTCCGACGATTCCTACTACGAGGAATGGTTTGAGGACGCGGAGGAGGGCTGGATTGCGGCCGTGAACTTTCAGGAGCACGTAGCCCGCGAAATGCGCCAGTACAACATCGACAGCTACGTCAACTTCGGCGGGCAGCTGGACGAGCTGCCCTGGCGCACCTACCCGCCCAAGAAGCTGGTACACGTCGTCGACGGGCTGCTGCAGCGGCGGCTGGGCGCCTGAACTGGCGTTACTCGTTTTTGGTTGTTCGTTTTTCGGCCCGGAACAGCCGGCCAGCCGTCTGCCAGCTACTCATCACCGGACAAAACAAAAGGGCGCCCCGCACAGTGCGGGGCGCCCTTTCTGGCTGCCAGGACCGAAGTCCGGAGCCGGCTATAATTACTGAGCCGGGGTCGTAGCGGGAGCCGGGGTAGCCTGGCTCGGGTTGGCATCAGCAGCGTCTTCGATGGCGTCAGCCTTAGCATCGGCCGAGTCACGTACGGCGTCAGCCTGCTCTTCCATGGCGTCAGCCTTCTGCTCGCCGGTGTTTTCTACGGCGTCAGCGGTGTTTTCTTGAGCGTTTTCGGTCTTGCTGTCGCACGAAGCGAAGGAGAACGAAGCAGCGGCCAGGGCGAGGAACAGAACCTTTTTCATGGTAAGTTGGTGTGGAGAAAATGGAGTTGAGTTTTCTTTTTTCAGCTTCCCCCGCCTTGCAGCAGCGAAATCTGAAGCTTTATACCCGCACCCCGCTCAGGTAACCCGCCCGAACCGCCGATTGCCCTGATAATTCGCTGATGCCGCTGATTTCACAACCATAAGTCATTGACAAACAGCTTTAAAATTAAAAACCCGAATAGAAAAAATATTTTTTCTATTCGGGTTTTCTTGTTCCGCATCAGTGCTATCAGTGAATCATCACCGGCCGCTGCGCTTACTTTTTGCGATACACGATGCCGATGGGCACGCCGCTGAAGTCGAAATGCTCGCGCAGGCGGTTCTCCAGGTAGCGGGTGTACGACTCCTTCACGTACTGCGGCAGGTTGCAGAAGAAGGCGAAGACCGGGTTGTGCGTGGGCAGCTGCGTCACGTACTTGATGCGCACCATCTTGCCCTTGGTGGAGGGCGGCGGGTACGCCTCGATTTCGCGCAGCATCACCTCGTTCAGCTCCGAGGTCGGTACTTTCTTGCGCTTGTTCTCATACACCTCCATCACCGTCTCGATGGCCTTGTGCACGCGCTGCTTGGTGAGGGCTGAGGTGAAGATGATGGGCGGGTACTTGATGGGCTTGATCATGTCGTAGATCTTGTCCTCAAACTCCTTGGCGGTGTTCGATTCCTTGTTCTCGATCAAATCCCACTTGTTGACCAGGATGACGATGCCCTTGCGGTTGCGGTCGGCCAGGCCGATGATGTTCACGTCCTGCGACTCGATGCCGCGGGTGGCGTCCAGCATCACGATAACCACGTCGGACTCCTCCATGGCCCGCAGGGAGCGAAGGTTGGAGTAGAACTCGATGTCTTCGTCGACGCGGGCTTTGCGGCGCAGGCCGGCGGTGTCGATGAGGATGAACTCGTTGCCAAAGGCGTTGTAGCGGGTGTGAATAGCGTCGCGAGTGGTGCCGGCAATGTCCGTCACGATGCTGCGCTCCTCGCCCAGCAGCACGTTTACCAGCGAGGACTTACCCACGTTCGGGCGGCCCATTACCGAGATGCGCGGAATGCCCGCGTCGGGGTCTTCCACGCCTTCCTCCGCGAAGTGGCTGATGACCGCGTCGAGCAGTTCGCCGGTGCCGGAGCCCGACTGCGAGCTGATGGGAAAAATGTCGCCGGTGCCGATGCCGAGGGCGTAAAACTCGCCGGCCGCCTGGAAGCGCTGCGTCGAGTCGGCCTTGTTGGCCACCAAGTAGATGGGCTTCTTGTCCTGGTAGCGGCGCAGCACGTTGGCAAATTCCTCGTCGAGCGGGTGCAGGCCGGCGTCTACGTCGACCATGAACAGGACCACGTCGGCCTCGTCGATGGCCAGCTTCACCTGCTTGCGGATGCCTTCTTCGAACACGTCGTCGGAACCCACCACGTAGCCGCCGGTGTCGATGACGGTGAAGTATTTGCCGGTCCAGTCGCCGTAGCCGTAGTGCCGGTCACGCGTGACGCCGGACTGGTTGTCCATGATGGCTTTCCGTTCGCCGACCAGGCGGTTGAACAGGGTGGACTTGCCCACGTTGGGGCGGCCCACAATTGCAATGGTATTCTGCATGGTGCTGACCCCAGCCGCCGCTCCGACCATGTGCGGCAGTGCCCGGGGTAGTTAAGTTGATGGTGGGTCGGAATTGGTAAGAAGTGCGACTATGAGACGGTGAGACATGAGACGGATATCAGCAACGCTCCCATCGAAAGGAGCCGTCCGTCTTACTTCTCATGTCTTACCGTCTCATAGCTCAAAAGCTACTCCGGCCGGTAGCCGAAGCGGTTGAGCATTTTCGGGTCGGCGCGCCAGTTTTCGTTGACTTTGACGTGCAGCTCCAGGAACACTTTTTTCTGGAAGAACTTCTCCATCTCCTCCCGCGCCCAGGTGCCGACTTTCTTCAAAGCGGCGCCACCCTGGCCGATGATAATGCCCTTTTGGGAGGCGCGCTCGGTGTAGATGATGCCGCGGATGCGGATGATGGCGTCGTCTTCCTTGAACTCCTCAATGACCACTTCGGTGCTGTAGGGCACCTCCTTCTTGTAGAGCTTGAAGATTTTCTCGCGGATCATCTCCGAGGCGAAGAAACGCTCCGGCTTGTCGGTCAGTTCGTCCTTCGGGTAAAAAGCTTCGTGAACGGGCAGGCGGTCGAGGATGTGGTTGAACACCTGCTCGGTGTTGAAGGCGTTCAGGGCCGAAATCGGGATGATTTCGGCGGCGTTGGGCATCTGCTCGCGCCAGTAGGCCATTTTGGCCTCCACCTCTTCCTGCGTGGCCTGGTCGATTTTGTTGATGAGCAGCAAAATGGGCACTTCGGAGCGGCGCAGGCGTTCCACCACGGGCTCTTCGTCGTGCTTCTCGTAGATGTCCGTCACGAACAAAATCACGTCGGCGTCTTCCAGCGAGGAGTACACGAACGACATCATGGCCGACTGCAGCTCGTACTTCGGCTGAATGATGCCGGGCGTATCGGAGTAGACGAGCTGGAAATCGGGGCCATTCAGAATGCCCAGGATGCGGTGGCGCGTGGTCTGGGCCTTGCTGGTGATGATGCTGAGCCGCTCACCGACCAGCACGTTCATCAGCGTGGACTTGCCCACGTTGGGCTTGCCGATGATGCTCACGAAGCCGGCGCGGTGCGGTTTGGGGTCGGTAGTCACGGGAGGTAATGCGTTAAGGGGCACAAAGGTACGGCTTTCGGGCCGCATCGGCAGCATGGGCTGAATAATAGGGGCTTACGCAGCTACCCAGGCGGTGGCTACGGATTGCCGCCATAGCCCGGGCCGTTAGCCCGAGTACCTTCGCCGGGTACCCGAGTGGGGGCCGACCCCACTCGGGTACCCGGCGAAGGTACTCGGGCTAACGCTGTGGCCACTCGGGTAGCTGGCTTGGCGGCTCAGGTAGCGGCGGCGGCTACCCGGGTCGTTTTGGTGGGCACTCCGACTGCCAACGAAGCCACCGCAGTGGCGGCGTTAGCTTTCTTGGTAGCCGCCGCCGCTACCCGAGTGGCTACGGTAGCCACCCGGGTAGCGGCGGCGGCTACCGGCGCCGCGCGGGCGCCGGCTGGGGTTCGGGCCAGAGCCCTCAGCTTACTTTTGCGGCGCTATGCCCCTGACCACCGTCCTCTTCGACCTCGACGACACGCTGTTCGACCATGCCGCCACGGCCCGGGCGGCCCTCACGGCCAGCACCGCGCCGTTTGCCTGGGCGGAATCAATCGAAATAAACGAGCTGTACCAGCGCTACAGCGCCATTCTGGAGGAAATGCACCCGCGGGTGCTGGCCGGGGAGTTCGGCTACGAGGAAGCCCGGCGCCTACGGTTTCAGCGGCTGCTGGCTCCCTATCAGGCCTTTGCCGACGACGCCGCGGCCGAGGCCTTTGCCGCGTTTCACTACGGGCACTACCGCCGCCTGCGCCAGCCGGTGGCCGGCGCCCAGGCCCTGCTGGAGGCGCTGAAACCGCAGTACCGCATCGGCATCGTGACCAACAACCGCACGGCGGAGCAGCAGGACAAGCTGCAGTTTCTGGGCCTGGCGCATCTGGTGGACGCGCTCATCACCTCCGAGGCCGTGGGCGTGACCAAGCCCGACCCGCGCATCTTCCAGGTGGCGCTGGCGCAGCTCGGCGCCCGGCCCGAGGAAGCAGTGCTCGTCGGGGACAACTGGACGGCCGACGTGCTGGGCGCCCGGGCCGCGGGCATCCGGCCGGTGTGGCTGAACCGGTTCGGCGCCGAGTGCCCGGATGCCCGCGTGACGACCATTACCAGCTTCGAGCCGCTGGCCGCGGTGCTCCGGCAGATTATCGGGGCCGGGGAGTAGCCGGCCGCGCAAAGCCTGACGAAAATCAGCTGGTGTCGCCAGCAAATGGGTGCCAGGCTCAAACTTTAGCGGGCCTACCTTTGTATCTGCAATCCAACGCGCCGGCCCGACTTCGTCCTATTCGACGCGCTGCTTTCCCGCTTATGCCCGCTTCTCCCACTTCCTCCAAAGGCCGCACCGGCGTGCTGCTCGTCAACCTCGGCACGCCCGATTCGCCGAGCACCTCCGACGTGCGCCGCTACCTCAACGAGTTTCTGACCGACGCCCGCGTCATCGACATGCCCGCGGCGCTGCGCTACCCGCTGTTTCAGGGCTTGGTGGTGCCGCTGCGCGCCCCCAAGTCGGCCAAGATCTACCAGCAGCTCTGGGATGAGCGCGGCTCCCCGCTGCTCTACCACGGCCTCGATCTGCAGAAGCTGGTGCAGGAAACGCTGGGCAAGGACTACCTCGTGGCCTTCGGGATGCGCTACCAGAACCCGAGCATCGAGGCGGCGCTGCAGCAGCTGCGCGACGCGGCCGTGGACCGCATCATCGTGCTGCCTTTGTTTCCGCAGTACGCGGCGGCCAGCACCGGCTCGGTGCAGGAAAAGGTGATGGATATCGTGAAGGACTGGTGGGTGGTGCCGAGCATCAGCTTTATCAGCACGTTCGTGGACGACCCGGGCTTTATCGGCACCTTCGCCACGCTGGGCAAGGCCGAAATGGCCAAGCGCGACTACGACCACGTGGTGTTCAGCTACCACGGCATTCCGGAGCGCCACGTGCTGAAGGGCAGCCACAAGGGCTACTGCAAGCTGGGCTCGTGCTGCAACAGCTACAACAAAAACAACCGCTACTGCTACCGGGCGCAGTGCTTCGAGACGTCGCGGCAGCTGGCCACGGCCCTGGGCCTCGGCCCCGAGCAGTACACCACCACCTTCCAGAGCCGCCTGCAAAGCCGCCTGCGCGACCCGTGGCTGCAGCCCTACACCGACGAGGTGCTCAAGACCCTGCCGGGCAAGGGCATCAAGAACGTGCTGGCCTTCAGCCCCGCCTTTGTGGCCGATTGCCTGGAAACCACCATCGAAGTGGGCGAGGAGTTCAAGGAAATGTTTGAGCAGGCCGGCGGCGCCCATTGGCAACTGGTGCCCTCGCTGAACTCGCACCCGCAGTGGGTGCAGGCCGTGGCCGACATGATCCGGCGCAACTAGCCGCACAGCCCTGCGTTGCCAGCAGTCTTTGCCGCTCCCCGGGCCTGCCGAGGCCCGGGGAGCGGCAATTCTTTTTCAGCTATTCGGCGGCTCCGCCGCCGAAATGGTACTGCAGGCCCACGCCGGTGGCGAAAATCAGCACCGAGGGAAAAGGCTTCTGCATAGGAATCAGGAAGCTCTGGCTGAGCTGCAGCCGCAGCCGGGGCGTGAGGCGCGTCAGGATGTTGTAGCCCGGCTGCAGCGTCAGCCCCCCGTAGCCGGGCCGGTCCAGCGTCGTGGGCTGTAGTATGCCGCCCGGCGGGTTGCCCGGGTCAGGCAGCGGTTCGTGGCGGGTGGTGCGCCAGCGCAGGAAGTCGTAGCCGGCCATTTTGACGCCCGCGCTGAGCGCAATGCTCTCGTCGGGCATCCAGAGGTAGGTGGGCTGCAGGTAGCCGTAGCCGTAGCGCACCCGGTACGACACGGGCAGGTCGCAGAGGTCGGGGCAGAAAGTCTCGTAGGCGTAGCCCGCCCCGTAGCCCAGGCCGCCGTACACCGTCCAGCGCTGCTTGTGCGGGCGGGCAAGGGTGTAGCCCGCGCCGGCTTCGCCGCTGTAGGCCCAGTGGCCGTGCCGGCCCCGGATGCGCTGGTGGCCGCTGCCGGTCAGGGTGAGGCGGTCGGAAAGGGCGTGGGCCACCTGCACGTCGGAGCCGTGCAGGCCGAGGTTGGCGCCCAGCTCCGTTTCGCCGCGGTGCTGCACCAGGGGCGTTTGCAGGGTATGGGGCACCACGGCGGCGCAGCTGCTGAGCAACGCGGCGCCGCTGGCGGCGGCAATAAGTTTCACGAGCACGGTGGGGAAGTTGATCGGTCTTTCAGAACAGAGCCCGGAAAAGTAAGAATAGTTGTCAGCGCGGGGGCCGCAGTCAGTAGGCGTGCGGCGCGGTTTCGGCCACGAATTTGGGCAAATCAGCGGGCTTATTTTCAGGCCAATTAAAAACCCCGGCCGGGTAATGGCGGTTCAGGCCCCGTAAAAGATTTGCAATTCCGAAAATTGTGTCATTACCTTTGCCGCAGCAATTCTGCTGAAGGATTGTTTTTATACAGAGGCGTGGAGAGACAGGCTCTACGAAGCGCCGGCAACCATCGGAGTCCCGAACGGTGCCAATTCCTGATCATATAAAAACACCGCTCGTCGTGAACTTCGATTTCACCCCCCGCGCAATGATGGCTGGTTCCGCTGCTTCGCAGCCGGGCCGCAATGGCTTCTACGGCATGCGTTGCTGTTGTATGCCCATGCGCCGCGCGTGTTGTTGAGGCTTTTTGCACGACCTCTTTTCCCTTGCTGGAAACGCCCGACAACTAAGCGCCAGGCTTTTGCGCGCCGCTTAGCCGTGTCCGGCCGCGCCGCCTGAGCCCGCCTTGCGGCCCCGGGCCGTCTGGCCCCCTCCCCTCTTTACCTTCCGACCGCCGTCGGCGCTGCCTGCGCCGACGGGTCTCAGAAATACTGCGCATGTCGACCCTTATCGATGCACAGGTGGCGCAGCTCCGGCAACAGCTTGCCGGCGCCGATCCGCTGGATATTCTTCGTGCCGTGGCCGCCGAATTTGCCGGCAAAGCGGCGTTTTCCACCTCTTTCGGGCTCGAAGATCAGGTAATTACCCACTTGATTTTTGCCCATAATCTGCCCATCGAAGTATTTACGCTCGACACCGGGCGGAATTTCCAGGAAACGTATTCGACCTGGAGCAAAACCGTGCTGAAATACGGCAAAACCATTCGCGCTTATTTCCCCGATCAGGACGAAATAGCCGCCCTGGTGGAGCGGCAGGGCCCGAACGGGTTTTACGAAAGCGTGGACGCGCGCAAAGCCTGCTGCAACGTGCGCAAGGTGGAGCCGCTGCACCGCGCCCTGGCCGGCAGGGCCGCCTGGATAACGGGCGTCCGCAGCGAGCAGTCGGCAAACCGCACCGGCATGCACGCGGTGGACTGGGACGCGGGCTACCAGCTGTTCAAGGTGAATCCGCTGCTGGACTGGAGCTGGGAGCAGACCTGGGCCTTCGTCCGCGAATACGGCATTCCGCACAACCCGCTGCATTTGCAGGGCTTCGTGAGCATCGGCTGCGCGCCGTGTACCCGGGCCGTAAAGCCCGGCGAAGACTTCCGCGCCGGCCGCTGGTGGTGGGAAGACCAATCGGCCAAGGAGTGCGGCCTGCACGCCACCGCCGACACCCCGGTCGAAGCGGCTTCGCCCGCCACTGTTGCCACTCCCTAGAACGTCCTGTCGAGCGCAGCCGAGACATCTGGCGGGCTGACTTCAGATAGTAAATGCTGTTCCACGAGCAGAATACTATCCAGCAAGATTGGCTACGCCCTCCTTCGGGTCCTCGGCTGCGCTCGGAATGACGTGCTGATTTAGCCGTTCTGACGGCCCACTCCGCCCCGCCTCCTACCGCATTCCCCGCTTTTCCTGACTTCCACAACCGGCCTAAAAAAGCCGGACAGGCACCCTATTGCCGTATGCCTACGCTCCCCCGCTTAGATTACCTCGACCGGCTCGAAGCCGAAGCCGTCCACATCCTGCGGGAAGTGGCCGGGCAGTTTCAGCGCCCCGCCCTGCTGTTTTCGGGCGGCAAAGACTCCATTGCGCTGGTGCGCCTGGCCCAGAAAGCCTTCCGCCCCGGCAAGTTTCCCTTTCCGCTGGTCCACATCGACACCGGCCACAACTTCCCGGAAGTGCTGGCGTTCCGCGACCGGCTGGCGGCCGAGCTGGGCGAGCAGCTGATTGTGCGCCGGGTGGAAGACACCATCCGGCAGCGCGGCCTGCGGGAGCCGGGCGGCAAGTTTCCCAGCCGCAACGCCCTGCAGACCTACACCTTGCTCGACACCGTGGAGGAGTTTGGCTTCGACGCCTGCATCGGCGGGGCGCGGCGCGACGAGGAAAAGGCCCGGGCCAAGGAGCGCATCTTCTCGGTGCGCGACGAGTTTGGGCAATGGGACCCGCGCCGGCAGCGGCCCGAGCTGTGGAACATCTACAACGGGCAGATTCAGCCGGGCGAGAACGTGCGGGTGTTCCCGATATCGAACTGGACGGAGCTGGACGTGTGGAACTACATCCAGCGCGAGAACATCCCGCTGCCCAGCATCTACTTCGCCCACGAGCGGCGCTGCGTGGTGCTGCCCTCGGGCCAGCTGCTGGCCGTGACCGAGCACCTCACCCTCGACGCCACCGACGAGCTGACCACCCGGCAGGTGCGCTTCCGCACCGTGGGCGACGCGACCTGCACCGCCGCCGTGGAAAGCGACGCCAGCACCCTCGCCGCCATCATCGACGACATCCTGCAGGCCAAAGTCAGCGAGCGGGGCGCCACCCGCCTCGACGACCGGATTTCGGAAACCGGCATGGAAGACCGGAAGCGCAACGGCTACTTCTAAGTGGTGAGATGGTGAAATCGTGAGTGTCGGCCACCAAGGCGCAAAGCCTGCCGACGCCAGCGCATTCATCACCTCTCAGAACATCAAACTCACCACTTCACCATCTCACCATCTCACCAAATGGACCTTCTCCGATTTATCACCTGCGGCAGCGTCGACGACGGCAAGAGCACGCTGATTGGGCGGTTGCTGTATGATTCCGATGCCGTGTCTTTGGACGTGCTGGCCGCGCTGGAAGAGCAGAACCGCACCTCGGCGGCCGGCACCGTGGATTTGGCTTTGCTCACAGACGGGCTGCGGGCCGAGCGCGAACAGGGCATCACCATCGACGTGGCGCACAAGTACTTCACCACGCCACGCCGCAAGTTTATCATCACCGACACGCCCGGCCACGTGCAGTACACCCGCAACATGGTGACGGGCGCCAGCAACGCCGACCTGGCCATCGTGCTGGTGGATGCGCGGCAGGGCGTGGTGGAGCAGACGCGGCGGCACACCATCGTGGCGGCGCTGCTGGGCATCCGGCGCTTCGTGCTGGCCGTCAACAAGATTGACCTGGTGGGCTACTCCGAGCAGGTGTTCCGCGACATCGTGGCCGACTACGCCGCCGTGGCCGCCCAGCTGGGCCTGCGGCAGGTGGTGAGCATCCCCCTCAGCGCCCTGAACGGCGACAACGTGGTGAAGCCCTCGGCCAATCTGCCCTGGTACCAGGGCCCCAATCTGCTGGAGCACCTCGAAACGGTGACGGTAGCCACCGAAGCCACCACCGACGCGGCCCGCTTCCAGGTGCAGTACGTCATCCGCCCGCAGACGGCGGAGCTGCCCGACTACCGCGGCTACGCCGGCCGCATCCAGAGCGGGGTGTACCGCCCCGGCGACCGGGTGCTGGTGCTGCCCGCCGGCATCGAAACCACGCTGGCGGCCATCGAAATCGACCAGCAGGCAGTGCCGGCAGCCGTGGCGCCGCAGGGCGTGGTGCTGCGCCTGGCCGACGACGTGGACGTGAGCCGCGGCGACACCATCGTGCCCTTGGCGCAGGCGCCGGTGCCCACCCGGGAGCTGGAAGCCACGCTGTGCTGGATGGCGGAGCAGCCCCTGCGCCCGGGCCGCAAGCTGCTGGTGCAGCACCACACGGCCAAAACCCGCGCCGTGGTGCAGGCCATCGTGGCCCGCACCAACATTCAGACGCTGGAGCAGCAGCCGGCCGCCGAGGCCCGCCTGAACGATATCGTGCGGGTGCGGCTGAAAACGGCCCGGCCGCTGGCCGCCGACACTTACCAGCAGAACCGCACCACCGGCGCCTTCATCCTGCTCGACGAGCAAACCGGTGCCACGCTGGCAGCCGGGCTCATCGAGCAGACGGCGCCGGCAGAACCCGAAGTTGAGCTTTAACCCCCGCTCTTGCCATGTCCACTTTCATTACGCCCCGCCTCACCGTGGTGGGCGCTGGCCCCGGCGACCCGGAGCTGATAACCGTGAAGGGCGCCCGCGTGCTGGCTGAGGCCGACGTGGTGCTCTACGACGCGCTGAGCAACGCGGCCCTGCTCGACTACGCCCGCCCCGGGGTGAAGAAAGTGTACGTGGGCAAGCGCAAAGGCATGCGGGCCCACCTGCAGCAGGAAATCAACGACCTGATTGTGCTCTACGCCCGCGTCCACGGCCACGTGGTGCGGCTGAAGGGCGGCGACCCGTTCGTGTTCGGGCGAGGGCGCGAGGAAATGCTTTTTGCCCAGCGCCACGGCCTGCAGACGGCCTACGTGCCGGGCATCAGCAGCGCCGTGGCCGTGCCCGGTAGCCTGGGCATCCCCGTCACGCACCGCGGCCTGAGCGAAGGGTTCCGGGTGATTACCGCCACCACCGCCAATGGCGAGCTGTCGGAGGAAGTCATCAAGGCGGCCCAGGCGCCCCGGGCCACGGCCGTCATCCTGATGGGGCTGAGCCAGGTTGAGGCCATTGCCGACGCCTACGTGCACTTCGGCCACGGGGCGCGGCCGGCGGCCGTGATTCAGGACGGCACCCTGCCCACCGCCCGGCTGCTGCAAACCACCGTGGCCGAGCTGCCCCGGCGCGTGGCCGAATCGGACCTGACGGCGCCGGCCATCATCGTCATCGGCGAAGTAGTCAACCTGGCCGCGGCCCCGGCCGACCTCGGCGCGCAGCTGGCGCCCCTGGCGGCCGTGGCCTGACGCCCGCCCGCCGCCCCTTTTTCACCGACCACCACCGATTTCCTCTTCCAGCCATGTCCTCGCTCCCCACCGACCAGCGCCTGCCCATCGGCTTCGACGACAACACCCTGCGCCAGCTCGTCGGCGACTTCAGCGAGCAGCAGCTGCTCTGGCTGAGCGGCTACTTCTACGGCCGCTACGCCGCCGGCCCGGGCCCGGCGGCGGCCCCGGAACCGGCCGCGCCGCCGGTTGCCACCGCCGCCCGGCCGCGCATTACGGTGCTGTACGGCTCCCAGACCGGCAACAGCAAAAAGGTGGCCCTGCAAGCCGTGGAAGCGGCCCGGCAGCGCGGCCTCGACGCCACGGCCCGCGACATGAACGACTACCAGGGCCGGGAGCTGGGCAAGGAGCAGGTGTTGCTGCTGGTTGTCAGCACCCAGGGCGAGGGCGAGCCGCCGGTGGCCGCCGAGGAGCTGCACCGCTTTCTGGGCAGCGCCCGGGCGCCCCAGCTGCCCGCGCTGCGCTACAGCGTGCTGGCCCTGGGCGACCGAAGCTACCTGCACTTCTGCCAGACCGGCCGCGACTTCGACGAGCGGTTGAGCAAGTTGGGCGCCACGGCCCTGGCCCCGCGCGTGGACTGCGACCTGGACTTTCAGGCTGATGCCCAGCAGTGGATGGCGGCGGCGCTGGATGCGCTAGGCCAGGCCACTCCGGCCGCGGCAAGCGTGAAAAGCCCGCCGGTGGAAGTGAAAGAATACGCGCGCCACCACCCGCTGACGGTGGAGGTACTGGAAAAGATTCAGCTGAACGGCCGCGGCTCGACCAAGGAAACCTACCACCTGGAGCTGTCCCTGGCCGGCGCGGGCCTGCAGTACGAGCCCGGCGACGCGCTGGCGGTAGTGCCGACCAACTCGGCGGCGCTGGTGGAGGAAGTGCTGCGCGCCACCCAGCTCGGGGCCGACGCACCGGTGCAGCTGCAGGGCGAAACCCTGCCGCTGGCCACGGTTCTGGCGGAACGGCTGGAGCTGAGCACCCTCTCGCGCGATGTGCTGGAACGCTACGCCCGGCACCACCCCGCGCCCCGGCTGCGGGAGCTGGCCGGGGCCACCGAGCAGCTCCAGCGCTACCTCTACGGCCGCGACGCCGCCGATTTGCTGGTGGATTACCCGGCCGAACTATCGGCACAGCAGCTGGTGGATACCCTGCGGCCGCTGCCGGCCCGGGCCTACTCCCTGGCCAGCAGCCTGCTGGCCCACCCGGACGAGGCGCACCTGACGGTGGGCGCCGTGCGCTACGACGCCCACGGCCGCCGGAAGCAGGGCGCGTGTTCGTGCTACCTGGCCGACCGCGTGCAGGTCGGCGACCAGCTGCGGGTGTTCGTGGAGCGCAACGAGTACTTCAAGCTGCCTCAGAACCCGGACGCCAACATCATCATGGTGGGCGCGGGCACCGGCGTGGCCCCGTTTCGCGGCTTCGTGGAGGAGCGCGCCGAGCGCGGGGCCGGCGGGCTGAACTGGCTGCTGTTCGGCAACCCGCACTTCACCACCGACTTTCTGTACCAGGCGGAGTGGCAGCAGCACTTCAAGCGCGGTACGCTGGCCAAGCTTCACGTCGCGTTTTCGCGCGACCAAGCGGCGAAAATCTACGTGCACAACCGCCTCCTGGAACACGCCCGCGAGGTGTACGACTGGCTGGAAAACGGCGCCTACTTCTACGTCTGCGGCGACCGGCAGCGCCTGGCCGCGACGGTGCACCGGGCCCTGGTGAGCGTGGTGCAGCAGGCGCAGGGCGTCTCGCCGGAAGCAGCCGAAGCCTACGTGCGCGGGCTGAAAAAGCAGCGCCGCTACCTGGAGGACGTGTACTAAGCCCACCCGCGCCGCCGCCCCTTCTTTCCTTATCCAACCCATTGATTATGAAGAAGCCCTACGCTTCATCCTGGCTGGCCATTGCCGCCATATTGGCCGCTGCCCCCGCCGCCGTAGCGCAGCAGCAGCTTATTGCCATCAAAGGCACCGTGCGCGAAGTCGGCACGCAGCAGCCGCTGCCGGGCGTGAGCGTGAGCATCAAGGGCGGCACGACGGGCTCCGTCAGCGACGCCAGCGGGCAGTTTCAACTGCGCGACCGGCTGCCGTTCCCCTTCGTGCTGGTATTCAACCTGATCGGCTACGAGCCCAAGGAAATAACTATTCTGGACGCGAAGACCCCGATTTCGGTGGGGCTGGAGTCGAAGGCGGTGCTGACCAACGAAGTTGTCGTGTCGGCGTCGCGGGTGGAGGAAAGCCGGCTGAAGTCGCCGGTGGCCATCGAAAAGCTCGACATCCGCGCCATCAAGGAAACGCCCGCGCCGAGCTTCTACGACGCGCTGGAAAACGTGAAGGGCGTGCAGATGACCACCTCCTCGCTGACCTTCAAAGTGCCCAACACCCGCGGCTTTAACATCCCGAACAATTTCCGCTTCATGCAGCTGGTCGACGGGGTGGACATGCAAGCCGCCACGCTGGGCGTGCCCCTGGGCAACGCCATCGGCCCGACGGAGCTGGACGTAGCCTCGGTGGAAATTACGCCCGGCGCGGCGTCGGCCCTGTACGGGATGAACGCCATCAACGGCATGGCCAACCTGACCACCCGCAGCCCCTTCACCTACCAGGGCCTGAGCGTGTACCAGAAAGTGGGCGTCAACCACGTCGACGGCCAGGACCGCGACCCGAGCGTGCTGACCGAAACGGCCGTGCGCTGGGCGCAGGCGGTGGGCGCTTCGCCGCGCTTTGCCTACAAGGTGAACCTGAGCTACCTGCGCGGCACCGACTGGCTGGCCAACACCCAGACCGACCAGAATCCGCAGAACCTCTCGTCGGCCAACCCGCGCTTTGCGGAGCTGAGCGGCCCGGCCAACCCCGCGGCCGACCTGTGGAACCGCTACGGCGACGACAACGCGGGCAACGTGAGCATCACCATCCCTTACAACGGCCGCAACGAAACCTTCAACGTGCGCCGCACCGGCTACTACGAGCGGGACCTGACGAACCCCATCGTGCGCAACATCAAGGCCGACGCCAGCCTGCACTACAAGCTGACGGACAAGCTGGAGCTGAGCTACGGCTACCGATTCGGGCTGATGGACGGGGTGTTTCAGCGCGGCAACAAGATTCAGCTCGACGGGGTGACGGTGCAGAACCACAAAGTGGAGCTGCGCGGCCAGGACTTCACCCTGCGCGGCTACGTGCTGGTCGAAAACACCGGCGACTCCTACAACCTGAACCCGCTGGCCCTGAACCTGGATCTGCAGAACGGCTCCAACGCGGTGTGGGGCGGCAAGTTCCGCACCGAGCTCCAGAATCAGCTGGCCGGCGGCGTGGGGCTGGCCGACGCCATGCGCCAGGCCCGCACCGTGGCCGACGCCGGCCGCGCCCAGCCCGGTACGCCGGAGTTTGAGGCGCTGAAAAAGCAGATTACCGGCACCAACAACTGGGACAGCGGCGTGAACGTGCCTGGCGCGCCCATTCCCGGTGGGGCGGCCCTCACCCAGCGCAGCCACACCTACCACGCCGACGCGCTCTGGAACCTGGGCAGCCGCGTGAAGTTCGTGGACGTGGTGCTCGGCGCCGATGCCCGCCTCTACTCGGTGCAGCCCGACGGCAACAACTTCGTGGACTTCGGCCGCCCGTTGGCCGAGCGTATCCAGCCCGGCGGCGCCAACCAGTACTACAAGAAAGTCGGCGGCTTTGCGCAGGCCACCAAGCTGCTGCTGCACGACCGGCTCAAGCTCACCGGCTCTTTGCGCCTCGACTACAACCCCGAGTTCAACCCCAAGCTGAACCCGCGGGTGGCGGCCGTGTACTCGGCGGGCGCCAACCAGAACCACAACTTCCGCGCCTCCTACCAGAACGGCTGGCGCTTCCCCTCGCTGTTTGAGGCCCTCTCGTTCGTCAACAACGGCAACGTGCGCCGGGTGGGCGGCCTGGCCCGCGTGAACGAAGGGCTGAACTACCTCGACAACTCCTACACGCTGGCCTCGATTACGCAATTCAACGCGGCCGTGAATGCCTACGTGGCGGCCAACGCCGGCACCACCGCCAGCCAGGCCGCCCTGCGCCCCGAAATCCGCCAGCTGCTGCAGGTCGGGAACCTGCCCACCGAGCAGCCCGAGCAGATCAACGCCTACGAGGTGGGCTACCGCAGCGTACTGCTGGATAACCGCCTGTCCGTCGACGTGGACGCGTACTACAACGTGTACTCCGGCTTCCTGGGCCAGGTGGAGGTGAGCGTGCCCAAAAATGCCACGGGCCAGCAGGTGCCGGTGGGCTCCGACGACGCCGTGCTGGCCGCGCTGAACGCCAACCGCGCCGCCCGGCAGGACCGCTACCGCGTCTACACCAACGCCCGCAACGACTACCGCAGCTACGGCTCGACCCTGGGCCTGACCTACAACTTCGTGCAGAAGTTTACCCTGGGCGGCAATCTGAGCTACAACGCGCTGTCGGACAACGAGCAGGCCGACATCTTCGTGACCGGCTTCAACACCCCGAAATGGGTGACCAACGTGACCTTCGGCAACCGCGAAGTCGTCCGCAACGTGGGCTTCAACGTGGTGTGGCGGCGCCAAAGCTCCTTCTACTGGGAAAGCCCGCTGGCCAATGGCCAGGTGCCCAGCTACCAGACCGTCGACGCGCAGGTGAACGTGCGGATTCCGAATCTGAAGTCGACCCTCAAAGTCGGCGGGGCGAACCTGCTCAACAACCGCTTCATCCAGTACGCCGCCGGCCCGACCATCGGCGGGCTCTACTACGTGGCCGTGACCTTCGACGGGACGGTGCTGCGGTAGCTTTTAGCCCTGGGGCATCCTGAGCGCCGCGCAAGACCTTAGCCCGCTTGAACGCCTGGCATCGGGTGGTTACCACCTGACCCGACAAGGTGCTTGACTGCGTCGCCCTCCGGTTCGCGCTGCCCAGAATAACAGACAATTATTCACCGCCCTTCCCTGATCAAGACGCCATGAAACGTTGCCCACTCTCCGTCGTCTTTCTGCTGCTCGCGGCCCCGGCCGTGCGGGCCCAGAAGCAGTTTGTGCGCGAGCAGCAAACCTGGCTGGGCGTGTTCAACCAGACGCGCTTCAGCCAGCATTGGGGCAGCTGGACCGACCTGCACCTGCGCCTGCACGACCGGTTCGTGCGGGAGAAATTTCAGGCGGTGACGCGCCTGGGCCTGACCTACTACTTCTCCGACGACGTGCGCCTGACCGGCGGCTACGCCTACGTGCACCACTTCCCCGACGGCGCCCGCCCCATCGGGCAGGCCGAGCACCGGCCCTGGCAGCAGGTGCAGTGGTTCACCAGGTTTCCGCAGGCCCGCCTGATGCAGTGGGTGCGGCTGGAAGAGCGGTTTCGGCGCCGCATCGTGCGCAACGAAGCCACCGACGAGTTCGACTTCAACTGGCGCGCCCGCTACAACCTGGCGCTGCTGCTGCCGCTGACCAGGCGCCGATTCGAGCCCGGCGGCTGGCAGCTGCTCCTGAACGACGAGCTGATGGTCAACTTCGGCAAGGAGGTGCGCTACAACTACTTCGACCAGAACCGAGCGTTTGCGGGCGTGGTGTACCAGCTCAATAAGCACGCCCAGTTGCAGGCCGGCTACATGCACCTGTTTCAGCAGCTGCCCGCCGGCAGCACCTACCGCAACCAGCACACCATCCGCGTCTTCTACTTCCACAACCTGGATTTGCGGCCGCCAGCAGCGCCCCCCGCCGTGCCGCCCGGCGCCCCGGGCTCCTAGCGCTGTCTTTTCCCTACCATCCACCGCCCGCGCGGAACGCTGCCGTCCGCCGCCCCCCCCGATATGACCAACCAGTCCCAGCTTTCCGAAGTCGAGCACGTCAAAGAGGCCAGCAACTACCTGCGCGGCACCCTGCGCGAGAGCGTGCAGAACCCGCTTACGGGCGCCCTCTACCCCGACGACACCCACCTGATCAAGTTCCACGGCTCCTACCAGCAAACCGACCGCGACCTGGACAGCGAGCGGAAACGCCAGAAGCTGGAGCCGCTCTACTCCTTCATGATTCGGGTGCGGGTGCCCGGCGGCGTGGCCACGCCGGCGCAATGGCTGCGCATGGACGACCTCGCCGATGAATACGCCAACGGCACGCTCAAGCTCACGACCCGCCAGACCTTTCAGCTGCACGGCGTGCTCAAGCGCGACCTGCAGCAAACCATCCAGGGCTTCAACGCGGCCCTGCTGGACAGCATTGCCGGCTGCGGCGACGTGAACCGCAACGTGATGTGCGGCGCCAACCCGCACGAGTCGGAGCTGCACGCCGCGGTGTACGAGGTGTCGAAGCAGATCAGCGCGCACCTCACGCCGCAGACCACGGCCTACTGGGAGCTGTGGCTCAACGGCGAGCCGCACCTGAGCACCGAGCCCGCCGAGGACACCGAGCCGATTTATGGCAAGACCTACCTGCCGCGCAAGTTCAAGATTGCCCTGGCCGTGCCGCCCTACAACGACACCGACATCTTCGCCAACGACATCGGCCTGATTGCGGTGGAGGAAAACGGTGCGCTGGCGGGCTTCAACGTGGCCATCGGCGGCGGCATGGGCATGACCTTCGGCATGCCCGATACCTACCCGCGCCTGGCCGACCTCATCGGCTTCGTGCCCACGGCGCAGGTGGTGGACGTGTGCGAAAAGGTCGTGACCATTCAGCGCGACTGGGGCAACCGCCAGAACCGCAAGTTCTCCCGCCTGAAGTACACCATCGACCGCGTGGGCCTCGACGGGTTCGTGGCCGAGCTGCAGCAGCGCCTGGGCTACGAAATCCAGCCCGCCCGGCCCTACCGTTTCGCTATGTCGAGCGACGCCTTCGGCTGGGCCCAAAGTGCTGACGGCCGGCTTCACCTGACCTTGTTCGTGGAGGGCGGCCGGGTGCAGGATACCGCGGCGGTGCAGCTCAAAACCGCCCTGCGTGAGGTGGCTGGCTTCCACACCGGTGAGTTCCGGCTGACCGGCAACCAGAACCTGGTCGTGGCCAACATCAGCCCGCAGCACCGCACCAGAATCGAGCAGGTGCTGGCCCGGCACGGCGTGCTGAACGCGACAACGGCGCGCACCGCCCTGCGCCTCGGGGCGCTGGCCTGCGTGGCCCTGAATACCTGCACGCTGGCATTTGCCGAGGCAGAACGTTATCTTCCCCAGCTCCTTGACCGCCTCGATGCCGTTATCCGGGCCCATGACCTGGCCAACGAAGGCATCCTGATTCGCATGACCGGCTGCCCCAACGGCTGCGCCCGGCCCTACCTGGGCGAAATCGGGCTGGTGGGCAAGGCCGTCGGGCGCTACAACCTCTACCTCGGCGCCAGCCACCGCGGCGAGCGGCTGAACAAGCTCTACCGGGAAATGTTGGACGAGGACGGCATCATCCGGGAGCTGACGCCCCTGCTGGCCGCCTACAGCCAGCACCGCCTGCCCGCCGAGCGTTTCGGCGACTTTGTCATTCGCCAGGGCTACGTCCGGGCTACCACCCACGGCCAAAACTTCCACGCTGCATGAGTTCGACTGCTTTGCCGCTTCACCTGGCTACCGGCCCACCGGCCGAGCGTCCTGCGCCCCAGGCCGGCAACACGCTGTTTCCGGTATTTCTGAAGCTGGAGCACCTGCGCGTGCTGCTGGTGGGCGGCGGCGCCGTGGGCCTCGAAAAGCTCACGGCCCTGCTGCGCAACAGCCCCGCCGCCGCCGTTACCGTCGTCAGCGAGGTTATTTCCCCCGAAATCCGCACGCTGGCGGCCCAGCACCCGGCCGTGCAGCTGCACGAGCGGCCCTACCAGCTCACCGACCTGCTCGGCCACGACCTGGTGCTCATCGCCACCAACGACCGGGCCCTGAACAGCCGCATCAAGCAGGAAGCCGCCGGCCACGGGCTGCTGGCCAACGTGGCCGACACGCCCGCGGAGTGCGACTTCTACCTCGGCTCCATTGTGCAGAAGGGCGACCTGAAAGTGGCCATCAGCACCAACGGCAAGTCGCCGACGGTGGCCAAGCGCCTGCGCGACGTGCTGGCCGACGTGCTGCCCGACGAGCTGAACTCGGTGTTGCAGCACATGGGCGTCATCCGCAGCCGCCTGGCCGGCGACTTCACCCAGAAAGTCCGGTCGCTGAACGAGGTGACGGCGGAGCTGGCCGAGTCGCCCGCCACGACGATGTGGCGGCGCATTGCTACGTTTTCGCTGTTCGCCTTTGCCCTGCTGCTGGGCATCAACGTGCTGTCGATTTATTACACCCTGCCGCAGGTGTGGGACGTGGTCAGCCACGCCCGTACCTTCTACATCTTCGTGGCCGTGGGCTTCGCCGCCCAGCTCGTCGACGGGCTGCTGGGCATGGGCTACGGCGTGGTTACGGCCATCAGCCTGATGTCCTTGGGACTGAACCCGGCGGCCGTCAGCGCCAGCATCCACACGGCCGAAATGTTTGCGGCCGGCGCCTCGGGCTACAACCACTACCGCTTCGGCAACGTGAACCGCCGCCTGTTCCGGGCCCTGCTGATTCCGGGCATCCTGGGCGCGGTGAGCGGGGCCTACCTGCTCTCCCGACTCGGCGAGGAGTACGCGGGCTACGTGAAGCCCGTACTGGCCGCGTACCTGCTGCTGCTGGGCGTGCGCATCATCAGCAAGGCCTTTCGCAAGACCGACCTGCGCAAGCGCAAGGTGAAGCACGTGGGCTGGCTGGCCGGCGCCGGCGGCTTTCTCGACTCGTTCGGCGGTGGCGGCTGGGGGCCCTTGGTCACCAGCACGCTCATCTCGCAGGGCCGCACCCCGCAGTACGTCATCGGCTCGGTGAGCCTGACGGAGTTCTTCGTCACCTTTGCCAGCGCCCTCACGTTTTTCGCCACCATCGGCATTTCGCACTGGCAGGTGGTGCTGGGCCTGATCGTGGGCGGCGTGGCCGCCGCGCCCTTCGCCGCCCGCCTGGCCGGCCGCATCTCCACCCGCTTCATGTTCCTGGGCGTGGGCCTGATGGTCATCATCTGGAGCCTCTGGGCCCTGCGGAAGCTGTTTTTCTGATTCAACCACAGAAGCCAAACAAGAACGTCATTCCTCGGCTGCGCTCGGAATGACGTTCTTGTTTTACAGCGCCATTTTGCTGCCGCGCTGCCGCGCGTTAGTTCAGCTCGCCGCGCGGCGGCACATCCCCGTCGGGGCGGCGGCGGAAGCTGCTGGGCAGCTCGGCGGGGCGGCGGTTGTGGTAGAAGTGCTGCTCGTCGTAGCCGGGCTGCTCGTAGAAGGGTGAGTGACTGTCGCGGCTGGGCACGGGCAAACTTAGGGCGCGCAGCATGGCTTCCTCGTAGTCCCGGCTGATACTGATTTCCTGGTAGGGCGGGTAGTTCAGCACCGAGTCGGCGGTGAGGGCCGGCACGAACACGTTGTCGCCGTCGTCGTCGAGGGCGGCGGCACCGATGGGCACCAGGATGTGCCGCTCGTGCTGGTTGATGTTGAGTGCGGCGTCCAGCTCCACGTCGAGGTAGCGGACTTTCAGCGCGTCGCACTCCACGATCAGCTCGTACACGTCGCCGAACCGCTTGCCGTCGGCGCCGCGCACGGCCCAGCCGCGCACGTCGGGGCTGCCATCGGCTACTTCAAAATCGTGCAGGTCGCGCAGGCGGGTCAGGTGCATGCCCTCGGCGCTGGGGACGGGAGTAGTTTCCATACGGGGTGCGGGGTCAGAGGTGGCGGCGAGCAGTTAGGCGGCAGGCTTTTCCAGCACGCGCAGCACGTTGGCGGCCTGCTGAAAAAACGCCTGCGTGGCCTGCTGTTCGGCCGCGGTGGCGGTCCGGCCGCTAAGCTGGGCCGCCTGATCGGTGAGGGTTTTCACGTCGCGCTCCAGGCTGGCGTAGCCGCGGCGCTGCATTTCCTGCATCAGCTCGGCCGCCGCCACGAAGCCGGGGCGCAGCGAGCCGCCATCGGCCACGCGGCTGGTGGCGCTGGTCAGGTCGTTGCGCTTTTCTTCCACGGCCGGGTTGCGCAGGTCGGTGCGGTCGGCCAGGTTCACCAGCACGTTGCTGAGCAGGCTCAGGCCGCGCCGGGCGTAGGTGGTGCTGCTCGGGTCGTCGGCCACGAAGGCGTAGAAGTCGGCCGGCACGGCGTTGTCAGCCTCAACTTCGCCCGCCATAGCCCCCACCGACGGGTCGCCGGTGGGGGCGGCCGGGTCGGGAGCGGCGGCGGCGTCGCCGCTGGGCACGCTCACCGTATCGGCCGGCGTGGCGGCGGGCGCGGCGGGGGCCGCGGCCGGCGGGGCATCCTGGTCGCGGCTCACCAGGTACCACCCGCCCAGCGCCAGCACCACCAATACCGCAATCAGCAGCGGCCACGGACTCAGCCTCTTTTTCTTTCGTTGAATGTTGATTTCAGCCATAGAATCAGGTTGCGAAAAGGCGTCGGGGTACTCCATACGCGGCACCGCGAAAATAGGTGACGCCCGGGCTTTGCGCTGGTTGCTTGGCTGACGCGTCATGTAGAGACGCGTAGTTGCGTCTCGTCGTTGAACAACCCAGCCCGGCAACGCGGCTAATGGGCCTGACGATTAGCCGCGTCGGCAACGACAAGACCCAGGTATGCGGCTCTACGACACCACCGGCAGCGGAATGAAATCGGCCGGGGCCAGCGGCGCGGACTGGCGCGGCGCCCCCGATACCTTCGCCAGAATGGCCTCCAGCAGCGGGCGCATGCCGTGGAGCTGCCGGGTCTTGATGACGAAGTTCCACAGCGGCTCGAAGCGTTTCCAGCCGCCGGCGTAGGCCAGGTGCTTGAGCTGGTGCTTGAGCGTGGCGTGGGCCCGGCTGCCGGCCCAGATGTTTGGCCAGGAGTAGAATTCCCGGTAGGCCCAGTCGTAGCCGGCCTGCAGCTGCGCGGCCGAGAGGCGCGGGCCGGTTTTGTAGACCACCGTGCGCGTGTCGTACTCGTTCCAGCGGCGGTGCAGCAGCCGGCCTTCGGCCGCCATACGCTGGTAGAGCGCGGTGCCCGGGTAGGGCGTGAGAATGTGAAAAGTGGCCGTGGTGATGCCGTGCTGCACGGCCCAGTCGACGGTGCGGCGAAACACGTCGGGGTCGTCGTCGTCGAGGCCGAACACGAAGCTGCCGTTGATCATAATGTCCAGCTCGTCGAGGCGCCGGATGGCCTGGGCGTAGTCGCGGCCCAGGTTCTGGCGCTTGTTGCTGGCGCGCAGGTTGGCGGGGCTCAGCGTTTCGAAGCCCACGAACAGGCTGCGCAGCCCGGCCGCGGCGGCTTTTTCCAGCAGCCCGGTGTCGCGCAGGATGCTGTCGACGGTGGCCGCGCCCTGAAACAGCCGTCCCATGCCGCGCATTCCGTCGAATAAGCTGGTGGCGAAGCGCTGGTGCCCGAGCAGGTGGTCGTCGAGAAAGTACAGGTGCCGCCCCGGCAGCCGCTCGATTTCGGCCAGCGCATCGTCGACGGGCTGGGTGTAAAACGACTTGCCGCCCTCGAAAAACGCGTCCTTGTAGCAGAAGTCGCAGTGGTGCGGGCAGCCGCGCGTGACCACGATGGAGTTGGGCACCAGGTACAGCTCGCGCCGGATCAGGTCGCGGCGAATGGGCGGCGCCCCCACCAGCGTACGCACCTGCGAGGCGTAGCGCGGCTGGGCCCGGCCCCGCTGCCAGTCCTGCAGAAACTGCGGGAAGATGTCTTCGCCCGGCCCCAGGAAGATGCTGTGCGCGTGGGCCGCCGCTTCGTCGGGCAGGCTGGTGACGTGCAGCCCGCCCAGGCACACGTAGCAGCCGCGGGCGCGGTACATATCGGCCAGGGCGTAGGCGCGGAAGGCGTTGGTGATGTAAACCTGAATGATGACCAGATCGGGCACGTCGTCGAGGCGCAGCTCCTCCACGTGCTCGTCCTGCAGCTCGGCTTCCCAGTCGGCGGGCAGGTAGGCGGCCAGCGTAGCCAGGCCCAGCGGCGGAAACAGGGAGTACTTAATGGGCCGCCAGTAGGGGTTCTTGGCTTCGGTGAGAGCGGGCAGAATGAACTTGACGTGCATGACGATAGAGGCTTAAGGTTGGGCCCGCCAAGGAAACGCTTTTACTTTGAATTGCAAAGTTCTTTTAAAAACGAGGTGCATCAAACCCGCAATCCGCCGCGTCGGCCGGGGCCGTTCGGCGTGTGCACCGCCGGATTGTGGCGCCGAACGCCTTACTTACCGCCTCAACCTGCGCCGCACTATGTCGCCCGAATCCGTTTTACAGGAACTACTGGCCCGCGACCTGCTGCCGCCCGCGCAGGCCGCGCTCATCCGCGCCGACGAGGCCCGCCGCCCCTTTTCTCTGCACCGCGAGCTGCGCCTGCTGCTGTACCTGGGCATCGTGCTGCTCAGCGGCGGCCTGGGCGTGCTCATTTACCAGCACATCGACGACATCGGCCACGGTGTGGTGGTGGCCGCCATTGCCGGGCTGCTGCTGGCCTGCCTGGGCTACGCGGCCCGGCACCGGCAGCCCTTCACCTGGGCCGAGGCCGCCAAGGCCGGCTTTCTGCCCGACTACGCCCTGCTGCTCGGCTGCCTGCTCTTCGTCACCCTCGAAACCTACCTGCAGGTGCAGTACGGCCTGTTTGGCACCCGCTACGGGCTGGCCACGCTGCTGCCGGCGCTGGTGTTTCTGCCGCTGGCCTACCGGTTCGACCACCGCGGGGTGCTGGCCATGGGCATCACGGCGCTGGCGGCCTGGGTGGGCGTCACTATTCAGCCCCTGTCGGCCTTCACCACCAACGACTTCTGGCACTCCCGCCTGAGCACGGCCGCCATGCTGCTGGGCCTGGGGCTGATGGCGGCGGGTTTGCTGTCGGAGCGCTACGGCCGCAAGGCGCACTTCGCCTTCACCTACCTTTCGCTGGGCAGCAACCTGCTGCTGATTGCCGCCACCGCCACCCTGCTGGACTTCACGCCCGGCGCCGGCAGCCTCCCGCCCGTGGTACTCGTGCCGCTGATCCTGCTGGTATGCGCCGCGCTGGTGTGGTACGCCCGCCGCACGCACTCCTACCTGCTGCTGCTGCTGGGCGTGGGCTACGCCTACGTGGCCGTGACCTACGTCCTGGCACGGCTGATTTTCGCCGGCTACGACGATGGCGGGGCCGTCACCCTGCTGCTGTTCTACGTGCCGCTGTCGGCCGCCGGCGTGGTGTGGCTGCTGCTGAACATCAAGAAAATTCTGCGCCTGAAATGAGCCTGCACGCCTACCACCCCGACTGGGCCCGCCACGAAGCCATCCACGCGCAGGCCACGCGCTGGCATAAGCGCCGCCTGCTGACGGCCGAGCAGCTGACGGCCGTGCAAACGGCTTTTCCGCTCGACTTCTACCGCCCGCAGTTGTTTCTGCGCATTGGCCTGTTTCTGTTCACCGTGCTCGGCGCCCTGGCCGGAGCGGGCCTGCTGGGTATGGTAGTGCAGTTCAACTTTTTAGGCACGCTTATTACCACGCTGATCATCGGCGCTGTGGTGCTGGAAAGGGCCATCCGCGGCAAGCGGCTCTACCACTCCGGTGCCGACAACGCCCTGCTGTACCTGGAGCTGCTGGGCCTCGGTGCGCTGATTTTCTACTTCGTCTACGAAACGCTGAGCGGCTCCAACTCCCCCGACCCCACGCCCGGCACCGCCCGCCTGAGCGTAGCCCTGCTGCTGACCCTGGCGGTGCTGCTGCTGGCCACCCTGCGCTACGCCGACCGCCTCGTGGCCACCGCCGCTTACCTGAATGCCCTGCTGCTGCTCGGGAACCTGCTGCTGCTGCTCCCCCGCGGCACGCTGCTGCTGCCCTTCGTGCTGGGCGCCGCCGCGGCCGCGGCCTACGTCTGGTTTACCCGACAGCTCCGGCGGCCCGAGCGACTGTACTACCACCGCTGCCTGGGCCTGCTGCGCGGCGTGGCGCTGGGCACGGCCTACCTGGCCGTCAACTACTGGGCCGTGCGCGAGGGCAATGCGGCGCTGCTGTCCGGCTACCAACCCGCGTCGCCGCAGATTCCGCTGGCGCTGCTGTTCGGCGCCCTCACGGCGGCCGTTCCGCTCTTCTACCTCGCCCAGGGCCTGCGCCGCCCCGATCGTACCTGGCTGTGGCTCGGCCTGCTCACGGCCGCTTTTTCCGTGTTCACCCTGCGCTACTACCGCAGCCTGCTGCCCGCCGAAACCGCCGCCACCCTGGCCGGCGCCTTCCTCGCGGCCCTGGCCGTGTGGGCCACGCGCTACCTGCAGCCGGCCCGCCACGGCCTGACATCGGCCCCCGACGACGCCGACGACCCGCAGCTCAACCTGGAGTCGTTGGTAGTGGCCCAAACCGCCCACAGCGCCCCGAGCGCCGACGCGGCGGCCGGCGTGCAGTTCGGCGGCGGCCACTCCGGCGGCGGCGGGGCCACGGGCGCCTATTGAGGTGTTATTCCATTGCCACCTTCCCAGAAAAAGCAACGGCCCGCCGCGCAATTGCGCGGCGGGCCGTTATGCGTCCGGCAGCCTTGGTCTGCCTACTATCTACCACTCTACGCCGGCACCTTGCGGTACATCTTGGCCAGTTGCTCCACGGCGTAGTCCACTTCGTCGGCCGTGTTGTACTTGCTCATCGAGAAGCGGATGGCGCCGCGCTGCGGGTCGCAGCCCAGGGCCGTGAGCACGTGCGAGCCGATGTTGGAGCCGCTGGTGCAGGCCGAGCCGCCCGAGGCCGACACGTGGTTGATGTCGAGGTTGAAGAGCAGCATTTCATTCAGCTCCGAGGGCGGCAAGCTCACGTTGAGTACCGTGTACAGGCTTTGGTCGGCGTCGGCCGAGAGGCCATTGAACTGCACGTCGTCGATTTCGGCCCGCAGCTTTTCGATAAACCGGTCCTTCAGCCCCTGGATGTGGCGGTGGTGCTGGTCCATGTCGCGGTAGGCAATTTCCAGCGCCTTGGCCAAGCCCACGATGCCGTACACGTTTTCGGTGCCGGCGCGCACGTTGCGCTCCTGCGCCCCGCCGTGAATCAGCGGCTGCACCTGCAGGCCCGACTGCGTGTAGAGGAAGCCCGAGCCCTTCGGCCCGTGAAACTTGTGCGCCGAGCCCACCAGGAAGTGGTTCTGCAGCTGCTGCACGTTGTGGCGGTAGTGGCCCATCGTCTGCACCGTGTCGGTGTGGAAGATGGCCCCGTGCGCCCGACAAAGCCGCCCGATGGCCTCGATGTCGTTCAGGTTCCCGATTTCGTTGTTGGCGTGCATCAGGCTCACGAAGGAGCGCGTGTGCGTGCCCAGCAACTCGTCGAGGTGCTCCAGATCCAGCTTGCCCTGCTCGTCGAAACGCACGAAGCTCAGCTCAATCTCGCCCGCCTTCTGCAGCGCTTCCAGGGTGTGCAGCACCGCGTGGTGCTCCAGCTTGGAAGTAACGGCGTGCTTCAGCCCCAGCGTCCGGATCGAGCCGAAGGCGGCGTAGTTGTCGGCTTCGGTGCCGCCCGAGGTAAAGCTGATTTCGGCCGGCGCGGCGCCAATCAGGTGGGCAATGGTCTTGCGGGCGTTTTCGATGGCGGCGCGCACCTTCCGGCCGTGGCCGTGGATGCTGCTGGGGTTGCCGAAATGCTCCGTCAGAAACGGCATCATGGCGTCCAGCACCTCCGGGTCGAGGGGCGTGGTGGCGGCGTTGTCGAAGTAAACCGAAGGCGTAGCGTGGGTGGACGTCATGCGCAGGCACGTTCAGGGGTGGATTGCAAAAATAACGGATTGCATATTGTCCCGCGTACTCCCCGCCGAGCGGCCGCTCCGGCAGCACCGGCGCCGGCCTTCATGAAACGATAATATTGGCTAAAAACAAGCAGCGCCTCGGCCAAATGACCGAGGCGCTGCGCAACAATTAGGGCTATCAACTACGAAACCGACCAATCAGCGGAACCGATGATTTAGCCCTTGGCCGAAATGATTTCCTTGATGTCCCCGATGATTTTCTGGGCCAGGTGGTCGGCCGTGGCGTTGGAATCCGACTCGGCGTAGATGCGGATAATCGGCTCGGTGTTCGACTTGCGCAGGTGCACCCACTCCTTGTCGAACTCGATTTTCACTCCGTCGATGGTATTCACCGGCTGCTTGGCGTAGCGCTTTTCCATCTGCGCCAGCACCAGGTCGGTATCGATGTCCGGCGTCAACTCGATCTTGTTTTTCGAGATGAAATAGCTCGGGTACGAGGCCCGCAGGCGCGTCATCGTCTTGCCCGATTTGGCCAGGTGCGTCAGAAACAGCGCAATACCGACCAAGGCGTCGCGGCCGTAGTGCAGCTCGGGGTAGATGATGCCGCCGTTGCCCTCGCCACCGATAACGGTGTTGGTTTCCTTCATCTTGGTCACCACGTTCACCTCGCCCACCGCGGCCGCGGCGTACGAGCCGCCGTGCTTCTCGGTCACGTCGCGCAGGGCGCGGGTGCTGCTCAGGTTGCTCACGGTGTTGCCGCCGCCCAGCTGCCCGAGCACGTAGTCGGCCACCGCCACCAGGGTGTATTCCTCGCCGAACATGGTGCCGTCCTCGTTGATAAGGGCCAGGCGGTCCACGTCCGGGTCGACCACAATACCGAGGTCAAACGAGCCTTTTTCCAGCACCTTGGCAATGTCGCGCAGGTTTTCGGGCAGCGGCTCGGGGTTGTGGGCAAAGTCGCCGGTCGGCTCGCAGTACAGCTTCTCGATGGTCGTCACGCCCAGGGCCTCCAGCAGCTGCGGCACGGCAAAGCCGCCCGACGAGTTGACGGCGTCAACTACCACCCGGAAATTCTTGGCCTTGATGGCTTCCACGTCCACCAGCGGCAGCGCCAGAATGGCCTTGATGTGCTTTTTCAGCGCCGCGTTATCGGTCGTTACCTGCCCCAGCTTGGTTACCTGCGCGAAATCGAAGGCTTCCTGCTCGGCCAGCTCCAGCACGTGCTTGCCGTCGGCGTCGGAAATGAATTCACCCTTCTCATTGAGCAGCTTCAGCGCGTTCCACTGCTTGGGGTTGTGCGAGGCCGTCAGGATGATACCGCCCGCCGCTTTGCGCGCCGGCACGGCCATTTCCACGGTCGGCGTGGTCGACAGGCCCAGGTCGATAACATCGATGCCCAGCCCCTGCAGCGTGCCGATAACCAGCTTGTTAACCATGTCACCGGACAGGCGCGCGTCGCGGCCGACTACGATGGTGCGGTGTTGGGAATGGGCCAGCGCCCAGGTGCCGAAGGCAGCCGTGAACTTGACCACGTCGATGGGGGTGAGAGCGTCGCCCGCCCGGCCGCCGATGGTGCCCCGGATGCCCGAGATGGATTTGATCAGTGCCACAAGAAATGTCGGTTTTTCAGGCGGCAAAAGTAGCGAATCCCCCCCGCCCCGCCTACTACGTGACTACTCACTCCATTCGTTTTTAGCTTGCGCCGTATATTTGAGACAATGGAGTACAACACCCCCGACCGCCGCCCCGCCCAACTCGCGGCCTTCGGCCGTCTGCTCGACGTACTGGACCGCCTGCGGGCCGAGTGTCCCTGGGACCGGAAGCAGACCATACAGAGCCTGCGCCACCTCACCATCGAGGAAACCTACGAGCTGGCCGACGCCATCCTGCGCGAGGACCTTGCCGACGTGCAAAAGGAGCTCGGCGACGTGATGCTGCACCTCACGTTCTACGCCAAAATTGCCAGCGAGCAGGGCCGCTTCGACGTTGCCGACGTGCTCAACGCCCAGTGCGACAAGCTCATTCACCGCCACCCGCACATTTACGGCGACGTGCAGGTGGCCGACGAAGAAGACGTGAAGCGCAACTGGGAGCAGTTGAAACTCAAAGAGAAGGGCAACGATTCCGTGCTGGGCGGCGTACCAGTTTCGCTGCCGGCTCTGGTGAAAGCCATGCGTATTCAGGAAAAAGCGCGCGGGGCCGGCTTCGATTGGGAGGAAAAGGCGCAAGTGTGGGCGAAAGTGCAGGAGGAGCTGGCCGAATTCGGGGCCGAGTTCCGCGACGGCGACGTGGTAGACCCCGCCCGGGCCGCCGCCGAGTTTGGCGACCTGCTGTTTTCGCTCGTCAATTTTGCCCGCTTCGCCGGCATCAACCCCGAAGAAGCCTTGGAGCAAACTAACCGGAAGTTTATCCACCGCTTCCGCTATCTGGAAACCGAAGTAACCCGCTCCGGCCGGCGCCTTGCCGACCTGACGCTGGCCGAGATGGATCAATACTGGAACGCCGCCAAACACTTGCCCGTAACTGGTCCTGAATCAAACTCCACGAAATAGCCTTTTTTCGGGGCTAATGCCGTTTTAAACGCTTTAGGCCTCCTTTTAATTTGGCGGCGCCAAGCCTTTTGTTTAGGTTTGCCAAGGATAGACCTACTACGGACGAAGGCCCCGCACACGAGCAGACCCACAGATTTGGCTTCTTTTCCCTGGCCAATTTGTGAGGGTGAGCGGGGCTCCGCCGTCTTAGGCCTTTCGGTTTTTATAAACCACTTTCCAACCACAAGTCAACCTTTTTCACCAACCAACCCTTTCTTAATCTCCGGAACAATGGAACAAAAGAATGTCCCGAACAAGCCGGCTACGGCTCCCCGGCCTGCCGCTCCCGCAGCGCCGAAGACTGGCGAAGCCAAAGGCGGTTCGGCACTGGCCGCTATCGTGATTCCGCTGGCTCTCGTCGTTAGCTACGTGGTGTGGAAATTCGTCATGGGTGACGGTAGCCACTTCCAAGGCGGCAACAACCACAACAACCCCATGCCCGGTGATTACCTCGGCATCGTGTACAAGGGCGGTGTTATCGTGCCGATCCTGATGTCGATGTTCCTGATTGTGATTACGTTCTCGATTGAGCGCTACCTCACCATCAGCCGCGCCAAAGGTTCGAAGAGCATCGAGAGCTTCGTACGTACCGTGCGCCAGAAGCTGAACGTGAACGACATCACCGGCGCCATTGCCACCTGCGACCAGCAGAAGGGCTCGGTAGCCAACGTGGTGAAGTCGGGCCTGCTGAAGTACCAGGAAATGGCCCGCGAGCGGGGCATGGACAAAGACCAGAAGATCCTGGCTATCCAGAAGGAAATCGAGGAATCGACCGCCCTGGAACTGCCGATGCTGGAAAAGAACCTGGTTATCATCTCGACCCTGGCTTCGGTTGCTACGCTGGTTGGTCTGCTCGGTACCGTATTCGGTATGATCAACGCCTTCGCCGCTCTGGCTAACGCCGGTGCTCCGGACGCTGTGGGTCTGGCCAACGGTATCTCGGAAGCTCTGATCAACACGGCTCTGGGTATCTTGACCTCGGCCATTGCCATCATCGCCTACAACTTCTTCACCAGCAAAATCGACGAGCTGACCTACAGCATCGACGAGGCCGGGTTCTCCATCATTCAGACCTTCGCCGCTCAGCACGGCGACAACGGCGTACAAAACGGTGCGGTAGCGTAAACTAAACGCTGCACCTCGTACGTTACTGAATCAAAGAACCTTCTGAACTAGCCAGAAATGCCGAAAGTAAAACCTCACCGAGTGTCACCATCGTTGGACATGACTCCGATGGTAGACTTGGCCTTCTTGCTGGTGACCTTCTTCATGCTCACCGCTACGCCCACGGAAGACACGGCCGTGGTGGTGGACACTCCGTCCTCGATTTCGGAAAAGTCGCTGCCCGATAAGGGCGTACTGACCATTACCATCGACAAGGACAAGCGCGTATTCTTCAGCTCGGACTCGCAGCCGGTAAAGCTGAAGGCGCTTGAAACCGTCGGGGCTAAATATGGCCAGAGCTTCTCCGACAAAGAGAAGAAGCAGTTTTCGCTGCTGCCCGATTTTGGTCTTGAAGCCCAGCAGATCAAGGGTTTCGTGAACCTGCCGGCCGAGCAGCGCAAAGCCTTCAAACAGCCGGGCATCCCGACCGACTCGCTGAATAATCAGCTGGCTGAGTGGGTAATGGCGGCGCGGAGTGCCAACATTAGCGTCCTGAACACCGCCCCCTACATTGCCATCAAAGGCGACGGGCTGGCTGATGTTCCGACGGTGAAGAAAGTCATCAAGATTCTGCAGGAGAAGAACCTCAACCGTTTCTATCTCGTCACCGACCTGGAGACCAAGCCGGTTGCCAGCAACTAAGTAGCCATGGCCGAAATACAACAGAAAGACTCCGGCGGAGGCAAAGGTGGTAAGAAGCGGGCCAAGAAAATGTCGACCAAAATCGACATGACCCCGATGGTGGACTTGGCCTTCCTCCTGCTCACCTTCTTCATGCTGACCACGACGTTTGCAAAGCCCAAGGTGATGCAGATTTCGATGCCGGTGAAGCCGAAGCCGGAAGACGAACAACAGGAACTGAAAGCCTCCGACGCTTTCACGGTGCTGCTGGGCGAAAACAACAAGCTCTACTACTACGAGGGCTTGGTTAGTGAAAAGCCGCAGCTGCAGCTGAGCACTTACTCAGCCGATGGTATCCGCCAGGTTCTGGTGAACCGCCGCGCCCGGCGCCCCTCTACGGTGGTGCTGATCAAGGCCGACGACAAAGCCAACTACAAGAACATGGTGGATATTCTGGACGAGATGACCATTACCGGGCAGCAGAAATACGCCCTGGTGGACATCACGAAGGATGATGAGAACCTTATAACCACCTCTGGCCTATGATGGACAATGCTCAATTGGCCCGGGCTTCCTTCAACGACATCATCTTTGAAGGCCGCAACAAAGCCTACGGTGCCTATGTACTGCGCAAGCTGTACGGCAAGCACATCACGCGCGCTTTTCTGGTTGCCATCATCTTCTTCACGCTGCTGATCTTCGGGCCGGTTATCGCCAGTATGCTCACGCCGAAGAAGGACGCGACCAAAGACAAGATCGAGGTTGATGTGACCCTGGAGGCGCCGCCCCTGGAAAACCAGCCGCCGCCCCCGCCGCCGCCCCCCACGGCCCCGCCGCCCCCTCCTCCCAAGCTTTCGACGGTGCGCTTTACCCCGCCCGTGGTGAAGAAGGACGAAGAGGTTCGCAAAGTCGAGGAGATTCCCGATCAGAAGGAACTCGAAGACAAAGTAGTGGCTACCAAAACGGTTGAAGGCAACACCAACAACCTGGCAGCTGTTGACCTGAGCGGCCTCGACGAAGGCAAAGGCGAAGCCGTAGCGGAGGTAGTAGAACAGAAGGTCTACACCTACGTGGAGCAGATGCCGACCCCTCCCGGTGGCATGGAAGGCCTGATGCAGTACTTGGGTAAAAACATCAAGTACCCGGCTCTGGCCCTGCGCAACCAAGTGGAAGGCAAGGTGTTCGTAAACTTCGTGGTAGGCCCGGATGGGCAAATCTCGAACGTGACGGTAACCAAAGGCATCGGTGCCGGCTGCGACGAAGAAGCAGTTCGCGTTATCAGCAAGATGCCGGCCTGGGCGCCGGGTAAGCAGAACGGCCGTGCCGTGAGCGTATCGTACACCGTTCCGGTGACGTTCACCATCAAGTAAGCCGCTTACCTGACGACCGCGTCAGGCCCCTTTAAAACCCCGAATCAGGCTCCGGCCTGGTTCGGGGTTTTGCTTTGTCCGGCTAGCTGTAATTTTTCCGATTAGCGGATATACCAACCGCGCCGTGCACGCCGTTTTCTGGCTGAAGGTCAGACTGGAGGAGTAGCTAGAGCGGTGTTGAGGTCAGACCAAATGCCTGGTAGTTCTATCATTCACTTCACCTCATTCACCGCCATGACTCCCTTACAGCTTCGCCCCAGCACGCTGGACGAAATCGTCTTCGAAGGCCGCAACAAGGCCTACGGCGCCTTTGACCTGCGCCAGTCTTATCCCACGCACGTACGCCGGGCCGTTGGGCTGGCCTTGCTGCTGTTTGCGCTGCTGGCTGCCGTGCCCGGCATTACCCGTTTGTTTAGCAAGCCCGCGGTGCAGATGCCACCCGTGGTATCCGAAGTCGAGCTGACCGACCCGGGCACTATTTTCAAGCCCATAGAGGAGGCAAAGCCGATTGCCCCGCCGGCCCCGGCGCCGGCCGCGAAAGTGCCAATGGAAGCCCTGGCCACGCGCGTGGTGCCGGACGAGCAAGCCAAGCCGCAGGTGCACACGACTACGCCGCCGGCCGATGCCCTGCTGGGCCCGGTTACCACCACGGGCACGGGCGACATTTCCCCCGACGGCTTGGCTGATCCGAACGCGGGCTCCGGCAACGGCCCGGGCACGCTGGACCTGAGTACTCCGGCTGCCCCGGCTTCTTCCGACGTGTTTCTGACGGCCCAGTTTATGCCCAAGTTTGCGGGCGGGGACGCGGCCATGCTGGACTTTCTGCGGCGCAACATGCGCTATCCGGCGCAGGCGCTGCGGGAGCAGATTGAGGGAAAGGTGTTTGTGTCCTTCACCGTCAGCGCCACGGGCGAAATCGTGGACGTGCAGGTGCTGAAAGGGCTGGGCTTCGGCACTGATGAAGAGGCGCTGCGCGTGGTGCGGAAGATGCCGGCCTGGGAGCCGGGCATTCAGAATGGTCATCCGGTGGCCGTGCGCTACACGCTGCCCATCACCTTCCGGATTGGCAATTAGGCAGATCGGCTTTAGTTGCACTCTGCACACTAGAAAGCCCGTTTGAGCGTTGCGCTCAAACGGGCTTTTAGCTTTTTTCCTTACCCGAAAACATTGTCGCTCCGTAATACAGCGAACAAACCTTCTACTTTTACGCGTTAGGAAATAGCAGCCCGTGTTGCTGCCTTAACACTGACAGCCATGCTCAATACCAACGCTGACGAGCGTATCAACAACCGCCGCGGCCAACAGTCCACTTCGCGTTACTTCACCATGCTGATGGCCGTGGTGTACGTGGGGCTGGGCACCTTTCTGATTGCGGCGCCGCCCGGCGTGTTTCACCTCACGCCGACCACGCGGCGCATTGTAGGTGGCCTCTTCATCCTGTACGGATTAATTAGATTTGTCCGCGCGTTCCGCCAGCATTTCCGCAAAAGACATGACGCTTTCTAAAGTCACTCCGCGCGCCCTGGGGGCCGCCCTGGCCCTGAGCATAGCCCTGTTGGCTGGTTGCAACGGCAACAAATCCACCACGCCCGACGCGGACAATGACACGCCCACCAGCGGCACCATCAAGGTCAGCATCGACAACACGTTTGAGCCGATTCTGAAGTCGCACATCGACACGTTTCAGAAACTCTACCAGTACGCGCACGTGCAGCCGGCCTACAAGCCCGAGCGCGAAGCCATGCGCGACCTGCTGGAGGATAAGGTGCGGGCCGTCATCGTGGCCCGCGGGCTGAAGCCGGAGGAGCAGGCGGAGTTTGACCGCCAGACCATTGTGCCGCACCTCACGCACGTGGCCACCGACGGCGTGGCCATCATCCTGCACCCCTCCAATCCCGACTCCCTGCTCACGCTAGCGCAGCTGAAAGCCATTTTCACCGGGCAGGTGGCGCAGTGGAAGCAGGTCAGCGGCAAGGCCTCGTCGCTGGGCAAGATCAGCCCGGTGTTCGACCAGAACAACTCCAGCACCACCCGCTACGTGCAGGACTCCGTCACGCGCGGGGCGGCCCTGGCCAAGGAGGTGTTTGCCAGCGAATCGAACCCAAAGCTGATTGATTACGTTGCAACGCATCCGAACGCAATCGGCGTAATCGGTGTTAATTGGATCAGCGACCAGGACGACGCCAAGGTGCAGAGCTTTCTGCGCAAGATTCAGGTGGCGGCCATCGGCAAGAGCAAAGTCACGGCGCCCGGCAAGCCCGACGACTACGTGAAGCCCTACCAAGCGTATCTGGCGACGCAGGAATACCCGTTGCGCCGCAAGCTCTACGTCATCAGCCGCGAGGCGCGCACCGGACTTGGCACCGGGTTTGCATCCTTCGTAGCCGGTAATCAGGGTCAGCTGATTTTCCTGAAATCCGGACTGATGCCGGCCGTTGGGCAGGTTCGTCTGGTGCAGGCCAACAAGGAGTAAGTCTTTGCTCACCTGCTGCAAACTGTCTCTCACCATTTTCTCATTTACCCTTTTCTCATGACCAATAAGCCCTGGAAGCTCACGCTCCTCGCTGCTTTTTCGCTCGCCGGCCCGGCCGTGTTTGCTCAGAACATGCCGGCTGCTCGTCAATCCATCGAGCTGGAACGCTTCAGCGAAGCCAAGCGTCAGCTGCTGCCCAACCAGTCGAACCCGGAAGCGGCGTACGAGCTGGGTCGTTTGTACTTGAAGCAAGAAAAGGCTGACTCGGCCGCTTACTTCTTCAACATGGCTTCGCGCGACACCAAGTTCCCGCTGGCCATGGTTTCGTCGGGCCGTGCGCTGCTGGCCCAAGGCAAGAAGATGGAAGCCGATGCGCAGTTTGACGCGGCCATCAAAGCCACCAAGAGCAAGGACGCCAACATCTACGCGGCCGTCGGTCAGGCCTACGCCGAGTCTGATGTAAAGGATAACCAGAAGGGTATCGACGCCATCAACCAGGCCATCAAGCTCAACAAGAAGGATGACGCGGCCTGGCTGGTGAACCTGGGCGACATCTACGCCAAGCGCGACAACGGCGGCGGCGACGCCATGAACGCCTACGACCGCGCCCTGCGCGCCGACGGCGGCTACGTGCGGGCCTACTACCGCAAGGGGGAGCTCAGCTTCCGCTCGCGCAACGGCGGCGAGGCGCTGACCAACTTCAACAAGGTGACCAGCATCAACTCGAACTACGCCCCGGTGTACCGCGAGCTGGCCAACATGTACTACTACGCCGACAAGCCCGAGCTGGCCGTGGAGAACATGAAGAAGTACACGGACATGGCGGAGAAGACGACGTCGACCCAGGCCACGTACGCTGCCTTCCTCTACACCAGCAAGAAGTACCCGGAAGCCATTGCCCAGATTCAGGAAGTGTTGGCCAAAGACCCCAACAATGTAACCATGAATCGTCTGCTGGCCTACTCGCTGTACGAGAGCAACCAGAACGACCAGGCCCTGGCCGCCGTGGAGAAATACAACACGCTGGTGCCTGCCGACAAGCGCATCACCGACGACTACGTGTACCAGGGCAAGATCTTGGCTAAAGCCGGCCGTGCCGACGAAGGCATCACCCTGATCGAGAAGGCCATTGCGGCCAACCCCGACAAGGCAGCGGATCTGCAGAACGACCTGGTGCAAGCCTACATCCTGAAGAAGGACTACAACAACGCGGCCAAGGTGCTGCGGCAGAAAATGTCGAAAGGCACCCCGGCCCTGACCGACCAGGTGCGCCTAGCCAACGTGTACACCATCGACAAGAAGTACGCCCAGGCCGACAGCCTCCTGAACCTCGTTATTACGGCTCGCCCGACGTACACCGCCGGCTACCTAATGCGCGCTCAGGCCAATTCCAACCTGGACCCCGAGCTGAAACAGGCGCTGGCCAAGCCGCACTACGAGAAGTACATCGAAGTAGCCAAGGCTGATCCGGCCAAAAACCAAGCCGGCTTGGCCGAAGCGTACCGCTATCTGGGTGCCTACTACTACAACGCGGGCAACAAGGCCCAGGCCCTGAGCAGCTACCAGCAGGCCGTAGCCGTGAAGCCCGACGACGCGCAGGCGGCTGACGCCATCAAGCAGCTCAGCGCCCCCACCAAGGCGCCGGCTAAAGCTCCCGCTAAAGGCACGAAGAAGTAAGAGACTTCCGCTGTATAGAAAAGCCCGCTGCATTGCTGCAGCGGGCTTTTTTGTGCGTTTTAGCAAAGGGTTGTCAATCAGGCTGCGTGGCGTACCGCTCCCAGCGCGCCAGGCCGGCCTGAAAATCCTCGGGCAACTCCACTTCCAGTTGCAGCTGCGCGCCCGTTGTGGGGTGCACGAAGCCCAGCGACTTGGCATGCAGGGCCTGCCGGTTGAGCACCTCAAACGTGTTTTCGACGAAGCTCTTGTAGGAGCCGGTGCGCTGCCCGTAGAGGATTTTGTCGCCGCCGTAGGCTGCGTCGGCGAAGAGCGGGTGGCCGATGTGCTTCAGGTGCGCCCGGATCTGGTGAGTGCGGCCGGTTTCGAGGTTGCACTGCAGCAGCGCCACCGGGCCGAAGCTCTGCAGCACTTTGTAGTGCGTGACGGCGTGCTTGCCCTCGGCGCTGCCTTCCGGAAATACGGTCATCAGCTTCCGGTCCTTGGGGTGGCGGCCGATATTGCCGCGCACGGTGCCGCTGGCCTCCTTGGGCGTGCCCCACACCAGCGCCAGGTACGTCCGCTCGATGGTATGGTAGAAGAACTGGTTGGAGAGGTGCGTCATGGCCCACTCCGTCTTGCCCACCACCAGCAGCCCGGAAGTGTCCTTGTCGATGCGGTGCACCAGGCCGGGCCGGATGTCGCCGTTGCGGCCGGTGGGCAGGTTGTGCAGGTGCCAGGCCAGGCCATTGACCAGGGTGCCCGTCCAGTTGCCGTAGGCGGGGTGCACCACCATGCCGGCGGGCTTGTTCACCACCAGCAGCTGGTCGTCCTCGTAGCGGATGTCCAGCGCCATCTGCTCGGGCACCACCTTGTCCTCACGCGGCGGCTCGGGCAGCACCACGGTCACCACGTCGCCGGCCTTCACTTTGTAGCTGGATTTGGCGGGCTTGCCGTTCACCTGCACCGCCTCGGCCTCGATGCCGGCCTGCACCTTGGTGCGCGACACGTTGGGCAGGCGGTTGAGCAGGAATTTATCCAGCCGCATGGGTTCCTGCCGGGCGTCGGCCTGAATGCGGTGGTGCTCAAACAGCTCGTCTTCCTCGGCGAGGCCGGACGCGCCGTCGGGCAGCAGATCGGGGTCTAGGTCGTGTAACATGGCTCGGGCACCGGCGCGCAAACATACGAAAGCCGGGGCCTGCTGGCAGGCCCCGGCTTTCGGGTTATCGGCGCGAAGGATTACTTCTTCTTCACTTTGGTTTTGCTTGCACCACCGGCCGGCGCGGTGGCCGGCGTCGTGGCGGGAGCGGCTTTCGGCGCAGCCGAGGGGGCCGGGGCGGCGTTCTGGCCGGGCGTTACGCCCATTTCCTTCAGCACGATGTCGGAGATGTCGCCGTCTTTCGGGCCGTGCAGCAGGATGGGCGTCGTGCCGAAGCCGGCATCCGAGTTGAACACGTAGGTGTAGCCGTTCTTTTCCGACACCACGTCGATGGTCTTCTGCAGCTTGTCGTACACCGGCTTCAGCAGGGTCTGCTGGCGCTGCTGCACCGACTGCTCGGCGCTCTGCTGAAACTCCTGAATGGACTGCTGCATGGTCTGCAGCTCCTTTTCCTTGTCGGCGCGGATGGCGTCGGGGGTGGTCTGGGGCAGGGCCTGGTAAGCGTCCACCTTCTTGCGGTAGTCGGCTACTTTGGCGTCCAGCTGGTTTTTGAGCTGCGTGCTGTAGTCTTTCAGCTGCGACTCAATTTGCTTGCTCTCGGGCATCTGGCTAATCACGTAGTCCACGTTGGTGTAGCCGATTTTGAGGGGACCAGCGTTGGTAGCCGGAGCAGTTTGGGCCAGGGCGGCGGGAGCGGCGGTCAGCGTCAGGGCCGCGGCGGCCAGCACGAGGCGAAACTTGCGGGTCAGGGTCATTGAGCGAGAGGGGTCAGGGGGTTAGATGCACAAAGGTAGTTAGTTCCGCGTACCGGGCTTGGCCGTCGAGCGGCCCTTGGTAGTTGGGGCCGGCTTGGTAGCGGCGGGGGTTTCGTCGCCAAACTCCGAGTCAGCGGGCGTCTGGGGCGTGGCAACCGTTTTCACGGCCCCTTTCGGGCCGGGCTGGTTGCGGTCTTCAGAAGCTAAACCCAATTCTTCCAAGACAAATTCCGTGTAGTCGTGCGCCGGGTTGGTGTAGAGCATGGTCAGGTCGCCGGCCTTGTCGAATACAATGGCCAGCTGCTTTTTCTTGGCCACTTTCTCCACCGCCTCGAATACCTTGTCCTGAATCGGCTTGGTCAGTTCCTGGCGCTTTTTGAACAGCAGGCCTTCGTAGCCGAACACCTTGTTCTGGTAGGCTTTGGCGTCCTGTTCTTTTTTCAGAATCTCGTCCTGGCGCTTTTTCTTCATGGTTTCGGTCAGCAGCACCTCCTCGGCCTGGTAGGTGCGGTGCAGCCGGTCGAGGTCTTTTTTCTGGGCCTCCACTTCCTTCTGCCAGTTCTGCGACGCGGTGTTCAGCTCCTGCTGGGCCTGCCCGTAGGCCGGCATCTTGCTCATGATGAACTCCGTGTCGACGTAGCCGAACTTCTGGGCCCGGGCCCGGCCCGGCAGCAGCGCCAGCCACAGCAGGGGCAGCGCAAACAATAGTCGTCTCATATGCTACTGAACGCCGGCCACCGGCTGTTTGGTGCCTTAGCGGATCTGCTGACCGATGATGAAGTGGAACTTGCTGTGGTCCTGGCGCTGGGTGCTGCCCAGCGGCACCGGCACGTTGTCGAAGCCGTAGCCGTAGTCGAAGCCCAGCAGGCCGAACGCCGACATAAACACGCGCGCCCCGATGCCCGCCGAGCGGTACACCTTGAAGGGATTGTACTGGTTGTAGTTGTCGAAGGCGTTGCCGGCTTCGGCGAAGCTCAGCACGTACACCGTAGCCGCCGGGTTCAGCGACACCGGGTAGCGCAGCTCCATCACGTACTTGTTGTACACGATGCCGCCGCTTTCCTGCTGCCGGGCCGTCGGAATGGCAAACACGTCCTGCGGGTCGTCGTAGCCGCGCAGACCGATGTATTCGGTGCCCACGATGAAGTTGGAGGCGCCGCCGAAGCCCAGGCCCGAACCGCCGAGCTTGAAGCGCTCAAACGGGCCGTACGCCCGGCTCTTGTTGTAGCGGCCGATAAAGCCGAAGTGCGCACGCGTGTTCAGCACCAGCTTGCTGCCCATGGGCGTAAACCACGAGGCGTCGAACATCCACTTGTGGAATTCCACCCACTCGTTCACGTTCGGGTGCGCGCCCTTAAACACCGAATAAGGCGGCGTCAGGTTCAGCGACAGGGTCAGGGCCGAGCCACGGCGGGTAAAGGTCGGGTTGTCGGTGCTGTTGCGGGCCAGCGTGGTGTTGAAGGTGATGTTGTTGGCCTGCCCCGTGTTGAAGCCCCCGATGTAGGGGTAGTCCTTCAGGTCGTAGCGGCTCACCGAGAGGCTGTTGCTCAGGGTGAAGTAGTCATCGGGCCAGCGCAGGCGGCGGCCCAGGCCCACCGAGGCGCTGTTCACCTTGATGTAGCTGCCCGAGCGCAGCGAAGCCGCGTCCAGCGTGCCGCTCGACGAGTAGCGCTGAATGCTGCGGTTCAGACTTACCGTCAGCGAGTTGGGCTTGCGCCCGCCCAGCCACGGTTCCGTAAACGACAGCGAGTACGACTGGTACTGCAGCCCGTTGGCCTGCACGTTCAGCGCGAGGCGCTGCCCGTCGCCGCCCGGCACCGGTTTCCAGTTGCGCAGGTCGCCGGCTTTGCGCAGCGAGAAGTTGTTGAACACCAGGCCCACCGTGCCGATAAAGCCGGCGTAGCCGCCCCAGCCGCCCGACAGCGTAATCTGGTCCGAGGGCTTTTCCGACACCGTGTAGTTGATGTCCACCGTACCGTCGGCCGGGTTGGGCACCGGATTCAGGCCCACTTTCTCCGGGTCGAAGTAGCCCAACGAGGAAATTTCACGCTGGGAGCGGATCAGCAGCTCGCGGTTGAACTTGTCGCCCGGCAGGGTGCGCAGCTCGCGCCGCACCACGTGGTCCGAGGTCTTGGTGTTGCCGGCGATGTTGACCTCCTTGATGCGCGCCTGCACCCCTTCGGTGATGCGCATCTCGATGTCGATGGAGTCGCCCTCCACGCGGGTTTCCACCGGATCGATCTGGAAGAACAGGTAACCGTCGTTCATGTAGAGCGACGTCACATCCTGGCCCGTGGGGTTGTAGTTCAGGCGCTTGTCCAGCGACTCCTTGCTGTACACGTCGCCCTTCTTGATGCCCAGCACCGAGGCCAGCGTCCGGTCGTCGTAGAGGTAGTTGCCGGCCCAGCGCACGTTGCGGAAGTAGTACTTGGGCCCTTCGTCCACGTAGATGCGCAGCGCCAGCTTGTCGGCCTCGCGCTCGGTGCGCTTGTGGATGCCGAATTTGCCGTTCTCCTTGCCGATCCAGCGGTAGGTATGCTCGCTCTGCACGGTAATGAGCGAGTCGCTGGTGATGATAGCGTCGCGGTAGCCGTGGGCGTTGTAGTAGTCGATGACCTTCTGTTTGTCGGCCTCGAACTCGGTCTTGTTGTACTTGCCGGCGTTGAGAAACTTGTAGGACTTCTTCTCCTTGGTTTTCTTCATCTGCCCCTTCAGCTTGCCGTCCTTGACGGCCACGTTGCCGATGAAGTCGATGTCGGCGATGCGCACCTTGTCGCCCTTCTTCACGTCGATAACCAGCTCCACGCTATTGGGCAGCGTGGAGTCGGGCTCCTGCGTGATGTTGATTTTGGCGTTCATGAACCCCTTATCGGTGTAGTACTTGCGTACTGCCTGCCGGGTGTTGTTCAGGAGGGCATCGGTCACCACCTTGCCGCGCACAATCTTGATCTTGTTGCGCAGCTCGTCCGCCTGGTTTTTGCCGATGTTGGTGAAGTAGATTTTGGAGAGGCGCGGCCGTTCCTTAAGCTGGAAGTCCAGGAACACGCGGTTGCCCTCGATGCGGTCCACGACCACATTCACGTCGCCTAGAATGCCCTGGTCCCAGAGCCGGCGAATGGCGCGGCCGATTTCTTCCCCCGGCAACGACACCGGGTCGCCCACTTTAAGGCCGGTCAGCCCGATCATGGTGTTGGGGTCGAGGTAACGGATGCCGCTAATGGTGATGCCACCGATTTCGTAACGCGGCTCCTGGCCAGGGGCGGCAGCCGGCGTGGTTTGGGCTCGGAGCGAACCGGCCGTCAGCCCCAGCAGCAGCCCCGTCAGCATGGTGCCGCGGAGCCGTGGGAAGAAAGAACTCATCGAAGAAAAAAAGCTTACGAAACGGTCAGTTGCTCACTGGTTTTGCCGAAACGCCGTTCCCGGCGCTGGTAGGCCAGTACAGCTTCGTAGAAATGCTCGCGCCGGAAGTCCGGCCACAGCAACTCGGTGATATATAGTTCGGTGTAAGCCAGCTGCCACAGCAAAAAGTTGCTGATGCGCTGCTCTCCACTGGTGCGAATCAGCAGTTCCGGGTCGGGCATGCCCGCCGTTGCCAGGTAGCGCGCCAACAGGTCCTCCCCCACTTCCGCGGGTTGCACGTTGCCAGCGGCCACCTCCTCGGCCAGCCGCCGCGCCGCCTGGGCCAGATCCCACCGCCCGCTGTAGCTCAGCGCCAGCACCAGCGTGGTGCCGCTGCCGGCAGCCGTTAGCTCCATGGCTTCGGCCAACTCACGCTGGCAGGCGTCCGGTAGCTGACTGGTGTCGCCGATGGCCTGCAGGCGGATGTTGTTCTTGAGCAGCGTCGGCGTTTCCTGGCGGATGGTGTGCACCAGCAGTTGCATCAGCGCCATCACCTCGTGCTTGGGCCGGCCCCAGTTTTCGGTAGAAAAGGCGTAAAGCGTGAGGTATTGCACCCCCAGCTCGGCCGCCGCCTCCACCGTGTCCCGAACGGCCGTAATGGCACTTTGGTGCCCGAAAATGCGCAGTCCTCCACGTTTCTTGGCCCAGCGTCCGTTGCCGTCCATGATGACGGCCACGTGGGCAGGAATGCGAGCGGAGTCAATGGCGGAGCGGGCAGACATGCGAACTATTTGCGTAAAAGAGGCCGCAAGTTACGCAAATGGTTGCACACGCCCGGGACTGAGTGCGTTAGCGCAGCAGTTTTGGATCCGCTTTGTAGGGGTCCGGGCAGTTGATTTTATAGAACGTGTACGACACGCTAATCCCGGTGTAGTAGTACCAATCCTGGTCGTAGCGGTTGGCAAATGCCGGGCTCTGCTCCTTCACGTGGTCTATCAGGTCGGTAATAGCCTTACGGGCCCCGGTTTCCAGCCCCAGGTTCCAGTGGCGCGACAGGGCCAGCTTAGCTCCAATGCCGACGGGTATGGCAATGCCCAGGGTATTTTCGGATTGCTCGAAGCCTGCCTGCGCCCCGGTGGTGCGGGTGAAGGCCATAAAGCCCGCTGCCCCGACGAACACGTAGGGCGTGAAGTGCAGCTTGTCGCGCCGGTTGTGGTAATCGAAAAAGTTGTATTCGAGCGTACCGGCCAGATCCAGCATCGAGCCCTTCATGCTGGCTTGCCGCAGGGCCGCCAGCGGGAGCTGGTTGCCGTTTTCGCCTTTCACGTCGGCGTCGTTGGCGCGCAGCAAGCCGTAGGTTACGGTTCCGCGCAGCGTTACCGGCGCCGAAATATCCTTGCGGTAAAAGGCCGATACCGCCGGCCGGTTGTTCAGCAGGCGGTATTCGGGGGCCAGGTCGCCCTTGAAGTTCAGCCCGCCGAGGCCAAGGCCGATTTCACTGGTGTTCTGCGCGGCGGCACTGGCGGCAAAAAAAACGCTCCCAGCCGGCGCGAGGCCAACCAGGAGCGTTTTAAAGAGAAGTTGCTTGGTCATCAGGTGAAGGCTGCGTTGGCAGCAGCCAACGTCTGATTAACGGAATTTGGGGCTCTTGATGCGCGGAGCGAGGATGTAGTTCAGCGTAAGACCCGTAACGATGTACCAGTCCTTTTCATTGCTCTTGCCGCGCATGCTGCCGGGAGCATTGAAGTTGTTGTACTCGCCCCGGTCGCTGCGAACGTTGCCGCCGCCGAAGTAACGGGCTGCACCGGCGTCGAGGTTCGACGTGCCGTAGTAGTTGCCGCTTACGTCATCCAGGTAGTCGGTGAAGGTCTTGCGCCAGCCGATTTCCAGGCCAAGGTCGAAACTTTTGTTGAGTTTGTAGCGCACACCGCCGCCGAAAGGAATCGAAAACTGCCACAGCGTGTACGTGCCTTCGCCGTTGGTGCGCTGACCTTCGGTGCCCAGCGGCTGCAGGGCAATCCAGTCACCGTCGTTCAGGCCGAAGTTGGCACCGCTAACACCGTTGGCGCCTACCAGGCCCTTGGGGTTGTGGTGGTATACGGCGAAGCCGGCGAATACGTACGGAACGAAGTCGGGGCGCTTCAGGTAGTTGTTACGGTTTTCGATCAGGTCGAAGATACCAACCGCCGAGAATTCCACGATGTCGTTGCGGAAGCTCATGTTGCGGTTGTAGCGGTACTTGGCGTCCGGATCGGTGTCGTCAGCGGCTTTAAAGTCGTCGCCGGTGATACGGCCGTACGAGAGGGCGGCACGGGCCGAAATCCGCGGGGCGAAGCGACGGGTGAAGCTCAGGCCAATGTTCGGCCGCGTAGCGGCGAAACGCAGGCTGGTGATGCTGGGCTTGGGTACAACGTCGCCAAAGTAGTTCATGGCGTTCAGGGACAGCCCAACGGAGTTATACTGCTTCCGCTTGCTGAACTGCTGGGCACTCGCCTGGTTGGCAACTAGCACCAGCGCCAGCACCAGCGTCAGGGTGAGGGTCAAGAGTTTCTTCATACTGTGAGCAAAGTTATGATATCAAAGTTCAGGAAAGCGGGGTTTGCGCCTGGACGCAAGTTGCAGTTACCAGCAAAAGTAGTAGGACCTCGGAATTATAAAAACAAATCATAGAAAAAATCCGATGCTTTATACCGAAAATCCAGCAGGGTTGCGCCGATCCAACCCCCAGTTAAGCTTGCTGCGCAAGGTGCTCAGAAAATTTACATGGTTCAACTTAATTAATTTGGCATCAAACGCCTCGCGCCGCACGGCGACCTGAATGCCCGCGTCCACCGTTACGGAGCGAGAATCGAGCGACAACAGGAAGTTGTTGCTACGGCCCTCAATCTCGAAGGAGATGACGCTGCGGTCGGGTACGATGAGCGGCCGCACGTTGAGATTGTGGGGGCATACGGGTGCGATGATGAAATTGTTCGTCTGCGGCAGCATCACGGGGCCGCCACAGCTGAGCGAGTACCCGGTCGAACCCGTTGGCGTTGAGACGACTAGCCCATCGGCCCAGTAGGAGTTCAAATATTCGCCGTCGATGTAGGTGTGCACCACAATCATCGACGAGGAGTCGCGCTTCAGGATGGAAAACTCGTTGAGGCCGAAGTCGAGTCCCTCGAACACGTCGGGGTCGGTGTCGGCGTGGATCAGGCTGCGGCTTTCCAGCGTGAAGTGCCCGCGGAAGAGGGCATCGAGGGCCGGCGGAATCTGGTCGGGCGAGACGGTGGAGAGAAACCCCAGCCGGCCGGTATTGATGCCGAGGATGGGAATCTGCAGGCGGCCGACGTAGGTGACGGTATCGAGCAGGGTGCCGTCGCCGCCGATGCTGAGCACGTAATCGGTGCCGCGCAGGTCGTCGCCGCGGTCGAACAGGCGCAGGTTGTCGGGCAGCGTCAGCTGCTGGCTCAGGGCCGCGTGAAACGACCTGGCCACGGATACCTGGACTTGCCGGGCCGCGAGGTCATCGAACAGGCGCTGCAGGTGCGGCGCCATGTCCGCTTCGAAGGGTTTTCCCAGGATGGCAATGCGCATACGCCGGAGGCCAGAAGAAATTAGAAGGGAAACTCGGTGCGGGCAAAGAAACCACCGAATCCGTGAATAGTGCGGGTGTACTCCAGCGTGAAGACCCGGTCGTAGTACGTAACCAGGTGCAGACCGATACCCGCGCTGGCTAACAGTTCGTTGGGCAAACGGTTTGAAGCCGGCACGGTGCGCTCGGCCACGAAGCCCGCATCGGCGAAAACGTTGGCGTAGAGCACCAGCGGAATCCGGTCGAGGCGCGGGTCGTTGAGCATGGGAAGGTTGAGGCGGCCGGCGTCGAACACCCGCCGGGTGAGGCCCTGCCGCAGCACGCCGTAGTGGCGCCCGTCGACGACGTAGGCGTCGTAGCCGCGCACCAGGGCCTGGCGGTAGCCCAGGGCCCGGCTGTCGGCGTAGGCGAGGCGCTGGGTGAGCCGCAGCCGGCCCTCGGCCCCGGCGGTGTAGTAGAAGCCCCGGCCAAGGTCGAAGTAGCGGGCGTAGGTGAGCAGCGCGGTGGTGATGGGCGGGCTCGGCGACGACAGAAACACCCGCTGGCTGAGGCTGGCCTGCAAAAACGAGCCGGTCAGCGGGTAGGCGAAGGTGTTGCGCTGGTTGAGCGTGCGGGTCAGCACCAGGTCGACGTAGGTTCGGCGGGTGGCGCCGAGGAAATACTCCGGATTGATCAGGCGCACCGAATCGGTGATGCGCTCCTGGTAGTAGTACGCCTCCAGCGTGGTGAGCCGCTGCACGGTGCGGCGCCAGCGCAGGCCGCCGGTCACGTACCAGCGCTGAATGGGGAAGCTGTTATCGGCCCGAAACGCCTGCAGCACGTCGCCGCGGGTGGTGTAGTCGACGGCGCGGGCCTGGTAGAGCGAGGCGCCGGCCGAGAGGCCGAGGCGGTGCCGGCCGAGCATGGGCCGGATGTAGAACAGCTCGTACTTGCGGTTGAAGCCCAGCTGCAGGTTGCCGTAGAGCTGCTCGTTGCGGCCGCGGAAGTTGGCGCGCGACACGTGCACGCCGTAGTCGAGGCGGCGCCACCGGTCGGGGCGGCCCAGCCAGGAGCGGAAGTTGCGGTCGGCCAGGGAGAAGATGGGCACCGGGAAGGTATACCACCGCTCCTGCACGCTGTAGAGCACAATTACTTCTCCGTTGCGGCAGGTGAGCTGCAGATTTACCTGGTTGAACAGCTGCAGGTTGAACAACCGGCGGCGGTTGCGCTCCAGGCGCTTGGCCACGTCGGGGGCCGGCAGCGTGTCGCCTTCGTGGATGTCCAGCTCGGCCCGCAGCACGCGCTCCTTGGTGACTTCGTTGCCAACGAAGAGGATCTGGTGAATCCGCACCCGGGCGTAGCCGGCGCACTGGCTTTGCAGCAGGCTGTCCAGATTGGCCCGCCGCAGCGTATCGGGCGGGGCTGATAAAGCAATTTTATTCCGCGCCCAGCCTTCGGCCGGCCGTCCCCACCCTACCGAAACCGCCGTCAGCCATAGGCCCACGACGAGCAAGCCCAGGCGCACCTTAGAGGCTCAGGTAGCGCAGCAGCGCGTCGAGGCGGTCCTGGTCGGACTCGGAAATTTCGCCGGTGCCGCTGAACTGGGCCGTGATGACGTAGCCGAAGCGCTCCAGCGTGGCCACGATGCGGTTGAGGTTGCTGGTGTTGATTTTCAGCGTGAGCCGGATGCGGCGCGCGTCGTCGGGGTCTTCCGACACGTGGGCGCTGAGGATTTTGGCGTTGTTTTCCTCCACGTAGCGGCTAATCTGGCTCAGCGAGTAGTCGCGCTCCTCCAGGGCCAGCACGATGATGCCGTTGCCGGTAGCGCCGCCGGGCGTCTGGCCGAAGGCGGCCAGGGTGTCGCCCACCGTCACTACGCCCAGGTACTCGCGCTGGTCGTCGAGCACGGGCACCAGCTGCACCTTGTTGCGGATGGCCAGCTCCATGACGGTGTAGAAGTGCTGGTCGCGCTGCACGTGCACCTCGGAGAAGCCGAAGGGCACGGACGAGAGCAGTTGCTCGGGGTCGGCGGCCACGTCGATCAGGTCGGCTTCGGTAATCATGCCGCGGTACTGCCGGTTTTGGACCACCGGCAGTTGATCCACGTGGAATTCTTCCAGCCAGCGGGCGGCCTTGCCGGCGGAGTCGGACACCTTCAGCGGCGGAATCATCTGGTTGAGCAAGTCTTCGGCGAGCATCGAATGCATGGCGGCTCGGAGTAAGCGGTGAGGGAACGACCCGAGTCGGCTTCCTAATAGAAGCGCCAAGGGGCGGGTTGGGTTGCATGCCGCGCCACAGGAAGTGGCGCCGCAACAACTCAATCGTCGGGGTAAACTACGGGGTGACGGGCAGAAATGCTACGCCGGGGTGGCAGCCGGGCCCGCGGCGGGCACCAGAAACTGCTGCAGCAGGCGGTTGAAGGCCTGCGGGCGCTCCATCATGGGCGCGTGGCCGCAGTGGTCGAGGAAGTGCAGCTCGGAGTGGGGCAGCAGGCGGCGAAACTCGTGGGCGACGACCGGCGGGGTGATGGTGTCGTTCAGGCCCCAGATCAGCAGCGTGGGGGCTTTGATCCGGCCGAGGTCCTTGGCCATGTTGTGCCGCTGGGCCGAGCGCGCAATAGCAATGATGCGCAGGCACTTGGCGTTGGAGTTGGTGACGTCGAACACCTCGTCGACCAGCTCCTTGGTGGCTACCTTCGGGTCGTAGAAGGTGTAGGCCACGCGCTCCTGCACGTACTGGTAGTCGCCGCGGCGGGGGAAGGAGCCGCCCATGCCGTCCTCGAACAGGCCGCTGCTGCCGGTCAGCACCATCTGCTTCACCCGCTGGGGGTTGCGCAGGGCATAGACCAGGGCCACGTGGCCGCCGAGGGAGTTGCCGAGCACCACGGCGGGCTGAGTCAGCTGCATGGCCTGGGTGAAGTCCTCCACGAAGTCGACCAAGCCGGAAATGCCTGCCCGGGTGAGCGGCATGTCGTACACCGGGAGCATGGGAATGACCACGCGGTGGGTGCGGGCAAACTCTTCGACCACGCCCTGCCAGTTGCTCAGCGCGCCGAACAGGCCGTGCAACAGCAGCAGGGTTTCGCCCTGGCCCTCGTCGACGTACTTGAATCCGTTGTGCTGCTTAATCTGCAATTCCATCGTGGTCTGTCTGCGCCGCGGGCGGGGCCGGCGGCGCGGTCGTATTCGTGCAATGATACGCAATCCGGACCCAATTGCGCAGCAACGCCAGCCCGTGGGGGGTGAGCAAGGCTTCGGGGTGAAACTGCACGCCGTAGAGCGGCAGGGTACGGTGGCGCAGGGCCATCAGCTCGGCTGCAGGGTCGGTGGTGCGGGCCAGCGGCAGCAGCGCGGCGGGCAGCTGGCTGAGCACCAACGAATGATAGCGCGTAACCGGTATGCGCGCCGGCAGTCCTTCAAACAGCGCTTCGCTGGTTTGGTTCGACTCGGTGTTCAGCTCGATTTCCGACACCTTGCCGTGCATGGGCCGGGCGCCGCGCCGCAGCTCGGCCCCGAAAAACTCGCCCAGGGCCTGGTGCCCGAGGCAGACGCCGAGCACCGGCACCCGTTCGTGCACGGCCGCCAGCAGCTCCATCATCACCCCGGCGGCCCGCGGCGTGCCCGGCCCCGGCGACAACACCACGGCGTCGAACTCCAGGGCCAGCAGCTCGGGCAGCGGGGTGTCGTTGCGGCGCACCACGACTTCGGCCCCCAGCTGCTGCAGGTAGTCCAGCAGGTTGTAGGTAAACGAATCGAAGTTGTCGAGCAGCAGCAGGCGCATGGCGGTGAGACGGTGAAATAGCGAAGTGGTGAGTGACGTCCGGGAGGCCAGAACAGCACTCCCTGTTTCACCATCTCACCAGTTCACCGCTAGAAAACGTTCCGCAGCGTGCTCAGCAGCTCGGAGGCGAAGGGCATGACGAGGCCGACCACGTTCAGCGCGACGGGCGTGGCATCCTGCACCAGCGGCAGCACCATGGAGCCGTGGGTCAGCTCGCGGCCGAGGGGCAGGCCGGCCAGGCCGGTGGCGTAGAGCAGCAAGCTCAGGCCCAGCACCCACTTGAGCACGCCCGCGGCGCCGCCCAGCAGGTTGTCGAGCATGCCGAAGGGCGTGAGGTGAATCATGCTCTTGAGCAGGCCGCCCGCCATGTGTACGCCCCAGGCAATGAGGGCAAACACCAGCACGAACGACACCAGCGGCAGCATGCCAAAGGCCTCGCCCACGTAGTGCCGCACCAGCGGAATGGCCGTGCCCAGCAGCTTCAGTCCGCCGACCACGCCGAGCACGAAGGCCAGCAGGGAAACCACCTCCAGCACGATACCGCGCCGGAAGCCTTTCACCGCCCCCACCGCGAGGGGCATCAACAAGAGCAGGTCGAAGCCGGACATTTTTTTGAGTGACACGTGGCAAGTGAGAGGTAACACGTGACAGGTCAGCACGACTAACCTGTCACGTGTTACCTGTCACTTGTCACCTCAAATTAAAAATTGGTGTTGTTCAGCAGGTGGCTCACGGTCTGCGAAATGGCTTTGCCGTCGGCCTGGCCCGACAGCTCGCGGGCGGCCACGCCCATCACCTTGCCCAGGTCGGAGGGGCCGGTGGCGCCCACCCGGCGGATGATTTCGACGAGGCGCTCCACCAAATCGGCTTCGGAGAGCTGGGCGGGCAGGTACTCTTCGATGATGGCCAGCTCGGCCAGCTCCACTTCTTCCAGGTCGGAGCGAAACTGCTGCTGGTAGGTTTCGGCGGCTTCGCGGCGCTGCTTGGCGGCTTTGTTGAGCAGCTTCAGCTCGGCGTCGGCGCTGATGGTGCCGTGGGCGCCCTCGGCGGTTTCGGCCAGCATGATTTGCGACTTGATGCTGCGCAGCGCGGTCAGGCGCACTTTGTCTTTGGCCAGCATGGCCTTCTTGATATCGGCGTCGATGCGTTCTTTCAGGGACATAAGCGGTGAAATGGTGAATTTGTGAAATGGTGAGTTGACGGCCCGGCGGCGCGGGGATGCACCTCGGACCGCTACCCAAAGCGTAGAACAGGAAATTATGGGCTAATGAACGGCACTCACCAGTTCACCACCTCACCAGTTCACCATTCCCCATCTTTGGGGCGGCAAAAATCCGCTAATTCCGGGATTCATGACGAAGCTAAGCGTAAACATCAACAAAATTGCCACCCTGCGGAACGCCCGCGGCCACAACCGCCCCGACCTGCTGCTGGTCGCCCGCGACTGTGAGCGGTTCGGGGCCGAGGGCATCACGGTGCACCCGCGCCCCGACGAGCGGCACATTCGCTACCAAGACGTGCGCGACCTGAAGCCGCTGGTCACCACCGAGTTCAACATCGAAGGCAACCCCACGCCCGACTTCATCGCGCTGGTGCGCGAAGTGCGCCCCGAGCAGGTGACCCTAGTGCCCGACGCGCCCGACGCCATTACTTCCAACGCCGGCTGGGACACCATCCGCCACCAGGACTACCTGCGCGGCATCGTGCAGGATTTCAAGCAGATGGGCTGCCGCGTGAGCATCTTTCTCGACCCGGTGGCGGAGCTGGTGCGCGCCGCCGCCACCACCGGCACCGACCGCATCGAGCTGTATACCGAAGCCTACGCCACCGGCTACCACCAGGACCGCGAAGCCGCCGTGGCCCCCTACCGCGACGCCGCCGCACTGGCCCGGCAGCTTGGCCTGGGCGTGAATGCCGGCCACGACCTGGACCTCGACAACCTCGCTTTCCTGCACCAGCAGCTGCCCGGCCTGGCCGAAGTCAGCATCGGCCACGCCCTCGTCTGCGACGCGCTCTACCTGGGTTTGGAAAACACCATTCAGCAGTACCTGCGGCAGCTGCAGTGAGGTGGTGAGCCGGTGAAATGGTGAGTTGCCCGGCAGCTTGCTTCACCAGAACATCAACTTATCATTTCACCACCTCACTAGTTCACCGCCTTGCCCCGCCTTCCCCTCCCCGACTTTCTTTCCGGCCCGGCCGACGCGCCGATTTTCGACGCGCGGGCGCCGCTGGAGTACGCCCAGGGGCACATTCCCGGGGCCGTGAGCTTCCCCATCTTCTCCGACGAGGAGCGGGCCCAGATTGGCACCACCTACAAGCGCGTGAGCCCGGACAAGGCGGTGCTGCTGGGGCTGGACTTCTTCGGGCCGCGCATGAGCCAGGTGGTGAAGGCGGCGCAGAAGCTGGCGCCCCACCGGGAAGTGCGGCTGCACTGCTGGCGCGGGGGCATGCGCTCCGGGGCCATGCAGTGGCTGCTGGAGCTGGCCGGCTTCAAAGTGCACCTGCTCGACAAGGGCTACAAGGATTACCGCCGCTGGGCGCTGGCCTCGTTTGAGCAGCCCCAGCCGCTGGTGGTGCTCGGCGGCCTTACCGGCTCGGGCAAAACCGACGTGCTGCACGCGCTGGCCCGCCGCCACGAGGCCATCCTCGACCTGGAAGGCCTGGCGCACCACAAGGGCTCCGCGTTCGGGGCCATCGGGCAGGGGCCGCAGCCGACCACCGAGCAGTTTGAAAACGACCTGGCCTGGCAGCTGTACCGCACCTCGCCCGAGGCGGCGCGGCTGTGGGTGGAGGACGAAAGCCGCACCATCGGCTCGGTGGCCGTGCCGGGGCCCTTCTACGCCCGGCTGCGCGAAGCCCCGCTGGTGGTGCTGGACGTACCGCGCGCCGCCCGGGTGCACAAGCTGGCCGACGAATACGGCCGCCACGACCCGGCCGCGCTGGCCGCCGCCATTTTGCGCCTGCGCAAGCGCCTCGGCGGCCTCGTCACCAAGGAAGCCATGGGCGCCATCGGCGAGGGCGACATGGAGAAGATGGTGACGCTGGTGCTCGACTACTACGACCGGACCTACACCCACGGCCTCGAAGGACGGCCACACGTGCTGCGGGTGCCCGCCGACAGCTGCGACGCGGAAGCCAACGCCGACCGGGTGCTGGCGGCCGTGCAGCAGTGGCACCCGGCCCCTCAGTCAGCCTAAACCGCGCGCCGATGTCGGTTCCCGTGCTGCGCGTGGCGCGCCCCACCAACAACCCGGCGGCCCTGCTGCCCTTCTACCGCGACGGGTTGGGCTTCGCGGTTATCGGGCAGTTCACCGACCACGCCGGCTTCGACGGGCTGATGCTGGGCCACGCGCGGGCCCCGTATCACCTGGAATTCACCCGGGAGCACGGCCACGCGGCCGGCGGGGCGCCTTCGCCCGAGCACCTGCTGGTGTTTTACCTGCCCGACGCCGATGCGTGGCTGGCGGCCGTGGACCGGATGCGCCGGGCGGGCTTTGCGCCGGTGCCCGCCCACAACCCGTACTGGGACCAGCACGGCCTGACGTTCCAGGACCCCGACGGCTACCGCGTGGTGCTGCAGCGGGCGGCCTGGGAGCGGTAAGGCCTTTGGGCACGTATCCCCTTGTAACTTCGCCTTCCTATGAACGCTGCTACCCCCGCCCCCACCGCCGCCGAGGCCATTCGCCTGACCCAGTACAGCCACGGCGCCGGCTGCGGCTGCAAAATCGCGCCCTCGGTGCTCGACCAGATTCTGCACACCACCGTGCCCCAGGCGCCGGATGCGCGCCTGCTCGTGGGCAACGCTTCCCGCGACGACGCGGCCGTGTACGACCTGGGCAGCGGGCAGGCGCTGATCAGCACCACCGACTTCTTTATGCCCATCGTCGACGACGCGTACGACTTCGGGCGCATTGCGGCGGCCAATGCCATCAGCGACGTGTACGCCATGGGCGGGCGGCCGGTGCTGGCCATTGCCATCCTGGGCTGGCCCATCGACAAGCTGGCGCCCGAGGTGGCCCGGCGCGTCATCGAGGGCGGGCGCAGCGTGTGCCAGGAGGCCGGCATTGCCCTGGCCGGCGGCCACAGCATCGATTCGCCCGAGCCCATTTTCGGCCTGGCCGTCAACGGCCTGGTGGACATCCAGAACCTGAAGCGCAACGACACGGCCACCGCGGGCTGCCTGCTGTACCTGACCAAGCCTCTGGGCGTGGGCATGCTCACCACGGCCCAGAAGAAAGGCCTGCTGCGCGCCGAGGACGCCCAGCTGGCCCCGCGGCAGATGATGCAGCTCAACAAGCTGGGCGAGCCGCTGGGCCGCCTGGCCGAGGTGCAGGCCATGACCGACGTGACGGGCTTCGGCCTGCTGGGCCACCTGGCCGAAGTAGCCGAGGGCAGCGGCCTCACCGCCGAAATCGACTTTGCGCGGGTGCCGCGCATCGAAGCCGCCGAAAGCTACCGGCAACAGAAAGCCATTCCGGGCGGCACCCAGCGCAACTGGGCGTCCTACGGCCACAAGGTCGGGGTCATCACGGAGGAGCAGCGCCACTGGCTCTGCGACCCGCAAACCTCGGGCGGCCTGCTGGTGTGCGTGACGCCCGCCGGGCGCGCGGCCGTGGAAGCCCTGCTGCGCGAGGCGGGCGTACCGGCCGAGCCGTTCGGGCAATTGCGGGCCCGCCAGTCGGCCGACGAGCCGGCCATCATCGTCGGGTAAGTGCGGCGCCTGCTCTGGCCGGTGGTGCAGCTGGCCCTGGCGCTGGGCGCGGCCAGCCTGCTGCTACAGTGGGGGCTGCGCCTGCTGGGGCGGCGGCGCACGGTGTTTCAGGTCACGTACTGGCGCGGAGTGCAGCTGCTGATCTGGCCGCTGGCCAGCCTGTGCGTGGCCCTGCCGCTGTTTCGCCCCCTGCTGGTGGGCCCGCGCAGCTGGTGGGAAATCGGCTTGCTGGGCCTGCTGGGCGCGGTGGTGCTCGGCTTTGCGGTGCCCAGCCTGCTGCTGCACGCGCAGTACTACCGCCGCAACCGCCACACCACCCTGCTCTTCGATGCCCGCCTGAATACCCTGGAAGTGTACGAAGGCCCGGTACCCGTGTCGTTTGCGCGCCACGACATCGAGCGGGTAGAATACTGCCGCTGCCGGGCGCGGCGCGCGTTCTGGAGCAATTACGAGTACCTGCGCCTGCACCTGCGCGACGGCCGCACCGTGGAGCTGACCTCGCTGCTGGCGGATCTGGGGCCGCTGGCCGAATTTTTGCGCAACACCCGCCTGCAGCCGGTGCGCCGCTGGTTCTGCTGGCTGTAGCGCCGGCGCACCGAAACAGAGCACGACCTGTTATCTTCCGGGCGGCTTCCGTCTTCGGGCGCTGCCGTTGCCCCGCTTACCCACACACCTGTTGCCCTTCATGCGGTGGATTCCGCTCTGGTTGCTTCTGCTTGGGAGCGTGCTGCCCGCGCGCGCCCAGGACACGCTGGCCCTGCCCGGGCTACGGCAGCGCCTGCGCGTGCTTCCCGCAGACACCAGCCGCGTGCGGGCCCTCAACCAGCTCTGCTACGGCCTGCACGACGTGGCGCCCACGCGCGCGCTGCCCTTCGGCGAGCAGGCCGTGACCCTGGCCCGCCGCCTGAACGACCAGCCCGGGCTGCTCTACGCCCTGCTCTACCTCAGCAGCTGCTACGCCAACCTCTCCGACGGCCCGCACGCGCTGCAGTTGCAGCAGCAGGCCCTGACCCTGGCCCAGCGCCTGCGCCATGCCGACGGCATCGTGCGCAGCTACGCCGGCATGGGGGGCATTCACCACGAGCGCGGCGACACCACCAGTGCCCTGCGCAACTACCGCCTCGGCCTGGCGCACCTGCACGAGCCAGGCGTGAGCGTGCGCACCCAGCTGATGCTGCTCGGCAACCTCGGCGGCCTCTCCTTCTACATGGGCCGCACCGCCGATGGGCTGCTCTACACCCGCCGCGCCATGCAGCTGGCCCACCGCTACGGCGACCTGAGCGGCGAGTCGGTGTACGTGGGGCACCTGGGCACCTACTACCTGCGCCAGGAACGCCTCGACGTGGCCGAAGGCCTGCTGCGCAAGGCGCTGGCCCTGAGCGAAGCCGCCCGTAATCCGCGCGTGGAGGCCAGCCAGCTGACTATGCTCGCCACCATCCTGCTGCTGCGCGACCAGCCCGACGAGGCCGAGGAGCTGGCCCGCCGTGCCCTGGCTCTGGCCCGGCGCATCAGCTTTCCCGAGCGCGTGCTCGATGCCTACGACATCCTGGCCGGCATCAACGAAGTGCGCCAGGACTACGAGCAGGCCTACGGCTGGCGGCAGCTGTACGTGACCCTGAACGATACGCTCAACAGCAAGGCCCGCCTGAGCACCCTCTCGGCCCTGCAGACGCGCTACGAAACCCGCGCCAAGGAACACCAGATCCGGCTGCTGACCCAGCGTGCCCAGCTCCAGCAGCTGCGCAACCGCGTGCTCTGGGCCGTGGTGGCCACGCTGCTGCTGGGCCTGGCCGGCGTGGGCGCCCTCAGCTGGAAGCTGCGCCGCAGCCGCCAGGCCCTGGCCCGCCACCACGCGGCCCTGGAGCAAGCCAACGCCGACACCCGCCGCCTGGCCGCCAGCAAGGACCGTCTCTACTCCATCGTGGCCCACGACCTGCGCGGGCCGGTTACGTCCTTCGTGGGCGTGACGGAGCTGATTGACTTCTACCTGCGCCGCGGCGACGAGGAGGGCCTGCGCCGCCTACCGGAGCAGGTGCGGCAGTCGGCCCAGCACCTCAACGGCCTGCTCGACAACCTGCTGAACTGGGCCGTGACGGAAACCGGCGAGCTGGCCTTCGAGCCGGCCGTGCTGACGCTGGACGCGCTGCTGCGGGAGGCCGTGGAGCTGCACCAAAGCGCCGCCGAAGCCCGCCAGATTACCCTCACCAGCGCGGCGCCCGAGGGCCTGGCCGCCTGGGCCGACGCCCACATGACCCGCACCGTGCTCCGCAACCTGCTCGGCAACGCGCTGCGCTTCACGCCCCGGGGGGGCAGCATCCGCCTCAGCGCCGTGCGCGCCACCACCCCGGGCGAAGTACTGGTGCAGGTGACCGATACGGGCAGCGGCATGAGCCCGGAGCAGGTAACGGCCCTGCTGAACCCGGACCACGCGCCGGCCCGCCACGGCCACGCCCGCTCCGGCACCGGGCTGGGCTGGCCGTTGTGCCAGGCCTTCGTGCAGCGGCAGGGCGGGCAGCTGCAGCTGCGGAGCAAGCCCGGCCTGGGCACCACCGTCACGTTTTCGCTGCCGCTGGCCCAGGAACCGGCGCCGGTGCCCGAACAACATATTGTAACCTCGGCGTAGCTTTGGCATCGGGGCGTATTGCCTCGTTTTACCTGCCTTGATGCGCTTATGATTACAACACTACTTCGCCCCCGGCGCGGCCCCGGTTTCTGGCTGCTGGCCATCCTTTTCTTCTGCCGGGCTGCCGGCGTCCAGGCGCAGGTCTGGGAACGGGCCCAGGCCGTCGGCACCTCGCCGTACCAGGGTACGGCCAGCGCCACCAAGACCGTTACCGATGCAGCCGGCAACACCTACGTGGCCGGCTCGTTCAGCGGCACCGTAGCGTTTGGCAGCACCATACTTACTGGCGGCTACAACGACGTCTTCGTGGCCAAGCTCAACGCTTCCGGCACTTACCAGTGGGTGGTGCGCGGGGGCGGGGGCAGCGAAGAAAGCAAGCTAGCACGGAGCCTAGCGGTGGACGCCGCCGGCAACGTGTACGTAGCCGGCACGTTCGGCGCTAACCTGGCTACGTTCGGCACTACCGTACTCAGCAGCGCCGTCCAATACACGCTCACCGGGTACGTGGCCAAGCTCAACGGCAGCGGGCAGTGGCAATGGGCCATCCAGACCCAAGGCGGCAGATACGCCGAACTGACGGCGCTGGCGGCCGATGCGACCGGCACGGTGTACGTAGCGGGTAACTGTACCGGCACGGCCAGCCTGGGCGCCCAAACGCTGCCGGCCAACAGCAGCTTTGTGGCGCAGGTGAGCAGCACCGGCCAGTGCCAATGGGTCAGCGCCATCGGTGCCGGGGCCAAGAGCATGGTGGCGGACGCCGCCGGCAACGTGTACCTAACGGGCTCCTACCGTGGCACCTCCCTGAGTTTCGGCAGCCTCACGCTGACCGGCGGGCAAGCTTACAGCTCCAACACCTACGTGGCCAAGCTCAGCGCCAGCGGGCAGTGGCAATGGGTGAGCGGCAGTAGCAGCACCGGCAGCGGCTGCAGCGCGGAAGTCGCGGCTGTCGCCCTGGACGCCACCGGCAATGTGTACGTGGCGGGCCAACTTAACAACGGCTACAACCCTACCTTCGGTACTATCACCCTGGCTGGCATAGGCTACGGCTCGGGTTCGGCCCTGTTTGTGGCCCAGCTTAACGCGGCCGGCCAGTGGCAGTGGGCGCAGCAGAACCTGGGCGGCGTCGGCGCCTACATTATCGCCGAGGCCTTGGCCGTGGATGTCGCCGGCGCGGTGTACGTGAGCGGGCAGGCTCAGGGCCCGGGCATCACCTTCGGCAGCACCACGCTCACCACCTCCTTGTCAGACGCTTTCGTGGCCAAGCTGGGCACCAACCGGCAGTGGGCATGGGCTACGCAGGCTACCGGCCCCGGCTCTGACTACGCCTACGGACTGGCCCTGGGCACCAACGGCAACCTCAGCGTGGTCGGCGCCTACCGGCAGGCGAGCCTGACCCTGGGCGCCACGGTACTCGAATCGGGCGGCCAGACGGACGCCTTCATCGCGCAGCTGAATGCCACGGGCCAGTGGCAGTGGGCCAAAGGCTCGGCGACGGGCGGTCTGCGGAAGGTGACGGCCCTGATGACCGACGCGGCCGGCAATACCTACCTGGCGGGCTTTTTCAGCGGCACTCAGACGTTTGGCAGCACCACGCTCAGCGCCGCCGGCAGCGACGCCTTCGTGGGCAAGCTCAACAGCGCCGGCCAGTGGCAGTGGGTGGTGCGCGGCGGCGGCAGCGCGGCCGACCAAATCAACGCCCTGGCCCTCGACGCGGCCGGCAACGTGTACGTAGTCGGCGAATTTGCCAGCCGCGACGCCCTATTCGGCACCACTCCGCTCAGCAGCAACGGCGGCACCAGCTACGGCATGGACCTGTTCGTGGCCAAGCTCAACGGCAGCGGCCAGTGGCTCTGGGCCCAAGCGGCCGGCGGCACCGGCGACGATTACTGCCACGGCCTAGCCGTCGACGCGGCCGGCAACCTCAGCATCACCGGCGAATACGGCAGCCCGCAGCTGGCTTTCGGCAGCACCACGCTCCCCAACGCGGGCAGCAACTACGCCACCGAACTGTACGTGGCCAAGCTCAACACCGGCGGCCAGTGGCTCTGGGCCACCAAGGGCAGCAGCAGCGGCCGCGACGAAAGCTACGGCATTGCCCTGGATGCCAGCGGCAACACTTACGTAACGGGCTTCTCCCAAAGTCCCTCGCTCACGCTGGGCAGCACCACGCTCACCGGCGCGGGCTATATGGCTTTCGTGGCTAAGCTCGATGCTACCGGCAACTGGCTGTGGGGCAGCGGGCAGGCAGACGCCAGCGGCTCCCGCGTGCAGCTGGACGCAGCCGGCAACGTCTACGTGGGTGGCGGTTACTGGGGCATGCCCACCATCGGCGGCGTCACGCTGCCGCGCGGCGACAGCAGCAACGTGTTCGTGGCCAAGCTCAACCCCAGCGGGCAGTGGCTCTGGGGCCTGGGCGCGGGCGCCACCGGCAGAGAAAACCTCACTGACTTTGCCCTCGACGCCGCGGGCAACGCCTACCTGACCGGCTTCTACGCCAGCAACCGGGCCGTATTCGGCAGTACGACGCTCTACCACACCGGCGGCACCTACGCCTTCGTGGCCAAGGCTACGCCGGCCGGACAGTGGAGCTGGGCTCAGCCCGTACCCAGCAGCGGCACCACGGCCTTGGCCCTGAGCGGCCAGCAGCTGTACGTGGCCGGCGACTTCTACACCTCCGCGGCCACCTTCGGCAGCAGCGTAGTGAGCAACACGCAGGGCGACTTCAGCGGCACCTTCCTGGCCGTGCTGGCCGACCGCCCGCTGGCCGCGCACGCCGCCGCGGCCACCGCGCTGCTGGGCGGCGAAGCCTACCCCTCGCCCTCGGCCGGCCCGCTGACGGTGGCGGTGCAGCCCCGGCAGCCCGGCCCCGTGCTGCTGACCGTGCGCGACGCGCTGGGCCGGGTGCGCACTACGCGCACCCTCGGCGGGGCGGCGGGCGTCCGGCAGCAGCTGACGCTGGACGAGGCCGCCACCTGGCCCGCGGGCGTGTACCGGCTCATCATCAGGCAGGGTGGGCAGCAGCAGGTGCTGCCCGTGGTGCGGCAGTAGCCTTTTCGCCACGCTTCCAGTCCCGAACCGGGCCCGCCGCAGCGCCAACTGCGGCGGGCCCGGCTGCGTTTAGCCGCTGTTTCCGACCTTTGCCCGCGTATGCTACAGCTGAATTTCCGCGAACAAGGCCAGGGCCGGCCGCTGGTCATCCTGCACGGCCTGTTCGGCACCCTCGACAACTGGCAGACGCTGGCCCGGCAGTGGGCCGCGCATTTCCGCGTCATCCTGGTGGATCTGCGCAACCACGGCCGTTCCCCGCACGCCGCCGAGCACACCTACGCCCTGATGGCCGAGGACGTGCGCGGCCTCTTCGACCAGCTGCAGCTCCCGGCCGATACCACCCTGCTGGGCCACAGCATGGGCGGCAAGGTGGCCATGCGCTTCGCCCTCGACCACCCCGAGCGCGTCCGCCAGATCGTGGTGGTCGACATTGCCCCGCGTTTTTCCGACATGGAGCACCAGGACGACGTTATCGAGGGGCTGAACGCGCTGAATTTCGCGGGTATCGACAACCGCCAGCAGGCCGACGACGCCCTGGCCCGGCACATCCGGCAGCCCGACGTGCGGCAGTTTCTGCTCAAAAACCTTTACCGCCGCGAGGACAACTCCTTTGCCTGGCGCATCAACCTGCCCGTGCTGACGGCCGGCGTGGCCGCCCTCGGCGAGGAAATTACCGCCGCCGCGCCCTTCCTCAAGCCCGCCCTCTTCATCCGCGGCGGCAAGTCCGACTACGTCAACGCCGAGGACAAGCTGCACGGCATTCCGGCCCTGTTCCCCAACTCGCAGGTGGAAACCATCGTCGACGCCGGCCACTGGGTTCACGCCGAAAAGCCCCAGGAGGTGTTCGAGCTGGTGACGGCCTTTGTCAATCAATGAGTGAGTGACGGACTCGGTGAATGAGTGACAGGCCAGGAAACCGTCCGCTCAATCACTCAATTACTCATTCGCTCATTCACTCATTGCCTATGCCCTCCCTCTACCTCATTCCCACGGTGCTGGCCGACGACACGGCCGCGCAGGTGTTGCCCCCGCAGGTGCCGGCGCAGGTGGCCGCGCTGCGCTACTTCCTGGTCGAAAATGCCCGCACGGCCCGGCGCTTCATCAAGCAGGTGGCCCCGGCGCAGGTGATGGAGGAGCTGCGCCTCACCGTCATCGACAAGGACGCGAGCGAGGCGCAAGTGAAGGCCGCGCTGCAGGTCATGCTCCGGGACGGGCTCGACGCCGGCGTGCTGTCGGAAGCCGGCTGCCCGGGCATTGCCGACCCCGGGGCCCTGCTGGCGCGCGAGGCGCACCGCGTGGGCGTGCGGGTGGTGCCGCTGGTGGGACCCTCGTCCCTGCTGCTGGCCTTGATGGGCTCGGGCCTGAACGGGCAGAGCTTTGCCTTCCACGGCTACCTGCCCATCGAGCGGGGCAAGCGCACGGCGGCCATCAAGCAGCTGGAGCGCACGGCCCAGCAGCAAACCCACCTCTTCATCGAAACGCCCTACCGCAACGGGCAGCTGCTGGAAGACCTGCTGGCCGCGCTGCAGCCCAGCACCCGCCTCTGCGTGGCCGCCAACCTGACGGCTCCCACCGAGTACCTGCGCACCGACACCGTGGCCGGCTGGCGCAAAACCGGCCTGCCCGACATCCACAAGCAGCCGGCAGTGTTCCTGATCGGGGCCTAGCCCGCCACGACCAGCGGCCGGCGCGACGCCAAGCGGCCAGGGGTTTTGCCTACCGGCTCCGGGAAATATCCCGGAGCCGAATTATTTATATCCTATTCTTAATCTAGGGCTATCCGATCCGGCCTATTTTTGTCTTTCATGTTCATTTTCGGCTGGCTTATGCCTACACCCTTACCCTCTTTTTCCCGTCCCGGCTTCGCGCGGCGGCTTTCCCTGCGGGCCCTGCTGTTCCTGCTGCTCTGCCTGGCGGGCCTAAGCACCCGGGCGCAGAGCTGGCAGTGGGTCAGCCAGGCCGCCGCCCGGCCCAGCAGCAGCGGCTCGTTTGCCAACCGCACCGCCACCGACGCGGCCGGCAACGTGTACGTGGCGGGCTACTTCCAACAATCAATTTCCCTGGGCAGCATCAGCCTGACCAGCCCGGACGAAAGCAATATGTTTGTGGCCAAGCTGGACCCCAGCGGGCAGTACCAGTGGGCCGTGCAAGTAGCCGGCGCTTCGCCGAGCGGGCTGGCCCTTGACGCGGCCGGCAACGTGTACCTGGCCGGCACCTTCGGCGGCGAGCGGCACACCGTCACGTTCGGCAGCACCACGCTGACCAACAACGACCCCGGCCAGTATCCTTCGCCCGACGTGTTCGTGGCCAAGCTCAACGGCACCGGCCAGTGGCAGTGGGCCGTGAAAGCCGGCGGCCCCGACGCCGACTTCGGCGTGGATCTGGCCCTGGACGGGGCCGGCGACGTGTACGTAACCGGGCACTTCGCCAGCGCCAGCGCCAGCTTCGGCAGCACCACGCTCGTCAACGGCGTGGCCCAGCCGGGGCCCTATAACTACAACATCTTCGTGGCCAAGCTCAACGCGGCCGGCCAGTGGCTCTGGGCCAGCAAGGCCGGAGGCGCCAACACGGACCAAGCCAGCGGACTAGCCGTGGACGGCAACGGCGGGGTTTACATCACCGGTACCTACGCCAGCAACCCCGCCACTTTCGGGACTTATCCGCTGACGGGCAGCGGCTTCTCCAACCTGTTCGTGGCCAAGCTGACGGCGGCAACGGGCACTTGGCAGTGGGCCAGCAAATCCGGCGGGACGGGCTACGGCTACGGCGTGCGCCTGGCCACCGATGCCAGCGGCAACGTGTACGTGGCCGGCAACTTCAGCGGCACGCTCACCTTCGGCACGGCGACGGTTACCACCGGCTCTTCAACGTCTTCTTTCTCCGAGGTCTACGTGGCCAAGCTCAACCCCAGCGGCCAATGGCAGTGGGCCAGCAAAGCCGGCGGCTCCAGCGACGACATGGTGCAGGGTATTGCCGTCGACGCGGCCGGCAACGCCTTTGTGGCCGGCTCCTTCCGCAGCCCCACCGCCGCGTTTGGCACGCTGACGCTCACCAACTCGACGCCCATGCCAGCCGGTTTTACCTACACCGAATCGGACCTGTACGTGGCCAAGCTCAACGCCAGCGGGCAGTGGCAGTGGGCCAGCAAGGCCACCGGCACGCGCGGCGAAGACGCCAGCGACGTGGCCCTCGATGCCAGCGGCAACGTGCTTGTCTCGGGCGAGTTCTACAGCGGCCGCCTGACCGCGGGCAGCAGCGTACTGCCTAGCAACGGCTACGGCAGCAACGTCCTCGTGGCCAAGCTGAATGCGGCCGGCGCCTGGCAGTGGGCCACCTCCAACGTCGGCAGCAGCGGCTACTACACCAACGGCGTGGCCCGCGACACCAACGGCAACCTCTACGCGGTCGGCAACTTCAGCGGCACGGTGAGCTTCGGCACGACCACGCTGGTCAGCACCGGCGAGGCGGACCTGTTCGTGGGCAAGCTGGATGCCTCCGGGCAGTGGCTCTGGGCAGTGCAGGGCGGTGGCGAGGGCTACGAATCGAGCTCGGCCGTGGCCCTCGACGCGGCGGGCAACGTGTACGTGAGCGGCAGCTTCGGCAGCCTCAGCGCAGACTTTGGCAGCTTCTCGCTCACCAACAACGACAACACCCGCGGCAGCTACGCCACGGACGACGTATTCGTGGGCAAGCTCAACGCCAGCGGGCAGTGGCAGTGGGTCAGCAAAGGCGGCGGCCCCGACTCGGATTACAGCAACCACGTGGCGGTCGATGCCGCGGGCCGGGTGTACGTCTGCGGGAGCGGCAACAGCAGCCCGCTTACGTTCGGCAGCACCACGCTCCCCAACAGCACCTCCTCCTACAACGCCTACGTAGCCCGCCTCGACGGCAGCACCGGGGCCTGGCAGTGGGCCGGCCAGGTAGGCGGCGCGGGCCGCGACGAAGCCACCAGCATGGCCTTCGACGCGACGGGCAACCTCTACCTCACCGGCAGCTTTAGCGGCGCCGGCGTGGCTTTCGGCAATACAACTCTGACCAGCAGCGGCGAGGGCGACATCTTCCTGGGCCAGCTGAGCCCGGCCGGCCAGTGGCAATGGGCCCTGCGCGCCGGCGGCCGCTACGACGACTTCGGCGGGCGCATGGCCGTCGACGCGGCCGGCAACCTCTACCTGACCGGCAGCTTCCACGGCCCCACGGCCACGTTTGGCACCATCTCCCTTGCCTCCACCAGCACCGACAGCAGCGACGTGTTCGTGGCCCGGGTGCCGAGCGGCGTGGCCAACTGGCAGTGGGCCGTCAAGGCCGGCGGCGCCGGCGACGACTACGGCTACGCCCTGGCCACCGATGGCGCCGGCGGCGTGTACGTAGGCGGCAACTTTTTCGGGCCCACCGCCAGCTTCGGCAGCATCAGCCTGGCCAACACGGTCGCCAACCCGCTCGACGACCCCACTTCCGACCTGTTCGTGGCCAAGCTCGCCGCGGCCAACGGGCAGTGGCTGGGCGCGGTGAAAGCCGGCAGCGCCGGGTACGACGGTGCCTACGGCCTGGTAACGGACCCCGCCGGCAGCGTCTTTGTTGCCGGCTACGTGGGCGCGGGAGCCAGCTTCGGCAGCATTCCCGCAACCAGCAGCCTGGACTACGGCAACGGGTTCGTGGCCAAGCTCAGCGGCTTCGTTACCGCCGCCAAGCCGCGCAGCTCGGCCGATGGGCAGCTTACGGCTTACCCCAACCCCTTCGCCGACCAGCTCACCCTGCGCGTCGACGCGCCCGTGGCCACGGCTACGCTCACCTTGCGCGACGCCCTGGGCCGCACCGTCCGGCAGCAGCTCGTCGGCGTGCCGGCCACCCGCGAAGCATCGGTTTCGGTGGCGGCGCTGCCCGCGGGCCTGTACTTCCTCAGCATCGACGCGGTCAACTACCACGGTGTGGTGCCGGTGACGCGCCGCTAGCCCCGCCCCGACAACAGGCAGCCCCGGCACCACTCAAGGCGCCGGGGCTGCTTTTTTTATTTCGTAGGGCAGTAGCTGCGCGGTACGTGCAAAACGGTATCTCTGGCGCCCCGCGGCGCTTCAGCGGCTTACCGGCGCCCGGCCACATCCCGGAGGTTACTTCAGCAGCTGGTACGTCACAAACGACAGCACGTAGGCCAGGCCGCTCATGTACACCAGTTGCAGCAGCGGCCAGGTCCAGCCCTTGGTTTCGCGGTAGGTGGTGGCCAGGGTGCTCACGCACTGCATGGCAAACACGTAGAACACCAGCAGCGAGGCGGCCCGGGCCGGGGTGAAGAAGGGCTGCCCGTTCTCGTCCTTTTCGGCCCGCAGCTTTTCCTGCACGGTGCTCATGTCCGCGTCCTGCCCCACGCTGTAGATGGTCGACATGGTGCCGACGAACACCTCCCGGGCGGCAAACGAGGTGAGCAGCGCGATGCTCACCTTCCAGTCGAAGCCCAGGGGCCGCACCGCCGGCTCAATGCTGCGGCCGAACACGCCGGCGTAGGAGTTTTCCAGCTTGTGCGAGGCAATCAGGTTTTCGGTCTGGGCGGGCGTCAGCTGCTGCCGGGTAGCCTCGGTGCGGGCCTGCTGCTCGGCCTGGTCCAGGGCGTCGCCGGGGCCGTAGGAGGCCAGCACCCACAGCAGCACCGAAATGGCCACGATAACCTTACCGGCCTGGAATACAAAGGCTTTCACCTTCTCCACGATGGTCAGACCCACGTTTTTCCAGCGCGGCCAGCGGTACACCGGGAATTCCATGATGAAGAAGCTCCGCTCCTTGGCTTTCAGGATAGACTTCAGGGCCCAGGCCGACAGCACCGCCGACACGAAGCCCAGCAGGTACAAACCCATCAGCACCACGCCCTGCAAATTGAAGACACCCAGCACTTTCTCGTCGGGCACCACCAGCGCCACCAGCACCGTGTACACCGGGATGCGCGCCGAGCACGACATCAGCGGCACCACGAAAATGGTGATGATGCGGTCCTTCCAGTTCTCGATGGTGCGCGTGCTCATGATAGCCGGCACGGCGCAGGCCATACCCGAAATCAGCGGCACCACGCTCTTGCCGTTCAGCCCGAACTTGCGCATGATCTTGTCCATCATGAACGTGACCCGCGCCATGTAGCCCGATTCTTCGAGCACGGCAATGAAGGCAAACAGCAGCGCAATCTGCGGAATGAACATCAGCACCCCGCCCAGGCCGGCAATGATGCCGTCGGACAGCAAATCGATGAGTGGCCCCTCGCCCAGCAGCTTCACCTGCGCCCCCAGCCAGGCCACGCCTTGGTCGATGAGGTCCATGGGATAAGCGGCCCAGGAGAAGATGGCCTGGAAGAGCATGAACAGCACCCACAGAAAAATCAGGTAGCCCCAGATCTTGTGGGTCAGCACCCGGTCCAGCCGGTTGCTGGTCGACTCGTTCTGCTCGGCCCGCGTCACGCGCACCACGTCCAGCAGCAGCTCCGAGATGCGCGCGTACCGGTCAATCGTCTCCTGGGCCTGCAGGCTGATGGAGTCGAACTGGTATTTCTCGCGTAGCTCGCTGAGGTAGGCCCGGTCGTCGGCCGAGAGAAAGCGCAGCCGGTCGCCCTGGTGGGCGTAGTGCAGCGCGAGGTAGTCGTTGTGGAGGTTGAAGTAGTAACGGATCTGCCGGATCATCGGCAGCAGCTGCTCCGAGGGCTGGTAGAACGTTGCGGTGGGCGGCCCCAGCTCCTGCGCCATCACGATCTTGAGGGCCGTCACGCCCACGCCCTTGCGGGCATTCATCGGGATGATGGGCACGCCCAGCTGGCGCTGCAGCTCCTCCACGTCGATCTGGATGCCATGCTGGGCGGCCGTGTCCATCATGTTCAGGGCCAGCACCATGGGCAGCTGCAAATCAGCCAGCTGAGTGAACAGCAGCAGGTTGCGCTTCAGGTTGGAAGCATCGGCCGTCACCACCACGAAGTCGGGGTAGCCGTCGGCGCCGCGGTCGTAGAGCAGGTCGGTAATGACCTTCTCGTCGAGGCTTTTGGGGTAGAGCGAGTAGGTGCCGGGCAGGTCGATAATGTCGGCCCGGTGCTGCGGGGTGAGCTGGGCCGAGCCGGTTTTGCGGTCCACCGTCACGCCCGGGAAGTTGCCCACCTTCTGGTTGAGGCCCGTCAGCTGATTGAACAGCGAGGATTTACCCGAGTTGGGGTTGCCGATCAGCGCAATGCGCGTGTGGCGGCCGGCCGCGCTACCCGTCGTCACATCCGGCCCCAGAGGCTGGGGTTTGTCAATTACTGCCGCACGCGCCATTCGTTCCCGTTAATCTTTCAGCATTATCGTGGCCGCCTCGCTCACCCGCAACGACAGGGTGTACTCCCCGTCGACGTGCAGAGTGATGGGGCAGCCCAGCGGTGCCCGGCCGCTCAGCTTCACCCGCGTGCCCGGGATGCAGCCCATTTCCAGCAGCTTCAACGCCATTTCGGGGTCGTTGAGGCAGCAGATGGTGCCGGTTTCGCCGAGGCGCAAATCCTTCACACTCCGGGGTGTGGCGAGGGGGGCAGTCAAAGTGGGCACGGGCGGGCGGGATTATTTAGACAAGCTATAAACAAAGGTACTACCTGCAAAGGTTTCCGCCAAAAAAGCGGCCGTCGGCCCGGGCCCCGCAAACTGCCGTTAGTACTTAGGCTTTGCGGAATTGCATTCTTATAAATATTCTTAGCAGACTTGCAATCCAAGGCCCGGTGGCTTGTATTTTTGGGGTATAATCCAACGCTTATGCTCAGACGCTTACTTTTCTTCGTTGCGCTAGGTTGGTTGCTCCCGCAGTTGGCAAGTGCGCAGGATAACCGCATCACAGGCCGCGTGGTCGACTCCAAGACCAAAGAGCCCATTCCCTTTGCTTCCATTGGCCTCAAAGAGGAAGCCACCGGCGCGTTGACCAACGAGTACGGCTTCTTCCAGATGGCCAAGCCCGATAAAACTGCGCAAGACTCCCTGATCGTGCAGGCGCTGGGCTACCTGCGCAAGGCCGTGGCGGTGCAGAAGGCCGACAAACTCGAGGATTTGATCATCGAGGTGGAAAAGCGCAACATCGTGCTGAAAAACGTGGAGGTTTCGGCCGACAAGGTGAAGAATGCCAACATGGGGGCCCGCAGCAACAACCCCGGCGAAGGCATGATTCAGGGCATGCCGGGCAGCCAGTACGCCTTTTTCGTGAAAAACGAGAAGGGCAAGAAGCTGGGCATGATCCGCACCGTGTCGTTCTACATCGGGGAGCACGGCTTCCCGAAGGAGCCCTTCCGCGTGCGCATCTACAAGAACGACGGCGACTACAACGCCCCCAACACCGACCTGCTCACCGAAAACGTAGTGGTGTCGGCCCCGGGTGGCGGTGCCTGGTTCACGGTGGACATGACGCCCTACAACATTCCGGCCCCCGACGAAGGCTTCTTCGTGGCCATGGAGTGGATTGTGTCGGGCGACAAGTTCTACACCACCAACTTCATGGACAACTACACGCCCTACGGCCAGATCATGCGCCCGACCTTCGAGTTCAAGGAAAGCCGCACCTGGACGTACTCCATGGGCAAGGGCTGGAGCCTGATTACGATGTCGAACGGCTCGGGTCTGCGCTACAACGCCATGATCAAGGCCGAAGTCGACGTCTACAAGTAAGAGCGTTTTCTCTCTCCCACAAAAAAGGCCCGCATTACTGCGGGCCTTTTTTGTGGGGGGCGGCTGGCGGCTAGCTGTTCTTCACCACGATTTCCACGCGGCGGTTTTGCTGGCGGCCGGCGGCCGTGGCGTTGGAGGCGGCCGGGGCTTCCTCGCCCATGGGCTGCACGCTCACGCGGGCGGCGTCAATCTTGCCGTTTTGCACCAGCCAGGTTTTCACGGCCTCGGCGCGCCGGGCGCTCAGCTCCTCGTTGTAGTCCTTGGAGCCGCGCGCGTCGGCGAAGCCCATGATGCGCACCTGCTTGTCGGCGAAGCGCTTGCCGATGGAACCGGTAATCTGGTCGAGGGTGGCTTTGGCCGTGGGCTTCAGCTCGCTCTTGTCGGTGTCGAAGAACACGGTTTCGTCGACGGAGTACACGCTGTACTGCTCGTTGCCGCGCACCGTCACGTCCTTGGTGGTAATCTCGTCGAAGCGGGCGTCGGGCAGATCCGCGTCGACGTCCCAGCGGTCGGCGGCCCCGGCCACGGCCCCGGCGGCCGACTCGCCCTCGCGGTACACGACGGCGGTATCCTGGGTGGCTTCCTGCGGTTCGTCCTTGGTCTGGGGCTTGTTCAGGCCGTCGCAGGCGCCTAGGGAAAGGGTCAGGGCTGCCAGGGGCAGCAGTAGAAGGTGCTTTTGCATGGTTGGGGAAAAGAAGGGAGGGACGGAATACCGCGGCATACGCAGCCTTCCGTCCCTCCGTTGACTATTCCGCCGGCTTACTGTTTTTTGGCCTGTCCGATAATCCACTCCCGGATCATTTCCTGCGCCTGGGGCGAAAACGTTTCGCGCTGCTGCCCAGCCACGATGGGCCATTCGGCCGGGTCGGACTGGAACAGGTGGTTGACGCCGTTGAGCTTTCGGCTCACCACGTTTTTATTGCCTTTCAAGCCTTTGGCGAGCAGCGGCAGATTGGGCTCGGCGGCGGCGTAGGTATCGGCGGTGCCGTGCAGCAGCAGCACCGGGCAGCTTACCCCGGCCAGCTTCTCCACGGGGTTGAAGCTCAGGAAGTGGCGGTAGCGGGGCGAGGTCAGCTCGGTGGCGCTGGCCTGGGCCGTGGCCTGGTCGATGGCCTCGTTGTTCTGGCGCAGCATGTTGGCCACGATGGCCTGGGCTTGGTTGTTGTCCTGGGTCTGCTGAATGATGTCGAGCATGGTCTGCTGGCGCTTAGAGGCGGCTTCGATCTGGGCCGGGTCGGTGCCGAGGGAGCGGAGCGTGTTCGCCTGCTGCTGCACCACGATGTCGCGGCCGGGCAGGCCGTGGGCGGCCAGCGTGACCACGAAGGCCGGGGGCAGGGGCTGCGCGGCCGCCAGCAAGGCCACGTTGCCGCCCTCGCCGTGCCCGATAACGCCCAGCCGGGCCAGGTCCACCTCGGGGCGGGCGCGCAGGAAGTTCAGGGCAGCCTGCACGTCGCTCACCAGCTCGGCCGTGGTGGCCGTGGCCGGCGTGCCGCCCGACTGGCCCACGCCGCGGTCGTCCACGCGCAGCACGGCAATGCCGCGGCGGGTCAGAAAATCGGCCAGGGAGCCCATGGGGCGGTACTCGCCCACGGTGGCGTCGCGGTCCTGGGCGCCGGCGTCCGACACGAGCACCACGGCCGGGAACGGGCCTTTGCCGGGCGGCACCGAGAGCATGCCGGCCATGCGCAGGTCCACCGGAATGTTGGTGAACGTGACTTCCTCCTCGCGGTAAGGCGGGGTCAGGCGCACCTTGGCGCCGGTGCTGGCGGGCGGCACGCTGTATTCCAGCGTCATGGGCGCTTTCAGGCCCGGCTGCTGCCAGGTGCCTTCCACGTGCTTGCCATCGGCCGATATGCGGCCCACAAACTGGCTGGCTGCTTCTTCGGCCACAAACATGACGGTGTCGCCGTGCAGCTGCACGTCGACGCTCATGCGGGTGACTTTCTGCATGGGCACGTCGAGGGTGGCGAAGTACTTGCCGCCGGTGAGCGTGACCACGCGGAAAATAACTTCCCACTGGCCGCCGGGCACCTTAAGCGGCCCTTTCCAGAAACCGTCGAGGGCGGGCGCGGCCTGGGCGCTGAACCAGCTCAGCGTCAGCAGCAGACAGCTTAGGCTTTTAAAGTAAGACAGTAGGCATTGCTTCATGGCTAGGTGCGGGAGGTAAACGGGACGAAAAAGGAGGAGCCGAACCAGTCAGCGCGTTTTCGGCCTACGAACATAATCAAATTTATTATCAGAATAACCCAGTAAACCCTAATGAATCTAACCAGCATTCCGCCAGCGGCCTCCGCCGCCCCCGGTATGGGGTGCACGGCCGGCCCGCGCCGGGGGCGGTTTGCCCCGGCGACGAGCCCGGCGGGCATAGCCAGCAGTTGATTATGTCAACGGGAAGCGCCGATCAGCCAACCGCTCGTCGACCCCAGGTTACTCCGAGTCAATGAATCAAAAATATCACAGAAAGCCTGGCCGTTAACCGTTCGGCTTATCAAGTCCGGCCTCCCCTTGTCAAACGGCGCTATTTACTGGCCGAACGCCGCCCGCGGCAGTTTGGCCACGGCTGCTTGCTCGCATTGGCTCCAGGGCTTTACTCAGCCACAAACACGCGCTTGACCCGCTCGCTCACGTTGGTCAGCAGCTCGTACGGAATGGTGCCGATGCGGGCGGCCAGTTCCGTCAGGGGCAGGCCGGCACCGAAGAGCACGGCCGCGTCGCCCTCCTGCACGTCCGCAATGCCCGTCACGTCGACCATGCACATGTCCATGCACACGTTGCCGATGATGGGCGCGCGCCGGCCGCGGATAAGCACCTCGCCCCCACCCCGCGAAAAGCGCCGGTCGTAGCCGTCGGCGTAGCCAATGGCCAGGGTGGCAATGCGCCGGTCGTGGTCGGCCGCCTCACCGCGGCGGCCGTAGCCCACGGTTTCGCCCGCCGGCAGCCGCTTGAGCTGCGAGACGGTGGTGCGCAGGGTGCTGACGGGCTGCAGCGCTTCGGGCGCGAGGCCGGCCGCTTCCACCCCGTAGAGCCCGATGCCGAGGCGCACCATATCAAACTGCGCCTTCGGAAAGCGCATGATGCCCGGCGAGTTCAGCGCGTGCTTGATGACCGGGTAGCCCAGGGCCGCTTCGAGCCGGGCCGTCATGCGCCGGAAGGCGGCCAGCTGCTGCTCGGAAAAGCGGTTGTGCTGCTCTTCGTCGGCGCCGGCCAGGTGGGTAAGGGCGCTGGCCACGCGCAGGGTGCCGGCGTGGCGCTGCAGCAGGGGCAGCAGCTCGGGCAGGTCGTCCTCGGCGAAGCCCAGGCGGCGCATGCCGGTATCGAGCTTGAGGTGAATGGCGGGCAGCGGGCCGTCCTCGGCCGCCTGCAGGTACTCGCGCAGCCGGGCGAAGGAGTAGATTTCGGGCTCCAGGTGGTACTGGCGAAGCAGGGCGAAGGAATCCGGCGAGGGGTTCATCACCATGATGGGCAGCGAGATGCCGTGCTCCCGCAGCTGCACGCCCTCGTCGGTGTAGGCCACGGCGAGGTAATCGACGCGGTGAAACTCCAGCAGGCTGGCCACTTCGTAGGAGCCGCTGCCGTAGGCAAAGGCCTTCACCATCACCATCAGCCGGGTGCCGGGCTGCAGGCGGGCGCGGTAGTAGTTGAGGTTGTGCACCAGCGCATCGAGGTTGACTTCGAGCACGGTGCCGTGGATCTGGCGCTGAAAGGCCGTCACCACCCGCTCGAACTCGAAGCGCCGGGCGCCCTTCACCAGGATGGTTTCGTGGCGGAAGTAGTCGGGCTGAAACCAGCGCAGCAGCGCGGCGGTATCGGCAAAAAACGCGCACTCGGGCACGGCCGCCCGCAGCACGGCCGCGTGCCGGCCGATTTCGGGTCCTACGGCCAGCAGGCGCTGCACGCCGTGGCGCCGGGCCAACTCGGCCACGCGCTGGTACAGCTCATCGGCCGGCAGGCCCGATTCGAGCACGTCGGAGAGGATGAGGGTGTGGCGGCCGCGGCGGGGCTGGCGGCGCAGCGCATCCAGGGCCAGATCGAGGCCGGTCAGGTCGTTGTTGTAGGTGTCGTCGAGGACGTAGCAGTCGTGGATGGCCTGCTTCATCTCGAGGCGCATGGCCACCGGCTGCAGGCGCAGCAGGCGGCGCTGCACCTCGGCGGCGGGCAGCCCGCGCCAGAGCAGCACCGCGAGGCAGTGCAGGGCGTTTTCCACCGAGGGCTCGTCGGCGAAGGGCAGCGTAAACGGGTGCTCGGCCTGTTCGTAGCGCACGTGGGCAATGGTTTGCCCGGGGTCGGCGCCGGCTTCCACGCGCACCTGCACCTGCGCTTCGGCCGCGCCGTGGCGCGTCCAGGTCAGGCGCTGCACCGTGGCGGGCAGCGCCGCGGCGGCCTCGTGCACCTCGGCGTGGTCGTGGCAGTAAAACAGCGTCCGGACGCCCCGGAACAGCTGCATCTTCTCGGCCGCCTTCTGCTGGCGCGAGGCAAAGCCCGCGTCGTGGGCCGGGCCGAGGTTGGTGAACAAACCCAAAGTGGGCTGAATCACGGCGGCCAGCCGCGGCATCTCGCCCGGCTCGGAAATGCCCGCCTCGAAGATGCCCAGGGTGTGCGCCGGGCGCAGTTCCCACACGCTCAGCGGCACGCCCACCTGCGAGTTGTAGGAGCGTGGCGAGCGGCAGATCAGCTCGTCCGGGCTCAGCAGCTGGGCCAGCCACTCCTTCACGATGGTTTTGCCGTTGGAGCCCGTCACGGCCAGCACCGGCAGCCCCGGAAACGCGGCCCGGTGCGCGGCGGCCAGGGTTTGCAGGGCCGTCAGGGCATCGGCCACCAGCACGAAGCCCGCGCCGGGGTAAGCCGCCACGCCGCCCGGAATCAGCGCGGCCCGGTCGGCCAGAAACAGCCGCACGCCCTGCTGGTAGAGCTCGGGCAGGTACTGGTGGCCGTCGTGGTGGGGGCCGCGCAGGGCCACGAACAGCGTGCCGGCGGCCTGGGCCACGCGGCGGCTGTCGAGCAGCAGCGTCAGCACGGGCGCGGCGGCCTCGGCGGGGGCCTGCAGCAGCGCGCCGCCGGTGAGGGCGGGCAGGTCGGCGAAGGAAAGCATAGGCGGCAGCGGGATTCTGCTGGCAAAGGTAGGCCGGCCCCGCCGCTTCGCCCCCGAGCGGTGGGCTGGCGCCTCGCCAAAGGCAGCCCGTTTTTCGGGCCGCACCCGTGCAACCATCGGGCGGGCGGCGGGCTCTTACCCCAACCGGGGTAGCACCGCCCGGCCCCGCCGCACGGCGGGCCGCGGGCCGCTGCGGTCGGTTGTCTTATCCGCTGATTGCTATGCGTCGACTTTACTCACTGCTGCTCGCCGGGACGTTGTGCCTTGGCCTGAGCGCCTGCCCGTTCGTGGATCGGTTGCCCCCGCTGCCGCAGTACAAGCCCGTTCTGATGCCGCGCAGCCAGCTGGAGCAGGCCGTGGCCGTGCTGCCGCCGCGGGAAATGCGCAACACCGGCAAAATCTACCTGCGCGACCCGTACATCTTCATCAATGAGCGGTACGAGGGCTTTCACGTCATCGACAACCAGAACCCGGCCCAGCCGCAGCCGCTGGCCTTCGTGCGTATCCCCGGCAACGTGGACGTGGCCATGAAGGGCAGCCTGCTCTACGCCGACAGCGGCGCCGACCTGCTGACCTTCGACGTGAGCAACGTCCAGCAGGTGCGGCTGCTGCACCGCGTGCGCAACGCCGTGCCCGAGCTGCCCATGCCCGAGCTGGGCCAGGTGCCGGCCGAATACCAGCCCCAGAACCGCCCGGCCGACGCGGTAGTGGTGGGCTGGCAGAAACTCTAACCCGCCCCTACCGTGATGAAGCTATCCACTATCGTATCGGCCGCGGCGCTGGGCCTGCTGAGCGCGGCCCTGGGCGGCTGCAGCGCCGACAGCGCCAGCCCCGACAGCGCGGCCCGCGCCGCCGACAACGGCAAGGGCGGCTCGCTGGCCCGTTTTACCGTGCTCGGCGACAACCTCTACGTGGTCGACGAGAGCAACCTGCGCCTGTTCAGCCTGGCCACGCCCGCCGCCCCGGCGGCCGGCCCGGTGATACCGCTGGTGCCCGGCGTCGAAACCATCTACCCGCAGGCGCCCTACCTGTTTTTGGGCACCCAGCGCGGCATGTACATCTTCGACGCCTCCACGCCCACCGCGCCCACGCAGGTAGCCTTTTACCAGCACGTGGTCAGCTGCGACCCGGTGGTGGTCGACAACCGCTTTGCCTACGTCACGCTGCGCGACGGGCGCACCTGCGGCGGCGGCCCCAATCAGCTGCAGGTTATCGACCTGGCCAACCTGCGGGCGCCGCGGCTGGCCCAGGCCTACCCCATGCAGCACCCGCTAGGCCTGGGCGTCGACAGCACGCTGCTCTTCGTGTGCGACAAAGACCAGCTAAAGGTGTTCAGCACCGCCACCGCCCCCGTGCTGCCCGCGCCGCAGACGTTCGACGTGAATGTGTTCGACGTGATACCGCACCGCGGGCTGCTGCTGGCCATCGGGCCCGGCGGCCTGTACCAGTACCGCTACCGGGGCGGCCGGCTCAGCCAGCTCAGCCACCTGCCCATCCGGCCCACCAATTGAGCCGCGTGAGTTACCGGCTGCGGCCGTGGGCGCTGGTGGCCGGCGGGCTGCTGGCCCTGGGCGGCGCGGCCTGGGCCCAGGCGCCCGCCGCGCCGCCCGCCCCCGGGGCGAAGCACGGGTATTCCGTGCAGGCCGGGCTGTTTCCGCTGCTGGCGCGGGGCTACCACCTCGGCGCCGCCAAGCTGCTGGGTCCGCAGAGGCGCCACGCCCTGGTCGTCACGCCGCAGTGGTACGGCGGCCGGGTGCAGGGCCTCACGTCGCGCATCAGCGCCGGCGCCCCCGACCACGTGCGGGGTTACGGCCTCGAGGTGCAGCACCGCATCTTCCTCGGGCCGCGCGAGGTGGCCCAGGAGGGGTTTTACGTCGGCTACGGCGGCGGCTACCAGCGCTTCACGCTGGACTACCAGGCCAAGAACTGGCTGCCCGAGCTGCGCGACGACGGCCTGACCTACTACGAGTTCCGGCTGCGCGAGCAGCAAACTGCCATCCGCCGCTACGCCACGGCGCTGGTGGTGGGCGGGCAGGTATTTCTGCCCGACACGCCCGTTTTTCTGGATATGTACCTGGGCCTGGGCTTCCGCTGGGCGCGCCGCCGGGCCACGGCCGCGGGCTGGTCCTACGAAAGAAACTCGCTTGACTACGGCCACGCCGGCCAGTACACCCCGGTGGGCCTGCGCGTGGGCGTGGCGTGGTAGCGGCCTCAGAACCCGATGCCCAGCCGGAAGCCGTGCGTGAGCTTCTGCCCTTGCTGAAACGCGGTGTAGTAATCGACGCGCACCAGCTTGAAGATGTGCTCGATGCCGGCGCCCAGCTCCGCGTACTGGCCGGCGGTGGGCGTGTAGAGGTAGTTTACCGAGCCCACTTCCTGCCACTTCAGCCGGCGCATCAGCGGGATTTTGTTTAGGAAGAAGCCGTTGAAGTGGTGGTCGAAGTGGCCTTCCACGAACCGCTCCCGCGTGGCGTACTTGTAGTAATCGAGCAGCTGGAAGCGGGTGAAGTCGGCGGCCAGGAAAAAGCGGTTGCCCGAAAACTGCCGGTAGTCCATGAAAGCCAGCTGCGGCTTGCCCAGAAAGCCGCCCGCGCTCAGGCGATACGAGCTGGTGCCGAGCAGCCCGAACTGCACCGTTTGTCGGATGCCCGCTTCCAGGAAGGTATACTGCACGTCGGAGCCGGGGGCGTGCCAGCCCTGCCGCCAGGTCAGGCGGAAGGTGGGGTAGCGCGAGCCAAGGTTGATTTTGCCGTCGGGGCGGGTGATGTAGCGCTGCCCGGGGCGCCAGCTCAGCCACAGCTCCGAGCTCAGCGCCCGGCTGCGCCCGAAGCCGGTGCCGCCGGGCAACTCCAGCGCCACCGGGTCGTTGGGCGTGAAGGCCCGGCCCGGAATGTCGCGGATCAGGTTGATGGTGGCGTTGTCCAACTCGCGCCGGTCGAAGTAGCTGACCGCCCCGCGCACCTGCAGGCCGTTGATGACCTCCGCCAGGTAGCCAATTTCGGCCCCGCGGCGCTGGTAGTACTTGGCGTAGTTGTGGTTGCGAAACAGCGTGGCCGAGGTGTTGATAATCGGCGTGAGCTGGGTGTTCGGGTCGAAGTTTTCGATGGTGCGGCCCACCTGCACCTGCCAGCGGGCCAGCTTCACCGCGTCGTGCTGCCAGTTGAGCTCCACCGAGGGGCTGAAGAGCTTGGCTGCCACCCCGTAGCGCAGCGAGGGCGTCAGCCAGAAGCGCCGCTCGTCGTCGGTGTAGCGCGAGTAGGTCACCTCGGGGTTGACGATGGTGCCCTCCACGGTGCTGTACTGCAGCATGTACACCAGCGGTTTGGCCCGGTACATCTGCTTTTTGTGGGTGTTGTTGTAGGTGTAGCCCAGCGAGATGAACTGCTGCATGCTGAACTTGTTGCGGATGCGGTCCAGCGAATCCTGGTAGGGCTTGGAGTTGCGAATGGCCTCGGTGCTGTCCTTGAGGTGGTAGTCCTTCACCTCCTCCTCGGTCAGCGGTACCGGGCGCACCTGGCTCCAGTAGGCGCTGTCCCGCTCGTTGGCACCCTTTTCCACGCGCATCACCTCGCCGGCGGCCAGCTTCTCCACTTCCAGCAGGTTGCCGCGGCGGGCCGAAGAATCGAGGGCGGCCTGCACGGTTTTGCGGCTCTGGCGCTTGGCCTGCCGGCTGGCCTGGCGGGCGGCCGGGCGCTGCTGCCGGGCCTCGGCCACGGTTTCGGCGTGCACGGGCTCGTTCGAGGGCGCGGCCGGGGCCGGGGCGGCCGGCTCGGGGCGGCTGGGGTAGGTCGGCGTCACGCGGTACTGCGAAAACATAGCCGTCAGGTAGGCGTTGCCCTTGAAGCCGAACGCCGAGATGTTGGCCGTCAGCGTCTGGCTTTGCAGCACCCAGGCGTGCGGGGCGCCGGGCGCGGGCACAAACTGCTGGTCGATGCGCACGTTGTCGACGTAGTCGAGCTGGGCGTCCTCGTTGAGCGTGAGCGACACCGAGTGCAGCCGCCAGGTGCCATCCACCACGAAAATGTGCCCGCTGAACACCGGGTCGGTGCGGCGGCGCGGAATCACGCGAATCTTGTGAATCAGCTGCCCGTCCTGCTGGGTGCTGCCCTCCAGCACGTACTGGTAGAACAGGAAGGCGTTGGGCGCAATCGGCGAGACGAAGCCGCGCTCCGAAAACACCTTCAGCACCGGGTTGTAGAAGCTCAGGCCCCGGCCCGCCCCGGCCCGGTTCAGGCTGAAAGCCTTGGCGTCACCGCTCACCCGCGAGGATATCATGCGCTCCTTCACCACGTTGGGCTGCCGAAACGACACCTCCGACACCGACTCGGACAGGTAAATAATGCCCGGCTTCAGGTCGGGCCCGACCTTGAACAGGCCCAGCACCTTGCTCGGCACGTCCTTGAGGCGGGCCAGGGCCTTGATGTAGCCGCGGGCCGTGAAGGCCGCCACCTCGCGCTTATGGTAGCTGCGCCAGTCGATGGCGTGCTGCACGATGGCGAAGGCCGGGTCGCGGTCCTTGGCCCGCACCACCACTTCGCGCAGCTGGTACTGCTCGGGCGTGAGCGTCACGTTCAGCACGGTGGCCGTGTCGCCGCCCAGCACGCGCACCGGTTGCAGCAGCGGCTTGTAGCCCACAAACTGAAACACCAGCTCGTAGCGGCCGGCCGCCAGCGGGAGTTGGTAGTTGCCCTGCTCGTTGGAGGCGGTGTTGGTGGGGGTACCTTTCACGGCCACGTTGGCGAAGCCCAGCGGCTGGCCCTTGGGGTCGGTGATGCGGCCACGCACGACGCCGGCCGACGCCAGCAGCGGTAGGAGGCTCAGCAAAAGCAGCAGGGAGAGTAAGCGACAAACCATGAATCGACCGGAACGCAAGACAGCGGGGTAATTTATGGAGTAGATAAGCGAAGCCTCCCGGACGTTGCCCGCCCCGCCGTATTTTTTCCGGCCGGCCGGCGGGTGATTGTTCGCTCACGCGCCCGGGCACCGGCCCCGCGTCCCAGTATTATCGCATAAACGCTCGGCTTACGCAACACTTCGGGACGCGAATAATTCACTGGCAGATTCTCAGCCCGGCGGGCGTGGTGGCTGCGAACATCGCAGCAAACGAGCCCATTCGTTTCTAAAACCCACGCAACGGATATTAATTCCTTAATATTGTGTGAAATGTGACAGCTGCGTATTACCTTGCCGCAGCTGAACCCAAAGAACCTCTGCTGGTTCGCTGGTTTTGTTTTTTGGATTCAACTTGTTTATGTGAGCGAACAGCCGCCGCCTTCTGGGCGGCGGCTGTTTTTTTGGCCTATCCCAATGCGGGCAGCTCCCGAGCCGGCGGCTGCGTAAGCCCTCACTGACGACCCCGTAACCCGCCAACGGCTCCGGCCCCCTCCCGCCATGCCCCTCGACGATCAGGCCCCGCGCAAGCGCAAAACCTACACGCCCGGCGAAGCCCTGCCCAAGATTGCCGCCTACTGCGCCTACCAGGAGCGCAACTCCAAAGAAGTGGAAGACAAGCTGCGCAGCTACGGCCTCGACGAGGACGAGGCCGGCGAAATCATGATCCGACTGGTGCGCGAGAAGCTGCTCGACGACGAGCGGTACGCCCGCTCCTTTACTCGCGGCAAGCACCGGCTGAAGAAGTGGGGCCGCCGCCGCATCCGCATGGAGCTGAAGCAGCGCGGCCTCTCGGAGTTCTGCATCAAGGCCGGCCTGAGCGAAATCGACGGCGACGAGTATTACCAGAACCTGAAAGAGCTGCTGGAGCGCAAAAACGCCCTGGAAAAGGAGCCACACCCCTACAAGCGTCGCCAGAAGCTCATGGCCTACGCCACCCAGAAGGGCTACGAAAGCGAGTTTATTCAGGACGCACTAGGCGAGGTGCTCGGCGGCGAAGCCGAGGCGTAGGCCCCCTAGCCGACGATGCGCACGCGGTAGGGGCCGCGCCGGTCCGAAAACACGCAGGCGCCGTCGAGCACGACCATGTGCGGGTTGTGCAGGTAGGCCACCGGGTCGGCCACAAGGTCGGTATCCTGGCGGCACTGCGCGCACTTGGGCCCGGCGCCCGGCACAAACCGGCCGCCGCAGGGGCACTCGGGCAACGTGGCGGCCACCTGCGCCAGCAGCTCGGGGGTAGCCGCGTCCCACACCGTCGCCTTGTCGGCCTCGCGGTGCACCACGTTGGAGCAAACGGAGCAGTAGAAATGCGGGAAACACTCGCTCATCCCGCTGGAGCGCCAGGCTTCGTTCGGGTGCTGGCAGTGCGGGCAGCGCAGGTGGCCCACCCAGGGCAGGGTGCGGGGGTAGTCGACGGTATCCATAAGCGGCGGCGTTGACGGTCGGGCCCGCAAGGTAGGTGTCGGCGGCCGGCACCGCCCTCAGTCGAAGCACAGGCCGAACCGGGCCGCCACCGCCGCGAGGGGCGCCGGGTCGGGCTCGGCGGGGGGCAGCGGCGGCACAATCAGGGCCTGGGCCGGCTCGCTCAGCGCGCGGTAGAAGTGCTCGAGGCCCGCCGGCGCCACGTGCAGCAGCACGCGGGCGTAGTCCGATTCGAGGCGAAACCAGTGGCGGCGGTGACGGGGCAGGTGCATGGTGTCGCCGGGGCCAGCGGGCAGCACGTCGTTGTCCACGTAGAAGCGCAGGCGGCCTTCCAGCACCACGTAGGTTTCATCCTCGCAGCGGTGGGTGTGCGGGGGCAGCTCGCAGCCGCGCTGCAGGCTCACGTCGAGCAGGGCAAACTCGCCCAGCGAATCGGCGCCGGTGACCAGGGGCGTGACCAGGCTGCCCCGATGCCACCACGAATGCTGCAGGCAGCGGTGCCGCAGCAGCGGCTGGCGGCCGGGCATCAGCGTGGGTTCGACTATTTCGACGGCCGGGGCAGCGGCTCTCAGCGGGCCGGCGGCAGGTATGGCGGGAGTTTTCATAGCGGGCAGGGTTGGGCGGGAGCGTCCCCAAATCTACCCCGCGCGCCCCGCGGCGGCCAAGCGCGCGGCATCACATAAAATGCAGCTCGTCAACGCCATTGCGGCCGATAGAGGCGTTACCGGTGCCTGCGGGCCGCTGCGCCTCGCATCAATATGTGCGGCTGCGCTGCTCTAGCCGCGCGGGCCGCGCACCGGCGGGGCCGTCTGCGGCACCAGTATCACGCGGCGGCCGGTGAGGGTTTCGAGCATGGGCCGCAGAATCTGCTGGGCGTTGCGCTCCGTCTGGGCCAGGATGCCCGACTGCAGGGCGGCGCGCTTCACGTTGGCCTCGGCGTACTTGTAGCCCTGGTCCACCAGTTCGGCGTCCTGAAAAAAGCCGTTTTCGACCCCGTACACCCGGCTGCGGTTGTGGTCGACGCGCCAGGTGCACAGCTCGGCTTTGGGCAACGCCACGCGCACCACCGAGTCGCCCTCGAAAACCACGTCGGTGGCCTTCACCTGGCGCAGGTCCAGGCAGCCCACGGCCTCGCCGGCCACGATGAGGGCCACTTTGGCGTCGGGCAGGAAGCGGTAAGTGCTCCTTTTGTACTCCACGATGTCCTTGAACTGGTAGCGCACCAGCTCCAGTCGGCCCAGCCCCTCGATTTTTTCCAGCACCGTATTGTGGCTCACCGTCACGCGCGGGGCGGGGTTGAGCGGGTTCAGCTCGGTGAGGGTGCCGGCCACCTTCTGCCACAGAAACCAGCCCAGGGCCAGCAAAAACACCAGCGGCAGCACGCGCCGCAGCAAACGAACAAGGGACATACCCGCAACTAAACGATGAGCAACTCTGCTGCTATACGGCCGCGGGCGGATAGCTGCCGAACCGCTGCTGAAAACCCGCCCAGCCCTGCAGCCCGCCGGTGTGCACCGCCACCACCGTGCTGCCCGGCGCGAAATGCCCGGCCTCGATCAGCTGCAGCGTGCCCACCAGCAGCTTGCCGGTATACACCGGGTCGAGCACGACGCGGTGGCGCAGGTAGAACTCCTCGATAAAGCCCAGCAGCTCCGTCGAGTAGCTGGCGTAGCCGCCGAAGTGGGCGCCGTGGTGCAGGTGGTAGTTGGCGTAGCGCCGGCCCACGGCCTGCTCGGTCAGCGCGTCCACTTCGGTGCGCAGCCAGTCGGCGCCCTTCAGCGCGGCTACGCCCACGGCCTGCCGGCGGCCGTCGAGGCCGGTAAGCAGGCCCGCCAGGGTGCCGCCAGTGCCGCAGGCCACGGTCAGGGCATCGTAGGCTTCGCCGGCGGCGTTCAGCTCCTGCACCAGCTCGGCCACCCCGCGCAGGGCCAGAGCATTGGTGCCGCCTTCGGGCAGCACGTAGGCCGGGCCCAGAGTGGTCAGCAGCTCGGCCACCCAGGCGGGGTCGTTGCGCCGACGGTAGGCCTCGCGGCTCACGAAGTGCAGCTGCATGCCGTCGGCGCGGCACTGCTGCAGGGTGGGGCTCAGCGCCGGGGCTTCTTCGCCCCGCACCACGCCCAGGGTGCGGAAGCCCTGCAGGCGCCCGGCAGCGGCCACGGCGGCCAGGTGGTTGGAGTAAGCTCCGCCGAAGGTCAGCAGCGCGTCGTGGCCCTGCTCGCGGGCGGCCAACAGGTTGTATTTGAGCTTGCGCCACTTGTTGCCGGGCAGCTCGGGGTGCTGCCAGTCGTCGCGTAGCAAACGCAGGCGCACGCCGCGCCGCTCGGCGGCGGACTCGGCCAGGTCTTGCAGAAACGGGGCAGCAGGCAAGGGCAGTATAATAAGGCAGGTGAGGAACAGCCGGGTGAATTGTACGGCCGGGCGCGGAAAACTTACCCGCCCGGCTGTAAAAAAGATGACCGGTTGAGCAGCGCCGACCACTAACCGGGCAGAACTTGCCCAATCAGTTGTGCTGCCACCAACTCACCGGGCAAATTCTACCCGCGGAGCCCTCTTGTACACCAGTGCCCGGGTAAAAATTCCGAGCGCCGTCGTGGCAGAGAGGACCCGCCGGATAAAAAATACCCGGGGAGTCGTAACCAGGACGACTCCCCGGGCAAGCAGGGCTGGCGCGACTCCGTTTTAGCAAGTCGGCGGCAGCTTCCGGCCGGGCATCGGCACCTACGCCGCCAGCAGGTCGTCGTTGTCGGCGGGGGCCGCGGCGGCAGGAGGGCTGCCGCGGCGCAGCACGAAGACCACCCCGCCGATAACTACCAGGAACAGCAGCACCGACGACACCATCGAGATGATGTTGCCGAGGCGATACTCCTTGGGCTCGAACTTGAATTCGATGGTGTGCCGGCCGGCCGGCACGGGCAGGGCCCGCAGCACGTAGTTGGCGCGCAGGTGCGGCACCAGCTGGCCGTCGAGGTAGGCGTTCCAGCCGTCGGCGTAGTAGATTTCGGAGAAGACTACCAAACCCGGGCGAGCGGCATTAGCGTTGTACTTCAGCTCGTTGGGCGAGTAGCTGGTGAGCTGAATGGTGGAGCCGGCCGGGTCGTAGCTGGTCGTCGTTTGCGGAAACTTGCTCACGTCGACCACGGCCGTGGTGGCCGGGTCGAAGGTGCTCAGCGCGGCTATTTCCTGGTCGGGGTTCTGCACCGGCTGCACCTTGCTCACAAACCAGGCATTACCCAGGGCGCCGGCGTTCGGAATGGCCTGCGTCTCGCCGTTCTGCTGGGGCGGGCTGATGAAGTAGCGGGCGTTGAGCATGTTCAGCACCCGCGGGTTGCCCACCTGGCCGGTGGTCGAGAGCTGCTGAAACAGCTGCTGCATCTCGGGGCTGATCTGCCGCTCAATCAGTTCCTGGTAGCGGCGCAGCTTGGCGCCGTGGTAGCCGCCGATGCTTTTGTGCAGGTAGGACGTCTGGGCGTCGTTGAAGGGGTTGGCCAGGTTCAGCACCCGGTAGTGCAGGGTTTTGTCGGCCAGGATCTGCTCGTCGGCCTTGGTGGGCGCAAACTGCTCGGTTACGGTCTGGGTAGTGAAGTTGCCCTCGCCCAGGTAGCGCTTGTCGGCCGTCCAGAGGTCGGCCAGCACCAGCAGGCCCACCAGCGCGGCGGCCAGCGTCAGGCCGAGCTTGCGGCTGAGGTAGAACCAGAGCACCCCGGCCGTGGCCACGATAAAGAAGATGGAGCGGAACACGTCGGTGCGCAGCAGGGCGGCGCGGTCCTGGCGCAGCGCATCCAGCGGGAAGCCCTGCGGCAGCTGGCTGTCGACGGGGCCGGCAAAGTCGCTGCCGAGGCTGAACACCAGGGCCAGCAGGCACAGGCCGGCGGTGATGCCCACGGCCAGCAGCAGGTGCCGGCGCAGGCCGGCCACTTCGGGCGTGTCCTTCTGGGCCACGGGCAGGCCGGCCACCAGCGGGGCCGCCGCGGCCGGGCGGGCGCGCAGCACCCGGGCCAGGGCCAGCACGGCCAGCAGCGGCATGGCCAGCTGGGCAATGGTCAGGGCCATCGACACCGCCCGGAACTTGTTGTAGCCCGGGAAGAAGTCGAACATCAGGTCATTGAACGAGGCGAAGTTCTTGCCCCAGGCCAGCACGATGGAGAAAAGCGTGGCGGCCAGCAGCCAGGTGCGGGTGCGGCGGTCGGCCACGAACACGCCGAGCACGAACAGCAGCACCACCACCGCGCCCACGTACACCGGGCCGCTGGTAATGGGCTGGTCGCCCCAGTAAGTGGGCATGCCGGCCAGGTACTGGTCCAGCTGCGCCGGATCGACCATGCCACTCAGGGCCTTGCCGGTGTTCGAGTCGGCGGCCAGCTTGCTGGTGGAGGCGCCGCCGTAGTAGTTCGGAATGAGCAGGGTGAGCGTCTCCCCCACCCCGTAGCTGTAGGAGAAGGCATAGTCGTGGTCGAGGCCCGAGCCGGCTTCTTCGGCGGCGGCCGGTGCCTGCCCGGGCTGGGCCGGCGCGGGCGTCTTCAGCTCCGAGCGGCCCCGGATGCTGTATTTGCCGTACTCGGCGGTGGTGTAGAGGCGGCCGAAGCTCACGCCCACGGCCAGCAGCGCGCCCACGGCCAGCACGGCGGTGTTGCGCAGAAACTCCGCGAGGCGCTTTTCGCGCAAAGCAAAAATCAGTTCCACGATGCCGAACACCAGCACCAGCAGCAGCAAGTAGTAGGTAATCTGCAGGTGATTGGCCCGGATGTTCATGGTCAGGCCCAGGGCGAAGAGTACGCCGCCGGCCAGCCAGTTGCGCCGGAACGTGACCAGCAGGCCCGCCAGCACCAGCGGCGCGTAGGCCAGGGCGTAGGACTTGGAGTTGTGCCCGGCGGCGAGGATGATCAGGTTGTAGCTGGTAAAGCCGATGGCAACGGCCCCGACCAGCGCCACCAGCGGCCGCATGCCCAGGGCCGCAAACAGCAGGTAGCCGCAGAACAGGGCCGCAAACAGGTTGGCCACAATCGGCGGCAGGCCGAAGGTGAAGATGCTGGTCAGGTACACCGTCAGGTCGCCGGGGAAGCGGGTGCTGATCAGGTAGGTGGGCATGCCCGAGAACATGGAGTTGGTCCACAGGGCTTCCTGCCCGGTATTCTCCCGGAACAGCAGCGCCTCGCGGGCCCCGCCGTTGAACTGCACGATGTCGTGCTGGCTGAGCGTTTTGCCCCCGAACACGATGGGCGAGAAGTACAGCACGGCCAGCACGAGCAGGAAGGCCACGGCCAGCAGGTGAGGCAGCAGGCGCGACCAGAGCGGCTGCGGCGCCGCGGCAGCCGGAGTCGGCGAAACGACTGGGGAGGGCATGGAAAAAGTAGTCGGTAGTGAGTAGTCGGTACCAGAACGATAGATACCCAACGGCGCCTAACGCCTCAATAGCTCAGGGTTTAAACCCTGAGCTATTGAGAAGCGGGCATTACCCGAATGGTTATCCGCAAAAAAAGCCCGGCCGGCAGGCGCCAGCCGGGCTTGAAGCCCGAAGGTAGGTCGATTATTTCACTTCCTCGAACTCGACGTAGTCACCGCCGCGGAATTCCTTTTTGGCCTGGCGCGGCGCTTTGGGCGGCACGTAATCCACCCGCACCTCGCCGCTGGGCGCGGTGGGGCGCGGGCCAGGCCGCTCGTAGCGGGGCGGCGCCTGCTGACCGAAGTCGGCCGCTTCGGCCCCGAAGGGTATGCCGCCGGTGCGCATCTGCTTGCGCACGAAGGCCGTGAGCACGTAGCGCAGCACGTACGGCAGCACCAGGCGCAACACCCAGAAAATCAGAAAGGAAACCAGCAGAAACGAAATAAAGCTCATCAGCTTACAGGTTCAGCGTCGGGTTTGAAGTAAAAGTCGCGGTCGGCGGGGCCCTCGAGCACGGCCGGCGGACAGGGTACTAACCGCGCCGGGCCCGATTGGGTTTCAAGCACGTAGGGGCGGTAGCCCAGCTCGGCCAGCAGCCCGGCCACCCGGCGGCGGTTATCGAGGCCGTTCAGCTCGGTCTGAATCACAGGACGGTGGCGGCGCAGCGTCTGTTGCATGTGCCGGAACACTTCGTACTCGAAACCCTCCACGTCGCACTTCACGAAATCCAGGCGGGTGAAGTCGGCCAATAGCTCGTCGGGCACGCGCATGGGCACCTCGTAGAACTGCGCGTACTGCTCGGTGGGGCTGCTGTCGGCCACCTTGGTCATGCCGTGGTGCAGCAGGCCGTTGCGGGCCGGCGTGCCCATGCGCACGGTGTCGTTGTTGCCCCCGAGGGCGTAGGGCAGCAGCAGCAGGTTGTCGTGCCCGCTCAGGCGCACGTTATCCTCCCAGATGCGCTGAAACAGCGGCACCGGCTCCACCGCCAGCACCTTGCCCGCCGGCCCCACCAGCCGCGACAAAGCCACGGAGTAGTAGCCCAGGTTGGCGCCGATATCGAGGCACACGTCGCCGGGCTTCACCAGCTTTTCCAGGAAAAACAGCTCGGGGTACTTGCTGCGGCCCCAACCCGCCGCCACCAGGCGCAGGTAGGCGTAGCTAGCCAGCCGGATATACCGCTCGAAGCCCAGGGTGCTGACCAACAGTTTGCGCAATGCCTTCATGTGCCGGCAAAGGTACGAGTGGTGAAATGGCGAGATAGTGAAATAGTGAGTGTCGTCCGAATTACCCGAACGTCAAACTCACTAGTTCACCACCTCACCATTTCACTCTGTCACTTCCTGGCCCACCAGCGCGACACGCCCGCCGCCACCAGCCCGCCCAGCGTGTACCAGGCCACGGTCATCAGCTTGGTTTGCGGGGTGCGGTTGCTGGGGCCGTCGCCCAGGCCGAGCGGACCGGGCAGCACCACCCCGCCCACGCCGGCCGCTACGCCCAGGGCCGCGCCGCGCCACCACGCGTCGGGCCCCGAGCCCACCAGGCTGTAGTAGAGGCCGTTGACCAGCAGGTCGCCGGCCATGGTCACGTTGTAGGCGGTTTCGGGGCCGGGTTGCGGGGCATCGGCGGCAGCCAGCAGCTTGCGCAGGCCGCGCACGCCCAGCACGTCCATGCGCGGGGCGTCGGGGCTTAGCTCCTTGGCGGCTTGGTGTACCAGCGTCAGTACCACCGAGCCGCTCAGGCCGCTGACTAGAGCCTGAATAAGGTCATCCGAATGAGAATCAGCCATAAGTGCTTGCAATTGGCGGCCGCGGGGCCGCGTGGGGTGTTAGTCGAAACGCACGCGGCCCGCCCGGGTTAGGCCGGCCGGATATTTTTTTCAGCCGCTGGGTTGCGTCGTTTGAAAACGGCTTTTTATATTTGCAGCCCCGAACGGCGCATACGCTCCGGCCGGGACAGAAGCCTGCTTAGCTCAGTTGGTAGAGCAGCTCATTCGTAATGAGCAGGTCGTTGGTTCGAGTCCAATAGCAGGCTCCACAAACAACAAGGCCCGTTTCCTCTCGGAGACGGGCCTTGTTGCGTTTTTCAGACCAGCATTTCAGGCCCGCTGGTGGGCCGTGGCTTAAGCGCTGCGCTTGTTCATGGCCTTGCTCAGCCAGCTGATGCCGGCGGCCAGGGCCAGGCCGCCCACTACTTTCTGGGTGGTGCTGAGTTTGCCGAGCTGGCCGGCGGCCGAGTCACCGAAGGTTTTCAGCTGCCCGTTCAGGCCGCTGAGCAGGCCGCTGGCTTTGTCCTGAATGGAAGCCGGCTGCTGGTGCTGCTGACCTTGCACGTCGCTGCTGCTGGAGCCTTTGAAATCGGGGGTGTTTTGCGTAGCCATGTTGATCGGAGTTTTGGGGTTCAGAGGGTAGCCGGGGCAGCCCGGCCGTCGGGTAGCATATTCGTAAAACGCGCCCCGCAGGTTACAGCAAATCAGCGAATGAGTGGCCGCCCTACACCACCACGTCGGGCCGGTTGTGGCCGGCCGAGGCATGCTCCGATGCCCCGCGGCCCGGGCCGGCGGGCAGCGGCACCTGCAGCAGGGCGGCGTACGCGGCCGCGTCGCGCAGGCCGGCCTCGCGGGCTTCCACCTCGAAGCGGTTGGCGTAGTAGCCCACCCGCGCCGACTCGACCAGGTATTCCCACAGAAACCGCAGCACGCCGCGCTCCTGCACCTGCCGGATGTGGCACATTTCGTGCGCCACCCACGAGGGCTCCCGCAGAAATTGCTCCCGCGTGACGCCGCTCAGGTGAATGGTTTTGCCCAGCACCATGGCTACGTTGCCCTGGCCCAGTTTCAGGCGGGCCAACCGGGCCAGCGGCGAGTTTTCGACAATGCGGGGAAGCTCCACCGTACGAGCTGATTGAAAGACAACAGGATACGAAACAAGTAGCCCAAGGTTGGCAACCTCAGCAATACTATTCTGCCACCGAATTGAATATTAGAAGGAATATTCGGCTTTTCTGCGCCGAAAGCTTGGACTGCAACGGGTCGGCGGCTAGCTTTACCCTATCGGCCCGGATAGAATCTTTCCGGACCGGTTGAAAAAAACCTCTTTTTCACTTTCTCCAACGGCATCTTCTAGAGAAGAAAAGTACGCCACCCGGTCCTGCCGGACCGCCGCCTGGGAGCGGATCCACTACCCACACGACGGACAATGAAGAATACCTTTTTGTGTTGCCTCGCCGCTGTTTCACTGGCCCTTTCTTTTTTCTTTGACTACGCTCCTGATTCCCGCCCGGCCGGTTTGCCGGCCATGGCTGAAGCGTCGCTTTTCGCCCTGCCCGACGGGGGCAGCGAGGATTTCCGCGACTCGCTGAACGTCGGCTACTACTCGCAGGCCCTCGGCATCCGCGCCGACTACGAGGACAACGCCTCGCTGCTGCGCACCATCACCGAATGGCTGGGCACGCCCTACCGCTTCGGCTCCAACAGCAAGAGCGGCACCGACTGCTCTGGCTTCGTAACCCGCGTCTTTAAGGAAGTGTACGGCGTCAACCTGGTGCACAGCTCCCGCTCCATGTTCAGCAACGCCACGCGCGTAGCCAAGGACGAGATGAAGACCGGCGACCTGGTGTTTTTCCGCCGCGGCCCGGGCCAGCCCATTTACCACGTCGGCATCTACCTGAAGGACGGCAAGTTTGCCCACTCGGCCACCAACGGCGGCGTGATGGTCAGCTCGCTGGAGCAGCCCTACTACCACCGCAATTTCTACGCGGCCGGCCGCGTCAACGTCGAATAGCTCTCAACAGCCTGTTCTGCGAAGCCCCTGCTCCCTGAGCCGGGGCTTTTTGTTTATAGCCCGGTGGAAATAGCGCCCGATAACTATTTTGGCGCGAAACAGTATAGCACGGCAGCCGCCGGCTGCTTCGGCGGCGGGCTTTTGTTTGTTCTCTCAACTCCTTTCATACCATGGCTACATCCACTCCCGACGGCGAACGAATTGCGTCGTCGCCGCTTTTTAAGGGCTTTCTGAGCAAGGCCGAAAGCTACCTCAAGCAGCCGCTGCGCATCAAGCAACTGCTCAACGACGCCTATCAGAAAGCCAGCGCCAAGAAGGACGTCGGCCATATTGCCCACGAAGCCTGGGAAAGCCTGCAGACGCTGTTCCGCCTGGTGAAGTACGCCGCCTCGGGCGAGTACACCGGCATTCCAACGCCCACGGTAATGGCGGCCGTGGCGGTGCTCATCTACTTCCTCTCCCCCATCGACCTGGTGCCCGACTTCATTCCCGTGGTCGGCCTGCTCGACGACGTGGCGCTGATGGCCTGGTTTACCAGCACCCTCAAGACCGAGATGGACAAGTTTGCCGACTGGGAAAAGTCGCGCCCGCATCCCATTGCGGTGCCCAGCGAGCGGTTCGAGGCAGCGCCGGAGTCGGCCAAGAAAGGCCCGGTAACGCGCCGTCTGGGTGCCATCACCGAGTCGCCGGTGGAAAAGGCGGAGCACAGCGTGACCAGCGGCTCGTTTGTGGAGTCGGCTGAGTCGGCGAAGCGGGCCGGCGCGGCCGACCTGCCCGGCGGCCCCAACCCCGATCCGGCCAACTCAGCGGCTTCCGATGCGGACAGCCCGGCCGCTCACGCCAAGCACCACCCGGAAGTGGGCAACCAGCCCAACCCCAACGTGGCCGCCGCCAGCACGGCTGGCAGCCGCGACCCGAAGGACAGCACCCTGCGCGGCGGCGACACCGGCGGCAACGTGCGCTAAACCGGCCTCCTTATTCCAAACGCCAACGGCCCGCTTCCCTCTGCGTGAGGGAAGCGGGCCGTTGGCGTTTTTCAGACTATCGAGGGTATTGCTGGCGTCTACGCTGCTTAGCGGGCTTTGGAGCCCCCCAGGTGCGAGGCCACGTAGCGCACAAAGTCGCGTACGGTGTGCAGGGGCACCTCGTCGGGAATGGTGATTTTGAAGCGGCGCTCCAGCTCCAGAATGATGTCGACCACGTCGACGGTATCGAAGCCCAGCTCGCGGCTCAGGTTACTGGAAACACGCAGGCGGGTAGGCTTAATGGCCTTGCGCTTGCTGATGATCCGGAGCACCTGCTGTTCGATGTTGGTGCTGCCGGGGATGGTAGTCGTTCGGGTTAACATGGCTGTTGAAACGACGGGTGAACGGAAAATGGGAGAAACAAAGCCTGGGGGCTGCCGGCGAACGGCCGGTGGCCGTAGGTCGGAGTCGGCAAGGCCGCAAAAGGTTGCATCAGATTTTTCGGCGGCCCGGCTTGGGCCGCCCGCAGCCCGGCGGTGGGCAGTTGCAGGTGTAGAACGCACCACCACCGCCGGGCTGATATGGCGGCGGCCTTAGTATTCGGCCAGCACCGGGGGAGTGGCGGCCGCTACCTCTTCTTCATCGGCGACCGGCTGCACGTTGGCGTCCGGGTCGTTGCCGGTCACCTTGCCTTTCAGCGTCTCGCTCAGCAGGTACATCACCGGCACGACCACCAGGGTAATGAGCGTAGCGAAGACCAGGCCGAAGATGATGGTCCAGGCCAGCGGGCCCCAGAACACCACCGACTCACCGCCGATAAAGAAGTTGGGGTGGCCCGAGGCAAACAGCTCGTAGAAGTCCACGTTCAGGCCGATGGCCAGCGGAATCAAACCCAGCGTGGCGGCCGTGGCCGTCAGGATTACCGGGTTCAGGCGGGTGCGGCCGGCCAGTACAATGGCTTCGCGCAGGGACATACCCTGGCTGCGCAGGATGTCGGTGAATTCGACCAGCAGAATCCCGTTTTTCACCACGATACCGGCCAGGGCGATGATGCCCACACCCGTCATCACGATGCTGATGTTCATGCCCGTAATGGCCAGGCCCCAGAATACGCCGGCAATGGAGAACAGCACTTCGGAGAGGATGATAACCGGCTTGCTGAACGAGTTGAACTGCACCACCAGGATCAGGAAGATCAGGCCCAGGGCGCCGATACCGGCCAGGGGCAGGAAGTCGGAGGTTTCCTTTTGGTCTTCCTGCGCACCACCCATTTTGATGGTGTAGCCCGGAGGCGTCGGGTAGGCCTTCAGGGCCGTCTGGATGTTGCTCACCACGTCGGGGCCGGTGAAGCCGCTCAGCACGTTCGAGGAGATGGTGATGACGCGCTTCACGTCCTTGCGCTTGATGCCGCCGTAGGTGGTGCTGTACTTCACGTCGGCCACGGAGCTGATGGGCACCTGGCGCATCTGGCCGGTGGCGTCGCGGAAGGTCAGCGGCGAGTTCAGGATGGCGTCCACGTCTTCGCGGTAGGGCTTGGCGTAGCGCACCTGAATCGGGTACTCGTCGTCGGGGGTCTTGAATTTGCTGGCCTCGTAGCCGTAGATGGCCGTGCGCACTTCCATGCCGATCTGAGCCGTGCTGATGCCCTCGCGGTTGGCGCGGGTCCGGTCGATGTTCACGGCAATTTCGGGGTTACGGTCTTCCAGGTTGGAGCGCAGCTGCTCGATGCCGCCGATGTTCTTCTGGTTGATGTAGCGAATCACGTCCTTCGAGAGGGCGGCCAGTTTCGGGTAGTCGTCGCCGGCTACTTCGATGGCAATTTCCTTACCCGTGGGCGGGCCGCTCGACTCCTGGTCCACCGAAATTTCGGTGCCGGGGATGCCCTTCACGGCCTCCCGGATTTTGTCCATGTAGGTGCGGGTTTCGGGGCCGGTCCGCTCACTCAGCTCCTTGAAGGCCACGGCCACCTTGGCCAGGTGCGACTGCGACACCCCCGAAGCCGTAGCCTCGCCCGGGTCGCCGGCGCCGATGGCCACGTTGGTAATTACCGATTCCACGTCCGGGTTTTTCGTGCCGATGACGCCGTAGATGCGCTTTTCCAGCTCGCGGGCCACCGAGTCGGTAACCTCCACGCGGGTGCCCACCGGCATCTTCAGGTAGGTGTACACGAATTTCGGGTCGCCCTTGGGGAAGAAGTCCACCTTGGGGCCGCGCATGCCCACGGCCACGAACGAGCCGATGAACAGCACCAGCACGCCCACCATGACCAGCACCGGGTGGCCGATGGCCCAGCGCACCAGGCTGGCGTAGCCGTCCATGAAGCGCGGCAAGGCCCGGGTCTGGAACCAGGCAATCATGTGCACGAACACGAACTTGTCGAGCAGGGCGAAGACAATCAGGAAGATGAACAGGTTGCCGACGAAGAACGAACCGGCCACATAGCCAATCAGCGCAATCAGCAGCATCACGCCCGTCACGATGAGGAAGGTCTTGGTCAGCTTGGGCTTCTTGTCCTCGGCGTGGTGGTCTTCGCGCTCCATGAACGACACGGCAAACACCGGGTTCATGATGAAGGCCACGATGAGCGAGGACATCAAGGTCAGAATCAGCGTCACTGGTAGGTAGAACATGAAACTACCCACAATTCCCGGCCAGAACATCAGCGGCACGAAGGGGGCCACGGTGGTCAAGGTACCGGCCAGTACCGGCACAAATACCTCGCCGGCGGCAAACTTGGCGGCTTGCGCCGTGGTCAGGTTCGGGTGCTCGTGCAGCAGGCGGTGGGTGTTTTCAATCACCACAATGGCGTCATCGACCACGATACCCAGCGCCAGCAGGAAGGCGAAGAGCACAATCATGTTCAAGGCGAAGCCGAACATGGGCAACACCACGAAGGCCAGGAACATCGACAGCGGCACCGACAGACCCACGAACAGGGCGTTGGTGGTACCCATGAAGAACATCAGAATCACCGTCACGAGGATAAAGCCGATGACGATGGTGTTGATCAAATCGTGCAGCGTTACGCGGGTGTCGTTCGAGGTGTCGCCGGTAATGGTGATGCGCAGGTCGCTGGACTGGCCCTTCTTCGACTCGTCGACCAGCTGCTTGATCTTGTCGGAGGCGTCGATGAGGTTTTCGCCCTGGCGCTTAATCACGTTCAGCGTAATCGAGGGCTTGCCGTCGAGGCGGGCGTACGATTCGCGGTCCTTGAAGGCGTCCTCCACGGTGGCAATGTCGCCGAGGCGCACGGCCGAGCCGGAGAGGTTCTTGATCTGGATGTTGGCAATGTCGGCGGCGTTGACGTACTGACCGGCCACGCGCACGGCGCGCTTCTGGTCGCCCACGTCCACCGAGCCGCCCGAAATCGTGATGTTCTCGCGGGCAATGGCGCCCTCGATGTCGGTGAAGCCCAGGCGGGCGGCGCGGAGCTTGTAGAGGTCCACGTCCACGTTCACCTGCTGCTCCAGGGCGCCGATGATGTCGACGCGGGTAATTTCGGGCAGGGCCTCGATTTTATCCTGGAAGTCGTCGGCCAGCTTCTTCAGCTGCGAAGCGGGCAGGTTGCCGGCCAGGTTGATCTGCATGATGGGCAGCTCCGACAGGTTCACTTCCTGCACGGTGGGCGGCGTCGGCAAATCGTTGGGCAGCTCGTTGCCGGCCTTGTCGACGGCGTCCTTGATGAGCTGCTTGGCGTACTGCACGTCCACGCCGGAGTTGAACTCCACGTCCACGATGCAGTAGTCCTGGTTGGAGGTGGAGTTGATTTTCTTCACCCCGTTCACCGACTTGATTTCCTTCTCAAGCTGGCGCGTCACCAGGTTTTCGATGTCCGTCGGCGAAGTGCCGGGGTACACCGTGGCCACGATGATGCGCGGAATGACGATATCCGGGAATTTCTCCTTGCCCAGCTTGATGTAGGAGAAGATACCCGCCACGCACAGCAGCAGCGTGATGATGTAAATGCTGGTCTTGTTATTAATGGACCAACTGGTGGGTCCAAACTCTTTTTCGATATCCTGCATGGGGAGTCGGAAGCTAGGATGGGTGACGTGTCAGGCCGCGCGGCGGGCCGGGTTAGGTGCCCGCCGCGCTGGTCCTTGCGCTAGGCGCCTGCTTGCCCGGCTGCGCCGGCGAGGGACACCGTCTGGCCCTCGTTGAGGTTCTGGTAGCCGGCCGAAATGACCTGGTCGTTGGCTTTCAGACCGCCGGTAATTTCGGTGCGGCCGTTGTAGGTGGCGCCGGTCTGCACCACGCGCTTGGCGGCCACTTTTTTGCCGCCTTTGTCTTCCACCACGAACACGTAGCTGTTGGTTTCGTCCTTCTGCACCAGGTCCACGGGCAGCACGGTGGTGCTGGCCTTGCTGTAGTTCTGGATGCGGACGGTTGCCACCATGTTGGGGCGCAGCTGCGCGGCGGCCGGGCCGGTCAGGCGCAGCTCCACCGGGAAGGTGCGGCTGGCCGGGTTGATGGTGCGGCTCACGGTGCGCACCGTCGAGGGCACGTCGTTCACGCCCAAATCCGGGATGCTCACCAGGGCCTTGTCACCGGCCTTGATGGTGCTGGCGTAGTTTTCCGATACATCGGCCACCAGCTTGCCGCCGCCGCCGCTGAGCAGGCGCACCACCGGCATGCCGGGGTTGCCCATTTCGCCCACCTTGGCCGGCACGTCGTCCACGGTGCCGCCGAAGGGCGCTACCACGTTGTACATGGCGCGCTGCTGCTGCTGGGTGGCCAGGCTACGCTGCAGGGCTTCGTAGTTGTTCTTGGCCTGCAGGTACTGGATTTCGGTGCCGATCTGCTGTTTCCAGAGGCGGTCCTGCTTTTCGTACACGGTCTTGGCCAGCTCCAGGCGGGTGCGCAGCTCGGCAATGCCCGATTCGAGCACGGCCGCGTCCTGGGTGGCAATAACCTGGCCCTTGCTCACCCGGTCGCCGCGCTGCACGCGGATGCTGGTGAGCACGCCCGGGACCCGGGGCGACACGTTGGCGTTTTCGTCGAAGTCGGCGCGGCCCTGCACTTCCAGGTAGCTGGTGAAGCTTTCGGGCTGCACGCTGATAACCGATACGGGCGTGGCGGCCAGCTCGGTGGCCGCGGCCGGACCGGCTTTGGCTTCCAGCTCGGCAATTTTGGCAGCGTTAGTGGCCTGTTCCTTTTTGAGCTTTTCCAGCTCGGCTTTGGGGTCTTTATCACCGCCGCCGCAGGAAGCCAGGAAAGCCAGGAACAGCAGCGCCGAAGAAGAAACGTATTTCATTGGAGAAGGAGCTAGTAGCAAGAAGTTAGGAGCTAGAATCGGGGGTGTTGGGCAATCAACTGTGGCTGGGTCAGGAGCTTCCAGCTCCTAGCTCCTGACTCCTAGCTCCTTACTTTTTCGTCTGATTGAACAGCTCGCCGGTGGCTTTGTCGCGGTCCACCTTGGCCACCAGCACGTCGTAGAGGGCGGCGTAGTAGTTGGTCTGGGCCGAGCGCAGGTCGGTTTCGGCGGTAATGACTTCCAGGTTCGAGCCCACGCCCTCCTGGAACTTGATGCGCGACACGCGGGCCACGTCGGTAGCCAGCTCCAGGTTGGCTTTCTGGTTGTCGAGCACGTCCAGGGCATTGGTGAGCGTGGTGCGGCTCTGCGCGTCCTGCAGGTCGATGCTCTGGCGCAGCGTCTCGAAGCCCCGCTCAATGGTCTGCTGCTGAATGCGCGCCTGCTGCACCTGGTACTTGCGGCGGAAGCCGTCGAACACCGGAATCTGCAAGCTCAGGCCCACGTTGCCGAAGCCAAACCAGTTCTGGTTGGGGAAGCCGTTGCCGTCCACCGAGTTCGGGCCGCGGAAGGCAAACAGGTTGCCCAGGCCGTTGGCCGAGCCGTTGAAGCCGTAGGCAGCCGTAGCTACCAGGCGCGGGTAGGCACCGGCGCGGCGGTTAGCCAAATCGAGGCCGGCCAGGGCCTGCTGGGTTTCCAGGGTCGTGAACTCGATGCGGTTGTTGTAGTTGAAGGCCGCCGCGGCCTGGCTGGGCCGGGCCCCGCTCAGGGCCGACTGCTGGTCCTGGCGGGCCTGCTCGGCGGCGTTGCCGCCCGTGGGGGCCGGGGCCGTGGGCACGCCGCCCAGGCTACGGTCGCCGCTGCCGGTGTTGAAGTTGGCCGCGCCCAGGCGCTGGCGCAGGGAGTTGGCATCCACCAGAGCCCCGTCGAGCTGATCGGTCAGCACCACCGGCTGTTCCTGGGGCAGGCCCATCTGGAACTTCAGCAGGGCCACGCTCAGCTCGGTCAGGCGCTGGGCTTTCTGCTGCTCCACCACCAGGTTGTTGCGCTGCACGCGCAGGCGGTCCACATCGAGCTTCTCCACGAAGCCCTCCTTATAAGTAGCGTTGGTCTGGTAGAGCAGCGTGTCGAGGCGCTGCACGTTGCGGGCCAGCAGCTCCAGGCGGGCGCGGGCGACCAGGGTGCTGTAGTAGGCCTTCTGCACCTGCTCCACCACGTCGATTTCGGCCTGCTGGGTTTGCTTCTTGGCCAGGTCTTCGTACACCTTAGCGGCCTTCAGGCCAATCAGATACGAGCCATCGAAGAGCAGCTGCGACACCGAGGCGCTGGTGTTGCCGGCGTGCCGCAGGCCGAAGGCAATGGCCTGGGGCGGCACCGGCGTGCGCTCCACCTGCACCTGGGAGAGGTTGACGTTCTGCCCGCCCTGGGCGGCCGTCACGTCGGCGGAAGTGAGCTGGGTGGCGGTGGAGCCCCCGAAGGCGCCCACGTCGACCAGGGACTTCTGCAGCTTGAAGTTGTCGGCCAGGTTGGCGGCCACGTTCACCTGCGGCAGCCCGGCGGAGCGAATTTCGCCGACGCGGGCGTGGGCGGTCTGCTCGCCCAGGCGGGTGGCCATCAGCGAGGATTTGTTTTTGAGGGCGAAGTCAACGGCCTGCGAAAGGCTCAGCGACATGGGCGCGCCCGAGGCCACGGGCGCCTGGCCCGGGGCGGGCGTCTGGGCCAGTAGCTCGTGCAGCCCGAGGAAGCCCAAAGCGGCTAGCAGCAGCAGTAGGCGAAACGCTTTGTTCATAGCGAAACGAATGGTGAGAGCGGGTTGGTGGTTTAGTCAGCTTCCGTCAGCTGACGGTACTGGTTGATCAGGCGGTGCCCCTTCAGGGTGCAGATGCCGTAGAGAAAGTGCTCGACGGTGACCGTGTGCAGGCGCTGCAGCTCGAATTGCCGGGTCGGAAACACGCGGGCGTCGAACATCAGCTCGATTTCGGCCAGCTTCAGCCGGGCCAGCACGTCCACGTCGAGGTCGGGGCGGAACAGGCCTTCGTCGATGCCCCGGCGCAGGTTTTCGATGATTTTGCGCAGGATGAAGGTGTTCTTGTGCTGCTCAAACAGCGCCCAGGCCTCGGGGTAGTACTTCTGCAGCTCGTGGAAGATGCTCGGGTTGATGCCCGAGAGCATGGTCTTGTGCCACTGCATCAGGTTATAGCTCTCCTCCAGCGCGTTGGCGCCGGCGGCAAACACCATTTCGCAGTCCGATTCCTCTTTGCAGAGGTGCTGCTGCATGGTGGCCAGCACGATCTGGTCTTTGTTATCGAACCACTTGTAGAGGGTCTTTTTCGACATGCCGAGCTGGGCGGCAATGTCGTCCATCGAAACGCTGCGGATACCGTTGCGCATAAACAGCTCGACGGCGGTCAGCAGAATCCGGTCCTTGATTTCCATACTCACGCCACAAAGGTACAACGGAAACTTTCAGTGAATCCAAAGTTTCCAGTAGTTTTTTTGCTGACATAATCATGTGAGGCTTGGTTCCCGAAACAGCTGTGCGCGGGCAGACGCCGCCGCCGCAGAAATACTTTATCGGAGAAGATGAATTTTTATCACCGGGGCGGGGCTGCCTTCATCAGCCCGTCGTCCGGAGCGCGCAGCAAACCGGAGGTCGGTGTTCTTTTCCCCTCGTCGTACCTTGCAGCGCGGTGGCCCACTCACCATTTCACCACCTCACCATTTCGCCCATGCGCATCCGTACCGGCTTCGGCTACGACGTTCACCAGCTCCAGGAAGGCCTGCCGTTCTGGCTCGGCGGCATTCAGGTGCCGCACACCCACGGCGCCCTCGGCCACTCCGACGCCGACGTGCTCATCCACGTCATCTGCGACGCCTTGCTGGGCGCGGCCAACCTGCGCGACATCGGCTTCCACTTCCCCGACACCGACCCGCAGTACAAGGGCATCGACTCCAAGCGGCTGCTGCGCGAGGTGGTGCGCCTGCTGCGCGAGCGGGGCTACGAGGTCGGCAACATCGACTCGACCATCTGCCTGGAGGCGCCCAAGGTGAACCCGCACATCCCGGAGATGCAGCGCGTGCTGGCCGAGGTGATGGGCGTTGATATCGACGACGTGAGCATCAAGGCCACCACCACCGAGAAGCTGGGCTTTGTGGGCCGGCGCGAGGGTGTAGCGGCCTACGCGGCGGTGCTCATCACCAAGGAGTAGACACCGGCGCCGCGCAGGATGTAGCCGCGTCGCTTACATTTAACCAGCCGCCGCGCCCGCCGCAACCCTCGGCGGGCGCGGCCGTCTTTGCCCCTGCTCATTCCATTCCCCTCACCAAAACTCCGGCCGCCCGCCCGGGCGGTATCCTCACTCCCTCCTTTATTATGTCGTACAAACTAATGCCGGTGCTGCTGGCCGCGGCGCTGCTGGCCAGTCCGGCCGTGGCCCAGGACGCCAAGCAGAAAGTCAAGGTCAAGCGCAAGGCCAAAACCGAGGCTGCGGCCGCTCCCGAAGCCGCCCCGGCGCCTGCTGCCCCGGCCCCGATGCCCGCCGACCACGCCCGCACCTACGCCGAGGGCATCACGCAGGCCGACCTGCGCAAGCACCTCACCGTGCTGGCCTCCGATGAATACGAGGGCCGCGAAACCGGCGAAAAGGGCCAGAAAATGGCCGCCGATTACATTGCCAACCGCTTCAAGGAGCTGGGTTTGGTGGGCCCGGTACAAGGCTCCGACAACCCCTACCTGCAGCACTTCACCATGGAGCGCAGCACCTGGGCGGGCACCGGCACGCTAAAAGTGGGCGGGCAGAGCTTCCAGTGGATGAAGGACTTCTACGCCGCCGGCAACTCGCCCTTCGACCAGGCCACCACGCTGCAGCCGGTGTTTGTGGGCTACGGCATCGAGCAGGAGGGCTACAACGACTACGCCGGCCTCGACGTGAAGGGCAAGGACGTGGTGGTGCTGCTGGGGGAGCCGATGAAAGACGGCAAACCCACGCTCAGCAAAGACGAAAAGCCGACCAAGTGGGGCAACGACTACCGCGCCAAATCGGCGCTGGCCACCCAGAAAGGGGCCCGTTCGGTGTTCTTTGTGGCGGCCAGCAAGGACGACTTCGACAAGGCCCTGACGCGGCTGACGCCCTACCTGGGCCGGCCCAGCATCAGCTTTATGGACAAGAAGGAAAGCCGGGCGGCCACGCTCTTCGTGTCGCCGGCGGTGGGCCTGAAGCTGCTGGGCACTACTGAAGCGGCCCTGGGCAAGTACCGCACGGCCGCGGCGGCGGGCAAACCGACCAGCGCGTTCAAACCGGCTTCCGTGGTCGTCACGGCGCCCAAGAAGCGGGAGCAGTTCACCACCGAGAACGTGCTGGGCTTCCTCGAAGGCAGCGACAAAAAAGACGAAATCCTGGTGGTGTCGGCGCACTACGACCACATCGGCATCATCAGCGGGGAGGTGCACAACGGCGCCGACGACGACGGCTCGGGCACGGTATCGGTGCTGGAAATGGCCGAGGCCTTCACCCAGGCCAAAGCCGCCGGGCACGGCCCGCGCCGCAGCATGCTGTTCCTGACGGTGACGGGCGAAGAGAAGGGCCTGCTGGGCTCGGAATACTACACCGACCACCCCGTGTTTCCACTGGAGCGCACCATTGCCGACCTGAACATCGACATGGTGGGCCGCACCGACAAGGAGCACGAAGGCAAGCCCGACTACGTGTACGTCATCGGCTCGGACAAGCTCTCCTCGGAGCTGTATAACATCGTGGAAAACGCCAACAAGCAGTACGGCCCCATCGACCTGGACTACCGCTTCAACGACCCGCAGGACCCGAACCGCTTCTACTACCGCTCCGACCACTACAACTTCGCCAAGCACAAAATCCCGGTGGCCTTCTTCTTCAACGGGGTGCACGCCGACTACCACGGCGCCAAGGACGAGGTGGACAAGATCGAGTTTCCGAAGATGGAGAAGCGCGCCCGGCTGGTGTTCTACTCGGCCTGGGAACTGGCCAACCGCGACAACCGCATCGTAGTCGATTCCAACAAGCCGTAACGCTGCATGGCTGAATGGCTGAATGGTTAAATGGCTGGTCGTTCTGGCGCCGCTGGAACAATCAGCCATTTAACCATTCAGCCATGCAGCCATTTCCTTCTATGCCCAGACCTATCCTCCCCTTCCTGCTGCTGACGGCCGTGCTGGCCGGCGGCAGCGCCCCGGCCCTGGCCCAGAAAGCCAAGGTGAAAGTCAAGACCAAGACCGAAAAGCCGGCCGAGCCGGCCGCCGCGCCCACCGACTGGTCGGTCACCTACGCCAATACCATTACCGAGGCCGACCTGCGCAAGCACCTCACCGTGCTGGCCTCCGACGAGTACGAGGGCCGCGAAACCGGCGAGAAAGGCCAGAAGATGGCCGCCGACTACCTCGCCGCCCGCTTCAAGGAGCTGGGCCTGGCAGGCCCGGTAACGGGCTCCGACAACCCTTACCTGCAGCACTTCACCATGGAGCGCAGCCGCTGGGCCTACGACCAGATGCAGCTGCAGATCGGCAAGCAGAGCTTCAAGCCGCTGCAGGACTACTACGTGGGCGGCAGCGCCGCTTTCGCGCAGGCCACCACGCTGCAGCCGGTGTTTGTGGGCTACGGCATCGAGCAGGAGGGCTACAACGACTACGCCGGCCTCGACGTGGCGGGCAAGGACCTCATCATCCTGGGCGGGGAGCCGCTGAAGGACGGCAAGCCGCTGCTGGGCAAGGACGGCAAGCCCAGCAAGTGGGCCGATTCGCGGGCCAAGGAGTCGCTGGCCATGCGCAAAAACCCGCGCTCGGTGTTTGTTATCAACCCCGACGCGGAGAAGTTCGGCCAGCTGCTGGCGCGCATCAAGCCTTACCTGGGCCAGGCGCGCATGAACTTCCCCGGCAAACAGGGCCCGGCCCGCGCGGCTTCCTTTTCCGTGGCCCCAGCGGTGGGCTACGCCCTGCTGGGCAGCAACGCCGCCGGCGTAGCCAAGTACCAGGCAGCCGTAGCCCAGGCCGGGCAGCCGGTGAAGTCGCCCTTTAAGCCGGCGAAAGTAACCGTGCGGGCGCCGCGCCAGACCGAAACCTTCGCCACCGAAAACGTGCTGGGCCTGCTCGAAGGCGGCGACAAAAAAGACGAGCTGCTGGTGCTGTCGGCCCACTACGACCACCTGGGCATTCAGGACGGCAAGGTGTTCAACGGGGCCGACGACGACGGCTCGGGCACGGTGTCGGTGCTGGAGCTGGCCGAGGCCTTCACCCGGGCCAAGGCCGAGGGCCACGGGCCGCGCCGCAGCATCCTGTTTCTGGCCGTGACGGGCGAGGAGAAGGGCCTGTTCGGCTCGGAGTACTACACCGACAACCCCGTCATTCCGCTCGCCCAGACCGTTGCCGACCTGAACATGGACATGGTGGGCCGCTACGACGATAAGCACAAGGCCGGCGACCAGTACGTGGAGCTGGTGGGCTCGGACAAGCTCAGCTCGGAGCTGCACGCCATCAACGAGGAGGCCAACCGCAAGTACACCCAGCTCGACCTGGGCTACCGCTACAACGACCCCAACGACCCGGAGCGCGTGTACTACCGCTCCGACCACTACAACTTCGCCAAGCACAAGGTGCCGGTTATCTTCTACACCACCGGCGACCATGCCGACTACCACCAGGCCAGCGACGACGTGGACAAGATTGAGTTTCCGCTCATGACCAAGCGCGCCCAGCTGGTGTTTCACACCGCCTGGGAGCTGGTCAACCGCGACAACCGCATCGTGGTCGACTCCAACAAGCCGTAATGGTTTGTTAACTTGCTTACCGCTTTGAATGGCTGGTTGACGCGCCTTCGCAAGGGCCCGGCAACCAGCCATTTCGTTTTCCGTCCGTTGAGACGGTCGTTTTTCTCCGGTTCGATGTTTCGCATTCCCTTTCTGACGCTGCTGCTGGCCGCCGGCGTCGGGCTCAGCAGCTTTTCGGCCCAGGCGCAGGGCAAGGTCAAAGTCAAGACCAAAACCAGCGCCGCCCCGGCCCCGGCGGCCGACGACGCGGCCGTGACCTACGCCGGCACCATCATCGCCGCCGATTTGCGCCGGCACCTCGGCATTCTGGCTTCGGACGCCTACGAGGGCCGCGCCACCGGCGAGAAAGGCCAGAAAATGGCCGCCGACTACCTCGCCGCCCGTTTCCGGGACCTGGGCCTGACGGGGCCGGTGCCGGGCGGCGTGAGCCCCTACCTGCAGCCGTTCGGGCTGGTGCGCTACGCCCCCGACGGCGCCGGGCAGCTGCGCGTGGGCCCGCAGACCTTCCAGGCCGGCCGCGACTTCCTGGGCTTCGGCCCCTCACCCTTCCGCACCGAAACCAAGGCCGACGCGGTGTTTCTCGGCTTTGGCATCGAAACCGAGCAGTACAACGACTACCAGGGCCGCGACGTGCAGGGCAAGGACGTGGTGCTGCTGCAGGGCGAACCGACCGACGGGCGCGGCCGCTACCTGCTCTCGGGCACCAAGCAGGAATCGGAGTGGAGCAGCACCTTCCGCAAGGCCGCCCTGGCCCGCGACAAGGGCGCCCGCAGCGTGTTCATCATCACCTTCGCCCCCAGTGCGGCCTTCGTGCCCATGGCCGAAGGCATGGGCGAGGCCCTGAACGAGCCCGGCTACGAGCTGCTGCAGCCCGTACGCCAGCCGCTCACCGGCTTTATGCTCACCGAGGCCCCGCCCACCGGCATCGGCTCCTACCTGACCTCGCTCGACCTCGGCGCGGCCCTGCTCGGGGCCGGCCCTGAGGCCCTGGGTCAGTACGTGCTGGCCAGCTACCAGACGCGGCAGCCCCCGCCGCACGCCTTCGCCCTGCGGCCCTTCACCGTGCTGCTGCCCCAGACGCGCCTGGAGCTGGCCTCCGAAAACGTGCTGGGGCTGCTGGAAGGCAGCGACAAAAAGGACGAAGTGGTGGTCATTTCGGCCCACTACGACCACGTGGGCATTCAGCACGACACCATCTACAACGGGGCCGACGACGACGGCTCCGGCACCTCAGCGGTGCTGGAGCTGGCGCAGGCCTTCGTCAAAGCCAAGGCCGAAGGGCACGGGCCGCGCCGCAGCATCCTGTTTTTGCTCAACGCCGGCGAGGAGCGCGGCCTGCTCGGCTCCGACTACTACACCGGCCACCCCGTGGTGCCGCTGCAGCAGACGGTGACGGACCTGAACATCGACATGGTGGGCCGCACCGACAAGCGCCACGCCGCCGCGGACCGCTACCTCTACCTTATCGGCGCCGACAAGCTGTCCTCCGGCCTGCACGCGCTCAGTGAGGCGGCCAATGCGAAGTACGCCAAGCTCAAGCTCGACTACTTCTACAACGACCCCAAAGACGAAGAGAAGCTCTACTACCGCTCCGACCACTACAACTTCGCCCGGCACGGCATCCCGGTCATCTTCTACACCAGCGGCCTGCACCAGGACTACCACAAGGCCACCGACGACGTGGACAAGATTGAGTTCGATAAGCTGGCCGACCGCGCCCGGCTGGTGTTCTACACCGCCTGGGAGCTGGCCAACCAGGACCAGCGCCCCGTCGTCGATTCCAACAAGCCCTGATGTAATTGTTTAATTGCTGCATTGTTAAATTGTTGATCCAGACAATGCAGATGGAAGAGCGTAAATTCCTACGACTGAACGATATCGAGGCTTACCGCATCAGTTTTGCCCTCAGCAACCGGGTTTGGCTGGCAGTAGGTAGTTGGAACAGCTTTGCCCGCGACACCATCGGTCAGCAGTTTGTGCGCAGCGTCGACAGCATTTCGGCCAACATTGCCGAGGGTTTCGGACGCTACGGGAAGCGCGACAAGATCAAGTTCTTCCGCTACGCGCAGGGTTCGATGTATGAGTCGCTGGACTGGAATGAGAAGGCCAAAGTGCGACAGTTGCTCGACATCGAACAATACGAGTCGTTCTTTGTCGAACTAAAGCGCCTCCCCAAAGCCCTCAACGGCCTGATCCGCTACACCGACGATATGCTGAAAATTTGACGTTGGGCCACTTGCGTCAACAATTCAACAATGCAGCAATTCAGCAATGACTACTAAATCCGCCCAGTTTCTGACCGACTCCGACTCGAAGGCCTTCGATCTGGAGCACCGGCGCAAGATTCGCTTCAACATCGGCAAGTACAACGCGGCGGTGCAGACCGGCCTGGGCTGGTACCGCGACCATGAATTGGCCCGCTCCCGTGCCGCATATCGCAAGTCACAGATTGTCAACAATCTTGACCAGTACCTGCTGCAGTGGGAGGAAAACTTCACCAAGCGCGGCGGCAAGGTCATCTGGGCCCAGGACGCGAAGGAGGCGCTGACGGAAATCGGCAAGATCGTGGCGCGCAAGCGGGCCCGCACGGTGGTGAAGGCCAAGAGCATGACCACCGAGGAAATTCACCTCAACCACTTCCTGGAGCAGAACGGGGTGGAATCGGTGGAAACGGACCTGGGCGAGTACATCGTGCAGCTCAACGGCGAGCGGCCCTACCACATCGTGACGCCGGCCATGCACCTGAGCAAGAAGGACATTGCCGACATCTTCGTCAAGCACCTGCACATCGAGCCCACCGACGACGCGCAGAAGCTGGTGGCCACGGCCCGCAAGCTGCTGCGCGGCAAGTACACCGCGGCCGAAGTGGGCGTGACGGGCGGCAACTTCCTGGTGGCCGACGTGGGCGGCGTGGCCGTGACCGAAAACGAGGGCAACGCCCGCCTCTCCGCCACGTTTCCGCGCACCCACATTGCGGTGGTCGGCATCGAAAAGCTGATTCCCTCGCTGCAGGACCTGGACCTGTTCTGGCCCCTGCTGAGCACCAGCGGCACCGGCCAGCAGCTGACGGTGTACAACACGGTGTACCTGGGCCCGCGCCAGCCGCTGGAAAAAGACGGCCCCGACGAAATGTACGTGGTGCTGCTCGACAACGGGCGCACCAACCTGCTCGCCCAGCCCGACAAGCGCGAGGCCCTGCAGTGCATCCGCTGCGGCGCCTGCCTGAACGTGTGCCCGGTCTACAAAAACATCGGCGGCCACACCTACGAGGCCACCTACTCGGGGCCCATCGGCTCGGTCATCACCCCGCACCTGGCCGGCTTCGAGGACAACAAGCACCTGAGCTACGCCTCGTCGCTGTGCGGGGCCTGCACCTCGGTGTGTCCGGTGCGCATCCCGATTCACAACATCCTGCTGCTCAACCGGCAGCAATCCGTGAAAGAGCACTTCAACGACAAGGAGGAGGAGCGCGGCATCAAGCTCTGGCTCTACGGCATGAAGCACCGCTGGACCTGGAGCCTGGCCCCCACCGCGGCCAAAAACTGGGTGCTGGAGCGCCTGCTGGGCCAGGTAGGCTGGAGCAAGCGCCGCGAGGCCATTCAACTGGCCCCGAAGTCGTTCCGGCAGCAGTGGAAGGAGCGCCCGAAAAAGTAGACCCCGAAAAAAGGCCGGAAGCAGTTCCGGCTTTTTTCATACCGGGCGCCGCCGTTACATGCGCTGCTGGTGAATCAGCATGGCTGTGAGGGCGGCGGCCACCGGGCCTTTCACGGCGGGCGTGAGCGTGGGCGCCACCCACACCCGGCCGCGGCCCATCAGCTCCACGGCGGCTACCACCGAGCCGTCGGGGCGGGCAAACTCGTAGCCGACGGGCACGCCGAAGGGCAGGGTCATGGGCCGGCCGTCGCGGCGCAGCAGCTGGGCAATGGGGCGCACCTGCAGCACCGAGTCGCCGTTGGAGAGCGTGCCGCGGGCGAATTGGGGCCGGTCGCCGAGCTGGTTTTTGCTTTCCAGAATCAGCTGCCAGGTGGGCTGGTTCGGCGCCTTGATAATGCTGCTGTACAGCTCCTCGCTGAACAGGGTCACGCCGACGTTGCTGTTGGGCGTGGGGCTGAGGCGCAAATCGTCGCTGTGAGCGAAGAAGGCGCACTGGGCCTCCCAGGCGGTGCCACCCACCGGCTGCATGGTGAACGAGCTTTTCTGCCGGGCGCGGGTTTGATCAAACCACACCGGCGCGGGCAGCCAGCCGCCGGCGGCATTGCCCCACGACCACGCCGCGGTGCTAAACCAGCCCTGCTTGACCTGGGCGGTGGCAAACTCGCCGAACTGGTAGCTGTGCCGGAAGCCCTGCTTGCCGGTGACGGGCAGCGGCGCCGCGGCCGACAGCTGGGCCGGCACCTGCATGGAAATGCGGCTGGTGGTGGAGCAGCTGGTCAGGGCCAGCAAGGCGCCGCCCAGCAGCAGCGCAGGGCGTGGCAAGGCGAAGGTCAGGAAGCGGTTCATAGGGGTAGTCGTTTGTTTTCGTTGGTAGGAGCGGTGGCAACAAGCACCAGGCCAAAGCCCCGCCCGGCGCCTCACATCTTCGGGGGATAAGTACCTGCTGCTCAACAGTGGGGCGCCCGGGCCGTAGAACGTTGTATGCCGCCACGCCTTAGCCCGCTTTCCGCCTGATGTCCTGGGACTTATTGTTACGCGGAGCGGTGCTGCTGGCCGGGCTGCTGCTGGTCGTGCTGACCTTGTCGGCCGCCATCCGCTCGTTTGTGCTGCCGCGCAACGAGTCGGTTCGGCTCAACGGGTGGCTGTTTCAGGGCTTCCGCTGGATCTTCAATCAGCTGGCGGCCCGCACGGTTACCTACGGCCAGCGCGACCGGGTGCTGGCCCTCTTCGCCCCGGTAGCCTTGGTGGCGCTGCCCATTTTCTGGCTGGCCCTGCTGTCGTTGGCCTACACGGGCATTTTCTGGGGGCTGGATGAGGGCCACTGGTTTCGCTGCTACCGCATCAGCGGCAGCTCCCTGCTCACGCTCGGCTCGGAGGAGCCCACCCACGGCGTGGCGGCCACGGCGCTGTCGTACTCCGAGGCGGCGCTGGGGCTGCTGCTGCTCACGCTGCTGATTTCCTACCTGCCCACCATTTACCAGTCGTTTTCGCGGCGCGAGCTGGTGGTGGCCCGCCTGGAGCTGCGGGCCGGTTCGCCCAGCTCGGCCACGGCCCTGGTCGAGTGGCTGTACGGGGCCGAACGGCTCTACCACGACGAGCCGTGGATGCGCTGGGAAGAGTGGTTCGTGGAAATCGAGGAAAGCCACACTTCCCTGCCCATCCTCTCGTTTTTCCGCTCGCCCCAGCCCGGCCGCTCCTGGGTGAGCACCGCCGGCATCATCCTCGACGCGGCGGCGCTGGTGTTCAGCGCCGTGGAGCAGCCCCGCAGCCCGCAGATGGAAATCTGCTTCAAAGCCGGCTGCCTGGCCCTGAACCGGGTGCACCGCTATTTTGAAGTGAACGTACGCAGCACGCCGCCGCGGCAGGGCCCGCTGGCCGCCCATGCCGGCCGGGCGCAGCACATCGACCGGGCCAGCTTCGACGACATCCTCGACCAGCTGGCCGCCTGCGCCCTGCCGCTGCGCCCCGACCGCACGGCCGCCTGGCAGCAGTACCAGGAATTGCGCAGCCGCTACCAGGAGGCCCTGGTGTTTATGGCCCGGCTCACCGTGGCCCCCGAGGTATCCACTATTCAGCAGGGCTAAGCCCCGGCTCAACGCTCCATGTGCCCCCGGCTCGGTTGCCGCGGCCTGTAAAAGCATACTGCTTCCGCAGCCCCTAGGGTGGGTGAACAGCGAGCATGCCGGCCTGGGAAGCAGCAGAGGCCCATTTTCGGTTACTGTTCACAAACTATAATTGGAAAAAGCAATGATACCCAGCCAAGATAGTCGTTGACCACTTAGCTGAACATGTGCAAAATCCCGGTTACATCTTACTGGTATTATCACATAAAACCGGTAGTTTGCTGACTCGCAGTGTACTGTTCCCAGGCATTCTGGCGCAGCACCTTCGAAGCTCCACCCGCCCTGCTGTGCCAGCCTTACGCGTTTGCCCCCATCCGAAACCGGGGCTGGCCATTCCTTGCCGCATTGGAAGTTGAAATCAATGGCCTAGCCGCTGATTTTCAACCAGTCGTGCGGTCATTTTGCTGCCTTCAGCTGCCTTTCCAACCTCATTTTCTTCTATGCACACACCTTTACGCTTGCCAACTGCCCGCCGCGTGTCCTCACCGGGAAGGCGGCAGATGGGTCGGCTCCTGAGCCTGCTGCTCCTGCTGGTCAGCTCCGGCGCCTGGGCGCAGAGCCTGGCCAACTACAATGCGCCCAACGGCTCGTTTGTGGCCAGCGCGGGCACCTACACCCCGCTGAGCGGCGGCACGGTGCCGGCCCTGAGCTCCGGCTCCCTGGACGACGGCCTGTTCAACGCGCTGCCCATCGGCTTCACGTTCTTTTACAACGGCACGCCCTATACCACCGTTTCGGCCAGCACCAACGGGTTCGTCAGCTTCGGGGCAACGACTTCGACCAGCGCCTCCAACAACCTGAGCGGCGGCACTCCGCGGCCCATTGCGGCCCCGCTCTGGGACGACCTGAGCCTGCCCTCGAACAGCAACTTCTCCTACCAGACCAGCGGCGCGGCCGGCAGCCGCGTGTTTACCGCGGAGTGGAAGGGCGCAAACTGGTACTACAACGCCAATCCGGCCTCGCAGATCAGCTTTCAGCTGAAGCTCTACGAAGCCACGGGCGCGGTGCAGTTCGTGTATTCGCCCGACGACGCGGTTTCGCCAGGCGCCTCGGCCACGGCGTCGGTGGGCCTGACGGCCACGGCCACGGGCAGCGGCAACTTCCTCTCGCTCAACAACCTGGGCGCTAGCCCTACGCTCAGCTCGACCTCGGAAACCAACTCCATCGGCACCAAGCCCGCGAGCGGACAGACCTACACGTTTACGCCCCCGCAGGTAACGCCGGCGGCGCCGGGCGTGAGCTTCACCAGCGTCACGGCCAGCAGCTTCAGCCTGGTCATCACCGATAACTCGACCACGGAAACCACCTTCGCGGTGCTGCGCTCCACCGACAACGTGAACTTCACGCCGGTGGCCACCATCGTCTCCAGCGGCACGACGAGCCCGGCGGGCACCGGCGGCACGCAGACGGTGGCCCAGACGGGCCTCGCGAACGGCACGACCTACTACTACCGCGTTTACGCCGCTACGGAGGGCCTCGCGGCGCTGACGGCGGGCCAGCAGGCGACGCTCAACGGCACGTTCTGCGGCACGGGCGGCGTGGTGACGGTGGGGCCGGGCGGCAACTACCCAACCCTGAGCGGCACCGGCGGCGCCCTGGCGGCCCTGACGGCGCAGGGCGTCTGCCCCGGCGGCGTCATCATCGAGCTGCTGCCCGGCTACACCGGCAGCACCGAAACGCTGCCCATCTCCTACACGTTTGCGGCATCCTCGGCCAGCAACCCGGTGACGATCCGGCCGGCGGCGTCGGCTACCGGCGCCAGCGCCATTGTGCTCAGCCTGACCAATGCCACTGCCCTGCTCGACGTGAACGGGGGGCGCAATCTGGTGCTGGACGGGCGCCCCGGCGGCGTGAGCGGCACCAGCAGCAGCTACCTTACCCTGACCAACACCAGCACGGCCGGCGCGGTGCTGCGCTTCACCTCCGACGCGCAGAACAACGTGGTGCAGTACTGCCAGCTGAAAAGCCAGAACAGCGGCACCAGCTCCGGCGCGGTGGTATTCGCGGCCACGAACACGGCGGCGGGCGGCGGCAACAGCAACAACACGCTGCGCTTCAACAGCATCGGCTCGGTCAGCAGCACGACCGGTACCACGGGCTTTGCCACCAACCTCATCTACGCCGCGTCGGGCACCAACACGGCCAACAGCGGCAACGTCATCACCGGCAACAACCTGCTGGACTACTTCAACGCCAGCAACTCGTCGAACGGCGTGCTGCTGGCTTCGAGCAACAACACCGGCTGGACGATAACCAACAACGCCTTCTACCAGTCGGGCGCGCGCACCTACAGCTCGGGCGCGGTGCACTACGCCATCAACATCGGGGCCGCCACCGCTACCGGCACGGGCTACACGATATCGGGCAACTTCATCGGGGGCGGGGCCAGCACGGCCGCCAGCGCGGCGGCGCCGCAGCCGGCCGCGCCTGCAGCTACCTACACGATGAGCGGCTCGACCAGCCGCTTCTACCCCATGCAGCTGTCGTTTGTCTCGGGCGGCACCAACCTGGTGCAGGGCAACACCATCCGCGACATTTCGCTGACGACGACGACCAGCGGCACCACGCCTTTCTTCCACGCCATCACCCTCACCGCGGGCAACGCCACCATCGGCGGCACGAGCCTGGCCGAAGGCAACAGCATCGGCTCGGGCAGCGCCAACGGCTCCATTACCGTGGTCAGCTCGAGCGGGCAGGGCATCACCAATGGCATCAGCAGCAGCAGCAGCGGCACCGTGCTCATTGGCTATAATACGGTAGCGGGTATCACGGCGGGCCTGGCCACGGGCAACATCACGCAGGTCATCAACGGCATTATCGCCACGGCCGGCACCCTCACCATCGACAACAACACGGTGGGCAGCATCACCCAGGCCAACAGCCTGTACGTGCCCAACGTGACGGGCACGGCCTCGGTGCTGGTGCGGGGCATTGTGAGCACCACGACCGGCTCCATGAGCCTCAACAACAACACGGTGGCCAACCTGAAAAGCGACAACACGGGCTCGACCAGCGCCCAGGTTATCGGCATTACGGCCACTTCGGGCACGGCCGCGGTGACGCTGACCGGCAACACCGTGCGCAACCTGACCAACGCGGCCCCGAACGTGAGCGGCGGCACCAGCGCGGCCCTGATGGGCATTTACGCCTCCAACACCAGCGCCACGGCTACCAACGTATCGACCAACACGGTGTTTGGGCTCAGCGGCACGGCCGCCACGGGCAGCGGGTTCAACGTGCTCGGCATCTACTACAACGGTTCGGCCACCGGCACGCTGGCGCTGAACCGCAACTTCGTGCACGGCCTCTCGCTGAGCACCACCACCACGACGGCCGCGTCGTCCATCATCGGCATTCAGCTGGCCGGCGGCACCACGCCGCTGACCAACAACATGGTGCGCGTGGGCCTCGACGCCAGCGGCAGCAGCATCGGCAACGGTGCCGTTGAAATCACGGCTATTTACAAAACCACCGCGGCCGGGGTAGCCAACAACTTCTACCACAACTCCCTGTACGTGGGCGGCACGGCCAACGGCGGCGCGGCCACCACGGCGGCGCTGCGCCGGACCAACACCGGCACCGACGTGGTGCGCAACAACGTGCTGGTGAATGCCCGCAGCAACGGCACGGCCACCGGCACCCACGCGGCCGTGACCCTGAACGCCACGGCCAGCACCACCTTCAGCAACAACGTGTACTACGCGCCCGGCACGGGCGGCACGGTGGCGCTGGTGGGCGGCACGCCGGCCAGCAGCCTCAGCGGCGACGCCAACAGCGCCGTGGCCGACCCGATGTTCGTCAATGCCACCGCCGCCACGCCCGACCTGCACATCCGCACCGACGTGGCCACGCCGGTGGAAAGCAAGGGCGTAGCGCTGGCCTCGGTACCCGATGACTTCGACGGCACCCCGCGCAACGCCGGCACGCCCGACGTCGGAGCCGACGAAGGCACCTTCATCGGCGGCGACCAGGTGGCCCCCACCATCAGCTACACGCCCCTGGGCAATACCACCAACACCACCACGCGCACACTGAGCGGGGTCAGCATCGCCGACGACGCGACGGGCGTGGGCCTGGCCACGACGGCCGGCAGCACCCGCCCGCGCCTGTACTTCCGCCGCCTCAACCTCGACGGCACGGCCGTGGACCCGGGCGTCATCAACGACAACACCAGCGCCACGGCGGGCTGGAAGTACGTGGAAGCCAGCGGCACCAACACGGCTTCGCCCTTCAGCTTCGACATCGACTACAGCCTGCTGGCGGGCGGAACGGGCGTGGTGCCCGGCCAGCGCATTCAGTACTTCGTGGTGGCGCAGGATGCGGCCGGCAACGTGGCCAGCAACGCCGGCACGCTGGCTACTTCGGGCCCTAACAAGCCCGGCAGCGTGGCTCTGACCACCAACCAGCTTCCCAGCGGCCCGCTCAACGACTACTCCATTTCCATCGTGTTCGGCGGCACGGCCTACGAGGTGAATGCCTCGGGCACGCCGAGCACGCCCGGCAACCAGACGTTTACCTCGCTGACCGGGGCCGGCGGCCTGTTCGCGGCCCTGAACCAGGGCGTGCTGACGGCCAGCACCACCGTCACCATCACCTCGGACCTGACGGAAGACGGCACCATCCCCCTGAACCAGCTCACGGAACAGGGCGCCGGCGGCTACGCGCTGCTGCTGCGCGGCGACGGCACGCGGCGCACGGTCAGCGGGCCGGGCTTTGCGCAGGGCCTGATTCGCCTGAACGGGGCCGACCGCGTGACCATCGACGGCGGCGCGGGCCAGCAGCTGCTGTTCCGCAACCTGAACACGACGCTCAGCCCCACCTTCACCCTGCTTAACGACGCGACGGGCAACACCATTACCCGCAGCATCATTGAGGGCGGCAACACCAGCGCCACCAGCGCCACCATCCTGTTCTACAACGGCACGAGCACCGGCAACCAGAACAACGTCATCAGCGGCAACGACATCCGCGAGCTGACGGTGGCCCCGAACACGGTGCCCAACACGGCCATTCGCTCGGTAACGGATGCCGGCACGGCCACCAACCAGGGCAACGTCGTCAGCGGCAACGACATTCATAACTTCACCGGCACCGGCGTGGCGCTGAGCGCCACCGGCAACGGCGACGCGTGGAGCATCGGCGGGGCCGCGGCGGCCGAGGGCAACCGCATCTACCAGGATGCCGCCCGCAGCACCGCCCTGACCGGCATCAGCCTGGCCAGCGGCAACAACCACGTGGTGAGCAACAACAAGCTCTACCAGACGGCGGGCCTGAACACCAGCGGCTTTACCGGCATTTACCTCTCGGCCGGCACCGGGCACACGGTGAGCAGCAACGTCATCGGCGGCGCGGACGCCACGGCCGGCGGCAGCCCGCTCGGCGTGAGCGGCACCACCTACGGCATCCGGCTGGCGGTGGGCACCACGGCCCCGACCAGCGTGCAGAACAACCTGATCCGCAACCTGGCCAACGCCTCCACCAGCAGCGCCACCTACGGCCTTTACGCCTCGGCGGGCCTGCTGAGCATCGGCACGGGCAGCAGCACGGGCTCCAACACCGGCAACGTCATCGGCGACGCCACGCCCGGCCTGGGCATCAGCACCAAGTACGACGCCTACGGCATCTACCTGACCAGCAGCACGGCGGGCCATGCTTTCACCGTGAGCGGCAACACCGTGCGCAACCTGCAGGTGCTGACCGGCGCGGGCAGCCTGCCGTTCAACTACGGCCTGCTCGCGTACAGCGTGGATAAATCGACGGTGCAGAACAACACGGTGCGCGACCTGAGCATCGGCAGCGGCGTGGTCAACGGCCGCCTCTACGGCATCGTCGTCGGGCAGAGCGGCGCCCACGACGTGCTGGGCAACACCGTGACCAACCTGAGCAGCGGCACGGTGCCCAGCAGCAGCAACTTCACGCACACCATCGGCATCATCTCGAACAGCTCCGGCGCCGTCGTGGTGGCCGACAACGCGGTGAGCAACGTCGCGCTGACCTCCACTACCGTAGTCAACAGCAACAGCTACTTCAACTTAGTGGCCGGCGTTCTGATGAGTGCCTCTTCCGGGGGCGGGGGCAAGGTGCTGCGCAACCGCGTCTGGAACCTCAGCAGCCAGGCGCCGGCCCTGGCCACCGCGCCCAACCTGCTCGACGCGGTGCTCGGCGTGGGCACCGCGGACAGCTACGCCAACCTGACGGCCGCCAACAACCAGATTGCCCCGGGCAGCGGCTCGGTGGCGGGCGTACCGGTGCTCGGCATTCTGAACGGCGGCTCCGGCACCGGCAACGCCTTCTACTACAACTCGGTGTACCTGACGGGCAGCGGCGCGGTGGATTCGTACGCCTACCGCCGCACGGGCAGCACGGCCAGCGGGGCGCTGCGCAACAACATCTTCTACAACGAACGCACCGGCGCGGGTAGCCACTACGCCATCGGCTACCAGACGGCGGCGGGCTGGCCGGCCACCACCTCGAACTACAACCTGCTGGTGACGGCCGACAACGCCAAGGTGGGCAACACCGCCGGCACGGCCCGCGACTTTGGTACCTGGAAAGCCACCTCGGGCGGCGACGCCAGCTCTACGGCCTACCTGCCCACGGCGGCGGAGGTCGGCGGCAGCGCCACCGGCCTGTTCAACGCCCCGGCCACCGGCGACCTGACCATCAACGCAGGCTTTGCTTCCACGCCCTCGCCCATCGAGTCGGGCGGCACGGCGCTGGCCGGCACCGTCGACAACGACATTCAGGGCGACATCCGCCAGGGCAGCCCCGGCTACGCGGGCTCCGGCACCAAGCCCGACCTGGGCTCGGATGAGTACGCGGGCACGGTGCTGCCGGTGATGCAGTACACGGGCACCGTGGTGACGCAGAACGCAAACCCGGTATTCGCGGGCGCCACCACCCAGCAGGTGCTGCGCGTGGAGCTGACGACCACCGGCTCGTTTAACCCGCTGCAGCTTACCCAGCTGACCTTCACGGCCGACGGCACCACCGACCTGGCCAACATCAGCAACGCCCGCGTGTACTACACCGGCACCAGCAGCACGTTTGCCACCACCACCGCGTTTGGCGCCGCCACGGCCCCGGCCTTCGGGGCGCAGGGCGGCTTCAGCTTCACGGGCACCCAGACGCTGCAAACCGGCACCAACTACTTCTTCCTGGTGTACGACGTGACGGCCGGCGCGGCTACCGATAACCTGGTGGACGCCACGCTGACCAGCCTGACCATTCCGGCTGCGCCCGGCTCGCCCTTCGCCATCGACCCGGCGGTGGGCGCCCCGGCCGGTGCCCGCCGCATCCTGGGCCCGATGAATGGCTCCTTCACCGTGGGCCGCACCGGCGGCGAAGCCTACGCGACTATCAAGGACGCGCTGGCGGATTTGACCGCCCGCGGCCTGCAAACCACCGGCGGCGTGGGCGTTACCTTTCTGCTGACCAACCCGGCCGCCACCACCGGCGCGTACGACGCCGCCAGCGGGGAAGTCTTCCCGCTGACCATCGGCACCATTGCCGGGGCCGACGCAACCCGGCGCGTGACCATTCGCCCGCAAACGGGCGTGACGGCCAGCATTACGGGCAGCAACGCCAAGGCCCTCATCTTGCTCGACGGGGCCGACTACGTGACCCTGGACGGCTCGAACGCGCCCGGCGGCAGCTCGCGCGACCTGAGCCTCACCAATACCAACACCGGCACCAGCAGCACGGTGGTGTACGGGCAGACGGGCGCCAGCACCAACAGCGCCACCAACAACGTCATCCAGAACCTGGTGGTGACGGGCAGCGGCCCGACCCAGACGCTGATGGGCATCGGCTTTGGCAGCAGCACGGTATCGAGCACCAGCCTGGGCACCGGCAACAACGGCAACCAGGTGCTCAACAACAGCATCAGCCGGGTGCAGTACGGCATCTACTCGCAGGGAGCTTCCGCCAGCAACCGCAACACCGGCACGGTGATTTCCGGCAACGTGCTGACGACGGCCGCGCCCGGCAACGTGGGGCGCTACGGCATTTACCTGGGCCACGAAAGCGGGGCACAGGTAACGCTCAACGCCATCGGCGGCCTCACCAGCACCTCCGACGTGGCGGCCATCAACCTCGGCGCTGGTACCACGCAGAGCACTTCAGCCCCCTCGGGCAACGCGGTGGTGGACGCCACCGTCAGCCGCAATACGGTGAGCGGGGTGGTGAGTACCGGTACCGCTTCGGCCCTGGGCATTGTGCTCGGCGCGGCCACGGCGGGCACCACCACCATCAGCAATAACCTGGTGGCGGGCGTGGTGTCCTCGTCTTCGTCCTCCGAGCTGACGGCCGGCCTGTACCTGGGCGGCGGCGCGGGCTCGACGACCAACGTGTACTTCAACACGGTGGCGCTGAGCGGCAGCCGCGACGTGGGCAGCACCCCTCCCACCGGCCCCAGCCTGGCGCTGGCCGTAGCCGGCTCGAACCCCGTCGTAGTGCTGCGCAACAACGTGCTGTCGAACACCCAGACCACTGCGGGCACCGGCAAAACCTACGCCCTGGGCCTCGGCTACTCCGCCTACACCAACCTCGCTTCGAGCCACAACGACCTGTACACCGACGGGGCCAATGCCCTGCTGGCCTCGGTGGGCAGCGGCGCCTTCGCGGGCACCAGCACCACCACGCTGCCGGCGCTGCAAACGGCTACCGGCCAGGAAGCCAGCTCGAAAAACGCGGACCCGCTGTTTGTGGGCAGCACCCTGGTTCCCAACGCCTGCGCGCTCGACAACACGGGCTTTGTGGGCACGGGCATCAGCGAAGACTACGCCGCCGCCCCGCGCAGCAGCACGCCCGACCTCGGGGCCTACGAGTTCGGCTCGACGGTGAGCACCGACCTGCGCCTGCAGGCCCTGACGGCGCCGGCCGCCGGCAGCAGCTGCCGCACTACCACCGAAACGGTAACGGTGGTGGTGCGCAACAACGGCTGCGACCTGACCCTGAGCCCCGCCAACCCGCTGACGCTGACCGTGGCCGTGACCGGCCCCGCCGGCCCGCTGCCCAGCCTCTCGCTGACCGTAACCAGCGGCACGCTGCTGGCCGGCACGGCGGCGGCCTACACCGTCAGCACCGCCTTCGATATGACCTTCGGCGGCAGCTACACGCTGGTGCCCTCGCTGAGCTACGCCGGCGACCAGACCAGCTCCAACGACGCGCTGGCGGGCGTGACCATCATCAGCACCAACCCGGCGCTGACGGTATCGGCCAACGCGACGGTGTGCCCCGGCGGCAGCGCCACGCTCACGGCCTCGGCTCCGCAGTACCTGAATCCCAACAAGGTCATCTTCGCGGAAACCTTTGAGGGCGCGACCAACGCATTCACCGCCACCAGTACCGGGAGCCAGCCGCTGTCGGGCTTCTCCCTGGTGACGGCCGGCTACAAGCTGGGCGGCAGCGGCACGCCGGCCAACGGCACGGCCTACAACGGCCCCGACGGCAACGCCGCCGGGCACTACTACGTGGCCGACAGCGACAAATACGGCAGCAGCACCGGCGGGGTAAACTCCACCATCACCACGCTTACCTCGCCCTCCTTCAGCACGCTGGGCTTTACGGGGGCCACCCTGAGCTTCCAGCACTTTTATTACTACTACAGCACCGATGTGACGGCGCAGGTCGAGTACTCCGTCAACGGCGGCGCCTGGGCGGTGTTGGCCGATTACGAGGCGACGGGGGCCAGCGTGGGCTCGGCTACCACGGGCGCTACGGCGGCGCTGCCGCTGCCGGCGGCGGCGCTGGGCCAAACCGACGTGCGCATCCGCTTCAGTTACGAAACCAGCTACGGCTTCAGCTGGGCCATCGACAACGTGAGCGTAGCCGGGCCCAGCCTCGAAGACGCCACCTTCACCTGGACGCCGGCCAGCGGCCTCTCGGCCACCACCGGTTCCTCGGTAACGGCCACGCCCTCCGCCACGACCACCTACACGGTGACGGCCAACTACGCGGCCATCAACTGCGCCTCCTCGAAACCGGTGACGGTGACGGTAACCGACCAGACCACCTGGACCGGCACGCAGTCGACCGACTGGTTTGACGGCCGCAACTGGTCGGCCTGCGTGCCGAGCAACCTGACCGACGCCCTCGTACCCACCGTGGCCTCGGGGCGCTACCCGGCCATTGGCGGCGGCACGGCGGCGGTGCGCTCCGTGCGCTTCAGCGACAACGGCCAGCTCACCATGACCGACGGCACGCTCAGCGTGTACCAGGACTGGACGCGCACCGGCCCCGGCCCCAGCTCGGCGCTGACGGGCGGCACCGTAGCCTTCGTGGGCGCGGGTGCCCAGCAGCTTACCGAGGCCGTTGGCTTCGCCAACCTGACCGTGGCCAAAACCGCCGACACGCTGCACGTGGCCGCCAACCCGACGGTGACCGGCGCGCTGACGATGAGCAGCGGCATTCTGAAAACCTACGTGCTGAGCACCACCCACCAGGTGAACCTGACGGGCACGCTCTCGGAAACGGCCAGCAGCTTTGTGCTCGGCAACGTGGTAACCAGCGCCCCGCTGGGCACCGATGGCGCCAGCAGCACCTTCGGCGGCCTGGGCCTGACGCTGACGGCGCACACCACCGGCGGCGCCAGCCTGCCCGGGGCCACCACCGTCACGCGCATGACCGGCCGGCCGATGTACGGCATGGCCGGCAGCACCAGCATCCGGCGCCAGTTCAACATCGAGCCCGCCGTCGACACCAACCTGAACGTGGACATGGTGTTCGGCTACGGGGATTCGGCCTTCGAGCTGCAGGGCATCGGGGAGGGCAGCCTGACGCTGTTCAGCAACGCCGGCGTGCCCGGCGGCTGGCGCCAGGAGGGCTACACCAGCCGCGACGCCGCCGCCAACACCGTGACGCTGAACGGCCTGAACCACCTCTCGCTCTGGACGCTCGGCGACGCCGCCGTGCCCCTGCCGGTGAGCCTGGCGGCCTTCACCGCCCAGCGCCAGGGCACCGACGCCGTGCTGACCTGGACCACCGCCCAGGAGAAAAACAACCGCGGCTTCGAGGTGCAGGTGTCGCTGGACGGCCACTCGTTCCGTCCGCTGGGCTTTGTGGCCAGCGAAACGTCGACCTCGACTTCGGCCCGCCACTACCGCTTTGTGGACCGTGAGGCCGGCAAGCAGGGCCTGCGTCACTACCGCCTGCGCCAGCTCGACCTCGACGGCACCGCGGCCCTGTTCGGCCCGCGCACGGTGCAGTTTGAGCAGGTAATCAAGCTGGCCCTGGCCGCCTGGCCCAACCCTCTGTCGGGCCAGGAGCTGACGCTGGAAGTGCTGAGCCCGGCCGCCGGCGCCACCGAGCTGGTGCTGCTGGATGCCGTGGGCCGGGTGGTGCTGCGCCAGACCGCCGACCTGCGGGCCGGCGCCCAGCGCCTGTCGCTGCACCTGAGCGAGCAGCTGCCCGCCGGCGCCTACCTGCTGCGCCTGACCTCGGCCGGTCAGACCGGCACGGTGCGCCTGGTGAAGCAGTAAGCGCGCCGCCTTCTTCTGCCCAAAGCCCCGCCGGTTCTGCCGGCGGGGCTTTTTTGCGTGCGGAGTCCCTGGCAGCGCGGGGCAGCCCGCACAACCGGGGCCCCGCCCGCCCGGGCCCGCCGCCCTCATAAGCCACCGGGCCGTGCGGCGCACCACATTATCGTGTGAGGCACCGGGCACATCCTCATGTGATAAGCGCCGCCTCTGGGCCCTTCTACTTTTGCTGCGGTCGGCTGGCGCGGGCTCCGGGCACTAGTCAGCGGCCGTCCGCGGCGCGGGCTCCGGCAGCCGCGGCGGCCCCGCTTCCCCTTGCTTTTTCTCCGTTCGAACCGGGCCTGCGGGCCCGGGTGGGGCGGTGTTGCCCTTTCCGTTCCCTTTTCCTACCCCGCTATGAAACACTTATTCCCGCGTTCGGCGCGGCCCCCCGGCGCCGGGCGCCCCCTGCTGGCGCGGCGCGGCCTGCTCGCGCTGCTGGCCGCCTTCTGGGCGCAGCTGGCCACGGCCCAGACTTCGCTCGTCAACGAGTCGTTCGAGGGTGGCTCGTTCGGCTCGTTTGTGGCCGTCAACGGCGGCCTGACCAACCGCTGGGTGGCCGGCGCCGGCGCCACCAACGGGCCCTCGGCCGGCGGCACCGGCGCGGCCTACCTCAGCAACAACCCCGCTACGCTGCCCCACGCCTACACCACCGGCGCCGCAGCAGTGGTGCACCTGTACCGCGACGTGGCCTTCCCGGCCGGCGAAACGGCCATCCGTCTTTCCTTCGACTGGCGCGGCATGGGCGAGGGCATCTACGACCACCTGCGCGTGTACCTGGCCCCGACCACCTTCGTACCCGTGGCCGGTACCCTGCCTGCTGGCGCCGGCGTGACGCTGCTGCTCCCCAACCTGCACACCCAGAGCACCTACACCACGGCCGACTTGAACCTGCCCGCCAGCCTGGCCGGCACCAGCCAGCGGCTGCTCTTCACCTGGACCAACGACGGCAGCGGCGGCAGCCAGCCCCCGGCGGCCATCGACAACGTGCTGCTGACCAGCCAGGTGCCCACCGGCCTGAGCGGCACCTACACCATCCGGCCCGCCGAGGCGGCCAGCGCCGGCAACTTCCGCAGCCTGACGGCGGCCATCAACGCGCTGAACGCCAACGGCGTGGCCGGGCCGACCACCTTTGAACTGGCTGCCGGGCTGACGCTGAGCGAAACCCCGCCGGCCCTCACCGCTTCGGGCACCAGCACCCGGCGCATCACTTTTATGCGCACCGGCGCGGGCCCCAACCCGGTGCTGCAGACCGCCGCCGGCGCCGAAGCCGGCCTCGATCTGCTCGGCGCCGACTACGTAACCTTCGACGGGCTCGACGTGACGGGCGGCGCCACCTACGGCTACCGGGTGCGCAGCGCCGCGGGTACCAACGGGGCGGCCTACAACGTCATCCGCAACGCCGCCGTCACGCTGAGCGGGGCCACCAACTCCATCGGCGTGGTGCAGGTGTCGAACGGGCAGCTGGGCAGCGCCTCGGCCAGCGCGGCCACCGGCCTGAACCAGGGCAACCGCTACCTGAATCTGACCATTGCCCGGGCCCAGAGCGGCATCGTGGCCCTGAGCATGGGCGCCAGCTGGCCGGAGTACGACCTGGAAATCGGGGGCTGCACCCTGGGCTCGGCCGACGCGAGCGGGCCCATCGGCAACAACGCCGCCGCGGCCTACGGCATCCGCACCTTTATGGTGCGCCGCCTGAGCGTGCACGACAACCGCGTGCAGCGCGTCATCGGCGCCCCGGGCCACGGCATCTACCTGGAATACTGCTCGGGCAAGGGCACGAACCTGACCAGCGCGCCCGCGGCCGGCCCCGGCAACGACGCCTCCAACGTGTACGGCAACGCGGTGACGGGCATCCGGCAGTACTACAACCACAGCGTGCCCTCCTTCGGCCTGTACGTGACCAGCTACGAGGCCAACGGCCAGATTCTCAACATCTACAACAACGCCATTGCCGACGTGACGGCCGCGCCCTACCTCGGCCCGGCCACCATTGCGCGCCTGGTTACGGGCTTTTTTCTGGGCACCAGCGGCGGCATCAACAACGAGGCGAATGTGTGGCACAACTCGGTGCGCATCGATGGCTCGGCCTCGCCCAATGCCTCGAACACCTGCTTCGAGCTGGCGGGCAGCAGCACGGCCAAACTCAACTTCCGCAACAACGTGCTGGCCAACTTCACCGGCGCCGGCCCGGGTAAGCACTACTGCTGGCTGACGCCCTACGCCTCCGTCGCCACGCCCTTCGGCGGCGCGGGCTCGGTGTCGGACTACAACGACCTGTTCGTGGCCACCACCGGCAACGGCTTCGTGGGCGCCGCGGGCACGCCGCAGCTCACCAGCGGCACGGCCGACAAGGCCCGCATCGAGGACTGGCGCCCGGCCGTCAACCAGGACCTGTACTCGCTCAGCGTAGACCCGCTGTTTGAGTCGGCCACCGGGCTGCGGCCCAGCAACACGCTGCTCAACAACCAGGCCACCCCGCTGGCCGCCGTGGCAACGGACCTCGGCGGCACGGCCCGCGGCAGCGCCCCCGACGCGGGCGCCTACGAGTTCAGCCCGGCCGCCCTCGACCTGGCCGTGGAAGCCCTGCTCTACCCCACCGCCACTAGCTGCTACAGCCCCACCGACGAGCCCGTAGCCGTGCGGCTGCGCAACAACGGCTCGACGCCCCTCACCTTCTCGGCCGCCCAGCCCGTCACCGTCACGGTGCAGGTGAGCGGCCCGGTAACGCAGACGCTGACCCACACCTTCACCGCGGGCACGCTGGCGGTGGGCAGCCCCTGGCAGGTGGGCCTGCCCGGCCCGCTGCCCCTGGCCCAGCCCGGCGTGTATACCTTCGAGGTGAGCGTGAGCACGCCCGGCGACGCGGTGGCCGGCAACAACACGCTGCTGCCCGCGCCCACCCGCACGGTGCTGCCCACGGCGGCCCTGCCCCAGGACGTGAGCTTCGCGGGCTTCAGCGGCGCCAATCTGACGGCGACTTTCCCAAACTGGACCGAAGCCAGCGGCGGCAGCCTGCCCGCGGCCCCGGGCGCTTCGCAGTGGGAAGCCACCACCACGGCTTTCCCCGGCAACGCGGTGGCCCGCATCAACCTCTACACCACCAACCGCCAGGAGTGGCTGCTGGGCCCGAAGGTGGTGCCCACGGCCAGCACGGTGGTGCGCTTCAAAGCCGCCATTGCGGAGTACAACAGCCCCGCCAGCACCCCCGACAACACCGGCGGCATGGCCAACGGCACCGACGACGCGCTGCAGGTGCTGGTGTCGACGGACTGCGGCCACTCGTTCGCGCCGGTTTTCACCATCTCGGCCGCCAACGGCAACGTGCCCGCCAACGGGGGCGGCTTCGTCGACTTCATCGTGCCGCTCGACGCCTACGCCGGCCAGCAGATCATCGTGGCCCTGAAAGCCACCGACGGGCCCGTCGACAACGCGCCCGACTACGACCTGCTGCTCGATGACCTGTTCCTCGGCACGCTCACGGCCGACGTGGGCGCGGTGGCCCTGCTGGGTCCGCTGGCCACCGGCTGCTACTCCGGCGCCGAAAACGTGACCGTGCGGGTGCAGAACTACGGCGCCAGCCCGGTGAGCAACGTGCCGGTGCAGGTGACCGTGGGCGGCCCCGTGACGGCCACCCTCACGGCCACCGTGCCCGGCCCCATCCCGGCCAACGGCACCGCCGACGTGGTGGTGGGCCAGCTGAGCCTGACGGCGGCCGGCCTCTACACCTTCGACGCCACCACCCGGCTGCCCGGCGACGGCACGGCCGCCAACGACGCGCTGGCCCAGCAGACGCGCCGCCAGAACGGCGTGGCCGCCCTGCCCCAGCAGCTGCCCTTCACCGGCTTTGCCGACAACCTGCCGGCGCTGTATCCCGGCTGGTTTGAGTCGACCGACGGCACGACGCCCGGCAGCTCCGGGTGGACCAGCAACGCCGCGGCCCAGCGCGCCGCCTTCACCGAAACGGCGAAGGTCAACATCTACAGCAGCGGCCGCTACGCCTTCCTGATCGGCCCGCGCCTGCTGGCCACGGCCACCACGCGGCTGTCGTTTCGCGCCGGCATCACCGACTACAACGCGCTGACCGCCGACCCCGCCGCCATGACCGGCACCGACGACGTGGTGCGCGTGGGCGTGTCGACGAACTGCGGCGGAAGCTTCTCCCACGTGTACACCTTCGATGCCAGCAACCAGCCGCCCAACAACGGCACGCTGGGCCTCTACGACGTGGACCTGAGCGCCTACGCCGGGCAGGAAATCATCGTGGCTTTCTTTGCCTATTCGGGCGCCGTCGGCAACGCCGCCGACTACGACTTCCACCTCGACGACGTGTACCTGCGCAACGGGGCCGGCCTCGACGTGCGCCCGGTGGCCCTGGCCGCCCCAACCGTCGGCGGCTGCTTCTCCGCGGCTGAGCCGGTGCTGCTGACAGTGAAAAACGACGGTACTAGCCTCCTCGACCTCAGCCTGAACCCCATCAGCGTGACGGCCGTGGCGACGCTGCCGGGCGGTGGCACCCGCACCCTGACCAGCACGCTGAGCACCGGCACGCTGGCGGCGGGCGCCACGCTGGATGTGCCGGCCGGTATCCTCGACATGAGCGCCCTGGGCACCTACTCCTTTGCCCTCACGGCCACGGCCAGCGGCGACGGCAACGCCACCAACGACCAGCTCGGCACGGCCATTACCCGCAGCGTGGCGGCGCCCACGGCCGGGGCCATTGCGCCCGGCAGCACCGGCGTGTGCGAAAACACCAGCGTGCAGCTCACCCTGACCGGCTCCGCCAACGGGCAGGTGCAGTGGCAGCAGTCCGCTGACAACGTGACCTTTACCGACATTGCGGGCGCCACCGGCCTGAGCTACACCTCCCCGGCCCTGCCGGCCAGCACCTGGTTCCGGGCCCAGACGCGCTGCCTGAGCCGCGTGGCTACCACCGCGGCCGTGGCCGTGACGGTGGGCACCCCGCGCGTCGTCAGCGCCGCCTCGCCGGTGCGCCGCTGCGGCCCGGGCAACGTGGGCCTCTCGGCCACGCTCAGCGGCGGGGCCGCCGCCCGCTGGTACGACGCGCCCACCGGCGGCACGGTGGTGGCCAACAGCTCTTCGTTTATCCTGAACGTGAGCAGCAGCCGCAGCTACTACGTGGCCGCCGTGGTGACCAACGGCAGCGGCGGGGAGTGCGAAAGTGCCCGCACCGCGGTGCAGGTGCTCATCGACCAGCCGGCTACCGTGGACGCGGGCCCGGCTACGGCCACGGTGTGCGGCGGCGGCAGCCTGACGCTCAGCGGCAGCCTCGGCGGCGGGGCCACCGGCGCCACCTGGACCACGACCGGCTCGGGCACCTTCGCGCCCAATGCCGCGGCCCTGAACGCCACCTACCAGCCCTCGGCGGCCGACCGCACGGCCGGCACCGTGACGCTGAAGCTGACCAGCGACGCGGCCGGCGCCTGCGCCGCGGCCCAGGACCAGCTGGTGCTGACCCTGGGCGGCACCCTGAGCACCTGGACGGGCGCGGTCAGCAACGACTGGTTTGAGGCCGGCAACTGGACCGACTGCGTGCCCGACGCCCACACCGACGCCCTGATTCCGGCCGTCGGCGGGCGGCCCAGCCCGCGCATAGCTGGCGGCACGGCGGCCGTGCGCCACCTGACGGTGGACGGCACCGGCGGGCTGCTGATGAGCGGCGGCCTGCTGCGGGTGTGGGGCAGCTGGCAGCACTCGGCCGCCAACACCAGCGCGCTGACGGGCGGCACCGTGCAGTTCGACGGCGACGTGAACCAGCCGCTGACCGGCGAGGTGTACTTCACGGACCTGACCATCAGCAAAACCAACGGCGCGGCACTGATTCACACCGGCCACATCTTCGTGAGTGGCACGCTGCGCTTCGTGAGCGGGCGCATCTCGGCCGGCACCGACCCGGTGACGCTGGAGCCCGGCGCCCAGCTCGTGGGCGAGTCGGAAACGGCGTACGTGGACGGGCGCATCCGTACCACGCTGAACCTCAACGCGGCCGAGGTGGCCAGCAGCTGCGCCGGCCTGGGCCTGACGCTGACGCCCCACGGCAGCACCCTGCCGGGCCCGACCACCGTGCTGCGCAGCACCGGCTTCTATTACAGCCGCCCGGACGGCCCCATGCGCCTGAGCATCCGCCGCACCTTCGACATCCGCCCGACGGTGGACCAGGGCCTGAACGTGGACCTGGAGCTGCGCTACCTCGACGCGGAGCTGAACGGCCTGAACGAGAACCGCCTGACGCTGTTCAGCTCCTCGAACAACGCCACGTCCTGGAACCAGGAATATCACCAGAGCCACGACGCCGGCACCAATACCCTGCAGCAGCGCGGCCTGAGCCACTTCTCCATCTGGACGCTGGCCGAGGGCGCCGGGCCGCTGCCCATTTCGCTGGTGTCGCTCACGGCCCAGGCCCAGGCGGCCGGCACGGTGCTGGTGCGCTGGGAAACGGCCCAGGAGCTGGACGTGCTCCGCTACGAAGTGCAGGTATCCACCGACGGGCAGCAGTTCCGCACCATCGGCACCGTACTGCCCGCTGCACCCACCTCCACCGGCCGCCGCCAGTACAGCTTCACTGACCGCGACGCCCGGCAGCCCGGCCTGCGCCACTACCGCCTGCGCCAGCTCGACCTCGACGGCACCGCGGCCCTGTTCGGCCCGCGCACGGTGCAGATCGGCCGGGTGCAAGCCGCGCAGCTCAGCGCCTACCCGAACCCGTTCGGCGCGGAAGTGCGCCTGCGCCTGAGCAGCCCCGCAGCCCAGCCCGCCACCGCGCTGCGCCTGCTCGATGCCCGCGGCCGCGTGGTGCTCACCCGCACCATCGAAGTCCCGGCCGGTACCTCGGAGCTGACGCTGAGCGACTTGCAGCCGCTGCCCGCCGGCCTCTACACCCTGCAACTGACCCTCGGCGGCCAGCCGCAGCGCCTGAAGCTGGTGAAGCAGTAACCAGCCCGTAGCCGGCTGAAACAAAACGCCCCGAACCGTGACTGGTTCGGGGCGTTTTGCGTCGGTTGATGTAGTGATGATCGGTCATGCTTCGACCAGTTCAGCATCACGTTCTTTAGGCAAGGCTTAGGGCTCCCGACACAGTCCTTTAAATCAAAGAGCACGCTTAGCCTTCCGGCTGGTCGGGCAGAATCTGGATGTCCTGCACCAGCACTTTCTGCTCGATCTGGCGGGCCCGGGGCGTGTTGGCCAGGCCGCCGAGGGCGGTTTCCTTGTAGCGCGTTTCCATGCTCTCCCCCACTTCGCCCAGGGCCGCCACGCACTGGTCGACGGGGATGACCGGGTCGACGCCGGCAATGGCAATCTGGGCGGAGGAGAAGGCAATGGCCGCGGCCGAGGCGTTGCGCACCACGCAGGGCACTTCCACCAGGCCGGCCACCGGGTCGCACACCAAACCCAGCATGCACTGAATGGTAATGGCCACGCCGGCAAAAGTTTCTTCCACCGAGCCGCCGAGGCAGTACACGATGGCGGCCGCGCCCATAGCCGCGGCCGAGCCGGTTTCGGCCTGGCAGCCGCCCACGGCGCCGGCCAGGGAGGCATTCTGCTCGATGATGAGGGCCACGCCGGCCGCAATCAGCAGGCTTTCCAGGATGCGCCGGTCGTCGAGCCGGTGCAGCTCCTGCAGGGTGGTGAGGATGCCGGGCAGAATGCCCGAGGCGCCGGCCGTGGGCGCGGCCACCACCCGGCCCATGCAGGAGTTGACTTCCTTGGCCCCGAGGGCCCGGGTAACGAGCATCTTGAACTCGGGCGAGAGGGCGGTGACGGGCGAAGCGGCCACTTTCTTGGCGCCGTTCTTAATCATGCCCGAGCGCGAGGTCATGTCTTCGCGCAGGCCGGTGTGCACGGCGTCGCGCATCACGTCGTAGGCGCGCTGCAGGCCGTCCCAGATATCGGCTTCGGAGCGGCCCTTCTGCTCCATTTCGTAGGTCAGCACGGGCTGCCAGAGGGCCTCGCCGGTGCTGGCGCAGTGCTGCTGCCAGGAGGCAAAATCGGTGAATAGCAAAGACATGGCGGGGTGGGAAAACGGGGAAATAGAACGGAAAGCGCGGCGCCTCCCAGCAGCTTCAAACGCAAGCGGGCCGGGGCGGGTGCCGGGCGGGGCCGCGAATTTCGCTAATTCCGCGCCGCCGCCCACTCCGCAGCCCGTGGCGGCCGGGCACGGGCCACCAGCCCCGGGCGTCAGCAACCGCCAATAGCCGCCGCGGGCTACCTTGGCGGCTTGATCTTCGCGCTTATGTCTTCCGAGCTTTTCACCGTCAGCACCGACCCGGCCCGCCTCGACGTGGACCTGATTCACGACTTCCTGAGCAACCACTCCTACTGGGCGCCGGGCATCAGCCGCGAGCTGGTGGAGCGCAGCCTTCGCAACTCGCTGTGCTTCGGCCTGTACGCTCCCGACGGCCGGCTGGCCGGCTTCGCCCGCATCATCTCCGACCGCGCCACCTTTGCCTACCTCTGCGACGTGTTCGTGCTGGCGGAGTTTCGTGGCCGGGGCCTGGGCAAGCTGCTGATGCAGCACATCAGCCAGCACCCCGAGCTGCAGGGGCTGCGCCGCTGGATGCTCGGCACCCGCGACGCCCACGCGCTCTACGCGCAGTTCGGCTTCACGCCGCTGGCCGATCCGGCGCGCTTTATGGAAAACGCCCGGCTCGATCCGTACCGGCAGCCGCCGCAGTAGGCCGGCCACCGCCAAGGGGCCCGGCCGCGGGGGCGTATTCACCGGGGCCGGGCCGCTTGGTTGCAGTGGGGGCTTTAGCCCGCGTTTGCCGCGGAGCCGGTTGTTCGACAAGTAGGGTACTATCTGCCGGATGCGGGCTAAAGCCCGCGCTACCGCCGGTTTAGCCTTGCACCTTCGCGTCTTCGGCCACCAGCTTCAGGGAGGCCGAGTTGATGCAGAAGCGCAGGCCTGAGGGGCGCGGGCCGTCGGGGAAGACGTGGCCCTGGTGGGCGTCGCACACGTTGCAGAGCACTTCCACGCGCACCATGCCGAAGCTGCTGTCCTTCTTGTATTTCACCACGTTGTCCTTCACCGGCTCGGTGAAGCTCGGCCAGCCCGTGCCCGACTCGAACTTGGTGCGCGAATCGTAGGCGGGCGTGCCGCAGCACACGCAGGCGTAGAGGCCCGGGTCGTGGGCCTCGCAGTACTCGCCGGTGCCGGGGCGCTCGGTGCCGTGCTGGCGGGTCACGTAGTATTGCTCGTCGGTGAGCTGCTGGCGCCACTCGGCGTCGGTTTTTTCGACGCGGTGGTCGGGGGCGGGGGTGCCGTTGTTGGCTTCGCGGATGACGTCGGCCCAAGTGAGCATAATTGGTGCGGGTTGGTTCGGGGTTGATGACAGAACTGTTACCAACGGTTTCGGGGCCCGGCTGGTTTAAACGGTCGGGGGCAAGCCAAGGCGGAGCGGGTCAAAACTGCTCAAACTCGTCGCGCGGCGCCCAGCGGCGCCACTGGGCGCGGGCAAAAGCCAGAAACGCCCGTGGGGCCCGGCGAAACTCCTTCTCATTTTCGTAGCGGCCGTCCTGCAGCTTGTAGCCGTTGGGAGCCTCAAACTGCGCTTTGCTGATGGTATCTAGGCAGCAGGAATTGGCCGGCATGTTCTGCGCAGCCGGCAGCGAGTCGGGTACCACCATGAAGCCGCGCAGGGCGTACTTGGCCTTGCTTTCGTGCATGATGAGCTTCATTTCGGACGGGCTTACGTCACTACGGCAGGTGAGCTTGTAGATGAGTGTGGTTTCGGTAGTGCCGTCCCGGTCCAGATCAGTAATGCGGGTGGAGCCGGGCAGCGGCCCCAGCCACATATCAAAGGGGCAGTTGCGCACCGCGTCCTGCAGGCGCCACAGCTCCCGGTATTGCCCATTGGGCTGGCGCACGTACTGGCGGGCGAATAGCTCCACGTAGCTTTCCTCGTCGGTGTACTTGGTGGTGCGCTCGTCAGCCGGCTTGGTGCGATACAGCACCAGCACGTTTTCGCCGGCTATGTCGGTCCAGCGCCGGGCCAGCAGCAGCTTGCCGGGCAGCTTTTCCAGCGGCGGCAGCTGCCCGGCCGTGAGCGAATCGACGGTGCCCGCCCAGGCCGCGGGCGCGGACTTGGCCGCCGGAGCAGTAGCCGCCGGTGGCGCTGCCGCCTGGTTGGATTTAGGGTCTGACTGACAGGCGACCAAACCGGCCAGCAGGCCTGACAAAACGCAGAACCGTGGTTTCATGCCGGCAAACGTAGCAGATTTGTGGCGGCTGCGGGGCGGCGGCCTGGCCCTTATCGACGTTACGTTTGCCGGAAATTCGCGTAGTCCGGAGAATCCTTCTAATCCGTGATTGATGAAGCTCCTCACTGCCGCCCAGACCCGCCAGGCCGACGCCGCCACCCTTCAAGACGAAGGCATCCGCTCGGTGGCCCTGATGGAGCGCGCCGCCACGGTCTTCACCGACTGGCTCACGGCCCGCCTCGCCCCCACCGACGCCGGCGAAATCCTGGTGCTCTGCGGCCCCGGCAACAACGGCGGCGACGGGCTGGTGGCCGCCCGCCTGTTGCACGAGCGGGGCTATCGGGTGCGGGTGGGCCTGCTGCCGGCCGACAAACATTCCGCCGATTTCGAGCACAACCGCCCGCGCCTGCCCGCCGCAGTGCCCGTGGCCGATTGGCGCCCGGGCAAGCTGCCGCCCATCGAGCCCGGCACGGTGGTTATCGACGCGCTGTTCGGCACCGGGCTGCGCCGGCCGCTGGAAGGCGCCGCCGCGGCCCTGGTGCGGCACCTGAACGCTGCCCGGGCCCGCGTGGTGAGCATCGACCTGCCCTCCGGCCTCTTTGCCGACGCCCCGCAACCCAAGGACAGCCCGGTGGTGGAAGCCCGGCACACCGTCACGTTTGAGCTACCGAAGCTGGCGCTGCTGCTGCCCCAGAATGCCCGCTCCGTGGGCCGCTGGCACGTTGTCCCCGTCGGGCTGAGTCCGCGCTTCCTAGCCGAAGTCGACGCCGACATGCACCTGGTGGACGCCGCGCTGCTGGCGGGCAGGCTGCCGGCCCGACCCACGTTTGCGCACAAGGGCACCTTCGGGCACGCGCTGCTGCTGGCCGGCAGCAAGGGCAAGCTGGGCGCGGCCGTGCTGGCCGCCCGCAGTTGCCTGCGCGGGGGCGTGGGCCTGCTCACGGTACAGGTGCCCGCCGTGGGCTACGCAGTGCTGCAGACCGCCGTGCCCGAAGCCATGTGCCTGGTCGACCCCGAAAAAAATCACCTGAGCGAACTGCCTGATTTACAACCTTACAATGCCGTGGGCATGGGCCCGGGCATCGGGCAGGATGACGACACCCGCGCCGCGCTGGAAGACCTGCTCGGCTCGGCCCGCGTGCCGCTGGTGCTCGATGCCGATGCGCTGAACCTGCTCGGCGCCAACCGCCCCCTGCTCGACCTGCTGCCGCCCGACACGCTGCTCACGCCCCACCCCAAGGAGTTTGAGCGCCTGACCGAGCCCGCCCGCGACGACTACCACCGCCTGCAGCTGCTGCGCGACTTTGCCCGGCAGTACCGCTGCTACGTGGTGCTGAAGGGGGCCTACTCCTGCCTCGCCGCGCCCGACGGGCAACTCTACTTCAACACCACCGGCAACCCCGGCCTGGCCACCGGCGGCTCCGGCGACGTGCTCACCGGCCTCTGCCTGGCCCTGCGCGCCGACAAGCGCCTCGCCCCGCTCGATGCCGCGCTGCTGGCCATTTACGCCCACGGCCGCGCTGCCGACCTGGCCGCCGCCCACACCGGTCAGGCCGGCCTCATTGCCGGCGACCTGCCGCAATACATCGGCCAGGCCCTGCAGGAGCTGACGACGGCGGAGGAATTTTGATGAGTAGATGAGGGTGAGCTGACCGCGGATTTTGTCTACAGCCCCAGCGCGGCGCCATAGTGGTAGACATGCGCGCCTGACAAGCAATTCGAGCTGCAGCTCAAACTCAAACGCCCTGCCCCCTGGCTTCCTACCCACCGTGGCGCCGCGCTGCGGCGGTAGATGAATTCACTCACACCCTAACCGCCAGCATCAGCGCGGCGGCCTGCACCAGCAGCACGCCGTCGGCGAGCAGGGCGAAGTAGTAATCGGAGCGGGTTTCGTTGGCGAACCAGACAACCAGGGCCGTGAGCACGGCCGGCAGCAGGAGCACCAGTTGCCCGGCCAGGCTCAGCGCGGGCAGCCCCAGCACCACCGAGGCGAGGGTGCAGGCCAGCGCCAGCCAGCGGCCGCCCTGGTAGCCCAGCAGCCCGGGCAGGGTGAGCGGGCCGTGGCGCCGGTCGCGCTGATAGTCGCGTAGGTCGAATACCAGCGCAATGGCCAGGATAAAGCAGAAGCGGCGCGCAAACAGCAGCAACACCGATCCGGCGCTGAGCGGCAGCCCGAGGCAGAGCGCGGGCAGCCACACCGTCACGCTCGACCACACGTAGGCAATCAACAACGTCTTCAGGCCCGGCCAGTCGCGCAGACCACGGCGGCGGCCGCCGGGCTGCCGGGGCGGCAGCACCGGCCACGAATACGCCAGGGAGAGCAGCGCCAGGTGGGCCAGGAAGCCCGTCAGCGCAAGGGTGAACGAGCTGAACAGGTACACTGCCGCCAGCACCAGCGCCGACAGCAGCACCAGCGCCAGCAGCAGTTCGCGGTGCTGCACAATCCAGCGGCGGCGCGGCGGCACGTTGGGCGGCAGGCGCTGGTTGTGGCGGCGGGCCCCGTTGAGGTTGTACACGAACAGCGTGGCGGCCAGCACCAGCACGGGCACCGCCCAGGGCAAGGGCCGCCGCCAGTAGTGCGCCGACGATACGGCCAGCGCCGCCGCGGCCCCGGCTACCAGCCCGTTGCTATAGAGCACGGCATCGAGCAGCGCCCGGGCCCCCTGGGGCAGGCGCGAGGAAGCAGGACGGGAAACAACGGGCTCGGCCATGCGCAGCAACGGCCCGACGCCGGACCTTATTCGGCCCGCAAATTATCAATGAGCAATGAGCAATGAGCAATGAGCAATGAGCAATGAGCAATGAGCAATGAGCAATGAGCAATGAGGCTACGCCCGCCTGTTGGGGCGGTTACGCCCAGTGCGCATTATTCATCGCTCATTGTCAATGGCTACTTCACTTCCCGGCCCGGGTCCATTTGCTCATTGCCTTTACTTGCCCGTTTCATCGTGCGGTGCGTCCACCGGCTTCGACTCGGGGGAGCCTTGCTGCCGCAGCCAGATACTGAGTACCACGATGCTCACGATGCTCAGGAACTCGCTCTGCCAGTTCTGCAGCGACTCAAACCAGAAGCGCGAGGTGGCCATGTAGCCCAGCAAATCCACCGGGGGTTTGCCGTGGGCCTGCTGCTCGATGTTGTAGACCTCCGTGCCGCCGAGCGCGTGCAGGAAGAAGGCCCCCAGAAACAACAGGAAGAAGGCAAGGCTCAGGGAGCGTTTGTAGAGCCAGAGCACCGCGCCACCCTGCCGCACCGGCCAGGGCGCATCGGACTTGCTGGCGTCGGGCTCCCGGTCTACTTCCTCTTCTTCGTCGAGCTTCTTGGATTCGGCGGAGCCTTTCTGGCGCAAGCTCACCGTCAGCATCACGTAGAGGGCCATCTGCAGAAACTCACTTTCCCAGTTTTCGAAAGTGGCCTCCACCCAGTGGCCGGAGGTGACGTACTCGCCCAGGCTCAGCGCGCTCAGGTGCAGGTCCTGCCGCTCGTCGTTGTAGTCGTGCCAGCCGGTGAGCGTCTGCCCGCCCAGGGTCAGCAGCACCATCGCGGTGATGACCAGCGAGAGGCCGTTCTGGTAGAGGAAGCGCCGCAGCGGTTGCTTGGGAGTGTGTTGGGTCATGCGCGTGGGAGAGGCCTGCGCCGTTCTACGCCCCGGCCCGCCGAAGGTGCCGCCACCTGCCCGCCAAACGCCACAAAAAAGCCCCGACTGCGGGGCAGCCGGGGCTTTTTCAGTAGTAACCCGGAGGCCGGGCTGCGTACTTATCGGCCTACAGCATCGAGAGCTGAGCCTGGTGGTTGTTGGGGTGGCGGAACGTCTCGTCGTAGAGGTCGATGCTGTTCTGCACGATTTTGTAGGCATCCTCGCGGCCCATGAACTTCTCGACCACCACCTGCTTGTTTTCCAGGGCTTTGTAGTCCTCGAAGAACTTGCGCATCTCGCGCAGGGTGTGCGGGGGCAGCTCCGAAATGTCGTTGTAGTGGTTCATCGACACGTCGTTGGCGGCCACGGCAATGATTTTGTCGTCCTCCTCGTTGTTGTCAATCATCTGCATCACGCCGATGACCTTGGCCTCGATCAGGCACATGGGCACCACGTCCACCGAGCAGAGCACCAGCACGTCCAGCGGGTCCTTGTCGTCGCAGTAGGTCTGCGGGATGAAGCCGTAGGCGGCGGGGTAGTGCACGGCCGAGAAGAGCACGCGGTCCAGCTTGAGCAGGCCGCTGTCCTTGTCCAGCTCGTACTTGCCCTTCGAGCCTTTCGGAATTTCGATGATGGCATTGACAATGCCGGGAGCCTTGGAACCGTAGTTAACGTCGTGCCAGGGGTTGAAATGAGCCATTGTGGTAACTGCGGGCTGCCGGTTCGCACGCGCGAAGGCAGCGCGGGTAAAAGAAGATGAAATGAAGTCAGTGGAGGCCCCGAAAAACCGCCTGCGGAGCCGGAGCGGCGCTATTTTTTCTTGGTCAGCACGTCCTGCAGGGGTTGCCCGGTGCAGCCGTCGGGCTCCTGAATATGAAGGAACCGGGCTACCGTCGGTGCAATATCGGTAATCCGCGCCGGAAATGCCGACTCGCCCTGCGGCACGCGCCAGCCCCAGAACAGCAGCGGCACGTGGGTGTCATACGCGCCCGACGAGCCGTGGGTGGTGCCCTTGTTCACCGGGTAGGCGTACGACTCCAGCCAGCCGGGCTCCATCACCACCATCACGTCGCCCGAGCGGCTGGGCAGGTAGCCGTTTTCCAGGTACATCAGCAGCCCGCTTTCCCAGTGCGACTTCTGCAAATCAGTAGCCGCCACCGCCCGCGTGACGCCGGTAAACTGCACCGCCAGCTCCACCACGGCCTGCTGCACCTGGTAGAGGTCCAGCTTCTTCTGCTGGATGAGCGGGCGGTTCAAATACACCTGCTGGTTTTCGTAGCTGAGCACCCACTGGCCGGGGCCGAGGCGGCGCACCAGCCGGGCCTGCAGCGAGTCGCGCCAGAGGCGGGGGCCCACCGAGCCGGCCGGAATGCGCTGGCTCTTGAGAAACTCCGGCGAGTGCGCCGCGCCGTGGTCGGCCGAGAGAAACACCAGGCTCTGGCCCTTGCCCACCGTCTGGTCGAGCACCTTGAGCAGGCGGGCAATGTCCTGGTCGAGGCGCAGGTAGGTGTCCTCGGTTTCGATGGCGTTCGGCCCGAACTGGTGGCCTACGTAGTCGGTGCTGCTGAAGCTCAGGGCCAGGAAGTCGGTCTGGCCGCGCTGGCCCAGCTGCTCGGCCCGGATGGCTTCGAGGGCGAAGTCCAGGGTGAGCGTGTTGCCGAAGGGCGTGGAGCGAATCACGTCGAGGTTGGCCGCGGCGGCCGTGGTCGGGGCTTCGCCGCCGGTGGGCGCGGGCGCGGGGGCCTGGGCCGGCGCCACGCCGCTGAGCACCGGCAGGTTGTGCGGAAACACGGGCTTCTGCTCCCCGCGGAAGGCCGCCTCCCAGGGCACGTCGTCGGCGGTGCTTTCGGTGTAGGCGGCCAGCGGCAGCAGCGGCTCCCAGGGCTTGCTCAGGTACTGCGCGGCCAGCTTGCGGGCGTTGAACTGCTGCACCCACTCGGGCAGCTGCGGGGTGTAGAAGGTGCTGGTGATGAAGGCCCCGTTGGCGTTGTCGAACCAGTAGGCGGCCGAGGCGGCGTGGCCCGCCGGCAGGATGGAGCCGCGGTCCTTGATGCACACGCCGATGGTCTTGGCCTGGAAGTTGGTGGCCAGGCGCAGCTCGTCGGTGATGGTGGTGGTGAGCATGTGCCGCGGCGACATCTGCCCGGCGGCCTCGGTGCCGCCCACGGCCTGCACGCTTTTGTCCTCGGTCACGTAGGTAGCCTTGCCCGCCTCGCGCACCAGCCAGTTGTTGCCGATGATGCCGTGCGTGCTGGGCGTGGTGCCGGTGTAGATGCTGGCGTGGCCCGGCCCGGTGTAGGTGGGCACGTAGTTGTAGTGGCAGTTTTCGAAGCTGAATCCTTCGCCCAGCAGGCGCCGGAAGCCGTCGGCGCCGTACTTGTTCCAGTAGCGGTACAGGTAGTCGTAGCGCATCTGGTCCACCACGATGCCCACCACCAGCTTGGGGCGGGGCAGGGGCTTGGTTTTCTGGGCCGTAGCCGCGGTGGCGCTCAGCAGCGCGGCCGTGGTCAGCAGGCTCGTCAGGAAGGTGTTTCGCATGGAAAAAACGGTGGTGAGCGGGGCCCGGGGGGCTGACAGCCAGGCGGGGCCGCCAAAGTTACGGCCCAAACCCGCAACCGCCACCCTACAATAGCCACGGCCCTCCCGGGTCCGTACACGCAGGCGGTTATCATTTGATTACCCCGCCTCTACCCTGCCCGCCATGCCCCTCGCCGCCTCCGACCACGCCCTCATCTTCGACATGGACGGCGTGCTCATCGACAATACCCGCTACCAGGCCCGCGCCTTCCAGCTGCTGTTCCGCGAGCTGGGCCTGACGACCAAAGCCCTGCCCCTGCTGCGCCGCCTGAACGGCATGCCCGCCACCAACATCCTCCAGACCGTCTTGCGGAACCCCGTACCGAAAAAGGAGCTGAAGCAGTACGCCGACCGCCGCGAGTTTCTCTACCGGGTGCTCTATTGGGACAAACGCCGCGAACTGGAGGGTCTCACAAAGTTCCTCGCGGCTGCCCGCGCCGCCGGCTTCAAGCTGGCCCTGGGCACCGGCTCGGGCGCCGAAACCATCGATTACATCGTCGACCACCTCGGCCTGCGCCACCACTTCGACGTCATCGTGGGCAAGGACGACGTGGACCGCGGCAAGCCCCACGCCGACACCTTCGCCGTAGCCGCCCGCCAGCTGGGCATACCGCCGGAGCGTTGCGTGGTGTTTGAAGATGCCATCCTGGGCGAACAGGCCGCCTACAAGGGCGGGATGCGCTGCATAGCCGTCAGCACCACGCTTCCGGCCCGGCAGTTTCAGGCCCCGCTGGCGGTTATCAAGGACTTCACCGACCTCACGCCCGCGCTGGTGCTGACATTGCTGGAGGCCCACCCCAAAGCGCCCAAGCCGAGCCGGGAACTGGCCCAGCGGCAGTATATGCAGCTGTAGCGCGCGAGCCGGCCGGGTTACTCAACAACCAGGCGGCTGCTGGCCCCGCCCGCTTGCACCAGGTACACGCCCGCCGGCAGGTCGTGCAGCGGCAGGATGGCCTCGGTAGCGGCGGGCGCCACGGCTACGGTCCGCACGCGCTGGCCCAGGGCGTTACGCAGCGTCACTTCCCGCGCGGGAGCCGGCAGCGGCACCCGCACCAGCTCCCGGGCCGGATTCGGGTACAGCGCCAACACCCGGCTACCGCGGGGGGCGGCAGCGGCCAACGCGGCCCCGGTCCCGCCGTTGAGGCGCACGCTGCAGGTGTTGCTGCCGGCGTTGGCGCACAGCACGTCCAGGTCGCCGTCGCCGTCCACGTCGGCCAGCGTGACGGCGCGGGGGCTGCTGCCCACGGTCAGCTCGGCCCCGGTGGCCGGGGCGCCAAAGCTGCCGCTGCTCACCTGATCGTTGACGCGCACGCTCAGCGTGGTGCCAACCGTACCCACCCCGGTGTTGGCCACCAGCAGGTCCAGGTCGCCGTCGCCGTCGATGTCGCCCAGCGCGAGGCTGCGCGGCCCCCGGCCCACGGTGATGGAGGCCGACGCGCCCGGCGCCGTAAACTGGCCCGCGCCGTTGTTCAGGCGAAAGCCCACCAGGCTGCCCACGCTGGTGGGGCCGCCGTAGTTGACGGCCAGCAGATCCAGGTCGCCGTCGTTGTCCACGTCGCCGGCCACCGCGTCGTCGACGCCGGGAAACAGCGGGACTTCGGCGCCCGGCGTCGGGGCGGCGAAGACGCCGGCGCCGGTGTTGAGCCGTACGCTCACCGTGCCATTGCCGTAGCTGGCCCCGTCGTTGGGCACCAGCAGGTCCAGGTCGCCGTCGTTGTCCACGTCGCCCACCACCAGGCTGTAGGGCCCGTTGCCGGCCGGCACCACGGCGTTGGCGGCGGGCGCGGCAAACTGGCCGGTGCCGTCGTTGAGGCGGATGCTGACCGAGCCGCTGGCCGCCGCGCTGTAGATGCCGTTGACGACGAGCAGATCCAGGTCGCCGTCGCCGTCGATATCGGCCAGCCCCACGTGCGCGGGCACGTTCACGGCCACTTCCGCGCCCGTGGCCGGCGCGGCAAACTGCCCGCGGCCGTTGCCCAGGCGCACGCTCACCGTGTTGCTGTTGAAGTTGGCGGTGAGCAGGTCCAGGTCGCCGTCCGCGTCCACGTCGCCCAGGGTCACGTGCTGCACGTAGCTGCCCACGGTCAGCTCGGCCCCGGTGGCGGGCGGGCTGAAGCGGCCGAGGCCGTCGTTGAGGCGCAGGCTCACCGTGTTGCCCGGGGTGGTATAGGTGCCGGTGTTGGCCACCACCACGTCCAGGTCGCCGTCGTCATCCACGTCGCCGGTGGCCAGGCTGCCCGGGCCCGCGCCCACCGCCACCTCGGCGCCGCCGCCAAACTGCCCGGTGCCGCCCTGCACACTGGCCGTAACCTGCCACACCTGCGGGGTGCTCAGGGCTGAGCCGCCCGCGCTGCGCGCCGTCGTGGTCAGCGTGGCCAGCAGCGTTTCGCCGGGTTTGAATGCCCGGGCTCCGGCAAAGCTCAGCGTATTGCCGCTGGCGGCCAGCGCCCCCGCCAGCCGGCCACCGCGCTGGCTGCTGAATACGCGCAGGGCGCCGGCGGCCGGCGTGGCCAGCGGTTGCGACATCGTGACGCTGATGCTGGTGCTCCGGGGTACGGCCACGGCGTTGCGGGTGGGGTTGAGGCCGGTGACGGCGAAGCTTTGGGCCAGAAGGGGTGCCGCGGGCAGCAGGCCCGCGCATAACAGTACAAGTGGTTTCATTCGGGCGAAGCGGGAGACATTCCCCGCTGGTAATTGACTGGGGTTAGACCACACAAATTACGGCCACCGGCGCAACTAATAAGCTGGCCAATGGGTAGGAGCATATACCTACTAGCAATAGCCCTTCTACCCATGTAGGTAGAAGCACGATGCCAAATACCAACAGCATTCTACCTGCACAGGTAGAAGAATAGCAACTAATCACGCGGGGTTTCTACCCTAGATCAATCACTCCCAATCCGACTTCCTGCTCCATGTTGACCTCTGCTGATCCGTTACTACTGTCACTGACCGCCGCCGTACGGGCGCATTTGGGCCTTTCCACGCGCCAACTGGCGCGCTATCTGGGCGTATCCACGGGCTTCGTGTCGCACGTGGAAGCCGGGCGCAAAGGCTTGCCTCCGGCCCTGGCCCCGCGCCTGCTGGTGCTGAGCCGCCTGCTGCCCGCGCCGCTGGGGCAGGGCCCGCCCGCCCCGCCCGACCCCGCGGCCTACGACCCACTGGCGCCGTTGCCGACGCCGGAACCGGCGCTGACCGGCGACGGGCCGGTGCCGGCGGATGCTGCGCCCGCCGCCGAGCCGCTGCGCCACCGCCTGCGCGACTGTCGCCTCCAGCTGCTAACCCAGGGCCAGCGCCTAACTCAGCTTCAAGCCCGCGCCGCCGCGCTGGCCCTGCGCCGCCGCGGCCTGGCCCAGCTGCAGGCCGCCACCGGACCTACCGAGCCCACCGAAGCGGCCCGCTATGCCCGCTGGCTGGGCGAGCTATCCACCGACCTGGCCCGCGACGCGCCCGATCCGGCCGGGGCCACAGCGGCCCGCCTGCTACTGGCCGCCCGCGTGGCCGGGCTGCGCGCCGAGGTGGCCGCACTGGAGGCGCTGAGCACAGCCCTGCCAGGGTCGTAGGTGCACCTGCCTCCGGTTGTTTATATTTTCAATGGAATGCCTCCCATAATGGAATAACAACAAGCATCCACTCCCAAAATGGGCCATTGTTTAATAAACGGCGGATTTTACCTTATCACCGGCAACTCCGCCAATTCTATCTAACTCCATTTTTATGGCATTCCCAGTAAGCTTGCTCCGTACCCAGGCCGAGTGCGACACGGCCCTGACTTCCCTCAACCGGGAGCTGCGCGAGTTCACCCTCAACGACCAGGTGCTCGACCTGCGCGCCGACAAATCGGCCGAGCGCGCCGCCGAGCGGGCCACGGCCCTGCAAACGGCCACCGCCGAGGTGACCCGCCTGACCCCGCAGGTGGCCGGCCTGGCGGTGGGCACCCGGGAGCACCGCTTCCTCGACCGGCTGCTCACCCAGGCCAAGCGCCGCGTGGAGGACCTGAGCCTGCCGGCAGCGCCCGGCACCAAGACGCCGGTGGACGCCTTCCTGCAGGCCGTGGACGTGCGCCAGGTGGCCGTGCAGGTGCCCGAGCTGGAAAAGGCTATTGACGAAGTCACGGCCCACCGCGCCACGCTCTCGGCCTAAGCCTTGCGTTACCCTTACACCTATTGCCTATAGAAACGGCCCGCTTCCCTTCCGGGAAGCGGGCCGTTTCGCGTTGGTCGGGTTCCGGGCGGTTACTGCTTTACCAGACGTCCCGTGGCCGCACCCGCGCGCAGCACGTACACGCCCGCCGGCAAGCCTTGCAGCGGCACCCGCACATCGGCCTGGCCGGGCAACGGTGTCACGAGGCGCAGCCGCCGCCCGGTGGCGTCCATGAGCGTAACGGGGCCCGCGTGGGTCGGTACGCGCACCCGCACTTCGTCGCGGGCGGGGTTGGGGTATATGGCCAGCGGGGAAGTCGTTAGCGGCTTCGTGGCCAGCGTCGGGTCGGCCAGCGCAGCCAGAAAGCTCGTTTGGCCAGTCAGGGTCGTCCCGTCGAAGCTGCCGCCCTGGGAGAGGCCGCCGGTCAGGTAGAGCAGCCCGCCGCTCAGGGCCAGGCCGTACGCCCCGTCGGAGCTGCTGCCGCCGGCCTGCTTGGTCCAGGCAAAGCTGCCGGTGCTGCCCGCATCCAGCAGCTTGGTCACGAACAGGTCTTCGGTGAGGCCGTTGACCTGATCGGTATTGACGAGCGTGGTCGAGCCGAACGTACTTCTCAGCCCGTCGAAGTTGCCGGTGGCGTACACGGCCGGGCCGCGCACCACCAGCGTTTTCACGTACTCGTGGCTGATACCGCCGGCGCGCTGCCCCCAGACGGCGGTGGGGGCGCTGCCGGTGTCGGTCAGCTTGGCAAAGAACGCATCCTGGGTGCTGGCATTGGCATTGGTCAGGCTGACGCTGCCCAGCCCCAGCCGGAAGCTGCTGGACATGGAGCCCGCCAGGTAGACACTGGTCCCGCTGACGGCCAGGGCGGCCACACTGCCCCCGCCGTCACCCGCCAGCACCCACCGGAAAGTGCCGCTGCTGCCCTGATCGGTGAGCTTGGCGACGTAGGGGGTGACGGCAATATTGGTATTCGGCAGCGGAAAGCCGCCCAGCGTGGTAGGCCCCGTAAAGTTACCGCCCAGGTACAGGTCGGAGCCCTGCAGGGCCAGGGCGTACACGTACAGGCTGGTCCCGCCCGTGGGCTGCGCCCACACGAAGCTGACGCTGGTGCCCGCGTCGGTGAGCTTCGCCACCACGGCGTCGGTGCCGGTCGCCGCGACGGTGATGCCGCCGTAAGTGGCCGCGGGGCTGTGCTGGTTGGTGGCCAGGTACAGCGTCGAGCCCGCGGCGACCAGGCAGGACATGCTGTCGTAGTCGTTGCCACCCGCCCGCACGGCCCACACGAAGTCCGCGCTGCTGCCGGTATCCGTCAGCTTGGCCACGAACAGGTCGGTGGTGGCAAAGTTGCCGCCGTTGGCAATGGTGACGTTATCGAAGCTGACCGAGCGGCTGTCGAAGATGCCGCCGATGTACACGTTGCCCCCGCTGACGGCCAGGCTGACCGCCTGCTCGCCCGCGCTGCCGCCGGCTCGTTTGGCCCACAGAAAGCGCCCGGTAGCGGGGCTCCACTTCGCCACGAAAATGTCGCTCTGCCCTACGCTGGTCAGCGTGGTGGCGCCGAAGGTGACCGTATTCTGAAAAGCGCCGGTCAGGTAAATATTGCCGCTGGCGTCGGTGGCCGTGCTGGTGGTGTAGGCGCTGCCGAAGGACGTCACATTCTGCCATTGTGGTGCCTGTCCATAAACCGCGCTACTCAGCAAGACCAGCAGCATCCACCAGCCGCCCACGGAGAAAAAGTGTTTCATGTAGTAGTCGTAGTATCACTAAAATGCAGCCCCGAAAGTAGTTGGAAGAGCCGAGTGTACCTGCATACAACAGCACCTGTGCGTACGTCCAGGCCCCTGCACGCAAACCGGCCCGCTCCCCGGATGGAGAGCGGGCCGGTTTGCGTGCAGGGGCGGCTACTGCTTGACGAGGCGGGCGGCCTGGGCGCCGCTGCGCACGATGTACACACCCGCCGGCAGGTGGGCCGGCAGCACCAGCCGGGCCGTGCCCGCCGCGTCGGCCGTGGCGCTGAGCACGCGGCGGCCGCGCAGGTCGAGCACCTGCACCAGGGCGTGGGGCAGGGCCCCGCGCAGGGTGGCCGCGCCGCTGGTCGGGTTGGGCAGCAGCGCCAGCGCGGCGGCCGGGCCCACCCGCACGACCTGCACGACCGAGTGCGCGAAGGTGCCGTCCTGGTCAAGCTGCTGCAGGCGGTAGTAGAGCGTGGGGGCGCCGGCCGGCAGCGCCGCGTCGGTCAGCTGGTAGCTGCGCGGGGCGGTGCTGTTGCCGGCCGCCGCTACCCGGCCGAGGGCCGCGAAGGTGCGCCCGTCGAGGCTGCGCTCCACCACGAAGCTGGCGCTGTTGCGCTCCTGGGCCGTGGTCCAGCGCAGCTGCACGCCGCTGCCGGCAGCCGTGGCCGTGGCCGTGAAGGCCGTCAGCGTCACCGGCAGCGGCAGCAGGTTGCCGCCGTGGGCGTGGAACTCCGAGAAGTGGTCGGCCACCTCGGTTTCCAGGGCAAACCAGCCGGCATTGGTCACGCGCTGTACGCCGGGCGTGAGCAGGCGGTAGTCGGGGCCGCTGTTGTTGGTTAGGGCGCAGTCCTCGCCCGGGCCCTGGTACTGGGTCAGGCGCAGGTCGTCGGCGGTGCTCACGTCGGAGGCGTCGTTGTCGTTGCCGGCCACGTAGGTGGCCAGCTCGGCGTCGGGCACGTAGAAGCGCACCCGCACGCGCTGGCCGGCAAAGGCGTTCTGGGCCGTCAGGTGCCAGTTGCGGTTGAGATACTCAACGCCGCCGGCGTCGGTGCGCAGCGCGCCTTGGTTCAGGAACACCTCCACGCTCACCGGCCCCAGGGCCACGCCCTGGTCGTTGATGGCCGCTACCAGGTCGCCGTTGGCGGCCCGCAGCCACTGCCATTGCCCGCTGCCGGTGCTGGTGACGGCCGGGGTGCTCAGGCACTGGTTGCGGGTGGCGCTGAAGATGCCCAGCACCTCAAACGAAGCGACCGTGACGCTGGCGCCGCCCGGCACCAGCACACTGATCGGGCCGGTGGTGGCCCCGGCCGGCACCACCGCCGTCAGCTGGCTGGCCGAGTTGATGGTGAAGCTGGCCGCGTCGGTGCCGTTGAAGCGCACGCCGCTCACCCCGTCGAAAAACGAGCCGGTGAGCACCACGGCGGTACCCGCGGGCCCGGCGGCCGGGCTGAAGGCGTTCAGGCCCGGCGTCACGGTGAAGAAACTGGGGGCCACGGTGTTGCCCAGCCCCGTGAGCAGCGTAATCGGGCCGCTGGTGGCGGTGGGGGGCACGGTCGCCGTCACCTGGGTGGCCGAGGCCGTCACGTTGGAGGCCGCCACGCCGTTGAAGGTCACTCCGGAGGTGCTGCCCAGGTTGGTGCCGGTGAGCGTTACCACCGTGCCGCGCGGTCCGCTGGTGGGGTTCATGGCCGTCACGGCCGGCGAGCTGGCGCAGTTCACGGCCAGCTCGAAGGCCCCGACGGCCGCTTCGAAGCCCGTCACGTAGATGTAGTACGTGGTGCCCGAAGTGGCCGTGAAGGTTACCCGCGAGCCGCTGGCGCTGCCGCAGCCGTCGTCGTCGCCGGCGACGCAGCTCAGCTGGCTGCCGGCCGTGGCATTGGCCGGGCCGGAGTACACGGCCAGCTGGCCGTCGTAGCTGGCGTTGGGGCAGGTGTTCATCGTGACGCTGCCGCCCTGGCCCACAAACTTGTACCACACGCCGAGGGTGCTGGCGGAGAGGGAAGCCCCGGAACAGGCCGTGCCCGGGTCGCCGGTGTGCGTCGAGCCGGCCGTGTTGCCCAGCGTACGGCTGCCACAGCCCACGGCTATGGCATTGGCCAGCAGGTCATTGGCCGGGGTAATAAAGAAATCGGTGCCGCTCAGGGCCGTGGCCGCCGCATTGGCAACGGTGATGCGCCCCGAGGTGGCTCCGGCCGGTACCGTCGCATTGATGCGCATGCCCTGAAAGCTGAACGCGGCCGCCGTGCCGTTGAACGTCACGGCCGTCACGCCGCTGAGGCTGCCCTGAATCGTCACGGTCGTGCCCACCGGGCCGCTGCCGGGCGAGAAGGAAGTAATGGTGGGGGCGCCCGCAGTGCCCGTCACTTCAAACAGCTGGCTGGAGGTGATGCTGCCCTGCGGCGTGGTCAGGCTGATGGCACCCGAGCGGGCCCCCGCCGGCACCGTCACCCACAGCTCGGCGTCGGAGGCCACGGTAAACGTGGTGGCCGCCGTGCCGGCAATGCGCACGGCCGAGGTGCCCGTGAAGCCCTGCCCGAGCAGGGTAATCGAGGTACCCACCGGCCCGGAGACGGGACTAAAACTATTGATAGCCAGCGCCGAAGCCACCACAAAGTCGACGGGGGCCGTGGCCGTGCCATCGGCCGTGCGCAGGGTGAGCGGGCCGGAGCCGGCGCCCAGCGGCACCTGCGCCTGCACGGTGGTGGCATTGACCACCGCCACGCTGCTGGCGTACGCGCCGTTGAACTTCACGTTCAGGGTGTTGGCCAGGTTCGTGCCGACCAGGGTGACGGTGGTGCCCACTGCCCCGCTCAGGGGCGAAAAGGCCGTCAGGGCCGGCAGCACGGTGAAGGGGATGCTGGCCGAGCCGGCCGGGCTGCTCACGCTGAGCGGGCCGCTGCCGGCCGTGGGCACGGTGAGGGTAATGGTGGTGGCATTCACCACCGTAAACGCGGCCGCCACGCCGCTGACTTTCACGCTGGTAACGCCCGTCAGGTTGGTGCCGCTGAGCGTGACGCCGGCGCCCTGCACCGCCCCGGCGGCCGGGCTGTAGCTGCTCAGGGTGGGCGCCGGACCCGGCGAGAGAATGGTGAAGCTGCCGGCGGTGGTAGCCGTGCCCGTCACCGTAGTCAGGGCCACGGGGCCGGTGGTGGCCCCGGCCGGTACGGTTACGGCCAGGCTGGTGAGCGAGCTGTAGGTGGCGGCCACGGCGTTGGTGCCGTTGAAGCGCACCTGGTAGGCGCTGCCGTAGTTGGTGCCCGTGATGGTGAGCACGTCGCCCGGCACGCCGCTGCTGGCGGAAAGCCCAGTAATGGAGGGAGCGGCTTCGGTTTGCTCCACGCCCACGGCCCGCCAGGCCCGGGCCACGGCCGTTACTTCGGCCGAGCCCAGCCCGTAGAGGTCTACCGCGGCCTGCAGCGTGGCCTGCCGGGCGTTGGAGTAGGTGGAGTTGGCCGAGAGGTACACGCGCTCGGCCCGGTAGGCTATTTTGGCCGCCTTGGCCATCGTGATGCCCGGCACGTTGAAGGTGTAGCCGTGGTCGTTGGTGCCCGAGCCGCCCACGCTCAGCAGGTAAAACCAGTAGTTGAGCACGCCCGAGTTGGTGTGCACCCCGCCGTAGTCGTTGCTGGAGGTCGGGGTGGCCGTCGAGGCCACCCAGTACGTGCCCTTGTAGGTGTCGGGCTGGCCGTGGGCGTTGGGGTTGCTCATCGAGCGCAGCTCCGTGCCGTTGCGCATGATGTCCTCGCCGATGCGCCAGATGCCCTTGGTGGGGTCGAGGTGGTTTTCCACGCAGGCACCCCAGATATCGGAGAAGCCCTCGTTCATGCCCCCCGACTCGTTCTGGTACGCCAGGTTGGCCGTGGATTCGCACACGGCGTGGCCGATTTCGTGGCCGCACACGTCCACCGCCGTCAGCGGCTTAAAGGAACTGGCCCCGTCGCCGTAGGTCATGCGCAGCCCGTCCCAGTAGGCGTTTTCGTAGCCCGTGCTGTAGTGCACGTAGCTGTAGAGCACCGAGCCCTTATCGTCGAAGGAGTCGCGGTTGTGGATGCTGGTCCAGTAGTCCTGGGTCACCTGCGCCCCGATGTGGGCGTCAAGGGCGGCGTTGTCGTAGTTGGCGTTGTCGTACTCGGCCGCGCTCCAGTTGTTGTCGTTGTCGACGAAGTCGACGGCCGCGGCGTAGCTGGTGCCCTTTTTCATGTTCAGCGTCACCACGCCTTTGCCGTGCACGGCCTCGCGCAGGCGGTAGCCGCCCCCGAACTGGTCGGCGTAGACGGTGCGGCGGCCCAGATAGCGGGTGTCGCCCGCGCCGGTGGCGTCGAGGTGCTTGATGATGGGCGTGCGCAGCACCAGCTGCCCGGTGCGGGCGTCGATGTACAGCCAGTCGCGGCTTAGCGGCTGGTGCGCGTACACGTTGAACTTCCAGGCCAGCACCAGGCCCCGGCCGGCTTCGGGCTGCCGGTAGTCGTCCACCAGCACCAGTTCGCCCTTGGGCTGGTAGCTGGCGCGGGCGTTGCCGGTCTGGGCCCGCAGCGCCTGCTCCTCGCCTGGCAGCTGCCACTTGTACTGCCGGGCGCCCACCACCTGCAGGGCGCGCTGCAGGGCCGCCGCTTCGCCGAGGGAAGGCTGCACGGTCTGACCGGCCGCCCGGCCCACTTCGCCGCTGAGCAGCTCCGCCCGGCCGTCGCGGGCGTGCAGAGTCACGCGGCCGTGCTCCACCTTCACACCCTGGTAATACTGCTGGTAGCGCTGATGCACCTGCCCCAGCTCATCGGTAAAGGCATCGACCAGGCGCAGGTCGTCGGCCTGGGTTAGCGCCAGCTCCTGGCGCAGGGCGCCGGCGGCTTGGCCCAGTGCGGGCCGGCCAGCCACCGGACGCAGCCACGCTCCCACCCCGGGCTGGGCCCGGGCAGCCGTCTGGCCCACGGCCGTGGGCAGGGCGGTCAGCACCATGGCCGCGGTTATCAAGCCGGTGCCCACAAATCGGGCCCGGGTAAGCAGCGTAAAGGGTTTCCTCATATGATGAGAGTTGAGTCGCAAACGCAAAGCCGAGCCAGTTGAGCGACGCAATATCCTGGTCGTCCCCGCTGCTCGATTATTCACTGGAAAGCAGACCAACGGTTGTCGGCGGTTGGTTCCCGCATGGGGCCGACACCGGGGCAGTTGGCCCGCAGGGGCTACCAAACGTCGCAAAGTCAGGTCGTCGGGGAAGGGCTTTTTCCTGCACTTGCCCTGCTTCAGCTTAGCCCGTCACGAATATATCTAAAAATAAGACAAGTTGTTTCCTCCAGTAAAGCCCCAACAACGGGGCATTTACTACTGTGCCAGTGCAATTTCTCCACCCTACCGGCTCCCGCCCGCCTGCGCCGGGTCGGCTGGCAAGCTGCTTATCCGCACTTGGTGCCGTTCTTCAAAACCAGGTTGGCCGCCGGATTTCTCGCACCTGGTCCGGCTTAGCCCAGCCCGCAGCAGCTTGGGGCATGCAAGCGCCGCGGCAACCGTATCGGCGCCGGTACCAACGCAAAACCGGCCCGCCTCCCGCTGGGAAGCAGGCCGGTCGAAGGCTTGCGGATTCGGTTCTAGCGGCTGGGGCCAGGGCTTCGGCCCCAGCCGCGCTTTCGGTGGATTTGCCCATCACAACCTGCTCGGCAAGTGCCACCCCTGGAGCTATTCCACCAGCAGTTTGCCAGTGACGGTACCGACCCGCAGGGTATACAGCCCGCCGCGCAGGCCCTGCAAAGGCAGAGTGACTTCGCTAGCGCCGGGGCTCACGGGTACCGTCAGCGCCCTGCGGCCTAGCTGATCCAGCAGCTGCACTTCGGAGCTGGCCTTGGGTACCCGCAGCCGCACCCATCCCTTGGCAGGGTTAGGCCAGAAGCTCAGGGCTGAGGCGGACGCCCCGCCTGCCGTACTCAATACCTGCGGGCGGTTTAGCCGGACGCTGACGGAATTGCCATTGCCCGAGCCCGGCCCGAAACTGGTCGTGAGCATGTCCAAGTCACCGTCCCCGTCCACATCGCCCAAGAGCAGGCGGTTGGGCCCGGCGCCCACTGTTACGCGCGCATTGGCGCTCGGCGCGACAAAGTTGGCGCTGTGCAGTCCGGTGTTGAAGTAGAGGTACACCGTCGTTTGCCCAGCCTTGGCAACTGCCAGATCCAGGTCACCATCCCGGTCCAAGTCGCCCAAAGCCGCTATTCCGCCCCCGATTGCCACATCGCCATTAGTGGGCGGCGCGGCAAATATTCCCGTGTTCAATCCAGTATTCAGGCGGATGCTAGCGGTGCTTTGGTTGCCAAACGTGAGGTCGGCTGTGGACAACAAGTCCTTGTCGCCGTCTCCATCCAGATCCGCCAGCAGCAACATCTGCACCGGCTGGGCGATGGGCACGGATGCCGCCGGGGTCAATGTCCCGGTGCCATTGTTCAGGGCGACGCCCGCCGTGGCAGTGCCCTGCACAAAGACCACATCCAGGTCGCCGTCCGCGTCAACATCGCCCGTTGCCATGTAGCCCGCGGCCACCGCAGTGCTCGTCAGCTGTGCCGGCCCGAAGACGCCCGCCCCATTGTTGCGGCTGATGGTTATTCCGTCACGCCCGTTTGCCAGCATATCCAGGTCGCCGTCCGCGTCGATATCGGCCAGCAGAACCTGGCTTACCCCCGGCACGGCAATGGCGGCGGTACTCACCGCGGGGGAGAAAGCGCCCGCGCCGGTGCTCAGGCACACGTTCACCGAGCCGGAGCCAACCCAGCCGTCGTTGTTGGCCGTAACCAGATCCAACGTGCCGTCGCCGTTCACGTCGCCCGTCGCGATGTTGGTTGTGTAGTTGCCCGTCAGCACCTCCGCGTTGGTGGCTGGTGCCACGAAGTTGCCGCTGTTCAGGCCACTGTTGATCCGAACCGTCACTTTGGTTGCGGCAAAGCCGCCGTAGGTGGAGGTGAGCAGATCCAGGTCGCCGTCGCCGTCGACATCAGCCAAACGGATGTCCAGGGGCAGGAAGCCAACGGCCGGTTCGGCATTGGTAGCAGGCGCTACAAAATAGCCGTTGCCGCTCCCGCTCACGGCCGTTGTAAACTGATAAATCATCGGGGGCAACGTCGAACCGCCTGCTCCTACCCCTGCCACCTGCACGCTGACTTCTTCGCCTGGCACGAAATCCTGGGTGGGGTTAAACCCCAAGCTGCTGCCCGTGTCGTCTAGGCTCAGTGTACCGGCCTTCTGCCCGCCCATGCGGCTGCTGAACACGCGCATGTGTATTGCGGTCAGGCTGCTGCCAATAACCTGATTGAAACCCATATTGACGTTGCTCGCTACCGGGGCAGCCGTGGCATTACGGGCGGGCGACATGCTGGTAACGGTCAGGTTTTGTGCTTGCCCTGAAAAGGCCACACCAATCATTACTGCCTTCGTCAGAATCCAGATCTTTTTCATCTTATCAACCTTTTATATCATCAGGGGCTAATTTATAAGAACCCCCTGATTATAACCTTTTTCATCATGGAATAAAAGAAGCCGGCCCGCCTTCCTTGCGGAAAGCGGGCCGGCTTCGGTCTGGCAGATTCGGTTCTAGCGGCTGGCGGCCAGCGCTTCGGCCCCACCCACGATTTCAAGAATCTCGTTCGTGATGGCGGCCTGACGACCCCGGTTATAGGTCAGCTTGAGGGCCTTGAGCAGCTCACCGGCGTTTTCGGTGGCTTTGTCCATGGCCGTCATGCGGGCGCCGTGCTCCGAGGCGTTGCTTTCCAGTACGGCTTTGTAGAGCTGCACCTTCAGCGAGGTCGGAATCAAGGTCTGCACGATTTCCTCCTTGCTCGGCTCGAAGATGTAGTCCACATTCGAAGCCGTAGCGGTGGCACCAACGGGCTCGGCGGGCGGCAAGATGGGCAGCAGCTGCTCCGTGCGGATGATCTGCGTAGCCACGTTCTTGAACTCGTTGTACACGATTACCACCTCGTCGAACTGCCCGGCGCGGAAACCGGCCATGGCTTCTTCAGCCGCGGCCCGCACCGTGTCGAACGACAGCTGCTGGAACACGTGGGTGTAGTTGCCCACCAGCTCCCCGCGGCGGCCGAAGTAGTCGTGCGCCTTGCGGCCGATGGCCATGACGCTCACGCCGCCGTTGGCCGCCTGAGTGGCGTACCGCTCCTGGATGGCCTGGTTCACGCCCTTGAACACGTTGCTGTTGAAGGCACCGGCCAAGCCGCGGTCCGAGGTAATGGCAATGATGAGCACGCGGCGCACCTCGCGCACCACGCCGTACGCCCCGGTCACCTCGGCCCCACCGCCCTGCGAAAGGTTCGACAGGATGCCGTTGAGACGCTGGGCGTAGGGCCGCATGCGCATGATGTTGTCCTGCGCACGGCGCAGCTTGGCTGCCGCCACCATTTTCATGGCTTTGGTAATCTGCTGCGTCGAGCTGACCGACTGAATCCGGCCGCGGATTTCTTTAAGGTTAGCCATTGAATGGTTGAATTGTTAAATGGCTAAATGGTTGATTGTTCTCGCGTTGCCAGAACGACCAACCATTTAGCCATTCAACCATTTAACAATCTATTTCGCAGCGTACGAGGCCGACAGGTCGTTGATTACCTGGCGGATGGTGCCCGTGATGGCGTCGTCGAGCTTACCGGCTTTCAGGCCAGCCAGCACGTCGGCGTGACGGGTGTTCATCACCTGCGTGAACTCCTTCTCGAACTCGCGCACCCGGTTCACGGGGATACGGTCGAGCAGGCCGTTCGTGGCCGCGTAGATGATGGCCACCTGGTCTTCCACTTTCACCGGGGAGAACTGCGCCTGCTTCAGGATTTCCAGGTTGCGACGGCCCCGCTCGATGGTGAGCTTGGTCGAGGCGTCCAGGTCGGAGCCGAACTTGGCGAAGGCTTCCAGCTCGCGGAACTGGGCCTGGTCCAGCTTCAGCGTACCGGCCACCTTCTTCATCGACTTGATCTGGGCCGAACCACCCACGCGCGATACCGAGATACCTACGTTGATAGCCGGGCGGATACCGGAGTTGAACAGGTTCGTCTCCAGGAAGATCTGCCCGTCGGTAATCGAAATTACGTTGGTCGGGATATAAGCCGATACGTCGCCAGCCTGCGTCTCGATGATGGGCAGAGCCGTCAGCGAACCGCCACCTTTCACGAGGCCTTTCAGGCTCTCGGGCAGGTCGTTCATGTTGCGGGCAATGGCATCCGAGGCGTTAACCTTGGCGGCGCGCTCCAGCAGGCGGCTGTGCAGGTAGAATACGTCGCCGGGGTATGCTTCGCGGCCCGGGGGGCGGCGCAGCAGCAGCGACACTTCGCGGTAAGCTACGGCCTGCTTCGAAAGGTCATCGTACACCACCAGAGCCGGACGGCCCGTGTCGCGGAAGAACTCCCCGATGGCGGCACCGGTGAAGGGGGCGAAGAACTGCATCGGCGCGGGGTCAGCGGCCGAAGCCGAAACCACCACCGTGTAGTCCATGGCACCGCCGCGCTGCAGCGAGTTTACGATCTGGGCTACCGTCGAGGCCTTCTGGCCGATGGCAACGTAGATGCAGAAAACCGGTTCGCCGCGCTCGAAGAACTCGCGCTGGTTCAGGATGGCGTCAAGCGCTACGGTCGATTTGCCGGTCTGACGGTCACCGATGATCAGCTCGCGCTGGCCCCGGCCAATCGGAATCATGGCGTCGATAGCCTTGATACCGGTTTGCAGCGGCTCGTTAACGGGCTGACGGAAGATTACGCCCGGAGCCTTGCGCTCCAGCGGCATGTCGTACAGCTCGCCGGCGATGGGGCCGCGGCCGTCGATGGGCTGGCCCAGCGTGTTGACCACGCGGCCCACGATGCCCTCACCGACTTTGATCGAGGCGATTTTGTTGGTGCGGCGCACGGTGGCTCCCTCGCGGATTTCCGAGTAGTCGCCGAGCATTACGGCACCTACGTTGTCTTCTTCGAGGTTCAGAACCAGGGCCTGCAGGCCGTTCTCGAACTCAATCAGTTCACCCGACTGGGCTTTCGAGAGGCCGTAAATGCGGGCTACCCCGTCGCCAACCTGCAGCACCGTACCGACTTCTTCGAGTTCGGCTTCGGTCTTGAAATTGGACAACTGCTCCCGCAGAATGGCGGATACTTCATCCGGACGTACTTCTGCCATGATGCTGACTTATAGGTTGGCTTGGTAGGGGTTCTCTTTGAAAGTGGAACGCAGGCGGTTGAGGCGCGTGCGTACCGAATCGTCGATCTGCCGGTCGCCGAGGCGCAGCACGAACCCGCCGATGAGCGAAGGGTCCACGTGCTCCTTGAGCAGCACTTTGCCGCCGGTCTGATCTTGCACCAGACGCTCCACGTGGGCGCGGAGTTCCGGCGTGAGCGGGGTGGCCGTAGTCACGTCCGCCGATTGAATCCCGCGCAGGGCGTTGAACTGGGCCAGGAATTCCGGGGCCACAAATTCCAGCGCGTTTTCGCGGTTCTTTTGGGTGATGATGGTGAAGAACCGCATGGTCATGTCCGACACCTTGCCGTCAAACAGCCGCCGCAGGATGGCCAGCTTCTTGTCGTGCTTCACAATCGGATTGCGCAGCAGCAGCCGCAGGTCGCGGCTGCCTTCCAAGGTATTGCCGAACAGGTCCATGTCCTGTTTTACCGCATCCAGCGTACCCTGCTCATTCGCCAGATCCAGCAGGGATTTGGCGTAGCGGGCGGCGACTCGTAGTTCAGACATTGGGTTGGTCAGTTATCAGTTGTCAGTTGCTGGTTGTCAGTACAGGCGCCAAAAGCGGGGAAATGTGCTCCTGACAACTGACAACTGTTACCGGACAACTATCAACTCTAATTCAGTTTTACCTCTTGCAGGTAGTCGGTCACCAACTGCTTTTGGGCGGTGGCGTCCGTGAGTTCGCGGCGCAGGATGCGCTCGGCAATGTCGATGGACAGTTGCGCGGCCGTGTTTTTCACTTCGGCCAGGGCAGCTTGTTTCTCGTTCTGGATGGCTTCGCGGGCCTGCATGATCAGGCGGGCGCCTTCGTCCGTGGCCTTCTGCTTGGCCGTTTCGATGAGCTGGTTGCTCATCGCGCCGGCTTCCTTCAGAATACGGTCACGCTCCATGCGGGCTTCGGCCAACAGCTTGTCGTTGTCGGCTTTCAGGGCCTGCATCTCCAGCTTGGCCTGGTCGGCCTGCCGCAGGGCGCCTTCGATGCTCTCCTCCCGCTCGCTCAGGGCGGCCAGGATGGGCTTCCACGCGAAAGCGCGCAGAATGAGCAGTAGGATTACGAAAATGGCCAGCTGCCAGAACAGCAAGCCGAAACTAGGGTTGGTAAGCATGGTCGCTTAGCAGATTGCTAGGTGAGAAATGGGCTCCACGGGGCGTCCGACGGAACCACCCGAAACAACCCAATAACAGCATCAACCCGGCCACCAGCCCCCGCAGTGGGAAAGCCGGCGGCCGGGTTATCTATGCTACTACTGCAGTTTCAGAGCAATCAGCAGGCAGACTACGACGGCGAACAGAGCTGCACCTTCAACGAGGGCCGCTACGATCAGCATAGCCGTCTGGATTTTGCCCGAAGCCTCGGGCTGGCGGCCGATAGCCTCCATGGCGCTGCCGCCAATGCGACCGATGCCGAGGCCGGCACCCAGGATAGCCAGGCCAGCACCGATACCAGCGCCCATTACGGCCAGACCAACAGCATTAACGACCTGCAGCAACAGAGTGAGAAGCATAAAACAGGGGTTTGGGGAGTGTGAAAAGGAGAAAAATTCGAAAAAGGAAAAAACGAGGGAAGCGCGGCTTAGTGAGCGTGCGCGTGGGCCGGCGCGTCGGCGTCGTCGCCGCCGATGCCGTAGTCGTGGTCATCGTGCTCTTCCACGGCGCCGCCGATGTACATGGCGGTGAGCAGGGTGAAGATGTAGGCTTGCAGCAGGGCCACCAGCAGCTCCAGGCAGTTGATGAACAGACCGAAGGCCAGGGACAGCGGCGATACGGCCACCGTGTTGAAGATGAAGATCAGCGAGATGAAGCTCAGGATGATGATGTGACCGGCCGTGATGTTGGCAAACAGTCGAACCATCAGCGAGAAGGGCTTCGAAATCACGCCGATGAGCTCCACCGGAATCATGATCGGGCGCAGCCACAGCGGAACGCCGGGCGTCCAGAAGATGTGCGACCAGTAGTACTTGTTGGAGCTGAACGTGGTGATGAGCAGCGTGATGAAGGCGAAGAGGAACGTGACGGCGAGGTTGCCGGTCAGGTTCGCGGCGCCCGGCAGCAGGCCCAGCAGGTTGTTGAACCAGATAAAGAAGAAGATGGTCAGCAGGTACGGCAGAAACTTCTTGTACTTGGGACCAATGGCCTTCTTGGCAATTTCGTCGCGAACGAAGAGGATGATGGGCTCGAAGAACGACTGCAGGCCTTTGGGCGCGCGGCCGTGGTTTTTCTTATAACCCGCAGCTACCGAAGTAAATACCAGGATGAGCAGCAGCACGCTGATGAGCATGGAAGCCACGTTCTTGGTGATGCTCAGGTCGTACACCGTGCTGCCGTCTTCGGTTACCAGGTGCTCGTGCTCCAGCTTCAGCCCGTCGTAGCTTTCCTTGAACTCGTGGCCGAAGCGGCTCGACGAGAAAACCGACAGGCCTTTGTCGGGACGGTAGGCAATGATGGGCAGCGGCAGCGTGACGTGGTTCTCGCCAATGGAGGTAAAGTGCCATTCGTGCGAATCGCCCACGTGGTGCAGAATCATCTCACCGGCGTTGAACTTGCCCTCTTCGGTGGCTTCAACCTGCGTATCGGCGGTGGTAGAAACCTCCGTGGGATGTTCCTGCGCGAAAACCGGCAGGGTCAGAATCCAGAAGAGAAAGGGCAGAAACCGCTTCATTCAGAATGATTTAGGGTCAATCGAGTCCAAAACTACGCCTCGTCGGAGGGCTGTTTTGAAAACGGGCGCAAGTTAGTCACGACGTTCCAGACTTCAAACCCGGTATAGAGAAAATACAGGAGGAAGAACAGGCCCAAAAAAGTCCAAGTACTATTGCCCGCCTTGGCCCCGCCACGCACTAAGTAGGTTACAACAACCACTAAAGCGAGTACCAAGCGCAGGGCGGTGGTGCTGAACCAGGCCGTCATCAGTGACTCCGGGTCGCGCTGAAAGGCACGCCAGGTCAGCCAGAAGGTCAGCGCCGTGAGCACCACAAAGAAGAGCAGCAGCCAGTCCGCCTGCGGATGCACCACCGCCGCGCCGTACTGCAGCCGCAGGGCATAGATGCCGGCGCCGAGTAAAACGGAGAAGAGGAGCAGATTGCGAAGGAAACGGTTCATGCAGTGCGGGGCGCGCGGGAGCGGCGGACGCGGGGTCAAAGAGCGGGGCGTGGGGCAGCCGTAAGAAAATCAGCCGCCGAAGAGTTCATTTGTCGTTGGAAACGCTGCGGATAATCTGGTACATGGCGGCGAATACTCCTAGTAAGGACAGCACCACCGTGGCCCAGGGGCTCCAGCCGTATTTCTCATCGAGCCAGACGCCCAGCCAGACGCTGAGGCCGATGGTCACCAGCATCTGCATGCCCACGCCGGAGTAGCGGGCCAGCTGGCTCGTACTTTTCTTAGGCGGAGGCGTGGATTCGGGCATGAATTTCAAATGAAGGCTGCAAAGGTACGCCATGATTGCCAAATCAGCAGCCAACCCGCACTAAATGAGGCCGAATCCGGCCGCGGCCGGACGGCACCGGGTAAATTCGCGTACTTTTAGCTGATTTGCGGCGTTGTACGTGGTCGGGACGCAGCCCAGGCAACAGCCCAGGCAACAGCCGAGGCGGTTGCTGCACCCGGGCTGAACAAAAGGGCTGCCCGGCAGCGTTTTCCCCGCAACTCATCCTTCATCCACCGCCTTCTGCTGCCCGTGCCGAATTCCGCGCGTTTTGCTTTATCCTCCGCTTGTGGCCTGTTCGTGGCCGGCACGGCCCTGCTGCTGAGCGGCTGCTCGGCCGAGCGGCACAACGTGGTGGCCCGCACCTACCAGAACATTACGGCCCGCGACAACGGCTACTTCCTGGCCCGCGAGAAGATGCGCGCCGAAGAGGACAAGCTCTATAAGGAGCGGCCCAACGACTACAACCGCGTGCTGCCGCTGTTTCCGGTGGTCGACTCGGTGAAGGCGGTGGGCCTGACGGCGGCCATGGACGAGGTGGTGAAGAAGGCATCCATCCCGGTGGTGCGCCGCAGCAGCAGCGACTGGACCGACGATGCCTACATTCTGATCGGCAAGACGCGCTTCTACAAGCGCGAGTTCGAGGAGGCTGTCAAGACCTTCAAGTACATCAACACCACCAGCAACGACGCCAACGCCCGGCACGAGGCCTTGATCTGGCTGATGCGCACCTACATGGTGACCAAGCAGTGGGACAACGCCTCGGCCGTCTCGGATTTGCTGGATAAGGAAGAAGGCACCGAGGCCAACGCCCGGGAGCTGTTTCTGACCCGCGCCGAGTATTACCTCCACGAGGGCGAGGAGCAGCTGGCCATTGCCAACATCCAGAAAGCAATTCCTTATATCCCGAAAAAGGATGAGCGCAGCCGCACGCGCTACATCCTGGCCCAGCTGTACCAGAACAACGGGCAGGACAAGGAAGCCTACGCCGAGCTGAACAAGATTCTGAAGCGCAACCCGCCCTACGAGCTGGATTTCTTCTCCAAGCTCATGCTCGGGCAGGTGTCGGACCTGAACCAGCAGGACCGGGCCCGCCTCGACAAGTACTTCAGCAAGCTCCTGAAAGACCCGAAGAACAAGGAGTACCGCGACAAGATCTATTACGAAATGGCGCGGCTGGACTACCGCCAGCAGCATTTCGACTCGGCGCTGAAGCTGGTGAACCAGTCGGTGCGGGCCAATACGACCAACAAGGCCCAGCGCGGCTACGCCTACCTGCTGGCCGGGCGCATCTACTACGAGAACCTACGCAAGTACCAGCTGGCCGCGGCCTACTACGACAGCACCACCCAAAGCCTGCCGCGCGAAACGCCGGGCTACGCCGCCATCAAGGAGCGCAGCGACATTCTGCGCGACTTCGCCAAGCAGATTACCGTCATCCAGACCCAGGACAGCCTGCTCACGCTGGTGCGCCTGGATACGGCCGCCCTGCGCGGCCGCCTGACGGCTTATGCTGATGCGGAAATGCTGCGCCGCAAGCGCGAAGCCGAGCGGCAGGCCGCCCTGGCCGCCCGCAGCGCCAACCAGACCGGCACCGGTCAGGACCCGACGCGCACCGGCAACTCCGACGTCGACCCGCTGGCTTTTGCCACCAACAACGCGGGCCGGGCGTGGTACTTCGACAACCCGCAGGCGCTGAGCACGGCCCGCGGTGACTTTGAGCGCCGCTGGGGCAACCGCCCGCTCACCGACAACTGGCGCCTGAGCAGCCTGGCTACCACCGGCGCCCCGGCCCCGGGCGCGGGCGCCCCCGTGACGGTGGGCGGCGCCAGCAACTCCGTCATCAATCCGTCGGGGGATGCCTCGGCCAAGCAGGCAACGCCGCAGGACGAGCGGGCCGCCCTGATAGCGGAGTACCGGCAGAGCCTGCCTTTCACGACCTCGCAGCAGCAGCAGTCCGAAGCCCAGATCGAAGAGGCGCTGTTTGCCCTGGGCGCCATCTACAACCAGCAGCTGAAGGAGCCCACCAACGCAGTGCAGACCTACGAGCAGCTCTTGCAGCGCTTTCCGAAGGGGCCGCACACGGTGGAAACGTACTACACGCTCTACCTCATCTACAAGGAGCAGAACGACCCCAAGGCCGAGCAGTACGCCCAGCGGCTGCGCACGGAGTTTCCCAACTCCTCCTACGCCCGCCTGGTGGCCGACCCCGAGTACCTGCGCCGCGCTTCCCTGGCCAACGAGCAGATGACGGTGCGCCTTGATTCGGCCTTCGCCTTCTACAAAAAGCAGGAATTCCGCAAGGCCAACGCCGCCCTGCTGCGGGCGCGGAAGCTGAACCCGCAAACCGACCTGGACGACCGCGCCGACTACCTGGCCGCGCTGCTGGTTATCCGCACCCAGCCGCCCGCGGCCCACAAGGCGGCCCTGACGGCTTTCGTGCAGAAATACCCCGAAAGCCCGCTGACCCCGCGGGCCCAGGAACTGTTGCAGAGCTATACCAAGTACGAATCGGGCCAGCTGGCCGGGGCCCTGGCCTCGACGGAAAAGCCGGTGGTGTCGTTCTTCCGCCCCGGCGAGGTCGACAACCGCATGCGCATCGACTACGACGAGCCGCTGCCGGCGCCCCGCCCGGCCGCGCCGGCGCCGGCGGCTGCCCCCCCGAAAAAGGAGGAGCCCCAGCCCAAGGAGGCCGCCCCCGCGGCAGTACCGGGCGTGAGTGCAGGTCCGCAGCCGGCAGCCACCAAGAAGACGCCGGCCAAAGACGCCGATAACACCCCGGCCCCGCCCGCGCCGGGCACCCCCACGCCGCCCGCATCTGCGCCGCCGGTGGCCCCGGCGCCGGAGCCTTCGCCTTACGCGTTCAACCTGGCTGCGCCCCACGCCGTAGCCATTGTTTTCCCGAAGGATGCCGCCGCGTTCAACGACCTGCAGGTACAGTTGACGGCCTACAACAACCGCTTCTTCAAGGCCAGCAACCTGCAGATTCAGGTGCAGCCGCTGGGCGCTACGCAGCAGCTGGTGGTGGTGCAGCCCTTTGCCAACAACAAGGTGGCGCAGAACTACGCCCTGAAGCTGCGCGGCCCGCAGGGCCCGCTGCTGAAACTGCGTAACGCGGGTTACCAATCCTTCCAGATCGGTATTGATAACCTGCCCGTGCTGCTGACGCGCGGCAACCTGGAGGAGTACCAACGCTTCGCCCAGCCCGTTTACTCAATTAAGAATTAACAATTAGTAATTAATAATTATCCCGTCAGCCCGCGTCAACATAAGGCCTGCCGGGACAGTTAGTAATTACTAATTGTTAATTCTTAATTCTTAATTCCCCTCAATGCCTACCGTTTCGCGGTCCAAACCTGCTTTCCGGGCCAAGCCCAACCGTCCCGAGCGTTTCGGCGCGCTGACGCGCACCCTGTGGGTGCTCTTCGGCGCCGGCGTGCTGGGCACTATTCTGTACGTGCTGGCCGTCAGCGTCAACTTCCTGAACCTGTTCGGGAGCATGCCTAACCTGAAGTCGCTCGAAAACCCGAAGAGCGAAGTGGCCTCGGAAGTGTATTCGGCCGACGGCGTGCTGATGGGCAAGTACTTCCGCGAAAACCGCACGCCGGTTTCCTACGACGACCTGCCGCAGAACCTCGTCGATGCCCTGGTAGCCACCGAGGACTCGCGCTTCGAGCAGCATTCCGGCATCGACGCCAAGGCCATGACCCGCGTGGCGGGCGGCATCCTGACGGCGGGGGCCCTGGGCAAAAGCGGCGGCGGCTCGACCCTGACGCAACAGCTGGCCAAGCTGCTGTTTCGCACCCGCGAAGACCTTAACGACGGCCTGCTCAACGACGTGCCGGGCCTGCGCATGCTCATCACCAAGACCAAGGAGTGGATTCTGGCGGTGCGGCTGGAGCGCAACTACACCAAGCGCGAAATTCTGCGCATGTACCTCAACCAGGCCGAGTACGGCTCCAATGCCTTCGGGGTATTTACTGCCGCCAAGACCTTCTTCAACAAGAAGCCGAAAAACCTGACTCTGGAGGAATCGGCGCTGCTGGTGGGCCTGGTAAACGGTCCGACGTGGTTCAGCCCGGTGCGCCACCCTGAGCGCAGCCGCAAGCGCCGCGACTGGGTGCTGAGCCAGATGCGCAAGTATAACTACCTCGACGATGCAGCGTACACCGCCGCCATTGCCAAGCCCATCAAGCTCGACTACAAGGTCGAAAACCAGAACGAAGGCATTGCGCCCTACTTCCGGGTGGAGGTCAGCAAGATGCTGCGCCAGTGGGCCAAGGAAACCGAGCACGATCTGTACTCCGATGGCCTGAAGATTTACACCACCATCGACTCGCGCCTGCAGAAGTACGCCGAAACGGCCGTGGCCGACCACATGAGCCTGCAGCAGCGCTGGTTTGATGCCCACTGGAAGGGCCAGCAGCCTTGGCGCGACGAAAACGGCCGGCTCATTCCGAACTTTCTGAGTACTTCCATCAAGCGCACCGAGCGGTACCGTGCCCTGCAGGCCCGCTTCCCCGACCAGCCGGATTCGGTGAAGTACTACCTGAACAAGAAGTACCGCATGAAGGTATTTACCTGGAAAGGCGGTGAGAAGGAAGTGCTGATGTCGCCGATGGACTCCTTGGCCTACTACAAGCGCCTGCTGCACGCAGGCTTCATGGCCATGAACCCGCTTAACGGGCAGGTGAAGGCCTGGGTGGGCGGCATCAACTTCAAGTACATCAAGTACGACCACGTCAAGCAGGGCAAGCGGCAGCCGGGCTCCACGTTTAAGCCCTTCGTGTACGTGGCGGCCATCGACCGCGGCTACTCGCCCTGCTACCAGCGCCCCGACATTGCCACCACTTTCCCGGCCGTGGCGGGCCGCCCGCCCTACACGCCCAAAAACTTCGAGGGCAGCTATTCGGGCCGCACGTTCACGCTGCGCCAGGCCCTGGCCCGCTCCCTGAACTCTATCACGGCCTGGCTGGTAAAGGAAATCGGGCCCGAGGACGTGGTGAAGTACGCCCAGCGCCTCGGCATCACCTCCCCCATCGAGGCCGTGCCCGCCGTGGGCTTCGGCTCCTCCGACGTGAGCATCTACGAGCTGGCCGGCGCCTACAGCACCTTCGTGAACAAAGGCGTGTGGACGGCTCCCATGATGGTGACGCGCATCGAGGACAAGAACGGCAACGTACTGCGCGAGTTCGTGCCGCAGACCAAGGAGGCGCTGAGCGAAGAAACGGCCTACCTGATGACCTACATGATGCGCGGCGCGGTGGAGGAAAAGGGCGGCACGTCCATTATCCTGCGCGGCGGCTTCAAGTTCCAGAACCAGGTGGCCGCCAAAACCGGCACCACCTCAAACTACTCCGACGCCTGGTTTATGGGCATGACGCCGAACCTGGTGTGCGGCATGTGGGTGGGCGGCGAAGACCGCAGCATCCACTTCCGTACCGGCGCCTACGGCCAAGGCTCCCGCCTCGCGCTGCCCATCTACGGCATCTTCATGCAGCAGGTGTACAAAAACAACAAGGCCAAGGACCTCGACGTCGACACCAAGGATTTCCCGGCGCCCAGCAAGCCGCTCAGCATCGAAATCGACTGCTCACGCTACTACGGCGGCCAGCGCGACACCATTCCCTACGAGCAGAAGCAGAACCCGACCGACCTGCAGGACATCGACCGGGACAACATCTAGCCGGCGGCCTGCCCCCGCAAATAGCCGACGTGGCCGGGATTTCCCGGCCACGTTTTTTGTTTAACTCGTACCAGCTTTTACGCCCGGCAGGCGGCTTCGCGGCCGGCCACAGCGTACTCCTTTTTCGCCGTTTCCGCCTAACTCTCCCCCCATGGCTGCCCAAGCCCACCTGCAAGAGCAAATTCGTCAGCTGCCGCACCGCCCGGGCATCTACAAGTACTTCGATGCCGAGGATACCATCATCTACGTCGGCAAAGCCGTGGACATCCGCAAGCGCGTCAGCAGCTACTTCACCAAGCAGGACCACAACAAGAAAACCCAGCAGCTGGTCAAGAACATTCACCGCATCGAATTCACCATCGTCGATTCGGAATCGGATGCCTTTCTGCTCGAAAACAACCTGATCAAGCAGCACCAGCCCAAGTACAACATCCTGCTGAAGGACGGCAAAACTTACCCGTTCATCTGCATCACCAACGAGCGGTTTCCGCGGGTGCTGCCCACGCGCAACAAAATCAACGACGGCTCACGCTACTACGGCCCCTATGCCACGGGTACCGGCCTGAACGTCATTCTGGAGCTGATCCGCGCCCTGTATCCGCTGCGCACCTGTACGTACAACCTGAGCCCGGAAAACGTGGCTGCGGGCAAGTACAAGGTGTGCCTGGAGTACCATATTGGTAACTGCAAAGGCCCCTGCCAGGATTTGATTGATGAGGACAGCTACGGTCAGCACATCCAGCAGATCCGTAACATCCTCTCCGGCAACCTGACGGTAGCCAAAAACTACTTCAAGGACCGCATGATGCAAGCGGCCACGGAGCAGCAGTACGAGCTGGCCCACCAGTTCAAAACCAAGCTCGATAAGCTCGACGACTTCCAGGCCAAGAGCACCATCGTCAACCCCACGCTCTCGAACATCGACGTGTTCAGCATTGCGTCCAACGAGAAATCGGCCTTCATCAACTACCTCAAGGTGATGAACGGCTCCATCATCCAGACGCAGTCCTTGGAAGTGCAGAAGAAGCTCGATGAAACCGACGCCGAAATCCTGGCGCCCATGGTCATGCAGCTGCGCCAGGAATTCGAGAGCGAGTCGCGCGACATCCTGGTCAACGTGGAGCTGCCCGAGCTGCCCCTGCCCGGCGTCAAAGTCGCAGTGCCCGAAATTGGTGACAAGCGCAAGCTGCTTAACCTCTCCATCAAGAACGTGCTGTATTTGCGCAAGGAAAAGGAGTCGATGAACGAGAAGTCCAAGGATGTGAACGAGGTGCGCATCCTCGAAACGGCCAAAAAGGACCTGCACCTCAAGGAGCTGCCCCGCCACATCGAGTGCTTCGACAACTCCAACTTCCAGGGTGACAACCCGGTGGCGGCTATGGTGTGCTTCCGCAACGCCAAACCCAGCAAGAAGGACTACCGCCACTTCCACATCAAAACCGTCGTCGGCCCCAACGACTTCGACTCGATGTACGAAATCGTCACCCGCCGCTACCGCCGCCTGCTCGACGAAGGCGCCAGCCTGCCCCAGCTCATCATCGTCGACGGCGGCAAGGGCCAGCTCGGCATGGGCGTCAAAGCGCTGAAAGACCTCGGCATCTGGGGCCAGATACCCATCATCGGCATTGCCAAGCGCCTGGAGGAAATCTACGTCCCCAACGACCCGCTCCCTCTCTATATCGATAAGAAAAGCGAGACGCTACGCCTTATCCAGCGCATGCGCGACGAAGCTCACCGCTTCGGCATCACCTTCCACCGCTCCCGCCGCGACGCCGCCACCCTCAAAACCGAGCTTACCGACGTGAAAGGCCTCGGCCCCGTCACCGCCGACAAGCTGCTGAACAAATTCAAATCGGTCAAGAAGATCAAAGAGTTGAGCGAGTCGGAGCTAATAACCGAAATTGGCAAAGCCAAAACCAAGGTGCTGCTCGACTACTTCGCCAGCCAAGATTCCCCAACTGAAACCATCTGACATTACCAGAAATAGCAGAAAGCAAAAGCCCCCGCCAGTTGTGGCGGGGGCTTTTGCTTTCTGGACCAATCGTCCACGAAATCCGTGGCATCCGAAAAATCCGTCTAAATCCGTGGTCTTAGAAGCTCCACAGGCTGTACTCGTAGTCAATCAGGTCCGAAGCCGCCTGCGAGGCAGCCAGGATGCCCTGACGCTGGTCACCGTAGATTTCGTCGAGGCGCTGGTCACCCGGGTTCGACACCTTCACGATGTACGAGTTGAACAGCCACAGCTCGAAGGCATCAGCCAGGTTCTTGTGCTGGGCGTCGTTCTGCGGGTTAAACCAGATAGCCTTGTCCGGGTTGGCGCGGAACACCTTCACCAAGTCGCTGTACTTGAACGTACCGATGGGCTTGTCAATACCAGCCGTGTTACCCGGAGCCGTTGCCGGCACCACCAGCGTGATGGTCTTGATGTCGTGATACATTCTCGACCGTTTTTTGTCGAAAATCATATCCTCCTTCAGTTCCAACTGGTACAGGTCTTTCGGACGGTACTCGTAGCTCGGGGGCGCAGCCGGCTTCGGCGGCTCCACGGCGACGGTTTGGTAGATGATCTTACCTTTCTTGTCCTTCAGCGGCTTGCCGTTGGCACCCAGCTTGGGCACACGCTTGGTCGTCGCGGCAGCGCCTTTGCTACCCGACTTGGCCGAACCGCCCCAGGCGTCGCCTCCGCCGCCCCCGCCCCAGCTGTCGTCTTCTTTCAGGCCGGCAGCTTTCTCTTCATCCGACAGGCCTTGGCTCTGCTCGGCGTACGAAGAGTTGTTCTTCACCTCGTCGGAGGTAAAGGACGAAGTGAGGGAGTCGTTGCGGTAAGCCGGCAGTTCACCACGCTTCACGGCATCCAGAATCACGCGGGTGATTTCCTTGCCTTCCGAAAACATCGGCTTGTTCTGCTTCTCGCGCAGATCAATCTGGCGCCAGATGGTTTTGCGGAACATGATATCCGAGCTCGGAATCGGCCGATAGGAGCCATTGCTGCTCGCCGTGGTGGCCTGTTCCTGAGCCGACGCCGATACCGACAACGTCAGACCAACCGCCAGCGCGGCAAAGGAAGTGTACTTGTTCATGTGAGGAGAAAGATAAAAGGCAGCTAGTTGGTTCAACCGGCTGAGCGGATTACAGCAGCGGCACGTTGAATTGCTTCGTCATGCGCACTTCCTCCTGCTCGCCGCGGAAGTTCATGCGACGCACTTCCTTCACTTCGATGTACAGACGGTCACCTTCGCGGGCCGAGTTTACAACGTTGGTCAGGTTAGCATCCGGGCCTTCGAAGGTCATCGTCGGGATGGCCGGACGACGGCCACGCACCAGCGTTACTTCGTAGCGGGTTACGCGGAAGCGGGCGTCTTCCGGCAGGAAGTTGGCGAAGCCCTGATCCGGCACGGCGCGCAGGCTCAGGTTACGCACGGCCGTAATCGGCGTACCCTGCTTCTCGTTGGCCTCGCGGCCACCGACGATGCATTTGATTTCCGGCTTGGGAATCGGACGCACCTTGAAAGTCTGCGAGCCAATGGCGTTGCCACCGCTGCTGACGTTCAGGGTCACTTCACCCGAGTTCGGCACCAGCGTTACTTCGCCCAGCTTGCCGCCTTGGATAACCGAAGCACCCGAGGCCGTGAAGCCCGGTTTGTAGTTGGCACCCAGCGCCGGTACCGAAACCGTCAGCTTGTTGCCGCACTTGAAGTACAGCGCCTGTACCGAAGCCGATTGAATCTGCATGACGGGCTTGGTCACGATGTAAGGAACCGTAACCTTAAACGTCGTATCGCGGCCGCTATTGCCTTTGATGCGAACCGTACCCGTCCAGCTTTTTCTGGCGTTGCCCGAAGCATCGAATGCGCCAGGGGTAGCCGTGAACTCAATCTTGCCTTTGCCGTCCGGACCAACCTGCAGCGGCGAGCCGTTCAGCGTCATTGCCGGCCGCATACCCGTGGCCGAAGCCGTCAGGAACAGTTCAGCTTTGTACTTGGTGCCGGCAGCTACCGTGTTCGACTCAGCGCTGGCGAAAGCCCCGATTTTGTCGAATACGATTACCGTACCGCCCACCTGCTTCGACAGCTCGGCCATGGCGTCCGACTCGTACTTCAGCACTTCAGCCTCTTTCTGCGACAGCACAGCCAGTGCAGCTACCAGCGGCGTGTTTTCGAAGTTCAGCTCCGCGAAGTTTTTGCTCTTCTGCGACTGTTCCGTTACGCCCGGATCTTCCTTGGCATCCAGTGCCAGCGGAGATGCACCCGGTACGATAGCCTTGATGTAGGAAGAATAGCCGTTCAGCTCGTCCTTCATCTTGTAAGCCAGACCGTTTTTGCTTGGACCGAGCATGGTAATGGCGACTTTGTCTTCCATGCTCATGTTCTTATAAGCATTGTTGCCCTTGCCAGCCTTACCGTTTTCGGTAGCTACGAGCAGCTTGTCGCGCACATCGTTCAGATAGGCTACAACCTGCTTCGTCTTTTCACGCACTTCCTCGCTCTTTTTCAACACGGCCACATCTTTGGGCGTGTTACGGTTCTTCTCGACTTGCGCCTGGATGCCTTTTACCGCATCGTCGTTAGCTTTCAGCACCTTTTGGTTGATGCTCGACAAGCTGTCGTCGAGGAACTTGAATTTGAGCAGAATTGCGGAGTTTACTTGCAGCGCGAGAAGGGCAGTCAGTACCAAGTACATCATGCCGATCATCTTTTGCCGCGGTGTTTCTTTACCTCCCGCCATTGTATTGGATTCCTATAAAAGAGACCTGGGTGGATGTTGAGAACCAATTCTTAACGTGTCCAGCAATTAGCTGGTGGCACGCATGGCGTTCAGCATGTTGCCGTACACGCGGTTGAGCGAGTTCAGGTTGACGGTCAGTTTGGCGACTTCGTCTTTGAATTGCTCGGTGTCTTTGCCAGCGCTTACCAGGTTTTCCATAGCCTGGCTCAGCGTGCCGTAGAACTTGTTCATGGATTTCAGGTGCGTGTTGGCATCCTGCAGTTCCATTTCGTAGACTGCGTTCAGCGCGCCCAGGTTTTTGGTCACGTTCTGCACCTGCAGGTGGTATTCTTTGGCATCAGCCGTAGCGCTCGACATAGCCGACATGGCTTCAGCGGTCTGCTTGTAAGCAACGTTGATGTTGTCCAGCGACTGAGCGGCCGAACGCACGCGTTGCGTGTATTCGTCGGTAGCGTTGGTAGCGTCGCCCAGGGTGGTCAGCTGCGAAGTGGTGGTGCTCAGGCGGTTCAGGCCTTCACCCAGCGACTTGATAGCGTCGGGAGTCACATTGGCGTCTTTCAGCATGTCGTCGAGCTTGCGGGTCAGGCCCTTGCTCGAGTTGTCCGTAGCAGCAAACGAGTTGCTGTCGGTCGAAGGGTCGTAGCCTTCCGACAGTTGGGGGTAAACCAGCGCCCAATCCGGCTCTTTGTGCTGCGGCTGGAAGGCACTCAGGAAGAAGATAAGTGCTTCCGTGCCCAGACCGGCGATAATTGCCACGTCAGCACCAGGCCAGTGTTCGATTTTGAAGAGTGCGCCGATGATTACTACGGCAGCACCGATGCCGTAAATTTTCGGCATCACCACGTCGAACAGGAAGTTCTCTTTTTGTGCCATTAGTTAAAAGTTGGAAAGAAAGTGGGTGTTGGAGGTTGACTTAAAAAAGAGGGACAATCCCTTGGGTGGTTACAAACGGTTGTTGGTACCCATACCGATCTGAATCAGCGCGCAGCGGAAACCGATAAAGGAGCGGGCCGAATCCTGGTATTCGAAGTTGCGGGTACCCGTTTCAAGGTAGTAGGCAATGTCTTTCCACGAACCACCACGCACTACTTTGCGGGGCTCGTTGTCATCCGGGTTGGTCGGGTTCATGTCCCACACCACCGGCATCGAGGCCTCCAGAAAGGCGTCGTCGCACCACTCGGATACGTTGCCCGACATATCGTACAGGCCGAAGTCGTTCGGGAAATAGGAACCTACCGGCGAAGTGTAAGCGTAACCGTCCGAAGCGTAGTCGCCACGACCGGGTTTGAAGTTGGCCAGCATGCAGCCTTTGGTGTTGCGCAGGTACGGGCCGCCCCAGGGGAACGTCGCCAGTTCGCGGCCACCGCGGGCGGCGTATTCCCACTCAGCCTCGGAGGGCAGGCGGAAACCCGGTACCCCAGCTACGCCTTCCTCAGCAGCAGCGGCGTTTTTGTTTTTCGTGCGCCAGTTGCAGAAATACTTGGCGGCAAACCAGTCAACGCCGACTACGGGGTAATCGTCGAAAGCCGGGTGGCTGTAGTAGTATTCCATCAGCGGGTCACCCATGTGGTAGGTGAAGTCGCGCACCCATACCGTGGTGTCGGGGTACAGTTCCGTCATGATGTACTCCTGGCCCAGCACGTCCACCGAGTCCTGCATCACGGCGTTCATGAACTGCCGGTACTCGTTGTTGGTGATTTCCGTCTCGTCCATGTAGAAGCCGGCGATGGTTACCTGCTTGTTCATGTTAACCATCGAAGCGGCAATGTCTTCGTCGGTCTGGCCCATGTGGAAGGTACCACCGGGGCAAGGAACCATCCCGAAGGGGACTTCCTGCGGGTTGAATTCCGGTCGGTCCTGAGCTCCTACCAGGTCACCCTGGGGGCCGGTGCCGAAGCTGCAAGCCCCCAACATCAAGGCCACGGAGGCGATGAGGGGCAAACCAAGAAACTTGTTCATGTGAGGGTGAAAGTGACTGTTCAGGCGGCGATACCCAAAGATTACAATTTAGCGCTTGGCAAATTTAGCGACAATGCGTTTCGCAAACAAGCGTTTAGCCAAACCTCATTCGTTTGTCTACGAATTGGTTAGCCAACCCGTCAAACGGAAAGTGGTGCCGAGTTATTACACCAGCACCAAATTCCGGTTCGAAAAGCGTGGTAGCCTTGCCGATTATCGCCGTTTCCCGCGGTCTAGAAGCTGTAGCGGGGGGTACGAATAGCGGGGCGCGTGGCCAACCCGGGCTTGGGCAGGCGGTAGGAGAGCATAATCTCGTGCGAGCTGAAGGCCCGAGCCTGTTGGTTAAATGCAATCCAGTCGAAAGCGTAGCCAATCCGCAGCACATTGTCCTTCAGCACGGACGCTCCGAGCATGCCCGTCAGGGATTCGTCGTAGCGGTAGCCTACACCGCCCCAGAATTTGTCGTTGATGGTGGCGCGGGCGCCCACCTCGAACGAGTTGTTGTCAAACGAGAATTTCTTGCCGTCGCCGAATTTGCCGGGCAGTACCACCTTGCCGATGGCCGTAGGCGTCAGCACAATGTTGTCGGTCAGGTCAAAATTGTAGCCAACGCTCAGGTAGCTGTGGTTTTCAGCCGTGGCCGTAGCCCGTTTGCCCTGCGGGTTGCCAGCGGCATCGTTGATGCTCTGGAAGCTGTACTGCGAGCGGAGCAGGTTGTTTACGCTCAGGCCGGCGTACCAGCGCGGCGACTCGTACCACACGCCTACGCCTGCATCAAACTTGTTGTCGGAGCTGTTGGCGGGAATGTTCGGGTCGTAGGGGTCGACGTAGCGGTAGTCCCCGTCGCGGTGCCAGTTATTGTAAATACCTTGGATACCAACTCCAAAGCGGCCTTCGTCGCCTACCTTGAAGTGCTTGGAGTACGAAAGCGAAGCGGAGGTGATTTCCGACTGCGCAATTTCGTCGCGGTAGATGCTCACGCCCAGGCCGCCGCCGATGGCGCGTACGGGCAGGTTGGCCGTCAATGCGTAGGTTTTAGGCTCGCCGCCGCGGTCCAGCGTTGCTTTATAGTTAAAGTACTGATAACGCCCGATAGCCGTAATCTCCCCCTGACCTTTAATGCCGGCGTAGGCGGGGTTCAAATACATGCCGTTGAAGGCATAGTGGCTGAACTGCGGTTGCTGTTGGGCAACAGCCGAGCCTGCCACTGCTGAAAGCAGGAGGGTGGCAAGTAAATTTCCCTTCATAGGAAGCGACTGAGAGGTGGGTGGTTACGGTTGATGGGTGGGTCAGCGTAAGTTTTTCAAATGTATAGAAAAATCACCCCCCAACAAATCCTGCTAAAAAAACAAGCGGTAAGCATAATTATATGCTTACCGCTTGTTTTAGGACTGAGCAGCGCTGTTTTACGCTTTTTGCTTGTTGTTGCGGGCCTGCTCCTTGGCTATTTCAGCGCCGTGGTGTAAGCGAATGTAAGCTTCGATAGCACCGGTCATCGATGGGGCGTTGGGCTGCGGCGCTTCGATATCGAGCTCCAGACCTGCATCACGCACTGCCTTGGCGGTGGTGGGGCCAAAAGCGGCGATGCGCGTGCCTTCCTGCACAAAATCGGGAAAGTTGATAAACAGCGAGCTGATGCCGGAGGGGCTGAAAAATGCCAGGCAGTCGTACTTCACGTCGGACAGATCGGATAGGTCGCTGGCGACGGTGCGGTAGATGACGGCTTCGGTAAACTTGAAGCCGTTGGCGCGCATGAATTCCGGGATGTCATCCTTCCGGATATCGGAGCAAGGGTAGAGGAACTTCTCCCCCTTGTGCTTCTTAATGACATCGAAGAGGTCGGCGGCGGTGCGCTGCCCGATGAACAGCTTGCGCTTGCGCAGCACGATGTACTTCTGCAGGTAGTTGGCCGTTTGCTCGGAAATGCAGAAATACTTCATTTCGGCGGGCATCTCCAACTTGGCTTCCTGACAGATGCGAAAGAAGTGGTCGACAGCGTTGCGGCTGGTGAAGATAATAGCCGTATGCTCCTGAATGTTGACTTTTTCCTTGCGGAAGTCTTTGTAGGAAACGGGTTCTACCTGGATGAATTCGCGAAAATCCACCTTGATGCCGTATTTCTCGGCAATGGCAAAATACGGCGACACGTCGTTGGCCGGCTTGGGCTGCGTCACCAAGATGCTGCGAATGCGCTTGGCGTGCCGACCGGTACCCGGCTTGTCTGTGCTCTCGGCCATAAAGAGAAGAAAGTAAAACTAAGCGATACGAAGGGGCAGGGTGTGGACGAAGCCCCTGAATGCGGTGTTATCAGGAGGTGATTACCAACAACTTGAGCAACACCGTCAAGGGAATGATTTCGGTGGTGCAAAGGTACGAAAACAAATGCAGATTCAGCAGGGAGGTGCGCCGGTGCAGGGTGCGGGCCACGCGGAAAACGGTGGCCAATAACATCAACGAAACCACTCCGTTGGATACCAGCAACACGCCTTCGGGCCAAGTTTGATTGAGCACCAGGTACAGCAACATGACGATGGGCAGGAACAAGCCCATGAACAACAGGCTGCGCACGAACTCGCGGTACTGAACCAAGACCAAGGAGGATACATTAAATATATAGCCCATCAGCGACAGGTATACCACCTTGGCCAGAACGAAGCTGGCCACCACGACAGCGTAAGTGAGCACGCGCAGCACCAGCCCCGATTCGGATATAGCAAAAAGCCGCCGTAGAATGACGAGGCTCTGCACATTGGTGTGAATAGCCACGATAAGCAGCCCCAGCGAGAGGGAAAATATCAGAACCAGCAGCAGGTTGAGCCAAGTGATGGTTGGGCGCGACAGGAAGTTCTGCTCGCCGGCGGTGTTGCTCCAAAGTTCGTAGATGCGTGCAAAACCCGGCCGGTAGATGGTGCGGATGGCGCCGTAGAGCAGGCCAATCAGCAGCAGAAAGCAAAGGAAGATGTTTTCGCCCTCGTGGCCGGCGAGGCGTGGCTGGGGCTGCCAGCGCGCCGCGCCCTGCGTGCGGCCCGCTTTGGGCTCGGGAGCAGCGGCGTTGGCGAAGGAAGCGTAGTTGGGGGACTGCTCAGGATGCCACACACAGAGCAGGTGCGTGGTGCTCTTGCTGCCAGCGGGCAGCAGCGTTGCCAGATCGAGGGTGTAGTTGGCCGTGCTGGGGGCGCGGAAAACCAGCTGATTATCGAGAAACAGCGTGAGCTGCTGCCGGGCCGCGAAAGTGATGCGAAACGGCTGCCCTGGGCGGATATTGACCCACTGGTAGTAGGCGCGAGCGGGCGCGTGGTACCCCGGCAGATAGAGCACCAGCTTGTTGCTGGCGGGGGTATGAATCAGCCAGTCACTACCGAGGCCGGTGGGGGCGGCGGGCGGCAGCGGGCGGTATTCGGCAGCGCCGGCGGCAGGGCTCAGGCTCAGCAGCAGGCCAACGACGCCGGCCAGCCAGCAACAGGCCTTACGAAGCCACCCGCTGCCGGGCGCTACGGCTACGATACGTGCCAAGGAATACACTGAGCAACAACGAGAAGGCGAGCAGCGCAATAATCAGGATGGTATTGCCCTGCTCGGCGAAGTTGATGACGAACAGAATGACCACCAAGTTCAGCAGGGCCAGCAGCAGCACGGTGCTGATCTGCTGAAAACCCATGGCGAGGATGCGGTGGTGAATATGGTTTTTGTCGGGGGTGAAGGGCGAGGTGCCGTTCAGCACGCGCACCGCAAAGACGCGGATGGTATCGAACAAGGGCACGAACAGCACGCCAATAGCTACGGAAGGATTGGCCGACTGGAACGGGTGCAGCGCCTGCGGGTCGGCGCCCATTTCGATGAACTGAATGGTGAGCACAGACACGATAAAGCCACACAGCAGGGAGCCGGTGTCGCCCATGAAGATGGTGGCCTTGTGGAAGTTGTAGCGCAGAAAGCCGAGCATGCCGCCGATGACGCACACCGACACGAACACGTAGTTGCCGTAGTCGGCGCCGCCGTACCGGTAGAAATAGTAGCCGAAGGTGCTGACGATGATGATGACGATGGAGCCGGCCAGCCCGTCGAGCCCGTCGATGAGGTTGATGGCATTGGTGATGCCGGCAATGGCCAGGAAGGTAAAGGCGTAGCTAATACCGTCGGGCAGCTCGTGGATGCCCAGGATACCCTGAAAGCTGGTGATACGAATATCAGCCATGAACATCACGACGCCCGTGGCCAGCAGCTGCCCAACCAGTTTCTTGGCGGGCGAGATGGAAACCAGGTCGTCCTTCAGGCCGATAAAGAACAGCACGATGCAGCCGGCCAGCAGCTGCTGAATGCCGTTGCGCAGGTCGGCGAAGATGGTGAGGGCCGACATGAAGCCGGCGAAGATGGCCACCCCGCCCAGCCGGGGCGTGAGCACGGCGTGCACGGTCCGCTTGTTGGGCAGATCGAGCATATTCTTGAGGTGGGCAACGTAAATGACGGAGGGCACTGCGAACAGGGCCACCAAAAACGCCCATAAGAAGGCCAACCCCAGTGTCACGCCGTTAGGTGTCATAGATCGGTAGTGAGAGGGGTAAAGGTACGGAACGGCGAACGAAGCCGGACGCCGGCTAGCTGTGCAGCACGCCTTCGCGCCCGAGCAGCCCGATGGGAATCAGGTTGTCGGCCACGATGGAATCGGGCACAAAGATGAATTTCTTGTCGAAAATCTGACCGTCGCGGTAGTAGCTGATCCAGTACTGGTTGTTGAGATGAAACAGGGCAGGGTCGATGGGCTCCACGGGCACCGCCGACTGCGCCGCCACTTCGGGGAAGTGGTGGCGCAGGGTGGAAGTGCGCACGGTATGGCCTTCGGCATCGAGGCCGTAGCCATTGGAGCTGACAATGACGTTTTCCAGCGCAAACCGGTTATGGTTGAGCAGGTATACCAGCCAGCCAGCCTTGCCGGCTTCCACGGCGGCGGCCTCATCGGGGACGATGGCCACGGCCACGCCTTCTACGGGGTCAAAATTGATGTCTGCTTTCATGCGGGGCTGCTCCGATGGTACTATTGAGCAGATTCAAAAAAAGGCCGAAGCCCGGAATTATTCAACGATTTCAGCTTGCAGGAGTTCGGCCAGGTGCCGCAGCAGCCGGTCTTCCACTTCGCGCAGTGGCACTTCCCGGCCCAGCTCCCGCGCCAGCGAGGTCACGGCCTTATCGGTGATGCCGCAGGGCACGATGTGGCCGAAGTAGCCGAGGTCGGTGTTGACGTTTAGGGCAAAGCCGTGCATAGTCACCCAGCGGCTGCACTTGACGCCCATAGCGCAGATTTTCCGCGGATTGGGTGCGCCTTCCTCAAAATCGAGCCAGACGCCGGTGAGGCCGGCAATGCGCCCGGCCGCGAGGCCGTAGTCGGCCAGCAGGCGGATAACGGCTTCTTCGAGCGTGCGCAGGTAGAAGTGAATGTCGGGCCGGAAGTTGTCGAGGTCGAGGATGGGGTAGCCCACGAGCTGCCCGGGGCCGTGGTAGGTGATGTCGCCGCCGCGGTTGATGCGGTGGAACGTGGCGCCGTGGGCGGCCAGGGCCTGCTCGTCGAGCAGCAGGTGCTCAGGCTTGCCGCTTTTGCCCAGGGTGTACACGTGCGGATGCTCGCAGAGCAGCAGGTGATTGGGCGTGGCTTCGGGGGCCGCGCCGCTGGCTTCGCCCTGGCGGTTGCGCGTCTTGATGGCCACGGTGGCGGCCAGCAATTCCTCCTGCTGGTCCCAGGTGGGCACGTAGGCCACCCGGCCCAGGCGCTGCACCAGCACGCGGCGGTTGGCCCCGGCAGCCGGAGCAAATTCGGGAGTCGCCGCGGCGGCGGCGGGCACCACGGGCTGCACGCAGGCAGAGAGGAAGTCGGTTTCCATGAAAAGCAAAATTACGAAACCCAAACCATCGGCGCCGGCGGCTGGTTCGCTGAGGTCGTTGGCCGGTGCTGCAGCGAGCAGGCGCCGGCTCGGACAAAAGCGCTAGTTTCCGGCCAAACCTCTTCACCCGCTGCTATGCCCTCCCCTACCCTTGGCGCCGCCGGCGAGCAGGCTGCGGCCGATTATTACGTGGCCCGCGGCTACACCGTGGCCGCGCGTAACTACCGCGCCGGCCGGGCCGAAATCGACCTGATTGTGCAGCAACCGCAGCCGCTGCGCCTGGTGTTCGTGGAGGTGAAGGTGCGCACCGACCTGCGCTACGGCTACCCGGAGGAGTTCGTGACGCCGGCCCAGCAGCAGCGCATCCGCCGCGCCGCCGAGCAGTTCATCCTGCGCCACGACTGGCAGCACGACATCCGCTTCGACATCCTCAGCCTCACGCCCAATTCCCAGGGCTTCCGCATCGACGCATTCGAGGACGCGTTTTAAATGAATGTGGAAATGTGGGTAATGTGAGCATCGATGAACGACATTCTCACATTACCCACATTTCCACATTCAACCACATTTAAAAATCAGTTCCGGCGGGGCTGGCTGGGGTTCTTGGCGTCGGCTTCGCGCTTGTCGAGCTTGTCTTTTTCGTAGATGAGCACGCCGTTGCGGTTGTACTCCTTCAGCAGCACCGGCTCGGTTTCGGGTTCGTAGCCCGATTCACCGTACTCGTACTCGTAGTGGCGGCGGCTGCGAAACCCCCAGTATTTAGTCCACAGGCCTATTTTTTTACCATTCTCGAACTGCCCGTGCCAGTCGGGCTGGCCGTCGTTCTTGAAGCTCATGTACTCGCCTTCGAGCTTGCCGTCGATATAGGGCACCACCTCCTTGACCATGGTGTTGCCGCCGTCGTAGTAGCTGATGTTGGCGTCGCGCGGGAAGCCCTGCTCGTAGTGCACCTTGCTGATCAGGATGTTATCCTTGTTGAACCGCTCCCAGCGCAGGTGGCGCGTGCCCACGTAGTAGAAGCCCGTTTCGATAACCTTACCACCCTGCATCTTCTTGTAGGGGCCATGCAGGATTTTGTACTTCGCCAGGTCGATTTCGGCCAGGGTCGCGGTTTTCTCCAGCCGCTTCTTGACCGGGTTGAACAGCCACTTGGTCGGCGCGTACTGGTTGGGCTGCTTGGGCGTCTTCAGGTAGTAGAACACTTCGATGACCTGGTTCCGCCCCTTGGGTCCCGATTTGGTGTAGCCCTTTTTGATCCGCTCGCCCATGAAGATGCGCTTCTTCTTCTTGGTCAGCGACTTGCGCTGCTCGGCCTTTTCCTTTTCCAGGGCCTTGCGCTGCTCTTCCTTGCTGAGCTTCTTGACCGTGCTCAGCGAGGGCGCGTTGGTGGTGTCGCGGGCGGTGGTGAGGGTATCGGTACGGCCGGCCAGGCTGGCCGTGGCCGCCGCTTCGGGCTTGCTGTTAAAGGAAACCGTTTTTTTGGCGCAGGCGCTGAGCAGCAGGAAAGGCAGCAGCAACAGCGTGGGCGACAGACGGAACAAACGCATCGGCAAAGGCAGGCAGGGGGTTCTGGGGAGCGAAACGTAAATATAGGCGCAGATAGTGCCCGGCTGTGAGTTGGTGAAATAGTGAACTGGTGAGTTTGACGTTCTGACTGTCCCTAAATGCGCAAACGGCCCCGGCAACCGAAGCTGCCGGGGCCGTCTGACCTGATGGTGCCGCGGGGTGCCGCCGGAACGACAACCGCAACAGTTCATCAGCACACTATTTCACCACTTACTCCGCCGCCAGCAGCTCGGCGCTGCGCTTCACGAACTGCGTCAGGGCCTCGCCCTTCAGCATTCCTTGGGCCAGCAAAGCCAGGTCGAAGGCCTGCTTGGCCAGCTTGGTGGCGGCTTCACCTTCCAGCTTGAGCACGCGCTGGGCCACGGCGCTGTTGGCGTTGATGCTGACGGTGTAGCTATCCGGCAAGGAGCCGAACATGGCCATACCACCGCCCCCACCCACGCGCTGCATGTCCTTCATGCGGCGCATGAATTCGGGCAGGGTGATGATAACCGGCGCGTCCTGCGGCGACAGGGCTTCCACCTGCACCTGCATGGCGGGGTTGCTGATGGCCTGCGCAAACAGCTCTTGCAGCTTGGTTTTCTCCTCGTCCGACAGCACGCTCTCGGTCGTCTCCTCCTTCTCGATGAGCTTGCCTACCGTCTCGGCGTCGACGCGCTTGAAGGTGGTTTTCTCCTGCTTCTGCTCCAGCTGGCCGATGAAGTGCGAGTCGAGCGGGCCGTCGAGCTTGAGCACGTCGTAGCCGCGGTCCTGGGCCGCTACCACGTAGGCGTGCTGGGCCTCCGCGTCGGTGGTGTAGAGCAGCACGGTCTGGCCGTTTTTGTCCTGCTGGTTGGCCTGCACCTGCTCCCGGTACTCGTTGATGGTAGCAAACTTGCCGTCGACGTTCTGCAGCAGGGCGAAGTCCTTGGCGCGGTCGTAGAACTTCTCGTCGGAGAGCATGCCGTACTTCACGAACAGGCCGATGTCCGACCACTTCTGCTCGAAGCCCGCGCGGTCTTTGCGGTAGATTTCGGCCAGCTTATCGGCCACCTTCTTGGTCACGTACTGGTTGATTTTCCGCACGTTGGTGTCGGCCTGCAGGAATGAGCGCGACACGTTCAGCGGAATATCGGGCGAGTCCAAGACGCCGTGGAGCAGCATCAGGAACTCGGGCACCACGTCCTTCACCTCATCGGTGATGAACACCTGCCGCGAGTACAGCTGAATCTTGTTGCGCTGCAGCTGCAGCTCGTCCTTCACCTTGGGGAAGTACAGAATACCCGTCAGGTTGAAGGGGTAATCCACGTTGAGGTGAATCCAGAACAGCGGCGGCTCGGAGAAGGGATACAGCGTCTGGTAAAACTGCACGTAGTCCTCGTCGGTGAGGTCGGCGGGCTGCTTGGTCCACAGCGGCTGGGTCTGGTTGATGACCTCGCCCTCGAACTCGATGGGGATGGGCAGGAACTTGCAGTACTTATCTAGAATGCCGCGCAGCCGGGCCGTTTCCAGAAACTCGTCCGAATCCTCGGCTACGTGCAGCACCACGTCGGTGCCGCGCTCCGCTTTGTCGGTGGTTTCGATGGTGTACTCCGTGCTGCCGTCGCAGGTCCAGTGGGCGCCTTCTGAGCCTTCCTTGTAGCTCTTGGAGAAGATTTCAACTTCCTTGGCCACCATAAAGGCCGAGTAGAAGCCCAGGCCGAACTGCCCGATAATCTGGTCTTTGGCCGAGGCGTCCTTGTCCTTATACTTCTCTACGAACTCGGTGGCCCCGGAAAACGCAATCTGGTTGATGTACTTCTTGATTTCCTCGGCCGTCATGCCGATGCCGCGGTCGGAAATGGTGATGGTGCGGGCTTCTTTGTCCACGCTCACCGACACCTTTAGCTCCCCGGCTTCGCCCTGGTACTCGCCCAGCTGCGCCAGGCTCTTGAGCTTCTGCGTAGCGTCGACGGCATTGGAAACCAGCTCCCGAAGGAAGATTTCGTGGTCGGAGTACAGGAATTTCTTGATGATGGGGAAGATATTCTCGGTGTGAATCGAGATGCTGCCGGTTTCCTGCATGGCGGGTAGAAATGGGTTATGGAAAGAAGTCGGAAATGAAACGGCCCGGCCGCCCGCGGGGAGCAGCCGGGCCGAGGGGCCGGTGTCAAATCGTATTCCACATCCACCGGCAGCGCCCCAAAGCTGTCAGCCTGACAGTTGCAGGAGCCGAATTGTGCCGATAGGCCGCCAAAAGAGCCGGGGTCAGCGCCCGCTCACCCTTCAGGCCACCATGCGCGCGGTGGCCGGCACGGCCGGCAGGCCGGTGGGGTTGATCAGCCAGTCCAGGGCCGCCACGGAGTCGGAAAAGAACTGAATGTCGAAGCGCAGGTGCTGCTGCCCCTGGTGCAGCAGCGTTTCGGCCGCCAGTTGGTTGTATACGTTGGGGCTGAGCACCAGTGCCAGCTGGCGCAGGTGAACGAGTGGGGCCAATGTAGGCAGTACTTCGTCGCTCAACCAGATTTGGTCATCGAGGCCCAGGTTGGGCAGCCCGTTCAGGTCAATCACCCACGACTCGATGGCGTGCTGGTGCAACAAGTGCTGCACGTACTCCACGGCGGGCCGGAAGCGGTACATGTTGTGCTGGCCACGCCAGCGGTGGTAAAGCAGGCGCAGCGCGGGGTCGTGAAACAGGACGAGCGAATCGAAATGGAGCGAGTTCATCAGCACAAAGTCAGGCGGTTAGATGACCCGAAATAAGATTCGTGCCAAATCCCGATCTGGGAGACTCGGTTGACAAGTCGATTTGCTCGCTGAACGTAGCCCCGGACTGTGCGAATGCGCCGACGGTGGGTGTTAAGTGAGTTTGGATTTCGCTGTAAACGCCTCCAGAACATCCTGCTGAGCTCCGAGAAGCTTCTCTGCCTGCTGTGTCTGGCTCGTTCAGCGAAGCGGTAGAGAAGCTTCGCGGGGCTCCGCAGGACTAAAGCCTAAAATCCCAAACAAGCCCTTAAACGAACAGCGCCTCGGCCGGCTTGTCGGCGCTGGTGGGGGAATTTTTCTTGGGCCGGATCTGCCGGGCCAACTGCTGCAGGGTACGGAGTAAGATTCGCTTCATGGGTGGGGCGCAGGTAAGATGGGTGGTACAATCGGGTGAATAAGTTACGTAAAATCCAGGGCAGTTTGTTGTCGATTCTGCGTGCAACTTTGCCGGCCAGTTGGTGTTTTTGCACTTCCGTTTGGCCAGTCGCCAGCTTTGTCCGTACTTGGACCGTCCTTTCTCCCCTTCGATGCGCGAAATCCGCTCCCATATAGCCACCCTGCTGCTGCTCTGCTTTGTGCGGGTGCTGCTGCCGGAGTCGGCTATTCTGGCGCTGCACCGCCACGAGCACACGGAGAAGGAAGTAGCCCACCAGCCCGGCCGGCACGACAAAGCCGTGCTGAGCACCAAGCACCAGCACTGCCCCGTCGACCACCTGTTCGACGTACCGTTTCAGCCCGCTGCGGAGCTGACGGTGCCGGTGCCCTTCTACTCCTACGCCCGGCCCGAAGGCACGGCGCAGGAGTCGGTGTGGGCCGATACCACGCCCGCCGCGGCGTGGCTGCGCGGCCCGCCCGCCCAAGCCTAGAATGAGTGTAACCCCGGCTGCGCGGCAGTACGGGGTTGGCGCGTCGTCCTGCCCCGGCCACCAGTAGCCGGGCAGTACCGACGACGGCCCATCAATTCTCAGGCTGTTTCCTCTCATTTTCATGCTTTTCCGCCTTGCGGCGGCTCTGCTGTGGGCGGGGCTGTGCCTGGGCGTAGTCTATCAGGCTACGGCTCAGAGCACCTGCACCCTCCCGCTGGCGGGCCGCGTCACGGACCATGAATCGGGCGAGGGGCTGGCGGGGGCCACGGTAGTACTGCTGCCGGGCCAGGACGCCACCCAGACCGACCCCGAGGGTCATTTTCACTTCCACGTCTGCGCCGGCACCTACCGCGTGCAGGTTCATTTCCTCGGTTACCAGCCCGAGGAAGCGGAGCTGCGCGTGACGGCTGCCGCGGTGCGCAACTTCGCCCTGCACCCCGAAACGATCCGGCTGCAGGGGGCGGTGGTGCGCGGCACGCACGTCGAGGCGCCCACGCCCCAGGCCAGCGGCTCGTTGTCGGGCCAGGCGCTGCAGAGCACCCGGGGCCAGGCCCTGGGCGAGGCGCTGCAGAAACTGGCCGGGGTGACGGCCATTCAGACTGGTCCGAGCATCTTCAAGCCGATGATTCACGGGCTGCACTCCAACCGGGTGGCCATCATGAACAACGGCGTGCGGCAGGAAGGCCAGCAGTGGGGCCAGGAGCACGGCCCGGAAATCGACCCGTTCGTGGCCTCGGAGCTGACCGTGGTGAAGGGCGCCGCCGGCGTCCGCTACGGCTCCGACGCGGTGGGTGGCGTGGTGCTGGTGCAGCCCCGGCCCCTGCGCGACACGGCCGGCACGGGCGCCGAGCTGAACCTGGTGGGCATGTCCAACAACGGCCTGGGTGCGGCCTCGGCCACCGTGGAGGGCAACCTGCGCCGGCTGCCGGCCCTGAGCTGGCGGGTGCAGGGCAGCCTCAAGCAGGCCGGCAACACCCGCACGCCCGACTACTGGCTCGACAACACGGCCTTCCGGGAGCGAAACTTCTCGGCGGCCCTGGGCTGGCGCCGGGAGCGGTACGGCGTAGAGGCCTTCTACAGCCGGTTCAGCTCCCGCCTGGGCATCCTGAGCGCGGCCGTGGTGGGCAATCAGGCCGACCTGCAGGCCGCCATCGACCGGGGCCGGCCGGTGGGCAACGGCTCGTTCAGCTACGAAATCAACCGGCCCTACCAGCAGCTGCGCCACGACCTGGCGAAGCTGACAAGCTTCTGGAAAACCGGCAACGGCGGGCGGCTGACGGCTACCGTGGCCCATCAGCAGGATTTCCGCGACGAGTTTGACGTGGTGCGCGGCAGCAGCGCGGCCGGCAGCCGCAACCTGCCCCAGCTCAGCTACCTGAACTACACCAGCACCGCCGACGTGGTCTGGGAGCATCCGCACTGGGGCAACTTCAGCGGCTCGGTGGGCTTGAGCGGCACGTACCAGCGCAACCGTTATGCCCCGGGCAGCCGGCAGTTTATCCCCTTCTACACCAACCAGGTGGGCGGGGCCTTCCTCATCGAGCGGTGGCAGCAGCAGCGGCTGCTGCTGGAAGCCGGCCTGCGCCTGGACCGCCGCGACCTGCAAACCCGCCGCCTCACCCGGACCGTGCAGGACGATACCCTGCGCTACGGCGTGGAGCAGCAACAGTTCCGGTACTGGACGCCCGCCGCCTCCCTCGGGGCGGTGTACGACGCCAGCACCCACCTGAGTTTGCGCGCCGACGCCGGGCTGGTACGCCGCGCCCCGGCCGCCAACGAGCGGCTGGCCCAGGGCGTGCACAACGCCATCTACGAGGAAGGCTACGACGTGAGCCGCCCGGCCGGAGCAGCCCCGCTCGGGCCCGAAACCTCCTACAACCTGGGTTTGACCGCCACGCTGCACGACAACCCGCGCCTGAACGGGGAGCTGACCCTGTACCAGAACTACATCGACGGGTACATCTATCAGGTGGTGGCCGGCTCCTACCAGACGATTCAGGGCGTGTTTCCGCTCTGGCGCACCCAGCAGACCGACGCCGTGTTCCGCGGCCTCGACGCGCTGCTGACCTACGCCCCGGCCCCGGGCTGGCTGCTCAGCGGCCGGGCCGCCGTGGTGCGCGCCCGCAACCGCCGCCTCAACGACTACCTGGTATTCGTGCCCGCCGACCGGTTTGAGGCCACTGCCCGCCGCCAGTGGAGCACCGGCCCCGCGGCCCGGCTGCAGCGCCCCTTCGCCCAGCTGAGCCTGACGGCCGTGCGCCGGCAGGACCGCACGGCCGGCGCCGAGTACGACCTGCAGGCGGCCCCGGCCGGCTACCAGCTGCTCGGGGCCGAAGTGGGTACGACCATTCGCCTGGGCAACGTGCCGCTGGAGCTGAGCCTGGCCGGCTCGAACCTGCTTAACACCCGCTACCGGGAGTACCTGAACCGCTTCCGGTACTACGCCCAGGACCAGGGCCGCAACCTGACGCTGCGCCTGCGCGCCCCGCTGGAGTTTGGCCGCCGGGCCGGCTCCCGCTAGGGCGCGGGCGGGCTTTTCCCCTGCTTTTTCCACCATCCGGGCCGATTTGCCGCGCCCGACACCTCGCATCAGCGCCGCTGCGGCGCCTCCATTTTTCAATCCTCATTTCTCCCCAACCCATGAAAAAGACCTCGTTCCGCCCCTTCCTGGCCGCTCTGCTGCTGGCCACGCCGCTGCTGGCTACCTCCTGCAAGAACGACGACGACAACCCCACGCCCGACGACGAAAACGAGCTGATTACCACCGTGCGCTACACCCTCACGCCCGCCGGCGGCGGCACGCCCCTGACGGTAGAATACAAGGACCTCGACGGAGCCGGCGGCAACGCCCCCACCATCGGCAACCTCACGCTGACGGCCAACACCACCTACACCGGCGCCCTTACCTTCCTCGACGAATCGAAAAACCCGGCCGGTGATATTACGGCCGAAGTAAATGCCGAAAACGACGAGCACCTGATAGTGTACGTGCCCACCCCGGCCAACCTGGTAACCGTCACCCGCACCGACCGCGACCGGAACAACCTGGAAGTGGGCCTGGCTACCCGCCTGGTGACAACTACGGCCGCCAATGGCACCCTGAAAATCACCCTGCGCCACCAGCCCGGCACCAAAACCGGCCAGCCCGAGCCCGGCTCCACCGACGCCGAAGTGACCTTCCCGGTGACGGTGCGCTAGGCCGCACGCGGCCCGTCGGCGGGGCCTGAACGCCGGGCTCCGCCGGCCCTTCTTTTTCTGGTTTGCTGCTCCCGCTACTTCTGCCTCCAAAAGGCAGAACGCAACCGGTGTTGCCCTACGCAAGCGGCAGACCACAATCACAAGCAGCTGACTTTCAAACAAATAACCCTAAAGCCAGCTACTTCAACTCCTCTCCGACCTCATTTCATGAAATCATACCTCTTCGCCTCCCTGGCCGCCGCAGCTGCCCTTAGCCTGACTTCCTGCGACAAGGAGAAAGACAAGCAGGAGCCGGCGGCTCCCGAAACCGAAAGCGCCCATGTACGCCTGCTCATCACCGACAAAACCAGCTCGGCCGTGACGCTGCTGAACCCGGCCAAGAGCGAGCAGACCACTTTCCAGGCCTCGCACGGCGGCAGCTTGGTGTACCCGGCGGGCACCGGGCGCTGGGCCGTGGTAGCCAATTCCACCAACAGCCTCGTGGAGTTCTTCGACACCGGCATCGAGCGGCACGACGACCACGTGCACGTGGTGGGCACGCCCAAGTGGGGCCTGACCAAGGCCACCGCCCCCACCCCCTCGCACGTGTACAGCTCCCACAACCAGGTGAGCATCTTCCACGACGGCGACGCCTCCATCAGCCACGTGGCCGAAGACCAGCTGCACGCCGCCGCGGCCCCGGGCAACTTCCGCACCGGCACGGCCCACCACGGCGCCATGATCCGGTTCGACAACGGCAGCTACGCCGTGACGCACAAGAACAACACGGTGGCTGGTAGCCTGCCCGAGCAAGTCAAAATCGTGAATACGCAGGGCGCGGTGCTGCACGCGCCGGCCGTGGCCACCCAGGGCATCCACGGCGACGCGGGCGACGGGCAGCAGGCCCTGTTCGGCTCCAGCAGCGGGGTGCTGGTGGTGAAGCAGACCGGGGAGCAGCGCCTGCTGCCCTACCCGGCCGGCGCGGGCGCCAACTGGCTGTCGACCATCTACTACGCCAAGGCGGCCCGCACGTTCCTCGGCTCCCGCAACGGCTACGGCGTGTTCCGCATCGACCCGGCCGCCGGCACCATGACGCAGGTGGGCAGCACGGCGCGCTTCGTGCGGGCCGCCCTGGATGAGGAAGGCACCGCCGTGCTGGTGCTGGGCGAAGACGGCACCCTGACCGTGTACGACGCCGCCACCGGCGCCCGCCGCGCCAGCCGCAGCCTCAGCGGCCTGCTCGACGTGGCCGCCGCCACGCCCTACCTGGTGGCCAGCCGCCACTACGTGTACGTCACCAACGCCCCGCAGGGGAAAGTGCACATGCTCAGGAAGGACGACCTGGCCGACCACGGCACTTTTGCCGTCAACGGCGCCCCGCTGCGCCTGGCCCTGGTCGGGGCCGACGTGGACGCGGAGGGCGGCCACTAGGCCCGCCGCCACCGTTCCGCCCAGAGAAATTGCTATTTCCGACCACCGGCTGAGTCTGAGCTTACTCTGACCCAAGTCCGAGAGAAGTCTATGACTACTGCCGGTCTTCCTGCGCCAGCTCCGCTAGCGACACTAGTAGCAAAGTACCATTCTTCTTATCGGCGCCGACTCAGGCCGCTATCCTATAGTCGGCGGTGCGCCGCCGGCTTGTTTCTCTCCATTAGGTTTGGTTATGGAGAAAAGAGACGGAAAACACCGGTCCCTGGCCGGTGTTTTCCTGCTTCTGGTGCATCTTCCCGGCGCCCGTTCCGTTCATTGCCTTCCCGCTTACTCCCGCTTTTTTATGTCCCGCTTCCTGCTGGCCTCGGTGCTGCTGCTGGCCGCCGAAACCGCCGCGGCCCAGACGACGCCCGCCCCCACTCCCCGCGCCGCCGGCCGCGTCAGCGTCACCGGCCGCGTCGTCGACCAGGCCACGCAGCAGCCGCTGCCCGGCGCCACGCTGCTTTTCCCCGACCTGAAGCAGAGCACCGCCACCGACGCCGACGGGCGCTTCCGCTTCGAGCAGCTGCCCCGGGGCCGCTTTCTGGTGCAGATTCGCTCCCTGGGCTACGGCACGGTGGTGCGCACCGTGGATACCGGCAGCGCCACGGCCCTGGACTTCGCCCTGAGCCCGGCCGTGACCGAGCTGGGCCAGGTGGTGGTGACGGGCGTGTCGGCCTCCACCGAGCTGCGCCGCTCCCCGGTGCCCACCACGGTTATTGACAAAGAGGAGCTTAGCCAGCACGCCAGCACCAACGTCATCGACGCCATTGCCCGCACGCCGGGCGTAAGCCAGATTACCACCGGCGCGGCCATCAGCAAGCCCGTCATCCGCGGGCTCAGCTCCAACCGCGTCATCACCCTGAACAACGGCGCCAAGCAGGAGGGCCAGCAGTGGGGCGACGAGCACGGCATCGAAATCGACGAGTACAGCATCGACCGGGCCGAAGTCATCAAGGGCCCTGGCTCCTTATTATATGGCTCCGACGGCATGGCCGGGGTGGTCAACTTCGTGGCGCCCGACCCGGTGGACAACGGCCGGGTTATCGGCTCGGTGGCGGCCAACTACCAGACCAATAACCGCCTGCAGGGCTACTCGCTGATGAACGCCGGCAACCTGGGCGGCTTCAACTGGCTGGTGCGCGGCTCGGGCAAGGTGGCCGGCGACTACCGCAACCGTTACGACGGGCGCGTCTACAACTCGGGCTTCCGGGAGCTGAACGGCAGCGGCTACGTGGGCCTCAACAAAAGCTGGGGCTACTCGCACCTGACGTTCAGCACCTTCAACCAGCAGCTGGGCCTGATTGAAGGCGTGCGCGACTCGGCCACCGGGCGGTTTGTGCAGGAAGCGGCGGTGGGCGACGACGCGGTAAGCCGCCGCCTCGTCGACCCGAGCGCCTTCCGCGGCTACGGCCTCGACGTGCCCCGGCAGCAGATCAACCACCTGCGCCTCGGCACCGACAACAATTTCATTCTGGGTCAGTCGCGGCTGACCGTGAACGTGGGCTGGCAGCAGAACCTGCGCCGCGAGTTCGGCGACGTGCTGGCCGCCGACGACCCGAGCCTGTACTTCCAGCTGCGCACCCTCGACTACGCGGCCCGCTACTTCCTGCCCGAGCTGCGGGGCTGGAACACCACCGTGGGCGTAAGCGGCATGGCCCAGGAAAACCAGAACCTGGGCGCGGAATTCCTGATTCCGGCCTACCGCCTGTTCGACGGCGGCGTATTTGGCGTGACCAAGCGCACCTTCGGCCGGCTGGATGTGAGCGGCGGCCTGCGCTACGACCAGCGCCGCCTCACCGCCGACGCGCTCTGGCTCGACGGCCGGGAGCAGCCGGTGCCGGCCGGCACGCCGGGGGCCGAGCCGAAGTTTGCCGCGTTTCAGAACACCTACCGCAACTGGTCGGGCAGCCTGGGCGGGGCCTTCAGCCTTACCGACGACCTGGTGCTCAAGGCTAACGTAGCGCGGGGGTTCCGGGCGCCGAACATTGCCGAGCTGGGCTCCAACGGCGTCCACGAAGGCACCACGCGCTTTGAAATCGGCGACCCGGCGCTGCGGGCCGAAACCAGCCTGCAGTCGGACCTGGGCCTGAGCCTGAACACCGAGCACGTCACGTTCAGCGTCGACGCATTCGACAACCGTATCCAGCACTTCATCTTCCCGCGCCGCATCCGCAACGCGGCCGGCGGCGACTCCACCCAGATCAGCCCCGAGGACGGCGAGGAATACCGCGTGTTCGTGTACGGCCAAAGCCCAGCCAACCTGTACGGCGGCGAGGTGACGGTGGACCTGCACCCGCACCCGCTCGACTGGCTGCACTTCGAAAACTCGTTTTCGATGGTCCGCTCCCAGCGCCGCACCGACGAAGGGCGGCAGTGGCTGCCCTTCACTCCCGCCGACCGGCTGCAGTCGGAGCTGCGGGTGAACCTGCGCCAGGTGCCGGGGCTGAACCGGGTGGGCAACGTGTACGCCCGCGCGGGCCTGGAGCACAACTTCGCCCAGCGCCGCATCTTCGGAGCCTTCGACACCGAGACGCCCACCGCGGCCTACACGCTCGTCAACCTGGGCGCCGGCACCGACCTCACCAACGGCAAGGGCCGCACCCTGGCCTCGGTGCTGGTGGCGGTCAACAACGTGTTCGACGTGGCCTACCAGAACCACCTGAGCCGCCTGAAATACACCGACGCGAACAACGTGACCGGCCGCGTGGGCGTGTTCAACCCCGGCCGCAACGTGAGCGTGAAGCTGCTGGTGCCGCTGAGCTTCAATTGAGAAGCAGACCGATTACCGGCAGCGCTTACCTTTAAGCCATGCCGACAATGTACCTCATGCGAAGCACCGTCTGCGGACTGCTGGTTGGCCTCGGAGTCGGCGCGCTGTCGGCTCCCGCTGTGCTGGCGCAGACCAAGGTGCAGGCGGTGACCAATCCGCAGGAAAGGCAGCCTGAGCAGGTTTGGGACTTTACGAAACGCACGCGGGAGGCTTCGTTGCCGCGGATAGTAGCTGGGGTGTGGGTGCCGGATTGGGCTACGCAGCCCGATTCCTGCGTGCTACTGCTGCACTGCCGCCACTCGTTGTCAGCCCCGCAGCCCACACCCTATAAGCAGACTCCATTTCGGTTTACGGCATCCGGAGCCACCGTCACCCTCGACGCCGATAACCGGTTCTTGTTTATTACCCCCTTCGCCGACCCCGTCATCCTGCGGGCATACCGGGGGCGAAAATTGGTGTTCACGTACCGGTTTCGGGTCTTTTTGCTGCCTCCGCCGACTGTAGTGTGTACGCTCAGCAACGCGGATCAACGGCTGGAGCAGCTCCCGCTGACCGACCGGACTGTCTCGCTCAAAGCCCAGCCCAATCAAATGCTGGCCGTGTTTCTGCCCGATGATGCCCGCTACCGGGTTTCACAGGCCGAAATCAGCCTGCGTCGGGCCAATGAGCCGGTGGGTGCGCCGATCCAGGTCGTGGTAGCACCCGACCAGACCACCCATGCCGACATTGGACTTGGGCCGCTCGGAGCGGAGGCCCGGGCCGGTGATGAGCTGCTGATTCGGGTAAGTAAGCTGCAACGCAAGGCAGCCAATGACGAGATAGAAGAGGTCAGCTTCAATCAGCAATACACGATTCCGCTACGGTAGCGCCTTGGCTTTAAGGGTGTGGCACCAACCGGTGTCGCACCCCTAAGTCCTGGCTATACGTTGTAGAATCGTTTCAACGCCTCTGCCGCCATGCCCCACGACCATAACCACAGCCACGCCGGCCACGACCACGGCTCCGGCGGCCACCACCACGGCCCCGCCGACCTCGAAAACGTGGGGCGTTTCTTCGGCTGGGGCATTGCGTTGAACCTGGCTTTCGTGGCGGCCGAGGCCACCGGGGGCTGGTGGGCCAATTCCACGGCGTTGCTTTCCGATGCCGGCCACAACCTGTCGGACGTGCTGAGCCTGGCCCTGGCCTGGGGCGCCTTGCTCCTCGGCAAGCGGCCCGCTTCGGCGCGCTACACCTACGGCTTTAAGGGAATCAGCATTCAGGCGGCGCTGCTGAACGCAGCCCTGCTGTACCTGGCCTTGGGCATCATCCTGTGGGAAACCATCAGCCACCTGCGCCACCCCGAGCCGGTGAACGGGCCGCTGGTGATGCTGCTGGCCGGGGCGGGTATCGTGGTCAACGGCTTCACGGCCTGGCTGTTCAGCCGCGGGCAGAAGGGCGACGTGAACGTGCGCGGCGCCTACCTGCACATGCTCACCGACGCGCTGGTGTCGGTGGGCGTGGTGCTGGGCGGGGCGCTGGTGTACTTCACCGGCTGGCTCTGGCTCGATCCGGCCATCAGCTTCGTCATCCTCATCATCGTGGCCTATAGTTCCTGGGGGCTGCTGCGCGAAACGGTGCAGCTCAGCCTGCAAGCCGTGCCCACCGGCATCGACCCGGTGGCCGTGCGCCGCTTTCTGCTCGCCCAACCCGGCGTGACGGGCGTCCACGACCTGCACGTCTGGCCCCTGAGCACCCGCGACACGGCCCTCACCGCCCACCTCGTGCGCCCCAGCGGCACCGACAGCCGCTTCCTGCACGAGCTGCAACACCGCATCCAGGACGAGTTCAACATCGGCCACATCACCGTGCAGATCGAGCCCGGCGCCTGCACCCACGAAAGCTGCGACGCGGCGCACCCGTAAACCACGAATTACTGCGGCGCCGGCGGATTGCCCGGATTTCACTGGCCCCCTGCTGGCGCGAGTCTGGCGCGCGCAGCGCGTGACTCGTGTCGCCCAATGGAAGGGAGTCTCCGACTCCCGCCCCCGGCGCCTATACCAACGTGACCGGCAAGATTATTTCCGGCCGCCCGGCGTACTGCGCGGCACTGCTGTACACGTATTCTTCGGGCAGAAGGCAGATGCCCGCCCGTACCGGGTTTTCGTGCACGTAGCGCAGCCGTTCCCGCAGCCGCTCGGGCGAAGTCAGGGCCACCGGATGACTGCTGTGCTGCCACACCTGAAAGTCGCGGTTGTGCACGTTTTGCCGGCCATTCTGCTGAAACAGCCAGCGGAGCCAGCCCCGGCGGCTTTCCTGCTCGTGGCTTTCCACCAGCCGCATCAGCGCCACCGCCGTGAATTTCTTGAAGTCGCGCACGAAGGCCGACAGCGTAGCGGGCGTTTCGGACCGGGCAATCAGGTGCAGGTGATTGGACATGATGCAGTACGCAAACAGCTCCACGCCTTTGTGCTGCTGGCAGTAGCGCAGGCTGTCGATAACGACATCCTTGTAACAGCGGCGGCTGAACAGATCGGCCCACTCCACGATGGTAAACGTCAGAAAGTAAGCCTCGTCCGCGGAGCGGATCTTGTATTTCTCACTCATAGCTAGTGGTAGTTGATATCAGGGCTAGGAAGATAAGAAGCCGGGGGCGGGGTTTACGTGTCTGGTGGCTTTTCCGGGCCGGGAGTCGGAGACTCCCCTCCATTGGGCGACACGAGTCACGCGCTGCGCGCGCCAGACTCGCGCCAGCAGGGGCCAGTGACGGGCGGGGCGCCAGTGAGGCGGACTCGCGCCAGCGGGGGCGCTTCGTGCGAAAGCGTGGGCAAATCTTCGTAACCTGCGCCCCTGATTCCGCTTCTGCATGGCCCTGACCTCTACCCCACCCAATTCTGCCCCGCCCAAAACCACCGGCCTGTTCAGCGCCGTCGTCGTCGTGGCCGCCCTCGGCTACTTCGTTGATATCTACGACCTGATTCTGTTCAGCATCGTGCGGGTGGAAAGCCTGACCGACCTCGGCGTCCGCGGCGCCGCCCTCACCAGCCAGGGGCTGTACCTGATCAACATGCAGATGTGGGGCATGCTGCTCGGCGGCATCCTCTGGGGCGTGCTCGGCGACAAGCGCGGGCGGCTGTCGGTGCTGTTCGGCTCGATTCTGCTGTATTCGCTGGCCAACATTGCCAACGGCTTCGTGCAAAGCATCGACCAGTACGCCTGGCTGCGGCTGATTGCCGGCGTCGGGCTGGCCGGGGAGCTGGGCGCGGGCATCACGCTGGTGGCCGAGTCGCTGCCCAAGGAAAAGCGCGGCTACGGCACCATGATCGTGGCCACAGTGGGCGTATCGGGCGCCATGCTGGCCTATTGGGTGGGCGAGGCGCTGGGCTGGCGCAACGCCTATTTCGTGGGCGGCGGGCTGGGTCTGGCGTTGCTGCTGCTGCGGGTGGGCGTGTTCGAGTCGGGCATGTTCGAGCAGGCCAAGCAGCACGGGGTGGACCGCGGCAACTTCTTTGCCCTGTTTACCAACGGCCCGCGGCTGCTGAAGTACCTCAAGTGCCTGCTCATCGGCGTGCCGCTGTGGTTCGTGGTGGGCATTCTGATTACGCTGGCGCCCGAGTTTGGCCGCGCCCTGGGCGTGCAGGGCGAGGTATCGGCCGGGCTGGCGGTGTTCTGGTGCTACTTCGGTCTGGTGTTCGGCGACTTTGCCAGCGGGGCGCTCAGCCAGCTGCTGCGCAGCCGCAAGCGGGCCCTGCAGCTGTTTCTGCTGATGTGCGGCACCGTCGTGGCCGCTTACCTGTTTCTGCAGCGCGGTGCCTCGCCCGAGGGGTTTTACCGGATGTGCTTCGTGCTGGGCATTTCGGTGGGCTTCTGGGCCTTGTTCGTGACGGTGGCGGCCGAGCAGTTTGGCACCAACCTGCGGGCCACCGTGGCCACCACGGCGCCCAACTTTGCCCGCGGCTCGGTGGTGGCGCTGGTGCCCATTTTTCAGGCCACCGCCGCCGCCCTCGGCTCGGCCCAGGCGCCCGACCTGATAGCCAGCGGGGCCGTGGTGGGCGGCGTGTCGCTGCTGATTGCCTTCTGGGCCATCAGCACCCTACCCGAAACCCACGGCAAAGACCTCGACTACGTCGAGGTATCCTGACGGTATTCCCGGGGCCTGCGGGGAACTGCCGGCTGCCCCACCGCGTATTTTACCTGAACGCTGTATCCCCCTTCCCTCATGAACCAGCTATTTCGTCCCATACTGCTGCTCGGCGGCTTTTGCCTGTTTGCCGCGGGAGCCGTGGCCCAGGTGCCGCCGCCCCCGCCGTCGGCTACTTCCCCCTCCACCCCGCAAACGCCGCCGCCCAACCAGCCCTCGGCCATGCCGCAGGTGAGCGGGCCGGTGCAAAACGCCTCGCAGGCCAGCAAGGAGCGCGACAAGGCCCAGGAAAACCTGGCCCGGGAGCGGGAACGGGCCGCCCGCGACGAAGAGCGTAACCGCAAGCGTGGTCAGAACTAACCCCGGCCTGCCGCTGCCCCACGTTTACTTTTCGCTGACCCGCTCTCCGCATGGCCGAAGCCCGCTTCACCCGTAAATACCACGCGCCGCACCACTTTGTAGCTGTGCCGGCCGCCCTTATCATGGCGCTTTATACAGGCCGCCGCTACTGGGCCGTGGCCGGCAACGGCTCCGACGACTCCCGGGTGTGGTTCTGCCTGCTGGCGTTGTCGGTGCTGCTGCTCATCAGCCTGGTGATGCTGCGCCAGCATTACGCCCTCACCCTGCAGGACCGCCTGGCGCGGCTGGAAGTGCGGCAGCGCTACTTCGAGCTGACCGGCCAACGCTTTCAGCCGCTGGAGCAGCAACTGAGCCTGGGCCAGGTATTGTCGCTGCGCTTCGCCGCCGATGCGGAGCTGCCGGCCCTGGCGGCGGCCACCGTGGCCGAAAAGCTGACCCCGGCCGATATTCGCGCCCGAATCCAGAATTTCCAACCCGACCCGATGCGGGTCTGATGGCGAACTGGTGAAATGATGAACTGGTGAGTGTCGTTCCGCTTGCGCAAGCTGCGCGGTTCACCCCACCAGAACATCAAGCTCACCAGTTCACCAGCTCACCAGTTCACCAATGATTCTTTACAACATCACCAGCAGCGTCGACCCGGAAGTGGCCGAGGAATGGGTGGCCTTCATGCGCGACAAGCACATTCCCGACATCATGGCCACGGGCTTTTTCGTCAGGAGCCAGCTGCTGCGCCTGCTCAACGAAGAAGAAGACGGCTGCACCTACGCCGCGCAGTTCTACTGCCTCAGCACCGAGCAGCTCGACGATTACCAGCAGGCCGCGGCCCCCGGCCTGCGCGCCGACCTGGAAACCCGCTTTCCGGGCCAGTACGTGTCGTTTCGCACCGTGCTGGAGGTTATCGAATAACCCCGGCGTTGTCAGCCGCGGCCTCACCGCCGGCGGCTGGCGGCGGTGCCTCAAGCGTCATCCTGCGCCGCGGGCGGGGGATGACGCTTTGCGTTGGGGGCGGCTCTACCGGCCTTACCGGGCCACCGCCGCTTCCACGGCCGGGTCGCAGGCGTAGGCCTGCAGGTCGGCGGCGGTGAGGTTGCCGTTGTGCCACTCGGGGTCGAGGTTGGCCCCGATGCGCTTGTAGAAGCCGATGGCCGGCTCGTTCCACGCCAGCACCTGCCACTTCAGGCGGTGGGCGCCGGTGCGCCGGGCCTCGGCCACCACCGCGTCGAACAGCTTGCGGCCGATGCCGGTGCCGCGGGCGGCTTCGGTCACCACCAGGTCTTCGAGGTAGAGCATGCGGCCCTTCCAGGTGGAGTAGGCGGTATAGAACAGGGCAATGCCCAGAATGCCCTGCTCCACGGTTTCGGCCACGAAAAAGCCGAAGATGGGTGCGGGCCCGAACCCGTCGCGGCGCATGTCGGCCAGGGTGTTGGTGACTTCCTCGGGCGCGCGCTCGTAAACGGCCAGCTCCACAATCAGCTCGTGGACGCGGGGCAGGTCGGCTTCGGTGCCGCGGCGGATGCGCAGGGTGGCGGGAGCAGGCATAGGGCAAAGGGGAAATGGTAGTCGCAAAGCTACGCGCCGGCCGCCGCTCGGTTGCGCCCGGCACCGCCGGCGCCGCACGTCAGCCCCGGGCCCAACGGCTTGCCCACGCGGGCATCGGCACAAACAGAATGCCCGGCTTTCCGAAGAAAACCGGGCATTGCGGGCTCGTAAGGCCAGGCCGCAGCCTACATCACCGGCTGCATCTTCTTGATGGTAGTGGTGGCGTTGACGGCGCTGATTTCCTGGGCGGCCTGCTCGGCGGCCACGGCGGCCGAATCCTTGCCGGCAGCGGTCGGGGGCAGGGCGGGCAGCTCGGCGGCGGCCATCTGGTCTTTCTTCTCGAAGTCGGGGTTGCTGCAGGCCGATACCGACAGCAGGGCGCCGGCCGCAAAGCCGAGCAGGAGCAGGTTTTTCATATCAGAAATGGAAAATGTCGAGTCAGGGCGCCGGAACGCGGCTGCGAAGATACAACCGCAACGTGAACTGACTTCGCTTACGCTGACTTTCAGTGAACTGATGCGGCGGCAGCCGGCTGCGGAGCGGTTTCGGCGCCCCGCAGCCGGCTGGCCACCGGTGTTATTTCAGGTTGCCGTACGGGCTCACGCCCATGTTGTAGTAGGCGAAGCTCCACACGTCGGTCCACTCGTCGATGAGCAGCTTGGTGCTCTTGCCCGCCCCGTGCCCGGCATTCACGTCGATGCGGATCAGCTGGGGGTTGGGGCCGGCGTTGGCCTGCTGCAGGGCGGCGGCAAACTTAAACGAGTGCGCGGGCACCACCCGGTCGTCGTGGTCGGCGGTGGTAATCAGGGTGGCGGGGTAGCTGGTGCCGGCTTTCAGGTTGTGCAGCGGGGAGAATTTCACCAGGTTCTGAAACTGCTGGTAGTTGTCGGCGGTGCCGTACTCGGGCACCCAGTTCCAGCCGATGGTGAACTTCTGGTAGCGTAGCATATCCATCACGCCCACGGCCGGGAAGGCCACTTTGCAGATATCCGGGCGCTGCGTCATGGTGGCGCCGACGAGCAGGCCGCCGTTGGAGCCGCCGGCCACGGCCAAGCGCTCGGTGCTGGTGTAGCCTTGCACCTTCAGGTAGTCGGCAGCGGCGTAGAAGTCGTCGAACACGTTCTGCTTATTCGGGGTCATGCCGGCTTTGTGCCAAGCCTCGCCGTACTCGCCGCCGCCGCGCAGGTTCGGAATAGCCAGCACGCCGCCGTTTTCCAGCCAGAGCATGCGCGCCACCGAGAAGGCCGGCGTCAGGCTCACGTTAAAGCCGCCGTAGGCGTAGAGGTAAGCCGGGTTCTGCCCGTTGAGCTTCAGGCCCTTTTTGTGGGTGATGAACATCGGGATTTTGGTCCCGTCCTTAGAAGCGTAAAACACCTGGGTGGTCACGTAGTCGTCGGGCTTCACGTCCACTTTAGGCGCGCGCCATACCGTGCTCTGCCCGCCGGCCAGGTCGTAGCGGTAGATGGTGGTGGGGTAGGTGAACGAGGTGAAGGCGTAGTACACGGCCTTGGAATCCTTGCGTCCGCCGAAGCCCGAGGCCGTGCCGATGGCCGGCAGCTCCACGTCGCGCAGTGCCTTGCCGGCTTCGTCGTACACCCGGATCAGCGAGCTGGCGTCCTTCAGGTAAGTGGCCACCAGCCGGCCGCCCACCTGGTCGATGCCCTCGAGCTTGTTCTCGGTTTCGGGCAGCAAATCCTTCCAGGCCGTGGGCTCGGGGTGCTTCGGGTCGATGGCGAGGATGCGGTAGCGCGGGGCCTTGTAGTTGGTGTACACCAGCAGCCGGCCGCCCACGTTGCCCACCACGTTCAGGTCCGATTCGTAGTCCTGGCCCAGCGTCACCCACTTGCCGGCCTGTTTGGCGTCGGTCAGGTCGCGCACGGCCAGCTTGTTGCCGTCCGACTTACCGTCGGTGAGGTAGATGACCAGGAACCGCTCGTCCTCCGTGACGGAGGCAATACGGAAGCCCAGGGCCATCTGCTTGTTTTCGTACACCAGCTTATCGGCCGCCTGCGCGGTACCGATTTTGTGGAAGTACACCTTGTGGTACTCGTTTTTGCCGGCCAGCTTGTTTTCGCCGGCCTTGGGCGCGTCGTAGCCGCTGTAGTAGAAGCCGTCCCGGGTCCAGGCCACGCCCGACACTTTCACCCAGTTGACTTCGTCCTTGAGCGGCTGGCGCGTCTTCAGGTCGAGCAACTTGATGGTCTGCCAGTCGGAGCCGCCGCCGGAGGTGGTGTAAGCCAGGTAGCGGTGGTCGTTGGAGAAGTAGGTGCCGCTCAGGGCGGTGGTGCCGTCGGCCGAGAACTTGTTCGGGTCGAGCAGCACGTCGCCGTCGCCCGGCTCGTCGGGGCGCTTCACGTAGAGCACGGCCTGGTTTTGCAGACCGTCGTTTTTCTGGTAGTAGAGGAAGTCGCCCTCCTGCTGGGGCACGCCGTACCGCTCGTAGTTCCAGATCTGGGTGAGCCGCTCCCGAATCCGGTCCCGGTACGGAATCTGGCCGAGGTAGCCGAAGGTCACGTTGTTTTCGGCCGTCACCCAGGCCTTGGTTTCGGGTGCGTCGGGGTTTTCCAGCCAGCGGTAGGGGTCGGCAATGGCGGTGCCGTGGTAGTCGTCGGTCTGCGGGCCTTGGGCGGCCTTGGGGTAGTCCAGCGCGGCGGCTTTGGGCGCCGACTTGGGCGTTGCGTTTTCGGTCACGGGTTTCTCGGTTATCAGCTGCTGCGAGGGGTTCAGCTGCTTGCTCGGGCCGCAGGCGGCCAGCAGCAGCAGCGAGGCGCTCAGCAGGGGTCGGGGGTTGGTCATGGCGCGGAAAGGGAGGAATACGGGAAGCGGCAAAATACGGCGGTTTGGGGGCGCGCTACCGCGCCCGCACCGTTTCCGTGGCCACCTTCCCGATTTTGGGAATGATCTGAATCAGGAAGCGCTTGTTGTCGCCCTCGCGCCGGCCCGCGTAGCGCCCGGTGCCGAAAAAGCCGCTGCCGCCAATGATCAGCTCCACGGTACGGTCCTGGCCGAAGCGCAGGCCGTTCTGCTGCCAGAAGTTCGAGAGGTTGAGGGCCCGGCGGTAGCTGAGCTGGTAGGTGCTCTGCTCCTCGCGCTGGTTGCGCGGGTCGCCCTGGGGGTAGCGGGCGGCCATGCCCTCCACGATGACGAGGTAGCGCACCGGCAGGGTCGTCTGGATGGCGCGCAGACGCTCCTGCAGCAGGCGGCCGGCGCGCAGCAGGGCGGGCTTGTACTGCTCCTGAATCTCGTCGCGCCCGGCCTTGAACTGCACGTCCACGCGCAACTCGTACCGCTCGTTCTGCGGGTCGTAGCGAAAATAGTCGCCCTCCAGCCGCCGGAGCGACTCGCGGATGCGCTGAATCTGCTCCAGCTCCTGGGCTTTCACCTTCAGCTCGCCCAACAGCCGCTTCTGGCTTTCCTCCCGGTCCCGAAACAGCTTGAAGCTGTACACGAACAACACCAGCATGATAATGAACAGGCTGGTCATCAGGTCCACGTAGCTGGGCCAGAAGAAGTCGGAGCGTTGCTGGTCGTCGGAACTGGGCATGTTTGCTGCGTATGCTTAGAAAAGCGGCTTTAAGCCGTCGTCTTCCGTCATTAATGAGAGACCCCACAACATAAAAAGTGGAATCAGAGCAATTGCGAGAAATAGAGTCCATCTAGCCACAACCCAGGCCCACGTCGGATATACTGCTTTGTATATAAGTACACGGTAAGCAGTAAGTACTACCAGCAGGTAGATTGTGGCAGCTACCATGCATTCCACTATCAAAGGCATCGGCATCACAATATCCTACTCCTGCTCCTTCACCCCGCCGAACAGCTTGTCCATGCCGCGCTGCCAGCGGTTTTTGGCGGTGGCCACGCGCAGAATCCTGTTCATCATGGTCAGCTGCTCCAGCAGCTTGGCGTCCACCTGCCCGTCCAGCTCGATCTTGCGCAGCAGCTCCCGCTGGGTGGCCGACACGTCGCGGGCCAGGGCTTCCTGGTTGGTTTTCACGTCCTTGAGAGGGTCGAGCTGGCGCATGATGCGCTCAAAGGCGTTGTCCTGATTGAGCTTCTGGAAGTACTCGCCCCACTTCTCGTAGGCGCGCTGGGCGTCGCGCTCGTGGTGCTCGAGGCGGCGGCGCATCAGCTCCGTCAGGTGCAACGCGGCTTCGTCGAAGTACTGCTCCGAGCGGGCCGCGATGTTGCTCATTTCCGTCTGGTGGCGCTGGAAGAAGTCGAGCTGGCGCTGAATTACGTTGTCGTGCTGGCCGATGTACTGACCCAGGTTGTTGATGCCGCGCTCGAAGCCCGTGAGGCGGTCCAGGATGCCGCCCACCACGCGCCCCGACTCGGCGCCCTTGTCGAGCATCTGGTTGAGCTGCTGCTGGTAGGCCGTGAACTGCCCGAACAGCTCGGCCGACTCGCGCACCTTCTCGAACACGGCCAGGTTGGCCTGGGCCATGCGGTCGAAGCCGATTTCCTCCAGCTTCACCAGAAAGTCGCGCTGCACGCGGATGTTCTCGGTGATGGTGTTCAGGATGGGCTCGAACAGCGTGACCTTGCCCACGAAATCCTGGTTGAACGCGTCGAGCACGCCCTTCAGGGTGCTCAGGCTGGCCGACATGTCGTTGTGCAGGATGGGCAGCAGCCGGGCCTGCAGGAAGGTGAAGTACTGGTTCTGGCGGTAGTCGCGCTGCTGGCGGGCGTTGCGCAGCAGGGTGTTGCCCATCAGGGTGAGCAGCAGGCCCATAAACGAGCCGACCATGGCAATGAGCACGCCGGTCAGAAAGGGTGTGAGCGAGGTATCGTCGGTCACGCCGCGGCGGGCAATGCTGACCAGGCCCAGAATCACGCCCAGAAAGGTACCGAGCAGGCCCAGGTACAGGGGCGTGGCCACGTTGGCCTGCACCGCCGACTCGGGCCCCTGCCCCTGCCGGGCGGCAATGTCCTTGAGGATGTTGAAATCGGCCGCGGCGCCCTTGTTGTGGCGCAGGTAGGCGTTGGTGTCTACCACGATTTCGCGGAAATCGGCCGACACCTCGTCGGTGCGGATGATGTCCACGGCGTAGGCGTCGGCCGGGGCGTCGGCGGCGTAGTCGGGCAGATCCACCGTGCCATCGGGCGTGACGAGGCGGCGCTCCACCCGCAGCGTGTCCTTGGGCGGGTACAGCGCCGCCAGCCGGGCCACCTCGGTGCGCGTGCGCAGAAACGTGCGAATCTGCAGGCCCACGATGATGGCCACCACGGCGACTTCGAGGATTATTTCGAGCATAAGGGAGAGTCAGTGAAAGAGGCCGCTCATCCTAATCAGAAGCCGGCCACATAAGAACGTCATGCTGAGCCCCGCGAAGCATCCCTACCGAACGGTTTCGTCCGAACGAAGCGGTAGAGATGCTTCGACAAGCTCAGCATGACGGCCAAGCGGACCATGTGCCCGCTCAGGATGCCAGACAAAGTACGCTACTCAAACCGAATGGCAGCTTTCTGCTCGATCTGCCAGGCCGGGCCCACCTTGCGCAGCTGCCCCGGCTCCTCGGTGATGATGCGGATGGCCGGCCCGGTCGGCGGCTGGTAGCGGCAGGCCTCGCGCAGGGAGTATTGGGCGCTTTGGATGGCGTAGGGGTGCACCTGCGGGTCGGGGTTGATGCGGAACGAGGCCACGTCGGGCCGCTGCGGGTCGGGCGTGATTTCGTAGATGCTGTCGTGCTGGGCCACGGTGTGCAGGTCGTAGTCGGAGAAGCCCCCGTTGACGGGCACCTTCACGTAGAACTTGCCCAGCGGCATGGGCTCGGGCTGGTGCGGCACGGCAGGCGCGGGCGCCGCCGGTACGGGCGCCGGGGCCACGGGCTGCGGCAGCTGCACCGGCGGCACCAGCGAATCAAACTCGTCTGCCGCCGCAGCCGGGGGCAGCCCGGCCGGAACAGCGACGGACGGCGCGGGCACTTCCGAGACGGGCGGCACCGGGGCCTGAGCCACGGGCGGCACGGCGGGCGCCGGGCGCGGTGCCGGGGCGGCCGGGGGCGCGAGCGGGGCTTTGCGCACGTCGGGGGCCGGCGCGGCGGGTTTGGCGGGCATGGCCGGGGCGGTTTCGGCGGCGGCGCGGCCGTGGGGCTGCTGCCCGGCCAGGCGCTGCTGCACCATCCGCTCCACCAGCTCCTCGATCTGCTTGCGCTGGCTGAAGGTCAGCTCGGCCGCCACCGTTTCGGGCCCCATGCCGCGGCTGCCGTTGTGCTTCATCGAGTCCAGCTCGTTGCGGTGGCGCGAGGCCCGGTTCTTCAGTTCGTCGATGTGGTTGCGCAGCACCCGCCGCTCCAGAAACCAGAGCACCAGGCTCAGCAAAGACAGAATCAGCGCGATGGGGCCGAACAGCCTGGTCATTGGGCTTTCGGCGGAGGCCGTTTGCGCGGGCACCGTTGCGGCCGTTTCAGTATCGCCCGCCTCGGCGGCGGTCAGGCTTTCCGGAGTTTCGGTGGCCGTGCTGTCGTAGGCAGCTTCGGCCGCCTCGGCATTCACCTGCCCGATGTCGCCGGGAATGGGCGTGCCCTGCTCCACGTAGCCCGTCAGGGCCGCCTGCAGGCGGTTGAGCTGGGCCATGCGGGCCGGGTCTTTACGCCGCTGGGGCGAGCCGCCGAGCTTGGTGATGATTTCCTTGGCCAGCCGCTGCAGCCGTGACTGATCCGAGCCCAGGCCCTTGTACATCACGCCCTTGCCTTCCAGCGGCTGGTACACCAGCGAATACACCCGCTGGCTGTCGGCCCGGATGCTGCTTTCGAAGGCTTTCAGCGTGCCGTCGCAGCGCAGAGTATTGTTCAGGTTGGAACGGCCGTTGTCGTTGTAGACGTAGCGCACGGTGGCGCACCAGATCTGCACCTTTTTCTCTTCCAGCGTGGCCTGGCCGGGCGTGGTCTGGGCCTGGGTGGCGGTGGCGGAAAGAAGCAGGCCCGTCAGCAGGGCAGTGAGGCGGGGGGAAATCCTCATGGAATCAAAGTTTGGAAAAGTCACTCGCATCAGCCTTGCGAAAGTGACGAGGTTCTGAGAGAGCGGTGTCGGTGGTCAGTTGCCGTAAACTTTGGTAGCATGTTTGACGGTCGAAAGGCCCCTGCACTAGCTCTGCTGCTTTGAAAGCATCATCTGGATGCACGGAAACAAGGTAGTATTCTCGCTCTACCTGAACGCTCTGGCGGGTCACTACAACTGTTCCCGTTTCAGCAATAATGAAACGGTTATTGAACCGGGCCGACAGTAACTGGTGCGGCAATAGCCGCTCACCGAAACTACCCGGCTTGAATTCATAGCAAAGCTCGGCTTCGCGCCATTCGTCTTCTCCCCACCTTGGCCCCTGCCCTACTACGTAGTAGCGCCCGGTTATCTGCTCTGCATCGAAATCGTCGCCGATAAAACAGGCGGATAGGAATACTGGCAGCAGCAAGAACAACTTGAGCTTCATAAGCTGGCGCACGTTGTGGGTGGTAGCGCCCAGTTGTACTTCGCGCATCGTTGCGGATGCCCGGACGACACAGTTCAACGACACGCGAAGTACAACTTCGCGCTACTAGCCCTGCAGCAAATCCCGGCCGAGGTTGAACAAAGACTGCTTCAGCGGCAGGAAAAACAGCGTTTCGGGCATGGTTTCCTCCGAGCCGAGGGTGCGCTCCAGCTGGTGCAAACCCAGGTTCAGGCTGTCTTCCACCTCGCGCTGCATGAAGTCCAGCACGCGGGCCCGGTCGATGTCCACGCCGACTTCGCGCATGAGCGGGGCCACGTCGTCGTTGACGAGCACCAGCTCCAGGAACTTGCGCATGTTGTCGAGCACGGCCGTGCGCATGTCGGCGTCCACGCCGCGGGCTTTCAGGCGCAGGCCACCGATTTCGGGGCCGGCTTCGGAGCCGAGCAGGCGGATGTTCTTGATGCTGTCCACGTCGGGCACCGACTGGCTTTCCTCGAACAAGACGCCGCCGTTGGTGGTGGCTTCCTTGGGGTTGTCGGCCAGAATGACGCGGAAGTTCTGCGGCGGCTCCACGCCGGTTACGGCTTTGAGCACGGCCTTGGAAATCCGCTCGATGGCGCCCATGCTGCTGCCGCCCGCCAGCAGGCGCAGGTACAGGCTGCCCTTGCCCGAGAAGCACAGGTAGCGCGGCAGCTTCAGGCCCAAGTGCTGGGTGAGCTGGCCTACGTGGTAGATAATGCTGGTGTAGTGCAGGTAGAAGAGCACCCGCAGCTGCCGGCCCTTGCCCAGCGCCAGGCTCTGCGAGAAGCGCAGGGCCTCGTCGTAGAGGAAGAGCAGCGACGTCACGTCGGCCGAGCCGAAGTCGTTGTTGCTGAGCGCGGCGCGCAGGTAGCCCTTGAACTCCTGGTTTTGCTCCGAGTCGGGCAGGCTTTCCACGTGGCCCACGCCGAGGCGCAGCAGGCCGTTTTGCTTGGGCGCGCCCTGCACGCGGGCGTACCCGTCGCCCCACAAATCGTTGCCGGCGAAGCGGAACGACGAACTGTAGGCCGGGCGCGAGTCGGCAAACACCAGCAGGTCGGTGGTGCCGCCGCCGATGTCGATGTTGACCACGTTTTCATCCCGGCTCGGCACGACCTGGTTCGTGGCCGTGAGGTAGTAGTACGGCGCCACCGATTCGGTCAGCGTCAGCGTCTCGCGGCGGGTGCGGAACACCTGCTGGAAGGCTTGGTCCCACTTGTCCTTGAACTGGTTGCGCAGGAAAGCGTCGAAGCTCAGCGGGGCAAACCACACCACGCGGGTGTCTTCCATGATGCCGCCGTTCAGGGCCGTTTTGTGCTTGAGCAGCAGCATCACCTCCCGGAAGAAGGCCTCGATGCGCGTCACGCCGCTGGGGTCCAGCTCGGCCGACCATTTCAGGTTGGTCACGAAGCGGTTCTGGGGCAGCTCGGCGGTGTTTTCGGTGTTGATGCTGAAGCCGATGTTGATGTTGCCCAGCACCCGGGCCGGCTCGTTGGGGAAGGTGCTGGTTTCACAAACCGCCGTGCGTACCGGGAAGGCGTAGGCCGCCCCGCCCTCGCCCACGAAGGAGGGCACGAACTCGCGGTTTTGGAGCTCGGCAATCTGGGCCCACAGCTGCTGGGCGCCCTGGCGGTAGCGCTGGAAGGGCGAAAGGCCCAGGTCGGGCAGCGGGGCGTGCAGCCAGATAACCTGCTGGTCCAGCTCGCCGATGCTGAGCGGGCGCGGGTGGCTGCTTGGCCCGTCGGAGTAGGCAATGTGGGTGTTGGTGGTGCCGAAGTCGACGGCGAAGGTGAAGCGGCGGGTGCCGCGGTCCAGCTCCTTCCAGCGCGGCACCATAAGCCCGCGGGCCGGTGGCAGGCCGGGGCCGGCCGGGCACACCAGCTCGGCCACGTCGAAGTGCGTGCCGGTGACTTCGTAGTAGGTACTGCCGGCGGTGTTGATGCTCTTGCGGGTGCGCTCGTAGCGGGTGGCGCGGCGGGCGGCACCCTGGTCGGTAATCCGCTCCCCGCCCACGAAGAACTCCACCGCGTACTGCTTCTGCAGCTGGGCCGGGCCGTTGTCGGCGTCGACGAGCATCACCTTGTATAGGTCGTTGTACTCGGGCTGCTGGCGGAACTTGTAGAACGGAAACACGCCCAGCCCCACGTTGGCCCGCACGATGCGGCCCTTCTCGGGAATCTCGCGGCCCAGCTCGTCCTTGGGGTTCTGCGGGTTGGTGTAGTAGCTGCGCTCCAGCGTAATAAAGCGCCCCTGCTGCACCGGCACCTTCAAGCTCACGCGCACGTGGTTCAGGTCGATGGTGAAGTGCAGCAGCTCGGCCAGGTCGTGCTCGGTGAAGTACTCGAAGAAGGCCGGCTGCAGGGGCAGCAGGTACGGAAAGCGCGCCCGCCCCTGCGAATCAGCCCCGTACTGGAACGTCACGCGGCCGGTGTGGTAGCGCTCCGAGTTCAGCTCGTAGGGCAGCTCCACCAGCGAATCGGCCAGCAGGTCACCCACGGTCAGGTACGGGTACTTGAAGCCCTTGCCCGGCAGCACGCGGCTGCTCATCGGCTGCTCGTCCACGTAGGGCACGGTGGTGCGGTCGTCCCAGGGCTGCCCGTTCAAGTAGTTCACGCCGCCCATGGCCAGGTTGGGGCGCAGCACCAGCGGCTTCACCACGCCGGGCGCCAGGTCGCGGGTGGGCTGGATGAACAGGTCCGAAGACATGACGGCGGTCTGGTCGGCGCGGCCGGGCAGCGGGATATTGCGCACGTAGGCCGGATTGCCCTGCGCGTCGGTCAGGCCGGGGTAGCGGGTGCTGAACTGCTGCGCGTTCCGGTCGCCGGTCAGCTGCATCTGGCTGATGCGGTTGCGGTCGAGCACGGCAAAAACTCGGTGGGCGAAGTTGCGGTCCTGCAGGCGCGGGAAGGTCAGGAACAGCTCGTAGACGAAGTCCTGAAACTGCGGGTCGCGCTGCTCCAGGCCCACGTACTGCTGGTCGAAGTAGCGGCCCCCGGCGCGGGGGCGCTCCACGTCGAGCACCGGCACGGCGGGGGCGGTAAACAGCAGCGTCAGCGGCGAGGTGCCGCCCAGCAGGCGCGGCCCGCCCGCCAAGCCCGGCGACTCGTAAAACACCAGGTACAGATCGGGCGTCTCGCGGAACCGCTCGTCCTGCCAGAACAGGCGCAGGGTCTCGCCCAGCAGGCGGGTGTTGGGGTCCTGCTGCATGCGGCCCAGCTCGGCCTCGGCGTTCCAGCGGCGCAGCGTGATGCGGCGGCCGGCCTGGGAGTAGAGGTGGTGGTTGTAGAGCAGTTCCAGCAAGTCCCAGTAGTGCGACACCAGCTCGTGGTACACCGAGTTGGGGTTGCGCGAGCCTTCCCGGGCCACGAAGTCAAACGCGGTTTCGAAGAGGTGCATCCGCGCGAAGGGCGTCGGGATGGACACCGCCAGGTTGCGCGTGCGGCCGCCCGTGGGGTCGGTGATGGTGTTGATTTCGGTGCTCGTGAGCGGACCGGTCTGTTGCCAGCCCTGGATTTGCTGCGAGCCGCTGTTGTGCAGGCGAAGGACTTTGGGCATGCGAAGGAGGAAGTCGGTTTAGAAGAACGAACTCCCCTCCTCAGATGAGGAGGGGTGCCCGAAGGGCGGGGTAGTTGACAATCGTTGAACGATTATCGGTGGGCATCAGGACCAAAGGCCGTCGTAGTCGGAGGCCGTCATGCTGAGCTTGTCGAAGCATCTCTACCGCTTCGTTGCTGCTTTAATTCAGGCCAAGCCCCGCAGTATGTCGACTCGGTTTTTGGGTGCATCTGGAGCGAAAAAGGCCGGAATGGTATTCGCATGTCTTCTGGGTCGGCTCAAAAATTCAACGGGCCACTCTGTTAGTCTTTGCGCTTTGATATGAGCAAACTGACCAGGCTCCGGCTCATCGATATACTCCTCTTGAACGATAAGCGCTAGTGGCTGCTCCGCTCCAAGAGTTGCTTCTGAGAATTCTAGCGCCTCTCCATATGTCTCAAAGACATAATAGTAGTCGTTGCCATCCTCAGTGTCAGGGGCTCCGTCATGCGGATGACACCAGACACGATATTCCAGCACATCATCCCAAACATATCCACCGCCTCCTGAAACAAGGGCTGGATAAGTCCCGATCAGGCTTGCGTCTTTAACGTTTGGATATTCTGCCATTACAAAGCGTTTGGGTCGCGGGCCGTTTTTATAGCTCAACGAAGCGGTAGAGATGCTTCGACAAGCTCAGCATGACGTTCTTTTATCAGACGAGCGTCAGGCTCCCCCTCTCCTTTTCGGAGAGGGGGCCGGGGGGTGAGGCGCTACACCACCTTCACCTTATCCTTGAATGCCTCATCCGTCACGTCATACATCAGCGTGATGAGCTTGCGGAAGTTGTCGGCGTCCTGCACCTTCTTTTCGCGGGTGTTCAGCGCGTCGAGCAGGTAGTTGCGGCTGATGCCTTTGCTGAAGAAGCCCGTTTCAATCGGCTTGCCCTGGATCATCAGGTTGAAGTCGTCGGTGTTCAGGTCGAAGGGGCGGAAGGAGCGGCGGTTCTGGCTCAGCTCGGTCAGCCAGGCGTCCACGCCGAAGTCGGGGCTGTGCAGAAACTGCTCCAGCTGCCGGAAGATGGGCTCGTTTTTCTGCGCGTACTGCAGGTTCAGGTTCTTGGCGTAGGGCGCCTCGTCGGTGCCCATGTGCTGCTTGTGGTAGCGCGAGAAGTACAGCAGCTGCGTCAGGTGCTGGGCCACCTGCTCCTTGGTTTCGGTGGGCAGGTGCTGAAACTGCACGTCGGGCGTGTCCGTCTCCAGGCCGAATTCGTGGAACAGCGGGCCGTTGTTCGAGCGGATGTCGGCGGCCGAGTAGCTCATGAAATCCACGATGCTCAGCGCGGCCAGCAGCTCGATGATGTGGGCCTTGTTGCGCTGCCCGGTGCCGCCCGGCTGGTTGTCGTAGGGCGTGTCGGGCGTGTCGGCCAGGTAGTAGAGCGCGTCGAGGCCCTGCAGGTGGTTTTCGTAGTAGCCGAGGGCCGCCTTGGTCTTCGTCAGGAAGTTGTTGGAGTCGATGACCTGGTTGTCCTCGCTCTGCAGGGCGAAGTAGGGCATCACCGTCACGGCCCCGGTGAGGGCGTCGCGCAGGTAGCGGGCATTCGAGAGGCGCGTATTGGGGTCCTTCAGGTTCTTGAGCAGCAGCGGGAAGCCCGAGGCGCCGGTGCCGCCGAAGATGCTGCTGATGAAGAACACCCGGTCGTCCTGCTGGAAGTTGTCGGCGAAAAACCGCATTTCCGGCGACTCCACGATGCGGTTCAGCACCACCGAGCCCACGTTGGGCGAGCCGCGGAAGCCGATGGTCAGCGGGCTTTCCAGGTTATCCTGGGTAAACAGCGCCTCCACCAAGGCCTTCGATTCCACCGGCAGGTTGTTGTAGCCCAGGTAGTCGCGGAAGGAGCGGTTGATGCCGCCGAAATCGAACACGAAAGTGTCCTTCACCGAGCCGTTCACGTCCTGGCTGATGGAGGAGAGCGTGCTGATATCGGTTTTGAAGAAGCCCTCCTCGCGCGGCCCCATCCGCTTATGAATCTGCTGGTAGGTTTGCAGCAGCTGCACGGTGCGGTTCATGTCCGCGTTCTGCGCGTCTGGGTCGATGATGATGGGCACCACCTGCTGGCAGTTGGGCAGGTCGACGCCCGCGGCCAGCAGCATCGTGAGGGAGCGGACCACCCGGGAGCCGGTGCCGCCGATGCCGAAAAGAAAGAGTTTAGCCATTGCGTTCTGTGTTGGGAGCGGCAAGCTGCTTAGTCGCCAAAAATCTGGGCCACGAAGACCAGCACCGCGCCGATGCCTCTAACGAGGTAATAAACCGGTTCGACCAATTCCAGCAGCCCACTTACACCTTCCAGCCAGCCGCTGCGCGCAAAGCGCGTGGGGCCGGGGCGTTCCGAAGTCCGGGGGACGGGGCCGCGGGAGCGGCTGCTAAAACGGCGTGGTGCTGGCATTGACGGACAGCTTGCGGAAAATCAGGGAGAAGAGGAAAAAGAACAGGGCCGCGTACAGGGCATTCAGCAACGCCAGCCAGTACACGTAGGAGTGCGACACCACGTTCTGCCCGTTCACCTGGGCCAGCACAATGACGAAGGCAATGATGACATTCAGCACCAGCATGATGGCCCAGTGGCTGGGCCGGCTGAAGGTGGCTACGCGCATCCAGCGGTTGATGACCAGGTAAAACAGCACCAGCAGGACCAGCGTGATGCCCAGGTTCAGCAGGCCGATGTTGGGGAAGATAACCTCGCGGTACACGGGCACTTCGGAGGAGGGCTGCGGTGAGCCAATGACTTCGTAGAGGGCGCGGAAAAAGCCTTTCATGGAGGAGGGTGGAGTGCTTAGAGCAGGAGTAGTAGAACGGAGAAGTACGAAACGAAGCCGAAAACCGAGCCGAGCGGTGGGGGCTACCGGCACTCAATTCTACGTTCTCTAATCGGGTTGTACGGTCAGCGGCACGCGCAGTACATCGGCAGCATTCGTGCCAGCCTGCCGGCCGGCCAGCAGCTTTTGCAGGCCGTCGAGCTGCCGGCTGAGGGCAAAGGTCTGAGGGCCAGGGCGGCTGTCGTCGGTGGTCGTCCACTTTTCCACCCAAGCGGGGCGGGCGGCGGGTAAGGCCAGCGTCAGCGCCTGCTGGCTGCGGGGCTTGCCGGTCACGCGCACCGTCACAAAGTGCGTATAGGACGCTTCGGGGCCGCCGCTGCGCTTGGTGGCTTCGGTAGCGGCGGCCACTTTCAGCACCTTGGCTTCGGTGGTATTGCCGCGCAGGGCCAGGTTTTTCTGCAGGTAGGCCGGCGTCTGAAACAGCTCGGGCAGCTGGTTCAGGTCCAGCCCGACCACGAACTCAACCGGCTCCTGGGCCGAGGCGTCCTCGATGGCCACCGCGTGGCCGGAGGCGCCGGCCTGCTTGCCCGCGTCGGCCACAAACCAGCTGCCCTTGCGCCCGTAGCGGCTGAGCACCGCGCTGGGCACTTCCAGCGCCGGCAAGCCAAAGTGCGCCTGTTCGCCCGGCAGGCCCTTCATCAGGGAGGCATCGAACTGCCCAACCAGCGCGGCCGGGCCCAGCACCCACATGTAGTAGGGCACGGGCTCGGGGCAGCAGTTGGGCACTTTGCCCACGCGGCCCTTCAAAGCCGGGTAGTAGGTGCCGCGGAAGTCGGAGGTGAAGGCGTAGACCGACACGGCCAGGTCTTTGCGGCTGCGGGCCAGCGCGTCGGCAATGTCGGTGTTGATGTAGGGCACGTCGCCGGCGCGCTCGGGCGAGTAGATGAAGTCGGAGATAATGACGCTGACGGCCCCGTCCTGGAGGTAGCGGTTGGCCACCGTGTCGAGAATGGCCGGAATGCTGGTGCTGCGGGCCGGCTGGCTGATGCCGCGGCGCACGGTTTCGCTCAGGGACTTATAGGAGTCGGTCAGGGGCCGGTCGGCAATGCGGAAGTAGCGGCGCTGCTCCACGCGGGCGTCGCGCTCCAGGCCCGACAGCCACTCCGATACCTGCTGCTGAAACTGCGTGGTGCGGCCATCGGCGCCGGCGGTGGGCATGAAGCCCTGCATGGAGCCGGAAACTTCCAGAAACACGTTGACCTGCGGAAAGCCGGCCGCCGCGGGAGCCGGCGCTTTGGCGGCGGGCTGGCGCGCTTCGGTGGGCGCGGTCGGCGCGGGTTTTTCGGTTTGGGCGGGTGTTTCCGCCTGTTGCTCCTGCTGGATATCGGAGCGGGAATAGCAGCCGGCCAGCAGCAGGGCCGCGGCCGGCAGGGTGTGGCGGACGAAGAAGGGAATGCGCATCGGTCCGAACATACGCACCGCCACGCGGCGGCGCAAAGCAGCGTACTGCTGAGGCGGGAAAGAGGTTGTGCTTTGGAACGAGCGAATCACGAGAAAATTTTATTTCCCGGCGAGTCTTCCCAGAATGAAACAACGATTGGAAACAGCCAGCGCATATTTTCTGCCGCAATAACCCAGCAAAATGATAAAACACCCTTTTATTTACCAATCCAACTACCGAGCCCTTGCGTACACCTTGCTTCACCCCCTTGGGCTGTACTCCACCGATATGATTTACACCGTCAGTGATTTTGTGTGCGTGCAGCACGACTGGGACCGGGGCGTGCTGCGCCACCGCTGGAATGGCGTCGAACGGTTTGCCGGGCTGAGCTTGTTTCAGAGCGTGCACGAGTCGTTGCTGGAGCTGGCCCAGCAGTACCACGCCACCTGCTGGTTGGTGGAACTGAGCGCGGCCCCGCTGGCGGTGGAAGACCAGCTGTGGCTGGAGGAAACCTGGATTCCGGCCCTGGCCGACACCGACGTGCGCCGCATTGCCGTCGTGGCCGACGACCCCTACAACCTGATGGTGCTCGAAGGCCTGCTGCCGGTGGGCCACTCGCTGCAGCGCATCCTGCAGTTCTTCGCCGACCCCATGACCGCCCTCGAATGGCTTACCGGCTCCGACGCCGTGGCCGGGCAGCTGCAGCAGGAATGGGAAGCCAGCGTGGAGCCCGGCATGTTGTCGCCGTGAAACAACGGCTGCCCGCGGAGCGGCACCGGCAGTCATTGCGAGCCAAGCGCGGCAGCCGCAGGAAGACGTAGTCAATCGTTCCTCGCGCGGTACGACGACTCGATACCTACAAACCGAAAAAGCATTAGCCCGAACACGGCCCCGCCCGAAACCTGCAGACGCCAGGTTCGGGCGGGGCCGTGTTCGGTTTCTGCCGGGGGTGGCGGCGTGCCGCGCGAGCAAGGATTGACGCCGCTTGGTGCGCGGAACGTCCTTCGTCCTCGCAATGCCAGCGCGGGGCTACCGCTGCTCGGCTTAGGACTTAGCTGCCCGTCACGGTGTAGTCGATTTCGGTGTTGTCGCCGATGTTCAGGCTGTGGTTCAGGCCGCGGAAGGAGGCGTCGGAACCCACGATGCAGTCGTGCATGACGGCGGAGCGCAGCTCGGAGTAGGCGCCGATGATGCTGTTGCTCAGGATGGTATTCTGAATGATGGTCCGCTCGCCAATGGCCACGTTCGGGCCGATGATGCTGTTGCTGATGGCGCAGTCGCGGGCGATGCTGACGGGCGGGATGATGACCGTGTTCGGGAAGGAGTACTCCTCGGCGGGCTGCAGGTGCTCGGGGCGGTTGAGCAGGCGGGCGTTGGCTTCGAGCAGGGTGTCCTTGCGGCCGCAGTCAAACCAGCTGTCGACCACCCAGGTGGTCATTTCGGCGCCCTGCTCGATCATGAGCATCAGGGCATCGGTGAGGTAGAACTCGTGGTGGGTGCGGCGGTCTTCCTCGATGATGCGCTCCAGGGCCGCGGCCAGCCAGGCGGGGTTGTCGATGCGGTAGAGGCCGACGAGGGCGTAGTTGGACTTCGGAATGCGCGGCTTCTCCACGGCCTTGGTCACGCGGCCGCCGGGGCCGGTTTCCACCACCCCGAAGGCCGAGGGCGTCTTCACTTCCTTCACGGCCAGCACGGTGCCCTGGCGGTTGATGATTTCGCGCAAATCCACGTCGACGATGGTGTCGCCGAGCTGAATGAGGATGGGCTCCGGCTCGTGCTGAAACTTCTCGCGGGCCAGCCACAGCGCGTGGCCGATGCCCTCGCGCGGCTCCTGCACCACGAAATCGACGCGCAGCTGGGGGTAGCAGCGGCGCACGTAGCGCTCCACCTTCTCGCCGAGGTAGCCGACGATGAACACGAAATCCTGAATGCCCGCGGCCACCAGCCGGTCGATGATGTGGCCCAGAATGGGCGTGCCCGCCACCGGCACCAGCGACTTGGGCTGGGTGTGGGTGTGCGGCCGCAAACGCGACCCGATGCCCGCGACGGGGATAATGGCTTTCATGGGGGTGGATGAGTAGATGAGTAGATGAGAGGGCGAGTGGATGGGTAGTGACCGGATCAGATTATCCCGTCAGCTACTCATCGGCTCATCAACTCATCACAAAACCGGCGCTGCAAAATACGGATTCGCGGCCGGAGCGCGCAGATATAACCGCCGGGCTATGAATCCGTACTTTGCAGCGCCGGTCCGGGCGTATAAACCGCCAGCCCGGCATTTGTTCCCGAACCCCGACCTTCTCTCTTCCACATCCCCATTTACTCCAAACAACCCATGAAACGCCTCCTCCTCTACTTCGCCGGCCTGGTTGTGCTGCTCTCGCAGTCGTCGTGCGGCTACAACACCATGGTCGAGCTGGACCAGAAAGTGAAAGGCCAGTGGGCCAACGTGCAGAACAGCTACCAGCGCCGCTCCGACCTGATTCCGAACCTGGTGAATACGGTGAAGGGCGCCGCCAACTTCGAAAAGTCGACGCTGACGCAGGTCATTGAGGCCCGCGCCAAGGCTACCAGCGTGCAGCTCTCGGCCGACCAGCTGACGCCCGAGAACATCAAGAAATTCCAGGAGGCCCAGAGCCAGGTATCGGCCGGGCTGGGCCGGCTGCTGGCCGTATCCGAAAACTACCCCGACCTGAAGGCCAACGCCAACTTCCAGGAGCTGCAGGCCCAGATCGAGGGCACCGAAAACCGCATCAACGTGGAGCGCCAGAAATTTAACGAGGCCACCAACGAGTACAACACCTACGTGCGCTCCTTCCCCAACAACCTGTTTGCGGGCATGTTCGGCTTCGCCCAGAAGCCCTACTTCGAAGCCGATGCCTCGGCCCAGAAAGCCCCGACGGTCAATTTTGAGTAATTCCGGGTTGTCAGTTGTCAGTTGTCAGTTGTCGGTTGTCAGCCTCCCCCTGCTCTGAACGGCCCTGACAACTGACAACTTTCCACTGACAACTACTTCCCACCCTATGATTTCCCCCCTGACGCCCCAGCAGGAAGCCGACCTCGTGGCTGCCATTCAGCAGGCCGAGCTGGCTACTTCGGGCGAAATCCGCGTTCATTTGGAAGAAGAATGCCCCACGCCCGAGCCCATGGACCGGGCTGCGCAGGTCTTCAGCCAGCTGGGCATGCACAAGACGGCCCAGCGCAACGGCGTGCTCTTTTACGTGGCGTGGTCGTCGCGGCAGTTTGCCGTCATCGGCGACGCGGCCATCAACGCGGCCGTGCCCGACGACTTCTGGGAGCGAACCAAGGAGCTGGTGCTCGACGCGTTTCGCCGCCAGCAGTACGTGCTGGGCCTGCAGCAGGGCATTCAGCTGGCCGGTGAGCAGCTGCGCCGCTACTTCCCCTACAACGCCGACACCGACCAGAACGAACTGGACGACACCATCTCCTACGGCGCCCCCAAGCCGCCGCGGCCATGACGCACCGCCTTCTCTCCTCCCCTTTTCGGCCCGCAGCGCTGCTGACGTGGCTGTTGGCCTGCGCCCTGCTGCTGACGACGCTCCTGGCCGCGGCCCAGCAAGTACCGCCGCGCCCTTCGCCCCCGCGCCTCGTCAACGACCTGGCCGACCTGCTCACGCCCGAGCAGGAGCAAGCCCTGGAGCAAAAGCTGGTGGCTTACAACGACAGCACTTCCTCGCAGTTTGCGGTGGTGACGGTCCCGAACCTCGGCGGCGACGAAATTGCCAACTACGCCCAGCGCCTTTTCGAGAGCTGGGGCATCGGGCAGAAAGACAAGAACAACGGCCTGCTCATCCTGGTGGCCCGCGACGAGCGGAAGGTGAACATCCACACCGGCTACGGCCTGGAAGGCGCCATTCCCGACGCGCTGGCCAAGCGCATCATCTCCAACGTGATGGTGCCCGCCTTTAAGGCCGAGCGCTACTACGACGGCATCGACGGGGCCGCAGACCGCCTCTTCGCCCTGGCCGCCGGCGAGTACAAAGCCGAGCCCCGCGCCACCTCCGACGACTACGGCAACGACAGCGGCGGCCACAGCTGGACGTTCTGGGTGGTCATCGGGCTGCTGGTGCTCTTCCTGATCCTGCGCAGCCGCGGCGGCGGCGGCGGGCGCGGCGGACGCCGCAGCGGCGGCTTCGGCGGCGGCTTCTTCCCGCCCATCATCCTCGGCGGGGGCGGGTTTGGCGGCGGGGGCTTCGGGGGCGGCGGTTTCGGCGGCGGGGGCGGCGGCGGGTTTGGCGGCTTCGGCGGCGGCTCTTCCGGCGGCGGCGGCGCCTCCGGCAACTGGTAAGCGGTGAGGTGGGGAGTTTTGCTATTGCACTACATTCTTCTTACACGCTACCCTCTCATTCTAACCGAACGGCCCCGGCAACGATGTTGCCGGGGCCGTTCGGTTAGAACGGGCACTCAACCCTTCGGTAGTCGGCCCACAGTAACCGTAGCCATTTGGCCGTCATGCGGGGTTTGTCGAAGCATGACTGTTCTAGAGTTTTCAGATACCGCCTGCTTGACACCGCTGGTCTAATGGTCGCTCTGCACCCCGGCTTTCACCGCCAGCGGCAGGTGGTTTTCGGGCGGCGGCACCGGGCAGGAATACTGGGTGCTGTAGGCGCAGAAGGGGTTGTAGGCCTGGTTGAAATCGAGACGCATGGTGTCGCCCGGGGGCACGCGCAGGTCGAGGTAGCGGCCACCGCCGTAGCTGCCGCGGCCGTTGGTGAGGTCGGTGAAGGGCAGCAGCAGGTAGTCCTCGAAGCCGGGCTTCTGCTTCAGGTCCAGGCTTTCGTACACCGTCAGCTTCAGCGCCCGGCCCTGCAGCCGGAAGTGCAACTCTCCGAACTTGCGGTACAGGGGCTGCCGCGGCGTGGTGGTTTTCATGGCAAACGGCTGGGCCTTGGCGTCGCGCACCAGGTAGGCCGGCACGTAGTAGGTGTAGTCGACGGGGTAAAACGGCAGACCCTGAAAGGCCGCCTGCGCCGTGGCCGCCAACGGGGAGCGGGCCGGGTCGCGGTACTCGGCGTTCAGCTCGGCCTGAAACGCGGCTACGGTCTGCTGATGCGCGGCGGGGCTGAGGCGCGGGGGCGTCGGCTGGGCAGCGGCCGGCAGGGCAATGCTCAGCATCCCGGCGGCCCCCACTGCCGGGAGTAGGGCTTTCATCATCCGCCAAAGGTAGCGCGCCTACTCCCCTTCCGGCTGCACCTGCTGGTACACCGGCAGCGCGTAGAACGGCCGCAGCAGGCGAATCACGTCCAGGGCGTCGGCCACGGCTTCGTGGGCCACGGTCTGATCCTCGAACCGGGCCCGGGCCTTGCAGATGCTCATGGTCGGCAGCCTTGAGTCCTTGCGCCAGTTCAGGTAGAACGCGGCCGGATCGAGCAGGGCGGGCTCGGCGCGCACCAGCGTGCCCCAGCCGGGCAGCTGGCGCAGAAACAGCAGGTCGAACGAGCCAATGTTCTTGCCAGCCAGCGTCACCGCCACCCGGTCCTTCTTATCCGGTTTGAAGCCTTGCGTCAGCAGCCAGGCGCGCAGCTGGGGCAGCAGATCGACGACGGTGCAGATGTCGGGCTGGTCGGCGGGGGCATCGGCCAGCTCCTGCAGCAGGCGCGCGTTCAGGGCCAGCGCCCCGGCCGTACCGATGTACTCCGCGTGCCGCACCGCCCGCCGAAACGTGGGCAGCTGCTCCAGGGGCCGGAGCCGCTTGGTATCTTCCACCACGGCGGCCAGCTCGATAATCTGGTGCCGTTCGGGCTGATTGCCGGTCATTTCAAGGTCCAGGGAAACGTAGCGCATAAGCCTTAGCCTACGAGCGTTGGGCCCGGGTGTTGGCAGCGACGTTATTTACCTGCGCCCCAAAAGCCGTAAACCAGTTTACCTGAAAGTTTATTTCCCGAAACAGTAAATCCTCTTACTTCTTATAAACTCCTCCCGCCCCCGCTGTTTCAGCAGCAAACATACCGCGCCATCACCTGGCAGTGCTACTCTGGCCACAAAAAAAGCGCCGGCGTACTGCCAGCGCTTCGATTGCCCGGGCCCCGCCGCTTACTCGACGACCACGCGGCGCGTCACCGGGCCCCCGGCGTAGTCGACGCGCAGCAGGTACACGCCGGCGGGCAGGTGGCGCAGGTCCAGGCTCATGGTGGCGGTGGCCGGTTGCTGCCGCACGGCTTTGCCGGCCGCGTCGAGCAGGGTCACGCGCTGCGGGCGCGCGGCGGCGTCCAGCGCCAGGTTGAGCACGTCACGCCCCGGGTTGGGCCAGGCCTGGGTGCGGGCCCGGGTTGGGCCAGCGGCCACGCGCAGCACATTCGGCGCCGACAGGCGCAACAATCCCTCCCGGGCGGTGCCAGCCACGCTGCTGAAATCCCCGGCCACGACCAGCTTCCCATCCAGCTGGCTGATGGTACTATAGGCGGCGCGGGCAATCGGGACGGCGGTAAAGCTGTTGTCGGGGGCGCCATCGGGCAACAAGCGCACGAGGGTGCCGCTGGAGCCGTAGTACGCGTACGTCATGGCCAGTATCCGGTCATTGGGCTGAATGCTCAGGGCCATAGCCCCGTCGTTGGCCTCCCCTACGGGCAGCGGGGTGAAGGTTGGATCGGACTGACCGGTAGCGGGCAGCAGCCGGATCAGGCGGTTGTTACCCGTCGCGGCACTGGCGCTGACCACAATCTTGCCCGTCGACTGAAAGCCGATATCGGTGATGCGGAAGCGGTACGGGTCGGCTAGTTCCGTAAACGAGGCGTCGCGGGTGCCGTTGGGCAGCAGGCGAATCAGGCTGCGCGTGTACAGGGTGCTGACCTGGTCGAGGTCCAGGAGGCCGCCGAGCAGCAGCTTGCCATCGGCCTGCAAACCCAGTACCGAGGGCTGCCCACCGGTGTAGGGCGTGAAGCTGCCGTCGAGCTGGCCATCGGACAGCATCCGGCGCACGGCGCTGGCGCCGGTGATGACGATGATGCGGCCATCGGGCTGCGGCTGCATGCGGTACACACCCGTTTCCGTCGCGTTGGTAGCCGCCGTAAAGCCGGCATCGGGGCCGCCGCCGGACAGAAAGCGCACCAGCCCTTTGCCGTACGGGCTGGCCGCCAGCACCTTGCCGCCAGTGGTCAGCGCTACCTGGCCGACTTCGTAACGCATGCGGCTCAGGCGGCAGAAGGCGGTGTCGAGCGTGCCGTTGGGGTGGAGCCGGGCCAGGTGGCCCACGCGGGCGCCGTTGATTTCATCAAACGCCCCGCCGATCAGCAGCTTTGCGTCGGGCTGCTGCACCACGTTCATCACGTAGCCCGGCCCGAGCAGCGCGGGGGCGAAGGCGGCATCGTGGCTGCCATCGGCGTTGAGTAGGGCCACGTAGCAACGCTGATTGGCCACCAGCTGGTCGTCGCCCGTTACCAGCCACTGCCCGTTGGCCTGGCGAACCAGCGAGTTGATAACGACGCTGCCGCCCGGGTACCGCTCATCGGCCAGGAAGATGTTGTCGAACGAGCGGCTGACCGCGCCGCTGGCCGTGAGGCAGATAAAGCCGTGGGTCGGCACGCGGTAGTACTCCGTGCTGGTGAAGCCGCTCAGCACGATGCGGCCGTCGGGCAGCACCGCCACCTCGGAGGCGTCGTAGGGATTCAGCAAGCTGGCCGAATAATCGGTGGTAGTGGGCGTCTGAAACGTGTTATCCAGGGTGCCGTTGGGCAGCAGCCGGGCAATGCGGCGGGTTACGCCCGCACTCACGCTCATGTTCAGGCCCCCGATGACAATCTTGCCGTCGGGCTGCAGGCCGATAAAATCCAGGCCGGCCACCGGCGAGACGAAGGCGCTGGTCAGCGGGGAGCTGAACGTATTATCGACGGCGCCGGTGGCCTCCAGCCGCACAATGCGGCGCGGGGTGGAAAAGCCCCCGCCCACCAGAATCTTGCCGTCGGGCTGCACCAGGATCTTGAACACGGGGCCGTTCAGGGGCGCCGCGCAGCTAAAAGCAGCGTCGACGGCGCCATCGGGCAGCAGGCGCACCAGCCGGTTGGCCAGCGTGCCGTTAAACACCTGAAAGTCGCCGCCCACCAGGATTTTGCCATCGGGCTGCACGGCCGTGGCCAGGCGCCGCACATTGGTAGGCACCGCAAACACGGCGTCGAAGCCCGGGTCGGGCGTGCCATCCGCGTTCAGGCGCAGCAGGTTGCGGCGGCTCACACTACCGAGGCGCAGGGAGTCGGGCCCGATGAGCAGCAGCTTGCCGGAGGGCAGCTGGCGCACGTTCTGGAGGGTGCCGCGCAACCCGGCCACGTTGGCGTTGAAGGCCTGGTCGGCCGTGTGGTTGGCGTTGTAGCGGGCCAGGCCGCCGCTGGGCTGGCCTTCGGCCGTCGTAAACCCGCCCAGCACCACGTGCTTGCCATCGGCCTGCTGGATAGCCACCCTGATTTCGACGGGCTGCCGCAGGCCGGTAACGGCCAGGGTCGGATCGATAGTTTGGGCCCGCGCACCGAGGCTGCCGACAAACCCAATAAACCAGAAAACGAGTAAACGCTTTATCATAGAATTAATAAGCTGATGCGCTACGAAAATAACTTGGCATCGGCACATTTCGCGCCGGGCCCGGTTTGCCAACCCGGTTAGCACCGAATGCGGTATTCCGCGCCAGCTTCTTGTACTTTCGCCCTTACCATGTCCGACACCGCTGCCCGCCCCAAGCTTTTCCTGCTCGACGCCTTCGCGCTGATTTACCGCTCGCACTTCGCGTTCAGCAAAAACCCGCGCATCAACTCCAAAGGCCTGAACACCGGGGCCATTCTGGGCTTCACCAACACGCTGGTGGAGGTGCTGCAGAAGGAAAAACCCACCCACATCGGCGTGGCCTTCGACGCGGCCAAGAAAACCTTCCGCCACGAGCAGTACGCCGACTACAAGGCCCACCGCCAGGCCATGCCCGAGGACATCGGCGTGGCCATCCCCTACATCAAGCAGATTATCACCGCCTTCCGCATTCCCATCCTGAAAGTGGACGGGTACGAGGCCGACGACGTCATCGGCACGCTCTCGTGCAAGGCCGAGCAGGAGGGCTTCGAGGTGTACATGATGACGCCCGACAAGGACTACTGCCAGCTGGTGACCGAGCACGTGAAGCAGTACCGCCCGGCCTTCATGGGCAACGCGGCCGAAGTGGTGGACGTGGAGCGCGTGAAGGAAAAGTTCGGCGTGGAGCGCGTGGAGCAGGTTATCGACATCCTCGGGCTGATGGGCGACGCCGCCGACAACATTCCGGGCATTCCGGGCATCGGCGAGAAGACGGCCAAGGCGCTGATCGAGAAGTTCGGCTCGGTGGAAAATCTGCTGGCCAACACCGACCAGCTCAAGGGCAAGCAGCGCGAAAACGTGGAGCAGTACGCCCAGCAGGGGCTGATGTCCAAGGAGCTGGCCACCATCCACACCTCGGTCCCCATCGAGTTCCGGGCCGAGGAACTCTCGCTGGAGAAGCCCGACGGCCACGCCCTGAAGGCCCTGTTCGAGGAGCTGGAATTCCGCCAGCTGGCCGCCCGCATCCTGGATGATGCCGGCGCCACCCGCCCCGGCACCGGCGCCGCCGGGGCTACCCGCGGCGCCCGCCGGCCCAAAGCGGCCAGCCCCGGCGGCCCCGGCCTGTTCGACGCGGCCGACGGCTCCGTGCAGCGCGCCGCCGAAGGCGCCGACGGCGACGAAATCGAGCTGGACGAGCCGGAGTTTGTAGGCTCGCGCCGCACCCTGGGCGACGTGCCCCACCAGTACCACCTCGTGGATACGCCCGGGGCGCGCAAGAGTCTGGTGCAGTTTCTGGTGAAGCAAAAGGAAGTCAGCTTCGACACCGAAACCACCGGGCTCGACACCATGACCTCGCGGCTGGTGGGCCTCTCCTTCAGCTGGCACGTGGGCGAGGCCTACTACGTGCCCGTGCCCTGGGGCCCCGACGACCAGGAGGCCGCCCAGGCCATCGTGGATGAGTTCCGGCCCTTTTTCGACGCGGAAAACGTGCGCAAGATCGGGCAGAACATCAAGTACGACCTGAGCATCCTGAAGCACTACGGCGTGACGGTGCGCGGCCCGCTGTTCGACACCATGCTGGCCCACTACCTGCTGGAGCCCGACATGCGCCACAACATGGACGTGTTGGCCGAAACCTACCTGCACTACTCCCCCATCAGCATTCTAGAGCTGATCGGGCCCAAGGGCAAAAACCAGAAAACCATGGGCGACATTCCGCCCGCCGAGGTGAAGGACTACGCCTGCGAAGACGCCGACGTGACCCTGCAGCTCAAGCACGTGTTTGAGCCGCGCCTGGAAGCGCAGGGCCTGCTGCCGCTGCTCAACGACGTGGAAAACCCCTTGGTGCCGGTGCTGGCCGACGTGGAGTACGAAGGCATCCGCATCGACGCCTCGGCCCTGGCCGACTACTCCGTGATTCTGCAGGGCTACATCACGGAGACGGAGGAGCAGATTTTCAACATCAGCGGGGAGCCGTTCAACATCGGTTCGCCCAAGCAGCTCGGCGAAGTGCTCTTCGACAAGCTGCAGGTGGGCGGCAAGCCCAAGAAGACCAAAACCGGCCAGTACGCCACCGGCGAGGAAGTGCTGAGCCTGCTGGCGGCCGAGCACCCTATTGCCGCGCTGATTCTGGAATACCGCCAGCTCACCAAGCTCAAGAGCACCTACGTGGACGCGCTGCCCCAGCTGGTGTGCGAGGTCGACGGGCGCATTCACACCAGCTTCAACCAGGCCGTAGCCGCCACCGGCCGCCTGAGCAGCACCAACCCCAACCTGCAGAACATTCCGATCCGGACGGAGAAAGGCCGCGAAATCCGCCGCGCCTTCGTGCCCCGGGATGCCGACCACCTGCTGGTGGCGGCCGACTACTCCCAGATCGAGCTGCGCATCATGGCCTCGTTTTCGCAGGACCCGACCATGATTGAGTCGTTCCGCCAGGGCCTCGATATTCACCAGAGCACGGCCAGCAAAATCTTCAAGGTGCCGCTGGACCAGGTGGACTCCGACATGCGCCGCAAGGCCAAAACGGCCAATTTCGGCATCATCTACGGCATTTCGGCCTTCGGGCTGGCCCAGCGCCTAAACATCAACCGCAAGGAAGCCACCGAGCTGATTGAGGCCTACTTCCAGGAGTTTCCGGCCGTGAAGCAGTACATGGACGAGAGCATCCGCAAGGCCCGCGACCTGGAGTACGCCGAGACGCTGCTGGGCCGCCGCCGCTACTTGCGTGACATCAACTCGCGCAACGCCACGCTGCGCGGCTACACCGAGCGCAACGCCATCAACGCCCCCATCCAGGGCACGGCGGCCGACATCATCAAGGTGGCCATGATTCACATTCACGACTGGCTGCAGCAGGAAAAGCTGCGCACCCGCATGATTCTGCAGGTGCACGACGAACTGGTGTTCGACGCACCCAAGGACGAGGTGGCCCACATCCAGCCCAAAATCCGGGAGTTGATGGCCAACGCCCTGCCCATGCAGGTGCCGCTGGAAGTGGAAATCGGGACGGGCGCGAACTGGCTGGAAGCGCACTAAGCCCGCCCCCCGCAACGCACAACGCCCCGCTACCACAACCGTGGAGCGGGGCGTTGTCAATGCCGTCAGGTCCTTACTGGGCCGTGAAGGTGGTTTTCGATACCGTGGTGGTGCCGCCCGCCGTTTCCGACTCCGACAGCACGAACTTCGAGGCGCTGATTTCGTCGATGGAACCCGTCAGCTCGAAGCTGGTGAAGGTGGCCTGGTCCACGGCCACGGCCGTCAGGGTCTTGTCGCTGTTGGTCAGCGCCCAGTTGCCCGACACCGACTGCGGATCGGTGGGGTCGCACTTGGTGGTGCCTTCGTCGGTGGTGAATTTGTTGCTGGCTTCGAACTTGTAGATGTTGTCCTTCAGGCAGGCATCGGCAGAGGCGTACTCATCGGTGGCAGCGGCCGAACCCACCTGCTCGGTGTAGGCGGTGATTTTCCAGCTTTTGGCCATCAGCAGCTCGGAGGTCGACTTGGGCTTCTCTTCGTCCTTTTTGCAGGCGGTGAAGACGCAGGCGACGGCGACGGCAGCGAGTAAGGAAATGCGTTTCATGGTAAAGTGGGGGGGGAGGGAGTGAAAAAAAATAAAACACGACGAACTGTGTGCATCTAGCTATGCACCTGTTGGTTAACAGCCATGAATAACCACATAACACAATTCGACCGTCCAAAACTACGCGGTTATAGCTATATCCCGTTCATACTTTCTTCTCGTGCGGGAACTTTTTTTCTGACTTCTCGTTTAAAGCCAATTTTTCAAATCACTCTTATCCAACTAGCCCGCTGAGCGGCTGCGCGGCGGCAACATCTGCGCCGGGTTTGCGCTTATTGTCGTTGTATGCCTATCCCCGTCACCTCCTCCCCCACCGCCCCCGATGCCGTCGTCATCGGGGCCGGGCCCGTGGGCCTGGCTTGCGCCATCGAGCTGCAGCGCCGCGGCCTGCGCGTCACCATCGTCGACAAAGGGGCGCTGGTCAACTCCCTGATCGGCTACCCCACCAACATGGAGTTCTTCTCCACGCCCGAGCTGCTCGAAATCGGCGGCCACCCCTTCGTGACGGCCAACTACAAGCCCCACCGCGAGGAAGGCCTCGACTACTACCAGCGCGTGGCCCGCGCCGAACACCTCTCGCTGCGCCTCTACGAGCGGGTGCTGCGGCTGGAGGGGGAGCCGGGCCGGTACCGCGTCGTCACCGACAAAGGCGACATCAGTACTCGCTACGTGGTGGTGGCCACCGGCTTCTACGACGTGCCGGTGCTGCTGAACGTGCCCGGCGAGGAGTTGCCCCACGTCAGCCACTACTACAAGGAGCCCTACCAGCACGCCGGGCAGCGCGTGGTCGTCATCGGGGCCAAGAACTCGGCGGCCAAGGCCGCGCTGGCCCTCACCCGCGCCGGGGCCCAGGCCACGCTGGTGGTGCGCGGCGCCGAGGTCAGCGCCTCGGTGAAGTACTGGATCCGGCCCGATTTGCTTAACCGCATTGCCGAAGGCCGCATTCAGGCGCACTTCCAGACCACGGTGCAGGCCATCCGCCCCGGCGAGGTGGAGCTGCGCACGCCTGCGGGCCCGCTCACCGTGCCCGCCGACTACGTGTACGCCCTCACCGGCTACCGCCCCGATTACCGCCTGCTGGACGTGCTCGGCATCAGTACCCAGCCCGATGCGGCCTGCACCCCCACCCACAACCCGGACACGTTCGAAACCAACCGGCCCGGCGTGTACCTGGCCGGCACCGTGTGCGGCGGCCTGAACACCAGCCGCTGGTTTATCGAAAACGGCCGGCACCACGCCCGCGTCATTGCCGCCCACGTGGCCCCCGACTAACGGCGCGGCGGCCGCGGGAATTGCGCACCGGCCGTAAACGAAGGCGCCCCTGCCGCGTGGCAGGGGCGCCTTCGTTTACGGCCGGACCGGGCCTTACTGCTTCGTGAACGTGTAGGTGTACGTGTAGCGGGTCGTGCCCTCGGTGCGCGAGCCGGAGGTGCGCAGGGTGTTTTCGCTGAGCTCGACCACGTCGTAGCTGCTGCTGCCCAGCACCTCGGCCTGGGTCCGCAGCACCTTGTCGCCGTCGGTCAACGACCATGTGCCGTTGTAGGCCTGGTGGGTCGTGTTGCCCGGGGCGCGCGTCGGGCCTTCGTCCTGGCGGAAGGTGTTGGGCTTCTCGAAGCGCAGCAGGTCGTCGCGGTCGTAGCTGGGCATGAAGTCGTTGTAGTAGTCCTCCGAGGTGCGGCCGCCGGTGGTGGTTTTGGCCGGGCTCACGGTGCAGGCCGTCAGCTTCCAGTCCTTGCCCACGAGCAGCTCGGCCGGCGCTTTGGGCTTGACGGTTTCCTTGTCCTTATCGGTGCAGGACGGGGCGAACAGGGCGGTACCGGCCAAAGCCAGCAGCAGGGGGAAACGAAGGGTTTTCATAGCGGTTGGGAAGTGGCGTTGAATTGTGATGCAATGTTACGCCGCCCGGCCGGCGCAGCAGCATTTTACCCAGACACGAATAGGTTATACCAAGCATACAACCCTGCTGCCCTTAGCAGAAATTCACCCCCGCCGCATCACATCTACGTGTTAGGCCCCACGGCTTTTCCCGATCAACCACCTCACTACCAAACAACTGATTTGCCCGGCGGCCAACAAAAAGCCCCGCGCTGCTCGGGGCAGCGCGGGGCTCGGATGAGCTAGCCGGCAACGGGCGCTAGGGAATGCGCACGCCGCGGTAGGCGTTGGGGTTGACGAAGGGAATCGACGCGCCGTACTGGGCATTGATGGCCTTGATCATCTCGTTGGCAATGACCGCGTAGCCGCGGGGCGTGGGGTGCACGCCATCGAGCGAGAACAGGTTGCCGGTGATGAAGCTGGCCGTGTTGGTCACGCCGTTGGTGACGAAGCCGGTCTGGGCCACGCCCGAGAAGAACGTGTTCGAGTCGAACACCGCCAGGCCCTTGGCGCCTGCCTTGCTACGCAGCGCGTTGTTGAACTCGGTGGTAGCCGTGCGGGCCACGCCCTGCTCCGTGTCGTCGAGCACCAGGGTGGTCGGGATGGGGTTGCCCCCCGATACGCCGAACGCCTGCAGCGTGTCGATGCCCTGGCTGGTCAGGAAAAGGCCCAGCGTGATGGTGGGCGGGAAGTTGGGGCGCAGCTGGGCGTACACGTCGCGCCAGGCTTTGCCGCCGGGCAGGCCCACCAGCGGCAGGTAGGGCGCCGCCGTGAGCGTGAACAGCTGGTTGCCCCCCAGTGCCGGGTCTTTGATGTCGGTGGTGGCAATGCTGCGGCGCGCAATGGGGCCGGTGAGCGAGAAGCCGCCGGTGGTGATGACCACGCCCGGCACGGTCTTGCGCGTGAGGGAGCGGCGGAACGTGGGGCCCACGGTGGTGAAGAACGGAATCGTCGTCACGTCCGGAATCGTGGCCACCACGCCCTTGGCCCCCCGGGCCGTCAGGTCGTCGAGGAAGCGGCTGTTGAGGTCGGTGAAGGTGGTGGTGGGCGTGATGCCCGATACGCCGCCCGAGGTGGCGTAGCCCAGCACGTCGTTGTTGCCCAGCCAGTAGGTGAAGAACGTCGGGTTGGCCGCCACCACGCGCTGCCGGTAAGTGTCGTTGGTGCTGGCCGGCAGCAGGCGCTCGAAGTAGGGGTTGAAAATCGGCGTCGGGTTCAAAATGGTGCCGCCCGTGCTGGCCACGTTGCCGTAGCCCGCCGTTTCCACGTCGGCCATGCGGATGCCCGGCACGCCGTAGTTGTTGTACGTCTCGGTGGCGCCCACGCGGGTATACACCGGCTGGAGCGGGTTGGTGCGCGTGTTCACCACGCCGCGCACGGCCAGGCCCGTCGTCACGTTGGCCGTGATGGGCGAGGGCTCATCGGGCGGGGCGGGGCTGGTGAAGCCCACCAGGCGCAGGTAGCCCGAGCCGTTCGATTGCGCATCGGAGAAGTAAGCCTGCGGAAACGCACCGCCGCCCACGCGGGCAAACTGCTCCGAGAGAATCTTCGGGTAGGAGTTGACCTGGCCTTCCAGGTACAGGCCCCCGTCGCTGAAGCCGGCGGTGAGCGAGTTGCCGACGGCAATGTATTTGGAGAAGTCGGCCGTGCCCTGGTCGTACTTGGGGGAGTGCATTTCGGGCTGGCAGCCGGCCAGGCCAAGGCCCAGCAGCAGCGCCGACGAGGAATATTTCAGAAACGTGTTCATGGGATGAACGTCGGAAAGTCTGGTATTAGAAGGTGTAGTTCAGCCCGATGCCCGGAATGACGATGTTCGTCTTGTAGGTGCCGGCCACGCGGTCGGTGGTGCCGTTGGCTTCCAGCTCGGCCTGCGTCTGGGTGCGCTTCTTGAGGCTGACGAACTGCGTGGAGAGGTCCACTCCGAAATGCTCCCCGAACTTGTAGCTCAGGCCCGCGGTGGCGCCGAGGCGGTTGGCGTCGGGCGTTTCGGGCGTCACGTAGCCGTCTTTCACCGGCGACTGGTCGAAGCTGCCGCCGGCGCGCACGGTGAAGGCGTCGGTGACCTGGTACTGGCCGCCGAGGCGGAAGGTGAACGAGTTTTTGTAGTCGCGCACCGAGGCGCTGCTCGTCGAGCCGTTAACCGGCTGGTCGAAGGTGAATTCCAGCTTTTCGTACTTGCTCCACTGGGCGTAGTTCACGTCGAAGCCGATGGTCAGCTTCTCGCTGGGCATCACGCCGATGCCGAGGTTGGCGGTAGCCGGCAGCGGCAGCGTCACGTCGAACTTGCTGGCCGTAAAGCGGCTGGCCACCACCGCGCTGTTGGGCAGGTTGGAGAAGGTCACGTCGCCGCCCTTCACCTGCGCGTCGATCTGCGAGCGGTAGCTCAGGCCGATGCTCACCTTGTCGAGGGGCTTGTAGTAAATGCCCACGTTGTAGCCGATTTTCTGGTCGGCCTTGCCGTCGAGCTCGATGTGGCCAAACTGCCCGTCGGTGGCGTTCTGCACCGGAATGTCGCGCTGCAGGTTCACCGCGCCGTAGGCAAACACCACCAGGCCCGCGCCCACGCTGAGCTTATCGGTAATGGCGTAGCTCACGGTGGGCTGCACAAAAACGGATTTCAGGTCGATTTCCGTCAGCGAGAAGCGGCCCTCCCAGTTGTAGCCGTAGTCGAGCTTGGAGCCGAAGGGGGTGTATACGGCAATGCCCGCGCGCCACTTGCCCTCGGTGGGCCCGAAGCCGGCGTACACGTTGAAGGGCGTGGTCACGGTGTTGTCCAGCTGCCGGTCGAAGCTGTTGTACTGCGCGTATTGCGAGCGGAAGACCTGGCGGGCCATCGTCGCGTTTACGCCGACCTGCACGCCCCGCTCGCGCACCATGGCCAGCGCACCCGGGTTGTAGAACATGGAAGCCTGATCCAGCGCCAGGCCGGTGCCGACGCCGCCCATGCCGTTGTTCTTCTGCCCGGCCAGCGTAACCTGGAACCCGCCCGCCTGTGCGACGGTGGTTCCCAGCAGGGCGCCCCCGGCGAGGAGTAGTTGTTTTAGGTTCATACCCAAAGGAAAAAAGGGAAAAGGGGGTTGTGTGAGCTAAATGTAGGAGGTTGCCGTCAACAAACAAGGCGGCATGCCGAGTATTTCGGCTCCCAAAGTGAGTAATTACTATACCGGGCGCAAAGCTGGTGAAAATACCATTATCCGCATGTAAATCATTCGGCTGTGCCCCGGGCCGCTTCCCCGGGCGTTTCGTCGGTTTCGGCGGGCAGCACGCGGTGGGTGCGCAGGTCCAGCCGGCGCCCGGCCACCAGCAGGTGCACGCGCAGGTTTTCGCCCGCCACCGGCTCACCGCGCCCGATGCGGCCCAGGTTGTCGTTGCGCACCTGCCGCCCATCCACCACCATCACCACCCCGTCGCCGAACACCTGCAGGTGCCGCCCGCCCTCAACGATAACGCCCGTTTCCTGGCCCAGTCCCAGCCCGATGGCGGCCGGGTGCTGCAGCACGGCGTGGGCCAGCCGCCCAAAGCGGCCGCGCTCGGCAAAGTGCTGATCGACAATCACGTGGGGCAGCAGACCGAAGCCCGGCGCGGTGTGCATACCGCCCTTGGTGAGCGAGCGGGCCCCGTGCCCGGCCACAATCATGCTGGCCGACACGACCGAGGCACCGGCGCTGGTGCCAGCCAGCACGAAGGCCGGGTCGTGGTAAAAGCGGTGGCGCAGCACCTCCAGGGCGGGCGTGCGCAGCCAGTGCTCGGTGATGAGTTCCTGGTCGCCGCCGGTGAAGAACACGGCGCCGGCGCGGTGCAGGCGCCGCAGGGTGGCGGGCCGGTCGGCGGGGTTGTGCTCGTCGACGCGCAAGTGCTGCGCCCGGCCGCAGCCCAGCTCCAGCAGCCCGTCGACGTAGGCGCGGCCGGTCTTGACGCGGCGGCGGGTGGCGGCGGTGGTTACCACCTCCACCGGGCCGGCGTGGGGCGAGAGCCGCTCGCAGAGCAGGGCCAGCAGCGCGTCGTCGTCGCCGCCGCCGAGGAGCAGGGCGGTGCCTTGGGGCAGGGTACGAACTGGGGGCATAGGCAAAACGCGGAAAGCCAGCCACCGGCTCGGGCATGGCAGCGGCCAAAGCTACGTGGCCGGGCCCAATAAGGCTGCGTATGCCGGCGCGCGGCACCATTCCGCGCCGGCGCAACGCGGAGGGGGGCCGCGGCCCCCCTCCGCGTTGCGCCGGCGGCAAGCCGTTGTCCTGCCGGGCAGCACCCGGCTGAACCAGTGGTTTTTGCGGGGCGGCGGGCGGCCACCCCGCACGTAAATGCGCGGGCTACGGTTGAGTCCGCAGCCGCTGCGCCGCGCCCCGAGCGGTAACCTAAAAAAAATCGGCCGCGGCGGGCCGGAATTCGGCCGGGTCCGTTCCAAATCCGGGAGGCAAAAACTACTTTTGCGCGCCCTTTCACCAAACCCCGTTTTGCCTAGCGAAACACCTTCATTGCCGCCGTTTTATGACCACGCAACAGCAACTGGCCCTGGCCCAAATTCCGGACCTGCTCGAACAGCGCGACTTGTTTCGCCTCAAGAAGCTATTGCGAAGTCTTGACACGCCGGAACTGGTGGAGCTGATCGAGGAGCGGACGGAGCAGGACCAGCTGATCATCTTTCGGCTGCTGCCGCTCACGCGGGCCACGGAAGTATTTGAGTTTCTGGACCTGGAGGTGCAGCGCCACTTCCTCGAAAGCCTCTCGCAGGAGCGCATTGCCGACATCCTCAACGAGATGTCGCCGGACGACCGCACCGCCCTGCTGGAGTTTCTGCCCGACGACCTGGTGCGGGAGCTGATTCAGACCCTCTCGGAAAAGGAGCGGCGCGTGACGCTGGAGCTGCTGGGCTACCCCGAATACTCGGTGGGCCGCCTGATGACGCCCGACTACATCGCCGTGCGCGAGGACTGGACGGTGCAGCAGGTGTTCGGCTACATCCGGGAGCACGGCTCGGGCTCGGAAACGGTGAGCGTGGTGTACGTCATCGACGAGCGCGGCGTGCTCATCGACGACATCCGCATCCGCGAGTTTCTCTTCGCCCAGCCCGAGCAGCGCGTGAGCGAGCTGATGGACCGCCGCTTCGTGCGGCTGCAGGCCATGCAGGACCAGGAAGAGGTTATCGACGTGTTTCGGCGCAACGACCGGACCGCCCTGCCGGTGGTCAACGAGGAAGGCGTGCTCTTCGGCATCGTCACGATTGACGACATCCTGGCCATCCGGGAAGAAGAAGACACCGAGGACATCCAGAAGCTGGGTGGTTCGGAGGCTCTGGACGAGCCCTACCTGGCCACCTCGATCTGGCAGATGGTGCGCAAGCGGGCCGGCTGGCTGGTGATTCTGCTGCTGGGCGAGATGCTCACCACTTCGGCCATGCACCACTTCGAGGACGACTTGCAGCGCGCCGCCGTGCTCGGGCTGTTTATTCCGCTCATCATTTCGGCCGGGGGCAACGCCGGCTCGCAGGCCACCTCGCTGATTATCCGCGCTATGTCGCTGGGCGAGTTTACGCTGAGCGACTGGTGGATGGTGATGCGCCGCGAACTGGCGTCGGGCCTGCTGCTGGGCGCCATTCTGGGCGTGGTCGGCTCGCTGCGCATCGTGCTCTGGGCCACCGTCATCGACCCGGGCTACTTCGGCGAGTACTGGCAACTGATTGCCATCACGGTGGGCATTTCGCTGCTGGGCATCGTGCTCTGGGGTGCCCTCTCCGGGGCCATGCTGCCGATGCTGCTCAAGCGCCTGGGCCTGGACCCGGCCACGGCTTCGGCGCCCTTTGTGGCCACGCTGGTCGACGTGACCGGGCTGATTATTTACTTTTCGGTGGCCACGGCGGTGCTGTCGGGCACGCTGCTGTAGCGGCGGCGCCCCGCGGCTGCCGGGCCTGCCGGTTCTGGTACCACTCCCCTTCCCTGTTCTCGCATGCCGCGCCGCTGCTGGTTTCGTGCCGCCGCCCTGGGCCCCGCCACCGCCGCCCTGCTGAGCGGCTGCGCCACCGTGGGCAACCTCACCCAAGTGACGCAATTGCCGGCGGGCCAGTACACGGTATGGGCCACCGACGACCCCAGCCTGCGCGCCGCCGTGCCGTGGCGGGAGCTGAACCAGGTCTACCAGCTGGGCGACACACTGCGCCTAGACCACCAAACCGCTCCGGACTCGGCCCCGACGCAGCGCTTTTACCAGCTGCCGCTGCGCCGCTACGTCACGCTGCAGGCCCGCCGCTTCGACGTCGACGTGTTTACCATCCCGTTTAAGGTGCGGCCGGCGCGGGCCGGGGTGCCGGTGCAGCTGAATACCAACTTCAACGGGGCGCTGTATTTCGGCCGGCGCCTGGATTTCTACCGCCTCAGCACCTACCGCGGCCCGGGTGGGCGCGTCGTGCCGGCCATTCGGGCTACGGGCTTCGGCTACGGCGGCTTCGTGGGGCTGGGCTCCACCTTCATCACCGGCGACGTGACCCGGCAAACGCCCGGCCCCGAGTACGAAGGCTTTGTAATGCACGCGGGCGCGGCCGGCATTTTCGATGCCCGGGTGTTCAACGTGGGCCTGGCCGTGGGCGTCGACCACCTGCTGGGCCCCGACGGGCAGCGCTGGATTTACCAGCACCGGCCCTGGTTCGGCATCCTGTTCGGGCTTGATCTGAACTAGCCGGCGGCGCGCTAGTAGTCCACCCGGCCGCGGTTCGACTTCTTGTCGCCGTGCTTCTTCTTGCTTTCCAGGCGTTTGCGCACGGCGCCTTTGCTGGGCTTGGTGGCTTTGCGGGGCTTGGGGCGGTGCAGGGCCTTGGTCAGCAGCTCGTAGAACTTCTGCTGGGCCAGCTCCTTGTTGCGGCCCTGGCTGCGGTCTTCCTGCGAAGTCACCAGCAGCTCGCCTTCCAGGGTCAGCTTCGAGGCCAGCTTTTCCAGCAGGCGCTGCTTCTGCTCGTCCGTGAGCACGGCCGAATCGGCCACGCGGAAGCGCAGCTCCACCTTGCTTTCGACCTTGTTCACGTTTTGTCCGCCCGGGCCGCTGCTGCGGGCGGTCTGGTACTGGAGTTCGGGCAAAAAGGCGTCGAGGGGCGGAAGCATACGGAGGCAGGGCGGAGAATGAAGGACGGCTACGCGGCCGGGGCCGCGCCGGGTTGCGCAAGTTCGGGCTTTCCGGGACTTGCTCAGGGCAACAGGTGCAGCAGCACCCAGCCCAGCAGGCCGAGGCGCAGCGTCCAGGCCAGGGTACGCAGCCAGTTGGTGCGCACCAGCCCGTACACGGCGGCGTAGCTCCAGCCGCCGGCGAGCTGCCGGTGCAGCGGCACCGATACCCCAAACGTCACGGCCCAGATAAACCCGACCAGCGCCAGCGCCCCGTACGCCGGCCCGGTGCGCGCCTGCCAGGCCCAGGCGCCCGCCAGCAGCAGCTCGGCCACCATCGGCGCCATCACCACCCAGCCCATGCGCTTCAGATGGGCTTGGTGAAACGCCGGAAAGCCGGCGGCCGGCACCAGCGCAAAGCCGGGGTAATGCACCAGCTGCACCGTCCAGATGACGCCGGTGAGGTAGGCCGTTACGGCCAGGTTGAGTAGCAAAAGCAGCATCATCGGCGAAATACGCAGAACGGCCGGTTGGGTCGGCCGTCAGCGGCAACCGTTGCTACAGGGCGCGCAGCGTGCGAAACTGCAGCAGGCCTTGTTGAGCCTTGGCCCGCACCTGCCGCTGCAGCCACGGCGACCAGCCCAGCAGCCAGCCCACCGGCCCCAGCGCCTGCCGCGACCAGCGCCAGAAGCTGAACTGGTCGTGGTGGGTCAGGATGCGGCCGTCCTGAAAGGTGAAGTGCGCCCGGATGTGGTTGTGCACCCGTCGGCCGGTCTGCGAGAAGGTATAGTGCGCGTCCCAGGTGGCCGAGCCCTGCTGCTCATCGGCCCGGATGTCGTTGTAGCTCAGGCGCAAATCTTTGCCCCGCTCACAGAGCATGCGCCACATCAGCCCGATTTCGGCGCCCTGCAGCCGGAAAGCGGCGTCCTCGAAGGTGGCCTCCGGGTGGTAGCAGGCCGCCATGCCGGCGGCGTCGCGGCGCTGAAACGCCTGGTAGAAGCGGTGCAGCAGTTCTTCGTTGGGCGTCATGGCAGCGGGCTGAGCGTGGGCCCAAAGCTCACGAAAAAACCGCTGCCGCCGGCGCAAACCGGTGCGGGCGGCGCCCGAAGTGGCCCGCTCCGGGCCCACCGCGGGCGCCGCCCGCACCGGCTACCGGTGACGCTATACCAATTACCGGAGCCAGCCAGGCAACGGGTGGCGGTATTGCCAACATCTGCTACCTTGAATATCCCATTCAACCTTTGCCTATGAAAACCTCCCGCCTCCCCCACCTGGCCT
>NZ_QHKM01000006.1 GCF_003258365.1 Hymenobacter edaphi | reverse complement strand
GGCGGCGTCGCGGCGCTGAAACGCCTGGTAGAAGCGGTGCAGCAGTTCTTCGTTGGGCGTCATGGCAGCGGGCTGAGCGTGGGCCCAAAGCTCACGAAAAAACCGCTGCCGCCGGCGCAAACCGGTGACGCTATACCAATTACCGGAGCCAGCCAGGCAACGGGTGGCGGTATTGCCAACATCTGCTACCTTGAATATCCCATTCAACCTTTGCCTATGAAAACCTCCCGCCTCCCCCACCTGGCCTGCCTGCTGGTGCTGCTGGCCCCTGCCACCGCTTTTCGCCCCGTGGCGCCGGGCCCGCCGCCCGCCGCCCACACCGCCGCCGATACCCGCGAAGTGCGGGCGGTGGGCCCGTTCACCCGCGTGCAGCTAGCCGGCTCAATGGAAGTCATCGTGACGCAGGGCAGCGCGCAGAAAGTGGAAGTCGTAGGCCAGCCCGAGGACGTGAAAGAAATCGAAACCACCGTGGACAAGGGCCGCCTGCGCGTGGGCACCGTCAACCACAGCGGCATCGGCTGGCGCAGCTTTAAGGGCCCGGTGAAAGTGTACGTGACCGTGACGACGCTGGAGGGCCTGAGCGTGAGCGGCTCGGGCAGCCTGCACGCCGACAGCCCCCTGACGGGCAAAGCCGTGAAGGTGGCCGTGAGCGGCTCGGGCCAGCTGCGCGCGCCGCTTACGGCCGAGGTGGTGGAGGCCAGCGTCAGCGGCTCGGGCCAGCTGCGCCTGAGCGGCAGCAGCCGCTCCCTGTCGGCCAGCATCAGCGGCTCGGGGCGCATCGACGCCGGGGAGCTGAAGGCCAGCACCGGCGAGGCCCGCATCAGCGGCTCGGGCATCTGCCGCCTGCACGTGGCCGAAACCCTCGACGCGCACATCAGCGGCTCGGGCAACATCTACTACGCCGGCTCGCCCCGGGTGAGCAGCCACGTCTCCGGCAGCGGCCGCGTCAGCAAGGGCTAAGCCACCGACGGCCAGCCCGTTATCAACCGGCCCGCCAGCCAAACGGCCCGCTCCGCTATCCGCGGGGCGGGCCGTTCGGCTGGCGGGCCGGGGGCGTTTAGTGCACCACGACCTTGGCCACGCTGCGGCCGGCCGGCGTCGTCAGGCGCAGCTGGTACACCCCGTGGGCGAGGCCCGGCGCCGCCAGCTGCTGCTGCTGCACGCCCGGCAGCAGCACCAGCCGCCGCAGCACGCGCCCGCTCAGGTCCAGCAGCTCCAGCCGAGCATCGGCCGGGGCGGGCTGCGGCAGCTTCAGCGTGAAATACCCGTTGTTGGGATTGGGGTATACACTGATAGCCACAGCCTTACCGTCACCCGGCCGCGTCACGGCCACCGCGTCGCTCACGGAGGTAGCCCCGTCGAAGTCCACCTGCCGCAGGCGGTAATAGCTCAGGCCCGGCAGGGGCTGCGCATCGAAGTGGCGGTAGCTGCGGCGGGTGCTGCTGTTCCCGGCGCCCGTGATGCGCGCCACGCTGCGGTAGCTGCGCCCGTCGGCCGAGCGCTCCAGCTCGAAGTGCTGGTTGTTGATTTCCTGGGCCGTTTCCCAGCTCAGCTCCACCTGCTCGCCCACGGCCCGGGCCCGGAAGCCCACCAGTGTGATGGGCAGCGGCCCGCGGGCGGCCTGCAGCGCCGAGCAAAACGCGGTGCCGGCTACCAGCTGCCGGGGCAGCCCGGCGTCGGTGCTTTCCCACTCCAGCTGCAGCACGTTGCTGCCGTTGAACTCCCCGTAGTGCACCAGCAGGTTGTGCAAGCCCACCGTGAGGTACACCGTGCCGCTGATGGTGCGCGGCGAGTGGCCGGTGCCGTTGTCGATGAGGGCCGCCGCCAGCGTGGGCGGCGTGGCCAGGGCATTGTCGTCGAGCCACAGATAGGAGGCATCGTCGGAGGTCAGATGGAACGTGTAGTTGCCGGCCGTGGGCACGTACAGGCTGCCACGGTAGCGGGCGCTGAACTGTTCGGGGTTTTCGTTGGAGCCCTGGGCGGGCGGCACGATGTCGCCCCAGCTACCCACCGCCCCGAAGTTCAGCTGCGGGTCGATGCGCGAGAAGGCCGGGGCTGTGCGCTTGAAAAAGGCCTGATTGTCCGGCTGGTCGTCGAAATACCCCGCGTAATACTCCCCAAACAACCCTGCCGACACCAGGCTGCCGCCCGGGTCGTTGCCGCTGCAGCCCCCGGGCGGCGGCGGCGTCACCACGAAGGCAAACGCCAGCGGCTGCTCCAGGGCGCCCTCGGCGTTGTACACCGCTACGCCCGCCGTGTACTGGCCCTGCGGCACGGAGGCCGCGGCCGTGAGCACGCCGGTCGTGGCGTTGATGCTGATGCCCGCCGGCAGGCTGCCCGCGTTCAGCAGCGCAAAGCCCTGCACCGGCAGCGGGCTGGTGGCAGCGGGCGCGGGCGAGGAGGCGGTCCGCCCGCTCACCGTCGACATGCTGGCCGGGGAGTAGCTGAGCGCGGTGGGCGGCTGGCGCAGCGGCTGCACCACCGTGCACAGGGCGGCGGCCGGCACCGGCTGGCGCGTGATGCCCGCCGCGGAGCTGGCCCATTCCAGCGTCAGCACGTTGCCCCCGCCGCTTTCCCCGTAGTGAATCAGCACGTTGTGCAGGCCAGCGGTCAGAAACACCGTTACCGAGTCGGTGCGGGCCGCGTGCATGCCCCCGTTGTCGATGGCGGCGCGGCTGGTCTGGGCCGGCGCGTCGAGGGCGGCGTTGCCGAGCCAGAGGTAGGAGGCGTCGTCGGAAGTCAGGTAGAGCGTGTAGCTACCGGTGGCAGGCACGTAGAGGCTGCCGCGCAGCCGCACGCTGAAGTCGTCGGGGTCGGCGGCCGAGCCCCCGGCCGGCGGCACGACGCTGCCCCAGCTGGGCGTGTTGGTGAAGTTCACCAGCGCGTCGACGCGCACCAGGTCGGGCGGGGCCAAGAAGAAGCCGTGGTCACTGCCGAAAAAGCCCGCGTAGTATTCCCCGTACAGCCCGCGCGAGGGAGCGGCCCCGCCGGGGTCGGTGCCAGCGCAGCCCGAAGGCGGCGGCGGGGCAATGTCGAAGGTAAAAACGTTGCCGAAGGTGCTGGTGCCGCTGGCGTTGGTCAGCGCCACGGCCACGCTGTAGAGGCCGCTGGGCACGGAGGCCGCGGCCGTGAGCACGCCAGTCGAGGCGTTGATGCTGATGCCCGCCGGCAGGCTGGCGGCGTTGGCCACGGCAAAGGCCGTGACGGGCTGGCCGCCGTCGTTTACCGTCGGCACGCCCGAGCTGATGGCCGCGCCCGCCGCCACCCCGGCCGTGGCGGGGGAGTAGGCAATGCCCTGGGGCACCTGCAGCAGGTTCTGCACGGCCGAGCAGAGGGCCGAGCTGGGTACAATCTGGCGCGTAATACCCGCGGCGGCGCTTTCCCATTCCCAGGTCAGGTTGTTGCCGTAGAGGTCTTCGCCGTAGTGAATGAGCACGCTGTGCAGCCCGGCGCTCAGATACACCGTGGCGCTGCGCTCCAGGGTGCTGTGGCCCCCGCCGTTGTCGATGAGGGCGGCCGCAGTTTGCGCCGGCAGGGCCTGCGCGGCCGCGTCGAGCCAGAGGTAAGAAGCGTCGTCGGACGAGAGAAAGAAGGTGTAGTTGCCGGCGACGGGCACGTAGAGGCTGCCGCGGTAACGGGCGCTGAAGGCGGCGGGGTCGGCGGTCGAGCCCCCGGCCGGCGGCACGATGCTGCCCCAGCTGTCGGAGTCCGGGAAGTTCAGCTGCGCATCGACGCGCGCGAGGCCCGGGGCGTTGGAGGTGAAGAAGTTCTGGTCGTCGTTGAAATAGCTGGCGTAGTATTCAGCGTATAGTCCATTGGTGGCGGGGTTCCCCCCAGGGTCGGGACGGGTGCAGCCGGTGGGTTGGGCCCAGCTCCTTTGCTGCGTGGCGAACAGCAAAAGGAACAGGAGCCAGCCGCTTCGGAGCATGAGCAGCGAAAAGTGCTTCATGGTCATTCAGCGTTGATGGTGGAAAAATGAATCGGCAACTCTCACTAAATATACCCTATCCAAGTACTTTTTGGATGATATTTATAATAATATTTTTTGAAAAGTGAACTTACCCATGGAAATACACAAAATCAGTCTATCATCCAGCTTCCATCCGCGGCCACGGGCGGCCACCGTTGCGTATTCGGCTATACAGCCCCGAAAAGCGGCTTAACAACGCCCCAAACCCACCGCGCCGCGGGCGCCGATTGCATTAGCGGCAATCGGCGCCCGCGGCGCGGTGGGTTTCCAGTGAGGGGCCGCTATTGCCAGCGGCTGAAGCGGCGCTCCGGCCGCCGGTTAGTTGCTGAACAGGCCGCCTTTGCGCGGCTCGGCTTTGGTTTTCTGCTTGCTTTTGCGGCGTTCCTTGTCCTGGTCGCCGCCGAACAGGCCGCCCATGAAGGGCTTTTTCTTTTCCTTGATCAGCACGTAGCGCACCGACACGGCCGTCGGAAAGCGAAACCAGTCCTCGTTGTTCAGCTCCACGCTGGGCTTGAAGTCGACACTGAGCTGCAGCGGCACAATGGGCAGCTTCCACTCGGCGCCCACCATGGCGTCGAAGCCGCCGACGGTGCCGTAGTTTTTGTGGCCGCCGGCGTGGGCCCCGGCACCGAAGTAGTAGTTGAGGGCCGGGCCGAGAATGTGGAAGTGCCGCTCGATGAGCAGGGTGCCCATCACCTCCTGGCTGCGAAAGGTAGCCAGACCTTCTAGGGTGGTTTTTTCGAAGATGCGCTGCTGGGCCGTGAAGCCGTAGTTGCCGCTGCCCAGGCGCAGGCCCACGGCCGTGCGGTATTTCTGGGCCGGGGCGGCGTGGGCGAGCAGGCTGGCGGCAGTGAAGAGTAGCAGCGGACGGAGGCGGAAAGCGGGCATGCGGCGGAAAGGGTGAAGCACGACTCTAACGAGCCAGCCGCTGGCAAAGTACGGGCCAGCTTGGCGGAGTCGCGGCCTTGCCGGTACGGGCCGGGGCCGCCCGCCGTTACTCCACCCGCACGAAGGGCACCGCCCCGTGGGCGCTGCCGTCGTCCCAGCGCAGCACGTACCAGCCGGCCCGCAGCGGGGGCAGGCCGATGCTCAGCGCATTGACGCCGGCCTGCGGCACCACCAGGCGCTGCCCGCCGTAGTAGCGCCCCACGGCGTCGAAGATGCGCACTTCCAGCGCGTTGGAGGGCGCCGGGGCGTTGTACTCCAGGCTCAGCAGCGGGCCGGTGGCGGGGTTGGGGTACAGCAGCAGCGGGGGGCCGCTTTCGCGCACGCCCACCGGCGCGGCGGGCAGGCGCAGGCCGTTGGCCAGCTGCACCTGCAGGCGGTAAAAGCTGGTGCCGCCGAGCGGCTGGCCATCGGTGTAGGCGTAGGTGGCGGCGCCGGCGGCCGGCACCTGCCCGAGGCGCGTCCAGGTGCGCGCATCGGGACTGCGCTCCACGTCGAAGCTCATGCCGCCGCACTCGTTGCGGGCGCCCCAGCTCAGCAGCACCCGGCCGCCCTGCACCTGCGCGCCCAGCGGCGCCGTGAGCGGGGCAGGCTGCTCGGCGGCGGGGCCGCAGGCGCCCGGCGCGAGGCTGCGCAGCTGCGCGGCGTAGCCCCCCAGCACGTCGCGGCCGAAGTTGAGCTGGCGCGTCTGCTGGCCGCGGCCGATGGCATAGTGCATCACCAGCTGCGGCACACCCCCAATCAGGGGCGCAATGACGTGGTTGAGCTGCTGCCCGTGGCCCAGTTCGTGGAGCACCACGGTTTCGAAATCAAACTGCGCGCTGCTGGGTGCGCCGGGCCCGAACTGCCAGCTCACCCCGTCGTCGAACTGCATGTCGATTTCCTTGGCCCAGAAGCGGATGGTGCCGTTGGCCTCGCGGCAGCCCGCGTAGGTGCTGGTGGTGCGCCCCAGCACGGCTGTCGGCAGCTCGGCGCCTTGGTCGAATTCCAGGGCGTTGACGCCGTCGTTGCCGATGCCGCGGGCGGTGCGGGCGCCGCCCAGGTCCCAGTTGATGGCCGTCTGGCAGCGCCAGCTGCTCAAGGCCCGGCCGAAAGCGGCCAGCGCCGCCGCGTTCGAAGCCAGGGCCGGATCGGGCTGGAAGGTGTAGCCGCCGGCGCCATTCTGGTTGATATGGCCGGGGCGGTAGGTTACGCCCGAGGTGGTTTCCTGCACGTTGGTCAGCGCGTAGCGCACTGTGAAAGGCAGCAGCGGCGGGCTGCCGGCCGCCTGCTGATCGGCCGTTACCACCCGGAAGGGGCCGCTGCCGGCCGGGTCGGCGGTGCTGCTGTAGGAAGGCACGCGCACCTGAATGCGCGCATCGGACCAGCTCAGCACGTCGCGGGCGCTGACGCGGGTAAAGGAAACGCCCCCGTCGTCGGCGTTGCGAAACTCCACGCTGCCGGTGGCCGCCCCGAAGCCGGCTCCGCTGATGGTCAGCACCGAATCGGCCCCGGCCACGAGGGCGCGCGGGCTGAAATCGGTGATGAGCGGCGCGTTGATGCCACGGGCTTCGGCCGGGTGCTGGCGGCGGCGCAGCGCGGCCGCCAGCGCGGGATTGGGGACCAGCTCGCGCAGGGCCTGACCGGTCAGGGCCGTCTGGGCGCGGTAGAAGTTTTCGTCGAGCAGCGGGTACTGCCGAAACGGCTCGTGGGCCGTGGCCGTCACCACGTCGTAGCGCACGAAGCCCTGCCGGCTGGCGTAGGCGGTCCAGGCCCCGGCCGGCGCCGCGCCGGCAAAGCCGGCGGGCGTCAGAAACAGCAGGCCCTGCTGGCCGGGGCTGAGGCGCAGCGTGTTGGTCAGCGTCTGGAGCGTGTCGCCCACGGCGCCGCCTTCGGTCACGACGGTGAGCGGCGCGGCGGCGGGCCACTGGCCTTTCAGCAGCTTGTACACGCGCAGGGTGTTGGCCGTGTAAATGCGGCGGTGCGCGTTGTCCCAGTAGCTGCGTTGGCTCAGCACTTCGGCCTCCACCACTAGCGCGGCGGCCTGGGCGCGCCGGGCCGGGTCGAGGGGCAGCAGCAGGCAGCGGGTTTCATCGGCGGGGCCGATAGCCTGAGCCGAGGCGGGCAGCTGGCTCAGGCTGAACAGGCAAGCAAGCGCGCTGACGAGCAGCCGCGGGAATACAGGTGCGGGCATAGGAGCGGAACGACGAAGGCCGGAGCAACATACGAGATTTGGCGCGCCGCCGGCTGGCCCGGGCGTGGTTTGCCGCGGCCCTCACATGATCGGGTGAGCGGTGCAACACCGGCGGCAGGCGGCGCACTCTTAGCCACAACTCCCCTTTTGTATGGCTACTCTTGCTCGCTTCTGCGGCAGTGCGCTGCTCCCGACGTTGCTCGGCGCCGCCTCTTCTCCTTCGTTGTACGCCCAAACCGCCCCGCTCGGCAGCAGTGAGCTGCTGCGCGGCCTGCCCCCGGCCTCGCTCGCCCCGGCGGCGGCTCCCGCCGCCTGCCCTTTGCGGCCCGCGCGGGTGGGCGTGCTCAAGGTGGGGCTGGCCGCCAGCCAGGCCTGGACGCGGCCAACCGGCCTGACGCTGCCCGTGAGCCTGGGCTACGAGCGGCGGCTATTTTTCGGCCTGAGCGTGCTGGCCACTTTCACCTCCGTCTACGACCCGGTGCGCCCGCCGCAGCCGGGCCAGCCCGAGGTGCCCGGCCTCGCGCAGTTCGACGTCACCTCGGGCCTGCGCTACTACCTGCCCATCCGGAGCCTGCGCGACGAAACCCGCGAAGAGTTCAGCGGCCCTTACGTCAGCCTGCTGGCCAGCCGCACCTTCCAGCACACCCTGCAGCCCGAAGCCGCGGGCGGTGCGGCCTACAGCTACCAGCTCCGGCGGGCCAACCAGCTGGTGGCCGGCTACCAGCTGCCGCTGGGCCAGCGCGGCTTCCTCGACGCCTCGGCGGGCCTGAAAGTAGCGCGCGGCGGCCCGGCCGGGCGCAAGCTGGCACCGGCGGCCGGGCTCACCGTGGGACTGTTTTTTTAAATCACTACCCCAACAACGATTTAGGCTGTGTGGCCAGCAAGCAACAAGAACGTCCTGCGGAGCCCCGCGAACCGCAGGCCGGCGCTGCGCCCGGCATGACCGCTCAACGGGCTAACGGCTTACCCAAGCTGCTACTGTCCACAGACCCTAGAACAGCCGGCCCTGCACCGGCTGCACCACCAGCTGCGGCTGGGGCAGCTCGCGCCCGGTGAGCTTGCCGAGGCGCTGCAGGAAGTACCGGGCCCAGGTGGGAGCGTCGTTCACGTCGCGCTGGTGGATGAAGAAGTAGGCCTCGTGCAGACCGGTGGCCAGCCAGTCGGCCAGGCGCTCGGCCCAGGCGTCGGCGCGCAGGTAGTCGCTGCGGTGCAGGGCGTGGCCGTTGAAGCGGATAAAGGCCCGGGGCGTGGTCAGGCGCTGGTGCAGCACGTCGCGGCGGCCGGCCACGTCGCTGATGACCCAGGTTTTGCCCAGGGCTTCGAGCAGGGCGCCGGTTTCGGCCAGCACGCCCGGGTCGTGGTACCAGGCGGGGTGGCGCAGCTCCACGGCCAGCGGCAGGTGGGCGGGCCAGTCGAGCAGGTAGCGCTCCAGGCGCGGCAGCTGGGGCGGGGCGAAGTTGGGCCCCATTTGCAAAAAGGCCATGCCGAGCTGCTCACCCAGGTTTTCGAGGGCCCGGCAGAAGCTGTTGGTCAGGTCGTCGGCGCGGTACAGCTCCCGGTCGTGGCTGATGCTCTGGGGCACTTTGGGGCAGAAGCGGAAGTGCGCAGGCACGGCGGCCCGCCAGCGGCGCACCATCTCGGCATCGGGAATGCGGTAGTGCGTCACGTTGACTTCCAGCGAGTTGAACTGCCGGCCGTAGTATGCCAGCTGCTGGTCGTCGCGCAGGCCCAGTGGGTACCAGGTGCCCAGCCAGGCTTTGTTGGTCCAGGTAGGGCAGCCGACCCAGAGGGGCGCCGGCTCGGCCGGTGGGGCGAGGCGGGCCAGCAGGGCGGCGGTGTCGGGGTGGTCGGGCGGCAGGCGAAAGTCGATGCCGCGCACGTCCGGAAGTCGGCCAAAATCCATGGGTAAACTTACGACAAGGCGCCGGCGGGGCTACTAGTTCCTTAAGCATTATTTTTTACTTCTGCAACCAGCACTTGGACAAAAGACGGAGGCCGGCGGGCATTTTTTTTCAGCGGCGGATAATCTTATTTCTGCCGGTCACCCGGCTTCGTCTATATAGAATCCAAACCTACCCTTCAGGAAACACAATCAGGGATTTTGCATCCCTGGCCGAGTTAGGGCTAATGCAAATTTTACAGGAAAAGGACAATTTTTAATCTATATTGACCGCGAGCTGGGCTTTCGGTTTGGATTGTATTTCGGATAGGCTAATAGATTTGGCCTGTTCACCATAGCAGAGAATGAATGAAGTTTAAACAACGACAGAACCTCTCGGGCTTGCTGATGACGTGGCTAACGGCCCTGCTGCTGGTAGTCACCTCGCTGTCCTCCTTCGCCGACGATACGCCCAATGCCACGGCCAGTAAAAGCGCCGTGCTCCGGGGCCGCGCCTCCTGGTACGGCCGCGAGCATCAGGGCCACCGCACCAGCAACGGCACGCGCTTCGACCGCAACAAGTACACCTGCGCGCACAAGACCCTGCCCTTCGGCACCAAGCTGCGCGTGACCAACCCCGAGAGCGGCAAAGCCGTGGTGGTGCAGGTCACCGACCGCGGCCCGTACCGCCACCAGCGCATCCTGGATCTGTCGGAAATTGCCGCCCGCCCGCTCGACATCGTGCGCATGGGCGCCTTGGGCGTCGTGGCCGAAATCGTGCCCGACGATACGCCCCTCGGCCCGGTGGCCGGGACCGTGAAGGTGCCCGAGCCCGAAGCCACCGACGTGGCCGTGACCGACACCACGCCCGAGCCCGAAGCCACCTACGTGGTGCAGGCCGGCACGTTCGGTGAGCTGCGCAACGCCGAGGCCCTGATGGCCCAGATCAAGTCGCTCGACGCGCAGCTGCCCGTGGCCGTGCGCCAGGACAACGTAAACGGCCGCCCGCTCAACCGCGTCATCGTGGGCCAGCGCATGCCCCGCAGCGTGGCCGACGACCTGTGGCAGCGCCTGCAGAACCGCGGCATCAGCGGGCTGGTGCGCCAGGCGGAGAACTTATAGCGCCGCCCGACCGGCGCCTTATTCCTGACCGCCCCGGCTGCTCGGCAGCCGGGGCGGTTTTCGTTGCAACCTATATTTTCGTGGCCGGCTCTATGCAATAGCGGCGGCCTCCCGGCAGTTATGGAGCTGCTTTTTCTATCCTTTTTCTCATCCGGTATGCAAAAACCATTATTAGCGCTGGCTGCCTGCGGCCTGTTACTACCTGCTGCCCAGGCTCAGACCGAGCGCGGGGCCAAGCTGCTGGGCGTCTCAGTGGGCAACTTGAGCTACAGTCGAACCAAATACTCCGGTTCGGCCTTTTCGGCGGCGCTGCATCCCACGGCGGCTTATTTTCTGGCCGATAACCTGGCGCTGGGGGCTGGCCTGAACCTGAGCTACGGCCGGCAGCGCTCAAACGGGGCTCAATACTACCGTGAGTTTGGCTACGGCCTGGCGCCTTTTGTCCGTTACTACCTGCCGGGCAGCAGCCGGCACCGCGTGTTCGGGGAGGTCGGCGCTGACGTGGGCCGCACTCACTACCGGGGCTTGGATTACCGCCCGGTCATCGGGCCGGGGACGTGGGATTATTATACGCGCAGCGCGGGCACCTTCGGCTACCACGGCACCCTGGGCTACAACTTCTTCCTGACGCCCAACGCGGCGCTGGAGGCCTCGGCAGGCTACTACCGCGTGGCGCACGACCCGATTTTCAATCCGCGCCACGTGGTCGATGTGCGCCTTGGCTTCAGCGTACTCTTGCCCGCGAGCGGCAGCAATTAACCCTTGTATTTCAGCACGATGCACAAATACCTTTTGTTGCTGGCCGCAGCGGCCCTGGCGCTGCCGGCCCAGGCCCAGACCGAGCGCGGCGCCAAGCTGCTGGGCGTGTCGGTGGGCAACCTGACCTACACCCGCTACGCCGATACAGACAACTCGTTCACGGCCGCCGTGTACCCCAGCGTCGGCTGGTTCGTGGTTGACCGGCTGGCGGTGGGCACCGGCCTCCCGTTCAGCTACAGCCGCGCCCGAACCACCTACTCGGGGGCCGACGGCCCGGTTGTCAGCATCGCACGCAGCTGGAGCTACGGTCTGGCGCCCTTTGCGCGCTATTACTTCGTCGATGCCAGCAAGCACAAACTGTTTGCTCACCTCAGCGGGGAAATAACGCGCTACAACAACAGCGGCGCGCGGCGCGAAAACGGCCGCACCATCAATGAAACCCGCTACAACGAAACCATCAAAGGCTGGTTTGCCGGGGCTGGCTACAACTACTTTCTAACGCCCAGCGTGGCGCTGGAAGCCACGCTGGGCTACCGGCGCAACAACCAATTCTCCTACCTCAGTAACCACAGCCGGGGCTCGGTGGACGTGCGCCTGGGCCTGAGCGTGTTCCTGCCGTCGGGTGTCACCGGTACGCCATAAAGCACGCCTGGCCAGCCTATGCGCCGCGCTACCCCTGCTAAACCGGGGTAGCGCGGCGTTTTTTGGTATCAGGGCCCGGCTGACACCAAGTGCCCGACCGGGCCCCGAACCACCAGTTTTCGGGCATCACGGTGCGGGCTTGCAACTGTAGCCGCCCCTTATGCCTCCGGTATACAGCGGCGCAGCCGTTGCTACTTCCCTCCCTTTCTTATGACTAAGCACTTGTTACTCCTGGCTGGCCTGATTGGGCTGGCCGGCGGCTCGGCGCATGCCCAAACCGAGCGTGGCACCACCCTCATCGGCCTCTCGGCCGGCAACCTGAGCTACGGCCGCGCCACCGACGGCTTTCGGCAGCTCTCGGGCACGCTCACGCCCACGGTGGGCCGCTTCGTGGCCGATAACCTGCTGGTGGGCGTGGGCGTGCAGCTCGGCCACAGCCGCTCCGAATCCACCTACACCGGCTACTACTATGAGCCCTGGACGTCGACGAGCGGGTACGGCACCATCGGGTATTCGCGCCGCAACTGGTCGGCGGGCCTGACGCCGTTTGCCCGCTATTATTTCCTGGGCCGGGGCCGGCACCGCCTGTTTGCCGAAGCCAGCGTGCATGCCCAGCACAACTGGACGCTGGAGCGGTACGAAACCGAGCAGGGCCGCCTCAGCAACCCGCAACGCTTCGTTTCGCTCGGGGCCCGGGCGGCGGTGGGCTACAGCTACTTTATCAGCCCGCGCACGGCCCTGGAGGTCAGCGCGGGGTACCAGCGCACCTACGCGCCGAGTGGTGCTACGGGCAAGCTCGACGGCCGCATCGGCATCAACTTCCTGCTGCCCGCGGGCAAGCGCTAACGCGGCGCCCCGGCCGGGACGCGGCGCGCAAACCCCGGCCGGGGTTTGCGCGCCGCGTTTTTTTGTCGGATGTTGTAGCGGCTGATTTCCCTCCGTTCTATGCTGCGTTACGTCCGGGCCGTGCTGGCTCTGCTCACCACCGGGGCCCTGGTGTGGGTGCTCGATACCAACCACGGCGAAATTCCGGCCTTCGGGCGCTTTCTGAGCCCGTTTCAGGGCTTCTGGCGCAACGGCGAGGCCCCCGGCTACTTCGCCCGCGAGCAGACGCTCACGCTGCCCGGCCTGCAGCAGCCCGTGCAGGTGCGCTTCGACGACCACCGCGTGCCGCACATCTTCGCCCAAAACGACCACGACCTGTACTACGCCCAGGGCTACCTCACGGCGCGGGACCGGCTCTGGCAGATGGAGTTTCAGACCCACGTGGCCGCCGGGCGCATTTCCGAAATCGTAGGGGCGCGGGCCCTGGAGTACGACCGGTTTCAGCGCCGCATGGGCTTGCCGCACGGGGCCGAAAAGTCCTTGGCCGTGATGATGGCCGACCCAACCACGCGCACCGTGCTGACGGCGTACTCGGCCGGCGTCAATGCCTACATCGGCGCGCTCAGTCCGCGCGACTACCCGCTGGAGTACAAGCTGCTGAACTACGCCCCCGAGCCGTGGAAGCCGCTGAAGTGCGCCCTGCTGCTGCAGCTCATGGCCTGGGACCTGAGCGGCCGCTCCGACGATTTGCGCCTCTCCAACGCCCTGGGCAAGTACGGCCCGGCGGTGGTGCGCGACCTGTTTCCGGACTACCCCACCCGCGAGGATCCGATAGTGCCCGCGGGCACCCAGCTGGATTACGCGCCGCTAAAAGTGCCGCCGGTACCCACGGTGTTTGCCGCCGCGGCCTCGGACCAGGTGCCGCAGAACGAGCCCGCCGCGGACCTGGGTTCCAACAACTTCGCCCTGAGCGGCAGCCGCACGGCCTCGGGCCTGCCCATCCTGGCCAACGACCCGCACCTGCAGCTGAACTTGCCCAGCATCTGGTACCAGGTGCAGCTGGTGGCGCCGGGCGTGAACGTGTACGGCGTGACCATCCCCGGGGCGCCCACCATCATCATCGGCTTCAACCAGGAGGTGGCCTGGGGCGTGACCAACGTGGGCGGCGACGTGCTCGACTGGTACCAGCTGAAATTCAAGGACAACCGCCGGCAGCAGTACTGGCACGACGGGCAGTGGAAGCCGGTGCGCCGGGTGGTGGAGCGCATCCGGGTGCGCGGGCAGGCCGAGCGCCTCGATACGGTGCTCTACACCCACCACGGCCCGGTGGTGTACGACCACGACGAGAAGCCCTTCAACGCCCAGACGCCGGTGCGCCACGCCATGCGCTGGACGGCCCACGAGGGCGGCAACGAGGTGCTGACCTTCTACCGCCTCAACCGCGCCCACCACTACCAGGACTACGCCGCCGCGCTGAGCACCTACGCCGCCCCGGCCCAGAACTTCATCTTCGCCTCCCGGCACAACGACGTGGCCATCTGGCCCAACGGCAAGTTCCCCTTGAAGTGGCCGGCCCAGGGCAAGTTCATCCTCGACGGCTCCGACCCGCGGCACGACTGGCAGGGCTGGATTCCGCAGGCGCAGAACCCGCACGTGCGGAACCCCGCGCGCGGCTTCGTGTCGTCGGCCAACCAGTTTCCGGCCGGGCCCGACTACCCGTATTACCTGGGCTGGAATTTCGCCAGCTACGAGCGGGGCCACCGCATCAACCAGCGCCTCGCGCAGATGACGCGCGCCACCCCCGACTCCCTGCGCCTGCTGCAGACCGACAACCTGAACCTGAACGCCCAGCTGATGCTGCCGCGCCTGCTGCAACTGGTGCGCTCCGAGCAGCTCACGCCCGCCCAGCGCCCGGCCTACGAGGAGCTGCGCCGCTGGAACTACTTCCACGACGCCGCCGCCGTGGGGGCCAGCATCTTCGACCTGTGGTACGGGCAGCTGGTCGAGGCCATCTGGCAGGACGACTTCGGCCCGAAAGCCACCGGCCTGGAAATGCGCTACCCGCCCCGCGACCGGACCAACAACCTGATTCTGCGGGAAGACACCTCGCGCTGGATCGACGACCACCGCACCCCGGCCCGCGAGACGCTGCCGCAGCTGGCGCTGAAAACCCTGCAGCTCACCACCGACTCGCTGACCCGCAAATTCGGGCCGCTGGGGCCGAAGTGGGCCTGGAGCAACCAGAAGAGCACCGACATCCTGCACCTGGCGCGCTTGCCCGGCTTCGGCCACCTGGACGTGGACTGCGGCGGCGGGGCGGCCATCGTGAATGCCACCACCGAGCGCAACGGGCCCTCCTGGCGCATGGTGGTGGCGCTGGGCCCCGCGCCCAAGGCCTACGGCGTGTTTCCCGGCGGGCAGAGCGGCAACCCCGGCTCCCAGTACTACGACGACCTGCTGGAAACCTGGCGCGTGGGCCAGCTCAACGAGTTGATTTACCTGACTTCGCCCACGCAGCCGCACCCGCGGGTGGCGGCCGCGTGGCAGCTTAAGCCCTGATCCGCCATGCCTCCGCTCCCCCCACGCCGCAACGGCCTCTCGACGCGCCAGTTCGCCTGGATTTTCGGCGGACTGCTCGCGCTGCTGACCCTTTTTCAACTGGCCCAGCACCGCCCCCAGCGCTTCGAGCCGCCGCCCAGCGGCACCGTTGCTGAAATCGGGGGCGATGAGACAACAGCGCATGGCCAAGCACGCAGGCAAGACCGTTCGTTTGCGCCTGAGCCCGATTCCAACGTCCCGGCATCAGTGGCCGACACGTCGGCGGCCAAGGTCTATGCCTACGTGGATCAGATGCCCCAGCCGCCCGGCGGCATGGATGGCCTGCTGCAATACATTGGCAAGAATGTTCACTACCCGGCCGAAGCCCTGGACAGCCATGTTGAGGGCAAAGTCTATGTCAACTTTACTGTTGGGCCCGATGGGCGGGTGCGCGACGTACGGGTAGCGAAAGGCATCGGGGCAGGCTGCGACGAAGAAGCGGCCCGGGTTATTCGCCAGATGCCGCGCTGGCAGCCAGGCCGGCACAACGGACAGCTGGTCAGCGTTTCCTATACTATCCCCGTGACATTCACTATCACCACCCCTTCATTCCTGCGCTTCCTTGACAAGTTTTTTCATGCGTAGCTCCTCCTGGCTTCTATTTCTGCTGATTTTCGGGCTGGCCGCCGCGGCCCAATGGCTACTGCCCTGGTGGAGCGCCGCCGTGGTGGCCCTGCTGCTGGCCTTTCTATTGCCCCAACGCGGCGGCCGGACCTTCCTGGCGGGCTTCGGCGGCGTGGGCCTGGGCTGGCTGCTGCTGGCCGCGTGGCTGCATGTGCAGGCCGACGGCCGCCTGAGCCACCGCGTGGCCGAGCTGCTGCCGCTGGGCGGCCGCGGCTGGCTGCTGGTGCTGGTAACGGCCGTGCTCGGCGGCCTGGTGGGCGGGCTGGCGGCCCTCAGCGGGGCCTGGCTGCGGCAGGCCTTCGGCTCAACGGAGCCGGCCCCGCAGCGGGCCTAAACAAACCGACCGAACCTTGCGGTCCGGTCGGCGGGCATGCGGTAATCGAGAAGAGCGGCGGGAGCCTCATGCTTTGCGGGGCTCAGCCTGCTGGGCTTTTTCTGCCGCTCCCAGCTGCTTAGTTGTACTGCGAGATGAACGCAAAGGCTTGCAGCGTATAGGTAGGAGCCGCGGTGAAGTGGTTGCCCCCTTGAATCGGGCGCAGCTCCACCTGGGTGGCGCCGCGGGCGCGCATGGCGTTGTAGGCGTCCTGCGAGTTGAAGAAGGGCACGTAGTCGTCGGCAGTGCCGTGGAAGAGAGCCAGCGGGGCGCGGGGCTTCCAGTCGTGGATGTCGTTGGCTACGAAGGTGCGGGTCAGCGGCTGATCAGTGCCGGCCAGCACGGCCGCGCGCAGGGCCGGCGTGAAGAGGGTGGCCGGCAGCGCGGGCACCGGACTGAGCGGATTGCTCGCCAGCTGGGTGGCGTAGGGCTCGTTGTAATAAAAGGAGGCGGGGCGGTTCAGGCCGTAGATGCGGTTATAGGTATCGAGCACCCACACGTAGCTGCTCAGGAAGTTCAGCGGCTGCGTCGCATTCATAATATAGGTGGCAAAGGCCGACTTGTGGTAGGCCCCGGCGCCCGGGGCGCTGGCCGTCACCGTAAACTCGCCGGTGGCCTCGGCCTCCATCAGCCGGTGCAGGGCCAGGGTGGCAAAACCGCCTTCGGAGTAGCCCAGCAGAAAGGTTTTGGCGTTGAGGCCCGCCTGCTGCTGCTGGCAGAATTCCTTGGCTGCCCGCAGCATGTCCAGCGAGGTCAGGGCCAGCGACTCGGCGTGCTCGTAGGGGTGCGGCTGGGTTTTGGAAGCGCCGTAGCCGATGTAGTCGGGCGCCGACACGACGTAGCCGGTGGAAGCCAGCACCGACACGGCCGAATAGATTTCGCTGCCGGAGCTGTAGTAGGACGGCGCCTTGCCCTCGTCCAAGGGGCTGATGGTGCCGTGCTGGTAGCTGAGCAACGGCAGCTGCTGGCCGGCCGGCACGGTGGGTACCAGCAGGGCGCCCGAGGCCGTCACCGGCTGCCCGGCGGGCGTCTTGGTGGCGTAGGTGAGCCGGTACACGCGAATGGGGTAGCGGATGAGGGCGGCGGCAAACGGGATGCTGCTCACGTGCGTGGCCAGCTGCTGCGGGGTGTACTCGCCCACGAGCGTGCTGCCCAGCAGGCGGGTGGTGGCGGTGGTGCCGGGCTCCTCGGTGGCGGGCGCGGCGGCCGGGCCGGCCACGTCCTTCTGGCAGCCCAGGCCGGGGCCCACCAGCAGAATGGTACTAAAAAGCCAGGTCAGGCGCGCCAGGCGCGCGGAAAGTTTATTGAATAGCACGATGGTCAGGAAGTTAAGGCTGGAATCTGCTTAACACCGGCCGGCGCAAAAGATTTCGTCTGGCCAGGTAAAATCCGGCGGTGCGCTCCGCTGCCCCGCTCCCAGGTCCGGAATTTCCCAATCCTCGGCGCCAAGCGTCCAACCTTCGGCCACGGTCAGGAAATGCCCCGTTCCGAGTCGCCACTGCCTGGCCTGGTCGTCCAAAGCCCGGACGCCATCAGCCAACGCCAAGATTCGAGCCGCCAACCCTTCGCCGCAACCGGCCAATGCCAAGACGCAACCTGCCAAAGCTTAGCTCCGGTCGTCCAAAGCCCGGGTTCGATGACCCAACGCCCGGATCCAGTCGTCCAGCGGTTAATCGTAGTCATTCAGCGCCCGGCAACGCATCCGGAGTCCCTACCCTTATTCAGTTATGTAGGCTACCTGATTCAGTAAAAAGAAGTTCTTAGTTGTATAACTAATAATTTAGTTATACGTTTAACCAGCAAACAATCAGCTATGCAGCAACTCCCCGAACTCACCCGCGCCGAAGAACAGGTGATGCAGGTGCTCTGGCGCCGCGGGCCGTCCTTCGTGAAGGACATGCTCCCGGACATGCCCGCGCCCCCGCCCGCCTACAACACCGTGTCGACCATCGTGCGCATTCTGGAGCAGAAGGGCTACGTGGGCCACGAGGCCTTCGGGCGCACCCACCGCTACCACGCCCTGGTGGCCCAGGATGAGTACCGCCGCTTTTCGCTCGGCAAGCTGCTCGGCGGCTACTTCGGTGGCTCCTTCACGCGCCTGGTGTCCTTTTTCGCGAAGGAAGAAAACCTCGACGCCCGGCAGCTCGACGAGCTGCTGCGCCACGCGCAGCAAAACCTGGACAAGCCGACCGATGACGACGCCGACCCTGCTTAGCTGGATGTGGCAGAGCACTTTGTGCCTGGCCGTGAGCTGGTTGTTTTACCAGCTGCTGCTCCGGCGCGAAGCCTGCTTCGGCTACAACCGCGCCTTCCTGCTGCTGGCCCCGGTGCTGGCGGCCGTGGCCCCGCTGCTGCCCTGGGCGCAGTGGTGGCCGGTGGCCGCCGCGGTGCGCGTGGTGGGCGTGCCGCACGTGGTGCTGCCGGTGCTGCACGTGGGCGCCGAAGCCCCCACGGCCACCACGCAGCACTGGCTGCCGGCCCTGTACGCGGCCGGCGTAGTGCTGAGCGTGGCGGGGCTGCTGTGGCGGCTCGGGCGGCTGGCGCGGCTGGCCCGCCGCCTGCCGGGCACCCGGCACCCGGGCTACACCCTGCGCCCCACCGGCGGACAGCTGCCCACCAGCTCTTTCGGCCGCACCGTGTTTTGGGACGACACCCAGGCCCTGGCCCCCGCCGAAGCCGCGCAGGTGCTGGCCCACGAGCTGGCCCACGTGCGCCAGGGCCACTCGGCCGATCAGCTGTGGCTGCGTCTCTGGTGCGCCGCGCTGTGGTTCAACCCGCTGGCGTACCTGCTGCTGCGCGAGCTGGCCCTGACGCACGAGTACCTCGCCGACGCCGACGCCCTGCGCCACTCGGCCACCACTTCGGCCGCGCAGTATGCCCGCCTGCTGGCCCGCCAGGCCACCCAGGCCTGGCAGACCCCGGCCCTGACGCACGCTTTTACCACTTCCCAAACCCTTAACCGCATTGCCATGCTTCACCGCCTGCCCCTTACCCGCGCCTGGCGCAAATGGGCCGCGCTGCCCGTCGCCACGCTGCTGCTCGGCCTGGTGGCCTGCGAGCAGCTGGAGTCGTTCGGCCCGCCGCCTCCCCCGCCGCCGCCGCCCGCTCCGGTAGCCCCGCCCCCGCCGCCGCCCCTCGCCCCGCCCGCCGCCCCGGGCCGCGTACTCGAGGTGGCCGACGAAATGCCCGAATACCAGGGCGGCATGGACCAGCTGATGCAGGACCTCGGGGCCCTGGTGCAGTACCCGGACGCCGCCCGCGAAGCCCAGCTGGAGGGCAAGGCCTTTATCGGCTTCGTGGTGGACACCGACGGCAGCATCCGCGACGTGAAGCTGCAGCGGGCCATCAGCACCAGCCCCGCCAAGCAGGCCCTGGCCGACGAGCTGAACGACGCGGCGCTGCGCGCCGTGCGGGCCCTGCCCGGCCGCTGGACGCCGGGCCGGCAGGCTGGGCAGCCGGTGGCCGTGGCCTACACCATTCCCATCACCTTCGCGCTGAAGTAGCACCCGCCGGCGGTGAACCATCCGCCCGAATCGTAGTTTATAGACAGACCACCGGCCCCGCGTCGGTGGTCTTTTTTGTGGGCTGCCGCGGCCCGCGCGTATTTCATACCATCACTGACCACCCTATTATGCCGCATTGCCGCCAGCGGCTGGGGCGCCTCAGGGCGCTGGAGTTGCCATTTCTTTTGCTGCCAACGCTGCTCGTCGGGGCCTGCCAGGGGCGCCGCGAAAACCACTTGGCGACCCTGCCCGCCCGCCAGGAGCTGCTGCGTCAGGATTCCCTGCTGGTCGACTCGGTGGCGCGCACCGGCGGGCAGCTGCCGGGCGCCATTCTGCCTGAGCAGCGCATCGTGGCCTTTTATGGCAGCGCCACCCACAAGACCATGGGCGTGCTCGGCCAGTATCCCAAGGACGAGATGCTGCGCCGCCTCGACCGGCAGGTGCAGGCCTGGCGCCGCGCCGACCCGGCCCAGCCCATCCGGCCGGCGCTGCACATGGTGGCCGTCATTGCCCAGCGCGACGCCGGGCCCGACGGCAAGTACCGCGAGCTGCAGCCCGACAGCGTCATTCGCCGCGTGATTCGCTGGGGCCACGCCCACGGCTGCCTGGTGTTTCTCGACGTGCAGGTGGGCCTGAGCACCCTGCCGGCCGAGCTGCCCCGCCTGGCCCCCTACCTGCGCGACTCCATCGTGCACCTGGGCATCGACCCGGAATTCTCGATGAAGAACGGCCGGCGCCCGGGCACCGAAGTCGGGGAGTTCGACGCGGCCGACATCAACTACGCCCGGCAGTTTCTGGCCCGCCTCGTGTCGGCCAACCGGCTGCCGCCCAAGGTGCTGGTGGTTCACCGCTTCCGCCAGGACATGGTTACCAACTACCAGCGCATCCGGCTCGACCCGCGCGTGCAGATCGTGATGCACATGGACGGCTGGGGCACGCCCGGTATCAAGCGCAGTTCCTACCGCAAGTTTATCCGGGCCGAGCCGGTGCAGTACGCGGGCTTCAAGATCTTCTTCCGGCAGGACCGCAAGATGGACAACTCCCGCCTGATGACACCCCAGGAAGTGGCTGCCCTGCGCCCTGATCCGCTTTATATCCAGTACCAGTAACGGCCCGAACCGGTGGCCATGCCGGGCACGGCGCAGAACCTGGCCAGGTCCGGGCGGGTCGTGGTCCGGCAGCCGTGGGGAGGTTCTGCGTGGCGCTCCGGACGGTGGCCGACGGACCCGCCTCTTTGCCATCGGCTGGAAAACAAGTAGAACTACGCGGGCGCCGCGGGTGGGAAATCGGCAGCTTTGCCCGCTACTACCGATGCGCTTTTTCCCGTTCAAGCCCGCGTTATGTCCCACCACGAACAACTGTTTTTTAATGCCCCGGCGTCACGGCTGATTGCCCCGCCGCCCCAGGCCGCCCGCCGCCTGCTGAAAAGCGCGCCCGCCGATAAGCCCGGCACCGAGCGCCTCATCGTGGTCGGGCAGGGCGTGCTGGCCGTGACGCTGAACCGGCAGGCTGCCTTCAGCCTTACCCTGCAGGACCCCGAGCGCCGCCACGGCTTCCGCCTCGAAGTGACCGAGAAGCAGGCCCGCTTCGCGCATCTGCACGACGGCCAGTGGCGGACCTACGAGCCCCAGCCGGCCACCGCCGGCCACCCGCAGGCCCTGCCCTACGGCGACCAGCAGCCCACCTTCTTTTACAAGGAAGGCGGCGGCCTGGACAAGTCCGACCAGTGCCCCTACTGGCTCAGCCTCGACTCCAACAACGGCCTGCTGCGCTACGGCAAAGGCGAAGTGCGGCGCAACACGCTGCTGGCCGAGCTGAGCTTCCCCATTCAGCCGCCCGTGCCCGAAAAGCAGGCTGCCGACCCCTACGCCTGGGTGCGCACCGTGGCCACCGTCAGCTTCGAGGCGGAGGTGGTGCAGCCCTTCAAAGTGTACCGCGACCCGGTTATCGTGGACCCGGCCATGGTGGTGGTCGACCGCAACCAGCTGACGATGGACGACATTGCCCGCAACCGCGCCACCGTGGCGGCCAACCTCACCCCCACCTGCCAGCTGCTCTACGACAACGTGTCGGGGGCGCAGTTCACGCTGAACACGCCCGACTTCCCGGACTTCGCCCAGGCCATCGAAGCCAGCATTGCCAGCCCCGACGGCTGGTGCTACCAGACCCTGCTGGAAAAGGCCGGGGAGTTTGGCGGCTCCAACCCCGACGAAACCTACCTGCGCATCACCTTGGGCCTGAACCAGGGCGACTCGCCCGGCATTCCATACGTGATGGAAATCTGGCCGCCCGGCCACTACTCGCCCCTGCACAACCACGGCGGGGCCAACGCCGTCATCCGGGTGCTGCACGGCGAAATCACGGTGAGCTTGTTTCCGATGCTCTCGGAGTATCACCAGCAGCCCTTCATGATTGCCAAGTTCGGCCCCGGCGACGTGACCTGGATCAGCCCGGAGCTGAACCAGAACCACCAGCTGCACAATACCAACGTGACCGGCCCGACCTGCATCACCATTCAGTGCTACCTCTACGGCGAGGGCAACACCACGCACTACAAGTACTTCGATTACCTCAACGAGCACGGGCAGATCAAGCAGTTCACGCCCAACTCCGACATGAGCTTCCTGGAATTCAAGGCCCTGATGAAGCGCGAGTGGCTGAGCCGCTACCGCCCGGGCTAACGGGATGTAGCGTGAGCTTTTAGTTCGCGTTTGTCAGGACGTTATCGTGCAGAGCTACGCGAACTAACAGTTCGCGCTACCCGCAGAACAACCCCAGCAGCCGCTCACAGCTGCCCCCGAAGCCGGCCCCGCGCAGCGGGTGGCCGGCTTTTTTTCGTCGGCCCCCGGCCGGCACAAATGCCGGTGGTGGTCGGGCGAAAAGGCGTACCTTCGCGGCGTTTCCGACCTCACTGCCCCCTTTTTCTAGTGCCTCATTTTCAGCCCCTCACCCGCCTGACGGCGCCCGCCCTGGCCGCTCTGGGCCTCGCTCTCACCCTGACCACGCTGCCCGGCTGCGGCAGCCGCTCCGACAACGAAGCTTCCGGCACCGATACCGCCACGGCTGATTCGGCCCGCCCCGCCGTCGTCGACACGGTGAAGCTGAAGCTGGAAGCCATGCGCCGCGACTCGCTCAAGGCCGACTCCATTGCCAAGAAAACCGGGCAGCTGCCGGGCGCCATCCTGCCGGGCCACCGCATCATTGCTTTCTATGGCAACATCCGCTCGAAGGGCATGGGCATTCTGGGCCGGGAGCCGAAGGAGCAGATGTTCCGCAAGTTTGCGGGCGTGCTGAAGGAGTGGCAGGCCGCCGACCCGAGCATCCCGGTGCAGCCGGCCCTGCACAACGTGACCATCACCGCCCAGGGTACGCCCGGCAAGGACGGCAAGTGGCGCCTGATGAACTCCAAGGCCACCATCGAGGAGGTTATCAGCTGGGCACGGGAGCATAAGTGCATCCTGTTCCTCGACGTGCAGCCGGGCCACAGCACCCTGCAGGTGGAGTTGCCCAAGCTGGAGCAGTACCTGAAGCAGCCCGATATCCACCTCGGCATCGACCCGGAATTCTCGCTGGCCACCATGCCGGGCATCCGCCCCAACCAGCGCATCGGCACCCTCGACGCGAAGGATATCAACTTCACCATCAATTACCTGGCGCGCATCGTATCGGAAAACAAGCTGCCGCCGAAGGTGCTGACGGTGCACCGCTTCACCCGGAAAATGGTGACCAACTACAAGAACATCAAGCTGGACCCGCGGGTGCAGGTGGTGATGCACATGGACGGCCACGGCGAGCCGACGCTGAAAAAGGACTCGTACCACGACTACATCCAGACGGAACCGGTGCAGTACACGGGCTTCAAGCTCTTCTACGAGTATGACGCCCGCCCCAAGCCCCACCACATCATGACGCCCACCGAGGTGCTGCAGCTCACGCCCAAGCCGCTGTACATTCAGTACCAATAGGTGGTGAAATAGTGAGATGGTGAACTGGTGAGTTTGACGTTCGGACGGCACCATACCCACATTCAAATACGCAAACGGCCCCGGCAACTTCTGTTGTCGGGGCCGTTTAGCTTTGGGACCAGGAGCCGCATGAACATCAACTCACCAGTTCACCATCTCACTATTTCACCGCTTAGTGCGCCGCGTTCAGGTCGACTTTCACGCCGGGCTTGGGGCGCTTGATGAGCAGGATGAGCGGGATGCAGAGCAGGAAGAACGAGCCGATCATCAGGAAGGTCTGGGCGTAGGTGACCAGGGCCGTCTGCTTCATCACCATGCCTTCGAGGGCGGCGTAGGCCTGGCGCTGGGCCTGCACCACGTCGGCACCCTTGGCCATAAAGCTGGCCACCAGGCCCTGCACCCGCTGCTGGGTTTCGGGGTCGTAGAGGGAAATGTGCGACACCTGGCCGATGCGGTTCTGGGCCATGCTCCGCTCGATGTAGGTGCCGACCAAGGCCACCCCGAACGAACCGCCGAGCTGGCGAATCATGCCGGTGAGGCCAGCGGCCTGACCCGCATCCTTGCCGCTCAGGCCCGCCAACGACATGGTGGTGATGGGCAGGAAGAGCAGCGCCAGCCCGAAGCCGCGCAGCATCAGCGGCCAGAAAAAGTCACTCTCGCCGGCCGTGGGCGAAATCTGGGTGCTCATCCAGTACGAGAAGACGAAGAACACCACGAAGCCCACCGGCAGCATCACCTTCTGCGACACCCCGCCCTGAATCATCTTGCCCACGATGGGCATCATGAAGCCGGTGAGCAGGGCGCCGGGCAACAGCAGATAGCCGGTTTGGGCCGCGGTGAAGCCCAGGATGCGCTGGCAGAAAATCGGGAAGACGAACACCGAGGCGAACAGCCCGAAGCCGAGGATAAACGAGAGGAAGGCGCCCACCGAGAGGTTGCGGCTTTTGCCGAGCACCCGCAGGTCCACCACCGGCTGCTTGGCCGTCAGCTCCCGCCACACGAAGCCCACCATGCCGATAACCGTCAGCAGCGTGAAGACCAGGATCAGCGGGCTTTCAAACCAGTCTTCCGACTCGCCCTGCTCCAGCACGTACTGCAACGAGCCCACGCCCATAATCAGCAGGCCGATGCCCAGCCAGTCGATCTGACCGATGGGCCGTCGGACGGCGTTTTTGATGCGCTCCGGGTCGCGGATAAACGCGGCCGTGCAAATGGTGGCCAGGATGCCCACCGGCACGTTGACGTAGAAAATCCAGGGCCAGCTGGCGTTGTCGACAATGTAGCCGCCGAGCGTGGGGCCGATGGTGGGGCCGATGATGACGCCCATGCCAAACAAAGCCTGGCCCAGCGGCAGCTGCTCGGGCGGAAAGGTGTCGATGAGGATGGCCTGGGAGGTGGCCATGAGGGCCCCGCCGCCCACGCCCTGCACGAAGCGGAAGAACACCAGCTCCCAGATGTTGGTGCTCTGCCCGCAGGCCATGGAGGCCAGCGTGAACAGAATCACCGAGAACAGGTAGTAGTTCTTACGGCCGAACTGCTCGGCCAGAAAGCCCGTCATCGGAATCACGATAACGTTGGCAATGGCGTAGGACGCAATAACCCAGCTGACTTCCTGCTGCGTGGCCGACAAAGTGCCCATCATCTTGGGCAGGGCCACGTTCACGATGCTGGTATCAATGAGCTCCAGCAAGCAGCACATCACCACCGTAATGACGATGATCCACTTGGTAAATCCGGTTTCCACTCTTGGTTAGGGTAAGAGGGTGGGAGGGTATGGGGGTAGGAGTTGCTTTCTTTGGGTTATCCAAGTGAAGCATCCCGTTCCCATGCCAAACAGTGTGTCCAATTTTGATTTCGCCGAAGAGTTTCGGCAACGCACCAAGGCGTTTGCCCTGCGCATCATGAAGCTGGTTGACCGGCTGCCGAGTGCCCCTTCGTGCCGGGCCGCCGGCTTACAGCTGGTTCGGGCAGGCACTTCAATAGCCGCCAATTACCGGGCCGCCTGCCGGGCACGCTCCGAGCGGGAGTTCAACGCCAAGCTGCACATTGCTCTGGAAGAAGCCGATGAGACGGTGCTGTGGCTGGAGTTGCTGAGTGAAGGCGGCCATTTGCCCGCGGGCAGGATTGATGACCTTTTAACCGAAGCCAAGGCCATCATGTCCGTTCTTGGCAAAGCCGAAAAAACAGCCCGCGACAAAGTGAGAAGGGCAAGCAACACGGGCAATTGAGGTAGAAAGACATTGCAGCGAGAATCTGGCACACCATAGCACACGACTCCTACCCCCATACCCTCCTACCCTCTTACCCTACTTCACCGCTACCGTAGCGGTGACGCTCATGCCGGCGCGCAGCGGGTGCTCGGGGTCGGTTTTGTCGAGCACGATTTTCACCGGCACGCGCTGGGTTACTTTCACGAAGTTGCCCGAGGCGTTGTCGGGGGGCAGCAGGGCGAAGCGGGCCCCGGTAGCGGCGGAGAGGGACTCGATGTGGCCCGAAAACTCCTCGTGCGGGTAGGCGTCGACTTCCAGTTTCACCGGCTGGCCCACTTTCATGTCCTCCAGCTGGGTTTCCTTGAAGTTGGCAATAACCCAGGTCTGCTCACTGGCCACGATGCCGAACAGCTGCTGGCCGGGGCCCACTACCTGGCCGGGCTGCACGCCCTTGCGGCTCACCGTGCCGTTGGCCGGGGCCTTGATGGTGGTATAGCTCAGCTGCAATTGGGCATTGTCGAGGTCGGCTTGGCGCTGCTTCACCACGGCCTCGGCCACGGCTACCTGCTGCTGGGCCGCCGCCACCTGCTGGCGGGCCACCGATACCTGCTCCTGGGCCGTGGCGCGCTGGGCCGTGGTCGACTTCAGGTTGGCCTGCACCGCGTCGTACTCGCTCTGCGGGATGATGTCCTCCTTGCGCAGAAACTCGCTGCGCTTCAGGTCTTTCTCCAGGCGGGAGCGGTTGGCGTCGCTCACGCCGATGCTGGCCTGGGCAGTACGCACGTTGGCCGAAGCCGTACCCACGGCGGCGCGGGCGGCCACCACGTTGGCTTGCGCGGCGGCCAGGGCGGCCTGGGCGGCATTCACGCGCTGCTGGTAGTCGGCCGGGTCGAGCACGACGAGCACGTCGCCCTTCTTCACCGGCATGTTGTCTTCGACTTTCACTTCGAGCACCGGCCCGCCCACGCGGGGCAGTACCGGGTACACGTCGCCCTCCACCTGGGCGTCATCGGTTTCTTCGTGGGTCTGGCCGAACTGGTAGCGCTGATAGCCGAAGTAGCCGCCCACGAGCAGCACCAGGGCCAGGATAACCATGATAATCGGCCGCTTCGAGCGGCCCGCGGGCTCCTCGTAAGCGGGTTCAACGGCGGGCTGGGCCGGGCCGCCAGGCTGCGAAATTTGGCGTTCTACCACCGGTTCTTGCGTTGCCATCTGTGATATGGTGAGTTTGTGAAATGGTGAGTTTGGGAGTGGTGAACTGGTGAGGTGGTGAACTGGTGAGTTTGACGGTCGGAAGGCGCACACCGCGCAGCCAGAACGGCACTCACCATTTCACCACTTCACCATCTCACCGCTAGGCCGATTGCCGGTACTTGGCGTCGGCCTGGGGTTTGACGAGCAGGGTGGCGCAGGGGGCGGTGCGCACCACGTGCTCGGCGGTGTTGCCCATCAGGAAGCGCGTGAGGCCCGTCTGGCCGTGCGAACCGATGACAATCAGGTCGGTAGCGGCCTCCTGCGCCTCCCGCACGATTTCGCAGGACGCTTCGCCGCTGCGGAGTCGGGTGGTTACGCGGGCCGCGCCGGCTTGTTCGGCCAGCAGCTGATAACGAGCCAGTTCCACCGCCCCGTCCGATACCTCCGCCTCGCTCAGCGCCGGCTGCAGCTCCTGCACGTGCAGCAGGCACAGCTCGGCCCCGGTAGCCCCGGCCAGCGCCGTGGCATACGCCAGCAGCGGCCCCGAAGCAACCGAGAAGTCCAGCGGACAGAGAATCTTGGAGAGGTGCATGAGTAAAGGGTGGGAGGGTATGAGGGTAAGAGTTTAGGAGGGAAAAGGCTGGTAGTTTTCCGGCGGTTCAGAGGCTGAAGTCGGCTGCACATTTTGAGTGGCTGGCTCTAACAACTCCTACCCTCACACCCCCATACCCTCCTACCCTACCAAATCTGCTCCCCGGTGGCGCGGCGGAGCTGGTACTGGCCGAGGGTGTAGTTGTAGATGGCCTGCAGGCGGGCCAGGCGGGCCTGGGCCAGCTGGGTTTCGGCGTCGAGCACGTCGAGGTTGTTGCCCACGCCGTAGCGGTAGCGGCTCTTGGCGCGGGTCAGCGCGTCGGCGGCCTGGGTGATTTGCACCTCGGAGTTGTCGTAGCGGGCGGCGCTGGACTGCATGTTGTTGACGGCCTGCAGCACGTCGGCGCGCACCAGCTCCTGGGTGTCCTGGATGCGGGCCTGCGCGCCCTTCACGGCCGACTCGGCGCCCACGCGCTGCACTTTGTTGCGGTTGCCGTCGTAGATGGGCACGTTCAGCTGCGCCCCGAGCACCGTGTTGAAGCGCATCCGCTCGATGTTGGGCAGGATGTAGCCGTTTTTGGCGCCGGCCTGGCCCAGCACGTTCAGCGAAGGGCGGTTGTTGGTTTCCACCACGCGCTGCTGAGCAATGGCCGTCTGCTCGGCGTCCTTGGCCAGCTTCACCTCGGGGCGGCTTTCGGCGCCCTTGGCCAGGGCAGCCTGCACGTCCACGGCCTGCGGGTTGTACTCAAAGCGGCCGCGCACCGGCGTCACCTCGTTTTCGGAGCGGTGCAGCAGGCGGGCCAGCTGCACTTCCTGGTTGCGCAGCTGATTCTGCAGGTCAATCTTGCTGTTCTGGGCCTGGGCGATGCGCACCTTGGTGGTCGTCACGTCGAAGTTGGTCGACACGCCGCCCTCCACGCGCTTCTCCATCTCGCGCTGGTGCTGCTGCAGGGAGGCAATCTGCGCGTCCTGCACCCGGATGGCTTCGCGGGCAAACAGGATGCTGTAGTAACTCTGCGCGGCCGCGAAGGCCAGGTCGCGGCGGGTCACGTTGATCTGGTCGGTGGCCGAGGTGATGCGGCTCTGCGAGAGGTCGATGTTGGCCTTGGTGCGGCCCAGATCGAGCACCGTGTACTGGGCGGCCACGTGCAGGTCGTAGTTGTTGTTGGGCGCGAACTGCAGCACCTCGCCGTTGAAGGGAAGCTTCACCACCGGGTCGATGCGGGTGTAGGTGCCGGTGCCGTTCACGACGGGGCGCAGATACGTGCGGGTTTCGGCCAGGCGGGCCTGGGCCTGGTTTACCTCTTCCTGCAGGGCGTTGATGCTGGGGTTGGCATCCAGCACTGTGCGGACGGTAGCCTCCAGCGTCAGCGAGTCGCCCACCGTGGCGGTGGTCAGCGGCGCCTGGGCCTGGGCCGCGCCGGCCGTCAGCAACCCGAGAGTTAGCAGGAACGGCGCGGCGAGTTTGGGTTGAAAAAACATAGCGGATGACTGATGAAGGTCGAGCCGCTATTACCCAATGGTGTGCCAAGGGGTTTCGCAGATTAAAATTTTCTTTAAAAAGCGGCTTTAAAGACCTAAAACCCGCGTTTATTTTTTAATCAGCCGCCGTAAAATCTACAGCTCGACCATAACTTTTTTCCTCATATTTCAGAATTTCCTCGTTTATTAGTCCTCATATTTCAGGAAACCCGCGCATGCCCGATCAGGACGACTCCCTGCTGCTCTACCTCAACGACGCCATTGCGACGACCCGCAACAAGGAGGCGCTGTTTCGCACCGTCACGGAAAAGCTGCGGCTGATTTTTCCCTTCGATGCCATTACCATCCTCACCCTCGACGCCGAGCAGCAGTACCGCCGCGTGTTTCTGCGCGACTACCTGGGCGAGCTGCTGCTGCCCGAAAAAGGCGCCCCCAGCAGCCACAAAACCGGCCCCAGCCGCATCAGCGGCACGCCGGTGGAGCAGTTTGCCCGCCAGCAGCACCTGCAGCAGTACGAGCTGGACGAGCTGATCCGGCAGTACCCCGACTACCAGCCCATCTGCCTGCTGCGCGACAAGGGCATGCGCTACTTCGTGGTGGTGCCGCTGCGCACCGGCGGGCACCGCATCGGGCTGCTGTCGTTGGTGGCGCGGCGCCGGCCGGAGTTTTCGGAGTCCGACGTGGATTTGCTGGAGAAAATCGGCAGCCTGGTGGCCGTGGCCGTGACCAACACCCTGGCGTTCGAGGACATAGCCCGCCGGGAGCAGGAAAAAACCATGCAGCTGGCCCTCAACAACGCCCTGCTCAGCATCAAGGAGCGGGGGGAGCTGTTTCGCACCATTGCCACCGAAATCAACCGGGTGGCGCCCTGCAACTATTTCGGGGTGCGCACCCGGGCGCCCGGCTCCTCGGTGCGGGCCTTCGTGGAGTTCAACAAGGAGCCCGACGGCAGCTTCGCCCTGCTCGACGAAAACCGCTTCGAGGACATGCCCGAGGCCCTGCGCAGCATGCACGACTCGGCGCACGTGTTCGAAAGCCCGGCCGTGTACGTGGGCGCGGCCTTCGAGGAGCTGACGGAGCGCTTTGCCCTGCTGCGCTACATGCGGGAGCAGCGCGGCACGCAGTCGGTGCTCTACGCCCCGCTCTCGGCCGGCGACGAGCCCACCACGGCCCTGATCCTGGCCAGCGCCCAGCCTTACGCCTACTCCGAAGCCACTTTGCAGCTGATTATGAGCCTGGTGCCGCAGATCCGGCTGGCCATGCAGAACGTGTTTGCCTTCGAGCAGATCGAGGCCCTGCGCAGCCAGCTGGAGCGGGAGCGGACCTACCTCATCGACGAAATCAACACCACGGCGGCGGCCCGCTTCGGCGACTTCGTGGGCGGCAGCCAGGTGATGCAGCAGGTGTTCGTGCGGGTGGAGCAGGTAGCCCCCACCGATTCCACCGTGCTCATCACCGGCGAGACGGGCACCGGCAAGGAGCTGGTGGCCCGGGCCCTGCACAACTTCTCCCCGCGCAAGGAGCGGGCCCTCATCAAAATCAACTGCGCCGCCCTGCCGGCCCAGCTGATCGAGTCGGAGCTGTTCGGGCACGAGAAGGGGGCGTTTACGGGGGCACATGACCGGCGCATCGGCAAGTTTGAGCTGGCCGACGGGGGCACCATCTTCCTGGACGAAATCGGGGAGCTGCCGCTGGATTTGCAGGCCAAGCTGCTGCGGGTGCTGCAGGAAAAGGAGTTTGAGCGCATCGGCGGGCGGCGGGTTATCCGCACCGACGTGCGCGTCATTGCGGCCACCAACCGGGTGCTGGAGGAGGAAGTAGCCGCCGGCCGCTTCCGCGCCGACCTTTACTACCGCCTCGACGTATTTCCCATTCACCTGCCGGCCCTGCGGGAGCGGCCCGAGGACATCGAGCCCCTGGTGCGCCACTTCCTGGAGCGGTTCACCAAGAAGCTGGGCAAGCCCGTGCGCGGCCTGCGCAGCCGCGACCTGAAGGGCCTGCAGCGCTACCCCTGGCCGGGCAACATCCGGGAGCTGGAGCACGTGGTGGAGCGGGCCGTCATTGCCAGCAGCGGCCCATTCCTGGAATTCGCGGGCTTCACCGCCGCCCCAGCCCCGGCTACCACCGCGGCGGCACCAACCGGCGGCCCGCTCAAAACCCTGCGCGACCAGGAGCGCGACCATATTCTGCACGCCCTGCAGCACACCGGCGGCCGGGTGAGCGGCCCCCAGGGCGCGGCCGTGCTGCTCGACATCAACGCCAAGACCCTGGAGGCCCGCATGAAGAAGCTGGGCATCCGGCGGGAGCATCGGGTGGATTGAGCACCAACTTGTTTTTCAAGCAGCCTCGCTTGTACAAGTCATTCACTATCAGCCGGAACATCGAAAAACGCCGATGGCTTACCGGCGCTGAGCCACCGCGTGAGCCAACCTTTTATTCGCGAAATGGCCCCTGACCAAACAACGGCGGCTGTCATGCCGCGCTTACCTTATTCCATCTTCATGAAGTCATTCTTACTCGCTCTTCTCGGGCTGGGCGGCGCCAGCCTGACCGCCCAGGCCCAATGGGTAAACCAGCCCCTCAGCTTTGCCGATCCGGCCTCCCTGGCCGTGCACGTGCAGCCCGTCAGTGCCGGGACCGTGTGGATTGTCAGCGACAACTTCGACGTGTATGCGCCGCCGCAGCTGGCCCGCACCACCGACGGCGGCCAGACCTGGGCTATCAGCAACCTGCCGGTGCGCACTTCCCAGAAGGAGTACGCCACCGGCCTGAGCGCCGTGAGCCCCAGCCTGGCGTGGGTAGTCACTGTGCCGGCCGACAGCACCGGCAGCCGCATTTTCCGCACCACCAACGGGGGCCAGAACTGGACGGTGCAGGGCCGCGGCACCACTTTTACCAACCCGGCCAGCTACGCGACGTTCGTGCATTTCTTTTCCGCCACCGAGGGCGTGGTGGCCGGACAGCCGTTGCCGGGCAGCACCAGCATCGAGCTGTACCGCACCGCCGATGGCGGCCAGAGCTGGGCCGCCGTGGCCCTGCCCCCGATAGTGCCCACCGAGAACATAGTGGGCCAGCCGACTACCTACGCCAACTGCATCTGGTTTATGACCGATGAAGGACGGGTGTACCGTTCCGCCGACCGCGGCCAGACCTGGGCCGTCAGCGCGCTGCCCGTCAACGTAGAAGGCACCGGCCTGGCGTTCAGCGACGTTCAGCACGGGCTACTCTCGGTGCTCAACGAAGGCTCGACGGCCCACGCGCTGTTTCGCACCAGCGACGGCGGCCAGACCTGGGCGCAGGTGCCCTACAGCGGCCCGCTGCACGGCCTCGGCCTGGCCGCCCTGCCCGGTAGCGGCATGTACGTATCGACGGGCGGCGACCTGGGCAACGGGGACCAGGGCTCCTCCTACTCCAACGACCAGGGCCGGACCTGGGTGGCCATAGAAAGCACCATCAATCACCTGTTTCCCCGCTTCCTCAGCGCCTCGATCGGGTGGTCGGGCAGCTTCCGGGTGGCCGGAACGCGCCTGGCCGGCAACGGCGTGTACAACATTGCCAGCAACATCATCCTGGGTAGCCGCGCCGAAACGGCAACCCGGGCCGGCTGGCAAGTGGCGCCCAACCCCGCCGCCGGTGGCCGCACCACCCTGCAGGCCCCGCAGGCATTTGGGGCGGCCGCGCAGGTGCGCGTGCGCGACGCGGTGGGCCGCGTGGTGCAGCAACACCGCTGGAACGGCGGCGCCCCGCTGGCGCTGGACCTGAGCCGGCAGGGCGCCGGCCTCTACGTGGTGGAGGTGGCCGGCCCGGCCGGCAGTACCTACCAGAAAGTGCAGGTGCGCTGATCCAGGCAGCGCGCCGGCGCCCAAACGCTCCCCGCCAAGCTCGACGGTAACGACTGATGCTCAGCACCCAGGCAAAACACCCTTCGCGCTGGTGCGTACAGGCAGGCATGGTTTCACCCTAAACCAACCACGACCATGTCTGCTACCAACACGCCCAAAACGCCGCAGCACGACGATCCGGCCCGCAAAAAGCAGGAGGACCAGCGCCCGAATACCATTGAAGAAAGCCCCCAAGGCAAGAAAGTAACGCCCGATAAGGCCTACGACCCGCAGCGCCGCGCCAAGTAGCCGTGCGCCGGGCCGCTATTCCGCCCCGCTTCCTGGCAGCTGCCAGGAAGCGGGGCGGCTTTTTTGCCCCCGGCCCCGCGGGCGCGCGGGGCCGGGTCTGCGGCGGCTGCGCCCTCACGCAAGGCCCGCCTGCAAGCTGCGCAACAACGCCGCAATTGCGTCGCCCAACCTCCCGAAAACCGAACTACCAGCGCTTGGTTGGCGTTTTGCTCCTACCTTACCGCTGCATGTCCCCCACTCCCCCCGCGCCGTCCGCCGACCTTTCCGCCCTCACCCGGGAGCACGTGCTGCGCGCCCTGCGCCACATCGACCGCGCCGGGCTGGAGCTGCCGCCGAGCACGGTGTATGAGCTGGTGTACAAGGGCCGCCGCTACCCGCCGCGCCCGGTGGCCGAGCTGGCCTTGCGCCTGGCGTTAAAGCAGCCCGCGGCGCTGTTCCCACTGCCCGCCGGGGCGCCCACCAACCGCCTGCTGGAGCGCCTGAGCTTCACCGTCACCACCAAGCGCCCGGTGCTGGCCGGCTCGCCCCACGACGGCGACGTGGCCGCCCAGCAGGACATGCAGCAGCTTTACACCGGCGCCGAAGAAGAAGAACCCGGTGAGGCCGCGCCCTCGCCGAAGAAAGCGGCCAGGAAGGCAGCGGCGGTCGAACCGGGGCCGGCGCCCCAACCGGTAGTGGCCGAGCCGGAACCGGGCTACACGCCACCGGCCGCCCCGTACAGCCGCGCTGATGCCTTGAACGAGCTGTTCATCGGGGAAACCCGGCTGGATGATGCGCTGGCGGGGCTGGAGCGCAAGAAGAATCTGATTCTGCAGGGGCCGCCCGGCACCGGCAAAACCTTTCTGGCCCGGCGGCTGGCCTGGCTGCTGCTCGGCGCTCAGGACGAAAGCCGCATCGAGCTGGTGCAGTTTCACCCCAGCTACAGCTACGAGGACTTCGTGCAGGGCTTTCGGCCCGACGGCCAGGGCGGCTTCCGCCTTACCGATGGCGTGCTGCCCGAGGTGTGCCGCCGCGCCGCCCGGCAGCCGGAGCGCCCCTTCGTGCTGCTCATCGACGAAATCAACCGGGGGCACCTGAACCGCATCTTCGGGGAGCTACTGGTGCTGCTGGAGCCCGACAAGCGCGGCCCCCAGCACGCCCTGCGCCTGCCCTACGCCCCGGCCGCGGCCCCGCGCTTCTTCGTGCCCGACAACCTCTACCTCATCGGCACGATGAACACGGCCGACCGCAGCCTGGCCCCGCTCGACTACGCCCTGCGCCGCCGCTTCGCCTTCGTGCCGATGCAGCCGGAGTTCGGGGAGCCGCTGCGCCAGCTACTCACCCGGCAGGGCGTGCCCAAGGTGGTTGTGGCCCGCTTGCTGCTGCGCCTCAACGAGCTGAACCAGGTCATTGCCGACGACCCGGAGCTGGGGCCCGACTTCCAGCTCGGCCACAGCTACTTCTGCCAGCCGCCCCAGCACCCGGCCCAGGCCCCCAGCTGGCTGAACCTGATTCTGGAGCAGGAAATAGCGCCCCTGCTCGATGATTACTGGTTCGACCAGCCCAGCCAGGCGGCCGCGCATCGGAAGCGGCTGCTGTCGGCATAATTCGTTCTGACGGGTTTTAGCCCGCAGAGGGCGCGCAGGATTACGCTGAAGGCGCAGAGGCTGTCATCCTGCAAGCGAGAATGAAGGACCTTACCACTCCTGAACGGATAGCTCTAACGTGAAAAGGCCCTGCGCTACCCTCAGGATGACAGCGCCTAAAAATGTACCGTCCGGGCCACTTGCTAATCGTCCACAAAATCCGTGAACCGGAGGAAGGCGCCAGCCAAATCCGGATGAATCCGTCAAAGCCGTGGTCCCGATCCAAAACCTTTACTACCTGCTCTGCTACGCCTGGAACCGCCTGCCGGAGCCGGACGAGTGGCGGCAGGTGGCCGAGCAGGAATTTCACCGGCCGCTGGAGCTGCTCACCCAGCTGCTGCTCGTGGGCACGCGCCGGCTGCTGCAGCAGGGGCTGCCCTTGGGCTACGCCGAGCGCGAAGAGGAGCTGACGGAGCTGCGCGGCCGGGTGCTGCTCACCCCTACCATCACCCGCGACCTGCTGCGCCGGGGCCGGGCCGTGTGCGCCTACGACGAGCTGGGCCCGAATACCCCGCTCAACCGGCTGCTGGCCGGCACCCTCGACGTGCTGGGCCGCACCCGCCGCCTGCCCGCCCCGCTGCGCCAGGAAGCGCGCCGGGTGCGCAGCCGCTTCCCCGAAGGCATCGAGCCGGCGCCGCTGACCCGGGCGGGGCTGCGGGCCCTGCGCCGGCTGCGGCTGCCCGGGCCGGAGGGCTTTCTGCTCAACGTCTGCGGCCTGATTTACCGCACGGCCCTGCCCGATACCGACGCCGAGGGCCGCACCCGTTTCCACGATTTCCGCCGCGACGAGGTGCTGATGGCCGGCATCTTCGAGCGGTTCGTGCGCAACTTCTACCGGCTGGAGCAGCGCCGCTACCGGGTGCTGAGCGAAACCATCAGCTGGCAGGCCGAAGCCGACCGCGCCGAGGACCTGGCCCTGCTGCCGAGCATGATTACCGACACTTCGCTGGAGTCGGCGGAGCGCAAAATTATCCTTGACACCAAGTACTACGCGGCCGCCTTCAAAGCCCACCACGACCGGCAGCGGCTGATTTCGCCCCACCTCTACCAGCTTTTTGCCTACCTGCAGAACCAGGCTGCCCAAACCACCGTGCCGCTGGAAGGCGTGCTGCTCTACCCCGCCGCCGCCCACGCGGCCGATCTGCGCTACGTGCTGGGCGGCTTCCCGGTGCGCGTCGTCACGCTGGATCTGAACCAGCCCTGGCCCGGCATTGCGACTGATTTGCTGCGGCTTATCGAGTAGCAACTGCCTGTCATGTCGAGCGGAGCGAGACATCTGGGTGAAGACGTTCAACGACGTTGACCCAGATGTCTCGCTCCGCTCGACATGACACCCCCTTTGGTGCAATACGCGGGCCGCGTTTTATCTTTCTCCGGCAAGCCGGCCGGTGAATTGTGCAGCCCTGCCCGGGCGCCCGCGTCCCTTCCGCTCTCTTCCACTCCATCTCCCCTCTTCTCACCAAACTCCTACTCCTTTGAAAAGACGTGATTTTGTCGGGCTGACCGGCCTGGGGGTCGGCGCCCTGTTTCTGCCCGGCCTCAGCTTCGGCGGCACCACCGTAAATGCGGCCGAGCTGCTGAGCCCGCTCGACGCGGCCTTGAACAAGCGCCTGGCCGACGCGGCGCTGAACGCGGCCAAGGCTGCCGGCGCCAGCTACGCCGACGTGCGCATCGGCCGCTACCTGAACCAGAGCATCTTCGCCCGCGAAAAGCAGGTGCAGAACATCGTCAACGGCGAGAGTTTCGGGGCGGGCGTGCGCGTCATTGCCAACGGCACCTGGGGCTTCGCGGCCACCAACCAGGTGACCGAGGCTGGCCTGGCCAAAGCCGCCCAGACGGCCGTGCAGATTGCCAAGGCCAACGCCAAGGTGCAGAAGGAGCCGGTAAAGCTGGCCCCGCAGCAGGGCTACGGCGAGGTGTCGTGGAAGACGCCCATTCAGCAGAACGCCTTCGAGGTGCCGGTGAAGGACAAGGTGGACCTGCTACTGGCCGCCAACGCCGCCGCCCTCGACAACGGCGCCAACTTCGTCAACTCGTCCCTGTTTCAGGTCAACGAGCAGAAGTACTTCGCCAGCACCGACGGCAGCTACATCGACCAGGACGTGCACCGCATCTGGCCCACGTTCGGCGTGACGGCCATCGACCGGGCCTCGGGCAAGTTCCGCACCCGCGAGGCGCTGAGCGCCCCGATGGGCCTGGGCTACGAATACCTGGTGCCCAAGGCGGCCGATAAGATTGCCGGCCCCGGCGGCACCGGCCTCATCGGCTACAAGAACAGCTACGACATCCTGGAAGACGCCGCCCTGGCCGCCAAGCAGGCCAAGGCCAAGCTCACGGCCACTTCCGTCACGCCCGGCAAGTACGATTTGGTGCTCGACCCTAACCACCTGGGCCTGACTATTCACGAAAGCATCGGCCACGCCACCGAGCTGGACCGCGTGCTCGGCTACGAGGCCAACTACGCCGGCACCAGCTTCGCCACGCTGGACTGGAAAAAGCAGAACAAGCCCTACGGCTCCAAAATCGTGAACATCGTGGCCGATAAGACCCAGCCCGGCAGCCTGGGCGCGGTGGGCTACGACGACGAAGGCGTGAAAACCAAGCAGTGGGACATCATTCGGGACGGGATGCTGGTGGACTACCAGAAAATCCGCGACCAGGCCGCCATCGTGGGCCAGACGGAGTCGGACGGGTGCTGCTACTCGCAGTCGTGGCAGGACGTGCAGTTTCAGCGCATGGCCAACATCAGCCTCAAGCCGGGCCAGCAGAAAATGTCGGTCGACGACATGATCCGGGGCGTCGACAAGGGCATCTACATTGCCGGCCGCGGCTCGTTCAGCATCGACCAGCAGCGCTACAACTTCCAGTTCGGCGGCACGGTGTTCTACGCCATCGAGAAGGGCAAGATTGCCGGGCAGATCGAGGACGTGGCCTACCAGGCCAACACTCAGGAGTTCTGGAACAGCTGCGCGGCCATCTGCGACCAGTCGGACTACCGCCTGTTCGGCTCGTTCTTCGACGGCAAGGGCCAGCCCAGTCAGGTGTCGGCCGTGTCGCACGGCTCGGCCACCACGCGCTTCAACGGCGTGAACGTGATTAACACGGCCCGCAAAGTTTAATGTGGTTGAATGCCTCCCATTCCCGCACTATCCCCACATTCAGCACATTAACAGCATGATATTAAGCAAAGACGAAGCCCAGAGCATCTTGCAGAAGGTCTTGGGCTTCAGCACCGCCGATGAGTGCGAAGCCACGCTCAGCGGCACCACCGGCGGCAACATCCGCACGGCGCGCAACACGGTGAGCACCGCCGGCGCCATCGACAACGTGGCGCTGACGGTGGAAGCCCGCTTCGGCAAACGCGCGGGCATTGCCACCTGCAACCAGTTCGACGAGGCCACGCTGCGCCGCTGCGTGCAGCGGGCCGAGGAAATTGCCCGCCTCGCCCCCGAAAGCCCGGAATACGTGCCCATGCTCGGGGCCCAGCAGTACCTGAGCACGCCCGCTTTTGCCGCCAGCACCGCCGGCATCACGCCCGACTTCCGCGCCACCCAGGCCGGCAAGGGCATGGCCCTGTGCGAGCAGCGCAAGGTCAGCTCGGCGGCGTTCCTGGAAGACGAGGCCGGTTTCGTGGCCAAGCGCAACAAGAAGGGCCTGGAAGCTTACCAGCAGTTTACCAACCTGGATTACTCGGTGACGGTGCGTACGCCCGACGGTACCGGCTCGGGCTACGCCACGGCCGATTTCACCGACATCAGCAAGTTCGACGCGGGCCGGCTCACGCAGATTGCGGCCGACAAGGCCACCTCCTCGGTGGGGGCCAAGGCCATCGAGCCGGGCAAGTACACCGTGATTCTGGAGCCCGCCGCGCTGGTGGCCAACTCCGACGCTTCCCTGCTCGGGGCGCTGATGAACGCCTTCGACGCCCGCTCGGCCGACGAGGGGCGCAGCTTCCTCAGCAAGAAGGGCGGCGGCAACCGCAAGGGCGAAAAGCTCTTCGATGAGCGCGTGACCATCTACTCCGACCCGGCCAGCGCCGACATTCCCACCCTGGCCTTTGCCGGCGACGGGCGCCCGCGCCAGAAGGTGACCTGGATTGAGAAGGGCGTGGTGAAAAACCTGTTCAGCTCGCGCTTCTGGGCCCAGAAGCAGGGCATTCCGGATGTGCCCCCGCCCGGCGGCTTCATCATGACCGGCGGCACCCAGAGCACCGCCGATCTGATCAAGAGTACCCAAAAGGGCATCCTGGTGACGCGCCTGTGGTACATCCGCCCCGTCGACCCGCAGACGCTGCTCTACACCGGCCTGACGCGCGACGGGACGTTCTACATCGAGAACGGCAAGATCAAGCACCCGATCAAGAACTTCCGCTTCAACGAGTCGCCCATCATCATGCTCAACAACCTGGAGGCCATTGGGCGGCCCCAGCGCATCGGCGGCAACCTGGTGCCCCCGCTGAAAATCCGCGACTTCACCTTCACCTCGCTTTCGGACGCGGTGTAGGTTGCCGGCCTCCTTATTTCAAACTGCGCAACGTCCCCGTGGCCCCTGGCTGCGGGGACTTTTTTTGTGCGCGGCGGCCGAAATCCGCGCATAGAAGGGTACAGATCATACATTTAATGACTCCCTGACAACCCTCGACCGCATTTGAGTCTCGTACACCTACCGGTTCTTATATACCCGTGGCTATACTCCCCGTTACTCCTTACCGCCTGCTGGCCGGGTTGCTGATGGCGGCTCTGCCCTGCCTGGCCGTTACCTGCGAATTGGATGACATTCCGCCGCTCTGCCGGCCGCAGCGCTTGGGACGGCTAAAGCTACCGGCCCTTTCCCGCGCCTGGCTGCCCGCTGCCCCACCCGATTCGGTGCGGTTCGTCAACTCGCGGGGCTTCCGCCTGAGCCTGTACCGCGTGCCCGGCGTGGAAGCACCGGGCGACTCCGTACCGCTGCCGCCCTACAGCTTCCCCGATTACACGTCTGATTTGCTCCGCCCTGAGCCTGCGCCGGCCTGCGGGGAGTTTTTTCAGGCCGAGCGGCGGCGCCTGCGCTACGTGGGGCGCTACCTGCCCGTAGCCCTAGACTACGCCCTGGTACGCGACCTGAGCGGTTCGTATCCCGGCGGGCCCCTCAATGCCAATTCGGCCTACTTCCCGCTGCTGGCCGTAGCCGATACCCTGCCCGATGTGGTGGTAGTCAGCTTCAACGAACATGCCTTTGCCCGCTTTCCGGTGGTGCGTCGCCCGCTGCGGCTGCCCTTCGGCCCGGTGCGCTACGCCGATACGGTGCGGGTGGCGGGGCAATTGCTGCGCGGCGTGTACCAGTACGAACTGTCCACCTTCGGACTGAGCGCCGGCGCGGTGGCCCCGAGCCGGCTGTACTTCCAGCCCGGCCAGGGCGTGGTGGGTTTCACGTACACCAACGACGAGGAATGGGCGCGCTATTAACCGGCCTGCGCCGCGGCAGTCTGGGCCTGCTGCTGACGCTGAGCCTGAGCGCCCTGCGTTGCGGCCGCGACGACTGCAACGATGTGCAGATCCTGCAATTAGCGGCGCCCTACACCTCGTACTTCGGCCGTTTCCAGAGCGCACGCGTGGTGCCCGCCAGCAGTAGCAGCGGCCTGACCGACAGCTATACGGATGTGTACGTAGCCACCTACGGCGCGGCTTTTCCAATGCCGGAGCCCCGGGGCTGCACCAGCTACCAGAGCCTGGGGCGCAGCCTACGCTACCGCCCTAGCCTGTACCACCGCAGCTTCGTGGTATCGGTGGCGCAGTACCCCAATGGCCCGATGCTCATCGTGGAAGAACAGCTCAGCCCAGGCGCGAATAGCACCTCGGAGCTGTATTACCGGCTCGCCGAACAACGCCCCGACCCGGTGCAGTACTACGACCCCGCCACCCAGCGCACCGAGCAGTATGCCGACTTGCCCGATGCCCAAACCCTACTCAGCCTCACCGTGGCCGGCCGCAGCTATCAGCAGGTGCTGCGGCTGACCAACCCCTACGCCGCCCGCAACGGTGCCGCTTCGGCTGCTGTGGTCTATTACGTATCCCCCGAGTACGGCCTCCTCCGCTTCGAGCAGCGCGACGGCACCGTGTGGGACCTAACGCCCTGACGTGGCCCGGCTGTCCACTAACTTGATTTTTAGCCCGTCGGCCCGGCCGGTCGGGCTTTTACTTTATATTTCACCAACGCTATTTTTTTGCCGGCGCCCACCAGCCGGTGCAGCCCCGGCCGCGGCGCTGCCGCCCTTGCCTTTACGCTTCCTCTCTCCAACCAAAACCCTGCTCTATCGTGCAACGACGACACTTCGTGGGCCTGACCGGCCTTGCGGCCGGCGCCCTGTTTCTGCCGCGCTTCCCCGCCCTCAGCGGCACGCCCGTGGATGTGGCCGAGCTGCTGCGCCCCTTCGACGCGGCCCTGAACAAGCGCCTGGCCGACGCGGCCCTGAACGCGGCCAAGGCCGCCGGCGCCAGCTACGCCGACGTGCGCATCGGCCGCTACCTGAACCAGTACCTCTTCACGCGTGAGCGGCAGGTGCAGAACATCGTCAGCACCGAAAGCCAGGGCATCGGGGTGCGCGTCATCGTGAACGGGGCCTGGGGTTTCTGGGCCACCAACCAGCTGACGGAAGCCGACGTGGCCAAGGCGGCCACCACGGCGGCGCAGATTGCCAAGGCCAACGCCAGGATTCAGAAGGAGCCGGTGCAGCTGGCCCCGCAGCAGGGCTACGGCGAGGTGTCGTGGAAAACGCCCATTCAGCGCAACGCGCTGGAAGTGCCGGTGAAGGAGAAAGTGGACCTGCTGCTGGCCGCCAACGCCAAGGCCCTCGACGCGGGAGCCTCGTTTATCAACTCGGCCCTGTTTCAGGTCAACGAGCAGAAGTATTTCGCCAGCACCGACGGCAGCTACATCGACCAGGACGTGCACCGCATCTGGCCCACGTTTACGGTGACGGTGGTCGACAAAGCCTCGGGCAAATTCCGCTCCCGCGAGGCGCTCAGCTCGCCCATGGGCCTGGGCTACGAGTACCTGGTGCCCAAGGCGCAGGACAAAATCAAGGGCCCGGCCGGCACCGACGTCATCGGCTACCGGAACAGCTACGACCTGCTGGAAGACGCCGCGCTGGCGGCCCGGCAGGCCAAGGCCAAGCTGACGGCCCCGAGCGTAGTGCCCGGCAAATACGATTTGGTGCTCGACCCGGCCCACCTCGGCCTGACCATTCACGAATCAGTAGGGCACCCGCTGGAGCTGGACCGCGTGCTGGGCTACGAGGCCAACTTCGCCGGCACTTCCTTCGCGACCCTGGACTGGAAAAAGCAGGGCAAGCCCTACGGCTCCAAGCTCGTCAACATCGTGGCCGACAAGCTGCAGCCGGGCTCGGTGGGCGCCGTGGGCTACGACGACGAGGGCGTGAAAACCCGGGAGTGGGACCTGATACGGGACGGGCAGCTGGTGGACTACCAGAAAATCCGCGACCAGGCGCACATCGTGGGCCAGGACCACTCGGATGGGTGCTGCTACTCGCAGTCGTGGCAGGACGTGCAGTTTCAGCGCATGCCCAACGTGAGCCTGCGCCCGGGCAAGCAGAAATTGTCGGTCGACGACATGATCCGGGGCGTCGACAAGGGCATCTACATTGCCGGGGCCGGCTCCTACAGCATCGACCAGCAGCGCTACAACTTCCAGTTCGGCGGGCAGACGTTTTACGCCATCGAGAAGGGCAAAATCACCGGGCAGATCGAGGACGTGGCCTACCAGTCGAACACCCAGGAATTCTGGAACAGCTGCGCGGCCATCTGCGACCAGTCGGACTACCGCCTGTTCGGCACCTTCTTCGACGGCAAGGGCCAACCCTCGCAAAGCTCGGCCGTGGCCCACGGCAGCAGCACCACGCGCTTCAACGGCGTGAACGTGATTAACACGGCCCGGAAAGTCTGATTTAATGTGACAATGTGAGCAATGTGTAGGATGTGGAAAATGAGTTGCGCTACCGATGATGAATAAGACGCACTGCGTTGCATTCTGATTATACAACTCATTTTCAACCACATGCTACCATTTCTGGCACATTATCCACATTCCCACATTTTGCACAGTAGATACCAATGCCCATTATTCCCAAAGACGAGGCCCAGGCCATTCTGAAGAAGGTTCTGAGCTTCAGCACGGCCGACGAAGCGGAGGCCAACCTCTACGGCGGCACCCGCGGCAACGTGCGCTACGCCCGCAACACCGTCACCACCGCCGGCGGCACCGACAACGTGTCCTTGGCCGTGCAGGTGTGGTTCGGCAAACGCTCGGGCGTGGCCACCTGCAACCAGTTCGACGACGCGACGCTGCGGCGCTGCGTGCAGCGGGCCGAGGAAATTGCCAAGCTCGCCCCCGAAGACCCCGAGTACATGCCCCGCCTCGGGCCGCAGCAGTACCTGACGGCGCCCTCCTTCGCGGCCAGCACGGCCGGCATCACGCCCGACTTCCGCGCCCAGGCCGCCGGCGACAGTATCGCGCTGTGCGCGGCCAAGCAGCTCACGGCGGCGGGCTTTCTGGAAGACGGCACCCGCTTCGAGGCCATCCGCAACTCCAAGGGCCTGGAGGCTTACCAGCAGTCCACCAACCTCGACTTTTCGGTAACGGTGCGCACGCCCGATGGCACCGGCTCGGGCTACGCCGTGGCCGACTTCACCGACGCCGGCAAGTTCGACGCCAAGGCCCTCACCCAGCGCGCCGCCACCAAGGCCAGCTCCTCGGTGGGCGCCAAGGCCATCGAGCCGGGCAAGTACACCGTGATTCTGGAACCCGCCGCCCTGGTGTCGGACGAGGGGCTGATCAACCGGCTGGTGTACGCCTTCGACGCGCGCGAAGCCGACGAGGGGCGCAGCTTCCTGAGCAAGAAGGGCGGCGGCACCCGCAAGGGCGAAAAGCTGTTCGACCCGCGCATCAGCATCAGCATCGACCCGACCAACGCGCTGGCCCCCGGCGGCACCTTCGACAACGAGGGGCTGCCGGTGAAGAAGCTGCCCATCATCGAGAAGGGCGTGGCCAAAAACCTCTATTACTCGCGCTACTGGGCCCAGAAAAACAAAACCGAACCGACGGGCTTCACCGGCAACTTCATCATGGAAGGCGGCACGCAGAGCCTGGAAGACCTGATCAAGAGCACCCAGAAGGGCATTCTGGTCACGCGCCTGTGGTACATCCGCGACGTGGACCCGCAGACGCTGCTGGTGACCGGCCTGACGCGCGACGGGACGTTCTACATCGAGAACGGCAAGATCAAGCACCCGATCAAGAACATGCGCTTCAACGAGTCGCCGGTTATCATGCTCAACAACGTGGAGGCCATCGGCCGGGCCCAGCGCCTGGGCGGCAACCTGGTGCCCCCGCTGAAAATCCGCGACTTCACCTTCACCAGCCTCTCGGACGCCATTTAGCCTCCCCGGGTGCCCCCAGCAACACGCCCCGCCCTGCCAGAGCAGCGCGGGGCGTGTTGCCTGATGGCCGGCAATGCGCTATTTGCCCCCGAAGGCGTAGCCCAGCGAGAATTCCAGGCTGCGGTTGTGCAGCCCGCCGATGATGGAGTCGGAGTCGCGGATGGCGCGGGTCACGGGGTTTTTGTCGATGTCGGTGAGCCCGTAGTTGATGCGGGCGGCCACGATCAGGCCAAACGGCAGGTCGGCGCCGAGGCCGCCGCACAGGGCCAGGTCGTTTTTGTAGTCGTCGCGCACGTCCACTTTCTCGCTTTTGTAGCCCGACACGGTGGAGTACATAACCTGCCCCTCGCGCTGCGCGCCGAGCAGAAACCCGATCTGCGGGCCGGCCTGCAGGTTGAAGACCTTGCCCAGGTAGACCTTGGCCAGAATCGGCACGTTCAGGTAGTTCAGCTTGATCTGGCCCTCGAAGGGCACTGTGTTGACCACCCGCGTGTCGCACCCCTGCTGCGCGTACACCAGCTCGGGCTGCAGGGCAAAGCGGGCGGAGGGCCGCCACCGCACAAAGCCGCCGAGGTGGAACCCGTTCTTGGGCTCGGCCCCGGTGTTGATGGTGCCATCGAGCACGGCATTGGTCAGCCCGGCTTTGAGGCCGAACTGCGTGCCGGTCGTCTGGGCCTGCGCGGCGCCGGCCGCCAGCAGCGCGCCGGCAAGTAGACTGGTAATTTTGAACATAAGGAAACGAGAAAAATGCATTTCCCGGCAAGATAAGGCCGCTAATGACCCGGCCTTTACTGTACGGGCCGGAAACCGAAAAAGTAGCCCACCCCCAGCTGCACCGAGCGGTTGTAGAGCCCGCCGATGCCGCTGGCGCGGCGGGCCAGCTGGTCGACCTCGTTGTTGTTGATATCGGTGAAGCCGTGGGTGTAGCGCGCCGTCAGGGTGAGGCCCCGGGGCAGGTCGGCCCCGATACCGGCGCAGAACGCCACGTCGTTGCGGTAGTCGTCGCGCACATTGGCGTCGACGGTGGTGTAGCCGCGCATCGGGGAGTAGCTCACCTGCCCGCGGCGGCGGGCCGTAAGCAGCACGCCCAGCTGCGGGCCGACGTGCAGGTGCAGCACCGGGCCCAGGTACACCTTGGCCAGCACCGGCACGTTCAGGTAGTTCAACCGCACGCGGTTGTCGAAGGGCGTGCCCGCTACTTCGTACTTGCTGCGGCAGCCCTGCTGCGCAAACAGCGCCTCGGCCTGCAGCGCGAAGGGCGCGCCGGGCCGCCACTGCATCAGCACGCCGGCCGCCGCGCCCGGCCGGTGGCGGGCGCCCTCGTTGATGGTGCCCTTGAGCGTGGCCAGGCTCAGGCCGGCCCGCACCCCGAAGCGCAGCCCGGTGGTGGGGGCCTGGGCCCGGGCGCCGCCGGCCAGCAGCGTGCCGCTGAGCAGCAGCGCGGCAGTTGCGTTGTTCATACGCCGAGGGGCCACTAGCGCCCGCCGAACTTAATGGCCAGGTAGCCCTGGATGACGCGGTTTTTCAGGCGGGCGTCGTTCACCGAGCGAAGGTCGCGGTAGTCGGCCACGTCGTTGAGGCCCGCGTTGAAGCGGCCGCCCACGGCGAAGGTTTTGCCCAGGTCGATTTCGGCGCCGGCGCAGAGGCTGAAGTCCTGGCGCTTGAACTGATCGGTGACCTGCTGCTGCACCGAGCCGTACTCGGGCGCGCCGTTGCTGACGCTGACAACCTTGGTGCCCTTCTGCTCGGCCTGCAGCAGCACGCCGAACTGCGGCCCGCCCTGCAGGTGCACGGGGCCCAGCTTCAGGTCGAGCAGCACGGGCACGCTCAGGTAGTAGAGCCGGGTAGTGTAGTCCTCGTCGCTGGATTTGAACTCGGAGCCCTGCACGGAGTACTGCGCCTCGGGCCGCAGCGAGAGCGGGCCCACCAGGTTGTAGTTGTAGAACGCGCCCGCGTGCCACGACGTGTTGTAGCGGGTATTCTGCTGAATCTGCTCCCCGTCGAGCACGGCGGCATTCACGCCGCCCTTGATACCGAAGTACTGCGCCTGGGCGGCCGAGGCGGCTAGGGCACTCACGAGAGCGGACAACAATAGGCGTTTCATACGAAGACGGAAAAGAGGAAAATCACGGCAAGTTCCGGCGCCGGGGCGGCTCCTGCAACCACATCATGCGGGGCCCGGTCACTTCGACCGAACGCCGGCCGGCGCTGCCTCCGTATACGGGCGCCCTCGGCGCGGGGCCCGGCCGGCCGGTTTTTTGCCAGCCCGCTGAAAGCCAGCCGCCTGCCGGCCGGCCGGCGCCCCGCCGGACCGCGTTGCGTATCTTTTGCCCCGCCGACCCGGGGCCGCCGGCCAACCACCGTCCCGCTTTTGCGTCCTTGGCCCCGCCGACTACCTTCCCCGCGCTGCCCTCTTCATGCCCACGCCTTTCACCTTCGTGCGCCTCAGCTACCGCTCCGGCGACTGGGACGCCGTGGACGAGCGGATGCCCGCCAACCTGCTGCACTCCCTCATCGAGTACACTACCGTCAAGGTCAACCTCAAGGAAAAGGTGGTGGCCCTGGACTCGGCGGAGCTGTTTCAGTACCCGTTCTGCTACCTCTCGGGCCACCGGCTGGTGCAGTTCACGGCGGCCGAGAAAAAAAACTTCGTGCAGTACGTGCGCGGCGGCGGCTTCGTGTTCGTCGACGACTGCAACCACGACATCGACGGGCTGTTTGCCCGCTCATTCGAGGAGCAGATGCGCCAGTGCTTCGGCACGGGGGCGCTCAAGAAACTGCCCAACACGCACCCCATCTACTCGCAGTTTTTCACCTTCCGGGAAGGCCCGCCCAACACCAGCTTCGAGCTCAACGGCTGGGGCGACGACCTGGTGCACGACTACCTGAAAGCCGTGGAAGTCCGGGGCCGCATCGGGGTGCTGTACTCCAACAAGGACTACGGCTGCGAGTGGGACTACGACTTTCGCAACAAGCGCTTTTTGGCCGAGGACAACACCAAGTTCGGGGTCAATATTCTGCTCTACGCCCTGACGGCGTGAAGCCGCCCCGCCCGACGCCGGCCTAGAAGCACAGGCCCAGGGCCAGCCGCGCATCGAGGTTGACGGGCGCCGCCGCCAGGGAGGACTTGCGGTCCAGGTGATACAGCTTGGTTTCGGCGAAAGCGCGGTTTTTCCACACAAAAAACTGGTAGGAAGTGCCCAGGCTCATATCCAGCGTAAGCTGCGGCCGGCGCTTGGTCAGGGCCACTTCCACGCCCCCCATGCCCCCGGCATTTACCCGGTCGGCGCGCGGGTGGCGGCCGTCGACGGTGGGGAGTTCGGTCGGCCAGCTCAAGCGCCGGTAGCCGAGCAGCGGCGCCCAGTACAAGGAGCCCGGGCGGCGGTTTTCCTCATCGAAAGCCAGTTCGTGAAACCGGTATTGCAGGGTGAAGCCTTCCACGAGCCGGGGCCACCGCCCCCCGCGGTGCAGCCAGTCGAGCTGCAGGCTGCGGCGCGCCGAGAAATAGTACTGCCCCGACACCAGCCAGTGCAGGCGTACGGGAAAGGCGCCGTGAAAAGCGTCTTCGGCCGACGCCAGCGCAATCAGTCCCGGCCGCAGCGCATCGGCCTTGACCAGGAACCGGCCCCGCATCGGGTCGGCGGCGGGCGGCTGCGCCGCGGTGCCCAGCGGCAGCACCAGCAGCCCGCCGCCGAGTAACGATATAATAAGCTGTTGCATCGGGAGGGTTGCGCGGGCGTCCGCGGGTAATTGTAAAGTGGCCCATCCGGCTCGTTTCGGCTCGTAACTTACCAAGGCGCGGGGTGCGGTCCGGCCCAATAGTAGGGAAATTTGGAGCTTTTATTTGCGCTGATCTGGCTTGAATATCGTTTGACGACGCAGCTTTCCCCCCGATTTTCTGACTTTGCAGCACCCGCTGGCCCTAACGCTCTGATCCGCTTGACCGAACCCGAACTCCACCGCCTGCTCGACAAACTGCCCCGCCTGCGCCAGGAAATCGGCAAGGTCATCGTGGGCCAGCACGAAGTACTGGACGAAGTGCTGGTGGCCCTGCTGGCCGGCGGCCACGCCCTGCTGGAGGGCGTGCCCGGCCTGGCCAAAACCCTGCTGGTGCGCACCCTGGCCGCTGCCACCGACCTTACGTTCCGCCGCATCCAGTTCACCCCCGACCTGATGCCCACCGACATTCTGGGCACCGAGGTGCTGGAGGAAGACCACGCTACCGGCCGCCGCTCCTTTCAGTTCATGCGCGGGCCGGTGTTTGCCAACCTCGTGCTGGCCGACGAAATCAACCGCACGCCGCCCAAGACCCAGGCCGCGCTGCTGGAGGTAATGCAGGAATTTGAGGTAACCTACGCCGGCCAGACGCACCCGCTCCCTGACCCGTTTTTCCTGCTGGCGACGCAGAACCCCATCGAGCAGGCCGGCACCTATCCGCTGCCCGAGGCCCAGCTCGACCGGTTCCTGCTCTACATCCGCATCGGCTACCCGACGGAGCAGGAGGAGCTGGCCATTCTGCAGGGCACCACCGGCACCGGCGGGCAGCAGCCCGAGCCGGTGGTGGGGGCCGCGGAGCTGAGCCAGCTGCGCCGCCTGGTGCGCGAAGTCAGCATCAGCCCCGAGCTGCTGCAGTACGTCACGCGCCTCGTGCGCGCCACCCGGCCCGATGGCTCCCCGGTCAAATTCATCCAGGACTACGGCCGCTGGGGCGCCGGCCCCCGCGCCGGGCAGGCGCTGGTGCTCTGCGCCAAAGCCCGCGCCCTGCTCCACGGCCGCTTCGCCGCCACGCTGGAAGACGTGCGCCAGCTGGCCGCCCCGGTCCTGCGCCACCGCCTGCTGCTGAACTTCCAGGCCGAGGCCGACCGCCTCACCCCCGACGACGCCGTGGCCGCGCTGCTGCAGGCAGTGAAATGGTGAGATGGTGAACTGGTGAGTGTCGTTCTGCTTGCGTAAGCCGCGTAGTCTGCGCCATCAGCTCATCAAACTCACCAGTTTACCAGCTCACCACCTCACAACTTCACCATCCCACCGTTTTGCTCGACGCTGCCGCCCTGCTCGCCCTTGGCAACCTGCCCCTGGTGGCCCGGCTCATGGCCGACGGCGCCCAGGCCGGGCTGCACCCCAGCCGGCGGCGCGGCGCGGGCCTGGAGTTCAGCCAGTACCGCCCCTACCAGCCCGGCGACGATTTGCGCCGCCTCGACTGGCGCCTGGCCGCCCGCTCCGACCGCTACTACCTGCGCGAATCGGACGTGGACACGCGCCTGACGGTGCGCTTGGTGCTCGACGCCAGCGCCTCGATGAACCACGTCGACGCCGCCGGCGTGAGCAAGCTGGCCTACGCCCGGCTGCTGCTGGCCGGCCTCGCCCACGTGGCCCAGCAGCAGGGCGACGCCCCCGGCCTCTACGTGCTCGGCCCGGCCGGGCTGCGCACCATTCCGCCGCGCGCCGACGCGGGCCAGCTGCCGCGGCTTTTTCACGCCCTGGCCACCACCACGGCCGCCGGCCTGCTGCCCGCCGACACCGCCACGGCCGGGCCGCTGCTCAGCCGCCAGGGCAACACGCTCACGGTCGTCGTGTCGGACTTCTACGACCTGGAGCCGACCGCCCCGCTCGACCGCCTGCTCACCCAGCTGCGCGCCGCCGGCGGCGACGTGCTGGCCCTGCACCTGCTGGCGCCCAATGAGTTGACCCTCGATTATCCGGCGGCGGCCACTCTCGAAGACCTCGAAACCGGCCAGCGCCTGCAGCTCGACCCGGGCCAGCGCCCCGCCTACCAGCAACAGCTGCAAGCCTGGCTGCGCCAGACCGAGCAGGCCATCCGCGGCCACGGCCTCGACTACCACCGCCTGCTGACCGACGAGCCGCCGGCCGTGGCCCTGCGCACGGTGCTGCGCCGCCGGCAGGGCGCGGCCCGCTGAGCGCCTCCCGGATGTAACGGCCGACGCCTATTTTGCGGCGGCCACTGCCCCAAGCAGCCCCGCCCGCCGCGCGGCCGTCTGTCCTCCCCCACTGTTCTTCACCGCCCCTTTGCTGTTCTTCGCCAATCCTGCCGCCGTGTGGGCCCTGCTGGGGCTGTTGGTCCCGCTGGCCATCCACCTCTGGAACCGGCGGCCGGGCCGCGTGGTCCCGGTGGGGGCGCTGCGCTGGCTCACGGCCGGGGCCAACCGCCGCATGCGCCGCCTGCACCTCACGCAGTGGCCCCTGCTGCTGTTGCGCCTGGCCGTGGTAGCGGTGCTGGCTGCGGCGCTGCTGGGGCCGCGCTGGCCGCGGCCGCTCCGCCGGGCCCGGCCGCAGGTGCTGGTCAGCCCCGAGGTGCTGGGCTCGGCGGCCTGGCCGCTGCTGCGCCCCCGGGTGGATTCGCTGCGCCGGGGCGGGGCCGCGCTGCGCCTGTTTGGCCCCGGCTTTCCGCCGCTCCCCGATTCGACGGCCGCCCGCCTGCAACGCCGGCCAGCCGCCTCCCCGGATTCCGCCGTTGCGGCCGACTGGTTCTGGCCCCGGGCTGCCGAAGCTGCCGACAGCTTCCCGGACCAGCCGCTGTACCTGTTCACCACGGCTTCGCTCGCGCATTTCAGCGGTTCGCGCCCGGCCCTGCCGGCCCGGTTGCGCTGGCAGCTGCTGCCGCCCGACGCGGCCCCGCGCCCGTGGCTGCAGGCCGCCGCCCGCCCCGCCGCCGATTCGCTGTGGCTGACCATCGGGCGGGGCGACGCCGCCGGCAGCAGCTTCCGCCGCCAGCGCCTGGCCTGGCCCGGACAGCTGCCGCAGCAGCTCCGCGCCCCGGGCTTGCTGCCGCACCAGCTGCGGCCCGACGGAGCGGGGTTTGTCATTCAGGTCATCGATTCCCCGGCGGCGGCCGTGCCGGTAGCGCGGCCGTTGCGCATCGGCCTCGGCTACGACCACTCCCGCCGCACCGACCTGCGCTACGTGCAGGCGGCGCTGCGGGCCGCGGCGCCGGCGCTGCCGGCCGGCCTGCGCCTGAGCACGCGACCAGCCGCGCAGGCCGCCGCCTTCGCGGCCGACTCGCTGGACTGGCTGCTGTGGCTCACCGATGCGCCGCTGCCCGCGGAGCTGCGCCGGCAGGTGCCGCGGGGCCTGCAAGTGCTGCACGACGCCCCGGGCCCGGGCCGCGCCGCGCCCGCCACCGTGGCGTTCGATGACCTTTCGGAGGCCACCACCCGCCTGCTGCGCCGCGGCGCGGCGCCGGCCGGCACCACGCCGCGCTGGCTCGACGCAACCAACCAGCCCGCGCTGAGCTGGCGACGCCGCGGCCGCGGGGCCGATTTCTACCTGCTCACCCGCTTTCACCCGCAGTGGAGCACCCTGCCCGACGACGGCCAGCTGCCGGCCCTGCTGCTCACCCTGCTCGACCCGCCAACGGGCCCGGCCCGGCCGGAGGCGCGCAGCCTCGATGCGCGGCAGCTCACGGCCGGCTCCGCCCCCACGACGGCCGCGCCCGCAGGAGCCGCACGGCCCGGCTTCCGCGACTTGCGCCCCTGGTTTGCCCTGGCGGCCGGGCTGCTGTTCGGCCTTGAACGCGTACTGGCTTCGCGCCGCCTTTCCCGCCCCGCCGCATGACGCCGACTCCCTCTACGCCGGTGGCGGCCCGCCTTGTCCTGCAGCGGGCCCGGGGCCGCTACCGCACCCAAACGCAGCTTTCCCTGTGCCTGCTGACCGCCGCCGCGGCCTGGGCCCTCACCGGCGCCTATCACCGCTGGCCGCCGCAGCTGCCGTTGCTGCTGGGCATTGGCACAGCCGGGCTCGCGCTGCTGGCCGCCGCGCTCTGGCCGCTGCGGCGCGTCGATGCGGCCTGGGCGGCCCGGCGCCTCGACCGGCATTTTCCGGAGCTGGAAGACAGCACCGGCCTGCTGCTGACCGAGCCGGCCACCCTGCTGGGGCAGCTGCAGCAGCAGCGCGTGGCCGAGCGGGTAGTGGCGTTGCCGCTGGCCGCCGCCCTGCCCGGGCCGTGGCGGTGGCGGTTGCTGCCGACGGCCCTGGTTGCCCTGCTGGGCGCGGCCTTGTGGCAGTGGCCGCCCGTCGCCGCACCGGCGGCCCCGAACTTGGCCCCCCACTTCCCGTCGGCGCCGCTGCCTCCTGCCGCAGCGGTGCCGGCCCCGCGTCTGCTCGGCACCGCGGTGCGCATCGTGCCGCCCGCCTACACCCGGCGGGCCGCCGCGGCTGCGCCGCAGCTGTCGTTTCGCTGCCCCTACGGCTCCTTGGTGCGCTGGACGCTGCGCCTGAGCGGCCCGGGGCCCGCGCCGCAGCTGCTGCTGGCGGGGCAGCGGCCGGTGTCGTTTCGGGCCGTGGCCGGCCAGGCGGCGACCTACGTGGCCGAGTACCGCTTCACCCGCTCGGCGCTGTACCGCCTGCAAGTGGCCGGCCGCCCGTCCGACGACTACGCGGTGGACGTGCAGCCCGACGCGGCCCCGACGCTGCGCCTGCTGGCCCCGCGGCCCTACACGCTGCTTGAGCGCCGCCAGCCGCCCGCGGTGACGGTGCGCACCGAGCTCCGCGACGACTACGGCCTGACCCGGGCCCGGCTGGTTGTCACCACCGCCCAGGGCACGGGCGAGGCGGTGAAGTTTCGCGAAGTGGTAATGGACCTCAGCCCCGGCCTGCGCAGCCAGCCCCGGCAGCACCGCACCGCCACCATTCTGCGCCTGCCCGCCCTCGGCCTCACCTACGGCGACGAGCTGTACGTGTACGCCGAGGCCTGGGACGCCGCCGGCCACCGCACCCGCACCGATGCCGCCCTGGTGCAGTGGCAGGACACCGCCGCCACGGCCGACGACGTGGCCGCCATTTCGCTCGGCGTCAACCAGATGCCGGCTTATTTCCGCAGCCAGCGCCAGATCATCATCGATACCGAGAAGCTGCTGGCCCAGCGCCGCACGCTGCCCCCGGCTGAGTTCCGCGCCCGCGCCAACAGCCTCGGCGACGACCAGAAAATCCTGCGCCTCCGCTACGGCAAGTTTCTCGGCGAGGAAGGCGACCATGCCATGACCGAAGCGGCCCAAACCCTGCCCATTGCCGAAGACGATTCCGCCGAGCCCGCCGCCCACACCGACGACGACGGGCACGACCATCACGCCGCCGCGCCCACGGCCGAAGGCGGTCTGCCCACCGCCGAAAGCCTGCTCACGCCCTACCAGCACCTGCACGACGACGCCGAAACCGCCGGTTTTCTTGAACCCCAGGTGAAAGCCAAGCTGCGCGCCGTGCTCAGCCAGATGTGGGACGCCGAGCTGCGCCTGCGCCTGGCCCAGCTGCCCGAGGCTCTGCCCTACGAAAACCGCGCCCTGCGCCTGCTCAAGCAGGTGCAGCAGCAGACGCGCCTGTACGTGCGCAAATCGGGCGTGGAGCTGCCCCCGCTGCCCGAAGCCGAAAAGCGCCTCACCGGCGACCTGAGCAAGGCCGCCGCCCCGCGCCGCCAGGGCCAGCAAACCGTGTCCGAAACCCACCTTGCCATCCGCCGCGCTCTGCCGCTGCTGGCCGCCTACCGCGCCGGGCGGCGCCCCGCCCCGGCCGACCTGGCCCGCCTGCGGCCCGCCGGCCAGGATCTGGGCAGCGCCGCCCTGCGGGAGCCCGGCCGTGCCCTGCCGGCGCTACGCGCCTGGCGCCGGCTGCTCGGCCAGGTGCAGGCCGCCCGGCCCGCAGCTCCCGCCGACCTCGATGCCGTGGAGCGGGCGCTGACGCAGCTGCTCCCGCCTCCTACGCCCGCCCCCCAGCGCGCCCCCGCCCCGCCGCTGGCCCGGCGGTATTTCCAGGAACTCAGCCGCTGATATGCTTTTTTCCACCTTTTCCGGCTCGTTGCTTTACCTGGCACACGCGGCTTTGTGCGTGCTGCTGGCCGCCGGTCTTGCCCGGCAGGCCTGGCGCAGCGCCCCCGGCCGGCGCCGGCTGGCCCGCCTGGTGGCCGGGCTGCTGGCAGCGGCGGCGCTATGGCTCAGCGCTTATCCGCCCCAGCGCCGCGCGGTTTCCGCCGGGGCCGGCTCGGCCATTGTGCTCACGCCCGGTTATTCTGCTGACTCCGTGCGCCGCCTCCGGCACCAGCTGGGCCCGGTGCCGCTGTTGCGCTACCGCCCCGCGGCCACGCCCGGTGGCGACACGCAAGCCCTAACCTCGTTGCCGGGCCTGCGCGCCCGCTACCCCGACCTGCACCGCCTCCACGTGCTGGGCACGGGCCTGCCCGTGGCCGATGTACCCGCCCTGCCCGGCGGCCTCGAGCTTGTGGCGCACCCAGCGGGGCGTAGCGCGCAGTTCACTGCCGCTGCCTGGCTGCCGCAGCTGCCGCTGGGCGAAACCCTGCGGCTCGAAGGCCATTTCCGCGGAGCGGGGCCGCAGCCGGTGTGGGTGCGCCTGAGCGTCGCCGGCCGCCCGCTCGACTCCGTGCAGCTGCCGGGGGCCGGGGGGCCGTTCACGCTGCGTTACCAGCCCCGCTACGTCGGGCGGCAGCTGGCCCGCCTCGAAGCCCGCCGGGGGCGCACCTTGCTGGCCACGGAACCGGTGCCGCTGCAGGTGCAGCCGGCCCGCCGCCTGCGCGTGCTGCTGCTGGCCGGCTCGCCGTCGTTCGAGCTGAATCTGCTGAAAAACCACTTGGCCCGGCGAGGACAGCAGGTGGCACTGCGCCTGCACCTCAGCCGTGGCCTGCTGCAATCCGAAACCCAGAACCAGGCCGGGGCCGCCCCGGCGACGCTCACCTCCGCCGTCCTGCGCCGCTTCGATGCCGTGGTGGCCGATGCCGACGGCCTCAGCACCCTGGCCGCGGCCGAGGCCCGGGCCCTGGCCGCCGCTACCGCCGACGGCCTGGGCGTGGTGCTCATCGGGGCCAACGAGCTGCCCCGCAGCCTGCCCGGCCGTGCCGATTTTGTGCTGCAGCCCCGCCCCGCCACCCAGGCCGAGCAGCTTCAACCCATCGGCTGGGAAGAGCACCGAGCCAGCGTAGTGCTGCCGGCCGTGCTACGCCCCACGCCCAACACCCGCCCGCTGGTGACCGGCCCCACGGCCGCCGCGGCGGCCGTGGTCAGCCGCCGTACGGGCTGGGGCATGGTGCTGGTGGCCACGCCGGCCAGCACTTACCCCTGGCTGCTCAGCGGCGCCACCACCCGCTACGATTCGTATTGGCGCACCCTGCTCGGCGCCGCGGCCCGCCCACTGGCGCCCGTTGCCCGCTGGCAAACCCCGCGCTGGCCCCGCCCCGACGAGCCCCAGCCGCTGCAGCTGACGACGGCGCAACGCCCGTCGCGCCCCGCGGCCGTCGTTACGGCGGGCAGCGGGGCGGCGTCAGTAGCCCTGCGCCAGCAGCCCGCGCAGCCCGAAGTGTGGCAGGGCACGTACTGGCCCGCCCGCCCCGGCTGGCACGCGGTGACGGCTCCCGGCCAGGACACGGCCGCTTTTTACGTATTCGGAGCTGCTGATTGGGCAGGCCCGCAGCAGGCCCGTTGGCTGGCGGCGGTGGCCGGCCGGAGCACTGCCGCCGCCGCCCCGCCGGCGGCGGCGCACCCCGAGCCCTGGCTGCCGGCCGGCTGGTATTTTGCCCTGTTCGTAGCCGCGGCCGGCTGGCTGTGGCTCGACGAAAAGCGCTGATTCCGGCAACCCCGGCTAATACCGGATGCCGGGGTGTCCGGTCAGGCGCGGATCGGGGGCCTCTCCCACCAGATATTCCCCCACCTGCATTACGCGGCCGCGGAGCGTGCCTTCGAAGTCAAGCGACACGGTTGGCGGCGGGGTACTGGGCTGGGGAGACGGAAGCGGTTGTTGGGTGAGCGGAGCGGTGGTAGCGGGAGCAGGCACGGGCACGGGGAAGTGAACGAGGCCGCAAAAATACGGGCGGTGACGCGTTTGGGAAAAGCCCGTAAACCAAACCGCCCGGACTTCTCCGAGGAGAAATCCGGGCGGTGGCCTAAAGCAACAGTGGCTGACGCGCGATCAGCCAGCGCAATTACTTGGCAGCTTCCGTGGTGGTAGCTTCCGTGGTGGTCGTGGTGGTAGCCGGAGCAGCAACCGTCGTGTCAACGGCAGCAGCAGCCGTCGTGTCTACAGCCGTCGTGGTAGCTTCGGTCGTAGTGGTTTCGGTGGTCGTAGCTTCGGTGGTTTCAGCAGCTTTGTCACCGCCGCACGAAGCGAGGCTAACTACGGCGAACAGGGCGGCTACTTTCAGCAGATTGGTCATCTGAGTGGTAAGTTTGAAAATGTTGGTCTGAAAAACGCCGTTCATACCAGAATCCAGGGGAGGTAACCCAGTGAAGAAAATATTTTTTCCACGGGTTACCGAACGAGCGTTAAGGCATTAAGAACGAGTAACTGCGCATGGGCAAGGGACAACCTTCCTACACCGACGAGGAGCTGCTGGCGGGTATCCGCCACGGCGACGACCGGGCATTGGCACACATGTACCGCCAGTATTTACCCACGGTCATTCACTTGGTCACGCAAAACAGCGGAACCGAGGACGAGGCCAAGGATATTTACCAGGAGGGCGTGATGGTGTTTTACGAGAAAGTCCGCGAGGGCACGCTCGAGCTGAGCTGCCAGATCAAGACCTACTTGTACGCCGTGTGCCGCCGGCTGTGGCTGAAGCGGTTGGCCGAGAAAGGCCGCTACGGCGGCCGCCTCGACGACTTCGAGCCCTACCTCGAAACCGGCGCCGAGGCCGACCTGGCCGACGCCGAGGAACGCGACCGGCAATTCGCTCTGATGAGCGAGGCGCTGGTCCGGCTCGGGGAACCGTGCCGGTCCTTGTTGGAGGGGTTTTACCTGCTCGACAAGTCCATGCAGCAGCTCACGGCGGAGCACGGCTACACCAACGCCGACAACGCCAAGAATCAGAAATACAAATGCTTGGTGCGTTTGAAGAAGTTGTTTTTCACCCAGTACAAGGAAGAGCCGCTTTCCTGACCGACGCCCCTCCCCTGGCGGGACTCACCCCCGCCCTACCGCTATGATGACCGAAGCAGATTACTACGCCTTCTTCGACGATTACCTGAATGATCGGCTCGACGCGCCGGTGCGCCAGAACCTGGAGCGCCGCCTCGCCGCCGACCCGGTATTGGCCGAGCGCCTGGCCGATTACCAGCGCCTGACCGGCACGCTAAACGCCTACGGTCAGCGCCTGCGCGTGAGCGAGAAGCTGCGCGCCATTCAGGCCGAAATCGACGCGGAGCAGGAGCAGGTGCTGGAAACGGGCCGTCCCGAGATGCCCGTCATGCGCATCTCGCGCACCGAGCAGTGGCTGCGCGAGTTCTGGCACGGGCACCGCGCCACCATGGGCGTGGCCGCTTCGGTGGCGGTGCTGGCCGTGTTTGCCACCTTGCTGGGCCTGCAGTGGTGGAACGCCCACACCCAGCCCACCACCCGCGCCGTGCAGTACCTCAGCAGCAAGGTGGACAAGCTGGCCAAGGCCCAGCAGAAGGACCGCCGCGTAATGAACCAGGTTATCAACCAGATCGGTAGCACGCCGGCTACGCCCGTAAACCCCGGCAAGTTCAGCGGCACCGGCTTCGCCCTGACGGCCGATGGCTACGTGGTGACCAGCTACCACGTCATCGACGGGGCCGACTCGGTCATCATCGAGGGCCGCGACAAGCAGCGCCTGCGCGTGGAGCCGGTTTTCTCCGATGCGGCCCACGACCTGACCATCATGCGCGTCATCGACCGCAATTTCCGCGGCTTCGGCCGCCTGCCTTATACGGTAAAGCGCCGGCAGGCCGAGCTGGGCGAGAAAATCTATACCCTGGGCTACCCGCGTGAAGACCAGGTATATAACGACGGCTCGCTGAGTGCCCGCTCCGGTTTCGAGGGCGACACGGGCTTCTACCAGATCAGCATCCCCGTGAACCCCGGCAACTCGGGCGGCCCGGTGCTGGATGATCGGGGTAACCTCATCGGCGTTATCAGCAGCCGGCAGATGGACGTGCTGAGCACGGCCTTCGCCACCAAGTCGTCGTACCTGGCCCGCCTGGTCGATTCGCTATCGGCCGCGCCGCACCCGCATACCTACAACCTGCCCAAACAGAACCAACTGGTAGGCCAGACACGCCCCCAGCAGATCCGCAAGCTCCAGGACTTTGTGTTCGTGGTGAAAGTATTTGACCGCGACTAAGCTTTCCGCCTCACATAAACAGCCGAGCGCCGTGGCCCCAAGCCACGGCGCTTTTCGTTTGAGCGCTGCGCCGGCGGCAGCGCCCTCGGTCATGCGAAGCGCGGCAATCTTTCCCTCGCGACACAACGCCACAAGCAGCACCGCCCGAAACCGTCGTTGAACAAGTGCGGGCGGTGTCGTTTTTCGGCTTCTGCCAGTGGTAGCGGCGGTGCTATTAGAGGAAGGATTGCCGCGCTTCGCTCGCAAGGACGGCTGGCGCTGCCGCCTGCCGTCCCTTCAAAACAAACAAGCCCCGACGAGACGCCGGGGCTTGAGGTAGTGGCAGCGGGTGGAGGACGCTGCTGGTAGTAAAAGGCGGCAGATTAGCGAATCCGGATGGTGCGGGTGCGGCCGTTCACCGTCACCGACACGAGGTTGTCGCAGGCTTCGGTGCCGGTGGGGTCGTAGTTCAGCAGCAGGGTTTTCTCCTTGGAGGTGGTGATTTCGACGGTGCCAGCCACGAACAGGCGGGCGCAGCCGCGCTGAAACACTTTCTTGAGCGGCTGCTGAATGGTGGCCGTGAACGAGACGCCCTTGCGGTTGGTGCCCGAGGCCAGGCCCGTCACGGAGTACTCGTCGTCGAGGATGGTGCGGGTAGCCTGGCCGGCCGTCTGGGTGTAGGTGCGCTGTGAGGCCCAGGTGAACGTGCCCTGCGCAGTGACCACGCTGGCGGCCTGCACATCAAGGGTATAGGTGCCGTTGCCGAGGTAGGTAATGGTGCGGGTGCCGGTGTGGGCGTTGCCGTTGACGGAGTAGCCAACCAGCGAAATCACCACCGACGAGCCCGCCTGCCGGTGCTGCCCGTTGAACACGGCCACGATTTGCCCGCGGCGCACGCGCCCGTCGCGGCCGGTGCAGCCGTTCGGATCGAAGGTGATGGTGAGCGTGCGGGTGGCCGCGTCGTAGGTGCGGGTGGCGCAGCCGCTGCCGATGGCGGCCAGGTCGGTGGCCGGGGCATAAGGCGCGGAGGTACCGCGGTTTACGTCTTCCGGGGCGTTGGCATCCACGTACTCGTAAGTGGCCGCGTCGGCCCCTTCGGCGTCGGAGTTGTCTTCGGCCGAATAGCTGCTGTCGGGGCCGAAATCCCGGTCTTTGTTGCAGCTGGCCAGCCCGGCCAACAGGCTGGTCCCCAGGGCCGAGAGGAGCAGGGAGCGGTAAAGGGAGCGTTTCATGGGAGAGGAGCGGTGTAGCGGTGAAGAAAGTGAGGTCCCGGGTTTCGTTGGCTTGGAAGCACACGGCCGGTCAGAGTTTAAGCGCCCGCGCAAAAAAATTTTCCGGGGCGGGAACTTCTTCTTCCAACCGCCGCCGCCGCCCGTCGTATAGCCTTGATTGTCGGTTCACTGCCGCGGCTCCGGGCCGCCTCTCTCCATGTCCATCCCCGTTCGTGCCCTGCTATTCGCTCCTCTTGCCCTGCTGCTGGCATGCGGCCAGGGCGAGCGGGACCCCGTGGCCGATGCCAAGTTTGCCAACGAGCAGCGCATCGGGCGCGAAGACATTACCAAGCGCCAGCAACGCGACGCCGACTTTATGGTGGAAGCTGCCACCGGCAGCCGCCTCGGGGTCGAGCTGGGTCAGCTGGCCCAACGCCGTGGTAGCAGCCCGGCCCTGCGCGCCTGGGCCCCGCAGCTCACGCGCGACGCCGCAGCCCTCGGCGCCGCGCTGCGCACCGTGGCCGAGCAGAAGGCCCTCACCCTGCCCGAAGGCCTGAGCACCGAGCAGCAGGACGTCATCAGCAAGCTCACTACCCTGAACGGGCCGGAGTTTGACCGCCGCCTGCTGGAGGCTGCCACCGACTACCTCGACGACGCCCGCGACGATTTCGACGACATGGGCGACGATGCCTACGACGGCGACATCCGGGCAGTGGCGGCCAAGTACGCCCCCATTCTCAAACAGCACTACGAGCAGGCCGATGAGCTGCACGACCAGCTCAAGCCTTGAAGCCGGCTCCTTTTCTTACTTCAACCAAGACACCTTTCCTATGAAACGCTCTGCTTTGCTGTTGGCCCTGCCGATGGCCGCCCTGCTGACCTTCAGCGCCTGCTCCGACGGCGCCAAGCGCGACGACGCCACCGCCGGCGACGCCGTCACCGACATCGACAAGGCCCGCGAAGAAGGCGGCGTGCAATCCGATGCGGTGGTTATCGACAACGACGCCGGCCCGACCGTGACGGCCAATTCCGACTCGGCCGCCGCCACGCCCGCCGATTCGGCCCGCTAACCCGATTTGCCAGTTCCTATTGTTGCCGCGCCATTCCTAACCATTCCCAAACACCCATGAAAAAGACCCTCTTGCCCCTGCTGTGTTGTGCGTTGCTGCTAGCCGGCACCAGCGCCTGCACCGACAACAAAACCACGGCAGACAACACGGAAACGGCTAATAACGAGGCCAACGACAACTACATGCGCAACGCCACCAGCGGCGAAGCCACTGCCACCAACGACGGCGACACCACCGGTTCGACTTCGGCCATGCCACCCGCCGATGCTACCGCCACCGCGCCGCACGCCACCGACCAGGAGTTCATGGAGTCGGCAGCCCACAGCGACCAGAACGAAATTCAGCTCAGCAAGCTGGTGCTCGACAAGGGCGCCACGGGCATGGCAAAGGACCACGCCAACATGATGGTGAAGGACCACACCAAGTCCACGGCTGACCTCATGCCCATTGCCAAGAAAAAAGGCGTGACGCTGCCCACCGACATGGACGCCGAGCACAAGGCTATTGCGGAGCAGATGAAAACCCTTGCGGGCAAAGAGCTGGAGCAGCGCTACATGCAGCAGATGGTGCTGGACCACCAGAAGACGCTGAACACCATGAAGGCGCACAGCACCATGACCCAGGACGCGGACCTGCGGGGCTTCATCGGCAAGGTGACCCCGGTGGTGCAGGGCCACCTGGATATGTTTCAGAAAATGAAGATGTAGTGCCGGACCGGCCCCGCCGCAGGGCCAGTCTTTCTGCGCGGCCGCCCGCACCTTTACCGGCCGCTCGTTGCCGCCCCGGCCCCAAAAAAGCCGCCCCGACCTGGAGTCGGGGCGGCTTTTTTGGGGCCGGGGCGCAGGCTGACTCGATGGCTGCAACGAGTGGGCCGCCGCAATTAGGGCGTTGGGGCGGCCGTCCACTCCAGCTTGTAGGAGTCGCAGTTCAGGGCGTTGATATTCATGCGAAACGTGCCTTTGGCGGCCTTCCTGCCAATGTCGCCGTCGAACTCGAAGCGCCAGGCGGTGGCTCCGCCGTTGGGCGGGTCCACGACTACGCCGCTGGCCCGGCCGTTCTGAATCGGGAAGCGGTGCGTGGGGCCGGCGGTGGTTAGCTCCAGTTTGCCGGCGCAGCGCCAGTACCCCTGAAACGTCAGATCGGACAGGCTCTTGCCGTCGGGGGACACGTCGAAGCTGATTTTGGCGCCTTTCATGCCGTTGCTGAACGTGCCGGTCCAGCGGGTAGGTTTGGGCGGGGCGGTTACCACGGCTACGCCGAGCAGCAGGGGAAATACAAGAACTTTCATGAACGGTGGGCGGGTAGGCAGAGAACGAAGCGCCCAAAATAAGAAGCTCGACCATTCGGGGCAATAAAAAAACGCCACCAGTTACCGCGCGGTAGCTGGTGGCGTTTGTCGGGGCCGAAGGGCCACCGCCGTTACGCGGCCTGGTCTTCGCCGTTGTCCTTGCCGGTTTCCCCGGGCTTCTCCACGGCGTACTTGCTGACTTTCAGTTCCTCGGCCAGGAAGCGGGCCGTGTGGCTTTTCTTCACCTTGGCCACCTGCTCGGGCGTGCCCTGGGCCACGATGGTGCCGCCACCCGCCCCGCCCTCGGGCCCGAGGTCGATGATGTGGTCGGCCACTTTGATCAGGTCCAGGTTGTGCTCGATGATGAGCACCGAGTTGCCCTTGTCGGCCAGCTTCTGCAGCACGTTGGAGAGGTGGCGGATATCCTCGAAGTGCAGGCCGGTGGTGGGCTCGTCGAGGATGTAGAAGGTCTGGCCGGTGTCCTTCTTGCTTAGCTCGGTGGCCAGCTTCACGCGCTGCGCCTCCCCGCCCGACAGCGTGGTAGCCTGCTGCCCGAGCGTGATGTAGCCCAGCCCCACGTCGTCCAGGGTCTTGATCTTGCGCAGGATACGCGGCTGATTCTCAAAGAACTCCACCGCCTTCTCGATGGTCATATCGAGCACGTCGGTGATGCTCTTGCCCTTGAACCGCACTTCCAGCGTTTCGCGGTTGTAGCGGCGGCCCTTGCAGGTTTCGCACTGCACGTGCACGTCGGGCAGGAAGTTCATTTCGATGGTGCGGATGCCGGCGCCCTCGCAGGTTTCGCAGCGGCCGCCCTTCACGTTAAAGGAGAAGCGCCCCGGCCCGTACCCGCGGATTTTGGCCTCGGGCAGGTTGGAGTACAGCTGCCGGATTTCGGTGAACACGCCGGTGTAGGTGGCCGGGTTGGAGCGCGGCGTGCGCCCGATGGGCGACTGGTCCACCTCAATCACCTTGTCCAGGTGCTCCAGCCCTTCGATGGTCTGGAACTGCAGCGGCTCCTTCTTGGCGTTGAAGAAGTGCTTGTTCAGAATCGGGTACAGCGTGTCGTGGATGAGCGAGGATTTGCCCGAACCCGACACGCCCGTCACGGCCACGAGCTTACCCAGCGGCACTTTCAGGGTCACGTTCTTGAGGTTGTGGCCCTTCGCGCCTTTCAGCAGCAGCTCGGTGCCGTGGCCTTCGCGCTTTTTCTTGCGCAGCTCGATGTGCTTTTCGCCGCTCAGGTACTGGGCCGTGAGCGAGCCGCTGCGCAGGAAGGTGTCCGGGTCGCCCTCGGCCACCACGTGCCCGCCGTGGATACCCGCGCCGGGCCCGATGTCGAGCACGTGGTCGGCGTGGATGATCATGTCCTTGTCGTGCTCCACCACGATGACCGAGTTGCCCAGGTCGCGCAGGTGCTTCAGGGCGTTGATCAGCCGCTCGTTGTCGCGCTGGTGCAGGCCGATGCTGGGCTCGTCCATGATGTAGAGCACGCCCACCAGCTGGGTACCGATCTGCGTGGCCAGGCGGATGCGCTGCGACTCACCGCCCGAGAGGGTGCGCACCGAGCGGTGCAGGTTCAGGTATTCCAGGCCCACTTCCAGCAGAAAGCCGATGCGCTTGCGGATTTCCTTGAGCAGCTCGCGGGCAATCAGGTTCTGGCGGTCGGTCAGGCGCTCCTCCAGCCCTTCAAACCAGCGGCTTAGCTCGCCAATGTCCATCACCGACAGCTCGCCGATGTGCCGCTGGTCGATTTTGAAGTGCAGCGACTCTTTCTTCAGGCGGAATCCGTGGCACTCAGGGCACTCGGTGGCCTGGGTGTACTGCTGAATCCACTCGCGGATGTTATCCGATTCGGACTCCATCTGCCGCCGCAGGAACGGGATGATGCCCTCAAACGGCTCGGAGTAGGCGGCTTTTTTCTTGTCGTCCTCGTCCTCCGGCTCGGGCACACCGTTCAGGAGCCGCTCCACCAATTCGCGCGGCAGCTTCTCGATGGGCGTGGTCAATGACACCTTGTTCTTCTTCAGAATCAGGTTCATCTGCTGAAAAATCCAGATGTCGCGGTACTCGCCCAAGGGGGCAATGCCACCGCGGCTGATGCTCAGCTTGGGGTCGGGAATGACGGATTCCTCGGTAATCTGCTGAATCTCGCCCAGGCCGTTGCACACCGGGCAGGCGCCGTAGGGCGAGTTGAAGGAGAAAGTGTTCGGGGCCGGGTCGTCGTAGGCAATGCCGGTCGACGGATCCATGAGGAAGCGCGAGAAAAACTGCGTCTTATTCGCGTCCGGATCGAGTACCAGCGCGGTACCCTTGCCGTGCGTCAGCGCCGACTGCATGGAGCCCGAGAGGCGAAACCGGTCGTCCTCCTTCACCACCAGCCGGTCGATGACGATTTCGATGTCGTGGATTTTGTAGCGGTCCACCTGCATCTTGCTGGTGATATCCAGCAGCTCCCCGTCGACGCGCACCTTGGTGAAGCCCAGCTTAGCCACTTGCTGAAACAGCTCGCGGTAGTGGCCCTTGCGGCCCTTCACCACCGGCGCCAGCACCACCAGCTTGCGGCCTTCGAAGTGCTTGAGGATGTAATTGATGATCTGGTCGTCGCTCTGCCGGATCATCTTCTTGCCCGTCACGTAGCTGAAGGCCTCGGCGGTGCGGGCGTAGAACAGGCGCAGGAAGTCGTAAATCTCGGTAATGGTGCCCACCGTGGAACGCGGGTTGCGCGAGGTCGTCTTCTGCTCGATGCTGATAACCGGCGAGAGGCCCTCAATCTTGTCCACGTCCGGCCGCTCCAGGCCGCCCATAAATGAGCGGGCGTAGGCCGAAAACGTCTCCATGTAGCGGCGCTGCCCCTCGGCGTAGATGGTATCGAAGGCCAACGAGGATTTGCCCGAGCCGCTGATACCCGTGAAAACCACCAGCTTGCCGCGCGGAATCTGCACCGACACGTTCTTCAGGTTGTGCTCCCGGGCCCCGTACACCTCAATGAACGGCGCCTCGATGGTGGCCGCCGAGGAGTGCGTGGCCGAGGTGGCCGGCGCCGCCACGGCCGTGGGCGCCGGCACGTGGCCGTTGCCGCCGGGCGCGGGTTCCTCCGTCAGCGCGGCCACCGGGGTGTCGGCTTTGGGGGCGGCCGCCTTGCGGGGCTTGGCGGCAGCGGTGGACGTTTTGGGCGCCTTGGCCGGAGCTTCGGCTGCGGCCGGAGCCGCTGGTTTTTTCTTAGCCATGCAGTGCGTAGCAGATAAGCCCGCGAAAGTACGTTAAAAGCCTCCCGCATGCCAGCCGCAACAAGTTATTTGCTAGCGGAATTAGCCAGGTTGGCTAAGCGGGTTGCAGAAGGATTTAACCCTGTTGCCGGGATTTTCGTTCGGGCTTTCCGAGTTGCTTCCCAGCGGTTTCAGCCGCCGGACGTTAGAGCTACGTACCCGTTGCTGTCTGGTTTGGCGCTGTTCTTGTCAACTGCTCCCCAGCTTCGTTTTCTCTACCCCACTCATTTCCCATGAAACGCACTTCCCAAGGTTTTTTGGCCGCCCTGCTGCTTGCCGGCGCGCTAGCCGCCGGCACCCCGGCGCAGGCCCAGGTCAACGTGAACATCAACGTGCCGAGTTGGGGCGTGGCCGCCCCGGCCGGCACCCAGTACTACTACGTGCCCGAGTACGGCGGCTACTACGACCTGCGCGCCCAGCAGTACATCGTTCAGCGCAACGGGCAGTGGGCCCGCGTGGCTTCCGTCAACGGCTACGACCCGCGTGGCTTCCACCCCGTCGTCATCGACTACGTGGGGGCGCAGCCGTGGGTGTACGTGACCCAGCACAAGGCCAAGTACGGCCACCCGCACGGCATGCCTCCCGGCCAGGCCAAGAAAATGAAAGGCGCCTACGTGGTGCCCGCCGGCGGCAACGTTATCGTGGTGGACGACCACGGCGGCAAGGGCAAAGGCAATGGGAACGGCAAGGGCAAAGGCCACGGCAAGCACTAAGCCCTGCGGTTCCTGCTCCTTGGCTGATAATCAAACCGGCGCTGCCTGCTCAGGTAGCGCCGGTTTTTTTATTGCCCCGAACAAGGGCCGTTCCGGTTTGCATCAACCTCGGCCACGTAGCCGGGGGCAGCCCGGCCGGGCACCTCGATTTCCGTCCAGCCCTTGCCCGCTGCGCTGGCCTGCGGCCGGATGCGGGCGTAGCTACCGGTCGGTATCATGCTTATCTGCGGGGAGTTACCCGCCGGGCGGGCATGCACCGGGACCGGGTGCGTAGCCATCAGCAGGCACCCAGCGGGCGGAGCCTGCACCAGCGGCAGGTCGGCGCAGGCCTGGTCGGCGGCTCCGAAGGCCTCGGCGGCCCGCACCCAGCGCAGGCGGAAAATGCCCACGTTGGCGGCCTGGGCCGTGGCCGGGTCGAAGCCCACCCAGCCATCGGCAGTGCGGGCGGTCAGCGTCAGTTTCTCGCCGCTCGTCACCTGGCCAAACTTTGGGGCTTTCATCCCGGGCCGCTGGTAAATGGTAACGGCCCGCGTGGCCACCCGCTGGCATTGGCTACCAGCAGCGAGCTGAAACGGAGCGGGCCACGCAACGGCCGCCGCGGAGTCGGCGGTGCCGCTGCTGATGGCGGGCGGCACCGGCGCAACCGGCGAATCGGGGGCGGAAACCGCGGAATCGGCGGGTACGGGCGGCGGGCCGCTATCGACGACGGAATCAGCGGGCTTTTCCGGGGAGCAGGCCAGCAGCAGGCAGCTGCTCAGCCGGAGCAGGTATGAGCGAAACATGGTTGATTATCAGCAATAAGTAGCATGACCCGGCGCACGGCGGCCGGTCCGAGCGAGTCTTCATACGAAAGCCAACGGCAGGGTGGTATCTTGCTTTGAACGCTCCATTCGCGGGTGGAAAATTGTGGTGCCGTTTTTGCGTTGACGGTGAACAACTTCTTTGTTTTCTCAGCTCATGAAACCATTGCTCAAATCAGCCCTGCCGCTGTTTCTGCTGGCGCTGCTCTACGGCGGCCCTGCGCAGGCCCAGGTGCAGGTCAACGTGAACGTAGGCGCACCCGCCTGGGGCCCGCCCATCGGCCCCGGGGTGCAGTACTACTACATTCCCGAAATCGACGGCTACTACGACCTCTACACCCAGTCGTACGTGTACTTCGACCCCTACTACAACACCTGGGTCAGCGCCCCGGCCCTGCCGGCCGCCTACTACGCCGGCTACGACCCGCGCTATTTCCATCCGGTGGTGGTGCAGTACGTGGGCCGACAGCCCTGGGGCCGGATCTACGACCACCGCTCCTACTGCAACACGCGCGGCTGGCGCCCCGGCTACTACCGCTCGGCACCCGGCCCGCGCTGGCAGGGCGGCTACGGCGGCAACGGCTACCGCAGTCAGGGAGACGGCCGCTACGACAACCAGCCCTACGCCCAAAACGGGCCCGGCCGCGGCGGCTACCAGGGCGGCAACGCGCCGGGCGGCCGCGGCGGCTACCAGGGCGGCAACGCGCCGGGCGGCCGCTACGACAACGATGACCGCCGCGGCGGGGGCTACGACGGCCGCCGCGACCAGCCCAACGGCGGTGGCCGCCCCGACTACGGGCAGGGCCAACCCGGCCGGGGCCAGGGCGGCTTCGGCGGCAACAGCAACGGTGGCAACGGCCCCGGGGGTGGTCGGGGCCGCGTGCGCTAAGTCCGCCACGTACTCCGCGTAAGAAAAGCCGCTTCGGCCATTTGGCCGGGGCGGCTTTTTTATGGTCCCTGCTCAAACCGTCGAACGATGCAGAAACGCCCACCCACGGCCCACCGGCTGTGCCAGCGAGGCAGTTCCAGCTTGGGGGCTGGCCGCGCGGCAGCGTAGTGCCCCAACGGCCAATCATCACCCAAATAGCTATGCACAAGCAGATTATGTATCCGTCGTACTCCTCCAGGCTCCGCACCCCGGAAGCCCGCGCTACTGCGCCTGCGCCGCCTTCAGCCGCCCGGCCCAGTCGACCTCGTGGCGGGCTTCGGCGGGCGCGGGCATGCGGTCCAGTGCCAGCAGCGCTTCGATGCAAATCAGGTCCGGGTCACGGTTCATGCCGGCGGCGGCCAGAATGCGGCCTTCGCCCACGTACAGGGCCAGGAAGTTCTGTTGCTCGACCGGGCCGTGGTAGATGATGTCGTCCCAGTGCTTGGCATGGCCGGCGTAGCGCAGGCTTTTGCCGAACTGCTGCGTCCAGAAAAAGGGCACCTTGTCGAACCGGACGCCCCGGCCCAGCATGTTCAGCGCGGCCACGCGGCCCTGCTGCTGCGCCACGCGCCAGTGTTCGATGCGCGTGCGGCCGCCGGCCGGGTGCAGCTCGAACGTGGCCACGTCGCCGGCGGCCCAGATGGCGTCGCCAACGCGCAACTGCTCGTCGACGGCCAAGCCGCCGTCGGGTTCCAGCGGCAGCACCTCGCGCAGAAAATCGGTGGCGGGGCGTACGCCGATGCCTAGCACGACCACATCGGCCGGCAGCGAGTCGCCCGATTTCAGCACCACCGTGCCCAACTGCCCGCCCGGCGCGGTGCGCAGCTCCGCCAGCCCGTCGCCCCCGCGAAACGATACGCCCTTCTGCTGATGCAGCTGGCGGAACATGGCCCCGATGCGCGGCCCCAGCACCTTTTCGAACGGCTCGGCTTCCTGGGCCACCACCGTCACGGTGCGCCCTGGCTGCCCGGCCAGGCTGGCCGCTGCTTCCATGCCGATGAAGCTGCCACCGACTACCACCACGTGCCGGGCGTCTTTGGCCGCGTCGCGCAGCCGTTGCGCGTCGGCATGGCTGCGGAGCACGAACAGGCCCGGCAGGTCGTGACCGGACACGGCGGCGGGCAGGGTGCGCGGCGTGCTGCCGGGGCTCAGCAGCAGCGCGTCGTAATGGAGCGGCGCCCGGCCATCGGCGAAGTGCAGCTCGCGTCTGGCCGCATCCAGCCCGCTGATGGATGCCTCAGTGAGGCGCTCGATGTGGTAGTCGCGGTAAAACGAATCGTAGCGCAGCGGCAGGTGCGCGTCGTCGGTCTTGCCGGCGAGGTAGGCTTTGCTGAGCTTGGTGCGGTCGTAGGGCGCACTGGCCTCGGCCCCGACGAGCACCACGCGCCCGGCGAAGCCCTCGGTGCGCAGCGTCTGGGCGGCCATTTGCCCAGCAGCCCCGGCTCCCACGATGACGAACACGCTGGCGTCGGTGGGGCGGCCCTGGCGCAAGGCGGGTGCGGCTCCGCCGGTTTCGGCCGTTGGCGTGGCGTCGGGCGACTCGGGCACGCGGGGCGCGGCGGCGGGCAGCGTCACCCACAGGCGGCCATCGGCTTCGCGCAGCGGGTAGCGGGGCAAATCGTCCAGAGCCGGCGGTTCGCAGAGCTTGCCATCGGCCGCGCGGAAGCAGGCGTGGTGCCAGGGGCAGACTAGCTGCTCGCCCACCAGCCGACCCTTTTCCAGCGGGGCGCCGTAGTGCGGGCAGTGCGCGGCGAAGGCGTGGTACTGCCCGTGGTGGCGCAGCAGCAGCACCTGGGTGTCGGCGGCAGGAAAGGCTTTCAGCTCCCCGTCGCGCAGGGCGTCGGCGGGGGCCAGATCAAACTCCGGGGAATCGGCCATGAGAACGGGGCGGCAGGGGTGACAACTGCTACTCCCAACGTTTTCCGGCCCGCCCGGGTTAAGCAGCTAAATAGCTACCGCCATGAGCGACTACCGCCCCATCAGCTGCTCCTTCTACGACGAGCTGGAAGCCCGCGCCACCACCCGGCAGCCCTGCGTCCTGCACTACCGCGAGACGCCCGATGCCCCGCTCAGCACCCGCGAAGGCGTCATTCAGGACCTCTACATCCGCGCCAAAGTGGAGTACCTGCGCCTGACCGACGGTTTCGAGTTGCGCCTCGACAAGCTGGCGGCCGTCGACGACCGGGAGCTGCGCAACTACTGCTAGCTTTGGCGGCATGGCCCCCAGCCCCACTCCTCCCGCCGGCCGCCCCCACGCGGCGCACTACATTGCCTCCTTGGTGGCGGCGGGGTTCTGCGTGGTGCTGCTCTATCTGGCGGCGCGGGAGGCCCGGGGCGTGCTGGTCCGGCGCACCGAGGGAGTACCGCTCATCGGCACCGTTACGCAACGGCGCGTAATTCCCCCTGCTCCCGATAAAAACGGCAAGCGCGCCACCACCCGCAAGCCCGGCGACGCCACCATTGAATACACCGTCGCGGCTAGCTACCAAGGGCAGGAGGTGCGGCTGGTCAACCGCTTCCACCATTCCTCGGCGACTTACCAGGTAGGCGACAAAGTGCCCATTATATATGTACAGACTCAGCCCGAGCACAGCCGCCTGGCCACCACCACCGAGCAGTACGGGCAGCTGCTGCAGCTCACGGGCTTTGGCCTGCTGAGCGGCTTTGCGGCGGCGCTGCTGTGGCTGCGCCGGGTTACTGCCGGGGCGCTGTTTGCCGACTCGCCTAAGCGGCCAGGTAGTACGCGCTGACAGTCGGTGTTGCATTATTCAAGCCACTAACCTACAGACTGTTCCACATTAGCTTTAATGCTCTAGTTACGCTCGTTATGTCTGGCTCTACACATTCCGCCGAAACAAACCACACCGGCCGATACTACATGTACGCCTTTATTGCATTTTGGGAAATCATTGTGCTCTGCGCTGCCGGCTGCGAAGGCCACCATTCCTACCGCCGCTACTCCCGTGGCGTTGTTGCGCCGGCCGTAGTGGTCAACGACTCCATGACCGAAGGCGACACCCGACTGTACGTGGTGCAGTTCAGGGCTCAGGACCAGCAGACTTATACCGTGCAGAGCCACTTCAACACTCTGGGCCACCGATACTACCGAGGACAGATGGCTCGGGTCGTGTACCTGCCCGAGGACCCGGCCGACGGGCGCATCGACGACAATGCGGAGAAGTATGGCGTGGCGGGCGGCTGCTTGCTGATGGCCGTGTTCGGGCTACTGTTCGGCGGAGCCGTGTACTACTTCTTCGACCGGCCACAGCGCCTAAGCGCATGACCCGCAGCGCAGACTTCAACCTGCGTGTGAACAGCAACGCCCGGCTATCATAGCTTGTCCTTACCCAAAACTTAAGCCACGTCGGCCTACCGGCCGGCGCTGCCTATTTACATGGTTACGTCGGCGCGCAAATGGGCCCCGGGCTGCCGCACCCAGCCCGCTGCCAGCCGCACCACCCGCCGCGTGCGTCGCACGTCGCCCAACGACGCCCCACCAACATGCGTCTGCGCCCGCTGCTGCGCTGCGCCAAAACCTGCTGATATGCTCATCCTGCAAGCTACCCATGACCAACAAAAAGCGCTGGCCCGTGGGCCAGCGCTTTTCGCCTTTGGGGTAAGAACAAGGCCGGTTGGTCGGCGCTTTATATCGGCGGGTAGTAGAACGGTTATTGCCGGCTGATAATCCACCAGTTGGTGCCGTCACTTTGCACGACGATGCCCCGGGCACCGGCACTGTTGTTCAGTCCGTAGGTGCCAAAGGCGCCGCTCGCGTCGCGGAAGACCCCTGTTACCACATAGCCGCCGCCCGTGGTCAACAGATTGTGGATCCGGCCAGTGTTAGCAGCACTCGGAGCAGGTAGGGCAATGCTGCCGCCCACCAGCACGGTATAGTCATTGTCGGCCACCGAGCCGCTGCTGAGGGTGCGAATGCGGGCGGCCACCGAGCCGGCCACCTGCAACGTGCTGGTGGGGCCGGCAGCGCCGATGCCCACGTTGCCGGTGTTGCTGATGGCAATGCCCGCGCTGCCGCCGTTGCCCACCAGGGAGTACGAGCCCAAGTTGAAGTTGCCCCCGGCCGTCGTGGGGGCGGGCACCGGCTGCCAGGTACCGTAGCCGCTGCCGTCCGACATCAGCACCTTGCCCGCGCCCTGGGTGCCATCGACGATGCGAATGGCCGAGCCGGTGCCGTTGTAGCCCGGGTTCTGGCAGATGCCCACCCAGCGCAGCGGCGTGGTGGTGCTGCCCGCGGAGAAAAAGCCGGCCCAGCCCCCACCGCGGTAGGCAGTGGCCCAGATGCCGTAGTCGTTAGCGGTGCTGGTGCCCTCGGGCAGCTTGCCGTAGCCCGAGAGTATAACGCGGGAGTAGCGGGCCCCGAAACTGCTGCGGGTGATGAGCGCCGTGCTCTGCGTGCCCACGCTGGCGTTCAGCTCCACCTGGGCGGTAGAGTCGCCCAGGGAGGTGCCCACGGTGCCCAGCAGGCGCTGCTCGTTCAGGTTGAGGGTCTGGGTAGCCGAGTGGTTGCCCAGGTTGTCGCCAGTACTGCTGCCGGCGCTGAGGGAAGTCCAGCCGGCAGTGGCTTCGTAGTACCAGAAGCCGGGCGTGCCATCAGTCTGGTACACCAGCAGGCCCACGGGCACGGGTGCGGCAATGGCGGTGCGCTGGGCCTGGGTCAGGCGCGGCACCAGCACGCCCTTGTCGGTGGCCGTTACGTCGAGGGCGGCTTTGGCATTGGGAGTGGCCGTGCCAATGCCCACCGAGCCGGTGGTCTGGGCCAGCGCGGCGGGCGCGGCAGCCGTCAGCAGCAGGGCTGCTAGCAGGTACTTATGAATCATGGCAAGAGGTGTGGAGGTAGAGCGTGATGGTGACCCCGATACACGGGCACGATAAAGGTAAAGCGGATAAGAGGGCGGTTTTGTCGCATGTTGATGCGACAAAACCGCCCGCCCTAGGTGCAGCAGGACGGGCTTGGGCGGGCACGGCGGGCGGACTTCCGGTAAAGCCCGCGCGGCGGGGCCGCTCGTTACGCAGCAGCGGGCACGGGTTCGGTGGCCTGAGCTTTCTTAGCCAGCCAGGACGCATGCAGCGGGGGTATCACCCAGTCGTTTATCTTCCCTTCTTGAAAACACACTATATCCTCCGCTCCCGCTGGCCCGGCTGCTCCGCGGCTGCGGCGACGGGTCGCTAAGGCATGGATTGGGACGGCTTGGTTCAACTTTCCAGCAGCGTAGAACAGCACCTGGTCTTGTGGTTTGACCACTACCACTAGTGTGTCTTGCCGCTCCTGTCGCCCGTCGGGTTCAGGCAAACGGGCAGTTAGGTAAGCTCACCAAGACTTTTCTATGCGGATAGTATTTAAAAAGAGGTATATCCCGACAAAGAACACGGCCAGTATCTCGAAACCAATCCGATGCCCGTCACGGGTAGCAGGATCATGAGCGGCATCAAGGCCGCATAGCGACCCAACATAACGGCCACGGCCAGCCCGTCCACGAGCCGGAGGCCCCACACGATGCCGTTGAAACGCCATGCTCCGGCGCGGATTCTGGCAGGAAACTCGGCAGTATGCCTTAAGGACATACCGAGCAGCAAGTAAAGCTCAAGCGTCCAATATACATTCATCCATGGCCAGTCATCCTGGCTGCCGCGCCCAGCCGGCGGCCAAGCGGTAGACGCGGCGCGTACGACGAACGTCTCCCAACTGCACGGCGCCGAAATGCCGCTGCGCCCAGATTAGGGCATCCCAAAATCAGTTGATACCCTCATGCCCACAACATGCAAAAAAGCCGCTCCGGTCAAGTGACCGGGCGGCTTTGAGTGTTGGCTAAGGATAAGCTATCATAGCCGGGCGTTGTTGTTTAGCGCCTGAGCGCTTAAAACTCCGCGTTCTTGGGGAAGCGCGGGAAGGGAATTACGTCGCGGATGTTGGTCATGCCGGTCACGAAGAGCACCAGGCGCTCGAAGCCCAGGCCGAAGCCCGAGTGCGGGGCCGTGCCAAAGCGGCGCGTATCGAGGTACCACCACAGTTCCTCGGCGGGCACGTGCATTTCCTGCATCCGCTGCTCCAGCTTCTCCAGGTCTTCCTCGCGCTGCGAGCCGCCGATGATTTCGCCGATGCCGGGGAAGAGCACGTCCATGGCGCGCACGGTGCGACCGTCCTCGTCGAGCTTCATGTAGAAGGCCTTGATGTCCTTCGGGTAGTTCGTCAGGATAACCGGCTTCTTGAAGTGCTTCTCCACCAGGTACCGCTCGTGCTCCGACTGCAGGTCGGTGCCCCAGTCCACCGGGAATTCAAACTTCTGCTTGGCCGTTTTCAGGATGTCCACCGCCTCGGTGTAGGTCAGGCGCTGGAAGTCGTTGTCGATAACGAAGCGCAGGCGCGTGAGCAGCTCCTTGTCGTACTGGTCGTTGAGGAATTGCAGATCGGCCGGGCACTTCTCCAGGGCGTAGCGCACGAGGTAGCGCAGGAAATCCTCCGCCAGGTCCATGTTGTCCTGCAGGTCGTAGAAGGCCATTTCCGGCTCGATCATCCAGAACTCGGCCAAATGGCGGGCCGTGTTGGAGTTTTCGGCGCGGAAAGTCGGCCCGAAGGTATACACCTGGCCCAGGGCCATGGCGGCCAGCTCGCCCTCCAGCTGCCCCGAAACGGTCAGGTTGGTGGCTTTGCCGAAGAAGTCCTCCGAGTAATCCACCTGCCCGGCTTCGGTGAGGGGCGGGTTCTGGTCGGGCAGGGTGGTCACGCGGAACATCTGGCCGGCGCCCTCGGCGTCGGAGCCGGTGATGATGGGCGTGTGCACGTAGAAGAAGCCCCGGTCGTTGAAGTACTGGTGCACGGCAAAGGCCAGCGCGTGGCGCAGGCGCAGCACCGCCCCGAAGGTGTTGGTGCGGGGGCGCAGGTGGGCAATTTCGCGCAAGAACTCCAGCGAGTGGCCTTTTTTCTGCAGCGGGTAGGTTTCGGGGTCGGCCTTGCCCAGCACCTCGATTTCGAGAGCCTGCACTTCGGTGGCCTGGCCCTTGCCCTGCGAGGCCACCAGCTTGCCGCGCACGGCGATGCACGAACCGGTGGTGACGTCCTTGAGCGTCTCTTCCGGAAACTTCTCAGCGTCGGCTACTACCTGCAGATTATTGATGGTCGAGCCGTCGTTGACGGCAATAAACTGCACGTATTTGTTGCCGCGGCGGGTTCGCACCCAGCCTTTTACGAGCACTTCGCGGTCCAGCTCCTGGCTGGTCAGCAGCGCCTCTACGCTTGATCTTCTGACGGACATCGTCTTAGCAATGAAGTTGAGCCGGCAAAAATACGCGGCTTGCATGTCATTCCCGCCTCCCCCGCCGGTCATTCCGAGCAAATCAGACCGTTATGTCGAGCTTGTCGAGACATCTCGCGTGCTGACGGCTTGTGGTATTGTCATGTCGAGCGAAGCGAGACATCTGGGTGAACGACATTGACATTGCCCCAGATGTCTCGCTTCGCTCGACATGACAGCCCTACCAACCTTTCCGCCCCAACTCAAGTACACAGTAGGCTATATTTGGCAGGGCTGCGCCTGCTACTTTTGGCGCCCCGCACCGCTTACCGCTGCCATGCAAAGACTGGACATGAAGCAGCTTCTCTCGCAGAAGCTGTCCCCCCAACAGATCCAATTCATCAAGCTCCTCCAAATTCCTACGGCGGAGCTGGAAATGCGCATCAAGGAAGAGCTGGAAATGAATCCGGCGCTGGAAGAAGGCGACGCGGAGGAAGCCGACCTGGCCGACGAGGACGCGGACGACGAGTTCGGCGACGACGACGCGGACGACGATACCCCCGACGAGCCGGCCGAGGGCGAAGAGTACGACAACGAGGAAAACATTCTCGACGAGGATTTTGACGAGGTGCCGGAGCCCGAAATCGAGCTGCCCAAGGACGAGGATACCAGTGAAACCAAGGACTCCGACGACCTCGACATCGACGACTACCTCAACGACGACGAAATAGCCGGCTACAAGATGCAGGGCGACAACGGCGGCGACGAGGAGGAGCGCGACATGCCCCTGGCCGATACCAGCAGCACGCTCACCGACTCGCTGTTCGAGCAGCTGCGCTTCATGGACCTCGACGACAAGGAAGAGGCCATCGGGCGGCAGCTCATCGGCTCCATCGACGCCGACGGCTACATCCGCCGCGACCTGGGCGCCATCGTCAACGACCTGGCCTTCTCGCAGAACATCGACGCCTCGGAGGCCGAAATCGAGCTGGTGCTGCGCCTGATTCAGACCTTCGACCCGCCTGGCATCGGCGCCCGCGACCTGCGCGAGTGCCTGCTGCTGCAGCTGGACCGCCGCCCCCACGACGACGTGGTGGACCACGCCCAGCACATTCTGATGGACACGTTCGACGAGTTCACCAAGAAGCACTACCAGCGCATTCAGCAGAAGCTGGACCTGGAAGACGACGAGCTGAAAGACGCCATCAGCCTGATTCTGAAGCTCAATCCCAAGCCTGGCGGCTCGGGCCCCACCGGCGGCGGCCGGGTGCAGTACATCATCCCCGACTTCATCCTGACCAACGACAACGGCGACCTGAACCTGACGCTGAACGCGCGCAACGCCCCCGACCTGCGCGTGAGCCGCGACTACCAGGAGATGTTTCAGGCCTACGACAAGGGCGCCCGCAAGGACAAGAAGCTTAAGGAAGCCGTGACTTTCGTGAAGCAGAAGCTGGACGCGGCCAAGTGGTTTATCGACGCCATCAAGCAGCGCCAGAACACCCTGCTGCGCACCATGGACTCCATCGTACGCTACCAGCGCGAGTTTTTCCTCGACGGCGACGAAAGCAAGCTGCGCCCGATGATTCTGAAGGACATAGCCACCGAAATCGGCATGGACATCAGCACCGTGAGCCGGGTGGCCAACTCCAAGGCCGTGCAGACCGAATTCGGCATCTACCCGCTGAAGTACTTCTTCTCCGAAGGCATTGCCACCGACTCGGGGGAGGACGCCAGCTCGCGCGAGGTGAAGCACATCCTGAAGGAAATCATCGAAGCCGAGGACAAGCGCCGCCCGCTCTCGGACGACAAGCTGGAAAAGATGCTCAACACCCGCGGCTACAACATTGCCCGGCGCACCGTGGCCAAGTACCGCGAGCAGTTGAACATTCCGGTGGCGCGGCTGCGCAAGGAGCTGTAGTCGGCCCCAATAGATTGGCGCATCAGCCCCGCATCTATGCCACTCCTCTGCGCAAAAGCAGCCTTCTTTCGGCCTATAACTGGGCTTCTACTGATACCAACAGCAATGGGATGCGAGCAGACTGCTCCGTCCCATTTTGCTTTTACCTCTAATTCGGTTTCGCCTCCCCCACCGCCGTTGCGTGGGTGTGCATTTGCGGGGTACTTGCCCACCGCGGACGGCGACAGTACCCAGACCGATGTCGATTTTGTATCTGCTACCGAGTATTTGTATTCTCCCCGTGTTCAGCAACGACCGGGAGTCGCACCATCCCCATCCGGCACCTGGTCGGCCGATACCACCGCACCGTTCTTCTGGACCGGGCAGCCCCTGCTCATCAGCTTGGTCGATTATACCTCACAAGACACGCTGCGTTTTCACTTGCAATACCGCCCGGCAAGTGCGGGCTGGCGCACTCGCCTCTTTTTAACTCCCGCTTACCGGCTGGGTGTTAGCAATGCCGATTCCCGCTTCCGGCTACGCCTCTTGCCAGGAATGTAATGGACTGACGCAGCGGCCCGCGGCAACGTCTATTTTTGCCGCTGTGTCCCACCGTTTGGCCCAGCTGCTCTCCATCGTCTTCCACCCGCTGCTGGTGCCCACGTACCTGGTGCTGCTGCTCTGCTACGGCTGGCCTAGCCGGCTGCCGGTGCCTGGCGTGGCCCCGGTACCGGCCACACTGCTGCTGCAGGCCTGGGCGCTGAGTTTCTGGCTGCCCAGCCTGCTGATTGGCCTGATGGCCCGCTTCGGCCTCATCAGTTCGGTGGAGCTGCCCGACCGGCGCCAACGCACCGCGCCGCTGCTGCTGGCCGCCGGCGGCTTTGCGGCCGCCGCCGTGCTGCTGGCCAGCTACGCCCCGCAGGCCGAGTTGCTGAGTCGGCTGTTCGCCGGCATCACCGTATCGGTGCTGCTGACTACGCTTATTACGCTATGGTGGAAAATCAGCGCGCACGGCGTGGGCATGGGGGGGGCCGTCGGGCTAGGCCTGTGGCTGCTGACGGCCCCGGGAAGGGGCAGCGCCGCCCCGCTCACCTTGCTGGCCGTACTACTGCTGGCTGCGGCCGTGGGCTGGGCCCGGCTGCAGCTGCGCGCCCACACCCGCGCGCAAGTGCTGGCCGGGCTGATGCTGGGCACCGTGATATGGCTGGCGTTCAGCGCGTTTTAACGCCCTGTTACCCAGCCCGCTCCAGCTCTTTTCCCACCATTGCCTGCACCTCGGGCCGGTCGTAGTCGGCTTCGGTATCGATGTGCTTCATCAGGCGGGCCATGATGGCGTCCTGGCGCTGGCCGTTGGCCCAGGCCTCGGCGTAGGGGCGGTGCGAGAACGTGACCTGGGAGTAGAGCGAGGTCCACTGCCCGGGGTACTGCGCCGAGATTTTGCCCTCAATTTTCTTTTGCAGCAGGAAGCGCGGGTCGGCCACCTTGTCGCGCATTTCCACGAAGTTGTACACGGCCAGGTCGGCCACGGCGTCGGTGTTGGGCTTGCGCAGCTGCTGAAACTCGCGGAACACCGTCTGCCAGTCGGCGCCGTGCCGCTCCATCAGCTCGTCGAGCACGGTGCAGTCCTCGAAGCCGGCGTTCATGCCCTGCCCGTAGAAGGGCACGATGGCGTGGGCCGCGTCGCCGAGCAGCAGCGCCTCGCCTTCGAGCGACCAGGGAAAGCACTTCACCGTCACCAGCGAGGAAGTGGGGTTGTGGAAGAAGTCGTCGGTCAGCTCCGGCATCAGCGGCAGCGCGTCGGGGAAGACGCGCCCGAAAAACTCCGTCACGTCGGCGGGCGTCTGCAGCGAGGCAAACGAGTCGGCGCCCTCGAAGGGGAAAAACAGCGTGCAGGTGAAGGTGCCGTCGAGGTTGGGCAGGGCAATCATCATGTAGCTGCCGCGCGGCCAGATATGCAGCGCGTGCTTTTCCAGCACCCAGCCGCCGTCGGGCGCCGCCGCAATGGTCAGCTCCTTGTAGCCGTATTCGAGGTAAGACTGCGAGTAGTCGAACCGCTCGGTCCGCTGCAAGGCACTGCGCACGGCCGAGAAGGCGCCGTCGGTGCCGAACAGGTGCTGGTAGGGCTGGTGCAGTTCCTGGCCGGTTTCGATGTCGCGCAGGTGCAGCTCCTGCTGGCGCAGGTTCACATCGAGGCACTGCTGGCCGAAGAACAGCCGCACGCCGGCTTCGGCTTCGGCCAGCTCCAGCAGGCGGCGGTTCAGCCCGCCCCGCGACACGGAGTAGATACCCTGCCCAGGCTGGCCGTAGGGCTGCTGGCTGAGGTTGCCGTGCGCGTCGTGCATCACCCGCCCGTACATCGGAATGGCCACCTCGCGCACCGCCTCGGCAATGCCCACGCCCTCCAGGGCCCGCCAGCCGCGGTCCGACAGGGCGAGGTTGATGGAGCGGCCGGAATCGGCGCCGGCGCGGCGCGGGTCGGGGCGCCGCTCGTACACATCCACCGAGTAGCCGCGGCGGGCCAGGTACAGGGCAAGCAGGGAGCCGACCAGTCCGGCGCCGGTAATGGTGAGGCGGTTGGGGGCGGCGGCCGGAGTCGGGAGCCCCGGCGCGGGGGAGGCGGAAGTCGTCATACAGGGAATGGGTGGGTCCGAAAGTAAGGCATTCCGCTTACAAGCGCGCATTTCGCCGCCGCCCCGAAAGGCGAGCCGGCCGGGCGGTTTACCAAAAAATGCACAAGTATTATTGCCTTAATACAGCAAACCCCGTATGATTGCCTACCTTACCATTAATTCTGCCTTAAGTACCAAACCACCTCCGCCCAACATGCTTGCCTTTACCACTCCGCTGATTACCGCCTTCAATCCTGTGTTCAAGGCTGTATCTCAAGAAATTACCGCGCCGGCTCCATCTCCCGAAGCAGCTCAGCCAGCGCAGCCGGCCGATGCGGGGCAGGGCCAGCTGCAGATTGGTGATTTTACCCTGGGCGACCTGGATTGCCCCAGCCTGACGGGGCACCCGGACATTCGCTATTAGTGGCCCGATTGGTCCAGAACTGCATTTATTTCTACCCCAGCAGGATTTGGCTAGCATTATATTAATCAGCGTATTATAAATCCGGAAAGATTACGGAAATTTGTCGGCATGCAGCATATACCCGGAACGTTATGCTGCGTCTTTTTTTCCTCTTTCTTCTCTTTTTATGCGGCAACTGTACCCCTGCCTTCTGGCATTGGGCGGCGCTGTGCTGGCCCTGCCGGCCCTGGCGCAATCAGAAGCCGGTGTGGGTGGCGTCGTGCGCAATGATGCCGGTCAGCCCATTCCCGGCGCTACGGTATTTTTAAAAGGCACCCTGATCGGCACCGGCACCAACCGGGAAGGGCAATTCTCGCTGCCCGCCGATTTCAGCGACGGGCCGGTGGTCATTTCCGTGTCCTTTGTGGGCTACGAAACCCGCGAGCTGGAGCTGAGTAAGCCCACCCCCGACGTGGTGGTGACCCTGAACGAGGCGGTGACGCTCAACGAAGTGGTGGTGGCGGCTTCCCGCGTGGAAGAAGCCCTGCAGCAGGCCCCGGTGACGGTGGAAAAAGTAGGCGCCGCCCAGGTGCAGCGCCTGCCCCCGCCCGACGTGCTGGCCGGCCTCAACCAGTTCAAGGGCATCGACGTGAACTCGTCGAGCATGGTGATGAGCAGCCTCAGCACCCGCGGGTTCAACTCGCCCAAATCGGAGCGGGTGATTCAGCTGGTCGACTACTTCGACACCCAGTCGCCCTCGCTCAACATCAACTCGGGCAACCTGACCGGCCTGCCGGAGCTGGACATTGCCAGCATCGAAGTGATTCACGGGCCGGCCTCGGCGCTGTACGGGGCCAACGCCTTCAACGGGGTGGTGCTGCTCAACTCCAAGGACCCGTTCGTGACGGAGGGCTTCTCGGCGCGGGTGCGCGGCGGGCAGCGCAGCTACTTCGACGGGCAGTTGCGCTACGCCCACAAAATCGGTAAGCGCTTCGCCTTTAAGGTGCTCGGCAGCTACCTGACGGCCGACGACTGGCTGGCCAGCAACTACGGCCCGGCCAGCCTGCGCGTGACGCCGGCCAACAACCCGGCCGGTTCGCCGCTGGGCTACGACGCGGTGAACCGCTACGGCGACGTGTCGAACACCTTCAGCCCGGCGCAGCAGCTGCCGGGCGGCACCAGCCCCGAGCTGTACGGCAAAACCGTGTTTATGCCCGGCTTCGCGGAGCCGACTCTGGTGGCCGACGACAACAAGGCCAAGGCCTTCAAGGTGGTGCCGACGGTGTCGTACCTGCTCACCGACAAGGTGAAGGCCACCGTGGCGGCCAGCATCAACCGGGGCACGGCCAGCTACCAGAGCTCCAGCCGCTACCGCCTGCGCAACTTCGGCACCAACCAGTACCGCGGCGAATTGCGCGGGGAGCGGTGGTTTTTGCGCGGCTCCTCCACCCAGGACTTCGGCAACAACTCCTACGACCTGGGCTTCCTGGGCGCGTTCATTCAGAACTCGCCGGTAGCCGAGGGCACCGCGACGACTTACGCCCAGCAGTTCTTTGGCACCTACAACGGCGCCTACAAGCAGGCTCGCGCGGCCGGCCTGCCAGCAGAGCAAGCCCTGGCAGCGGCCCAAACGGCCGCCAATGCCACCCAGCTCGACCCCAACAATACCCGGTTCGGGGAGTTGCGCTCGGCCATTATCAAGGATAGCCGGCCAGGCAAGGGGGCGCGCCTGAACCCCAGCTCCCTGCTCAACGAGGGCAACGCCCAGTACGACTTCCGCTTCGGCAAGAGCACCAGCCTGATCCTGGGCGCCTCGTACCGCAAGTTCCGCCTGGGCTCGAACGGACAGTTCTTTTCCGACGACGACCAGCGCATCCAGAACCACGAGGTGGGCGGCTACACCCAGCTTAGCCAGCAGCTGCTCGACGAGCGGCTGAAGCTGGCCCTGGCCGTGCGCGTCGACGGGTTCAAGAACTTCGACCCGGCCGTGTCGCCGCGGGCCTCGGCGGTGTACTCGGTGGGTGCCAACCGCCAGCACAGCTTCCGCGCCAGCTACGGCCGCGCCTTCCGCTCCCCCACCCAGCTCGACCAGTACATCCGCCTCGACGTGGGCCCGGTGCTGCTGCTCGGCAACGTGGGCAAGGGCTTCCAGGGCCAGGCCCTACCCGGCACTACCCCGTTGCCAACGGTGTTCAACATTGCCCCGCTGAAGCTGGAGCGCCTGAGCACGTACGAAGTGGGTTACCGCGGCACGCTCAGCAACAAGCTGTACATCGACCTGAACTATTACCTCAGCCACTACAACGACTTTATCGGGGCGCAGCGCTTCATCGGTAATCCCGACGGCACGCTCACCGCACCCACCCGCCTGCTGCAGGTGTGGACCAATGCCGGCCAGGAAGTGGAAACGCAGGGCGGCTCGGCCGGCGTGAACTACACCGTGGACAAACCACTGACGCTGAGCGCCAACTACAGCCTGAACGTGCTGGACCGCTCGCGCATCTCGGATGAGAACTTCCAGACGTTCTTCAACACGCCCAAGCACAAGTTCAACCTGGGCGCCAGCGGCACGGCCGGGCAGTTGAGCTACTCCGCCAACTACCGCTGGGCCGAAGGCCACCTCTACGAAACGCCGTTTGCGGTGGGCGAGCTGAGCAACTACAGCTCCCTGGATGCCTACGTGGGCTACACCCTTCCGCGCCTGGCCACCACAGTGCAGGCCGGCGGCGCCAACCTGCTGGACAGCAACAACGTGCAGGTGTACGGCGGCCCCAACATCGGGCGTCTGGCCTACGTGGGTCTGCTGGTCGACATCAAGTAAGCGGCTGGCCCCGGGTGGTTTGTCGTCTACCCGGACAGCTAATCGGCCCCTGAGCAAGAACGGCCCGCTGAGTTATCAGCGGGCCGTTTTGCGTGTCAACGAGGGTACGCTCAGCTACTGACTATCCGCCCCGAGCACGCGGCGAAACGTCAGGTTCAGGCGCGGGCCGATGGCCTGGGCGGTTTTGGGCACCGCGTGCTGCCAGTAGCGCTGCGTGGGGCCCTGCATCAGCAGCAGGCTGCCGCTGCCCAGCTCCAGGCCGACGGGGGCGTGCGGCGGGCCGCTGCCGGGCCGGGGGCGCAGCCGAAACCGCCGCGTGGCTCCCAGGCTGACGGAGGCAATGACGGGCGCCGGGCCCAGCTCGGGCTCGTCGTCGGCGTGCCAGCCCATGCTGTCCTGCCCGTGGCGGTAGAGGTTGAGCAGCACGCTGTTGAAACGGGCGCCGGTGGCCGCTTCCACCTGCTCGCGCAGGGCCTGCAGGGCGGGCGTCCAGGGCTCGGGCGTCAGCAGCAGGCCGGAGTAGCGGTAGCGGGCGCCGGCGTCGCCGTGCCAGGCGGTGAGGCGGGGCTGCAGCACCGGCTTGCCGAAAAGCGTGATGGACTCGTGGCGCCAGGCGGCGGTGGCCGTCAGCGCCTGCAGCAGCGCGGCGGCCGCGGCGGGCGCGAGAAACTGCTCGTCGAGGCGTACATCGGCCTGGGGCAACGCCAACAACCGGAGGGCCATACGCTACTTCAGCCCCGGCATGGGCACGCCCATCGACTGGGCCAGCATCATCAGCAGCAGCACCAGGGCGAAGGTGATGATGAGCGGGGGCAGCCAGCTGCGCGCCTGGTAGGTGCGGGCCCCGATAAAGTAGGGCCAGAGCACGAACACGTAGATCAGCGCGGCGGCGATGTTGCTGCACAGGCCCACCACGTTGGGATTCAGCCCGAGGTTGAACAGCAGCCAGAGGTGGGCCGAGAACATAACCACGGACAGCGCCAGCAGCAGGGCCGCGCCGCCGTAGCGGCGCAGGCGCAGCAGGTTCAGCAGCATCAGCACGGCCCCGACCGGGTACGACAGCACCGAAAGGATGGCAATGGTGCCGGGCGAGTAGAGGGCGGGGCCGTTGTCGGCCGCTTCGGGCTCCTCGGGTTCTTCGGCCCGGGCCCACGACGGGGCGGCGGGCGGCGCGGCGGAGGCCGCCACCCGGGCGGCGGCCTCCAGCTCGGGGCGCAGGGCGGCCACCCCGGGCACGACGTGGCCGCGCCGCTCCAGCTCCGTCAGGGCGGCCAGCACCGCTTCTTCGCGGTACTCGGCGCGGCGGTCCAGGTAGCGTTGCAGCTCCGCGTCGGGTTTGCCGGCCATTTTGGCCGCGTAGTCTTCCATTCCAGTCAGGCAAGCGGAGCGCAGGGCCGCGCCTGGCCCCCTGGCCGGCGCGCGTGCTCCATCATCAGCAATACGAAAAACAGCGCGGGGCGGCTATTGGTTGGCCGGGGCGGCCGCCAGTTCCGCGCTCCACGCGGCCACGCCCTGCCCGATGCGCCATACGTCCTCGAAAGAATTGTAGAGCGGTACCGGCGCGAGGCGAATGACGTTGGGCTCACGCCAATCGGCCATGATGCCGCGCTCGGCCAGAAACTCGAACAGCTGCCGACCCTGGCGGTGCACCAGCAAGGACAGCTGGCAGCCGCGCTGGGCGGGGTCGGCGGGCGTGATGATTTCGAGCACTTCGGCGGGCAGCCCGGCCTGCTGCAGCACAAATTCCAGGTAGCCGGTCAACTGCTCGCTCTTGCGGCGCAGCGCGGCCATGCCGCCGGCCTCGTCGACCAGGGCCAGGGCGGCGCGGTGAATGGCCATCGGAAAAATCTGGGCATTCGAGAGCTGCCAGCCGGCGGCGCCGGGCATGGGCCGGAAGCCCTTCTGCATCTGGAAGCGCACCGAGGCATCGTGGCCCCACCAACCGGCGAGGCGCGGCAGGTCGGGGCGCTCGGCAAACCGCTCGTGCACAAACACGCCCGAGGTGCCGCCGGGGCCGGAGTTGAGGTACTTGTAGGTGCACCAGCAGGCGAAATCCACGTCCCAGTCGTGCAGCTGCAGCGCGAGGTTGCCGGCGGCGTGGGCCAGGTCGAAGCCCACGGTGGCGCCCACGGCGTGGCCGGCGCGGGTGATGGCGGCCAGGTCGAAGGCCTGACCGGTGTAGTAGTTGACGCCGCCGAGGATGACCAGGGCCAGCTCCTCGCCCAGTGCCTGAATCCGGGCTTCGATGTCCTGGGTGCGCAGGGTATGCTCGCCGGGGCGGGGCACGAGCTCCACGATGGTGTCGTCGGGCTGGTAGCCGTGCAGCTTCACCTGGCTTTCCAGCGCGTACTGGTCGGAGGGAAACGCGCCGCCTTCCATCAGCACCTTGTAGCGGCGGCCTTCGGGGCGGTAGAAGCTGATGAGCAGCAGGTGCAGGTTGACGGTGAGGTTGTTCATCACCACCACCTCCACGGGCCGGGCGCCCACCAGCCGGGCCGAGGCCTCGGTGAGCGTTTCGTGGTAGTGCATCCAGCAGGAAGGCTCGCGGAAGTGGCCTTCCACGGCGTGTTCCTGCCAGCTTTGGAACTCGGCTTCGACGGCGGCGCGGGCGGCCCGGGGCTGCAGGCCCAGGGAGTTGCCGCAGCAGTACACGGCCTCGCGGCCATCGGGGGCCAGCGGCAGGTGAAACCGGTCGCGGAACGCGCGCAGCGGGTCCTGCGCGTCGAGCTGGCGGGCGAAGTCGGGGGTATTCTGGAAGCTCATCGGCGGCAACGGGAAAGGCTGGGTGGGCACGGCGCGAAGGTACGCAGCGGCATCAGACCAGCTGGCGCCGGAACTGGCTTACCGGCACGCCCATCCAGTCCAGGGCGTTTTGGCCGAGCATGCGGGCCTTCACCTCGTCGGGGTAGGCCATGCTGCGGATCAGCTGCCCGGGCTCCAGCTCGCCGAGCGGGAAGGGGTAATCGGTGCCGAGCGTGATTTTGTCGGCACCGAGGGTTTTCACCAGGTAGTCGAGCATCAGCGGGTCGTGCACCAGCGAGTCGACCCAGAACCTGCCCAGGTACTCGCGCGGGTTCACCGGGTTGTCGACGGCGCAGAGGTCGGGGCGCACCTGGAAGCCGTGCTCGATGCGGCCGATGGTGCTGGCGAAGGTGCCCCCGCCGTGGGCCACGGCCACGCGCAGCCTGGGTAGGCGCTCCAGCACCCCACCGAAGATGAGCGAGCAAAGCGCCAGGGTACTTTCGGCGGGCATGCCTACCAGCCAGGGCAGCCAGTACTTGGGCATTTTCTGCTGGGCCATCATGTCCCAGGGGTGCACGAACACGGCCGCGCCCAGCTCCTCGGCGGCCTGAAACACCTCGAACAGTTCCGGGGCGTCGAGGTTCCAGTCGTTGACGTGGGAGCCGATCTGCACCCCGATCAGGCCCAGCTCCTTCACGCAGCGCTCCAGCTCCCGCACGGCCAGGTCGGGGGCCTGCAGCGGGATGGTGCCCAAGCCGGCAAAGCGGTCGGGGTAGTCGGCCACCACGCCGGCAATGTGGTCGTTGAGCAGCATGCTCAGGTCCAGCGCGTCGTGGGGCTTGGCCCAGTAGCTGAACATGACGGGCACCGTGCTCAGCACCTGCACGTCGACGCCGAAGTGCCCGCACTCGTGCAGGCGCACGGCGGGGTCCCAGCAGTTGTCCTGGATTTCGCGGAAGAACTTGTCGTCCTGCATCATGCGGGCGCAGCAGGGCTTGTGGTGCTCCAGCCGGATGAAGCCGCCGTAGCCGTACCGCTCGCGCAGGTCGGGCCACTGTTTGGGCAGGATGTGGGTGTGAATGTCGACGGTCAGCAAGGCGGGGGTGGGCGTCGGGAGGCCGTGGGTGGCGGCCGGTGGAGGGAAAGGAATGAACCGCCGCGGCTTAGAACTTGCGGCGGAAAAAGTTACGAAAATACATGTCGCGCGTCATGCCGTCCCAGTGCAGCACGCTGGCCGCGTACTGCCAGCTCTGCCAGATGTTCAGCAGGATGAAGGTCACCACCACCGTGCGCAGGGTTCGGCGCCAGCGGGCGTGGGCCAGCAGGCTGGCCAGTGGCAGGGCCAGCACCGGATAGAGGCTCACCAGCGGCCGGCAGCTGAAGCTGCCGCCGTAGGTCCAGGTGCGCCAGCTGAAGGTCACGTAGATGGCCACCGGCACCATCAGCAGCACCATCAGCCAGGCGGCGGGCACGTCGCGGCGCAGCCACCACAGGCCGCCCAGGCTGAGCAGGGCCATCGGGGTGTAGAGCCACCAGCCCTTGCGGAAGCTGATCAGGCCTTCGACGAGGTGGGGGTGCAGGAAATCGAACTTCTCGCCGGTGTAGGAATACACCACCCAGTGCCCGCTGACGGCGTGCCAGAACAGCATCTGCAGGCTGCACACGGCCAGTAGCAGCACCGCCGCCAGCAGCAGCTGCCCGCGCCGCTCCCACCACCACCGGGCCCGCTGCCGCAGGACCGGCGCAGCCAGGGTGAGGCCCCAGGTGAGCGGCACCAGCCCGTACATGGCTTCGGAAGGGCGGGTGAGAATGGCCAGACCCAGAAACAGGCCGATGCCGGCGGCAAAACCGGGGCGGCCGGTTTCGTACCAGCGCGCCGAGCAGTAGAGCAGCGCCGCCTGCCAGAGAAAGAGCACGGCGTGGGCCATGTTGGCGTCGTAGCTGGCGTAGCAGAACAGATTGGTGCCGAGGCCGATGCCGGCCAGCGCCCAGGCCGTGGTGCCGTCGTCGTAGTAGCGGCGCAGCAGCTTGCGCAGGATCCAGAGGCCCAGAATGCCGTGAAACAAGCCCGCAATCATGATGATTTGCTGGTAGGGCCGGCTGAAGCCGTCGGCTTTGTACTTGGTGCTAGCGCCGGCCCAGGCGTGGGCGCCGAGAAACCAGGGCAGGTCGGCCAGGGCCTTGCCGAGGGTGTACTTGCTCATGAACCGCTTGCCGGGCAGGGGCTTGAGCCCGATTTCGGCCGGGGCCTCCGCGGGACGGTAGAGCTGGCGCAGGGCGCTGAGCGAATCGGGGCGGCCCAGGTCGCCGTAGATAAAGGCCGAGGGCAGGTACACGTAATAGCCGCCGGGGTCGGAGTCGAGGACTTCCATGGCCTTCCAGCGCTTATCCTGAAACATGGCCAGGGTCAGCAGCGCCGCCGCCAGCCAGAATACGACGTTAGATTTCATTAACAGCAGGCCACTTAGCAGGATTCAGGGCACAAAGAAAGCCGGTCGGCGCGCACAGGCCATGCGCGCCGACCGGCTGGCGGCGAAAATCCGGGGGCGAGGCTTACTGCACCGGGGCGGGCGGCTGCATCACGGTGCCGCAGTTTTTGCAGGTGCGGCGCTCCTCGCTCTGCCAGAAGTTGCCCATGATGACGGGCAGCTGCTTCACGATGTCGGTGACTTCGGCAAACTCCTCGTAGAGCTTGGTGCCGCAGTTTTCGCAGTACCACTGAAAGCCGTCCAGCTCGCCGGGCTTGCGGTAGCGCTCCACCACCAGGCCCACGGTGCCGGCCGGGCGCTGCGGGGAGTGGGGCACGCCCGCGGGCAGCAGAAATATCTCGCCGGCCCGGATGGGTAAATCCACCGGCTTGCCGTCCTCGATGATTTTCAGCGTCATGTCGCCTTCCAGCTGGAAGAAAAACTCCTCGCTGTCGTCGACGTGGTAGTCCTTGCGGGCGTTGGGGCCGCCCACCACCATGACGATGAAGTCGTCGTTGCCTTTGAACACCTGTTGGTTGCCGACGGGCGGCTTGAGCAAGTGGCGGTGTTCGTCAATCCACTGCTGGAAGTTGAAAGGGCGCGTGACGGGCATATTGGGGGTGACGGGTAACAAGTGCCGGGTGACACGTGGTGGGTGGATAGGTTTGGGGTGACACGTGATGCGTGCCCGGGGACAAGTTATAAACTGCCACCGGAACCGCCGGATTTCCAGCGGCCGGGCCGAAGTCAAGCTGCGTCTGCACTGCTCTCCTCTTCCCTGCCACGTGTCACGTGTTACCCGTCACCCTCCCCGTGTTACCTGTCACCTAACTACCTTTCGGCCATGCTTACCGACCAACTCACCGACCGCCGCGCCGTGGTGTGCGGCAGCACCCAGGGCATCGGGCGGGCCGCCGCCGAGGCGCTGGCCGCCCGCGGCGCCCACGTCACGCTCATTGCCCGCAACGAAGACGCCCTGCGCGAAGCCGCCGCCGCCCTGCCCGCCGAGCACGGCCAGCAGCACGATTACCTGGTGGCCGATTTCAGCCGGCCCGCCGAGCTAGCCGAGCGCCTGGCCGAATATGTGGCCAAGAACCCGGCCACCCACATCCTGGTGAACAACACCGGCGGCCCGGCCGGCGGCCCTTTGCTCGCGGCCTCCATCGACGACCTGCGGGCGGCGTTCGAGCAGCACGTCGTCTGCAACCATTTGCTGGCCCAGGCCCTGGTGCCGGGCATGAAGGCGGCCGGCTACGGGCGCATCATCAACGTCATCAGCACCTCGGTGAAGCAGCCGCTGCCCAACCTGGGTGTGTCGAACACCACGCGCGGGGCGGTGGCCAGCTGGGCCAAAACGCTGGCCAACGAGCTGGGCCCCTCGGGCATTACCGTCAACAATGTGCTGCCCGGCGCCACGCTCACCCAGCGCCACCACAGCCTGGTGGAAGCCCGCTCGGCCAGCACTGGCACGCCCGTGCAGGAGCTGGAAGCCCAGATGCAGCGGCTGATTCCGGCCGGGCGCTTCGGCGAGGCCGAAGAAGTGGCGGCGGCCATTGCGTTTCTGGCCTCGCCGCTGGCCGGCTACATCAACGGCATCAACGTGCCGGTGGACGGCGGGCGCACCGGCAGCCTGTAGGACGGCGGGCGGCCCCGCGCCGGCCCCGGGCCGCCCGCCGCGCCCTACCAGGTGGGCAGGGTCGGGTTGGGCTCGGGCTGCAGGTCGCGCAGCTCGGCCGGGGTGGGCGGCTCCAGGCGCTGCAGGGTTTTGGGCTTGGCTTCCTGGAAGGTCTGCACGTTGGCCGACAGCGTCAGGCACAGCAGCACCCACACCACTCCGCTGATGGTCAGCGCCGAGCGCAGCCCGGGGTCGGTGCGGCGCCACGTCCAGTCGGCGGGCCAGCCGAAGCAGACCACCGCGTAGAAGAGCAGCGCCAGCGGCAGGAAAAAGCGGGGCTCCACGACCAGGGGCACCGAGCCCGCGCAGGTGGCCAGGATGGCGGCCACGACCACCCACTGCCAGGCCCGTAGGCGGCCCATGCGCCCGATGATGACCACCAGCGCCAGAAACAGCACCAGGTAGTTGGGCACGGCCAGTGGCAGCGTCGGGATGAACACTTCCTCGATGTAGGGGCCGGGGTAAAGCACGTCCAGGCCGTTGAAGACGTGGCGCGTGTAGAGCGCGGCCATGTCGAAGGGGTGGCGCGCCACGAAGCGGAAGTACTTGCCGTAGGTGTCGAACATGGGCTTGCCCGTCTGCTCGAACAGGGCCAGCCCCGACGGGTCGCGGTAGAATACCTGCAGCTTCTCGTAGTCGTGGCCCACGTTCGACTCGTACTTCTGCATCCGGATACCCTCGTTGAGGTGAAACAGGTACAGGTTGTCGACGCCGTTGATTTTGAATTCGTCCCCGTCGCCAAGGCCGAGCACGAACGGGCTGCTGGCCTGGAAGTTATTGCGGTTGATCAGCCACTGCGGCAGGGCCACCAGGGCAAACGCCACGGCGAAGCAGCCGAACGTCGTGGCCAGGGAGCGGAAGGCCAGCGGCCCGGCCGTGCGCCGTGCCTGCCAGCCCAGCAGCACGAGCAGCAGCGGCAGGGCTATCAGGTTCAGCGGCCGGATGTAGAGCGCGGCGGCAATGCAGGCCCCGGCTACGGCACCGGCCCAGGCCCGCGGGGCGTAGGTGGCGGCCAGCAGGGCACTGGCCAGCATCAGCACGCTGGGAAAATCCGAGAGCAGGAAGTTGAAATGCTCGCGCCAGAACCAGAAGCCCAGCAGGATAAACGCCAGCCGGCGCCCCGTGCCCAGCGACGTGCCCGCCACCCGCTCCCAGAGCTTGGGCGCCACCACCCCGAACAGCCCCGCCGCCCAGGCCGCGCCCAGCAGCTTGATGATGTCGTTGGAGTAGGTCGCCGAGGTGGCGCGTTCCAGCCAGGCCAGCGGGTAGTAGAGCAGCGGCAGCAGGTACCCCCGGAAGGCGCTCTTGAAGTGCAACAGGGAGAAGAAGTCGTACTTGTAATAGTTCTGCGCCAGCATCCAGTAGTACCCGGAGTCGTAGTGCTGAATCTGGAAATGCGACGTCAGCAAGTACACGGCGTAGAGCAGGAACGTGGCAACGAAATACCACTTGCTGCGGTACCTGCGGGTCCAGAAACCGGCGCGGATGCTATTCATGTGCGGAGGGAAAGTTGCCGTGAAGCAGCCGGGGCACGGCGGCGGGTGCGGCCAGTGGGCCGGGGCACCCGGGCCAGCCCCGTCTACTCTTCGCTGAAGAGCGCCACGTCGTCGAGGTAAATGTTGTTGAGCGCGTTCGGATACCAGAGGTAAATCTTCAGCTGGCTTTCGGGCCGGGCATCGGCGGGCAGCTGGGTCGAAATGGCCACCGGCGTCCACTCCCCGGACTTGGTGACGTAGCGTCCCAGCTCGATTTTCTCGTACACCAGGCTGCGGCCTTCCTGGGCCGGGTCGAGCAGCTGCAGCACCAGCATAGCGTCGGTAGGGCGCTCGGTGTAGGCCCAGGCCGTCAGGCGCAGGCGGCGGGTGCCGGCGGGCACCACCGCGCCCAGGGCGGCGCCGTAGCTCAAGCTGTATTCCAGGCCGCGGCCCGCCTTCAGGGAATAGCGCCCGGTGCGCGCGTGCTCCAAACTGAGCAGCGGCAGGTTGGCCGGCGCGCTCCAGCCGGCCACGCCTTCGAAGCTGCTGCTCATCAGCGGCTGCCGGTCGGGGGGCAAGGGCGGCAGCTCGGGCTGCTGCGGGGCGCAGCCGATGAGCAGTGACGAGCAGACCCCGCCCAGCATCCGCCCCCGTGTCAGCCGGCTGAATGAAAACGCAATCAAGGACAGAAAAGGGCGGCGCATGACGATGTTGACTGCAGCAACGCTACGGCAAAACGGAAGCAATAAAGAAGGAAAGCAGCGACGCAGCGAGGGCTCCCGCTGCCCCGCCAACGCGCCGGGGTGCCGCCAACAGCGCATGGCGCGGGCGGCCATAACCGGCTTCCCACGCCATGCACTTCGGCCGCAAAGGCATGTTTACCGAACGATGCTCAGCTCAATGTCGTCCATATAGACGGGCTCGCCGCTGCCGACGCGCCACAGGTACACGCGCATCTCGTCGGTAAAGGTGGCTTTTTCGGGCACGGCAAACTCCATCTCCACTTTCTCCCACTCCCCCGGCTTCTTTATCTTCTCCTTGACGTGCATCTGCTCGTTCATCAGCGAAGTCCCGTCCTTGGGGTTAAGCATCTGCACCGTCAGCACGGCATCCGCTTCCTTGCTGGCGCCCATGACCCAGGCGGTCAGGTGCAGCTTATTGGGTTTGGACGGCATCACCTTGCCCATCACGTTGATGTAGGTCATGCTGTATTCAATGGTCGGATCGACTTTGATGGCATATTTGCCGGAGTGAGCCTTTTCCTTGGTCAGGGAGGGGGACGGCGGCACCCAGCCTTCCAGGTCCTCGAAACCCGTGGACATAATTTGATCCGCCGAGTCAGCAGACTTGTCGGATGAGCAGGCAGCCAGCAGCGCAACTAGGGCGGCACCAAGCAAAGGAGTACGCATAAAGGGGCGAATGTAAATTCTGGAAGGGGCAAATATAGCACGCGCCTGACTCGCTGCCAGCATGTTTGGCGGCGTCGGCGCGTAGTTTTCCCCGCGGTCCGGGCCGGGCCCTCGGCCGGCCCCGCCCCACCGGCCCGTTGCCCCGGCCAGACCCGAATCTGCGCCAAACCGTGTAGTTTTGGCTTTATGTGGGCCGCGCAACCCTGGCGGTGGCGGCGGCCATAATGCAATCTGGCACTTATGACTTTATCTGGCCCGTTGCGGCATTGGTTGGGCCTGGGCGTGGTGGCCCTGGTAGCGGCCCTCGTGCTCTTCCTGGGGTACTCCTTCATTTTCGAGCACCCCGATGAGTACTTCATGCAGCCTGGCGGCGACGGCCTGCAGGCTTACTACGCCACCTCGTTTTACGCGCACTACGACCACGGCGCGCATTTTTCGGGCATGAACTATCCCTACGGGGAAAACTTCACCTACCCCAACCTGCAGCCCGCCGTGGCCTGGACCATGGGCCTGCTCGAGCGCATGGGTATCCCGGCGGCGGCGCACGCGGTGGGCATCACCAACCTGCTGGCGCTGCTGGGCGTGTGGCTCACGCCGCTGATCATGTACGTGATTCTGCGGCGGCTGCGGCTGCCGGCGTGGTACGCCGTGCTGCTGGCCCTGCTTATCGGCTTTCTGGCCCCGCAGATTCAGCGCCTGGGCGACCATATGTCCCTGAGCTACCCGTGCTTCGTGCCTTGGCTGTGGTACTGCATCCTGCGCATGCTGGAGGCGCCGCGCCGCTGGCGCTGGTACGTCATCTTCGGGGTGAGCAGCCTGGTGATGGGCTTTTTCATGGCCTACTTCCTGGCCTGCGCCAGCTTTTTCCTGCTGGGCCACGTGCTGGTGCTGGCGGTGCGCCGCCAGCGCAGCGGCTACACCTGGCGCGAGCTGGGCTACATGGTGGCCGCGGCCCTGCTGCCGCTGCTGGTGTTTCGCACCTGGCTGTGGCTGACGGACCCCACCACCGACCGCCCGCCCAACCCCTACGGCTTCCTCGTGTACGTGACCACGCCCGAGGGCGTGTTTACGCCCTACCTGGAGCCGCTGCGCCCGCTCTGGAACCAGATTTTCGGCACCGACAGCCAGGGGTTCGAGTTTGAATCGATGGCCTACGTGGGACTGGTGGCGGGCGGCGTGCTGCTGGCCACGCTGCTGCGGGTGCTCACCCACGTGGTGCGGCGCCACCGGCAGCCGCTGGCGCTGCGCCGCATCGTGCCCGTAAACCTGAGTACCAGCCTCTGGGCCGCGGGCCTGCTGCTGCTGTTTGCGGCGGGCGTGCCGTTTATCTTCCCGCCCCTCGACAAGCTGGTGGAGCACCTCGGGCCGCTGCGGCAGTTCCGCGCCCTAGGCCGCTTTGCCTGGCCGTTCTATTTCGTATACACCACCTACGTGGCCTACTACCTGCACGGGGTGTGGCGCCACCAGCACCGGCAGCGCGTGGCCCTGCGCACGCTGCCCTGGCTGCCGCTGCTGCTGCTCATCTGGGCCGGGGAGTGCTGGATCAACCTCAGCTCCCGGGCCAAGGTGGCCGCCGGCGGCGCGGGCGCCGTGGAGTACATGCAGGGCACCCACCCGCTGATTCACCAGCTGTCGTGGGCCAACCGCAAGCCGTCCGACTTCCAGGCCATTCTACCCCTGCCCTACTTCAACCTGGGCAGCGACCGGTTTCTGCTGGAAGGCAGCGCCCAGTCCATCCGCGAGATTCACCGCCTCTCGCTGGCCACGGGCCTGCCCGAGCTGTCGGCCTACGTGTCGCGCCCCTCCATCGGGCAGGTGATGCGCCACGTGCAACTGCTGAGCGGCCCGCTGCTGCCCAAGACGCTGCTGCAGGATTTTCCGAACCAGAAGCCCATTCTGATCCTGACCACGCCACAGTCGCTGACCCTGGCCGAGCAGCGCGTGCTCAGCCTGGCCAAGCGGCTGGTGACCACGCCCACGGTGTCGCTCTACGAGCTGCCGCTGGCGGCGCTGGCGGCCACCACCACCGCGCAGGAGCGCGCCAAGGCCGCGGCCCTGCTGCCCACCCTGCCCGAGCGCCCCGGTGGCCTGCGTGCCACCACGGCCAAGGGCGTGTTCTACGACGATTTTGCCAAGAGCCCCGACCGCCGCGGCCGCCTGGGTGCCGGCGCCGTGCACCAGCGCAAGGAGGCCCAGATAACCCTTTACAACGGCCCGATTCCGGCGCCGGCCGACACCGGCCGCTACGAAATCAGCGTGTGGGTCAACGGCAAGACCGACTTCGGCTACGGTGCCATCTTGGTGCGGCAGTACGACGCGGCCGGCGCCGAGCTGGACTACCAGTACACCGACGGCCGCATCTGCACCGACGTCGACGGCGACTGGCTGCGGGTGCCGGTGCAGGTGCGCATCCGGCCCAATGCCGCCCGCCTGGAGGTGCGCTACGCCTGCCAGGACCAGCTCATCGACGACCTGCTCATCCGCCCGCTCGATACCGACGTGTACTGGTCCGACGAGCAGCGCCGCCCCGTGCTCAACGGCTACCGCCTCGCCCCCTGACCCCTTCCCACTCCCTTGCCACCCGCCCGTGGACCTCTCCGTCGTCATTCCCATCTACAACGAGGCAGCGAACATCCCGGCGCTGTACCAGCGCCTGCGCGGCGTCATCGACCCGATGGGCGTCCGGTGCGAGTTCATCTTTATCAACGACGGCTCGCGCGACAACTCGCTGGCACTGATTCTGGCGCTGGCCGCGCAGCACCCGGACGTGCGCTTTATCGACCTGAGCCGCAACTTCGGCCACCAGATTGCCGTGACGGCCGGCCTCGACCTCTCGCAGGGGCAGGCCGTGGCCATCATCGACGCCGACCTGCAGGACCCGCCGGAGCTGATTCCGGAGCTGTACCGCAAGATGCGCGAGGGCTACGAGGTGGTGTACGCCAAGCGCCGCCGCCGCGAGGGCGAAAGCGCCATGAAGCTGTTCACGGCCAAGCTGTTCTACCGCATTCTGGCCAAAATCACCAACGTTTCCATCCCGGTTGATACCGGCGACTTCCGCATCATTTCGCGCAAGGTGGTGCAGGCCCTAAAGCAGATGCCGGAGCAGAACAAGTTTCTGCGCGGGCAGATTTCGTGGATCGGCTACCGGCAGACCTACGTGGAATACGACCGGGCCCAGCGCGCCGGCGGCGAAACCGGCTACACCTACCGCAAGATGCTGCGCCTGGCCCTGGACGGCATCACCGCCTTCAGCGACGTGCCGCTGAAGGCCGCCACGCTCATGGGCTTCGGCGCCACCGGCATTGCCTTCCTGGTGCTGCTCTACACGCTTTACGAGCGGTTCATCACCCGCGACTACCAGCCGGGCTGGGCCTCGCTGATGGTGAGCATCCTGTTCTTGGGCGGGGTGCAGCTGATTGCCGTCGGCGTCATTGGCGAGTACCTGGCCCGGCTGGGCGCCAACGTGCGCCACCGCCCGCTCTACATCATTTCGGATACCAACATCACCGAGCCGGCCCCCGCCGGCCGGGGCTAAACGCACAACGTGGTGAATCGGCACAGCACACTGACGAAGGCAGCGCCGGGCACGGCCCGGCAGCGCAACGGGGCCCGGGGCCTGCTGCTCGGTTTCGGGCTGATTTACGCCCTGGTGTCGCTGGTGAACCACTACCTGATGCGCACGGCGGCCTTCGACCTGGGCATTGCCACCCACGCGCTGCGCAGCTACGCCCACCTGCGGGCCCACTACGTGACGGAGCTGCTCGATACGCCGGCCACCAACTTTCTCTCCTCCAACCTGCACTTCGCGCTGGTGCCCCTGCTGGTGTCGCCGCTGTACTGGCTGCTGGGCTCCTGGACGCTGCTGGTGGTGCAGATTGCCGCCGTGCTGTGGGGCGGCTGGGGCGTGCACGTCTTTGCCCGCGCCCGCGGCGCCAGCTACGGGCAGGCCAACGTGCTAATGGCCTTCTTCTTCAGCAGCTGGGGCATTTACTCGGCCCTGGGCTACGACTACCACGACAACGTGGTGGGCGCCATGGCCGTGCCGTGGCTGGTGCACTGGTTTGAGCAGCGCCGCTGGGGCCGGGCCCTGCTGGCCTTCGGGCTGCTGCTGGTGAGCAAGGAAAACCTGGCGCTGTGGGCCGCCGCCATCATGCTGGGCCTGGCCTGGAAGCACTGGCGCACCCGTCCGCTGCTGCTGGTGGCAGTGTTGGGCGCCGTGGCCGCGCTGGCCTACTTCGCGGTGATTACCAAGCTGGTGATGCCCGGGCTGTCGGCCACGCACCAGCAGCTGACGCAGATTCAGCGCTACCAGCACCTGGGCGGCTCGCTGGAAGCGGCCGTGCTGAACGTGGCCACCCACCCCACGCTGCTGTGGCAGTGCCTGTTCGAAAACATTACCGCCGACCCGAACTACAACTACATCAAGGCCGAGCTGTGGGCCGTGCTGCTGCTCTCGGGCGGCCTGGCCTTGGCGCTGCGCCCCTGGTACGCGCTGATGCTGGCGCCCATCCTGGCCCAGAAGCTGCTGGCCAACGACTACGGCCTGTGGGGCATCAACGCGCAGTATTCCATCGAGTTTGCGCCGGTGCTGGCCCTGGCCGTCACGGAGCTGGGGCTGCAGCTGCGCCAGGGCCCGCCGCGCCAGCGCTACTACGCCGCCTCGCTGGCCCTGGCGGGGCTGGCTACCGTTGTCACGCTCTACACGCGCCAGAGCAAGTGGTACCAGCGCGAAACCACCAACTTCCTGCTGGCCAAGCACTACCGCTCCACCCAGGGCCTCGACGTGCGCCGCCTGCGCCGCGCCCTGGACGAACTGCCCGCCGAGGTGCCGCTGAGCGCCCAGGCCAACCTGGCGCCCTGGCTGATCAACCGCGACAGGCTGTACCACTTCCCGGTGCTGCGCGACGCCCAGCTGGTGGCCCTGCTCAAAACCGACAAGCTGCCCTGGCCCCTGGCGCCCGAAGCCTACTTACAGGCCCAGCAGCAGCTGCGCACCCGCGGCGACTTCCGCGTGCGCTACGAGGACGACCAGCTGCTGGTGCTGGAGCGCACCCGCCCACCGGCCCAGCCCGACGAGGTGCTGCCCTTCAAGCTGTAGCGCGAACTTTCAGCTCGTGTGCTCTGGACAAATAGCCGCGGCACGGCTCACCGATTGTCGCTCTGGAAAACGCGAACTAAAAGTTCGCGCTACTGCCGGCGCAGCAGTACATACTCCCCAATTTGCTCTTCGCGGTAGCCCTGCGCCGGCATGGCTTCCCGCAGGTACCGGTGCACCGCCGAGCCCCGGAACTGCGGTGCTACGATAAACGCCGCCGGGTGGTACACGCGCAGAAATTCGCGTACCGCCGCCGCCGAGGGACGCTGTAGGGTGGTATCGGGGTGCTCCTGCAGCGTCAGCAGGGTGTGCATTACGGAGTCTTGGTCGAAGCTGGCAAACACCTCGGCGGGCACGCGCGAGATGTAAGCGCCGGGCAGCTTTTTGTGGTGGCGCGTCTGGTAGAACAGGTCGTCGCCGTCCATCTGGCCCACTTTGCGGTAGCCGTCGAGCAGGCCGAAGGGCACGGGAAACAGCACGTCGCCGGGTAGCTGCGCGGCGGCGAGGTAGGCGGCGGGCACGTCGGCGAGCTTCAGCAGGGGCTGTTCTTTGGGCTGCAGCTCCAGCAGCACCAGCCCCAGCAGCCCCACCGATACGCCCAGCCGGGCCGCCGGGCGCAGGCGGGCGCGCAGCCAGGGGTCGAGGGCGGCAAACACCACGATGGGCAGCAGCAGCGAGAGGTAGGCTACGTGGCGCGTGGGGCAGCGGATGTTGTTGAAGAACGGGACGTAGTGCAGCAGGCCGGTGGGCAAGCGCAGCACTTCCTTGCCGAACACCCGCACGGCCGGCAGCGTCAGCATAAAAAACAGCAGGGCCAACCCGGGCAGGGCCCGGCCGCCGCGGTCCTCGTCGCGGCGCAAAGTGGAGTAGCCGCGCAGCCCCACGAGCGTGAACAGGGCCAGCAGCGGCAGCACGTAGCCCAGGAACATGATGTTTTCGACCGAGCCGGGTGAGTTGAACCTGCTGCTGTTGAGCAGGCGCTCGGTGGCGGTGGTGCTCAGCCAGCGGCTGTGCGGGGGCGGCAGCAGGTAGCCGGCCAGGTCGCCGCCCCACCAGAAGCCGCTGTTGTCGGGCACGCCGGCCAGCTTCAGCATCCTGGAGCCGATGTGGCAACCCACCAGCACCACGACCAGCACAATCCAGGGCCGCGGCCGGCGCCAGTTGATGCTGCCCAGGCGCAGCGCGTAGTACAGCGCGTAGCCCAGCGAGAAGTACAGCAGCCCGAACAGGGTGTAATAGTCGCTGAGCAGGGTGATGATGCCCAGCGCGGCGCACAGCGCTACCTGCCCCCAGCGGCGCACCTGCGGCACGAAGCGGCCCTCGCGGAAGCGGAAAGCTTCGAGGAAAGCATAGATATAAAACGGCGCCGGGGCGGTGAGCAGCAGGTGGTAGTGGTCGGGCAGGTGGGCCAGCTTGTAGCCCGAAAACGCGAAGAGCACGCCCGCCAGCAGGCACAGCACGGGGTTGTCGACCCAACGGCGGCACAGCCGGTAGGCGCCCACGCCCGAGAGGGTGAAGCTCAGCAGCAGAGCCACGTTGACGGCCAGGATTTCGTGGCCGAGCGGCACGTTGAGCAGGCCGATGACGGGCGTGTAAGTGTGCATCACCAGCGAAGTGCCCCGCGGGTAGAGCAGCAGGTCGGTGAAGAACGGATTGTGGCCGGCCAGCACCTGCCGGTGAAAATTATAGGCGTTCCATACGTACTGGTTGGCGTCGTTGCCGGGCCGGCCCAGGTAGGCGGTGCTGAAGTGCGCGGCCAGCGGCCAGCTGAACAGCACGAACAGAACAGCGTAGAATAGCAGACTCAGCAGCAGCTCGCGCCAGCGTAATGGCTTCATAGGTACGGTATCAGGCCCGGCCGGAGGTATTCCGACAAATCCGGGGCTTAAAGATACTTCCGGATGCGGGCTGCCTCGGGGCGGCCCGCGCCGATTCCGTAGTTTTGGGGTTCCGTCGGCGTTGCCGCGCCGGTACGGCGGCCGCATCGGCCCAGGCCGTTTTCAGCCCCAACTACTTCGCGGGCAGCCCCTGCCGGCTGTTTTTCTCGCCCCGCACGCTCCCTCCTGCCCATCCATGTCCGCCGCGCTTGCCCTCGTTCTGCCCTGCTACAACCCGCCCGCTGAGTGGGCCGCCAATGTTCTGAGCAGCCTGCAGCGCCTGCAGCAGACGCTGCCCGCGGGCACCACGGTCCACCTGTACCTGGTCAACGACGGCTCGACGCGGGGCGTGAGTGACGCGGACCTGCAGCTGCTGCGCGCGGCGCTGCCCGCTGAAGCCTTTACCTACCTCAGCTACCCCGCCAACCGCGGCAAGGGCCACGCCCTGCGCACCGGCGTGCAGCAGGTGCAGGAGCCGTTGTGCCTCTTCACCGACATCGACTTTCCCTACGAGGAAACCAGCATGGCCACGCTCTACCAGGCCCTGCACAGCCAGCGCTGCGACCTGGCCGTGGGCGTGCGCGACGACGCCTACTACGCCCAGGTGCCCGCCGCCCGTCGGCGGGTGTCGCGTCTGCTGCGCCGCCTCACCCGCACCCTGCTGCGCCTACCCATCGACGACACCCAGTGCGGGCTGAAGGGCTTCAACGCCAAGGGCCGGGCGCTGTTTCTACAAACCACCACCGACCGCTACCTCTTCGACCTGGAGCTGCTGCTGCTGGCCTCTCGCCAGCCCGCGGTGCGCACCGAGCCAGTGCCCGTCGCGCTGAAACCGGGCGTGGTTCTTTCCCCGCTCAACGTGCGCGTGCTGCTCACCGAAAGCCGCAACCTGCTGCGCCTGCTGGGGCGCTAGGCCGCCACGGCCCGACAAAGACGGCTGCTCCTCTCCTACTCCAACTCCCAGCGGTACAGCCGCAGGGTGCCGGCCTGCGCCAGCAGCGGCATGCGGTGCCGCGCGATGAAAGCCGCCCCGTCGCGCACAATGCGGCGCGGCTCCGGCCCGGGCTGATTGACGGCCAGCGTCGAGTCGCCGCGGTAAAAGGCGTCGTCGTAGAGCACCAGGATGGGGCGGCCCGCCAGCCGGGCCCGGAGCGCGGGCCCCGGGCCGCCGGGCTGCAGCAAACGCAGCAGCTGCCGGGCGTGCTCGGGCGGCGTGCGCGACATCTTGCTGGCCAGCAGCGGCAGCCCCGTACGCAGCGAGAGGTGAAACGCGTGCCGGCTCTGCGCGTCGGCGTCGTCGATGGTCAGCCCCTCGCCCTCACTGCCCACATGGAAGTACGGAATCGGCAGGATAGCCTGATAATCAGCCGGATTTACCTGACGCAGCAGCTGCGTCAGCTCGGGCTGAAACCGGAGGTTGCCGATGGTATTGGGCACGTAGGCGTGCCGGTAGTGCTTGAGCGCGTCGCGGGTATCGAGCCAGGCCAGCAGCACCAGCGCGGGCACCGCGGCCCAGCGCCAGGTGCTGCGGCCGGTGCGCAGCCAGTAGTCGAGCCCGACGAGCAGCAGCAGGTGCAGGGCCCAGAAAAACGGCCAGCTGAAGCGCGCCACCGCCCGAAACTGGGTGGCCTTGGGCACCAGCCGGTCGAGGTGGTAAAACACGCTCAGGTAGTTGTTGAGCACCAGCGTACCGTCGGCGTTGAGGCCGATGCGGGTGCCCAAAGCCGCCAGCAGGCCCACCGTGGCAGCTGCCAGCAGCAGCAGGGCAAAGCGGGCTTCGGCGGTTAGCCGCCAGCCGCGCCACCACGCCCGCCACTGCGGCCGGCGCAGCAGGTACAGCCCGGCCACCAGCAGCAGGCCCCAGAGCGCAAACAGGCCCAGGTAGGCCGTCGATTCGTCGTAGGGCCGGGTGGTCGATTCCAGCGGGAAGTGCTGGCGGTTGTACTCATAAGGATGCACCAGCGCGGCGGGCGCCAGCTTCAGCGGCGGCGCGTCGTAGCTGTTCTGCTTGGGCAGGGCGGCGCGCAGGGGGTAGTAGCCGTCGAGGCCGCGCAGCACCGCAAAGCTGAGGAGCAGCGGCAGCAGCACCATGGCGCCCCCGGCCAGCACCAGCCGCAGCTGCCGCCACCGCCCGCTGCCCAGCAGCCAGAACGCGAGGAAGCTCCCCACGCACAAGCCCACGATGGGCAGATAATACAGGTGCAGAAACGCGGCGGCCGTCTGGCCCGCTACCACCAGCGGCACGGTGGCCCCGAGCGGGCGGCCCTTCTCGCCGTGCTCATAGAGGCGCAGCAGCCCCCAGATGCCCAGCAGCACCACCCAGCTCAGCGAAAGATTGAGGTGGCCCACCGTCAGGCGCTCCAGCTGCGGGCTCAGCCAGGGCAGCAGCACGCTCAGCGTCAGCACCAGCACCCAGGAGTGCAGCAGCCGGCGCAGGATGCTTACCAGCAGCACGGTACTCAGCAGCAGCATGCTCACCAGCAGGCCGTTGTACACGTCGAGCCCCCGCGGGGTGAGGTCGTAGACGTAGTGCGAAAACAGCTTGGTACCGACGGCCAGCAAGGGCGAGTTGTCGGTGTAGAAGATGTAGTCGCCGAACGGATAGTTCATCTGCCCGAACCACAGCAGGCCGCGCTCGAAGGGCTGCTGCAGGTAGGCCTGAAACGTGAAGTAGTTTTTGGCCCCGTCGTGCTGGTCGGTGAACAGGTGCTGATTGGGCTCGGTGACGAGCGCGGCAAACGTGCGCCCCAGCAGCAGCCCCTGCCATATTACCGCCGCCGCCAGCACCATCCAGGGTGCGGGCTTGCGGCGCAACCACTCGCGCATACAGTCTGACTCAGGTAAGAAGCGCCAAAAATAGGCGCTGGCCGCCACTCGGGCTTATTGCTCGATCTGCACCCGCTGCGAGCGGAGCACCGAACCGGCCTGCAGGCGGCACAGGTACACGCCGGTAGCCGGAAACTGATTCACGTCGAGCCACACCTCGTAGTGCCCGGCTTGCTGCTGGGCCTGCACCAGGGTTTTGATCAGCCGCCCCTGCAGGTCGTACAGGCTCAGGTTGACGGCTGCGGCGGCGGGCAGCTCATAGGTCACCACGCTGGAGGCGGTGCAGGGGTTAGGAGCGGGCACGCCCAGCGCCACCTGCGCCGGCGCCGTCAGCAGGCTGTCGGTGCGCATGCGGGCGGCCGTGGCGGCGGAGGGGTTCGGGGTGGTCGAGGAATGCACCAGCGTGCTGTACTGCCGGCCCAGCCAGCAGAGGTGGTCGGGCTGCCAGCCGCTGGGCTGCCCGCGCTCCGTCATGGCCTGGCAGTAGGCGGCAAACATGGCGGTTTGCTTGGCTTTCTGCGCCTCGTTCAGGTTCGCGGCGCGGTTGCGGATATCGTAGCCGCAGTAGAGCAGGCGGCGGCAATCCATGCCCTGGGTGGCCGTACCCGCAATCAGGCCGGCCGACACGTGGTCGGCGTGGTCGTTGGGATTTGCGCGGGCGTCCGGGTTGGGGCTGTGCACCCACAGCGTCCAGCTGGGCCGGATTTCGCGGCGAATGATGTCGCGCACCGTGCCGGTCAGGTCGCTCCAGGAGTTGTACTGCGTGCTGCCGTCCAGGGCTTTCAGCGGGCCGCCCTGGCCTTCGCGCAGCTTGGTCAGGGTCTGGAAGTTGCAAAAGCTAAAGCCCTGCCCCCGGCCGCCCCCGTCGGGCACGCGCAGGAAGTACACCACCGTGTTGCGGTAGTAGGAAACCGTCAGGCCGTGGCCCCGAATGGTTACTTTGGAAAACACCGGCGGCGGCAGCTTGCCCGCGTTCGGGTCGCAGGCGGTGCGGGCCGAATTCAGGCAGCCCTGCTCACGGGCTTTCCAGAACGCGTCGGCCGGCTGGTCGCCCTGCCCGGCGGTGATGATGATGAACACCACTTTGCGGTGCCGCTGCACGTTGTCGTAGGCGCGGCTGCCCATGAACAGCTGCCAGTCGTCCTGGTGGGCGGTGATGAACACCGACGCGCTGGGCGGCGGCGGCGGGGTGCTCTGCGCCTGGGCCTTGCCGGTCAGCAAGGCGCACAACAGCCCGTAAAAACAGAAACAGCGGAGTAACAGTTGGCCCATAGGCGCCGGGGAAGCGGATCGGAGGAGCAAGAGATGTGCGCGTTTCGGAGGTGGTGGACCCGGGAAAAGTACTCGTCAGCAGCTGCTACCCGGGGAAAAACCGAGCATCCGTGCGAGGAATTATCCCGGAAACTAATCCAACAGCTCCAGAAGTGCCACTAATATAACTTAATTGTGGCAAATCGTATCTAAACAGCTGCTTTTCCTCTCTTAACTGCCGATTTTCAGCGGTTTGACCGCTTTTACTGCAAATAGCAACATTCCCGAAAACTTGGACTTGTGGGGCCGGGTTGGACGACTGCGGCCCGGCCTAGTAGCTTTGCGGCCCACCCCCACCCGGCCCGATGGCAGCTAACTGCCTAGTGACCAACTCCTGAGCTCTGTATGCTACACCTGCAAAATTATATTAATGGCGCGCTGGCGGCTCCGGCAGGCGGCCGCTACTTGCCCAACGTGGAGCCCGCCACCGGCCGCGTGTTCAGCCACATTCCCGATTCGGATGCTCAGGACGTGGCCCGGGCCGTGCAGGCCGCCGAAGCCGCCCTGCCCGCTTGGCGCCGCTTGCCGGCCGAGGAGCGCGGCCGGCTGCTGGTGCGCATCAGCGAGCTGATCGAGCGCGACCTGGAGCGGCTGGCCCAGGCCGAAAGCCAGGACAACGGCAAGCCGGTGAGTTTGGCGCGTGTGGTCGACATTCCGCGGGCGGCCAGCAACTTTGCCTTCTTCGGCACGGCCGCCCAGCACTTTGCCTCCGAAACGCACTTTCAGGAGGGCGTGGCGCTGAACTATACCGTGCGCCACCCGCTGGGCGTGGTCGGCTGCATCTCGCCCTGGAACCTGCCGCTGTACCTCTTCACCTGGAAGATTGCGCCGGCGCTGGCGGCGGGCTGCTGCGTGGTGGCCAAGCCTTCGGAAATCACGCCCTACACGGCCTTTCTGCTGAGCGAGCTATGCATCGAAGCAGGGCTGCCGGCGGGGGTGCTCAACATCGTGCACGGCACCGGGCCGGGCGCGGGGCAGGCCATCATCGAGCACCCGGCCATCAAGGCCATCAGCTTCACGGGCGGCACCAAGACGGGCGAGCATATTGCCCGCACGGCCGCGCCCATGTTCAAGAAACTGTCGCTGGAGCTGGGTGGCAAGAACCCCAACCTCATCTTTGCCGACTGCGACCTGCAAGAGGCCGTACAGACCAGCCTGCGCAGCTCCTTCGCCAACCAGGGCCAGATCTGCCTGTGCGGCTCGCGCCTCTTCGTGGAGCGTCCGGTTTACGAGCAGTTCCGGGAGCAGTTTCTGGCCGGCGTGGCCCAGCTCACCGTGGGCGACCCGCAGGACGCCGGCAGCCGGCAGGGCGCGCTGGTGAGCGAGGCTCATTTACAGAAAGTCCTGGGCTACATAGCGCTGGCTCACGAGGAAGGCGGCCGGCTGCTGGCCGGCGGGCAGCGGGTGCAGCTGCCGGGCCGCTGCGCCGAGGGCTATTTCCTGCAGCCCACGGTGTTCGAAGGCCTGGCGCCCGACTGCCGCGTCAACCGCGAGGAAATCTTTGGGCCGGTCGTCACGCTCACGCCCTTCGACACCGAGGAGGAAGTGCTGGCCTGGGCCAACGGCACCGAGTACGGCCTGGCTGCCACCATCTGGACGCGCGACCTGCACCGGGCCCACCGCGTGGCCCACGAGCTGCAGTCGGGCATCGTGTGGGTGAATACCTGGCTGCACCGCGACCTGCGCACGCCCTTCGGCGGCATGAAAAGCTCGGGCGTGGGGCGCGAGGGCGGGCTGGAGGCGCTGCGCTTCTTCACCGAGCCGCAAAGCATTACGGTGAAGCTGTGAGCGGCCCTGTGCCACTGGCAACCGAGCATAGTTGGAAGCATTTCTGGCTGAGCGCGGGGGCCGTGGTGGGCGGTACGCTTCTGTGGCAGGCGCTGCTATTTGTGGCCGCCATTGAAGTAAGTACCAATCACCTGCTGAGCACCCATACCCGTCACCAGACCTTGCTGGCCACCGGGCTGGTTCTCGGCGGCGAAGTGCTGAACCTAGTGGCGCTGGCTCGGCTGATTCGTCACCCCAAACCATCGGTGGTCAACGGCGCTTGGACGGGAGTGGCAGTACTTGCGCTTTTGCTCGGGCTGCTGCTCTACCTCATCAATGCGCTGCGGGATTATGCCCAGGCGCTGCGGGACTGATAACAGGTCAGTCTGTAGCTAACGGCCGGCGCAGCTCCAGCACCCGAAACTCCCCTACCCGCTTGATTTCGCGGCCCAGGTACGGCCGCACCCGTGCGTTGCCGAGCGCGGTGGAGTCGTTGGTGTAGAGGTAGCGGGCGCCGTTGCGCACGGCGCTGTCGAGCAGGGTGCTGCCGTCGGGCTTGGCATTCCATAGGTCCTCAGGGGCGCCGAAGCCGAAGCCCTTTTTGTGCAGGAAGTAGAAGTACTTGCAGCCGGATATATCGGGGCCGACGAGGCAGAGTGCGTCGTTGGGCACGGCGGTTTCCAGGGCGGCGCGGGATTCGGGGTAGTACAGCTCGGCCGGTATTTCGCGCGGGCCGCCGCCCCAGCGGCTGGGAATCACCCGGATGGCGGCGGCCACGGGCTGCAGCCCCAGCAGCAATGCCAGCCAGAGGGCGCCCCGGTGCCGGGGCTGCAGCCAGGCGGCGCCCAAGGCCACCGTCAGCATCAGCAGCGGCAGGTAGGGCAGCATGTAGTACTGGTGCACGTCCATCTGGCTCAGCTCGATCAGGTGATAGGCCAGCAGCACCACCGCCCAGGCCAGCATCGGCAGAAACCAGAACCGCCGGACGTAGCCCGCGCGCACCAGAGCCACCAAGCCCACCACCAGCAGCACGAAGCCGGGAAAGCCGACGAGCAGTTCCGGCAAATCGGAAAGCAGGTTTTCGCGCAGGATGCGCACGGCGGTGCTTAGGCTGTCGGCCGGGCGCAGCTCCAGCCCGAAATCAGCTAAGCCCGATTCCTTGATCAGTCGCACGGCACGGGCGTACCAGGCCAGCGGCACTCCTACGGCCACGGCCGCGAAAAGCCCCAGCGCGGGCAGGCGCCGCCACGGCAGGCGGCGCAGCCACAGGTCGCGCAGGATGAGCACGGCAATGGGCGCGCCGATGGCCAGGTATTGCAGCTTGGTGAGGCCGGCCAGCGTGGTCAGCAGCAGGGCCAGCGCGTAGCTACCGGGGTGAGCGTCTTCAGCTTGGTACCAACGCAGGAAGTAGTACAGCCCGCCGATGGAGGCCGAGAGGGCCAGCACGTCGGGCAGGGCGTTGATGCTGTGGTAGAACAACTCGGGGCTCCAGGCCAGGGCCCAGGTGCCCACCGCCGCTGCCCAGCCCGAGCCGCTCAGCCGTCGGGCCAGGGCGTAGAAGGTGGCCAGCCCAGCGGCGAAAATCAGCCAGTTGACCACCCGCGGAATGCTCTCGTGGAAGCCCAGCACCTGGTAGCCAGCGGCCACGGCCCACTCGTAGGCCGGGAATTGCATCCCCGTCACGCCATCGGAGGCGCCGCGCCGGTCTACGCGGGGGCGCAGGGGGTTCATGCCCTCCTCGTAGAGGTTGCGGGCCACGGCCATGGTGTTGCACTGCCGCCAGGAGTGCGCGCCCTTGGGTGGCAGGCCGAAAAACGGCAGGTGCACCAGGAAATTCAGCCCCAGCAGCACGGGCCAGAACCAGCGCGGCACCGTGCGCGTGGCCAGAAAAGACAAGTTCATACCCGGGATAAGCGGCCACAGCTGATGGCCGCGCCGCCGCAAAGGTAGCGCCCCCACTCCCGAATCGGGGCGGGCCATGAGCCCGGGCGGTTAGCGCAGCTCCTGCAGCCGCTGCTCGATGTCGGCGAGGCTGACTTCGCGGAATTCCAGCGGCGCGGCCGTGTCGCCGGGGGCCAGGGACTGCACGGCCAGAAAGGCGTTGCCGCCCTCGTAGCGCAGGCCCACCAGCACCGCCCGCTGCTGGGTGGGCAGGCCCTGGAAAGCGTAACCCGCGGCCTGCGGCTGCCCGGCCAGGATAACGCCGGCTTCGGGGTACACCAGGCGCACGACGGTGTGGTCATCGGCCTCGGTGGGCACCAGCAGCTGATTGCCGCCCTCGGTGTGCCAGCCGCGCAGGCAGCTCAGCCAGCCTAGCTCGGGGCTACGCAGCCAGTCGGCACCGGGCTCTGCCAGGGCCGCCAGCGGCTCGGGGTTGCTGCTGGCGCTGCTTTCGGCGGGCGTATCGAGGATGCTGCTGCCGGCGGTGGAGGACGCCTGGGCGTAGGCCGGGCCGCTTTCCGGAGCCACATCGTTGGGCAGGGCGGCCCAGTGCTGGCGGTCGGGGCTGTGGTAGAGCTGGCGGCCGGCGTGCAGCTCGGCGGGCAGGCTCAGCTCGATGGCGGCGCCGGGCGCCAGGTGCAGGGCCTGACCCTTGCTGGTCACGGCGCGCACCAGCACCATGCCGCCGGCCTGCATGGGCGTGCCGTCGGGGCCGGTGCTGACGTGGTCGGAGAGCAGCAGGTCCGCCAAAGCCAGGCACTCCTTCAGCTCCAGCCACACCGGTTCCTGCGCGGGCTGCTGGCGGGCGTCGAGCAGGGCGCCGGCGGGCAGGCGCACCGTTGTGCCCTCGCGGCCGCGCACTTCGGCGGGCTGGGTGGGGTCGATGCGAAAAAACTCGCTGGGCTTAAGCGTGAGGTCGAACAGGCGGGCCTCGGTGGGCAGCGCGGGCGCGGGCAGGCTGGCCGGGCGGCGCACGGCGGCGTAGCGAATCAGTGGGGCGCGCGGGTTGGTGCGCCGGGTGAGGCGGTGCCAGTCGCGGCGCGTGGCTATGGGAGCCTCGGCGGGCAGGGCAGTATCAGCGGCGGCTACCTCAGTGGCCGGGTTCGGCTTTTCGGTGCGAGCAGCAGTTTCGCGCTGGCAGGCGGCCGCGCCCAGCAGCAGTGCGCCCAGCAGCACAGGATTCAGTCGGGACGTGCGCATATCGACGAGGCTTTACGCAGAAACAGCGCCGCAGGAACGACGCGCCGCGCATTTTCTTACCCTTCCAACGCCAAAAGCCCGTCTTCCGACTGGCCACCGCCGGCCTTCCCGCGGGAAGGCGCAGCCACGAAGCTCAGACCGAAAAACGGGCTTTTTTCTGACTTATAACGTTTTAGCCGTCTTGCGGCGGCAAAAAACGCTCGATTCCGACGGCCATTAGCCGGACGGCAGCCGCCGTGCGGCCAGCCGGGCCTACAGGTTCTGCAGCAGGAAGTTGGTCATCTGCCGGAACAGGTGCAGGCGGGTGTTGCCGCCGTAGATGCCGTGGTTGCGGTTAGGATAATATAGCTGCTCGAAGTCCTTGTTGGCCTTCACCAGCGCGTCGGTAAAGGCCACCGAGTTCTGGAAGTGCACGTTGTCGTCGCCGGTGCCGTGCACCAGCAGGTACTTGCCCTTCAGCAGGTTGGCAAACTGCACCGGCGAGTTGTCGTCGTAGCCGGCGGCATTGTCCTGCGGAGTTTTCAGGTACCGCTCGCTGTAAATGGTGTCGTAGTAGCGCCAGTTCGTCACCGGGGCCACCGAAATACCGGCTTTGTAGAGGTCGGCGTTTTTGGTCATGGCCAGGGCCGCCAGGTAGCCGCCGTAGCTCCAGCCGAAGATGCCGATGCGGCCCTTATCGGCCCAGGGCTGGGCGCCGAGGTACTTCACGGCCTCGCCCTGGTCGATGGTTTCGAGCTTGCCCATCTGCGCGTAGGTGCACTTCTTGAACTCCGCGCCGCGCCCGCCGGTACCGCGGTTGTCCACGATGGCCACCACGTAGCCCTGCTGAGCCAGCATCTGGAACCAGGTGTAGTAGTCCACACTGTTCCACTTGTCGAGCACTTTCTGCGAGCCGGGCCCGCCGTAGAGGAAGGTCAGCACCGGGTATTTTTTGCCGGCTTCCATGGTGGCCGGCTTGATGGTGCAGCCGTTGAGCGTGACGCCCTCCGAGGTCTTGAACGAGAAGGTTTCCTGGGGCACGAAGCCGTACTCCTGCATGCGCTGCTTGAGCTTGGCGTTGTCTTCGAGCACTTTCACCAGCTTGCCGTCCTGCCCGTTGCGCAGGCTCACCGTCTGCGGCTCGTCGGCGGCCGAGTGGTAGTTGAGGTAGTAGCGGAAGTCGGGGCTCATGTTCACCACGTCGGTGCCGTTGCCGGCTTCGCCCAGGCGGGTTTTGTTTTTGCCCTTCAGGTCGACGCGGTAGAGGTGGCGCTGCAGCGGCGAGGCCTCGGCCGAGAGGTAGTAGGCCTGGCCCTTGGCTTCGTCCACGCCCACAAACTCCGACACTTCCCATGCGCCTTTGGTGAGCTGCTGCACCAGCTTGCCCTTCATGTCGAAGAGGTAGATGTGGCGGTACCCGTCGCGCTCCGACGTCACCACGAACTGCTTGCCGTTTTTCAGGTAACGCAAATCGTCGGTCACGTCCACGTAGGCCTTGTCGGTATCGGTCCACACCACGTCGGTTTTGCCGGTGGCGGTGTTGCCGTGCAGCAGCTCCAGCTTGTTCTGCAGGCGGTTGGTGCGCTGAATGCTCAGCAGGCCGGGCGTCTGCGTCCACATCAGCCGCGGAATGTACTGATCCGTCTCGCTGCCGATATCCATCTTGGTCGTGCGCTTGCCCTCCACGTCGTACACCGACACGGTCACGATGGAGTTCGGCTCGCCGGCCTTGGGGTACTTGTAGCGGTAGTCCTTGGGGTAGAGCGGGCCCCACTCCTGCAGGTTGTACTCGGGCACCCGGCTTTCATCGAAGCTGATGTAGGCCAGCTGTTTCGAGTCGGGCGACCATTTAAACGCCCGCGACACCTCGAACTCCTCCTCGTACACCCAGTCGCCGCCGCCGTGGATGAGCTTGTTGATCTGTCCGTCGGTGGTAATGGGCGTTTCCTGCATGGTCTGCAGGTCGACCACGTACATGTTGTTCTGGCGCATGAAGGCCACGCGGCGGCCGTCGGGCGAGAAGGTGGCGTAGCTCTGCTTGCCGCCGCTGCTCAGCGGCAGCAGCTTTTGGGCGGCGCGGTCGTACACGAAGTAGTTGGCGCGCGTCGAGCGGCGGTAGATGGGCTCGGTGGCGGTGCTGAAGAGCATTTTCTGCTCGTCGGCGTTGAACTCGTAGCCGTCCACGCTGATGGGCTGCTCGGCACCCGCGGGGCGCAGCTGCTGGCTGCTTACCAGCGTCTGGGTAGCCTGGCCGGTCGTCACGTCGTGCTGCACCACCTCGCCCTTGTCGAGGGCGGAATAGTAGCGGCCGTCGCGCATCCAGTTGAAGCCCTGCACCGAGCGGGCGGCGAAGGTGCCTTTCACCCACAGGTCTTCGAGGGTAATGTTTTGGCGCTGCTGAGCCACGGCGGGCGCGGCGGGCAGCAATACGGCCGCCGGGGCGGCGCTAAACAACAGGCCCGCAGCCAGGCCGAAGGTTTGAAACGTCTTGAACGGGTGGATCATGTAAGAAAACTCAGTGGCAGCGTTAAAGGTACTACACCGGCGGCAGCCGACGTTGGCTCCGGCGGGCGCGCCAACGTCGGCCGCGGGCGGCGCATGGTTGCGTGCTCGCGCATCCTGCGCTTTTCCCGACCTTTGCTTTTACCTATGCGTCTGCTTCGCCTTCTTCTGCTGCTGCTCCCCGTTGCCCTGTTCACCGCCGGCTGCGAGCAAGATACCAGCGCCCCGCTGCTCGACTTCATTTCCGACGGCACCTCGCTGACGGCCGACCGCACGGCCAACGCCGCCGACACCTTCCAGGTACGCGTGTTTGCCGAAGTCCGGGAAGGCGGGAGCGGCCTGCAGCGGCTGACCATCACCACGCAGGAGCGGTTCTACCGCAACCTCACCCAGGCCCGGTTTGCCGACTCCCTGCCCCTGGTGTATTTCGATACGGTCTTTGCCCAGCCCACCCCGCCCAAAACCTTCCTGTTTACCAACCGCTTCGGCGCCAGCACCAACGCCGGCCGCCAGGATTGGAAATACACCATCACCGACGTCGACGGCAACAAAGCCACCCGCGGCTACCGCATCGAGGTACGCCCGGCCGACTCCATCAATCCCCTGCATACCTACTCGGTGCGGCTGCAGGCCCCGCGCACCAATGCCAGCCGTGCCATCCTGGCGGCCGAGCGCGGCTTCGTGCTGCCCGCCTACGCCACCCACCACCCCGGCGAGCTGCCCGGCTACCAGGATTGGGCCGACCTGCTCTACGTGCCCACCGCCACGGGTGCCACCCTGGCTGCCCCCTCGGCCAGCACCGCGCTCAGCGCCCCGGTGCTGCGCGTCAGCCGGTGGCAGCGGCGCCGCGCCACCTTGCTGGGCGCCAGCACGCTCACGCTGGCCGAGTTCAACGCGATTACCACCGCCAGCGCCATTTCCAACGCCGTCACGGCCGCCAACGTCACCGCCGGAGCGGCCGTGCCCGTCGGGCTGAACAAAGCCGTGGCCTTTCGCACCGTCGAGGGCAACGAAGGCGTGCTCTTCGTCACAGCCCTGGGCACCACCGCCCCCGTCGATCTGGTAATGACCGTCAAAATCCTGCGCTGATCGAGTGTACCAGGTAGCCCCAAACGCCACGGGCGGCCCCGAACCGGAGCCGCCCGTGGCGTTTGGCCCGTTCGCCGCTGCTAGAACTGGTAACCCAGCGTGAAGGTGGTGGTGAAGCGGGTGGCGTTCATTTTCACTTCCGGCTGACTGCCATCGAGCAGGGTGTAAGGCGAGTATACGCGGTTGTAGGTGGTATACACGCCGGCCAAGTCGGCCGTGATGTTGCCCTGCCGGACGCCCAGGCCGCCGGTGTAGTAGGCCTGGCTGCGGTCGAAGCGGCTGTCCTGGAACGGGTCCCCGTAGTGGGCATAGCCGGCGCGCACCCGGAAGATGTTCAGCCGGGCTTCGGCGCCCACGCGCAGGTTCAGGGCCGAATTGTAGACCTGGCTGATGCGGCTGTTTTCCCCCCGGAACGAGTAATTGTCGCCGTTCTGCAGGTCGGGGGCGTTGCGGAAGCGGGCCTGGCGGTAGTCCACCAGCTCCGCATCGGCCGACACGAACCCGTACTTGCCCAGAATAAACGACGCGCCGCCGTTCAGGCGCCAGGGCGAGGTCATGCGGTAAGCCAGCTTCAGCTCCTGGGTGTTGGCGCTGGCCGACGAAATCAGCGTCCCGTCAACGCTCACCGGCTGCCGGAACTGCGTGTTCAGCGACGAGTTGTAGGTATCGTCGAACTGAAAGCTGGTGGGCGTCTGGGCCGAAAGGCCCACGCGCAGCCAATCCAGCGGGCGGTAAATCAGGCCCAGCCGGGCGTTGTAGCCGGTGCCGCGGGTGCGCAGCTCGTCGCGGAAGGTCAGGCTGCCAAACGAGCTGGTGCCGGTGGTGGCGTCGTTGGTTTCACGCAGCTCGCTGGTCGAGTTGAAACGGGTGCCCACGATGCCGATGGCGCCCCCGATGTAGAGCCGGTCGCGGTAGCTGGCGCCGTAGCCGATGTCGAACTGGGTTTGCGAACCGGTGGTCAGCACCGTTTCCTCCTGCGTCACGCTGGTGCGCTGCAGCGACGCGGGCGTCGTCACCACCTCGTTGCCGCTGCCCGCCGGCACCTCGTCGTAGTTGGTGAGATAGTTGCCGTAGGCCAGCCCGTCGAGCCCCGAGTAGTTGCCGGTGATAAACTCCTCGTCCAGCTGCTTGCGCAGCCCCGCCACCGACTGCCCCGACTCCAGCCGCGGCTCGCGCAGGCGCTGAAACAGCGAGCGGGCATCGGGCACGGTGCTGCGGTACGAGAAGCTGGTATTGAAATCGTTTACGCGGGTAAAGCCGAAGGCCAGCGTGCCGCCGCGCCAGTCATCGTTGTCGCTGTCGGGCCGGCGCGAGGCGAAGGCGGCGGCCAGGCTGCCCACGTGCAGGCTGTTGCGCGAGTCCTTCAGCGAGGCAGAGCCGGCCACGTTGCCGGCGCGGGCTTCGGCGTTGCCCAGCCCGAAGCCGGGCGAAAAGCTCACCTCGGAGCGTTGGAACAGGCCCAGCCCGGCGGGGTTGCTGCTGAGCGTGCCAAGGTCGGCGCCCACCGCCACGCTGGCCCCGCCGATGCCGAGGGTGCGCGCCGTGCCCCCGAACTGCAGCCGCGAGTAGCGCAGCGCATCGTCTTCGTTTTGGGCAAAAAGGGGACTGGCCAAGCCCAGCAGGGCCAGCCCCAACACATATTGTTTCATAGCCTAGGAGAAGGGAAAACGGCGAATCACCGTCGGAAACTCAAGAAATTGGCGGCTTAGCGTACCCGCCCGCGGCCACCACCGCTGCTGCTGCCCCCACTGCTGCTCCCGCTATTGCTGTTGCCGCCCCCGTCGTAGGAGCGCGTGGGCTGGTCGTAGGAGCGCGTCGGGGTCGGCATCGACTCGTAGGCCCGCTCGCGACGGATCGGCTCCGCCTGGCGCTGGGGCTGGCTGCCGTAGTCCACCTTTTCGCGGCGGCGCTGGGGCTGGTATACCTGCTGGGCATCCCCCGATTGGGGCGCGGCCTGGCTCGGCTGGCCGGCTTCGCCGAAGCGGCTGCGGCCGCGCTGGTAGCGCGTCTGCTGCTCCGGCATATCGACGGCGCTCTGCGGCTTCTCCGCGTCAACCGCGTTGGGCTGCAGGCCCACGCTGCCGGCTTCCTGGATGCGGTACAGACGGCCCCGGCCCGGCTGCGCCTGCCCGGCCGATACCTGGCCCGGCTGGGCCGCCGCTTCTTCTACGCGGCCGCGGTAACGCCCCGGGCTGGCCGCGGCGCCGTTGGCGGCCCGCCCGCCGGTAGCCTCCGCTACCCGGGGGCGTCCGCCGCCGCTGGCCCCGGCCCCGACCACTTCCACCGAGCGGCCGTTGCGGTGTCCCACGCGGTAGTTCACCGCGCGGCTCCCGCCGCGGTACCCATCCCAATACCCGTAGTTGCCGTAGTAACCGCCGCCGTAAGCGCCGGAGTAAAAGCCGTCCCAGTAGCCGCGGTTGTAGCCGCCCCAGCCGCCGTAGCCCCAGGGCCGGCCGAAGCCGCCGCCGTACGGGCCCCAGGGCCCCCAGCCGCCCATGCCCCAGCCGATGTTGATGCTCAGGCCCGCGCCGCCGTACCAGCTCGGCCCCCAGAAGGGGTCGTACCAGGGCGAGTAGCTGTAGCCGTAGCCGTAGGGGCTGTAGAAGAACGGGTCGTTGTAGACGAAGGTGGGCCGGTACCAGTACGGGTCGGCGTAGCTCAGGCTGTAGCCCATGCCCAGGCCGTTGTAGCGGCGGTTGCGCGCGTAGTACCCGTAGTCGAAGTCCTCGTCGTAGTATTCATCCGAGCCGGTGCCGCGCGCCTGGCTGCCGCCGTTCTGGTAGTCGGGGTTGGCTACGGCGTTGGGGTCGTCGGTAGCGGCATAATCGGCTGATTGATCGACCGATGCCACCGGCGCCACCTCGGTGGTGCGGTCCTTGGAAGAATAATACACGCCATCGGGCTCGGTCGTGGTGAGGCCGTTGGAGGTTGCGCAGCCGCCGAGCGTGAGCAGGGCCAGAGCAGGCAACAGGTGGGTGGGAATATGTTTCATGGCTGGGTGCGCGAAGAAGGTACGGCCGCTGTTGATAAGAACGAGTATTGGCCAGAGCTTGTTCAGCCTCACTTGGTTGGCTGCGGGCGGAATGCTCCGGTTTAATAACGTACTTTGGGGCCCGATCAGTGCCCGGGCAAGGCTAGGCAAATCCTGTACCAAGCTCGGGAACTTTTTCCTTTTTCCAAGAGACCCTCCCATGAGCAAACAGTTGCCGAAGCGCAGCGAGGATTATTCCCTGTGGTACAACGAGTTAGTTAAGCGCGCCGGGCTGGCCGAAAACTCCGCCGTGCGCGGCTGCATGGTCATCAAGCCCTACGGCTACGCCATCTGGGAAAAGATGCAGCGGACGCTGGACGACATGTTCAAGCGCACCGGCCACCAGAATGCCTACTTCCCGCTCTTCGTGCCCAAAAGCCTGTTTGAAGCCGAAGAGAAGAACGCCGAAGGCTTCGCTAAGGAGTGCGCCGTGGTGACGCACTACCGCCTGCAGACCGACCCCGACAAGCCCGGCAAGCTGCGCGTGGACCCCAACGCCAAGCTGGAAGAAGAGCTGGTGGTGCGCCCCACCTCGGAGGCCATCATCTGGAGCACCTACAAAGGCTGGATTCAGAGCTACCGCGACCTGCCGCTGCTTATCAACCAGTGGGCCAACGTGGTGCGCTGGGAAATGCGCACCCGCCTGTTCCTGCGCACGGCCGAGTTCCTCTGGCAGGAAGGCCACACCGCCCACGCCACCGACTCGGAAGCCCTGGCCGAAACCCGGCAGATGCTCGACGTGTACGCCGAGTTTGCCGAAGAGCACCTCGCGCTGCCGGTGGTGAAGGGCGTCAAGACCGAGAACGAGCGGTTTGCCGGCGCCGTCGAGACGTACTGCATCGAAGGGATGATGCAGGACGGCAAGGCCCTGCAGGCCGGCACCTCGCACTTCCTGGGCCAGAACTTCGCCAAGGCCTTCGACGTGCAATTCACCAACAAGGAAGGCCAGCTGGAGCACGTGTGGGGCACCAGCTGGGGCGTGAGCACCCGCCTGATGGGCGCCCTCGTCATGGCCCACTCCGACGACGAAGGCCTGGTGCTGCCGCCCAAGCTGGCCCCGATTCAGGTGGTCATCGTGCCGATTTACAAAACCGGCCAGCTCGACGAGCTGCTGGAGCGCATCCGTCCCATTCAGATGGGCCTGATTGCGCGCGGCATTTCGGTGAAGATTGACGACCGCGACACCGAGCGCCCCGGCTTCAAGTTTGCCGAGTGGGAGCTGAAGGGCGTACCCGTGCGCCTGGCCATCGGGGCCCGCGACCTGGACAACGGCACCATCGAAGTGGCCCGCCGCGACACCAAGCAGAAGCTGAACCTGCCGCTGGCCGACATCGTGCAGAGCATCGACGAGCTGCTGCAGGACATTCAGAAGAACATCTACCAGAAGGCCCTGGACTTCCGCGAGTCGCACACCACCCGCGTCGACTCGTACGAGGAGTTCAAGCAGGTGCTCGACGAGAAGGGCGGCTTCGTGGTGGCCCACTGGGACGGCACCGGCGAGACGGAGGAGCGCATCAAGGAGGAAACCAAGGCGACCATCCGCTGCGTGGCCCTGAACGAGCCCGACGAGGACGGCGTCTGCATCCTGACGGGCAAGCCCTCGAAGCGCCGCGTGTACTTCGCCCGGGCGTACTAGGACCACGGATTGGCTGCCCCGACCGGCGGTTCGGATTCTGCAGATTTTGTGGACGATTGTCCATCTACCACAAACGCCCCGCTACCATGCTGGTAGCGGGGCGTTTGTCTTTGCATACGCTTGATTATTGCGCCGCTTGGATGGCCTGGGCCAGCTCTTCGTCCGGCAGGTTGGCGAACCAGTCTTTGGGCAGCTCCAGGCGCACCGTCTGGGCGCCGCCGCTGGGCGTGCACACGACCGGCACGTTGCCTTCGTCGGTTTCGCTTTTAGCTACTGCTTCTTTGGTGGCGGCGCTTTCCACGGCGGCGTAGGCCTGGGCGCAGGTCCAGGTGGTATTGTGCTTGTCGGTTACTTCGCGTTGCTTCATCATGGCCGCTGATACGTAGCCGGCGGCCGAAAGTCAGCCGCGGGCCGGTACTTACACGGCCAGCACCGGCGCGCTGGCCTGGGCCAGCTGCGCTACGCGCTGGGCCTGCTGCAGGTGCCGCTCCTCGTGGCGCACCACGAATTCCAGCGTTTCGCCGGTGCGCAGCTTCAGCAGACGGAAGAACTCCACCGGCACGGCCCGCCGGTTCAGGTCGGTGGCGCGGGCGGCGGTGAGCAGGTGCAGCAGCTCGGCCTGGTGCCCGAGGAACTCGGTGAGCACGGCGCGGCTGAGCTGGCTGCCCGCCGGGTTCATGTGCTTCACGGTCTTGTGCTGCTGGCCGTTGTCGGGGCGCACGATGTCCAGGGACTTGCGGCCCAGCCAGCTGTAGCGCACGTCGTCGGCCGAGGCGCCGGGCTTGGCCAGGGCCTTGGTCAGGGCCGGGTGGTAGTAGCGGCAGTAGCGGTTCAGGTGCTCCAGGCATTCGAGCACGCTCCAGCTGTCGGGGCGGGGCTTGAAGTTCAGCACCGCGTCGGGCAGCGGGGTCAGCTCGGTTTCGACGGTGGCCCGCAGCTGGCGGACGGTGGCGTGCAGGGCTTGGAGGAAGGCGGTGGGTTGCATAAGCTGTTTTCAGAAGTGGTTGACGAACAGCTCAAAGGTCGGCACCGGCCGGCCCTGGCTCCCTTGATTACGCTCAAGATTTTACGGCGCCCAGGCGGCTGAGCGTCTCGGGCGTCATGCGCAGGTAGGCGGCAATGTGGCGCTTGGGAATCAGCTGAAACAGGTGCGGGCTGCGCTTGAGCACCCGTTCCAGGCGCTGCTGCGGCTCGGGCAGCAAGAGGTCAATCTGCCGCTCGATCAGGCCCAGCACCGCCCGCTCCATTTCCAGCCGCCAGAACCGGCCGAAGTTCGGGTTCTGCTCCACCAGCCGCATCCAATCGGCGCGGCTGATGGCCAGCAGCTCGCACTGCTGCAGGGCCTGCACGCAGAACTCCGACGGCTGGCCCGACAGAAACGAGGGCACGCTCGTCACCATGGTGCCGGGGTAGGCAAAACCGGTGTAGGCATCTTCCTCGGGCAGCGGCATGTAGATGCGCATGGTGCCCTTCAGCATGAAATACAGGTGGTTTTCCACTTGCCCGAACTGGCTCAGAAACTCGCCCCGGCGCAGGGTGCCCCGGCGCGTCCACAGCGGCAGCAGCTCGTCGATGTCGGCCGCGGTAAGCTGCGGAATCTTGCGCATCAGCTCGGCCAGCATCCGCAGGTCGGGGTTGGCGCCGCTGGGCTGCTCAATGTGGCGGAAAGTGGGCATGACGGTGGACTTGGTGGCAGACCGAAATGTAGCGCGAAGCGCCGGTTCACACCCAAGCAAAACGGCCGGCCCCAGGGAGGAGCCGGCCGCTGCCGTTGGTTTTGGCGGCCCGAAAGCCAGCCGCACGAGTGTTATTTCTTGGTAATCACGAATTCCACCCGGCGGTTGAGCTTGCGGGTTTCTTCCTGGTCGTTCGGGGCAATGGGCTTGGTGTCGCCGAAGCCCTGGGCGCGGATGCGGGTGCCGGCAATGCCCTTGCTCACCAGGTACTTCTTCACCTCGTTCACGCGGTCGTTGCTCAGCTTCAGGTTCAGGGCCGGGTCGCCCTGGTTGTCGGTGTGGCCCTGCAGCTCGATTTCCACCTGCGGGTAGTTTTTCAGAATAGCCACCAGGCGCTGCAGTTCGGGGTAGGAGTTTTCGCGCAGGAAGTACTTGCTCTGGGCGAAGAAGATGTTGTTCAGCTTGATCTTTTGGCCCACTTCGAAGGGAATCAGGTACAAATCCTGGGTTTCCTCCGAATACTTGTTGCGGTCCGTCACGTCCAGGTTCTGGTCCTCCGAGAGGTAGCCGGTGGCGTCGGCGCGGTAGCCGTAGTGGGCGCCGGTGGGCAGCACGATGGTGTAGGTGCCGTCGGTGGCGTTGGTTTCCACCACCCCGATTTCTTCGCCGGTAATCAGGTTTTCGTAGCGCACCGTGGCGGCCACGGGCTTCTTGGTGGCGGCATCGAGCACGCGGCCGCGCACCAGGGCCACGGCTTCGGGCTTGTTGTTGGAGGAGAGGCTGATGCGGAAAATGTCGCGCGAGCCGTCGGTGCCGTTGCGGTCCGACACCAGGTAGGCATCCTCGCCCGAGGCCGACAGCGAGAAGTAGGCGTCCATGGCCGGCGAGTTGATGGCGGGGCCCAGGTTGCGCGGCTTGGTCCAGTTGGTCCAGGTGTCGTCGAGGCGCTTGGCGTAGAAAATGTCGCCCTTGCCGTAGCCGGCCAGGCCCTCGGAGGCGAAGTACAGGGTCTTGCCATCAGGGGCCAGGAAGGGGGCAAACTCGGCGGCCTTGGTGTTGATGTTAGCGCCCAGGTTGACGGGCCGCGAGAACGAGCCGTCGGCCTGGCGCATGCTCACGTAGAGGTCCTGCTGGCCCTTACTGTCGCGGCGGTCCACGGCCATCAGCAGCTGCTTGCCCGAGGTGCTCAGGAAGAAGTCGACGTTGTCCGGGTCGTCGTTGTAAAAATCCTGGATGTTAATCTTTTCCGGCTGCGTCCAGCCCGTGGCCTTGCGCCGGGTGATGCTGGCGCCCTTGGGGTCGAGCGAGCCGTCGGGGTTGTACACGTTGATGAGCACCGCCGAGGAGCCGTCGGCCGATACCGAGGCCAGGCCGTTGGGCCCGGGCGAGTTGATGGGCGAGCCGGCGTTTTTGGCCTGCCCCCAGGTTTTGGCCTTGGGATTGGTCAGCGTCGAGTACCACACGTCCTGCCCGTCCTTGGCCCCGCCCACGTTCTGCGGCGAGCCTTGCCGGGCAAAGAACAGCGTGCGGCCGTCGGGCGCCACGATGGGGCGCACCTCCGTGAACTTGGTATTCACGTTGGGGCCCAGGTTCACCATGGCCGAGTCAAAGGAAATGGCGTTTTCCGTCGGCATGGCCTTGAAATCCTTCTTCACCATCACGTCGGTCACGTCGGCCACGCCGATGGCGTCGATCTGGTTGACGCCGTTGACCTTGGCCGTGTTCATCGTCACCACCACGCCGATGGTGCGGAACGTGCCCGCCCCGAAGGTGACCTGCAGGGTGCGAAACAGCTCGGGCAGCGGGCCGGGGCTGGGATTTTCGTACACCTGGTGCCGCTCGCCGCGGGTGTCCACCAGCTCGATGCGGATGATGGAGCCGGGGTTGAAGTTTTCGACCACCGTCACCTGCCGGGCTACCACCGACTTGGTGAACTTCACCTCGATAAACTCCTTGGCGCCCTCCTTTTTCGGAATCCAGGCTTCGTTGCTGATCTGCCCCAGCGGCAGGGCGTTGGGCTCACCCAGCACCTTTTCGGGCGAAAACGGCTCCTTGCCCTCGGCTTTCTGCGAGGACACTTCCACGACTTTGGCGGCCCATACCGCGTGCTGCGCTCGGGCCCCAACGCTGCATCCCACAACCAACCCCAATGACAAAACGAGAGAACGTACGCTCATACTAAAGACGGGCAAAAAACGGTGGACTGTGCCCCGGCAGTGGTAAGCCGCCCCGACGGGCGGCGGCATGGTTGAGTTCAGGAAAGACGGCTACCGGCGGTGGATAGTTTCGGCCGGCGGCAAATGCGGCCTTAAAAGTACGCATCCGGCGCAGGGTGCGCCACCACACAATAATGTGTCGGCCGCGGCCGAACCGGGGCAGCCGGTTGCGGGCCGCTGCTGAAAGTAGTAGTTTACAACGTATTTGCCACCCGCTCCGCCGCCTGCTATGCGCCGTTTTGTCTGCCGCCTCGCACTAGCCGCCGGCGTGGGCGGGGCCAGCCTGGCCGCCGCGCCGGCCGCCCGCGCCCAGCTGGTGCCCGACGGCGTGACCGACCCCACGCTGGTGACCATGACGCCGACCGACACCCTGGTGGGCGTGCGCCTGCACGCGCGGCGCATCGGCGTGAGCACCTACACCCAGCAGAGCGAGGCCTACGGCCGCTGGCACCTGGGCAAGCGCCAGACCCTGCTCTACCGCGCCCGCACCGACTGGGTGCTCGACTCGCGCGGCCGGCCGCCCTTCGTGCGCGAGGACTACCGCGCCGATGCGTTGCACCTCATCGGGCTGGGGCGCCATTGGCAGGTGGGCCAGCAGATGGTGTACGACTACAGCCACGCCAACCACATCCGCACCGTGACGTGGCTGGGCCGCGCCGGCGGGCAGTGGCGCCTGCGCCCCCGCTCCACCCCCGACTCCCTCTCGCAGCTGCGCGTGGCCCTGCTCGGCGGCCTCACCCACGACATGCGCAACGGCCGCCAGGACCTCGGCCCCACTTACGGCGCCGAGCTGACGGCCGTGGTACGCCCCCTGGCCGCCTGGCCCGAGCCGGTGGCCCTGCGCCTAGTGGCGCTGCAAACGCAGCTGGGGCCGCGCCGCTGGCAGCGCGCCCTGGCCGATGCGGTGTACCAGCGCGCCGTCGACGACAACAGTCTGGCCCTGCTGCGCCTGGGCTACCGCAACACCCGCACCGAGGACTACCTGCCCGCCAACGTGCAGCGCATTCAGAGCGACACCCTGGCCGCCCAGGTGCAGTGGACCTACCAGCTGCCCGGCCAGGCGTCCTTCCGCTCCGACAACTCCGTGCTGCTGCCCGCCCGCGCCTTCCGCTACCGCCGCCTGGGCCCGCTGGCCGACACGGTGCAGAACCTGGGCTACCGCCAGCACGAGTACGACACCCGCCAGGAGCTGCTGCTCACGCGCCGCAAGCTGCAGGCCCGCATCCAGTTCAGCTACCACGAGCGGGTGCGCGGCTACCACCTCGACAACAACCGCCTGCTCGCTCCGGCCCGCTTCGCCACGGCCGAGCAGCGCGAGAAAATCAAGGACATCAGCGAGAAAACCACCCAGTGGCAGGCCGAGCTGACCTGGCTGCTGCGGCCCCGCCACGCCCTCACGGCCGGCGGCAATGCCCAGCTGCTGCGCGTGGATACGCCCAGCCCCGAAAACTACCAGGACCGCGACGAGGCCAGCCACCAGCTGCGCCTGCGCCTGACCTCGCGCTGGCACCCCACCTTCCGCACTTCGCTGGGCCTCTGGGGCGAGTACCGCCAGCTCATCTTCATCAAGGCCCAGCAGAGCGCCGAAAACTACTCCGACCGCCTGCTGCACTGGGAGCCGGGCTTCGCCTGGGCGCCCGGCACCTTCAGCTGGCGCGGCAGCTACCACCTCTGGGTGAGCTACCAGGTGCGCGACCGGCCCGCCGAGCAGGCCCGCAACCGCGCCAGCCGGGTGCTGGAGCTGGAGCAGCACCTGCAGTGGGAGGTGCGCCCCCAGTGGCTGCTCACGCTCGACTACCAGCGCCGCGAAAACCGCATCGGGCAGCTGAACTGGCAGTCGTTCCGGGAAAGCCCCCTCGACACCACCATCCTGCACGACATGAGCCTGGGGTTGCGCCGGGGCTGGCGCGGCGTACGCGGCCAGAGCAGCCTGCGCGCCGGCTACCGCTTCCTGGAGCAGCGCAGCCACCAGCGCGCCGCCCTGCTGCCCGAAGGCGCCGGGGCCGCCGGCCTCATCTACCTGCGCACCCTCACCCGCCAGCACGGCCCCGAGCTGAGCTTCGAGCGCCGCGCCGGCTCGCTGGTGCTTACGACTTCATTGTGGCTGCAGCAGCTGCAGAACCTTTACCGCTACCGCCCCGGCCAGGGCACCTACATCGGCGGCAGCAGCTACACCGCCGAGGAGCTGGGCCGGCGCAGCTCCCGCCTGCTGCCCTACTTCGAGCTGCTGCTGGAATACCAGCTGCGGGGCCGGGCGCGCTGGGGCCGGTAGCCCCGGCCCGATACCGCGCGTTGCCCGCCAAGCCTATAAACCCAGTTGTGGGTGGACTATCCCGCAACCGCCGCGCCCTGTTGATGCCCGATCCAAGCCAACGCCAGCAGCACCTTCAGCGTGGCCCTGCCCCACGTCCCGGCCTAAGGGCGGGGCACCCCGCGCCGGTGCGCCGGTGCGCGGCCGCTCAGCGCCACAGCCCGGCCAGCTGCCGCAAAGCCTGCCGCTGCTGGGTTTTCACGGTGCCCAGGGGCAGGGCCAGCAGCTCGGCCACTTCCTCCAGCTTCAGCCCCTCGAAGTAGCGCAGCTCCAGCACGCGCCGGTAGGCGGGGCGCAAGTAGGCCAGGCAGGCGCGCACGTCGAGGTGCTCGGGCACGAAGCCGCCGCTGGCGGCGGGCTCGGCGGCGGTGGGCACGTCGTGCCAGGCATCGGTGCGGCCCACGCCGCGCACGTGGGCCTGGCGCAAATAATCCAGCGCCTGGTGGCGGCAGATGTTGACGGCCCAGGTGTAGAGCCGCCCGCGGGCCGGGTCGTAGCTGCCGAAGCCGTTCCAGATCTTGATCAGGCTTTCCTGCAGCACGTCTTCGGCCGCGGCTTCGCCGGGCACGAAGGCCCGGATGATGCGGTAGAGCGTGCGGCCGTATAGGTCGTAGAAGGTAGTCATGGCCGCGGCTTCGCGGCAGGATAGGCGCCGGATCAGGTCCGATTCGGCTACGGGGACAGACAAGCGGTGGGGCGATTAGGCGGATACAATACCGGCTGCACGGAGCGGCTTGGCCTTGTACCACGCCGCTGCTGTATAGGTTATTAGCTATACAGCAGCCCGGCTACGGCGCCGATCCGCCGGGAGTGGTTGCGTAGCTACGGTCGAGGTTGTACTTTCCGGCTACTGCCCTACGCTTACCCGCACCTATTGCTCGTTGTCCATCTCCCACTTTTCCATTTTCCCACCATGTACGAAGCCCCGTACGAAAACCATTTCCTCAACATCCGCGCGGCCCGGCCGGTATTCCTGACCTTCGCCCGCTACACCCACGCGGCCCTGCTCAACACCGACAACGCCGCCCTGAAGGCGCTGGCGGCGGCCTTCGGCGCCCAGCTCACCGAGCTGGAAAAGAGCACCGCCGAGCGCGGCGGCCAGGACGGCACCGGCCAGAGCCAGGCCCGCAGCGCCAACGACGTCACCGCCAGCATCCACGAGTGGGTGCGCGAGGCCCACGACGTGCACTTCAAGCCCCAATACCGCAAGCAGCCCGCCGCCCTGCTCGACCTGCTGCCCCAGGGCCTGAAGGGCATCACCGATGCCAGCGTTGCCGAGCTGCCCACCCGCCTGCAGGTGCTGCTCGACAAAATCGACGGCCGCGCCGCCGAGCTGCCCGCCGGAGTGGGCACCCAGGGCCGCGCCCTGCTCCGCGAGCTGCTGGCCGCCCGCCAGCAGCAGGCCGGCACCAAAAAAGCCGTCAGCGACACCATCGGCGACCTGGGCCTCGACTGGCGGGAGGTCTGCGAGAGTCTGTGGCAGGCGCACTGCACGGCCCTGGCCCAGTTTCACGCCGCGCCCCACCACGCCCGCGCCTTCTTCAACTACGCGGCGCTACCCAACCAGAACGCCAAACGGGCCGCCCGTCGCGCCGCGAAGAGCAAAGTCGCCTAGGCCGCCCGCCCGCAACCGGTTGGGGTGCGCGGCCCCGCGAGCCGAACGGCATTGCAACCGGTTGCAGGTGGTTTCGGCTTGCGGGCAAGGGCACTGCAACCGGTTGCAGTGCCTTCCGGCTCGGGGGCGGGGGCATTGCAACCGGTTGCAGTGCCTTTCCGCTCAAGGGCAAGGGCCTTGCAACCGGTTGCAGTGCCCTTCCGCTCGCGGGGCCGCGCACCCCAACCGGTTGCGGGCGGCTACCACATCAACAGGCCCGCCCTCCGTTACCGGAAGGCGGGCCTTTGCGTGCCAGCGCCTCAGCGCCTGCAGGCTCGGTCCTCGCAAAGGCGCCTCAGCGCTTGGCGGCGGTGGCGCGGATGTAGCGCAGCAGCTTCAGGCGCTGGGTCTGGTCGATGTCGGGAGCCTTCACGGGCTTGCCCACGGTGTCGAGCAGGAAGGAAAAATCGGTGCCGCCGAGCTGGGCCACGCCGTGGCAGCCCTGGCAGCCGCCGCCCGCGACGAGGCCGCCCGGCGCGAGAATGTTCGGCTTGAAGTTGTGGGGCGTGCCGATGCCGCTGCCGTGGAAGTCGGCCAGCGTCTTATCCGACTCCACCACGAAGTTGGCCAGGAAGAAGTTGGCGGCCGTGGAATCGGCCGTGGGGGTGCCCTTCACGCCCGCCAGCCGGTAGTTCAGCCAGATGGAGTTCGGGTTCAGGCCCTTGAGCTTGCGGTGGGCGGCGGCCGTCACGCGCTCGGTCAGGGGCAGGATGGGCTTGGTGTGCGGGGGCTGGGCGCTGCCGGGAATTTCCCGGCCCTTGTTCAGCAGCACGTAGCGGTAGCCCTGGCCCGGCTGCCGCACGCTGTTGTGCTCGAAGGTGGCAAACACGAACTCCGGGTAGTTGAACGTCTTGTGGATGATGTGCAGGCCGATGAGGGCAAACACGGCGTTGTCGTAGTAGGTCTTGCCGTTGAGCTGGCGGTAGTAGAGCACCTTGCGGGTGAAGAAGGTGCTGGTGTCGTCCTGGGCCGTGAGCTGGCGCCAGGCGGTCTTCACTTCCATCGCGCCGGTGTAGGTGCCGCCCTTGGGGTTGGCGGTGTTGCCGCAGGGCAGGCAAATCACGCTGTCGCCGGGCGGGCAGGCGCAGGAGCCCTGGCCCTTCCCGTTGGGGTAGTAGGCCATGGTGTTTTTGATGTTGGCGGCGGTGGTCGTCATGGCCTTCAGCAGCCGGGCCTTGGTGGGGTAGTTGGCCCGGATGTACTCGTACTCGTCGCGGTTCACCTTGGCCTGGTACAGCACCATGCGCTTGTTGGGGTTGGGCTGCCCGTTCAGGGAGTCGGCGTGGGCGTACAGGTTGCAGGAGCCGATTTCGTTGTTTTCGTCGATGTTGTCGAACAGGGTAAAGCTGGCCTTGGAGCCGGGATACGCCTGGATGGTCGAATCGCCGAAGCTGTAGTGCGGCGCGTTGTCGAAGGCCTGCATCTGGCCGTAAAAGGGGCGCAGCTCGGTGCGGTGGGCGTAGGTTTCCCACACCACCAGCGGCGGGTAGGCGCCGGCGCTGCTAAACGACCACGTGTTGTCGGGCGAGTCGCGCTTGCCGTCCTTCGGAAACGACGACTGCCAGTTCAGGGCAAAGAACTCCGCCCAGGCAAACTCGGCCAGCTGCTGCGGGTCGGAGCCGGCGGGCAGTTCATTGGGCGGCAGCGCGGCAATCTGGATGTTGATGCTGTCGGCGGGCGCGTCGGCGCCCACGTCGGCGGTGCCGCCTTTCTGGCCGCCCGAGTCACAGCTGGCCAGCAGCGCCCCGGCCAGGGCCAGGAGGTAGAGGTGTTTCATGGGTAATCGAGTTGGTTAGTGGATGCTGGGGGTATGGGGGTAGAATTTCCTGGCCCTCATGTCGAGCGAAGTCGAGACATCTCGCCGGATAGTACTGTCATGCTCCATCCGGCGGCCGCTTGTCGCAGCATCTCTACCGAACGGTTTCGTCCGAACAAAGCGGTAGAGATGCTGCGGCTCCGCTCGGCAGGACGTGCTAGTAGGCTCGGCGCCGGCTTATTTGCCGGCCCCGGCAGCCCCGGCAGGCTTGGCCGGGCGCAGCTGGCGCAGCAGCTTCAGCTGGGCCGGCGAGATGGGCCGGGCCCGCGTGGCCACCGACCAGAGGAAGTCGGTCTTGAGGTTGCCGGTGAAGAAGGCCGAGTCGCCGGGGTCGATGTAGCCGCTGCTGGTGTATTGGCCCTGGGGCCAGGCGGCCAGGCGGTGGCAGCTCATGCAGTTGGAAAACACCCCGTACCACTGGGTCGAGCCCTTGCTGCCCGCGCCGTTGGCCACTGTGCCGGTCAGGTTGGTTTCCAGGTAGGGGTTGAACACGATGAGCGGCTGCCCGCCGGTGCGCGTGCCCGCCGGGGCCACCATGTAGTAGGCCGCCAGCATGTTGTAGTGGTTCCAGGGCGCGGGCAGGGTCTTGGGCCGGTCGTTGCCGAACACGGCGTCGTGGCCGTTGGGGCTCCACCAGAAGGTCTGCCAGGTCCAGTTGCTGATTTCCTTGCCCGTCACGTGCATGCCCGTGAGCAGGGCGTAGTTGCCGGCCTTCACCAGCTGCTTGATGGAGGTGGTGTCGCCCAGGTTGCCCCGCCCGATTTCGTCGCCCGATTCCTCGGCAAACTTGCTGTAGCTGGCGGCCTCGGCGGCGGTAATCTGGATCGAGTAGAAGTCCTTCATCGACACCACCGGCCAGTCGCGGGGCGACTCGCCGTTGCAGCTCATGCGGGCGGTGGTGCCGGGCTTGAGGCGGCCGGTAGGGTCCACGATGACGCACTGCCGCCAGGTGTGCGGCTCGGGGTTGTCGAGGTCGGTGGTGGCGCCGGGGGCCGTGCCGGCCCAGTACGGCACCACCGAGGCCGAGTCGCCGCGGATAAACTGAAACACCGGCTTGAGGGCAAACGAGGCCTTATCGACGCTGTCCTTGGACGTGAGCAGGCCGCGTTGGGCCAGCGGGGCGCCGCTGCGCACCACCGCCTGGTACTTTTGGGCCAGCACCGCCGAGTCATACAGGCGGTTGGTCCAGATGAAGTTGGCCAGGCTGGGCGAGTAGCGGTTGAAGCTGATGGGCATTTCGGCCGGGTCGCTCGGAATGCCGCGCTGCTTCACCACCGAGGCGTGGAAGAACTGCACCGGCGAATTGAAGTCGTGCACCACGGTGCGCGTGGCCGTGACCCGCTCGAACAGCTCGTGGCCCGAGTACCAGGTTTCCCACACCGGCAGGCTGTCGGGCGTGAGCGTGTTGATGGACTGCCAGATGTCCCAGGCGTGGGCCCGGATGGCGCGCATGTCCTGCGCGTGCACCCAGCGGTTCACCGTGGCCTCGTCGGAGGGGAAGCTGCCCACGGGCGGCGCCGCGTAGGCGCCGCCCGCGTCGGGTGGCCCGAGGCGGGTGGCCTGGTTGGTAGTGGAGTGGTCGGTGGAGCAGGCTCCGAGCAGGCCCAGCAGGCCCGCCAGTGCGGCGAGGTGTTTCATCAGGCAACGTGGCTAAGCCGGTACCTATCGACGGGCCGCCAAGGCCCTTAGCCCACTGGTTGCAGGCTTACCTTCTACCGACCACATCCGGATAAATACCGAGTGACGGCAAGTAAGCGTCCTATTTCATAGAGCGTTCAGGTATATATACCCGTCTTTCTTTGAAATAATCCTCTCACTTTTCGGGCTTGCTTGCCCAAAAAAATACCCCTGCTCGCCAGCATCGGCAAGCAGGGGTACGGCCTCCTGATCAGGCAGACCAGGCTAGGGCTGCAGCGTGAACGTACGCGTGACGGTGTTGAACGGGCCGGGCACCGGCTTGCCGTCCATGTCAATCAGCTCCAGCTTGATGGTGTTTTCGCCCATGGGCAGGCCTTCCATCATGTAGGGGGCCCACTGATCCAGCAAGAACTCGGTGCCGTTGATGGTAGCGCGCACCTTGTTGGCCTCGGGCGCCAGCGTGGTGTTCACCAGGTAAAAGTCCAGCATCACGCTTTTGGCGTCGTTGCCGGTGTACACGTCCTTGGGCCGGCTGTAGAACAGGTGCGGGGCTTTCACGTCGAACGTCATCGGCGCGGCGGCCTTGCCCACCGTGACGACGCGCAAATCGTAGGCCCCGCGGTGCTTCAGGCTTTCGTGGTAGGAGCGCGAGAGAAACGAGAGGACCACGTGCTGCCCGTCGGGAATGTCCTTGGTGAATTCGGTGGTGTAGTGCGCCGTGTAGGGCTGGTTGTCCACGATGTTGTGGATGTGCTGACCCTTGGCCGAGTTGGCCATGTGCTCGGCGTGCATGCCCTCCGTCATCTTGGTGAGCTGGAAGTTGGTCAGGTCGTAGTCGAAAGCCACGGCGCCGCTGGGCACGGTAGAGCCGTTGGCGGGCGTATTCAGCCGCAGGCCGGCAGCGGCAAACTTGGGCGAGTCGGTAAACGGCGTGAGCTTGATGCCGTTCTTTTCCTGGGTGGCGGCCGTATTGGTTACGGTTTCGCTGGTAGCCACCGCGGCCGATGACTGTTGCTTGGAAGCGTCGCAGGCCGCGAGGCCGAGGGCGGCGAGGCCGAGCAGATACAAGGAGTTGGTCATTGCAAAAAGGTGGATGTGAACAAGCGGAGAACCCGCGTACGTGAACGACGCGGAAGCGGTTGATTTCGAAAATGGCAAGGATAAATTGAGTAACTTGCCGAACTGTAAAAAGACGTTCCCCAAACGAAATTCCCACTCGCTATGAGCGAAAAACTGTTGGAGGAAATCCCCTCGCTGGACCTGGCGGATTTCCGCTCCGGTGACCCGGAGCGCAAAGCTAAATTTGTGCAGCAGCTCGGCGAAGCCTACCAGAACATCGGCTTCATCGCCCTGAAAAACCACGGCCTCAACGACGAGCAGACCCAGAAGCTGTACTCGGACGTGAAAGCCTTCTTCTCGCTGCCCGACGACGTGAAGCAGCAGTACGAGAAGCCGGAGCTGGCGGGCCAGCGCGGCTACGTGAGCAAGGGCAAGGAGCACGCCAAGGGCCGCAACACCGGCGACCTGAAGGAGTTCTACCACGTGGGCCAGGAGGTGGACGACCCCAATGACCCCATCGGCAAGGAGTACCCCGACAACATCTGGCCCAAGGAGGTGGACAGCTTCGCCAACACCTCGCTGACCACCTACAAGACGCTGGAAGCCGCTGGCAAAGACGTGCTGCGCGCCATTGCCCTGTACCTGAACCTGCCGGAGAATTACTTCGACGACAAGGTGCGCAACGGCAACTCCATCCTGCGGCCCATTCACTACTACCCCATCGAAAACCCCGAAGAGGTGCCGGCCGACGCCGTACGTGCCGCCGAGCACGGCGACATCAACCTCATCACCCTGCTGATGGGTGCCTCGGCCGATGGCCTGCAGGTGAAGCGCCGCGACGGGAAGTGGATTCCCATCACCGCCCTGCCCGACCAGATTGTGGTGAACGTGGGCGACATGCTCCAGCGCCTGACCAACGGCGTGCTCAAGAGCACCATTCACCGCGTGGTGAACCCGCCCCGTGAGAAAATGAACTCCTCGCGCTACAGCATCCCCTTCTTCATGCACCCGCGCTCCGAAATGAGCCTGGCTGCCCTGGACAGCTGCGTGACGCCCGACAACCCCAAGCAGCAGGAGGACATTACCGCCGGCGAGTTCCTCAACGAGCGGCTCATCGAGCTGGGCCTGAAGAAGAAGTCGACGATGTAAGGACCACGGATTCGACGGATTTTTCGGATTCCGCGGATTTTGTGGACGATTGAACGTGTGGTGCCACGACTCGCAAGGTCGTGGCACCACTGTTTTTAAGGGAGTGGTGACCGTGCGATGTAGAGATGCAACCTTGCGTCTCGTCGGCCGCATCACGGGGGGGGTAATCGTTCAACGATGAGACGCAAGGATGCGTCTCTACATGTCGTTCTGGCTATCCTTTAGCTCGACGGCGTAAAGTAAACACGGCCTTGCCACGACTTCAAAATAGGGCCCCGCGCCTGCGCAGTTGGCCGTTCGGGCCGGATTGTGCTTCTTTACCCATACGACCCACCCGCTCCCATCCGTGCAGCCCTCCGACCCGGCCGATGTAAAGCTGGCGCCGCCGCCCCGGCGTCTGCGCACCAAGCGCGTGCGCGGCATCATTTTCCTTAAGGACGTGGCTCTGCTCGGCTGCACGGCCTTCGGCGGTCCGCAGGCGCACACGGCTATGATGTTTCGCCTGCTGGTCGACAAGCGGCGCTACCTCAGCTCGGCCGAGCTGCTGGAGCTGATGGCCCTGTGCCAGGTGCTGCCCGGCCCCGGCTCCACCCAGACGATTACGGCCATCGGCTTTCGGCTGGGTGGCCCGAACCTGGCCTACCTCACCCTGCTCGTCTGGATTCTGCCCTCGGTGCTGCTGATGACGGCCGCCGCCCTGAGCCTCAACTACCTCGACAAGGAGCAGGTGGCCCGGCTGGTGCGCTTCGTGCAGCCGGTGGCGGTGGGCTTCGTGGCGTACTCGGCCTACAAGATTGCCGAGAAGGTCATCCACACCAAGACTTCCGTGGCCCTGCTGGTGGCTGCCGCGCTGGTGGCCTACTTCTTCCAGCTGCCCTGGGTGCTGCCACTGCTGCTCATCGGCGGCGGGCTGGTGACGACCTTTCGCTACCGCAAAATGCCGCAGATCAAGCAGAAGGAGCCGCTGCGGGTGGAATGGGCCAATTTTCTGCTGTGGCTGGGCGTGTTTCTGTTGGCGGCCTTGCTGGGCCACTACACGCGCGAGCTGCCGGTGCGCCTGTTCGAAAACTTCTACCGCAACGGCTCTTTGGTATTCGGCGGCGGGCAGGTGCTGGCCCCGCTGCTCTACGCCGAGTTCGTGGAGTTCAAAGAGTACCTCACCGGCCCCGAGTTCCTCTCGGGCTACGGCCTGACGCAGGCGCTGCCGGGACCCAACTTCTCCATTGCCGCCTACATCGGCGCCCTGGCCATGCGCGATTATGGTACCAGCGGGCAGCTCATCGGGGCGGTGGTGGGCGCGGTGGGCATTTTCATGCCCGGCACGCTGCTCATCTTCTTTCTTATCCGTTTCTGGGACCAGCTCAAGCAGTACCGCGTAGTCAAAGCCTCCTTGGAGGGCATCAACGCCGTGTCGGCGGGCCTGGTGGTGGCCGCCACCTTCCTGCTCTACCACCCGCTGCCCGACGGCCCCACCTGGCACATGCCCGGGCGCTACGGCGTGGATCTGCCGCTGAATCCCATCCTGGTGGGCGTCACGTTTCTTATCCTGCTCTGGGACCGGCTCCCCTCCTACGTGCTGGTGCTCGGCGCCCTGCTCTTCGGCGCGCTGCTGCCCTGACAGGGGGGGGGCAACTACCGCTAAACAAAGCCAGCTGCCCGGCTATCCGGCGCAGAAACGGCTACAACCTCACATTAAAAATGCCCGGTACCACACTGGCACCGGGCATTTTTAATCTTTAATTCGCAATTTTTAATTGCCCTCCTACCCTTCCAGCAGCTGCTGCTGGGGCAGGTTCAGCAGGTAGTCGCCGTAGCCGCTCTTGCGCAGGGGTTCGGCAATCTGGCGCAGCTGGTCGGCCGTGATGAAGCCCTGGCGGTAGGCCACTTCCTCGATGGAGCCCACTTTCAGGCCCTGGCGCTGCTCGATGACGCGCACAAACTCGCCGGCCTGCATCAGGCTCTCGAAAGTGCCGGTATCCAGCCAGGCGGTGCCGCGGCCCAGAATGCCCACTTTCAGCTTGCCACGGCGCAGGTACTCCTGGTTCACGTCCGTTATTTCGTATTCGCCGCGGGCCGAGGGCTTCAGGTCCTTGGCAATCTGCACCACCTCGTTGTCGTAGAAGTACAGACCGGGCACGGCGTAGTTGCTCTTGGGCTGCTTGGGCTTCTCCTCGATGCTCAGGGCCTGGCGGTTGTCATCGAACTCCACCACGCCGTAGCGCTCCGGGTCGTGCACGTGGTAGGCGTACACCACGCCGCCATCGGGGTCGTTGTTGTTCTTGAGCAGCTCCTCCATGCCGGCGCCGTAGAAAATGTTGTCGCCGAGTACCAGGGCCACTTTGTCGTCGCCGATGAAGTCGGCACCGAGCACGAAGGCCTGGGCGAGGCCGTTGGGCACTTCCTGCACCACGTACTCGAAGCGGCAACCCAAGCTTTTGCCGTCGCCGAGCAGCTTCTGGAACTGCGCCTGGTCGTGCGGGGTGGTGATGATGAGGATTTCGCGGATGCCCGCCATCATCAGAATCGACAGCGGATAGTAAATCATCGGCTTATCGTACACCGGCATGAGCTGCTTGCTGACGGCCAGCGTGAGCGGGTGCAAGCGGGTGCCGGAGCCGCCGGCCAGGATGATGCCTTTCATGGGAGAGGTAGGGGTCAGTCGTTACAGAATACAAAAGAACGTCATGCCGAGCGAAGTCGAAGCATCTCGCATGCTGACGGCAGACAGTAACCCAGTTAAGAAATTACTTTACTATCCGGCGAGATGCCTCGGCTACGCTCGGCATGACGTTCTGGTAAGCAGAATTAATTCCGCTCTTCGATAAACGCCTGGTTGGCTTTAAACCAGTCCAGCGTCTTTTTCAGCCCCTCGCGGATGCGTACCTGCGGGTCGTAGCCGAGCAGGTTCTTGGCTTTCGAGATGTCGGCCAGGGAGTCGCGGATGTCGCCGGCGCGGTTCGGGCCGTACTCGGGCGTGATGTCGACGCCGGCTTCTTCCTTGAGGATGTTGAACAGGTCGTTCAGCGAAGTACGGTCGGCCACGGCGATGTTGTACACCTGGTTCACGGCCTCCGGGTTTTGCACCAGGGCGGCGCGGATGTTGGCCTGCACGCAGTTTTCCACGAAGGTGAAGTCGCGCGTCTGGCCCCCGTCGCCGTTGATGCGCGGGGCCTTGCCCTGCAGCACCGCGTCGATAAACAACGGAATAACAGCTGCATACGCGCCGTTCGGGTCCTGGCGCGGGCCGAAGATATTGAAGTAGCGCAGCCCGATGATTTCCATGCCGTAGGTCTTGCCAAACACGTCGGCGTACAGCTCGTTGGCGTACTTGGTCACCGCGTAGGGCGAGAGCGGCTTGCCGATGCGGTCCTCAATCTTGGGCAGGTGGGGCGAGTCGCCGTAGGTCGACGACGACGCCGCGTACACAAAGCGCTTCACGCCGGCGTCCTTGGCGGCCACCAGCATGTTCACGAAACCGCCCACGTTCACGTCGTTGGAGGTAATCGGGTCGTTGATGGAGCGCGGCACCGAGCCCAGCGCGGCCTGGTGCAGCACCACGTCGACGCCCTCGCAGGCGCGGCGGCAGGCTTCCACGTCGCGAATGTCGCCGTCGAGGATTTCCAGGTTGGGGTGGCCTTCGAACAGCCGCAGATTCTTGCGGAAGCCGTTGGAGTAGTTGTCGAAGGTGCGCACCTTCTTCACCCCGTACTTCAGCAGGTACTCCACGATGTTGGAGCCGATGAAGCCGGCGCCGCCGGTCACGAGGAAAGTCAGGTTATCGAGCGGCTGCTCGTGAAAGGGGGAGTCGTACATCTGGTTTACTGTGCAGAATGTGATGAATGTGCGAATTGAGGAAAATGGATGCTGCCTCGGTTCGGTACCGATTCATTTCGCACATTTTCCACATTCCTCCTCATTTCTCACATTATCTATCGAGCGGCGTACTGCTGGCGGTAGTAATCCTGGTAGTGGCCGCTGGTCACGTTCTGCAGCCACTCCTGGTTGTCGAAGTACCAGTCGACGGTCTGGCGCAGGCCCTGCTCGAAGGTCACGGAAGGCTTCCAGCCCAGCTCGTTCATGATTTTCGACGAGTCGATGGCGTAGCGCAGGTCGTGGCCGGCGCGGTCGGTGACGAACTTGATGAGCTGGCGCGAGGTGCCCTGCGGCTTGCTGGTCTTCTCGTCCATCACGTCGCAGAGCAGGTGAATCAGGTCGATATTCTTCCACTCGTTCACGCCGCCAATGTTGTAGGTTTCGCCCACTTTACCGTTGTGGAACACCGCGTCGATGGCCGTGGCGTGGTCTTTCACGAACAGCCAGTCGCGCACGTTTTCGCCCTTGCCGTACACCGGAATCGGCTCCCCGTTCTGGATGCGGTGCAGCGCCAGCGGAATGAGCTTCTCGGGGAAGTGGTTGGGGCCGTAGTTGTTGGAGCAGTTCGACACCTTCACCGGCATGTGGTAGGTGTGGTACCAGGCCCGCACGAAGTGGTCCGACGACGCCTTGGAGGCCGAGTACGGCGAGCGGGGGTCGTAGGGCGTGGTTTCGGTGAACATGTCGGTGCCCATTTCCAGCGAGCCGTACACTTCGTCGGTGCTCACGTGGTAGAACACGTGGCCCTCGTAGCCCTTGGGCTGCCACAGGTTGCGGGCCGCGTTCAGCAGGTGCACCGTGCCCAGCACGTTGGTTTTCACGAAAGCCAGCGGGTCGGTAATCGAGCGGTCCACGTGCGACTCGGCGGCGAGGTGAATCACCGCGTCGGGCTCCTCGGTGGCGAACAGCTGGTCGACGAAGGCCTGGTCGGTCAGGTCGCCCTTGATGAAGCGGTAGTTCGGGGCCGCTTCGATGTCGCGCAGGTTTTCCAGGTTGCCCGCGTAGGTCAGCGCGTCCAGGTTCAGGATCTGGTACTCGGGGTACTTGGTCACGAACAGGCGCACCACGTGCGACCCGATAAAGCCGGCCCCGCCGGTAATGAGGATTTTTTTCATGATGAGAGGATGAGTAGATGAGTGAATGAGCAAATGGGTGAACGAGCAGATTTTCAGCTGCTCCCCCCCGCATCGACTTATCTACTCATTTGTCAAATTCTGCTGCCAGCGCCAGGCCGTAGCCAAGGCTTCTTCCAGGCCGACTTCGGTGCGGAAGCCCAGCACCTCGGCGGCGCGGGTGGCATCGGCGTAGATGGCGGGCACGTCGCCGGCGCGGCGCGGGCCGGTGCGGTAGCGCAGCGGCTGCCCGGTCACTTTCTCGAAAGTCTTCACGACTTCCAGCACGGTGTTGCCCTGGCCGGTGCCCACGTTGAAGGTTTCCACGTCGGCCGCTTTGCCGTCGAGCTGGCGCTGCACGGCCACCACGTGGGCGCGGGCCAGGTCGCCCACGTAGATGTAGTCGCGGACGCAGGAGCCGTCGGGCGTGTCGTAGTCGGTGCCGTACACGGTCAGCTCCTCGCGCCAGCCGGCGGCGGTCTGCGTCACGAAGGGCACCAGGTTGTTGGGCACGCCCAGCGGCAGCTCCCCGATCTTGCCCGAAGGATGGGCGCCGATGGGGTTGAAGTAGCGCAACAGGATGCTTTTCACCTCGTTGCCCGGCGCCTGCGACAGGTCGCGCAGGATGTCTTCGCACATCTGCTTGGTGCGGCCGTAGGGCGAGCTGGCGGGCTTGGTGGGCGTTTCTTCGGTCACCGGCAGCGCATCGGGCACGCCGTACACGGTGCACGACGACGAAAACACCAGATTGTTCACCCCGAATTCCTGCATCAGCTCCAGCAGCACCAGCAAGGAGCCGACGTTGTTCTGGAAGTAGGCCAGCGGCTTCTGCACCGATTCGCCCACGGCCTTGAAGGCCGCGAAGTGAATCACGCCGGCCACTTCGCCTTCGGCCTCGAACACGCCGCGGAACGCCGCCTTGTCGTTGCAGTCGACGCGGTGCACCGGCACCTCGGTGCCCAGGATGGCGCGCAGCCCCTCCAGCACCGACTCGCGGGAGTTGGAGAAGTCATCGACGATAACCGGCTGAAAACCGGCCTCCTGCAGGGCCACCACCGTGTGCGAGCCGATGTAGCCCGCCCCGCCCGTAACGAGAATCTTTTTCATAGGTGAAATAGTGAGATGGTGAAATGGTGAGTTGATGTTTGGGAGGCCGGCACCGCGCATTTCGCGCAAGCAGAACGACACTCACCATTTCACCACCTCACCAACTCACAGTTACAGGCTCCAGTAGTGCAGGGCCTCGCCGGTGATTTTTTCGCGGAACAGGCCTTTGATGTCGACCAGCACGGCCTGCTCGGCGGTGATGGACTTGAAGTAGGCCTCGTCCTTCTCGGTGTAGGGCTTGTGGCTCACGGCCACGATGACGGCGTCGTAGTCCGAGCCGATGTTTTCCTGCGGGGTCAGGCGGAAGCCGTACTCGTGGTGCAGCTCGTCGCTGTCGGCGTGCGGGTCCACGATGTCGATGTTGACGGAGAAGTTCTTCAGCTCGTTGATGACGTCGGCCACCTTGGAGTTGCGGATGTCTTCCACGTTTTCCTTGAACGTGGCGCCCATCACCAGCACCTTCGACTTCGACACGTCCTTGCCCTGCTTGATCATCATCTGCACGGTTTTGCGCGCGATGTAGGCGCCCATGCCGTCGTTGGTGGTGCGGCCCGAGAGGATAACCTTCGCGTCGTAGCCCAGCTCCTTGGCCTTGTAGGTCAGGTAGTACGGGTCCACGCCGATGCAGTGGCCGCCCACCAGGCCGGGGCTGAACTTCAGGAAGTTCCACTTGGTGCCGGCGGCTTCCAGCACCTCGTAGGTGTTGATGCGCATGCGGTCGAAAATCATCGACAGCTCATTCATCAGGGCGATGTTCACGTCGCGCTGGGTGTTTTCGATGATCTTGGCGGCCTCGGCCACTTTGATCGACGAGGCGCGGTGCACGCCGGCGGTTACCACCAGCTCGTAGGTTTTGGCAATCTGGTCCAGCGACTCCGGGTCGCAGCCCGCTACCACCTTCACGATGGTGGCCAGGGTGTGCTCCTTGTCGCCGGGGTTGATGCGCTCGGGCGAGTAGCCCACCTTGAAGTCCGTCGGGAATTTCAGGCCCGACTCGCGCTCCAGAATCGGAATGCAGTCTTCCTCGGTGCAGCCCGGGTACACGGTCGATTCGTACACCACGTAGTCGCCGGCCTTCAGCACCTTGCCCACCGTGGTGGAAGCGCCGATGAGCGGCTTCAGATCGGGCATGGCGTGCTCGTCGATGGGCGTGGGCACGGCCACGATGAAGAAGCGGGCCTCGCGCAGCACGTCGAGCGAGTCGGTGAACGTGATGTCGCAGCCCTCGAAGTCGGCGGCCTCCAACTCGCCGCTGGGGTCCACGTTGTTGCGCATCATCTCCACGCGCTGGGCGTTGATATCGAAGCCGATAACGCTGATTTTGCGGGCAAACTCGAGGGCAATGGGCAGGCCCACGTAGCCGAGGCCGATGACGGCCAGCTTGGCCTCTTTGTTCAGTAACTGCTCGTACACAGGTCGTTGCGTTGGTTACGCGTTGGGGTCAGGAGTAATACAGGTAAGGGTGCCGCTGCGCCCGAGGCTGTACACCTCGCCGCTTTCGGGGCAGCTGGCGTAGCCGTGCGCGTCGAATTGCAGGGTGTGGCCCAGGCGGCTCATCCAGCCGCGGCGCTTGGCCGGGTTGCCGAAGACGAGGGCGTAGGCCGGCACGTCCTTGGTCACCACCGCGCCGGCCCCCACGAAGGCGTATTCGCCCAGGGTCACGCCGCACACGATGGTGGCGTTGGCCCCGATGCTCACGCCGCGGCCCAGCTTGGTGGGCTGGTACTCGTGGCGGCGCACCACGGCGGCGCGGGGGTTGACGACGTTGGTAAACACGGCCGAGGGACCGATGAACACGTCATCGGCGCACTCGACGCCGGTGTACAGGCTCACGTTGTTCTGCACTTTCACGTTGCGGCCCAGGCGTACGTCGTCGGCCACGAATACGTTCTGGCCGAGCGTGCAGTCTTCCCCGATTTCGGCCCCGGCGCTGATGTGGCAGAAGTGCCAGATGCGCGTACCGGCCCCGATGCGGCAGCCCTCGTCGAGGACGGCGGTGGAATGCGCAAAGTACTCAGGGGCTTTCTTGGGCATAAGAAGGGGAAAACGGGCAGACCTTTTCGGCGGGCAAAGGTAGGCCTTTTCACTTAGACGTCATCGGCTTGCACCACAGCGCTACGCCCGGGCCAGGTGGCGCGCACCATGCGCGGCCGGCCGCTCAGGTCGGGCAGCCAGCGGGCCTGCCGGTAGCCGCGTTCGGTGAGCAGCTGCAGGGTTTCGGCGGGCAGCGCTTCGTTGATTTCGAAATAGATAGCCCCGCCGGGCATTAGCAGCTCGGTGCCCAGCGCGGCCAGGCGGCGGTAGAACACGAGCGGGTCGGTGTCGGGCACAAATAGGGCCGAGTGGGGCTCGAAGTCGAGCACGTTGGCCCGCATCTGCGCCTGCTCCGATTCGCGCACGTAGGGCGGATTGCTCACCAGCACGTCGAGGCTGGCCGGTTTGATACCCGGCGGCGTTTCGGTCAGAATATCGGCCTGCAGCCACTGCACCTGCGGGGCGTACTGCTGCCCGTTGTGCCGGGCCACGGCCAGCGCCTCGGCCGATACGTCGAGGCCCCAGACCTGGCTTTCGGGCAGCGCGCGGGCCAGCGCCAGCGGAATGCAGCCCGAGCCGGTGCCCACGTCGAGGATGCGCCGGCCGCGGGGGCCGTGCTGCTCCTGGACTATCAGCTGCACCAGCTCCTCGGTTTCGGGGCGCGGAATGAGCGTGGCGGGCGTCACCAGCAGGTCCATATCCAGAAACGGCGCGGTGCCCAGCACGTACTGCAGCGGCTCGTGGCGCAGCAGGCGCGGCAGCCAGGCGGCGGCCTGGGCCTGGGCAGCGGTGGGCACGGGCTCGGTGGCGCGCATGCGGCGCTGCAGCCCATCGAGCCCAAGCAGGTGCTCCACCAGCCGGGCAGCCACGCTGGCGGCTTCGGGCGCGGGGTACACGGCCTGCAGGTTCTGGGTGAGCTGGTCGGTGAGCTGGCGGATGGTCATGCGGAGGCAAAGGTACGCGGGCATGTGCGCCCCTCTCTATATTTGGCCATGCCCGACCTCTCCCCCACCGACGACTTCACCGCCCACGACGCGCTGCTGATGCGCCGCGCCCTCGACCTGGCCCTGCTCGGTGCCCACACCGCCCGGCCCAACCCCATGGTGGGCTGCGTGGTGGCCGATGCCGGCGGCCGCGTGGTGGCCGAGGGCTGGCACGAGCGGTACGGTGGCCCCCACGCCGAGGTCAACGCCCTGACTAACGTGCCGCCGGGCATCGACCTGGCGCAGTGCCGGGTGTACGTGACCCTGGAGCCCTGCTCGCACTTCGGCAAAACCCCGCCCTGCGCCGACCTGCTCATTGCGCGCGGCGTGCGCGACGTGGTGGTGTGCAACGACGACCCCAACCCGCTGGTGGCCGGCCGCGGCTACGCCAAGCTGCGCGAGGCCGGCATCCGGGTGCGCACCGGGCTGCTGGCCGACGAAGGCCGGCGCCTGAACCGCCGCTTTTTCACCGTGCAGGAGCTGGGCCGCCCCTACCTCATCCTGAAGTGGGCCGAGTCGCGCGACGGGTTCGTGGCCGGGCCGGGCGGGCAGCCCGTGGCCATCAGCGGGCCGGCCGCCAAGATGCTGGTGCACCGCTGGCGCACCGAGGAGCAGGCCATTATGGTGGGCACCCGCACGGCCCTCAACGACAACCCCCAGCTGAACGTGCGCGAGTGGCCCGGCCCCAACCCGCTGCGCCTCGTCATCGACCGCACGCTCACGCTGCCCGCCACCCACCATTTGCTCGACGGCTCGCAGCCCACCGTGGTGTACACCAACAAGGAGCAGCCCGACCGCGACAACCTGAGCTTCGTAACCGTGCCGGCTCAGCAGGACCTGCTGCCCGCCATCCTCGACGACCTCAACGCCCGGCGGGTGCAGTCGGTGCTGGTGGAGGGCGGGCCGGCGCTGCACACCATGCTGCTGGAAGCCGGCCTCTGGGACGAAATCCGGGTGCTGCGCAGCCGCACGGTGCGCATCGGAGCGGGCGGCGTGGTGGCCCCGCCGCTCAGCCTCACCGGCCTGCGCGAGCAGCACGACCTGGGCCCGGACGAGCTGTTCGTGTTCGGGTAGATGGTGAGATGGTGATACAATGAGGTGGTGAGTTTTCGAATTGATTGCCAGTGTCGGCGCGGCGCCCTTTTCCACCTTTCGCACCATCTCGCTCTAATTTTGTTGTCCGAACGTCAACTCACCATTTCACCACCTCACCATTTCACCAAATGGCCGAAGACCTGCTCATTGACCGCTCGCTTTCCAAAGCCCAGCAATACCAGGGCCTGCTCCCGCAAATCGAGGCGCTGACCACCGGCGAGCCGGACCAGGTGGCCAACCTGGCCAACGCCATGGCCGCGCTCCGCGAGGCTTTCGGCTTTTTCTGGGTGGGCGTGTACGTGGTGAAGGGCGAGGAGCTGGTGCTCGGGCCGTTTCAGGGGCCGGTGGCCTGCACCCGCATCCGGCGCGGCAAGGGCGTGTGCGGCGCGGCCTGGGCCGAGGCCCGCACCCTGCTGGTGCCCGACGTAGAGCAGTTTCCCGGCCACATTGCCTGCAGCTCGCTGTCGAAATCGGAAATCGTGGTACCCATTCTCAAGGACGGCGCCGTGGTGGCCGTGCTCGACGTGGACAGCGACCAGCTCGCCGACTTCGACCAGACCGACCAGCAGTACCTGGAACAGCTGTGCCAGCGCATGGCCGCGTGGTTTTAGGCTCGCGGCGCGACTGCGTCGGGCCGCGTTTGCGGCGGCTTCTTTAGCTTCGCCGAACTTCGTTTCGGATTTGGCGGATTTTGTGGACGTTTACGGCCGCCGCCCTCTGTTTTAGCCACCCGTCATCTGCTCCCATTGCTATGAACCGTCCTTTCTACCGCCTCGGCGACTGGCGCCGCAACCTGCTGCTGCTCACCGCCGCCGCCAGCCTGGGCCTGGCCGTGCTGCCCGCCTGCAACAATGACCGCCGCGACGAAGCCGCCGGCGACTGGAGCGGCGAAACCAGCGGGGAGTCGTACAGCCAGGGCGTCATCACCGAAATGACGGAGGTGCAGCCCGGACAGTGGAAAATCACGGCCGAGCGTCCGGCCGGCAAGGAGCAGGTGGCCGCCATCATGCGCCACCACGACGGTAAGGTGGACACCCTGCAGGGCCGCGCCCTGCAGCAGCAGATGCAGGATTACAGCCGCCGCTACCCCGAAAACCGCGTGGGCCACTCCGGCCTGATGGACGTGCTGATGTGGAGCAGCATCGGCTACATGGCCGGGCGCTGGCTCACGCCCAACCCCGGCTACTATGCCAACCCCGGCATCTTTCAGCGCAACAACGGCTGGCGCCAGAACATCTACCGCGAGCGGGAAAATGAAGGCCGCGGCTTCTACGGCCGGGGCTTCGCGGGCAGCCGCACCGCCGCCAACGCCGGCATCCGCACCAGCCCCACCGTCACCCGCAGTTCCTCGCGCAGCACCCTGCGCAGCTCGGCCCCGCGCGGCAGCCGCAGCAGCGGCTTCGGCAGCCGCGGCGGCTTCCGCGGGTTTGGGGGGTAGTTTGCCAGGAAGGTTTATCCTGAGCCGCGCGAACCGCCGGTCGGCGTAGCCAGGGACCAGCCTTGCCCTCCCGCGCAGACCGAAAAACGCCGCCCCAACGCCGTTTTGCCCGCCCGTCTGGGGCTTGGCTGGTGGCCGGGGTGCAGGGCTTGAGCCAGGTCCGTTGCGCGGCCCAGGACGACGGCTTTCCTGCTTCGCTCAGCGCCCATTTTTCATTTTTCATTCTCAATTTTTAATTGACCGAATGATCCGCCTACTGCCTCTTACCGGTGACATCGAACCGGCTATCCGCCGCCTGGGCTGGGACTGGGCCGTGGAAGATGCCTGCGCCGCCTACCTCGCCCCCGAAGCCGTGGAGCTGGCCGAGCCCGAGGCCGAAGCCCTGCTTCAGGCCGCCGACACGCTCTACGAAATGCTGGTGCAGGCCGTGCCCGACGACCTGCCCGACCCCTTCCTGCAGCAGCTCGGCATTCCCCAGCGCCTCTGGGCGGCCGTGCGCCACAGCTGGCACGACGAGCGGCACTGGCACCTCTACGGGCGCTTCGACCTGGCCCACACCGCCGACGGCCCCAAACTGGTGGAGTTCAACGCCGACACGGCTACCAGCATCCCCGAAACCGCCGTGGTGCAGTGGGCCAGCCTGATGGCCGCCGGCCGCCCCGAGGACCAGCAGCAGGCCAACGGGCTCTTCGAGGGCCTGGAGCTGCAGCTGCGCGAGTGGCGGCAGCTCAACCCGGACCTGGCCCCGCACCTGCTGCTCGTGCACCTGCCCGACAGCGCCGAGGACGAGGCCAACTGCACCGTGCTGGCCGAGGCCGCCCGCGGCGCCGGTTTCAGCACCGCCCACGTCTGCTCGGTCGATGCCATGCAGGTATCGGTGCTGGGCGAGGACCGCGGCGCCTGGGCCGAGGTACGCCCCGGCCAGTGGCAGCGCTTCGACTTCGTGTTCAAGCTGGTGCCCTGGGAACTGCTGGCCGAGGAAGAGCCCGAGCTGACCGACGACCTGACCCAGCTCTTGCTCAGCCGCGACGTGATGATTGCCAACCCGCCTTACGCGCTGCTGTTCCAGAGCAAGGCCATGCTGGCCCGCCTCTGGGAGGTGTTTCCGCATCACCCGCTGCTGGTGGAAGCCCGCATGGACGACCTCGTGGGCCACTACGTGCGCAAGCCGCTCTTCGGCCGCGAGGGCCAGAACCTGACCGAAATGGAGTACGGCCTGGAAAAGCACGCCCAAGACGGTGACTTCGCCGAGCAGCCGCAGGTGCGCCAGCAGTGGATTGATTTTCCGACTGATGCACAAGGCCGCCGCTACCAGGCCGGCGTGTTCTGGGCCGGCGAGGCCTGCGCCCTGAGCTTCCGCCGCGCCGAAGGCATCATCACCAACCTCTCGGAGTTCGTGCCGCACATCATCACTGGGTAGACGCAGAACTAAGGGAAGCCCCTGCGGGTGAACCACCGGCAGTCATTGCGAGCAACGCGAAGCCATCTTTCCTCTCGCGGCACAAACGGCCCACTGCCTACTGGCCGAAAACAGCCCCGCCCGAAACTGCAGAATCAGTTTCGGGCGGGCTTGTGTTACCGTTGTGCCGCAAGAGGCAAGATTGACGTCGCTTGATGCGCGGCAGGTCGTGCCTCCTCGCAATGACAGCGGGGTGAACCGTTGCTTAGAACAGCGTGGGCGGCGGGGTTTTCAGCTGGGCAATGACGGTCTGGCCGCCTTTTACTTTCTCGCCGATCTGCACTTTCACGTCGGTATCGACGGGCACAAACACGTCGACGCGGGAGCCGAACTTGATGAATCCGAACTCCTCGCCCTGGCTTACTTCGTCGCCTTCGTTCACGTACCACACGATGCGGCGGGCCATGGCGCCGGCAATCTGGCGGAAGAGCACCTGCGGGCCGGCTTCGGTTTCGACCACCACCGTGGTGCGCTCATTCTTGGTGCTGCTTTTGGGGTGCCAGGCCACCAGGTACTTGCCCGGGTGGTACTTGAAGTACTTCACCGTGCCCGACACCGGATTGCGGGTGATGTGCACGTTGATGGGCGACATGAAGATGCTGATCTGCTTGCGCACCCCGTCGAAAAACTCGGGCTCGTGCACGTCCTCGATGACCACCACCTTGCCGTCGGCGGGGGCAATGACGATATCCTCGTGGGTGAGCAGGTTGCGGTAGGGGCTGCGGAAAAACTGCAGCAGCAGCAGAAATGCCACCACCGACACGCCCGAGAATACGCGGTTGAAGCCCACGCCCTGCTCGTTGAACTGATAGAGGAGCAGGTTGATGGCCAGCAGCGCCAGCAGGGTGAAGAAAAGGATGCGGCGACCTTCTTTGTGGATCTTCATAAAGCGCAGGTTAACGCTGATGTACTTGATTTCACCGGTTTAGGATTCAGCCGGCGGGGCAGACAACAGCGAGCAGCGGGGCGTTAGGGGTGAGCGGGAGGCGGAATGCGGGGTACAAATATAGCCCGGACCTTGCGGCCCGGGCTATACGCAATAGTACGTCTGTGCCGGCGAATTTCGCTACCACGGCCGACAAAATCGGGGGCGGGCGGCGAAACCAGCGCTGGCCAGCGGGTTAGAAGCTGCCGCGGAACTTGTAGGTCTGGGCGACTTTGTCGATGGCTACCACGTAGGCGGCGATGCGCATCGGGATGTTGTATTTCTGGCTGGTGGCGTACACTTTCTCGAAGGCGTCGGACATGATGCGGTCGGCGCGTTCGGTCACCATTTCCTCGGTCCACTTGAAGCCCTGGCGGTTCTGCACCCACTCAAAGTAGGACACGGTCACGCCGCCGGAGTTGGCCAGGATGTCGGGCACCACCATGATGCCCTTCTCGTTGATGATGGGGTCGGCCGAGGCCGAGGTCGGGCCGTTGGCGCCTTCCACGATGAGCTTGGCCTTGATGTTGTGCGCGTTGTGCTCGGTGATGACGTCCTCCACGGCGGCGGGCACCAGCACGTCGACGGGCAAGGTGAGCAGGTCGTCGGCGTTGTCCATCAGCACGGCGCCCTCGAAGCCGTCGAGGCGGCCCTTGTGGGCGTTCTTGTAGGCAATGGCTTCGTCGATGTTGATGCCGTTCTCGTTCCAGTAGGCACCCGACACGTCGCTGACGGCCTTGATTTTCACGCCCTGCTCGCAGAGCAGCTTGGCGGCCCAGGAGCCCACGTTGCCGAAGCCCTGCACGGCGGCCGAGGACTGCGTGGGGTCCATGCCCAGCTTCTTCATGGCGGCCAGGGCCGATACCATCACGCCGCGGCCGGTGGCCTCGGTGCGGCCCAGCGAGCCGCCCATGACCAGCGGCTTACCGGTCACGACGGCCGGGGTGGTGGCGCCCACGGTCTTGCTGAATTCGTCCATCAGCCAGGCCATTTCGCGGGGGCCGGTGCCCATGTCGGGGGCCGGAATGTCGCGGTCGGGGCCGAACACGTCTTTCAGGGCCAGGGTGTAGGCGCGGGTCAGGCGCTCAATCTCGCCGGCCGACATGGTCGTGGGGTCGCAGATGATGCCGCCTTTGGCCCCGCCGTAGGGCAGGTCGACGACGGCGCACTTCCAGGTCATCCAGGCGGCGAGGGCCTTCACCTCGTCGAGGTGCACGTTTTTATCGTAGCGGATGCCGCCTTTCGAGGGACCGAGCACGGTGTTGTGCACCACGCGGTAGCCCTCGAACACGCGCACCTGGCCGTTGTCCATGGTCACCGGGATGTGTACGATAACCTGCTTGTCGGCCGCTTTGAGCACGTTGTAGGTCGCGTCGTCGAGGCCGAGGATGTCGGCGGCGACGTTGAAGCGCGACATCATCGATTCGAGCGGATTCTCGCGGTCCACCTTGGGGGCCGGCTCCTTGTAAACCGTGTTAGAGGCCATGCTGTTGGTCGGGTAAAAGGGGTTGGGAAATGAGGGGGAATGCAGAAACAGCGCCGCCCCAGACCAACCGAGCAGCGGGCCTGCGGGCAGAAATAGCGCGCCAAAGGTAGTAGGATTCCCCGACTACCAGGGTGTACGAGGCTTACAGTCGTTAGGTAAGCGAAAAGTTGGGGTTTCGGCTGAATGGCGCGGGCCGGATGCACGCCTCAGAGCCAGTAGGAACGTGCTACGAGACGGTAGTTGATTGCTCGGAGGCGGTAGTTGATAGCTGCGAGGCGGTAGTTGATGCCTGCGAGGCGGTAGCTGATAGCTGTGGGGCGGTAGTTGATAGCTCGGAGCTGATAGTTGATGCCTGTGAGGCAGTAGTTGATAGCTGTGAGGTGGTAGTTGACATCTGCAAGGCGGTAGTTGGTGCCTGCGAAGAGGTAGTTGATAACTCAGAGGCGGTAGATGACAACTGCGCGCTGATTTTCACAACGCCATCAACCACTCCTAGCCCCTCCTCAGCAGAGGAGGGGAACTAGCACTTCGTCGTAGCTCTCGCTTCTGGTGGTGTGCGTTTTAGGCGCCGAAGAGCAGCTGCAGCACCACCAGCACGGGCACCGCGAAGAGGAAGGCGTCGAACCGGTCGAGCAGGCCGCCGTGGCCGGGCATGATGCGGCCGGAGTCTTTCACGCCCACGCTGCGCTTGAGCATGGACTCGGCCAGGTCGCCGAGCACGCCGAAGACGGCCACGACCAGGGCGGCGACGAGGCGGGTGACGAGGGGCATTTCGGGGATGAGGTAGCCCAGGGCCCAGCCCACGGCCAGGGTGAGCAGGGTGCCGCCGACCCAGCCTTCCCAGGTTTTGCCGGGCGAGATGCTCAGGGCCAGCTTGTGCTTGCCGAAGTTTTTGCCGGCAATGTAGGCGCCGGTGTCGGCGGCCCAGACGAGGAACAGCAAGCCGAAGATGCGGCGGTAGTCGTAGCCGTGGTCGGTGAAGGCCAGCACGTTGAGCCCGCTCATGGGCAGAGTGACGTAGAACAGGCCAAGCAGAGCCACGCCGACGTTGGGAAAGGGCGAGAAAGGCTGCTTCTCGCGCGGCCACCAGAACATTTCGCGCAGGATGAGGATGATGGGCAGTAGGAACAGTAGAATAGCGGCTCCAGCAGCCAGCAGAGGCATCATCTGCGTCATCTGTAGCTGCGCCGCAGTTAACTCGATTTGACCTTGCGAACCACTATAAACTGAGTTGCCTCCTGTGGCACTTAAAGGCGGATAAACCGTGTAACCTCCTCTTATCAGGTCGGAGCTACATATGCCGAAAACCGCCACAAAAATCAGCAGGCTCACGGCCCCGCCAATAATAGCCGCCGGCTTGTAGTTCAGCTCCTTCATCATGCGGTAGAACTCCCAGAGCATACGGGCCTGTACCAGGCCGAAGAACAGGCCGAACGTCCAGCCGCTGTACCAGATGCTGCCCAGCAGCAGCACCGCGCCGATGACGCCGGAAATGATGCGCTGCCACATGTTGGACAGCTGGGGCTTTTGTTGGGCTTCGGCGGATTCGGGGGTGGCGGGCGTAGTCAAAGCGGGGTGGCGGGGCTAGCGGAAAGGAATAGGCTGGGGACGTTGCGCCTCACCCCCCGGCCCCCTCTCCGAAAAGGAGAGGGGGTGCCAGACGAGTTTGGCGCGTATGGGTAAGCAGCGGGTTAGGCGCGGGGCTGGTCGGGCGTGGGCGTTTCGATGCCGTGGCTGGTGAGCGTGTGCCCGGCGACGGGCGGAGCCGCTTCGGCGTCGGCGCGGCGCACTTCCACGCCGTGGCTGGTGAGCGTGTGCGCTTCGAGCGGGGCCACTTCGGGCTGGAAGCGCTGCTGGTAGAGCCAGTAGAGCAGGCCGGCGGTGATGAGCAGGGAGACGGAGGCCCAGGTCCAGGGCAGGGCTTCGTTGCCGTCGGCGTCGAAGGCGATGGTGCCGCGCTGCTGCAGGTAGAGCAGCAGTAGCTGGAAGCCGTTTTGGGCGAAGTGGGCGGCCATCGACACGCGGATGTTGCCGCTCCAGGCGAAGAGGTAGCCGAGCACCACGCCCAGCAGCAGGCGCGGGAAGAAGCCGAAGAACTGCACGTGAATGGCGCTGAACACGGCCGCCGACAGCCACACGCCCCAGTGCACGGAGCCCGTCCAGCGGGCAAACTGGCGCAGCACCACGCCGCGGAAGGTCAACTCCTCGGCAATGGCCGGAATGACGGCCACCACCAGCAGCGCCACCAGGAAGCGGCTGAAGGTGTTGAACTTGGTGAGGAAGGTGGTGAGCACCTGGGCCTGGTCTTCGTAGAGGCGGGCGGCTTTTTCCCAGCCGTAGAGGGCGGGCGGCAGGTGCAGGTTGGCGTTCCAGGCAATGAGCACCGACATGGCCGGAATGCTCACGATGATGAGGACCATGGCGGCCACCAGCCAGAAGGCGGGCACCGGTTGCCGGGGCTGGAAGTAGGGCCCGGGCTTCAGGCCGCGCACCACCGGCACCAGCAAAGCGCCGCCGCCGAAGCCGAAGAGCAGCGGCACGCCCTGCATCAGCATCAGGATGCCCCAGCCCTCGGGCGAGTTCTGCGGGGCGGCAATGATGGTGGTGACGCGCATCAGCGCATCCAGGCCGTAGACGGCACCCACCAGCATCATGGCCACGAAGAAGCCTACGCACATACCGCCCACCACCAGCAGCACCAGCAGCATCAGAACGAGGGCGGGGTGCAGGTTTTCGTCGGTGGGGCGAAGGGGGCGGCTGAGGCGCATGGGCAGGAGGAATGAGGGCGCCGGGCGGCACCGCGGGAACCAGGGGCAGTAGAAGCCGGTTATGGCTGGCCGGCAGTCAGGGCCTGAGGCACTTGGAGGCGCGGGCCGTAGCGGCCCGGCAGCGCCCGAGGCCCGCGGACCCTGACATAGTCGTAAATTTGCGCAAAATACGCTAACCCGTTCCGCTGTGGTTTACATCCGCGACATTGCCCTGCCCGACTTTCCCTTGCTGCTCGCCCCGATGGAGGACGTGTCGGATCCGCCTTTCCGCGCCGTGTGCAAGCAGGGCGGGGCCGATCTGATGTACACCGAGTTCGTCTCGTCGGAAGGGCTGATTCGGGCGGCGGCCAAGAGCCGGCAGAAGCTCGATGTGTTCGACTACGAGCGGCCCATCGGCATTCAGCTGTTCGGCTCCGACGTGGACACCATGGGCGAGTGCGCCCGCATCAGCACCGTGGCCGGCCCCGACCTTATCGACATCAACTACGGCTGTCCGGTGAAGCAGGTGGCCTGCAAAGGCGCCGGCGCGGCCCTGCTGCGCGACATTCCGAAGATGGTGGCCATGACCGCGGCCGTGGTGAAAGCCACCCACCTGCCCGTGACGGTGAAAACCCGCCTGGGCTGGGACGAAACCACCAAGAACGTGGAGGAAGTGGCCGAGCGCCTGCAGGACATCGGCATCGAGGCCCTGACGGTGCACGGCCGCACCCGCGTGCAGATGTACAAGGGCGACGCCGACTGGCGCCTGATTGCGGCCATCAAAAACAACCCGCGCATCCGGATTCCCATCTTCGGCAACGGCGACATCGATTCGCCCGAAAAAGCCGTGGAGTACAAGAACCGCTACGGCGTCGACGGCATCATGATCGGGCGCGCCAGCATCGGCTACCCCTGGATTTTCCGCGAAATCAAGCACTTCGTGGCGACGGGCGAAAAGCTGGCCCCGCCCACGCTGGAGGAGCGCGTGGCCGCCTGCGTGATGCACTTTGAGAAGAGCATCGAGTGGAAGGGCCCGAAGCTGGGCGTCTTCGAGATGCGCCGGCACTACGCGCACTACTTCAAGGGCTTGGTGGGCGCCAAGCAGTGGCGCACCCAACTGGTGGAAGCCGGCACGCCGGATGAGGTGCGGGCTATTCTGGCCAGCATTGCGCAGAGCGAGGCAGTGCTGGCCGACTAAGCCGCCTGCCGTCGTTTGCAAGCAGCGGTAGCACCGGCAGTCATTGCGAGCGAAGCGCGGCAATCTTTCCTCTCGTGGCACAACGGCATAAGTAGCACCGCCCGAAACCAGCATCTGTGGTTTCGGGCGGTGCCGTTTTCGGGTAGAGTGGATTGTAGCGGCCGTGCTACTAGAGGAAAGATTGCCGCGCTTCGCTCGCAATGACTACGGGGTGAGCCGGCGGCAGCTACTTAGGGCTTACCGCCACCACACGTTGTCTTTCTCGGTGGCGTCGAGGTACAGGCCGCCCTGCAAGGTCACTGCTTTGGCTTCCTTGGGCAGGGTGATGGTGGCCTGGCGCTGGTTGGCCTGCCAGATGGCGGGCGACTGGTGCAGGGTGGCTTTCGAGCCGTCGGTGTACTCCACTGCCACGTCGAAGGGAATGGCGAAGCCGCCCACGTTTTGCACGGTGAGGGTGGTGCCGCTTACCCCCGCCACGGCCAGGTCGATGTAGTGATTGGTGAAAAACCAGTTCTGGAAAAACCAGCTCAGGTCCTGGCCGGCGGTGTTGCTCATCGAGTGGAAGAAGTCCCAGGGAATGGGGTGCTTGCCGTGCCAGCGGTCCATGTACGTGTGCAGGCACTTCTTGAACAGCTCGTCGCCCAGCATGTCCTTCAGGGCCAGGTAGCTCAGCGAGGGTTTGCCGTAGGCGTTGTTGCCGTAGCCGGCCTTCAGCTCGCTGCTGGGCGTGATGATGGGCAGGTCCTGGGCCGTGGCGGGGTCCTTGATGTAGCGCTCCACCCGGAACTTGCGGTACAGCTCGTCGGCCGCCGCGCCGCGCTCGGCCCGGCCGATGAGCAGCTCGAACGTGGTGGCCCAGCCCTCGTCCATGTAGGCGTAGCGGCTTTCGTTGATGCCCATGTAGAACGGGAAGTAGGTGTGCACGATTTCGTGGTCCTGCACGAACTGGGCAAACGCGGGGTCCTCCTGCGGGCTGTCGTTGACCATCATCGGATACTCCATGTCGGCGAAGCCCTGGAAGGCGGTCATCGTGGGGTACGGATACGCCACGCCGGGCCAGTTTTTGGGGTCCGAAAACCAGCCCAGGGCGTACTGCCCGTTTTTCACCGACTCGCGGAAGTCGACGGTCTTTTCGGCGTAGGCGGCCTGCATCAAGGCGCGGCGCTTGGCCTTGGCATCGACGACGACGCTGCCGGCATCCCACAGGTAATGGTCGCTCAGGCCGAAGGTTACGTCGGGCACTTCGCGGGCGGTGAACAGCCAGGTATTGAACGGGTTCTGGGCCGTCACGTTCTTCTGGGCCAGCTCGGCGGCCGTAGCCACGTGAATGACCTCGTCGCTTTTCAGGGCTTTTTTCAGGCGCTTGGCGTAGGTGGGCTGCAGCACCTTGTCGGCATTCTGCAGCACGCCGGTAGCCCACACGAGGTAGTTGGCGGGCACCCGCACGCGCAGGGTGTAGTCGTTGAAGTCGTTGTAGAACTCCTTGCTGTCGACGAAGGGCAGCCGGTCCCAGCCGTTGTAGTCGTCGTAGACGGCCACGCGCGGGTAGCTGTAGGCCAGAAAGTACGTGGTCGGGTCAATCATGCCCTCGCGCCCGCTCTGCTCGGACACGTTGTAGTGCCAGACGACGGAGAAGCGCACCGAGTCGTGGGGCAGCAGGGGCTTGGGCAGCTTCACCGTCTTGGCCGTAGCCGGGCCGCGCCAGGTTTTGGGGTCCTGGGCCTGGCCGGCCACCGCGAAGGAGTCGATTTGCACGCCCTCGGTGAGGTAGGCGGGGGCGGCGTCGCCGTCGCGGGCGCCGCCGGGCTGGTGGATGTTGGCAATCAGCCGGAACACCACCTGCCGGAGCGTGTCGGGGCTGTTGTTGGTATACACGATTTGCTCGCGGCCGCGGACGTCGCGGGCGGGCGGGGCGGCCTGCACGGTGATGTCGTAGCGGGCGCGGTTTTGCCAGTAGCGCGGGCCGGGGCGGCCGTCGAGGGCGCGGGTGCCCTTGGCGTAAGCGGCCTTGATGTCGCGCGGCATGTAGAGCGACGACTGCGCGGCGGCGGGCGGCGCCAGGCCGGCGAGCAGCAGGAAAGCGAGTAGAATGCGGGGCATAGCGAAGTGGTGTAGCGTGACAGACAGCGCCGGGGCCGCGGGCGTTGCACCCCGGCTGCGCACGGGCTGATGGCGCCCAAGGTACAGCGGCGCCGCTTCGGGCCGGCACGCGGGGCCGCCGAACCGGACCGGTGCAATTCGGGCCAGCGGCCGGGCAACGGCTGCCGGGTTCTTCCGACCTTTGCCCGGCATGAACTCCTCTCCCGCCCCCGCTGCCGCTGTTGCCCCTTCCTCCCCCACCGTGGCCGGCCCGCCGCCGCACCAGCCCACGCCGCTCACGGCCTGGGTGCTGCTCATCGTGCTGGCTTCCATCTGGGGCACCTCGTTTATTCTGATGAAGAAAGGGCTGGTGGTGTTTTCGGCCCTGGAGCTGGGCGCGGCCCGCGTCACGGTGGCCTCGCTGCTGCTGCTGCCCTTTGCCCTGCGCCACGTGCGGCGGGTGGAGCGCAGCCGCTTTAAGTGGCTGCTGCTGAGCGGGGTGGTAGGCACGCTGATTCCGGCCTTCCTCTTCGCCTACGCCGAAACCAAGCTGGCCTCGGGGCTGGCCGGCGTGCTCAACGCCCTCACGGTCGTCTTCACCCTGCTGATGGGTGCCCTGTTCTTCGGCCAGCGCATCACCTGGCTGCGGGCCGCGGGTATTGGGGCCGGGCTGCTGGGCACCATCGTGCTGATGGGCCTGGGCGGCAGCGGCGGCGACGCCACCCCCAGCGGGCAGGGCAACGCCTGGTACGGGCTCTACATCGTGCTGGCCACGCTGGGCTACGGCATCAGCATCAACCTCATCAAGCACCACTTCCACGGCATGCCGGCCCTGGCCGTGACGGGGCTGCTGCTCATGCTCATCGGCGGGCCAGCGGCCGTGTACCTGCTGCTCGGCACCGATTTCGTCTACAAGCTACAGCACGTGCCCGGCGCCTGGACGGCCTTCGGCTACATCGCGCTGCTGGCGACCCTGAGCACGGCCGTGGCCATGGTGCTTTTCAACCGGCTCATTCAGCAGTCGACGGCGCTGTTTGCCTCCTCCAATACCTACCTGGTGCCCATCATGGCCCTGGCCTGGGGCCTGCTCGACGGCGAGGTTATCAACGGCTGGCACCTGCTCGGCATGGGCATCATCCTGCTGAGCGTGTTCATTATCAACCGGGCGAAGTAAAGAGTTAGGAGTTAGGAGTTAGGAGTTAGGAGTTAGGAGTTAGGAGGCTACGCCCGCCTACTGCCCCGGTTACGCCATCAGGTGTGCATTGCTCCTTGCTGATTATTTATTGACTCAAAACGCCACCTGCAGCCCCAGCTGGGCCCAGCGGTGCTGCCGGGCACCCCGAAACTCCGGCGAAATCTGCACGGCTGACGCCGTCAGGCGCAGGCCGGCGTAGCCCAGGCCCAGGGTGCCGGTGGCGCGCAGCACGCCGCGCTTCAGGTCGCGGGCGGGCAGCTCGTAGGGATTGTCGCGGCGCAGCAGGCCGCCCTGCAGGGCCGCGTCGTAGCCGATGAGGCGGCCGTCCAGCCAGGCTTCGGCGTAGAACTGGGCGCGCCGCCCGCGGCGGGTGGCACGCGAGGCCACGCCGAGGTCGGCGAAATACGAGTTGAGTAGCCCCACGCGTAAGCGGGCCTCGGCCCCGGCGTAGGTACGCAGGGTGCTCAGGGCCGCCGTGCCCCCGCCAATCAACTCGACGCTGCGCCCGGCACTCCACAGCCGCTGTTCCCAGCGCGCGGCGTAGCCCAGCACCAGGTCGTTGCGAATCTGGTAGCCCCAGCCACGCGGCGTGGGCGCGCCGAGCAGCGCGTGCAGCTTGGTCTGAAAGCCCCGGGCCCCGGCCGCCGGCCCGATCAGGCCCAGGCTCAGCGCGGTAGTCAGGCGGCGGCGCCGGGCGGCAGCGGTGGCGGCGCGAAAGAAATCGAGGTACAGGTAGGCCGCGTAGGGCCGGTCGCCGACGCGGATGAGCGGGTCCTGAATGCGCAGCGGGGTGAAGCCGTCGTAGGTCAGGCGCAGGCCGAAGTGCTGGACGCCACCAAGCGGCAGGCGCAGCAGCCGGGCGCCGGGCAGGAGGCGCAGCACGGGCAGCACCGCGGTGCCGCTCATGCCCTGCGTGAAGTAGTAATCGGTTTTGAAGTAGGCGTCGTTGGCGAAGGTGTAGGCCGCGAAACGGTCAGCGCTGACGGAATCGGTGGCGGAGTGCTGGGCCACGGCGGGACGGGCCAGCAACAGGCAAAGCGCCGGAATAAGCAGGTAGCGCATAAAGGCTTGGGACGGGAGCCTTACATACGACCAAGCCCGCACTACGGCTTGCGGCCCTCAGCGGCCCGGGCTGCTGGGGGCTCAACCGCCGAGCGGGGCGCTGTGCTGGTAGGGCCAGGCGTGGTAGCGGGCCGGCAGCTTCAGGCGGGCAGCGTGGCCGAGCAGGTAGGCCTGCACCCGGGTCAGCTCGGCCGCGTCGAAAATGGGCAGCTCGTGGCAGCCGGGGTGCCAGAAGTCGGCCTCCCTGGGCAGCTGACCGCGCAGGATGCGGCGGGCCTGAGCCGCGGTGCGCTGGTGCAGCAGCTCCACGGCTTTGTACAGCGCGAGGCGGTGGCCGGCGGGCTGGTGCAGCACCGCGTGCAGGTGATTGAAGGTCAAGGCAAAGCAGGGCACCCGCAAACCCTGCTCCTCCAGTAGCAGCAGCTCCCCGGCCACGGCTTCGGCTATTTTTTCCCTCTCCAGGTAGTGGCCCCCGACCAGAGCCGAGTCGAGCACGGCGTCGAAGTCGGCGAAGAAGCGCTTTTCGGCCCGGCGGTGGGCGGCTTGGGCTTCGGTGGGCGTGGGCGCGGTACGGGCGGCCTGCTGGGCGGCTATGCGTTGCTGCTGCAACTCGCGGCCGGCGCGGGCGGGGATGGAGCCGGCGAGGCGCAGGGTCAGCAAGATGGTTTCGCCGGGCGGCAGGAGGGCAAGCGCATCATCCACAAGCTATGGTTTTATATATCAGCCCATTAATCATATTATCAACTTATATGCTGCCTATGGCGCGGAGCCCAACCTCAGTCAATTGCTCATATCTGTCCCGGCCAACTTACCGGGCGGAGCACGCCGCCGGCTTCTTCCAGCTCGCCGCGGGCCAGCAGGCCCGTCAGCACGCCGTCGAGCAGCTCGCGCATGTCGTCGGAGAGGCGGCCGAAGCCGAGCAGGCGCACGGTGGCCAGGTAGGCCGCGTCGCGGGGCAGGCTGAAGCTTTGCGCCACCACCGTGCGCAGGGCGCGGGCCAGCTCCTCGGGCGCCACCAGCGGCAGCTTCCGCGAAATGGCGGGCAGCAGGCTTCGGTCGCGCAGCGGGGGCTGCTGCATGGTGTTTTCCCACAGGAAGTCGCCCTGGCGGCGCAGGTGGCGCAGGTTGGCGGCCAGCAGGGCGGCGTCGCGGCCCACCTGGCGCATGCGGCCCCCCACCTGCGTGGCGCCACTGGCCTGGGCAAGACGCCGGGTGGCCTCGTCCACGTGAATCGGGCTTTCGACGCGCACCACCTGGGCCAGCCAGCCGGCCAGCAAGCTCAGGCTGTGCTGGTGCAGCTCGCGGTGCCCCACGGCGGCCGGCAGCTGGGCCAGCTGGTAGGGTTCGGCCACCGCAACTGGCGCGGCTTCCTCCCGCTCGATACCCGTCGGCGGTGTCGTCGACGCCGTGCTTTCAAGTGCGGGCACCTGCTCATCATCAGCATGTTTATCAGCAGCCTGCCGGGCCGCTTCGATGGCCTGCACGGCCCGCTCGGTTTCGCCGGCCGGGTCGCGGAACCAGTCGGTGCTCCAGATGCGGTGCAGGCGCCAGCCCACGGCTTCCAGCACCTGCTGGCGCAGCCGGTCCCGGTCGCGGGCCGAGCGGGCGGCGTGGTACATGGCCCCGTCGCACTCGATGCCGAGCAGGTAGCAGCCGGGCTGCGCGGGGTCGACGACGGCCAGATCGAGGTAAAAGCCCTGCGAGCCGACCTGCGGCCGGAGCCGGTAGCCGCGGGCTATGAGGGCCTGGAAAACTGCTTCTTCAAAGGATGAATCCGGCGGCCGGACGGTTTCTCCGAGCTGGTTTAGCTGGCCGTGCTGGGCAAAGTGCAGGAAGGTTTTCAGGTCGCGCACGCCCTGGGCCGTGGTGCGCGTGAGGTCGAGGTCATCGGCGGAGAGGTTGGTGAACACCTCGCAGCGCAGCTTGGCGCGGGTGATGAGCACGTTGAGGCGCCGCTCGCCGCCCGCGCCGCTGAGCGGGCCGAAGTTCATGGCCAGGTAGCCCTCGCGGGTGCGGCCGTAGCCCACGCTGATGAGCATTACGTCGCGCTCGTCGCCCTGCACGTTTTCCAGGTTCTTGACGAAGAACGGCTCGTGCGGGTGGCGGTTGAAAAACGCTTCGATGTCGGGGTGCTCCCGTCGCAGCTGCTCCAGCGCATCCTCGATGGCTTGGCGCTGGGCCATGCTGAAAGCCACCACGCCCAAAGTCAGCGCGGGCGTGTGGCGGGCGTGCTGCAGCACGGTCTCAGCCACGACCTGCGCTTCCAGCGGATTGGTGCGGGTGGTGCCGCGCTCATAATAAGTATCGGGCAGGTGGTGATACACCAGGCCGAGTCGCGTCGCGCCGCCGGGGCTGGGGAAGACGACCAGCCGGTCGTGGTAATACAGGTGGTTGGAGGGCGCAATGAGTGCGGGGTGGCGGGAGCGGTAGTGCCAGCGCAGCATCCGCTCGGGCATCTGCCGGGCCAGGCACAGCTCCAGCACGCTCTGAATGTCGGCCGTCACGCTTTCCTCGTCGGCCTCGTCGCCGCTGCCAGTCAGCGAGTCGAAAAAGGACGTGGGTGGCAGCTGCCGGGAGTCGCCCACGACGACCAGCTGCCGGCCGCGGGCAATGGCGCCGAGGGCATCGACGGGCTTCACCTGGGAGGCTTCGTCGAACACTACCAGGTCGAATTCCACCGCGCCGGGCGGCAGAAAGTTGGCCACCGATAGCGGCGACATCATCAGCACCGGCTTGATGGCCTGCACGGCCCGGCCGGCCTCCGCCATCAGGCGGCGCAGGGGCAGGTGCCGGGTTTTCTTGGCGAATTCACGGCTGAGCACCAGCATCTGCCCGCCGGCCTGGGGGTGGGGCAGCTGCTGGTGGTGGCGCAGCAGGGCCCGCACCCGGTGGTGGTGCAGCGCGGCGCGGTCGGCCTCGCGGAAGCGGGCGGCGGTTTCTTCGTGGGCGGCCCGCTCAAACTGGCGCAGCGCCGGGTGCTGCTCATAGGCCAGGCGCTGCAGGTATTCCAGCCAGGTCTGGCGCACAGCGGCGGTCAGCTGCCGGGCGGCCTCGGGCCAGCTTTCGGCCAGCAACAGCTGCTCCGGCAATTCCGTGGCCTGGGCAGCGGCGTTGTTCCATTCCACGGTCTGCTGCAGGGTGGGCAGCTCGGCTTGCCAGGTCGTCAGCGTCGCGGCCTGCTGGGCGAAGGGCTGCAGCTGCAGCCGGCCATCGGGACCGAAGCGGCGGGCTTCGTTGAGCTGCAGGGCATCGGCCACGGCCTGCAGGGCGGCGCGGTGTTGGTGCAGGGCGGTTTCGAGGGCCGTTAGGCCGGCGGGCAATCCGGCCGGCGCGTTGGCATACGCGGCAGCAGGAGCGGCGGGCGGACTGGGTCGTTCAACGATATTGGCAGCACGACCTGGAGCCGTACTACCACCCGGGGCGGCCAGGTAGGTGAGCAGGCTGGGGGGCAGCTGGCCCTGAGCAATGCGCTGGTGGGTGAGCGTGAGGTAGTCGGCGGTGCGGCGCAGGGCGGGCCAGTCGGAGCGCAGCCCCTGCCACGCGGAGCCAAACAGGCTGCTCAGCAGCGGGCGGGCGGCCTCCACCGTTTGCGCGTGGCGGGCGGCTTCGTGCAGGGCGTCGATGGCGGCTACCACGGGGGCGTTGTCGTCGGGCAGGGCGTGGCGCCAAAGCGCCTGCAGACGCTGCCGGGCCTGGCGGTAACGGCCGCTGAGGAATTTCCACCACTTCGGGCCGTAGGTGAGCAGGGCGGCGCGCTCAACCGACAGATCCTGCCCCCAGGCTTCGGGCAGCCAATCAGCGTCGTGCTGCCGGCGCAGGGCGTTATGGGTGGCCCCGGCCTGCAGCACCGCCTGAATTCCGGCAGCCTGCCGGATCCAGGCTGCATCGGCCACGGTGGCGCCGGTGAGCGGCGGGGCGAGCTGCACGTGCCGGGCCAGGGGCAGCAGGGCTTCGGCGGCGTGGCGGTCGGGAGGGGCGGGCTGGTTTAGGGCGGCGGCCAGGGCTTGGGCGGCAGCTGGCAGCGCGGCCACGGCGGCCTGGGCAGCGGCCAGGCGCTGCGTCAGAGCGTGTTGTTCGGCGGGCAGCAGCACCGTCAGCTCGCTGCCCCAGAACGGCAGCTGCTTCGGCGGGCCGATTTTCTGCAAGGTGGCCTGCAGGCGGGCGGCCAGGGCTTCGGCCTGGGCGGCGTCGGCGTCGGTCCACTGGCTGAGGCCGGCGAAGGCCACGCGCGGCAGCGCAGCGGCCCCCGACTGCCGGCGCAGGTGCAGCAGCTCGCCCATTACCTGCTGGGCGCTGCGGCGGCTGCGGCCCAGCGGGGCATTCACAGCCAGGGCGTAGTCGTTGAGGATCTGGCGGTAGCGCGGCAGCTGGCTGACCAGGTCGGCCGTGGCGGGAGCGGCGGGGCGCCCCAGCTGCAGGGTTGCTTTCAGCTCGTCGAGCACCGCCTTTTTGTTGGCCTTGTGCGAGTGCAGCTCCAGACAGGCCGCGCCCAGCCCGAGCGCGTCGAGCCGACGCTTAACCACGTCCAGCGCGGCCATTTTTTCGGCCACGAACAGCACCCGCTGCCCCGCCCCGATAGCCTCGGCCAGCAGGTTGGCAATGGTCTGCGACTTGCCCGTGCCGGGCGGGCCCTGAATGACCAGGTTGCGCCCCTCCCGCGCCGCCAGCAAGGCCAGCAACTGCGACGAATCGGCGTCGAGCACCTGGTGCAGTTCGTGGGCCGGGCTGTCGGTGTCGAGAAACGCGTCGTCGCCCACGCTGGGGGCCGGGTCGCGGAAGCCGGCGGGGCCGAGCAGGGCCCCGATGGCGGGGTGGGCCAGCAGGTCGGCGTCGGCGGGCCAGGTGGCGGGGTCCAGGTCGCGGTAGAGCAGCAGCTTGCTGAAGGAGAAGAAGCCCAAGGCAATGGCGTCGGCCTGCACCTGCCAGCCCGGCCGGGCGGCCACGGCCTCGGCCACGGCGGCCAGGTAGGCGGCCACGTCGGCGTCGTCCTCCAGCTCGGGCAGGCTCAGGCCGAAGCTGGTTTGGAGCTTGATCTGCAGCGAAAGGTTGGCTTCGATGTCGGCGCCGGTGTAGCGCAGCCGAAACCGCTCGGCCGCGCCGCTGCGCTCCAGCAGCACGGGCACCAGCACCAGCGGCGCCCGGCGCGGCTCCGCGCGGCTGCTGGCCTCGTACCACTGCAGCTGGCCCAGGGCGAGGTAGAGGATGTTGACGCCCTGTTCTTCCAGGCTGGTGCGGGCGGTGTAGTAGGAATTGAGCAGCCGGCTTTCCAGCCTGTCGGCCGTTTCGTCGGTCTGCAGCCGGTTGTCGGCGAGCAGGGCGGCGCGCTCGGCGGGGGCTTCCTCGGCGGGGCGGGCGGCCGGTTTCGGCCTGGGCGCCGGTTGGAAGTACATGGTTTTGCCCTGCCGCACCAGCGCCTCGTACACCGCGGCCGCTTGCTCGCGTACCACCGTCACGCCCCGGGCGGGCGAGGCGCGGTAGTTGAGTAGGGGGTTGCGCAGGCCCAGGTCGAGCAGCTCCCGACGGGAAGCATCGAGGCGGGCGGCCAGCGCGGCCCGCAAAGCGGCCGGATCAGCGGCGGTAGGTTCCATAGAGCGCACAACGAGCAGCGGCGGGGCTGCCATCCCCTCAAGTATACTCGGCCGCGGCGGGCAACCAAAAAGCCCGGCGCCGCGCGTTACCGCCGCGGCGCCGGGCCCAGGTCGAGTCGTGCGCCCTTAGCGGGCCCCGGCGGGCCGGTTCAGCTTGGAGTGCTTGAAGCCGTAGTTGAAGTAGATGGCCAGGCCAATGATCAGCCAGGCGCCGAACAGCAGCCAGTTGCTGATGCCCAGCTGCGTCATCAGGTAGAGGTTGGTGAGCAGGCCGAGCACGGGCAGCAGCGAGAGGTTTTTGGTGAACGACACCGCCGCCACCCACCCGCAGGCAATCAGAAACACGAGCATCGGAATCTGGTGGCGGAAGCCCTCGTAGCCCTCCGAAAAGCTCACCAGCCGGAAGAACTCGTTGACGTTGTCGCGGTTGTAGACGAACACCAGCCCGCCCACGATGAGCAGCAGCAGGGGCACCAGGAATTTGCCGTTGAGGTAAGGCACCTTGAAGCGAGCCTCCGATTTGCCGTGCGGGTCGATGACGAGGATGCCGCCGCACACCAGCGCGAAGGCGAAGAGCGTGCCGATGCTGGTCAGGTCGATAACCAGGTCCATGTTCAGCAGCATGGCCGGCACGCCCACGAAAAAGCCCGTCACGATGGTGGAGAACGAGGGCGTGTGGTACTTGGGATGCACCCGGGCAAACACCTTGGGCAGCAGCCCGTCGCGCGACATGGTCATCCAGATGCGGGGCTGGCCGATCTGGAACACCAGCAGCACCGAGGCCATGGCCAGCACCGCCGACACGGCCACGATTTTGCCCAGCCAGGTCACGCCCACTTTGTTGAACACGTAAGCCAGCGGGTCGCCCACGGCCAGCTCCTTGTAGTTCACCATACCGGTGAGTACCAGCGTGATGATGACGTAGAGGACGGTGCAGATAACCAGCGCGTAAATCATGGAGCGCGGCAGGTCACGCTGGGGGTTTTTGCACTCCTCGGCCGTGGTGCTGATGGCATCGAAGCCGATGTAGGCGAAGAACACGGCCGACACGCCCTTGAGCACGCCGCCGATGCCGTTGGGGGCGAAGGGGCTCCAGTTTTCGGGCTGCACGTAGAAAGCGCCCACCAGGATAACCACCGCCACCACGGCCAGCTTGAGCACCACCAGCAGGTTGGAGGCGTTTTTCGACTCCTTGATGCCCACGTACACCAAGGCGGTAATGGCCAGGGTGATAAGGCCGGCCGGCAGGTCCAGCACCAGGCGCAGGCCGCCCGGCAGCTCGGGCGCGGCGGCCCAGGCCTTGTAGCCTTCCAGCTGCGCCGCCGAAGCCTCGCTCAGCGGCTTGCCGGCCTGCATCAGCGCCAGCACGGCGTTGTAGTGCTTGTGGGCACTCTGCATGCCCATCGTCAGCCAGATGGGCAGGTGCACCCCGACGCCGTCGAGCAGGCCGGTGAAGTAGTCCGACCAGCTGATAGCCACCACGATGTTGCCCACGGCGTACTCCATAATCAAGGCCCAGCCGATAATCCAGGCCGCCAGCTCGCCGAAGGAGGCGTAGGCGTAGGTGTAGGCCGAGCCCGACACGGGGATGGTGGCCGCAAACTGCGCGTAGCACAACGCCGAGAAGGCGCAGGCAATGGCGGTGAAGACGAACAGCAGCGACACGGCCGGGCCGCCGTCGTGCGAGGCGTTGCCGATGGTGCTGAAAATACCGGCCCCGATAACGGCGGCAATGCCCAGGGCGGTCAGGTCGCGCACCGTCAGGTGGCGGGCCAGGCCATGCTCACCGGGGTGCGAGCCGTGCAGGTCTTCATCAGCGGGCGGGTTGGCCAGCAGGTCGGATAGCGCCTTGCGCCGAAACAGGCCGGCCGAGCGCGTGGGAGGGAGCGTAGAGGGAGGCAAAGCGGGGAGAATAGAATTTGGAGGCCCAAAAGATAGAAAATAATGCGGCGGCGTTGCGCGTTGGCATTTCCCGGCCGCGCCGTTTTCGGTTATTCAGAGCCGGTTTCTTTCGCCGGTAGTGCCGCTCCTCCCCATGGCTACTCGCCTCTCCGTTCCGCAGCCCTGCCCCGCCGATTGGGCGCGGATGACGCCCGTAGCCGGCGGCCGCTACTGCGCCGCCTGCGAGAAAGTAGTGGTCGATTTTACCCAGATGAGCGAGGTGGAAGTGCTGGCCTGGCTCAGCCGCCACGGCCGCCGCTGCGGTCGGTTTCGCCCGCGTCAACTACCCCAGCACCAGGCCCCGCGCACCTGGCCCGCCTGGCTGGCCGCCGCGGCCCTGGCCCTGAGCGGCTGCGAAACGCCCGCGCCCGGGCAGCTGCAGCTCCGGACGCCGCCCGCCGCCACGCCGGCCGACGTGCTGGTGCGTGGGCTGGTAGTCGACCTCGACTCCGGCCGCCCGCTGGCCGGGGCCTACGTGACCAGCCTGGCCGACAGCACCGTGCAGGCGCGCACTGACGCCGCCGGCCGCTTCGCGCTGCGCCTGCCACCCGCCCTGCGCGACTCCCTGCTCTACGTAGCCGCTTCCCCCGATTCCACCCACGACTACTACATCGGCCGGCGCGTGCCGCTGGCGGCCGAGCTGACGGTGCGCCTGCGCGGCATGGCAGCCGTCCTGGGCGAATCCCACCTGGTGCTGGAACCCGGCGAGACGTTTGTGCCGCACCGGCCAAAGTCGGTGCCGCCCCCGCCCCGGATATCAACCGTCACGTTCACGCCCCCCGACATCGACTAAGGCCTATGGAATCAGGCTGGCCGGCGCATCCATGCAGGGTACTCAACATGCCGCCCGATGCCGGATTCCGCTTTTGTTCTTACCGTCCCGCAGCCCTGCCACGAAGACTGGCAGCAGCTGACGCCCGCCGGGCAGGGCCGCCACTGCGCCGCCTGCCGTACAGTAGTGGTCGATTTCACCGGCATGAGTGATGCGGAGCTGCTGCGTTGGTTTTCCCGCGCCACTGCCAGCATCTGCGGCCGTTTCAGGCCCGATCAGCTCGACCGCCCGCTCTTCCTTCAGCCCCGGTTGCGGCCCCCTCGCTGGTACCGCTGGCTGGTGGCCGGCGCGGTCGTCTGGGCAGCCCTGACGCCAACCGACGCCGCTGCCCAGCGGCCCGTCTGGCCCGAGCAGCGCCTGCGCCCCTTGATTGCCCGGCCGCGGGCCTTACGGCCGGCCGCAGCACCGCTTGCCGGGGAGTCTCAACCCGACGAGCCAATTCGGCACGCCCAACCGCTGCCGCAGCGCGCTGTTATAGGCGGTGCCATTCCGGGCGTCCGCATCACGGTCTTGGCCGAGCCGCCCCGCCCATTCCTGCTCCAGCTGGAAGACTGGCTGCACTGATCGGGTTCGACGCAACGCCCAAAGCCGGCTTAACCTTGCCCCCGGCTTTGCGTACCTTGCGCGCCCCTATCCCCGATTTATGCGCTTTTCCGATGATTCGGCTGGTTCCAGCCGGACTTATACATTCGTTTATACAGCCTGCCTCGGGCTAGGAGCCGTGTTGCTGATGGCGGCCGGCCGTCCAAACCTGGCCGCGCCAAGTCTGCCCCGGTCTGCGCCGGCCCAACCGGCCCGCCCAACCCGCCTACCCGATACCACGGCCTACCGCCTGCGCGGGCGCCTGCTCGATGCCTACACCCAGGAGCCGCTGCCCGCCGCCGCGCTGTGGCTCAAGCACCTGGCCCTGGGCACGCAGAGCGACGAGCAGGGCTACTTCGCCTTCGACCTGACTGCCGACCAGCTGGCCAACAGCCCCACCGACACCCTGCAGGTAAAGGCCCCTGCTTTTCGGCTGCAGGCAGTGCCAGTAGCCTTTCTGCAGCAGCCGGCCGATTCGCTGCTGCGCGTCGTGGTGCAGCGCGACTCCGCGGTGACGCAGCCCCGGCCACTCCCGGCGCTGCCCCGACGCGAAGTGCGCCGGCTGGGCAAGACGCCTTCGCGGCCGGTGCCGCGGCGTACGTCGGCCCAGTAGCGGGGCCGGCGGCGTAGCCCGGCCGACCGAAACTTTTCGGGCGCGCAGGGGCTTATCCTGCCGATGAACAAGCTGCTTCCGGTTGCCACCGCCCTGCTCCTGCTCACCGGCCCCACCAGCTGCCTGCTCCGGCCCACCACCAAACACGACACGTTCGCGGAGCGCGCCCAGCTGCCCCAAGAAGAAGCCGTGCACCCGCGCAACTCCGTGGAATGGTGGTACTTCACCGGTCACCTGCGCGACGCGCAGTCGGGCGACCAGTACGGCATCGAGTACGTATTCTTTCACTTCAACCCCTCCGGCAAGCGTGACTACCTGATGGTGAACGTGGCCGTGACGGACCCCAAGCACCAGCGCTTCCACTACGACTACGCCCTGCAGCCCCAGGCACGCCTGCTGCCCGATTCCCTGCCTGTGCGCCTGCGCCTGCCCAAGCAGAACCAACTCTGGCAGCTCGACGGCCAGGAAGGCCGCTACCAGCTGCAGGCCCAGATGACCACCCACCCCGGTACCGGCTTTCAGCTCAGCACCACGCCCGCCAAGCCCGTGCTGCTGCACGGCGGCACCGGCTACGAGCAGTACGGCCCGCTGGCCAAAGCCGGCTACTACAGCTACCCCCGCCTGACCACTACCGGCACCCTCACCCTCGACGGCCAGCCCCGCCCGGTGACGGGCGAGCTGTGGTACGACCGGCAGTGGAACTGCGGCTCGGTCAACAAGCGCGACATTGCCTGGGACTGGCTCAGCATTCAGCTCCACGAATCCGGCGACGACCTGATGCTCTACACCGTGCACCAGAAAAAAACCGGCCAGCGCATCGGCGGCGGCTCGTTGTTCGGCCCCAAAGGCGAAAACCAGCACCTGGAGGAAAAGCACTTCACGCTGGAGGCCCTCGACCACTGGCAAAGCCCCGGCACCGGCCGCCGCTACCCCTCGCGCTGGCGCGTGCAGGTGCCTGCCCAGGGCTACGACCTGACCGTGGAACCCCTGGTGCCCCAGCAGGAGCTGAGCCTGAAGCTGTTCAAAGCCCTGCCCGCACTCAACTACTGGGAAGGCATGTGCCGCGTCACCGGCACCCAGCACGGCAAGCCCGTGACGGGCAACGCCTACGTGGAAATAACGAACCGATGATGTAGCGCGGGCTTCAGCCCGCGCTACAGCCTACCCGTTCAGCAACACCCGGAACGTGGTGCCCTTGCCCACCTCCGACCAGCGCACGTACAGCCGGCCCTTGTGGTAGTTCTCGATGATGCGCTTGGCCAGGGCCAGCCCGAGGCCCCAGCCGCGCTTCTTGGTGGTGTAGCCGGGCTGAAACACCGTCTCGAACTTGCTTTTCGGAATGCCCTTGCCGGTATCGGTGATATCGAGGGCAATCTGCCGGTTGTTGCGCCCGCCGTGACGGATGATGAGCGTGATGGAGCCGCGCCCGTCCATGGCGTCGACGGCGTTTTTGCAGATGTTCTCGATGACCCACTCCAGCAGCGGAATGTTCACTTTGGCCGTGGTTTCGGGGTCCAGCAGGCTTTCCACCTTGAAGGCCACTTTGCGCGACACCCGCACCTTCAGGTAATCAATGGCCCGCTCGGCCACGTCGCGGATGTTTTCGTCCTTGAGCACCGGCACCGAGCCGATGTTGGAGAAGCGCTCCGTAATGATCTGCAGGCGCTTCACGTCCTTGTCCAGCTCTTCCACCACTTCTTCCCCCGCAAAGCGCTCCGAGGACCGCATGTAATCCACCCAGGCCAGCATGCTGCTCAGCGGAGTGCCCAATTGGTGGGCCGTTTCCTTGGCCAGGCCCACCCACACGCGGTTTTGCTCGGCCCGCCGCGAGGTGCTGAACACCAGGTAGGCAATGACGGCCAGCGAAGCAATAACGCCCAGCTGCACCAGCGGGTAGGTGCGGAGCTGCGTCAGAATCAGCGAGTCTTTATAGTAGATGTAGTTGCGCAAGCCGCCGCCAATCTTGATGACAATGGGCGGGTGCTGCTCTTTCATGTCCTCCATCTCGTTCTGCAGAAAGGCCTGCCGCCGCGCCTCGTTCAAGCCGCTGGGCATCGTGATGTTGCGCGAGTCCACGATGTTGCCGTCGCCGTCGGCCAGGATAACCGGGACATTCGAGTTTTCCATGATGATTTCGGTGCGCAGGAAATCCGTCGTGGCATCTTCCTGCTCGGTCCCAATCAAAAACCGCTGCGTGCGGGCGTACCGGTCGATCTGCTGCTGCTCCCGCTCCGCCAGGCGGCTCACCAGCAGGTTGGTATACACTACCGTGACGGCGCCGATAACCAGCGCCAGCACCACGATGAGCAGCTTGATTCGGGATTTTTGGTCGTAAATGGGAAGCACAGGCAGAGGAAAAGGCGGCCGCAGGCAACCAAACCGGCTACCCCAACGCGTACAGCAACTGCGAAAGTACGTAGCCCCGCCCTCCACCGATGCCTCCCCGCGCCGTTCGGCCCCGCCCGCCGGCGCCCCGAGATTATTCTGCCGCTGAGCCTGCGGCCCGGGCAATGGGCCACATCATTTGGGGATTGACGCCGCCCCACCCGCCTGCCTACCTTTAACCCGTTGCGCCCAAGCGGCTTAAACCGAGACCGGCCCAAATGATTTTTGTCATTTAGCCAGCCCCGGAAGCCGTTTTAACCCGCCAAAAACGCAGTTCAGCCCGGCGTCGAACCACGAAGGTTGTTTTCGGGTTTTCACCCTTGCGAATTGCGCCGTAATTTTGTCGTCCACTTCTACGTCGCCCGTAGCTCCCGCTATGACCCACCCGTTTAAGGCCGTAGGGCTATCCTATAAAACCGCACCCCTCGCGATTCGCGAGCTGATTGCGTTGGATGAACCGGCCTGCCGTCGTTTCCTCGACACGCTGCACCAGCAGCTTGGCCTCGCGGACCTGCTTGTGCTCAGCACCTGCAACCGCACCGAAATCTACTACGCCGCCGAGCGCGACCAGAGCCCCGCCATCATCGAGGCCCTCGGCCAGCTCAAGGGCGTGGCCGACATGGCCGATTACTACGAGTACTTCAGCGTCCGCAACAACTGCGACGAAGCCGCCCGTCACCTCTTCGAGGTAGCCATGGGCCTCGATGCGCAGGTGGTGGGCGACCTGCAGATCAGCAACCAGGTGAAGCAGGCCTACCAGTGGTCGGCCGATGCCGACGCGGCCGGGCCCTTCCTGCACCGCCTGCTGCACTCGGTGTTCTTCACCAACAAGCGCGTGCAGCAGGAAACCGCCTTCCGCGACGGGGCAGCCTCCACCTCCTACGCCGCCGTGGAGCTGGTGGAAGAGCTGACCGCCGACGTGGCCAACCCGCGCGTGCTGGTGGTGGGCCTGGGCGAAATCGGCGCCGACGTGTGCCGCCACCTTGCCGGCAACAAGAACTTCGCCGACGTGACCATCTGCAACCGCACCCGCTCCAAGGCCGAGCTGCTGGCCGCCGAGTGCGAAGGCCTGAAAGTCATTGACTTCGAAAACCTGACCGAGGCCCTGCGCGAGTCCGACGTGGTTATTTCCTCCATTGCCCGCGACACCCCCTACTTCACCGTGGAATTGGTGGAGCGCCTGGAAGTGCTGAGCTACAAGTTCTTCATCGACCTTTCGGTGCCGCGCAGCATCGAGGCCGACGTGGAGCGCGTGCCCGGCGTGCTGCTCTACAACATCGACTCCATTCAGTCGCGCGCCTCGGCCGCTGTGGAGCGCCGCCTGGCCGCCGTGCCGCAGGTGCGCAGCATCATCGAGGAAACCCTCGCCGGCCTCGACGAGTGGAGCCGCGAAATGATGGTGGGCCCGGTGATTCACAAAATCAAAGGTGCCCTGGAAAGCCTGCGCCAGGAAGAGCTGGACCGCTACCAGAAAAAGGTGTCGCCCGAAGAAGCCAAGCGCCTCGACGACATCACCAAAGCCCTGATGCAGAAGGTATTGAAGCAGCACGTACTGCAGCTCAAAGCCGCCTGCAAGCGCGACCAGGCCGACCAGCTCATCGACGTGCTCAATGACCTGTTCGACCTGGAACGCCAGCAGGCCACGGCCTAAATAAAACCGCCACTGGCCCAGCCCGATACGTAGCGCCACCGCCCAACCAGCGGTGGCGCTGTCATTAATATGTAGCGCGAACTTTCCGCTCGCGTAAGCCGGAACGACGAATCCGGCAATGACCAGCGTTTCGGAATGCGCGAACTGAGCAAAGGCCGGCGTGGCCAAAGGGCCCGCTACAAAACCCGAAGGCCCGGCTTCTCGCTGGAGAAGCCGGGCCTTTGGGCTCATGCTAGGTTGGTGTCCCTTACATCGTGTCGCAGCAGCCTTCGAGCGTATCGATAACGTCGAGCAGCTTCGGGATGGAGAGGGAGTAATAGATCTTGGTGCCGACTTTGAAAGACGAGAGGATGCCGCGGTCTTTCAGGGTGATAAGGTGCTGAGATGCAATAGCTTGAGGCAATCCGAGCGTGCGGTAGATTTCCGTCACGGTCATTTTATCTTCTTTACCAAGCAAATCAACGATGGCCAGGCGCTTGGGGTGAGCCAGAACCTTGAGCATCGCGGCAGCCTTATCCACTTTTTTCGATTCTACGCGCGAAAGCAGTGGTTTCATGGAGACGTACAAAGGTGGAGTGTGGAGCCCGTAGCGATACGGTACGGGTAATACGTGCTTCCTATAGTCTAAAGTTCCTATACAGGTTGCCTTTTTGCCTCATTTCGGGACGACTGACTTTCTCTGAGGTTGTTGAAATACAAAATTCCCCGATTGCGCGGGTGGCCGTACCTTTGGCGCGCCGCCCCGGTTTGCGTCCGCGACGAAGCCTTGCCCGGCATTTCCCCATCCCCCTACCCTTCCCCCTTCTTCCATGCGCGACCTGCTGGCCACCTTCGAAAACAAGCGTCCCGAAATCGTCTTTGAGTGGAAAGACTCCGAAACCGAGGCCGAGGGCTGGGTGGTCATCAACTCCCTGCGCGGCGGGGCGGCCGGCGGCGGCACCCGCATGCGCAAGGGCCTCGACAAGCGCGAGGTGGAAAGCCTGGCCAAGACCATGGAGGTGAAGTTCACCGTGTCGGGGCCGGCCATCGGCGGGGCCAAGTCGGGCATCAACTTCGACCCGCAGGACCCGCGCAAGCGCGGCGTGCTGGAGCGCTGGTACCGCGCCGTCATTCCGCTGCTGAAAAACTACTACGGCACCGGCGGCGACCTGAACGTGGACGAAATCCACGAGGTCATTCCGATTACGGAGGACTACGGCCTGTGGCACCCGCAGGAGGGCATCGTGACGGGGCACTACCGCGCCAGCGAGCCGCAGAAGATTCAGAAAGTGGGCCAGCTGCGCCAGGGCGTGATTAAGGTGGTCGAAGACGAGCAGTATACCCCCGACCGCGCCCGCCGCTACACCGTGGCCGACCTCATCACCGGCTACGGCGTGGCCGAGGGCGTGCGCCACTACTACCGCCTCTGGCAAGACCAGGACGTGCGGGGCAAGCGCGCCATCATCCAGGGCTGGGGCAACGTGGGCGCTGCCGCCGCTTACTACCTGGCCCAGCAGGGCGCCATCATCACCGGCATCATCGACCGGGCCGGCGGGCTGCTGAAGCCGGAGGGCTTCTCGTTCGCGGAAATCCGGGACCTGCTGCTCCGGCGTCAGGGCAACGCGCTGACGGCCGACAACATGCTGTCGTTCAACGAAGTGAACGAGCATATCTGGACCTCGGGCGCCGAAATCTTCGTGCCGGCGGCGGCCTCGCGCCTGGTCACGCGCCAGCAGGTGGAGCAGTTGCTGGCCGGTGGGCTGGAGGTTATCAGCTGCGGGGCCAACGTGCCCTTCGCCGACCCGGAAATCTTTTTCGGTCCCACCGGCGAGTTTGCCGATGCGCACGTGGCCGTGGTGCCCGACTTCATTGCCAACTGCGGCATGGCGCGCGTTTTCGCCTACCTGATGGAAACCAACGCCGAAATCACCGACCAGGCCATCTTCGGCGACATCTCGCGCACCATCCTGCGGGCCCTGGAGCGTAGCCACGCCCAGGGGCGCGAGCTGCACCTGGCCCGCACGTCCTTCGAGCTGGCGCTGCGGCAGCTGGTGTAACCTGAAGCATCTGGAATAACTACATGCACGTCATGCTGAGCTTGTTGAAGCATCTCTAGCGCTTCGCTGGATAGTGATTTTACTATCTGATAGAGATGCTTCGACAAGCCCAGCATGACGTTCTTCTGTAGTTCAGCCGGCTCCGACCGCCCCGCGTTACCGACCAGTTACTCCCGCTCCCTATGAAGATTCAACAGCTTCTTAATCAGCACTTTTTCGGCAACACGCTGGGGCAGTACCTGGTCAGCGGCATCATCCTGCTGCTGGGCTTCGGACTGCGGCGGCTGCTCTCGCGCATCGTTTCCAAGGTCTTTTACCGCGTCATCAAGCGCTACACGGCGGGCGTGACCGAGCAGGAGCTGAACGACTTGCTGATTCAGCCGCTGTCGGTACTGCTGTTTCTGTTCACGCTGTTTCTGGCCTTCAACGTGCTCGACTACCCGGCCGACGTGACCGACAACCTCGCCCGCTCGACGCCCTGGCCCAAGAAGCTGGCGTTTGCCCTGTACCAGATCGGGGTGATTTCGGCCCTGGCCTGGGTGATGCTGCGCCTCATCGACTTTGCCGAGCTGGTGTACCGCCGCCGCGCCGAGCTGCTGACGGCCAGCAACACCCGCCTCGACGCGCAGTTTATTCCCTTCGCCAAGGACTTCGTGAAGGTCATCATCCTGATTTTCGCCTTTCTGGTGATGCTCGGGCAGGTATTCGGGGTCAACGTGACGGCGCTCATCGGCGGCCTGGGCATCGGCGGCCTGGCCGTGGCCTTCGCCGCCAAGGAAAGCCTGGAAAACCTGATTGCCTCGTTCACCATCTTCCTCGACCGGCCCTTTCAGGTGGGCGACCTGGTGACGGTGGGCGGCATCACGGGCACGGTGGAAAAGGTGGGCTTTCGGAGCACCCGCCTGCGCACGGCCGAGAAAAGCTACGTGACGGTGCCCAACAAGTCCATGATTGACAAGCCCTTGGACAACCTCTCGCTGCGCACGGCCCGGCGCGTGAGCTTCACCCTGAACTTCAGCCACGACACCACCCGCGAGCAGCTGCTGGCCATTGCCCGCGAGCTGCACGACTACCTGCGCCGGCACGAGCGCGTCATTCCGGAGGAAGTACAAACCAAGCTTACCGGCCTCACCCAGTCGGGCCGCGACCTGACGGTGCAGTACTTCGTGCAGGTGGCCACCTACGACGAATATCTCGACATCAAGGAGGAAGTCAACTACCGCATCCTGGAAATTGTGGAGGCCCACGGCGGCTCCTTCGCCACCAACACCACCGTGGTGCGCATGCTGGCCGACCCGGGCATCAGCTCGGGCACGGCGCCCAGCGGCTCGGTGCTCTAGGGCCGGCGGTTAGCGAAACTTGGGGGAGCGGATAGTGCGCGGCCGCTGGAAATCCACGGTTCGGCCTTTGGGGTACTCCACCGTGAAGGTGAAGCGCACTCGTTTGCTGGTGCCCCCGGCCAGGGCGAGCAGCCAGGTCAGCTTGCCGCTGGCCTCGTCCAGCTCCGCCCCGTCGGAGCTTTCCAGCTTTACTTTCAGGTCGCTTTCCTGCGACACCGGAATCTGGTCGAGCACGCGCACGCGCACGGCTTGGGCGTGGCGGTTGCGCACGTTTATTTCGTAGGTCACCTGGGTGCGCTGCTGCCCGTTGAGCGCCGCCTTGCCGTTGAAATCCTGGGTTTTGGTGCGGCCCACCGTAATCAGGTTGTCGTGGCCCAGGCTGATTTCCAGCGAGTCGTTGAAAGCCCGCGGGTCGATTTCGGTTTCGCCCACGTAGGCCCCGGCGTAGTACACATTGGCGCCGAACTCCTCGTCGGGCAGGAACAGCCCTTCCCAGCCCGTCACCTTGGCCTGCAGAAACACTTTCTCCGACAGCTTGGGAATGGTAACGTACTCGGGACGAGCGGGCAGCGTCTGCTCGGCCAGGCGCGCCAGGTAGTCGTTGCCCTGGCTTACGCTGACGGGCTCGGGCACGGTGTACACGCTGCTGGGTTCGGCAGCCGTGGCCTTGCCGCTGGCGTTGCCCTTCACCACAAACTTATCCACGCGCCCTTCCCCGCCGGTGCTGCTCCGGAAGTTCATGGCCCAGGGCGTCAGATCGGGCTTGGTCACGTTCGGCTCCACTTCCTCGTTTTTCAGGCGCAGCTGCACGTTGGTCCAATCCAGCCCCGAGCCGTTGCTAACCTTGGCGAAGGAGTTGACAATCAGCTTGCGGCCCGATTCAGGCACCCGGATTTCGGGCCGCAGCTCCCACAGGCAGGCGGTATTGACGTAGCGCAGCGTCAGGCTGACGGCGCCGGGCCGGGCCAGCTCCAGCAGCAACGCCACCCGCAGCCGCTGCGGCCCGGTGGTGCCGTTGGCCAGCAGGGTGCGGCGGTTGGCAAGCTGCTGGCGGCGGGCCGTCAGCGTTTCGGTCTGCGTCTGGATATCGGGCAGGCGGGTGCGCAGGAAAGTGGCGCCCTTCTGCAGCTCCGTGCTCCAGCCGGCCTGCGTGCCCGCGGGCAGCGTGCGGTTGGCGAGCAGGAAGTTCCGTTCTTCTTCCAGCGCCTTCACCTCCGCGTCGAGGCGGCGCAGACGCGCATCCAGCAGGCTCAGGCTGTCGGTAGGCGTACGCCCCGCCGGCGGGCGCACGGCTTCGCTGCTGACGGTCAGCAACTGGGCGTTGTCGGAAGTTTCCACCTGCAGGCTTTGGTCGCTGAAGCTGCTGGCGACGCCTTCCACCCACACCGTGCTGCGCCCGGCGGGCAGCGTTACGGTGCCGCGGTGTTCCAGCTCGGCCTGATTCAGGGCCACCGTCACGGAGCGCAGCGGCAAAGATGCCCGCACGGCCTCCGGAGTGGACTGAGCCAGCCCGCGGCCGGCAGCGCTTAACAGTAATAATGGGACGAGTAAACGATGCGGCATTAGGAACGAGCGAGAGGAATTAACTGAATTTTGACGGGTAAAAGATGCGGAGAATATCCCGAACGCAGCCAACGGCAAACGCAAAATCGCGTCGGCGGCAGCCGGGAATCCCGGTTGCCGCCGACGCGACCTGCAACTGCTTATAAAACGCTTAGCGCCCGCCCAGCAGGCCGCCGAGCACGCTGCCCAGACCGCCCCCCATCAGGCCGCCCAGGCCACCGCCGCCGGTGCTGCGCGGCCCCATCTGCGAGTTGCCGCCAAGGCCGCCGAGCACGTTCATCAGGCCGCCAAGGCCGCCGCCGGGCACCCCGTAGCCGGCAGGCTGCCGCCCGTAGCTGCCGCCACCGCCGCCCATCATGCTGCCGAGCACACCGCTGCCGAGCACGCCGCCCAGCAGACCGCCGAGGCCGCCGCCCATGCCCCCCATGCCGCCACCGCCGAGCACACTGCCCAGACCGCCGCCGCCCATCATGCCGCCGAGGCCCCCGCCCCGGTTACCGCCCATCACGCGCGACAGTACCATGGGCGCGGCCACGGCAATGAGGCCCCCCAGGGCGGCCTGGGGCGGAATGCCCACCGAGCGCAGCTTGTCGCCGAGCGAATCCATCAGGCCTTGTGGCGCCTGTTCGGGCTGCTGCACCTGGGCCTGCTGCGTCTGTTGCACCACGTTTTCGATGGTCTGCACCTGCTGCTGGTTTACGCCTAGGTACTGGGAAATCTTGTTGACCATCACTTCTTCGTCGTTGGCGTAGGAGCCGTCGGCGCGGGCAAAGCTGACCAGATCCGTCACCAGCGAGTAGCGCAGGTTGCTGCCGCGCAGCTGGTCGAGGTTGGTTTTGATGGTGTCGTTGGTGGAATCCTGCGCGGCCTGCAGCACCTGCTGGGTGCTCTGGGGCGAGAGGCCCATCACCTGCGCCATCTGGCTCAAAAATTCGCCTTCCGGCTGCGAGGCTTGGCGGTCGGCGGTAGCTAGGCTGGCAATGACGCTGAGGTAGGCCGTCTTTTCGGGCTCTGAGTATTGGCTGAATACTTCTTCGGGCTGCATGTCGGGTAGGCGTTTGGAAAAGGATGAGAGGGAAAGAGGCGCGGCAACGGTGTCCTTAACGCAGCCCGGCCGCTAAATGTTGATAAGCGTACCAGCCGGGTGGCTTCGGGTCCTGTCCGGTGCCGGCGGCCACCCGGAGCTGCCCCGGTCCGCAGCAGCATTGCTTTTTGGTGTCTCCGCCAAAATTTTTACTCCTGATTCTGAAAACGTTGCTGCGCCCCGGCTTATAAACCGGTTGAAATTGCGCGGGCACTGTTGCGCTTTCCAAAAACACCCACCATATTTGCATCCACAAACGGGGCAGCCACCCCGAATGTAGCCGGGGGATTAGCTCAGCTGGTTCAGAGCATCTGCCTTACAAGCAGAGGGTCGGCGGTTCGAACCCGTCATCCCCCACCACTGAAATACAGCCACTTAGTGCGAAGAACTAAGTGGTTTTTCTATTAACACATTCCGGGAGGTTAGCTCAGTTGGTTTAGAGCGCTTGCTTCACACGCAAGAGGTCGAAGGTTCGAATCCTTTACTTCCCACATCAAAGCCCGTTCCCGCCTCGGAAACGGGCTTTTTGCTTTTCCACGGCGCCGCCCGCAAACCCCTTCCGCAAGGAATTCTGCCCGCGTCGAACATCAGGCGCTTGAATACCGGAAGCCCTGACCCGGGCCAGTCAATTGGACCGGCTGAAGAAGGCACCACTTGACCCTTATATCGTAAGGTAAATTCCTCAGGTCCCGGGCCGCAGAAAACAAGCGGATTAATCCCCCCCGAAAACGGCGGGATTCCCCTTTCCCGGCCCGACAAGCTCGCTCAGAAGCCGGCCCCGGGCTTTCCGGCTGCGCGTGGCGGAGCCAGGCCTCTTTCTCCCAGCTGGGCTTAAAGCATCCGGAAGATGCTGACGCGCCCGATGACAATATCGGAGGTGGCGGGCAATGGCCGATCCGGGATGATGCTGACGCGGATACCGTCGTTCTGCAGCCCCGGCGAAGCCCGGAGCTCCGCCAGCAGGGGCGTGATGTCGAAGGTCAGCGTAAGGCCGGCGCGGTTGCTTCCCTGCGGGTTGCTGGCCCGGCGCAAGCCATACAGCGCGGCACTGCCCGCCGGTAATTGACGTTCCCCGCCGGCCTCACCCGCCTCGGAGAAAACCAGGTACACGTTCAACACGGTCGCATCCCGCGTGCCGTGAACGTTTTCCAGGGTCAGGTATAGCTGGGCCGGCGCCGCGTGACCGGCAGCGGCGGCCAGGTAGCGGCGGCCCGCCGGCGTGAGCCGCACGCTGGTACGCAGGCCTGCCCCGACGACGGGAAGTTGTTCGGCGCTGACACCTAGCTGTTCGGCGTTCTGAGGCAGATCCATGGTACTGCTAATTAAGCCCCTACTCCCAGCGCGGCGGGAGCCGGGCTGCGCTTCGGCCCTCGCAGGCGCAGGCTCACGTACCGCAAGGCCGTACCGAAGCCACGCCACCGCCAGGCCGGGGTGCGGGGTGGGTCGAGCCGCTCACACACCATTAGTACGCTTATTCCCAGCATCGCGGCGAAATGGCCGTGGGGCAGCAGCATCGGCAAGAGCATGGCGGCCCAACAGGAGCCGACGCACCAGCGGCTGTGCTCCACGCCCATCATCAGTGCGTCGCGGTCGGCCTCTGCGCCAAACGCGGCCAGGGGCCGGTGGCGGTGGCACCGGTTCAGGTACCGCTGCTTGGCCGGCGAGGCCTGCCAGATCAACGCAACCAGCGCTACCAGCCCGGCCGGCAGGTACGACTCGGGCGCCCACAGGCCGGCGGCCAGCTCTAGCGCGAGCAGAAAGGCGCCGCCCACCAGCCAGCCGCCACCATAGCCGGCGACAAACAACGTGGTGGAACGGGCCCGCCGCCGGGCAAAGCTGGTGGCTCGGATGTGGTAGATGGGCTGAATCAGCAGGGGCGCCATCATGGCCACAAGCATCAGGGCCCAGCCCCCAAACAGGGACTGGGCCACGGTGAGCTGAGTGGTCCAAGACGCCGGGCTGCTCGCAGCCGGTGCCGTCAGGGCCAGGGCCGCCGGGCTGGCCGAGCAGTACGACATCACGGGCGGCGCGGCGGCCCCGTAGGCGACGGGTGCGGCGGCCGGCCGCAGCAGCACCAGCCACGCCAGCAGGCTCACGACCAGCACGCTGTTGCGGAGCCGCGCGTACTCCCGAGGGTTGTAAATCATGGGCCCGGCAGCAAATTGGGTTTTTAGAATGCCTGGCGGTACACGCTCACGCGGCCGACCTCGACAACGCCGCCATCAGGCAGCGGGCGGTTAGGCACGATGTCGACCTGCAGGGCATCAGCCGTCAGGCCCCCGGCCAGGTGCAGCTGATCCAGGATGTGGGTGATGTCCAGCACCAGGGTCAGCCCCTCCCCGCCGTGCTGCCCGTCGGCGGCACTGGCCCGGCGCAGGCCAAACAGCGCAACCGTGTCAGCCAGCAGGGCTTTGTCGCCGCCCGCGGCCCCGGTGGCCGCCTGCACGTACACTTGCAGCACCGTGGCGTCGAAGGTGCCCCGCACATTTTCCAGCTTGAGGAAGGCGCTGTCGGGCTGGGCGGTTTCGGCTGCGCGGGCCAGGCTTACCTCCGTTTTGTGGCGCACGCTCGGGTCCATTTTCACCAGCGTCTGCGTGCCCCCGGTCTGGATACGCAGCGCCCCCCGGTTGGCGCCGAGCAGCTCGGGCTGCCGCGGGGCAACCGGGGCAGCCGGCTCGCTGGCTACTTTGGCGGCGGCGGCTGCAGCCCCCAGCAGCACCAGCCGCGTGGCCAGCGCCGGCTCGACGGCCGGCTGGCTCAGCAGCTCCTGATAGTGGTAATCAAGGGCGCCGAGGTCCGACATCTGGCCCGGCGTGTAGTACCACGGCTGGCCGTTGGGGTCGGGCATGGCAAACTGTTGGGCCGGGCCGTCCAACCAGCTCGGGGCGGTTGGGTTGGCGTTGCCGCTGGCGTTCCAGACGGCCCACAGGCGGTCGATGTTGCAGTGGTGCAGGTAGAAAATCGGGTCGAGCGCGGCCGTGCCGGGGTCGGCCATCAGGCCATAGAGGGCCGTGTTGCTCGGCGTGCCGCCGACGTACACGTGCACCTTATTGTGCGGATTGCTTTCCAGGCGCCCGAAGTGCCCGCCGTCGTGGGAGAAGCCCGTGTCCGGCCCTCCAAAGCCGTACAGCGGGTCGGCCTTCGAAAACTGGGTTTCGCTCAGCGCCGGCTGCTCGGTGACTTCGTTGGCTACCGGGGGCAGTTTGGGGTCGTTGGGGTGGGCGGCTTCGCCGGCGGCCGTGGGCACGTAGATGTTAGCGTCGCCATCGGGGCCGTAGCGCATGGCCAGGTACAGCGGGTTCGGGCTTCCGTCGGGCAGCGTCTGCGCGGCAAAAGCGGGCGGCATCTGAAACTGGCTGCCGGCTTCTCCCCCGAAGTAGTTCCAGTAGGGCAGCGCCCAGGTTTCGGGGCCGCCCTGAGCCACGATGTCCTGCCGCAGCTGCGTTTCCAGCGCCATCAGGTAGCCCCGGTGCCAGGGCAGAAAATACCAGCTGCCGTGCTGGCACTGGTTCCAGTACAACTCCTGCATGGCCGGCGAAGGCAGCGGCGAGGTCGGTACGCTGGGCGGGGAGGTGATGTAGCCCCAGGCCGGGAAGGCAGCCGGGCTGGGGTACCACGCCGTGGCGGGATTCACGTACTCGCCGTGGATGGCGGCGTAAAACCACCAGCTGGTCGGGTCATTGAGGGCGCGGCGCATCATCTGGCCGACGCCCTTCGCGTACCACAGCACATCGGGATTGTCGAACGTACCGCCGTTGTTCCAGGCGTTGTTACGGGTGTATTGGGGCATGGGTATGGCTGCTAGTGGTGAAGAAAAACGGGACCGTGGCGGGGCTGGCGCCGGCCGGTCAGTAGCGCGGGACCGGCCGAAAGAGGCGGCGACAAATGTTCAAAACCGGGGCGGCGTTCCTTAGCGTAGAAACACCTGATTGCCCAGGGCAGGTAGTTTTACCTGGAGCCCTGCCGGCCAAGGCACGCCCCCGGCCGCGAGTACCCGACCGTAGGCATGTTTGGCGGCCCTCGGCCCTGCTGAGCCGGCACAAAGGCCCCGACGCACGCTGCGCCGGGGCCTTGCCGATCAAGCCGGTAGCGGGGCGTTAGTCCTTGGCAAACTTCTGCCGGTAGGTGCGCGTGCCGTCGCTGACGGTAACGAAGTAGAGGCCGCGCTTAAGCTTGCTGATGTCCAGCTTGCCGCTGGCATCGGGGCGGCCGGTCAGCAACACGGCGCCGCGGGCGTCGGTGATGGTGGCGGTGCTCAGCTGGCCGGTGCCGGCGACGGCCAGCGTCAGCTGGTTGCTGGCCGGGTTCGGATACAGCGCCAGCGTGTTGGTAAGCGGGGCCTGCGTCACGTCGGCCGTGCTCCCCGCCGGCCGCGGGATGTAGTCGCGGTAGATGCTCTGGATGTACCATTTCTGGTGGTCGGTGCCCTGGTAGGGCCACTGGTTTATGGTAGCGCCGTCGGCGGTGCTGGCGCCGCCCACTTCCAGCACTTGCCCGCTGTGCACGGCGATGATGCGGAACGCGCCGCCGCCCACGCTTTCGATTTCAAACTGCTGGTTGGTGCCGCCCCAGTAGGGCCACTGGTTGGCCAGGGCGCCGGGGTTGGTGTTGGCCGCGCCAATTTCCAGGGCCTGCCCGCTGTGCTGCACAATCAGCTTGTAGCGCCCGTTGCCCACGCTCTGGATTTCCCAGTACTGGTTGGACGTGTTCGGATCGAAGGGCCACTGGATGGCGCCGGCCCCGCCCGTCTGGCTGGCCTGGCGGATGTCCAGCGCCTGGCCGCTGTGCTTGTTGACAATCTTGTAGACGCCGACCTGCGCGAGGTTCCATTTCTGGTGGTCGGTGCCCTGGTAGGGCCACTGGTTCACCGTGGCCCGGTCGTCCTGGCTGGCGCCGCCCACTTCCAGGGCCTGCCCGCTGTGCTGGGCCACGATGCGGAAATCATTGCCGCCCACGTTTTCGATTCGGAACTGCTGGTTGGCGCCGCCCACGTAAGGCCACTGGTTGGCCAGGGCCCCGGCGTTGGTGTTGCTGCCGCCGATTTCCAGCGCCTGCCCGCTGTGGGCGGCGGTCAGCTTATAGGCGTTGCTGCTTACCGGCTGAATGTACCAGAACTGGTTGAGCGTGTAGGGGTCGAAGGGCCACTGAATAGCGGCGGCGCCGGGGCTCTGGCTGGCCTTGTTGATATCGAGGGCCTTGCCGCTGTGCTTGGCCAGAATCTGGTGGGTACTGAAGGGCGCGAAGGGCAGGCCGGGGTGCGCGGCCCCAATACCGACGGCAAACCAGGCGTTGGTCACCGCTATTTCCTCGGCCGAGCCGTAGCCGTACAGGTCGATGGCGGCCTGAATGGTGTAGGTGCGCGCGTCCCAGTACTCGCTCCACATGCTCAGGTACTGGCTTTCGGCCCGGAAGGCAATTTTGGCGGCCTCCGCCATGCCAATGCCGTTGACGCGGTACGCATTGCCGCCCTCGTTCACGCCCGCCTTGCCCGTGCTCAGGATGTAAAACCAGTGGTTGAACACGCCGCTGTTGGTGTGAACCTCCTCGAACGGGTCCCAGTACTGGCCCTGGTAGTAGGCCGGCTGCCCGTAGGCGTGGGGGTCGCTCATCGAGCGCAGCGCCCCGCCGCCAATCGTAATTTCCTCCCCGATCAGCCAGTTCTGCTTGTTCGGGGCTTTGTAGTTTTCGATAACGGCGCCCCACACGTCGGAGTAGCCCTCGTTCAGCGCCCCCGACTCGTAGCCGTAGTAGAGGTTGGCCGTGGTTTCGCAGATGCCGTGGCCCATTTCGTGGGCGCACACATCCAGCGAAGTAAGCGGCGTGAAGTAATACGAGCCGTCGCCGTAGTACATGGTCCCGTTGCCGGCCCAGTACGCGTTGTCGACGCCAGTGCCGTAGTGCACGTAGCTGCGCAGCGTGCCGCCCTGCCCGTCGTAGCTGTTCCGGTTGTGGACGTTTTTCCAGTAATCGTACACGGCCTGGGCGCCCCAGTGGGCATCGAGGGCAGCGTTGTCCTTGTCGGCGTTGTCGTACTCGGCAGCCGTCCAGTTGTTATCGTTGTCGGTGAAGATCGAGCCGGCGTTGTAGTCCCACGTTTCGATGCCGCCGCCCCGGGAGTTGTCGCGCAGCTCGTACCCCCAGCCGCCCGGCTCGGTATTGCCGGTCTGGGTGCCGCTGTAGCGCGTTTCGAAGGTGCCGGTGGCGTGCTTGATGATGTCGTTGACCAACACCACCTGCCCCGAATGGGCGTCCACGTACACGTAGGCGCGGCTGACGGGCTCCTGCGCGTAGATGTTGAACTTCCAGGCCAGCACCGTGCGGGCTTCCGCGGCCGGTTTGCGCCGGGCGGGGGCGTGCACCACCACCAGCTCGCCGGTTGGGGCGTAGGTGGCGCGGTCGTTGTGCTCCTGCTCACGCAGCTGGGCTTCCGCCCGGGGGTCCTGCCACATGTAGCGGGTGGCGCCCACGTGCCTGAGCGCGGCCGCCAGCGCCTTGTCGGCCGGCAGGGCCGGCGTGGCCGAGAGGCCCTCGGGAATGCGCTCGAAGTGGCCGCTCAATGATTCCACCACGCCTTCCCGGCTGTGAACCGTGTAGTTGTTGCCCTCGACCCTTACTCCTTTAAAGAACTGCTGAAACTTCTCGTGCGCCACCCCGATGGCATCGGTGGCCGGCGCTTCCTGGCGCAACAGCTGGTCGTGTGGCCCCAGGCGCAGCTCCGAGGCGAACAGGCGCTGCACCTGATCCGTCCGGTACTGCAGCCCCTGGCTGCGAAACTCGACCAATGCCGGCTCGCCGTTGCGGGCCAACGTGCGGTGCGGCTTGGGGCCGGAATCCTGCGCCTGCAGGGCAGCGGGCGCGAGCAGGCCGGCGAACAGCCAGGCGTAACTCAGGTAGCTTTTTTTCATGATAAAAGAAGGGTTGATTATGGCCGGACAGGCGGTGCCCGGTAGTGAAAAGCACAAAATCAGAGGCCGGGCGAGGCACGGGCTAAGGCACTGGCAAGCAGGCTCCCTACGAGGAGCCACCCAGTGAACATAAATTGTATTTTTCCGCACAAGGCGCTGCCCAACCGACTCCAGCGCGGAGCAGTCAGGAGGCGGCCGAAACCCGCAGGGGCGGGGGCGCGGCACAAGCAACGGGGCTAGCTGTTAGGGGCTGGCCGGCGGCGGGCAGAAGTGGCGGGCACGCATAGAATGAGGAGTCGGCTAGGCCTGCCGTGCCGGGCACAGCATGAGGCTAGTGGTGGATAGAATGCGTCCTCCTTCCCGCCTGCCTGCGCAGGACCAGAACAGCTAAAAACGCCGCCAGATAACTGAGACGCGCACCCGCCGCCGAGCTACGGGCGTGGCTCGGCGCTGGTACGCACAGCGTAGCCGGTGCGTAGGCAGGCAGTAAGAAAGCGGAAAGCGTAGAAGCGGCCGCGTGGGGGTGTGACCCTGCGGGTAAGTGTATAGCCGGGGCGCCGTGTAGTAAAAGCCGGGGCCGCCGAAACGTGCGGGATGATGCGGGCAAGGTAGGTGACAAGACTTGCCCAGTCAATAGACGTTGGCCGAATCCAATATGATTTATTTATGAACAACGTCGGTTTGCGCCAGATTCCGGGCCGGGGCGCCCGGCAGCGCACCAGCGGCCGGCTACCGGCGCAGCCGCTGCCAGGTAATCAGCGGAAACAGGACGAAGGCCGGCTCGGCGAACAGGCGCCAGCGGTAGCCCACAAAAAACACCAGGCTTAGCAGCAAGACCACCGCTACCGGCAGCAGCAGCAGGGCATCGGGCCGGTGGAAGCGCAGCCCGCGCCAGCGCAGGGCCGTGGCCAGCACGCTCAGCAGAAAGGCCAGGTGCACGGCGGCCGTCAGCGGGTGGTAGCGGGTGCGGAAGTTGTCGGCCACGAAGTTTTCGGGGCTGAAGAACACCAGCAGCTTACGCGCCAGCAGGCGCAGCTCGGCGGCGGGGTGCCCGCTGATCCACTGCCGGGCCAGGCGGGCGCGGGCCTGGCTTTCCTGGTACTGATTCAGCCCGGAGAGTTGGGGAATCTGCCGGCCCACCCATTGGGCAAACGGCCGGGCGGGCTCGTCCCAATCGAACATAAAGCGGCCCTGCGTAACGGGATTGTGGCCCTGCAGCAGCTCGAAGCCGGGCTGGGTGCTCAAAATGTAAGCCCCGAACAGGCGGTGGTTTTTGACGAAGATGGGCAGGTGCAGCAGCAAGGTCAGGGCCAGCGTGAGCAGGGCCGGGCGCCACGCCACCCGGCGCCGCGCCGCGGGCTGGCGGCAGGCCTGCCAGAGCAGCAGGACAAACAGGCCGCCGTACACGGCCAGCAGGTAGCCGCGCAGCAGGCAAGACCCGGCGACTACCGCGGCCAGCAGCCCTGCCTTGGCCAGGGGCAGCGGCCGCCCGTCGAGCAGGCGCAGCAGCTGGTAGGTGGCCCACACCAGCGCGGGCAGGCACAGGTTTTCGTACCAGAACCACGCCCCGATGTACCAGAGCACCGAGGGGTACAGCGCCAGCAACAGCCCGCCCAGCCACGCGGCGGGCGGCGGCAGGCGGTACCAGCGCAGTAGCCGCTCGGCGTAGCGCAGCGTGACCACGCCGCCCACGGCCGTGAGCAGGTACACGGCCGCCGTGAAGTAGTGCCGGGGCAGGCCGAGCTTAAACCAGGCGGCGTACACCCACACCGGGAAGCTGGCGTGGAAGGCATCGGGCCGGAATTGCTGGCGCACGGCGTCGTAGCTGACGTAGCCGCGGCCCTGCAGCCAGTGCTCGGCAATGCGGGCGTTGCGCACTTCGTCCCAGTTCCACTCCAGGCCGGGGTTGTGGCGCCCGAGCAGCGCCAGGCGTAGCAGCACCAGCCCCAGGGCCAGCATCCAGAACAGCAGGGGCCGACGACGTAGCATAGGCGCGAAGGTATCGGCTGGGCGCCAAAGCGTACGCGGCCGCCGCTACCTTTGCGCCTTCCGCTGTTTCCCCTCCCGATGCCCGCCCCCTCCGCCCCGCTGCTTTCCGCTTTCCGCTCCGGCCGCTGGCTGGTACCGGCGTTTTTTGGGGCGGTGCTGCTGCTGGGCCTGTTGCTGCACCGCGACTACGGCGTGTCGTGGGACGAGCCGGTGGACCGACTCAACGGCATGGTCAATGCCAAGTACGTGGCCGACAAGCTGGCCCCCGCCGTGGCCCGCGGTCAGGACAACTACGCGCTGATTCCGGAGCTGGCCACCTACCCCGACCAGGACCACGGCGTGGTGTTCGAGCTGCCCTCCATCCTGCTGCAGAAGCTGCTGCGCCTGGAGGAGCCCCAGCAGGTGTACTGGACGCGCCACCTGCTCATTTACCTGCTCTACACCGGCGGCCTGCTCGCCTTCTACGGGCTGGCCCGCCTGCGCTTCCGCAACTGGCGGCTGGCCCTGCTGGGCACGGCGGTGCTGTACTGCACGCCCCGCCTCTTCGCCGATGCGTTTTACAACGCCAAGGACGGCCTGTTCCTCGCCTTTTTCACCGTGGGCATGTTCACGCTGGCCCGCCTGCTGCGCCGCCCCACGGCCGGGCGCGGCTTCTGGCACGGCGTGGCTACGGGCGCGGCCATTGCCCTGCGCGTCAACGGCGTGCTGCTCGTGCCGCTGACCCTGCTGGGCCTGACGCTGTGGCTGGGGCGCCGCCGCGGCACGGGCGGCCGCCACCTGCTGCCGGCCGCCGGGCTGTGGCTGCTGCTGAGCGCGGCCACCACGGTGCTGTGCTGGCCGTACCTGTGGGAGCAGCCCTGGGCGCACTTCACGCAGGCGTTCAGCAGCTTCCGGCAATTTTCGCGGGGTGCTTCCACCGTGCTTTACGGCGGCAGCTGGGTGTCGGCGCTCGATTTGCCCTGGCATTACGTGCCGTGGTGGCTGCTCATCACCACCCCGCTGGCCTATACCGCGGCCTTCGGGCTGGGCGCGGCCGCGTGGCTGCTGTGCTACGGCCGCCGCCCGCTGCGGGTGCTGCGCACCTACGCCGGCACCCTCGACGTGCTGACCGGCGCTTGGCTGCTCGGGCCGTTGGTGGCCGTGGTCGTATTCAACTCGGTGCTCTACGACGGCTGGCGCCACTTGTATTTCGTCTACCCGGCCTTCGTGCTGGTGGGGTTGCACGGGCTGCAGGCGCTGTTGCGCGGGCGGCGGCAGTGGCAGCGCCCCCGCCGCCGCCCGGTGGCCATCGGCGTAGCCGCGCTGCTGGCCGCCGGGGCCCTGGAGCCGCTGTGGCGCCTCGTGCGCGACCATCCTCATCAGCAGCTGTATTTCAGCCTATTGTCGCCCGCCACCCTCGAAGCCGGCTACGAGCGGGACTACTGGGGGCTGACGTACCGGCAGGGCCTGCAGTGGATTCTGGACCACGACCCGGCCGCGCAGATTACCGTGCGCTCCTACCGCCCCGAGCCGGTGTACAACAACATGCAGGTGCTGGCCCCCGCCGAGCGGCAGCGCCTGGTGCGCGTGGCGCCGCAAAAGGAGGCCGAATACTTTATCAGCAACTACCGCTGGCACCCCGAGTCCTACGCCGACTCGATGGGCCGGGAAGTGTACCAGCTGCGCGTCAACGGGCTGAAGGCGCTGTCGGTGTTTCGGCGGGCGCGGCGGTAGCGGCCAGGGCCAGCAGCTGCGCGTGCAGGGCCAGCACCTGCGGCAGCACGGGCTCGGCGTCGTCGTTGCGCACCACAAAATCGGCCCGGCGCAGCTTTTCCTCCTCGCTGAGTTGCTTGCCGATGATGTTGAGCACGTCCTGCGGGGTGCGGTGCGGGTCGCGGTGCAGCACGCGCCGCTCGCGAATGGGCTGCGGCGCGTACACCGTGATGATGCGGTCGAGCTGCTGCCACGAACCCGACTCGTAGAGCAGCGCGGCTTCCTTGAGCACGTAGGCGTGGCCGGCGTGCTGCTGCGCCGTGGCCCAGGCCGCAAAGTCGTGGCCCACGCGCGGGTGCACCAGGGCGTTGAGCCGGGCCAGTTGCTCGGGGCTGTTGAAGGCCAGCTGAGCCAGGAAGGTGCGGTTCAGCCCGGCCTCGGTGTAGGTATCGGGCCCGAAGGCTGCTTCCAGACTGGCGCGCAGCACCGGGTCGTGGTTCATTACCCACTTGGCGCGGGTATCGGCGTCGTACACCGGCACGCCGAGCAGGGCGAAGAGGCGGCAGACCACCGTCTTGCCCGAGCCAATGCCGCCGGTAATGCCAATCTTCAACATAGCTGGAAGTCAGTTGTGGCGCGAACTTTCCGTTCGCGTCGCGCAAAACAATACGTTGCGGCAACAGCAACAAACGGGCACAACCACCTCGGACCGGCGGGCACTACGGAGCCGTTGGCCACGCCCGGCGCAGGGCGTTTAGTCCGCGGCGCGGGCCGCGGCCGGCAGCACGCGGGCCGTGGGGGCGCCGCCGATGCGGGCTCCGCGCACGGTGTAGGGCAGCGGCCGAAACAGCAGCTGCACGGTGGAATCCTGGCGGCGCAGCTGCCGGTAATCGGCAAACACCTGCACCTGCTCCAGGTTGAGCCGGGCCGAGTCTTCGGGAAAATACTCCAGAGTCACGCTCACCTGCGCGGGCTGCAGGCGCAGGGCCGAGTCGGCCGGGGCGTTGTGCAGCGTCGGGGTCACCAGCACCTTGCGGGTGCGCACGGCCCGCGGCTGCAGCTTCACCTGCACCTGCTGCACGTCGGTTTCCACCAGCGCCGGCCCGCCGATGGGCACGATGATGGTGCCGTCGGAGCGGCCGGCCGGGGCTTTGGGCAGGTGCACCTGGTAGTAGTTAGGCAGGGCGTTGAGGGTGGTGGCCGGCCCGCGAAACGTCACCGTCGCCGGCTCGAAGCGCGCCGCGTAGGGCAGGGCCGCGCCATCGGCCGCCGGGCTCAGGCGTAGCGGCAGCTGCCGCGTCACCAGCTGGTCGAACTCAAAGTAAACCGTGTCGGTGAGCACCGCGTTGAGCTGCAGGCTTTCCATGGCCCCGATCAGGCCCGGGCGCAGCGTGCTGCCGGCAATGGCGCCGCTGCCCAGCGGCCGCCGCACGATTACCTCGGCCGGCCGGATGTCCAGGCCCAGGGTGTTGCGCAGCAGCTTCCAGCCGCGGCCCGTCACCTGCACGTCCACCAGCGTGGGCAGCGGCCGCACCGGGATAAAGCGCGCCTCGTCGTAGTGCCACTGCAGCGGGTAGCTGATGCGGGTGGTGTAGGTTTTGTTGAGCGCGTTGAGCAGCCACAGAATCACGGCCGCCAGAAAGCACGAGGTTACCACCCGCCAGAAGCTGCGCTCCGGCTCCGACAGCGGCCGGATAAACCAGTGGGCCAGGGAACGGGCGGCTTGCAGGGGCATGGCTTTCTAGTGGGAAGAAAGCACTAATATAAGGACTTAGGCGGCCGGTTCGGCCGTCTTGCCCCCGCCGAGCTGCCGGGCAATGGCCGTGCGGTCGAAGGTCAGGCGCGTGCCCTTGTCGACTTCCAGCGTCACTTTCTCGTCGCTCAGCTCCACCACCCGGCCGTGCAGCCCGCCGATGGTCACCACCTGGCTGCCTTTGCTCAGGTTTTCGCGCAGCTTCTTGGCCTCGGCCGAGCGCTTCTGCTGCGGCCGGATCATGAAGAAGTAAAAGACGCCCAGCAGCAGCAGCGGAAACGCGTACTGCAGGGGGCTGTTCGAGCCCGTCGGGACTTGCAGGAGAAGAGAAAGGAGCATGAGCTGAGTTTAGGAGGGTAAAAAGCAATGAGTTAGAAAGTCGGTGATGTTACTCACAAACTCCCTAACTCATTAACTCACAAACCGGAATTACTGGCGTACCGGGCCGGCTGCGCCGTCGAGCACGGTGCCTTTGATGGTCACCACCGTGGTGCTGGGCTGGGTATTGGCCGTCACGGTCACGGTCTTGTTCTGCACGCCCGCCTTGCCGTGCGAGTCGAACTGCACGTCAATTTTGCCTTTGGCGCCGGGCGCTACCGGGTCTTTGGGCCACTGCGGCACGGTGCACCCGCACGACGCCTGGGCGTTGTCGATGAGCAGCGGGGTCTTGCCGGTGTTGGTGAATTCGAAAGTGTGCTTTACCACCTCGCCTTGCTGAATCGAGCCGAAGTCAAACTCCGATTCGCTGAAGGTCAGCACCGGCGCGTCGGGGTTCGGAGCGGCGGTTTCGGCCGCCACATTGGGGTTGTCCACGGTGGGGTTGGCCGCGTCGGCCGCCTGGGTGGCGGCCTGGTTCATGCCGGCCTCGCCGACTTCGGTTTTCTGCTGGTTGCAGGCGCCCATCGTGAGCAGGCCGGCGGCCAGCAGGGCGGAGAACAAAGTGCGTTTCATGGAATGAGCTAAGTGAAAACGGCGCCGCGGGTCGGGGCGACGCCGCGGGCGTTCAAGGCCAAAGATACGGCAATGAGCAGTACTTGCATGCCGGTCAAAAAGAACGTCATGCTGAGCTGGCTGAAGCCTCCCCACCGCTTCGCCGGATAGAAATTACTACCCGACACCAGCAGTAGAGATGCTTCGGCCAGCTCAGCATGACGGCCGGAACAAGCAGGCGTTAAGTCCGCCGCTTACTTCAGGTTGTTAATCACGTTCTGGGCAAACTGCTGGGTGCTGGCCTGGCCGCCCAGGTCGCCGGTGCACTGCTCCTTGTGGCGCAGTGTCTCGTTCAGCGCGTCTTCGATGCGGGTGGCCGCCTCCTTTTCGCCCAGGTGCTCCAGCATCAGCAGGGCCGAGCGCAGCAGGGCCGTGGGGTTGGCAATGCCGCGGCCGGCAATGTCCGGGGCCGAGCCGTGTACGGCTTCGAAGATGGCCATGTCGTCGCCGATGTTGGCGCCCGACACCACGCCCAGGCCGCCTACCAGACCGGCGCACAGGTCCGAGAGGATGTCGCCGAACAGGTTAGTCGTCACAATCACGTCGAACTGCTCCGGCTTGGTTACCAGCTGCATGCACATGTTGTCGATGATCTTGTCCTCGTACTGCACCTGCGGAAACTCGCGGGCGGCCTCAGCGGCGGCGTCGAGCATAATCTTGCCGGGCACCTTCAGGATGTTGGCCTTGTGGGCCAGCGTCACCTTCTTGCGGCCGTGCTTGGCGGCGTAGGCGAAGGCGGCGCGGCAGATCTTGCGCGCCCCGGCCACCGACACGCGGGCAATGGAGTCGCCGATGCCGTGGTGCTCGTCCCACAGCTCCAGGCCGGCGTACAGGCCCTCGGTGTTTTCGCGGAACAGCACGATGTCGACGCCCGAGTAGCGCGACGAAATGCCTTCCGTGGTCTTGGCCGGGCGCAGGTTCTGGTACAGGTCGTACTTCTGGCGCAGGCTCACGTTGATGGAGCGGAAGCCCTTACCCACCGGCGTGGTGATGGGGCCTTTCAGGGCTACACGGTTCTTTTCCAGCGAGTCGAACAGGGCCTGGGGCAGCAGCTCGCCCGACTGGTCGAAGGTGGTCTGACCGGCGTTCTGCTCTTCCCACTGCACGGGGACTTGAGCGGCGGCGAAGATGTCCTGCACGGCGCGGGTGATTTCGGGGCCGATGCCGTCGCCGGGGATGAGGGTGATGGTATGCATGACGAGGAGAATGAATAAACGAGTGAATGAGCGAATGAGTGATTGAGTGAGGCCTGGGGCTGCCTGTTCCACTCAATCACTCATTCGCTCATTCACTCATTGAAAGCTTACAGCGCCGTCCGGCGCGAGTTGATCTGGTTGATGAGCTGGTCCACGTCGCCGAGCAGCTGCTCGGCCTTGTCCTTGGCGTCGCGGATGACGCGCTGGCCCTCGGCGCGGGCCGAGGAGGGGCCTTCCTCCGTACGGCTGGTCACGAGGCTTTCCGTCAGGTCGGCCAGGATTTCGCGGGTGCGCTCCAGCTGATAGCTCAGCCAGCTGCGGGTTTCGCGGCCTTTTTCGGGGGCGAACAGGAGGGCAACGGCGGCCCCGGCGAGGGCGCCGGTCGTGAAGCACACGATGCCGGTAGTGGTTTTGCTGGCCATGGGGCGGAGCGAAAAGGGAGGAATGGAATGCGCGGGCAAGGTAAGAAACCTACGCGCTCAACGGTAGCCGCGGGCCGGGGGTTTTAAGCGTGAGCTTTATCAGACTGCCAAGCCACCAGAACGTCATGTCGAGCTTGTCGAGACATCTCGCGGGCTGATGCCAGATAGTAGCCCAAACTAGAAGATTACTATCCAGCGAGATTCCTCGGCTTCGCTCGGAATGACGTTCTTTTATAAGCGCCCGGCCGGCCTTGCCCGCCCGGGCTTACTGGTTGTCCAGCAAGCCGCGGCCCGACTTGCGGATGGCGCCGCTGGCCTGCAGGTCCTGGGCCAGCTTGTCGAGGATGCCGTTGACGAACTGCTTGCTTTTGGGCGTGCTGTAGAGCTTGCTGATTTCGATGTACTCGTTGATGGTCACCTTCACCGGAATGCTGCGGAACAGCTGCATCTCGCAGAGGGCCATCTTCAGGATGATCTTGTCGAGCAGGGCCACGCGCTCCACGTCCCAGTTCTGCACGGCCCCGCCGATAAGCTGCTCGGAGCGGGCGTCATCGGCCAGGGTTTGTTTGTAGAGCGTTTCGGCAAACTCCTTGTCTTCCTTCCAGTTGGCCGAGAGGCTGAGCAGCTCCAGGTTTTCGTCGGTGCCCTCTTCCAGCATCTTCAGCGTCTTCACCACCAGGTTCTTGACGATGCTGCGGTTTTCCTCCCAGTTCAGGTCCTGGGCCTCCAGCAGGTTGGGAATGGCTTCGCCCTTGAAGACGTAGGTTTTGTAGATGTGCTTGAGGATTTCCTGATCGGCCGCGTAGTCGCCGGCCGGGGCCGCGAGGTAGCTCAGCAGCTCCGCGTCGGTGCGCATCTCGTTGCGCCAGGCGCTGCGCAGGGCTTCCATCTCGTCTTCGCCGCCCCACTGCAGGGTACGGCGGATGGTTTGCTCCTGCAGCTGCTTGTTGGCTTCGATCTTCAGCGCCACCGGGTTCTGCTCCAGCTTGGTGGTATCGGCCACCTGGTCCTTGTTGGGCGTGAAGCGGCGGGCTTCGCGCTGCCGCTCCTCTTCCAGCACCTGCCGCAGGGCGGCGGGCAGGTTGAGCAGGTGCAGGTACTGGTCGTGGATGCTCTCGGTGGCCTGCAGCATCTGGCCCAGGTAGAAGGTGGTTTCCTTCTGCACCTGCTTCTGGTAGTAATTGATGGCGTCCTTCACGGCATCATTTACTTCCTTGTTGTCCAGCTCTTCGGGGGCCTGCGTACCGCCGGCCTTGTGCCACTCGCGGAAACCCACTTCGGCCATCTTCTGCTGGCCCTGCAGCAGGCGACGGTCCTGGGGAACCATGGAGTTGAGGTCAGGCTGAAAAGCTTCGCCAATGCGGTCCAGGGCCAAGAGGTAGTCAGACGACACGGCCTGGTCGTAGGCGTAAAGGGCCTGCATGACTTTGATGCGAAGCGTACGGCGGTTGAGCATTCTTTTTTGGAAATGGTGAGATGGTGAGATGGTGAAATGGTGAGTGTCGTTCTGAGTTCCTGAACATCAAACTCACCATTTCACCATCTCACCATCTCACCGCTTTAGTAAGTCGATTTCACCCGGCCGATAGCGGCGATGCGCTGCTCGGCCTGGCGGATGGCCGCCTGCTGCGGGTGCAAGCCCTCGGCGGCGGCTTTCTCCAGAACCTGGAGGGTGTAGTCGTAGATTTTTTCAGTCTGGGTGAGGGCGCCCTGGCGGTTGCTGCCCGTCACTTCGGAGTAGACGTTGATCAGGCCGCCGGCGTTGATGAGGAAGTCCGGGGCGTAGAGGATGCCGCGGTCGACCAGGGCCGGGCCGTGCACGTTCTCGTCCTTGAGCTGGTTGTTGGCGCAGCCCGCCACCACCGAGCACTTCAGCCGGTCGATGGTGTCGTCGTTGATAGTGGCCCCCAGCGCGCAGGGCGAGTAGATGTCCACGTCCTGGTCGTAGATGTCGTCGAGGCCGACGACTTTGGCGCCGAACTTGGCCCCGGCTTCCTCGGCGCGCTCCTTGTAGTAGTCAGTCAGCACGATGTGGGCGCCCTCCTTGGTGAGGTGCTCCAGCAGGTAGGTGCCCACGTGGCCCACGCCCTGCACGGCAATGCGCTTGCCGGCGAGGCTATCCGAGCCGAACGCCTTCTTGGCGGCGGCCTTCATGCCCATGTAGGTGCCGTACGCGGTTACCGGCGACGGGTCGCCCGAGCCGCCCATCGATTCGGGCAGGCCGGCTACGTGCTTGGTTTCCATGCGGATGTACTCCATGTCCTTGGTGGTCATGTTCACATCCTCGGCCGTGATGTACTTGCCGTTGAGGTTCTGCACGAAGCGCCCGAACTTGCGCAGCAGGGCTTCGGTCTTGATGGTTTTGGCGTCGCCGATGATGACGGCTTTGCCCCCGCCCAGGTTGAGGCCCGAAATGGCGGCCTTGTAGGTCATGCCGCGCGAGAGGCGCAGCACGTCGTTGAGGGCTTCGGCTTCCGAGGCGTAGTGCCACATGCGCGTGCCGCCGAGGGCGGGCCCGAGCACGGTGTTGTGGATGCCGATGATGGCCTTCAGACCGGTTTCGTGGTCGTGGCAGAACACGACCTGTTCGTGCTGATAGTCAGCAATCTGACCGAAAATGCTCGTCTCGGGCAGGGCTTGAATCTCAACCATGGGGAAAATGATTTGTGGGAATGGGTAGGGATGATTGGGGGGCGGGTCGGTTATCGACTCGGTTACCTACGTTTTTCCGCACAAAAGGGAGTCATGGCCGGCTTGCAGACTACTGACTTCCCGCTGCGCAGTACCTTTGGCCACCGCTCCGAAACCGGCTACAAAGGTAGCCCGTTTTTTCCGACTACGCCCAGCCCGAACGTTCGTAAGGCAGGTGGCCCGTCCGCTTTCTTGCCCCATTTTTTCGCCGCCCGCTCCCCGGCTACCGGCCCCTCTCCCGCCCTCTCGTGAAAGCACTCCGCGCTACCGATAAGTACCTGATTCGCTACAAGTGGCACTTCCTCGGCGGGGTGCTGTTCGTGGCCCTGAGCACCCTGCTGGCTATTTTTCCGGCCCAGGTGGTGCGCTACGCCTTCGACCTGGTGCAGGAGGGCATTGCCCTCTACCACCTCTTCGCCGGCACCCGGGCGCAGCAGGAAGTGTACTCGCTGTTCGGGCGCAACATCGTGCTCTACGGCACGCTCATCATCCTGCTGGCTTTGCTGCGCGGGGTGTTTCTGTTCTTCATGCGCCAGACGCTCATCGTGATGAGCCGGCACATCGAAAACGACCAGAAAAACGAAATCTACCAGCACTACCAGTCCTTGCCGCTGAGCTTCTACCGCCGCCACAGCACCGGCGACCTGATGTCGCGCATTTCGGAGGACGTGGGCCGGGTGCGCATGTACATCGGGCCGGCCATCATGTATTTCATGCAGCTGGTCATTTTGTTCCTGCTCATCGTGCCCCTGATGCTGATTGTCAACGTGAAGCTCACGCTGCTCACGCTGCTGCCACTGCCCATCCTGAGCGTGAGCATCTTCTACGTCAACGGCCTGATTGAGAAGAAATCCGACGACATTCAGAAGGCGCTGGCGGGCATGACGACGTTCGTGCAGGAGGCGTTTTCGGGCGTGCGCGTCATCAAGAGCTTCGTGCGCGAGGAGGACTCGCACCGCAACTTCACCGCCGCCTCCGATGAGTACCGCGGCAAGTCGCTGAGCCTGAACTTCGTCAACTCGCTGTTCTTCCCGCTTATCATGTTCCTTTCGGGCATCAGCACGGTCGTCACGGTCTGGATTGGCGGGCAGGAAGTTATCCGCGGCACCATCACCACCGGCACCATCGCCGAGTTCCTGATTTACGTGAACCTGCTCACCTGGCCGGTTACGGCCCTGGGCTGGACGTCGTCATTGGTGCAGCGCGCCGAAGCCTCGCAGGCCCGCATCAACGAGTTCCTGGATCAGAAGACCGACATCGTCTCCTTGAACAACGTCGAGCGGCCCATCGAGGGCGACATCGTGTTCGAGAACGTGTCGTTCGTGTACCCCGACACCGGCATTCGGGCTCTGCAGGACGTGTCGTTCCGCATTCAGCCGGGCCACACGCTGGCCGTCATCGGCAACACCGGCTCGGGCAAGACGACGGTGGCCAACCTGCTCTGCCGCCTCTACGACGTGTCGAGCGGCCGCATCCTCATCGACGGCGTGGACGTGCGCGACTACACGCTCACGTCCTTGCGCAGCCAGATCGGCTACGTGCCCCAGGACGTGTTTTTGTTCTCCGACACCATCGGCCGCAACATTGCCTTCGGCCTCGACCACAGCACCCAGCAGCAGATCGAACAGGCCGCCAAGGACGCCGACGTGTACGAAAACATCGTGCGCTTCCCCGAGGGCTTCGACACGAAAGTGGGCGAGCGGGGCATCACCCTCTCGGGCGGGCAGAAGCAGCGCGTCAGCATTGCCCGGGCCCTCATCAAGGAGCCCAGCATCCTGATCTTGGACGATTCGCTTTCGGCCGTCGACACTAAGACCGAAAACGCCATCCTGGCCAGCCTGCAGCGCATCATGCTGAACCGCACCAGCCTCATCATCTCCCACCGCGTGTCGTCGGTGAAGCTGGCCGACCACATCTTGGTGCTCGACGACGGCCGCATCGTGCAGCACGGCACCCACGAGGCGCTGATGGCCGAGCCCGAGGGCCTGTACCGCGCCCTCTACGAGCGGCAGCTGCAGAGCGAGGAAGCGTAAGGCAGTAGCGCGGGCTTGGCTACGCCGACCTTCGGTTCAGCCCGCGTCCGCCAGATAGTAATTCTTAGTTGCGCAAACGACACTGTTCTAGCGTCGTCCTCCCATACGCGGGCCAAAGCCCGCGCTACAACGCCAGCAGTTCCGCCGCCCGCAGTCCGCTCTGCGCGCCCATAGCCACGCCCATACCGTTGCAGCGCAGCGCCCCGTAGATGCGCGGCGCCAGCTCCCCGACGAACGGCTCCAGCTCCTGCCCGAAGCCCATGACGCCGCTCCAGCGTTGCTCGATGGCCACGTCGCGGCCCGGCAAAATCACCTCGCGCAGCAGCTGCTCCAGCCGCTGCTGCACCAGCGGCGTGAGGCCGGGCTTGGTGGTGGCTTCGGCGGCGAAGTCGAGGTGGCGGCCGCCGCCGAGCAGCAGGCGCTGGCCGGGCAGCGGGCGGAAGTAGTAGTAGCCCCGGTCGTAGTGGAAGGTGCCGGGCAGGTGCAGGCCGGGCACGGGCGCCGTCACCAGCACCTGCCCGCGGCCGGGCGTCACGTCGAGGTCGGGGAAGAACTGCCGGCTGAAGGCGTTGGTAGCCAGCAGTACCTGCCCGGCTTCGATTTCGGCCAGCGGAGTGCGCAGCGTTACCGCCGCCGGCCCGCTTTCCAGGGCCGTGACAGGCACGCCGTGCAGCACCACCACGCCCTCCTGCCAGGCCAGGCGCAGCAGCGCGTGCATCAGGCGGCCGGTGTCGAGGGCGCCTTCGGCCACGTTTTCGAGGATGCTGTGCACGCCCGCGAATCCGAATTCGGCCCGGCGCTGGTCGGCCACCCGGAAGATTTCCGGCTCGCCGATGACGGGCGCCAGCAACTGGTTGTAGTAGTCGAGCCGGGCGCGGCAGTCGGTGGCCAGCGCGGCTTCGTCGTCGCGAAACAGCTCGTAGCCGCCCAGCGGCTCGTAGGCTATGGCCGCGTCGCCGAGCAGTTCGCGCAGCAGGCGCAGCCCCTCCCAGCGGTAGCGCACCACCGAGAGCAGGGCCGCCGTGCCGCCCTTGCGCTCCTGCTCCACCAGCTCCGACACGCTGCCGAAGCAGGCGAAACCGGCGTTTTTAGTGCTGGCACCGTTGGGCAGCACGCCGCGCTCCAGCACCAGCACCCGGGCCTGGGGCCGGCGCCGCTTGGTAAAGATGGCCGCCGTCAGGCCTACCAGCCCGCCGCCCACCACGGCTACGTCGAAGCCTTGCAGAAAGGAGTGTTTTTCCCAGTAGGACAGTAGATCGGGCATGGTGCAGCAGCCAGCAGAGCAATAAAAAAAGCCTCCCGGCCCAAAAGCCAGGAGGCGCAAAATAACAACGCTGACGCGGGCTTACTGGCCCAGCGTGACGCGGCGCATAAAGGTCTTATCGGCTACGGAGCAGCGCACCACGTAGCTGCCGTTGGGCAGGTTGCCCAGCGGCACCGACATGGCCGCGCCGGTGGCCGACAGCGCCTTGGTCAGCACCGGCCGCCCGTCCGAGTCATTGACTTCCAGCTGCATGGGACCCTTGGCGTTGGTGCGCACGCGCAGGGTGTTGTTCACCGGGTTGGCCTCCACGTTGAACGTAATGCTGGGCCCATCGGCCTTGGCCTGCTCCGAACCGGCCGTAATCAGGGCCGTCGGCTTGTCGGTAGTAGCCGTTTGGGCAAGGCCGAGGGTGGGCAGAGCCAGAAAAAATGCGGAGTAAAGAAACGCTTTCATAAGGTGGAAACGGCGGCGTTTTGACGGCGCTAAGATACGGGTTTCGCGGCGCTTGGCCGTGGTTATCAGTCCGCAACGCGCCGCGCAGCGGTTCAAAACGCCCAACAGCCAATTTTCGTGCCCGAAACCACCTCTTGGCTCGCTGAAAAAAATCTTACGCCGGCATTGCGTCAATGCAAGATTAGCGTGTACATTTGCACCCACATTGTCCGAAAACGGGGTGTAGCGCAGCCCGGTAGCGCGCTACGTTCGGGACGTAGAGGCCGTAGGTTCGAATCCTGCCACCCCGACTACAAAAAGCAGCAGCCCTCATACCAGGCGGTTGTTGCGGAGGACAATGTACCGGCGCCTTTCCCGAAAGGCGCCAACGCTCGGGGTGTAGCGTAGCCTGGTATCGCGCCAGCATGGGGTGCTGGAGGTCGCAGGTTCGAATCCTGCCACTCCGACGAAAGCCCGCCGACTGTCACAGGTCGGCGGGCTTTTTTGCGTCCGGGCCGGGCGCGTCTGCCCGGCGCCGCCTCAGCCGCAGGCGCTAGCAACAAGCCTGCTCGCCCCGGAAAGCAACCGATGCGCATCAGTCTCTCGGGCGCGACGAGCCCCTTCGCGTTGCTGCCAATGACAGGCCAAGGAACTTATCAGGTCTGGCTCAGCAGGTAGCGCTTGAAGGCGTCAAAGTCGGCCGCCAGGGGCGTTTGGTGCTCGGGGCGGCCGGCCAGCGCCGCTGCGGCGGGCGGCACGTCGATGCGGGCCGCCACGTCGGCGGGGAAGACGTCGGGGAACTTGCAGGGGTGGGCTGTGGCCAGGAACACGCCGGTGGCGGCCTCCTGCGGGTGCTCCTGCTGCCACTGCTGCCAGGCCCGCCAGGCAATGGCCGTGTGCGGGCACACCACGTAGCCGAACTGGTCGAATACCTGCCGGATGGCGGCGCGGGTGTCGGCGTCGCTGAAGCTGTAGCCGCTGACGAGGTCGGTCAGCGCGGCGGGGTCGGCGCGGAACAGGTCGGTGATGCGGGCCCAGTTGCTGGGGTTGCCCACGTCCATGGCGTTGGAGAGCGTGGCCACCGAGGGCTTGGGCTGGTACCGGCCGGTGCGCAGGAAGACGGGCACGGTGTCGTTGGCGTTGGTGGCGGCCAGAAACTGGCGCACCGGCAAACCCAGGCGCCAGGCCAGCAGGCCGGCGCCGAGGTTGCCGAAGTTGCCGCTGGGCACCGCAAATACGACTTCGCCCCTGCCCTGCCGCCGCAGCTGGGCGTAGGCATTCACGTAGTAAAACGCCTGCGGAATCAGCCGGGCAATGTTGATGGAGTTGGCCGAGGTCAGCCGGAACCGCTCGTTCAGCGCCGCGTCGCCGAAGGCCTGCTTCACCAGGGCCTGGCAGTCGTCAAAGGTGCCGTCGACTTCGAGGGCGCGGATGTTCTGGCCGTTGGTGGTGAGCTGCTGGCGCTGAATGGGGCTGACCTTGCCGCGCGGGTACAGAATGGTGACGCGCACGCCCGGCACGCCCAGAAAGCCCAGGGCCACGGCCCCGCCGGTGTCGCCGGAGGTGGCCACCAGCACGTCGAGGGGGCGGCCGCCTTCCTGCTGCAGGAAGTAGCCCATCAGCCGGCTCATAAAGCGCGCCCCGAAGTCCTTGAAGGCCAGCGAGGGACCGTGAAACAGCTCCAGCACGTAGGTGTCGGCCGCCAGTGCCACCACGGGCGCCGGAAAGTCGATGGCCTCGTCGATGAGGCGGCGCAGGGCCTCGGCCGGCACGGCGTCCTGCAGCAGGGCGCGGGCCAGCTCGTAGGCCAGCTGCGGCAGGCTCAGTTCGGGCACCCGCTCCCAGAAGTCCGCCGGCAGCCGCGGAATGTCGACGGGCAGGTACAGGCCGCGGTCGGCGGGCAGGCTGTTGAACAGGGCTTCGCGGAAAGGCACGCGCAGGGCGTGGTCGTTGGTGCTGTAGAGGAGCATTGGCGGCTGGTTTAGTCCGTCATATCGAGCGAAGCCGAGACATGACGGACTGATTCTTCATTGTCAATTACAAAACCCGCGGGCCCTGCTGGTTGATGGCCGACACGTAGCCCTGGCTGCCCACGCCCAGCCCGGACAGGTGCCGCCGCAGCTGCTCGGTAATGGCGGCGGCAGTGGCTTCGTCGGGGGCGAAGGCGAAAACCGAGGGCCCCGAGCCGGAGATGCCGAAGCCAATGGCGCCGGCCTGCAGGGCCAGCTCGCGCAGGCGGTAGAAATCGGGGATGAGCATGGCGCGCACCGGCTCTACCAGCACGTCCTGCATGCTGCGGCCGATCAGCCCGACGTCGTTCAGAAACAAGCCGCTGACCAGCCCGGCCACGTTGCCCCACTGCGTGACGGCGTCCTTGAGCGGCACCGTCTGGCGGATGAGCTGGCGGGCGTCGCGGGTGGGCACCTCTACGTGGGGGTACACGATGGCGCAGTGCAGCGCGGGGGCGGGCAGGCGCACCACGTCCAGCGGGGCGTAGCTGCGGATGAGCACCATGCCGCCGAGCAGGGCCGGGGCCACGTTGTCGGCGTGGCCGGCGCCGCAGGCCAGCTCCTCGCCCTGCATGGCAAAGGGCAGCAGCTCCAGGGCGGTGAGCGGGCGGCCCAGCAGCTCGTTGATGGCCCAGAGGCCGGCCACGGTGCTGGCCGCGCTGCTGCCCAGCCCGCTGCCGATGGGCATGTGCTTGTGCAGCTCGATGTCGACGCCCACTTCCTGCTCGCGGCCGAGGTGGCGCAGCAGCATCTGCACGCTGGCGCTGACGGTGTTGCGCTCGGCGGCCAGGGGCAGGCGGCCCTCGTCGCCGCTGATGCGGGTGATGCGCACGCCGGGCGCGGGGCGGCGCGTCATCAGCACCTCGTCGCCGGGCCGCTCGACGGCGAAGCCCAGGATATCGAAGCCGCAGACGACGTTGGCCACGGTGGCGGGGGCGAATACGCGGACGGAATCAGCGGGCATAACAAGTGAGCAAGGCCGGGGCGACGGAGGCTTGGGGTGAATGGGTAAATATAAACGCCGGCGCTTAGCAGCGGCCAGCGGGGGCCGGGGCGGGCTCAGCCCCGCTGTTGCCGGAAGTTCTCCGCCCGCGGCCACCATTCCCGGACCCGGGGCAGCCGGAGCAGCTTGCCGTTGAAGCGCTGCACCCCGTAGTCGTGCCCGTTCAGCTCGCCGAAGCCCGGCGCTACGCGCACCCGGTACTCGTCGTCAATCCAGAACAGCTTCCGGTCGAAGGCGCGGTGCAGGTTGGGGCAGAGCGCGAGGCCGTTGCCGATGGTATCGTCGTGGCTGACGGCCCAGGGCACGATGTGGCAGGCGTCGAGCAGGGGCGCGGCGCCGCTGGTGGCAATGAGCTGCAGCTCCGAGACGGCGCAGGTGGACTGGTAGGCCCGCAGGACTTGCTGCACGAAGGCGCCTTTGCGGAGGAAGACGTCGGTTTCGTCGGTCAGGTCGAGCTGCCGCTGGTAGGTAGCCGGGCTTTCCTGCAGCAGCTGGCGGCCCAGCTCATCGAGCTTCTGCTGCCCGACCTGCGGGCGGAAGTACTGCTGCGTCAGCGGAAAGTAGCGTTGTAGCAGGGCCTGCCGGATGGCTTCGCGCGCGACGGGCTCCTGCAGCAGCGCCCACAGCGCCGGGTCCAGCGACGCGTGGGCGACGACGTCGCGCAGGTGGCCGAAGCTGCGCACCGAGCGGGAGGACGTCAGGACCAGCTCGTGGCCCGGCCGGGCGTGCAGAAACCAGAAGCGCCGGGCGTCGTTGCGGCCCTGCAAGTGGAAGAACGGCAGCTGAAAAGGTGCCGCCCGGTATTCCGGCCCGGGGCTGAGCAGCTCGCAATACGCCTTGAAGGCCGCAATCAGCTCGGGGGTAATGGCAATGCGGTTGTCGGCAATCTGGCCGCCCTCGACGCCATCGAGCACGGCCAGCAGCAGGGCCGGCTTGTAGGGCGACTCCACCCGGACGCCGGCGCGCAGCTGCGAATCGACGTTCAGGCGGGTCAGCCGGTCAATAAAGTGCTGTAGCGAAGTCAAGCGGCGAAAACGGATGGCGGCTCAAACTACGGCCCCGGCCCGGGATGAGCAAACGGCCGCCGCCCGGGCCGGGCGGCGGCCACTCCAGCGTAATTTCTTGCCCGCTATTACGCGGCCGTCAGCAGTGCCAGCGCTTACATTTGACAAATCACACTCATTCAATCCCAACCACCTTGAAACACCGTTACCTATCCGCTTCGGCCCGGCCGCTGCTGAGCGGGCTGGCGCTGCTGCTCTCTTTGGGCGGCGCCGCGGCCCAGCAACCGGCGGCGACGCTGCTGCGCGACGCCGAGCCCGCCGCCTCGCCCCTGGCCGCGGCCCTGCACCACGCCCGGGCGCTGGCGCTGGACCCCGCCGCGGCCCGCGCCGTGCTGGCCACGGCCCCGCCCGAAACCCGCACCGGCGCCCAGCCGCTGGTGCTCAACCTGCCCCTGCCCGAGGGCGGCACCCAGCGCTTCGCCGTGTGGCAGAGCAGCGTAATGGCGCCGGGCCTGGCCACCCGCTACCCCGATATCCAGACCTACGCCGGGCGCGGCCTCGACGACGCGGCCGCCACCGTGCGCCTCGACCTGACACCGGCCGGCTTCCACGCCCAGATTCTCTCGCCCGTCACCGGCACCACCTTTATCGAGCCGGCCCGCCGCGGCGACACCCAGCACTACCTCAGCTTCAGCAAGCACGCCATCAAAGCCGGCGCCATCGAGCAGGGCGGCTGCGACTTTCAGCCCGCGGCCAAGGACGCGGCCCGGGCGGCGGGGGGCGGCTTGGCGCCCACCCTGCCGGCCTACAACGGCACCACGGCCCACATAGCCGCCGGCGGGCAGCTGCGCACCTACCGGGTGGCCGTGGCCACCACGGGCGAGTACGCGGCCTTCCACGGCGGTACCCTGCCGCTGGTGCTGTCGGCCATCGTGACGAGCATCAACCGCGTGGTGGGCGTGTACGAGAAGGAGCTGGCCGTGCGGCTGGTGCTGGTGGGCAACAACGACCAGCTGGTGTACCTGAACGCTGCCACCGACCCGTACACCAACAACAGCGGCTCAACCATGCTGGGGCAGAACCAGACCAACGTGGACAACCTCATCGGCACGGCCAACTACGACATCGGGCACGTGTTCAGCACCGGCGGCGGCGGCGTGGCCGGCTACGCGGTGGTGTGCCGCAACGGCAACAAGGCCCGCGGCGTGACCGGCAGCTCCTCGCCGGTGGCCGACGCCTTCGACATCGACTACGTGGCCCACGAGATGGGGCACCAGTTCAGCGGCTCGCACCCCTTCAACGGCAGCACCGGCAGCTGCGGGGGCGGCAACCGCAGCGCCGGCGCGGCCTGGGAGCCCGGCTCGGGCAGCACCATCATGGGCTACGCCGGCATCTGCGGCGCCCAGAACCTGCAGCCGAACTCCGACGCCTACTTCCACGTGGGCAACTACGAGGAGATGCGCGCCTTCATCGTGTCTACGCCCTGCCCGGTGACCACGGCCACCGGCAACGCGGCGCCGGTGGTGAGCATTCCGGCCGCCCGAACCCTGCCCATCGGCACGCCCTTCCGCCTGACGGCCAGCGCCCTCGACGTGGAAGGCGACGCGCTGACCTACAGCTGGGAGGAAATCGACCGGGGCTCGGCCGGCTCGCCTACGGCCGCCCAGACGGCCAACAACAACGTGCCGCTGTTCCGCTCCTGGGTGCCCACGACCTCGCCCACGCGCTACTTCCCACGCCTCTCCGACCTGGTCAACAACACCGTCGTCATCGGCGAGCGGCTGCCCACCGTCACGCGCCGCCTGACCTTTAAGTGCACCGCCCGCGACCAGCACAACGGCCCGCTGGGCGTTATCGGCGGCGTGGGCAGCAGCGACTCGCTGAAGCTGCCGGTGACGAGCACGGCCGGCCCCTTCGTGGTGACGGCGCCCACCGCGGCCGGCCTGACCTGGGCCGGCGGCAGCACGCAGACCGTGAGCTGGGACGTGGCCAATACCACGGCCGCGCCGGTGAGCTGCGCCACCGTCAACATCCGCCTGAGCACCGACGGCGGCCTGACCTACCCCACCTTCCTGGCCCGCGGCGTGGCCAACAGCGGCACGGCCACGGTGACGACGCCCAGCGTGGCCACCACCACGGCCCGCATCATGGTGGAAGCAGCCGACAACTACTTCTTCGACATTTCCAACGCCGACTTCACCATCAGCACCGCCAGCCCCTGCGCCCCGGCCACGGCCCTGACCATCAGCGGCATTAGCAACACCGGCGCCACGCTCAGCTTCACCACCGTCAGCGGCGCCACCCCGTACGTGGTGACGACCTCGCCCGCCACCGCCACCCAAACGGTGACGGCCGGCCCCGTGACCCTCAGCGGCCTGACGCCCGGCACCAGCTACACGGTGCAGGTGGTGAGCAGCTGCGGCAGCGGCAGCACCTCGGCCGCGGCCACGGTGAGCTTCACCACCACCGCCCCCGCGCCCTGCCTGGCCCCCTCCGAGCTGGCCGTGAGCAACATCGCGCTGACCTCGGCCACGCTGAGCTTCCTGGGCACGCCCGGCGGCGGCAGCTACACCATCACGACGGTGCCCGCCACCACCACCCAAACGGTGACGGCCGGCCCCGTGACGCTGACGGGCCTTGCTTCGGCCACCACCTACGTGGTGCGCGTGACGGGCACCTGCACCGCCGGCGGCACCTTCCCGGCCGCGGCGGTAAGCTTCCGCACCCTGGCCCCGCCCCCGGCCAATGACCTCTGCGCCAACGCCGCAACGCTGACCTGCGGCGCCGCTGCCGTGACGGGCACCACCGAGGGCGCCACCGCCACCGGCGACCCAACGGCCACCTGCACCACCACCGTCGACCAGGGCGGGGTGTTCTACCGCATCGTGGGCACCGGCGGCCTGATCACGCTGACAACCTGCTCGGCCACCACCAACTTCGACACCAAGCTGTTCGTCTTCACCGGCAGCTGCGGCAACTACACCTGCGTGACCGGCAACGACGACGCCAGCGGCCCCAGCTGCAGCGCCAACTCGGTGGCCTCGACGGTGAGCTTCACCTCCACCGCCGGCACCACCTACCTGGTGATGGTATCGGGCTGGGACGACGAAGTGGGCACCTTCGCCCTGAGTTCCACCTGCGCGCCGCTGGCCGCCAAGGAGGCTGCCACCACGGCCTTCCAGGTGTGGCCCAACCCAGCCGGCACCCAGGCCGCCTTCCACGTGACGCTGCCCGCCCCGACGCCGGCCGGCACCGCCACCCTGCGCAACGTGCTGGGCCAGCGCGTGGCCGAGCGTAGCTTCAGCGGCACGGCCACGGAAGTATCGACGGCGGGCCTCGCCCCGGGCACCTACCTGCTCACGGTGCAGGTGGCCGGTCAGGCCCCGGCCGTGCGCCGCGTGGTGGTCGAGTAATTGGAGGGTACGGTTCCGAAAAGGCCCGCGCTACTAAGTAGCGCGGGCCTTTTTGATTTGAGTGGCCAGCGTGCAACCGCCGTTTTCCAGCGGCAAAGAACCCGCCTGGCAGGGTGGGCTACCCGCGCCGGCTGGGCGTTGCCACCGGGCCCATGGCCGCCAGGAGGCGCAGGTAGTACGGCGCTATGGTTTCTTCCAGTTTCCGGAGCTGCACTTTATCGAACCGGTGGAATTTGCGGGGGAACGTCCTGGTAGCCTGCGCGGCCAATTCCAGCAGCAAGGCCTTGATAACAGCCGATTTGTTTTGCCCTCTGGACATGATCCTGAATGTTACCCCGTTCAGCAGTACGGGACGGTCATGAACGGTGGACTCCAGCTTCTGCCCGGAAATCAGAAATACGTGCGCCGGACCAACCCAATCCGCAGGAATGATTTTCAGTACCGTGGCAACGTCCTGCCGGGTCACGGAGTGAAATGGCTCTTGATGCACGTGTTCAATGATAATTTTCATCAGGCCAGGGCGCTAAGGGTCCGTTACCTACGTAGCGGCGGCATGCCAGGCTTCGTCAGCGACGCCGCAACTACTTCTGCCTCCAAACGGGCGGGGAGCTGGCGTTCCGCCTTGCCTACCGCGTGCCCACGTTCACCAGGTCGGCAAATACGCCGGCGGCCGTGACTTCGGCGCCGGCGCCGGGGCCTTTCACCACCAGGGGCCGCTCCTTGTAGCGCTCCGTGGTGAAAGAAATAACGTTGTCGGCGCCGGAAAGCTGGTAGAAGGGGTGCTGCTCGTCGACCATCTGCAGGCTGATGCGGGCCCGGCCGTCTTCGAGCTGCCCGATGTAGCGCAGCACCTGGCCGGCAGCGGCGGCGCGGTCTTTCAGTTCGCTGAAGTAGGCTTCGTGGGCCCGCAGCTGCTCGTAGAAGGCCGCCACCGTGGGCGCCTGCAGGCAGGCGGCGGGCAGCATGGGCTCGATGATGACGTCGTCGGGCTCCAGCGGGTGGCCGGCGTCGCGGGCCAGGATGAGCATCTTGCGCATGAAGTCCCGGCCGTTTAGGTCGTCGCGCGGGTCGGGCTCGGTGTAGCCGCGCTGCTGGGCCTCGCGCACGATGTCGTGGAAGGACGCCTCGCCTCGAAAGTTGTTGAAGATAAACGAGATGGTACCCGACAGAATGGCCTCGATGCGCTCCACCCGGTCGCCGGAGGTGCGCAGGTCGCGCAGGGTGCGAATGATGGGCAGGCCCGCGCCCACGTTGGTTTCGTAGTAGAAGTCGGCCCCGTGCTGGCGGGCGGCGTCGCGCAGCTCGCGGTACTGCTGGTAGGGGCCGGAGTTGGCTATTTTGTTGCACGTCACCACCGAAATGCTGTGGCGCAGCGCGTCGGCGTAGTGCGCGGCCGGCTCGGGGGCGGCAGTGTTGTCGAGAAGCACGCAGTTGGGCAGGTTCAGCTGCTTCATGCGGGCCACGAAGCGGGCGAGGTCGGCCGGCTCGGAGTGGCCGTTATTCAAGGCGGCTTCCCAGCCGTCGAGGGGCAGGCCGCTGGGGTCGATGACCATGCGGCGCGAGTTGCTCAAACCCACCACCCGCACCTGCACGCCGTTTTGCTCGCGCAGGAAGTCCCGGTGGGCGTGCAGCTGCCCGAGCAGGGTGCGGCCGATGTTGCCGGTGCCCAGCGCGAAGACGTGCAGGGTCTTGGTCAGCTCCACGAAGAAGGCATCGTGCACCGCGTTCAGGGCCTTGGCTAGGTCGGCCCGCCCGATGATAACCGAAATGTTGTACTCCGAGGAGCCCTGGGCAATGGCCCGCACGTTGACGCCGTTGCGGCCCAGGGCCTGAAACAGCTTGCCGGCAATACCCGGCGTCTGCTTCATGTTTTCGCCCACAATGGCCAGCACCGCCAGGTCCTGCTCGATGCCGGGCAGCTCCAGCTTGCGGGCCTGCAGCTCCAGCTCAAACTCCTGCCCAATCAGCTCCCGGGCCCGCACCGCGTCGTGGGGCGCCACCGCGAAGGTGATGCTGTGCTCCGACGAGGCCTGGGTGATGAGGATGACATTGATCTGCTCCCGGGCCAGCAAGGAAAACAGCCGCCCGCTGAAGCCCGCCTTGCCCACCATCCCCGAGCCCTCCACGTTGATGACGCTCACGTCGTTGATGCTCGATATGCCCTTGATGGGCAGCGCCGAGGGCTGGCAGTCGTGGCGGATGGTGGTGCCGGCAAAGTCCAGGTCGAAGGTGTTCCGGATGACGATGGGAATCCGCTTCATGAAGGCCGGAATCATCGTGGGCGGGTAGATGACCTTGGCTCCGAAGTACGACAGCTCCATGGCCTCGGTGTAGCTCAGCTCAGGCAGCGAAAACGCCTTTTTCACCATGCGCGGGTCGGCCGTCATCATGCCGTTCACGTCGGTCCAGATCTGGATTTCCTGGGCGCCCAGCGCCGCCCCGAGGATGGCGGCGGTGTAGTCGGAGCCGCCGCGGCCCAGGGTGGTGACGCGGCCCTGGGCGTTGCGGGCGATGAAGCCGGTGACGAACAGCAGCCGGCCCGGGTGCTCCCGCACGAAGCCGCGGATGAGCTGCTCGGTCAGCTCGGTGTCCACCCGCGCCTGCCCATAGTGCGCGTCGGTCCGGATCAGCTCGGTGGCCTCCACGCACAGCGCCTCGGGGAAGCGCCCCGCGGCCAGGGCGCTGACCAGGAAGGTGGCGCACCGCTCGCCGTAGCTCAGCACCCGGTCCAGGGTTTGCGGCGTTAGCTCGCGCAGGCTGCCGATGCCGTGCAGCAAATCTTCCAACTCGTTGAAGAGCAGCTTCAGGCGCGTGAGCACCGGGTTTTGGCGGGCCGCGTCGAGCAGGGACTTTACCACCCCGAAGTGGCGGTTTTCCAGCTCCATCAGCGAGGTGGTGACGGGCCGGCCGGCGGCAGCGTCTTCGGCGGCGGCCAGCAGCAGGTTGGTCACCCCGCTCATGGCCGAGAGGACGACGACGGGCCGCTCGCCGCGGGCCACTTCGCGGGCTACCACGTCGAGCAGGGTGCTGATGCTGGCCACGGAGCCGACGGACGTGCCGCCGAATTTGAGAATGTTCATGAGTGCGGGCATAAAAAAACGCCTTCCCGGGCGGCGGGAAGGCGTTGGCTGAATGATGCGAAACCGGGTTGATTAGCCCCTCGTGCGCGCGCCGCCGACCCACCCGTAGCGGGCGGTTGTGGTCGTGGTGGCGGTTGTGGTCGGGCCGAAGCGCATGGCTGATGGTGAGGGCGTTGGGCTAAAGAAAGGCAGCCGCTGGTGGATACGCAAATTTTTCGCAGTCCGGGGCAACGAATAAATAACAGCGGAACACTATTTGATGCTACCGCGCCGCCCCGGCCGGCGCGGATTACGCGGGCTGCGGGCTTCGGTCCGCCTTTTATCTTTCACTCTTACCTATTAGCTCCATGAAAACAACCCTACTCGCGCTGCTACTGGCCGGCCTGGCCTGGAGTCAGCCCGCCGCCGCCCAGCGCGGCGCCCGCTGCGTGCCCTACGCGGCCGTTTATCCCTGGGTGTACGTGGCCGGCCGCCACCAGCCCTGCGCCGACACCGTGGACCGGCCCTTCGTGCCCAGCCGCTGGGGAGCATTCTTCGGCCTGGCGGTCCTGGCTAGCCCGCGCACCGGCTTCGGTGGGGCCGAGGTGGCCGGCAGCTACCGCGTGGCACCACGCCTGCAGGCCAGCCTGGCCGGCACCGTGGCCCTGCCTACGCGCATCGGCTCCAGCCTGGGCGTAGCCGACGTGGGCAAGCCCATGCTCGGGCTCTACAGCCTGACGGGCCGGGCCCACGCCTTTCTGCTCGACAACGCCCGCTTCCGCGCCGGCCTGCTCGGCGGCCTGGGCGCGGGCGTAGCCACCCTGGCCGACCGCAGCCAACAGGTGGCCGAGCGGGGCCAGCAGGGCTGCGGCTGCGAGCCGGCCACCCACGCCAAAACCGTGGCCACCTCAGTGGGGCTGGTGGGACTGGCCGGGGCCGCGGCCACCTACAAGCTGCGCCCCGACCTGTGGCTGACGGCCCACGCCTACTACCAGCAGTGGGCCGGCGCCACGCGCTTCGGCCGGCAGGCCGATCTGTCGCCCTGGGTGCTGAGCGTGGGCCTCACCATGCCCGACGCGTGGCGGGCCGGCCGCTAAGCCGGCCGGCGGCCCCAGGGGCGGTCCTCGCCCGATGACCGGGTGGGAGCCGCTGGACTTTTCGGGCTATTTCGGCGCGGCTACCACCAGCAGCATCTCGGCCGGGGCATCTTCCGGAAACTGCTCCAAGAAGACGTTGCGCGAGGTGAGCTTGCGCGCCTTCACCGCCTCCTGCAGGGCGGGGTAGAGCCGGCCCGGCGCCAGCATGAAGTTGGCCTTCACGCGGGCCCGCAGCACGCGCTGCCCCGCCGCGAAGCTGCGGTAGCGGTAGCCCACCGGCAGCGCCTGGCTGACGGTATCGGCCACCACTAGGCCCACGAAGGCATCGATTTCCTCGCCTTCGGCCACGGCGTCGTTGTAGTAGATGTTGCCGAGCGTGCCCTTCAGGGTGCCCTTGCGGTACAGTTCGTTGGCCTCAGCGTAAAGCTTGCCGAACTGCTTGTCGGGCAGGCCTTTGTAAGCCTTGCCCGCCAGAAAGACGGGCTGTCCGGTGGTAATCAGGTCAATCTGCGGGGTGCTGAAGCCCCCCAGCCAGGTGTAGACCCCGGCAAAACCCAGCAGCAGTACGCCGCCAATAATGAAAAACCAACGGGCCATGAATGGTGAAATGGTGAAATGGTGAGGTGGTGAGATGGTGAGTTTGATGTTCTGGTGGGGCGAACCGCGCATCCTGCGCAAACGGAACGTCAACTCACCATTTCACCACCTCACCAGCTCACCTATTCGGTTACATATTGCATCTGGTAGAGCTGGGCGTAGTAGCCGCCGGGCAGGCGCAGCAACTCCTCGTGTTGCCCGCTTTCCTTGATTTCGCCGCGGTCGAGCACGATGATGCGGTCAGCTTTCTGGATGGTGCTTAGGCGGTGGGCAATGACCAGGGACGTGCGGCCCAGCATCAGCTTTTCGATGGCCTGCTGAATCATTTCCTCCGTTTCGGAGTCGACCGAGGACGTGGCCTCGTCGAGGATGATAATGCGCGGGTCGTACACCAGGGCGCGCACGAAGCTGATGAGCTGGCGCTGCCCCACCGACAGCGTGGAGCCGCGCTCCATCACCTTGTACTGCAAGCCGCCGGGCAGCCGCTCGATAAACTTATCGGCCCCCACGAGCCGGGCGGCGTGCCAGATCTGGGCCTCGGTGATGTCGTCGTTGCCCAGGGTGATGTTGTCCTGAATCGTGCCGTTGAAGAGGAACACGTCCTGCAGCACCACGCCGATGTGCTTGCGCAGGGCCTTCAGGTCGTACTCGCGCAAATCGTGCCCGTCGACGCAGATTTCGCCCTGCTGAATGTCGTAGAAGCGCGAGAGCAGGTTGATGATGCTGGTCTTGCCCGCGCCGGTGGCGCCCACGAAGGCCACCGTCTGCCCCGGCTTCACCTCGAAGCTGATGTCCTTGAGCACCCATTCCGGCTCGTTGTAGGCAAACCAGACGTGGCGGAAGTCCACCGCGCCTTTCAGGGTCGTCGGCTGGCGCGTGCCCTCGTCGGGAATAAACTCCTGGCTGTCGAGCAGCTTGAGCAGGCGCTCGGTGCTCACCAGGCCCAGTTGCAGGGTGTTGAACCGGTCGGCAATCTGGCGGATGGGCCGGAAAAACAGCGCGTTGTACATGATGAAGGCAATCAGCGCGCCCTTGGAGATGGTGCCTTCGATTTGCCCGTGCGAGGCGTACCACACCAGCAGGCCCACGCCCACCGCGCCCAGCACCTCGGCCACCGGGAAGTACACCGAATAGTAGAGCACCGAGCGGATGTTGGCCGCGGTATGCTCCTTGTTCAGCGCCTCGAACTTGCGGAACTCGCGCTGCTCGTTGTTGAAAATCTGCACGATGTTCATGCCCGTCAGGTGCTCCTGCACGAAGGCGTTAAGGTTGGCCACGGCCGTGCGCACCTCCTGAAACGACTTCTTGACCTTCTCCTTGAACACGTAGGTGCTGAAGAGCAGCGGCGGAATCACCGAGAGGCTCACCAGCGTCAGCCGCCAGTCGATATAGAACATGAAGGCCATGATGAACACCAGCTGCAGAATGTCGCCAATCATGGCCGCCAGCCCCTCGCTGAACACATCCGACAAGGTTTCCACGTCCGAAATGTTGCGCGTGACCAGCACCCCGATGGGCGTGCGGTCGAAGAACTGCAGCCGCAGGTTCAGGATGTGGCGGTAGAGGTCGACGCGGATGTCGCGCACGATGTACTGGCCCAGCCAGCCGCCGTAGTAGGTCTGCAGGTAGCTCACGCCGGTGTGCACCACCAGCAAGCCCAGCAGCAGGGCAAACATGCGGTTCAGCCCCGGCCAGTCGCCGCTGCTGATCTGCACGTCCACCATCTGCTGAATCAGGAAGGGGCGCACCGTGCCCAGCGCGGCCGTGGCAATGGTCAGGACGATGAGCAGCGCAAACACGCCGCGGTAAGGCCGGATATAGACCATCAGGCGCCGCAGCACCTGCCAGTCGAAGATATTGCCGGCTTTGGCGGAGGTAGCGGCGGGCGCAGCGGATTCCACGGGCAGCGGGTGGGGATTAGGTGGGCGGGAGAATGGGTACGGCAGTAAACCGCCCAATGGGGGCGCAAGTTACGGCAAGGACCTCACCCCCCGGCCCCCTCTCCTTAGGGAGAGGGGGAGCCAGAATTCAGCAACAGTAGTCAGGCGGTGCATTAAAAGCAGAAAGCGCGCCCGTTAGGCATTGATAGGTACGCTTCCTGCTACTTAGAAATATCGTTTGGCTCCCCTTCTCTCTCCCTAAGGAGAGGGGGCCGGGGGGGTGAGGTCTACTTCTGCTGCCAGTAAAACGGCTGCAGCTCCGCATCCGTCACGAAAAACGGCTTCTGCTGCGGCTCCGGGCCCGGCAGCAGCACCTCCGGCGGATACTCCACCCGGCTCAGAAACAGCCCGTGTGCCGCCGCCGCCCCGCTGGCCGCAATGCGCTGCTGCCGGTGCAGAATGTCGGCAAACTGCGCGGGCGTGAGGCGGCCCCGTCCCACGTCGAGCAGGGTGCCCACCACCAGCCGCACCATGCCGCGCACGAAGCGGTTGGCCCGGATGCGGAACATCAGCCCGTGGGGCGTGGGGTGCCAGCCGGCCTCGTGCACCCAGCACACGTAGTGCGTTTCGGCCCCTTTCACTTTGGAAAAGGCCGTGAAGTCGCGCTGCCCGACGAGGTACTGGGCCGCCTCGTTCATGGCCGCCACGTCGGGCGCTTTATCCAGCCACAGGGCCTGGTCGCGCCGAAACGGGTCCCGGCGCAGCGCCACGTGGTACTCGTAGGAGCGCGCCACGGCCGAAAAGCGGGCGTGCGCGTCGGGCTGCACCGGCGTGAGGGCGTAGGCCCCGATGTCGGAGGGCAGGGCGCGGTTCAGGCGGTACAGCAGCTGCTCCAGGCTCAGGCCCGCCGGCAGCTCCGCGTCGAAGTGCGCGACCTGGTGGCTGGCGTGCACGCCCGAGTCCGTGCGGCCGCTGCCGAGCGAGTACACCGGCTGCCGCAGAATCTGCGTGAGGCGGCGGTCCAGCTCCTGCTGCACGCTCGGGGCCGCGGGCTGCATCTGCCAGCCTCGGTAAGCCGTGCCGTCGTAGGCGAGTTCGAGGAAGTAGCGCAAGGGCAATTCTGAATTGGGAATGCTGAATTAGGAATCGGGGCGGCCTGATGAGGTTCGGAGGTCTGAACCAGACCACCCAAACCGGCTGGGGTATGGCCGTACCCTCAATTCAGCATTCAGAATGAAGCAACGCGTAGAGCAGGCCGTCGACGGTTTGGCCGTCCTTGGTAATGCTGCGCCGCAGCCGGCCTTCCAGCTCGAAACCGGCTTTTTCCAGCACCCGCGCCGAGGCCGGGTTGTACTCGAACACGGTGGCGTAGAGCCGGCATAGGTCAAAATGCGTCAGCGCGTAGCCGGCCAGGGCCCGCACGGCGGCCGGCACGATGCCACGGCCCCAGTGGGCGCGGCCCAGCCAGTAGCCGATTTCGGCCGAGCGGCGGCTGATATCGTCCTGAAACAGCACGCTGATGCTACCCGCCGCCTCGCCGTCGACTTCGATGCACAGGTGCAGGTCGCGGCTACCATCGGCGTCCACAAACTGCACGTACCACTCGGCGTCAGCCAGGGTGTAGGGGTGCGGAAACCGGTCGCGCAGGTTGCGCCAGATGTCCCGGTCATTGGCGTGGCGGGCCAGCGCGGGCGCGTCGGCAGCTTCGAAAGGCCGCAGGCGCGCCCCGGCCACCGCCAGCGGCAGCACGGGCCGCAGCAGGTCGGGGGCCGGGGCGGCCGCCATTACAGCTTCTCGTAGATGATAGCCGCCCCCTGCCCTACCCCGACGCACATCGTGGCCAGGCCGTAGCGCACGTCGTCGCGGCGCTGCATCTCGTGCAGCAGCGTGGCCGTGATGCGCGCCCCCGAGGCGCCCAGCGGGTGCCCGATGGCAATGGAGCCGCCGTTGACGTTGATTTTGGCCGGGTCCATGTTCAGCTCGCGCATGACGGCAATGACCTGGGCCGCAAAGGCCTCGTTCAGCTCAATCAGATCGATGTCGTTGATGCTCAGCCCAGCGCGCTGCAGGGCTTTCTGCGTGGCCGGAATCGGCCCCACGCCCATGATGGCCGGATCGACGCCCGCCACGGCCGACGATACCACGCGGGCCAGCGGCTTCAGGTTCAGGCGCTTCACTACTTCTTCGCTCACCACCAGCGTGGCGGCGGCGCCGTCGTTGATGCCCGCCGAGTTGCCGGCCGTCACCGAGCCGTTCGGGATAAAAGCCGGCTTCAGCGTCGCCAGTTTCTCCAAAGCCGTGGCGCGCGGGTGCTCGTCGGTGTCGAACATTACGGCCTCAGTCTTGGGCTGAGCCACGAACACCGGCACGATTTCGCGGCGGAAGCGGCCTTTTTCGAAGGCGCGCTGGTACTTGCGCTGCGAGTCGAAGGCCCACTGATCCTGCTCCTCGCGCGTGATGCCGTACTGCTTGGCCACGTTCTCGGCGGTTTCGCCCATGGAATACGGGTGGTGCAGCTTGGCCAGCTTGGGGTTGACGAAGCGCCAGCCCAGCGTGGTGTCGTGGGCGGTGAAGTCGCGCCCGAAGGCCGTTTCCGACTTGGCCATGACGAACGGAGCGCGGGTCATGCTCTCGGCCCCGCCGGCCAGGTACACGTCGCCGTCGCCCGAGCGCACAGCGCGGGTGGCGTCGATGATGCTTTGCAGGCCGGAGGCGCAGAGGCGGTTCACCGTCACGCCGGCTACCGACAGCGGCAGGCCAGCCAGCAGGGCGGCCATGCGGGCCACGTTGCGGTTGTCCTCCCCGGCCTGATTGGCCGCGCCGATGATGACGTCTTCAATGGTTTTGGGGTCGATGGCGGAGTTGCGGCGCAGCAGTTCGCGCAGCACTACGGCGGTCAGGTCGTCGGGGCGCACGGCGCTGAGGGCGCCGCCAAACTTGCCGACGGGTGTACGCACCGCGTCGACGATATAGGCTTCAGGCATTGGAAGAATGCGGGTTAGCGGAGTCTTTTGGCTACTTTTGCCGGCCGTCTTCGGCCAGCCATTCGCTCATAACAACAAAGATGATACAAAGAATTCAAAGCGTTTTTCTGCTGCTGCTCGCCATTTGCATGGTCTGCGTACTGTTTCTGCCGATCTGGGCCAAAACCGATCCGCAAACCAACCAGACCGTTACGCTCACGGCCACGCACCTGACGTCCACTAATCCCGCCCAGGCGCCCCTGGCCACCTACGCCATTGCCGCCCTGGCCGCCATTTCGGCCCTCGTGGCCCTGGCCGAAATCTTCCAGTACCAGAAGCGCATGACCCAGCTCATGCTCGGCTCCCTGAACCTGCTGCTCATCTCGGCCACCATCGGCGCCTGCTGGTACTACGTTACCCAAGTAGGCGAGCAGATGGTCAACGTGAAAATGCCCGGCACCTTCGAAGCCGGCTTCTACCTGCCCACCCTGGCGCTGCTGCTCAACCTGCTGGCCAACCGCTTCATCCGCCGCGACGAAAAGCTGGTCCGCTCCATGGACCGCCTGCGCTAACTACAGTTTATCAACCTGTTGCCCTGACATGCCCGGCAACAACGGAAACAAAAACGCCCCGACGCACGCGTGCGTCGGGGCGTTTTTTCTTGCTCTGAGCGGCTGCCAGCGTAGCTAGGCCCCGCGGTTCTGCTCGATGAACTGCTGCATCTCCCGCACGCTGGCGTCGAAGCTGAACACCTCGTAGATGCGGTAAAAGTTCTGCCGGTCGGCCACCCGGGCGTAGGCGAACTTGGCCAGCTCCAGTTTCCCCTTGTCGAAATCGAAGCCTTGGAGCAGGCGGCGCAGGTCCTCGCTGCGGATGTCGCTTTCGGCCAGGGCCTGCCGGGCCAGCAGCACTTTCTGGTCCTCAAAAGAGCGGGCCCGCACGGCCTGCACCAGCTGCTCGGTTTCCTGTGGGGTCAGCAGGTGGCGCTGATTGGCCGGGTAGCCGCCCGCATTGCCGTAAGCGCCGTTGCCGTAGCTACCGCCATTATTGCCCGGCTGCGGATAACCGTTAGTGCCGTTGCCACCGTTGCCGCCACTATTGCCCGGTTGCGGGTAGTTGCCCCCAGGCGTCTGGTTCGGCTGATTGTACGGCCCGGGCGCATTGCCGCCGTAGTTTCCGTTGCCGTAGCCCCCCTCGTCGCCGCGGCCAAACCAGTCGTCGCGGGTGCCGGGGGCGGGCCAGCTGCTGGGGCCACCGAAGGGCGTGGGCTGGCACTGGTAGCCGTAGTCATCGGGGCGGCCGGGGCCGCGGCCGCCAGCCCAGCCGGGCAGCGGGGCTTCGCTCACGCGCTGCAATACCGGCGGGTAGCCGCGGCGCGTCACCAGCACGAAGCGCGTTTCGCGCCCCGGCACCAGGTCGACGCGGGTGCGGAAAGTGAGCACGCCCCCGTTGGCCGGCAGCTGAAACTCGGCCCAGTGCTGCCCCGGCGCGAGGCGCCCGAAGCGGACGTCGGTCATGCCCGTGCGCCCGCCGATGCGGTAGCCGTCGAGGCGAAGGCGGAAAGGCAGGCCGCGCTCGGAGCGCACGGCCAGGCCCGCCGGAATGGCCAGGGCCACCTGCGCCGTCAGCAGCAGGCTCAGGCCCAGTAGTAAGATATTTTTCATAGCTGAAGAGAGGCAAAACGCCCCCACCACAACGGGGCCGCTGCCCCGCCCTAAGCCAACATCTGTGCCAAAGCATGCGGCGCAGCGGCCAACCAGCCGGCAGAGCAATGTGGCTCCCTCTCAAGCCGCCTGGCACCGGATGCCGGAGCAGCTGATGGCCAACCGTGCTGGGAGAGGCGCACTGCACCAGAGGGCCGGCGTAGCCCAAATTCGGGCCACAAAAAAGCCCCCGCACCGGGTGGTGCGGGGGCTTGGTTCAGCGTTGGCGTCAGCCGCTGCTTAGTTGGTCGTCGAAGGAGCCGCGTTGATTTTGGTCACCTTGAATTCCGTGCGACGGTTCTTCTGGTGCTCCTCCTCGGTCTTCGCAGTCTTGATTACCGGCTTGGTTTCGCCGTAACCCTTGGCCGTGATGCGCGTGGCGGGTACACCTTTGGAAATGATGTAGTCTACGGCCGACTGCGCCCGCTTCTGCGACAGGGTCTGGTTGAAGGCATCCTTACCGCGGGCATCGGTATGCGAGCTAAGCTCGATGTTGATGTCCGGGTTGTCCACCAGCGTCTGCACCAGCTTGTCCAGCTCGGTAGCCGCGTCCGGGCGAATGTCCCACTTGTTGTAGTCGTAGAAGATGTTGTCCACCACGATGGCCTTGTTCACGACGATTTTGTCGAGCGTCAGCGTCACCGGAATGCTGATGTCGTTCTGCTCGTTAGCCAGCTGATCCTGCGCCGGCACTTTGCCCACGGTGCTCACGCTCTGGCGGGCCGTGAAGTAGCCGCCGCGGTCCGCCACGAGGGAGTAGGTCGCGGAAGTGTCCAGCTTCACCTTGAACGAGCCATCGGCACCGGCCTGCACGTCCTGCTTCTGGCCGTTGGCGTTGGTGATGGTTACCGTTTCGTTGGCCAGCGGCTCGGTAGCGCCGGTTTTGGCGTCTTTGCCCAGCACCTTGCCTTCGGCGTAGAAGGTCACGAGCTTAAGCGGCTTCTTGCGGAACATGTACAGGTCGTCCGAACCCTTGCCACCGGCGCGGTTCGACGAGAACACGCCCATGTCGGTGCCCGTCAGGAGCGGGGCGAAATCGTCGCCAGTGCTGTTGATCGGGGCGCCCAGGTTGGTCACCTTGCCGTTTTTCTCCACCCGGAACAGGTCGAGCTTCCCGAAGCCCGGGTGCCCGTCCGACGAGAAGTACAGCATGCCATCCGGCGCTACGGCCGGGAAGTTTTCGTTGCCGGGAGTGTTGATCTGGTCGCCCAGGTTCTCGGGAGCCGAGAAGCGGTTGTTGGCGCCCAGCGTCGACTTGTAGATGTCGTTGCCGCCCTGCCCGCCGGGGCGCGACGAGGCGAAGTACAGCGTCTGCCCATCGGGCGAGAGTACCGGCGAGAAGTCGTCGGCCTTGCTGTTGTTCACGCCGCGCACCAGTTCGGGCTCGGTCCAGGTGCCGCCGCGGAAGTACGACACGAACAGGTCCACGCTCAGCAGGCCTTTCTTCGAGCCGTCGTTCGAGCGGGCGAAAATCATCATTTTGCCGTCGGGCGAGAAAGTCGCCGAGGCCTGGTGCATGTTCGGCTTGTTGAACACCGGCTTGCCGGCGTCCTTGTCGCTCTTGGCCGGAGCAGCCGGGGCCGGCGTGGTGCCGGTAGCGGCCGGGGCCGGAGCAGCAGCAGCGCCACCCATGGCCACCGACTCGTAGGGCATCACCGTTCCACCCGTCATCTTCTCCGCGTCATCGAACTTGATGGCGTAGAGGTGATTAAACCCTTCACCGTTGCCGGCGAACTTCTTCCCGTCGCGGCCCGAGGCAAACACCAGCTCCTTGGTATCGGGCTTGATGGTGGCGCTGAAGTCCGACGAGGCCGTGTTGATCTGGTCCAGCGGCGTTACTTCGTTGTTGTTGCGCATGGCCATCAGGCCGGGTACGGCCTTGGCGTTCTGCGCTTCGCGCTCGGCGCGGGCGACCAGCGTGCGGTTGGTGCCGCTGGTGGAGTACTGCTCCAGCTGCGTGGCGGCTTCCTCGTACTTGCCGTTGGCTTTCAGGGCCAGACCGTAGTAAAACGGCGCATCGGCGTTTTTCACCCCACCGTCCAGCGCAGCCTTGTAGTACTGCTCGGCCTGCTCGATGCGGTTCGACATGCGGTACGCCTCGGCAATTTTGTAGTTGGCCGTGGCAATGTCCTTGCCCTTGGCCACATCGGCCTTGTAGAGTTCAATGGCGGTTTCATACTCGCCACGGGCAAAGCGCTTATCGGCTTTGCTCAGCCCGCCCGACGCGGCGCAGCCGCCCAGGACGGCCACCGAGCCAGCCGCTGCGCAAGCAACGATGAGGTTCTTCATAAGGTGGTAGAAAGAGAGAAGGTGGGGTGGTGGGTGTGGAGGTGGTTCGGGTGGAACCTGCCCAAATTGGGGCTAGCAATAATACTAAGTTTACATAGTATTCCGCCGCTGCTCCGGATTTTTTCCTAGTTGCCAGCAAAATAACGGGCCAGCCAAGTCGTTGCGGCCGGGGCCGGCCAGGCCGTTTCCAGCGCCGCGCGCTGGGCAATAGTGTTGTCGAAATACGGCGAGTCGGGCTGCAGCCGCCCGGCCAGCACGGCCTGCTTCAGTTCGCGGCGCGGCACGAGCTGTACCTGCCCGTCGGGCGCCAGAAACGCCAGTTCTTCCTTGGCCAGCAGCGTCAGGCCCAGCGCCGCTTCCAGCTCGCGCACGAAGCGCACGGAGGCATCGATGGAGCAGCCGCTGGCATCGGCCACGGCTTCGTCGAGGCCGATGACGAGGAACTGGCGGTAGCGAAACTCGGCCGAGGCGCGCAGGGTACGGCCGTGGCTGGTCCAGGCTTCCGAGAACTGCTGCAGGGCGGGCTGCACGGCCGTCAGCTCGGCGTCGGTGAGGGGGCGGCTGGCCTGGTAAATCCAGACGCGGGCCGTGGCGGGGAGTTCGTGAAAAGCGACGAACATATAGATAGAGAGAAAGGCAGGGCGCAGCGCGCGGCCAGGCCCGTAATGAAGCAACTGCGGCCCAAAATGAGAAGGCCCGCGCCCCGGACAAAAGTTCCGGCGGCGCGGGCCTGAAAGGTAGCAGGTTTGGCCTTATGGCCGGGCTTAGGCGTTGAGGCCCTCGGCGGAGGCCACCAGTTCGGCCAGGTCGAATACCTGTACCGAGCTTTCGCGCTCCTTGTTCTTTACCCCGTCGCTCATCATGGTCATGCAGAAGGGGCAGCCCACGGCGATGATGCCGTTGTCGGCCTTGTTCGGCGAAGGTGTAGCCCCCGCGTTGCCGCTTTCCACGCCGTAGAGGGCGTCCAGGGCGGCGGCGTTGCCGTCGAGGGTGGCCAGGGCTTCCTCGGTGCGCTCCACGTTGATGTCCTTTTTGCCGGGCTCGGGCTCTTTCCACATCTGGGCGCCACCGGCGCCGCAGCACAGGCCGTTGGCTTTGCTGCGCTTCATCTCCACCAGGTCGGCATCGAGGGCGGCCAGCACCTCGCGCGGGGCTTCGTAAATGTCGTTGGCGCGGCCCAGGTAGCAGCTGTCGTGGAAGGTGATGCGCCGGCCTTTGTAGGATTCGCCCCCCTGCACTTTCACGCGGCCCTCGTTGATGAGCTGCTGCAGGAAGGTGCTGTGGTGAATGACCTCGTAATTGCCGCCCAGCGCGGGGTACTCGTTCTTGATGGTGTTGAAGCAGTGCGGGCAGGCCGTCACAATCTTCTTGATGCCGTAGCCGTCGAAGGTGGTGATGTTCTGCATGGCCTGCATCTGAAATAGGAACTCGTTGCCGGCGCGCTTGGCCGGGTCACCGGTGCAGGTTTCTTCCATGCCCAGCACGGCGTACTTCACGCCCACGTGCTCCAGAATGCGCACAAAGGCGCGGGTCACGCGCTTGTACCGGTCGTCGAACGCACCGGCGCAGCCAACCCAGAAGAGCACCTCGGGCGATTCGCCGCGGGCTGCGAGGTCGGCCATCAGCGGCACGGAAACTTGTCGTTTGGCTACTTGCTCAGCCATATTTTTTTGAGAAGCTAGAAGTCGGGAGGGAGGAGATAGAATGGGGTTCAGGAATTAGCAGGAGTATTCTGGCTCCTAGCTTCTAATTCCTGTCTCCTTGTCAGCCACGTACAGGTCGTCGGCCCAGTTGAAGCGGTCCGACGGCGAGAAGGCCCAGGGGGCGCCGTTGTTTTCGATGTTGGAGAACATCACGTTCAGCGAGTTCGGCGCGGCCGACTCTTCCAGCACCAGGTAGCGGCGCATCTCGATGATGCTGTCCAGCGGGTTGATGTTGACCGGGCAGGCTTCCACGCAGGCGTTGCAGGTGGTGCAGGCCCACAGCTCCTCGGGCGTCACGTAGCCGCGCACCAGGGAGCCTTCCTCATCCACCTGCATGCGCTCCTCGCCTTGGTACTTGTTGGGCTCGAAAATCAGCGGGGAGTTGAATTTCTCCTCAAGCCGGTCGCGCGTGTCCATGATGATTTTGCGCGGGGAGAGCAGCTTACCGGTGATATTGGCCGGGCACACCGAGGTGCAGCGGCCGCACTCGGTGCAGGAGTAGGCGTTGAGCAGGTTGGTCCAGGGCAAATCGTCGGCGTCCTTGGCCCCGAAACGCTGCACCACCGGGTTGCCGGCGGCGTCGGTGGGCGGGGCGGGTACCTGGTAGCTCGGGTCAAGCATGGCCTTCACCTCGTGGGTGATGCTGTCGACGTTGGAAAACTGGCCCTGCGGGACCAAACGCGAGTAGTACACGTTCGGGAAGGCCATGATGATGTGGAAGTGCTTGGACGAGGGCAGGTAGTTCAGGAACGCCAGGATGCCCACGATGTGAATCCACCAGCCCACGCGCTCCAGCACGTGCAGGGCCGTCACGTTGTCGGGCATCAGGCCCACCAGCAGGGCGCTGACGGGGAAGGTGCCGGGCATTTCTTCGCCGCGCAGCTGGTGCAGCTTCAGGTCGGCCGCGTTCATGGTGAACAGGGCCAGCATCAGCGCCACTTCCACGTACAGAATGATGTTGGCGTCGAGCCTGGGCCAGGCGCGCAGCTCCACGCCGGTCAGGCGGCGCACGGGCTGCGTGCGGTTGCGGCGCCACCAGAAGGCGGCCACGGCCACGATAACCAGCGCGCCGAGCACCTCGTTGGTGGCCATCAGCGCGTCGTAGCCCGGGCCGAGCACCCGCAGAATGCGGTGCGAGCCGGCCAGGCCGTCAATCATGATTTCGATGACCTCGATGTTGATGACGAGGAAGCCCACGTACACCACCAGGTGGAGCAGGGCGGGCGTGATACGCTTGAACATCTTCTGCTGGCCGAAGGCGACGAGCAGGGTTTTGTTGACGCGCTCGGCCACGGAGCCGCCCATCAGGCGGTCCTTGCCCTGCAGAATGTTGGCGCGAATCTTTCGCACCTGCCACGCAAACAGCCCGATGCCCAGGACTGCGACGAGCAGAAAGAGAATTTGTTGAAGCACTTGTACCACGGAACGGGGGGGAATGGTGGGCCGGCAAGATAGTAGGCATGCCGAATACTTTTGCTACGCCTACAAAAGTATTCCGTTTTCGTGGCAAGATTTTTTTTGTTCGAAAACTTGCATTGTGAATCTGCGTTTGTAGTTTTGCGCTCCATTCAGCCACCAAGGCAACCTGGTGATGTAGCTCAGCTGGTAGAGCAAAGGACTGAAAATCCTTGTGTCGGCGGTTCGATTCCGTCCATCACCACAGAAAACCCTCTCTGTACTGCACAGAGAGGGTTTTTGCTTTTCCAGGGCTCGACCCAGACCCCGGACAAACAAACCGCGGCCTGCCGCCCACCCTGTCGCTGAGCCACTTGCCATGACGAAGCTTGCGGGCACTGCTCAAAAAACGCGTTGCCCCGGCGGCAGACGCGTGGCGGCGCGGACCGGCGCCTGGCTCACGGCCAGCATCTGGCTTAGGTCCCGGGTCGGGACCGGTCAGGCGCGGATTTGGGCGCGCTGCCGGGCATTGCGGCTTCGGACCAGCCGGGCCGACTGCCCAGGGCGCCAGTGGCCGCAGCAGCACTGCCGAGGGAGCCACCTCCGCGGCAAAGCGGCCGGGGGCGTCGGTCAGGCCGAGCCCGGCAGGACGCGTTTCATCAGGATATCGGTCTGGGCATCGTCGCCCAGCACGAACACGTGCCGGCCGAACGCGACGAAGCCGTTTTTCTGGTAAAAGCCGATGGCCCGCGGGTTTCCTTCCCACACCCCCAGCCATACGTAATGGGCCCGGGCCTGCGCGGCCAGCTGCAGGGCCCGGTCGTACAGCCGCTGCCCGACGTGCTGCCCCTGATATGCCTGCAACACGTAAATACGCTCGATTTCAAGCGCTTCGACCTCCTGCAACTCGGTTTGGGCCGGTCCCGTGTTGACTTTCAGGTACCCGACGACGGTGTTATCCAGCTCGGCGAAATAAAACGCCGAGTGCGGATTCTGCAGTTCCGTCGCCAGTTTTTCCCGGGCCAACCCTTCTTCCAGGTAGCGCGCCATGTTCTCGGCGGAGTTGCTGGCCGCGAATGTTTCATAAAACGTTTGCCGGCTGATGCGTTGCAGCTGGTCCACGTCCCGCAGCGTGGCTAACTTGATGACCAGTTGATTCATAAGGTTCGTGGGGTGTGGTGCGTTAACTACGCCGCGCGGCCGCATTGCCAGCGCGGCGCCCGATCTTTGCCTGCTGCCCTTCTACTGCTGCGCATGACCCTGCCGGAAATTCTGCAAGCCACGTATCCGCTGCCGCCCGCCTCGCTGGCCCGGGTGCTGGCCCTGGCCGAGTATGTGGAATTGCCGAAAGGCACCTCCTTGTTTCGCGACGACCAGCTCGCCCACCATATCTACGTGCTGCAGCGCGGCCTCGCGCGGGCCTACGCCCGGCGGGCCGACCGGGAGGTCACCTTCTGGTTTTCCGCCGAAGGGGCGGTACTCGCCTCGATTCGCGGCTACACCGAGCAGGCCGTGAGCTACGAAACCATCGAGCTGCTGGAAGACAGCGGGTTGTTCCGGCTCGGCATGCCGGCGCTCCGGCAGCTGTACCGCACCGATGTGCACCTGGCCAACTGGGGCCGGGTGATGGTGGAGCGCGTGTGGCTGCAGACCGAGCAGCAGCTCATTGCCCGCCAGTTTCGCACCGCCGAGGAGCGGTACGCCGATTTGCTGCAGCAGCGGCCCGAGTTGTTGCAGCGCGTGGCGCTGGGCCACATCGCCTCTTACCTGGGCATCACCCAGGTTACGCTGAGCCGCGTACGCGCCCGGCTGAAGCAGGGCCCGCGCCCTTAGTGCGACACCGCCTTCAAGCCCAGCACCGAGCCAATCAGCAGCGTGAGGAAAAACAGGCGCGGGCCGGTGAGCGGGTCGCCAAACGCGACGATGCCCAGCACGGCCGTGCCCACGGCGCCAATGCCCGTCCAGACGGCGTAGGCGGTGCCCAGCGGCAAAAAGGCCAGGCTACGGTTGAGCAGGTAAAAGCTCAGGGCGGCGCAGCCCGCGAAGGCCGCGTACCACCCGCCGGACGCGGGGCCCGCCGCAAGCCGGGCCTTGCCCAGGCAGAAGGCAAAGGCCACTTCGGCCAGCCCGGCCAACATCAACAACAACCACTGCATGGCGAAAACGAAACGTGTGGGGCAAAGGTCCGGGCCGGGCCCCGCGTTTCTTTTTACCGATGTTAAAAACGCCGCGCGGCGCGGTGGGGCGTTGAAAAGTATACTCATCCCGTTGAAAACCGTAGCATTGCCCGGCAAGGCACCCCGTAGCTTTGCGCACTCAACCACGTTTTTCGCATTCAGCACCCTTTCCTATGATTCAGACCAAAGGCTACGCGGCCCAAAGCCCCACCTCGGACCTGGCTCCCTGGAGCTTCGAGCGCCGCGAGGTCGGCCCGCACGACGTGCAGATCGATATTCTTTTCTGCGGCGTGTGCCACAGCGACCTGCACCAGATCAAAAACGAGTGGTTCCCGGGCATTTTCCCGATGGTGCCCGGCCACGAAATCGTCGGCCGCATCAGCCAGGTCGGCGGCCACGTCCGGAAGTTCCAGGTCGGCCAGCTGGCCGGCGTGGGTTGCCTGGTCGACTCCTGCCAGGTGTGTGAGAACTGCCAGGCCGACCTGGAGCAGTACTGCCTGGAAGGCGCCACCCAGACCTACAACGCCCTGGACCGCAGCGGACAGCCCACCTACGGCGGCTACTCCACCACCATCGTGGTGCGCGAGGAATTCGTGGTAGGTGTGTCCGACAAGCTCGACCTGGCCGCCGTGGCTCCGCTGCTCTGCGCCGGCATCACCACGTATTCGCCCCTTAAGTACTGGGGCGTGGGCGCGGGCCACAAGCTGGCCGTCGTGGGCCTGGGCGGGCTGGGCCACATGGGCGTGAAGTGGGGCGTGGCCTTCGGGGCCGAGGTGACCGTGCTCAGCACCTCGCCCGCCAAGGAAGCCGACGCCAAAGCCCTGGGCGCGCACCACTTCGTCGTCACCAAGGACGAGGAGCAGCTCAAGGCCGTGCAGGGCTCGTTTGACTTCATCCTCGACACCGTGGCCGCCGACCACGACGTGCCCATGTACCTGACGCTGCTCAAAACCGGCGGCACGCACATTTTGGTGGGGGCGCCGCCCAAGCCGCTGGAAATTCCGGCCTTCGCCCTGATTCCGGGCCGCAAGAGCGTATCGGGCTCCACCATCGGCGGCATTGCCGAAACCCAGGAAATGCTGGATTTCGCCGCCGAGCACAACATCGTGTCCGACATCGAGCTGATCAACATTCAGGACATCACCCAGGCCTACGAGCGTATGGTCAAGGGCGACGTCCGCTACCGCTTCGTTATCGACATAGCCAGCCTGTAAACCGCTGCCGCTACCCCTAACTGCCGAAACGGCCTCCGATTGCTCGGAGGCCGTTTCGTTTTCAACCAGCCTGGCGGGGGCGGGCCCCGGCGGCCGGGTTAGTGGGGCCGGAAGTAGGGCCGGAACTGATCCGTTGCCACGACGAGCCGCGGCGTGCCCACCCCGCCGTGCGCCTGGTAGAAGGCGGCCAGGGCCGCTTCCAGAGCGGGCCGGTCCTGCAGGGCCATATCCGCAAATACCTCCTCGCTGCGCAGGGGCGCGAGGGTGGCGCTCAGCCGGCAGCGGTCGATGCCCAGCGGGTGCTCGATGAACACGCTCGTCCCGTCGAGGGCCTGCAGGTCGTGCTGGTAGCGCCAGGCGCGGGCAAAGGCCGGGCGGCCCGTGCGGGCGTCTTCGGACAGGGGCGAAAAGCCGAGGCTTCGCAGGTACTGATCGGTCATGGGGAGGGTTATTCGGTTAGGGAGTAAGCGTGGGGCTCGGTGGCCCAGTTGACCTGGCGCAGCAGCACCCGCAGCTCGGCTTCGGACGCGACGCGGCCCTGGAAGCTGTAGAGCAGTTGGCCGTTGACGGCTTCGAGCAGTGCCAGCTCGCCGTCGTCGTAGAGCACTATCGTTTCCTGCCCGCAGGCGCTGGGGCGGCTGTGGCGGGTTTGGCCGGAGGGTGAGCGGTACGGCACGAAGCCCAGGGCTAACAGCAGCGGCGCATCGGGGAGGTACGGAACGGGCATGGGGCGAAGGGGGGGGCGGACGGGCGTGGGCAGGGGAACGAAATGGGAATCAGCAAAGAACCGGCGCTAGGGCGTCGGGGAACCGGTGCGGAGCTGCTTTTTCTGGTCGCGGGTACGCGCCTTTTCGGTGCGCACCTGGTCGCGGGCCAGTTTTTCGCGCGCGTGGTCGTCGTCGGCAGCTAGCTGCTGGTCCTTGAGCTGCCGCTTCTGGGTCTGCAGGTCGCGGCGCTGCTGTTTCAGGGCTGCTTCGGTTTCGGCGGCGGTGGCGCGGCTGGCCGCCGTTTGGCGGCGCTGAGCGGCCAGCACCTGCTCGGCCGCCTGGGTACGCTCCTGCTGGGTTTGCAGGCGCGCCCGAGCCGAATCAACCGGCGTTTGGGCCTGGGTTGGCAGGGCCCAACCGGTGAGCAGGCCCAGCAACGCGCTATACAGACAGACTTTCATAATCAGGGGCCGCAAGGGTGGAAGTGAAAAGGGGAAAGAGCCGCGGGCAATAGGGCGCTGCACGCCCGGAAAGCAGCCCGGAACTGGCCTCGGCCGGGCGCCCACGCTGTGCTGACCAGTACCCGGAGGCTGTAGCCGCCCGCCAGCATCAGAACCGGCCGTTACTACTGTAGCGCCAGGGCTTGGTGGTACTGCTGTAGCAGCCAGATTAAGCACCCGCGCTTTGATTTCGGCGGTAGCGAGGCCGCCCAAAGGCTCGTCCATGGTCGTCAGGAAAACCTGGCGCCAGTGGGCAAGCAGTTCACCTGCTGCGGCAGCAGCAGCACGGTGTGCCCGAAGGCCATGGTGCGGCGGCGCCACTGGGGTCGGGCGGGCGCCGTGGGCAGCCCCCCCTGCCGCAGCACCGGGTCGTGGCGTATGCTGTGGTAAAAAGCCTGCACCCAGATCGGCACGTCGGCGTCGGTGCGCGGGGCTGGCAACGGAGCGTCGGTCGTCATGGGGTGGTCGTGGAAAAGGGGGCGCCGCGCGGCCAAGCAGCCGATTGGCGGGCCGGTGCTGGCCAGGAAAGCCCGCCCGGAGTAAGGGTTGCTGGTAAGATCGGGTATTGCCCCGCGCAGCGCCACGACCCTCGTCACCACAACCGATGACGGTGGTCATCCTCGGCCCGAGCGGCTACGCGGGCAGCAGCGAAAAGCGGGCGTCGAAAGCCGCACGGGTAAACCAGCGGCGGGTGGCGTTGTCGCCGGGGTAGTGCCGGAGCAGGCGCAGCTCCACGCTGTTGGGCGTCAGCGTGAGCACCGAGCTGGGGGCGCAGAGGCGGGAGCGGTCGAATACCAGGCTGCCCACCGTGAGCAGCGCAGAGGCGGAGTACAGGTTGTTCATAATCGATACAAAAAGTGGGCAAGCACAAAGCAGCGCGGCAAAACGGGGCGGCGTATGCCCCGGCGGGCGGGGACGGCTGACTACGCCTAAGCTAGGCCGAGCCGCCCCGGCGCGCCATGACGTTGCGCAGCGCATCGGATGACGACGGCCCGCTTCGGCCGGGGTGGCTATTCCTGTGCCGCGTACGTAATAGCCGTTGAGATACAGTATCTTGCTATGCCAGTCATCAGCAGATAAGACGGCGGGGGGCGGCCCCGCCATCCGCCCTTTCAGCCGGCCGACGCGCGTTTAGCCTTTTCCCAACCGCCGGGCTCAGACGGTACTGCACCGCACCATGAGCACCCCCACCCGCATTTTGCTGGCCGATGCCGGCTCCGCGTTCCACGAGCGGCTGCGCCCCTTGCTGCTGGGCCCGCACCCGCCGTTCTCGCTGGACTGCCCCAGCACGCCCGCCGCCGCCCAGCACGCCATCCGCTACGCCGCCCACGACGTGTACCTGATCGACCAGCGCTGGGGGCCGCGGGGCGGGCTGGCGTTTGTGGGCGAGGCCCTGCGGCAGGGCAGCTGCGGGCCGTTTGTGCTGCTGCTCGACCGGCCCGGCTACGCCCTGGAGCCGCTGGGCAGCCCGGCCGGCCGGGTCTACGGCCTGCCCATCCGGGAGCTGGCGCTGGGGCCGCTGGTGCCGCAGCTGCACGGCGCGGTGCGGCTGGCGCGCGAGCTGCTGCGCCAGGGCCAGCTCGGCGATGCGCTGCTGCGGCAGGTGCAGCGCCAGACGCACGAGCTGGAGCAAAGCGCCCTGCGCGGGCAGGCCCAGGCGGCGCAGGCCCAGCAAACCCTGCTGCGCGAGCGGGAGCTGAACGAGCTGAAGTCGCGCTTTCTGACCATGGCCTCGCACGAGTTTCGCACGCCCATGAGCACGATTCTCTCCTCCGCCGCCCTCATCGAGCGCTACCACGACGGCGCCGACGAGGCCAAGCGCCGCAAGCACGTGCTGCGCATCAAATCGGCCGTGGCCAACCTCGACGGCATTCTGCGCGACTTCCTGGTGCTCGACGGGCTGAACCAGGCCAAGTTGCCCTACCACCCAGTGGCCGTGCCGCTGCCCGCCTTCGTGGCCGACGTGGCCGAGGAAGCCCAGCAGGGCGCCCGCCTGGGCCAGCACGTGCGCTACGCCCACGTGGGCGCGTCCGGCGCGGTGGTCACCGACGCGCAGATTCTGAAGAATATCCTGCTCAACCTGCTCTCCAACGCCAGCAAGTACTCCGACCAGGGCCAGGAAATCCGCCTGACCTCGGAAGTCACTCCCGCCGAGCTGGTGCTCATCGTGCAGGACGAAGGCATGGGCATTCCGCACGAGGAGCAGCCGCGGCTGTTCACCGATTTTTTCCGGGCCCGCAACGCCGAGCACATTCAGGGCACGGGCCTGGGTCTTTACCTCGTCAAGCGCTACGTGGAGCGCCTCGGCGGCCGCATCAGCTACCTGAGCGAGCCGCACGTGGGCTCCACTTTCACCGTACGGCTGCCCGTGCAGCCGCCCCTCAGCCATGAAAACGATCCTGTTGATTGAAGACCACGAGCCCATGCGCGAAAACACGGCCGAGATTCTGGAGCTGGCCGGCTACCGCGTGGTGCAGGCCGCCGATGGCAAGCGCGGCGTGGAGCTGGCCCGCCACGCCGCGCCCGACCTGGTGGTGTGCGACATCATGATGCCCGAGCTCGACGGCTTCGGCGTGCTCCACATCCTGCACCAGGACCCGGCCACCACCGACATTCCCTTCCTGTTTCTGACCGCGAAGGTGGACCGCGAAGACCTGCGCCGCGGCATGAACGCCGGCGCCGACGACTACCTCACCAAGCCCTTCGACGACACGGTGCTGCTCGACGCCATTGCCCTGCGCCTGCGTAAGCACGAAGCCCGGCCGGCCGCCGCGCCGCCGGCTCATCCCCTGCCCGGCCTGCAGCTGCTGCAGGATCTGCTCACGGCCCCGGCCCGCCTCAAGCACTACCGGAAAAAGCACGTGCTCTACCTCGAAGGCGACGCGCCCCACAGCGTGTACTGGCTGCAGCACGGCACGGCCAAAACCTCCAAGACCGACAAAGCCGGCAACGAGTACATCACCGAGCTGAGCACCAATGGCCAGCTGCTGGGCTACCGCGACGTACTCGGCGGCACCGATTACCAGGAAACCACTACCCTGCTCGACGACGCCACCGTGGGCCTGCTGCCCCGCCACGAGTTCGAGGTCCTGCTCAGCCAGCATGCCGACCTGGCCCGCCATTTCAGCCAGCTGCTGGCCCGCACCGCCGCCGCCCGCGACGCCCGCCTGCTGGAGCTGGCCTACCAGCCCGTGCGCCGCCGGCTGGCCCTGGCCCTGGTGCGCTTTGAGGAAACGTTTCAGCCGCTGACTTCTCCGGCTCACGGCACCCATCTTTCCCGCGAGGACCTCGCCGCTTTGGTTGGGGCTTCCAAGGAAACCGTGAGTCGTATGCTCAGCGAGTTTCGCGAGGAAGGCCTGATCGAGCTGGTCGGCTCGGATATCAGCATCCTCGATGCCGCCCGCCTGCGCCGGCAGCGGCCCTGAGTGGGCTGCGGCTCGTCAGGCGCCGCGCAGGATGGGCGCCACCCGCGTGCCGATCAGCCCGATGGAGTGCATGATCCGCTCGTGCGACAAGGCCGCCACGTCCTGCTGAAACGTCACCCGCGAGATGCCGCCCAGCGCCTGGCTGTGCCGCTGAATCTTGGCGGCTACTTCCTCGGGGCTGCCCACCAGCAAGGCGCCCAGCGGCCCGGCTTGCGCATCGAACTGCGGCCGGGTGATGGGGGCGCCGCCCCGCTCCCGGGCCCGGGCCGAAAACGTGCGGGCGTAGCCGGGAAAGAACTCCTCGTGAGCCTGCTCGGTGGTTTCGGCCACGTAGCCCAGGGAGTGCAGCCCCACCTGCTGCTGCTCGGGGGCGTGCCCAGCGCGGCGGCCGGCTTCGCGGTACAGGTCGACGAGCGGGCGGAAGCGGTGCGTTTCGCCGCCGATGATGGCCACCATCAGCGGCAGGCCGAGCGTGCCGGCCCGGGCAAACGACTGCGGCGTGCCCCCCACCCCAATCCAGATGGGCAGCGGCTGCTGCAGGGGCCGCGGGTACACGCCCTGCCCCGTCAGCGCCGGGCGGAACTTGCCGCTCCAGCGCACGTGCTCGTTGTCGCGCACGTTCAGCAGCAGCTCCAGCTTCTCGGCAAACAGCGCGTCGTAGTCGTCGAGGTCGTAGCCGAACAGCGGGAAGGCCTCCACCGACGAGGCGCGGCCCACCACCAGCTCGGCCCGGCCCCGCGAAATCAGGTCGAGGGTAGCAAACTGCTGAAACACCCGCACCGGGTCGGCGGCGCTAAGCACCGTGACGGCACTGGTCAGGCGGATGCGCTGGGTACGGGCAGCCGCGGCGGCCAGAATGACGGCCGTGGCCGAGTCGAGGTACTCGCGGCGGTGATGCTCCCCGATGCCGAACACGTCGAGGCCGACCTGGTCGGCGTACTCAATGCGTTCCAGCAGTTGCTGAATGGCGTCGGCCCCGTTCAGCAGGGTGCCCACGCCGTTGTCTACCACACTCGCCGCGGCGAAGCTGTCGATTCCGATTTGCATAGTCCTGCAATCCGCGACGTCCGGCTTTTGTTTGTGCCTTGGCCCGTCGGCCGACTATCCTGGCGGAAACCGGCCTGCTACCGGCCGCAGGGGCCGCGCCGCTGGGCGTCGGTAGCCGGGAAATAGCCCAGCTGGGAGCCGCGCCGAAACAGCTCGCAGGCCGCCCCGCGGCGGCCCTGCTTCTGCGCCACGCGGCCCAGCAGAAAATAAATCTGCCCGCTGCGGGGGCGCAGCAGCAGCACCTGCTGGTAGTCGGTCAAGGCGGCCGGGTAGTCGCCGGCCTTGAAGTAGGCCAGTCCGCGGTACGTCAGCCACTTGGCCGAAGGCGCCTGCTTGCCCGCCTGCAGGCGCAGGCCCACGCTCAGGTCGCTGGCCGCCGACACGAACAGCCGCTGCTCGAACAGGCGCAGCTCGCCCCGGGCCAGCCACGCCGCGCTCAAGGTCGAATCGAGCACCACGGCGCGGGAAAACTGATCGAGGGCGAGGCGCGTGCGCTTCTGCCCGGCCGCGCACTGCCCGAGCCGGTAGTACAGCTGGGCGGCAGCGCGGTGGTTGCGCGTGTAGTGCAGGGCCGCGGCGTAATCGGCGCTGGCCTGCGGGTAGTTGCGGTACACCAGCTGCTCGATTTCGGCGCGGCGGCGCAGGGCGCCCACGTGCTCGGGCTTGAAGGCCAGCGTCTCGCTGAAGTAGCTGTGGGCCGCGCCCCAGTGCTGCTGGGTGTAGGCGCGCAGGCCGTCCTGGTAGTTGCTGCGGGCGGCCACGCGGTCCATCACCCACTTGGCGCCCAGCCCAAACAGCAGCAGCCCCACCAGCACCCCGATAACCAGCAGCCAGTCGCGGCGGGTGAAGCGCGCCTGCTTGGGGTGGCGCACGTAGTGCCGCTCGGCCGAGGAGGCCGGCGGGCGGGTGCGCAGGGGCTCGGGCGGGGGCATGGGCACGCCGTACACGTGCTGGCTCTGGGGGCGGTACTGCTGGGCCCGCCGGGCTTCCTCGGCCCGCAGCCGGGCCTGGCGCAGCTGGTGGTCGTAGTGGGCGCGGCGGCCGGCATCCGACAGCACCTGGTAGGCAGCGGCCACGGCCTTGAACTGGTCTTCGTAGAGGCGGCTGCCGCCGTGGCGGTCGGGGTGGTAGCGCAGGGCCAGCTGTTTGTAGGCCTGCTTGATGTCGGCCAGCGGGGCCGTAGGCTCGACGCCCAGCACCTGGTAAAGAGTTTGGCTCACGTTGGCAGCAACGGGGGTGAAGGTAAAAGTACGGCGAAGTTCAGACGCGGTCGGTGCTTTTCCGTAGAAACCCTGCGTCCCGCCAAACACCGCTTCTTTGCGCGGGGTTCGGCGGTCCGTCCCGCTCCCCGCCTTATTCCTTGTTCCAACCCCTTTTTTCGCCGCTGCATGGCTACTGAAGATCCTACGCCCCGCAACGACTCGTTGATGAAGAACCTGATGGGCTACATCGACACGCGCATCGATCTGGTGCGCCTGGAAGTGCAGGAAAAAGTCAAAACCATCTTCGTTGGCGTGGCGCAGGGCGCCACCCTGGCCATCCTGGGCCTGCTGTTCGTGGTGTTCCTGAGCATCTTCGCCGGGTTGGCCCTCAACGCGGCCCTCGACAGCCCGTACTGGGGCTTTGGCATCGTGGCCGGCTTCTATTTGCTGCTGCTCATCATCTTTGTGGTGGGCGTCGGCAAGAAGCTCTACCAGGGTTTGGCCGATAAAGTCCTGACCGACACCATCTACAAATCGGACAAGCGCCAATAGTCCCACACTTTTTAGCGCGATGAGCGAACTACACAACCCGCTGTTCGACGACGAACGGGAGTTTCTGGAGCGCCAGAAGCTGGAATACGAGCGCGCCCTGCTGGGCGACGTGGACCACCTCAAAGACCAAACCACCCGCATTGGCAAGTACGTGGCCATCGGCGCGGCCCTGCTGGGCGGCTTCTGGATCGTCAGCAAGGTCATCGGCCGCGGCGACGAGGACGACGAGGACGAAGACTACCGCCCGCGCCGCAAGGTGAAAGGCAACAAGGGCAAGCGCCGTCCGCACCTAGTAGCCCAGTCCGAGGACTACGAGTTCGGCTCGGGCCGCACCGATGAGCACCCGCGCGCCCACCTCGCCCCAGCCGTCTACCACGCTACCGCTCCGGCTGCCGACTCCGACCCGTTCCCGGCTTTCGAGCCCCAGCCTGCCACGAATCCGCAGAGCCTGGCCCCGGTACCGGCCGCCGGCCGCCGCGCGTCGTACCGCGCTCCGGAGCCCGAGGCCGAGCCGCGTAGCTCGGTGGTGTGGGAAGCTGTGCAGCTGTTTGCCGCTTCCAATACTGGCAAGATGCTTATCGGCCAGGTTTCGGGGGTTCTCATTGCCCTCGTTACGCGCAAGCTCAACGACTTGATGGATGTAAGCAAAAATTCGGACCTTGCAGCTTCGGCCCCCGAGCCGGAAACCAAGGATATCGACTTTGTCATCCACCACGACGACGCGCATGCGCCCGACGCCCCTGCTCGATGACCTGTGCCACCGCCGCCATCAGGGCCAGAAGTCTCTGGCCGTGCTGCTCGACCCCGACGACCTCGACGAGGCCGGTACGCGGCGCATTCTGGCGCTGAGCGCGGCGCATGCCGTTGATTACTTTTTCGTAGGGGGCAGCCTGGTGACGTCACAGCACCAGGCTGCCCTGTTGCGTTTGCTCAAGGCGCACTCCGAGGTGCCGGTGGTGCTCTTCCCCAGCAACAGCCTGCACATCGACGCGCAAGCCGATGCCATTCTGCTGCTGAGCCTGATTTCGGGCCGTAACCCGGATTTCCTCATTGGCCAGCACGTGGTGGCGGCCCCGCTGCTGCGCGCCAGCCAGCTCGAAATCCTGCCCACAGGCTACATGCTCGTCGACTCGGGCCGGCAGACTACCGCCAGCTACATGAGCGGCACCATGCCCCTGCCCCACGACAAGCCCACCATTGCGGCCTGCACGGCCCTGGCCGGTGAGCAGCTCGGCTTGCGCCTCACTTATCTCGACGGCGGCAGCGGTGCCCAGCAGCCCGTATCGGCGGCCATGATCAAAGCCGTGCGCCAAGCCGTAGACTCGCCCATTATCGTCGGCGGCGGCCTGAATACCGCCGAAAAAGCCCACACGGCCCTCGCGGCCGGCGCCGACGTCATCGTGGTCGGCAACCAGATCGAGCGCGACCCGGACTTCCTGCCCGAAGTGTCGCGCGTCGTGCGCGCCTTCAACGCCGTCCGTAGCGACGCCGCGCTGAACTAGCTGCTACGCGCTGGGCTCAGCCTTCAGTGCGCCGCGCCGAGCAGCCTCCAGAACAACAAACGCGGCCCCCGCCGCCTGCACAGCCTCGGAACGACGGTGGCGCCACGACTTACGAAGTCGTGGCGCCACCGTCGTTCCGAGGCTGTAGGGTCAATACCCCAAGCGTTGCTGAAAGCCTAAAAAAAAGTGGTGCCACGGCCTTGAGCCGTGGCACCACGCAGTTCCGAATCGCCCACAACCGAAGGAAGGCGTAGCCAGATCCGAAAAATCCGTCTGAATTCGTGGTTAGATGTTCATGGCCGACTCACGGCGGCGCATCTTACCGGCCGGAATACCGAACATCATCTTGAAACGGCGGCAGAAGTACGCGGTGTCTTTGTAGCCCACTTCCTTGCCGATGTCGCGGATGCTCTTCTTGGTGGTGCGCAGCAGGAACACGGCGCGCTCCATGCGCTGGTACTCGATGTAGTCCTGCGGGTTGATGCCCGTCAGCATCTTGAAGTACTGGCCCACGTAGTCCTCCGACACGTTGGCCACGCCCGACAGCACTTTGTTCGACAGGTCACCGCCCAGATTCTCCTTGATGTAGTTGAACAGGTCGATGAGGCGCGGGTCCTTGAAGTAAGTGCTGTTCGTGGCCAGCTGCTCCACGAACATCTTGTTCTTCAGGATGTAGCGAATGATTTCCACGACGATATTCTCCGTGTAAATCGAAATCAGACGCTCCCGGCCCGGCAGGTCCTGCAGGCTCTCTTCCACTACCTTGATGACCAGATTGGCCAGCTTGGAGTTGCCGCTGATCAGGAAGGCAGGCACGTCCAGCGAAGCGAAGAAGTTCACCGAGTCGAAGACCTTGGCCTCGAAGGACACGAACGAGTGGCTCTCGTCGGCGTCCGAAATCAGGTCGAGGTCGGCGTTGGAATGGAAGAACTTATCCTTGTTGCTGATCAGGTCGTCGTTGGTGATGGTCTTGCCGCCCGTCTCGCCGTAGCTCACGCGGGTGGCGCGGCCGCCCGGGATGAACAGCATGTCCCCTTCCTCAATCACCAGATCCTCTTCACCAAAGGAAATACGGCCCTTGTGCAGCAGAATCAGGTTATTACCAACATCATAGTAGTTGCGCACCGTAAACGGCTGTTGCAACACCAGATTTTTGGCCTTGATGTAACGAACCCCCAGGGATTCTATCACTTTATTGTAATCCTCCATATTCCGGTACTGTGTTGGGTGGCTGACTATCAGCGGACTATCCCACATCCGCCGTCTAGACAATGCAAATTAAGATATAAAAATTCACAAAAACGAAAACCCAGCCATTTTTTTGGCTGGGTTTTGTGCAAGCTTTCTGACTTTAAGGCAATTCCGTTTACTTCAGAATTTCCCGCGAGATTACAATTTTCTGAATCTCAGAGGTTCCCTCGTAAATCTGGGTGATTTTGGCGTCGCGCATCATGCGCTCCACGTGGAACTCCTTCACGAAGCCGTAGCCGCCGTGCACCTGCACCGCTTCCACCGCGGTATCCATGGCCGTCTTCGAAGCGAAGAGCTTGGCCATAGCCCCGGATTTGGCGTAATCCAGGCCCGCGTCCTTGTCGTGGGCGGCCTGCAGGCATAGCAGACGGGCCGCGTCGATGTTGGTGGCCATATCGGCCAGCTTGAACTGAATGGCTTGGTGCTGCGCAATCGGTACGCCAAAAGCCTTGCGGTCCTTGGAGTACTTCACCGACAGCTCGTAGGCGCCGGAGGCAATGCCCAGGGCCTGCGCTGCAATGCCGATGCGGCCGCCGGCCAGCACCTGCATGGCGAACTTGAAGCCGAAGCCGTCGGCGCCGATGCGGTTTTCCTTGGGCACCTTCACGTCGGTGAACATCAGCGAGTGGGTGTCGGAGCCGCGGATACCGAGCTTGTTCTCTTTCGGGCCGATAACGAAGCCGGGCATGTCCTTCTCCACGATCAGCACGTTGATGCCGCGGTGCTTCAGCTCGGGGTTGGTCTGGGCAATAACCAGATATACCGAAGCCGTGGAGCCGTTGGTAATCCAGTTCTTGGTGCCGTTCAGCAGGTAATAGTCGCCCTTGTCCTCGGCCGTGGTGCTCTGCGAGGTGGCGTCCGAGCCGGCTTCGGGCTCCGACAGGGCAAAGGCGCCGATGATTTCGCCGGTGGCCAGCTTGGTCAGGTATTTTTGCTTCTGCTCCTCGGAGCCGTATTTCTCCAGGCCCCAGCACACCAGCGAGTTATTCACCGACATGATAACCGAGCAGGAGGCATCCACCTTGCTGATTTCTTCCATGGCCAGCACGTAGGAGACGGTGTCCATGCCGCCGCCGCCGTACTCGGGGCTCACCATCATGCCCAGGAAGCCCAGCTCGCCCATTTTCTTCACCTGCTCGGCGGGGAATTTCTGGTGCTCGTCGCGCTCGATGACGCCGGCCCACAGTTCGTTCTGGGCAAAATCGCGGGCCGCGGCTTGCACGGCGAGTTGTTCTTCGGTGAGCTGAAAGTTCATGCGGGAATGGGGATTGGGAGGTGGCTAACAGTCGTTAGGCCTGGCAAACGTGTCGCGAAATTAATTAGTTGCCGGCTGGTTATCAACCGGCCGCGCCGATTAATGCCCCGCCGTCGTCGCCGGCTATTCGCCGCACCCCGCGCCGGCCATCGGTTTTCAGGTGTGTCGGCCCGTTGGCACCGCGGGGCAAAAAGCAAAACGCCCGGCTGCGCCGGGCGTTTCAGGGAATGACCAGCGCCTTAGCTGCTGCGCCGCCCGCCGAAAAGGAAGCTGGCGTAGTAGATCAGCGTGGCCAGGGAACTGATGGCCGCCACCACGTAGGTCAGCGCGGCCCAGCGCAGGCCGTCCTTGGCAATGGCGTGTTCCTGCGAAGACACGATGCCGCGGCGCTCCATCCAGGCCAGGGCCCGCTTGGAGGCGTCGAACTCCACCGGCAGCGTCACGAAGCTGAAGAACGTGGCAAAGGCAAACAGCGCCACGCCCAGACCCAGCGGCAGAATGGAATAGCGCAACAAGAACACGCCGGCCAACAGCAGCAGGGGCATGAAGCGCGACACCGCGCTCAGGGCCGGCACCATGGCCGAGCGAAACTGCAGCATGCTGTAGGCCGTGGCGTGCTGCACGGCGTGGCCCACTTCATGGGCTGCTACGGCCGCCGACATGGCCGAGCGGCCGTGATAGACCTCGTCGCTGAGGTTGACGGTCTTATCCGCCGGGTTGTAATGGTCCGAGAGCTGGCCTTCGGTGGAAATGATGCGCACGTCGCGGATGTTGTTGTCGGCCAGCATCATTTCGGCCACCTGCTTGCCCGAGAGGCCCGAGTGCAGGGCAATGTGCGAGTACTGGGCAAACTTGCTGCGCAGGCGCCACTGAATCAGCCAGCTGACCAGCGTCAGCCCGATCAGCAACGCATAAAAGGGATTGATCATCATGAGGTTGAGAGATTGAAAAGCCGGTGGAGCCTTCGCGCCCGAAGCGGGGAGCCAAGAAACCGGTCGTTCCTCCCTCCTGCTTCTCTATCCGCCCGCCGAGTTGCCGAGCGTTTGGCGCACGCGCTCCACAATGCGCGTAGTGCTGTAACCAGCTACCAGGGGTACGGTGAGTACCTGCCCCCCGTTGGCTAACACCAGTTCGTGGCCCACGATTCCGCTGATGGCGTAATCGTCGCCCTTCACCAGCACATCGGGCCGCACCAGCTGAATCAGCTCCAGCGGGGTCGGCTCGTCGAACAGCACTACTGCATCCACAAACAAAAGCGAGGCCATTACCCGCGCACGTGACACTTCGTCCTGCAAGGGCCGGCCGGGCTTTAAGCGACTGACAGATTGGTCGGTATTGAGCCCTACCACGAGGGCGTCGCCCAGGGCGCGGGCCTGTTCGAGGTAGTCGACGTGGCCCAGGTGCAGCAGGTCGAAACAGCCGTTGGTGAAAACGATGCGGCGGCCGTGCTCCCGCCAGGCGTCGAGCACGGCGGGCAGCTGCGCGCGGGTCAGGATTTTGTCTTTAGTCCACATCGGCTACCACGGTGGTTTCGTCGAGAATGGGTTCTTCGGTGAGGCCGCGCAGGCCCTTGCCGGTCTTGAGCATGCTGATGGCGAAGCTAATGCCGCCCATGAGCACCACCAACAGCGTTTGGGCACCGTGCACCACCAGGGCGTAGGCAATACCCGCTTCGGGCGAAATGCCGAAGGCCAGCAGGATGCTCTGCACCAGCAGGTGGAAGGTGCCGATGCCGCCCGACACCGGGGCGGCCATGCCCACGGCGCCGAAGGTGAGGGCTGCCAGGCCCGCGCGCCAGCCCAGGTTGTAGGTTTCGGGGAAGGCGAAGAAGGCCAGGTAGTCCATCAGGAAGTATACCAGCCAGGTGAAAAACGTGTGGAACAGGAACAGCCACTTGTTTTCGATGCGGCGGATGCTGAACACGCCGGCCAGCATGCCGCGCAGAAAGTTGAAGAGGCGGTTGAACAGCGCGTTCTGCCGCAGGCGCTCCAGATTGCGCACCAGCGCCCACAGCACGCTCAGGCCCAGTACCACCGCAATACCGGCCGCAATCAGCAGCGGGGTGCGGTTGCGGGCCATGGCATCGACGGCGGCCCCGCCGCCGAGGATTTTGTCGACGGTGAAGGCCCAGAACTTGTTGAAATCCAGCATCAGCGTGGCCCCCAGCAGACTGAAGAGCACCAGCACATCGATGACGCGCTCGGTGATGACCGAGCCCAGTGCCACCTGCACCGGCACGCCGCCGTTGCGCCGCAGCACCGAGCAGCGGATGACCTCGCCCATGCGCGGCAGCACCAGGTTGGCCAGGTAGCCCACCATCATGGCGTGGTACACGTCCCAGTAACCGGCCTTTTGCCCGGCCGCGTCGAGCTGCATCTTCCAGCGGTAGCCCCGGCTGAAGTAGCCCAGCGCCGACAGAATCATGGTCAGGCCCATCCAGAAGTAGTTGGCCTCGCGCATGTACTGCCCGATGCGGCTCAGGTCCTGCCCGCGCACGGCGTACACCATCAACGCGCCGGAAAAGGCCAGCAGCAGGGCGTATTTGAGGATATTCAGTATTTTCTTACCCATGAGGCGGCGCGGCTATCGATGATGTTGCATAAGAAAGCCAACGACGCGGGTCGTTGGCTTGTTGGGGAATCTACGCGTTAGACCAGCCGGTTGTGCTGGTCGGGAAATATCACGGTGGGCTGGTGCGCCCGGGCCTCGGCAAAGTCGACGAAGCCGTAGGAAATGATGATGATAATGTCGCCGACGGCCACGCGCCGGGCGGCCGGACCGTTCAGGCAGATCATGCCGGTGCCCCGCTCGCCCTTGATGGTGTAGGTTTCGAGCCGCTCGCCGTTGTTGACGTTCACCACCGTCACCTTCTCGTTTTCCACCATGTTGGCCGCGTCGAGCAGGTCCTCGTCGATGGTGATGCTGCCCACGTAGTGCAGCTCCGCCTGCGTGACTTTGACGCGGTGAATTTTCGATTTGAGAACCTCGATGTGCATGGCAAAAGCGGGCGGGTGATTTTGGGCCGCAAAGATACACAGTTAGGGTAAGAGGGTATGGTTTTAGGAGTTATTGAGGGCGCACGGCCTTTCGAAGTTGGATGATAAACTCACCCTTTGCCTCCTAAACTCCCCCCTCTTACCCGCTTACCCTTATTCAACCAGCACGTTGTCGATGAGGCGCACCCCGCCCAGCCACGCGGCCAGGCAGATGACCAGCGGCTGCTCGGCCGAGGGGCCCGCCCAGGCCGGCTGCAGGGTTTGCGCGTCGGCCACTTCCAGGTACTCCAGCTCGATGTCGGGAAACTGCTGCAGCCATTCGGCGCCCTGTTGCTGGGCCTCGCCCGGCGAGAGGCCTTCGCGCAGGGCGGCGGCCGTCAGTTGCAGGGCCTCGTACAGGCGCGGAGCCACGGCGCGGGCTTCCGGGCGCAGGCGCCGGTTGCGCGACGACATGGCCAGCCCGTCCTCTTCGCGAATCGTGGGGCAGCTGACCAGCTTCAGGTCGAAGCTCAGATCGGCCAGCAGCTGCTGCACCACGGCCACCTGCTGCCAGTCCTTCTGCCCGAAGTAGGCCTGGTGCGGGCGGCTGAGGTGAAACAGCTTGCTCACCACCGTGGCCACCCCGTTGAAGTGGCCCGGGCGCTTGGCGCCTTCCATCACCCGCTCCAGCGGCCCGAAATCGAAGCGTACCACGCTGGGGCGGGGGTACATCTGCTCCACCGAGGGCGCAAAAATCACCGTGGCGCCGGTGCCCTGCAGCAGCGCTGCGTCCGATTCGAGGGTGCGGGGATAGAATTTGAAGTCGTCTGCGTTGTTGAACTGCGTCGGGTTGACGAAGATGCTGACCACGACCACGTCGTTTTCGGCCGCAGCGGTGCGCACGAGCTGTAAATGCCCCTCGTGCAGGGCGCCCATGGTGGGCACAAAGCCGATGCGGCGGCCCTCCCGGCGCCAGGTTTCGGTGAGGGTTTGCAACGCGGCGGCGGTTTCAAGTATCTCCATGTCAGCGAGACGCCCCCGGAACTTCCGGGGCGAGTATAATGGATTTATCGGGCAAAATTGTTTAATTTTGTGCAGCCAATGGTGTACCTCCTTTCTAACCTCTCGATTCCCCCCGTATGTCGAAGCTGAGAATCCTCTACGCTGCCACGGAAATCAATCCGTTTCTGCAAACGACCCGGGTAGCGGAGTTCCTGCGGCGCCTGCCCCAAGGTATGCAGGAAATGGGGATGGAAATCCGCATTTTCGTGCCCCGCTTCGGCATCATCAACGAACGGAAGAACCGCCTGCACGAAGTCGTGCGCCTCTCCGGCATCAACATCGCCGTGGGCGAAGACGAGAAGCCGCTGATTATCAAGGTCGCGTCGATTCCGAACGCCAAGCTGCAGGTGTACTTCATCGACAACGAGGACTACTTCCACCGCAAATCGGTGCTGCGCGACAAGAACGACCAGTTCCACGCCGACAACGACGAGCGCGCCATCTTCTTCTGCAAGGGCGTGCTCGAAACGGTGAAGAAGCTCGGCTGGTCGCCCGACATCGTGCACTGCAACGACTGGATGACGGGCCTGATGCCCCTGTACCTGAAAACGACCTACAAGAAGGACCCGATTTTCAAGGACGCCAAGTCGATTTTCACGGTCTACAACAACGAGTTTGACCACAAATTCGAGGGCAACATCATCGAAAAGGCGAAGATGCTCGACATCGACGACTCGATGCTGGCCGCCCTGGAATCGGCTGACTTTGCCGGCTTCGTGAAGATTGGCATGGAGTACGCCGATGCCGTGGTGCGTTCCGACGAGGACTTCAGCGACAACCTGAATGCCCTGTTTCAGGAGTACGCCACCCGCCACAATCTCGGCCAAGTGGCTGACGATGAGAACCTGCTGAGCTCTTACTACGCGCTGTATAATGAATTGGCCAACTAGGCTGTTTCCCGTTCGGACGTCGATGGCCCTGCTGTTGACGTCCGCATTGTTTTCGCTCGCTTCGTGCGAGGACACCAACGAGTTGGGCGTCGATTTGCCGGGCACCACGCCCATCGACACCGCCTTCGAGGAATTTCCGGTTACGGCGTCCACCATCCGGCAGGATTCGCTGGCCACCACGCAGAAGGACCACTTCCTGGTGGGCCAGCTGCCCGACGGCAACACCGGCGGCCTGTTGCAGGCCCGGGCCTTTCTGGAGGTAGCCGCCTCCAGCGACTCGCTGCCCTCGCAGTACGCCACGCAGAACCCGAAGCTGGATTCGGTGGTGGTGCTGGCCAATTTCGACCGTGTGTACGGCAGCGCCACCGCGCCGCTGCGCCTGAGCGTGTACGACCTGCAGCAGCCGCTGGACGACTTCACGACCTACAACTCCACCAGCGTGGTTGGGTTGAGCACGCCGATTGTTCTCGATAAGCCGGTGAAGCTGAACAGCCCCATCCGGGACCGGATCAACTCGCTGGACAGCGTGACGGTGCGCCCGCTGCGGATTCCGCTGTCGACCGACACGCTGAACCAGACGGCGTTTGCCCGCCAGCTGTTCGCCAAAATGCTCTCGACCACGACGGTGCGGCTCTCGGATGCGGACCTGCGGACGGTGTGGAAGGGCATGGGCCTCGTGGCCACCACGCAGGGCACGGCCGTGGCCTTCAACCGCTCGCTGCTGTCGGCGGTGTACGTGTACTACCACCTGCCCTACGGCACGAACCAGAGCGTGCGCAACCGCAAGCGCAAGGTGTACCGCATTCTGTACGGCGACCCGAACCAGGTGGCCTCGGCCCCGCGCTATTTCACCAACATCAGCTACACGCTGAACACGCCCGGCTCGCCCTTCAACGTACTGCAGAACAACGGGCAGGCCTCGGTCCCGTCGTCGGCCTCCGACGAGACGGTCTATTCGCAGGACGGCACCGGCCTGGTTACCAAGCTGGTCATTCCGGGCCTGGACGTGCTGCGGCAGCGGCAGGCGCAGAGCAACCTGATTATCAACCGGGCGGAGCTGATCATTCCGGTGAAGCCGTACAGCACGGCGCAGTTTGTGGCGCCTTCGCAGCTGTTCATTTACGAAGCCAACAACGTCAACAACCGCATCCTGCTCTTCCAGAACGGGGTAAACCAACTGGAGCGGCTGGTGCAGCAGGAAGGCTTCCTGGCACCCACGGCCGGCCGGCCGCTGGCGCTGCAGCTGACCGAAGCCAACGCAACGACCAGGTATTACAGCACCCTGCTGACGGGCTACGTGCAAGCCTACGCCAAAAACCAGCTGCCCGAGCCCTCGCCCTCAGCGTTTTTGCTCTCGCCCACGCGGCGGCGGGCCGGGGGCGAGCTGTCGCTGGACCGGGCGGTGATTGATGCCCCGAATATTAAGCTGCGCGTATACTACTCCAAGACAAAGGCGCGCTAGTCTTACTTTTGCAGTCTGGCCCGAGGTTTGCCTCGGGCCGGCCTTTCCATTTTCCCTGACTTTTTACTTTCCCAGACCCCGTATGTGCGGAATAGTAGCTTACATCGGACACCGTGAGGCTTGTCCCATCATTCTGAAAGGCCTGCACCGTCTGGAGTACCGCGGGTACGATTCGGCGGGCATTGCCCTGCTCAACGGTGAGCTGAACGTCTTCAAGAAGAAAGGCAAGGTAGCCGAGCTGGAAGCGTTTATTGCCGACAAGAACGTGCACGCACACGTGGGCATGGGCCACACCCGCTGGGCCACCCACGGCGAGCCGAACGACGTCAACGCCCACCCGCACTACTCCACGTCGGAGCGCATTGCCATCATTCACAACGGCATCATCGAAAACTACGCGGCGCTGAAGAAGCACCTGCAGCAGCAGGGCCACGAGTTTCATTCCGATACCGACACGGAGGTCTTCGTCAACCTGATCGAGGAAATTCAGAAGCAGAATGCCTGCTCGCTGGAAGAAGCCGTACGCCTGGCCCTGCACGAAGTGGTGGGCGCCTACGCCATCGTGGTTATCAGCAAAGATTCGCCGAACCAGCTGATTGCGGCCCGCAAAGGCTCGCCGCTGGTTATTGGCGTGGGGCAGGACGAGTTTTTCCTGGCTTCCGACGCGACGCCCATCATCGAGTACACCAACGAGGTGGTGTACGTGAATGACTACGAAATTGCCGTTATCCGCGACGGGAAGCTCGACATCCGCACCAAGGAAGACGTGCAGCAGACGCCCTACATTCAGAAGCTGGAGCTGGAGCTCGACAGCATCGAAAAGGGCGGCTACGAGCACTTCATGCTGAAGGAAATCTTCGAGCAGCCGAAGTCGATTCTGGATTCGATGCGCGGCCGCCTGGAGCTGGAAGCTTCGCACCTGAACATGGGCGGCGTGCGGGCCTTCGAGCAGAAGTTCCTGAACGCGCAGCGCATCATCGTGGTGGCCTGCGGTACCAGCTGGCACGCCGGCCTGGTGGCCGAGTACCTGCTGGAAGACCTGGCGCGCATTCCGGTAGAAGTGGAGTACGCCTCGGAGTTCCGCTACCGCAACCCGGTGCTGTCGGAGCGCGACATCGTTATTGCCATTTCGCAGTCGGGGGAAACGGCCGACACGCTGGCCGCCATCGAGCTGGCCAAGAGCAAGGGTGCCACCATCTTCGGCATCTGCAACGTGGTGGGTTCGAGCATTGCCCGCGCTACTGATGCGGGTGCCTACACCCACGCCGGCCCGGAAATCGGGGTGGCTTCGACCAAGGCCTTCACGGCCCAGGTGACGGTGCTCACGCTGCTGGCCATGATTGTGGGCCACCGCCGCGGCACGCTGTCCGACCAGAAGCTGCGCGAGCTGATGATGGAGCTGCACACCATTCCGCAGAAAGTGGAAAAGGCGCTGGAGCTGGACACCGAGATTCAGCAGATTGCCGAAATCTTCAAGGACGCCACCAACTTCCTATACCTGGGCCGCGGCTACAACTTCCCGGTGGCGCTGGAAGGCGCCCTGAAGCTCAAGGAAATCAGCTACATCCACGCCGAGGGCTACCCCGCGGCCGAAATGAAGCACGGCCCCATCGCCCTGATCGACGAGAACATGCCGGTGGTTGTTATTGCCACGCGCGACAGCTCGTACGAGAAAATCGTGTCGAACATCCAGGAGGTGAAGGCCCGCAAAGGCCGCATTATCGCCGTGGTGAGCGAAGGCGACACGACCATCCCGTCGATGGCCGAGTTCGTGGTGGAAGTGCCCTACACCTCGGAGGCGCTGACGCCGCTGGTGTCGGTGATTCCGCTGCAGCTGCTCTCGTACCACATTGCGGTGCTGCGCGGCTGCAACGTGGACCAGCCCCGCAACCTGGCCAAATCGGTAACGGTGGAATAAGCTTCGGCTGGCCTCTGACCATAAAGAAAGCCGCTTCGATAACTCGGAGCGGCTTTTTTGTGCTTGCTGCAGTCGGAGCCGCAGTGCTATACCTCGAACGATTCACCGCGCAGGGCCATGCGCTTGAGCAGCGGGCACACCTGGTAGCGCGGGTCGTGGGTATCGTCCCAGAGCGTGCTGAGCACCTCGTGAATGCGCCCAATGCCGACGGCATTGGCCTGAACGAATAGGTTGGCGAAAACCGCCTGCAGGGCCTGCCCGGCCGCCGGTGGGCTGGCCACGCCCTCCTGCAGGGCAAAGCAGGCCTCGTTGACGCTCAGGGCCAGCAGCCGGGGCGTGAACAGGCCCACGCGGTCGGCCACCAGGCAATGGGCCGTGTCGAGGCGGGCGCAGATATCGGCCAGCTGGTCGGAGTCGGAGTCGTGGTAGAGACTGACTTCGAGCAGAGGCCGGTCGAGCAGGGTGGGCAGCCCGCAGAAGCCGAACACCAGGTAGGATGGCGCAGCGCTGCCGAAGCGGCCGGCGAGGGACTCGGTGGCGGCTTCCACGAAGGCGACGATGCCCTCTTTTTCCTCGTAGAGCGGGCCGTAGTTGCCAAAATCAAAGACCACGTCGGCGGTGGGCAGCGCGTCGTCGAGCAGGGGCATGGCCTCCTCGATTTCGTCGACGAGGCGGCCGGCGGTGGCGGGCACGAAGGAGTACTGGTGCGCGAGGCCGAACTTGCGGCGGAATTCGGCTTCGAGGTGGGCGCCGTCGAGGATGAGCAGGTGCATGGTTTTGGCTAAGTTCGGCCCGCAAATTAGGGCTTCGCGGCCCGCTCTTTCCTTTCCCCATGGCAAACGTCATCATCAACTCGCCCGAGGCCCCCGCGCCCATCGGGCCCTACAGCCAGGCCGTGCAGGCCGGCAACACCATCTACGTCTCGGGCCAGATTGCGCTGGACGCCTCGGGCGGGCAGCTCATCGGCGAGGGCGACGTGCAGGCCCAGACGCACCAGGTGATGCGCAACGTGCAGGCCGTGCTGGCCGCCGGCGGCTACACCCTGCAGGACGTGGTGAAGTGCAGCATCTTCGTGAAAGACCTCGGGCACTTCGGCGTCATCAACGAAATCTACGGCTCCTACTTCGGCCCGGGCCCCTACCCCGCCCGCGAAACGGTGGAAGTCAGCCGCCTGCCCAAGGACGTGCTGGTCGAAATTTCCTGCATTGCGGTGAAATAGTGAAATGGTGAGGTGGTGAGTGAAGTTCTAGTAGCCTGAACATCAAAACTCACCATTTCACCACCTCACCATCTCACCTTTCCGTACCTTTGCGGCGCGTTTGGGCCCGGGCAGTTAGCCGGGGGCCGAAATTGTCGTTTCGTATGGAAAGAGAAGTTCGGGTGCGTTTTGCGCCCAGTCCGACCGGGCCGCTGCACATCGGCGGCGTGCGCACTGCGCTCTACAACTACCTGCTGGCCCGCAAGCTGGGCGGCAAGATGCTGCTGCGCATCGAGGACACCGACCAGAACCGCTTCGTGCCCGGCGCCGAGCAGTACATCATGGACTCCCTGCGCTGGTGCGGCATCGAGATTGACGAGGGCATCGAGCAGGGCGGCCCCCACGCGCCCTACCGCCAGAGCGAGCGGAAACCCATGTACCGCCAGTATGCCGACCAGCTGATCAAGGACGGCTACGCCTACTACGCCTTCGATACGCCCGAGGAGCTGGACGCCATGCGCGCCCGCCTGACGGCCGCCAAGGTGCCCAACCCGCAGTACAACAGCATCACCCGCGCCCAGATGCGCAACTCGCTGACGCTGCCCGAGGAAGAGGTAAAGCAGCTGCTCGACGCCGGCGCGCCCTACGTCATCCGCCTCAAGGTGCCGCGCAAGGAAGAGGTGCGCTTCAACGACCTGATCCGCGGCTGGGTGGTGGTGCACTCGTCCTCCATCGATGACAAGGTGCTGATGAAGTCGGACGGTATGCCGACCTATCACCTGGCCAACATCGTGGACGACCACCTGATGGAAATTACCCACGTGATTCGCGGCGAGGAGTGGCTGCCTTCGGCCCCGCTGCACGTGCTGCTGTACCGCTACCTGGGCTGGGAAAGCACCATGCCGCAGTTTGCCCACCTGCCCCTGCTCCTGAAGCCCGACGGCACCGGCAAGCTCTCGAAGCGCGACGGCGACAAGCTGGGCTTCCCGGTATTCCCGCTGGAATTCCACGGCAAGGACGCCGAAACCGGCGAGCCGACCGTGAGCAGCGGCTACCGCGAGTCGGGCTACCTGCCCGAGGCCTTTATCAACTTCCTCGCCTTCCTGGGCTGGAACCCCGGCACCACGCAGGAAATCTTCTCGATGGAGGAGTTGATCGAGGCCTTCTCGATTGAGCGCGTGAGCAAGTCGCCGGCCCGCTTCGACCAGAACAAGGTGCGCTGGTACAACGAGCAGTACCTGCGCGCCAAGCCCGACGCGGAGCTGGCCCAGTACCTGCTGACGGAACTGAACGAGCAGGGCATCGGCGTGGACCTGAGCACCGAGCGGCTGGAGCAGATTGCCGGCCTGGTGAAGGAGCGCGCCACCTTCCCGGCCGATCTGGCCCGCGAAGCCCAGCTGTTCTTCCACCGCCCCGCCAGCTACGACGAGCAGATCATCAGCAAGAAGTGGAACGCCCAGGTGGCCACGGCCCTCACGGCCTTTGCCGAAGCCCTGCCCACTGCTCAGGACACCACGCCCGACGGCATTAAGGCCCTGCTCACGCAGGTGGTCGAAGGCCAGGGCATGAAGCTGGGCCAGGTGCTGCAGGCCCTGCGCGTGGCCGTCACGGGCGCCGGCGCCGGCCCCGACCTGATGCACATTATGAGCATTCTGGGCCCGCAGGAAACGGCGGAGCGCCTGCAGGCGGCCGTGGCTGCGCTGGCCGCCCACGCCGGCTAAAGCAGGCGCGCCACGCTTCGGATTTCAACCGCCCGGCCGTTTTCGGCCGGGCGGTTTTGTGTGCTCCCGAACCGACGGGCCGGGCCGGTGCTGAGCGGCCAGCCCACCCCGGCCGCGCCCCGATGCATCCGTAGCCCGAGTGCTTGCGTAGTTGGGTAGCTGTGCGGCGCGTCAGCGGGCCTTGTGGGCCCGGCTGGCCGGCTCCGCGGCCCCACCCTTTAGCCACGACGCATCATGGCCAAGAAACCCGTCAAAAAGAAGCAGCAGGACCCCGAGAAAAAGCCCCGGGTTCATAAAGAGCTGGAAGGCTTTGAAATCAAGGTGAACCCGCTGGGCGAAATCACCTCCACCTACAGCATCGAGCAGATCAACGAGTTTCTGAACCGCCACGTGCGCGACAAGAAGCTGGTGAACCGCGACGGGCAGTTTGGCGAGAAAACCGCCGAGGACGACGTCATCGAAAACGACGAAGACTTCCCGCTGGAAGACGGCCGCGTCGAAGAGCCCGAGGAGTCCGACGAGGACTTCATGCGGCGTAGCTCGCGCGAGGCCAAGAAGCCCAAGAAAGCCGACGAGGAGCCGCTGGCGCCCGACACCGACGAATAACGCGCCCGCGGCTATACCAGCACCGCCGGCCGGGTTTTCCACTGCGGGAAGCCCGGCCGGCGGCGTTTTTACTACCGACTTCACTATACTTGCCGGCGTCTTTCATCTCCCACTTCGCATGAACTCCCACGACGTCGACTACCGCATTTTAGGCCACGATATCCAGGTCCTGGAAATTGAGCTGGACCCCGGCGAATCCGTTATTGCCGAGGCCGGCACCATGGTCTACATGGAAGAAGCCATTGCCTGGGACACCCGCATGGGCGACGGCTCGGAGCCCGATCAGGGCTTTTTCGGCAAGCTGCTGCAGGCCGGCACCCGCATGATTACCGGCGAGTCCCTGTTTATGACGCACTTCAGCCACGCCGGCAGCCACGGCAAGGCCCACGTGGGCTTCTCGGCGCCCTACCCCGGCACCATCATGCCCTTGGACCTGCGCACCCTGCCCCAGGGCGTAATCGTGCAGAAGGACGGCTTTCTGGCCGCCGCGCGCGGCACCAAGCTCTCCATCCACTTCAACCAGCGCATCGGTTCGGGCTTCTTCGGGGGCGAAGGCTTCATTCTGCAGAAGCTCACCGGCGACGGCAAGGCGTTTATTCACGCCGGCGGCACCGTCATCGAGCGGCGCCTCAACAACGAGGTGCTGCGCGTCGACACGGGCTGCGTGGTGGCTTTCGAGCCCGGTATTGACTTCAGCATTGCCCGCGCCGGCAACCTCAAGTCGATGATTTTCGGCGGCGAGGGGCTGATGCTGGCCACCCTGCGCGGCACCGGCCGCGTGTGGCTGCAGTCGATGCCGGTGAAAAAGCTGATTCAGGCCCTGATGCCCAACGGGGCCAACGCCCAGAAGGAAAGCGGCACCGTGCTGGGCGGCCTCGGCCGCATCTTCGACGAATAACCCGCAAAAAGCGCCGGCGACTCCTGCTAAGGAGCCGCCGGCATGCAGTGGTGGAAAGAAGGTTAGAGTGCGTCGGCCGCTATAGCGGCTCCCTCCTCGGGCTGGGAGGAATCCATTTGCGTGGCGATGATACCAAGACTGATCAGCAGCGCCAGCACCAACAGCCCAAGCAGGCCGAGTACCGAACGAGTGCTGAGCAAATCTTTCACGCCCTGACGACGGCGTTGCCGCTTCCGACGCGAAACGTACGGTTTGGTGGCAGCTTCAGAGACAGTAAGAGTGGGCAAAGCGAACGGGCGGGTTGAATGAAGGGATGCACTAATATATAAATTTTACCATGATTTATCCAATGACGTGTAACGATTTTTACTCCCAATTCTGGATTTTTTGACTAAAAAATTAGTTTAATATATATTTTTCATCCAATAAGTACCATTTCGCATTAAATCATCCTAATCCGGTGCCGGCAGCCGGCGGGGGCTGCGGCGGGCCTTGGTAGGCGTCCGGCCAGCCCTATTTCGGGCCGCGGGCAGCCCGCCAGCCTTTGTCGTAAAGCTCCCAGCCCGTCTCGCGGCCCGTGCTGTCGTAGAGCTGCCAGAGGCCGTACCAGTAGAAGCGTACCGTGTCGGGCTCGACCACCACCCGGGCCTGGCCGCGGCGGCTGAGCTGGCCGCTGGGGTGGTAATAGCGGATGTCGATGCGGCGGCGGCGGTACTGCTCGGCGTGCTCAAGGGTGCCGTCGGGGCGGTAGTACTGCCAGTGGCCGCGGGGCTTGTCGCGGCGGTAGTGGCCGCGGGTGGCCAGGCGGGTATCGGCCGCGTCGTAGTAAGTGCGCCAAGGGCCCTGGCGGGAGCCATCGGCCCGGGCCTGGTTGCGCGACCAAAACCCCACGGGCAGGTGCCCGCGGGAGCAGGCGGTCGTCAGCAGCAGGGCACTCAGGACCAGGAAATGCGGGCGCATGGCGGGCGGAAATAAGATTTCAGCCCTTAAACTAAAGATTTAGTTGATTATTCGGCGGCTTCGCGCAGCAGCTCGTCCAGCAGTTCGCGGGAATTGCTCAGGCGGGGCACCTTATGCTGCCCGCCCAGCTTGCCACGCCGGGCCAGCCACCGCTCAAAGGTGCCGGCCGGGGCCACCGTCAGCACCGGGGGCTGCAGGGCCAGGTCGCGGTAGCGCTTGGCGTCGTAGTCGGAGTTGAGCTGGCGCAGCGTGGCGTCGAGCACCTGCCCGAAGTGGGCTTCGTCGCGGGGCGGCTGCGCAAACTCGATCAGCCATTGGTGCCCGCCGCGGGAGTGGGCGCCGGTGCCGAAGTACACCGGCGCGGCAGTGTAGTCGCGCACCAGGGCGCCGGTGGCGGCGCAGGCGGCGGCCACGGCGGCTTCGGCGTTTTCCACCACCACTTCTTCGCCGAAGGCATTCAGGAAGTGCTTGGTGCGGCCCGCAATGCGGATGCGGTAGGGCGCCAGCGAAGTGAAGCGCACCGTATCGCCAATCTGGTAGCGCCAGAGGCCGGCGTTGGTGCTGATGACCAGGGCGTAGATGGGCCCCACTTCTACCTCTTCCAGGGTGAGCGTGCGCGGGTGCTCCCGCCCGATTTCCTCCACGGGCATGAACTCGTAGTACACGCCGTGGTCGAGCAGCAGCAGCAGGTCCTGGGAGTCGGGCTCGTCCTGAAAGGCGAGGTAGCCCTCGGAGGCGTTGTAGATTTCGAGGTAGCGCATCCGCTCGTCGGGGATGAGCTGGCGAAACAGTTCGCGGTAGGGCCCGAAGGCCACCGCGCCGTGCATAAACAGGCGCAGATTGGGCCACACCTCCGTAACGGGCGCCCCGCCGGCCAGCTCCGACACGCGCCGCAGCAGCACGATCATCCAGGTGGGCACGCCGGCCAGGCAGGCCACGTTTTCGGTGAGCACGTGCCGGGCCATGCGCTCCAGCTTTTCTTCCCACTCGCCCAGCAGGGCCAGCTCCAGCGGCGGCGTGCGCCGCGACTCGGCCCAGACCGGCAGGTTGTGCATGATGATGGCCGACACGTCGCCGATGTGGGAGGCGGGGTCGTCGGGGCGGAAGGTATTGGGGCCGAGCGAGCCGCCGAGGGCCAGGGTCTTGCCGCGCAGCACGCCCGCGTCGGGGTAGAGCGTCTGGGCCACGGCCACCATGTCGCGGCCGGCGCGGTAGTGGCAGTCTTCCAGCGCGGCGGCCGTGACGGGGATAAACTTGCTGCGGGCGTTGGTGGTACCGCTGCTCTTGGCAAACCACTGCACGCGGCCGGGCCAGAGTACGTCGTCCTCGCCGCGCAGGGTGCGCTCAATCCACGGATACAGTTGCTCGTAGCTGCTCACGGGCACGCGCTGGGCCAGCTCGCGGGGGGCGAGGCCGTCGGCGTAGCCATACTGCCGGCCCCAGTCGGTGTGGCGGGCAGTGCGCAGCAGCTCCTGCAGCAGCTCGGCCTGCACGGCGTGGGGCTCGGTGCGAATGCGCTCCAGCCGGGCGAGGCGGGGCTTGACCATCCAGGTGAGCAGGGTATCAATGACCACGGATTCGACGGATTTTGCGGATTACACGGATTTTGCGGACGATTCCCGTCAGCTCAGGCAGCAGCCTCCATACGGGACTGATCAACTGCCGGCTATTGTCTGGCCTCTTGGGGCAAATTACCACTTTCCCCCGCCCTGCCTTCGGGCGGGGCCTGGGCCTGGCGGCGGCGAAGTCACTGCCCCGGATTAATCGGCCACAACCGAAGGTCAGCGAAGCTAAAATCCGGGACATCCGAAAAATCCGCCTGAATCCGTGGTCAGATTTTACGCTTGAGCTCGAAGTGTTTGCCCAGGTACACGCGGCGCACCATCTCGTCGGCGGCCAGCTCCTCGGCGGTGCCGGCCTTGAGCAGCTTGCCCTCGAAGAGCAGGTAGGCGCGGTCGACGATGCTGAGCGTCTCGTTCACGTTGTGGTCGGTGATGAGGATGCCGATGTTCTTGTGCTTGAGCTTGGCCACAATGCCCTGGATTTCCTCCACGGCAATGGGGTCGACGCCGGCGAAGGGCTCGTCGAGGAGCACGAACTTGGGGTCGACGGCCAGGGCGCGGGCAATTTCGGTGCGGCGCCGCTCTCCGCCGGAGAGGACGCGGCCGAGGTTTTTGCGCACGTGGGTAAGGCTGAACTCGTTGAGCAACTCTTCCACTTTGTCGCGCTGGGCTTGCTTGGGCAAGCTGGTCATTTCCAGCACCGAGAGGATGTTTTCCTCCACGGTCAGGTCGCGAAACACCGAGGCTTCCTGGGCCAGGTAGCCAATGCCGCGGCGGGCGCGCTGGTAGATGGGCAGGGAGGTAATGTCCTCGTCGTCCAGAAAGATGCGGCCCTCGTTGGGCTTCACCATGCCCACCGTCATGTAGAACGAAGTGGTCTTGCCCGCGCCGTTGGGCCCGAGCAGGCCCACGATTTCGCCCTGCTCCACGTGCAGGCTCATGTCGTTGACGACGGTGCGTTGCTTGTATTTCTTGACGAGGTGTTCGGCGCGCAGGATCATGTGCAGGCAAAGTTAACATTCTCGGCCGCGGCAGCCGAAACGGGCGAGTTGGCACGAATAATGGGCCTGTAACGGCATTAAACGCCATTTTTGCACTACATGCCCAACACTTTTATGTCCGCCCGCCGTATTTTTCTGACCACCGTCGCGGCCGCCGCCTTCAGCCTGCTGCCCCGCTTCACTCAGGCTCAGCTCGTTACCGACAACGCCCGCGCCACCCAGGCCCGCGACTCGGTGCTGCTGCGCGCCAACAGCTACCGCCAGACCATCGAGCAGCAGGCCGCGCGGTTCGACGTGAGGGCGCACTACCTCGGCAAGCGCCGCCGCGTGGTGCGCGGCTACGCCCTGAAGAAATCCACCAATCCCAACTCGCTCAACGCCGGCGTCGTGTCGACCAAGCGGGAGCGGGCCTGGAAGCACGTCACGCGCACCCTGGCCACCGGCGTGGTGCGCGAGCGGTACCTGGGCTACCTCGACGGGCAGAAGGTGCTCGAAGAAACCCGCACCAACCACCAGACCACCTACGTGCGCCTGCACCGGGTGATACGGGTGCCGGGCATCAACCTGGTTACGGGCCGCGCCCGCCTGGGCCTGCTCACCAGCGAAGGCTACGTGCAGTGGGGCCGGGAGCAGTTCCTGCTCAGCGCACCCACCAAGCTCTAGGGCTCCGCGCGGCCCGCTGACCACGGCGGCCGGCTCCACCACGGGGCCGGCCGCCGCGGTGTATCAGCCCCGCTTGCCGAGCAGTTGCTGGCGCAGAGCCAGCTGCTCGGGCGTGGGCGTGGCGCTGGGGGCCAGGTAGAACGGAATTTCCACGTCGTACTCGCGGGGCTTGCCTTCGGCCTCGGCGGTGGCCGTGCCGCGGCGCACGGTCAGGCGCACGGCCGCGTCGGAGGTGGGCTCATCAACGAGGGGGCGCAGCAGCAGCTCGGCGTTCTGCATGCTCACGGGCCGCCCGTCGACGGCCACGATGACGTCGCCGGGCTGCAGGCCGAAGGCGTTGGTTTCGGGCTTCACGTTCACGGCCTTGAATTCCTGCTTTTTCTCGTCGTAGGCGAAGCCGATCTGCCCGAAGGCCTTCACCTTGGCCGGGGCCCGGTCGGCGTAGTTCCAGCCGATTTTGCTCAGGTACTCCTGCAGGGGCAGCGCCTCGGTGCCGATGACGTAGCGGTCGAAAAACTCCTGCACCTGCGGGTGCGTGAGGGCCACCACTTCCGGAATCAGCTGCGCGTCCTCGAAGGAGCGGGTGGGGCCGTATTTCTGGCGCAGGGCGAGCAGCACGTCGCGCAGGCTTTTCTGGCCCTTGGTCAGCTCCTGAATGCGGATGTCGAGCAGCAGGCCGATGAGGGCGCCCTTCTTGTACACGTTCTCGTACATCGCGTCGTAGGGCTTTTCGAGGATGCGCCGGCTCATTTCGGTGAACGACACGCCGGTGGGGTACTTGCTGGCATCCTGCACCTTTTCGCGCATGGTTTTGCGAAACTGCTCCTCCGTGGTGAGCCCGGCCTGCACCTGCATCAGGTGGGCAAAGTACTCGGTCACGCCCTCGTACAGCCAGAGGTGCTGCGACATTTTCGGGTCGCGGAAATCGAACTCGCCGATTTCGCGCGAGTGAATGTTGAGCGGGGCCAGCATGTGCAGAAACTCGTGCGAGGCCACCTCGCGCACCATCTCGTTCATGGCCGTCGGGTCGTCGCGCTCGGGCAGGAAGTACACCGAGGAGTAGCTGTGCTCCATGGCCCCGAAGCCGCCGGTCTGGCGGTTGACCACCGTAGAAGTCTGGTAATCGGGGAAGTACATCAGGAACTGGTAGCGCGGCACCGGCATCTGCCCGAAAAACCGGCCCAGCGCCTCGGCCATGGGCCGCACGGTTTCGGCCACCTGCCGGGCCCGCACCTTCCCCGTTTCCGACACCACCGCCACGCCGATGCGCGCCCCCCCGGCCACGAAGCTGACCGTGTCGGCCTTGCTGTAGAGGATGGGGCCGTCGGCCAGGGTCACGTAGGAGTCGGCGGTGAAGGTGTCCTCGGTGCTGGTGCGGCTGGCGGGCAGGCCGGTGGCGGCGTACAGCTCGGGCGCGTGCTGCACCTTCACCTCGTAGGGCAGCATCTTGTAGCCTTCGAGGTAGCCGTAGAGGCCGTAGTGGTTGAGCACGTAGTTGGGGTGCCGGGGCGAGGCGTCGAAGTTGGTGCCGCCGGGCTGGAAGATGTAGCCCTCGTCCTGCTTGGCGTCCCAGGTGTCGTCGACGGTGTACTCCAGGCGCCGCAGCTTCTGGGCTTTGTCGATGACGAACAGGTTCTGGCCTTCGCGCCTGAACTTCAGCTTCTTGCCCTTATCGTCGTAGGCCGCGAAGTTCTGCACGAAGCGGCCGTAGTCCTTCTTCGAGTACGAGCCGGGAATAACGCTGGGCATCACGTAAGTCACCTGCTCCTCGCGCACCGGCGGGGTGTTCACCACGATGCGCAGCTGATCGGCCGAGGCCGCCGCCTGGGTATTCACGCTGATGCGGTAGGAGTTGCCGGGGCTTTGGGCCTGCGCGGCCAGGGATACCAGCGCGCCGAAGCCGGCGCCGAATAAGGTCAGTTTCATGGGCAGAAGAATAAGCCGCGGGCTAATGTAGGGCGGCGGCGCGGGCTATAATAACGCACAAACGGCCAAAGCTGCTGCACCGGGGGGGCGGCGGCAAACCAACATCGGCCGCGGGTGGCCCGTAGCAGGGCAGTATCTACCAAGCCCGCACCCGCTCATGGCCACCCTGAATGCTTCCGTTGTTACCACCTGGGCGCCGCGCCTGCTGAGCGTGCTGCGCATCGTCGTGGGCTTTTTGTTTTTGTGGCACGGCTCGCAGAAGCTGTTCAACCTGCCACCCAGCGAGCATGGCAGCGTCGAGCTGCTGTCGCAGATGGGGCTGGCCGGGGTGCTGGAATTCGGGGGCGGCCTGCTGTTTCTGCTCGGGCTGTTTACCCGCCCGGTGGCCTTCCTGCTCTCCGGCACGATGGCCGTGGCCTACTTCCAGGCCCACGCCGCCCAGGCCCTGCTCCCGATTCAGAACGGCGGCGAGCTGGCGGTACTCTACTGCTTCGTGTTTCTGTACTACGTAGCCGCCGGCGCCGGCCCTTGGAGCCTGGATGCGCTGCGGCAACGCTTGTAGCGCGAGCTTTCCGTTCGCGTATTCTGGCACGACGAACGTCCACGAGTCAGCAACGACACGCCAACGGAACGGTCGCGCTATGAGGCAGACGCTTCCACGTCGCCCCAGCCGATGTCCTTCAACCGCAGCTGCAGGGACTTGTGCCCACGCCACTCGTTCACGTCCACGTTGTAGCACACGCTGAAGGGCTGGCCCTGGGCAATGCGGGCGAAGTGCTCGGCCAGCCCGAAGCCGATGGCCTCGATGGGGCTGGAATCCTCCTGCATCAGCGTGAGCTTGAGGTGGGAGTTGCCCACGATTTTCACCGAGCCGGGCACCGCGTACACCTGCTGCGACTCAAACACCGGGCTGCTGTTGCCCGGGCCGAAGGGCTCCATCTGGTGCAGCAGGTTGTAGAAGCCCCACGTCACCTCGCGCAGGCGCAGGGGCAGGTCGATATCAACCGGCGGAATCATCTGCTCGTCGGTGAGGCGCGACGACACCACGGCCTCGAAGCGGCGGCGGAACTCGGGCACGTTTTCCAGCGGCAAAGTGAGGCCGGCCGCGTACATGTGCCCGCCGAACTGCTCCAGCAGGTCGGAGCACTCCACAATGGCCTGGTGCACGTCGAAGCCCACCACCGAGCGGGCCGAGCCGGTAGCCTTGCCGTTGGATTCGGTGAGGATGACGGTGGGGCGGTAGTACTTGTCGAGGCAGCGCGAGGCCACGATACCGATGACGCCCTTGTGCCAGTCCTGCTTGAAGAGCACCGTGGAGCGGGAGGTGCGCAGCAGCTCGTCCTGCTCAATCATCTGCAGGGCCTCCTCGGTGATGCGCGTATCGAAGCCGCGGCGCTCGGTGTTGGTCTGGTCCACCACGCTGGCGGTGGCCAGGGCCTGCTCGGCGGTTTCGCTCAGCAGCATGGCCACCGAGCGTTTGGCGTCGCCGAGGCGGCCGGCGGCGTTGATGCGCGGGGCGAAGCCGAACACCAGGCTGCTCACGTTCAGCGGCCCCTCGCGCAGGCCGGCCAGCTGCCGCAGCGCGTACAGCCCGGGCCGCGTCTCGATGGTCGGGTCGTTCAGGCGGCGCAGCCCGTGGTACATCAGCAGGCGGTTTTCGCCGGTGATGGGCACGATGTCGGCGGCGATGCTGACGGCCAGCAAATCCAGCAGCTCCAGCAGCGGCTGCTCGTCGAAGCCCTGGCTCTGGCACAGGGCCTGCATCAGCTTGAAGCCCACGCCGCAGCCCGACAGCTCCTTGTAGGGGTACGGGCAGTCGGGGCGCTTGGGGTCGAGCACGGCCACGGCCGGCGGCAGCTCGTCGCCGGGCAAGTGGTGGTCACACACGATAAAGTCCACGCCCTTTTCCACGGCGTAGCTGATTTTGTCGACCGACTTCACCCCGCAGTCCAGCGCCACGATGAGCTTGTAGCCGTTTTTGGCCGCCCAGTCGATGCCGATGGTTGAAATGCCGTAGCCTTCGAGGTAGCGGTCCGGAATGTAGTAATCGATGCGGGCCGGGCCGAACAGGGTGCGCAGGTACGAGTAGACCAGGGCCACGGAGGTGGTGCCGTCCACGTCGTAGTCGCCGTACACCAGCACTTTTTCCTCCCGAAACAGCGCGTCAGTCAGGCGCTGCACGGCCCGGTCCATGTCGCGCATGAGCATGGGGTCGGGCAGCTCCGCCAGGTCGGGGCGAAAGTAGGATTTGGCCTCGGCGTAGGTGCCGATGCCGCGCTGACACAGCAGGCTGATAATGGCTTCGTTGACGCGCAGGGCCTCGGAAAGGTGACGGACCTGTTCCGGGTCGGGCGTGGGCTTACGAATCCAACGTTTCAGCATGGGTGGGGACGGCGTTATCTTCAAAAGTAAGAAGAAAACCTTGGGATTCCACCGCCCGGGGCCCGCTCGCAGCCCGGGCGGCGTACCTTTGCCGCTCGCCCCGCCCCTCTCTCGTTATGCAACGCCTCCGCGACTTTTACCGCCGCTATCGGCAGTACATCCTCACCGATGGGCTGATGTACCTGGTGTTCATCGTAGCCCTGGGGCTGATGTTTGTGTTTTTCGGGTAGACCCGGCTGAACAACGCTCGGTGCTGGCGCGCGTCTGCCGCGCGCAGCGCGCGACTCGTGTCGTCCGATGCAGGGGAGTCTGCGACTCCCGGCTCCGGAACGACTTGAAGGAGTTACTTTAACCATTCCAAAGGCCCGGTTCCGAATGGCCGCCGCTAGCGGCCGGGAGTCCGGAGACTTCCACCCATTCATTAAAAGGCACGAGTCACGCGCTGTGCACTTCAGCCGCGCGCCTGGGCGCCAGCGGCTTCCGGCTACTCCCCCAAGAACTGCGGCGGCACGGCTTCGGTGAGCCACACCCCGTTGTCGGACACGAAGAACGGATGGCCCTGGCGGTGCAGGTCGCCGGCGCGCACCGTGAGAACCACCGGGCTGCCGTGGCGCTGGCCCACGCGGTGGGCCGTGTCGGCGTCGGGCGAGAGATGCACGTGGTGCCGCTCGCCGCGGCGCAGGCCCTCGGCCCGGATGGCCGCCAGGTGGCGGGTGGCGGTGCCGTGGTAGAGCAGCTCGGGCGGCGCCTGGGGGGTGTAGCCCAGCTCCACCGGCACCGAATGGCCCTGGTTGGCGCGGATGCGCCGGCCGTCGGGGCTGAGGGCGAAGCGCTGCTTGTCGCTGCCGGCCACCAGTTGCTGCAGCTGGGCGCGGTCGGTGGGGTGGCCGTGCTGGCTTAGGCGCTGCAGCAGGTCGTCGACGTCGGCCCAGCCGGCCGCGTCGAGGGAGAGGCCGATGGTCTGGGGCTGGTGGCGCAGGACCAGGGAGAGAAACTTGCTGAGGTGGCGCAGCGGGTCGGGGGCGGCGGAAGTAGCCATGCGGGGCGGAATTACGTAGGCAAACTGCCGTAAGGTAAGCGCGGGTCGGTTTCTTTTACCCGCCGCTTGTACATTTGCCGCCCTTTCCTCGCCAGAAGCCTATGCGCTCCGTTGCCGCTTTAGCCTGCGCCGCCCTGCTGTGGACCGGTGCCTGCGCCCGCCATGTCGACCTGACCACGCCCACCGATACCTCGGAGCCGCGGGCCACGGCCAACCCCTCGACGCCCGCCCCGACGACCACGCCCACCAATGTGCCCGTGCCCGAAACCAGCGTCAAGGACATTCCCTTCGACCAGCGCAACCGGCCCAAGTGGCTGGACGACAAGATTCAGGCCCACCTGAACGCCAAGGCCGAAAACCCACGCATCCGCATTCTGAGCTACCAGTACCGCGGCCAGACGGTGTACTACGAGACGTCGCCCTGCTGCGACCAGTACACGACGCTCTACGACGCCAAAGGCAACGTGCTCTGCGCCCCCGACGGCGGCATCACCGGCCGCGGCGACGGGAAATGCGCCGACTTTGAAAAAAACCGAACCGCCGAACAACTCATCTGGCAAGACCCGCGCTGACGGTGAACTGGTGAGATGGTGAACTGGTGAGTGTCGTGCTGACCTCCCGAACATCAAACTCACCATCTCACCATTTCACTATTTCACATATGATCAACACCATCGAAAAGCTCGGTGCCTACAACGTGTGGGCCAACGCCAAGCTGCTCACGCACCTCGACGGCATTGTGGCCACCGGCGCCGAGCTGCCGGCCCGGGCGCTGCGCCTGTTCTCGCACCTGCTCAACGCGCAAGCCATCTGGCTGGCCCGCCTTACCGGCACCCAGAGCCCGGTGAAGGTGTGGCAGGAGCACGACCTGGCCGGCCTGCACAAGCTGCACCAGCGGACGTCGCCCTCGCTGCACCAATACATGCAACAGGCCGACGATGCGGAAATGACGCGCATGATCAGCTACGCCAACTCGCAGGGCAACAGCTACGACAGCCAGGTATCGGACATCCTGACCCACGTGTGCGTGCACGCCAACTACCACCGCGCCCAGGTGGCCACCACCCTGCGCGAAAGCGGCCTGGAGCCCATCAACACCGACTTTATTACCTACTGTCGCGAGCTGGCCGGGCAGGCCTAGCCGCCGCGCTTTCCTGCAGCTCACCGCCCGGCCAAAACCCTTCCGCCCCCGGAAGGGTTTTTTGCTGACTTACCCCGACCCGCCGCCGCTTCGCCTATGTCCTCCTCGCCTGCTTCCGCCGCCCCGGCCGTGCTCACACCCGAGCGCCTGGCTTCGGCCTACTCCTACGCCGCCTACCGCCAGCTGATCGACGAGCTGCTGGCCCAGGGCCGCACCACCGGCCCCCACCAGTCGGAGGCGCTGCTGCACTACGCCAAGCTGAACGAGCAGCGCATGTCGCGCCTCGACAAGACGGTGCAGCTGCTGCCCGAGGTGACGACCGAGCTGGCCCGCCTGCAGGGCCGGTACGTGTGGCTGGTGATTACCGAGGGCTGGTGCGGCGACGCGGCCCAGCTGGTGCCCGTCATCGACGCCATTGCCCGGGCCAGCGGCGGCCACCTGAGCACCCGCTACCTGCTGCGCGACGAACACCCGGACCTGATGGACCGCTACCTCACCGGCGGCGTCAGCCGCTCCATTCCGAAGCTGGTGGTGCTGCGGGCCGATACGCTGACCGAAGTAACCCACTGGGGCCCGCGCCCGGCCGAAGCCCAGGCGCTGTTGCTGGAGCTTAAGGCCCAGGGCGCTACCCACGAAGAGTACGCCGAGCGCGTGCATGCCTGGTACGCCAAAGACAAAACCCGCAGCACCCAGCAGGAGCTGGTGGGCCTGCTCCGGCAGTTCGCGTAAGCACCCCGTTCTTTTTTCCGACGTTTACCGGCGGGCCGCTCCGGCTACCGCCTTTTCTTTTCTGCATGTCTGCTCACAAGCACGCCCAAACCCATTACCCCGTCGTCGACCTGATTAAGCACCGCTGGAGCCCGCGGGCCTTCACCGCGCAGCCCCTCAATGACGACGACCTGCGCACCCTCTTCGAGGCCGCGGCCTGGGCGCCCAGCGCCATGAACGAGCAGCCCTGGCGCTTCATTTACGCCCACCGCGAGCAGACGGAGGCCTTTCAGAAGCTATGGGACTGCCTGCTGCCCGGCAACCAGCCCTGGGCTCAGCACGCCGCCGTGCTGGTGGTGGTGCTGGCCCGCAAAACCATGGGCGCCAACAATGCCCCTAACCGTCACTACCTGCACGACACCGGCCTGGCCACCGCCAACCTGCTGCTGCAGGCCGCCAGCATGGGCATTCACGGCCACGTGATGGGCGGCTTCGACCTGGCCAAGACCCAGCAGGCCCTGCACCTGCCCGCCGACCTGGAGCCGGCCACCTTCCTGGCGTTGGGCTACGTGGGCGAGGCCGAGCAGCTCGAAGAGCCCTTCCGCTCGCGCGAGCTGGCGCCCCGCTCCCGCAAGCCGCTCAGCGAGTTTGTGTTCGAAAATCAGCTGCCGCAATAGGGACGTAGCCTTGCGTCGCCGATGCAGGGCCGTAACTTCCCAAACTCCTACCCCAACGCGGGAAGACGCCAAGGCGCGTCTCTGCATCGTTTCCTAGCCCCCAACCCTATGCACTTCCAACGCTTCCCCGCGGCCGAGCGCGGCCTGAAAGACATCGGCTGGCTGCAGAGCAACTTCACGTTCAGCTTCAGCTCCTACCCCAACCCGGTGCGCGCCGGCTTCGGGCTGCTGCGCGTGTTCAACGACGACTACGTGCAGGCCGCGGGCGGCTTCGGTATTCACCCGCACCAGAACATGGAAATCATTTCGGTGATGCTGGCGGGCAAGATGAACCACATCGACTCGCTGGGCTACAAGGAAGTGGTGGAGCAGGACTGGGTGCAGATCATGAGTGCCGGCGCGGGGCTGCGCCACGAAGAGCACAACGTGGGCGACGACGAGGTGAACTTCCTGCAGATCTGGATTGAGCCCAAGCTGCAGAACATCAACCCGCGCTACCAGCGCCGCGCCTTCCCGCGCGCGAAGCGCCACAACCAGCTCACCACCATCGTCTCGAACGAGGAAGGCCAGGCCCACTGCTGGATCAACCAGAACGCCCGCCTGAGCCTGGGCTACTTCGAGGCCGGCAACGCGGTGGCTTACGCTCTGAACCCGACCAACAAGTGCGTGTTCGTGTTCGTGATGGAGGGCGAAGTGCGCATCGAGGGCGAAGTAGTGCCGCGGCGCGACGCGCTGGGCATCTGGGGCACCAGCGAGTTTCGCATTGAATGCACCGAGGAAAGCCAGTTCCTGATCATCGAGGCGCCGATCAATCACTGATACGGTCCGCCTGAAAAGGCACGTCATGTCGAGCATGTTGCGCATCAAGCAAGGATCGAGACATCTCGCGTGCTGACGTTGAATGATTCCTCCAGCACGTCATGCTTCGACTTCGCTCAGCATGACGTGCTTTTGGCTTACTGTCCACACAGCCTCAGCAATTCGGCAACTTTTCCGGCTACTGGCTAGTTTTGTGCTCGTTATGCTCGTCCAACAATTCATCATCCTCGCGCTCTTCCTCGGGGCGGCCTTTTACATGGGCCGGCGCCTGTGGCAGAGCTTCTTCGCCAAATCGGAGGGCGGCTGCCCCAAGGGCTGCGGCGGGGCCTGCAGCGCCATCGACGTGGAGGCGCTGCAGCGCACCATCGAAAAAGCTCAGCATCAGCGCTGACGCCGCGGACGGTTAAACATTTTAATTCGTCCATATAACCCGCCCCGCCTGTGGCTGCGTATAGCCCGGGCGGGGCAGGGCGTTTTCGGGCCCGCCCGGCTTCCTTCTCTCAAATTCCCTACTCCAAAGCACCCCACGTTATGCAAGACAAAGAGCAAGAACGGTCGCTCGTCAACGTCGAGAAAAAACTGTGCGACGACGGCTTCGTCAAGGATTTTAAAGTAACCGACGGGCGCCTGCAAACCATCGACGACGAAAGCCAGAAGACCTACAGCGCCGAGGAAGTAACCATCGTGGACTTCTACCGCTTCGAGGGCGAGTCGGACCCCGACGACATGTCGATTCTCTACGCCATCGAGGCCCACGACGGCACCCGCGGCACCATTTCCAACGGCTTCGGCACCTACGCCGACGCCGACACCGATGCGTTTCTGCGCCGGGTCGAGGACCTGGGCAAAAACCTCGACAAGGCTCACAAGTAGCCGCCCGCTCCCTTACCCGCCTTTTTAGCCTAGCCGCGCCGCCACCGGATGTGTTTTCCCGCCAGGGAAGGCGCCGTGGGCGGCGCGGCTTGCGCGTTCATCACCTATTGCTTTCCGAGTTATGCCAACCCAATTACCACACCATCCCCTGCACTCGGCGGCCGACCTCGACCCGCTGCTGGCCCAGATCGGCGACGCCCGCGTGGTGCTGCTGGGCGAAGCCTCCCACGGCACCCACGAGTACTACACCTGGCGGGCGGCCATTACCCGGCGCCTGATCGAGGAGAAGGGCTTCAGCTTCGTGGCCGTGGAGGGCGACTGGCCCGATTGCTTCGAGGTGAACGTGGCCATCAAGCAGCCCCACGACGGCCAACCGCCCGCGCAGCTGCTGCAGACCTTCAACCGCTGGCCCACCTGGATGTGGGGCAACTGGGAAACGGCCGCGCTGGTCGACTGGCTGTGGCGCCACAACTCGCCGCTGCTGCCCCCGCAGAAGGCCGGTTTCTACGGCCTCGACGTGTACTCGCTCTGGGAGTCCTTGGAGCAGATCATGCAGTACGCCGGGCGCAAGGGCGACGCCGCCGCGCTGGCCGCCCAGCGGGCCTACAAGTGCTTCGAGCCCTACAGCGCCGACCCGCAGGAGTACGCCGAGGCCGTGGCCTTCGTGAGCAAGGACTGCGAAGACGAAGTGCTGACCATGCTGCGCACCCTGCAGCGCCGCACGCCCGCCACCAACCCCGACGGGCTGGCCGTGGAAATCGAATTTGCCGCCGAGCAGAACGCACTGGTGGCCGTGAATGCCGAGCGCTACTACAAGGCCATGCTGCGCGGCGGCGGCTCGTCGTGGAACGTGCGCGACCATCACATGATGGAAACCCTCACTCGCCTGCTGGAGCTGCACGGCCCCGAGAGCAAGGCCATTGTGTGGGAGCACAACACCCACGTGGGCGACGCGCGCTACACCGACATGGTGGCCGATGGCATGGTGAACGTGGGCCAGCTGGCCCGCCAGCAGTTCGGCCGCGACAACGTGTACATCGTGGGCTTCGGCTCGTACCAGGGCTCGGTCATTGCGGGCAAAAGCTGGGGCGCGCCGCTGGAGCAGATGCGCGTACCCGAGGCCCGGCCCAACTCCTGGGAAGCGCTGCTGCACACCGACATCGGCAAGGACGCGCTGCTGCTTTCCTCGGAGCTGCGCCCGCTGCCGGCCCTGCAAGACCACCTGAACCACCGCGCCATCGGCGTAGTGTACCGGCCCGAGCGCGAGAAGTACGGCAACTACGTGCCCACCGTGGTGCCCGAACGTTACGACGCCTTTCTCTACCTCGATCAGACCCGGGCCCTGCACCCCCTGCCCACCCCTGCCAACGAGCACGTGCCGCCGGATTTGTACCCCTGGGGCGTGTAAATCAACGCCGCACCGCCCAAAGCCCGGCCTGCCTCAGGCCGGGCTTTGGGCGGTGCGCAAAACAGCCCGCCGCAATGGTTGAGCTTGGGCTATGCCCGGCTAAGCCATTGCCACCACCTGCAGCAACCAATTATTCATCAATGCGTTAACTACTCCCTCACTATTTTCAGCCAAGCCGCATGGATAAGAAGCATTCCGCCTCCGCCCACCACGCCAAGGCCTCCCCGACCGCCCGCATCTACACCCATCCCGAGCTGCGTGAGCGACTGAAAGACGAAATAATGGCCGGTGACCGGGGCGGCGCCCCCGGCGAGTGGAGCGCCCGCAAAGCCCAGCTGCTGGCCCAGGAATACCGGCAGTCCGGCGGGGGCTACACCTTCGCCAAGCGCAGCGCCGGGCAGCAGCACCTGCAGGACTGGACCCAGCAGGACTGGCAGACATCGGATGGCAAACCCGCCGAGCGCGAGGGCGGCACCACCCGCTACTTGCCCAAGCAGGCCTGGACCGACCTCACGCCCAACCAACGCAAGGCCACCAACGAGAAAAAACAGGCCGGCTCCCGCGCCGGGCAGCAGCACGTGCCCAACACCGAGGCCGCCCGCAAGGCGAGCCGCAAAGCTACCGACGAAGACGAATAAGCCCCGCTAGGCGCCCAGAATAGCTTCGGCCACTTCCCGGCCCGTGGCCATAGCGGCGTTTAGCGACGGATAGGCGGCCCAGTCGCCGCAGCGGTAGAGGCCCTCGGCCAGCCGCCGCGGCTGCTGGGCCGTTTCGCGTGCCGGCCCGGCCTCGTACACCGGCAGCGCGTGCTCGATGTGGTAGGTGCCCAGGCGACGCCAGCTGTTGGCCGCCGCCCCGAACCAGTTGGTCAGCTCCTGCCGCAGCCGCTGGGCCAGGGCGTCGTCGCTGAGGCCGTGGGCACCGTGGGTACTCACCGATATCAGGGCCTGCCCGGCCGGGGCGTACTCGGGAGCCACGTCGCTGGGGAAGGCCACGTTGTGGGCCAGGGCGCCGGGGGCAGCATTGAGGCGCAGCAGCTTGTCGCCGCGCCCGGGCGAAGGGCCATCAACGGCGAAGTAAGTGCAGGTAGTGCGGCGCGAGGCGGTGGGCTCATTGGCCGTCAGGGCAGGTAGCAGTTGGTAGGCGGCGGGGCCGTCGGTGGCCAGCACCACGGCGCTACCCTGCAGCGTGCGGCCGTCGGTGAGGCGCACCGTATTGCCTTCGATGGCGGCTACGCGGGTGTGCAGCTGCACGGCCTCGGCGGGCAGGCGGGCGGCCAGCTGCCGCGGAATTTCCTGCATGCCGCGGGCCGGCAGGGCGGCGTCGCCCTCCACGAACTGCTTGAACACGAACTCGAAGAAGTTGCTGGCCGTGGTCAGCTCCCGGTCGAGGTAGATGCCGCCGAAGAAGGGCCGGAAGAACGTTTCAATCATCTGCTCGCTCCAGCCGTAGCGCCGCAGGAAGGTAAGCGTGTCGGTGGCGGGGCGGGCCAGCAGTTCTTCCGCGCGGTGCTGCTTCACGTGCTGGGCCAGGCTCACCAGCCGCAGCTTGTCGGCCCAGCTGCCGATGGGCGCGGTAGCCGCCGCTATACCGCGCAGCGGCTGCCGCAGCGGGTTGCGCAAGGTCGTTTGCCGGCCATCGGGCAGGCGGATGACGGCGCCGGAAGTGAAGGGCTGCAGCTGCAGGGCGCCGTAGTCGATGAGGCGCTGCACCTCGGGGTAGCGGGTGAGCAGGATCTGGAAGCCGTGGTCGAGGCGGAAGCCGTCGGGCGTAAGGTCGGTGCGCACGCGGCCGCCCACGGCGTCGGCGGCTTCGAGCACCTGCACCGGGCGCCCGGCGCGGTGCAGGTAGCAGGCGCAGGTGAGCCCGGCCATGCCGGCACCGATGATGAGGACGGGAGCTTGCGGAGTGGAGTCGACGGCGTTCATACCCTGCCCAAACTGCAAAACCGCCGCGAAGGTTGGGCTTCTATTCGGAGAGCTTCACGCCGTAGCGCTGCCGGAAAGCCTGGAGGTCTTCGTAGCTCAGATTGTGGCGCAGCAGCAGGGCCGGCTGGCCCCGGTAGGTTTCCCGCAGCGGCAGGCGCCGCTCGTACCAGGCCTGCAACAGCCGCCCGAGCCGCCGTTCATCGGCGCGCTGCCGCACCAGCACCCCGTAGGCGGGCCAGGGGCCGATCTGCAGGCGGTTGGCTACCGGGGCCCGCTGCCGTAGCGGGCGGATTGGTAAGGCTCGGGCGAATAACCGTAGTACCCCAGGCGCAGCGGCGTGGCGGCAGATAAGAGCTGCTGCTCCCACTGCCCGTCCAGCTCCCGGTAGGCGGCCTCCGGGCTCAGCACCAGGGTACCGATGACCACCGGCCGGGCCGCATCGGAAAACATATTCTGCAAGCTCAGCCACCAATCTTCCACGTCCCGCAGCAGGTCCCGCAAGTCCTCCAGCAGTCCTGGCTCACGACGGTCGAGCAAGTCCCAGGAGGCCGGCGGCTCGGCCACGAGGGGCAGCACCAGCAACGACTCGTCCAGGCACAGGTATTCCCCGCGGTGGGTAGCCGCGGCCAGGCGGCTCAACAGGCTGGGCGTCAGGCTTGCTGCCACGGCGGGGTTTAGTTCTTAACGGTTTGCTGCGCCTGCGGCTTCACCATCGGCCGCACCCGCGACGACACCGTGGTGCTGCCGACTTCCATTTCCACCTCCAGCTGGCCGGGCACGGGCTGGCCGTCGACGGTGGCGGGCTGCCACTGCGGCATCCGGTTGAGCATGTCCATAATGGGGCGGGCGTACTGCACGTCGCGGCTGCTCTCGTCGAGGGTGAGTTGCCCGCTCTTGCCCACGTTCACCAGCAGCGTGATGCGGCCATTCATGCCCGTGACCCAGTTGGCTTCCTCGGCGTGCTTGCGCAGCAGCAGCAGCAGGCGGCTGTTGTAGTTGGCCAGCCCCCCGACGGCCTGCGGGGCCACGGCGCGCAGGTTGCGGCGGCCCGCCTCGGCCAGCAGCTCCTCGCAGGGCTGGTTGAGCTCAAACGCCTCGGCGGCGCTGGTCGGCAGGTCCACGGTGGGCTGCAGGCCGGCCGGACCGGGGTAGCGGCGGCGCTTGTTGGCCAGGTCGAAGCCCTCGATAAAGCGGCCCCATTCGTAGCGTTCCTCGCTGAACGGGGCGCCGGTGCCGATGACCTCGCTGGTCCAGGTGCCCTGGGCCAGCCCATCGGCCACCGGGCCGCCGAAGCGGATGTAGCGGTTGCTGTGCACGCCGCGCCAGGTGCCGTTGCCGTTCTTGCAGAGCTGGGTGCCCGTGGAGTCCCAGTAGGCCAGGATGCGAAACGGCTTGCTCAGGTCTTCGCCCCACATCAGCGTCTGCCGGGGCCGACCGTTGGCGTACCAGAACTGCCACACGCCCGTCGGCAGCCCGTCCTGAAACTGCCCGCGCGTGAGCACGGTGCCGTTGGGGTGGTGCAGCTCGTAGAGGCCGTTGCGCTTGCCGTTGCGGTAGAACTGGCGGTTCAGTAGGCGGCCGTCGCTCAGCCGGTAGTCGCACACCAGCCCGCGGAAGGTACCGGTGGCGTCCAGGCGCGTGTTGCGGCGGATGGTGGCGCAGGCCGGTGGCGTGAGTTGATAATAGTTGCTGTAGTACAGCTCCACGCTGTCGCCGGCGAAGGTGCGGTAGCAGTCCTTGGGGTTGGCCTTGCCGCTCAGGTTCCGCTGTTGGGCCGTGGTCGTCAGGGCACTGCCCATCAGCAGCGCGCCGAGGAGCAAAAAGCAATAACGCATACGTAACTTATTCATAACAAAATCAATAGCCACACAACCCGTTTACCACAGCCGGCGCCGCTTCATCACCTTGCGCGTCTTCTGGGTGTAGAACTCGGCCACGCCCTTGCGCGTCATAGGCACCGTCCAGCGGCCGATGAGCTGGCCGGGCTGGTAGCCGGTGAGGGTTTTGCCGGGGTAGCTGGCGGCCAGCAGCTTGGCGTCGGCGGGCTGCACGTCGGGGCCCACCTGGCCGTGGCAGCGCAGGCAGGTGGCGTCGGTGGGCAGCAGCACCAGGGGCTCCTGCACCAGAAACTGGTCCTGGCTGGGGCGGGTGGTCTGCACGGAGTCGTCCTCGGTGATAAAGCGCGCGGGTGTAACCAGCGCCCGCGTGGGCTGGGCTTCCAGCTCGCGGGCCAGCTTCACCACGGCGGGCAGCTTCTCGGGCTGGCAGTAGGGGTGCGCGGCGGCCACGCCCCCGGCGGCCAGCCGCTCGTTCAGCTGGGCGCGCCAACCGCGGTCGGCGGTATGGATGAGGGAATCGGCGGCCCAGCGCGCCCCTTGCAGCAGCTGGGCGGGCTTGATGAGCTTGGGCTGGAAGTTCTCGGCTTCGCGGGCCAGGTCCTTGGTATTGTCGAGGTGCTCGACGTCTTCGGGGCGGCAGGCGGCCAGCAGCAGCGGCAGGGCCAGCAACGATAGGCTTCGGCGCATATAGGTTTCGGACAATGCACGCGGAACCTCCCATGGCCCCGGCGGGTTTTGTACCTTTGCAAAAGTACCGCCCAATTCCGGACCCCAACGACCGATGCTTGACAAATTAGAGGCTATCAACCAGCGCTTCAACGACGTGGGCCAGCAACTGCTGGACCCGGACGTGATGAGCGACATGAAGCGCTACAAGGCCCTGAACAAAGAATACAAAGACCTCAACAAGATTGTGGTCGAGTACAAGGCTTACCAGAGCGTCCTCTCCAACATCGACGGGGCGCGCGAAGTCATTGCCACCGAGAAGGATGAGGATTTCCGCCAGATGGCCAAGGACGAGCTGGACACGCTGCTGCCGGAGCAGGAGCGGCTGGAAGCTGTCATCAAGGATCTGCTGATTCCCAAGGACCCGAACGACTCCAAGGATATCATCATCGAAATCCGCGCCGGCGCCGGCGGCGACGAAGCCGCGCTGTTTGCCGGCGACCTGCAGCGCATGTACATGCGCTTCGCCGAAAAGCAGGGCTGGAAGATGGAGTTGGTGGATGCCATGGAAGGCACCGCCGGCGGCTACAAGGAAATCATCCTGGCCATGCGCGGCGAAGACGTGTACGGCAAGATGAAGTTTGAATCGGGGGTACACCGGGTGCAGCGCGTGCCGGCCACCGAAACCCAGGGCCGCATTCACACCTCCGTGGCCTCGGTGGTGGTGATGCCCGAGGCGGAAGAATTCGACATCGAGCTGGATATGAACGACATCCGCAAGGACCTGTTCATGTCGTCGGGCCCGGGCGGGCAGTCGGTCAACACGACCTACTCGGCCGTGCGCCTCACGCACATCCCCACGGGCATCGTGGCCCAGTGCCAGGACCAGAAGTCGCAGCTGAAGAACTTCGATAAGGCCTTGGCGGTGCTCCGCTCGCGCATTTTCGAAATCGAGCTGGCCAAGAAGAACGAGGCCGAAGGCGCTGCCCGCAAGAGCATGATTGGCGGCGGCGACCGGTCGGACAAAATCCGCACCTACAACTACCCGCAGGGCCGCGTGACCGACCACCGCATCGGCTACACGGTGTACAACCTGAGCGCGGTGATGGACGGCGGCATCGAGGACTTCATCGAGCAGCTGCGCATCGCCGAAAACGCCGAGCGCCTCAAGGAAGGCACCACGGCGTAAGATTCGGCTGCAACTACCCAGAACGTCATTCCGAGCGAAGTCGAGGAACGACGACAAATAGTAACCGTCATGCTGAGCTTGCCGAAGCATCTCTACCGCGCCGCTTGGTCGTTTGGTGGAGATGCTTCGGCAAGCCCAGCATGACGGTCTTTTTTGGGCGTTGCACGTTCTTTTCTGCAGCTGCGTCGACGCATCAGCCTCCTGTCCTTAACCCGCACACCTCTCCCGCCATGCCCGACGGCACGCTGCTGCTCATCGACGACGAACAGGCCCTGCGCCAGGGCATGGCCCGCTTTCTGGAGCTGGAAGGCTACCGGGTGCTGCAGGCCATCAACGCGGCCGAGGGGCTGGAGCTGCTGGGCCAGCACGCCACGGAGGTGCTGGTGGTGCTCTGCGACGTGAAACTGCCCGACGCCCACGGTCTGCAGTTGCTGCCCCGCCTGAAGCAGCGCGCCCCGCTGGCCGAAGTGGTGCTGCTGACCGCCTACGGCCGCATCCCCGACGGCGTGCAGGCCATGAAGGACGGCGCCTTCGACTACCTCACCAAGGGCGACGCCGACGAGCAGCTGCTGCCCGTGGTGGCCCGCGCCGCCGACAAAAGCCGGCTGCAGCGCCGCGTGCAGGAGCTGGAGCGGCAGGTGGGCGCGCAGCACTCCTTCGCGTCGATGATTGGCCACTCGCCGGCGCTGGAACGCGCCAAAGCCCTGGCCCAGCGCGTGGCCGCGACGGAATCGACGGTGCTGCTGGAAGGGCCGACGGGCGCGGGCAAGGAGCTGTTTGCCCAGGCCATTCACCAGGCCTCGCCGCGCCGCTCGAAGCCCTTTGTGGCCGTCAACTGCTCGGCGTTTCCGAAGGATCTGCTGGAATCGGAGCTGTTTGGCTACCGGAAAGGCGCCTTCACCGGGGCACTGGGCGACAAAAGGGGCCTGCTGGAGGAAGCCTCGGGCGGCACGCTGTTTCTGGACGAAATCGGGGAGCTGGAGTTGGCGGTGCAGGCCAAGTTTCTGCGGGTGCTGGAGACGCAGACCTTCACCAAGCTCGGCGACACCAAGCCCACCAAAGTGGACGTGCGGCTGGTGGCGGCTACCAACCGCAACCTGCGGCAGGAAGCCGACAGCGGGCAGTTCCGGCCCGATCTGTACTACCGCCTCGCCGTTTTCACCATCCCCGTCCCGCCCTTAAAAGACCGGCCCGAGGACATTGAGCCGCTGGCCCGGCACTTCCTGCAGCTGTTTGCGGCCAAGCTGCGCAAGCGTCTGCAGGGCTTCGACGCGGAGGCCCTGCATCGGCTGCAAGGCTACGCCTGGCCCGGCAACGTGCGCGAATTGAAGAACGTGCTGGAGCGCGCCGCCATCCTGGCCGACGACGCGGTGCTGACCACCGACGACCTGCCCTTCGAGCTGCAGAGCCCCGCCCCAACCGACGACGCCAACGACCAGAGCCTGCGCGCCGTGGAAAAGCGCCAGATTCTGCGGGTGCTGCAGCAAACCCAGGGCAACAAGACCGAAGCGTCCCGGCAGCTGGGCATCGGGGTGAAAACGCTCTACCGCAAGCTGCAGGAGTACGGCCTGGGCAGCGGGTCAGCCTGACCGGGTAGCGGGTCATTTTGACCCGGCGCCGGCGGCGTAGCGGCTGCTCTGGCAGCGGCATTGCAAATTATTCTAGCTGATAATCAATAAGTAATCAGCCAAGCTACCGCAAAGCGCCGCGGCTGGACTAGCATTGGCAACTGGCCCCTGCGTCGTGCCGCGGCGGTTGCTGCGGTCGGGCTGCGTTATGAGCATCAAAGCAAAAATTACGGTGGGCTTGCTGGCCATGCTGGTCCTGCTGGTGGGGCTGGGCGCCTACGCCTACGCCACGGTGCAGCGGCAGGAGCAGCGCGCCCACCGCATTCTGCAGGCCAACTTCTACTCGGTGGCGCTGGGCCAGCAGATGCTGCAGGCCCTGGACGAGCTGGCCGCCACTCCTGCCGGCCCTGCCCTGCCCCGCCTGCGCCGGGCCCTCACCCGCGAAGCCGGCAACGTGACCGAGCCCGGGGAGCAGCAGCTGGTCGACGGCATGATGCAGGCCGTGGCCCGCTACGAAGCCGCCGCGGTGCCCGCCGGCCAGGCAGCGGCCGTGGCGGAGCTGCGCCAACTCACGCACCGCATGGTGGGGCTGAACATGCGGGCCCTGACGCGCCGGAATACCCAGTCCAACGCCGCCGCCACCCAGGCCCGGTACCTGCTGCTGGCCTGGCTGAGCGTGGGCACGCTGGTGGCCCTGGGCCTGGTGCTGAGCGTGCCCGAAGCGGCGGTGAGCGGCCTGCGCCGACTTTCGGCCAGCATCAGCCACGCGGCCGGCGGCGACTTTGCCGCCAGCATCCCGGTGGAAAGCCGCGACGAGTTCGGCCGCGTAGCTCAGGCTTTCAACGCCTTGCTCGCCCACCTCAACGAGCTGCGCAGCGCCAACCTAGCCGAGCTGCTGACCGAGCGCAACCGCGTGCTGAGCATCGTGCAGACCCTGGACGAAGCCCTGCTGCTGCTCGACGCCGACCGCCGCATCATCGTGGCTAACCCGCTGGCCTGCACGCTGCTGGGCCTCCCCGAAAAGCAGCTGCTGGGCCAGCCGGCCGCAGCCCTGGCGGCGGATAACCCGCTGCTGGCCCAGCTGCTGCACTACGCCCAGCTGCCAGCGGCTCAGCGCCCGGTCGAGCCGGTAATTCCGGTGGCGCGGGCCGGGCAGCTGGAGACTTACTACCGGCTGGCCCTGCACGAGGCCGTGCTCTACAACGCGGCTACCGACCGGATGGAGTTCGTGGGCTCCATTCTGGTGCTGCACGACGTGTCGGCCTTCAAGCGGCAGGACCAGCTCAAAACCGACTTCCTGGCCACGGCTACCCACGAGCTGAAAACCCCGCTGTCGAGCATCAACTTCCAGCTCAAGCTGCTGCAGGACGGCCGCATCGGCCCGCTCAACGAGGAGCAGCAGCGCATCGTGGCGACGCTGCGGGGCGAAAACGACCGGCTGCGCGGCCTGGCCACCACGCTGCTGGATGTGTCGCGCCTGGAGGCCGGGGCGGCGGTGCCGCTGCAGCCGCGGGCCGTGGCGGTGGCCGCGCTGGTGGAAACGGCCGCCGAGCCCATTCGCCTGCAGCTGGCGCCCAAGAACCTGGCCCTCGACGTGCAGCTGCCGCCCGCGCTGCCCCTGGTGCGCGCCGACCTGGAAAAGACCGCCTGGGTGCTGCTGAACCTGCTCAGCAACGCCATCCGCTATTCCCCCGCCGAGGGCCGCATCCGCGTGCGCGCCGCCGCCACCCCCGATGGCCAGTCCGTGCGCGTGCTGGTGCAGGACGACGGGCCGGGCATTGCGCCGGAGCAGCAGCAGCGCATCTTCGAGCGGTACGTGCAGCTGCCCGCCGCCGATGGGCAGCCGGCCCGGGGCGGCAGCGGCCTGGGCCTGAGCATCAGCCGGGCCTTCATCGAGCCGCAGGGCGGGGAGCTGGGCGTGGAAAGCACGCCCGGCGCGGGCAGCACCTTCTACTTCACCCTGCCCGTGGCCGCCCCGCCCGCCTGATTCCGCCCGGCGGCCACCCGCCGCCATTCCCACGGCCGGCCCTGACGGCTCCGTAGCTCCGCGGCCCGCCCCTGCCCTTTCCTGACTTCTTTTTTCGACGTTTTCCCGTCTGACATGGCTGCTATTGCCCTTTCCGAACCCAACATTCACCGCCAGCGCGTGACCGTGGCGGGCCTGCTCGTCACGCTGGGCATCATCTTCGGCGACATCGGCACCTCGCCGCTGTACGTGTTCAAGTCCATCCTGGGGCCGCGGCCCATCAGCGAGCTGCTGGTGTATGGCGGCATCTCGGCCGTGTTCTGGACGCTCACGCTGCAAACCAGCATCAAGTACATCTGGCTCACGCTGAAAGCCGACAACCACGGCGAAGGCGGCATTTTCTCGCTGTACTCCCTGGTGCGGCAGCGCGGCAAGTGGTTGCTGTGGCCGGCCATCATCGGCGCGGGCACCCTGCTGGCCGACGGCATCATCACCCCGCCGATTTCGGTGTCGTCGGCCATCGAGGGGCTGAAAATCCTCGATCCGACGCTGGAAGGCTCCACCATCGTGGGCATCGTGCTGGTTATCATCACGCTGCTGTTCACGTTTCAGCAGTTCGGCACCCAGATAGTCGGCCGGGCTTTCGGGCCGATTATGCTCCTGTGGTTCAGCGTTATCGGGGCGCTGGGCGTGTGGCAGGTGGCGCAGGAGCCGGGCATTCTGCGGGCGCTGAGTCCGCACTACGCCCTGGCTTTGCTGACGGAGTACCCGCAGGGGTTCTGGCTGCTGGGGGCCGTGTTTCTGTGCACCACCGGGGCCGAGGCGCTGTACTCCGACCTGGGCCACTGCGGGCGGCGCAACATCCGGGCGGCCTGGCTGTACGTGAAGGCCGCGCTGGTGCTCAACTACCTGGGCCAGGGCGCCTGGGCCATGCAGCACCTGGGCCAGCCCCTGGCCGAGGGGCAGAACCCGTTCTTCCTGATTGCCCCGCACTGGGCCATTCTGCCGCTGATTCTGCTGGCTACGGCCGCCACCATCATTGCCTCGCAGGCGCTGATTACGGGCTCCTACACCCTGATTTCGGAGGCCGTGAGCCTCAACTTCTGGCCCAAGGTGCGCATCCTCTACCCCACCGACCAGCGCGGGCAGCTCTACGTGCCGAGCATCAACTGGCTGCTGTGGCTGGGCTGCGTGGCGGTGCAGCTGTGGTTTCAGGAGTCGTCGAACATGGAGGGGGCCTACGGCTTCAGCATCACCGTGGCCATGCTCATGACCAGCATCCTTCTCTCGCAGTACCTGCGCGGGGTGCGCCGCTGGGCCCTGGTGGCGGTGCTGGCCCTGATGACGGTGTTTCTGACGGTGGAGCTGTCGTTTCTCATTGCCAACATCACCAAGCTGCTCAACCGCCTCGGCATCCTGGTTTTCGAGTGGCTGCTGATTCTGGGCATGTGGGTGGGCTACAAGGGGCGGCAGATCAAAAACCGCTACCTCGACATGACCGCCTGGACCGACAACCTGCCCTTGCTGCGGGAGCTGAGCCAGGATGCGACGGTGAGCAAGTACGCCTCCAACCTGGTGTACCTCACCCGCAGCAAGAACGCCCGCGAGATTGAGTCGCGCATCCTCTACTCCATCCTGCGCAAAAAGCCCAAGCGCGCCGACCGGTACTGGTTTCTGAACATCACCCTGCTGCCCGAGCCCTTCGGGATGCAGTACACGGTGGAGACGCTGGTGCCCGATGTGGCCTACAAAATCAACTTCCGCCTGGGCTTCCGCATTCAGCCGCGCATCAACCTGCTGTTCCGCCGGGTGCTCGAAGACATGGCCGAGCGCCGGGAAATCGACATTACCTCGCGCTACGCCTCGCTGCAGCGCCACCACCTGCCCGGCGACTTCCGCTTCGTGGTGCTCGACAAAGTGCTCAGCTATGACAACCAGCTTTCGTTCCGGGACCGGCTGATCCTGCGCGGCTACTTCCTGTTCAACCAGCTGGCCATCAGCGACCAGAAAGCCTACGGCCTCGATACCAGCGACGTGGCCGTGGAGCACGTGCCGCTGACCATTCAGCCCGCGGGCCGGCTGGATCTGCTCCGCCTGCCCTCCGAAACCGCCTCCGACCCGGTGCCCGCCCGCGCCCTGGCCGCCGAGCAGCTCACGCACCCGGTGTAGCCGCCGGCTCTTTCCACCCGAATCATTTCCCCATCCTTTCTCCCGCGCCGGCCGGCGTTTTTCGGCCCGGCTAGCGCCCTGTTGCCCTATGCGTACCCTATCTACCTGCCGCCGCACCCTGCTGCCCGGCCTGCTCGCCCCCGCCCTGCTCGTGCCTTGCCTGCTGACTTCACCGGCGCGGGCCCAGACCACCGAAAACCGCCCCGCCCCAGCCTCGCCCGACACCACCGCCCCCGCCAAAGTGCCCTTCGACGGGATGGACCTGACCTGGGTGAACGGGCAGAACCGGCAGCGCAACTTCCCGCTGCAGCTCCGGGATGCCGACGGCGAAACCGTGCTGACCGGCGTGGCCCTGCTCGACGGCTACTTCAACTACAACTTCGCCCGGCCGCTCGACCATACCCAGACGATTTCGGCCGTGACGGGGCGCAGCGGGGAGTTTTCCCTGGCCCTGGCCAGCATCGGCATCGAGTCGAATTATAAGAACATTATCGGGCGGCTGTGGCTGCAAACGGGCTCCATGCTGCACCTGGTGCAGGAAACCGACGGCTCGGTGCAGCGCGGCCGCAACACCGGCACCGGCAACCTGAAGTTTATCCGCGAAGCCGCCGCTGGCTACCACTTCCGCCCGAACTACGGTCTGAACCTGGAGCTGGGCATTTTCATGTCCTACATCGGGCTGGAAAGCTACGTGATGCAGGAAAACTGGAGCTACCAGCGCAGCTTGGTCTGCGACTTCACACCGTTTTACTTCCAGGGCGCCCGGGCCCAGTGGTTCCCGACGCGCAACTTCCGCACCGAGCTGTGGCTGATGAACGGCTGGCAGACCTACAACGCGTTTAACCGCCAGCCCGGCGTGGGCTCCTCGAACTACTACCGCCCCTCCGAAAACCTGCAGCTGGTGGCCAATTTCTACTACGGCAAGGACTCCCGCCCCACCGCCGGCTCTGCCGCCCAGGGCCCGGCTGCCTACCCCGGCCGCGCGCGGTTTCACCACGACCACTCGGTGGTGTACCGCTACTACCACAAGCCGAAAAATCAGCTGCGCGGCATCACCCAGGCCGCCTTCAGCCTCAACAACCACTACGGCTTCGAAAATGGCGGGGGCGGGCTGCCGCGCCGCGAAGCGTACATGCTGGGCTCCTCGCTGGCCAACCGGCTCTGGTTTGCCAAGAACCGGCTGGCCCTGACTACCCGCGTGGGCTTCGTCAAGAACCCCTCGCGCTACCTCAGCTTCTCGCCCTCCGCCGTGGGCTTCACCGATCCATCCAGCCGCCTCACCGCCCGGGAAGCCACCGTCACCTTCGACGTGATGCCCTCGGACTTTGTCACTTTCCGCCTCGAATACCTCCACCGCCGCGCCAATGTGCCCTACTTCGCCGGCCCCGGCGGCACTACCTCGCCCTCGGGCTACGCCGACCAGCCCCTGCCCGCCGGCTGGCAGCCCGATTTGCGCCAGACCGAGAACCGGGCCCTGGTGTCGGTGAATTTTCGGCTCTGAACCATTCCCGCGGTCTGACGGTGGTAGCCGTTGGACCAGTTACGGAACCGCCAGTTCGGGGGTGAGGCTGGTAAGCGTGGAAAATATCCAGGCGACGACCGGCCGGCTACTGCTGCCTGCACGCGGCGCCGGGCGACAGACTTTTTACCATCTTCGTAGCTCGTCTGCCTTCTGCCCGCCCCGATGGACTGCACCCGCCCGATTACGCTCGAAAACCGCCGCGCCCGGCTGCGCCCCCTCGAAGCCAGTGACTTTGAGGACCTCAAGCAGATTGCTTTCGACGCCGACATCTGGCGCTACACCCTCGCCCCCGCCCCCCAGGACGCGGTGGGCCTGGCCGCTTACCTCAGCCAGACCCTGCAGGAGCGCGCCGCCGGCACGCGCTACCCCTTTGCCATCATCGACCTGGATACCGGCCGGCTGGCGGGCAGCACCAGCTACGGCAGCTTCGCCCTGCCCGACGGCCGCCTGGAAATCGGCTGGACCTGGCTGGGCCGGGACTTTCAGCGCACCGGCCTGAACCGGGCCGCCAAGCACCTGCTGCTGCAGTACGCCTTCGGGGAGCTGGGCTGCGAGCGGGTGGAGCTGAAAACCGACGCCCGCAACCTCCAGTCGCAGGAGGCCATGCGGCGCATGGGCGCGGTGCAGGAGGGCACGCTGCGCAGCCACTGCTACACCCAGGGCGGCCAGCGCCGCGATACGGTGTACTTCAGCATCCTGCGGCCCGAGTGGGAAAAGCTGCGCCGCTCGGTCTTCAGCCAGTTCGACGCCCGTGGCTAAGGCCCCGCAACGCCACCGCTCCCGCTGGCGCCACGAAATAGCGTCCTTCGGCTACGCCCTGCAAGGCATCCGCGAGGCCCTGCTGTCGGAGCCACACCTGCGCTTCCACGCCCTGGCCACGGCCGCCGTGGTGGCCCTCGGCTTCTGGCTGCGGGTGCCGCGCCACGACTGGGCGCTGCTGGCCCTGGCCGTCGGGGCCGTGTGGACGGCCGAGCTGCTGAACACCGCCGTGGAAACCATCATCGACCTGGTCTCGCCCGATTTTCACCCGCTGGCCGGCCGCGCCAAGGACGTGGCCGCTGGCGCCGTGCTGCTGATGGCCCTGGCGGCCGTGGTGGTGGGCCTGCTGGTGCTGGGCCCGCCGCTGTGGGCGAAGGCCCTGGCCCTAAGTAGCCAACGATAACCGCCCCGCCATTCATGTACACGCCGAAGCCGCCCCAAATGGAGCGGCTTCGGCGTGTAGACCGGGACCAGGTAGCGCGGGCTTGGCTACGCCGACTTGCGGTTCAGCCCGCGTTGGTCAGATAGTGGTATCATCCGTTGGGTTACTGTCAGACGGACGCGGGCTCAAGCCCGCGCTACATGGCTTCTCCGCGCAGCTTGCGCACCCGCTTGCGGGCTTCGGCGGCGTAGATGCTGCCCGCGTGCTTGGTCAGCAGCTGGGTATACAGCTCCTGGGCCTTGGCTTTGTCTTGGCGGTTCTGCTCCTCGATTTCAGCGGTCAGAAACAGCGCGTCGTCGGAGAGGATGTCGTACTTGGGGTTCGAGGTAATGCGCGCCAGCGTTTCCACGGCCCCGGCGTAGTCGCCGGAGCGGCGCTGCAGCTGGCCCTTCAAAAACCAGGCTTCGTCGGTGAGGGCGTGGCCGGGGTACTTGGTCAGCAGCTGGTCGAGGCTCTTGATGGCCTGCGGCACCTTGTTCTGAAACACCAGCAGCTCGGTGGCGGCGTAGTCCTTCAAAGCCACGCCGGCGGTGTCCATGGCCGTGTTGTCGCCGATGAGCAGGCTGAGCTGCATGGCGTCGTTGGCAATTTCGCGGCTGGTGGCCTGCTTCAGAATGTCGAGGTGCGACTGGGCCAGCTTGAAGTCCCCGGCGTAGTAGCTCAGGCGGGCGTTGCGCAGCTTGGCCTCGTAGCCCAGCGGCGAGTCCTTGCGCGACTTCTCCACCTGCGAGTACAGCAGCGTGGCCTCCCAGGGCTCGGCGCGCAGCAGGTAAATGTCGCCCAGCGCAATTTTGGCCTCGTCGACGAGCTGCGCGTCGGCGCGGGGCAGGGCTATGACTTCCTGCAGCAGCTGCATGCCCTTGTCCTTCTCGTCGAGCTGGAAGGCGTAGAGCAAAGCCATGTTGCGCAGCACCCCGGCCGTCTGGGCCGTGCGGCCCGCCTCGGTCAGCAGCTGCTGGTAATCACCCACCAGGGCCCGCAGCTTGGCCTGGTCCACCGGGAAGGTGTTGCGCACCTGCTCCTCGCGGGCGGCAATGAACTGCTGCCGGGCGGTCTGGTAGTACTGCCCGCCGCGGTACTGCTGGGCCACGTACTGGTAGCCTTCGATGGCGGTTTCGTAATCCTTGTTGTACTGGGCAATGGCGGCCAGGTCCATCACCCGGCTGCCCTCGCTGCGCTGGCGCCGGTCGAGGGCGCGGGCCTGCACCAGGGCCCCGGCAAAGTCGCGGCGCTGCAGGTACAGCCACAGCAGCAGCTCACTCCAGGTAACCTGCTCCGGCTGCTGCTGGGTGCGGGTGAGCAGCAGCTTTTCCAGCGTGTCGAAGTCGGCGTCGGTTTTCAGCGCGTTCTGCAGCATGTTGCGCACAAAGGTCAGCTGCTCCCGGTCCGGGTTCTGCTCGGCCATGCGCAGCGTTTCCTTCAGCACGCCTTCCTTCTGGCCGCCGGCGGTGTAGAGCTGCACCAGCTGGGCGCTGTACTCCGACTCGTTTTTGGCCAGCGCCCGGCCGCGCAGGTAGCTCCGCTCGGCCCAGCGCGGCAGCTGCCGCTGCTGAAACTCCTGGGCAATGGGCTGCACTTGCTCGGGCGTGAGGGCGGCCACCACCTTCTCGTACTGCTTGCGGGCCGCGGTGGTGTCGCCGGCGGCCGTGTACACGCCGCCCAGGGCCACGCCCAGCGCGGGCTCGTTGGGGCTGCGCTTCACGGCTTTGCGGGCCAGCTTCTCCGCGTCCTTGTACTTCTTCAGCTCCAGCAGGGCGCGCAGGTAGTCGGGCAGCACGTTGGGAGCCAGCTGCACGTCGGTGGGCAGGTCGTGGTAGAGGGCCTCGGCCTTCAGCCACTCGCCTTTGCGGCCGTATTCACGCGCTACGTTTACCAGCCCCCCTCCATCCTGGGCCAGGGCCGGGCCGGTGGCCAGCAGTAGCCCCAGCAGGCTGATTCGGCTTTTCTTCCACAGGGCGGAGGGCAGGAGGCTCATGGCAGTCAGAAACGAAAGTAAACGCCGGCCGCTACGGCCGCGCGGGCGGGGGCAGAACAACGCCGGGCCGCGTTTCATTCACGCGGCGCAGCCGGCCCAAAGACCGTGGCGGCCGGCGGGCGTTGCGCCTTGGCCCGGGCCCTACCCGGTGAAGATACGTACCGATACCCCTCGGCCGATGCCGGCGCGGCCCACTTTCGCCGGTGCCCCAACAAAAAACGGTCCCCGCCGCGTGGCAGGGACCGTTTTTCAGGCTTGAAACCGCGTTGGCTTAGAAGAAGCGTACCCGCTCGTCCTTCACCTCGGCTTGCTTGCGCACGGCCTCGTAGATCGAGCCGCTCGAGCGGTTGCCGCGGGTCGATTGCAGCTGCGTGCGCACGGCCTTCAGGTCTTGCGAGGGCGCGGCGGGCTCGGTCTTGCTCACCAGCTGCATCACCAGCACGCCCTGCTCGCCCTGGATCGGGGCCGACATTTGGTTGGGCTTCAGGCCGAAGGCGGTGCCCACGGCGACGGGCTCGCTGCCCACGCCCGGAATCACGCCCTGGCCCAGCACCAAGTCATTGGCGTCCTTCACCTGGGCGTTGGGGCCGTAGGCGGCGGCCATGGCCTCCAGGGTGTTGCCCTTCAGCTTGGCCATGATCTGCTTGGCTTTTTCCTCGTTGCGCACGTAGGTCGATACCTCGGGCTTCACGGCGGCCACGTCGGCGGTGCCCTCCTTGCGGGTGCCGGTGAGCACGGCCACCACGTACTGGTCGTTCACCGTGAATACGTCCGATACGGCGCCGATTTCAGTGTCCTTGTTGAAGGCCCAGCGCACGGCTTCGCGGGCGTTGGGCAGGCTGCCGAGGTTGGCCGAAGACTTATCCACGCCCTTGGCTTCCTGCTTCTGCAGGGTTTTGTCGGCGGCCACGGCCTTGCGGAACGACTCCAGGTCGGTGGCCTTGGCCTTCAGGTCCTGGGCGCGCTGGTAGGCGGCTTCGTTGGTCGCGTCCGAAGGCGTGATGTTCTTCGTGACGGTGGCTACCTGATAGGTCTGGTTGGTTTTCGCCGCCGTCACCTTGATGATGTGGTAGCCGAAGGAAGTTTTGGTCAGCGTGGGCAGCAGGCCGGCCGACGAAGCGCCGAACACGGCCTTCTCGAACTCGGGCACCATGCGGCCGCTGCTGAACCAGCCCAGGTCGCCACCCTGCGGGGCGGTGCCGTCGGTGCCGTGCTGGCGGGCCATGGCGGCGAAGTCAGCCCCGGCCTTGATCTGGTTCAGGATGCCCTGGGCCTTGGCTTTGGCAGCGGCATCGGCCTCGGGCGTGGTGCCTTCGGGCTTGATCAGGATGTGGCTGGCGCGGGCGGCCTGAGCGGCGCCGGCTTTGGCCCCCATCACTTTGTAAATGGAGTAGGTGCCGTTTTCGGCGAAGGGACCGTACACCTGGCCGGGCTGCAGCGGGGCCTGCTGGCGCAGCTTCTCGGGCAGATCAGCCGGCGAGAGGAAGCGGCCGTTGTAGGGCTGGTCGGAGTTCAGGCGCACGAACAGCGAGTCGTTCGGGGCGGTGCGGAACTGCGTGGTCAGCTGGTCCACCGTCTGGCGCACCGCGGCCGAGTCCTCCTTCGAGGGCGTCACGGGCACCACCACGTACTCCAGGTCGCGCCCGTCCTGCACCTTGTAGCGCGACTGGTGGCGCGTGATGTACTCCTGCAGCTGCGGGTCCGATACTTTCACGGCCGAATCGGAGATGCTGAAGTAGGGCACGAACAGGTAGCGCACGTTGGCCTTGGTCTGCTGGGCCGCGTCGAAGCGCTGGGCTTCGGCCGTGGTCACGTACTCGGTGTTTTTCAGCAGGGCGTAGTACTTGCTGCCCATGCGGTCCTGCGGCAGGTTCTGCTCGAAGGTGTACCACGCAACTTGCTGCTGCGGGGGCATCTTGTCGAGGTTGCGCAGGTACTCAATCACCTTGGCGCGGTCGAATTGTCCGGTCTGCGGGTCGGTAAAGGCCTGCTTGATGGTGGGGTGAATGTTTTTGCCCTGCACCATGTCGGTCAGCTCCTCGTCGGTCACCTTCAGGCCCAGCTTGTCGAACTGCGGCTGGAAGGCGCGCTTGAACACAATCTGGTTCCAGGCCTGGTCGCGGATGCCTTGCAGCTCCTGCTCCGAAGGCTGGCGGCCGTTCTGCGCCACGTAGCTGCCCTTGGCCTGCTCCACTGCGGCGTTGAACTCTTCAATGCTGATGTCGTCGCCGTTGACTTCGCCGACGGTGGTATCCTGACGATTGAACAGGCGGTTGTTTCCGCCGATCAGGTCGCCGCCCACGATGAAAAGCAACATCCCGACGGCTACGGTGCCAACGGCCCAGCCTGATTTTTCGCGGATGGTGTTGATTAAAGCCATTTAGTTGAAAGTAAGCAGCAAAGAAAACGCAGTAAGTCGCGCAAAATAACCCTTTTTAAGCCAACGGACAAAAGCATCGGCGGCTAGCGGCGCTTCTTGGCTTTGCCGGCGGGCTTGCGGGCGGGCTGGGCCTTGGCCGGTGCGGCCGGCGAATCGGCTTTCTCGGGCAGCCGCAGGTAGCGGTACAGCAGCAGGCAGATGATGGCCAGCATGAACAGCTCGTAGTTGCGCAGCACGCTGTTTTGCAGAATGCTCTGGTAGATGCCGATAACGACCAGCACCACCGCCACCGAAAAGAGCACGGTGCGGGCCAGGTCGCGGTCAAACGCCGGGAATTTCATGGGAGAATGGGAAAAGGGCCGCCCGCCGGCCCACGGCCCACGGCCCCAGCGTGCGGGGCCCGGCGGGCGGCGGGGCTTAGTTGGTCGGCGCTTCGTTGACGGAGAAGACGCCTACGGGCTTGCGGATTTTGTAGCGCGAGAAGTCCTCGTTGGCTTCCATGCCGAAGCCCGTCAGCACCTCCGTCGGGGTTTCGATGCGTACGGCCGTGGTCGTGTCGTTGTAGATGCGCGCCCGCGGCTTGTCGTAGAACAGCTCCTCGGTTTCCAGCTTTTGCTGCTTTGCCTGGTTGTGCACGCGCACGTGGCCGCGCACCACGTACTTGTTGTCGGCGCGGGTAAACTTGCCGTAGTCGCCGCGCAGGGTATTCACCAGCGAGCCGTCTTTGGCGTAGAAGTTCATGTCCACGCCCTTGGGGTACACCAGGTCGCCGTTTTCGAAGGTCTGCTCCAGCTTGGCCGTCAGGCGCACCTGCAGGCGGGCCGAGTCGCTGAACAGGGTCAGCACGTTGGTCGTCTCCAGCGTGGGGCCCTTGTACTCCACCTTCTTCTTGGGCGCGGTCGATTTGTCCTGGCAGCCGCCGAGCAGCGCGGCGCCCAGCAAAAGCAGCGCCACGCCCGCTGCCGTACCTCGCGTGCCAGTCCGGGTGTTCACGACGGTACTACTCAATGCGGCGCTTCAGGAACCAGCGGTTGTTCAACGACACGCCGACCTGCGCCCGCAGGTAATTTTCCTTGATGTTGGACTGCCGGTCGCTGCCGCTGCCAACGACGTTGGTGTTGCCGCGCTGCCCGTAGGTAAACGCAAGGTTCAGCGTGGTGGCATCCAGCGGGCTGGACGTCGGGAAGGGAAAGCTGAAGCCCCAGCTGACGGCCCGGTCGTAGAGCGTCTCGCCGCCGGGGCGGTAGGGCACCTGCGCCATGCTCAGGCCCACGCGGTACGACACGCGCCGGAAGTAGTTGGTCACCGAAGTCGGGTCCGGCGTCAGCTCACCGCCCACGCCTGCGCGCCAGGTGTCCGACAGCGCCAGGCTGTTGGCCACGCCGAAGTCACGGAACTTCGACCACTGCTGCTGCGCCACGTCGGCATTGACGCTCCAGTTCTTGTTGTTGTCGAGGCTGATGCCGGCCTGCCAGCCGCCGGGCAGCACGGTGCTGCCCGAGGCGGTGCTCAGCTGCACCGGCGTCGTCAGTATCGAGGTGCCGTTTACGTCCTGCTCGTCCTGCTCCTGGGTGCGCGTGCCGCTCAGGTTGGTCTGGAAGGTGTACACCCCGCCCACGTTGATGGCCAGCTTCTTGCTCGCGTCGTAGCGGTAGTGCAGGCCCGGGCGGAAGGTGAAGTCGTTGTACTGCACGTGGTCGTTGAGGGCCACCTTCTTCAGCGACTCGGTCACCGGCACATTATCCGGCGACACCAGCGCCGACGTGGTCCGGTCGATGGAGCCGAACACGTACGACGAGGTCAGGCCCACCGTCAGGCCCTTGGCCAGGCGCACCCCCTGCGACAGGGCCACTTCCGTGAGCCCGCCCGAGCCGGTGTACTCCGTCAGCACCTGGGCCGAGCTGCTGCCGCTGGGCAGCGTGCTCACCTGCTGCGACTTGTAGTCGACGGTAGTAACGGGCCGCAGCGCCACGGCCGTAGCCCAGCGCCGCGAAATCGGCACGCTGAAGGCCAGGTAGCCGAGGTTGCCGCTGCCGGTGCGCTGCGCGGCCGTCGCGCTGCGCAGCTGCTTTATCTGTCCGGTAAAGGCCGCCTCGTAGGTGGTGCGGTTGCTGTAGTACACCAGGGCCGGGTTCAGGTCGTTGACCTGCACCGCGTTGGGTGCGGCCAGCCCGACGCCGCCCATGCCTTGCTGGCGAATCCCGCCGGTGTTGGGGTTGTATTCGCCCAGGCCCAGGCGGGAGTAGGGCGAGTTGCCCAGTCCTTGCCCGTACGCAGCGGAAGAGGCTGCCAGCAGGCTTAGTAAGCCCAGAGCGGTCAGGTTATTAGCCGACATTAAGCACCAAAATTCGGTGAAGCCCGAGCAAAATCAGCTCGGAAACTGCAAAGATGCGGCCTTTGAGCCGCGATTCAAAAAACGCCGCGTCGCCGCCGGTCAGCACCACCGCCAGCGCCGGGTACTCGACCCGGTAGCTGGCAATCATGCCGTTGACTTCGAGCGCAGCTCCGTTCAGCGCCCCGCTGAGCATGGCCGTTCGGGTATCGTTGCCGCACAGGGCCAGTTGGCTGGCCTCGGCCGCGGCAGGCAGCGGCAGCTCGGGCAGACGCCCCGTGAAGGCGTGCATGGCCTGCAGCCGCATCCGCAGCCCCGGCGCAATGCTGCCGCCCCGGTAGGTGGCATCGGCCGTCACCAAGTCGCACTTGATGCAGGTACCCGCATCGATGACGAGCACCGGCCGGCCGGGCAGCAGATACGCCGCGCCCACGGCACCGGCCAGGCGGTCGGCCCCGAGGGTTTGCGGGGTGGCGTAGGCATTGGTCAGCGGCACCGGCGTCGTGCCGGGCTTGAACACCAGCACCTGCTCCAGCTCCTCCCCCACCAGCGCGGCGGCCCACTCCTCGGCCGGCACCGCCACCGAGGCCAGCAGCACGTGCGTAGCCTGGGTGCGCCGCAGCACCGCCCGCAGCTCCTCCACCGACGCCACGCTGCCGGCTTCGGCCAAAGCCGCGCCGTCGAAACAGCCATACTTGGCTGCCGTGTTTCCGATGTCGAGAACCAGGGAAATCATGGGTGGGGGAAGAAACGACGGCCCGGCCCCGAAACGGGGGTCGGACCGCCATTGGTATAGAGCCCGGCCGCGGGCGCGGGGGTTGCGTGCCTACATGAAATATTTCAGGCGGATGACCTCCTGTTCGCTGAGGTAGCGCCAGTTGCCGCGGGGCAGGTCTTTCTTGGTCAGGCCGGCGTACTGCACGCGGTCCAGCGTCTTCACCTCGTAGCCCAGGTGCTCGAAAATACGGCGCACGATGCGGTTGCGGCCGATGTGGATTTCCACGCCCACGAACTTGGGGTTGCCCGCTACCACGGCCACGTCGTCGACCTCGGCTTTGCCATCCTCCAGCTCCAGGCCGGCGGCAATCTGCGCGAGGTGCTCTTCTTCCAGCGGCTTGTCCAGCTCCACCTGGTACACCTTCTTGTTGCGGTGCGAGGGGTGGCTGAGCTTCTGCGCCACTTCGCCGTCGTTGGTGAAGAGTAGCAGGCCGGTGGTGTTGCGGTCGAGGCGGCCCACCGGGAAAATGCGCTCCTTCGAGGCGTTGGCCACCAGGTCCATCACGGTCTTGCGGCCTTCGGGGTCCTCGGTGGTCGTCAGGAAGTCCTTGGGCTTGTTCAGCAGCACGTACACCAGCTTCTCGCGCTTGAGGTTGGTCTTGCCGTAATGCACCGTGTCGGAAGGCTTCACCTTGTAGCCCAGCTCCGTCACCACTTCCCCGTTCACGCGAATTTCCCCGCTCTCAATCAGCGAATCGGCCTCGCGGCGCGAGCAGATGCCCGCGTTGGCGATGTAGCGGTTCAGGCGAATCGAGCCGTCGGTTTCCGGCTCCTGGCGGCGGCGCTTGTTGCCGCGGGTTTTGTCCTCCTCGTAGTACTGCAGGTTCTTGTAGGCCGGCGCCTCGCTCTGCTCCTGGCTTTGCCCGAAGCGCGTATCGCGCGAGCCTTTCTGCAGGCCCGGCTTGCTGGCGAAGGTGTCGCGGCCCGGCTTACGCCCGAAGGCCGGCCGCTCGTCGCGCCCAAACCGGTCGGCCCGCTCGCCGCGGTTGTCGCGGGCGGGCCGCTCGTTGCGCTCCGGCCGCTCGAAGCGGTTGGGACGCTGCTCGTACGGGCGGATTTCGCGCTGCTCATCACCCGAACGCTCGGGGCGCGGCGCCTCACCGTCGAAGCGGCGCTTGGCTTTGGTTTCGTCGGCGAAAGAGCCGCGCTGCCCGCGCACGGGGCGGGTGTCAGCGCCTTCCGGCCGATTGAAGCTGCGCGCCGGCCGCTCGTCGCCCTCAGGGCGGCGGAAACCGCCCCGCTCCGGCCGCTCGGCGCCGCCGCTGTTAAACGGGCGGGCGGGCCGCTCACCGCGCTCAAAGCGGTTTTCGCCAAACTTGCCGCCTTTCGGGGCACCAAAGCCACCGGGGCGGTTGCCGCTGAAGCCGCTCCGCTCGTCCCGGTCACCGCCGAAGCTGCGGCGCGGGCGCTCCTGGTCGTTGCCGAAGCTACGACGCGGACGCTCCTCCTCATTGCCAAAGCTGCGACGCGGGCGTTCCTGGTCGTTGCCCTCGAAGCGGCGGCCGTAGCTGGGCCGCTCGCCGCGGTCGTTCCGGTCCCGGTCGCCCCCGAAGCTGCGGCGCGGCGCCTCGCCTTCCGGGCGCTCATCCTTGCGGAACTCGGGCTTGTTCAGGCGGCCGCGCATGAAGTCAGCCGCGTCGTCTTTCTCCGCCGGCTTGTCGTAGGCGCGGCGCGGACGCTCGGAGCGCTGCTCCTCGCCGCCGAAGCGGTTACCCGGGCGCCGGTCGTCGCCGCCGGGGCGGCCACCGAAGCTCGGGCGGCTGCCGCCAAAGCCGGGCTTGCTGCCGCCCGCCGGGCGCCCAAATGCCGGGCGCGAGGGAAAGTCGTTGCCCCCTTCGCGGCGGTAGCCGCCGGCGGGCCGCCGGTCGTCGCCGCCGGGGCGGCTGCGGTCGTTGCCCCCGAAGGAGTTAAAGGGTTTGCCGCCGCGCTGCGGGGCGGAATCGGGGCGGCCCGGACGACGGCTGCCGGGGCCGGAAGAATGCTGCTTACCCATGAGGGAGTGGTTCAGACGCACGGCATCGCTGCCGGGCAGTGGTTATTGTTCTTACTGGTACGACGGACAACGCCGTCCGAATGTTTTTGGTGCACCCGCAGGGCAGCCAAAACAGCGCCCGGACTTGCCGAGCGGCCTCGCCCCTCGCGGGACGAGTACCGACCGCGCAAATCCGGGCGGTTAGGTGAGCGTAGCGTAGCCGTGTTAGTCGCGGCGGGCCATTTTGGCTTCGATGGAGTGCTGGGTGTGCGGCACCGCGCGCAGGCGCTCCTTCGGAATCAGCTTGCCCGTGCCGATGCACACGCCGTACGTCCCGTTCTTGATGCGAATCAAGGCGTTTTCGAGCTGCTGGATAAACTTCATCTGGCGCGAGGCCAGTTGGTTCAGGCTTTCCTTCTCGGCGGTGTCAGCGCCGTCTTCCAGCACTTTGCTGGGTGAGGCGGTGGTGTCGGTACCCGAGTCGTTGCGGCGGCTCAGGGTTTCCTTGATGAAGGATACTTCTTTCCGGGCAGCGGTCAGCTTTTCCTGAATGATGGCTTCAAATTCAGCCAGCTCTTCCCGGGAGTAGCGCAGGTTTTCTTCACTCATGGTGGGGCAGGAAAAAGATGTAATCAGTTGAAGATAAGTGACTTACCAAGTACACTTCAGTGCTGTCATACCACAAGGCCAGCAGAGAGGCAACAGCGCCCGGCCGCGTTTAGTGCCGTAACGCGCAGTGCTTCAGAGGCCTAGGCCGGTAGTCCAGCTTACTCAAGCAATCCGGTTTTCCGGCCGCAAAGCTAGAGCCTGTTATGGACTGGTGGCCTTAAAAACGCCTTTTGCTAGCAGCAAGGTGACAAAGGCGAAAAAATGAAATTGCTGCATGGTCACGGCCAGGCGCTCGTAGTCGCGGGCCAGGCGGCGAAAACGTGCGGCCCAGCCAAAGCTGCGTTCCACGACCCAGCGTCGTGGCAACAGCACAAAGCCTTTCTGCCCTTCGGGTTTCGCAATGACTTGCAAGTCAATGGCGTGCTCCGCAGCGGCCTCGTCCGCTGCCG
>NZ_QHKM01000005.1 GCF_003258365.1 Hymenobacter edaphi | reverse complement strand
CTTGCCACTGCGAGTCAGTGAGGGGTTGATAGCCGTCAACCATAATGCGACCGAGAGCCTAGGAACTCCCGGCGCAACTTACTGGCTCGTTTTCTTTTACCCCAACAGCAATTCCCCAACACGCTCTTAAATCATTCAGATATGTCGAAAGAAAGAACGAAAACGAAAGATGGGATGCAGGTTTACAAGTTGGAGAATGTATTTACTCCTACTTCGCCAGCATTTGTGACGTTTGTGGATCGTGGTGAGCGAATAAATGGTAAATTAATGAGGGCGCTTACTACGCCTGGAAAACAAATAATAATCTATGGACATAGTGGTTCGGGTAAAACTACACTACTTCTTAATAAAATATCTGGAATATATAGTAGATATGTGAAAACAATGTGTATGGAAAGTATGAGTTTTGAGCAAATTGTTTTAGATGCATTTGATCAAATGGGTAAATTTATAATCGATGAAAAAGTTGTTGCTAAGAAAGTGGGTATAAGCTCTCAGGTATCTTCTGATTTCTGGGCTATTAAGAATCAGACAACATTGAGCGGGGAAATTTCTTCTTCTGAGAAACAGAAAGCTGTTTTGCCTCCTCAGTTGACACCTCAACGCTTGGCAAAATTTTTTGGTGATATAAATGCTTGCTGGATCTTAGAGGATTTTCATAAAATAAAGCAAGATGAGAAGAAAAAAGCTTCTCAAATAATGAAAGTGTTCATGGATTCTGCTGCTGACAGTCCTGCTGTGAAAATTATTGCAATAGGGGCTGTTAATACTGGAAGGCAGGTAATAGAATTTGATAGAGAAATGAATACTAGAGTCGCAGAGCTTGAGGTACCATTGTTGAGTAAAGAAGAATTAAAAGAAATTATTTTGAAAGGCGAAGCTAAGCTTAATATCATATTTTCATTAGAGGTTATTGATAGAATAGTCGATATTTCCAGTGGATTAGCATCAATTTGTCATCAACTTTGTTTGAATTGTTGCTTAAATCTTGATATAAAAGATACAAGTGAGTTTAAGATAAAAATAACGATGGATGATCTTCAGAATGCTGTTAAAGATTATATAGATGATAATTCTGCATCATTAAAATGGAAATTTGATGTTGCAGTAAAGCCTATTGTTGTTAATGGTAAATCGAGTTCTTTGCCTAAAAAAGTGCTTGAGTACATGGCGCAAAGTAAAGATGATGAAATATCGTTTGATAAGCTTTGTAGGAAATTTGAGCATGAATGTAAGTCTAATAATGTTGATTTAAAACATGTATTAGGTCAATTGATTGGTGCTGATAAGGGGGAAGTTCTTAATTACTATGAACAGTCTGATGCTTATGGGTTTTCAGATCATTTCATAAAATCATATTTTATTTGCATGATGGATAATAAAGATAGAAATGTTAAAAACGAATATTTTCTCCAGAAAATATATGAACAGTTTACCAAGGAGCTGAATAAAGAAGGTGATGCAGGTGACTTTGAAATCGATGAATTAGATGATTTATTTAGGAATTAGAGTAAAGCAAAAGAGCCGGCATAACCGGCTCTTTTGCTTTACTCTAATTCCTGTTCTACTCCCCCAGCTTCCCCAGAATCTCCTGCGCGGCTACGGCAATGACGGTGCCGGGGCCGTAGATGCCGGTGACGCCGGCGTCGTAGAGGAACTGGTAGTCCTGCGAGGGGATGACGCCGCCGGCAATGACGAGGATGTCTTCGCGGCCGAGCTGGGCCAGCTCGGCGAGGAGCTGGGGAATGAGGGTTTTGTGGCCGGCGGCCAGCGAGGACACGCCTACCACGTGCACGTCGTTTTCGGCGGCCTGGCGGGCTACTTCGGCGGGCGTCTGGAACAGGGGGGCAATGTCCACGTCGAAGCCCACGTCGGCGAAGGAGGTGGCAATGACTTTGGCGCCGCGGTCGTGGCCGTCCTGGCCCATTTTGGCCACCATCAGGCGGGGTCGGCGGCCTTCGCGCTGGCTGAACTCGTCGGCCAGCTGCCGGGCCTTGGCAAATTCCTGGTCGTAGTCCATTTCGGCGGAGTACACCCCCGAGACGGTGCGGATGGTGGCCTGGTGGCGGCCAAAGACGGTTTCGAGCGCGTCGGAGATTTCGCCGAGGGTGGCGCGCAGGCGGGCGGCCTGCACGGCCAGCTCCAGCAGATTCTCCGTGGAGCGCGCCGCGTCGGTCAGGGCCTGGAGGGCTTGCTGCACGGCCGCGTTGTCGCGCCCGGCGCGGATGCGCTTCAGCCGCGCAATCTGCGACTCACGCACGGCGGCGTTGTCGATGTCGAGGATTTCGATCTGGGTTTCCCGGGCGGCTTCCTCGTCGCTGAGGCGGTACTTGTTCACGCCCACGATGATTTCCTTGCCCGAGTCGATGCGGGCCTGCTTGCGGGCGGCGGCTTCTTCGATGCGCAGCTTGGGCAGCCCGGTTTCGATGGCCTTGGCCATGCCGCCGAGCGCCTCCACTTCCTGAATCAGCGCCCAGGCCTTGTCGGCCAGCTCGTGGGTGAGCGTCTCCACGTAGTAGGAGCCGCCCCAGGGGTCCACCACGCGGGTGATGTCGGTTTCGTGCTGCAGGTAGAGCTGGGTGTTGCGGGCAATGCGGGCCGAAAAGTCGGTGGGCAGGGCAATGGCCTCGTCGAGGGCGTTGGTGTGCAGGCTCTGGGTGCCGCCCAGGGCCGCGGCCAGGGCTTCCACGGTGGTGCGGGCCACGTTGTTGAACGGGTCCTGCTCGGTGAGCGAGTAGCCCGAGGTCTGGCAGTGGGTGCGCAGGGCCAGCGACTTGGGGTTTTCGGCCCCGAACTGCTTGATGAGCTTGGCCCAGAGCAGGCGGCCGGCGCGCAGCTTGGCAATTTCCATGAAGTGGTTCATGCCGATGGCCCAGAAGAAGGACAGGCGCGGCGCGAACTGGTCGATGGTCATGCCCGCTTTCAGGCCGGCGCGCACGTACTCCACGCCGTCGGCCAGGGTATAGGCCAGCTCCAGGTCGGCGGTGGCGCCGGCTTCCTGCATGTGGTAACCCGAGATGCTGATACTGTTGAACTTGGGCATCCGCTGGGCGGTGTAGCTGAAGATGTCGGCAATGATGCGCATCGACGGCTCGGGCGGGTAGATGTAGGTGTTGCGCACCATGAACTCCTTCAGAATGTCGTTCTGAATGGTGCCCGCCAGCTTCTCGGGCGCCACGCCCTGCTCCTCGGCCGCCACGATGTAGAAGGCCATAATCGGGAGCACCGCCCCGTTCATGGTCATCGATACCGACATCTGGTCCAGCGGAATCTGGTCGAAGAGCAGCTTCATGTCCTCCACCGAGTCGATGGCCACGCCGGCCTTGCCCACGTCGCCCACGACGCGCGGGTGGTCGGAGTCGTAGCCGCGGTGGGTGGCCAGGTCGAAGGCCACCGAGAGGCCCTTCTGCCCGCCGGCGAGGTTGCGGCGGTAGAAGGCATTGGATTCCTCGGCCGTGCTGAAGCCCGCGTACTGGCGCACGGTCCAGGGGTTCTGCACGTACATGGTGCTGTAGGGCCCGCGCAGGTAGGGCGCCTGCCCGGCCCCGAAGCCCAGGTGGTCGAGCGGGGCCACGTCGTCGGCCGTGTAGTAGCCTTTCAGGTTGATGCCTTCGGGCGTGGGGTTGCTGGCGGGCTGCACCGGCGGCGCGGGTTGCGGCGCGGCGTCGTAGGGAATATGGGCGAAGTCGGGTTTCATGGGGTTGGGCTGGGGCCGCGGCGGGCGGCGCTGGGAGAGGTGTCGGGTGCCTCTAGCACGTCATTCCGAGCGAAGTCGAGGAATCTCGCAGGCGTCGTTGCACGATGGAGGAAAAGAACGTCCTGCTGAGCTGATCGAAGCAGGACACTACTATCTGGCGAGATGCCTCGGCTGCGCTCGACATGACGTTCTTGATTATGTCGTGTTACCGGCCCTGAAGCCTGGCCAGCACGTCATCCGTGCTGTAGCCCGACACGGTGAATTCCTTGAAGCCGAAGTAGCGCACGGCATCCTGCATGGTGGGCAGGTCGCAGGCCAGGAGCACGGGGGCCTCGTGCTGCAGCTGCTCCCCGTCGTCTTCGCTGTCGTCGGGGCGGTTGCGCACGAAGTCAGCGAACTGCTGGAACTGCTCGGGCCGCGCCGACATCAGGGTCGCTTCCTCGGGCGTGGAGAAGAGCAGGGACAGGTCGCCGCGGGCGGGCACCTCGCTCATGGCCGGGCGCTGCTCGGCCGGCAGCAGGCGCACGAAGGAGTCGTAGATCTGCTGAATGGTATCGGTGCCGAGCAGCACCACGGCGGCCTTTTTCTTTTTCAGCTCCTTGCGGATGAAGTGCATGGCCGTGGCCAGGCGCAGAACCTCCGAGGGGTAGGCCGCGCGCGTCGAGTCGAACTGCCGGCTGCGCAGGAGCTTCTTGGGGTCGAAGCTGAACTGTTCCTTCAGGTTCTGGAAGCGGTTGGTGCCCACGATAACCTGCTCGCCGGTGGCAATGCGCCGGAACTGCTCCATGGTGGCCAGGCGGATGCTTTCGTACACCTTGCCGCGGGCCACCAGCAGGCCGCCGGCCGCCTCGGTCTGCTGAAACAGGGCCCAGGCCTCGCGGGCCAGCTGGTCGGTGAGCGTTTCGATGAAGTAGGAGCCGGCGGCGGGGTCGGCCACGCGGTCGAGATAGGCTTCCTCGCGCAGAATCACCGGCACGTTGCGGGCAATGCGGCTCGAAAACTCGTTGGGCGCCGCGTACAGGCTGTCGTAGGGCGTGACGGACACGGAATCGGCCCCGCCCAGCACCGCGCTCATGGCCTCGGTGGTCACGCGCAGCATGTTGGTGTGCGGGTCCAGCGTGGTCTGCGTCCACGACGAGGTGGTGGCGTGGATGCGCAGCGTGGCGGCCACCTCGGGCCGCACCCCGAAGGCGTGCAGCAGCGTGGCCCAGAGCCGGCGCAGGGCGCGCAGCTTGGCCATTTCCACGAAGTAGCTCGGCCCGATGCCCACGTGCACGTGCAGGGCGGCGGCAATGGCCGTCACGTCCAGGTCGAGGTCGTCGGCGGGGATGTTGTCGAGGAATACGGCCGCCGTGTTGAGCGTGTAGGCCAGCTCCTGCACGGCGGTGGCGCCGCGGCTGTTGAAAAACTGCCCGTTGACGGCCAGCGGGAAAAACTCCGGCAGGTGGCGCGTGAGCTGCACGCAGCGGCGCAGCCCGTGCACCAGCAGGGCGTAGTCGTCGGGCGAGCTGTTCGAGCCCGGGGCGTAGCGCAGAAAGCCCCGGAGCGGGCGGTCGAGGGCGGCATCAACCAGGCGCAGGGTGAATTCCTCGGGCTGCCGGCACACCGTAAAGCCCCACACGCCCTGCTCCAGCGGGAGCGTAGCCGCCAGGTAGCCCACGTCGAAATGCTCCGGCTCGGAGAGGTCGAAGTGCGCCCCGTCGGCCCCGCCCTGCAGGGCGCGGGCGGCGTGGTCGATGGCGGCGCGGCCGTCGGTGCCGGCGGGCACCAGCAGGGTGGGCAGGTTGCGCCAGGAGTTGGGGGCAGCGCGGCGCACGGCGCGCACCTGCGGGGCGGGCACGTTGCCGAGGGCGGCCAGGGCCTCGCGGTGGTAGAACGGCTCCAGCGTGAGGCCCTCGGGCGTTTCCCAGCGCAGGTCGGCGGGGTCGGCGCCCTTCAGGTCGCGGGCAATGCGGGCCTGCCAGGCGGCCGCGCTCAGCGGCTCGAATTCGGAAAAGGATAAGGCGGCGGGACGGGGGCTGTCGGACATAAGCGTGCTAACAGGCAGCAGACGGGCCAAAACGGCCCGCATCGGTGCCCGCAAGATACTAGCTTGCCCGCAACGAAGCGGGGCCACTCGGTTGGCCCCGTCGGCCAATGTTAACGGCGTCCTCGGGAACCACCGACCCCACCCCGTACCTTTGTGCCCTGTAGTTTCCCCAAAAATCCCAATGGCCCGATTTTGTACTCGCGGCGCGGCGCTGGTCCTGTTAGTGGCGGCCACGGCCTGCCAGCGCGGCGCCCTGCAGCCCACCGCCCGGCTCACCACCACGGCCCAGCCCGTGACGGCTGCCCAGCCCGCCGACCCTAAGGTGGAAGCCGTGGTGGCGCCCTACCGTCTGAAAGTCCAGCAGCAGATGGACGAGGTCATTGGCCGCGCCCCCGAAGCGCTCCGCAAGAACCCCGGCGAGTCGCCGCTGGCCAACTTCGCCGGCGACATTCAGCGCGAGCGGGCCGCGCGGGAGCTGGGCCAGCCCATCGACCTGGGCGTGGTGACCAACGGCGGCCTGCGCGCCGAGCTGCCCGCCGGCAACATCACCACCGGCAACATCTTCGAGCTGATGCCCTTCGAAAACGAGCTGGTGGTGCTCGATGCCCCCGCCTCGGTGGTGCAGCAGCTGTTCGAGTACGCGGCGCCCATCCACATGGCGGTGTCGGGCGCCACCTATACCGCCACCCCCGACGGCCGCCCCACCGACATCCGCATCGGCAAGGAAGCATTCGACCCGGCCAAGGACCGCACCTACACCATTGCCATCAGCGACTACCTGGCCGGTGGCGGCGACAAGCTCGACTTCTTTCGTCCGCTGCCGCCGCGCCGCACCAACGTGCTGCTGCGCACGGCCTTCAACGAGCACATCCGCCAGCTCACCAAGGACGGCCGGCCGGTGACGGCCAAAGTCGAAGGCCGGGTGAAGTTCGACCATCAATAAGTAATGACTAGTGCGCCCCGGGCGGCCGCTCCGACAACACCCGGAGCCCGGAACCCCTGTGGAGTGCCTACTGATAAGTGCCTTTTGAAACCATGAACCGTCGCGACTTCATCAAAACTTCCGCGCTGGGTGCGGCCGGGCTGGGCCTGGCGGGGCCGGGGCTGATTACCCCGGCGCTGGGCGCCGCCAAGCCGGTGCGCCTCACCATTCTGCACACCAACGACATGCATTCGCGCATCGACCCCTTTCCGGTGGGCGCGGCGCAGTGGGCCGACCAGGGCGGCATGGCCCGGCGGGCGGCGCTGGTGGCCCGCATCCGGCAGGAGCAGCCCAACGTGCTGCTGCTCGACGCGGGCGACATCTGGCAGGGCACGCCCTACTTCAACTTCTTCGGGGGCGAGCTGGAGTACAAGCTCATGAGCCAGATGCAGTACGACGCGGCCACCCTGGGCAACCACGACTTCGACAACGGCCTGCAGGGCCTGGAAAAGCAGCTGCCCCAGGCGCAGTTCCCCTTCCTGATTGCCAACTACGACTTCAGCCAGACCCCGCTGAAGGGCCGCTTCCAGCCCTACAAGGTGTTCGTGAAGCAGGGCGTGCGCATCGGCGTGTTCGGGGTGGGCATCGAAATGGCCGGGCTGATATCCGACAAGAACTACGGCGCCACCAGGTACCTCGACCCCGTGGCCGTGGCCCGGGAGCAGGTGCAGCACCTGCGCGGAGCTGAGAAGTGCGACCTGGTCATCTGCCTCTCGCACCTGGGCTACAAGTACGAGTCGGGCAAGGTGGATGACCACAAGCTGGCCGCCGGCGCCCCCGGCATCGACCTGATCATCGGCGGGCACACCCACACCTTCCTCGACGCGCCCACGGTGGTGGAAGGGCCGCAGGGCCACCGCACGCTTATCAACCAGGTGGGCTGGTCGGGTATCAAATTGGGACGAATCGACTACGCGTTTGACCGCGCCACGGGCCGCAAAGCAGTGGCGGCAGCTGAGTCGCTGAGTATCAACGCTTCAGCCTTAGGCTAGCGGAAATCGGTTTGGCGCTCTGCCGACTTTTCCACATTTTTGTCTCCCCCTAGCCGAAACCGGGTTCCAAAACCGGGTTTCGGCTGGCTTTGCCCGTCCCTCCCCACACACCGCTTGCGCAGCCCGTTTAATGCAGAAGGATTGCCGTACCGTCTGGGTCAACTGCCTGCGTGTGATTCGCGGGAGCGTGGGGGAGCAGAGCTTCCGCACGTGGTTTGAGCCCATTGTGCCGGTGGCATTGCAAGGCAACCTGCTCATCATTCAGGTGCCCAGCCAGTTCTTCTACGAATGGCTGGAGGAACACTACGTGGACGTGCTCAAGAAGGCCATCGTGCAGGAGCTGGGCCCCGACGGGCAGCTGGAATACTCGGTGGTGGTGGACCAGGGCAACGAGCAGGCCCGCCCCCGTACCGTGAACCTGCCCGCCACCCGCGGCGGGGCCGCGCACCGCGCCCCGGCCAATACGCCCACCGCCGCCCAGGTGCGCCCCATGGCGCCCCAGCCCAGCCCGGCCGCCGACAACGCGCCGCCCGCGCGCCCGCCCTACAACCCCAACGGCCAGCCCTACACCTCGGGCAACCCGTACCCTAAGCGCCAGCCCGCGGCCCAACCCGCCGCGGCCGTGGCCTCGCCGCCGCCGCTGCGCAACCCCTTCGAGGTGCGCACCGTGGGCGACCAGACCTACCTGAACTCGCAGCTGAACGGGAACTACTCGTTTACCAACTACATCGAGGGCTCGTGCAACCGCCTGGCGCGCTCGGCCGGCTGGGCCGTGGCCGAAAAGCCGGGCACGACCTCGTTCAACCCGCTGATGATTTACGGCGGCGTGGGGCTGGGCAAGACGCACCTGGTGCAGGCCATTGGCAACCACATCAAGGAGCACGCCCCGGGCAAGTTCGTGCTCTACGTGTCGGCGGAGAAGTTCACCAACCAGTTTATCGAAAGCCTGAAAACCAATTCGGTACAGGATTTCGGCAACTTTTACCTGCTGGTCGACATCCTGATCCTGGACGACGTGCAGTTTCTGGCCGGCAAGGACCGCACCCAGGAAATGTTCTTCCACATCTTCAACCACCTGCACCAGGCCGGTAAACAGGTCATCATGACCTCCGACGTGCCGCCGCGGGAACTGAAGGGCTTCGAGGAACGCCTGCTCAGCCGCTTCAAGTGGGGCCTCACCGCCGACCTGCAGAGCCCGGACTTCGAGACGCGCGTGGCCATCATCATGAACAAGATGCAGGCCGACGGCATCGACATTCCGCCGCAGGTGGTGGAGTACCTCGCCTACTCCGTCGAGACGAACGTGCGCGAGCTGGAAGGCGTGCTGATTTCGCTGATTGCGCAGTCGAGCCTGACGCGCCGGGAAATCGACCTAGAAATGGCCAAGCAGGCCCTGCGCCACATCATCGAGGACGTGGAGGCGGAGGTGAACCTGGACTTCATCCAGAAAACCGTGGCCGAGCACTTCAGCATTCCGGTGGACTTGCTCAAGGCCAAAACCCGCAAAAAGGAAGTGGTGACGGCCCGGCAGGTGGCCATGTACTTCGCCAAGGAGCACACCAACCACTCGCTCAAGAGCATCGGCTACCACTTCGGCGGGCGCGACCATAGCACCGTCATCCACTCGGTGCAGACCGTGTCGGACCTTATCGACTCCGACAAAACCTTCCGCACTACCATTCAGGAGCTGCGCAAGAAGTTTACGGGCGGCAAGTAGGGGCCTCACCCCCCGGCCCCCTCTCCAAGGGGAGAGGGGGAGCCAGATGTCAGCAACGCTGCAGCGCTACTCCCCTTAGGAGGCGCAACTCTGCCGTAGACCATTATCTACCTGATTCAATAGAATGAAAAAAGTGGGACCAACGAGCTCAAGCTCGTTGGTCCCACTGTCATTAATGGAGGCTGCCGTCAGGCTCCCCCTCTTTATTGGAGAGGGGCCGGGGGGGAAGGCCCCTAGAGCTCCGAGGTCGTGCGCTCTTCGAAGGCCAGCTGGTTGTGCTGGGCGAAGTCCTGGAGCATGGTGCGCAGCTGCTGGCGGCGGCGCTTGCCGCGCACCTGGCGCAGGTTCAGCGAGTAGCTGGTGCCGTCCTGCATGCGCAGCAAGAGCTGGCGCGGCTCCAGCAGCAGGGCGCGCATGTCCTTGGCTTCGAAGGGCTGCTTGCCGATGAACAGGCCGGGCTTGTGCACCAGGTAGGAAGGCGTGATTTCCAGGTAGGTCTGGGTGCCGAACAAGGGCAGGTTCTGCACCAGGATGTAGAAGATGTAGAGCACGGCCAGGCCCAGGAACATCCAGTCGAGGTAGCGCAGCACGCCGGGCGTGCGGTTCGGGTCGCCCAGGATGGAGAGCAGGGGGTAGGCTACGGCCACCAGGCCAAAAACCAGCTGCCCGAAAAACGGGACGCGGGAGGTGTTGGCGGGCTGCAGCCCGATGCGGGTATACGATGACGGCATAGGCAGAAATGCGGGAGAGGCAACAAAACTACTGAAAAGGCTGTAGCTGCTCGTTAAACGGGCGTAGCCGACCGGGCAGCTGAAAAAAGAACGTCATTCCGGGCCTACGCTCGGAATGACGTTCTGGTGGTAGCGCTGGGTAGTGGGCCGCGCGACGTCGAATCTTACGACTTCAGCGTAGCCGCGGCCAGCTCCATTTCCGGCACGGCCTGGAGCAGCACCGAAATCGGGCAGTTTTCCTTGGCCTTCTCGGCGTACTGCTGGAATTCCTCCTGCGAAATGCCCTCGACTTCGCCCTCCGTCGTGAGGCTGATTTTGACCACCTTCGGCACCTCACCCGAGGTGTCCAGGCTAACCTTCGACTCGGTGCGGATCTGCTTGACCTGCTTGCCGTCCTTGGTCAGGATGCTGGTCAGGAACATGGTGTAGCAGCCGGCGTGGGCCGCCCCGATCAGTTCCTCGGGGTTAGTGCCCTTCTGGCCCTCGAAGCGCGCCCCGACGGAGTACGGGGCCTTCACGGTGCCGCTCTGGGTCGAAATTTCGCCGCTGCCTTTGATGTCGCCGTTCCAGACGGCGTTGCCACGTTGGTTGATCATGGGAGTTGGGTTGTTTGGAAGTAAGGTGAGCGTTGAAGCTGGCTCGGCAGTACATACCGTTGGAAACGGCAGTAGGTTTGCGGGACTCGCGGTGCAGTATAAAAAACCCTTGGCTGTGTATCGGTATCTGGCTACTCAAAATTCCGCGGCGAATACGTTGCCGTATGACGTGGTGCAACGTTGGGTTATCCGGCTCGGCTGGCTGAGCCTGGCCTTGTGGGGGCTACTGGTGTTGGCAGAGGTGGTGCCGCTGGAATTTATCAGTCCCGACCGGCAGCTGAATTTCCGGCTGGCGGTGGCTGCACTGGGCTGGGTGTGGCCGCTGGCGCTTAGTCTGAAGCTGCGGCGGCGCATCCGTCCCAGCGGGCTACGGGCACTGCTGGTCGGGCTGGCGTGCCTGCTGACGTTGCCGGCCCTGGCGGTTTGCGCGTTAGGCGCCGTTCTGAGCGGCATGGCCTACTACGACACCTGGGAAGATGAGCGGGTGTTGTGGCGTCGGTCCGGGTCGGCAACGGCCCGCGTCGTGGTGCAGTTAAAGACGGATGATTCGGCGCAGGGCAACGACCAGTGGCGCGTGGTGCAGCTGACGCCGGTGCTGGGCCTGTGGCAGCAGGTAACGCCCGTCGATACCGCCCGCTTCGACGCTACCGGCTGGCAGCGGGTAAGGCGGTAAAGGCTACTTTTACGGTCCGTCCTACTTCACTCATTCACTCATTCACTCATTCACCGAATGGGCCTGAAGTCCTTCCTGAGCCGTCCGCTCGCCGCCTACACCGTCCGCCAGTACCAGCAGTGGACGCGCCAGCCCGAGCTGGCCCAGCAGCGCATTCTGCAGACGCTGGTGCGCCAGGGCCGTGCCACCGCCTTCGGGCGGGACCACGGCCTGGGCGGCGTGCGCAACGCCCAGGAGTTTCAGCAGCGCGTGCCGGTGCGCGACTACGAAGGCCTCAGCCCGTACTTCGACCGCGTGAAGCAGGGCGAGAGCAGCGTGCTGTGGCCCGGGCAGCCGCTGTACCTGGCCAAAACCTCCGGCACCACCTCCGGCACCAAGTACATTCCCATCACCAAGGACAGCATCGGGAATCACATCAACGGGGCCAAGGACGCGCTGCTGCACTACGTGCACGCTTCCGGCAAGCCGCAGTTTCTGGATGGCAAGCTGATGTTTTTGTCCGGCTCGCCCGAGCTGGAGGAAGTCGGCGGCATCAAGACGGGCCGTTTGTCGGGCATCTCCAACCACCACGTGCCGGCCTACCTGCGCCGCAACCAGCTGCCGAGCTACCCGACCAACATCATCGAGGACTGGGAGCAGAAGCTGGACCGGGTGGTCGACGAGACGCTGGACCAGCCCATGACGCTGATTTCGGGCATTCCGCCCTGGGTGCAGATGTACTTCGACCGCATCACCCAGCGCACCGGCCGGCCGGTGGGGGAGGTGTTTCCCGCGTTTCAGCTGTTCGTCTACGGCGGCGTCAACTTCGAGCCCTACCGGCGCAAGCTGCTGGAAAGCATCGGCCGGACGGTGGACACGGTGGAGCTGTTTCCGGCCTCCGAGGGCTTCTTCGCCTTTCAGGACGAGCCCCACAACCCCGGCATGCTGCTGCTGGCCGACGCGGGCATTTACTACGAGTTTATCCCCGCCGAGCAGTTCTACGAGCCCAACCCGCCGCGCCTCACGCTGGCCGAGGTGGAGCTGGACCGCAACTACGCCCTCGTGGTCAGCTCCAACGCCGGCCTCTGGGGCTACTCCGTGGGCGACACCGTGCGCTTCGTGAGCCTGCGCCCGCACCGGGTGGTCGTCACGGGCCGCATCAAGCACTTCCTGTCGGCCTTCGGGGAGCACGTCATCGGCGAGGAAGTGGAGCAGACCCTGCGCGAGGCTCTGCAGCAGTTTCCGGAAGCGGAAGTAGTTGAATTCACCGTGGCTCCGCGCGTGAGCGAAGCCGAAACCGAACCCTCGCGCCACGAGTGGCTGGTGGAATTCGCCCGCCCGCCCCAGGACCTGGCCGCCTTTGCCGCCGCCCTCGACGCCGGCCTGCGCCGCCGCAATGTGTACTACGACGACCTGCTTGCGGGCAATATCCTGGCGCCGCTGCTGCTCACGCCGCTGCCGGCCGGGGCGTTTCAGCGCTACATGCGCAGCCAGGGCAAGCTGGGTGGGCAAAACAAAGTGCCGCGGCTGAGCAACGACCGGGCGCTGGCCGGAGGGCTGCTGAGCGTCGGTTAAGCTGACTCATTCACGATGAACGTAGTGCGCAACCCCCACCAGGGTCCGCCCGCCGGGCCGCCCTGGCAGCTCCTCAACCCCCGCAGCTACGCCCGGCAGTGGCGCCGCGAGCTGCCCTTGCTGCTGCTGGCGGCGGGGCTGTGCGCCTGGGCCGCCCTGAGCGGCTACGCCGGGCCGGTGTTGGCCGTGGCCGCGCTGGGCGGGCTGTACCTGGCCCAGGACCGCCACCCGCAGCGCGTGAGTCTGACGGCCGATACCATCACCCTCGATTACTACCAGCGCTTCGGCGCCCGGCAGCTGGTTTGGCCCCGCGCCGCAACGGCGGTGGCGGAGCTGAGTAAGCCCGGCAGCCTGCTCTCGACCCGCGCCGTGTACGAGCTGCGGCTGGAGCACGCCGGCAAAGGCTTCACCCTGAGCACCGCCGACGGCTTCACCCAGGCCCAGCTGCAGGCGCTCTACGACGAGCTGGAACCGCCGGTGGAGGACGACGAGCTGGCGGAACCCTTGCCCGATTGAAGACAAGCAGTAAGGTTGTGCGGCTTTTGAATGATGGAGCCTGCGGCGGGCTGAGCAAATGAAAATGTAAAAAGAGTTACTCTCGTTTTAGCGCAACAATATGTTCACCTTTCTGACCATCTGGAGTACCTGGCTACTAGCCACGGGCTCTATCTACCAAGCCCCTCCGGCTGCGTTTCCGGATGTGCCCACCATTACCGAAACCTCCGTGGGCCAAGCACGCATTGGCATGTCGACGGCGCAGCTGAAAAAGCTGTACAAAGGCTGCGCCTTCTCCCCGACGTCCATGGCTGCCTACGGCTTCGATGAGCACGAGTCAAAGCCCAGTGGCGTGACGGTCAGCTACGCCGGAAAGAAGCTGTTCGTGTACTTCCCCGACTGGAAAACGAAAAAGCAGCTGGCGGGGCTGATAGCCTTGCACCCGGCCTACCGTACGGCGAAAGGAATTCACGTCAATTCCACTTCGGGCCAGCTGAAAGCCGCTCTGCCAGGGGTAGTGGTAGTGCCCAATATGATGGATGCCAACCTGGAAGTAGCTTTCAGCGGTAGCGTAGAAAAGCCAGGAATACAATATGTGTTCTACAAGCAAGGCAACGTGGGCAACTACGTTGTGGCGGATACGCCCGTAAAGATTTCCGTTAGCAATGCCAAAATCACCTGGATTCAGGTGTATCCTCACTGATGCTTAAACCCCAGCTCCACGCCGCCTGCCTCGCCTTCGTCGAGCAGCGCATGGCCACCTGCCAGGCCGCCATCGACGCGGCCCAGGAATCGGCCAACTCCGAAACCAAGAGCAGCGCCGGCGACAAGTACGAAACCGGCCGCGCCATGGCCCAGAACGAGCGCGACCGAAACGCCGTGCAGCTCCACGAAGCCAAACAGCTCCTGGGCGAGCTGCAGCGCATCGACCCCGCCCGCCCCTGCGACGCGGTGCGGCCCGGCGCCCTGGTCACGACCAGCATGGGCCGCTTCTACGTGAGCATCAGCGCCGGCAAGTTTGCCATCGACGGAGTGGACTACTTCGCCGTATCCGGCGCGGCACCGGTGGCGCAGGCGCTGAGCGGCAAGCGCGCGGGTGAACAGGTGACCTTCAATGGCAAGCCCGTGCGGATAGAGGCCGTGGCGTAGCTGGCGCAGTCCCGCCGGCGGCCCGGTTAATTTTCGGCGGACGAAGAGCATCTTCCGCCTATATTTCCTCGATTCTACTCTGGTTACGGATGGATTTACGTGTCCTCTACGATACCCTGCGGCAGCGTCGACGCCCCGAGGATGTGGCCGATATGCTGCTGCCCTTGTTGCAGGCGGAACTGACGCCGCAGCAGCGGGCGACCCTGGAAAAAGCCGCCCGCCATTCCATCCGGCGGAGCGTGTGGCAGTACACCGCCATGCAACAGACTTTCCGCGCGGTGGTCGGGGCCGACAAGCAAGCCGGCAAAGCCGCGGAACTGTTTCGGGTAACGCCCGACCCCGCCGCCCGCTTCGACGACCCCGCCGCCGTTGAAACCCTGCTGCGGGAGCTGAATCCGCTCATCGGCAAGGAATTCGACCACCACCACTACGAGGCCGACCGGCTCAACCGGGAAGCCCGCCGCGCCGCCGGCCTCGACCTCTCGAAGCGCCGCTACAACAAGCTGTTCCGCAGCCTGCGCCACCTGGAGCAGAAGCTGTTCCGCCTGCTGCGCGAGTACCGCAAGCTGGAGCAGGAACAGGTAGCCAAGCACAAGTTTGCGCACCGCATCAGCTACGAGGAATTTGCCCGCGACCCGGCCACTGCGGCCTTTATTGCCTACTACACGGCCCGCTGCAACGTGCGCAGCGAATTCACCAACCAAAGCCAGCAGCGCCCCTACGACGAAGTGGCCCACATGCTGTTTCTGCGGCTGACGGGCTCGGGCCTTGCCCCGACGACCGCGGCGCCCAACTGGTGGGCCGTGGCCCAGGTGTACCCCGCCCCCGAAGTATTGGCCCAGCTCACCGAGGCTCAGAAAGGCGAGCTGCTGGGCCAGTGGGCCACTTTTCTGACCGATCTGGCCGATTTTCTGGGCGACATCTGGGCGCAGAACGACTTTCGGGCCACGACGATGGTGGTGAAGCGCGGCGACGACTCCTCGACCTGGAATGCGGCGGCTGGCGCCTGGAACAAGGCCCGCGACAGTTGGCTGAACCTGCTCTACGCGCTGGGAATGGAGTTTGTGCTCGATGAGCTGTGCTTTGGCAAGGTCATGCGCCTGATGGCCGCCGACGTAGCCTTCTGGCACCGCAGCAGCGGCGGCGACCTGGACCCGAACACGGCCGTGTGGGCCGAGCTGCCATTTCCCTGGGAGGTGCTGGCCGGCACGGCCCGCTGCACCCGCACTCAGGTAGAAAACGTGTGCCGCCGCGCCGGCCTCGATGCCTACAAAACCGGCTGGCTGGCCCCGCGCCCGCACGGAGTGGTGGCCTTCCAGCCCACCCCCGAGCTGGTACACGGCGTGAGCGTGGCGAATCCGTATCTTGCCGCCGTGCTCAAGCGTCACCGTTATTTCTCGGGCAAACCGGCGCAGCCCCTGCGGCCCGAGGATAATTAGCAGCATCCGGTGAGGTAGTTCAGTGGAAGAATACCCGGCTCTATCACCCGGGCGGCCGCCGGTTCGAGCCCGGCTCTCACCACCAACTCTGGTATAGCTCAGTGGAAGAGCGCCCGGCTCGCTTTCCGGGTGGACGCCGGTTCGAGCCCGGCTGCCAGAGTCCTTTTTTTACCCCGATAAGCCGCCCGTTACTCGCCGTTGCTGCTCCCGGGAAAGCATCGCCGCCCATGCTGGGCGCATCAACCACAGATGAGCGCCGCGTTCCTGGGTTGCCGCATTCGGGTCGCGCGGCCTGCCTGAGCCGTTGTCAACGGACGATGCCGCGGTAGGACTGCGGCTTAGCTCGGGCCACATGCGGGCCCGGCCGCCGAACCGCCTTACCTTTGCCAGACGACCCGCCGCGGTCGGCCGCCGACCTCCTGCTCATGACCTCTTCCCACCCCCGCTCCCTGGCCCTGCTGGGCTCCACCGGTTCCATCGGCACCCAAACGCTCGACGTGGTGCGCGCCCAGCCCGGCCGCTTTCGCGTGGCCGTGCTCACGGCCCAGCGCAGCGCCGACCTGCTGGTGCTGCAGGCCCGCGAGTTTCGCCCCGCCGTGGTCGTCATCGGCGACGAGGCCCAGTATGCGGGCGTGAAAGCGGCCCTGGCCAATCAGCCCGAAACCACCGTCATGGCCGGCGCCGCCGCTTTGACCGAAGTGGCCGCCCGCCCCGACGTGGACGTGGTGCTGACGGCCCTGGTGGGCTACGCCGGCCTGCTGCCCACGCTGGCCGCGCTGAAAGCCGGCAAGACCATTGCCCTGGCCAACAAGGAAACCCTGGTGGTGGCCGGGCAGCTCGTCACCAGCCTGGCCCGGCAGCACGGCGCGGCCATCTATCCCGTCGACTCCGAGCACTCGGCAATCTTCCAGTGCCTGGTGGGCGAGCAGCCCGACGCGGTGGAGAAAATCATCCTGACGGCCTCGGGCGGGCCATTTCGCGGCCGCTCGGCCCAGGAGCTGGCCCAGGTTACCCGGGCCCAGGCCCTGAAGCACCCCAACTGGGACATGGGCGCCAAAGTCACCATCGACTCGGCCTCCCTGATGAACAAGGGCCTGGAGGTTATCGAAGCCAAGTGGCTGTTTGGGCTGACCAATGAACAGATCGAGGTGGTGGTGCACCCGCAGAGCATCATTCACTCGCTGGTGCAGTTTCGCGACGGTTCGCTGAAGGCCCAGCTCGGCTTGCCCGACATGAAGCTGCCCATTCAGTACGCGCTGGGCTACCCCGAGCGCCTGGTCAACGACTTCCCGCGCTTCAGCTTCCTCGATTACCCCACGCTCACCTTTGAGCAGCCCGACGGGGCCACGTTCCGCAACCTGCCGCTGGCCTTCGAGGCCATGCGCCGCGGCGGCAACGCGCCCTGCGTGCTCAACGCCGCCAACGAAGTAGCCGTGGCCGCCTTCCTGCGCGAGCAAATCGGCTTTCTGCAGCTGCCCGAGGTGGTGGAAAGCTGCCTGACGCGGGTTTCGTACCTTGCCGAGCCTTCCCTCGACGACTACGTGCAGACCGACGCGGAAACCCGCCGGGTGGCGGCGGAGTTGGTGAAGTAGTACCAGTTGTCAGTTGCGAGTTGTTAGTTGTCAGTCAAATTCGTTACCATGCTCGACCGTCCGTACACCGACTTGCTGGTGTGGCAGCGCAGTCGGGCGCTGGTGGCCCTGATCTACGACCTAACGCGCAGCTTCCCGCGGGAAGAGGTGTTGGGACTGACCAACCAGATGCGAAGGGCGGCGGTTTCGGTGCCATCGAATATCGCGGAAGGCTGCGGCCGTCAGCACGCCCGCGACACGATTCAGTTTCTATTTGTGGCGCGCGGCTCCTTGTTCGAACGGGAAACGCAGTGCTACCTCGCTGCTGACCAGCATTACCTGAATACGGAGCAACTAACGACGACCTTAGCCGCTCTTGATGAATGCCGCAAGCTTCTACAAGGCTTCATTCGCTACTACAAAACGCTTACGCCCAAGTCGTCCGGCGCAAAACCGACTGACAACTCTCAACTGACAACTGACAACTGATTCAAGAATGGAAATTTTAATCATGGTCGGCCAGCTGCTGCTGGGCCTTTCCATCCTGGTGGGCGTGCACGAGGCCGGGCACATGATTTCGGCCAAGTGGTTCGGCATGCGGGTGGAGAAGTTCTCCATCGGCTTCCCGCCCAAGATTTTTGGGAAGAAAATCGGCGAGACGGAGTACATGATCGGGGCCGTGCCCCTGGGCGGCTTCGTCAAGATTACCGGCATGGTCGATGAGTCCTTGGATACCGACGCGCTGAGCGGGCCGCCCAAGCCCTACGAGTTCCGGGCCAAGCCGGCCTGGCAGCGCCTGATCGTGATGCTCGGCGGCATTATCGTCAACGTCATCACCGGCATCGTCATCTTCTCGGCGCTGACCTTCACCTACGGCGAGGACTTTCTGCCCGCCAAGGAGGCCGAAAAGTTCGGCATTGCCCCCAGCAAGCTGGGCGAGCAGCTGGGCTTCCGCACCGGCGACAAAATCGTGAAAATCAACGGCCGCCCGTTCGCCGAGTTCAACGACGTGTACGCCCCCGACGTGATTCTGGGCAACGGCAGCTACTACACCGTGGAGCGCAACGGGCAGCTGCTCGACGTGCCGGTGCCCAAGGACTTCATGGACCGCCTCTCCGACAGCGAGGAAGCCTTCTTCGTGGCCCCGCGCGACCCGTTTGTGGTGGAGGAAGTGGTGCCCGGCGGCCCGGCCTCCAAGGCTGGCCTGCTCCCCGGGGACCAGATTACCCGCGTCGGCGCGCAGGATATCCGCTTCTTTTCGGAACTGCAGCAGGCCCTGGCCCTCAACGCCAACCGCGTGGAGAAACCCTCGCTGCTGCAGCGCGTCGTTAACGGGGTAAGCGGCAAAACCACCCCGCCCGCCCCGGCCGACAAAATCACCGACGTGCAGGTGCTGCGCAGCGGCGCGCCCGTCACGCTGCGCATGCGCATCGACGAGGACGGCAAGGTGGGCTTCCGGCCCAAGTCGCTGCTGAGCTTCAGCAACCGGCAGTTTGGGCTGGGCGAGTCGATTCCGCGCGGCACCAAGCAGGCGTTTGGCGTTATCGGGGCGCAGCTGAAGGCCTTTGGCAAGATTTTCCGCGGCGAGGCCTCGGCCCGCAAGTCGCTGGGCGGGCCCATTGCCATTGCCCAGCAGTACGGCGGCAAGTTCGACTGGCAGAAGTTCTGGTTCCTGACCGGCATGCTCTCGATGGTGCTGGCCTTCATGAACCTGCTGCCCATTCCGGCCCTCGACGGCGGCCACGTGATGTTCCTGACCTACGAAATGCTCTCGGGCCGCAAGCCCTCCGATAAATTCCTGGAAAACGCCCAGAAAGTGGGCATGGTACTGCTGCTGAGCTTGATGGTGTTCGTGTTCTTCAACGACATTTTTAAGTCGATTTTCTAAGGATACAGCGGGGTGGAGCGCGGGCTTTGGGCCGCGTCTGCCAGATGCCTGCCTCCAATTTTGCCCGGACAGACGCGGGCTAAAGCCCGCGCCACGGTGCGTAATGCCATCCTCCGCCGCGGAAGATGGCATTACTTTTTCCCCGGCGGTGTTGCAGCCGGTAGAATCTCCTGTTTATGCGTCGATTACTCGCCCTCGGGGCTTTGTCGCTGGTGCTGGTCACCGCCGCTTGGGCCCATGCCTACCACGCCAGCATTATGGAAGCGCGCGTCAATGCGAAAACCCAGCAGCTGGAAGTGGCCCTGAAAATCTTCACCGACGACCTGGAAGCGGCCTTGTCGGCCGGGCAGCCGCGGCACCTGAGCCTGGCCGAAACGCCCGCCGCCCGGCTCACGCCCCTGCTGGCCGGCTACCTGCGCCGCACTGTGGCCATCGGCACCCGGCCGGGCGAGGCGTTGCCGATAACCTACGCGGGCCAGCAGGTGGAGAAGGACGCGCACTGGCTGTACTTCAGCGTGAAGCTGCCCGCGGCGGCCCGCGGCCTGACGCTGCGCCACCGCCTGCTCATGGAGCAGTTCCCGGATCAGATGAACATCGTGAACCTCGAAGCCGGCGGCAAAAAGCAGAGCGCCCTCTTTCGCGAAGGCAACGAAGAGCAGCGGCTGAGCTGGTAGGCAGCGGGGAAACAGAACGGTCATCCCGAGGCGCAGCCGAACCGAAGGTCGACGTGGTCAAGCACTTGCCGTGCACCCCGCCCCAAACGAAAAGCGCCGCCACCGCCGTCCTGAAGTTAGGACGGCGGTGGCGGCGCTTCGGCATTGTTACACCTCTTCGCAAAGCGTCTGCACTTCGTAGGCAGCGGCGGTGCAGGATTCGAGGCGGGGCCTTGGCTTCGGCTTCCTCCGGTTCGCCCTGCTCGGGATGAGGGCTACAAAACGACGCTACTCCCGCATCTTCTGGCCCAGCCCGATGCTCAGGCCCAACGACACTTCCAGCCCGCCGGGGGCGTACACGATGCGGTGCGCCAGCCGGTCCACGGCGTCGGGCTGGTCCTGGCCGGCGTCCATGTGGTAGCGCATGGGGTTGCCGCTGACGCGGATGCCGTAGCCCATGCTGCCGATCAGGCCCACGCGGCCGGGGCGGCGACCGGGCTGCCAGCGCAGGCCGGAGCGCAGGTGCAGCACGGTGGTGGGGCGCACCGTGAGCGTGCCGACGCGCGTCCCGTCGCCCTCGTACCAGTCGTCGCCACCGCCTTCGCGCAGCTCAATCTCGCTCCAGCCGCCCGAGCGCACCACGTTCAGCCCGAGGTAGGGCGACATGCGCCGTTCCGGTGCGAGGAAGTAGCGCGCCCCCACGCCCAGCTTGGTGCCGCTCAGCCCGATGCCGGTGCCCGCGTTCAGATCGAGGCGGCGCGTGACGAGGTGACTGATTTCCAGGCCGAAGGCGTAGGGCGCATCCCAGCCCATCGACAAGCCCAGGGCGGTGGCGCGGTAGCGGGTGCTGGCCGGCAAATCAGCCGGGGCCTGGGCGGTGGCCGCGCCGGCGGCGGTCAGCAGCAGGGCCGCCGCGGCCAGGCCGCGCTGGCGGGCGAAGAAAAGAGCGGGAAACGGTGAATCCATAGCACGAGAGGGGGCAGGTCGGGACAATAGAAGCGCGGGCACAGCCTGGGGCTGCGCCCGCGGGCTGACATGATGATGTGAGGCCTTAATTCCAGCCGCCGGCTTCCTTGGCCTGCTTCTGCTCGGTTTCGGGCTTCACCAGGCGGAACTCCACGCGCCGGTTGGTGCGCATGTCTTCTTCGGTGCGTTCCTCGCGTAGCGGCACGGTACTGCCGTAGCCCCGGCTTTCGATGCGGTTGGGTTTGAGCTTGCCCTTCGCTTCGATGTATTTGCTGATGGCGTCGGCGCGGTCCTGCGAGAGTTTCTCGTTCACGTCCGGGTCGCCGGCGGCGTCGGTGTGGCCGGCAATGCGCAGCCGGGTGTCGGGGTGGTCCACCATAAACGTCACGATGCGGTCCAGCGTGGGGTGCATGGCGGTGCGGATAGTGGCCTTGCCCGCGTCAAACTCGATGTTGCGGAAAATGAGCGGGATGTTGTAGTCGATGCTGGTGGTCATCAGCTTCATCACCGTGTCGGCCTTCAGGTCGAATTTCTTTTCCACCGTGAAGTAGTCCGGGCTCTGAATCAGCATCACGTACTTCGAGCCGTCGATGAGGTCGAAGTCGAAGGAGCCGTCGGGGCGCACGTACTTCGAGGCCACTTCGATGCCGTTGTCCACGTCGATGATGCTGATGATGCCCCCCAGCGGCTTCTGCGTGACGGAGTCAATCAGGGAGCCTTCGACGTGGGTGGTGGCCAGCGGCTGGGCCTCCATCGGCAGCGGGAAGGAGTAGAGGTCCAGGTTCTTCATCTGCTTTTCCTCCGAGCGGGCGTAGTACAGGTTCTTCGAGTCCGCGTCGATGGTGAAGTAGTACTCCGAGCCCTTGCCGTTGACCAGCGGGCCGATGTTGATGGGTTCCTGCCAGTGCCCGCCCACGCGGTAGGCCTTGTAGATGTCGAAGTCGCCGAAGTTCAGCAGCTGCCCGCGCGACGAGAAATACAGCACGTTGTAGAGCGGGTGGTAGAAGGGGCTGACCTCACTTTCGCGGGTGTTGATAATCGGCCCCATGTTCTGCGCCTTGGCCCACTGCCCGTTCTTGAGCTTGAAGGTGAACCAGATGTCCGACAGCCCGAAGCCGCCGATGCGGTCGGAAGCGAAGTACAAGGTGTCCTCGGTGCGCGACAGGGTCGGCTGCGAGTCCCAGCCGGTGGAGTTGACGGCCATGCCCAGGCTCTGCGGCACCGTCCACTGCCCGTTCTTGAACTTCGACACGAACAGGTCGCAGTTGCCGTGGCAGGTGGGGCACTCGCAGCGCGAGAAGTACATGGTGGTGCCGTCCTTGGAGAGGCAGGCCGAGCCCTCGTTGTAGGGCGAGTTGATGGGCTTGGGCAGCGGCGTGGCGTCGAGCCAGGATTCGCCCTCGCGCTTGGCCACGTACAGGTCCTCATCGACCACGTTGTGAATGCCGCGGGTCTTGCGCTTGGAGGAGAAAATCAGCTGCTGCGAGTCGTCGTTGTAGCTCGGGCCGTAGTCCTCCACCTGCGAGTTGATGCCCGCGCCCATGTTGGTGTACACGCCCTTGGGTGGCCGGAAGGTGGCAATGTTCTTCCGGTACTCCACGATGTCGTAGTAGGTCTTGAGCGGCACGTAGAGGTCGGCGTCCTTCTGCTCCAGCGAGTCGTAGTAGAGCTGCACTTTCGTCACGTCCTGGCGGTGGTGCTTCAGGGCGAGGCGGTAGTAGGCCTTGGCCTTTTCCTCGTTGCCGGTGCGCTCGTACAGCTGACCCATGCGCCAGAGCATCATGTTGTTGCGGTAGAAGTTTTCGATGCCGAACTGCGCCACGTACTTCTCCAGCAGGTTGCGGGCGGCCGTCCAGTTCTTGCGCTTTTCGGCCTTGGCAATTTCGCGCAGCTGCTTTTTGTCCTCGAAGAAGGCAACGCGGTTGATGTTAGCGAAGTCGGGCGTGGCGTCGGGGCGCACGCGCAGCTGGCGGGTAATCTTGCCCTTGAGCGCCCGTTGCTGGTTGGGCAGGTTCTTCTGGGCCAGCGCTGCCCCGGATAATCCGAGCAGGCCGACGAGTAACAACAAATACTGGCGTATTAAACGAGGCATAGATCGAGCAGCGCAGAGCCCGGCGTGGGAGGCGAAAGGCCTCAAAAATATAGCTTTTCGGTGACGGAACACGAAAGTATTAGCCGATAGGAAGGTAGATGGCTATGAGTTTGGGAGGGAAAAGTAGGCGGAATTGAAAATTTGCAAGAAGTACGCGGCATTTGGCTGCTCTTCGGCGGTTTCGCCGGCGGTAGTTCCGCCCTTGTAACCTGCCGCCAACGGCCCGTTCGTTGCCCGCCGGGCCCGGCTCAGCGGCGGCCCGGCCGCCCTGCCGCAGTGGCCGCGCGTTTTGGCATGGCACGGCACTTGACAAAGCGGTATCTTCGTTTCCCGGGGAGCCTTTACGCGGCCCGGGGCTGCCATTCTGGCGCTGCCGCCCTTTTCCCTTGCTATGCCTAAAAAATCCGATCCGCGTTTGCCCGCCGGGCTTCACCTCATGACCGACGGCCCCGACGAGCTGGTGCAAGTCGTGTCGGCCGACCCGGAGCAGGGGACGCCCGAGCCGGGCGAAACGCCGGAAGTGCTGCCCATTCTGCCCGTACGCAACACCGTGCTCTTCCCCGGCGTGGTGCTGCCCGTCACGGTAACGCGCAAGAAGAGCATCCGGCTGGTGCGCCGCGCCTACCGCGGCGACAAGCTGGTGGGTGTGGTGGCCCAGAAAACCGGCAACGCCGAGGACCCGGCCATTGCCGACCTCTACGAAGTGGGCACCATGGCCCGCATCCTGAAGCTGCTGGAGCTGCCCGACGGCAACACCACCATCATCATTCAGGGCCAGCAGCGCTTCCGCATCGGCGAAATCACCCAGAGCACGCCCTACTTCGCGGCCCGGGTGGAGTATTTGCCCGAGCTGATGCCCACGCGCTCGACCAAGGAAATCAAGGGCCTGGTGGCTTCGCTGAAAGACGCGGCCACCAAGATGCTCAAGCTCAACCCCGAAATTCCGCAGGAAGCCCAGGTGGCGCTGGACAACATCGAGTCGCCAGCCTTTTTGATTCACTTTCTGGCCTCCAACCTCAACGTGGAAGTGGGCCAGAAGCAGCAGCTGCTGGAAATCAACGAGGGCCAGCAGCGCGGCACCCGGCTGCTGGAGCTGCTGCTGAAGGAAATCCAGCTGCTCGAAATCAAGCACGAAATCCAGAACAAGGTCCACACCGACCTCGACCAGCAGCAGCGCGACTATTTCCTGCGCCAGCAGCTGAAGGTGCTGCAGGACGAGCTGGGCCAGGAAGGCCCCGACCAGGAGCTGGACAAGCTGCGCGTGCGGGCCAAGGACAAAAAGTGGCCCGAGGCCGTGGCCAAGCACTTCCAGAAGGAGCTGGACAAGCTGGGCCGCATGAGCCCCATGGCCGCCGAGTACCCGGTAAGCCTGAACTACGCCGAGTTCCTGCTCGATTTGCCCTGGGGCGAGTACACCAAGGACAACTTCAACCTGACGCGCACCCGCAAAATCCTTGATCAGGACCACTACGGCCTGGAAAAGGTGAAGGAGCGCATCCTGGAGTACCTGGCCGTGCTCAAGCTCAAGCAGGATCTGCGCGCCCCGATTCTGTGCCTCTACGGCCCCCCCGGCGTGGGCAAAACCTCCCTGGGCCGCAGCATCGCCACGGCGCTGGGCCGCAAGTACGTGCGCCTGAGTTTGGGCGGCGTGCGCGACGAGGCCGAAATCCGCGGGCACCGCAAAACCTACGTGGGCGCCATGCCCGGCCGCATCATCTCGCAGATCAAGAAAGCTGGCGCCTCCAACCCGGTGATGATTCTGGACGAGGTTGACAAGCTCAGCTCCGACTTCCGCGGCGACCCGCAGGCCGCCCTGCTGGAAGTGCTCGACCCCGAGCAGAACTCCACCTTCACCGACAACTACCTGGAAGTGGAGTACGACCTCTCGCGCGTGCTCTTCATTGCCACCGCCAACTCGCTCGACTCCATTCATCCCGCCCTGCGCGACCGGATGGAAATCATCGATTTGACGGGCTACACGCTGGAGGAGAAGACGCAGATTGCCAAAAAGCACCTCTGGCCCAAGCAGGTGACCGAGCACGGCCTCACCGCCAAGGACGTGAGCATCAGCACCAGCGCCGTGCAGCGCGTCATCGACGACTACACCCGCGAATCGGGGGTGCGCAGCCTGGAGCGCAAGCTGGGGGCCCTGGCGCGCAACATTGCCAAGCACAAGGCCATGAAGCAAACCTTCCCGGCCAAGCTGGAGCCCGAGGACGTGAGCAAAATCCTGGGCGCGGCCATTTTCGACCGCGACCTGTACCAGGACAACGACACGGCCGGCGTAGTCACGGGACTGGCCTGGACGAGCGTAGGCGGCGACATTCTGTTCATCGAAAGCCTGCTGAGCCGGGGCCGGGGCAAGCTCACCCTCTCGGGCCAGCTCGGCGACGTGATGAAGGAATCGGCCGTAACGGCGCTGTCGTACCTGCGCAGCCGGGCCGAGGAGCTGGGCATCGACTACCGCCTGTTCGATCAGTACGATTTGCACATTCACTTCCCCGAGGGCGCCGTGCCCAAGGACGGGCCGAGCGCGGGCATTGCCATCTTCACCAGCATTGCCTCGGTGTTTACGCAGCGCAAAATCCGCTCCCACCTGGCCATGACCGGCGAAATTACCCTGCGCGGCAAGGTGCTGCCGGTGGGCGGCATCAAGGAGAAGGTGCTGGCCGCCAAGCGCGCTGGCATCAAGGACATCATCCTGAGCCACAAAAACCGCAAGGACATCCAGGAAATCCCCGCCGAATACGTGAAGGACCTGCGCATTCACTACGCCGACCGCGTCGACGACGTGCTGCAGGTGGCCTTGCTGGACGAACTGGTGCCCAAGCCGCTGAAGCTGGTGGTGCGCGAGGAAGAAAAAGCTCCCGCCCCGCTGCACGAAGTGGAAGTACAGTAAAGCCGGCCGGTTTTAGAGTAGCGTAGCCCCGCTTCGGCAGCCAGTCGGAGCGGGGCTACGCTTTCCTTTTCAGGTCAGGATGATGGACGAGGCCGGGGTCGGCGGCAAGCAGGACTTCCTGCGTTTTTGGGGCGCGCGGCAACCGGATTTGCCGGCGAATCCGGCGGAGCAGGAAAACCACTACGAGTAAAGCCGGGACGGTGTATCATAAAACCGCCAATGCAGCGTTAGGCTCGCGTTTCCCTGTTGTATCTTAGCTGTGATGATTCGACCCGTACGCCGCCTGTCTGCCTCCCCGTTATCAGCGAATTATCAGCGCAATCAGCGGTCCTGGCTTCGTGCTTTGTTGGTTGTGCCCGCCTTTGCCGGCGGCCTCACGGTTGCTCACGCCCAGGTGGGCGGGCAAAGCGTCTTCTCTTCGCTGAACCTGCCGCCCGCCGCCTACCTGGCCGGCGTGGGCGGCATGAGCGTGTCGGGCCGCACCGCCGACCCGAACATGCTCTACGGCAACCCGGCCCTGCTCAACGCCGATATGGACGGCCGCCTGGCCCTGAGCTACGGCGGCTACCTCGGCGACATCAAGCAGAGCACGGCCGCCTACGTGCGCAACTCCGCGAAGCTCGGTCGCTGGGGTTTCGGCCTCTCGTACCTCAGCTACGGCGACTTCGATATGTACGACCCGGCCGGCAACCCCATGGGCAAGTTTTCGGTCAACGACTACCACCTGAGTTTGAGCAATGCCCACGAAGTCGGGCCGTTCACCATGGGCGCCACGGCCCGCTTCGCCGTGGCCGGCATTGCCGGCAACCACTCGCTGGCCACCCTGCTCGATGTGGGCAGCGTGTTCAAGCACCCTGAAAAGGACTGGACGGTGGGCCTGGCCGTCAAGAACCTGGGCTACCAGGTGAAGCCCTTCGACGGCAGCAGCCGCGAGCCGCTGCCCTTCGACGTGCAGCTGGGCACTTCCATCAAGCCCGAGCACATGCCGGTGCGCTTTACCATCACGGCCCACCACCTGCAGCAGTTCGACATCGTGTACCTCGACACCCTGCAGAGCCGCACCCAGAGCCTCGACGGCACCACCAAAGTGCCCAAGAAGAGCGTCGGCGACAAGATTGCGCGCCACTTCACGGTAGGCGGGGAGCTGCTGCTGGGCAAGGGCTTCAACATCCGCGTGTCGTACAACCACATGCGCCGCCGCGAGCTGCGCCTCGACAACACTTCCGGCGGCGCCGGTCTGGCTTTCGGCGGCATGCTCCGGCTGGGAGCCTATCAGTTCGAGTACACCCGCGCCATGTACCACGTCTCCGGCGGAGCCAACTACATAACCCTGACCCGCAACGTGGACGAGCTGTTCGGCAAGAAGGACTGAGCAAGGCTAGTATTGGCCAGCGGCGGCACCCGCGGTCATTGCGAGGTGTAGCCGAAGCAATCGGTCCTGGCCAATGGGCCAGCCGTAACCTGAGCACTGCCCGAAACCAGCATCAGCGCGGTTTCGGGCAGTGCTGTTTTGGGTAGTGCTAGCTGAGCCGTCGTGCCGCGAGAGGAAGGATGGACGCCGCTTGATGCGCGGAATGACGGCGGGTGCTGTCGTCTGCCAGAACGGCACGCTGCCGGTTTCCGCCATCATTTTTGCAGCCGGGCAACCCTACCGCTGCGGCTTAGTATCTAGTCGGCAGCGGCGCTACTCCGCTTTTCCCGCTTATGCTCGACTCCGCCACCTTCCTCACGCCGGCCCAGATTGTGGCCGAGCTCGACAAATACATCATCGGCCAGCACGACGCCAAGCGCAACGTGGCCATTGCCCTGCGCAACCGCTGGCGCCGCCTGCACGCCCCGGCCGACATGCAGCGCGAAATCGTGCCCAACAACATCCTGATGATTGGCTCGACGGGCGTGGGCAAAACCGAAATTGCCCGCCGCCTCGCCGCCATTGCCGATGCGCCCTTCACCAAGGTCGAGGCCTCCAAGTTCACCGAAGTCGGCTACGTGGGCCGCGACGTGGAAAGCATGGTGCGCGACCTGGCCGAGCAGGCCGTAAACCTGGTAAAGCAGCGCCGCAAGGAAGCCGTGAAAAGCCAGGCCGCCCAGGCCGTGGAAGACGCCATCCTCGACGCGCTGATTCCGCCGCTGCCGGGCGTCGGCAGCTCGGTCGTGAAGCCCGGCGGCCTGGGCTTTGGCGGCAGCACCGGTGCGGGCCCCGACGACATGCCGTCCTCCGACCTGGAGCTGAACGAGCGGACCCGGGAGCGGTTCCGCGAAAAGCTGCAGCGCGGTGAGCTGGAAGAGCGGTTTATCGACATCAAGGTGCAGCAGGGCGGCAGCCCCGGCATCGGCCTGATGGGCGGGCAGGCCGGCCTCGACGAAGCCTCGCTGCAGGGCTTGCAGGACATGCTCGGCTCGATGATGCCCAAGAAGACGCGCAAGCGCAAGGTCACTATTGCCGAGGCCCGCAAAATCCTGCTCGACGAGGAAGCCGCCAAGCTCATCGACATGGACGAAGTGAAGGACGAAGCCATTCGGCTGGCCGAAAACGCCGGCATCATCTTCATCGACGAAATCGACAAGGTGGCCTCCTCCAACGCCAACAAGAGCGGCCCCGACGTGAGCCGCGAAGGCGTGCAGCGCGACCTGCTGCCCATCGTCGAAGGCTCGGCTGTGACCACCAAGTACGGCGTAGTCAACACCGACCACATCCTCTTCATCGCCGCCGGCGCCTTTCACGTCAGCAAGCCCTCCGATTTGATTCCGGAGCTGCAGGGCCGCTTCCCCATTCGGGTGGAGCTGCAAAGCCTGACCAAGGAGGACTTCTACCGCATCCTGAAAGACCCCAAAAACGCCCTTACCAAGCAGTACGAAGCCCTGCTCAAGGCCGAAGACGTGGAGCTGACTTTCGACGACGCGGCCCTGGAGCAGCTGGCCGGCATTGCCTTCGAAGTCAACAGCGAGGTGGAAAACATCGGCGCCCGCCGCCTGCACACCGTTATGAGCCGCCTGCTCAACGACATCCTCTTCGACGTGCCCGACCGCATCGGCCCCAACGCCCACATTCAGGTGACGCGCGAGCTGGTGGAGCAGCGCCTGCAGGGTATGGTGCGCAACCGCGACCTGAGCCAGTACATTCTGTGAGTTAGTGTGCTGGTGAGGTGGTGAAATAGTGAGTCGAGGTTCAACGGCCACCCCTTTCCCGGCGTATTTGCCGGGGAGCCGGGCGCCAGAACGGATACTCCCCGTTTCACCACCTCACCATTTCGCCATTTCCCACATGCACTACTACATCATTACCGGCGCCAGCCGGGGCCTCGGCCGGGCCCTGGCCGAGGCCGTGCTGCAGCAGCCCGATACGCACGTGCTGGGCGTGTCGCGCCACGCCACCATCGAGCACCCGCGCTACCAGCACCAGCCCCTCGACCTTTCCGACATCGTGGCCGTGCAGAACAACCTCTACAAGCTGTTCCCCGCCCGCCCCGACGCCGGTAGCCTGACCCTGGTAAACAACGCCGGCGTGATGGGCGAAATCAGCTACGCGGGCGAGCTGCCCAACGAGCACTACGAGTTTGTGTTCGACGTCAACGTCATTGCCCCGGCCATGCTGATGAACACCTTCCTGAGCGCCTACGGCAGCCTCACGTGCCCGCGCACCGTGCTCAACATCAGCAGCGGCGCCGGCCAGCGCCCCGTCGACGGCTGGGGCGCGTACTGCGCTTCCAAGGCCGCCCTGGACATGCTCAGCCAGGTGGCGCAGAAGGAGCAGGACCAGCGCGGCCGCGGCGTACGCATCCGCAGCCTCGCGCCGGGCACCGTGGATACCGACATGCAGGCACACATCCGCGCGGCGGGGGAGGGGAGCTTCAGCGAAGCCGCCCGCTTCGTCGGCTTGCACCAGGACGGCCAGCTGGCCGATGCGGGGCAGGTGGGCCAACGAATAGCCGCCTGGCTCCGGCAGCCGGTTGCCGCGGCCGAGCCGGTTTGCCTACGCATCAACGAGCTGGCATAAAAAAAGCCCCGACCAGTCTGGTCGGGGCTTTTGCTTGGGGGAAGTTCCCGTTTAGTAGTTGGGGTTCTGTTCCACCAGGTTCTGCGTGGTCTGCCGCTCCCGCTGCGGAATGGGCCACAGATTGCGGTACGTCTGCGTTACATCCGTGCGCACCGTCTGCACGGTGTTGGTGCGGCGCAGGTCAAACCAGCGGTGGCCTTCGTTGGCCAGTTCAATGCGCCGCTCGCTCAGAATGGCCGTAATCAGCTGAGCTTGGGTCAGACCAGCGCGGGCAGCCAGGCCAGCGCGGGCACGTACCCGGTTCAGGTCCGTCAGTGCTTCAAACAACTGCCCATTGCGGGCGTACGCTTCGGCCCGGGAGAGCAGCACCTCCGCCGTACGAATCAGCAGCACGTTGTCGTCGCCGGTGACGCGGAAAAACTTCCGGGTAGCGCCCGTCGGGTTGGGAGACGACGCTACGTTGACGGGCAGGCGGCTGTCACCCGTTTCGTGGGCACCGGCCAGCGTAGTGGCCGGGTCCACCTCGTTGCGGCCGCCGTTGGCCGTCGGGAACCAGAAGAAGGCAATTTGGTTGGCATCCACGGCGTCGAACGGCAGTTCCCAGATGGCTTCCGTCGAGAATTTGTTGCTGAAGATGTTGGCGTAGATGCCTTCCAGCGGAACCGTCGTGCCGTAGGTGGCCTGAATCTGGTTGGCGTAGTTGATGACCTCCGCGTAGTTGCGCAGGCGCAGCTCCAGGCGCATGCGCAGGGCCAGAGCCGCTACTTTGCCAATCGAGGCGCGGGAGTTGGTGCTGCCGCCGCCACCCACTGCCGAGCTGTAGTTCGGCAGCTTGCTGATGGCGTAGGTGAGGTCAGCTTTGATGGAGTCGACCACCACGGCTTCGCTGGAGCGGGCCAGCGGCTGAATGGCCGGGCTGTTGATGTCGGCCGTGGGCTGCATGCGCAGGGGCACGCCCAGGCCGCCCGGGTAGCCGTAGCCTTCGGGCGTTCCGCCCCAGTAGCCCAGCAGGTTCATGTAATGGAACGCGCGCAGGGCCCGGGCCTGGGCTATTACTTCGCCCTTGGTGGTAAAGCTCGGGTCGGTAATCTTACGCCCTTCCACGATGACGTAGTTACAACGGTTGATGCCGCTGTAAATGATGTTCCAGATGCTGGCCAGCTCGGTGTTGTCGGGCAGGATGAGGTTGTTGGCAATTTGCGCAAACGTGGGGAACGTGCCGGTGTGGCGGGCGTTGTCGGCGCCCAGATCGGCAAACATCATGTAGCGCAGCCCCCAGTAGTTCACGCTCTGCACCGCGTCGTAGGAGCCGCGCAGACCGGCCTGTACGTCGGACGGCGTGCTCAGGCCGGTGCTCAGATCAAGGCTGGCCCGCGGGTCTACCTCGACGACGTCGTCGCAAGACGTGGTGCCGAAGCCCAGGGTGAGAAGAAAAGCCGCTGCGGAAGCTACACGGCGGAAAGTATGCTTATGCATTGCGAAAAGGCGAAGAAGGTGAATTAGAAGCCCAGGCTAATGCCCCCGGTGATGGTGCGGGCTTGCGGATAGGTGAGAAAATCCGTGCCCAGCGCGGTGTTCGAGCCGCTGAAGGTGTTGACTTCCGGGTCGAGGCCCGAGTAGTTGGTGATGGTGAACAGGTTCTGGGCCTGTACGTACACGCGCACCGAGCTCAGCTTGGCGCGGTTGGCCAGGGAAGGCGACAGGGTGTAACCCAGCACGAGGTTCTTCAGGCGGCCGTACGAGCCATCCTCGATGAAGCGGTCCGACACGCGACGGTTGTTGTTCGGGTCGCCGTACACCGCCCGCGGAATGTCCGTGTTGGTGTTGTTGGGCGTCCAGCGGTTCAGCACCGACACATCCTGGCCGTACACCGTGTTCATGCCTTGCGTGAACGAAGTCGTGTTGTTGTAAATATCGTTGCCAAGGTTCACCTGGATAAAGGCCGTCAGGTCGAAGCCCTTGTACCGCACGGTGTTGGTGAAGCCCCCAAACAGCTTGGGCTGCGCGTTGCCGATGATTTCTTGGTCGTCGCCTGTGATGACGCCGTCCCCGTTGAGGTCACGGAACTTGATGTCGCCGGGGCGGGTCAGGGCCGTCTGGTAACGGGCCGTGGCCACGCCGGTAGCGGCCACGGCCGCGCGGTCCAGGTTGTCAATTTCCTCCTGCGTCTGGAAGATGCCGTCCACGCGGTAACCGCGGAAGGACCCCAGCGCCTTGCCTTGCTCTACCCAGCTGGCAAAGCCGGCGGCGAAGGGCGTACCGTCAAGAATTTTGGTGACTTTGTTGCGGTTGAAGGTCAGGTTCAGATTCGAGGTCCACTCGAAGCTGCCCGTGCCGTCACCCTGAATGTTCACCGTGGTGATGCCCAGCTCCAGGCCCTTGTTCTCGATGCTACCCACGTTGGCCTGGTAGGAAAGGAAACCGGTGCTGCCCGGAACGAGGCGGGCCTGCAACAGGTCGCGGGTGTCGCGCTTGTAAGCGTCAGCCACGATCAGGATGCGGTTATTCAGCAGACCAAAGTCGATGCCCACGTTGGTTTGCGCCGTCCGCTCCCATTTCAGGTCGGGGTTTTCAAGCTGACCCAGGGCCAAGCCGCCTACCTGTTGGAAGTTGGCCCCCGTCGAAATCAGGCCGCGCGAAGCGAAGTTGCCGATTTCCTGGTTGCCGGTCTGGCCGTAGCTGGCCCGCAGCTTCAGTTCGCTGATGGCCGCGATATTCTTGATGAAGCTCTCTTCCACCAGACGCCAGCCCACCGACACGGCGGGGAAGTAACCCACGCGGTTGTTAGCGCCGAAGCGCGAAGACACGTCGCGGCGGATGCTGGCACTGAAAAGATATTTGTCGCGGAACGAGTAGTTCAAACGGGTAAGCAGACCCCCGATCCGCCACTCGTTTTCGCTGGATGATGCCCCCGTCTTCAAGGCACCGGCCGACAGCTGCTCCACGCTGTTGCCGGGAAAGCCCGACGCCTGCGCAAACACCTCGTTGAACAGGTCGCGCTGGTATTCGCCGATAAGCTGGGCGGTTACCGAGTGCGCGTCCGCAAACGTGTTGGAGTAGGTCAGCGCGCTGACGTGGTTCCAGTTGACGTCCTGCCGGTACGACGAGGTGCCCGAGCCGCTGGTACCGGCGCCGGTGTTGGTCGTGGTTGGGAAGAAGGTGTCGTCTTTGAACGTGAGGTAATCCAGGCCGAAGGTAGCGCGGTACTTCAGGTTCTTCAGAATGTCAAATTCGGTGTACTGCGAACCGATGATGCGTCCGCTGACGCCCTTGATGGTGGGCTCCAGCGCCGCCGCCACCGGGTTTTCGGTCGATGCACCGGGGTCTTTGTAGTAAGTACCGTCGGCTCTGCGCACGGGTACGTCGCTGGCTACCAGCGCCGCGGCGCTCAGCACCCCGTTGATGTTGTTGTCGTTGTTGATGCGGTTGTTCACCGAACGGTTCAGGCCCACGTTCAGGCCCATGCGTACCCGGTCGCTGATGCTGTTTTCCAGGTTGATGCGGGCACTGGCGCGCTTGAAGCCCGAGCCGAGCAGAATCCCGTCCTGGTCGAAATAGCCGGCCCCTACGCGGAAGCGGGTTTTGTCATTGCCGCCCGAAAAGGAAAGCTCGTAGTTGGTAATCGGAGCCGTGCGGAACACTTCGTCCGACCAGTTGGTGTTCGTCGCGCTCGACGGATTCTGGAACGTGGCTACGTCGCGGACGCCGTCGCCGTCGTCGTTGAATTGGTAAATCCCGCCGTTAACTGCCAAAGCACCCGAGCCAAACGCGTACGCGGCGGCGTCGGCGTAGCTGCGGAAGGGCACGCCAAACGCCGGAATGGAACCGTTGGCAGCGCGTGGGTAGCGGTTTTCAATCATTTCCAGGAACAGCTCGGTTTGCTGCTGTCCGCTGATGTTGTTCGGCTTTTTCCAGGCCGTCTGGGTGCCACGGTAGTAGTCCAGCGTGATGCGGGTTTTGCCCGCTTTGCCACGCTTGGTGGTAATCAGCACTACCCCGTTGGAAGCCCGCGAACCGTAAATAGCGGCCGACGCGGCGTCCTTCAGCACTTCAATCGACTCGATATCATTCGGGTTGATGTCCGACAGCGCGTTGGTCTGCTGGTTGCCGGTGCCGATGTTGGTGTAGCTACCGGAGTTGATAGGCAGCCCGTCCACTACGTACAGCGGTTCGTTGCTCGCCGACAGCGAAGCCGCGCCGCGTACGCGCACGGCAATGCCCGAGCCCGGCGTACCAGAGTTTTGCGTTACCTGCACACCGGCGGCCCGGCCTTGCAGAGCTTGGTCGACGCCGACGATGGGCTGGTTTTCAAAATCCGAAGCCTTCACCGTTGCGATGGAGCCGGTAATTTCCCGGCGTTCCTGCGCACCACCAAAGCCCGTTACGACGATTTCCGTCAGCTGCTTGGTATCGGCAGCTAGGCCAATGTTAACCTGCGTATCGTTGCCAACCGTACGCTCCGTTGCGATATACCCAACCGAGCTAATCTGAAGCACGGCGTCCGACGATGGCACGGACACGGTAAAGCTGCCGTCCGAGTTGGTTGAAACGCCGGTAGTGGTACCTTTTACCAGCACGGTGGTGCCGGGAATTCCTTCGCCAGTGGTTCTATCCGTAACCCGGCCGGAAATCTGACGGGTCTGGGCTTCCACCTGGTGCACAATCGCTGCCAAGGGAAGCAAACCCAGTAGAAGTTTATTCATGGAATGAAAAAGTGAGTGAGTGAATTGAGAAGCTGTATTCTAAATGTACTGTAGAGTAATCCTATTCCAATAAGATTAATGCATTTTTAATGGTAATACTGGCTAAATGGTGGTGATTTGTAAACGGTTGAGTGGTTTTCTTATCTGAAAAGGAATACCCATTTTAAATCAGGAATGTCCCAAAATGACAACGGCCCGATCGAATTTCGATCGGGCCGTTGAGCTTGGCTGACGCTAAACGAGCTTAGTAGGTGTCGTTCTGAACCAGGTTCGGATTGCGGGCAATTTCGTTGGCCGGAATCGGCAGGATGGACTTGGGGCTCTTCCAGTCCAGCTGCTGCACCGTCGACGTGGTGCCGTGGGCCGGCACGTTGCGCCCGTTGCGCAGCAGGTCGTAGAGGCGGTGGCCTTCAAAGGCCAGCTCGAAGCGCCGCTCCCGCAGCACGGCATCCAGGAACTGCTCCTTCGTGCTGAAGGTGTTCTTGGTGTAGCGCGCGGCGTTCAGCGGTCTGGAACGCTCACGCACCAGATTCAGCATGTGCAGGGCCGTCGTGTCGGTTTGCAGATCGGTGATGCTGCCGGCCAGCTTCACCAGCGCCTCGGCGCGGGTGAGCAGGATTTCCGGGTAGCGGATAATCGGAATCCAGGCCGCCACGTTGGAGCCACCGGCCGAGCCGTTGGGCAGGTCCGAGGTGTACTTGCGGGTCCACCAGCGGTTCGAGCGCAGCACCAGCATGTCCAGGCGGCGACGGTCCGTGTTGGTCGCGTTGGTCGAGCCGGTAGCCGGGCCCGGCAGCGCGTTGCGGTAGGGCGTCACCGTGATGTCGCCCGTCGTGGGCGCGTAGTGCTGTCCGATTGCCGCGTTGGTGTTCGGGTTATCTCCCTGCGACATGGCGATGAAGAAAATCGACTCGCTGGTGAGCGGCTGGTCGCCCCCGGCGGCGGTCTTGAATTCGGTAAACGCCGTGGTGTTCAGCTGGTGCCGGTTGGAGTTTACGATGTCGGCGGCGTAGCGCGCGGCGTTGGTGTTGTCGCCCTTGTAGAGGTACACGCGCGAGAGCAGCCCGCGGGCGGCGTCTTTCGTGGCGCGGGCAATGCTCACTCGCCCGCCGCCCTGCGACTCGGGGAGCTGATCAACGGCGCTCAGCAGGTCGCGCTCGATCTGGGCGTATACCTCCCGCACGCTGGAGCGGGCCAGCTGCTGATCGGGCTGGTAAGCTTCCGTGCCGTCGGGCGCCGTCAACTGAATCGGAATACCCAGGTGCGAAGCGTCGGCCGAGTAGTTGTAGGGCTGCGCAAACAGGTTAACCAGCGTGAAGTGGCAGAGGGCGCGCGCAAACTTGGCCTCGCCGATGTACTGGTTGTACCGGGCCGCATCCAGGCCCGCGCCGTTGCGCTTTTCCAGCTCCCGGATAACGTAGTTGGCCATGTACATGCTGCGGTAGCCGCCCGCCCAGGCACCCAGCGCAAATCCGTCGCTCGACGGAATGTTGCTGAAAGCCAGCGACGAGAAAGCGCCTGCCGGATCAACATCGTCGGAACGTACGTCGCTGTAAATCAGCGCGCGGCTGCCCAGGAAGTCGCCGTCCTGCAGGCCGTCATAGATGCCGACCACGGCCTTGTCGATACGCGCGGGCGAGCCGAACACGTCGTCCGGGCTGAAGTCCTGCGGCGAATCTTGCTGCAACAGGTCGCAGCCGGTGCTGGCTGCCGCGAGCAGGCCCAGGAAAGCGGCCCGCCGAACAAAAGGAAATATGAATTTCATGAACAAAGTCAGCAGGAAGAATTAAAAGTCGAGGTTGATGCCGGCCGTGACGGTGCGCACCTGCGGGTTGGAACGGTTGTCGACGCCGTAGCCGATGTTGCTGGACGCGCCCTCGTTGGCGGCGGAGTTGACCTCCGGATCAGCCCCCGAGTACTTGGTGAACACCCACGCGTTCTGCACCATGGCAAACACGTTGGCCCGCGACGAGCCGAACTTCTGGCTAACGGCCGCCGGCAGCACGTAGGAGAGGCGGACCTGCCGCACGCGCAGGAAGTCCCCTTTCTCCATGAAGCGCGTCGAACTGTTCTTATCCGTGTTGTCGCCGACGAACAGGCGCGGAACATTCGTCACGTCGCCCGGGCTCTTCCACCGGTCTTTGATTTCAACAAAGTTGTTGCTGACGTAGTTCGTCAACATGCTGGAGCGGGTGGCGTTGTAGAGGTAGTTGCCGCCGCTGTACTGCAGGAACACCTCCAGTTGCAGGCCTTTGTAGGAGAACGTGTTGTCAAGCCCCCCAAACCAGGTCGGGAAGCTGGTTTTGCCCGTCCATACCCCATCGGTAGCGGTAGTAGCGGCCGCTACCGGTTTGCCGCCGACGGTCGATTCGCCGTTCTGCTGCCAGGTTTGCGTCGTCGGGCTGTACTCGCGCAGGTTGCCGTTGGCGTCGTACCACTGCGGGTTGCCGTTGGCCGGATTCACGCCGGCCCACTGCAGGATTTTGTACTCCGTGATGGAGTGGCCCTCGCTGGCGCGGTGGAAAACGGCGTTCGGCGCGATAACGTCCCCACCGGTCGACAGTTCGGTAACCCGGTTCTTGATGACGGTGTAGTTAAACGACGACGTCCACTTAAAGCCGGTCGGCGTTTCCACGTTGGTCGTGTTGACCGTCAGCTCCACCCCGCGGTTGTACATCTTACCCACGTTGCGGGCAATAACGCCTTGGGGAATACCCGTGCTGTAGATGGCCGGTACGCCCAGCAGCAGGTTGTCGATGTTGTTGTTGAAGTAATCGAAGTTGATGCTGATCCGATCCTTGATGATGGAGGCATCAAAGCCGATGTCCAGCTTCTTGCCCGTCTCCCAGCGCAGCGCCGGGTTGGTCAGCTGGTTGATGCCGTAGCCCTGGAACGGACCGTACTGGCCCTGCCCGATCAGCGTCGACGAAGCGTAGGAGGGAATACCGGCGCTGTTGCCGACGAGGCCGTAGCTGGCCTTCAGCTTCAGGTCGTTGATGACGCTGATATTGCTCATGAAAGCCTCCCGCGAGATGCGCCAGCCGGCCGAAACGCCGGGGAAGAAGCCCCAGCGGCGCGTAGTGCCGAAACGGGAGCTGCCGTCGCGGCGGGCCGTAAACGTGGCGTAGTACTTGTCCGAAAACGAGTAGTTCAGGCGGCCAAACAACGACTGCCACGCCGTCACGTCCCGCGAACCGCCTTGGTTGGACTGCGCCTGATCGAACAGGCCGGAGTACACGTCCTTGAACTTCTCGTCGGAAATGAACGCGGCCTGGCTGAACGACGATTCGTACGTCTCCAGGTTCTGCTCGTAGCCCGCCGTGGCGTCAATGTTGTGGTTGTCGCCGAACAGGTGGGAGTAGGTGGCGTAGTTCTGCCAGGTCGAGAGCGTGTTGTCAGCCCGGAACTTCTGCACCAGGCCGCCCGAACCCGGACCGGCCTTGCCGCCCCAGTCGTAGCCCAGACCGGCAATGGTCGGGTCGTTGTACTGGTACTCGTAGTTGTTCAGGTAATCCAGCCCGAACTTGGTCGTGATGCTCAGGCCTTTCAGGGGCGTCAGCGTCAGGTACGAGTTGCCCAGCAAACGGCGCTGGGTGTTGTTGTTTTTCTGCAGGTTCAGGTTGGCAATCGGGTGGAAGAACCGGTTCAGAATGAAGGGCGTCATGGCGCCTGCATTGTTGAAGCCCAGCCCGCCGTCGCTGCCCACCACGCTCCCATCGGGGTTGCGGAAACCGCCCAGGCCAATGTTCAGCGCGTCGCTCAGGTTGTACCCGCCGCTGTTGTTGTACGCCGGCACGTTGGGCGGCGCGTTGTAGGCCGCTACGGTGGCCCCGGCCAGGTACTTATCCGTCAGCACGCCCTGGTTGAGGGCGTGGTTGAAACCGATGTTAACACCGGCCTTCACCCAGGTCTTGGGCGTCAGCTCCATGTTGATGCGGCCGTTGGCGCGCCGCAGGCGGTTGTTGATCAGCGAACCTTTCAGGTCCGAATAGCCCACCGAGGCGTAATAGCTGCCTTTGTCGTTACCGCTGGTCAGGGCCAGCTGGTAATCCTGCATGAAGCCCTTGTGGTACACCTCCTTGAGCCAGTCGGTGTCGTCTTCCACCCCGTCGCCGTTGGCGTCGCCGTTGGCGGCCGGCGCCCCTTTGCCCGCGTTGAGGAACTTCTCGTTGGTGATGTCGCGGAAGTCAGCGGCGTTGAGCAGATCAGGCAGGCGGGCCGCCTGCATAAAGCCCGTCGAGGCATTCACGGTCAGTTTGGCCTGGCCGTTCTTGCCTTTCTTGGTCGTGATGAGGATTACCCCGTTGGTGGCGCGCGAACCGTAGATGGCCGCCGCCGAGGCGTCCTTCAGCACCGTCATCGACTCGATGTCGTTCGGGTTGATGTCGGCCAGCGGATTGTAGCGCACGCCATCGGTCATGATGTTCATGTTGCCGAATTCCGTCATCGGAATGCCGTCGACCACGAACAGCGGCTGGGAGCTGCCGTTGATGGAGTTGATGCCGCGGATGCGCACCGTTACCGCGTCGCCGAGCGTACCGCTGGTGTTGGTAATCTGCACCCCGGCAATCCGGCCGGCCAAGGCTTGGTCAGCGCTCTGCACCGGCTGCGAGGTCAGCTTGGTCTGATCAAGCTTGGCAAACGAGCCGGTGATGTCCTTGATGTCCTGCGAACCGCCGTAGCCCGTCACGACTACCTCGCTGGTCATCTTCGTGTCGGTGGCCAGGGCGATGTTGAGCGTCGTTTCGTTGCCCACGGGGCGCTCCATCGTCTGGTAGCCCACCGAGCTGATGCGCAGGGTTTTGCTGCCAGCGGGCAAATCCAGAACGTACGAGCCGTCGGCGTTGGTCGACACGCCAACCGTCGTGCCCGGAACCACAATCGTTACCCCGGGAATGCCTTCGCCGGTGCTGCGGTCAGTGACACGCCCGGACAGACTCCGGGTTTGGGCATTTGCTTGGTGCACAATGGCGGCCAAGGGTATCAGGCCCAGTAAAAGTTTGTTCATGCGGTGAAAAAAAGGGATGATGGGTGTGTGAGGAGGTTTAGGCTGGGGGTGGTCGAGGGCACTCAGGGAAAAGGACGCAAGATGGCTAATTAAATAGCTAAGAGTGGATATCTATAGTTGGGGTAAGTAATGAGCGTGCTAATATAAAGGGTTCACGCTCAACGTACCTACCTCATTAGCTGAGTTGTGCGGATTATGTTGGCCGAACGCGGGCCGTAATGCTCTTTTGCCGCCGCTCGGGGTATGGTCCTGAAGCAATTATGCCGGCCGCACCGCCACGGCCGCGAGGTATTAATAATGCTGGCGGTAATGCGCTGGCCGTAAGGGACACGCAACGCCGGCGCCCGTTGCGCATTGCCGCTTGCCCGACGCCTGCCAGTTCCTGAGTCGTCCCCGAAAAGGTCTGGCCTGGGCTACATCGGCCATAAAACCAGCCCTGTAGAATATAAAGTATCCGTCCTTTGGTCCTACTCCAGGTGTTGCCGGCAAACTTCAGCCGGCGGGAGGTGCAAGGCACGTTGCGCTGGGCCGAAAGCGGTAATTCGGGACAATCAATAGAATATAGTAACGTCAAGGGCTGGCGCGGACGCCGAAAACCTGCCGGATCAAGCTGCTGGTCCGGTCTTAGCAGTAGCTTGGATAAATCCAGTTATTCTTTAATACTATTTTAATATTTTTTATTTTTATCAAAAGCGCTTATTTAGTGCTGGAAGCCGGATCTACCTGAGTTGCCAAGGGTATGTAGTTGATCGACAGGGAGGTGCGTTGGGGAGTAAGGAGTGGGCCAGCGACGGAGGGGGTAACTAGCGAAATGAGATGTTGAGGCTCTTTTTTTTGAGGTTATTGCATCCTATGGGCGTTTTTTGCCAGAATCCATTTATAGAGCGAATACAAACTTTGATTATATTTGGCGACACTCATTCACCATCACTCACTTTCTACAAATGAAAAAACTTCTAGTAGCGTCGCTGCTGGCGGCACCTCTTATGGTGCACGAGGCAGCAGCGCAGAGCCGATCCATCTCGGGTCGCGTTCTGGATGCTTCCAGTGGGCAAGGACTACCTGGTGTGACGGTTCTGGTAAAGGGTACTACTAACGGCGCTTCCACGAACGCCGACGGCTCGTACACCCTCAACGTACCGGCTGACGCCTCTACCCTCGTCTTCTCATCTATCGGCTACGTGACGATTGAACGTCCGGTAGGTAATGCTTCGGTTATCAACGTAACGCTGGCCAATGACACCAAGCAGCTCGGTGAAGTGGTCGTTACGGGTGCCCTGGGCATTCAGCGTCAGGAGCGGCAGGTAGGTTATGCTACCGCCACGCTTGATACCAAAGAAGTTACGCAGGCCCGTGTGACCAACGTAACCAACGGCCTGACTGGTAAAGTATCCGGTCTGCAGGTACAAACCATCGGTGCCGGTGTAAGCCCGCAGGTGCGCGTTACGCTGCGCGGCAACCGCTCGCTGCTGGGTAACAACGAAGCCCTGATCGTTATTGATGGCAACATCTCTACCAACGATGCACTGCTCGCGCTGAACCCGGACGACGTGGCCAGCATCTCGGTGCTGAAAGGCGCCAACGCCGCCGCTCTCTACGGCTCGCAGGCTTCGAACGGCGCTCTGGTAATCACCACCAAGAAAGGCTCCGCCACGTCGCAGGTCACGTTCTCGCAGACGTCGCAGTTTGAATCTATCTCGTTCCTGCCCGACTTCCAGACGCAGTTTGGTCTGGGCGCCAACTCGTGGAACCAAACCCGCGAGCCGTACGCCCCGAACAACGAGGTCGACCTGAACGAAGACTACCAGTACAACAGCTTCGAAAACCAGCAGTTCGGCCCCCGCTTCGACGGTGTGGTACGCCCGCTGGGCAACGTGCTGGCCGACGGCACCACCCAGATGATGCCGTACGTCGCTCGTGAGGACGAAAAGCGCAAGTTCTGGAACACGGGCTACCAGATGCAGAACTCGGTGACCTTCTCCGGTGGAGACGAGAAAACCAAGTACTACGCCTCGTACCAGAACGTGCGCAACAATGGTATCGTGCCCAAGGACAAGTTCGACCGTAACACGTTCCGCTTCAACGCCTCGCACGAGTTCAACCGCCTGACGGTGGGCACCAACGTATCGTACACCCTGCAGCGGGTAGACGCAACGTCGAACCTGACCCGCGACGAGTCGGTGTACTGGAATTGGTTCAACACCGGCGTGCAGGTGCCGCTCACCTCGTACAAAGACTGGAAGAACAACCCGTACGCTACGCCCGACGGCTACTACAATAACTTCTACCACAACCCGTACTACATCCTCGACAACAACCGTACGAAGGATAACCGTAATACGCTGATTGGTAGCATTGACCTGTCGTACAAAATCTTCGACTGGCTGCGTGCCCAGTACCGCATCGGTATTACCAACATCGACCAGTCGAGCCTGCAGAGCCAGGACCGCCTGCGCCTGAGCACCTACACGCTGGAGCACACCTACAAGAGCTACCAGCCGGGCGGCTTTGTACGTGACATTGCCAGCAACCAGAACCGCATCAACTCGGATGCCTTCCTGAGCATGGACAAGTCGTTCGGCGACATCACCCTGCAGGCCATCCTGGGTAACAACGTGCAGCAGTTCAGCTCCAACTACCGCAACGTGGCTTCGGCCGGTCTGTCGGCTTCGGGCCTGTTCAACCTGTCGAACCGCGTGGGCAACCTGACCGGCGCCGACGCTTCGGCCCGGGTTCGTTCGTACGCGTTCTACGCCGACGCTACCGTTGGCTACAAAGACTTCGTGTACCTGCACGGTTCGGGTCGCTACGACAACGTATCGAACCTGAGCAAAGACAACCGCAGCTTCTTCTACCCGGCCGTCGACGCATCGTTTATCTTCAGCAACGCCGTTCCGGCTCTGAAAGACGCTTCGTTCCTCGACTACGGTAAGATTCGCGGCGGTATCACCAAGGTAAGCCAGATCAACCTGGGCGGTACCACCTCCGGCGCTTTCAACAGCACGGTGGGCGTGTACCAGAGCTTCGGGGCTTACCGTCTGGACCCCACGCTGAGCCTGGGTACGGGCTACCCCTTCGGCGCCACGGCTTCGTACACGGCCGACAACGAGCAGGTGAACCCCGCGCTGACGCCTGAAACCACTGTTTCGTACGAAGTAGGTCTGGAGCTGAGCTTCCTGAAGCGCCGCGTAGCCGGTGCGGTGACCTACTACAAGCAGAACAGTAAGGACCAGACCATTCCGGTCAGCATTTCCCGCGCCACGGGCTACTCCTCGAACCTGATCAACGCCGGGGAAGTGGAAAACACCGGGGTTGAAATCGACCTGAACCTGACGCCGGTGCGTCTGGACAACGGCTTCAGCTGGACCGTTGGTGGCAACTTCAACTACAACGCCAACGAGGTAATCTCGCTGCCGAACGGCCTGACGCAGCTGGCGCTGTCGTCGGGCGGTAACGCGCAGGTGTACGCCATCCCGGGCCAGCCGTTCCCGATCCTGCGTGGCTCGTACTACCAGCGTGCCCCCAACACCAACCTGATTGCCATGGCCCCGACCCGGAACACGTACGATCCGACGGGCGACCCGACGCAGTACTACTTCCCGGTTAAAGCAGGTGACCTGATGACCTTCGGCAACACCCAGCCCAAGTATCGTTACGGCTTCAACACCTCGCTGACCTTCAAAGGCATCACTTTGGCTGGTCAAGGGGAACTTCGCACGGGCTACGTAGTGTATAACTCTATCGGTGAGGACCTCGACTTCACCGGCAGCGGTGCCCGCAGCGCGCAGTACGACCGTCAGAACTTTGTGTACCCCAACTCGGCTATTCCGCAGACCGACGCCAACGGCAACGTGTCCTACGTGCCGAACACCTCGGGCGTGACCCCGGGTGGTGCCGAATTCTGGGCGCAGAACTCGACCTGGAACCGCACGGTGGCTGAAAACTACGTGACTTCCGGTAAGTTCTTCAAGATCCGCGAAGTGTCGCTGGCCTACGCGCTGCCCACGTCGGTGGTATCGAAAGTCGGCTTCGTGAAGGGTGCTTCGATTAACTTCTTCGGTCGTAACATCTTCACGTGGGTGCCGAAAGAAAACATCTACACCGACCCGGAATTCAGCTTCTCGAACTCCAACGCCATCGGTATCAACACCAACCTGAATACGCCGCCTACCAAGTTCTACGGGGCAACGCTGAACGTAACTCTCTAAGCTGCTCTTACATCCATGAAAGTACTACCCAGAATCCTGTTTGCGGCAGCGCTTACGGCTGCTACAACCAGCTGCGAGAAGTTTCTCGATATCAACACCAACCCGAACGCCTTCACGGCGGAATCGGTAACGCCGGACGTCGTGCTGGCGCAGGCGCTGAACACCACGGCCGCCATCTACACGGGTAACACCCCCAGCTACAACAGCTACGCCAGCTGGGCTGCCGGCTACTGGACCAAGACCAACACCGTCAGCGGCTACGGCGAGGAGCAGACCTACAACTACTCGACCTCGTACTACGCGGGCCTGTTCGACAACACCTACGACAACCTGAATGACTACAACATCATTCAGACTCGTGGTACTGCCACCGGCTACCCGAACCACGCCGCCATCGGCCGCATCATGAAGGCCTACGGCTTCCTGCTGCTGGTCGACCAGTACGGGGACATTCCGTACTCGCAGGCGCTGAAGGGTGCTGGCGCCGTGACGCCGTCTTACGACAAGGCGCAGGACATCTACAAAGACTTGGTGGTGCAGCTGACGGGTGCCGTGGCTGACATCAACACGGCCGCCGCTGATGCAAGCTCGCGGGCAGTTGGTACCGAAGACATCGTTTTCGGCGGCAACATGACCAAGTGGAAGCAGTTTGCCAACAGCCTGAAGCTGCGCATCCTGCTGCGCGAGTCGCAGACGGGCAACGCCACCATCGATACGGAAGTGCGCACGCAGCTAGCTGCTCTGCGCACGGCTCCGGATGGTTTCATTACCTCCGACGTGGTGGTGCAGCCTGGCTACGCCCAGAACGCCAGCCAGCAGAACCCGCTGTACAACCGCTACGCCTACACGGTAGCCGGTACCGGCGCCACGGAGCGTAACTACCAAGTTCCGACGCAGTTCATCATCGACCAGTACAACACCAACAACGATCCGCGCGTTTCGCAGCTGTACACGCTGGGTGCTCGTGTGATTGGCGGCGTGAACACGCCGGGCTACGTTGGCGGGGTACTCGGCGAGGCTTCGCCTCCCACGGTTGGTACGGCTACGGCCACCACGCGCCAGGCTTCGCGCTTCCGGGGTACGGAATCGGCCACGGCCAGCGGCGGTATCTTCAAAGGCCTGACCCAGCCCACGCCGCTGATGTTGCTGGCGGAGCACCACTTCAACAAGGCTGAAGCCGAAACCCGCGGCCTGATGACCGCCTCCGGTGCGGCCGATGAAGTACTGGCCAAGCAGGATTTCCTGGACGGCATCAAGGCTTCGTTCCTGTACTTCTACCGTCCTGCTACCACCACGCTGGGTGCCATCAACGGTGCCACGCTGGCTTCGCAAACCACGGCCAATGCCGCTGGTATCGCGCAGTTCAACACGTACATCACGGCCAATACCACGAACCCGCTGGTGAACTACGACCTCGCCGTGGCCAACAGCCTGGGCAAGCAGTCCGTTATCATCTACCAGAAGTACCTGGCGCTGAACTCGGTGGCTAGTGTGGAAGCCTGGGACGACATCCGTCGTACCGGCCTGCCGCGCATCCCGCTGTCGGTTCAGGCAGCTCAGAACAAGCTGCCCACGCGTCTGCTCTACCCGCTGAGCGAGTTCAGCACCAACCTGAGCAACGTACCGACGGTTGATCAGTACACCAAAATCTTCTGGGACGTGGTTGACTAACCGCCCCGAAGCCAAAAGAAAAGGGCCGCCCAAACTGGGCGGCCCTTTTCTTTTGGCTTCAGTGAAGGCTGCTGAAGCGCTTAGTTTTCCATCAGCCATGCTTTGATGTACTCGTCCAGGTCGCCATCGAGGACGTTCTGTACATCGGTGCGCTCCACCCCGGTGCGGATGTCCTTGATGAGCTTGTAGGGGTGCAGCACGTAGTTGCGGATCTGCGAACCAAAGTCGATACGCTTCTTGCCGGCTTCCACTTCGGCGCGGGCCGCGTTGCGCTTGTCCATTTCAATCTGGTACAGGCGCGACTTAAGCATGCGCAGGGCGTGTTCCTTGTTCATGAGCTGGCTGCGCTCAATCTGCACGGCGATGATGATGCCGGACGGGGCGTGGGTGAGGCGCACGGCGGTTTCCACTTTGTTCACGTTCTGCCCGCCGGCGCCGCCGGCCCGAAACGTGTCCCAGCTGATGTCGGCGGGGTTGATGGTGATGTTGATGCTGTCATCGACCACCGGGTAGGCAAACACCGACGCAAACGAGGTGTGCCGCCGGCCGCTGCTGTCGAACGGGGAGATGCGCACGAGGCGGTGCACACCGATTTCGCTTTTGAGGTAGCCGTAGGCAAACTGTCCGTCGATTTCCAAGGTGGCCGACTTGATGCCGGCGCCTTCGCCCGGCTGGTAGTTGACCTCGCGCACCGTGAAGCCGTGCTTTTCGCCCCACATGATGTACATGCGCATGAGCATCTCGGCCCAGTCCTGGCTTTCGGTGCCGCCCGCGCCGGGGTTGATTTCGAGAATGGCCGAGAGCTGGTCTTCCTCGTTGGAGAGCATGCGCTTGAACTCCAGCTGCTCCACCGCCTGCACGGTCTTGTCGTACTCCGCTTTGATTTCCGTTTCGGTGGCCTCGCCTTCCTTGTAGAAATCAAAGAGCACGTCGAGGTCGTCGAGGGTCTTCTCGGCGGCTTCGTAGTCGTCGGTCCACACCTTGATGCCTTTCAGCTCCTTCAGGGTGGCTTCGGCCTTTTTGGAGTCGTCCCAGAAGCCGGGCGACTGGCTTTGCTGTTCCAGGTCGGTTACCTGGGCTTTGCGGTTATCGTAGTCAAAGGTACCTCCTCAAGGCCTCCACACGGCCTCTCAGGTCTTTCACTTGCTCTGCAGTCATAGGGGTCTGCGCGAAAGGGTAGCGGGGTGAGAAAAAACGGACCGGAAAGCGGCCCGGGCTGCCGGCGCGGCAGCGGAATGCGGGCAAAGGTAGTCCGATAAACAGCGCCGCCCGCTGCCGGCCGGTAAATGGCCGGCAACGGGCGGTTGCCTGGTAGTGTCGGGGGCTTATACGCGCACCATCCAGTTGTGCGGGTCGGGCGCCTGGCCGGCACGGATGGCGTCGAGGGTTTTGCCGACGCGGCGCGAGAAGGCCGCATCGGTCAGCTCGGGCAGGGTGTAATCGGTGCCCTCGAAGCCGATGACGGCAATGGAGGCAATGGTTGCGGCCGTGCCCACGCCGAAGGCTTCCTGCAGGGTGCCGTTCTGGGCCGCTTCCACGATTTCGTGCACCGACACCTTGCGCTCCTCCACCGGCATGCCCCAGTCGCGGGCCAGCTGCAGCACGCTCTTGCGGGTGATGCCGTCGAGGATGGACGTGCTAACGGCGGGGGTTATCAGGCGGCCGTCGATGACAAAGATGGCGTTCATCGTGCCCGACTCCTCCACGTAGCGGTGCTCGGAGGCGTCGGTCCAGATCAGCTGGTTGTAGCCGTCCTGCTGGGCCAGCTTAGTGGGGTACATGGCCGCGCCGTAGTTGCCGGCATTCTTGGCAAAGCCGGCGCCGCCCTCGGCCGAGCGCACGTATTTCTCCTCGAAGCGCACCCGGATAGGCTTGTTGTAGAACGCGCCGGCCGGGCAGGTGATGATGACGAAGCGGTAGGTATCGGACGGGCGCACGCCCAGCAGGCCGTCGGTGGCGAACATGAAGGGGCGGATGTAGAGCGAGTAGCCGTCCTGCGAGGGCACCCACTCAGAATCGAGGCGCACAAGCTGCAGCAGACCCTGCATAAACAGCTCCTCCGGAATTTCGGGCATGCACATGCGCACGGCCGAGAGGTTCAGGCGGCGGCAGTTGTCGGTGGGGCGAAACAGCTGCACCTCGCCCGAGGTGGTGCGGTAGGCTTTCATGCCCTCAAAAATGGCCTGCCCGTAGTGCAGGGCCGAGTTGGCGGGGCTCACGGCCATGTCGCCGAAGGGCACAATCTGGGGTTCCTGCCATTCGCCATTGGCATAGTCGACGACGAACATGTGGTCGGCGAAGGTCTTGCCAAATTCGATGTTGGCCGGGTCAAGCTCACCCAGGCGCGAGGCCGGGGTGCGCTGCGTGCGAATCGTCAGCGTATCAAGCATGAAAGTGGAGAGGGAAAGAGGGGGAATGCAGAAAAAAAGGGTCGGGTACGAACGGAGGGGAAGCTACGCTTTTTGGCGCGGCTGCCAGGTTACTTCTTCGGCGCCGAGGGCCTGGGCCATCCAGCGTGCCAGTACAAACAGATAATCGGAAAGCCGGTTCAAATACTGCACCACCAGATCGGGTACGAAGGAGTCTTCGCGCAGGGCAATGGCGAGGCGCTCGGCGCGGCGGCACACGCAGCGGGCCACGTGCGCGTGCGACACGGCCGGGTGGCCGCCGGGCAGGATAAAGTGGCGCAGCTCGGGCAGCACCTCGTTGAGGCGGTCCATTTCCTGCTCCAGCTCCAGCACGTCGGCGGCGAGCAGGTCGGGCAGCTGCATGCGGGAGCGTTCGGGGTCGGAAGCCAGGGTGGCGCCGATGGTGAACAGGCGGTCCTGCACGTGCTTGAGCAGGGCGCGGTGGGGTAGGTTCACGTCCTGGTCGCGCACCAGCCCCACCCAGGAGTTCAGCTCATCGACGGTGCCGTAGGCTTCGATGCGCAGGCTGGATTTGGGCACGCGCGTGCCCCCGATCAGCGAGGTAAGGCCTTGGTCGCCGGTGCGGGTATAAATCTTCACGGGAACGGGCAGAAGCAGGTAAATGAAAAGGCAAACGGCCGTTCGTAAGAAAGCCGTTTTACCGAAAGTTACGGGAAAAGAAATGCCCCGGCTATTAACCAGGGCAGGTTCTTGACAGCCAGCGAGCTGCTATATAGTCGTCGGGGCTTACGAATGCACCACGGCGTGGTGGGCGCGCACGTCGTGATTGGGCTGGTCGGTTTCGATTTCGCCGTCGCGCAGGCGCACGATGCGGTGGGCGTAGCGGGCAATGTCTTCCTCGTGGGTCACCATGATGATGGTGTTGCCGCGGGCGTACAGGGCCTCAAATAGCTCCATGATTTCGTAGCTGGTCTTGGAGTCGAGGGCGCCGGTGGGTTCGTCGGCCAGCAGCACGCTGGGATTGTTGACGAGGGCCCGGGCAATGGCCACGCGCTGGCGCTGCCCGCCCGACAGCTCGTTGGGCTTGTGCTTGGCGCGGTCGTGCAGGCCCACCGAGCGCAAGGATTCCATGGCCCGCTCCTCGCGCTCCGACTTGGAGTAGCCGGCGTAGATGAGCGGCAGGGCCACGTTGTCGAGGGCCGTGGCGCGCGGCAGCAGGTTAAACGTCTGGAAGACGAAGCCGATTTCGCGGTTGCGCACGTCGGCGAGCTGATTGTCGGTCATGCGGCTCACATCCTTGCCGTTCAGCACGTACGAGCCGGTGGTAGGCGTGTCGAGGCAGCCGACGATGTTCATCAGCGTGGATTTGCCGGAGCCCGAGGGGCCCATGAAGGCCACGTACTCGCCCCGCTTGATGCTGATGGTGACGGAGCGCAGGGCGTGGATTTCCTCGGTGCCCATCCGGTACACCTTGGAAATATTGGAGGTTTGGATTACAGGCGGCAGCATGATGGGTTGGGGTTAGTTCCAGGGTGCTGCGGCGGCCTGGTGGATGACGCGCCGTTTTTCGTATTGGCTACGAAATATAGAATATTCCGGAGATGAAAGCAACATGGAAAGCTTATACTGTGCATCGGCCGCGTATTCGTCCAAACCCGCGTCGGCCGCGGCCAGAACGAAGCTTTTCAGCAGGCGCACCGATTCTGGATTGTAGGACAGGGCCCGGCGGGTCAGTTCGTAGGCGGTAAGCGGGTCCTGGTTCTGGGTGAAAAACGCGGCGGCCTGCAGCGTGCCGGCCTCATCGAAGGGGTCGACCTGGGCCAGGCGCTGGTACCGCGCGGCGGCGGCTTTGGAGTCCTTTTGGGCCAGCTGGGCGGCGGCAGCGTATTCCCGGGCCAGCGGGCGGGCCTGGGTTGCCGGGGCGGGCACCGCGCCGCTGAGCAGGCGCTGCAGGCCTGGCGCGGCCCGGGGGTGGACCCTGGCGGCGCGGGTAGCCAGCTGCCGGGCCGAATCGGGGCGGCCGGCCCAGTACCACGCATAAGCGGCGGGCAGGGCGGCGTCGGCGTTGCCGGCCTGCTCGGCCCGCGAAAGGCGGGTAGCCGCGGCCCCATAGAGGCCTCGCTCCAGCAAATACGTGCCGAGCACCTGCTGATAGTAGCCCTCGGAAGTGCCGGTGGCCAGGGCTTCAAGCTGGTCGAAGCCGGCGGCGGGGCGGGCGGCCCGCAGCTGCAGCAGGCCGCGCAGGAAGGCCAGCTGGTCGTGGAAATTCTCGTTGCTGGGCACCCGCTGCAACTGCGTCACCAGCGGCAGCAGGGCAGTGTCGCGGCGGGCGGCCTGGGCCAGGCCCGCGTGGTAGAGCTGGGCAAACTGCGCCACGGTCAGGGTGGAGTCGACGGCGGGGCGGGTGGCGGCTACGGGCTGAAAGCGGCCCTGCAGCAGCTGGAGCAGCGCGGCGTTGTTTTGCCAGGCGGGCCAGGTGGGCTGCGCCGCTTCGGCTGCCGACTCGCTGGCGGCCTTGAGTTGGCCGTTTTTCAGCAGGAAGGCCAGCCAGTTGGTGCGGGCCACGGGGTTGTCGGCGTCGGCGGCGAGGCTGCGGCGCAGGTAGTACTGCACCGAGTCGGTGAGGGCCGAGCGGGTGTAGAGCTGGGCCATTTCGGCGTTGAGCCGCGGGCGGGCGGGCAGCTCGCGTAGGGCCTGCCGCAGAATCTGCTGGCGGTCGAAGAAGTCGGAGGGCTGATCGAAGCGGGCCCCGAGGCGCAGAAACACCTTCTCGTTGGACTCGCGCAGCAGCGTGGTGCGCAGAATGTTGATTTCGTTCTGGCGCTGGTCGCGGGCCTGGTAGAGGGCAGCGCGGCCGAGGGCGGCGCGGGCGTTGCGCGGGTCGAGCTGGTCGGCTTCGGCGTAATAGCGCTCGGCCAGGGCGGCCAGGTAGAAGTTATCGGGCTGCTGCTCCGCTTGGTAGCGCGTCAGGTCGCCGAGCTGAATAAACTCCCCGCTGCGGGCGCGGGTGAGCAGGTCGAAGTCGTTGCGCATGAGCACCGCCACCACGATGCCCGTGGCCAGCAGGTACACCACGAAAAAGGGCACGCGGCGCGGGTCGAAGGCCACGCGGTGCACCTGCAGCTTCTGGCGAATCAGCGGGCCGAAATTCAGCAGCACGTAGAGGAAAAAGGCCGTGCTCAGGGCCAGCAGAACCAGGTTGACGGCTTCGCGGCCGGCCTGCAGCAGCGGCTCGTTGGCCGTGGCGGCGGCGTAGCCCACGGCGGCCGTGGCCAGCAGCGTCAGGACCAGATACAGCGGCGCGGCGGCCGGCAGGGGCAGCCAGCTGTGGTAGGTAGGACGGCGCCGCGGCAGGCTCCACCAACCCACTACGGCCGCCAGCAGCAGCACAAAGTAGGGCTCCAGCTTGAGGCCCGGTAGCACGGCCAGCTGCCCGCCATTCCAGTAGTACAGCCCCAGCATGCCCAGCAGCAGCCCGCTCGACAGCACAAAGGGCAGCAGGCCGAAGCGGCCGCGCGGACTGGCGCCCTGGGTGTTCAGCCAGAGCAGGCCGTAAATCAGCTCGACGCCCACCCAGATGCTGAGCAGCAGCACGGCCAGGGAACCGGCCAGGGTGCCGTTGGCAGCCAGGTGCAGCACCACGTACGCGGCGGGCTGCGGGGCTTGGAGCAGCAGCAGGGACGCCAGCCCGCCGAGCAGGGCCGCAAACAGCAGCAGGCGCCAGCCCAGGCTTACGCCCTCAAAAAAGGCGTGCAGTAGGAAAGCCGGCACTAGCAGCGCGGCCAGTGTCAGCATCAGGAAATACTGGTGCTGCTCCCCGAACACGCCCAGTGCATCGAGGTTCAGCGACATCAGCAGGAAGATGACGGGCACGGTGCCAGCCACGAAGGCCGGCCGCGCCTGCTGGCTGACCACCGCCAGCCATACCACTAGGCTCAGCGCCAATACAACACACCAGGCCGCCGCGGCGTCGGGCCAGAGCAGGGGGCCGGCCACATCGTAGGTCTGGGTGATGGCGTAGCCGTTGGCCTGCAGGGCGAGGCTATCGGCGCCGGCGGGCAGCCGGGCCACCGTCACGGGCACCGGGGCCAGCTGGGCCACCGTGCCGACGGGCAGGGTGTGGTCGTTGCCGGTGAAATAGGCGAAGACCGTCAGGCCCAGGGCCAGCACCAGCAGGGCACCGAGGGCCCGGAGAAGAAAGCGGCCGGCCGTGGGGCCGGCCGGGGAAGGAGCCTGCACGCGCTATTCCAGAACTTTAGGTACGCGGAAGTAATCGGAGTCCTTGCGCGGGGCGTTTTTCAGGCCCTCGGCGTGGCTTACGGTGTTGCGCGGCTCGTCGGGGCGCATCACGTTCAGCTCGTAGCTCAGGTGCACCAGCGGCTCCACGTGGCTGGTGTCGAGGTTGTTGAGCTGGTCGACCCAGTTGAGAATTTCGTTGAGGTCGGCCAGCATTTTCTGCTCGTTGCCCTCATTGAATTCGAGGCGGGAGAGGTGGGCCAGTTGGCGCAGGGTATTCAGATCGGTGCTCACGGAGGGGCAGGAGGTTAGGTTCGCAAGAGAAAAAAAGCGGCCGGGTCAGGCTTTGGCGGCCGGTTGCGCCGCGGGCCGGGGCTGGGCGCGCAGGGTGCTGGCGGGCGGAATGCCGGCCGCCGCCGGGTCGAATTCACTGGCAATAATACGCGCCACGCGCTCCTTTAGTGCCGGAATGTCGGCCAGGGTTAGGCCGGTGGTCGGAATGGGCTCGTGAATCACGATGCGCAGCTTGGAAAAGCGCACGCGCAGGCCCTTCACGTCGGGCATGAAGCGGTGGTTGTAGGGCATGGTGACGGGCACCAGCGGCACGCCCGTGGCAATGGCCAGCTGAAACGGCCCGTCCTTGAAGGGCAGCAGCTCCTCGGACGGCTTGGGGGCAATGGCGCCCTCGGGAAAGATGATCAGCGAGCGGCCCGCTTCGAGCGTCTGCCGGGCCTGCACCAGGGAGCGGCCCCGGCTCACGGCGCTGGCGCGGTCGACGGTGATGTAGACGCGCCCGAAAATCGGCCCCCAGAGCGGCGTTTTGGCCAGGGAGCTTTTGCCCATGATGTTCAGGTGACCCGGAATGGCCTTGAACAGCAGCGGAATGTCGATGTAGGAGCTGTGGTTGGGCACGTACAGCACGGGCTGCCCGGCCGGCACGCGCCCGCGGATTTCCACCGACACGGGCACGCCCCACATGCGAATGAAGAGCATGGACCACCAGCGGTTGAGCCCGTGCAGGTAGCGGTGCCAGCGCGGCTGGCGGGACAGCAGCACCTGCAGGGGGTACGTCACCACGAAGGGGAAGACGAACCAGAACGTCGCCCAAGTAGTGTACAGGCGGTGACCAATAAAACGCAGCAGCCGACGCATACCTACAAAGGTAACAGGTGAGGAGTGACACGTGATAGGTGAGGAGTAACACGTGACACGTAACAGTTGACAGGTTGGAAGACGCGTTGCTCGTTACCTATCACCTGTTACGTGTCACCGATTACCCAGCACCAGGGCCGCTTTCAGCAGGCCGGCCACGCTGATGGCGTCCGTGATGCGGTTGTCCATCACCATCTGGATGGCCTCGCGGAAGGGCAGCTTCCAGAGGTGCAGCTCCTCGGTTTCCTCGTGCTCCATCTCGCCCTGCTCCAGGTCTTCGGCCAGGAACACGAAGCCCTCTTCGTCGGTGACGGAGTTGGAGGGGTGCAGGCGGGCAATGTTGGTCCAGCGCCGGGCCGTCAGGCCGGTTTCCTCGCGCAGCTCCCGCTGGGCCGATTCCAGGATGTCCAGCTCCACCGGCCCGCCGCCCATCGGAATTTCCCAGCAGTATTCGTTGAGCGGGTAGCGGTACTGGCCCACCAGCCAGGTGTTGCCCGCCGCGTCGATGGGCACGATGCCCAGGGCCTTGTTTTTCATCGTGACCACCCCGTAGATGCCGCGGCCACCGCGCGGGTTGATAACCTGATCTTCGCGCACGCTGATCCAGGGGTTCTGGTACTTCACTTCCGTGCTGAGCACCTGCCAGGGGTTGTGGGTTTCGTCGGGAGCCGGATACATGTGGGGCGGGATATAAAGTCGTCGGGAGGCAAAGCTACGGGCGTTTGGCTGCTGCGCCGCCCCGGGGTGCTTCGGTTTTTCGGGCCGCCGGGCGCCGGGAGGCTGGGCCCGCCGCCCGCGGCAGGGCCCAGTGCGGCCCGCCCACCGCGGCGCGAAAAAAAACGGCCGCCGGCTTAACATAGAGTTAACTTGATATCAGTGAAAGCCGTAACTTCCAAGTAAGCTGGCCGCTGACATTCCGGCCAGTCATCCGCACTCTTATGGCCAATTCGCAAAAAAACTCCGCCAACCAAAACACCAACGGCACCAGCGGCGACCCGCTCTTCAACCTGAAGCACGCCCAGGCCGAATCGGAACTAGAGCAGCAAACCGGCGGCCTTGGGCCGCTGACCAACGAATACATCAGCACCGACGAAGACGCCGAACTGGACGAAGGCCCCCGGGACAGCCAGGGCCTGCGCCGCGGCGAATCTGCCGATAACATCATTGGCAGCACGGCAGGCAAACACTAAGAGCCACCACCAAACCAACACTAGGCACCTCCTTTCATGCCTATTTGCGGAACCGCCCGCCGGGACGTCAGACACCCCGGCGGGCGGTTCTTTTTGCCCGCGAGGGGCGGGGTGGCGCCCACCGAAGCCCGCCGGCGGGTTACTTTTGCGGCCATTATGCTTCCCGTTTCCTTTACCGCCCAGCCCCACGAGGCCGGCCTCGATGAAGCCGGCCGCGGCTGCCTGGCCGGGCCCGTCTTCGCCGCCGCCGTGGTGCTGCCGCCCGATTTTCAGGCCCCCGGACTCACCGATTCCAAGCTGCTCAGCGCCAAGCGCCGCGAGCAGCTGCGCGACGTCATCTGCCGCGAAGCCCTGACCTGGGCCGTGGCCGAAGCCTCGCCCGATGAAATTGCCAGCATCAACATCGCCCAGGCCAGCTACCTGGCCATGCACCGCGCCGTGGCCCAGCTCGGCCTGCCGCCCACGCACCTGGCCGTCGACGGCAACCGGTTCCGGGCCTATCCCGGCATCGAGCACAGCTGCATCATCAAGGGCGACGGGAAGTACCAGAACATTGCCGCCGCCTCGGTGCTGGCCAAAACCTTCCGCGACGAGCGGATGCGCGACCTGGCAGCCGAGTTTCCGCAGTACGGCTGGCAGCAGAACGCCGGCTACCCCACCGGCCAACACCGCGCCGCCATCCGCCAGCACGGCCCCACGCCCCACCACCGCATGGGCTTCCGGCTGCTGTAGGACGGTGAGATGGTGAAATAGTGAAATGGTGAGTTTGATGTTCGGACACCCTGAATGCGCAGACGGCCCCGGCAACACGTGTTGCCGGGGCCGTCTGCGCATAGATACTGGGGATGGGAAGGTGCCGCGTGAACGTTAACTCACTATTTCACCATCTCACTAGTTCACCGCTGCGCTTCCTTCAGGCGCAGCAAATCCAGGAAGAGGCTGAAGCCGTCGACGGTGGAGCCGCCTTCGCCGAACTTGTCGAAGTTCAGGGGCTTGATGATGTAGCCGCTCACGGCCAGGTCGCGGGCCTTGAGGCGGTCCGATTCGAGGTCGGAGGTGGTCATGATAAACACGTTCAGGCCCACGAACTCGGGGTCGGAGCGCAGCACTTCGAGCAGCTCCAGGCCGTTCATGCGCGGCATGTTGATGTCGAGCATCACCACGCTGGGCTTGGGAATCTGGTCCCGGTCGCCCTCGCCGCGGAGCAGGGCCAGGGCCTCGCGGCCGTTGCGGGCTACGTAGAGCGGAACGGTGATGCTGTGCTTGCGCAATTCGCGCTGCACGTTCATGATGTCCATCTGGTCGTCTTCGACGAGCAGAATACTGGCTGGGGCGGTATCGGTAGACATGGGGGGAAGCGGCTGGAAAACGCCCGGCGCGAAGTGAGGGTGGCACGCCGCCGGTCCTGGCCTATACGGCAAGGTAGCGTCAATGGATGATACCGGCCGGGCGGGCGGCCGCCGCGGCCCCGGTGCGGGCGGTGGTTTTGGGCCAGGTGAAGATGAACGTGGAGCCCGCTCCCTCGCTGGATTCCAGCCGGATAGTGCCGCCGTGGCGCTCCACGATTTTTTTGACGATGGCCAGTCCCACGCCGGTACTTTCCAGCGTGTCGCGCTCCGTCAGCGTCTGAAACAGGACGAACACCCGCTCGTGGTACTCGGGCGCAATGCCCGGGCCGTTGTCGGCAATGGTGAAGGTGTACTCCTCGGTGGTTTCGCGCAGGCCGATGCGCACGAGGCCGTGGGCGGGGTCGTGGTGGTACTTCAGGGCGTTGCTGATCAGGTTGCTGAACACCTGCTGCAGCTCCACCCGCGAGGCCGTCAGCACCGGCAGGTAGGGCGGCAACGTCACCCGGAAGCCCTCGGGCGGGGCCAGCGAGTCGATGATTTCGGTGAGCAGCTCGCGCACGTTCACGCGCTCCTGCTGCTGCTGCACCCGCCCGATGCGCGCCAGCTCCAGAATGCCGCTGATCAGGTTTTCCATGCGGTGGGTGCGGGTGCGCATCAGCAGCAGGAACTCCCGGATGTGCTCGGGCAGGGTCTCGTCCATGTCCTCCTCGATCCAGCGCGAGGCGCTTTCGATGCCGCGCAGCGGGGCCTTCAGGTCGTGCGACACGACGTAGGCAAACTGGTCCAGCTCCTGGTTGCGGCGCTCCAGCTGCCCGATGGTCGACTCGATGGTGCCGGCCATGGAATTCAGCGAGGTGGCCAGCTCGCTCAGCTCGTCGCGGGCGTCGTCGGTGAGGCGCACGTGGTACTCGCCGCGGGCAATGCGGGTAGCCAGCTGCACCATGCCGTTGATGCGCCGCGAGAGCAGCCGCGCCAGCAGCCCGGCCCCGATCAGGCCGAGCACCAGGGCCAGCAGCGTGAGCACCACCGACAGCACCCGCGTCTGCCGGATGCTCTGGGCCAGCTTGTCGCGCTGCTTGTCGCGGGTGGCCAGCTCGTCGCGGTCGAAACCGCGGAAAATGACCCGGATCTGGTCCATAAGCTCCTTGCCGGTGCCGTCCTCCACCAGCTCGCGGTGCTCCATGCCGTCGACGCCTTCCTGGCGGGGACTGCGCTTGCGGGCGGCGCGCTTGTCGGCCACGAGCAGGTGCGAGTAGGCGGCCCACCGCTCGTACAGGGCCTGGGCGCGCACCATGCGGGCGCGCTGCGGGTCGTCGAGGCCGAACTCGTCGCGCAGGGCGGCGAAGGAGCCCAGCAGCTGCCGCTCGCCCTCGTAGTAGGATTCGAGCAGGCCCTCGTTGCCGACCAGCAGGTAGCCCCGGTAGCCCGATTCCATGTCGACAATGCTGCGCAGCATGCGCGTGGCCTGGGCCGTGCGGTTCTGCGAGTGGGCAATGCGCTCGGAGTTGCGCAGCACCTGCCGCGACAACTGATAGTTGACGATGCCCACCATCACGAACAGCATCGCAATGGCCAGGAACCCAATAAAGAGGCGGGTGGAAAGCTTCAGCTTCATGCACGGGGGCCGCGCCGGGCGCTAGCGGGCTTCTTTACGCAACTTGTGCTCCAGGGTGTTGAGCAGGCCCAGCACTTCTTCGGTGAGCGGGTTGATGGCGCGCAGGCCGCGCATGGCCTCGTCGGCGCGGCCGGCCTGGTGCAGGTCCATCAGGCGGTTGGCTTCGTCGTGCACGCGGCGGTGCGTCTGGTCGAGCTGCCGGGTTTCGGGGTAGCGGCCGAAGCGGGGCAGGGCCACGTCGCGAATCCACTCGCCCAGCGGGCATTCGTCGGCGCTGCGCACGGGCGTTTCGTTGCCGTCGTTGCCGTAGAGGAAGCTGCGCAGGCGCGCTTTGAATAGTATGTGCTTGAGCCGGGCAGCTTCGAACTCCCGTTTCAGGTCTTCGTCCATTGGGGTGGGTAGGGCTGCCCGGCGTGCGGCCGCCGCGACAGGGGTTAGGCCTATACCGCATTGGGTGCCGCCGGGTTTTGGGCTACTTTTGCCGGGCCGGCCGCCCGGCCCCGTTTCTTCCCCTTTTCCCCGAACTGCAAGCCCCGCCCCCATGAGCGACCTGAAGACCGTCGTGCTCAACGACGTGCACCAGCAACTCGGCGCCAAGATGGTGCCCTTCGCCGGCTACAACATGCCCGTGCGCTACTCCTCCGACCTCGACGAGCACCACACCGTGCGCCGGGCCGTGGGCATCTTCGACGTGTCGCACATGGGCGAGTTCCGGGTGCGCGGGCCGCGGGCACTCGACCTCATCCAGCACGTGACCAGCAACGACGCCAGCAAGCTGGCCGACGGCAAAGCTCAGTACTCCTGCCTGCCCAACGAGGACGGCGGCATCGTGGACGACCTGCTGGTGTATAAAATGGCCGACGAGGACTACATGCTCGTCGTCAATGCCTCCAACATCGAGAAGGACTGGAACTGGATTCAGCGCCACAACGTGGCCTACGGGGCGGAGATGGAGAATATTTCCGACCAAACCAGCCTCTTCGCCGTGCAGGGTCCCAAAGCTGCCGAGGCGCTGCAGCCGCTGACCGACGTGGACCTGGCGAGCATTCCGTACTACTCGTTCGTGCAGGGCACCTTCGCCGGCCACCCGAACGTCATCATCTCGGCCACGGGCTACACCGGCGCGGGCGGCTTCGAGCTCTACATCCCGAACGAGGCGGCCGTGGACATCTGGAACCGGATCCTGGAAGCCGGCAAGCCCTTCGGCCTGAAGCCCATTGGCCTCGGCGCCCGCGACACCTTGCGCCTGGAAATGGGCTTCTGCCTCTACGGCAACGACATCGACGACGCTACCTCGCCGCTGGAAGGCGGCCTGGGCTGGATTACCAAGTTCACCAAGGACTTCGTCAACAGCCAGGAGCTGGCCAAGCAGAAGGAGCAGGGCGTCACGCGCAAGCTGGTAGGCTTCCTGATGGACGGCCCCGGCATTCCGCGCGCCCACTACGAGCTGGTGGACGAAAACGGCAACCCGGTGGGCGAGGTCACCTCGGGCACCCAGTCGCCGAGCCTGAGCAAGGGCATCGGCCTGGGCTACGTGAAAACCGAGCTGAGCAAGCCCGGTAGCAAGATTTTCGTGCAGGTGCGCGGCAAGAACCTGCCCGCCACCGTCACCAAGCTGCCCTTCGTGAAAGGCACGGAGGAGTAACAGGGTTGTCAGTTGACAGTTGCCAGTTGTCAGGCTCCAGGGCCGGCAGCTGGCAACTGTTTTTACTGCCTACTGACAACTCATAACTAACAACTGGCAACTAAAGACATGCCCTCCGTCGACATCTGTTTCTCCCCGGAGCTGCTGCCGCTCTACCAGCTCGAAGGCCGCGTGGCCGTCATCGTGGATATTCTGCGGGCCACGTCGAGCATCGTCACGGCTTTGGCCAACGGCGTGACCCACGTGTTTGCCACGGCCGAGCTGGACGAATGCACCGCCCTGGGCCGGCAGCACGGCTGCCTGACGGCCGCCGAGCGCAACGGCGTGCAGGCCGAAGGCTTCGACCTCGGCAACTCGCCCTTCGGCTACCTGCCGGGCAGCGCCCTCGAAACGCGGGGCCGGGCCGTGGCCATCAGCACCACCAACGGCACCCAGGCCCTGCGCCGCTCCCTCGGGGCCGATGCCGTCGTTATCGGCGCTTTCCTGAACCTGCAGGCCGTGGCCGACTTCGCCCGCCGGCAGCAGAAGGACGTGCTGGTGGTGTGCGCCGGCTGGAAGGGCCAGTTCTGCCTCGAAGACACCGTGTTCGGCGGCGCCCTGGCCGAGCGCCTGGCCGATGCGTTCGACGTGCGCAGCTCCGACGCGACGCTGGCCGCCCTGCACCTCTGGCAACAGGCCAAGCCCGATTTGGAAGGCTACCTGCTGCAGTCGGCGCACGTGCGCCGGCTCAATCACCTCGAAGCCCACCAGGATTTCGCGTTCTGCCTGCGCCTGGATGAATACCCGGCCACGCTGCCCATCTGGCGCGAGGACCGGCTGGTCAATTTGGCTGACAGGTAACAGGTAACGCGTGACAGGTTAGGGCATACGGGGCTGGCGGGTGGCACCCGCCCACAAGCGCCGGCGGGGCCTCCCGTGCAGCCGACCCCGGTCGGCTGCACGGGAGGCCCCGCCGCTGTACCGGACCCCATCCGGCTGCAGCCGACCGGGGGTACTCTGCACCGGAATGCCATCCGGTTGCAGCCGAACGGCATTCCGGTGCAGCCGGATGGCATTCCGGTGCAGCAACATGGCAAAACCCTGTAGCCGGATGGCATCCGGCTGCACCGAAATGGCAAATCCGTGCAGCCGGGTGGCAAACCGGTGCTGGAGAATGGCATCCGGCTGCACCGGAATGGCAAAATCCTGTAGCCGGATGGCATTCGGCTGCAGCCGACCGGGGGGCGGTGCAGCGGAGGGGCCTCCCGGTTAGTGCAGCTTCTCGTTCTGCTTATGCCGGTCGGCGTCGCGCTGGGTTTTCTTTTCCAGGTTGCGCTGCAGGGCCTCGGTCAGGTCGACGCCGGTCTGGTTGGCCAGGCAGATGACCACGAACAGCACGTCGGCCAGCTCGTCGGCCAGCACTTTGTCGCGGTCGGAGGGCTTAAAGGACTGCTCGCCGTACTGGCGGGCGATGATGCGGGCCACCTCGCCGACTTCCTCGGTGAGCATAGCCAGGTTGGTCAGCTCGTTGAAATACCGCACCCCCGTGGTCTTGATCCACTGGTCGACGGTCTGCTGGGCTTGTTCGATGGTCATAAGTGGCGAAATGGTGAGGTGGTGAGTTGAATGTTCTGGCGTAGGCGAGTTGAACATTAACTCACCAGTTCACCGCTCTAAAATGATGGTCACGGGGCCGTCGTTGAGCAGGCGCACTTTCATGTCGGCGCCGAAGCGGCCGGTGGCGACGGGGCGGCCGAGCAGGGCTTGGAGCTGGCGCACGAACTCCTCGTAGAGCGGAATGGCTACCGGGGGCGGGGCGGCCTGGATGTAGCTGGGGCGGGTGCCCTTGCGGGCGTCGGCCAGCAGGGTGAACTGGCTGACCACCAGCAGGTCGCCGCCCGTGTCCTGCACCGAGAGGTTCATCTTGTCGTCGGCGTCGCTGAAGATGCGCAGCTGCACCAGCTTGCGGGCCATCCAGTCCAGCTCGGCGGCGGTATCGGCGTGGGTGAAGCCGGCCAGCACCAGCAGGCCGGGCCCGATCTGGCCGGTAATTTCGCCGTCGACGGTAACCGAAGCTTCCGTGACGCGCTGCACAACGACGCGCATGGCGGGGAGGATTTAGTGAGTTGGTGATTTGGCGAATCAGGCGGAACACACTCTGGTGCGAGGCCGCTGATCGGCGAATCGGCGCAAAGAAACGGCACAAATGCCCATCTTCGCCGGCCGACTGCAGGCCCGGCGCTGATTGGCGCCTCCTGTCCATTTATAGCAGGCTCCTGCGCGCCACCCGGGCCCGTTGAATCACCAACTCACCAACTCACCAACTCACCAACTCACCAACTCACCAACTCACCCATTGTCCCTGCTGCCTTTGCCGTCTGAGCTTCCGCTGCCCGCCGTAGCCCCCGCCGCTCAGCGCCGCTGGCTGCTGCCCGCGCTGCTGCTGGTGGCCGGGCTGCGGCTCTGGCGCCTGCATCAGGCGGCATTGCCCGACTACGACTCGGTGCGCAACTGGCAGATCATCAGGGAAGTAGCTGACTTCGACCTGCGGCACCTGTTCCACCACGGCAGCCCGGCGTTTTACCTGCTCTACGCGCCCGTCACCTGGCTCAGCACCGATTACCGCGTCTTCCTGGCTTTGAACGCCCTGCTGGGCGTGGCGGCGCTAGGCCTGTTTGCCGACTGGGTAGCCCGCGCCGCCCGCCTGCCCGGCCCCGAAACGGCCCTGCTGACGCTGCTGGCCGGCTCCTCGGTGTTCCTAACCTTTTCCGGCCGCGACTTCACCATGAGCTCCATGAGCCTGCTGCTGCTCGCGCTGCTGCTGCGCACGCACTGGCAGCGGCTGCAGCAGCCCACCCGGGCGAACCTGCTGCGCACGGCCGCGGTGCTGGCCCTGGGCCTGAGCGTTAATTATAAGTTTCTGCTCACGGGGCCCATTCTGGTCGTGCTGGAGCTGCTGCAGGCCGACGGGCTGGCTTGGCGTCGGGGCAACTGGTGGCGGGTGCTGCTGGTGCTGGCCGCGCCGTTCGTGGTGCTCGGCCTGCTGGCCTGGCTGGTGTCGGGGGTGCCGGTGTACCGCTGGCCGGCGGTGTTCTTCGTCATCATGCTGCCGGCCGCCGCCAATGCCGCCGGGCGCCGCACCACCGTGCAGGTCGATTTTGCCTATTACCTGCGCTACCTGCTCGACTTCGAAGCTCCGCTGCTGCCGGCCCTGGCGGCGGCGCTGGTCTGGTTCGGCGGCGGTCTGCGGCGCCGGCCCTGGTCCATTGCCACCTACCTGCTGGTGTGGGCCGTCCTGACGCTGGTAGGCATGTCGCTGCTGATCAAGGCGCCGCGGGGGCTGCTGTTCGGCTACCTGCCCATGTACGCGCTGCTGGTGCTGCTGCTCACGCGCTGGGCGCGGCCGGTGGCGCTGCTGGTGCTGCTGACCGCCGTGGGCTACAACTGCTGGCAGGTGCAGCGCTACATCTACGCCTACCTGCCCACGCGCTACCCGCTGGTGGCCCGCTGGCTGCAGCAGCACGGCCACGCGCCGGTGGCTACCACCGTGGGCCCGGCGCTGCTGCCGGTAGCGGCGCCGCTGGGCCTGCGGGCCGAAGCAGCCAAAACCCCCGCCGAGCTGACCGCGCTACGCCGCCAGGGCTACCAGTACGTGCTGCTCGACGACTACTACCGCGTGGCCGGCGTGCCGGGCTTCGACTCCCTGCGCCGCCTGCCCGCCGTGGCCGCCTGGCCCGAGCCGGCCCTCACTTCGCCGCTGCTGTACCTGGAGCACTCCGAGTTTACCGGTCTCGGCTACCAGGCCACGCTGCAGCGCCAGCAGCAGGCCGCCCAGGATTCGGTGCAGCTACGCCTGATCCGGCTGCCGCAGTAGCGCGGGGCTGGGTTGTTAAGTGCCGGACGACGCGCTGCTCGGTCGGAAAATATGCGCCAGAATGATTGTTGCGCTGTTTTCGCTCGTCGGGGACCAGTAGCTTGCCGCTTTCCGGCGGTCGGCAGTTGCGGCAGGCCGGGAGTATCTGCCTCCCCGTTGCCTTTGCGAATGAAGCCTCATTACCCGATTCTGGACGGCCTGCGCGGCGTCGCGGCCCTGCTGGTGGTGGTGTTCCACCTCTTCGAGGCGCACCAGACCAACTTCGCCCTGCACCCCATTCACCACGGCTACCTCGCCGTCGACTTCTTTTTCCTGCTCTCGGGCTTCGTGGTGGGCTACGCCTACGACGACCGGTGGGGCCAGATGGACGTCTGGGACTTCGCCAAAATCCGCCTGACGCGCCTGCACCCGCTCATTGTGCTGAGCGTGATTATCGGCGCGGTCTGCTTCTGGCTCGACCCGTTCGGCACCGGCGCTGCGCAGGCCGGCCCCTGGAAGCTGCTGGGCGTGGCCCTGCTCACCCTGACGCTGCTGCCCGCCCCCGACCTGCGCAGCTGGGGTGAAACCCACTCCCTGAACGGCCCACTCTGGTCCCTGCTGCAGGAGTACCTGGCCAACGCGCTCTACGCCCTCGTCGGCCGCCGGCTGGGGCGGGGCGGCCTCTGGGCGCTGGTGCTGCTCAGCGCCGGGGCCCTCACCTGGGCTGCCGTGCAGAACGGCCACGTGGCCAGCGGCTGGGGCCACAGCAACTTCTGGTTTGCCATCGTGCGGATGCTCTACCCGTTTTTCGCCGGGCTGCTGCTGTTTCGCTCCCGCCGGCTGCTACGCATTCCGTACGCCTTCCCCGTGTGCGCCGCTCTGCTGACGCTGCTGTTCTGCCTGCCGTACTTTCCCAACAACGGGCTCTACGAAGCCGCCACCATCATCCTGGCCTTCCCGCTGATTGTGGCCCTGGGCGCCGGCGGGCAAGTCGGTGGCGCCGGGGCGAAGCTGTGCAAATGGCTGGCCGACCTCTCGTACCCGCTCTACATCACCCATTACCCGCTGATTTACCTCTACATCGGCTGGGTGGCCAAAACCAAGCCCACGCCCCAGCAGGCCCTGCCCGTAGCCGCCGCGCTGTTTGCCGTGGCCCTGCTGCTGGCCTGGGCCGCCCTGAAGCTCTACGACGAGCCCGTGCGCGCCTGGCTAAAACGCCGTTTCCTGACGAAACCGGCCGCTGCCAAACCGCAGCCCGTCAACGCCTGAATGGCCGGGGTAGAGACGCAGCCCTGCGTCTCGTCGTTGAACGACTAACGTGTGAATGATTTCCAAACGGCGCGGCCGAGGAGACGCAATTATGCGTCTCTACATCGTGCGGGCGCAGAATGCCTGCCCGATAATCAGCGCTTGATGTTCAGGCTGTCGAGCCAGCGCTGGTAGCGGCGGGCGTTCTGTTTGTGCTCGGCGAAGGTGGCGGCGAAGTCGGAGTAGCCGCTGCCGCCGGCCTGGGCGCAGAAAAATAGGTAGTCGTGCGCCGCGGGCTTGAGCACCGCGTCCAGGCTTTGCCGATTCGCGGAGGTGATGGGCCCGGGCGGCAGGCCCTTGTGCTTGTAGGTGTTGTAGGGCGAGTCGACCAGCTTGTCCTTATTCAGCACCCGCCGCACCCCGAAGTTGCCGATGGCCCAGAGCAGCGTCGGGTCGGCCTGCAGCTTCATGCCGCGGCGCAGGCGGTTCAGGTACACTCCAGCAATCAGCGGCTTGTCCTCCTTTTTGGCCGTTTCGCGCTGCACGATGCTGGCCAGCACGTGCACCTCGGTGGGCGTGAGCTGCAGCGAATCGGCCCGCTTGCGTCGCACTTCCGTCCAGAACCGCCGGTGCTGGGCGGCCATGCTGTCGATAAAACCCTGGGCCGAGGTGTTCCAGAGCAGACGGTAGTGGCCGGGAATGAACAGCGTCAGCACGGCCGTGGTATCCACGCCGTAGCGCTGCTGCAGCCACTCCGGCCGGTTCAGCAGCACGCGCAGGCTGGTCGAATCGGCTTCCAGCTGCCGCTGCAGCTGCCGGGCCAGCTGGGGCTTGTACTTGAAGGCATCGAGGGCGAAATCCACTGTGTCCTGCTCCCCGCGCATCAGCCGCCCGAGCAGGGCTTCGTTGCCGAGGTCAAAATCCAGGCGGTAGCGGCCGGGGCGCAACCGCTGCGGGTAGCCGCGCCGCCGGGCCAGCCAGTCGAAGGTTGCCGGCTCCCGCAGCAGCTCGAACTTTTGCAGCGTCAGCAGCACGTTCTGGTACGTGTCGCCGGTGCGGATAAACAGGTACGCCGGCCCCTCAGCCGACTCGGCCACGTTGGGCCGCCACAGCACCCGCCACGCCCCGTACAGCCCGATTCCGCCCAGCACCAGCAAGGGCAGCAGCACGGCGGCGAGGATGCGCGGCCAGCGGCGGCGCGGCGTGGGGGAGAGGGGCGCGGACAAGCAGGCTAGGTGGGTGGTGGAAAGGCGAAGATACGGCGCGGTGCTACTACGACTTGAGCACAGCGGCTCGGAGTAGCACTATCGTTGCAGGCAGCCGGGTGGGTGAAGCGCCGCCGCGAAACGGATTTTTCACAGCTATTCTGCTAATCCAAACCTCCGCCAAAGCGCCGCAAGGCCGTAGTAAGCACCCACAGTCCTCCAAGCTGCTGTCTTACTGCCCCTGAATCAGCCGCTGCACGGCTTCGGCCAGCTGCTGCTGCTGCTGCCGTCGCTCGATGACGACCGGCGGGGCGGCGCGCACCTCGCAGTCGAGGATGGAGCACCGCTCGCAGGTTTCATTCACCCAGCGCACCGGAATGCTGTCGTCGTCGAGGAACTTCACTTTCTGCCGCAGGTTGTCGTCGACGGGCAAGCCCACCGTTACGCTGCTGGCGTGGCCCGAGGCGTCGAAGCGGGCCACGGTGAGGCAGAGGTATTCGTCGGTGGTCTGCCAGTAGCGGCTGCGCTGGGCGGCCACGCGCAGGCCCGGGCTGCCCGACTGCCGCGACTGTTCCATCAGCCACAAGCTCACCCAGCGGCGGCAGTAGTGCTCCTGCAGCTCGTTGGCGTGCGGGTTGTGCAGGCGCGAGAGGTGCAGCTCCTTGGTCAGCTGAAAGCCGCCGGCCGTGTCTTGATCGAAGCGCAGGAAAAACAGGCTGCCGATGCCGAAGTGCCGGGCCAGCAGGTTGGTCACGCGCTGCAGCAGCATTTCGGGCGTCACCTCGTAGCGGGTGAGCAGGCCCAGCAGCAGGGCCGCATTCCAGCGCGGGTAGGAGAAAAACGCCTGCAGATCGGCCACCAGCTGGCTTTCCTCCATCAGCAGGGCCACCGCGAAGTAGGAGGCCCGGAAATGATTCAGGACCTGCTCGAAGGAGCCGGGCGTTACGGCCGGCACGTTGGTGTAGGGCCGGTCTTTCAGCCCGAGGTAGTTGAAGGCTACTTCCCGGCCCAGGATAAACGCCTCCTGCGCCCGCGTGAGGCCCGGCCGCAGCAGCAGGCGCCGGGCCGCGGGCTGCAGCACCGAGCGCAGCCGGGCCAGCTCCGGGTGCGCGCCCAGCTCGTGCCGGTCGATGAGGTAGTGGTACTCCTGGCCGAGCAGGTCTTCGAGCTGGTGCAGGTCGAAGGGCGCGTCGGTGCGCAGGCGGAAGCGGGCCACGCAGCTGCGCACGGCGTCTTCCAGGTCGTCGAAGTAGTTGTCGTGCATCTCCTGGTAGGAGCGCAGCGCGGCCAGGTAAAAGTGTTCCTGCCGCACCTCGTAGTTGCGGGCCAGCTCCCAGAGCGTGCTGATGAAGGCCATAACCCGCGTCGGGGCGTCCGAAATCAGCTCGATCAGCCGGCTGGGGTCGAGGCCGAACATGTCCAGCGGAAACTCCCGCAGCACCTCCGACTGCAGCAGCTCCGACACTGGGGCCAGCTTCTTGCCCAGGCTGAGGGAAATCAGCTCGTCGTAGCTCACGCCCAGCACCCGCGCAAAGGCCAGAACCTTGTCGGCCTTGGGGTACTTCTTGCCCTTCTCAATCTCATTCAGGTACGACACCGACACGTCGACGGCCTGGGCCAGCGCCGCCGGGGTGAGGCCCTGCTCCTGCCGCAGCTGCCGCAGCTTCAAGCCAAAAATCAGACGGACAACCTGGGTGTGGGTAAGCATAGCGGGAAAATTTTTCGCGTTGCGGACTGCTTGGCAAAAAGGCCGCTGGCGCGCTGTCAGCAAAGAAAAGCATTATCCAACGAGCTAAGTGAAAAACCTGCTTTCTGCTAATTTTTATCTTTTAGCGAAAATTCGCTTGATTAATATTATTCGCTGATGTATGTTTGATCCACTGCTTTCCCAATCCACAACCACAACCCTGAACCCGATGGAAACCATTGACCAGCCGCTCGTTGCAGTAAGTGCCGAGTACCGTTGCCCCGAGCGCGTGAAAGTGCTCGGGCCGTATACCCACACGTTTGCCGAAATCCTGACGCCTTCCGCGCTGGCCTTTCTGGCCGAGCTGCACCGCCATTTTGAACCGCGGCGGCAGGAGCTGATGCGGCGCCGGCAGCAGCGCCGGGCCGAGTTTGCCACCGGCCGCCTGCCCGATTTTCTGCCCGAAACGGCCCAGCTGCGCGAGTCGGACTGGCAGGTGGCGCCGCTGCCGGCCGATCTGCAGGACCGCCGCGTGGAAATAACCGGCCCGACGGAGCGGAAAATGGTTATCAACGCCCTGAACTCCGGCGCCCGCACCTTCATGGCCGACTGCGAGGATTCCCTCGCCCCGACCTGGCCGAACGTGGTGCAGGGCCAGCTGAATCTGCGTGACGCCGTGCGCCGCAGCATCACGCTTGAAACACCGCAGCGCACGTACCGGCTTACCGAACGGCCCGCGGTGCTGCTGGTGCGCCCCCGCGGCTGGCACCTGAATGAAAAGCACCTGCTCATCGACGGCGAGGAAATCAGCGGCGCCTTGTTCGACTTCGGGCTGTACTTCTTCCACAACGCCCACGAGCTGCTGGCGCGGGGCACCGGGCCGTATTTCTATTTGCCCAAGCTGGAAAGTCACCTCGAAGCCCGGCTGTGGAACGAGGTGTTCGAGCTGGCGCAGTGGGCGCTGAAGATTCCCAAGGGCACTATCAAGGCTACCGTGCTCATCGAGACGCTGCCGGCCGTGTTTGAAACCCACGAAATCCTCTGGGAGCTGCGGCAGCACTCGGCCGGGCTGAACTGCGGCCGCTGGGACTACATTTTCTCCTACATCAAGACCCTCGGCGCCCGCCCCGAATTCCGGCTGCCCGACCGCGCCCAGGTGACCATGACCGTGCCCAACATGGCCGCCTACGTGCGTCTGGTCATCGACACCTGCCACCGGCGCGGCGTGCACGCTCTGGGCGGCATGGCCGCGCAGATTCCCATCAAGGACAACCCCGCCGAAAACGCCATTGCCCTCGACAAGGTGCACCTGGACAAGCTGCGCGAAGCCCGCCTCGGCCACGACGGTACCTGGGTGGCCCACCCGGCGCTGGTGCCCATTGCCCGGGCGGTCTTCGATGAGCTGATGCCCGGCCCGAACCAGATCGGCAAGCCGCGCAGCTCCGAGCCGCTGCCCACCGCCGCCGAGCTGCTGCGGGCGCCCGAGGGCACGATTACCGAAGTCGGCCTGCGCCAGAACCTCGACGTGGCCCTGCGCTACCTCGGCGCCTGGCTGGGCGGCAACGGCTGCGTGCCGCTTTACCACCTGATGGAGGACGCCGCCACCGCCGAAATATCCCGGGTGCAGCTCTGGCAGTGGCTGCACACGCCCGAAACGGCCTTGGCCGACGGCCGCCCCGTCACGCCAGAACTCTACCGCGCGCTGCTGGAAGAGGTGGTAGCCAAGCTGCGCCGCGAGGTAGGGGAGGAGCCCTACGCCGCGCTGTACCGCCCGGCCCTGCACCTGCTCGACCAACTGGTCTTGGCCGATGACTGCGCCGATTTCCTCACGCTGCCCGCCTACGAGCGGCTGTAGCGCGAACTTTTAGTTCGCGTATCCCCGAACATCAATCGTTGCCCTGCTCGAACAGCCGTTGTTCTGAGCTACGCGAACTGAAAGTTCGCGCTACTACTCCTTGCCGGCTCCCTGCTCCGATGCTCCAAAAAAGCCTCGGCCGCTACGCCTTTGCCCTTTCAGTCCCCTTTTCCACAACCCAAAACTCCAAGTACCATGAACCGCACCGACCGCACCGCCGCCCTGGCCCACGACTGGCAAACCAACCCGCGCTGGCACGGCATCCAGCGCCCCTACTCGCCCGACGACGTGGTGAAGCTGCAGGGCTCCGTGCAGATTGAATACTCGCTGGCCCGGCAGGGCGCCGAGCGGCTCTGGCAGCTGCTGCACACCGAAGAGTACGTGGCCGGCCTCGGCGCCCTCACCGGCAACCAGGCCGTGCAGGAAGTGCAGGCCGGGCTGCAGGCCATCTACCTCTCGGGCTGGCAGGTAGCGGCCGATGCCAACGGCGCCGGGCAGATGTACCCCGACCAGAGCCTGTACCCCGCCGACTCGGTGCCCGCCGTGGTGCGCCGCATCAACAACGCCCTGCTGCGCGCCGACCAGATTCAGCACCTGACTGGGGACGGTAGCACGCACTGGCTGGCGCCCATCGTGGCCGATGCGGAGGCGGGTTTCGGCGGCAATCTGAATGCCTTCGAGCTGATGAAGATGATGATTGAGGCCGGGGCCGCGGGCGTGCATTTCGAGGATCAGCTGTCGTCGGCCAAGAAGTGCGGGCACCTGGGCGGCAAGGTGCTGGTGCCCACCCAGGAGGCGGTACAAAAGCTGGTAGCCGCCCGCCTCGCCGCCGACGTGCTGGGCGTGCCCACCCTCGTGGTGGCTCGCACCGACGCCGATGCCGCCGACCTGCTCACCGCCGACGTGGACGAGCGGGACCAGCCCTTCGTGCTGACCGAAGCCGGCCGCACCGCCGAGGGCTTCTACCGCGTCCGCTGCGGCGTGGAGGCCTGCATTGCCCGCGGCCTGGCCTACGCGCCCTTCGCCGATCTGCTCTGGATGGAAACCTCGCACCCCGACCTGGCGCAGGCCCGGCAGTTTGCCCAAGCCATTCACGCGCAGTACCCCGGCAAGCTGCTGGCCTACAACTGCTCCCCCTCGTTCAACTGGGCCGCCAAGCTCAGCACGGAGCAGATGGAAACCTTCCGCGAGGAGCTGGCCGCGCTGGGTTATAAGTTCCAGTTTATCACCCTGGCCGGCTTCCACGCCCTGAACACCAGCATGTTCGAGCTGGCCCAGGCCTACCGGCAGCGCGGCATGGCCGGCTACTCCGAGCTGCAGCAGCGGGAGTTTGCCCTGCAGGCCCAAGGCTTCCGGGCCGTGAAGCACCAGTCGTTCGTGGGCACCGGCTACTTCGACGCGGTGCAGAACGTGGTGTCGGCCGGGCAGGCCAGCACGGCGGCGCTGGTCGGCAGCACCGAGGAGGCGCAGTTTCAGCACTAGCAGCAGGTGCAGCCGGTGACGGTAACACCGGCCGTCATTGCGAGCGAAGCGCGGCAACCGCAGGAAGGCGTAGCCAATCGGTCCTGAGGCTCAGCGCCAACCCTGGCAGGGACGCAACTGGTCTTGAACAACGGGCCGCAGGGTGAATAACTGCTAGCCAAAAACCGTCCGGATAAAAGCACAGCCGCCCGAAACTGCAGATGTCAGTTTCGGGCGGCTATGCTTTCGTTTGGTGCGTGTTGGGCCGTTGTGCCGCGAAAGGAAGGATTGGCTACGGCTTCCTGCGGTTGCCGCGCTTCGCTCGCAATGACGGCTACCCGAGCCGTTTACCGCTGCGTGGCCCAGGGGAAGGGCTGGGCGATAAAGCCGTAATCAAGGCCGCGGGCCTGCGTCACGTCGCGCAGGATCTGCTGCTGCCAGGGGCGCAGGGCGGCGTCGGCGCCCAGCTCGATGATGTCGGCAATGAGGCGGTTGGAGAGGACCAGGTTGGCCACGTAGCTGTTCAGATCCTGCGACACGGCGCTTTTCAGGCCCATCAAGAACTGCTCGCGGGCGTCGGCCTGGGCGGCCTTGTCGCCGTTGAGGCGGCGGCGGAACGGAAAGCGGCGCGCCTCGGCGGGCAGGGGCGGCTCGGGCACCGCCACGAAGTTGTCGGGCGAGAAGGTGAGCAGCTGATCGAAGAACGGCGGGCGCTTCAGCTCGGGGTGCAGGCCGCGGGCCGCTTTCCAGTCGGTGGCGCTGCGCGGGGTGTCGCGCACCAGCTCCGAGAGCCGGTCGTTGCTGAACACCATGTAGGGCGGGCGGTCCAGTTCCTGGGCCACTTTGTCGCGCAGCAGGTACAGGTCGCGGAACAGCGGCATTTCCTGGGGCAGGATGCGGTATTTGCTGGCCATGCGCAGGTAAGGCCGCTCGTCGCGGGTGTAGCGCACGTCTTCCAGGGCCAGGTTTTCCTCGCTGGCCCAGTGCAGGCGGCCCAGGGCTTCCAGCTTGACGATGAGGCGGTCGGCCAGCTCCAGCAGGTAGAGCACGTCGTTGGCGGCGTAGATTTTCTGCGCCTCCGTCAGTGGCCGCTTCAGCCAGTTGGATTTCTGCTCGCCCTTGTCCACCTCGATGCCCAGCTCGCTCTGAATCAGGCGGCCCAGCGAGATGTTGTTGTCCGACTCGGCCAGCAGCGTGTGCAGCACGCTGGTATCGGTGATGCGGCGCACGCGCACGTCGTACAGCTCGTCGAGCAGCAGAATGTCGGACTTGCAGCTGTGAAACACCTTTTCCACGGCCGCGTCGCCGAGCACGGCCCAGAGCGGGGCCAGCTCCTCGCCGGGGTTGGTCAGGGGCACCGGGTCGAGCAGAAACACGGTCTGCCCGTCGTAAATCTGAATCAGCGCCAGGTTGCGCCCGTAGTGGTGGCGCATGTCGTCGAACTCCAGGTCGACGGCGAGGCGGGGTTGGGTATGCAGCCAGGCCGCGGCGTCTCGAATGGCCGCGGGCGTGGTGAGGTATTGAATTTCAGCCATTAAAGCGAATGTTGGCCACGCAGGCGCGGAGCGGCCAAATGCCGGAATCCGGCGCCCGGATTGGGTAAAGGTAGGCAGGAGCGGCGGCCAATTGCAATGCCCCGGCAAACCGGCGCTGCAAACACCGCCCTGGCCGGCGCGCGGTGCCGGTGCCGCCCACCGGCGAACCAAAAAAGCGCGGGCTGCAAAACGCGGGCCAGCGGTAGGATTTTGGTAATAATCCACGTCTTGGAGGAAGCTAACTATAAGACGGCATGCATACTACCCGTGCGACGACGTAACTGCTTTTGTACTAGAGGTCTTATTAAGATTTGATTAAAAATATTGCCAAAGCGGCAACGAAAAGCGCTTATGTATTTCAGTTGCTAAATTCGCTTTACACTCACCAAATCGGGGCTTCGTTTGCCCAGTCCTATGAAACACAAATTTCTACTCTCCCTGGCCCTGGCGGCGCCGGTGACGGTGGTAGCCCAGACGCGCTCCGTGAGCGGCCGGGTAACCGCCGTGGCCGACGGCACCGGGCTGCCGGGCGTGACCGTGCTCGAGCGCGGCACCAACAACGGCGCCAGCACCGACGCCGACGGGAACTTCCGCCTGACCGTGCAGCCGGGCGCCACGCTGGTCATCAGCAGCATCGGCTTTGCCACCCAGCAGGTGGTAGTGGGCGAGCAAACCACGCTGGCCATCAAGCTGCAGAGCGACCAGACCCTGCTGAACGAAACCGTCATCGTGGGCTACGGCAGCCAGTCCAAGGCCGACCTGACCGGCTCGGTGACGCAGATCAGCACCAAGGAAGTGGAGAACGTGCCGGTGCAGAGCTTCGAGCAGGCCATTCAGGGCCGCACGCCGGGCGTCAACATCAGCCAGACGTCGGGCAAGCTGGGCGCCGGCCTGCAGATCCGGGTGCGCGGCTCATCGTCGGTGACGGCCTCCAACCAGCCGCTGTACGTGATTGACGGCATTCCGGTGACTTCGCAGGACGCCAGCTCCGACACCGAGCCGCTGAACCCGCTGGCCGACCTGAACCCGAACGACATCGAGAGCATCAGCATCCTGAAAGATGCCTCGGCCTCGGCCATTTACGGCTCGCGCGCGTCGAACGGCGTGATTCTGGTGACGACCAAGAAGGGCCGCCAGGGCCTGACCAAGGTGAACGTGGGCTACTACGTGGGCACGAGCACGGCTACCAAGACGCGCAAGTTTCTGAACGCGGCCCAGTACAAGGAGCTGTTTGCCGAGGCCGCCACCAACGTTGGCTACACCAACCCGGCCGACGCCTTCGAGGAAAACGGCATCGACTACAACTCGACCTCCGACACCGACTGGGCCGGCGCCGCGCTGCGCCGCGGCCACGTGGCGCAGTACGACTTCAACGTGAGCGGGGGCGACGCCAAGACGCGCTTTTACCTCTCGGCCAACTACAACGACCAGAAGGGCATCATCATCGGCAACCGCTACCGCCGCGGCTCGGCACGTCTGAACCTGGACCACTCCATCCGCGACAACTTCAAGGTTGGGCTGAACTTCTCGCTGACGCGCTCCGTCAACGACCGGGTATCGGAAGACAACGCGTTTTCCAACCCGGTGCAGCTGAACGCGCTGCCCCCGCTGCAGCCCAAGTACGACCCCACCACGGGGCTGCTGAACCAGGCCACGCTGTACTACAACAACCTGCTGGACCAGGAAAACGGCCGCAACCGCGCCGGCAACTACCGCTCCTTCAGCACGGCTTTCCTCAGCTACGAACCGGTGAAGGGCCTGACGCTGCGCACCGAGGCCGGCGCCGACTTCCTGAACCTGAACGAGGACCTGTACCGCGCCGCCGGCACCCAGGACGGCGGCAACACCGGCTACGGCTACTCCAACCAGGTGCAGGTGGTGAACTACACCACCAACAACACGGCCACTTACAACCGCACGCTAGCCGACGACCACACCGTCGACGCGCTACTGGGCTTCTCGTTCCAGCGCTCCGCCACCCAGCAGACCTCGGCCGAAGGGCGCGGCTTCCCGAACCCGGAGTTTACCAAGATCAGCAGCGCGGCGGTGAAAACGGCCGGCAGCGGCTCCCTGCTGAGCGAATTCTCGTTTATCTCCTTCTTCGGGCGCCTCAACTACGCGTACCGCAACAAGTACCTCGTGTCGGGCAGCGTGCGCCGCGACGGGTCCTCGCGCTTCGGCAGCGCCAACCGCTACGGCACCTTCGGGGCCGGTTCGCTGGGCTGGGTGGTGTCGGAGGAAGGCTTCCTGCAGGACAACAAGGTGCTGAACTTCCTGAAGCTGCGCGCCAGCTACGGCGTGACGGGTAACGCCGAAATCGGCAACTACTCCTCGCGCAGCCTCTACTCGGCCATCTTCTACGCCGACCAGGCGGGCGTGACGCCCACCACCAGCATCGGCAACCCCAGCCTGACCTGGGAATCCACCGCCCAGACCGACCTGGGCGTGGAGTTCGGCTTCCTCAACAACCGCATCAACGGCGAGGTGGACGTGTACCAGAAAAACACTAGCGACCTGCTGCTCAACCGCCAGCTGCCCTACACCGGCGGCTACAGCGTGGTGACCGAGAACGTGGGCAAGCTGCGCAACCGCGGCCTGGAAATTGCGCTGAACGGGCTCGTGGTGGACAAGGCCGTGAAGTGGAATGTGGGCGGCAACATCTCGTTCAACCGCAACGAAATCACCGACCTGGTGGAGCCCATCATTGCCGGCGGCAACACCCTGGCGCAGGTGCGCGAAGGGGAGCCCATCGGCGTGTTCTGGGGCCGCAAGTACGCCGGCGTGGACGCGGCCAACGGCGACGCACTCTACTACACCGCCGACGGCGGCACCACCAACAACCCGGCCCAGGCCGTGCAGCAGAAGGTGGGCAACCCGAACCCGCAGTACACCGGCGGCCTGAACACCACCGTGTCGTGGAAAGGGCTTGATTTCAGCGCCCTGGGCCAGTTCGTGTACGGCAACGACATCTACAACACGGCCGGGGTTTACCAAGCCGTGAACGGGGACTACTTCGACAACCAGACCGTCGACCAGCTGAAGCGCTGGCAGAAGCCGGGCGACATCACCAGCGTACCGCAGGCCCGCCTCTACGAGGGCAACGGCACGCAGGTATCGTCGCGCTGGGTGACGGGCGGCTCGTTTTTCCGCGGCAAAAACTTCACCTTGGGCTACACCGTGCCCGCCGAGCTGAGCAAGAAGGGCTACCTGCAGTCGGCGCGCATCTACGTGTCGGCCCAGAACCTGTTTACCATCACCAACTACGACGGCTACGACCCGGAAGTCAACACCGCCACCTTCGGCGGAGCCAACTACGTGCTCGGCCACGACTTCTACACGCCGCCGCTGAGCAAGACCTTCATCATCGGCGTGAACCTGGGCCTGTAATTCTGACGCAACTACCCGTATGAAAACGATATTCTCCCGCTCCGCCGCCCTGCTCACGCTGGGCCTCACACTGGGCCTGGGCGCCTGCAAAGACCAGCTGGACCTGCAGCCCCGCCAGTCCGTCGACGCGACGACGGCGCTCAACAACGCCGACAAAGTGGGCAGCGCCGTGGTGGGCCTCTACGCCAAGCTCGACGACCCGGCCCTGTACGGCACCCAGCTGCTGGTGATTCCGGAAATCCTGGGCGGCAACGGCATGGTGACCTGGCAGGGCTCCTTCACCACCTACCGCGACCTGCAGAACCGCACCACCAACTCGCTCAACGGTCTGGCCGAAAGCACCTGGCGCCTGGCTTACCAGGCCATCAACCAGGCCAACCTGGTCATTGACGCGCTGGGCGTGGTGTCGGACGCCGACCTGAAGGCCCAGTACGAGGGCGAAGCCCGCTTCGTGCGCGCCGATATGCACTTCGAGCTGGTGCGCCTCTACGCCCCGCAGTACGACGCGGCCACCGCCGCCACTGATCTGGGCGTGCCCATCAGCCTGACGGCCAACAAAGCCCTGGAGCAGGCCGATACCGACGTGCCCCGCGCCACCGTGGCCCAGGTGTACGCCCAGGTTATTACCGATCTGCAGGCCGCCATCCGGCTGCTGCCCGAAGACAACGGCACTCGTGCCTCCAAGTACACGGCCGAGGCCCTGCTGGCCCGCGTGTACCTGCAGCAGCGCAACTACGCCGCCGCCGCCACCCAGGCGGCCGACGTTATCGACAACAGCGGCAAGGCCCTGTCGCCGACGCTGGCGGCGGTGTTCCGCAACCGCAACTCCCCGGAGTCGCTGTTTGAGATTCAGCAGAACGACCAGAACAACGCCGGCACCGCCAACAACGGCTTGGCCACGTTCTACGCCAACATCGGCCAGCTGGGCCGCGGCGACGTGCGCATCGTGGGCGGGCTGGTGAACCTGTACGAGGACAGCGACGCCCGCGGCACCGACTCGCTCACTTACGGCCTCACCCGCAAGCTGATTTACGTGGGCGACGGACCTTCGCGCCCCGACAACCAGCTGCGCTCGGGCAAGTGGACGGCCTACGGGCAGAACATTCCCGTCATCCGCCTGGCCGAGATGTACCTGATTCGGGCCGAAGGCCGCTTCGTGGCCGGCGACGTGGCCGGGGCCCTCGACGACGTGAACACCGTGCGCCAACGCTCGGGCGCCTCGGAGCTGACCACCCTGACCCGCCAGGACATCTTCGACGAGCGGCAGCGCGAGTTTGCCGCCGAGGGCTTCCGCCTGCACGACATCAAGCGCAGCGGCAACCCGCTGGTGTACGCCGCCACCGACGGCTCGACGGTGACCGTGCCCAGCAACAGCCCGCGCCTGGTGCTGCCCATTCCGCAGCGGGAACTCAACGTAAATACGGCCCTGCGGCAGAACGCGAGCTACTAGCCGCGCGCTGCTGCCGCCCAAAAAAGGCCGCTCCGGAAGCTTCCGGAGCGGCCTTTTGCGTGGAAAAGCGGCGGAGCGTTACTCCTCGTCGTCCTCGTGGGGAGCGTCGAAATCCAGCGCGTCGATCAGGTCGCTGGCTTCCTGAATGACGGCGTCCATGGCGGGCATGGTGTCCGCGTCGAGGGTGCGCTCGAAGAGGTGCAGCAGCTGCTCGCCCTCGTCGTTGACGTACAGGTCGGTGTAGAGGCGCTCGAAGTGCCGCGCGTCCTTGGTGATGATGGCGTCGATCTGCTCGATGCTCTGGGCAGTGAGGGCCCGGTGCAGCACCTGCTGCACCTGCCGGCTTTCGTCATGGTCGCCGAGGTCGGCCAGGGCTTTCATCAGGCTCATGGCCACCAGCAGGCGCACCCGCTCGAAGCGGAAGCCCTGCTCGCGGGCCGGGGCGCGCTGCAGCTCCTGGTAGGCGTGCAGATCGGCCGGCGGCAGCAGGGCGGGGGCGTCTTGGCGGAAAGCGGCGTGCAGCAGCTGCTGAAACAGGGTAGCGGACATCGGCAGGAGGGGGCAGATAGAAGTGCAAAAGAACGCAAATGCCGGCAGCTCGGCGGCCGGGGCATCGGCCGGCCGGGTTTTGTCGTACGTCAGAGGCCCGCGCCGCCCGGTGCGGGCCACTGATTGTTCCCTTTACAGTTGTTGCTCGATGACGCACAAATCCAAATGGTTGTTGTTTGCCCCGAGCGGGCTGATTGTAGTCGGCTTCGGCACCTGCCTGGTGCAGTGGGCCTCCGAGATGAAGCGCAACGGCGAGCCGACGACGCAGTGGGTGGCCGCCGGCACGCTGGCGCTGGGCGTGTTCAACGCCGGCCTGAGTTTGTTCGGGCGGGGCGTGGCCGAAAGTGTGCTGTACCAGATCAAAGAGAAGCCCGCGGAGCCAGGGCAAGCCGGCGCGTTGCCGCAGGAGTAAGGCTAATCGGGGGGCGACCCTCGAAATTGAGGGGCAGAGGGTCTGCCCCCCGATTTCTGGGGGCAGACCCTCGAAATCGGGCTGACATGGTTCGAAATCGAGGGTCTGACCCTCGATTTCGACTTTCTGACCCTCGATATAGGTAGTGGGAAAAGGCCAGCGGCCGAAGCCGGGGCAAGTGTAGTCCGGATGCGGGCCGACGTTGTACTTTCGCTGGCCCGCTCACGGGGACGATTTACCCTTCCGACCGTTCATGTTCCGACCATTCCCGCGCCTGTTGCCAGCCGCTGCCCTGGCGCTGGCCCTGCTGGCGGCGCCCGCCCAGGCCCAGACGGCCGCCGCGCCCCAGACGCCCGCCGAGTTTCTGGGCTACGCCCTCGGCAGCCGCTTCACTTACCACGCCGACGTGCTGCGCTACGCCGATTACCTGGCCCGGCTCTACCCCGAGCGCCTGCGCGTGCAGCCCTACGGCCGCACCTACGAAGGCCGCCCGCTGGAAGTGGTGCAGGTGGCCTCGGCCCGCAATCTGGCCCGCCTCGACGCCATCCGTAGCAGCAACCTGCGCCGCACCGGCCTGGAAGCCGGCCTGCCCGAAGCCGACCAGCCCGCCGTGGTGTGGCTCAGCTACAACGTGCACGGCAACGAGGCCGTGTCGTCGGAGGCGGTGCTGCAGGTACTCTACGACTTTGCCAATCCGCAGAACGCCGACGCCCAGGCCCTGCTCGACAAAGTGGTGCTGCTCATCGACCCCTGCGTAAACCCCGACGGGCGCGAGCGGTACGTGCAGTGGTACGGCCGCGTGGCCGCCGCGCCCACCAACGCCGCCCCGCTGAGCTGGGAGCACCGGGAGCCGTGGCCCGGCGGGCGCTACAACCACTACCTCTTCGACCTGAACCGCGACTGGGCCTGGCAAACGCAGCGGGAAAGCCAGCAGCGCATTGCCCTCTACAACCAGTGGCTGCCCCAGGTGCACGCCGACTTCCACGAGATGAGCCCGGACGCACCGTACTACTTCTCGCCCGCGGCCAAGCCCTTCCACGAGGACATCACGGCCTACCAGCGCCAGTTCCAGAACCGCATCGGCGACTACAACCGCCAGACCTTCGACCGGAACGGCTGGCTGTACTTCACCCGCGAAACCTACGACCTCTTCGCGCCCAGCTACGGCGACACCTGGCCGTCGTTCAACGGGGCCATCGGCATGACCTACGAGCAGGGCGGCTCGGGCCGGGCCGGGGTGCGCTACATCAAGTCGGACGGCGACACGCTCACGCTCAGCCAGCGCATTGCCCACCACCACGCCGCCAGCTGGGCCACCATCCGCGCCGCTGCCGACCACCAGGGGGAGCTGCTGAAGGAATTCGGGCAGTACTACGCCGATGCCCGCCAAAAGCCGCGCGGGCAGTACAAGAGCTTCGTAGTGAGCGGCCCGGCCGAGCGGCTGGCACCGCTGGAAGAGTACCTGCGTCAGCAGCAGATCGAGTTTGGCTACCTGGGCCAGAAGCAGAAAACCAACGCCTACAACTACGCCACCGGCAAGCGCGAGGCCGTGACCCTGCAGCCCCAGGACCTGGTGGTGAGCATGTACCAGCCCAAATCGACGCTGGTGAAGGTGCTGTTCGAGCCCCAATCGGCCCTGGAAGACTCGCTGACCTACGACATTACGTCCTGGTCCTTGCCCTACGCCTACGGCCTGCAGGGCTACGCGCTTGTTTCGAAGTTGGCAGGAAAAGAGTTGGCAGTTGTCAGTAAGCAGAAGGCCAATTCGCCAGCGGTCAACCCGCAACTGGTTCCCAAACTGACAACTGACAACTCGCAGCCGACAACCGACAAACCCTACGCCTACATTGCCCGCTGGAACTCGCTGCGCGACGCGCGGCTGCTGGCGGCGCTGCTGCAGCGCCAGATTCGGGTGCGGGTGGCCTACCAGCCGTTCGAGGCCGGCGGGCGCAAGTTTCAGCCCGGCGCGCTCATCGTTACCCGCGGCAACAACGAGGGCCTGGCCCGCCGCTTCGACGCGGTGGTGCGCCAGCTGGCCGACTCGGTGGGCGCCGAGCTGACGGCCGTGCAGACCGGCTTCGCCACCACCGGCTCGGACCTGGGCTCCAGCAACGTGCACAGCGTGGGGCGCCCCAGCGTAGCCGTGCTGGCCGGCGCCGGCGTCGATGCCTCGGCCTTCGGCGAAGTCTGGCACTTCTTCGAGCAGCAGCTGGGCTACCCCGTCACCGTGCTCGGCACCGATTACTTCGCCTCGGTGCCCCTGACGAAGTTCGACGTGCTCATTCTGCCCGACGGCAACTACGCCGATGCCCTGCCCGAGCGGCAGCTGGAAAACCTCAAGACCTGGGTGCGCGCCGGCGGCCGCCTCATTGCCCTGGAAGGCGCCATGAGCTACCTGGCCGGCAAAAAGGACTTCGCCCTGAAAGCCAAGGGCGCCGACACCACCCGCACCCGCAAGCCCGACCCGGCCCGGCAGCTGCGCCGCTACGCCGCCGCCGAGCGGGAGTCGTTGCAGGAGCTGGTGCAGGGCAGCGTGTACCCCGTGCAGCTCGACAACTCGCACCCGCTGGCCTTCGGCTACGGCGACACCTACTACGCCCTGGTGCGCAATCCGCTGAACTACCAGTACCTCGGCGAAGGCAGCTGGAACGTGGGCGTGCTGCGCAAGGGGCAGGCCGCCGCGGGCTTCACCGGCAGCCAGGCCCGCCGCAAGCTCTCCGATACGGTGGTCATGGGCGTGCAGGAGCTGGGCCGCGGCCAGGTTATCTACCTCGGCGACAACCCGCTGTTCCGCGGCTTCTGGCACGCGGGCAAACTGCTGTTCAGCAACGCCGTGTTCTTCGTGGGCCAGTAAGCCCCAGCCCCTGCCAGCAACAAGCCCCGCCGGAATGCTCCGGCGGGGCTTGTTGCGTTTATCGGCTTAGGCGGTGGCCTAGTCTACTACGTCCTCGGCTTTGTTACCGACTTTCTTGGCGCCCTTCTTCACGGCTTGGCCGGTTTTCTGCGCGCCGCGCTTCACGGCGTGACCGGTCTTTTTGCCGGCGTATTTTACGTCCTGCCCGGTGTTGTCGATTTTCTGGCCGGCCTTGGTGCGGCCGGTGCGGGTGGTGGTTTCGGTTTTTACCGTGCCGTTTTCGCGCACGTCTACTTCCGTTTTCTGCGTCGGCGTATTCTGGGCCTGGGCTGCCACGCTGGTCAGCGCCACGGCGGCCAGCATCATGAGCTTTTTCATACTGGGAGGTTGAGGTCAGGAGTTAAGTGACCTGCCTTCTACGGGCGGCCGGGGCGAAGGATGCTGAAACGAACCTCCCGGAGCGCGCATTCAGCAAAACTTCATTTGATAGGCGGGCTAGGGGAGCAGCAGCGAACTGTCGCCGTAGCTGAGGAAGCGGTAGTCGTGCTGCAGGGCGTGGTCGTACACGCGGCGCCAGTCGGGGCCGAGCAGGGCCGCCACCAGCAGCAGCAGGGTGCTTTCGGGCTGGTGGAAGTTGGTGATGAGGCCCTGCACCACCCGGAAACGGTAGCCGGGCGCGATGAGCAGCTGGGTGCTGGCCTGCACCGTGTCGTCGCCGCGGCGCTCCAGCTCATCGAGCAAGGCCTGCAGGGCGGTAGCGGTGGGTACGTCGGCCCCAGGCTGATACGGTTCCCACTGCTGCACCTGCCCGCTGAGGCTGCCGCCGCGCACCACCTGGCAGCCCAGCCAGTACAGGCTTTCGAGGGTGCGCAGGCTGGTGGTGCCCACGGCAATGACCGGGCGCGGCGCGTGGCCCAGCAGCTGCCGCAGCACCGCCCGCGTGGCGCTGATGGGCTCGGCGTGCATGGGGTGCTCGGCCATGCGCCCGGCCTTCACCGGCTGAAACGTGCCCGCCCCCACGTGCAGGGTCAGCTGCGCCGAGGCGATGCCGCGCCGGGCCAGCTCGGCCAGCACGGCGGGGGTGAAGTGCAGACCGGCGGTAGGAGCGGCCACGGCCCCGTCGTGGGCGGCGTACACGGTCTGGTACCGCTCGTCGTCGTCGTCGGTGGCCTGGCGGCCGAGGTAGGGCGGCAGCGGCAGGCGGCCCGCGCCGGCCAGCACCTGCGCAAACGGCAGCTCGGCCGGCTGCCAGCGGAAGCGAATCAGCGAGCTGCCTTCCTCGGCGGCCGCGCGTTCGGCTTCCAGGGTGGCCGGCTGGCCGTCGGCGGTGGTGAAGCTGACCTGTACGGGCCCGGTTTTCCACCGCTTGCCGTTGCCCACGAGGCAGCGCCAGGTGCATTCCGCCGTTTGCTGCATGGCCGGCTCGATGGCCCGGTGCGGGGCCACCGGCTCCAGGCAAAACAGCTCGATCTGCCCGCCCGAGGGCTTGTGCAGGTACAGCCGGGCCCGCACCACCTTGGTGTTGTTGAAGACCAGCAGCGCGTCGGGCGGGAGCAGGGTGGGCAGTTCGCGGAAGCGGTGGTCGGCCAGCTCGCCCTGCCGGTACACCAGCAGGCGCGAGGCGTCGCGGTCGGGCAGGGGCGCCGGGGCAATGCGCTCGGCGGGCAGCGCGTAGGTGTAATCCAGGATGGAGAGCAGGCGTGGATCGGCAGGGGTACTCATGGCCCGCAAAGGTAGCCACGCGACGCACGGTTTACCCCGCCGTCATTGCGAGCCAAGCAAAGCAATCCTTCCGCTGGTAGCACCGCCGAGCCAATACCTCCCAACCGAAAACGGCAGCGCCCAATACCCAGTCACTCTGGTTTAGGGTTCTGCCGTTTTGAGTTAGTGCCAAGTGTTCCGTTGTACCGCGAGAGGAACGACGGCCGCGCTTCGCCCGCAATGACGGCCGGCGCGGCCGTTGCGGTCAGCGCTGAAAAATCAGCAGGTGCTGCTGCGGCAGGGACTTGTTGTTCTCCACAAATTTCAGCCCGACGGCTTCCAGCTCGCGGCGGGCCTGCTCCTCGCTCATGCGGTGGATGCGCTTGATGTGCAGCTCGGGGTCTTCGGCGCGGTACTCCACCAGGGCCACGCGGCCGCCGGGCTTCAGAGAGTTGCGCACGGCGCGCATCATCTCCCGCGGGTGGTCAAACTCGTGGTAGGCGTCCACGATGAGCACCAGGTCGAGGCTGCCGGCGGGCAGATTGGGGTTGCGCACGGTGCCGAGCACGGGCTCCACGTTGGTGATGTTGCGCTCGGCGCTGGCGGCGCGCACCTTGTCGAGCATTTCGGGCTGAATGTCTACGGCCAGCACCCTGCCCTGCGGCACCAGCTGGCTCATGCGGAACGAGAAGTACCCGGTGCCGGCGCCGAGGTCGGCCACCACGTCGGTGGGCTTCAGGCGCAGGTTGCGCAGCAGCACGTCGGTGCCTTCCTGCTGCTGGCGGTCGGAGCGCTCCAGCCAGGGCGCGGCTTCGTGGCCCATCACGTGGGCAATCTGCCGGCCCATGTAGTATTTGCCGATGCCGTTGGGGTCCTGCGGGGCTTTGCGCTGGTAGCCGGCGGTGTCGGGAGCAGCCCCCAGCCGGCGCTGGGCGGCCAGGCCCGCGTTGCTTTCCGCAATGGGCGTTTGGGTGCACGACAAAGCCAGGGCCGGCGCCAGCAAAGCCACTGGCAGGCGAAATCGGAACGGGATGAGCATAGGTGAATGCAAAGAAAGCGGCATTGGGCTAACAGCGCACATGCCGAGTACGTTCGCGGCATTGGATTAACCCTGAAGTCGTCCGCGTCGTATGGCCTGCCAACGCCGCCGACGAGCGGTTTCGTTCGTCCGTTTATAATTTGCGGCCGTAGCACTGCTGACAGCGCCTTTCATTCACTTCCTTTCCTTTTTCCAGATGAAACACTTTGCCCACCTGTTTGGCCAGCTGGCCAGCGCCGCGCTGGTTGCCCTGGCCCTCACCGGTTGCGGCCGCGGCGACTACGCCATGCTGCCCAAAACCAGCTCTTACCACGAAACCCACACGGCCGTGCGCGTGACCCCGGCGGCCCAGCCTGAGGCCGCGGTAGCACCTGTCGCTGAGCAACCCGCTGCCCCCGCCGTGGCCGCTGCCCCCGTTGCGGAGCCCGCCGCTCCGGCCGCCGCAACGAAGTCGGTAGCAGCCGTGGCCCCGGCCCGGTCGAGCGTCAAGCCGAGCTTCGCGCAGCAGGTGCTGGTGAAGAAAATGCTGCACAAGGCCGAGAAGCTGGCCGCCAAGACCCAGCTGAAAAAACACCAGAACACGGCTTCCGTCGAGCAGGCGCAGGCCCAGAGCAGCCACCTGCGCCTGGGTATCATCCTGCTGGCCATTGGCCTGATTCTGGCGCTGTTTTCGGGTATCAACGCCATCTTCGGCGTGCTCGGCACCATTGCCATCATCATCGGCATCGTGCTGCTGGTGCTCTGGCTGCTGGAGCAGGTGTAAGCCAGCCCAATTACAAGCAAAAAGCCCCGGCTGCCAGTGCAGCCGGGGCTTTTTGTTGGGTCAGGTGCGGGACCTTAGAGGGTTTTGGCGTAGCTGCCGTTCTTCGGCTGCAGGCCACCCGTCAGGATGCGCACGAAGTCGATGATAACCAGCACGAACAGGGCAATGGCCGGGATGATCAGGAAGCTGGTAACCGCCAGGGCAATGTAGAGGATGCCGCGGCCGGTGTAGCCCAGGTAGAAGCGGTGCACGCCCAGACCGCCCAGGAAGAAGCAGAGCAGGGCAGCGGTCAGCTGGCTTTTGCCCGAAGCCATCGGCGAAGCGGCGTTGGCCTTCTTGGCGGCTTTGTGCATAGCCTTCAGCGTAGCCTTGGCTTCTTTGATTTCAGCGCGCGTCGGGGCGGCTTTGGCTTCGGCTACCGACGAGGCTTTGGCGGCCTGCGTGTGGGCGGCGTAGGTGCGGGCCGTGTGGCGCTTGGCGGCTACGGGAGCGGCGGCGGTCGAGGCCGTCAGGTCGGCGGCGGGGGCAGCGGCTTCGGCGGCCGGAGCAGCAGTTTCGGTTACGGGTTCAGCCTTTACCGCGGCGGTGTAGGTGGCACCGTAGGGCGCCGCGTTACGGAACGTGTAGCTTTCCTTGCTGCACGAAGCGAGGGTGACAACGGCCAGAGCGGTGGCGAAAAGGGAGGAGAACTTACGCATTGGATGTGGTTGGAAAGGGAAGAAAAAGAGGAATGAAAAAGCCGTTAAGTCAATTTTAGCTGGTAGAGTTACCAAAACTTGGGGGCAATATAGAATGAAATATTGCACGTTAAACCATGATTGAATTAAAGTTTATATCACATAAAAGGGGGATGGGGCCACGGCAAGGCCTGAAATTGGCGAAATAAGCGGTGAGTTTTTTAATACAAAAAGCCCCGGGCCCGACCAAAGAGGTAGGGCCCGGGGGCGTTCAGCTTATTAAATCCTAAGCAGTTACATCGGGTCCACATCGGCCACGAAACGGGCCTGCCGGAAGTCCTTGTCGTCGCGCATCAGGTTCAGCGCCTCCAGAATCTGGGCTTTGGCGTGCTTGAGCACGGTATGCTCGCGGCTGAGCTTGATGGTAATTTCCTGCAGGTAGAAGTTGCGGATGCGGAAGATGTAGGGCGCTTCGGGCCCCAGCACGGCGTCGCGGCCCAGGCGCTCCACCAGCTCCTGGGTGAGGCGCACGGCCGCGTCGAGGGCCACGCGCTCCTCCACGTGCTTCACCGTGAGCTTGATGACGCGGGCAAACGGCGGGTACATATGCTCGCGGCGCTGGGCAATTTCGTACTCGTAGAAGGCTACGTAGTCGTTGCGCATCACCTTCTCGAAAATCTGCTGCTGCGGGTCGCCGGTCTGGATGATGACCTTGCCCTTCTTGCCCTTGCGCCCGGCCCGGCCGCTCACCTGCACAAACATCTGGTAGGCCCGCTCGTGCGCCCGGAAATCGGGGTAGTGAATGATACTGTCGGCGTTGATAATACCCACCAGGCTCACATTGCCGAAGTCCAGGCCTTTCGTGACCATCTGCGTGCCCACCAGCACGTTGGTGCGCTGCTGTTCAAAGTCGCTGATGATCTGCTGGTAGGCGTTTTTGGCGCGGGTCGTGTCCAGGTCCATGCGCTGCACCAGGGCGTCGGGCAGCATCAGCTTCAGGTCGTCCTCGATGCGCTCGGTGCCGAAGCCGATGGCCTTGATGGCCCGGGAGCCGCAGGCCGGGCACTCGCGCGGCATCTGGTCGTGGTGGCCGCAGTAGTGGCAGCGCAGCTCGTGGGCGAACTTGTGGTACGAGAGGCTCACCGCGCAGCTCTTGCACTTCGGAATCCAGCCGCAGTCCAGGCAGCTGATGAAGGGGGAGTAGCCGCGGCGGTTCTGGAACAGAATCACCTGCTCGCCCTGGCTGAGCTTGCCCTCGATGGCGGCCGTCAGCTCGGGCGTGAAGTGGTGGGTGGGCTTTTTCTGGCCCGCCTGGGCATTGCGCCGGGTGTCAATCAGCTCGATGTCGGGCAGGCCGGCTTCGCCGAAACGCTTGGTGAGCGAAACCAAACCCCAGCGGCCGGCGCGGCACTGGTAGTAGGTTTCCACCGACGGCGTGGCCGAGCCCAGCAGCACCTTGGCGCCCTGGAAGGTGCCCATCATCAGCGCCACCTCGCGGGCGTTGTAGCGCGGGGCCGGGTCGTACTGCTTGTAGCTCGATTCGTGCTCCTCGTCGACGATGATGAGCGAGAGGTTGTCGAAGGGCAGGAACACGGCCGAGCGCACACCCACCACCACCTGGAAGCGGCCCGACAGCACGCCGTTCCACACTTCCACCCGCTCGTTGTCGGAGAACTTCGAGTGGTACACGCCCAGGCGCGAGCCAAACACCCGCATCAAGCGAGTCACAATCTGGGCCGTGAGGGCAATTTCGGGCAGCAGGTAGAGCACCTGCCCGCCGCCTTCCAGCGCCGAGCGGATCAGGTCGATATAGATTTCCGTCTTGCCCGCGCCCGTCACGCCGTGCAACAGCGTGATGTCCTTCTGCCCAAACGAGTCCATGATCTGGTCGCGAGCTGCGGTCTGGGCTTCGCTGAGCTGGAAGGGCATCTGATTCCGGTCGTTTTCATCGAGCGGAAAGCGCGACACAATCTGGTCGAACTGCTCCAGCACGCCGTTTTTGATGAGCGTGTTGACGGCCGAGGGCGAGAGGTGCGGGCTGCTGGTCAGCGCCGCTTTCTCAATACCGCCGTGGTTGAGGTGCTCGTTTTGGTACACCGGCACGCGCTGAATGTAGCGCATCAGCACGTCGAGCTGCTTGGGCTTCGCGGCCAAGCCTTCGAACAAGCCTTCCAGCGCCGCCTCGGCCACGAAATGGTGGGCCAGGCGCACTTTCTTCACCACCTTAGGCGCGTACTTATCGGCAATATGCTCGAACAGAAAGATAACGTCCTTCTGAATCAGCGACTTGATGACCTTGTGGAAGGAGTTGATTTCCAGGATTTCGCCGACCTCCGAAAACGTCAGCGCCTTGCCTTCCACCTTGTCCTCACCCGCGCCCAGCGCGGCCACGATTTTCTCTTCCTGCTCCGTCAGCGGGTAGGGCGTGCCTTCGGAGAGGTACTGCGGGTGCAGCTGCACCCGGGACTCCGAACTGAGCTTCAGGGCCGAGGGCAGGGCCGCGTTGATGACCTCGCCGAGGGTGCAGAGGTAGTAGTCGGCAATCCAGCGGAACAGCTTCAGCTGGGGCTGCGTCACCACCGGCGCGTCGTCGATAAACTCCAGGATGTACTTGGCCTGATAGTCCTTGGGCGGCGTCTCGTGCACCGCCGCCACGATGCAGCTCAGCGTCTTCTTGGCCCCGAACTGCACCAGCACCCGCCCGCCGATGACGACCTGGTCGTTCAGCTCGAAGGGCACGCGGTAGGTGTAGAGCTTGGGCAGCGGCAGGGGCAGCACCACGTCGGCAAACAACGTGACGCGGTCCGCAGGCGCGGCGCTGGGCTCGTCGGCAGGAAGGGCAAAGAGGTGAGTCTGGGACACGGTAGGGCAGGCGGCGAACCACAAAGATAGACCGCAGATGGCAGTGATGATCCGCTGATAACAGGGATACCCGGCAGTCAGTTACCGCATGAAAGCATGGCTATTTCAGCATGTTGCAACGGGTCAGGTCGTTGTAACCTCTTGTAGACCCGCGCCATAGCGCGGGCCTCGTGGTTACGTCTCCGTTCGCGTCGTTGAGGCGAGTAACGTTTTGGAGGAGCCGTCCAGCGTCACCGTTCAACGAAGCCCGCGCTATGGCACGGGCCTACGACGCGCAGGTTCGCGGGTTTATTCCGGTAGCTTGGCCGCCTGCAGCTGCGCCAGGGCCTCGGCCACGCTTGTTACCGGCCGCTGGCAAGCGTGATTGTAGCACACGTAGATGGTAGTCTGCCCACCGACGGCCCCGCGGCCCTGCAGCAGCGGCAACTCGCTCTGCGCGGTGGTGCCCGCCAGCACAGCATTGGGCAGCAAGTGGCGGCTCAGTTCCCGCCGAAATTCCTCCGCCTCCGGCCCGACAATAGCCACTTCGGCTAGGGGGGCGAGCAAACTCAGGTACAACGACGCCCAGCCGGCCAGGTGCTGGGGCTCTTTCACGGTCAGATCCTGCGCGGCGGCCAGCATAGCGGCGGCCCGCTCGCGCCACTGCGCTACGTCGAGCAGGGTGCCCAGGCGCAGCAGGTTGTGGGCCATGATGGAGTTGGAGCTGGGAATTACGTTGTCGAATAGCTCCTTTTTGCGCGCAATCAGCGCCTCGGCAGTGGCGTCGGTGTAGAAGAAGTGGGGCTCGGTCGGGTCGTGGAAGTTCCGGAGCACGTACTCGGTCAGCTCCCGGGCGCGCTGCAGCCAGCTCTCGGTGAAGGTGGCTTCGTAGAGCGCCGTGTACGCGTCGATGAGCAGGGCGTAGTCTTCCAGGAACGCCGGGATGGTAGCGCGGCCATGCTTGGTAGTGCGCCACAGCCCGCCGCCGGCCCGGCGCAGGTTCTGCTCGATGAATTCGGCGTTCTGCAAGGCCAGCTGCAGGTAGTCGGGCTGGTGGAAGGCACGGTAGGCGTCCACCAGGCCGCGCAGCAGCAGGGCATTCCAGCCGGTCAGGATTTTATCGTCGAGGCCGGGGCGCACGCGCTGGCTGCGGTAGGAGAGGAGCTGCTCACGCCAGCCCTGCACCAGCTCGGCCACCACGCCGGGCGTGAGCTGGTGGGCCTGGGCAAAGTCGTGGTCGGAGTGGCGGCGGTGCAGGATGTTGCGGCCGTGCTCCCAGTTGCCCACGGCCGTGCAGTGGTAGTAGTCGGCGGCCAGCGGGGCTTCGTCGCCCAGGGCCGCGCGCAGCTCGTCGAGGGTGAAGACGTAGAACTTGCCCTCTTCGCCCTCACTGTCGGCGTCGAGCGAGGCGTAGAAGCCGCCCTCGGGGCTGGTCAGCTCCCGCCGCAGCCAGGCCACGGTCTGGGCCACCACGTCGCGGTACAGCTCGTCCTGGCTGAGTTGATAGGCTTCGGCGTACAGACTGAGCAGCTGCCCGTTGTCGTAGGCCATCTTCTCGAAGTGGGGCACCAGCCACTCGGCATCCACGGAGTAGCGCGCAAAACCGCCGCCAACCTGGTCGTAGATGCCGCCCCAGGCCATTTCGCGCAGCGTCAGCTCGGTCTGGCGGCGTGCGGCGTGGTTGCCGGTCAGCGCGTGGGCGCGCAGCAGAAAGCGCCAGATGACGGGCATAGCAAACTTCGGGGCCTTGCCGGTGCCGCCCAGCGTGGTATCAAAGCGTTTTTCCAGGCTGCCCAGCAGCTTCTGCCACTGGCGGCGCGACAACCCCGCGGCCGCCGTCTGCACACCGTACTTCTCCAGGTCGCTGGCCCGCAGCACCCGCGCAAAATCCTCCGCCGACTTGTCAAGCGCCGGCCGGTGCTCCGCCGAGGCGTAGGCGTTGGACACCTGCTGCAGCAGCTCAAACCACTGCCGCGGCGGAAAGTAGGTGCCCCCGTAGAAAGGCTTGGCTTCGGGCGTCAGAAACACGTTCAGCGGCCACCCTCCGCCGACGCCCATGGCCTGCACGGCGTCCATGTAGACCTGGTCCACATCAGGCCGCTCCTCCCGGTCCACCTTGATGCACACAAACCGCTCGTTCATCACCCGCGCAATCTGCTCGTGTTCAAACGACTCGCGCTCCATCACGTGGCACCAGTGACAGGCCGCGTACCCGATGCTGACCAGAATCGGCTTCTGCTCGGCGCGGGCCCGGCTCAGTGCCTCCTCTCCCCAGGGAAACCAGTCGACGGGGTTGTGCGCGTGCTGCAGCAGGTAGGGGCTGGATTCGTGAGCGAGGCGGTTGGGCTGGGCGGTAGTAGTCATGAGCAGCGGGGCAAGGCAGATAAGGCAAAGCTGGTACGAGCAATGCCGTAAAAACAGTAAACCCGGCCGCGTGGGGCCGGGTTTGACTGATTAGCTGGCGGCGGGCTCGTCGGGCTTGCGGCGCGGCGGGCGGCTGTGTTTTTTCGGCGCGGCCGGGGCCGCTTCGGCGGCTGGTGCTGCTGGCGCCGGTTCCGGCGCGGCCGGAGCCGGAGCCGGAGTCGAGGCCGCTTTAGCGGCCGGCTTGCGGCGCGGGGCTGCTTTCCGCCGAGGAGCCGGGGCCGTCGTGGCCGATTCCGCGGAGGCGGGTTCGGCCGCCACGGGCTCGGGAAGAGCAGGCAACGCCGGCGGCTCGGGGGCCTCAGGCAGCGGCAAGGCAGCCACGGTGGCATCCACAGCCGACGTGGCTTTGCTGGGTTTGCGCGGGCTGCGGCTGGGGCGCGGGCGCTTGGCCGGTGGCGTGCCGGCGCCGGGCGCCGGGCCTTCAGCCGTTTCCGGGGCCGCTGAAGCTGCGTCCTGCGGGGCTCCAGTAGTCGGCGCTGCCTCCGCGGGCGCTACGACTGCCGGTTCCGCCGTGGGCTCTACCAATATCGGCTCGGCAAAGGTCGGCTCCGCAACAATCGGCTTCTCAACGGCCGCCATTTCTGCGGGCACGGGAACAACGACTGCTTCCGGCTCCGCAGCCGGACCCGGCGTGAGAACGGGTAGCTCCGGCGAAGGAACTGCCGGCTGATCAGCGTATAGCGCAGGTTTTTTTCGCTTCGAGCGGTTACGCCGCTTGGCGGCGGAAGAGAGGGTAGGGGCATCGGCCGCGGGCAGCTCTACCGGCGGCAGCGGCGGCTCCGGTTCCAGCAGCTCAGCCGCGTCGAATGCCGGCTCCACTGCTGCTACCGCTTCGGGTACCGTAGCCGGGGCAGTAGCCGCACTTTCCGGGGCAGGCAGCAGCTCGGCCGATTCGGCCTGCGCACTCGTGCTGAAGGCCGCGTCAGCGCCCTCAACGCCAGCTGCCGCGGCTTCTTCCGCTGCCGAGCGGTTCTTTTTCTTGTGCTTACGGCCGCCGCGCTTGCGTTTGCGGCGTTTGCCGGCGCCCGGCTCACCCGGCAGGGCGGCCTCGGCTTCGTTGCCGCTTACTGCCTCGTCGATGTCCTCGTCATCCGCTTCGTCGTCGGCTTCCTCCGCCGACAGGATTTCCGCCCAGGTCGGCTCGGCTACTTTCGGCGGCACTTCCTCCGTGGGTTCCACCGCCTTCGGGGCGGCGGGCCGCAGGGCGGCGTCTTCGTAGCCCACGTCGATGCGTTCCTCCCCGTCGTCCACATCCTCCGATTGCGCCGGCGGCAGCGGGGTCGGCAGCGCGTTGAGCCGGTCCTGCACGTCGAGCAGCTCCAGGCGCACGTCCACGTGTTGGCGCAACAGCAGCTCAAGGCGGCGCTGGGTTTGCTCCAGGAACTCGCGGTGTTCCGGCGCGCCCTCGTGCAGCGGCCGGTGGTTCAGCGCCCGCTGAATGCCCTTCCATTCCTGCGCAAACTGCTTGAAGCTCGGCTCGAAGTAGACTCCGGTGAATTTCTCCCACACGTACTGCTCCGCCGCGTTGGAGGGATGAATCATGTCGTCCCCGTAAAAGCGGTAGTCGCGCAGATCATCCAGCAGCAGCTCGTAGGCCGGGAAGTAAGAGGCGCCGGGCAGCAGCTCGCTCAGGTAGTGGCAGGCCACCCGCAGCACCGATTTGCTGACCGCGTTCAGCGGCAGCGTATCCTTCAGGTGCCGCACGGGGCTCACCGTCAGCACCAGCCGCAGCTGCGGGTTCTGCTGCCGCAGCAGGGCATACGCCTCCGTCACGGCCGATACGATTTCCTCCGCCGTCAGCAGCTCCTTCTCGAAGCGGTCGGCGGGCACCTTGTGGCAGTTGTTGACCACCTCACCGGTGTCGCGCAGCCGGTAGGCGAAGGCCGTGCCCAGCGTCCACACCAGCACGTCGGCGCGGCGGGCAAAGGCGGCCGTTTCGCGCACGGTTTCCTCGATGCGCTCCAGCAGGGCCGGAGGGGAGTCGGCGCCTACGCTGGCGTGCAGGTCATAGCTCTGCCAGCGGCCCCGGGCTTCCACCAGGTGCTGCTGCCAGTCGGTGTCCTCACCGGCCACGGCGCGGAGCAGCCGCGCGGCGGCCAGCGGGTTGAAAACAGTACCGAACGGGTTGACCAGCGTCCGGACCTTGTGGCCGGCCAGCTGGTCCCCGATGACGTCGGAGAAACACGACCCGATGGTGAGTACCCGCGCCCCCTGGGAGAGGGGCTGCGCGGCGGGTCGAAGGGATAATTCAGTGCGAAACATTAGCAAAAACAGTCCTGGCGGCGGCAACCCGGCAGCCAACCTACGCAACGGCAGGCGGAAGGCCAAATGCGGCGCCGACGCGGCCAAGGGCCAGCGGCACCGCCGGGGCGGGTTGCAGATAAAGCAGCGTACGCGCTTCCGCCTACGCAAGCTAAGGCTTATAAGACAAAAAAAGCCCTGCCGGGGAAGGCAGGGCTTTTCGAAGGCGTACAAATAGCCGCTGATTACTCAGCAACCACGTTTACGCGGATTTTGTGCTTCACCTCGCGGTGCAGGTCGATGCTGGCAGTGTACTCGCCTACGCTCGAGGGGTCCGAGTCAAGGCTGATGCGCTTGCGGTCTACGTCGAAGCCTTTGGCTTTCAGCGCTTCGGCAATCTGCAGCGTGGTCACGCGGCCGAAGATCTTGCCCGAATCACCCACCTTGGCGGGGATGTCGATGCTCAGGTCACCGATGCGGTCGGCCAGGCCTTGCGCGTCACCTTTGATCTTGTCAGCCTTGTGCGACGCCTGGCGTACGTTTTCAGCTACGATTTTCTTGTTGGTCTTGTCGGCTACTACGGCCAGACCCTGGGGCAACAGGTAATTGCGGCCGTAGCCGGGCTTTACCGTTACGACGTCGTTCTTATAGCCCAGGCCTTTTACGTCGTCTTTCAGGATAACTTCCATCTTGCGGAGTCGTCGTTAAGGGTAATGGACTATTTCAGCTGGTCAGCCACGTAGGGCATCAGGGCCAGGTGACGGGCTTTTGCCACGGCCTGAGCCACTTTGCGCTGGAATTTCAGGCTGGTGCCCGTGATGCGGCGGGGCAGAATGCGGCCCTGCTCGTTCACGAACTTCAGCAGGAAGTCCGGGTTTTTGTAGTCGACGTAGCGGATGCCAGCTTTCTTGAAGCGGCAGTACTTGGTGCGCTGCTCCTGCTTGTGGATGCGTTCGTTAGCGAGGCTCATCGGTTACTGGGCTACGGCTTCGGTTTGCTTTGCTTTCTGCGAGTTCAGTTCGCCCTTGCGGCGACGCTCGTTGTAAGCCACGGCGTGCTTGTCGAGCACCGTGGTCAGGAAGCGGATTACCCGCTCGTCGCGGCGGTAAGCCAGTTCCAGCACGTCGATTGCGCCAGCCGGAGCGGTGAATTCTACCAGGTAGTAGTACCCGGTCGATTTTTTCTGAATCGGGTAGGCCAGCTTGCGCAAGCCCCAGTTTTCCGTATTCAGGAGGTCGGCGCCATTTTCCTTAAGCACCTGCGTGAACTTCTCGATCGTCTCTTGAACCTGCGCGTCGTTGAGGACGGGCGTCAGTACGAAGACGGTCTCATAGTTTCTGTTAGCCATTGCGGAACAGAGAAAAAGTAAGTGAGACGATGAATGAGCCGGCAAAGGTAAGGCTTTTACCAATTCGACCGACCGGTTGCCAAGAAATATTTCCCTGAACTGGTTTGGCAAGCAATTGACTTTCAACCCGCAATCTGCGCTTCGCGTAGGGAGGAGCATGACGAAAGCAAGCCGGAGAATTGATGAGCAGTTGGATGTTTCGGAGTTGGTTCCGCCTGCACGCAGCAGCATTTGTTATTATAATAAGGTGTATAATAGGTTTTTTTAGAATCGTTCTAAGTAGATGGAATAGGCCGAAAATTAGCCAGCCTGGTTTGTTCTCTGGCGTTCCTAGGCTACATTTGTGGCCCTAAAGCACGCTGCTTTTACGTTTTTCCAGCACGTTTTGCAATGAGTAGCTACCGACTACGCTCTTTTTCACACTGGCTTCTTGCTCTGTTCCTGACGTTTACTGCCGTCGGCCAAGTGGCCGCGCAGGATGCCGCCACGGTGAGCAAAGAAGGTGTGACGCCCGGGGCCACGGCCGCTGCTGCCCCCGCGGCAGCCGCTGGCAGCGCCGCCGGAGCTGGCAGCGCCGAGGCCATAGCCGCCGGTGACGCCCTGTTTAAAGGCAACTGCGCCCAGTGCCACGCCGTCAACGACGTGGTCGTTGGTCCGGCCCTGTCCGGCATCGACAAGCGCCGCCCGCTGCCCTGGATCATCAAATGGGTGAAGAACTCCAGCAAGATGGTAGCCAGCGGCGACGAGTACGCGGTGAAAATCTTCAACGAGTACCAGAAGCAGCAGATGCCCAGCTTCGCGCTGAGCGACGCCGAAATCACCTCCATCGTGGCTTACGTGAAGTCGGAGGAAGGCAAGGGCGGCGGTGCTACTGCAAAGACTGACGGCGGCACGCCTGCCGTTGATGGCCAAGCACCGACTACTGGTGACGACGCCGCTTCCGGCAAGTACGTCAACGTGGTGCTCATCGTCCTTATTGTGGTGCTAATTGTGCTGGTGGTAACGCTGGTTATCATCGCCAACATCATGAAGGACGTGCTGCGGGGCCGCAAGGACCTCGACGGCCGCGACGTGGAAATTCTGGACCAGAAAACCGACTGGATGGGTGTCCTCAAGTCGGGCTGGTTCAAAGGCATCGTGGGCACGCTGTTCGTGCTGGTTGTCCTTTACGAATCCATCCAGGGCATTATGGCCGTGGGCCTGACCCAGGGCTACCAGCCCGCGCAGCCCATTGCCTTCTCGCACAAGCTGCACGCCGGGGAGCACCAGATCAACTGCGCCTACTGCCACACCTCGGTGTACAAGAGCAAGTCGGCTAACATTCCGTCGGCTAACATCTGTATGAACTGCCACTCGCAGATCAAGACGACCTCGCCGGAAATCAAGAAAATCTACCGCGCTATTCAGCGGCAGCAGCCGATCCAGTGGGTGCGTATCCACAACCTGCCGGACCTGGCTTACTTCAACCACTCGCAGCACACGCAAGTTGGTGGCATCGAATGCCAGACCTGCCACGGTCCGATCCAGAACATGGACGTGGTGTACCAGTACTCGGCCCTGACCATGGGCTGGTGCATCAACTGCCACCGCGAGACGCCGCTCAACACCAAGGGCAACGGCTACTACGACAACCTGGTGAAGCTGCACAACGAGGCTAACGCCGGCGCTCCGTTCACCGTGTCGTCGAACGGCGGCACCGAATGCTCGAAGTGCCACTACTAATAGGTTGATTGGAACTCAGGAGGCGCTGGCCTAGCTCGGCGCCTCCCGTTCCGCTTTCACGTCGAAACAGAGAAAAACTTGGGCCCTGTGACGGCCGCTTATACGTCACCGCGCAGTCCCTAAGTACCCATACACACATGCAAGAGTCGCCTAAGTACTGGAAGGGAATCGAGGAGCTCGAAAACTCGCCGGAGTTTCTGCATAACGCCCTGAGCGAGTTCGGCATCCCCATGAAGGAGAGCCGTCCCTCGTCGGACGATACGGTAGCTCCGCGCCGCGACTTCCTCAAGCTGATGGGCTTCGGCCTGGCTGCTGCTACGCTGGCCAGCTGCGAGGCGCCGGTGCGCAAAGCCATTCCGTACCTGAACAAGCCCGAAGAGGTTGATCCGGGTATTGCCAACTTCTACGCCTCGACCTACTTCACCGGTCAGGACTACAACAGCGTGCTGGTGAAGACGCGCGAAGGCCGTCCGATCAAGCTCGAAGGCAACCCCGAGTCACCGGTTACGCGCGGTGGTCTTTCGGCCCGCGCCCAAGCCTCGGTGCTGAGCCTCTACGACGGCGCCCGCCTGCAGTCGTTTGCCATCAACGGCAAGGCGGCTGACAAGGATAAAGTCGACCAGGAAATCCGCACGCGTCTGGCTTCGGCCGGCCGCATTGCCATCGTGTCGCACACGATTATCAGCCCGAGCACCAAGCGCGCCATTGCCGACTTCGCGGGCCGCTTTGCGGGCGTGGAGCACGTGCAGTACGACGCCAACTCGGTGTCGGCCCTGCTGCGCGCCAATGGTGGTGTAGTGCCGGGTTACGACTTCAGCAAGGCTTCGGTTATCGTGAGCCTGGGTGCCGACTTCCTCGGCACCTGGATTTCGCCGGTAGAGTACGCCGCGCAGTACATCGTGAACCGCAAGGTTTCGTCGGAGAAGCGCAGCATGTCGCGCCACATCCAGTTCGAGACGAACATGTCGCTGACGGGTTCCAACGCCGACGTACGCGCCGCGGTTAAACCCTCGCAGATGGGCACCATCGCCCAGCAGCTGTACAACGCAGTGGTGAGCGGCACCATGCCCGCCAAGCCGGCCGATCCGAAAAAGGATATCATGGCCAACGCGCTGTACCTGGCTGCCTCGGAACTGAAAGCGGCCGGCAACGGCGGTCTGGTGGTTTCGGGCTCGAACGACGCCAACGTACAGGCTCTGGTAGCCGCCATCAACGCTTCGCTGGGCACGGCCGCCATCAACGCCGCCGCTCCCTCGTACGTGCGTCAGGGCGACGACCAGCGCATGGCCAACTTCGTGAATGGTATCGGCAACTACGGCGCCGTTATCTTCTACCACGCCAACCCGGTGTACGACCACCCGATGGGTGACAAAGTCGCCGCAGCGCTGGCCAACAAAGGCCTGGTGTCGATTTCGTTCAACCACACGGCCGACGAAACCGGCGCGCTCTGCCAGTACCAGTGCCCCGACCACCACTGGATGGAGTCGTGGAACGACTACGAACCCAAGCGTGGCTCGCTGAGCCTCTCGCAGCCGGTAATCACGCCGCTGTTCAAGACTCGTCAGGCGCAGGAAAGCCTGCTGACCTGGGCCGGCAACCCCAACACCTACTACAACTACCTGCGCAACAACTGGCGCGGTATCCTGGGCGGTAACTTCCAGGCCGGTTGGGACAAGGCCGTGCACGACGGTGTAGCTACGGGTACGCTGCTGCCGGCTCCGGCCGCGCAGTTGGCCCCGGCTGGTCAGGCTACGGCTCCGACGGCCAAAACCGGCGGTATCGAGCTGGCCATCTACGAGAAAGTAGGCCTCGGCGACGGTTCGGAAGCCAACAACCCCTGGCTGCAGGAACTGCCCGACCCGGTATCGAAAGCTACCTGGGGCAACTACGTGACGGTGCCGCGCGCCATGGCCAAAGAGAAAGGCTGGGAGCAGGGCGACGTGGTGAAAGTAACCGCCAACGGCAAATCGGTGGAGTTGCCGGTGCTGATCCAGCCGGGTCAGGCGCAGGGCACCATCGGCATTGCCCTCGGCTACGGCCGCACCAAAGCGGGCATGGTGGCCGACAAAGTAGGCGCCAACGCCTTCCCGCTGGTGTCGCTGGCCGACAACGCTCTGAACTACGTTGCTACGGCGACGATTGAAGCCACCGGTTCGCGCGAGCCGCTGGCCCAGACGCAGACCCACCACACCATCATGGACCGCAAGCCGGTGGTGCAGGTCGCAACGCTGGAGCAGTACATTAAGAACCCCAAGGAGGTAACCGAGTACGACAAGATTGCCACGCCGGAAGGCCTGGAGAAACCCAGCAAGGTTTCGCTGTGGCAGGACTACGAGTACAAGAACCACCACTGGGCCATGGCCATCGACCTGAACTCGTGCATTGGCTGCGGCTCGTGCGTGGTAGGGTGCCAGGTGGAAAACAACATTCCGGTGGTCGGCAAGCAGGAGGTTATCAACCGCCGCGAGATGCACTGGATGCGTATCGACCGCTACTACAGCTCGGAAACCCACAAAGACTCCTTTGAGGACAAGGGCAAGCTGTCGACTTACGCCCTGATGGAAGACCCCTCGGACAACCCGCAGGTTATCTTCCAGCCGATGATGTGCCAGCACTGCAACCACGCCCCCTGCGAAACGGTGTGCCCGGTACTGGCTACCACCCACAGCACCGAAGGTCTGAACCAGATGACCTACAACCGCTGCGTGGGCACCCGCTACTGCGCCAACAACTGCCCGTACAAAGTGCGTCGCTTCAACTGGTTCTCGTACTACTCCAACGAGAAGTTCGAAAGCGTGAACGGCCATATGTTCACCGACCTGGGCCGCATGGTGCTGAACCCCGACGTGATGGTGCGCGCCCGCGGCGTTATCGAGAAGTGTTCGATGTGCGTGCAGCGCATTCAGCTCGGCAAGCTCGAAGCCAAAAAGCAGAAGCGTCGCCCGGTCGACGGCGAGGTGGTAACCGCCTGCGCCCAGTCTTGCCCGACGCAGGCCATCGTGTTCGGCGACCTGAAAGACCCGAACTCGCGCGTAGCCCAGATCTGGCGCCGCGAAGACGGCGAGCGGGGCTTCAAAGTCCTCGATGCCGTGAATACGCAGCCCAACGTTACGTACCTGACCAAGATCCGTAACAGCGCCACCAGCGAGTTTTTCGCGCCTGAGGTGGAGAAAGCCGAGAAAAAGGCCGAGCCCCACAACGCCTAAGTCAACACGAACCAATTAACCAACCAATATGCAGCACGTTTCGCCTGTACGCATACCGCTCGTAACCAGCGGGAAGACGTACCACGACGTCACCGAGGACGTGTGCCGCCAGGTGGAGGCCAAGCCGAACATCCGCTGGATGGCCGCCTTGAGCGTCGCCCTGTTTTTCCTTGGTGTATTCCTCTACTCGGTATACCGCACGCTGTGGTACGGCATCGGGGAATGGGGTCTGAACAAAACCGTTGACTGGGCCTGGGACATCACCAACTTCGTGTGGTGGGTCGGTATCGGCCACGCCGGTACTCTGATTTCGGCCGTACTGCTGCTGTTCCGCCAGAAGTGGCGGACCTCCATCAACCGCGCGGCCGAAGCCATGACCATCTTCGCCGTAATCTGCGCGGCCATGTTCCCGGTACTGCACATGGGCCGCCCCTGGCTCGCATTCTGGGTGCTGCCGCTGCAAAACACGTTCGGCTCGCTGTGGGTGAACTTCAATTCGCCGCTGCTCTGGGACGTATTCGCTATTTCGACCTACTTCTCGGTGTCGCTGGTGTTCTGGTACACCGGTCTGGTGCCCGACTTTGCTACCATTCGTGACCGTGCCAAGGGCCCCATCGCCCGCCGCGCCTACGCCCTGCTGAGCTTCGGCTGGAAGGGCGGTGCCAAGCACTGGTCGCGCTACGAAACGGTGTCGCTGATTCTGGCTGGTGTTTCGACGCCGCTGGTACTGTCGGTACACACCATCGTATCGATGGACTTTGCTACCTCGGTGGTACCGGGCTGGCACACGACCATCTTCCCGCCCTACTTCGTGGCCGGCGCTATCTTCTCCGGCTTCGCCATGGTACTCACGCTGATGCTCATCACCCGCGTGGTATTCAAGCTGGAAGATTACATCACGCTCGAGCACATCGCGCTGATGAACAAAATCATGATGATTACGGGCTCCATCGTGGGTGTGGCCTACATCACGGAGTTCTTTATCGCCTGGTACTCGCAGGTGGAGTTTGAACAGTACGCCTTCATCAACCGCGCCACGGGACCCTACTGGTGGGCTTACTGGTCGATGATGACCTGCAACGTGATTTCGCCCCAGCTGGTGTGGATCCGCCGCGTGCGCTACAGCATTCCGATGACCTTCATTCTGTCGATCATCGTGAACATCGGGATGTGGTTCGAACGCTTCGTAATCATCGTAACGTCGCTGCACCGCGACTACCTGCCGTCGAGCTGGGCTATGTTCTCGCCCTCCATCATCGACATCGGCATCTACGTGGGTACGCTGGGTCTGTTCTTCACCCTGTTCCTGCTCTTCGCCAAGTTCTTCCCCGTGATTAACATGGCCGAAGTAAAATCGATCCTGAAATACGGTGTGGACAACGGTCCGACCTACGGTGGCCCCAACACGGGCGCCCAACAGTCGGCCTACCGCCCCACCGGCGCTCCTGCCTCCGCCCCCGTAAACTACAACAAGCATGACTAAGCGTTACGCGCTCGGCATCTTCGAGGACGAAGACGTGCTCCTGCACGCCATTGAGAACGTCCGTGCTGCCGGCGTAAAAATCTACGACGTTTTCTCGCCCTACCCGGTGCACGGCATCGACGACGCGCTGGGTATCGAACGCTCCCGTCTGCCGATTGCCGCCTTCTTCTATGGCATGTGCGGCCTGTCGTTTGCGCTGTGGATGCAGATTTACATGCTGGGGTTTGACTGGCCGATGATTATCGGTGGCAAGCCCCACATTGGTCTGCCCGCGTTCATTCCGGTGTCCTTCGAGCTGACGGTACTCTTCTGCTGCCACGGCATGGTGATTACCTTCTACACCATCAGCGGCCTCTATCCCCGGATGAAAGTGCCGGTGATGGATGTGCGCTCGACCGACGACAAGTTTGTCATGGCCATCGAGCTCAAGGAAGATTCCGATCTGGGCAACCTGACCCAGCTGCTGCGTGCCAACGGGGCTTCCGAAGTGAACGAGAAAGAAATGACCAAAGAATAATGACGCACTCCTTTAAATACGGCGTCCAGGCTTCGGCCATTCTGTTTGCTTCGGTGCTGACTACGGCCTGCAACGACGCCAACAACCCCGGTCTGGAATACGCGCCGCAGATGTACGAGTCGCTCCCGTACGACCCGCTGCGCCAAGTTGATGCCAACACGGTGAACCCGATGGGTATCAACGAGCGCACCCCGGCGGTGGGCACGGTGCCCCGCGGTAAGCTCAACTACTTCTCGCACGTCGGCAAGGACAGCGTGGGTATTGCGGAGCGCGTGCTTCGCAATCCGCTGCGCTACACCAAGGCCAACCTTGAAGAAGGCAAAGTCCTCTACACCCGTAACTGCCAGCACTGCCACGGTGAGCAGGGCGACGGTCAGGGCCCGGTAGGGGTGAAGTTCAAAGGCGTTCCGAACTACGCCACGGGGGCTTACGCCACCATGAACGATGGTCACATCTACCACGTCATCCAGTGGGGCAAAGGCCGCATGATGCCGCACGGCTCGCAGGTCAACCCCGAGGAGCGGTGGAAGATTGCCATGTACGTTCGCGTGTTGCAGAAGGGCAAAGGCCCCGATGGCGTGAGTGAACTGGCACAATCGGACCTCCAACCTTCGGAGAAAACCAATCCTGAAAACACCGCTCCGCTCGGTCAGGCGCAAGCCGACAAGGCTTCGGAAACCCCGGGCCAGGGCGACCAGGCTCGTAACGGCTCGGCTCAGTAATTATGGCAGCAACGCATCATCATCATGAGCCGATTTCGGCGGAGTTCCTGGAGCTGTCCGCTTCGGCTCGTCGTCGGTTCATCCTGTTCATCGTCGCCGGGGTCGTATTGATGGCCATCGGTCTGATTGCCTCGGCCATGGGTTGGGGCGCGGGTCACCACGAAGTAGCCGGCGCGGCCCACGGAGCCGCCGCTGAGCACGGCGCCGGGGCTTCGGCCCACGGTGGGGAGCATGCCCCCATCTGGCTGCGCCGCCTGTTTGCTTCGCTCTGGCAGAGCAACGTGTTCTTCCTCGGCATCTCGGCCGTCGGCACGGTGTTCGTCGCTATTCACACGGTAGCCTACGCCGGCTGGTCCATCATGGTCCGCCGCATTGCCGAAGCCTTCAGCGCCTGGATTCTGCCCGGTGGCGTTATCATGCTGATTGTCTTCTTCGCCAGCGGCCACAACCTGTTTCACTGGCGTACCGAAGGCATCATGGATCCGGCCTCGCCGAACTACGACGCTATCATCGCCGGTAAAGCCGGCTTCCTGAACCTGGGCTTCTACGTAGCCCGCATGGTGATTTTCATCGCCATCTGGTGGTTCTTCTCCAAGCGCCTGCGCGACCTGTCGCTGCAGGAAGACCAGATCGGTGGTACCGGTTTCTGGGACAAGAGCATCAACGTATCGGCCATGTTCCTGGTGCTCTACGCCGTGTCGTCGTCGATGTCGGCCTGGGACTGGGTGATGTCGATTGACACGCACTGGTTCTCGACCATGTTCGGCTGGTACGTCTTCGCTTCGTGGTGGGTATCGGGCATTGCCGGCATCCTGCTGACGGCCATCTACCTGAAGCAAGCCGGTTACCTGCGCTTCCTGAACGCCAACCACCTGCACGATCTGGGCAAGCTGATGTTCGGCTTCAGCATCTTCTGGACCTACGTATGGTTCTCGCAATTCATGCTGATTTGGTACGCCAACCTGCCGGAAGAAGCTGTGTACTTCAACCAGCGCCTCGGCGGTTTTGATGGCAAGTACACCTGGCTGTTCTTCTTCAACCTGATCATCAACTTCGCCTTCCCCTTCCTGGTGCTGATGACCCGCGACGCCAAGCGTCAGATGATCATGCTCAAGATTGTGGCGACGGCGGTGCTGATCGGCCACTGGTTGGACTTCTACATGATGATCATGCCCGGAACGCTTCAGGGCGACAGCGGGTTTATCATCGAGATTGGCACGGGCCTCGTGTTCCTCGGCGGCTTCCTGCTGCTGATGACCAAGCGCCTGTCGCAAGCTTCGCTGGTACCGGTAAATCACCCCTTCGTGGAGGAAAGCGTGCATCACACCACGTAAGCTTCGCGCTGTTCGGACGACTGACTTTCACAACGTACAACTAATGATTGCTCTCGGTATCCTGCTGGCGCTGGTGCTTCTGCTGGTCGTTTTCGGCCTCCTGTTCCGGCTCCAGATTCTCACTTCCATTTTCTCGGGTAGCTACGTGCGCCAAATTGGCCTCAGCAACCGGGTAAATGCCATCTTGATGTTGGTATTCATGGTGGTCGGTATGGCGGCTTTCGCCTACTCCTTCATCGCCAACTTCGACAAAATGAACCCGCCGATTGCGTCGGTGCATGGTCTCCACACGGAGCGCATGTTCTGGATTACGATGATCATCATTGGCATCGTGTTCGTGTTGACGCAAGTGGCCCTGTTCGTGTACTCGTACAAGTACCAGTACCGCGAAGGCCGCCGCGCCTTCTTTTACTCGCACAACAACAAGATCGAAGTTATCTGGACGGTTATTCCGGCCATCGTAATGGCAGGTCTGGTGTTCGGCGGCTGGAAGGAGTGGACCAACATCATGGGTCCGGCCCCGGCCAACTCGGTCGAGCTCGAAATCATGGGCAAGCAGTTCAACTTCCTCGTGCGCTACCCCGGCCGCGACGGTAAGCTGGGCCCGATCAACTACCGCCTGATCGACGCGACCAACGAATTCGGTTTCAACCTGAACGATCAGCGTAGCCTCGACGACTTCACCGCCGGTGAGGTGCACGTACCGAAAGGCGTGCCGGTGCTGCTGCACATTCGTTCGCGCGACGTGCTGCACGCGGTGTACTCGCCCCACTTCCGGGTGCAGATGTACGCCGTGCCGGGCATGCCGACCAAGTTCTGGTTTATCCCGACCAAGACGACCGACGAAATGCGGGCGCAGACGGGCAACCCGAACTTCAACTACGAAATTGCCTGTAACCAGATCTGCGGCCGTGGTCACTTCGCTATGAAGTCGACCATCATCGTGGAAGAACCGGACGACTACGTAGCTTGGTACGCCCAGCAGAAGTCGTTTGCTGAACAGAACCCCGACGTACTGGCGGCCTTCAAGAACAAGAAGACGCCGGTGATTGAAGAGGTGCCCGCCGCTACCACGGCTGCGCCTGCTGCGACGGAAAAGGCTCAGGCCGCCCTCTAACGTAACCTAACGCACGCTTTTCTGATGGCTGCAACTAATATTCCGACGGGCGGGGCCCACGCGCAGGAAGCGCCGCACGTGCAACACCACGCCGCCGGTGACCACCACGACGAGCACGACCACCACGACCAGCATTGGCTGTTCAAGTACGTCTTCAGCCAAGACCACAAGTGGATTGCCAAGCAGTTCCTGATTTCGGGCATTGTCTGGGCATTCATCGGTGCCACGCTTTCGACGCTGTTCCGCATTCAACTCGGCTGGCCCGAGGCGCAGCTGACCTGGCTGGAGCCGCTGCTGGGCCGCTGGGTGGAAGGCGGTAAGCTCAATCCCGAATTCTACCTCGCCCTGGTGACCATGCACGGCACCATCATGGTGTTCTTCGTACTGACGGCAGGTCTGTCGGGCACGTTCTCGAACTTCCTGATTCCGCTGCAGGTGGGGGCCCGTGACATGGCTTCGGGCTTTATGAACATGCTCTCGTTCTGGTTCTTCTTCGTGGCCGGCGTTATCATGTTTATCTCGCTGTTCCTCGAAACCGGCCCCGCATCCGCTGGCTGGACAATTTACCCGCCGCTGTCGGCCCTGCCCCAGGCCATTCCCGGCTCGGGCGCCGGCCAGACGCTGTGGCTGGTATCGATGGCGCTGTTCATTGTGTCGCAGCTGTTGGGTGGGGTGAACTACATCACCACCATCATCAACCTGCGCACGGCCGGCATGTCGATGGCCAAGCTGCCGCTGACCATCTGGTCGTTCTTCCTGACGGCCATCCTGGGTCTGCTCTCCTTCCCGGTACTGTTCTCGGCGGCGCTGCTGCTGATCTTCGACCGTTCGTTCGGCACCTCGTTCTTCCTGTCCGACATCTACATCGGTGGTGAGGCGCTGAACCACGTGGGTGGTTCGCCCATCCTGTTCCAGCACCTGTTCTGGTTCCTGGGTCACCCCGAGGTGTACATCGTAATCATGCCCGCCATGGGTATCGTGTCCGAAGTACTGGCCACGAATGCCCGCAAGCCCATCTTCGGCTACCGCGCCATGATTGGCTCGCTGATCGGTATTTCGCTGCTCTCGTTCGTTGTGTGGGCTCACCACATGTTCGTAACCGGCATGAACCCCTTCCTCGGGTCGGTGTTTATGTTCCTGACGCTGATTATTGCTGTGCCTTCGGCCGTGAAGACCTTCAACTGGCTGGCCACGCTCTGGCGCGGTAACATCCGCTTCACCGCCGCCATGCTGTTTGCTATCGGCTTCGTGTCGCTGTTCGTGTCGGGCGGTCTGACGGGTATCATCCTGGGCAACGCGGCGCTGGACATTCAGATGCACAACACCTACTTCGTGGTAGCTCACTTCCACTTGGTAATGGGTTCGTCCGCCTTCTTTGGCATGTTCGCCGGGGTATACCACTGGTTCCCCAAGATGTTCGGCCGCATGATGGACGAGAAGCTCGGCTACGTGCACTTCTGGCTGACCATCCTGGCTGCTTACTTGGTGTTCCTGCCGATGCACTACGTGGGTATTGCCGGCTTCCCCCGCCGCTACTACGCTTACACGGCTTATGAGTCGTTCAACCAGTTCGGGGACCTGAACACGTTCATCTCGATTGCCGCCATCATGGCGTTCTTCGCGCAGTTCATCTTCCTCTTCAACTTCGTGTACAGTATCTTCCGCGGCCGCCGCGCTACGGAAAACCCCTGGAACTCGACGACCCTGGAGTGGACGACGCCGGTGGAGCCCGGCCACGGTAACTGGCCCGGCGCCATTCCCGCCGTGTACCGCTGGCCCTACGACTACAGCAAGCCCGGTGCGCCCGAAGACTTCATTCCGCAGCACATTCCGTACTCGCAGACCGTTTCGTCGAACCTGCCGTACGAAAAAGAAATGGAATAGTCCTGAACGGACAAACCTCTGGAGAAGGAGCCCCAAAAAAGGGGCTCCTTCTTCTTTTTCAGCCGTTTCCGTCGGACCTTTGCGGGGCGAAACGCTGTTGGAAACTCTGATGGAAATACCTGCTTTTGCCCGTCGCTTTCGTGCGACGGCAACGCTGACGGTGGTGGCCGTGTACGTGCTTATCCTGGTCGGCGGTATCGTGCGCAGCACCGGCTCCGGCATGGGCTGCCCCGACTGGCCCAAGTGCTTCGGGCAGTGGGTGCCGCCCACGGATGTCAGCCAGCTGCCGCCCAACTACAAGGAGGTGTACACGGCCCAGCGCGTGGCCAAGAACGAGCGGCTGGCCAAGACCCTCAGCAAGCTTGGGTTTGCAGAGGTGGCTGCCAACATCTTCGCGCACCCCACCCAGTACATCGAAACCGACTTCAACCCGACCAAAACGTGGATTGAGTACCTGAACCGCCTCACCGGTGCGCTGATTGGCGTGTTCATCTTCGCCACGGTGCTGGCCGCCTGGCCCTACCGCCGCCGCGACCCGGCCATCTTCTGGGTGGCGGTGCTGAGCTTTATCACCGTGGGCGTGCAGGGCTGGCTGGGTTCCTTGGTGGTATCGACCAACCTGCTGCCGGTGATGGTGACCATTCACATGGCCCTGGCGCTGGTGCTGGTGGCGCTGCTGATCTGGACCCTGGTGCGGGCCGATAAGGCGCCGCTGCGCGAGCCGCCAGCGGCGCCGCTGGCGCCGGGTATGACCATCGGGCTGGTGGTGTTGGTGCTGCTCACGTTCGGGCAGATTGTGGTGGGCACGCAGGTCCGGGAGGATATCGACATGATTGCCTTCGGGCTGAACTACCTGCACCGGGAGCAGTGGGTCGCGCAGCTCGGTGGCGCGTTTACGCTGCACCGCGTTTTTTCGGCGCTGCTGCTGCTGGTGAACCTCTTCGTCACCCTGAAGCTATACCAGACCGGCGTGGCGTCGCTCAGCCGGCTGGCTACGGCCACGATGGTCGTTATCGGCCTGGAAATCCTGGCGGGGCTGTTGCTGGCGTATTTTGCCATGCCCGCCGCGGCGCAGCCCGTTCACCTCACGCTGGGCACGCTGTTGTTTGGGGTGCAGTTTCTGCTGCTGGTGCGCTATCGGCAGGCGCTAAAAGCCAGCCGCACAGCCCGGTTTCCGGCCGTTGTTGCGTAACTTTGCGGCCCGATTTGGAGCCGAACGGCCGGCTTGACTGTTTTTGCTGCTGATGATCAAGGCCAGGGCCTATTTCCAACTTCTCAAGTTCCGCCTGTCGCTGACAGTGGCCTTTTCGGCGGCTATCGGCTACATGCTGGGCCAGCACGAGTTTGCGTGGCGCATGCACTGGGTCGGGGCTATTCTGGTGATGCTGGGCGGCATGCTCGTCACGGGCTCGGCCAACACCATCAACCAGATTTACGAAAAAGACCTCGACCGGCTCATGAAGCGCACGGCCAAGCGGCCGCTGCCCACGGGCGTGATTTCCGTGCCGGAAGCCTGGATATTCGTGGTAATCACGGGCTTGGCGGGGCTGTTGCTGCTCGGGTTGTATTTCAACCCGCTGACGGCTGCCATTTCGTTGCTTTCGCTGATCCTGTACGGCTTCATCTATACCCCGCTCAAGCGCATTTCGCCGATCTGCGTGGCCGTGGGGGCCATTCCGGGCGGGCTGCCGCCCATGATTGGCTGGGTAGCCGCTACCGGCATGATTACCCAGGAGGCCTGGATCTTGTTCGGCATTCAGTTTATGTGGCAGTTTCCGCACTTCTGGGCCATTGCCTGGGTGCTCGACGAGGACTACCACAAAGCCGGCTTCAAGATGCTGCCCATGGCCGGCGGCAAGGATTTGCGCACGGCCTTTCAGATCATGACCTACACCCTGATTCTGATTCCGCTCAGCCTGCTGCCGTTTTACTTCGGCATGACCAACCACATCTACCCGATGGTGGCCGCCATCTGCGGGGTATTGTTCCTGATGCAGACCTTTTACCTGATGCGCACGGTTAGCAAGAAAGCGGCTATGCGCATCATGTTCGGCTCGTTTCTCTACCTGCCCATCGTGCAGATAGCCCTGGTCCTCGACAAAATGTAAGCAAACGGGTGAATGGCTTAACGGTTAAATTGTTAACCGTTCTGAAACGACAGCCATTTAGCCATTCAACAGAACAATCAACATGCATCCTTCCGAGTCTTTGAATAATAAGCAGGTGGCGCTGAACGTGCACCCGCTGCGCTTCCTGCTCTGGCTGATGATTATCAGCATCACCATGATGTTTGCCGCTTTCACCAGCGCCTACATCGTGCGCCGGGGCGAGGGCAACTGGCTGGAATTTGACATGCCCACCGGCATGCTCATCAACACGGTCATCATCCTGCTGAGCAGCGCGACGATTCAGTGGGCGTGGTTTGCGGCCCGCAAAGACGAAATCGGCCGCGTAAAAGCGCTGCTGGTCGTCACCTTTGCACTGGGTGTGGCCTTCCTCATCGGGCAGTACCAAGTGTGGGGCGAACTGGTGCAAAACAAGATTTTCTTCGGCGGGGCCGACAGCAATCCGGCGGGCTCGTTCGTATACGTGCTCACGGGCGTACACGGGTTTCACCTGGTTACTGGCCTGATCTTCCTGACGATACTGCTGCTAAAGGCCTTCCGCTACAAAATCCACTCCCGCCAGATGATGGCCATGACCAACGGCACCATCTACTGGCACTTCCTCGGCGGGCTTTGGTTGTACTTGTATTTGTTCCTACTTTTGAACCACTGATTTCGCCTTTTTTCCGCTCCTTATGGCCAACCCGACCACGACGCTGACGAACTCGGCGTCCTACGAAGCTCCGCGTAGCGGCACCTGGGACGGCGGTAACGAACCCTTCAAGGTCAGCTATGGTAAGCTGATGATGTGGTTCTTCCTGCTGTCGGATGCTTTCACGTTCGCAGCGTTCCTGACCACCTACGGCATGGTGCGTCACCGCCACCTTGCCTACACGGGCACCGCCGCCGACTTCAAATTCAGCTCGGCCTACTGGCCCATTCCTGAGAAGGTATTCAACTCCTTCCCCGGTCTGCACGGCATGGACATCCCGCTGGCCTTCGTGGCCCTGATGACCATGATTCTGATTGTGTCGTCGGTGACGATGGTACTAGCCGTAGAGGCGGGCCACCGCATGGACAAGAACGACGTGCAGAAGTGGCTGCTGTGGACGCTGCTGTTCGGCGGCATGTTCCTTGGCTGCCAGGCCTGGGAGTGGACGCACTTTATCACCGGTTCCGACCACGGCCTGCTGATGGCGGACGGCTCGACGGTGTACGGCGCTAACCTGCAGGTAAACGAATACGGCCCGGTGCTCTTCGCCGACCTGTTCTTCTTCATCACCGGCTTCCACGGTACCCACGTATTCTCGGGCCTCTGCCTGCTGACGTACGCCTTCATCGCCACCACCAACGGCACCTTCCACAAGCGCGGCCACTACGAGATGATCGAGAAAATCGGTCTGTACTGGCACTTTGTAGACCTGGTGTGGGTGTTCGTCTTCACCTTCTTCTACCTCATCTGATTAGTGAAATGGTGAGTTGGTGAACTAGTGAGTTTGTCGTGCGACGCTCCCTGCTTCATCAACTCACCACTCACCATTTCACCATATCACCGCTCATGGCTCACCACGCTCCCGAACACGAGTACACCGCCGACGGCCACGCCGTGCACGGCAAAGCCAACGTCAAGCCGATTCTGAAGGCCCTGGCCTGGATTGTGGGCATCACCGCCTTCGAATTCCTGCTGGCCTTTACGATGGATGCCAGCACCCTGCGCAACAGCATCTTCATCATCCTGACCATCTTCAAGGCCTTCTTCATCGTGGCCGAGTTCATGCACCTGCGCCACGAAACCAAGGGCCTGATCTGGTCGATTCTGGTGCCGATGGCCCTGTTGGTCTGGTTGCTGGTGGCCCTGATTACCGAAGGCAGCGCCGTGGGCGAAGCCATCTTCGGCGCCGCTCACTAAACATGAGGCCGCAACAGGTTTTGATCCTGGGCCTCCTGCTGCTTGCGCCCGTACTGGCTTTTTTCTTCCTGTACGGGTTTGGTACCAACCATTTCGCGCTGCCTACTTACTACCCGGACCGTGTGGATTCCACGCAGGTAGGGGGGAAGTGGCAGCGCGATACGGTTTTTCACCGGGTAGGTGATTTTCGCCTGCAGACGCAGTCGGGCCAGTGGCTGAGCCAGCACGACCTCGACGGGGACGTGTACGTGGCCAGCTTTTTCTTTGCCACCTGCCCGCAAGTGTGCCCCCGGCTGAACGGGCAGCTGCAGCGCGTGCAGGAGAAATACCGCAAGGAGCCGCGGGTGAAGCTGGTGTCCTACACCGTCGATCCGCAGCACGACTCGGTAGCGGTGCTGGCCGAGTACGCCAAGCAGTACGGCGCCCTGCCCGACAAGTGGTTTTTCCTGACCGGCCCCAAGGACAGCATCAACCGCCTGGCCGTGCAGGAATATAAGGTGACGGCGCCCGGCCCGGCCATGATTGCCGGCACGCCCGGCCTGGTGCACAGCCAGCGCCTGCTGCTCGTCGACCGCGACAAGCACATCCGGGGCGTGTACGACGGGATGGACCCGAAGGAAATCGACCGGCTGATGACCGAAATCCGCATTTTGCTTTACACCTATGACCACGAATAACGCGGGTCTGAGCTCGGCTCCGGCCACGCCGCGCGCCTACAAAATCGGGATGCTGGCCCTGGGCCTGATCATTCCGGTGGCAGTGGCGGTGCTCTACTACTTCCCCAACGTGTTCCGCATCGAGGGGGCCGACGTGAGTTTTCTGCCGGCCGTCAACGCCGGGCTGAACTCGCTGACGGCCCTGATGCTGCTGCTGGGCTACTACTTCATCCGCCGCAAGGACGTGGTGAAGCACCGGGCGGCCATGGGCACGGCCTTCGTGCTGGGTGCCGTGTTTCTGGTGTCGTACGTGGTGTATCACTCGCAAGCCGAAACCACTCGCTTCGGCGGGGAAGGGTTGATCCGGGGCATCTACTACTTCCTGCTGCTGACGCACATCGTGCTGGCGGCCGTGACGGTGGGCCTGGTGCTCTTCACCCTGTATTTTGCCCTGACCAACCAGTTTGCCCGACACCGCCGCCTGGCCCGTTGGACGTTTCCGATCTGGCTGTACGTATCGGTGACGGGCGTCATCGTGTACTTCATGATTGCGCCGTACTACGCGCATTAGGTAGTAGCGCGAAGCCCTGCTTTGCGTATTGTTGAAACGGACACCGGACCGACAAGCAAAAAACCGGAACTCTGTCCCCCTGAAGCTGTTGAAAGAGGTATGAAAAAGACATTGACCGCGCTGCTGCCGTTGTGCTTTTTGCTGCTGCTGGCCCTGAGCCCGCGCCCGAGCCTGGCGCAGTGCACGCTCTGCAAAACCAACGTAGAAGCCTCGCGCACCGAGAAAGACGGCTACGATATTTCGGGCCTGAACAAGGGCATCCTCTACATGATGGCCGCGCCCTATATCCTGGGCGGCACGGTGGCCTTCTTCTGGTACCGCAACGTGCGCCGCAAGCGGCAGCCGGCGCCGGAGGCCCGCTAAACCAGCAGCTTCGCCGGCGGGGCTGGCGCTGCTGCCCTGCGGGGCCGGTATGCATGCATTCGGCCTGGAGCCTGACGGAGCTCGACGGGATGCCCGAGAACTGCGCGGCATGCGGGTAGCACTACGAGCCTGAAACCGGCTTCTGCTGAGGCGCCCTGTACATCAGCTACGGCCTGGCCGGTAACCTACCTACCGGGCCAGGATCCTTCGACCTGGGTGTACGTGAGCGTGGTAGCCAGCCTGATTCTGCTCACGCCGCCGCTGTTTCGCTACGTCCGCGCCCTGATGCTCTACGATTTCGGCAGCATCTGGCGAAACCCGACGGCGGCCCAGCGCCGCGTAAATCATCCGAGCGTTTAAATGCCGCCTGCTGGCGGCATTTTTGCTTATTGCCGGGCCTACTCTCCGCAGCAGGCCCTTGACCTCACCACTACTCGCCCGACCCCGCTACCCGTTCGTGACCAAGCGTTTTCTGCCGCTGGGGCTGTTGCTGCTGGCTTTGCTGTGTTTTCTGGGAGCTTACCTGAGCAACCACGCGGCCGCCCCCGGCGTGCTGGTGCGCACCGATGTGGCCCGGCTGCAGCAGCAGCTGACGGCAGCCGAGCGGCGGGCCGAGCACGATGTGGAGACGCTGGCCGTGCAATTGCTGCGCGGCCAGGGCAGCTTCGCCACGCTCCAGGCCGCTGCCTACCCCACCTTCGTGTTTCGCGACGGGCAGCTGCTGTACTGGTCGGAGCACATCATGCGGCCGGAAGTGGCCAACCTCGGGCAGCCCTTCCGCGACAAGCTGGTGGAAATGCGCTTCGGTAGCTACCTGGCCATCCGGCGGCCGGCGGGGCCCTTCGTTATTCTGAGCTACGTGCCCCTGCGGCGGAAGTACGGCATCAGCAACCGCTACCTGCGCGAAGGCGGCCGGGTGCTCTTCAAGGGACTCGACGTGAGCCTGGTGCCGAATGCCCAGAACAATCGCAGCCTGCCCCAGCTGTTTTCGCACGACGGGCACTACCTCTTCTCGCTGCGCAGCCTGCAGCCCGACCCCATCACCGGCAAGTACCTGCCGCTGGCCCTGCTGCTGCTGGGCACCGTGCTCTACGTGGCCGCCTGGCTGACCTGGGCCCGGCGGCTGTTTCGGCGCCGGCAGCCCTGGGCCGGGGCGGCGGCGGTGGTGCTGCCGCTGGCGTTTTTTCGGGCGGTGCTGCTGCATTTCAACCTGCCCTTCGCCTTCATCGAGCTGCCCCTGTTCGACCCCAAGCTGTACGCCGCCTCGTGGGTGTCGCCCTCGCTTGGCGACCTGCTCATCAATGCGGCCCTGCTGCTGATCATTGCCTGGTACGCGCTGCTGCTGTTTCGGCGCTACGGGATGGCGCGCTACGTGCGCCGCGTGCCCGGGCGCACGGGGCGCATGGTGGTGGCCAGCGCGGCCGGCCTGAGCTTTTTCGGCGGGCTGCTGATGCTGTACTCGTTTTACCTCAGCTCGGTGAGCAACTCCCAGCTGGTGCTCGACGTGTCGCAGAGCATCCAGTTCTCGGGCTTCAAGCTGCTGCTGTGTCTGGCCGTTGTGCTGCACTCTGGTAGTTACTTCATCGGCTTCTGGCTGCTCACGCAGCTGTACCTGGCCGCCGTGCCCGCCGAGCCGCAGCCGGTGCGCCTGCTCGTGCTGGGGGCGGCCACGCTGCTGGTGCTGCCGGTGGGCCTGGCCCTGGGCGAAACCACCGTAGTGCTGCTGGGCTTGGCGCTGCTGTTCTTCCTGGTGCTGCGCGTGGCCTCGCTGCGGCAGCTGGCGGGGGTGCTGCCGTTTCGGGTGGTGGTGTTCCTGTTTCTGATGCTGGGGCTGAGCGCCAGCGTGGGCTCGTTGGCCTTGTACCAGCACTTCAAAGAGCAGCTCATTCAGAACAAGCAGCGCCTGGCCGGCAACCTGCTCGTGGATAACGACCTGCAGGGCGAGTTTCTGCTGGCTGAGCGCGCCCACGACATTGCCGCCGACGGCGTCATTCGCACGCGCCTGGCCAACCGCTTCGCCAGCCAGGACGTAGTGCGCCAGAAGATTGCCAAGTACTACCTGCGGGGCCACTTCGATAAGTACGACGTGCGCGTGAGCCTCTTCGACGGGCAGGGCCAGCCGCTCAACGAAGCCGACGGCGTGCTGTCGTTGGCCGCCACGCGGGCCCAGCTGCTGCGCCAGGCCACGCCCACCGATTTGCCCGACCTCTACCTGGTGCACGGCAGCACCTTCTTCGACTCGCGCCGTTACGTGGCCTTCGTGCCGGTGCCCACCGTGGCCGGCAACACCGCCACCGTGCTGCTGGAGCTGACCCTGAAGAAGCTCACCGCCAACAGCGTGGTGCCCGAGCTGCTGGTGGACCAGAAGTACTTTCAGCCCGGCCTGGGCAATGAATTGAGCTATGCCGGCTACGAAAAGGGCCGCCTGGTGTACAGCGAGGGCGACTTCGACTACGTGAACGAGCTACCCGCCGCGGCCCTGCGCGACCCGCGCCTGTACGCCGACGGGCTGGTGCTGAGCGGTGCCCACCATTTTGGCGTGAAGGGGCCGCAGCAGCGCACCGTGGTGGTGAGCACGCCCACCTACGCGGCGGCCGAGTGGCTGGCCAACTTCTCGTTCTGGTTTTTGCTGCACCTGCTGGGCGGAGGCTTCGTGCTGCTGCTGCTGTTTGCCCTGCGCAATCCGCGGCGGCGCTGGTTCCGCACCACTTTCTCGGCCAAGATTCAGCTGTTTATGACGGTGGGCATCCTGGCCACCCTGCTGGTGGTGAGCCTGGCCACCGCCAGCCTCTTCACCGACAGCTACAAGCGCGACCTGCGCCGCAGCTACGAGCGGCGCGGGCAGCTGGCCCAGGCCAGCATCCTGCGTCAGCGCGGCCTGCTGGCCGACTCCACCAGCCGCGGCCGCCTGGGCCAGCTGGTCGACAACGTATCGGCCCTGACCGAAACTGACCTCAACCTCTACGACGCCCGCGGCGAGCTGGTGGTGAGCAGCCAGCCGCTCATCTTCGAGGCCGGCCTGATCAGCACGCTGATGAACCCCGAAGCCGTGGTGGCCCTGGCCGAGCGCGGGCAGCCGCGCATCCTGCTCACCGAGCGGACCGGTTCGTTGCAGTTCAACACGCTCTACCTGCCCATCCGGGCGCAGTCGGCCTCGCCGGGCGCGGGCGCGGTGCTGGGCTACGTGGGCATTCCGTTCTTCGATTCGCAGAAGGACCTGAACACCAAACTCACCGAGCTGACGACCACCATCCTGAACATCTTCACCGTGATGTTCATCGGCTTCCTGCTGCTGACCTTCGTGGCTACGCGGGTGCTCACGCGCCCGCTCAAGCTCATCACCGAAAAGCTGCGCCACACCACGCTCACGGGCAACAACGAGCCGCTGGCCTACGAGTCGAACGACGAGCTGGGGCTGCTGGTGCGCGAGTACAACACCATGCTCCACAAGCTGGAGGACAGCAAGCAGGAGCTGGCCATGCAGGAAAAAGAAGCCGCTTGGCGCGAAATGGCCCGGCAGGTGGCCCACGAAATCAAGAACCCGCTTACGCCCATGAAGCTCAGCCTGCAGTTTCTGCAGCGGGCCCTTACCGAGAAGCGCGGCAACCTGGAGGAAATGATCGGCCGCATCTCGCAGACGCTTATCACCCAGATCGACGTGCTCACCGACATTGCCACCTCGTTTTCCAACTTCACCAACCTGCCCGCCATGCGCCCCGAGCGGCTGGCCATTGCCCAGGTGCTGCGCCGCTGCGTGGCCCTGCACCAGCACGTGCAGCTGGAAGTAGGACCGGGTGCCGAGGAAGCCACCGTCTTTGCCGATGAAAACCTGCTGGTGCGCACCTTCAACAACCTGCTGCTGAACGCGCTGCAGGCCATTCCGGCCGACCGCACCGCCGAGGTGCACGCCCGCGTGGAGCTGCCCGCGCCCGGCACCGTGCGCATCAGCATCCAGGACAACGGCAGCGGCATCGACGAGGACGTACGCGACAAGGTGTTTCGGCCTAACTTCACCACCAAGGAAACCGGCTCGGGCATCGGGCTGGCGGTGGCCAAGCGCGGCATCGAAAGCGCCGGCGGCCAGGTGTGGTTTGAGACGGTAGTAGGGGAGGGCACCACATTCTTTATCGAGCTGCCGCAGGCGCCGGGGTAAAGGAGATGAAGCGTCTAGAAGTTTGTGAGTGGAAGAAGTGAAAATCAACTCTTACCCTCCCAAACTCTTACCCTTCTGAACTCTTGCCCTATGGCCCTTTCCCGCCCGGGATTTTTCCGCCCGGGCACGACGTTAGGCCGTCAAGCGTTATTTCGCCCTGTCGAGTGGCCCGACCAGCCGCGCTCTATGCCGTATTCCTTACGCCTGATTGTTTGCTCCCTGCTCTTGCTGGTCCTGCTGGCGGGCGGCGCCGTGGGCGTGCGGGCGCAGGTGCGGCCGGGCGCGGTGCCTTCGTCGAGGCGCTGCGCGTGGGTGCGCGTGCCCGCCGGGCGTGATACCACCGAGTTCAGCCTGGCCGATACGCTGACGGTGGTGCCCTCCTCGGTGTCGACGGACGGGCGCAGCGTGGCCTACGACGCCCGGCGCGACCGGTACCGCATCTTCTGGCCCAGCAGCCGGGTGGCTTCGCCCGAGCCGGGCCAGCCCGATCTGCGCCTGCCCACCAACCGGCCCGACTCGGTGCTGGTGTGCTACCGGGTGCTGCCGGTGCGGCTGGCGGCCCCGCGCTTCCGCCGCCCGCGCAGCCTCATGGACTCGCTCAGCTTCGAGAGCCGGCCGTTTACGGGCTACGCCGACCTAGGGCGGCAGGAGCAGATTCTGGCCACGCCGGGCATCAACAAAACCGGCTCGCTGACCCGCGGCATTTCCTTCGGCAACGCCCAGAACGTGTTCGTCAACTCGGCGCTGAACCTGCAGCTGGAGGGCAAGCTCACCGACAAAATCAACCTGACGGCCGCCATCAGCGACCAGAACGTGCCCTTTCAGCCCGAGGGCAACACCCAGCAGCTGCAGGAATTCGACCGCATCTACGTCACCCTGACGCACCCCCGCTGGGCCCTGACCGCCGGCGACGTGGTGCTGCGCAACAAGCCCGACTACTTCCTGCGCTTCTACAAAAACGTGCAGGGCGCCGCCGGCGACCTGTTTCTGGGCCAGCAGCTCGGCGCCACCACGGCCGCGCCCGGAGCCCTGCTGCCCAATCCGCTCAACCCCATTCCCATCGGCCCCGGCAGCCCGGGCGTGCCGCCGTACCCGGGGGCCTTGTCGGGCATTCCGGGCGGCTCGCCGGCCAATAACCCGGTGACGACCGTTACGGCCAGCAGCACGCCCACGCGGCTGGAAAGAGCCCTGGGCGGGGCGGTGCGCAGCTCCACCACCGTGGCGGCGGGCGTGGCCAAGGGCAAGTTTGCCAGCGTCACCGTCGAGCCCATCGAGAACGTGCAGGGGCCCTACCGCCTGCGCGGGCCCAATGGGGAGCAGTTCATCATCATCCTGGCCAACTCCGAGCGGGTGTACCTCGACGGCCGCCTGCTCGTGCGTGGCTTCGACAACGACTACGTCATCGACTACAACACCGCCGAGCTGACGTTTTCGCCCCGCCACCTGATTACCCGCAACTCGCGCCTCCGCGTCGATTACGAGTACTCCGACTTCAACTACGCCCGCTCGCTCTACCACCTGAACCACTACCAGGAGGCCGGCCGCCTGCAGGTGCACGCCAACTACTACCGCGAAGCCGACAACCCCGACAACTCGCCCAACCTCTCGCTGACCGATGCCGACCGCACCCTGCTGCGCAACATCGGCGACAACGTGGGCCTGGCTGTGACCGGCGGCGCTGACTCGGTGGCCTACGACCGGCGCCAGATTCAGTACAACCGCGTGCGCTTCACCGACGCGGGCACCGGCGCCACCCGCTGGATTTACGTGCTGCTCACCGACTCCACCCGCGGCGTGTACAACGTGCGCTTTACCGACGTGGGCCAGGGCGCCAGCGGGGCCGACTACGTGCTGAGCACCGACCCCACGCGGGTCAACGCCAACGGCCGCGTCTACGAGTTTGTGGCCCCGGTGGGCGGCATCTCGCAGGGGCGCTACCGGCCCGAGCGCCTGCTGCCCACGCCGCTGGAAAAGCAGGTCGTGTCGGCCGGCGCCAGCTTCCGCGTCGATTCCACCACCACGGTGTTTGTCGACCTGGCCTCCTCCAAGCTCGATCTGAACCGCTTTTCGCCCGAGGCCGACGAGGGCCAGGCCATGCGCATCGGCTACGTGATGGAGGGCCGGCCCATCGGGGGCGGGCTGAGCAGCTACCGCCTGGCCGACGGCCGCCCGGCCTACGCCCGCCGCGCCGGCCTGGCCGGGCAGCTGCAGGGCTACCGCCTCCGCTCGGCCCTGGACTACGAGTACACCAGCCGCCGCTTCGCGCCCATCGACCGCTACCGCGACATCGAGTTTGACCGCAACTGGAGCACCGCGGCCACCCAGCAGAGCAATGCCACTGGCGGGCGCATCTCGCGCGAGGACAACATCTTCAACTTTTCGCTGGGCCTAGTGCGCGACGTGAACAACAGCATCAACTACCGCGTGAGCCGCCGCTACCGGGCCGGGGAGGTCAGCGGGGTGCAGCACTGGCTGGACGCGGCCCAGCGCGTGGGCGACGTGGAGCTGCGCGGCTCCCTGTTTCTGCTCGGCGCCGATGCTGGCCGCCGCCGCAGCTCCTGGACGCGCGGCGAGGCGGCCGTGCGCTACCTGCGCGGCCCGGTGCTGCCCGGCTACGCCTACCGCTTCGACAAAAACCGGGTGCGCCTGCCCTCCGGCGACTCGCTCTCCACCGCCAACTACTTCGACGAGCACGCGCTGTTCCTCACCAGCCAGGACAGCGCCAAAACCAAGTTCCGCCTCGACTACACCTTCCGCCGCGACCAGACGCCCGCCGCCGACCTGCGCACCCTGCAGCAGCGCGGCCGGGCCCAGACCTGGCAGGGGCAGCTCAGCACCAAGCTGGGCAAATACCAGGACCTGAGCCTGCTGGCTACCTACCGCGACCTGGCCGCCCGCGACTCGGCCCGGCAGCGCACCGCCCTCGGGCAGCTGGGCTGGAACGTGGCCTTGCTGCAGGGCCAGCTGCGCTCCGAGCTGACCTACAACGTGGCCACCGGCCGGGAGCCGAAGCGCGACTACGTGTTCATCCCGGTGCCCGCCGGGCAGCAGGGCCAGGGCACGCACTACTACGCCGGCGACCTGAACGGCAACAACCGCCAGGACAAGGAGGAGTTCCTCGAAGCCGCCACGCCCGACGCCGTCTACCGCACCCACATCAAGGTCTACCTCTTCACCGATACCTACGTCACGGCCTTTACCAACCGCTTTGCCTACCGCCTCACGCTGGGCGCCCCGCGCCAGTGGCGCGACGCCAAGGGCTGGCGCGCCGTGGCCGCCCGCTTCAGCGCCGTGAATACCGTGAACCTGGACCGCCGCACCACCGAGCGCGACCTGCTGGCCCGCCTGAACCCCTTCGCCTACCAGACCGCCGACCAGCAGCTGCTGTCTTTGAGCAAGCTGCTGCGCAGTACGCTCTACTTCAACCGCTCCAACCCCATCTTCGGCGCCGAGCTGACGGTGCAGCAAACCCAGCAGAAAACCCTGCTGGCCCAGGGCTCCGACACCCGCAACCTCGCCAGCCAGGGCCTGCTGCTGCGCCGCACCCTCACCACGGGCCTCACCAGCCGCCTCGCGGGCACCCGCAGCATCCGCGAAAACCGCAGCAGCTACCTGGCCGAACGCAACTTCCTGCTGGAGCAGTACGAGCTGCAGCCCGAGCTGAGCTACCAGCCCACCGGCATCTGGCGCTTCACCGGCAGCTACCACCGCACCACCAAGCGCAACACCCTGCGCCTCACGCCCGACCCCGGCACCCCGCTGGCCCGCGGCGTGTTCGACGAGCTGAGCGTGGAAACCCGCGTGAGCCAGGTGGGCAAGCGCACCCTTTCCGGTACCGCCAGCCTGGTGCGCGTGGGCTTCAAGGGCACCGAAAGCTCCGTGGTGGGCCTGGAAATCCTGCAGGCCCTGCGCCCCGGCAACAACCTGACCTGGAACCTGAACCTGGAGCAGCGCCTCAGCAACGGCCTCAACATCACCCTCAGCTACGACGGCCGCAAGCCCAACGGGCTGAACGTGATTCACACCGGGCGGATGCAGGCGGCGGTGCTGTTTTAGGGTTGGCGCGGGTTACTGCAATCAAGGTTGCGGCAACGCATCTTCGAACCACACGAAGTCGTCGGAAGGCTGGGAGCCGGGCACGGCCAGAATCCACTGAATATCGTTCAGCAGGTTCTTGAGCTTATTCGTGGGTATTGGCCGGGCATAATGGGTACGCAGCTCCGAAATGGCGTTCAGGTAGTCGTTGTCCACTGCCTCACCGGAATCGTCAAAATCTACTGCCATCTGCGCAAGATTGCGCAGATACCAGGTCCGCAAACTGGCGGACTGCATTACTTCCCCGAGGCGCAAATCCAGGCAGGAAGTGCGCCGGTTGGCTACTTCTGAGCTGTAATGCCGGCACAGAGCAACGGCAGCTGCGTCGGGCTCCGTGGCCCGGGCGGCTTGGTTGAAGAACCACATATAGACGTACTGAATGCTGTCCGTGGCGCCAATGGTTCTTTCGGTATTAGCGTTCTGAGCGAACTGGAAGGAGTGAGCCATGCAGGCGCAATTGCGAGCCGAGTAAAGTCGCGAAGATTGATCCGGCCGCACTTAAAACGACGCCTTGTAAGTAGCAGTAGCTTACTACCACCGCCACGCCCGCGCCACCCGCGGCTTGTTGGCGCTGCCGATGCCCTTGGTCAGCTCGCGCTGCTTCAGGGCCCAGCGGAAGGGGTGGCCGCTGCGCAGGGCGCGGATGGCCAGCTCGGCGCAGGCCACGGCGTCGGAGAGGCTGTCGTGGTGGTTCAGGGTGAGGCCGAAGTGCGCGGCCAGGGCGTTGAGGCGGTAGGAGTCCAAGCCGGGGTGGCTGGCGCGCATCAGCTTCACCGAGCACAGGCTGTGGAAGTCGGGCACCGGCACGGCGTAGGCGCGCAGGGAGTGTTCGAGCACGCTCACGTCGAAGGGCGCGTTGTGGGCCACCACCAGCTGCCCCTCGACGAAGGGCTGCAGCAGCGGCCACAGCTCGGGCAGGGGCGCGGCCGTGAGCACCTGCTGCAGCGAAATGCCGTGCACGCGCTGGTTCATGGGGGCCATGCGCAGCTCCACCGGCCGGATCAGGTACTGGTGCGTGGCCGTGATTTCGCCGCCCTGCACCCGCACCAGCCCGATGGAGCAGGCGCTGTCGCGCCGCTCGGTGGCCGTTTCAAAGTCGATGGCGGTGAAATTGACCTCGTGCAGGTCCTGGAGGATGCGTTGCGGCATGGCGGGCAGGGGCTAAACGCCCGCAAGGTACGACGCCGCAAGGCAGGGCCGTAGCGCGCACGTTCAGTTCGCGTATTTCGGAGCGACCCGCAGCGGGCACAGTGAGCCGGGCCGGGGCGTCGTGACCAGTGCGCGTGCTTCGGAAAGGGCAGCACCGCTGGCGCCCGCAACGACGCACGTCCCGGGGGCGCGAACTGAACGTGCGCGCTACCTTACTTCTTCAGCTTGTGCGTTTTCAGGTAGGCCTTGGCCTCCTTCTGGTTGGCCGATTTGTTGTCGGCAATGTCGGCCACTTCGGTGTAGTAGCGGCGGGCTTCCTTGATGTCGCCGGCCTTGTCGGCCATGCGGGCCAGGTTCAGGTTGGCGTAGAGGTAAAAGCCGCCGCGGGTGTCCTCGGTGCTTTCCGAAAACACGATGCAGCGCTGGTAGTAGTCCTTGGCCTTGGCCTGGTCCTTATACTTGTTCTGCATCAGCCAGCCCAGGAAATAGGTGGCGTAGCGCCCGCTGATGCCCTCGTAGCCGGGCATGCCGCGGTTGATTTTATCGAGGATTTCGCGGCTCACCCGCTCGCAGTCCTTGAACTCGCCCTCGTTGAAGCTCAGCAGGGCGTAGAAGCGCTGAAAGTAGCCGTTGTCGGGGTATTTGGCCGCCAGGTTGCGCGCAATGGGCATGGCCTGCACCGGGTTGCCTTCCTCGTTGTTGAGGATGCGCATCAGGAATACCTTGGCCTCGGGGCCCACGTACACGCCGTTGTCGGCCACGTTGCGCAGCTGCTGCAGGCCCCGCTGCTTGTCGCCCTTCGGAAAGAGCAGCAGCACCGGCTTAAGCAGCGGGTAGTTGTCGGGAATCCAGACGGCGTAGTAGTTGAACAGCGCCTGCCCGAACAAAAACTCGGGGCTCAGGCCGTTGGCTTCCTGGCTTAGCTCCAGGTACTTCAGGGCCCGCCGGGCGCTGACGGTGGCCTTGGGCCAGCTGCCGCGCTCGGCCTGCAGGCGGCCGGCAAAGCCGTAGGCGGCGGAAAGAAAAAAGCAGGCTTCGTAGTTCTTGCTGTCCTTCTCGTACAGGGCTTCGGCCTTGGCAATGGTCGTGTCCATGTAGGCGTAGAAGGGCTTGTCGTACAGCTTGGTCTGCACGTTGGTCGGCACGATTTTCCACCAGGTGCTCAGGCCCATCAGGAAGTAGGGCATGGGGTGGTTGGGGTAGCGCCGGCGCAAGGAGCGGAATTGCCGCTCGGCCTTGTCGTACTTGAAGTTGTAGAGGTTCTGTACGGCCCCGTCCAGCTCAATGGCAATGTCTTGGTTGAGTAGCAGCCAGCCCTTGGTGTCCACTGCGCCGGGCGCCACGTCGATGTTGTCGAGGGTAACGTCGCGGATGGGTTTGGGCCTGCGGACGGTGTCGGGCGTTTGCGCCTGCGCAGCGCCGGCCAGCAGCAGCAAACCGAGCAGCAGCCCGATGCAGTTGCCGGGGGCGAAACGACGGAGGCGGTTCATCAGGTTCAAAATAGGATTCTGCCGGCGGGTAATGACTCTTCTCGTACGTAAAGCTACGCGTTCAGGTGCAGTTCGGCGCAGGCGAATTTGCAGCGGGGCCCCCGGCCGCTGCCGGCCCACCCGCCCGCGCCGGGGGCTAAACTACGTCACTGCCAGCTAGTAGCCGTTGATTTTTCTGCATAAGCTTCCCAAAGACGCTTGAGGTTCCGATTCAGGCTTATTTAAGCTTGCTGACAAAGATAAGTCATTAGTAATATGTGGTTTAATGCTCGGTTTTTTTGTACTTCCTGTCGTTGAGGCAGCGGCTTGGGAGCTTTGGCTCCCGGGTTTTTACGGGTGAGCCAGCCGGTCGGCGGCCAGCTCGCCTACCCGCTCCAGCGGCTTGCCGGTAAACTGCGCAATCAGCTGCGCCACGGCCAGATCCTTGCCCTTGGCCAGCCCTTCGCCGATGACCAACCGCCCGCGGGCCGGCGCGGCCACGTAGAGCAGGTAGCCGCAGAAGTGGTCCTCGGTGTCGTGCACGGCCTCCAGCACCACCCGGCTGATGTCGTCGAAGGAGCAGAACGGGGCCTCCTCGTTGCGGCGTACCACGCCGCGGCCGCGGTCGAAGATAATCCGGTCGCGGGTGAGCAGCTGCCGGCGCAGGCGGCGCAGCAGGCCGGCCAGCAGCACCAGCACCACCGCGCCCAGGGCCACGGCCCCGAGGCTGAGGTAGTCGGGCGCGGGCTCGCGCAGCAGCGTCACGAACTCCACCAGCAGGCAGCCGGCGGCCAGCAGCAGGGCCAGGCCCAGCCACAGCATGTCGCGCCGCAAGGATTTCTTGGTGCGCCCGATGGCCAGCACCGATTCCGGCCCGGCCAGCACTTTGAGGCGACGAATCATGGCAAGCAGGAATAGGAGTAAGTTATTCGACTAAACGCGGCAGCCCACGCTGTGGAGACGCATGGTTGCGTCTCGTCGTCCGCGCCGGGTGGGCGTCATCGTTCAACGACGAGACGCAACCATGCGTCTCCACAGTCCGTCGGGCCAAACCAAGGCCCTACGCCGGCTGCTGGCGGCGGCCCTGCAGGATGCGGTAAAACGAGCGGGACTGAATTTCCTCGGTGGTCAGGCCGGTAGCCAGCACTTCCTCCTCGGTGATGGCGCCGCAGTTGAGGGCGCGCAGGAAGAAGTTGAGCAGGCCCTGCCCGGTGGCCGCGTCGTCGAAAATGTCGCCGGTGAGGGTGCTGATGGCGGCGCGCTCCACGAAGGTCTTCAGGCGGTGCAGCGCGTCCGAGTAGCTGCTCAGGAAGAAGGTGTAAGTAGCCGCGTAGCGCATCGGCAGCTGGGCCGGGTTCAGGTCCCAGCCTTGGTAGAGGCCGTTGATGAGCGAGTGAGTGGTGTGATGGAAGCCCTGCCGCCAGGCGTTGTGCACCGATTCGCGGTTTTCGCGTAGCTGTTCGTAGCTCAGCGCCTCGCCGCGGTGCGGGCCGATGGGCATCACGTTGGTGGCCCCGTCGGAGAGGAAGATGCCGGTGCCGCCCAGCGCCACCTTGGTCATGTGGTGGGCAAAGTCGCAGACGGGGTGGGCCATGGTCTGGTACCGCGCCGTGATGCCGGCCGAGGCCGTGTAGTCGTAGGTGCCGAAGTGGGCGGCAATGCAGCGGCCCTCGCTGGCGCGGATGATGCGCATCAAGGGGTTGCGGCCCTCCTCGTCCATGATAATCTGGGTGGCTTCCACCATCGTTTCCATGCGCAGGGTGCCGGCCGGCAAGCCGTTGGCCTGTTCCAGCAGCTCAAACAGGCGCACCATGGTGGTCATCTGCTCAGGGATGGTCACTTTGGGCAGCATCACCACGAAGTTGTCGGGTAGCCGGCCGCCGGTTTCCTGCAGCAGCGTGGTCAGGAAGATGTCGAGGGTGCGCACGCCGCGCTGCTTCAGGTCCTCGGTGAAGGGCTTGATGCGGATGCCGATAAAGGGCGAAATGGTGCCCTGCTGCAGACCCTTGGCCAACTCCTTGGCGGCCTGCACGGCGGTGGCGTCCTCTTCGTCATCGGGGCGGTTGCCGAAGCCGTCCTCGAAGTCGATGCGGAAGTCTTCGACGGCCTCGGTCCGCAGCTTGCGCACGACTTTGTTGTAGACCGAATAGGCCAGCCAGGCGTGCTCCTTCTTGCGTTCCTCCTCGCTCATCGCGTCGAGGCGGGCGGTGAGGTCGGCCACGTCGGCGGCCAGGGTGGGCAGGTGCTCGTGGCCTTCGAGGCGCAGTACCCGGGCCAGCTCGGCGAAGTTGGGCGCGTAAGTTTGCAGGCTATTGAGGGCAATGTCGCCCATGCGCTGGCAGGTATCGGCCTTGAAGAGGTTGGCCCCACCGTAGACGGTGTGCACCGGCTGCCGGTCGGGCCGGTCGCCGGGGTAGGTGCGCTGAAACTTCAGGTTGGCGGTGCCGAGCTGCTCCAGCAGCTGCTGTTTATCGGATTCGGGAAGGCTGAGGTGCATGTGGGAGGAAGGAGCTGGAAGCTAGGAGTTAAGAGCTGGAATTGTCATGCAGAGGTACAGCCGAACCGAAGGTGGACGTAGTCAGGCATCTGGGTCAGGATACTCCCTGGTTTGTTCACCCAGATGTCTCGCGTTGCTCGACATGACAGGAGGCGTCAGCTGCCGCGGTAGGTGCTGTAGCCGTAGGCATTCAGCAGCAGTGGCACGTGGTAGTGGCTGCCGTCGGAGACGGTGAAGACGATTTCGACGTAGGGGTAAAAGGTGGTGGCGTTGGTGCGCTCGAAGTACTCCTGGGTGAAGAATTTCAGCTTGTAGGGGCCCACCGGCAGGCGCATGGTGGGGGAGAGCAGGTCCGGAACGCGGCCGTCCTGGTTGGTCACGCCGCGGGTCATTTCCAGCCACCCGTCGCCGGGCAGCGGGGTGTAGAGCACCACCGTTACGTCGGTGGCGGGGCGGCCCTTGGTGGTATCGAGGATGTGGGTGGTGAGCTGACTCATAGTAGTGCTTGGTGCTTGATACTTAGCGCCTGGGTGGTAGTGCTTAGGCTGTTCTTGCACGAACCTAAACACTACGCCCCAGGCACTAGGCACTGAGAAGCTTTTCCAGCCGCAGCCGGGTGATTTTGCGCTGCTCGTCGGCGGCAAGCAGGATTTCGTCGTCGGGGTCGTTGAGCAGGCGGGCCTGCAGGATGTGCAGCATGTCCTCGGCCGATTTGCCCGAGGCCGATACGATGAAGATGTAGCCGAATTTCTGCTCGTAGGCCGCGTTGCCCTCGGCCAGGGCTTGCAGGATGTCGTCGGAGGCCTGGCGCACGGCGCCTTGCTCGCCCTCGGCCCAGGCGCTGGTGCTGGCAAACTTCTCGCGCAGCGCGTTCAGGTCGCCGATTTTGGGGTGGTGGGTGAAGGCTTCCCGGTAGTCTTCGGGGCCCAGGTTGTTCCAGATGCTATCGGCGTGGTCGAGCAGGGTTTCCTTGTCCGAGGCCGGGAAGACGTCGAGCATCTGCTCCACCCAGCGCGCGGCGCCGCAGCATCGGCGCAGCGCCGCGGCCAAAGCAGGCCGGTCGAGGTGGTTGAGTTCGTCGAGAGTCATGGGTGGGATGGTTGAACGTCTATCTGAACGTCATGTCGAGCTTGTCGAGACATCTCGCGTGCTGACGCTAGAGAGTATCTGACGATTGGAGCTACTATGCTACATCAGTCAGCGAGATGTTTCGGCTGTGCTCGGCGTGACGTTCGGGAGGCCGTCAGATTACCGTCGGGAAGCGGTTCACGTTTTTGTAGTAGATGTACACCGAGGGCTCCTGGCCCATGGCGGTGGCCCACTGCTGGCAGTAGGGCGCCATCCAGATGGAGTCGCCCTTCTTCACCGGGTACCACTGCTGGTCGAGCATGTAGATGGCCTGGCCCTGCAAATACATCAGCCCGTGCTCCATGATGTGGGTTTCCACCATGGGCAGGTGGCCGCCGGTGCCGTAGGTGAAGATGTTCACGGCCATGTCGAAGCCCAACTCGTTGGGCAGCAGTTCCTGAATGCGCAGGGCCTCGTCGTTCATGTAGACGGGCGCCTTGCTCAGGTCCCGCTCGCCGAAGTACACGCCCGGCGCGTCGTGGCCTTCCAACGGCTCGTACACTTTGTGGAAGGTGAGTACCTGCGTGCCTTCGGCGGGCTGCTCGAAGCGGTATTCCTGCCCGGTGGGCACGTACACGTACTGGCCTTCGGTAAGCTGGCGCGTCTGCCCGTCGACGGTGACTTGCACCTGCCCGCCGACCACGTAGAAGAAAATCTGGCTGGCTTCGGTGCGACCCAGCAGCTGCCCGCCCTCGCGCAGGGTGATGAGCGTCTGGCAGAGACGGGCGCCCATCTGCTCGTTGATGATGACGTTGACGGTGCAGTTGGTCCAGCCCGGCACGTTGCTGTTGATGTAGCCATCGGGGGCAATGATGGCGTGGTTGCGCTTGACGACGGACCGGGTAAGGGCGGAAATTTCCATGGAAGGCGTGAGGTGGGAAAGAGGAGCTGTCATGGCGAGTGCAGCGAGACATCTGGGTGGAGGCGTTCCAACGAAACCAAGCCAGATGTCTCGCTGCACTCGACATGACAAGGGGAATACAAGTAAGCGGTTTAGCCGGCAGAAATCAGCCCGGCCAGAAATTGCTCGGCCACCTGCAGGGCGGCGGCCAGGTCGGCGGGCTCCACGTTTTCGAGCGGGTTGTGGCTGATGCCGCGGTAGCAGCGCACGAAGAGCATGGTAGCCGGCGCCACCTGCGACACCGGCACCGCGTCGTGCCCGGCCCCGCTGACTAGCTCGATAACCGGGTAACCCGCCCCGGCCACGGCCTCGCGCAGCCCGGCGTTCAGAGCCGCGTCGCAGCTGACGGGGGCGGTTTGCTGCACCAGGTGCCAATCGAGGGTGAGGCCGCGGCGGGCGGCCAGGGCTTCGGCCTGCTGGCGCAGCTGCTCGTAGGCAGCGGCCAGCTCGGCTTCGTCGGGGCTGCGCAGGTCCAGGCTGCAGACGACCTCGCCGGGAATCACGTTGCTGGCCGCGTGGGGCACCTGCAGCTTGCCCACCGTGGCCACCAGGCTGCGGCCGTGGGCGCGGGCAAACTGCTCGGCCAAAAGCACAAACTCGGCGGCGCCGGTCAGCGCATCCTGGCGCATGGTCATCGGCACGGTGCCGGCGTGGCCGGCCATGCCGCGGAACGTCAGCTCCACCCGCCGCTGCCCGGCAATGGCCGTGACGACGGCCACCGGCACCTGCTGCTCCCAGAGCACCGGTCCCTGCTCGATGTGCGCCTCGAAGTAGCCCCGCCACTCGGCGGCGGGCAGCACGTCGGCGGCCAGCTGGGTGGGGTTGCCGCCCATTGTGGTAATGGCTTCGGCCAGCGAAATGCCGGCGGCATCGGTGCGGCCGAGCAGGGCGGGTTCGAAGGCGCCGGTCAGCACTTTGGAGCCTAAGTAAGTGGTGTGAAACCGCACGCCTTCCTCGTCGCTGAACGCCAGCAGCTCCAGGTGAAACGGCAGCTCGGCGCGGCGGGCGGCCAGCTGCTCCAGCAGATCCAGCCCCAGCAGCACGCCCAGCGGCCCGTCGAAGCGGCCGGCATTCACCACCGTGTCAATGTGCGAGCCGATGACGAACGTCTTGGCCCCGGGCCGGGCGCTGGCCAGTCGCCCGCGCAGGTTGCCGATGTTGTCGACGCGCACCTGCAGGCCGGCCTGCTGCATCCACTGCTGCACGAGGTTGCGCCCCTGCACGAAAGCCGGGGTGCCGAAGGTGCGCGTGACCACGCCCGCTTCTTCGCTGATGGCGGCCAATTGCTCGATGCGGCGCATGAGCTGCGCCGCGCGTTCCGGATAGTTGCTCATGAGCGGCTAGCGGGTAAGAATCCGGCCCTGGTTGAGCCGTACAAAATCGGGCCGCTGATAAGCCAGCTCGCCGGCCAGGTAAGTCTGCTCCACCACGCCGCGCAGCGTCTCGCCCACGTAGGGCGACACTTTATGCCGATGGTGTAGTCCGGCTTCGGTCACGGTAAACGTCGCGTCGGCGTCGAGCACCAGCAGGTCGGCGTCGTAGCCCGCTTCGATGCGGCCCTTGCGCCCGGCCTGGCCGATGAGCTTCGCCGGATTTTCGCTCAGCCAGCGCACCAGGTCCGATAAAGTGGCGCCGCGCCGGTGGGCGGCCGTCCAGAGCGCGGGCAGGGCCAGCTGCAGCGAGGCAATGCCGCCCCAGGCGGTGGTAAAGTCGCCCGTGTCGATCTGCTTGAGCGCGGGCGGGGCGGGCGAGTGGTCGGTGGCCACGAAGTCGATGAGGCCGGCCTGCAGGGCCTGCCAGAGCTGCTCGTTGTTGGCCCGCTCGCGGATGGGCGGGGCGCACTTGTAGCGCGTCTGGCCGTCGGGCAGGTCCTCGGCGTTGAAAAACAGGTAATGCTGCCCGGTTTCCACCGTCAGCGGCAGGCCCTCGGCTTTGGCCGCCGCTATCTGGGCCAGCGAATCGGCGGAGGAGAGGTGCACGATGTGCGTGGGGCAGCCGGTGTCGCGGCACAGCCGGATCATCAGCGCCACGGCCTCGTCTTCCCAGTGTTTGGGGCGCGAGGCCAGGTAGTTCAGGTAGGAGCGCGGGTCGCCCTGCTTCCAGGCGTCGTTGTCTTCGCTCAGCTCGCAGTGCACCAGCAACGGCACCCCGTGCCGGGCCAGCCGGGGCATAACGGCGCGCAGGTCGGCTTCGGTGGCGTTGGGGAAGTCGTCGATGCCGGAGTGCGTGAGGAAGGCCTTGAAGCCGAGCACGCCGCGGGCCAGCAGCGGCTCCACCTCGGCCGCGTTGCCGGGCACGATGCCGCCCCAGAAGCCGCAGTTGACGTGCAATTTGCCGGCAGTAGCAGCCAGTTTCTGCTCGAAGTTGGCCACCGAGGTCGTTACCGGGCTGGAATTCAGTGGCATATCCACCAGCGTGGTCAGCCCGCCGGCCAGCGCGGCGCGGGTGCCCGTGTCGAAGCCCTCCCAGTCGGTGCGGCCGGGCTCGTTCAGGTGCACGTGCGGGTCGATGACGCCCGGCAGCACGGCCCGCTCTCCCACGTCGGCAAGGGGGCCGCCGACGGGCTCGTGTTCGGGCAGCACGGCGGCAATCCGGCCACCTTCGATGCGCAGCACGCCGGGCCGAATACCCGCCGGCGTGACAATTTTTTTACTTTTTATTGCGAAATCTGGCATGAAGGCAGGGATACTGTGCTACAAAATGAGAATATTTCAAACACGAAGCACTGCCACCCACCGGTTCTTCGCCCGGAAAAGTTGAAAATGAGCGTCGCGGCCAGCCAACGTGCTGACTGCTAGTTCATATGCTTCAGCCTTGATGACGGTGCCCGATCAGCAAGTCCGTGCTGTTCAAACGCTATCATCTTGAGCGCAGCCGAAGAACCTTCCTCGCACCCTGCACTGAAGGTTAAATCCTGGTGATGACGTTCTGACGAAAGGGCGTTGGTGGCTGCGCTTCTCGGTTGGTGCAGGGTGTGAGGAAGTTCCTTCGGCTACGCCTCAGGATGACAAACGCCCCATAACTTCCTGAATCGGTCCGCTTTGTTTCTCGCAGGTGCCGCTTTGGGCGCCCGATGTTTCTCTCAGTACCAGGTTCTGCCGCGTCAGGGCCAAGCTTACGCGTTTATGGTTTCCCTTCTCGTTTTGGTGGTTGTGCTGGCGGTGTTCCTGGTTATCATCGGCGTCAGTGCGTTTCTGCACCGGCTGGCCCGGGGCCACAGCCGTGGCGGCGCCCTCGGTGAGGGTGGCCTGACCATGCAGGGCTTCGCCTACGCCCTCACGGTGCTGGCCGTGCTTTTTCTGCTCGCCGTGGGCTACAACTTCGCCGCCGGCTCGGCCTACGAGGGTCACCTGATGGAATGGCTCAACATCGTGGTGCGGCTGATGCACGTGACCTTCGGCATTGCCTGGATCGGGGCCTCGTTCTACTTCGTGTTCCTCGAAAACGCCCTGAACCGCACCGACAACGTGCGCGAGGAGTTGGCCGGCAACCTCTGGGCGGTGCACGGCGGCGGCTTCTACTACCTGGAGAAGTACAAGCTCGCGCCCAAGGAAATACCCAAGGCCCTGCACTGGTTTAAGTACGAGGCCTACTTCACCTGGCTGACCGGTTTCAGCCTGCTGTGCGTGGTGTACTATTTCAACCCCTCGGCCATGCTCATCGACCCGCAGGTGCTCGATATCAGCCCGCTGGCCGGGGTGGGCATCGGCATCGGCTCCTTCGGGGTGGCCTGGGTGACGTACCACCTGCTTTGCCGCACGCCGCTGGTCAAAAACGGCCCGCTGATGGCCGTGCTGGGCTTGCTGATCTGCACCGCCTTTGCCTGGTTCTACTGCCAGGTGTTCAGCGCCCGGGCCGCTTACCTCCATTTCGGGGCCATGCTCGGCACGCTGATGGTCGGCAACGTGTTTTTCATCATCATTCCGGCCCAGAAGGCCATGGTGAAGGCCGCCACCGAGGGCCTGCCGCTGAACCCCGAGCTGGGCAAGCACGCCGGGCTGCGTTCCTTGCACAACAACTACTTCACCCTGCCGGTGCTCTTCGTGATGGTCAGCAACCACTTCCCGAGCACCTTCGGCCACAGCTACCCCTGGCTGGTGCTGGCCGCCATTGCCCTGGGCACGGCCGGCATCAAGCACTGGCTGAACCTGCGCGAGAAGCACCAGGCCACCGGCATCGTCTTCCCGCTGGCGGCCGGGCTACTGCTGGCCGTGGCCTTCGTGACGGCGCCCAAAACCGACGCCGGAGCGGCGGTCAACTGTACGCCCAACGTATCGATGGCGCAGGTGCAGGGCATCGTGCAGCAGCGCTGCCTCCGCTGCCACTCCGCCACGCCCACCGACGACGTGTTCAAGTCGCCGCCGAACGGGGTGGTCTACGACTCGCCCACGGACATCATCCGCCTCAAGGACAAGATCATGCAGCGCGTGGTCGTCACCAAGACCATGCCCCAGAACAACAAAACCGGCATGACCCAGGAGGAGCGGAACTTGATTCGCTGCTGGATCGAGCAGGGCGCCAAGGCCGAGTAAGCCGGCTAGCGGCGGCGCACCAGGGTGTAGTGCAGGCGGGCGGGCTGCAGGTTGATGTGCTCCGCGTCGGGGCGCACGGCGTAGAGGCGCAGGGTGTCGCGGCTGAGGCGGTAGGCCAGGGTGCGCTGCTGGGCGGAGTAGGGGTTGAACAGCAGCGTGTTCAGGTTGCTTTCGGGCCCGATGAAGTCGATGCTGACGTCGTAGGAATGAAAGGGCGGCAGGCCCGTCACGCGGCCGTCGGCGGCCAGCTGCACCTGCACGGGGCGGCCCACCGAGTCGCGGCCGGCGTACTGGCCGGCCAGCACCGCCTGCCGCACGGCGCGCTCCAGGCCCTGGTTCAGGGCGGGCTCGGCGGGCGAGTTGGTCGGGCGGAAGCGGATGCGGCGGTAGGGCACCGACTGGCGCAGGCGGTTTTGCAGGTCGTACTTATCGAGGCGCAGCACGGTGTCGCCGGCTTGCAGACCGTAGCTCAGCTCGTAGCGGCTGCCCTCGTCGTTGTAGTCGATGTAGCTGACGGGCAGCGACTGGGCGCGGCGGCCGGGGCGCAGGTACACCTGCAGCGCGCCGCCCTCGTGGTTGTTCAGGATGGCGTCGAAGGCCACGCTGTCGGCGCGGGGGCGGCTCACGTCGATGGCAAAGGCGGTGATGTCGGCTGCGGCGGGCGTGCGGGCCACGGCCTGGGGCGAGCGGGTGCGCGTCAGCGCGTCGAGGTAGGCGGCTTTCACCCACACCCCGTTGATGAGCGGGCTAACCTGCCGGGCCAGCTTGGCCGGCGCTACCGCGGGCGCCGGAGTAGCAGCTGCCGCGGTATCGGCGGAAGCTTCGGTGGTGGGGTTACGCTCGGAATCGGGCTGGCCGGTCTGGCAGGCGGCCAGGCCCGCGAGGGCCGCCAGGGCAACAAAGGAAAGGCGCATAGCAGGGGAAGGGTAGGCACGTCGGCCGCCGCAAGCTACGGCCGGCGCGGGGTTTCCGTTCGATAACCCGCCCGATTGGCCTTGGCAGCGGCAGTTCTTACGGCTGCGCCCACAGCAGCTTGTCCAGCCTGGTGGCCAGGGCCAGCTCGGCCTGCCCGGCAGGCTTTTTCGCCGTTTCCAGCTGCTGTTGCGCCGCCGTCAGCCACTCCGCCGCGGCCGGCTGGCCCTTTTCCAGCTGCTCCAGCCGCTGCAGCAGCAGGGCCGAAACCACCGTGAGCTGGGCGGAAAGCGGGGCGTACTCGCGCAGGTCGGCGTTGAGCTGCAGGGTGGGCTGCACGCGGGCGTCGTTCTGCTGCCAGGTTTTCAGCCGCTGGCGCAGGTAGGCCAGCTGCCGCCGCGTGGCGGGCGTGCGGGGCAGCTCGGTGAGCTTGGCCCGCGGCGCCTTCAGCAAGGAATCCAGCGTGGCGTGAAACACCCGCGCCACCTCCGATTCCGACGGCGCGGCGTCGACGAGGCGGTTCAGGGGCGTTTGCGGGGTGTAGGTGCGGCCCTGGAAGTGGCGCTTGTATTCCTTCACCGGCTCCAGCACGGCGGCCAGCGTCTGCAGCGGCTCCACCGGCTGGCCGGCGGCCATCATGGTCAGGAGCTGCTGCGGGGCGCGGCGGTGCTGCAGGCCCAGGGTTTCCAGCTGGGCGGCCACCACCTGCAGGCGGCGGTACATATCGGGTACGTCCGTCACGGTGCCCGGCGACCAAAGCCGCTCGGCCACGGCGGCGGCCCGGGGCCAGATGCGCGCGTCGAGGACCACGGAATCGGCGTACTCGGCCCACATGGCCGCCTCGCCGCCGAGCACGCGCTGCTTTTCCTCGGCCGTGAGCGGGGCGTCGGCGGGCACCGGGTCGGGGGCGTAGTGCGAGGCGGCGGTCAGGTTCAGGTCGAGGTAGTAGCCGCTGGAAAGCAGGGCCTGGTGGCCGGCCTTCACGGCGGCGTAGAGCGACTTTTTGCCCTGCCAGCTCTGGATAACGGCGTCGGGCGGCAGGCCGGGTCCCAGGATTTCGTCCCAGCCCACCATCTTTTTCTGGTACTTGGTGAGCATGGCCAGCACGCGGCGGTTGAACTGCGTCTGCAGCGCGTGCTTGTCCACCGTGCCGTCGCGCTTCACCATGCCGCCTGCGCGCATGTACTGGGCAATGCGCGGGTTGCGCCGCCACTGCCGCCCGTCGTTTTCGTCGCCGCCGGCGTGGAAGTACGGGTCCGGAAACAGCGGCGTCAGCTCGGCCAGCAGCGAATCGAGGAAGCTGTAGGTGGTTTCCCGGGTCGGGTCGAGGGCAATGTGGCCGAGGCGCCAGCTCTGGTAGGGCGGGTAGATGGTATCGAGCGAAGCCAGGCGCGGGTAGGCCACCTGCCAGGCCGTGGTGTGGCCGGGCATGTCGAACTCGGGCACCACGCGGATGCCCCGGGCAGCGGCGTAGGCCAGCACGTCCTTGATCTGAGCGGCCGTGTAGAAGCCGGGCGTGGTGTTGCCGGCCCGGTGCAGGCGCGGAAACACCTTGCTTTCCACCCGAAACGCTTGGTCGTCGGAGAGGTGCCAGTGGAGCACGTTCAGCTTCACCGCCGCCATGCCGTCGAGGTTGCGCTTGATGACGGCCACGGGCATGAAGTGCCGGGCCGCGTCGATGAGCAGGCCGCGCCACACGAAGCGCGGCTGGTCCCGAATTTCCACTTCGGGCAGGACGGAAAGCTTGTCCTGGCGCTGGGGCAATTGCTCCAGCGTGGCCAGGGCGCGCAGCACGCCCAGGGAGGTGGGCGCATCGATGGTGACGCCCGCCGGCGTCACGCGCAGGCTGTACTGCTCGCTGTCGAAAGCCTCCGGGCTGCCCAGCCGGCCGTAGTTGATCTGCAGCGGCCGGCCCGTCGCCGTCCGCGCCCGCGCCGACGGGATGAGGCGCGCAAGGGTACGCTCCACGGCCGCCTGCACGGCCGGGCTGGCCGGCCCCGTAAGCTGCGGGCGCAGCGGCAGGGGGCAGGATTTCTGGCCCCACCTGACCTCCGCGGGCACGGGTATCAGCTGGCGGGTATCGGGGCGGGTGGCAGGCTGGGCAAGGGCCGCCAGCGGCAGCACCAGCAGCAGGAAAAGCAAACGAAGCATGGGGCGAGTTTACGGGGAATCCGCCCAGTCGACGCAAATTCTTTGCCGGGCCCCGCCACGGGCGGGAGCCGCCACGGGCCGGCCCCGCCGATTTTCAACCCGGCCCGCGGCGGCTGGCGGATTTTGGAATAATTTGCCGGGCCATTCGACCGGCTTATCCTTTTGCTGATGCCCCTGCGCAAGTCTCTTTCCTTCTGGACGCTGCTGTTCTGCGCGGCCTTCGTGCTGCTGACCTCGTTCGTGTACTATCCCAAGTGGAGCAAGCCGCAAACCGAAGCCCTCATCAGCTGGGACGCCTCGGGCTACTACATGTACCTGCCGGCTGCCTTTATCTACCAGGATCTGAAGCAGGTAGCCTTCCTGCCCGACGTCACCCAGAAGTACAACCCCGACCCCGGCCAGAACCAGGCCTACCGCGACTCCCTCAGCGGCAACCGGGTGATGAAGTACCCGCTGGGCCTGGCCCTGCAAAGCCTGCCCTTTTTCGCCGCCGGCCACTTGGCCGCTAAGGCCCTGGGCTACCCCGCCGACGGCTTTTCGGCGCCCTACCAGCTGAGCCTGCAGCTGGGCTGCGAGCTGGTGGCGGTGCTGGGCCTGCTGCTGACGTGGCTGGCCCTGCGCCGCCGCTTCAGCGAAGGCGCCACGGCCCTCACCCTGGTCGTGCTCACCCTGGGCACCAACTACCTGAACTACGCCGCCATCGACGCGGCCATGACGCACAGCTGGCTGTTCACGCTCTACGCGGCGCTGCTGCTGCTCACGCCCGCCTTTTACGCTCGACCCACTCTGGCCAAGGCCCTGGGCATCGGTGCCCTGGTGGGCCTGATGGCCCTCACGCGCCCCACCGACATCCTGGCCGCCATCCTGCCCATTCTCTGGGGCCTGCGCCCGAGCTGGCCGAGCCTGCAGGCCCGGCTGGGCTTCTGGCAGCAGCACTGGCCGAAGCTGGTGGCGGCCGTGCTGGCCGTGGCCGCCGTGGGCAGCCTGCAGCTGTTCTACTGGCACCACGTGACCGGCCGCTGGCTGGTGTACAGCTACGAAGACCAGGGCTTCAGCTGGCTGCACCCGCACCTGTGGGACGGCATCTTTAGCTTCCGCAGCGGCTGGCTGATTTATTCCCCGCTGCTGATTACGCCGCTGCTGGGCTTCTGGCCATTGTACCGCCGCCGGCCCGAGGCCTTCTGGGCTATGCTGGCCTACACCGGGCTCTTTATCTACGTCACCTTCGCCTGGGACATCTGGTGGTACGGCGGCTCGCTGGGGGCCCGCGCCCTGGTGCAGGGCTACGCCGTGCTGGCCTGGCCGCTGGCCGCGGCGCTGGAGTGGGTGCTGGCCCGCCGCAGCTGGACGGTGGCCTACGCCGCCTTTCTGCTGGCGGGCATCTATTACAACCTCTGGCTCACCCACCAGGCCCACGGCGGCAGCAGCCTGCTGGCCGCCGGTGAGATGAACCGGCCGTACTTCACCGCCATTGTGGGGCGCAACGCCGTGCCCGTGGCCACGCGCTGGCTGCTCGACAACGGCGAGCAGCGCGTCGACGACTCGCGCCGCAAAAACGTGCGCGAGCTGTGGCACACCGATTTTGAGCAGGACACCACCGCCGGCTGCGGCCGCCCCGCCCTGCAGGGCCGCTGCTCCCTGCTGCTCGACAAAGACCACCAGAACAGCCCCGAGTACCGCATCAGCGCCACCCCGGCCGACGTGAAGTGGGTGCGCGTGCGCGCCCGGGCCCGCTGCGTGCAGAAGGAGTGGGACACCTGGAAAATGACCCAGCTCGTGGTCAGCTACCGCCGCGGCGACGAGCGGGTGAAGGAGGGCATCATCCGCCTGCAGCGGGTGGTCGACCAAGACTGGCCCAGCGAGGTGTACCTCGACCTGCAGGCCCCCGCCGAAGCCTTCGACAACGTGCGCGTGGCCCTTTGGAATGCCGACGGCCCCCAGCCCATCCTCATCGATGAGCTGCGCGTGGAAGCCTTCGAGGAATAACCGCCCTGCCATGCCGCCGCTGCGTAAGTCCCCGTCGTTCTGGGCGCTGGTGCTCAGCGTTGCCTTCCTGCTCAACACGGCCTTTTTTCCGCCCTGGCCGCGGGCCGTGCTGCCCGATTCGCTGACCTGGGACGCCTCGGGCTACTATATGTACCTGCCGGCCGCCTTCATCTACCAGGACTTGAAGCAGGTGGCCTTTCTGCCGGAAATAACCCGCAAATACAGCCCCGACCCCTACCAGAACCAGGTGTTCCGCGACTCGCTCAGCGGCCACCAGGTGATGAAATACTCGATGGGCCTGGCCGTGCAGAGCCTGCCCTTTTTCGCCGCCGGGCACCTCGCCGCTAAGGCCCTGGGCTACCCCCCGGACGGCTTTTCGCGCCCCTATCAGGCGGCCATTATGATCGGGGGCGAGCTGGTGGCGGTGCTGGGCCTGCTGCTGACGTGGCGGGCCCTGCGCCGCCGCTTCGGCGAGTGGCCCACGGCCCTTACGCTCGTCGTCATCGTGCTGGGCACCAACTACCTGAACTACGCCGCCTTTGCCCCCGGCATGACGCACAGCTGGCTGTTCACGCTCTACGCGGCGCTGCTGCTGCTCACGCCCGCCTTTTACGCCCGACCCAGTGCGGCCAAGGCCCTGGGCATCGGCGTCGTCTGCGGGCTGATGGCCCTGACGCGCCCGACGGAAATCCTGGCGGTGCTGCTGCCGCTGCTGTGGGGCCTGCGCCCGGCGCGGGCGGCCCTGGCTGAGCGGCTGGGCTTCTGGCGGCAGCACTGGCCGAAGCTCGTGGTGGCCGCGCTGGCCGTGGCCGCCGTCGGCAGCCTGCAGCTGTTCTACTGGCACCACGTAACCGGCCGCTGGCTGGTGTACAGCTACCAGGACCAGGGCTTCGACTGGCTGCACCCGAGCATTCGGGAGGGGCTGCTGAGCTACCGCAGCGGCTGGCTGATTTACTCCCCGCTGATGCTGACGGCGGTGCTCGGCTTCGGGGCGCTGCGGCGGCGCCGGCCCGGGGCTTTCTGGCCCATGCTGGTGTTTATGGTGCTTTTCATCTACGTCACCTTCGCCTGGAACGTGGCCTACGGCGGCCTCGGGGCCCGCGCCATGATTCAGAGCTACGCCGTGCTGGCCTGGCCGATGGCGGCGGGCCTGGGCTGGGTGCTGGCGCGGCGCTGGCGCACGGCGGCCTACTCGGTTTTTCTGCTTTTGGGCATCTACTTCAACTTCTGGCTGACCTACGAAAGCTACGCCGGCAACCACCTCGTGGAGCCGGGCGGGCTGAGCTGGCAGTACCTGCGCCGGGCCGTAGGCCGCAGCGCCGTGTCGCCCGATACGCGCTGGCTGCTCGATAACGGCGACCAGGTGCTCGACGACACGGAGCGCCGGAACGTGCGCGAGCTGTGGCGCAACGACTTCGAGCAGGACACCACCGCCGGCTGCGGCCGCCCCGCCCTGCAGGGCCGCTGCTCCCTGCCGCTCGATGCCGAACACCCGCGCAGCGCCGTGTACCGCGTGCCCCTGAACCCGGCTGAGGTGCAGTGGGTGCGCGTGAAGGCCCGGGCCCAGGTCAGCGGCCCGCGCGGCTATACCGACAAGATGGACCGCCTGATCGTGCGCTACTGCCGCGGCGAAGAGGTGCTCAAGCAGAAGGACATTCGCCTGCAACGGGCGCTGGAAGAAGGCTGGCCCCGCGAAATCTACCTCGACCTGCACGCCCCCCGCGGCGAGGACTACGACAACGTCACCTTCCACTTTGAGCACTTCGGCAGCGGCCAGCGCCTGCTGCTCGACGAAGCGCGCGTGGAGGCGTTTGAGAAATGAGCCCAAGGCACCACAACCGGCCGCCGGCAGTACTGGCCGTCCTTGCGAGCAAAGCGTGGCAAGGCGTGGCAAGGCGTAGCCAATCGGTGCGGGCCAACGTGCTGACCCCAACACCAACATGAGCACCGCCCGAAACCGGTAACTCCGGTTTCGGGCGGGGTCGTTTTCGGTTGCTGCCAGCTGTAGCGGCGGTGCGACTGGAGAAAGGGTTGGCTACGCCTTCCTGCGGCTGCTTCGTCCTCGCAATGACCGCGGGGTGAGCCGTCAGATCAGCCCGCGGGCCTTGAATTCCAGGTAGCGGTTGATGGTGTTGGCCGTCAGGTTTTGCGGCGCGGTGAGCAGGGCCTGGATGCCGTAGCGCTGCAGCTCCAGCACCATGCGGCGCTTGTCCTGGCTGAACTTGTCGGCCACGGTCTGCTCGTACAGCTCCTCGGTGGTTTCGGCGGGCTTGTCGAGCACCTGCTGCAGCTCGGTGTTTTCGAAGAACACGACCAGCAGCAGGTGGCGGGCGGCCAGGCGACGCAGGTAGGGCAGCTGGCGCTGCAGGCCGTGCAGGCTCTCGAAGTTGGTGAAGAGCACCAGCAGGCTGCGCTGCTTGATCTGGCGCTGCACCAGCGCCGCCAGCCGCTCGTAATCCGATTCCAGAAAGCGCGTCTGCTGGCGGTAGAGCACTTCGAGCAGGCGCGGCAGCTGTCCGCGGCGGCGGTCGGCGGCCACCACGTCGCCGGGCTCGTGGGCGAAGGTGATGAGGCCGGCCCGGTCGTGCTTGATCAGGGCGATGTTGCTGAGCACCAGCGCGGCGTTGATGGCGTAGTCGAGCAGGGCCAGGCCGGCGAAGGGCATGCGCATCACCCGGCCCTTGTCGATGACGCAGTACACTTGCTGGGCCCGCTCGTCCTCGAAGTGGTTCACGAGCAGCGCCTCGCCCTGGCCGGGGCGGCGGGCAGTGGCCTTCCAGTTGATGCGGCGCGGGTCGTCGCCGAGGGCGTAGGGACGGATGTGGTCGAATTCCAGGCTCTGCCCGATGCGGCGGATGCGCTTCACGCCCACCTCCGTCAGCCGGTTCGACACGGCCAGCAGCTCGTAGCGCCGCATCTGCAGAAACGAGGGGTACACGGCCACTGTCTGGTCCTGCTCGCCGAAGCGGTAGCGGCGCTGCACCAGCCCCAGCGGCGAGCGAACCAGCACGTTGGTTTGCCCGAACACGTACTCGCCGCGGCGCGTGGGGCGCAGCTGGTAGTGCAGCGTGGTGGTGTGCCCGGCGCCCAGCCGCACCGGAAACAGCAGGTCGCGGCGCTGAAACTGCACCGGCACGTCGTCGACTACGTCCAGCCGGGCCGGGAAGGGGTAGCGGTTTTCAAGCACCACCTGGATGTCGTTGTCGTCGCCGTTGGAGAGGCGCTGGCCCAGCAGGCGGCGCGCAAACACCCCGCCGCCCCGGCCCAGCCCGAACAGCAGCCCGGCATCGAGCAGGGTGAGCAGGGCCAGCAGCAGCGTGAGCACCTGCGCCGGCCCCAGCAGCACCGGCCAGAAGTGCGCCACTGCCAGCAGCACGACCACGGCCGCCAGCGCCACAAACAGGCGCGGCGGCAGCAGCAGGGCGCGGAAGAATTCTTTCATAGAGGTGACACGTAACACGTGACAGGTAACAGGTGCGTGGGTAGGTGAGGGGGGAACATGCTACAGGATAGTGGATTCATAACAGGGCCAGGAGCAAGCTTAGCACGCGTTACCTGTCACTCGTCACCCCCCAAAACCTGTCACGTGTTACCTGTCACCTGTTACCCAAATTACCGCGGCACTTCCACTTGCTGCAGCAGCTGGCGCACGATGTCGTCGGGACCGAGGCCTTCCAGCTCGCGCTCCGGGGTGAGCTGAATGCGGTGGCGCAGCACCGGCGGGGCCAGATGCTGCACGTCCTCGGGCGTCACGAAGTCGCGGCCGCGCAGGGCGGCCAGGGCCTTGGCACCGTTCAGCAGCGCTATTGAAGCCCGCGGCGAGGCCCCCAGATACAGCGACTTGTGCGTGCGCGTCAGGCCGACGAGCTTGGCCACGTACTCGAACAGGCGCGGCTCGACGTGCTGCTTTTGCACCTGGGCGCGCAGCTCGGCCAGTTGCGCGGCGGCCAGCACCGGCTTCACGTCTTCCAGCGGCAAGCCGCCGGGGCCGCTGTGGTGGCCCTGCAGGATGAGCACTTCCTCTTCCTGGGTGGGGTAGGGCACCAGCACTTTGAAGAGGAACCGGTCCAGCTGGGCTTCGGGCAGGCGGTAGGTGCCTTCCTGCTCGATGGGGTTCTGCGTCGCCAGCACCAGGAAGGGCGCCTCCAGCTGGTGCGTCACGCCGTCGTAGGTCACGTGGCGCTCCTCCATCACCTCAAACAGCGCCGACTGCGTCTTGGCCGGGGCGCGGTTGATTTCGTCGATGAGCACGATGTTGGAGAAGATGGGGCCCTGCCGGAACTCGAAGCTGCCGCGGGCGGGCACGTACACCGAGGTGCCGAGCACGTCGGAGGGCATCAGGTCGGGGGTGAACTGGATGCGGCTGAACGGCACGGCCAGCGTACGGGCCAGCAGCTTGGCCGTGAGCGTTTTGGCCACGCCGGGCACGCCTTCGAGCAGCACGTGGCCGTCGGCCAGCAGGGCCACCAGCAGCAGCTCCATCAAATCGTGCTGGCCCACGAGCACGCGGCCCACCTCGCGGCGCACCGCGTCGGTGGTGCCGGCCAGCTGGCTCAGGTCGGTGCGCTGGCCGAGGCCGAGGGTATCCGGGGTTGCCGGGGCGGCGGGTTGGGGTTGCGGAGCGGTATCGGGGGTGTGGTCGGGAGTCGGTTCCATGTGAAAAAGCGGGGCCTGCGGCAGTAGAAAGCGTCGGGCTATTCAGGCGAAAGAAAGAGAATTCAGTAAAGATGATCAGGCAAGTACGCGGGGCGTTGCTGGGCGAGCAGGCAAGCTGGCAGGTGAGTGTGGTCAATGCCAGCGCAATTCCGAAGGCCTGTTTGAGGTGAACAAGGTCGCTTTAGGTGCCGGCGCCGGACGAATCGACCACAAAATCCGCGAACCGAAGGAAGGCGTAGCCAAAGCCGTCAAATCCGCAGTAATCCGTGGTCAGCCTTCGGCCCGCTGGCGAAAATCGGTGAGCAACTGGTGCAGGCGGTGCAACTCGGCTTCGGCGACCTGCTCGGCGTCGAGGTAGCCGTGCAGGCGGGCCAACAGCGTGGTCACTTCGGCCTCGGGCACGCCGGTGCGCAGGCTCAGCCGGTGCGGGTAGCTGCCATCGATGCCGGCGGGCACGGGCTCCTGGAAGCGGGTGCGCAGGTAATCGAAGAACAGGCGGATGCGCAGGGCGGCCAGCGGCTGGTGGTTGCGGCCCTGGCGGTAGAGGCCGGCCACGGTGCGCGCAAACTGCAGGCTGGTGTTGGGCAGGGGCCGCAGCGTGGGCACCGGCCGTTGCCGCCGCCGGGCCCCGAGCAGGGCAAACAGCACGCCGCCAATCAGCAAACCGTACCAGGCCCAGGCCAGCGCCGGGCTGCGGAGCACCACGCGCAGCAGGGACTCGTCGCCGCCGCGGCCCTGCTTGTAGAACTCGTCCCAGAGCACCTGGCCCTTGGGCAAGTACGACAGTGCCCCTTCGGCAAAGCGCACGTTGCGGCCATGGAGCAGGCCGTAGTTGCTCAGCAGGGCCGGCGCGGTGCACAGCAGCAGCTGGCCCCGGCCCACCGGCAGGCGCACCAGCACCGGGCGCCGGCGCTGGTCGGCGGCCAGCACCACGGCCGCGGCCCGGCGCTGCACGGAATCCTTGCCCTCGAACACCAGGCGGCCCAGCGAGTCGCGCTGAAAGCTGCTGCCGGCCACGCGCTGCGGCACGCCGGCCACGCGCCCGCGCAGCACCGGCGCCGTGAGGGAGCAGCGCACCGTGTCGCGCAGGCCGTTCAGGGCGAAGTCGTCGTCGAGCAGGGGCAGGCGCCAGAGGCTGTCGGCGCTGGCGCCCAGGCCGATCTGGTCGGCGGCCAGCCAGATGGTGCCGCCGCGCTGCATGTAGCGGTGCAGGGCGCGGGCATCGGCGGGGCCGGGCCGGAAGCTGCTCTGCAGAAAAAAGTACGTGGCGGGTACCGTCGCCGAGTCCTGCAGCACCTCGTAGGGCGAAAGGCGGGTGGCGCGCACCGCGCCGCCCGTGAGCGTGGGCAGCAGCCGGTAGAGGGCGTAGGTGTCGAGCGGGTTTTTGTGGTCGTTGCGGTACGTGGGCGTCCAGTCGAGCTGCTTGGGCGCGGCCAGCAGCACCAGCACCCACACCACGGTGAGGGCCCCGAGCACCGTCAGGGGCCAGCGGAGGGAGCGGAGCATCAGGCGGCGAAGTTGCGGGTGGTGAGGGTCGTGAGAAAGGCCCGGCGCTCGGCCTGCACCTGCCCGTACTGCTCCCGGGTCAGGGCAAACTCACCGTACCACACGTACTCAAACTGCCAGGTCAGCGCCCCGAAGGCCGGGGCCAGGGCGGGGCCGCGCTGGCGCAGCTCGGCGTCGTAGTGGTGGTTGGTTTTCTGCGGCTGCCAGTCGATGAGGGCGCGGTCGGTGAGCTGCTTGAGCACCAGCAGGTAGCCCAGGCGGGTGGCCAGGCGCCATTGGCCGGCTTCTTCGGCCGCGCGCAGGCGGTCGGGCAGGGTTTCCTCGTGCACGTCGTCGGCCTCCAGGGCGTAGGGCACCGGCACGCGGCGGCCCCGGCCGCGCAGCCACTCGCCGGGCTTCAGGCCCAGCAGCTGCAGCACCACCAGCACCAGGGCGCCCACGGCCAGGGCGTAGAACAGAATCTTCCAGTAAATGCCGCTTTCGGGCGAGAAAACCACCCGGAAGATGCGCCGCAGCAGCTGCTGAAACCAGCGCAGCACCGGGTTATCGGGCGGCGGGTCCTGGCGGTACTGCAGGTCGTCGTCGGCGCGCAGGCGCTGCAGCTCGGCGGCGCTGAAACGGCGCACGGCGGCGGGCGCCGGGCCGGGCGGCAGCACCGCCGGGGCCCGTTGCGTGGTTTTGGGCCGGGCTTTCTGCGCCGGGGCGGGCAGGGGCACTGCGGCCAGCAGCAGCAGCGCCAGCAGCCCGCCCGCCGCGCGGTGGCCCGAAAAGCGGAAGCGGAACAAGGGCATCAGAGGGCTTGGTCGCCGTAGCTGGGGCGGAACAGGGAGTCGTCGGGACCAGCGGGGCCGGTGGGGCCGCCGGCCGGGCCGGGCGTCTGGCCCAGCTGCTCGGCGCGCCACTGCAGGCTCACATGGTCGCGGCGTTCCACCAGGTTGAAGTACTGAAACATCAGCAGCACGTAAATGATGGGCGTGAGCAGCAGGTTGATGCTGATCTGCATGGCCTGGGCCACCGCCAGCGTGGTCATGGCCGCGTCGCCGTCCGCCGATTTTGCGCCGAACAGGGCCGTAATAATCGTGAGCACGGCGCCCAGGCCGGCCGCGAGCATCCACATGGCAATGCTGGCCACGACGTAGAGCCCGAAGGTCGACCACCATTTGCCCCGGATCAGCTGCAGGCAGCGGCTGAGGGTGCTGCCCAGGTCAGCTTCCTCGAACACCACCACGCAGGGCAGCAGCAGCACCGCAATACTGAGGTAAATGCCCGGCAGCACGAGCAGAAAGTACCCGATCATGACGAGCACGCCCGCCACGATGGAGTAGCCAATCATGGGCAGCAGGTAGCGCTTGCCCTCGTCCCAGGCCTCGCCGGCGCTGATGGTGGCCGTGGGGTCGGGCTGGTGCATGCGGCGCTTCACGAAGCCGTAGAGCATGGCGTACTGCACCAGCAGCGCGGCCAAGCCCAGCACCACCAGGCCGAAGATGGCCGGCGACATCAGCGCCAGGCTGATCTGGCTGCCCTGGCCCATTCGGCCGGGAAACTGGCCGAAGCGGAAGCTGCGCCCGAACAGCACCATCAGCGCGGCCAGCGGCACGATGGCCCCCAGCAGCGGCAGCAGCATGATGCGGTACAGGTTGCCGCCGTGCCGGCGCAGAAAGGCCGACGTGGCCTCGAACTTCTGGCCGAAGTCGCGCAGGCGGTAGTAGTCCGAGGGCGTGGCGAAGCTGCGCTGCGCGTCGGACTGGTAAGCGGGCGAGGGCGTAGGAGAGGCCATGCGCGAAGTAAATTCAGGGTGAAAAAACAGTTACAGCGGCCGCTCGTCGTCGGGCGCGTAGCGGTAGTCGTTGCTGGCAGCCGGGGCCGGGGCGGCTTCGCCCAGCTGGGCGGCGCGCCACTCCAGGCCCGGGCTTTCCTTGGCTTCCACGATGCTGAAGTAGTTGAAGGCCATCAGCACGTTCATCACCGGGTTCAGAAAGAACATGGCCGCGGCCGTAAACAGCGAGAAGGGAATGCCGATGATGCGGTTATCGGGGTTCGAGGCCATGAAGTAGCCCAGCACCATGGCCGGCACCAGCAGCAGGCCCAGGAACAGCAGGCCGTAGACCAGCGCCAGGGCAAACGTCGACCACCAGTAGCCCTTGATCAGGTTGAAGCAGCGCGACAGGTCGCCGTCCGCTTCCAGAAACACCACCGCCGGCAGCAAGGTCAGGGCCACGGCTACGTAAATGCCGGGCAGCAGCAGCAACAGCAGCGCGAAGGTGGTAATCAGCCCCCCGACGATGGTCTTGCCGAAGTAGGCCCCGGTGTGGCTGGTGGCTTCCCACACGTCGGCCACCGTCAGCTCGCGCCCGGGCGCTTGGTAGTGCTGAATGCGCAGGCGCAGAAACCCGAAGGTGATGCCCGTGCCCACGATGAGGGCTACGCGCTGGCAGATGCCCCCGACAAAGCCCACGGCCGTTTCGTTGCCGGTGGCGTAGCCGGCCGCTTCGATGATGATGCCCAGCAGCAGCCAGGGACCGGTGTAGCGCAGCAGCGCGGCGAAGAGCACGCGGCCGTGCTGGCGCAGCAGCTGCGCGGTGGCTTCCCACTTCTGGCCGAAGTCGCGGGTCTGGTAAAAGTCGGCCGGCTGGCTGAAGGTGGTGGCGGCATCCGCCAAAACGGTGGTAGAGGTGCTCATATAGGCAGAGAAATAAAGAAAAAAATCAGCATCAGGGCGCCTCGGCGTCGGCATCGGGCAGCACAAAGCCGCTGCGCCGGGCCCGGCGGTGCAACAGCCACGGATACACCACGAAGTAGCCCCCGATCAGCACCAGCGACAGGATAATAACCGGCGCGCTGATGGCCACTGGGTGGCGCGGGGCCAGGCGCGTGACGAAGCCTTCGAGGAAGGCGGCCAGCACGATGAGCGGCACCAGCCCGGCCATGAGCTTCATGGCATCCTGGGCGCCGCGGCGCAGGGCCTCGCCGCGCGGGTAGCTGCCCGGAAAGAGCAGGCTGCTGCCCAGCACCAGCCCGGCCCCGGCCGCCAGCACGATGCAGCTGATTTCGATGGTGCCGTGCAGCCAGATGGCCAGCGACGCCCGCAGGCCCACCCCCTGCGCAATGAAAAAGTACTGGAAGCTGCCCACCATCACCGCGTTGCGAAACAGCAGGTAGAGCGTGCCCAGCCCGGCCGTGGCGCCCAGCGCGAAGGTGGCCAGCGCCACGCGCACGTTGTTGTAGGCAATGAAGAGGAACATCTCGACCTCGGGCGCGGTGCCGTACACGTCGGTGGGGCGGCCGCGGCGGATGTTTTCCAGGGTCATGTTCACGTACCCGTCGCCGAGCACCAGGCGCACGAAGGCGTCGTCTTCGGCGGCCGACAGCGCGCCCAGGCCCGCAAACAGCAGAAACAGCACCAGCGCGGTGAGCAGCGGCTTCCAGTGCCGGGCCACCAGCAGGGGCAGCTCCGTGAGCCAGAAGTAGCCGAAGCCGCGGCGCCGGGCTGCCGGGCGGCGGTACAGCTGCTCGTGGAAGCGGCTGGCCAGCTGATTCAGGTGCTGCGTAACGGGCGCCGTGGGGTAGAAGGTCCGGGCGTAGGCCAGGTCGTCGGTGAGGGCCACGAAACGGGCGGCCAGTTCCTCGGGCGTGGCCGCCGGCTGGTGTTCGTAAGAATGCCACCGCTCCTGGTTGCGGCGGATGAATACAACTTCGCGCATAAAGAACCGCCCGACCATCGGAATCGGGCGTAGAACGTGCCCGGAAGATGATACTTTTGACGGTAGTATCCAACTATTTGCCGGCGCTGTATGGCCCTGTTGCGCATTCCCACCACCCAGAACGTCACCCTCGAATACGAAACCGCCTCCGTCGGGGAGCGAATTGCCGCCACCCTGCTCGACGGCGTGATGATGGTCGGCTGGGTCATTGCCTGGGTGCTCATCAACCTCTACGTGCTGCACCTGGACACCAACGGGGCGGGCGGCGGGAGCCCGGCTTTCGTCATTTCCATCTTCGCCTTGGTGCTGCTGCCGCTGTTTCTCTACCACCTGCTCAGCGAGGTATTCTTCCAAGGCCAGAGCATTGGCAAGCGGGCCCTGAAAATCCGCGTCATCAGCCTCAACGGCGCCCCGCCGCGCTTCACCCAGTACCTGCTGCGCTGGGTGCTGCGCCTGGTCGACATCGACCTGCTGTACGGGGTGGTGGCCATGGCCAGCATCCTGGGCAGCGGCCGCGGGCAGCGCCTCGGCGACATGGCCGCCGGCACCACCGTGGTGCGCCTGAACCGCCGCTCCGTGGTGGCCGACAACGCCTTGTTCGGCTCCGACTACGACCCGCTGTACCGCGTGACCTACCCCGAAGTGGCTCACCTGGCCGACCACGACGTGCGCCTGATTCAGGAGCTGGTGACGCAGAGCGAGCAGCGCGGTGCCACTCACATCCTGGCCGACGTGGCTCAGCGGGTGCGGCAGCTCACCGGCATTCAGAGCCAGCTGCCCGACCACGAGTTCCTGCTGGTGGTGCTGCGCGACTACGCCCACCTGGCCGGCCAGACGGCCGAGCGGTAACTCCGGCAACCAGCTGAACAGTACCAGTTGACGGGCCGCCGGGCGCACCAACTTCCCCTTGCCGCTTGCGTATGGCCAAGGGCCGGGCCGGTAGCATTCCACCCGGCTTCCCTTCCGATGAACGACGAATCCAGCTTCCGCCAAAACCCCGACGAATTCCACGGCCTTGGTGCCGAAGACAACGCCGAAAACCTGCGCCGCGGCCAGCAAGCTGCCCAGCAGCATCCCGAAGCCGGCCAGACGGGGCAGCCCTCCGCCGGCCATACCAATGCTCCGAACTACGGCGAGTTTGGCCACCCCGAAGGCGCTGCCCCTACCGCGCAACCCGAAGGCTTCCAGCCGCGCTACGGCCAGGAAATGCCGCCCCAAGTCGACGATACCCACCACGGCGACGACCGGTTTCGGCACAGCGGCACCCGCAACTGGGCTACCGACGAACCCGCCAATCCTCACCAGGCCAAGCCCGGCGAGTGGTCGGATACCGACGCCTAAGCGCGCCCGGCAGGCCGCGCCGCTTGCCCGTCCCGCAACAAGCAAAAAGGCCCGCTGCAGCTGCAGCGGGCCTTTTTGCTTGTTGCGGGACGGGCGGTTATTCCTTCACCACGCGCAGCACCGTGCTGCTGCCGTCGGGCAGCTGGGCGCGCACCAGGTAAAGGCCGGCTGGCAGCTGCGCCGATTCGCTCCAGTTGATGGAGTTGGCGCCGACCTGCAGGCGCTCGGCCGGACGGCTGAGCAGCAGGCGGCCCGCTACGTCGTAGATGCTGAAGCTTACCTGGGTCAGGGTGGCGGGCACCGTCAGGTTCAGGCGCAGGCCGGCGGCGCCGAAGGGGTTCGGCTGGGCCGTGAACTGCAGGGCCTGGGCCAGGGCGCTTTGCTGGGCCGTGGTGGTGGCGGGCAGCAGGTAGGTCATGATGCTGGCGCTGCCGGCCAGGGCGTTGCTGGCGTCGCGCAGCTCCACCCGCTGGGTGCCGCCGCAGCCGTTGGCCACCTGAATGTCGTCAACAAACCAGCCCTGGAAGACGCCCGGGCTACCGGTGTCGGTGCGGACGCGGAAGCGCACCCGCAGCGCCTGGCCGCTAAACGAGGTCAGGTTCAGCACCGAGCGAATGAAGGCGTTGCTGCTGCCCGTCACGCTGCGGCCCGAGAAGCAGGCCTGGCCCGCCCCCGGCGTGGAAGCGTCGAAGGTGGTGTTCGGGCCGTTTTCGATGAAGTACTGGGCCGCGTTGGTCCACGTCGTGCCGTTGTCGGTCGACAGCTCCACCGAGCCGCCGTCGTAGGCGGCCTCGAAGTTGTAGAAGTGGTTGAACGAGAGCGAAGACAGCCCCGTCGGCGTGAATGGCGCCGACGTCAGCACGTAATCCACCGGCGTGGTGGGGGCCGGCGCCGACCATGCGTGCGTGGGGCTGCTGGCCATGGCCGTGCTGCTGGTCCAGTTGGTGCCGCCGCTCAGGGCCGCGCTGGTGAAGCCGCCGAGCGTGTTGGCATCCCGGTCGTCGTTGACGGGCAGCACCGGGGCGCAGGTGGCCGCGGCCAGGGCCTGGGCCCGGAAGCGGAAGGTTTTCACCTGCCCGGCGGTGGTAAACTGAATGTTCGGGAACGTGACCGTATTGCCGCTGAGCGTGGCGGCGGGCGTGCTGCTCACGTACTGCATGCCGGTGGGCAGCTGGTCGGTGAGGGTGTAGGCCGTGGTGGGCACCGAGCAGTTGCAGTTCAGCTGCAGCGTCACGTCGAAGGTGTTGCCGGCCATCAGGGCCGCGGTTTTCTGCAGCGTTACGGGCGGGGGCATGTCGAAGGCCGCTATCTGGTCGATGGCGCTGTTCGAGGAGCCCTGCACGGCGCTGTAGCCCATGCCCCGGCGGGCGAAGGCGCGCCAGATCGAGCACTGGTACTGCCCGTTGTAGAGCAGCGAGTCGGCGGCCAGAATGGCGTCGCGGGCGTCGAGGAAGCCGGGCATGCAGGGCTGCATTTTCATGCCCTGCATCACCAGCTGCAGCGCGGCCACGTTGCCGCCGGTGCCGGCCCCGTTGTAGAAGTTGCCGGTGATGCTGCCCTGCTGCTGAATGATGTTCCAGGTCATGTCCCAGAGCGCAGCCGTCCAGATTTCGCCAATGGCGTGCACCTCCGGGTTGGCGGCCATGTGGTTGTAGGTAAGCGGGTTCACGCTCAGCAGGGTGGAGTAGGGGTAGCGGCGGATGCCCGTGCCCGTATTGGCCTGCCCCACGGCGTAGGTGCCCACCGAGCGGGCGGCGGGGCCGTCGTTGATGGTCGCCGTCGACCAGTCGGTGTTGAGCATCAGCGCCAGGTAGTCGCTCCAGCCTTCGCCGCCCTGCTCGGCGTTGCCGAGGCAGCTGGCGGCGGAGGGCCCGCCCGTCAGGCGGTTCGAAACGCCGTGGCCGTACTCGTGCACGATGATGCCGTTGTCGAAGTCGCCGTCGAGCTGCGGGCCGGGGCGGGGCAGCGTCACTTCCACGCCGTCGCTGACGCGGGCCATGATGGTGGCGCCCGCGGCCTGCGAAATCATCACGGCCGGAATGGTGATGGTGTTGTCGGAGCCGGTCATCACGATGGGCGTGCCGGCCACGTTGTTGATGACCACCACGCCAACGGCGCCGGCGAGCTGGGCATTTTTCACCCGAGGCGTGTAGCCGCAGGTGCCGTTGCGAATGATCAGGGCAATCTTGCCGGCCAGCGAGGGGCCGCTGTGGGCCGCGCAGCCCGTGTTGGTCGCCGGGTTGCTGCCCGCGTCCACGTACAGGGCCAGCTGCCCCGATACCGGCCCGAGGTTGGCCAGCTTGTTGGCCGTGCTGATGTTGCCTTCCCGCGAGGTGTACGAGCCGGCAATGGCGGCCGGCGCCGTTACCGTGATGGTGGGCGCCGCGGCGTTCCACAGGTACATCTGCATGCGGCCGCTGCTGCCGTCGGGCGGGGTACTGAAGTTGGCGTTGTTGACGCCGTTGCCGTCCTGGGCTTCGGCGCGTACGTAGTCGTTGCCGTTGCCGCCGCGCCCGATGTTGCTGGCCTGGAAGTTACCGGCCACCTCCGTAAAGCCGTACTGGTACAGCACGTCGTGGGTGATGTTGTTCCAGTAAAAGAGGTTGGTAACGGCCGCGTTGCGGTTGACCACCACCGAGGGTGCCTGCGTGAAGTCGGGCGTGAAGCCGAAGGTGAGCGTGGTGCCGGTGGTGGTCGAGTTGGCGTAGTTGCCGGGGGCGTTCAGGCGGGCCGCGTCGTCGTAGGCCGACACGTTGTTGCCGCGGGTGAAGGCGTAGTCGCTGGCGCCGTCGTAGTGCCAGCCGTGGGTGGTGGCCGCGTTGCCCGCGCCCGCGTTCAGCCACGGGTCGGTTACCGTCTGCATGCCGCCGGCGCTGTTGGGGTTCAGCTTCGGGTAGGGCACCACAAAGTAGGAGGCCGTAGCGGTGCTGGCCGGCAGGTACGCCGCCGCGTAGGCGCTGCGCCCGGCCGCGGCGGCCCCGGTTGCCGTGGCGCAGTGGTCCGCGTCGGCCGACGAGCGTTCCTGCACCGTCCAGTTGTCCTGGCTGATGATGGTGCCGTTGGCCGCGTCCACCTGCACGTTCCACCAGTCGGGGCTGTCGAGCAGGTCGATATTCACGTTCCAGGCCAGGTGCGGGCGGCCGGCCGGGTCGAGCACCCAGGCCAGGCTGGCCACGATGTCGCGCTTGGCCACGCCGGCCGCGGCAAAGATCTGCCGGGCTTCGGGGCCGCCCTCGTTGCGCAGCAGCGCGGGCTCGGCGCCGCCGGGCAGCACGTGCCGCACGGCCCGGCTCACGGCCCCGGCCGCCGCTACGGCCGGCGTGGCCGACAGCGCGGCCAGCGGCTTGGCCGGCACAAAGCTGCCGGCGTGGTGCGCCAGCCGGCCCCGCACGAAGGTCAGCGGCAGGATGCGGTTGTACACCGGAATGCCGCGGTGCAGCTGCTGCACGTACACGTGCTCCAGGCCGTTGGCTTCGGTGTAGGCATCGGTGAGGCGCAGGTCTTCGGCCGCGACGCCGTTGCCGGCCCACTGGCTGCGGGTCTGCTGAACGCGCTGGAAGGCGCTTTGGTCGGGGGCGGTGGTTTGGGCCTGCAGGCCCGCGAAGGGCAGCAACAGGCCTAACGCTGCCAGCGGCAGCAGAGTAGAGGTTTTCCTCACGGGCAGAACAGTTCGCAAAAAGTAGGGGAAGGGCAAGCGGGCGGCCGGGCGGCGCGCGCCGCGGCATCGATTTCTAAAAATACAACGCGGCGGTCATTTCTACCGCCGCGTTGTTGAAATTACTCTTGGGTAAGTACCCTGACCGGCCCTAGCGCGCCTGTAGGTGCACGTTTCCCGTCACGACCACCTCGCCCAGGCAGTGGCCGTAGCCGGGGGCCTGCGGCTGGGGCAGGGGCTTCACCGGCGCGGGCGAATCGCCGATGCGAAACGTGGCCAGCAAGTAATACTTTGCCGCCACCGGCTGGCCCAGGTGCACGGCCGGTATCCACGCATAAAAGTGCTGGCTCAGCGCCCGCCACACTTCCTGGTCGCAGTCGGGCGCCAGGCTCTGCTCGATGAGGAAGTTCCGGGTCTGCCCGTCGGGGCCAACCACGAACGAAATGACGACGCGCCCCTCGCGCCCGCCCAGCAAGGACTGGGGCGGGTAGCGCAGGCCGCGGGCCAGCTGCGCCATGTCGTGGGCAAAGCTGCCGAGCAGGCGCGGCGCCCGGGCCGGCCGCAGCAGCTGCCAGCCGCTGGTCGTTTGCAGCCAGTAGCGGGCCGTGTCGGGCCGCGCGAAGACGATGCGGCTGGAATCGTAGTCGAAGGTCAGCTCGGGCTGTCCGTGCTCGTCGAAATAGTCCCAGCGGCCCACGGGCCGCTTGTCGCGCAGCGTGCCGCGCTCGTACTTGTTGCGGCCAGGCTTGAGCGCATGCTGGGCGCTGACGCGGCCGCCGCAGAGCATCAATCCCAGCAGCGGAATAAACAAACGGATAAGCATCGGGCAGCGAAAATAACCAACGGCGCGGAAGCCCGGTCCTGCGACCCGCTCCCGCGCCGTTGGTAAGTCACCAGCCGCGAATTAGCCGGCCGTGTGCTGCAGCTTGTTTTTGCGGCCGATGCGCCCGCCGGTGCGGTCTTCGCCCTGGTGCAGCAGCTCGTCGTCGCGCTCGGTTTTCTTCACCCAGCTCACCGAGTAGAGGTCCTTGCGTCGGTCGCGCAGGTTGCGCACCGCCCCGGAGGTGTTCAGGTCCTTGAGCAAGTCCAGGTCGAGGTCGGCAATGAGCGTCATCTCGGTGTTGGGCGTGGCCTCGGCCACGATGGCGTCGTGGGGGAAGGCGAAGTCCGAGGGGCTGAACACGGCCGACTGCGAGTACTGAATGTCCATGTTCTCGACGCGCGGCAGGTTGCCCACCGAGCCGGTAATGGCCACGTAGCACTCGTTTTCGATGGCGCGGGCCTGGGCGCAGAGGCGCACGCGCTGGTAGGCGTTCTTGGTGTCGGTCCAGAACGGCACGAACAGAATCTTCATGCCCTCATCCGACAGCATGCGCGAGAGTTCCGGGAACTCCACGTCGTAGCAGATCAGGATGCCAATTTTGCCGAAGTCCGTGTCGAAGCAGGCCAGCTTGTTGCCGCCGCGCATGCCCCAGTAGCTGGCCTCGTCGGGCGTTACGTGCAGCTTGTACTGCTCGTCCACGGTGCCGTCGCGGCGGCAGAGGTAGGCCACGTTGTGCAGCTTGCCGTCGGTGTAGAGCGGCATGGAGCCGGCCACGATGTTGATGTTGTAGCTCACGGCCAGCTCCATGAACTTGGCCTTCAGCGGCTCGGTAAAGGCGGCCATGGCCCGGATGGCCACCGAGGGCGAATCCTCGTTGGTCAGGGCCATCAGCGGGGCGTTGAAGAACTCCGGGAACATCACGCAGTCGGCCTTGTAGCCCGACACGGTGTCGACGAAGAACTCGATCTGCTGAAACAGGTCCTCCAGGCTCTTGGTGCCGCGCATCTGCCACTGCACGATGCCGATGCGCACGTTGGACTTCTGGTTGCCGATCAGGCGCTCCGAGTCTTCGTCGTAGTACACGTTGATCCACTCCAGCAGGGTGGCGTAGGCCTTGGAGTCGCCGTCGTAGGGCAGGTAGCCCCGGATCAGCTTGCGCACGTAAAAGTCGTTGGCCAGCTGAAAGGTGAGGATGGGGTCGGTCAGCTCCTTGTTGCGCACCATCTCCACGTACTTCTGCGGCGTCATCTCGCTGGCGTACTGGGCGTAGCCGGGGATGCGGCCGCCGGCCACCATGGCGCGCAGGTTCAGGCTCTCGCACAGCTCCTTGCGCGCGTCGTAGAGGCGGCGGCCCAGGCGCAGGTTGCGGTACTCCGGGTCCACGAACACGTCCACGCCGTAGAGGGTGTCGCCGTCGGGGTTGTGGGTGTTGAACTTGCCGTTGCCGGTAATCTTGGCGTAGGTGTGCCGGTCGCCGAAGTCGGAGTACTGCACGGTAATGGCCAGGGCCGCGGCCACCACCCGGCCGTTGTCCTCGATGCAGATCTGGCCCTCGGGGAATTTCTTGAGCAGGGCGTTGTACTCGTCCTGCTCCCAGGCGCCCTCCATGTTGGAGTACACCTGGTCCATGATGACGCGCACGGCCTTGTAGTCGGAGCGGCGCAGGGCGCGCAGCACCAGCTTGTGGGCGGCGGCGGTGGCTGAGGTGGCCGGGGTGGGCTCCTCGCCGGCCACGGTGGCCACGATGGTGGCCCCGGTTTTCTTATCGGATTTATCGGCGGCCTTTTTGGCCTGGCCGTTGGATTTGGCGGAAGGAGTCGTTGCCATGATTGCGGAAGGTGAAACGCGCCCGGCAAAGGTACAGGCTGCGGCGCGTGCAGTTGCTAGCAACGTCAAGCGGCCCGGCGGTGTTCCGCCGGGCCGCTTTGTTTCGCCGATACCGCCGTTTTGCCGGGTGCCGCCGGTGGGCGGCAGCAGGCTAGTACCGTACCACCCGGCCCACGGCTGTGGCGCCGTCGGCCTGCCGCACGCGCAGCAGCAGGGTGCCCTGCCAGGCGGCATTCAGCGGCAGCGCCGAAGTGCCCCGGGGCTGCTGAAAGCGGCCCAGCAGCCGGCCCGCGAGGTCGGTTACCTCTACTTCGGCCGCCGCCGGCAGCTGCAGCTGCACGGCGGTGCCGGCCGCGGCGGCGGTGGGCCAGGCCGTGAGCGGGGCCGCGGTCTTGCCCGCGGCGGCAGCGGTCGGCAGCTGAATGCGGCGGTAGATGTCGCGGTACTCCACGCTGGTAATGACTTCCTGGCCATTCACCACGTTGGTGGTGATGGTCAGCACCGGCACGTGAATGGTCTTGGCCAGCCACTTGTACTCCCGGCGCACCGGCAGGGTCAGGCCCTGGCCGGGCATACCGCCCACGGCCAGGCTGTCGTGGTCCTCGATACGCGTCACCACCCGCACCGTCTGGAACGTGCCGAAGGGCGTGGTGAGCGTGCCCCAGGCGTCGGGGCGGTTCACGCGCTTGCGGCGCTGCGAGAGGTAGCCGGTGCTGGCAATGGCCGAGGGCGTCTCAAAAAACGAGTTGCTGGAGTCGGCCGGGGAGTTGTAGCTCAGCGGAAAACGATAAATAACGTCCTGCAGCGCCTGGCTCCGGTACGTGACGGGCAGGCCGAAGCCACTGACCGTGGCCCCGAAGCCCACCGAGCGAAAATCGGCGTTCGAGAGGTTGTAGAACTCCACCGGGTCGCTGATGGGCAGGCCGGCGCCGAGGGCCGGCAGGGTCTGCGGCGACACCAGCGTGGCGCGGTTCACCCCGCCTAGGGGGCCAAAAGCAAACTGCAGGGTCGTCGCCGTGGTGTTGATATTGGCGTAGCGCTCCACCCGCTGGGCCGTGGGCGTGAGGGCGGCGTAGTTCCAGGTCTGGCCGACGCCGCGGCGCGTGAGGGGGGGCGCCGAAGCGGGCAGCACCGGCGAGGCCTGGCTGATGCGCAGCGTGTCGCCGATGACGGGCAGGTCGGTGCGGTCGATGATGGGCTGGGCCACCTGGGCCTGGGCCAGGGGCGCGGCGCCGAGCAGTAGGAGGGCAAGCGGGTAGATGTGACGCATAGGCGACTAGGGGCAGTTAGGGCTCAGCAAGATACGCAGCGGCGCGGCGGTACAAAAAAGCTCCGCGCGGCCGAAGCCGCGCGGAGCCCTGCGCCCGGATCGGGCCGCCGGAGTACCAGCTCGTTACACGCTCATTTCGGGCACGCCGGCGGCCGGTACCACCAGCCGGCCCGCCGTGGCCTGCTGAATCTGCTCCACCGATACGCCCGGGGCCCGCTCGCGCAGCACGAAGCCGTCGGGCGTCACGTCGAGCACGGCCAGCTCGGTCACGATTTTCTTTACGCAGCGCAGCCCGGTGATGGGCAGGGTGCAGTCGGGGAGCAGCTTCGAGGAGCCGTCCTTGGCCACGTGCTGCATGGCCACGATGATATTTTTGGCCGAGGCCACCAAATCCATGGCGCCGCCCATGCCCTTCACCATCTTGCCCGGAATCTTCCAGTTGGCAATGTCGCCGCGCTCCGATACTTCCATGGCGCCGAGGATGGTCAAATCCACGTGCTCCCCGCGAATCATGCCGAACGACTCGGCCGAGGAGAAGATGCTGGAGCCGGGCAGCGTGGTCACCGTCTGCTTGCCGGCGTTGATCAGGTCGGGGTCCACTTCGGCCTCGGTGGGGAAGGGGCCCATGCCCAGCAGCCCGTTTTCGGACTGCAGCACCACGTTGATGCCCGGCGGGATGTAGTTGGCCACCAGCGTGGGAATGCCGATGCCGAGGTTGACGTAGTAGCCGTCTTTTACTTCTTGCGCGATGCGCCGGGCAATGCCGTGTTTGTCAAGCATGAGGGTGGGAGCGTAGCGGGTTATTTGGCCACGGGGGCCGGGGAAGTTAGGGCCGCGCGCACCTGCTGCTTGAACTTGGCGGGCAGGTCGCGGGCGGTGGTGTTGGGGTATTTCTGGGTGTAGAGCAGGGCCACCACCTTCAGCTCGGGGTCGACCCAGTAGGTGGTGCCGAAGATGCCGCCCCACTCGTAGCTGCCGGCCGACAGCCCGGATTTGTCGGCGTTGGCGGCCGTCATGATGCTGAAGCCCAGGCCGAACTTGTTGCCGCCCTGCTCCAGCGCGCCCATCTGGTTGGTGGTCATCAGGCGCACGGTGGCGGGCTGCAGCAGGCGCCGGCCGCCGTATTCGCCCTCGTTGAGCAGCATCTGCAAAAACACGGCGTAGTCGTCGATGGTGGACGAGAGGCCCGCCCCGCCCGAAAAGTAGGTGCCGGCCTGCTTGGGGTAGTCCGGCGTCATCGGGCCCATCACGCCGCCTGCGGGCGGTACCGGCACCAGCTTCTTGCTCTGCGGGTCTTCGGTGTAGAGCACGGCCAGCCGGTTTTGCCGGTCGGCGGGCAAGTAGAAGTAGGTGTCGCGCAGGCCCAGCGGCTCGAACAGGCGGCGGCGCAGAAACTGGTCCAGCGGCTGCCCGCTGAGCACTTCGATCAGCCGGCCCACCATGTCCACGCTCAGCCCGTAGGTAAACCGCTCCCCGGGCTGGTGCAGCAGCGGCAGCCGGGCCAGCTTATCCATCGAGGTGGTCAGCAGCCCACCGGGCGTGCCGATGCCGCTCGGAATACCGGCTTTGGCGTAGATGGCGCGGGCCTCCTTGCTGCCGATAACCGGGTAGCCCAGCCCCGAGGTGTGGGTGAGCAGCTGCCGAATGGTTATTTCCGACTTGGCCGGCCCGGCGGTGTAGCTGCTGTCCTGGGGGTTGAACGAGGCCAGCACCTGCGGGTGGGCAAAGGCCGGCAGGTACTTGCTGACCGCATCGTCGAGCTGAAACTTGCCCTCGTCGTAGAGCAACATCAGGCCCGCGCTGGCCACGGCCTTGGTCTGCGAGGCAATGCGGAAAATGGCGTCGGGCCGCAGCGGCGTCTTGGCCGCCACATCGTCGTAGCCGAAGGCCTTGCGGTAGATGATCCGGCCGTCCTGCGCGACCAGGGCAATGGCGCCGGGCACGCGCTCGGTGCTCACGTACTCCTGCAGCAGTTGGTCGAGGCCGGGCAGCGGGCGGGGCCGCGCCACCAGGGTGCGGGCGGCCGGGCGTGCCGCCGTGGCCGGGGCTGCCGTGTGGCAGCCCGCCGCGGGGCCCAGGCTCAGGGCGAGCAGCAGGAGGTAAGCAGCCTGTTTCATCGGGGGCAGGTAGGGCGGGAGCGGCGGGGCTTAGTTGGCCGCGGCGCGCACCGTGCGCTGCTCGATGCGCTTTTCGTAGTCTTTGCCCTGGAAAATGCGCTGCACGTAGATGCCCGGCGTGTGAATCTGGTTGGGGTCCAGCTCGCCGGCGGGCACCAGCTCCTCCACCTCGGCCACCGTGATTTTGCCGGCCGTGGCCATCATCGGGTTGAAGTTGCGGGCCGTGCCTTTGTAGATGAGGTTGCCGGCCGTGTCGCCCTTCCAGGCCTTTACCAGGGCGTAGTCGGCGTGCAGGGCGGTTTCGAGCAGGTACATCTTGCCGTTGAACTCGCGGCTTTCCTTGCCTTCGCCCACCTCGGTGCCGTAGCCGGCCGGAGTGAAAAAGGCCGGAATGCCCGCCCCGCCCGCGCGGCAGCGCTCGGCCAGGGTGCCCTGCGGAATCAGCTCTACTTCCAGCTCGCCCGAGAGCAGCTGCCGCTCGAATTCGGCGTTTTCGCCCACGTAGCTGGAAATCATCTTCTTCACCTGCCGCTGCTGCAAGAGCAGCCCGATGCCGAAGTCGTCGACGCCGGCGTTGTTGGAAATGCAGGTCAGGTTCGTCACGCCCAGGCGCAGTATTTCCTGGATGCTGTTTTCGGGAATGCCGCACAGGCCGAAGCCGCCGAGCATCAGCGTCATGCCGTCGGTGAGGCCCTGCAGCGCAGCCTGCGCGTCGGCCACTACTTTGTTGATCATAGAAGGATGGGGGGAATTGGGCCGGCAAGTTATCAATCTGCCCGGAAGCACGCGCCGGCAAAAATGCGCGCTGCCCCCCGCTTCCGCCGAAAGCGAAGGGCAGCGCGCCGCAACAACGGCCGCCGGGCCCGGGCGTAGGGAGCCGGGCCCGCCGGCGCCTACGCCGTGGCCAGGTGGTGAATAGCCTCCCGGGCCTCGCTGATGGGCGCCTCGCTGAGCACGATGAGCTGGGTGGCGCTGATGATTTCCACGTCGACGATGCCCATAAAGCCCAGAATGGTGCGCAGGTAAGGCGTGGCAAAGTCCCAGGGCGTGCCCACGGCCACCGAGCCGGAGGTGACGACCAGGTACGCTTTCCGGGTGGTGAGCAGCCCTTCGTAGCCGGCTGATGAATGCGTAAAGGTCAGGCCCATGCGCACCACCAGGTCCAGCCAGGCCTTCAGGCAGGCCGGAATGCTGAGGTTGTAGACCGGCGCCCCGATGATGAGCACGTCGGCCGCCCGCAGTTCGTCCACCAGCTCATCCGAAACGGCCAGGGCCTGCCGCAGCTCGGGCGTGCGGTACTCGTCCGGCGTGAAAAAGCCTTCGATCATCTGGTCGTCGACCAGCGGAATGCCCCGGGCCACGTCGCGGTAATTCACGTGCAGCTTGGGGTAGAGCACCAGCAGCTCGGCCACCAGCTCGGCCACCAGTTTGCGGCTGACCGACTGTTCGGTGCGGCCGCTGGAGTTGATTACCAGTGCATTCATACAAGTAGGGGTGAAAGGTGAGCAAGCTCTGGAGGTAGCACTGGCCACTAGAAATACCTGCGTAACCACGCCTCACCCGCCCACCCCGGCGAATCGGCTCCTGCCTTCCCAGGCCCCGCGCGCGGCTGCCGCGCCGGCGTCCCGCGCAATTGCCGGCCCCAACGAAGGCAGACTGCTAATCAACTAAAGCGCCTGAAACTGCCCGTTCGCCGGGCGCAGCGGGAGTCTATCCACTCACTTTCATTTCCACGATGCCTGCCAAAAGCGGCCATCTTCAGCCGACTATCAGCACGCCCGGGGCTAAGTTCACCGTCCGGCCACACGTCGCGCATTCGGTACCAGTCGCACAGCCGCTGCGCAGGCTGCGGCTGCTTTAATATATATAAATATAAATTAAATATTATTCAGCGGCAATTAAGCGCGGCAATACCCGGCGAAACCTCCCGCCGAACCGTCCGGCCTCAGGGCTGGGCAGTAGGCGGCTCGTAGTCGACGGGCAGCAGCTCCCCGATTTTCTCGAAGCCCCAGTAGCCTTCCGTGAACACGGCCAGCGGGTCGACGAGCTGGCCGGTAGGCGTGATTTCCACGGCCGGCTGCAGCAGGTGCAGCACCGAAATCTGCTGCTCGGGCCGCACGGCCGGCTCGCCGAGGCGGTGGGGCAGGGTGTAGGCCGGGTCGGGCTTTTCGCGCTGGTAGGTCACCTGCACCAGGTCGCGGAAGCGCAGCACCGGCGCCCCGCCCGGGCCGGGGCGGCGCAGGCTGTCGGCGGGCAGGGGGCGGGTGTAGAGGTAGGCGTACTGCGGCGGCTCGCGCAGCTGCTGCAGCAGCGAATCGGCCGGGTGCCATACCTCGTGGGCGTGGCGCAGGCGCTCCAGGCGCAGCAAGGAGTCGGCACGCACCCAGCGCATGTTGGGCACCCGGCGCAGGCGGTTGGCCACGAAGCCTTCCGCGGCGAGCTGGCCGGTGCGCACGCTGCGCAGAAAGTGCGTGAGCGAGCCGCGGTACGCGGCCAGGCGGTTGGCCGCCCAGTGCGCCCGCTTGGCCCCGCTCCTGGTGGGCAACTCCTCAAACACCGGCCAGGCGTAGTACGACAGCACCTGCTCGCGGAAATTGATCTGAAAGTGCAGCCCGTAGAACCGGATGCGGTAGCCCAGCGCCGCGTTGTCGACCTGCAGGTAGTCGGCGGCCTCGGCGGTCAGCTCGCCCGTCTGGGCGTCGAAGGCCACGCGCACGCCGTCGGGGTTGCGGATGCGGCACTGCCGCGAAAACGCGGTGCTGCCCAAGAACAGCTCGACGAAGCGCTGGTAGTCCTCGGGCTTGTTGCGGTGCGGCCGAATGACCACGCCCGCCAGCTGCTGGCTCAGGGGCGCGGGTCGCAGTTGCGCCACCACGGGCGCCGTGCCCACCCGCACGCTCTGCCGGGCGAGGCGGTAGCCCAGGTAGGAGCACACCAGGTCGTAGGTGCCCGCGGGCACGCCCGGCAGGCTGAAGCGGCCCTGGGCGTCGGTGGTGGCGCCGCGGGTGGTGTTGGCCAGAAACACGCTGGCAAAGGCCAGCGGTGCCTGCGTCACCGAGTCGCGCACTTCCCCGCTGATGGTGGCCTGCGCCCGGGCCGCGGGCCGCAGCCCCAGCATACCGAGCAGCGCCAGCAGCCCGCAACAAAGGAATCGGCTAAACAACCCACGCATAAAAAAAACGGCGCCGCGGGGGCGGCGGCCCCTGGCGGCGTTAGCGTTTGAAAATGCGCATCCGGCCGATTTTGCCCTGGCCGTTGGTGCCCACCAGCAGGTAGGAGCCCGGCTTCACGCCCCGCAGCGAGAGCTGCGCCGTGCCGCCCGTCACCGCCGGCCAGCTCAGCACCTGGTGGCCCGCCAGGTCGTAGAGGTACAGGGCGTTAGCCGAAGCAAAGGGGCTGTTCACCCGCAGCAGGTCGGCATCGGTCACGGGGTTGGGCCAGGCTGCCAGCGTGGCCGTAGCGCCCAGCTCCAGCTCCGCGAAGCGGCCCAGCCGCAGGAAGATGCCTTCGGTCACGGCGCCGGCCATGAAAAAGGTGCCGGGCGCGTCGCCGGGCAGCAGGCTGGCTACCTGGCCGGCGTTGCTTTCGCCGAGTTTGGCAATGGCCGGCGCGTTGTTGTCTTCCAGCGGCTGCACACTGCCGTCCCGGCTGTTGATGAGCATCAGGTAACGCGTGAGAATGTGGCTGTTGCGCACCGTAAAGCCGCTGAGCAGCACCTCGCCGGTGGGGGAAGCCGCCCACTGCTCGGGACTCAGAATGCCGCCGTCGCTGGTAATCAAGTCACGCGACCATTGCACCGCATTCACGCCCAGCCTGATGCGGTGCAGGTGCCCGTCGTAGGCGAGGAAGTCGTTGCCGCCCAGGGCCAGCAGCAAGGTTGGGCCAGTGTACGAGCCGGGCAGCACCGTTTCAGCGCCGCGCACCCCGTCGTCCGACACGAAAATAACCTTGGCGGTAGGCGTGGTGGAATAGAGCGAGGAATACCCGCTGGCGCCCACCAGCACGCCGCCCGGCTGCGGCAGCACCGTATTGATAACGGAACTCACGACTGGCAGGCCAAAATCCAGCGGCAGCTGCTGGCGCTGGCTGCCGTCGGCGTTCAGGTACAGCAGCGCAGCCTCCCGGCCCCCGTCGTTGACGGCTACCACAAAGCCCTGGTGCGAGTCGTCGGGGGCCAGTCCGACGAGGCGGCGGGAGCTGCCGCTGAAGTCGCGCGTCCAGCGGATGGGGCCGCGCGGGGTAAGCGCCACCAGCAGGTTGGGGCGGCCAAAGCCGGTATACAGCGGGGTATTGACCAAACCCAGCAGCAACTCCCCCTGGGCGTTCTGGCTGGCCTCGCGCACGAAAACGTGGGGGTAGCCGGGCACCGCCACGCGCTGCTCCCAGAGCTGTCGGCCGCGGGCATCGGTGCGCACCAGCACCACCCGGCGCGGCGCGGGCTGGCTGGTGGAGGTCTGCTTGAGCAGCTCTTCCCCGACGAGCAGGAAGCCGCCATCGGCCTGGCGCAGGGCCTTGGCGCAGGACTGCGTGTGCGCCGCCGTGTAAAGCTGCTGCCAGCCGGTTTGGGCCGCAGCGGCGTGCAGCATCAGCGCGAGCAACGCGCTCAGCAGGGTACGAAGGCGAAATGAGGGTAGCATAGGGTCGATAGGCAAGAGGAAGTAGATGAACCACGCGGGGCCGCGCCCCGAGCCAAATGTACGCGCCGGGCCGATGGAAGTAAACGGCCATCCATCAGAAAGAAGGCCGCCCGCTGACTTGCAGCGGGCGGCCTTGCGGGTGCGTTTGCGCGGGGTAGTTACTTGCGGCCCGGCGCCGCCGGCGTGGTGGGCACGTAGTCGAAGGGCAGAAACTCGCCGATTTTCTCGAAGCCCCAGTACTCGCCCACCGACACGGCCAGCGGGTTCAGCAGGGAGCCGTCGGCCTGGATTTCGGCTCGGCGGCCGTTCAGCCGCAGCCGCGACACCTGCCGCAGCGCGGGGTAGGGCGTGCGCGAGGGCCCGAGCGGCGACATGGCCTGCTTGTAGCGCGGGTCGGGGGCCTCACCGAAGTAGGCCACCTGCAGCTCGCCCGAGAAGCGCAAAAACACGCGCTTGCCGTCGGCCGATACCTGCCGGATGCTGTCGATGGGCAGGGCCGCGGGGTTCAGCGTGGCGTACACCGGGCCCGAGCGGCTCCAGAGCCGCAGCGAGTCTTTTTCGGCGCGGGTCAGGTCGCTGCCGTCGGGGTGGCGCTCCAGCAGCATCTGGCGCAGGCTGTCGGTCTGGCCGAAGCGCTTGTTCACCGTCACCTTGATCTGCTGGGCCATGAAGTTTTCGGTGCGCAGGCGGTTACGGTGCACGCTGCGCAGAAAGTGCATAAACGAGCCGTTGTAGGCCTTCAGGCGGTTGGCCGCCCACAGCTTCTGCTGGGCCTCGTCCTTGGGCTTCATTTCCTCGAACACCGGTTCCCCGTAGTACGACACGGCGCCGTCCTCGGGGTCGTAGCTGAATTCCAGGCCGAAATACTTCAGGCGGTAGCCCAGCGCATCGTTGTCGACCTGCAAATACTCCTTGGCGCGGGCCCGCAGCTGCTTGTCTTCCTCGTCGAAGAAGACGCGCACGGCTTCGGGGTTGCTCACGCGGCACTGCTCCGAAAACTGCGAGCCGCCCAGAAACAGGTCGGAGAACTGCTTGTACTCCTCCGGCTTGTTGGGCTCGGGCTTGATGACGACTTCGCCCAGGCTGTTGCCCACCGGCGAGAGCAGCAGGGTGAACTGCTGCGAGGGGCCGCTCATGGTCACGCTCTGCTTGGAGAGGCGGTAGCCCACGTAGGAGCACACCATGTCGTAGGTGCCGTTCGGCACCCGGCTGATTTCAAACTTGCCCTGGTCCGAGGTCGACGAGCCGAAGGTGGTATTGGCCAGAAACACGCTGGCAAAGGCCAGCGGCTCCTTGGTCAGCGAGTCGAGCACGACGCCCGTAAACCGGTTCTGGGCCTGGGCCGCCGCGCCGACGAGCAGCAGGCAACCCAGCAAAAACATCCGCAAAGAATTCTTCATGCAAGGGTGGAATACAAAATCAGGGCCAGCTAGAGGTTGAACAGCTTATTTGGCGCGTCATTCCGGGCGAAGCGAAGAAGCTCGCTCAGCGGACGTCAGAGGAGCATGACAGCCTTGCTTCATCGTTCTGCAAAACGTGCGAGGCTCCTTGGTTTCGTTCGGAATAGCGTTTCAACCCAATCCGGCGGCCCGGCTAGCCGCCAATCAGGTGCGCCCGGGCCGCATCGGCGTCCTGGGCCAGCTGGGCTTTGAGCGCGTCGAGGCCGCTGAACTTCTGCTCGTCGCGCAGGCGGGCCACAAACTGCACGGTCAGCGGCTGGTCGTACAGGTCGCCGTCGAAGTCGAGCAAATGCGCCTCCACGGTTTCCTGCAGGCTACCGCCCACCGTGGGCCGCACGCCGATGTTGAGCATGGCCGGGTGCCGGGTGCCGGCCGCCGTGGTGGCCATCACGGCGTACACGCCGCGGCCGGGCACCTGCTTCAACGCTTCTTCGCAGCGAATATTGGCTGTGGGGTAGCCGATGGTGCGCCCGAGCTGCTGCCCGCGCACCACCGTGCCGGTGAAGGGGTAGTCGTAGCCGAGGTAGCGGGCGGCGGTGCCCACGTCGCCGGCCTCCAGGGCCCGGCGGATACGGGTGCTGCTCACGCCCACCGCGTCCACGTCCTCGCGCGGAATTTCCTCCACCTCCAACCCGTATTCGGCCGCGTGCTGCTGCAGGTACTCGAAGCTGCCCTCCCGGTTTTTGCCGAAGCGGTGGTCGTAGCCGATGACGAGCTTGGCGGTGCCCACCGTGTCCAGCAGCAGCTCGCGGATGTACTGCTCGGAGGTCCACTCGGCAAATTCGCGGGTGAAGGGCACGATGAGCAGGTAATCCACGCCGTAGCCTGCCAGCTTCTCAATGCGCTCCTCCAGGGTGTTGAGCAGGTGCAGGGGCTTGGGGTCGGGGTGGGCGGGGGGCGGCGCCAGCACCAGGCGCGGGTGCGGCCAGTAGGTGATGACTACGCTCGGCCCGCCCGAGAGCCGGGCCACTTCCTGCAGGCGCTGCAAGATCTTATGGTGGCCCAGGTGCACCCCGTCGAAGGTGCCGCTGGTGACCACGGCGTTGTGGAGGCGCGGAAATTCGGCGGGGTCGCGGACTACGTGCATGGCGGAAGGGAGACTGGTGGCACGCACGGGCCGGCGCCCGCCGGCGCCGTGCGTGGGTCCTTGAACGCAGGTAGGCCGCCGCTGGATTTGCCAGCCGGGCCTTGCGTTACGGCGCTGCGAAAGTAGGCACGGCCCGCCAAAAGCGGCTGGTTGGGCCATAACCTATTGTTCCGGGCGGAGCGAGGAAACGGGCGCGGCATGCGGCTGCCCAGGTTCCTCGTTCCGCCCGAAACGACGGTTCGTGCTACGAAAGGGCCTGCTACTCCGCCGTTTCACCAGCGGCCAGCGCATCGGCCGCCGCCTGCTGGGTAGCGTCGTAGTGCTCCAGCCCCAGGCGGCGCTCCGGGCGCGGCATTCGCGCCCGGCGGGGCCGCTCGGCTTCGCCCTCGGGGCGCGGCGGGCGGCGGGCTTCGATGTCGGCCATGCTCAGCGCGTCGGCCAGTCGGTACTCGCCGATGCGGGTGCGCACCAGCTGGGTGAGGTGGGCGCCGCAGCCCAGCAACTCGCCGAAGTCGCGGGCGAGGCTGCGGATATAGGTGCCCTTGGAGCACACGATGCGGAAATGCACGTCGGCGCCGTCGATTTCGGGCAGTTCAAAGGCCTTGATGTCGACGGTCTTGCTTTTGATGTCGGCCGTGTCGCCGCGGCGGGCCACCTCGTAGGCCCGCTCGCCGTTCACCTTCACGGCCGAAAACAGCGGGGGCGTCTGCTCGATCAGGCCGGTAAGCCGGGCGGCGGCAGCCAGCAGCTCCTCGCGGGTGAGGTGCTGCCAGGGCCGCTCGGCGTCCACGGCCGTTTCCAGGTCGAAGGACGGGGTGGTCTGGCCCAGGCGAAACACGCCGGTGTACTCCTTTTCCTGGGCCTGAATCTGGTCGATGGTCTTGGTTTTCTTGCCGGTGCAGAGAATCAGCAGGCCGGTGGCCAAGGGGTCGAGCGTGCCGGCGTGGCCGATTTTGCGCGGCTTCAGGGCGTACTTCACCTTCTTCACCACGTCGAACGAGGTCCAGCGCAGGGGTTTGTCGACCAGCAGGACTTCGCCCGGCTCGGGCGCCGGTTCGGGGCGGTTGGGCTTGCGGTTGGGCTCACTCATAGCAGTTCCAGCGGAATGTTCAGGGCCAGCATCAGCAGCAGCAGGCCGCCCACGATGATGCGGTAAATGCCAAAGGCGCGGAAGCCGTAGCGGGCCACGAAGCCCACAAACAGCCGGATGGCCAGCAGGGCCACCACGAAGGCCACCACGTTGCCGAAGGCCAGCACCTTCAGCTGCTCGGCGTCGAGCGTGTGGCCTTCCTGAAAGTAATCGAGCAGATCCTTGGCGGCGGCGGCGGCCATGGTGGGCATGGCCAGGAAGAAGGCAAACTCGGCGGCGGCGCGGCGGGTAAGCTTCTGCGAGAGGCCGCCGATGATGGTAGCGGCCGAGCGGCTGATGCCGGGAATGACGGCAATGCACTGAAACAGGCCGATGACGAAAGCCTCGCGCCAGCCCGGGTTGGTGACGGGGTGGCCGCCTTCCTGCGGGTCTTCCTGCGGAAACAGCCGGTCGATGAACACCAGCACGATGCCGCCCAGCAGCAGGGTCACGCCCACCGTCGTGACGGATTCCAGCAGGGCGTCGATGTACTTTTTCAGAAACGCGCCCACCACCACGATGGGCAGAAAGGCCACCAGCAGCTTCAGGTAGAAGTCGAAGCTCTGGAAAAAGCGCTTCCAGTACACCACCAGCACCGACAGAATGGCGCCGAGCTGAATGACCACCAGGTAGAGCTTGGTGAAGGCCGTGGGCGGAATGCCCAGCAGGGCCGAGGCAATAATCATGTGCCCGGTGCTCGACACGGGCAAAAACTCAGTCAGCCCCTCGACGATGGCCAGGAGCAGGGCATGCCAGTAATTCATTCAGCAGGGCTTAGCGGCGCTGGTACGTGGGCGGCGTGGCCGGGGCGGCCGGCGTCACGGGAGCCGTCGGGCCGGCCGGAGCCACGGGCGCGCCGGGCGTTACCACTTGATTAGCCACCGGGGCCGGGCCCGATTTGGCCATGATGGCAAAAAACTCCACCACGAAGCCGGCGGCCAGCAGCAGCGGCCCCAGCGTCAGGCCCAGAAATCCTTCGCCGTAATCAGCCCCGTCGAGGCTCATGGTGATGAAACCGGCGGCCAGCAGGGCCAGCCCGATGAACATCAGGCGGTAGTTGCGCGGCCCGAAGGCGAAGCGAGGAGAAGGCGTGGGCATAGAAAAAGCAGTCGGAAAAGGCAAAGGTAAGCGGCCGGGGGCGGACGCCGCCGTTGACGCGCCAGATGAGCGCAACGCAAAATTAGTTGCTTCAGCCAGGAAAGAACGCGGTAGCCTGGGGGAAGTCCACGCGAACCGCCCGAACCGCCATGTCTCGACAAGCTCGACACGACGGCCTGACAACGTGAAACTTGCTTAATGGCCCTAATACAGCTCATCCAAGGACATGCGCAGGTACTTGCGCACGGCCCGGTAGGAGCTGAAAAAGCCGATAACGCCGCCCAGCACCAGCAGCACCAGCAGCACCGCGCCGATCAGCCGGTCGTCGCGCAGCAGGGCCAGCTCGTCGAATTCGTAGTAGGCGTACTGCAGCAGGGCCAGCAGCAAGAGCGCGGCCAGGGCCCCGCTCAGGATGCCCTGCCAGGTGGCGCGGCGCAGAAAGGGCTTCTGGATAAACCAGGCCGTGGCGCCCACCAGCTGCATGGAGCGAATCAGGAAGCGCTGCGAGAACAGCGCCAGCTTGATGGTATTGTTGATGAGCACGGCCACCACCAGCAGCAGAATCACCGCGAAGCCGAGCAGCACCAGGCTGATTTTGCGGATGTTCTGGTTGACGGAGGTGATGAGCGTCTGCGGATACGTCACCTCGAACACGCCCTGCTGCTGCTGCAAATCCTGGCTGATGCGCCGCAGCTGGCTGGAATCGGCAAACTCCGGGTTGAGCTTCAGGATGTACGCGTCGCGCAGCGGGTTGTCGCCGAGCAGGGCCACCGGATCTTCGCCGGTGCGGTCGATAAACTGCTTCACGCCCTCTTCCTTCGACAGAAAGCGCACCTGCGGCTGGTCCTGGCGGTAGGCTATATAAGGCTTCTGGGCCAGGGTGCGCTGCAGGCGCAGCAGCTGGGTTTCGGGCAGGTTGCGCTCCAGGAACACCTGCACCTCCAGGTTTTCCTTCACCACCCCCGAAATCTTGTGGGCGTGCACCAGCAGCAGCCCGAACAGGCCCACCACCAGCAGGGCCATGGTAATGCTGAACATCACCATGGTATAGGGGTAGGAGCCAAGCTTCTTCTTGCGGGCGGGGCGGAACTGGGGCATCTAGGGGTAAAGGTAAGTGGTGAGATAGTGAGATGGTGAAATGGTGAGTGTCGTTCTGACGGCGCGAAATGCGCCGTTTCGGCCTCCCGAACATCAAACTCACCACTTCACCATCTCACTACCTCACCGTCAGAGCGCCGTCCGCGGGTCGTCGTCGATGACGAGCTGCTCGCGGGCTTTGCGGCGGGCCTGTTCGCGGCGGCGCAGGCGCTTGCGGGCGAAAAGCTCGGTGAGGTTGTCGAACTGCTCGGTGTGCACCACCGAGAGGCCGGCGCGGGCCTGGTTCTGCACGCCGATGTCGCGCGGGGTGGTTTCGTAACGCAGCCGCACGCGGAACTTGCCGTCCTGGCGCAGGAAGTACTCCAGCCCGATGTCCCCGATCAGCGAGGTCTGGGTGGGGGTGGCGTTGGGCCCCACGCCCGTGGTGTTGTTGCTGCTGATGCCGCCGAAGCGCGTCACGCGCAGGCGGCCCTGCAGCAAGCTGTAGCTCAGGCGCACCTGCAGGTTGCGCAGCTCCTCCTGGGTTACGCCGTCGAGGTTGAAGGCAATTTCCAGGTTCTGGTCGATCTGCGAGGTGAGCAGGCCCAGCTGGGTGGAGAGAATCTGGCCCAGGCTGTTCTGCACGGCGTTGGTGCCGCTGGTCAGGGCCGCGTTGTTGAAGCCGCCGGGCTGGGTGAGCTGCCGGAACAGCAGCAGCGAAAACACCTGCCGGTTCAGCTCCTGCTCGTCGTTGCGGATGTTGGAGAGGAAAGAGGTCAGCGGGCCTTCCACCGAGGAGGGCGCGTCGTTGAATTCCAGCCCGAGCTGAATGCGCGGCAGCAGCATGTCGCCGGTCAGGTGCATCACGGCCGTCACGCTGGCGTACACGTTGCCGACCTCGGTATCGGCGCTGGTGGTGCCCAGGATGGGGGCCAGCGAGGTGCGCTGGGTGTAGGCCGCCGTCACGTCCATCTGGCCCTGCATCGGGTCGCCGTTGAAGGTGAGCGTGCCGCCGGGGCGCACCTGGAACTCCTTGTTGACCAGGCCCTCCAGGGTGAAGTTGTAGGCGCCGCGCACCACTTCCAGCTGCCCGTACATATTGAATTCGCCTCGGGTATCGATGTTCATGCGCAGCTGGCCCAGGGCCGAGCCGCGAATCACGTCGCCGGTGGTTTCGTCCAGAATCACCTCCATGTAGGCGTCGGGCGTCACGTCGAAGGTCGCGTTCAGGATGATGCCCGACAAGTCCACCGGGGGCTTGGCGGCGGCCTGGGCGGCCTGCACCGAGTCGGACAGGTTGCGGTTCACGAACTTGATGTAGCTGGCCTGCTGCACCGTGGTGGCGTTGTCGAGCGGGAGCGAGAGGCGGGTGCCCGACTCGCTGCGGGCCCGCACGTTGATGACCAGGTTGTCGACGGGGCCGGTAACGGAGGCGTCGCCGGTGGCGTAGGCCGTGCCGAAGTACATGTCGTTCTGGCGGCGGGTGGTGTTGAGCACCTGCATGCGCCGGAAATTGGCCTTCAGGGCCAGGCGCATGTCGTTGAAGCCGCGGTGGTAAATCGAGCCGTCGAGCGTGCCCTGGTTGCCGAGCACGTCGCGCAGCTTGATGTTGCGGAACACCATGCGGTCCTCGAAAAAGCGAATCTGGTCCTCGAAGGTGTAGGTCGTGTTCAGGTAGGCAAACGTGAGCTGGCCCTTCGTCACGTCGACGGCGCCGCGCAGCGACGGGGCCGAAAACGGCCCGGTCAGGCGCAGCGTGCCGCGGCCGGTGCCGCCGAGGTGGGTGAGCACGCCCGCCAGGAAGGGCTCGGCCAGCTTGATGGGCGCGTCGTTGAGCACGCCGGTCAGGTTCAGCTGGTCGTCGGGCGCGCCGGTGGGCGCGATGGTGCCGGCCACGCTCAGCACGTTCTGCCCGTCGCGCACCACCGAGAGGTTGGTGCCCAGGCGGTTGGCGGTGTTATCCCAGTTGGCCACGCCCGCCACGTTGCCGATGAGCGTGTTATCGAAAAACAGCGAATCCACCGTCAGGCGGGCGGCCGACACCAGTTGCCCGAACACCCCGCGCACGTCGCCGGTGGCATTCACGCGGCCGCGCATGTTCTGGTTGGTCAGCGGCGAGAGGGTGGCCAGCTCCAGGTCCTTCACTTCCAGGTGCAGGGTGCGCGTGGGGTCGTCGGATACCTCGCCGGTGGCCAGAATCAGCTGGCGGCCGTTGGAAAGCGAGAAGTTGGGCACCGTGATTTCGTGCCCGCCGCCGGCAATGACAATGGCGTTGTCCTGGGCAATGGTCCACTCGCGCCCGAGCAGGTTCACGCCCGACTGCCGGAACACGATCTGCACCGCGTTGGGCAGAAAATCCAGCGCCCCGTTGATCTGGGCGCGGTTGGTGGTGCCCGTCTGGGCCAGCGAGGAGGAAAAGTTGATTTTGTCCTGGTCCCACACGCCTTCCACGTAGAACTGCTCGGTGCGGCCCAGGCCCGGCAGGCGCTGCCGGGTGCTGGTCACGCTGGTCTGGGCCAGCACGTCGGGGGCGTAGGGCAGCTTGGAAGTCAGCAAATCGAAGCTCACCTGCTCGGCCCGGATGCTGTCGTACTGCACGGCCCGGGCCGTGCCGGTGAGCTGCAGAATAGACGTGGCCCCGTTGCGGAACGAGCCCTCCACGTGCGTCGAGTCGCTGATGCTGAGCTGGGGCACGAACACGTGCAGCAGCGGGTTGGGCCGCTTCAGGTCCAGCGTCAGGTTGATGTTGTAGTCGGGCGTGGCCTGGCGGCGCTTGCGGCGGTAGTAGGCCTCGGTGGCGCGGGCGTCGCCGGCGAAGTTCAGGCGGTATTCCTCGATGAGCTGCTCCACGTCGCGCAGCACCTGCGAAAACTGGTAGTTGCCGCGGGCCCGCAGGCGGAAGGCTTCCGAGCGCATGGCCAGCAGCCGCTCGCCCTCGCGGCGGGTGGCCAAGAGGTCGAGCGTGTCGAGGTGCACCGTGCGGCCCTGCACGGTCAGGCGGGTGTCGCGCAGGTGAATGCGGCCCAGCAGCTCGTCCAGCGTCAGGCCCTGGAAGCGCACGTCGGCCTGGGTGCTGAGCACGATGGGCTGGGTGGTGATGCCCAAGGCCCGCAGGTCGGCGCGGCGCACGTCGCCGATGAGGTCGAAGGCCTGGCGGCCGCGGCCCCAGTTCACGTTGCCCTCGCCCGTCATCTGCAGGTTCGGGTCGTTGATGCTGATGCGTCCGTCGAATTCCTGGCGGGTCACCCGGCCGTTGGTCACCTGGATGTTGCGGTAGCGGTAGCCCTTCACCCACACCGAGGCAATGTTGGCCGTGGCGTTGATGCGGGCCGCGTCAAGGTCGAAGCCCACGCCGGCGACTTTGCCGTTGACGGCCACGTCGCGGATCAGGCTTTCGTCGCCGAGCAGCTTGCCCAGCTGGAAGCCGGCCGTGCGCACGGTGCCCTCGTAGCTGGAGTTGCGCGGGTCGTTCTTGAACTTCAGGTTCACGTCGGCCGTCACGTTGCCGAGGCGGGTCTTGAAGTCGCCGTTGGCCACGAAGTCGTTGTAGAAGCCCAGAAACTGCCCGTTCAGGGTGACGGTGCCCAGGCGCTGGAAGTAGGGCCACACCGCGGCGGGCAGTATCGGCTTCAGGTCCTTGGGGTTGACCACGGTGCCCGGCCGCAGGCGCAGTTCGGCAAAGGTTTCCTGCCACTCCGGCAGGCCCTGGGCCGAGATGTTGCCGATGATGTGGGTGCCGCCGTTGCTGTAGCGCAGGTCGAGGTTTTTGGCCGCGAAGTCGCGCACGTATCCCTTGGCCTCGCCCGAAAGGGCAATCTGCTCGCCCCAGCCCCAGAGCTGCGGGGCGAAGAGGGCAATGTCGTCGGAATACACCCGGCTGGGCTTGAGCCGCGCCGTCACCTTCACCGAGTCGTTGAAGTCGGTGAAGTTCATGAAGTGCTTATAGTCGAAGCGCACATAGTCGGAGAGCTGGCTGCGGCCCACGCGCAGGTTCAGCTTCTCAAACTGCCAGAACTTGCTGGCGTAGGTCATATCGGCCGTCAGCTCGCGTAGGCGGGTTTTCGACGGAATATCGACGGCCCGCAGCCCGTCGACCTGGGCGTGAATCGTGTCGCCGCGAAACCAGATCTGCGAGAGGTCGGCGTACACGCTGTCGATGTACATGTGGGCATAGTCCATCGACTTGCCGTACTCCGGCACCCGCGGCTCGTCTTTGCGGTCGAGCACGAAGCGGGCATTGCGCAGGGCCACGCGCTCCACCTTGAAGTCGAAGGGCTTGCTGACCTTGGTGGTGTCCGGCTCGCCGAGCAGGCGCTTGAAGGCCGTCAGAAACTCGTCGAGGTTGGTTTCCTGGTTGGGCGAGTTCGGGTAGGTCACCAGCTCGAAGCGCGGCTCCGTGAGGGTAACTTTGCTGAGGTAAAGCTTGTTGGGCGAGAAAACGGAGAACGTGCTGACATCGGCCTCCAGCTCGCCGATGTAGAACAGGTTGCCGCCGCGCTTGTCGAGCACCTGCACCCGCTCCAGCACCACCTTGGTAAAGGGCCGAATGTCGACGCGCCCGATGCTGACGGGCTGCTGAAGCTTGTCGGAGAGGATTTCGGCCGCACGCTGGGCCACCGCCGTCTGCACCGCCGGCACGCGCAAGGCCAGCACGGCCGCCCCGAGCAGCAGCGCCAGCAGCAGCACGAGCCCGAGCAGGACCTTCAGGATGACCTTTATAACTTGCACGCTGGTTGGGGCGGAGGAAAAACGAGTCGGCGGCAATGAGCCCCGGCACGAAGACGTAAACGCCGCCGGGATGGATGCTTATACGCCCCGCCCCAACGGATATTCTGCAAAAAAAGCCAATTAGCGGTGAAATGGTGAGATGGTGAAATTGTGAGTGCCGTTCTACTTGCGCTATCTGCGCAATGCCGCGCCTCCCGAACATCAGCTTACCATCTCACCAGTTCACCATTTCACCATGGAGCACCCAATCATTCTGGCCATCGAGTCGTCGTGCGACGACACCGGGGCGGCCGTCATTGCCGGGGGCAATATTCTGGCCAACGTGGTGGCCTCCCAGCAGGTTCACGAGCAATTCGGCGGCGTCGTGCCCGAATTGGCCTCGCGCGCCCACCAGCAGCACATTCTGCCGGTGGTGCAGGCTGCCCTCACCAAAGCCGGTATCAACAAGGAAGACCTCGACGCGGTGGCCTTCACCCAGGGACCGGGGCTGCTGGGCTCCTTGCTGGTCGGCAGCATGTTCGCCAAGAGCTTCGCGCTGGCGCTGGGCAAGCCGCTGCTGGCCGTCAACCACATGCGGGCCCACATTCTGGCCCACTTCATCGAGGAGCCGCGCCCGGCCTTCCCCATTCTGTGCCTCACGGTGAGCGGCGGGCACACCCAGCTGGTCATCGTGCGCAGCCCCATGGAGATGGAAATCATCGGCCAGACCCAGGACGACGCCGCCGGCGAAGCCTTCGACAAGACGGCCAAGCTGCTGGGCCTGCCGTACCCCGGCGGCCCCCGTCTCGACAAGCTGGCCCAGCAGGGCGACCCGCTGCGCTTCCCGTTCCCGGTCAATCAGATGCCCGGCTACGACTTCAGCTTCAGCGGGGTGAAAACGGCCGTGATGTACTTCCTGCGCCAGCAGACCCAGCAGAACCCGAAGTTCATCGAGGAAAACCTCGCGGACCTCTGCGCCAGCATCCAGCACACCATCCTGCAGACGCTCATCCGCCAGCTGCGCCGCGCCGCCAAGGATTACGGCCTCTCGAACATTGCCATTGCCGGCGGCGTGGCGGCCAACTCCGGCCTGCGCGCCGAGCTGCAGCGCCTCTCGCAGGAGCTGGGCTGGCAGGTGTTCATCCCCGCCTTCCAATATTGCACAGACAACGCCGGTATGATTGCCATGACGGCGCACTTCCAGTACCAGAACGGGGATTTTGCCGACCAGCTGGCCAGCCCCGACCCGCGGCTGAAGCTGGTGTGACACGCTGGAAAAGACCGTCATGCTGAGCGAAGTCGAAGCATCTCTACCGCTTCGTTGCCAAGCTATGGATTGATTGAACCATTATTCACCAGTCAACTGAGCCGTGAAGCTTCACGTTGGGACAATGCTCTTTGCCATCTTCGTGGGAGAAAATTGTCTTGCTCAAACTGGTCAGAAGTCCTTTGACACCACGATTGGCATTTTGGGCAAATGGGTGCATCATAGTCTACCGAGTACAAGACTACCCGGCGCGTCTCGAAGAATACGATTGAGGAGAAGATCGTACGCACTCTATGTAATGTTTGTGCTGAAATAGACTTCAAGTCAGACTCGACAGCAGCAGTCAGGCCACATGGCTCTGATGCGGAGCCTGCAAGTGCTTTTCTGTGGAGCATAAAAGGCAATGCTGTTCAGATCCGCGACTTAGATAGCGGTGAAGCAAGCATAAGCCCTTTTACCACTGTTGATACACGATAGAGGCCAAAAATGCCGGTTCTTCGGTTCTTGAGGCTGAAGTAATCATGCTGACAGACAGAAAAGGAGTACGCCACATTTTGATTAAAACTGGGCAATAGCAACGAAGCGGTAGAGATGCTTCGACAAGCTCAGCATGACGCGCTAATATGCTCAACCCCTTCCGCCCCGGCGACCAGCAAACCCACCGCTACACCGTCGTGTCAGCCGACTTCGCCACGTTCGAGGCCGGCGGCGGGCTGGTGCATCCGGTGCTGAGCACCTTCGCCCTCACGCGTGAAATGGAGTGGGCCGGGCGCCTGTTTGTGCTGCAGATGCGCGAGGCAGGGGAGGAGGGCATCGGCACGATGGTGGAGGTGCAGCACCACGCCCCGGCCTTCGCGGGCGAAACCGTGGTGCTGACTGCTACCTTTGCCGCCCTGCACGGCCGCGAGCTGACCTGCGCCGTAGAAGCCCGGGTGGGCGCGCGGCTGGTGGCCACCGGCCGCACCAGCCAGCGCATCGTAGATAAAGCCAAGCTCGAAGCCCGCTTTGCCGCCCTGCGCGCCGCCAACTGAGCCCCGCCCCGTTATCTTACCCCGGGCAACGCCGGCCGCCCCGCCGCCCGCTGCCTTCTTTCCCCCGCGACTCCCGACCTGAATCATGGCTAAAGCCAAAGAAACCACCCCGCGCAGCATCAACATCCAGAACCGCCGGGCGGGCTACGAATACTCCTTCCTCATCAAATACACCGCCGGCATGGTGCTGGTGGGCACCGAAATCAAGAGCCTGCGCACCGGCAACGGCAACATCACCGACGGCTACTGCACCTTCGGGGCCGACGGCACCCTGTGGCTGCACGGCGTGACCATCGCCCAGTACACCCAGGGCACCTACAACAACCACGAGCCCACCCGCCCGCGCCAATTGCTGCTCACCAAAAAGGAAATGCGCCAGCTCGAAAACAAAAGCCAGGAGCAGGGCCTGACCATCGTGCCGCTGCGCATCTTCATCGGCGAGCGGGGCTTTGCCAAGGTGGAAATTGCCCTGGCCAAGGGCAAAAAGCTCTACGACAAGCGCGAAGACGTGAAAGCCCGCGACGCCAAGCGCGAGCTGGACCGGAATCAGTACTAGGTGAGATGGTGAAAGCGGGAAATGGGGCGTTTTCCGGCGGATGTTTGGCGGGCTGCGTTTTAAGCGGGAGCTTCGCGTAATTATTCAAGTCGTGAACGGGCCGAAACGCCTGATTTGCACGTGGTGAACGACAACTCACCATTTCACCATCTCACTATTTCACCGTCTTGGACCACGGAATTTGCGCCCTGAGCGTCGTGCCGGTGCGCGCCGAACCTTCGGATAAAGCCGAAATCGTTACCCAGCTGGTGTTCGGCGACTGTTACAGCGTGCTGCTCACCCAGGGCAACTGGCAGCAGATCCGCACCACGGCCGACAACTACGTGGGCTGGATGGACCCCAAGCAGCACCAGCCCGTATCGGCCGAATACCTGGCCGCCTGGCAAACCCAGGACCACCCGCGCAGCCTCGACGTGGTGCAGGTCGTCAGCCACGCCAAGGTGCGCGTGCCCATCACCTTGGGCGCCCGCCTGCCGTTTTTCGACGGCATGACCCTGCGCCTCGGCGACGACACGTACTTCTACAACGGGGCCGCCACCAACCCCGCCAACGGCCACGGCCTGCAGGGCCCCACCGACAAGCGCACCGCCCTGCTGCTCAAGGCCGGCCAGCTGTTCCTGAAGGCGCCCTACCTCTGGGGCGGGCGCACGCTCTTCGGCGTCGATTGCTCGGGCCTGATGCAGCAGCTCTACGGCCTTATCGGCGTGCAGCTCCCGCGCGACGCCCGCCAGCAGATCGACCACGGCCGCATCGTGCATTTCGTGTCGCAGACCCAGCCCGGCGACCTGGCCTTCTTCGACAACGCCGAGGGCAACATCATCCACGTGGGCATGCTGCTGGAAGATCAGCAGATTCTGCACGCCAGCGGGGAAGTCCGCATCGACCCGCTCGACCACAACGGCATCTACAACCGCCAGCGGCAGAAATACACCCACAAGCTGCGCCTGATCAAGCGCATCCTGCCGGAGTAGCGGCGGCTCACCCCACGGTCATTGCGAGGCGTAGCCGAAGCAAGCGTTGCTCCAGCAGCACCGCCGCTACAGCTGGCCCCAACCCAAGCCCGCCCCGCCCGAAACCAGCGCTACATGGTTTTGGGCGGGGCGGGTTTCGTTCCTGCAGGTTTGCGGTTGGGGCGTTGCAGCGGCGGCGCGTTGTACAGGACCGCTTGACGCCGGTTGATACGCGGAATGCCCTTTGTCCTCGCAACGCCGGCCGGGGTGGCCGCCAGGGCGGCCGCCCCGGCCGGCTTCCCGCTTTGAACCAAGGCCCTGGCTGCGTGGTTGCTAAATCAGCCGGAAACCCCTAGCTTACCGCTAGTTCCGGCTGCTTACCACCACCGCGCGTATGGATCAAAAAGTGCTTGTGCTCAATGGCGACTACACCGCTATTACCCTGTGCAGCGTACAGAAGGCCTTCGTGTTGCTTTACCTCGACAAAGCCGAGTTGATTGCCAATAAGGAGGGGGCTTTCCTGCGTACCGTCAGCATGGCGTACCCCAAACCCAGCATCATCAAGCTGCAGCGCTACGTGCGCGTGCCCTACAAGGGCATTGCCCTGAGCCGCCACAACATCATGAAGCGCGACGGGTTTCAGTGCCAGTATTGCGGCTCGACCAAGAACCTGACCCTCGACCACGTGCTGCCCCGCAGCCGCGGGGGCGACTCCAGCTGGGGCAACCTGCTCACGGCCTGCGCCCGCTGCAACCACTCCAAAGGCCACCGCACCCCCGAAGAGGCGGGCCTCATCGTCAGGCAGAAGCCCAGGAAACCCACCCTCTCGAGTTTTCTCAAGCTCAGTGCCGGCACCATCGACCAGACCTGGCACGCGTACCTAAACTGAAAAACCGGCGTAGCGGCAGCTGCTCCGGTTTTTTTATTGAGCAAGAGCTTGTGAAGGGCAAGAGGGTATGGGGGTAGGAGGGTCTGGGTTATTGCTCGGTAACTCAGACCCTCCTACCCCCATACCCTCTTGCCCTACAAACAGCCTACACCAGCGGCTCGCGCACCTGGTAGCGGTTGTCGCCGGCGGTGCCGCCGATGAAGTCCAGCAAATCCTGGGTCAGGCGGTCCTTGGCGGTGATGAACAGGCCGTGCGGCTCGCCGTCGTACTTGATATAGGTGGCCTGGGGCAGCAGCTCGGCCGTTTTGTCGCCGCTGGATTTGATGGGCACGGTCTGGTCGTCGGTGCCGTGGATGATGAGCGTGGGCACCTTGATGCTGCGCACGTCCTGGCGGAAATCGGTGCCGCTAAAGGCCTTGGCGCACTCCTCGGTGGCGTGCGGGGCGGCCGGCAGGCACAGCATCTGCATCCAGTCGAGCGTGGCCTGGCTGACGGGCTTGCTCACGACGCCCACGCCGTAAAACTGCTTGCCGAAGGTTTGCAGGAAGTCGGGGCGGTCCTTGCGCAGGCCCTCGATGATTTTGTCGAATTCCTTTTGCGGCACGCCGTCGGGGTTGTCGTCGGTTTTGAGCAGGAAGGGCGTCACGGCCGATACCAGGGCCACCCGGCTCACGCGGGCCCCGCCGTGGCGGCTCATGTAGCGGGCCACTTCGCCGCCGCCCATCGAAAAGCCCACCAGGGTCACGTTCTGCAGGTCGAGGCCGTCGAGGAGGGCTTTCAAATCGTCGGCCAGCACGTCGTAGTCGTAGCTGCCCCAGGGCTTGTCGGACTTGCCGAAGCCGCGCCGGTCGTAGGCAATGACGCGCTTGCCGTAGTGGGCCAGGCTGTGCGACTGATGCTCCCACATCTGGTGGTCGGCGGGCCAGCCGTGGATGAGCACCACCGGGTCGCCCTGCCCCCAGTCCTGGTAGAAAATGTTGATGTCGTTGCCTTGGGCGTCCTGGCCCGCTTTGATAAAGCTCATGGTGTGGTTGATTGTGGTTGGATTCGTCCAAGACATACTTGCAAAGCCCGACCGTGGTTTCGGCGTGGCGTACGTAGCAAAAGCGCCATATTGACCAATCAAGCCACCAATTCCGGTTAATCGGCGGTGAACGGACCCGCGCAGTCGATAAATATTTTGCGCGCCGCGCCGTATAGCCCGGTAGGAATGGCCGACGGGCGTTGGCCGTTTGCTTGCCACCCTTGCCTATGCGCCTTTCCCGCCCCGCCCTGCTGCTGGCCCTGCTGACCGCCTGCCACTCCCGGCAGAACGACACCGCCACCCCCGACCCGGCCGCGCCGCCCGCTGCGCCCCGCCCGGTCGCCGCCCCGGCCGATTCGCCCGGCGCCTGGTACCGGCAGTACCGCGGCCTGCTGCCCGGCTCTGCCGACAGCATCACGCTGCAGCTGCAGGCCTGGCCCCGCTTCACCAACGACTCGGAATCGGCCGGGGTGACGGGCAGCTACGCCGGCCCCGACGGGCAGCCCTTCGACCTCAACGGCGACTACGGCGTCCGCCACGCCCCCGATTCGCTGGTACTCATCGACTACAACCCCGAGCACGTGGCTGAAGGGGCGCCGGCCGGCCCGGTGTGGCGCCTGCGCCGGCAAGACCAGGAGCTGACGGGCACCGTGGGCGGCCGGCCCGTGCGCCTGCGCGAGGCCCGGCCGTTGGGCAGCCTGCAGCTGATTGCCCGGTTCTACGCCGACTCGGTGGCGGCCTTTCCGGGCCGGGCCAGCTCGCCCCACGCCCAGCTGCGCCTGCTGGCCCTGCAGCCCGTGGGGCTGGCCACCGGCCGGCTGCGCGACAACCTGCTGCGCCACCTGCGCGGCGACACCCTCGAAAACCAGCCGGCCCCCGCCCTGGACGCGCTGTGGCAGCAGCGCCTGGCCGCCTACACCAAGGACTACCGCCTCGACGCGGGGGAACGGCAGCGGGACATGGCCGGCGACTCGCTGCCCAGCTACGCCCTGCGCTACGACGAGCAACAGCTGATGCACGTGTACTGGAACCAGGCCCCGCTGCTGAGCATCGGCTACTTCAACTACGGCTACACCGGCGGCGCCCACGGCAGCTACGGCACCCGGGTGGTGAGCTACGACACGCGCACCGGCCGCCCGCTGCCCTACGAGGCCATCTTCCGGCCCGAAGCCCGGCCCCGGCTGGTAGCCCTGCTCGACCGGGCCGCCCGCCGGCAGCTGCGCCTCGCCCCGGATGCCCCGCTGGAAGGCCCGCTGTTTGTGCCGCACCTGCCGGCCACTCACAACGTGTATTTGACCAGCGGCGGGGCCGTGTTCGTGTACGCGCCCTACGAAATTGCCTCCTTTGCCCAGGGCGAAATCCGCCTGTTTTTGCCCTTCTCCGAGCTGCGCCCCCTGCTGCAGCCCGAGCTGCCCGTGGGCACCGCCGCCGATATGGCCGGCCCGCAGTAGCAACGGCCCCGCTGCTCGAACGGCCCCGCCGACCGGCAATGCCCCGGGCCGGTGGGGCCGTTTGGGCTGGCTGCGCAAAGGGGCCGCGCCGGGGAAATCGGCAGCGGTTTAGTCTTCCGCTTCCAGGATAAACAGCTCCTCCACCGGCTTGCCGAACAGCTGGGCCACCTTCAGCGCCAGCACCGTGGAGGGCACGTACTTGGCCTGCTCCATGGCGTTGACGGTCTGCCGGCTCACCCCGATGCGGCGGGCCACGTCTTCCTGCGTGAGGCCCAGGGCCACGCGGGCCAGTTTCAGCTTATTCAGCATAGCGGGCGGCGCGGCTGCTGCGAAACAGCACGTAGTGAAAACGCAGCAGAAACAGCACCAGCGGCGTGAACATGCTGTAGACCATCAGGTTGAGAAAAAGAAACTCGTAGGTGAGCAGCAGGGCCAGGATGAGCAGCCCGTAGTTGACGTACACGGCCCACAGCAACGAATCGAGGCGCAGGCGCATAATGAACTCGTCCTCGTGCTGTTCACGGGAGCAGGCGGCCAGCAAGGCGCCGATAATGCACAGAACCCCGCTGATTTCGGGGAGAAAATTGTGCGGGGTCGGGGTGCCGTCCTTGCCCAGCACCGGATGCGGCAGCACAAACGCTGGCAGCTCGAAGCTCAACCAGGAGGGGTGCCACTCGAAGTTCCACGCCAGCAGGCCCAGCACGGCCCCGGTGGCGAAAAGCACCCAGCCCACGGCCTTGTAGCGGTGCGGAAACAGAAAACGGGTATGCATAGCAGGGAGGGATTAAGTACGCTGCAATTGTAAAGTATTCTTGACATAAAGTAAAGCTTGCTTGACAAAATAATTGCGGGCCAACCGGGCCGGGCGGAACGACTTAAGCCGCGCCCGTGTCTAAACTGGCCTGGGGACCCGGTCCGGCCCGATTTCCGGCCGGCCGGCCGCGAAGCGGGCTTTGCCCCCTACCTTTGCGCCCCGATACCCTTTACCCACCCGCATGTCCGTACCCAAGTTCGCCGCCGTCCGGCAGAAGGAATCCTTTCACTACGAGCTGAAGCGCCGCGTCAACGAGTACTTCGAGCAGGCCGGCAAGGCCCCGACCGGCAACGCCACGCTCTTCACCAAAGCGGCCCTGCTCACCAGCGCGCTGCTGTTTCTTTACATCCACCTCGTGTTCTTCACGCCGCCCACCGCCTGGGCCATCGTGGAGTGCGTGCTGATGGGTGGGGTAGGGGCGGCCATCGGCTTCAACGTGATGCACGACGGGTCGCACGGCTCCTTCTCCAAGTACGCGTGGCTGAACCAGACCGCGGCCTTCACCCTGAACGTGTTCGGCGGCAACAGCTTTATGTGGAACATGAAGCACAACCTGATCCACCACATGTACACCAACATCGACGGGGTGGACGACGACATCGACGCCCAGCCCTGGCTGCGCCTGAGCGAGACGCAGCCGCGCCGCGCCCTGCACCGCTACCAGCACCTGTACTTCTGGTTTCTGTACGCGCTGTTCTACCTGGCCTGGGTGGTGATGATGGACTACCAGAAATACTTCAAGGGCGCCATCGGCTCGGTGCCGCTCAAGAAAATGACCTGGCGCGACCAGCTCACGTTCTGGGGCTTCAAAGTGCTGTACCTGGCCCTGTTCGTGGCCCTGCCGATTTACATGGTCGGGCTCGGGGCCTGGGTGGTCGGCTTCCTGATCTTTGCCGCCGTGGCCGGCTTCTCGCTGAGCCTGGTGTTTCAGCTGGCCCACACCGTGGAGCCCGCCACCTTCCCCGTGCCCGACAAGGAAACCTACAGCCTGGAGGACGAGTGGGCCGTGCACCAGCTCAAGACCACGGCCAACTTCGCCACCAACAACAAGGTGGTGACCTGGCTGCTGGGCGGGCTGAACTTCCAGGTGGAGCACCACCTGTTTCCCAAGATTTCGCACGTGCATTACCCGGCCATCAACCAGATCATCAAGCAGGCCTGCCAGGAATTCGACGTGGTTTACAACGAATTCCCGCGCATGCGCTCGGCCGTGCTGTCGCACGTGCTGTTTCTGCGCCAGCTGGGCCGCGCCTGATACGGGCACCGCGCCGCGCCTATCTTTGAAGGGCCGCTGCCTCCGGGTGGCGGCCCTTGTCCGTTGTCGCTACCTGGAAAAAAGCCCAGCCCGCCGCCCAACTGCCGCCGGCCCGGCTATCTGCTTCGCTGATGCTGCTCCCCGTTTTCTCCCTGCTGGCCGAACTGGCTGCGCCGGCCGCCCCGCCGGCCCTTGCGCAGCAGCGCGAGCGGGACCAGCTGTACGCCTGGCTGGCCTACGCCGTGGTGTATCAGGACTGGCAAACCACTGCCCAGCCCGACTCCAGCCGGGGCTTCAACATCGGCTCGGTGCTGGTGAATGCCGACGGCTACGTGGTGCACTGGGGGCGCAACTGCGTGAATGCCACCCGCAACCAGACCCAGCACGGCGAGGTGCGGCTGATCCAGAGCTACCTGCAGCGCACCCGGCAGCGGGCCCTGTCGGGCTACACCATCTACACCACGCTGGAGCCCTGCGCCATGTGCTCGGGCATGATGACGCTCACCCAGGTCACGCGCACCGTGTTCGGTCAGCGCGACCCGGACTACGGCGACGCCCTGCAGCGCCTGCAGCTCGATTCGCGCGCCTGCGGCCCCGGCCACTACGCCCCATACCCGCGCGCCGTGCAGGTCAGCCAGGCCCCCGACGCCGTATCCTGCGCCCTCGACTCGGCCTACGCCCGGCACCGCCCCGCGCGCATCGTGCCGTTTCTGGCCCGGCCCGCCGCGCGCGCCCTCTACGCCCGGGCGGCGGCGCAGCTGGCCCGCTACACGGCGCAGCATCCCGAAAACCAGGTGCGGCTCGACAGCGCCCGGCGCTTTCTGGCCCGCCTGCCCCGCACGGAAGACCTGCGCTGACGCTTACTTCAGCCCGGCAAACTTGCGCTGCATGACCTGCTCCACCGGCAGGTCCTCAATCTTGCTTTCCAGCCAGGAAATAATGTCGAGGTAGAGGAAGGGGCGCCGCTCGTAAGGGTTGGCGGATATGGCCAGCAGGCGGTTTTTCAGGTCGATAAAGGCTGCCTTGAGCTGCGGCGGGGTGAGCTGGCCCACGGTGCGCAGAAAGCGGAAAATCTCAATCTGCATCTGCTGCTGCTCGTTCAGCCTGCCCAGAAAGCGGTACACCGAGCGGATCTGGTAGTCCAGCATTTCATCTTCGCCGGCCTCGTAGTGCGCAATCAGGTTCAGGATGCGCGCAAAGCACTGAATGTCCTCGCGCAGGGTCACGTCGCGGTACTGAATAATGCGGTTCAGGTACTCGATGGCCCGGTGGAAGTGCCCGCTGCCGAAGTACAGGCTGGCAATTTTGTAGTAGAACACCAGTCGGCGGTGCAAGTCGAGCTGGGGCTGGAAAAGCACCAGCTTCTCCAGCAGCGCGGGCATCAGCCCCAGGCCCGCCGTGAAGCGCCCTTCCAGAAATACCGCGTTGATTTTGTGGGTGTAGATGTACTGAAACAGGAGCACCTCCAGGTTGGGCGTGGGGCGGCTGAGCGCGGCGGCAAACTGCTCCAGACGGGCCAGCACGGCCACGAACCGGCTGTAGTACAGTAGGTTGTAGAGCGCCGCCAGCAGGTTGTGCAGGCCCTTGACGTAGAGCATGGCCTGCTGCTGCTGCATGTCCGGGGCCTGCTCGAATAAATCCACCCACTTCTGCGCGTAGCGGTAGCAGGCCCGGAAATCCTGGGTGATGGTGTAATACCACACGTGGGCCTGGTAGTAGTACAGCCGCTCGAAAAAGCCGCCCCGGCTCACGTCGACGCCCGCCAGCGCGGCCCGAAACCGGGCGCTGATGCCCTGCGCATCGGCCTGGCTGCGGGCGTGGCCTACGCGCAGGTAGAGGCCGTACATGCCCAGGGCCACGTTGGAAAGCTGGTGCTGCTGCGCCACCTGCTGTACGGCGGCCCGCGCTTCGGCCGCCAGCGCCTCGGCCCGGCCGCGCAGGCTGCGCGTGATATACTGGGCCTCGATCAGCTTCTCGAAATCCAGCGCCGCCAGGGCCACGTGGGGCAGCTGCAGCTGCCGGGCCTGCTGCTTGGTTTTGTCGAGCATGCGCAGGGCCTGCTGGTAGAAGCCCTTGTTGTAGAGCACGCGGGCGTAGTCGAGCTGCTCGTGGAGCTGAATGTCCACGTTCTGGCCGGCGTGGTACGCGCGCAGGCTGCCGAGCAGCTGCCGGTACAGGTTAGCCTTGAGGTTGGCCAGCTGCACCTTCCGGATGGCGGGCACCTGCCGCAGAATCCGCTCCTCGTCGTAGGCCGGCAGCCCGTCGAGGGCGTCGAACAGCCGCAGAAACTTCAGGTCCTCGGCGGCACCCTGGTGGCCGCTGAACAGGCGAAAGTGCCGCTTCTCGGAGCGCGTAAGCGACTTTACCAGCTGAAATACGGGGTCGGTGCTGCCGTTGGGCATTGTAGCGGGGTTGTGGGCAAGGCCCTGGTCGTAAGAGGGTTAGTGTGCGCCGCGGCCGGGATGGAGATAGTAGCGGTGCCCAAAAGCCGTTTGGGTTGCGGGCCCGCGCGGCCGTAGTTGCGCACGGCTTTCGGGTAGGCTTGCCAACCAGCCCGGGCCGGCCAACTGCTTCATGCTGACGCCACTGTGCCCGGCGGCCACCGCCACCCGGGCGGCGCAAGCTAAGGAGGAAGCCGGCCCGGTCGGCTGCCCGGCCGCCGGAAAATAACGCGCCACCGGTTGCCCGCCGCCGGGGCGCCGCTCACTGCCCCGGGCTTCCCTCGTTGCGCGGCGCGCCAGGCCACCCGCGCGGGTGGTTTGCCCGGCTGCGTTGGCCTTTCGATGCTCCGGCGTCGGGAGGTTTTTTGTTGGGTTCTGCCCGCCCTTTTCGCTCTGTTCGATGTACTTCACCAGCCACACCGTCGCCTTTCTCGACGGCGAGTTTATCCCGGCCGAGCAGGCCACCGTCGGCGCCTACGCCCAGTCGCTGCACTACGGCTACGCCGTGTTCGAGGGCATCCGGGCCTACCACACGCCGGCGGGCACCCGCATTTTCAAGCCGCGGGAGCATTTCGAGCGGTTTCACTACTCCTGCCAGGCCATCGGGCTGCCGCTCAGCTATTCGGTGGAGGAGCTGACCGAAATCAGCTACCGGCTGCTGGAGCTGAACCAGCTGCAGGACGCCTACATCCGCCCGCTGGCCTTTGCCGGCGCGCCCAACATGAGCCTGAAGTGCCCGCCCGCCGGCAACCTGCTGATGGCCGTATGGGACTGGGGCAAGTACCTCGGCGACCAGTCGCTGCGCCTCACCATCTCGCCCTACGAGCGGCCCAACCCCAAGGCCGTGCCCATCGAGGCCAAGGTGGCGGGGCACTACGCCAACTCCATCATTGCCAGCACCGAGGCCAAAAGCCGCGGCTTCGACGAGGCCCTGCTGCTCGATATGCACGGCAACGTGGCCGAGGGACCGGGCGCCAACTTCTTCTTTGAGCGCGACGGGGAGCTGTTTACGCCGCCCGCCGGCAGCATCCTGCGCGGCATCACCCGCAACACCATCATCGACCTGGCCCGCGAAGCCGGCATCCGCGTGACGGAAACCTTTTTCCGCCCCGAGGAGCTGCGCACGGCCACCGGCGCCTTCATGACGGGCACCGCCGCCGAGGTAGTCGGCGTGGCCGCCATCGACGACCTGGTGTTCGACACGCCCTTCGCCGATACCCTGGGGGCCGCCCTGGCCCGCCGCTACACCGCGCTGGTGACGGGACAGGCCGTGCCGGCCGAGCCGGTATAGCGCCGCGTAGCGCGGGCTACGGCTGCCGACGGTTCAGCCCGCGCCCGTCCGTCCGCAATCAAGCTGCGCAGGTAGGTTGGCAGCGCAGTGTCACCAGGTGGCCGGGCAGGACAAGCGGCTGTACCCGGAAAATATCGGCCCTGGACCTGAACACGATTATCGGAGGCTGAAACGGGGGAAAAGGCGGGCTGCCGGTGGACTGCGCGTCGTGAAGACGCGGGCCCGCCGGCAGTGTTGCGTGATACGCCGCTGCGTCGTTGCCTTAGGCTCAACCCTCGCGGCCCCTATGCTCACACTCACCCCGGGCCAGCGCAAGCGCAACACCATCATTTTATGGTCGCCGTTTTTGGTGTTGCTGCTGTTGGGCCCTATTTGGATAGCAGCGCCTTTTGTTCTGAGTACCTGGCTGTGGTATGGGCATGCCGATTGGCTGCGCTAGCCGCTCAAGAAAACCCTGCTCTACAATGCCGGCCTGGGCCTTGTTGCCAACTTCTCGGTAGTAGCCCTGGATTTTATCGTCGGCAGCTCCGCGGAGCAACACGGCGTGGGCCTCCTGCCCCGGGTATTCTTATTCAACTTCGTTCTTGTCCTAATCAAAAACCTTGACTTGGTCGTCCGCAACCGGAAGCAGCAAGGACTGATCGGGCCCCGGTTGTACGTAGTCGGGTCGATGGCCGCAATGGGGCTCGGCAGCATAGGACTTCACCAGGCTTTGCTGTGGCGGCAGGCGCTTTAGGCTTCATCGGCCTGAACCAGGTTTGGGGCCCTTGCCTGGCAGCTGGACAATAACCGTCTGACGTCAGGGCAGTATTGGAAGGGGTAAGCCGCACGCCCGGTTTGGTTACGCTACTCACTCCCCGCCATGACTACCCCCGAGTCCACCGCCAACAACACCCAGCTCGTTCGCTACCACCTCGCCCTGCCCGCCATGACCAACGACGCCAGTCTGGTAACGGTGCGGACGCTGCTGCAGCAGCACCAGCTGCTCGTCGACCGCGTGGCGCCCGGCGAGGCCGTGGTGGCTTCAGCTACCGGCGCCGAGCCGGAGTGGCCCGCCGTCAAAGAGGCGCTGCAGGCAGCGGGTTTTCCCATAACCCACACGACCACGGTTGACGAAGGGTAGCCAGCCGGGCTGAAGCCGGCGTGACACTTTGCCGCGGCAGGTTGGATTTGCTCCGGGGTGCTAAAAAATACTTGCAGGGGATAAACCGGGCTGAAAGGCCGGGCTGGCACCTTTTCGGGCAGCGGCGCTCCGGTCGGCCCGGGCCGCTGAACCAGACCACCTACCGCGCCGTTGGAATAAGTGTAACTCGCGGCAGAAACGCTGCCGCTGGAGCTGCTACCTATCGTCGGAGGGGTTCTTCGGCCCGGCTTCGGCGCTTCACGGCCCCGGGGCGCATCATCCTTGCCGAATGTCACTCCCCAAATTCGCCGCCTCGCGGTCCTTCCACGCCGAGCTTAAACGCCGCATCAGCCTCCATTTCGAAGAAACGGGCAAATCCACCGCCGGCAGCTCGGGCCTGCTTTCCAAGGCCGTGCTGCTGCTGCTGGGCGCCGCCGCGCTATACGTGCACCTGGTGTTCTTCACTCCGCCCGTGGTCTTTGCCCTGCTCGAAGCCGTGCTGCTCGGCGGCTTTATTGCCGCCATCGGCTTCAACGTGATGCACGACGGGGCCCACGGCTCCTTTTCGCGCCACAAGTGGCTGAACCACTTTGCTGCCTTCACCCTGAACGTGCTCGGCGGCTCGTCCTTTATGTGGAACATGAAGCACAACGTGGTGCATCACGCCTACACCAACATCGACGGCATCGACGACGACATCGACGTGCAGCCCTGGATGCGCCTGAGCACCACCCAGAAGCGCTACCGTCTGCACCGCTTTCAGCACCTGTACTTCTGGTTCCTGTACTGCATGCTCTACATCTCCTGGATTTTCGTGATGGACTACCAGAAGTACTTCAAGCAGAAAATTGGGAGCGTGGAGCTGAAGAAAATGGCCCTGAGCGACCATCTGGTGTTTTGGGGCTTCAAGGTGCTGAACCTGGTGACGTACGTGGCCCTGCCCATTTACATGCTCGGCTTTCTGCCCTGGCTGGTGGGCTTTGCCACCGTTACCTGCGTGGCCGGCTTCGTGCTGAGTTTGGTGTTTCAGCTGGCCCACACTGTGGAGCACACCGCCTTCCCCATGCCCAACGAGGCCACCTCCAAGATGGACGACGAGTGGGCCATTCACCAGATCAAGACCACGGCCAACTTCGCCACCCAGAACCGCGTCATCAGCTGGCTGGTGGGCGGGCTGAACTTCCAGGTGGAGCACCACCTGTTTCCCAAGATTTCGCACGTGCATTACCCGGCCATCAACAAGATTATCAAGCAGGTGTGCCAGGAATTCGACGTGGCCTACAACGAGTTTCCGCGCATGCGCTCGGCCGTGTTGTCGCACGTGCTGTTCCTGCGGCAGATGGGCCGGGCGTAACCGGTCAGCTTGCTGGGTTTTCAAACGGCCGGCGCCTGCGTCGGCCGTTTTTTTGTGCCGGCCCGTCACATGGTTATGTGGTAGTTTGTGAAGCTCGATTTGGGTTATTTTGTAGTAAGCGCCGGCCCCGACGCTGCCCGCCCGATGCTATGGAGCACGCCTACCACCTGCCGCCCGATTCCCCGCTGCACGACGCGCTGCGCTACTGCTGGCAGCTGGAGCGGCAGGCCGCGGCCCGGGCCCACGAAACCATCATTCCCAAGGGCCTGGTCGAGGTCATCTTTAACCTCAACGACCAGGAGCCGGTGACGGCCCGCATCGACGCGCGGGCCTTTCAGCTGCCGCGCTGCTTTCTGAGCGGCTTCCACTCGGTGCCCGTCCAGACCTGGATGCCCCGGCGGCACACCCTGTTCGGCATGGTGCTGAACCCCACCGCCGCGGTGAGCCTTTTCCGCCTGGGAGCCGCCGATTTCGTGAATCAGTGCCTGGACCTGACGCTGGTTCACGCCCCGCTGCTGGAGCTGTGGGAGCAGCTGATGGCGCCGGCCAGCTTTGCCGAACGGGTAACGCTGGTGCAGCGCTGGCTGCTGCCGCGCCGGCCCGCCCTCACGGCTCAGGAGCGGCTGCTGAACCAGTACCTGAGCAGCCCCGCCGCCCCGGCCCTGACGGTGCCCGCCCTGGCCGACCAGCTTTGTTACTCACCGCGCCACCTCTCGCGCCGGCTGCAGGCCCTGACGGGCATGAACGCCGAGCAGACCCTGCTTTACCAGAAATACCGGCAGGCCATCGAGCTGATGCACCGCCCCGAACTCTCGCTGACGGAAATTGCCCACGCCTGCCAGTTCACCGACCAGGCTCACTTCAGCAAGACCTTCCGCAGCTTCGCCCACCTCGCGCCCCGCGAGTACCGCCGCCGCAAAAGCCATTTGCCGGGCCACCTGTTCGCCGACGTGATGTAAGATGTCCGTTACGTACAAGTAGCCAGCCGGCGGGTGCCAGACCTTTGGGGTACATCAACCAACTCCCACAAAGGCTATGAAAACCACTCCCGCCCCGTCCCTGCGCCGCCGCCTGGGCTACACCCTCTTCTCGCTGGCATTCATCAGCTGCGGCGCCGTGCTGGGCGGCAGCCTCTACCAGCTGATTGCCGAAGTGCCCAACTGGTCGACCAACCCCGCCCAGGAGCTGCAGGCCTACCAGCAGTTTTTCCGCGTCTCACACGCCGGCTACTTCTTTCAGGCGCTGATGCCGCTCACCATCCTGAGCCTGGGGGCCGCCACCGCGCTGCTCTGGAACCAGGGGGCGGCCGTGCGCCGCTTGCTGCTGCTGGTGCTGGCGGGCCTGGTGCTGAACGAGGTCTTCACCCTCGTCTACTTCATGCCCCGCAACCTAGTGTTGTTCGTTCCCTCCCCGAACGGCGTCGACGCTGAGACAGTGACGACCATGGCCCGCGAGTGGCAAATGGCCAATTACCCGCGCCTGGCCATTACGGTGGGCATTATCCTGGGCTTCCTGCGCACGCACCGCCTGCTCAGCGCCCCAACTCAGCCTGCCACCGAAACGCCCGCCAAGACTTGGTCGGCCGCCGAGCTGCGCCCCGAACTCAGTCATTAACCTGCTGTCAACCCGCTTTCTGCCTACCGCTATGAAAACCAACCTGCCCAAGCTCCCCAACCCGACCTATCCCCATACCATCGAGAATGGCCTGGGCGAGACGCTGACCTTCCTGCGCCTGCAGCCCGAGCCCGACGGGGACCGGCTAATCGTGGAAAATGCCGTGACGCCCGGCCAGGGCCCGCCCATGCACACCCACTGGCTGCAGGACGAGTGCCTGACCGTGGCCGAAGGCCGGCTGGCCTACCAGCTGCCGGGCCAGCCCACCCAGTACGCCGGCCCCGGCGACACGGTGCTGTTCCGGCGCGGCACGCCCCACCGCTTCTGGAACGCCGGCGACGAGCTGCTGCGCTGCACCGGCTGGATCAAGCCCGCCCACACCATCGTGTTCTTCCTCTCCGCCATCTACGACGCCCAGGTGAAGTCCGGCCAGCACCGCCCCGAGCAGTTCGACGCCGCCTACCTGATGACCCGCTACGCCCGCGAGTACGACATGACCGACATTCCCGGCTTCGTCAAGCGGGTCGTCATTCCGGCCACGTATCGGGTGGGGCGGCTGCTGGGCAAGTACCGGAAGTTCAAGGGTGCACCCCAGCCGGTGCTGGGGTAATACTCCTGGATACCCAACAAGAAGCGCCGTAGCAAATGTTACGGTGCTTCTTGTTGATTAAAATCGAAGCGGTTTAGCGCGTGTTTGGATTTTGCTGCAAGTGTCTCCAGAACGCCATGCTTCGATAAGCTCAGCAGGACCCACCCTCAAAATCCTAAACACGCCCTTACAAGTTACCCGTTGGCAGATCAAGATTGAGTGCGTTCTGATTGATTTTGACCACTTGAAGAATGTCACCTACGTATTGCTGCTGCTTAATTTTAAATGACGCCGGATGATATGTGTCTATAAATAATTTGCTGCCAGCAAACCAGTAGTCTACACTGCCTAAAGACTGCCTCGGCCCCGATGGAAGCCCGATTTTCTTCAGAAAGTCGGAGTCTTTCTCAAAGTACGAAAGCGTGTTCCACCCAATGATGATATTGGGTTGGCAAAGGGCAATCTGCTCGTGCAATAAAGTGCGGTTCTGTCGATACAACTCCGCTAGCCTTGGGCCTGGAGTGACTTTGCCGCCAGCAATTTTGCCGACATTGATAAAAGCAATGGTTCGTAATGCTTCCGCTACTTTTTGAGAATTGCGGATAGGATATATTTCAGAATAATTGACGATGCGGTTTTGTAAAGCATAGCTGATGTAGGAAGTTTTGCGCCAACTGCGAGGGGATTTACGGCAAAAATCACTTGGTCTGTTAGCCAGTTCGTTGGCTATTGACCAACCGTTTTTGCCATAGGCCTCTTTGCCAATAAATAGGGGGCGGATTTGTTGTCTCCGCCAAAGCTCAAGGTTGACTACCCCGTCACGGATGTAATCAACGGCTGGCTGGACTGGCTGAATACTCTTTAATCGAGCTTCAATCGCCGCCCACTCTTCGTGGTATGCCATAGAATACGCCTCCTTTGATGCGACTAAAGGTATGTTGGTTCTTAGGCAATTAGCTTTTTATTCCTCCTCCAAAACCCGTATCTTTGCGGCCCGCCAAGGTGGCGGAACGGCGCTTCGGCGCTGGTAATCAATAAAAAACGCGTTCCGGAGGCGGGCCCTGCGCCGGACGTGTACACGAGGGCCAACTGCAATATCATGGCAGAAGTAGTAGACAACTTCGATTGGGACAACGTCGGAGCCAACAGCTTCGGTGGCATCTACTCGAAAGAGGAGCGCGCCCGTCTCGAAGAAATGTACGCCGGTACGCTCACCACCGTTGAGGAGGAGCAAGTCGTGAAAGGCACGGTGGTTTCGGTTAATGACCGCGACGTAATCGTGAACATCGGCTTCAAATCGGACGGCCTGGTTCCGCGCTCGGAATTCCGCGACCTGACCGACCTGAAGCCCGGCGACGAAGTAGAAGTCTTCATCGAAGACCAGGAAGATGCCAACGGCCAGCTGATCCTCTCGCGCAAGAAGGCGAAGATCAAGCAAGCCTGGAAAGCCATCTACGACGCGCTGGAAAATGACACCATCCTGGAAGGCGTCGTGAAGCGTCGCACCAAGGGCGGCCTGATCATGGAGCTGGACGGCGTAGAAGCCTTCCTGCCCGGCTCGCAGATCGACGTGAAGCCCATCCGCGACTTCGACATCTACGTCGGCCGCCGCATGGAAGTGAAAGTGGTGAAAATCAACGCCGCTTTCGACAACGTGGTAGTTTCGCACAAAGTCCTGATCGAGAAAGACCTCGAGAAGCAGCGCGAAGCCATCCTCAACAACCTGGAGAAAGGCCAGATCCTCGAGGGCGTTATCAAGAACATGACCAACTTCGGCGTGTTCATCGACCTGGGCGGCGTCGACGGCCTGCTGCACATCACCGACATCTCGTGGGGCCGCATCGCCCACCCGAGCGAAGTGCTGCAGCTGGACCAGAAGCTGAACGTGGTTGTTCTGGACTTCGATGAAGCCAAGAAGCGCATCTCGCTGGGCCTGAAGCAGCTGACCCCGCATCCGTGGGATTCGCTGCCGCAAGACCTGCAGCCCGGCTCCAAAGTGCAGGGTCGCATCGTGAACGTGGCCGACTACGGCGCGTTCATGGAGATTGTACCCGGCGTTGAGGGCCTGATCCACGTATCGGAAATGTCGTGGAGCCAGCACCTGCGCAACCCGCAGGACTTCATCAAGCAGGGCGACGTAGTAGAGGCTCAGATCCTGACCCTCGACCGCGAAGACCGTAAGATGAGCTTGGGTATCAAGCAGCTGAGCGAAGACCCGTGGACGCGTTCGGACTTCGGTTCGAAGTACGCCGTGGGTACCAAGCACAACGGCCTGGTGCGCAACCTGACCAACTTCGGCCTGTTCGTGGAGCTGGAAGAAGGTGTCGACGGCCTCGTGCACGTATCCGACCTGTCGTGGACCAAGAAGGTGAAACACCCCTCCGAAATGGTGAAGGTGGGCGACCGTCTGGACGTGGTAGTGCTGGAGCTGGACGTAGCCAACCGTCGTCTGGCCCTGGGCCACAAGCAGCTGGAAGAAAACCCTTGGGATACGTTCCAGACGGTGTTCACCCCCGGCTCGACCCACAAGGCGACCATCACCGAGAAAACCGACCGCGGTGCGGTGCTCGAGCTGCCCTACGGCATCGAAGGCTTCGCGTACCCCAAGTCGCTGGCCAAAGCTGACGGCGGTTCGCCGGAAGTGGGCGAGTCGCTGGACTTCCGCGTAGTGGAATTCTCGAAGGACGACCGTCGCATCGTGCTGTCGCACTCGGCCACCTACGGCCAGGGCCAGCAGGACGAGGACAACCGCATGGCCAAGTTCACCAAGAAGAAGCCGGCCGGCGGCAACGCCGGGGCTGCGCAGGGTGAAGGCAAAGCGGCCGACCTGAAGAAAGCCGAGAAGTCGACCCTGGGTGACCTGGACGCGCTGAGCGCCCTGCGTGACCGGATGATGGGCAACGAGCGTGAGGCTGCTGAGCAGAAGCTGAGCACCCCCGCCAAGCCGGCTGCCAAAGCTGAAGCCGCTCCCGCCGAGGAAGCTGCTCCCGCCGAAGGTGGTCTGCTGAACTCGCTCGCCGACGCCGCTTCGGCCGTGGTGGACAAAGCCAAGGAAGTAGCTGGCGACGTGGTGGACACCATCACTGAGAAAGTGAAGGACCTGACTTCGTCGGACGAAAACGCTGACGAGACGAAAGACAAGGCTTAATCCGCCGCGTCTGGCCTCTCGGAGGTAAGAAGAAGCCCCCGGCCGCAAGGTCGGGGGCTTTTTTGTGGCCGCAGCGCTGATTTTTTCCCGCACGAAACCAACGGCTTACCCAAGCCGCAGCGCAAACTCGGGGCCTGAAGTTTGGGAAACGCGCAAGATGCCGTATGTTTGCGGCCCTAAGGCTCCTCAAGGTGACGTGACCGAGTGGCTAGGTAGAGGTCTGCAAAACCTCCTACAGCGGTTCGAATCCGCTCGTCACCTCTGCATAAAAATGCCCCGCAGTTGTTACTGCGGGGCATTTTGCGTTTTGAGGCTTGTATGTGCCGCCGGCGGCGGCGCTACTGCGCCGTGAGCCACTCGGCCGCCGGGGCGGCATCGGTGAAGTAGTGAAAAGCCAGCGGGACCTGTAGGGCGCTGCCCACGGCGCGGGCCGCCACGGCCGCGCCGGGCAGCTCGCTCTCCACAATGGCGCAGCGGCGGTAGCCGGCCGTGCGGATGGCCATCGGAATCCATTGCTCCACAATCCAGCGCTGGGCGTCGGCGGGCAGGGGCTGCCGCCGACGCTGGTCGGTGAGCAGTTTGCCGGTGTGGTAGTGTTGCAGGGCGTTAAGCGTGTGGGCGTACAGGGCGCGCAAGGTCTCTTCTTCGATGGGCACGTCGGTCCACTGCAGGCAAACGTAGCCGTTGGCGTGGTAAGAGACTGTGGCCAGGCTGTTGTGAAAGTAAACGGAAGCGGGGGTGGTGGGCATTGGGGAAGCAGGTAAGCACCGCAAATACGCACGATGGCGGCACTGCGTTGGCGCCCGGCTGAGCGGTGTTGCGGCTTGTCGAGGCGCCTGGCCTGGCCGGGCCAGGAGCCTCGGCAGCCGGGGCACAGCGAACGGGCCATAACGCAACGCGCCCCGACCAGGGGGCCGGGGCGCGCGACACGCTGCTCTTAGGCGCTGCCTGCACGGCGCTACTTGGCGCGGCGGATGTAGATGTCGCCCTGCAGGGACTTGAGCAGGATTTCGGCCCCGCCGCCGTTGAGCTTGCTGTGGGTCCACTCGTCCACGTTGAGGCGGTAAAGGCCGTTGGCGTTGCGGGCGGTTTTGGCCTGCTTCTGCTCCGTCACCAGCTCAAAGTCGCTGTACACCTCGCCAAAATCCGACTTCAGCTTAAGCGAGGCCTTGGTTTTGGCCGGCAGCGAGAGGTCGACTTTGCCGTTGACGGTGGAAAAGGCCATGGGGGCGCCGGCCGTCACCTCGCGGAAGCTGGCGGTGATGGGGCCGTTAACGGTGTTGGCCACCGCCGAGCCGGCCACCTGCGTGAGGGCAATGCCGCCGTTGACGTTGTTGATTTCCAGCTCACCGTCCACGTTGCTGACGGTGATGTCGCCATCCTGCACCGTGCCGATGCGCAGGGAAAACCGCTGCGGCACTTTGATGGTCAGGTTCACGGTACGGTTGCCGGGCGGCACCTTCACGTACACGTGGTTGTCTTTTTCCTCGGCCGTCAAATCCAGGTTCGAGCCGGTATCGACGCGGCGCAGGCCTTCGGGCGCCGGGCCGCGGGGCGGGCGGCGGGCACCGCCCTCGGCCTCGATCAGCACGTCCTTGCCGTTGTAGCCGGTCACGCTGATGGAGCCGCCGATCAGCTTCACGTGCAGCACGCCGGGCTTGCCGGGCGCACTCAGCGCCACGGCGAGCTGCTCGTTGCCGGCGTTTTTCGACTGGGCCCGGGCCGCGCCAGCCGCACCGAGCAGGGCCAGTAGTAAAATCAGCACGGAACGCCGCCCGGCGTAGCGAATCAGGAAGGGGAGTGGAGCAGAACGCTTCATCGGGGTTGCTGTTTGATGGTCACGTCGCCGTTGAGGGTTTCGAAGCGGAAGTCCTTGCCGCCCTGGCCCAGGCGCATGACCCGGTCTTTGGAAAGTTTGTATTTGGTGCCGCCGGCCGCGGCCTGCCGGCTCTGGCTGACCTGCACGGGGCGTAATTCAGCTTCCGGAAAGTCGGTGTACAGCTCGCCGTGCATGGTTTTGAAGTGCACGTCGGCGGCCACGTCGCGCGGGTAAGTCACGTTGAGCTGCCCGTTGATGGTGTGGTAGGAACAAGGGCCCGTCGGGCTGCCGCTGTACACGGCGTCCACGTTGCCGTTGACGGTGCGGGCCGTGGTGGTGCCGCGCACGTTCTGCAGGCTCACGGCCCCGTTCACGTTGTAGGCGTCGAGCTTGCCGCCGCTCACGTCTTGCACCAGCACCTTGCCGTCCGTCACGGTGGCCACGTGCAGGTTCATGGCCGCGGGCACTTTGATGACGAAGTCGAACTGGAAGGTGTAGCCGGGTTTTTCGCGCTGCTCGTTGCGGTGGTGGCCGCGGTTGGGGCGCGAGTCGTGAGGCCCGGCCAGGTACACGACGACGCTGTCGTTGCGCTGCAGAAAGCCGAGCTGGGCTTCCTGCTTACCGGTTTCCAAGGTCTGCGCCGATTCGGCTTTGATGGTCTTGGTGGCTTCCACCAGCACCTCGTTGCCGCTGTAGCCCTGCACCGTCACCGAGCCGATGATGTTGTACACGGCCAGGGTGCTGCGGGCCGCGTCGGCGCTGAGGCGGAACTGCTTGCTGATTTTCTCTTCGGCGCGGTGGGCGCCTTCGGTGCGGCTCTGGGCCTGGCACTGGGTGCTACATGCTAAGCTCAGCAGGGTGAGCAGGGCGGGCAAGAAAGAACGTTTCATGGGTTTGGGCGTCGGGAGAAAGGGACTTGATGCTTTCCTGGATTTTGGCTTTGACGGCCTCGTTGAGGTCGGGCTGGCGCAGCAGGCGGCGCAGCGGCGGCACCGAGCGTTTTTCCTGCAGCTGCACCATCACGTCGGCCAGGGCCGACTGCACCAGCGGCGAATCCTGCCGGGTGAGGGCGCGCACCAGGCCTTGGCGCACGGCCGGCTCGTTGGGCGCCAGCTGGGCCAGGGCTTCAAGAGTGGCCAGGCGCACGTTCACGTTGTCGTCGTGGTTGAGCGTGCTCAGCAGGGCTTCCACCACCCGGGGGTTGGCCTGGCTGAGTTCCTTGGTGTAGCCCACCGCCCGCAGCCGCTCGGTGGCCGAAGGTGCTTCGATAAGCGAGAGCAGCAGCACCTGGCGCATGTCCTGCACCTGCCGGGTGAGCTGGGCCAGCTCCTGCTGGCTGGCCGTGGCCGGGGCCACCGGCTGCGGCCGCGCCAGCCAGTAGCCGCCGGCAATGCCCACCAGCAGCAGGCAGAGGTTGTAGGCCACCCGGGCCGCAAACTGCGGCGTGAGCCACTCCCGCAGCCAGCCCCGGGCCTGCGTCAGCCAGATCCGGGCCGCCGATGGTTTCGACGCTTCCTTGTACTCGGCCAGCATGGCGTAGAAGTTGGGCCGCAGCTGCTCACTGGGCTCGGGCGTGGGCAGCTGGCCCAAGGTCAGCCACAGCTGCCGGGTGCTTTCGAGTTCGGCCTGGCAGTCGGGGCAGTGGGCGAGGTGGGCGTCGAGCACCAGTTGCTCGGGCGGACTGAGCTGGTGGTGCAGGTAATCGAGCAATTGCTCCTGGACTTGTTCGCAACGCATGGCTTCCCGTCAGTTTTCGATTTTCAGATACATAGCCTTCAGCTCGTGCATGGCGCGGTGCACGCGCACCTTCACGGCGCCTTCGGATACGTCGAGCACGCGGGCTATTTCGGCGTACTTCAGCTCCTGAAACCGGCTCAGCAGCAGCACCTCGCGGTGGTCAGCGCTGAGGCGGGCCAGGGCCCGGTGCAGGGTGGCCACTTCCTGCTCCTGCTGCAGCCGCTCATCGGCCCGGGGGCCGCCGGGGATGGTTTCGGCCAGCGGGGCCACGTCGTGGTGGCGGCTGGCGTGGCGGTTCTGCTTCAGGTGGTCGGCCAGCACGTTGCGGGCCAGGTGGTACATCCAGCTGCGGAATTCGCCCTCCCCGGTGTAGGTGTGGCGGTACTTGAGCATGCGGTAAAACACCGTCTGCACCAGATCCTCGCTGGCCTCGGCCCGGCCCAGCATGTGGTAGAGAAATTGGAACAGCTTGCGGTGGTACCGCTCGAACAGCAGGCCCATCCGGTCCACTTCCCCGGCCTTGACCCGGAGCATGAGCGCGTTATCCGTAAGCGTGTCCAAAGTGCAGCAGCGGGGGAGGAGGGGTGGCTTTCTGGATGTGGACACCGTCCTTCGCGGCGAAGGTTACAGCCCGCCCGAAAATAATTTTTTCAGTTCGGGGCGTTGGGGTGCTGCCGTTCTGCCTGACGTGCCAGTAGGAGTAGCCCATCGACCGGAAAAGCCCCAAAACGCATAAAGCCCCGACTCAAGGAGCGGGGGCTTTGGGCAAACCTAGCGTGCCGGCTTGGGCCGGACGCTCAGACTTACGGAGCCCGCTTGGGGTCTGGATTGCGGGCGTTGAAATATTTTTTCGGCGCGGTGCTCGGGGCCTGAACGGAAAAAAGCCGCAGCCCAAGGGGCGGCGGCTTTTCTCCTTATTCCAAACAAGGTGCTTTTCAGCACCCTGCGTACACAACCAACCGGGCGCCGGATAAGTGCCTGATAAACTGGCAGTAATTAGGGGAGCTTTTGCATATTTTGAGGGAGTTGGGGCCGGCCGCGGCCGCCGGGCCGGGCCGAATGGGCGCCAAGCTCAACCGTAAGCGCCCAAGTTATTAGGCTTATTGCCGCGCACCGCCTAATTTGAAGCGGGGTCGACTAGTTTGCCCCAAAACCCGCCGAAAACGCCTTTTACGCCGCTTTCGGCCATATCCTTCGCCACACCCGGCCCGTAGAAGCGGGCACTCGTTTCCTCCCCTTCCTCAACACCACCTCCTTATATGAAAATCGTTGACCTGCGCACCATGCGCGGCCCGAGCTACTGGTCTGTTAAGCACCGCAAACTCATCGTGCTGAAACTGGACCTGGAAGACCTGGCCGGCACCTGGAGCAACGCTGCCAAAGGATTTCCGGCGCGTCTGCTCAAGCTGCTGCCCGGCCTGGAGCAAACCCGGAGCCTCAACCCGCGCGACAACGCCAAGCACCCGCCCCTGACCCTGGAGCAACTCTCGGACGGGGAGCCGTGGGGCCACGTGGTGCAGCAGGTGGCGCTGGAGTTGCAGCGCCTGGCCGGCATGCCGCTGACCTGGGGCAAAACCCGCCCGGCCTACGACGAAGGCCAGGAAATCGTGCTGTTTGAGTACCAGGAAGAGCGCGCCGGCCGCGTGGCCGCCGAGGCCGCCGTGGAGCTGGTGAGCAAGCTGCTGCGCCGGGAGAAGTACGACCTCAAAGCCATTGTCGACGAGCTGCACGAAATCCGGGAGGAGGAGTTCTTCGGGCCGAGCACCTGGAGCATCGTGGCCGAAGCGGCCTCGCGCTGCATTCCCTACATCCAGCTGGAAGGCTCCAACATCATTCAGCTGGGCTACGGGGTGAATCAGAAGCGCATCTGGGCCACCACCTCGTCGAACACCTCGCACGCCGCCGTCGAAATTGCCGGCAACAAGAACCGCACGAAGCGCATGCTGAAAGCGGCCGGCGTGCCCGTGCCCCGCGGCACCACCGTGTACTCGGTGGAGGGCCTCAAGGACGCGGTGGAGGAACTGGGCTACCCCATCGTGACCAAGCCCCTCGACGGCAACCACGGCAAGGGCGCCACCATCAACATCAAGAACTGGAAAGAGGCCCAGGCCGGCCTGAAAGCGGCCCAGGTGTATTCGCGCGCGGTTATCGTGGAGCAGTTCATCGAGGGCTTCGACTTCCGCCTGCTCGTCATCAACGGCAAGCTGGTGGCTGCCGCCAAGCGCACTCCGGCCTGCGTCGTGGGCGACGGCAGCAGCACCATTCAGCAACTCATCGACGAGGTGAACAAGGACCCACGCCGGGGCGTGGGCCACGAAAAGGTGCTGACGCAAATCAAGCTCGACAAGCACAGCCAGCAGATTCTGAAGGCCCGGGAGCTGACGCCTAAGTCGGTGCTGCCGGCCGGGGAGGAGCTGTACCTGAAGAGCACGGCCAACATCAGCACCGGCGGCACGGCCACCGACGTGACCGACCTGATTCACCCCTACAACCTGCTCATGGCCGAGCGCGTGGCCGGCATCATCGGCCTCGACATCTGCGGCATCGACGTGCTGACCACCGACATTGCCATTCCCCTGAACGAAACCCGCGGGGCCGTCATCGAGGTGAATGCCGCCCCAGGCTTCCGCATGCACATTTCGCCGGCCGAAGGGCTGCCGCGCAACGTGGCCGCCCCGGTGGTCGACATGCTGTTTCCGCAGGGCGCCACGGCGCGCATTCCCATCTTCGCCGTGACGGGCACCAACGGCAAAACCACCACCACGCTGCTGCTGGCGCACATTGTGGCCTCCAAGGGTTACAAAGTGGGCAACACCACTACCTCGGGCATCTACATTCAGGGCCGGCAGCTGCAGAGCGGTGACTGTACCGGGGCGCAGAGCGCGGAATTCGTGCTGAAAGACCCGACGGTGAACTTCGCCGTGCTCGAAACCGCCCGCGGCGGCATGCTGCGCTCGGGTCTGGGCTTCCACTCCTGCGACGTGGCCGTGGTGACTAACGTGGCCGCCGACCACCTGGGCCTGAAGGACATCCACACCGTGGAGGAAATGGCCGAGGTGAAGGGCGTGCTCCCGCGCACCGTGCGGAAGGGCGGCTGGGCCGTGCTCAACGCCGACAACGACCTGACCTACGCCATGCGCGAGCGGCTGGACTGCAACGTGGCCCTCTTCAGCATGGACGAACACTCGCCCCGCATCCGGGAGCACGTGGAGGCCGGCGGCCTAGCCGCGGTGTACGAGGAAGGCTACCTGAGCATCTACCGCAACAGCTACAAGCTGCGCATCGACCGGGCCGTGGAGCTACCGATTACCTTCGGCGGGCGGGCCCGCTTCAACATCGAAAACGCCCTGGCCGCGTCGCTGGCCGCCTACTGCTACGGCTTCGACAAGGACGACATCAAGACCGCGCTGCGCACCTTCGTGCCCTCGGCCGCCAAGACGCCGGGCCGCATGAACATCTTCCGCTTCCCCACTTTCGAGGTGGTGGTCGACTACGCCCACAATACCCACGGCATCGAGAAGTACGCCGAGTTTATGGACGCCACGCCCGCCACGCACAAGGTCGGCATCGTGTCGGGCCTCGGCGACCGGCGCGACCAGGACACCATCGACTACGCCCGGGTGGCCGGCCGCATCTTCGACGAGGTGGTGCTGCGCCAGGACCGCGACCTGCGCGGTAAAACCGCCGCCGAGATTGAAGCCCTCATGCGCCAGGGCCTCACGCTGGACAAGCCCGACCTGCCCATCACCTACATCGACAACGAGCCCGATGCCATCGATTACGTGCTCGAAACGGCCAAGGAAGGTTCGGTCATCACCATTTTCACCGAGGACATCAAAGCTACCATTGCCAAGCTGGAAGCCTTCGAGGCCCGCGTACGGGAGGGGCAGCCGGCGTAGCCCTCACCCCCCGGCCCCCTCTCCGAAAAAGGAGAGGGGGAGCCAGGCGTCAGCAACGAAATTCTATTTCAATAAAAAGCCCCGCCGGATGAGTCCGGCGGGGCTTTTTGCCTGCTGTGGTTGGCGGTTTATTCGCCTACGAAATCCGTGTAATCCGAATAAATCCGCTGAATCCGTGGTCTACTTCAGCGTGAAGGTGGTTTTGCCGATCAGGTAGCCGTCGGCGTACAGCTCCACGGTGTGCTGGCCGGTTTTGTATTCGGTGCCCTTGGCGTAGACGAACTGCACGCCCTGGCGGGTGTTGTCGTACACCAGCTCCTGCTTGGCGGTGTAAAAGGCTTCGTTGCCGTCGATGAGGAAGGTGCCGCCGCCGGTGCTCAGGTTGTAGAGAGCCGCGCCGTCGGGCTCGAGCAGGCGCATCATGATCTGCTTGGTTTCCTTGGGGGCCACGTCGTTCTGAGCCAGGTTGAAGGTCACTTTGATCTTCTCCACCTTCTTGGCCTTGAACTCGTTGTTGTCGTCGTCGTCCTCCTTGTTGCGGCGGTTGATGACGCCGATGCGGATGTTGTCGGCCCGCAGGCGCGAGGCAATGGCCACTTTCTCGCTCAGCTCCTGGTTGGTGCGCGCAATGGTGCCGATGGTGTCCGTGAGCTTGTTCTGCCGCTCCTTCAGGGTTTGCGTTTCGGTGAACAGCATCTCGTTATCCTTCTTCAGCTGCACGATTTCGTCGTCTTTCTGGCGCAGCTGCCGCTCGAAGTTCTGGGCGCGCTGCTGAAAGCGTTTCTGATCGGCCACCGAGAAGGAGCTGGCGCGGAAGGAGCGCAGCTTCAGCAGGTCGGCGTTGACGGAGGCAATTTTGGATTCCAGCGAGTCATTGGCCAGGCCCATGCTCTGCAGCTCCTGGCTTTGGCGCTCAAAATCGGCCTTCAGGGTTTCGTACTGCTTGATCTGTTCCTCCAGCTTGGTGTCTTTCACCTTGATGTCGGCGGCCAGCTGCTCGTTCTGCTTCGTCTTCTGCTGGTTCATGTAGAAGAGGATGCCGTTGATGCCGACAAGCACGAGCACCAGAGCCGCCAGCAGCAGCCAGCGGTTGTTATTGCGGCGTTCGGGAGCTTGTTGTTGTTCCATAAAGCGGGGGAAAAGTGAATGAAGCCGGGCCGACCGGGGCCCGGCCACAACGTTACCTTTACGCCAAAAATACACGGATAAGTTAGGCGGGCAACTTTACGCGCCCCGCGCTGCCCGGTTTTCCCTATGCCCGAGTCCAATTTCGACGCCGCCTACTGGGCCGCCCGCTACGCCACCGGCCAGGACCCCTGGGACGCCGGCTGCATCACCGAGCCGCTGCGTGCTTACTTCGCCCAGCTCGGCCCGCCCGATGCGCGCCGCATCCTCATTCCCGGCGCCGGCCGCGCCTACGAAGCTGAGTACCTGCACCAAGCCGGCTGGCCCCAGGTGTTCGTGGCCGACTTCGCCGCCGAGCCCCTGCTGGCCCTGCAGCAGCGCGTCCCCGGCTTTCCCGCCGCCCACCTGCTGCAGGCCGACTTCTTCCAGCTGACCGGCGCGTTCGACCTCATCGTGGAGCAGACGTTTTTTTGCGCCCTCGATCCGTCGTTGCGTCCCGCTTACGCCCGCAAGTGCGCCGAGCTGCTGCGCCCCGGCGGCAAGCTGGTCGGCCTGCTGTTCGACGGCCCCGTGGGCCCCGGCGACGGGCCGCCCTTCGGCGGCACCCGCGACGAGTACCGCCAGCTGTTCGCCCCGTATTTCGAGTTTCTGCACTTCGAGGCGGCCCACAATTCTATCAAGCCGCGGCAGGGGCGGGAGCTGTTCATCAGCCTGCGACGCAAGTAGCGCGAACTTTCAGTTCGCGTATCGTCGAACGACACGTCTGAACGACTGTCGGTCCAACGTCATCGTCCGCGGTACGCGAAGTGAAACTTCGCGCTACATCCCGACCTTTGCCCGGCGCTTCTTCCAACCGCGCCCGATTCCCATGCTTGATTCCCTCGCCGCCGCGCTGCCGCACTTCCGCAACACCAACTCCGGTCAGTTCTTTTTGATGGCCGGGCCCTGCGTCATCGAGGGCGAAGACATGGCCCTGCGCATTGCCGAGCAGGTGCGCCGCCTCACCGACCGCCTGCAGATTCCCTACGTCTTCAAGGGCTCCTACCGCAAGGCCAACCGCTCCCGCATCGACTCCTTCACTGGCATCGGCGACGAGACGGCGCTGAAGATTCTGCAGAAAGTGGGCCGCGAAATCGGCGTGCCCACCGTCACGGACATCCACGAATCGAGCGAAGCCGCCTTGGCCGCCGAGTATGTCGACGTGCTGCAGATTCCGGCCTTCCTGTGCCGCCAGACCGAGCTGCTGGTAGCCGCCGCTGAAACCGGCAAGGTGGTCAACATCAAGAAAGGCCAGTTCCTCTCGGGCGCGGCCATGGGCTTTGCCGTCGACAAGGTCAAGCAGTCGGGCAATCCGCACGTTATCCTCACCGACCGCGGCAACAGCTTCGGCTACACCGATCTGGTGGTCGATTTCCTGAATATTCCGGCCATGCAAAGCTTCGGCGTGCCGGTGGTGATGGATGTGACGCACTCCTTGCAGCAGCCCAACCAGAGCAGCGGCGTGACCGGCGGCAAGCCCGAAATGATCCAGACCATTGCCAGCGCCGCCATTGCCGCCGGCGCCGATGGCCTCTTCATCGAAACGCACCCCACGCCCGCCACCGCCAAATCCGACGGCGCCAACATGCTGCAGCTCGACCGCCTGGAAAAGCTGCTGGAGCGCCTTACCCGCATCCGCGAAGCCGTGCGCTAGCCCAGTCGCCGTTGTAGGCAGCGGCCGCGGTTCACCCCGCTGTCATTGCGAGGCGCAGCCGTGGCAATCTTTCGGCACAACGGCCCAATGGGCAGAAGCTAAAAACCGGCCCCGCCCGAAAACCATCATCTGTGGTTTCGGGCGGGGCCGTTCTCGGTTGGTAGGTATTGGCTCGGCGGTGCTGCGGGAGGAAAGGTTGCCGCGCTTGACGACGTCGACCTTCGGTTCGCTCGCAACGACTGCCGGTTCACCGGCGGCTTCGCTACACCCCCAGCCCGCGGCCTTCGATGCGCAGCGTGAAATGCTGCTTGGGCGCGTTCTTGCGGAAGAACACCAACCCGATAAAGAACAGGTCCACGGTCGTCGTCACGGCCGGGTGGGCTTTGATGGCCTCCCAGGCCTGCTCCATCTCGCCGGACCAGTGAATGTCGTCGAACACGAACACCGACTCCTCGGCAGCGTAGGGCAGGCACTGCTCCAGGTAGCGCAGCGTGGGCTCGTAGCGGTGGTTGCCGTCGAAAAAGGCGAAGTCCAGCGGCTGCGTGAGCTGAGCCAGGGTGGCCGGCAGCGTGTGGTCGAAGTTGCCTTCGATCAGCTCCACGTTCTGCAGGCCCAGCTGCCCAAAGGTTTCCCGGGCCACAGCGGCGGTTTCGGGGCAGCCCTCCAAGGTGAGCACCCGGGCCTGCGAGGAGGCTGCAGCCAGGTAGGCCGTGGTCAGGCCCAGCGAGGTACCCAGCTCCAGCACGGTGCGCGGCCGGCGGTAGTTGACGAGCCGAAACAAGAGCTGCGCCAGCCGGGCGGGCTTGGCCGCGTGCCGGGCCACGGTGCGCACGGCCCGCTCGCGGCCGGCGCCGGTCTGGGAGCCCGCACCGTAGTCGGTGATGCGCAGGCGGCGCGGGTCGGCAAGTAGTGCGTCGCGGCGGGCCTCGATGTTATCGAAGGGGTAAAACGCGCCGGTGTGGCAGACGACGTCGAGGTAGAGGGAAAAAACAAACGGGGAATGCAGCCCGTGTGCATTCCCCGAGCGAAGCCAGTAGCGGAAGTAGCGCAGTGCCTGCTGAAGCAAGGGAAGAGGGTTGTTAAACGGCTGAATGGTTAAATGGCTGGTTGTTCACGCGAAGTCGTTGAACAACCAGCCATTTAACCATTCAGCCGTTTGGCCATGTAGCCAGTTAATTCAGTCGGAACGGTACCACGAGGGTAAACTCGGGAATCTCGACCTCGAAGGTACGGCCGTCGGCCACGCGCTCCATCAGGTAAGTGCCGCGCATCTTGCCGATGCCGGTCTTCAGGTTACAGCCCGACACGTACTGGTGCCCGTCGCCGGGCTCCAGGGTGGGCTGCTGGCCCACCACGCCCTCGCCCTCCACCTCGCGCACCACACCGTTGGCGTCGAAGATGTGCCAGTGGCGGCGCAGCAGCTTCACGGTGTACTCGCTGTGGTTGCGAATGTCGATTTTATAGGCAAACACGAAGTGCTCTTGCTGGGGGCTGGAATACTCCGACAGGTAGTTGGTCGAGACGCTGACGGTGACGCCCTGGGTGGTCGTTGAGTTCATGGCGCGGGAATGACAACAGGTGTGAATGGAGCTAACAGCAGCCTTTCAGATTTGGTTTACGTACGTCACTCGGCTACGTTTGGCCCGCCGAACTGCATTCCGTCACCCCAAGAGGCATGAGTGTAAAGATAGAAGAAAGCTGGCGCAAGGCGCTACAGCCCGAGTTTGAAAAGCCCTATTTTCAGGAGCTTATTGCGTTTGTCCGGCAGGAATACGCCACCCAGACGGTGTACCCGGCCGGCAATCAGATTTTCCACGCCTTCGACGCGGCGCCCTTCGACCGGGTGAAAGTCGTCATCCTCGGCCAGGACCCGTACCATGGCAAAGGCCAGGCGCACGGCCTGGCGTTTTCGGTGCAGCACGGCGTGCGCACGCCTCCCTCGCTCATCAACATCTTCAAGGAGCTGGAAGACGACCTGGGCACCCCGCGCCCGCCCGACGGCAACCTGGACCGCTGGGCCGAGCAGGGCGTGCTGCTGCTCAACGCCACGCTCACCGTGCGCGCGGCCACCGCCGGCTCGCACCAGAAACGCGGCTGGGAAGAGTTTACCGACGCTGTCATCCGCAAGATTTCCGAGCAGAAGGAGCATGTGGTGTTCATTCTTTGGGGCGCCTACGCCCAGAAAAAGGCCGAGCTCATCGACCAGCGCAAGCACCTCGTGCTTAAAGCCGCCCACCCCTCGCCTTACGCCGCCGACAAAGGCTTCTTCGGCTCCAAGCCCTTCAGCAAGACCAATCAGTACCTGCAGGAACACGGCGAGGCGCCGATTAATTGGTAGACCACGGATTTCACGGATTTCGGGGACGGTCATAGAGCCGAAACCTGAGTGCTTGGGCTCTTTTCATTGTAGCCGAGGTGTGGGGATAAGAAGCTCAAATGCAAACAGCCCGACCGTAAGGCCGGGCTGTTTCCTGGACAATCGTCCACAAAATCCGTGAAATCCGAACCGAAGGTCGGCGTAGCCAAAAATCCGTCGAATCCGTGGTCTAGTTGATGGTATTGAAGATACGGTTCCAGCGGATTTTGCCGCCGACGCCCCCGTTCGGGTTCACCGACATCCAGATGAGCACGGCCTTGCCCACCACGTGGTCCTCGGGCACGAAGCCCCAGTAGCGCGAGTCCAGCGAGTTGTGGCGGTTGTCGCCCATCATGAAGTAGTAATTCTGCTTGAAGGTGTAGCTGGTCAGCGGCTTGCCGTTCTGCAGAATCTGCCCGATGCCGAGCGTGATGTTGTCGTTGTGCTCGTAGCGCAGGATGATCTTCTCGTACATCGGAATGTTCTGCGCGGTCAGCTGCACCGTCTGGCCCTTCTTGGGCACCGGCAGCGGGCCGTAGTTGTCGCGGTTCCAGTTCACCAGCTGCGTCGGGGCCGAGTGCGGGTAGTCGGGGTTGTTCGGGAACACGTCGACTTCGCCTTTGCCGGCCTCGGCCGTTTCGCGCTCCAGGCCGCGCACGTAGGATTGCTGCTTGAAGAAAGCGGCCGTGGTGGCGGTCATGTCCACCAAGTAGGTGGGCGTCGGAAACATCGGGTTGGGCGTCGGAATACCGTCGGCGTCGTTGTAGCTCACCACGCCGTGCTCCTGGAAGGCCGTTTTCAGCTCGTCGTCGGGCTGCGGAATGTCGAGGCGGTAGCTGGTCTGCGACTCAGCCGGCGTGGGCTGCACCTTGCCGTTGATGAACACCAGCTGGTTTTTAATTTCCAGCACGTCGCCGGCCACGGCCACGCAGCGCTTGATGTAGTTGGTGCGCAAATCAGCCGGGTGCTGGTCCTCGAAGGGCACGTTGAACACCACCACGTCGCCGCGCTTGATTTCGGAGAAGCCCGGCAGGCGGAAGGAAGGCAGCTGAATCAGGTCGGAATAGCTCTTGATGCCCGTGCCCCACAGAGTCTGGTGCGTCAGGGGCACTTGCAGGGGCGTCTGGGGCGTGCGCGGGCCGTAGTGCAGCTTGCTCACAAACAGGTAGTCGCCCACCAGCAGGGAGTGCTCCATGGAGGGCGTCGGGATGGTGTAGGCCTCGAAGGTGGCCCAGCGGATAAGTGTGGCGGCCACCACCGCGAAGAGGATGGCGTCGCCCCACTCGCGCCAGAAGCCTTTGGGTTTGGTCGGCTGCTCGGCCGGCTTGTTCTTCCAGAAAGTAACTGCCATCGGGGGTGAGGAGCTTGGAGTAACACGTGACAGGTGACACGTGACAAGTTTGGAGGTAATAAAAGGCGGCTGAAACAAAGGTATCAGCCGGGTACGGGGCAGCAAGAATAACGGGGCTTGACCAAATTTCAGCGCAAGCGTCCGAAAATACGGCCCTTCCCCGCCACTCAACACGTGTCACTTGTTACGTGTCACGTGTTACTTTTTACAACCCCAGCAGGTCCTTCATGCCGAACACGCCCTGCTTGCCGGGCAGCCACTCGGCGGCCAGCACCGCGCCGTGGGCGAAGCCTTCGCGCGAGAGGGCCTCGTGCTTCAGCTCCAGCACGTCGACGGGCGAGGAGTACGTGACAACGTGCGTGCCCACGGTTTCGGCCAGGCGCTCCGAAATGATGGCCAGCTCGTCCGGGGCCTGGGCCGGGTCATTGCGCCACTTCTTCTTCTCGGAGTAATGGCGCATGATGCCCTCGGCCGTGGTCAGAGCCGTGCCGCTGGGCTGGTCCACCTTGTGCACGTGGTGAATTTCGCGCACCTGCACATCGTAGCCGCCGAACTGGTGCATTTTGGCCGCGATGTACTCATTGAAGTGGAAAAACAGGTTCACGCCCACGCTGTAGTTGGAGGCGTAGAACAGCGCCCCGCCCTTTTCCTTGGCCAACGTCCTGGCCTCGCCGAAGTGGTGCAGCCAGCCCGTGGAGCCGCACACCACCGGCAGCCCCTGGCGCAGGCAGGCCTGCACGTTGGCAAAGGCCGCGTCGGGGTGGGTGAACTCAATGGCCACGTCGGCGTTGTGCGGGCCGAACTGTTCCAGCTTCGCGTCGGGGTGCGAGGGGTCGATGATGCCGGCAATCCGGTGTCCGCGGCTTAGGGCTAAGGCTTCAATGGCCCGGCCCATCTTGCCGTAGCCAATCAGGAGAATGTTCATGGTGTCAGAAGCGGCGCGGCACGACGGATTTCGCGGCCGTGCGCGGAGTAAAGGTAAAGGCCAGCCCGAACGAGGGGCTGCCGGGCACCGGCAGGGCGTAGGGCTGCACGTTCAGCGAGAGGTTGTCGCTCACGTCGAAGTCGTACAGGTGCGCGTCCACCAGTGCGTCGAGGATCTGCGCGCCGTAGGCCAGGCCGATGTAGGCGAAGAACACGTCGCGGTTGCTGCGGTAAAAGCGCAGGGCATTGAACTGCTGCGCATCGCCGGCGGCATCCTGCGTGTACACGCCGGAGCGCGTGCCGGTATCAACGGACTCGGGGCCGGTGAGGCCGTTTTGGCGGTTGCGGCGGGCGTCGACGCCGCGCTTGAACTCGCGGTAGCGCTGCCAGTAAAACACCTCGGCCGCTACCGTGCCGCCCAGCGCCCCGTACACCAGCGGCAGCTTCCAGTACTTGTGGTTGTAGACCTGCCCGGCGCCGGGCAGCATAGCCGCCAGCAGCACGGCTTTCTGCGGGCGCGTCACGCGCATGCCCAGCAGGCGCTGGTTGCGGCGCAGCGAGTCGGCCACGGTGGGCCCGGCCTGCACCCGCACCGAGTCGGGGCCGGCCGTGACGGCCTGGGCCCGCGCCGCCGGGGCAGCCAGACAAAACAGCCCCACTGCCGGCAGCAATGGGGCCGTTCGAAGCCAACTAAAACTTGGGTTGCTCATAATTGCTCCCCACAACGCCGCTTACGCCGGTTGCAGTATGCTGATGATGCGGTGCATGTCCTCGGCCGAGTCGAAGCTGATGCGAATCTCGCCCCGACCCTGCGCCGTGGGTTTCACTTGTACGCGCGAGCCGAATCGGTCGGACAAATGCCGCTCGGCCCGCTTGATTTCGGCTACCTGCACCACCGGCTGGTCCGTCGCCGGCGCGGAGTCGTTTTTCGCCGCCGGGGCCGATACGCCCTGGCGCACCAGCTGCTCCACCCGCCGCACCGACATTTCCTCCGTCACGATGCGCCGGAACAGGTTCAGCTGCGCCGCCGCGTCGTCGACGCTGAGCAGGGCGCGGGCGTGGCCCATCGAAATGACACTGTCGCGCAGGCCGATCTGGATGTCGGGCGGCAGCTTGAGCAAGCGCAGGTAGTTGGTTACGGTCGAGCGGTTTTTGCCCACCCGGTCGCCCAGCTCTTCCTGCTTCAGATTACACTCGCTCACCAGGCGCTGGTAGCTGAGGGCAATTTCGATGGCGTTGAGGTTTTCGCGCTGGATGTTCTCAATCAGCGCCATTTCCAGCATTTGCTGGTCGTCGGCCTTGCGGATGTAGGCCGGAATAGCCTCCAGGCCCGCCAGGCGCGAGGCCTGCAGGCGCCGCTCACCCGAAATCAGCTGGTAGGCGGCCGGGCCGGTCTGGCGCACCGTCACGGGCTGAATGATGCCCTGCACCTTGATGCTCTCGGCCAGGTCCTGCAGCGCCTCCTGGTCGAAGTGGGTGCGCGGCTGGTAAGGGTTGGCCTCGATCTGGTCGGTCGGAATCAGCCCCACGGAGTTGGCGGGGTGGGGCACCAGGCCCAGCCGCTCGCTCTTTTTCTCGTAGCTCCCCTCGATAAGGGCGTTCAACCCGCGACCCAGGCCCCCCACGCGGCGCTTGGCCAGCGGCGTCGGGGTCGGTTTCTCTTCGTGCTTCTCTGACATACTCACTCTGAGGGCCATCGGCCAATTACCAGCCGATGTGAAATCAAAAATAGCAGAAACCACCGTGAAACCTTCCATTAATTTTGTGGAACGTTGGGTTGGTCAATGGTTAAATTACTGGCTGTTAAATGGTTGTTCGTGGAACATTTTCTCGCTTCACTACTGACCTGCCCATCGGCCAGCCGCGTAACAACCTGTCACCTTAAAACTTACAGCTGCTCACGCACCAGCGTCAGCACGCGCTCCATCTCACGGCGGATGACGCTGGTTTCGGCCAGGTGGTTGTTGTTCATAAAGCTCACGGCCAGCAGCCGGCCCGAGCGGGTGCGCAGGTAGCCGCAGAGGTTGTGGTTGTTGGTAAGCGTACCCGTCTTGCCCCAGAACCACAGGCCTTTCGGGTCGCGGTAGGCGCGCTTAAGGGTGCCCTGCCGACCACCGGCGGCTAGCAGATCAAACAGCCGGGCCTCAGGCACCAGCTTGTGCAGCTCCAGCAGCAGGGCCACCTGGTTGCGCGGGGTGGTCAGGTTCTGGCGCGAGAGGCCCGAGCCGTCGACCCAGGCCACCGAGTCGGGCAGGGTGCGCAGCCAGCCCTGCCGGCGCACATGCTGCACCGTGCGGGCAATGCTGAGCGTGTCGTGGCCGAGCTGGGCGGAGCAGAGCAGCAGGGTTTGCTCGGCCAGAAAGTTGTCGCTGACGCGGATGCAGCGGCGCAGCAGGGAGTCTACGTTCAGGCCGTAGTACGTCTTCGCCGTTTCGCCGGGGCGCAGGCGCCAGCGCACGGGCTGCACGTCGCGCTTCAGGGTGTCGCGCAGCAGGCTCAGCAGCAGGGCGGCGTCGGTGCGGAACGGGACTTCGTCGACCCAGGCCCGGGGCGCGGGAAACCAGGTGTAGCGGTTGGCTTCCAGCTCGCGGCGCACGTGGTCGGGGCTGGCGGCGCCGGGCGGGGCCTTCTGCGTAGCGGCCCGAAACCAGGCCGGGCGCACCGCCACCGTGCTCTGGCCGGGCCGGCGGTAGTAAAAGCGCACGGTGTGCCCATAAACGGGGAAGGGGCCGCGCTCGGGCTGAAAGTAGTAGGGGTAATCGTCCCAGCTCCAGCCGGGCCCCAGCTTGGCGTCGGCCATCGGGGTTTCGGCGTAGCCGAGCGGGCCGGGCCAGCGGCGCAGCAGCTGGTAGGCGCGGGTACTGGGGATGTCGCCGTGGAGGAAGGTGGGGTCGGCGGTGCCGCGGAAGAGGAGCGTGTCGCCGCGGACGACGTAGCGCAGGGCCGGCACCGAGTCGGGCAGCAGGCGCAGCGCGGCGTAGAGCGTGAGCAGTTTCTGGGTGCTGGCCGGGGTGAAGTACTTGTCGGCGTGCCAGGCAGCCAAGACTTCGCCGGTGGCTACGTCGGCGAGCTGCAGGCCGGCGTGGTGCTGGCGCAGAATGGGCGAGTTGTCCAGCTCGCGCACCAGCCAATCGGCCGGGGCAGCGGGCAAAGCGGGGGGAGCAGCAGGAGGGGCAATCTGGGCCGGGGCAACGGCCGCAAGGCCAATCCAGCCGACGAAAAGCAGAAACAGGCGGCGCATGGGGCGCCTAAGCTACGGCGAACGGCCGCAGTTTGGTGCCCGGGCGGCGGACCGTTGCGGGCCAGCAACGCATGGGGTGGTCAGATTGCCGGGTTTTCGGTAATTTACCGATATGATATACGTTCTCAGGGTTTGGCGCGTTTGACGGGCCCGGTGCTGCCGGGGCATCTGTCCGGCAAGGCCGCTTTAGAGCCCCGGCACCGCGCCGCAGATTACAATCGGGCGGCTTGATTAACGTCTGTCGATTACGTGGACTATTAGAAGTATTACGCTTGGCAAAATGAGGACGAGAGCAGGGGCCCTGACGGCTGGAACTTTGGGAGCAGTGATGCTGAGCGGGTGCATCGACCAGATCAGCGCCGACTTGCCGCTGCCAGCGAAGCAGCTGGTGCTTAACGCCATCCTGACGCCCGATAGCATTTTTCGGGTCCAGGTCAGCCGCGTCGCCGGCGTTACCGACTCCGCCACGCGCCTGCTCGACGCGGCCCAGGTGTACCTGCAGGCGCCCGGGCAGCCGGCCGAGCAGCTGCACCGCCAGGGCCGGGGCTGGTACTACACGGCCGCCCGCCCCCGCCCCGGGCAGCCCTACACGCTGACGGCGGCGGCCGACGGCTACCCCGGCGTCGGGGCCACCGATACCGTGCCGGCGCCGGTGCCCATCCAGGATGCCTGGTATCTGTATCCGACTGCCACCGACCGCAACAACGAGCTGCTCGGCACCGTGGTGCTGCGCTTCGACGACCCGGCGGCCACCGCCAACTACTACGAGGTCAGTCTTTACCAGTCGGCCGGGGAGCGGAGCGGCATTCCGCTGGACGCGCGCGGCAACCCCACCCTGGCGGCGGAAGACGATGCCGGCTTCAACCCGCCTTCGCTGGTGTTTTCGGACCAGCTATTCAACGGCCAGCGCTTCGAGCTGCGGGCGGCTTTTCACCCCAACGGCGCCGGCGTCCGCAACGGCGTGCCTTACGCCGAGAATCCCTACCTGGTGCTGCGCTCCGTGAGCCGGGCGTACTACCGGTACCGCAAAAGCTGGACCCGGCACCTCTACAACCAGGGCACCAAAGGCGACACCAACGACCTGAACCAGCTGCTCTTCCTCGGCGACCCCAGCGCGATGTACACCAACGTGCGCGGCGGGTACGGGGTGGTGGTTGGCTACGCCAAGGAGACGCTGCTTTTACGCCCCCGCTGATATGCTGCTACGCTGCTCCTTTCGCGGCGGCTGCCTGGCCGGAGCGCTGCTGCTGGCGGCCCACTCCGGCCGGGGCCAGGCCACGCGCGTGACCATCAGCGGCACCGTGCAGGACGCGCTGACCGGCGAAAAGCTGATCGGGGCGGCGGTATACGTGGCCGGCGGCCAGGTCGGGACGACCACCAACGCGGCCGGGTTCTACTCCCTGACCCTGGGGGCCCAGGATACCGTGCAGCTGACGGCCAGTTACCTGGGCTACCGGCGCACGGCGCTCCGCCTGCCGGGGCGGCGCACGGCCAGCCAACTCTTCGCCCTCGTCGCCGACAACGAGCTGGGGGAGGTGCAGGTGCATGGCGCGCTGGAAGCCCCGCTGGAGCGCCGCGCCGAGATGAGCACGCTGCAGATTCCGATAACCCAGCTGCGGCAGCTGCCGGCCCTGCTCGGCGAGGCCGATGTGCTGCGGGCGTTTCAGTTGATGCCCGGGGTGCAGTCGGGGCGCGAGGGCAGCGGCGCGCTGTACGTGCGCGGCGGCTCGCCCGATCAGAACCTGACCCTGCTCGACGACGTGCCCGTGTACTACGTGAGTCACCTGGGCGGCTTTCTTTCGGTGTTTGACGCGGCCGCCATCAGCGACGTGCGCCTGATCAAGGGCGGCTTTCCGGCCCGCTACGGCGGCCGTCTGTCGTCCGTGCTCGATGTGCGCCTGAAGGAAGGCAACCGGCAAAAACTGAGCGGACGGGCCGGCCTGGGGGTGCTGGCCACCCACTTTTCGCTGGAAGGGCCGCTGGGCAAGGGCAAAACCACCTTTCTCGTCTCGGCCCGCCGCGGCAACCTGGACGTGTTTTCGCGCCTGGCCAGCAAGCGGGCCTCGGGGGGCGGCAGCGTCGTGGGCTACTCCTTTTACGACGGCAGCCTCAAGGTCAGCCACCAGGCCACCGCCCGCGACCAGCTGTTTGCCGCCGTGTACCTGAGCGGCGACCGGCTGTTTCTGGTGCAGAAGCCCCAGGTAGTGGCCCGGCCCCAGGGCGAGTTTCGCTCGCAGGGCGCCAGCAACCTGCGCTACGGCAATGCCCTGGCCTCGCTGCGCTGGAACCGGCAGCTGTCCCCGCGGCTTTTCGGCAATGCCACGCTGGCTTTGACCCGGTTTCGCTACGAAAACGGGCAGACCTACCGCGCCGAGGACAGCTCACCGGCCGGCCGCAGCGAAAACAGCGCCGCCCGCTTTACCTCCGGCGTGCAGGACGTGCAGCTGAAAGCCGACGTGGACTACTACCCCAACCCGGCGCACCAGCTCCGGTTCGGCGCTACGGGCCTGCAGCATACGTTCACGCCGGGCGTGAATTACTTTACCACCCGCACCAACGTAGCCGGGGTCGATACCGTGTTCGGCAGCCACCGCCTGACGGCCCTGGAGGCCGCCGCTTACGCGGAAGACGAATGGCGGCTCGGGGCACGCTTCTCGGCCAATGTGGGCGTGCGGGCCGTGGCCTACACCGTGCAGGGACACACCTTCGGGGGCGTGCAGCCGCGCGTGCTCGGTACCTACCTGCTGGGCGCGCATACGGCGGTGAAGGCGTCCTACGCCGCCATGCAGCAGTACCTGCACCTGCTCTCCAACAATGGGGCCGGCCTGCCGACCGACCTGTGGGTGCCCGCCACCAAGCGCATTGCGCCGCAGCGGGCGCAGCAGGTGGCCGTGGGCCTGGCCCATACCGTGGCCGCCTGGGGCGTGGAGGTGAGCGTGGAGGCCTTCTACAAGCGTCTGCGCAGCCTGATCGAATTTCGGGAGGGGGCCACGTTCTACAACAGCTCCCAGGACTGGCAGGACAAAGTCGTCGGCGGGGGGCAGGGGCGGGTGCGGGGCTTGGAGGTGCTGGTGCAGCGGAAAACCGGCCGCCTCACCGGCTGGGTGGGCTACACGCTGGCGCGCAACGAGCGGCAGTTCAACGGTCTGAACCAGGATCAGTGGTACCCCTACAAGTTCGACCGGCGCCACGACGCCTCGGTGGTGCTGGTGTACGCGCTGCGGCCCGGCCTGACGCTGTCGGCCACCTGGGTTTACGGCACCGGCAATGCCCTGACGCTGGCCCAGGGTACCTACAACGTTGTGGAGCAGAGCTACGGCCTGGGCGGCGGCCTGGCCGACCGCTACGCCTACCAGGAGGCCGAACTATACGGCCCCAAAAACAGCTTCCGCATGCGCGCTTACCACCGCCTCGATCTGGGGGCAACCTTCACCAAAACCGTCCGGCACGGGGAGCGGACCTGGCGCGTGGGGGCCTACAACGCCTACAGCCGCCACAACCCGTACTACCTGTACTTCGAGCGCGACCAGCGCCAGCAGAAGCAGCTCTACCAGCTGAGCCTGTTTCCCATCCTGCCCGCCGTCAGCTACGAACGCAGCTTCTGAGGGCAGCCCCACCCCGAAAACAACAAAAGGGCCTCCTGGGAGGCCCTTTTGTTGTTTTCGGGGTGATGTCGGCTTAGTTGGCCCAGTAGAGCACTGCTTCCGGCCGGAAATTGACCGGAATGCACTTGAAAATCGAGTTGTTGTCGATTTTGATGCCCTGGCTGATGTAGTAGTTGTAGCCGGTGCTGGGGTCGAAGTAGGGCGTATAGGTGCCGTTCGGGAACAGCTGGTTGCCGAACTGCGGCGCCCCGGTGGTGTAGTCCATCTTGATGGTGCCGGGGTGGGTATCGGGCACGTAGTACACGTAGGCGTTGCCGGGGGTATAGCCGGGCACGTTCAGCGTCATGGTCGAATACCAGAAGGGGTTTACCTGCGCCGTCCACGAATAGGTGGCCTCAATGCCCCAGATACCGTCGCCGAAGCTTTCGTCTACCCAGTTGCCCCAGAAGTTCTTTTTCAGGCAGCGCGCTTCAATCCAGAAATCAACGAAGTTCTGCTTGTGCGCATCGTAGAGAATTTCCGAGTACAGCGACACCTTGATGATAGCCTTCTGCTTGGAGCCGTTGTAGGCGTCGCGCCACTGGTTGCCGTTGTAGGTTATTTCGTTGGTGCGCTGCTGGCCTTGCTGGCTTTCGTAGCGGAACGGACTGGTCTTGACGGTGATGTGCTGCGCCGCATCGGAGGCCGAAGCGGCCTTGAGCGCGGCGGCCTGCCCCAGGCCCTTCGTGGTTACCTTGATTTTGTTGCCGCGGTACTGGTAGAGCGTGTCGCCGAAGGCCACCATCCCGTCGGCGTTCATCACGTTGGTGTAGTGGGTGTGCGAGGCATTCACGTCCAGGGTTTCGCCGCCATCGGGGCTTTTCTCGGCGCGCAGCACCCCGGCATTCACCCACTTGGTGTAGAGCGCCGAGTGCAGCGCGGGCTGCTGGCGGAGCTGCGTGAGCTGCGCGGCTGTTTTGCCCCGCAGAAAATCAACTTCCAGCTGGGTTTCGGCGGCCTTCACTTCGTTCAGGATGTGCGCCATGGACTCAAACCCCAACGACTGCTCCCACTGATCCGCATACGCCGTGCCCTTGGCGTTGAGGCGGGCGTTGAATTCGCGCATGGTCTTCCGGTCTTTAAACACCAGAATCCCGTTGCGCAGAACCACTTCTTCGCTGACTTTGGGCTGGGGAGCCGCTTCACCGGCCGGCTCTTTCTCGCAGCTGGCCAGGCTCAGGCCCGCGGCTACGCACGACAATACCAATAATGACTTTTTCATGGGGAATGGATGAAGGTGAAAAAACAAAAAACTGCCCCTGTAAGGGCGAATCAGCAGGTAAAACCGGCCCGAGAAGCGTAATAGGATGCACTACAGGGCCTGGCCGAATAACAAAACGAAGGTCCGCCTGAAAGACGGACCTGAAAAGGAGGAAACGGTGCCCCGTGGGGCTATGATAATTGCGGTGTCAAACAGGAGTACGCCGCAGGCAGGTGCCCCCAGCAGCGGCAGATCAGCCTTTGGGTGTCTCTGGTATAAAAAAAACGGTGTGGCTGTGACGCGCCGGGCGTCGGCGGAACGCGGCCACGATGGCCGGGCCCAGCCGCCCCGGTAAGCCGGGCGGCCCGGCTGGCGCAAAAGCGGAAGCAAGTGAGCATAAACAAGCCGGCCCTTGCAAGGGCCGGCTTGTTTTCCAGGGGGCGGAGGCCGGGGCGCCTAGCGTAGCAGCTCGTTGCGGCGCATGGCGCGCGAATAGCCCGATTCCTTGACCTTGCGGCGGGCAAACAGCGGGGCCCGCGCTTTGGATGCTTTTTTCACTTTGGCCTTGCTGGTTTCCGTTGAGGTTTTGCCCGGCTCGTCGGGGGCGGTAGCAGCGGTGGTCGGGATGGAGGCCGCGGCCAGCAATAGCAGTAAGAGCGTAGCGGATTTCATAAGGCAAATGGGTTGTTTGGAGTGGTGAAAAACAGCTTTGACGGGCTGCGAAGCCGCTCATTACCAGCCGTGCGGCAACCGGTGCGCAAGCCTGAAAGAGCTCGGCGGAACTGGCTTCGATGACCTCTGGCACGCAGGGCGGGCGTTATCGGGCTGTGGTATACGGGTTCTTGATTGTGATGATGAAGTAATAAAGTAAATATTTTCTTTTTATAAGTATAAATCCTTGCCCGCAACGCACCTAGCAACGGTGCTGGCCTTGCTGGCCCGGCGCGTATTGGTACTCGATGCGCGCCCGGCCCGCAGGGCCCGACCACCACTCCAGGCCGCGTTTTTCCGCTTGCTGCAGGTCGCGCCCGCGCCGCCCGGCTGAAAACCGTCCGCGCCGGAGCGGCCCGCTAAGAATTGGTTTCCCGTGCTCGGCGGTCGGGCGGCGGGGAGGGGACGGCGGCCCGGTTAGTTTTTCGGCGTATTCAGGCGTTGCAGCAGCTGCTGGGATTGGGCTTCCAGCCGGGCATTTTTGGCGCGACGCGGCCCGCGCAGGCGGCGGCGGTTTTCCAGCAGCTCGTCCACGTAGTTGCCATACACCGCCGTGGCCCGACCATTTTCCACGCGGTAATAGGGGGCCGGGTAGTGCTGCAAAACGTACTCCGGGGCCGCGCCCGCCACGTCGATGACCACCGGCGCGGCAAACGCCATCGGCCGGGGCTGAATGGGCGGCGCCAGCTCCGGGTCGTGGTGGTCGAGCCACTGGTAGGGCGCGGCCCAGCGGCCATCGGCGGTGCGGTACACGGGATAGTACTGGTATTTCTGGTGGATCAGCCGGCCGCAATAATCCTGCACGAACAGCAGCACCTGCTCGTGGCGGCCAAACGCGGGCGAGCCGTAGTGGTCGTAGGCGGTGAAGGCCATGGTGTCGCGGGGGAAGCGGCCGGCGAGCTGGGCCAGCAGCTGGTACCGGGCCGCGTACCGCCCGTCCATGCTCAGAAAAGGGCGGCCGGCTTCCGGGCAGTAGTAGGGGTGTTCCGTCCGTTCCAGGCTGATTTTGCGGCCGATGAAGGCGTACTCCGCGCCCGCTGTATCCTGGCAGGTTACGTACGGCTCGCAGGGCTGAGGCTGGAGGTGAATGTCGACGGCCCGGCGGCGGCGCAGCTCGGCCACGGGGTAGCGGGCCGGCAGGGAGTGGTAGGACGAAAAGTACAGGGAATCCGTCTTGCGGGCCCGGATGCGGAAGCGTCCCTGCTTATCGGTGCGGACCACGTACGCCGTGTCGGCCGCCAGGGCCCTAAACTGCCGCAGCAGTGCTTCCCGCTGCGCCTCGCCGAGGCCCGGGGCGTCCAGCTGCCGGCGCGCCGCCCGGGCGAATTTGTTCACGGTGTCATTCACCACCACCGTTACCGGGTTGCGGCCCCGCGTGGTGTCGCGGGCCAGGCCCCGGACCAGGATTTTCTGGGCCGAGCCGCTGAGCGTGAGCAGCACAAACGCCAGGGATAGGAATAGTTTTATCATCATACAGGAGCAGATGCGGCTGCCGCCCGGTTTCCACATGCCCGGGCCATTTCGGGGGCGGTAACCGGGAGCAGGGCGTCACCTTCCTACGCGGGCCGGCTCCAAATGGCGACGCGGCCGTCCGGTGCGCGTTTCGCCGCTGGCGGTGGCCGGTGGCGGCCGGGTGGCGGTCCGGTGAGCCGTTGGCAATGCGCTGCCGCCTTACTCCGCCAGCTCCCGGCTCTCAATCAGCACAAACGTCGGGCGCTGGCCCGGGCGCTTTCGGTACTCCAGCACCTGACGCTCGGCCGTAAACGCCTCCGCCAGCGGCCCGCTGCTGGTCTCGACGATGGCTTCCCGCACACCGTCATGGTTCAGGTCCTCGAAAAACAGCTCGCCGTAGTCAGCCCCGATGGCGGGGCCGAGCACGACGGAATGATCGGTGCTCAGCACTGGTGTAAACGTCGCGTACCGGTCGCCCGCGCCCGGGTGGTCTTCAAGCCATTCGACTTCCTCAAACGGGTTGCGGCACCGGGCCGCGAAATAACAGCCCGCCAGGACCAGCGGCGCGGCCAGGGCCACGGCCTTAACGAAAAGCTTCGGCATCTCAGGGAAAGGGACGGGGTGAATGGGCTGCTACGGGCGCCGGTCCTCGGGCAAGGCGCCGGCGCATCAGCGGTGCTGGTCGATATAAATCACGTTGCCGTCCGGGTCGGTGAGCGTCAGGCTCGCCGGGCCGGCGGTTTGCTCGTCGGCTTCGTGGTCGATGCTGACGCCCTGGCTTTTCAGCTGCCGCTGAATCTCCCGGACGTCATCAAACGGCTCCGTATTCGCGGCGTTTTCGTCCCAGCCGGGATTGAACGTCAGGATGTTATTGGCGAACATGCCCTGGAAAAGACCGATCAGGGCATTGCCGTTCTTCATGATGAGGTAACGGCTCGCTACGTCGCCGGCAAAAGCCGTAAAGCCCAGGCGTTCATAAAACTGCTTTGAGGCCGTGAGGTCCCTGACGCTGAGGCTCACCGAAAATGCTCCGAGTTTCATGGGGTCGTGCTTGAGAAGTTGAGGTGTTGATTGGGCTTGTTGAGGTCCGCCGTTATTTCGCTGCATGGCGCGGCGGGCGCGGCGTCACGGGGCGCTCCTGCTACTGGGCCTCGGCGGCCGCGCCGGGCATTTCGCGGTGTCGTTGGCGGCCGGTCGGTGGGAGGCAGCTACGGGGCAGCGCCGAAAATAAGCGCCGGGCAGGGCCCGGTCGCGCGCCGGCTCTACGCTGCCAGCACCTGCAGCCACTGCGTCAGCCGCGCCCGGTCGATGTCCGCCGGCCGGCGGAGCTTGATGTGCCGCATGCTCTGCCCGGTGCCGTCCAGCAGGTGCAGGTCCTCGTGCAGCCGGGCCGCGTCGAAAAAGCCCAGCGTGACGTAGGCTTTGGCGGTTTTGAGGTAGGCCACGTCCGGGCCGGCCGAAAACACGGGCCGGCCCCACTTAAACTGCTCCTGCACGGCCGGCAGGGCCTGCCGGATCAGCTCCCGCAGCTCCTGCAGCAGGGCGCGCTGCGCGTCCGGTGCATTGTTGATGTAGTCCGTAACCTGGGCGTTCATGCGTCGATGGGGAAGGAGTGGAGGCGGGCGGGCGCCGCCGCCCGGCCCGACAAAAGTCTGGATCCGTCGCCGCTTATACCCGGCCGCCGCTAAAAAAAGACCCCGGCTCCGCCGCCGGAGCGGGGCCGCTTTGGTCAGCGCGCGTCAGCCACGGCCAAGCCTCCGAGCCGGCGGCCCGCCCCGGGCTACAGCAGCCGGCCGAACACCTCCATAAACGGGTCGCGGCCGACCACGGTGTAGAAGAAGACGGCGCCCAGCCAGCCGTGGAAGATGCCCAGCACGTACAGGTTGCGCTCCTTCAGGTACACGAAGCCGTAGAAAACAGCCAGCACGAAAGTACCCAGCATCAGCCAGGCAAAGGGGTAATGCACGGCGCCAAACAGCAGCGCCGACGCCAGCACGATGATGAATGTGCGCGGCCTCAGGCCGGGCAGCTCGTGCAGATTGCCGGCCGTCAGCGCAATCAACAAAAACTGCTGCACCGTGCCCCACAGCGGGTAAAGCAGCAAAATGGGCAGTATGTGCCAGGTCACGTTGAGGGTGTCGCGGTAAAGGCCGAGCAGGGTGCATACCACCACCGTACTGATTCCAAACGGCAGCACCAGGCGCAGCGCCGGGTTGAAGTTATCCGTTCGGAAGCCCCAATAGGCCGTAATGCCCGGCACCTGGCGTTGCCGGACAGCCACGTAAAGGCCCCAGCCGGCTATGGCGGTGAGGATAAACGCCAAGCGCCAGTTCAGGTAATCCATAAACAGGAACTTGCCGGCCGCCGTCAGGAGCACCGCCGCAATTTCCAGGATGCGGGTCTGCAGTGCAACCGCCGGTGGAGTCATAGGAAGGCCGAAAAAGCTGGGGCGTGATGCTGCCCGCCGGGGCAGTGGTCTTCGCTGCGGGGCTAGGGCTTGATGACGAAGGCCCGCAGCTCGGCCATTTTACCCTCGCGAAACCGCCACACGTCGCAGTACGCGTACTCCACTGCCTGGCCGTCCTCGGTCATGGTGATAGAGCCCAGCGCCGTCACGAAATCCGCCTCGGCAATCAGGTGCTCCACCCGAAACTGCGGCGGCTGCCGGTACGCGGTGCGCATCCACTCGCGCACGGCCTGCTTGCCGCGCAGCGTCTGCTCGCCCACGAAGGTCCACTGGGTATCCTCGGTGCAGTGCGCGAGGAAGCCTTCGTAGTCGCCGGCCGTAATGGCGGCGTTGGCTTGCTGCAGGATGGTTTTGTTGGGGTCGGGCATGGGAGAGGAGGTCGGTTGGAGGTCAGCGGCTGGGGCAGGCGCGAGGCTAATTGATGATTTCCCCTTTGTTGTTCGCCAACAGGGCGCGCCAGTGCTGGATTTGCTCGGGCGTTTGCCGCACCCACTCGGTCACTTCGCCTACGATTCTCAGCGGCGCCTGGCTGCGGTAGGAACGGGTCGGGTTGCCCGGAAACTTCTTGTCCGTCACGTTCGGGTCGTTTTCGAAGCTGCCGGTCGGTTCCACCAGGTATACCCGTTCGGGCCCCGTTCCGGCCGCCAGCGCCGCCGCCAGGCCCGCGCCATTGGGCAAGGCCGTGAAATAGATATGGTTCATCACGACTTCGGGCCGGTAATTCGAGCTGAACCCGGCCGTGAGTAAGTCCCCAACCCGCAAATCGGCCCGGGTGCCGTGGTAGAAGGGGCCTTCGTCCAAAACGTCCTGGCCATGGGGGGGGATGGTTGCGCTTGTCATCTTTTAATGCAGAACGTTGGAAATTGAAGCCCCCGCAACGCAAAATAATTGTTCAGCCCTGCAGCTGGGTTAGGGTTTTGTGATGCGGCTACCCCTGCAACTGCCTAAAAAGTGGTCTGGTGATTTATAATTGAATACTTGATGTCAAGCGTCAACTTTTAGAGCGTGTTTGGGATTTTAGGTTTTGGTCATGCTGAGCTTGCCGAAGCATCTCTACCGCTTCGTCTGGGCTCGTTCAACGAAGCGGTAGGGATGCTTCGGCAAGCTCAGCATGACGCGCTGGAGGCCTGTTCAGCAAAATCCAAACACGCTCTTGTAAACCGGTAGTTGGCAGTCGGTTATTCTTTCAAGTATCATGCGTTAATGTAAATAATACTAAGTTGTTGTCGACAGTGCCATCTGTCTTGAAATTTAATTTCTTCAATATGCCTGTCGAAGGTTGGTTTTCCAGGTGCGTGTGGGCTTCTATTGCATGTAGCCCGATCTGATAAAAACCAAATTGAATTACTGCTGCAAGTGCTTCCTGCATTAGGCCTTTTCCCTGGAAGTCTGGTGCTAACTCATACCCAATCTCCGCCTTCGAATGGTTTTCTGAAAAATTGAACAGGCACACTGCCCCCACTAATTTGTCCGTGTCGCTCAAGGCAATTCCCCAGTAAACGGAGGTGTTGCTTTGGGTGTTTGCGGTAATGGCTTGGATAAACTTCCTCGCGTCCTCAATGGATTTGCTTGGTTGCCGGTCAAGATATTTGTTTATGTTATCATTCGAACGCAAAGCGAATATTTCATAGTCATCATTGCTTCTGAGCTGCCTCAAGGTCAGTCTGGCAGTTGTCAAAACTGGAAACGGTGTAAAGCTTTTGCCTTCCATTTTATCTGGCTAAATCGTTGGGTTTCGTCAGTGCAGCGGCCGGTAATATCTGGTTGCAGTCATTGGTGGCAACAGCTCAAGGTGGTCAATTATTCATTATTCTGCCATTCAACGACTCAATCCAAGTGCCGTTACCCGGAATGCAGCGCCGGCCTGGCTACACCGATTGGGAAACTGCTCTGATACGCGGGCCGGGCTCATGCTACCGGAATTTCTTCCACAGTTTGGGCAGCAGCTTGGGCAGGTCTTCCTCGATCCAGTCGGTGCCGGTGGTGGGCGGGGCCATAAAATCGTAGTCCAGGCCCTGGCTCACGGCTACGCCCCGCGGAAAAGTATCGTCTTCTGCCTGGCCGGTCTGCTGCTTGTAGGCCTCGGTGGCCACGTACAGCAGGGGCTCAAAATCACATTCGTAGGCGCCAGGCACAAGGGCGGCCAGGGAGTCGGGGTGCTGCAGGGCCGCCCGGAATACCACTTCGCCCTGCCCGATCAGCCAGCAGCGAAAGTAGAGGTAGGGGTCGTCGGAGACGTAGCCATCGATGATTTTCTGCGCCGCCATGATGCCGTAGTCGTCGGCCTCGATCAGGTGCTGGCGCAGCGTCAGCTCGAAGGCCGTTATTTCCTCCAGCGGCCGGCTCGCCAGCGCATTCACCAGCAACTGCGCCCGGGCGTCGTTGTCGGCAGGAGCAGCCGCGGCGGCTTGGTCGATAAGTTGCCAGAAGGCAGCGTCGGGCATCGGGTTCATCGCGTCGGATTCTTTTTTCAGCTGGGAGCTGAATACGGCGGTAAAATCTGGCGGTGAACTTAGCCAAACCTGATGACGTAGGGCATGGCCCGTTGCGGAATCCGCAATCGGGAGACAGGAAAAGCTTACGCATCGGGCGGGTAAGCAAGGCCCCGCCCAACTCTTTCCCTACCTTTGTTCCCCGTTATGCCAGACCGAACCATCACCCCCCCGGCTGCAACGGCCAAGTTCATTTTCGTAACGGGCGGAGTTACCTCCTCCCTGGGCAAAGGCATCGTTTCGGCGTCCCTTGCCAAGCTGCTGCAAGCCCGCGGCTTCCGGGTCACCATCCAGAAGTTCGACCCCTACATCAACATCGACCCGGGCACCCTGAACCCCTACGAACACGGGGAGTGCTACGTGACCGACGACGGGGCCGAAACCGACCTGGACCTGGGCCACTACGAGCGGTTTCTGAACGTGCCCACCTCGCAGGCCAACAACGTGACCACCGGCCGCATCTACGACGCGGTCATCCGCAAGGAGCGGGAAGGCGCTTACCTCGGCAAGACCGTGCAGGTCGTCCCCCACATCACCGACGAGATTAAGCGCCGGATGCTGCTGCTAGGCCAGAAAGGCGAGTTCGACGTGGTCATCACCGAAATCGGCGGCTGCATCGGCGACATCGAGTCCTTGCCCTTCGTGGAGGCCGTGCGCCAGCTGCGCTGGGAGCTGCCCCCGAACGACTCGCTGGTCATTCACCTCACGCTGCTGCCCTACCTGAAGGCGGCGGGCGAGCTGAAAACCAAGCCCACCCAGCACTCGGTGCGCGACCTGCGCGAGGCCGGCCTGCAGCCCGACATCCTCGTCTGCCGCTCCGAGCACCCCATCCCGGCCGAGATGCGCAAGAAGATTGCCCTGTTCTGCAACGTGCAGGTCAACTCCGTTATCGAGTCGCTCGACGCCGACAGCATCTACTCCGTGCCCTTGCTCATGCGCAAGGAAAAGCTCGATGAGCGCGTCATCAAGAAGATGAAGCTGGTCGGTGGCGCCCCCGACCCCGACCTCGACGCCTGGAAAGACTTCCTCGGCCGCCTCAAGAACCCCACCGAGGAAATTACGGTGGCCCTCGTCGGCAAGTACGTGGAGCTGCCCGACGCCTACAAATCCATCCTAGAAGCCTTCGTGCACGCCGGCGCCCAGAACGAGTGCAAGGTGACGGTGCGCATGATTCAGTCGGAGCACATCACCGCCGAAACCGTGGCCCAGCAGCTGCACGGCGCCGACGGGGTGCTGGTAGCGCCCGGCTTCGGCGAGCGGGGCTTCGAGGGCAAGCTGGCCGCCATCCGCTACGTGCGGGAGTCGGGCATTCCGTTCTTCGGTATCTGCCTGGGCATGCAGTGCGCGGTGGTCGAATTTGCCCGCAACGTGCTGGGCCTGCAGGGCGCCAACTCCACCGAAATGGACGCGGCTACTCCGTACCCCGTGATTGGGCTGATGGAGGACCAGAAGAACATCACCCAGAAGGGCGGCACCATGCGCCTGGGGTCCTACGTGTGCGAGCTGCGCAAGGGCTCCAAGGCCGCCAAGGCCTACGCCGCCAACCGCATTGAGGAGCGCCACCGCCACCGCTACGAGTTCAACAGCGAGTTTCAGCAGCAGTTCGAAGCCGCCGGCATGCTGGCCTCGGGCATCAACCCCGACACCGGCCTGGTGGAAATGGTGGAGCTGCGCGACCATCCGTGGTTTGTGGCCGGGCAGTTTCACCCCGAGCTGAAAAGCACCGTGCAGGCCCCGCACCCGCTGTTCGTGCGCTTTATCCGCGCCGCCATTCAGCACCGCAAGCAGCAGGTGGCGGTGGCGTAAGGGCCAGTAGCCAAGCAAGGGTTGAAAACAGCCCTAGCGCGTCATGCTGAGCTTGCCGAAGCATCTCTACCGAACAACGAAGCGGTAGAGATGCTTCGGCAAGCTCAGCATGACGTTCTTTTTTAGTCGTTCACTGTCAGCTGGTAAGATTCTTCACTCTGCTTAGCTCGACAAGCTGCCTTGACCGGCTGATCTGGCCGGGTGCTACTCAGCGGTAATGCCCGCGGCGGCCAATTTGGCACACTGCCCCGCCTGCGCCCGGTTGTTGCTGACGCCGCCGCGCTGCGCAGTTCAGGGCGGGGCTGGTCACTTCGCTGATTACCACGTACTTTTGCGGCTCCATTCGTTGGCGCCGAACTGCTTAGGCGGCGCTAACTGCTTTTTACCCAATACCTAATCCATTCATGGATAAGAACCAGGCCACGGGCCTCATGCTCATTTCGGCCCTGCTGCTGGCGTACCTGTTCTTCTTCAAGCCCCAGGCCGAAGAACAAGCCCAGCAAGCCGCGAAACCGGCCGCCGCCGCTGCCAAACCCGCCGCTGCCCCGGCCCCGCTCGACTCGGTCGCGACGGTGCGCCTACTCGGCACGTTTGCCGCCGCCGCCCAGGGCCAGGAGCAAAGCGTGGAGCTGCGCAACAGCAAGGTGAGCGTGGCGCTGAGCACCCGCGGCGGCCGCCCGCAGGCGGTGCGGCTCGAAGGCGAAAAGACCTTCAACGGCCAGCCCCTGTACCTGCTCGACAAGCAGAGCGCCGACATCGACGTGCAGGTGCCCACCGCCGAAGGGCGCCGCGTGAAGCTTAGCAGCCTCTACTTCCGCCCCTCGGCCGTGACGCCGGTGACGGAAAACGGCAAGCCGGGCCAGCGCGTGCAGCTGACGGCCGAGCTGGCCCCCGGCCAGCAGATCCTGCAGACCTACACGCTGTTCGACGACTCGTACCAGCTGGGCTACAACCTGAAGTTTCAGAACCTGAGCGGGCTGGTGACGGCCGAGCCGCTGACCTACACCTGGCTGGACCGCGTGCGCCAGACCGAGCAGAGCGCCAAGCAGAACCGCAACCACTCCACCATCAACTACTGGTCGGACAGCGACCTGGGCAGCATTGCCGAGGCCAGCGAGAAGCCCGAGGAGCAGACGGCCACCGCCCCGGTGCAGTGGATCGGCCACAAGCACGACTTCTTCACCGCCGGCCTGATTGCCGACAAGCCTTTCCCGAGCGGCAAGTTCAACACCAACGTCAAGGAAGGCGACTCCACCTTCCTGAAGACCATGCAGAGCACCCTGCAGATTCCGGCCGCCGATGTGCAGTCGGCCAGCGGGGCCAGCTTCCGCTACTACTTCGGCCCGAACTCCTTCCGGGTGCTGAAGGACGTGGCGCCCTATTTCGAGCGCAACGTATTCCTGGGCTGGGGCGTGTTCCGCTACGTGAACCGCTTCCTGGTCATTCCGGTGTTCAACTTCCTGGAGCAGTACATCAGCTCCTACGGCCTGATCATCGTGCTGCTGGTGGTGTTCCTGAAAACGCTGCTCTGGCCGCTGGTCTACAAATCCTACCTCTCGCAGGCCAAGATGCGGGTGCTCAAGCCCGAAATCGACGCGATTAAGGAAAAGCTCGGCGACGACCAGATGGCCGTGCAGCAGGAGACGATGAAGCTCTACCAGAGCACCGGCTCCAGCCCGCTGGCCGGCTGCCTGCCCATGCTGGCCACCCTGCCCATCCTGTTCGCCCTGTTCCAGTTCTTCCCCAATGCCATCGAGCTGCGCGGGGAGTCCTTCCTCTGGGCCAAGGACCTGAGCACCTACGACGCGCCCATCATCCTGCCGTTTACGGTGCCCTTCCTGGGCAACCACATCAGCCTTTTCACGGTGATGATGACCATCAGCACCCTGCTGATGACCTGGCAGAGCAACCAGATGAACCCGGCCGCCATGCAGGGCCCGATGAAGATGTACAGCTACCTGATGCCGCTGATTTTCTTCTTCGTGCTCAACGACTTCCCGGCCGGCCTGACCTGGTACTACTTCGTGTCGAACGTGGTGACTTTCGCCCAGCAGGCCATTACCCGCCGCTTCGTCGACGAGGACAAGCTGCACGCCCAGCTGCAGGCCAACAAGGAGAAAAACAAGGACAAGAAGCCCGCCGGCTTCCAGGCCCGCCTGGCCGACGCCATGAAGGCGGCCCAGGAGCGCGAGACGGAAGCCCGCAAGGGCGGCGCCCAGGCCAAGAAAAAGTAAGCCTTCGGGCTCAGCTGTTTAAAAGCCCCGCTGCACTGCGCAGCGGGGCTTTTTTGTGTTCAAATAGTCGCAACTTGCGGTGTTGGTCCGCTTTTTGGAAAAAGCCCGCCGAACCCCTTCTCTCTCCCGAACCGCTATGCGTGCAAACTTACTTCCGTTGGCCCTGGGCGCCCTGCTGCTCAGCTCGCTGTCGGCCTGCTCCGTGAATTACTACGTGGGCGGCAGCCGCTACCAGCAGACCCCGGCCCCCCAACCCGGCTACGACTACGATTACCCCACGCCGGCGCCCGGCCCGGTGGTGGTCATGCCCGGTCCGGCCTCGCAGCCGCCGGTGCGCACCGGCCCGCCCGTGCGCACGGCCCCGCCGGTTCGCACGCCGCCGGTTCGTACTACGCCGGGGACGGGCCCGGGCGGCGGCGGGCACACGCCCGGCTCGGGCAGCACGCCCGGCTCGGGCAGCACCGCCGGGCCCGCACAGCCCACGGGCGGCGGGCTGCTGCCCACCGCCCCGCACAAGCCCATTCCGGGCCAGGCGCAGACCAGCAACGGCCCCACGCGCCAGCCGGTGAAAGAGCCCGACCTGCTGCCCACCGCGCCCCACAAGCCCATTCCCGGGCCGGGCACCGCGGCCGGCCCCACGCGGCAGCCCGTGAAGGAGCCCGATCTGCTGCCTACGGCCCCGCACAAGCCCATTCCGGATCAGCCCGCCGCTCCCGGCCCCACGCGCCAGCCGGTAAAAGAGCCGGATTTGCTGCCCACGGCCCCGCACAAGCCTATTCCCGGCAGCAGCGTGGGGCAGGCGCCCCAGGCGGCCGAACCGGTAAAGGAGCCCGATCTGTTGCCGACCGCGCCGCACAAGCCCATTCCGGGCAGCGAGCTGGGGCAGTCGACCCAAACGGCTGAGCCGGCGAAGGAGCCCGACCTGCTGCCCACCGCCCCGCCCAAGCCGGCGCCCGAGCAGCCCCAGAGCAACTCGCCCGATGCCAGCCCCCGCCGCCGCGGCCGCGTGGGCGACGGCGAAGTCAAGACGCCGTTGGGAGTCAACCAAGGAGCGCCGGCCCAAGCGGCCGGCGCTCCTGTTATCGTGCTGCGCAAAACGCCCTGCCTGGGCTTCTGCCCCTACTTCGAAGCGTCCATTTACGCCGACGGGCGGGTGCATTACGTGGGGCACAGCAACGTGCCCAAAGTGGGCACCTTCGAGCTGCAGCTGGCCCCCGAGGCGGTGCACGAAATCATGCGCCGGGCCGATGAAATCGGCTTCAGCAACTTCCGCGACCAGTACCTGAGCGGCGCCACGGACATGCCCTCCACCTACCTGACCTACAACCGCCCCGGCCAGCCCGGCAAGACGGTGCAGGTGGAGGAAGGCGCCCCGGCCGAGCTGACGGGCCTGCTGAACTACGTCGGCACCCTGGTCGACAGCGTGAGCGGGGGCACCAAGGCCGACCGATAAGCTCCCGGGGCTTACAATCTGCCCCCAAACAACAACGGCCCGGCTCTGCAGCCGGGCCGTTGTTGTTTGGGGGCGGCGGTCAGTCTTTCCACACGCGCTCCAGTACCAGCTGGTTCATGGGGTTGGGCGTGAGCCCGTGCACGTTGTTCTGCGTGAGGCGCACCACCTGGTCGTAATAGAGCGGAATGACGGGCACGTCGCGCACCACGAGGCGGTCCATGGCCTGGTAAAGGGCCCAGCGGCGGTGGTCGTCGCGCTCCAGCTTGGCCTGCTCGTAGAGCTTGTCGTACTCCGCGTTTTTGTAGTGGGTCTTGTTCGGGCCGGCGGGGCTGAAGTTGGGGCTGTAGAACAGGGCCAGGTAGTTTTCCGCGTCGGGGTAGTCGCCCAGCCAGCTTTTGGTAAAGAAGGCCACCCGGCCGTTGTCGACCACTTCCTGCTGGGCCGCCGACTGGTTCACGTCGATGCCGACCTGAATACCCACTTCGGTCCACTTCTTTTGCAGGTACTCGCACACTTCCTTGCGCTCGGCCACGGTGGTCAGGGTCAGCGTCAGCGGCTTGCCGGGCCCGTAGCCGGCCTCGCGCAGCAGCTGCCGGGCCCGGGCGGGCTGGTAGCTGTAGCCGGGTACCTCCTTTTCGCTGTAAGATGGCAGGGACGAGGGCACGAAGCCCGAGGCGCCGGGCACGCCCACGTTGTTGAGGAAATAAGCCAGCAGCTCCGGCTTGTTGAGCGCGTAGTTCAGGGCCTGGCGCACGCGCCGGTCGCGCAGGGCGGGCTGGTTGGCGGCGCCGCGCAGATTGGTCGGGTCGAGCTGAATGCCGAGGTACTCCGTGTTCAGGTAGGGCACCTTCTCGAAGCGGAACTTGCCGGCAAAGTCCTCGCGCACCTGTCCGTTGGGGTACAGAATCAGGTCGCGGGAGCCGGCCCGGATGCCCGAGAGAAAGTCCAGCTTGCCCTGCTGAAAGGTCAGAAACTCCGATTTGCGGTCGGCAATGAAGCTGATCTGCACCGCGTCGAGGTAGGGCAGAGGCTTGCCTTTCGCGTCGCGGCGCCAGTAGTGGGGGTTGCGGTGGTACACGATGGCCGAGCCATCGTCCCAGCGCTTGAAGATGAACGGCCCGGTGCCCACCGGATGCTCCCGGAAGTCCTTGCCGTAGCGCTCCACGGCTTCGCGCGGCACCACGTAGGCGTAAGGCATGGTCAGGATGCCCAGAAACGGGATAAACGGCTCCTTGAGGTGAATGCGCACCGTGGAGTCGTTCGGGGCCACGAAGGCGGTGTCGGACGGCTCCCCGTCGGGCTTTTCGATGATTTTGCCGCGGAAAATCCAGCCGCCGGGGCTGGCCGTGGGTTTGTCGAGGATGCGGCGGAAGGAATAGACCACGTCCCGGGCCTTCACCTCGCGGCCCTTGCCGCCGGGAAACACCTCCGAGTCGTGGAAATGCACGCCGGGACGCAGCACGAAGGTGTAGGTCTTGCCGTCGGGGCTGATCTGGTAGCGCCGGGCCAGGGCGGGGGCGGGGCGCAAGGAGTCGTCGAGGTCGACCAGGCCGTTGTAGAGCTGGGTCACGGCCCAGATGTTGGCCTGGTTGCGCGAAAAAGCCGGGTCGAGCGAGGTCAGCGCCTCGGGCTGGTTGTAGCGAAACACCCGGCGCGCGTCGGCTGGCTTATCGGCTGAACCACAGCTGGCTAAAAAACTTAGGCTCAGCAGGCCAACGCCGGCGGCGCCGAGCCGGGCAGCGCGGAAATCCGGCCCGAAAAGCCGGCGGAAAACCGGCTTTGTCAGGCCCTGGAGCGCCGAAACCGCTGATTCTGAGGAACCCTGAAAACGGCCCGCGAAGGCCAAAAAGCGGGGCATGCGAACGGGAAAGAGGTGTATATTTGTAGCAAAGTACGCCGAAAACCGCGGGCTGCCGCCGCCGTACTACGCAGCTAAAACTCGTTGCATGGAACTTACCTATTACGGCCACGCCAGCTTTGGCCTGCAAGTCGCCGGCTCCCGGCTGCTCTTCGACCCCTTCATCAGCCCCAACCCGCTGGCCAAGGACATCAAGGTCGACGACATCGAGGCCGATTACATCCTGCTCTCCCACGGCCACGGTGACCACGTCGCCGACGTGGAAGCCATTGGCAAGCGCACCGGCGCCGAGCTGGTGGCCATTGCCGAAGTGGCGGGCTGGTTTGGTCAGAAGGGCCTGAAGGCTACCTACCAGATGAACATCGGCGGGCGCGTGCAGCTGCCCTTCGGCTCGGTGAAGATGGTGGCGGCCCTGCACAGCTCTTCCCTGCCCGACGGCTCCTACGGCGGCCTGGCGGCGGGCTTCGTGCTCGAAACAGCGGAAGGCAACGTGTACTTTGCCGGCGACACGGCCCTGACCTACGACCTGAAGCTGCTCGGCGAGCAACATAAGCTCGACGTGGCCCTGCTGCCCATCGGCGACAACTACACCATGGGCATCGACGACGCGCTGACGGCCGCCAAGTGGGTGGGCGTGAAGAAAGTCATCGGCATGCACTTCGACACCTTCCCGGTTATCAAAATCGACCACGCGGAGGCGCTGCGCAAAGCCGAGGCGGCCGGCATCGAACTGATTCTGCCGACCATCGGGCAGCAGATTAATTTGTAAAGTTGTCCGTTGCGGGTTGTCCGTTGGCAGTTTCTTACCTTCGAAAACTGAATTGCTGACTGACAACCGCCAACCGGCCACTGTCAACTAGAAAGAAATGGGTAAAATCATTGCGGTAGCTAACCAGAAAGGCGGCGTGGGCAAAACCACCTCGTCCATCAACCTCGCGGCCTCCCTGGCGGCGCTGGAGTACCGCACCCTGCTGGTGGATGCCGACCCGCAGGCCAACGCTACCTCCGGCGTGGGCTTCGACCCCAAGGACATTCAGCACAGCATCTACGAGTGCATGGTCGACGGCATCAACGCCCAGGACATCATCCTGCCGACCAACATCCTGCCCCACCTCGATTTGATGCCCTCCCACATCGACCTCGTCGGGGCCGAAGTGGAGATGATCAACCTGCCGAACCGGGAGGAGAAGATGAAAGTGGCGCTGGAGCCCATCGTGGACCAGTACGACTTCATCATCATCGACTGCTCGCCCTCGCTGGGCCTCATCACGGTGAATGCGCTGACGGCCGCCAACTCGGTCATCATCCCGGTGCAGTGCGAGTACTTCGCCCTCGAAGGCCTGGGTAAGCTGTTGAATACCATTAAGATCATCCAGAGCCGCCTGAATCCGCAGCTGGAAATCGAGGGCATTCTGCTCACCATGTACGACGTGCGCCTGCGCCTGTCGAACCAGGTAGTGGAGGAAGTGAAGCTGCACTTCCAGCAGCTGGTGTTCGATACCATCATTCCGCGCAACGTGAAGCTGTCGGAGTCGCCGAGCTTCGGCATTCCGGTTATCCTGCACGACGCGGAAAGCAAGGGCTCGATCAGCTACCTGAACCTGGCCCGCGAAATCGTGGAGAAGAACGTGGTGCCCGGCGGCGAAAACGCCTACGCCGAGGACGACGCGGCGTAAACGACTCGTTCTGATAGAAACAAAAAAGCCCCCGCTTAAGCAGCGGGGGCTTTTTTGTTGGTATCCGACGGTGTAGGCAGCAATTGAAAAACGACTCCTGAGCGCAGCCGAAGCATCTCTGCCGAACAACGGGACGGTAGAGACGCTTCGGCTGGCAGCTGCTGACGGCCAGCTACACCGGCACGTCCGCTACTTTCGTGACCATCGACATGGGCTACAACTTCCCGCGCCCGGTGGTAACGGACCTCGACGGCAACGGCCGGCTGGACCTCCTCGTGGGCGACGACAACGGCCAGCTGGCCCGCTTCGAGCAGATTGATAACACGACCAACGCCGGCCGGTTTTCGACCCTGACCAGCAGCGCCGCCGGTTGCTCCTACCTGAAGCTGAGCACCGGCAGCCCCATCGACGTGGGCTTCACCTCCAAGCCGCAGGTGACGGACCTCGACGGCGACGGGAAAATCGACCTGCTGGTGGGCACCCGCGCCGGCAACGTGCAGCGCTACGAGCAAACCGCTACCAACGGCCTGGCCTTCACCGACCTGGGTGCCGTGGCCTACACCAGCACCCACCCACCCATCAAAGTGGGCACGGCCGGCACCGATAACAACTACGCCGCCCCGGCCATCGGCGACTTCGACGGCGACGGTATCGAGGCCCTGGCCATCGGCAGCAACGACGGCGCCATCCTGCGCTTCGAGCAGGCCCGCGTGACGCCCACGCCGCTGCCCGTGGTGCTGAGCAGCTTCGGCGGCCAGGCCACCACGGCCGGCGTGAAGCTGAGCTGGACCACCGCCCTGGAGAAAAACAGCGCCGCCTTCTACGTGGAGCGCTCCATCGACGGCAAAACCTTCGTCACGGTGGGGGAAGTAGCCGCCGCCGGCAACAGCACCACCGCCCGCAGCTACCAGTTCCTCGACGCCAGCGCCGCCACTGCTGCCACCCGCTACTACCGCCTGCGCCAGGTCGACCAGGACGGCACCACCGACTACTCGGCCATCGTGCCGGCAAGCACCCGCGCCGCCGGGGCCGGCCCCGGCGCCGAGGCCTACCCGAACTCCTGCACCGACGCGCTGTACGTGGCCCTGCCCGCCGGCACCGAGCCCCAGGCCGCCCGCGCCGAGCTGCTGACCCTGGCCGGCCAGCCGGTCTTCAGCGCCAAGCGGCAGCTGCAGGCCTCGCCCCAGCTGCTGAGCGGCCTGCCCGCCACGCTGGCCCCCGGCCTCTACGTGCTGCGCCTGACCACGGCCGCCGGCAGCACCACGCAGCGCATCACCCGCCGCTGAGCCGCGGCCGGCCATCCGGATCCGCCCCGCCGTCGTCCAACTTTGGGCGGCGGCGGGGCCGCGGCGTGCTGGGCGCGGCCAACGCCGCGGCGGGGCCGGCCCCGCGGGCCCGGCTCGGCCAAAAAGCCGCCGGGCGGGGCCGGCAAGCGGGCAGGCGGCCCGGTCATCCGAAGTCGGGCGGCGTGGGCCGCCTTGGCACATGACCCCGATGCAGTTAGCTCCAGCCGGGAAAATGTGAAAAAAGGTGGCCGCCGGAGGGCGCCGGACTTGGCGCGGCTGGCCGATAAACCGTAGATTCAACCCACCGCTTGCCACGCCTCGCTGCCGCGGGTTTCGTGCTCCGGCAGATTCAGCGCTTCGGCCAGCGGTACCACCTCTAATTAAGACGCCGTGCGTAGACTGTTACTCTGCTCGCTGGTAGCCGGCCTCAGCTCCGGAAATGCCACTCTTGCTGCAACGCTCCCCAGCCGCGCCGACCATACTGCCGCAACGACTACCGCGCCGGCCGCTTCCAACCAGGGCATCGGCGTGGGCACGGGCCTGACGGCTTCGTACTACACCAACGGCACGCTGGCCGGCGCCCCCGTGCTGCGTCGCGTCGACCCCAGCCTGGATTTCCGCTGGAATATGGGCGTGCCCGCCCCGGGTATTCCCGAGGATAACTTCTCGGTGCGCTGGGAAGGCCTGATTGCGGCGCCGGGCACCGGCAGCTACCGCTTCGTGGCCCGCACCGACGACGAGGTGCGCCTCTGGATCAACGGCAAGATTGTGCTCGACACCTTCAACGGCAAGAAGAAGAACGGCGAAGGCTCCGTGGGGCTGGCATCGGGCGAAAAAGCCACCATCAAGCTGGAGTTTGCCGAAGCCGACGGCGACGCCCACCTGCAGCTGCTCTGGGCCGGCCCCGGCCAGGCCCCGCAGATCATTCCGACAAGCTACCTCTACCCGCTGGAAGGCCCGGGCATGCCCACCGCCCCGGCCCCGGTGGCCGCCCCCGCGCCGGCGCCCGCGCCCAAGGCCGTGGCCAAAGCCAGCGCCGAGGTCGACAAGGCCGAAACCAAAGCCGCCAAGGCGGAGGCCAAAGTCGAAGACAAGGTGGCCCAGGCCGAGGCCAAGGTGGCCAAGGCCGAAAGCAAGGCCGATAAGGCCAGCGCCAAAGTAGCCGAGGCTGAAGCCAAGGCCAAGGCCAAAGCCGAAGCCGCCGCCAAAGCCAAGGCCGACGCCCAGGCCAAAGCTGATGCCGCCGCTCCCGCCGCCCCGGCCGCCGTGGAGCCCGGCGTGTACGTGCTCACCTCGCGCACCACCGGCAAGCCCCTGGAAGTGGTGGACCCGGCCCGCCCCAACAGCCGCGCCTACCAGGCCGCCGGCCTCACCACCACCGATACCAACAAGGGCGCCCCGCAGTGGCGCATCGAAAGCCTGGGCAACGGCTACTACCGCCTGCTGGTGCCCGGCAACAACAAAGTGCTGGAAGTGCTCGGCAGCGCCACCTCCAACGGCACGCCGATGAACGTGTGGACCTACTACAGCGGCAACAACCAGCTCTGGCGCATCGAGCCGACGGAAAACGGCTACTACAAGCTGCTGGCCAAGCACAGCAACAAGGCCCTGAGCATCCGCGACTCGGTGGACGGGGCCGTGCAGTGGCGCTACAGCGGCAAGGAAAGCCAGATGTGGAAGCTCACGCCCGCCCAGGACGAGGAGCCGGCCCCGCTCATCATGGCCGGTGCCCGCCCCGGCGTGGGGGCCAACAAGATGAGCATCTACCCCAACCCCTCGAACGGCGTGGTGCAGCTGCGCTACGAGCTGCCCGAGGCCATTCCGATGGGCTGGGTGCTCTACAACCAGAGCGGCGCCCCGGTGCGCGTGTCGGACTACCGCCGCCAGAACGCGGGCCTGCACCACCAGACGCTGGACTTCACCGGCCTGCCCCCGGGCGACTACAACCTGCGCATGACCGTGGGCACCGTGACCACCCGCGAGCAGCTGCAGCTGCGCAAGCAGCGCCCGGCCGAGGCCACGCCCCTGGGCGAGTAAGTCGCCATCGGCCACCAAACAGCGTCGGCAGCCTCGCAAGGGGCTGCCGACGCTGCTTTATACGGGCGGGAGTCGTGGGCCTACTCCCCCTGCTGAATCCAGGTGTAGCGCCGCCCGTCCCAGTACACGATGCCACCGGCGTAGGTGTCCTGGGTAGCCATGATGAGCAGCCCGGGCCGGCGCAGCTTCACCGTACGCGTGCCCGCTAAGTCCCCGTTGGCGCTGGTCACGGTGGCTTCGGCCGTGGCCGACTTATACACCTTCCACTCTGTGAGCCAATCGAAATTGTCGCCGCCGTTGCCGAAGCGGCGGCCGGCGCCCAGCACCACCGGCGCGGTCGGGCCCTGGTGCAGCACCACGATGCCCCGGCGCTGCTGCCGGTCGACGACCAGCACGGCCACATCGGTTTTGCCGTCGCCGTCGAAATCGGCCTGCTGCGTGGCCGGCTGCAGGTAGGCCGTGCGGGCGTAGCTCTTGCCCAGGCCAGCGGCCTGCCAGCGGGTTTCGGCCCAGGCGGGGAGCGGGGCGGGTAGCGCGAATGGAATCATAGTCGCTTCTGGGGCAACTTGTAAGCCCGGTCAACCTGCGTAAAGTATTTGTCCAGCAACATATAGGCAGCCTGGGTGGTAAGCAGCTCGTCCAGCGGGTGCAAATCGGCCTCCGGTACCAGTTGCGGCCCCTGGCGCTTGAGCAGCTGCGCAACGCAGCGTTTCAGCACGACCGGCTCAAACGGGCCTTTCATGTTATCCAGTACTTCCAGACAGGCCACCACCGATTCGTCGGGGTCGGTGCTCCGGAGCAGGACGCGCACAAAAAATGGCAGGTACCGGGTGCAGTCGTAAGCGCTGCAGGCCCAGATGAAGCTGGCGGCGTAGCCCTCATTGGCGGGGTCGGCAATGGCCTTCATCAGCGGCCGCAGTACCCGTTCGTCCTGCGCCTTTTCGAAAACGCGGCTGATAAAGTACTTGGTTTCGAAATGCGGCGTGGCCAGGAGCCGTTTCATCAGCCGGCCAATGGCTTGCGCCTTGCGCTGTTCGATTTCGAGTAGTACCTGCGCAAATTCCCCGGCCAGTGCGGTATTGCCGGCGGCTTGCGCTTCGCGCAGGTACTGCTGGGCGCGTTGGCGGTGCGTCTGTTGCTTCTTGGCCATTAATAAAGCACCCGAAACTTAATCGTGTGCTCCACCGCGCGCAGGGCCTGAATCACGTCCGGGCCGTACTGCCGGTTCACGTCAGTAATCACGTAGCCGATGTGCTCGTTGGTTTTCAGGTACTGGCCCAGGATGTTCACCTGGTGCTCGGCCAGCACGTTGTTGATGCGGGCCAGCACGCCGGGCACGTTGTGGTGAATGTGGATCAGGCGGTGGGCTTCCTGCTGGGCCGGCAGCTGCAGGTTGGGCAAATTCACGCTCTGCTGGGTGTTGCCGGCGTTGATGTACTGCATGATGCGCTCCGGCACAAACTCGGCAATGTTGCGCTGGGCCTCGGCCGTGCTGCCGCCGATGTGCGGGGAGAGCAGCACGTTGGGCAGTCCGCGCAGCTCGCTCTCAAAGGTTTCGGCGTTGGTTTTGGGCTCGTACGGAAATACGTCGACGGCCGCGCCGCCCAGGTGGCCGCTGCGCAGGGCCGCGGCCAGGGCCGGCACGTCCACCACGTGGCCGCGGGCGTTGTTGATGAGCAGGGCGCCGGGCTTCATCAGCTGCAGCTCGGCGGCGCCGATGAGGTTGGTGTTTTCCTTGCGCCCGTCCACGTGCAGCGTCACCACGTCGGCCTGCTGCAGCAGCTCGGCCAGGGTGCGGCACTTCACCGCGTTGCCCAGCTGCAGCTTCTCGGCAATGTCGAAGTAGAGCACCTGCATGCCCAGGTTTTCGGCCAGCACCGAGAGCTGGGCCCCGATGTTGCCGTAGCCCACGATGCCCAGCTTCTTGCCGCGCACCTCGAAGGCCCCGGCCGCCGACTTGTCCCACTCGCCCTGGTGCATCTTCTCGCTCTTGACGGGCAGGCGCCGGGCCAGGCTGATGATTTCGCTGATGGTCAGCTCCACCACCGAGCGGGTGTTGGAGAACGGGGCGTTGAACACCACGATGCCGCGCTGCATGCAGCCCACGAGGTCAATCTGGTTGGTGCCGATGCAGAACGCGCCCACGGCAATGAGGCGGTTGGCCCGCTCCAGCACCCGCGGCGTCACCTGCGTCTTGCTTCGGATGCCCAGGATGCTTACGCCCTCGATGCGCGCCAGCAGCTCGTCCTCGTCCAGCCCGCCCGGCACGATTTCCACCTGGTAGCCTTCTTCCCGAAACAGCTTTTCGGCGGTGGGTTCGATGTTTTCGAGCAGCAGGGCCTTGATGCGGTTCTTGGGGTAGGAGAGGGTCATCGGGAGCTTGTTCTGGTAGAGAAATTCGTCGAAGGTGGGCGCAATCTGGTCGGCGTGGGCCACCACGGCGGGGCGGCTCACGTTTTCGGTGAAGGCGTAAAAGCGGTGGGCCAGCCCGGCCTCGCGGATCTGATAGTCCGTGATTCCGTCGCCGAGCACGTACACTTCGGCGCCCTCCAGGCCCAGCTGCTGCAGCTGCCGGATCTTGCCGCCGTCCTGGCTGAGCGGGTTCGTGGCGTCGAAGCCGGTGATGTTGCCGGCCTCATCGAAGGTGAAGGTGTTGGCCAGCACCTGTTCGGCCGGAATGCCAAACTCGGCTACCACCGGCACGATAAACTCGCGAAAGCCGCTGCTCACGATGTAGATGCGGCCCAGGGCGTGCTCGTGGAAGAAGGCCTGGTTGCGCCGGATGCTCTCCGATACCTTGGTGCGCAGGTGGCGCACCAGCTCGTCGAGGTGCTCGCGGCGGGCGGGCAGCAGGGCCACGCGCCGCTTCAGCGACTCGCTGAACGACAGGGAGCCGTCCATGCCCGCGTCGGTCAGGGCTTTGATGTCGGCCACCACTTGTTCCCGCTCGGGGCGGCCGCGCAGGGCAATGTCGGCCAGCTCGTCCAGGGCTTCGACCTGGGTGAACGTACTATCGAAGTCGATTACCAGAAAGGGTAAAGGCGCAGGTGCAGTCATGGCCGCAATATCGGGCAGAATGCGCCGCGGCCCGCCGCCGGCGGCGCCAACCGGAAAATTCCGGCAAAACTTCCCCGGCCTTGCAACGCTCGCCCGCCTACCGGGCTCCTCCCCGGGCAGGCGCGGGCATCGGCTGGCCGCCCCGATTTTCGGGTTGGGGCGCCCTGGCCGCCAGCGGTGCTTCGGCCCGGCGCGTCGGTACTGCATTTCATCTTTTCAGCCATTTTCATGCTGCATCCTTACGCCAAATCAACTCCTGCCGCGCCGCACCGGCGCCGCACCGCTTTCCTGCTGCTGGCCGCCGCGCTGGGCCTGGGCACCGGCGCCCAGGCCCAGAGCTGGGAAAGCGCCGCGCTGCTGACCTCGACGGGCTTCAACTTCCGCGGCCCCTCGGCCGAGCGCCAATCCTCCATCAACCTGTACCGCACCGGCACGACCGGCTACACCAACAACCCCTACGGCGCCCTGCCCGGCGTGGGCTACGGCGCGGCCCTGCAGCAGCAGCGCGTCACGCGGGGCAAGGTGCTCTTCGGCCTGCAGGCCGGCTACGAGCAGCTGCGCAGCCGCGTCGAGAACGTACTGGTGTGGCCCGGCAGCGGCGACGTGCTGGAAGAAGCCCACGGCCACACCAACCTCGTCCTCGATTTCATCGACGTGCACCCGTACGCGGGGCGCCGCTTCGGGCTGGGCGCCGTGAGCCTGGACGCCACCGGCGGCCTCGACCTGGGTTGGCTGCTGCACTGCCAGGAAAAGGGCTTTGCCACGGCCGGCAACGGGCAGCGCTTCACCACCGACCTGGAGCGCCGCCAGCCCCGCCTCGACACCCGCCTCCGCCTGAACCTGACGGCCTACTACCGCCGCGTGGGGCTGGCCACCAGCTACGCCCACGGCCTGCGCAACTACCGCGAGGGCTGGGTGGGCGGCACCAATGAAGCCTACGGGCAGGTGTGGCGCCTGGGCGTGGTGTACCGGCTGCTGTAGGCCCTGCCCGGGGGCGAATCTGCGGCGGCAGGCCGGGCGCTGCCACCGCCCGGCCTGCCGCCCAGCAAAACGGCCCGGCCCACCGCAGTTGGGGAGCCGGGCCGTTGGCGTGTCAGCCGGTAGGCGGAACCTAGTTGTCGATTTTGGCTTTCGACTTGCGACGCTTGTCCTTCACCTTCGCGTCGTCGGTGCGGGGCGTCACGGTGCCCTGCGTGACGCCGGTGCCGGCCTGCGTCTGAATGCCGGTGCCGCCGCCCGTCGTGGTCGATTCCACGGTCGTGGTGGTGGTTTCGGTGGTCGTGGGCGCCGGCGCGGGCTGCACGATTACCGGGGCCGGCGCCGGGGCGGGCGTGGTGGTCGTTTGCTGCGTGGTCGTGGTGGTACGCGTCTGGGCGTTGGCGGCGGTGCCGGCGGCCAGCAGGGCTGCAATGACGAGAATCTTTTTCATGGCTAGGTTCGGTTCAAAATGAAGTGAAACCATAACCGCCCCTGGAAAACCGGAGGGCGGTTGATTAGCCTTAAACGAAGCTCGGCCGCAGGGGTTCGGCGGCGCGGGGTTCAGCCCCGGGCGGAAAGCGGCGTGGCTGCCCGCCCGTGCTGCCAGCGCGGGTCGTAATGCACGCCCCCGAAAAGGTAGAGCATCAGGGCCCGGGAGTAGCGGTACACCAGCGGCGCGGTCAGCAGCGTGACGGCGGCTACGGTGGTCACGTACACCCACAGCGCCGGGTCGCCGGCCAGGTAATAGAGCAGCACCCCGCACACGGCGAAGGTGGCCACCGCGAAGCCGAAGCTGATGTACATGGCCCCGTAGTAGAAGCCCGGCTCGGGCTCGTAGCTCTGCCCGCACACGGGGCAGTGGTCGGGCATGTCGGAAAACTTGGTGAGGTGCCAGGCCGAGTGCGTGAACAGCGGGCCCTCGTGGCAGCGGGGGCACTTGAGCTGCAGTAGGGCCAGCTTGGAAGAATCGGGAGCAGCCATGACGAAGATGGGCGAATAGGAAGAGGAAAGGCCCGAAAGTGGCCGGCGGGCCGGAGCCGTAATGTTGATACGACAAAATTACCGCCCCGGTACGCGGGGCGCGTGGACTATCCGCGGGCTGGTCTGGTACAAATCACCGGTGCTGCTGGCGGTAGGCCTCGGGCGTGCGGCCGGCGTACTTGCGGAAGTAGCGCCCGAAGTAGCTCGGGTCGTCGAAGCCCAGCTCGTCGGCCACCTGCGCCACCGACAGGGCCGAGTGGGCCAGCAGGCGCTGGGCCTCCACCACCACCCGCTCGTGGATCAGGGCGCTGGCCGTTTTGTTGAGCACCCGGCGGCACACGGCGTTCAGGTGCCCCGCCGTCAGGTGCAGGTGCTCGGCGTACTGCTGCACGGTGCGCTGCTGACGGTAGTGCTGGTTGAGCAGAACCCCGAACTGCCGGATCTGCTGCTGGGCCAGGGCCGCCGCGCCGGTGGCCGGGGCCGCCACGTGGCGGGCGGCCAGCTCCAGCAGCAGCAGCAGGTAGGCCCGCACCACTTCGACCTGCTGGGGCTGCTCGGCGCGGGTTTCGGCGTGCAGGCGCTGCAGCAGCCCCAAGAGCCCGGTTTCGGCGGGCGGCAGGTAGAGCACCGGCGGGCGTATCCCGTCGAAGAAGGGGTACTCGTAGAGGCGCGGGCCGGGGTAGCGAAACAGGTAGAACTCGGCGCTGAAAAACACCACATAGCCCTGCACTTCGGGCGGCAGCTGCCAGTGGTGCACCTGCCCCGGCGCCAGAAAAAACAGGCTGCCCGGCCGCAGCTCGTAGGTCACCTGGTCGATGGTGTGCAAGCCCGCGCCCTCGGTCACGTAAATCAGCAGGTAGAAGTCGTGGGCGTGCGGTTCGCGCACGTGCGGAAAGCGCGCCAGGTGCTCGGCCAGGCCGGCCACGTAGTAGGGGCGGGGCCCGGCCGAGGGCGGAAACGACTTGAGGGCCAGAACGGGCGGGGCGGTGGGTTTCATCGGCAGGCGGCAAAATAGGGGAAAAGCCCGCAGCCCGCGGAACCCGGGGTTGTACCTTTGCCGGGCAGCAGCTGTCGTCGTGGCCGAACCCGGCGGGCTGCTGGCCGTTTCCAGGTCTTATGTTCTTGCCCGTTCGTTTTACGCCGCGCTGCGCCGGGCTGCTGGCCGCCGGCGTCGCCCTGCTGATGCTCCCTGCCGCCCAACCCGCCGCGCCCATTGTGCCGCGCGTACGCACGTTTGCCTTCGATTACCAGACCACCGTGGCCGCCGCGCCGGCCGGCACCAAGGCGCTGGACCTCTGGCTGCCCGTGCCCCACGACGACGCCTCCCAGGACGTGGGCAAGCTCAACATCGAGGCGCCCTACCCCTACGAGCTGCACACCGGCCAGTACGGCAACCGGATGCTGCACCTGCGCGTGAGCCCGGCGCCCGCCCAGCCCTTCGCCGTGGCCCTGCACTGCCAGGTTACGCGCCGGGAGCACATCAACCCGCTGCTGCCCCACGTAGCCGGCCGCCGTGCCGCCGCCGCCGACCCTCACCTTGGCCGCTGGCTGGCCCCCGACCGTCTCGTGCCCCTCGACGACTCCATCCGCATCTGGGCCCTGCGCGTGACGGCCCAGGCCGGCGCCCGCACCGACCTCGACAAGGCCCGCGCCATCTACAACCACGTGGTCAGCACCGTGAAGTACGACAAGAGCGGGCAGGGCTGGGGTCGCGGCGACATCTACTACGCCTGCGACGCGCGCCGCGGCAACTGCACCGACTTCCACGCCCTCTTCATCGGCTACTGCCGGGCGCTGGGCATTCCGGCTCGCTTCAGCATCGGCTTTCCGCTGCCGGCCGAGCGCGGCGCGGGCGAGGTGAAGGGCTACCACTGCTGGGCCGAGTTCTACACCCGGCAAACCGGCTGGGTGCCCATCGACGCCTCCGAGGCTGCCAAGAACCCCGACAAGCGCGAGTACTTCTTCGGCCACCACGACGAAAACCGCGTGGAGCTGACCCGCGGCCGCGACCTGACGCTGACGCCCCGGCAGCAGGCCGAGCCGCTGAACTACTTCGTGTACCCCTACGCCGAGGCCGACGGGCAGCCCTTCACCGGCCTCACCAACCAGTTCCGCTACCGCGACGCGACGGAGTAGGCACTAGCGGAATAATTTAGAACGTCCTGCCGAGCATGTCGCGCATCAAGGCAGGGACCCGAGACATCTCGCTCGATAGTAATCGGCTCGGTGAACAAGAAGTTACGTGTGGGCGTCAGCACGCGAGAATCTTCGCCGCGCGCCGAATGACGGTCTGTTGGGGTCGTTCAGCGTCGGGGCGGCATCACAGCAGCCGGCGCTACATCAGAATGTCGTGGACGGGCGAGAGGGGCGCGGGCAGCTCGGTTTCGTCGAGCATGTCGCGCAGGTCGATTTCGATGGTGCGCGAGATGCTGCTGATGGGCACGTCGTTGGAGCTGCCCTCGAAGGGGTTTACGCTGCTGTCGCCCACGCGGTCGATGGTCAGGAACACCCACATCAGCAGGGTGGCGAAGGGAATGTTGACCCACACCGAGTAGCCGGCCATGAAGGTGCCGTCGCCCAGCCGGTCGAACTCGCGCAGCAGGCCGAAGGGCACCAGCAGCACGAACACGTAGAGCAGAATGGTGGTGATGGAGGAGAAATTGCGCGGGTAGGGGAAGTTCTTGATGCGCTCGGCCTGGCCCTGCAGGTCGTAGAAGCGCGTGACGGCCGTCTGGAGCTGCAGCAGCTGAAACTCCGTCAGCGCCCCGGCGGCGTGCAGCTCGTTCAGCTGCTTCGACTGCAGAGCCATGAGCTGGGTGGCGCGGTTTTTCTTGCCGAGCACGTAGGTCTGCTCGGCGGCCGGCAGGTAGCGGGCCAGCTCCGGCTCCAGGGGCGCGTCGTGCTCGGGCACGCGGTAAAGCTGGGCGTACTCGCGGTTGGCGGGCTGGTTCATGTTTTCCCAGGCCCGCGGCTCGCGCAGCTGGTAGCGCAGGGCCGTCAGCCAGGCGAAGTGGCGGCCGAACAGCCCGGGCACCGCCGCCGGGGCCGTGGGCCGCAGAAAGTCGCGCACCATCACGGCGAAGGCCCGGCTGTTGTTGACGATACCGCCGTAGATCTGCCGGGCCTCCCAGAGCCGGGCGTAGCTGGAGTTGTTCTTGAAGCCCACCAGAAACGACACGGCCGTACCCAGCAGCGCCACCGGCACCCAGCTCAACGATAGGAAAGTGAAGCCGCACAAATGGTACAGCGCCGTGGGCGGCGTGGCCCAGAGCAGGCAGCGAAACAGGTCGCGGCGGGTCCAGTAGAGGATTTCGCGGAGGTGAAAGCGGCGGCCGGCGTGCATGGCGAAGGAGCGAGGAGGTGCAGGCGGCAAATAAACAGTTGAGCGGCCAAAACGAAGCGGCGGCTGCTACCTTGCCAAGGCCTCCGCCCCCGAGAAGCTATGCAGCTACCGTTTACCGTCATCGTCGTGCTTTTGCTGGCCGTGGTGGCCCAGGCCGTGTTTGCGGCGGGCCTGCTGTGGGTGGCGCCCCACAACCGCCGTCCCAACCGCTTGCTGGCCCTGCTCATGCTGGCCATTGCCCTCTGGATTCTCGACGGCTTTTTCCGCGTGGCGGGCGTCTACACCCAAAATGCCAACTGGTACTTCGCCCCGATTTACTACTCCTTCGCGTTCGGGCCGCTGCTCTACTTCTACGTGCGCAGCCTTACCAACCACGCCTTTCGCCTGCGCCCGCGCCACCTCTGGCACTTCGGGCCGGTGGCGCTGCAGGCGGCCCTCTACGCCGCCCTCCGCCTTACCGAGTACCCTACGCGCCTCTGGTTCTGGGAGCACGTGCACCGCCCGGTCACTTACCGCCTGGAGTTTATCGGCACCTGGGTGTCATTGATGGTGTACCTGGGACTGAGTTTGCACCTGCTGCGCCAGTACCGCCGCTACCTCGACGACAACTTCTCCGAAACCTCCCAGCTGCGCCTGCGCTGGCTGCGCACCCTGCTGGTGCTGCTGGCCGTGGTCAGCGCGCAGTGGCTGGTGGAAGTGGTGCTGCGCGAATTTTTCGACCTCTACTACCGCTACGACTACTCCACCGATTTGCTCGGCGTGGTCGTGTTCTGCATCGGCGTGGTGGGGCTGCGCCAGGCCGACATGCGCGCCATGCACTTCACGCCCGAAGCCGTGCCGGCCGCCGCGGCGGTAGCCGGGTCGGAAGCCGTGCCCGCCGTTGCGGCTCCGGTTGTTGCCGCTGCGGCAGTGGCAGAAGCCGAAGCTGCCGGGCCGGCCGCCGCTTCGCCCGCGCCGGGGCCCGCGCGCCCGCAGCCCGCCGTCGACGCGCAGGTGCAGGAGCGCATCCGCCGGGCGCTGGAGGACGAGCAGCTGTTCCGGAACCCCACGCTCACCCTCACCGAGCTGGCTGCTCACACCGGCCTGCCCGCCCGGCTGCTGTCCTTCACCCTCAATCAGGGCTTCGGCAAGTCCTTCAACGACCTGGTCAACGGCTACCGCGTGGCCGAGGTGCAGCGCCGTCTCGCCCGCACCACCGACGCGCAGCGCCTCACCCTGCTCGGCATTGCCTTCGAAAGCGGCTTCAACTCCAAAACCACCTTCAACCGCATCTTCAAGCAGATGACCGGCGTGGCGCCGAGCGAGTTTCAATCAAAGAATAATGAGCAATAGGCGGAACCGCGCCGGTAGGCGGGCGTAGGCTCCTGGCTCCTGGCTCCTGGCTCCTGGCTCCTGGCTCCTGGCTCCTGGCAGAATCAGGTGCCAAAACGCGCGTTGGGACGTGCCATTTCCGCCGCTGGGGCGCTTCGGGGCGGGCGGACGGCCACCTTCGGGTCGTTGTTCAACCCCAACCGAACCCGGCCATGAAACGCCCACTGTTCCTCCCATTGCTGCCCGCCCTAGCGCTGGCGCTCAGCCACCCCGCCGCGGCCCAACGCCCGGCCACCCCGGCCGCTGCCGCTGCCCCCACGGCCTGGACCGACCACACCCGCGCCCTGCCCGACAAGCTCCGCCGCGTGCCCGTCGGCCTCTCGCTCTGGCACACGCCCAACCCCAACTACCCCGAGCCCGACTCCGCCCGCCCCGGCGGCTACGTGTGGAAGCACCAGACCACCGTGCGCGCCGACGTGGCCGATCTGGAAATTGTGGAGTGCGGCAGCTTTATCTGGTACAGCGCCGCCGGCTGGCAGCCCAACATGCGCGAGACGCCCGCCGAGTTTGCCGAGCTGTTTGGCTGCCCCGACGGCCGGCTGCGGCAGGGCCAGCCCTACACCTTCGCCCGCAACTACCGCTACGCCGACAGCGCCCGGCGCCTCTACGGCGGCGACGCGCTCTGGTACATCCTGGCCAAAGACAAGCAGGGCCGGCTCTACAAAGGCATGGGGCTGATCGAAACCGAAGCCGACGTCAACGGCGCGGCCGTAGTGGGCCGCTAAGCCCGGCCGGTTCCCATCCATTTCGCTTCGACTTGCCATGAACCTGACCCCGCTCACCCGCCGCCTCGCGTCCCTGGGCCTCGCCCTGCTGATAACCCTGCTGCTGGCCGCCGGCCCGGCCGGCACCGTTTATCAACTACAGCCTGCCGCCAGCCGCCTCACCTGGACCGGCCACGCCGATATCGGCACCTACGCCCCCAGCGGCACCCTGCAGCTACGCGCCAGCACCCTGCGCTACGACGGCCGCCGCCTGCGCGCCGCCCGCGTGACGGTGGACATGCGCAGCCTGCACCACGACAACGCCCAGCTGCGGGAGCACCTGCGCGGCGCCGATTTCTTCGACGTCGAGCAGTTTCCCACGGCCGAGTTCCGGCTGCAAAGCACCAGCGGCGGCCAGGCCCGCGGCCTGCTGACCATCAAAGGCGTCGCCCAGCCCGTCACGTTTCCGCTTACGCTCACGCGCGGGGCCGCCGGCGAGCTGCGCCTGCGCGGCACGGCCAGCATCGACCGCACCCGCTTCGGCATCCGCTACAACTCCCGCAGCTTCTTTGCTGGCGTCGGCGACCAAGCCATCCGCAACGATTTTCAGCTGGCTTTCGACGTTGTAGCCCAACCCGAAACCGTGGCTGATGGACAACCGGTAAAGCCATGATTGTTAGTGTATGCACGACTAGTATTGCTATTTTTATTAGTAAATCAATAGCTATATATTTTAGCGTGAGCTATATTTGTTCCGACCACGCTAACGGGACAACGGCTATGAACAAACGCGCTTTGAGTACCCTGGAGCTAGATGCCTGGCTGGAGCAGGCCTGCCACGAAATCGACGGGCAGCCGGTGCTGGCCCGTGCCAGCGCCACCCAGCAGTTTCGCGGCGACATCGAGGGCACCGGGCAGCTGGAGGTGCTGCTCACCTACCACCCCGACGGCTCGGCCAGCTCCGTGGGGCTGGAGCGGGTGGTGGGGCGCGTGGGCGGCCGGGCGGGCAGCTTCGTGCTGGAGCACACCGGCTGCGTGGAAGACGGCGTGGCCAAGGCCCAGCTGGCCGTGGTGCCCGGCTCCGGCACCCACGACCTGGGCGGCCTGCGCGGCCGCGGCTGGTTTGTGCGCCCGCCCGGTCGCGCCGCTTCCCTCACGCTGGAGTACGAGTTTATGGAGCAATAGCCGGGCGCCGGTCCGGCGGCGAAAAGCCGCTACAGCGCCTGCTCTTCAGCCGCAACGGACTGCGCCACCGCGGGCTGGGGCCGGGGGGCGAGCGTGCCGGGCAGGTGCAGCCGGAAGGTGGTGCCCTCGTTCACCACGCTCTCGACGCTGAGGCGGCCCCCCAGCTGCTGCACGATGCGGTTGACGAGGTACAGGCCCATGCCCGAGCCCTCCACGTGGTCGTGGAAGCGGCGGAACATCTGGAACAGCTCCGGGCCGTGGCGCGCCAGGTCGATGCCCAGGCCGTTGTCCTGCACCACCAGCACCGGCTCGTTGTCCACCAGCTCGGTGGCCACGCGCACCACGGGCTCCCGGTCGGGGTGGCGGTACTTGAGCGCGTTGCTGAGCAGGTTGTAGAAGATGCTCTGCAGGTTGGGCCGTACAAACTGCAGGGCCGGTACGGCATCGAAATCGAGCGTGAAGCTGGCGCCGCGGCCCCCGGCCGGCTCCTGCAGGCTGCGGATGATTTCCTCGGCAAACGGGCGCAGCTCCAGCGGCTCGGCGGGCAGCTGCTCGTGGCGGCGCTGCACCTGCACCACGTCCGAAAGGTCCTGAATCGTGTCGTGCATCTGGTGCATGGCCCGCTCGAACATGCCGCGCAGCTCGTGCGCGGCCGGGTCGTCGAAGTGGGCCGTGCGCATCAGCTCCTCGAAGATGCCGGCCATGTTGTTGACGGGTTGCTTCAGGTCGTGCGAGGCGGTATACACGAAGTTGTCCAGGTCCTGGTTGATGCTGGTGAGCTGGGCGTTCTGGGCCTGCAGCAGCTGCTGGGCCTGCTTGAAGTCGTGGATGTCGGTGCTGGTGCCGAACCACTTCACCACCTCGCCCGCGGCGTTGCGCATGGGCGTGGCCCGGTGCAGGTACCAGCGAAACTGCCCGTCATGGGCCGAGCGCAGGCGGCCTTCCTGCTCGTACGGCTCGCCGCTGGCAATGCTGGTCAGGTACTTGCGCCGCAGCGGCAGCCGCTCGGCGGGCGGCACCAGCTCGTCGTAGCCCTGGCGCAGCGCCTGCTCCACGGGCACGCCGGTTACCTCGGTCCAGCGCTGGTTGAGGTAGTCGAGGCGGCCGTCGGGGCGGGCCGTCCACACCACCTGCGGAATGCTTTCGGCCATGAAGCGGAAGCGCGCCTCCGAGCGCAGCAGCTCGTCGCGCAGCTCTTTCTGCTCGTGGTGGTCGACCACGGTACCGTACCAGCGCAGGGCCTGGCCATCGGGGCCGAGCTCGGGCACGGCGCGGCACACCTGCCAGCGGTACTGCCCGTCGTGGTGCAGCAGGCGGTACTCAAATTCCAGCGGCGTGTTCTGGGCAATGGCCCGGGCGTAGGTGGCGTAGGCGCGGGGCCGGTCGTCGGGGTGAATGAGCGTGGGCCACACCGCGTCGGCGTCGGTGCCGGGCGGGTAGCCGGTGAGCTGGTGCCACTGCGGGCTGAAATACTCCAGCCGCATGTCGGGCGAGAGGATAAAGGAAATGGCCGGCAGGGCCTCGGTCATGCGGCGCAGCTGCATGGCCTGGCGGGTTACTTCGGCCTGCAGCTGCTCGGCCCGCTGCCGGTCGCGCACCTGCTCGGTCACGTCGAGGGCGAAGGAAAGGATGCCGCGCGAGGCCGGGCGGCCGGCCAGCTCGGGCAGCAACTGGTAGCTGAAGTTGAAAAAGCGCGTTTCCAGCTGCCCGGTTTCGGGCACCCGGATATCGACGCGCTGCTCCAGGGCCGCAAACGGCTCCCCGGTCTGGTACACCCGGTCGAGCACCTCGACGAAGCCCTGCGCGGCCACTTCGGGCTGGGCGTCCACCACGCGCCGGCCCAGCTGCACCCGCTCGCCCACCAGCGCCTGCATCTGCGGCGAGAGGTAGGTGTAGCGGTGCTCGGGGCCTTCCATGGTGTTGATGATGGCCGGCAGGGTGTGCAGCATGCGCCGCAGCTGCTCGTCTTGCTCTTCCAGCCGCTGCTGCAGCCGCTTCTGGTCGTCGATGTCGACGCTGGAGCCGTACCAGCGCTGCACCTGGCCCTGGGCATCGAGCAGGGGCACGGCGTGGGTGAGCACCCAGCGGTAAGTGCCGTCGTGGCGGCGCAGGCGGTACTCGCCGCGCCAGGGCCGGTGCAGGCGGCGGCCCTCGGCGAACAGCTGGCGCATGCGCGCGGTATCGTCGGGGTGCACGGGCTCGTCCCAGTGAGCGAGGGCGCTGGCCAAGTCCTGGCCGGTGTAGGCCTGGCGCTGGGGGTTCACGTAGAGCATGCGCCCCGCGGCGTCGGTGATGTACACGTACAGCGGCAGCGACTCCACCAGCAGGCGGAACTGCTCGTTCTGCTGGCGCACTTCTTCCTGCAGCTCGGCGGCCCGCTGCTTGGCCTGTACCCGCCGCGTCACATCCACCCCGAACACCAGCACGCCCGTCGACTGGCCCTGCTCGTCGGTGAGGGGCTGAAACACGCCGTCGAAGTAGCGCGGCTGCCCGGCCGTGGCCGCGGGCGGGGTGCTCACGGGCAGCTCCTCGAGCGCGTAGGGCTGCTGGGTGCGGTACACCTGATCGAGGATGAGGGCCAGGCCGCTGGGCTGCAGGTCGGGCAGCACCTGGGCGGCGGGCCGGCCCAGCTCCGCGCTCGGGCCCAGCAGCTCGCGGCTGCGCTCGTTCACGAAGGTATAGATGTGCTCGGGGCCCTGCAGCGTGGCCACGTAGGCGGGCAGCAGCCGCAGAATCTGTTGCAGCTCCCGGTCCTTGTCGTTGACCTGCTGCTGGCTGAGCTTCTGCGCGTGAATATCGGTGCCGGTGCCCACCCAGCTGGTGATGCCGCCGTCGGCGCTGCGGCGGGGCACGGCCTGCACCAGCAGCCAGCGGTACTGGCCGTCGTAGCGGCGCAGGCGGTATTCCACCTGGTAATCGGTGCCGTGGGCCAGGGCCAGCCGCCAGGCTTCGTTGACGGCGGCGCGGTCGTCGGGGTGAATGTCGTCGAGCCAGCCCCACTCCTGGGCCTGGGCCAGGGTGCGGCCGGTGAAGCGCAGCCAGCCCGGGTTCTGGTAGTCGGCCGTGCCGTCGGCGCGGGTGGTCCAGAGCATCAGCGGCAGGGCTTCGAGCATGAAGCGAATCTGCTCCTGACTTTCGGCCAGGTTTTGCTGCGCCAGCCGGGCGCGCTGCTCGGCCAGGTGCCGCTCGGTCACGTCTTCGGTTTGCTGCAGGATGTAGCGCAGCGCCCCGTCGTCGCCGATGATGGGGTAGTGCGTGGCCTGCCAGTAGCGCTCCTCCAGGCCGCCGCCCAGCGCGGCGGGCCGCTCCAAATCGTAGCGAATCAGCGGCATGGTGTGCGGCTCGCGGCTGCGGCGCACGTGCTCGATAGAGGCCCGCAGCACCTCGGCCTCGTTCTGGTCGGCGGCCGGGAAAGCCTCGAACAGCGGGCGGCCCGCCACCTCGGCGCGGCTTTTCATGGCCACGGCCGCGTGCCGCTCGGTGTTATCGACGATGGTCAGGGCCGCGTCGGGCGCCAGCAACAGGTAGTTGCCCGGCAGATGCCGAAACAGGGCCAGGTAATCGGACAACGCAGTGGGAGGCACCATATAGGACCGACGAGCGAACGGGAGGGGAGGAAGGGGCGCGGCGCGGTCTGCCCGCAGGCGTGGCCGTGGTTTAAATGTACCGATAAATCAGTCGGGCTGATAGAGCTTGCCCGCCTTGTCGGCCGACACCTTGATGCCCTTGATCAGCGCCGAGCTGAAGCCCTGGTGCTCCATCTCGTTGAGCCCCGCGATGGTGCAGCCCTTGGGCGAGGTGACCTTGTCGATTTCCTGCTCGGGGTGCGAGGCCAGCTGCAGCAGCAGGTCGGCGGCGCCCTTGGCCGTCTGGGCGGCCATTGTCAGCGCGTCGTGGGCGTGAAAGCCGATTTCGGTGCCGCCCTGCGAAGCAGCCCGGATGGCACGCAGGAAAAACGCCACCCCGCAGGCGCACAGGGCCGTGGCCGCGGTCATCAGCTCCTCCTGAATGCGCACGCTCACGCCCACGGTGTTGAACAGCCGCTCCACCAGCTCCATATCGGCGGCCGGGGCGTCGTCGGTGGCCAGGCAGGTCATCGACTGCCCGATGGCAATGGCCGTGTTGGGCATGGCCCGCACCACCCGCACCGGCAGCCCGAGCCGCTCCCGAATGGCCGCGCAGCTCACCCCCGAGGCCACCGACACCAGCAGGTGCCGGGCCGGGTCGACGGCGGGGCGAATCAGGTCGAGCAGCTGATCGAGCTGCTGGGGCAATACGGCCAGCACCACCAGGTCGGCGCCCTCGAGGGCAGCGCGGTTGTCGGCCGTGACGCGGTAGCCGGCCTGGGCCAGCGGGGCCAGGGCCGCCACGTTGCGGCGGGTGAGGGTGATGGTGGCGGGCGCGGTCAGGCCGGCTTTCACCAGGCCCCGGGCCAGCGAGAGGCCGATGTTGCCGCTGCCCAGAATGGCAATGCGCAGGGAAGTCGTGTCCATAGGGTGCAATAGTAGGGGGCGCAGACGGGTTTCTTTCGCACGCCGTTGCGCGATGTTCGCCCAGCAAAAGGCGCCGTTGGACGAGAAGCCGCCCCGGAACCCGCCCCGGCCGGCTATTTTCGATGGTTGAATTGCTCTCGATTACCGCTACGATGTCCGTCCCCAACACCGTAAATCCCGTCGACCTGCAGGCCGCGCTGGCCCAGGCCGAAGCCCGCAATGCCGAGCTGACGGCTGCCCTCCACCGCGCCACCGCGCAGGTCGCGCAGTCGGCGCACCAGCTCCGCACCCTGGCCGACAACCTGCCCGTGGGCGTGCTGCACGTCGCGGCCGACCACACCGTGCAGAGCGTCAACGCGCTGTACTTCGCCCTGCTGGGCATCGACGGCGACGCGGCCGAGTGGCAGGGCCGGGCCGTGGACGGGCTGGTGGAGCTGGTAGGCCGCCACCACACCGGCGCCAACGGCCAGCCGCTGACCACCGGCGCCGACGACACGCTGGTGCTGCCCGACGGCCGCGTGCTGCGCCGCACCCAGCAGCCCCTGCCCGCGGGCGGCTACCTGGAGCACCTCTGCGACGTGACCCGTGAAGACCTCGACGAGGGCATGCTGGCCGCCGCCAGCATCCCCGAGCAGAGCCCCTACCCGATGGTGCGCTACGCCCTCGGCGGCGAGGCCCTCTACGCCAACCCCGCCGCCTGGCGCCTGCGCCAGCGCCTGACGCCTGAGCAGCAGCAGCAGGCCCGTGCGCAGTACTACGCCATGGCCGCCGAAGCCCTGCGCACCGCCGAAGCCCGGCAGATGGAGCTGCAGATCGGCGAGGGGCAGTACATTGCCTACGTGGTGCCCTTCGCCGCCGCCGGCTACTACAACCTCTACCTGCTCGACATCACCGAGCGCTACCACGCCCAGGCCCAGACGCGCGCCAGCGAAGCCAAGCTGCACGCCCAGCAGCGCTTCACCCAGCACATCCTCGACTCGATTCCGAACACGGTGATGGTGCGCACCGTGGCCGGCCACGAGCTGTTTTCGAACCGCGCCTTCCGCGAGCTGATGCAGCAGAGCCTGCAGACCGACGAGGCCATTATGGCCGAGTACCGCGCGGCCTCCGAGCGGGTGTTGCGCACCGGCCGCGACGAGGCCCTGAACGTGCCCTTCACCCTGCACAGCGGCGACGTGCGCTGGCTGCACGTGGAGCTGCGCCGCCTGCCCCGCCCCGACGAGGAAGCGGCCATCCTCATCGTCTCGACCGACGTGACCGACCTGACCGAGGCCCAGCGCGAGCTGACCCGCAACGAGCGGCGCTACAACGAGCTGATGGACTATGCCCAGGCCCTGATCTGGACCCACGACCTCGACGGGCGCATCCTCTCGGCCAACCCGGCCCTGAGCGCCATGCTCGGCCTCGGCACCCAGGACCTCACCGGCCGCCCCCTGCAGGACGCCATCGACGAAGAGCGGCACGCGGCCGTGGCGGAGTACCTGCGCCTGATCCGGGAGCAGGGCGAGCACGCCAGCGTGGTGAAGCTGCGCGACCAGCAGGGCGGCCTGCACTACGTGCAGCAGTACAGCCGCCTCGTCGACGAGCCCGGCGAGGAGGCGCACGTCATGGCCTTCGGCCACGAAATCACGGAGCGGGTGCTGGCCCAGCGCGCCACCCTGCAGGCCAAGGAAGCCGCCGAAGCCGCCGCCACGGCCCGCGCCAACTTCCTGGCCAACATGAGCCACGAAATCCGCACGCCGCTCAACGGGGTGCTGGGCATGGCCACTTTGCTGAGCAAAACCCCGCTCGACGGCCGTCAGACGCAGTACCTCGACGTCATCCGCTCGTCGGGCCAGCACCTGCTGGGCGTCATCAACGACGTGCTCGACATTGCCAAAATCAGCTCGGGCAAGGTGGAGTTTGAGCAAGCGGCCTTTAACCTCTGCGACTCGATGGGCGCCGCCATTCAGCCCCTGGTGCTGCAGGCTGCCCAGAAGGGCCTCACCTTCAGCGGCACCCCGCTGCGCACCAGCTGCGCCTACCCCTGGGTGACGGGCGACGCGCACCGGCTCAACCAGATTCTGATCAACCTGACGGCCAACGCGGTGAAGTTTACCGACGCCGGCGGGCACATCGACGTGGTGGGCGAGCTGCTCGCGGAAACCGACCACACCATCTCGGTGGAATTCCGGGTGCGGGATACCGGCCCGGGCATCGCGCCGGAGCGGCTGGAGCGCATCTTCGACTCGTTTACGCAGGCCTACGCCGACACCTCGCGCAAGCACGGCGGTACCGGCCTGGGCCTGACCATCTCGCGCGCCCTGGTCGAGCAGATGGGCGGCACGCTCACCGTCACGAGCGAGCTGGGCCAGGGCAGCACCTTTGCTTTCCAGGTGACGCTGCCCAAGGCCGACCGCGCGCAGCTGCCCGCGGCCAGCGGCCCGGCCCCGCTCGACACCGGCGCCCTGCACGGCAAGCGCGTGCTGCTGGTGGAAGACAACGAAATCAACCGCGACGTGGCCCGCCTGCTGCTGGAACAATGGGGCGTGGTGGTGGAGGAAGCCGTCAACGGCGAGGCGGGCGTGCAGCAGTTCTACGCCGCCGCCTACGACGCGGTGCTGATGGACATTCAGATGCCGGGCATGAACGGCCTGGAAGCCACCGCCTGCCTGCTGCAGCACCCCGACCCCGCGCGCGCCGCCACGCCCATCGTGGCCCTGACGGCCAACGCCTTCCGCGAGGACAACGAGCAGTACCTGGCCGCCGGCATGACCGCCACCCTGGCCAAGCCCTTCGACGAAGCTGACCTCTACCGCACGCTGGTGCAGGTGCTGGAGCACCCCGCCGCCCCCGCCGCCCCGGCCTACGACCTGCAGCCCCTGCGCGACATGGCCCGCGGCAAGGAAGCCTTCGTCACCAAGATTATCCGCTCCTTCCTCGCCAACATGCCCGACAGCCTGCTGGAGCTGCAGGCCGCCGCCGCCGGCGCCAACTGGCCCGCCGTGGCCCGCATCGTGCACCACATCAAGCCCAACCTGACGGCCCTGCGCGTGCCCGGCACCGAAGCCCCGGTGGCCCAGCTGGAGCAGTTCCGCCACGACGTGCCCGTGCACCTGCCCGACCACGAGCTGCGTGCCTCGGCCGCCCAGCTGGCGCAGGCCGTGCAGCGCGCCCTGCGCCAGCTGCCGCGGGAGCTGCCGGCGGAGTAAAGCGGTCCGTGCGAGCGAAACCGAAGCAATCGGTCCTGGCCAATGTGCCGCCCAACAAATGAGCACCGCCCGGAACTGTCGTCTGCAGTTCCGGGCGGTGCCATTTTCGGTTGGTAGGGATTTTCACCACCTTTGAAGCAGATAAGCGCTTTATGAAGAGTCTGCTATTGCTGATTGCGTTGGTATTGAGTAGTGGGCGGACCGCGCGGGCGCAGACGGCCCTGCTGAGCGAAGATTTTGAAACGGGCACGCTGGGCGGCTTTACCGCCGTCAACGGGCAGCAGCCGCCGGCCTGGTACGTGGGCCCGGCCCCGGGCAACGGGCCGCGCTGGGCAGGTACTACGGCGGCTTTCGTGTCGACCAGTGCCGGCACCTACGGGCCGCTGGCGGGCCTGAGCGGGGTGGTGCACCTGTACCAGGACGTGACGTTTCCGGCCCAGCCCGCCGACTTCGTCCTGCGCTTCGACTTCCGCAGCCAGGGGGCGCTGGATGTGCTGCTGGTCCCGACGTCCTACCAGCCCACGGCCGGCGTGCGGCCCGCGGGCCCGACGGTCATGCAGCTTAGTGCCAACCTGCAAAGCGGCGGGGCTTACACCTCGACCTGGCTGCGCCTGCCCGGGGCCCTGGCCGGTACCACCCAGCGCCTGATTTTCACCTGGGCCAGCGCCTCAGCGGTGCCGGCCGCGCTGCCGGCCGTGCTCGATAACGTGCTGCTGACGGCCGGCGCCCCCGCCGCCCTGGCCGGCACCTACACCCTCGACCGCCGACAGCCCCGCGGCCCGCGCAACTTTCAGAGCCTGACCGACGCGGTGTACCAGCTGAACACGGCCGGTACCAGCGCCCCGGTCACGGTGAACATAGCGGCGGGTCAGCGCTTCACCGAGCTGGTGCCCCAGCTGTGGGGCACGAACACGGACCCGGTCGTTTTCCAGAAGCAGGGCGCGGGCGCTAACCCTGAGCTGCAGAGCGGCAACATCGACCTGGTGGGCGCCCACCACCTCACCTTCGACGGCCTCGACATCGTGCCGGGGCCGGAAGCCGTGGGCCGCGAGGCGGGCTACGCCATATCGGGGGCCTTCGACCAGGGCAGCCACGATATCCGCATCCGCAACGCCCGCATCACCATGCGGCAGGACCAGCCGCACACCAAGGGCATCTACCAGCGCAACCTGCTGCTGGCCAGCAGCGGCCCCGCCGACTCGGCCCTGGTGAACCGGCGCATCCGCTACGAAAACCTGCAGATTCAGCAAAGCCGCCACGGCATCTGGGTGACGGCCGGCGTGGGCAACGTGCCCGACTTCGACGTGGAGGTGGCCCGCGTAACCATCGGCGACGGCACCTCGGGCAGCATTGGCTACCCCGCGGCCGGCGCCGGCTACGAGGCCTACGGCATGTACTTTATGCGCGTCAATGGCCTGAACGTGCACGACAACCTGGTGCAGAACGTGGTCAGCCGCACGAATGCGGCGGTGGGCATCTACGCGTATGACCTGATGGGGCCGCGGCCGGCGGTATTTGCCAACAACCGCGTCCGCGACATCGAATTCCGCCACCCGGCCGACCCGGCCATGTTTGCCTCCCTGCCGGCCCTCGTCCGGGGCCTGTGGCTGCTGCAGGCGCCGGCTTTCCGGGCGTTGGCCGCCGGCCACCCGCTGCGGGTGTACAACAACGAAATCAGCGAGCTGCGGCACGGCCTGGACCCGGGCGCGGCCCAGCCCACCACCCGCGACGGGCAAACCCACGGCGTGCTGGCCGACCTGGGGGGGATGGCCGGCAGCGCCCTGCTATTCGCCCACAACACGGTGGCGGTGGCCGCTCCGGCCTGGGCGGGCTTCAGCAGCACGGCCCTGTGGGTGAGCACCAAAAACCAGCAGTACGGCACGGCCGAGGTGGTCAACAACCTGCTGCTCAACCTGACGCCGGCCATCAGCCCGGTCACGGCCACCACGGTGCAGGCGGTGGTCGACGTAGGCATTCCGGCCACCCAGGCCACGCCGCCGCTCACCCGCGTGCGCATGGACCACAACGACCTGGTGCTGGCCACGGCCGGTACGCAGCGCCGCCTGGGCACCTACTACGCCGGACCGGCGGCGGGCACGCAGGCATACGCCGCGCTAGCCGCCTGGCAAACCGGCACCGGCTTCGACCAGAACTCCCGCAGCCTCGACCCGCAATTCGGCACGGGCCCGCGGCTGCGCCCCACTGCTGCGGCCCTCGACAACGCTGGCACGCCCCTGGCGGCCGTAACCACCGATCTGGAGGGCACCACGCGCGGCGCCGTGCCCGACGTGGGGGCGTATGAGTTCGGGGCCGGCATCACCGCGGCCACGACCCCGCGCCCGGCGCTGGCCCAGCCGTGGCCCGTCCCCTTCGCCGACGAACTGACCGTGGCCACGCCCGGTACGGCCCTCGGGGCGGGGCAGCTGGAGCTGCTGGACGCGCTGGGCCGGGTGGTGCGCCGGCAAGCCGTGCCCCGCTACAGCGAAGCGGTACGGCTCACGGGCCTGCACAGCCTGCCGCCCGGCGCGTACTGGCTGCGCCTGAGTGGGCCCGCCGGCCCGCAGTATACCCGGCAACTGGTGCACTAAGCGCCGCGGCTGCCGGATGCCCGCTTGGCGTGCGTGGGCGCCCAGCCCGAAACCACCACGGCCGCGCCGGGAGCTTCCCGACGCGGCCGTGGCGCGTTTGTGCGTCATCACCCCTGGCTGTTTTACAGCCCCCGCAGCTGCTTCATAAACTCCTCGGCGTAGCTTTTGCCCACCGGCACTTCGTAGCTGCCGAGCTGCAGCATATTGTCCTGCACCGCGTCGATGCGGCGGGTGTTGACGATGTAGGAGCGGTGTACCCGGCGGAAGTGGGCGAAGGGCAGGCGCTCCTCCAGGGCCTTGAGGGTGATGTAGACGATGTGCTTCTGCGTCTCGGTGACCAGAATGGAGTAGGTCGACATGGCTTCGATGAAGAGCACGTCGTTGAAGTCGAGGCGGATGAGCTTGTTGTTGACTTTCACGAACAGCTCGGAGTCCTCCACCTTCAGGTTGGCCGCTTCGGCCGGGGCGGGCGCGGCGGCGCGGCGCGGCTCGCGCACGCGGTCCACGGCCTTGAGGAAGCGGCCGTAGTCGACGGGCTTGACCAGGTAGTCGGTCACGCGCAGGTCGAAGGCGTCGACGGCGAAGCTGGGGTGGGAGGTGACCATGACCACGTCGGGGGCGGGGGAGGGCAGCAGCGGCACCAGCTCCAGGCCGCTGAGCACGGGCATTTCGATATCGAGGAAGAGCACGTCGACGGGGGGCTGAACCGAGCGGGTGAGGGCCAGCGCGGCGCGGGCGTCGGGCAGCGAGGCCACCAGCTCCAGGCCGTCGGTCAGGCTCACGTAGTGCTCCAGCGTGAGGCGGTTGATTTCATTGTCGTCGACGATAACGACGCGCAGAACAGAGGAGGCGGGCATAAGGAGCAACAGGGAAGGCGGGCGGAGAGAAGGGATTGGCAGAGCCGGCGCCGTCGTTCGCACAGCTATACGTAGCGCCGGGCAAAATACGCAGCAGAGCTATCTGGGACGAAACTAAGTTTGAATTAAAACAACTGTCCAGCTTTTCGATAAACCCCCCGCTCTGGCTCGATGAAACAGCTTCTACTCCTGCTTGGTTTGCTCACGGGCCTGGCCGCGCAAGCCGCGGAGAAGCCGCGCCGGCCGGCCGTCGCCGCGCCGCGCCCGGCGGCCGACTCGGTGCAGCAGCGGGCCGCCTGCCGCACCCGCTACCTGACCGACGTGCTGCACCTGAGCAGCCGGCAGGCCCTGGCCGTGCGCCGCTGCGCCTACGAGCAGGCCGCCGCGGTGGCCACCGCCCCGGCCCGGCAGCGCTTCGACGAGCAGATGCTGCGCATTCTCACCCCTGGCCAGTACAGCGCCTTCGTGTGGCTGGCCGAAAGCCTCTCCCACTAGCCGCCCGGGTTGCCGCCCGCCGTCTGGTGGTTTCTTTCTCCTTATTACCACACCTGCCATGCATCTTCTTGTTTTGCTAGCCGCCGCGCTGCTCAGCTCCGCTGCCTTCGGGCAGGTGCGGGCCCCGGGCGCCGGCGGCTCCAAGGTTCGCCCCGCCCGGGTGGCCGCCCCGCCCGCCAAGGGCGCCGCTGCGCCGGCCAAGACTGCCGCTGCGCCGGCCCCGGGGACCAAGCCCGCCGTCCACGAGCTGTTTGCCGTGACCGTATCGGGCAGCATCACCGATGCGGAGGGCCTGCCGCTGCCCGGCGCCACCGTCTGGAACCCGAGCACCCACGAAATTCTGGCCGTCACCAATGCGGAGGGCGAGTTTACGCTGAACCTGCCCACCAACGCCGCCGTGACGTTGACTTGCGGCTATGCCGGCTTCGGCGACCAGCAGATCAAGCTCCGCCAGCCCCACCGCAACAACGACTTTGTCATCAGCCTGGAGCCCACCGCGCCCAAAGTGCCCAGGGCTCATTAAGGCCCCCCCGCCTCGATTTTTCTCCTTTTTCCACACCGCTTGCCGCACGCACACCACACCATGCAACGTAACCGCCGCTTCCTGCTCGCCCTTTCGCTGACCGCCCTGCTGCTGCCCGGCCTGAGCTTCACCAGCTTCGGGGCCAACGAGCCCGTGCTCAACCCCGGGGCCAAAGATGCTGCCGACCAGGGCGCCCTCTCCATCACCCTCTACCTGACCGACGCGCTGCACCTCTCGCAGGCCCAGGCCCAGGCCGTGCGCGCGTGCACCCGCCACGAGCTGGAGCAGCTGGCTGCCACGCCCGGTGCCGCCACCCCCGCCACTGCTCCGCTGCAGGTGCAAAAGGAGTACGAGCTGGCCATGGCCCGGATTCTGAACCCCGAGCAGTACCGCTCGTTTCAGCTGCTGGAGCGCGGCCCGCTGGTGGTATCCACCGTGTCGCGGGTGCTAGCCGCCCGGTAAGTAAGAGTTGTCTGTAAAAAGGCGTTGTCGGTTGCCAGGTCGTTCGAATGCGGAACGATGCTGGCAACCGACAACTCTTTTACAGGCAACAGACAACTGCTTACGCCTGGCGGCGGGTGGTGCAGGCGGGCACCCAGGCGTCGGCGCGGCACACGGGGCAGGGGCGGGCCGTGCCGCGGGCCAGCTCCAGCACGTGGCCGCACTGGCAGCAGGCGTGCTGGCCGGCTTCTTCCACCCGGCGGCGCTCCTGCTGCAGGCGCTCGGGCCAGATGGGCAGGCCGGGGCGCACGTCGGCGTCTTCGCAAAAGTACACGCTGACGTCGCCGGTGGCCTCGATGTAGGCGCGGCGTACCTGGCCCAGGTGCTCCACCTGCCGCTGGCGCAGCTCCCCGAACAGCTCCTTTTGCGTCAGGTTCTGGCGGCGGAAGTTGGGAATGTTCACTTCCCCGTCTTCTACCAGCAGCACCGGGGCGCCCTCCAGCCAGTCGCTGAAGCGCGGAAACCACTCGGTGAGGCGGTTGAAGAGCAGGTACAGCCCCGACACGGCGGCAAAGACCACCGCCACGTGGGTCAGCGGCACGTCGTCGTAGAACATGGCGTCGCCGGCGGCCGAGCCCAGCGCGAGGATGATGCTCAGCTCGAAAATGCTCAGCTGCCGCACCCCGCGCCGCCCCGTCACGCGCAGGGCCGCCAGGGTGAGCAGGTAGGTGATGACGCAGCGCATCAGTACTTCCAGCAGGAAAAGCGGCGGGGCATCGGCCCAGAGCAGGCGCTGCCAGTCGAAGGGCGTGATGGGGGCTTGGAGTAGAAGCATGGCGGCAACGGGCAACAGCTGCCGGGCGCCGGCAGCCACAATGAAATACGCAGCCCCCGCACGGCGGGGGCTGCGTGTTCTACGAAGCTCGGCCGTAATGGCTGCGCCGGGCCGCTGCTGATGCCCGCGCCGGAAAGGTCAAGATGGAGGATTGTATCAGCGGCCGGCCGCGGGCGGCGGGGCCGCCGGCACCCACGCATCCTGCTGCCCGCCAAAAATGCGCGCCACCGTGTACGGCCGCGCCTGCCGCCGCGTGAGCTGCCGGCTCCAGGCCACGCGCTGCCCCGCCGGCGCCCCCGGCCCCGTCGACTGGTACTCGGCGTAATAGGCCGTCTGCTCGTTGGCGGGCTTGCCCCAGTTGTGCCAGCCTTCGGGCCGGATGTGGGCGCCCAGCTCGCAGCGCACGAGCACCGTGCGGGCGTAGGGCCGCCATGGCCGGCCCAGGTACACCTTGTGGGCCGCCGGGGCCGCCGTGAAGCGGCAGTCGAGAAACACAAAGCCGTAGCGCTGCCGCGGGGTGGTGGAGGCCGCCGTCACGTACGAATCCTTCAGGCTGTGCAGCGTGCAGTGGTCGAAGACGGCCGTGGCGCTGCCGAAGAGGAAATCGGTGGTGCCCTCGATGAGGCAGTTCTGGTAATACTGCCGGCTGTTTTCGGCGGCGGCAAACAGCGTATCCTGGTGCCCCCGGATGCGGCAGTGGCGGAACGCGGCCCGGTCGCCGGTCACGTGCAGGGCCACGGCCTGGCCCACCGGCCCGGCCGCGTTTTCGATGGTGAGGTTTTCGGCTCCGAAGTCGTTGCCTTCCACCTTCAGCGAGTAGGAGGAATAGGTGTTGTGGCCGGCCGCGTCGCCGGTGTGGTCGGCCCAGGTCAGGATGGTCTGGTCGCGGTCCTCGCCCACGAGGCGCACGTTGGTTTTGTGAGCGGGCACCAGCAGCTTTTCGCGGTACACGCCCCGACGGATGAAGATGGTGACCGGCTGCTGGGCCAGGTCGCGCACGGCATTCACGGCTTCCTGCACGGTGCGGAAGTCGCCGGAGCCGTCGGGGGCCACCACCAGGCGCAGGCGCTCGGCCGGCGGGGCGGTGGCGGGCGCCGGCGGCGCGGCCGGGGTTTGGGCCAGGGCAGGCGTCGCGCTCAGCAGCGCCAGCAGCAGGGGCCAGCAGGGCTTGCTCACAGGTCCAGCTTGGGGTTCCAGTTCCGGAATACGCGCTCCACGGTGTACTGCCGGGCTTCCTCGTCGCTGAGCTGGCGGCTCCACAGCACGCGGCGGGCCGGCTGAGCACCCGGGCCGCGGTTCTGGTATTCGGCGTAGCGCGCCGTCTGCTTGTTGGTGTCCTTGTCCCAATGGTCCCAGCCCGCGGCCCCGATCTGCGGGCCCAGCTCGCAGCGCAGAAACACCGTTTTGGCGTGGGGGCGCCAGGGGCGCCCGAGCAGGAAGGTGCCGGCCGGGGCGTCGCCGGTCACGCGGCAGTTGTTGAACACGTAGCCATAGCGCACGCTGTCGGGGGTGGAGGCGGCCGTCACGTAGCCGTTTTTCTTGCAAAAGAGGGTACAGCCCTCAAACCACGCCGTGGAGGAGCCGAAGATGAAGTCCACCGTGCCCTCGATGTAGCAGTCCTGGTAATACTGCCGCGAGCCGTAGCCGTAGGTGTAGAGCGTGTCCTGAAAGCCGAGGAAGCGGCAGTTTTTGAAGCGCATCCGGTCGCCGGCCACCCACAGGGCCACGGCCTGCCCCACCGGCCCCGAGGAGTTCTGGAAGGTGAGGTTTTCGGCCGTGAAATCGGTGCCGTAGAGGTAGCCGCTGGCCGAGCCCGAGGTACCCTTATCCTCGCCGAAGATGTTTTTCTTCTGGTTGTAGTCGTCGTAGGTCAGGATGGTCTGGTCGCGGTCCTCGCCGATGAGGCGCACCAGGTTTTTGGAGCCAGCCAGCACCAGCTTTTCCTTGTAAGTGCCCTTCTTGACGAAGATGGTGGTGACTTTCTTGCGGAAGTCGGGCACGGCGTTGAATGCCTCCTGCACCGAGCGAAACTGCCCCGAGCCGTCCTGGGCCACCACGAAGTCGTAGGCGCAGGCGCGGCCGAGCGTGAGCCAGCCCAGGCAGATAAGTAAGAGTAGGTGTTTCAAGGAGTAGTGGGTTGAGCGTCTTTGCCGGCCGGCGTGGGCGGCACGGCGTTTTTGGGCAGGGGCTGGGCCAGGTGGTCGGAGAGGCCCGGCAGCTGCTGCGCCCTGATTTCACCGACCACCAACTGGGCCATCTTCCGCGCCCCCAGCTCCGAAAAGTGGGTGTTGTCGTTGCGGCCGTAAGGGTAGTTGGGATGGTCGCCCGGGGCCAGCTGCAGAAACAGCAGCTTGCTGTTTTCCTCGCCGAACTGCTGCAGCAGCGCCCGGCTCATCCGGTCCAGGTCAATCAGCGGCACCTGCTGGGCCCGGGCCAGCTCGGTGGTGGCGGCGGAGTAGGGCGCGTGGGTTTCCTGCTGGCGGCCGTCCTTGAACTTGCGCCGCGTCACCGGGGTGATGAGCACCGGGTAGGCCCGCTTCGCCCGCGTTTCCTGCACGAATTTCAGCAGGTTGCGGCGGTAGTCCTGGGGCGAGGTGTAGCGGTCCGGGTGGGCTTCCGATTCGTCGTTGTGGCCGAACTGCATCAGCACGTAGTCGCCCGGCTGCAGCGCGTCGACTACGTGCTGCCAGCGGTTTTCGGCCAGGAAGGTGCGGGTGCTGCGCCCGTTCTGGGCGCGGTTGTCCACCACCACCGTCGTGTCGAAAAACGTGCTGAGCGGCATGCCCCAGCCGGTTTCGGGAAACGTCTGTCGCACTTTCTGGGCAATGGTGGAGTCGCCGATGAGGTAGAGCCGGAGCTTCCGGGGCGGCGCGGTGGGCCCGGTAAAAGCCGCCAGCAGCAAAAGCAGCAGGCTCAGCGGCAGGAAATGGCGCAGGGAGGGGCGGTAATGCATAGAGGCGCGGGTAAAAAAGGCCGTCATGTCGAGCGCAGCCGAGACATCTCGCTGGATAGTAATTCCTTCGTCGAACTGGGTTTGCTCCCGGACGTCAGCACGCGAGCTGTCTCGACAAGCGCGACATGAGGTTCTACTATCGTCGTTCAACTAAACCGTTGGGTCAGGTTACTTCGCCTGCGCGTCCACGGTCTTCTTGGATTCGCGCTTGACGATGCGCTCGGCCAGCTCCAGCTTGAGGGCGCGCACGTCGGCCAGCACCAGCTGGGCCATCTTGCGGGCGCCCAGCTCCGAAAAGTGGGTGTTGTCGTCGCGGCCGTCGGGGTAGTTCGGGTGTTCCCCGGGCTGCAGCTGGTTGAAGAGCAGCTTGCTGTTTTCCACCCCGAGCTGCTGCAGCAGGGCCATGCTGGTCTGGCTCAGGTCGATGAGGGGCACCTGATTGGCGCGGGCCACCTTGCGCACCAGCTCGGCGTAGGCCGCGTGGGTGTCCTCCACCCGGCCGGCCGCGTCGAACTTGCGGCGGGCCACCGGCGTGATGAGCACCGGCGTGGCCTTCTGGGCGCGCGTTTCGGTCACGAAGCGCAGCAGGTTCTGCTGAAACTCGGTTTCGGTGGTGTAGCTCTTTTTGGTGGGCACCTCGTCGTTGTGGCCGAACTGGATCAGCACGTAGTCGCCCGGCTTGAGGGCTTGGGCCACGGCCTGCCAGCGGTTTTCGGTGAGGAAGGTCTTGGTGCTGCGCCCGTTCTGGGCGCGGTTGTCCACGCTCACCGATTCGTCGAAAAACACGGCAAACGGGGTGCCCCAGCCGGTTTCGGGATACGCCTTGACCTCCTTCTGGGCCATGGTGGAGTCGCCGACGAGGTAGACCCGGATGGGCGCCGGGGCCGACGCCGTGAAAGCCGTGAGCCACAGGGCCAGCAGCACCCCGGCCACGAAACGAATGCGCATAGTGCAAGCCGGTGAGTGGGGAAAATGCAAGCGCCCGCGGCGCCAGCTCAGCGGCCCGAAGGCAGCGGCCGGCGCCGGGGCATTTCACTCACCACCCGATAGTTGCGGCTTTCTGGGGCGGCGTGCAAGCGGCTCCGCGCTTTTTTCTGCGCAATCGTTATCGGGAACGTTGCCATCTTTGGCGCGTAGTTAGGGCGCAACCTGCCGGCCCGGCCCTGCGTCTGTGCCCGAAGTTGTCGCCCCTGTTTTTCGCGCTATTGCTAATGACTGCTCTTACGCCTTCGGCTGCCCCCACGCCCTATTTTGATAACCCGGCGGGAAACATCTGGTACCACTCCACGGGCTACATCCGCCTGGAGTGGAGCCGGGCCCCCGGCCGCGAAGCCAACGTGCGCGACCTGTACAAGGCCGCCACCGAGGCCCTGAAGCACTTTGGCGTTACCCGGATTCTTTCCGACCACCGCCACATGCCCCCGATTTCGCCGCCCCTGCAGCGCTGGCTGGCCGAGGAATGGGTGCCCACCACCGCCCGCGAAACGGGCTACAACCGCGGCGCCGTGGTGCAGGCCTTTAACCTGTTCAACCGCATGGCCACCAATCAGATAGTCACGCAGATGACCAATACCAACGTGCCGGTCGCCGTCGACTACTTCGACAACGAGGAAGCGGCCGAACGCTGGCTGCTGAGCGACGACACGCCCCAGTCCGGCGCGGTCGGCGGGGGCGTGTAGGTCCTGACTGATTGCCTGATTCGTTCAGCGGCTCGCCCGGCCCGGTGCTGGCTTTTCGGCGAGGTGGCGCGTTCCGGCGCCTGAGCCCAGCACGACGCGGCCCCGGTAGCTGATGCTACCGGGGCCGCGTCGTGCTGGGCCAAACCGGGCGTGTGGGCGCTGGGCTCAGTAGGCGCTGGCCTGCTTCAGCGCCTCGAGGTCGGCGGGGCTGAGCTGCAGCTGCAGGGCCGGCAGCAGCTCCTCGATCTGCTCGGGCTTGCTGCCCGAGGCAATGGGCGCCGTCAGGCCGGGCTGGGCCATAATCCAGGCCAGGGCCACCTGCGCGGGCGTGGCCCGGTGCCGGGCGGCCACTTCGTCGACGGCCGCGAGGATGCCCAGGCCGCGCTCGTTCAGGTATTTCTGGCCCACGCCGCCGCCGCGGGCACTTTTCTGCAGGTCGGCCTGAGAGCGGTACTTGCCGGTGAGGAAGCCCGCGGCCAGGCCGTAGTAGGGAATCACGCCCAGGCCGTGCTGCTGCACCACCGGCAGCAGCTCCCGCTCGAAGTCGGCGCGGTCGTAGAGGTTGTAGAGCGGCTGCAGCGTCTCGTAGCGGGGCAGGCCGTGCTGCTCGCTGGCCTGCAGGGCCTCGGTGAGGCGCCGGGCCGAGAAGTTGGAGGCCCCGATGGCGCGCACCTTGCCCTCCTGGATGAGCTGGGCGTAGGCCTCCAGCGGCTCCTGCACCGACACCGTCTCGTCGTCCTTGTGCGACTGGTACAGGTCGATGTAGTCGGTCTGCAGGCGTCGGAGCGAGCCTTCCACGGCGCGCAGGATGTAGTCCTTTTTCAGGCCCTTATTGTCGGCGTCGACCTCCCAGCCCACCTTGGTGGCGATGATGACGTCGTCGCGGCGGCCGCGCCGGTGCAGCCACTGGCCGATGATGGTTTCGGACTCGCCGCCCACGTGGCCGGGTACCCACACCGAGTAGCCGTCGGCCGTGTCGATGGCATTGCCGCCGCCGGCCACGAAGGCGTCGAGGATGCGGAAGGAGGTGGCTTGGTCGGCCGTCCAGCCGAAGACGTTGCCGCCGAGCACGAGGGGCGCAATGCGCAGGCCGGAGCGGCCCAGTTCGCGTTGTTGCATGGATTCAGGGGTGATGATGGAGTGGCTATAACTGCCCGGGAGGGCCCGGGGTTTGAACGGCCGGGGTTGCGGTAGCGCGAACTTCAGCCCGCGGCTGTCAGAACGATTGGTGCGGGCTGTCATTGGGCGGGCCGAGAAGTTGCTATCCGCCGAACGCGGGCTACACCCCGCGCTACACTCCGCGCGGGGCGGTAACTTGCCCGTCCCAACCCTGCCCGTTGCCGCCATGCCCATTCACCTTTGCCTGCTGCTCCTGACCCTGCTGGGCCTGCCCGCCGCGCCGCCGGCCGGGCCGGGCCTGACCGAGCGCAACTTTCAGTCGCTCTTCGATAAATACGGCCTGCGCGGCTCGCTGCTGCTCTACGACGCCCAGACCGGCAAGTACGTGGCCTACAACCCGCAGCGCAGCCGGCAGGCCTTCATTCCGGCGTCCACGTTCAAGATTCCGAACACCCTCATCGGGCTGGAAACCGGCGCGCTCCGCGACACGGCCGAAGTGTGCAAGTGGGACGGCGTGCGGCGCAGCTTCCCGCAGTGGAACCAGGACATGACCTTCGCCCGGGCCTTGCGCGTGTCGTGCGTGCCGTGCTACCAGCAGCTGGCCCGGCGCGTGGGCGTGGCCGGCTACCGCCAGCAGCTGCGCCGCCTCGGCTACCCCGGCATGCAGGTGACGGCCGCCACCCTCGATACCTTCTGGCTGGGCGGCCCCTCGCGGCTCACCTCGTTTGAGCAGATCGGGTTTCTGCGCCGCCTGCAGGCCGAGCAGCTGCCCGTGGCCCTGCGCCACCAGCGGGCCGTGAAGCAGCTGCTGGTGCTGCAGAAAACGCCGGCCTACACGTTCTGCGGCAAAACCGGCTGGCGCTTCCGCTCGGCCCGGAACCGCGACATCGGCTGGTTTGTGGGCTGGCTCACGCGGGCCGACGGGCGTACGGTCTTCTTCGCCCTGAACGCCGAAACCCAGCCCGACCACGTAGCCGATGAGCGGTTTCAGACCGGCCGCCGCGCCATCGTGGAGCAGGCCCTGGCGGCGTTGGGCTGGCGGCCGTAGCCGCGGCCTGCCACCAGCGGCGCGGTTTGCGGCTCAATAAAGGACGCCGCCCCGGCGTTTTCGGCGACGCCCCCGCGAATGTCTATTTTGCACCTATGAAGCTTTTGTTGCGCTTTCTGCCGCTGCTGCTCGGGCTGGCCCTGCCGGCGCGGGCCCAGCAGCCGCGCGCCGACGTGCTCATCCGCCACGGCCGCCTCTACGACGGCACCGGCAACGCCTGGACCTACGGCGACGTGGCCCTCCGGCAGGGCCGCATCGTGGCCGTGGGCCGGCTGGCCGCCGATTACCCGGCCGATACGGTTATCGACGCCACCGGGCTGGCCGTGGCCCCGGGCTTTATCGACGTGCACACCCACATCGAGGACGACGAAGTGCGCCAGCCCACGGCCGACAACTTTCTCTACGACGGGGTGACGACGGTGGTAACCGGCAACTGCGGCTCCTCCCGGCTCGACCTGCGCCGCTACTTCCGGCTGCTCGACAGCACCCGGCTGTCCGTCAACGTAGCCTCGCTGGTGGGCCACGGCACGGTGCGCAAGGCCGTGATGGGCCGGGCCCGCCGCGCGCCCGCGGAAGCCGAGCTGCGGCGCATGGAAACGCTTATCGACTCGGCCATGCGGGCCGGGGCGGTGGGCCTCTCGTCGGGGCTGATTTACGTGCCGGGCACCTACAGCCGCCTGCCCGAGCTGGTGCGGCTGGCGCGGGTGGCGGCGCGCCACCGGGGCCTCTACGCCACCCACATGCGCAACGAGGGCGACAGCGTGGCCTTTGCCGTGCTGGAGGCCCTGCGCGTGGGCCGCGAAGCCGGCCTGCCGGTGCAGATTTCGCACCTCAAGCTGGGCGGGCAGCAGAACTGGGGCCACACCGCCGAGCTGCTGGGTCTCATCGAAACGGCGCGCCGCACCGGGCAGGAAGTCACCATCGACCAGTACCCCTACACGGCCTCTTCCACCTCCCTGAGTACCCTGCTGCCCGACGACGTGCAGGCCGACGGCGCCGACTCCCTGCGGGCGCGGCTGCAGCGGCCCCGGGTGCGGGCGGCGGTGCTGCGCAGCATGGTGCGGCGCCTGCACGCCCGGCAGCTGCGCCACTTCAGCTACGCGGTGGTGGCCAACTTTCCGCCCGACACCACCCTGAACGGGCTGAGCGTGGAGGAAATCAACCGGCGGCGCAGGCGCCCGCACCGCGCCCGCGCCGAAGCCGCCACCGTGCTGGAGCTGGTGCAGCAGCACGACGCCAGCGCCATCTTCCACGGCCTGAGCGAAGACGACGTGCAGCAGATCATGCGCTACCCGCACAACATGGTGGCCTCGGACGCGAGCATCCGGGTGTGGCGCGAGGGCGTGCCCCACCCGCGCGGCTACGGCTCCAACGCCCGCGTGCTCGGCCGCTACGTGCGCGAATTGCGCGTGCTGCCGCTGGAAGAAGCCATCCGCCGCATGACCTCGCTGCCGGCCCAGACCTTCGGCCTGGCGGGCCGCGGCCTGCTGCGCCCCGGCTACGCCGCCGACCTCGTGGTGTTTGACCCGATGACCGTGCAGGACCGCAGCACCTTCGCCCAGCCGCACCAGTACTCGGTGGGCATGCGCTACGTGCTCGTCAACGGCCGCATCACGGTGTGGGAAGGCCGGCACGTGGGCGCGCGGGCCGGGCAGGTGCTGCGCGGGCCCGGGGCCGCGGCGCCCGGCCCGCCGGCCGGGGAAACCGGGGAATCCCGGCGGCGCTGAGGCGCAGGGCTACACGACCACGCGCTCCAGCACCCGCCAGCCGTGGGCCGGCACGGGTAGGGCCTCGCCGGTGGCGCAGAGCAGCTGCTGGCCGCTGAACACGTCCTGCCAGGTGCCGGCCGCTTCTTCGGGCAGCGTCAGCTGGGCTTCAGTGGCCTCGGTGTTGAGGGCGCAGAGCACGGCGGCCGGGCCCCGCTCGCGCAGGAAGGCGTACTGCGCGGGGCCGCAGCGGAGGCGGCGGAAATGGCTGGTCGCGTCGCCGTTGCGCAGGGCGGGGTGGCGGCGCTTGAGCTGCAGCAGGCGGGTGTAGAAATCCTGCAGCGGGTAGTTTTGCCAGTCGATGGGGTCGGGGTCGAAGAACTGCAGGCGGCGGTTCAGGGCGGCTTCCTGGCCCGAATACACCAGCGGCATGCCGGGCAGCAGCACCGTGAGCACGGCGAAGGGCCGGGCCAGGGGCCCCAGCCGCTCGTACTCGGTGCCGTCCCAGCTGTTCACGTCGTGGTTGCTGGTGAAGTGCATCAGGTACACCGAGGGCGGGTACTTGGCCCGCTCGGCCGCCAGGTACGCGTCGATGGCGTGCAGGGGCTCATGGCCCTCGGCCACGCGGTCGAGCAGGTAGTGCAGGCGCAGGCCGAACGACATGTTGAAGGCCCGCTCCAGCAGCCGGGTGTCCGGGTTGAAGTCTTCCCAGCTCAACCCGCCCGAGGGGTACAGCTCGTCCCACTCGGCCAGCATGAAGATGGACTTCACCGCGTCCAGCTCCGGCCGCGCCGCGTCCCAGAAATCGGTGGGCACCAGGCCGGCCACGTCGCAGCGGTAGCCGTCGATGTCGGCCGCGCGCAGCCAGTAGAGCAGCGCGTCGGTCATGTAGCGGCGCAGCCCGGGCTGGCGGTAGTCCAGGGCTACCACGTCGGTCCAGTCGGGCACGGGCGGCACGAGCTGGCCGGCTTCATCGTGCTGAAACCAGTCGGGGTGCTCCGTGACGAGCGGGTTGTCCCAGCTGGTGTGGTTGGCCACCCAGTCGAGCAGCACCCGCAGGCCCAGGCCGTGGGCCGTCTGCACCAAGTGGCGCAGGTCGTCGAGGGTGCCGAATTCGGGGTTGACGGCGAAGTAGTCCCGCACCGCGTACTGGCTGCCGAGCGTGCCCTTGCGCCCCACCTGCCCGATGGGGTGAACGGGCATCAGCCACACGATGCTCACGCCCATGGCCGCCAGCCGCGGCAGGTGCGCCTCGAAGGCTCGAAACGTGCCCTCCGGCGTGAACTGGCGGATATTGACCTCGTAGATGGTGGCCTGGGCGGCCCAGGCGGGGTGGGGCACCCGAAACAGGTGCTGGTGGGGGTGCGGCTGGAGCTCGGGCACGGCGGCGCGTTCAGAATGACGAAAACAACGAGCCCCCGTGTACGCAAAACCCGCGGACAGGGCCGCAGGCGGAGTTCCGGCCGTTGCTGTCAGGCACTCCAACTAGGTGCGGATGACGTCGGTATCCACCGGCACGTAGCCCAGCTGCCGGCTCATGCTCAGCACCTGGCCCTTGTGGTGGAACTCGTGGGTGATGACGTGGGTGAACAGCTGCAGGGGCGTGAACGACAGCGGCGCGGGGCGGCCGGGCACCGCCAGCGGCGCGGCCTGCTGCTCGCGCCCCGCCGCGTACGCCAGGAAATCCAGCATCAGCGCATCGACGGTGGCAAAACAGGTGCGCGCGGCGGCCACGTCGGGCATAGCGGCCACGTCGAAGTAGGTGCGCGGGTGCTGCCGGGCCACCACGCCCAGCCAGTGCCGGTAGGTGTTGGCCGTGTGCAGCAGCAGGCTGCGGATGCTGCTGTCGTTGAAGGCGGGCAGCGGCACCACGAAATCGGCCGGGGCCAGGGCGGCGCAGTAGTCGAGCAGGGCGCCGCGGGCGCTCTGCACCAGGGCGTATTGGTCGCGCAGGAAGGCGTGCATAGGCAGGGCAACGGAAGATTAGCGAGGAATGCGGTATACGACCGTCTTGTTGCGCCGGTAATGGCCCACCAGCGTCGAATCGGTGCGCGTGATGTGGCTGAAGCGGATGGGGAGGACCAGGCGCCCCGTCGAGTCCACCACGCCTTTGCGGCAGGCGTCGTCGCCCACGATGGCGAAGCCGCGGTTGAACTGGTAAAAGGACGTGAGGCTGCGAAAATGCCCGATGGCGCAGAAGGGTATTTCGTACGCAAAGGGAGTAATGGCCTGGCCGTGCCGATTGATGAAGCCGTAGCCCGTAAGCACGGCCAGCCCGGGCTGCTGCACCAGCACAAAGCCGTTGCGGAATTCCCGATGGACGGCTTGGTACAACGGCGGAATAACCTCGCGGCCGGCCAGATCCAGAAAGCCCCACTTCCCTTCGCGCCGGGCCGCCAGGCGTCCTTCGCTGTACCGGTCCAGGTCTTCGTAGCGCGGCGGTATGATTTCTTGCCCAACGGAATCGATCAGGCCCCAGCCCTGCTGCGCGCGGGCCGCCAGCCACCGCTGCGGGTGCCGGATGCGGCGCAGCGAGGCATAGCGCAAGGCAATGACCACCGTGCCCTGCTGGTTGATGACGCCCTCCCGGTCATCCCGGTGAACAATGGCCTGGCCGTTCTGGAAGTCGCCGGAGCCGTACTGATACGGCCCGCCCGGCAGCGGCCGGCCGGCGCCGTCCAGGTAATACACGGGCATCGTCGGGTAGACGGAAATGCTGCCGGCGGCATTCAGCTTGTAGGCGGTGAACGGTGGCCCGTTTTTGCTCGCACTGACAAGAAAATAACCCAGCCGCTGCAGGCGGCGGGCCACGGTGTCCGGCGGCGGGGGCTGCCCGGCAACCGGCCGCCAGAGCAAGAGCAGGAGCAGAAAGCGCAACGCTGGCATTCGGGCTTAAGGCTGATGCGTGACAGCTCTTTCCAGCACGCGGTAGCTGTGGGGCGGCACGGGCAGGGCGGCGCCGGGGGCCAGCATGTAGGGCTGATCCGCGAAGACGTCGCGGTAGTCGCCGTGCCAGGCGGCGGGCACGGGCAGCTCGCGCAGCTCCGGGCCCAGGTTCACGGCCACCAGCACGGCCTCGGGGCCGCCGCCGCGGTGGCGCACGAAGGCGTACACGTCCTTGTCGGCGGCGGGCAGGCGAGTGAGCCGCCCGCAGGCGTCGCCGTTGGCCAGGGCGGGGTTGCGCTTCTTGAGCTGCAGCAGGCGGGTGTAGAAGTCCAGCAGCGGGTAATTGCCCCAGGCAATCGGGTCCTTGTCGAAAAACTTCAGCCGCTTCCGCATAGCCGCTTCCTGGCCCGAATACACCATCGGAATGCCCGGCAGCAGGGCCGCCAGCACGGCCTGGGGCTGCACGTCGGGGCCCAGCCGCTCGTACTCCGAGCCGTCCCAGCTGTTGATGTCGTGCGAGGTGGTAAACGTCATCAGGTAGCTGCTGGGCGGGTACTTGGCGCGTTCCGCCTGCAGGTACTTATCCACGGCGGCCACGGGCTGCCGGCCGCGGGCCACGCTGTCGAGCAGGTAGCGCAGGCGCAGGGCGTAGGTGGCGTCGAAGGCTTTTTCGAGCAGGCGGGTATTGGGGTCGAACTCGCCGGGCCGGAGGAAGGGCGGCGCGTGCAGCTCGTCCCACTCGGCCAGCATGAATACCGGCTTGATCTTCTCCAGCGCGGCGCGGGAGCTGTTCCAGAACTCGGTGGGCACCAGGCCGGCCACGTCGCAGCGGTAGCCGTCCACGTCGGCCTCGCGCACCCAGTACAGCAGGCTTTCGGTCATGTACTGGCGCAGGCCGGGCTGGGAGAAGTCGAGGTCGATGACGTCCTGCCAGTCGGCCACCGGCGCCACGAACTGGCCCTGCCGGTTGCGCGTGAACCACTCCGGGTGCTCCCGGGCCAGCTTACTGTCCCAGCTGGTGTGGTTGGCCACCCAGTCGAGGATGACGTACATGCCGCGCCGGTGGGCCTCGGCCACGAGGTGGCGCAGGTCGTCCATGCTGCCCATTTCGGGGTTGACGGCGCGGTAGTCGCGCACCGAGTAGTAGCTGCCGAGCGTGCCCTTGCGGCGCTCCTGCCCGATGGGGTACACCGGCATCAGCCACAGAATGCCCACGCCCATCTTCTGCAGGCGCGGCAAGTGCGCCTCAAAGGCCCGGAACGTGCCCTCCGGCGTATACTGGCGGATATTGACCTCGTAGATGCTGGCCTGCCGGGCCCAGTCGGGGTGCCGGATGGTGTATTCCGGCGGGGTTGCCGGGCAGTCCGTTTGCCCCGACGGGGCTTTTTCCTGGGTCGATTGGGACTGGCAGGCCGGCAGCAGGGCCGCGGCCAGCAACGTGGAGGCGAGGGATGGGAAAGGGCGCATAGGCCTAAACATACGCCATTCGGCGGCCCCGGCGGATATGCGCGCATGCGGCCGGGCTCCTTATTTTTGAGCGTTGGTTGGGCCTGCTGTTTCCGGACTCCTATTCAAGCTGATTCCATGTTGGGCAATCGTTTGCTGCGCAAATTATTGAAAGTGTGTATGCTGCTGGCGCTTGGCCGGCCCGCGGCCGGCCAGGCACCGGCAGGGCCGCGCCCGACCAACACCGACGACGCAAACTGGGAAGGGCTGCTGGGGCCGGGCAACGGCTTGAGCAGCTACGTACACGCCGTCCGGCAGGCACCCAACGGGGATATTTACGTCGGGGGGGATTTTACCAATGCCGGTACCAGCCCCAATGCCGACTACATTGCCCGCTGGAACGGCAGCAGCTGGCAGCCGCTCGGGCCCGGCCTCACCGGCTCGGTGTACGCCATTGCCGTGGCGCCCAACGGCGACCTGATTGTCGGCGGTAATTTTGCCAACGCGGGCGGCAACCCCGATGCCGACGGTATTGCGCGCTGGGACGGCACCAGCTGGCACGCCATCGGCAACCAGCTCTACGGGCGGGTATATGCCATCAAGGTGCTGCCCAACGGCGACATCATAGCCGGCGGCATCCTGCTGGACGCGGCCACCAACTCGGCCGGCGGCCTGCTGCGCTGGGACGGCAGCAGCTGGACGCGCCTGGGCGGCGGGGCCAAATTCAACGGCGACGTGTACGCCCTGGCCACCGATGCCAACGGCGACCTGCTGGTGGGCGGGGCTTTCAGCAACGTCTTTGGCGTGGCCGGGGCCACGAGCATTGTGCGCTGGACCGGCAGCGCCTGGCAGGCCCTGGGCGGCGGGCTGGGCGCCCCGGGCTCCAGCGTGCGCACCATTGCCCGGGAGGCCGGCGGCACCATCTTGGCGGGCGGCGAAGTGCCCGGCGGCCTGACCCGCTGGAACGGCACTAGCTGGCAGACCGTGGCGCCGGGCATCTTCGGTCGCGTGTCGGCGGTGGTGGTGGCGCCCAACGGGCAGCTCGTGGTGGGCGGCTATTTCGAAAACGCCGGGGGCAACCCGCTGTGCGACTACATCGGGCGCTGGGACGGCTCCACCTGGCAGCCCATGGGGAGCGGATTGAGCATTTTTGGCTTGTCGGGCTACGTATTCGCGCTCGACCTGACGGCCGGCAACGATGTCATTGCGGGCGGCGCCTTCACGCGCACCGGCGACGGCAGCCGCACTCTTGGGCGGGCCGCCATCTACCGCACCCGCGGCCTGCTGACGCCCAGCGCGGCGGCGTGGGCCCGGGAAGGCTGGGCCTTGTATCCCAGTCCGGCGCGGGAACAGGCCGTGCTGCTGGTGCCCGGGGGCCTGCGGCCGGGGCCGGTGGAAGCTACCCTGCACAACGCGTTGGGGCAGCGCGTGCGGCGTTTCGGGGCCGGGGCGGTGCCGGCCGGCGGCGGGCGCCTGCCGCTGGATGTGACGGGGCTGGCGCCGGGCTGCTACGTGCTGCGCGTGCAGCATCAGGGCCGGCTACTCAGCCACCAGCTCCTGGTGCAATAGAAGGCTATGGGCTGCCTAAGCCGCCTGATCGGCGGCGGAAGGGGCCCGCAGCCAGCGGTTCAGCGGCTGCTCCACCAGGTAGTACAGGCCGATGGCCAGCAGGTTCAGCAGCACGAACCCGAGGCCGGCACTGGCGCTGACGTGGTGCTTCAGCCACTGCTGCAGCACGCCCACGTGGATAAGGTAAAACACGTAGGAGCTTTTGCCCAGCACCTGCAGCGGGCGCGTGCCCAGCAGGCGGCTAAGCCAGGTGCGCTCGGTGAGCAGGCCGGCGTAGAGCAGCAGGATGCCGCCGGGAAGCACCGCGTTGTTGAGCACCACGCCCCAGGGCGTTTCCTGCCCAAACTCGTCGGCGGGGCCGCGCACGGCCGCCAGTGCGGCCACTACGGCCGCCAGCAGCAGCAGGCCCGCGGCGGTGAGCAGCCCCCGGGCCGGGCGCAGCAGGCCGCGGCGGTACCACAGCGCCAGCTGCACGCCCGCAAAGAACTCCACCGCCCGGCCGAAGAAGGTGAACAGCAGCATGAACAGGTAGTTGCCGAACAGGCCGTGGTGCTCCAGCCGCCCCAGCGTGTTGACGAGCACCACGCCCCCGCCCAGCAGGGCCAGCGGCAGCAGCCACAGCAGGCGCGGACGCCGGCGCAGCAGCGCAAAGGCCAGGGGCGCAACCAGGTAGAAGCATTCCTCCACCGTCAGCGTCCAGCCCTGCTGAATGCCGGTGTACTTGTAGTCGTCGAAAAAGCCGCTGAGGAAGGTCACGTTCAGCAGCCAGCTGCGGAACACGCTGGGGCCCTTTTCGAGGAAGACCACCGCGTAGGTGAGCGTGGTCAGCAGAAAAAACATCGGGTAGATGCGCGCCACCCGGTTGCGCAGGTAGCGGCGCCACCAGCGGCCCGTCCACTGCTCGGCGCCGAAGTAGCGCAGGGTGATGAGAAACCCGCTGAGCACGAAGAACAGCGGTACGCCCACGTGAAACTCGCGCAGCGCGTCGTTGGGCCACGTGCCCGCCGGAAACGGATTCTGGTGATGCAGGCACACGAGGTAAGCGGCCAGGGCGCGCACGCCCGTCAGGGCCGGCAGGTAAGCGCGGGCGGTGGTGGCCGCCGAAGGCGGGGAGGCTAGCGTAGGGGCAAACATGGGCGCGAAGGCGGTAACGGAACCGGCAAGATAGGGGGCGTCGGGCCAGGCTCAGCGGAAGTCACGCAGGCGCTTTTTGCTTAGCTCGTAGCTCAGAATGGCCGGGATGTAGAAGGTCACATCGGCCAGCAGCTTGGCCAGCAGCACGCCCCCGGCAAAGTGGCCCAGCCACAGCGGCAGGTAGTACATCAGCGCCGGCCGGATGACCAGCGAGTCGGCCAGCTCGGCCACGCCGAACTCCACCAGCAGGGCGCGCACGTTGCGCCCGAACGTGGCCCAGTCGTAGCCCCGGCCGGCGGCGCGGCGCTGCTGCCGGGCCCGGTGCATGTCGGTGAGCAGAATGGTGCCGAAGTAGAGCACGTTGCCGGCCCAGGTGCCCGCCAGCGCCGCCGTCACGCGGCTGTGCGTCAGCCCCAGGGCCAGCCAAGCCCCGGCCAGCGTGGCCAGCAACGACAGGATTTCGGCCGGCAGGTAGCGGCGCAGCCACTCGCGGAGTTTGCGTTTCATGGGCGGAGCATATCAGAGCGCGAACCAGCCCACTACGAAATACAGGAGCAGCAGGGCCGCAAACGCCGCCGCCAGCGGCAGCACCGCCCGGCGCGGCACCACCAGCAACACCAGCACGGCCACGGCGGGTACCACCACGCCCACCAGCAGCGACACGGCCACGTAGCCCAGGCCGGTATAGCGCCCGGCCCGCTCCAGCACCCGGATGTTGTAATCGTAGAACCAGCGGCTGAAGGGCGCAAAGCGGTGGCGCGCCACCGTCAGCGCGCCGATCAGCAGGGCGGCCCCCAGCACCAGCGGGCCACCAAGGCGGGGACGGCGCAAGGCCAGCACCAGCAGCCAGCTCAGGGGCGCGAGCAGGCAGTACACCAGGATATTCAGCTCCGGGTAGCTCAGGCCCGTAGCGCGGCAGGTAGCCACGAACACCCGCACGATGTCGTCGAACAGCTGCTGCATGGCGGCTTAGGGCTGAGGCGGCAGCACCACCAAGCGCTGCCGCTGCCCGGCCAGCTCGGCCCAGTACACGCCGCCGGGCACCGGGTGGCCCTGCGCGTTGCGGGCGTCCCAGGCCAGGGAGTGGGCGCCGGTGGTACCGTCGATGGCCAGAGTGCGTACCAGCGTGCCGCGGCTGTCGAGCAGGCGCAGGCTGGGGCCGGGGCCGGGCCGGTGCACGGTGTAGCGCAGCGTGGTGCGGCCGCGCAGGGTGCGCTCGGTGGGCGCTTCCAGGGTTAGCGCGTCGGGGTCGAGGTAGCGGGCCGGCGTGAGGTCGAGGCGCAGGCCCTGCACCGTCAGGCTGGCGCGGCGACTGGTATCGTTCAGCGTGAAGCGCAGGTGCAGGTTGCGGGCAGGCGCGTCGTAGCGCCAGGCCTCGGCCGGCAGGGGCCGCCCGGCCAGCAGCACGGCCGTGGGCGTGGCGGCCACCCGCGGCAGCAGCAGCTCGATTACTCGCTGGGTGGACGCCGCGCCGGGTGGCGCAAACCCGGTAAGCGTGGCCGTGATGCTGGCCTGCGCGCCGGCCACGACGCCCTGCAGCGTCAGCAGTTGGTAGGCGGCGGGAGCGGCAGTGCGGCCGTCGTCGTCGTACGCGGTGAAGGCGGTGGTACCGGCTGCGGGGTCGGCGAAGTACTGCACCTGCAGGGTGTCGGGGCGGTAAAGGGCGGTGCTGGGGCGGTAGCGGGTAAGGGGCACGAAGGCGCCGGCCCGCACCAGCAGCGGCAGGTGGTGCAGCGGGGCCGGGCGGCCCACCGTCTGGCCGCCGGGGAGGGTTTCGTGCGAGTCGAAGTCTATCCAGGTGCCGGCGGGCAGCACCACGTTGCGGCGGCGCTGCCCGGGCTGCAGCACTGGGGCCACCAGCAGGTTGGAACCGAGGAAGAACTGGTCGTTGACGTCGGTCAGCGACGGGGCGTTGTCGCGCCGAAAGGCCTGGCGCCGATTGGCCCGCAACTTCTCGGCGCCCCAGGCGCTGGAGGCATTGGTGCTCCAGCTCCAGGTGGGCTCGGCGGGCTGCCGGGCGCGGGCCGCGTCGTGGCGGGCTTCTTCGCGCATAGCCGCCGTGTCGGCCTGCCAGTTGCCCGTTTCCTGCCAGGCATCGGCCAGGCCCGCCGCCAGCTCTTCCGCCGACAGGCCTTGCTCGACGTCGGCCTGCACCGCCGTTGCGCCATAATTCAGAGGCCGGGCCAGCGGGGTGCCGGTCTGCGCGTTTTCCCAGGCCAGGGAGTAGAGGTAGGGCAGCAGGCGGTAGCGCAGGTGGGTGTAGGGACGCACGGCGGCCTGGGTGGCGGGCGGCCACTGGTAGGGCTCCGGGGGCACTTCGGGGCCGCCGTGGGGCCGCAGAATGGGCCCAAGGCTGGCCAGCTGCAGCCAGCGCGTGTACAGCTCAGGGTCGGTGGGGCCCACGCCGAAACCGCCCGCGTCGGAATGCATGTAGCCCACCCCGCCCAGGCCCAGGCTGAGCATGATGGGCACCTGCGCCTGCAGGCCCGACCAGGACCGGTTCACGTCGCCCGACCAGGGAAACACGGAGTGGCGCTGCACCCCGGCCCAGCCCGAGCGGGCGAGGTTGAACAGGCGCTCCTGGGGGTAGTGGCGGGCGTAGCCTTCGCTTAGGATGCTGGCCCACCGCTGCCCGTAGCCGTTGTGGGTGCGGCGCGTCGGGCCGGCGTCGTAGTACATGTCGGCGGGCTGGTTTTCCGGCTCGCCGAGGTCGGTCCACCAGCCGGCCACGCCGTCCTGCTTCAGCCGGGCGTACTGCTCCCACAGCCACTGGCGGGCGGCGGGGCGGTACATATCCAGCAAGGTGGCGGGCCCGGCCCAGAACGACTCCACGGTGTAGGGCTGTCCGGCCGCGTCGCGCCCCACCAGGCCCTGGCGGCGCACCAGCGCGTCGTTCAGGGAGGCGCGCATCACGTAGGGCTCCGAAATCAGCAGGGTCTTGATGCCCAGCGAGTCGAGGCGGCGCGTCAGGCGGCGCGGGTCGGGGAAGCCGGCGGGCGCCCAACGGAAGTCGCCCTGCTGCCGGGTGCCGCCAAACCAGTAGAGGTCGAGCACCAGCGCGTCGAGCGGGAAATCGGCCTGGCGCATGCGGCGCGCCACCTGCAGCATTTCGGCTTCGGATTTGTAGCCGAAGCGGCTTTGCAGCAGGCCCAGGCCCCAGCGCGGCGGCAGCGGCTGCCGGCCGGTGAGGGCGGTGTAGCGGCTCAGGATTTCGGCGTAGGAGTCGCCGGCCACGATGAAATAAGCCAGGCTGCGCAGCCCCTCGCCGCGGTATTCGAGCACGTTTTTATCCGTCGCGCCCAGGTCGAGGGTGCCGGGTGCGTGGTGGTCGAAGAAGAGCAGGTAGCCCCGGCTGCTGAGCACCGTGGGCAGGGTCAGGTTCAGCGTCGGCTCGCCGTTCTGGTAGCCGTAGTGGGCTTCGTTGTAGAGGATGAGCCGGCGCCCGCGGCGGTCCAGGGGCAGGGCCCGGGAGCCGGTGCCGTAGAGGTGCTCGTCGGGCTGAAGCCGGAAGCTGACGCCGGTGCCGCCCGCCCCGCCGAGCTGCTCGAACGCGCCGCCGGCTTCCTGCGCTACAGTTTCGCCCTGGGCGCGCTGGTAGCTCACGCGTAACGGGTTTTTCTGCACCACCACGGTGTAGCAGTCGTGGTGCAGCTCTACGGCCGCGGGCGTGTTGAAAACGCCGGAGCAGATGTCAGGGCCGTAGCGGGCCACCTCAGCGAGCATTGGCGGACCATCGCAGCCCGGTCGGCATGTGAAGGTGCGGACCTGCGGCGCCTGCACCACGCTCAGCGACGAATCGGGGCGCACGGGCTGGCCGGCGGGGTACAATTCCACCCGCACCACGCCCTCGGCCCAGGGCCGCACGCGCAGGGTAGCCCCGTCAGTGCTGCGGATGGTCAGGGTGCCGTTTTGGTACGAATGGCTGCGGTAATTGCCGATGGCGCGCGTCGGCACCGGCGTTTCGCGCCGCCCGAATGGGTCCTGGGTAGGCGGACTGCCGCCTTCGCGCTGGGCCCGCGCGGGCGTGCTCAAAGCGGAAAGCACCAGCAGGGGCAGCAGGCGGCGAAGACGGGTCGGCATCGGGGAGGCGGGAAAGGCGTGGGCGCCGCAAAATACAGGCTTTGGGGCCGCCGCCGGGCGGGCGGCGGTGCAAAGCCGCGCCGTTCACGCGCCGCCAAGCGGCCCGGCCGCCGGGGCTAGCCGGGAGCGGCCCCGGTGGCCGGCCGCACCCGGTGCAGGGCCAGCACGCCGGGAATGGTGGCCTGCTCGGGCAGTTGGCCGCGGCGGGCAAACTCAACCCAGAGCTGCCGCAGCTGCCGCCCGGCCCGGTCGATTTCGGCCCAGTCGGCGCGGCCGAGCAGGGGTACCCGGGCCCAGGTGGCTTCGGTGCCCAGCAAAAACGGCAAATCAACGGTGTGGGCCGCCCCGAACGCGCTGCCGGGCGCCTGGTAGGTGAGCGTGAAGCGGTAGGCGCGCCCCCCGGCCGCGGCGTGGCGCCGGGCAAAGGCATCGGCCGGGGCGCCGTAGATGCGCCGCGACACCTGCTCGACCAGCAGGCGCACCGCCGGCCGGCCCAGCAGCGGCACCCGGCCCAGCCACCGGAATTTCGGGTCGATGACGGCGAAGAAGCGCACTTCCTCCGCCGTGGTGCCGATGAGCACATCGACGCGGGCCGCGGCCGCCCGCCAGGCCGCGTCGAGGTCGGCTTCGGGCGGCAGCGGCTCGGCGCCGTACTGGGTGCCGAAGGGCATGCCGGCTTTCAGGCCGAAGCGCCGGGCCGCCCGCCAGGCCTGCGGCTCGCGGGCCAGCACGTCGGCGGGCGTAGCCGCGCCGGGCAAGGCGCCCACGGCGGCCGTCATGGCCCGCGTGAGCGGGGCGCGGCCCGGGGCTAGGCCCAACGGCGCGCTGTGCAGAATGACGCGCCGGAACAGCCCCGCCGCGCCCCGCGCCACCAGCAGGTGGGCCGCCGCGTCGCCGCCCGAGGAGTGGCCGAGCAGGGTCACGCAGGCCGCGTCGCCGCCGAAGGCCGCGATGTTGCGCTGCACCCAGCGCAGGGCTTCCAGCAGATCGAGCAGGCCCAGGTTGGGCGGCGTGCCGCCCTGCTGGCCCAGAAAGCCGAACAGGCCCAGCCGGTACGTCACGGCCACCACCACCACGCGCTGCTCGGCCACCAGCCGGGCCGGGTCGTAGAAGGGCAGGTCGCCGGCGCCGGTCACGTAGGAGCCGCCGTGAATCCAGACCAGCACCGGCAGCTGCTCGGCGGGCCGGCGGTCGGCGGGCGTGGTCACGGAAAGGTGCAGGCAGTCCTCGTCGAAGCGCGCCCCGGCCCAGAAGTCGCCCAGCGCCTGGGCCAGCAGCTGATCGGGCGCCTGCGGGCAGGCCGGGCCGGGCTGCCGGGCCGGGATGGGCGCAGCCGAGGGCGGCTCGGGCACCGGCGGCTGAAAGCGGGCGGCGCGGGCGTAGCGGATGCCCTGCGCGCGCAGCACGGCCCCGTCGCGGCGGCCGATGATGCGGCCGGCGGGGGCGTCGAACTGGGCAAAGTCAGAAGTCGTCATGCTGTCCTGCTTACTGTTTTTTCAGGTTGCCGTTGCGGTCCAGGCGCGCACAGGGGTAGCTCAGGCCGGGCTCGGTGCGGCCCAGCTGCTCGCGGGTGTAGCGGTACACCCGGTCGCCCCCGAAATGGCGCACGATTACCTCCAGCTCCGGCGTAAGCAGACAGCGGGCGTAGTTTCCGTCCTCATCCCGCAACTCGAACGAGACGCAGCGGTCCAGGTAAGCATCGGTGGCGTTGGGCAGACAGGCCTGCTCCGGCAGCGCTTTATCGCGCTGCTCGTCCCGGATGCGCCGGCTGACGGAAGTGGTGTTGTTGAACGACACGGCCAGCCGGCGGGCCGGGTGGGCGGCCACAAAATCCAGCAGAAACGGCACCAGGCGCAACTGCCCGAGGTAGTAATCGGCTTTGCGCAGCAGCGAGTCGGGGGGAAACAACTGGCCGTCGTCCTGAATGGTCAGCGACACAAACAGGCTCACGCCGGCGGGTAGGGCGGGGTCGCGGGCGGTGCAGGTCAGGCGCGGCTCACCCTGCCACTGCCAGTCGTACGAGCCCGGGTCCTCCTGCGCGTCGGCTATGGGGTAGCGGCCGGCCAGCCGCGCCAGGGCCGGCTGAAAGTTTAAGTAGGTCAGGGCGTTGAGCTTTTGCGCGCAGCGGTCGGCGTAAATCTGGCGCGCCAACGCCAGCAGCAGGTCGTGGCGCTCGAAGTAGAAGGTAGTGCCGCTTTCGGTGGCGGGCAGCAGCGCCAGCAGCAAGGGCGCCAGGCCGGGGTTGTAAAACACCCGGTCGTGGGCGTCGCGCCAGGGCAGGCCGAGTGGCTGCTGGCTGGCTTTCAGGACAATGGTTTTGTGCGGGTATTCCAACCGGAGGCGGAAACTGGTGTTGGTCGAGCGGTGCATGACGGCGTAGTGGTACCTCAGCACGTACCGCCGGATGGCGTAGTCGATGTTCGCCGGCCTGGCCAGCTCCTGCCGCGCCAGGGCCAACTGCCGGGCGTTCCAGGAGCGGCGCATATGCCGCAGCGAGTCGAGCAGCCGCGGCTGGCCAAACTCCTCGTAGCGTAGGCCCAGGTCAGACAGGGTCAGGCGGCGCCGGCGGTGGGTGGCCTCCCAGGCCAGGCGCCTAACCGCGGCGCGGTCTACCACTTTCAGGAAGTGCCGCAGCGAGTCCACAAGCTTGTTTTCCTGCCGCAGCGTGCGGTACAGGCGGTAGCCGTCGGGCCCGGCCACCAACTCGTAGCGGTAGATATACGTGCCGTAATAGCCGGCGAAGGTTTCGTCAGTGATGCTGACTTTCGTCGGCAGCGACGAGGCCCGCCCCGGCGACGAAACGGCCAGTGCCAGCAGCAGGAGTAGGGTTCGGAGAAGCTGAGTCAAGTAGGTCAAAGCCTTGCGCATAAGCAGGTGGCTGGCGTCGAATCGGCGAGACGCGGCGGCGCGCCCCGGGGCCGGCTCGCAAGCGGCGTTTGGGCCGGCGAACAGCGTGGCCGAATCGGGGCAAACCCGCGGTCCGGCCCCGGCCCGCTGGCCGCAAGCCTGCCCGAAAGTCGGCGCCGGGGACGCCGGCGGCCAAGCCGGCGCGGGCGGCGCACGGCCGCTGCGGCTTTAGTACCCGGCCGCCGTGTCGTCGCCGCGCGGGTCGGCGCCGCCGCGCAGGGTGCCGTCGGGCAGCCGCTCGATGAGGTCGATGCGGCCCCAGGCGCTGCGTGGGTTCAGCTTGTAGCCGCGGCGCTGCAGCTCGGCTTCGGCGGCGGGCGTGAGGGCGCCGGCTTCCACGTCGATGTGGTCGGGCAGCCACTGGTGGTGCAGGCGCGGGGCGGCCACGGCCTGCTGCGCATCCAGGCGGTAGTCGAGCACGTTCAGCGTGGCCTGCAGCACCGAGGTAATGATGGTGCTGCCGCCGGGCGTGCCCACCACCAGCCGCAGCCGGCCCTTTTCGGTGACGATGCTCGGCGTCATCGACGAGAGCATGCGCTTGCCCGGCCCGATGGCGTTGGCCGTGCCGCCGATGACGCCGTACATGTTCGGCACGCCGGGCTTGGCCGAGAAGTCGTCCATTTCGTTGTTGAGCAGAAAGCCCGCGCCGGCCACCACCACCTTCGAGCCGTAGCCTCCGTTGAGCGTGGTGGTGCAGCTCACCGCGTGGCCCGCGGCATCCACGATGCTGTAGTGCGTGGTCTGGTCCGGCTCGTAGCCCGGCAGCCCGGCGCCGGCCGCCACCTGCGCCGAGGGCGTGGCCGCGCTGGCCGCCGTGACGCCGGCCATGCGCTGCTTCAGGTAATCGGGCGCCAGCAGCTGCGCGACGGGCACGCGCCCGAAGTCCGGGTCGCCGAGGTAGGTGGCGCGGTCGGCGTACACGCGCCGCTCGGCTTCGGTGATGAGGTGTACCGCGTCGGCCGAGTGCCAACCCAGGCGGCGCAAATCGTAGGGCTCCAGCATCTGCAAGAGCTGCAGCAGGGCCACGCCGCCCGAGCTGGGCGGCGGCATGCTGATGACTTCGTATTGACGGTAGCGGCCCCGCAGCGGGGTGCGCCACTTGGGCTGGTACTGGTCGAGGTCCTGCTGGCTGATCAGGCCGTGGCCGCGCTGCATTTCGGCCAGCAGCAGGCGGGCGGTTTCGCCGGCGTAGAAGCCGGCGCGGCCCTGGTCGCGGATGCGCGCCAGCGTGGCGGCCAGAAAGCGGTGGCGAATGGTGTCGCCGGGCTGCCAGGGCCGGCCGGGCCGCTCGTAGGCGTTGGGCAGGTGGCCAAACTCGGGCACCTTCACTTCCGCGTGCAGCTGGGGCGACACGTCGGCGTGCTCGTAGCGGCTGCCGGTCTGCACTTCGGTGGTGATGAACTTGGTCGCGTTCAGCCCGGCGGCTTCCTTGCTCGTCAGCGCCAGGCCCTTGGCGGCCAGGTCCACGGCCGGCTGCACCAGCTCCCGCCACGGCAGCTTGCCCAGCTTCTGGTGCAGGGCCCACATGCCCGCCACCGTGGCCGGCACGCCCGCGGCCAGGTGCCCCCGGGTGCTCAGGTCCGCCACGACGTTGCCCTGCTTATCGAGGTACATATCCCGCGAGGCCTTGGCCGGAGCCGTTTCCCGAAAATCCAGCGCGCCCACCGCGCCGTCGGCCCCGCGGTACACCACGAAGCCGCCGCCGCCGATGTTGCCGGCCGCGGGCAAACTCACGGCCAGGGCAAACTGCACGGCCACCGCGGCGTCGTAGGCGTTGCCGCCCCGGCGCAGCACTTCCAGCCCGATGCGCGTGGCCTCCGGGTGAGCCGAAACCACCATGGCCTGCCGGGCCGTGACGGGCGCGGCGGCCGCGGGCAGGGGAGCAGCAGTGGGCGTGGTGGCCGGGGCCGCGGCGCGCTGGCAGGCCGGGGCCAGCCCGAGCAGCGCAATCAGCCCGAGCGGGAGCAGGGAACGGTGGAGCATATGCAGCCAAGATACGGCCGCTGGTGTCATGATAGGGCAGGAGGGTAAGAGGGCAGGAGTTTTCGAGGAAAGAAGTTCGTCGCTTTTATTATCCTGAAACTCACTGCCCCTACCCGCATACCCTCCCGCCCTCATACCCTCCCGCATGCGCCACCGTTACTGCCCGCCGTTGTTTGCCCTGGCTTCGCTGATCTGCCTGCCCGCCGCGGGCAGCGCGGGCCAGGCCCTGCCGCCCAACCTGCTGCTCGACGACACCTTCGACGACAACCGCCAGGGCTGGCGCACCGGCCGCACCGACAACGGCACCTTCAGCCTGGAAGGCGGCAGCTACCGCCTGCTGAATCAGCAGGCCGTGAGCTTGACCTACCAGGCGCTGCCGCTGAACACCGCCGCCGACTACGCCCTCGAAGCCACCGTGCAGCAGCGCGGGGCGGGCCGCGGCGGGCTGTACTGGGCCGCCGCCGACGAGGACAACGGCAACGTCTTCGCCCTCGAAAACGACGGGCGCAGCGTGGTTATCGGGCGCTGGCAGAAGGGCAAGTGGGAGGAGCTGCACCCCGCCGCGGCCCTGCCCGGCGCCGCCGGCGCGGCCCACACGCTGCGCGTGCTGGTGCACAACGGCGCGGCCAGCTACTTCGTCGACGGCCAGGAAGTGTGGACGCAGCCGGCGGCGCGTACCTTCGGCACCGGCGTGGGGCCCTACGCCAGTCGCGCCACCGAGCTGCGCCTCGACCGCCTGCGCGCCTGGCACGTGGCCCGCATCCGCCTCGCCCCCGACGTGCCGCTGACCCTGGAGCGCACCGCGCTGGGCGCGGCCATCAACGAGCCGCGCACCCGCGAAACCAGCCCGCGCGTGAGCCCCGACGGCCGGCAGCTCTACTTCGCCCGCGACGTGCAGTCGGGCCAGCCGGGGCAAAACCTCGACATCTTCGTGGCCCAGCGCCAGCCCGACGGCCGCTACGCCGAAACGCGCAGCCTCGGCTTCCCGCTCAACAACGAGGGCAACAACGCGGTGGAGAGCATCACGCCCGACGGCAACACGGCCCTGCTCATGAACCTCTACCAGCCCGACGGCCACCCCCGCCCCGAGCGCGGCGCCTCCCTGGCCCGCCGCCGCCCCGACGGGCAGTGGGGCGTGCCCGAGCCGGTGCGCTTCCGCGCCCTGCCGCCCGCCGCCCAGCGCGCCGACTACTTCCTAGCCGCCGGCGGCACCACCATGCTGCTGGCCCTCGATGCCCCGAGCCACCCGCAGAAGTGCGACCTGCTGGTGAGCCACCTCACCCCGCGCGGCGACTGGACCGAGCCCAAGCCCCTCGGCCCGACCATCAACACGCCCGGCGACGATTACGCCCCTTTCCTCGCCCCCGACGGCAAGACGCTGTACTTTGCCTCGGGCGGCCACCCCGGCTTCGGCGGCGACGATATTTTCGTCTCAACGCGGCTGGACGAAACCTGGACCAAGTGGAGCGAGCCGCTGAACCTGGGCCCGGGCATCAACACCCTGCAGGACGACGGTTATTTCTCCGTCACGGCCGCCGGCGACTACGCCTTTCTGGTGGGCAGCAACGAACAGGGCGACTACGACCTGTTCCGCGTAACCCTGCCGCCCGCGCTGCGCCCCAAGGCCACCGTGCTGCTGCGCGGCCGGGCCGTGGACGCCCGCAGCGGCCAGCCGCTCCCCGTCGCGGCCGACATCAAAGTGGAGCTGCTGCCCAAAAACACGCCCGCCGGCCAGGCCACGGCCGCCTCGGCCGGCAAGTTTCAGCTGACCCTGCCCGGCGGCGCCAGCTACACCCTGCGCGCCTCGGCCCCCGGCTACCTGCCCCTGACCCAGGAGCTGGACCTCACGGCCAGCACCCAGTACGGCGAAATCAGCCGCGACCTGCCGCTCACGCCGCTGTCGGCCGGGCAGCGCATGGCGCTGAACAACCTGTTCTTCCAGCAAAGCAAGGCCGACATCCTGCCCACCTCGCGCCCCGAGCTGGACCGCCTCGTGCAGGTGCTCAAGGACAACCCCGAACTGAAAATCCGCCTCGAAGGCCACACCGACAATCAGGGCGACCCGAAACTGAACGTGAAGCTCTCCGAGGAGCGGGTGCAGCACGTGCAGCAGTACCTGGTGGCCCAGGGCATTGCCGCCGGGCGCCTGCAAACCATCGGCTACGGCGGCGCCAAGCCCGTGGCGCCCAACGACAACGAGTACAACCGCCGCAAAAACCGCCGGGTGGAGCTGGTGGTGCTGGAATAGGCGCCAGGCTGATTCGGGTGAACAGCAGGCCCAAAGAACGTCCTGCTGAGCCTGGCGAGGCAGCTCTACCGCTTCGTTGCACCGCTCACTAGCCCAGGGTTTAAAACTCTGGGCCATCGGTAGGGCAATGGACACCCGGCCGTCAGGCCGAGCTGGCCGAGACATCCCGCTTGCTTCGTTGAACCACCAAAGCAGAACATCATGCTGAGCCTGCCGAGGCACCGCTACCGCTGATGTCGGGTAATAATTTCTATCTGGCGAAGCGCTAGAGATGCTTCGACTTTGCTCAGCATGACAATTACGGCCATCAGCGCGCGAGATGTCTCGACAAGCTCGACATGACGTTCCTGGTGCTGGCTGAACGAAGCAATAGCAAGGCTTGCTTACGCCGTGGTGCCGCCGCAGCTGGAGCCGGCACCGGCCGTGCAGCCGTAGCAGTGCTGGTTGACCACCACGGCGCGCTCGGCCAGCCGGGCCGCGTCGAAGTCGCGGATGTGGCGCACGGGGCCGGCCACGGGCAGGTCGAGCATCTGGTTGAAGTCGCAGTCGTAGAGCTGCCCGTCCCAGCCCACCGACACGGTGCTGCGGCACATCACGCCGGCGGCGGCGGCGGGGTTGAACGACGTCACCAGCTTTTCCATATAGGCCGCGTAGTTGCCCGATTCGATGAGGTAATCGAGGTAGCGGCTGATGGGAATGTTGGTAATGGCGAAGAGCTGGTTGAACACGATGCCGTGGTCCTTGAGCAGGGCGCGCTTGAAGTCGCGCTCCAGCCCGACCTGCGAGGACGGCATAAACGCCCCGGCGGGATTATACACCAGGTTCAGCGTCAGGCCGCTGCCTTCCTGCCCGTAGCCCACGGCGTTGAGCATTTTCAGGGCCCGCACCGAGTCCTCAAACACCCCGTCGCCGCGCTGCCGGTCGGTTTTGCTGGCGTTGTAGAAGGGCAGGGAGCTGACCACCTCCACGCCGTGCGCTTTGAAAAACTCCGGCAGGTCGTGGTACTTCTTGTTGGCCACGATGATGGTCAGGTTGCAGCGCACGATGACGTGGCGGCCCAGGGCCCGGATCTGCTCCACAAACCAGCGGAAATCCGGGTTCATCTCGGGCGCGCCGCCCGTCAGGTCCACCGTCGCAATGTCGCTCTGGGCCAGCGCGTCGAGGCAGAGCTGCATGGTCTCGCGGGTCATGATTTCCTTGCGGTCCGGCCCGGCGTCGACGTGGCAGTGGCGGCACACCTGGTTGCACATTTTGCCCACGTTTACCTGCAGCACCGCCGAGGCCAGCGGCCGCAGCGGAAACAGCCCGGCCTCGCGCATTTTCTGGGCGAACGACGGCAGGTAGGCGCCCGCGGCCTGGCCGGGCTGCAGCACGGTGAGCTGGTAGGCCGGGTCGGCGAGCTGGCTGCCGGTGGCTTTCAGGGACTTGATCATGAGCAAAAAAGGCAGCGGCCCGGGCGCCGAGGCTGGCAAGACGGTGGAAAGCAGAGGCCGGCCGCTGGACGGTGGCTACCTACGAACAACGGCCGACCGGCAGATGTTACCCGCCCCGTTATTTGGCCAAAGGTAGCCGCCACCGGCGCGGCCCGCCCGGCCCCGCGGGCCCGCGGGGCCAAGTGCGGCTTTGTCGCGGAAAACCTTTGCGGCCGGCGCCGGGTTGGGGGCTAACCACCCGCCGCGCCAAAAGCTGGTCGGGCCACGTCTGCCCGCGCCCCGGCTTCCGTATGTCTGCTGCCATGAAATTACTGACGACTTCTTTGCTGCTGGCGGCCCTGACCACCGGCACGCTCGCGGCCCTCGGGCTGAGCCACGGCCGCCTCAACCCCGTGCCCGCACCCGCCTACGCCGTGCCCGCCGGCAGCGCCCCCGTCGACCACGCGGCCTACGACCGGCTGCTGAAAAAGCACGTCAACGCCAAGGGACTGGTGGATTACCGGGGCTTCAAAGCCGACGAAAAGGCGCTGAATCAGTACCTGGCGCAGCTGAGCAACAACCCGCCGGCCGCCAGCTGGAGCAAGCCCGAGCAAATGGCCTACTGGATCAACGCCTACAACGCCTACACCATCCGCCTGATCCTCGACCACTACCCGGTGGAAAGCATCAAGGACATCGGCTCGAAAATCAAAATTCCCTTCGTCACCACGCCCTGGGCCGCGAAGTTCTTCAGCATCGGCGGCGAGAAGATGAGCCTTGACGACATTGAGCACGGCACGCTGCGCAAGCAGTTCGATGACCCGCGCATCCACTTCGCGCTGGTATGCGCCTCGCTCTCGTGCCCGCGCCTGCGGCCCGAAGCCTACACCGCCCCGCGCCTCGACCGGCAGCTCGACGAGCAGGGCCGCGACTTTCTGCGCGACCCGGCCAAAAACAAAGTCGGCAAGACCCAAGCGCAGCTCTCCCGCTACTTCGACTGGTACCGGGCCGATTGGGAAAAGAACGGGCAGTCGGTGGCCAGGTGGGTGAACCGCTACGCCGCCACCCCGATGGACGCCGACGCCAAGGTGACGTACCTGGACTACAACTGGAGCCTGAACAAGCAATAGAAACGGGCCGCCGTTTACCAACCCCTCGGGCGCTGCCGGCCGCTACCGGGCCGGAAACCGGCGCCACTTCTCTTCTTCGAATGAGCTACTTAGAAACCACCGCCGACGTGTACCGCCAAGCGGCCCAGGAGCCCCAGGTGGGCCTGTGCTGCACTACCAACCCCGTCTGGCAGCTGCCCGGCCTCAGCATCCCGCAGCGCATGCTCTCGATGAACTACGGCTGCGGCAGCACCGTGAACCCGCGCGACCTGACGGGTAGCCCCACCGTGCTTTACGTGGGCGTGGGCGGCGGCATGGAGCTGCTGCAGTTTGCCTACTTCAGCCGCCGCCCCGGCGCCGTCATCGGCGTCGACGTGGTGCCGGAAATGCTGGAGGCCTCGCGCCAGAACATGCGCACGGCCGAGGAGCAGAACGAGTGGTTCCGCAGCGAGTTCGTGGATTTGCGCCCCGGCGACGCCCTGCACCTGCCGGTGCCCGACGAGAGCGTGGACGTGGCCGCCCAGAACTGCCTGTTCAACATCTTCAAGCTCGACGACCTGAAGCGCGCCCTGCAGGAAACCTACCGCGTGCTCAAGCCCCACGGCCGCCTCGTCATGTCGGACCCCACCTGCGAGCAGCCCATGAGCGCCGAGCTGCGCGCCGATGAGCGGCTGCGGGCCCTGTGCCTGACCGGCTCCCTGCCCCTGCAGCAGTACCTCGATTTGATAACCTCCGTGGGTTTCGGCACGGTGGAAGTGCGGGCCCGACGCGCCTACCGCGTCCTCTCGCCCCAACACTACGCCACCGACGAGCTGATTTACATCGAGAGCGTGGAGGTGTGCGCCATCAAGGACCCCATGCCCGCCGACGGCCCCTGCATCTTCACCGGTCGCACTGCCATTTACTACGGCGCGCAGGAGCTGTTCGACGACCAGAAAGGCCACGTGCTGCTGCAAAACCAGCCCCTGGCCGTGTGCGACAAAACCGCCGCGGCCCTGCTCGCCCTCGGCCGCGACGATATTTTCGTCTCGCCCTCCACTTACCACTACGACGGCGGGGGCTGCTGCTAGCACAATGTAGCGCGGGCTTCAGCCCGCGTCCGGCAGATAGTAATTCCCCGGCGTTCGGGTATTTGTCCGGCGACAATCGTTTGGACGGACGCGGGCTGAAGCCCGCGCTACCCCGCCCAATACTACAACCCGCCCGGTCGGCCCTGCGCCGGCCGGGCGGTTTTGGTGCGGCCGACGAAGCCACGGCCTGGGGCAAAAGCCGCCGGCGCCCGCGCCGCTGAAAAAATCTACAACGGCGTTAGCGCCGCCGCGCGGCCATTCAATCGTTTGCGCAGCCCGGGCCCGAGCTGGCCGCCCGGCGGCGCGGCTCCATTAGATGAGCCAGCGGGTTACATTTGCTTGAACCCAAACGCCTCCCGTGCCCATGGAAACTGCCGCTGCCGATACCCTGACCACGGCCGACCACCCCGCCGCCCCGCACCTGCCCCTGGTCCAGCACGACCCCTGGCTGGCGCCCTACGCCGCCGTCATCCAGCACCGTCTCGACCGGTTTCACGCCCGCAAAGCGGAAATCGTGGCCCAGGCCGGGGCGCTGACCAAATACGCCTGCCGCCACCAGCAGCTGGGCCTGCACTACGACGCGCGCCGCCGCGGCTACTGGCTGCGCGAGTGGGCCCCCGCCGCCCACGCTCTGTTTGCCGTCGGCGACTTCAATGAGTGGGACCGGGGCTACACCCCGCTCACCCGCCGCGACGACGGCGTGTGGGAGGTGTTCCTCTCGGAGCAGACCTTCCCGAACCTGACGCCCGGCTCGCGCTACAAGCTGCACGTGCACGCCGCCAACGGCCAGCGCGACCGGCTGCCCGCCACCGTGCGCCGCGTGGTGCAGGACGAGCACACCAAGGACTTCAGCGCCCAGATCTGGCGCCCCGAGCAGCCGTTTCAGTGGACCGACCAGCAGTTCCGCATCAATAACTACGTCAAGGAGCCGCTCATCTACGAGGCCCACGTGGGCATGGCCCTGGAAGAGGGCCGGGTAGGCAGCTGGCGCGAGTTTGCCGACCAGATTCTGCCCCGCATTCAGGAAGACGGCTACAACGTGGTGCAGCTCATGGCCGTGGCCGAGCACCCGTACTACGGCTCCTTCGGCTACCACGTGGCCAATTTCTTCGCGCCCTCGGCCCGCTTCGGCACGCCCGAGGATTTGAAGTACCTCATCAACGAAGCCCACCGCCGCGGCCTGGCCGTGGTGATGGACATGGTGCACTCGCACAGCGTCAAAAACGAAGCCGAGGGACTGGGCAACCTCGACGGCTCGGGCGGGCTGTACTTCCACGAAGGCCCGCGCGGGCAGCACCCCGGCTGGGACTCGCTGCTGTTCGACTACGGCCGGCCCGAGGTGCAGCAGTTTTTGCTGAGCAACCTGCGCTACTGGCTCGAAGAATTCCACTTCGACGGCTTCCGCTTCGACGGCGTCACGTCGATGCTCTACCACCACCACGGCGAGGGCACGGCCTTTACCGACTATGCGCAGTACTTCGGCCCCGAGGCCGACGAGGACGCCATTCTGTACCTGCAGCTGGCCACCGCGCTGGTGCGGGAGTGCAAGAAGTCGGCCCTGCTCATTGCCGAGGACATGAGCGGCATGCCCGGCCTGGCGCGGCCGGTGGAGGAAGGCGGCCTGGGCTTCGGCTACCGCCTGGCCATGGGCCTGCCCGACTACTGGATCAAAACGCTCAAGCACCAGCGCGACGAGGACTGGAGCATGGGTGGGCTCTGGCACCAGCTAACCAACCGCCGCCAGGGCGAAAAAACCGTAGCCTACGCCGAAAGCCACGACCAGGCTTTGGTCGGCGACAAGTCCCTCTCGCACTGGCTGCTCGACGCGCGCATTTACTCGGGCATGTCGCGCCTGCAGGAGGCCGACCTGCTTACCGCCCGCGGCGTGGCCCTGCACAAGCTCATCCGGCTGGTCACGCTCGGGGCCGGCGGCGAGGCCTACATGAACTTTATCGGCAACGAGTTCGGCCACCCCGAATGGGTCGACTTCCCGCGCGAGGGCAACAGCTGGAGCCACCACTACGCCCGCCGGCAGTGGAGCCTGGCCGACAACCCCGACCTCTACTTCCACAGCTGGCTGCTCTTCGACCGGGCCATGATTCAGCTGGAGCGCCGCACCCGCTTCCTGGCCGCGCCCACCCAGCTGCTGCACGCCGACGAGGACAACAAGGTGCTGGCCTTCGAGCGCGCGGGCCTCGTGTTCGTCTTCAACTTCCACCCCGAGCGCAGCCTCAGCGACTACCGCTTCTTCGCCGGCCAGCCCGGCAGCTACACCTTGCTGCTCGACTCCGACCAGCCCGAATTTGGCGGCTACGCCCGCATTGCCGCCGACGTGAAGCACTTCAGCCTGCCCGACGAGCACGGCACGCCTTTCCTGAGCCTGTACCTGCCCAGCCGTACCGCCCAGGTGCTGCAGCGCGGCAAGTAACACGCTATGCAAGCGGCGGCAGCACTGGCAGTCATTGCGAGGCGCAGCCGAAGCAATCCTTCCTCTCGCGGCACAAACGGCCCAACTGGCAGCAGACGAAATTCCGTTAGAACCAAAACAGCACCGCCCGCAACTGGAGTTACCAGTTGCGGGCGGTGCTGTTTTCGGGTAGTGGGTATTGCGTCGGCGGGGCTACTGGAGGAAGGATTGCTTCGGCTGCGCCTCGCAATGACTGCCAGTGCTGCCGCTGACCAGTACGACCAGTGCTAGCTGCGCTTACGGCCGGCCTTAATCATTTCTACGGCCTTGCTGATCCGCTCGAAGCGCGTTTCGGTCTTCTTGGCCGACTCGATCCAGCGGGTGTATTCCTTTTGATGCGTGTAGGCCAGGTCGTCGAAGCGCTGGCGGATGCCGGCTTGGCTGAGGGCGCGGGCGAAGTCCTCGGACACCTCGGCCATGCGCGGCTCGGTGTCGCGGGCCAGGGCCACCTGCACCCGGTTGCCCCAGGTTTTGCCGATGGCGCCGCGGATCTGCTTGGGCACGCCCAGCAGGTGCTGCCCGTCGCCCATGGGGGCCAGGGAGCCGCGGTAGGGGAAGCCGTCGAAGGTCGCCAGCACTTTCACCTGCCCGCGGGTGCCGTAGGCCTCCTTCACGTCGAAAGGAATGATGACGAACACGCCGCCGTTTTCGCTTTCGAGCTCCAGCTCGGCGTCGAAGGTGTGCTCGGGGGTGAAGGCGGGAAAATCGGAGGGCATTGCAAAGGGTAGTTAATGGGAAAATCGGGAGTCGAGGACCAAGGCAGCGGCCAGCTCGGGGGCGCCGGCGGGCAGCACGAACACGCGGCTGGCGAGCTGCTGGTAGCGCTGGCGCAGGCGGGCCGCCATGGCGTCGTCGGGCACCAGGATGCGGTCGGCCTGGGGCAGGGTGATGCGCTCCAGGGCCTCTACCCAGCCCCGCTCGGCCGGCGTGGCCAGGTCGGTGGCCAGCTGCGTGACCTGCAGCACCAGCGGGCGGCGCGTGAGCTGGCGCAGCTCCACGCCAGCCAGCCAGGTGTGCCAGTCGGGTGCAAAGATGACCTCAAAAGTTGACTCGTGCGCCAGACGGGCGGCGTGGCGGGCGTACTGGATGATGCGGAAGTTGAGGCCCGCCGCATCGGGCGGGGCCGCCAGCAGCGCCACGTCGTCGGCGTCCAGCGCCGGGTCGGCGAAGGCGGCGGGTTCGGGCCGCAGCTCGGCCGCAGCCGGCGCAGGGGCCGAATCGGCGGGCGGGGCGGGTATTTCGGCTGCAAGCGGCAGGGGAGCCTCGCTGCTAAGCTCAGCCGCTTCGGCGGGGCCGGGCTCGGCGGCCGGGGCCACATCGGCGGGCAGAGCTGGCGCCGGAGCGGCTGCCGTGGCCGGCGAAGCGGGCATGGCCGGTAACGTGCCGACAGGCAGACGGTAATCCGGCACGGGCGCGTGCAGCAAGGCACTATCGGCGTGGTGGGCGGCGCCGATGTAGGGCGCCGCGGGCACGGCCATGGGGCGGTCAGTCGTAGCAGTGGCCGGGCCGGAAGCGGCGGCGCGGGCGGTGGTTTCGGCCGGTGCCGCGCTGCTGCCCACGTAGGGCGCGGCGGGCACGGCCACGGGCTGCGGCTGGCCCACGCCCCGGCCCACGTAGGGGAAAGCCGGCACGCGGTGGCCCAGCGTGGGCAGCACGGCGGGCAGCGGCGGGGCCACGTCGAGGGAGCGGCTGCGCGGCGCGGCGGGCGCGGTCAGCGGGGCCGCCGTCCAGAGTTCAGTAGCAGAGGTAGCGGATAATTGGCGGGCTAGGGGCAGGGCGGCGGACGTATCATCCCAGCCCAACAGCAGCACGGACGACGGGGCGGCAGGCATCGGCATAGAACGGTGTACGTGGGCCACGAACCTACGGCCGCCCGCGCCCCCAAACAAGCTCGCTCCTCGGAAACGCCGGCAAACCGGTCGAAACGAAGGGAATCTTGGGAAAACCAGCGGAAACGCGCCGGTGCCCGCCGAAGCCCCGCAAAACCTCCGTATTTTGCGGCTTCCTTCCGCCGGAACCGCTCCGGCGGAAGTTTTTTTTCTCTCCGCACCTCCTTGCTCCGCCTGAACCCATGGCCGATTCGTCGATTCAGGATAACAACTACATGCTCAACGACCTGGCCCAGAAGGGCCGCCAGGAATTCTTTCCGGGCCAGGTCATTCGCGCCGAAGTCGTGCCGGGCACGGCCGACTTCCGCTTCACCTGTGACAACGGCGTGGTGCTGCTGGTGCAGGTCATCAGCGACAAGATTGTGCGCTTCCGCTACAGCACCGACGGCTACTTCGCGCCCGATTTCAGCTACGCCTTCGAAGGCGGTGCCCCGCCGCGCCAGCCCACCAGCATGCTGGAGTTCGTGGAAAAGGACGACCACTACCGCCTCACCACCGGCCGCGTCATCTGCATCGTGGGCAAGGAAAGCCTGCACATCCGCCTGCTCAACCGCTCCGGCATCGTGCTGCTGGAGTACGAAAAAGGCTTCCACTGGGAGTACGACTGGGACTCCGGCAACGACATCGTGAAGATGAGCCAGCAGGTGCAGCCCGGCGTGCACTACTACGGCCTCGGCGACAAGCCCGCCAACATGAACCTGCGCGGGCAGCGCTTCTGCAACTGGGGCTCCGATACCTACGGCTACGAAAAAGGCTCCGACCCGCTCTACAAGAACATTCCCTTCTTCCTCGGGCTGCACCAGAAGCTGGCCTACGGGCTGTTCTTCGACAACTCCTTCAAGAGCTACTTCGACTTCGCCGCCGAGCGCGCCGACGTGACCAGCTTCTGGGCCCACGGCGGCGAGATGAACTTCTACTTCATCTACGGCCCCACGCTCACCGAAGTCACCCAGGACTACACCAAGTGCCTGACGGGCACGCCCGAGCTGCCCCCGCTCTGGGCCCTGGGCTACCACCAGTGCAAGTGGAGCTACTACCCCGAAAAGCTGTTCAAGGGCATCGGCGCCGAGTTCCGCAAGCGCCGCATCCCCTGCGACGCCCTGTACCTCGACATCGACTACATGGACGGCTACCGCTGCTTTACCTGGCACCCGGAGCACTTCCCCGAGCCGAAAAAGATGGTGCAGGAACTGGCCCAGGACGGCTTCAAAACCATCGTCATCATCGACCCGGGCATCAAAATCGACCCGAACTACCCGGTCTGGCAGGAGGGCTTCGAGCAGGGCCACTTCTGCCGCCGCGCCGACGGCCCGCTGATGAAGGGCTCGGTGTGGCCCGGCCTCTGCCACTTCCCCGACTACACCAGCCCCCGGGTGCGCGAGTGGTGGGCCGGGCTGTTTCAGGGCCTGATCGAGGACGTGGGCGTGCGCGGCGTCTGGAACGACATGAACGAGCCGGCCGTGTTCGAGAAGGGCACCTTCCCCGACGACGTGCGCTTCAACTACGACGGGCACCCGGCCTCGCACAAAAAGGCCCACAACGTGTACGGGATGCAGATGGCCCGCGCCACCAACGAGGGCGTGAAGCGCTTCAGCTACCCGCGCCGGCCCTTCACCATCACCCGCAGCACCTACGCGGGCGGGCAGCGCTACTCCTCGGGCTGGACGGGCGACAACATTGCCTCCTGGGAGCATCTGTGGCTAGCCAACATCCAGTGCCAGCGCCTGAGCATCTCGGGCTTCAGCTTCATCGGCAGCGACGTGGGCGGCTTCATCAACACCCCCGACGGCGAGCTGTACGTGCGCTGGGTGGCCCTGGCGGCCTTCCACCCGTTCTTCCGCACTCATAGCAGCGGTGACCACGGCGACCAGGAGCCCTGGTCTTTCGGTGAAGAATACGCCGACCTGGCGCGCCACTTCATCGAGCTGCGCTACCGCCTGCTGCCGGTCATGTACACCGCCTTCTGGCAGTACGTGCAGCACGGCACGCCCATTCTGCGCCCCCTGGCCTTCCTCGATCAGTCGGACCCGCAGACCTACCAGCGCATGGCCGAGTTCGGGGTGGGCGACCATCTGCTGGTGTGCCCCATCACCCAGGCTGGCGTGGATGGCCGCTGGATGTATCTGCCCCGCGGCAAATGGTACTACTGGTGGACCGACGAGCAGAAGGACGGCGGCGCCGAAGTATGGGCCCCGGCCGGCCTGGAGCGCATTCCGGTCTACGTGCGCGCTGGGGCCGTAGTGCCTGCCCGCCCCGTGATGCAGTACACCGACGAGCACCCCGTCACCGAGCTGGCCCTGCACATCTACCACCTCGAAGGCCAGGAAACCAGCACCCTTTTCGACGACGGCGGCGAAGGCTACGGCTATCAGAACGGGGAAGCCACCGTGCGCACCTTCACCACCACCGGCACTGTGATGAGCCTGAAGGTGCAGCAGCACACCGAGGGCGACTGGGCCCCGAGCTGGCGCACCTACCGCGTGGTGCTCCATGGCCTGCCCGTAACCGCTGAGCAGCTGACGGTGACCGTAGACGGCGCCGCCGCGCCCGTGCGCCTGGCGCCTTCCGCCACCGGCGGCCAGGAGCTGCCCCAACTCACCGTGCCCGCCGATTTCCGGGAGCTGATGATTCAGACCACCGCGCCGGCGAAGAAGTAGGCGGGTTCGAGCCAATGAAAAAGCCACCTTGGGTAATTCCGGGGCGGCTTTTTTTGCTCGCAGCCGACTCTAAGCGCCGGTGCCGTAACTATGCACCATGACTTTACTTCCGCGGATGGCCGGGCTGCTGGCTGGGGGCGCGCTGCTGAGCTTGCCGGCCCTGGGTCAGCGCGTGACCACGCCCCAGGGCGAGTACATGGATACCACCCGGCGGCTGAACCCGAAATGCCCCGGCGTGTACCCGTACTACTACAGCGTGAAGCTGAAGTACCCGCGCAGCTCGGCCACGCTGCGGGCCGAGGCCCAGGCATTTCTGCGGGCGCGGGGCGGCCACTACGCCGGTAGCGGCTACATCACCTTCCGCTTCGTCGTCGACTGTGAGGGCCGGCCGCTGCCCCGCACGCAGGTGCTGCAGACCGATGCCGCCTACCAGCCCGCGCACTTCGCCCCCCGGCTGGTGGAAGAGCTGTACGCCTTTGTGGGCACCCTGCGCGAGTGGCCCCGGGCCAAGCGGCCCGGCAGTGGCGAGGCCGTGAATTACATTGCCCTGGTTTCATTCAAACTTACCGATGGTCAAGTCGTTGCTGTGCTGCCTTAGCCTGCTGCTGAGCCTGAACAGCTGCCAGGGGCAGAGCGCCCCGGCCCAGCAGCCCGCCGCCGACCCCTGCGCCAACCGCCGCTACCAGGATAGCCTCGTCACGCGCTACCAGGATAGCCTCGTCACGCGCTACCTGGAAAACGGGGCCCAGCGCTTCGGCTACAACCACCCCAACTGGGAGAAGTACTGCGACAGTCTCATTGCCGCCTGCCCCAACGTGGCCGAAGCCTACCGCGAAAAGGCCATTCCTTACCTGAAAAACGGCGACTACGCCCGGGCCTTTCCCCTCGAAGACCGCGCCGTGGTCCTCGACCCCAAGCGCAACACCGCCTACCGGGCCTTCCTCAAGTGCATCTTCACCAAGGACTACGCCGGGGCGCTGGTGGATTTTGAGCGGGCCGAGCAGCTCACGCCCGGCGGCTACGAAATGGACCATACGTACTGGTTTTACCGCGGCCTCTGCCACCTGGAGCTGGGCCAGCTGGAGCAGGCCGCCGCCGCCCTGCAGCGCGATGTGGCCGCCCAGCAGGGCGGCGACCAGCGCCGCGAGCCGCACTTCAATACTCTGTTTTACCAGGGCGTGGTGGAGCTGGAGCGCCGCCGCTACCCGCAGGCCGAAGCCCTGCTAACCGCCTGCCTGCGCATCTACTCCAGCTTCCCCGACGCGCACTACTACCTCGCGCTGGCGCTGCGGCAGCGAGGCCAAGACGCCGCGAGCCGGCAGCACCTGCTGCTGGCCCGCGCGGGGCTGCAGAAAGGCTACGGCCTGAACGAAGACAACGTGTACTACGCCAATTACCCCCACCAAATCACGCGCTACGAAGTGGAGCAGGCCCTGCAGCCGGCTCCGTAGCGGAATGAATTGGCCCGGCTCAGGCCAGCGCGGTGCCCGCCAGCCGTGCCCGGATGTACTCGTACACGTCGGCGTCGGCGAGCAGGGTGCCGTGGTGCTGGCGCGGGAAGATGCGCACGTGTACCTGCTCGGCCCGGCGAAATACGCTGCCGGTGGCCGAATGGCCGCCCACCAGCCCGTCGCCGAAGTACTGGGCCAGGGCCGATTCGGCGTTTTTCAGCAGCGAGGCGGCCAGCACGTGGTACTGCACGCCGGGCAGCGGCGGCACCTTGGTGCGCGGGGGCAATAGGTCGTCGGCGTGCGGGTTCTGCCAGTCTTCGTCCACCAGGCGGGCGTGGCGCAGGTCCCGGATGCCGCTGCTGCGCCGGTCGATGGTGTCGGCCAGCAGGCGGGCCAGGCGCAGGTCGAAGCGGCGCAGGGCCAGGGCCGTGAGGAAGCTGTGCTGCTCCAGGAAGGAGCCCTCGTTCGGCACGCCCAGCAGAAACACCTGCCGCAGGTACGTCAGCCACGGCGCGGCCGCGGCTGAGTCGGCCGCGGCTTCCCGGGCCTGGCGCAGCTCCTCGCTGGCGTAGTAGCCCGCCGAGCGAATCACCAGCCCGCCCATGGAGTGTCCGACGAGGGTGAGGTCCGTCACGGCGTCGGGCCAGGCCTGCAGCAGCTGGGTGAGCAGCTGGTGCAGGGCGCGGCCGTTTTCCGAGATGTGCCGGCCGGTGTTGTAGCGCACGTAGAGGCAGCGCACATGCGGCAGGTCGGCGGCCAGGCGCGGGCCGTAGCGCAGCAGGCCGCTGGGGCCGGTCTGCCAGATGTGCTCGTCGCCCATCAGCCCGTGCACAAACACCACCGTGGGCCGCGGGCCGTCGGTCAGGTCCAGGTCGATGGCGGGCACGTCGGCATCGTGGCGGCGGAAGCTCAGGCGAATGGCCCGCTGGTCGCCGCGCAGCGCCAGCTGGTCGCCGATGGCGCCGTTGAGGGCCGGCAACAGGAAGTGGCGGTAGCTGCGGCCGGTTTGGCGCAGGGCCTCCAGGCCGGCAAACGGGGCCGTGGCCGCGCGGCGCAGCGCGCCGGTGGTGCGCTGCCAGCGCGAAACCTTGTGGGCGGAGGAGTCCTGTGTCATCGGCAGTGAAGGTAAGGCCCCGGGCGCTTCCTGGGCCAATTTGCTAGGGTGAAGTCGCTGGGCGAACAAGTTGTTTAAACCGTTCGTCATCCTGAGGCGTGGCCGAAGGACCTTCCTCGCCCCCTGCACCAACTGACAAGCGCAGCCACTTCCGCCCTTTTGGCCGGGCCGCAGTGGCTGCGCTTCGTCGGCAGCGGCAGTGCGGGGTGCGAGGAAGGTCCTTGGTTACGCCGACCTTCGGTTCGCTCTGCTCAGGATGACGGGCGAATATTCAATACCGAAATCATCCAGCCACGTAGCCCGCCGCCAACGCAAAAAAAACCGCCGCCCGGCAACCCGGACGGCGGTTTCGCAAGTGGAATAAGGCCGGCTACTGCACCACCAGGCGGCGCGTGACGGCCCCCTGCGGGCCGCTGAGGCGCAGCACGTACACCCCGGCGGGCTGCCCGCTCAGGTCGATGCGGCGGCTGCCGGCGCTGGCCGTGCTGCCCTGGCGGAGCACGGTGCGGCCCAGCGCGTCAGTCACGGTGAAGGGCGCGCGGAGCAGGGCGGCATCCTGGCGGGCATCAAGGGTGAAGACGCCGTCGGGGCTGGGGTTGGGGAAGGCGGCCAGCTCGGGGCTGCGCTGGGCGTCGCGGGCGGCGGTGACGGCCGAGCCGACGGTGGTAAAGTCGTCGATGGTCAGCACGTTGCCGGCCGTGAGGTTGGAGTCGTCGAGGGCGCCGGAAAAGGCAATGATGTGGATGGAGTCGGGGGCCTGGTTGCTGACGTACTGCAGCGGCACCTGCAACTGGGTGTAGCTGGTTTTTTCCTGCAGCAGGTAGGCCTCGCCCAGGGCCAGGATGGTGGAGCGTCCGTTGACGTGGCGCGTCAGAAACACCAGCACCGAGGCCGAATCGTGGGCAATGTTGCTGCCGGTGAGCTTGTAGTGGCACTGCAGCGCCTGCGGACGGCTGGTGAAGGGCATCCCGGCGCCGTCGGTGGTGCCGCCCGGGTTGGTGCTGGGGCTGATGCGGTTGCCCAGAATCAGCATGCCCGGGTACAGAATCGGCGTGCTGAAAATGTTGATGGCCTTGGTTTCCAGACGGGCTGCAAAGCTACCGCCGTGCGCGTCGGTGGTTTTGGTTACCGCGTTTATCGTCAGCGGAATGGGAAATACGGCCTGCAGCAGGTCATCGGTGTTCTGCCAGTTCTGGGCCCGCTCGGCAGGGCCCGAGCCGGTCCAGGTTTCGAAGCCGCCGTTGGGGACGGGCGCGGATTGGGCCAGGGCGGCGGCAGCGGTGCCGGTGAGCAGGGCCAGGGAAAGTAGCAAGCGTTTCATAGCGGTAGGGTAGGGGTGAACGGGGTGTTTGTGCTCCGCAAAGTTCCGCCGCCGCTGCCCCGCGCACAATCACATCTTCGGGGGAGAAGGGCGTGGGAGGGGCGGAGGGCAGGACAGTAGGAAGGAAACAGAACGTCATGTCGAGCGCAGCCGAGGCATGACGACTTTTCTCATTCGATCAACGAGAAGATTAGCCCCCGAGCGAGATGTCTCGACAAGCTCGACATGACGTTCTTCTCCCTACCCAACACTTACCCTCACCCCCTCCCAAACTCCTACCCTCTTACCCTCATACCCTTGCTTAGCGGCCAGGCCAAGAGCGCCCCGGCCAGCAGCCCGCCGATGTGGGCCGCGTGGTCGATACCGGGCATCAGGCCGGTGGCGAAGTTGGCCCCCACGATGTAGAGGGTGTGGACAAACAGCGCCGCCCGGGCCGGGCGGCTGAGCCGGGCCGCATTGGTGGCAGTGAGCGTCAGCATGGCCCCGTATAGGCCAAAAATGGCTCCTGAGGCGCCCACGCTGTTGACCCAGCCGGGCAGGTGCCACCACAGGCTGGCCAGGCTGCCGCCCAGGCCGCTGAGCCCGTAGGCCAGCAGCAGGCGGGTGCGCCCCACCAGCGGCTCCAGCAGCGCCCCGATGACCAGCAACGCGTAGGTATTCAGCAGCAGGTGGGCCAGGCCGCCGTGCAGGGCGCAGGCCGTGAGCAGGCGCCACCACTCGCCGCGCACCACCAGCGGGGTGAAGTTGGAGCCCCAGCGGATGAGGTCCTGCCCGCTCGGGCGCAGCGCGTCGACGCCGCCGGCCACCATCAGCAGAAACACCAGCAGGTTCAGGCCGGCCAGGCCGAGCGTGACGGCCACGCTGCTCAGCCCGGGCACCGGTGTCGGCGGCGCGGGCGGGGCCGCCGGCTCGGGGTCGGGCACCTGCCCGCGCCGGTGCAGCTCGTCCCAGGCCGCCTGCACCAGCGCGGGCGCGAAGGCCTGCGGATGCTGCGTGAGGTAGAGCAGCTCCGCGTCGGTTTTGCGGGCAAAGGCCTCGGCTAGGGGCGAGCGGGGTTCCATGCCAGGCTGGCCCACCACAAGCCTGCCAAGCCGCTCGGGTGCGCCAACTTGGCAAGCCCGGCCGTAGGAACCGCCCTGGCAGCCTGCCGTATAGCCAGTAAGACCCTTTTCGTACCTAACCACCCCCACCATGACACCCGACCCCATCCAGGACGAGCCGTATAACCAGGAAACCAACCCCCGCCACGCCGGCCGCGAATACGAAGCCGAAGCCACCGCCTCGGGCCAGCCCAGCAGCGAGCAGGAGCGCCAGCCCCAGGGCCGCTTCGCCATGGGCGACCGAATGAACGTGCAGACCGGCGACAACGCCGACGATAACTCCGGCAGCGGCGGCAACGTGGGCGGCCGCGCCACCACCGGCCACAACGTGGCCCGCGGCACCCACTACGATACCCCCGGCAACGCCGCCGAAGGCGACGTGGGCGGCAGCACCGCCTCGGCCGGCACCGGTACCTCCGCCGGCCAGCCCGGCCAGGTGCCCGGCCTTTAGGTGATATAGTGAGTTGGTGACATAGTGAGTGTCGTGCTGGATGCGCGATAAAAGCCTCCTGAAGAGTACAGCCTCTATGTCACCACCTCACCACCTCACCACCTCACCACTTCGCCGCTTCAACTTCCCACACCACCCATTGCTATGAACAAAGGACAAGGTAATCCGACCAACCAGGAGAGCAGCGGCGCCAACAAAACCGGCGTCGCTAACAGCGGCCAGAATCAGTTTCCGCTGAAAAAGGACGCGCAGGACGCGGCCAAACAGCAGAACAAGCAGCCGGGCCCGGCCAGCGCCGGCTCGCAGGTCAGCGACGAAGCCAAGCACCTGCGCCGCAACGACGAGGCCACCGACTAAGGGCCCTTGCCGGTTCTCCATCAGTTCTTCCCATTCCCACCCGCACCATGAACCACAACCCGAACAAGCCCGGCAACGACCGCGGCAACCAGAACCCGCAGTCCGGCTCCAATGCCAAGGGCAGCAGCCAGCGCGGCGCCCAGCCGTCGGCCGACCAGCAAAACCAGGGCGGCGGCCAGGACAACGAAAAGCGCAAATCGACCAGCCAGGCCAAGGGCGAAACCACCAAGTACCCCAACAGCGGCCTCTCGCGCAGCTCCGCCAACGACGGCGGCACCATCGAAGATTCGCAGAACCAGTGAAGGAGCGAGTGAGTGAATGAGTGATTCTCACAACGACAACTACTTATTCACGGCGGCACTCATTCATTTCCCGTAAGCCGGTTCATCGGTGTCTGGAAGTATCTTCCGGCCTGATGAACCGGTTTTTTGCGCTCCTACTGCTGCTAAGCGCCCCGACAGCGCAGGCCCAACTGGCCAATCCGCTGAAGCAACTGCTGCGGCGCGACACCACCGCCGTGGTGCGGCAGGTGCGCCGCGACCCGGCTGCGTACCGCTTGCAGATTATCTACACGCAGATTCGGCGCGACGAGCAAGGGAAACCCACCTTTAAGTCGCACGCGTACCGGCTTCGGCCCGACGAATACTTCTACCCGGCCAGCACAGTGAAGCTGCCCGCCGCGGCCGCTGCGCTGCAGAAGCTGCGACGCTTGCAGCTCGGCCGCGAAACGCCGCTGCGCATCGACTCGGCCTTTGCCGGTCAAACCCGCGTGTTGGTCGACAGCACCGCGCCTGGCCGGCGCCCCAGCATCGGGCAGTACGTGCGCAAGGTGTTGCTCGTCAGCGACAACGACGCCTTCAACCGGCTCTACGAGTTTGTGGGGCAGGCGGAGTTGAACCACGACCTGCGGCTCTGGGGCCTGGGGCATACCCGCATCATTCACCGCCTCTCGGTGGGCGACAAGGAGCCTGGGTCGCGCCACACCAACCCCTTCGTCTTTTTCGCGGATTCGACCACCACCGCGGTGCGCTACCAGCAGCCCGCCGCCTTCAACGAAGCCCCGCTGCCCGTCCTGCCGATGGCCCCGCCGAAAGTGGGCCGGGCGTACCTGAGCGGGGAGCAGCGCATCGAGCAGCCCCTCGACTTCGGGGATAAAAACTACTTCCCCCTTGCCGAGCAACAGCAGCTGCTACGCGACCTGCTTTTTCCGGCGACGACCACGGAAGCCCTGCGCTTCAGCGTAGCTGCCGACTCCGTGGAGTGGGCCAAGAAACGGCCGGACCTCGCCGCCGCCGACTACGCCTTTCTGCGCAAGTACCTGAGCCTGCCGCCGCGCCTGAGCCGCTTCCCGCGCTACGACGCGCAGCACTACCCCGACAACTACGCCAAGTTCCTGCTCGTCGGCGGGCCGCCGGCGGCCCTGCCCGAGGGCGTGCGCATCTACAACAAAATCGGCCAGGCCTACGGCTTCCTCCTCGACAACGCCTGCATCGTCGACTCGCTGCGCGGGGTGGAGTTTATGCTCTCGGCCGTCATCTACTGCAACCAGGACGAAGTGCTCAACGACGATAAGTACGACTACGACACCGTGGGGCTGCCCTTCCTGCGCCGCCTCGGCCTTCTGGTGTACCAATACGAGCTGACGCGCACCGATGAGCGGCGCCGCCAGCAAGTGCGGGCCTACTGGTCGGCGCAGCAGGAGCGGGCCGCGCCCTGAGCCGGCCGCAGTAACTTGCCGCCATGTTTCTGCCCATCCTGCTCTGCGCTTTGACTACTCTTCCGCAACCCGGCCCGGCCCGCGTGACCGAGGCCGCCCAGTACCGCCAGCAGGTGCGCCAGGATGCGCGCCAGGAACTGGTCGACTTGGCGCAGCTCATTCCCGGCCTGCGGCTCGATATCCGCTACGCTACTACCCACAACCTCACCGGCCAGCGCATCTACCCCGAAGCCGCCGCCTTTCTGCGCCGCCCGGTGGCCGAAGACCTGCTCCGCGTGCAGCAGACGCTGGCCCGGCAGGGCTACGCGCTGAAAATCTACGACGCCTACCGCCCCTACGCCGCCACCGTGCGCCTGTACGAGGCCCTGCCCGATCAGACCTACGCCGCCCCGCCCACCCGCGGCTCCAAGCACAACCGCGGCTGCTCCGTCGACCTGGGCCTCATCGATCTGAAAACCGGCCGCGACGTGGCCCTGCCCACCGAGTTCGACGCCATGACGCCCGCCGCCCACAGCGACTATCAGCAGCTGCCCGCCGCCGCCATCCAGCACCGCGCCATTCTGCACCGGGCCATGCAGCAGCACGGCTTCCGGAACTACCCCGCCGAGTGGTGGCACTTCGACCACCAGGGCTGGGAGCAGTACCCGCTGCTGGACCTGCCCTTCAGCGCGTTGCGCTGAGGTGGCATGGCTGAAATAGAACGTTGTATGAATCAGCCCCCGTCATCCTGAGCGCCGCTGAACCGAAGGAAGGCGAAGCCAAGAACCTTTCTCGCCCCAGGCACCGCCGCCGCCTACGAAGTGCCGACGCTTTTTAGAGAGGTGCTACAATGCAAAAGCGCAGCCACCAACACCAGGGCGTTAGTGGCTGCGCTTTTCAGTTGGTGCAGAGTTCGAGCAAGATCCTTGGCTTCGCCTTCCTTCGGTTCGCTGCGCTCAGGATGACGTGCTAATAACTACACTGCTGCTGGGTTACTGCACCAGCACGCGCTGCGTCGCGGTCTGGTCGCCGTGGAAGCGCAGCAGATACACCCCCGGCTTCAGCTGCCGGCTCGGGATGCTGAGCGTAGCCTGATTACCGACGCTGACGCGCGTGAGTACCCGGCCGGTGACGTCCAGCACGTCGATGCTGCGCACGTGGCCGGGGTTGGCGGCCAGCTTGACGGTGAGGTGGTCGGTGGCCGGGTTGGGGTACACCTCGATGCCCGGCTTGGCCAGTGGATTGGCCGCGGCCGTCACGGCGCAGTTGGTGGCCGCGCCACCCTTGCCGCTGATGCTGGCCGTGGACGTGGCCACCACCAGCTTATCCAGCTGGGCGTTGCCGCCGGCGTTGTAGGCAATGGTCAGGGTGTGCGGGCCCACCGTCAGGGCGGCTTCTTTCAGCTTCAGCCAGCGCCAGCCGGCCGTGGCGCCCACTTCCTTCACGCTCACGTCGTCGATGTAGTAGGTGGTGGCCACCTGCCCCATGTCGAACAGGAAGGTGGTGGAGGCAATGGACGCGGTGATGGTCCACGTCACCTGCTGCCAGGCCGTGCCGATGGGCTGATCGGCCTGGTACTGCGGGCTGCTGGGGCCGGTGGAGAGGCGGATGGAGCCGCCCGCCGCGGCGGCCCGCACCCAGTACGAAATCTGGTACTGCTTGCCGATGGTGGTGGGGAAGGCCGTGCTGCTCACCTGCACCCGCCACTGGTTGCCGGGCTGGGCCGTGGGGTTCACCACCTTCATCGAGCCGGTGCCGCTGTGGGCCTCCGCCGCCACGGCGTTGGCCGTGATGGTAGCGCCGGTGGCGTTCAGCGTGGACCAGCCGCTCAGGCCGTTTTCAAAGCCGGGGTTGGTGGCCAGCTGGCTGGTCACGGCCTGAAACGCCTCGTTGTCCAGCTTCAGCCAGTAGCCGTATTCCTCCGTGGCCGGCACGTTCAGGCGGGCCAGGAAGCTGTAAGAGGCGGCGCTGTCGGCCCGGAAGGGCATGGTCAGGTAGGCCGAGGCGGCGGTGGGGGCGCTGGCGGGGCTGCTCAGGCCGCTCTGCACTTTCACGTAGCTGCCGCCCGAGGCCGAGGTATCGGCCACCACGCTCCAGCCCGCGCCCACCGTGGCGCACTCGGCCTCCAGCCAGTAGCGCTTGCCCAGCGGCTCGGCCGGCAAGATGGGCGTGCCGGTGCCCCACCACTGGTACCAGCGCACCGGGTTTACGCCCGGGAAGGGGTGCACGGCAATGGTGGTATTAGCTGAAGTGTTGCCCAGCATGAATTTCTCCACGAAGGCCTCGATGGCCGGCTGCTGGGTGGCGGGCACCGCGCAATGCCCGTGGGCCCCGTCGATGTAAAAGCCGAACCGGTCGGGAATGCCGAAGGTGTTCCAGACCTGCTGGGCCGCCTTGGCCGACACGTAGGCCGAGGGGTTGGCCAGCCACTCAAAATCGGTGTTGCCGGTCACCAGCAGGGCCCGCGGGGCAATCATCGCCATCAGCTCGTGGTGGTCGTGCGGGAGCTTGGCCACGTTGCTGTTGGCAAACTGCATCATGTCGTCCCGAAACCAGCGGTAGTCGGTGGCGCCGAGCTTTTCCACCGCGCCCAGGGTTTCCGACACGCGCCAGGCCGGGGCCCCGCCGCCGCCCGATTCCTGGGCAATGGTCAGGGCAATCCGCTCGTCGAAGGCGCCCGAAAACAGCGCCATCTTGCCCGCGTAGGAGCAGCCCGTCACGGCCAGGCGCTGCCGGTTGATGGGCAGCGAGGCCTGCACCAGCTCCAGCCCGTCGATCAGCCGGCTCACGCCCCAGGCCCAGGCGCTGTACTGCCCGGAGTTGGCCAGCGTCTGCGCCGGGTAGAGGCGGTAGTAGGGGTCGGTCAGCTGCGGGTTGCCGTAGGTCGTGACCTGGTTGTGGTTGAAGCGGATGGTGGCAATGCTGCGGCTGGTAAACACCGCCGCCGGAATGCTGCCCGTGGCGCTGTTCATGCCGATAACGGCCGGATACGGCCCGGTGCCGGTGGTCGGCAGCACCACCTCCGAGGTCAGCGTGAGCGTCTGCCCGTTCTCCGTCACCACCACCGTGAGCGTGCCGGTGCCGGCCGTGGTGCCGGCCGCGTAGGTGGCCGCAATGTTCTGGGGCCGCGTGGGCTTGGTGCCGATTTCGTAGTGCTCGATTTCGGTTTTGATTTCGTTGCGCCGGCACTCCCAGTCGCTGAAAGCAGTGGAGCGGGCCGAGTTGTCGGACTTCATAAACGGGTCCGGCAGCGGCTGCACCACGGGCAGCTGGCTGAAGGCGGGCAGGGCCGGGGCCGCGCAGCTGGCGCCGGTGTTTTCCAGGCTGTAGACCAGCGGCGGCGTCTGCTGCGCCGCGGCGCCCAGACTCAGCAGGCTCAGGCACAGGGAGAGGCCCCGGGCGGCCAGGGTAGAGGTGTTCTTCATTGGGAATTGGGAATGGGTAAGACGTGTAGCAGAGCGGAAGGCCAAGCAGGGTTGGCGCAAGAGGCGGCAGTAGGGCAGGGGCGTGGGACGATAGGCAGGGCGGGGGTTGACTGGTTAAAATTCAATTATTGATAGTTGAGATTCGCCAGGGGTAGGCATCCGTTAAAGGCTCCGTTCTACACCCGAAAAACCCATTTGATAGGAATATAACCTCACTTCTGCTCCGCGCTAGGGTTGCGCAACGCGGTGTATAAATGAAAGTATCACAATCGTTTCCGCAATCGATTAGATACTTGGTGGTGGGAGAAATACTATTTCGTGCCGTAACCAGGTTGCCGGCGGCTTCAGTGCGACTCAGGCCGCAGCCGGCTCGTCGAATAGTATAATTGCGTGCGACTGAATAGTCGTTTGAAACTCGTTGCCCATCTCCTGCTTCAGCTGGCGCATTGCCGATTGACCACGCCGCCAGTAGAAGCCCACCCGAGGCGCGGTCAAGCGGCAACGCCTCGGTAGAAGTCCACCCGGCACGTTGTCAATCGGCAACGCCTCGGGTGAATATCGACCCAGGGCATTGGCAATCGGCAACGGCCCGGTGGACTGCCCCTGGCGGCGTGGTCAATCGGCAACGCGCCGGGTGGATACCGCCCCCGCCGGGGCTGGTTGACCACGAGGCGGCCGGACCCGGGCCGGGGCTTGCGCGGTCCGGGCACTTTTTGCTATTTACCGGGGTAGCGCATCGTGTTCCGTCTATTTCTCCCCGTTTATGTCTTCCCAACTTCCCGCCGCCGGCGCTACGCCGCCGCCGGACCCGAAACCCACCGGCGCGGCGCGCAGCCTGCCCGGCACCGAACTGGCCCTGGCCGAGCTGGCCCTGCTGGCCGCCGACGAGTGGCTGCTGCGCCCCCAGCTTACCCTCGTCTGGACCAGCAGCGCCGCCTTCAAGCAGCTGGCCACCGCTTTCCGCGCCAGCATCAACGCCGTGGAGGATACCGGCGACGGGTTGGCCCCGCAGAGCAACCGCTTCGCCGTCCTCGACAAATCCATCAACGAGAAGCTGCGCTACCTGAAAAACGCGCTGGCCAACCAATACGACGAGGAAGACGACGGCCGCCCCTACTACCCGGAGTTTGGCATCGTTAAGGAGCACGGCACCTGGCAGCTGCCCAAGGACCGGGTGGAGCGCGCCAAGGCCCTGCAAAAACTGGTGGCCGCCCTGCCCAAGCACGGCCTGGGCCAGCAGAAATACGGCAGCGACTTCTGGCAGCCCATTGCCACCGAGTACGCCGCCCTCACCACCGACCACGCCAAGGACAAAGGCGCCCGCTCCCTCGGCGTAGCCGGCAAAGACACCCTGCGCGAGCAGGTGGAAACCGGGCTCGAAGCCCTCAAAAACCTCCTCAAAGCCAACTACCCCAAAACCCACAAAGCCGAGAAACGCAAGTTCGGCTTCCTGAAAGAGACGTACTAGCCGCCGCGGTTATCCGCAGAATAAAGCAAAACAGCCCGCCGGTGTGCGCTACCCGGCGGGCTGTTTCGTTTTAGGCTGGTTAATCAGAAACGCTGTTTAGCGTGACCCCGATAATCGGTGCGTTGCTAGAATTGAAATCGGTAACTATCGTAAGGCGCTCTTTTTTGCCCTTTCGTATTACTTGGTATTTTATTGCTAGCCCTTGAATGCTCTGTACGTCTGCTGATTTGAATCCTACGAGTTCAACGCTGTCCGGATGAATACTGCGTATCAGTTCATGGATTTTATGCGCGTCATCAGCTTTGATAAAATTTGTATTGAAGTATTCTACATGAAATGATTTATGATGTAGGCTATTAATTATTTTTTCGATTCGCTCGTATTGATTGTTGTATCGTTTAATTATTGGATATGAATATTCAAAAGTTGACCTCTCTGATTCTATGCTGAAAACTATTCTAATGAAATCATAAGAGACCCTACTGTCTTTTGTATATGGATAATACAGCGCGGAAGCATATTTGGCTGCTGGGTAATGCAAGTCGTCATGATTTTCGGGCGTAATCGTTGCAGGGTCTGTTATCGTTACTTCTAGATATTTGCCGCTTTCTTTGCCCTTCTCATTGGTTTTTATGTAGCCAATTTTAGTGCTTATAGTTGCATGTAGGCTTTGAGCCATTTGATTGATTTTGGTTTGTTCTTCTTCAGAAGTGCAGCTTGATACGCTCATTACGAATGAAAGTAAAATTATTCTTGAGAATAATCGAGGAGAAAATTGTTTTATTAGCCAGGTGTTCATAATTAGAAAGGAAGGTATGAGGCCTTGAAATTACGCAACTGACGCGAGCTTGCAGCTCGTGCCTGCTATGATGATGAGGTTGTACCTCCGTCTGCCGCGCCAGCATCAAAGCAGAACAGCGTTACCGGGCGAGGCGCAGCCTCGCGTCATGCGTAGGCACGAGCTACAAGCTCGCGCCAGTGATAACAGCAGGCCAAGTACTCACCTTCATCATTCCGTAACTTCGCCGCCGCACCCATTTCCCATCCTGCCTTGCGTTTCCCCGTCAAGTCATTCCTCCTGTTGCTGCTGTTGCTCGGGCCGCTGATGCTGCCGGCCCAGCACCGCCGCAAAGCCGCGGCCAAGAAGAAGCCCGCCGCCTCCGCCGCGGCCCGGCGCCGCCCCACCCCCAAAGCCGCTGCAGCCGCGCCCGCCCGGTCGCAGCCGGCTGCCAAACTCACTGCCGCCCAGAAGGCCGCAGCCGCCAAAGCCACCCCGGCGGCCCAGCAGCCGGCGTTTCTGCAGTATCTGCACTCGCGCTGGGTGGATTCGGTGATGCTCACGCTCACGCCCGAGCAGCGGGTGGCCCAGCTGTTTATGGTGGCCGCCTACTCCAACCGCCAGCGCATCGACGAGGACTCGATTTCGACCCTCATCCAGCAAAGCGGCATCGGCGGGCTCATCTTCTTCCAGGGCGGGCCGGTGCGGCAGGCCAAGCTGCTCAACCGCTACCAGGCCCAGAGCCGCGTGCCCCTGCTGGTGGCCATGGACGCCGAGTGGGGCCTGGGCATGCGCCTCGACAGCACCATCCGCTTTCCCTACCAGATGACCATGGGCGGCATCCGCGACAACCAGCTGCTCTACGAGATGGGGCAGGAGCTGGGCCGGCAGATCCGCCGCATCGGCATGCACGTCAACTTCGCCCCGGTGGTCGACGTGAACAACAACGCCGCCAACCCCGTCATCGGCTTCCGCTCCTGGGGCGAAAACAAGCGCGGCGTGACCCAGAAAAGCCTGGAATACATGCGCGGCATGCAGGACGCGCAGGTGCTGGCCGTGGCCAAGCACTTCCCCGGCCACGGCGACACCGACGCCGACTCCCACCTGGCCCTGCCCATCATCCGCGCCGACCGCCGCCGCCTCGATTCGCTGGAGCTGGTGCCCTTCCGCGCGCTGATGCGCCAGGGCCTGGGCGGGGTGATGATTGCCCACCTGAACATTCCCGTGCTCGACAGCACCGGCACGCCCTCGACCCTCTCCAAGCGCATCGTGACGGACATGGTGCAGAAGCAGATGGGCTACCAGGGCATCCTCTTCACCGACGCCATGAACATGAAGGGCGTGACGAGCAAGTACCCGCCTGGGGAGGCCGACGTGCGCGCCATCCTGGCCGGCAACGACATTCTGGAATTCTCGAAGGACGTGCCCAAGGCCCTGCGCGCCGTGCGCGCCGCCATCGATTCGGGCCGCATCAAGCAGGCCGATATCGACCTGCGCTGCCGCCGGGTGCTGGCGCTGAAGCAGTGGTCGGGCCTGAATCACTACCGCCCCATCGAGCTGCGGAACCTCACCGCCGACCTCAACAACTCCCACGCCCAGCACATTGCCCAGCGCCTGCAGGAGCTGAGCATGACGGTGCTGCGCAACCAGAAGAAGCTGCTCCCGCTGCAGCGCCTCGACACCCTGCGCATTGCCACCGTGCTCATGGGCTACAAGGACACCACCGACTTCCAGCGCATGGTGGCCGACTACGCCCCGGCCCGGCACTTCAACATTTCGGCCACGCCCACGCTGGATGAGCTGACCAAGCTGCGCGAGCAGCTGAAAGGCTACAACCTGCTGCTGGTGGGGCTGCAGAACCTGGGCCGCCTGCCGGCCACCAACTTCGGCATCTCGCCCGAGGAAAACGTGCTGCTGCGCGAGCTGGCCGGCCTGAAGAAAAAGATGGTCGTGTCGGTGTTCGGCAACGCCTATGCCGTGGCCAAGCTGCGCGACCTGCCCGCCGCCGATGCGGTGGTGCTGGCCTACCAGGAAAGCAAAAACGCCCAGGAGCTGGCCGCGCAGGTCATTTTCGGCGGGGTGGGGGCTACCGGCAAGCTGTCGGTATCGGTGCCGGGCAGCCCGTACAACTACGGCGCCGGCCTCGCCACGCAGGGCGGCCTGCGCCTGCGCTACGCCCAGCCCGAAGCCGTGGGCATGAGCAACCAGCTCGAAGCCCGCGTCGACTCGCTGCTGAGCGGGGCCCTGGCGGCCCGGGCCTTCCCCGGCGGCGAAGTGCTCATTGCCCGCCGCGGCACGGTGGTGCTGCGCAAAAGCTTCGGCCGGCAGACCTACGACGCCGGCGCCCGCCCCGTGCGCCCCACCGACCTCTACGACCTGGCCTCGGTGACGAAAGTGGCCGCCGCCACGCCCGCGCTGATGAAGCTGCAGGACCTGGGCAAGTTCAGCCCCGACCAGACGATGGGTTCGTACTTCGACTTCCTGAAGGGCTCGAATAAGCAGGACCTCAAGCTGCGCGACGTGCTCACCCACCAGGCCCGGCTGAAAGCCTGGATTCCGTTCTGGCAGCAGTACACCCGGCCCAAGGGCTTCTTCGCCCGCCTGTTCGGCAAGTACCCGCACGCACCGATTAAGGCCGCGCCGGGCGAGGTGCTGCCCATGAGCCCGAAGTTCTTCAAAGCCGACTCCTCGGCCCGCTTCCCGCTGAAAGTAGCCAACGGCATGTGGGGCCGCCAGGACTTGCCGGAGCGCCTGCGCAAGGCCATTGCCGAGTCGCCGCTCAACGAGAAGCCTGGCTACGTGTACTCCGACCTCTCGTTCTACCTCTACCCGCAGCTGGTGCAGCAGCAGACCGGCAAGTCCTTCGAGCAGTTTCTGAGCGAGGAGCTGTACCGCCCGCTAGGCGCCGGTACCCTGGGCCTGCACCCGCAGTGGCGCTTTCCGCAGGCGCGCATCGTGCCGACGGAATACGATTCGCTGTTCCGCAAGCAGCTGCTGCACGGCACGGTGCACGACGAAGGCGCGGCCCTGCAGGGCGGCCTTTCGGGCCACGCCGGTTTGTTCGGCTCGGCCAACGATTTGGCCAAGCTGGTGCAGCTCTACGCCTGGGAAGGCCAGTACGGCGGCCAGCAGCTGCTCAAGGCCGAGACGGTGCGCGAGTACACCAAGTGCCAGTTCTGCCCCGACAACCGCCGCGCCCTGGGCTTCGACCGCCCCGCCAACGACCCCAAAGTCAACACGGCCAAGGACGCCTCCGTGCGCAGCTACGGCCACACCGGCTTCACCGGTACCTACTTCTGGGTGGATCCGCAGTATGATCTAATGGTCATCCTGCTCACCAACCGCGTGAACCCCACGCGCCGCAACAACAAAATCACCGAGCTGAGCGTGCGCTCGAAGCTGCTGCAGCTGGCCATCGACGCGGTGAAGTCCGAGCGGCCCCAGGTGGAGTCGACGGTGGAGAAGGAGGAGTAGAAATCAGGGCGTCATCCTGAGCAGAGCGAACCGCCGGAAGGCGAAGTCAAGGACCTTCCGCCAACCCTGCACCAACCGAGAAGCGCAGCCACCAACGCCCAATCGTCCGGGCTCGGTGGCTGCGCTTCTGGGTTTACCCGAAAAGCGTCTGCTCGTTGTAGGCAGCGGCGGTGCAAGGGTCGAGGAAGGTCCTTGGCTTCGCCTTCCGGCGGTTCGGCGGCGCCGCACGCCAGATGAAGGATGACAGGCTATTTTATCGACGGGCAAATTCACGACGGGCAATTCTGCCGTTTCGCTACCCGTACTACTCCTTCATCGTCCTCGATAGTTTGTCTTCGATGCTTTTCTGCAGCTCGGGCAAATGCTCCTGCATGCGGCGCTGCCCCAGGGCCATGCCGGCGGCCATCAGCTGGCTTTGCTTGCCGGTGAATTTCTGGCCGGTGGGGGAGGTGTAAAACTTGCGCAGGTCTTTCAGCTCCTTTTCGCTGAACTCGCGGGCGTAGAGGTCGGCCATGTCGTCCTTGAGCGCGGCCCAGCTCATGTACTTGTGCAGAAAGCCGCGCATTTCGGGCTCCACGGCCTTCAGCTCGGGCCGCTGAATCATTTGGGCCGTCACCATCTGGTCGAGGGCGTTGGTGGCGGTTTGCTCCATCTGCATGGCCACGAGCAGCTCTTCGGCGGCTTTGCGCTGGGCCGGGGCTACGGGCGTTACGGGGGCGGCACTGGGTGTCGCAGTGGCCTGGGCCGAGGCGGCCGGCGCGGCCAGCAGCAGGCCGGCGGCAAGCGCGAGTAAGTGTTTCATAGCAAGGCGGTACGGGATTTTACGGCCCGCGGCCACGCCGGCAAGCAACCATTTGTCCCCGATGGCTATCTGTAGCAGTGAAGGCGGCAGCGGCGGGGTACTCATTACCAGGCCGCTGCCGTCGTGTTTGCCGGCGTTTCGCTTAGCTGACAACCACATGCTTATGCTATTTACAAGCGCCGTCGTCCGCCCCATCTTTGCATCGTTGGCCGGCGCTACCCGCCGCCCCGCTTCGCCCCCGCTTACGCCCCTGCCCGCTATGAAAACAATGCTATCCACCTGGCTGCGCCGCCCCGTGCTGCCGACCGCGCTGGCCGCCGGGCTGCTGCTGCCCGGCTGCGGCAGCGGGCTTTTTCCCGAGCCCGAAAGCCAGGAGCTGCCCGTGTACCAGGTCAGCCAGGCCGAGCAGGTCTGGGCCACGCCCTACCGCCTCGGCGAGGAGTGGCGCTTCCGCAACGCGGCGGGCTACGAGCGCCGCTACCAGGTGAAAGGCCTGGCCGACCAGCAGCTGCCCGGCATTGCCCTCGGCTCGCAGCGCGTGCAGTACTACCGGCAGGGCCTGAGCGCCCGCCTGGAGCGCGTCGACTCGGGCTACGTGGCCCGGCCCGACCAGGATAAGTACCTGGCGACGTTCAGCATGAAGGCCGCCGTGCCCAAAACCACCGAGCTGCTGACCGTGGAGCTGACCTGGGGCCCCAGCCGGCTGCAGCTGCCCGCCACGGCCCAGCCCGCGGCCCTGCCCGCCGACGTGCGCCTGCTGCCCACGGCCACGCTCGGCACCCGGCAATATCAGAATGTGTGGGAGTACACCAGCCTGCTGACCTCGGCCGCCCGCGTGCCGGCCGGCGCCGTGCGGCAGGTGTACTACACGAAGGAAAACGGTGTCGTACGGTTTGTGGAAGCCAACGGCACCGTGTGGGACCGACAGTGACCCCTGCGGTTCCAAAATTGGTGAGTGAAAATGGTGAAGCAGGCGGTTCCCTTTGGGGCCGCCCGCTTTGCGTTTGGGGCGGTACGTAAACGCGGCCCAGGCCGCCGCGGCGCGGTCCGCCAGGGTCAGATTTTGATGAAGATGCGGCGGCGGTACAGCTCCCAGGCTAGCAGACCCCAGATGGCGGTATAATCGAGGGCGTAGAACAGCGCGGCGTGCTGGGGATTGGCAAAATGGGGCAATACCTGAGTTTGAAACAGCCAGTTGCGCACCGTGTCGGTGCCTCCGCCGGGCATGGTTACGTCGTAGGAACTGAGCAGCTTGTCGACCAGTTCGGAGAGAAAGTAGATGGTAATGGCGTTGGTGCCGAACACCAGCAGCGGGGTGAGGCCGCGGCGCCACTGCTGCACGTCGAGCAGCCAGTACATGGCGGCCAGCAGCACGCCGGCAATGCCGCCCGCGTAGAGCACGAACGAGCTGGTCCAGAGCTGCTTGTTGATGGGAAACCAAGCGTTCCAGATAACGCCCAGCCCGATGCCGAGCAGGCTGGCCGCGAACAGCCAGGCCACGCGCGTGGCGGCGTCGATGTGCGTCTGGCGCAGCCAGCGGCCGGCAAATACGCCCAGCAGCCCGGTGCAGATGGACGGGAACGTGCTCAGAATGCCCTCGGGCTCGAAGGAGTAGAACTCGTCGTAGAGGTGGCGCTGGGTGAGCACGAGGCGGTCGAGCCAGGTGCCGAGGTTGGTGAGGCGCTCCAGGTTGGCGGGGCCCACGCCGGGCACCGGCACCAGCTGCAGCACCAGGTTGTAAGCCACCAGGATAAGGGCGAAGAGGCCGAGCTGGGTGCGCCAGCGCGTTTTCAGAAACAGCAGCGAGCAGGCGAAGAACACCAGCCCGATGCGCTGCAGCACGCCCATGATGCGAAACGAGGTGAAGTAAAACTTCGGCGTCAGGTCGATGAGCATGCCCAGGGCAATCAGGATGAGCGTGCGGCGCAGAATGGTGAGCAGCACCCGCCGCTGCCGGGCCGGGTCGTGGCGGGCGCGGTCGAGGGCAAACACCAGGGACACGCCCACGATGAAGAGGAAGAAGGGAAACACCAGATCGGCCGGGCGGCAGCCGTGCCACTCGATGTGGCTCAGCGGCGCGTAGTAGGGAAAGGCGCCAGGGAAGTTGACCAGCAGCATCACGATGACCGTGAGGCCGCGAAAGGCGTCGAGGGAAACCAGGCGGCCGGGGCCGGAGGCTTCGGCCACGGGCGTGGTGTGGGTGGTGGCGCGGGCGGCCTCGTCAACGGATTGCATCAGGGGTAAAATAAGTTCGGCAGCGGAGGTAGCGCGAACGGCCAGTGCGCTGGCGCGGGACTGGATAAGCGTCGGAAGGTCAGGTGTCTACCCGGACAATCATTGCGGCATACGCAAATCGTCCGCAGGTCAGCGAAGCTAAAATCCGGGTTATCCGAATCAATCCGTGGTCAGACCTTGATGATGATGCGGCGGCTGTACATCCACCACAAAATGCCCAGCCAGATCAGCACCAGGGCCAGGGCCCCGGCCAGGGAGGCGTTGCGCGGGTCGGCAAACAGGGGCACGAACAGGGTCTGGTACAGCCACTCCTTCAGGCCGGTATCGGCGGCTTTGCCCGTGGGGTCGGGCAAGCGAATCAGGCTGAGCGTGCGCGGAATCAGGCCCGAGAGGAAGAACACGGTAATGGCGTTGACGCCGTAGACGAGGAAGGGCTTGATCCAGCCGCGCCACTGCTGCACGTCGCAGAGCCAGTAGAGCAGGGCGAGGCCGCCCACGGCCATGCCGCCGGTATAGAGCACGTAGGAGCTGGTCCAAAGGCTCTTGTTGACCGGAAACCAGCTGTTCCACACCATGCCCAGCACGATGAGCAGCGCGGCGTCGATAAACAGCCAGACCACTTTCTCGGCCGGCGGCACGTCTGACCGCCGCAGCCACTGCGCCGTGACGACGCCCAGCAGCCCGGTGCCCACGGCGGGCAGGGTGCTCAGCAGCCCCTCCGGGTCCCAGGTTTTGCTGACTTTCCAGAGGTGGGCCGAGGTGAGCAGGGTGCGGTCGAGCCAGGCGCCGAGGTCGTGGCCGGGCAGCAGCTGGGCGGTGGCCTGGCCAGGGGCGGGCACCAGCTGGAGCAGCAGGTTGTAGCCAATGAGGATGCCGGCCAGCGTCCAGAGCTGGGTGCGGCGCGAGGTGGTCAGAAACAAGGCCGAGCAGGCGAAGAACACCAGCCCGATGCGCTGCAGCACGCCCAGAACGCGCACCGTCGCGAAGTCGAACTTGGGGTAGAGCGAGAGAAACAAGCCCAGCCCGAACAGCAGCGCCGCCCGCCGGGCCACCCGCAGCAGCGTGGGGCCCGGCGCCCCGCCGCGCTGCTTCACTCCGTCCAGCGCGTAGACCAGCGAGACGCCCACGATGAAGAGGAAAAACGGAAAAATCAGGTCCGTCGGGGTGCAGCCGTTCCAGGCCGCGTGCTCCAGCGGCTCGTAGATGTGGCCCCAGTCGCCGGGATTGTTCACCAGAATCATGGCCATGACGGTCAGGCCCCGGAATACGTCGAGCGAGACGAGGCGGCCCGGCTGCGAGGCCTCGGCCAGCGGCAGGGTGTGGGTGGTGGCTTCAGCGGCCTGGTTGGTGGATTGCATGGGGCGTAAAGAACGAAAAAAAACGCCCCGCCTCGGCGGGAGGCGGGGCGTTTGGAAGACGCATAGCGTTCGGGCGGGGTAGTCGCTCAGATGGCCGGGTCGGGCGGCGTCGAGGGGTTGTTTTCGCGCTCTACCCGCGGGTAGGGCAGGAAGTTGCGGTTGCGCTCGGCGCCGGTGGTGCCGGGCCCGGGCCGCGAGAAGCGGCGGCTGTCGTCGAGGCGGAAGCCCTGGAAGGCCAGCTCCACCTGCCGGTTGCGGTAGATGTCGAGCAGCACGGCCTCCTGGGTGAGCGGGCCCGCGTAGGGCGCCAGCCCCGCGCCGGGCGGGCCGGTGGGCGGGCCGCTGGCGGTGGTGGTGGTGGCCGCGGCGGTGCTGGTGCGCACGCGGTTCAGCTCGGTCACGGCGTTGGGCAGGTCGTTTTTGCGGGCGTAGGCCTCGGCCCGGATCAGCAGCATCTCGCCGGGCACGTACACCGGAATGGGCGCCCCGGCGAGGGTGTAGAAGCCGGTGCCGCGGTTTTGCTGGGCCGTGGGCGTGGCGCGGGTGTAGAACGGGATGCGCCGGTCGCCGGCCTCGGGTGCCAGCGCCCCGGTCAGGCCCAGGTTCACGTCGCCGGGCTCAAACACGTTGCGGTTGCCAAAGGCCACCTCGAACAGCGGGTTGCGGGTGTTGTCGTCGAAGTTGAATACCGAGCGGCTGGCCAGGTCCACGCGGCCGGCGGCGGCCAGGGCCTTGTCGTAGTCGCCGGCCAGCAGGCTGTAGCGGGCAATGAGGGCCTGCAGGGTGTTGGCGAGGTTGATGCCGGGCACGATCTTGCCGTTGAAGTCGGCGGACACGGGGTTGGCGGCCAGCCCGGCCGCCGCCGCTTCCAGCTGCGTCACGGCCGACTGCAGCAGCTGCACCCGGGGCACGAAGGCCGCGTTTTCGCCCACGGCCAGCGGCCCCTGCTCGAAGAACATGGCCTGCGTGCCCAGGGCCAGCGCCCGGAAGATGCTGGCGTAGGCCACGATGCCGCTGCGCGTGCCCAGGTCGGCGGCGTTGCCGGCATTGGCCAGCACCAGGTCGGCGTTGGCCTTCACCAGCTGGGTCTGCGTCCAGAGGTTGCGCACCACCACGTTGCCGTTGGTGATATTGCCCGCGCCCAGGCTCACGTTGTACTCCTCGATGTTGCCCACGTTGATGACCGTCAGCTCGCGGGTGGTCAGGCCGCCGGCGGCCACCAGGTTGTAGAGCGGGCTGAGCGCGCCGCCGGTGGTGAAGCGGTGCTGCAGCCCGTTGCACACGGTAATCAGCCCGTCGGAGGTCGAGAGTACCTGCTCCTGGCTGGCGGTACTCGGGTTCAGGTAGTCTTTGGAGCAGCCGCCGGCCAGCAGGGCCAGCAGCGGCAATAGTCGCAGGTATCGTTTCATCGGAATGGCAGGGGAAGGGGTTAGAACGAGGCCGTGAGCTTCAGCTGGTAGGTGCGCGGAATGGGCACGTTGCCGAAGTCGATGGCCCGCAGCAGGTCCGACGAGCCGCCGGCGCTGGTTTCCGGGTCGAAGCCGTTGTAGTTGTCCCAGGAGGCGAGGTTGCGCCCCACCAGCGACACGTTCAGGCTGCTGATGAGCGGGCTGATTTTGGGCAGCTCGTAGCTCAGCGAGGTTTCGCGCAGCTTCACGAAGGAGCCGTCGTCGACGCGAAATTCCTGGGTGTTGTAGATGGCGAAGATGTAGCCCCGGGGCAGCTCGCCGCGCAGCTCCTTCTCGGCCAGGTCGCCCAGGCCCACGCCCTGGCGGGTGCGCTTGTCGGCGTTGAACACGTCCACGCCCTGCACCGCGTCGAGCAGCACGTGCAGGGTGAGCTTCTTGAACGTGAGGTTGGTGCTGAACGAGCCCGTCCACTTCGGGTTGGGGTTGCCGATGATCAGGTTGGCAATGGTAGTGCCGGTGGCGTAGCTGGGCTGGCCGGTGCCCTCGCGGGCCGGCGTGAAGCCCACCGCGCCCACGCCCTGGTCGCTGGTGCGCTCGTCCTGCGGAAAGCCCTGCGGGGTGAGCAGCAGGGAGCCGTCGGGGTTGCGGGCGTAGCCCGAGCCGTAGAACACGCCCACCGGCTGCCCGGCCAGCAGGTACACCGGCGCCCCGGCCACGTTGTCGACGGAAATGGCCTGCGGCCCGTTGGTGCCCGGCAGCTCCAGCACCTTGTTGCGGTTGCGGTTGAAGAGCAGGGCCACGTCCCAGCTCAGGGCGGCGGTGCGCACCGGCACGGCCGTCAGCTGCAGCTCCAGGCCCTTGTTTTCCAGCGTGGCCACGTTGTTGGTGATGAAGGCCCCGCCGCTGGAGGGCGCCAGGTTGCGGCGCACCACCAGGTCGGTGGTTTTCTGGCGGTACACCGTGGCGCCCAGGCTCAGCCGGTCACTCAGGAAGCTCAGGTCGGCGCCGCCCTCGATTTCGGCCACCCGCTCGGGGCGCACGTTGGGGTTGGCAAACCGCGCGCCGGGCAGGTAGGTATTGCGCCCCAGAAAGCCCACCGGCTGAAACTGGTAGAACCGCTCGTAGCTCTCGATGCCGTTCAGGTTGCCGGCCTCGCCGTAGCTGGCGCGCAGCTTCAGCCCGTTGAAGGCCTTGGCGTAGCCCGCGTTCTGCCAGAAGTCCAGGTCCGACAGCACCAGCGAGGCGCTGATTTTGGGGTAGAACTGGTTGGTGGAATTCTCGCTGAACTTCGACGACCGGTCGCGGCGCACGGCCCCGGTCAGGAAGGCCAGGTTGCGGTAGCCCAGCGTGCCCTGCACGTAGGCCCCGCTCAGGTCGAACTGGTCCAGGTCGTAGCCGGCCGTAACGGTGGTGCTGGAGGCTCCGCTGACGGTGGTGATGAACGGGGCCAGGTTCTGGCCCTGGGTGCGGCTGATTTCCTGACGGCTGTACTGGTAGCTGTAGCCGCCCAGCAGCGAAATTTTAAACGTCTCGCCCAAGGGCCGCTCGTAGCCCACGTTCACGTCGGAGTTGAGCAGCAGGGCGTTGGCCAGCCCGTTGGCGGCGTAGCCGAAGGGGTAGCGCTGGGCCGGCAGGCCGGCCGTGGCCTGGTAGGGGTAGGGCCGGATGTAGCTCTGGCCCACCTGCGAGTACACGTCGGCCCCGAGCACGTAGTCCACCGAAAAGCCCTTGAACGGGTTCAGGTTCACCTGCACGTCGCCGATGGTGCGGCTCACGCGCTGGGTAAACTTCATGTCCTCGATGGTGGAAAGCGGATTCACGCGCGTCGGCTCCACGGCCAGCAGGTCGCCCTTGGCGTCGCGGCGGCTCAGGTCGTAGATGTTGTTGGTGATGTTGACCGAGTTGATCGGGCTGTAGAACACGTTGCCGTTGGCCTTTTCATTGGCGAAGCTGTTGCTGTAGGCCAACCCGGCCGTCACCTTGGCCCACTTGGCCAGGCGCTGGTCCACGCGGGCGCGCAGGTTGTAGCGCGTGAAGTCGGTGCCGCGGATGATGCCCTGGTTTTTGAGGTAGCCGCCCGATACGTAGTACTGCGTGCCCTCCGAGCCGCCCGTGAGCGAGATGCCGTTGTCGGTGCCGTAGCCGGTGCGGAAGATGTCGTCGAAGTAGTTGTAGCGCGTCACGTCCACCAGGTTGGTGGCCAGGGTCGTGTTGGTGTTGGCCCGGTTGATGACGGTCGTCGTCACGCCCGGCTGCCCGGCCAGCGTACCCACCGCGCTGATGGGGTAGAGGCGGAAAGTGTTGGTCGTGCCGTTGACCACGTACGTATCGGCCCCGAACTGCTTGCCGTAGGTATTCACCGGCACCATGTGGCGCAGCTCGTTGATGCTGAAGCTGGTGTAGGCCGACACGCGCACCGCCCCGCTCTGCCCGCGCTTGGTGGTGATGAGCACCACCCCGTTGGCCGCCCGCGAGCCGTACTGCGCCGCCGCCGCCGCCCCGTTAATCACGTTGATGCTGGCAATGTCGTTGGGGTTCAGGTCGGCCAGGCGGTTCTGGCCCGCGTTGGCCACACCCACGTCGTTGGTCACCGCCAGCTGCGACACGTTCACGCTGTTGTTGCTCACGATAACCCCGTCGATGACGTACAGCGGGTCCGAGGGGCCGGTAAGCGAGTGTACCCCGCGCAGCCGCACCGACAGCGAGCCGGCCGGGTCGCCGGAGTTCTGCACGATCTGCGCGCCCGGCACCTTGCCCTGCAGCGAGTTCAGCACCTGCCCCGAGCCGCTCTGCGTCAAATCCTTGGCCTGCACCGTGCTGATGGCGTTGCCCAGCTCGCGCCGGCTCACGCTCACGGTGGAGCCGATAACCACCACGTCGTCGAGGCTCTGCCGGGCCTCGCTCAGCGCCACGTCGGTGGTGACGGCGCTGGCGCTGCCCAGCGCCAGCGGGCGGCTCTGGTTCTGGTAGCCGATGGTGGAAAACTGCAGCGTGTAGCTGCCCGGCGCCAGCTGGGCCGTGAAGCGGTAATTGCCGTCGGCGTCGGTGCTGGCGCCCTGGGTGGTGCCGCTCACCAGCACCGTGGTACCGGGCAGGCCCTGGCCGCGGGCGTCGGTGACGCGGCCCTGCAGCGTGTACTGCTGCTGCACCGCCTGCGCCACGGCCGCCGCTGGCGGCAGCAGGCCCGGTATCAAGCAGCCGCCAACCAGCAGCGGCCGCGCCCATGAGTAGGTGTTGCGCATAGAGGAAAGAGAAAAGGTGGGAAGTAACTGGAATGCCTGAGTAATGTACAATATTTAATTACATATAAAATGCAAGCTAAACCCTGGGCGCGGCCGGCGTTTCAAGGCGACAGGATAGGCGTGGTTTCGGCGCGCGCAAAGCCGCGCAAATCCGGCCGCCCGCCGTGGCGAATCCGGGCTTGATTGTGCTAATTTGGTCGGGTGAGCCACGATTTCCGGCAACGCGGTATCGGGCTCAAAAGGCCGCGTCCCGGCGGGCCGGAGCCACCTGGCTCCGGCCCGCCGGGACGCGGGTAGCTGCGGCCGTTGGACTACGGCGCGTTACTTTACATTGTCCAAGAACGGCCGTTAGTACTGCCAGCGCACGAAGGCCTCGATGCCCTCGTACTCGGGCAGGCCCAGCTGGTCGTAAATCCGGGCGGTGGTGCGGTTGCGCTCTTCGGCCCGCTGCCAGAACTCGCGCTGGTCGGCCCCCGGAAACAGCGGCCGGTCCTTCTGCGACTGGTGCTTGAAAATGGCCCGGCGCTTGCGCGTCAATTCCTGGGGCGAGAGCGGCACGGCCATTTCAATCTGGTCGATGTCCCACTCCTGCCAGGCCCCGCGGTACAGCCATACCCAGCAGTCCTGCAGCCAGTCGGTGCCTTCGGCCTTCAGGCGCTGCACGGCCTGCATAATGGCCGCCAAACACACCCGGTGCGTGCCGTGCGGGTCCGACAGGTCGCCGGCGGCGTAGATCTGCTGGGGCCGAATGCGGTTCAGCAGGTCGATGGTAATCTGGATGTCCTCTTCGCCGAGCGGCTTTTTGCGCACCCGGCCGGTTTCGTAGAAGGGCAAATCCAGGAAGTGGGCGCGGGTTTCCGGGTCGAGGCCGGCCAGGCGCAGCGCGCTTTTGGCCTCGCCGCGCCGGATCAAGCCCTTGATCTGCTGCACCTCCGCCGAATCGACCTGCCCGGGCGCCTTGTTGGTCAGAAACGCCGACACGCGCTGGTACATCTGCTCAGCGGGCTGCTCGCCGGGCAGGCGCAGGGCCTGGTCGTAGTCGGCCACGAAATCGGCGAAGCGGATAGCCTCGTCGTCGAACACGGCGATGTTGCCGGAGGTCTGGTAGGCCACGTGCACCTCGTGGCCCTGGTCGACGAGGCGCAGCAGCGTGCCGCCCATCGAGATGACGTCGTCGTCGGGGTGCGGGGAGAAGAGCAGCACGCGCTTGGGGAAGGGCGCGGCGCGCTCGGGGCGGTAGGTGTCGTCGGCGTGGGGCTTGCCGCCGGGCCAGCCGGTGATGGTGTGCTGCAGCTCGTTGAACACGCGGATGTTCAGCCCGTAAGCCTGCGAGTCGGAGGTGGCCAGCAGGTCGGAGAGGCCGTTTTCGTTGTAGTCCGCGTCGGTGAGCTTGAGAATGGGCTTGGGCAGGGTGCGGGCCAGCCAGGTCACGGCCTTGCGCACGGTGGCCGCGTCGTGCCAGTTGCTGGGCAGCCCGGCCAGCCAGGGCGTTTTGCGGCGCGTCAGCTCGGCGGCGGCGGCCTCGTCGAGCACCACCTGCACGGCGGGGTGGCGCTGCAGGTAGGTGGCCGGCACCGAGTCGGTCGGCTCGCCCTCCACCGTGCGCTTCACCACGGCGGCCTTGCCCTCGCCCCAGGCCATCATGATGATCTGGCGGGCATCGAGGATGGAGCCCACGCCCATGGTGAGGGCCCGGCGCGGCACGTTCTCCTCGCCGTAGAAGTCCGAGGCCGCGTCGGTGCGGGTGATGTGGTCGAGGGTAATGAGGCGGGTGCGCGACTGGGCGCCCGAGCCGGGCTCGTTGAAGCCGATGTGGCCGGTGCGCCCGATGCCGAGCAGCTGCAGATCGATGCCGCCGGCCTGCTCGATCTGCTCTTCGTAGCGGCGGCAGTACTCGCTCACGTCCTCGGGCCGCACGGTGCCGTCGGGGATGTGCACGCTGCCGGCCGGAATGTCGATGTGGTCGAAGAGGTACTCGTGCATGAAGCGCACGTAGCTCTGCAGCGAGTCGGGCGGCATGGGGAAGTACTCGTCGAGGTTGAAAGTCACGACGCCGGCAAAGCTCAGGCCCTCCTCGCGGTGCAGCCGCACCAGCTCCTCGTACACGCGGGTGGGCGTGGAGCCGGTGGCCAGCCCGAGCACGGCGGGCCGGCCCTCGGCGGCCCGGTCGCGGATAAGGTCGGCAATCTGCCGGGCTACGGCCACGGAGGCCAGCTCGGAATCGGGGTAAACCTGGACGGGGACGCGCTCGGCGCTGGCGACGGGGTGCATAGGCGGGGCGGGGGTTGGATGGTGGGAGGGAGACGCCAAGGTAGTGGCTTTTGTCAGCGGCTGTCAACTTGTACCCTGCAAAGTTTGCCCCCGGCCCGGGCCTTGACTTGTGCAGGTGCTGCGGTTAACTTTAATCCCGCTTTACAACCGAAAGGTGCTAGTTTTAGCACAACTTGGGGCAATCCGGACGGCAGCAGCAGCTTTTTAAACCGCTGATTTCTCCTATATGTCAGTCTTTTGTCCCGTTTCCCTCATTTGCCCTCCCGCCGCCTGAATTTGCATCCGCGCGCCGCTATATAGGGGCGCGCGTTCTGTTTTGGCCCTTTTTCTCCCACACTTTTCCCTATTTCAATGACAAAACTTCTATGGTCCTTAGCCCTGCCCGGCCTCGCGCTGGCGCAGCCGGCCCTGGCCCAGCAAACGCGCACCGTCACCGGCACGGTGACGGCCGCCACCGACCGCTCGCCCCTGCCCGGGGTGAACGTGGTGGTGAAGGGCGGCACCACCGGCACGCAGACCGGCCCCGACGGCCGCTTTTCCCTGCAGGTGCCCGAGGGTGCCACGCTGGTCTTCAGCTTTATTGGCTACGACGCGGTGGAGCGCGCCGTGGGCAACAGCAGCGCCGTGGACGTGGCCCTGGCCGCCAATACCACCCAGCTGCAGGAAGTGAAAATCACGACGGCCTTCGGCATTCAGCAGGAGCGCCGCCAGATCAATTACGGGGCCCAGCAGGTCACGGCCAAAGACCTTATCGAGTCGCGCCAGCCCAACATCGTCAATGCCCTGCAGGGCAAGGTGGCGGGCGTGCAGGTGACCAGCTCGGGCGGGGCGCCCGGCGAAGGGGCGGCCATCGTCATCCGGGGCGGCAACTCGCTCGACGGCGACAACCAGCCGCTGTTCGTCATCGACGGCATCATCATGGACAACTCCTCGTTCGTGGAGTCGACGGCGCCCGGCGGGGGCTCGGCCTTCAACGGGGTGCTGGGCCGCTCGGTGGCCTCGCCCAACCGGGCCTCCGACATCAACCCCGAGGACGTGGAGAGCATGACGGTGCTGAAAGGCCCGGCCGCCGCCGCTCTCTACGGGCTGCGCGCCGCCAACGGGGCCGTCATCATCACCACCAAGAAGGGCAAGGCCGGCGCGGTGAGCATCGACTACCGCACCCAGTTCTCGGTGGACGAAATCAACCGCCTGCCCAAGCTGCAGAACGTGTACAAGCAGGGCACGGCCGGCGTGTTTGACCCGACCACCCGCCTCTCGTGGGGGCCGCAGTTTGCGCCCGGCGAAGAGGTGTACGACAACCTGGGCAACTACTTCCAGAAAGCCTACTCCTGGCAGAACTACCTGACCATGACCGGCGGCACCGATAAGGGCTCCTTCCTGCTCTCGGCCTCCAACCTGGACCAGCGCGGGGTGGTGCCCAACTCGGACTTCGACAAAACCACCGTGCGCCTGTCGGGCACGATGAAGTTTTCGCCCAAAATCACCGCCCAGGGCTCGGCCCAGTACCTGAACTCGGGGGGGCGCCGCTCCCTGCAGGGGCCGGGCCTGTTCGGCGGCTCGGGCGGCTATTTCGTGAGCCTGCTGACCTGGCCGCGCAACGACGACGCCCGCAACTACCTGAACCCCGACGGCACCCGCCGCCGCCTCATCGGCGGGGTGGGCACTTCCGACCCCGACAACCCTTACTTCACGGCGGAGCGCAACCCGGTGACGGACCGCACCAACCGCCTGATCGGCAACGCCCAGCTGACCTACCAGCCCGCCAGCTGGGCTACGCTGAACTACAACCTGGGCACCGACCTCTACACCGAGCAGGTGCGCTCGGTGCGGGCCATCGGCACCTCGCAGCCCAGCAACCAGAACGGGGGCATTTCGGAGACGACGACGCGCAGCCGCCTGCTCAACTCCTACTTCACAGCCCAGTTCACGCGCAGCTTCGGCGACAACCTCGGGGCCACGCTGCTGCTGGGCAACTCCGTGGAGCAGAGCATGCGCGAAGCCACCGACATCATCGGCCTGGTGTTCCGCTCGCCGGGCATCAACTCCATCAACAACACCGAAAACCGGGGCGCGCTGACCACCAACTCCACGCGCCGCCTGGTGGGCAACTTCGCCCGCCTGAACCTGGATATATTCCGGCAGGTGACGCTGGAAGTCAGCGGCCGCTACGACATGTCGTCGACCCTGCCCCGGCCGGACAAAAACAAAAACTTCGGCCAGGGCTTCCTCTACGGCTCGGCTTCGGCCGGCTACGAGTTTACCCGCACCCTGGGCCTCGACAACAACAACATCCTGAGCTACGGCAAGCTGCGCCTCTCGGTGGCCGAGGTGGGCAAGGACACCGGCCCGTACCGGGTGGAGTCGCCGCTGGCGCAGAGCACCTACATCGGCGGGGGCTTCCGCCTGGGCTTCTTCGGCTCGAACAGCCAGCTGAAGCCCGAGCGCACCCGCTCCTACGAGGTGGGCCTGGACCTGCAGTTCCTGAAGGGCCGCCTGGGCCTCGACGCGGGCTACTACTACGCCGAAACCCGCGACCAGCTCATTGCCCCGCGCGTGAGCCAGGCCTCGGGCTTTATTCTGCAGTACATCAACGGCGGCAAGGTGGTCAACGAGGGCATCGAGCTGGCCCTGTCGGGCAAGCCGGTGGTGCTCGACAACGGCTTCACCTGGGAAGTGCTGGCCAATTTCTACCGCAACCGGAACCGTGCCAAGGAGCTGCCCAGCTTCCTGACGGAAGTCAACCAGTCGGACTCCTGGGTGATTGACGTGGCCCGCGGCAGCGCCTTCCCCGACAAGCCCATTTCCTCCATCGGCGTCATCGACTACCAGCGCGTGGTCGACCCGAACTCGCCCTACAACGGGCAGGTTATCATCAGCCCCACCACCGGCCTGCCCTCGGTGGTAGCCGGTACCTTCGTGTACGCCGGCGACCGGGCCCCCGACTTCACCACGCAGCTGACCAACACCGTGAGCTACAAGGGCCTGTCGCTGGCCTTTCTGCTCGACTTCCGCAAGGGCGGCAAGGTGGTCAACGGCAACGAGTGGGTGATGGTGCGCAACGGGCTGAGCGAGCGGACCCTGGACCGCTACAACACCACCATCATCGACGGGGTGGTGCGCCAGGCCGACGGCTCTTACTCGCCCAACACCCGGCCCGTCGAGCTGACGCAGGGCTACTACACCAACCAGTACGCCGGCACCGGCTGGGCCTTCGTGGAAGACGGCTCCTGGACGCGCCTGCGCTACGTGGCGCTCAGCTACCGCCTGCCCCAGACCTGGCTGGGCGGCTCCTTCGTGAAGGGCGTGGAGCTGTCGGTGACCGGCCGCAACCTGCTGCTGTTCACCAAGTACTCCGGCGCCGACCCCGAAACCTCCTCGGCCGGCGCGGGCGTGCGCGGCGGCGGCTCCGGCGGCTTCGACTACGGCAGCACCCCCGCCACCCGCGGCGTGGACATGGCCCTGCGGGTCAATTTTTAATACATGAGCAGATGACCGGATACGTCCATGAGCAGAGGAACGACTTGCGCAATACCGCATTTTCGGCGCCCATCTACTCCGCTACTCATCCGCTGATCCGCTCATCCTTCAATTCAATCCGATGAAAAAATACCTTCTCCTTCTGGGCTTGCTACTGGGGGGCGGAATGCTGACGTCGTGCGAGAAATTTCTCGACGTGAACACCGACCCCAACAACCCGGTCACTTCCACGCCCAACTTCCTCTTGCCGGGCGGCATCTCGCAGGCCTTTCAGCAGCAGATGTTTACGGCGCTGACCACTTCCTACATCACCCAGTACGTGGTGCGGCGCGCCCCGGCCGCCAGCACCGATCAGTACTACTTCACCACCGGCAACAGCACCAACACCTTTAACTACCTGTACTTCTACTCGGCCGGCAACCTGAACGCCACCATTGCCGCGGCCCAGGAAGAAGGCTCCCCGCACTACGTGGGGGCCGCCAAGGTAACGCTGGCCATGGGCCTGGCCCACGCCACCGACATGCTCGGCGACGTGCCCTACTCCGAGGCCTTCCAGGGCGCGGCCAACTACACGCCCCGCTACGACCCGCAGGAACAGGTGTATCAAACCATTTTCCGCCTGCTCGACGAGGGCATTGCGGAGCTGCAGAAGCCGGCTTCGGCCAACCTGCGCCCCCTGTACCTGACCACGCCCAGCATCAGCGGCGACATCCTCTACAAGGGCGACGTGCAGAAGTGGATCCGGCTGGCCAACGCCCTGAAGGCCCGCCAGCTCAACCACCTCACCAAGAAATCCAGCTACAACGCCACCGCCGTGCTGGCCGCCGTGGACGCGGGCTTCCAGAGCTCGGCCGACGACGCGCAGCTGCAGTTCGAGACGCCCGTGCCCCCCATCACGGGCAGCACCAACATCTTCGGGACCACCCGCGCCAACTTCGCCACCGGCACCTACTCGCTGAACCTGCTGCGCTACCTGAACGGCAACATCGCCAACGCCACCTACCCCGGCGTGGTCGACCCGCGCCTGCCGGTCATGGCCAACACGGCCAGCCTGGGCGCCAACCCCGGCGTGTCGGGCGGCACCACCATCGGCGGCGTGGCCGACTTCTACTACAGCTGGTACGCCCGCGACCTGGGCTACTTCGAAACCGTGACCTTCCACGAGCTGAAGTTCATCGAGGCCGAGGCGGCGCTGAAGTCCGGCAACCGCGCCCGCGCCTTCACGGCGTACCGCCAGGGCATCGAGGCGCACATTCGCAAAATCGGCGGCGGCGGCACCTTCACCTCCCTGGGCCTGACGGTGACCTTCCCGCTCATCACCCAGGGCCAGATTGATGCTTACCTGGCCAGCCCGGCCGTGGCCCAGACCCCGGCCGACCTGACCGAGCGCCGCATCATGGAGCAGAAGTACATCAGCATGTTCCTGAACCCGGAGTCGTGGTCGGACCTGCGTCGATACGATTACCGCTCCGACATCTACGTGAACTTCGCCTACCCCGCCGGCGCCAACCCCATCCTGAACCCCACGCCCACCGACCCGGCTTCGCGCAAGTTTCCGCGCCGCCTGGCCCCGCCGCAGACCGAGACGCTCTACAACCCGCAGGCCGTGGCCGCGGCGGGCGGCAACGACCCGGCCTACGTGACCTTCCCCGTGTGGTGGGACCAGCCGTAATGCCCGGCGCGCCTTCTGTTTTTTTCTCTCCCTGATGTTCTCTCCCGATGAAGATATTAAGTAACCCGCGGCTCCGCCTGGCCCGGTGGACGCCGCTGCTGGCCGCGGCGGGTCTGCTGGCCCTGGGCGCCTGCGAAAAGGAAATCGAAACGCCCTACCAGGTGCAGGACGAAGGTGGGTTTGCCACCATCGGCGCCCAGCCCAGCGGGCTGCTCACCAAGTACGCCCCCGGCGAAACGGTGCGGCTGGTGGTGGGCTACAACGCCGCCGATAAGATTCGCGACGTAACGGTGTTTCACGTCATCAACCGCCAGGACTCGGCTGTGGTGAGCACCACCCCGGCGGGCGGCACCATCGGCACCTCGGGGCTGACGGAACTGGTCATCCCGTACGTGGTGCCGGCCAACCTGGCCAACAAAATCCCGGTGCGCGTCGACGTGACGACCACCTTCGAGAACGGGGCCACGCGCCTGCGCCGCTTCGCCTACAACGTGGCCGCCGCGCCCACGCTGCGCCTGGGCACCACCGCCTCGCCGACGACCATTACCACCTTCCGCAACAACCTGGCCGCCACGGCCCAGTCGGTGGGCGACATCATCGGCTACAACTTGGTGATTAACGAAGGCGGCATTGCCACCGTGCCCACCACGCCCACCACGGCCACCCTGTTCAAGAACGTGGACAGCCTGACCACCTTCTACCGCATCGGGACGGGGGCGCCGGTGCGGGCCGGCGTGGTGCTCAACCCCAGCACCGGCGCTGCCAACGCCCGCACCGTGGACGTGCGCGTGCCGGCCGGGGCCCAGGGCCAGGCCGTCACGTACTCCTTCACCGCCTACGCCGGGCCTTTCACCGCCAGCATCAGCGCCGCGCCCATCAGCATCGTGGCGCCGGCGCCGCTGGCGCGGGTGCGCACGGGCCGCATCACGGCCGGGGCCGGTTCCCCGCAGGACTCCGCCGCCTACGACCTGCGCCTGGGCGCCAACGTGCTCAACAGCGCCGCCGCGGCTACCAAGGACGCCTACGCCTACGTGACGACCACCAGCACCGGCGCCAACACGCTGGGCCTGCGGGCCGAAAACACCACGGTGTACTACCGCATTCCGGCCGCCACGGTGGCCACCGGCTACTACACCACCGCCACGGCCAACGCCGTGGGCACGCTGATGTACACCAACGCCACCTCCCTGGCCGGCAACCCCGGCCCGGTAGCCGTCAACGACGTCTTCGCCGTGCGCGTGCGCGGGGCCGAGCCGATGCTGCTGCGCGTGGTAGGCGTGCGGCCCAGCGCCTCCGGCTCCACCGGCCGCATCACCTTCGAGTACCGGGCGCTGTAGCGGTCCGATACTGCGCGAAAAAGCCCGCCCGGATGCATCCGGGCGGGCTTTTTTCTTGTGGGACGATTGGCTCCTGGGGTAAGGGGCGGCGCTCGGCCTGCGACAAAGCCCGCGCGGCGGCCTACCGGCCAAATAGCCGCCGGAAGAAGCCCTTTTTCTTCTTGGCCGGCTGCTTGGTTTTGGTCTTGATGCTGATGTTGTTGCCTTCCGTCGTGGTTTTGGTCATGCCAGGGCGCTCCTTGGTTACCGTCGGGGGCAAGGTCACGGCGGGCGTGGCGTTGGGGTCGGGCGTGGTCGGTAGGGGCGTGGCGGGCGTTTCGGCGCGGGCCACGACGGGGCCGGCCACCGAGCCGATGGTCGTCACGCGCAAGGGGCCGCTTTCGTTGTGCAGGCGGTCGAGGGCCGTCACGTAGTAGGCGTACTCGGTGCCGTAGCGGGCGGCCGTGTCCACGAAAGCCTCGCTGCCGCGCCGGCGGCTGGGCCGAATGGCGAGGATGTGGCGCGGGTCGTCGGGAGTGGGCTGCTCGCCGCGGGCAAAGCGGTAAACGACGTAGGCAGCGGCCGAGTCGCCGTCGGCGGCGGCGGGGCCGGCCTGCCACAGCAGCGTAACGGGCCCGCCGCCGCGGGTGAGCGTGAGCTGCTGCACCGAGCGCGGCGGCACGGCGTCCTTCCACGGCATGGTGGGCAGCAGCGCCGGGTAGCGGAACAGGTTCTGGCGCAGCGAGTCGGTGGTCTTAAGCGGGTTCAGCAGCACCGATTTGCCCGAAAAGAACACGCTGCCGCTGATGTCCTGCGGGTAGGAGCGGTTCAGGCGCACCTGCCGCGGCAGCTCGCGCGGGCTGCGCCAGGTCGTGTCCGACTTGGTGCTTTCCAGCATGCGGTAGGCGCCCTGCCCGATGTAGAGGTGCCGGTCGTAGCGGTTGCGGCTCCACCATTCCAGCAGCGTGGCGTAGGAGGCGGCGCGGAAGTTGGTGCTCCAGTACAGCTGCGGCAGCACGTAGTCGACCCAGCCCTGGCGCAGCCACTCGCGCGCGTCGGCGTAGAGACCGGTGTGGCCCTGGAAGGCGCGCGTGTCGGAGCCCTCGGGGTCCTCGTTGCTGTTCATCCACACCCCGAAGGGCGAAATGCCGAACTTCACCCAGTGCTTTTCGGCCTCGATGGCGTCGTGCACCTGCTTTACCAGCTGGTTCACGTTCTGGCGGCGCCAGTCGGGCAGGCTCAGCCCGTCGGGGTTGTACTGGGCGAAGGCCGCCTCGTCGTGGATGACCTGCCGGGCCTCGGGGTAGGGGTAGAAGTAGTCGTCGAAGTGCACCCCGTCGATATCGTAGCGGTGCACCACGTCCACGATGACCTCGGTGATGTAGGCGCGCACCGCGGGCAGGCCGGGGTTGTAGAGCAGCTTGCCCGAGTAGCGCAGAAACCACTCCGGGTGGCGGCGGTAGGGGTGCGTCGGCGCGAGGCGGGCCGTGGTGGTGTCGGTGCTGGCGCGGTAGGGGTTAAACCAGGCGTGGAACTCCATGCCGCGCTTGTGGGCCTCGTCGACCAGGAACGGCAGCGGGTCCCAGCCCGGGTCCTTGCCCTGGCGGCCGCTCAGAAACTTGCTCCACGGCTCCAAAGCGCTGCGGTAAAAAGCGTCGGAAGCGGGCCGCACCTGCAGGAAAATGGCGTTGATGCCGGCCCGCTGGTGGCCGTCGAGCATCTTCTGGTACTCGCGGCGCTGCTGCTCGGGCGTCAGGTCGCGCCGGCTGGGCCAGTCGATGTTTTCGACGGTGGCAATCCAGACGCCGCGCAGCTCGCGCTTGGGCGGGGGCGAAGGAATGGGCGTGGTGATGACCGCACCCTTAAACGACTTCACCGGCGGCGCCACGGCCGAAGGCTGCGCCCATACCGAACCCGAAACAAGCAGCGCCGACCCGGCGCCCAAAAGCAAACGACAACGCATCAACAAAACTCCGCGAACCGCCCCAACCACCGGCCCGAGCTGACCGGCCGCGCGCGGCCCCGCTGCAAAGTACGGACTTAGCAGCCGAGGCATCAACAACCAGCGCTTTACGCGCAGCCCAGTCTGCCCCGCCGCGCGCTAACTGGCCTGAGCCGGGGCCTCATCGTCCCAGGGGCGCACGAAGTAGCGCAGGGCCTCCAGGCGCAGCACGTCTTCCTCGCTGAAGCGGCCGGGCGGCAGTTCCCACTGCTGCAGCGGGATGTAGCCGGCCGCGTAGGCCAGCTCGTCGGTTTCTTCCTCCCAAAACGCCATGTGCCACTGCGCGAAGCGCCGGTGCGGAATGGCTTCGTCGGCCAGGGTGATGACGCCGTGGTGGCGCAGGTCCTTCGCAATCTGGCCGTAGAGGTAGCGCACGGCCGCTTCTTCGCCCTCCAGAATCTGGGTGATACGCCCACCGTCGTAGAGCAGAATGCCCGTGACGTGGTGGCGGGCATTGCGCAGCCGGGAGTGCCGCAGCAACTCCCGCAGCTCGGGTGTGGTGAAGGGCCGGGTAGCGGTGCTGACGTAAATAATTTGGTGCATGAGCGGGTAAAACCGCCCCTGAATACGGCTGCCAACGCCCGAAGTTTGGTTGTCGGGCCCGCTGCCCGCCTCGGCGCAGGAGCGTGAAGAAGTCATTCGGCGGCGCTACGCTACGCTTCCCCGCAGCAGCGCAACGTGAACCGGCCTGCGCAGCCGCTGGTTTTCCGCTGCCTTGCGCCGCCCGACAACTTCTTCACTGTTTGCTTAATAGGCGCCGGCCAGTTCCGGCACGGCGGCCTCGGCGGCGGCCGGCGCCTGCTCCTGCCGTTGCAGCCAGCTCAGCACGAAGTCGGCCACTTCCTGCCAGCCGGGCTGGCCGAGGATGAAGTGGTTGCGGCCCGCAAATTCCTTGAAATCGGTGACGCTGCCGGCGTACCGGGCATAGCGGCGGTAGTTGGCGTAGTTCAGCGAGGCGGGCATGATGTGGTCGGCCTCGCCCGCTACCAGCAGCAGCGGCACGTGGGGCCGCCGAAAGTCCACGCGGGCCGCCCGCGTCAGCCCGTCACGCGAAATGCGCTTGGATTCGGGAATGGTCAGCTGCTCGTAAGCTGCGCGCTGCGCCTCCAGGGGCATGCCGTTGACGAAGGCGTACTGCCACTGCCGGAACGACATCATAAAGGGCTTGTTCACGTCGGTAAGAAAGCCCAGCGGGCCCCAGGTGGCGCGGTAAAACGACCATTTGAACGTGAACACGCCCTGTGGCGCCACCGAGTCGATGGCGACGCCGGCGGCGGCCAGGTCGCGCTGCACCAGTAGCTGGGTGAGCAGCCCGCCGTAGGAGTGGCCGATGAGAATGGGCTTCTCGGGCAGCTCGCGGATAATGCCCGCGAAGTGGTCGATAAGCTGCGTCAGGCGCAGCGAAGCCAGCTGCGGATCGGGGTGGCGGCGGCGCAGCTCCTCCACGGGGGCGTCTTTGTAGAGCCAGGGCGGCGCCAGGCAGGTGTAGCCGCGGGCCTCGAAGTAGGCTTGCCACTCGTCCCAGCAGTGGTGGCTGACGAAGGCCCCGGTAAGGAACACGATGGTGCGGGTGCTGCGGTTTTCCATAGTGCGTACGTGGGTAAAGGGTGAAAAAAGAAGCGGAGTCTTGATTCAGCGGCCCATAGCCGAAAGCGCAATGGCAGCCCGGTCCGCCGGCAGGCCGGTGGAAGAGGCGGGTGGGAAAAGGCAGGGGAGAAGGGGGCAGCCGACACGCGCCGCGGTGGGCCGCGGCGTGGGCAGAAGAGTAGCAGGCCGAAAGCGTAGGGGCTTTCAGTGCGGAGTAGAAGCTACAATGTAAAGGGTCAGGTGGTTACGTGCAATATTAAAATAAATAAATATTCTAGAGTGTCTGGTAAATGGCTTTGTTGGGAAAGGGGCTGAAGTCACCCGTATAGCAACCGATGGCCAGCTAAACAGCCACAAAAAAGCCCGGCACGATGGCCGGGCTTACCTATTGCAGGGGAAATTTAGCGACGGGGACTAGCACCAGCGGCCGGAGCGCGGCTGCGAAGCGGGCTGGGTGCGGTCGGGCTCGGGCTCCTGACCGGGCTGCTGCGAGCGGCGCGGACGGGGCGAGCGGAGCGGGTCGGAGGGCCGGGCGGGGGGCAGACCCTGATGAGCGGCCGGAATGGGCACAGTTTGCTTAAACATAGCGGTAAGCGGTGAGGCCGGCGCACCCCAGCGGTGCGCCGGCAGCTGTCTTATACGGCACCGCTGCGGCTTGGTATACAGAAAGTTGTCGGGGCGCTTACGAAACTGTGGCCGCGGCACGCGTTGCGCGCGCGACCAGCCAAGCCGGCGCAGCCACAATCCGGGGCCGGCAGCGAAATGGCGCTGCTTCAGCGGGCGGCGCAGAAACATTGCGCGGGGCCCGGCGGTAGTGCTGCCAGTTACTTTCCCACCGCCATGCACCACTTCACCGCCGCCGACATCCGCAGCTTCGACAAGCTCTACCGCCTCAACCTCGTCAACGCCGTCACCGGCTTCAAGCCGGCCAACCTCGTGGGCACCGCCGACACAGCCGGAGCCACCAACCTGGCCATTTTCAGCTCGGCCCTGCACCTGGGCTCCGATCCGCCGCTGCTGGGCCTGGTCACGCGCCCCGCCACCGTGCCGCGCCACACCTACGAGAACATCCGGGCTACGGGCTGCTACACCCTCAACCACGTGCACGCCGATTTTGTGGGTCCGGCCCACTACACCTCCGCCAATTTTCCGCGGGAAGAATCAGAGTTTGATGCCGCGGGCCTGACAACCGTGTGGCGCGACGGGTTTGCAGCGCCCTACGTGGCCGAAAGCCAGCTCAGCATCGGCCTGCGGCTGGTCGAAGAGCTGCCCATCCGGCTCAACGGCACGGTGCTGCTCATCGGGGCCGTCGAGCACGTGTACGTGGCCCCCGCCGGCCTGCGCCCCGACGGCACCCTCGACCTGGCGGCCCTCAGCGACGTGTGCATCTCCGGCCTCGACAGCTACTACCGCGTCGAGCCGCTGGCCCGCTTTGCCTACGCCCGCGCCGGGCAGGGGCCGCAGCCGCTGCCGTCGTAACCCTTGTGCTCTACCATGAACCTGACCAACGCGCAACTCGCCTTCGTGCTGGGCCGCCTGCTGATGGGCGTCAATTTCCTGATGCACGGGCTGGTACGTTTGCCCAAGCTGGCGACTTTTCGGGCCGGTATGGTGAAAAGCTTCGCCGATACCTGGTTGCCGGGGCCATTGGTGGGCGCCTTTGCCACCGGGCTGCCAGTGCTGGAGTTCAGCGTGGGCCTGCTCCTTGTGCTGGGGCTGTTCACGCGCTGGGCCCTGGTCGGCGGATTGCTCATCCTGCTGGCCCTGGTGTTTGGCACCAGCCTGCAGGAGCAGTGGGATACGCTCGGCACCCAGCTCGTGCACGGGCTGTTCTTCTACCTGCTCCTGCTTCATGCCGACCAAAACCGCCTTTGCTTGGACCGCAGAGCGCAGTAATGCCAGGGCAGCGAAACCCCTTAAACACCGAATGCCCGGTTGATAGCCGGGCATTCGGTGTTTCTGCAGCCTGCTACGCCTACGGATTGGTGCTCCACAGTCCGGCTTCCTTCACGAACACGCGCCGGTTCAGCTTCAGCTGCGACACAATCAGCTCGGCCAGGTCTTCGGGCTGCATCACCTTGTCGGGGTTGCCGTCGGTGAGCTTCAGCTCGGCCGCCAGCGGAGTGGCCACAGTGCTCGGCGTGAGGGCCGTCACGCGGATGTTGTGCTTGCGCACTTCCTGCATCAACGATTCCGACAAGGCCAGCACGGCCGCCTTGGAGGCGCTGTAAGCGCTGGTCACGGCCGCGCCGCGCTGCCCGGCGGTGCTGCTGATGTTGACAATGTCGCCCGTCTGCCGCTCGATCATCTGCGGCAGCGCGGCGCGGGTGACGAAGTAGGTGCCGAGCACGTTCACCCGCAGGATGTTTTCCCAGGCCTCGGGCGTCAGTTCCAGAAACTTGCCGAAGGCGGCCGTGCCGGCGTTGTTGATGAGAATATCGAGGGGGCCGAGCTGCTGCTGCACCTGCGCCACGGCGGCTTCCACGGCGGCCAGATCGGCCACGTCGGCCGTCACCACGGCGGTTTGCACGCCCAGCGCCGCCAGCTCCTGCGCCAGCTCGCGCAGCGGGGCTTCGCTGCGGGCCAGCAGGCCCACGTTAACGCCTTCCTGGGCCAGGGCCAGGGCCACGGCTCGTCCGATACCCTGGCCGGCGCCCGTTACCAGGGCATTTTTTCCGCGCAGATTTTCCATGTAAGAAGGGGAGAAGGTAAAAAAAGTGGAGTCTGTATAACTGAATCGGGAGCGGCGGGTTTCAACGCCAGCCGCCGGCTTTTCGCCGGAAGCCCGACTATAATGCAGCCGGAACCTCCCCGAGCCCGTATGTTAGCTGCGCTGAACCGGCAGGCTTTCCCGCTGCGTTATGCCGCTGCCGGCCGTTGTCCCCTCCTCTATGCTCTCGATGCTGCGCCCCGCGGGGCTCTGGTTGTTCTTTACCCTGGGCTTACTAGGGCTGGCCGGCGGCGCGCAGGCGCAGCAGCCCGCCGATACCACCCGGCAGCAGCCGGTGCGCAACATCCAGCTCGAAGGCGTGGAAGTGCTGCCCGACGCGCTCAACTCCAAAAACTGGCTGCTGCTCAACAAGGACATCCAGCTGGAGCTCGACGGGGCCGTGCACAACCTCTACGACTTCAAGTTCGACCGGGCCGAAAAGCAGTTTCGCTCGCTGCGCCGCCGCTACCCGCAGCACCCCATGCCCTACTTTCTGCTGGGCCTGAGTCAGTGGTGGAAAATCGTGCCCAGCAACGTGCAGACCAAGCTCTACGACCGGCCGTTCTTCGCCTACATGGACTCGGCCATTACCCGCGCCGAAACCCAGTACCGGGCCGATAACCAGAACTACGAGGCCTGCTTTTTCCTTTCCGCCGCTTACGGCTTTGCCGCTCGCCTGCACGCCGAGCGGAAAAACTGGACCAAGGCCACCGTCTACAGCAAGGAGGCGCTGAACTACCTCGCCAAAAGCCAGGAAGCCAACGGCCTGAGCCCGGAATTTCTCTTCGGGCAGGCCCTGATGAACTACTACGCGCCCTGGATTTCCGACAACTACCCGCTGCTGCGCCCGGTGCTGCTGTTCTTCCCGCGCGGCAACCGGCAGCTGGGCCTGCAGCAGCTGCGCAACGTGGCCGCCAACGGCTTCTACACCGCGCCCGAGGCGAAGTTCTTCCTGATGAAGATTCTCTACAACGACGAAAACGACCCGGCCGCGTCGTTGCCGGTGGCGCGCAGCCTGGTGGCCAGCTACCCCGACAATGCCTACTTCGAGCGGTTCTGCGCCCTGTTGTGCTACAACCGCGGCGAGTACGAGGAGTGCGAAAAGCTCAGCCGCGACATTCTCGATAAGCTCAACCGCGGCCTGCCCGGCTACGAGGCCGTGAGCGGGCGCTACGCCACTTTCTTCCTGGGCTGGCTGCACGAAAACCGCTACGACGACCTGGCCAAGGCCCAGGACTACTACCAGCGCTGCATCGTCTTTGCCGAAAGCACCGGCGAAACCGGGCCCGGCTTCTACGTGCTGGCCAACCTGCACCTGGCCCGCCTCGCCGCCGACCGCCGCGACGTGGCCACTGCCCGGCGCTACTTCGCGGTGGTGGAAGACAAAGCCGACCGCAAATCAGGCGAGGCCCGCGAGGCCAAGGAATACCTCCGGCAGCACAAGAAGTAGCGGCTACTGCGCACTCAGCCAGGCTGCCGCTTCGGCCACCGTGCCGAAATACCGGAACGTGAGCAGCCCCGGCGGCAGCTGGGCGCCGATGGACTGCGCCGCCAGCCGACCCAGCGGCGCGTGGTTTTCCACCACCGCGCAGTGCGAGTAGCCGGCCTCGCGCACCGCCCGCGGAATCCACTCCTGCACCATCCAGGTGCCAATATCGGCCGGCAGCGGGGGACGCTGGCTATGGTCGCTGAGCAGCTTGTGCAGGCCGAAATGCTGCAGGGCCCGCAGCGTCTGCTCGTACACGGCCCGCAGCTCGTCGGGGCTGGTTCTGGCGGCGCTCCAGCCCAGATGCAGGTAATCGGAGCTGAGCGGGTGGCTGATGACGGCCGCGGCGTTGTGGTAGTAGCGGGAAACGGGACCGGAAAGTGGAGGCATAACGGAAAGATACACGCCGGACTCCGGCTGATGCAACGCCGTCCGCCCGGGCGCAAGGCGACTACCGCCGCGTTGGGGTAGTTTCGGTCCCAGTCCGGGAACGGCTGTGGCCTGGTTTGGGAATTGAACTTTTGCGGCGAAGGCAGGGGCGGGGCCTCAGGCAGAATTTCTTATACTCTGTCTTGATAGACAGGGTTTTGATCGGCTGATGTATCTGCAATTTTAAATATTCAAATTGAAATATTCTATTAAATAATCAAACCCTGTTGGTCGGCGGCTGCGTATTAGAGCCCAGAATGAATCAACCAACTCGCGTCATTATGCAACACCTCAACCCTCATTTCCCCTTAACCATGTACTTCCATGAACCCGACCATACTCCGCTTTGCTTTTTCGGCCCTGACCATGGCCGCTGTTGTTTCCGCGCAGGCCCAGACCACCTACACTTCCCGTGCGGGTGGGGGTAACTGGAGCGACCCGAACACCTGGACCGTCAGCGGCGCCGGGCCCCAGGTGCCCACCAACGTGACCACGCGCAGCGGTAACGAAACCAGCGACAACGTTATCGTCATCAACTCCAACGTGGTGCTGGACCAGGATTACAACGTCAGCGGCGACCACGCCAAGCTGATCATTACGGCCGGCGGCGCGCTGACCGACGGCGCCAGCCCCAATGCCCTCAACTTCGGCCAGCAGCAAGGAGCCGACATGGTGCGCCTCGACCTCGACGGCCGCCTCGACTTGAACAGCGTCAGCTTCTACAAGGCCGACGCCGATATTGCCGCCACCGCCGAGCTGACCACCAGCTGCAACATCGCGCTGGCCAACCAATCAGACCTGGTTATTGCCCCCGGCGCCACGGTCGATATCGACGGCAACCTGGTGGTGCGCCAGGGCAACCCCTCCATTTCGGGCTCGGGCACGCTGATGATCAGCGGCTGCGTGCTGACCAACAACAATGGTTCGCTCAACGGCCTGTTTGGGGCCAACCTGAGCGTGTGCGTGCAGGGTACGCCCAACAGCTGCGCCACCGAGGGCCTGAACTGCAGCACCCGCATTGCCGACTACATCACCATCGACGCCTGCCGCAACACCCCGCTGCCGGTGCAGCTCACCAGCTTCACGGGCAAGTACCTGAGCCGGCAGGTGCAGCTCGACTGGGTAACGGCCCAGGAGAAAGACGCCGACTCGTTTACGGTAGAGCGCTCCGTCGACGGCAAACGCTTTGACGCGGTGACGACGGTGCGCGCCGCTGGCAACTCCACCACCCGCCGCGAGTACAGCTACCTCGACGCGACCATGCGCCCCGGCCTGAACTACTACCGCCTCAAGCAGACCGACCACGACGGCACCTTCACGTACTCGCAGATTGTGCCGGTGCAGGCCGGTGCAGGCGAGCAGGCCCTGCAGGCCTACGGCAGCGGCGGCGCCCTGACCGTGGAAATGCGCACCGACGCCCAGTGCCGCGCCTTCCGCGTGATGGATAGCATGGGCCGCCTGGTATACACCGAAACCCTGCCCGAGGGCGCTACCGGCTTCGTGACGCGGCAGATTCCGCTACGCGGCAACAGCGGCAACGGCGTCTACATCGTGCAGGCCATAACCAGCACCGGCACGCTGAGCAAGAAGTTCTTCGTGCAGGAGTAAATCCACCCCCCAGCGTCCACCCTGGGTAGCCCGCCGGCCTCGTGCCGGTGGGCTTTTTTTGTGGCTTCCCGCCCGGCGCGGCGCAACCAACGGGGCCGGCGGGCGTTTGTTGCGGCGCCGCCGGCTAGCGGGGCATAGGGTGGTGCGAATCCTGGAAAACCGGCTAGTTTTAGTGCGCATTTGCACTCCCACTTCCTTGCCTGCATGAAGAACCGCTACTTCGCCGCCAGCCTGCTGGCCGGCACCCTGCTGCTGGGCTGCTCCCAGCAGACGGCTACCGAAAACTCCTCCGCTTCGCCCCAAACGGCTACCGACGTGAAAGACCTGGGCTCCGTGCTCGACCAGTACTGGGAGGAAAACGCCAAGCTCTTCCCGCTCAGCGCCACCACCAACGGCGACAACCGCTACAACGACCAGCTGCCCAACGACCAGACCCAGGCCTTCCGCGAGCAGCTGCGCCAGTACTACCAGAAGTACCTCGCCCAGCTGCAGAACTTCGACCGCGAAAAGCTCGCGGATAACGACAAGATCAGCTACGACATCTTCCGCTACGACCTGCAGATGAACCTGGACGGGCTGAAGCTGAACACCTGGATGATTCCGTTTCAGCAGTTCTGGGGCCTGCCGCTGAGCATGGGCCAGTACGGCGCCGGCGGCAGCGTGCAGCCCTTCAAGACGCCCGAAGACTACGACAACTGGCTGGGCCGGGTGCGCGGCTTCTCGGTGTGGGCCGATACGGCCATCAGCAACTTCCGCCGCGGCATGCGCGCCGGCGTGGTGCTGCCCCGGCCGCTGGTGCAGAAGATAATTCCGCAGATGCAGCAGATGGTGGTGACCGACCCCACCAAGAGCGACTTCTACGGTCCCATCAAAACCCTGCCGGCCAGCTTCTCCGATGCGGACAAGCAGCGCATCACGGCCGCCTACCGCACCGCTATCATGAACGAGCTGGTGCCGACGTACCGCCGCCTGGGCGAGTTTCTGAAAACCGAGTACCTGCCCAAAGCCCGCACCAGCACCGGCATTGCGGCCGTGCCCGAGGGCCGGGCCCTGTACCGCTACTTCGTGCGCAACTGGACGACCACCGACAAATCGGAGGAGGAAATCTACCAGACGGGCCTGAGCGAGGTGAAGCGCATCCGCGGCGAGATGGAGCGCGTGCGCCAGCAGGTGGGCTTCAAGGGCGACCTGAACGCCTTCTTCAACTACATGCGCTCCGACAAGCGCTTCACGCCCTACAAGTCCGACGCGGAGGTGCTCAATGCCTTCCGGGCTATTCAGGCGCGCATCACGCCCAACCTGCCCAAGCTGTTCGGCCGCACGCCCAAGACGCCGTTTGAAATCCGCCAGACCGAGGAGTTCCGCGAGGCCTCGGCCTCGGCCGAGTACCAGCAGGGCACGCCCGATGGCTCGCGTCCCGGCATTTTCTACGTGCCCATTATCGATGCGAAAACCTTCCGCACCACCTCGGGCATGGAGTCGCTGTTTCTGCACGAAGCCATTCCGGGCCACCACTACCAGATTTCCTTGCAGCAGGAGAATACCGACCTGCCCAAGTTCCGGCGCTTTGCCTGGTACGGGGCCATGGGCGAAGGCTGGGCCCTCTACACCGAAAGCCTGGGCCGGGAGCTGGGCCTCTACACCGACCCCTATCAGTACATGGGCGCGCTGGGCGACGAAATTCACCGCGCCATCCGCCTCGTCGTCGACGTGGGCATGCACACCAAGGGCATGACGCGCGAGCAGGCCATCAAGTACATGATGGACAACGAGGCCATCGACGAGCAGGGTGCCACGGCCGAAATCGAGCGGTACATGGCCATTCCGGGCCAGGCGCTGTCGTACAAAATCGGCCAGCTCAAAATCCGGGAGCTGCGCGATAAATACGCCAACCAGCTCGGCGCCAAATTCAAGATTCAGGACTTCCACGACGAGCTGCTCAAGGACGGCGTGATGCCCCTGGCCGTGCTGGAGCAGAAAATGGACGCCTGGGCGGCCAAGCAGCAGTAAGCCGCCAGTGGTCAGCAGCAACGACGTCGGGCAGGAAGTGCCGTCCTACGCCGTGTGTTCAGGATGACGGCCGACCGGCCATAACGAGCTTGCCAAACGACGTCAACCCAAGCAAAAAGCCCCGCAGCCTGTTGGTTGCGGGGCTTTTTGCTTGGGGGCCGGAACGCGGCAGCTAGTTCTGGGCGCTGTTGTTGCGGCGCGGCTGGTTGGTGGGCTGGGGGGCAGTGCCCTGCTCCGGCTGCTTGGCGGCGTCGGGGCTGGCCTGGCGCGGGGCGCCGACGTTGCGGACGCTGGGCGTGGGCGTGCTGCCGGGCGTGCCGTCGCCGGTGCCGCTTTCGGTGTATTTGGAGGTGTTCGGGTCGCCGCCGGGCTGGGAGCTGATGGCCTCGGCCGTGGAGCGGGCCATGGAGCCGGTGCCGATGGGCCGGTACGCCTTGCCGCCGCCCGATACGCTGTCGCGCTCGGTATCGACGCGGGTGGCGCGCGGGGCGCGGGCGAAGGAGTCGTTGTTGGTGTGGTCGACGCCGGGGCTCCAGGAATTGTCGCAGGCGGCCAGGGGCAGCAGAAGCAGCGCGGCGCTCAGCACGCGGGAGGAGGTCAGCATAACACGGAGGAGTTTGGAATGGGAGAAGTACAGATGAGTGCGGCTGCTGCCGTATACGCGGCGCGCCGTGCCTATGGCTACGTACCCGCGGCGCGGCAGTTGCGCCACGCCCGGGTCGCGCCGCTGCGGTGCATCTTTGCGCTTCGCCACCAATCGTTTTGTTGCTGTGACTTCACCCGCCGCCGTCATGAGCTGGAGCGGGGGCAAGGATTCGGCCCTGGGCCTGCACCACGCCCTGCAAAGCCCCGATCTGCGCCCCACGCACCTGCTTACCACCCTCAACGAGCACTACCAGCGCGTGGCCATGCACGGCGTGCGCGCCGAACTGCTCCACACCCAGGCCCGGCGCATCGGCCTGCCGCTGCACGAAGTATGGCTGCCCGAAATGCCCTCGATGGAAGTGTACGAGCAGCGCATGCGCGCGGCCCTCGATGCGCTGGCCGCCCAGGGCGTGCGCACCAGCCTCTTCGGCGACCTGCACCTGCGCGACCTGCGCCAGTACCGCGAGCAGCAGCTGGCCCGCGCGGGCTGGCAGGCGCGCTTCCCCATCTGGCACAAGCCCGCCGCCGAGCTGTGGGCCGAGTTTTTCGACCTGGGTTTCCGCGCCGTTGTGGTCTGCACCAACGAGCAGCACCTCGACCCGAGCTTCTGCGGCCGCGAGCTGGACCGTGACTTCCTGCGCGACCTGCCCCCGAGCGTCGACCCCTGCGGCGAAAACGGCGAGTACCACAGCTTCGTGTACGACGCGCCCTACTTCAGCCAGCCCATAGCCGTGCAGCGCGGCGAGCGGGTGCGCCGCACCTACCAGGCCAGCCGCCCGGCCGCCGAAGATGATGCCACCGACTGCTACCGCGCCCAGCCCGACCCGTTCAGCGCCGCCTTCTGGTACTGCGACCTGCTGCTGGCGCCGGCAGTTGGGGCTGTCGAGCAGCCGACGCGGGCTCATTAGCGCCGAAAAACCCGTTGCGCCTTGCCGGGACGGGCGTCCGCACGGTGCGAAAACCTGCCCGGCAAGGCGCAACGGGTACGCGCCGAAAGATGTAGCCCGCCGGCCGCGGCCGCCAGGGCCCGTGCCGCTGCGGCGCGCAGGCGAAGCCTACAGGTTCTGCGGCCCCGGAAACCACCCGCCCGGCTCATCAACCGGCGTAAACGGGTCGATGTCGGCCGCGTAGCCGGTGGCGGGCTGGTCGAGGTGGTGCGGCGAGTGGCGGCGGTAGCGCCGGCGGCGTTTGCGCACGGTGTCGCGCTGCTGCAGCCAGATGCCGATGCCCAGGCCCACGGTGGCGGCCAGGCCGCCGAGCAGCCAAGGCGTGCGCGGGTTGTGCACCGGGGGCGGCACGGCCCGCACGCCGGTTTCGTCGGCAATGGCCGGGTCGGGCAGGTAGCGGCCCCGGGCGGGCACGGCTCGCTCTTGGAAGTGCTGGGCCAGTTCGGTCAGCTCCTGCAGCAGCGCCTGCCCGCGCATGGCAATGCCGTGCCCAGTGGCGGCCACCCGGGGCTGCAGCCGCGCCAGCCGTTCGACGGAGCGGCGCGCCGCGTCCCAGTCGCAGGTGAAGTACTTGGGCGGGCCGTGCACTTCCTGGCGCTGCTCCCACACCGCCAGCGCCGATTCCTGCTGGGTGGTCACGAAAGCATCCCCGGCCAGCAGCACCCCATCCGACTCGCGGAAAAAGGCCACGTGGCCGGGCGTGTGACCAGGCGTGAAAATCCAGCGCCAGTCGGGCAGCTCGGGCACCGTGCCGTCGGCGGGCAGTGCCTGCGCGCGGCTGCCCACATCGTAAGGGTGCTTCGGATAAAGGCCCGACAGCCAGGCCATAGCGCCGCCGCCCACGGTGGGGTCGGGCGGCGGGTAGGCGGAGCGGCCGGTGAGGTAGGGCAGCTCCAAAGGGTGCGCGTACACGGGCACGTCCCAGTGCGCGGCCAGGGTTTCGAGGGCCCCGGCGTGGTCGAAATGCCCGTGGGTCATCAGGATGGCTTCGGGCCGGGCGCCGGGCCCGAACAGGGACTCCGCGGCGCGGCGGATCCGGCCGGCCGCGCCCGGCAGACCGGCATCCACCAGCACCCAGGGGCCGGCGTTTGGCGTCTGGCGCACAAAAAACAGGTTGACGAAAATATTGCGCAGGGCCCACACGCCGGGGGCCACAAACTGCAGCTCGGGCGTGGTGGCGCGGTTGGGGCGGGCGCGCAGGTGGTCCAGATGGTCGCTCATGTTGGTTGGGGAAAAGGCGAGGGAAAGATTCAGGGCTGGCAGCTGCACAGCACTTCGCGGGTGGGGCCCTGCACCCGGTAGCGGGGCAGGGATACTTCCTTCATATACACCACGTCGAGCTGCCGCAGCGGCGGATTACGCGGATTCTCGCGCCAGCGGCGCAGCAGGTAGTGACAGTAGTACGGCCGCATCCAGTCGTTGCTGACGAAAAGGTAGTTTTCGGAGTACTTGCGCCACCGGTCGTTCTTGTGCAGCGCCACCACCGAATACGGTTTGCGGTACGTCACCGGCTGGCCGCCGCGGTTCAGGTCGAGCCGGCGGCCGTCCTTGGTCTGGCCTTCCAGGATGTACCACCCGTCGTCCTTGAACACGGTGGGCGCGAACATCCCCCAGTGCTGGTCGGTGCGAAACACGTAGCCGAACCAGCGCAGCGGCTCGCGCATGGTGTAGCCGGGCCGGGCAATGCCATCGAGGTTCCACCAGATGGTATAGCCCAGCAGCACCAGCAGCACTGTGTCGCGCAGGGCGGGCAGCAGGCGGAAGTGCCGATGCACCTGCGGCTGCCAGTGGGCGCGCAGCTCCAGCGTCAGCGGCCACTGCCAGCGCGGCAGGCGCTGCCGCCAGCGGCCAAGGTGGCCGGCGCCGCGCTGCACCGGCGGCCCCAGGCGGCGCTCCAGCCCGTTCAGCACCGGCGTGGGCAGCAGCCCCAGCACCGAGGCGGCACTGATAAGAAAGAACAGCCCCACGAACAGCGTCAGGCTGATGCCGAGATGAAAGCCCCAGATAACCAGCACAAACACCGTGCGCCACAGGGGCGTGGCCACCGGAATAAACAGCAGCACCGGTAGCAGCAGCTCGGTGTAGAAGGTCAGGTGCGTGAGCACCTTCAGCAGCTCGTAGTGGGGGTAGAGCAGCCGGCCGCCGGGCATCAGCACCTGGTCCAGGCTGAGGGCGTAGTAAATGGCCGTGCCTTCGGAGCGCCACTCCGGGCCGCTTTTGAGCAGGGCCGTGCATACGTACACCAGCGCAATCTGCACCACGTAGGCCGCGGTGGCCGCGCTGAAATAGCGGTAGTGTGCGGGCGCCGGCCGGGCCTGCGCGTCCTTGGCCCACACCCGGCCCCAGGGCAGAAAGATGGCCCAGAACAGCAGCATGCGCAGCAAATCGTCGCCGCCCTGCACAATCATCGGGTTGCGGTTCTGCACCGATACCAGCAGCACCCACGACAGCACCGTCATGAGCCGGGTGCGCCAGCCCAGCAGCAGCCCCACGGCCGCCGCTGCCGCCAGCAGAAACAGCGCCGCCTGGGCCGCCCACAGCCCGCTCATGGTGTGCAGCGAGAATTCGTAGGGATTCCAGGCGCGCTCAAACAGCACGTACAGCGGCAGCACCCCCAGGTTGGTGTAGTGGGCCTCCAGGTCGGTGCTGCGGATGCCCAGATCGAGCAGAAGCACCGCCGCCACGGCCATGCGCATCAGGGCCAGGGCCCGCAGGTCGAGCACAAAGGGCCGGCGCAGCACTGCCCATACCCGGCCGGCCCGGCTGCCCGGGGGCGGGGCGGCCAGGCCGGCAGAAGGCGCAGAAAGGGCAACCTCCCCGGGGGAAAGTTGCCCTTGCGCCCGGTCAAGCAAGTCGGCCGAGTGGTGCAATGCCGGTCAGGTTAGCGGGTGGTCGTGCCGGAGGTAGTGGAGCCGGACGTGGTCGAGCCGGAGCGGGTGCCGCGGTTCTTGGTGCCGGTGTTCGATTTGCGGCCGCGGCTGCCCGAGGTGGTGCCCATCGTCGTCCCCGACGTAGTGCCCGAGGTCGTGCCCATCGTGGTCGAACCGGTGGTGCCCGAGGTCGTGCCCATCGTGGTCGTTCCCGAGGTCGTGCCAGCCGTGGTGCCCATCGTGGTCGTGCCGGCAGTGGTGCCGCTGGTCGTGCCCAGGGTGGTCGAGCCGGTGGTGCCCAGGGTAGTCGTGCCGGTCGTGCCTATGGTGGTCGAGCCGGTCGTGCCCATTGTGGTCGAGCCGGAGGTGGTACCCGAGGTCGTGCCCGTGGTGCCGGTCGTAGTTTGGGCAAAGCTGGCGGTGGAGAAAGCGGCGCTCAGCAGCAGCGCAAACAGCGGGGCAACAAATGACTTCTTCATGAGAAAGGTATTAAGGTTGTGAAGGAAAATGGGGCGAAAAGCGGTTAACGGCACAATGCAGCGCTGCCCTAAGCTTCCCCTAGTACGGATTCCAGCCATTAGGGATAAGGCCGAGGTTAGTTTGGCGGGCATTTGGCGGGGCAGAAAAAAAGGACAGCCACAAGGTGACGTCCTTTTTCTCCCTCCTCTTTCCAAAAAAATGCAAGCGTAACTAGTGGGGTGGCTATTGCGTGGTCGAGCCGCCGGTGGCAGCGCCCGTAGTGGCTTCGTTGGTGGTGGCCCCGGCACCCGTCGAGCCGGCGGTAGTGCCCTGCACCTCTCCCGAGGTTGCCGCGCCGCCGGCGTCCGTGCTTGCAGCCGCCGAATCGGAGTCCGTGGCCGTGGTGCCCATGTCGGTGCCGGAAGCGCCGGTTTCGGTGCCGGTACCGGAGTTGGTGTTGTGGTCGTTGCCACAGCCGCCTAGGGCCAGCAGCGCGCAAAATGCGCCCGACATGCAGAGAGTGCGTGTGCGGTTCATATCGATGAAAATGGGGCGGCGTGGTTGATTATAAAGCAGTTGCGGCAGGCAACACAAGGGGCTTATACGCCCTGCCTGGCCCGCAAGCTGAATTTTTGAGGGAAATTTTTGCGCACATTTTTTGCAACTACCAAGGAGTCTTTTTTGCCCGAAGCGGCCCACGCCGGACGTAGCCCGGCGCTCGGGCCCAACCGAACTGCCGCCGGCCGGTTACGTACTGCTTATCCGGCTCTTCTTTGTGCGATGCAGGCAGATTCTTCCGTAATTCTCTTTGATGGCGTGTGCAACCTCTGCCACGGGCTGGTGCAGTTCATCATCCACCGCGACCCGCAGGCCCGGTTCCGCTTCGCCTCCCTGCAATCGGCCGAAGGCCAGCGCCTGATGCCCGGCGGCGTCAACCCCGACCCGGCCAATCCCGACTCCGTGGTGCTCATCGAAGACGGCCAAGCCTACACCCACTCCACCGCCATCCTGCGCATTCTGCGCCGCCTCGGCGGCGGCTGGGCGCTCCTGTCGCTGGCGGGCGTGCTGCCCCGCCCCCTGCGCGACGCGGCCTACCGCTTCGTGGCCCGCCACCGCTACCGCTGGTTTGGCCGGCAAACGGAATGCTGGCTGCCCACCCCCGAGCTGAAGGCGCGCTTCCTCTAGCCCACGGCCCCCTGGCGACGGGGCACGTCTTCGCTGCGTGTCACGATGCCGCCTGCGTCGCCTCGGCCGCGTCGCGGGGAGGCAGCAGGCTCTGCAGCGTCTGAATCAGGGCCGGGGCCTTGCTGCCAAAAAACTGCTGGTCGAATTCTTCCAGGGCCCAGGCGGCCCGCACCACGGCTTTCAGCCCGGTCGAGGTGAGTTGCAGGCTGCGGGCGCGAGCGTCCTGTTCGCTGGTGGGGCGCTGCAGCAAGCCCTTTTCCTCCAGGGCCCGCACAATCTTGCTGGTAGTCATTTTGTCGTAGTGCGCGTGCTGGGCCACGTGCGCCTGCGTCACCGGCTCGGTTTGCTGGCCCGCCAGCCGCTGCACCGCCGCCAGCAGCAGAAACTGGCTGGGGGTCAGGTTCATCGGCGCCAGCACCTGGGCCAGGCTGCGCTGCCAGTGCGCGGTGGCCTGGGCCAGCAGGTAGCCGGGGTTTTCATCGGCGCCTTCGAAAGTGAACAGCGGATCGGTTGGTAGGGCCATCGGATTTTTGCTAGGTTGCGGCGGCCGGCGAGGTCCGGCCACTACCCTTGCGTAAACGGATTCACCGTAACCAAGTTTACTGTAACTCGGTTTACTGCTGTAAAAGTGCTCATTTAGCCGCGGTCAGCGGCTTTTTTATTTCCCCATGAAAGCTCTTGTTCTCGACGAGGTTGGCCAGCCGCTGCAGCTGCGCGACGTGCCCACGCCCCAGCCCCAGCCCGGCCAGGTGCTGGTGCGCCTCGCCGCTGCCGCCCTCAACCACCGCGACGTCTGGATTCAGCAGGGCCAGTACGCCGGCCTGCGCTTCCCCATTATCCTCGGCTCCGATGGCGCCGGCACCGTGGTCGAGCTGGGCGAAGGCATCGACGAAAGCCTGCGCGACCAGGCCGTTATCATCGACCCCAGCCAGAACTGGGGCGACAACCCGCGGGCCCAGGCCCGCTCGTTCAGCATCCTCGGTCTGCCGCACGACGGCACCTTCGCCGAGTACGTGGCCGTGCCCGCCACCAACGTGTACCCGCAGCCGGCGCACCTCTCGGCCGAACAGGCCGCCGCGCTGCCGCTGGGCGGCGTCACGGCCTACCGGGCCCTATTCACCCGCGGCCGGCTGCGCGCTGGCGAGCGGGTACTCATCACCGGCATCGGTGGGGGCGTGGCGCTGCTGGCCCTGCAGCTGGCCGTGGCCCGCGGCGCCGAGGTGTGGGTAACCTCCGGCTCGCCCGACAAAATCGAGCGGGCGCAGGCGCTGGGAGCCCGCGGCGGCATCAGCTACCGGCAGCCGGGCTGGGGCAAGGCCCTGGTACAGCAGGCCGGCGGGCCGTTCGACCTCCTGGTGGACAGCGCGGCCGGACCCGGCGTGGCTGAGCTGCTGGAAGCCGCCGCGCCCGGCGGCCGGTTGGTGTTCTACGGCGGCACCACCGGCACCATGACCAACGTGCCGCCGCGTCACATCTTCTGGAAGCAGCTCGACGTTCTGGGGTCTACCATGGGCACCGCCGAAGATTTTGCCGGCTTGCTGGACTTGGTCAACGGGGCCCGGCTGGTGCCCGTCACCGACCAGGTTTTCGACCTCGCCGACGGCGAACAGGCCATGCGTCGCATGGCCGAAGGACAGCAGTTTGGCAAGCTGGTGTTGCGGATAATTTAGGTGGGTAATGGTCTGATAACCAATGCTAAAAATTTTGGTTTTTGGCCTGGTTTCGGGAATGCCGCGGGCTTTTTTGGTGTTTTGAATCTGACTCTGACAACCAGCCGATAAGCATCCATGAAAACGCCCGATCAATACCTCAACGTACCGACTTTCCAGCTGACTTATCCCACCGGTGAAGACGTGGAAATGGTGCCCGTGGTGACGTACGATGACGCTCTGCGCGCCGTGGAAACCGCCCTGGCCGATGCCGAGAAATACCGTTACCTGCTCATGCGGGCCCTGCGCCGCACCCACGACGAGAGCAGCATGGCGGCAGCCTCCCCGGCCACCGGGGCCGAAGTCCGGCCGCTCTACCCCGATACCGATCTGGCGGCCTAAGCTCCGCTATTCTTACCTAAAGCTGAAACAGCGGCCCCGTCAGGAGCCGCTGTTTGTTTTTGACCGGGCCGGCGGCGTCCGGCTCAGGGCAGCAGCTGCGCATCTGGCTGCCCGATGCCGGCGGCGTGGCGGCGGCCCAGCACCGCGGCCAGGCTGGCCGCCTGCTGCCGCAGCTCCGGCACCGCCGTCGACTCAAACCACAGCGGGCGCAGGCTGGGGCCGAGCGTGTAAAGGCAGTCGGAGGCGTCGCCGGCGGCGTTGCGCAGGGCGCCTTCGACGTCGGTGAGCACGCCCAGGTGCAGGGCGTCGGGCACGAGCAGGCCGGCCTGCCGCAGCCCGACGACCAGTGGGTCGGTGAGCTGGGCGTAATCCAGCTGCGGGCCGGTGCAGAGCACCACGTGGTCGGCCGTCAGCTCGGTGGATACGTAATGCCGGCTCAGGCGCACGGCCAGCTGCGCGTCGCCGCGCGGCTCGATCTGGCGCACCCGGCCGTGGTGGACCTGCAGGCGGCCGCTGCCGAGCAACTCGTCGAGCACGGCGGCGTTAGGGGGCGGGTTGCGGTGGCGCGCGTTGCTCCAGCGGGTGCCCAGGTGGCGCAAAAACCGTCGCTGCTCCGCCAGGGGCCACGCTGCCCAGATGCGGCCCAGGTCGGGGCGCAGCGCATCGAGCACGGCCCGCCAGTTGAAGCCTTCGACCGCGGCCTGGGCTATCTGCTGGCGCACCACGCGCAGCACTTCGCCCACCGTGCGCCGGCCGGCCAGGTGCGTGGCGTAGTAGCTGGGGTAGGGCGTCACGGGCGCCGGGGTGTGCGGGGCCGGCCATTGCCCGTGCCGCGACACGGCCAGCAGCGGCCCGCGGTGCCCGTCGGCGCGCAGGGCCACGAGCACGTCCAGGGCCGTCAGGCCGGTACCGATGAGCAGCACGGATTCTTCCGGGCCGATGCTGCGCAGCGCGCCGGGCAGCCAGGGGTTGGCGTGGAAGCGTGGGTGCTCGGCGTAGCCGGTGGCGGGCCGCACCGGCAGGGCCGGGGCGAAGTTGCCGAGCGCCAGCACCGCCGTGTGCGCGTCGAGGGCCGTGCCATCGGCCAGCTGCACGCGCAGGGCGTGGGCCGCGCCGGTCAGCGGCTGCGCGGCCACGGCCCGGGCGTGGCGCCACTGCAGGCGCACGCCGTTGGCCGCCGGCGCGGCCAGGGCCGGCGCCAGCAGGCTTTCGATGTAGTGGCCGTAGGTTTGGCGGGAGCAGAAGCCGAAGGCGCAATCGGCAATGCCGTGGCGCTGCAGCCAGTTCACGAAGTGGTTCGGCTCGTCGGGCAGGGCGCTGAGGGCGGGGCTGCGCACGTTCAGCAGCCACTCGGGCCGGCTGGTGGCGTAGGCGGTGCCGGGGCCCAGGCGCGGGCGCGGCTCCACCACGGTCACGTCGAGGGGCCAGGGGCCGCCGGGCAGGCGCGTGAGCTGCAGGGCCAGCAGGCTGCCAGCTACTCCACCCCCGATAATGACAATGCGGCGCCGCGTCATGCTGAGTCAGGCAAGGCCCAAGCGGACTTGGGCAGTTCGTCCGAAAAAAGGTAAAAATCCGGACAATGCCCTTCAGGCAGGCTGAACGGCAAGGCGGCGCGCCCGGGGCTACAGGTACGCGCCCGGCAGCAAAAAGTCGCGTACGTACTCGCGAATGCCGTCTTCCAGGCGCGTAAACGGCCGCTCGTAGCCGATGCCGCGCAGCTTGCTCATGTCGGCCTGGGTGAAGTACTGGTAGGTGTCGCGGATGTCCTCGGGCGTGTCCTTGAACCGGATATCGGCCGTCTTATCCAGGGCTGCGAAGGTGTTCAGGGCCAGATCGAGGAAGGTGCGCGCCTCGCCGGTGCCCAGGTTGTAGATGCCCGAGTGGCGGCGCTGGTGCATCAGGAACACGCACACGTCGGTCAGGTCGCGCACGTAGATAAAGTCGCGCTGCTGCTCCCCGTCGGCGTAGTCGGGGTTGTGCGAGCGGAACAGCTCCATCGAGCCGGTGCGCTGCACCTGCTGGAAGGTGTGGAAAATCACCGAAGCCATGCGGCCCTTGTGGTACTCGTTGGGCCCGTACACGTTGAAAAACTTCAGCCCGGCCCAGAAAAACGGCTTTTCCGGCTGTTGCACGGCCCAGTTGTCGAAGTCGTTCTTGGAGTCGCCGTAGGGATTCAGCGGGCGCAGCAGCGGCAGCAAGGCTTCCTCATCGGAGTAGCCCAGCGTGCCCGAGCCGTAGGTGGCGGCCGAGGAGGCGTACACCAGCGGCAGCTGGTAGCGCACGCACGCGGCCCACAGCTGCTTCGAGTAGTTCAGGTTCAGCAGGTCGAACACGGCCACGTCCTGCTCGGCCGTGTCGGTGCGGGCGCCGAGGTGGAAGACGAACTCCACCTGCTCGTGGTTTTTATCGAGCCAGTCGAAAAACTCGCCGCGGTCCACGTACTCGCGCAGGTGCTTGCCTTTCAGGTTCAAAAGCTTGCGCTCGGCCGAAAAGTTGTCGACCACGACCACGTCGTTGAAGCCATCGGCGTTGAGGCGGCTCACCAGGCAGCTGCCGATAAAGCCCGCTGCGCCCGTCACGATAATCATAAGCTGGAGTTGGGTTCTTCTGAGCTGCGAAGTACGCAGTTTCTGCCGGCTCGGGCGTGTCGGGGCGCCCGGCCCGGCGGCCGCACCTTGGCGCAGCAGGACTATTCGCAGAACCGGCGGCCGGCCCGCTATCGGGCCGGTGAGGCTGGAAATCCAGCCGCAAACGATTGCGGGAGCAATGGCTTAACACAATACAGATAGGCTTATAAAGGGTTTAATCGAGGATTAATATCGATTTAATTCAATTTTAATGGTTGTTTCCCAGCTTGTAGATGCTGAAGCTGCGTAGAAGCGCTTACGTGCGGGCGACCTATCGGTATGGTACTGATTGCGCCCCGCCCGGCACAGCGAAGTGTAGAGCTGTAAATCCAAGCTGATGCTGATAGACACCAAAATTCCGTACCGCTACATCTTTCACCAGATCAAGTGGGATGTGGCTCGCGTTATCCTGTTTTCCCTGTTGTTTCAGCTGCTGAAAACCTACGTGGCCAGCTACCTGCCGCCGGTGCCGGTGCAGCTGCCCACCATCCTGGGCAGCTTCATTTCGCTGCTGCTGGCCTTCAACATGAACCAGTCGTACGACCGGTGGTGGGAGGCACGCAAGGTGTGGGGGGCCATCGTAAACGACTCGCGCAGCCTGGTGCTGCAGCTGCGGCAGTTCATCGACCCGCGCCAGATGCCCGCCGGCGAGGCGGCCCGGCTGCTGCGCCGCCTGGGCCACCGCCAGATTGCCTGGTGCTACAGCCTGGGCCAGAGCCTGCGCGGGCAGGATGCCCTGGCGGGCCTGCCGCAGTTTATCAGCCCCGAGGAAATGGCCAGCGTGGCCGAACACCGCAACAAGCCGCTGGCCCTAATGCAGCAGCACTCCGACGACCTGGCCACGCTCACCCAGGCCGGCGCCCTCAATACCTTCCAGCAGGTGCAGCTCGACAGCACGCTGGTGCGCCTGGTGGCCTCCATGGGCCAGGCCGAGCGCATCAAGAGCACGGTGTTTCCGGTGACGTACCGCCTGTTTATTCATCTCTTCATCTACCTGTTCCTGATTATCCTGTCGCTGGGGCTGGTGGAAGAAGTGGGCCTGATGGAAATTCCGGCCCTGACGATTGTGGCTTCGGCATTTTTCCTGCTCGAAAAAACCGCCAAGTTCATGCAGGACCCCTTCAACAACAAGCCCACCGACACGCCGGTGTCGGCCATTGCCCGCACCATCGACATCAACATCCGCCAGCTGCTGCACGAGCCCCAGGTGCCCGAGCCGCGCAAGGCCGAGGAATTCTACCTCATGTAAGGCGAAAAGCCCGTTGCGCCCCCGCAACGGGCTTTTTTTTGCCTGGTCGAGCACGGGCCCGCCAGCGAGTAAGCTTTGCCGGTAGGGGAGTGCCGCGTGACGGCGCGCCGCGGCCGGCGCCGCATTGCCCCGGCGGATTACGCCGTTGGCGGACGGGGCTCTACCTTTGCCGGCCATGCTCAGAAGACGATTGTTGCCGCTGCTCGGCCTGCTGCTGACCGCCGCCTGCTCGCCCGCCACCGATTCGGCCGATGCTCCGGCCCAGGCCCCGCCCCGCCCCCTGACCGTGCAGGACGACCTCGGCCGCTCGGTCACGTTTCAGGCCCCGCCCCGCCGCATCATGGCCCTGGCCGCCTCCATGACGGAAATGCTCTACGCCGTGGCCGATACCGCCACCATCGTCGGGCGCACCCAGGTGTGCGACTACCCGGCCGCCGCGCTGCGCAAGCCCGTGGTCAACAGTTACCCGCTCGACTTTGAGACGCTCGTCGGCCTGCACCCCGACGTGGTGTTTACCGTCGAGGGCATTACCAGCCCCGCCGATGCGGCCCGCCTGCAGCAGCTGGGGATTCCGGTGTATTACCAGCGCTACCAGCGCGTCACCGACGTTTTCCGCGGCCTGCGGGACCTGGGCCGCCTGCTCGGCCGCCAGCCGCAGGCCCGGCGCCTCACCGACTCGCTGGCGCAGGAGCTGGGCCAGCTGACCGCCGACACCGCCGGCCCGCATCTGCGCGCTTTGGCCGTCATTTCCAACGACCCGATCTACGCCTTTGGCCGCAACACCATCTTCACCGACAAAATCCGCCTGGCCGGCGGTCAGAACGCCCTGGCCGAGGATTTTCCGCAGCCGTATCCTTCCCTCACCCGGGAGTATATTCTGAAGCTGAACCCCGACGTCATCATCGGCGGGCGTTTCGGGCAGCTGGACAGCACCTTTTTCCGCATGTACCCCGAGCTGCGCCGCACCACCGCCTACCGCACCCGCCGCGTGTTCCCCGTCACCGGCGACCTGATGGACCGCCCCAGCCCGCGGGTGGTGGAGTCGGTGCGCGAGCTGCGGGGCCTGCTGCGCCCCGCCCGATGAGCCGCCGGGCACCGCTGCTGTTCCTGGGCCTCGTGCTGCTGGCCGCGGCGCTGCTGCTGGCCGGCCTGCGCGTGGGCAGCGTGGCCGGCGCCGATTATGCCACGCTCTGGCAGGCCCTCGGGCACTACAACGCCGAGAACCCCGCCCACGTGGTACTGATCGAGCTGCGGCTGCCGCGCCTGCTGCTGGCGCTGCTAGCCGGCGGCGGCCTGGCCCTGAGCGGCTACCTGATGCAGGCCATGGTCAACAATCCGCTGGCCGACCCCTACCTGCTCAGCACCGCCTCGGGCGCTTCCCTAGGAGCGCTGGTGATAAACATTCTGCTGCCCACGGCCAGCGCCGTCACGCCCTGGTTGGTGCCGCTGGGCTGCCTGGCCGGGGCGGTAGGGGCCACGCTACTGGTCATCGGCCTGGGCAGCCGCCGCGGCCGCCTGATTCCCACCCAGCTGCTGCTGGCGGGCGTGGCGCTGTCGTCTTTGCTGAATGCGCTGGGCGGGCTTATCACCTTCCGGGCCCAAACGGATTCGCAGCTGCGGGCTGCTATTTCCTGGGGCCTGGGCAGTCTGGAACGCGCCGGCTGGCCCCTGTTGGGCGGCCCGGCCGTGGCGGTGCTGCTGGGCATGGTGGCCGCCTGGCTGCTGCGCCGCCACCTGAATGTGCTGCTGCTGGGGGAAGAGCGGGCGGCGGCCCTGGGCCTCGACGTGGGCCGCACGCGCTGGCTGCTGCTGCTCGTCTCGTCGGGCATCACGGCCGGGGTAGTGGCGCTGTGCGGGCCGCTGGGCTTTGTGGGCCTGATCGTGCCGCACGCCACGCGCGGACTGCTGGGCGTGACGGGCCGGCTGAACGTGGCCTTCTGTGCCCTGCTTGGCGGCACCTTCCTGCTCGGCTGCGACCTGCTGGCCCGTCTGCTCAATCCGCCCGCCGGCCTGCCCGTCGGCTTGGTCACGGCCCTGTTCGGCGTACCGTTCTTCGTATATTTGCTGCGGAAAAAAGGGGCTTAAGGACGATGATCCGACTGGTTCGGCCCGGTGCCGCGGCCGCGGCCTCGTCTCTAAGCCCCTCCTTGCCTCTCTGCCCATGATTTACATCAGTCGCCAGGAACACTTCAACGCCGCCCACAAGCTCTACAACCCTGCGTGGAGCGAGGAGCGCAACAAGGAAGTGTTCGGGCCCTGCGCCAACGCCAACTGGCACGGCCATAATTACGACCTCATCGTCACCGTCAAAGGCCAGCCCGACCCCGACACCGGCTTCGTCGTCGACCTGAAAGCCCTCAGCACGCTGATTCGCGAGCATATTATTCAGCACGTCGACCACAAGAACCTCAACCTGGACGTGCCGTTCATGGCCGGCAAGCTGGCCAGCACCGAAAACCTGGCCGTGGCCTTCTGGCAAATCCTAGAGCGGGAGCTGCCTCGTATTACCGATACGGCCCGGCTGCACGGTATCAAGATCTACGAAACGCCACGCAACTTCGTCGAATATTACGGGGAGTAATTCTGAATGCTGAATTATGAATGCTGAATTCTCTGGAGTTCAGATTCTCTCCAATTCAGAATTCAGAATTCATAATTCAGAATTCCACCACGTGAAATACTACCTCATTGCCGGCGAACGGTCCGGTGACTTCCACGCCGCCCGCCTTATGGGCGCCCTTAAGCAGCACGATGCCCGCGCGGAATTCCGCTGCTGGGGCGGCGACATGATGGAGGAAGCCGGCGGCACCATGGTGCACCACTACCAGGAAATGGCCATCATGGGCTTTCTGGAAGCCGCTACCGCCGTGTTCAAGTTCCGCCGCTTCCTCAAGGAATGCGAGCAGGACCTGCTGGCCCACAAGCCCGACGTGCTCATTCTGGTCGACTACGCGGGCTTCAACCTGCGCGTGGCCAAATTCGCCAAGGCGCACGGCATCAAGGTTTTCTACTACATTTCGCCCAAAATCTGGGCCTGGAACCAGGGGCGCGTGCATAAGATCAAGGCCCTGGTCGACAAGATGTTCGTCATCCTGCCCTTCGAGCGGGAGTTCTACCAGCGCTTCGGCTACGACGTGGACTACATCGGCAACCCCACCGCCGACGCCGTGCACGAGCACCCCGTGACCGACGACTTCCACCAGCGCAACGGCTTCGATCCGCAGCGGCCCATCATTGCGGTGCTGCCCGGCTCGCGCAAGCAGGAAATCGAGGAAATGCTCTTTGAGATGCTGCGCATTCTGCCGCCCTTCCTCGATTACCAGTTCGTGGTGGCCGGCGTCTCCAACCTCGACCCGGGCTACTACCGCCACTTCGAGCGCATCAACGTGCGCATCGTCACCGACCAGACCTACGACCTGCTGCGCCACGCCAAAGCGGCCGTGGTCACCAGCGGCACCGCCACCCTGGAAACCGCCCTGTTCGACGTGCCCCAAGTGGTCTGCTACCGCACCAGCGCCGTGTCGTACCAGCTGGCCAAGTCCTTTATCAAAGTCAAGTACATTTCGCTGGTCAACCTCATTGCCGGCCGCGAAGTAGTGAAAGAGCTGATCCAGGGCGACTTCACCGCCCGCAACCTCGTCACCGAGCTGCACCGCGTCCTCGACGACGAGAAATACATTGCCGAAGTAAAAGCCGGGTACGCCGAAATCCGCGAGAAACTCGGCCGTACGAATGCTGCCGATAAAGCTGCGGAGCTGATGGTGGGTTACTTGAATAATTGATTTAGCTCTTGTTGCTTATGTCCATGGACGGATTCTGGCAAGTACTTGATCTGCTATTACAGTTTTCTGTAGAGCTTATTACCTTCTTGCTACTCGCTTGCTTAGGAGCGTTGATCCGCTGGGGGATATGCAGACTTGCCAACAAGAATATTTCACTTCAGGATACGTTTTCTGTTGACCCTTGGGCAAATTTTGGCCTCGCTATTTTTATGGTACTACTATTCGTTGTAGGTCACCATTGGCTCATGAAGTAGATGCCTTAGCGTAAACTTCGAATTGACAATAAACAGCGAAGCCGGACAAGTTTGCTTGTCCGGCTTCGCTGTTTATTGTCAATTCGATAAGCCTTTACGCCGCCCGCAGCTGCTTCAGCGGCGACTTCTCGAACTTCTCGTGGGCGTAGTCCAGGTCGATAACCAGCTCCGTCTGATCCGTCACCGAGGGCATGTCGAACATGGCGTCGGTCATGATGCTTTCACAGATGCTGCGCAGGCCGCGGGCACCGAGGCGGTACTCGTCGGCCTTCTCCACGATGTAGTCCAGGGCCTCGTCGGTGAAGGAGAGGCTGATGCCTTCCATCTCGAACAGGCGGTTGTACTGCTTCAGGATGGAGTTCTTGGGCTCCGTCAGGATCATGCGCAGCGTGGCCTTGTCCAGCGGATTCAGGTGCGTGAGCACCGGCAGGCGGCCGATCAGTTCGGGAATAAGACCAAACTGCTTCAGGTCCTGGGCCGTGATGTAGCGCAGGAAGTTGTTGGTGTCCACCTTCTCGTCCAGCAGCGTCTTGGCGAAGCCCAGCGGCTTGGTGTTCAGGCGGCTCTTGATGATGCGCTCAATGCCCACGAAGGCGCCGCCGCAGATGAACAGGATGTTCTCGGTATTCACCGTAATCATCTTCTGCTCGGGGTGCTTGCGGCCGCCGTGCGGGGGCACGTTCACCGTGGTGCCTTCCAGCAGCTTCAGCATGGCCTGCTGCACGCCCTCGCCGCTCACGTCGCGGGTGATGCTGGGGTTGTCGCTCTTGCGGGCAATCTTGTCCACCTCGTCGATGTAGACGATGCCGCGCTCGGCCGCTTCCACGTTGTAGTCGGCGGCCTGCAGCAGGCGGGTCAGGATGCTTTCCACGTCCTCGCCCACGTAGCCGGCTTCGGTCAGTACCGTCGCGTCAGCAATGCAGAAGGGCACCTGCAGCACCGAGGCCAGCATTTTGGCCAGGAAGGTTTTGCCCGTGCCGGTTTCGCCCACCATGATGATGTTCGATTTTTCAATCGTGACGTCATCCTTGCCGGCGGGCTTCTGCATCAGGCGCTTGTAGTGGTTGTAGACGGCCACCGCCAGCACCTTCTTCGCTTCATCCTGGCCTACCACGTATTGATCGAGGTATTCCTTCATGTCGCGGGGCTTCACGAGGTTGAACTTCGGCGTCTTCGAGTTCGAACGAATCTTGTTCTCTTCGTTCAAAATCTGCTGCGCCTGCCCGACGCACCGCTCACAGATGTGCGCGTTGATGCCGGAAATCATGATGGAAACCTCGCGCTTGCTTTTGCCGCAAAACGAGCAGGTGATATCTGCCATTGTCGAAGGAAAGTCGAAAAACTAACGGAATTAGCCATACTGGGCCGAATACCGCTTCAAAGGTACGAATTCGCAAACGCCCCGCTCTCACCTAAAAGTGCCGAACCGACAGGCTTCTATAAAAAGAACAACCGTCTCACCCTGAAGTTACCATTCAGAATGAGACGGTTGCATGAGCGGCCGTCTGCCGCTGAAACTTTGTCGCCGAATGGGCGGAATTACTGGCTGAGCGAATGCAGCCTTGGCTAATTAGAACGTCATGCTGAGCTTGTCGAAGCATCTCTACCAATAACCAAATCAAGCTCGTCATGAAGGTGAAACAAGTGGCAACCGCAGTGTTGCTTGAAAACGGCCACTTCGTGCCACTCAGGCACTTTCAGCACAAAAGCGTGCTTGAAATCAACGGTAGAGCCATCCTCGAATCTGATGCGGACCACGCTATCTGAAGGAAAATCGGAGGCCCCAAACGTATGATACCTGGTTTCCCCTTTCGCAATCAAATATTCCCGAATCTTGGTCTTCCAGCGTTCCGGTAAGTCAGCGTGGCGCATCAAGCTTAATTCTTGAAACACAAGAACGTCATGCTGCAGGCTGCAAGGAAGCGGTAGAGATGCTTCGGCAAGCTCAGCATGACGTTCTGATTATTTCAGCGTCGCCAAGAAATTACTTCTCCAGCTTGTGGCGCTCCAGCACTTCGTCGATGATGCCGTATTCCTTGGCTTCGTCGGCGCGCATCCAGTAGTCGCGGTCGGAGTTGTCGTGCACTTCCTGGTAGGTTTTGCCGGTGTGCTTGGCCAGGATGTCGTACAGCTCTTTCTTCAGCTTGAGGATTTCGCGGGCGGTAATCTCGATGTCCGACGACTGACCCTGCACGCCGCCCGAGGGCTGGTGAATCATCACGCGGGCGTGGGGGAGGGCCGAGCGCTTGTCCTTGGCCCCGCCGGCGAGCAACACGGCGCCCATGGAGGCAGCCAGGCCGGTGCAGATGGTAGCCACGTCCGGACCCACGTACTGCATCGTGTCGTAGATGCCGAGGCCGGCGTACACCGAGCCGCCGGGCGAGTTGATGTAGAGCAGAATGTCCTTCTTGGCATCGGCCGACTCCAGGAACAGCAACTGGGCGGTGATGATGTTGGCAATGTAATCATCCACCGGCGTGCCCAGGAACACGATGCGGTCCATGATCAGGCGGGAGAATACGTCGATTTCGGCGAAGCGCGTGGGGCGTTCCTCGATAACGGAGCGCGTCATGCCCGTGACGAAATGGCTGCTTTGGCCTTCGATGTGGTGCAGATACTGATCGACACCCAAGCCGCTCAGGCCTTGACCCTTAACGGCGAATTTGCGGAATTCCTGTTTGTTCAGCATTGACTGAAGAGGTAGGAGAATGATTGGTACGGCGTGATGCCAGCGGAAACACCGGAAGCCAAGGGTACGAAAAAAGCCCTTACTCCGACGAAGTAAGGGCTTTTTTTTAGCGGGAATCAACCCCGGCGCGGAAATTACGCCTGCGGGGTGTTCCGGAAGTCCTCGGCCGTCATCGGCTGGTCCTTAACAACAATCTGACCACGCAGGTTGTCGACTACTTTGTCTGCCAGAATGGCTTCGTACTCCTGCACGTAGTTCTTGCCGTTCTCCTGACGCAGGTAATTGTCGGCAAAGCCGCGCACCGATTCGCGCAGCTCCTCGCCTACCTCCGGCATGTTGAACTGGGCCAGAATCTTGTCCATGGTACGGTCCATGATTTCCTCGTTCGACACCTTCAGCTCCTGCTCCTCCACCACTTTGTTGCGGATCAAGGACCACTTCAGCTCCTTCTCGTAGTCGTCGTAGTGCTCCTCGATCTGCTCCTTGGTCAGCTTGCCCTGGTTGGCCGCCAGCAGCCACTTCTTGAAGAATTCCTTGGGCAGGTTGATTTCCGTGGAGTCAACCAGCTTCTGAATCAGGCGACGGTTCAGCACGTTGTTCGACTCCCGGTCGTAGTTCTCCTGGATGGTTTCGCGCACTTTGGCGTCGAAATCCTCCTTCGAGGTCACCACGTCCTTGCCGAACACCTTGTCGAACAGCTCCTGGTTGTACTCCGACTGCTGCGAGCGGTGAATCTGCTCCACTTCGAAGGTGTACTCGCCATCGACGCCGGCAGCCAGCTCCTTGGAGAGGCCCGTGAAGTTGGCAATCAGGGTCGCGTCGCCGCCGAAAGCGTCCTTCAGGTCGAAGCTCACCACGTCGCCGGCCTTCACGCCCACGAACTTGTCGGCGTTGTTTTTCAGCTTGTTGGTGGGCAGCATCACTTTCTGCGAAAACTCGGTGGTTTCCTGCTTCAGCTGGCCCGAAATGTAGTCACCGGCCTCCGAGGTTTCAGGGGTGGTGTTTTCGCCGAACTGGCGGCCGATCTGCTCGTAGGTATCGTCCAGGGTGTTCTGGTCCAGCTCCACTTTCGGGCGCTCCACTTCGAACGAGTCACCGGTGGGCAGCGAGAAGTCGGGCACCAGGCCCAGCTCGAACTGGAATTCAAAGTCCTTCTGGGTGTCGAAGTCCACGCTGGCGGGCACCGGCAGCGGCTCGCCCAGCAGGCGCAGCTTGTTCTCCTTGATGTAGGTGTCGACGGCCGAGTTCAGCTGCTTGTTGATTTCGTCAACCAGCACGCCCTTGCCGTACATCTTGCGCACCAGCGCCGCCGGCACCTTACCCGGCCGGAAGCCCTTGATCTGCGCCCGCTTGCTGACGTCCTTGATCTGCTTTTCTACTGCTTCCGAGTAGTCAGCTTCCGTGAGGCGCACGGTCAGCAGGGCGCCCTGCTGTTCGTCTTTGTTGTCGAGGGTGATGTCCAAAACGAGTCGGAGGTTAAAAGTAAGCGGGCCGTGGGCCCAGTTAGATAAAAAGGCAACAAGCCCCCAACGCACCGGGGCCGGGGTGTTGAGGGCCTGCATTGAGGCTGCCATCGAAACGGCAGAGAAGTGGTGCGGATGGAGGGACTCGAACCCACACGCCTTGCGGCACCAGATCCTAAGTCTGGCACGTCTACCAATTTCGCCACATCCGCATGCCGGGCCGGTCGCCGCGGGGCCGCAAAGCTAAGCAAGTGCGCCGGAATATCAAACCCTTGCGCCGGGTTGGCGGTTAGGCGGCGCTGCGGGTGGCATTGGGCCGTTAGGCTGAGCGCAGCCGAAGCATCTTTACCGCTTCGTTGTATGTTCCGAATTAACCAAACAGTCAGTCCTGTAAATGATTGGAGTGTGGGCTCAATAAAAAAGGCCCTGCTGGAGTAGCAACGGGGCCTTTTCTGTTTTTTTAAATGCTTCAGCGCGGGATAGGAGTATATCTGAAGCAAAGACGGTCCTCACGGTCCTCATAAGCTGGTGCTTCATAGACCATGATACGAGCGTATGGACTTTGGTAACGTGTGGCACTACCATCCGGCAACGACCCCATCATTTGGCAGTTGGCTGCTACGAACTTTAGCATGTTATCCGCAGCTGGAGCACCTTTTGGAATGCTAATCATAACCTCAGTCGCCATCCCATCTATAATCAGATAGCTTAACTCCATGCCATTTGCCCCAACGTAAAAAAGAAGCGAACCGGGTTTGGGAGCAAGCAGCAAATGGTCTCCATATCGGAAACTTGCATTTGTTTTCATTGCCTCGAAAATCTGGTCCACTGTCTTACCAATATATTGCCCATAAGGGTCTCGATGATCGTATGGCATCGGAGCTTGAGCTTTTGCAATGCCACAAACCAGCAGAAGGGCAAATAAGAGTAAGCTTTTCATGAGATATATTTTGTCGGAAAGTAACATCTACTCATGTCCGCTCCAACTGTGCGACTTAATGGTATTCCCCATTGCGCTTATTAGGCCGTGCCGGTAACGCCCAGCCCCCATCCGCTGTTATCTTACCCAGAACCAACCACCCCTTCGCCCAGCCGAACCGTGCTTCCGAACAGTTCCGCCCAATAGGAGGGACCCCACCGGGCGCGGTTTTCGTACCTTCGTCGGCCGCCCTTCGCAAGCGGCCCGCAGTGCTTTTTCGCCAATGGCAACTCTCATAGATCCGGAGGTAGAGCGGCAGGAAATCCTGCGCCACTACCGCAAACTGCTCCGCACGGCCAAGCCCTACCTTAAGGGTGGCGACGCCAAGCTCATCAAAAAGGCCTTCAACACCTCCCTGGAGGCCCACAAGGACATGCGCCGCAAGTCCGGCGAGCCGTACATCCTGCACCCGCTGGCCGTGGCGCAGATTGTGGTGGAGGAAATCGGCTTGGGCACCACCAGCATCGTGGCGGCCCTGCTGCACGACGTGGTGGAGGACACGCCCTGGGAAATTTCCGACGTGGAGCGCGAGTTCGGCACCAAGGTCGCCCGCATCGTCGACGGCCTGACCAAGATTTCGGGCGTATTCGACTACGGCACCTCCGAGCAGGCCGAGAACTTCCGCAAGATGCTGCTGACGCTGTCGGAAGACGTGCGCGTTATCCTCATCAAAATCGCCGACCGCCTGCACAACATGCGGACGCTCGACTCGATGCCGCGCCACAAGCAGCTCAAAATCGCGTCGGAAACCATCTACCTCTACGCCCCGCTGGCCCACCGTCTCGGCCTCTACGCTATCAAGAGCGAGCTGGAGGACCTGCACCTCAAGTACACCGACACCGACACCTTCCGCGACCTGACGCAGAAGGTGCGCCAGAGCCGCGGCGCCCGCAACCGCTTTATCAAGGAGTTCGTGGCCCCGCTCGACGACGAGCTAAAATCCCAGGGCTTCGACTTCGAAATCAAGGGCCGGCCCAAGAGCATCTACTCCATCCTGCGTAAGATGCGCAAGCAGAACATTCCCTTCGAGGAAGTCTACGACCTGTTTGCCATCCGCATCATCCTCGACGTGCCGCCGGAGCAGGAAAAAGCCGCCTGCTGGCGCGTCTACTCCATCGTCACCGACTTCTACCAGCCCAACCCCGACCGCCTGCGCGACTGGGTGAGCACGCCCAAAGCCAACGGCTACGAGAGCCTGCACACCACCGTCATGTCGCAGACCGGCCAGTGGGTGGAAGTGCAGATCCGCTCCCGGCGCATGGACGACATTGCCGAGAAAGGCTACGCCGCCCACTGGAAGTACAAGGACACCGGCGCCGTGCAGCCTGAATCCTCGCTCGAAGCGTGGATTAACAAGGTGCGCGAGATGCTCGAAACCAACAACTCCAGCGCCCTGGAGTTTATGGACGAGTTCCGCCAGAACCTCTTCGTCAAAGAGGTTTACGTCTTCACCCCGAAAGGCAAGCTGGTTATTCTGCCCGACGGCGCCACCGCGCTGGATTTCGCCTTCGAAATCCACACCCAGATTGGCCTGCAGTGCCTCGGCGCCAAGGTCAACCAGAAGCTGGAGCCGCTCAGCTACCGCCTGCGCAACGGGGACCAGATTGAAATCCTGACTTCGCAGAAGCAGCGCCCCACCGAGGAGTGGCTTAGCTACGTCACCACCTCGAAAGCGCGTAGCAGCATCAAGGATTACCTGCGCGACGACAAGCGGGCTAAAGCCGAGGACGGCAAATTCCTGCTCGAAAAGCGCCTGGAGCTGATAGGAGTGGAGCAGACGCCGGATAACCTGAACCGCCTGTTGGCGCACTTCAACGTCCACAACGCCCACGAATTCTACTACCGCCTGGCCATCGGGCAGGTCGACGGCCGCGAAATCAAGGAAAGCCTGTTCGACCCCACCGTCCCGCTCCCGCGCACCCCCTCGATGCTGGAGCCAAAGGCCTTCGACCAGGAAGTACAGAAGCTGCGCGGCGTGCGCCCGGATATGCTGGTCATCGGCCAGACCACCGACCAGATCCGCCATACCATCGCCACCTGCTGCAACCCCATCCCCGGCGACGACGTGTTCGGCTTCGAAACCGACCAGGGCATCGTCATCCACCGTACGTCCTGCCCGAAAGCCACCACGCTCATGTCCAGCTTCGGCAACCGCATCGTGCGCGCCAAGTGGACCGAGCAACTGGAGCTTGCCTTCCTGGCCGGCATCCGCATCAAGGGCTCCGACCGCGTTGGCCTCGTCAACGACGTAACCAAAATCATCAGCAACAGCCTCAAGGTAAACATGCGCTCCATCACCATCGACTCCGACGACGGCATGTTCGAGGGCCAGATCATGGTGTTCGTCAACGACACGGCCCACCTCGAGAAGCTGATCCAGCGTCTCAGCCGGGTGCGCGGCGTGCTTTCGGTCGAACGGTTTGGGTCCTGAACCGGTTAACGGTTCGTCATTTCAGCATGTCGGAGTACATAGCTGGTACACCTTAGTATATATAGGAGCACAAAATGCTTGATGTTGCCAAGTACGAGGAGGTAAAGAAGATTTTCACCGCCTACCTCGAAAGCAAGGGCCTGCGCAAAACCTCCGAGCGGTACGCCATCCTCGAAGAAATCTACTCGCGCACCGGCCACTTCGACGTGGAGGAGCTCTACGCCGGCATGAAAGACCGCGGCGTGCAGGTCAGCCGCGCCACCGTGTACAACACCTTGGATTTGCTGGTCGAGCATCACCTTGTCAGCAAGCACCAGTTCGGCCGCAACCTCGCGCAGTACGAGAAGTCCTACGGCTACCGCCAGCACGACCACGTCATCTGCACCGAGTGCCACAAAGTCGTGGAGTTCTGCGACCCGCGCATCCACGGCATCCAAACCATGGTCGGGGAGTTATTGAACTTCCATATCTTGCACCACTCTCTAAATCTTTACGGCATTTGCGGCGACTGCCGCGCCAAAGCCGCTCGTACCAACCCTGAATGAGAACCGACGCCAACCTGCAAGACGGCATCCTCTCGGTCCGCCTCTCCGGCGACCTGATTGGCAGCCCCGATTCCCAACAACTCCTCCAGACCGTTGACCAGCACCTCGGCGACGAAGCCGTTAAGCTCTGCTCCGTCGACCTTTCCAACGTCCGCTACGTCAACAGCTCCGGCATTGGCGTGCTCGTATCGCTGCTGACCAAGTTCCGCAGCCGCGGCGGCGAGCTGGTCCTGATCAACCCCGCCGAGCACCCGCGCAAAATGCTGGCGCTAACCAAACTCACCTCCATCTTCACCATCGCCGACGACGAAGCAGCTGCCTCTAGCTTGCTCAAAAACGCCAATTAAATGCCCGTAGACGTACTCGTTGGCCTCCAGTGGGGCGACGAAGGAAAAGGTAAAATCGTGGACGTGCTTGCACCCACGTACGACGTAGTAGCTCGTTTTCAAGGCGGCCCCAACGCCGGCCACACCCTCACCTTCAACGGCACCAAGCACGTCCTGCACCAGGTGCCATCGGGTATCTTCCACCCGCACATTATTAATGTAGTCGGCAACGGCGTCGTCCTCGACCCCGTCGTCTTCCGCGAAGAGCTGCGCAAGCTCACCGCCCGCGGCGTCGACGGCACCGCCAACCTCTACATCTCCAAGAAAGCCCAGCTAATCCTCCCGTCGCACCGCGCGCTGGACCGGATCTGGGAAGAAGCCCGCGGCGGCGGCAAAATCGGCTCTACCTTAAAAGGCATCGGCCCGACCTACCAGGATAAAATCGGCCGCACCGGCCTGCGAGTAGGCGACATCCTGCACCCCAACTTTAAGGAGCGCTACAACGAAGCCGTCGAGCGGCACCGCCAGCTCGCCAACTTCCACCAGCGCGAGCTGGAAATCGAAGAAGCCGAGCCCATCTTCTTCGAAGCCGTCGAAGAGCTCCGCCAGCTCCGCCTTGTTGATACCGAGTACCTGCTCAACGACCTGCTGGCCCAGGGCAAACGCATCCTGGCCGAAGGCGCCCAAGGCTCTCTGCTCGACATCGACTTCGGCACCTATCCCTTCGTCACCTCCTCCAGCACCGTGGTAGCCGGCGCCTGCACCGGCCTCGGCATCGCCCCGAAGCACATCGATAAGGTGTACGGCATCAGCAAAGCCTACTGCACCCGCGTCGGCAGCGGCCCGTTCCCCACCGAGCTTCACGACGAAGTAGGGGAGAAGATCCGCCAGGCTGGCCGCGAATTTGGCTCTACCACCGGCCGCCCCCGCCGTTGCGGCTGGATCGACCTGCCGGCCCTGCGCTACGCCATCATGCTGAACGGCGTCACCGAAATCCACCTGATGAAAGCCGACGTGCTTTCCGATTTCGACGAAATCCAGGTCTGCACCCACTACCGTCGCCCCGACGGCAGTACTACCGAGCATCTGCCCGACCTCGCCGAACTGCAGGAATTAACTCCTGAGTATAGCCCTCTGCCCGGCTGGCAAACCAGCCTCGACAATATCTCGGATTCCGCCAATCTGCCTGCCCAACTCACCGCCTACGTGCAATACCTTGAGCAGCAGTTGCAAGTTCCCGTAAGCATCGTCAGCGTAGGGCCCGACCGCATCAGCACAATCCACCGGAACTAGTCGTCAGTCGGAAAATAAATGCGAAGGCCCGCTTGACATTGCGCAAGCGGGCCTTACCTTTGTCATCCCAGTTCGGCAAACGGCCAGCTAAAACCTCGAATGAGGAAGTCTTGAAAAGTTTTTCGGTCAAGTTGCTTGACTTTTTCGAAGCGGTGATGCTACCTTTGCACCCCGCTTCAGCAGGAGGCGGCGAGGACAGCAGGCGGCGAAAAAAAAGGTGGCTGCTGGTCTTGACACGAAAGGAAAGAAGTTCCGATCTTTGCCCTCCGTTTCGCTGTGAAACGGCCGGTTGCCGAGAGCGACCAGAAAAAAACCTGGGCTTGGAACTTGCAAAGTGGCGACCGAGTTTGCTA
>NZ_QHKM01000043.1 GCF_003258365.1 Hymenobacter edaphi | reverse complement strand
GTTCTGGTTGCCCTGGCCTGTGCCGCCCCAGCTTTCGGTCGCACCATGGACCGTTGCTCCCTGGCCCGCGAGATGTCCAACCTGGGCGTTCCTCGTGACCAATTGGCTCGTTGGGCCTGTATTGCCGAGCACGAGTCCTCCTACCGCACCGGAGTGGTTGGTCCCGAGAACTACAACGGCTCCAACGACTACGGAATCTTCCAGATCAACGACTACTACTGGTGCGCTCCTCCCAGCGGTCGCTTCTCCTACAACGAATGCGGATTGAGCTGCAATGCCCTCCTGACCGACGACATCACCCACTCCGTCCGTTGTGCCCAGAAGGTCCTCAGCCAGCAGGGATGGTCCGCCTGGTCCACCTGGCACTACTGCAGCGGATGGTTGCCTTCCATCGATGACTGCTTCTAAACTGATTTTGACCCCGATTAAAACGATTGCATAAAACTAAA
>NZ_QHKM01000042.1 GCF_003258365.1 Hymenobacter edaphi | reverse complement strand
TATGCTGTGCTTAGTAGGAGACGCCGGTGTTTGTCTTGATCCAGTCCAAGTAGCTGGTCACACGGGTGAAGCCAGCAGGGGCACCGGACTCACAACCAGCGCTCGACACGAAGGAGGTGACACCGATGAGCTTACTGTCGCTGACCAGGACCAGTGGGCCGCCGGAGTCGCCGTTGCAGGTGGACACTTTGTTGGGGGTAGCAACGCAGATCACGTTGTTGGTGGCTACCAGAGAGCCATAAGTGTTCTGGCATTGAGAGACGGACACAACCTCGAAGACTTCGTACTGCAGAGTGTTAGCGACGCTGGTGGCGGAATCGGAGGTCTTGCCCCATCCGGAGGCAATAGCCTGCTGTCCAGTGTAAGTGGAGTAGGTACCGGCGATGGCGGGCAGCTCAACCTTGTTAATAAGGGCGGTGAAGGCAACCGTTGGGGTCTTGATCAGGGAAATGTCGTTCCTCAACACAAT
>NZ_QHKM01000004.1 GCF_003258365.1 Hymenobacter edaphi | reverse complement strand
AAGGTGGCCGTAGAACGGACGGGGGATGCTCATGTTTGCCGGGCTCGGCTGGCCCCAGGCCTCTAATCCATCTTACTCCCGTCCGTTGCGTCGTGGTCTAAGTTTAAGCATCCGCTCAAACATAGGAGGCTCTAAGTTGTTTTCCCTGTTGTTGTGAGCCCGATAGGGGGCAGCGCCTACTACTGTCTGCTGGCGGGTTTCCGCCGGCTGGCCTTTCGAGTTGCTTTCGGTGGTTTACTTTCCAATCGTAGGGTAGCCCAAAAGGCCCCCGAACCGGGTTTAGGTTCGGGTAAGGCCTGCTTCCCAAACGAAACGGGGAAACTGGTTTGTCCCCCAACGTACAGCCGGTGTGGCTGCCAGGCTAGAGCCTGGGGGGTAGCGGGGCCACCAGCCACTCCGGCGGTGAGCATCGTAAACTGGCTGGTGGAATCCGCATCCTGCAGCCGGGCAATGTACAGTTCGTGCTTCCGCCCACTGCCCTGGGTGCGCCGAATAGTCTGGCTTTCGATGGTAACCGAGTCGCTCAGGAACGTGCCGGCCATATACACGTCCTTTCCGTGCACCAGCAGGGTGTTTACCTCTTCCTCATCAACGCCGCCCAGCTGCTGCGCCCACCGGAACACCGGCTCAAGATAGTCGGTTAGCTTAACCACAAAGACGTCGCCGCTGTGGCCGTAGGCACTGGAGGTCAGGCGGAAGGGACCGAATGTGGCTCGCCCGAAAAAGACGCCGGTCACGTAGAGCTGCTGCTGCTGCACGGCCAGGGCCCGCACCCGGGTGACATTCACACCCGGGCCCCCAATGCGGCGGGCCCAGGCCAGGAAACTTTGCTCGCCCCGGTCTTCAATCTTGGCAACAAACGAATTATTGTCCCCGGTTTGATTGCCATCGTAGCCCGCCTGCTCATGGGGGGTAAGTGATTGGCCAAAGGTAAGATCCGGATGATCAAGGTGACCGGCAATGTAGACCGCGCTACCCGCCACGGCTAGTGCCTGAACCGAGCCGCCAACCGGCTGGATCCACTGCACCGCCGCCTGCGCGCCTTCATCCGTCAGCTTCGCCACGAAGGCACGGGCATAGGATTCCTTCTGTGTACCCAGGCGCACTTCCGCGTAAGCATTGCCGGCCACGAACACCGCCGCTCCCTGCACGGCCAGCGCAACGAGGTTATTATCGCCCAAGCCGGTCCAGGGCAATACCCAGGCAAAGCGTGCGCCTTCACCCGTGGTCGTGAGCTTGGTCACGAAACTGTCGTACGTGCCACCCGCTGAGTCCGTATTCGCCAGCTGCAGGGAGCCGAGCTGCAGGGCAGGGCCTTCAAAACTACCGACCATCACTAGCGAAGAACCCTGCACGGCTAGGGCCGAGGGGTAATCATGTCCTGGCCCGCCAACCCGCTTGGCCCAGAGGAAACGGTTCTTAGCGGGACTCCAGGCCGCCAGAAAAATGTCGGCTAATCCCGCACTCTGCAGGTGCAGTTGCCCCAGGGTGAGATGCCCCTGGAAATGACCCGTCAGGTACACAAGGCCTGCAGAATCGCAGGCAGTAGCCGTCACGGATGGGGCACTTTCGCTCCGGCTGCTATCGGAGGCGAGGGCTACAAGTGACTCCCAGTTCGAACGCTGAGCAAGCGCATCAGTTGCCAAAAGCCAGCCAATGAGCAGTAGAAGCAGCCGCAAGGGAGGGAAGCCAAGGTATTTCAAGGAATGATAGGGAAAGTAGCGTAAGATACCAGCAATCCGGGAACCTGTTAATCCCTGGTTAGGAATAGGTATGTATTCCTCTGCCTGCGGCCTCTATCAGGTGAAGTTTTAGAGCGTGTTGGGCGCCCCGTGCCGCCGAGGGCATCTTGGTGGGCCTTGGTGGCGAAGGCGAATGGTTCACGAATTGCAGGCCGTGGGGTTAGCTAGTGGTAATTAGAAGTGTGAGGCAACGAGGGGCACTACTTTTTAAGCTTATCTTGGAAAGCTTCCCTACCAGTATAGCCCGTGCATCGCCCGGCCGTTTCTTCACGGTCTGCCCCCACTGGTTGATGCTCTCTGGTCAGGCCGGGTCCCCAGCAGTTGGGTTATCTTGACTTGGTGTTTGTTCTGGTCCTCCTAAATCGCCTTTGTATGTTTGTTGCTACCGCCTCAGGCTTTGCCAGGGTAGCTAAAGCTGGCCGCCGGTTTGGTAATGTACTGTTCATTTGCTGGTGCCTGCTGCTGGTGATGGGCAGTGTTGCTTCGGCTGTAGGCCAACGGCTGGCGGCCGGGGAACACCACACCCTGGCCATTCGGCCAAATGGCACTTTGTGGGCTTGGGGGGCGAACGAGCACGGTCAATTGGGCGATGGCACCACCACCCAGCGAACCAGCCCGGTGCAGATCGGCTTGGCCTCCGACTGGGTGAGCGTATGCACCGACCGGTACGGTACTCAAGCCACCCGCGCCGACGGCAGCTGGTGGTTTTGGGGCGGCTACGATGCTGATGGTGGCAAACGTGGTTACGCCGACTCCCTGCAACGGCGCGACCCGACGCTGCTTCGCCCCAGCCTCGCGCCCTCCCCCTCGCCTTGGAAACAGGAGCTCCGGGGTAGCCTGTTCCTGAAGGCAGACGGTACGCTCTGGGTACCCGATGCCAGTGCGGTTAGTCCCAACGACTCCGTTCCCGCACCCGGCAACAGCTTTGTCCGGTTGGGCACCAGCACATGGCGCACCATCGTCGGCGTTAAAACGCACGCGAAAACTTATATTCTGGCCCTCAACGCCGACAGCACCTTGTGGACCTGGAGCCCGGCTTATCATCAATCGGGGTGCGGCTGCTTTTGCCAACCCACCGAGGCCGACACTGTGCCCCGCCAATTGAGTTCCCGTCCCTGGAAAAGCTTGGCAGCGGCTGGCGGAACCCTGGCAGCCTTGGCCGGTGATGGCACCCTGTGGACTTTTGACCAAGGTAGCCCGTCGAGCAAGCCCTTGGTGCAGGTCGGTACCGCTACCTGGCGCACGGTGGATGGGTGCAACGAGCATTTCATTGCCATTCGCAACGATGGCAGCCTGTGGACCTGGGGCCGTAAGTTTGACTACGGCTCCTACGCCAGCGGCATCGCTGGCGACCTTGTCAAATACCACGGGTCGGGCAGCAACCTGCAACGGATGAGCCCGGACACCACTTGGCAGCACGTAGCCGCCGGCCCTGACCACATGGTGGCCATGCGGCGCGACGGGACTGTAGAGGCGTGGGGTTCGAACCGCTACGGGCAGTTAGGAGACCCGGCGCGGGGCCCCGTCCAAACGCTTAGCCCCGTGCAAGTGGGCACCGCCACCAACTGGCAAGGCGTTTCGCTCGGCTACAACCACGCCGTGGGCTGGCGCACCGACGGTACGCTGTGGAGCTGGGGCCGCAACGAGTGGGGCCAACTAGGTGATGGCACCTGTACGCCACGGGTGCTGCCGGTGCAGGTAGGCCGCGCCACGGTGTGGCAGCAGGCGTCGGCCGGTGAATGCCGGACAGTGGCCCTGCGCCAAAACGGCGCGTTGTGGACCTGGGGAAACAACGAATACGGGCTTCTGGGCATAGGCCTCCGGCTGCCATTCTCCCCAGTGCCGGTAAACGTGGGCCAAAGCAAATGGAAAAGCGTGGCCACCGGTGCTGCTCATAGCGTGGCCGTGCGCCAAGACGGTACCTTGTGGGGCTGGGGCTCGTGTGGTTACGGCGCATTGAGCAATGGTTTTCGTCCCGACAATGGACACCACCAAACCCGTCCAGTGTGCATCAAGCCGGGCACTAATTGGCAACGGGTCGTAGCAAACAGTGGTCAAACCCTAGCTTTTCGTACGAATGGCACCCTTGATGGCTGGGGGGCAGTGGGCCCTGCAACCATAGTAAGCACACTGCCTACCCCGGGTAAAAAATGGAAGGAAGCCACGGGCGGGACGGCGCACACAGTAACCATCCGAGCCGACAGCACGCTCTGGGTTTGGGGCCGCAACCAGGAAGGGCAACTTGGCATAGAACCGGAGCGGCTTGAGGGACACTTCAGTTCGGTTTTCCTGCAACCCATTCCCGGAAGCAGCTGGGTAAGCGTCGCGGCAGGGGCAGCTTATACTCTTGCCGTGCGTGCTGATGGCACACTGTGGGCCTGGGGCCAGAACAAGGATGGCCAGTTGGGGATGGGCTATACCTCTTCCGTGGAACAGCATCCGAAGCAAGTCGGCACCGCTACCGATTGGAAAAGCGTGGCGGCAAGCAATACGTACTCAGCAGCTATCAAAACCGACGGCACCTTGTGGGTTTGGGGCTACAGTGCCGAGCCTCCTCTGTTTTGACAGGAATACACCTATGATGCCAACTACAATGGAGCTAGGGTTTCGTTTTACCTAGCGCGGAAGAGTAGGACGCTGACCAAGAGCATCGTGGCGCATTTGCTGTAGCACTTGCCGCGGCGGCGGAAGCGGGCTAGGTAGTGGCGTAACAAGCTATTGCAGCCTTCGACGGAGGTGGAGTCCGCTTTGCTGTGGTAGCGCCGATGTACTAGCACCATCTATGGGTAAGCGGCCAAGTAGTTGGTGAAGAATAGATCAACTGCGTGCTACCACAGCACAAATAAGGTCGCGCCCGTTCCACGTCGCGGCCGCCAACCACCTGGTCCGCACCTGACGCGAGTCGTCCAGACTCACCAGGCGTTTTTTTCGGCCCACGTAGCTGTATAACGCGCCAACCTCCAAGATGCGCAAGACGGGCTACATGACCGCCTGCGCCGGCCACGCGAGCGAGCGGTAGCGTACTTTGATGATATCATCGTGGCGCAACAGCAAGGCCTATAGGCATAGGAGCCGCAGTACGCCCCCTTCGGCCTGGAACTGGCGGGCCAGAGCCTTAATCGTCATGAACAGCATGCGCTGGGTTCGTCCATGGATGTTTTACCATTTCCAGACTCCGACTGCGTGATTCCTCAGGAAAACGAAGTAAAGTAAAACGACGGTATTTGTGGACTCGTGGACGGCGAGCTTCATTTACAGCCACTAACCACCAACAAAAAACTGGACCTAACACCGCAAAACGGGTTAAGTCCAGTTTGGTGGGCCCAGCTGGAATCGAACCAGCGACCTGCTGATTATGAGTCAGCTGCTCTAACCGATTGAGCTATAGGCCCGGCTGAAACGCCCCGCAATGGCTTGCAGGTTGGTTTCGGCGGCGCAATCTACCAATTTCGCGGCGGTATTACCAAACCTCCCTGCTATGAGCGCTCCGCATCGGTTGCCGAATCTGCTGTTTGATTTTGGCGGCGTCATCATCAATATTGACTATAACCGCACCCTGGAAGCCATGCGCGCCCTGAGTCGCGCGGGGTCGACCATCGAGTTTACCCAGGCGGCGCAGGCGGCGCTGTTCGACGACCTGGAAACCGGCCGGCTGACGCCCGCGGGGTTTCGGCAGGGGCTGCGCACGCACTACGACCTGCACCACGCCACCGATGCGGAGCTGGACGCGGCCTGGAACGCCATGCTGCTCGACGTGCCGCTGCAACGGCTGGAGTACCTCCAGGAGCTGCGCCGGCAGGGGTATCAAACGGCGCTGCTATCGAACACCAATAGCATCCACATTGCCGTCATTAATGAAATGCTGCGGCGGGAATACGCTCTGGACAAGGGCATTGCCGATGTGCTCGACCGGGTGTTCTACTCGCAGGAAGTGGGCATGCGCAAGCCCGGACCGGAAATCTTCGAGCACGTGCTGCGCGAAATGAACTGGCGGCCCGAGGAAACCCTTTTCATCGAGGATAGTATTCAGCACATCCACACGGCCGAGCGGCTGGGTATCCGCACCCTGTTTCTGCCGCCGCCCGCTACCCTCACCGAAGCCCTGCCCGCCGCCCTTCGTGCCTTTCCCGACCCTGTTTCCGGACGATAAGCCCCGGCCGCGTGCGCTGCGGCCTCTGCTGCTGCAGTGGCGCCGCTACGAGCGGCCCGAGCCCCCGCGCTGGCGCACGGCGCTGCTTCACCTGAGCCTGTTTTTCATCACCCTGGCCACTACCACCCTGGCCGGCGTCATGCTCACGCGCGGGGGAGTTGATTTGCTGCCGCTGGATGTGTTTCAGCTGCCGGCGGCGGAGCGCAACGCCGAACTGCTGCGCGGGCTGTGGTTTGCCGGGCCGTTTCTGGGCGTGCTGGCCGTGCACGAGTTTGGGCACTACTTCATGGCCCGGCGCAACCGCATCCGGGTGTCGTTGCCGTACTTTATCCCCATGCCGTTCGGCATCGGCACGTTCGGGGCCGTGATTCGCATTCGGGAAAAGATTTTTTCGCGGCGGGAGTTTTTCGACGTGGGTATTGCCGGGCCGCTGGCGGGCTTCGTGGTGGCCGTGCCGCTGCTCATGTACGGCTTCACGCACCTGCCGCCGCTGGAGTATCTATTTCAGATTCACCCCGACTACCGGGCCTACGGCGCCGATTACGCCCGCCACGTGTACCAGGGCCAGCCGGCGGGCCTCACCGTCAGCCAGCCCCTGCTCTACCAGCTGCTGGCCCGCTGGCTGGCCGACCCGGCCCTGCTTCCCGACCCGCACGAGCTGCTGCACTACCCGGTGCTGCTGGCCGGCTCGCTGTCGTTGTTTTTCACGGCCCTGAACCTGCTGCCCATCGGCCAGCTCGACGGCGGGCACATTCTCTACGGTCTGCTGGGCTTCCGGCGCTTCAACCGCCTCTCGACGGTGCTGTTCCTGGCCTTTATGTTCTACGCCGGGCTGGGCTTGTTCACCCTCGATTCCTCCTGGCAGACCTGGCTGTACTACGGCCCCGTGTACGCGCTGTACCTGCTCGTGGCGCTGTGGCGGGTGCTGCCGGGCTTCCGGCGCGTGGCGCTGCTGGCGGCGGGCGTGTGGCTGGCGCAGCTGGCGGTGGCTACGGCCGTGCCGGGCATCAGCGGCAACCCCGGCTGGCTGCTCTTCGGCCTGCTGCTGGGCCGGCTCACGGGCATTTACCACCCGCCCGCGCCCGACGAGCGGCCCCTCTCCCCCGGCCGCCGGGTGCTGGGCTGGCTGATGGTGCTCGTGTTCATCCTCTGTTTCAGCCCCTCGCCCTTCGTGGAGGTGTAGCGGCGCAACACCCGCGCCGTCGGCGCGTACCAGCCCCTATGGCTACTACCGCTGCTGCCCCCGACCGCACCGCCCCCGAATACCGCTGGACCCTGGCGGCCCGCATTGCCGACCAGATGCTGGAAGCCGGCCTCAGCCACCGCGACGTCAACGAAACCACTACGCCCGACGACGTCATCAGCCGGGCGGCGCTGCCCAAAGCCGATGCGGCCTACGTGCGCAGCCTGCAGGTGCTGCCCGACGGCGACGCCCGCGACCTGTTCGTGCGCCACGCCCGCAGCAAGCCCCACGAGGACGACCCGAACTGCTGCGACACGTTCAACTTCTTCCGCCAGCTGGTCTGGATCAACCTCTACAGCCGCCCCGACGAGGAAGAAACCCTGCCTCACTAGGCTTCCTGACTTAAATGCAAACGGCCCGCCGAACCAGGTTCAGCGGGCCGTTTGTCGTTGTTTGGGCCTTAGCGCAGGGCGGCCACGCCGGGCAGTTCCTTGCCTTCCATGTACTCCAGTAGGGCGCCGCCGCCGGTGCTGATGTACGACACGCGGTCGGCGTAGCCGAGCTGGTTGACCGCCGCCGCGGAGTCGCCGCCGCCGATGAGGGAGTAGGCGCCGGCGGCCGTGGCTTCGGCAATGGCGCGGGCCACGTACTCGGTGCCGAGCGAGAAGTTGCTCATCTCGAATACCCCCATCGGGCCGTTCCAGAGGATGGTGCGCGAGTTGCGGATGATTTCGGCGAACAGCTCGCGGGTTTCGGGGCCGATGTCGAGGCCCAGCCAGCCCGTGGGAATGTGGTGGTTGGCGGCCACGTCCACGTTGGCGTCGTTGGCGAACTTATCGGCAATGAGGCTGTCGACGGGCAGCACCAGGTTCACGCCCTTCTCCTTGGCTTTCTGAATCAGGCTCAGCGCCAGGTCCAGCTTGTCGGCTTCCAGCAGCGAGGAGCCGATTTCGCCGCCCTCGGCCTTGGCGAAGGTGAAGGCCATGCCCCCGCCGATGAGCAGGTTGTCGACCTTGTCGAGCAGCTGCTCGATGATTTCAATCTTGTCGGAAATCTTGGCCCCGCCCATGATGGCGGTGAAGGGCCGGGCGGGATTGTGGAGCACGCGCTCGGCGTTTTCCACCTCGCTCAGCAGCAGGTAGCCGCCCACGCGGGCCTGCGGAAACGACTCGGCCACCACGGCCGTGGAGGCGTGACGGCGGTGGGCCGTGCCGAAGGCGTCGTTCACGTACACGTCGCCGAGGCCGGCCAGGCGCTGGGCAAAGGCGGCGTCGCCCTTCTCTTCCTCGGGGTGAAAGCGCAGGTTTTCGAGCAGCAGAATCTCGCCCGGCTGCAGCGCGGCGGCCTGCGCGGCGGCCTCCTCGCCCACGGCGTCGTTGGCGAAGCGCACGGGGGTGCCGTATTCCTGGCTGAGGCGCTGCACGAGGTGGCGCAGGGAGTATTTGTCTTCCGGGCCGCCCTTGGGCCGGCCCAGGTGCGACATCAGAATAACGGCGCCGCCGTCGGCCAGGATTTTCTGAATCGTGCGCGTGGCGGCCCGGATGCGGGTGTCGTCGGTGATGCGGAAGTCCTTGTCGAGGGGCACGTTGAAGTCGACGCGCACCAGGGCTTTCTTGCCGGCGAAGTTGTACTGGTCGATGGTCTGCATGGAAGCTGACGGAAAGGGGTTGGGGAACGGATGTGCCGCCGTTATACGCAGCGGCGGCGCGTAGTTCGCGGTTTTTCGGGCCGTATGCAAGCTATGGCCGAACGGGCTCGTTTGGCGGAAGCATTTCGGCGGGGCATTCCTTACGGGGGGGTACCCGGGCTAACTTGAGGCTCATTTACCTTTGCTATTGCATGAAAACAGCATTTCTACTGGATTTTCCGGCCTTTTCTGGGGTCACTGCGCTACGGCCCAGCAGTTCCGATTCGGCGCCAAAGCCGGGGTGAATTACTCCGATTCCCGAGTGCGCGGCTTGACCAACGACGGGACCAAGCCCATCGTGAGCTACCACTGCGGAGCCGTGGGCCGGTATTCGTTCGGCGCCGATGAGTTCTGGAACATCCAGGCCGAGCTGCTGTACTCGCGCAAAGGCAACCAGTACGAGTACACGCGGCAGGGCAACCTGGGCCAGAACCGCTTCAGCTACCTGGAACTGCCATTGCTGGCCAAAATCAACGCCCGCGGCTTCACCTTCGAGGCGGGGCCGCAGCTGGGCTACTTGGTGGCCCGCAAGACTACTACGGATGTCATCACGCGCGACCGGGCCGGTTTGCGCAGGCTGCTGCTCGGCTACGTGGCCGGCGTGGGCTACGAGCTGACATCCGGCTACCGCCTGAGCATCCGCTACAACGGCGACGTGCTACCCATCGTCCCGGGCGGCGGCTTGTTCCAAGGGCCCACCCTTTCGGTCTTCCAGGCCCAGCTCGGCTACCTGTTCGGCAAGGCGAAGTAACGATTCGGCCTACTTGCTTGTTAGGCGCCGAAGCGGCGGCCGGGTGCGGCACACCGCTCGAAATTCGTCTACCTTTGCAGCAGCATGAGAATTGGCATTTTCTTCGGTGGTCCGTCGCGTGAGCGGGAAATTTCCTTTGCCGGCGGCCGGACGGTTTACGATAACCTCGACAAGTCGCTGTTCCAGGCCGTGCCGGTCTTTGTGGACAGCCACGGCAACTTCATCCTGCTCGACTGGCAGTACCTGTATAAGGGCACCATTCGGGACTTCTACCCGCCCGTGTCGGCCCTGCCGCCCTCGGAGCTGAAGCTGCAGGTGTACCTGGAAAGCCTCGGCGAGCTGAGCGTGGACGAGCAGGACCGCATCATTGCCGAAGTGGGCCGCCGCCTGCGCCCCGACGAGCTGGCGGGCCTGATGGACTTTGCCTTCCTGGCCCTGCACGGGCCGGCGGGTGAAGACGGCGCCATCCAGGGCCTGCTGGAATGGTACGGCATCCCCTACTCCGGCTCCGGCATCCTGCCCTCGGCTTTCGGCATCGACAAGATTGCCCAGAAAACCCTGCTGCATGCGCTGAATCTGCCCTCCCCGGCCTTCCGCGTGCTCACGGCCGAAGAATTCGACGCGGCGCAGCCCGAAGCCCTGCTGGCCTACGTGCAGAAAGAGCTGGGTCTGCCCATCGTGGTAAAAGCCCCGCGCCAGGGTTCCAGCATCGGCGTGAGCATCGTGCGCGACGCGGACGTGGCCAGGTTCGTGGCCGCCGTGGAGCGCAGCCTGTTCCGCCGCACCGTCACCCGCGAAGACTGGCAGCGCCTCGGCGCCCAGGACCGCCTGGCCTGGGCCCAGCACCTGACCGACATCCGCGAGGGCATCGGCCTGCCGGTGGTGCTGGATGAGTTGTCAGTTGCCAGTTCCCAGTCGCCAGTAACTGGCAATGAGGACGGCCTGACAACTGACAACCCGCAACTGACAACCAATTTTATCTACCACCCCGAAGCCCTGCTGCGCGCCCTCGACGAGCGGCTGACCCTGCAGGATTCGGTGCGGCTGACCAACACCCAGGGCGAGCAGCAGGTGCTGCTGGAAGCCTTCGTGCAGGGCCGCGAGTTTTCCTGCATCGTGGTGGAAGACGTGGACGGCTCACCGCTGGCCCTGCCCCCGACGGAAATCGTGAAGGGCACCGAGGTATTCGACTACCGCTCGAAGTACCTGCCCGGCATGGCCCGCAAGGTCACGCCCATCGAGCTGCCCGAGGCCGATATTCAGCGCATTCGGGAGCAGTGCGAGCAGCTGTTCCGCACCTTCGGCTTCCAGGTGTACGCCCGCCTCGACGGCTTCATCACCGACAGCGGCGAGATTTTCCTGAACGACCCGAACACCACCTCGGGCATGCTGCCGGCTTCGTTCTTCTTCCACCAGGCCGCCGAAATCGGGCTGAACCCCTCGCAGTTTCTCACCTACATCATCCGCACCTCGCTGGCCGCCCGGCGGCGCGGCGGCTTGCAGCCGGTGAAGCTGGGCCGGCAGCTGCGCACCCTCGATGCGGCCGTGGCCAGCCGCCAGCACGAGCAGCAGCCCCGCACCAAGGTGGCCGTCATCATGGGCGGGTACTCCTCGGAGCGCCACATTTCGGTGGAAAGCGGGCGGAATATTTTCGAAAAGCTGTCCTCCTCGGCCAAATACGAGCCGGTGCCGGTGTTCCTGACGGGCTCCTCGGCCGACTATCAGCTGTACGTGCTGCCCATCAACGTGATGCTCAAGGACAACGCCGACGACATCCGCGACAAGGTGCTGCACCTGAGCGCGGGCCACGGCCAGCACCCGATTCTGGAGCGCATCCGCCAGCAGGCCACCACCATCACCCGCACCTACGCCGCGCAGTCGGTAGCCAAGCCGGAGCAGCTGACGTTTGAGCAGCTGGCCCAGCGCGTGGATGAGGTGTTCATTGCCCTGCACGGCCGCCCCGGCGAGGACGGTGCCCTGCAGCAGCAGCTGGAGCGCGTGGGTTTGCCCTACAACGGCTCGGGCGCCGAGTCGAGCAGCATCACCATCAACAAGTTCGAAACCAACAAGCGCCTGCGCGACGCCGGGCTGCGCGTGGCCGAGCACCGCATGGCCGCCCGCCTGGAGTGGGAAGCTGATGCTGAGGCCTTCTACAACAGCCTCGAAAGCCAGTTCCACTACCCCTTCATTGCCAAGCCGGCCGACGACGGCTGCTCCTCGGCGGTGAAGAAAATCAAGAACCGCGCGGAGCTGGAGGCCTTCTGCCGCCTGATGTTCCGCGACCAGGAAGACCTGCTCGAAAACGCGGCCCGCACGCTGAGCCTGGGCTTCAAGGAGGAATTTCCGCGCAAGGACGCTTTCCTGGTCGAAACGCTCATCTCGCGCGACGGCGCCCGGCACTTCCTGGAAGTCACCGGCGGCCTGCTCACGCACCGCCGCGCCGATGGGGGACGTGATATTGAGGTATTCGAGGCTTCCGAAGCCCTGGCCACCGGCGAGGTGCTGAGCCTGGAGGAGAAGTTCCTGGCCGGCGAAGGCCAGAACATCACGCCCGCCCGCTACGCCCCGGAAGCCCAAGAGCGCCAGCGCATTTCCGACGAGGTGAAGGCCGAGCTCAAGCGCGTGGCCGAGGTGCTCAACATCGAAGGCTACGCCCGCATCGACGCCTTTGTGCGGGTGCGCGAGACGGGCGCGGTAGAGGTCATCATCATCGAGGTCAACTCGTTGCCCGGCATGACGCCCGCCACCTGCATCTTCCACCAGACGGCCCTGGCCGGCTACACGCCCTACGACTTCATCGACCAGATTCTGGAGTACGGCAAGACTAGGGTATGAGGGTAAGAGGGTAGGAATTTAGGAGTTATCGTTCTGACAGCTCCTAAACTCCTACCATTACGCCCGTCTCCCCTCTTAAACTCCTACCCTCCTACCATCATACCCCGCCGAATGGCTTTCCTCAAATCCGATACCTGGCTGGACCTCGTCAAACACCTCGTGGTGATTGGCCTGGTGTCGCTGCTGCTGCTGTTTCTGTTCTTCTTCGTGTATTTGCCCGTCACCACCAACCACGGCGAAACCATCGTGGTGCCGAAGGTGACCGGGATGCAGCTGGCCGACCTGGAAAACTACCTCGATGAGCGCGACCTGGCCTACTTCGTCGACGACAGCAGCTACTCGGCCACCTCGCGCCCCGGACTGGTGCTCACGCAGGAACCCAAGCCGGGCGAGAAGGTAAAGGAGGGCCGCAAGATTTACATCTCGGTGGCCATGAAAAACCCGCCCGTCATCAAGATGCCCAAGCTGACGGACGGCTCGGTGAAAAACGCCCAGATGATTCTGAACAGCTACGACCTGGTGGTGGGCAAGCTCACGCTGGTGCCCGACCTGCGCCAGAACGCGGTGCTCAAGCAGGAAGTCAATGGCAAGGAAATCAAGCCCGGCGACCCGATTACCAAGGGCACCAAGGTGGACCTGACCGTGGGCGACGGCCTGGGCAACCAGGAATTCCCGGTGCCCAACGTGGTGGGCATGCCCGCCGACGAGGCCACCACCCTGCTGGCCGGCCAGGGCCTGCAGATCGGCGAAACGTTCTACCAGGCGCCCGAAGCGGGCCAGACCGAGGGCACCGTGGTGAAGCAGCGGCCCGAGGCCAGCAGCAGCGCCACCATCCGCTCGGGCCAGCTGGTCGACCTCTGGGTGGCCGGCGAAGAACCCCTCAAGCCCGTCAAATAGCCGCTGCTATCCGTAAAAAAAGCCGCCTGGAGCATTCCGGGCGGCTTTTTTGTGCCCGGGCGGCCGCAGGTTTTTCGCCGGCGACAAAATCTTTTCCCGTACTGGCTCGTTTGGGGTGCGTAACTTAACCCCGCTCATGAACTATCGGCTACGTTTACCCCTGTTTGTGTGGGCCTGCCTGCTGACCTGCTGCGGCCTGCCGGCGGCACTGCACGCCCAACAGCTGCTCCCGCTGCCCGCCGACCCCGCCCGTGCCCGCGCCGTGGCCCCCGGCATGGCAGCCCGCGGCACCGCCACCACCACCGCGCTGGCCCTGCCCTTTTTCGAGGACTTCGCCGGGCAGCCCGAAGGCAAGCCCAACCGCACCCGCTGGAAGGACGGCAACGTGCTCGTCAACGAGCGGTTTTCGCAGGCGCCGCCCTCCCGCGGCATGGCCACCTTCGACGGCCTCGACTCCCTGGGCCGCTCCTACGGCCTGCCCAGCTTCTACGGCCTTACCGACGTGCTCACGTCGCAGGCCATTGACCTGAGCGCCGGCCGGCCCGGCGACCGGACCTACCTGAGCTTTTACTGGCAGACGGGCTCCATCGTGGGCGGGCCCAACGACGAGCGGGGTAGCCGGCAGGTGCGCCTGGTGCTGGAATTTCTCGACAACACCGGCACCTGGCGCCAGGTGTGGTACAATCCCAGCCTGCTGTTCGGGCAGGGTACGAACCTGAAAACCCTGACGCGGTTTCGGCAGCGCTTCATTGCCGTCAACGACGCGCGTTACTTCCACGCGGGCTTCCGCTTCCGCTTCCGCAGCTACGGCAACCTCAACGGCACCCGCGACACCTGGAACCTGGACTACCTGCTGCTCGACCGCAACCGCGACACCGCCTCCGTCTCCTACGCCGACCTGGTGCTCAGCGCGCCGCTCTCCTCGCTGCTGAAGCGCTACGCGGCCATGCCCGCCTGGCAGTACAACGCCGCCGCCAACCCCGCGCAGGAGCTGAACGACAGCGCCTTCACCACCCTCAACAACCTCGACACGCTGGTAGTCGGCACCCCGTACTCGTACCAAGGCACGGTGCGCGTACTGCCCGCCGGCCCCGAAACGCAGTTTCTGACCGGGTCAGCCTTCAGCGCAGCCGGCGCCAAGCAAACGCGCTTGGGCGGCTCGGTGCGGGGCGTACCGCTGGCGGTTGGCAGCGGCACGCGCGTGCAGCATAGCGTCCACCTCTCGCTGCTTTCGGGCGCGGGCTCCCCCAACGACACGGTGCGCCGCGTAACCGAGTTTGGCAATTACTACGCCTACGACGATGGCTCGGCCGAAGGCACCGCCATCCTGGCGCAGGGCAGCAGCCTGCCCACCTCCCGGGCCATTCGCTTCGAGCTGAACCGACCGGACCAGGTGCTAAAAATTCGCTACTACTACGCCGGCGCCAGCGGCAGCGGCAGCATCCCGGCCGCCACGGCGGTAACCTTTGGCGTGTGGGATGCCGCCGCCAACGGCCAGCCGAACGCCACGCCCAAGGCCACCGTCACCGAGAGCCTGCCGACCAGCGTCGCGGCCGGCGGTTTCCGCGAGGTGACGTTTAGCCAGCCGGTGGCCGTCAGCGGTACGTTTTTCATCGGCTACACCCAGCCGGCCAACACCACGCTGTTTATCCAGTTCGGGGCCGACCTGAACAGCCGCCTGCCGCGCCTGACGTTGTTTGACCGCGAAAACAACGCCTGGACGGACCGCGCCGCCACGTTTGCCCCCATGCTGCGGCCCGTCATGTCGAGCCTGGTCAGCAGCGCCCACAGCGCCGCCGCCGATGCCGCCGTGACGATTTACCCCAACCCCAGCACGGGCCTGGTGCAGGTGCAGGGCCGCTACACCCGCGCCGTGGCCCTCGATGCGCTGGGCCGCCCGGTGTGGGAGCAGCCCGCCGCCCAGGCCGGCCAGGGCCAGCTGGATCTGCGCCGGCTGCCGGCCGGTGTATACGTGCTGCGCCTCACCCTCCCCGACGGCGCCGTGGGCACGCAGCGCGTGGTGCTGCAGCCCTGAGGCCGCGCAACTTCGCCTGAATTCGCTTGTTTAGTGGGCCCCAACGCTTCACCGCTGCGGGGCCCATCCGTTTTTCACTTTCTCCTCCCTCCATGAACGACATCACCCCCGCCGAACTGAAAGAGCGTCAGCAGCAAAACCAGACTCCCGTTATCATCGACGTGCGCGAGCCGTGGGAGTACGAGGAAACGCGCATCGACGGCAGCCAAAACATTCCGCTGGGCGAGTTGCCCGGCAAAATCGAAGAGCTGGAAGACCTGAAGCACCAGGAAATCGTGGTGCACTGCAAGGGTGGCGGCCGCTCGGCCACGGCCAAGGCCCTGCTGCAGCAGCACGGCTTCGACAAGGTGCGCAACCTGCTGGGCGGCATCTCGGCCTACAACGCCGGTTAGGCTTCCGTTGACAACCGCCAGAACGTTGTTCTGAGCAAAGCAGAACGTCATTTCGAGCTTGCGCGAGGCGTCTCGCGTGCTGACGTCCGGTAGTATTCTTCTCGCTCAACGGAAGTTTTACTAGCTGACCGCCGCACGCGAGATTCTTCGCTCTGCTCGGAATGACGTTCTTTTTTTGTCGCCCAGCCGCTTCGCATGTTCTGCGCCTCAGGCCACGGCCAGCTGCCCGCCGGCCGTGTAGCGCAGCTGCCCGGTGTCGACCAGGTCGCGCAGCAGGGCCGTCAGCGCATCGGCCTGGGCGGGCGCGAAACCGGCCAACAGCTCGCGCGGGGTCTGCGGGGCAGTGCGCAGCTGGCTGAGCACCTGGCTGCGCAGGTCGGCGGCCACCACGGGCCGCTGCTGGTGGCGCTTTTCGGCCAGGCAATGGTCGCAGATGCCGCAACGGGTGCTGTCCAGCTCGCCGAAGTACTCCAGCAGCATCTGCTGGCGGCAGTGCGTGCCCGCGGCGTAGCGAATGACGGCTTCGGTTTTAAGCACGTCCCGGTCGCGGGCCGCGTCGAGGCTGCGCGCGTCGAGCGGCAGGCGGGCCACGTCGAGGCGCGGGGTGGTGAAGAGGGCCTGGGGCGAGTCGTGGCGCGGCTGGTACTGCACGATGCCCGACTTGTGCAGAAACTCCAGCGTCTTGCGCACTTCCACGGTGCTCCAGCGCAACGTCTGGCTCAGCTGCCCCTCCGACACGCTGATGAAGCTGCTGAACACCTCGCCGCCGTAGTGCCGCAGAATGGCCTTGATGAGCTGGTCGTGGCGCACGTTGGCCACCTGAAAGCGGTACAGGTCGCGCGCGTCGATGGGAATGAACACCTTGGCCGGGTTGTTCACCGCTTCGTTGAGCTGCACGAGGCCGGCTTTTTCCAGGGTGCGCAGAGAGTTGTGCACGTCCAGGGGCTTGAGGCGGTAGGTGCTGGCGAAGGCGCCGAGGTCGAAGTCGAAGGCCACCAGCTCGCCCCCGCCCACGGCCGTGCCCGAGTAGTTGGCCAGGGCCTGGTACACGCGCCGCACCACGTCGAGGGGCGGATGGCTCTGCAGCACGCGGCGGCGCATTTCGTCGGCGTCGTTGGGGGCCCAGAGCAGCACGGCAAAGGCGTACAGCTCGTCGCGACCGGCGCGGCCGGCTTCCTGGTAGTAGGCCTCCAGCGAATCGGGCGCGTCGAGGTGGATGACGCAGCGCACGTCGGGTTTGTCGATGCCCATGCCGAAGGCGTTGGTGGCCACCACGATGCGCGTTTTATCATTGGTCCACTCCTGCTGCACGCGGCTGCGCTGCTCGGCGGGCAGGCCGGCGTGGTAGGCGGCGGCGCTCAGGCCGTGCTGCTGCAGCCAGGCGGCGGCCATTTCGGTTTGCTTGCGGGTGCGGGCGTACACTACGGCCGTCTTGCCGGGTCCCACCCCGCGTAGCACCTGCAGCAGGCGCTGCAGCTTGTCCTCGGTTTCGAGCACCGAGTACGAAAGGTTGGGCCGCTGAAAGCTGCGCTGAAACGTCTGCCCCGTCGGCCCAAAGTTCAGCTTCTCCCGGATGTCGCGGCGCACTTCTTCGGTGGCCGTGGCGGTGAGGGCCAGCACCGGCACGCCCGGCAGCAGCTCACGCAGGGCGCTGATTTGCAGGTAGGGCGGGCGGAAGTCGTAGCCCCACTGCGAGAGGCAGTGCGCTTCGTCGACGGCAATAAGCTGCACCTTCATCTTGGGCGCGCGGGCCCGGAACATGTCCGTCAGCAGCCGCTCGGGCGACACGTAGAGGAACTTCACCGGCCCGTACACGCAATTGTCCAGCGTCTGGTCGATGTCGCGGTGGCTCATGCCCGCGTACACCGCCTCGGCCTTGATGCCGCGCTTGCGCAGGTTTTCCACCTGGTCCTTCATCAGCGCAATCAGCGGCGAGATGACCAGGCACAGCCCTTCCCGCGCCAGCGTGGGCACCTGAAAGCAGACGCTCTTACCGCCGCCCGTGGGCAGCAAGGCCAGCGTATCCTGCCCGGCCAACACCGAGCGAATAATATCCTCCTGCCCCGGCCGAAACGCCCGGTGCCCCCAGTGCTGGCGCAGAACGGACAGAATATCTTCGGTAGGAGCAGACACGGCGGATAGCTGATTTTGGGACGGCGAAGATACGGCCGCCCCAGCAGTGTTGCCAGTAGCAAGCGGTGGCACCGATTGTCATTGCGAGCAAAGCAACTGTAAGCAGGCGTAGCCAATCGGTCCTGGCCAACGTGCCAACCGCCAAATGGGCACTGCCCAAAACCACCGTTGCCCAGTTCCGGGCGGTGCCCTTGTCAGGTAGAATGGGTTGCGTTGGCGGTACTGCTAGAGGAAAGATTGGCTACGCCTTCCTGCGGGTGCCGCGTTTCGCTCGCAATGACGGCCAGGCAGGTGTAGCCATCGGCACACGAAAAAGCCCGGCCTCTTGCGAAGCCGGGCTTTCCCAATCTATCAATACGTCACTAAAGCTTGTTAGGCGGCCACCTGACCGTTCTCACGGTCGTCGATGGTCTTCTTCAGGTTGGCAATGGCCTGGGTGGCGCGCTCCTGGTCGAGTTTATTGATGTTCAGCAGCATCTTGGTCTTCTCCTGCCGCGTCACCACCGGGTGGTTGAGCAGGCGGATGATTTCCTCTTTCTGCTGAGCCGTGGCGTAAGCCGGGTTGGAAGCGGCCGGGGCCAGCGGCTCGGCTACGGCCGGCGCGGGTTGCTCGGTCACCACGGCCTTCATCGGCGCGGGCTCGGTGGCCACGGGCTGCGGGCGGACGTCGGGCGTGTTGCCGCCGTACTCCATTTCCTCGGCCGGGGTGGGCTCGTAGCCGGCCGCGCGGATAATCCAGGCCAGGATGTTGCGGTAGGCCTTACCGATAGCGCGGGTCTGCGCCATGGAGGCAATGGCAAATTCCTGGTAGAATTTCTTGCCCTGCTCCTTGTTCGAGCAGATAGCGAAGCCGGCGCCGACGGTGTGCTGGCTGCGCAGGTCAAACAGCGTCACCTTGGCCTGGTACTTGATTTCCGAGTCGGTGCTCATGTTGATGACGTGGTCGACGATGGGCACGATGCCCAGGCGCGAGCCGGCGTACTGCCAGCCTTCCACGTTCACAAACTCTTTGCCCTGCACGGAAGTCGTGAGCTTGTTTTCCTTGATGAAGTTCGCCAAGTCTTTGGCCAAGGTCAACGTCTCGTCCGAACGCGAGATGTCGTAGCTCTCGGCTTTCGGCTTGCGAATCGGTGCTTTGGTGTTGTCTTTTTGTGCCTCAGTCATGGCTTTGTTCTTTAGTCCCTGTAGTACGTTCTGTGTTACGTAAAGATAACGCATCGACCCACCCAAAGGTGCAAAAATCAGCGTATTTTTTAGTAAATTTTGTATCTGACAATCAGCAACTTATACCTAGTATTCAAAAACATGAAAGCTAACGACATTAGCAGAACATTTTTCCCGGCCCCGAAGTGCCCGAAAATCGATGCGCGTCGCTCGATAGCGGACAAGCCGTTCCCGCCAGTCGATACGCAAAAAAAGCCGCCGCGTCTACCTGACGCGGCGGCTTACGGGGTGCGCTAGCCAATTGGGCTGCGGGCGGCTATTCCAGAATGTGCCCGTCGCGCATGGTGATGGTGCGGTCGGCCATGGCGGCCAGCTGGTCGTTGTGGGTCACGATGACGAAGGTCTGGCCCAGTTCCTTGCGCAGCAGAAAGAAAATCTGGTGCAGCTCGGCCGCGTTCTTCGAGTCGAGGTTGCCCGAGGGCTCGTCGGCAAAGATGATTTCGGGCGAGTTGATCAGCGCCCGCGCCACCGATACGCGCTGCTGCTCGCCGCCCGACATTTCCGAGGGCTTGTGGTCGGCGCGGCGCTCCAGGTTGAGCATGCCCAGCAATTCGCGGGCCCGCACCCGGGTTTCCTTTTCGGAGCGCCCGGCCAGGTAGGCCGGCAGGCACACGTTTTCGAGGGCGGTGAATTCGGGCAGCAGGTTGTGAAACTGGAACACGAAGCCGATGTGGCGGTTGCGAAACTTGGCCAGCTCGGAGCGTTTCAGGGTGCTGACGGATTCGCCGTCGAAGAGCACCTCGCCGGTGTCGGGCGTGTCGAGCGTACCCAGGATGTGGAGCAGGGTGCTTTTGCCGGCGCCGGACGAACCGACGATGGACACGATTTCGGACTTTTCGATGGTCAGGTCGATGCCCTTGAGCACTTCCAGCGAACCGTAGCGTTTGCGGATGTTGACGGCCTGCAGCAAACCGGCGGGGGAGTTAGGAGAAAGGAAAAACGGATCCGGGCAAAGCTACGCAGAACCGGCCGATGCGGGTTGCCCCGTATCTTGGTCCCATGCGCAACCGGCCGCTTATACGCAACCTCGGCCTCGGCGGCCTACTACCACTGCTTTTCCTGCTCGGAGCCGGGCGGTGCACGCCGCCCGCCGCGCGCACCGCCCGCCCCCTGGTACCGCTTGCCGAACGGCTGCGCGGCGTGAGCTGGGTAGCGGCCGACTCCACCACCGAGGACGAAATCCGGGCCCTGCGGCGCAACCACGTGACGTGGATTGCGCAGACGCCCTTCGGCTGGCAGGCCGACTCCGCCTCGCCGGAAGTGGTGCTGCACACCGGCAGCGGCCGGCCGCGGCGCATTTTCTGGGGCGAAGCCGACAGCGGCCTAGTGCACACGGCCCGACTGGCCCGGCGTCACGGCATTCATACCTTATTGAAACCGCACCTGTGGCTGCGCAGCCGGGGCCAGTGGCCCGGGCAGGTGCAGATGCGCAGCGCCGCCGACTGGCAGCGCTGGTTCAGCAGCTACTCGACTTTTATTCTGCACTACGCCCGCCTGGCCGAGCAGCACCACATGGAGGCCCTCTGCATCGGCACCGAGCTGAAGCACGCCGCCGTGGAGCACGAGGCGGAGTGGCGCCGGCTCATCGGCGACATCCGGCGGGTGTACCACGGGCAGCTCACCTACGCCGCCAACTGGCACCAGGAGTACGACCAGATTCGCTTCTGGGACGCGCTGGACTTTATCGGCGTGCAGGCCTACTTCCCGCTCAGCCCCAACGCCCAGCCCGATACCGCCGAGCTGCGCCGGGCCTGGCAGCCGCATTTGCAGGACCTGGCCCGCGTGCAGCAGCGCTACGGCAAGCCGGTCGTCTTCACCGAGGCCGGCTACCGCTCCATCCCGACGGCTGCTGCCGCCCCCTGGGAGTGGCCCGACCCGCGCCGCCCCGCGCCCGAGGACGACGCCACGCAGGCCGCCTGCTACGAGGCACTGTTTCGCAGCTGCTGGCGGCAGCCGTGGCTGGCGGGCGTGTTCATCTGGAAGTGGTACCCCGGCCTGCCGCCCGACGCTATGGGCCGCCGCCGCACCGACTACACGCCCCAGCACCGCCCCGCCGAGCAAGTCATGGCCCGCTGGTATTCTTTAGGTGACAGGTGACAGGCTTATCTTGTGGGAGGTTGACTTTTGTGCAAAAAGCCACCAACTATCTATAAAGCTGATTCTCAAACCTTACCTGCGTGTTCTTTGTCACATGTTACCTCCCACCTAAAATATTGCCTACTTTCGCGGGCACATTTCCGGAACCCGAAAACCCACTCTCGTTCACTGTATGAACATTCACGAATATCAGGGCAAGGACATCCTCAAGCGCTACGGCGTCCGCGTGCAGGAAGGCATCGTGGCCGAAACGGCTGAGGAAGCGGTGGAAGCCGCCAAAAAGCTCACCGAGCAGACCGGCACCGGCTGGCACGTTATCAAAGCCCAGATCCACGCGGGTGGCCGCGGCAAGGGGGGCGGCGTAAAGTTGGCCAAAAACCTTGACCAGGTGCGTGAAATTGCCGGCCAGATCATCGGCATGCAGCTGGTGACCAAGCAGACCGGCGCCGAAGGCCGCAAAGTGCACAAAGTGCTGGTCGCCCAGGACGTGTACTACCCCGGCGAGTCGGACGTCAAAGAATTCTACATGTCGGTGCTGCTGGACCGCGCTTCCGGCAAGAACGTTATCATCTACACCACCGAGGGCGGGATGGACATCGAGGAGGTAGCCGAGGCGCATCCCGACAAGATCCTGAAGGAGCACGTGGACCCGCGCGTGGGCCTGCGCCCCTTCCAGGCCGGCAAGATTGCCTTCAACCTGGGCCTGTCGGGCGAGGCGTACAAGGAGATGGTGAAGTTCGTGCAGGCTCTCTACAAGGCCTACGACGACACCGACTCGGCCATGTTCGAAATCAACCCGGTGCTCAAGACTTCGGACAACAAGATCCTGGCCGTGGACGCCAAGGTGACGCTGGACGAAAACGCGCTGTACCGCCACAAGGACTTCGCCGCCCTGCGCGACACCAACGAGGAAGACCCGCTGGAAGTGGAAGCCTCGGCCTCGAACCTGAACTACGTGAAGCTCGACGGCAACGTGGGCTGCATGGTGAACGGCGCCGGCCTAGCCATGGCCACGATGGACATCATCAAGCTGAGCGGCGGCGAGCCGGCCAACTTCCTCGACGTCGGGGGTGGAGCCAACGCCCAGACCGTGGAAGCCGGGTTCCGCATCATCCTGAAAGACCCGAACGTGAAGGCCATCCTGATCAACATCTTCGGGGGCATCGTGCGCTGCGACCGGGTAGCCAACGGCGTGGTGGAAGCCTACAAGAACATCGGCGACATTCGCGTGCCCATCATCGTGCGCCTGCAAGGGACCAACGCCGAGGAAGGCGCCCGCATCATCGACGAGTCGGGCCTGAAGGTGTACTCGGCCGTGCTGCTGAAGGACGCCGCCCAGAAAGTGAAGGAAGTGCTGGCCATGCAAGAGCAACAAGCTTAAGCCCGGGGCCCACCTACGCTCAGTACCGCAAAGCCCCGCCGACAGTCTCGGCGGGGCTTTGCTTTGCAAAAATATTTCTAAAAAAACAATCACATATATTTTTTATCATATCGTACATTGGACGAGTTATATTTGCTCTGTTCGTTTTTGAATTCTGACCGTAACCGTAGGCTTTTGCCCAGTTGGTCAGAGAATTAACGCGGCAAGGCAAGTTCACCTGGTCCCTCAACGGCAGCCCGCAGTTGCCAACCCCCCACCGGGTTTTTCCGTTTGCAGGCACTCTACCCCGGTAAACCATCCATCTCCATGCATAAAACATTTACGGGACTGTTGATTTTGCTTGGGCTAGGGCTGGGCTCCCCCGCGTGGGCCCAGTCGACGGCGCCTTCCTTCGAGGTGCCCCTGCCCTTCAGCAATACCCCGACCACCATTGCCGCGTACAGCTTCCACTACAGCACGCCCGACGATTTTTACCTGCAGACCCTGCGCGACCGGTACGGTCTGGAGGCCGTAGCCGCCACCGAATCGACGACGTTGGGCAAGGTGAAGGCCCTGAGCCTGTGGGTGCATAACCGCCTGGTGCACGACGGCCGCATCGCCTCGACCAAGACGGACCCGATGGAAATCCTCGACGACGCGCTGGTGGGCAAGTCGGTGCAGTGCATCGAGTTCGGCCGCGTGATGGCCGCAGTACTTACTGCCATGGGCATGCCCGCCCGGCCGCTGTTCCTGAAAGCTGCCGACGCCGACAAGCGCGGCTCGGCCGGCGGCCACGTGCTGACGGAAGTATGGCTGGAGGAATTTCAGAAGTGGGCCGTGGTCGACAGCCAGTGGGACGTGCTGCCCACGCTGAACGGCGCCCCCATCAGCGCGGTGGAGCTGCAGCACGCGCTGGCCAACAAAACGGCCGGCCTGACGGGCGAAACCTCCACCGACGCCAAAATCAAGTACTATTACCGCTGGCTGCAGCCTTACCTGTACTACTTCGATACGCCGCTGGACAACCGCTACGGCGTACGCACCGGCAACGGCAGCCTGATGCTGATGCCCATCGGGGCCAAGAAGCTGACCATGTTCCACCGCACCACCAAGCTCAGCGGCATGCGCTACACGACTTCCACGGCCGTGTTCTACCCGAACCCGCTGGAAACCCATCAGGCGCAGGAGCACCTGAACTCCATCGACTAACTGCTGCGCTGATCCGCCCACCCCGGCACACCCCCAAAAAACGACCGCGCCCGTCCGAAGCTTTCGGACGGGCGCGGCTGCGTTGGAGCGGATCGGTTAGCCGTTCTGCGCTACGCCGGCGTTTTCTTCAGCCTGCACGGGCAGGGGCTGGCCTTTCACGCGCAGCTCCACTTCCATGTTGCCGCGGGTGCCCACCGAGTACGGGCAGATGCGGTGGGCCTGCCGCACCATCTCGATGGTTTTGGCCTCGTCGAACTTCTTCAGGTCCACGTCGAGAATGGCGCTCAGGCCGTAGCCCTCGCCCTCCTGGAACAGCGAAACGGAGCAGTTGACGGTGGTTTCGGGGTCGAGCCGGTCGCCGGCGCGCTGAGCAATGACGAGCAGGGCCTGCTGAAAGCACGAGGAGTAGCCCGCGGCAAACAGCTCTTCGGGGTTGGTGGCGCCGCGCTTGCCGCCGAGGCCTTCGGGCACCGACATGTCGAGGTCGATGACGCCCGAGGTGGAGCGCACGTGGCCGCTGCGGCCGCCGACGGCCTGCGCCTCAGCGGTATACAAGGTTTTCTTTTCGGACGAAGCCATAGGAACGGAATTAGGGTTTGGGTTGGTATCAGACTAAACTGCCAACCGGAATAGAAGGTTGCGGGCGGAATTTTCAGGAAAACGCCGCCGGGATTTGGCTGCGCCGCATTTTTGCCTACTTTTGTCGCCCACTACCGGCCACGTAGTACAACGGATAGTATAGGAGTCTCCGAAGCTCTTGATCCAGGTTCGATTCCTGGCGTGGCCACTTTTCAAGCTGCTTGCCCTTGCCGCCCGGCGCCTTCACTGGTAGCCGGGCGGTGGCTTTTGGAGCGTTGATGAGTAGCGCAGCAATCCGGTCGGGGGGCAGGCGTCGTAAGTCGGGTACAGTTCAATCTCACCCACACCAACACCTTACGACCATGCTTAAGCACGCTTTTACCGCCGCCCTGCTGCTGGCCCTCACGGCCGGCTATTCCGCCACGGCCCAGGCCCAAACCAAAATGAAGGCCAAGGAAGACCGGGTGAAAATGAAGGACAAAGACAAAAAGGCCATGAACGGCACCACCACCGGCGGCGGCATGGGCACCTCCGGCAGCATGGCCGGCTCCTCGGCCGGCGTGATGGTAGGCGGCGCGATGATGACGCCCGACAAGGACATCGTGGCCAACGCCCTCGGCTCGGCCGACCACACCACGCTGGTAACGGCCGTAAAGGCCGCCGACCTGGTGCCCACGCTGCAGGGCGCGGGGCCGTTTACGGTCTTCGCCCCGACCAACGCGGCCTTCGGCAAGCTGCCCGCCGGCACGGTGGAGACGCTGGTAAAGCCCGAAAACAAGGCCAAGCTCACCACCGTGCTGACCTACCACGTAGTGCCCGGCCGCTACCTCGCTTCTGACCTGAAGGACGGACAGAAGCTCACTACGGTGGAAGGCGAAACGCTGACGGTGATGAAAAAGGGCAACGCAGTGATGCTGCACGACACCAAAGGCGGCATGGCCACGGTGACCATTCCGAACGTGGTATCGAGCAACGGGGTGACCCACGTGGTGGACACGGTGCTGATGCCGGCCCGCTAAGCGGCAATTTCGCTTTTCCTAAAAAGCCCTTTCCAAGCGCCGGAAAGGGCTTTTTTGCGTACAGCGCGGGACAGCGGAGGCCCGTCTGGCACCCCCGGCGTTATCCAGAATGAATGGCGTGCGTATAAGGGGGCACTAGGATTCCCTTTCTAACCTCCCAACCAAGACCCGTCATGTTGAAGCAAACCATTTCTGTACTCGCGCTGGGCCTGGCCCTCTGCACGGTAGCCGAAGCTCAAACCACCAAGACTTCGAGCGACGGCACCAAGACCAAAACCAAGGACATGGACACCAAAACCAAGTCCAAGGACGACGACAACGGCAATACCAAGATGAAGGGTAAGTCGGAAGCTGGCGACAAGATGAAGGCCAAGATGAAGCCCATGAACGGCACCACCGACGCCTCCATGAGCGGCAGCAGCGGCGGCTCGATGATGAACTCCTCGACCACCGAAACGACCACGACCCCGGCCACGGGCACGATGTCGACCACGCCGACCACGCCCGCTACCGGCACCACCACTGATCCGGCCATGAACTCGTCGGGCACGATGTCGACCACGCCCGCTACGACCACGCCGGCCACCGGCACCATGAACAGCGGCACCGACATGAACCCTACGGGCGACACCAACCCGGTGAGCGGCACCACGACCACCGTGGGCGGCGTGACGACGCCCGTTGCGCCGGCGGATGACATGCGCGTAGGCCGCCGCATGAAGCCCGATAAGGAAACCAAGATGAAGGAGAAAAAAGACAAGATGAAGGCTAAGTCGGAAATGTAAGCCCGGCTACTGCCCTCACTCGCGCGGCGGGTCACGGAAACTTAACCGTGACCCGCCGCTTTTTTTTGGGCCTGCATAGGCGAGTAACTAAAGGATTTCAAGACCTTTGAAATCCTTTTGCATTTCCCAACACACTTACCTATTGCATGAAGCACTTCTTCGCTAAGCACATCTGCGCGGCCCTGGCCGCTACGGCCCTGGTGCTGAGCACGGCGACGGCGCAGGTTCTGCCGCCTTCGCCGCCCGCCAACCTGCAGGGCGTGGCCCTGCGCGACTGGCTGCGCCAGAACTGGTACGACGGCAAGCGCGTGGACCTGGGCTACGACGTGGCCCGCGGCAAGATGTACAACTACGTGGACGTGTTCAACGGCCAGCTGACCTGCGTGTACTCCGGCTACTCGGTGCCCAAAACCATCGACTCGACGGCCACCAGCACGGCCAACGTGGGCCTGATCAACTGCGAGCACAGCATTCCGCAGTCGTGGTTTAACGAGGTGAGCCGGATGCGCTCCGACATTCACCACCTCTACCCCACCTACACGCAGTGGAACTCCAACCGCGGCAGCGACATGTTCGGTGAGATTCCGGATGCGCAGACGCAAACCTGGATGCGCAACACCACCAGCCAGAGCAGCATTCCGACCAGCAACCTCGCCGAATGGAGCGAGGATACGAACTCCATGTTCGAGCCCCGCGAAGACCACAAGGGCAACCTGGCCCGCACGGCCTTCTATTTCTACACCATGCACGCCGGGCAGACCTTCGACGCGGGCAAGGACGTGATTACCGCGCTGGCCAACCTGCAGACCCTCTACCAGTGGCACCTGGCCGACCCGGTGGACGCCCGCGAACGGGAGCGAAACCGCCGCGCCGCCAAGGCCCAGGGCAACTTCAACCCCTACATTGCGGACCCCTCGCTGGTGGCCCGCGCCTGGGGCTTCGTGACGGGCCCGACGGTGAGCTTCGCGGCCGCTGCGGGCAGCATCGGGGAGGGCAACACCGGCACCAGCACTTACACCGCCACGCTCACGCTGAGCCAGGCCCAGACCACCGCTGCAACCGTGCAGGTGAGCGTGGACGCGGCCAACTCCACCGCCACCAACCCCTCGGACTACACCTTCACCACGCAGACGGTGACCTTCGCCGCCGGCCAGACCTCGCAGACGGTGACGGTGACCATCAACGGTGACACCCAGCCCGAAGCCAACGAAACCGTGCGCCTGACGCTCGGCACCACTTCGACGGGTCTCTCCGTCGGTTCGCCGAACGCCCACGACCTGACCATCACCAACGACGACGGCCAGCCCCCGCTGGTGAGCTTCGCGGCGGCCACGGGCAGCATCGTGGAAGGCAACGCGGGCACCAGCACTTACACGGTGAACGTGGTGCTGAGCGGTGCCGCGCCCACCGGCGCCTTCACCCTGCCCATCACGGTGGATGCGGCCGGCACCACCGCCGACGCCTCGGACTACACCCTGAGCACGACCTCGCTGAGCTTCGCGACGGGCGTGACCACGCAGGCGGTGACGGTGACCATCAACGGCGACACGCAGTCGGAGGCCAACGAAACCGTGCGCCTGCTGCTGGGGACGCCCAGCGGGGGCGGGGTAGCCGTCGGCGCGCCCACCAGCCACGTGCTCACCATCACCAACGACGACGCGCCGCTGCCCGGCGGGGGCGGCAACTGCTCGGACCTGTTCTTCACGGAATACGTGGAATCGAGCGGCGCCACGCGGGCCGTGGAAATCTACAACCCCACGGCCGGCTCGATTAACCTGAGCAGCTACCGCCTGCTGCGCTACGCCAACGGCAGCACCACCCCGCAGGCACCCTACACGCTGAGCGGCACCATCGCGGCGGGCGGCACCTACGTGGTGGCCACCACCGGCTCGGTAGCGGCCGTGACGGCCGTGGCCAACGTGACCAACAACGTGGTGGATTTCAACGGCGACGACGCCATGGCCCTGTTTAAAGGCACCGACACGCTGGACATCATCGGCGTAATCGGGCAGCAGGCCAACTGGACCGTAACCGGCGGCACCACCCTGAACAACACCCTGCGCCGCCTGCCCACCGTGGCCGGGGGCAGCACCCGCTGGAGCACCGCCGCCGCCGGCTGGACGGCCGTGGGCGTGGACGTCTTCACGGGCCTGGGCAGCCACAGCAGCACGGCCTGCACCACCACCGCTACCACCAAGCCGAACGCGCTGGGCGTGGGCATCGAGGTATTCCCGAACCCGGCCGCGGGCGCGGTGCAGCTGCGCCTGCCGGGTCTGAGCGGCCGCCAGTCGGCCCGCATCGGCCTGTATGACGCGCTGGGCCGCGAGGTGCTGACGACCACTCGCGCCCTCACCGGCGCCGACGTGACCACGCTGGAGCTGCCCACGCTGCCCGCCGGCCTGTACTCGGTGCGCGTGACGGTGGCCGGGGTGCAGTACGCCGCCCGCCTGGCCGTACAGCGCTAAGGGCGGCCGCCGGTTTCGGCACGGCTGTTCCACGATTTTCTAAAAAACGCCTCCCCGTTCGGGAGGCGTTTTTTATTGCGGCTCATCTGCAGGCGGCCCGGGCAGGCGGTTTCGGGAACGGTGTAGCGCGGGCTTGGCTATGCCGGTTAGGAAACGGCTATAGGCAGTCCGAAGCGAGTCAGGGCACGGCCGGGGCCTGGTAAATAATCAACGCAATATTCACCACGCTTACAACTTGACTATTAGCCCTATACCCGCTTTGCAATTGCCGCCGCCCTGATTGTATCTTGCAAGGCCAAACGCCGCTAACCCCGGCATTGGCTGCTCCGCCCCTGCTTTCCACATCCCACCCGTTGCGTATGCTCGACGCTTACTCCCGCCGCGGCCGGCGCTGGCCGCTGCTCCTGGCCCTATTGCTGCTGTTGGCGCAGCCGCTCTGGGCCCAGCAAACCCACAAGAAAGTAGTGCTCCAGGCCTTTTGGTGGGACTACTGGAACAGCAACTACCCCGCCGGCTGGGCCAACTACCTGGCCGACCTGGCTCCGCGCCTCAAAAGCCTGGGCATCGACGCGGTGTGGATTCCGCCGACCGCCAAAAACAAAAACGCCACCTCGGACGTGGGCTACTCGCCCTTCGACCACTACGACCTGGGCGACAAGTACCAGAAAGGCGCCACCGGTACCCGCGTGGGCACCAAGGACGAGCTGCTGCGCCTGGTGGCCGTGCTGCACGCCAACGGCATCGAGGTCATTCAGGACGTGGTGCTCAACCACGCCGACGGGGCGGGCACCAACAGCGGCGCGGGCGGACAGGACCCGGACCCGTACGCCATGTCGAGCAACAACGGCTACAAGACCTTCCGCTACGCCTGCTACGCCACGCCCCTGCCCGAGGCGGGCGAAACCGCGGCGGAGTATCTGCTGCGCCAGGGCCGCTGGACCAAGAACTACCCCAACTTTCACGCCCACGCCGGCCACAACACCACCTCCGGCGACATGGCCGCCCCCCACTTCGGCCCCGACTTCTGCTACGGCGCCGACGACGGCGGCAGCGACGGCTACGGCCCGAGCACCAACAGCAGCTACAACCCGCCGCAGGGCGCCGGCTACTCGCGCGACCAGGCCCGCAGCTGGCTGGTGTGGCTCAAGAAACAAACCGGCGTCGACGGCTTCCGCTGGGACGCGGTGAAGCACTTCAGCTACGCCGCCCAGCAGGACTGGAGCTACAACCTGAAGTACCTGGCCGGCTGGGCCAACGGCGGCGAGGCCATGTTCAACGTGGGCGAGTACGTGGGCGGGGGCGGCGACCTGGACGCCTACGTGGGCAACGTGACGGGCCAGAACGGCGGCTCGGAGTTCCTGATGGGCACCTTCGATTTCGGCCTGCGCGACGGGCTCTACGGCATGGTGAGCGGCAACGGGGGCTTCAACATTGGCAGCCTGCCCGACTACCAGCAGGGCCGGCGGGTGGCGCAGTACGGCTCGGGCAGCAGCGCCGTGTACGTGCACCGCACGGTGCCCTTCGTCAACAACCACGACACCTTCCGGCCCCGGCTCGACGCCGACGGCAACTACACCGGCTGGAACACCGGCTCGGAGCTGGCCCCGCACATCGACCCGTTCGACCCGCGCCTCTCGGCCGCCTACGCCGCCGCCTTTGCCGTCGACGGCAACCCGCAGGTGTTTTTCGAGGACCTGTTCAACGTGGGCGGCACCGGCAAAAGGTTTTCGCACCTGCCCACCTCAGCCGCCGACCTGCCCCTGCGCGACGACCTGGTGAACCTGATCTGGTGCCACCAGAACCTGCACTTCAAGGACGGGGCTTACAAGGTGCGCGCCCGGCAGGCCGACCACCTCGTTATCGAGCGCGGCGCCAAGGCCCTTATCGGCATCAACGACAGCTACGACACTTGGCAGGAAACCTACGTCGACTCGGACTTCGCGCCCAACACCCGGCTGATCGACTACTCCGGCGCCAACGGCAGCTACGTGTACGTGGTGCCCCAGGACCAGCGCGTGCGCATCAACACCCCGCCCTGCAACGGCTCGGCCCTGGGCGGCCGCCGCGGCTACTCGGTGTGGGCGCCCGAGGGCCAGGGCAGCAGCAACGTGCTGCCCGCCCGCGCCGCCGCCACCATCCAGGAGTGGGAGCTGGCCGACGACCTGGGCGACCAGAACTGCCAGAGCCTGGGCCAAGGCGGCCGCCTGCCCGATAACTCCACCAACCAGCGCGTGGTGGGCAAAATCTACGTGCAGAGCGGCCAGCCCGTGCGCTACGAGCTGTACCCGGAGCACGGCGGCACCGGCCGCGACCTGACCTTCGGCCTCTACGACCGGCAGGGCAACCGCCTGCAGGCCGCCACCGGCGCCGGCACCCTCACCGGCACCTACACGCCCACTGCCACCGACTGGCTGGTGCTTAAGCTGCGCAACACCAGCAGCACCTACGCCGGCCAGCGCTGCTACGTGAAGGCCACTTACACGGCTCCGCCCACGCTCGGGGCCATCGGGGCGCCGGCCGCCAACACGGTGGCTATCTGGACCGGCAACGACAACAGCGCGGACGCCGGCAGCTGCCGCAACTGGGAAGGCGGCCGGCAGCCGGAAGCCGGCACCGACGTGCTCATTCCGGCCGGCAGCAGCTACATGCCCACCCTCGGCAGCGGCACCCTGCAGGCCCGCAGCCTCACCGTGGAAAGCGGCGCTACCCTCACCCTGGCGGCCGGCAGCACCCTGCGCCTCACCGGCAACCTAACCAACCACGGCACCGTCGCCGGCAGCGGCACCGTGGCGCTGGCCGGCTCCAGCCTCCAGACGCTGGGCGGCGCCCTGAGCTTCGCCAACCTGACCATCGACAACGCCGCCGATGTGCAGCTGCTGGCCCCGGCGAGCGTGACGGGTACCCTCACGCTGCGCACCGGCCACCTGCTGCTCGGCGACCAGAACCTGACGCTGGCCGGCACCGCCACCATCAGCGGGGCCGATGCCAGCCGCTACGTGGTAACCAAAAACGACGCGGCCAGCGGCGGCGCCCTGGTGCGCCCGGCCCCGGCCGGCGCCACGCTGCTCTACCCAGTGGGCACCAGCGCCAGCTACACCCCGCTGACGGTGCAAAACACCGGCAATACCGCCCCATCGGTGCCGGTGCGCGTGTTTGGCGGGGTGCGGCAAAACGGTACCAGCGGCGCCGCGCACGCCCAGGCCAGCGCCTTCGTCGACCGGACCTGGGACATCAGCCCCAGCACCGCGCTGACGGCCGCGCTGACCTTTCAGTGGAATGCTCCGGACGAAAACGCCGGCTTTGAGCGCAGCCGCGCCGCCGTGCTGCACTACAACGGCAACGGCAGCTGGGGCTCGTACTCAACCACGGCCGTGAGCGGCAGCGGGCCTTACACCGTCACGGCCACCGACGTGAGCAGCTTCTCGCCGTTCAGCATCGGCACGGGCGGCGCGGTGCTGCCCGTCACCCTGCTCGATTTCGTGGCCCAGCGCCGCGGTCCGGCCACGGTGCAGCTGCGCTGGACCACGGCGCAGGAGCAGGACAACGCCGGCTTCGAGGTGGAAAAATCCGGTGACGGACGCGCGTACCGCCGCATCGGGCAGGTGGCCGGGCGCGGCACCAGCACCCAGCGCCAAGCTTACTCGTTTGCCGACGAGGCCGCGCCAGCCGCCGCCTACTACCGCCTGCGCCAGACCGACTTCGACGGCAAGGCCACCTACAGCGCCCCGCAGTACGTGGCCGCCGGCCCGGGCCCCGAGCTGGCCATCCACCCCAACCCCACCACCGGCGACGTGCGCCTCGACGGACTGCCGGCCACCGCCCGGCTGCAGCTCACGCTGCGCACCGCGCCCGGCCGGGTGGTGCTCAGCACCCCGCCGCTCGCGTCGTCGGAGGCCTCGGCCCGGCTGAGCGCGGCGCTGCGCCGCGCCGCTCCCGGCCTCTACGTGCTGACGGTGCTCCTCGACGGGCGGCCGCAGCACCTGAAAGTGGTGAAGCAGTAACGGCCCGACGCGCCGCAGCAAACGGCCGCTTCCGAATCCGGGAGCGGCCGTTGCGTTTAGAGAGGTCGGGGAAATCGGCTTTTACGGGCTGCTATCCTGGGGGCAGGGCGGCGTGGCCAAGGCTGCTGGGCGAAAAACCGCCACCGGCCTGCCGAACGGCTTATTTCCCGTCGGCTTGGTCCAGCAGCTCCTGGTACTCGGCGTGCTGCTGCACGAACTTGGCCATGTAGGGGCAGCTGGTGCGCACCCGCAGTTCTTCCTGCCGGGCCCAGTCGAGGGCGGCTTTGGCCAGGGCCTCGCCGGCGCCCTGCCCGCGCAGGTGCTCATCGACGTAGGTGTGCTGGAAGTCGACCACGCCCTCGGCGGGGCGGCTGTAGGCCAGCTCGCCTTCGTAGCCGTGGGAAGTGAGGTAAAACGTCTGGTCTTCGGTTTGGTGCTCGACGTGCATGGCCGCAACGGTTCGGAGAGAGAAGGAAAACAACAAGGCCGGGCCGGCGCGGCAAACCCGGCCGACCAGGCCCCTGTACGCGGGCGGGCGGCTGTCCGTTCGGGCGGCGTTTGCGTAGAAGGGACGCGGCGGCGTCCCACAGCCGTCGGTTTTTCCCGTATCTACCTATGAACCAAAACCCTACCTCCCCGCCCGCTGAGCAAACGCCCTTGTCGGCTCAGCGCCCCACTCCCACCGTTCCTACAGCGGCGGCCTCGGCTGCTGGTGTTGCCACCCGCCCCGCTCCCCGGCGCGTGCGCTACTGGGAGCAGCTCGATCCGGCCTGCCACAGTCTGTATCCCGTCGACTAACCGCTCAATCTTCCTCCCATGCATCCGGACACTCCCGAAAAAGCCCCCGACGCCCAACGCCCGCAGTCGGCCGCCGCTACCAGCCCCGACCACTCCGAAGGCACTTCGCAGAGCATGCTCGACCGCGAAACCTACGGCCAGATTCTCGACCAGCCCGCGCCTGATGCGGATACCTCGGACCTGACTTCAGCCCTCAACCAGCCCGCTTCGCAGCACCTTGGCAACGAGGAACGCGTGCCGGGCGAGGAAAACCCCAACGCGCGGGCCGACTAAGCCCGACCGAACTACTCGCCCCGGCCCCGCGCCGGGGCTTTTGGTTGCCCGTCGCGGCGGACTCTGGAGCCGCCGGCTCGTCCGCCCGGACGCGGACTACGTACAGGTAAGCCATACCCAACCTAGTTTCCACAACCATGGCAGCCAAATCCCAACAGCCGCAGCCCGCCGACGAGCAGCCGCGCCGCGACGCCTCGGACCGCCCCGACGCGGCCCAGGAAAACAACAACACCGAAGGCGGCAGCACGGCCATGCTCAACCGCGAAACCCACGGCCAGATCATGGCCCGCAACACGGCCGACCGCCTCTACTCCGACGGCAGCGACGAAACCGCTACCCCGCGCCCGCCCACGCTCAGCGACGACACGGCCGGTTTCGATCCGACCAACCGTTCCCACTAACGAGCTGTTAATCAACGTCCCGCCGGGCTGCCGTTTTTCTTCTCCGAAAAAATGGCGGCCCGGCGGTTTCTTTTTAACCGACTATGACGTATGTTTACGTCATACTTCATAACCACCCCATGACCTACGCCAAGCTCACCGAGTTTACCGAAGCCCAGCAGCAGCTGGCGCGGGTGGCCAAGGCCCTGAGCCACCCGGCCCGCGTGGCCATCATCGAGCTGCTGGCGGCCCGCAAAACCTGCATTTCGGGCGACATCGCGGCCGAGCTGCCCCTCTCGCGCACCACCGTGTCGCAGCACCTGCAGGAGCTGAAGGCGGCCGGCCTCATCCGCGGCGACATCGACGGGCTGACCGTGTGCTACTGCCTCGACACCGAGCTGCTGGCGCGGGTGCAGCGGCAGTTTGCCGGCTTCTTCGAGCAGGCCACCTGCTGCGACGGGCCCGCGGGCTGCGCCTGCTGACCCGGCCCCGCTTTTCCTCCGACGCTTCTCTCCGACGCTTTTCTGTTCTCACTTTTTCCAACCCTTTCTGCGCTATGACAACCACCCTCTTTCCCCGCATGCACGTTAGCCTGTACGTGGCCGACCTGGCCGCTACCATCGGCTTCTACGATGCCTTTTTCGGGCAGCCGGCCACCAAAATCAAGCCCGGCTACGCCAAGTACGTGCTCGACGCGCCCTCGCTGATCATTTCCTTTGTGCAGAACCCGGCGCGGGTGGCCAGCAACTTCGGCCACCTGGGCTTCCAGGTCGAAACCGTGGCGCAGCTGCAGCAGCGGCTGGCGGTGGCCAAAGCCGCCGGGCTGGTGCAGCGCGAGGAAATGGGCACGGCCTGCTGCTACGCCAAGCAGGACAAGTTCTGGGTGAACGACCCGGACGGTACGGAGTGGGAGGTGTACTACTTCCACGAGGACGCCGAGTTCAACGACCCGCGCTACGCCGACGACTACCAGGCCGACGCCAGTGCCCAGTGCTGCATTGCGCCGGCCGCCCAGGCCGTGCCCGCCGAGGTGCTGACCACCGCCCCCATGGCCTTCACGCTGCTCGATACGGCTGCCGCGCCGGCTGCCACCGAAGCCTGCTGCGCCCCGGGCAGCGGCTGCTGCTAACCTGTCCTGCTGTCTTTCGGAACGCCCCGCCGCGCACCTGCCCAGCGGGGCGTTCTGCCGCCAAGCCTCCTGCAAACCGCTGCTATGACCCTCGCCTTTTTCTCCGACGTGCACGGCAACCTGCCGGCCCTGGAAGCCGTGCTGGCCGACCTCGACCAACGCCGCCCCGACATGACCTTCTGCCTGGGCGACCTGGTGGGCTACGCGCCCTGGCCCAACGAAGTCATTGGCGAAGTGCGCCGCCGCGGCATTCCCACCATTGCCGGCAACTACGACCAAGGCATCGGGCTGAACAGCGCCGAATGCGGCTGCGCCTACAAAACCGACGCCGACCGGGCCCTCGGGGCGCAAAGCATTGCCTACACCAACGCCGTGGTGGGCGCCGAGGAGCGGCGCTACCTGCGCCTGCTGCCCCGGCACCTGCGGCTGGAGTTTCAGGACGAGCCGTGCCCGCTCAATCTGCTGCTGGTGCACGGCTCGCCGCGCAAAATCAACGAGTACCTGTTTGAGGACCGGCCCGAGGCCAGCTTCCGGCGCGTGCTGCAGGATGCCGGCGCCGATGTGCTGCTCTTCGGCCACACCCACAAGCCCTTTCACCGCGTGCTGCCCGCCGCCCCGGACGCCCCGCCGCACTACCGCCACGCCCTCAACATCGGCTCGGTGGGCAAGCCCAAGGACGGCGACCCGCGCGCCGCCTACCTGCTGCTGCACCTCGACGAGCAAACTTCCCTGGCGGAGCCGACCGGCCTGCGCTCCGAGCTGGTGCGCGTGCCCTACGACGTGGAGCGGGCGGCGCGGGCCGTGGAAGCCTCGCCCCTGCCCGACGCGTACGCCGACATGCTCCGCCGGGCGTACTAACATGGATGAAACGGAGCCGGTGAAACGGGAAGGGCCGTGCTACTTGCGCGAAATGCGCACTTTTGGCCTTCCGAGCACCAGCTCCCCGTTTCACCAGCTGTCATTTCACCGCCGATGACTATTTCGCCGCTTACCGAGGCGCACTGGCCCGACGTCCGGGCCATTTACGAAGCCGGCATTGCCACCGGCAACGCCACCTTCACCACCGAAGCGCCCTCCTGGGACGAGCGGCACCGCGGCCACCTGCCCCACAGCCGCCTCGTGGCCCTCGACGAGGCCACCGGCCGGGCGCTGGGCTGGGCGGCGCTGTCGCCGGTGTCGGGGCGCTGCGTGTACGGGGGCGTGGCCGAGGTGAGCGTGTACGTGGCCGCCGAGGCGCGCGGCCGGGGCCTGGGCCGCGCGCTGCTGCTGGCGCTGATTGCGGCATCGGAAACGCACGGCATGTGGACGCTGCAGGCGGGCATCTTCCCGGAAAACGAGCCGAGCGTGCGCCTGCACGAGGCCGCCGGCTTCCGGCTGGTGGGCCGCCGCGAGCGAATCGGCCGGATGGGCGGCCGCTGGCGCGACACCCTGCTGCTGGAGCGCCGCAGCGCCGTGGTGGGCACCGATGCCGAACCCCTGGCCCCTGCGACGGATGGGCGCTACCTCTGAGCCCACCCCGCGGGCGGCGCTGCTGGCCGAGCTGCTGGGTACGGCCTTCCTGGTGTTTCTGGGCACCGGCGCGGCCGTCGTCGACGAGCTGGCCGGGGGCGTCATCGGGCACGGGGGCGTGGCCGCAGCCTTCGGCCTGGTGGTCGTCGTGCTGATTTACACCTTCGGCGACGTATCGGGCGCGCACCTGAACCCGGCCGTGACGCTGGCCTTTGCGGCGGCCGGGCGCTTTGCCTGGCGGCGGGTGCCGGGCTACGCGCTGGCCCAGGTGCTGGGGGCCGTGGCGGGCAGCGGCCTGCTGCGGCTGCTGTTTCCCGGGGCCCGCACCCTGGGCGCCACGCTGCCGGCGGGCACGGCCGGGCAGGCCTTCGTGCTGGAAGTGGTGCTGACGCTGCTGCTGATGCTGGTGGTGCTGCGCGTCTCCACCGGGGCCCAGGAAAAGGGCATCACCGCCGGCCTGGTGGTGGGCGCCCTGGTGGCGCTGGAAGCCCTGGTGGCCGGCCCGATCTGCGGCGCGTCGATGAACCCGGCCCGCTCCCTGGCCCCGGCCCTGGTAAACGGGCAGCTGCAGCACCTGTGGGTGTACCTGACCGCGCCCGTGCTGGGGGCGCTGCTGGCCGTGCCGCTGGCGCGGGCCGTGCAGCCGCCCGCCGCCGAGCCGCCGGCCCCGCTTCCCAGCCCGCCGCCGGCCAAGCGGCTGTCGAAAATCAGCCGGGCGCAGGGCCCTTCCCCGCGGCAGAACTCGTAAACTAAGGCCCCGAAAGGCCCTTTTGTGCACCCTGAAACCGCCTTGCCCATGCTAACCCTGCTGGTTCTCACCGACTTTTCGCCCGCCGCCGACTACGCCCTGCGCTACGCCGCCACGCTGGCCGCGCCCGGCGGCGCCCACTTGGTGCTGCTGCACGTGCGCCCCTCGCTGCTCAGCCCCAACGCCCTGACGGCCGCCCCCGAAACCGAGGAAGACGCCCATGCGCTGCTGCGCCAGCGGCTGCAGAGTCTGCCCGCCGGCCTGCCCGCCAGCGCCGCCGTGGCCAGCGGTGAGGTGGCTGCCGAGGTGGCCGCCGCCGTGCGCCAGCGCGAGGCAGCCGTGGTCATCGTGGGCCGCCCCGAGCTGGGCCCGGTGCCCGACGAGCTGGTACACACCACTTCGCTGGGGCTGCTGCGCCACCTGCCCTGCCCGCTGCTGGTGGTGCCCCACCACGCCGCCGGGGCCGTGCCGCCGCAACGCGCCCTGCTCGCCGTCGACGACCAGCCGCTGCCGCACACGCCGGGTACCGCCGCGCTGCGGCCGCTGCTGGGCCAGGCCGCCCTTACGGTGGCCTTCGTGGCCGACGAGGAAGTGGCCGCCGACCCGGAGCAGGCCTTCCGCAACGCCCGGCACGCCGGGCTGCTGGCGGGGTTCGGGCCGGTGCAGGAGCGCGGCTTTGCCAACGCCGACGCGGCTGCCGGCATTGCCGACGCCACGGCCCTGGTGCAGCCCGATTTGCTGGCGGTGGTGGCGCGGCGGCGCAGCCTGCTCGGCCGCCTGTTTCACCAGAGCGTGACGGCGGCCGTGGTGCGCGACGCCACGGTGCCGGTGCTGGTGCTGCCCGAGCACGCCGATTGATCGGCTAACTTTACCGAAAAGTTACCAACCCGCTCCGCCGCAGAAACGCGGCGGCTTTTTCCGGCGTAGTCCGGCTGCTATGCGTATTGTTTCCTCCCTCCTGCTGGCGCTGTGGCTGACTGTCGGCGCAGCCCACGCCCAGATTCCGCAGAACCCGGCCGCGGCCCCGGCCGACACCACCAAGAAGTACGCCAACCCCGGCGGAGAACCGGCGCCGGTGAAGCAGCCCTGGTACCGCGGCAAGCTGGTGCGGGCAGTGGCCATTCCGGCGGTGCTCATCGGCTACGGGGCCAGCACCATCAACGGCAACGGCCTCTACAGCAGCTACGACGCCCGCCGCGACATCCGCCGGCAGTTCCCCAACTTCCACACCAAGGTCGATGACTACCTCATCTTCGCGCCCTACGCCGAGCTGGCCCTGGTGCAGATAGCCGGCGTGGAAGGCCGCAACGACCGGCTCAATACCCTGCTGGTCATCCTGAAATCGGAGGCTATTTTCGGGCTGACGACCTACGTGGTGAAGAACACCACCAAGGTGCTGCGCCCCGACGGCAGCACGCGCAACTCCTTCCCCTCGGGCCACACGGCGCAGGCCTTTCTGGCCGCCAGCATCGTGCACACCGAGTTTCGCGACAAAAGCCAGTGGTACGGCATCGGGGCCTACACCATTGCCACCGGCGTGGGCGCCCTGCGCATGCTCAACGACCGGCACTGGCAGTCCGACGTGTTTGCCGGCGCGGGCGTGGGCATCCTATCAGCCCACTTGGGCTACCTCTCCCACCGCAACCGCTGGGGCCGCAAGCCCCTGCCCGGCAAGTACGGCGTGGGCCCGCTCATCTACCCCGGCGCCACCGGCCTGACGGTGGTATGGCGGCCCTAGGCGGCGCGACGCACGCGGCATCCTCGGCGCGGGGCCGGCCAACCAGTGGTTGGCCGGCCCCGCGCGCGTTTGGCCCGAAAATGCCGCCCTCGCCCCAAAGGCCTGGCCGCGGCCAGGTGCGAGCTGCCGGCTGCGCAGCGGGCCCGCTGGCAGCGTAGCCCCGGCCGCGGCGCAACGGGACGCCGGGACGGCAGCGGCCTGATCCGCAAACGTTTGCCGGTGGCGCGGCCATAACCTGCGGCGTCGGCTGCCCGTTAGGGTAGGCTGTTGCCCTCTTTCCAACCACTCCCCGCACGCCCATGGACGCCACCGAATCGCGCCGGCAGTTTTTGCGGCAGGCCGGGCTGAGTGCGGCGGCGGCCGTGCTGGCCGGGCCCGCCGCCGCCACGGCCCTCGCCCCCCTGACCACTACCACCCGCTTCATGCAAGACGCCAACCAAAAGAAAGTCGGCTTTGCCATCGTCGGCCTGGGCAAGTACGCCACCGAGCAGATGCTGCCCAACTTCAAGAACTGCCAGCACGCTCGCATTGCGGCCCTGGTGAGCGGCTCGCCCGACAAGGCCCGCCGGCTGGCCGCCGAGTACGGCGTCGAGCCGAAAAACCTCTACTCCTACCAGAACTTCGACACTCTCAAGGACAACCCCGAGGTGGACGTGGTGTACATCGTGCTGCCGCCCGGCCTGCACGCCGAGTACACGGTGCGGGCCGCGCAGGCCGGCAAGCACGTGCTCTGCGAAAAGCCCATGGCCAACACGCCCGAGGAGTGCCAGCGCATGATCGAGGCCTGCCGCAAGGCCGGCAAACAGCTGATGATTGCCTACCGGGCGCAGTACGAGCCCTTCAACCTCGACGCCATTGCACGCATCCGCAAGGGCGAGCTGGGCAAGCTGCGCATGATTACGGCCGACCACGGCCGCCAGGTGCAGCCCACCAAGGACCCGGCCGACGCGTGGCGGGTGCAGAAAAAGCTGGCCGGCGGCGGCTCGCTTATGGACATCGGCATCTACTCGCTCAACGCCGCCCGCTACCTCACCGGCGAGGAGCCCGTGGAGGTGACGGCCCAGGAGCACTCCGACAAGGCCGACCCGCGCTTCCGGGAGGTGGAGGACGTGATTCACTTCACCCTGCGCTTCCCCAGCGGGGTGCTGGCCAGCTGCACCAGCGCCTACAGCATCGAGGGCGTGAAGCGCTACCGGGCCTTCGGCGACAAGGCCTGGCTGGACCTAGACCCGGCCACCGACTACAACCGGCACCGGATGATAATCGGCGACCAGGACGGGGAGCGGCAACCCCAGCTGAAGGAGGGCAACCAGTTTGCCGCCGAGCTGGACCACATGGCCGAGTGCGTGCGGCAGAACCAAACGCCCAAAACGCCCGGCGAAGAGGGCCTGCGCGACATCAAGCTCATCATGGCCATCTACGAGGCAGCCCGCAAAGGCAAGCCGGTAAAGGTGTAGCCCGCCGCCGCTGCCACTAGCCGCCCCGGTCACCCGCTGCCTTTTGGTTCGGGGGGCCGGGGCGGTTTGCATTTTCGGCGAATGATTGCACCATTAAATGGATTTAATTATAACAAGAATTAATTATACATTTTATTAGCACTATACCCATTTTCTCCTCCTTATGAAACAGCTCATCCTTCCCCTGGCCGCGCTGCTGGCGCTGGCCGGCTGCCAGAAGCAGGCCGTAGAGCCCGCCGCGCCCGTCTCCCTCAGCGCCCAGGCCGCGGCCGATGCCACCGCCCGGCTGGCCTGCGGCTCGTTCCGCACCTACTCGCAGGGCGGCTGGGGCAGCCCGGCCCGCGGCAACAACCCCGGCACCTACCGCGACGCCCGGTTTGCGGCCGCACTGATGAACGGCTCCGTCAACGGCCTCGTGGTGGGCGTCACCGGCCAGCTCAACCGCCACTACATCCGCTTCGAGACGCCGGGCGCCATCGAGGATTTTCTGCCCCAGGGTGGCACCCCGGCGGCGCTGACCGGCAGCTACGAATTTCCCTTCCTGACGCCCACGCGGCAGTCGGTGCTGCTGGGCCAGGCCGTGGCGCTGAAGCTCAACGTGTACTACGACAACGCCGAGAAGTACGGCACGCCGGCCCTGCACCTCTACGAGCTGGTCATTGTCCGCGGGCCGTTTGCGGGCTTGCCGGTGGGCGACTTCCTGGCGGTGCTGGAGCGCGCCGTGGGCGGCGACCCGGCCCGCACCGTCAGCATCGGCGGGCGCCCGGTCCCGTTCACGCTGGCCCAGCTCAACGACGCGGCGGCGGCCATCAACGAGAATTTCGAGGGCGGCAGCGCCAACAACGGCTTCCTGCGCTGCCCCGTCCCGGGCAGCTGATAGCCGCAGCCCGGCCCGCAGTGTACAACGGCGGCGCCGCCTCGCGCCGGGGCCGGTGGCCGCACGGCTACCAGCGCCAGCCGAGCGTGGCGCCGCCGTAGTAGCTGCGCCCCGGTGCGGGCTGAAAGGAGCGCCCGCCGAAGGCGTTCAGGTCGTTGCCGAGGGAGTAGCGGCGGTCGGTCAGGTTGTCGAGCCCGGCGTACAGCTCGGCTTCCAGCTTGCCGAAAAGCGTGTGGCGCCACCCCCCGCGGGCGCCGAATACCCAGTAGCCGGCGGCGTAGTCGGTGTTGGCGTCGTTGAGCGGCAGGCGGGCCTGGTGGCTGGTGGTGGGGCTGAGGTAAAAGCCCGAAAGCGCGCTGAAATCCAGGCCGGCCGTGAGCGTGTGCGGCGCCGTGCCGGTGAGGCGGTGGCCGCTGAAGTCTGCGCCGCCCGATTCGTAGCGGCCGAAGCGGTAGTGGTTGTAGGCGTAGCTGACAAAGGCGCGCAACCCCGGGCCCGCTTCCGCCGCGGGGCCGGCCGGTCTGCCCGGCGTCGCTTCCCGGCGCCCCTGCGGCTGCCAGAGCCAGCCGCTCAGGGCCGCTTCCACCCCGCGCTGCCGGGTGTGGCCGGCGTTGTAAAACAGCTGGGTCCCCTGCTCGTTGGAGCGCGTGACGATGGTGTTGCGCAGGCGGAAGTCGTAGGCGGCCACGTCGAATTTCAGGCGCTGCCCCAGGACTTCGCCGCGCAGGCCCAGCTCGTAGCTGCGGCCGCGCTCGGCCTGCAGGCCCCGGTTCAGCGAGCCGTCGGACGGGCGGATTTCCTCCTCCGTCGGCGGCGAGAAGCCGGTGCTGACGCTGGCGTAGGCCGACACGAGCGGCGTGAGCTCCTTGAGCACGGCCAGCCGCGGCGACACTTCGGGCCGGAACGTGCGGGTCACGTCGTAGGGTTGGGCGGGTGTGTTCAGGGCGTCCTGCAGGCGGTGCACGCGGTAGCGCAGGCGGTTGTAGCTGGCCGCGGCCGTCAGCAGCCAGCCGCGGGGCAGCTCCCAGTCGGCCTGCCCGAACGCGAAGCCGGTGAGCGTGCCGATTTCGTCGTCGTAGCGCAGCGGGCCGGGCGCGCCGGCCTGGTTCTGGTAGTTGCGGCTGCTCTCGAAGCTGGTTTGCAGCTCGGCCCCGGCCGCGAGGCGCAGCACTTGCCCGGCCAGCCGGGTGCGGTAATCGAAGCGGGTGCGCCCGCCGCCGCCGAGCTGCGTATTCCGCTCGAAATCGACCAGGTAAGGCGTGCGAATCACACTGCCGGTGCCGTAAAGGGTGGTTTTGCTGGTCAGCCGCCCGCTGAAGCGGTACTCGTGCGTAGCCCCGAGCAGGGTCGTGCGCGAGGCGTAGAAGGTGCGCTGGGCCACGGTGCCGGGCGCGGTGGCCGTGCCGGGGCGGGCCTGCCGCGGGTTCTGGTTGAACTGCGCCCGCGTGAGGCCGCCGGGCAGCTGGTAGCGCAGATCGGTGTAGAGCAGGTGCAGGCCCAGCGTGTGCCGGCCGGGGGCGGCCAGCTCGCCGTCGAGGGCCAGCACGTCGCGGCGCTGGGCGCTTTGCTGGCGGTAGCCCTGCAGCTCCTGCCGCAGGTACTGGGCCCGGATGAAGCCGTGGTCGGTGGCCGTTTCGGCCGTGGCCTGGTAGCGGCGCAGGCCGAAGGAGCCCACGCCGAACCCGAGCTGCGCGCGGGCCTGACCCGGCTGCGGGCGCCGGTTGCCGAGCAGCACCACGCCGCCGGTGCCCGCGCCGTAGGCGCTGCCCGCGGGCCCCTTGACGACCTCGATGCGGCCGAGCTGGGCGGGGTCGAGCAAGTTGAGTGGGGTGCTGCCGCTGGCTTCGGTGAAGGGAATGTCGTGGTAGTACACCTTCACGTTGCGCACCCCGAAGGGCGAGCGGAGCATGCTGCCGCGCACGCTGAGCCGGTAGCTGGCCGTGGCCCGCTCCTCCAGCCGCACCCCGGGCAGGGTGTTGACGGCCTGGGTCAGATTGGCTTCGCTGAAGCGCCCCACCGTGGCGGCGTCGACCACGCCCACGGCGGCGGCGGTGCGCCGCAGCGGCAGCCGCTGCCCGTAGCCCACCACGGTGGCCTCGGGCAGCCGTTGCACTACGACGGGCCCGTTGGTGGTATCGGGCGGCGCGGGCGACTGGGCCTGCAGGGCGGCGGGCAGCGTGGTCAGGAGCAGCAGAATCGGCGTGGAGTGGTGAGGCATTCGGAGAAGCTTGGTATGCCCTGCGCCAACGGCAAAGCGGCGGATGGGGTTGACTACGGGCGTAACCGGCGGCTGGCTCCTGGGTTTTGTGCTATTTACCAGCCGGGTGGAAGGCAGGTTGAAGCCCCGTTCTGGATATACCTCGGATTTACCTTCCCTTTACCTACGCTTTAGAAGCCATCCGGCAATAATTCAATATCCAGCATTTCAACAGGTAAGTTGTACGCGGCGGCCTTTGCGGAGCGTTATGACTGGCATGTACGTAGTTCGTCGTCATTCGCGCAAGCTGCTTTTCCCAGCCGGGCTGCTGGCTTTGGCCTGGCTGCCGGTGCTGGGCGGCGCGCTGCTGGCGGCGCGGCCGGAGCTGCGGCGGGGTCGGCAGCGGGTGCTGCAGCTCCGCATAGTTTCACCTGAACAAATAGAGGCGACGAAGCAGAAACCGTTAAGCGCCTTTTCACCCCAGCTGTACACAGCTCCGCTCAAGCTACCCACCCCGTTGCACACGGTGAGCTTTACCGGCAACGCCTGGCAGGATGACCTCAGCGTCCGCACAGCCACCTTCGTGGCCCGGCAACTCCAAGAGGAGCCCAATCAGGACCGGGGTCTACGCATCGAGTTCGAAGTTGACAGCCACTATCAGGCTCTCGTTAGAATGCTGGATTTAATGCGTTCGACTGACCAGAAAAGGTATTGGCTTGATTTAAAACGCTTGCCAGTTAGCCTCAACGCTTTCACGGTGTATCATCCACCCAGCGACACCGGCTGCTTCCTTTGCAATGATGTCATTCCATACACTCCCCCAACGCCGCCACCGCCATCGTGGCACCATCAGTTACGGGCGGAGTTGGCAGCGGCATTTCGCCTAAGCACCTGGCGCCCCCTGTTTAGCCCCGCCTGGCGCTACTCCACGCTGCTGTTGCTTCTGCTGCCGTTTGCCGCCGCCTGGCAACTGCGGCGCCTGTTCGCCACTAATTTCCGCCACTGATGCTGCTTTGCCGCCTTCGTCTGCGCCGCCGGGCTTTGCGTTTGCCGCTGGGGTTGCTGACGCTGATGCTGGTGTTGCTGCTGGCCGTGCAGCGGCTGGCGCGGGCCGTGTACCGCCCGCAGCGGCACGTGATGCAAATCAGCATGCCCATTCCCTGGCCGGTGGCCCAGGCCCGAATGCGGGAACGTCGCGAGGAAGTCCCTCCCGTGGGCTATTTCACCGTCCCGCCCGACCTGGACCGGCGCCGCCGCTGGCTCTGCTACACCCTCATCGGCAATGCCGGGCACGACGCGGCCATGCTGCGGGCGGTGGCCGAGCGCCTGCGCCGGGGCCGGACGCAGCCGGCCGAGCGGGCCGACTTGTGCATCCGTTTTGCGGCCGGGGCGCGCTACGCCAGTCTGGTGGCGGCGCTGGACTTGATGCCGCAGCTCAACCAATCGAAATACGCGCTGGACCTGTACCGGCCCGAGCCGGTGCTCTACGTGTTCGTAACGCCATTTCGGCCGTGGTGGTAGCCGGGCGCAACCCCGCACCCGGAATGGCAGTTTGAACAATCCTCATTCGTTCGATCTGCTCATGCTGCAATCCTCTTCCCTCCTGCTCTGGCTGGCCGCGACTCTGCTGCCCGCCCTGCCCATCGCCGCCCAGAACGTGCCGCCCGAGGCCACGCCGTTCAAGATGACGGGCAACATCTACCTGCCCAAGAAGCTGCCCGCCACGCCCGAGCGGGTAGCCAGCCTGAAGGCGCCGCCCGGCTTCGTTATCAGCCAGTACGCCACCGGCCTCGACATGCCGCGCATGCTGGCCGTGGCCCCGGGCGGCGACGTGTACGTGTCGAACCGGGTGAAGGGCACCGTGACGCTGCTGCGCGACGCCAACCGCGACGGCAAGGCCGAAGTGGTGCAGCAGGTGGCCCAGAAGCCGCACCTGCACGGCCTCGCGCTCAAGGACGGCAAGCTCTACATGGCCGCCATCCGGGAGCTGTACGTGGCCGACGTGAAGGCCGACGGCACCCTGGGCGAGCTGAAAACCCTCTACACCGACCTGCCCGACGCCGGCCAGCACGCCAACCGCACCCTGCGCTTCGGCCCCGACGGGCAGCTCTACCTCTCGGTGGGCAGCACCTGCAACGCCTGCGACGAGGACAACCCCGAAAACGCCACTTTGCTGCGCATCAAGACCGACGGCTCGGGCCGCACGGTGTACGCCCGCGGCCTGCGCAACACCATCGGCTTCGACTGGCACCCCGGCACCGGGCAGCTCTTCGGCATGGACCACGGCATCGACTGGCTGGGCGACGAGGACCAGATGGAGGAGCTGAACCAACTTAAGGAAAACGCCCACTACGGCTGGCCCAGCATCATTGCCGACGGCAAGCCCTACCCGGCCAACAAGCCCAAGAGCGGCGACTCTTACGCGCAGTTCGACGCCAAGTGCGTGCGGCCCGCGCTGCTCTACAAAGCCCACTCGGCCCCGCTGGCGCTGACCTTCAACCGCGTGCAGCTGTTCCCGCCCGCCTACGAAAACGACGCGTTCGTGACCATGCACGGCTCCTGGAACCGCGCCCAGCCCGCGGGCTACAAAATCGTGCGGGTGCACTTCAACGACCGGGGCCAGCCCGAGCGGTTCGAGGACTTCGTGACCGGCTGGCTGGTGGAGGGCGACAAGGCCGAGTTTGGCCGCCCCTGCGCCCTGGTGCAGGCCCCCGACGGCTCCCTGCTCGTCTCGGACGACGACAACGGGGTGATTTACCGCATCAGCTACAACGCCCCGCGGCAGGCCCCGGTGCCGGTGCAGAAGGCCAAGGTGAAGACGAAAGGCTAACCGGCAGCCGCACGGCGAAAAGCACGTTTTCCTGAGCACCGCGAACCGCCGGCCGACGGGCTTTTTCGCTGTGCCGGCCGGCTTCCCGATACCGGACCTCCGCCCGAACAACCCGCCTTTTCCCGCGTAACTTGCCCGGACATGAAGAAACTGACCAGCAACCTCACCGTCCAGGTACTCACGGCTATTGCCCTGGGCGTGCTCGTCGGGGCGTTTTTTCCGGGCGTGGGCGCGGCCCTGAAGCCGGTGGGCGAAACGTTCATTCGCCTGATCAAGATGCTCATCGCGCCCATCATCTTCCTGACGGTGGTGCTCGGCATTGGCAGCATCGGCTCGCTCAAGAAAGTGGGGCGCGTGGGCGGCAAGGCCCTGCTGTACTTTGAAATCATCACCACGCTGGCGCTGGTTATCGGGGTGGCGGCGGCCAACCTCATCCGGCCCGGCGCGGGCGTGGATACCTCGGCGGCCACGGCCCGGGCGGCCGAAACCCAGAAATACGCCGACCAGGCCGCGGGCATGGACTGGGTGGCCTTTTTCACCCACATCGTGCCCGAAAACCTGGTGGGCGCCTTCGCCCAGGGCGAAGTGCTGCAGGTGCTGCTGATAGCGGTGCTCTTCGGGCTGGCCCTCACGCGGGTGCCCGAGGCGGTGGGCCGGCCGCTGCTCAGCACCTTCGAGCGGCTGAGCCACGTGCTGTTCGGGGTGCTGGCCATGGTGATGAAGCTGGCCCCGCTGGGCGCGTTCGGCGGCATGGCCTACACCGTTGGCACCTACGGGCTGAGCACCTTGCTGCCGCTGGCCAAGCTCATGGCCTCGGTGTACCTGACCATGGCCGTGTTCATTTTCGGCGTGCTCGGGGCAGTGGCGCGCTACTACCGGTTCAGCATCCTGAAGCTGCTGGGCTTCATCAAGGAAGAGCTGCTGATTGTGCTCGGCACGTCCTCGTCGGAGTCGGCCCTGCCCCGGCTCATCGACAAGCTCACGGCTTTCGGCTGCTCCCGCTCGGTGGCGGGGCTGGTCATTCCCACGGGCTATTCCTTCAACCTCGACGGCACCACCATCTACCTTTCGATGGCCAGCATCTTCCTGGCGCAGGCGTTCAATATTCCGCTCACCCTGGGCCAGCAGCTCACCATTATCGGCATTCTGATGCTCACCAGCAAGGGCGCGGCGGGCGTTACGGGCTCGGGCTTCGTGGTGCTGGCTTCCACCCTGGCGGCCACCAAGGTCATTCCCGTCGAGGGCATGGCCCTGCTGCTGGGCGTCGACCGGTTTATGTCGGAGGCCCGGGCCATTACCAACATCATCGGCAACGCCGTGGCGACGGTGGTGGTGGCCAAAAGCGAAAACGAGTTCGACGAGGCCAAAAACCGGCTGGCCCTGGCCGGCGCCGTGCAGCCCGAAAGCGACGTGCTGCCCCCCGAGCACCCGCTGCCGCCCGCCCACGAGCCGGGGCCGCGGTAGGCCCGGCGGCGCGTCAGCGAATGACGAAGAACACCGCCAACTCGTAGGGCACCGCCACAGGCTGCCCTTCCACCACGGCCGGCGCCCAGCGGGGCATGGTCAGTAGCGCGTGCTCCACCGCTTCTTCCAGGCCGGCGCCCACGCTTTTGAGCCGTTGCGGCTGCTGCACCCGCCCCGTGCCATCGACCCAAAAGCGCACAAGCACCCGCCCTTCCACCTGGTTGCGCAGGGCCAGCGCCGTGTACCTCACTTTGCGCTGAATCCAGCCGGCCGCGGCCGTGTCGCCGCCCGCGAAGCTGGCCGGGCGACTAAAAGCGAAGTAAGCGGTGTCGTGGCCGGCGCGGGTGAAGCACCGGGCGCCGGTGCGCACGCCGCGGCGGTAGGTTTCCTGGCGCATCAGCTGGCCCGAGGCATACCAGGCGCGCAAGGTGCCGTGGCGCTGCCCCTGCGCGTACGGCAGCTGCCAGCGGCGCTGCCCGCCCGGGTACCAGGCCTGGGCCAGGCCGTGCAGCTGGCCGCGCTGGTAGCGGTAGGTGCTGGTGCGCCGGCCGGCGGTCCAGGCGGTGCTCGGGCCGTGCAGCTGGCGGGCGGGCAGGTGGGCGTACTGCTGCTGGTGCAGGCGGCGGCCATCGGGCCGGTAGGTGGTGATGGTGCCGCCCGCGCCGCGGCGCTGGGTGCGGGTGTAGTAGGCGGCCGAGTCGGGGGCGGCGGTGGGGCGGCCGGCGGCGGTGAAATAGGCGCGCGGCGGCAGCTGGGCGGCTACGCCGAGCGACGCCAAGAGCAGGAGGACTAAAAGAACGGGGCGCCGCATATGGAAACGGAGGTGGTGCAACATCCACTGCTTGATGCCAGCCGGCCCACGTTTCCACAAGCCCCCATGCCCTCATCGTCCGTGTACCTCGCCATTGCCGAGCCCTGCCCCGCAGACTGGGCCCGAATGACGCCCACCGCCTGCGGCCGTTTCTGCCAGGCCTGCCAGAAGGAAGTGCTCGACTTCAGCGGCCTGGCCCCGGCCGACATCCTGGCCGTGCTCCGCGCCCACCCCGCCGGCAGCGTCTGCGGCCGTATTCCGGTGGCCACGCTGGCCGAAAGCCGTCGGCAAGCCGCCGCGGCTACTACCAGCGGCGCCTGGCCCGGGGCGGCGTGGCTGCGGCGGGCACTGGCGGCGCTGAGCCTGCCCCTGCTGGCGCCGGCCGCCCTGGCCGCCCCGGGCCCGGCCGCCCCGGGCCCGGCCGCCCCGGCGCAGCTGGCTTCCGCCGCCGCGCCGGCCCGCCCATCCCGCGCAGTGGTGGTGCGCGTGCTCGATGCGGCCGCCAACCAGGGCCTGGGCTTCGTCCGCGTGCAGCTGTGGCAGCGCGGCGCCCCGCTGCTGAGCCTGCAGACCGAAGTCGACGGCTCGGTGCAGCTGTCCATCCCGGCCGACTACTGGGCCGATTCCTTGCAGCTGCGGGCCGAACTACCCGGTTATCAGCCCGCGGCGCTGACTTTCACGCCGGCCGAAGTAGCGGGCGTACTCGCCCTGCCGCTGACGCGCGGCCCCGTCGTGCTGCCGCCGGTGCGCAAGGAAGGCATCGGGTACGAGCAACGCTCGCACGTTACCGGCGGCGCCATCAGCGTCGTTACCTACACGCGGCCGTCGTTGCTGAAGCGCGTGGTGGTGTACCCGCCGTGGCGCCTCTACCTGCGCGCCAAGCGTTTGAGCCAGCACTTGTACTACCGGCTGGTGGACTAAGCACCGGTCGGCCACCGAATTTTCGGCCTGCGGCTCGGCGGCCGCCGGTTGGCGCGGGCCGCCCGGCGTAAGATTATTGACCTTTTCGGAGCCAAAAGGACGGTTTTTGCGTTATTGAAGGTCTAGTTCTTGTACGCATTCCTCCCCGATGGCTTCTCTTCCGCCCGCCCTGCGCAAAGCCCTGCTCAACCTGCCCCAGAAGGAAAAAGACCAGCTGCTGGTGCGCCTCGTCTGCCAAGACAAGGTGCTGACCGAGCAGCTGCAGTTTCGCCTGCTCGAAGGCCCCGACGCGCTGCAGGAGCGCCGCGCCCGCCTGCGCGAGCGGCTCGACGACCCGGTGCGCGGCTACCACCAGACGCCCAACGACCTGCTGCTCATCCTGCGCCAGCTGCAGAGCCAGATCGGCTACCACGCGAAAATCACCGGTGACCAGTTCGGCGAAGTGGAGCTGACGGCGCGCCTGCTCAACCACGTCTTTCAGCACCAGCCCGCCGCCGTGGCCCGCCTCACCGGCACCACCCAGCCCCTGCTCAGCCACCTGGCCCGCCGCGCCGACACCGCTCTGCGCCTGGCCGACAAGCTCGACGTGGACTACCACCTGGAGCTGGCCGACGCCATCAACGAGCTGCTCACCAACCTCTGGGGCACCGCCGCCGCTCCCCTGGCCCGCGACCTGGGCCTGCCCCGGCAGTGGGGCGGAATGGTCAAGTGGTGATTCGGTGAGCTTACGCGCTGCTCGCACCAGCTGTTAGCGCAGCTTTGTTGCTTGACCAAGTCACCCGAACGACACCTCACGAAGCCGCTAAATCACCAATTCACTTATTCCAGCGCCCGGAACACGATGGGCAGCGTCACGGCCACCTTCACCGGCTGGCCGCCGACGAGGCCGGGCGTCCACCAGGGCATGATGCGCACCAGGCGCAGGGCTTCCTCGTCGAGGCCGGCGCCGAGGCCGCGCACCACCTGCGGGTCGAGCAGGTGGCCGCGCTCATCCACCACGAACTGCACCAATACCTTGCCGGCCACGCGCTTACGCAAGGCTTCCTCGGGGTACTTCAGCTTGTCGCGCAGAAAAGCCAGCTGGGCCGCCGCGCCGCCGGGAAAGGCGGGCATCACCTCGGCCACGTGGTAGACGGCCGGGGCCGCCTCGGCTGCGCCCCCGCCCTCCACGGCCGATTGGGTGGCGCTGTCGGTGCCGGAACCGCTGATGGCGAGCGGCCGCCCGGCCTGGCCCAGCGCGGCGGCGCACCGGCCAAGCACCAACATAAACATCAGTATTACAATACGTTGCATAGGCAGCAAGGAGCTTCAAGGGGCGGTACGCAAAAGTAGGCGGGGGCCCAGGCCAGCGTATTACTGCTGCGTTATGGTTGAGTTGCATTTAGGTTGGTAACACGGCCGGGCGGGCGGCGGGGCATCTTTTCGGAGCCGGGGGCAGTACAAGGCCTTACCGCCGGGCGTGGCTGGCGGCCCTTCCCTCTCGCTTCTTGCCATGTCATACGTTCCCAATCCTAACCACATGCGTGCCCCCCACCACCTGAGCACCGTCGAGCTGCAGCAGGCGCTGGACGAGCTGGACACCAAAATCAAGACCCTGCATGCCCGCGCCAACACCACCGCGGCCGGTGCCCCGCACCACTACCACGAGCACATTGCGGCCCTGGAAGTGAAGCGCCGGCAGCTGGGCGAGCAGCTCGGCGACGCCGACCGCAGCACTCCCGCCGACGACGACCGGAGCGGCAGCGTGTGGACCGACCTGAAGCGCGGCATCGACACGCTGCGCGAGGATATCAGCAAGCTGTTCTAATCCCTGCCCCGATGCTGACCCGACGCCTTTTAGGCCTGATGCTGCTCGTGCTGCTGGGCTGGGCCCTACACGCCTGCACCGCCCAGGAAAGCTTCCAGAACGCGGAGCAGTGCGTGAAAGTGGACATTGGTATGACCCAGGAGCAGGTGCGCCGCACCATGGGCGCCCCCACCGGCGACGACACCCGCCCCGACGGCGGCCACACCTGGTCGTACCTTTTCGGCAGCGCCACCGATACGCAGCCCATTCGCATCCTGTTCGGCGCCGACGGGCGCGTGACCAGCAAGGAGTGCGCCCCCCAGGCCCGCGGCGACCAGCGCCCCGACGACAACACCACCAAGATGGAATAGGCGGCCCCGCCGCCCGGCCTTGCCGAACGCAGCGCCGTCACCAGCCCGCGCAGGGTGGTGGCGGCGCTGCTGCGTTCGGGCCGGCGACGGGGCCTCGGCCGCTGGTCGTTGCCGCTTCGCCATTCGCCCCGGCTTTTCGGCCCCTCGGCCCGGTGCCTTACCGCTCGGCCAGGTTTTGCTTCCGCCCGGGTCGGGCTTGCCCCACTTTTGGGTCATCAACCACGCTTCCAAACCCCTGATGACCATGATTCGCTTTGCTACCGCCCTCCGCACCGCCTGCGCCGCCCTGCTGCTGACCACGGCCGCCCCCTTCGCCGCCCAGGCCGCTCCGGCTGCCCCCGCGCCCGTCGACAACCCCGCCCAGCACCCCACCTTCACGGTGCGCGTGGTGGGCAAGGGCCGGCCGGTGCTGCTGATTCCGGGCCTGACCTGCCCCGGCGCGGTGTGGGACGAAACCGTGGCCCGCTACCGGCAGCAGTACCAGTGCCACGTGGTGTCGCTGGCGGGCTTCGGCGGCGCGGCGGCCCCGGCCAGCACCGATAAGCTGCTGCAGAACGTGCGCGACCAGCTGCTCGGCTACATCAAGGCGCAGCAGCTGCAGCGCCCGGCCGTCATCGGCCACAGCCTCGGCGGCTTTGTGGCCCTGTGGATGAGCGCCACCCAGCCCGAGGCCGTGGGCCCGCTGCTCATCGTCGACTCGCTGCCCTTTCTGGCGGCCATTCAGAACCCGGCCCTGACGGCCGAGGCGGCCCGCCCCATGGCCGAGGCCTCGCGCCAGCAGGTAAGCCAGGGCCGCATGCCGGCCGCCCAGCAGCGCCTGATGCTAGCCAGCATGATTACCGACACGGCCCGCCAGACCGTGGCCCTGCGCTGGGGTCAGCAGTCGGACGGCCGCACCGTGGGCCAGGCCATGTACGATATGTACACCACCGACCTGCGCCCGGACGTGGCCCGCATTCAGCAGCCGGTGCTGGTGCTCGGTGCCTGGGCGGCCTACCAGCCCTACGGCGCCACCCAGGAAAGCACCCGCGCCATCTTCGAGCAGCAGTACGCCCGCCTGCCCCAGCACCGCATCGAAATGTCGGCGGCCGGCCGCCACTTCCTGATGTGGGATGATACGCAGTGGTTTTTCGCCCAGGCCGACGCATTTTTGAAGCAGCGCCCGGTGGCGGCCCAGTAGCCGCGCCCGCCGCGGTGGCGCCGCGGCCCTACCTTTCGCCTCTATGCCCAAGCTGCTGACTTCTTACGCCGCGGTACCGCCGCCGAGCCGCCTGTACTGGCGCTGCCAGCTGATCGGCTGGACGTTCTACGCCGGCTTCAACCTGATGGTGTTTTCGATGTTCGGCCGTTTTTCCCTCGACGGCGTGTTCATCTCGGCCATCATTGCCCTCACGCTGCTGGGCCTCTCCCACGGCCTGCGCTACCACATCCGGGCCCGGGGCTGGACGCAGCTGGGCCCGGCCCCGCTGCTGGGCCGGCTGCTGCTCACCAACCTGCTGCTGGCTCTGTTCAGCCAGGTTATCATCTGGGGCCTGATTGCGGGCGTGGTGCGGCCCGCCTCCACCGGGCAGTCCTACGGGGTGGGCCAGTTTATCGGCTACGTGTTCAACGTCAACTTCCTGCTCTGGCTGTGGAGCGGGTTCTACTTCGGCTGGTTTTACCTGCAGCGCTACCGCCAGGCCGAAATCGACAAGTGGAAGCTCACGGCCGCCGTGCGCGAGGCCGAGATGCAGACGCTCAAGGCCCAGATCAACCCGCACTTTCTCTTCAACGGGCTCAACAACATCCGCTCCCTTATCGGCGAAGACCCCGAGCGCGCCCGCCACATGCTCAGCCACCTCTCCGAGCTGCTGCGCTACGCCATTCAGCTGAACCGCACCGAGCAGGTGCCGCTGGGCCGCGAGCTGGCCGTGGTGCGCGACTACCTGCAGCTGGAGTCGCTGCAGCTGGAGGAGCGCCTGCGCTACGCCATCGACGTGCCCGCCGACTGCCTGCCGGTGCTGGTGCCGCCCATGCTGGTGCAGGTGCTCGTCGAAAACGCGGTGAAGCACGGCCTGGCCCCGCTGCCGGCGGGCGGCGAGCTGCGCATCGGGGCCCGCCGCACCCCGCAGGAGCTGCTGCTGACGGTGGCCAACACCGGCCAGCTCACGCCCCACCCCACGGCCCCCCGCCCCGACGGCACCGGCACCGGCCTGCGCAACGTGCGCGAGCGGCTGCGCCTGCTGTTCGGCCCGCAGGCCGAGCTGCGCCTGGAGCAGGCCGACGCGGCTACCGTGGCCGCCACCGTGCGCCTGCCGCTGGGCAACGAGCCGCTGGCCCTGGGCACTGACCACCTGCCTTTGCCGGCGGCCGCCGTGCCAGGCGCGCCGGCCCCTGCTTCCTGCTGATTGCTCCTTATTCATTGACCCCATGAACGTTCTCGTAGTCGACGACTCCCGCCTGGCCCGCCAGGAGCTGCGCCGCCTGCTGCAGCGCCACCCCGACGTGACGGTGGTGGGCGAAGCCGCCAATGCCGATGAAGCCCAGCTGCGCCTGACCGAGCTGCGCCCCGATTTGCTGCTGCTCGACATTCACATGCCCGGCCGTTCGGGCTTCGAGCTGCTGGCCGACCTGGAGGACGCCGCCCCGCAGGTCGTCTTCACCACCGCCTTCGACCAGTACGCCGTGCAGGCCTTCGAGGTGAATGCGCTGGACTACCTGCTCAAGCCCGTGGACGAGCAGCGCCTGGCCGCCGCCCTGGCCAAGGCCCGCACGGCCCAGCCGGCCGGCCCCGCGCCCGACGCGGCGGAGCCCGCCGCCGCCGCCCGCGAGCTGCTGCGCGAAACCGACCAGGTGTTCGTCAAGGACGGCGAGCGGTGCTGGTTTGTGCGCCTGCAGGACGTGCGCCTGCTGGAAGTGGCCGACAACTACACGCGCCTGCACTTCCACGACGTGCGCCCGCTTATTCCGCGCACCCTGCAGCAGCTGGAAGCCCGCCTCGATCCGGCCGTTTTTTTCCGCGTCAACCGCCAGCAGATCATCAACCTGAAGTGGGTGGAGCACATCGAGCCCTGGTTTAGCAGCACGCTGAAAATCCGGCTGCGCGGCGGCGGCGAAGTGGAAGTGTCGCGGCAGCAGTCCACGCGCTTCCGCGAGGCCCTGAGCTTTTAGAAACGCGGTGCGGGCCGTAGTCCATGCGGCCCGCACCGCTTGCCGTTCGAGTCGGGCCTGGGCCCGTTCGGCGCCATAACTCGCCCGCTGACTGAAGCCCGACGTGGTGCGTGGCCGGTGGAAAACCCCGGCCTACCCGGTCGGCACAGCCCGACGATTCGTCATTTTATAAATTACCTTGTTTTTAATATTACTTTAACAATAATAACTTGAATTTGTGGTACCTTGCACAGACACCGCGGCTACTCCGCCGGTGGCCGCAGGCCATGACGACATTCAGCGTATTAATGAACGGCTCGGCCGCCGCCGACAATGCCCTGGCCTATGCTCTGATGTTGATTCGGCACCTGCGCAGCCACCAACAGCCCGCCGAGCTGCGCCTGCTGGCCGTGCTGCCCGCCCCCCACGATGCGGCGGCCGCGCACTTCCCGCTGCCGCCGGGCCTCTCGGCGGCCCAGCTTACCGCCCGCCTGCACACCCAGGCCGCTGCCCTGGCCACGCAGGGCCCCTGCCGCCTCACGCTCATAACCCGCGACGTGGCCACCGAGCTGGCCCGCTGCCCGCAGCCCGGCACCACCGACGTGCTGGTGGTCGGCCGCCCGCCCGCCGCCGATGCCCCCGGTCCGGCCGCGCACCCGCTGTTTTTGCTTTGCCGCCTATTGCCGAATCCGCTGCTGGTGGTGCCCGCCGCCTTCGCCGCCCCGGCCGAAGTGCCCACCCGCCTGGCCCTCGACACCGACGGGCAGGCCGTGCGCCTGCCCGGCAGCGCCCGCCGCGTGACCGAGCTGCTGCTGAGCCTGCGCCAGGACACGCGGGTGCTGTACCTGGGCAGCGGGCGGACCGCCGCCGCCCGGTTGCTGGCGCAGCTGGTTCCCTCCACCGTGGGCATCCACGTGTACACCGCCGACGAAGCCCTGCCCCCGCCCGCGGCGCTGCTTGCCCGCTTCGCCGAAATCGGCCTGCTCGGCGACCTGCCGCACACCCTGCACACGGCCTACCACGCCTCGGTGGAAGAGGGAATTCTGCAGCTGCTGCGGGCCTGCGACGCCGACCTGCTGCTCTTTGTGGCCCGGCAGCGCACCCTGCCGGGCGAGCAGTTCGACACCAGCACCGGGGCCCGGCTCATGCTGCGCAGCCCCATTCCCACGCTGGTGGTGCCCGAGGCCGCGCCGGTGCGCTGGCTGCGCCGGGCCTAACACCCAGCGGGTTGGCCTGCGCAGGCCCCCGATATTTCTGGGGCCGGGCATATCCTTTTCGGGCGGAAGGCAGTAAAAGGAACGGTGTGGTGCTTAGCTAATAAGCTGGCACTTCTCCCTTCTCTCACTTTCGCTGCTTCCACCATGAAACCTCTACTATACCTCCTCGCTGCGGGCTGCCTGCTCAGCGGCACGGCCTGCTCCCGCGGCGACGCGGCCATGCAGAATCCGCACAACTACAAGTCCGTCTCGAACCGCGGCGCCGAGCGCGGCAACGACAAGCGGCAGTACAAGCAGACCCGCGGCGGCAGCGTGGGCCTGGGCCTCGACACGAAAGCGAACAACCCCTACCAGTTCCGCACCGTGAAGGGCAGCAAGAAATTCAAGTACAGCAACGGCAACGCCAGCCGCAAGGCCGCTTCCAATTAAACGCGGCCGCGCAAGCACAAAAAAGGACCGTCAGTTTTATCTGACGGTCCTTTTTTAATGCTCAAGTTTTAATTGCCTTACACCGCTGGTTCGCGGAAGCCCACCCAGGTAAAGCGCTTGAGCACAAACTCGGGGTTGGTGAAGGAGGCGTTGCCGGCCGGGTTGCCGCCCGTGACGTGGAAGTCGGAGAAGGCCGCGTTCTGATTCACGTAGATGCCGCCGGTCAGGTTGAAGCTCACGGCGGTGCCCGCCAGGCTCATCTGGTCCATGATTTCCTCCTTGATGGCGGCATCGGTGGTATAGGCCGCGCAGCTAATGGCGCCGTGCTCCCGCGCCAGCTCGGCCGCCAGCCGGATGCTCTCATGCGTGTCCTTGGTCTTGATGGCCAGCATGATGGGCCCGAACAGCTCCTGGCTGAACTGCTCCTTCTGCGTGGCATCCACTTCGTAGAGGGCCGGCGAGCAGGTGCGCGCGTTCTGGAACATCGGGTTTTCCACCGGGCCGTGGGCCAGCACCGAGCGGTGCCCGCGGTCGGCCATCTGCGCCACGCGCTCGTGCGTGGCCGGGTTCTGAATGGCGCCCAGCACGTGCGGGGCGGCCTTGGGGTTGGTAGCCAGCCCTTGCACGGCGGCGGCCAGCTTCTGCGTCACTTCCTCGAAGGGCACCAGGGTGTCGCCCACTTTCACGCCGGCGGCCGGAATGAAGAAGTTCTGCGGGGCGGTGCACATCTGGCCCGAGTACAGGCTCACGGAGAAGGCCAGGTTCTGGGCCACCTTGTCGAGGTCGTCGCACGAGTCGAGGATAACCGAGTTGACGCCGGTTTTCTCGGTAAACACGGTTTTGCCCTGCTGCTGCAGGCCCTCGATGTAGTTGCCGAACTCGGTGCCGCCGGTGTAGTCGATGAGCTTCACCGCGGGGTTTTCGGCCAGCGCCTTGGTGATGAGGTGGTCGTCGGCATCGACGGCCAGCTGGCAGATGGCGGCGGGCAGGCCGTTGGCCACCAGCACTTTCTGCACCTCCGCTACCACAATGGCAATGGGCAGCACGGCCTTGGGGTGAGGCTTGATGATGACGGGGTTGCCGGTTACCAGCGAGGCGTACATGCCGGGCACGGTGTTCCACGTCGGGAAGGTGGAGCAGCCGATAACCAGGGCCACGCCCTTGGGCACCGGGCGCCAGCTTTTGTTGAGGCTGATGGTGAACTTGCCCATGGGCTTGTCCCAGCGCGTCTGCTCCGGGAAGCGCGTCTGCTCCTCGTAGCCGGCGGCAATGGCTTCCAGGGCGCGGTCGGCGGCGTGCGGGCCCGAGGCCTGGAACGACATCAGGAAGGCCTGCCCGGTGGTGTGCATGGTGGCGTAGGCAATTTCGAAGAAGCGCTGCTTCATGCCTTCCAGGCTCTCAATGAGCAGGGCGGCGCGGTCGGCGGGCTTCACCTTGCGCCAGGCGTCGAAGGCCGATTGGGCGTTCTGCACCAGCGTTTCGGGGGCGAAGAAGGGGTATTTGATATCCAGCCCGGCCTGCTCGTAGGGCGACTCTTCCTGCCCGGCCCAGCCCTGCGGCTCGCCCTGCTGCAGCTCCTGGAACTGCTGGCCGCGGCGGGCGGTGAAGGCCGCGCGGCCCTGGGCGTCGGCCTCGGCGCCGTACACGTCGGGCGAGGGGTTTTCGGGGTACTGGGCGAAGAACGTGCGGCCGTGCAGGGCCTGGACTGCCTGCTCCAGGGTAGCCTGGTGCTTCTGGGTCGTATCGGTCATAAACTGAGGTTGAGGGAATGCGGGGCGAAGTTGGTCGAAAAGTTCGGAGCCGATGCCGGCTCGGCGCTAAATTTACGTAGTTAGGTCCGAGCTGCCCTATCACATCATTTACACCGATGAACCGACTCCTACGCCTGTTAGTTACCGCCTGCGTCTGCTTTGCCCTGGCTTTCAGCTCCGCCGCTCAGCCGTCGGCGGCGGCCGGCGGAGCGCCCTCGCCCACGCTGCCCGGCACGGCGGTGCTGCGGCTGGCCGCGGGCGCCCAGATCGGGCAGCTCGAAGCCGCGCTGCGCCAGCTCGGGGCCAGCGGGCTGGAGCAGAAGTTTCCGCGGGCCCTGCCGCCGAGCCAGGAGCGGCCCGGCAGCGTGGAGCTGCGCGGCATCTACCAGTTCCGGTACGCCGCCGGGCTGCCGCTGGGCAAGGTGCGCCAGCAGCTGCTGAGCACCGGCCTGGTGAGCTACGTGGAGCCGCTCTACCAGCGCGCCCCGCTCTACCAGCCCAACGACCCGCTGGCCGACTCCACCATTGCCAACCAGGCCGCCACGCAGTATTACCTGCAGAAAACGCAGACCTACCGCGGCTGGGACCTGGACCGCGGCGACTCCACCGTCGTCATCGGCATCACCGATACGGGCACGCGCTTCACCCACCAGGACTTGCGCGGGCAGATCAAGCTCAACTACGCCGACCCCGTCGACGGCATCGACAACGACAACGATGGCTACGTGGACAACTTCCGCGGCTGGGACACGGCGGACCGCGACAACGACCCGAGCGTGGGGCCGCCCTACGGCGGGCACGGCGTGCTGGTGGCCGGCTGCGCCGTGGCCCGCCCCGACAACGGCAAGGGCCTGGCGGGCGTGGGCTTCAACTGCCGCTACCTGCCGCTGAAAATCTACCCGAGCACCGCCGCCGGGTCGTTCGGCGGCTACGAGGCCATCGTGTACGCGGCCGACCACGGCTGCAAGGTTATCAACGTATCGTGGGGCGGCACCGGGGGCAAGTCGCAGTACGAGCAGGACGTCATCAACTACGCCGCCCTCAACCGCGACGCGGTGGTGGTGGTGGCCGCCGGCAACGCCAACGCCGAGCTGGACTTCTACCCCGCTTCCTACGACAACGTCATTTCGGTGGCCGGCGTCTCGCCCACCGACCGGCAGGTCCTCACCTACAGCTACCGCGTCACGCTCTCGGCCCCCGGCGACTTTATCCTGACCACCTCGGCCGACCACGACAGCGCCTACGTGGCCGTGGGCGGCTCGTCGTTTGCCTGCCCCATCGTGGCGGCGGCGGCCGGGCTGGTGCGCCACCGGTTTCCGCAGCTGACGGCCGCGCAGGTGGCCGCCGTGCTCCGTCGCACCACCGATGATATCTACGCGGTGCCGGGCAATACCACCATTGCTGGCCGCCTCGGCTCGGGCCGCCTCAACGTGCGCCGCGCGCTGAGCCTGGGCCCGAACCAGCAGGCCGTGCGCATCCGCGCGCAGCGCCTGAGCCGCCCGCGCCTGCTGCCCACCGACACCGCCCGCCTCACCCTCACGGCCGAAAACCTGCTGCTGCCGGTACAGGGCCTCACGCTCACCGTCACCTCGCTCACGCCCGAGCTGACGGTGACCAGCGGCCCGACCACCCTCGGCAGCCTGGCCACCGGCGGCACCGCGCTGGCGCCGGTGCAGCTGCGCGTGGCCGCCGGCACGCCCATCAACACCCGCGGGGTGCTGCGCTGCCGCTTCACGGCCGCCGGCGGCTACCAAGACGACCAGTACGTGACCGTGGCGCTGAACCCCGACTACGTGGTGCTGACCGCCAACGACCTGCACCTGACCGTGACCAGCCGCGGCAACCTCGGCTACGACGGGACCAACAACGAAATCGGGGCCAGCATCACCTACCGCAACTCGCCCCTGCTGCTCTCGGAAGGCGGGCTGCTGGTGGCCACGGGCCCCACCCGCGTCATGGACCGCCTGCGCAGCGCCCCGCTCTACACCACCGATTACGACTTCTTCACCCGCCAGGCCATTCGGATGGTGCCCCTGACCACGGCCCACCAGCAGGCCAGCGGCACCTTCCAGGATTCGCTGCCCAGCCTGAGCCGGGGCCGCACCCTGGGCGTGCGGGTGCGGCAGCGGGCCCTGGCCTACGCCGCCCCCGCCGCCGACCGCGACTACGCCATCGTGGAGTACACCGTGCGCAACGCCTCGGCCGACACGCTCCGGCCCCTGCACGCCGGCCTGTTTATGGACTGGGACCTGCCCGCCGAAGCCGCCCGCAACGTAGCCGCCTGGGACTCGACGCGCCTGCTCGGCTACGTGGCCAACGCCGCCCAACCCACCGCCGCCAGCCTCTACGCCGGCGTGCGGCTGCTGCGGCCCGATACCCGCGCCGTGGCCTCGTACTACGCCCTGAACAACAACGCCGGTAGCACCGCCCCGGTGTATTTCGGCGACGGGTTTTCCTCGGCCGAGAAGTTTCTTACCCTCAGCAACCGCGCCCGGCAGCGCACGGCCGGCGGCTCCTTCGGCGCCGATGTGTCGCACGTGGTGGGGGCCGCCCTGGGCCGCCTCGCCCCCGGCGACTCCGTGGTCATAGCCTTTGCCGTGCTGGCCGCCCCGTCGCTCCCGCAGCTGCAAGCCGCCGCCGATGCCGCCCAGATTCGCTACCTGCAGGTGCTGCCGACGCGCGCGGCCGCCGCGCCGTTGGCCTGGCAGGTATATCCTAATCCGACCACCGGCCGCCTGCGCGTGGTGCTGCCGACGACCAGCCCGGCTCGCCGCGTCGAATTGCTCGATGCCTTGGGCCGCACGGCAGGCAGTTGGGCTGTACCCGCCGCCAGCAATGATTTGGACCTCAGCAGCGTGGCTCCGGGCGTATACTCGCTGCGCCTGACTTCGGTCGGCGGTGCAGAAGTGCGCCGCGTGGTAGTGCAGCGGTAAAACCGCCTCAGGATGTGCACAGCAAGCAACAACCGCTTTCCCACGCACCCGGAAACGGTCGTGCTGAGCTTGCCCCAGCGTCTTCACCGAGCAAAATCGTCTGGTAGAAACGCTTCGGCAAGCTCAGCACGGCGCCTTTTACTGGCCGCTCAGCCTAATCCGTTGCTTCAGCCGAGTGCCGCCTAGCTGCGCACCGCCCACAGCTCTTGCCAGTCGGTGGTATACAGCGCCGACATCATGTTGCGCCGCCCGCGCCACGCGGTATCACCAAGGCCGGTGGCGGCGTGGCGCACGGTGCCGCGCCCAAAGCGGGCATTTAGGGCGTCGAGGCGGGCCATGAGCTGCTGGCGCTGCTGCAGCTGCTCGGCCGAATGACCGAACATACTCAGCTGCGCCTGCCCGGCCGGCTCCAGGCCGCTGAGCGTCACGCCCGCCCGGTGGTAGGCCGTGCCGGGGCGCGCCAGCTGCCGCAGCCGCTGCAGCGCTACGCCGATCAGCTCCCCGGTGTCGGAGGTGGCGGTGGGCAGCGCCACCACGGCCGTGTGGGTGGGCGGGCCGCTGCCGGGGGCGTGCTTGTCGGTGCCCAGCAGCACGGTGAGCACGTGCGCGGCCAGGCCGTGACGGCGCAGCTTTTCGGCGGCCTGGCTGGTGAAGGTGGCCACGGCTTCGCTCAGCGCCACGAGGGAGCGTTGGGGCTGCCCAAAGGAGCGCGTACACGTCACGCTGTGGCGGCCCGGGGCTGGCTGCCCGGGCTCGGCGGCCAGCTCGGCCGGGTCGAAATCCAGGCAGGGCTGCCCGCGCAGTTCCTGCCAGAGCCGCACGCCCACCACCCCGCCCAAATGGCGCCGCACCCAGCTTTCGGGGGCCCCGACCAGGTCGGCGGCGGTACGAATGCCGGCCGCCTCCAGCTTGGGCGCGTAGCGGCGGCCGATGCCCCACACGTCGGCAATGGGCGTTTGACTGAGGGCGGCCCAGCGCTGCTCTTCCGTGGCCAGTACCAGCACGCGCTGGGCCGGCGGCTGCCGGCGCGCGAGGCGGTTGGCCAGCTTGGCCAGCGTCTTGGTGGGGGCCACGCCCACGGCCGTCGGGATGCCGACATGCGCCAGTACCGTGCGCCGAATGGCTTGGGCGTAGGCGTCCAGGCCCGCTCCGGCGCAGTACTGCAGGCCGTCCAGGTTCAGGAAGGCCTCGTCGATGGAGTACACGTCGACTTCGGGCGTGAAGTCGCTGAGCACGCGCAGCACCCGGCGCGACATGTCGCCGTAGAGGGCGTAGTTCGAGGAAAACACGCGCACACCGTGCTGCTGCAGCCGCGGCCGGGCCAGGTGGTACGGCTCCCCCATCGCGAAGCCCAGGGCCTTGGCCTCGTCGGAGCGCGAAATCAGGCAGCCGTCGTTGTTGCTGAGCACCACCACCGGCTGCGTTTCCAGCTGCGGCTGAAAAACCCGCTCGCACGACACGTAGAAGTTGTTGCAGTCGACCAGGGCAATCATGGCGGTCAGGGGCGTTTGCGCGGCCGGGCGGTCGGGGGTACGGCCCGCGCTTTTCGCTCGCGGAAGGAGTGGATAACGTGCGTGACCACCCCGAAAATCACCAGCTGGCAGCCTTCGTTGAGCCGGATGATGGGGTAGCGCGGGTTATCGGGCTCCAGCCAGGTTTGCTCGCCCAGGCGGCGCAGGCGCTTCACGGTGTGCTCCCCGTCGAGCACGGCCACCACGATGCTGCCGTCCTGCGGCTGCAGGGCCCGGTCGACGGCAATGATGTCGTCGTGGCGGATGCCGGCGCCGGTCATGGAGTCGCCCGATACGCGGGCCAGAAAGGTGGAGGCGGGGTGCGTAAAGAGCATTTCGTGTAGGTTGATGGGCGCGTCGAGGTGGTCGTCGGCCGGTGAGGGGAAGCCCGCGGGCACGGCGCAGGCAAAGAGCGGCAGGGTCTGCCCGGCCCAGTCGGTGCCAACGGAAAACGGGGTAATACGCATCATAGAGCGGGCCAACCCGCGCAGTTACGCCGGCGACGCTGCTATTTACTAATAATTTTAGTATTTAGTTTTCCGAGCCCGCTTGAATAGTTCCGCGACGGTTGACTTTTTTTCGCAGAACCCCAACTTGATCTACTTTACATCCCATTAAAAGCGCGCTAATCCGGAAAAATTCTTTCTATATTTCTACCTAATTTTTTTAGTTGTTGCCAAATATCCGTATTTTTGGATATGCGCAGAACGAAGAAGAGTCAACTTCCAACTCCCCTCCCCGTCCAGCAGTATGCCCGTTGCGTGGACGCCACCAGCCGCCCCACCGACCACATCGGTGACTGGCCCCTGGCCGGGCAGGTGTACCCGGTGGAATACCGCACCAACGCCCGCACCGGCCTGCCGCAGGTGCACGTGCTCGGCTTCTACGCCGAGCGCCCGTACGGCGCTTTCGCCACCCGGCGCTTCGAGCCGCTGGCGGAGGTGTGGCTGAACTAATCCCCCTCTCCTCCTTACTCCAACCCTCGTCCGGCCGCCCGCAGCGGCCGTTTCCTTTTGGTACCCACGGGGTTGCCCCAGCCGGCTCACCATTTTAGCTAAGCCGCGCGCCGCCGGGCCAGCAGCGCGCCCCCCACGGCCAGCAGCGTAGGCAGCCAGAGCCACCGAAACTCGCTCAGCAGCGTGGCCACGCCGCGGGCCGAAAAAAAGCCCCCGCCCACCGGCGACACCCGCACCGGCCGCCAGGGCAGAAAAAACCGCTCGGCGCTGAACGGGGCCAGCAGCGCCACGCCGAGGCCGCCGTTGGTGAGCATGTCGAGCACGGGGTGGGTGGCCGTGGCCAGGACAAACCACAGGGCCAGCGGGGCGCGCGGCCGGGCATCGGTCCGGGGCCAGAAAACATAGGCCATCAGCAGGCCCGCGAGGGCGGCGAAGACCAGGGAATGCGTGAAGCCCCGGTGCCCCCACATGCTCGCGTAGGGAATGCCGAGCCGGAAAGTGACGACGTCGAAATCGGGCAGGATGGCGCACAGGGCGGTGAGCCACCAGAAGCGGGCGGGCTGCCGGCGGGCGTATCTGATGCGGCCGAGGCCGGCCGCCACGAGGGCGTGGGTGAAGATGGTGGGCATGGCAGGCGGAGGATGCGCGGCAAGTAAGCCGCCGCCCGCCGAAGTGCCAAACCCGCGGCCGCCGTTAGCGGTAATGGCGGAAAATCCCGTGGTCGAAGGGCGTCCAGAGGGCAGCGCGCTGGCCGGCGGCCTTCAGGGCGGCGTTGGCCCAGGAGTTACAGGTGTAGAAGAGGTTGTAGGTGCCCCGGGCTTCGTAGAACGCGTCGCAGGGCCCGTAGCTGTGGCCCTCGATGTGCCGCGCGCGGCCGCGCCGGTCCAGCTCGAAGCTGTTGAGGATAAACCGAACCAGGCGGGCGTACTCGGGGCGGGTGAGGGTGATGGGCACGCACTCGGGGCCCGGTGCGGGGCGGTGGTGGAAGGTGGCATGCATGGCCGTGGTGCTCAGCCAGAACATGGCCTCGAAGGCCACGCGAGGCTGCAGCTCGGCCCAGGTAGGCGTGTTCAGGTAGAAGCCCTTGTCGCCCCAGCCGAAACCGAGGTAGTCCATCGTGGGGTCGGCGGCGGGGGTGTCGGCGTAGGCAATCAGGCGGCTCCAGTCCATCTGCGCGCTGCGCACGGGCACTACGATGTCGGTGTGCACGCCGTTGGAGAGAATAAAGCACTCGACGACTTCGGGGCCGTCGGGGCGGCGGCGGCGCACCGGGATGCGCGAAAGGGTGACGGCGGCCAGGCCGTACAGGGCCAGGGCGCCGAGCAGGCCGCCGCCGGCGTAGGCCGTGGCTTTGGCCGCTTTGCGTAGGTAGTTGGTCATTGCAGAATCGGCCGGTTTGCCGCGGCCGGCTGGGCCTGATACGGAGCCGACCCGGAGCCGGCTGCCGGGCCTGGCGCAAAAGTAGCTCAGCAGCCGATTCCGGTTCTGCGGGACTTCAGCAGGCCCTGCTATCCGGCCCATTCTACCCGCTTCAGCACCCTGCACTTAGCACCCACGACGGGGGGGCAGCTGCGGGGCTCGGAGGCAGGGCTAAGCCGCCGCTGGCCGGCGCCGGCGCAGTTGCCACCAGCCCAGGGCGCCGCCGGCAGCCAGTAGCAGGACGGCCTCGCCGTCGAGGGGTACGGCCGTGGGGGGCGTGTCGTCGCCGGCATCGAGGGCGCTGTGGGCCTTGAGCACCTCCTGCTGCTTGCGGCGCAGGGCCGCTTTCTGGGCCTCGTTTTCCAGCGAGAGGTAGGCCGTCAGCGGGGTGAGGATGCCCGAGCGGAAGCTGGCCTGGATGGCCGGCGGCCGGGTAGCTTCGGCCGCGGCGGGCCGCAGAGCCAGCAGTTGCTGGTAGCCCTGCAGCCGTAGGCCGGTCAGCCAGCGGGCTTCGGCCGTCGGCGGCACGGGCACGGCGGGCTGGTTCAGCACGATGCTGGCTTGTTGGTCGTCGGGCAGGTAGGCGCGCGGCCGGGCCACCGCTGGCCAGGCCCGCACCAGTGCCGGGCTGCCGGGCGCGGGCGCCCCAGACCAGACCCGGGCCGATTCGTAGCGCAGCGAACGGGCTTCGAGCGGGCCGCGGGTAGGCAGCACGTAGTAGGCCGGGCTTTCGGGGTAAGCGGCGGCTAAGTCAGCAAAATCTGGATCAAGGACGGCCTGGGCAGCGCGGTCCGTCACCACTACCAGCACCGGGTAGGTGGTGGCAGGATGCAGCTGCGTCTGGGCCAGCGTTTGCCGCAGGGCGCCGGCCAGGTATAGGCCACCCGCGTTGGGCGCATCGATCAGGGCTTGCTGCCAGTCGGCGCCGGCGGGCACGGGGCGGGTGTAGGCGTTGACCAGGCTGAAGCGCGGAGTACCAGGCAGCGGCTGCCGCGCCAGCAGCGTCCGCACCGCCCGAGTGTAAGCAGCCTTGCGCTCCTGCTGCCCGGCCGATACGTCGAGCAGGAAATGGTAGTAGGGCTGGCGCTGCACCCGCGGCAGGCGCTGCTTGGCGGCCCGGCTCAGGTACACCACCTCGCGCCCGGCCGTGGCCACTTCGCCCACCGCCGGCTGCCGCGCGGCGTCGCCCAACGTCAGGAGTTGGCCGTCGACTTGCAGCTGCACGGGCTCCTTGTGCACGAAGCGGATGCCGGTGCGCCGCACCTCGCCCGCCGCGAAGGGAAACACGCGCAGGCCCAGGCGGTTGCCGGTGAGATAGTGCAGGATGCCCGGGTCGCGGCTGCGGCCTTCGTTCAGTATCTGGGCGTACACCCAGGCGGCGGCCTTTTTTTCGGCCAGGATGCCGTGCTCCCGCCGCCCGGCAATGTCGAGGTAATAATCCTGCACCCAGCAGCCCGGCGGCAGGGCCAGCTCGGTGGCGTACTGGGGCTGGTTCCACGGTTGCACGCTGTCGGGAGCGGTAATTTCCAGGTCGACCCAGCTAATCCAGGCGGCTTGGGTGGCGTCGTAGGTGCTGCGGTGCTGCGCCCGGGTGAGGCGCGGACCGCCCGGCGGCCGCACGGGGGCGGGCGCCAGCCAGTTGTCAGCGGCCACCGAGTCAGCATCGGCCCCGAAAATGCGGCGCAGGTAGTCGAGCTTGTCGCCCGCCAGCGTCAGGTTGTCGAGCACCAGCCAGTTGAAGTACGTCGACAAGTACGGCTGCCCCCGGCCGGACCACTCGACGTCGATGGCTTTGTGGCTTTGCACCACGTTCAGGGTGGCCAGCAGCGCATCGGCGTCGAGGGGCTGCGGCGGCCGGGTGTAGTCGGGAGCGTAAACGTAGGCCAGGGCCGCGTGCAGGGTGCGGCGGCCGTGCAGGTAGGCGGCCGTCAGGCCCAGCGGCAGCACCAGCAGGCCGGCCAGCACGGTAGTGGTCAGGGCCCAGCGCGGGAAGGCGCCGCGCAGGCGCGTGAGGTCGTCGTCGAGCACCTGCGCGTGCACCAGCAGCAGAAGCAGCGGCGCCAGCATCAGAAAGCCGGTGCCAATCAGTATCACCGCCAGCACCGACAGCGGCAGAAACGGCAGGAACACCACGAAGAAGTAGAGCGTGTAGGCCAGCGTGACGCTGCGGCCCAGCAGCAGCGCCAGCCGCCCCCACCGCCCGGCCGGCGCGGGCAGGCAGAGCAGCAGGGCATTGAGCGCGGCCAGACCGTAAAACCACGGGCTGCGGAAGTCGCCGAACACGCCGGGCCGCGACAGGCTGGCGTTGACGGCCAGGCCCAGCAGCGGCAATACGCCGGCAATCAGCAGTTTCCAGAGCAGCTGGTGCTCGTGCCACAGGCCCGCTTTCCGGCTGACCACCACGTAAAGCCCCCGCGCCAGGAAAAACAGAAACACCAGCGGCGCCACGATGAACAGGCCCGTCACCAGCAGGTGTTCGATGGTGTGGCCGAAGCTCCCGGGCAGCGCCCCCAGAAGCTGAGCCAGCAAAAACGCGCCCAGCGGCACGCCCAACGCCACGCCGAAGCTGGGCAGCGCCGCCACGGGACGGTCGGCGGGCACGGAGTACACGACCAGCAGCAGCGTGGCGTGGGCCACCGTAGGCATCAGGAAGGTGAAGGCGTACAGCTCGGCTTCGCTGCCCACCATCCAGCGCGGCACCGCGGGCGGAAACAGCAGCTCGGCCCCCACGGAGAAGTAGTAGTACATGCCGCCGAGGTTGAGCAGCAGGGCCAGCACCCCGTAGGCTACCGGTAGGGCCTGGCGCCGCCACAGGCACCAGAGCGCGTAGCCGGTGTGCAGCGCGCCCAGCCCCAGCAGCCCCGCGCCCACCATACGCCAGGCGTGCAGGCTTTCGGGGCGGAGCAGGGACTGAATCACGCTGAACTTCCCGCCCAGTAGCAGGAGCAGCACCGCCACGGGCAGGGAGTTCAGCAGCAATAGCCACTTCGGATTCAACAGGTTGCGCATCGGACTTACTTAGCATAAGCGGCGGAACGGGCCGCGGTGGATAACGTCGCAAACATATTTCAAATTACTTTGCAATTCAAAGCATGATATAAAATATTATCTACTGCCTTGAATTTCCTGACGTCGCCGAGTCCCAGCGGCGTGTATTTTTGGCTTCTCTCCTACCCTACCTGCAATGCAACCGGCTGCCAACGACCCGATTTACGCCATTCCGGCGTCTTTCCGCCGCATGGAAAACCTGCACATCGTCTTCTGGCTGCTCAAGGACGTGGGCTGGTGCATGATCTGGAAGCCGCTGGGCCTGACGATGATAGTGCCCACCCTGGCCATTGCCGTGGTTATTGCCTGGCGCACCCGGCACCTGGCCTCCGAGCTGGCCCACAACCTGGCCATCGTGCTCTGGATTTCGGCCAACTCCTACTGGATGATCAGCGAGTTTTTCGGCTTCGACACCGTGCAGTTCGGCCACGGCATCACGGGCAAGCACCTGGCCCTCATCCCGTTTACCTTGGGCTTGCTGGTGCTGGCCTACTACTACCTGGTGCAGAAGCCACGCGAGTCGCGCGGCACGCAGGTGGCCACGCTGTAGCCACTACGCCACCGTTCTTTTGAAACAACGAAGGGCCGCTTCCCGGGAAGCGGCCCTTCGTTGTTTGGCCTAGCCTTAGGCAGGATGCTATTCAGGTTTGGGCTGCTCGCGGTTGCCTTCCATGCCGTTGGTCTGGTCGCTGTCGCCGTAGCTGCCGCGCTGGCCGCTGCCGTCGCCCATGTGGCCCTGGGTGATGATGGGCGCCGCTGCATCGGCGCTGGTGCCGTGGTCCACGGGCTGCTCGCTGCGGCGAGCAGCGGCTTCATCGGCTTCGTTGGGGATGCTGTCGAATTCTGCGGGGTCGGGTGTCATGGCGTGCGGAGGAAAAAAGGGTGGCGCCGTTCGAGTTGCAAGCGGCTTCCTCCGCTGTACGGCCGCCGGCCGCCGTGGTTCCTTGCCTACAGCGGCCAGCCGCCGCCAGCCACCACGCTCACACCTACCCGCGTGCCCGGCGCCAGGCCGCGCTCGGGGGTACGCACGCGCACGGCCGCGCCGCCCGTCAGCTGCACCGATGCTTCGTAGTAGCTGCCGAAGAACCGTACTTCCTGCACCGTACCCGGTACCCCGGCCTCGGGCCCGCCGAGCTGAAAATCCTCGGGCCGCACCAGCAGATTTTTGCCTTTTTTGACCGCGCCCGACGCCACAAACGGCCGCGCCGCCGCGCCGGGCAGCAGGTTGTAGTCGCCGAAGAGGGCGGCTACGTACTCGCTGCGGGGCTGGCGGTAAAGCTGCTCCGGCGGCCCCTGCTGCACCACGCGCCCGGCCTGCAGCACCATGATTTCATCGGCCCAGGACAGGGTATCGAGCGGGTCGTGCGAAACGAGCAGGTAGCTCAGGTCGAGCTGCTGGCCCACGTCGCGCAGCACGGTTTTCAAGGTTTGCTTGTGGGCGCTGTCGAGGTTGGAAAAGGGCTCGTCGAGCAGCAGCAGGCGCGGGGCGCCGAGCAGCAGCCGGGCCAGGGCAATGCGCTGCCGCTCCCCGCCCGAGAGCTGGTTGGTTTTGCGCGGCAGCAGGTGGTCGATCTGGCACAGCTCGTAGAGCGCGGCGGCCTCGCCGGGTCCGAGCTTGTCGGCGTAGCGCAGCACCTGCTCCACGCGCAAAAACTTGGGCAGCTCGAACTGCTGGGTGAGGTAGGCAATGCCCGGGTGGCCCGGAATCAGCTTTTCGTGCGGATCTTCTACCAGCTGCCCCTCGAAGTGCACCGTGCCGGCCGAGGGGGCGGTGAGCCCGGCAATGATCTGCAGCAGCGTGCTTTTGCCCGCGCCGGTTTCGCCGGCCACGGCCAGCTTCTGAAAGCGCCGCTGCCGGAAGCTGATGTCGCGTAGGCCGTTGGCGCCTGCTTCCTGAAACGTAATACCTGAAACCGAGAGAAAATCCATACCAGCCGAAAACGCGAAGCTACGACGCCCCTCGGCAGTACGGCGCCTTGCGAACTACGGCTGCACCGTCAGGTTGTCCAGCGGCTGCCGCAGCAACGGGCGCAGGCTGCCCTTCCGGCCGGCTACCGCACCGGTCAGTTGCAGAGTCTTGACCCCGATGCGGGCCGTCACGGACAGCGCGCCACCAGCCGTTTCGCGGATTTCGTACCGGGCCGAGCCGTTCTGGAAGCGCAGACTCAGCCCGGCTTTGGCGTTGTGCAGCGTGAAGGGCAGCGCTTCCGCCGCCTGGAGCGCCGGGTAGCTGAACTCCACGCTTTCGTCCTTGCGCAGCAGCGCGTAGTAGAGCGTGGTGGAATCCCGGGCGAAAAGGACGACTCGCTTGCCGTTTTCGGCCAGCCGAAACGAGCAGATTTCCTCCTCGCCGCTGGGATATAGCTCCTGCCACTCCGTCGACACCAACCGCTGGCCGTTCCACTCCTCCCGGGAGTACGTCACGAAGGGGTCCTGCGACTGGTCTTCCCGGTAGCGGCTCACCACAAACAGCTCGTTGTTTCGCACGCTGAACTGGGTTTCTTCCCCGCCCCAGGAGCCCGCCTGCTGCACGCTGATTCGCTTCCGCTCGGCGTCCACCTCGAACATGCCGCAATAACTCTGCGCCAGGTCGGTAAATGCTTCGTTGTGCGCGAAACCGGTAGGTGTCGCCAGGTACACCTGAAACGAGACGTTGCCGCGGCAGCTGTTGTGTCCGTCCTGAATGGCCAGGTCCGGGCGCCCGTCGAAGTTGAAATCGTTGCTGATGAGCCAGTGCTGTTCGGCGTAAGGAATGCGGGCAACGGCAGCACCGGGCCGTTGATAATCCGGCTCCACGTACAGCTCCGTCGACTCCAGTTTTATCAGCGGCTGCTTGGTCTGGTCGTACACGGCAATCCAGCCAACGCCGCTGGTGTCGTTGTCGACGTGGATGCGCGCGACATACTGCGAGGAGAAGTCATCAATGAGGTATTCCTGCTGGGCCCGGGCGGTAAGAGAAGCCAGCAACAGCATCAGGGCTACATAGCAGCGCATAGGAATAAGGCATCGAACTGTTTCGGCACAAAGAACGGGCATCGGTGGCTGTCCACTAGCCCACGACAGCAGATAGAGTTGTCCCGTTGGGCCATCCCGCGCAGGTTGTTGGGTGGGAGCTTTTCGCTGAACAAGATTCCCAGGTGTCAGCCCGCCAGATGTCCCGGCTTCGCTCGACATGACGGCCTTTTAGCGCAGTCCCCAAACGCAAAACCGGCCGCCTCCCCCACGGGAAGCGGCCGGTTTCTGCTTGGAGCCGTCGGGCAGCTTAGGCTACCGTCTGGGCCGACTGCTGCAGGCGGATCAGGTTCAGGGCCGAGCCGGCTTTGAACCACTCGATCTGGCCTTCATTGTAGGTGTGGTTCACCGTGATGAGGTCCGTGTCGCCGTCGGCGTGGTGCAGGCGGATCTGCAGGGGCTTGCCGGGGGCAAACTCGGTCAGACCGATGATGTCCACCGTGTCGCCTTCCTCGATCAGGTCGTAGTCGGCCTTGTTGGCGAAGGTCAGGGCCAGCATGCCCTGCTTTTTCAGGTTCGTTTCGTGGATACGGGCAAACGACTTCACCAGGATGGCGCGCACACCCAGGTGGCGCGGCTCCATGGCGGCGTGCTCCCGCGAGGAGCCTTCGCCGTAGTTTTCGTCGCCCACCACGATGGTGCCGATGCCCATCGACTTATAGTTGCGGGCAACCTGCGGCACGGCGTTGTACGACTCGCCCTGGGCCACGTAATCCCGCACGCTGTTGGCTTCGCCGTTGAAGGCGTTGGTGGCGCCGATCAGCATGTTGTTGGAGATGTTGTCGAGGTGGCCGCGGTACTTCAGCCAGGGGCCGGCCATCGAAATGTGGTCGGTGGTGCACTTGCCCTGGGCCTTGATGAGCAGGCGCAGGCCCGACAGGTCGGTGCCTTCCCAGGGTTTAAAGGGCTCCAGCAGCTCCAGGCGGTCGGAGTTCGGGTCCACCAGTACCTGCACCGAGGAGCTGTCCTCGGCCGGGGCCTGGTAGCCGGCGTCTTCCACGGCGTAGCCCTGGGGCGGCATGTCCACGCCGCGGGGCTCGTCGAGCTTCACCTGCTGGCCGTCCTTGTTGGTCAGCGTGTCGGTCAGCGGGTTGAAGGTCAGGTCGCCGGCAATGGCGAAGGCCGTCACTATTTCGGGCGAGGCCACGAAGGCGTGGGTGTTCGGGTTGCCGTCGTTGCGCTTGGCGAAGTTGCGGTTGAAGCTCGTAATGATGGAGTTACGGCGCTTGGGGTCGTCGGTGTGGCGGGCCCACTGGCCGATGCACGGGCCGCAGGCGTTGGCCAGCACCACGCCGCCCATCTGGGCGAAGGTGTCGAGCAGACCGTCGCGCTGCACGGTGTAGCGCACCAGCTCCGAGCCGGGCGTTACGGTGAACTCCGCGTTGACGGCTAGGCCTTTCGATACGGCCTGTTCGGCAATGGACGCGGCGCGGGTGATGTCCTCGTACGACGAGTTGGTGCACGAGCCGATCAGACCAACTTCCAGCTTCTCGGGCCAGCCGTGCTCCTTGACGGCGGCGGCAAACTGCGAAATCGGCCAGGCGGCGTCCGGGGTGAACGGGCCGTTGACGTGCGGCTCCAGCTCCGACAGGTTGATTTCGATCAGCTGGTCGTAGTAGGTAGCCGGGTCGGCGTACACTTCCGGGTCGGGGCGCAGGTGCGCGGCCACGGCGTTAGCGGCTTCGGCAATGTCCTGGCGGCCGGTGCCCGAGAGGTAGGTCACCATCGACTGGTCGAAGGCGAATACCGAGGTGGTAGCCCCGATTTCGGCGCCCATGTTGCAGATGGTCGCCTTGCCGGTGCACGACATGTTTTCGGAACCCTCGCCGAAGTACTCGACGATGGCGCCGGTGCCACCCTTCACCGTCAGGATGCCGGCGACTTTCAGAATCACGTCCTTCGGCGAAGCCCAGCCCGACAGCTTGCCGGTCAGCTTCACGCCGATGAGTTTCGGGAATTTCAGTTCCCAGGCCATGCCGGCCATTACGTCCACGGCGTCGGCACCGCCCACCCCGATAGCCAGCATGCCGAGGCCGCCGGCGTTGGGGGTGTGCGAGTCGGTACCGATCATCATGCCGCCGGGGAAGGCGTAGTTTTCGAGCACCACCTGGTGAATGATGCCGGCGCCGGGCTTCCAGAAGCCGATGCCGTATTTGTTGGACACCGAGGCCAGGAAGTCGTACACTTCCTTGTTCTCCGAGTTGGCAATGGCCAGGTCTTCGGCGGCGCCTTCTTTGGCCTGGATCAGGTGGTCACAGTGCACCGTGGAGGGCACCGACACTTTTACTTTACCAGCCTGCATGAACTGCAGCAGGGCCATCTGGGCGGTGGCATCCTGCATGGCCACGCGGTCGGGAGCGAAGTCGACGTAGGAAACGCCGCGGCCGAATGCTTGTTCGGGCGCGCCGTTGTAGAGGTGGGCGTATAGGATTTTTTCGGCCAGCGTGAGGGGGCGGCCCACTACGCGGCGGGCAGCTTCTACTCGCTCGCCCAGACCGTTGTACACGGTCTTGATCATTTCCAGGTCAAACGCCATGGGATATCAGCGGGAAAAGGGTGACAAAACCAAGCCTAAAGCGGCTAAGGCGCAAATATAGGCCCCGCCTCACCGGCCGGCAAACTTTATATTCGCCGCAAGGTTGTACGCGGGTTCGGCCATTGGGGTCGGCCACGGAGTGTACTTTTTCGGGTCTTTTTGCGCCCATCTTCCTTAGTAACAGATGACTTTTCAATTCGTTTCGGGCCGCCGGCTGCTGGGCAGCGCCGCCCTGCTGACCACGCTGCTGAGCGCCTGCAACTCAGGCGGTGATAAAAATGCCACTGCCTCGGAAAGTGGCAGCGCGGCCACCACGGCTACGGCCCTGACGGCCGGCACCTGGCGCGGCGTGCTGTCGGCTCAGGGCCAGGAAATACCGTTCCTGTTCGACTTGAAGGACGAAGGCGGTAAGCAGGTGGTATACCTTATCAACCGGGGCATCAACGGCGAGGAAAAGCTGCGTTGCGACGAAATCAGCACGGCTGGCGACTCTACGACCATCCGCCTCGGGGCTTTCGACGCGGCGCTGGTGGTGTCGGAGAGGTTGTCAAAAGCCGCCTCATCTGGAACACTCACTGGTTATTGGGTAAAGTACGATGCAAAAGGCTCTTACCGAGTACCCTTCAAAGCTTCTCATCCCACGCCACAAACCTTGTTTTTTGGGGAAGCAAAAGAGCGCACCGATTACCCATTACTGCACCAAGCACAGAGCTTCAGCGTAGTATTCAAAGATGATTCGGGTGAAACGTATCCGGCAGTAGGCATCTTCCGCAAGGAAGCTGACAGCGACAAAGCGTACGGCACTTTCCTGACTACCACGGGCGACTACCGTTACCTGAGCGGCAACATTGTAAAGATGCGCGACGGGAAGGAACGTTTACAGCTTGCCACTTTCGACGGTAGCCACGGGTGGCTATTTGATGCTACCTCGGCTGATGGTTTCAAAACTCTTCAGGGTGACTTTTACAGCGGAAAATCGGGCCATGAAACCTGGACGGCCACGCTGGACCCCAACGCCAAGCTACCCGACGCCAACGCCCTCACCGGCCTGAAACCGGGGCAGAAGCGGCTGGACTTCAAGTTTCCGAACATCTTCGAGGGCGGCAGCATCTCCCCCACCGACCCGAAGTACCGGGGCAAGGTGGTGGTGGTGCAGGTGCTCGGCTCCTGGTGCCCCAACTGCATGGACGAAACCAACTTCCTGGCGCCCTGGTACGAGCAGAACAAGCAGCGCGGGGTGGAAATCATCGGACTGGGCTTCGAGCGCACGCCCGACCAGAAACTGGCGTCGCAGAAGCTGCTGAAGATGAAGCAGCGCATGAACATCGGCTACGACCTGGCCGTGGCGGGCGTGGCCAACAAGGACTCGGCCAGCAAAGCTCTGCCGCAGCTGGCCAAGGTGCTGGCCTTCCCCACTACCATCTTCCTGGACAAGAAGGGCGAGGTGCGCAAGGTGCACACCGGCTTCTCGGGCCCCGGCACCGGCAAGTACTACGAGCAGGAAAAGGCGGAATTCGAGAAGACGGTGGCGCAGCTGCTGGCGGAGTAACCTCACGTGCGCCTCCCCCCCCGGCCCCCTCTCCGAAAAAGAGAGGGGGAGCCGGACGATTGATTCGGCCGGACGTAAGGGCCCGCTTTCTGTCGAAAGCGGGCCTTTTGGTTTTTTAGGATGAGGCGGCGAGGCGGTGGGAACGTGCGGCGAGGCCAATCTTTCCCCTCGCGGCAGCAACGCCGAAACCGGCAACGACCGAAAACGGCACCGCCGGAAACCAGTAGCTTAGGTTTCGGGCGGTGCCGTTGTTGTTCTGGCGACTTTGCAGTTGGTGCGTATTGGGTCGGCGGTGCTACTGGAGGGCGGATTGCTTCGGCTACGCCGCGCAACGACGGCCAGTTGCGCCGTTTTACTGGCCGCCGCGGGGGCGCTCCAGCAGCACGATGTCGCTGCCGTGGTAGGGCGAGCGGGCGTATTCGCGGTAGCCGAACTTGTGGGCCAGGCGCAGGGAGGCGGCGTTGTCGGGGTCGATGATGCAGGCGGTGCGCGGGGCGGGCAGGTGCTCGTCGGCCCAGGCCAGGGCCACTTGCAAGGCCTGGCTGGCGAAGCCGCGGCCGTGCACGCGCGGGGCGAATACCCAGCCGGCTTCGGGCGTGCCCTTCAGGGACGGGGTCAGGTCGCGCTGGTAGTCGAAGAAGCCGGTGGTGCCGATAAAGCGGCCGGTGGCTTTTTCCTCCACCGACCAGCTGCCGTAGCCAAGCATGGCCCAGAGGCCCTGCTGGCCCAGAATGCGGCGCCACACGGTTTCCTCGTCGTTGGGCTGGTTGCCGAGGTAGCGGTAGAAGGCCGGGTCCTGGTGCAGGGCGGCGGCTTCGAGCAGGTCGTCGGGGCGGGGGCCGCGCAGGAGGAGGTCGGGCGTTTCGAGGCGGGGAATGGCGGCCGGCGCGAGGCCGCCGAGGGTCAGGAGCTGCATGGCGGCAAAGTAGCACGCATCCGGCGTTGATTTATCTAGCAGACCGGTGACAGCACCCGGCCGGCGAGCTTTTCGGGCTTGGTGCGCAGCAGGCTGTTGAACGTCTTGCTGACAGAGCCAATTTCGTAGACCGTTTGGGCCGTTGGCACCTGCTGCCGGCCTTTTTGCGTCGAGCCGAAATGGTACAGGCTCTTCTGGCCGTGGTCAACGATGCCCACCGACAGGCCCACGTGTGTGGGAACCTGCACGAAGGCCGTGCCTAGCCTGCGGATAGCCGCGTCGGCGTCGGCCGGTTTCGGGGCGGATTGGGCCTGGGCCCGTGGTCCGGCCAGGGCCAGTAGGCTGACCGCAAAAAGTACCAGTTTTCCAGTCATAAGAAAGCAGCTACGCCGTGGCATGGGCAGGAATTGATTGTGCGGCCGGAAACTGGGCTTGTGCGAAAAGATTACCGGCGACCAAACCTTTTGCCAGCGGGCGGGCACCGGCCACCAAAACGCGGGTGCCGGCCGCGCGGCGTAGCATATTCGGCCAATCCGGCTCGTGCTGGATGGGCGACAAAACGCGGCTGTTCGTCGGGGTTTTGGGGCCGATGCCAGAGAACCGGCCCAGCGCCCCCGCACTTCGGCACTGGGCTTGCAAAGCATCTGGCAAGGACGCAGCGTCCTGAATCTCAACGTCGAAACCAACCTCCCAACCATTTGTCACCCATGAAAAAGCAACTCTTCAGCCTCGCGCTTATCCTCGGTCTGGCCGGCTCGTTTGCCGGCAGCTCCTTTGCCACCGATTTTGGCCAAGACACCGGCCAGGACCGCCGCGAGCTGCGCCAGGACCGTGACAAAGACGGCGACAAAGACCACAAGAAGGGCCGCAAGGACGACGCCCAGCGCCGGCAGCAGCGCAGCGAAAAGCTGGCCAAAGAACTCGGCCTGAGCAGCAAGCAGAAAACCAAGGTCGACCAGATCTTCCTGGAGCAGCAGCAGCAGATGCAGGCCCTGCGCGGCCGCGCCCAGGGCGCCGACCGCAGCCAGCTGCGCGGCGAGGCCCAGCGCATCCACGAAAGCACCGACAAAAAGCTCAAGGACGTGCTCAGCAAAAAGCAGTACGCCCAGTTTGAGGCCAAGCGCCAGGAGCGCCAGAAGCAGATGCAGCAGCGCCGTGGCCAGCACGACGGCCGCCGCGGTGACTTCAAGCAAGGCCGCAGCTAATCCACCCCGTTCCTTCTCTCTCCGCCGCCCCGGTCGATTCTTCGGCCGGGGCGGTTTTGTTGGGTCCGGGTTGGGTCGTGCGGAGCGCCGCGAAGCATCTTTACCGAACAACGAAGCAGGCGAGATGCTTCGCAGGGCTCAGCATGACGTTCAAGTGTAACCCGTAAAGCCGCCGCCTCGCCCAACGGGTTTGGCGTGGGCATTTGGCAGCGCGGTAAAGTATTTCGCGTATCATCCCGACTACCACTACCGCGGCCCCGCCCCACTCCTACCCTGCCTATGCCCTACGTCAACGCTTCTGCCGCCCGCTCGGCCCGGTTCTGGGCGGCCCAGCGCCACTTGCTGCAGAGCATCGGCAGTACCGGCGGGGTGTTCGTGACGGTGCTGCTGGCCATGGCGCTGCTGCTGTGGGTGCCCAACCGGGCGCTGCTGCCACTGGCGCTGGTGGGCTTTCCCATCGGCTGGCTGCTGGGCCTGCAGGAAGCGGTGGGGTTTCCGTGGCTGGTGCAGCGGGTGTCGCTGCGCGCGGCCAAGCTGCTGCAGGGCCTCGGGCACTTGGTGCTGCTGGGGCTGCTCTACGGCGGGTTTCGGCTGGTAGCCCACCGGCTGGGGCTGCCGCAGCTGTGGGCCGAGCCGGCGCCGAGCACGGCCGGGCCGCTGCGCCACCTGCTGCTGGTGCCCGTCATCTACCTGCTGGCCGTGTTCGTCACCTCGCTGCTGCGGCAGCTGCTGCTGGGCATGAGCCAGCGCCGCCTGCAGGAGCTGCTGGGCGGGCGCTACCAGCAGCCCGAAACCGAGGACCGCATCTTTCTCTTCGTCGATTTGAAAGGCTCGACCCAGCTGGCCGAAACCCTGGGCAACGACGCCTACAGCCGCCTGGTACGCGACTTTTTCCGCGACGTGAGCCCGGCCATCGTGGCCACCCGCGGCGAGGTGTACCAGTACGTGGGCGACGAAGTGGTGGTGACTTGGCCCGCCGCCCGGGGCCTGCGCTACGCCAACTGCCTGCACTGCTTTTTCGAGATGCAGCGCGCCATAGCCGAGCGGCGCGACTACTACCTGCGCCACTACGCGGTGGTGCCCGAATTCAAGGCCGGCGCCCACGGCGGGCTGGTGACCACGGTGCTGGTGGGCACGGCCCACCGCGAGCTGGTGTACCACGGCGACGTGCTGAACACCACCGCCCGCATCCAGAGCCAGTGCAACGCCCTGGGCAGCCGGTTTTTGATTTCCGACGCGCTGCGCCAGCAGCTGGGCCCGCAGCCCGAGTTTCAGTTTACGCCCCTCGGCGGGCAGCCCCTGCGCGGCAAGGCCCGCGCCACCGAGCTGCTCGACGTGCAGGAATACTTCCACATCATTCAATGAGAAAACCCCTGAAAACCCTCAGCCGCTGGGCACTGAGCCTGCTGCTGCTCCTGCTGCTGGCCGGCGTGGCCTTTGCCAACCTCAGCCCCGAGCTGGGCGGCAAGCCCACCAAGGCCGAGCGCGCCGCCTACGCCAAAACCGGCCGCTACCACGACGGCAAGTTCGAGAACCTGGTGCCCACCGAGATGATGACCGGCGGGAGCATGATGGGAGCCCTGTGGCGCTTTCTGTTCAGCAAAGTGCCCAACACCGAGCCCGCCGCCCCGCTGCCCACCCAGCCGCTCGACTCGGCCCGCATCCGGCAGAAAACCACCGAAACCCTGCGCGTGACGTGGTTTGGCCACTCGGCCAGCCTGGTGGAAATAGCCGGCCAGAACCTGCTGCTCGACCCCATGCTGAGCGTGGACATGGGCCCGCTCTCCTGGGTGACGCCCAAGCGCTACAACCCCCAGCTGGCCATCAGCCCGCAGCAGCTGCCGCGCATCACCGCCGTGCTCATCTCCCACGACCACTACGACCACCTCGACTACAAAACCATCCGCCAGCTCAAGGACCAGGTGGCGCACTTCGTGGTGCCGCTGGGCGTGGCCGCTCACCTGCGCCGCTGGGGCGTGGCCGAAGCCAAAATCCACGAACTGAACTGGGGCGACTCGCTGCAGCTGCCCGGCGGCCTGACGGTCATCAGCCAGCCGGCCCGTCACTTTTCCGGCCGTGGGCTGACCAACCGCAACTCCACCTCCTGGTCGTCGTGGGTGATGAAGACGCCCACGCGCCGGGTGTTCTACAGCGGCGACGGGGGCTACGGCCCCCATTTCCAGCAGATCGGCCGGCAGTACGGTCCCTTCGACCTCGCCCTGATGGAGTGTGGGCAGTACGACCGGCAGTGGAGCCAGATCCATATGATGCCCGAGCAGAGCGTGCAGGCCGCCCTCGACGTACGCGCCCGCCTCTACCAGCCGGTGCACTGGGGCGCCTTCACCGAAGCCCACCACGCCTGGAACGAGCCCGTCACCCGCGCCTGGGCCGAAGCCGCCCGCCGCGGCCTGCCCATCACCACGCCCGAGCTGGGCCAGCCCGTCACGCTCGGCGCCGGTGCCCCGCCGCAGAACCGGTGGTGGCAGTAAGTAGGTGACTACGGCAGCCGGGTGAAGTCAGCGCACAATAGCCCGTCAGGCCGAGCGCAGCGAAGCAGTTCGCGTGCTGACGCCGGATAGCAAAGCCATGCTGAGCCCCGCGAAGCATGACCCTACTATATATCCGGCGAGATGTCTCGACTTCGCTCGACCTGACGGGCTATTTCGGCCATATTTCGGCCATATTTCGGCCAGAGCAAGCTCCACACGATGCTTCACGGCTGACGTTCAGGCTTGATTGCGCAACGTCAGTACGCGAGCTGCTTCGCTGCGCTCGGCATGACGTTCTAAATCGCCCGGGCCTTACCCTACCAGCGCGGCCAGCTTGCCGTAGAGCTCGGCTTCCTCGAAGGGCTTGGCAATGCAGTCGTTCATGCCGGCGGCCAGGTACTGCTCGGTGTCGCTCTGGAAGGCGTTGGCCGTCAGGGCCAGAATGGGCACCTGGGCGCGCCGGGCGTCGGGCAGGGCACGAATGGCGGCCGTGGCCTCCAGGCCGCTCATACCGGGCATCTGAATGTCCATCATCACCGCGTCGTAGGCGTGGGCGGTGGCCAGGGCCAGGCCCTCGGGGCCGTCCTCGGCCTCGTCCAGCTCGGCGCCCCACTCCTCCAGCAGCATGCGCACCACCAGGCGGTTGATGTCGTTGTCCTCGACCAGCAGCAGGCGGCGGCCGCGCAGCGCGCCGGTGTCGTACGCCGGGGCGGCGGGGGCCAGGGCGGCGGGCGCAGCCTTGGCGCGGGGCAGCGTCAGGCGCACGGTGAAGGTGCTGCCCTTGCCCAGCTCGCTGTTTACCAGGAGCGTGCCCCCCATCTGCTCCACCAGGGCGCGCGAGATGGTCAGGCCCAGGCCGGTGCCGCCGAAGTGGCGCGAGGTATCGGCGTAGGCCTGGGTGAAGTTTTCGAAGATGCGGTCCAGCTTGTCGGGCGCAATGCCCACGCCGGTGTCGCTGAAGCGAAACTCGATGGTGAGCGAGTCGTCGGTTTCGGCCAGCTGGTAGCCGCCGGCGGTGATGGTGCCCCCCGCGGGCGTAAACTTGATGGCGTTACTGAACAGGTTTAGGATGATCTGGCTGAGCCGGTGCGCGTCGCCGAGCACCTGGGGGTTCGGGCAGGACTCGTGCAGGCGAATGGCCTCCACGTGAATGCCCTTCTCCTCGGCCTGCACGAACAGCGGCTGCGCGGCCTGGTAGAGCACCTCGCACACGTCGAAGGGCTGCTGGGCCAGTTCCAGCTTGCCGGAGCTGATCTTGGCCATGTCGAGCACGTCGTTGATGACGCCCAGCAGGTGCTGGCCCGAGCTGCGAATGATGCCCAGCAGCTCCTGCTGGCGCGGGTCGAGCGGGGTTTTGGCCAGCTGGTTGGCCATGCCCAGCACCCCGTTGAGCGGCGTGCGGATTTCGTGGCTCATGTTGGCCAGGAAGTTCTCGCGGGCCTTGGCGGCGGCCGTGGCGGCCTCGGTGGCGCGCTTCAGCTCGGTCACGTCGGCACTCACGCCGAGCACGTGCACCGCGCCGTCGGCCCAGCGCAGCGGCTGCTTGATGGTGTGCAGGCAGCGCTTGTCGCCGTTGGGCAGGGTCAGCTCGTCTTCCACCACCAGCTGGCGGCCGGAGGCCAGCACCTGGGCGTCGGCCGCGTCGTAGCTGGCCAGCTGCCGGGCCTGCTCGGCGGCCAGCTCGGGCGTGGGCTGGCTGCCGGCCAGCTGCGCGCCCATTTCGCGGGTAATAGCGTTTTGAAATACGTACCGGCCGGCCGCGTCGCGCACATACACCAGCACCGGCACCGCGTCGAGGACCTGCTGGATGATGCTCTGCTGCGCGGCCTGCTCGCGCTGCGCCGCCACCAGGGCCGTCTGCTCGGTCAGGTACAGGTTCACGTATTGCTCCTGCGAAAACGGCACGAGCCGGGCCGCGAAGTAGCGCCCGCCCACGTGCAGCTCCCGCTGCATCTGCTCGCCGCTGGCCAGCGCCTGCATGGCCCAGCTGAACGCCTGCGCCCGCCCCTCGGCCAGCTCCTGCGGGGTCAGCGAGGCCGCCAGCCGCTCGGCGGCGGCGTTGGCGAACAGCCGCTGCTGGTTGGGCCCGAGGCGGTACACCGGGTTGGGGTTCTGCGCCGGAATGCGGGCCAGGGCCGTTTGCTCAGCCAGCGCCGTGCGGAGCGCCTGAATTTCGGCGTGGGCGTCCTCCAACGTGACCGGCAGGGCCTTATCAGCAGCAAGAAGAGTGGTCATAAAGAACAAATATGGTGCGGCAACACCCTGTCATACCGACGTTTTAGCCTTCAAAGGTCGGATATCATACTGATTTCTCCCAACCTTCGTCGTTTAACAAGCTACGCCGGCTTTTCGTGCAGCCGAAACCCCAGCCGGATGTCGTGGCGGGGGCGCAGGCTGATGAGCGGGCGCATGAGCACGGGCGGCTGCGCCACCCACTCCACCTCGAAGCGGCGCAGCACCTGCAGCAGCACCAGCTGCATCTCGGTGAGGGCAAACTGCTGCCCGATGCAGAGGCGCGGCCCGCCGCCGAAGGGCAGGTAGGCGTAGGGCGGCGGGCTCGGGGCCTCGGGGCCGAAGCGCGCCGGCCGGAAAACTTCGGGCTCGTCCCAGAGCGCGGAGTGGTGGTGCACGCCGTAAAGGTAGGCCGAAATCAGCGTACCCTGGGGCAGGCGCAGGCCCTGGTACTCGTCGTCGCGGGCGGCGCGGCGGTCCACCATCCACACCGGCGGGTAGAGGCGCAGGGTTTCCTGCACCGCCTGCAGGGCGTAGGGCAGCCGGGGCAGGTCGGCGAAGGTGGGGCGGCGCGGGCCCAGCACCGCCGCCAGTTCGGCGTGCAGGCGGGCGGCTTCCGCGGGGTGGCGGGCCAGCAGGTACCACAGCCAAGAGAGGCCGTTGGCGGAGGTTTCGTGGCCGGCCACCAGCAGGATGATGGCCTCGTCGAGCACCTGCTCATCGGTCATGGGCAGGCCGGAGTCCTCGTAGCGCACGTCCAGCAGCATCTGCAGCAGGTCGTCGGGGGCGGGGCCGGGCTGCTGCTTGCGCCGCCGGATGTAGCCGCCGATCAGCTGGCGCAGCTCGGCGGCCAGCCGGTCGTGGTGGCCGTACTGCCCGCGCAGGCCCAGCCAGGGGCGCAGGTAGGGCTGGCGCAGGGTGCGCACATAGAAGGCCTGCAGCTCGGTGAGCAGGCGCGAGAGGCGCTGCAGCTCGTCTTCGCTCATGGCCGAGCTGAACACTGAGCGAGCGATGATGCGGAAAGCGGTGGCGGTCATCAGCTCGTGCACCGGCACCTCCACGCGGCCGCCCTGCTGCCGGGCCGCGGCCACCACCGGCGCCAGGCACTCGTCGATGACGTCGAGCATGAGCTCGGTGAGAGTGGCAAGGCGCTGGCGGTGAAAGCCGGGCTGGATGAGGCGGCGCTGCTGCAGCCAGTAGTTGCCCTCGGCCGTGAGCAGGCCGTGGCCGAGGTAGCGCGCCAGCCCCTGCGAAATGTCGGATTTGGGGTAGTTGCGGTGATTTTTCTGCAGAATGTGCTGAATCAGGCCCGGGTCGCGGGTGAGCAGGGTGGGCCGCACGCCGCCCAGGTGCAGCCCCACGGTGTCGCCGTAGGTATCGAGGTAGCCGGTGATGACCGGAATGGGGTCGGCGGCCAGGGCCCAGGAGTTGCGGAAGGAGCGCAGCCGCGGCACCCGGGGCAGGCCGGCAGCGGCGGAAACGGCAGCAGGAGCCATAAGCGGAATGCTGGAGCAGAATAAGCGGCTCAAAGTACGCACAAACCTGGTTTGGCCCCGGCGCCGCTCGGGCCGGGGCCTCAGGCAGATACCGGTTGGCCGCGAAAGGTGGCCGGCCACGCCCCACATCTACATGTGATTGTCTGACAGCGGCCTGCGGCCGCTTCTTTGCAGCTCTTTCGCCCCTCCTACTTCCAACGCTATGAAACCATCTTTTTGCCTGCTGACCGCTACGCTGCTGCTGAGCGGCCTGGCCCTGCCCGCCCGGGCCCAGTGGCAGACGTACACCACCGCCAACTCCGGCCTGCATAGCAACGTGGTGCGCGAAGTAACCACCGACGAGAACGGGCACCTGTGGGTGGCCACGCAGGCGGCGGTGCAGCGCTTCGACGGCACCACCTGGACCACCTACACGCAGGCCCACGGCCTGGACTACGGCACGATTAAGTGCGTGGCGGCCCGGGGCGGCGTGGTGTGGGTGGGCCACGACCGGGGCCTGAGCCGCTTCGACGGCGCGGCCTGGACCAACTTCACCAACGCCGCCGACCTGCCCGTGGGGTTGTTCGGGCCCACCGACCGCAGCATCACCGACGTGGTCATCGGGCCCGACGGCACCGTGTGGCTGGCGGGCAGCCGCGGCCTGGGCCGCTACGACGGCAGCACCTGGCGCAAGTACAACCGCTCGAACTCGGGCCTGCAGGAGGAAGCTATAACGGCACTGGCTCTCGACGAAGGCCTGAACACGCTCTGGATAGGCACCAACTGCAACAGCGCCCAGGGCGGCGTGTACGCGCTGAACCTCACGGCCAGCAGCTGGCGCTACTTCAATATGGCCGGCCGCAACTGCGTGCACGGCCTGGCGGTGAGTACCGCCGGCACCGTGTTTGTGGGCACCTGCAACGCCAGCGGCCTGACGACCATCGACGCCGGCACCGGGACGCGGGGCGCGGTGACCAGCAGCGGCTGCGTGACCCTGGACGGCGTGGCGGCCGACCCCACGGACCCGGACCGGGCCTGGGTGGTGGCCGAACAAATGGGCGCGAGCCCCACGCCCTACGGCCTGCTGGCGTACGACGGCCGCCGCGGCACGTTTGTGGAGCAGCACGTACCCAGCAGCACGGGCCTGCCCAGCCACAACGTCAGCTCGGTAAGCGCGCAGCGCGTGGGCAGCGGCCAGCGGGTGTGGGTGGGCACCACCGACCGCGGCCTGGCGGTGTACCAGGCGGTGGTCAGCAGCTCGCGCCGCCCGGCCGACGCCCCCGCGCTGGCGCTGAGCCCCAACCCGGCCACCGAAACGGTGGAAGTAGCCGCCGCCCCGCCCGGAGCCCGCCTGGCCGTGTACGACAACGCCGGGCGGCTGGTGTACGCGGCCCCGGTGGCGGCCGCGCCGGTGCGCCTCGACGTGCGCAGCTGGCCCGCCGGCCTCTACCACCTGCGCCTGAGCTCGGCGCAGGGCACGCGTACCGGGCGCCTGCTCAAGCACTAGCGGATTTACGGGTCAGCCGGCACTTTTTGGCGCAGGGCTCGTACTCACTGGTACGGGCCGAACCCACGCGTTGGCCCGGGCGCCTTCCCATTCCAAACCAAACCCTTCGTCCCTATGTGGATTCAGCAAAAAGCCAACGAACCCGCCCCGCTCAGCGACCTGCAAGGCCACACGGTCGGCCTGAAATTCGAGTGCAACAAGTGCCACACCGAAGTCTTCACCGACCTGATTGGCATTCCGGCCCCCGACCACCTGGCCAACTCCACGGAGGATGACGGGCAGTTCGAGAAGGAAGAAATCAAATGCCCCGGCTGCGACATGACCCACCAGATTACCATCAAGAGCACCTTCGAAGGAGTGACCTTCGACGTGTCGGAAGTGGCGCAGGGCAGCGTAAGCTACCAGGTTCCGCCGGCCGAGGAAAAGTAACCTCCCGATTTTCAAATACAACGTCCCGGCGGGGCCGCAGCTCAGGTAGCTGCGGCCCCGCTGCTTTTTCGGCAGGTGGCGTTACTGCTTCGGCTCCTGGTAGTACAGCCGCTTGCCCCAGGTTACGCCCCAGTAGTCGAGCAGCCGGGCCGCCGTTTCGGAGGCTTCGGGGTAGGCCACCGGCTCCCAGGCCATGACGGTGCAGGTGCCCGGCAGGCGCACCACCGGGCCGGGGCTGTCGGCCAGGGTCTGGAAGGCCAGCCGCTCGCAGGCGTTGGTGCGCGGCAGCCCGGGGTGGTCGGAAACCAGGTAGAACGCCGACAGCACCAGCACCCAGGCCAGGTAGACGCGGCGGCGGGCGGCGGGCAGGTAGCGCAGCAGGTAGCAGCTCGTGAGCGTGTAGAGGGCCAGCAAGGCCAGCAGAATGGGCAGCACCGAGTCGCGGCGCAGGATGAGCGGGCGGTAGTTGCGGTAGCCGCCCAGGGGCAGCAGCAGCATGAACACCAGCGCGAACAGGCCCAGCCAGCGGCCCGCGCGCAGCAGGCGCCGGCCGGTGTCGGTGGCGGGCGTGGCCCAGCGAATCAGCACCAGATTCAGCAGCACCGCGCCGAGGAAGATGGGCAGGCCGGGGCGGCGGAACTGGTCGTTCAGGCCCAGCGGCAGGCGCTGGTACCGTTCCCATAGCGGCAAGGTGTGCGTGAGCCGCTCGGCCTCGAAGGTGCCGATGTAGAGCGAATACAGGCACAGCAGGCCGAAGATGACAAGCAGGCCGAAGGGCTGCCAGGGAATGCGCCGCCACACCTCGGCCCACTGCCGCTGGCGCAGCAGCGGCCCCTGCCGGCCCAGCCAGCGCAGCACGATGCCCGCGCCCAGCACCGCCACCACGCCCGGCACAATGGCCCCGTTGAAGCTCAGCACCACCATCAGCCCGAGCAGACCGAGCCAGGTCAGCGGCCCCACGCGGAAGGGCCGCTGCTCGACCTCAGCCTGGTAAAACGGCAGGAAGTAGAGCAGCAAGAGCAGCAGCGGGAAGCCGTAGAAGAAGGTGTAGGTAACGGAGTTGTCGGCAATGCCCATCTGGTTGTGGTAGCCCCCGACCTGAAACAGCGGCACCAGCAGCGCCATTGTCGCCCACAGGCGCCGGGAACGGAGGCGCCAGGTGCCGCTGGCGTAGCGGCCCAGCACGTACATAATCAGCGCCTGCACCAGGGTATTGAACAGGGCGCAGGCCGCGTAGATGCTGCTGACTGGGCTCAGGCCCAGCCGCTGCCACGCGAAGGGCACCGACTTAAAGTAGCCCACCATGGCCGCGTGGGCGAAAAAGCGGTTCGGGGCCACGTACACCTCGTGGCGGGTGAGGGCCGCCCAGCCGAACGGGTCCGTGAGCACCTGGCGGCAGTCGGGCGCGGGCAGCACGATTTGCGGCAGGTCGCCTTCCAGCGGCAGCTGATAGTTCTGCCAGAAGGTGTAGCCCAGATCGAGCAGCACCAGCAGGATCAGCAGCGGTAGCGGGAAGCGTTTGGGCATGGGCAGGCGGCAAAACGTCGGGGGTGCCGGTGGAACTGGTTTCGGCGTACCAACAAAGCTACGGCGTCGCCGTGGCTCCGCGCACCCGGCCGCCGGCTGCATTGGCCTTGCTTACTTCTCCCGCTCGATGGTGTACTCGATGAGCTGCTCCAAGGACACCCGGGCCGGGGAGGCCGGGAAGGTGTGCAGAATGGCCAGGGCCTCGTCGCGGAACTGCTTCATGCGCTCCACGGCGTATTCCAGCCCGCCCGACTTCTTCACGAACTCGATAACGGCCTGCACGCGGTCGGCGCGGCCGTCGTTGTTCTGCACGTTGTAGATGACGCGGCGCTTCTGCAGCCAGGAGGCCTGCTGCAGGGCGTAAATCAGCGGCAGCGTCATTTTTTTCTCCTTGATGTCGATGCCGACGGGCTTGCCGATTTCGGCCGTGCCGAAGTCAAACAAATCGTCCTTGATCTGAAAGGCCATGCCCACCTTCTCGCCGAACAGCCGGGCGCGCTCCACCGCCTCCCTGCTGGCGCCCACCGAGGAGGCGCCCACGGCGGTGCAGGAAGCAATGAGCGAGGCCGTTTTCTGGCGGATGATGTCGAAGTACACTTCCTCGGTGATGTCGAGGCGGCGGGCTTTTTCGATCTGCAGCAGCTCCCCTTCGCTCAGCTCGCGCACGGCCCGGTTCACGATTTTGAGCAGGTCGAAGTCGTCGTGCTCCAGGGCCAGCTGCAGGCCGCGCGAGAGCAGGTAGTCGCCCACCAGCACGGCTATCTTATTCTTCCAGAGGGCGTTGATGGAGAAGAAACCGCGGCGGTAGTTGGATTCGTCCACCACGTCGTCGTGCACCAGCGTGGCCGTGTGCAGCAGCTCGATGAGGGCCGCGCCGCGGAAGGTGGGCTCGGGCAGCGGGGCGGTGGGGTCAGGGCTGACGGTATGGGCGGTCAGGAATACGAACATCGGGCGCAGCTGCTTGCCTTTGCGCCGGATGATGTAGCCCATGATTTTGTCCAGCAGCAGCACCCGCGTTTGCATGGACTGGCGGAATTTCAATTCGAATTCCTGCATTTCGGCCGCTATCGGGGCCTGTATATCGTCCAGCGAATATTTCATGCGGTGGGTAGGGCGCGCAATGATACGCACGCGGCGGCAGTTTTCGGCTGCGGGCGGCGGCGAAGCTGGCCCCGTTGCGTAGATTGGCCCTTCGCAACCCCCAGCCCGCCTGCCCGTGTCAGCCACCGCCCCCACCGCCCGCGTCGGCGCCGCCTGCGCCACCTGCGGCACCGCGCTGCAAGGTTCTTTCTGCCACCATTGCGGCGAAAAGCGCCTCGACTACCACGATTACCACCTCGGCCACTTCCTGGAGCACGCCGTGGACACGGCCACCCACTTCGACCTGAAAGTGGTGAAAGGCGCGTGGAGCCTGCTGCGCCGCCCCGGCCTGATGACCCGCGAGGTGCTGGCCGGCCGCCGGGTGCCCTGGCCCAAGCCGCTGCAACTGTTTCTGGTGGTCAACCTGCTCTTCGTCTTCGCGGCCCACAAGCTGAAGCTGCAGATTTTCAACACGCCCTGGCGCTACCACCTCGACAACTGGTACGGTGGCTGGGCCGCGGGCCGTATGCAAAGCCTGGCCGCGCGGCGCGGCCTGGCCGTGGATCAGCTGGCCGAGCAGTTCAACGCCTCGGCCAACGTGCTGTCGAAAACGCTGATTTTCGCCTTCATCCCGCTGCTGGCGTTGCTGCTGACCGCGCTGTTCTGGCGGCAGCGGCGGTACTTTCTGGAGCACGTCGTGACGGCCACGCACCTGATCAGCCAGATTCTGCTGGTGGAGCTGGTGATGATTGCGCCGGGCACGGCCCTGATCTGGCTGATCAACCAGGCCCGGGATGAGCCGCTGGGCTTCGGCAACCGGGATATGGTGGCCACGGCCATTATCACCCTGAGCATCACGGCGTGGGCGGCCTTGCTGCTGCGGCGCACATACGGCGGCAGCGCCCTGGCGGCCGGGGCCCGCGGGCTGGCGGTGGGCATCGGCTTTTTCTGGCTGCTCATCAACGTGTACCGCCCGCTGCTGTTTCTGGTCACCTACTGGCTGCTGTAACCGCCGGCCGCCGCGCCGGTTGTCCTGTCTGAACCCCGCCCTACTCCCCTACCGCCATGGTTGCCCCCGTTGCCACCACCCGTCTGGATTTCACCCTCACGCCCGCCCACCACAGCCGCGCCTTCGCCGCCGATGCCCGCTTCGTGCCCGATGGCCGCGCCAAGCCGCTGGTGGTGTTCGTGCACGGCTTCAAGGGCTTCAAGGACTGGGGCCACTTCAACGTGCTGGCCGATTTCTTTGCCCGGCGCGGCTTCGTGTTCGTCAAGCTCGACCTCTCGCACAACGGCGTGGTCATCGGCGGCACGGGGGATTTGGAAGACCTCGACGCCTTCGGCCGCAACAACTTCTCGATTGAGCTGGACGACATCGGCTGCCTGCTCGACGCGCTGCACCAGCCCGGCCGAACGCCCGTGCCGGCCGCCGAAATGGACCTCGGGCGCCTCTACCTCGCGGGCCACAGCCGCGGCGGGGGCCTGGCCATGCTCAAGGCCGCCGAAGACGCCCGCGTGCGCGCCGTGGCCGCCTGGGCCCCGATTACCGACGTAAACCCCGGCTGGCCCGAGCCCATGATGCAGCACTGGCAGCAGGCCGGGGTGGTGCACGTGGAAAACGCGCGCACCAAGCAGCAGCTGCCGCTGTACTTTCAGATGGTGGAGGACTACCACCGCAACCGCCGCCGCCTCGATATTCAGCACAACCTGCGCCTGCGGCTGGCCCAGCCCCTGCTCATTATCCACGGCGACCAGGACGAGACGCTGCCGGTAACGAAAGTACCGCTGCTGCAGGCGGCCAAGCCCGACGCGGAAGTGGTCATCCTGCCCGGCGGCGGGCACATGTTCGGCGGCGCCCACCCCTGGGCCGACACCAGCCTGCCCCCGCTGGCGCAGGAAGTGGCCGCGCGCACGGTGGCGTTTTTCGAGCAGCACTGAGCGGCCGGTTTGGCTGGCGCCGGCTTAGCCGCTGCAGGCGTCACCGGTGCCTACCATCAGACCGGCTTTCCACCGGCATGCGGCGCCCGCCCCCCGGCCCGACGCAGCAAGGGTCGACGCCGGTTGAAAACCTGCTTTATTTTGGGCACCGGTTACGTCGCCCGCGGCAACTAAACCGGCGCCAGTAATTTTCTCCACTCGCATGAAACCACACGCCCACACCGCTTTTCTGCTCCTCGGCTCCAACCTCGGCGACCGGGTCGTCACGCTGCACCGCGCCCTGCTGGCCCTGGCCGAAAAAGGCGGCCGCCTGGTGGCCGTGTCGGGGGTGTACGAAACGGCGGCCTGGGGCCAGGAGGCGCAGCCGGCCTTCCTGAACCAAGCCGTGCAGCTCAGCACCGACCTCACGCCCGAGCAGCTGCTGGCCGCCTGCCAGCAGGTGGAGGCCGACCTGGGCCGGGAGCGGCTGGAGCTGTGGGGCCCGCGCACCCTCGACGTGGATATTCTCTTCTACGACAACCTGGTGCTGCAGACCGCGGAGCTGACCATTCCGCACCCGCGCCTGCCCGAGCGCCTGTTTGCCCTGGTGCCCCTGGCCGACATTGCCACCGCCTACGTGCACCCGCAGCTGGGCAAATCGGTGGCCGACCTGCTGGCCGACTGCCCCGACAAGCTGCCCGTGGAGCCCTGGTTTGGGGCCATGTAAGCCGCCGGGCGCTCAGCGCGGCGGCACCGGCAGCTGGTGGCAGAACCGGGCCACCCGCACCGCCCGCACCGCCGGGTAGGCCAGCCAGCACGCCAGCACCAGCAGCGCCCAGCGCCGCCCCGCGGCCAGCCGGCCGGCCGCCTCGGCCAGCAGCAGCACGAACGGGCCGTAAACCGCCGCGGCGTAGCGCTCCACGTCGTACACGTTGCCGCCGGCCCGGCTCAGCACCGTCAGGCCGATGTGGCCCAGAATATAGGTCAGCAGTACCGCGCCCAGCAGGCGCAGAAAGGCCTGCCGGCTGCGCCAGGCCACGGCCGCCAGGGCCAGCAGCAGCACGGGCAGCAGCAGCTCGAACAGCCAGTGCTTGGGCCAGCCGGCCTGCTGCACCGGCACCAGCCAGCGCGTGAGCACGTAGCCGTAGTCGCCGAGGGTTTCGCGCAGGCCCGGCCAGCCCCGGCTGCGGTATACTTCGGGCCGGGCGGCCACCTGCTGCGCGTGCCACAGCCAGCCCCCCGCGGCACTGCCGATGAGGGCCGCGTGCAGCAGCAGGGCGCACCCATAACGGCGCAGCTCGGCCGGATAAGCCAGCAGCAGCCCCACGCCCACCCCGAGCAGCAAAAACACGCCCGAGGTGCGCTGCAGCGGCAGCAGCAGTCCGGCCACCGTAGCGGCCCCCAGCCAGCCGGGCCGCCGGGTGCGCAGCCAGCGGTGCAGCGCCGCGGCGTAGAGCCCGAATAGGGCCTGGAATCCGGCCTCGGCCCAGACGAACTTGGCCGTAACCACCCAGGGCGCCGCCAGCGCCAGCAGCAGCAGGCCCCATGCCGCTGCCCGGCGCGGCAGCAGCTGCGCGGCCAGGTAGCCCCAGCTCCAGAGGCAGAGCAGGCTGGCCAGCACGTGCAGCGCGGTGGCCCAGGCCAGCACCTGCCGCCCGCCCAGCGCCAGCAGCAGCGGGTACAGCGGCCCCCACGAGGCGTAGGGCGTGCCGTCGGCGTTCAGCAGCTGGCCCGTTTCGGCGAAGCTGGCGGCGGCAGCCAGGTAGTGCCGCGAGTCGGCGGTGCGGGCCAGGCCGGGCAGCAGCGCGTAGAGCAGCAGGCTCAGCAGCAGCGCCGTGGCTGCCGCCGCCACGGCCGCGCGGGGCCTCGACCAGAATGCGGCGGCGGGGGCAGCGGTGTTCATGGGGGCGGATGCTAAAAGAGCCGGCTGGGGGCCGGCTCTTTCAACGAACGTACGCAATCGGCTCGATTTACTGGGCCGAGGCCGTGGCGGCCTGGGGCGAAATTTTCTTCACCAGGCCCTGCAGCACCTTGCCCGGGCCGCACTCCACGAATTCGGTAGCGCCGTCCTCGCTCATGCGCTGCACCGACTGCGTCCAGCGCACCGGCGCGGTCAGCTGGCGGATCAGGTTCTGGCGAATTTCGTCGGGGTTGGTGTGCGGGGCCGCGTCCACGTTCTGGTACACCGGGCAGCGGCCGGCGCTGAAGGTCGTGCGCCCGATGGCCTCGGCCAGCGCCGCCTCGGCCGACTGCATCAGCGGGGAGTGGAAGGCCCCGCCCACCGGCAGCGGCAGGGCGCGCTTGGCGCCGGCGGCCTTCAGGGCCTCGCAGGCCTGCTCGATGCCGGCCCGGGAGCCGCTGATGACCAGCTGGCCGGGGCAGTTATAGTTGGCGGCCACCACCACGTTGCCGCCCTGGCTGATTTCCTGGCAGATGCGCTCCACCGTGGCGTCGTCGAGGCCGAGGATGGCGGCCATGGTGCCGGGCTGCTCCTCGCAGGCGGCCTGCATGGCCTGGGCGCGGCGGGCCACCAGCCGCAGCGCGTCCTCAAACGTGAGCACGCCCGCGGCCACCAAAGCCGAAAACTCGCCCAGGGAGTGGCCGGCCACCATGTCGGGCTGCAGGCCGGGCGTGGCCACAAACTGCGCCACCGAGTGCACGAAGATGGCCGGCTGCGTCACGTCGGTGCGGCGCAGGTCGTCTTCGGAACCCGAGAACATGATGTCGGTGAGCGAGAAGCCCAGGATGTCGTTGGCCTGCGTCATCAGGGCGCGGGCCTCGGGGTGCTGCTCGAACAGGTCGCGGCCCATGCCGGTAAACTGGCTGCCCTGGCCGGGAAATACTACTGCTTTCATGCGGAAAAAAATCGGGGGAAAAAGCGTTGCAAAGTCGTTGTACGGTACGGCCGCCCAAACGGGCCGCAAGGTGCGCAATCAGGCCCTTATGCGCAAAACCGGGCCGCCCTCACTTCAGCGGTACCTCGGTCGGCTGCCCCGTGCGTTTGTCCACCAGGATCAGGATGCCGGCCGGCTTCCGGTTGTCGTTGCGTCGGATGAAGACCTACCAGCCAGCTGGTTGCTCCTGCACTTCCACCTGATCCAGCCGCAGCTGCCGCACGGTGCTGCTATCCTGCGCCACCCACCGCAGTGCTATTTCCCGGGCTTCGGCCGCCGTTTTTACCTGCGCCTCCGCCAGCGGCACCGGCCGGGGCGGGCGTACGGCACAACTGCCCAGCGCCGCCGCCAGGATCAGGCTGAAGCTCCATCGATTCATAGCCGGTAAGCTGAGGTGCGCGAACAGTAATTAAAAATCCTCCCAGCCCCTCGTGCTCCTCTAGCGGCCGCTTATCGAAGCCTTTCCACCGCTTCGTTGTTCGGCAGAGAGGCTGCGCTGCCCTTGGCCTGACCGTTCAAGGGGCTGACTGCTTACCCAAGCTGCCACCAGCACACTCTAAAGAAAAAGGGCCGTCGATTTCGACGGCCCTTTTTCTTTAGAGTGTGCTGGTGGTTAGCGCATCACCTCCACCCAGCCTTTGTAGGTCTTGGTGGTGCGGCTCAGGTCGGCAAACTGCACCTCAATGAGGTAGTAGTAGGTGCCGGCCACGGCCTTGGCGCCGGTGTCGCGGCCGCCAACTTCGCCGCCGGCCGCGCCGCCGCCGTCCCACAGCGTCAGGTCGGAGGAGGCATTGCCCTCGTACACTTTCACGCCCCAGCGGTTGAAAATCTGCACCTTGGCCCGCACGATGGGCGAGGCCGAAATCGGGCGGAACACGTCGTTGCGGCCGTCGTTGTCGGGCGTAAAGATGTTGGGCAGCAGGAAGAACTGACAGTTATCCTGGCAGGCCACGTTGCTCTGGGCGCTGCTGTTGCCCAGCGAATCCACGGCCACCACCGCGTAGCAGCCCGCCGCCGAGGCCAGGTTGCTGTGCACGAAGCTGGGCACCGGCGTCCGGCCGATTTCCAGCAGCGGCCCGTCGGGCGTGGGGCTGTAGAGCACCCGGTAGAAGGAAATGTTGCGGCTGCAGTCGGCCGGGGTGCTGCCCAGCGTCCAGGTCAGGCGGTTGGTGTAGAGCAGAGTGCGGCCGCGGTTCGGGGCCTGCTGGGCCACCGCAGCAATACTGTCGCAGTTGACGGGCAGCAGCGTCAGCACCGGCGGGCAGGGCACGGCGGCCAGCGTCACACACTGCACCTGGCTCAGGTTGAGCAAGTTGCTGGGTTGATTGGGGGCGCCGTAGGTCCCCACGGTTTCCACGCGGTAGCAATACGTCTGGTCTTTGCGCAGCGTGCTGCTGCGGTCGGTGAAGGTGCCCCCGGTGCGGGCGCCCACCGTGTCGCCCACCAGCACGAAGGGCGCCGCCGGGTCGGCGTCACGCCGGTAGATGCGGGTGCGCAGCACGCTGTTGTCCCAGGGCACGTTGTAAGTCCAGGTCAGCTTCACGGTGGTGCCCACCGGGTTGGCCGCCGCCACGAGGCGCACGGAGCTGGCCGGCCCGGCGGGCTCCACGACCTCGGGCGTGGCGCGGAAGAACTCCAGGCGGTAGGTGTAGGCCCGGTCACGGGTGTTCAGGTTGGTATCGGTGTGGGTGGTGTCCGTCAGGCTGGTGGCCGTGCGCACCAGCGTGTAGGCGTTGGCGGCCGGGCTCTGGCCCTCGGCGCGGTAGAGGCGGTAGCCCAGCGGGGCCGGGAAGCCCGCAGCCGGAGCCGGGGCCGTCCACCGCACTCCGATCTGGCCGGTGGCCGCGTCGGTGCGCTCCACCGTCACGTTCGTAAGCAACGTTGCCCGTCCCTGCATGGCCAAACAGACTTCCTGGGAGGCAATGCTGGCCCCACCCGCGGGGCGCGGAAACTCGGCGTAGATGCGGTAGCAGTAGGTTTTGCCCCGCTCCAGCCCGCGCCCGCCGTTGGTGTCGGTGTAGGTCTGCGCATTGGCCGCCACTTCCCCCACCAGGGTGTAGCCCGCGCTGGCCGGGATGCCCGTCTCGCAGCTGCCCGGGCTCCAGCCCGACTGGTTTTCCTTGCGGTAGATCAGGATGCGCGTCGCGTTCTGGCACACGTACCGGTCCCAGGTCAGCGTGGCCGCGGTGCCGGCGGCCACGGCGCGCAGGCCCGTCGGCGGCGGGCCCACCACGGTGATGCGCCAGGGCCGCTCGTCGATGAGCGTCTGGCCCGAAGCGGGCACGTCCTCCACCTTGAACAGCACGATTTTAGCATCGGAAGCCACGTCGCTGCAGCTGGTAGCCCAGCTGAAGCGGCCCACCGCCCGGCCGGGTTGGCTGAGCGTGGTCACGAAGCTGGCCGGGGTGGGCAGCATGCCGCCGTAGGCCGAGAGGCGCAGCGGGTTGTTGTCCGGGTCGGTGGCCGTGACCGTGCGCGTAATGGTGGTGCCGGCCACCACGCAGGTGTCGCGCGGCACGGTGATGATGGGGCGCTGGTTGCTGCTGGCAAACACCGTTATCTGCATGTCGCGCACCACTTCCCCGATCTTGCGCCGGCCCCCGAACGCGTCGCGCCGCCACTCCTCCACCACGAAGGCCACGTTGAATTCGCCCAGCCCGAGGGGACTCGGTGCGTTCCACACCATCTGGCCGGTGCGCTCGTCCATGACCAGAATGGCCGCCGTGCCCGGCACGCCCGCCGGGGTGCCCGAATACGCCACCTGCACCCCGTTGGGCGACACCATTTGGTCCTGCGGGTACACGTACCCCGGCAGGTTGACCGGGTTAGGCACGTTGCCGCCGCTGTTAATCACCCCATCGACGCCCCGGGGCTCCCACTGGCAGATGCGCAGCTTGTAGGCCAGCGAGTCGCCGTCCTCGTCGGAAGCCGCGGGGTTGTGCAAGTACACCTGAGCCGCCGCGGCCCGGTCTACGGCCGGGGCGTTGAGCACCGGCGAGTGGTTGACGACCAGCACCGGGTCAATCGTAATCTGGGTGTGGATGTAGAAATTACGCGACGACGACTGGGGCACGTTGCGGATGCCCCCGTTGCGGTTTTCGCCGATAAAACTCACCGTGTAGCGGCCGGCAGCGTTGTACAGGTGCTCGAAATAGTACACGTTGCGGTTCACGTTGTTGCCGATGTTGACGCGGCTCACCCGCGTAATGGCATCTTTCCCGCTGCTGGTGCCGTCGCCGAAAAAGATGGTTTCCGTATTATCGGCATCGGCGCCCTGGGTGGCATCCGTGTAGGTCACCATCTTAAAGAAGATGCGCAACGGGTTGCGGGCGGCCGTGGTATCGGTCTGGGCCTGAATGTCGCCGGCGCGGATGTGGGTGGCCCGGGCCGGCAGGGCGGTCAGTACACTCAGCACCACTAAGAACGCCGAACCGGCCCATGCCCGGAGGCGGCCGCGGAGTAATGGAAGAATCATACTGCTAGACGGTTAGAAAGCGTCGGCAAGAAAAAAAACGGCAGTAAAAAGAATGATTTCATCCTAACAAACGCCGCAAACAATGGGTTATCAGGATGTCCTCCTTCGTGTAACGGCAAGCCCGAAGCACTGGTTCACCTGCCCGGCAGCCATTTGGCAGGGAATGCGAAGCGAATTGTTTCGTTGCGGGTCGGGGTGTACCTTTGACCGGTTCAACCGACCTTTTTCTCACCCTTCCGTTCACCTATGAGTTGGCTTAGCAACGCGCTTACCAGCAGCATTGGCCGCAAAATCATCATGGCCGTCACGGGCCTGTTCCTGTGCTCGTTCCTGGTGGTTCACTTAGTCGGCAACCTCCAGTTGTTTAAGAACGACGGCGGCGCCGCTTTTAATATCTATTCCCATTTCATGGGGACCAACCCCATCATCCGCACCCTGGAATTCGGGCTGCTGTTCGGGTTTGGGTTTCACATCTACGAGGCGTTTGTCCTGACCGGCAAGAACCGCAAGGCCCGGGGCAGCCAGGGCTACGTAGCCAATCACATCGAGCAGAACTCGCCCTGGCAGTCGCGCAACATGGGCCTGCTCGGCACCATTATCCTGGTGTTCCTGCTGGTCCACCTCTACAACTTCTTCTACCGCGCCCGTTTCGGCGACCTGGACCCGGACATCAACAACAACGACGACCTGTACACGCTGGTGGTCAGCTCGTTCCACCAGTGGTGGTACGTGCTGCTGTACGTGCTGGCGCAGGTAGCCCTGTGCTACCACCTGATCCACGGCTTCAAGAGTGCCTTCCAGTCGCTGGGCCTCACCCACCGCAAGTACACGCCCTTCGTCACCTACCTGGGCTACGCCTTCTCGGTGCTGGTATGCGCGGGCTTTGCCGCCATGCCGCTGTACTTCTTCTTCCTTCAGTAACCCACCCGGTTTGCCTTTACTATGAACCTGGACGCGAAAATTCCCGAAGGCCCCCTGGCCGAGAAATGGGACAAGCATAAGTTCAACGTTAAGCTCGTCAACCCCGCCAACAAGCGGAAGTACGACGTTATCGTGGTGGGCACCGGCCTGGCCGGCGCTTCCGCCGCCGCCTCGCTGGCCGAGCTGGGCTACAACGTGAAGGCCTTTTCCTTCCACGACTCGCCCCGTCGCGCGCACTCCATCGCCGCGCAGGGTGGCATCAACGCCGCCAAGAACTACCAGAACGACGGTGACTCGGTGCACCGCCTGTTCTACGACACCATCAAGGGCGGCGACTACCGCGCCCGCGAAGCCAACGTGTACCGCCTCGCGCAGGTATCGGTGAACATCATCGACCAGTGCGTGGCCCAGGGCGTGCCCTTCGCCCGCGAGTACGGCGGCCTGCTGGCCAACCGCTCGTTCGGCGGCGCCCAGGTGAGCCGCACGTTCTACGCCCGCGGCCAGACGGGCCAGCAGCTGCTGCTCGGCGCCTACTCGGCCCTCTCGCGCCAGATTGCCTACGGCAAGGTGAAGATGTACAACCGCACCGAGATGCTGGACCTGGTGATTGTCGACGGGCAGGCTCGCGGCATCATCACGCGTAACCTCATCACGGGCGAAATCCAGCAGCACGCGGCTCACGCGGTGGTGCTGGCCACCGGCGGCTACGGCAACGTGTTCTACCTGAGCACCAACGCCAAGTACTCCAACGCCACGGCCGCCTGGCGCGCCCACAAGAAGGGCGCCCTGTTTGCCAACCCCTGCTTCACCCAGATTCACCCCACCTGCATTCCCGTGTCGGGCGACTACCAGTCGAAGCTGACGCTGATGTCGGAGTCGTTGCGCAACGACGGGCGCGTGTGGGTGCCCAAGACGGTGGAAATGGCCGAGCGCCTGCGCCGCGGCGAAATCCACGTCAGCCAGATTGCCGAAGAGGACCGGGACTACTTCCTGGAGCGCAAATACCCCGCCTTCGGTAACCTGGTGCCGCGCGACGTGGCCTCGCGCAACGCCAAGATGATGTGCGACGAAGGCCGCGGCGTGGGCTCCTCGGGACTGGCCGTGTACCTCGATTTCAGCGAAATCATCAAGCGCATCGGCGCTGAGGGCGTAAGCCAGAAGTACGGCAACCTCTTCGCCATGTACGAGAAAATCACCGACGAGGACCCGTACAAGCAGCCCATGCGCATTTACCCGGCCGTGCACTACACCATGGGCGGCCTGTGGGTGGATTACAACCTGCAAACCACCGTGCCCGGCCTCTACGCCACCGGGGAGTGCAACTTCTCCGACCACGGCGCCAACCGCCTCGGCGCTTCGGCCCTGATGCAGGGCCTGGCCGACGGCTACTTCGTGATTCCCTACACCATCGGGGATTACCTGGCCCAGACGCCGCCCAAGCCGGTGACCACCGAGCACCCGGCCTTCAAGGAAGCCGAAGCCAACGTGCGCACGCAGATTCAGAAGCTGATGAGCATCAACGGCACGCGCACCCCGGACGACTTCCACAAGGCCCTGGGCCACATCATGTGGGAGAAATGCGGCATGGCCCGCACCGCCGAAGGCCTGAAGCAAGCCAAAGCCGAAATTCAGCAGCTGCGCCGCGAGTTCTGGAGCGACCTGAAAGTGGTGGGCGTAAACGAAGAGCTGAACCAGACCCTCGAGAAAGCCGCCCGCGTGGCCGACTTCATCGAGCTGGGCGAGCTGATGGTCGACGACGCCTACAACCGCAACGAAAGTTGCGGCGGCCACTTCCGCGAGGAATACCAGACGCCGGAAGGCGAGGCCCTGCGCGACGACGAGAACTACGCCTACGTGGCCGCCTGGGAGTGGCGCGGTGACAACCAGCCCGAAGTGCTGCACAAGGAGAACCTCGTGTTCGAAAACGTGAAGCTCACCCAGCGCAGCTACAAGTAAAATCAATTAAAAATGAAGAATTAAAAATTGAGAATTATCAGGCACTGATCTAAGCATCAGCCTTTTAATTTTTCATTTTTTGATTTTTAATTCATAAAAAACCATGGCTGGAAGTAACCCCAACGCCAAACCCATGAACCTCACGCTGAAGGTGTGGCGGCAGAAAAACCGCGACGCCCAAGGCAACATCGTGGATTACCAGGTGCGCGACATTTCCCCGGACATGTCGTTTCTGGAAATGCTGGACGTGCTGAACGAGGACCTGCTGCGCCAGGGCCAGGAGCCAGTGGCTTTCGACCACGACTGCCGCGAAGGCATCTGCGGCTCGTGCAACCTGTTCATCAACGGCCGCGCCCACGGCCCCGAGCCGGGCACGACCACCTGCCAGCTGCACATGCGCAAGTTCTCCGACGGCGACACCATCACCATCGAGCCCTGGCGCGCCGAGGCTTTCCCGGTGAACAAGGATCTGTCGGTGGACCGCTCGGCGTTTGACCGCATCATCCAAGCGGGCGGCTACGTGTCGGTCAACACCGGCGGCGTGCCCGATGCCAACGAAATTCCGATTCCGAAGTCCATTGCCGACCAGGCGTTTGATGCAGCTACCTGCATCGGCTGCGGTGCCTGCGTGGCGGCCTGCAAAAACGCGTCGGCCATGCTGTTCGTCTCGGCCAAGGTGTCGCAGCTGGCGCTGCTGCCCCAGGGCCAGGTGGAGCGCAAAACCCGCGTGGAAAACATGATTGCGCAGATGGACAAGGAGGGCTTCGGCGCCTGCACCAACATTGGCTCCTGCGCCGCCGAGTGCCCGGTGGGCATTTCGCTGGAAAACATTGCCATCCTGAACCGCGAATTCCTGGCCGCTAAGGCTACCTCGAATAACCTTGCCTAAGGCTTCGTAGTTGTCAACGCAGAAAAGCGAACCAGCCTGCTGGTTCGCTTTTTTGTTGGCCCTGATTGCCGAATTAGGAGTTAAGAAGCTCGGCCGCTTTCCCACTCAGTCCACTTCTTGATTTTTAATTCCTAATTTTTAACTGACCTGATGATAACTATCGTTGCCGGTACCAACCGGCCCCAGTCGCGCGCCCGGCGCATCAGCGAGCTGTACGCCGCCCAGCTGCGCGAATTCGGAGCCGCGGTGCAGATTTTGGACCTGGCCGCCCTGCCTGCCGACTTCACGGCCACGGCACTCTACCACAACGTGGGCAGCCATCCGGAATTCAATGAGCTGGTGGACATGGCCAGCACCGCCGACAAGCTGGTGTTTGTGGTGCCCGAGTACAACTGCTCTTACCCCGGCGTGCTCAAGGCTTTTATCGACGGGCTGCCCTACCCCGGCGGCATCCGCAACAAGAAAGCCGCGCTGGTGGGTCTTTCCTCGGGCACCCAGGGCGGGCTGCTGGCCCTGAGCCACCTCACCGACGTGCTGATGTACCTGGGCACGGCCGTGCTGCCGCTGCGCGTGCGCCTGCCCAACATCGAAGCCAGCCTCACGACCACCGGCGAGCTGCACAATCCGCTGTTCGAGCAGCTGTTGCGGGAACAAGCGGAACAATTATTGCGGTTCTAGCGGAGCGGTCTTACAACCCGCGGCGCCGGAAGTGAATCATCGGATGACAACCCGGCCTTCATCTTATCTTTAGGACTGCCACTGCTTCTTCTGCCCGCATGCACCAGTGCCTAGTCGTGTTCCTTTCCCTGCTCATCCTGCTGCAGTCGTTCAGCCGGGAGGTGCTGGTATTGGATTACGCCCTGCGCTGGCAGCGCATCACGGAGCAGTTTTGCGTGAACAAAGCCCGGCCGCAGCTGCGCTGCAACGGCCGCTGCCACCTGCGCAAGCAACTGGCCCGAACGGACGACGCGGAGAAAAAAGCGCCGCAAGGCGCGGCCAAGCTTAAGTTTGAAGCCCTGCCGCTGGCGCGCTTCGGCTTCCAGCCGCCGGCCCGCCCCACCGCGACGGCGCGGCCGGCGTTTCGGCCTCTGCGCAGCCCGCGCACTGGGATGGAAGTGAACCGGGACGTATTCCGGCCGCCGGTGGGCCGAAGCTGATTGCTCCGTTTGTGTCGGCGCCGCGGCGTCCCTTCCCCACCATCCAGCGTTACTGTTCATGCTTTTTCGTACCCTTCCGGCAGCTCTTGCCACCCTGCTTCTCGGCGCCATCAGCCTCACCGCCTGCGACGACGACGACCAGCCGGCTACCGTCACCACCGGCAAGCTCAATTTCGAGCTTGAAAACGTGGTGGGCGCGCAGTCCCTGGCCTTTGGTACTCCCTACGCCACGCTGGCCGGCGACCCGTTCAGCGTTACCAAATTCAGCTACATCCTTAGCAATTTCAAGCTGACCAAGGCCGACGGTTCGGTGTGGGCTGAGCCGGAAAGCTACCACCTCATCAAGCAGTCCGACGCCGGCTCCCGCAACTTTACCATTGCGGATATTCCGCCCGGCGACTACACCGGCCTCACGTTCACCATCGGCGTGGATGCCGCCCGCAACACGGCGGGCGCCCAAACCGGTGCCCTGGCTCAGGACAACGATATGTATTGGGACTGGAACTCGGGCTACATTTTCCTCAAGCTCGAAGGCACTTCGACCCAGTCCCGCACCGGCGTGTTCACCTACCACGTCGGCGGCTTCAAAGACCCCTACAACAGCCTGCGCACCGTGGCCTTGCCGTTGCCGGCGGGCGTGACGGCCCTGCAGGTCAGCACCACCAAAACCCCGGAGTTGCACCTGAAGGCGGATGTGCAGCGCCTGTTTGCCGGCCGCTACCCGGTCAGGCTGGCTCAGATGATTACCACCGGCCACGGCGCCGACTCCAGCGCGGTGAAGCTGGCCATCAACTACGCGGCTGGCATGTTCCGCATCGACCATGTGCACAACGGCGACTGAGCCTTTCTACTCATGAAACGTGCTTGGACAGCCCCGCTGGCCGCCGTGCTGGCGGGGCTGCTCATGGCAGGGTGCCACCCCGATGCCGATGTGCTGACCTCGCCCGAGGCGGTGCCCGGCAGCGTCGTTCCCGCTAATTTCCCCCCGCCGGCTTACGGCCCCGAGCAAAACCCGCCCGACCGCGCCAGCTTCGAGCTGGGCCGCAGCCTGTTCTACGACCCGCTGCTCTCGCGCGACAGCACCGTTTCCTGCGGCACCTGCCACCGCCAGGCCGACGCCTTTGCCGATGCCGGCCGCCGGTTGAGCGTGGGCGTGCAGGGCCGCCTCGGGGCCCGCAACGCGCCGCCCCTGCAAAACCTGCGCTGGCGCCGCACCCTGATGTGGGACGGCGCCGTGTCGCACATCGAAGTGCTGCCGCTGGCCCCGCTCTCCAACGCGCAGGAAATGGGCGAAACGCTGCCGCACGTCCTGGCCAAGCTCAACCGTCACCCTAGCTACCCGGCCCGCTTTGCCCGCCTCTACGGACCCGGCCCCATCACCTCCTACCAGCTGCTGCGCACGCTGGCCCAGTTTACGGCCGCCCTCACTTCCGCCGACAGCCGCTACGACCACTACGTACGCCACGAAGCCGGCGGCACGCTCTCGTCGGCCGAGCTGCGCGGCCTCACCACCTTCCGCGCCCAGTGCGCTAGCTGCCACGCCACCGACCTCTTCACCGACGAAACCTACCGCAACAACGGCCTCGACGGCCGTTTTCCGCAGGATTCGGGCCGGGCGCACATCACCGGGCGGGCGGCCGAGCGGGGCCTCTTCAAAGTACCTTCGCTGCGCAACGTGGCCCTGACCGCGCCCTACATGCACGACGGCCGCCTCCAGACGCTGGCCGAGGTGCTCGACCACTACGACCACGGCGTCGTCGCTTCCGCCACGCTCGACCCGCTGCTGCGCCGCCCCGACGGCCACCTCGGCCTGGCCCTCGACGCCCGCCAGCGCACCGACCTACTGGCCTTTCTGCAGACACTCACCGACGACTCATTTCTGCACAATCCGCAATTAGCGCCGCCGCGCTGAACCGGTCTTGCCAGCCGGTAGTTACCTTTCCATCACACCTGATCCAGTTCTTCTGTGCTGCACACTGTTACGCTTCGTCGCCTGATTCCGCTGGCCGCTGCGGGTGCCCTGCTGGTAGCCGCCTGCAAGCCCGACAAAGACGTGGAGGACGCCTTTCCGGCGCCTACGCCCCTGACGCTGGCCAATCCTCAGGGCTTTCCGGCCATGGCATCCATGCCCGCCGACAATCCGCTGACCGAGGAAGGCGTGGCGCTGGGCCGGATGCTGTTCTACGAAAAGAAGCTTTCCAGCGACGGCACCCTCTCCTGCGGCTCCTGCCACCAGCAGAGCAAGGCCTTCACCGACGGCCGGGCGCGGGCCCTGGGCGTGGGCGGCCGGCAGCACGCGCGCGGCAGCATGGCGCTGATGAACTTGGCCTGGGCGCAGGACTTCACCTGGGACGGCTCGCATACGCAGCTGGAGCAGCAGGCCCGGGTGCCGCTGGAAAACCCGCTGGAGATGAACCAGCCGCTGGCGGCCGGCGTCGCCAAGCTGCAGCAGACCGGCAACTACCCCAAGCTGTTCGGTCGGGCTTTCGGCTCCGCCAAAATCACCGAGGAAAATGTGCTCAAGGCCCTGGCGCAGTTTCAGCGCACCCTGGTGTCGTCCAACTCGCGCTACGACAAGGCCTTGCGCTTCGAGCGCAGCCTCTCGTCCACCGAGCGGCAGGGTAAGCAGCTGCTGGGGCACGCCACCTCCTTCGTGCGCGGCGCCGAGTGCGTGCATTGCCACGACACCGAGCTCTTTGTGGGTCCCAAGCACACATTTTTCAACAACGGCCTCGGCCTGCCGCCTTTCACTGACCCGGGGCGCGGCGGCATCACCGGCGTTGCCTTCGACCGGGGCATGTTCAAGGCGCCCTCGCTGCGCAACGTGGCCCTGACCGCGCCCTACATGCACGACGGCCGGCTCCGGACGCTGGAAGAGGTTCTCGACCATTACAGCGAACATGTGCAGGCCAGCCCCAACGTTGATCCGCAGCTCTTGAACAGCCCGAACGACCCCTCCGGCCGTATCCTGCTCACGCCGCTGGAAAAGCAGAAAATCATTGCGTTCCTGCACACCCTGACCGATTCCACGTTTATCACCGACCCGCGCTTTTCCGACCCCAATCCGTAGTCGGCTCTGCCGGACCATAAACAGAAGGCCCCGCTCAGCAACTGAGCGGGGCCTTCTGTTTATGGTCCGGCAGAGCCGCTTAGTCCACGTTGTCGTGCAGGAAGCGGTTGTCGCCGAGCAGCTCGTTGTCGTCCGAAAGGTTGAAGCGCGAGATGTTGCGCTCCGAGGAGGGTTGCACCTGCTCCAGCTTCACCTGCCGACGCAGGTAGGCCGGCACTTCCAGCTGCTCCTTCATCGCGTCGTTGGAAATGCCGTTGCTCAGCTCCATCAGCCGGCGGCGGCGCTCCTCGGCGCGCGCGTCCAGCGAAGGCCGCGAAGCCGGCGCGGCCTGCGGCGCCTCAGGGGCCGCCGTCGGTTGCTGTTGCACGGCCTGCAGCGGCTCCGGTGCCGACGGCGTGGGGTACACCACCGGCGGCACGAAGGGCGACGGCGACTGATCCAGGTCGAAGCGGGCCTGCGGCTGCTCCGGCTGGGCCGACGGCGTTACGGGCGGATACTCGGCGCTGGCCACGGGGGCGGCTACCGGAGCGGCGGGCGCCACCACCACGGGGCTGGGCGTAGGCCGGGCCGCTACGGGCTCGTGCCGGTCCTTGTCGAACAGGTTGATCTGCGGATCAGCCGTTACCGGCACGGTCTCCGTCTTGGCCGGCTGCAGGTCGCTGAAGCCGCCCATGATGGAGATGCTGTGCGTGTCGCGGGCAAAGCCGGTGGCAATAACCGTCACGCGGATGCTCTGGCCCAGCGTGGAGTCGATGCCGTGGCCGAAAATCACCTCGGCGTCCTGGCCGGCTTTGGCCTGGATGTACTCCGTAATTTCCGTCAGCTCGTCCATTTCCAGCTCGGCCTGGTCGCCCGACATGATGCTGAGCAGAATCTTCTGCGCGCCGTGGATATCGGTGTTGTTGAGCAGCGGCGAAGCCAGGGCCTCCTCGGCCGAGCGCCGGGCGCGGTTTTCGCCCTCGGTGATGCTCGAACCCATCACGGCCGCACCCGAGTCCTTCATGACGGTTTTCACGTCTTCAAAGTCCACGTTCACGTCGGCCGTCACGGTGATGATTTCGGCAATGGACTTGGCGGCGGTGCTCAGCACGTTATCGGCCTTGGCGAAGGCCGAGCGGATGGGCAGGTTGCCGTACATCTCGCGCAGCTTGTCGTTGAGGATGACGAGCACCGTGTCGCAGTTCTCGCTCAGGTCGCGGATGCCCATTTCGGCCTGCTGCCGCTTCTTGCGCCCCTCGAACATGAAGGGCGCCGTCACGATGCCGACCGTCAGGATGCCCAGCTCCTTGGCTACTTTGGCAATAACCGGGGCCGCGCCGGTACCCGTGCCACCGCCCATACCGGCGGTGATGAACACCATTTTGGTCCCGTTGCTGAGCAGCTCGCGGATTTGCTCCCGGCTTTCGATGGCGGCCTGCTTGCCGCGCTCGGGGTTGGCGCCTGCGCCGAGGCCTTCGGTCAGGTCGACGCCGATTTGCAGTCTATTGGGCACCGAAGAGCTCTGCAAAGCCTGTTTGTCGGTGTTGCAGATGACGAATTCCACGTCCTTTATGCCCTGGGAGAACATGTGGTTGACGGCGTTGGAGCCGCCGCCGCCCACGCCAATCACCTTGATGATGGACTTGCCCTGGGGGGTAATATCAAATTTAAAATCCATATGGCGGGGGAGTCAGATGGCGGGGAAAATGGCCGGGGGCTTGACGTACCAAATGGTTAAATGGCTGGGAGTTCGGGAGCCGATTTGCGGTGCTTGAACGTCCAACCATTTAACCATCTGACAATGTAGCCATTTAGTACTGTTTATCGTCGAAATCGTCGATGAGCAGGCCTTTCGTACGGCTCAGAATGTCGCGGAAGAAACCGGCGGCCTTGCTCGGCTGCTTGGGTTGCTCGGGCTGCTTCGGCTGCTCCGATTTGGCCTGCTGGCCCTGCGGCTGCACTGGCTGGGTGTTCTGCCGGGCCGGCGCCTCGTGGGGCCGGGTCATGGTGTATTCGTCGTACTGCTGGCGGCCGCCGCGGTCATCCAAGGAGCGGTAGCCCGACAGCACCAGGCCCACCGTGGTGGCGTACATCGGCGACTTGACGGCCTCGATGCGCGACTTGCCCAGGTGCTCGTTGGGGTAGCCGATGCGGGTATCCATGCCGGTGATGTACTCGGTGAGCTGCACCAGATTCTGCAGCTGCGAGCCACCACCCGTCAGCACGATGCCGGCGGCGAGGCTTTTCTCCAAGCCGGTGCGCTGAATTTCGGCGTACACCAGCTCCAGGATTTCCTCCATGCGGGCCTCGATGATGTAGGCCAGGTTCTTGAGGCTGATTTCCTTGGGTGCCCGGTCGCGCAGGCCGGGGATGCTCACGATTTCGTACTCGGATGCTTCCTCGGCAATGGCCTTGCCGAACTTCACCTTCAGCTGCTCGGCCTGGTTCTGCATCACCATGCAGCCCTGCTTGATGTCCGAGGTGATGATGTTGCCGCCGAAGGGCAGTACCGCCGCGTGGCGAATGATGCCGTCCTTGAAAATGGCCAGGTCAGTAGTACCGCCGCCAATGTCAATCAGCACCACGCCGGCTTCCTTCTCCTCGTCCGACAGCACCGACATGCTGGACGCCAGCGGCTCCAGGATCAGGTTGTCGATTTCGAGCCCGGCCTTGGTGACGCACTTGTTGATGTTGTTGATGGCCGTGCTTTGAGCCGTAATGATGTGGAAGTTGCCCTCCAGGCGCACGCCCGACATGCCCACCGGGTCCATGATACCCTCCTCGTAATCCACCTTGTAGTCCTGGGGCATTACGTGGATGATTTCCGAGCCGGGCGGCGTCACCAACCGATACATGTCGTTGGTGAGGCGCATCACGTCTTCCTGGGTAATTTCCGAATCGGCCGAAGCGCGGGTAATCGAGCCGTTGTGCTGCAGCGACTTGATGTGCTGCCCGGCAATTCCCACATTGACAATGCCGATATTAATTCCCGACTGCTCTTCGGCCTGGCGGATGGCGCGCTTAATGGCGTCCACGGTCTTGTCGATATTCGACACGATGCCGCGCACCACGCCTTCCGACACGGCTTTGCCCATGCCCAGAATTTCGAGCTTGCCGAATTCATTTTTGCGGCCCACCAAGGCGCAGATTTTGGTGGTGCCGATGTCGAGGCCGACGACGATTTTATCTTGTTGCATGGGGTGAGTCAGGGCAGTGGAGAGGTGTTCGGGAGGGCGACCAGGGCAGAAAACGCAGAAATCCAGCGCATTTAAACGCTGGCGCTATTCGCAAATTATTTGGTTTTGGAATTCCACATTGACGCGGTGATAGGTGTCCCATCCTAAAGCTGGGGGAATCTGGCGGTAAAATACCATTAGTTTGGCAAATTTTTCCGGAATATTCTCCGGATATCCAAACTCCACTCGCTGGTCACCTACCTGCTGAGTGAAAATTATTTTCCCATTCGGGGACAAAAATACTTCGGCGACCTGAGCCCGCCAGAAAGCGTGTTCGTCTACGTAGCGCAGGAATTCAAGATACCGCGTTCCGGCAGAATCTTGGAAAAATTGAGCATTTAACGGCGTTCCTCCAACTCGGGCAATGGGCACCACCCGCGCCGAGTACAATGCCGACAGTGGCAGGGGCTGCCCGTCGGCGTCGAGGTAGCGGTCCTGGGCGGCGTCGGGGTGCACGAGGCGGGCAATGGGGCGGTTCTGGCGCACATCGGCGTGCAGGTTGCCGCCCAGGTCGCGGTACACCTGCGCGTCTTTCACGAACGGGTGCGTTTTGAGGCGGCCTTCGAGGGCGCGCAGGTCCAGGTCCTGCGGGGCGGCGCCGCGCAGCTGCTGGTTCCCGTCGCGCGTGAGCAGGGCCGTCACTTGCTGTTCGCTGATGAAAAAGTTGTTGAATTCGTTGCTGATCGTGACGATGACTGCGCCCACCGGCCGCGAGGCCTGCCGCACGGAGGCAAAGACCGACAGGGCCGTCAGCAACAGCAGACAGCCAATACCGAAAAGTACATTTTTTGCCTTACGCTTCAGCGCCATACCACTTATTCCGCAAGATTTTTTTCAATTCCGGCACCAGCTGGTCGATGTCGCCGGCGCCCACGGTGGCAATGACCTCAAACTCGTCGTCGGCGTAGCGTTCGGCCTGGATGGCCTGCTCTTTCGAGAGCAGGGCCTTGCGCGGGCTGGTGAGCTTGTCGAAGATGATTTCGGAGGTGACGCCCTCCATCGGCAGCTCGCGCGCCGGGTAGATAGGCAGCAGGATAACCTCGTCGGCCAGGCTTAGGCTCTGGGCGAAGCCCTCGGCAAAGTCGCGGGTGCGGCTGAAGAGGTGAGGCTGGAAGATGACGCGCAGCTTCTTGCCGGGGTACAGGGCCCGCACGGAGCGCAGAAACGCCTCGATTTCGCGCGGGTGGTGGGCGTAGTCGTCGAGGTAGGCCCGCTTCTCCCCTTGCGTCACCACGAACTCGAAGCGGCGGTTGACGCCACGGTAAGCGGCTACGGCCTCGGGCAGCTTCTCCCAACTCAACCCTACGAGATGAGCGGCGGCGGCGGCGGCCAGCATGTTTTCCACGTTGTGGAAGCCGGGCACGGGCAGCTCCAGGCCGGGCACGTGGGCATTTTCCAGGCCCGGCGCCACCAGCTCGAAGCGGAAGGTGTGGCCGTGGGCGTGCACGTCGGCGGTGTGCAGATCGGGGCCCTGCTCGGTGCTGAGGCCGTAGCGCAGCACCCGCACGCCGGGCGGCACGGCGGCGGCCACGCTGGCGTCCGCGGTGTGGTTGAGCAGCAGCGTGCCGCCGGGCTTGATCTGGCGGGCAAAGTCGCGGAACGACTGCACCAGCGCGTCCTTGTCGCCGTAGATGTCGAGGTGGTCGGCGTCGGTGCTGGTGACGATGGCCACGTCCGGGTGCAGGGTCAGAAAGCTGCGGTCGTACTCATCGGCTTCGACGACAATGGGCACTTCGGCGGTGGTCAGTCCCGGGTTGTCAGTTGCCAGTTGCTCGGCCGACGGGGGCAGCAGCAGGTTGGAGCCCAGATTCACCGAAATACCGCCCAGGAAAGCTCCGGCGGGCAGGCCGGCGTGGTGCAGCAGGTGCGCCACCATGCTGCTGGTCGTCGTCTTACCGTGGGTGCCGGCTACGGCCACGGTGCGGCGGCCGGCGGTGAGCAGGCCCAGCACCTGGCTGCGCTTGCGAATGTCGTAGCCGTTTTCCCGCAGCCAGGCCCACTCCTGGTGGTCCTTGGGAATGGCAGGCGTGAGCACCACCAGGGTTTGGTCCTTGTTGTCGCGCACTTCGGCCGGCAGGTGCTCGGGGGCGTCGTCGTAGTGAATCAAGATGCCTTCCTGGCTCAGCGCCTCGGTGAGCGGGGTGCGCGTCTTGTCGTAGCCCCACACGTGGTGGCCGTTAGCGCGGAACCAGCGCGCCAGGGCCGACATGCCGATGCCGCCGATGCCGAGGAAGTAGACGTAGGGAAACTGGGCGACGGGGTTCATCAGCGGGCTTGCTTGGCGCGTTGGCGGTCAATGAGGGCTTCCAGCTCGTCGACGATGGTAATCGTCGCGGCGGGGCGGGCCAAGGGCTGGATGTTGCGGCGCAGCTCGGCCTGCCGGGTCGGGTCGCTCAGCAAATCCAAGGCCACGTCGTAGAGCTTGTCGGCAGCTTCGGCGTCGGTGACGAGCAAGGCCGCATTGCGCGTGGAGAGGGCGCGGGCGTTTTTGGTCTGGTGGTCTTCGGCCACGTTGGGCGAGGGCACCAGCACGCAGGGCTTGGCCGTCAGGCACAGCTCCGATACCGACAGGGCCCCGGCGCGGCTGATGACCACGTCGGCGGCGGCGTAGGCCAGGTCCATGCGCTTGATGAACTCCAGCGCGTGCAGGTTGGCGCCTTGGTAGTCGGCGGCCTGCTGCTCGGCGGTGGGGAAGTAGAGCTTACCCGTTTGCCAGAGCAGCTGCACGCCGGCCTGTTGCAGGCGCGGCAAGGCAGCAGCCGTGGCTTGGTTCAGGGTGCGGGCGCCGAGGCTGCCGCCGATGACAAGCAAGACGGGCTTGTTGGGGTCGAGGCCGAAGAACTTCAGGGCTTCGGCCCGGTCGCCGCCGGCAATTTCGCTGCGCACGGGGTTGCCGGTCAGCACGAGGCGGTCGGCGGGGAAAAACTGCTCCATGCCCTCGTAGGCCACGCAGATTTTGTCGACGCGGCGGGCCAGCAGCTTGTTGACGAGGCCGGCGTAAGAATTTTGCTCCTGAATGAGGGCGGGCACGGCGCGGGAAGTGGCGGCCAGCAGCACCGGGGCCGAGGCGTAGCCGCCCACGCCCACCACCGCGTCGGGGCGGAACGACTCGACCAGCTTGCCGGCCTTGCGCACCGACTGGAACACTTTCAGCGGGAACAGCAGGTTTTCGGGCGTGAGGCGGCGCTGCAGGCCGCTGATGTTCAGCCCCACGATGCGGTAGCCGGCCTCGGGCACCCGGGTCATTTCCATGCGGCCGTTGGCGCCCACGAACAGGATGTCGGCGTCGGGGCGGCGGCGCTGCAGCTCGTTGGCAATGGCCACGGCCGGGAAGATGTGCCCGCCCGTGCCCCCGCCGCTGATGATGACGCGGCAAGAAGCAGTGGGGTTAGGCTCGATATGGAAGGCCGATTCGGGCATTGTGTCGTTCTGGAGTTGGTTTCCGCAGCAGGCGCGGAGGATTGCGCGGAGGGCGCAGAGCTGTTCTAACCGCGCTACGCCAGCGCAGTTTGTTTCGGAATGCGCGCTTCGTCTTCCGGTTCGCCCACCATCGGGCGAATTTCCCGCTCGCCGCGGCTCACGCTGAGGATGACGCCGATGCTGATACCAGTGAAAATCAGCGAGGTGCCGCCCATACTCAGCATGGGCAGCGGCAGGCCGGTAATCGGGCCCAGGCCCACGGCCACGCCCATGTTCACCATAGCCTGCAGCACCAGGCTGAAGCACAAGCCCGCCGAGAGCAGGCCCCCGAAGGCGCCGTAGCTGCGCATCACCGTAAGCAGACCGCGGTAGAGGAAGGCGAGGTACAGGAAGAGCACGCCAATGCCGCCAAGCATGCCGTACTCTTCGATGATGATGGCGTAGATGAAGTCGGAGTACGGGTGGGGCATGATGTTGCGCTCGGTGCTCTGCCCCGGGCCCTTGCCCGCCACGCCGCCGGTGGCAATGGCTATGTAGCTGTGCTCCAGCTGAAACGGCACCGGCTTGCTCTTGTCGGTGAAGCTCTCGATACGCGACTTCACCGTGCCCCAGCGCTGGCCCAGGGTCAGGGCCACGCCGCCCAGGCTCATCACAATGAGCACCGTGAGCATCATGTGCTTCAGCGGCACGCGGCCGATGAACATCAGCAGCAGGCAAGTGAAAAACAGCAGCAGGGCCGTGGAGGCATTGGACAGCACGATGAGCCCGCAGATGACGCCCACCCAGAGAATTACGGGCAGCAGCGTGGTTTTGAAGTTGTCGATGTACTGCTGGCGGCGGCTGAGCATGCTGGCCAGGTGCGAAATCAAGGCCAGCTTGGCCAAGTCGGAGGGCTGGAAGGTCTGGTTAATCACCGGAATGGTCATCCAGCGGGCCGCCCCGTTCACGCTGCCGCCCATCAGGTAGGTAAACAGCAGCAGGGGCACCGACAGCAGCAGCGCGTACAGCGAGAGGCGCGAGTAGTGCCGGTAGTCAATGCGGTGGGCCACCCACATCAGGGCCAGCCCGACGAAAATCAGGCTGGTGTGCTTGAATAAAATCATTTCCACCGAGCCGGCGCGGCCGCGCAGCTCGTTTTTGTACGCCAGCGTGCCGGTGGCGGAGTACACCACGGCCATGCTGATGAGCGAAAACACAATCACGATGCCCCAGAGCACCGGGTCGCCCTTCAGATTGCGCTGCAGCCAGGTTTTGACGGGTTCCATCGGCAAGTGGTGAAATGGTGAGTTGGTGAAATGGTGAGTTGATGGGCAGCGAAACGGTTACGTCAGAACGACAAACTCACCATTTCACGATTTCGCCAACTCACCGACCGCCTGGGCGAATTGCCGGCCGCGGTCCTCGTAGTTCTTGAACAGGTCGAAGCTGGCGCAGGCGGGCGAGAGCAGCACCACGTCGCCGGGCTGGGCCAGGGCGGCGGCGCGGCGCACGGCTTCGCGCACGTCCTGGGTTTCTTCCACCACCGGCACCACCCCGTCGAAGGCGGCGCGCAGCTTGGCGTTGTCAACGCCGAGGCAGATCAGGGCTTTCACTTTTTCCCGGGCCAGCGGCAGCAGCGTTGCGTAGTCGTTGCCTTTGTCGGTGCCGCCCGCAATCCAGACCAGCGGGGCCTTCACGCCGTCGAGGGCGTACCAGGCGGCCTCCACGTTGGTGGCCTTGCTGTCGTTGATGAAGGGCACGCCGTTGATTTCGCCCACCGGCTGCAGGCGGTGCGCGGCGTTGCTGAAGGAAGGCAGCGCCGCCTCCAGCTGCTCCACCGACAGCCCCGCCACCCGGGCGGCTAGCACGGCGGCGGCCATGTTCTGGCGGTTGTGCTGGCCGATCAGCGGCGAGCGGGCAATGCTCACGTCCTCCGGGCCTTCGTCCTGCACCTGCGGCACGTCGAGGCGCAGCGTGGTTTCCGACACGTAGCGGGCCGCGCAGCGGATGTCCGGGCGCTGGTGCAGGCTGAAGGGCAAATCGTTGGTATCCACGAACACCGACTGGTACTCCTGCTGAATCAGCCGGTCGTCGGCGTTGTAGATGAAGTAGGAGCTGCTGTCGAGGTTGCGGGTGATGCGCAGCTTGGCCTGGGCGTACTCCTCGATGCGGTAGTGGTACCGGTCGAGGTGGTCGGGCGTGATGTTGAGCAGCACGGCCACGGTGGGCGTGTAGTCGTAGGTATCGTCGAGCTGAAAGGAGCTCAGCTCCAGCACAAACCAGTCGAAGGTATCCTCGATAACCTGCTCGGCGAACGAGTGGCCCACGTTGCCGGCCAGGCCCACGTTGTAGCCGGCCTCTTTGAGCAGGTGGTAGGTCAGCAGCGTGGTCGTGGTCTTGCCGTTGGTGCCCGTAATGGCAATGCTCTGGGCCCGGGTGTAGCGGCTGGCCAGGTCGATTTCCGACAGGACCTTGATGCCCTTTTCGCGCACGGCCTGCATCACCGGGGCTTTTTCCGGAATGCCCGGGCTCTTCACGATTTCGTCGGCCGCCAGGATTTCTTCGAGCGTGTGGGCGCCTTCCTCGAAGCGGATGCCGGCCTGCGTGAGCTTGTCCTTGTAGGCCGGCTTCAGCGCCCCGCCGTCCGACACGAACACGTCGTAGCCCTTGGCCTGCCCGAGCAGCGCCGCCCCTACCCCGCTTTCGCCGGAGCCGAGAATGACCAGTTTTTTGCCTTCGCCGGAGTGCTGCATGGAGTTAGCGCAGTTTGAGGGTTACCAGGGTCAGCACGGCCAGCATGATGCCCACAATCCAGAAGCGCGACACGATTTTGGACTCGTGGTAGCCCAGCTTCTGGTAGTGGTGGTGCAGCGGCGACATGCGCAGCAGGCGGCGGCCTTCGCCGTACTTTTTCTTGGTGTACTTGAAGTAGCTCACCTGCAGAATCACCGAGAGGTTCTCGACCAGGAAGATGCCGCAGAGCACCGGAATCAGCAGCTCCTTGCGCACGATGAGCGAGAGCACCGCAATGATGCCGCCGATGGCCAGCGAGCCGGTGTCGCCCATGAACACCTGCGCCGGGTAGCTATTGTACCACAAAAAGCCCACGCAGGCGCCCACGAAGGCGGTGCAGAAGATGGTCAGCTCGCCCACGTTCGGAATGAACATGATGTCGAGGTAGTCGGCCAGCACGGCGTTGCCGCTCACAAAGGCGAAGATGCCCAGCGTGGTGCCGATGATGGCCGAAGTGCCGGCCGCCAGCCCGTCGAGGCCGTCGGTGATGTTGGCCCCGTTCGACACCGCCGTGATGATGAAAATCACGATGGGAATGTAGAAGAAGGCGTAGTACTCGTTGAAAAAGTCGCCGGCGGTGGCAAACAGGTCGCCGTAGTTCAACTCGTTGTTTTTGGCGAAGGGAATGGTGGTAATCATCAGCTTCACGTCCTGGTAGTAGCGGCTGGCGTCCACGGCCGAAAACTGCCCGTTCGGCAGCAGGTACTGGCGCACCGTCACGTCGTGGCTGAAGAAGAGCACCCAGCCCACCGTCAGCCCCAGCCCGATCTGGCCCAGCATCTTGAAGCGCCCGGCCAGGCCCTCCTTGTCCTTTTTCACCACCTTGATGTAGTCATCCACGAAGCCAATCAAGCCCAACCACACGGTGCTGAGCAACATCAGGATGACGTAGATGTTGTCGAGCTTGGCGAAGAGCAGGGTGGGCACCAGAATGGCCAGCAGAATGATCAGGCCGCCCATCGTCGGGGTGCCCTTCTTCTCCATCTGCCCGGCCAGGCCCAGGTCGCGGATGCCCTCCCCGATCTGCCGCCGCCGCAGAATGGCAATCAGCTGCTTGCCGAACAACTGGGCAATAATCAGCGAGGTGACCACGGCCATGGCGGCGCGGAACGAGGTGTATTGCATTACCCCCGTGCCGGGCACGTTGTAGTGGCGGTGCAAATAATCGAAGAGGTAGTAGAGCATTGGTCAGGGCTGGTGCGACGCCGGTTCAGGCGTCAGGAAGCCGCAAATTTTCGGCTTTTTCGGCAGTGGTCAAACGTTGCGTTTGTCGTGATTTTGTGCTATTCCGGTGCTCTTATTGGTCGTCATCCTGAGCGCAGCGCAGGACCTTGCTCGAACTATGCACCAACGATTGAGTCTAAGCTCAGACTTCGGCGGCAGTGCGAGGGTTGAGGAGGTTCCTTCGCTGCGCTCAGGATGACGGTTCCATCTCATAAGCTCAGCAACTCATACGCCTCCTGCAGCACCAGCCGGTCATCGAAGGCGCTGCGCTGGCCCTGGATTTCCTGGTAGTTTTCGTGGCCCTTGCCGGCTACCAGCACGATGTCGCCGGGGCGGGCCAGGGCGCAGGCAGTTTTGATGGCTTCGCGGCGGTCGGGCACGGTGAGGTACTTGCCCGCGTCGGTGGGGCGCACGCCGGCCTGCATCTGGTCGAGAATCACCTGCGGGTCCTCGTAGCGCGGGTTGTCGGAGGTGAGCACGGCGCGGTCGGACAGGCGGCAGGCCAAATCGGCCATGATGGGGCGTTTCGCCGCGTCGCGGTTGCCGCCGCAGCCCACCACCGTAATGACGGCCTGCTCGGGGCGGCGGATGTCGGCAATGGTCTGCAGCACATTTTCCAGCGCGTCGGGCGTGTGGGCGTAGTCTACTATACCCACCACCCGCTTGCGCGGCGACACCACCGGCTCGAAGCGGCCCGGCGCCGAGGTCAGCCCCGACAGCACCGTGAGCGTCTCTTCGGGGTCCTCGCCCAGCAGCACGGCCGCGCCGTACACGGCCAGCAGGTTGTAGGCATTGAACACCCCGATCAGGCGAAACTGCACCTCGCGCCCGTCCACTTCCAGCAGCAGGCCTTCCACGCTGTTTTCGATAAGGCGGCCGCGCACGTCGGCGGCGCCGCGCAGGGAGTAGGTGGCTTTGCGGGCCTTGGTGTTCTGCAGCATCACCAGGCCGCGCTTGTCGTCGGCATTGGTGAGGGCAAAAGCCCCGGCCGGCAGCATGTCGAAAAAACCTTTCTTGGCCTTCAGGTAGTTGTCGAAGGTGCCGTGGTAGTCGAGGTGGTCGTGGGTGAGGTTGGTGAACAGGCCCCCGGCAAACTGCAGCCCCGTCACGCGGTGCTGCACCACCGAGTGCGAGCTGACTTCCATGAAGGCGTGGGTGCACTTGGCCGCCACCATGCGCGCCAGCAGCTCGTTGAGCCGGATGGCGTCGGGTGTGGTGTGCGTGGCCGGAATGACCTCCTCCCCGATCTGATTTTGCACCGTCGAGAGCAAGCCGGCCTTGTAGCCGCGGGCCGAAAACAGCTTGTGCAGCAAGGTGGCGCAGGTGGTTTTGCCGTTGGTACCGGTCACGCCCACCAGCTGCAGCTGCTTACTGGGGTGACCGAAGAAGGCCGCCGCCATGTGGCCCATGGCTTCGGCACTGTCGGCCACCAGCACATAGCTCACCGCATCATCTAATTCGGCCGGCAATTCCTCGCACACCACCGCCGTAGCGCCCTGGGCCACGGCTTTCGGGATGAACTGGTGCCCATCGGCCTGCACGCCGCGCAGGGCGAAGAACACCGCGCCGGGCGCCGCCTGCCGCGAATCGAGCGTGAGGCTGCGCACTTCGGCATCGGCCGGGCCGCGCTGCTCCCGCACCGTTACGGCCGCGAGCAGGTCAGTGAGTTGGTGAGAGGCGGGTTTGGAAGAAGTCAAGGCGGGAAAGCGGGAAAGTCAGCGAAGGAAATTAGGCCCGGCGGCCGGCGCGGCTGCGGCCCGCGGGCTGGGCGGCCGCCGATTTGGGCCGGGCCGGCTTCTGGCCGGGGAACAGCTCGTCAGGCCGGGTGATGGGCTGGCCCGTGGGCGACACCGGCTCGGGAATCACCGTGGGCTCGGGCGCCACGGTGGGCTTGGGCGGGGCGTAGGGCAGCACCGGCGCCGGGGCTTTGGCCACCAGCGTGGGGTCTTTCAGCTCCAGCACCACCGTGGCGCCGCGCTGCACCGGCACGCCGGCCGGCACCGACTGGCGCGCCACCCGGCCCGCCCCCACGGTGCGCACGCGCAGGCCGCGGTTTTCGAGCAGGAACAGCGCGTCGCGGCGGCTGAGGCCGGCCACGCTGGGCATGCGGCCGCGGCGCACTGGCAGGGCATTCCACTGCACCTGGCGGGCGCCCTCGGCGGCCTGGCCCTGCACCCAGTCGTCGGGGGCGGTGCCGGCGGCCTGGTTGGTCACGCCCATGTGGTTGCAGATCAGCTGCAGATCCTCCTGCATGCCGCCGTAGCTGGCGGGCACCAGCGTTTTGCGCACCGGGGCGCGGGCCAGCAGGGGGCGCTGGCTGGCCTGGTCGCGGGCCATGGCCTTGTCGGCCACTTCGCGGAACACCGGAGCGGCCACGTCGGCGCCGTAGATGCGGCCGTTCTTGGGCGAGTCGACCACCACGATGCACGAGTACTTGGGCTTGTCGGCCGGGAAGTAGCCGCAGAAGGAAGTCGAATAGGTCTTGGTGTAGCGGCCGTTCTTGAATTTCCAGGCCGTGCCCGTTTTGCCGGCAATGCCGAAGTCGGGTGTGCGGATGCCGCGGGCGGTGCCGTGGGTCACCACGCCTTCCATCATGGCCTTCACCTTGGCCAGCGTGGCGTCGGAGCAGATTTTGGGGTTGAGCACCTTAGCCTCAAACCGCTCCAGCACCTGCTCGTCCTGGCGGATTTCCTTGACAATCATCGGCTGAATCTTCACCCCGTCGTTGGCCACGGCGTTGTAGAAGGCCAGCGTCTGCAGCGGGGCCAGCTTCAGCTCGTAGCCGATGCTCATGGTCGACAAGGAAGTGTGGCTCCAGGAGCGGTCCGAGGGGTCCTTCACGTAGGGCTTGGCCTCGCCCGACATCTGGAAGCCCAGCGGCTGGTGCAGCCCGAACTTCTTCAGGTAGTCGGTGTAGTCGGCGGGCTTGGCGGCAAAGTGGTCGTTGACCAGCTTGGCCACCCCGATGTTCGAGGACTTCTCGAACACCTGCTGCACGGTGATGCGGCCGTAGGGGTGCGAGTCGGTTTTTACGGCCCCGGCAATCTTCATCGAGCCGGTGCGGCCGGTGTTGACGGTATCGGTCAGGTCCAGCTCGGGGTTGTCCTCGAAGAGGGCCATCATCGAGGCCAGCTTGAAGGTTGAGCCGGGCTCGGTGCGGCCCTGGTCGGCAATGGCGTAGTTGTAATCCTCGCGGTACACGCCGTCGGCCACCTTGCCCAGGTTGGCCACGGCCTTGATTTCGCCGGTTTTCACCTCCATCAGAATCACCGTGCCGTACTGGGCGTTGTTGTCCATCAGGCTGCGCAGCAGGGCATTTTCGGCCACGTCCTGCAGGTTGATGTCCAGCGTGGTCATGATGTCGAGGCCGGCCTGGGGCTTGATTTCCGAGCCGTCGTACACGGGTTTGAGGCCGCCGGGCAGGCGCTCAAACAGCGCCTCGCCGTCCTTGCCGGCCAGCTCCTTGTTGTAAGTGTACTCCAGGCCCGCGCCGTGCTTCTCCTCGTTTACGAAGCCGATGGTGCGCTGGGCCAGCCCGCCGAAGGGCCGGAACCGCTTGTCCACCTTCTCGAAGATGACGCCGCCCTTGCGCTTGGCCCGGAAAATGGGCCAGGAGGCCAGCAGCTTCTTTTCCTGGAAGTTGATCTGCCGCGAGTTCAGGCGGATGTAGCGGCTGTTCTTTTTATACGCGTTGACGAGCCGCTGGCGGTATTCGCGCGGGCTTCGGTCCCCGAAAAAACGGGAAAGTAGCAAGGCCAGCGAATCGGCCTTGCTGTCGAACAGTTCGCCGCTCACCACCGAAGGGTCCCAGGCCACCCGGTAGAAGGGCAGCGAGGTGGCCATGATGCTGCGCCCGTCGGCGGCGAAAATGCTGCCGCGGGTGGCAAACACCGGCTGGTACACGATGCGGCGTTGCTGCTCCAAGGAGCGCCACTTCTCCCCTTCCTGGTACTGAATGCGCTGAATCTTCCAGACGATGGCGCTGGAAAACAGCAGCACGCCCAGGAAGGCGAGGCGCACCCGGGTGACAATGGATTTCTTAACGCTGCCCTGTTGCTGCTTGCTCATGGCTGGTGGGCGTTAGTGTTGCGGTTCGGCTTCGGGGGCCGTTTCCGGTTCGGCGGCCGGTAGCGCGGGCGCCGTGGCCGCGGCGGCCAGCGAGTCGCGCACGGCCTGGGCGGCAATGGAGTCGGCCGTCAGCACCGGCAGCTCGTCGAGCTTGGCTTCTTCCAGTCCGCCGGCCGGCACCTTGATGCTGAACGGCGGCGAGGAGCTTTCCACCAGCCCGTAGGCGGCCACTTTGCGGGCCACCTCGCTCTGCTTGCTGGCCTCCATGTAGTCGGCCGAGAGCGTGGTGTAGTCGGCGCGCAGGTCTTCGGTTTCGGTTTTCAGGCGCTGAATGCTGCGGTTCATGCGGGCCGCGTAGTGCGTGTTGCCGATGTAGACCAGAATCAGGAACATCACGAACAGCGTGTGCGGCAGAAAGCGCACCGGCACCCCGTCGCGAAACAGCCCGTCGACGTTGACCACCCGCTCCACCAGGGAGAAAATGCTCCACGTCGACTGCTTGCGCGGCCGGGGCTCGGGGCGCGGGGCGCGCTCGGCCTTAGGCGCGGGCTCGGCGTCCGGTTCGGGCGCGCGCGCGGGCTCAGGCGCCGGGGGCGGCACCACTTCGCGCGGCGTGTTCTGGCGCGGCTGGGCGGCGGGTGGACGAGCAGTATTGACAGCCACGGACGGTTCAGGACTTAGGGTTCAGCGGGAAATCGTTCCGGATTCCAATCCGCAATTTAGCGCTGCGGGCCCGGTTGTTCAGCTGCAGTTCTTCCTCCGACGCGGTAATGGGCTTGCGCGTCAGCACCTCGAAGGGCTTTTGGGGGTTGCCGTACAGGTCCTTGTCGGCCTCCCCGAAGAATTTTCCGGCCGCCAGGTAGTTTTTCACCAGCCGGTCTTCCAGCGAGTGGTACGACATAACCACCAGCCGGCCGCCGGGGCGCAGCACCTGCGCGCACTGCGTCAGCATCTGCTGCAGCACTTCCAGTTCGTTGTTGACTTCGATGCGCAGGGCCTGAAATACCTGCGCCAGGTACTTGTTTTCCTTGCCGCGCGGGGTGCAGCTGGCAATGGTTTTCTTAAGGTCGGCAATGGTCTGAATGCCGCGGGTACCCCGGCCCTGCGCCACGGCTTTGGCCAGGGTGCGCGCGTTCTGCACCTCGCCGTACATGCCGAAGATGCGGTGCAGCTCGGCCTCCGAGTAGTCGTTCACCACGTCGGCCGCCGTGGGGCCTTCGTCGGGGTTCATGCGCATGTCCAGCGGCCCGTCGAAGCGGGTGCTGAAGCCGCGCTCCGGCGTATCGAACTGGTAGGACGACACGCCCAGGTCGGCCAGCAGGCCGTCCACGGGAATAGCGCCGCGGCTTTCCAGCTCGCGCTGCAGCTCGCCGAAGTTGGCCCGGATGAAGGTAAACCGGTCGCCGCGCGGGCCCTGCTGCAGCACCTGGGCCTGCCGCTCGGCGTCGGCGTCCTGGTCGAAGGAAAACAGGTGGCCCTGCGGCCCGAGTTGCTCCATAATGGCCCAGCTGTGCCCGCCGCCGCCGAAGGTCACGTCGACGTAGCGGCCGTCGGGGCGCAGGTCGAGCCCGTCGAGGCACTCCTGCAGCATCACGGGGCGGTGGTACGTGGCGTTGGGGGTGTCCATGCTCATGCGGCGAGGCCGCCGGCGGGCGGGGTATCGGTGGTAAGAAACTTCTGGGCCAGCTTGGAGAAGCTCTGCTGGTCTTTGATCAGGAACTCGTCGTAGCGCGCCGGGTCCCAGATTTCGCAGCGGTTGCCCATGCCCACCACAATGGCTTCCTTCTCGATGCCGGCGTAGCGGCGCATGGAGCCCGGCAGCCCGAAGCGGCCGATGTTGTCCAGCTCCACCTCGGTCATGCCGCGGAAGAAGTTGCGCTGAAACTGCCGGTACTCCTCGTTGAACTCGTCCAGCGCCATCACCTTCTCGTGAATCACCTGCCAGGCCGAGCGCGGGTAGAGCACCAGGCAGGGCTCGAAGCCGCGCACCAGCACCAGCTGATTGCCCGACTGCTCGGGCAGGTTGGCCTTCACCTTGGCCGGCAGCACGAGCCGCCCTTTCGGGTCAAGCTTGCAGTCGTATTCGCCGGAGAGCAGGTGCATGGTGAGGATGGGAAACAGGGTCGGTAAGCAAAAGTACGCAAGCCCCGCGAAAAGGCCACCACCTTTTACCATTTTCTACCACCTGGCAAAATGGGCTTAACAGGCCTGTTTGGGCCATTTTTAACCGTGAGTGGTAGCGAGTAGGGAAGAAAGTGGTAAGCACGAACAGGCCGTTGCCAAAATGGCAGACGCCCGGCAGGGCCCGGAACCGGCATGGCCATAGCGTGGACTTGAGCGCGCGTCTGCTAGAAGCCATTCACCGATTTTGTTTAAGCGGATGCGAACCAGAACCCGGGCTGCTTTCCAAATCCTGCACACGCCGCGCCGCATTCTGTACCGGGCTATCCGCGCGGCGACCTGTATCTTTGGGGCTGTGAACCAACGCTCGTTGCTCCTGCGCCTCACCAGCCTGTGGCTGGCCCTGCTCGTTCTCACCGCTTCGGTGGGCCTGACGGTGCAGCAGCACACCTGCCACGTGAGCGGCCGCACCCAGCGGGCGGTGGTGCTCACGCCGCGCCACGGCTGCGCCCCGGCCGGCATGGCGGCGGCCGAGCTCGGCTGCCAGCGGCCGGCGCCGCTGAAACAGACGAGCGTCAAGGGCGGCTGCTGCGAGTTCAGCGCCCACCACCACAAGGTCGAGGCCTCGGCCCACGACCTGAGCCTGGGCAAAGTACCGGTGCCGGCCTTGGTAGCCGTGCTGCCCGCGCCGCCGATGTGGCCGCCGCCCGCCGCCGTTGCCACTGCCGCCGAAGCGCGCATTCTGCACGCCGCCGATGCCTCGCCCCCACCCCGCGCGGGCCGGGCGCTGCTGACGTTCGTGTGCGTGCTCGTGGTCTAGAGCCGGATTCTTCGCGCCGCAAGGGCTGCACCCACGGGTGCGCCGTTGCCCCATCAGCTCGACCGTAGCTGGTGCTCAACCGCCGGAAGAATCCTAACTTTCTGACCACATGGCCGCTACTTTGCGAAGCCGCGTGCTGCGCGCCCTGCCCCTGCTGACGCTGGGGGCCGCGCCCGCCGCCTTCGCCCAATCATTCGCCGCCCCCGCCCGGGGCGAAGTAACCGATGGCGCCACCCGCGCCGCCCTGCCCGGCGCCGTGGTGCGCTGGCTCGGCACCGACCAAGCCGCCACCACCGACGAGCGGGGCCTGTTCGTGCTGCCCTACTCCACCAAGGCCACCTCCAGCCGCCTCGTCATCAACGCCCTCGGCTACCGCGCTGACACGGTGCAGGCCGGGCCCTACGTGCGCATTGCGCTGAAAGCCAATGCCGAGCTGCAGGAAGTCGTCATCACCGACCGCGCCCCGAGCTACTCCTCGCTCACGCCCACCAACACCCAGGTCATCAGCAGCCGCGACCTGACCAAGTCGGCCTGCTGCAACCTGGCGGAGAGCTTCGAAACCAACGCCTCGGTGGAAGTCACGACCACCGACGCGGCCTCCGGGGCCAAGCAGATTCAGCTGCTGGGCCTCGACGGCAGCTACTCCCTGCTCACCGTCGACAACCTGCCGGCCCTGCGCGGGCTGTCGTCGCCGTACCGGCTGAACTACCTGGCCGGGCCCTGGATCGAGAGCATCGACATCATCAAGGGCATGGGCTCGGTGGTGAACGGCTACGAGTCGATTTCGGGGCAGGTGAACGTGCGCCTGAAGGAGCCGGAGAAAACCGACCGGCTGCTCTTCAATGCCTATGCCAACGACTTCGGCAAGTTCGACCTGAACCTGAACACCTCGGCCCGCATCAACGCGAAGTGGAGCACGGCCCTGCTGCTGCACACCGACCACCTCGGCACCCGCGTCGACCGGAATAAAGACGGTTTCCTGGATTTGCCGCTGGCCACTCAGTACAACGTGCTGAACAAGTGGAAGTACAAGTCGGGCACGGCGGTGGTGAGCGAGTGGGGCGTGGGCGCCCTGCGCGAAACCCGGCAGGGCGGGCAGGTGGATTTCCGGGCCGATGACGCCAGCAACGCGGCGTACGGCATCACCCAGCAGACCACGCGCTACACGGCCTACGGCAAGACCTCCTACACCTGGCCCACGAAGCCCTACCAGAGCCTGGGCCTGCTCGTGTCGGGCACCAGCCACGACTTCCGGTCGAGCTACGGGGCCAGCCAGTACGGCGTGAGCTTCGACTACACCCACGACCCGGACCACGCCGGCCACTTCCGCCCGCAGCGCCAGTACAACGGCCTGCAGCGCACCGGCCTGGCCACGCTGCTGTTTCAGAGCGCCATCGGCAACACGGCCCACGTGTACCGCCTCGGCGCCAGCTACCTCTACGACGACTACCAGGAGCACCTGCGCACCGGCTTCCGCGCGGGCGAAACGGCCGCGCAGGAGCGGCTGCGCAGCCTACGGGCCCGCACCGAGCGCGTGCCCGGGGCCTTTGCCGAGTACACCTACCAGAACTCCAAGAACCTGACCGTGGTGGCCGGCGCCCGCGCCGATTATCACAACCTCTACGGCTGGTTCTTGACGCCGCGCCTGAACGTGAAAGTCGACGCGACGCAGAGCACCGTGCTGCGCCTGGCGGCCGGCCGGGGCTACCGCGTGGCCAATCCCATTGCCGAAAACACCGGTATGCTGGTGAGCAGCCGCCCGTTCAGCGTGGCCACCGATTTGCAGCCCGAACAGGCCTGGAACGTGGGCGGCAGCTTCTCGCAGTACTTCACCGTGGCGGGCCGGCAGGCCACCTTCGTGGTCGATTACTACCACACGCTCTTCCAGAACCAGGTGGTGGCCGACCCCTACACGGTGCCTTCCCTGCTGCTGATCCGCAATCTGGAGCCGGGCGGACGCTCCTTCTCGCGCAGCTTCCAGGCCGAGGTGCAGGTGGAGCCGCTCAAGGGCCTGCAGGCCAAGGCCGCCTACAAGTGGCTGGACGTGAAAACCACCTACGGCGGCGACTTGCTGCCCAAGCCGCTCACGCCCCAGCACCGCCTGTTTGCCAACCTGAGCTACGCCAGCGCCTTCGACAAGTGGCGCGGCGACCTGACGGCCCAGTGGTACGGCCGTCGTCCCTACGCCCCCAGCCTCATGCACCAGCACGAGGCGGGCGCCGCTCCCCAGAAAGTGCTCTACTCGCCGCGCTACGCCACCCTCAACGCCCAGCTCACCCGCGCCTTCAAGCGCATCGACGTGTACGCGGGCGTGGAAAACCTGACCAACTTCCGCCAGCGCAACCCCATCGACGCGGCCGATCAGCCCTTCGGCCCGAACTTCGACGCGGCCATGAACTGGGGGCCCATCTACGGGCGTTTAACCTACGTGGGCCTGCGCTTCCGCCTGGAATAGTTATTGCCAACACCCGCCTGGCCGGGCCCAAACCGGCCGCTGTTTCTCATCTTCGCCGCGCTTTTTCGTTTCCTATGAACCTCTTCCGCTCCCTCCTGCTGGGTTTGTCCCTTTTCTTCACCGCCGCCGCCGCCCAGGCCCAGACGACGCCCCCGGCAGCCAAGGCCAAAGCCAAGTCCGGCGCCGAGCAGGTGCAGATCAAGACCTCGGCCGTGTGCGACATGTGCAAGGCCCGCCTCGAAAAGTCCCTGGCCTACGAGAAAGGCGTGCAGTCGGCCCTGCTCGACGTGCCCACGCAGGTGCTCACGGTAACTTACCGCGCCGACAAAACCACGCCCGAGGCCCTGCGCGCCGCCGTAGCGGCCACCGGCTACGACGCCGACGCCACCGCGGCCAACGCCAAAGCCTACGACCGGCTGCCCGACTGCTGCAAGAAAACCAACGCCGTGCACTAAGCCCGGCCGCTGACGGACAACCCGCCTGTCACGTATTCCCTGCCATGCGGCGGGCTGGCCTACCGGAGCAGCGCTCCGGCCGGCCAGCCCGCCGCTGGTGTTTTGCGCGGCCGCGGCCTCAGGCCAGGGCCGCCATCTGGGTTTCGAACTCGAGCTGTAACCGCAGGGGCAAGGGCCGGTTGAAGCGCCGCCGGTGCGTGCCCGACAGCTCCAGCGTAAACCAATCGGCCCGCAGGTAATCGAGCAGGTTCACGCGGCCCTGCACCTCCATCTGGATGTGGTCGGGCTGAATATCTTCCTCGTCGAAGACGGCCAGCAGCGCCTTGCGGCTTTGCGTGGTAATGAAGCAGTTGCCGCTCGACAGCGCCGCCAGCGCGGAACGGTGGTGCGCCCGGCCGCTGGGGTGAGCCGGGGGCAGCAGCTCCAGGCGCGCAGCGCGCAGGTACAGCGCCACCACGCCGGGCTGGGTAAGCGGCCCGAGGCACTCCAGATTGCCCGGCAGGGTCGCTTCGATCAGGTATATCTGTTCGAGCGAGGGGTCGATGCGCAGTTTAACGGAACGCGTCCGGATGGTTGAGGCCAGGGGCCGGGGCCGCTCGCGGCGCGCAATCGTCAGCGCCACCCCTAATACCACCGGGGGCGGGGCCGCAGTGCTGAGCTGAGCCATGGGACAGGAAAGGGTAAGCGTGCAACAGGGGTAAGCAGCAGGAGGCGGAGCACAAGTCGCAGATAATCAGCGGTGATTATCACGGTAGCCGGGTGGTGTCGGCGGGGTCATACTAGTCTACGCAAAAAATGTCACCTTAATTGCTTAAAATGAAAAAACCTTTGCCCGGGGGTCGACCAACCCGCTCTGACAGTCGGTCAACTGACATTCTTTGGGGGATGAACTAGCATAGGCATTGCCTGCTTAGTATATTCACCGCCGTTCTTGCCGCTCTACCGCTCATGAAGATTTCTTGCTTGCTTCTCGATGATGATCCGTTGGTGTTGGACTTGCTGCAGGCGTACGTGTCGATGACGGACGTGCTGGACGTGAAGGCCACTTTTACGGACCCATTGGAAGCCCACAGCTACCTGCTCGAACATTCCGTGCAGGTGCTGTTTTCGGACGTCACCATGCCCCACCTCTCGGGCCTCGACCTGGTGCGCTCCTTGCACGAGCCGCCGCTGGTGGTGCTGATGACGGCCTACCCGCAGTATGCCATGGAGGGCTTCAACCTCGACGTGTGCGACTTCCTGCTCAAGCCGATTTCGCTCGACCGGTTTCTGAAGGCCGTCAATAAGGTAGCTGGGCTGCTGCGCACCAGCCAGGCCCCGCCCGCCGGCGCCGACGACCTGCTCTCCGGCTGGGGCTCCTTCTTCATCCGCACCGATTCGCAGTTTGTGCGCCTGCACTACCGCGAAGTGCTCTACATCGAAGCCCTGAAGGACTTCACCAAAATCAACACCGTGGACGGGCGCACGCACCTGACCCTGGTAAACTTGAAAAACATCGAAGAGCAGCTACCGGTGGGCATGTTCGTGCGCACGCACCGCTCCTACCTCGTCAACGCGGCCCGCATCGAGTCCTTGAGCAGCCAGGAAGTGAAAGTGGGCGGCCGCGCCCTGCCGCTGGGCCAGACCTACCGTGACCAGGTGACCGAGCGCGTGGTGAATAAAGCGCTTATTCGGCGGCAACACTAGGCGCTACGCCAGACCCCGCCCCCAGGGAGCGGGTACGGGCCGCCGCATCGGGGGCCGGGGCAGCAGACGGTTCGGCCGCCGATATGGTGAAGCGGAACGTCGAGCCCCGGCCCTCTTCGCTTTCGAAGGTGAGCTGCCCGCCGTTGCGCTCCACGAAGTCCTTGCAGAGGCGCAGGCCCAGGCCGGTGCCCTTTTCGCGGGCCGTACCCAGGGTGGTGTGGTGGCCCGCCTCGCCGAAAATCTTGGTGTAGTCGGCCGGCGCGATGCCCACGCCGGTGTCGCGCACGCTTACCTGCCACCACTTGCCCTGCCGCTCGGCTGCGAGCGTGACGGTGCCGCCCGCGGGCGTGAACTTGATGGCGTTGGAAAGCAGGTTGCGCAGCACCAGGCGCGTCATGTTCAGGTCGGCGCGGGCGGGGTATTCTTCGCGCAGATGGTTGATTACCAGAATATTTTTACGCTCCGCGTCGCCCAGCAGCAGCGAGAGGCATTCCTCGGCAATGGCATCGAGGCGGAAGTATTCGGAGCGCGGCCCGCCGCCCTGCATCTGGGTGGCGGCCCAGTTGAGCATGTTGTCGAGCAGGCGCAGCGTGGTGTCGAGGGTGCGGGTGAGGCGGTCGGTGTGCTGGGCCATTTTCTCCTGCGAAAGGCTGCCCAATGACAGCAGCGTCATCAGCGAGTAGAGGGAGCTGAGCGGGCTGCGCAAGTCGTGCGAAATCACCGAAAACAGCGTGTCCTTGGTGCGGTTCAGGCGGTCCAGCTCCTCTTTCTGCCGGCTGATGGCGGCGTTCTGGCGCTCCAGCAGCAGGTTGATGCGCAGCTGTTCCTTGCGGCCGCGGTAGAGGGCGGCCACCGTCAGCAGCAGCAGCACGGTGCCCACCGCCAGCACGTTGCGGGCCAGCTTCTGCCGGCGCAGGTTGGCTTCCTGCACTTCGCGCTTCTTGATGAGCAGCTGAATCTCGCGTTCCTTCTTCTCGGTTTCGTAGCGCGTGCGCAGCTCGGCCACCTGCTCGGCGCGGCGCTCGGCGGCGGCGCTGTCCTGCAGACTCACGTAGCGCGACAACGCCGCCAGCGCCGGGGCTACTTCGCCGCGCTGCCGGTAGAGGTTCGATAGGCTCTGATACACTTGTCCGAGGCGGGCCTTGCTGCCAGCCCGCTGCACCAGGGGCTGGGCGCGGGCCAGGTAGCGCTCGGCCGTTTCGGCATTGCCCAGGGCCACGTTGCCCCGCGCCAGCGACTCGTAGAGCGTGGCCTCCAGCTCGGCCGGCGGCGCGTGGCGCGGCAGCTGGCCCAGGGCGCGGGTGTAGTAGCCGAGGGCCACTTCCTGGTTGCCCACCACGGTGGCGTAGGCTTCGCCCGCGCTGTGCAGGGCGTAGGCCACGCCCACGCTGTCGTGCAGGGCGGTGGCCTGCTCGGCGCTCTGGCGCAGGTAATAAACGGCCCGGCTAAAGTTGTGCTGCTCCAGGTGCATGCGGCCGATGGCGTGCAGCGTCACGGCGGCGCTGCGCAGGTTGCCCAGCCGCTGCCAGATGCCGTAGGCGCGCTGGTAGCCGCTGAGGGCGGCGGCCCAGTTTCGCTCACTGGCGTAAAGGTCGGCCAGGTGCTCGTAGGTGTGCGCCTCGGCGGTGGCGTCGTGCAGGCTGCCAAACTGCTTCAGGGCCTGCACGTAGCTGACGCGCGCCCGACCAGTGTCGCCCTGGGCGAAACGGACCCGCCCGAGCAGCAGCCAGGTAGAGGCCGTGGGCTTGTCGGCCTGCTGGTAGAGGCGCAGGGCTTTGTGGGCGTGGCCCAAGGCCTGGTCGTAGCGTTGCAGGTGCAGCAGCGCGGTGGCCACGCGCGCGTGAGCGGCGGCAGTGGTGCCGGCCGAGCCGCCCGCGGCCAGTTTCAGCTCGCGCCGGGCAGCCTGCAATGATTCCGGCTCGGCCGTGGCCAGCGGGGCATAGCGCAGGCTGCCGGGCAGACCCACCTGGTCATCGTCGGCGCGAATTTCGGCCCGCGCGCCGGGCGCCAGCAGCCACCCCAGCAGCAACAGCCAGCCCAGCAGGCGGTAACGGCGGACGGTGCAGCGAAGGGTTACGGACATGTCGATTCGGGCGTGGACGGGAGTCCAAAACGCTGGCTTCTTTTTTGGCTACCTAAAAATAGGAAAAAAGAAGGACAATCGACTTTTGCCGCGTCAGCTATTTGCCAAGCTCAGCCTTTATTTGGTCCGCCAAAGCCGCCACCACGGCAAATAGGGCTGGTCGTGGTGCTCGTAGTGGTAGCCGAAAAAATAACAGCTGACGAAGGCCCACAGGTGATGCGGCAGCTGCGTGCGCGACTTGTGCGGGTTGTCGGGGGCGTGTTCCCCACGGTGGGGCAGATACGTCCCAAAATAGAACAATTGTACCGTAGCAAGAACAGCCGGCACCATCCAGAAGGCAATGACGTTGCCCATCGGGAAAAAGTACTTCAGCACATTGTAGGTCAGGGCCATCAGCAGCACCTGCCAAATGGTAATGTAGTTGCGCGCAAACCGCAGCAGCCACGGCAGAAAAGCCTGGTGCTGCCCGTCGTGAAAATCGGGGTCGGCGGGGGTGGCCACGTGGCGGTGGTGGGCGTGGTGGCGCGGCAGCAGGCGCGGAAACCAGTTGTAGGCAAACAGCAGCGCTGCCACGGTGCCGATGGCGTTGTTGAGCCGCTTGTTCGGGCTGACCACCCCGTGCATCGCGTCGTGAGCGGTGATGAAGAGGCCGGTGTAGAGGTGCGTCTGCAGCAGCAGCAGCAGGTAGGGCGCGGGCGTGCGCCAATCGGGGCGGTAGAAGGCCAGCAGGTAGGTCAGCAGCCCGCTCCAGCAAGCCATAATCAGCCCGGCCACCGCCGCGCCGCGCCAGCCCAGGGGCGCGGGCGCTACGCGGCGGTGAGATGCTGAAATGGTGAGGTGGTGAGCTTGGGCTAAATTCATCTGGAGTCTTTACTGGAACGCACTCCGCGCAAGCGGAACGACACTCACTATTTCACCATCTCACCATTTCACAGACGAAGCAGCGCGTCGCGCACGTCTTCCATCAGCCACATGGGGGTGCTGGTGGCCCCGCAGATACCCACTGTCTGCCCGGGCCGGAACCACGCGGCGTCCAGCTCGTCGACCTTGGAAATGAAGTGGGTGTTGGGGTTGGTGTCCTTGCAGGCCTGGTAGAGCACCTTGCCGTTGGAGCTTTTCGTGCCCGATACGAACATCACCTGGTCGTACTCGGCGGCGAAGCGGCGCAGCTCCAGGTCGCGGTTCGAGACCTGACGGCAGATGGTGTCGTTGGCCGATACCTGGTAGCCGCGGGTTTCCAGCTCGCTTTTGATGCGGTAAAACGAGTCGGTGCTCTTGGTGGTCTGGCTGTAGAGCGTGATGTTCGAGGGCAATTCGTGGCGCAGCAGCTCGTCGAGGTTTTCGAACACCACCGCGTCGCCGCGGGTCTGGCCGAGCAGGCCCTGCACTTCGGCGTGGCCGTGCTTGCCGTAGATGAAAATCTTGTCCTTCCGGTCGTAGCTGGTCTTGATGCGGTTCTGCAGCTTGAGCACCACCGGGCAGGAGGCATCGATGAGCGTCAGGTCGTTCTGCAGAGCCATCTGGTAGGTGCTGGGCGGCTCGCCGTGGGCCCGGATGAGCACCTTCTCGCCGCGCAGCCCGGCCAGGGTAGCGTAGTCGATGATGCGCAGGCCGCGCTTTTCCAGCCGCTCCACCTCCTCGTCGTTGTGCACGATGTCGCCGAGGCAGTACAGATACCCCTGCTCGTCGAGGATGTCTTCCGCCATCTGAATGGCGTAAATCACCCCGAAGCAGAAGCCGGAATGCGGGTCGATGCGGACGCTGAGATTGAGCGACATGGTGAAAATGTAACCGCGTAGAAAGAGAGAAGGTTGCAGGATAACGGAAGGCGGAAGCGGGGGTCAGAGGCGGCCGAAGACCCGGCGGCCTTCGAAGTCGCGCACCACCCGCTCCTCGACGGGGCTGGCGCGGATAATTTCGTTGTCGCGCCAGAACTGCGGGTTGTAGCGGCGCTTACGAATTTGCTGCAAATCGTTGGTTTGCTGACTCATGGCGGCGTAAGGCTGACCTTTCAGCCGCGGCGTAAGCTGGTACACCAGAAACATCGACGACACGTGCACGTCTTCCGTGAAGGCCTCGCGCACCAGAAACTGCATATCCAGTTCGGCCCGCTTGCTGGCCAAGCGGGTGAGCGAGTCGGCCACGGGCACCAGGTCGGTGGTCAGGTGTAGCAGGGCGCCTTCCCGGCTGGCGCCAGGTCCTTTCGCGCCGCCCGTGTTCAGCATGGCGTCGGCCGGTAGCACCAGCTCCAGGCGGTGCAGGGCGGCGGTGGCCGGGTCGATGTAGAGCTTGCCGCTGGCGGCGGTGGGCTGGCCGGCCGGCGGCGCAAAGCTCACTACGGCTAGCTCACGGCCCTGCTCAGTCAGGTAGGCCTCGAGCGAAAAGGTGCAGGCCTGGAGGCCGGCCGGACTCAGCGGCAGCAGCAGGCGGCTGGGCTTGTCGGCGGCGGTCTGAAACAGGGGCAGCAGACGGGTAATGGCCGAAAAGTTGGTGAAGTCGACGCCGCCGGGCGTGTAGGCAAAGCGGGCCTCGCCCAGGTCCCACCCGTCGATTTGCTGCGGGGAAAAGCGAATGTCGGCGAAGGCGTCGAAAAACTCGCGGTACTGCCCGGCCTGGCTGGTTTTCTGGCGGTAGAAGCCCTTGCCGTAGTAGGTATCGGCCTGGTGGCGCAGCAGCTTGGCGTAGGCCCGCCGCACCAGGGCCGTGGCCTGCTCCCGGCTGCTGACGCGCACCTCGGGCAGGGCCACCACGCTGGCCGGCAGCGTGACGGTGAGCGGCTGCCCACCCGCGGGCACGGCCGCCGTGGTGCGCTGATACCCCACGCCGAACACCACCAGCTGCGGCGCCGGAGCCGCCAGCCGCAGCCGGAACTCCCCTACCTCGTTGGTGGCCGTGCCAGTGCTGCCGTCGGGCAGGGCCACGCTCACGAAGGGCACCGGCTGCTGCTTTTCATCGACCACTCGCCCCTGCACTACTAGCCCCTGGGCACGCAGCCCCGCCACGCTGCCGAGGCCGAGCAGCCACAGGCTACCCAGGCGCCGCAGCGCGGTAGCGGGTTGGTGAATCGGGGCAATGGTCATGGTGTGGAAGGCGGGCGGCGGTTGGGAAATGCTATATCGGCAGCTGGCGCACGCGGTGGGCCTGCTCGTCGCTGAGGTGCTTGCCCTGCACCAGGTAGTCGCGCACCGCCTGAAAGGCTTCCGCGTCGAGGCCGGAGCGGGGGTGGGCCAGCAGCGTCTGCACCAGCAGGCCCTTGTCTTCCTGCACGTGCTTGCTGGCCCCGAGGAAGCTGGGCAGGTTGCTTTCGATGCTGAAGCGCAGAAAGCGGATTTCGGGGTGCTTGGGGTCGAGGCTGACGGCGTGGTCGAACAGGCGGCCGGCCGTTTTCACCCGGTCGAGCTTGTCGAACAGGCCGCCGGTGTGCTTGGCCAAAATGGCTTCGGCCGCGGCTTTGTAGGCCAGCACCAGCGCGTTGTCGGCGGTGTACTGGCTCATCAGCTGGTGAAAATGGCGGCTGGCGGCTTCATCGTGGGCGGCCTGGCGGTAATGCCGGCGCAGGGCGGGCAGCGCGTAGGGCGAGTGGGCGTCGGTGTCGGCGGTAGAAAGCACGGTGGTCAGGCAGGTGAGCAGTAGCAACGCGAGGTCGGTGAGGTTGGGGGCGGCCCGCGTCAGAGGGCGCGCAGGCGGTAGCGGAAGTACGAGCCGAGCAGCAGCAGCAGCTTGGTGTTGTCGGGCACGCGCACGCGGCCGGCCAGAATACGGGCGGCGGGCAGCTGGCGGATTTTGTCGAAGAGCTTGAGGTAGTACACGTAGGCGAGGTACACGCCCAGCCGAGCCGTGCGCGGCAGCGCGCAAATGCCCTCGTAGCCGGCCTCGAAATCGGCCCGGATGTCGGCCTCGATGGCCTGCTTGGCCGTATCGTCGAAGGCCTCGTAGCGCAGGCCGGGGAAGTACACGCGGCCCCGCTCCTCGTAGTCGGAGCGTAGGTCGCGCAGGAAGTTGATTTTCTGGAAAGCCGCGCCCAGGCGCCGGGCCGGGCGGCGCAGGCGCTCAAACTCGGCCTCGTCGCCTGCGCAGAACACGCGCAGGCACATCAGCCCCACCACCTCGGCCGAGCCGTAAATGTACTCGTCGTAGAGCTGCTGGTCGTAGTCGATATCCTCCAAATCCATGGCCATGCTGTGCAGAAAGGCCTCGATGAACTCCTTATCGATGCCGTAGCGGTGCACGGCCAGCTGAAAGGCGTGCAGCACCGGGTTCATACTGAACTGCTCGTCGATGGCCCGGTAGGTTTCGTCGCGAAACTCGCGCAGCAGGGCCGCCTTGTCCCGGTCGTGGAAAGTGTCCACGATTTCATCGGCCCAGCGCACGAAGCCGTAGATGGCGTAAATGGCCTCGTGAAAGCGCACATCGAGGGTGCGGATGCCCAGCGTGAACGAGGTACTGTAGCACTGGGTGATGCGCTTGCTGCAGGCCAGGCTGGCCCGGTCGAACAGGGCCACGTGGTCCACGACGGGCGGCGGCGAAACGGCGGGTGGCGGCAAAGTGGCCATGCGGGGTGTTATTGGTGGGAACCGGCTGCGTGCTGCTCCGGCAGAGCAGCGGCATCAGAGAGACAAGGCAGGTAAAAACTAGCGGCGGAGCGGGCTGGAGAATCTTCAGCAGCGCTTCAACGCTGACTATAAGATACGGGATTCGCGCCGGCGGTGGGCAGCGCCGCAGCGGTGGGCGTGGGTACCGGGTATTCCTTTTCCACCTCGCCGGCCACCACCTGCCCCGAAATCAGGGAGGGCGGCACGCCGGGCCCGGGCACGGTGAGCTGACCGGTGAAGTAGAGGTTGGCAACTTTGGGGCTCTTCAGGGTGGGCTTGAGAATGGCCGTCTGGCGCAGGGTGTTGGCCAGCCCGTAGGCATTGCCCTTGAAGGCGTGGTAGTCGGCCTCGAAGTCGCGGTGGGCGTAGCTGCGCTGGTAGGTCACCCACTCACGCACGGGCTGGCCGGTATGGCGCTCCAGCCGGGTCATTACCATATCAAAGTAGTGCTGGCGGGTGGCGTCGTCGTCGCCGCCGATGCCGGGGGCCACGGGAATGAGCAGAAACAGGTTTTCCTGGCCCGCGGGCGCCACCGAAGCATCGGTTACGCTGGGCACGCAGGCGTAAAACAGGGGCTTGGTGGGCCAGCGCGGCGCCTCGTAAATCTCGTGGGCGTGCTGGTTGAAGTCCTCGTCGAAGAAGAGGTTGTGGTGCTCCACGCCGTGCAGCTTGTGCTTCAGCCCCACGTAAAAGAGCAGGGAAGAAGGCGCCATGGTGCGGGTGTCCCAGTACTTGGGCGAGTAGTGTCGGTGTTCGGGCGCCAGCAGGTGCTGCTCCACGTGGTGGTAGTCGGCGCCGGCCACCACCACGTCGGCGGCGGTGCGGCCCGTAGCAGTGCGCACGCCGGTAGCACGGCCGTCCGCCACCTCGATTTCCTCGATTTCTTGGTTGTACTCGATGCGCACGCCCTGCTCCTCGGCCACCCGCACCATGGCCTTCACGATTTCGTGCATGCCGCCCAGCGGGTACCAGGTCCCCAGCACCAGGTCGGCGTAGTTCATCAGCGAGTAGAGGGCGGGCGTGTTCTGCGGCGTGGCGCCGAGGAAGAGCACCGGAAACTCCATCAGCTTCACCAGCTTGGGGTTCTGGAAGAAGCGGCCCACGTGACGGCGCATGTTGGAGAGCAAATCCAGCCGCACCGCATCCACCAGCAGGCGCGGATCGGCAAACTCGCGCACCGAGCGGCCGGGCTTGGTCACGAATTTGCCCATGCCCACCTCGTACTTATAGCCAGCCTGGGCCAGAAACGCGTCGAGGCGGCGGCCGGCGCCGGGCTCCAGCTGCTCGAAGGTGCGGCGGAGCGCGTCCAGGCCCGCGGGCACCGGCAGCACGTCACTGGGGCCGAAGATGACCTGATACGAGGGGTCGAGGCGCACCAGCTGGTAGAAGTCGGCGGGGCGGTGACCGAAGCGGGCGAAGAACTGCTCGAACACGTCGGGCATCCAGTACCAGCTCGGCCCCATGTCGAAGGTGAAGCCCTGGGCCTGAAACACCCGGGCGCGGCCGCCGGGGCCGTCGTTTTTTTCCAGTACCGTCACCGCGTAGCCGCGTTGGGCCAGGCAGGCCGCGGCGGCCAGGCCGGCAAAGCCAGCACCGATAACAACAACTCGGGGAGCAGAAACGGGAGGGTTCAAGTGGGGCTGCAAGGTAATGGGGTCGTGGTAAGCTACCGATTGCGGCAGGACTTTGTTGCGCTAGCTCGGCAATTATTGGTAGGATTTCCCATTAAATAGTCTTAACCCAACGGGTTTTCACAGTTGACAGGATTCTCAGGGTACCACCAGCAGCCAATATTAGCCCCGACAAAGATTGGTACCATACTACCCGCCGACTGGCCCCGCAGCGGGCAGCGGCCACGAAAAAGGCCGCAAGCCACGGCCTCGTTGAGGTTGCAGCTTGCGGCCCGTAACGCGCCCGGCGTAGTTACTCCTTCCCCCTACGCGCCGGGAGCGTAGACCTTAAGGGCATCTTTCAGCTCCTTGCGGGCAATGTGAATGCGGTTCTTGACGGTACCGATGGGAATTTGCAGCTTCTCCGCAATTTCCTGGTACTTGTAGCCGATGTAGTACATCATAAACGGCGTGCGGTATTCATGACCGAGGTGGGCAATGGCCTCGTTGATGTCCGTCACCACGAAGTCCGATTGGGCGCCGTTGTGGGTGATGTAGTTTTCGTCGGTGTTGAAGTACTGGAAGTACTCAGTGGTGTCAATGTGGCTATTGCGCTTCGTTATCTTGTTGTAGTTGTTGATAAACGTGTTGCGCATTATGGTGTAGAGCCACGCCTTGAGGTTGGTCCCGGTCTTGAACTTTTCTTTGTTCAAGAGGGCCTTCAGCAGCGTTTCCTGCACCAAGTCCTTGGCATCATCGGCGTCGCGGGTCAGGTTCATGGCCGCGGGCCGGAGTGAGTAGGAAATCTTCTGTACTTGGTCGGTGAATTCCAGGGAAGTCATACAGCCTGTTTAACGTTTGGTGACCAAAAGCTAAACAAACATACGAAAGAACTCCCTAAGCATACGGTCACCCCCACTTTTATTTGCCCGGTTTCGGCCAAGGGCCCGATATAGTCGGCAAACGGGCTGATTTATCCGGTGAATGTGCCGGCGGCCGCCATGAGCTGGCTGTCAAGCCTCAACAGCCTACCGCCCGAAACAAACTCGCTTAAAATAAGCAGCTTACATACTACCCGCACAAGCTATCTGCACTACCAAACCCTGGCTAACCAGCCAGCTCCACTGCCGTCAGCTGGTCCACGAAGCCGATAAAGTCGGTCATGCGCTCCACGCGCCGGAAGCGGGGCGGCAGCACCACCTCGGGCTGGTGCACGAGCGGGCCGTAGAGCACAAAATCGATGTCGGCGCAGAGGTGGGCGAGCTTGCCGAGGAACTGCGGCAGCTGGTCGCGCTCGGGCACGGTGGTGAGCACCGTGGCCACGTGCTGGGGCCGGTAGTGCTGGCACACTTTGGCCAGCTCGCAGATGGGCAGGTTCTGGCCCAGGTACAGCACCCGGAAGCCGCGCACCCGCAGCAGGTAGTTCATGAAGAGCAACGCCAGCTCGTGCAGCTCGCCCTCGGGCAAAAACAGCACCCAGCGCGGCGCCTCGTCGTGCTCCGTGATGGGCAGCGCGTCGACGGCGGCCAGCAACTTCTGGCGCAGCAGGTGCGTGGCCAGGTGCTCTTGGGCCGGGTTCAGGCTGCCGGTCTGCCAGAGCACGCCCACTCTATATAGAAAGGGGTACACGATGTTCATCACCGTGGCCTCGAAGCCAATTTCGTCGGCCGCGTGCGACAACACGCAGCTCAGGCGCCGCTCGTCCATGTCGAGGGTAGCGGTGAGCAGGGCGGTAATCTGGGGGTTGAACTGGTGCGGGTCGTCGCAGCAGGCGGCCACGGCGCGGCACAGCTCCTGCTCCGAGAGGCTGGCCACGTGCGAGATGCGGTGCCCCCGCTCGCAGAGCGTGGCCACGTTAAGCAGGCGGCGTAGGTCCGAGTCGCAGTAGGTGCGGATGTTGGTGGCGGTGCGCTCGGGACAGAGCACGCCGTAGCGCTGCTCCCACATCCGGATGGTGTGCGCCTTGATGCCCGAGAGGCTTTCCAGGTCCTTGATTGAAAACTGTCCCACGATAATCGGGTGCTAATAGGTGGGCTAGGTGGTGCGAGGCGGAGCAGCGGCGGCGCGTTTGGCCGCCTGCCGGCGGGCCAGGGCAAAAAAGCGGGGCGACACCCACAGCAGGCCAAATTCCTCGCTGCCGTCGCGGCCGGTGGTTTTGTGGTGGGTTTTGTGGGCCATGTTCAGGGCCCGCAGGTAAGCGTTGTCGGCGCGTTTCCAGAAGCGCAGGCGGCGGTGAATCAGCACGTCGTGCACCAGAAAATACACGGTGCCGTAAGCCGCAATGCCCGCCCCGACCCAGTAGCGCCAGTCCTTGCTGGCCCCGCCGTACACCATCAGCAGCACCGAAATGGCCCCGTACACCACAAACGAGAGGTCGTTGCGCTCGAAGCGGTGCGGGTGGCGCACGTGGTGCGAGCGGTGCACAAACCACAGCGGGCCGTGCAGCACGAAGCGGTGCATGAACCACGCCACGAATTCCATTCCCAGAAACGTGAGCCCCGCAAGGGCCAGACCGGCAGGCAGATTCATGTGGAGCTAACCGCCGATGCGCGCAGATGTTTGCAAACCTTGCCGCGCCCGGCCAAAATGAACGGTTCGAAACCGGAAGATACGTAGCTCGGCCGCAAAAAGTAGCAGCCTGGGCGGCATCGATTTGGCAGCCAGCGGGATGTAGTAACCAGCACAGGACGGCGACACCAGCCGTCATTGCGAGGACGAAGCAACCCTTCCTCCAGCAGCCCCGCCGAGACAACTAGCACTACCCGAAAACGACACCGCCCGAAACTGTAGACGACAGTTCCGGGCGGTGCTCATGTGGTGGTTGGCACATTGATCAAGACCACTTGCTTCGGCTATGCCTCGCAATGATGGCGGGATGAACCAACGGCAACTGCTAGTTCCAGGTAATCTTTTCCTTGTTCAGGAAGGCCGAGATGCCGCGGCGGCAGTCTTCCGAGCCGCGGGCTTCGGCGTTGAGGCGGGCGGCGTAGCGCAGGCCTTCTTCCAGGGGCAGCTCGGGCAGGCGGGCCAGCATTTCCTTGGTCACCTCCATGCTCTGGGCCGAGTTTTCGACGCAGAGGCGGCGGGCAAAGCGGTAGACGTGACCGGCCAGCTCGTCGGCGGGCACCACCTCGTTGATGAGGCCGTAGCCCACGGCTTTGTCGGCGCCGAATACGTCGCCGGTGAGCAGCAGCTGCTTGGTACGGGCCTCCCCGATTTTGCGCAGCAGAAACACGCTCACGATGGCCGGCAGGAAGCCGATTTTCACCTCCGTGTAGCCGAATTTGGCCTCGGGCACGGCGAAGGCGAAGTCGCAGAGCGTGGCCAGGCCGCAGCCGCCGGCCAGGGCGTGGCCTTGTACCTGGGCAATGACGATTTTCTTGAGCGTGTAGATCTGGTGGAACAGCTGCATCAGGTGCGTGGAGTCGGCCAGGTTCTCGTTGTAGCCGAAGCCCTGCAGCTCCTGAATGTAGGCCAGATCGGCGCCGGCGCAGAAGGCCGGGCCTTCGGCACGCAGCACGATGACCTTGCAGGCCAGGTCGTTTTCAGCGTATTCGAAGGCTAGTTTCAGCTCCGAGACGAGCTCCGAGCTGAGGGCGTTGCGTTTTTCGGGGCGGTTGAGCGTAATGAAGCCGATGGAGTCATTGGCCTCGTAGCGAATGTACTGCAACGCTTCGAGCTCCTGGGTAGCCATGTCTTCCATGAGTTGTTGCGTGGTCGGTGTGGTGGAGGGCCCGGCGGCGCGTTGTTCTCCCGACCGGAGAAGTGGAGCCCGAACGGCCCGGTGCGCGGCAGTGGCCCGAAAAGGGCGTGAGTCAAACCTAACAAAAATGATGCGACAATGAAAGAAGTCAAGGCCGCATTGCCTAGGTTTGGGAGAATGTACGGAGTAACGAAGAATTTGGACGGCGTCGCCAATCAGATACTCGCTTGAAACGGACCGTTAGTTGCCCGCGCCCGGCCGCACCACTTCCACCCAGGCGCCCTGCATGGTCACGTCGTGCACGCGCAGGCCGGCGGCCTGCAATTGGGGCGTGAGTTGCTCCACGTACCAGCGCCGGCACGAGGAATCGAACACGTACACCGGCTTGGGGCCGAAGGTAGCGCGCAGCTGCTCAGGCCACACCCGGGCGTTGCGGCGCAGCACCACCACGTCGACGGCCGCCGGGCGCTGGCCCTGCCACAGCCGCCCGTGCACCCAGGCCACGCGGCGGCCGTGCCAGCTGAGCAGCACCGGGCCGCGCCGGGGCAGGGCCCGCACGGCGGCGGCCGTGGTGTCCCAGCCGGCCACGTAGCGCACCCGGCGGTTGCCGCGCCCGATCAGGCCGGGCAGCACGCGGTAGGTTTGCTCGGTGTTGTTGAGCGGCAACGAGTCGGGCGTCATCACCAGGGCGGCGGCGCCGTCGTGCAAACCCACGGCCGAGCGGCGCGGGATGCTGTAGATGATCAGACGCTGGTCCTGGGCGGTTTCGCGGGCCTCGGCCACGCGGCTGTAGGCGAAGCCCACGGCCACCGCCACGCCCGCGCCTAGCCACACCAGCCGCCGCCACGCCAGAAAGGCCAGCCCGGTGCCGATGAGCAGGTAGAGCAGCCAGGTCTGGGCGGGCGTAAGGTGAATGCCCTGCACCAGGGCACCCGGCAGGGAGCGGCCCACGAGGACGATATACTCGTTGAAGCACCAGATCAGCCCCTGAAACACCCAGCCAATGCCTTTCGGCACCCAGAGCAGCCAATCGGCGCCGGTTTGGGCCGCCAGCCATTCCATCGGCAGCGCCACGGCTTGCAGCAGCAGCCCCACGTACAGCGCCACCGAGGAAATCGGCACGGCTATCAGGTTGGAGAGTAGAAAGTTGAGCGGGAACTGGTGGAAATAGAACAGGCCCAGCGGAAACGTGGCTACCTGCGCGGCTATCGACAGGGCAATGGCCTGCCAGATACCGTCGAGCGACCAGCCGACCCAGCCCGTGAGCTTCTGCTGCCGCTTCGACTGCCAGGGCCGTTTTTTCTTCGCCATCCACTCCTGCGCGTCGATTTTGCCGCCGATGAGCGGCTGCAGGTATACGATGCTGAGCACGGCCAGAAACGAGAGCTGAAAGCCCACATCGACCAGCAAATAAGGGTCGTAGAGCAGCAGGCAGAAAGCGGCCACCGATAGCGTGTTGTACATGTTGCTCTGCCGCCCCGAAGCCTTGGCCACGGCCACGAAGCTAAACATCACCGCCGCCCGCAGCACCGAGGCCGAGAGGCCCGTCAGGAAGGCGTAGCTCCAGATAACGAGCAGCCCCAGCGCCGCCGACCAGTACCGGAAGCCGCGGGTGTGGCCGAAAAAGCGCCGTAGAAACAGCTGCAGCACGGCAAACAGCAAACCCACCTGCAGCCCCGACACGGCCATGATGTGCGTGGTGCCGGTGCTGGCGTAGGCCTGCTTGGTTTCGGCGTCCACGTCGTCCTTCAGGCCCAGCACCAGCGCGTCGGCAATGGCAAACTCGCGCGGGGCCGTCACATAGCGCCGGAACACGCCGTCGAGCCGCCGGGCGCACTGCATGCTCCAGAGGCGCAGCCAGCTGGGCGGCGCCTGCCCGATGATGCGGTACTGGTCGGGGTGAATGAACTGCTGGTGGTAAATCTGGTGGTAAGCCAGGTAGCGGCGGTAGTCGAACTCGCCGGGGTTGAGCGGGGCCTTGGCCGGGGCCGGGGCGCCGCGCACCAGCCACAGGTCGCCGTACTGCGGCGCGGCCACTGCGGCCTCGTAGCGCGGGATAGAAACGCGGATGCCGCCCCGCGCCGGGCGCCACTGCCCCGCCACCCGCACGGCCGACACCCGCAGCGTGGTAGCGTAGGTGTTGGGGCGCACCACCGGCCCGTCGTCGACCACGGCGCGGTAAAACTCGATATCGGGCTGCTGGTAGAGGTGGTCGGGCTGGCGGCTTTCGGTGGCGCGCTGGGCCACGGTGGTGCCGGCCAGCACCGTCATCAGTAGGCCTAGCACGCCCACGGCGTCGTTGAGGCTGGGCACGTTTCGGCGCACGGCCCATAGGTGCGCGGCCAGGAACAGGGCTACGGCGCCGGCCAGCCAGGGCAGCAGCTCCGGCAGCGAGGCGGCCCAGTAAAACCAGATGATAATGCCGGCAATCAGCGCCAGCACGAGGCGCACGGCCGGATGGGTAGCCCACGGAATCGTGGTGGTACGGATAGCCATTGACAGATCGAAACAAAAAATCCTAACCCGGTAATCACCGCCGAAGCAGCAAGGGCCGAGTTAGGAAAAATCTGTTGCGCAGGCAAGAGCCGGCTAGTACCGAGGCCGTCTATTACGCCGAAACGGGCCTTATCCAGCGCATCTTGTAGTGCTCGATGCCGGCTTCGGTGAACTTCTCCCCCACCGTCTCGAAGCCGTGGCGCAGGTAGAAATTCACCGCCGTCAACTGCGCGTGCAGATATACTTCGGCGTCGGAGTGTTCAGTGGCCACGTCGCGCAGCACGGCGAGCAGCAGGGCCGCACCCACTTGCTGATTGCGGTAGCCTTCGAGCACGGCAAAACGTTCCAGCTTCACGCCATTCTCGGTTACGCGCCAGCGAGCGGCGCCGCAGGGCGTGCCGTCGGCGGTGCGGGCCAGGTAGTGCCGGGCGTCGGTCTGATCGTGCTGGTCGTGCTCTTTTTCAGCCGGCACGCCCTGTCCTTCCACGAATACTTGGTGGCGGATAGCAAAAGCGGCTTCGAGGTCGGCAGGTGCGGTGACGCGGTGGGCAGTGGTCATGAGGAAATCAATTCAAAGGCCGCCGCGCGAAACGAAGCGGCACAACGGCTTAAAAATAGTGGTGCCACGGTTTTGAGCCGTGGCACCACCCGTTGAATCGTTCACGAAATCGGAGCAAGCCGACTCTACGTCGCCATTTAGCTCTGCTCGTGGTTGACGGGCAGCTCGTCGGCGGGCCGGTCGTCGGCCTGGTCGCTGGGGCGCTGGCCGGGCTGGTAGTAGCGGGCCGGACGCACGGGCCGCTCGGCCTGGGCGCGCTGCTGGTCGGCGTCGTGCTTGTCGTAGGCCAGCACGATTTGCTTCACCAGGCGGTGGCGCACCACGTCCTCGGCCGACATTTCCACGAAGGCAATGCCGGGCACATCCTGCAGGATATCCAGCGCCTGAAACAGGCCCGACTTGATTTTCGTCGGCAAGTCCACCTGGCTCCGGTCCCCGTTCACCATCACCTTCGCGTTCGGGCCCATGCGGGTCAGAAACATCTTCAGCTGCGAAGGCGTGGTGTTCTGGGCCTCGTCCAAGAGCACGAAGGCGTGGTTGAGGGTCCGGCCGCGCATGTAGGCCAGCGGGGCTATTTCGATGGTCTTGTTTTCGAGGTAGAACTTGAACTTCTCCGGCGGGAGCATGTCCTCCAGCGCGTCGTAGATGGGGCGCAGGTAGGGGTCGACTTTCTCCTTCATGTCGCCGGGCAAAAAGCCCAGGCTTTCCCCGGCTTCCACCACGGGGCGCGAAATGATGATTTTCTTGACCTCCTTGTTTTTGAGCGCGCGCACGGCCAAGGCCACCGAAATGTAGGTTTTGCCCGTCCCGGCCGGCCCGAGGGCAAACACCAAGTCGTTTTTGTTGACGGCATCCACCAGGCGCTGCTGGTTGGCCGTTTTGGCCTTGATGACGCCGCCCTTGGCCCCGAACAGAATCACGTCGGGGGAGGAAGCCAGGCGCGCATCCTGCATTTCCTCGTCGGAAGCGCCCACGTACTGGGCCACGGTTTTGTCCGTCACCTGCCCGTATTCGTGGTAGTGCTCGATCAGCGAGGAAAGGATGTCGTTGATGCGCTGGATGACGGCCGTCTGGCCCTGGATTTTTATTTCGTTGCCGCGCGAGATGATTTTGCTGCCGGGAAAGGCAGCGGCCAACTGGCGGATATTCTGGTTATCGGGCCCCAAGAAGTCGATGAGCGACACATTCTCGAGCGTGATGACTTTTTCGACCAAACTAATTAGGAGAGTAAACGCCTAAGGCGCAGTGATGGGAAGAAAAGAGCCCGTAGCGAAAAGCGGTCAGTCCGGGCCGAATGCCTACTTTTGCCGCCCCACGGGTGGGTAAAACAATAGTACGCATTCTTCTTAGAAACGGCGAATGGCGCTGATTACGTTCCTCTCGGACTTCGGCTACCGCGACCATTACGTGGCCGCGGTGAAGGCGCGCCTGCTGCGCCTGGCCCCCGCCGCGCCGGTGATGGACATCACCCACGCCATCGAGCCCTTCAACGTGGCCCAGGCGGTGCACGTGCTCGGGGCCGTGTTCGCCGATTTTCCGGAAGGCACCGTGCACCTGATCGGGGTGGATGACCACGGCGTAGGGCGCCGCGGCTGGCACGCGGCCAGCTGGCGCGGGCACCACTTCGTGGCGGCCGACAACGGTATCCTCACGCTGCTCACCGACGCGCGCCCCGACGACCTGGTGCAGCTGCCCACGCCCGCCGAGTGGCCCGCCTCCCCCACCCGCGACGTGCTGGCCCCCGCCGCCGCGCACCTCGCCCTGGGCCGCCCCCTCACCGACCTGGGCCCCTTGAGCACCGAGCTTTACCAGCTGCTCAACCGCCAGCTGCGCCTGCAGGACCACCGCATCACCGGCCACGTGGTGCACGTCGACCACTACGGCAACCTCATCACCAACATCACCCGCGAAGCCATCGAGGCAGTGGGCCACGGCCGCTCCTGCACCATTCACTTCGGCCGCGAGGCGGTGCGCGACGTGGCCCGCCACTACCAGATGGCCGACCCCGGCGACGCCGTGTGCGTGTACAACAGCCAGCAGCAGCTCTGCATCGGCGTCAACCAGGGCAACGCCGCCGAGCTGCTCGGCCTGCACTTCGACTCGCAGGTGGACGTGCGGTTCCCGCAGGAATAGGTGAAATGGTGAGGTGGTGAACTGGTGAGTGTTGTTCTATTTGCGCGAAATGCGCGGTTTGGCCTCCCAAACATCAAACTCACCACCTCACCATTTCACCAGCTTATGCTAATAAGAATCGTGCGCATGACGTTCCGGCCCGAGGCCGTGGCGGAATTTCTGGGCGTGTTCCGGGCCTCCGAGGACCAGATTCGGCAGCAGCCGGGCTGCCGGCACATGGAGCTGTGGCAGGACGCCGAGCAGCCGCACGTGTTCTGCACCCACAGCCACTGGGACTCCGCCGCCGACCTCGATGCGTACCGCCGCTCTACGCTGTTCGGCGAGGTGTGGCCGGCCACCAAAAAGCTGTTTGCTGCGCCCCCGCTGGCGTTTTCGGTGAACCCCGTCACGGCCGCCACGGCCCAGCTGCCGGCCGTACCCACGCCGGCCGCGCCGCCCGATTCGGTGCTGTAGCCCGCCGCGCCACCGGCCACCGACTTCAGCTGTCCGGGAGCTTTTCCCGTTGATGCTGTTTTACCTTTCGCGGCCCGTTTGCGCCGCGCTTCCCCGCATGCAGCCCGATTACTTCGCCTTCTACGACCTGCCCGAGAGCTTTCTGCCCGACGAAAAAGCCCTCAAAGCCAAATACTACGCCCTGAGCCGGCAGTACCACCCCGACTTCCACGCGACGGCCGCACCTGAGGAGCAGCGCCGCGTGCTGGAGCTGTCGACGCTGAACACCAACGCCTACCGCACCCTCAGCCACTTCGACCTGCGCCTGCAATACGTGCTGCAGCGCCACGGCCTGCTGGAAGAAGGCAAGCAGGAGCTGCCCGCCGACTTTCTAATGGAGGTGATGGAGCTGAACGAGCAGCTGATGGAGCTGGAGTTTGAGCCCGACCCGGCCGTGGCCGCACAAGTGCAAACCGAAGTGGAGCGGCTTGAAAATGAGCTGAAAGCCGAAGCCCGCCCGGTGCTCGAAGGCTACGCCGCCCTGCCCGCAGACCAGCGCCCGGCCGCCCTGCTGCGGGTGCGCACCTACTACCTGAAACGGCGCTACCTGTTGCGCATCCGCGAAAGTCTGGCTAAGTTTGCCACCCGATCCTGAACAACGGTCCGCGTTGTTCCTCTTGCCCAGATGGCGGAATCGGTAGACGCGTTGGTCTCAAACACCAATACCGCAAGGTGTGCCGGTTCGACCCCGGCTCTGGGTACAAAAAAGCCCCTCCGCAGCTCTGCGGAGGGGCTTTTTGCTTATCGACGCGGCAGTATCGTTAGCACGCTGATGTCATCCAGAAGCTTCTGTTCCCACGTTGCGTCAATGGATTTGCGGTGGTTTTGCCATGGCAGCTGCCAGTTTAGGGAAGGAGTAATTGAGCCCGGCAGTGCGCCGCCCTCTCGCCGCCGCCGCCGTATTACCGCGTAGCAGCTGCCCACACCGGGTAGTTTCCGACTTTATTCTGACTGCTTATGGCCCGATTCACCCGCGCCGATGCCGTGGCCCAGGGGCTGCGCAGCCCGCTGATTCCGGTGTTTTACCACGCCGAAGCCGCTTACGCCCGCCAGGTGCTGCAGGCCTGCTACGAGGGCGGCGTGCGACTGTTTGAGTTTACCAACCGGGGCCCGAATGCCTTTGCCATCTTTGCCGAGCTGCAGCGCTTCGTGGAGGCCGACTACCCCGACCTGCTGCTCGGGGCCGGCACCATTTACACGGTGGACGAAGCCGAGCGGTTTATCGGGGCCGGGGCCGATTACATCGTGCAGCCCGTCATCAGCGCCGAGGTGGCCCGGCTGTGCCAGCGGCACGACCTGGCCTGGCTGCCGGGTGTGCTGACGCCCAACGAAATCTACCAGGCCGATCAGTTGGGGGCGGCGTTTGCCAAGCTGTTTCCGGCCAACGTGATGGGGCCCGACTACCTGGCAGCCCTGCGCGGCCCGCTGCCCAAGGTGCGCATCATGGCCACCGGCGGCATTCAGCCCACCAATGAGGCCGTGGGCGCCTGGCGGCAGGCCGGGGCCGCGTGCGTCGGCATCGATTCGCGGCTGCTGGACACCGCCACGCCCGCCGCCCTGACCGCGCAGATCCGGCAGCTGCTGGCGGCCATGCAGTTGCCGTCGGCATAGGCCGGTTCTTCGGCAACGCAGAAGCGGCGCCCCGCGCCAGCCGATGGGGCCAGCTCCGGACGCTGCTTAGGCTAGCGCTGCCAGCGGGCAGCGAGGATTTACTCCGGGAAGTCGGCCGAGTCGCCGAGGCTGGCCACGCCTTCCAGTTCCTGCACCAGGGCCACGAACTTCTCACGGGCGCCTTTGACGGCGGCTTTGCCCAGGGGCAGGTGCAGCGGCGGGTTGTCCTGGCGCACGAGGTCGAACATGATCTGGGCGGCGCGCTGCGGGTCGCCGGGCTGGCGGCCGCTGTAGCCCTGGATGCCGGCCAGGTTCTTGCCCACGGTGTCCTCGTAGTCGGGGATGCTGGTCGTCACCACGTTGGCCGAGCGGCCGGCCCAGTCGGTGCGGAAGCCGCTGGGCTCGATGTTGGTGACTTTGATGCCGAGCGGGCCGACCTGCTGGGCCAGGCTCTCGCCGATGGCTTCGAGGGCAAACTTGCTGGCGTTGTACACGCCCACGCCGGGGAAGGTCTTCAGCCCGCCGATGCTGGTGATGTTGAGCACGTGCCCGCTGCGCCGCTCGCGCAGGTGGGGCAGCACGGCCCGCAGCACGCGCAGCGGCCCGAACACGTTCACCTCAAACTGCCGCTGCACTTCCGCGTCGTCGATTTCTTCGATGCTGCCGAGCGAGCCGTAGCCGGCGTTGTTGACCACCACGTCGAGGTGGCCCAGGGCCTGAATGGCCTCGGTGACGGCCTGCTTCACCTGCGCTTCGTCGGTAACGTCGCAGACGACGCCGCGGCCGTTGGCGCCGGCTTTTTGGGTGAATTCGTCGGCCTGCTGCTGCTGGCGGAAGGTGGCGGCTACTTTGTCGCCGTTCTGCAGGATGAGGTCGGCCAGCGCGGCGCCGAAACCGGTGCTGACGCCGGTAATAAACCAGTGCTTGGGAGTTGCGGACATTAGCTCTTGCGTAGAGAGTGAATGGAGCGCCGGGCCAAACGGCCGCGGCGGGGTTGTTCAACTGCCAGCGCCGGGCGAAGGTTTTGATTGGGCTGGTTTCAGCAACCACGTACGTTCCGCCAGCAGTCGTCCCGAGCGCAGCGAAGGACCTTGCTTGCACCCTGCACTGCCGTTACTTACGAAGCGCGGACAACTTTCCTGAAAACGCCATCTTGCCCGGGCGACGGGACGTTGGTGACTCCGTTTCTCGTTCGTGCGTGGTTCGACGAAGGTCCTTCGCGGTGCTCAGGATGACGGAATAGTATAACCTCAAAGCAAAAAAGCCGCTGCCCGGGCTGGGCAGCGGCTTTTTCGAGCTAATCAGCGAAGCTTACTGCTTCACCACGCGCTGGCTGAAGGTCTGGCCCTCGGCCGTGCGCACGCGCAGCAGGTAAGTGCCGGCGGGCAGCGTCGTCACGTCCAGGGTGGCGGGCTGCGCGGCGTCGAAGCTGGCGGTGCGCAACTGCTGGCCGGTGGCGTTGTAGAGGGTAGCCGTGGCCGGGCCGGTGGCGCCCGTCAGGCCCACGCGCAGACGGTCGGTGGCCGGGTTCGGGTAGGCGCTCAGCGTCACGCTGGCCGCTTTGCCGAAGCCCACAACGCGCACGTCCGTGGTGGTGGCCGTGCCGTCAGTATCCACCTGGCGCAGGCGGTAGTAGAGCGTGGCGCCGAGGCGGGCAGCCTGGGCATCCACGAAGCGGTAGTCGCGGGCTACGGTGCTGTTCACCTGGCCGGCCACTTCGCCTACTTTCTCGAAGCGGCGGCCATCCGTGGAGCGCTCCACCTCGAAGCGGGCGTTGTCCTTTTCCTGGGCGGTGGTCCAGGTCAGCAGCGCATCCTGCTGCTGGGCGCGGGCATTAAACTCCACCAGCGTGACGGGCAGCGGGCCGAAACCGATGCTGAAGGGCACGGCCTGGGTGTTGGTGCCGCCAAACTCGTCGACCGTCGTAACCGTCACCGAGTACGAGCCGGCGCGCAGGTTCAGCCGGGTGCGGTCCACCACGGTGATGGCACCGGTGGTCGAATTCAGCGCCAGGCCCAGCGTATTCAGCAAGGCGGTGCCGGCCGCGTCGGTGCTGGCCGCGCGTACGCCGGCGTCGGTGACGGTGGTCTGGCTGGTCGTGCTGTTGAAGCTGTACTCCCCGCCGTTAGCGTCGAAGGCGCTGGTAATCAGGTCGCCGTTCTGGTAGGCCGTGGCCAGGCTACCGCCCTTCAGCGGAGCCGCCGTGTACTGCGAGCTGTTGTCGAGGCCCACCGGAATGGCGTAGAGCGCGGCCGCCGATTCGGCCCCGGCGTTGTCGACGGCGAGGTAGCTGAAGAAGGCATTGCCCACGAAGCTGCTCACCGGATCGAAGCGCAGGTTGCCGGCGGTGGCGGCGGATACCGTAAAGCGGCCGCCGCTGAGTGTCACGGGGTTGTAGTTCACGCCGTCGGCCGCGTAGTAGAGCGTGCCCTGCGTGCTGGCATCCGGCAGGCTGGTCAGCACGAAGTTGCTGATCGAGCCGTCGGCGTCGCGGCCGCTGAGCGGGCTCAGGGCCTGGGCCGTGGCGGCGGTGTTGCCGTCGGGGGCAGTCAGCTGGTTTTGCAGCCCGTTGGCCACCGGCGCCTGGTTGAGCAGGCTGGTGGTGAAGGTCTGCGTGTCATCGGCCGTGTTCGACTGCGCCGTGCTGGTCGTCGTGGCACCGATTACCGTGAAGGCCGTCGTCGGCGCCGGGAACGTGATGGAGTAGGCCAGTGAGGCCTCCTGCCCGGCCGGCAGCGTGGCCGTCGGCGGGAAGGTCACCAGGCCCGAGGGGGCGTAGGTGCCGCCGCCCGAGATGCTGACGGTGGCCGGGTCGAGGCCGGCCGGAATCTGCACGCTGAAGCCCACGTTCTGGGCCGGCGAGGGGCCGTCGTTCAGGGCGCGCACCAGGTAGGTCACGGGCTGACCGGCCAGCACGGTGCTCGTCAGGGCCGTGCCCTGGCTGCGCACCACCGGGCGCACGTTGGTCAGCGCGTTGATGCCCACGCTCGTCACGGCCGTGTTGTTGGCGGGCGAGCCGTCGCTGCTGGCCGAGCCCACGCTGGCCACCGCCGTCAGCGGGCCCGTGCCGGGCGTCGTCATGGTGATGGTGTGGGTCAGCGAAGCACCGGCCGCCAACGACGCCGCGCTCGGGAAGGTCACCAAGCCGGTGGTGCTGTTGTAGGCATTGGCGACAACGGCCCCGCCGGCATCGGTTACCACCACCCCGCTCAGGCCGGCGGGCAGCGCCACCTGCTGCTGCACGGTGCTGGCCGCGGCGGTAGCATTGTTGGTCGTGGTCAGGGTGAAGGCCACCGGCTGACCGGCCGTCGGCGCCGCCGGGCTGGCCGTCAGCGTCACGCCCAAGTCCACGGCCGAAGTGGTGGGCCGCAGCACGCTGGTGGTGGCGGTGCTGGTGTTGTTGGCCCGGTTCAGGTCGTTGGTAGCGGCCGTGGTGCTGGCCACGACGGTAGCGCTGATGGCGGCCACGTCGGGGGCGACGAAGGTGATGGTGCGCGTCACGGCGCCGGCGTAGCCCACTGCTACTTCGGTGCGCGTCGGGAAAGTCACCACGCCGGTAGCGGCGTTGTAGGCGTTGCTGATAACGGCACCCGCGTCGTCGCGCACCACCACACCCGTCAGGTCGGTGGGCAGCTGCACGGTCATCGTCACGCTGGCGGCGGGCGAGGTGCCGTTGTTCACGGTGCGCACGCTGTAGACCACCGGCGTACCGCTCACCACCACGGCCGGACCAGCCACCGTCGTCACCACGTCCGAAGCCCGGGCGGTGCTGACGGTCAGGGCGCTGGTGTTGTTGCTGGTCACGTTATCGGCCGAGGCGCTGGTCACGTAGGCCAGGTTCGCGAAGGAAGCCGCGGCCGGAGCGTCAAAGGAAATCGTGTTCGTCACCGACTGGCCGGGGGCCAGGGCGGCAATAACCGGGTAGGTCAGCAGCGTCTGGTTGGGCTGCACGTCCACGGCGCCGGTGGTGCCGGCGGGCAGGTTGCTGGTGTAGCTCAGGCCTGTCACGGCCGGGGGCAGGCGCAGCATCTGCTGCACGTTGTAGGCCGTGGTGCCGCCGTTGTTGGTGGTCGTCAGGGTGTAGCTCACGCGCTGGCCGGCCGTCACGCTGGTCGGGCCCACCAGGCTGGTGGCCACGTCGGCGTTGGGGTTGATGGTCACGAGCGTAGTGGCGGCGTTGTCGCCCATCACCGGGTCGGCCGAGGTGCTGCTGACGCTGGCGGCGGCCATGAGCGGGCCGTAGGCCGGGGCGGGCAGCTGCACGGTGGTCGTCTGGGTGGCGCCGGCCTGCAGGCTGGTAGCGGGCCAGCTCACCACGCCGGTGGTGGCGTTGTAGCTACCGCCGCCCGCAATGGTCAGCGTGGCCGGGTTCAGGCCCGCGGGCAGCGTCAGGGTGCTCACCACGCCGGCCGCCGCGCCGGGGCCGGCGTTGTAGGCCGTGGCCGTCAGCGTCAGGGTGGTGCCGGGGGCTACGTTGCTCACCGGGCTGCCGCCGCTGGTGGCCGTTACCCCGGCCAGCAGGTTGGCTGCCGTGCCGCCGGTGGCCTGCACGGTGGTCGAGGCCGAGGCGGCGTTGTTGCCGGTGTTCGTTTCGCCGCTGGCCGACGTAGTCACGCTGGCCGTGGCCACGAAGGTGGTAGCCGTAGCCGGGGCCGGCACCGTGATGGTGTTGGTTACCGACTGCCCGGCCGGCAGTACGCTTAGGCTCGGGAACGTCACCACGGTGGTGTTGGTACCGGCGCTGTAGGCGTAGGTGCCCTGGTTCGAGACGAACAGGCCCGTCAGGTTGCCGGGCAGGCTCACCGTCTGCGTCACGTTCGTCGCGGCCGAGGGGCCGGCGTTGCGCGTCACCACGGCGTAATTCAGGGCCGTGCCGGTGCCCGCGCTGGCCGGTGCGCCGAGGGCGGTGGTCAGGTCGAAGCCGGTGGCCACGTTCAGCGTCGCGCTGCTGGTGTTGTTGCTGGTCGTCAGGTCGGGCGTGGTGGCCGTGGCGCTGGCCGCGCCGGTTACCGGGCCGCTGCCGGGTGCCAGGAAGGTGACGCTGTTGGTCACGCTGGCGCCGTTGGCGAGGCTCGTGGTCGGGAAGGTCACCAGGCCGGTGGCCGCGTCGTAGCTGCCGCCGTTGGAGAAGGTCAGCGCGCCGGCGGTGCCCGGGCCGGTGAGGCCGGCGGGCAGCTGCAGGGTGGGCGCCACGCCCGAGGCCGCAGCCGCGCCGTTGTTGGTCGTCACCTGGGTGAAGGTCACCGACTGCCCGGCCGTTACCGTCGAGCCGCTAGCCGGGGCCGTCAGGCTCACGGCCAGGTCGGCGGTGGTCGGCAGCACGGTCACGGCCAGGTTGGCCTGGTTGGTGACGGCGCCGGCCGCGTCCTGCACCGTGTAGCTGGCCGTAGCCGTGCCCACGAAGCTCGCCGTCGGGGTGAAGGTCACCTGCCCGTTGCTCACGGCGAAGGTGCCGCCGGTCACGCTCAGGCTGGTTTGCTGGCCCGCCACGTTCGGGTTCAGGTCGATGGAGCCGGTGTTGAAGCTGTTTTCCGGGTCCACGTCGTTGGCCAGCACGTTGATGGTCGTGCTCGTGCCGGTCATGGTCACCGCGTCGGCCACGGCCGTGGGCGAGAGGTTGCAGGTGCCGAAGTACACGTCGTCCACGGCCAGGTCGTTGCCGCCGATGGCCGTGCTCACGTTGCGGATTTCAAACGTGGCCGAGGTGCTCGTGCCCGAGTACCACACGTCGGAAAACTGCACCCACTGGTCGGGCGACTCGTTCAGGGTGATGGTGCCCGATACCGATTCGCCGTTGATGACGAAGCCCAGCTCGGGCACGCCGCTGTTGCTGCCGGGGGGCAGCAGGTTGTTGAAGAACGCCGAGAAGGTGTAGTAGCGGCCCGGCTGCACGGTCACCGTCTGCGCGTAGAGCGTGCGGATGGAAGCCGCCCCGTTTACCATCAGGAAGTTATCCGAAGTGCCGCCGGTGTGGCCGGTGCCCACGAAGCTCGGGTGGTAGGTGTTGGCGCTGGTACCCACCGCGTAGGTGCCCTCGGGGTAGATGCCCGAGGCGCCGTTGCCCACCACGTAGCCCGACGACACGTAGCGGTAGTTGGTGCTGAAACCGGTGTTGCCGCTGGTGAAGGCCGGGTTCTGCAGCAGGTTCGAGCCGGTGGCCGAGGTGCAGGCCGAGTTGGTGCTGAACACGCGCAGGCTCACCGTGGCCGCCGTCGAGCACAAAGACGGCGTGCCGTTGTCGCAGGCCGTGTAGGTGAAGAAGTCGGGGCCGGTGTAGCCGGTGGCGGGCGTGTAGGTGTAGGTGCCGTTGGCGTTGAGCACCACCGTGCCGTGGGCCGGGGCCGTGCCCAGCGTCACCGTGATGGGGTTCTGCTCCTGGTCGTAGTCGTTGAGCACCACGTTACCGCTCACGCTGGAGTTCAGCGGCACGTCGCGCGAGTCGTTCACGGCCACCGGCGGGCGGTTCACCACGTTGATGGTGTAGGTAGCCGCCGCCACCGAGCGCATGCCCTGGTCATCGACGGCGTAGTAGGTGAAGCTGGTGGTGCCGATAAAGCCCGCGTTGGGCGTGAAGGTGAGCTGCGTCAGGTTGGGCGTCTGAATCAGCTGGTCCACCGTGACGGGCGTGCCGTAGCTGGCCAGCGTGCCGTTGGCGGGCAGCGAGGCAATCTGGTAGCCGAAGATGCCGCCGTCGGGGTCGGCGCCGCTGGGCAGGGGCGTCAGGTTGTTGCCCACGGTCGTCAGCGCGCCGCTCACGTTGTTGGCCGTCGGCGGCAGGTTGCCGGGGCCGGCGCACAGGGCCGAGTTGGGCACTACCTGCTTCGAGATGCCCGCCGCCGTGTTGGCGTACTGCAAAGTCAGCACGTTGTCGGTCGTGCCTTCGCCGTAGAAAATCAGCAGGTGGTGCAGGCCGGCCGTCAGGTACACGGTGCCGCTGCGCTCCTGGGCGCTGTGGCCACCGCCGTTGTTCACGGTGGCCGAGGCCACGGTGGGCGTGGTGGCCAGCGCCGCCGCGTCCAGCCAGAGGTAGGCCGCGTCGTCGGAGTTCAGGTAGAAGGTGTAGGTGCCACTTGCGGGCACGTACAGGCTGCCGCGGTAGCGGGCGCTGTAGCCGTTGGCGTTGGCATCGGTGCCGGTGCCGGCGCCGGCCGAGACGAGGTTGCCCCAGCTGGCGTTGGTGTCAAAATCCAGCAGCGCGTCGTTGCGCCGGAGCGCGGGCGTGCGGCTGGCGAAGAAGCTCATGTCGTCGGCGTAGTAGCCGTTGTAGTACTCTGCCGTCAGGCCGCTGCGCGAGGTGCCGTCGAGGTACGAGCCGCCGCAGTTGCCGCCGGCCACGGCCACGGCCTGAATCGGAATGGTGAAGGTGGCCGCGTTGGAGGTCAGCCCCGCGTCGTCGGTGGCCGTGTAGGCGAAGGTGGCGTTGCCGCCCGAGAAAGTCGGGGCCGGGTCGAAGCGCAGCGTGGTGGCCTGGGCGGCCGTCAGCTGGATAGCGGTGGTCACTTCCACGTACCGGTTGGGGTTCAGGAAGGCCGGCGAGTTATAATACAGCACGCCTTCGTTGGCGGCGGGCAGCCGCGTCACGGTGTAGTAGCCGATAGGCCCGTCGGTGGTGGCGCTCAGCGCGCTGATGCCGGTCTGCCCGGCCGTGCTGGCCAGGCTGGCCGCGTTGGTTACGTTGTTGGCCACCGGCGCCGTGCGGCACCAGGTTATCTGCTCGACGCCCACGACCTGGTTGCCGGGCGCGCCGGTGTAGGTGTTGCGGTAGGTGAGCGTGATGCTGGTCACGGCGCCGCCGTAGGTCGCCGTCACCGTCCCGTCGGTGGTGTTGGTCACGTCGCCCGTACCGGTAGCCGTGGCCGTAGCGGCGGTCAGCGTGGGCGAGTTGATGTTGTTGTTGGCCTTGGCCAGCGTCGGCAGCACGGCCGCACCGTTGTTGCTGCCGGCAAACCTCACCTCGTCGGTAAACGTCGGGCCCTTGTCAATGTCCAGCAGCCGGATGGTGAGCCCGGTCACGGCGCGGTTGAAGGTGAACGTGATGGTGGAGTACCGCTCGGTCACCGCCGTGGTACCGGCGTAGATGTTCTGCCAGTACAGCGACGTAACCCCGTTGACACCCTGGGTGTTGAGCACGGCCGTGTTGCCGGCTTCGGCGGCGGCCGAGTAGTAGCCGCTGCTGCCGATGGTGGTCAGGCCCGCGCCCGTGGGCACGGCTACGGCGCTGCGGTTTTTCCAGTCGCCGCTGAAGTCGCTGTTGCTGAAGGCCAGCGTGGTGGTGGCCGCCGCCGAGCACTGCGCCGCCGCCCGGTTGGTCAGTCCCAACGAAAGGAAGACGCCCAGTAGCGTCCACAAGCGTAAGGTTCTTCGCATATGAATCAAGTGAAGTGAATCAAACTAGACTTTCCAAGGAATAACCCTCAGGCATCCAGCCGCAAATTTACTTCACTCGAATACAAAAAGTCCTATTACACCATAAGCCCAACCATTATACCCTGGTTAAAGAACGATTAAATTTAAACCTAATAATGACCAATATTGAACTAAATAATGACTATTCCCATAATTGGACTCATTCCCAATCCGGGAATCAACAGCTTAAATATATCCTATTACACAAAATCCAAGCGCTGACTATTCTCTACTAGCCTGTAGCTTATCTATTCAGTATTTTTTTGGGAAGAGCCCGAAAACCGGTCGGCGCAGCCTCAGCGGCTACGCCTGTATATACCGCAGCGGCGCCGCACAACGGAAGCGAGGATAGGTGTGCGCACGCGGCGCCCGACCACCACGGCACATTGGCGCAAGCTCAGCCGTGGGCGGCGGCCTACAGCGTCAGCGCTACTTCCACCGCCGTGGAGCCGCCCGCGTCGTCGTCGGTCACGAGCAGCAGCTCGTAGCGGCCGGGCCCGAGGCAGCGCCGCACCGCCACGCCCTCCACCTTGCCCCGGTACGGCTGGCCGTCGGGCCGGCGGAGCAGCGCCAGGTCCACCGGCACGGGCCGGGCGCTGCGCCGCTGCGGGTCGAGCACGCCCACAAAGGAGCCCAGCACGGCCCCGTCGGCCACGGGGTCGGTGGTATCCTCCACCGAGGCCGTCACGAACAGCCGCCCCTCGAACGCTACCGCACCCGACAGCCCGGCCGGCTTCCCGTCGATACTGGGCAGGGCGTAATACTGCACTTCAATGGCCGGGGCCTGCGCCGTGCGGTGCCGCACAAAATCGAGCGTTGCGGCCAGCGGGCAGTGAAACACGAGGTTGCCGGCGGCCGTGCCCACGCTGCGCTGCATCAGCAGCAGCGAATCGGCGGTGGTGGCGGCGGCCTCTAAGTTCAGCGTCAGCCCGGCCGGCAGCTGCGCGCGCAGTAGCTGGTAAAGCGGCGTCAGCGACAACGGATACACGGTAGCGGCGGCGGGCGCGTTGCCGCTCAGGGCTATCCAGTAGCCCACTTCGCGCGCCGCGGTGGCTCCCGAGCCCAGCGCCAGCAGGGCCGTGCCGCCCTCGGCCGCGGGCACGGCGGTCAGGCATTCCAGGTCAGGCTTAAGGCTTTTGGGAATGCGCCCGGCGCTGAAATGCGCCGTTTCAAACAACGTCACCGGCTGGCCGGCCTCCAGCTTCCGCGCATCGAAGCAGTAGAGCAGCGGCGCATCGTCCCCGATGATGTACACCGTGTCGCCCACCAGTTCCACCCCCGAGGCCGAGGGCAGCTTGGGCAGCTGAATTTCGCGCAGAATAGTGGCTTGCATGGGCGGGTTCGAGTTGTTAGTTGTTAGTTGTTAGTTGTTAGTTAGCTACGCCTGGACGCCGGTGCCGGGTTGTCCTGCTTTTTCTTTTTACTCATCTGGCGTCTGGTCTGCCCTGACAACCGACAACTCGCAACTGACAACTCCCCTCCCCTACTGCTTGGTGATGGTAAATTCCACGCGGCGGTTCAGGCGGCGGGTTTCCTCCCGCTCGTTGCTGGAGCGGGGCTTGCTGCCGCCGTAGCCGATGGTGCTGATGCGCTCCTCCCCCACGCCCCGGCTCACGAGGTAGCGCTTCACTTCGGCCACGCGCTGCTCGCTCAGCACCTTGTTTTTCTGCGCGTCGCCCTGGTTGTCGGTGTGGCCTTCGAGGCGAATCTGCACCGAGGCGTTGTCGAGCAGCGTGCGCGAAAGACGGTTCAGCTCGTTGTAGGAGCCGGCGAGCAGGCTGGCCTTGCCCTGGGCGAAGATGATGGTGGGCAGCTCCAGCTTGGCGCCCACGGCCGCGGGCAGCACCAACAGCTCGATGCTGCGCTGCCCGGTTATCAGCACGGTATCGGTGGCGGTGAGGAAGCCACCGGCGGTGGCCGCCAGGCGGTAGCGGCCCGCTGGCAGCGTAAACTGGAAGTTGCCTCCCGCCGCGTCGGTGCGGCCCGAGGCGTTGAACACCATGTCGCCGCCGAGGCGCTCGGCCTTCACCTCGGCCAGTACCGGCTTGCGGGTGCGCGCGTCGAGCACGCGGCCCGTCACCAGCCCGCGGGCCGGCTCGGCGCGGGTGGCCACGGGCACCGGGGCGGGCTTGGCCGTGTCGGCGGGCGGGGTCAGGCCCGCGGCGGCCCGCACAATGTCGGCCGGCCCGGTGGTGGTGCGCGACAGGGCCCAGTACGCCGATTTGCCGTCGGGCCCGAGCAGGAAATAGGCCTCGAAGCCGGCGCTGTTCACGCCGGGGCCCAGGTTTTGCGGCTCGCTCCAGCGGGCCCAGGTATCGTCCAGGCGCTCGGTCACGAAGATATCGGCGCTGCCGTAGCCGGCGTGGCCGTAGGAGGCGAAGTAGAGCGTCTTGCCGTCGGGCGCCAGCCAGGGGGCAAAGTCGAAGCCGGGCGAGTTGACCACCGGGCCCAGGCTGCGCGGCTCGCCCCAGCCCCCGGCGCCGTCGGGCAGGCTCACGTAGAGGTCGTTGCCGCCCTGCCCGTCGGCGCGCTCCAGGCTCATCAGCAGCGCTTTTTCGTCGGCGGGCTGAAAGAACGTGGTGGACGTGCCGGTGGAGTAGTAATTGGTAATTTCCAGCGACTCCACCTTGCCCCAGCCATTGCCCACGCGCCGCGCCCGTGACACCCCTTCGTCGCGCGAGCCGCCGTCGCGGGGCTCGTACCAGCCGCGCACCAGCAGGGCGTTGCCGCCGGCCAGCACGGCCTGCACGCCGTTGTGCTGCGGGGTATTCAGCGCGTCGAGGCGGGTGGCCGGGCTCCAGGTCTGCCCGCCGTCGGTGGTCTGGCTGGTCCAGATGTCGCCCGACTCGGCCACGCCCTCCTTGTTGCCGGCGTAGCGCGTGCGCACGAAGTACATGGTGTTGCCGTCGGGCGTGAGCACCGGGTGCAGCTCGTTGGCCGCCGTGTTGATGGCCGCCCCGAGCGGGCTGGGCTTGCCGAACGTGGGCGCGCTGGCCGCCACCTGCAGGCGCAATGGAAACAGCCGCCACTGCTGCGTGGCCCGGCCCTGGTAGCGCTGCAGCACCACGGCCGTGCCGTTGGCCTTGTCCGAGTTGGCCACGGCCAGGCACATGGCGTCGTTGCCGCGGCTCATCAGCGCGGCACTGCCCACCGGGCCGGCCGCCACCAGCTTCCACTGCTGAAACAGCCCGCCCGAGTAGGGCCGCTGCGTCACGGGGCCGTTGTCGGCGGGGCCGTCGGCCGTGAGGCACTTGCCGCTGTGGCGCACCTCAATGCGAAACCACTCGCTGCCGCTGCTGATGGGCACGAAGCGCCACTGCTGGCTGGGGGCCTGGGTGAATTCCCACTGCACCACGGCGGCGCCGGCTTCGGCCGCCGCGCCGCGCACCTCGAGGGCCCGCCCGCTGCCCCGGGCCACCACCCCGTACCAGGTGCCGACGGCCGGCGCGGCCACTGCCTGCGCCCCGGCCCGCAGCGGGCCCAGGAGCGTGAGTATCCAACATAATCCAGCTACGCAACGCAACAGCACGGGGGGAGTAGGCATGAGTAAGCACACTTGTTCTGGTGCGCAAGTTAGCCGAAATACGCCCCGGCGGCTGCCCCCGACACGCCGCCGCCCGGCTTGCGGGGGCAAGTCGGGCGGCCAAAGCGGGTCGGATCGACGAATCAGGGGCGGGGCCGCTGCCTAACTCGCATTGCTGATATACTTGAAACGCACAAACCGTTCGTTTTCGTAAATGGCGGTGAAATGGCCGCCCGGATCGGCAGCGGCGGCGGAAGCGGTGCTGCGCCGCGGCTCACTCACGGAGCGGGCGGGTACCCCGGCATCGGTGGTCGGCACAGCCGGATACGCACCGGGAATCACGCCGGGTACGTGGCAGATGAACGAGAGTATCTTTGAAGCCATGACGTTGAACAGGTGAAGTGGAGGTGGAAAAGAGGCAAAAAAGAGGTCAACCCAGGAAGCGCGCCGTTCAATATGAAGTAAGACTTATTTTATTGAACGATGCTAAGATAAATAAATATCTGGCAAAAAGCATATCCGTACTAACCCGTAATTTCAGCTACGTGCCAGCACTTATTAGGAACTGATTATCAGGGCTTACATTCATCATTTCACTCCTTATCGGCCCCCAGACCCCGATTTTCCAGGTCAGGCCCGGCTTTTCCTGGTCCAAACCAACCTAAACACAAACGCCCGGCCTTGCGTAGGCCGGGCGTTTGCGCTGCACGCAAGGGCTGCTTTTAGTCGATGAGCTTGTGGCGCAGCGCGTACTGAATCAGCCCCACTACCGACTTGGAGTTGGTCTTGGTCAGCAGGTTTTTGCGGTGCGACTCCACGGTCCGCTCACTGATAAACAGCTTTTTGGCAATCAGCGAGTTGGGCAGCTCGTCGGCAATCAGCCCCAGCACCTCCTTTTCCCGGGCCGTCAGCTCCACCGGGCGCTCCTCGCGCACTTCGGCGGGGGGGCTGGGCCGCGGCAGGTTCTGCAGCAGCGTGTCGCCCACTTCCTGGCTGAAAAAGCGGTGGCCGGCGTATACCCGCCGGATGGCTTCGATCAGCTCCTTTTTGCTGGTATTCTTCAGCAGGTAGCCCGCCCCGCCGGCATCGAGCACGTCCGTCACCGAGCTGTAGTCGAAATACACCGACAGCGCCATGGCACGCACGGCCGGGTGCCGCTGCTGCATCAGCCGGATCAGGTCGACGCCGCCCATGCCGGGCATGTTCAGATCGACGATGGCCACGCGCACGGCGGGCTGCTGCTGCAGCTGCTCCAGAGCTTCGTAGCCGCTGCTAGCGGTGGCTACCACGCGCACATCGTCGAGGCCCTTGAGCAGGGAGCTGATGCCCTCGATGACGAGCGGATGATCATCGACCAGTAATACCTGAATGATTTCGCGGAGAGGTTCGCTCATACAATCGATTTGTGGCTTCTATAAACGAAGGCGGGTGGCCCGGCCAGCCCGCCGATACGGCCCGTTATCAACGGCGGACGGCTAATTACATTGCGTGCGAAACGGTGGGTGCGGTGCATGAGCAAGCGGGTCGCGGAGGGCAAAACACTGCAAAATAAGCACGGAAGCGCGCATTCGGCTGCAAACCTGTTCAGTTTCCGCTGCGTATCGGGCGCCGCCACGCGGCGCGGCGGCCGGCCTTCGACCAACGCGCTCCGGCAGCCGTACAACATCCGGGCCATCCGCTAACGGCCCCTGGTATGCGCAAAGGCACTTTGGTTTCCTGGAAATACGGCACCGGCCGGGCCACCGGCAAGATCGAGCAGACCTTCAAGGAGTCCGTTACGCGGCAGCTGAAGGGCGCCAGCGTCACCCGGCACGGCACCGCCGACAACCCGGCGTTCCTCATTGTGCAGGCCAGCGGCGAACGGGTGCTCAAACTCCAGAGCGAGCTGCAGCGCACCGCCGACTGACCACGCCGCCCGGGTTGCGCCCCGATTTCTGCGCCCCGCGGGGCCGATTCATGCTCTTTCACCGGTGTCAGGAGCCGCGGGGCCGGCCGGCGGTTGCATAGCCGGCCCGGCATATTTATTTCCAGTAAAAAAGCCCCGCCGGAAGGTCCGGCGGGGCTTTTTTAGCGGCTAACGAAAGCGCGGTTATTTCTGCTCGATAAACGCCTGCTCTTCCAGCTCCGTCGGCACCACCACGATGCCCTGCTGCAGCTTGGAGTTCTGCCGGCCGTAGATGAAGTACACGATGAAGCCCAGCAGCATCCAGCCCAGGGCCAGCTTCAGGGTGTTCGAGTCGAGGGCCAGGATCATGGCCAGGCAGATCAGCGCGCCCAGGACCGGCACCAGCGGGAACGAGGCCGAGGACAGCGGCGAGCGGAACGGCCGCGGCTGATCCGGGTCGGAGCGGCGCATGATCCACACCCCGATGGACACGAGCACGAAGGCCAGCAGGGTGCCGAAGGAGGTCAGGTCGCCGGCCAGGGAGCCGGGCACGAAGGCCGCGAAGGCGCCCACGAACACCAGCAGAATCAGGTTGGACTTGTAGGGCGTGTGGAACTTCGGGTGCAGGTCGGAGAAGGCCTTGGGCATCAGCCCATCCTTGGCCATGGAGAAGAACACGCGGCTCTGGCCCATGAGCATCACCAGGATAACCGAGGAGAAGCCGGCCAGAATGGCCACCACCACGGCCGTCGACAGCCACTCGTAGCCGGGCATGTGCTCCTTGATGGCGTAGGCCACCGAGGCTTCGCCGCCCTTGGCCGGGTCGGCAAACTCGCGCCAGTTGGCCACGCCCGTCAGCACGTGGCCGAACAGGATGTAGAGCACGGTGCACACGGCCAGCGAGCCGAGAATCCCGATGGGCATGTCGCGCTTGGGGTTTTTGGCCTCCTGCGCGGCCGTCGACACGGCGTCGAAGCCGATGAAGGCGAAGAACACGATGGCGGCGCCGCCGAGGATGCCGCCCCAGCCGTGCTTGTTCCAGGCGGTGTATTCGCGCACCACTTCACCGGCGGCATTTTTCACCGGCTCGGCGTTTTCGGGAATCAGGTAGGGCGTGTGGTTGGCGGGGTTGATGAACTGCCAGCCTACCGCAATGAATACCAGCACGATGGCCACTTTCACCACCACGATAACGGCGTTGAAGGTAGCCGACTCCTGCGTGCCTTTGATCAGCAGCAAACTCAGCATGATGATGATGAACAGGGCCGGCAGGTTGAGCACGCCGGTGTGCATCACGCCGTTGACGGCGGCGCTTTCAAAGGGCGAGTGGCTCCATTCGTAGGGTATACTGGTGCCAAAAACCGCTAAGAGCTTGTTGAGGTACTCGCTCCAGGCAATGCTGACAGTGGCCGCCCCGAGGGCGTATTCCATGATCAAAGCCCAGCCGATAACCCAGGCCACGAACTCGCCCATGGTGGTGTAGGCGTAGGTGTAGGCCGAGCCGGCAATGGGAATCATGGCGGCGAATTCGGCGTAGCAGAGGCCAGCGAAAGCGCAGCCGATGGCGGCCACGATGAAGGCCAGCGTCACGCCCGGGCCCGAGGCCTGGGCGGCCGCGGCGGCCGTGCGCACGAACAAGCCGGCGCCGATGATGGCCCCGACGCCCAGCGCGACGAGGTTGGCCGCGCCGAGGGTGCGTTTCAGCGCGCCTTCGCCCGAGGCGTTGGCTTCGCCCAGCAGCACGGCCAGCGGTTTTTTGGCGAAAATGTTTGCCATTAGATGATTGGGATGGGGAGAATTTTAGAGAGAAGGTGGTCGTGAAGCGGCCCGATATGCGGCAAGCCGACACCCCGGGGCCCGAATATAGGCAGAATCCGGCTCCCGCAGATGTTGGCCCGGAACTTGTCAAAGCCTCCGCGGGCCGATTAAACCCCCGGGCCCGCCGGCCCTCTAAGCCGGTAGATTTTCCAACTGACTCACTTCCGATGAAAAAGATGCTTTTCCTGCTGACGGTTGCCACCCTCAGCTTCGCCAGCGCCCAGGCCCAGACCACCCCGCCCGCCAACGGTGGCGGCTACCAGGGCCAGGGCCGCGGCATGGGCCGCGAGCAGCGCACCCCCGAGCAGCGCGCCGATATGCAGACGCAGCGCCTGACCAAGCAGCTTAGCCTCACGACCGAGCAGCAGCCCAAGGTGCGCGCCATCTTCCTGGCCCAGACCAGCGAAGTCGATGCCGCCCGCGCCCAGATGACGCCCGGCAGCCTGGACCGCGACGCCATGCGCCAGAAGATGCAGGAAGGCCGCGCCCGCTACGACGAGCAGCTGAAAGCTGTGCTCACCCCCGAGCAGTTCACCACCTACCAAACCCAGCGCGAGGACCGCATGGAGCGCACGGGCGAGCTGAAAGACGCCCGGAAAGAGGGCAAAAAAGAAGGCAAGGTGAAAGCCAAGAAGGACAAGGTGAAAGTGAAGGCCGGCTAAGCCCTGCTCCTGCCCGGCCCCATAACACAGCAACGCCCGTCCTCGGCCGAGGACGGGCGTTGCTGTGTTATGGGGCCGGGCAAGCGCCGTAGCGCCGGCGTGCTATTCCACCACCAGCCGAACGGCCCGGGCGCCGGAGCGCACCAGGTACACGCCCGCGCGCAGGCCAGCCGGCAGCACCAGCCGGGCATTGCCGGCGGCGTCGGCCGTGGCTTTGGCTACCGGGCGGCCCAGCGCGTCGAGCACCTGGACGGTGGCCCCGGCGTCGGCGCCGGTGAGCAGCGTGGCGGTGCGGGCCGGATTGGGGTACAGCGCCAGGCCGGCGGCCGACTGTCCACTGGCCGCCACGGTGCGCACCGCCGAGTAGGTGGCCGTACCGTCCTGATCTACCTGCCGCAGGCGGTAGTACAGCTGGCTGGCGCCCACCGGCAGCTGCTCGTCGAGGTAGCCGTACTGGCGCGTGGTGCTGCTGTGGCCCGCGGCGGCTACCGAGCCGAGGCGACGGAACTGCTGCCCGTCGAGGCTACGCTCGACCTCGAAGGCGGCGCTGTTTTTCTCGGAGGCGGTGGTCCAGGCCAAGCGCACCGCCTGCTGGCGCCGCGCGGCCGTGAAGGCGGTCAGCTCGACGGGCAGCACGACGCTGCCCTCGGTCACGTAGAACTCCGAGAAGTGGTCGGCCACGGTGGTTTCCAGCCCGAACCAGCCGGCCGCGTCCGGGTCGGCGGCGATGAGCGTGGCGGGCAGCAGGCGCACCTCGCCGGTCGTGGCGTTGTTGCCCAGGGCGCAGTCTTCGTTGGTGCCGCTGTACTGGGTCAGGCTGAGCCCGGTGCGGGTGGCGGCATACTGCAGGCGCGTCAGCTCGCTGGGCGCGCCGAACACGCGCAGCATCACGGTGCGGCCGTCGAAGCGCACGACTTCGCGCACCCCGTTCCCGTTCACCATCGTGGCGTTCAGGTGCCAGTTGCGGTCCAGGTAGTACTTGCCCGCGTCGTCCTGGCGCACGGTGCCGGTCGAGCCGGTGCGCAGCACATCCACGGAGAAGTCGCCGAGGCTGGGGCCGCTGTACTTGTAGCCGAGGACCACCTGCCCGCCGGAAGTCAGCAGGTAGTGCCAGGCATCGTCGTTGATGCTGGGCGTGGGGGCCACCACGGTGGCGCAGTCGTTGGGCGTGCCGCTGTTGTACACGTTCAGCGGGGCAAAGGCCAGCCCGGTGGTGGTACCGGCGGCGGTGGTCACGCTGATCGGGCCGGCGGTGGCGCCGACCGGCACCTTCACGCTGATGCTGGTGGCCGACAGCCGCGTGACGTCGGGCGCGGACAGGCTGCCGAAGCGCACCGTGCTGGCGCGGGTGAAGTCGGTACCGGTGAGGGTGAGCGACAGGCCGGGCAGCTCGCTGGGGGTGCTCAGGGCCGTGAGCGTGGGCGTGGTCTGCAGCGCGGCGAAGAAGGCCGTGGGATTGGCCTCGGTGCCAGGCCGGGTGAAGCTGCCGAAAGTGGCGCTGCCCTCGTAGTCGCCCACCATGTAGGCGCTGCCCTGGTTATCAACGGCTACGTTGCGGGGGTAGTCATTGGTGGCGCCGCCGGCCCGTACGGCCCAGGTGCAGGCACCGGTGGCGCCGGTGTAGCGCGCCAAAAAGGCTTCGACCGTCCCGCTGCCGGGCGCCGTCAGGCTGGTGGTGGCCACGGGGCTGACGCCGTAGGCCGAGGTGCGGAAGGTCGTCGTGCCCGTGAAGCCGGCCGATACGAACACGTTGTGGTCTTCATCGGCGCTGACCTCGCAATTCTGCCCGAGCACGCCCCCGCCCGGCACCACCCACTCGCAGGCGCCGGTGGCGGCGTTTAGCCGGGCCACGTACAGGGTTTGGCCCGTACCACTCGGCAGCGTGATGGTGGTAACGGGGGTGACGCCGGGCGCCGAGGAAGTGAAAGCAGCCACGTTCTGGTAATAGCCCGCGACATAAACTTTACCGCCCTGCACGGCTACGCCCGAACCGGCGTCCCCGCTGTTGCCCCCGCCCTGCACGGCCCAGGCGCAGGCGCCCGTAGCCTGGTCGAACCGGGCCACGTAGCTGTCGGTGCTCCCGGCGACGGAGGTCAGGAGCAGGCTGGTGGCCGGGCTTACGCCGAAGCCGGAGGTGGGGAAGCTGGCCGTGCCGGCAAACTCGCCCGTCACGTACAGGTTGCCGAGCGTATCGAGGGCAATGCCCCGGCCGTGCTCAAACTGGTTGCTGGTGCCCGCCTGCACGGCCCAGGCGCAGACGCCGGCGTTGCTGAACCGGGCCACGAAGATGTCCCGGCTGCCAGCCGAGCTAAGGGTAAACGTGGTCGGGCTCGGGGCACCGGGCGCGGAGGTCGGGAAAGCCATGCTCCCGGCAATGCTGCCCGTAATGAAGGTCGTGCCCGCCTCGTCTACCGCCAGGCCAAAAACGTAATTGAAGCCGCTGCCGCCCGCTCTTGTCGCCCAGGCGCAGGCCCCGGTGGCGCCGTCGAAGCGGGCCAGCAGTACGTCGCCCGTGCCGCTGGCCGTCAGCGTCTGGCTGGTAGCAGGCGCCGCGCCGGGCGCGGAAGTAGTCAGGACGGCCGTGCCGTCGAAGATGGCCGTCAGGTACACGTTGCCGGCGGCATCGGTGCCGATCTGGCACTGCTTGTTCATGTGGTTGTTGGTTCCCATCTCGGCCTGCACCGCCCACAGCCAGTTGCCGGCCGCGTCGCGCTTGGCGAGGAACATGTTTTCGCCGGTGCCCTTGCTGATCAGCCGGGTGGTGCCGAACTGCAAATGCCCCCGAAACCGGCCCGCCACGTACTGCTTGCCCGCGCTGCTGGCCACGGCGTCGCCGTAGGAGTAGCCCCCGGTGCCGATTTCCGTCGCGGCCGGGGCCTGCCAGACGCCGGCGGCCGTGAGCTTGCCCAGAAAAGCACTATTGCTGGCCGAAACAGCATCTCCAGGAGTTACAAACTGGGCCACGCCGTTGACGATGCCCGTCGAGTACACGTTGCCGCTGGCATCGGCCGCCACGCCGTAGCCTACGTCGAGGCCTTCGGCGCTACCGGCTTCCGCGGCCCAGGTGCAGGCGCCGGTGCTGGCAAACTTGGCCACGAACACGTTGCCGCTGCTCCCGCCGATGCCGCTCAGCGTCGTCGTGGTCACGGCCGGGTTGGAGGGCCCGGAGGTGGTGAAGGTAGCCGCTCCTTCGAAGCTGCCGGTCAGGTACACTGTGGCGCCGGTACCAGTGCCGATGCTCGTCACGCCGTAGCCATAATCACTGGTAATGCCCCCGGCTTTCACCGCCCAGGAGCAGCTGCCGTCGGCGGTGCTGAAGTTGGCCAGGAAAACATCCGTGTATCCCGCACTGCTCGTAATCAGCCCTCGGCCCCCAAAAGAGGCCGGGGCTGCCGCCGTGCCGTTGAATGAGCCGGCCACAAAGACGTTGGTGCCGTTGACGACCAGGCTGCGGCCCTCCTCCAGGTTGTAGCCAACGCTGCCGGCCTGCACGGCCCAGGCCCAGAAGCCCGTGGCCGGGGTAAGCTTGGCCACGAAGATGTTTTCGCCGTCGTTGGCCGCCAGGTTCAGCACGGTCGGGGCATTGCCGCCGCCGCGCACGAAGCTGGTGTTGCCCTTGTGCCGCCCCGTGATATACACGTTGCTGCTGGCGTCCAGGGCAATGTCGTAGCTGACTTCGTCGTTATAGCCCCCCGCCTTGGCCGTCAGGTTGCAGGCGCCAGTGCTGGCAAACCGGGCCACGAAGATGTCGTTGGAATAGTCGTTGGCGACGTTCGGGGTGAGCGTGGAGGTGGTGACAGCCGCGCCGGGCGCGGAGGAAGTAAAGGTGGCACTGCCCGTATAGAAGCCCGTTACGTAGGCGCTGCCCGTGGCATCCACCGCCACGCCGTAGCCGGAGGTATTGCCGCCCGTGCACGCCCAACTTACGGCCCAGCCGCAGGCGCCCGTGGCCCCGTTGAACCGGGCGAGGAAGCCGTTGTTGCCACTGGCAGGCTGCGGTAGCGAGGTGGTCGTAGCCGGCGAAACACCAGGCGCCGAGGTATTGAGCGTCACGGTACCGTAGTAGCTGCCCGTCACCAGCACGTTGCCGCTGGCATCCAGGGCCAGGGCCTGCGCCGAAGCCGAGCCGTAAATGCTGGTTTGCACCTGCACCACCCACTGCCACGTGCCGGCGCTGTTGCGCTTGGCCAGGTACATGTTCGGGTTGGTGTTGGTGGCCGAGAGCGACACGCCGCCCAGCCGAACCTGCCGGTTGAAGATGCCCACCACGTACTGATTGCCGGCCGCGTCGACGACGACGTCCCGACCTACAGCCGAGCCATTGAGTCCGTCGGGATTGACGCTTACGGCTTGGGAGAAGAGAGGCGTTTGCGCCCGCACGGGCTGGAGCAGGCCCAGCAGCGCGGTGACAAATAGCAGGAGAAAACCGTAGGCGTGCTTCATGCGCATTACTCAGGAGTGAAGAGATGTTTGCTCTGGCTGCAACCCGTGGGCATCAGCCGAGAAAATCATTCAAAGTTCCGCTCGCTGGTCAGGCTACACAATACCCGGAAGTAGGTAATTACGGAAGGAGCGGACGCCGGCAGGCAGCCTCGCCTGATTTCCCAACTCAAGCCCGATTGAGTCCGGCCGGCACGGCATTGGACAGGCAGAGGAGGGCGCACGTTTCCGCCACCTGCCGCACGTATACATACATGCGACAGTAGTTTACAAGCCGTACGGTGCGGGCTTGTAGCTCACGCTTAGGCAAAAATGACCCGTACTGCCCCGATACGCCGCCCTTAACGCTGCACGGCCAAGCGCTGCACGGCCGTGACCCCGGCGGCGGTGCGCAACTGCAGCTGGTAGAGCCCGTCGGGCAGCGTGCCCAGCTCGAGCTGCGCGCTGCCCGGGGCCAGGCGCAGCGTGCGGCAGAGGCGGCCGGCCGGGTCGTAGAGCCGGGCTTCGCGGTAGCTGTGGCCGGCCGGCAGCTGCACGGTGCCGGCCGTGGGGTTGGGGTACACGCCCTGGCCCGGCGCCACTTGCGCAGGCCGGGCGCGCAGCAGCGTGCCCGTCAGCTGGTAGACCTGGTGATCGGTGCGCGGCGGGTAGGGAGTGGAATTGTACGTCAGGCAGCCCCACACCCGGGTAGGGCTGGTGGCGGCCAGCCGGGAAAAAGGCAGGTCGGGGCCCGTGCGTTGCCAGGTCTGCCCTTCGTCGGTGGAATACGCCAGGCCTAGGTTTGCCGGACTGGCAAAATCGGTGCCCCCACTCAGGTACATGCTGGTGCCGGGCACGGCGGTCATCTCGCTGGTGAGCACCGGGCCGGTCGGGGTGCGGCGTACCCAGGTCAGCCCGCCGTCGTTCGTGGCGGCTAGCAGGCGGGCCGACGTGCCCCCCGAACCGGTCTGCGCGTAGGCCAGCCCGTGCAGGGCGTCGCGAAAAACCAGGTTGCTCCCAACGCCCAGGCCGGTGTTGGTCAGCGCCCAGGTAGCCCCGGCATCCGCCGAATGCAGCACGCCGCCCTGGTCGGTGGCAAACCAGACGTTGCTGCCCAGCACCACCTGCTTGCTGAGCAGGTAGCCCACCCCGGCCATGGCGGCGGGCAGGCTGACCGGCGCCCAGGTCGCGCCGCCGTCGGTGGTGCGCTGCATGACCACCTGCTGCGCCACGGTTCCGGTGGCCAGGCCGGTGCTGGCGTCGAAAAACGTAACCGACGCCAGCCCCGCCGGGATGGGCGTCGTTACGGGCTGAAACCCCGCGGGGCCCGTAGTGCTGCGCTTGAGCACGCGCGTGCCGGTTACCACGTCGCGCACGACCAGCCAGGCGTTCTGGTCATTCAGCACAAACAGGTCGACGCATTCGGTGCCCACGTTGGGGTAGGTCGTGTTGGGCCCGTTGGGCGCCTGCTGGCTGACCTCGGTTACCTGCCAGGTCTGGCCGTTATCCGGGGAATAAACCACCTCCACGCTGGAAGCGGCCCGCACCGGGTACAGCGGCCGCAGCATCCAGACGCTGGTGGCCGAGGGCACATACAGGCGCTGGTAGCTCAGCCGGGCGCCCCCCGGCAGGTCGGTAATGGCCTGCCAGCCCTGCTGGGCCGTGGCGGAAAGGCTGCCGGCCAGGAGGGCGGCGAGGAGTAGGCGTGCTTTCATGGAAAACGAAAAATAACGTGGGGTATCAGCGCCTGTTACGGCCGGCAGAATAATGGTGGCCAAATATGGTTATTTCCTGCAACACCCCGCCCGTTACCCGGTTATTCTACCCAACTGCCCCGGCCCGGATGGTTGCCCATGCACGCCGGCCCTTATATTTGACCAACGCCCGCCCGCCAGAACCGATGGCGCCGCCGGGCTTCACCAACCGTCCATTCCATGAGTCCGCTGCCTTCCACACAACCGTTCCGGATCCATCAGTTTTACGACAAGGGCCTGGCCCACGCCTCCTACGCCGTGCTCAGCGGCGGCCGCATGGCCGTCATCGACCCGGGCCGCGACCCGCAGCCGTACTACGATTTTGCCGACGAGCAGGAGGCCCGCATTGTGGCCGTCATCGAGACGCACCCCCATGCCGACTTCGTCTCCTCGCACCTGGAAATTGCGCAGGAAACCGGGGCCGCCATCTACGTGAGCCGCCTGGTGAAGGCCGGCTACCCCCACCGCCCCTTCGACGAGGGGGACCGGATCAGCCTCGGGCAGGTGGAGCTGCACGCCCTGAACACGCCGGGCCACTCGCCCGACTCCATTACCATTCTGCTGGTCGATGAGCTGGGCCAGATCCGGGCCGCCTTCACCGGCGACACGCTCTTCGTGGGCGACGTGGGCCGCCCCGACCTGCGCGAGGACGAAGCCGTGGGCGGGCACAAGCGCGAGGAGCTGGCCGGCCTGATGTATGACAGCACCCGCGACAAGCTGATGACGCTGCCGCCGACCACCAAGGTGTACCCGGCCCACGGCCCGGGCAGCCTGTGCGGCAAAACCACCTCCCCCGACCTCGACAGCACCATCGGCAAGGAGCTGCGCACCAACTACGCGCTGCAGCCCATGACGCGCGCGGAATTCGTGCAGGTGCTGCTCGAAGACCAGCCCTTCGTGCCCAAGTACTTCGGCCGCGACGTGCAGCTCAACAAGCAGGGCGCCCCGGCCTTCGAGGATTCGGTGCGCGCCGTGAAGCACCTGCCCGGCGGCACGGCCCTGGAGCCCGAGGTGCTCATCATCGACACGCGGCCGGCGGCGCAGTTTCGCCAGGGCCATTTGCCCGGCGCCATCAACCTGATGGACGGCGGCAAGTTCGAAACCTGGCTGGGCTCGATTCTGGGCCCGCAGGAGCCGTTCTACCTGGTGGCCGAGTCGCAGATTGCGCTAGACACGGTGATTCGCAAGGCGGCCAAAATCGGCTACGAGGGCAACATTCAGGGTGCCCTGCTCACGCCCCGCGAGGTGCCCACCACCAGCCCCGCCGTGGACGTGGAGCGCGTGCGCCAGCACCCGGAGCAGTTCACCGTCGTCGACATTCGCAACCGCACCGAGGCCAAAAAGCAGGTCTTCGACGGGGCCCTGCTCATTCCGCTGCCCGAGCTGCGGGAGCGGGCCCACGAAGTGCCCACCGACAAGCCCGTGCTGGTGCACTGCGCCGGCGGCTACCGCTCGGCCGCCGGGGCCAGCATTCTGCAGGCCGCCCTGCCCGCCGGTACTGAAATATACGACCTGGGCGAGGCCATCAACGAGTTTCAGCAGCAGGCGGTGCACTAAACCGGATCCTGCCAGTCAAGCAAAAAGCCCCAGTCGGATCCGGTTGGGGCTTTTTTTGTAGCCCGGGCTTCCGCCCGCGTCCGTTCGGCCGGTTGGGCCAGAGCGGACGCGGGTGTGGACGATTACGCGTACCGATCGGGCTGACGCGGGCGGAAGCCCGCGCTACTCCGCGTTCGGCCCGACGAGGCGGTTCGCGTCGTCGTTCAGCGGCAGCGCGCCGCTGAGGCGGCCCTGCAGCTTGCGGCGCCACTGCCCGCCCAGGGCCGGACACGTCAGCAGTTCGGCCACCAGGGCCTGATCGTGGCGCTGCTCGTACTTGGCGGCGTTGACGCGCGTGAGCGGCCACTCGGGAAACGGGCGGCTTTGCAGCACCAGCGCATCCGTCGGGCCGACGCGGCCGGGCTGCAGCACCCGCATGTACCAGCCGGTAAAGCCCGTTTCCTGCAGCCAGAGCGAAAACAGGGGCTGCTGCCAGCGGCGGGCAATTTTCCAGCAGGGCGAGCGGGGCTGGCTGACCTGTACCAGCGCTTCGCCCAGGGCAAACACGTCGCCCAGGCACACGTCGGCTTCGGTGAAGGTGCCGCCGATGGTCAGGTTTTCGCCGAAGCTACCGGGGCTCAGCTCCCGGCCCAGCCGCGCCGTCCAGTAGGCGTAGTGCGCGGCGGGGTAGGCGCACAGGGCCTGGTCGGGGCCGCCGTGGTTGCGCTGGTCGGCCTGCTCGTCGCCGTCGAGGTTCAATGCCGTCAGCCACACCGGCGCCGTGACTTCGCTTTTGTGAATGGCGGAAGTCCACGGCCGGGCCAGGGCTTCGGTGGCGCCGGGCGTACCCAGCTCCTGCGGCCGCCCCGCGCGCAGCGACAATACGGGCAAGGTCAGAGCGGGCAAGGATGGGGTCATGGCAAGGATGGTAAGTTGGGCGACCAAAGATGGTGGCGCGCAAGGGGAAGTAGAAAAACTATTGACATACAATAACAAGTAACCGTTCTTACAATAATCAAACAGTAAACTATATTACCAGATAACATTCCCGCTTGGCGCCGCCAAATTGCAGAGAAAAACAACGCGGCAAACGTTAATTTTGAAGTTGCATCAGCCCCGCTTCTGCGCATGAAAGTTCTACACACCGCCGACTGGCACCTGGGCCAGCGCTTTATCAGCGGCCACGAGCGCACCGAGGAGCACCGCCAGTTTCTCGACTGGCTGGTGGCCACGGTGCAGCAGCGCGGTGTGGAGGTACTCGTCGTGGCCGGCGACGTGTTCGACACCGGCTCGCCCAGCAGCGCGGCGCTGGAGCTGTACTACTCCTTTCTGGTGCAGCTGCGCCCGACGGGCTGCCGCGAGGTCGTCGTCGTGGGCGGCAACCACGACTCGCCGGCCACGCTCAACGCCCCGGCCCGGCTGCTGCGCCACCTGCGCGTGCACGTGGTGGGCGGCGTGCCCGAGCGGTTCGAGGACCAGGTTATCGTCATCGACGACGCCCAGGGCCGGCCGGGCCTGGTGGTGTGCGCCGTGCCGTTTCTGCGCGACCGGGACATCCGCCTCTCGGTGCCGGGCGAGTCGGCGGAGGAGCGCGAGGCCCGCATCCGCCAGGGTATTGCGGACCATTACCACCGCCTGGCCGAGCTGGAAGCCGTGTGGCAGCAGCGCGACGCGGGCGTGCCGGTGCTGGCCACCGGCCACCTCTACGCCGCCGGCGGCGCCGCGTCGGATTCGGAGCGCACCATTCACATCGGCAACCTCGGCCAGGTGACGGCCGACCACTTCCCCGCCGTCTTCGACTACGTGGCGCTGGGCCACCTGCACCGCCCGCAGCGCGTGGGCGGCACCGGCCACATCCGCTACTGCGGCTCGCCCATTCCGCTGTCCTTTTCCGAAATCCACGACCCGAAGCAGGTCTTGCTGCTCGACTTCCAGGGCCCCGGCTGCCCCACCATCGAAACCATCGAGGTGCCCACGGCGCGGCGGCTGGTACGCTTTCAGGGCGAGCTGCAGGAGGTTATCGAGCAACTCACGGCCTACGACAACGCCGACCTGCACCTGCCCGCCTGGGCCGACGTGGAAATTCGCTCGGAGCTGGGGCAGCTGGAAGTGGCCGAGCAGCTGCTCCAGTGCATCGAAGGGCTCGACCGGAAGTGCATCGAAGTGCTGGCGAGGCGTCACTTCCGCCTCGTGGCGCTACGGCCTTTGGGCGAAGCAGAAGCCGAACCACTCACGCGCAGCCTGCACGACTTTACCGAACGCGAAGTATTCGAGCGGCGGCTGGAAGACGAGCCGGCGGAGGCGCGCCAGGAGCTGCTGAGCACCTTTGATGAACTGATTCAGTTGATGCACGAAGCCTCACCCCCCGGCCCCCTCTCCAAGGGGAGAGGGGGAGCCTGACGATTCGTATTCTATTCGCATGATTATGGTCGACGAAACGAACCTGCCGGATACTGACCCAACCGCTCGGGCTGCTAGCGCTGATGCGAAAGCGCTAGCTTATGCCTGGAGCACGGCCGACCGGGTGCAGTACGATCTGTCAAAGGCGTCGGCGCAACGAATGCGGCAGGCACCTACGCTGGCGGAAGATGTGCTGTGGCAGCACGTACGAGGCGGGCAGTTGGGGGCCCGATTTCGGCGTCAGCACGTCATCGACCGCTACATTGCGGACTTCATCTGTCTGAACAAAAAACTCATTATCGGGGTGGATGGTGACTACCACCACGACCCGGAACAACAAGCCGCCGATGCCCAACGCACTGCTGATTTAGCCACATTAGGCTTCGTGGTCATTCGCTTTTCAAACGAGGCAGTCATCTACGACACCAAGCAAGTACTAACGGTCATCAGCCAGTATCTGACACAAGCATCCTAGCTCCATTCACTTTAAAACCAGCCTCCCACAGTCGTCAGGCTCCTCCTCTCCCCTTGGAGAGGGGGCCGGGGGGTGAGGCTTCCGTATGAAAATCCTCCGCGTCCGCTTTTACAACCTCAACTCCCTGCGCGGCGAGCATGAAGTGCACTTCGGCGGGGCGCCCCTGGCCGACGCGGGCCTGTTTGCCATAACCGGCCCCACCGGCGCAGGCAAAACCACCATTCTCGACGCCATCACGCTGGCCCTCTACGGGCAGGTGCCGCGCCACGACGGCGAGGTGGCCCAGGTGATGAGCCAGGGCACCGGCGAGAGTTGGGCCGAGGTGGAGTTTGAGGTCGGGGGCCGGCAGTTTCGGGCCAAGTGGGGCCAGTACCGCGCCCGCAAAAAGGCCGATGGCAAGCTGCAGGACCCGAAAATGGAGCTGAGCGAGCGGCAGCCCGAGCTGGGGGAAGACGGCGCGGAACGCTGGGAGTTTCTGGAAACCTACAAGTCGCGGGTGCCGCTGAAGGTGGCCGAGCTGAGCGGGCTGGAGTACCGGCAGTTTCTGCGCTCGGTGCTGCTGGCCCAGGGCGAATTTACCAAGTTCCTGAAGTCGAGCCCCGGCGAGCGGGCCCAGCTGCTGGAGAAGATTACCGACACGCGCAAGTACTCCGACATCTCGCGCTTCGCCTTCGAAAAAGCCAAGGAGGAAGACAAGCGCAGCGAAGCCCTGCGCGCCGGGCTGGCCGGCGTCACCCTGCTCACGGATGAAGAGCTGGCCGCGCTGACGGCCGAAATCGAGGCGCTGCAAACCGAAACCACGGCCGCCGAGCAACGCCGCCATCAGCTCAGCGAAGCCCAGACCTGGCTGCGCCGCCTCGACGAGCTGACCCACCAGCACCAGCGCAGCCAGTCGCGCCTGCACCAGCTGGCCGCCGAAGCCGAGACGCTGACGCCCATTCGGCAGCGCGTGGCCCGGCACGAGCAGGCGGTGCCCTTCCAGCCCTCCTGGGCCCTGCTACGCCAGACCGACGAGCACATTCAGCGCCTGCGTACCGAAGCCGAACAGCTGCGCCAGCAACTGCCCCAGCTCCAGCAACAGCTGGCCGCCGCCGAGCAGCTGCGCGCCGCCGCCGCCGCCGCCCGCGACACCGCCCAGGCCGCCCAGGCCGCCCAGGAGCCGCAACTGCGCGAAGCCGAGCAGCTCGACCGCGTGGTGGCGGAACGGGAAAGCCAGCTGCGCGCCGAAAAGCGGAAGTACGATGAGCGCAACGAGCAGTGCAAGCGCCAGAAAACCGACGTCGACCAGCTCACGGCCCACACGGAGGCGCAGCAGCAGCAGCTGACTACCCTTGACGGCTGGCTGCGGCAGCACGCCCGCCTGGCCGCCTTGCCCGAAGCGCTGCCCGAGCTGACGGCCAACCTGCAGGACTGGGACCATCTGCTGGGCGAAACCGGCCAGCTGCGCCAGCGGCAGGCCGAACTGGCCCAGCGCCAACAGCAGGCCGCTGGCACCATCACGCGCCTGGAGCAGCAGGCCCGCGCGGCCCGCGCCCAGCTCACCCAGCTCGACGAGCAACGCCACGCCGCCGGCCAGCAGCGCGACCAGTGGCTACGCCGCCTGCATCACCATCACCTCGGCCTGCAGCGGGAGCACGACCAGCAGCAGCAGCACTTCGACGACTTGCGCCGCGCCACCCAGCTGCAGCAGCTCATCTTGTCGCACGCCGAAACGCGCCAGCTGCTGACGCCCGGCGAGCCGTGCCCGGTGTGCGGCGCTACCGAGCACCCCTTCGCGGCCGGTTTGCTGGGCGTCAGCGAAGAATCCTGGCAGCGCGACAAGGAGCGCGAGGAAGAGCTTAGCCAGCGCGTGCGCGCCCTCAACGCCCGCCGCAACCACGTAGCCACCTACCTGACCTTGCTCGAACAGGCCGGCGGGCAGCTCTTATCGGCCGAGCCGGCCACTTTGGCCCTGCTCACGGAAACCGATGAAACGGCCGCCGGGACGGAGGTCAAGGCCCTGGTGCAGCAGCTCCGGACTCTGGAGCAGCAGCGCCCGCAGCTGGAAATCAGCCTGGCGCAGGCGTTGAGCCAGCTCGAAGCCACCCAACGCCAGCAGCAGGAGTACCAGCGCGACGTGGCCGCCGTGGCCGCCGCCTTGGCCGATGCCGCCGAGCGCGGCCCCCAGGTGCGCGGGCAGATCAGCAGCCTGCTCAGCAACTTCGGCCTGAGCTTCGACGGCGACAACGGCCGCGCCCTCACCGAGCGCTGCCGGCAGCTCAGCGCGGAGTACGAGCAGAACCGCACCCGGCACGCCGCGGCCCAGGGGCAGCTGGAAACCAGCCGGGCCCGGCTGGAGCAGCTGCTACTGGCGCATCAGGAGTCGCACCAGTGGCTGCAGGCCAACCGGCAGGAACTCATCGACCGGCACGCGGCCATTCAGGCGCTGCGCACCGAGCGGCAGCAGCGCTTTGCCGGCCCCGACGTGGCCCAGGCCCGCCAGCAGCTCCTCGACGAAGTGCAGCGCCGCAGCACCGAGCTGGACCGCGCCGCCCAGCAGCAGCAGGAGCGCGCCACCCAGCTGGCCCGCGCCGAGGAACAGCTACGCCAACGCGAGCAGGACACCCAGCAGCAACAGCTGGCTCGCGAGCAGCAGCACCAGCAGCTGGTGAGCAGCCTCGATGCGGCCGGCCTGCCCCCCTCCCCCGCCGCCCTGGCCGAACTGCTGCTGTCCGAACCCGAAGTGCGCCGCCTGGCCGAGCAGCTTCGTCAGCACGACCAGGCGCTGGCCGTCACCCAGCAAAGCCTCACCGATGCGGCCCAGCAACTGCAGCAGGAACAGGCCAAGGCCCTGACCACCGAGCAGCTGGCCATCATCACCGAACAGCTGACCACCAGCCAGCAACAGCTGGCCCAGCTGCACCAGCAGCTCGGCCAGCGTCAGCAGCGCCTCACCGACCACCGCGCCGGGCAGGAGCGCCACGCCCAACTGGCTCTCGATCTGGAGCGCCAGCAGCAGGAAGCCCGCCGCTGGCGCCGCCTGGCGGAGCTTATCGGCTCGGCCGACGGCAAGAAGTTCAGCGAATTTGCCCAGGGCCTGACGCTGACGCGCCTCGTGGAGCTGGCCAACCGCCACCTCCACCGCCTCAACGACCGGTACCGCATCACCCGCAACCCCGAGGAGCACCTCGACCTGCTCATCGCCGATGAGTACCAGGCCGGCAGCACCCGCTCCATGAATTCGTTGTCGGGCGGGGAGAGTTTTTTGGTGAGTCTGGCGCTGGCACTGGGCCTTTCGGAGCTGGCCGGGCACCGCACCCAGATCGAGACGCTGTTCATCGACGAAGGCTTCGGCACGCTCGACCCCGAGACGCTGGACGTGGCCCTTTCGGCCCTGGAAACCCTGCAGGGCTCGGGCAAGATGGTGGGCATTATCTCGCACGTTGAGGCCCTGAAGGAGCGCGTGAGCACCCAGATTCACGTGCGCAAAGGTGCCGGCGGGGTGAGCACGCTGCGCGTCGTCGGCTTCGGATCAGATACCTGATTCGACGCCGGCTGCTTACCCGCTGACGGCCGCCCCGGCTGCCCGCACTTCCTCCCAGCTCCAGTACCGCCGCGGCGCGATGTGGGCATAGTGGCGCCGGAAAAAGCTCACTACCAGCTCCTCCATTGCCTCCGGGCCAATGGACGAGGCGTAGATGGGCCGCTGGCCGGGGTCGGCGTAGCGCTGCGCTTTGCTGAGGCGGCGGCCCGCCAGGCGCAGCAGCGGCCCGGTATCGGTGACGCCGTCGGCGGCCCAAAGCTGGCCACTGGCTTCCCGCGCGTTCAGGGCAGCCACCAGCGCATCCAGCGGCAGGCGCGGGCGCGTGGGGCGGCTTTCCAGGTCCACCCAGGTGGTGTATTTGTACTCGAATTCGTAGCGCTGCCCGTCGTAGAGGCTCAGCACCATATCGGTGCCGGCGGTGGGGCCGAACAGGGCGTAGTACGGCAGCGGCTCGGGCGTGCGCACCACCGTCAGGCCGATGGCGGGGTAGCGGCGCAGCGCGGTGGCAGGGCGCTGCATCGCGGCTACGGCGGCCCGTACCCGCTCGTATTCGGGCAGCCAGGCGGCGCGGCCGGCTTCGGGGTCGAGCAGCACTTCGGCGAAGCGGGGCAGAAACCAGGCGAACTTCTCGGCCGAGGCCTCGTCTTCGCGCCGCCGGCGGGCCGGAGCGCCGAAAGGCTCGTAGAAGCGGGCTTTTTCCTCGGCGTTCAGCCAGCACACCAGCCGCAGGGCGTGGTCGGCCCGCGGGTCTTGCCAGTCGATTTCGCGGAAGTCGCCGAGCGTGGCCACCAGCCGCAGCAGGTGCTCGTGCTGCCGGGCCAGCTCCGGGTGCAGCAAGGCCCACACCCCCACGAAGCCGTCGACGTCGAAGTGGTTGGCGGTGACAAAGCGGGCGGCGGCCAGTGCGGCGGGCGGCGCGGCCAGGGCGCGCAAGGCCGAGCCGGCGCTGGTGTCGTCCTGAAAGGCCCCGGGCGTGGGCGCGGCGCGCCAGTGGGCCAGCGTGAGGGCAGCGCGGGGCAGAATGCTGTCGACCACCACCGTGACGGCAGCGTGGCGGCGGGCTTCGGCGAAGGGCAAAAACTGCAGGTGGGCCATAGGGCGGCAAAGAAACGCCAGCGCGGGCATAAGCGCCCGTTAGCGGCGCCGGCGGCGGTTGGTGAGGCGCTCCACCCGGCTGCGCCGAATCCAGTGCAGGTATTTCTGCAATTCCTCGGCCCGCTGCAGTTCCTGCACGGACGAGTAGCGCCGGGCCAGCTCCCGGTTGGTCAGCAGCAGGTGCACCGAGCTGTGGCAGGGTTGGCAGAGGTCGACGGTGGGGCCGTAGCGGCCGCCTTCCTCGCGGGGCACCAGGTGGTGGCGCGAGGTGTGCTGCACGGCCCGCTCGCAGAGCTGGCAGCGCGTTTCGGCCGGGGCTGCCGGCGCGGCGACGGGCGGTTTGGAACGGCGGGCCATGCGGGTTTTTCTACGGTGGCCCCGCGGCCCGGGATGCAGCGGACGAACCCGCCCAGCCGCGGGTCAAAAAAATATTCTCCTCATAATGCCAGTTCTCTTACCTGATTGATATATTTGGTAGAGTGCGGTGTTGCAGCACCGCCACTCCCCGGCTCTTCCAGCCGTTTTTCACTTTCTCGCCCCCCTCTGCCCGCCCCCACCGTCACGCTCACACTGCTCTCCTCACTCTCCTACCTTTTCCGCTCTATGCAAACCTCTACTTCTGTCATCGGGAAACGCTGCGGCAGCCTGCTCGGGCTGCTGGTCGTGCTCCTGTTTCTTTCAGCACCGAAGGCCCAGGCCCAAACCTGGCTGGTGTCGACTGATCCGTTCGTCAAAATCGGTGTCTCGGACAAATTCGGGCAATTGGGGGCGTATACGGCCAAGTTCATTGTCAGCGGCAACGGCAAGGAATACTCGCTGGTGAAACAGGTGGAAAAAGGCCAGAACGGCGTCGACGTGCTGTTTCCCTCGCCGCCCACCGAAGCCGACTTCTTCCAGACCAGCGCCGGCATTGCCGCCGGTCCCGCGCCCGGCAGCTACACCTGGCAGTGCGAGGTAAACGGCAAGAAAGTAGCCGGCGGCCGCTTCGTGATGCCCACCGTGGCCAACGACGTGACGGTGGTGGAGCGTAACCGCTAACCCCCGCTGCTTTTCGTATTTCGGCCGGCGCCCGGCTCTGCACGCAGAGCCGGGCGCCGCTGTTATCCGGCGGGGCGCCTGGCTCGTATAGCTCCTTACTCACCAAGTCCTTTCGCAATGGCCAAAAAATCCTTCGCCGAACTCATCAGCAGCCCCGGTATGCCGGTGCTGGTCGATTTCTACGCCGACTGGTGCGGCCCCTGCAAGGCCATGGCGCCCATCCTGCAGCAGGTGGCGGCCCGGCACCAGGGCAAGCTCAAGGTCGTCAAGGTGGACGTGGACCGCAACCCCGCCGCCGCCCAGCAATTCCGCGTGCAGGGCATTCCCACCCTCATTCTCTTCCACCAGGGCCAGCCCGTGTGGCGGCAGTCGGGCGTAGTGCCCGAGCCCCAGCTAAATCAGGTGCTAGCCGGCTACGTGAGCTAGTTGTCAGTTGTCAGTTGTCAGTTGTCAGTTGTCAGGGATACTTGGGTAGCTGACGGCGGTTGTTACTGCTGACAAAAAAACGCACCGGCCGCCGTCCTAATCGGGCGGCGGCCGGTGCGTTTCAAGACCTGAAGTTGAAGTCGGCAGGCCTCGTCTGGGACTGTCAATCCGCAACTGACAGCTATACTACTGCTTGGCGTAGCGTTTCAGGCTTTGGGTGGCTTCGGGGTTGAGCTGGGCGGCTTTTTCCAGGTCGCGGCGGGCGTCTTCAGGCTTGTTGATGCTGGAGTAGCAGATGCCGCGGTACTCGTAGGCGTCGGCGTAGCTGTTGTCCAGCTCGATGGCCTTGTTGAAGTCGGGAATGGCGCCCTTGAAGTTGTCGAGCGACATTTTGGCCAGGCCGCGGCCGAAGAAAGCCTCCTTGTCCTCGGGGCGGTAGCGCAGCACCTTGCCAAAGTCGCTGATGGCGGCATTAAACTCCTTGGTTTTCACCCGCGTCAGGCCGCGGTTGTAGAGCGCATCGGCGTTGGTGGGCTTCAGGCGCAGGGCCATGTTGAAGTCCGTCAGGGCCTCGCGGTAGTTTTTCAGGGCGGCGTTGGCCCGGCCGCGGTTCAGGTAGGCATCGAAGTCACGGGGCTTGGTTTTGAGCGTGGCCGTGGCCGTTTTGATGTCGGTCTTGTACTCGGCGTTGCTGCGCTTAACCGCCACGGCGGCCGGCGCAACGGGGGCCGCCGCGGCAGTAGCCGTGCCCGGCGGGTTGGCCGCGTCGGCGGGGGCCACGGCGGCATCGGTGGCGGGCGTGGCCGGGGCCGCCGGCGCGGCGACGCTGGTGGCGGCCTGCGTTTCGTTGGCGCGGGCCCGGGCGGCCATGCTCGGCGTTTCGTTTTCGCGGGTGGCCGAGCACTGGGCCATCAGCAGCACTGCCAGCAGGCCGCCGGCCACGGCCTGGAAACGAGGGAAGAAGTGGTTCATGGAAGTCGAGCGAAGAAAAAGTCAGGAAAAGCGGCAAAACCCAACGGCGGATTCGGGGTTGTATACGGCTGTTTCCGACTTAGGTCGACTTCGTTCCTGCCGATTGGGGCGGTAAGGCCGGGGCGGCTATCTTTGCCGGCCCGGTGCCCCGGCTCCGGCCCCCATTTGCTCATTTTTTCCCCTTCAGAACAGTTTACTATGGCATTGCAATACGACGTAGTCGTGATTGGCTCGGGCCCCGGCGGCTACGTGGCAGCCATTCGCGCTTCCCAGCTGGGTCTCAAAGTAGGCGTGGTGGAGCGCGAATCCCTCGGCGGCATCTGCCTCAACTGGGGTTGCATCCCCACCAAGGCGCTGCTGAAGTCGGCGCAGGTATTCGACTACCTGAAGCACCCGCAGGACTACGGCCTCTCGGCCGAAAACGTGGGCTACGACTTCGGGGCCGTGGTAAAGCGCAGCCGCGGCGTGGCCGAAGGCATGAGCAAAGGCATCAACTTCCTGTTCAAAAAGAACAAGATTGACGCCATCATGGGCACGGCCAAGGTGCTGAAAGCCGGCGAAGTGGACGTGACCAAGGCCGACGGCGGCAAGGAAACCATCCAGGCCAAGCACATCATCCTGGCCACCGGCGCCCGCGCCCGCCAGCTGCCCAACCTGCCCATCGACGGCAAGAAAATCATCGGCTACCGCGAGGCCATGGTGCTGCCCGAGCAGCCCAAGTCGATGGTGGTGGTGGGCTCCGGCGCCATCGGCGTCGAGTTTGCCTACTTCTACGCCACGATGGGCACCAAAGTGACCATCGTGGAGTACTTGCCGCGCATCGTGCCGGTGGAAGATGAAGAGGTGTCGAAGCAGCTGGAACGCTCGTTCAAGAAAGCCGGCATCGACATCCTGACCTCGGCCGAAGTGACCAAAGTGGACACCGCCGGCGCGGGCTGCAAGGTGAGCATCAAAACCGCCAAGGGCGAGCAGCAGCTGGAAGCCGACATCGTGCTGAGCGCAGTGGGCATTCAGCCGAACCTGGAAAACATCGGCATCGAGGAGCTGGGCATCGTGGTGGAGAAGGGCCGCATCAAGGTCGACGAGTATTACCGCACCAACGTGCCGGGCGTGTACGCTATCGGCGACATCGTGCCCGGCCCGGCGCTGGCGCACGTGGCTTCGGCCGAGGGCATCACCTGCGTGGAGGCCATTGCGGGCCACCACCCCGAGCCCATCAACTACGGCAACGTGCCCGGCTGCACCTACTGCTCGCCGGAAATTGCCTCGGTGGGCCTCACCGAAGAAGAAGCCAAAAAGCAGGGCTACGACATTCTGGTGGGCAAATTCCCCTTCTCGGCTTCCGGTAAGGCTTCGGCTTCGGGCGCCAAGGACGGCTTCGTGAAAGTCATCTTCGACAAGAAGTACGGCGAGTGGCTGGGCGCCCACATGATTGGCGCGGGCGTCACCGACATGATTGCCGAAGCCGTGGTGGCGCGCAAGCTCGAAACCACCGGCCACGAAATCATCAAGGCCATCCACCCTCACCCCACCATGTCGGAGGCGGTGATGGAGGCAGCGGCCGCCGCCTACGGTGAGGTGATTCACCTGTAGTCCAACGGCTGCCGAAACTTATTTAACGGTCTTGCCGGGTGCGCCCGGCAAGACCGTTTTCGCGTCTACGCTCCTCATTTTATTTCCGATGCCCTCGACATTCCGCCTCCGCTTCGGTCTGCTGGCTGGCCTGCTGGCCCTGCTGAGCACCGCCGCCCAGGCCCAAACCGCCCCGGCCGCCCTCCCCGACACGCTGCGCAAGGCGGAGGTACTGCAACACCCCAACGCCCCGGCCCAGCAGACGCCGGGCACGCTCACGCTCCGCCCGGTGGCCGGCGGCCGGGCCCGTATCCTGGTGCCCGCCACCTTCCGCCCGCTCGATAAGGATGCCATCAGCCTGAAATACCCCATCCAGGGCGGCCCGCAGGAAGCCTATTCCGACAACGCCCTGGCCGTGAACCTGGCGTTTCGGCAGGGCCCGAACCCGATGACGCAGGCCCAGCTGTCGGCCGACATAGCCGACAAAATGGTGAAGGCATTTTCGGCTCGCCAGCCCGGCTTCCAGGACCTTGGCCACGGCCTCAAGACCATCAACGGCCGGCAGGTGGTGTACCTGGAATTTATGTCGGACGTACCCTTGAGTGACAAGCCCAACGATAAGGTGTACAACCTCATGTTCATCACCGACGCCGGCGGGCAGGTGCTGGTATGCACCTTCAACTGCGTGGAGCGGCTGCAGAAGCAGTGGCAACCCGCGGCGCAGCAGATTATGAACTCGCTGCAGGTGCCGTAGCCCGGCTGAAATCGGCCGAAAACACCCCGCTGGAACCTGGTTCCGGCGGGGCGTTTTTGGTTCAGCACGGCCAGTAGTCGATGGGTGAATCGACCCGGGCGCGCAGGCGGCCTTTCAGCAGCCGGTTCAGCAGTACAAAGCCGTGGAGGTAGTTGCGCTTGACTTCCTGAATGGCCGAATGCTGCCAGCCGCCGTCGTTTACTGCTCGTTGGAAGTCGTCTTTGCTTCCGGATACCAGCTCACCCGTTTCCCACAGCAGCTGCATGGCCCGGTGCCGGAAGCGGTGCCGGGTGGGGCCGGTCAGGTAATCGGGCGCCTGCCGGATACGCCGGATGATTTGCTCGTTCAGCCGGCAGATAAGCGCCCGGCGCGCCGCCGTAGTCAGGTGCTCGTCCAGCTCCAGCGACGTGCCGCCGTAAATCAGCGGCAACGCCTGCAGGGCCAGACGGCGCTTGTACGTCAGCAGCCAAGGCTCGGTATCCAGCCGGCGGGCTTCGATTTCATGGATCAGACACAGCTGGATGGCCTCGATAAAGCCGTCCTGCGCCCAGAGCCCTACGTCGTCGCCGAGCCCGCTAAAGCTGCTTGCCATGCGTGAAGGGTGGAATTGGAAGCTACCCGAAAGTAGCGCCTTTGCGGGCGGGTAAGCCAACGGCCCGGCAGCGTGGTGCTAGCGGGCCGTTTGCGGGAAGGGCTCCGTGGGGCAGTGCGCTACCGCCGGCCCTGGTCGCGGGAGGAATCCGGGCCGCTCCAGCCGCGGCTGGAGCGGCGGCGCGCGGCGGGGGCATTGGCTTGGTACGAATCGGGACCGTGGTTGTAGTCGAGGAAGTCGTTGGGCGCCCGGTGGGGCTGCTGGGGAGTCTCAGGACGCCCATTGGCAGGCTGGGTGCGGGCTTTATCGTTGGATTTCGGGTGGTAGCTCATTGCAGTAGGTTGAACGGTGGCAGGAGACGGAGCGGTACTGGCAGCTCTTACAGCGGCTGCACGTCGCCGGTGTTGCTGGCGCCGGGGTCCGCGTCGCCGCGGGTGTCGGGCTGAATGTCGGCGGCCGATGGGTCGGCGGCGGGGGCGGCATCCTCGGCGGCTTCGCTTTCGGCCGTGGGCGTTTCGCCCGAGGACTCCGGCGCGGCGGGCGGGGCCTGCCCAGCATCGGGGACGCTGTCGGGGCGGGGCTGGTTGGTCAGGGCGGCGTTGTCGGCGCTTTGGCTGTCGGCGGTACCCTTGGTGGGCAAGGTGGTATCGGCGGGGTTGGGCTGCTTGGGGTGTTTGGGGTCGGGCTGCGGGGTGGGTTCCATGATGGCGGGTGCGGCTAAGTAGAAAAGGACGCGGCGCGGCGGCCGGCGTCTTTCACCAGGTGTACGTTGCAAACGCCCGGTGGGCTGCCGGTTCGGGGCATTTTGGGCCCGGGCGGCGCACGGTATCTTTGCCGCAGCGGCCGCGCCGGCGCGCTGCTTACGCCCCTGCCCGTGCTCTTCCCGGACGACGCCTTTTCTACCACCCCGGACTCGCCCCCGCCCCACCGCTACCAGCTGCCCGGCCTGAGCGTGCCCACGCTCACCAGCACCGTGGTGGAGCTGCACGCGGCCGCGCCCCTGCCCGCCGAGGCCCGCCCCCGCGCCATTCAGCCCGAGGCCCTGACGCTCGACGCGGGCACTTTCGGCCGGACGGTGGAGGGCCTGGGCGCTACGCCGTTTCCGCCGGTGACGGTGACGCAGACGACGGCGGGCCTGGCCCTGAGCTGCGCCTGCGGCCCGCCCTTGCCGGGCCTCTGCGCGCACCAGGCCGAGGTGCTGCTGGCCCTGCTGCAACGCAGGGAGCTGCGCCTGTTTTTCGATGCGCCGGCCCGCCACGCCTACCTGCGCCCCCTGGCCCGCGACTACGGCCTCGACCAGGCCGCCGACCTCGATGCGCACTTCGAGCTGCGCTACGACCAGCGGGCCGGCCTGACGATAACGCCCCGGCAGGCAGCGCTGTACCCCGTCACGCCCGCCGCCAAGCAGGAGCTGCTGGCGCAGCTGCTGCCCGCCGCCCGGCCCACGCCGACGGGTGCCGTGGGCGCCGCGCGGCTGGTGGTGCTCGGCCGCCACCGCTACTACGGCCACCTGCAGCTGCAGCTGGCCGAAGCCGCCAGCACCGCCACCGGCAAGCTCAAAAACCCCATCGCGCTGCTCAACCCGCTGGACGAAGTCTGGGGCCTGGCCGATCCGGCGCTGGTGAAGTTCTACTCGGGCCTGGCCCGGCTGCAGCAGAACTACGACGACGCCCGCTCCCTGGCCACCCTGGAGGCCCTGCGCGCCGTGGTGCTGAACCCGGCCGCACTGCCCGTCTTCGCCCACGACCCGGACGTGGCCGAGAAGCCCAGCGCCGCCTCGCTGCGCCCCGTGGAGCTGCGCCGCGTGCCGCCCGAAGTGCGCCTGGAAGTGCGCCAGCGCGAGGAGTTCTACGAAGTCAGCGGGCAGCTGCTGCTCCACGACCAGCCCTTCGACCTGCGCGAGCTGAGCGTGGCCTTCGAGTACTTTGTGGCCGCTCACGGCGCCTACTACCTGCTCGACGACCTGCACGTGTGGCGGGTGGTGGAGTTCTTTCAGCGCCGCAACAACACCCTGCTGATTCACCAGAGCCGCTTCGAAGAGTTCCGGCAGGACGTACTGGCAGGCCTCGAAACGCGCCTGCACATCAGCTACCACCACGCCCGCCCGGCTACGCCCGCCCAGGCCCAAACCAGCGGCCTCGCGGCTCCACCCGAAGCCCTGCTCTACCTCACCGAGCGCGGCGCCCACGTGGAGCTGCTGCCAGTGATGCGCTACGGCCCGCGCGAGGTGCCCGTCCGCTCGCGCCAGCAGCTCTACGCCACCGACGAGCTGGGCCGGGCCTTCGTGGTGCAGCGCGACGCGGCGGCCGAGCAGCGCGTGCTGGATGCGCTAATCGACCAGCACCCGGATTTCGCGGCGCAGCTGGCGCAGCCTTCGGACGCGCTGCACCTGCCGCGCCCCCAGTTTCTGCAGCCCGAGTGGTTTTTGGCCGCGTTCGACGAGTGGCGCCGGGCCGGGCTGACCATCCTGGGCTTCAACGAGCTGCGCCAGAACCGCCTGAACCCGTACCGCGCCGAGGTGGCGGTGCAGGTGCACTGCGGCGAAAACAACTGGTTCGATACCGAGCTGCTGGTGCGCTTCGGGCCTCAGCAGGCCAAGCTGCGCCATTTGCAGAAAGCCGTGCGCCAGCGCAGCCGCTACGTGCCGCTCGACGACGGCACCCAGGGCCTGCTGCCCGAGGAATGGGTGGCCCGCTTCGCCGCCTACTTTGCCGCCGGCGAGGTGGTGAACGAACGGCTGCGCACGCCCAGCGTGGGTTTTTCCAACCTGCTGGAGCTCTACGACCCGGCCGCGCTATCGGCGGCCGCCCGCGCCCGCGTGGCCCGGTACCAGGCCGCCGCGGCCGACTTCACCGGCATTGCGCCCGTGGCCGCGCCCGCCGCGCTGCGGGCCACCCTGCGCGAGTACCAGCTGCTGGGCCTGCGCTGGCTGAGCTTCCTGAGCACCTTCGGCTTCGGTGGCATCCTGGCCGACGATATGGGCCTGGGCAAAACGCTGCAGGTGTTGGCCCTGCTGCTGCACCGGCGCGAGCAGGGCCACCGCGGCGCCTCGCTGGTGGTGGTGCCCACTTCGCTGCTCTTCAACTGGCAGGCCGAGGCCGCCAAGTTTGCCCCCACGCTGCGGGTACGCACCCTGCACGGCAGCAGCCGCCCCGGCGCCGCGGCGTTTGAGGAAGCCGATATCGTGCTGACTACCTACCACACGGTGCTGGCCGACATCCGCTGGCTGCGCGAATACCGGTTCGATTACGTGGTGCTCGACGAGGCCCAGGCCGTCAAAAACCCCGATTCGCAGCGCTACAAGGCCGTGAGCCTGCTGCAGAGCCGCCACCGCCTGGTGCTGACGGGCACGCCGGTGGAAAACCGCACCACCGACCTCTACGCCCTGCTGTCCTTTGCCTGCCCGGGCCTGCTGGGCAGCCGCCAGCATTTCCGCGACCAGTACGCGCTGCCCATCGACAAGTTCAAGGACCTGAAGCGGGCCCGGGCGCTGCAGCAGAAAATCAGTCCTTTCGTGCTGCGGCGAACCAAAAGCCAGGTGGCCGCCGAGCTGCCGGCCAAGACGGAAATGGTGCTCTACTGCGAGCTGGACGCCGAGCAGCGCCGCCTCTACGAAGCCTGCCGCCAGGACGTGCGCGCCCGCCTCATGGGCCAGCTGGAGGAGCTACCCGGCAAGCAGGGCCTGCACCTGCTGCGCGGCCTCACCCGCCTGCGCCAGCTCTGCAACGCCCCCGCCCTGCTCCCCGACGAGGCCGACTACGGCCGCAGCTCGGCCAAGCTGCAGGTGCTGCTGGAGGAGCTGGAAACCCGCGCCCCGCAGCACAAAATTCTGGTGTTTTCGCAGTTCGTGGGCATGCTCGACCTCATCCGCCCCGAGCTGGAGGCCCGCGGCATCGGCTACGCCGTGCTCACCGGCCAGACGCGCCGCCGCGCCGAGGCCGTGCAAGCGTTCCAAGAGGATGAGCAGGTGCGGGTGTTCCTCGTGAGCCTGAAAGCCGGCGGCGTGGGCCTGAACCTGACCGCCGCCGACTACGTGTACCTCGTGGATCCGTGGTGGAATCCGGCCGTGGAAAACCAGGCCATCGACCGCAGCCACCGCCTCGGCCAGACGCGCCCCGTGGTGGCCGTGCGCCTCATCTGCCCCGATACGGTGGAGGAAAAGATCATGACCCTGCAGCAGGGCAAGCGGGAGCTGGCCTACGAGCTGGTGAAAACCGACGCGGCCCTGCTCAAAACCTTCAGCCGCGAAGACCTGCTGACCCTGCTCAGCTAAGCGTCACGGACGCTAATTAACATAGCGCGTCATGCTGAGCCTGTCGAACCGAAGGAAGGCGTAGCCAAGCCTCTCTACCGCTTCGTCCGGTTCGTCATTCCGAGCGAAGCCGAGGACCCGAAGGAAGGCGTAGCCAATCCCGCGTGCTGACGGCCGATACCTTCCTCTCCCTCTGGAGAGTGGACGGGGAGTGATGCGCCCCGATAGAGACGCTTCGCCCAGGCGGACGCCAGATCAAGCATGACGTTTTAGCATCAGCTGCATCTGCACGCAAGACGCCCAAGCCAGCTTTCGGCATAGTGAAACCGAATACATTTCCGACCCTTACGAAAAAGTTGGCCGTAGCCTGTAACCATCCGCGGCGGGCGCAGTGTCCACAGCTGAACGCCGACTTCTGCCCCTTTACGCTAGCCGACCAATGCCCCGTGGCGCCGCTTCTGGCTAAGCCAACGCCGCCCCCCGCCTCCATCTGATTTGCAGGCCACCGACGCCGGTTTTCGGGCGTCGCGGGGAGGTATTGTCGCCACGCAAGGGAGTCCGAATAGCGGTGACGCCCTGAACCGTTCCAACCTTTCTGCGCCTTGAAAACGAACTTTCCCCACCGTTCCTGCTTCGTCGCGCCCGGCGTCCTGGCGGCCTTCTTATTGTCCCCCGCTTGGGTGCAGGCCCAGAGCGCGGCTACCGTCAGCGGCGCCGTGCGCTCGGCCGCCGGCGCGCCCATCGACTACGCCACCGTGACGCTGCACCGGGCCCAAGACTCTACCGTTGTCAAAACCGAGTTCAGCGACGCGCAGGGCGGGTTTCGCTTCGAGGCGGCGCCGGCGGGGCAATACCTCGTGTCGGCTTCGCAGGTGGGGTTCGGGCGGCAATGGTCGCGGCCGTTTGACGTAAGCGGCGAGAAAGTGAGCATGCCGGCGCTGACCCTGGCGGCCAGCGCGGCCACCCAGCTCAAGGAAGTGCAGGTGGTGGGCCAGAAACCCTTGTACGAACGCCTGGCCGACCGCACCGTGGTAAACGTGGAAGGCTCGACGCTGGCCGCCGGCAACACCACGCTGGAAGTGCTCAGCCGCGCCCCGGGCGTGTCGGTGGACGGCAACGACAACCTGGCCCTGCGCGGGCGCACCGGCCTGCTGGTGCTCATCGACGGCAAGCGGCAGCCGATGACGGGGTCGGAGCTGGCCGACTACCTGCGCGCCCTGCCCGCCGACCAGCTCCGGAGCATCGAGCTGATAACCAACCCGCCGGCCAAGTACGACGCGCAGGGCACGGCGGGCATTATCGACATCCGGCTCAAGAAAGACCAGCGCCAGGGCCCCAACGGCAGCGGCAGCCTCAGCTACGGCCGCGGGCGCTTCGGGCGCTTCAGCGGCACCATGAGCGGCAACTACCGCCGCAACCGGCTCAACCTGTTTGCCTCCACCACTTACACCAAGCGCCAGAGCTACAGCATCCGCAACACCCAGCGCACCTACTACGAAACCCGCGACGGGCAGCCGGCCCTGGCCAGCACCACCGACCAGCGCAACTACTACGTCGGGCAGGACCACTTCCTGATTTACCGCCTCGGGGCCGACTACGACCTCTCGAAGAACACCACGCTGGGCGGGGTGGTGACGGGCTTCGCCGTGCCCCGGCCCCATCCGCACGGCTACAGCACCAACCTCAGCCGCTTTTACGACGCCACCGGGCAGCTGACGGATTCCTACACCGGCCCCGGCACCGGCCGCGGCTACAACCCCAATATCACGGCCAACCTCAACTTCCGTCACACCTTTCCCGGCAGCGCCGCGGGCAAGCGCGAGCTGTCGGCCGACGCCGATTACGCCTACTACTACACCAACCGCCTGCAGACGCTGCTGACGGCCTTTCCGCTGAGCGGCCGGCCCGAGCGGCTGCTCCGCGGCGACCAGACCGGCACTCTGAGCATTCAGGCCGCCAAAGCCGACTACGCCCAGGCCCTGAGCGCCGGCACCACGCTGGAGGGCGGGGCCAAGGTCAGCCGGGTGCACGCCGACAACGACCTGCGCTTCGACAACACGGTGGAGGGCGTCACGATGGTGGACCCGGGCCGCACCAACCGCTTCCGCTACGACGAGGTCATTTCGGCCGGCTACCTCACGCTCACGCACACCCACGCCAAGCTGAACCTGCAGCTGGGCCTGCGCGGCGAGCAAACCCACGCCCGGGGCGTGCCCCTGGACGCGGCCCAGGCCTTCCGCCGCGACTATTTTCAGCTGTTCCCGAACGCCTCGCTGAAATATACCGCCAGCCCCCGCCACGAGTGGACGCTGGCCCTGAGCCGGCGCATCAACCGCCCCTCCTACCGCCAGCTGAACCCCTTCCGCTTCGTGCTGGACCCGACCACGACCTCCGCCGGCAACCCCGGCCTGCTCCCCGAAACCTCCTACAACCTGGAGCTGAGCCACACCTTCCAGCAGAAGTTCACGGCTGCCGTCAGCTACAGTCGCACCGCCGACCCCATTACCGACGTAGCCGTGCCCGAGTCGACGACGTCGACCGTGTCGAAGTACGTGAACCTGCGCCGGCAGCACTACGCGGCCCTCACGCTCACGGCCCCGCTCACGCCCACCAAGTGGTGGCAGGTGTACAACAACGCGGTGTTTTTCTACGTGCGCTACCAGGGCGAGCTGGCCGGCACCGCGCTCAACCGCGGGCAGGGCGCCTTCAACGCGAGCAGCAACCACACCTTCGCCTTCGGCCCGGGCTGGGGCGCCGAGCTGAACGCCAGCTACTACTCCGCCCAGCGCGAGGGGTTCTTCGTGTTCCGCGACTTCGGGCAGCTGAACCTGGGCGTGAAAAAGGACCTCTGGAACCGGAAAGCCACCCTGAAGCTCGCCGCCAACGACGTGCTGCGAACCACGCCCCTGCACGCCGTGTCGCGCTACACCAATTATGAAGAGCGCCTCTACCTGCGCCGCGACGCGCGCACCCTCACCCTGTCGCTGAGCTGGCGCCTGGGCGGCGACGGGCCGACGCCCGCCAACCGCCGCCGCGGCGCCGACGACGAAATGCGCCGGGCCCAGTAAGCCAAGCGGCGGACGGCGCGTAACCGGGGCACGCGGGCCTGATTATTTCGGCTGCTCCGGGTCGGGCTGATTCTGCCGCTCGTACCAGTACCACGTGGCGCCGTCCTGCTCGAATTCCGCCGTGCGCCCGAAGCCGAGCCGTTCCACCACCCGCTGCGAGGCCACGTTGCCCTGCATCACGGTGGCGTGCAGCGCGGGCAGCTTCAGGGTATCGAAGCCGTGGCGCAGGCTGGCCGCCGCGGCCTCCGAGGTGTAGCCCTGTCCCCAGTGCCGGGGCAGCAGGCGGTAGCCCAGGTCGTGGTAGTTGGTGCGCCCGTTGGTGGTGGCATCATCCACGAACTTGAGGCCGCACCAGCCCAGGAAGGCGCCGTCGGCCTTGCGCTCCACCACCCAGCGCCCCACGCCGTTGCGCGCGTATTGCGCCTGGATATAGTCGACCACCCTGACGGCCTGTTCCAGCGAGGTCATCAGCGGCATGGGCACGTAGCGCAGCACTTCGGGGTCGGAGTCGAGGGCCAGGATGCCGGGCGCGTCGGCGGCGGTGAAGGGGCGCAGCAGCAGGCGGGGTGTATCGATGGTGGTCATATCGTGCAGGGGCGTACGAGCGAAGATAAGCGGCCGAACGCGCCATTGCATCTGCCAGAACCCCGGCTACGACGGCACCGGCTCGGCCATCCGCATCGTCGACGGCACCCAGGGCGCGGGCAAGGTGCTTACGTCCAATGCCCAGGGCTACGGCACCTGTCGGCCGGTGCCCGCCCCCACGGCGGCCGGTGGCAACTTCAACCTGGGCGCGTACTACCTGGTGGGCAACGGCGGCAGTACCGGCCCCAGCCTGACCAGCACCGGCCGGGTGGGCATCGGCCTGATTACCCCCTTCGGCCAGCTCGGCAACTCCTCCGACAACATGCCCGGCAGCGACGTGGCCGGTGGCAACCCCGGTTCCCTGAACTGGCAGGCCAACCAGCAAGGCTACGCGGCAATGGTGTTCAACGACGGTACGGTGGGCAACTCGGGCGCGCTGGCGCTGCAAGTGGCCAACAACACGACGGCCGGCGCCCTCGACGTGAGCCGGGGCGACGACGCTACCACCACCGTGGGCACGTCCCTGTTCCGGGTCAACGGCAACGGCCGCGTGGGCATCGGCACCAACAACCCGGGCGCGCCGCTGGAAGTCAGCGCCCTGCCTACCTACGGCACGACCAATTATGCCTACGGCTGCCTGCTGTCCAACGGCCGGACGAATACGTTCTCCGGCCCGCTGACCAACACCAGCATCAAGGCGGCCGGTCGGGTGGTGACCAGCGAGTTCAACGCCCTGTCCGGCGCCCGCCTCAAGCGCGTGCTCGGCCTGAGCAACGCCGCCCAGGGCCTGGCCCGGCTCCAGCGCCTGCGCATCACCGACTACCAGATGCGCGAACGGGTGCAGTTCGGCGACCAGTCCTTCAAGAAGGTCATTGCCCAGGAGGTCGAGGCCGTGTACCCGCAGGCCGTGACGCGGCAGCGCGGCTTCCTGCCCGGCATCTACGCCCGCGCCACCGCCCCACCCTGCTGCCCGCCGACTCGCTGCTGCTCACCCTGCCCCCCCGCTGCCCACGGCCGCTACCGCCGGCCAGCAGTTGCGCCTCATCGGTCCAGCGGGCGAAGTGGTAGCCGCCCTGGCCCATCCCGCCGCCGCCGGCAGCCGGCAGCTCACGCTGCGCCACGCCCGGCCGCTGGCGGGCCAGCCGGCATTCGTGTTTGGGCGGGAGCACCCGGACGTGCGCGCCGTCGACTACGAGGCGCTGAGCAAGCTGAACGTATCGGCCACCCAGGAGCTGGCCCGGCAGGTGGCCGAGCTGCAACGCCAAAACGCCTAGCTGCAGCAGCAGACGCAACCCCAGGCCACCCAAACGGCGGAGCTGAACCAGCGCCTGCGGACCCTGGAAAGGCTGCTGGGCGCCAAGGCCGCAGCGCAGTAGTGCCCGGCGCCCAAGCCACTTCACCGGGGCAAAAAAGGCCCGTCGCGGCGGCGACGGGCCTTTTTTGTTGCGGCTGCGGGCTACTCAGATGCCGCTGCTGGCGCAGGTGTTGCCACTGATGGTAGCCCCGGCGCCGGTGGCGGCCGTCACGGCCGCCTTGACGCTGCTGGCGCTCAGGACCGACAGCGTGTAGGGCGGTGCGAAGGCCGTTTTGCCGTTGCCGGCGGTGTTGCCGGACGTGCTCGTGAAGATGTTGCCCGTCACCTGTACGGCCGTGGAGTTGTTAGCCATCAGGTCGATGGGGCGGTTCACGCCCTCAAACACGTTGTTCTGCACCAGCAGGTTGGCCTCGAAACCCGCCTGCACGCCCGAGCTGCTGCTGCTGCTGTTGAACAGGCTGTTGACCACGTGCACCTTGCCGAAGCGCACCCGGGGCATGCGGGCCACGCAGCCCGGCGCCCACCAGCAGCGCGCAAAAGTGATGTTGAGCTTGCCCCGGTCGCCCGTAGCGTCGTCGCCCGAGCCGATGAGGTTGCTGAAGCGGTGGTCGTCGGAGCCGCCGGGGCCGTCGGGGCGCGGGGCTTTCAGGTAGCCGAACTTGGTCCACGACACGGTAATGTAGTTCGAGGTGTTCTTCACGTCCAGGTTGCCGTCGACGCCGTCGCGGAACTCGCAGTGGTCCACCCACACGTTGGTGCACGCGTCGAGGGTGCAGTTGTCCTGCCCGTCCACGTCGTAGGCCCCGGCCCCCTCAAAAATCAGGTTGCGGATAACCAGGTTGCTGCAGCGCTTCACGTACAGGATGCCCGAACCGGCCTGGGTCTGGTCCGCCGATACCAGCCGGGCGCCAGCCGTGCCGAACAGCGTCTTGCCCGTTTGATCCTGCAAGCTGATGCGCCCGCCCGAGGGAACGGTGATGACCCCGTTGACCTGCACCACCTTCACCGAGGCGGTAGTCAGGGCCGTTTTCAGCTGGGCGTAGGTAGTCACCACGGTGGGCGTGGCCGTACCACCGCCGGTGGTGCCGCCGTTCTGCGAGGCCCAGCCCTTCGCGGCGCAGTTGGCTTCGACGTCGGCGGATGCCGCCGCGTCGAGCGGCTTGGTGGTGGGGGCCGGGCTGCTCCGGTCGCAACCGGCGAGCATGGTGGTGCCGGCCAGCAGGGCGCCGGCCAGGAAGGCGGATACGTTCATTGTGGTGGGAATTGGTTGTGGAAATCCGCTGCCACGACCGTGGCAGACAGGTAAGAGCGGAGCGAGCGAGGCCCGGCGCTGAAGCGCGGGGCCGGGGTAAGCGGGGCCGCGTGGGCGGGCGGCGGTGGGCACTGGCGCAACGCTGCGGAAGCCGCCAACTGCCCGGGTAATTTTACATCGAAGGAAAGGCCACGCGGCAAAATCCAATGCACGGCCCGGGGATAAATCTGCGCAATCGATGCCGGCAACGTTGTCAATCCAGGCACCTGTTCGCCGCCAAATTCATAACGACGCTGTGGTTTCATTAGAATCACCACAATCCCCCACTGCTACCGACGGCACCGGCCGACATCGACCGCCGATTTTATTCGCGGCCCGGCATACTCCTTCGTAATTCCCGGAATGCCAGGCAGCCGGCTGGGGTTTTGGAGAGTATCAAGCCCCCCGAAATGGATTATCTTTAAGGAACGGCCGTTCTGCCCGCGGGCCGCTGCGCCATGAACACGATATCCCCCGTTGCCCGTAAGCTGCACGCTCCGGTGGTGGCGGCGCAGCTTTCTGCCCGGGGCCGCACCTGGCGGCTGCTGCTGAGCCTGCTGGTCGGGCTGGCGGCTTTTCTGCTGGCACCCGATCTGATGCTCGGCGCCCGCCTGATGCTGGCCTGGGACGGCTACGTGGTCAGTGCCCTGGCCATGTCCTGGCACCTGATGGCCCACGCCGACCTGGGCTTTATCCGGCGCTCGGCCCGGGCGCTGAACCCGCGCCAGAACTGGACGCTGATGTCGGTGCTGCTGGTGCTGGGCAGCATCGTCAGCCTGGGCGCGGTGCTGCTGCTGCTCCACGGCCTCGACGACCTGGCCTACAAGGAGCGCCTGCAGTACGTGCTGCTGTCGGTGGGCTCGGTGGTGGGCTCGTGGTTTTTGCTGCACACGCTCTTCACGCTGCGCTACGCCCACCTGTATTTCTGCCAGGACCCCGACCGGCCGGGCCACGAGCTGGGCGGCTTCCGCTTTGCCGGCGCGCCGCCGTGCAGCTACTGGGATTTTGCCTACCTGGCCTCGGGCATTGCCATTACGGCCCAAACTCCCGACGTGCTCATCACTACCAAGACCATGCGCCGGCTGGTGATGCTGCACAGCCTGCTCTCCTTCGCCTACAACACCACCGTGCTGGCCCTGGGCATCAACATTCTCTCGGCCCTGCTCTGAGGCGTGTGCTTGAACATTCAGGGCTGGAGCATACGGAGCCCCGCGAAGCATCTCTGCCGCTTCGTTGTTCGGCAGAGAGCTTCGCGGGGCTCCGCAGGACGTTCAGCCGGCCTTTCAGGTCAAATTCAAACCGGCTCCTGGCCGGCGCTATCAGCTAGGCTCCCACAGCTCAATTTTGTTGCCTTCCGCGTCCATGATGTGCACGAATTTTCCGTAGTCGTAACTGGCAATTTCGTCAAGCACGGTCACCCCGTTTTCCTTGAGCTTGCTTACCAGGCCTTCGATATTCTGCACCCGGTAGTTAATCATGAATTCCTTGGTGGAAGGCGCGAAATAGTCGCTGCCTTTTTCAAAGGGAGTCCATTGCAGCGCGTTGACTTCATCCGGTTTATCCAGGTTTCTGGATTCAAACGTTGACCCCCAGTCGTTGACTTCGATGCCCAGATTGTTGGCGTACCATTCCCGCGTTTCTTTTGGATTATCCGAGAAAAAGAAGATTCCGCCAATTCCCGTCACTTTAGGCGGGACGGCAGTGGCCGATGGCGTGTTGGCCGGTTCGTTTTCGTGCTCGTTCATGGTGGCTGTTGGTGGGCTCGTGGAGCCACAATTTGCAGGATTACGGGGAGAGTTTCAGCGGGCGGGCTGCCAACTTGCCCGCCCGCCGGGGCTTACCCGTCGTAGCGGCGCCGGGCCTCCGGGGTGACGGGCGCGAACAGGTTGACCAGGTTGCCGTCCGGGTCGCGCAGCAGCAGGGAGCGGTTGCCCCAGGGCATGGTGGTGGGGGCCTGCACCACGGCCGCCGCGTCGAGGCCGGCGGCCAGGCGCTGGTAGTCGGCATCCACGTCGGCCACGCGGAACTCCAGGAACACCGAGCGGTTGGCGGCCGGCTGGACCAGCGCGGCGCTGCCTTCTGGCCCCAGGGTGCGCGGGGTGCCCAGGCCCAGGGTGGCGGTGGGCGTCAGCAGCTCCACGAAATCCTCGGTGTAGCGGGTTACCGCGAGGCCGGTGACGTGCTCGTAGAACTGCACCAGGCGCGGCAAGTCGGCGGTGATGATGCGGGCAGAAACAAATTTCATGGGGCGTGAAAAAAGATGAATGATGCTGCAAAGCACCTCCCGCCCACTGACAACCCTATGGCAGTCGGTTTTTCAGCCCGAAAAAAAAGTTTACCCCGCCGGCGGCAGGTGCAGCTCGGCTATGTACTGGGTGAGCAGCTGGTGCTCGGCTTGGCTGAAGAGCCGGCTGGTGGCAGTGAGCCGGCGGATGCGGGCCACCTTGAAGTCGCGGTAGGCCTGGCGCAGCTGGCACCAGCCGATCAGGTGCCAGGCGAAGTTGTAGAAGGCCAGGCCGATGGGCTCGACGTAGCGCTGGCTGCTCTGGCCGGCTTTGTCGCAGTAGTCCAGCTCCACGGCCCGGCGCTCGGCCAGGGCCGTTTGCAGGGTCGCCAGGTAGTCGGCCGGGCCGCGGAAGTACTCCGGCAGGTGCAGCTGGATGCTGCTGGTAAACTGCTGGAGCCGGGTGCGGTCGGGCTCCCGCAGCACCGCCTTCACCTTGCTCAGGGCCGTGCCGACGTGCGCCTGGATGCTGGCGTCGGTGAGGGTGGCGGCCAGGGCTTCGAGCAGCACCAGGGCGTTGGCCTCGGCCGGGGTGAAGGCTACCGGCGGCAGGAAGTAGCCCTGCACCAGGAAGTAGCCCTTGTTCGGCTCGAAGCTCACCGGGATGCCCTGCTCGCCCAGGGCCTTGATGTCGCGGTACACGGTGCGCACGCTGATACCGAACTGCGCGGCCAGCTCGTCGGCCGGGACGTATTTTTTGGCCTGCAAGAGGGTGGTCAGGCCGAAGAGGCGCTCAATGCGGTTCATGGCGCAAGGTAGCGGTGGGTTGGGGTTTCGGATCAGCGCGTTGTCTGGCGCGAGTTTAGCGCAGCGTAACTCGTGCCGAAGCATGACGCGAGTTTTCAACTCGCCCGCCTGAACGATGCTGCCCGAACGGCGCGGGGCCGGCTTGCCGCCGTTGGCGGCAGTGGAGGCGCGGCCTCCACGTCAGGGCTGGTCACGAGTTACGCTGCGCTAAACTCGCGCCAGTGAGGGGAAGCGGCTCGCCCGAGCCGGTACCGCTCTAGCTGCCGGTCACCCGCAAAACTTGTCGCGGCCCATCGGGTTATGGTCAGGCTCGGTGGCAGGGCGGGGCGGAAATCACCGCGTTACCCGCCGTCCGCACCTCTCCCTACCTCACCACTAACCAAACCCGATGAAGCTTACCCCCCTGCTGCTGGCCGCGCTGGCGGCCCTGACCACGCCCGTACTCGCCCAGACGCCGGCGGCCCCGCGCGTAGCCCCCGACCAGATTGCGACCAAAAACGGCCCGCTCACGGTGCAGCCCATCACCCACGGCAGCGTGGTGCTGACCTGGAACCGTAAGACCATCTACGTCGACCCCTACGGCGGGGCCGAAGCCTACGCCGGCCTGGCCGCGCCCGACGTGGTGCTCATCACCGACATCCACCCCGACCACCTGGACCCGAAGACGCTGGCCGGCCTGTCGGTGGGCAAGGCGCTGATGCTGGTGCCGCCCGCCGTGGCCGAGAAGCTGCCGGCCGAGTACAAAAAGCAGGTGCGCGTGCTGCGCAACGGCCAGAAGCTCGACACGCTGGGGATGAGCATCGCCGCCATTCCGATGTACAACCTGCCCGAAGCGCCCGACGCCATGCACACCAAAGGCCGGGGCAACGGCTACGTGCTGGGCCTGGGCGGCAAAAACGTGTACCTCTCCGGCGACACCGAGGACACGCCCGAAATGCGCGCCCTCAAGAATATCGACGTGGCGTTCGTGTGCATGAACCTGCCCTACACCATGGACGTGCAGCAGGCGGCGCAGGGCGTGCTGGCCTTCAAGCCCGGCATCGTGTACCCCTACCACTACCGCGGCCAGAACGGGCTGAGCGACGTGGCGGCCTTCCAGAAAACCGTCAACGCGGCCAATAAGAAGATTGACGTGCGGCTGCGCAACTGGTACGCCGGCGCCAAGTAGCTTCGGCGGCACCCCAAGAAAAACGCCCTGCTGAGCACGCGCTCGGCAGGGCGTTTTGGCGTGTACGGCGGCCGACGGCGGCTGCGGTCAAGCGCCCTGAAGCCGCCAGCGGAGCCGGGTACGCCCGCACCGGGCCGCAGGCGCGGCGGCGCTGCCAGGGGCATGGGATTGGTGTCAGGAGGGGTTTGGTCGATGCCGGGAGTGGTGGAATCGATGTCGGGAGTGGTTGAACCGACGCCGGGAGTAGTTAGGTGGATGTCGGCGGGCGTTGAATCGATACCGGGAAGGGTTGGACCGATGCCGGGAGCCGTTGAATCGATGCCGGGAAGGGTTGGGTCAATGCCGGAAGCCGTTGGACCGATGCCGGGAAGGGTTGCAGCGGGGCCGGGGGTGGTTGGACCGATGCCGGGACGGGTGGAGCCGGTGCCGGGGTCGGTTGTGCCGGGGCCGGGACGGGGAAAGGTAGCTGGACTGTAGGGGGTTGTTTGCTTGGCGGTTCCGGTTATCTTGGCGGCCGCAAGAAATGCTTGCGCCGCTCCCGGGAGCGGCTTTATACCATGTTTACCTAGCTGTTCGATGGAGAAATACAAAGAAGACCAGCTCGCCATGTGCGGGCGGGTGGCAACCTACCTGGCCGAACACGCGTCCGACCTGGCCGTCAGCGAGGTAGCCGCCCAGCAGGCCGCCGACGTGCAAACCCTCTACGCGCAGGTGGCCCAGGCGCGCAGCGGCACCGCCCGCCGCACCGAGGACCTGACGGCCGCGGCCCAGGCCGCGCAGCAAACCCTCTACGACCTTCTGCCCGCCTTGCTCGGCCCCCTGGGCCGGGTGGCCGAACGCCTGGGCGACGCCGACCTGCAAGCGGCCGTGACGCTGGGCAGCAAGCAGCTCCGCAAGCTGCGCCCCGTGCCGTTTGCCTCGGTGGTGGGCGCCATCATGGCCAGCGCCGCCCGCCCCGACGTGGCACCCGAGCTGGCCAAGCAGGGCCTCACCGCCAAGGCCCTCCAGCCGCTGACCGATGCCCTGGCCACCTTCCGCACCGCCCAGCCGGCCGTGCGCAAAACCATCAACGAGCGGGCCGTGTCGGGCGCGGCCCTGGAAGACCTGCTGGCCGACCTGATGGACGAGCTGCGCACCCTCGACGAGGACATGAAAGCCTTCAAGCTGCTCGACCGCCCGCTGTTCGACGGCTACACCCAGGCCCGCAAGATTATTGAGTCCGGCGGCCGAGGCAGCAAATCGAAACCGGCGGCGGGGTAAGGCCCGGCCGGGATGGAAATGAAGCCGCCCGCTTCCGGTTGGGAGCGGGCGGTTTTGTTTTGGGGCAGGGCTGGCGCGAGTTTAGCGCAGCGTAACTCGTGCCTGAACATGATGCGAGTTTCCAACTCGCCCGCCCGAACGATGACGCCCGAACGGCGCGGCACCGGCTTGCCGCTGGGGCGGCAGTGGAGGCGCAGCCTCTCCGTCAGGGCTGGGCACGAGTTACACTAGACCCGCGCCAAGTGAGGCTATTGACTGTACTTCTCAATTTTCAGAGCATTTGCTCTTTTCATAATTACCCTACATTTCAAAGTGTCCGCATACAGATTTATTTCCCTCAAATGGTTATCCTTGATACTCCACGCTTTCGACCCAATGTCTGCGCTATAAAGAACTACTGTGTCACCGTTTGGCATCCAGCCAGCAGCCCATTTGGAAGCATCACCAGCTTTTGAGTTTACGCTGTCAATAACTTGTTTCTCTCGGTTCAGGAGCAGCAGTTTCACATCAGCGTAATCATCCCGCTCCTTATGCATCCTGTTGACTTTTGCGACAACAGCATAAGCCCCAGAAGGCGAAGGGAAAGGGCCTTCTTTAAAATCAGAAAAGAAACAACCTGTCACTAGACAGACCAAGCCGCAGGGCCAAAGTATATTTTTCATTACAAGCAGTTTCCTTTAAAGTCAGAATCATTATATCAAGGCCGCGCCGCCATTGTAAATACCAGTTCCCCGCCGTTCATAATAGCCTCGTGCGCGAGGAAGGGCCGGGTGAGTTTCTGGCCATTGAGGCGGGCTTCCTTCACGTAGACGTTTTTGTCGCTCTGGTTTTTCACCGTGATGCGGAAGGTTTTGCCGTTTTCCAGGTTCAGCACCGCGCCGTGGATGGCGGGGCTGCCCAGGGCGTACTCCGGGGAGCCGGGCGCGACGGGGTAGAAGCCCAGGGCGGAGAAGATGTACCAGGCCGACATCTGCCCGCAGTCGTCGTTGCCGCCGAGGCCGTCGGGGGTGGGGCGGTACATCTTGGGCAGGATCATGCGCACGCGGGCCTGGGTTTTGTAGGGCTGGTCGGTCCAGTTGTAGAGGTAGGCGGCGTGGTGGGCGGGCTCGTTGCCGTGCACGTAGTTGCCGATGATGCCCTCGCGGGTGATGTCCTCGGTTTCGGCGAAGAACTTATCGGGCAGGTGCATGGTGAACAGCGAGTCGAGGTGCTCGGTGAAGCGGCGGTTGCCGCCCATTTTGGCGATGAGCGCGGCCGGGTCCTGGGGTACGTAGAGGCTGTAGTTCCAGGCGTTGCCCTCGATGAAGCCCTGGTTGTGGGTGCTCAGCACGTCGAAATTCGGGCGGAAGGAGCCGTCGGCCAGGCGGGGGCGCATGAAGCCGATGCGCGCATCGTACACGTTCTGCCAGTTCTGGGCGCGCTTGCTGAACTCCTGGTAGATGTCCTGCCGATTGAGCTTCTGGGCCATCTGGGCGATGCACCAGTCGTCGTAGGCATATTCGAGGGTTTTAGACACCGAGGAGCCGCTTTTGTCCTCGGGCACGTAGCCCAACTGCATGTAGTAGCCGATGCCGTCGTAGCGGGCGGTGCGGGCGGTGGTCACACAGGCGTCCAGGGCCTTGTTGGCGTCAAAGGGGGCGTTGCCTTTGAGCACGGCGTCGGCCACCACGGGCACCGAGTGGTAGCCGATCATGCACCAGTTTTCGTTGGCGTAGTGGCTCCAGACGGGCAGCATGTGCTCGGCGCTCTGCTCGAAGTGGGCCAGCATCGAGCGCACCATGTCGGCGTTGCGCTTGGGCTGCACCAGGTTCAGCAGTGGGTGCAGGGCGCGGTAGGTGTCCCAGAGCGAGAAGGTGGTGTAGTTGGTAAATCCCTCGGCGCGGTGGTTGTTCTGGTCGAGGCCGCGGTACTGGCCGTCGGCGTCCATGTAGGTCGTCGGGCTCAGGAAGGCGTGGTACAGGGCCGTGTAGAAGTTCTCCTTGTCTTCCCGCTTCGGCGACTCGATGACGACCTTGCTCAGCTCCTGCTGCCAGAGCTGCCGGGCCTGGGCTTTGATGACGTCGAAGTCCCAGCCGGGGGCTTCGGTGCGCAGGTTCTGCAGGGCGCCGGCGGTGCTCACGGGCGAGAGGGCGAATTTGACTTTGACCTTCTCCCCGGCCGCGGTGGTCTTGAAGTTGAAGTACATCCGCAGCTGCTCGCCGGCCAGGTCGGGGAAGTTCCTGGTCTGGTCGAACTTGCCCCAGAAGCCGCGGTAGGCCTGTTTTTTGGCGTAGTTGCGGCTGCCGTAGTCGGTGAAGGGCCGCGAAAACGACATGGCGAAGTACACCGTGCGGGTGCGCGCCCAGCCGTTGGTCTGCCGGTAGCCGGTCACCAGCGTATCGTTTTCCACCCGCACGAAGGTCCACACGTTCTTATCCGGGTAGTTGTAGATGCCGTGCATCAAATCCAGGATGAGGTGGGCCTGGTCGGTGGCCTGCGGGAAGGTGTACTGGTGCAGGCCCACGCGGTTGGTGGCCGTCAGTTCGGCCAGGATGCCGTGGTCTTCCAGCTTCACCCGGTAGTAGCCGGGCTCGGCCACTTCCGAGTCGTGGCTGAAGCGGGAGCGGTAGCCGCGCTCGGGCTGCTGGGCGGTGCCGGGGCCCAGCTGCAGCGGGCCGGCGGTGGGCATCAGGAGGAAGTCGCCGAGGTCGGAGTGGCCGGTACCGCTGAAGTGGGTGTGGCTGAAGCCGACGATGGTGGGGTCCTGGTACTGGTAGCCAGCGCAGTATCGGTACACGTCGGGGTTGTACTTGCCGTCCTGCTCGTAGCTGAGCGTATCGGTATCGGGCGAGAGCTGCACCATGCCGAAGGGCACCGTAGCGCCCGGAAACGTGTGCCCCATCTTGGCCGTGCCGACGATGGGCTTGGCGTACTGGGTGAGGTTTTCGGCGGGTTTGGCGGCTTTGGGCGGCTGCTTCTGGGCGAAGGTTGTAGCAGTGGCGAGCAGCAGGGCGGCGAGGTGGAGCGAGCGGAGCATCAGCTTCAGACGAGGGGTGGCGTTGAAGCGGGCAAGGTAGGAAGTGACTATTGCTTACCTCAAGAATAATCTTCCTCCAGCACCCACTCCGTTTTTTCCCCTCTTTAGCCATGTCCCGCTTGTAAAGCTGCATTGCAAAGGTGTACTGCTGAAAGATTACGACGCAGTCTTCCTCAAAATCTATTGCATAGGTGTCATCTCTCGACACCAACATATATTCCGTTTCGGCGTCCAAAAGAACTTCAACGCAGGTCGGTTCAAACCAAAGCCGCTTGAGTTTACCTGTCTTATTTTTGAATTGCACTGCCGTTAGCTTCGATTCAGCAAACGGTATTTTATCGTTTGCATCTTCTTCAAAGAATAACCGGTTTAATATCCCCATAATAGCACTTAGTGGATGTAACAGGCTACCGCAGCGGGCCGGGCGTCGGCGGGGCCAGGATGATTCTACGGCCGCAAGTAAAGCAGTTTCCCAATCGGTTCAGCCCGCGTCCGGTTAAACGAAATCGGACGGCTGCGGGCTGAGCAGAAGGTCGGCGTAGCCAAGCCCGCACTACACCGCTCCCGAAACCGCCATAAGCATGCAGCCGCAACGAATCAGCCGTAGCGACCTACCTTGCGGCCAGCACCTTTCTTCCCCGCAGCATGGCAGCTTATGCGCGTTTGTGCCCGGCACGGCTCGGGTTTGGGACCGTGGCGCTGGCACTGAGCCTGGGCACTCCGGTGGCCACGGCGCAGCAGCCAGCCTTTCCGGGGGCTGAGGGCGCGGGCAAGTTTGCCAGCGGCGGCCGGGGCACCGCGGCCGTGCCCACCACCGTATTCGAGGTCAGCCGCCTGGCCGACGACGGCGCGCCCGGCAGCCTGCGCTACGCCCTGACGCAGCCGGCCGCGGCGCGCACGGTGGTATTTCGCGTCTGCGGCACCATCCACCTACTCAAGCCGCTGCGCATTCCGGCCAACACCACGCTGGCGGGCCAGACGGCGCCCGGCGAGGGTATCTGCCTGGCCGACCGGCCCGTGAGCATCGGCGGCGACAACGTGGTAGTGCGCTTCCTGCGCTTCCGCCTCGGCGACCGGTACCAGAACGGCGGGCGGGTGGACGGCAGCGGGCACGACGACGCGCTGGGCAGCTACCAGCACCGGCGCATCCTCCTCGACCACTGCTCCGTGAGCTGGAGCACCGACGAGGCGCTGTCGGTGTACGCCGGCGACTCCACGACCGTGCAGTGGTGCCTCATCAGCGAGCCGCTGAACTACTCCTACCACTACGAAACCGGCGCGCCCGACTTCCAGCAGCACGGCTACGGCGGCATCTGGGGCGGGCGGCGCGCCTCGTTTCACCACAACCTGTTTGCCCACTGCCAGGGCCGCAACCCGCGCTTCGACGGCAGCCTGAACCTGCCGCCCGGCCCCGCCGGCCCGGAAACCTGCGACTTCCGCAACAACGTCATCTACAACTGGGGTGCCTACACCATCGACGGCGGCGCGGGCGGCCAGTACAACCTGGTGAACAACTACTACAAGCCCGGCCCGTCGACGAGCAAGGGCAGTAAAAGCGGGGTGCCCCGCCGCGCCGAAATCATCCAGGCCGACCGCGGCACCAAGCAGCCGCCGCTGCCCTACGGCCGGTATTTCCTGCGCGGCAACTACGTGGAGGGCGCCCCCGCGGTGAGCCGCCGCAACTGGCTGGGCGCGGCCATGAGCGGCGGCTCCCTGGCCGACACCGCGCGGGCCCAGGCCGCCGCGCCCTTCGACGTGCCGCCCGTGCCCACCGAAACCGCCGCCCAGGCTTACGCCGCGGTGCTGCAGCACGTGGGCTGCGTGCTGCCCGCCCGCGACACGCTGGACCAGCGCATCATCCGCGACGTGCTTAACGGCACCGGCCGCCTCATCGACGTGCAGGGCGGCTACCCCCACGGCACGCCTTATGCCGTGTCGCAATCGGCCTGGCCGGTGCTCCGCTGCGGCCCCGCCCCCGCCGATACCGACCACGACGGCATGCCCGACAGCTGGGAAAAAGCGCACCAACTCAACTTGCGGGACGCGGCCGACCGCAGCCGCCCCGGCCCCGATGGCTACACCGCGCTGGAGCAGTACCTGAACAGCCTGGTGCGCCTGCCGCCCGCGCAATAAAGCTGATAAGCCCGCCGCGGCAGCGGCCTGGCAACGTCGCAGCCGGCGGCTCTTACCAACCATGCCCCGGAAGCCAGCCCGCTGAAACGGCAGTGCTTACCGCGTATTTCAGCCGCCGCGCCACTGCGCAACGGCGGCTTAGTGGTCGTAGCTCACGACGCGGCTGACTTTCCACTGCCCGCCCTGCAGGCGCCACACCATCAGGTTGCGGAAGGTGCCGCAGTCGTCGCGGCCGTTTTCCTGGTGGCAGAAGCGGTGCTGGTAGGTTTCGACGGCTCCGTAACCCTTGATCGGGTACACTTCCAGGGTGCCGGGCACCAGCTGGCGGTTCAGGCCGGTGGTGCGGTTTTGCTCGAACAGCCGCCGGAAGCCCTGCATGGTCTGCTCGAAGTTGCTCAGCCCGCCCTTGTCGTGGTAGAACTCCAGGTCCTCGGCAAAGAAGGCCTGCAGCTTGGCCGCGTCGTGCTGGTTGAAGGCCACGAACATGGCGCTGTCGAGCCGGGCAATGGTGCGGTACAGGGCTGGGTCGGCGGGCGCGTGGCCCGGGGCGGTAGCGGTTATGGGGGCGGCGGGCGGGGCCGTGGCGCAGGCGCCGAGCAGCAGGCTGAGGGCCGCGGGCAGGGTGCAGGACAGCTTGTTCATAGCAGGGGGTAGTTGGGGGTGGTACCGGCCCGCAGCCCGGCACCCACGCGGCGAAAATACCGCGCGGCCCGGCTAGATTGTCCTGCTTCACATGCATATGTGGGCAGACGTGCGCCGGACGGGCGGGCCGGCGGCCGGACCATCCCCGGGCCTTACCTTGCAGCCCGCACCATTTCCCGCGTTTCTATGCCCCTGCACCCTACCTGGACGCGCCGCGCCTTTCTGCAGCGCACGGCCCTGCTCACCACCGGCGCGCTGCTGACGGGCTGCGCCGCCGGCCGCGCCGGCCGCCCGCCCGCCGGCTGGCTGCTGTATGTGGGCACCTACGGCCCGGCCGAGCAGGACAACCTTTTCCTCTACCGCCTGCACCCCGGCACCGGCGAGCTGACCCGCGTGGCCGGCTACCGCGGGGGCGTGAAGCCCGGCTTCCTCACCCTCTCGGCCGACCACCGCTTCCTCTACGCCATCAATGCCAGCCTGGAGTTTCGGGGCCAACCCTCGGGGGCGGTGCGGGCATTCGCCGTGGAGCAGGGCACGGGCGCGCTGGCCCCGCTCAACGAGCAGCCCTCGGCGGGAGCCGGCCCCTGCTACATCAGCCTCGCACCCGGCGGGCGGGCGGCGCTGGTGGCCAACTACTTCGGCGGCACGGTTTCGGCGCTGCCGGTGCGGGCCGACGGGCAGCTGGACCTGCCCGCCGTGGTCGACCAGCACCAGGGCGCGGGGCCGCACAAAAACCAGGACCGCGCCCACGCCCACTGCATCCTGCCCGACCCGGCCGGCCGCTACGCCCTGGCCGTGGATCTGGGCAACGACCAGGTGCTGAGCTACCCGCTGACGGGCGCGCCCGGGGCGCTGCAGCTGCCGCCGCGGGTGGCTTTTCGGGCGCAGCCGGGCGCCGGGCCGCGCCATTTGGCGTTCCACCCCGGCGGCCGCTGGGCCTACCTGATCAACGAGCTGAACTCCACCGTGACGGCCCTCGCCTACGACGCGGCGGCGGGCACGCTGCAGGAACTGCACACGGTGCCGGCCCTGCCGCCCGACTTCACGGGCCCGAACGCCTGCGCCGACGTTCACGTGTCGCCCGACGGGCGCTTCGTGTACGGCTCGAACCGCGGGCACGACAGCCTGGTGGTGCTGGCCGTGGACGCGGGCACCGGCCGCCTGACGCTGGTGGAGCACGTGAGCACCCGGGGCAAGACGCCGCGCAACTTCACCCTGGCCCCCGACGGGCGCCTGCTGCTGGTGGCCAACCAGAACTCCAACAGCATCTTCAGCTACCACGTGGACGCGCAGAGCGGCCGGCTGCGGCCCACCGGCTTTGCGGCCGAGGTGCCGGCGCCGGTGTGCCTGCACCTGCTGCCCGATTTTACGGCCCGGTAAGGCCGCACAGCCGGCGCGCTGACGGCCGCGCAGCCCCGCCGGATACCGGGCCCGCCGGCTGGCGAAAAATTATTCCCGGGCCTTCTTGTGTCATTTTGGGAATAGGCCAACCCGCCCTAATCAGCTGAAGCTCCAGCAACTGGTCCCGCAAAGCCCAGAAGGCTACTGTCGAGCTGCGCGGGCGAAGGCACGCTTTCCCAAAATGAAACAGACCTTGGCTCCGGCGAGCGAGGCCCACCGAAAAACCGGCTCTGGAAGGCAAAATCAAAGAATAATGCCGGTTTGTTAGAGGCAAATTCTAACTTTGATCGGTTTAAACCGTCTTCCAAAACCCTATGAACACCACTACAATTCCCGGAATAATCACACAGGAACAATTCGACACCGCCACCGAGCAGTGGCGCGAAGCCGTCGGCACCCACAACGTGGACGAGCTGCAGCAGGGCTTCGCTCAGGGCGGGCAGATTCTGTCGTACGTGAGCTTTCCGATCAATCAGATTACCAAGCTGATATCCACCGTTGGCATCCACAAAGTGAAGGCCAAGTTCGGCCTGATTCCCGACGCCGCCACGGGCGTTCTGCACTTCGCCGTTATCCTGTTTGCGGCCGATATCGAAGGCGCCCGTATTTCGTCGTACTACGTCAACGCCTCCTACTGGGGCGGCAGCAGCCCCGTCCGCCCGCTGCCCAACGCGAAAGTGCCCAATTCCCTGGCGCAGGTGTGGCTGGACAACTGGCACGGCCTGACGCAGATCGAGCCCAACCTGTTTGAGGTCTACAACACCACGCTGGAGGGCTACACTTTCGACGCCGAAGATTTTATCCGCCCGTTCTTCAACCTGCAGGTCAGCGACCAGTCGGCGCTGCGCGTGTATTTCGGCCTGCACCAGTACTACCAGAGCGGCCCCAGCGGCGACGCGGAAACGCGCACCCTCGGGCTGGTGCTGCAGCTGTACAGCGTCGGGCAGCCCTCGGAGCCCTACTTCGACATCTCGATGCCGTGCCCGAAGACCTGCTAAGCCGGTCCGGCCCGCCGCCTAGCCTCCGCCAAGCATGGTAGCCGCGCAGCCATTTTCCGTTCAACTGCTGCTGATGAAAGCTTCGGTAGCCCCGATCATTCTGGCCGGGGCTATCGGGCTTTACCGCTGGCGGCAGCTGCCCCGGACGCTGCGCTACCTGTTGGCGCTGGTCGGGCTGACCCTGCTCACCGAGCTGGTGTCGCGCCTGCTCTGGCTGCAGCACCGGCCCAATCTGTTTCTGCAGCCCTTCTACACCGCCGGCGAATTCGGCCTGCTGGTGTTGCTCTACCGGCAGGTGCTGCGCTCCGCCGCCTTCGACCGGGCCACGCCCTGGCTGCTGGGCGGCTTCGGCACCTACATTCTGGTCAGCAGCCTGCTCGCCCCCGACCTGGCCCAGCACAGCTCGGTGCTGCGGGTGGTGGAAAGCGTGCTCGTGCTGGGCCTGCTCGGGCTATACTTCCGCAAGCTGCTCAACGAGCTGACGGTGGAGCACCTGGAGCGGGAGCCCATGTTCTGGGTGTCGCTGGGGCTGCTGCTGTACTTTCTGGGCGACGTGCACATTTTCCTGTTCAGCAATTTCCTGCTGAATTACTCCAAGCAGTTCAACATGACCGTGTGGGCCATTCACGCGGTGCTCTACATGGTGCTGTACTGCTGCATTTCCCTGGCCCTATGGCTCCCCCGGAGGAAGTAACCTTCAGCTGGCTGCTGCTGAGCGCGGTGGTGCTGATGCTGCTGCTCGGGGCGGGGCTGGTGATGTTTCTGGTGGTGTACCAGAAGCGCCTGCTGCGGCAGCAGAAGCAGCAGCGCGCCGCCGAAATGGCCTACCAGCGCCAGCTGCTGGCCGCCACCATCGAGGCCCAGGAGTACGAGCGGGAACGAATCGGGCGCGACCTGCACGACGGCATCGGCTCCACCATTGCCACGGCCAAGCTGCTGGTGCACCGGCTGGAGCAGATGGTGCCGGGGGGCCACGCCGAGCTGTTTACCATGGTCACGGATATCCTGAGCACGGCGGTGCAGGACACCCGCCGCATTTCGCACAACCTCTACCCCGCCGTACTGACTCACTTCGGCCTCGCCGAGGCCCTGCGCCACCTGGCCAAGGTCAGCGACGAGGCGGGCCCGCTCCGGGTGCAGCTCACGCTGGACTACGCCGGCCTGCTGCCCGTGCAGCAGGAGCTGGCCCTGTACCGCATCTGCCAGGAGCTGGTCAACAACGCTATGAAACACGCCCGGGGCGCCACCCTGCTCACCGTGAGCCTGCAGCCCCAGGGCCAGGTACTCACCCTCACCGTGGCCGACGACGGCTGCGGCTTCGACCGGGCCACGCTGCCCAGCGGCGGGGCCGGCCTGCGCAGCATCGACGCGCGCGTGCGCATGCTCGGCGCGCAGCTGCTCAGCCAGTCGGCGCCGCAGCAAGGCACCCGGATTAGCATCGAGATTCCCACTGCCTCCGCTTCCTTATCCCATGCCCAACATTGACTTTCCGGTTCAAATTGCCCTGCTCGACGACCACAAACTCTTCCGGCAGGGCATTGCCTTCATCCTGAAAACGCTGCCCTACGTGGAGTCGGTGGTGGACACGGCCGAGCTGCCCGAGCTGCTCACCGCCTTCCGCCAGCGCGTGCCCGATATCCTGCTGCTCGACCTGCAGATGCCCGGCATCGACGGGCCCGAGGTGGCCCAGCGCCTGCTGCAGGAGTACCCCGACCTGAAAATCATCGTGCTGTCGATGTTTTCGGCCGATAAGTTTATCACCCAGATGATCAAGCTCGGCGCCCGCAGCTACCTGCCCAAGGACGTGGACCAGCAGCAGCTGCGCCGCGCCATCGAGGAGGTGCTTACCACCGGCTACCACTTCACCGACCAGGTATCCAGGGCGCTGATGCTGAGCGTGCAGCAGCCCGTCCGGCCGGCCGCCGAGCCCGCCGTGCGCAAGGACTTGGTGCAGCTTACCCCGCGCGAAAAGGAAATCCTGCAGCTGATCTGCGAGGGCCGCACCGCCGCCGAAATTGCCGAGCAGCTCTTCATCAGCCGCCGCACCGTGGAGGGCCACCGCCAGAACCTGCTAGAGAAAACCCAGGCTCCCAATGCCGCCGGCCTGGTGCAGTACGCGGCCAAGCACGGGCTGATGGAGAAAAGCTAGCGGCTGCCCAGCGGGCTTGGCCGGCGAAGCCCCCCGCCCCGGCTTCGTGCGACCTGCGGGGCTTCGCCGGCGGCTCGGCGCGCATCGTTACGGCGCTTACGCCGGCAGGCCCGCGCCCTGGCCGGGCCTGCCGCTACAGCAGTGCCTGCAGCAGCGCGGCCACGCCCTCGAGGGCGCCCACGTAATGCACCACCGGCTCGAACAAACTGCCCGACGAGACTTCCACCTCGCCCCCGCCCTCGGGGATGAACAGGCGCAGGCTGCCCCGGGTGCTCATGCGCACCAGCAGCTCGCCGTGCCGGTAAGGGGTGCCGCTGGGAATCCAGTCGGCGGGAAAAAAGCCAGCCAGGGCCAGTTCTTCTCGACTCATGCGGAAAAAAGCCGGGAAGCCGGTCGGGCTTCCCGGGAGTAAAGGATAAGCAGATCAGCTCGTGGCCGGGGCGGCCTCCCAGCCGCCGCCGAGGGCCCGGTACAGGTCGATGAGCAAGGTAAACTGCTCGCGGCGCAGCTGGGCCGCCTCCAGCTCGGCGTCGAGCACGCTGCGCTGGGCCGTAATGACTTCGAGGTAGTCGGCGCGGTTGGCGCGGTACAGGTCGCCGGCGGCCTGCACGGCCTGGTTGAGGGCGGCGGCCTCCTGCTGCTTGAGGGCGTAGGCGCGGCGGTAGTGGGCCAAGCCGCGCAGGCTGGTGTGCACCTCGCGAAAGCCGGTTTGCAGCGCCTTCTGGTAGGCGAAGAAGGCTTCCTGGTCGGCGGCGGTGGCGCGCTGGTAGTCGGCCTTTACCAGGCTGCGATTCAGCACCGGGGCCGTCAGGCCGCCCAACATGCCCAGGGCAATGGACTCGGGCCGGAACAGCAGGGCGCCGCTGTAGGCGTTCAGGCCCAGGTAGGGCGTGATGGTGAGCGAGGGCAGAAACGCGGCCCGGGCAGCCGACACGTCGGCGTGGGCGGCGGCCAGCTCCAGCTCGGCCTGGCGCACGTCGGGGCGGCGCAACAGGGCGCGGGCGGGCAGGCCGGCGGCCACGGTGTCGGGCAGGGGCTGCTGGCGGATGGGGGCGCCGCGGGCAATGCGGCGCGGGTAGCGGCCCAGCAGTTGATTGAGCTGATTTTCGCGCTCCACCACCCGCTGCCGGGCCTGCTGCTCCAGGCCGCGGGTGCGCAGCCACTGGGCCGTAAACTGCTGCACGGCCAGCTCGGTGGCGCGGCCGGCCAGCTTCTGCACCCGCACGATTTCCAGGGCCCGCGCCTGAAAGTCGGTGTTGCGGCGCAGCACGTCCAGCTCGTTGTCGAAGGCCAGCAGCTCGTAGTAGAGCGTGGCCACCTGGGCCACCACGGCGGTGGTCACCAGGTAGCGGCCCTGCTCGGAGGCCAGCACGCGGGCCGTGGCGGCGCGGCGGCGCTGGCGCAGCTTGCCCCAGATATCCAGCTCCCAGGAGCTGCGCAGCCCGAGGAAGAAGTCGGGCGTGTAGGGCGTCGGGATGCGCTGCCGCCGCTCGATGTTGGGCGAGAGGTTGGTGTCGTAGTTGCCCACGCCGTTCAGGGTGTAGTCGCCCCACTTGTCGACGCCGGCCGCGGCCACGCCGTTGACGGCGGGCAGCAGCGCCCCGCGGGCGGCAGTGAGGCCGGCGCGGGCCTGCTCCACCCGGCGCACGGCCATCTGCAGGTCCAGGTTGTTCTGCAGGGCCGTGTCGATGAGGCCGACGAGCTGCGGGTCGTTGAAAAACTCGCGCCAGGGCTTGTCGGCAATGCTGGCCGAGTCGGTGGGCGCGAGCGGACCGAAGGCCGGCGGCAGCGCGGCGCTGACGCGCGGCGGCACGGGCTCCGAGACTTTGCAGCCGCCGAGCAGGCCGCCGGTGAGCAGGACGAGGGCGAAGTATACGCGTTTAAGAGGCATGATGAAGGTGACAACGGCGTGTAGCGCGGACTTGAGCCCGCGTTTGGCCGGACGATTGTCGCAGCACAATGGACATTCTGGTTAGTTGGGCTTCTAGCTGCCGGACGCGGGCTGAACCGAAGGTCGAGAGGGGGCCCAAGCCCGCGCTACACCGCGCCCCGCTCCTTCCGGCCAAAACACCCCCGCCGCGTGCCTTGCTGGCGGTTCCCCAACCGTAACCCTCAGGCGTAGGCGGCAAGGATGCTTCGGCCGGACGAGCCGGGCCATATGCTGGCTCTGAATCAGGCATGGGTCGGCTCCAGGCGGCGCACCACGGCGGCTTCTTCAGCTTCTTCATCGTCCTCATCCGTGGCGGGCTTGCTCAAGGAAGCAAAGAGCACGTACAGCCCGGGAATTATGACCACCCCGAACAGGGTGCCGATGAGCATGCCGCCCGCCGCCGCCGTGCCGATGCTGCGGTTGCCCAGCGCACCGGCGCCGGAGGCAATGCAGAGCGGAATCAGGCCGGCAATAAAGGCGAAGGAGGTCATCAGGATGGGCCGCAGGCGCGACACGGCGCCTTCCACCGCCGCGTCGAGCACCGAAGCGCCCTGCTGCCGGCGCTGGTTGGCCACTTCGATGATGAGGATGGCGTTTTTGCCGAGCAGGCCGATGAGCATCACCAGCGCCACTTGGGCGTAGATGTTGTTTTCCAGCCCCAGCAGCTTCAGCGACAGGAAGGCCCCGAACACACCCACCGGCAACGACAGCAGCACCGGCAGCGGCAAGAGGAAACTTTCGTACTGGGCCGCCAGCAGCAGGTACACGAACACGATAACCATCAGAAACACGTACACCGCCTGGTTACCCGACAGAATCTGCTCCCGCGTCATGCCGCTCCACTCGTAGCTGAAGCCGCGGGGCAGCTCCTGCTTGGCCACCCGCTCGGCGGCCTGAATGGCTTCGCCGGAGCTGAAGCCCGGGGCGGCGTCGCCGTTGAGCATGGCCGAGGTGTACATGTTGTAACGCGTGAGCTGCTCGGGGCCGTACACCCGCTCCATCGTGAGGAAAGTCGAGTACGGTACCATCTCGCCCCGGTCGTTTTTGACGTAGAGCTTGAGCACGTCCTCCGGGGCGGCGCGGTAGCTCGGGGCGGCCTGCACCATCACCTTGTACATCTGCCCGAAGCGGATGAAGTTGGAGGCGTAGTACGAGCCCAGCAGGGTCTGCAGGGTGCTCATGGCCCGGTCCACGGTTACGCCGCGCTTGGCCGCCATTTCCTGGTCGACGTGGATCAGGTACTGCGGGAAGTTCGGGTCGAAGGTGGTGAAGGCGGCCCCGATTTCGGGCGTCTTGGCCAGGGCGGTGATGAACTTGTTGGTGGCCGCGGCCGTCTGCTGCAGGTCGCCGCGGCCGGTTTTGTCGAGGATGCGCAGCTCGAAGCCGCTGCTGTTGCCGAAGCCCGGCACGGTGGGCGGCGAGAAGAACTCGATGCGGGCGTCGCGGATGCCCGCCGTGCGCTTGCGCAGCTCCTGAATCAGCTCGTCGACGGATTCCTCGCGCTTGTCCCACGATTTCAGGTTGATCATGCCCATGCCGTAGGAGGCGCCGGCCACTTCGTTCAGCAGACTGTAGCCGGCCAGCGTCGTCACCGATTCCACCGGCCCGAGCTTGGCGGCCTGCCGCTGAATTTGGTCGAGCACCTGCTCGGTCCGCTCCACGGTGGCGCCGGCCGGGGCCGTCACGTTCACGTAAATCATGCCCTGGTCCTCGTTCGGAATAAAGCCGGAGGGCAAAATCAGGCTGATGCCCCAGGCCGCCGCGCTGAACGCCACGAACAAACCGATGGTCAGCCAGCGGCGCGGGGCCAGCCGGTAGAGCAGCCGCTCGTAGCCCCGGGCCAGCCGGTCGTAGTAGTGGTTGAAGCCCCCGAAGAAGCGCGCCAGCAGCCCGGCCCGCTTGGCCTCCGCCGCATCGGCCGAGTCGCCTTCGATGGCGTGGGTGGGCTTGAGCATCAGCGCGCACAGGGCCGGCGTCAAAGTCAGGGCGTTGACGCCCGAAATGACGATGGAAATAGCCAGCGTGAGCGAGAACTGCCGGTAGAACACGCCCACCGGCCCGCTCATAAAGGCTACGGGCACGAATACCGCCGTCATTACCAGGGTAATGGCCACGATGGCCCCGCCGATTTCCTGCATGGCCGCCAGCGTAGCCTTGCGCGCCGACAGGTGCTCTTCGTGCATCTTCACGTGCACGGCCTCCACCACCACAATGGCGTTGTCGACCACGATGCCGATGGCCAGCACCAGCGCGAAGAGCGTGAGCAGGTTGATCGAGAAGCCGAACATCTGCATAAAAGCCAGCGTGCCGATAAGCGCCACGGGCACCGCCAGCGCCGGAATCAGCGTGCTGCGCCAGTCCTGCAAGAACAGGTACACCACGATGAACACCAGCACGAAGGCTTCGAACAGGGTCCGCAGCACCTCGTGAATCGAGGCGTCGAGGAAGCGCGACACGTCGTAGCTGATGTTGTAGGTCATGCCCGGCGGGAAGCTGGTTTTCTGCAGCTCGGCCATGCGGGTTTTCACGTTCTCAATCACCTCGCGGGCGTTGGAGCCGGGGCGCTGCTTGAGCATGATAGCGGCCGAGGCCCGGCCGTCGGTTTTGGAGGCCATGCCGTAGCTGAGCGTGCCGAACTCCACCTCCGCTACGTCGCGCAGGCGCAGCACCGAGCCGTCGGCGTTGGCGCGCACCACGATGCTCTTGTACTGCTCGGGCTCGAACAGCTTGCCGGTGTAGCGCAGCACGTACTGCAGCATCTGGGCCGAGCGGCCGGAGCTTTCCCCGGTCTGCCCCGGCGCGGCTTCCACGTTCTGGTTGCGGATGGCGTCCACCACCTCGTCGGCCGACACGTCGTAGGCCAGCAGGCGGTCGGGCTTGAGCCATACGCGCATGGAGTACTCGCGGGAGCCCATGATTTCGGCCCGGCCCACGCCCTCGATGCGCTTCAGCTCCTGCAGAATGTTGATGTCGGCGAAGTTGTAGATGAACTCCTCGTCGGCCGACGGATCGGTACTCATCACGTTCAGGTACAGCAACATGCTGTTCACTTCCTTCTCCGTGGTCACGCCGGCCTTGATGACCTCCTCCGGCATTTCGTCGATGATGGTCGTGACGCGGTTCTGCACGTTCACGGCCGCCAGATCCGGGTCGGTGCCCACTTCAAAGAACACCTGAATGGCCGTGATGCCGTTGTTGCTGGTCACGGTCGACATGTAGGTCATGCCCGGCACGCCGTTGATGGCCCGCTCCAGCGGCGTGGCCACGGCCTTGGCGCAAACTTCGGCGTTGGCGCCGGTGTACTTGGCCGTCACCGTCACCGAGGGCGGCACGATTTCGGGAAACTGCGTGATGGGCAGCGAGAAAAACGCCAGCCCGCCCAGCAGCAGGAATATCAGCGAAATGACCAGCGACAAAACCGGCCGTTTTATGAACAGTGCGAGCATGGTAAGGCGGTTGCCAGTTGACAGTTTTGAGTTGTCAGTGACGTGAAAGGATACCCCGAAAACCTCACCCCCCGGCCCCCTCTCCTCGGGGAGAGGGGGAGCCTGACGGACCGCTAGGTGGAAGGGTTCGTCAGAACGCGCCCCGCTCCCGCAGGAGAGAGGCCGGGGGTGAGGTCCTGCGCCTGCCGGCGGCGCTTCGGCGGCGGCCCGGGCCTCGTTCCGTCCTTTCTCCCAAAAGAGAAGTTCGGCCCGGGGGCAGCCGGCACCGCGCGGCAGGCGGACGCGCCGCCCGTTGAGAGCAGGGCGGGCGCGTCGGGGGCGGTATTAGTGGGCATGGGCCACGGCGCCCGCACCGCCGCCACCGGTATGGCGCGGCGCGGGGGCCAGCAGGCTATCCATGCCCACGGTTTGCGGGCGAATCAGCATTCCGTCGCGGGCGTCCTGCACGCCTTCGTACACCACCCGGTCGCCGGGCTGCAGGCCCGATTCTACCAGGTAGAAGTGCGCGAGGCGGGTGCGCGGCACGAAGTGGCGCTGGTGCAGGCGGTTCTGCTGGTCGACCACGAACACGTAGTTCTTGTCCTGCAGCTCAAACGCGGCTTTCTGCGGCAGCAGCAGCGCGTCGTCGACTTCGCTGCTGAGCTGCACGCGGCCAGTGGCGCCGTGCTTGAGCAGGTGATTGGGATTGGCAAACCGCGCCCGGAAGGCAATGGAGCCGGTATTGGCGTCGAACTCGCTTTCCACCGTCTCGATGCGGCCGGCCTGCGGGTAAGTCGAGCCGTCGGCCAGAATCAGGCGCACGTCGTCGGAGCTTTCGGCGCTGGTTACGCCCTTGGGGTGGCGCTTCACGTAGTCGAGGTACTCGCCCTCCGATACGGTGAAGTAGGCGTACACCGAGCGGATGTCGGACACGGTGGTCAGCAGCGTGCCGTCGTCCACCAGGCTCCCGACTTTCAGCGGAATGCGGTCGATGATGCCGTCAAACGGGGCCCGCACCTGGGTGTAGCTCAAATTCAGCCGGGCCGAGGCCAGTGCGGACTGCGCCTGCGCCACGTGCGACTGGGCGGCTTTGAGCTTGGCCTTGGCCACCTCCAATTCAGTATCGGAGACGATGTTTTTCGCCACCAGCATGGTCACCTGCTTCACCTCCAGCTCGGCCACGCGGGTGTCGGCCTGGGCGCTGGACAGGGCGGCCTGGGCCCTGGTAATCTGGGTGCGGAAGGGCGCGTCGTTGATGCTGAAGAGCAGCTGCCCGGCTTTCACCGGCTGGCCTTCGTCGACGTGAATCTTTTCGAGGAAGCCGGGCACGCGGCCGCGCAGCTCCACGTTGCGCAGGGCCTGAATGTCGGCCACGTACTTGCGAAAAAGCACCGTGTCGCGGGTCACCAGCCGCGTAACGGGCAAGGTGGGCTGTTCGTCGGCCGCCGTTTGGGCGGCCGAGGCTTCGGTTTCGCCCTTGGCCGAGCAGCCGGCGAGCAGGGCGCTCAGGGCCGCCGCGGCCAGCGGCAGGGTCAGGGTTCGGAGTAAGGGACGTATGGGCATTGGCGGGGGCGCCGGACAGGGCTAATTGCGAGGGGTTGTTCCGCAAAGGAGGCGCCGGGGCATTAGAGCCGTGTGAGAACGGCATTAGAAAACATTAAAAGCCGGTTAAAGCTTCACCGCGTTGGCGTGGGGCCGGCCGAGCAAGCTCACCAGCACGCTGTCTTTGCGCAGCTGCTCCACCTGGCACTGGGCCAGCTGCGCCTGCGCCAGGCGCAGCTCCAGCTCCGATTCCACCACGCGGGTATCCGTCTCGAAGGCCTGTTCGAGCGGGGAATGGTCGGCCAGCAGCAGGTAGCAGTTCAGGCCGGCCGAGAGCATCAGCGCCAGCAACAGCAGAAAGGCCGGCAGCTGCAGACGGTCGTGTTTCTTCATGGGCACTACGCGTGGATCGGCCACAAAACAGGCCGCCGGGCATTAGAGCCGCGTGAGAACGGGATTAGAAAAGATTAGAGAGTCATCCCCCGGCGGCTCCCCGCCTCCAAAGCCGCACCGACTGCGGCGGGCCTGGGCGCGGCTGCTTAGCAGCGCCAACGGGAGTTAATGAACCGAAAAATGGCTGGGAGCCGCGGCTCCCAGCCATTAGCTGGAGTTGATAAGATTCCAAGGGGGCAAGAACCAGGGCGGGCCTAGTGGTTTGCCGCTACGCCCGCCCTTTTCTCTTGCTTACACCTGCGCTATGCCGCCGTCGACGAACAGCTCCGCCCCGGTCACGAAGCTGCTGTCGTCCGAGGCCAGGAACAGGATGGCTTTGGCCACTTCATCGGCCTCCCCCATGCGCCCCAGCGGCATCACGCTCGTCATCTGAGCCTTAAACTGCGCACGTTCCTCGGGCGAGCTGATCAGGGCGTTGAGCCCGGGTGTTTCGATGGGCCCCGGGCTGACGGCATTCACCCGAATATGGCGGGCTTTGAGGTCGACGGTCCAGCTGCGGGCCAGGGAGCGGATGGCCGCCTTCGTGGCGCTGTAGATGCTGCTGTAGGCCGAGCCCTTCACGCCCGAGACTGACGACAGGAGTACGATGGTGGAGCCGTCGGGGAGCAGCGGCAACGCTTTCTGCACCGTAAAGACGATGCCCTTCACGTTGACATCAAACTGCCGGTCGTAGTGGTCCTCCGTAATGGCCTCCACGGGCAGAAACTCGGCAATGGCCGCGTTGGCCACCAGCACATCGAGCCGGCCTTTCTGCGCCTTGATGGCGGCCACTACCCGGTCCAGATCGGCCAGGTTGCTCACGTCGCCCTGCAGCCCGGCCGCGGCGTTGCCCAACTGCTGCACCGCCGCATCCAATTCGGCCTGCCGCCGCCCGGTGATGAACACGAATGCGCCTTCGGCCACGAAGCGTTGGGCCGTTGCCAGGCCGATGCCGGTGCTACCACCAGTGATGAGGGCAATTTTACCGGCGAGCTTTTGAGAAGTTGTCATGAAAAAAGAGAGAGGTTATTGGTTAGTTTCGGCAAGGAACTATCGATAGTTTCTTTTAGTTACTAAAGCCAATCATTTTGCCCTACAAACTGGTTACCCGCCTGTAACCAACGACTTTTGCCCCACCCGTTTCCCCAAGCCACCCCATGCGCGACGCTGCTTTTTGTGGTTCTACCTGCCCCATGACCCGCACGATGGGCGTGCTGGGCGGCAAATGGAAGCTGATTATCGTTTCCAACCTGGCCGGGCGCCGGCTGCGTTTCGGCCAGCTGGCCCAGCGCCTGTACCTGACCTCCCGCAAGGTGCTGACCGAGCAGCTCAAGGAGCTGGAGGAAGACGGCATCGTGCGCCGCGAAGCGTTTGCCGAGCTGCCGCCCCGGGTGGAGTATTCGCTGACCGAGCACGGCCTGGCGCTGCTTCCTATCCTGGAGCAGCTCTGCGCCTGGAATAGCAGCGCCCCGCCGGTGGAAGCAGCCAGCTGAACAGTAGGGGCGCCACGAGCCGCAGGCGCTGCCCACATATAATAGGCAGCCTGCTTGCAGCCAGCGGGCCGGGGTTCCTCTACAGCACCGGGGCCGCGGGCAGGCGCACGGTGGCCGTGGTGCCCTCTCCTACTTGAGACTCCACCGTCAGCTCGCCCCCGTGCAGGCGGATGATTTTGCGCGTCATGGGCAGGCCCAGGCCGAAGCCGCTGGCGGTGGCCCGGCCGCCCTCGGCCCGAAACAGCGGCTCGAAGATGCGCGGCAAGGCGGCCGGCTCGATGCCCACGCCCGCGTCCTGCACCGTCACCTGCAGGGTGCGGGCGCCGGCGTAGCTCAGCTCCACCTGCACCGGCGCCTGGGAGTACTTGCAGGCGTTGTCGAGCAGGTTCAGCAGGGCCGTGGTGAGCAGCGGGGCGTTGCCACGCACCTGAAACGGCTCGTCCAGCTCCTCCGGTACCTGCCCGAACGAGAGGCGCACCGAGCGGCCGGGGTACTTGGCGGCGCAGTGGTCGAGGGCCTGGGTGAGGCAGTCGTCGAGGCGCACGAGCTGGCGGCTGAGGGTGGTTTCGTCGGCGCGGGCCAGGGCCAGCAGGCTGTTGGTGAGGCCGATCAGCCGGCGGATTTCCTCCTGCGCCGACTGCATGCTGCGCTTGGCTTCGGCCAGGTCCTGGTCGTAGAGCACCGAGGTTTCCAGCGTGCCCAGGGCGTTGGCCAGCGGGGTCCGCAGCTCGTGCGAGGCGTGCGACACGAAGCTTTTCTGACTCTCAAAGGCCTGCTCCAGGCCCGCCAGCATGCGGTTGAAGGTCATGGCCAGCTGGGCAATTTCGTCCTTCTGGTTGCCCTCCGAGAGACGCTGGCTGAGGTTGGAGGCCGTGATGCGCCGCACCTGCCGCACGATGCGCGCCATGGGCCGCAGCGTATCGGCCGCGAAAAACCAGCCGGCCACCACAATCAGGGCCAGGGCGCCGAGGTTGCCGGCCAGCAAGATCAGGCGCAGCTTGTCGAGCTGCTGAAAGCCCTCGTCGTCGTGGGCGGCCACGAAAATGCGGCTGGGGTAGCCCGCGTAGCTGTACTCGGCCCCGATGACCTCGCGGCCGGCGTAGCGGAAGCTCACCGGCTGCGGCCCGCTGATGCTGCTCAGGTGGGCCAGGTTGCCGCGCTGGTCGATGTGGTCGTCGCTGGCGTAAAGCAGGCGGCCGTGAGGCGAGTAGATGCTGATCTGCTCCCGCGGCATGGTCAGCAGGTCGCGGCGGCGCACGGTGCGCAGGATGCCGCTGCGCAGGTTGGCCCGCTGAATGAGGATGCGCCCGGTCAGGGCCACCTTGCCCGCCAGCCGCGCGTGAAACCGCTGCTCCCGCGTGGCGGCGTGGAAGTAGTACACAAACAGCGAAAAGCACAGCTGAATCAGCAGCACCAGCAGGGTAAAGCGCAGGATGAGCTTGTTGCGAATCAGCATTGGCAATCAACGTATCATCAGGCCGTCATGTCGAGCTTGTCGAGACATCTCGCGTGCTGACGTGAGGTAGCAACCTATCAATTGGAATACTATCCAGCGAGATGTCTCGGCTGCGCTCGACATGACGTTCTTCGTTTGCCATTCCCTCCTACCCCTCCCGCATCACGTAGCCCATGCCCACCACGGTGTGAATCAGCTTGGGCTCGAAGCCCTTGTCGATTTTTTTGCGCAGGTAGCTCACGTACACGTCGATGACGTTGGTGTTGGTGTCGAAATTCAGCTCCCACACGCGCTCGGCAATGTCGACGCGCGAGACGGTTTTGCCGCGGTTCAGCAACAGGTATTCGAGCAGGGAGTATTCGCGGGTGGTCAGCTCGATGCGCTGCCCGGCGCGGGTCACGGTTTTGGCGTCGAGGTTGAGCTCCAGGTCGGCCATGCGCAGCAGGTGCTTCACGGCGGGCGCGTCGGTGCCGCGCTTGGCCAGGGCCCGGGTGCGCAGCAGCAGCTCCCGAAACTCGAAGGGCTTCACCAGGTAGTCGTCGGCGCCGGCCTCGAAGCCCGTCACTTTGTCATCGATGCTGTCGAGGGCGGTGAGCAGGAGCACGGGCACCTGCCGGTCGTGCTGGCGCAGGCGGCGGCACAGCTCGAAGCCGTTGACGTAGGGCAGGTTCACGTCGAGAATGACCACGTCGTAGCGGTTTTGCTCCAGCAAGGACTGGCCCACGCGGCCGTCGTAGGCCACTTCCAGCTCGTAGGCCTCGTTTTCGAAGCCCTTTTTGATGAACGAAGCCAGCTTGGGCTCGTCTTCGACCAGCAGTAGTTTCATACGCATCGGGCGGGCCGCCCCGGGGCCACGGTGGCCCAAAGTAACGGCGCGCTGGGCTTGCATACGCAGCCCGGCACAATAAGCCGCCCCGCTGCGTACGTTAACGCAGGAGTTGCCGGCCCCGGCTGGCACACTTCCTGCAAGGCTCCGCCGTCGTCATCACCCCTCCCAAAACGCCCGCTGATGCAACCGCTACCCCGCTTCCGTCACCTGCTGTTTCTGCTGCTCAGCGGCCTCGTGCTCGTCGGCCTAGGCGGCTTCTTCAAGGTCGCCCGCCTGCACCCGCTCTGGGCCGACGGCGGCCTGCTCGTAGGTATGGTGGGCGTGCTGCTGGCCCAGGTGCTGCTGCTGATGCAGGCCGTGCGCTGGGCCGTGCAGGTGAATCGGCGGCTGGAGGAGGCGTAAGCCGGCCGCGCGTTTTTAGGGCACATCGGCCCGCTAGTCCCAGATGCGGTTGTCGGCGGTGAGGATGATGGGCTGCCCGTCGGTGACGACGAGCGTGTGCTCGTGCTGGGCCACGAAGGAGCCGTCCTTGGTGGCCAGCGTCCACCCGTCGTTGTTGAGCTGATGAGCCAGGCTGGCGCGGGTGGAAATAAAGGTTTCCACGGCCACCACCGAGTTTTTCTTGAAGCGTTTCAGGTTGTGCCGGTCGTAGTAGCAGGGAATTTCCGAGGGCTCCTCGTGCAGGCTGCGGCCCACGCCGTGCCCGACCAGGTTTTTGATAACCCGAAACCCCGCCTTACGCGCCTCCGCGTCGATCAGCCCGCCGATATCGGCGATGCGCACCCCGCCGCGGATGCGGCTGATGGCCGTGCGCAGGATCTGCCGGGAAGCGTCGACCAGCGGGCGGTGGTTGTGCAGGTCGGCGCCGAGCACGAAGGAGCCGCCGTTGTCGGCCCAGAAACCGCCCATTTCCGCCGACACGTCGATGTTGACCAGGTCGCCCTCCCGCAGCACCTTGCGGGCCGAAGGAATGCCGTGGGCCACTTCCTGATTGACGCTGATGCACGTCCAGCCCGGAAAGCCGTAGGTCAGGCGCGGGGCCGAGCGGGCGCCCAAGGTCGTCAGCAGGCGCCCGCCGTACTCGTCCAGCTCCAGGGTGCTCATGCCCGGCTGGGCGTATGCGCGCATCTGCCGCAAGGTGGACGCCACGGCGGCGCTGATCAACTGCAGGCCGGTCAGTTCGGCTTCGGAGGTAATGGACATCGGGAAGGGAAGTTAGTTTCGTAGCGCCGTAGCTGCGAATGGCTGACCGGGGCTCTATTTCGATGGAAAGATGCAGCAAAACCGGTGAACGGCGCCTCCTGCTCAACCAAGCAACGGCTCATTGGTTTGGTTGGTCTCGGCTGCCAGCAGTTCCACCGTGACGGCTGAACTATCGGGTAGCAGGCAGGTCAGCAGGCTCCCGCTGCCCCGCAGCGCCAGCAGCAGCTTGGCCTCGCCCAGTCGTCTGCCGTAGGCCAGATGATGATGGTTGCGCACCTGCTGCATTAGGCCGCCAAAGTCCGGACTGGGCACGTAGACGCCGTGTTGAACGGCTAGCACGGTACTTAGCTCTGTAAGTTCGATAAAGCAGGTGCAGGAAACGGAGTTGTGCTTCAGCGCCCGGTTGTCGACGGCCACTTGGTCGGTTCGGACTCGGATCAGCGCCGATTGGTGCAGTTCGTACACATCGAGAACAATGCTCAGCACGCCCTGCTGGTAATGGTAGTAGCGCAGAGTAGAGTCGCCGCTAATAGCGGCCAAATCTTCTATTCGCATTTGTTATCCGAGACTCGTTCGGCAGAGAACAATCTTATCAGTCCGGCACCGGCTCCAGCGGCACCGGGGCGGCCACGGGCTTCGGCTTCTGGCTCACCAGCCACACGCCGAGGAAAATCAGCAACCCCTCGCCGGCCCGTTCCCAGGTCAGATGGTCGCGGCCCAAACTTACGGCAATGAGCACGGCCAGGATGGGCTGCAGGTAGATATACACGCCCAGCAGGGCCGGCGAAGCGTATTTCAGGGCCCAGTTGTTGAGCAAATAGGCCACGATGGTGAGCATCACCACCATGTAGACGATGTCGGCCCAGATGCGGCCCGGCAGGTGGGCGTAGTCGATGGCCAGGGCCTCGTGCCAGCCGAAGGGCACCACGATGAACGCGCCCACCAAAAAGCTGCGGGCCAGCACCGTGAAGGCGTGGTACTTCTTCATCAGCGGGGCCGCCAGCACCAGGTAGAGGCCGAAGAACGTGGCGTTGAGCAGAATCAGCAGGTTGCCCAGGGCCACCTGCTCGCCCGCTGCCCCGGCCGGCCCGCGGCTGAGAATCACCAGCGCCGCCCCCACCCCGGCCACCACGATGCCGGCGGCGCGCAGCAGGGTCACCCGCTCGCCGAGCAGCACCACCGAGGCCAGCACCACCACGATGGGCGACACCGTCTGAATCAGCGAGGCGCTGATGGGCGTGGTCAGGTTCAGCCCGCCGAAAAACAAGAGCTGGTTTAGCCCGATGCCCGAGATGCCGCAGAGGATGGAGCGGATGGTATCGGCGCGGCCGGTGATGGGCGTTTTGGTAACGAGCTTGTCGAGCAGGCCGAACACCACGGCGGCCGTCACCACGCGCAGCACCACAATGCCGTTGGGGTGGGCGAAGCGGGGCATCACCTCCTTGGCCAGGGAGTAATTGGCGGCGTAGATGGCGGCCACCACAAACAGGGCGGCGTGCACGCGCAGGGCAGAAGTTGAGGGAGAAGTTGTCAAGCCAGGAAGGAGAAGCGGACGGCGCGCAGAACCGCCGGTTGGCGGGTCTACCTTTGTGGTTCGCGTATTCAGGTCGACTTCGGGTGCCAACTCATCGTACTTGAATGCGCGAACTACAAAGTTCGCGCTACTTCTGTTCATGGCTTCCCTATTCGATCCGCCCGCCGACCAGCCCCGGCCCGGCGCCCCGCTGGCCGAGCGCCTGCGCCCCCGCACCCTCGCGGAGTACGTGGGCCAGCAGCACCTCGTGGGCGAGGGCGGCGTGCTGCGCCGCTACCTCGACGCCGGCCGCCTGCCCTCCCTCATCCTCTGGGGCCCGCCCGGGGTGGGCAAAACCACCCTGGCCCACCTGCTGGCCGCCCAGCTCAAGCTGCCCTTCGTGGCCCTGTCGGCCATCAACGCGGGCGTGAAGGACGTGCGCGACGTGATTCAGCAGGCCCGCTCGCGCCGCGGCACGCTGCTGTTCATCGACGAGATTCACCGCTTCAGCAAGTCGCAGCAGGACGCCTTGCTCGGCGCGGTGGAGCAGGGCATCGTCACGCTCATCGGCGCTACTACCGAAAACCCCTCGTTCGAGGTGATTCCGGCTATTCTGAGCCGGGCGCAGGTATACGTGCTCGAAGCCCTGGGCAAGGACGACCTGACCGGCCTCGTCGACCGGGCGCTGCGCGAGGACGAGGCCCTGCGCCGCCGCCCGGTGCGCGTGGAGCAGTACGACGCGCTGCTGCGCATCTCGGGCGGCGACGCGCGCAAGCTGCTCAACCTGCTGGAAATCGTGGTACAATCGGCCCAGGCCAACCCCGAAACCGGCGAGGTCGTCATCACCGACGAGGTGGTGCAGCAGCTGGCCCAGCAAAACCTCTCGCGCTACGACAAGGGCGGCGAAATGCACTACGACGTCATTTCGGCCTTTATCAAGAGCATCCGCGGCTCCGACCCGAACGCGGCCCTCTACTACCTGGCGGTGATGCTGGAAGGCGGCGAAGACCCCAAGTTCATTGCCCGCCGCCTGCTCATTCTGGCTTCCGAAGACGTGGGCAACGCCAACCCCAACGCCCTGCTGCTGGCCCAGAGCACCTTTCAGGCCGTGACGGTCATCGGCATGCCCGAGTCCGATATCATTCTGGGCCAGGCGGTGGTGTACCTGGCTACGTCGCCCAAGAGTAATGCTTCCTACAAGGCCATTCGGGAAGCCCGCGCTTACGTGCGCCAGCACGGCGTGGCCGCGGTGCCGCTGGGCCTGCGCAACGCGCCCACCAAGCTCATGAAGCAGCTCAACTACGGCGACACGTACCAGTATTCCCACGACGGCGCGGGCGGCTTCATCTACCAGGAATTCATGCCCGAGGGCCTGGGCCAGCACCGCTTCTACACCCCCGGCGACAACGCGGCCGAGCAGAAGATTCAGGAGCGGCTGCGCTACTGGTGGGGCGAAAAGTACGGGTATTGACGGGCGCGTATTTGCGCTGATCTGAAGGCAGAACCTACGCGAAAAACCAGTTTACCAAGGCAACCGCCCGTCGAACGACTTCGGCTGGGCGCCGGCACGAGTTGGCAGCTGGAGAAGCTACTCCCTCCGCCGTTTAAAGTAAATGCCGCACGGCTACGACTCTGAAATCAGGGGCACGGCGTCGCTATTACCAACGCCAGCCAAACCGCTGCCGGGTCATCCACCGGCTTTCAGCCCGCCGGAAGGCCCGGTTGTCGATTAGGCTCGGCCGGACCAGAAAACCCTGCCGTATTTTGGGCACCGGGCCGGGCGGCAAGCCGCCCCCAAACCCGGCTGGCATTTGTTTCCCTACCGCTGATTCTCATTTCCCTCAACAATGCTGCAATTCCTCAAATACGTGCTGGCCACCATCGTGGGGCTGGCGCTGTTTTCCTTCGTCGGCTTCCTGATTTTCGTCGGGGTGGTGGCCGCCATTGGCTCTTCCTCCGACGAGGTGACGGTGGCCAGCAACTCGGTGCTGCAGCTGAAGCTCGACCGCCCGCTGACCGAGCGGAAGCAGGAAGGCGAATTCACGCCCTTCGGCCTGCGCAGCTCCTCCATCGGGCTGACCACGCTCAAGGAAGCCATCAAGCGCGCCAAAACCGACGACGACATCAAGGGCATTCTGCTCGACCTGGACGTGGTATCGGGCGGGCTGGCCTCGCTGGAAGAAGTGCGCGACGCGCTGCTGGACTTCAAGAAGTCGGGCAAGTTCATCGTGGCCTACCACGAAACCGGCTCCGAAAAGGGCTACTACCTCTCCTCGGTGGCCGACGAGGTGTACCTGCACCCGCAGGGCTTGCTGGAGTTCAACGGCCTCTCCTCGGAGGTGTTCTTCTACAAGCGCCTGTTCGACAAGCTCGGCGTGGAGCCTTTCATCTTCCGCGTGGGCTCGTTCAAAAGCGCCGTGGAGCCTTACTTCCGCGAGAATTTCAGCGACTCGGCCCGCTTTCAGACGGTGTCGTTCCTGAACTCCATCAACAACCACTCCGTCGAGCAGATTGCCGCCGCCCGCAAGCTGCCGGTGGGCCGCCTCAAGACGGTGCAGGACTCGATGCTGGTGCACAACGCCCAGGACGCCAAGCGCCTGGGCCTGGTAACCAAGCTCGGCTACTACGACGAGGTGCTGGACTACCTGCGCGAGAAGCTGCACCTGGACGGCGACAAAAAGCCCAGCCTGGTGAGCCTGAGCACCTACGAGAAGGCCGATAAGGACGACAAGGAAGTGTCGGGCAACAAGATTGCCGTGGTCTACGCCGAGGGCGACATCGTGGGCGGCAAGGGCGGCGAGGAAAGCATCGGCGGCACCAAGTTCGCCGAAACCATCCGCAAGGCCCGCCTCGACAAGAACGTGAAGGCCATCGTGTTGCGCATCAACTCGCCCGGCGGCTCGGCCCTGGCCTCCGACGTGATTTACCGCGAGGTGATGCTGGCCAAGAAAGTGAAGCCGGTTATTGCCTCGATGTCGGACGTGGCGGCCTCGGGCGGCTACTACATTGCCATGGGCTGCGACACCATCGTGGCCCACCCGAACACGATTACCGGCTCCATCGGCGTATTCGGGGTGCTGCCCAACCTGGGCCCGCTGCTGTCGGATAAGCTCGGCATCACCGTGGACCGCGTCACGACCGGCAAGTTCAGCGACATTCCGACGGTGACGCGCCGCCTCACGCCCTTTGAGCAGCAGAGCCTGCAGCGCGAAGTGGAGCGCACCTACGCCGACTTCACCAGCAAGGCCGCCATCGGGCGCCGCATGCCGGTGGAGCGCCTGCGCCGCCTGGCTTCGGGCCGGGTGTGGTCGGGCACCGAGGCCAAGCAGCGCGGCCTGGTGGATGTGCTCGGCTCGTTCGACGACGCGGTGGCCATTGCCGCCCGCCGCGCCCACCTCAAGGCCGATGACTACCGCCTGCAGGCCCTGCCCCGCCGCAAATCGGCCATCGAAAGCCTTGTGAGCATGCTTTCGGGCGGCAGCTCGGAGGAAGCCGAAGCCAAGGCCCTGCAAAGCAAGCTGGGTCCGCTCTACCCGGTGTTTCAGCAGTACCGCACCGTCACGCAGATGCAGGGCGTGCAGGCCCGCCTGCCCTACGAGCTGACGATTCAGTAGGGCCCGTAGCGCAAACTTTTGGTTTGCGTACCGGCTGCTGATGCGTGAACGATTGACGCTTGGACGCGTGTCGTTCAACGACACGCGAACTAAAAGTTCGCGCTACTTTTACCGCGCCGCCGACACCTAAAGTCGGCGGCGCTTTTTTATGCACCTCTCCGCCGCCCAGCAAATGCAGCAGCTCCGCGAAGCCGCCGCCTATATCCAAACCCAGACCAACCAGTTTCAGCCCGAGTTCGGCATCATCCTCGGCACCGGCCTCGGCGCGCTGGCCAAGGAGGTGCAGGTGGAGCATAGCCTGAGCTACGCCGACCTGCCGCACTTCCCCGTCTCGACGGTGGAAAGCCACGCCGGGCGCCTGCTGCTGGGCACGCTGGGCGGGCGCCGGGTGGCGGTGCTGCAGGGCCGCTTTCACTACTACGAGGGCTATTCCATGCCCGAGGTGGTGTTTCCGGTGCGGGTGCTCAAGCTGCTGGGCATCCGGAAGCTGTTCGTCAGCAACGCCGCCGGCGGCCTGCACCCCGACTTCGCCATCAGCGACCTGATGCTCATCGACGACCACATCAACCTGCAGCCGACCAACCCGCTGGTGGGCCCGAACCTGGACGAGCTGGGTCCGCGCTTCCCCGACATGTTTGCGCCCTACGACCACCAGCTGCTGGCCCAGGCCGAGTCGGCCGCGCGCGAGCTGGGCTTTGGCCAGCGGGTGCGCCGCGGGGTGTACGCCTCGCTGCCCGGGCCCATGCTCGAAACGCCCGCCGAGTACCGCTACCTGCGCACCATCGGGGCCGACGCGGTGGGCATGAGCACGGTGCCCGAGGTCATTGCCGCCCGCCACCTGGACTTGCCGGTGCTGGCCATTTCCGTCATCACCGACCAGGCCTCGCCCGCGCACCTGAAGCCGGTGAACATCCAGCACATCCTGACCGCCGCCGCCGATGCCGAGCCCCGCCTGACGGCCCTGCTCCGGCGCGTGGTGGAGCAGCAGGCCTAGGCCCGCCACGAAACGCCAACGCCCCGGCCCGCTGCGTGCGGGCCGGGGCGTTGGCGTTTTCAGACCAGCCGCGGGCTATTTCGCGGTGTAGATATCCTCGTGCAGCTCGCCCGCCCGCTCTTCCCAGCTCAGGCGCAGCGTGGCGTTGTCGACCTGCTGAATGGCGTAGTCGTGGGCGTCGCCCTTGTGGTCGACGACGTGCAGGGTGTTGGGGTTGTTGACCTGCCACCGGCCCTGCACCACCGCGGCATCGGCCAGGTAGGTCAGGTGGTAGCTGCCGCCGCTCACGAAGTGCCAGTCGTACCGGTCTTTCACGGCGGTGTCGCGGGCGGTTACCACGCCGTTGAGGCGGGTTTCGCTCAGGCGCCACTCGTGGGCCAGCAGCAGTTGCTGGTCGACATTCTTGGGGCTGGAGTTGTCTTTCTGGCAGGCGCTGAACACGGCTGCCGACGCCAGGGCGCCGAGTACCAAACGGGAACGAATCATTACGAGAAAAATAAACGGTGGTACCGGCAAGATAACGGCCGGACCCGTCGCGGTTGCACGCCCGGCCGGCGGCCGCGCGTAGTAGCTCAGGCTCAACGCACAATAATTTGGCGGCGCTGGTAATTCAGGATGGTAAATACCCCGATACCGCCCTGCACCGTGCTCTGCACCGCGGCGGGCTGCCCGAAAGGGTTACCGTTGGCCGACTGCGCGTCGTCGACGGACTGCAGGAAGCGGTAGTAGGGCCGGTCGAGGTGGTAGAGCGTGACGAAGAGCGTGTCGTCGGGCTCGAACTCGTAGCTGGTGCCCAGCGTGATGAGCTGGCCGTCGAGCAGGCGGTCATCGGGGGTGTAGTCCACCTCGCGCGCGCCGGAAATGCTGTCCCGGTGAATCTGAAAGCGGTAATAGTCGCCCACGCCGGGCGGGTCCTGAAACCGCGCCGTTACCAGGGCACGGCGCTCATCGAGGGGCCGGTCGTTGAACTTCCACTCCACCGTATCGAAGGGCACGGCGGCGGGCATGGTGGCCGCGCCCGTCACCACGCGGCCCTTGGTGTCCTTCACCGTCAGCTGCCAGGTGTCGCCGGGCTGCATGCGCAGGATGCGCTGGCCGCGGTGGGTGTAGAGCTTGCGGGTGACCGGGTTGCGCCCGGGCCGGAACGTGAGCGTCTCGACGCGCCCGGTGGGGCTGGTCAGCGTCACGGTCACGTCGGTGAGCACGGTGGCGGCGGGCGCGCTCAGGTAAGGCACCGTTTCCGACACCGTCATTTCCGGCACCCGGCCGTTTTCGAGGTAGCACTCCACCACCAGCTGGGCCGGCTCGGCGGGCAGTTCCACCTCCACGTCCTTCTGCAGGCCGCAGCCCGTGGTCAGCAGCGCGGCCACGGCCAGCAGCAGGCCCAGCGCGGCGCGGCGCGGCGCCGGCAAAGGGGCTAAAATCATCCGTATCGGTTTCATCCCCGCTCAGAATTTGAAGTTGTAGGTCAGCGAGGGAATAACCGGGAACAGCGACACCTGCCGGGCGCGGTAGCTCTGGGGCAGGCCGGTTTCCTCGTTTTTCACCTCGTCGATGTAGATGAAGTAGGGGTTGCGCCGGTTATAGGCGTTGTAGATGCTCAGGGTCAGGTCCGACTCGCCGCCGATGCGGCGCCAGGGCCGCAGCTTGTACACCACGCCGAGGTCGAGGCGGTGGTAGCTGGGCAGGCGGTAGCTGTTGCGGTCGGGGTAGATGGGCACCACCTGCAGCTCGCCGCCGTACACGTCCTGCACCCCGATGCGGGCCGTGGGCAGGGTGGTGGGGTTGCCGGAAGTGTACACGAAGGAGCTGGTCAGGTTCACCCGCTTGTTGAGCTTGTGCAGCACGACCAGCGTGAGGTTGTGGCGCCGGTCGTAGGTCGGGAAGAAGGCCCGGCCGCCGTTGATGCCGTTGGTGCCGCGCTGGGGCTCAAACTCGCGCTTGGTCCAGGCCAGGGTGTAGCCCAGCCAGCCGGTGGTCTTGCCCTGCTTTTTCTCCAGGTAGATTTCGTTGCCGTAGGCCCAGCCGCGGCCGAACAGAAACTCCTGGTCCAGCTCCGGATTGACGAACAGCTGGGCCCCGTCGCGGAAGTCAATCTGGCGCTGGGCCCACTTGTAGTACACCTCGTCGGTGAGCAGAAACTGGCCCGAGCCGATCAGCCAGCTGAAGCCGGTGGACACCTGCTGGGAGCGTTGGGGCTTTACCGAGAGGCGCGAGGGGTACCAGATGTCGGTGGGCAGCGAGGCCCCGGAGTTGGTGACCAGGTGCACGTACTGGTACATCAGGGCGTAGCTGGCCTTGAGCGAGAGGCTGGGCGTGAGGCTGTAGCGGGCCGCCGCGCGCGGCTCCAGCCCGCCGTACTCGTTCGAGCCCGACTGAAAGCCCGTCAGGCGCAGGCCGTAGTCGAGGGCCAGCTTGTCATTCACGGTGAAGTTGTCGGCCGCGTACAGGCCGCCCTCCAGCCCGTCGTACTCCACGTTCTGGCCGATGTTGAACGAGCCGCCGTTGGCCTGCAGACGCCCCACGCCGAAGTGGTGCAGGGTGCCGCTGCCCCCGAAGCGCACGACGTGCTTGGCATTGGGGCGCCACTCCCAGTCGGAGCGCAGGTTCCAGTCGCGGATGTTGCTGCCCAGGCCGAAGCTGAACTGGTCGAGCTTGTTGGCAATGTTGTAGGTGTAGTACGACCAGGTGGCCGAGCTGTTGGTGAACAGCCGCGGGTTGAATACGTGGCTCCAGCGGGCCGTGGCCGAGCGGTTGCCCCAGTTGAAGTCGAAGTTGAAGCCGCGGGTGGAGTTGAAGCCGAACACGTCGTTGCCGAAGTACCCGCTCAAAAACACCTGGTCCTTGTCCGAAAGCTGGTAGTTGGCCTTCAGGTTCAGGTCGTAGAAGTAGTAGTCCGGGATGGGGTTGTAGTCCTTGGTGTCCTCGTTGAGCTTGTTGATCTGGCGCGTAAACACGTCGAAATACGTGCGGCGCCCGGCCAGCAGGATGGAGCCCTTGCCCTTGGCAATGGGCGTTTCCACCGCCAGGCGCGAGGAAATCAGCCCGATGCCGCCCGACACGCCGGCCGAGTCGCGGCTGCCCTCGCGCAGCTTCACGTCGACCACCGAGGAGAGGCGCCCGCCGTACTGGGCCGGGAAGCCCGATTTGTAGAGGTCCACCGACTGCACCACGTCGGAGTTGAAGGTGCTGAACAGGCCGAACAGGTGGTTGGGGTTGTACACCACCGCGTCGTCGACGAGGAACAGGTTCTGGTCGGCCGAGCCGCCGCGCACGAACAGGCCGCTGGTGCCCTCGCCGCCGTTCTGCACGCCGGGCTTGAGCTGCAGCGTCTTCAGGATGTCGACCTCGCCGAACAACGCCGGCAGCAGCTTGGCCTCGCGGGCCGAAAGCCGCTCCACCCCCATCTGGGTGGTCTGCAGCTTCTGCTCCAGGGTGCCCGAGCCTTCGATGACCACCTCCTGCAGCTCGGTGCCGGCGCTGAGCACCAGGTCGAGGCGTTGATTGGCGCGCAGGTTCAGGTCCTCGGTCACGGTTTTGTAGCCGATAAAGGAGCACACCACGCGGTGCCGGCCGGCGGGCAAACTCAGCTCGTAGCGGCCGTCGGCATTGGCGGCGGCGCCCAGGCCCAGGGCGGGCACGGCCACGTTGGCGCCGGGCAGGGCCGAGCCGTCGGTGCCGCGCACGGTGCCGCGCAGCAGGTACTGCGCCTGGGCCAGCAACGAAAGGGGCGCCAGCAGCAGGAGCAGCGCCAGCGCGGCCCGGGAAAAGTAAAAACGCATCATCAAGGGGGTGGATTGGCCCGCCGCAAAGGTCGGCAGCAGGTCAGTGGCTAACGCCGGGGCCGGCCGATTAGTTTGAGGCCGCGGAAAGCAAAATGGTTGCCTGCCGGGCCGATTTCAGCCATAAAAATGCCCCGCAGCGGCTACAACGGCCGTACCGCTCTGCTGACCGGCGCCAACGAAATTCGGCGGCATGAGCGGTTCACCCCGCCGTCGTTGCGAGCGAAGCCCCCCGCAGGCAGGCGCAGGCAGCCGGGTGCCCCTGCCCTGCCGCAACGCCGCGTTACCGCCCATTCGCGGGTTTGCGTAGCTTTGCCCTATGACCAAACTGCTCGACGGAAAAGTAGCGCTGATTACTGGCGCATCGAAAGGAATTGGCCGGGCCATTGCCCAGCATTTTGCCCAGCTGGGCGCCCAGGTGGCCTTCACCTACCTCTCCAGCGTGGAGAAAGGCCAGCAGCTCGAACAGGAGCTGGCCCAGCACGGCTCCAAGGTGAAGGGCTACCGCTCCGACGCCTCCGACTACGCCCAGGCCGAAAAGCTGGTGGAGGAAGTCGTGGCCGAGTTCGGCAAGCTGGATATCCTCGTCAACAACGCCGGCATCACCAAGGACGGCCTGCTGATGCGCATGAGCGAGGAGCAGTGGGACCAGGTGCTGACGGTGAACCTGAAGTCGGTGTTCAACCTGACCAAAGCCGCCACCAAGCCCATGATGCGCGCCAAAGCCGGCAGCATCATCAACATGACCTCGGTGGTGGGCATCAAGGGCAACGCGGGGCAGGCCAACTACGCCGCCTCCAAGTCGGGCATCATCGGCTTCACCAAGTCGGTGGCCCTGGAGCTGGGCTCGCGCAACATCCGCTGCAACGCCATTGCCCCGGGCTTCATCGAAACGGAAATGACCGGCGAGCTGGACCAGAAAGTGGTGGACGAGTGGCGCAAGGCCATTCCGCTCAAGCGCGGCGGCTCGCCCGAGGACATTGCCAAAGCCACCGCCTTCCTCGCCTCCGACGACTCGAGCTACATCACCGGCCAGGTGCTGCAGGTGGATGGCGGCATGCTGACGTAGGCCCCGGCTGTAGCTGGTTGCTATTTGTAGAACGTCATGCGGAGCTTGTCGAAGCATCTCTACCGAACGATTTCGTGCAAACGGAGCGGTAGAGATGCTTCAACAGGCTTAGCATGACGTTCTTTTGTTTTTGCTTTCTGCATCTATGCGTCGCCCGCTTTCCATCGTCCTGGCCGTCCTGTTCATCGTGCTGGCCGTGTGGGCCTGCCCGCGCCGGAAGAAGCGGCCGGGCTACCACAAGCGGGCCCGGCGGGCGGAGTTGACCACCCTGCTCATCACGCTGAAGCTGCACGAAGGGGACCTGATCTTTCACACCTCGCAGTCGGCGCAGAGCCGGGCCATTCAGCTGGCCACGCACTCGCCCTACAGCCACTGCGGCCTGCTGTTGCGGCAGGGCGGCGAGTGGCAGGTGCTGGAGGCCGTGCAGCCAGTACGCCTTACGCCGCTGGAAGAGTGGATTCCGCGCGGCCAGGACGGGCACTTCGTGGTGAAGCGCCTGCGCGACGCCGACCAGGCCCTGCCCTACGCCACCCTGCGGAAGCTGAAACGCGCCGGCCTGAAGTACCAGGGCCGCGACTACGACCAGTTCTTCGGCTGGTCCGACGAGCGGATTTACTGCTCGGAGCTGCTCTGGAAAGTGTACCACGAGGCCACGGGCCGCCGGATCGGCCAGCTGCAGAAGCTGCGCGAATTCGACCTCTCCCACCCCGCCGTGCAGCAGAAAATGCGCGAGCGGTACGGCCAGCGGCTGCCCCTCGACGAGCCGGTCATTTCGCCGGCCAGCATGTTCGCCAGCCCGGAGCTGCGGACGGTGGTAGAGAAGTAAGGAGCCTATGCGGAAACGCTAGAACGTCATGCTGAGCGCAGTCGAAGCATCTCTACTGATAGTAATCTGCTCGTTGAGATTAGTATCTGCCGAAGCGGTAGAGATGCTTCGACTGCGCTCAGCATGACGTTCTTTTTGCCTTACGGCTTCACCTCCTTGAAGCCCATCTTCTTCACTTCCTCCTCCGAGAGGTTTTTCACTTCCGAAATCACGCCCACGTCGGACTTCTGCACCAGCGAGGCGTCGGTGGCGGCGGCTTTGGCCTGGGCCTGCTGCTGCTCGGAGTTGGCCAGCACCACTTTGGTGGTATTTTCCACCTGCTTGAACTCGATGTTGACCTGGTTGACGCGCGCCTGGGCCGTTACTAGGTCGCGGCGCAGGGCTTCCACCTGGTTGCGGTAGTCGTCGGTGGTAATGGCCTGGCGCTTCAGGCTTTCCTGGATTTCGGCCACCTTTTTCTTCAGGTCGTCGGCCTCGGCTTTGGCCGATTTCAGCTCGCTTTCCTTCTGGCGGCGCTCCTGCTCGGCGCGGTCGGCCTCCTGCTTGGCGCGGTCCTGCTGCTGGCGGCCGGCCAGCTCGTTGCTGCTGATCAGGTTGTCGCAGTTCTTGGTCAGCAGCAGGTTGGTCAGGCTCACCAGGTCCACCGACACCACGTAGTCGGTCTTGAACTGATCCGACGAGTGGTAGACCTTGCCGCCGGCGCTGAACACGGTGCCCGTCACCCCGGATTCAGCGTTGACTTCCTGGTAGGCGCGGCTGTGCACGCTGGTGAGCTTGGCCGAGCGGATGTAGTAAATCTTCTTTTTCAGCTCCTTGTCCACGTTTTTGGCCGCCCGGCAGATGTCCAGGTACGGAATCGAGGCCTCGGGCACCAGCACGCCGTTGATGTCGGTGACAATCAGCTCGACCACCGACGACGTGCTGGCCGCCACCGAGGCAATCATGTAGCTGCCGTTCATCTTGAATGTCGCGCTGATTTTGGAGCTGTAGAGCACGTCCGACAGGGCCTGGTTTTTCAGCGGCGGCTCCCCCGATTTCACGTACTGCCCGATGATGCTGGCTTTGTCGCGGTCTTCGAGCAGGATCAGGCAGCCCGCCAGGTCCTCGATTTTGTTGCGGTACATGGCCAGGCCCTTGATAAAGGTCCGGTCGGTGTAGTCCTTGGGAAAGTTGGCGTTGAGCGTGGCCGCCCCGTCGCCGAGGCGCACGCGCACGATGCGCCCCTGAGCGCGGGCGGAGGCAGTAAGCAGCAGCGCCGCGAAGAGCACGGCGAGGGTGGCGAGTAGCCCTTGTTTCATGTGAGTAGACGGCCGAGGCGCAGGTGGCGCGCGTCGGGCCTAAGCAAAATTAGGGAATCGGCGGTGGCGGTCCATGCCTGTACTCTCCTGCGGTGTAGTCACGACTTCGCCCGGTGCCGTTCGGCCTCTAGCAGTTGTATAGCCGCCGACAGTTGCTCGGCCTGTTCCTCGTCGGTCACGGAAAAGAATGCGGCTTCCAAGCGGGCTACCGTGGCTTCGGTGGTCAGCCAAGCGTAGAAAGCAGGCCCTCGTTCGGCTGAATTGTAGAACCCCGGCAACATTCTTTTCGCCAACATCACTTCCGCACTCCAGTATACCCAGGTACCTAGCGCCACCTGCTTGCGCGCATCGGCCTGCTCCCAGCGCAGCAGCAGTTGCTCGAAGTCGGGGTATACGCTGGCAATAGCGGCTAAACAATCACCGCAGCGGAAGTCGTTGCCAGTGTTTGGAGTGGTTAGCATGTATTCCCAGAGCGCCCACAGATAATCAAGGATGGCTTGCTGCTCGGTTTCGGGCCAAGTGCGCCAGCGGCCGTAGTTCAACTTATCGATAACTATCCATTCTTCCGCAAATTCACTTGGAAACTGCGGCAGTAGCTCGAAGATGCGGGGCAGAAAGTGTTTAAAGTCAGTTTCCTCACCCCAAGTAGTAAGCGACTTATAGGTAAAGATGGACAAGTCTTCGGCTGTCAGGGCCCGCAGCGGCTTGGAAGCTAGTTGCTGGTTCCACTCGGGCAGCTCGGCGTACATCGGACTGCCGTCCATGTTGGGGTTGAGCGGGTAGCGGGCAAAGACCTTGTACAGGTTATCAATAGCGGCTTGTAATTCCATATTCCTAAGGCCCCTTCAGCAATGGGCGGGTTAACTTAGCGGATTAGCCGATATTCGCGCACCGCCTTCCTCCGCCCCCGCGCAACTGTTTAGCCGGCGGCGGGGTTCTTAGGCTCTCCATCTGCTGACTTCCGGTCCTTGCTGACTACTGCCTACTCTTCCTGGTTTATCCTGCTGTGCCTGGCCGTTGGGGCCGGCTACGCGGCGCTGCTCTATTCGAAAAAGGCTCCCTGGAGCCGGGCCGTCAACCTCGGCCTGGCCGCCCTGCGCTTCGTATTGGTGAGCGGGCTGTGCTGGCTGCTGCTGGGCCCCATCTTCCGCCGCGACACCACCTCGCAGCAGGCGCCCACTGTGGTGCTGGCCATCGACGATTCGCGCTCCGTGCCCCTGTACTCCGCCGATTCGGCCGGCCTGCGCCGCACCCTGCGCGGCCTCGACGGCCTGGCCGAGCGCCTGCGCCAGGCCGGCTACGCGGTGCAGCTACGCACCCTCGACTCGGTGGCGCCCGCCCGGGCCGCGCAGCTGCGCTTCCGGCAGCCGGGCACCAACCTCGACGCGCTGCTTACTTCGCTGCAGGACGGCTACCAGGGCCGCAATCTGGCCGCCGTGGTGCTGGCCTCCGACGGGCTGGCCAACCAGGGCCGCCCGCCCGTCTACGCCGATTTCAGCTACCCCATTTACCCCGTCGCCCTGGGCGACACCGTGCCGCGCCGCGACCTGCGCGTGACCGACCTGCGCTACAACCGCGTGGCCTTCGCCGGCAACCGCTTTCCGCTGGAGGCCGAAATCGGCTACGACGGCTTTCCGCGGGGCGGCACGGCCACGGTGCTGCTGCGCGAAAACGGCCGGGTGCTGGAGCGGCGGCAAGTGGCGCTGAGCCCCAGCCAGCGCCTGCAGCGCACCCGCTTTCTGCTCAGCGCCGCCGCGCCCGGCAAGCACCGCTACGAGGTGCTGGTGGAAGGACAGCCCGGCGAGTTTACCCAGCTCAACAACACCCGCAACGCCTACATCGAAGTGGTGAAGGGCCGCCTGCGGGTGCTGCTGGCCGGCGCCGCGCCCCATCCCGACCTGAAAGCCCTGCGCACCGCCCTGCTCGGCAACGACAACTTCGACGTGACGCTGGTGCTGCCCGGCATCGAGCCGTTGCGCGCCCAGCAGGACTACGACGTGGCCATTCTGCACCAGCTGCCCAGCCGCACCGGCGAGGGCCGCGACGTGCTCAACTACGTGCGCAGCCGCCGCCTGCCGGCCCTGTTCGTGCTCGGGGCGCAGTCGGACCTGGCGGCCTACAACGGCCTGGGCACCGGCCTGCGCGTGGCGGGCGGCGCGGGCGCGGAAGTCTCGCCGGTGGTCAACGGCACCTTCACCCGCTTCACCCTCGACGCCGACGCCCAGGCCCGCGTGGCCGACTATCCCGCCGTGCCCGTGGCCGCCGCCAGCGCCCAGCTGGGCGGCGGGGCCGAGGTGATTCTGCGCCAGCAGCAGGGCAGCAGCAGCACGGCCCGCCCGCTGCTGCTGGTGGCCGGGCCCGCGGGCCAGCGCCAGGCCACGCTGCTTACCGAGGGCAGCTGGCAGTGGCGCCTGCACGAGGCCGCCACCCACCCCGACGACCGTGCCCCGGCCTACGACGGGCTCTTCACGCGCCTCTTGCAGTTGCTCACCCAGGACGCGCGCCGCAAGCGCCTCGACGTGTACCCCACGCAGGACGCCTTCAACACCACCGACGACGTGACGCTGGGCGTGGAAACCTACAACGCCGTGTTTGAGCGCGTCTACGGCCAGCAGATCAGCCTCACGCTGACCGACGAGCAGAACCGCCCGCGCACCTTCCGCTTTACCAACCGTGAAAACGGCGGCCCGCTGCGCCTGGGTCCGCTGCCCGGCGGCGTGTACCGCTACACCGCCCGCGCCGCCGTAGCCGGCCAGGCCCAGCAGGACCGCGGCGAGCTGCTGGTGCAGGAGCAGCAGCTGGAAGCCGCCGCCGCCCACGCCGACCACAACGCCCTCTACCAGCTGGCCCAGCGCAGCGGCGGCCGCCTTTACTACCCCGCGCAACTGCAACAGCTGGAGCAGCAGCTCGTGCAGGCCAAGTTCAAGCCGGTCATTTACGCCCAGCAGGAGCTGAAAGACCTGATCGACGAGCCCTGGCTGCTGGTGCTGCTGGTGCTGCTGGCCTCGGCCGAATGGGCCGGGCGGCGGTATTCGGGCAGTATTTAAAGTTACTGCGGCCGGCTGTAACTTACCGGCTCCACCGCTTTCCACCCCCTTCGCCATGCTCAAACAGTCCGTTCAGGAAGCACTCAACAACCAAATTGCCATGGAGGCCCGCTCCTCCCAGGCTTACCTGGCCATGGCCTCCTGGGCCGAAGTGCAGCCCGGCCTGGACGGCGTGACCGACTTTTTTTACCAGCAGAGCGACGAAGAGCGGGTACACATGCTCAAGCTGATTCGCTACGTCAACGAGCGGGGCGGCTTTGCGCTGGTGCCGGCGCTGCCCCAGCCCGTCGTCACGTTTCAGTCCCTCAAGCGGGTGTTCGAGGACTTTCTGAAGCACGAAATTGCCGTGTCGGAAAGCATCAATGAGCTGGTGGGCCTCACGCTGCAGGAGCGCGACTTTGCCACCCACAACTTCCTGCAGTGGTACGTATCGGAGCAGCTGGAGGAAGAAGCCCTGGCCCGCACCCTCAACGACAAGCTGGAGCTGATTGGCGACGACAAAGGCGGCATTTACCTGTTCGACAAAGACATCATGCTGTTCCGCGGGCACTCGGCGGCCGAAGCCCCCAAAAACTGATGGCCGCGCCGGGCCCCGAGCGCCCGGCTTTGGCAGCCCGCCCGTTGCCTGCACCGCCGGCTTGTTTCCTAGCCCACCCGCTCCTGCCCACGCCGCACTTATGGATTACCCCACCGCCCTCGAACAGCTCCTGCGCCACGCGGGCCTGAGCAAGCACAAGCCCGCCGCCGAGGACTTTCAGTACGCGCTCTACCTCATCAGCGACAAAAAAGCCTTCCGCCCGGTGCAGCCCCTGGCCGACAATGTGCTGGCCGCACTGGAAGCAGTAAATCAACACCTGAACGGCGCCACGCCGGCTGATACGGACGACGCGGCCAAAGCTGCGGCGCTGGACCGCCCGCTGGTGTACGCCCTGAACAGCCTGCTCACCACGGGCCGAAAATATGCCGCCTGGATGGCCGCCGAGTCCGGTTTTGCCCCGGCCGACGTGGCCGAAATGCAGCGGGCCGTGCAGGCTATCGAATTAGGGTGGAACTTTGTGCTGGCCGGCGACTCCAATTCCATCCGGAAGGACGTCGACACCTGGCTTGATTAGCGGCGCCGCGTAGCACCGCCCCCAAACCCGGCTTCGGCCGTTATTCCCCGCCGGGCGCCCCCTTGCGCCCCTACCCCGCTCCCATGCGCTACCTGCTCGTCAACAAGCCCTTCGAAGTCCTGCCCCAGTTTACCGACGAGGCCGGCCGCGCCACCCTCAAGCAGTTCGTGCAGGTGCCCGAGGTCTACCCCGTCGGCCGCCTCGACTACGACTCCGAGGGCCTGATGCTGCTCACCGACGACAAGCAGCTGCAGCACCGGCTGGCCGAGCCGCGCTACAAGGTGCCCAAAACCTACTGGGTGCAGGTGGAAGGCGAGCCGACCGAGGAAGCCCTGGAGCAGCTGCGCCGCGGCGTGCAGATCAAGGACGGCTTCACCTCGCCCGCCGACGTGGAGCTGCTGCCCGGGCCGCCTGCCGGCCTCTGGGAACGAAGCAAGCCCGTGCGCTTCCGCGCCGCCATTCCCACCAGCTGGCTGGCGCTGACCATTTCGGAGGGCATGAACCGGCAGGTGCGCAAAATGACCGCCGTGGTGGGCTTTCCTACCCTGCGCCTGGTGCGCGCCGGCCTTGCCTCGCTCACGCTCGGCAAGCTGGAGCCCGGCCAGTGGCGCGAGCTGACCTCGGCCGAAGTGCAGGAGCTGAAAAGCCTGACGGCCGCCGCGCTGCCCGGCGAAGTTGCCCCCGCCCGCAAGAAGCCTACGGTGAAGTACGACCCCAACTACGAGCAGAAAGTGGCCGCCGAAAAAGCCGCCCGCGCCCGCCGCGCCGCCGAACGAGCGGCTTCCGGCCGGGGCCCCAAAAGCGGCGGCCGCTCGGGAGGCCGCTCGGCCGCTGCTGCCTCGGGCGGTGGCCGCCCCGGCGGCAGCCCGGCCGGCAGCGCCCCGCGCAGCGGCAAGCCCACCGGCAGCGCGGGCACGCCGCGGGCGGGTGGTAAAACCGGGGATGCCGGCCGCCCCGCCTCCGGTCGGCCCTCGTCGCCCGCAGGCCGCACGCCCCGCCGCGGCAAATGAAGTCCGCTGTGAAGCGCCGCCGATTGGGCCTGCGGCTGTTGCTGGCGGGCCTGCTGCTCCTGTTGCTGGCCAATGTCGTCGCGTTCAACCACGCCTGGCGCTTCACGCACTTCTCCGCCGAGCCGGGCACGCACACGGCCAACCCCGAGCAGCTCTCCGCGGCCGATAAGCTGTGGGTGCTGACTACGGGCATCAAGAACCCCAAGCCCCGCAACGGCAAGACGCCCGCGTTTTTCTTCCAGACGGTCAGTATCAGCAGCCCCAACGGCCGGCTGGAAAGCTGGTACAGCCCCGTGGAAGAGGCCCACGGCACGGTGGCGCTGTTTCACGGCTACGCCTCTGACAAATCCAGGCTGCTCACCGAAGCGGCTTACTTCCGCCAGCTTGGCTACTCGGTACTGCTCACCGACTTTGCGGGCAACGGCAACTCGGCGGGCTACCGCACCACCGTGGGCTACCGCGAAGCCGACGACGTGGCCGCCGTGGTGCAGTGGCTGCGCGAGCGGCAGCCCGAAGCGCGGCTGGTGCTCTACGGCGTGAGCATGGGCGCCGTGGCCATCCTGCGCGCGGAAAGCGAGCTGGGCGTGCAGGCCGAGGCCAACATCGTGGAGTGCCCCTACGGCAGCATGCTGCAAACGGCCGAAAACCGCTTCCACTCCATGGGCGTGCCCGCTTTTCCGATGGCCAACCTGTTGGTGTTCTGGGGCGGCGTGCAAAACGACTTCTGGGCCTACGACCTGTCCGCCGCAGCCTACGCCCGCCAGGTCAAGGTGCCGACCCTGCTCCTATGGGGCACCGCCGACCCGCGCGTCACCCGCGCAGAAACCGATGCCATCTACGCGGCCCTGGCCGGCCCCAAGCAGCGCCGCGACTTTCCCGGCAGCGGCCACGAGCCTTACTGGCGCCGGCACCAAGCTGCCTGGCAAAGCGCCATCTGGGAGTTTCTGCGCCAGCCCGAATAGAACCACATAGGCTGTTCCGGGCTTCTGCGGGTTCCGACGGCCCACCAGAAAATCCGCGTCCAACACTTAGGCTACCGGCCGTTCGGCGCGGCCGATGCGGCCCAGGTGCGTATGCTGAAAACCCGTAGGATACTTCAGCCCGTAGCCCAGCAGGCGGTCGAAGGCGGCGTGGGCGAGCAGCACGGCGCCGGCTAATAGCAGTACCGGAATGCTGAGCAGCCAGCCGGCCACTCCGCAGGCTACGGCCAGGGCCTTGTGGTGAAACAGGTTGTAGCTCACGGCGCCAACGCGCGGCCCGGCCAGATAGCCCAGGGCGCTCAAATCGGGCAGCAGAAAGGTGGCCGGCAATACCCACCAGGCGAAGGGCAGGTAAGCGAATACGACCACGGCCAGGAGCAGTTCGGCCAGTTCTTCGATTTTCAGCAGGGTTTTCATGGCGTCGTTGGGGTGTTGGTGCGTGATACACGGTACACTCCAAAGGTCCGCCCGACCGCCGGCCGCCGACGATAACAAAAGCTAAGAAACGCGCCGCCCTACCCGCCCCGCGCCACCCGGGCCCGGATACGGCTCAGCGACACCGGCGTAACGCCCAGATAATTGGCCACCAGGTGCTGCGGAATACGCTCCAGAATCTTGGTTTTCCCCGACACCAGCAGGGCCCGGTACCGCTCCTCGGGCGACAGCAGCAGCTGCTCGGTCAGGCGGGCGTCGGTGCCGAGCAGGTGGTACTCGGCCACGAGGCGGCCGAACCGCTCGTACACCGGAAACTGGTCGTAGAGCCCGCGCAGCACGGCGTAATCGAATACCAGCAGCTCGGCCTCGGTCAGAGCCTGAATGCTGAGCTGGCTGGGCCGGCCCGTCAGGCAGCCGGGGTAGTCGGCCAGCAGGTGGTTCTCGAAGAAAAAGTAGGTGGTGCGCTCCTCGCCGTCGGGCCGCGGGTAGTACAGGCGCAGCGCTCCGCTGAGTACCAGCGCCAAGGCGGGCCGGTGCTGCCCCGCCTGCACAAAGTGGGCGCCCCGGGCCAGTTGCTCCGTGCGGAGCGCGGCGGCCAGCGGGGCCCACTCCTGCTCGGTGAGGCCCGGCACGAAACGGAGCAGATACGCGCGCAGTGGATTCATACGGCAAACATAAGCGGCGCCTGGGGCCGGAGGACGGGACATCGTCTGCCGCTGCGCCTTCCGCGGGCCCGCTGCGGGCTAACGTCGCCGGCCCGGCTGCCCGGCCGCCTGCCAACGCTGTCAGCCAGACCCAGCCGAAAAACCGACCGAATCCGGAATATCTGTCGGCCGGCGTCCTGCGTACAACCTCATCCGGCATAAAACCGCCCGGCGCGGCGGCCGTACGGTGACATTGTGGCAGCCAAAAAGTCAATTTCCGGCCTTGGTACGCTGCTTGTAATCAGCCCCGCAGCTGCCCCGAGCGGGGCGGCGCTGAACTAAGACATCTTCACCCTACTCACCACCATAACAATGGGAAAAATTATCGGTATTGACCTCGGCACGACCAACTCGTGCGTGGCCGTGATGGAAGGCAACGAGCCGGTTGTAATTCCGAACAGCGAAGGCCGCCGCACGACGCCGTCGATTGTGGCTTTCCTCGATAACGGTAAAGGCGAGCGTAAAGTGGGCGACCCCGCGAAGCGTCAGGCCATTACCAACCCCACCAATACCATTGCCTCGATCAAGCGCTTCATGGGCCGCCGCTTCACCGAAGCGTCCGGCGAAGCCGGGCACGTGGCCTACAAAGTAACGCCCGGCACCAACGACACCGCCGTGGTGCAGATCGGCGACCGGCAGTACACCCCGCAGGAAATTTCGGCGATGGTGCTGCAGAAAATGAAGCAAACGGCGGAGGACTACCTCGGCCAGCCCGTCACCGAAGCCGTTATTACGGTACCGGCTTACTTCAACGACGCCCAGCGCCAGGCTACCAAGGAAGCCGGCGCCATTGCGGGCCTCGACGTGAAGCGCATCATCAACGAGCCCACGGCCGCGGCCCTGGCCTACGGCCTCGATAAAGACCACTCCAACCACAAAGTCGCCGTGTACGACCTCGGCGGTGGCACCTTCGATATTTCGATTCTGGAGCTGGACAACGGCGTGTTCGAAGTGCTCAGCACCAACGGCGACACCCACCTGGGCGGCGACGACTTCGACCAGGTTATCATTAACTTCCTGGCCGAGACTTTCTCCAACGAGAACGAAGGCCTGGACCTGCGCAAGGACCCGATGGCCCTGCAGCGCCTGAAGGAAGCCGCCGAAAAGGCCAAGATTGAGCTGTCGTCGTCGAACGAGACGGAAGTCAACCTGCCCTACATCACCGCTACCGCCTCGGGCCCCAAGCACCTGGTGGTAAAAATCAGCCGCGCCAAGTTCGAGCAGCTGGCCGATTCGCTGATCCGCCGCTCGATGGAACCCTGCAAAAAAGCCCTGCAGGACGCTGGCCTCTCCGCCGCCGACATCAACGACGTAATCCTGGTGGGCGGCTCGACGCGCATTCCGCGCATCCAGGAGGAAGTAGAGAAGTTCTTCGGCAAGAAGCCCTCGAAGGGCGTGAACCCCGACGAAGTGGTGGCCGTGGGCGCGGCCATCCAGGGCGGCGTGCTCACCGGTGAGGTGAAGGACGTGCTGCTGCTGGACGTGACCCCGCTGAGCCTCGGCATCGAGACGATGGGCGGCGTGATGACCAAGCTCATCGAGTCGAACACGACCATCCCGACCAAGAAATCGGAAACCTTCTCCACGGCTTCGGACAACCAGCCCTCGGTGGAAATCCACGTGCTGCAGGGCGAGCGGCCGCTGGCTTCGCAGAACCGCACCATCGGCAAGTTCCACCTCGACTCGATTCCGCCCGCACCGCGCGGCGTGCCGCAGATCGAAGTAATCTTTGACATCGACGCCAACGGCATCCTGCACGTGACGGCCAAGGACAAAGGCACCGGTAAGGAGCAGAAAATCCGCATCGAAGCCTCGTCGGGCCTCTCCGACGCCGACATCGAACGGATGCGCCAGGAAGCCCAGTCGAACGCCGAAGCGGACAAAGCTGAGCGGGAGCGAATCGAGAAGCTGAACCAGGCCGACTCGATGATCTTCCAGACCGAGAAGCAGCTGAAAGAGTACGGCGAGAAGCTGAGCGCCGGCAACAAAACGGCCATCGAATCGGCCCTGGCCGATCTGCGCTCGGCCCACGAGAGCAAGGACGCCGCCCGCATTGACGCGGCCATGACGGCCATCAACGCGGCCTGGCAGGCAGCCTCGCAGGAAATGTACGCCCAGGGCGGCCCCGAAGGTCAGCCCCAGGGCTACCCCGGCGGCGACGGTGGCTTCCAGGGCGGCCAGCCCGGCGGCAACGGCCAGCAGGGCCAGCCCGGCGCCGGCCACGACAACGTGACCGACGTGGACTACGAAGAAGTGGACGGCCAGAAGTAATTCGGTCCGTTTCGATAAGTAAAAAGGCCCCACAGCTAACGCTGCGGGGCCTTTTTTTTGCGGCTTAGTCGAAGAAACCCGGCGGCAGCCAGGCGGGTATGGTTTTGCGCAGGTTGACATCTTCCAGGTGCAGCTGGGGCACGTCGACGGCGCGAGTGACCGGTTTTTCCATGGTGGTAAACCAGCGGCCCCGGCCCCGGCGCACGATTTGCTGCCCGGTCAGGAAATACGTCGTGGCGCTGACGAATCTTGCCTCGGCCCGGTTGAGGCAGCTGTAGTCCTCCATCACCAGGCGGACGCGGCCGGTAGCGCTTTCGTAGCGGTAGTGCTGCGTTTGCGTCAGCCGCTGGTTGGTGCCGAATATGTGCTTGACCAGGACGTCGCCCCGTTCCAGGCTCACGCCGGGCGTTCCGACCTGGGACGAGTCCCGGGCAAGGCACTTGGTGCAATACAAAGCCCCCACGCCCACCCCCACGCGCTGAAGCGCCCCGTTTGGCTCAGCCAGAATGATCAGCAATGCCCGGTGGCGGTTGCTGTCTTCGCCGCCGTCCTGGCTGACGTCCCCGGATTTCTCGACCAGCACCAACACCGAATCGGGCTGCTGGTCGCCGTTCAGGTCGCCGCCGATACGACTGTCGATGCGCCAGCCGGCGGGCACAAACGCGGCGGTCTGCCGGGCGTTGGCAGGTAGTTGGGAGATAGATATGATCTGGCTTTTGCGGCTTTGGGCCGCCACCGCGCCGCTGAGCAGCGGCAAGAGTCCAATGAGCAACCCGGCAGCTCGCATAGCATTCCTAAGATACGCTGCCGGCCGCTCACAACAAAGGCCGGAGCGTCGCCCCGGCCTTGTGCTTGCTATGTGAGCAGATGGAATGGCACCGTTACAGATTCAGGCTGGCCACGTTCACGTCCTCCAAGAAGCGCGGCGCGGTGGGCACTTTCGCGTCTTTGCGCGTCACCAGCTGCTTGGCGCCGTTCGGGTCCGCGGGGTCGGCGGTGATGTGCTCGGTTTGCTGCTGGCCGGTGAGGTAGTCGGTGCGCTTGTAGGTGGTGTCGAGCTTGAGGCGGCTGCTCTGCATCACGCTCTCGCCCACGAGGCGCACCCGGCCGGCCTCGAAGCGGTAGCGCTGCGTCACGTCCAGGGTCTGCGCCACGCCCGAGAGGTGGCGCACCGAGAGGGTGCCTTTGGTGATGGTCAGGTCGGGGGCGGCGGTGCGGTCGGAGTTGAAGCAGCCGGTGCAGTAGAGGGCCGTGCCGGAGGCAGCCACGCGGCGCAGCTGCCCGCTGGGCTCGTTGAGAAGCACCACCAGGGCCCGCTCACGCCGGGCTTCGGGGGCCGAGGCGCTGGGGCGCTCCACCAGCATCAGCACCGGGTCGGGGCGGTTGTCGCCGTTCAGGTCGCCGTTGATCTGCTTTTCGAGCAGCCAGCCGGTGGGCACGAAGGCCGCCGTGCGCACGGCCGTGGCCGGCACCATCTCGGGTTTGAAGACCGGGCCGGGCTCCGGGGCGGGCGTGCTCAGGCCGGCCAGGCCGATCAGCAAGGGGGTGAATAGAAAAGTCATATTTCTGCGCTACTTCAGGTAAACCTACTCGCTCCAAACTCAGGGCTACTAGGCTTTAGTTCAATTCCGCTCATCCCTATTTGAGAGGCAGCTTTCCCTATCTGGGAATCGAAGCGGCCGCCGCGGCTGGGCCGCTTGCCGCCGCCAAAGTAGGCCCGGCGCGGGGGCGTTGGTGCCCGCCTCCCCCGATCATGTGGTAGGCGGGGCGGCAGCGGCTGCGTAAGTTGCGGCCGGATTGGCGCTGCCCCACATCATTGGGCGAGGGTGGCGCCCAACGGCGTTACCGCATGGACTTTCTCATCATCGGCGCGGGCATCGGAGGCCTGGCCACGGCCCTGGCCCTGCGCCAGCTCGGCCACCAGGTACGGGTATACGAAGCGGCCGTCGAGCTGCGCGAAATCGGGGCGGGCGTGGTGCTGGGCGCCAACGCCATGCGCGCCCTCGACCGCCTGGGCGTGCACGCGGCAGTGCGCGCGGCCGGCTACCCCGTCACCAGCATCGGCCTGCTCGACGAGCGGGGCCGGGTGCTCAACGACGTGGACACCCGCGCCTTCACCGCGCCGCTGGGCTACGACAACCTCGCCATTCACCGCGCCGACCTGCAGCGCCTGCTGCTGCAGCAGCTGCCGGCCGGGGTGCTGCATTTGGGCAAGGCCCTCACGCGCTTCGAGGAGCACGCGGCGGGCGTCACGGCCTACTTCGCCGACGGCACCGCCGCCAGCGCGCCCTACCTGCTGGCCGCCGACGGCATCCGCTCGGGGGTGCGCCGGCAGCTGCTCCCCGCGGCGCGGCCGCGCTACGCGGGCTACACCTGCTGGCGTGGCATCACCGAGGCGGCGGCGCTGGGACTGCCGCCGGGGCGCAGCACCGAAAGCTGGGGCCGCGCCGGGCGCTTCGGCGTGGTGCCGCTGGCCAACGGGCAGGTGTACTGGTTTGCCTGCGTGAGCAGCGCCCTAGCCCAAAACCCCGCGTACCGCGCCTGGCGCCTGCCCGAGCTGCGCCGCCACTTCGCCGGCTTCCACGGGCCCATACCGGAACTGCTGGCCCTGACGACCGACGAGCAGGTTATCTGGGGCGACATCGTGGACCTGGCCCCGCTGCCGCGCTTCGACTTCGGCCGCGTGCTCCTGCTCGGCGACGCGGCCCACGCCACCACGCCCAACATGGGGCAGGGCGCCGGGCAGGCCGTGGAAGACGCCGCCATGCTGGCCCGCTGCCTGCAGGAGCACCCCGCCGACGGGGCCGCGGCCTTTCGCCAGTTCGACGAGCGACGCCGGCCGCGCACCACGCGCATCGTGCGGCAGTCGTGGCAGCTGGGCCGGGTGGCGCAGCTGCGTCACCCGCTGCTGGTGGGCCTGCGCAACGCGGTGATGCGCCGCCTGCCGGCCGCGGTGAACCAGCGGCAGATGGCCTTCCTCTACGCCGAATAAGCGGCCGGGCGCCGCGCCGCACGAAGCCACCGCCCGCCGGCCGGGCCGGTACTGGATTATTTTTTTATCCGCTCGTCTTTTTCCGGTCTCCAACCCTGAATTTTGTCCATACTTTCCCACCTTTTCTTCTCACTTGCAGTCATATGTATAAACTCTACTTCCGGGCGGCGGCTTGCTGCGTAGCCCTGGGCGTCGCACTCACGGGCGGCGCGCAGGCGCAACGACGAGCTGCGGCCTATTTTCAGGACGACGCCACGGCCGGCCGCTCGGCCCTGGGGGCGGCCCTGCAGCACAGCCGGCCGCTGACGCTGAACGTGGCCGGCCTGCGGGCCGCCCTGGCCACGGCCCCCGCCGAAACCCAGCCCGGCGCGGCCCCGCTCACCCTGGCCCTGCCCCTGCCCGACGGCACGACCGGCCGCTTTGCGGTGACGGAAACGGCGGTGATGGCCCCGGCCCTGGCGGCCCAGTTTCCGCAGATCAAAACCTACCGCGGCGTGGGCCTCGACGAGGCCGCGGCCACCGTGCGCCTGGATATGACGCCCCAGGGCTTCCACGCCCAGATTCTGTCGCCGACGGCGGGCACCATCTACATTGATCCGGCCACGCGCGGGGACCAGCAGCACGTGCTGAGCTTTTTCCGCCGCGACATGAACCGGGCGGCGGCCGGCGCGGTGCCGGTATGCCAGTTTCAGCCCACGGCCGCCGAGCTGGCCGCCAGCCAGATGCGGCGCATCGCGGCCGGCGGCAGCCAGCACCGCACGCTGATTGCCACGGGCCCCACGCTGCGCACCTACCGGCTGGCCGTGGCCGCCACCGGCGAGTACACCACGTTTCACGGCGGCACGGTGGCGCTGGCCCAGGCCGCCATCGTGACGACGGTGAACCGGGTGGTGGGCGTGTACGAGAAGGAGCTGGCCGTGCGCCTGCAGCTGGTGGGCACCAACAGCCAGATTATCTACACCAACACCGGCTCTGACCCGTACACCAACGGCAACCCGAACGCGATGATCGGCGAGGCGCAGAGCAACATCACCACCGTCATTGGCACGAACAACTTCGATATCGGGCACGTGTTCGGCACCAACTCCGGCGGCCTGGCCGGCCTGGGCGTGGTGTGCAACGCCTCGAACAAGGCCCGCGGCGTGACCGGCAGCAGCGCCCCGGTGGCCGATGCCTTCGACATCGACTACGTGGCCCACGAAATGGGGCACCAGTTCGGCGGCAACCACACCTTCAACAGCGCCACCGGGCCCAACTGCGGCGCCAACAACGGCAACCCCAGCACGGCTTTCGAGCCCGGCTCGGGCAGCACCATCATGGCCTACGCGGGCATCTGCGCGCCGGATAACCTGCAAAACAACTCCGACCCGTACTTCCACACGGGCAGCTTCCAGGAAATTGCGACGTTCATCGCCTCCACGTCCTGCGGTACTTCCACGGCCACCGGCAACACCGCCCCGGTGGTGACCATTCCGGCCAGTCGGACGCTGCCCATCGGCACGCCCTTCCGCCTCACGGCCAGCGCCACCGACGCCAACAACGACGCGCTGACGTACTGCTGGGAGGAAATGGACCTGGGCCCGTACGCCACCCTTACCGCCGCGCAGGCGGCCAACAGCAACGTGCCGCTGTTTCGCTCGTTTCTGCCCGTCAGCTCGCCCACGCGCTACTTTCCGCGCCTGAGCGACATCATCAGCAACACCAGCAGCACCAGTGAGCGGCTGCCCACGGTAACGCGCACGCTCAGCTTCCGTTGCACCGCCCGCGACCAGCACAGCGGCCCGGCCGGCGTCATCGGCGGGGTGAACTACAGCGCCAACCTCAACCTGAGCGTGACCAGCGCGGCCGGCCCCTTCCTGGTGACGGCCCCGAACACGGCCCTGACCTGGACCGGCGGCTCGACGCAGACCGTGACTTGGATCGTGGCCGGCACCTCGGCCAACGGCGTGAACTGCGCCACGGTGAACATTCTGCTCTCGACCGACGGTGGCCTGACCTATCCCACCGCGCTGGCCAGCGGCGTAGCCAACGACGGTAGCCAGGCTGTTACGGTGCCCAGCGTGGCCACCACGACGGCCCGCATCATGGTGGCGGCGGCCGACAACTACTTCTTCGATATTTCCAACACCAACTTCACCATCACCGCCCCGGCCGCCTGCAACGCCCCGACCGACCTGAGCGTGGGCAGTGTCACGCAGACCACGGCTGCGGTGAGCTTTACGGCCAGCGCCTCGGCCACGGGCTACACGGTGACGACCACGCCGGCCAGCACCACGCAGACCGTCGCGGGCGGGCCCGTCACGCTCTCGGGCCTGACGCCGGGCACGGCCTACACCGTCAGCATCGTCTCGAACTGCGCCGGCGGCACCACCTCCACCGCCGCCACGGCCAGCTTCAGCACCACCGCGCCGCCTCCCTGCAACGCCCCCACCAACCTGGCGGCCAGCAGCATTACGGCCAGCTCGGCCGTCGTCAGCTTCACGCCGAACGGCACCTCCAGCAGCTACACGGTGACGACCTTCCCGGCCACCACCACGCAGACCGTCACGGCCTCGCCGGTGACGCTGACCGGGCTGACGGGCGCCACCAGCTACACGGTGAGCATTGTGGGCAACTGCGCCAACGGGGTAACCTCGGCGCCCGGCACGCTGACCTTCGCCACCCGCGTGCCCAACGACGAGTGCGCCACGGCCATCAACCTGGCCTCGGCCGTCAGTTGCTCGACGACCACCGGCACCGTGACGGGCGCCACCCAGTCGCAGGCTCCCTCCTCGTGCAGCGGGGCTACCAGCGCTTCGGCCCTGGACGTGTGGTATTCGTTTACGGCTACTGGGCCCACCCACACGGTAACGACCAACAGCGCCTTTGATGGCGTGCTGCAGGTGTTTTCGGGCAGCTGCGGCAGCCTCGCGTCCCTGGGCTGCCGCGACCTTAACTTCTCGGGCGGCGAAACCCTCACCGTCAACGGGCTCACGGCCGGCACGCGCTACTACATCCGTTACTATCCCTACGATACGGCCCCGGCTGATGGCAGCTTTACCATCTGCGTGACCGGCGCGGTGGCCCCGACGGCCGCCCCCGTGGTGCTGACGCCGGCCAACGGCAGCCTGACCAACAACAACCGGCCGCCCGTTACCGGCACCGCTCCGACCAGCACCACGGTAACGGTGTACGTGGACGGCAGCAGCATCGGCTCGACCACGGCCGACGCCAGCGGCAACTGGACCCTGACGCCGGCCGCCAGCCTGGCCGACGGCTCGCACACGGTGTACGCCACGGCGGCGGTGGGCGGCAACGTCAGCGCCAACAGCAACACCAACACCTTCACGGTAGACACGACCCCGCCCGCGGCGCCGGTGGTGGTGGTGCCCGCCAACGGCAGCCTGACCAACAACCCCACGCCCCTCTACGGCGGCTCGGCCGAAGCCGGCACGACCATTACCGTGGTCGTCGACGGCACGCCGGTAGGCACTGCTACGGCCGTACCGGGTGGTACCTGGGGGCTGGCCCAGCCCACGGCCCTGGCCAACGGCAGCCACACGGTGAAAGCCCGCGCGGCTGATGCGGCCGGCAACAGCAGCGTCGACAGCAACACCAACACGTTCATCGTCGATACCACGGCGCCGACGGCCACGCTCAGCTCCGCGGCGGGCGCCTCGGGCGGCTCGACGACCACGACGCCCCTGCCCTTCGCGGTAACGTTCAGCGAATCGGTAACGGGCTTTGCGGCCAGCGGCATCTCGGTGACCAACGGCACCGTCACCAGCGGCCCGACCGGTAGCGGCAGCGGTCCGTACACCTTCGCGGTGACGCCCACCACGGCGGGCACGGCCACGACGGTGCAAATCGGGGCCAACGCGGCGCAGGATGCGGCCGGCAACGGCAACGCGGCTTCCGCCTCGTACTCCCTCACCTACCTGGCCCCGGCTACGGCCACCACCTGGACCGGCGCCGCAAACACCGACTGGTACACGGCCGGCAACTGGACGGCCGGCGTGCCCACCGCCTTGCTCGACGCGACCGTGCCCGCCAGCGCCCCGCGGATGCCGCTCATCGGCTCGGGCACGGCCACGGCGCGGGGCCTGAGCCTCAACAGCGGCGCGACGCTAAGCCAGACCGGGGGCACGCTGGACGTGCGCGGCAACCTGACCAACAACGGTACCTTCCAGCCCTCCGGCGGCACCGTGGTGCTGGGCACGACGACGACGGCCAACATCCTGGGCAGCAGCGGCACCCGTTTCTGGAACCTGACGGTGGGGGCCAACGGCGCACAGTCGAGCACCTCGGCCAGCACCGCCGTGCGGGGCCTGCTCACGCTGAACGGCAACTTCGTCACCCAGGGCAACCCGCTCACGCTGGTGTCCGACGCGACGGCCACGGCCATGGTGGTCAACACCGGCAGCAACGTGGTGACGGGCAACCTGACGGTGCAGCGCTACATCGTGCCGGCCCTCAACCCGAACCGCGGCTACCGCCACGTTTCCGCGCCCGTCGGCACGGCCACGGTGAGCAGCCTGACCACCGCCGGCTTCAGCCCGGTGGTGAACCCGGCGTACAACGCCTCGGCCACCCCGGCCACGGTTTCGCCCTTCCCCACCGTGTTCGGCTACGACCAGAGCCGCCTGGCCACGACCAGCAACAACCTGTCGACCTTCGACAAGGGCTGGTACTCGCCCAGCGCCGGGAACGACCCGCTGAGCGTGGGCCAGGGTTACACCGTGAACCTGGCCGCGGACCAGACGCTGAGCTTTACCGGCCCGCAGAACAACGGCACCGTGCCGTTGGCGCTGAGCCGCAACAGCGGCGCCACGGCCGCCAGCGCGGGGCTGCACCTGGTGGGCAACCCCTACCCCTCGCCCCTGGACTGGAGCCTGGTAACGGCGGCCGACCGCCCCAACGTCGACGGCGTCATCTACGTGTTTGCCAGCAACAACCCGGCAAACCCCTACACCGGCTCCTACGGCTTCTACCAAGGCGGCTTCGGCAACATCAGCCCCGTGCTGCCACTGGGCCAGGGCTTCTTCGTGCGGGTGGCGGCGGGCCAGACCGCAGGCACGCTCACCCTTAGGAACAGCCACCGCCCGACCAGCTACTCAAACCCGACCTACCAGCGCACCACCGAAACGCGGCCCGCGGCGCACCTCACGCTCCGGCCCGCCGGCAGCCCCACCGGCGACGACGTGTTCGTGTACTTCGAGCAGGGCGCCACGGATGGCTTCGACGCGCGCTACGACGCCGAGAAACTGCCCAACCCCTCGGGCCTGAACCTTTCCACCAGCCTCTCGGCCACCCAGCGCCTGTGCATCGACGGGCGCCCCCCGCTGGGCACCAGCCCGCTGGTGGTGCCGCTGGCTGTGGGCGTGCCGGCCGTGGGCAGCTACACGCTCAGCGCCGCCGAACTGCTGAACCTGGCCGCGGTGCCCACCTACCTGCGCGACCTGCAGACCGGGGCCCTCATCGACCTCGCCCAGCAGCCCAGCTACTCGTTCACGGTGAGCAACGCCGCGGCCCTGATTACCGGCCGCTTCGAGCTGGTCTTCTCGCCGCAGCGGCCCCTGGCTACGGCCGCCGCCCACACGCTGCAGCTGAGCGTGTGGCCCAACCCCGTGGCCGGCCAGGCGCAGCTGAACCTGACGCTGAGCAAGGCGGCACCCGCCGCCACCGCTACGCTGCGCGACGTGGTGGGCCGTACGGTAGCCACGCAGGCCTTCAGCGGCGCCGGCACCAGCCTGCCCACTGCGGGCCTGGCCAAAGGCACTTACCTGCTGAGCGTGACGGTGCCGGGCCAGGCCACCGTCACCCGCCGCGTGGTGGTGGAATAACCGTCCCGCTTATCCGTGAAAAAGCCCCGTCGGAACGTTCCGATGGGGCTTTTTTTGTAGTCAAAGGTCCCACAGCCATTACATGGTGCCGCGGTCAATCCTGCTTTACCGGCCGGCTACCCCGCAACATACAACGCAGCTCCTCCGTTGCGCCCAGCAGCTGGTATTTGGTGGTCGGCAGAACGAGCTTGGTGCTCGGCAGGTCAGGGTTGTCGCCCGGCAGCAAAGAATTATTGCCCGGCATCAGCGGTTTAGGGGTCGGCAGACGCGGTTTGTTGCGCCGCAACCCGGCTTTGTCAGGCGGCGCCAACGCCTCACAGCCACAACGAACGGTTGGGGCGCACGCGGGTTACGTTGCGCACCGGCTCGGCCTTGGTTTCCTCGCGTTCCTCGGTCACTTCTTCCTGAAAGCCGTCCTTGATTTTTTCCAGGGCCTCGATGTGGTCCGATTCGTCGGCTTCTTCCAGGTTGGCCTCCTGCTCGTGCTTGTCGTGGGGCTCGTAGCTGAGCTTGATGTAGATGGGAAAGTGGTCGGAGCCCACGTAGGGCAGGCGCTGCATGTCGTCGACTTTGAAGTGCGGCGACACGAACACGTGGTCCAGGGGCCAGCGCAGCAGGCGGTAATCGGCGTGGAAGGTGGGCAGCAGGCCGCGGCCCACGCGCGGGTCCATCAGCCCGCTGATGCGCCGGAACAGCTCGGACGTGTGCGACCAGGCCACGTCGTTCATATCGCCGAACACGATGGTGGGCTCGTCCTTGCGGTCGATTTCCTTGCCCACCAGCAGCAGCTCGGCGTCGCGCTTTGTGCTGGTTTTGGCTTCCTGGGGCGCGGGCGGCTTGGGGTGCAGCCCGTACACGCGCAGGCGGGTGCCGTCGGGCATCTGCACGCGGGTGTGGATGCTGGGCACGTCGTCGTCGAGCAAATACTTGATGCGGCAGCCGATCAGCGGCAGGCGCGAGAAGAACAGCAGGCCGTAGGTGTTGTCGAGGGGCTCGTGGCAGGTGTAGGGGTGCGTCTGCTGCAGCGGGCGCAGCTGGTCCAGCCACCACGGGTCGGTTTCGACGGCCATGATGATGTCCGGGTCGGCTTCGCGGATAACCTGCAGGGCCCGGTCCGCGTGCTTGTTGTACTGCAGCACGTTCATCATCAGCAGGCTCACGTGGCCGCGGCTGCCCGCGGTGGCACTGTCGCCCACCTGCTTGCGCACCAGGGGAGTGTAGGGCAGAATGCGCGCGAGCTGGTAGACGATGGCCGCGCCCAGGGCCAGCACGAGGCCGCGCCCCAGCCAGGGGTAGGTCTGCCAGTGCCAGAAGTCGAGCAGCAGGGCGCCGGGCAGCACCACGGCCATCACGCCCACAATCTGCAGGCGCGGGAAGTCAAAGACGCGAATCCACCAGGCCGTGGCCCGGATCAGGGGCAGCAGCGTGGCCAGCAGGCCCGCCACGCCCAGCCCGACCACCAGGCCGGTAAGCAGCTGCGCGAGGGAAACGAAAAGCAAGGTTTGCACGGGCGGGAGGACGGGAGAGAGAAGGAGAATGTGGTGTTGTACTACGTCCCGCCGAGTTGGTTGCACCACGCGGCTGGATTACGTTTTGGCGTCCCGCCGAATTGCACCCTGCTCAGAATCGCCTGCCGGTTATATATCATCCAGTCCCCCCTTGCGCAGCTCATCCACGGTGCGCATCACCTTGTCGCGCAGGGCGGCGCGGTATTTTTCCAGGGCATCGGCGAGGCGGGCGTTGCTCAGGGCCAGCATCTGCACGGCCAGCACGGCCGCATTCGAGGCGTTGTCGAGGGCCACGGTGGCCACGGGTACGCCGGTGGGCATCTGCAGCATGGAGAGGATGGAATCGAGCCCGCCGATGCTGGTGGCCACGTTGATGGGCACCCCAATGACGGGCAGCGTGGTGAAAGCGGCTATCATGCCCGGCAGGTGGGCCGCCCCGCCCCCGCCGGCAATGATGACGCGCAGCCCGCGCTTGCGGGCCGATTCGGCGTAGTCGACGAGGCGGTGCGGGGTGCGGTGCGGCGACACCAGGGTGAGTTCGTAGGGCACCTGGAACTGGCGCAGCATTTCGGCCGCGGCGTTCATCACGCGCAGATCGGACTGCCCGCCCACGAGGATGCCGACGATGGGCGTGGGCGTATCGGGGGTAGTGTCGGCGGGAGGATTGGTCGTCATCGAAGCAAAAACAAGAAACGGGGGAAGCGGCGGGGCGTAGCCCGGCCGGCGGCACCGGGGCCGAGGCTAAACTTACTCAACTTCGGGCCCGCTCGTATGCGCCAGCCGCCTACCTTTAACCGGATTTTTGCCCGCTGCATGGAAATACTGCTCGCCACCTTCACCACCCTGTTTTCCGTCGTGAATCCCTTCGGGGCCATGCCGGTGTTCTTGACGCTGACCGAGCACGAAACCGCCGGCGAGCGGGCCCGCACCGCCCTGCGCGCCTGCACCTACATGGTGGCGGTGCTGGCCGTGTCGTTCTTTGCCGGGCGCTACATCCTCGACTTTTTCGGCATCAGTATCAACCACCTGCGCATTGCGGGCGGCATCCTGCTCATGCGCTCCGCCTTCGATTTGCTCACCCCGGGCGGCAACCGCGCCAAGGTGTCGGAGGCCACGCTGGAGGAAAGCATGCACAAGGACGACATCAGCTTCACCCCGCTGGCCATGCCCATGCTCTCGGGCCCGGGCTCCATGGCCGTGTGCATCGGCCTGTTTACCGAGCGCCTGAGCTACGGCGACATGGGCCTGATCGTGGCCGGCTTCGGGCTGGTGGCCGTGGCCAGCTACATCATCCTGTTCTCCTCGCTGCGCCTCACCCGCTTCCTGGGCCGCCCGGGCATGGCCGCGCTGGCGCGCATCATGGGCTTTATCACCCTGGCCATCGGCGTAAACTTCATCATGACGGCCATCAAGGCGCTGTTTCAGGGGTAGTTTTTGATTCAGCCGGCTTCGTGCATAGCCGCGTCGCTGGTGAGGTAGTATACCCAGTAACCCAGCCACCCAATGTATAAGAGGGCAAAGCAGCCGTTGCTAATGTCGCGCAGCCCGCGCGGCGGAAACCCACTTGCTAGAACGCTTGGCAAGTGCAACATGAGGCCGCCAAACGACAAGATCAGCCCGAAAAAGATAGCATCGTCGTTGAAATAATAACGTCCTATTGCTCCGTAATAATCCTTGTAAGGCGACCTAAAGACCGTCAGCAAGAGCAGGATTGTAGTCGACAACAGGTACTTAAGTGTCCGAAGAACCTTCGTCATAGTATTTGTGCGTTTTATGCGGTGCTATTTCCCGCGCTTACGATGCTGTAATATGGTGCGTCTAGCCGTAACGTGCTTCGCAAGCTGACGCCGTTTTGGCCGAAGGTGGGTACCGGCTACTTCCTGGTAGTTCCATCGGGTGCTGGCCGCAGGCTGAAGGCCTGCTCCGCTTTCGGCACCGGTTACGCCGTCTTCATCGGCTAAACCGGCGCCAGCTCCTGCGTTGAGGAACGAATCAGTGTCGTCAGCGAAACATCACCGCCATCCGTGGTCTATCTTTGCGGCCCGAAACCCACTGCGCTGATGCTGAAGAACGACCTGATCCTGCGTGCCGCCCGCGGCGAACAAACCGAACGTACGCCCGTGTGGCTCATGCGCCAGGCCGGCCGCATCCTGCCCGAGTACCGCGCCCTGCGCGCCCTTCTGAGCGGCTTCAAGGAACTGGTGGAAACGCCCGAGCTGGCCGCCGAAGTCACCATTCAGCCCATCGACGCGCTGGACGTGGACGCGGCCATCATCTTCTCGGACATCCTGGTGGTGCCCGAGGCCATGGGCCTGACCTACGAAATGGTGGAAGCCCGCGGCCCGCTGTTTCCCGAGACGGTAAAGTCGGCCGCCGACGTGGCGCGCCTGCGCGTGGCCGACCCCGAGGAGCACCTGGGCTACGTGCTGGAAGCCCTGCGCGTGACCAAGCGCGCCCTGAACGGCCGCGTGCCGCTGATCGGCTTTGCCGGCGCGCCCTGGACCATCCTGGCCTACATGGTGGAAGGTCACGGTTCCAAGACGTTCAGCAAGGCCCGCCGGATGCTGTTTCAGGAGCCGGAGCTGGCCCACGCCCTGCTGCGCAAAATCACCGATACCACCATTGCCTACCTGCGCGCCCAGGTGGAAGCCGGGGCCAACATGCTGCAGGTGTTCGACTCCTGGGCCGGCATTCTGAATCCGCAGCACTACCACACGTTCTCGGCCAGCTACATCGCCGAAATCTGCGCCGCCATGCCCGCCGACGTGCCCGTGACGGTGTTTGCCAAGGGCGCCTACTTCGCCCACGAGGACTTCGCCCGGCTGCCCTGCCGCACCATCGGGCTCGACTGGAACGAGGACCCGCGCAAGGTGCGCCCCTTGGTCGGCGACAAGACGCTGCAGGGCAACCTGGACCCCTGCGCCCTGTACGGCTCGCCGGACCAGGTACGCGCCGCCACCATCGAGATGCTGGAGCGGTTCGGGCCGCAGCGCCACATTGCCAACCTCGGCCACGGCGTGTACCCCGACACCGACCCGGACCGCGTGCGCGTGTTCATCGACACGGTGAAGGAGCACAGCCTGCGCATGCGCCAGGACGTGGGATAAGTTCGACTGCCCCGGCAGCCCGTCATCCTGGCGCAGGAACCGCCGGCCGACGTAGGCAAGGCCCTCCCTCCCATCCTGCACCAACGCAGAAGCGCAGCCACCAACGCCCAATCGTCCGGGCCTGGTGGCTGCGCTTTTATTGTTCTGCCGAGCTAGCGGCGGCCCATTGGCGTCAGCGGCGGTGCGGAGTTTGCGAAAAGAATACGTCGACCGGCGGTTCCTGCGCCGGGATGACGGGCTTTTTTGCCGCTGCTTTTGCGGCTGCTACAGCACCCCAGCCGCTTCAGCTTCCTGCAGCAGCTGCGTCTTCTCGATGGGCACTACGCCGAGCTGCTCGCAGACCAGGCCGCCGCCGAGGTTGGCCAGGGCCGCCATGCTGGCCGGGGCCACGCCCAGGGCCACGCACAGCGCGGCAATGCTGATAACCGTGTCGCCGGCGCCGGATACGTCGGAAATGGCGCGCACGTGGGCGGGCAGGTAGACGGGGCCCTGCCCGGCGTCGCAGAACACGCCGCGCTCCGAGAGGGTCACCAGCACCATGTCGGGCTGCAGGTGGGCGCGCAGGGCCTGCACGGCGCGCTCCAGGCCGGCGGTGTCGGCGTCGGCGAAGTCGACTTTCAGGCCTTCGCGCAGCTCTTTCAGGTTGGGCTTGAACAGGGTGCAGCCGCGGTAGGCCAGGAAGTTGCGCTTCTTGGGGTCGACCACCGTGGGCACGCCCTGGGCCCGGGCCAGCTCGATGAAGCGGGCAATGCGCTCGGCGCCCAGCACACCCTTGTCGTAGTCCTCGAAGATGACCACGTCGGCGCGGCCCAGCAGCTGGGCGTAGGCCTCGGCGAGGGCCGCGTCCTCGGTGGCCGAGAGGTCGGTTTCCACTTCCGCGTCGATGCGCAGCAGCTGCTGGTCGTGGGCCAGGATGCGCTGCTTAACGGTGGTGGGGCGCTCGGCGCTGCGCACCAGGCCGTCGGCCGGGAGCTGCCGCTCGTGCAGCAGTTGCAGCAGCTGGTCGCCGCCCGCGTCGTCGCCGATGACGGCGCAGAGCAGCGGCCGGGCGCCCAGGGCCTGCACGTTCAGGGCCACGTTGGCGGCTCCGCCGAGGCGCTGCTCGGTGCGCGTCACGTTCACCACCGGCACCGGGGCCTCGGGCGAGAGGCGGGTGGCCCGGCCCCACACGTAGGCGTCCACCATCACGTCGCCCACGATGAGCACGGTCAGGTCGTTGAAGGCAGCAAAGAGGTCGGGGAGCGTGGCGGGCGAGGCAGCGGGCATCGGGGGCAATGGCAAATGAGGCCGCAAAGATAGACCGTGGACGGCAACGGATATGCCAACGAATGAAACCCGGCCGCCAGCCCGCACCCCCTCGCGTTTCGGAGCGGGCGCTACGCAGCGCCGGACCGCGGCGGCAGTAAAGACGCCGGCTGCTGGCATATCGACCGAAAGAACCGTACCTTCCCGGGCACGAATTTCCGTGCAGCCAAGTTGAGGGTAGAGAGGCACGCCACGACTTATCCTGACGCCTCCTTATCCGCTTTTTTCATGGACGAAGACCTCAAAACCAGCCTTGCCAACAACGCCAAGGCGTGGCTGGCCCTGTCACTCTCTATTTCCGACGCAGAAAAAGTGGCTTTCGACAAGATTCACGACGATTTTCTCTCCACTTACGGCCCGCAGTTCATGGTGAAAGTATACCGCAATATGGTGGACCGCATCCTGCGCCATAGCTCCAACGAAGAGCGGGAAAAGGTCATGGGCGCTTTCAAGGATGCCATGGACCAGGCCATCGACGGGCACCACGGCACGCACTAACCGCGCTGCCACTCGTAGAAAACGCCGTGCGCCGGCTCCCGAACGGGAGCCGGCGCACGGCGTTTCAGCCCATGCTGCACGGTCACTGACTTAGCGGGCCGCCAGCAGCTGCAGGTGGCCCAGGTGGTGGCGGCCGTGCCAGGCGTACTGCACCAGCGCCTGGTCGAGCGTGTAGACGCGCTCCAGCGTCGGGTGAAAGAAGGTGCGCTGCCAGTCGGCCGCGGTGAGGTGGTGCAGCAGCACCACCCAGCGGGCGTGCAGGTGCTCCAGCAGGCCCAATGACACGGTGACGGGCGTGGCGGCCACATCGGGCAGCGCTACCCAGGCCGTGGGGTTCCAGGCCGGAATGGTGGGATGGTCCTCGGTCAGGGCCAGGTGAAAGCGTAAGTAATTGTTCAGGTGCGCGTCGGCCAGGTGGTGCATGACCTGGCGGCCGTTCCAGCCGCCGGGGCGGTAGGGCTGTTCCAGGCGCACGCCGCCGGCGGCCTTGCCGGCTTCGCGCAGCTGGGCGGGCAGGTCGGCAATCTGCTGGATGTATTCATGGCGCTCAGCGGGCGTCAGCGGGCCCTCGGGCAGCTGCACGCGGCCGATGGGGTAACGCAGGTGCTCGTCGGCGGGGAGCGGAGCAACGGGAATCTGGCTCATGGGCGTAGTAAAAAATGCGCGGCAGTTTAAGCAAAAAGCCGCTTCCGACGGGTAGAAGCGGCTTTTATTGCCGATCAGCAGCCTGGCTTAGCGCAGCCGGGCCAGGCTTTCCTTCACCCGCCGAAAGGCTTCGGCCAGCTTCTCGTCGGCGGTGGCGGTGCTGAAGCGCAGGCACTGCGGCGCCCCGAACGCGGCCCCGTCGACGGCGGCCACGTGCGCGTCGTTGAGCAGGTACATGGCCAGGTCGTTGGCCGTGCCGATGGTGGCGCCGTCGGCAGTGGTCTTGCCGAAGTAGGCCGACACGTCGGGGAAGATGTAGAAGGCGCCGTCGGGCGTGGGCGTTTTGAAGCCGGGAATGTCCTTCACCAGGCCGAGCACCAGGTCGCGGCGGCGGCGGTAGGCGGCCACCATCTCATCGGCCGAACTGCGCCCGCCCTGCAGGGCGGCCAGGCCGGCGCGCTGGGTGATGGAGCAGGTGGCGGAGGTAATCTGGCTCTGCAGTTTCTCGCAGGCGGCGGCAATTTCGGGGCGCGCCGCCAGGTAGCCGATGCGCCAGCCCGTCATGGCGTAGCCCTTGGAAAAGCCGTTGACCGTCACCACCTGGTCTTTCACCGCGGCGAACTGCGCCAGGCTGGCGTGCTCGCCCACGAAGTTGATGTACTCATAAATCTCGTCGGCCACCACCAGCACCTGCGGGTGCCGGGCCAGCACTTCGGCAATGGCTCCCAGCTCCTCGCGCGACCACACGGCCCCGGTGGGGTTGCAGGGCGAGGAGTACATCACCAGCTTGGTGCGCGGCGTGATGGCGGCTTCCAACTGAGCGGCCGTGGCCTTGTAGTCGTTGTCGAGGGTGCCTTCCAGGCGGATGGTCACGCCCTCGGCCAGCTTCACCATTTCCTCGTAGCTCACCCAGAACGGCGAAAAGATGATGACTTCGTCGCCGGGATTCACCAGGGCCAGCACCGCGTTGGCCAGGGCCTGCTTGGCGCCGGTGCCCACCACGATGTTTTCGGGCTTGTAGTCGAGGTTGTTGTCGCGCTTGAGCTTGTCGCAGATGGCCTGGCGCAGCTCCGGAATGCCGGGCACCGGCGTGTAAAAGGTGAAGCCCTCGTCAATGGCCTGCTTGGCCGCGTCCTTGATGTACTGCGGCGTCTGAAAGTCCGGCTCGCCGAAGCTCAGGCTGATGACGTCGACGCCCTGGGCGGCCAGGGCCCGCGCCTTTTTGGCCATTTCAATAGTTTGCGGAGCTTCGAGGGCGTTGATGCGGTCGGAAATCAGCGCAAGGGCAGGCGTAGCGGCAGCGGTAGACATGGGACTGGGAAGGGTTGAGAGCGGGGTAAGCGGCAAAGGTACGCAGCGCCGGGGCCTCGCGTTAATTCCCAAGGCCGCCAGCCGGAGCCGGGGGCAGCACGCACCGGTTGCGCGCCGCCCGCAAAAAGGCCCGGCACGCGGGTGCCGGGCCTCCGGAGCTACTGTAAACCAATGCTTCGGGGCAGCAGGCTCAGGGCGCCGTCGGGGCTGCCGCGTACACGGCCTTGGCCTTGGTAATGCGGGGCGCCAGCGCGGCCACGATGGCGTCGGTGTTCTGCCAGAAAATGCTGGCGTAGTGCGAGGCCGTGTGCTGGTAGGAAGCCTGCGCAAACCAGTCGTCGAAGGTGTTATCCGTCCAGGCCGCGGCCAGCGGGTAGGGTGCGTAAGTTACCGCGGTGGCCACGTAGGGGTCGATGAGGTCGATGTCGGCGTCGGCTTTCAGCGTGTCGGCCACGCCCTGCAGCAGGTCGGCCAGCGTCACATCGAGGTGGGAAATGGCCGTGGCCAGCGGGCTGGGCTGGAACATATTCTCCAGCGACTCCACCGCGGCCACCACCGGGAAGCGCGGGATGATGTCGTTGTTCATCTCGTAGTGGTAAGCCTTGCCGGCCGGGTACTTGCTCTGCAGATCGGTCACGAAGTCCTGGTTGCCGGCTGCCGGCGCGGCAAAGCTGAACACATAAGCGTCGGCCGTGGGGCACTGCTGGGCGAAGTAGGAGGCGTATACGTTGGCCACGTTGCCGCCCAGGCTGTGCCCGGTGATGTACACCGGGTAATTGTTAGCCACGGCGTTGTCCTGCAGGTATTGCAGCGCCGATTGACCGGTGTTGCCGAAGTAGTTGGTGGCCGAGCTGATGTTGTTGAACGCGTCCATGGTGCCGCTGGCAATGTAGGCCTCGCCGCTGCTGACGTAGGGCCATTTGCTCTGCGTGTACACCCGGAAGTCCTCCAGCAGCCAGTTGGCAATGATGCCCCAGTCGATAACCGTGTGCCCGTCGACCACGAAGGGCAGGGAGCCGCGCACGGCCAGGAAGAACTGGTTGTCGGGCGACTGCACGATGTAGGCGTAGTTGTCGTCGTAGGTGTTGGTCGACGACCAGACCACCTTGCAGGTCGGGAAGATGCTCTGCACCGCGGCCTCGATGTTAAGCTGCCCGCTGGCGTTGGGCTCGTTCGGGTTGTCGACGTAGGCTATCATGCAGAAGATAGCCGCGGGCGGCAGCATGGGGTTGGGCGGGGTGATTTGCGGGGCCGCGCTGCTGAGGGCCGAAGCCGGAAAAGCGGGAGAAGTTGCCACGGAGCGAAGGGGTTAAAGCGTTGAGGATAGGCCAAATGTCCGCCTCCGCGCGCGTCCGCAACAGGGTAATTCTACGTGCTTTCGGGCAGCAGCTAAAGCTGGTCGCGCAGATACAGGAACTTGCCCCGCTTGTCTTGTAGGTCAAACCCCGTCCGCGTGTGGGTGCTCAAGTACCTACCATCCCCATAATTGCGGTAATTCGTATCGATGATAAGCACCAAGTCACTGCTATCGGGTGCGTAATCAGCGTACCACGCCCCGATAATGCGCAGCTTGCTAAGCGTGTCAATTGCCGTCAGCATACGCTTATAGCGCATCTCCCCCAGGTACTCGCTGGGGTTGCACTGTGCGGCGCTATCGTAGCGGCCGTCGAAGGCGCAATTCCGAAAGGCTAGGTAAGGAACTCGGAAATAGCCCAGCCTGATGTCCGGAGCCTTGGCATGGATAGTTGCGTCACAGGCCAGCAAGGTGTCGCGGGCCTGCCCAATGCTGGCGAGCTGGGTGTCGGTATATGGTATAGTGTCCGTTGGCCCGGCCGATCTAAGCCCGCAAGCGGTCAACACTGTGCAGATTACAATGGGTAGATACCTCATCCTAAAGAATTGTATAACGCAGGCATTACCGCCATCCTAGCCCCTACTCCCGCCCCAGCCCGCGCAGGTTTTGCAGCACCAGGCGCAGGTCGTCGGCGGGGGTGTAGTCGCGGGCGTAGAGCAGCTCCAGGCGGCGGCGGGTGGCCTCGGTGAGCGGCAGCGCGCCCTCGGGCTCGGCGTGGTCGGCGGGCGAGAGGACGGCGCGGGCCTGGCCCTTGCGCGGGGCGGAGTAGCGCAGGCCCACCCAGGTGCGGCGCCCGGCCAGCACGCGCAGCACGTTGCGCAGGTAGCCGCCGGCCTGGCGCTGCAGGCCTAGCAGCAGCGGGGCGCCCAGCAGCAGGCCCAGGCTGAGCAGCACGTCGACCAGGCGCTTGGCGCGGCGCTGCTGGGGCTTGTAGAGGTTCAGCTCGATGTCGAGGGCGTAGTAGTCGCCGGGCGAATCCTTCGAGGAGGAGCCGATGATGTACTGGCTGTCCTCGGGCAGAATCTTGAAAGCCACGTTCGGGTGCGTTTGCTGCAGCTGCACCATGCGGCCCATGATCTGGCCCGCCGAGAGGTCCTTGCCGCAGAAAATCAGCTCGTCCAGCGCGTAGATGCGCAGCACCTCGTCGAGCTGACGCAGGGAGCCGAGCAGGTCCTCGGGCGCGTCGGCGGCGGCCGCGTCGGCGGTGGGGCTCACGAAGCCGATGATGCGGGCCTGCACGCTGGCGGCTTCGAGCAGGTGGCGCACCCGGCGGCTTTCGGCCTCCGAACCCACAATGGCAATGTTTTTCTGCCGCCGCTCCGAAATGCGCAGGTCGCGGTACTGGATGAAGTGCTGCACCAGCCGCCGGCCCACCATGGCCGCCACCGCCCAGGTGCCGCCGAGCACGATGAGGGCCTTGGAGAAGCGCCAGGCGTCGAGGAAGTTGGAGGCGGCCGAAATAACGACGGTGCCAAAAAACACCCCGCGCACGATGCGCGAAGACTTGGTGGGCTCGTCGTAGGCCCCGCTGAGGTAGCTACTGCCCAGCCACAGCCCGATGTAGGCCGGCACGGCCACCAGCATGTACTGCGACGGGTAGGGCGTGGGCACGTACTTGTGGTTGTCTTCCCAGTACTCTTTCAGAAAGTACATGCCCACGAAGATGATCAGCGCGTCGAGCAGGATGGGCCAGGCCGAGTCCCAGAAGCGCCGCGCAATGGCCACCCCGGCGCGCAGCCAGATGGCCATGTTGATCAGCAGCGAAAACATGCCCGCCCGCTGCGGCGCGAAGTGCTTGCGGGCGAAAATGACCATGGCGCGGTAGAACACGAACACGTAGTTCACCGACGTGCGCTTGGTGCTTTCGCCCTTGTAGTGGATGATGCGGGTGCCGGGGTAGTAGTAGTTCTTCCAGCCGCCCCGCGTGAGCCGGTACGAGAGGTCGATGTCCTCGCCGTACATGAAATAATCCTCGTCGAGCAGCCCGACCTGGTCCAGCGCCTGCTTGCGCATCAGCATGAAGGCCCCGCTGAGCACTTCGATCTGGTGGGTCTGGTCCTTGTCGAGGAAGCCGAGGTGGTAGCGGCCGAAGCGCCGGGACTTCGGAAACACGGCCGCCAGTCCGAATACCTTGTAGAAGGCCACCCAGGGCGTGGGCAGGCCGCGCTTGCTCTCGGGCAGAAACTTGCCCTGCCCGTCGAGCATCTTCACGCCCAGGCCCCCGCAGTCGGGGTGCGCGTCCATAAACTCGCAGCAGCGCAGGAAGGTGTCTTCCTCCACCACCGTATCGGGGTTGAGCAGCAGCTGGTATTCGCCTTTGGCCACGCGCAGGGCCTGGTTGTTGGCCCTGGAGAAGCCCGGGTTGTCCTTGTTTTCGATGAGGATGACCTCAGGGAAGCGCTGCCGCACCATGCTCACCGAGCGGTCCACCGAGTTGTTGTCGACCACGAACACCTCCACCGGCTGCCCGAGCTTGTCCACCGCGCGCCGCACCGACAGCAGCGTCTGCTCCAGAAAGTAGCAGACGTTGTAGTTGACAATGACGACGGAAAGCTTGACGGGGGCGGGCACGGGCGGGTGAGGCGGGCAACGGGCCGCGAAAGTTACGCAGAGTTGCGGCTTGTCGGGTTCAGGCAGCCGGGAGTCAAGCAGCGGCTCACCGGCCGTCATTGCGAGCGAAGCGAAGCAATCCTTGTTCTCGCGGCACGACGGTTCAACTGGCAGCGCCCGAAACTGGCAACTGCAGGTTCGGGCGCCGCTGTTTTCAGGCGGTGCAGATTTCGGTTTGTATGTATTGGGGCGGCGGTGCTACTGGAGGAAGGATTGCTTCGCTTCGCTCGCAATGACGGCCGACAAACCGGCTTTTGACTTCCTACAACCCTACCCCAGCAGCGTGGCGCACTGCCGGGCTATTTCCAGTTCCTCGTTGGTCGGCACCACCAGCACCTTCACTGCCGCGCCCGCCGGACTGATTTCGCGCAGCTCCCGGCTGCGGACGGTGTTGCGCGCTTCGTCGACCTGCACGCCCAGGAATTCCAGCCCGGCGCAGGCCAGGCGGCGCACAGCGGCATCATTCTCCCCTACGCCAGCCGTGAAGACCACCGCGTCGAGGCCGCCGAGCACGGCGGCGTAGGCCCCGAGGTATTTCTTGATGCGGTAGGCGTATAGGGCCAGGGCCAGGGTGGCTTCCGGGTCGCCGGCGGCTACGGCGGCGCCCACGTCGCGCATGTCGCTGTGGCCGGTGAGGCCGAGCATGCCGCTCTGCTTGTTGAGCAGGGCGCTGACCTCGTCTACCGAGTAGCCGAGCTGGCCGGTGAGGTAGAAGATGACCGACGGGTCCAGGTCGCCGGAGCGGGTGCCCATCACCAGGCCGCTGAGCGGACCGAAGCCCATGCTGGTATCGAGGCAGCGGCCGGCATGCACGGCGGCCATGCTGCAGCCGTTGCCCAGGTGCACGGTGACGAGCCGGGCATCCGGCTTGTGCAGATACGCGGCGACCTGCCCGGCCACGTACTGGTGGCTGGTGCCGTGAAAGCCGTAGACGCGGATGCCCTGCTCGTGGTAGAGCGCGGCGGGCAGGGCGTAGCGGAAGGCGTACTCGGGCAGGGTCTGGTGGAAAGCGGTGTCGAACACAGCCACCTGCCGGGCCGCGGGAAACAGCTCTTCGCAGACTTCGATGCCGAGGTAGTTGGCCGGGTTGTGCAGCGGCGCCAGGGCAAACAGCGCCTTGATTTCGGCCTTCACCGCCGCATCAATGAGCGTGGTGGCCGCGAATTTCTCCCCGCCGTGCACCACCCGGTGCCCGATGACGCCAATATCGGCCGGTTCCTGAATGACGCCGGTTCCGGCCGCCGTCAGCAGGCCCACTACCTCGCGCAGGCCGGCGGCGTGGTCGGGCAGCGCCAGGGTGCGCTGCTGCCGCTGCGGCTCCGCGTCGGCCCCGAACACGGTGTGGGTGATGACGGAATCGGGCAGGCCGAGGCGCTCCACGAGGCCCGCGCAGACGGGCTGCTCGGCGGGCCAGCGGAAGAGCTGGTACTTGATGGACGAGCTGCCGGAGTTGACGACGAAGATGTTCATGAAATAGAGCTTGCGGCGCGGGGCCCGGCGGCGGGCAGGTGCGCGGGGAGGCAGTAGTTACGCGGCAAAGTACGCCAGGGTCGTCGGCTGGCCGCGCGGCCCCGGTTGCGGCCTGGTAGTATGGCCGCCTCTCCACTACCTTGCGCGACCTGCCGCCCGGGCATTGCCGGCCCGGGCAAGTATGGTAACATCCGGCCGGGCGACCGGGCCGCAATGGCGGCGGCAACGCCCATCGGCCGCCTACCCCCACCGCTGCAAACAGCTCTACACCATGGCCCAGGGCAACAAGAAAGAACTATCGGCGGCGCAGCGGGAGGAGCTGCTCCGCGTACTGCGGGCCCGTTTCGCGCAGAATCCGGCCCGCCACCCGGACCTGGCCTGGGGCCCCGTTCAGGCCCGGCTGGAAGCGAATCCCGCCAAGCTCTGGGCGCTGGATGAAATGGAAATAACCGGCGGCGAACCGGACGTAGTCGGCCAAGATGACGCGACGGGCGAGTACGTTTTCGTGGACTGCGCGGCCGAAAGCCCCAAAGGCCGCCGCAGCCTGTGCTACGACCTAGAAGGCTGGGAAGCAAGAAAGGAACACCGGCCCGCACACAACGCCGTCGACATGGCCGCGGCCATGGGCATCGAGTTGCTGACCGAGCAGCAGTACCGGGAGCTGCAGCAGCTCGGCACCTTCGACGCCAAAACGTCCAGCTGGCTGCAGACGCCCGCCGCCATCCGCCAGCTCGGCGGCGCGCTCTTCGCCGATTACCGCTACGGCACCGTCTTCGTGTACCACAACAGCGCCCCCTCCTACTACGCCGCCCGGGGTTTCCGCGGCGCGCTCCGGGTGTGAGGCGGGGCGGAACCGTGCTGTCGCAAGCGCTGAATTCCGTCGGATGGCTGGCGGGGCAACGCCGGAGACGAAGGCTGAACCGGAGTCTTGGATGGCAGCATAGCTAGTTAAACAGCAGTGGCTTATCGCGGGGCAGCCAGAGTCAGCCCCCGGCATATATCTTCGCTCTAAACATATTTTATTTAAGATTTTGCATGACTACTTTTACAAAGGATTCCCATCAACCCATAGCCCCCATGAAGAAGATACTGATTGTACTATTGGCAGTATGTTGTACATCTCTTCAATCATGTGATGATGATGACAACAAGCAGGTGGAAGTTGCTGATACTAATATTGAGGGGCTTTTCTTGGGCGTGGTAGGGTTCAATAATGACGTTTATGTAACTGGCATCAGCAACAATATAACGGCAACCAATACTGCCATAGACAAATTAGAAAACAATGTAGACCAAACTGCATTATGCTACGGAATTAGCAAAGGCATCGAGCAGTTGACGCAATTTAATTCCAGTCAAGCGCTGGACCAGGCATTTATCGTGGCATTTACTGATGGCTACGACAACTATTCCGGAAGATATTTTCCTTCCGTAGGCCAAGGAGCCGTTGTCACGCATACTCAAACGCTTTTGAGAAATGCTTCAATCTCCGGAAAGCCAATCAAAACTTATACGATTGGCCTCGCTGGAGCTGGCACACTTGTGGACAGCGACTTAAATTCTTTGGCTGTAAATGGCCAGTATTTAAGAGCTACTTCAAGCACATTACAAAATACTTTCCAGTCAATAGCCAAATCATTAATATCAACTGCCTCCAATATTTCCATTCTCACATCCAACACTGCCATCAACGCTAATGACCCTAAATACCTTCAAATAACTTTTAACACCTACGCAGATCCGGCCTTCAATGGCGCCATGACCCCTTACACTATATATGCGCAATTTATTAATCCGGGAGGTACTGCACCCGGATTCAGAGTTACCAGTCCAAAAGTAAACCATATAAGCTTTATTGGTGACACTGGAGCATTGATTACTGGTTCGATACAAGGGTCTAAGTACGTTGTACCGCTTGCAAATTTATCTATCAACTCACCGAGCAGCGGACAGAACCTGTTTATAAAGGATGTTGTTGTTGCCAATAAATTTGGAACGAGGCCCTACACCGTAGATGTGGAAGACTCTGAGGCCAAAAAGGCTATTGACAAAAATGTAGCCGTGGTGCTGGTTTTGGACTGCAGCACATCTTTAGGAACAGACTTCACACCCATGAAGAGATATTCAAAAGAATTCATACAAACGCTTGTTGACAGCAAAAAATAGCCCCGCTTATCAACAACGATATCAGTTATTGGCAGACTATCTTCACATAATATAACACAGTATTTGATTCAAATAAAATCAAAGCTGTGCTGCACTTATCACAAATTCTCTAACGGGTGCCATGCGCACTTCAGTTTGCGTCCGGCTAACCGATGCCGTTTGGGCGGACGCGGGCTGAAGCGCGCATGGCACCTACACTCGTGAGCCCGCTGGCCAGCCCGGGGTGTTACGCTGCCTGGGCCTTGCTTTTGCCCGGCCACAGCTTCTTCCCCAATCCCACGACTTTCTCGACCACAAAGCCCACCGCCAGCCCGAAAATGGCGCAGGCCAGGGCTTTGGCCAGCCAGGCCAGGACCGGCACGTCGGCCAGGGCGAGTTCCAGCTCGTGTAGCCAATGGGCGGTAAGAGGAATGCCGTGGGCGATGATTTCGGCCCCTACCCAGAGCATGGCGGCCGTGCCGACGTAGCTCAGAATCCGCAGAAAATGCGGCATGAACTTGACGATACCGCGGCCCACTTTCTGGGTAGCCGGGTTCTTGTTTTCCTGGGCCAGGTGCATGCCGATGTCGTCCATCTTCACAATCAGGCCCACGAAGCCGTACACCCCCACGGTAATGACCACCGCCACGGCCAGCATAACCATGATTTGGTTGACGATGGGCTGGCCGGTTACCTGGCTGTAGGCAATGGCCATGATTTCGGCCGACAGGATAATATCCGTGCGCACGGCCCCGGCCACCCGCTGCTGCTCCAGCTCCTCCGGCGTAATGGTTGCCAGCGCCTCGCTTTCGGCCGGTGCCTCGGGGTGCTTGCTGAACATCGAGTGGACTTTTTCATAGCCCTCGAAGCACAAATACGCCCCGCCCATCATCAGGATGGGCGTAATGGCCCAGGGGGCGAAGTAGCCGAGCAGCAGGGCCGCCGGACTCAGGATCAGCAGCTTGTTGATCAGGGACTTCTTGGCAATCTGGAAGATGATGGATAGCTCCCGGCTGGGGTCCAGGCCCACCACGTACTTGGGCGTCACGGCCGTATCGTCGATGACAATGCCGGACACCTTGCCGGTGGTTTTGGCCACCTGCGCGGGCACGTCGTCGAGGCTGGCGGCACTGACTTTCACCAGCGCTGAAATATCATCCAGTAAAGCAAAAAATCCGGAGGCCATAAGGGGTATTTAGGTGGAGCTTCAGCAAGAGGACCGGCGGCCGGCAGTTGTTCCGGGCGCCTGGCGGCGGGAAACACTGCGCGTACCGACTGCCACCGCAACACACGGCGCTGCGCCCTGCCTATACGGCGCCCGTAATCAAGCGGCCGGCCGCAGCCCCACGGCGAAGCTGCCGCGCCGCCCTCCCGCGCCCGCCCAACGCCCCGGCTCTACGCCTGCTGGCTCTGAATGGCGGTGATAACCACCGTGTTGAACACGTCGTCGACGGTGCAGCCGCGGCTCAGGTCGTTGACGGGTTTGTTCAGGCCCTGCAGCACCGGGCCGATGGCCAGGGCCCCGGTTTCGCGCTGCACGGCTTTATAGGTGTTGTTGCCGGTATTCAGATCGGGGAAGATGAGTACGCTGGCCTGCCCGGCCACGGCCGAATCGGGCAGCTTCTGCCGGCCCACGATGGGGTCGACGGCGGCGTCGTACTGAATGGGGCCTTCCACCGGCAAGTCGGGGCGGAGCTGGCGCACCAGCTCGGTGGCGCGGCGCACCTTGTCGACCTCGGCGCCCTCGCCCGACGTGCCCGAGGAGTACGAGAGCATGGCCACCCGCGGCGCCACCCCGAAGCGCTGGGCACTTTCGGCCGAGGAAATGGCAATTTCGGCCAGCTGCTCGGCCGTGGGGTTGGGATTCACGGCGCAGTCGCCGAACACGGCTACGCGGTCGGGCAGGCACATGAAGAACACCGACGACACCAGCGAGATGCCCGGCTTGGTTTTGATGAACTGCAGGGCCGGCCGGATGGTGTGCTGGGTGGTGTGCACCGCCCCCGACACCATGCCGTCGGCGTGGCCCTTCTGCACCATCATCGAGCCGAAGTACGACACGTCGCGCATCAGGTCGCGGGCCATGTCCTCGTTGACGCCCTTGCTTTTGCGCAGCTCGTAGAAGGTCTGCACGTAGTCCTCGTAGTACTCCGAATGCACCGGGTCGATGACGCGTAGATGGCCCAGCGGCAGGTTCAGGCCCAGGCGCTTGGCCGAAGCGGCCACTTCCGCGGGGTTGCCGAGGATGGTCAAATCCACCACGTCCTGCTGCAAGAGCTGGGCGGCGGCGCGCAGAATCCGGTCGTCGTTGCCCTCGGGCAGCACGATGTGGCGGCGCTGCTGCTTGGCCCACTGCAGCAGCCGATACTGAAACATGTGCGGCGTGATGCCCTCCGACTGGTAGGTGGCCAGCTGCCGGTCCAGGGCCGGCACGTCGACGTAGCGCTCAAATGTGCGGATGGCCAGCTGCACCTTCTTGGGGTTGTCGGCCGAGAGGCGCGACTTGACGGCCGCCAGCCGGGCGCTGGTTTCGAAGGTGCCCGTCTTGACGGCCAGAATGGGCATCACCCCTTGCAGGCCGCGCAGCAGGCGCAAAATCGGCTCTTCGGGCTGCCAGCCGGCCGTCAGCACCACGCCGGCCACCTTGGGGTAGCTGGCCGACATATTGGCCTGCACCGCGCAGATGACGATGTCGCCCCGGTCGCCGGGCGTGACGATGGCCACGTTGGGCTTGAGGTAGTTCAGAAAGTTGGGCACCTGCATGGCCCCGGTCACGAAGTTGTCGACCTGGTTGCCGAGCAGCTCCTCGCCGAAGAGCAGCGTGCCGCCCAGCGCCTCGTGCAGCTCCCGCATAGTGGGGTTCAGCAAAGCCTTGTCCTCGGGAATTACCGACAGCCCGACCTCGGCCGGCAGCTGAGCGCGCAACAGCTGCTGCACGTCGGCCACCTGGGCGGGCGGCACCTTGTTGGCCACCACCGTGAGCACCGGCACCTCGCGCGCCTCGAAGCCGCGCAGGGCCGTGAGCGTGCTGCTGATGATCTGGGCCGTGGTTTTGGCCTCGCCCGACACCACCAGCAACACCGGTTCGCCCAGGTTTTTGGCAATGGTCACGTTCAGCTCAAACTCGAAGGCGGTGCCGTGGCCCACGAAGTCGGTGCCCTCCACCACGATAAAGTCGTGCTGCTCCTCCAGCTGCTTGTAGCGGCGAATGATGGTGTCGAGCATTTCGCCCTGCCCCTCGGTTTCGATCAGGCGCAGCACCTCCGGGCCGGTGTAGGCGAAGGTGTCCTCGTAGGCTGTGGGCAGCTGAAAGTAGCGCAGCACGGTGTCGATGTGCGGGTCGCGCCGGCCTTCCCCGCCCGCGCTGATGACGGGCTTGAAGTAGCCCACGCGCTGGGCCTTGCTGAGCAGCATGTTCACCAGGCCCAGCGTGATGAGAGACTTGCCGCTGTAGGGCTCGGCGGAAGCAATAAAGACGGTTTTGGTCATGCCGGGAGTGGTTCGAAGGGCGTTAGCAGAACAACCGCGGAGGGCGGGTTTCGGCTTTAACTACGGAAGATTTAGCGTGCTTGCCGACTGCAGCTGAACGCCGGAGCCATCTTTCGCGCCGCAAAAGTCTCTTATCTTCACGGGTAGCTCCATGACAAACGTCACGTTGACAGCGGAAGTCATTTTTCACCCAGAGCCGTGGCTGCGCTTTCCCATCCGCCAGCCGCTACGCCTGTCGTTGTGGCCGGCCGCCAAAGCCCATTCGGTCCCCGCCGAATTTCAGATTCAGGAGCCTGTGCAGGCCGGCACGGCCTACGTGCTCCAGATTGAAACCCTGCTGGCGCCTGTCCTGGAAGACCTGATGCAGCCCGGCGCGGCCATCTTGTTTGGCACCCCGCCCACGCGAATTGCCGGCGAAGGGCGCATTCTGAGCATCGAGCCCAAAGTGCCTGGCCCGGCCGTGTGGGTGTCGCCCAAAACGCTGAACGGCCCCATTTGAGCAGACGGGACTCAAGACGCACTACCCCAAAAACCGCCCCGCCCGAAACTGCGCAATGACAGTTTCGGGCGGGGCGGTTTTGGGGTCAGCTCGTTGGCCAGCCCTGATTGGCTACGCCATCCGGCGGTTGCTTCGCTTCACTCGCAATGCCTACAGAGTGCGGCCGTTGCTGGGGCTAGCGCGCCTGCCGCTGGCGCTCCACGATGGAGCGGCCCAGAGTAATTTCGTCGGCGTACTCCAGCTCGCCGCCCACCGGGATGCCGCGGGCAATGCTGCTGATGTGCACCTCGGGCGTTTCGCGCAGGCGGCGGGTGAGGTAGAAAGCGGTGGTATCGCCCTCCATCGTGGGGCTGATGGCCAGGATGATTTCCTTCACCTCCGAGCCCTCGGTTTGCACGCGCGTCAGCAGGGAGTCGATGTGCAGGTCGGCCGGGCCGATACCCTCGATGGGCGAGATGACGCCGCCGAGCACGTGGTACACGCCCTGGTACTGCCCGGTGTTTTCGATGGCAATAACGTCGCGGATGTCCGACACGACGCAGACGGTGCTGTGGTCGCGCAGCTTGTTGGCGCAGATGCCGCATTCCTCCGTGTCGGAGATGTTGTGGCAGCTCTGGCAGTAGCGAATGTCGAAGCGCATCTTGGCCAGTGCCTCGGCCAGGGAGCTGGTGGTATCGGTATCGGCCTTGAGCAGGTGCAGGGCCAGGCGCAGGGCCGTTTTGCGGCCGATGCCCGGCAGCTTGGCCAGCTCGCCCACGGCGTTTTCGATGAGTTTGGAGGGAAATTCCATTCAGTCTATACAGATGTCATCCTGAGCAAAACCAAGGACCTTACGCCGTCGAAACAGCATACGTCAGATAACAATTATCTGGCGTGATAAGGTCCTTCGCTACGCTCAGGATGACCGAAGTTTTCGTCGAAAAAACGCTACACCACGTCGGCCGAAATGCCGCGGTCGTGGATGGCGGTGCACAGGGGCTCCAGCTCCTCGTAGGTGCCCATTTTGACGGCGCACTGCCCCTTGTAGTGGATCAGCAGGGTGCACTGCTCGGCTTGCATGGGCTCGTGCTGGCACACGTCGATGAGCGTCTGGATGACGTGGTCAAAGGTGTTGATGTCGTCGTTGTAGACGACAAGGTCGCGCAGGTCGGTGGTTTCCTCCAGCAGCAGAACGTCCTCGTCGTGTGCAATCTGCGGGTTGGTATTCATGGTGGTAAAGGTAAGAATTCGGGCGCTAGGTTGGTGTCTCGCAAAAAGCACCCCTTAACAGCGGCCGCGGCCGGATAGTTGCCCGCGCCCCCGGGAATTTGTAGCGGGGCGGGTCTGTTGATTCCGCCGTAAATTCCCGGCCCAAACCGCCTGCCTTCCCCTCCCCTTCCCCCCTTTGCTTTTGTCTATGTCCCTGACGTTCCGGCGCCTCGCGCTGCCCGCCCTGCTGCTGACCCTGACTGCGACCCCCACCGCCCTGCGCGCCCAGCAGCAGCTGCTTTCCGTGGAAGACGCCTTCCGCAACCCGGCCCTGCAGCCCGCCAACCTCAAGCAGCTGACCTGGATTCCGGGCTCGAAAGACGAATTCAGCTACGTGCGCACCGAGAACGGGCAGGACGAGCTGGTGCGCGGCCGCGCCGCCGGCGGGCCCCTGCAGCCGGTGGTGAGCATGGCCAACCTCTACCAAGCCCTGCAGGCCGCGGGCGCCCCCACCCTGAAAGCCAATGCGTTTCCGCAGGTGCAGTGGACCGGCCCCGACGCCTTTCTGGTAACGATGCCCAGCCGGGAGGTATTCCGCTACGCGGTGACCGAGGGCAAGGCCACGAAGCTGCTGGGCTACCAGGCCGGCGCCGACAACGTGGACTTCGACCCGACGAAAACCCGCGTGGCCTACACCAAGGAGCAAAATCTGTACGTGAGCGTGCCGGGCAAGGAAAACGTGGCCGTGACCTCGGAAGCCAACCCGGCCATTGTGAACGGGCAGGCGGCGCACCGCTCGGAATTCGGCATCACCAAGGGCACGTTCTGGAGCCCCCGGGGTGCAAAGCTGGCCTACTACCGCATGGACCAGACCATGGTGACGGACTACCCGCTGGTGTCGGTGGCGCCGACGCCCGCCCAGGCCGAGCCCATCAAGTACCCCATGGCCGGCGACAAAAGCCACGAAGTAACCGTGGGCGTGTACGACGTGGCTTCGGGCAAGACGGTGTTTTTGCAGACCGGCGAGCCGAAGGAACAGTACCTGACCAACATCAGCTGGAGCCCGGACGAGAAGAGCATCTACGTGGCCGTGCTCAACCGCGACCAGAACCACATGTGGCTGCGCCAGTACGACGCCGCGACGGGCGCGCTGGTCAAGACCCTGTTCGAGGAAACCGATACCGAGTTCGTGGAGCCGCTGCACCAGTTGAGCTTCGTGCCCGGCCACGCCGACCAGTTCGTGTACCAGAGCGAGCGGGACGGCTACAACCACCTGTATCTGTATAATACTTCGGGCAAGCTGCTGCGCCAGCTCACCAGCGGCCCCTGGCTGGTCACGGACCTGCTGGGCTTCGATGAGAAGGGTAAAACCGTCTACTACGCCAGCAACCAGGACGGCACCATTCAGCGCGGCCTGTACGCGGTGAGCCTGGGCGGCGGCAAGCCGAAAAAGCTGACCGCGGCGGCCGGCACCCACGCGGGCGTGCTCAGCCCCTCAGGCGAGGCCCTGCTCGACAGCTACAGCAGCCTGAGCACGCCGCGCACCATTTCGGTGGTGGGCACCAAGGATGGCAAAATGCGTCAGCAGCTGCTCAACGCGCCCAACCCCATCAGCAGCTACCGCCTGGGCCAGACCAAGCTGCAGATCCTCAAGGCCGCCGACGGGCAGACCGACCTGTACGCCCGCATCATCACCCCGCCCGGCTTCGACCCGAGCAAGAAGTACCCGGCCGTTATCTACGTCTACGGCGGCCCGCACGTGCAGCTCGTCACCGACAGCTGGCTGGGCGGTGGCAACCTGTGGATGCAGATGATGGCCGAAAAGGGCTACGTGGTGTTTACCGTCGACTCGCGCGGCTCCGGCAACCGCGGGCTGCCCTTCGAGCAGGCCACCTTCCGCCAGCTCGGCACCCAGGAGCTGGCCGACCAGCTCAAGGGCGTGGACTACCTCAAAAGCCTGCCCTACGTGGACGCCCAGCGCATCGGGGTGCACGGCTGGAGCTACGGCGGCTTCATGACCACCACCATGCTCACCCGCGCCCCCGAGGGCACCTTCAAAGTCGGCGTCGCCGGCGGGCCGGTTATCGACTGGCGCATGTACGAGGTGATGTACACGGAGCGCTACATGGACACCCCGCAGCAAAACCCCGAGGGCTACCAGAAGGCCAACCTGCTCGGCTACGTGCAGAACCTGAAGGCCCCGCTGCTGATGATTCACGGCACCGTCGACGACGTGGTGGTGTGGCAGCACAGCCTCGACTACCTCAAGAATGCCGTGGATAAGGGCGTGCAGCTCGACTATTTCGTGTACCCGGGCCACCCGCACAACGTGGGCGGCAAAGACCGCGTGCACCTCTACACCAAGATTACCAACTACCTCGATCAGTACCTGAAGCCCGAAGCGCCGGCCGCCGGCGCCAGCAACGGGCAGTAGGGGCCTCCCCCCCCGGCCCCCTCTCCCAAAGAGAGGGGGAGCCAGCCATCAGCAACGATTTCGTTCAACGACGCGGGGCTGCTCCGCTCGCGCTGCGCAGCCCCGCCCGTTCTTTTTTCCTTTCAGCACAAACGCCTGCGCCGCCTCAGCTCCCCGTCTCCCCTTGGAGAGGGGGCCGGGGGTGAGGCCCTTTCGAATATGCCCGCTCCCTCCGCCGATTTCAAGCGCGCCCTGCGCCAGCTCACCGACAAGGAAAAGGAAGACCTGCTGCTCAAAGCCGTGCGCCGCGACGCGGAGCTCTACGACCTGGTGCGCTACGAAATTCTGCCCGACGTGGACCTGCGCACGGTGCAGGACGAGCACGCCGAGCGCATTGCCGAGCTGCTGCAGAAAGCCAACGGCCGGGTGATGAGCCGCGCCCTGGCCCGCGCCCTGGGCAAAGCCGCCAAGGAAGTGGCCCGCGCCAAGCGCATCACCAAGGACAAGCGCCTGGAAGTCGAGTTGAACATGTACGTGCTGCGCCTGGTGCTCGACGAGTACCAGAGCTACTTCGACGGCTACTTCCACCTGTTCTACGTGGCCACGGTGCGCTTCGTGCTGCGCACGGCCAAGCTCATTCCGAAGCTGCACGAGGACCTCTGGCTGGAATACCAGGACGAGTTCAACGACGTGCTGCGCACCCTGCGCGCCCACGACAAGCACCGGCAGCTGCGCTACCCGCTGCCCACCGAGCTGGAGCTGCCCGCCTAGGCAGCTCTTTTTTTGCCCCGGGCGCTGGTTGGTTTACTGATGGGCGGCGGTATCTTTGAAAGTTCAATGTTTGTTCATTCCTCTTTCATCCCCACCGTTTAACCGCTTCTTTATGCGTTTGACCGCTACGCACTTGGCCGCTGGCACCCTGGCACTGGCTCTCAGCAGCTGCGCCGGTAGCTACCACCAGATTCGCCCGGCCAACTTCACCCGCTACCAATCCATGGGCCCGGCCGGCACCCCGGTCGAGTTCAGCTACCAGTTCAGCGCCCTGCAGATGGCCGGCGGCAACCGCAAGTACATCAAGAAGGAACGCAAGCGCGGCTACCAGACCGTGGTCGTGCGCGTGAAAAACAACACCGCGGCCGACCTCAACTTCTCGCGCGACTTGGAGCTGTTCTTCGGCGACCGGCCCACCATGCCGGTGCCCGCCATTCAGGCCGCCAACGACCTGAAGCAGGGCGTGGCCATCTACGTGCTCTACTTCCTCGGCATCGGCCAGATCGGGGGCACCACCGACCCCTACACCGGCCAGACCACCGGCGGCACCCTCTTTCCCTGGGGCCCGCTGGTGGGCGCCGGCAACATGATCGGGGCGGCCAGCGCCAACTCCAACATGCGCAAGGAATTCGTCACCAACGAAATGACCAACAAGGTGATTCGCCCCGGCGAAACGGTGTACGGCATCATCAGCCTGCGCGAGATGAACGTGGCCCCGCTGCGCCTGCAGCTGCGCGCCGCCGCCGCCGCTGCCCCGGCGCCCACCGCCGCGCCGGCCGCTCCCGCCCCGGCGGCCCCGGCTACCGCCCCCGCCTCGGACGGCCGCTAAGCCAGCCGCCCAAAAGCAGCAAACGGCCCCTTCACCGCAGTGGTAAAGGGGCCGTTTGCTGCTTTTGGTCCGGTTAGGAACAAAGGACGTCAGCTACCGCTATTGCTTGGCAATGACGTTGAAGTTCAGCGTGAAGTTGTCTTCGATGGCTTTGTCGGCGGCGGCGCCGAACAGGGTCGAGCCGTACTTCACGTCGTACTTGGTGCGGTCGATGGTTGCCACGCCCACGGCCGAGGCCACGCCGTCTTTCACGCCCACTTTGGCCGGGAAGGTCACGGGGTTGGTCTTGCCCTTGATGGTGAGGTTACCGGTTACCTGGGCGTTGTTGCCGACGGCATCCGTGACGGGCTTGATGCTGGTGATGACGAAGGTGGCCGTCGGGTTTTTGTCCACAGCGAAGAAGTCGTCGTTCTTCAGGTGGCCCACCAGCTTGCCGTTCCACTCGGCGTCCTTCAGGTCGTCCACCTTGATGGAGTTCATGTCGAAGGTGAAGGTGCCGCCCACAATCTGGTTGCCTTTCACCAGTACCGAGCCGTCTTTCACGGCTACCGAGCCGTTGTGCTGGCCGCCTACTTTCTTGCCCACCCAGCCGAGGGTGCTCAGCTGGGGCTGCACGGCGTAGGAGTTGCTGTTTTTGGCAGCTTTGGCCGCTTTGGCGGGCGTAGCGGCTTTGGCGCTAACGGCGGCAGTGGCTTTTTGCTGGGCCTGAGCCGGAGCAGCAAACAGGGCACCGGCAACGAGCAGAGGCAGGATGATTTTTTTCATGGTCTTCAAACGGTGAGAGAGTCTGGGGTTGGGTTAACTGAAAAGTAGCCGTCAGTCGCGGATTTTATCGAGCAGGTCGCTCAGCTGAGCGGCTTCTTCGTCGGTGAGGTTGTGCAGGCCCTGGCTTTGGCCGTCGGCCAGGCTTTCGGTCTGGCGCAGCAGCTCCAGGCCGGCTTCGGTGATGCGGATATCCACGGCGCGGCGGTTGCTGGGACAGATCTGCCGCGTGACCAGCTGCTTAGCCTCCAGCTTGTCCACGATGCGCGAGGCGTTGCTGGTTTTGTCCAGCATCCGCTCGATGAGCAGGTTCACGGTGGCCGGCTTGGGGTGCTGCCCGCGCAGGATGCGCAGCACGTTGTACTGGGGCAGCGTCAGGCCGTGGGGCTTGAAGGCCGCGGCCAGGCGCTGCTGCAGCCAGCCCGCCGTAAACACCACGTTCAAGTGGGCTTTCTGGTAGACGTTTTTAAAGGCGCGCTGCTGGATTTCGTCTTCGAGCTTCATGGCAGAACCGAATGGCGTTGCAAATATATGTACATACATTATATGTCGCAACATTGGTTCCCAACTTTTTTTGAAAAAGCCCGGTGGCCTACCCGCGCCCGGCTTCCTGCGTATGCAGAGGCGCGCTTTACCAACAACCACACCACAATTTCCCAACCGCCCCGCCATGAAACCGTTTGCCCCCGCCTTGGTTTTGCTCACCGCCCTGCTGGCGGCCCCCACCGCCCACGCCCAGTCGCCGAAAACCCCGCCCGCTGACCGCGTAGACCTGCAGAACGGCGACCAGTTTGTGATGCAGAACGGGGCCGTGGTGCGCCGCCGCAACGGCCAGACCAGCGGCCTGAGCCAGAACGTGCGCCTGCCCAACGGCACCAAGGTGAACGTGAAGAGCGGCATCGTGGAGCTGCCCACCGGCAAGATGATTACCCTGAAGGAAGGCGACTACGTGGCGGCCGACGGCGGCGTGATGTTTGCCACGCCGCAGAGCGCGGCCGCCTCGCGCGGCGAAACGGCCTCGCCCGACGCCAAGTTCGGCGAGGTGGTGGACCGCAGCCCCGCCCCCACCGCCGCCGCCGACGTGGATGCCCGCCTCGGCGGCCTGAACCGCCGCGTGGAGCTGATGGCCCAGAAGATTCAGCTGCTGAATCAGAAAATCAGCCTGCTCAGCCAGGGAAACCCCAAAGCCCCCGACACCAGCCAGCTCGACGGCCAGATCAAAGCCCTGGACGAGCAGCTGCGGGCGGTGAAGTAAAAGGCCAAAGTCCCGCAGAACGTCATTCCGAGCGCCGAGGAAGCTCGCGTGTTTAACCGGCTGTGAGTAAACTTCTCGTTGAACGGGAAGCATGCTATCCGGCATCAGCACGCGAGCTGCTTCGCCTGGCTCGGAATGAGGTTCGGGTTTAGTCGTTCAGCGAAGCACGCGAGAGTCCTCGGCTGCGCTCGGAATGACGTTCTACCAGTTACAAGATTCCCCAGCGGTTAGCATCAATCCAGCACCGGCACCTGCGGCTGCGGCATCAGCCGGCCGCCTTCCTCGTGCACCACGCCGAACGGCTCGTCGCGCACGATGAGCAGGCCGTCCAGGTCGCAGATTTCGCAGAGGCCGCTGACCTGCAGGGCCGACCAGATGCCCAGCGAGGTTTCGACCATGCAGCCGACCATGGTGCGCAGGCCGTGGGCCCGGGCTTCGTTGAGCAGACGAATGCCGTTGAGGTAGCCGCCGGCCTTCATCAGCTTCATGTTCAGCACGTGAAACTGCCGGGCAATGTCGTGGAAGTCGGCCGCGTCGGTCACCGATTCGTCGGCAATGAGCGGCCAGGGGCTGCGCGGGCGCAGGTAGCGGTAGTCGGCGGCGCAGGCGGCCGGCAGGGGCTGCTCCAGCAGCTGTACGCTGAGGCCGGGCAGCTGCTGCACCTGCTCCATGAAACCCAGCAGCGCGTCGGCGTCGGTCCAGGCCTCGTTGCCGTCGACGAGCACCGGGCGGCCGGGCAGCAGCCGGGCTACTTCGGCCAGCAGGTCCACGCCCAGCTCCTGATTCACTTTCACCTTCAGCAGCGGAAAGCGGGCCAGGCCGTGCCGCTCGATAAACCCGGCCACCTCCCCGGGCGCCATAATGGGCAGGGTGAAAGCGGTGCCCACGGCCGGCAGCGGCGCGGGCACGCCCAGCAGCTGCGGCACCGACTGCCCCCGCCGCTGCGCCAGGTAGTGTACGTAGGCCGACTCGAGGGCGAAGCGCAGCGCGTGGGCCGGCTGCCGGGCTTCGAGCAGGGCGGTGAGGTCCGTCAGGTCCTGCACCTGGGCCAGCCCGGCCTGCTGCAGCGCCTCGAACTCCGTCAGCAGCCCGGCCGGCGACTCGCCGTAGCGCACGTTGGGAGCGGCTTCGCCCCAGCCGGACGTGCCCCCCGCGTCGCCCACGCGCACGAGCAGGTTGGTTTTGGCGTCGGAGGCGTTGCGGGAAATTTTCCAGGTGAAGCGGAGCGGCAACTCCAGCGGGCGGATTGACCAGTGCAGCATGAACGGGGGAACGTAAGGCGGCCGAAGATGGGCAGAAATTCGCTCCGGACAGTGGCGACGGACTTTGGGCCAGAAAATCAGTCGGTTGGTATAAATTCTATTTTATAGAATAATATTTACAATTACCTTGCATCACTGTTCCAAATCCTCCTATTGCACATGAAAAACTTCTTACTTCTCTGCCTACTCTGGGTGCTGCTCTTGCCCGGTCGGCTGCTGGCCCAATCGACCGGGGCAGCGGGGTTCACCTCCTGGTTTGCGGTGAAAGACAACGCCTTGGTGGTACAGACCAACACCAAAACCACGCCGCTGACCAAGAGCGTGGTGCTCATCAACGGCACCCGCCTCGATTACCAGTCGCGCACGGCTATGCTGCCCGGCGGCCAGAAAGTGGTGCTGCGCGAAGGCGACACCGTGACGCTGTACGGCGAAGTGCACCAAGCCAAGGAAACGCCCACGGCCACGGCGGCCCCGGTGACGCCCGCACCGGCGCCCGCACCCGCTCCGGCGGCCCCGGCTACGGCCGTGGCCTCGACGGCGCCGATGCCGGCCGCTCCGGCCGTTAAGCCCGCCCCCGTCAATGCGACGCCGGCCAGCTTTACCTTCCGGCCCGCGGCGCCGGTCAATGGCAAGCTGCGCGGCGTGGTGGAGCTGGGTGCCAGCGGCTTCAACTCCTTTATCGTGCGCATCGACGCCGACAAAAACTGGAAGCTGGAGAAGTCGGAGTTCGGCAACAGCCTGGTGATGGAAAACCTGGCCACCGAGGACGACATCCGCAAGGGCCTCAAAACCTACATCGGCAAGATGCTGGACTACGGCGTGGGCGGCCGCGACATTCACTTCGTGGTCAGCTCCGGCGCCGTGGCGGCCGCGGGCACCCAGAAAATCATCAAGGCGCTGCGGGCCATGAACTACGTGGTGCTGACCGTGACGCCGGAGCGCGAAGCCGCCCTGGGCCTGCGCGCCGCCCTGCCCGCCGCCTACGCCGACAAGGCTTTCCTGGTCGACATGGGCTCGGGCAACACCAAGCTCGCCTGGCTGGAAACCGGCATGGTGCAGACGGCCGACACCTACGGCTCGAAGTACTACCAGAAAAACGCCGACCCGGCCGCCGTGGCCGCCGACGTGCAGAGCAAGGCGGCCCAGGTGCCGGCCGAGGAGCGCGCCACCTGCTTTATCATCGGCGGGGTGCCCTACGAGCTGGCCAAGCCCCACCGCCAGGGCACGGAGCGCTACACCGTGCTGCAAGCCCCGGCCGCCTATGCCGCGCTGGAGGGCGCCAAGGCCCAGGCCGGCGTCAACATCTACCAGGCGCTGGCCAAAGCCACCGGCTGCCAGCAGTTCGTGTTCGACTGGGACGCCAACTTCACCATCGGCTACTTGCTCACGCTGCCCTAGCCCGCGTTTTTCGCCGCCGTTGGGCTCTGCCCCAATCGGCTATCTTTGCCGGACGCTGCCCCCTTCCCACCGGGCAGCGTCCGTCCTTTTTACCTGCTTTATGAAGCTTACCCGTTTTGCCGTGCCGGCCCTGGCCCTGTTGCTCGTGGCCGCGCTGCTGACTGCCCTCTCCCACTACGGCGTGCTGGCCCTGCCGCCCGCGGTGCCGCTGGCCGCGCGCTGGCTGGCCTTGCTCGCCATGGTCGTCTGGGCCGTGCAGCGCCGCTCCCTCACCTTCTGGATTGTGGTGAGCATGCTCGTCGGGGCCGAAGCCGGGGCCGATTTCCCGCAGGGCGCGCAGAACCTGAAAGTGCTGTCCGACGTGTTCCTGCGCCTGGTCAAGACCATCATTGCCCCGCTGGTATTCGCCACGCTGGTGGTGGGCATTGCCGGCCACGCCGACCTGAAAAAGGTGGGCCGCATGGGCGTCAAGGCCTTGGTGTACTTTGAAATCGTCACCACGTTTGCCCTCTTCATCGGGCTGGCCGCCATCAACCTCACGCAGGCCGGCCGCCTCGACCCGGCGGTGCTGGCCGCTGCCCGCGCCGGCAACACCACCAACGACGCCATTGCCACCGCGCCCAAGCAGTCGGCGGCCGACATCATCACCCACATCTTCCCCGAAAACATTGCCAAATCGGTGGCCGAGGGACAGGTGCTGCAGGTGGTGGTTTTCGCCATCATCTTCGCCATCGGCCTGGCCATGGTGCCTGAAAAGCACCGCCGGCCCATGCTGGAGTGGTCGGAAAGCCTGTCGGAGGTGATGTTCAAGTTCACCAACGTGGTCATGTTCTTCGCCCCGCTGGGCGTGGGCGGCGCCATTGCCTACACCGTGGGCAAGATGGGCTTCGCCCCGCTGCTGAACGCGCTGCAGCTGCTGCTCACGCTCTACGGCGCGCTCATTGCCTTCCTCGTGCTGATTCTGCTGCCGGTGGCGCTCATTGCCCGCATTCCGCTCAAGCGCTTCGTGCAGGCCATTGCCGAGCCGGTGAGCATTGCCTTTGCCACCACGTCCTCGGAGGCGGCGCTGCCCCGGGCCATGGAGGCGATGGAAAGCATCGGGGTGCCGCGCCGGGTGGTGGCCTTCGTAATGCCCACGGGCTACTCCTTCAACCTCGACGGCACCACGCTCTACCTTTCGCTGGCGGCCATTTTCGTGGCCCAGGCCGCGGGCGTGCCCCTGAGCTTCGGCGAACAGCTGGTGATGGTATTCACCCTGATGCTCACTTCCAAGGGCGTGGCCGGCGTGCCCCGCGCCTCCCTGGTAATTCTGCTGGCCACGGTGGCCTCGTTCAACCTGCCGCCCTGGCCGGTGTTCATCATCCTGGGCATCGACGCGCTGATGGACATGGCCCGCACGGCCGTCAACGTTATCGGCAACTGCCTGGCCTCGGCCGTCATTGCCCGCTGGGAAGGCGAGTTTGTCGACAACTACCACGGCCATCCGGTCGACGAGCTGTTCGAGGAAACCCAGCCCGCTGGTCAGCTGCACTAGCGCCCCGGCAAACCCGTTTCAGGTGCCAACGCCCGGACCGACTGAGTCGGTCCGGGCGTTGGTCGTTTTGGTGGCTTCGTGTCGCCCTCCACCATCCGCCGATGCACGAATACCAAAATCGTGAAATTTTTTCTATTTAAAACATACAATTTATTATAAACTAAATTACATTTGCTTCTACCTGATCCTCCGCTCCGGATTACCCACCTTGGTTTTTTTGCCGCCGCCTAGCCTTGCCCCGCCATGACGCTTCCATTCCGCTTTGCGCTTGCCCTTGCCACGCTAACGCTGTTGCTGCCCGGCTGCAAATCTGCCGACCGGGTGATGTTTCAACCCTCGCCGGCCGCCCTGACGGAGCGGCTGCCTTCGCTGGAAATTGCCGTCGAGAACGGGCCGCTGGACACCTCTGCCGGCGCCCTGCCCGACGACCCGCAGCGGTTGTTTGAGCGGGAAGTGCGCATGAACCTGAGCGACCCGGAGGACACGCTGCGCTTCGGCACGGCGCAGCTGCAGGTGGTGGATTGCAGCACCAAGCGCACCGGCCGGGTGCTGCAGGGCCTGCAGATGCTCACCTTCATGCTGCCCTCGCTGCTGGGCGTGCCGCTGGAGTGGTACGAAACCGACCTGAAGGCCGCCGTGCAGATTGTCAGTGCCCAGGGCGACACCCTGGCCACCTACACCGGCCGCGGCCAGTCGCGCGTGCGGGTGGCGGTGTACCACGGCTACTCCCAGACCCAGGCCCACCGCGTGGCCGACCTGGCCGCCCTGCGCGAGGCGCTGGCCCAGATCAAGCTGCAGCTCGACAACGACTCGGGCCGCCTGCGCGGAGCCCTGCTCACGGCCGGCCCGCTGCGGCGCGGGTCGGGCCAGTCGACCGGCAGCCTGCCCGTGCCCGCCGCCGACGCGCAGGCCCGCACCGCGGCCCGCTAAGCCCGCACCGCCCAACCTTACCTTTTCTGCCTCGCTCCCGCCCCTCCTACCGCTGCCCTGCGTGCAGCCTGCCTTGTCCCCAACGCCACCGTCGCCCGGCGCCCTGTTGGGCGCCGGGCCCGTTTCGGGCCGGGCCGCCCCGTTACTTTCCGGTGGCCGCAGCCTCTGCGCCGCGCAGTCGTTACCCCGTTGTGGTCGGGGCCGATTCCGGCTGCGGATCAGCATACTGGCCGTGCGGTGCTGGGCCCGGTGCCGGGGCAGTACCAACCCGGTGAACCATTTCTGAGTGGCGAATAAATTTTCCGCGCTGCCGTTAAACTCCCTCCCGGCCCCGGCCTCTATGTGAGCAGAAAACGGCAATCATTTTTTCCCTCGCATAAGCATGAAAACTTCTTCCTGGTTGAAGGCTCTGGCCTTCGCGGCGGCCATTCTCCCCGCTTCCACCACCGTTAGCCTGGCGCAGGCAGGCACCAGTGAGCAGCTGAAGCGCGCCGGTTTCGCCCATCAAGGCCCCGGTCGTCATCAGGGCAACGGCGAAGTGCGGGCCTACGTCGAGCAGAATGTGCTGCCGGTGGTGCGCGAGCAGCGCCAGAAGCTGGAGGCCCAGCTCTCGGCGGCCGACCGAGCCCAGCTCAGCACCTACCGCGCCCAGCTGAAGGCCCTGCGCGAGCAAGGCAAGGCGCTGCATCAGGCGCTGCGCCCGGCCGACGGCGCCACGCCCGGCCAGCGCCCGGCCCCCACCGAGGCCCAGCGCCAGCAGCTGCAGCAGCTGCACGCCGAGCAGCGCACCATCATGCAGAGCGTGGGCCAGCTGGCGACCAAGTACGAAGCGCAGCTCAAGCAAATCAAAGCCGACGTGCAGCCCCAGCGCGAGAAGTGGGAAGCCGACATCACGGCGCTGGTGCAGAAAAACCTCACGCCCGAGCAGCAGCAGCACCTGGTGCAGCGCAAAGAAGCCGGCAAGGAGCACGGCGGCCGGCGCGGCCACCACGGCGGCATGAAGCTGAAGTTCTTCGGGCCCACCCGTTTTCTGCTGATGGACCCGAACGCGCCGGCCGCGGCCGAAACCGCCACGCGCGGCGCCCAGGCCGCCATGTACCCCAACCCCGCCACTACCACCCAGCGCCTCGACTACGAGGTGAAAAAGGACGGCAACGTGAAGGTGGAGCTGCTGGACGAGCGCGGCAAAACCCTGCGCACCGTGTTCGACGGCAAGCAGGAAAAGGGCAGCCACTCGCTCGACGTGAACCTGGCCGACCTCAACCGCGGCACTTACTACTACAAAATCACCGGCAAGGGCGGCACCGAAACCCGCCGCTTCGTGAAGGAATAAAAGGCCTCGGATGCAGCCGGATTCGATGGATTCCGCGGGTTTCGGGAATGATTAAGCGGGTGGTGCCACGGCTGGGAGCCGTGGCACCACTTTTTTTAAGCCTCCGATCCGGCCGCGGGCCGACGGCTTTGCGGCCGGAGTACCCCTATTTTTACGGCCCGTTCGTTACGCTTCGGTGTCGCCTGCCGCGTGGCGGGCCCGCCGGGCGGGCGGCAACCCGCGTCTTCCTCATGAAATTCCTTTCCTCCGTGCTGCTTCGGTCCGTGCTGTTTTCGCTGCTGGGCGCCGCTTTGTTTGCCGGCTGCTGCGGCTCGGTGGCCTGCAACTGCCAGAACTACCGCGCCGACGCGCTGCTGTTTAACTTCAAGCCCGGCAGCTTCACCGCCGCCCAGATCGATACGGTGCTGCTGGTGCGCTCCGTGTACCCGCGCGACTCCGTCATCCGCACCGGCACCGGCTCCACGGCCACCGTCACGTATGCCAAGGGCGACACGGCCACCATCGTGCGCGAGCGGACTACGGTGTTCACCAACCCCATCGTGCTCGACAACGCCGAGCCGTTTGCCACCGTCAACGGCCGCAAGCTCGGCGACTCCACCGCCGCCAAGTCGTACCGCTACACCATCCTCGTGCGCGAGCCGGCGCGCCGCGGCCCGGTGCTGGCGCGCTACTACATCGGGCGCGTGCAGCTGCGCGGGCAGTACGAGGCCGATGGCTGCTGCAGCTGCTACCGCAATGAAGACAAGCAATTCACCCTTAGCTCGTTCGCCAACGGCTCCCGGCGCGACACGCTCGTCGATGCGCACGTAGCCCCCGGCGCCGAGCCGCGGGTGACCATCCTGCGCCGCTAAGCGGGAGCGGGCCTACCCGGGCTATTGCGGGCCGGGCGCTGCCTTCCCGAGGTTAAGCCGGCGTTATGCCGCTGCCGGTGCCGCCGCGGGCCACGTCCGCCGGGCGGGCGGCTGCGTATATGGCGGTAGCCGCGCCGATGCTGCCCCGGCCGCTTTCCTTTCCGTATGCCCCGCCCCTCCGACGTTGTTCCGGCGCCCGCCGCTTCTGCCTTTTTCTTCCAGACCACGCTGAGCCTGGAGCCCATCATTGCGTGGTGGCAGGCCCGCACCGACGACCCCAACCCCGGCGTGTCCTTGCTGGCCCGCGGCATTCTGCGCGAGGTGGAGCTGGCCCCCGAGCTGCGCGGCCCCCTCACCGACCCGGCCGTGCTCAACGCCCACCAGCCCCTGGTGCAGGCCCTGATGGTGGCCGTGTTTCCGCCCGCCTCCTTCGACAAAGACATCAGCGGCGCCATTCCGCCCTTTCAGCGCTTCAGCTTCTACCACACGCCGCGCTTCGCGGAGGTGCTGCTGGCCCCCGACAAGCGCGTGAAGCAGCCGCTCAACATCGACGCGGCTACCATGGAGCGCCACATGGTGCACATGGTCTACGCCCAGATTCTGGAAAAGCTCTACGGCGAGGATTTGCCCGACCACTACGGCAGCATCATCTTCACCGTGCCCGACTACAGCATTGGCCTCTACCGCCACTACAGCGTGGCCTTCAACTCCGCGTTTCTGGACGTGAAAGTGGTGGGCGACAAGCCCGAGCTGAGCCCCGAGGACCTGGAGCAGCTGCGCCGCAACCCCTACGACGTGGCCCTGTGGCGCCAGCTGCTGCCGCCCGAAAACTTCGCCCTCGAAGGCTTCAACATCCTGAACCTGAGCGACGTCACCAATCAGGAAATTCTCTCGGAGCTGAAGTACGACCTGCTGGAGCGCGACGTGCTGCAGGCCTCCGACCGACTGGAGCAGATTCAGGAAAAGCTGCGCGTGCTCTTCGGGCGGCCCTTCCTGCAGCTCGGTATTGCGGCCTACGACGAGAAGAAAAAGGCCTTCGTGGACTTCGGGCGCAAGATCAACCACTCGTTCCTGATGAAGCAGCTGCAGCGCCAGGACGCCAACTCCGGCTTCCGGCGCATCTACGCCCAGGTGACGCAGGAGCGCCGCCCGCTGGTGCTCGAAGACGTGGCCACGGCCGACATTCCGGAGGATCTGCGCGAGCAGCTCACCAGCATCGGCATCCGCTCGGCCATCCTGGCGCTGCTGCCCTACGGCGACGACGCGGTGGGCCTGCTGGAGCTGGGTTCGCCCAACCCCGGCGACCTGGACGAGTTTGCGCTGGACAAAGTGACGGCCTTTCTGCCGCTCTTCGCGGTGGCGGTGAAGCGCAACGCCGAGGAAATCCAGACCCGCGTGCAGGCCATCGTCAAGGAGAAGTTCACCGCCATCCACCCCAGCATGGAGTGGCGCTTCACCGACGCGGCCCTGAACCTGCTCGAAAAGCTCGAGGACGGCAACAAAAACGCCGAAATGGAGCCCATCGTGTTCCAGGACGTGTACCCGCTCTACGGCTCGTCGGACGTGCGTGGCAGCAGCACAGCCCGCAACGAGGCCATTCAGGGCGACCTGATCGAGCACCTCACGCTGGCCAACCGCGTGCTCAAGAAAGCCACCGAGTTTCAGGCCCTGCCTATCCTGGACGAGCTGAAATTCTACGTGACCAAGAACCTGAAGCGGCTGCGCCAGGGCATTTTGTCGGGCGACGAGGTGAGCATTCTGGAGTCCATCAAGAGCGAGGTCGAGCCGCTGTTTGAGTACCTGGCCCAGCACACGCCCGAGCTGCGGCCGGTCATCAGCGAATATTGGTCGAACATCGACCCCGAGCTGGGCATTCTGTACAAGCGCCGCAAGGCCTTTGAGCAGAGCATCACCCAAATCAACGACGCGGTGAGCGACTACCTCGACGAAGAGGACCGCCGTGCCCAGCAGATGTTTCCGCACTACTTCCAGCGCTTCAAAACCGACGGCGTGGAGTACAACATCTACGTGGGCGCCTCGCTGGTGCACGACAAAACCTTCGACCTCATCTTCCTGAAGAACCTGCGCCTGTGGCAACTGCTGGTGAGCTGCGAAATCACCCGCCTCACCCACCGCCTCAAGGCCACGCTGCCCGTCCCGCTGGATACCACCCAGCTGGTGCTTATCCACTCGCAGGCCCTGAGCATCCGCTTCCGCATGGACGAGCGGCAGTTCGACGTGGACGGGGCCTACAACATCCGCTACGAAATCATCAAGAAGCGCGTGGACAAGGCCACCGTGGCCGGCACCGGCGAGCGGCTCACTCAGCCCGGCCACATTGCACTGGTGTACGCCCAGGCCCGCGAAGCCGCCGAGTACCGCGAATACGTGGACTACCTGCAGGACCGTGGCCTGCTCGAACCCGGCCAGGAAGAGCTGGAACTGGAGGAATTGCAGGGCGTGAAGGGCCTGCAGGCCATTCGGGTGAAGGTGAAGCTGGACTAGGAGCTAGGAGCTAGGAGCTAGGAGCTAGGAGCTAGGAGCTAGGAGCTAGGAGCGTATGGCTTCGTGGTTCCCGGGTTACGGATTCGCACAACATTCTAGCTCCTTGCTCCCAGCTTCTAGCTTCTGACGTCTTGCCCCATGCGGCGCAGGCGGCGGCGCACGGCGGCCTGCACCAGCACCACCCAAGCCACGCCCGCCGCGAAGCCGGCCAGCACGTCGGTGGCGTAGTGCACGTGGAGGTAGATGCGCGTGAGGCCGATAAACAGCGCCCAAATGACCAGCAGCACGGCCCAGAACGGGTGCCGGCCGTGGCGCCAGAGCTGCCAGGCCAGCATGCCGTACAGGGCCAGTCCAATCATGGAGTGGCCGCTGGGAAAGCTCAGCCCGGGCTGATAGATCAAGGCCGTGAGGGGGCGGACGCGCCCGAAGAAGTGCTTCAGCAGCTGGTTGAGCAGGGCCGAGCCGGCAATGGCCGCGAAGATTTCCACGGCCTCGCGGCGCCGCTTCAGGCCCCACCACAGCAGGGCGGGCAGTGCCACGGCCGCCACGACAAACCAGCGCGCCGAGCCGAAAAACGTAACCCGCAGAGCCCACTGCGTGAGGCCCGGCGTGGCGGCGCGCAGCCGGTCCATCAGGTCGAAGGCGGCCTGATCGAATTGCTCGGGGCCGGCCACGAATACCAGGCGCGTGAGGTACAGGAAGACGAGAAAGGAACCGACGAAGGCACCGCCCAATACCAGCACTTCGGCCGTGAGCTGACCGGTAAGACGGAGCAGAAATTGGGCAAGGCGGTTCATAGGCGGCTTTGACTTACGGCAAAACCCGCCCGACGATGCAAGGGGCCGCATGGCGCCACGGCTTTCGGAGTCATGGCGCCATTACGCTTAAGCTGCCAGTGGCCTCCCACGCCTGCCTTGCGCATACGGTGCGGGGTAAACGCAGTGGTGCCACGACTTTCGGAGTCGTGGCACCACTGCAAAACGCGTAAAAAAGCGAAAACCGGCCCTTTCGGAACCGGTTTTCGGCTTGTGCGGTCGGAGAGACTCGAACTCTCACACCTTTCGGAACTGCCGCCTGAAGACAGCGCGTCTACCAATTTCGCCACAACCGCAGCTTTTAAAAATTCACCGTTGTTGGTAGCTCAGCGGCGAATTGTGATACAAAAGTAGAGGCACTGCGGGCAGTTGTCAAGCACCAGCGCAAAGATTTTTCATTCAAAGCCGCTTCTGCGCTGACTATCAGCGAAAAAATTTTCACTAACAAAACACGCTTGCACTATTTCGGCTACTCCACGGGCAGCACACTGTCGGTGGTGGCGGTGCGCACGCGGCGCTTGATGGCGTGCTCCAGGCGGTTGAGCAGCGGAATGGCAATCAGCAGCCACAGCGTGCCGGCCGCGAAGCCCGCCAGCACGTCGGAGGCGTAGTGCACGCGCAGGTACACGCGGGTCAGGCCGATGAGCAGGATGAGCGCGGTGATGAGCAGGGTGAGCAGCCAGCGCAGGGAACGGTTGGCGACGTGGCGCCAGGTGAGGTAGATGAGCAGGCCGTAGAACGAGGCCGAAATCATGGCGTGGCCACTGGGAAAGCTCAGGCCCGAGGCCGAGGTAAGCGGCAGCAGCGGGCGCGGGCGGTGGTAGAAGTTCTTGAGCAGCAGGTTCAGGGTGATGCTGCCCAGGGCCACCACTGGCACTTTCAGCGAGTACCAGCGGTGCTGCCGGATGACGAGGAAGTAGCCGATAACCGACAGCGCGGCCACGATGATGAAGTTGCGCGAGGCCAGAAAGGTGATAAAGTCGACCCAGCGGCGGTTGGCCTCGCCCAGGAACGCGTGCGACCAGGTGAAGGCGCTTTCGTCGAAGCTCAGCTGCCCGTCGCCGAGCACCTGCCGGCCCAGCAGCAGGAACAGCACCACCCCGGCGGTGCCCACGGCCAGGATCAGGGCAAATTCGGTGGCAAACAGGGCGAGGCCGGCGAGCAGGCGGCGGAGCGTGGTGGTCATGCGCAGCGAAAAGCGGTGACGGGTAGCTGAAACAACGCAAAGCCGCCCCGGAAAGATACTCCGGCGCCCCGGGCCGCGTATGTTCGGGCAGCTTTGCGCCCCATGCCTACGTCCGTTCCCGATTTCGATTCCGTCGCTGCTTTCTACGACCCGCTGGCCCGGCTGGTGTTCGGGCCCACGCTGCTGCGGGCCCAGCGCGCGGCCCTGCAGGCGGGCCTGCCCGCGGCTGGGGCCGCGCCGCGGGTGCTCTTCATCGGCGGCGGCACGGGGCGGGTGCTGCCCGAGCTGCTGGCCGCCCGCCCCGACGCGCAGGTGCTGTACCTGGAAGCCTCGGCCCGGATGCTGCGGCAGGCAGCAGAACTGCTGCAGCGCCGGCCCGAAGCGGCGGGGCAGGTGAGCTTCCGCCACGGCACCGAAGCGGCCCTGCTGCCCGCCGAGCAGTTCGACGTCATCGTCGCGTTTTTCCTCTTCGACCTGTTTCCGCCGGCCGAGCTGGCCGCCCTGCTGGCCCGCCTGCACTGCCACGCGCACGGCGGTACCCGCTGGCTGGTGGCCGATTTTGCCCCGCCCCGGCGCGGCTGGCAGCGCGGGCTGCAGTGGCTGATGTACCGCTTTTTCGGGCTGACCTCGGGCGTGCGCGGCCGGCAGCTGCCGGACATAGCCGGCGCCCTCGGGCAGCTGGGGCTACGGCCGGTGTGGGAGCAGCACTGGGCCGATGGGCTGGTGCAGGCCGGGGTGTGGGCGCGGTCGTAGTACCGCTCAAAGCGGTACTACGACTATCGTTGAACGGCCCGCATGACTATCGTTGAACGGCCCGTTTGGCACCGGGCACCCGGCAGCGGCGGGCAATCCGGCGGCGCTACGCCTGTGGTCGAACCACCAGCGCGGCGGCCGGCTACGTCGCCCTCCCGGCCCGTGGTTCGACGATAAGGCAACGCCCGGCCGGATGTGCCGGGCAACGTGGCCCGGCAACAATAGTGGTCCTACGACTTTGGCGGCGTAGGGACCACGCCGGACTGCAACGACCCGGCCGGTTTCGGTGTCTGCTGGCGGGCGCGTACTTTCGGGCCCTTTCCCCGCTGATTTTTCCCGTATGCCTTCTTCTTCCGCCGCCCGGCTGCTGCTGGGCCTGGGCCTGCTGGCCGCGCCGCTGACCGTTTCGGCCCAGCAGACTGCCGCGCCCGTCCAGTACCGCATCACGTTCCCCAACGCCGTGCACCACGAGGCGCAGGTGGTGGCCGAGTTCCGCCAGGTGCCCGCGGGCCAGCCGCTGCACGTGCGCATGGCCCGCTCCTCGCCCGGCCGCTACGCCCTGCACGAATTTGCCAAGAACGTGTACGACGTGAAGGCCACCGATGCCCAGGGCCGCCCGCTGCCCCTCACCCACCCCGACCCCTACGGCTGGGACGTGACGCCCGGCCCCGACGGCACCGTGCGCCTGAGCTACACGCTCTACGGCGACCGGACCGACGGCACCTACGCCGGCATCGACGCGCAGCACGCCCACCTGAACATCCCGGCCACCTTCGCCTACGCCCGCGGGCTGGAGCAGCGGCCCATTCGGGTAACGTTTGAGCAGCTGCCGGCCGAGTGGAAAGTGGCCACCCAGCTGCTGCCGGTGCAGCTCAACGGGGCGGCGGTGCCGGGCCAGTACGAGGCACCGCACCTGCAGTATTTCATGGATTCGCCCACCTCGCTGGGGGCCCAGCAGGTGCGCAGCTGGCAGGAAGCCGGCCAGCAGATCGAGCTGCAGGTGCTGCACCGGGGCTCGGAAGCCGACCTGGACCGCTACGCCGAGCTGACCAAGAAAGTGGTGACGGAGGCCCGGGCGGTGTTCGGCGAGCTGCCCAGCTACGACTTCGGCCGCTACACCTTCGTGGCCAACTACCTGCCCCAGGCCAGCGGCGACGGGATGGAGCACCGCAACTCCACCTCCGTCACCAGCCCGCGCCCCATCAGCGGCCCCTCGGCCCTCGACAACCTGGGCACCGTGTCGCACGAGTTTTTCCACAGCTGGAACGTGGAGCGCCTGCGCCCGCGCGACCTGGAGCCCTTCGACTTCGAGCGGGCCAACATGAGCGACATGCTCTGGTTTGCGGAGGGCTTCACGCAGTACTACGGCGAGCTGGTAATGCGCCGCTCCGGCGCCTACGCCACCGACCAGCAGTACTGCGAGGAGGCGCTGACGGGCCTGGTCAACGCCATGGAGGCGCCCGGGGCCAGGCGCTACGGGGCCATCTACATGAGCCAGCAGGCGCCGTTCGTGGACGCGGCCAAGTCCATCGACCCCTCGAACCGGGCCAACACCTACCAGTCGTACTACCCCCTGGGCGGGGCCAACGCCCTGGCCCTGGACCTGACCCTGCGCCAGCGCTACCGCACCACCCTCGACCAGTACATGCGCCTGGTGTGGCAGCAGCACGGCCAGCCGCAGCAGAACTACGCCCCGGGTCGGCCCTACACCGTGCCCGATCTGCAGCGCCTGCTCGGCCAGGTGAGCGGCGACACGGCCTTTGCCGGGCAGTTTTTTCGCCAGCACATTTACTCGGCCGCCGCGCCCCACGACTACGCCAAGCTGCTGGCGCCGGCCGGCCTGCTGGTGCGCCCGGTGCGGCCCACGGAGGCCAGCCTCGGCCTGCCCGGGCAGCTTGGCTTCAATAACGGCCGCTTCGTCATCACCTTCAACACCCAGACGGGCACCCCGCTCTACCAGGCCGGCCTCGACCGCGACGACGAAATTCTGCGCTTCGACGGCAAGGAGCTGAAAAAGGAAGCCGATCTGGCCAAGGCGCTGAAAAAGCACAAGGTGGGCGACACGGCGGCGCTGGAAATCCGCTCGCGCGGGCAGGTGCGCACCGTGCAGGTGCCGCTTACGGCCTCATCGGTGCTGGAAGTGCTGACGCTGGAAAAAGCCGGGCAGCAGCCCACGGCCGAGCAGCTGGCCTTCCGCACGGCCTGGCTGGGCACGCAGGTGAAGTAAGGGCCGCCCGCCGCCTTCCGGCACAGGTGCCAGTGGTTTGCCCCGCGGGCGACAAGGCCCTGGCACCTGTGCCGGGCCCCTTGCGCGCGGGCGGAACCCATCGGGCCCCTGTGCCGGCCTCCTTCCGCGCGGGCGGAACCCTTTGGGCACCTGTGCCAGATGCTTGCCGCCCGCGCGGAAGGGCCCTGGCACCTGTGCCGGTGGCTGCAATTGGTGCCGCGGGCTGAGCGCAACCGGTTGGGGCAGCTTGCCCCGCAAGCGAAAGGGGACTGCAACCGGTTGTAATCCCCTTCCGCTCGCGGGCAAAGGCATTGCAACCGGTTGCAACAGGCTTCCGCGCGTGGGCAGGGGCACCGCAACCGGTTGTAACCGCCTTCCGCTCCCGGGGCGAGGCACTGCAACCGGTTGCGGTGCCCGGCCGACCGGCTTTTGCGTACTTACCGCCTCACCCGCCGCCCCATGCCCCCACCCGACCGCCGCCTCTGGCTGCTGTACGCCATCATCCTGCTCGACGTGATAGTGGGCGCGGCCACCGGGCCCATCGTGCCGGAGTTTGTGCGGGGGCTGCCGCGGCCGCAGCTGTGGCTGGCGCTGGGCACCGGGCTGTTTCTGGGGGTGCAGCTGGTGGCCGCGCCGCTGCTGGGCAAGCTCTCCGACGGCTACGGGCGCCGGCCCATCCTCATCGTGTCGGCCATCGGCACCTTGCTGGCCAATGGGCTGCTGCTGCCGGTGCGGGCGGGGCTGTACTTCGTCAACCGCCTCAGCGACGGGCTCACCAACGGCATGTACGCCACCGTGCGCTCGGCCATTACCGACTTGTCGCCGCCCGAGCGGCTGTTTCGCAACCTCGGCATCGAGGGCGCCATCATCTCGCTGGGCTTCGTGCTCGGGCCCATGGCCGGCGGCCTGCTGCTGATGCTGTACGACTTCACCCCGCCGCAACAGGCCCGCGCCGTGGTGGGGCTGGCCGTGGTGCTGGCCGCGCTCAACATCGGCCTGAGCCTGCTCATGCGCGAAACCCACGCCCAGCGCACCGGCCTGAGCCGCCGGGAGCTGCGCCGCACCGTGGCCGAGGCGCTGAACGTGCCCCAGCTCTGGCGGCGCCTGCAGGCCAAGGGCCGGGAACACCCCGGCCTGCTGCCGCTGGTGCTGACGCAGGTGCTCTTTACGCTCAGCATCGGCTACTACTCCTACTTCGTGCCCTACGCCAGCCTGGGCGCGCTGCGCATGGATGCCCGCGCCCTTTCGCTGTTTTTCATCTTCTTCGGCACGCTCAGCATTGCCATCAACTACGGCTTCTTCACCTTCCTGGCCGATGGCCTCGACCAGCGCCGCGCCATCCGCTGGCTGGCCTTGTGCGGCGTGCCGGTGCTCGTGACCTACGGCCTGGTGGGCAGCTCGCGCACCGCCCTGTTCGCCACCGTCGCCGTCGACTGCCTCACCCTCTCGCTCATCCCCGGCCTGCTCGACGGGCTCATCGCCCAGCACATCTCCGAGCAGGACCGCGGCGAGGTGTTCGGGCTGAACCAGGCCGTGCAGGGCGTGGCCAGCATCGCCTCCACCGTGGTGTACGGGGCCCTGTCGGTGCTGGATCTGCGGCTGCCGTGGGCGTGGTTTGCCTTGTGCCTGGCGGGCGTGGCGGTGGTGGCGTGGCGCGCCGTTAGTAGCGCCCGAAGTACAGCCGCAGCGCCACCCACGCCACCAAACTGACCACGCCCAGCGCCACGATGCGCAGCCCGTGCACCCGCTCCTGGGCCGAAAAAGCGGGCACCAGCTGGCCGTTGGTGAGGCGGCGCTGGTGCGAATAGAGGTGCCAGCCGATGGCCAGCCCCAGCAGCCCGCCCAGCAGGGCCGACACGTAGCCCAGCCACACCCAGGCGGGCTGCTTCTCGGGCGGCTTGTTCAGCTCCACGTGGCGGCGCTGCTCCAGCAGCTGCACGGTGTCGGGGCTCACGGGCTGGCCCCGCTCGCGCAGCAGGCGCTGGGCCAGCGCCACGTCGAAGCGGCTCCACTCGTCGGGGTGCACCAGCAGGTCCATCAGCTCCGCGTTGCTGAAGCTGAAGAGGTAATGCTCGGGGCCGGTGGCGGCCACCAGCTGGGCGTTGGCTTCGTCCTGCAGGGCATCGGCGCGGGCGAAGTCGGCGGGCAGCAGCTTCACCAGGAAGCTCCGGTCGTGCTCGTTGAAGGCAAAGGCCGGCTCCACGGTGGCGCGGTCTTCCTGCAGGCGGTAAGATATGTCGTGCTGCTGCAGCAGGGCCAGCAGCTCCTCGGCGGCGGCCAGGGTGGGATATTTCTGGTAGGTCTGAAAATCGGCTTCCATCGGGCGGGTAAGGGGCTGAACGCAACGAAGCGCGCCGCGGACAAGCCCGCCGGCGCGCTTCGACTAACGGAGGCAGGTGCAGGATTACTTGCGGCGGCCGAAGAAGCGCAGCAGGTAGAGGAACAGGTTCACGAAATCGAGGTAGAGCGTGAGGGCGCCCCACACGGCGGCCTTGCGGTCCACTTCCTCGTCTTCGAGGCCCACGAAGGCCAGCTCCTTGATTTTCTGGGTGTCGTAGGCGGTCAGGCCCACGAAGATGAACACGCCCAGCATAGAGGTAATCCAGTAGAGCATGCTGTTTTGCAGGAACAGGTTGACCACCGTGGCGATGATGACGCCGATAAGGGCCATCAGCAGCAGGTTGCCCCAGCGCGAGAGGTCGGTGCGCGTGAAGTAGCCGTAGGCGCTCATCACCCCGAAGGTGCCGGCCGTCACGAAGAAGGTGGAGGCAATGCTGTCGGCGGTGTACACCATGAAGATGATGCCGAGCGTGAGGCCGTTGATGACGGAGTAGGCCGCGAAGGCGCCGATGGCCTGGCTGGCCGACATGTTCATGAGCCGCGCGCCGAGGTAGCCGACGATGAACAGCTCCAGCAGCAGCAGCCCCCAGAACACCAGGCGGTTGCCGACGACCATTTCCTGCAGCTCGGGCGAAGCGCCCACCACCATGGCCACGCCGCCGGTAATGGCCAGCGCCCCGGTCATCCAGCCGTAGACCTGGGTCAGAAAGCGGGTCTGGATGGCGGCGGCTTCTTCGGCCGACAGCACGATTTGACGGGGCTGAGGCTCGTGGGCCTCCTCGTTAGGGGTAAAGTTTTCCATGAACGAAACGGTGGTGATAGAAAAGGAAACGGAAACGGCGGATCAAAACCGGGGGTAAAATAGTTGTTTGCCGCCGCAAAACCAGCCGCCGCCGGCCTACCTTTCGCGCCGATTCCGCTTCGCCTTATGCCCACTTCCCGCCGCGTCCGCAACGAGCAGCTGCCGACCATCCGCCCCCACTACCCCGGCAACCTGCTCATCGGCCGCGCGTTTGCCAACGCCGACGAGCGGCTCTACGAGCCGGCTTTTTCCGACGTCTTTCGCTGGAAGGTGCTGAGCAAAAACCCGCAGGCCGAGGCCAAAAAGCGCGACACCTGGGCCCCGGCGGTGCAGCCCTGCGCCGAGGTGCTGCGCCAGCGCCCCGAGGGCACGCTCCTCTGGCTGGGCCACGCCTCGTTCTGGCTGCGCTGGGGCGGCCGCACCTTCCTCTTCGACCCGGTGCTCTTCGATCTGCCCTTCATCAAGCGCCGCCACCCGCTGCCCTGCGCCCCCACCGACCTCACCGGCATCGACTACCTGCTGCTCAGCCACGGCCACCGCGACCATCTCGACGACGACTCCATCCGCCTGCTGGCCCGGCAAAACCCGCAGCTGCAGGTGCTCGGCCCGCTGCGGGTGGCGCAGTTGCTGAAGCGCACCGCCGGCCTGCTGCCGCCCACCCAGGAAGCGGGCTGGTGGCAGCAGTTTGACCTCGGCCCGAACGCGCCCATCGAGGTGTTTTACCTGCCCGCCGCCCACTGGCACCGCCGCGGCGTGGGCGACCTGAACACCGTGCTCTGGGGCTCGTTTCTGCTGCGCGAGAAAGAATCGGGCCGCACGCTCTACTTCGGCGGCGACTCGGCCGACGGCCCGCACTTCGCGCAGATCGAAGAGCAGTTCGGCCCCCTCGACGTGGTCTTGCTGCCCATCGGAGCCTACAAGCCGGCGTTTATGATGCAGCGCAGCCACCTGAACCCCAACGAGGCGGCCAAAGTCAGCAACCAGCTGCGCGCCGGGCACTTCATCCCGATGCACTACGGCACCTTCGATTTGTCGGACGAGCCCGCCGCCGAGCCGCTGCGCACCGTGGAGCAGGTGGCCGCCGAGGGCATGCTCAACGCCCGGCTGCACCCGCTTGCCGTGGGCGAGCCGCTCGATCTGACGGCTCTGGAGTAGGCCGAACGGGCAGCTCGTCCTTAACACCCCGCCACTTGGCGCGTAACCTGCGGCGGCGGCCGGATGTCCTGGCCGCCGCTCACTTCAACGCGTTACGCCATGCTATTTGACAAGCTCGAAACCCTGGATGATTTGCTGCTGATCTGCCTTAAGGACCTCTACAGCGCCGAACAACAATTGGTGGCGGCCCTGCCCCAAATGGCCGAGTCGGCCAAGGACGGGCGCCTGCGCCGCGGCTTCGAGCGGCACCTGCGCGAAACCGAAGAGCAAGTGAAGCGCCTGGAGCGCATCGGCAACGACCTGGACCTGAACCTGACGGGCGAAACCTGCGTGGCCATGGAAGGCCTGATCAAGGAGGGCCAGAAGCTGATGTCGGAAAACGCCACCGAGGAAGTAATGGACGCGGCCCTGATCGGGGCTTCGCAGAAAATCGAGCACTACGAAATAGCCTGCTACGGTACCGCCGCCCACTACGCCGAGCGCCTGGGCTACGCCGATGCGGCCGAGCTGCTGCGCAAGACGCTGGAGGAAGAGCAGTTCACCGACACCAAGCTCAACGAGCTGGCCAAGAACTACCTGAACAAAAAGGCCGAGTAGCTGAGCAGCGGCCATACTGGTAGTCACGGCGAGCGAAGCGCGGCACCCGCAGGAAGGCGTAGCCAATCGTTTCTCCAGGAGCACCGCCAACGCACTGCCTACGAACGAAAACAGCCCCGCCCAAATCTGCCGGTGCCAGGTTGGGGCGGGGCTGTTTTCGTCCGACTGGATTTTTGAGTTCTGCCAGCTGGGCCGTTTCTGTTACTAGCGGCAAGATTGCCTCGTCGTGCCTCCTTGCAATGACTGCGGGCTGAACCGCCGGCTTGCCCTAGCGGATCTTGCCCTGCAAATCCCAGTGGCTGTGCTTTACCTCCAACGTGTCGGGCACGCGCTTGATGGTGCGGGTATACCGTTCGCCGGCAATGGCGCCGTCGGGGCGGCGCCGGCCGAAGAAAAGAATGACCGGTTCGCCGTGCTCGTTGGTGAGGAAGGTGATGTCGTAGCCCTTGAACACGTCGTCGACGCGGGTTTTGGGCTCGTACTTTTTGCTGAGCTTTTTATCGAGGTCGGGGTGCAGGGGCATGGGGAAAAGCAGCTGGGTTCTACCTGCCAGTACGCGCGCCCCGGCCGGCGGTTCCGGCCGAGCTTGGTGCTGCCGGCTGCCCTGGGCGGCCAACTGCGCAGCGTGGCCCAACCTTTTGCCGCCGCGCCGCTTTACCTTATCGGCTACCTGATTCCGCACCTCTATGGCTGACCTGCTCGAGCGCCTGGGCATTGCGCATCCCATCATTCAGGCCCCGATGGCCGGCGTGTCGACCCCGGCTTTGGCGGCGGCCGTGGCGGAAGCCGGGGCGCTGGGCTCCGTGGCAGCGGGCTCGGCTCCGGCCGCCGCACTGGCGCAGCAGATAGCGGAAGTACGAGCCCGCACGGCGCGGCCCTTCAACGTCAACCTCTTCTGCCATCAGCAGCCCGCGCCCGATCCGGCCGGCGACGCCGCCTGGCTGGCCTACCTGCAGCCCCTCTTCGCCCAATTCGGCGCGGCGCCGCCGGCGACGCTCGCGGCGCCCTACCCCAGCTTCGGGACCAACGAGGAGCTGCTGTGCCTGCTGCTCGACGTGCGCCCGCCGGTCGTCAGCTTCCACTTCGGCCTGCCACCGGCCGGGGCGCTGGCCGCCCTGCGCGCCACCGGTGCCACGCTGCTGGCCTCGGCCACCTCCCTGGCCGAAGCCCGGCAGGCCGCGGCGGCCGGCCTCGACGCCGTGGTGGCCCAGGGCCTGGAAGCGGGCGGGCACCGCGGCATATTCTACCCCGAGCCGGGCGACGCCGGCCTGGGCACGCTGCCCCTGACGCGCCTGCTGGTGCGCGAGCTGCGCGTGCCGGTGGTGGCGGCGGGCGGCATCATGGACGGCGCCGGCATTGCGGCCGTGCGCCGGCTGGGCGCGGCGGCGGCCCAGCTCGGCACCGCCTTCGTGGCCTGTCCCGAGTCGGCGGCCGATGCGGCGTACCGGGCGCGGCTGCTGAGCCCGGACCAGCCGCCCACGGTTATCAGCAGCGTGATTTCCGGGCGGCCGGCGCGGGGCTTCCGCACCCGCCTGGTGCAGGCAGTCGACACCCCGGGGCGGCCGGCCGTAGCGGCGTACCCGCGCGCCTACGAGGCCGCCCGCGCCCTGATTGCCGCCGCCCAGGCCCGGGGCGAAGCCGACTTCGGGGTGCAGTGGGCCGGGCAGGGCGCGCCGCTGGCCCGGGCCCTGCCAGCGGCCGAGCTGGTGCGTGTCCTGGCGGCCGAGCTACAGTCGGCGGGCGGCTGAGGCGGGGCACGGCCGGGGTGCCCGCCGCGGGGGTGGCATTGCGTATCTTTGCCGCCTACTTTTCCCGCCTATGTCGCCTACCCTGGTCCTGAGCCTGATTGCCGGCTACTTCGTCATTCTCATCGTCATTGCCTTTCTGACCTCGCGCAAGGCCACCAGCGCCTCGTTTTTCGTGGCCAACCGCAACGCGCCGTGGTACATGGTGGCCTTCGCCATGATTGGCACCTCGCTCTCGGGCGTGAGCTTTATTTCGGTGCCGGGCATGGTGCACGCCCAGGCCTGGAGCTACATGGCCGTGGTCATGGGCTATTTGGTGGGCTACCTGGTCATCGGCACGGTGCTGCTGCCGCTGTACTACAAGCTCAACCTGGTCAGCATCTACACTTACCTGGAAAAGCGCTTCGGCTTCTGGAGCTACAAGACCGGGGCGGCGCTGTTTTTGATTTCCCGGGCCATCGGGGCCGCGCTGCGCCTCTACGTGGTGGCGGGCGTGCTGCAGTTTGCCGTGTTCGATCAGCTGGGCGTGCCCTTCGCCGTGACGGTGGCCGTGAGCATTCTGCTCATCTACCTCTATACCTTCCGCGGCGGCCTGAGCACCATTCTCTGGACCGACACCTTCCAGACGCTGGCCATGCTCACCTGCGTGGCCGTGAGCGTGTATCTGATTTCCGACGAGCTGAATCTGAGCTTCGGGCAGGTGGTCAGCACCATCAAGAACTCGGAAATGTCGCGGGTGTTCTTCTGGGAGTGGACGGACTCGCGCAAGTTCTGGACGCAGTTTGTGTCGGGCATTTTCATCACCATCGTGATGACCGGGCTGGACCAGGACCTGATGCAGAAAAACCTGAGCTGCCGCTCGCTGAAGGACGCGCAGAAGAACATGTTCTGGTTTGCCCTTATCCTGGTGCCGGTCAACATGCTGTTTCTCTCGCTGGGCGTGCTGCTCTACCAATACGCCGCCGCCAAGGGCATTCAGCTGCCCGTGGGGCCCACCGGCAAGATTATCGGCGACGACGTGTTTCCGATGCTGGCCACCGGGCACTTCACCCTGTTTGCGGGCATCATCTTCATCCTGGGCATCATCGCCGTCACTTACTCCTCCGCCGACTCGGCCCTGACGGCGCTGACCACCTCCTTCTGCGTCGACTTCCTCAGCATCAGCAAGTACTCGGAGGAGCGGCAGACCACGCTGCGCCACCGCACCCACCTGATGTTCACGGTGGTGCTGGTGGCCATCATCCTGGTGTTTCGGGCTCTGAACAATCAAAGCCTTATCACGGCCGTGTTCAAGGCCGCGGGCTACACCTACGGCCCGATGCTGGGCCTGTTCGCCTTCGGCATCTTCACCCGGCGCCAGCTGCTGGATAAGTACGTGCCCTACATGTGCGCCTGGCCGCCGCTGTTCTGCTACCTGCTCAACGCCAACTCCAAGCAGTGGCTGGGCGGCTACGAGTTCGGCTTCGAGATTCTGCTGGTCAACGGGCTGCTCACGTTCTGCTCGCTGCTGGCCATTTCGCGCCCGGCCGAAGTGGCGGCGGCGGTGAACCCCGCTGCCCCCGAATTGGTTAGCTAAGCCGTACCTTTGCCCGCTGGTTTTACCCCAATCCGCTCCTGCCCGTGAAATATCACTTGCTCTTCGTTCTGCTGCTGGCTACTTGCGGCTCGGCCGCCGTGGCCCAGCGCCGCCCGCCGAACGTGCGCGGCCCGGTGGTGATGCGCGCCGACCAGATGCGCCCGCAGCTCAAGCCCGGCGCCGACCGCCCCGACGTGGCCCCGGCCTACCCCGGCGGCCAGCCGGCGCTAAGCCAGTTTATTCAGGAAAACGTGAAAACCCCGCAGGCCCTGCTCGACCAGCAGAAGTCGGGCGTGGTGTTTACCAGCTTCACCGTGGGCGAGGACGGCCGCCTGACGAACGTTAAGGTCGACAAAGGCTACTCCGCCGAGTGCGACGCCGAAGCCCTGCGGGTGCTCGGCCTGATGCCGGCCTGGAAGCCGGCCACCCGCAAGGGCAAGCCCGTAGCCGTCGACGTGGCCCTGCCCGTGCCCATTGGCCACTCCGGCGAGCTAATTGTGGAGAAGGGTAAAGTAAAATTCGAATAACAGCGACGTATAGGTGAGATGGTGAACTAGTGAAATGGTGAGGTTGAGGTTCTGACAGCGCGGGAAATGCGCAGTTTGAACGACACTCACTATTTCACCATCTCACTATTTCACCAGCTAAAAGATGGCAGCCAGAAGCGGAATGAATACCAGCGGCCAGGTGGGGGCCGACGTACCCAAGGTTAAGCTCACCAAAGAAAGCTTCCAGCGCGGGCTGCGGATTTTCCGCTTCGTGCTGCCCTACAAGGCGCCGTTTATTGCCGGCCTGCTGCTGCTGCTGCTGAGCAGCGTTTCCACGATGGTGATGCCCAAGATGCTGGGCTACCTCGTCAACATTGCCAACCACCAGACGGCCACGCTGCCGGCTTACCTGCCCAAAACCATCACCGGCATTGCATTGGTGCTCTTCGGGGTAGTGCTGCTGCAGGGCGTGTTTTCCTTCGGGCGCATCTTCTTTTTCTCGCGCGTAAGCGAGTTTTCGGTGCGCGACATCCGCCGCACGCTCTACCAAAAGCTCGTCACCCTGCCGATTCCGTTCTTCGAGCAGCGCCGGGTGGGCGAAATCACCTCCCGCCTGACCTCCGACGTGGCCAACATTCAGGACACGTTTACGCTCACGCTGGCCGAGTTCATGCGCCAGATTCTGACCTTGCTGGCCGGCGTGGCTTTTATCATGTGGGAGTCGTGGCGGCTGTCGCTGTTTATGCTGGCCACGTTTCCGCCGCTGGTGCTGCTGGCCTTCCTGTTCGGGCGCAGCATCCGCAAGCTCTCCAAGCAAACCCAGGACGAGCTGGCCAAGACCAACGTCATCGTGGAGGAAACCATGCAGGGCATCAACTCGGTGAAGGCCTTTACCAGTGAGCAGCACGAGGTGCAGCGCTACGGCCTCGGCCTCGGCCGCACCGTGGACGCGGCCCTGAAAGCCAGCCTGTTCCGCGGTGGTTTCGTATCGTTTATCATCGTGGCCATCTTCGGCGGCATCTTTCTGGTGCTCTGGCGCGGCGCCACCTACGTGGAGCTGCCCGCTTCCGACCCGCGCCACCTGCCCATGGGCGACCTGGTATCGTTTATCCTCTACACCATGTTCATCGGCGCCTCGGTGGCCGGGCTGGGCGAGATGTACGGCAAGATTCAGAGCAGCCTCGGCGCCTCGGAGCGCATCCTGGAAATCCTGGACGAAGAATCGGAGCCGGTGCACCAGCCGCGGCCGGCCGGCACCGCGCCGCTCAAGGTCCGCGGCGACATCGAGTACCAGCACGTGCAGTTCCGCTACCCCACCCGCCCCGATCTGACGGTGCTCAAGGACATCAGCTTCCACATCGAGGCGGGCGAGAAGGTAGCGCTGGTCGGGCCCTCGGGCGCGGGCAAGAGCACCATCGTGCAGCTGCTGATGCTGCTCTACCCGCTCAGCGGCGGCCACATCCGCGTGGATGGCCGCGACATCAACGACCTGGATCTGACGGAGCTGCGCCAGCACATCGGCATTGTGCCGCAGGAGACGCTGCTGTTCGGCGGCACCATCCGCGAGAATATTCTTTACGGCCGCCCCGGCGCCCCCGAGGCCGACATCATCGACGCGGCCCGGCGGGCCAATGCCTGGCAGTTCATCCAGAGCTTCCCCGAGGGGCTCGAAACGGTGGTGGGTGAGCGGGGCATCAAGCTTTCGGGCGGACAGCGGCAGCGTATTGCCATTGCCCGCGCCATCCTGAAAAACCCGGCCATCCTGCTGCTCGACGAAGCCACCTCGGCCCTCGACTCCGAGAGCGAGAAGCTGGTGCAGCAGGCCATGGACGAGCTGATGCAGAACCGCACCAGCATTATCATCGCCCACCGCCTGAGCACCATCCGCAAAGTCGACAAGATTCTGGTCATCGACGGCGGGCGCATCGTGGAGCAGGGCAGCCACGACGAGCTGAGCCACGACGACAACGGGCTGTACGCCAACCTGCTCAAGCTGCAGTTTGAGCTGACGTAGGCCCGAAACGCGTTTTTTGCTCCCGCCAATAGCCAAAACGGCCCCGCAGCAGCTGCCGCGGGGCCGTTTCCGTTCATCAGGTCAGTACGTACTACTCCTTCACCACCTTGATGGTCTGGCTGCCGATTTCGTTTTGGTAGCGCACCAGGTACACGCCGGCGGGCAGGGCGGTCAGCGCGAAGCTGGCCTGCTGGTTGTGCACGGGCGCGGCTTGCAGCTCGCGGCCGGTCAGGTCGAGCAAGGTGGCGGTGGCTTGCTTGGCGGCCTTGTCTACGCGCAGGGTAATGGTTTCGCGGGCGGGGTTGGGCACGGCCTGCAGCACCACGCCGGCCTTGGGGGCCCGCGAGGACAGCGGCACGTCGAGTACCGTGGCGGCCAGCACGTTGAGCACGCCCGTGGTGGAGGTTTTGTTGAAGCTGATGCTCTGCACCAGCTTGCTCTGATTGGCGGCCGCGATGGGCAGCGTCATCTGGTAGAGGCGCGGGTTGGTCGTCAGGTTTTCGATGCCGCTGGCGGCCGTGCGCCCCACCCGGCCCAGGCCCATCACGACGGGGTTGGCACCGTCGAACCAGTCGAGCACAGTTTGGGAGGTGAACACCTGCGTGGTGCCGTCGGTAAACGTGACCGTGGGCGTGACGGTGCTCGGCGCGGCCCCGGAGGTAACCAGCACGTAGATGGTGTTGGCGGCGCGGGGGCTGGCAAAAGTGAGCGTCCCCGTGCCGGCAGTGCTGGAGCCGGTCAGCGGAATGCGCAGGTCGTTGTTGCCCGTATACGGCGCCAGCTGGTAGGTCACGCCGGTGGTAACGGCACTGGTAATGACGCCGTTGGCCGGCAACGAGCGCGTCGGCGCCGCTCCCGAGGGGTTTACGAAGTTAGGCGCCATCAGCACAAAGGCGGCGCCGTTGCTGCCGTCGAGGTCGTAGGTGGTGGAAGTGGTAGCGGCACCGCTGCCGTTGGCAATAACGTCCTGATTGAAGCCGGTCAGCGAAATCTGGGTGTAGGTGGCCTGCGCCCGGGCAAGCCCCGGCAACCCTAGACCAGCGACAACCAGCGTGGCGGACAGAAGACGGGTAAAGTTTTTATTCATACAGAGTTGGGTGAAGGGAAAAAGCGATGGGCGAAAAGTAAATAAGCTTATCTATATGTCCGAATGCCCGCAACGCAATTCGCTGTTTTTTTTCAAAGGGCCTTGCTCTTTTGGGGCTCATGCAGCTTTTATCAGTGATAAAAATCTTAACCCCCTTTCAATCCACACCCTGTAAGCTGATAAAGCAGCAATAATCCGTCGCTTACCCCTCACTCAAAGTAGCTGCGCTGCTACTACCCTGATGCCGGTCCTGGTTTGGTCGTGACGGGCACTTGCGCGTCAGCTGCCGGCGGGGTAGTTTGGCACCGGCCGCACCAGCTGGTTGGCCCGGTACCACGCCAACCGCTTTTACCTTGCAGCACCCTTTCAGGAGTAGCTCTTCCGGTCGTCGTTCTGCTATGCAAACCCGCCTGCGCGTCACGTTCAACGAAAACTACCTCGACGTGCCCGCGGTGCAGCAGCTGTTTTACGCCGCCATGGATGCGGCGGCGCACTACAGCCGCGGCTACAGCCCTGCCCGCGGCACGGTCACGTTCACCATTTACGGCGGCTACACGCTGGTGTCGCTGCAGCGCTTCTGGCGCCTGCTGCACCACCACGACTCCTTCGCGCGGCTGCTGGTCGACGGGCGCCCCTACGCTGGCTGACAGCGGCTTGGCCGCCGGCGTGACAATTCCTTTAGCACGGACCGGGTGCCATTGGCCGAAAGCCGTACTTTTACCGGTACGTATCAACTCCACGTACCCTTCTCTCATGTTGCTACAAACCCGGATTTCGCGGCTGGCCGGCTCGGCCGTGGCAGGCGTTCTGCTCTTCACCGCTTCGGCCGTTCAGGCCCAGCTCAATACCCCGGCCGCCAGCCCCAAAAGCACCGTGCAGCAGCGCGTAGGCCTCACCGACGTCACCATTACCTACTCGCGCCCCAGCGCCCGGGGCCGCGCCATCTTCGGCGAACTGGTGCCCTTCGGCAAGCGCTGGCGCACGGGTGCCAACCAAACCACCAGCATCAAGTTTTCGGACGATGTGACGGTGGAGGGCAAGAAGATTCCGGCCGGCGAGTACGGCCTCTATACCATTCCCAACAAGGCGGAGTGGCTGCTGGTGTTCAACAAGAACCTCAAGCAGGGCGCCAACGTGGACGGCTTCAAGGACGACGAGGATGTGGCCCGCGTGAGCATCAAGCCCTACAAGCTCGGCACGAAGGTGGAAACGTTCACCATCAACTTCGCCGATATCACCCCGGCCACGGCCAACGTGGACATGCAGTGGGAGCTGACCGGCGCCAAGTTTAAAATTGCGGCCGACGTGGAGCCCAAGGTCATGGCCCAGATCGACGAGAAAGTGGTGAAAAACGCCGCGCCGGCCGCCAACGACCTGGCCGCCGCCGCCCTCTACTACTACGACAACGGCAAGGACCTGAACCAGGCCCTGACCTGGATGCAGAAGGCCAACGCGACGGAGCCCAAGTTCTGGAACGTGCACACCGAGGCCAAGATCAAGCTGAAGCTGAAAGACTACGCCGGGGCCGAGGCCACCGCGGACCAGTCGCGCAAGCTGGCGCTGGAAGCCAAGAACCTCGACTACGTCAAGCTGAACGAGCTGCTGATGCTGGAGGCGAAGAACGGCGGCGTGGCCCCCGGCAAAGACACGAAAGTGAAGGTGAAGACCGACGACAAGAAAACGGAGGTCAAGGTGAAAGCCGACGATAAAAAGGCCGAGGTCAAAGCCAAAACCGAGGACAAGAAAACGGAGGTGAAGGAAAAGGCGCTCTACAAGCCCAAAGCCGACGCCAAGAAAACGGAGGAGCCGGCGAAGAAAAGCTAAGCTCACCCAGCTCCCGAAACGTCAAACGGCCCGCTACTATCCGGTAGCGGGCCGTTTGACGTTTCGGGAGCTGGGGAGGATATCGGTAATGCTGGCCGGCGGCGACACTGGCCGTCCTTGCGAGCGAAGCGCGGCTAGGCGGGCGCCAGGACGCGCTTGGCGGGTTCGGGCCAGAAGCGTTGGAGCAGCTCGGCCAGGAGCATGACGGCGGCGCAGCCCAGCAGGTTGAACCAGAGGTAGGCAATGTCGGTGAGCCAGAAGCAGAGCACGGTGGCCAGTTGGGTGGCGGCGGCGGCCCAGAACACGGCGCGGCCGTGGACGTGCTTCTGGAAAAAGGCCACGGCGAAAATGCCCAGGATGGTGCCGTAGAACAGGGAGCCGAGGATGTTGACGGCCTGGATGAGGTTTTCCATGCGCGCCGCGAACAGGGCAAAGCCGATGCCGAGCACGCCCCAGCCCACCGTGGCCCAGCGCGACACGCGCACCAGCTCCGCCTCAGTCTGATCCTGACGGCGGGTGAAGGGGCGGTAGAGGTCGATGAGGGTGGTGGAGCCGAGGGAGTTCAGGCCGCCGGCGGCTGAGCCCAGCGCGGCGCTGAGCACCACGGCCACCAGCAGCCCGACGAGGCCCCGGGGCAGGTAGCGCAGCACAAACGAGATGAACACGTAGTCGGTGTCCTTCACGTCGGCGGCGGGGGCGGCTTGCTGGACGAGTTGCTGCCAGTCGGTGCGCAGGCCGGCGGCGGAGGCCTGGGTGAGCTGCAGGCGCTGCTGGGCGGCGGCCTGGGCGGGGGCGTCGTGGGCGTGGCGGGCCTGCACGAAGGCGGCGGCGGCCTCCTGCTGGGCCTGCTGAATGGCCTGGTGCTCGGTTTCGAGGCGGCGGGCATCGGCGGCGCGGGGGCCGTGCATCACCCGCTCGTACACGGGGCGGTTGAAGCTCAGCGGGGCGGGCTGGAAGAGGTAGAACACGAACAGCAGCACGCCGATGAGCAGGATACCGAGCTGCATGGGCACTTTCACCAGGCCGTTCATGAGCAGGCCGAGGCGGCTTTGGGTGACGCTCTGCCCCGAGAGGTAGCGCTGCACCTGGCTTTGGTCGGTGCCGAAGTACGAGAGGGCCAGAAACAGGCCGCCGGTCATGCCGGTCCAGAAGTTGTAGCGGTCGGTCCAGCTGAAATGGAAGTCGACCAGGTTGAGCTTGCCGAGGCGGCCGGCCACGTGCAGGGCATCGGAGAAGCCGACTTCGGCGGGCAGATAATGCACCAGCAGGTAGCCGGCCGTGGCCATGCCGGCGAAGATGACGGCCACCTGCCCCTGCTGCGTGACGGTGACGGCCCGGGTGCCGCCGCTGACGGTGTAGGCAATCATGACGGTACCGAGCAGCAGCACGGTGACGGTGGTGTTCCAGCCCAGAATGGCCGACAGCACCAGCGCGGGGGCGTAGAGCGAGAGGCCGTTGCTGAAGCCGCGCTGCACCAGGAAAAGGCTGGCCGCCAGGGTGCGGGTGCGGCGGTCGAAGCGGCTTTGCAGGTACTCGTAGGCGGTGTAGACGCGCAGGCGGTGGTAGATGGGCACGGCCACGACGGCAATCAGCACCATGGCCAGGGGCAGGCCGAAGTAGAACTGAATGAAGCGCATGCCGTCGGCGTAGGCCTGGCCGGGGGTGCTGAGGAAGGTGACGGCCGAGGCCTGGGTGGCAATGATGCTCAGGCCCACGCCCCACCAGCGCGTCTGGCGGCCGCCGAGCAGGTAGCCGTCGAGGGAGTGGCCGGCGCGACGGGTGCGCCAGGTGCCGTAGCCGATGATGAAGAGCAGGGCGCCGGTGAGCACGGCCCAGTCGAGGGCACTCATGCGGCGAAATAGCGGGTGAAGGCCACCATCAGGGCTATTTCAGCGGCCAATGCGGCCAGCACCAGCGCGTACCAGGCCCGCCAGCTGGGCAGCAGCGGGGGCTGGGCGTCGTCGTGGGCGTCGGCGGGGGCTGGGGCGGGCTGGGGCATGATGGGCGGATCAGGAGCGGGGAAGGGACGCGGGCGGCCGGGCGCAGGTTGCGGCCGGGCAGCTGAGTCAGCCGGCAATATCGTGCCAGATGGTGGGAACGTGCGGTAAGGCGGTAGGGACTGTCGGCGAGATGGTGGGGACTGTCGGTGAGGCGGTGGGGACGTGCGGCGAGGTGGTGGGAGCTATCGGCGAGGCGGTGGGGACGTGCGGCGAGGCGGTGGGAAGGGTCGGCGAGGTGGTGGGCACGTGCGGAATGATGGTGGGAGCTATCGGCGAGGCGGTGGAAGAGCGCGGAAGGGTGGTGGGAGCTATCGGCGAGGTAGTGGGGGCGTGCGGAATGATGGTGGCGGGGAATGTCATTGGGTAGCGACGCCTGGGCCGCGTGGGCGTCAGCAACGACGGTCAACCACCCCAGCCAAGCCTGCGGCTTGGCGTCCCCTCCTCATCTGAGGAGGGGAGCTTGTCGTTCTTCCTTTCGCCCAATTCCCTATCGACTCTTACACGCCTATCCTCTTACACGCCTCCCCTAAGCCGTGTGGACAGTAAGCCAAAAGAACGTCATGCTGAGCTTGTCGAAGCATCTCTACCGCACTTTTCAACGAAGCGGTAGAGATGCTTCGACAGGCTCAGCATGACGGCCTGGGAAGCACAGAACACCATTTTTGGTTACTGTCCACAGATCCTAATTGGCCTTGCCCAGCTCGATCATGTTGGTGATGAGGCGGTAGGCGCCGGGGACGCCGGCGGGCAGCTCGCGGAAGAACGAGAGGCCGGTGTAGATGTAGTGGCCCTTGCCGTACTCAGTGACGAGGATGGCCGATTCCTTTGGCTTCTCGCCGGGGTCCTGGCTGCTGATGACGGTCTGGTATTTCGGGTCCCAGGAGCTGGGGTAGTAGAGGCCCTGTTCCTGCTGCCAGCCTTCGAAGTCCTTGGGGGTAATCTTGTTGGGGGTGCTCATGAGCGGGTGCTGGGGCCGGGTGATGGTGACCGGGGCGTCTTCCACCGTCACGCGGTCAGTCGACAGCTGCAGGGGGTAGGGGCCGATTTCGGGCAGCACGGTGCCGCGGTTGACGGTGTACTGCACCACCAGGTTGCCGCCCTTTTCCACGTATTCGAGCAACTCCTTCTGCTGGTACTTCAGCCGCTCGATGGTGTTGTAGGCGCGCACACCGAGCAGGACGGCGTCAAAGCGCTTAAGCTTGTCGGCGGTGAGGTCCTCGGGCTTGAGCAGGGTGACGCGGTAGCCGAGCTGGCGCAGGGCGTCGGGCACCTCGTCGCCGGCGCCCATGAGGTAGCCGATTTCGTCGCGGCGGCGCTTCACGTCGAGGCGCACGAGCGGGGCGGTGGCTTCGGGGAAGAGCGTCTGGGTTGGAATGTGCGGGTAGCTGATCTGCTGGATGCCGCGGGAGTAGGTTTGGCCGTCGAGGGTGGCCACGGCGCGCAGCTGCCCGCTGCTTTCGGGGCTGTTCTTGACGGGCTGCACCAGGAAGGTGAAGGTGCGCTCCTCGTCCTTGTTGGCAATGTCAAAGGCAATGCTGGCGGGCAGCACCTGCCAGCCGGCGGGCACCTGCAGGGCCACCGAGCCTTTGGCGCCAGCACGGCCGGCCTTAAGGGTGACGGGCACCATCTTGGCCTGCTCGTCGGCGAAGACGTAGGCTTTGCCCAGCACGTTGACGGCCACGGGCGGCACGACGGCCAGGGGCTGGTACAGCTCGCCGAGGGCGGGGTCGGTGCGCTTGTACTGGACGGGAGTCATGACCGTAAGCTCCTCTTGCCCTGCCCCAATTTGAAAGGTTGACTTCAAAACTACTGGCGCAGGACTTTCCGGCAGGCCAACCAACATCTGGCCAGCCAGCAGGGTGTTACCAGTTGCGCCAATATAATGCCTGTAATCAGGGTCGGTGCCGCTCGAAAAGAACCCTTCAGGTATTGTATACATACCTACCGTACCTGGCTCTTCGAGCCAATAAGGTTGCGTGGATGTTCGGGGACTTACACGCATTTTCAAGCGAATTGCAACTAGCTGTTCAGGCTGAAGTTTTTTGTTCAGCAGCGTATCGACATATACCCCATTCACCAATTTCTTTTGCTGCCCTCCCCCGTCCATTTGCATATACTTGAGCTGCACAGGTAATGTATTCGTTCTGGCAATGACTTCGGCAGATATAAAACTCGCTCCCCCTTTTTTCTCAGTAATCGAGGGTTCTAAACTATTAGCCGCTACATGAAGCCCTAAGCAGACAGCTATAAGCTCATCTACAGCCTGTCGTTTCTGGGTTAACCAATCCGTGGCTAACACTCCAACTTTGTAATCATTAGGCGGCTGCATCCGTGCGTCAATAGCTCCCCGCACCTTCAGCAGCCCCGCCACGGAAGCCGCCGGGTTGCTCGGGTCGAACTTGCGGATGACCTCATCGAGCAGCTTGCCGACGGCAGCGCCGCCTTTCACGCGGTTCCAAGTGAGGTCCACGCCTTCGAGCGGGTCTTTGCTGGCTTTTTCGCCTTTCACCAGCTGCAGGTACTCTAGCGCTTCGCCGCGCTGGGCGGCCGAGCCGAAGCCCTGGCTGCGGTGCTGGGAGCGGCTGCGGGCGGCAATTTCGCCGTAGCCCTGGCCGAGCAGGGCGTTGTAGCCGCCGGCGTCGAGCTTGAGGTAGCCGTCCATGCTCTCCCCGGGCTTCACGAAGAAGGAGCCGGTGTTCCAGAATAGCCGCTTGGGCTGCCAGGGCTGCACGTACTGGAGCTGCTCGGGGAATCGTTTCGGGTCGCCGGCGGCGTCGAAGGCTTCGGCGGCGAGGATGGCCGAGGCGGTGTGGTGGCCGTGGCCGGCGCGGGCGTCGGGCGGGAAGCGGGTGATGAGCACGTCGGGGCGGCGCTGGCGAATCACCCAGACCATGTCGGCCAGCACCTGCTCCTTGTTCCAGATTTTGAACGTCTCGTCGGCGGTTTTGGAGAAGCCGAAGTCGTTGGCGCGGCCGAAGAACTGCCGGCCGCCGTCGATGCGGCGGGCGGCCAGCAGCTCCTGGGTGCGGATGACGCCCAGCTGCTCGCGCAGCTCCGGGCCGATGAGGTTCTGGCCGCCGTCGCCGCGGGTGCAGCTGAAGTAGCCGGTTTCCACCAGGCGGCCGTTGGCCATGTAGGCAATCAGGCGGGTGTTTTCGTCGTCGGGGTGGGCGGCGATGTAGAGCACCGAGCCGAGGACGTTGAGCTTTTTGAGGCCCAGCAGGATTTCCGAGGAGCTGTAGGTTTTCGGCGCTTGCGCCGAGGCAGTGAATGCGTGACTGAGTGACTGCGAGAGCAGCAGGGCCGGCAGGGCGGCGCGGAAGAAGCGACGGAGCATTCGGAGTAAACTGGACGTGCGGGGCGTAAAGGTAGACCGGCGGAGGGCGAAGATGTTTTTGGCGCAGATAGATCCGCGCCGCTGGCGCGGGTCTGAAGTCACTGGCGCGAGTCTGAAGCGCGCAGCGCGGGACTCGTGTCGCCCCATGGAGGGGAGTCTGCAGACTCCCGGCACCTGCGCCGCCCGGGCGGCGCACAAAGGAGTGAACCACGATAGGTGGTCGGGAGAAGCTTGGCGGGTGGCGCGGTTCCGCCAGGCCGCGGGCCGCGGGCCGCGAGTCGGAGACTCGCCCTCATCCGTGGGCACGAGTCACGCTGCGCTTAAGACTCGCGCCAGGCGGGCGACTCGCGCCAGGCGGACTCACGCCAGAAGCGGCCGGAGCGGCCTGGTTTCGCTGGTTGGCCCATTCGACCACGCCGGGGCTGGCCAGTGCCAGCACGCCGCCCGCCAGCTTCACGCCAAGCTACTGTTTACCAGCCACTCCGTGTTGCTAAAGCCGTGCATCCAGCCGGTAAATGCCACCGCCCCGAGCAGCGCATACACCTATTGGGCCGCCCGCGTACGTAGCGGCGGTGGGCCGGCAGGGAGCTGAGCAAAGCCTGCAGCAGCGCCAGCGCCCCGAAGCTTAGCAGGCACAGGTAAAAGAATATCACCGCTTCAAATACCCGCCCCGAGGCATCGGCCAGGGCAGTAAAACCGGGGGGCGATAACGCCGGAGGAGTGGCGGTCGGGGTGTTGTCGACGGGTGCCTGGGCCTACCACCATCCTACCCCTTCCAGTACGACCAGCTCCACCAGCAACGGCAGCACCAGCCGCCACCCAATACCGGGCAGGGAGTGGGCCCATTCAGCTTGCTTTGCTGCCGGCGGAGCCATGTTAGTCAGGGGTTGCGGGAACGAGTCACACGGCAATATCGGTTAACGGCCATAGACAGAAAACCCGCCCCAGCCGCAACGCCCGCCGCCCGGCTGGTGTCCGTAGCCTATCTTCCGGCCCGCAATTTGTCATTGCCGCCGCCATTTACCCCTGATTTCCCCTTGCCCATGCGCAATTCCTTTCGTCCCTGGCTGACCGTACTCGGCGTGGCTTTGCTGCCCGCCGCCGCCTTCGCGCAGAGCGCCGCCCCGGCCGCCGCGCCCCAGTGGACGCTGCTCGACCCCAAAGCCAACAACGTGATGGGCATCAGTGCCGACCGCGCCTACGCCGAGCTGCTGAAAGGCCGCACTGCCTCGCCGGTGGTGGTGGCCGTCATCGACTCGGGCGTCGACACGGCCCACGTCGACCTGAAGCGCGTGCTCTGGCACAACCCCCGCGAAATTGCCGGCAACGGCAAGGACGACGACAACAACGGCTACGTCGACGACGTGTACGGCTGGAACTTCCTCGGCGGCAAGGACGGCCGCAACGTGGGCACCGACACCTACGAGGAGACGCGCCTGGTGGCCCGCCTGAAGCCGCTCTACGAGGGCAAGACGCGCGCCGCGCTGCCCAAGGACAAGCAGGCCGAATACGACCTGTACCAGCGCGTGAAAAAGGACTACGACAAGAAGCTCAAGGAAGACACCGAAAGCGCGGAGCAGTACGGCCCGATGAGCGAAACCATCGGCAAGAACGTGGACATCGTGAAGCAGGTGCTGGGCGTGCAGCGGCTGGATACGGCCGTGCTGCGCAACCCGCCCACCCAGGATGCCCGCCTGAAAACGGTGGCCGCGCAGTGGTACCAGAGCCTGGTGGCCACCGGCGCGCCCGACATGGAGTCGGTGGTGACGCAGATGCAGGAGGCGGCCGTGTCGGCGCGGAAGCGCGTGGAGTACTCGCTGAACCTGAGCTATAACCCGCGGGCCGACATCGTGCAGGACGACGAAACGAAGGTGGACCAGCGCGGCTACGGCAACCCCGACGTGATGGGCCCCGACCCCATGCACGGCACCCACGTGTCGGGCATCATCGCCGCCGACCGCCGCAACAACGAGGGCGTGCTGGGCGTGGCCGACGCGCCGGTGCGCGTCATGGCCCTCCGGGCCGTGCCCGACGGCGACGAGCACGACAAGGACGTGGCCAACGCCATCCGCTACGCCGTCGACAACGGCGCGACGGTTATCAACATGAGCTTCGGGAAGTACTACTCGCCCCAGCGCAAGGCCGTGGAGGACGCCATCCGCTACGCCGGCCAGAAGGGCGTGCTGCTGGTGCACGCGGCCGGCAACGAGTCGAACAACATCGACGTGATTGACCACTTCCCGGCCGCCATTGCCGAGGGCGCCAAAGCCACCTACCCCAACGTGCTGACGGTGGGCGCCAGCAGCAGCAAGAACGACGCGCAGCTGGCCGCCGACTTCTCCAACTACGGCAAGCGCGTCGACGTTTTTGCCCCGGGCGTGGCCATCTACAACACCCTGCCCGGCAGCAAATACGGCAACGAGAGTGGCACCAGCATGGCCGCCCCCACGGTGGCCGGCGTGGCCGCGGTGCTCAAGTCCTACTTCCCGCAGCTGCAGGCCGCCGAGCTGAAGCGCATCATCATGCAGTCGGCCGAGCCGGTGCACACGCAGGTCGTCAAGCCCGGCGAGGAAAAGAAAAAGGTGGACTTCACCACGCTTTCAAACACCGGCGGGGTGGTCAACCTCTACCGCGCCGTGCAGCTGGCCCAGCAGGCCACGGCCTCGGCCAGCGGCGGCACCTCGGCCGGCGGCAAGTAAGCCAGTCCCGGTTTTGTGCTATTGCAGCCACCAGCGCCCCGCGTTGGTGGCTGTTTTGCGTAAGCCCCGGCCCGCGCGCCGGCCGCCCACCAATGCGGCCAGACCGGCGCGTGAGGGCCCAGATTAACATTGCGTTATCGGCCCCGGCCGGCCCATTTCCTAACGGCCGAGCTGTACCTTGGAGCGATGAATACCCGGGGCTTATGGTTGGGGTTATTGGCGGTGCTGCTCGCCTTGCGCGCCGCGGCGGCGCCGGCGCCGGGCGGCTGGCAGCCCGACGCGGCGCTCAGCAAGCTGATGCTGCGCACCCTGGTTACCACGCCCGAGGGCCTGATGTGGGTGGGCACCGACGACGGCGTGTACCGCTACGACGGCACCGAGCTGGTCCCCCTCAACGCCCTGCGCCGGGCCGGGCCGGCCCTGCCGCCGGTGCCCTGCAACCAGCTGCTGCCCCTGCCCGACGGCAGCCTTTGGGTGGGCACCGAATCGGGGCTGTACCGCTTCGGCCCCGACGGCGGGCTGCGGGCGCTGCCGCTGCCCGCCCCCGACCAGCCCAGCCGCTACATTGCCGGAGTGCAGCTGGCCGCCGACGGCCGGCACGTGTGGGTGTACCAGCGCGAAGTGGGGCTGCGCCGGTATTCGCCGCAGGGACGGCCCGCCGGGCCGCTGCTGCCCTACACCGCCGAAGTCACCGACTGGTTTGCCGCCCCCGACGGCACCCACTGGATGGTGAGCGAAACCCACACCAGCCAGCTCGACTCCACCGGCCGGCTGCGGCGCAACTGGTACCCGAACCCGGCGGAACCCTTGTTTCCGGTGTACGACCCGCGCGGCCGGATCTGGCTGCTCAGCCGGCACGCGGCCTACCGGCTGGACGCCCGCAACCAGCTGCACGAGGCGCTGCGCTGGGCCCCGACTAGCCAGCAGAGCGCCAGCGACCTGCTGCGCAACACCCCCACCGGACCCGTATTGCTGCGCCCTGGCCAGCTGCTGCAGCTTAGCTGGACGGCCGGGCCCGCCCCCCAGCCCCGCCTGCTGTTCAGCCTGGCGCTGCCCGACTGGTCGACCGGGGCCTGGAACGGCCGGCTGCGCGCCGACAACGCCGGGCGCTGGTGGGTGTTCGACTCGGGCACCCGCGGCTGCTGGTTTCGCACCGCCGCGCCCGCCTTCATTCAGCCCCTGCCCGGCCCCGACGGCCAGCCTTACAGCGTGCGCGCCAGCGTGCGGCTGCCCGACGGCCGCCTGCTGGTCAGCAGCTACCAGAAGGGCCTGCTCACCCAGGCCCCCGACTCGCCCCTGGCCCCGCTGCGCCGCTGGCCCGCCGCCGCGCTGCCGGCCGGCAATGCGCCGGTGCTCATGGGCGTGGTGCCCGCGCCCCTCGGGCCCGGCGGCGACTGGCTGGCGGTGGGCGTCTTTCCCTTTCTGCATTTCAACCCGCACTCCGGCCGCATCAACAAGCTCCCCGTCACCGACCAGAGTGCCAATAACGCCGGCATCCTAAGCCTGGCCCGCGACCCGGCCAGCGGGCGGGTGTGGGGCGGCACCCGCGCCGGCCTGTACTGGTACGACGCCGCCGCTGCCACCTACCGCCCCTTCACGCCGGCGGGCGCGCCGGCGCCGCTGGCGGGCCGCTCCATCGAAGACGTGTGCCCCGACGGGCGCGGGCACCTGTGGCTGGCCACGCCCGAGGGCGTGGAACGGCTCACCCTGGCCACCGGCTCCCGCACCAGCTACGGCCCCGGCGCCCCGGCCGGCCGGCGGGCCCCGGTCGACGGCGCGCGCTGCCTGTACCTGGCGCCCGACGGCCGGCTGTGGGTGGGCACCCGCGCCCACGGGCTGGCCGTCATCGAGCCCGACGGGCGGGCGCACCCGGCCCTGACGCTGGGCCAGGGCCTGCCCAACGCATCGGTGGCCACCATCACGCCCAGCCCGGGCGGCTACCTGTGGCTGGGCACCTACCAGGGCCTGGTGCGCTACCACCCGGGCAGCGGGCGGCTGGCCATCTTCACCACGGCCCACGGCCTGGCCTCCGACGAGTGCAACGCCCGCGCCGCCTACATCGACCCGGCCGATGGCTCGCTGCTGATCGGGGGCGTGGCCGGCCTGCACCGCATCTGGCCCGACCGCGCCCCGGCTCCGGCGGCGGCGCGTCCGCACCTGCTGCTGACGCGCCTGACCACCTTCGGCACTGCCGCCAACCACACCCGCTACCTGCTGCCCCCCGACGCGCGACCAGCCCTGCACCTGGCCCCCGACGCGCCGCTCGTCGACCTGCACCTGGCCCTGACCCACGACGCGGACCCCGCCCGGGCCCGCTACGCCTACCGGGTGCGCGGCTGGCTCGGCAACCGGTGGCTGGGCCTGGGCACGACACCGCAGCTGCGCCTGCAGGGGCTGCCGCCGGGCCGCTACACCGTGGACATTCGGGCCGAAACCAGCCAGGGCGTGCCGGCCACCAACCAGCTGAGCCTGCCGCTGACGGTGACGGCCGCCTGGTGGAACCGCCCGCTGACCTGGGTGCTGGCCGGCCTGGCCGCCGTGGCCGCGGTGTACCTCTGGCAGCGCGGCCGCCTGCTGCGCCTGCGCCGCGAAAACGAGCTGCGCGCCCGCCTCGCCGCCGATTTGCACGATGAAGTGGGCGCCCTGCTCACCCGCGTGACCATGCAGGCCGAGCTGCTGCGCGAGCTGGAACTGGCCCCCACCCCGCAGCTGGAAGCCCTGGTCGACGACAGCCGGGCGGCGGCCAGCACCGTACGCGACATCATCTGGAGCGTCGATGCCGGGGCCGATACCCTGGCGGCCCTGGTCGACCGGGTGCAGGACCACCTCGACGCCACGGCCCGGGCTACCGGCCGGGCGCTGTCGCTGGACGACACGGCCCTGCCGCCCACGCTCGACCGGCCGCTGCCGCCGGCGGTGCGCCAGCACGTGTACCTGGTGTTCAAGGAAGCCCTGACCAACGCGCTGAAGTACAGCCAGCCGGGCACGTCCATCGCCGTGGGCCTGAGCGGCGGCGCGCAGCTGGAGCTGACCGTCAGCAGCCAGGGGGCGCCGGCCGCCACGTCGCGGGCGGGCCAGGGGCTGCGCAACATGCGCCACCGGGCCGCGCTGCTGCGGGCGGCACTGGAAGCCGGGCCGGCCCCGGGCGGCTGGAGGGTGCGCCTGCGGGTGCCGCTGTAGCCGCGGGGGCGCTTACAGGTCGCCTTTGGCGGCGCGGCTCAGCAGTTCGGCCCGTGAGTTCACGCGCAGCTTGTCGTAGAGGCGCTTGACGTAGGTGTGTACCGTGTCGGGCGAGAGGGTGAGGCGGGCGGCCACCTGCTTTTCGCTCAGGCCATCGAGCAGGGCCTGCAGCACCTGCTGCTCGCGGGCCGAGAGCAGGGCGGGCTGCTGGCTGGGGGCGGGCTGAAAGTGCTGCAGGGCCTTGCGGGCCACCGAAGGCGAGAGGGCCGCCCCGCCCTGCAGCACGTCGAGCAGGGCCTGCTTGTACTGGGGCAGGCTGGTGGCGTTTTTGATGACGTAGCCCGTGGCCCCGGCCCGCAGCGCCTGGTAAATGCGGTCGGCGTCGTCGTGCATGGTCTGCAGCACCACATCGGCTTCGGGCAGGCGCTTTTTCAGCATGGGCAAGGCCTGGATGCCGCTTTGGCCGGGCAGGCTTACGTCGAGCAAAATGACGCGCGGGGGCAGGCCCAGGGCCAGTTCTTCCCAGAATTCCTCCATCGAGCCCACCACGATGGTGCAGCTAAACTCGGGCTGGCGGCTCAGGTACGTGCGCAGCAACTCGCGCACGCGGGCGTCGTCTTCGACAATGGCCAGGGCGACGGGAAAAGTGGGGAAAGTCATAAACGATGACAAAGGTGCAACTCGACACACCGGCAGCCGCACGGGCGCTGTACCCGGTTCAGGGGACACGGGCCAGCCCCCGTAGAAATACCTGCCCTACCCCGCAAAATTACTCTCCCCTAAACAGGGTACAATTTTTATTTAGCTAATCACCCACGGCGCAGCACCTTTGATCCACCAAGCAGCTGGCCACGGAGCGCGCCCGTAGCCGCCTGGTTGCCCTTCCGCTAATTCCTATTGCAAGGAACACACCGACGACCTTCAACGCAGGTGGCCGCCGCCGAAAAGCCCACAGAGTAGGCACCGTGAAGATTTAAATAGCCCGTACATGAGTTTGCAATTTGACCTGGGAAAGTTTCAGAAGCTGTTCCCCAATGCCCAGGTAAGCTCCAACAAGGTGGAGTACACCATCCAGGATTCGGATTACCGCGTGTACAACCCCACCTGGAACGGCAACAAGACTGAGCTGTCGATGCAAATCGACCACATCCGCAACAACGCCACCGACGACCACGCCAACCTGGTCCTGACCTTCAACCCCGACGGCACCCTGCAGCAGGTGGCCGGCGACTGGGAGGCCGGCGGCGACGGGTTTAAGATTCCGCCGGTGGTGGTGCTGGCCGTGGATAGCGCCGCCGCCGTCATCGTAGCGGGTGCCGCGGTGGCCGCCCCCGAAACGGCGGGCCTCTCGGCCGCGGTGGGCCTGGTCGTTACGGCCGCCGCCGTGGCCTTCGACGTGTACAGCGCGCTCTTCAACTACATCAGCCCCAAGCTGATCAAGCTCAGCGACGACGGCGGCCGCCTCTACACTACGGCCGTGGTGTGCCACGCCGTCAACCGGGCCTGCAGCTGCGTGTCGGCCTAATCATTCCCCACCGTATTATCCTGACAACCCGATGAGTACCATTACCCTCGACTACAATTACTTCCCCCTGATGCTGGAATCGGGGAAAGACCTGAACATCCCGGACTTCAAAACCAGCGACAACGGCAAAGACGCCTGGGAGTACTACGGCAACTTCAAATCCAGCAACTACGACAAGGTGGTGAGCTTCCAGTACCAGAACCAGGTGCCCGGCGACGACGACCCGCTCAACTACCGCGTGTGGTACATGGAAACCTCGGTGGTGGGCGACAACCTGGGCCTGATCGTGTCGTGCAAAATCGACTACGACCGGGGCAACCGCGACGACCACCTTACCCTGATCTGCGGCTTCGACGCGACCGGCAAGCTGGTGCTGGCGCAGGCCGCGGCCCAATTTCACGGCGCCGACGACAAGAACTTCAAGATCAGCCCCGTCATTGCCAACACCGACGGCGTGGGCAACGACGTGAGCGAGGGCCTGTACAACGCCATGCGCGACGTGCAGAAGAAGGTGGACTACGGCGACGACCGCGACAACGCCGGCCGCAAGGGCTTCGCCTACGTGGCCATGATGATCAGCCAGTGCTTTATCAAGTCGGTGCGGGCCTAGCTGCCTGGTGCCGGTAGCCCGGCCCGCCCCCGCCTGGTAGCGGGGGCGGGCCAAGGGTGCGGCGCCCGCCGCCCACTACGCTTAGGAACACACCGACGACCTTCAACGCAGGTGGCCGCCGCCGGCGAGTATTACGAGCTACTGCTACACCCCCGGCAACCTGCTCTCCTACCAGGAAGAATTCATCAATCACCGGATGCGCAAGCTGTTTTACAGCCCGGGCACGGTGCATAGCGACTTCACGTTCAACGGCGTGAACTACAGCCAGGTGTACGGCACGGCCAACGGCAGCTCAACCGCCAGCTACCAGGAAAATTACGTGCACGAAGTGGTCAGCCGCTTTGGCTCCAACTGCTTCGGTCCCGATGGCAACCTGCCCTACCTGGAGTTTGCCTTTTCCGAAACGGGCATTCAGCGCAGCTCCTTTCAGGCGACATCGGCCTTTACCGTCGGCGGGTCGGCGTTTATCAGCAGCCGCGACTACGTGGGCGTGGCCTGGGGGCTGGAAACCAAGGTACAGGCGGGGCTGGGCGTGCTCAACCTGGAGGTGCCGATGGGCAGCGACGAGGGCTTCGCGATGGTGGGCACCGACTGGTCGACGGAGCTGGCGGCCAGCGGCACCGGCTCCAGCGAGTGGGGCATCAACCTGGGCGAGTACCTGAACCCGCTGGGCCCCGGCGAGGCCTACGCGGTGCGGCTGTACCTGCTCAAGCCCAGCCCGCTCTGGGCCCGCGAGCTGAAAAACTTCGGCCGGCTGCCGGCGGGCGCTGCCGTCGACACCACCAACAGCGCCCCCATCCGCATTCTGTTCACGGTGCCTTACATCTCGGCCCCGCTGAAAGCCCGGCTCGAAGCGCTTTTTCCCGGCTCGGCCGACCTTACCAGCTAGCCCGGCCGCGACGGTTCTTGTTCCTTACTTCTCATCGTTTGATTTATGCTCAACGCCGTCGTCGACGTCTCGCACTGGCAGGACAACATCAACTTCAACACCGTGGCCGCGCAGGGCATCGTAGGTATGTTTCACAAGGCTACCCAGGACACGCAGAGCGTGGACGCGCGCTATTCCAGCCGCAAGCCGCTGGCCCAGTCGGTCGGGCTGCTGTGGGGCGCTTACCACTTCGGCACCAACGCCGACGGCGTCGCCCAGGCCAAGCACTTTCTGGCCGTGACGGCGCCCGCAGCCACTGATTTGCTGGTGCTCGACTTCGAGGACAACAGCAGCGGCAGCGGTGGGTGCATGACGGTGAAGCAGGCCGAGGACTTCGTGCAGTACGTGCACCAGCAAACCGGCCGCTACCCCGGCCTGTACTCCACCGACAGCTACCTGACCCAGCTCCAGGCCGACAAAAGCGCCATTCTGACCCAGTGCTGGCTGTGGGTGGCCCGCTACGCCGACGTGCCCTACCCCACGCACCCGGCCGCCTGGCATACCTGGACCATGTGGCAGTACACCGACGGCGTGAACGGCCCCGCTCCGCACAGCGTGGACGGCATCGGGCCCTGCGACCGGGACCAGTTCAACGGCTCCCTGGACGGGCTGCGCCGGCTCTGGAACTGCCCGGTGCCGGTGTAGCCCGGCCGGGCCGCCGGGTCTGCTCCGCTTAGGAAAGTCCCTTGTCACCTGATTAGGGTACAAAGTGCTTTATCCTTCCGGCGGGGGTAAGCGGCTAGATTTGGGGCCAGATTCGACGCGCTACACGCCTATGACCAACATGATACGCCGCCCACAACCTGCTGCCTGGTTGACCGCTGCTCTGCTACTGGGGACTGCCCCGGCCGCCCTGGCTCAGAACATCGGCATCGGCACTACTTCGCCTAATGCCAAAGCCGCGCTGGACATATCAGCTACCGACCGGGGCCTGCTGATTCCGCGCCTGACGCAGGCCCAGCGCACCGCCATTGCCTCGCCACCCCAGGGCCTGATGGTGTACCAGACCGACGGCACCGCCTCGGGCGGCACCCAGACGGGCTTCTGGTACTACGCCGGCAACCCTGCCGCCTGGGTGTACCTGAACCCGGCCACCACGCCCAGCGGTGCGGCCGGCGGCGACCTGACCGGCACCTACCCGAACCCCACGGTAGCGGCCGGCGTCATCAATACCGCTAAGCTGGCCGACGACGCCGTCACCATCGCGAAGCTGGCCGCCACGGGCACGGCCAGCAGCAGCACCTTCCTGCGCGGCGACAACACCTGGGCAGCACCCACCGCTACGCCCAGCGGCGCGGCCGGCGGCGACCTGTCGGGGACTTACCCGAACCCCAGCATTGGTACCGGCGTGGTAAACGCCGCCAAACTAGCCACCGGGGCCGTGACGACCGTTAAGCTGGCCGACGAAGCGGTAACCAACGCGAAACTGGCCGACGACGCCGTGACCAGCCTCAAGCTGGCCGACAATTCCGTGACCACCTCGAAGCTGCCCTCCGGCGCCGTGACGAACGTTAAGCTGGCCGATAACGCCGTGAACAGCGCCAAGCTGGCCGACGATGCCGTGACCATCCCGAAGCTGGCCGCCACGGGCACGGCCAGCAGCAGCACCTTCCTGCGCGGCGACAATACCTGGGCCACTATCCCCAGCAGCAGCGGCTGGAGCCTGACGGGCAACACCCTCGACGGCAACCAGTTCCTGGGCTCGAACAACAACGAGGACCTCATCTTTAAGCGCAACGGCACCGAGGCCTTCCGGGTGTTCAGCAACGGCCGCGTGAATCTGGGCAACAACACGCCCTCCTCGTATTCGGTGCTGCTGGGCTTCAATGCCGGCGTGGCGGTGACGAATGCCACGCAGAACGTTTTCGTGGGGGCCAAAGCCGGGGAAAGCAGCAACGCCGGCTCGAATACGTTCGTGGGCTACCGGGCCGGCCAACAGGCGACGGATGCGGGCAATACTCTGCTGGGCAACGATGCCGGGGTTAACATGACCAGTGGCGGCAACAACGTGTTCGTCGGCAACTCCGCCGGCAGTCAGACCGCGAGCCGGCCCCTGGGCAATGGCAACCTCATTTTTGGGGGCTTTTCCGGCACTAACCTGAACAACAACAGCAACAACAACATCCTCATCGGTGGCAGCGTGCAGGCCAGTCCGGGCTTATACGATGCCTACATCATCGGCAACAGCGCCTCGGTCACCCAGAGCAACTCCTTGGTCCTCGGGGCCTTACCCGGCAACAACGACGCCATCCGGGTGGGTATCGGCGTGTCGGCGCCCAGCAGCAGCCTGCAGGTAAACGGCACCTTTGCCGTGGGCGTGCAGACCGGCTACGGCGGCGGCGGCGGCCCCCTTGGCAGCGCCAACGGCCTGGACCAGGGCATACCCAGCCAGACGGACCTCGGTGCCGGCTACTACGGCCTGGCCCCCAGCAGCACCAGCAACCAGCACTACTTTCTGCCGGCGGCCAGCTCCTGCAAAGGGCGCATCTACTACCTGCGCAACGGCGGCAGCATCGCGGCTAAGCTCTCCAGCAACAGCTCCATCTTCGACGGCACGAACACCATCAGCAGCGGCAACACCTTCGACATGAACACCACGGGCTCGTCCAAGGTCGTCACGGCCATATCCGACGGCACGAACTGGATTATCATCCGCGCCGGCATCTAGGGCGCGGTCATCAGTTGCATACTAACCCGGAAAAGGGCGGTCCGCTGGGCCGCCTTTTTTTTGTGACCACCCGGTTGGGGCCCGCTCATTCCGGTCAAAAACCCATCTTTGGCCGTACCTAGCACCAACACCCAGCCTCGCCGCCGCATGCTCATCCAACAACTCATTATCCGCAACGTCCTCCGCCAGCAACAGGCCGGCGGCCCCACGCCCGGCCCCTCCAACCATGAGTTGTGGCAGCAGGCCCGGCGGCTGCTGCGGCGGCAGCTCGTCAACGCGGGGCTCATGCTGGCCGGCATTTTCTCGGCGGCGCTGGGGCTGAAGGGCTTTCTGCTGCCCAACGACTTTATCGACGGGGGCGTGACGGGCATGTCGCTCCTGACGGCGCACGTAACGGGCTGGCCGCTGTCGGTGCTCATCATCGTCATCAACGCGCCGTTTCTGCTGCTGGCCTATTTTCACCTCGACCGGGTGGTGGCCGTGCGCGCCGGGCTGGCCATTCTCGGCTTGGCCCTGGTGCTCTACTTCGTCACCTTCCCGGTGCTGACCACCGACAAGCTGCTGATTTCCGTCTTCGGCGGATTTTTCCTCGGGGCGGGCATCGGCCTCACCATCCGCGGCGGCGGCGTGCTCGACGGCACCGAAATCCTCTCCGTCTTCGCCAGCCGCAAAAGCCCGCTGAGCGTGGGCGACGTGATTCTGCTCATCAACATCGTCATCTTCCTGGTGGCGGCCTGGATTCTGTCGGTCGAAACCGCCTTGTACTCCATCCTGGCCTATCTATCGGCCTCCAAGACGGTCGATTTCATGATTGACGGCCTGGAGGAGTACACCGGCGTCACCATCATTTCCAAGCGCAGCGAGGCTATCCGGCTGATGATTACCGAGAAGCTGGGCCACGGCGTGACCATCTACGCGGGCCGCACCGGCTACGGCGGCCACGGCCACCAGCAGGAAGGCCTCGACATTGTCTTCACCGCCGTCACCCGCCTGGAGCTGACGCGCCTGCGCACCGAGGTCGAGGCCATCGACCATCAGGCGTTCATCCTGATGCACAGCATCAAGGACACCCGCGGCGGCCTCATCAAGAAGCGGCCGCTGCACTAACGAGGCAGGGCAGGAAGCCCGGGGCACGCCCATCAGCCGGCGCATCGCAGGCTGCCGGGCTTTGCCACGCCCGCGCTCATCCCGGCACCCGAAAATGCATCACGTAGCCCCAGAAAGCCAGCCAGTTGAGGCCGTAATTGATGACCCCGGCCAGCATGCTGACCACCAGAGCGCTGCCCACGGCCCGCGGCCAGCGCAGGCCCAGGCCGCCCCGCCCGATCCAGGTGAGGTAGCCCACGTACACCGTAGCCTGCAGCAGCGCGGTGCTGCTGCCCGGCTCCAGCCCCACCACCAGAAACACGCTCACCAAGGCCAAAATCAGGTAGAGCTGAAACACGCTGCCGACGATGACCAGCAGAAAAAACGACTCGGCGTAGTTGAGCCGGCGGCGGTACACGGCCCAGGCCACCAGCGCGTGCAGGGGCATCAGGGCCAGCCACCACACGTTGAAAAACTTACCGACGGCGTGGAAGTACTGCCCCACCCGCGCCAGCACCGCGGCCGGGGCCCCGTGCGCCTGCATGGCCAGCTGCACCTGCTCCCCGATGCGCTCATAGTAGTGCAGCTGCACGGCCAGCACGGTGGCCACGCCCACGGCCAGCAGCAGAAACTGAAACGGGTTGAAGTAGCGCTTGCGCCGCCCAGCCAGGTAGTCGGCCACTACGCGGGCAGGGCGCGTGAGCACCTGGCCCACAAAGCCGAAAATGCTTTTGTCGGCGTGGGTGAACACGTGCAGGATTTCGTGCAGCACGTGGGCCGTGGACAGGCGGTGCGGGCGCGGCTGCCCGCAGTGCGGGCAGTAGCCGGCCCCGGCCAGCAGCGTGCCGGCACAGTTGAGGCAGGCATCCGGCGCGGGCGCGGCGGGCGTTTCCGGGGCTTCGGCGGGCAGGGGGGCGGCGGGCAGCATAGGCGGGGGCCGCGCTGATCGGCCGCGGCGGCGCAGTTTACCCCCTTTCGCACTCCCGCGCAAGCCGTACCTTCGCCCCATGGCCGATACCCCCGCTCCGCTCACCCTGACCGATTTGTACCTCTACCCCGTCAAGTCGCTCGGCGGCCTGCGCGTGCCCGAGGCTCAGCTGACCACCCGCGGCCTGCGCCACGACCGGCGCTGGCTGGTGGTGGATGAGCGCGGGCAGTTCCTGACGCAGCGCACGCACCCGCAGATGGCGCTGCTCCACCTCGATTACGCCCACAACGGCTTCATTATCCGCCACATTCAGCGCCCCGACCTGCGCCCCCTGCTGGTGCCTTTCGAGGCCGAGCATAAGGGCACGCAGTTCGTTACCATCTGGGACGATATGGTGTTTGCCTTCCGCGGGCTGAAGGAGCACGACGAGTGGCTGACGGAAGCCCTGGGCCTGCCCGTGCGCCTGGTGCACATGCCCGAGGCCGCCCTGCGCGACGCCGACGGCGGCCACGCCCCCGGCCTGGTCAGCTTCGCCGATGCCTACCCCTACCTGCTCATCGGCCAGGCCTCGCTCGACGACCTGAACCAGCGCCTGCCCGCAGCCGTGGCCATGAACCGCTTCCGCCCCAACCTGGTGGTGAGCGGCGCCACGCCCTACGCCGAGGACACCTGGTACGAGTTTCAGCTCGGCGACCTGACCTTCCACGGCATCCGGCCCTGCGCCCGCTGCGTGCTCACCACCACCGACCAGGAAACCGCCCAGCGCGGCCCCGAGCCTCTGCGCACCCTGGCCAGCTACCGCACCAAGGCCAACAAGGTCATGTTCGGCATGAACGTCGTCGGGCCCGCCCGGGGCTTGGTGCGCGTGGGCGAGGCCGCCCGCGTGCTCAGCCACCACCCGCTCACCTAGCGCGCCCCGCGCCCTCCGCCCCGCCCGACGCGGAATCCGCCGATTCACGTTGGCCGCCCGGTATTATCTGGTGTTATGTCCCCGACCACCGCTGCCCCCGCCATTGCCCTTCCCCCGCTGCTGCTGCCGCGCCTCGTGGCGCTGTGGGCGCTCAGCGAAGCCCTGCTCGGCGGGGTGCTGCACGCGCTTCGGCTGCCGGTGACGGGCCTGCTGGTGGGCGGCGCGGCCGTGGTGGTGCTCACGCTGCTGGGCCATTACCGCCGCGGGCCCGGCGCCGTGCTGCGCGCCCTGCTGGTGGTGCTCACCATCAAGGCCCTGCTCAGCCCGCACACCTCCCCCAACGCCTACGTGGCGGTGGCTTTTCAGGGCCTGCTGGGCGAGTTGCTGAGCTGGCCGCGGGCGCTGCCCCGCCTGCGCGGCCTGCTGCTGGGCCTGCTCACCCTGGTGGAGTCGGCCGGGCAGCGGGTGCTCACGCTGTGGCTGCTGGGCGGGCAGGCCCTGCCCGCGGCGTTCAACGATTTTGTGCGCGGCCTGCTCGGGGCGGATGCCGCCCGGCAGCCCAATTACGCCCTCTGGCTGGTGGGCCTCTACTTCGCCGCGCACGCGCTGGTGGGGGCGGCGCTGGGCTGGTGGGCCGGCGGCCTGCCCGCGCGCCTGCCCGGCCTGGTGCAGCGCTACGCCTGGCTGCAGCTCCGCCCCGACCCCGCCGACGAGGACGAAGACGCCCCCGGCGAAGACTCCGCTCCTACGCGCCGCGCCCGGCGCTGGCGCATCAGCCGCCTGCTGCTCGGGCTGTGGGCAGCCTGCCTGCTGCTGTGGCTGGCGGCGGCGCTGGGCTGGGCGCCGGCCGCCGTAGCCAATGAGCACCGCCTGGGCGGCCTGCTGCTGCGCTCAGTGCTGCTCTACGGCGCCTGGGCCCTGCTGCTCGGCCCCTGGCTGACGCAGCGCCTGCATCACTGGCTTACCCGCCCGCGCGGCCGCTGGGCCGCCGACCTGCGCCAGACACTGGCCCTGCTGCCCGCCACCCGACAGCTGGTAGCCCGCTGCTGGCGCCACTCGGCGGGGCACCGCGGCCTGAGCCGGCTGCGCTGGTTTGGGCGCGCCTTGGCCGTCAACGTCTTCCTCCGTCCCGACGCGCGACCGGGCGCCTGATGCCATGCAGATTCACCTGCTCAGCGGCCCCATCCGCAGCGGCAAAACCACCCGCCTGCGCCGCTGGGCCGCCGGCTGCCCCAACGTCGGCGGCCTGCTGATGCCCACCGACGCCCACGGCCAGCGCCACTTCCTCGACCTCGGTAGCGGGCTGCAGTGGCCGGCGGCGGCGCGGCCGGGCCAGTGGCCGGTGCAGCAGGTGGGCCGCTTCCGCTTTTCGCCGACGGCTTTCAATTGGGCCAATGCAGTCCTGCGAGGAGCGGCCACCGAGCCCGCCGTGCAGTGGCTGGTAGTTGATGAAATCGGGCCGCTGGAACTGCGCGGCCTTGGCCTGGCCCCGGCCCTAACGGCCCTGCTGGCGGCGCCCCGGCTACCGGAACACTTGGTGCTGGTGGTGCGGGCCGGCCTGGTTGAAGCGGTTTGGCATCGGTTTCAGCTGGCCCGCTGGTCTTGCGTCCCATTTCGGGAATAACAGGTAGGGCTTATAAATTGAATGAAGGGTATTTAGACGGCAAAGTTTTATCGGCTATTGGCAAAATACCGTTTCAGTTGTACTTTCGCCCCGCATAAGTAGTTGACCTTTATCCCAAAACAGGAAAATCACTGCCTTGCGCAAGTTCTTTTCCTGCTCTGCCCGCACCTAAGCAATGTTCCAAACCCGTTTCGCTTGGTCGCAGCTGCTGCTGTGGCTGGCCCTGCTGGCGGCCACCAGCGCCCGCGCCGACAACAACACCCTGGAGCTGCTGCACCAGCCCTGGGACGATTTGCTGAAACGGAGCGTGCAGGCCGACGGCCGCCTGGGCTACGCCGCCCTGGCCGAGCACGACGACCAGCTGCGCGGCTACCTGCAGGCCCTGCGCCGCACCACGCCCCAGGCCGATTGGTCGCGCCCGGATCAGGCAGCCTTCTGGCTGAACGTATACAACGCCTACACCGTGCAGCTGGCCGTGGCCTACTACCCGGTGCAGCGCCTGAGCGACATCAAAGTAAAAACCGTGGGCGGCTACCGCTCGGTATGGGAGGCCCCCGAGGTCAACGTGGGTGGCAAGCAATACTCGCTCAACCAGATTGAGCGCGAAATTCTGCCCCGGCTGCTGCCCCAGGACCCGCGCCGCTTTCTGGCCCTGCACTGCGCCGCCGCCTCCAGCCCCGGCCTGCTGCCCGAAGCCTACTGCGGCCAGCGCCTCCACCAGCAGCTCGACGCCCAGGCCCGCCGCTTCGTCAACGACCCCGCCCGCAACCAACTCACGGCCGGGGCCGTGCAGGTATCGAGCGTCTTCGACTGGCACGCCGCCGAGTTCGGCGACGCAGCCCGGCTGATTGCCTTCCTCAACCGTTACGCCGCCACGCCGGTAGCCCCCGACGCGACGGTGCAGTACCTACCCTACGACTGGTCGCTCAACGACGCGGCGCCCTCCGGCGTGATGGCCCAGCAGCTGCGGCGCCACTAGCGGCGGCTTTGGTGCGGCTCTTCCGATTTCAGCAAAGGCCCGGCAACGGGCCTTTTTCTGTTGGGGCGGCACTAACCGCGGGCGGCGCTGGTTGTTCTTCACCGGGCCGGCCGGCCCGCTTTCCGTTCTCCCCCACTCCCCTTCCGCCCGTGACGGACCTTGCCCCCGTACTTGAGTTTCTGCGCCAGCTCAAGCAGAACAACAACAAGCCCTGGATGGACGCGCACCGCGCCGACTACCAGCGCGCCCGCAAACGCTACACCACGCTTATCACCGAGCTGCTGCAGCGCGCCCAGCAGTTCGAGCCCGCGCTGCTGGCGCTCAGCCCCGCCGACGTGATGTACCGCATCAACAAAAACGACCGGTTTCACCAGAGCGACGAGCCCTACAAAAACCACATGGGCGCCGGCCTGAAGCGCGACGGCCGCCAGAGCCCCTGGGCCGGCTACTTCGTGGCCCTCGAAGCCGGCGGCGAAACCTACGTGGGTGCCGGCCGCTGGCAGCCCGAGCCCCAGCAGCTGGCCCGCATCCGCCAGGAAATTCACTACAACGCCGATGCCTTCCACGCCCTGCGCCAGTCGCCCGAGCTGCTGCGCGAATTCCCCGGCGGCCTCGACCAGAGCCAGGCCCTGCGCACCGCCCCCAAGGGCTACGACCGCAACGACCCCGACATCGAGTGGCTGCGGCTGAAAAGCTTTTTCGTGTGGCGCTCCTTCTCCGACCAGGAAGTGCTCCGCCCCGATTTTCCCGACCGCGTATTGGCCGCCTGGCAAGCCGCCCAGCCCCTCGTCGGCTTCCTGAACGAGGCCATGCTGGGGGATTGAGGTCTGGCGGTGATAAGCAAGAGGTGCCTCGTAACAAGTGATAGGCTGATGTGCCGCGCCAATCAAAAAGGCCGGCTGCTCTGAGTGAGCAGCCGGCCTTTTTGGTCGCGGGAGACTTATCCATCCTACCCCAAACCTGTCACGTGTCACCTGTCACCTAAAACAAACCGAACAACGTGCCCTGAATCTTTTCGATGATGAGGCCCAGGTCTTCGGGGCGGGTCACGTAGTCGAGCTGGTTCACGTCGATGACGAGCAGCTTCCCCGAGTCGTAGCTGCTGATCCATCGCTCGTAGTGCTCGTTGAGGTTTTTGAGGTACTCGATGCGCATGTGCGTCTCGTAATCGCGGCCGCGCTTCTCGATCTGCTGGATGAGCTTGGGCAGGTCGGCCTTGAGGTAGAGCAGCAGGTCGGGCGGCTCCACCATGCTGATCATCGAATCGAAGAGCGAGCGGTAGTTGTTGAAATCCCGCTCGTTCATCAGCCCCGACTCGTTCAGGTTGGCCGCGAAGATGTGGGCGTCCTCGTAGATGGTTCGGTCCTGAATCACGCCCTTGTTGCCCGCCTGCAGCTGCTTGATGCGCTGCGTCTGGCGGAAGCGGCTGTTGAGGAAGTACACCTGCAGGTGGAAGGCCCAGCGGGGCATGTCGTCGTAGAAATCCTTCAGGTAGGGGTTGTCGTCGACGTCTTCCAGAAACACTTCCCACTGAAAGTGGTGCGCCAGCTTGTGAGCCAGGGTGGTCTTACCGGCGCCGATGTTGCCGACAATGGCGATATGCATGGGTGGAGGGCGAATTCAGAATGAGGCCGACAAAAGTACAGCAAAGCCGCCGCCCGATTGCGCTGTGCGTGGAGGAATTGCGCCGCCGCAAAAAATAAGGTAACTTATATATATGCCGCCATCTGTCCCCTTTCCCCGCACCTGCAAAATCCACTCGCCCGCCGAGCTGGTCTACCACGTCGACGACGACCACGGGCAGCGCGTGGCCGACTTCGGTTTCTTCGACAAGGAGCGCGTGCTCTACGTGCGCTGGCACGGCCACCTCACCGCCGACGAAGTCATTCGGGTGGCCGAAGCCAGCCTGCCCTGGCACGAGCAGCTCCACCCCGTGGGCCTGCTCAACGACAAGCGCGGCACCAGCGGCGACTGGGGCGAGGCCATGACGTGGATTGAGTACGAGTGGATTCCGCGGGCCAAAGCCAGCGGCCTGCAGGCCTTCGCCTACGTCATCAACCCCGACATGATGGTGTCGTTCGAAAACGCGGCCCTGATCGACAAAATCCGGCAGGAAGTGGATCTGCGCACGTTCTACAGCGTGGGCGCGGCCTGGAAATGGCTGCGCCAGCACGCCTTCCGACGCGCTGGCGCAGCCGCTTAGGGTTTCGGCCCTGGTCCGATCAGCCCGTCGTGTCGCGCTTGGCGAGACACCTCGCTCGGGTGCTAACCTTTTCGTTGAACGATTGATTTACTACCAGGCGTCAGCACGCGAGATGTCTCGCCAAGCGCGCCATGACGGGCTGGAAGACGTCCGTTACTTCTCACTAACGGCCTCCTTGGTCTTCTTGGCCTGTTCCAGGGTGCGGAACTCGGCCTGCCAGGAACGGATGCGCAGGCGGTCATCCACGTCGATCAGGTCGCGCACTTTCTCGTAGCGCTGGTTGAGGCGGGTGAGCACCACCGAGGCCTGGGCCCAGTCTTCGGGCGCCCAGTTTTTGCGGTTGGTGCGCACGTAGTCGATGAAGCGGCCGTAGAGGTCGGTCATCTCCGAGGCGCGGGCCGTGGTGAGGTTTACGTTTTCGCCGAGCATGCGCGTCTGGGTCTGCTGGGCGGTTTCGGGCTGGCTGGCCTGCTTTTCCAGGCGCTCCTGCCGGGCTTCCCAGCTTTCGTAGCGGTTTTTCAGGCCGGCGTACTCGCGCTTGCCCGCCGCCGTGAGGCTGTCGAGGCCGCGGTCGATGCGCGTGCTCTGGGTTTCGTATTCTTCCTTGATGCGCGGCAATTCGCGCTTGGTCACCACGTCGGCCTTGTCGAGCCGGTCGTTGATCCACTCGCGGAACACGCCCAGGTCGCGCTCCACGTCGGAAATAACCTGGTCGGTGGTGGTGGAAGCCTTGGAGGGCGTCTTGGCGGGCGTGGAGGTCTTGGTGGGCGTTTTGGCCGGCGTCGTTTGGGCCGTGGCCGCGGTGGCAGCCAGCAGCGCGGCGGCAAAGGCGGCGGAACGCAGGATTCGTTTCATAGCAAGCAACTGTGGGGAAAAAGAGACACGGCCCGGGGCTGGGAGGTGCCGCCCGCAACCGGGCTACGACCCGGCTCTTTAAATTTCGGGCCAAACCCACTTACGGGCCGGAAGAACGTTCGTTATTTTGCGAAATTATATTCCGCCCGCGTCCTATGCCCGATCCGGTAGCCGCTCCCGTCCTCATTCAGCCGGCCACCGCGGCCGATATTCCCGTCATCATCGAGCTGGCCGAAGCCACCTGGGAGCCCACCTACCGCTTCATTATCAGCAAGGAGCAGATCGACTACATGTACCGCGTCATCTACACGCCGGCCTCGCTGGCGCGGCAGATGCAGGACGAAGGCCACCGCTTTCTGCTGGTGTACTACGACGGCCACCCCGCCGGCTACGCCTCCTACAGCGCCCGCGCCACGGAACCCGAGGTGTTCAAGCTGCACAAGCTCTACGTGCTGCCCTCGCACCAGGGCCTGGGCCTGGGCCAGCGCCTGGTGACGGCCGTGGAGGGCGGCGCCCGCATGGCCGGCGGCCAGTGGCTGGAGCTGAACGTAAACCGCCACAACCCGGCCCTCACCTTCTACCAGCGCCTGGGCTTCCAGCAGTACCGCGAGGAAGACATTCCCATCGGCCCCTACTGGATGAACGACTTCGTGATGCGCAAGAAGCTGAACGGTTGACCGGTGACACGTAACTGGTGCCAGGTAACAGGTCAGCTCTTTTAACGTGTCCCGTATCACTTGTTACCTGTCACCCCTAACTTGTCACCTCATTACCTTTTTTGTTCCCCATGCCCACGAAACTCACCGTCAACAACAACGGCTCCCTGCGCGTCGAAGGCGAAGACTTCATCATCGTCGATGCCCAGGGCAACGAGTACGGCCTGCAGGGCCGCACCCTGGTCAGCATCTGCCGCTGCGGCCTCTCCCAAAACAAACCCTTCTGCGACGGTTCGCACAAGGGGCACTTCGAGCACAACGCCGTAGCATTCGATTTGCCGCCCAAAAAGGTGTAAGGCACGCCGCCGGCCGCACCCGCTGTCATTGCGAGGACGACGCAACCGCCGGAAGGCGCAGCCAATCGGTCCTGATCAGTGTACCGACCAACAAAGAAGCACCGCCCGAAACTGTTGTTGCGCAGTTTCGGGCGGTGCTGTTTGCAAGTAGTAAGTATTGGGTCGGCGGTGCTCCTGGAGGACGGATTGACGCCGCTTGATGCGCGGAATGTCGTGCCGCCTCGCAATGACTGCCAGGGCCATCGGCGGTGCTACCGCCCAAGCAGCTTAGCCCTGCTGGAACAGTTGGTTGACCAGGTTCACGTACTCCTGCCGGGCGTCGTCCGGGCCTTTGCCGCTGAGGCCGGCCCAGGCGTCGTACTTGGCAATGGCCTTGAAGTCGAAGCCGCCGGGCCGGTCGCCGCTTACGTCGCCTTCGGTGGCCTGCTTGTAGAGGGCATAAAGCTTGAGCAGCGTCAGGTTGTCGGGCTTTTTGGGGAGTTGCTGGGCGCGGTCGGCCGCATCCTGAAATTCTTGCTGAGTAGCCATGGGAATGGAATGGAGAAAAAGTGAGCGGGCCCGCGCAGCGGCCCCGGGCAGTAAGGTACGGATTGCGGCGAATTTGGTAGGCATGCAGCGTTCTTTTACCACAAATCGTCGGCCTGAGCGGCCCGGCGCCGGCTACTCGGCGGCCGGCAGCTGGCGCAGCACCCGGCAGGGGTTGCCGACGGCCACCACGCCCGCCGGAATGTCGCGCGTGACGACGCTGCCGGCCCCGATGGTGCTGCCGGCCCCGATGGTCACGCCGGGCAGCACGATGACGCCCGCGCCCAGCCACGCGCCCGCCCCGATGGTGATGGGCCGGGCAAACTCCCAGCCCGCCACCCGCGGCCCGGCCTCCGCCGGGTGCCCGGCGGTGCTCAGCACCACGTTCGGGGCGATGAACACGTTGTCGCCGATGGTGACGGGGGCACAGTCGAGCACCGTGAGGTTGTAGTTGGCGTACACGTTGCGGCCCAAGCGCAGGTTGTAGCCGTAGTCGCAGCGCAGCGGGGCTTCGAGGTGGGCGTCGGTTTCGTAGCCGAGCAGCTCGGCCAGCACGGCCCGATCGAGGTCTACGGGCTGCTGGTTGTAGCGGTGGCACAGAGCTTTGGCGTGGCGGCGCTCGGCCACCAGCTGCGGGTCATTGGCCTGGTACAGCTCGCCGGCCAGCATTTTTTCTTTTTCGGAGGAGAAGCTCATCGGGCCCAAGATAAGCCCGCGGCGGTGCTTCGCCCCACCCACCCGGCCCAAACCGCCGGACGCAAAAAGCCCCGCCGAGGTGTCGGCGGGGCTTTTTGCGTCCGGCAGTGAAGACGCGCCTAGTACAGCGTTACGCGGCGGCTGGCGGTGTGCTCACCCACCTGCACCTGCAGCAGGTATACCCCGGCGGCCAGCTTGCGCGCGTCGATGGTGGTGCGGGCGCCGGTGGCGGGCAGGGCTACCGTCTGGGTGCGCACGCGCTGGCCCAGGGCGTTGAAGAGCGTGGCCTCGGCCTGCGTGGCCCCCGCCACGGCGGGCAGCTGCAGCGTGAAGCTGCCGGTGGCGGGGTTGGGGTACACGTCGAGGGCCAGGGCCGACTGCGAGCCGTGCGCCGCCGTGGGGCGGGCGGGCTCGAAGCGCAGCGAGAAGCGGCCGGGCAGGCTCCGGGCGTTGGCCGAGAAGCTGTAGGCAGGCTGCAGGCTCAGGTTCACGTCCTGGCCCGTGGCGGCGTCGTGCAGGTACACGGTGCTGGTGGTCAGGTTCAGCAGGGCGGCGGCGCGCAGGGTGTAGAGGCCGGTTTGGGGCACGCTCACGGTCAGCGGCACTACGGTGCTGGTGGTCAGCAGGGGCAGGCCGTTGATGGCCAGCTCGGTGCCGGCCGCCACGGCGGCCAGGTTCAGGCCGTGGGCGTTGGGCAGCTTCACCGCGTCGTAAGCGGCATCGACCACGGCGGTGGCGCCGGCTTCCTGGTACACGTGCACCTCATCGGCGGGGGTGCCCGGGTCGCCCTGCAGGCTCAGCTGCACCAGCGGGCGGGTTTCGCCGCCGCGGTTAAAGCTTGGCTGGGTAGCGTAGCTGGTCACGCGGGCGGCATTGCTGAAGTTCAGCGTGGCCGCGTTGCTGCCCGGCGTCAGGCGCACGAAGAAGCCCTGGCCAGAGCTGACGAGCGGGTCACCCACGCCGTTGACGTAGCTGCGGTAGCCCCCGCCGTAGCGCGAGGTGCTCTGGAACACGTACATGGCGTTGTCGAGACCCGTCGGGATGGTGACCTGGCTCCAGTTCAGCGGCGCGGGGTAGGGGTTGCCCACCAGGAACAGGCCGCCGCTGGCGCCGCCGTTGCGGGCGAGGGGCAGGCTCACGGTGCCGTTGTTGAGCGTGCCCACGAAGTCCACCTTCTGGTTGCCGGGAATATTCACGGTGTAGCCGCGGGCCACGTCCAGCGCCGTGGTCAGGGCTACGGGCGAAACCCAGCCCTTGTCGAAGGTGGAGTAGGTGGTGGCCGGCGAGGTCAGCACCCGGCTTTCATCGTAGGCGAAGACCGTCGGGAAGGGCGTCACGCCGCCGGGGTTGGTGGCCGAGTTGTAGCTGGCGTTTACCACGGGCGTAAAGCCGGCGGTGGCCAGGTCCGCCACGCTGCTGCCGCTCACCGGAGCGGAGTAGTGCCGGTAGCCCGCCCCCGCGTTCAGCACCCGGCTGATAAAGCGCTGCACCGTCACGTTGCCGCTCGCGCTGCCGGTGCCGTTGACGGCCAGGGCCGTGCCCGTCGAGTCGGAGAGCAGCGTCAGGTTCTGGCCGCCGGTGCTCAGCACGCCCGTGGTCAGGCGCAGCACCTGCGCCACGCTGGTGGCCGTGCTCAGGGTCACGCCGGTGCCGTTGCTCACGGCCAGGTCGCGCACGCGCGGCGGCAGGCCGGCCCCGGTTACCTGGGGAGCGGTGCCGTTGTAGAGGTAGGTGGCGTCGTTGCTGAAGGAGCGGGTGCCCGCCACCTGCACCGCGCCGGTGCTGCCGGTGCTGCTGATGCCGGCCGCGTCGCAGATGCGTAGCTCAGCGCCCGACTGCAGCGTGAAGCTCCCGGCGCCGGTCAGGGGCTGGCAGTTGGTGGCCAGCACGCCCCCGCTCTGCACCGTGAAGGCGCCTGCCACCGACACGGCCCCGGTGAGGGTACCCACGCCGGTGCCGGTAACGGTGACGTTGTTGTAGGAGCCGGCCGGAATGTTGGCGGTGGTGCTCACCGTCAGGTCGGTCAGCGCGCCGTTGCGCAGCACGTTGACGGTGGTGCTGCTGATGTTAGAGCATACAATATCAATGCTGCCGTTGCCGTCCAGGTCGCCCGTCGTCACCACGAAGGGGTTGGTGCTGGCGGCATAGACGGTGGGCGCCCCGAAGCTGGCCGCGCCGTTGTTGCGGCACACTGCCAGGTTGTTGCCGAGGTAATTGCACACCACGATGTCCAGGTCGCCGTCGGCGTCCAGGTCGGCCAGGGCCACGTCGATGGCTTCCGCGCCGCCCGAGGCCACGGTGAACGGGGTGCCGAAGGTGCCGTTGCCCACGCCCAGCGCCACCCCGACTTCCGCGCCGAAGCGGTTGGCCGTGACGAGGTCGGCAATGTTGTCGCCGTTCAGGTCGCCCAGGGCCATACCGAAGGGGGTGAAGCCCAGGTTCACCAAGCCGGTGCCGGAAAAGGAGCCGTCGCCGTTGCCCAGGCGCACGCTCAGGTTATTGGAGTTGGCGTTGGCGGCGATAAAGTCCATCCGGCCGTCCCCGTTCAGGTCGGCGGCGCCCAGGGCGAAGGGGCCGGCGCCCACGTTGGCCACCACCGTGGAGGCGCCGAAGGTGCCGGCGTTGTTCAGGTTCAGCGTGACGGTGTTGCTGCTCACGTTGGCCGTCAGGATGTCCAGGTAAGCGTCGCCGTTGACGTCCACCAGGGCCGACATGCGCGGGTTGACGCCGGCGCCCAGCAGGGTGGCCGCGCCCAGCGTGCCCCCCACGTTGCGGTGAACCGACACCCCGGAGGCATTGAAGCTGGGTATCACCACGTCCAGGTCGCCGTCGTTGTCCACGTCGCCCAGCACAATCTGGCTGGGGCCGGCGTTGGTGATTACGCTGGTCGAGGGCGTGGCCGGAAATACGCCGCCGCCCTGGTTCAGGAAGGTCACCAGGGCGTTGCTGGAGGTGCCCATGACGATGTCCATCAGCCCGTCGCCGTTGATGTCGCCCACGGCCGCGCCCTGGCCCGCAGTGGGTACGGTGAGGCTGGGGGCGGCGGCAAACGTGCCCGAGCCGCTGGCGGCGGCCACGAACGACATCACCTGCCCCTGGGCCAGCGGCTGGTTGCTGGTGTTCTGGGCGGCCGTGGTCAGGGTGGCGTACACGGTTTCGCCGGGCTGAAAGTCGGTGCCCGGGTCAAACGTGACGGTGTTGCCGCTGATGGTGGCCGTGCCGCTGAGCAGGCCGCCGCGGCGGCTGCCGAACACCTTCAGGGCGTTGGCCGAGCCCGCGTTCAGGGCCTGCGAGAGGGTAAACGACACGTTGCTGGAGCGGGGCGCGCTGCGCTGGTTGCGCGCGGGCGCCACGCTGCTGACCGTCGGCTGGGCCAGGGCGGGCAGGGCCAGCAGGCCCAGGCCCGTCAGCAGCCAGGCAGTGCGTTTTAGCTGGCCTAAGCGGCCGGCTCCGGGCGAGGAAAAGTATTCCATGCGTAATAAATGAGAAGAAAAAGGAACAATCTGAAACAGCAGCTGCGCATTGGGTAAAAGACCTTGGCAAAGCTGGCGGAAAAGATACAGCGACTTATAGTATTATCAAGCCCGAGTTGGATATTATATATCGGCTACGCAATTACGGGGGGCCATTATCCTACTAATCACCGAAATGGCGCCGGCCATATGGCGTCGCGGCCGCTGTGGGCGGCAACCAATCGGGCGGCGGGGCAGTAAGCGCAAACGCCGCGCCGTCCCTTTCCCCTACCCCACCATGAAATCAGCCGACGTCGATGCCCTTGTCAAGAAATTTCTCCAGCATAAGCTCACGCTAGCCCTGGCCGAAAGCTGCACCTGCGGCTGGGTAGCGGCCCAGCTGGCCCCGGCCACCGGCGTGAGCGAAGTCCTGCTCGGCTCCGTTGTCACGTACCACGCCGAAGCCAAGCAGCGCCTGCTGGGCGTGAAAAAGAAAACCCTGACCGAATACACCGCCGAAAGCCAGCAGATTGCCAACGAAATGGCGGAAGGCCTGCACAAGCACCTGCCCGCCGACGTGTGCGTGGCCATTACGGGCCTGTTCGGCCCCGGCGCCTCCGAAACGCCCGACAAGCCCGTGGGCACCATCTTCGTCACCATCGTGCTGGAAGGCCACGCCCACGAGTACCGCGAAGTGCTGAAAGGCCCCACCGACAAGCTGCGCGACCTGGCGGCCGACTTTATCTACGTCAAGCTGGGTGAGCTGCTGGAGCGCCGGCAAGCCAGCCCGACCAGCACCGTCAACGGCAGCTAAGCCCGCGCATCGTCGACGGACGGCGGGGCCGCCACGGCGGTGCTTCGGGCGCTGCACACCCCGGCTCTGCCGGCGGATGCGCCGGAAATTTTCGTTGGCTTGAGCAGTGGCCCGGGGCTGCGCCTTCGGGCGGTGGCCCCGGGCCGGCTTTTTTTGCGCCGCGGCAGTAGCAGTGCGTGCCCCTTTTTGCCAACTTCGTGGTATGAAGAACCATTACGTCGCTGCTATCGGGGCCGCTGGATTGGCCGTATTGACTGCTTTCGGGGCCGCAGCCCAAACCGAGCTGCCCAGCCGCCCCGACCCCACGGTTCCGCCCGCCCGGCCGGCCCCGGCGGCCGCTCCCGTAATGGCTCCTTACAAGGCCCCCACCCTGCCCGGGCTGTACTCGACCAATACCCTCGGCATCGAGCTGGGCTGGGGTGCGCCCTACGGCTGGGGCGTGCAGTACGCCTACCTGGTCACGCCGCACCTCGACGTGAATGCCGGGCTGGGCCTGGGCCTCGGCGGTAAAATCGGGGTGGGCGCCCGCTACTACCTGCGCCCCGACCGCCGCGTGACGCCCTATTTCGGGGCCGCCCTGGCCCGCACCGGCCGCATCGAGAACGTGGATATGAGCCTGGTGGTGGGTGCCCGCGAGGAAAAAGCCAACTTCAGCTTCAGGCCCAGCGGGGTGCTGCACCTGCGCGGCGGCTTGCGCTGGCAGCCCGGTACCGTGGGGCTGCTGGGCACCCTCGGCTACGGCGCGCGCATTACCGGCGACCCGGTGGTATTCAACGACACGTACAGTTACGGCACGCCGTCGCAGGAAATGGTCAACTTCGTCCGGGCCCTGAGCGCCGGCGGCCTGGAGGTATCCGTCGGCGTGTTCTTCAACCTGGGCCGCTACTGAGCAGCGAATCCGTGACTCGGCGAACGAGTGAGTCTCACAACGACCATCACTTATCTGCCGAGTCACTCATTCACTGATTGCGCGGGCGGCCCAGCACCAGGCGCAGGTTCAGGCGCACCACGTCGCCAATGGAGTCGCAGCGGTCGAATTCCTGGGTTTGGTGGTGCAGGTTCAGCTCCTTTTTCAGCTGGGCAATCTTGTCGGGCGGCGAGAGTTCCTCCTGGCGCATGCAGTCGACCAGGTCCTTGAGGCGGTACCGCTCGGCGCGGGCGCGGCGGGCCATCAGGGCGCGCTCCTCCACCTGGTACTGCCGGATGGTTTCGGGGGAGAGCAGGCGGCGCACCAGGTCCACCACCGGGCGGTTGTCCTTGAAGTACTGCGGCAGGTACATGGCCTTGTGGCCCTCGTAGCTCTGCTGATCGAAGTCGATGGCGCGCACGCGGTACTGCTCGTCCTCGAAGTCGGGCGTCACGTCGATGACGTAGTTGTAGGAGCGCATGTCGCCGAGCAGGCGGGCAAAGCAGCGCTCATTGAACTTGACGAATTCCTTGGCAATGCGCACCTGGTTGAGGTGGGGCCGGTCGAGGCGGGTCTTGATGAAATCGTCGCCGGGAATACCGGCAATGTGCTCCTCGATGAGCGTGTCGCCGGCCACCAGGAAGTTGATGCTGTTCGGGCTCAGCAGGTGCTCCAGCTCCAGGCCGTACACCCGGGAGGCATCGGCGCGCTTGACGTAGAAGTAGTCGTAGTTGTCGTTGAACTGGTTGACGATGCGCACCCGGAACGGGTTGGAGTTGCCGAAGCGGCAGTAATCGACGCGGTCGGCAATGAGGTGCTCGGTGAAAGACAGGTCGCCGTCGGTTTTCAGGCGGGCGTACACTTCGGTCAGGCCTTGGCTGAGCTCCAGCAGGGTGTGGGGCTCGTACTGCACGGTTTCCCAGAGCGTGTCGTGGCCCTGCCGGTCGAGCAGGGGGAAGGAGCCGGTGTGGCGCAGCAGGTCGGCGTACGTGACGGGCAGGCGGGTTTCGCGGTCGTACTGGTGCAGGTACTGGCGCAGGCCGGGGCCGATGCGGTAGCTGGGCTTTTTCTTGGAAATGTTGTCGTTCATCTTTCTGGTAACAGGTGACAAGCAACACGCGACAGGTTTGAAGTGACAGGGCACAAGAGACACGTGATGGGCCGCGGGCACGGGTTGCTGTTGGCGGGAAGGTAAGGCCCGGCTTACCCGTTTCTGCCCGTTGCGCAACGCCCTAAACCGAATACTTGTTACCTGTTACGTGTCACGTGTTAGCTCTCACCCAAAATTCCCGAACTTTAACCGCCTGACTGCACCTTCGGCTTTCCGCCCATGAAAAAAGCTTTACTTCCTCTCGCGCTGGCGCTGCTCGTGCCGGTAATTTCGCCCGGTTGGGGCTTCTTCGGCCACCGCACCATCACGCAGGTGGCCGTGTACGCGCTGCCGAGCGGCATGCAGAACTTCTACTTCCGGCACATGGCCCAGCTGGTGAAGCTGAGCACCGCCCCGGACGAGCGCCGCGCCGACGACCCGACGGAGGAAACCAAGCACTTCATCGACATGGACCACTACGGCGACAACCCCTTCGGGCTGATGCCGAAAGCCTACGACAAGGCCACGGCCAAGTACACGGCCGATACGCTGAAGAAGTACGGCACCGTGCCCTGGACGGTGCTGGAGGTGAAGGAAAAGCTCACCGAGGCCTTCAAAGAGGGCGACACCACCGCCATCATTGCCCTTTCGGCCGACCTCGACCACTACGTGGCCGACGCCTTCGTGCCGCTGCACACCACCGAAAACTACGACGGGCAGCTCACCAAGCAGCAGGGCATTCACTCGCTGTGGGAATCCAAGCTGCCCGAGCTGTTCATTGCCCAGTACAAGCTGGACTCGGAGAAGGCCGACTACCTGAAGGACCCGCAGGCGGCCATCTGGACGGTGCTGCAGAACTCCTACGGCTTCCTCGGCGCCACTTTCGACATCGAGGCCGAAATCAACAAGAAGTTCAGCACCGAGAAGAAGTACACCTACTCGCACAAGTATGGCAAGACCCGCCGCTCCTACTCCGACGAGTTTGCCAAGGAGTACAACAAGAAGGTGGGCGGCATGGTGGCCTACCGCCTGAAGGGCGCCCCCACGATGGTGGCCTCGTTCTGGTACACGGCCTGGAAAGACGCCGGCAGCCCCGACCTCAACAAGCTCATGCGCCCGGGCAAGCTCAGCAAGGACGAAAAAGAGCAGCTCGACACCCAGCTCAAGGCCTGGAAGGAAAACCAGCTGGTGGACCAGAGCCTGCTGCTGGCTATGCAGAAGCCCGAGGCCGGCCCCACCAACCCGGCCGACGTGGCCGACGAGGCCGCCCCGAAAGCCCCCGCCGCCCCCGCCCCGAAAGCCGACGCCAAACCCGCCGCCGACCAGCCGGCCAAGGTGAAAGTGAAGGAGAAAAAGGAGGACGCGCCCAAGCAGAAGGAAAAAACCAAGGTGAAGAAGGACGAAGGGAAAAAAGAAGAGAAAAAATCCGACGACCCCTTCGGCGACTAGCCCTGACGCCGGCATTTGCCCGTTTTAGCCCCCAACGCCCCCGGTTTCCGGGGGCGTTTTTGCTTTACTCGACTATAACCGATGCCGCCCCCAGGCGTTAGCCTTAGGGCCGCCTTGTATTTCCCGTTGCCTCATCCACAACCGTAACCCCACTACCCATGATTCACCGCATTGATCGGCTGGCCCTGGAGCTGCCCACTCCCAAGAATGCCTCGCCCAACGACGCCGCTGCCATTCAGGAGCTGCTCGGCGGCAAGTACGGCGAGATGTCGACGCTGATGAACTACACTTTTCAGTCATTTAACTTCCGGGGGCGCAAGCGGCTGCGGCCGTTCTACGAACTGGTGGCCAGCATTGCCGCCGAAGAGTACAGCCACATCGAGGCCGTCTCGTACGCCATCAACCTGCTGCTGACCGGCACCACCAAGCGCGACCCGGACCCCGAAAACGGCCCGCTGCACAGCGCCGTGGACGCGCGCAACAGCTACCACTTCCTGAGCAGCAACCAGGCCGCCATGCCCTACGACTCGATGGGCAACCCCTGGACCGGGCAGTACGTGCACAATTCCGGCAACCTGAAGCTGGATTTGCTGCACAACTTCTTTCTCGAATGCGGCGCCCGCGCCAACAAAATCCGGGCGTATTCGATGGTAACTGACCCCACGGCCCGCGAAATGGTGGGCTACCTGCTGGTGCGCGGCGGGGTGCACGTGGTGGCTTACGCCCGCGCCCTCGAATACCTCACCGGCGTGGAAGTGACCAAGCTGGTACCCGTGCCCGACCTGAGCAACAAGATGTTCAAGGAAGCCCGCAAGCACGAGGCCAAGGGGCTCCACCTGAAGCTCTACACGTTCAGCCAGGAAGACTACAAGCAGGCCGGCCTGATCTGGAACGGCCCGCACCCCGAGGACGGACAGCCGCTGGAGTTGATCCAGGGCTCGGTGGAGGGCGTGCCCTACCCCGACCTGGAAGAAGAACCCCAGCTGAACTCGCCCGGCGCCGAGGACTACGACCCGGATATGTTCAAGGACATTGCCAAGAAGCTCGGCATCAAGCTCTGATAGCCTCGGCGGCCGCCACCTGCACCGCCAATCCGCTGCCGGACGGCCGGCTGCCTCGTATGTTTGTCCCCCGGGCCCACCAGTGGGTTCGGGGGATTTTTCTTGCCTATGTCCCGCTCCTTCCCTCCCCTGCTGCCGGCCGCCCTGGGCCTGCTGATGACGGCCGCCTGCAACCAGCAGCCCCCGCCCGCGCAGGAAAAGCCGGCGCCCGCCGCCCCCGTCATTCCCGGCCCCGACCTGGCGGCCATGCGCGACTCCAACGCCGTGCGCCTGCTGACGGCCTACGGCCGGGAACACCCCGAAACGCAGGTGCTCTTCCGCACCTCCCTGGGCGACGTGAAGGTGAAGCTCTACGAAGACACCCCGCTGCACCGGGCCAGCTTTCTGCTGCTCACCAACAAGGGCTACTTCGACCAGACCGTGTTTTACCGCGTCGAGAAGGGCTTCGTGGTGCAGGGCGGCAACTCCGACAAGCGCGAAATCAAGCTGGGCAAATACCACATTCCGCCCGAGTTCCGGCCCGGCCACTTCCACCGCCGCGGCGCCCTGGGCATGGCCCGCTACGACGACGAGAAAAACCCTGGCAAGCTCTCCTCCTCCCACGACTTCTACTTCACTGTGGGCCAGAAATACACGCCGCAGCAGGCCCAGAGCATTGCCGGCCGCAAGCTCACGCCCGCCGAGCTGAAAACCTACGCCACCGAAGGCGGCGCCCCCGCCCTCGACGGCCAGTATACCGTCTTCGGCGAAGTCATCGAAGGCATGGACGTAGTCGAGAAAATCAACCAGGTTCCCGTCGACCCCTACAACTGGCCCGAGAAAGACGTGACCATGAAGGTGGAGGTGGTGAAATAGGTAACAGGTGATGAGGTAACACGTGACAGGTAACAGGTTAAAAAAAACGAAACTGTTACGTGTTACGTGTTACCTCCCTCCACCTGCCCCCTAATCACTCGTTTCCCTGCGCACCTGCACCAGCCGGGAGTGCTGCGGATCGGCGGGCGACTCCTGCCGGAACTCCTGCAGCTCGCGCCGGGTGAAGGCGCGGATGGCTTCCGGGGCGAAGACGTCGGGGCGGCTGGCATCGGCCGCGGGCGAGGCCACGGGCTGGCGGGCCGGGTGCGTGTACACCGTGTCGCCGCCGAGCCGGAACACCTGGTAGAAATAGAACTGCTCGGCCGCGCTGCCCTCGGCCACGAAGCGCACCACCAGCACGTCGCCCACCCGCGGATCGGTCAGGTACTCGGCGGTGCGGTCGGCGGGCGGGGCGGGCACGGCCAGCGGGGCCGATTCGGGTTGGGCCGGCGCGGTGGCCGCCGGCCCGGACTTGGTTTCGGACTGGCAGGCGCCCAGGCCCACCAGCAGCAGGGCCGCCGCAGCGGCAACGGATTTACTCATACACGCAAAGAAAAGGCCCGGCCGACGGGCCGGCGCCGTTTGTACGGGTTCAGCCCCCCGGCAGCCAACAAAAAAGGCGGCCCGCATGGTGCGGGCCGCCTTTTTCAGCCATTTGATCATTCGGCCATTTAGCAATTAAAAACCCTACCACACCTTGGCGCGGTCGGCCTGGGCGCGCATCATTTTCGCGTCGTCCTTGCAGCCGAAGGCCTCGTAAAACTGCGGCATGTTCATCAGCGGGCCGTTGGTGCGGAACTGGGCCGGGCTGTGCGGGTCCGTCATCACCTGCTGGCGCAGGTACTCGGGGCGGGCGTTGGTGCGCCACACCTGCGCCCACGAGAGGAAGAAGCGCTGGTCGGGCGTCAGGCCGTCGTATTTGGGGTAGTTGCCGTCGGGGTACTGCTTTTTCAGCTCCTTGTGCAGGGCCGTGTAGGCAATGTTCAGCCCGCCGAGGTCGGCCAGGTTTTCGCCCATTGTGAGCTTGCCGTTCACGTGCACCGAGTCGAGCGGGGTGAAGGCGTCGTACTGCTTGCCTACCACGGCGGCGCGGGCCTCAAACTTCTCCGCGTCTTCCTTGGTCCACCAGTCCTTGAGGTTGCCCTCGGCGTCGTACTGACGGCCCTGGTCGTCGAAGCCGTGGGTGATTTCGTGGCCGATGACGGCGCCCATGCCGCCGTAGTTGACCGCGTCGTCGGCGTTCGGGTCGAAGAACGGGGGCTGCATGATGCCGGCCGGGAAGACGATTTCGTTCATGGCCGGGTTGTAGTAGGCATTCACCGTGGGCGGCGTCATGCCCCACTCCTTGCGGTCGATGGGCTTGCCGAACTTGCTGGTGTTGTCCTTGTAGCTCCACAGGCGCGTGGCAATGACGTTCTGCAGGTAGGAGTCGCGCGAGATGGTCAGGGCCGAGTAATCCTTCCACTGGTCCGGGTAGCCGATTTTCACCGTGAAGGCGTTGAGCTTCTTCATGGCTTCCTTCTTGGTCGCGTCGCTCATCCAGTCGCTCTGCTGGATATGCTCGCCCATGGCCTCCTTGATGTTCTGCACCATCGTCATGGCCTTGGCCTTGGTGGCCGGGGTGAAGGCCTTGTCGACGTAGAGCTGGCCGAAGGCTTCGCCCAGGGCGCCGTCGGTGGCGCGGTTCATGCGCTTCCAGCGGGGCTGCTGCTTTTTGGCGCCGGTCAGCACCTGCGTGAGCTTAAACGACTCGTCGTTGAAGGCCTGGGGCAGCGCCGAGGTCATCGAGGTGACCAGGTGCCAGCGCAGGTAGGTCTTCAGGTCGGCCAGGGGCTCCTGCTTGAGCATGGTGTTCAGCTCCTGGAAGAAGGCCGGCTGGCCCACAATCACGTCCTTGACCGCCTTCAGCTCGAGGTGCTCCAGGATGTGCTTGGGGTTCAGGTTGGGGTACTTCTGCTGCAGCTGCGCCACCGTCATCTTGTTGTAGTTGGCGTACGGGTCGCGCAGGTCCACCCGGCTCTTGGAGGCCTTGGCCAGGCGCGTTTCCAGGCGCATGATGGTGGCCGCATTCTTCTTGGCCGTGGCGTCGGCGTCGCCGGCCAGCTTGAAGGTGTTCACCAGGTAGGTCTGGTAAGCCGAGCGGATGTTCTTCGAGCGCGGGTCGTCCTTCAGGTAGTAGTCGCGGTCGGGCAGCGAGAGGCCGCCCTGGGAGATATTGACGGCGTACTGCGAGCTGATTTTGTCGTCCTGCCCCACGTAGGTGTTGAAGAACGCCCCGGTCTGCAGCTGCTGGCTGCGCGCAATCTGAATCTGCAGCCCGTCGAGGTTCTTGATGGCGCTGATGCGGTCCAGCTCCGGCTTCAGCGGCGCAATGCCGGCCTTCTCGATGGCCATGGTATCCATGGCCGTGGCGTAGTAGTCGCCCACTTTCTGAGCGTTGGTGCCCTTGGCGGCGCTGCGGTTAGCCGCGGCCTCCTGCAAGATCTGCCGCATCACGGCGTTGTTCTTGTCGGCCAGCTCGTTGAACGAGCCCCAGCGCACCTCGGCGGCCGGAATGGGGTTGTTCTTGTACCAGTTGCCCGAGGCGTACTGGTTGAAGTCCTGGCAGGGCGAGGCCGCCTTGTCGATGTTGCTCACGTTCAGGCCGGTGCCCTGCGGGAAGGTCTCGGCAACTTGGGTCGGCGTAGCGCTGGCAGTAGGCTGCGAAGCGGGGGCGGTGCTGGCCGTGGTGGTCTTGGAGCTGGAGGCGCAGCCTCCCAGCGCCAGGGCGCCCCAGGCCGTAGCGACCAGCGCCGCGCGGTTGCGGTTTTTCATAGGAATGGAGAGAAAAGCGGTGATGATGGTGGGAATTGGGCTGGTAAGGTAGGCACAGCCGCTGATTTTTACCGGCCCGGCGCTCCGTTTCCCTGCTTCAGCCGCGCCCGGCCCGGGGCCGCCCCAAGCCGCCCGCGCTTATCTTCGCCCTGCCATGAAGCAGCCCAACGAGCAGCACCGCAATTTCTTCCACGACGTGTACGAGGTGGTGCGCCTGATTCCGCCCGGCCGCGTCAGCACCTACGGCGCCATTGCCGGCTACCTGGGCAGCCGGCAGGGCGCCCGCACCGTGGGCTGGGCCATGCAGGCCGCCCACGCCCTCAGCGGCCCGGAGTATGTGCCCTGCCACCGCGTCATCAACCGCCTCGGCCTGCTTACCGGCAAGCAGTTCTTCGGCGCGCCCACGGCCATGCAGGACGCACTCGAAGCCGAAGGCGTGCGCGTCGTCGACGACCAGGTGCAGGATTTCCCGCGCCTGTTCTGGGACCCGAGCACGGAGCTGCAGCCCTGAGCCGGCTGCCCCGGAGGGCACGGCCGCTCCCCCCAACGAAAAGCCCGCCCTACCCGGTTGGTACAACCAGGCAGGGCGGGCTCAGGCGGGTCCGGGAAGTTACACCGCGGCCGTCACCTTGCGGCCCACGGCGGCATAAATCAGCCGGCGCATTTCCTCGGGGCTGGCGTTTTTGAGCAGGTAGCCGAAAGCGCCTTCGCTTTTTAGGCTTTCAATCAGCTCGGGCTCGTCGTGCATGGAGATGATGATGACGCGCACCTGCGGGTACTGCACGCGCAGCAGACGGGTGGTCTGCAGCCCGTCGAGGATGGGCATCTGCAGGTCCATCAGAATCACGTCGGGGCGCACGGGCACCGAGTCGAGCCGTTCGAGCAGGTCCTGCCCGTCGCCGGCTTCGAAGAGCACTTCCATCTCGTCAAACCCCGTCAGCAGGGCGCGCAAACCCTTGCGGAACAGGATGTGGTCGTCGGCAATGGCTAGCCGGATCGTGGGAGTTGGACTCATGAGGTAAGCGAAACGGAGAGCGGCGCAGCTGCCGCCGGGGTGGTGTGGAGAGAAGGAAGATAGGCAGCCGGGAAGGAAATCCAAACCCGGGTACCGGCCCCGGGCGCCGACTCGTGGCGGAGCACGCCCCGGAGCACGGCCACCCGGCTGCGCAGGTTGGTCAGGCCCAGCCCGGTGCGGGTATCGGGCGTGGCCATGGCCTCGATGGCGGCGTGGTTGTAGCCCACCCCGTCGTCGGCGTATTCGATGGCGAGGCGGTGGTCGCCGTATTCCAGGCGTACGGTGATTTGGCGGGCCTGGGCGTGCTTGAGGCCGTTGCCGAGCAGCTCCTGCACCACGCGGTACACGGCCAGCTCGTGGTGCGGGGGCAGGCGGCGCGGCTCGCCCAGCTGCTGAATCAGCACGCGGGGGCCGCCCTCGGGCACGGCCCGGCCCAAGGCCTCCACGGCAAAGGCCAGCCCGAATTTCTGGAGCACGGCCGGCAGCAGGTTGCGCGAGATGCGGCGCACCTCGGAAATGGCCTGGTCGAGCATAGCCGTCATTTCCACCGTGGTGGCCGACTCGGGCAGGCCGCTCAGGTGCAGCTTCACGATAGAGAGCATGGTGCCCACGGCGTCGTGCAGGTCGCCGGCAATGCGGCGGCGCTCCTCTTCCTGGGCCAGCAGAGCGGCTTCCAGGGCCTGGGCCTGGGCGTATTCCCGCTCGCGGCGCAGCTCTTCCTGCTGCTGCAGCAGCCGGCGCTGGTAGCGCAGCACAAAGCCCACGATGCCCAGCGCCAGTATCAGCAGTACCGGCGTGACGAGCATCAGGGACATAAGCAGGGAGTTCATTATGGCAGGACCCGGAAAAACCACGAATAACGGGCCTGGCAGCCGCGCTTGCTTGCTGACCTTAAGCGGCCGATAAGCCGACGCGGAAGGTGTTCGGACGCTTCGGGAACTTAAATGTAACGGAAGCCGCCGTCTTTTCCCAGTCGCAATATCCTAGCCGAGCAATAATAAGCCAAATTATCCTGCTATCAATTCAATAATTCCGGCATCCGCCCGCAACGGTCCCGCGGCCGTAGCGCTGAGGCCCGTTTCGCCGCGGGCGTCGCGCAGGCGACCGGGACGCTAGGCAAAAATATTCGAGTCGTAGTTGGTGCTGGATTGCTGGCGCGTTTCGCGCCAGAGGCCGAGCGTCATCAGCACCAGGTTGATGATGTAGGAGCCATCGATAATAACGCTCATAATGGCCGATGCCAGCGTCCCGTTGGCGGGGTGCAGCAGGTAGCTCATCACGGAGCCGGCGTAGTAAACGGCCAGCCCCACGCTGACGATGAACATAAAGTTGTGCCAGGGGCTTTCCGGCCGTATTTCCCGCATCCACTGCTCGAAATAGATCAGGATCATGGCCAGCATCAGCGCGACCTGCACCGCGCGCGCCACCGCGTTGAGGCTATGCAGCCCGGAAATAACGGTGGCATCGGCAACGGCTACCAGGGTGAACAGCAGGCCCACCGGCAACATGGCCTTGCGCACTGGCTTGGCATCGTACACGTGGTAATAGGCCCAGCCCAGCAGCCACGTCTCCACCAGTACCGAGACGTGGTAGAGGTACATATTGGTGTGCAGAAACGTGCGGCTCAGGCGGTCTGCCACGGCTTCCACCGTCCAGAACCCAAAATACCCGACGATAATCCTGGCCGGCAGCGAGAGGGTGCGCCAATACCACAGGCCGATGGCTAAGGGAATGATTACGCCGAAGCTGCTTATGTAATTAAGCACGTGTCGGAACGTAAACAGCCATCCGGGCGTGGGTATTGGCGCATCCATTGGCCAAATTTAGGCTTTTATCATGCGACATGCCCGCACAGCGGGCTGGCGGTGCAGCAAGTGCTGGGGCAGGGCTCCCCTTTGTTGCCCACCTTGGCCTGAATGTCCTTGCCCTCGCTGTCGGCGGCCACCGTTACGAGCGTGAGCTTGTTGTCCGCGTTGAGGGCAAAGTAGAAGCGCAGCCCCTGGGCATTGGGCTGGGCGAGCAGTTCGTTGAGCAGCGTTTTGCCAAAGAATACGCACAGGTTGTTGCTGTAGGACGCTTCGCGGTACTGCGTGGTCATTTCCACGCCTTCCGCCATCGGAATCAGGCTGCCTTCGTCGCCGTTGAACGCCATAGGGTTGTTGGTAAACAGGTGAGAGTAGAAAGGGGTCGGTGCCTGACACAGGCGCCCAAATATATATACATACTTATAAGAGGAATAATATTATTGGTGCTGTAAGCCGGCCTGAAGCGGTGGTATTCTCCTATTCCCTATTCCGCCCACGCCAGCCGACCCACGCCCACCGCCCCTCCGGCCTCGGCGGCGAAGCGGCTGGTGGAGCCGGGCAGAAACAGCCCGCGCGGGGCCGGGGCCACGGGCAAGCCCGGCGCGGCAGGGCGGCCGGAACGTATACCGACGGCCAAGGATCAGCAGCGCACCGGTTGCCGGTCAGGCATCGTTGCCCACGGAGTCGGCGTCCTCCTCGTCCAGCGCGTCGAACACGCGGTCCAGGGTGGCTTCGGCGGTGCGCAGGCGCTGCTTGCAGAAGCGGATCAGCTCGGCGGCACGCTCGGCGCTGGCCGTCAGGTCGTCCACGTCCACGGATTCGGTTTCGAGGCGGCGCAGCAGCACTTCCAGCTCGGCAATGGCGTCGCGGTAGGTGCGGTCGGCGGCGGGTTGTTGGTCAGGCATGTCAGGTAGTAATCGGTATGGGGTAGTCGGTGAGCTGCCGCAGCGGGCAAAAGGGCCGCGTGATGTTCCTAGAACGGCAGGCGCGGGGCGGCGGGGTTGATGACCTGCACCGGCAGCGGGCCGGCGGGCAGTTGCAGCACCAGCACCGTGCCGGCGGGCGTGGCGGGCGTGAGCGGCTGCAGGCTGTCGGCGTGCAGGTAGCCGCGCCGCGCCAGCGGCACGGGGTCGAGGGCAGCGTGGCGGGTGGTAGCGGCCGAAAGGGCCAGGGCGTGGCGGGCGGTGGCGCGCACGGCGGCTAGTTCCAGCTCGTAGCGCCGGCGCAGCAGGGCTTCGCGGCGGCGCTGGTGCTGGCGGCGGCAGCGCCGCAGCAGCTCGCGGCCGAGGTGGCGCAGGTAGCGGCGCTGGCCCTCCACGGCGCGGCGGGCGGCCCGCTGCAGCTGGTGGCGCTGGGCCGTCAGTTGGCGGGCTTCGCGCAGCAGGGCTTCGCGGGGGGCTTCGGTGGCGCGGCGCAGTCGCTGGCGCAGGGCGGCTTGCTCAGCCGCCACGCGGCCCTGACTGGCCTGCACCAGCTGCCGGCCCAGGCGCTCCAGCCCGGCCCCGTACTGGGCCAGCTGCTGCAGCATCAGCTCGTGAATGCGCACGCCGTAGCCATCAAAGGCCGCGTCGAGCCGGGCCAGGCGCTCCACCAGGAAGATGGCCACGGCGGTGGGCGTTTTGAGGGCGGTGTGGGCGGTGAGGTCCACCACGGCCTCGTCGCGGTCGTGGCCGATGCCGGTGAGGACGGGCAGCGGAAAGGCCCCGACGGCGGCGGCCAGGCCGAAGTCGTCGAAGCACAGCAGATCGGTGCGGGAGCCGCCGCCACGGATGATGATGACCGCGTCGAAATCGGCGCGCTGGCGCCGGATCATCTCCAGCGCGGCCAGGATGCTGGCGGGCGCGTCCTGGCCCTGCATCTGGGCCGGAAACAGGGCCACGTCGAAGGCGTAGGGCGCTTCTTCCAGCTGCTGCACGAAGTCCTGCCAGCCGGCCGCCGTGGCCGATGAAACGACGGCCAAGCGCTGCGGGGCCAGCGGCAGCGCGAGGCGCTTGTTGCGCGCCAGCAGGTCGCGCTCCTGCAGCTTGGCAATGGTTTCGAGGCGCTGCCGGGCCAGGTCGCCCACGGTGTAGGAGGCGTCGAGGGCAATGACGTCGACGCTGAGACCGTACTGCTCGTGAAAGCGCACCTGGCAGCGGGCCAGCACGCGCAGCCCGGCGCGCAGGGGCTGGCCGGTCTGCTGCTCGAAGTGCGGGCCGAGCAGCTCGTAGCGGCTGCGCCAGATGGTGGCCCGCACCTGGGTGCGCAGCTCGGTGCCGCCGGGGCCCGGGGCGGGGTCCGTCAGGGTGAGGTAGCAGTGGCCGGCGCCGAAGCGGGGCAGCGTGATTTCGGCAATTTCGGCCGTCACCCAGTAGGCGTCGTCGAAGGCCAGGTGCAGCACGTCGCGCACGCGGCGCAATAGCTCGGCCAAAGGCACGGGCGCCAGCGGGAGCAACGGAGCGGCGGTACGGCGGGGACTACGGGGTGGCATGCAACCTGCAAGGTACGCAACCCCGGCGGCAAGGCCGCAAGGCACCCGAAACGGGCTGCCCTCGCCGCCCGCAAAGCGCAGCGGCGGCCGCATCTTCGATGCACACGACCAGGACCAGAACCGGGCGCTGAAGCTCTACAGTACCGGTTTCAAGCCAGCTCGACCGTTTCAACCCCGGCGCAATGGGGGCCGTAAGCAGAGGGAGTTGCCGCTCAAAGCCTCTTCCTTTCTCACCCCAAACACCCCTTATCATGAGTCTCTTTGCAGGCAAACTCAATACCCTCGACGACCTGTTCGCCGAACAACTGAAAGATTTGTACAGTGCCGAAAATCAACTGGTCAAGGCGCTGCCCGACATGGCCAGCGAAGCCCGCGACCCGCGCCTGAAGCAGGCGTTCCAGCTGCACCTGCAGGAAACCCAGGACCAGGTGTCGCGCCTGGAGCAAATCGGCCGCAGCCTGAGCATCGATTTGGGCGGGCACACCTGCAAGGCCATGCAGGGCCTGGTGGCCGAAGGCAAGCAGACCATCGGCGAAGACGCCACCGACGAGGTGAAGGACGCGGCCCTGATTGCCGCCGCCCAGCGCGTGGAGCACTACGAAATATCGGGCTACGGCACCGCCCGGCACTACGCCGAGCGGCTGGGCCACGCCGAAGCCGCGGCGCTCCTGTCGCAGACGCTGCAGGAAGAACAACTCACTGATACCAAGCTGAATGATTTAGCCAAGGGCTACATCAACCAGCGCGCCATGTAACGCCGTATACTGCCCGGCGCACGGCCGGGCCGCCCTTTCCCCGAAAAAGCCTGCAACGCGCAGGCTTTTTTTGGGTCTACTGGACTTGTCCGTGAACTGGCCGGAAGTTTGCGCGCCGCCGGGCAAACTTTCCAGGGCCGCGCCGCTGTTGTAGCTGGTCTGGCCGGTGCTAAGCCCGGCCGTTTTGTTTTTTATTCTTTCGTCATGCCCCAAACCGAGCCGCTCACCGACTCCCCGAACGTTCACCACCAGACCGAGCCCGACCGGCCCCGCTCCGGCGGCGCCTGGCGCTGGTGGCTGCTGGCCGCGGTGGTGGTGGCGGCGCTGGCCTTCGTGAAGATCAAGTACTTCCCCTCGCAATCGGCCGAAGGCGGCAAGGGCGGCGGTGGTAAAGGGGCTGCCGGCGGCGGCGCGGGTGCCAAGGGCGGCCGGGGCGGCGGTGGGCCGGTACCCGTGCAGGTGTACGTGGTGCAGTCCACCAAGCTCACCGACGCGGTGGCCGCCACCGGCTCGGTACTGGCCGACGAGCAAGTGACCGTACGCAGCGAAATCAACGGGCGCATCACCAGCCTGAACTTCAAGGAGGGCCAGCCGGTGAGCAAGGGGCAGCTGCTGCTGACCATCAACGCCGACGAAATTCAGGCCCAGCTGCAGAAGCTGCGCTACAACATCAAGCTCTACTCCGACCAGGAAAAGCGCCAGCGCACCCTGCTCGAAAAGGAGTACATCAGCGCCCAGGAATACGAGCAGTCGAACAACGCCCTGCTCACGGCCCAGGCCGATTTGCGCCTCTTGCAGGCCCAACTGGCCAAGGCCTACGTGCGGGCGCCGTTCAGCGGCGTGGTGGGGTTGCGCACCCTCTCGGTGGGCGCCTACGTGTCGCCGAATACGCCCGTTACCACCGTCTCGCGGGTGTCGCCGGTGAAGGTGGACTTTGCCGTGCCGGGCCGCTACGCCGCGGCCGTGAAGGTGGGCGACCAGGTGCAGGTGCTCGACGAAGCGTCGAATAAGAAGTACAACGCCAAGGTCTACGCCATCAATCCGCAGATCGACCCGACTTCGCGCACGTTGTCCGTACGGGCCATCTACCCCAACGACAAGCAGGAGCTGCGCCCCGGCGCCTTCGTGCGGGTGAACCTGCAGATCGGGCAGGTGGAGGAGGCCATTCAGATTCCGACCGAGTCGGTGTCGCCGGAAGCCTCGGGCTACATCGTGTATAAGGTGAAGGGCGGCAAGGCCGAGCGGCAGCCGGTGAAGATTGGTATCCGTTCGGAAAGCGTGATTCAGATTACCGACGGGCTGGCCCAGGGCGACACGATTCTGCGCACCGGCATCCTGCAGGTGAAGCCCGGCGACAAGGTGAAGATTCAGAAGAGCAACCCGTAAGTGCCGCTTTTCCCCTACTGGCCCCTATCCGCAACGTCTCCCTGATGAACGCCCTCACTCCCGCTGTCGTTAGCGCAGTCACCTTCCGGCCTGCCTCGCCAGACGATGCCACGGCGCTGGCCGCGCTGGTAGCCTCGGTGGGCTACCCCACAGAGGCCGTGGTGCTCAGCCGCCGCTTGGCCGAACTCACGGCAGCCGGCGACCAGGTGCTAGTGGCGGCGCTGCAGGGACGGGTGGTGGGCTACGCGCATTTGCACCGCATGCCCTTCCTGCACCGCGCCCCCGACGGCCGCGTGGTGACGCTGGCCGTGGCCGAGGAGCTGCGCAGCCAGGGCCTGGGCCGGCTGCTGCTGCAGGCCGCCGAGCAGGTGCTGCGCGGGTGGGGCTGCGGGCGCATCGAAATAACCAGCGGCTTTGCGCGCGAGGCCGCGCACCGTTTTTACCGGCGCGAGGGCTACGAAGAGCAGTCCAAGCGCTTTGTGAAGCTGCTCGGCGGCTGATGTTCAGCCTCGCGCTTTGCTTGCCGAGCTGGCCCCAGCCGCCTCGTTTTTCCCACTAGAACCTACCGCAGATTGCTGCTATGAGTATATCCTCCACCAGTATCGACCGGCCCGTACTGGCCATCGTGATGAGCGTGGTCATCGTGCTGTTCGGCGTGATTGGCTACCGCTACCTCTCGGTGCGCGAGTACCCCAGCGTCGACCCGCCCATCATCACCGTGCAGGGCTCGTACACCGGCGCCTCGGCCGACGTGATTCAGTCGCAGGTGACCGAGCCGCTGGAAGAAGGCATCAACGGCATTGCCGGCATCAAGAACCTGACCTCGACCTCGCGCGACGGTCGGGCCAGCATCACCGTCGAGTTTGACCTGGAGGCCGACCTGGAAACGGCCGCCAACGACGTGCGCGACAAGGTATCGAGTGCCCAGGGCCGCCTGCCGCGCGACATGGATCCGCCCACGGTGACCAAGGCCAACGCCGACTCGCAGCCCATCATGATGGTGTACCTCAGCTCCGACCGGCGCAGCCTGCTGGAGCTGACCGACTACGCCGTGAACGTGCTCAAGGAGCGCATCCAGACGATTCCGGGCGTGTCGGAGGTGCGCATCTTCGGGGAGCGGCGCTACTCCATGCGCCTGTGGCTCGACCCGGTGAAGCTCACCGCCCTGCGCGTGTCGCCGACGGAGGTGCAGCAGGCCCTGACGCGCGAAAACGTGGAGCTGCCCTCTGGCTCGGTGCAGGGCAGCAGCACCCAGCTCACCCTGCGCACCATGGGCCGCCTCACCACCGAGGCCGATTTCAACAACCTCATCCTGCGCCGCGACTCCACCTCGCTGATTCGCCTCTCCGACATAGGCTACGCCGAGCTCTACCCCGAAAACGACCAGACGCTGTTCCGCGTCAACGGCATTCCGCAGGTGGGCGTGGCCGTGATTCCGCAGCCGGGCTCCAACCAGATTGACATTGCCGACGCCTTCAACAAGCGCGTCAAGCAGTTGAGCACCGACCTGCCCAAAGACCTGAAAATCACCCCGGGCTTCGACAACTCGCAGTTTGTGCGCAAGTCCTTGAACGAAGTGAAGCACACCATCTTCGAGGCCTTCGTGCTGGTGGTGGTCATCATCTTTCTCTTTCTGCGCGACTGGCGCAGCACCATCATCCCGATGGTGGCCATTCCGGTGTCCTTGGTGGGTATTTTCTTCGTGATGTACCTGCTCGACTTCTCGGTGAACGTGCTCACCACCTTGGCCATCGTGCTGGCCATCGGTCTGGTGGTCGACGACGCCATCGTGGTGCTCGAAAACATCTACTCGCGCATCGAGGCCGGGGAAGAGCCCATGGAAGCCGCGCACAAGGGCTCGAATGAAATCTTTTTCGCCATCATTTCCACCACGGTGGTGCTGGCGGCGGTGTTTCTGCCGGTGGTGTTTCTGTCGGGCATCACGGGCCGCCTGTTCCGCGAGTTTGGCATCGTGGTGGCCGGCTCGGTGCTGATTTCGGCCTTCGTGTCGCTGACGCTGACGCCGATGATGTCGTCCAGGCTGCTGCGGCGCACCGAGACGCACAACTGGTTTTACCGCAAGACCGAGCCCTTCTTCGAGGCGCTGACCAACGGCTACAAGCACAGCCTGGAGGCGTTTCTGCGCCGCCGCATCTGGGCCTGGCTGATGGTGGCGGCCACCATCGGCGGCATCTTCTTTTTCGTGAAGGCCATTCCCTCGGAGCTGGCCCCGATTGAGGACCGCTCGCGCGTGAACATCAGCGCCACGGCCCCGGAAGGCTCCTCGTTTGAGTTCATGGACAAGTACATGCAGCAGATGCAGCAGGCGGCCATGGACTCGACCGGCGCGGCCATGAGCAGCGTGTTTGCCGTGACGTCGCCCGGCTCGGGTTCGGGGGCCAACTCCGGCATTGCCCGCGTGCTGCTCACCGACCCGGATGAGCGCAACGTCACCCAGCAGCAGCTGGCCGACAAACTCAGCGGCATGGTCAAGAAGTTCTCGGCTGCCCGCGCCTCGGTGTCGCAGGACCAGAGTATCGGCGGCGGGGGCGGTGGGGGCGGCGGCGGCGGCGGGCTGCCGGTGCAGTTCGTGGTGCAAAACCAGGACTTCGAGAAGCTGCGCACCATCGTGCCCCAGTTTCTGGCCGCCGCGCAGGCCGACCCGACCTTCCAGTTTGCCGACGTGAACCTGAAGTTCAACAAGCCCGAGCTGCGCATCATCATCGACCGCGACAAGGCGCAGAGCCTGGGCGTATCGGTGCAGGATATTTCGCAGACGCTGCAGGCCGGCCTCTCGGGGCAGCGCTACGGCTACTTCCTGCGGGAGGGCAAGCAGTACCAGATCATCGGGCAGGTGGCCCGCGAGGACCGCAACCAGCCGCTGGACGTGCGCCTGCTCTCGGTGAAAAACAACCGCGGTGAGCAGGTGCAGCTCGATAACGTGGTGCGCCTGGTGGAAAGCAGCACGCCCCCGCAGCTCTACCGCTTCAACCGCTACAACGCCGCTACCTTCTCGGCTTCCCTGGCCAAGGGCAAGACGGTGGGCGACGGTATTGCCGCCATGCAGGCCATTGCCGACAAGCTGCTCGACGACACCTACTCCACCGAGCTGGCCGGCACCTCGCGCGACTTCCAGGAAAGCTCCTCCTCGCTGGTCTTCGCCTTCGGCCTCGCGCTGCTGCTGATTTACCTCACGCTGGCGGCCCAGTTCGAGAGCTTCAAGGACCCGGCCATCATCATGGTGACGGTGCCGCTGGCCCTGGCCGGGGCCCTGCTGAGTTTGTGGTACTTCAACCAGACCCTGAACATCTTCTCGCAGATTGGCATCATCATGCTCATCGGCCTGGTGACGAAGAACGGCATCCTCATCGTGGAGTTTGCCAATCAGCGGGCCGAGCAGGGCGTGCACTACCTCGAAGCCCTGGTGGAAGCCTCCGCCACCCGCTTCCGTCCCATCCTGATGACTTCGCTGTGCGCCATTCTGGGCATCATGCCCATTGCCATTGCCACCGGCGCCGGCGCGCTGAGCCGCCGCGCCATGGGCATCGGCGTGGTGGGCGGCCTGGTATTTGCCACCGGCCTGACGCTCTACATCGTGCCGGTGATGTATTCGTACTTCGCCACGGCCAAGAAAAAGCACGCCAACCCGAAACCAGAACCCGCCGAGGACACCAGCCAGCACGCGGTGGCGTAACAGACCGACAACGCCCCTCCTCAGATGATGCTGCGCATCAAGCAGCGCGCGGGGATGTTGCGGCTTTAGCCGTACCGGGGGAGGTTGAGGGGCGCCGGATAGTAAGCCAAAAGCCAGCCGCCTTCCCACGTTACCGCGTTTGCTCTGTCGACCAGGCCAACCACCCCTAGCCCCGCCTCAGCTGAAGCCGGGAACTAGCTTTAGCCCTAACTTTTAGCTTCGCTTCTGCAGGCTTCCCCCACAATGCGTTTCCCCTCGCCCATAGCCGCTTCCCGTTCCCTTCTGCCCGTCGTGGCGCTGCTGCTGCCCCTGGCGGCGGCGGCCCAGCAGCCCGGCACCGGCACGCCCAAGACGCCCAAGACGCCCAACCCCGGCAACCAGCTGGCCCAGCCCCAGACGGTGGCGCCCGGCACGCCGTTGTCGCTGGAAGAAGCCATCCGCACCGGGCTGGAAAACAACTACGGCATCCGCATTGCGCGGCGCGACGAGGAAATCGTGCGCAACAACGTGACGCGCGGCAACGCCGGGCAGCTGCCCACCGTCAGCGGCAACCTCTCGCGCACCTTCAACATCAACTACTCCCGCCAGCAGCTCAACAACACCGAGCCGCGCCTGGTGAACGGCGGCCGGGCCAACGGGCTGGCCTTTGGGGTGGGCCTGAACTGGACCATCTTCGACGGGCTGGGCATGTTCATTGCCTACGACCGGCTGCGCACCCTCGACCAGCAGCAGCAGCAGGTCACGCGCGCCACCGTGGAGCAGGCCGTGGCCGACATCACCGACTCGTACTACACGGTGGTGCGCGAGCGGGGCAAGATCCGGGCGTTTGAGGAGGCGCTGAAAGTGGGCCAGGCCCGCATCGACCTGACGCAGGCGCAGGTGGAGGTGGGCGTGACGGCCAAGGTGGAGCTGCTCACGGCCCAGGTCGACTACAACGCCGACCGCGCCCTGCTCATTCAGCAGCAGGAGGCGCTGGCCACGGCCAAAACCAACCTCAACAACCTGCTGGGCCGCGCCCCCGGCACCGACCTGAGCCCGGCCGACTCCATCGTGGTGAACCGCGGCCTGAACAAGGAACAGGTGGTGGCCGGCATCGTGGAGCGCAACCCGGTGCTGCAGCAGGCCCGCCTGGGCGTCGACGTGGCCACGCTGGAGCGCAAGCAGGTGACGGCCACGCGCCTGCCGCAGGTGGACGTGGTGGGCGGCTACAACCTGAACCGCAACATCAACAACGCCGCCTTCATCAACACGCCCCAGGGCTCCTCGCTGGCCACCAACGTCAACCGCGTGTACGGACCCAACTACGGCGTGGTGGCCTCGGTGCCCATTTTCGACGGCTTCAACCGCCGCCGCCTGGAGCAGAACGCCCGCGTGAACATCGAGCGCAGCAAGCTCCAGCTCGACCAGACCCAGCTCGACCTGAACACCCAGGCCGAGCAGGCCTACCTGCAATACCAGAACCGCCTGCAGCTGCTCGATCTGGAGGAAAGCAACATTCAGCTGGCCCGCCAGAACGTGGCCATTACGCTGGAGCGCTACCGCCTGGGGCTGCTGAACCAGCTGTCGTTGCGCGAGGCCCAGCGCAACCTGCTCAACGCCGAAAACCGCCTGCTCGACGCCCGTTTCCTGGCCAAGCAGGCCGAAGTGGTGCTGCGCCAGCTCAGCGGCACTCTGGTGCAGCAGGGCCCGGCCACCGGGGCACAGTAGGGTTGCCACACCCGCCGCCGCCGCCCGCGCCCGACGCCCCTTTGGGCATCCGGCGCGGGCGGCGGCGGCGGGTGTGGGCAGTACCCGGAGAGCTATTTATCCAGCCGGTTGAGCAGGTGAATCACGTTTTCCAGTTGCTCGCGCATCAGCTTGTCGCGAATTTCGGCGGTGGCATACACCAGATACGCCTCGAAGCTCAGCCCGCGCTGCAGCCCCGGGCTGTTGGCCACGATGACCTGGTAGTCGCGGAAATGCTCTTCCAACTTGGTGGAACGGGCAGTCAGTTGCTGGGCAGTGCTCATAGACGAAGAGAGAAAAGCGGGCTCAGAGGAGCGCAACCGGATTGAAAAAGCGAAAACGCCCCCGCCAGCGGAGCCGGGCCGCGCAGGGACAGGCGCTGCAGCACGGCAGCCGGGTCGGGGATGATGGGCGCCGTCGAGAGCAGGCAGCTGGCCTCGCCGACCTGCCAGAGCGTGTACAGCTGCGGTTCGCCGGCCAGGCAGCCGCGGTACTGGTACGCGCGCCCGTCGGTTATGCACCAGCTCAGCAGGTCACCGGCGGCGGCTGGTAGTTGAAACCGGCCGCCTGAAAATTGGCGCGTGTCATGCGAAGCCGGCCGCTTGCCCGGCGGATGGATGCATGTGGAACGCCGCCGGCGCCGCCAGAACGGTCCGCCTCGGTGCTGCTGGTACCGACCCAGCGGCTCAGTTGAGCCAGGTCGAGCACACCATGCGGAAGCGGTGCGGGGCAAAGGAATTATAGTGCGGCGCGGGGGCCGTCAGCCCCAGTAGGTACACCAGCGTGATGCCGCGGTGGGCGTTTTGCACCACGCGCACGGGGTACACCTGGCCCTCTTCGGGCCAGTCGCCCTGGTGGTCGGCGGGTCGGCCGCTGGCGTCGAGGCAGCGGGCGTAATCAAGCACGGGGCTAACCAGCAGGGCCGCCGCCAGGGACAGGTTGGTATCGGGGAGAAAGGGCGACATGGGAATCGGGCTGAGCGTGGGAAAAAGCCCGCGGCGACTTTCGCCGGGAGGAAGCGGCCTAGTGCGGCAGGACGGCGGCGTAGTACTGGGCCAGGCGGCCGGCTATTTCGCCGGGCACCATCGCCTGCTGCAGCACGTACTGCCCGCCTTCGAGCAGGCGCAGGTACACGGTGGCGGGGCCGGCGGCCGGCGGAGTGCTGTAGACCTCCACTTCGGCCAGCAATGGGGTGCGCAGGAAGGCGTTGAAGTGCAGGGAGCGGGAGGCCGTCAGGTATTGGCGCAGGTAAGTGGGATGGTAGGTGCCCAGGCTGCGAAAAACCAGCTGGGCCCGCTCCAGCAGCAGCTCGGCGTCTTCCGCCGGCCAGGCTTCCCGGGCTAGCATCTGCTGCAGATGGCTGCAGGCGTATTTATATGACCAATGACTGCCCATACCTCTTCCGTACTATGCCGCCGGGCGGCGTTGCTCCCCACTTCAGTCCGCAGCTCCGGCGCACTACCGCCGGTCCGTGTTCTTGACCATTACCTGTACGTAGTTGCCGCCGCGGCGGCCGGTTTCTGCCCGGCCGCCGCAAAATAAATGCCCGTGCCCCGCCGCCGGCCAGCAGCGCGCCGGCGGTTTGCCCTGAAATCGGGGCGTTTGCCCCGCCCCTACTGCACCAGCAGCCGCCCGGCGTAGCGGCGGCCCTGCGCGTCGGTGGCGCGCACGGCGTAGAGCCCGGGCGGCAGCCCGCGCACCGACAGCAGCGCCCCGCCTCCCCCGGTGGCTTCGCGGGCCACGCGGCCCAGCGCGTCGAGGAGCAGCACCCGGCTGCCGGCGGGCACGCCGCCGAGCTGCACGACGGCGTGGGCGGGGTTGGGCGCCAGCGTCAGCGGGGCCACGGGCCGGGGGGCCGCGGCGGCCAGGGCAGTGTGCACGTCGAGGCGGGCCACGAAGGCGTCGGGGTTGCCGTCGGGCACGCCGCTGAAGGTGCCGGGCCCGAACGTGTACTCGTCGCCGAAGTAGCCCACCACGCGCACGCTGCCGGCGGCGTCCACGGCCAGGGCGCTGGCGTAGTCGTGGTAAATCCCGCCGCCGCGCTGCAGCCACTGCAGCGCGCCCTGCGGCGAGTAGCAGCACACCAGCGCGTCGTCTTCGCCCAGGCTGGTCACCTGCCGCCCGCCCCAGTTGATGGTGCCGTAGAAGTACGCCGCCCCGTAGAGCCGGCCGCTGGCGTCGGTGGCCAGGCGCATCAGCGTGGCCGGCACGGGCAGGGTTTCGGCCCACTGGGCCTGGCCCTGGGCGTTGTACTGGGCCACGAAGCTGGTGGTGGTATCGGGCACGCCGGTAATGCCGATGCTGCCGAAGGTGGTATTGGCCCGGAACGTGCCGCCGAGGTACAGGTGCCCGGCGGCGTCGGTGGCGGCGGTGTAGAGCTCCTCGTGGCCCGCGTCGCCGGCGCGCAGGGCGCTCAGCCAGTTGCCCTGCAGGTCGTAGCGCACGGCGTACACGTCCTGGCGCTGGGCCGTCAGGCGCTGGGTGTCAGTGGTCAGCCGACCCGTAAACGTGCCCGCGACGTACACGCCCGCCGCCGACACGCACACGGCACCGGGCAACAGGCTGCTGGCCGAGTCGAGCACGGCGGCAATGCGGGCCCACTGCGCCTGGCCCTGCGCGTCGTAGCAGGCCAGGTACAGGCCGCGGCCGGGGTTGCCGCGGCGGTCGGGGGGCAGGGCCAGCGTGGTGCCGCCCAGCGTGATGGTGCCCGTGAAGCCAGCCGCTTCGTAGAGCCGGCCCGCGGCATCGAGGGCCAGGCTGCCGCCCCCGCCGCGGGCCCAGAGCACGGTGCCCTGCGCATCCACCTTGGCCCGGAAGGCGTCGGTGCCCGGCAGCGGCGTCAGGCTGGCGGTGCCCAGCACGACGGGCCCGGAAATGCGCCCGGTGATGTAGGCATTGCCCAGGGCATCGACTTTGATGGTCGAGCCGATTTCGGAGCTGGGGCCGCCCAGGGCCTGGGCCCAGAGCAGCGCGCCGCCGGGGCTGTACTTCACCAGCAGCACGTCGGTGGCCCCGTGGCTGCTGAGCGTGGTGCCCGGACCCAGGGAGATGGTGCCCTGAAAGTCGCCCACGGCGTAGGTGTTGCCGGCCGCGTCCAGGGCCACGTCGGAGAGGTAGGTATCGGGGCCGTCGGCGAGGGGCGCGGCCCACTGCCAGGCGGGCGCGCTCGTTTGGGCTGCGAGGGGCGGCGCAGTAAGCAGCAGGGCGGCCAGCAGGGCGCCGATATGGAGGGTAAAGCGTTGAATCATAGCAGAAGTAACAAGGCGGGCGGGCAGACCGACGGAGCACTCCACCGGGACGGGCCCGCGCAATACGGCCCGGGACAAATGGCGCAAAGCTACGCCCGCTGGCCGCGCTGCCCCAAACGGGGCTCGAAAGGCGGGCCCGCCTTTCGCGCCGGGGTACTAACTTGCTGCGTATGCTCCCGCCCTCCTGCTCCGTTCAGTACCGCCCCGATCTGCAGGTACTCGTGGCCCGCTGGCCCGCCGATGCCCCCTTTGCCCAGCTGCAGGCTGATTTTGAGGCCGTGCTGCAGGAAGCGGCCGCGCACCAGGCCCACAGCTGGCTGCTCGACGTGCGCCGCCGCGAGGAGCTGGCCCCGGAGCTGGCCGAGTGGACCATCCACGACTTTTTTCCGCGCGCCGCCGCGCAGCTCGGTCGGCCGCCGCTGCGCATTGCCGCCCTGGCTTCGCCCGCGCGCATGGCCGTGTACGAGCGCGACGAGTTTCAGCGCCGCACCCTGGCTTACGGGCAGCAGGTCACCCGCCCCTATCATTTGCAGCTGTTCGGCGACGAGGGTGCGGCCATGGAGTGGCTGCGAGGCTGACGGCTGCTTCCTGCTCTCCTCACCGCCATTACCCCAGGCCGGCTGGCCCGGTAAGTTTGCCCCATGAGTAGTTCCTCTGATTTGCCTTCTTTCGACTTCCTCGACCTCTCCTACCGCCCCGACCTGCAGACGCTGGCCGTGCGCTGGCTGCGGGCCGTCACCTTTGCCGAGTTGCAGCAGGGCTTTCGGGCGGCGCTGGCTATGGGCCTGGCCCGGCAGGCCACCCGCTGGCTGGTAGATGTGCGCCGCCGCACCGAGCTGGACGCGGTGCCCTCCCGCTGGGTGGCCGAGCACCTGCTGCCCGAGTCCGCCGCCGCCCTGGCGCCGGCTACGCTGTACGTGGCCTACCTGCTCTCACCCATGCGGGCCCACGAGCTGCGCCGCGACGCGGGCCTACGCGACGCCACCGCCGTAGCCCAGGCCCCCGCGCAGCTCTACCGCCTCGACACCTTTATCGACGAGGGCCCGGCCGTGCAGTGGCTGCTCCGGCAGGGCTGATGCGGCTCAGCTGCAGCCCTGCGTCGGCTGTTGCTACGTACGGATAAGCCAGCGGGCAGCATCTCGCCAAGCAGGCCACAAATCTGCAGCAACGCAGCAACCGGCCACCGGATAGGGATTTTACAAGGTACCCGCAAAAATGCCATCCAATCGAGCCCTCCCAAACATGGCTTATCCGGCTTACATTTAGCCTGCTGATAGCGCGGTCCTGATCGGGCGCCCATTAGCGTTTGCTCCTGCGTGTCATTCGCACGCAACCCTGCCGCTACCGCCAAGCTGCTTTTTTCCAGTAGCGGAGCAACTGAAGTCATTTACACTTGCCCCGCACCGGTTAGCGCACCGGTGCGTCTTACTATCCTGGATTTATTTCATCCCTGCGTCACGGTGACGCAGGTGTTTCTTCCTTTTCCTTAATTCTTATGCTAAACGTTTTAACTCTTGCGCGTTACACTGCCGCGCTAGCCGTCATCATCTTCCTAAGCGCAGGCGTTGCTTTGGCACAGGTGGCGTATTACCCCGCCACCACTCAGGACTACCCAATTTCTTCTCCGCAAGGAGTATCCGGGGTGCTCAACACGGGCTGCGAGGTAGCTTATTATGGTACTGGTGGGGCGCTGTTAAAAGCTATTGTGTGGGATAGTAGCAACGGCAGCTACCTTGGTTGGGACCTGGACGGCACCACTGGTTCATTGCCATTGCTGGCCACGGGCGCCCAGGACCCGGATGTGGTAGTAGACCCTGGTCCCTCCACTACTGGCGTAGGCACCGGCAAAATGTTGGTGACCTACACCGTCAACGGCAACATCTTTTACGAAGTGCGTCAGCTGAACGCCACTGGCACCAGCCTGACCACCATTAAAGGCTCCACGCAGGTAAATACTACCGGCCTAGGCCAGTGCGCCAACCCCAACGTGGACGTCAACAACAACGGCGAGGCCGTCATTGTGTGGGAGCAGAACGGCCTCATCTACGCCCGCACTTTCGCCCTGACGGCCAGCACCAGTACCACCAACCTCGGCGGCGTGTATCAGGTAGTCGGCAACCAGCCAGGCTTCGTTTTCTCGCAGCCGGACGTAGCGTTTAACCGCAACACCAACAACGAATCGAACGACTTGGACGTGGCCTCGTTCGTGTTCGTAGCCACCAATACGGCTACCGCTGCGCAAACCATCCGCATGGTTCAGCCACCTGTTGCTGACCTGCGTTCCGGTGCTACCCTCTTAACCCGGGACATCGACATATACACCGGTTTCGGGCGCCTGAACACGCCGCGCATATCGGCTACGCACAACTATGGCGGCTTCGGGTCTTACGGTTACGAGGTGGTGCTGACCGATTCTAACAGCAGTGACAGCAAAGTTATTGGGCTCAACAACTCCCGCAGCAGCTTGCCGGTACACGATACCTTCGCTGATATGCCTAGGGTAACGGTGCTCAACGAAACAGGCGACGGCATAACCCCATTATATGCCCTGGCCGCTGCTGTAAGCCCGGTGGTGACCTACGCGGGCGACGCCATCCTGGTAGCCTGGACGAATGGCGGGCCCGCCCCCGCCACCCGCTATGGCGACAAGGATGTGCTGCAGTTGCGACTCGACTACAACACCGGCGCGGTGCAGAACTACAACCAGTTCAACGGTGACGGCTACGCCATTGTGAACCAGAATGAAATCGGCAGCCAGTACTTGCCTGCTATAGCCGGCCGCCTGACCGCCACCACGCCCGGCGGCTTATTTGGGACCAACGACGCCCTGTACGCTTTTTTGGATGAAGCCCAGAGCCTCATCGCCTACAAGTCTAGTCCTTATAATAATGTATCACTGCGGCCCGGGGCAGGCGGTGCGCCGGCTAAGCCAGGCGCTGGGCAGGTAGCCACGCGCTTCGCAGCCTATCCCAACCCCTTTAACGGCACGGCCACCCTCGATCTGGCCCTTGGCGCAAACGAACAGGTGCGCAGCCTGCGCGTGTACAACACCACCGGGCAGCTTGTTAGCACCTTGACGCCAGCCAGCGCAGGCTCCATCGTATTCGACGGCGCTGCTGCTGGCCTCAAGCCCGGTTTGTATGTGCTGCAACTCACCACTACCCACGGCAGTCGTAGTCTACGGCTACACTATAGGTAGCCTGCCACAGACACCTTCGGTCGTGCGGGGGCGGGGGCCTTGCCCAGGCCCCCGCCCTAATGCCTCAATACCTTCATCAACCGGGCCCCGGCTGCAGTGGCTGCTCAGCCAGGGCTGAAGCTCCCGGGTGACCACGCCCGCGTGCGGCTTACCCAGCACGACCAACTCGTTTTCGCCCAGGCAACGGATGTGCAGCCGTCCTCTGCCTGGGCGACTACGGCTTCGGCGGCGCCAGCGCCCGCAGCAGCTGCAGCGCGGCCTGGGTTTCCTTCAGGGTTTTCTTCTCCTTTTCCTCCTCGGCCTGCGGGGGCTTGGTGGCCCCGTCGAAGAAGGCCAGGATGTTGGCCTGCACCGGGGCCGTCACGTTCGAGAACTTGTCTTTTTCCAGCTTGCGCACCCACTCGCCGTAGGTTTCGTCGGCCAGGCCGTACTCGCCCACTTTGGTGGGCTTGCCGGTGTCGAAGTCGAAGTTGGGCAGGGCAGCCGGGTGCGCGGCCTGGGCCTGGCGCGTTTCCGTCAGCAGGCGGCAGTAGTCGGTTATCACGTCGGCGAAGCTTTGCTTGAACAACTGCTGGGCCTCGGGCGTGGGCAGCTTGAAGGCGAAGGGCCGCAGCGGCCCGATTTTGGGCAGCACCTTGATAAACTTGGCCATGACGCGGGCCCCGAAGCCGGGCTTGTCGTAGCCGGTGCCGTACTCCTGGCGGAATTTCCGCTCGTTGTGCTGGTAGAGGTAGTCGCGGCGGCGGGCCTGCGGGTCGAGCTTGCGGATGTTGTCGCGCTCGGCGTGCCAGGCGGCGCGGGCGGCGGTGGGAATCAGCTGGCTGACGGCGAAGCGGAAGGTGGCCACGCTCACGTCCAGGTCGAGCACAATCTGCTTGAGCTCCAGGCCGTAGGTTTTCAGAAAAGCGCGCTCCAGCACCTGCTTGCTTACCCGAAAGCCGATGAAGTCGTGGTAGGTATCGGAGCGGTAGCGGCCGGCGGCCAGCTGCACCACGTCGAAGGCAAACTCCAGCTGGGTGTGCTGAATGGGCGCCTCGAAGTACGTCACGACGGGCCCGAACTTGGCGCCCAGTTCGGGGTACACCGAGGGCATGGCGCGGTTGGTGCCCTCGGAGTGGCCCTTGATGTCGGCCGCGTAGTGGGCCATGGCCCCGAGGGCAAAGGCGTACTCGTTGCGGTCCGTGGCTTCGAGCAGCAGGTTGCGCACGAAGTCGCCGGAGCGCACGTAGTGGGTGAGGTCAGTGAAAAGCTTGGAGCCGAGCGGGTAGTAGCCCATGTCCTGCACGATGGCCCCGCCGTAGGCGTAGCTTTTGGCCTCCTTCCACTGCTCGGGGGTGGCGCCGGGGTAGCGCTGCTCCAGCAGCGGGCGCAGGCAGCGGCGCCAGCAGGTATCGACGTTGGCCTGGTGCGTGAGCACGGAATAGGCGGTGGCGGGCAGCGGTGCGGCGAGCAGCCATACCAGCAAAAGGCGGAGCAACATAGGCGGAGCGGGCGGCGGCAGCGGCGCCCTCAGGGGCCCAAACGGCAAACCGCCCCGGGGCGTTGCCGTACTGCCGGGCAGAACCTACGCCTCCCCGCATGAGTACCCGCCCCAAGTCCACGCACCTGCCGCTCTACATTACCCTGGGCATTCTGGGGGCGCTGCTGGCCGCTTACTTTTTCTGGCCCGCCTTTCAGCAGCAGCTGCAGGCCGGCTGGGCGGCGCTGCGCAGCGGCGAGCAGGCGCAGGTGGCCGCCTGGGTGCGCCAGTTCGGCTTCTGGGGGCCGGTGGTGCTGGTGCTGGCCATGGTGGCGCAGATGTTTTTGTTTGTCATCAACAACGCCCTGCTCATCCTGGTGGCCGTGCTGGCCTACGGGCCGTGGTGGGGCTCTTTGCTGGCCTGGGTGGGCGTGCTCACGGCCAGCAGCCTCGGCTACTGGATCGGGCGCAGCCTGGGCGAGGCTTTCATCATCCGGCTGCTGGGCGAGAAGGCCGAGCACAAGGTGGCCGACTTCGTGACGCGCTACGGCGCGGGCGCGGTGGCCCTGGCCCGGCTCACGCCCATCGTCTCAAACGACGCCATCAGCTTCGTGGCGGGGGTGGCCCGCATGGGCTACCTGAAATTTATCAGCGTGACGGCCGTGGCCATTATTCCCCTGATCGGGCTGCTGGCCTACCTCGGGCAGGACAGCGACCGGCTGAAAACCGGGCTGCTGTGGGTGTCGGGCGGCGGGCTGCTGCTGTTTGGCGGCTACATCTGGTGGGACAAAAAGCACCGCCCGCAGGAAGCGGCCCACCGGAAAGAGGTGACCGGTAATTAGGTGACGGGGGATAAGTTGCCCGTTATCCTTCGGCTGGCGTACGGCGCCGCCGCTGCCCATGAAGTGCAGGCGCTTTTTCACTAACTTCAGCAACTACGAAGCGCAGCCACCGCGGCCCGGACGAATGGGCCTTGGTGGCTGCGCCTGTCAGTTGGGGCGTGGTGCGAGGCAGGTCCTTGACTTCGTCGGCCTCCGGTTCGGCGGCGCCGTACGCCGGATGACGTTCTTGTAAGCCACCTTCCTTGCTTAAACCGGCTTACGCTTCCTGAATCTCGAAGCCTTCTTCCGCGACGGCGGCCACCACCTGCCCGGGCGTGAGCGTGTCGGATTGCACGGTCAGGACTTTGGCGGGCGTGGCCGTGTCGACCTGCCAGTGGCCGGGGCCGGCCAGCTCGTTGAGCACGGGCGTGACGGCGCGCACGCAGTTCTGGCAGTTGATGGTGGTGGTAAAACGCAGGGTTTTCATAAAAACAACGGATCAGCTTGAAACCGGCCCAAACGGTGGGCCTCCGGGGTATTGGCAAAGCTAGCGGCGCGGCGCCTCGCGGCCGGTACAGGATTCGTGGGCGCGGCTTACAACTTTTTGCGGCCGTTCGGGCGGGGCCGCGCCGCGCGTTCGGGTGGGCGTGGGTACCTTGCGGATACTTTCGGCGCCGGGTTTCCCGGCCGGCCGCTGTTTTCTCCCCCAATCCCGTGTTGATGTTGCAAAATTGGTGGCGCGCTGCCGCCCTGGCCTCGCTTGCCCTGGCCGGCCCGGTCGGTGCCCGCGCCCAGACCACTCCCCCGCCCTCGTCCGATACCCAGACCGCCCAGGCCTCGCCCACCCCGCAGGCCCCCGCCACGCCCGCCATCGTACCGCTGAAGGAGGGCAAGCTGCCGCTCAACGAGGACGCGAGCCGCTACGTGAAGCTCACGCTGCTCAACCAGGCCTGGCTGCGCTACAACCAGAACAATCCCGGCTCGCGCATCAACGGCCGCAACGAGCCGCGCACCCTCGACGCGGCCATTCGCCGCTTCCGCATCCAGTTCTACGGGCAGCTCACCGACCGCGTGTTCATCTACTCGCAGATTGGTATCAACAACTTCGGCTACCTCTCCGAGCGGAAGCAGTTCTTCTTCCTGCACGACGCGGTGGGCGAGTACGCCGTGGCGAAAAGCAAACTCTCGCTGGGCACCGGCCTGGGCGCCTGGAACGGCCTGTCGCGCTTCACGGCTTCGGCCACCGGCTCCATCATGGGCCTCGACCTGCCGCTGGTGGCCGAAACCACCAACGACGTGAGCGACCAGTTCGGCCGCAAGCTGAGCGTGTACGCCAAGGGCAAGCTCGGCAAGCTGGACTACCGCGTAGCCATCAGCAAGCCGCTCATCGTGCCTCCCAACGCCCCGGCCGTAGGCGTAGCCGCATTTTCCAGCCTGGCGCCCCGGGCCCAGTACCAGGGCTACCTGCAGTGGCAGTTTCTGGACTCGGAAAGCAACCTGACGCCCTACGCCGCGGGCACCTACCTGGGCAAAAAGCGGGTGCTGAACCTCGGCGCCGGCTTTATCGTGCAGCCCCGGGCCATGTGGTACCGCCCGGGCCCGCTCGGCGGCGCCGCCACTGGCCCCGACACGGTGCAGGTGGCCATGAAGCAGTGGGCCGTCGATGCGTACTACGACGCGCCCATCGGGGCGGCCGATAAGGGGCAGGCCCTGAACGCCTACGCCGCCTTCTACCACCTCGACTACGGCCCGAACTACATCCGCAACACGGCCCCGCTGAGCCCCACCAACGGCGTGGCGCCCGGCACCAGCACCATCAACAACGGCGGCAACGGCTGGCCCGCCTACGGCACCGGCAACGTGCTGTACGGGCAGCTGGGCTACAAGCTGCCCGACAACCTGCTGGGCTCGACCACCTTCATGCCCTACGTGAGCCTGGAGCACGCCCGCTACCAGCGCCTCAATGACCCGATGAACTACTACGACGTGGGCGTAAACTGGCTGCTGCTGGGGCACACCTCCAAGCTCACCGTGGCCTACCAGAACCGCCCCATCTTCACCCCCGACGGCAGCGGCAAGTACAACCGCACCAGCGACCGGGGCGCCGTGGTGGCCCAGTACCAGGTGTCGTTCAACTAACCGCGCCGCGCCCCTGCTCGCCCCGGGTAACTCAGCAAACCGGCCCGAACGCACAGCGGCCCGGTACCTGCGCAGGTACCGGGCCGCTGTGCGTTCGGGCCGGGCTTCTATCAGGTGGCCACGCGGGCGGGCCTGCAGAAGGGTTTGGTTGGCCTGGGGCATGGTCGGGCGGGCTCAGGTGAGCGGCAGCAAGCCACCGGCCCCGTTTGCCCCGCCCCGACCGGTGCAGGATGCTGGCCTAGCCCTTCTTTTCCAGGTCCATTTCGCACACCGGGCACTTGCCGGGCTTGGTGCTGGTGCTGCCCTCGCAGTTCATGGGACACACGTAGGTGGTGGTGCCGGTGTTGGTCTGGTCGCCGGTGCCGCCTTCGGTTTCGGGGCGGGCCACCTCGTCGGTGGGCTGCTGGATTTTGGCCGAATCGGCGGTGGCGGCGGTGGGGGCCGCGGGCGTTTCGGCTTCGTTGGTGGGCTTGCTGTTGCAGGCGGTAAGCAGGCTGGCCGCAACCAGCAGGGTGAAGAGCTTGTTCATATGGGCAGATACAATGCGGCGGGCCGGTTGATTCCCGCGTGGGCAAAGGTAGGGCCCGGCAGCCCGGCGGCCCAGCCCCGCCGAATTGCGTACGGCCGCACCCCGAATTCTGCACCCGCGCGCCCCGCCGGGCCAAATCCCGTACGCGGCCGGGCCTGATTTCGTACCGCCGCCGGCCGGCCCCGGGCCGTACTTTGTACCCTCTGCCGTACCGCCGCATCGACGCTTTCCTTGCCCGCCCTCCCGGGCCGGTTTCCCTTCTGCTTTATGGAACCGCACACCTCCGCTCTGCCCACCCAAACCGCCACCCTCGACATCGAGGGCATGACCTGCGCCTCCTGCGCCCGGTTCGTGGAAAAGGCCCTCACCCGCACGCCCGGGGTGCAGCGCGCCGTGGTGAACCTGGCCACCGAAAAGGCCACCGTCGACTACGCGCCCGCGCAGATTGACCGCGCCGGCCTCGCGGCGGCCGTGGTGGACGCGGGCTACGCGGTGGCCGCCCCGCCCGCCCCCACCGCGTCGGCGGCGGAGCGCACGGCCGAGCTGGATGAGCAGAAAGCCGCCGCCTACGCCCGCCTGAAGCGCCGCTTCCGGGTAGCGCTGGGCCTCACGCTCGTCATCATGCCCGCCTCCATGCTGCTGATGCTGCCGGCCGTGATGCGGCACGTGCCCATGACGGCGGCCAACTATGCCCTGCTGCTGCTCACCGTGCCGGTGCTGCTCTACAGCGGGCGGGAGTTCTACACCTCGGCTTGGAACGCCTTCCGCCACCGCACCGCCAACATGGATACGCTGGTGGCCGTGGGCACCGGCGCGGCCTTTCTCTACAGCCTGGCCGCCACCGTGGCGCCGGGCCTGTTCGCGGCCCGGGGCCTCGCCGCCGAGGTTTACTACGACACCACCGCCACCATCATCACGCTCATTCTGCTGGGCAAGGTGCTGGAGCAACGGGCCAAAGCGCGCACCTCGGCCGCTATCCGCCAGCTTATCGGCCTGCAGGCCCGCACCGCCCGCCTGCTCCGCCCCGACGGCTCCGCCGCCGACGTGCCCATCGAGCAGGTGCAGCCCGGCGACGTGGTGCTGGTGCGCCCCGGCGAGAAAGTCGCCACCGACGGCGTGGTGCTCGAGGGCCACTCCGCCGTCGACGAGAGCATGCTGACGGGCGAGAGTCTGCCGGTGGAAAAGCGGGCCGGGGCCGCGGTGTACGGCGCCACGCTCAACAAAACCGGAGCCTTCCGCTTCCGCGTCACGCAGGTGGGCGCCGATACCATGCTGGCCCACATCATCCGGCTGGTAGAGGACGCACAGGGCTCCCGCGCCCCCATTCAGCGCTTGGCCGACAAGGTCAGCGCCATCTTCGTGCCCACGGTGGTAGTCATTGCCCTCGTCACCTTCGTGCTCTGGTTTGACCTGGCGCCGGTGGCAAGCCGCCTGCCGCTGGCCCTGACGCATTTCGTGGCCGTGCTCATCATTGCCTGCCCCTGCGCGCTGGGCCTGGCCACTCCCACGGCCATCATGGTGGGCACCGGCAAGGGCGCCGAGTACGGCGTGCTGGTGCGCAATGCCGAAGCCCTGGAAAAAGCCCACCAGGTCACCACCGTGCTGCTCGACAAAACCGGCACCCTCACCCGCGGGGAGCCCGGCGTGACGGCCTACGTGCCCACCGCCGACGTAGCCGACCCGGCCGCGCTGCTCCGGCAGCTGGCGGCCGTGGAGCGCCAGTCGGAGCACCCGCTGGCCGAGGCCGTGGTGCGCTACGCCGCTACGTCAGCCGTCGAGGCGCCGCTGCCGGCCGTGGCCGATTTTCGGGCTTACGAGGGCCGCGGGGCCGGCGCCACGGTGGCCGGTGCGCAGGTGCTCATCGGCAATCGGCGGCTGCTGCAGGAGCACGGCATCGAGCTGAGCCCCGAGCTGAGCCGGCAGGCCGAGCAGTTGCTGGCCGAAGCCAACACGGTGCTCTACGCCGCCGTCGATGGGCGGGCGGTGGCGCTGCTGGCCGTGGCCGATACGCTGCGCGAGTCGTCGGCGGCGGCGGTGCGGCGGCTGCAGCAGCTGGGGCTGGAGGTGGTGATGATGACCGGCGACAACCAGCCCACGGCCGCCCGCGTGGCCGCGCAGGTGGGCATCCGGCGCTTTTTTGCCGAGGTACTGCCTGCGGATAAGGCCGCCAAGGTGCAGGAGCTGCAGGCCGAGGGCCGGGTGGTGGCCATGGTCGGCGACGGCATCAACGACGCGCCCGCGCTGGCCCGCGCCGACCTGGGCCTGGCCATCGGCTCGGGTACCGACGTGGCCATGGAAGCCGCCGGCATCACCCTGATGCGCTCCGATCTGCAGGGCGTGGTCACGGCCATCGAGTTGTCGCGGCGCACCATTGGCATCATCCGGCAGAACTTGTTTTTCGCCTTCGTCTACAACACCCTAGGCATTCCGGTAGCGGCCGGGCTGCTCTACCCCGTCTTCGGGCTCACGCTTTCGCCCATGCTGGCCGCCGCCGCCATGGCCCTCAGCTCGGTTTCGGTGCTCACCAACTCGCTGCGGCTGCGCGGCTTCCGGCCGCGCTAAGCCGGAGTTGCTCGTCGCTGCTCGTTTAAAAACCGCCCGAAACGCTCGCCCTATCCTATGGACTTCCTCGAAATCATCGTCACCGCCGGCGGGCTGATTCTGGCCGCGCTGGTCGTCTGGTACTTCTTCTTTTCCGCTCCCGCCGCCGCCGTCAGGGCCGTTTCCACGGCGGGCGGCGCGCAGCAGGTGGCGGTGACGGTGAAAGGCGGCTACTCGCCGGCCGTCATCGAGGTGCAGCTCGGCCGGCCGGTGCAGCTGAATTTTTACCGCGACGAAGACGCCGACTGCTCCGAGGAAGTCGTTTTCCCCGATTTCAACCTGCGCCGCGCGCTGCCGGCTTTCCAGACCACCCGCATCGAGCTACTGCCCCGGCAGCCCGGCCGCTTCGAGTTTACCTGCGGCATGGGCATGCTGCGCGGCAGCCTGGTGGTGAAATAAGCCGCCGGGGCGCAAAAAAGCGGGGCCGACGAACTACTGCTTCGTCGGCCCCGCTTTGCGTTTCAGGATGAAGGCCGTTACGCCTTCTTCTTCCACTTGATGGTGCAGCCGATGGCCTTGGTCGAGCTGGTCTGCACGGCCTGGCCGGCCAGCAGCTGGCTCATGGCGTCTTCCACGTAGCGCTGGGTGGCGGCGTTGGCGTCCTCGGTGTTGTTGTCGATGGCCCCGATGTAGGCCACCTTGAAGTCCTGGCCGGTGCGCTGCAGCACGTACACGTGCGGGGTGCGGGTAGCGCCGAAGGCGCGAGCCACGTTCTGCGTCTCGTCCAGCAGGTACGGGAAGGCGTACTGCTTGTCCTTGGCGCGCTTCTGCATGTCGGCGTAGGAGTCGCCGGGGGCCACCTGCGGGTCGTTGGGGTTGATGGCCAGCACCGGGTAGCCCTGGGCGGCGTACTTCTGGTTCAGGGCCATGATGCGGTCCTCGTAGGCCTTGGCGTAGGGGCAGGTGTTGCAGGTAAACACCACGATGTAGCCCTTGGCGGCCGCGTTGCCGGCCAGCGACACCATTTTGCCGTCGACGTTCTTGAGCTTGAAGTCCGCGGCTTTGTCGCCGACCTGGTAGCCGTCCTCAGCCGGGGCGAAACGGAACGCGGTGCCGACGGTGAGGGCCACGGCCAGCAGCGCAAACAGAACGGAAAGAGACTTTTTCATGCGTTGCGAGGAAAAAGAAGTGACAGAAAAATTACGGCGCCTGCACGGCCAGCACGGCCTTTTCCAGCGCGGCCAGGGTGAGCGGCTGCTCGAAGCGCTGCCGCCGCTGCCGCGCATTATTCAGCACCAGCGTGAAGGGCAGCGCCCCCGACCACTGCCGGTCGATGGCATCAATGTACGCGTTTTGGTCCGTCTCATTCAGCAGCCACACCCGCGACTTCAGCCCCTGTTTCTGCACGAAGGGCCGCACTTTGGCGTCGAGCTTGGAGGGAAAATCCAGGCTCACCAGCAGCACCTGCACCTTCTGGCGGGCATACTTGGCGCGCAGCTGCTCGAAGTGCGGCAGCTCCTCGATGCAGGGCTTGCACCAGGTGGCCCAGAAGTTCACCACGTAGGTGGTATCGGTGGGGCGCTGCAGCAGCTGTTGCAGGGCGGGCAGCTTCACCACGCGCACCTGCTGGGCCCGCGCGGCGGGGGCCGCAGCCAGCAGCAGAAGCAGCGCAGGGAGCCGAAGAAACTTATTCATACGGAGCAAACCGGCCCGGGCCGGCAGGGTTCATTGCACTACTGACACCACCAGCCGCGCCGGGGCTGCAAGCCGCCTCATTCGCCGCGCCACCGAAGCTTGGCGCGGGTGCGCAGCCGGTACTTTTCCACGGCGTGCCGCTCGATGTGGGCCAGCGCTTACTCCTCCGAGTTGGTGCAGATTCAGGTCGCGGGCCGGGATGGTGTGGTGCCGGGCCATGCCCAGCCGGCTCAGGGCCGCGCCCAGCGCCGGGCCTGCTCGTAGAAGGACGAGCCCGCCGCCACACCCGAGCCGAAGACCCGCACGGCCTGACGAAGTGCCGGGTGCCGATGCCGCGAAAAACCTCCCGCAGCACCACCAGCGGAAACGTCAACTCGTTAGGCAAGCACGCGGGGCCTGCCGGAAACTGGCGCTCCTGCCGGCGCGCCGCGGCCGTGTCCGGCGGGGTCAGTCATGGCGGAGCGGACGGCGGAGAGCAGCAAACTACAAAACGAGGCCGGCGCCCCAGAAGGCGCCGGCCCGTTACCCGCACTGATGGTCGGTGCTTACGACCGATCCAGCTGCTGCTTCAGTTCCTGCACCTGGTGCTCCAAGTCCAGCGTGCGGAAGGTCACTTTCGCTTCCAGGTCGGAGTAGGCGCGCTCGATGCGCTCCTGCAGCTCCTTCTGCTCGGTAATGTCGGTGTTGGTGCCAAACCAGTGGACCACCTTGCCCGTCTCGTCGCGGATGGGCTGGGCTCGGGAGAGAAACCAGCGAAACTCGCCCGTTCTGCTGCGGATCGGGAACGTATCCTCCCAGGTTTCGCCGGCCTGCACGCTCGCCCAGAACTTGGCCGAAGCGGCCTCCAGGTGCGCCGGGTGGTGCACCTGCGCCCAGCCCTGGCGCTGCATCTGCTCGGGGGTGGTGCCGGTGTAGTCGTACCAGCGCTTGTTGTACCAGTACAGGTGGCCGGTTTCGTCGGCCATCCACGCCAGCTGCGGAATGTTGTCGGCCATGCTGGTAAACTGCGCTTCCCGCTCGCGCAGCGCCTCCTGGGCCTTGCGCTGCACGCTCACGTCCTGCATGGCCCCGATCATGCGCACGGGCTTACCCTCCGCGTTGTGGGCCACGTGGCCGCGGTCGTGCACGTGGGCGTACGAGCCGTCGGCGCGGCGGTAGCAGTACTCGTCGTGCCAGGCCGTGCCGCCGCCGTCGATGACGGCGTGGATGCTGTCGACCACGCGCTGCGCGTCGTCGGGGTGAATGTGGTCGTACCACCACTTGGCGGTGTTTTCCACCTGCGCCGCGGTGTAGCCCAGCACGCGGTGCACCGAGTCGTTCCACGTCACCGCGTTGGTTTCCAGGTTCCAGTCCCAGATGGCGTCGTTGGTAGCCACCGAGGCCAGCTCGTAGCGTTCCTCGCTGTAGCGCAGCGCCTCTTCGGTGGCTTTCTGCTCGTGGATGTCGGTGCAGGTGCCAAACCACTGCACAATCTGGCCCTGCTCGTCGCGAATGGGCTTGGCGAGGCCCAGAAACCAGCGGTACTGCCCGTCCTGTGCCTTGAAGCGGTATTCAATTTCGTAGTCCTCGCCGGTGGCCAGCGAGTGGCCCCACACCTGCCGGGCCCGGGCCTGGTCGTCGGGGTGCAGCAGGTCGTTCCACATCTTGGTGCCCTGGCTCTGCTCCACGGTGTAGCCCGTGTAGTCGATCCAGCGCTGGTTAAAGAACGTGTGGTAGCCGGTCGGGTCGGTCAGCCACACCATCTGCGGGATAAACTCCACCACGAAGCGGTACTCGTCGTCGCGACGCTTGGCCTGGCTGATGTCGCTGATGGTACCGATAAAGCGCACGGCCTGGGTGCGGCTCGCGTCGAAATAGGCGCGGCCGGTGGCGCGCAGCCAGCGCACCAGTCCGTCGGGGGCCACGGTGCGGTACTCGATGTCGTACTCGCCCGAGCCGCGCGGGTCCAGAGCCTGCTGCACCACGGCGTCGGTGCGGGCGCGGTCGTCGGGGTGCAGGCCGGCCAGGAAGCGCGCGTAATCCACGTCGTCCGTCACCGGCAGCCCAAACAGCTCCTTGCAGCGAGCCGACCATTGCAGCTCACCGGTGAGGGGGTTGAAGTCCCAGGTGCCTACGCCGGCGGCCTCAACGGCGGCCTGCAGGCGCTCATAGCTGGTCGGTAGGGTTGGGTTGTCGGGCGTCAACATGGGCGGTAAGGTAGAAACGGGCACACTCAGGGCTGGGTCAGGAGCACTTCCATACCCGAGAGGAAATAGAGGTTGAGTTGGCTGGTGAGGCCGTCGGTCGAGCGGCGCAGGCGGGTAATCAGGGCGCGGGTGCGTTCCTCGGCCAGCTGAATCTCCAGGTAAGGTCGCTGCAGCAGCGCGTCGCGCTGCACCGACCACTGCCCGTCCTGGGCCGGCGCATCGGGGGCCTGCACCTGCAGGTGGCCGGGCTCCAGCCGCAGCCGGGTGGCCTGGGCCAGCGCGCTGCCGGGGTCCGTGCGGTTGAGCACCCGATCGGCGACGTGCCAGGCGCCGGTCAGGAAATCATCCGGCAGCTGTTGCAGGTTGACGTCGAAAAGCTGATCGGACATGCGCAAACGGTGGACAGCGGAGTGAATAGGCTGGCAAAGATACCGGCGGGCGGCTCAGAAAGTTTCAGAATGGGACGTTTCTTCTCCGTACATCTACGGAATGCAGCCGAAAAAACCCGTAGCGGGCACTCCCGGCCGCCCACAGCCCGGTTGCCTTCGGGTGCGTTTGCCGACCTTTGCCCCACACCGCTCCCCTCCCCCATGCCTATTGCCTTTCCTCGTTTCGTAGCCGCGGGCCTGCCGCTGCTGCTGCTCGGCGCCTGCGCCGACGACCAGCCCGCGCCCGCCCCGGCGTTTGGCGAGCAGCTGACCCTGGGCAACCCCAGCGGGGCCACCGCCGACGCCGCCAACCCGCGCAACTACCTGCTCGACAAACCCCAGTACGCCCTCAGCTACCACCGCGACCGGGGCATTCCGAACTGGGTGAGTTGGCACCTGAGCGCCGACTGGCTGGGCACCGCCGCCCGGCAGGACGACTTCCGGGCCGACGCCGCGCTGCCTGCCGGCTGGCACCAGCCCTCGGCCAGCAGCTACCAGGGCTCGGGCTTCGACCGCGGCCACCATTGCCCCTCGGCCGACCGCACCAAATCGGTGGCCGACAACTCGGCCACCTTCCTGATGACCAACATGGCCCCGCAGGCGCCCAACAACAACCAGCGTACCTGGGCCGCGCTGGAGGAATACTGCCGCACGCTCGTCGGGCAGGGCCATGAGCTGTACGTCGTGTGCGGCTCCTACGGCGCGGGCGGCACCGGCTCGGCCGGCTACGCCACCGCCACCGACCAGGGCCGCGTGACCGTGCCCGCCCGCTTCTGGAAAGTGGTGGTGGTGCTCCCCAATGGCAGTAACGACGCCGCCCGCGTGGAGGCCGGCACCCGCGTCATTGCCATCGACGCGCCCAATGACAACGGCCTGAGCCCCAGCTGGGGCTCGTACCGCACCTCCGTCGACGCCATCGAAGCCGCTACCGGCCTCGACCTGCTCTCGGCCGTGAAACCCAGCGTGCAGGCCAGCCTGGAGGCCCGCACCGATACCGGCCCCACGAGCTAGCGCACCGGCAGCGGGCGCACTTCGCCCGTGAGCTTGTCGATTTCGAAGGCGGCGCGGTTAGGCATGCGCCGGGCCCAGTCGGTGCGCGGCACCAGGGCCTGCCACAGCGCATCGACCTCCACGAAACGAGCCGAATCGACCACGTACAGGCTGGCGTTGGGCTGCTGCTGCAGGTAGCGGGCCAGCACGGCGCGGGCCTCAGCTTCGGTAGCGGCGCTGGTGGCCGGCGGGGCAGGCGCGTTCTGCACCACCGGCGGCTGTTCGGTGGCGGGCGTCTGCTGGCAGCCGACGAGCAGGCCGGCGGCCAGGGGGAGCATCAGAAGGTTTTTCATCGGGTAGACAAGACGGCGGGGCGCCGCATTGTTTACCCTTGCATCCCCGTCGGGGTTTAGCGGCCCCGCCTGCGGGCGGGCGGCCCACCGATGCATGTAGCACACCGGAACCAGCCCGGGTACCGATAGGAGCCTGCTGGGCTGTTCGGGCCACCTCCCCGGGTCAGTCAGACCTGGCCGGCGAGGGCCGCCGAGCAGGCCGCCCGGCACCAGGCAGCCTCCCCGATTGCGAATTGTTCGTTGCGCGGCCGCCCAAGCCCCGACGGCTTACAAACAGAAAGCCCGTTTCTGTGAAAAAGAAACGGGCTTTTTGGTGCAGAGGAGGAGGGATTCGAACCCCCGGAGGTGTTACCCTCAACGGTTTTCAAGACCGCCGCAATCGACCACTCTGCCACTCCTCTGTGGCGGGTATTCACAAAAAAAGGCTTTTTCGGTGACCCGGAAAAGCCTTTTTTGCAGAGAGGGGGGGATTCGAACCCCCGATACCCTTGCAGGTATAACGGATTTCGAATCCGTCGCATTCGACCACTCTGCCACCTCTCTGTAGCCCAAATCGAGTGGTTTGGGATGGCAAAAGTAGAAGGCTGGCTCAGCTGATGCAAGCGCCCCGCCCAACTTTTTTTCGCATCGTGGCGCCGGCACCGCGCAGCCCTTTGGCTTTCAGGCCACTATTTTTTTCAGGATTTGGCAGCCCCGGCTTCTTCCGGCCGCATTTTGCCGCGCCCGGTTACGGCGTCCACGCTCACGTTCACTTCGAAGCCCAGAATCAGCGTCATGCACACGAAGTCCAGCCACACCATGAAGCCCACGAGCGTGCCGATGGAGCCGTAGAAGTGGTTGTAGCTGTCGAAGATCTTGATGTAGAGCACGAACAGCAAGGACACCAGCAGAATGAGAATGGTGGCCACCACGGCCCCGGCCGAGAGAAACGGCCACCGGTCCTGCACGGCCGGCACGTAGTAGTAAATCAGGCAGGTGACGAACAGAAACAGCCCGATGACGGAGCCGTAGCGCAGCACCGTTATCATCAGCTCGGTCAGGCGCTCGGGCACGATTTCGTAGTACACCAGCGCGTCGATGATGTAGGTGCCGAAGAACAGGCTGGCCACGGCCACCAGCAGGGCCAGGGACAGCACCACCGTCAGTACGGTGGCAATGAGGCGCTTGTGCAGGTAGCTGCGCCGCTTGAAGATGCCGTGCTTTTTGTCGAAGGCGTCGAGCAGGGCCATGATGCCGTTGGAGCTGAGCACCAGGGCCGTGGCAAAACCAAACGAGAGCAGCCCGCCGTGCGGAATGTTGACGATGTCCTCGATGGTGTCGCGGGTGGCGGCGTACATTTCCCGGGGCATGATGTCGCCCAGGAACTGCAGGATATCGATGTTCAGGCCCGGCACCGGGATGTACGGAATGAGCGTGAACAGGAAGATGATGGTGGGAAACACGGCCACCGTGAAGTTGAAGGCCATGTAGGCGCTGCGCTTGGTCAGGGAGTCGAAGCGCAGTTCGTAGAGCACCCGGTCGACCACGTCGTAAGCCGAGGCCCCGCCGCGCAGCCGAAAGCCAGCCAGCCACTGGATAAAGCGGCGGTAGGTGCGGCGGCGGCGCAGAATCAGCGCCTTGCGGTAACGGTCGGGCAGGTCCATGGGAACGAGTTATCAGTTGCGGGTTGTCAGTTGTCAGGTAGCAACGTCAGCACGAACTAACAACTCGCTACCGGCAGCTGACAACTCAAATACTGTCAACTAAAATACGGCCGGATGCTGTCGAGCACGTGGCCGGGAATGGCGGTGGGCCGGCCGGTGGCCCCGTTCACGAACACCATCAGCGTCGAGCCCTCGGTGAGCAGGTCGTTGGCCTCGTTGTAGATTTCGTACTCGAAGAGTACCCGGGAGCCCTGCGGCATTTCGCGCAGCATCATGCGCACGCGCAGCAGGTCGTCGTAGCGCGCGGGGCGCTTAAACTTGATGCGCAGCTCCCCTACCGGCATGCCCACGCCCTCGGCCTCCATTTCCTTGTAGCTGATGCCGAGCTGGCGGAAGGCTTCGGTGCGGGCCACTTCAAAGTACGCGGCGAAGTTGCCGTGGTACACGTAGCCCATCTGGTCGGTTTCGGCGTAGCGGACGCGGATGTGGACGTCGGATTGGTACATTCGTTTTTCGTTGTTTGTTATTCGTTTTTCGCTGTGGTTCCGCCCTTCGACCTGTGCGCCGAACAACAAAAAACGAGCAACGAAAAACGAAAAGCTATTTCATGATTCCGCTGCGGTTCAGGGCGGCCTGGTAGCGGCGGGCGTTCAGGATATGCTCCCGCTCGGTGCTGGCAAAGGCATGGTAGCCGCTGAAGTCTTCGCGGGCGCAGAAGTAGTAGTAGTTGTGCTGCTCGGGGTTGAGCACCGCGTCGATGCTGGCAATGCTGGGCAGGTTGATGGGACCGGGCGGCAGGCCGGCGTACTTGTAGGTGTTGTAGGGCGAGTCTTTGGCGAGGTGTACGTTGAGCACCCGGCGGATGCCGAAGTCGCCGTTGGCGTACACCACGGTGGGGTCGGCCTGCAGCTTCTGGTTGCGCTTGAGGCGGTTCAGGTACACGCCGGCCACGCGGGGACGCTCGTCGGGGTGCTGCTGCTGCTCGGCCTCCACGATGCTGGCCAGGGTACTCACTTCGGCGCGGCTCAGGCCCTGGGCCTTGGCCTTGGCGTCGCGGGCGGGCGTCCAGAACTTCTCGTACTCCTCCTTCATGCGGCTGAGCACCTTCCGGGGGGCGGTGGTGTAGTACAGCTCGTAGGTGTTGGGGATGAACATCGTCAGCAGCTGGGTGGTGTCCTTGAAGCCCAGCGTCTGCGCGTAGTCGTTGCTGCGGAGCAACGAGTCAAACTCCTGGGGGCGGGCGGCAAAGCTCTGGCTGAGCTTGCGGGCCAGATCCTGGCGCAGGCGGATGTTCTGGAAGGTGAGCTTCACCGGCGCCTGAATGCCGCGGCGCAGGTCATTGATGAGCTGGCGGTTGGTGTAGCCGTCCTTCAGCTCGTAGCGGCCGGGCTTCACCAGCCGGTCGTACTTCATCAGGCGGGCCACGAAATGCAGGCTGAGCTTGTCGATGATGGCACCCGAACGGTCGATGCTGTCGAGCACGGCCTTGGCCGACTGCCCGGGGCGCACCACCACGTAGGTCGGGCGGCCGTGGGTGTCCACGTTCGGCGTGAAGATGATCTGGTAGGCGTAGTAGGAAAAAGTGACCAGCAGGATGCCGAAAATGCCCAGCGGGTAGGCAAAGCGGTTGCGGCGGCGGGTGGCGCGGGCGCGGTACTCGTCAGGAGTTGGCATAAAATGGGGCGAATGACAAACAAACGAGCGGATTGCGGGCTTTACCAGGACGGCTCGTCCGGTCAAAAATACGACCGCGGCAATGATTGAATGAGGGAATGACTGAATGATTGATTTCAAACCGATAATCACTCTTCAGTCATTCCCTCCTCAATCATTGACAACTCCGTGACCCGCTTGCGCGTCATAGCAGGATTGTGTAACTAAGCCGCCCTTTCGTCTCACCTAGTCCGCTGACCTCCTATGGCCGCTACCCTGCTGCGCATTCACCCCGACAATCCGCCCCAGAACAAGATTCAGCAAGCCGTGGACGTGCTGCGGCAAGGTGGCATCATCATCTACCCCACCGACACGATTTACGGCCTGGGCTGCGACATCACCAACCAGCGGGCCGTCGAGAAGCTCTGCCGCATCCGCGGCCTGAAGCCCGAAAAGGCCAATCTGTCCTTTATCTGCTCCGACCTCTCCCACATCAGCGACTACGCCCACGGCATCAGCACGCCGGTGTACAAGCTGCTGAAGAAGGCCCTGCCCGGGCCCTTCACCTTTATCTTCGAGGCCAGCGCCAAGGCCCCCAAGTACGGCGGGGTGAAGCGCAAAACCGTCGGCATCCGCGTGCCCGACAACGCTATCAGCCTGGCCCTGGTACGCGAGTTGGGCAACCCCATCGTCAGCACCTCCATTCACGACGACGACACGCTCATTGAGTACAGCACCGACCCGGAGCTGATTTTCGAGAAATACCGCCCGCTGGTAGACCTGGTCATCGACGGCGGCTACGGCAACAACGTGGCCAGCACCGTCATCGACTGCACCACCGAGGACTTCGAAGTCATCCGCCAGGGCGCCGGCGACATCGAGCAGTACTTGTAGCAAGGGTAAGAGGGTGTGCGGGTAGGAGTTTAAGAGTTATCAGAACGACAACTCTTAAACTCCTACCCGCACACCCTCTTACCCTCTCTTGTGCTTCCACCGCCGGTGCGACCAGAGGTAGTCGGCGGGCTGGGCACGGATGTCGCGCTCCACGCGGCGGGCAAACTCTTCGGTGACGACGTGGGCCTGCTTGTCGAGCGGGGTCTGGCCGTCGTGCAGCTCCTCCACCACGATTTCGTAGTAGCCGCGACGCTGGCGCACGATGTTCACGTAGAGCACCGGGCAGCCAAACTGGGCCGCCAGCTTATCGGCGCCGGTGTAGAAGGGCGTGTCCTGGTGCAGGAAATCGGTCCAGTAGGTTTGTTCCAGGCCGCCGGGGCTTTGATCGGAGAGCATGGAGAGGCTGCGGGGCTGCCCGCGTAGGCGCAGCATGTCGCGCAGCGTGTCGCGCATGGGGATGAGCCGGGCGCCGGTGTGGGTGCGCAGCCGCAGCATGAAGTCCTCGAAAAACGGGTTGTGCAGGGGCTTGTACACCCCGTCGGCCTTGCCGGGGAAGTACACCGCCCCGGCCGGCAGAATCCACTCCCAGTTGCCGATGTGCGAGCCCAGCGCCAGCACCGTGCGCCCGGCCGCGAAATGCCGCTCAAACAGCTCCAGGTTGCGAATCTGCACGCGCCGCCGCATCTCGGCCGGACTGATGGCCGCCAGCTTCAGAATCTCCACGATGACGTCGGCGAAGTGGCGGTAGAAGCCGCGCTGCAGCCGCCGGATTTCGGCCTCTGGTTTCTCCGGAAACGAGTTGCGCAGGTTTTCCAGCACCACCCGCTGCCGGTAGTTCAGCACAAAGCGCATCAGCAGGTACAGCCCGTCGGCCAGGCGGTGCAGCACGGGTAGCGGCAGTCGGGCCAGCCCCAGCAGCAGCCACTGCAAGGGCAGGTAATACCAGGAAAAAGGCCGTGCGGACGGTTTCGCAGCAGTATTCATCGGGGCAAAGATGCACCCGCCGGCGCGTACTCCTGCCGGGTGCGCACAAACTGCCCGGTGCGCGAGGCCAGCACCTTCTTGCCGCTGCGCACCTCCACCGTCAACGCGTAAGTGCCGTCGGTTTCCACGCCCAGCTGGCTGAGCCCGCCCAGCGGCAGCTCGCCCGCCACCGTCGTCGGCCGCCCGGCTTTGGCCTGGCCCAGCGGCGCGTCGGCATCGGCCGCGAAGCCTTCGCCCGACTCCACGTGGTAGTGCAGCGTCAGCGGCTGCCCGGCCGGCGCGTTGTACAGCTCCAGGTAGAAGTAGAGCTGGTCGGCGCCGCGGCCGTAGTTGCCGGCCGGCGTGCGCACCAGCGAATAGCCGCCGCGCGTGAAGTTGTTCTGCTCGGTGGTTTTGCCGGCGGCTTTGGCCAGAAACACGATGTCGCTGAGCACCGGCGCGGCAGCCGGCAAATCCAGCGCCAGGGGCTCCTCCGCTTTGAAAGTGCCAGCCGTTTTGCGGTACATGTCCTTCAGCTCGGCCTTGATGGTGTACTGCCCGCCGCGCAACGTCAGGCGCCGCAAAAAGCTCTGCGGGTTCTTGATGCCAATGGTGGTGTCGCTGATGACCGGCGGCTTGAGCGTTATCGTCTCCGAATGCACTGCCCGCCCATCGGCCCCCAGCACCTGCAGGGCCACGGTGGCGCCGGCCTGGTAGGTGTCGCGGGTACGCTTGATGTACGTCAGCCCGTTGCCCGGTACGGTCACGTACAGTTCCACTTCGTAGCTGTTGCCGGCCGTCAGCGGGCGGAACCGGGCCACGTCGAGCAGCAGCGTGGGCGTGGCGGCGGAAACTGACAGAACTGTCAGTAGTAAAAGCACTAGGGGCAAGAGGAAGCGCGGACGTATGGGCATAGGAAAGCAGTGGAGCGGAAAGGTACTGCGCCTACAACGCAAAAACGCCGCCGAAGTGCCCGCGTGGTCCTACGACTCCAACCGAAGATCCGCGTAGCTAAAGTCGTAGGACCACTATCGTTGCTGACGTTGCCCAAGCCTGCGGCCCTTTCTCACTTCAATCGGCTGAGTCATGCTCCGCCATTTCCCCACCTTTGCCGCTCGTTCAACGATAGTGGTCCTACGACTGTAGAGTCGTACGACCACTTCCTGCCTTTGCCCAAAGCCTGCCACAATGTCCACCGTCCTCTTCGAGCTGCCCTACTGCCCGCCGGCGGCTTTCTTCGCCCAGCTGCTGACGGCCGACCGCCTGCTGCTGGAGCGCCACGAGCACTACCACAAGCAAACCTACCGCAACCGCTGCCTGGTGCTGACGGCCCAGGGCGTGCAGCCGCTCACCGTGCCCGTCGTCGATGGCAACCGCTCCGAGAAGGTGAGCATCGACGCGCTGGAAATTGATTACCGGCAGAACTGGGTGCATCGGCACTGGCGCACCCTGCAGACGGCCTACGGCAACAGCTCTTTTTTCGAATACTACGCCGACTATTTCCACGACATCTTCGTAAGCAAGCCCGACCGGCTCTTTGAGCTAAACCTGGCCCTGCTGCAGCTGCTTCTGCGCTGCCTGCGGTTGCCGTTGGCGGTGGAGTTTACGGGCGAGTGGCGCCCCAGCTACCCGCCCGGAATCGTGCTGGATCGGCGAGACTGGCTAAGCCCCAAATCCCTGCCTGACACAGCGTCAGGTGCGGGGCTGCGCCAGCCCTACCGCCAGTGCTTTGGCGCGGGGTTTGTACCCGGCCTGAGCGTGCTGGACCTGCTATTCGCAGTGGGTCCGGCGGCCGGCCAACTGCTGCTGCCGGCCCCCCTGACCGGCGGCGAACCTTATGCCCCTAGTGCCGGTTTAAGTATTTGATGTCCGGTGCCACTTATTTGCGCGTATCCGGATTCTTTCTCACCTTATCTGCATGGAAGCGAAATTCTCAAATAGAGTCAAGGAGGTCATCTCCCTGAGTCGGGAGGAAGCCATCCGACTTGGCCATGACTATATAGGCACCGAGCACCTGTTGCTAGGCATGATTCGGGAGGGCGAAGGCACGGCCATTGCTCTGTTGAAGAAGCTCGGCGTCTCCGTCGAGGAGCTGAAATACGCCCTCGAGCAAGCCACTCGTAACACTGCCACCCAGGGTATCAGTATAACGGGCAGCATCCCGCTGACGAAGCAGACGGAAAAAGTCCTGAAGATTACGTACCTCGAAGCCAAAATCTTCAAGAGCGAAATCATCGGCACCGAACACCTGCTGCTCTCGATTCTGCGCGATGAAGACAACATTTCTTCCCAAATCCTGAGCAAGTTCAACGTGAACTACGAATCCGTACGCGACTCGCTGGATTACCACGGCACTGGTAATACCAACCAAAACCCCACCTCGGGCCCCTCAGACACCGACGACGACGACAACGACAAGTTGTTTGGCTCGTCGAAAGGCGCCGGCTCCGCCGCTTCCAAGAAGCCCGGCGAAAAGTCGCGCACCCCGGTGCTCGATAACTTCGGCCGCGACCTGACCAAGCTGGCCGAGGACGACAAGCTTGACCCCATCGTGGGCCGCGAAAAGGAAATTGAGCGCGTCGCTCAGATCCTCTCGCGCCGCAAAAAGAACAACCCGATTCTCATTGGGGAGCCCGGCGTGGGTAAAACGGCCATTGCCGAAGGCCTCGCCCTGCGTATCGTGCAGAAGAAGGTGTCGCGCGTGCTCTTCAACAAGCGCGTCGTGACCCTGGACCTCGCCTCGCTGGTAGCCGGCACCAAGTACCGCGGCCAGTTCGAGGAGCGCATGAAGGCCGTGATGAACGAGCTGGAGAAGTCGCCCGACGTGATTCTGTTCATCGACGAGCTGCACACCATCGTGGGCGCCGGTGGCGCTTCCGGTTCGCTCGACGCCTCGAACATGTTCAAGCCGGCCCTGGCCCGCGGTGAAATTCAATGCATCGGTGCTACCACGCTGGACGAGTACCGCCAGTACATCGAGAAGGATGGCGCCCTGGCCCGTCGTTTCCAGATGGTGATGGTGGACCCCACCACGCCGGAGGAAACCATCGAAATCCTGCACAACATCAAGGACAAGTATCAGGACCACCACCATGTGGTGTACACCGATAAGGCCATTGAGGCGTGCGTGAAGCTGTCGGACCGCTACATGTCGGACCGCTTCCTGCCGGACAAGGCCATCGATATCCTCGATGAGGCCGGCGCCCGCGTCCACATCAACAACATCGTGGTGCCCGAGGACATCGTGAAGCTCGAAGAGCAGATCGAGAACATCAAGGGCGAGAAAAACGCGGTGGTGAAGTCGCAGAAGTACGAGGAAGCTGCCCGCCTGCGCGACACGGAGAAGAAGCTGATTGAGCAACTCGACCAGGCCAAAAAGAACTGGGAAGAGGAGACCAAGAAGAAGCGCTACACCGTGAAGGAGGAAAACGTGGCCGAGGTTATTGCCATGATGACTGGCATCCCGGTAAGCCGCGTGGCCCAGAACGAAAGCGCCAAGCTGCTCAACATGGGTGAGGAGCTGAAGGGCAAGGTAATCGGTCAGGACAAGGCCATTGCCCAGCTCGTGAAGGCCATCCAGCGCACCCGCGTGGGTTTGAAAGACCCGAAGAAGCCCATCGGCTCGTTCGTGTTCCTCGGCCCGACGGGCGTGGGTAAGACGGAGCTGGCCAAGGTGCTGGCTACCTACCTCTTCGACAAGGAAGATTCGCTGGTGCGCATCGACATGTCGGAGTACATGGAGAAATTCAGCGTATCGCGCCTGGTGGGCGCGCCTCCCGGCTACGTGGGCTACGAAGAGGGCGGCCAGCTGACGGAGAAAATCCGCCGCAAGCCGTACTCGGTTATCCTGCTCGACGAAATCGAAAAGGCTCACCCGGACGTGTACAACCTGCTGCTGCAGGTGCTCGACGACGGCATTCTGACCGACGGCCTGGGCCGCAAGGTGGACTTCCGCAACACCATCATCATCATGACCTCGAACATCGGGGCGCGTGATCTGGCCGACTTCGGCGTGGGCATCGGCTTCGGCACGAAGGCCCGCACGGAAGGCGTGGACGACCTGATGAAGGGTACCATTGCCAGCGCGTTGCGCAAGACCTTCGCGCCGGAGTTCCTGAACCGCCTGGACGACGTAATCGTGTTCAACGGCCTGCAGAAGGAGGATATCTTCAAGATCATCGACATCTCCCTCGCCAAGCTGCGCCAGCGCGTACAGGCCCTGGGCTACCGCATCGAGCTGACCGAAGCCGCGAAGACCTTCGTGGCCGAGAAAGGCTACGATCCGAAGTACGGCGCGCGTCCGCTGAACCGGGCCATCCAGAAGTACATCGAAGACCCGATTGCGGAGGAAATCCTGAAGGCTCAGCTGACTCAGGGCGACGTTATCGAAGCCGACTTCGAGGAAGGCAAGGAGGAACTGACCTTCAGCTCGCGCAAGAGCGACGAGGCCTCTACCCTCGCCAGCGACGAGCGGCCGGCCGAAACGCCGGAGTCGCCGGAAGGCAAGACGGGCGAATAAGTAGCCCGGAGTAAATGAAGAGCGGCCGGTTCCTGTGAGGGAGCCGGCCGTTTTTGTATTTACCTTTGATTAAGAGCCAAAAACGTTATGGAATCACCTCGCAAGCGCCGTTACACCGAGGAGGAATACGCGGCTATGGAGTACGCCTCCGAGTTCAAGCACGAATTCGTGGACGGGCAGATTTACCCGTGGGGGCGCCCGGACATGCTGGGCATGTACGACGTGCAGGCCATGTCGGGGGCGTCGTTGGCGCACAATATGATTGCAGGTAACGTCTTCGGGTTGTTCCAGAACGCCCTGCGCGGCAAAGGCTGCCGGACCTTCGGCAGCGACATGCGGGTATATGTTCCGCTTACCGGCACGTACTTATATCCTGACGCGTTGGTGGTGTGCGGCAAGCCGGAAATCCAACAGAATGGCAAGTTGGACTTGTTGACCAATCCGGTTGTCATTATTGAGGTGCTTTCGGATTCCACGGCTGATTATGACCGCAGCGGCAAGTTCATGCGCTACCGCAGCATCAAATCAGTGCGGGACTATCTGCTGGTTGATTCGCGCAGCCTGCGGGTGGAACTGTACTCTCGCACTGAAACCGGGCAGTGGACGCTGACGGAAATTCTGGATGCGCAGGGCGTGGTGACGCTGCCGAGCACTGGGGTGACGCTGACGGTGGCGGAGCTGTACGAGGATGTGGAGTTGTGATTAGCTGCGCTAGAAGACAAGAAGGACAAGTAAGTAGCCTGGAATGCATGAAGAACGGCCGGTTCCTGCGAGGGAGCCGGCCGTTTTTTTGTGTTGCGGCAAAGTGTTTACACAGTCAACTTTCTATAGCAAGTGAAACACTACTGTCTTTGCGTAGCTTAACCGCTAGCACATCGTCAGTTAAATCTTCATCGATTGTATAATCAAATACTGCGAACATATCATCTTCTTTCTCCGGATAAAATACCACTCTTAGCAAGCTCATAATTGACAGTAGTTTTTCTCTTTTAGTTATTCTCTTGCCAACATTCTCGATTAATTCAGCAATATCGTCCTTGTCTTGATTTCCTATCTGGAGGTCGATATACTCTCTTGTCGCGCCTTTCTGCGCGAAATCATGTTGCAGTAATGTCCGAATATCTTTTTCATGATTTTGCAAAGCAGCAACATAGTCATCGACCCTTCGAATATCACTTTCATCGATGGTTTTGAATGCTTTCGAAATTGTCATAGACACTTCGACTTGCTTTCCATTCACTTCAAACGCTGTTTCATACCATTCATCAAGCTTTCCGAAATCAACTTCACCGAAGTATGTGGTCAAATATTTAGTCATTGCTTATCCTTTCTGTAGAATCACCAATCCAAAATAACGACTCAAAACCCAGCTTCTTGCTGCCCCGCCAAAACCCGTTCGGCTTTTTTGAGCCTGTGGGTTACCTTTGGCCTCCCTTCCCAACTGACCTTCCGCATCCCCTCTCCCACCCTATGTCCGATCCGCACGCCGACCCGAAGCTGAGCAAACTCGAAGTACTGGAACAGAAAAACGCCGAGGCCCTGCTGGGCGGTGGCCAGGCCCGCATCGACGCCCAACACAAGAAGGGCAAGCTGACGGCCCGCGAACGGCTGGACCTCTTGATGGACCCCGGCTCCTTCGAGGAAATCGGCAAGTTTGTGATGCACCGCTCCAAGGACTTCGGCCTCGACAAGGAATACTACCTCGGCGACGGCGTGGTGACGGGCTACGGCACGATTAACGGCCGGCTGACCTACGTTTTCTCGCAGGATTTCACGGTGCTGGGCGGCTCGTTGAGCGAAACCCACGCCGAGAAAATCGTGAAGATCATGGACCTGGCCATGAAAAATGGCGCCCCGGTTATCGGCCTGAACGACTCGGGCGGGGCCCGCATTCAGGAGGGCGTGGTGAGCCTGGGCGGCTACGCCGACATCTTCTACAAGAATACCCTGGCCTCGGGCGTGGTGCCGCAGCTGTCGGCCATCATGGGGCCGTGCGCGGGCGGGGCGGTGTACTCGCCGGCCATTACCGACTTCATCCTGATGGTGGAGGACACGAGCTACATGTTTGTGACCGGCCCGAACGTGGTGAAGACGGTGACCCACGAAACCGTGACCAGCGAGGAGTTGGGCGGCGCCAGCACCCACAGCACCAAGAGCGGCGTGACGCACTTCACCGCGCCCAACGAGGTGGCCATCATTCAGCAGCTCAAGCAGCTGCTGAGCTACATGCCGCAGAACTGCGAGGACACCGCCCCGGTGTACCCCTACGACGCTCAGGGCGACGAGCTGCGGACGGAGCTGGACCAGATCATCCCCGACAACCCCAACCAGCCCTACGACATCCGCGAGGTTATCAGCGGCATTATCGATGCGGACTCCTTCATGGAGGTGCACCAGAACTTCGCCGAGAACATCGTGGTGGGCTTCGCGCGGCTGGGCGGGCGCAGCATCGGCATCGTGGGCAACCAGCCGGCGGTGCTGGCCGGCGTCTTGGACATCAACGCCTCGACCAAGGCGGCCCGCTTCGTGCGCTTCTGCGACTCGTTCAACATTCCGCTGCTGGTGCTCGAGGACGTGCCCGGCTTTTTGCCCGGCACCGACCAGGAGTGGCGCGGCATTATCACCAACGGCGCCAAGCTGCTTTACGCCTTTTGCGAAGCCACCGTGCCGCGCATCACCGTCATTACCCGCAAAGCCTACGGCGGGGCTTACGACGTGATGAACTCGAAGCACATCGGGGCGGACATGAACTACGCCTGGCCCACGGCCGAAATTGCGGTGATGGGCGCCAAGGGCGCGGCCGAAATCATCTTCAAGCGCGAAATAGCCGCCGCCGACGACCCCGAAGCCAAACTGCAGGAGAAGGTCGACGAGTACCAGCGCAAGTTTGCCACGCCCTACCGGGCGGCCCACCGCGGCTTCGTGGATGAGGTGATTCTGCCTTCGCAGACGCGGCAGAAGCTGATCCGCGCTTTCAAGATGCTCGAAAACAAGGTGGACCAGCTGCCGCGCAAAAAGCACGGCAATATTCCCCTGTAGCCCAACCGCCCGATGGCGCCGGTGGCTCCCACGCTGTTTTTCCTGTTTGCCGGCTTGCTAGCCTTTGCCCTCGGCTTGGCCTTCCGGTATACGCCGCTCGTTCCGGCCTTTGCCCGTGCGGTCGGCCTTGCGGATAAACGTTCCAGGTCCATCATGGCGGCGGCCTACGGCTTTGCTTTGGCAGCGACCATTCTCAATGGACTGGGAGCCGTTGTCAGCCTGTGGGATTGGCAAATGGCGCTTTGGCTGGTGGTCATTGCGGTAAATATTCTGGCAATTGTCTTTGTCGTTCGCCTGGTAAAAGACTTTACTTCCTGAGGTATTTACCACAAGGCCCGAAAACAAAGTAGACCCGCAGCCGCGTAAAAAGCACGGGAATATTCCCCTGTAACTTCCCCGCGCCGCATGAACTGGCAGTTGGCCCAAAGTATCGTAGGCGGATTAGGCGTCCTGCTGATTGTTATCGGGGTGCTGCTGCGGTTTAAGGTCGGGCGCTGGTTTCTGGGGGCGCTGCTGGTCGTTATTACGCTGGCGTCCCTGTTTAGCGGCGACTGGTCGGACCCCGGCTCCGGCCTCGACTCCGACCCTATCAAAGCCAGCCGTTGGCTGTTGCTTATTGGTGGCAGCGGTATATTGATTGCCTTACTTATCCCGTCTCTTCACCCGCGGGTGAACTAACCTAACCGCCCTTTTCCCAACCCATGCGCCAGGAAAGCTTCGCGTTTCTCGAAAAATACCTGAATACCCATTCCCCCACCGGCTTCGAAAAGGAAGGCCAGAAGGTGTGGCTGGAATACATCAAGCCCTACATCGACGAGTACTTCGTGGATACTTACGGTACCGTGGTCGGCGTCGTGAACCCCGGGGCGAAGTACAAAGTGGTCATCGAGGCCCACGCCGACGAAATCAGCTGGTTCGTGAACTACATCACGAAGGAGGGCTACCTCTACCTGCGCCGCAACGGCGGCTCCGATGCGCTGATTGCCCCGTCGAAGCGGGTGCTGATCCACACCAAGAACGGGCCGGTGCGGGCCGTGTTTGGCTGGCCGGCCATCCACGTGCGCAAGGTGGAGCAGGACAAGGCCCCGACCATCGAAACTATTTTCCTGGACTGCGGCGCCTCCTCGCAGAAGGAAGTGGAGGAAATGGGCATCCACGTGGGCTCGGTCGTCACCTTCGAGGACGAGCTGATGGAGCTGAACGGCAAGTACCTGGTGGGCCGGGCCTTGGACAACCGCATCGGCGGCTTCATGATTGCCGAAGTGGCCCGCCGCCTCAAGGAAGAGGGCAACACGCTGCCCTTCGGCCTCTACATCGTGAATGCGGTGCAGGAGGAAATCGGGCTGCGCGGGGCCGAAATGATTGCCCACCGCATCATGCCCGACGTGGCCATCGTGACGGACGTGACCCACGACACCCAGTCGCCGATGTACGAGAAGAAGACCTCCGGCGACCTGCACTGCGGCAAAGGTCCGGTCATCACCTACGGCCCGGCGGTGCAGAACAACCTGCGCGACCTGATCATCGAGGCGGCCCAGGAAAAGGAAATTCCCTTCCAGCGCGCCGCCGCCACCCGCGCCACCGGCACCGATACCGACGCCTTTGCTTACGCCGGCGCCGGCGTGGCCTCGGCCCTGATTTCCTTGCCGCTGAAGTACATGCACACCACCGTCGAAACCGTCAGCCACGACGACGTGCAGAACGTCATCAACCTGATCTACGAGTCCTTGCTGCGCATTGAGGACGGGCACGACTTCCGGTATTTCAAGTAGACCACGGATTCGACGGATTTTGCGGATTACGCGGATTTCGTGAACGATTGGCGTCCTTCTTTTCTCAACGCCACGGCTCCTCGCCGTGGCGTTGGTATTTTTGCCCTCCTGGGCCCGTCGACCGACAGCTTGGAGTTTCTTTCACCTACTGATATCCGGCCGCTGTTGGTAATCGTCCACGAAATCCGTGCAACCCGTCAAATCCGCACGAATCCGTGATTGAATCGTCCACAAAATCCGTGTAATCCGAAAAATCCGTCGAAACCGTGGTCATTTCAGGCTTCACCATCATCCGCAACGCGGTCATCAACGACTACCCCATCGTGGAGGCCATCCGCTCCATCCTGCCGGTGGTCGATGAGATGGTGGTGAGCGTGGGCGACAGCGACGACGACACCGAGGGGCTGATCCGCAGCATCGATTCGCCCAAGATTCGCATCGTGCACTCCACCTGGGACCCGGCCCTGCGCAAGGGCGGCGCGGTGCTGGCGGCCGAGACGGACAAGGCCTTCCAGCAGATCCGGCCCGACGCCGACTGGGCCTTCTACATCCAGGCCGACGAAGTGGTGCACGAGCAGTACCATCACGCCATTCGCAAGGCCTGCAAAGAGCACCTGCACAACCCGGAAGTGGACGGGCTGCTGTTCGACTACACCCACTTCTATGGCACCTACGACTACGTGGGCGACAGTCGGCGCTGGTACCGGCGGGAGGTGCGCATCGTGCGCCCTGACAAGGCCATCCGCTCCTACCGCGACGCGCAGGGCTTCCGGCGCGAGGGCGAGAAGCTGCGCGTGAAGCCCGCTCACGCCAGCGTGTACCACTACGGCTGGGTGAAAAGCCCCCAGCAGATGCTCACCAAAATCAAAAACCTCGACTCGCTCTGGGACGAGGGCCGCGCGCCCGAGCAGCACCCGCTGGCCGCGGCCGAAGCCTTCAACTTCGACGACTACGACTCCCTGCGGCGCTTCGAGGGCACCCACCCGGCGGTGATGCAAGCGCGGGTAGAGCGGCAGAACTGGCAGGTCGACATCGACGTGACGCGCAAGCACTTCAAGCTGAAAAACCGCGTGCTGCACTGGATTGAGCAGCTGACGGGTAAGCGCCTGTTTGAGTACCGCAACTACCGCTTGGTATAGCCCATCCGGTACCGGCGGCAGATCAAGCCACGGTTCAGGCAAACAGCGCGGCGGGCGGCCTGACGGCCTGAGAACCGGCCCTCCGCCGGCGACATCTCCTTGTTAATCATGCACTTTGCTGCAACCGCAAAGAAAATCATTCGTAAATTACTTTGAAACTCAAAGTTCTTTACTTCCTTTGCATTGTCACTGCACCGCGTTAGCACAAACCTCCAACGTCATGAACCTCTCCAAAAGCCTCACCCGCGTCTCGCTCATCACCGCTACCCTGCTGCTGGTCCCGCTGGTGGCCATGCAGTTCACGGCCGAAGTCAACTGGAGCCCGCTCGATTTCATTGTGATGGGCGCTTTGCTGTTCAGCGTCGGGCTGGCGCTGGAGCTGGTGGCCAGCCGGCGGGGCCCGGTGGTGTACCGGCTGGCGGCCGCCGGGGCCGTGCTGACGACGCTGCTGCTGGTGTGGTCCAACCTGGCCGTGGGCTTTATCGGCAGCGGCCCGAACGCGGCCAACCTGCTCTGCGGGGCCGTGCCCCTGCTGGCGCTGGGCGGGGCTTTGATGGGGCGCTTTCAGGCCCGCAGCATGGCTTACGCCACGGGAGCCGCAGCCCTGCTGCAGCTGCTGGTTCCGGTCGTGGCGCTCCTCGTTTCGCACATCGAGGTAAAACCCCAGGAATGGGGCATCAGCGTGGTGTTTGCCGCCTTCTGGCTGGGCTCGGCCTGGCTGTTTCAGCGCGCCGACACTTCCAACGGCTCCCTGAACCAGCGCCTCGCGTAGCAGCCGAGCGGCTACCTGCTTGATGCCCCCGGCCGGCGCGGCAGAAGCTCCTGCTTCTGCCGCGCCGGCCGGGTCGTTGTTGGCGCCCGGCCAACGCACCGGCTTCGGCCCGGCAGCGGGGCCTGCGGGTCGGTGCCCCGCTGCCGGGCCGAAGCCGTATCTTGCCGCCCTACCCCGAACCCGTGCTCAAGCTGCCGCCCGTCTTTCCGCCCCTCACCGTCACGGACCAAATGAACCGGCGCGTGGCCGTGCCGTTTCCGCCGCGGCGCATCGTGTCGTTGGTGCCCTCGCAGACGGAGCTGCTCTTCGACCTGGGCCTGGCGGCGCGGGTGGTGGGCGTGACCAAGTTCTGCCTGCATCCGGCCGAAGCGCGCCAGCAGGCGGCCGTCGTGGGCGGCACCAAGAACTTTCACTTCGACCGGATTGCCGCGCTGAAGCCCGACCTCATCATCGGCAACAAGGAGGAAAACTACCGGGAAGGCATCGAGCAGCTGGCGGCGCAGTACCCGGTGTGGATGAGCGACATCGTGACCTTGGACGACGCGCTGGACATGATGCGCCGCGTGGGCCTGATTACGGGCACCAAAACGCGCGCGGAGCAGCTCACCGCCGAAATCAGCGCGTCGTTTGCAGCTCTGCCGGCGGCCCCGGAGCTGCAATCGGCCGCGTACTTCATCTGGCGGCAGCCCTACATGGTAGCCGCGGCGGGCACGTTTATCCACGAGATGCTGCCGCGGGCCGGCTTCCGCAACGTATTCGCGGACCACACGCGCTACCCCGAAATCAGCCCGGAACAGCTGGCCGCAGCCAATCCGGCGGTGATTCTGCTGTCCTCCGAGCCCTACCCGTTTCAGCCGAAGCACGTGGCCGAATTTCAGGCCATCTGCCCGCAGGCCCGAGTGCTGGTGGTCGACGGGGAGCTGTTCAGCTGGTACGGCAGCCGTTTGCGGCAGTCGGCGGCGTACTTCCGGGGGTTGGGCACGGAGTAGCGCCGGCTTCAGCCCGCGTCCGGCCGGTAGTCATTTCACTCGTCCTGCCGGTTCCGCTCAACGACCACCGCTCAGGCGGACGCGGGCCAAAGGCCACGCTACAGCTCGAACCCGGCCTGCCGCAGCTCTTCCCAGAAAAACGGGTAGGACTTGCGCACCACGGCCGGCGTTTCCACGGTCACGTCGCCGCGCAGGGCCAGCGGAGCAAAGGCCATGGCCATGCGGTGGTCGTGGTAGGTGTGCACGGTCTGGCCGCCCACGTGCAGGTTCGGGGCCGAGGCCTGGAATATGTCGCGGCCGGCGGGGGCCAGCACGGCGCCGAACTTGGCTAGCTCGCGCTGCAGGGCTGTGATACGGTCGGTTTCCTTGATGCGCAGGCTTTCGAGGCCGGTCATGTCGACCACCACGCCGGTGGCGGCGGCGGTGACGGCAATGGTCTGGGCCAGGTCGGGGCAGTCGGTGAAGTTCATGGCCACGCGGGCAGCGCGTTCTTCGGCGGGGCGCTGGTACAGCATCACGCCGTCGGCCACGAACTCGGTGCGCACGCCCAGCGGCTCCATCAGGCGGGCAATGGCCTGGTCGCCCTGCCAGGAGTGGCGGCGCAGGCCGGGCAGGTGCAGCTGCGAGCCTTCGGGCGCCAGGGCCACCAGGCTGTACCAGTAGCTGGCCGCCGACCAGTCGGCTTCCACCGTGTAGTCGGCGGGCTGGTAGGGCCCCGGGGCTACGTGCACCTCCCGCGCCTGCACGTCGACTTCGGCTCCGAAGTGGCGCATCAGCGCGGCCGTCATCAGGATGTAGGGCCGCGAGCCGATGGCGCCGGTGAGCTGCAAATGCAGCCCCGCGGGCAGCAGCGGCCCAATCATCATCAGGGCCGAAATAAACTGGCTGCTGATGTCGCCGCGCACACTCAGCGGGGCGCCGCTGGTGGGCTGCCAGCCCCGCAGGCGCAGCGGCGGGTAGCCCTCCCGGGCCTCGTAGCTGATGTGGGCACCGAGCTGGCGTAGGGCATCCACCAGCACGCCGATGGGGCGCTCCTGCATGCGGGCGGTGCCGGTGAGCAGGGCGCGGCGGTCGGTGGCGGCCAGGTAGGCCGTCAGGAAGCGCATGACGGTGCCGGCGTCTTCGGCGTCGAACTCGGTGGCCGCGGGGTGCGCCAGCAGGCGGCGCATCAGCTGGGTGTCGTTGGCTTCGGAGAGGTTGTGCAGCGTGCCCGCGCCGGCCAGGGCCTGGATGATGAGGGCGCGGTTGCTTTCACTTTTGGAGGCGGGCAGCAGGGCCGTGCCCCGCAGGGGGCCGCCGGACCAGCGCAGCGTGAGCGAATCGGGAAACTGAGGGGACAGCACGTAGGCAACGGGTAGCGCCGCGCGGAGCCGCGCGGGTGATGGATATTGAGCCGGCGAACTTACAACCGGTGGTAGTAGCGCAGGCCGGCGGCCAGCTCGGCCAGGGTCACGGGCTGGTCGTAGGCGCCTTCGCCAATGCCGCGCAGCAGGGTGCAGTTGATGATTTCGCCCTGGTTTTTCTTGTCCTGGCGGGCCAGCTCGGCAATGGCTTCGGTTTCGAGCAGCACAAACTGCACTTTCTCGAACACGGTGAAGAGGAAGGTTTCGATTTTGTCCAGCGCCTCGGCGTCGAGCAGGCCTTTCTGCACCGACAGCCAGGCCTCGCAGATCATGCCCGCCGCCACGGCCTCGCCGTGCAGAATGGCGCGCCCCTGCAGCAGCAGGTAGCTTTCGAGGGCGTGGCCCACGGTGTGGCCGAAGTTGAGCAGCTTGCGCGGCCCGCGCTCCGTGGGATCCTGCCGCACAATGCCCTGCTTCACCGCCACCGACTGCTCCACCACCGGCAGCCAGTCCTCCACGAACAGGCCCTGCTGCCGGCCCTGGTAAAACGCGTCGGCGTCGGCAATCAGCCAGTGCTTCACGATTTCGGCGTAGCCGGCGCGCAGCTCGCGCGGGTCGAGCGTGGCCAGAAACCGCGTATCGATGCACACGGCTTCGGGCAGCTGAAACACGCCGAGGTGGTTTTTGTAGCCGTGGTAGTCCACGCCGGTCTTGCCGCCGATGGCCGCATCGACCTGGGCCAGCAGGGTGGTGGGCACCAGGGCGCAGCGCAGCCCGCGCTTGTAAAGCGCAGCGCAGAAGCCGCCCAGATCGGTCACCACGCCCCCGCCCAGGCACACCAGCACGCTGTGCCGGTCGAAGCCGTGCTCGGTCAGCTCGTCCCACACCCGCTGGCAGGTTTCGAGCGTCTTGTAGTCTTCACCGGCCGGTATTTCGATGAGGCGGTGGCCGGCGGGCAGGTGGGGCTGCAGGGCCGGGTAGCACAGGCGGGCGGTGTTGCCGTCGGCCAGCACGGCTACCTGCGTGGTGCCGGGCCGCGTGAGCAGGGCCGCAAGGGCGGGCAGGGCCGCGGCGCCAAGGTGGAGGTAATCGGTCATGGGGCGCTAAGTTCGGGGTTCGACATGGTTGTACGCGAAACCGGGGCCAACATGCAACCTAACGACTCCCCGCCGCCTCTTCCACTTGCGGCTTTATTCCAGCTCCGGGCCGGTTTTGCAGCCGCGGCTCCTGCTTCACATCGATTGGTTTATGCCTCGTTTCCTCTCCCGCGCTTTTCTGCTGGCCGGGCTGCCGCTGCTAACCGCCTGCGAAACCCTGACCTGCTCCGACGACCCCGTAGAGGATGCGCCCGGGCGCGCCAGCGTGTTTGGCCGCTGGGAGCTGGAAAGCTCAACGGGCGGCATGCTGCCGGCCAGCGCGCCCACCATCCGCGAGGTCATCGAGTTTGCGCCCGACAGCACCGTGCGCATCTACCGCGGCGAACAGCTGACCCAGCAGTACCGCCTGCGCCCGGCCAGCGGCGACTTCTGCACCCAGCTGCGGCCCCTGCGCCTGCTCCGCCTGCAGGCCGCGACACCCGCTGAGTACAGCCCCACCTTCGCCTACCAGCTCCAGGGCCCTTACCTGCTGCTCGACGGCAATATGTGCCTCGACGGAACCTTGAGCCGTTACCGCTGGCTGGAAGCGGCTCAGTAGCCGGCCGCTGCTGTCCTGCTGACATTTCCCCTTAGCCCATGAAACGTACCACTGTCCTGTTGCTCTGCGGCCTTTCACTCGGCGGCTGCAAAGCCGATAAAGACGCCCCCAAGCCCGACGGCCTGGCCGGCTACTGGCAGCTGAGCCGCCTCGAATGCTACTGCCCGCCCGGCACGCCCACGCCCGACGAGGCCATCGAATTAGACGGCAACGGCAACGTGACCGAGTACCAAAACGGGCAAGCCGTGCAGACGGGCACCTACCAGCTCAGCTCCGGTTCGACCGATTGCGCCGCCAACGCGCAGCTGATGACCTTCAGCTGGCTCAGCGCCTCGCCGGCCTCCTATACCCTGGTTGATGGCAAGCTCACCATCGACCAGGGCCTGTGCCGCGACGCGCCGCGCAAGACCTATACCTACGCGCCGCGCCGCACGGGCCAGTAGCCGCTACTCCGGCCGCTGCATGATTTCCGTCTGCTTGCGGATGCTCTCGATGTGAATGAGCTTGTAAAGCTCGGCCACGAACTTGTCGTTCACGCCGAGGCGGGCGGCCCACTCGGGGCGGCTTTTGAAGATGTCGTTCCAGCGGTCCAGCTGCAGAATCTTCACGTTGTTCTGCTTTTTGTACTCGGCCAGCTCCTCCACCAGGGCCATGCGGCGGGCCAGGGCTTCGATGATTTCCTGGTCGGCCACGTCCATTTTCTGGCGCAGCTCCTCGGCTTTGTTGAGGTAGTCGGCGTTGTCGGTGCTGCGGTAGCGGTGCTTCAGCTCGCGCATCATCTCGCCCAGGCGCGCGGGCGTCACCTGCTGGGCCGCGTCGCTCCAGGCGTGGTCGGGGTCGGGGTGGGTTTCCAGCATCAGCCCGTCGTAGTCGAGGTCGAGGGCCTTCTGGGCCACGGGCAGCAGCAGGTCGCGGCGGCCGGTGATGTGGCTCGGGTCGCAAATCAGCGGAATTTCCGGGAAGCGCGTTTTCAGCTCGATGGCAATGCCCCAGGTGGGCGCGTTGCGGTACTTGCTGGGCGCGCCGGTGCTGAAGCCGCGGTGAATGGCGGCCAGGTCCGTGACGCCGGCGCGGTCGAGCCGCTCCAGCGCCCCGGCCCACAGGGCCAGGTCGGGGTTGACGGGGTTTTTCACCATCACCGGCACGCCCGTGCCGCCCAGCGCCTCGGCCAGCTCCTGCACCGCGAAGGGGTTCACCGTGGTGCGTGCCCCGATCCAGACCACGTCGACGCCGTGGGCCAGGGCTTCCTCCACGTGGCGCGGCGTGGCCACTTCCACCGTCACCGCGAGGCCGGTTTCCTGCCGCACGCGCTGCAGCCAGCGCAGCCCCTCCGTGCCGATGCCCTCGAAGGAACCCGGGCGGGTGCGGGGCTTCCAGATGCCGGCCCGGAACAAATCGACGCCCAGGCCCTGCAGACCGCGGGCCGTGGCCATTACCTGTTCTTCGGTTTCGGCCGAGCAGGGGCCGGCAAACAGCAGTGGCTGGCCCTTCTGGGCCAGGCGGCGGGTGAAATAGGTATCGATTTCCATGGAAAGCGGCGGCCGCGGGGCCGGCCGGTCCGGGGCCGAACTCCCCTTGCCGCGTAAGCGTTGTGAGGGCGCCACCGGCGCGTTCTAGCTGCTAAACTACGGCCCTTGGTCCGATGTTTCGTGGCTATCTTCGCGCCCCCACTCTTTCCCCGCCCCGCATGCCCGAGCCCCAGACCCACCCCGCCGTTTCCTTCGACAACACCGCCGTGGCCTTCGCCAGCAAATCCGACGCGGAGCTGCGCCAGATGTACGCCCTGTTCGCTGCCATGAACAACAATGCTCTGGTGAGTTTTGGCGGCGGCGTGATGAAAAAGGCGCTGAGCTGGGGCATTCCGGGTACCAAGGGCATCATCAAGCACACCATTTTCAAGCAGTTCTGCGGCGGCGAAACCATTGCGGAATGCAAGCCCGTCATTGCCGAGCTGGGCAAGTACCACATCGGCACCATCCTCGATTACTCGGTGGAGGGCGAAGGCAGCGAAGGCAGCTTCGACCAGACCCGCGACGAGCTGCTGCGCACCATTGACCTGGCCGCCGGCAACCCGCACATCCCGTTTTCGGTGTTCAAGGTGACGGGCGTGGCCGACAGCGCCCTGCTGGAGAAAGTGCAGGCCGGCCAGTCGCTCACCATCCTGGAGCAGCAGGCCTACGAGCGGGCCCAGCAGCGCATCGACATGCTCTGCCGCCGCGCCCACGACCGGAACGTGCGCATCTTCGTCGACGCCGAGGAAAGCTGGTTTCAGGACACCATCGACGATTTGGCCCGCGACATGATGCGCCGTTACAACCAGCAGCGCCCCATCGTGTGGAACACCTACCAGCTCTACCGCCACGACCGGCTCGAGGCCCTGCAGGCCGACTACGAGCGGGGCGCGCAGGAAGGCTACTTCGTGGGGGCCAAGCTGGTGCGCGGTGCCTACATGGAAAAGGAAGCCCGCGTGGCCCAGCAGCGCGGCTACCCGAACCCCATCAACCCCACCAAGCAGGCCACCGACGACCTTTACGACGAAGCCCTGCGCTTTTCGGTGGTTCACCTCGACCGCCTTGCCATCTGCGCCGGCACCCACAACGAAGCCTCCTCGCGCCTGCTCACCGAGCTGCTGGCCGATGCCGGCCTCGCCCCCGGCGACGAGCGGGTGTGGTTTGCCCAGCTCTACGGCATGAGCGACAACCTGAGCTACAACCTCGCCCACGCCGGCTACAACACCGCGAAGTACGTGCCCTATGGCCCGGTGGAAGCGGTGATGCCCTACCTGCTGCGCCGCGCCGACGAAAACACTGCCATTGCGGGCCAAAGCAGCCGGGAATTCCTCCTGATCAAGCGCGAAATGGAGCGGCGCAAAAATAAAGTGCGCTAACACTCAATGGCATAGTTGTTGGAACGCGGCCCGTGGCGTTGGAATTGTCCTACGCCACGGGCTTTTTTTGTATTTTAACCCCTCTCAACTCCCCTTACCTCCCACATGATAACTCGCGTCCGCCGCTTTCTCATCAACTACTCCCGGAACCAGACCGGCACCGTCAGCTACCTGACAGTGGTCCAAGAAGCGGAACTGGGCCTCAACCTCGACATCTCGCACGAAAAATCGCGCTTGAACGAGCTGCTGGCCGAAATTTCGGAAACCGAATACACCGCCGGCCGCCCTATCCTGAGCTGCCTGGTGAAAGTGGAAGGCTCCAAGGGCCAGGGCGACAACTTTTTCAAGCTCTGTGAGCGGCTGGGCCTGGGTCCCTGGCGCGAGCTAAAGCAAAACCCCGACTTTCTCTCGGGCCTGCGCACCGAATGCCGCGAGTTCTGGCGCGACGAAAAGAACTACGCGCAGTTTTCAGGGGCAATGGTTGAATAACGCACCGGGGGCGTCAACACCGAAGCGGAGCTGCACTGGATGCGGCTCCGCTTTTTTTAATTCCCGCTTCCGGCCCCATCGGGCCAGTTTTCCACCGTGGCAACGGCCAAGCATCCCGCCCTTTTGTGCCACCCAACGCAACCCGGATGGAAAGGCCCGCGTTAAGGTAGCCAAACGAATGTAAGCTCGACCCCTCGATGCAGAATTCGTTGAAACTCCTTCCCTACCATCCAACCAAAACCAAAGCAGAAATGAATAACGACCAGAATCCCGCCAACTCGGGCACCGGTGCAGGTGCCGGCTACGGTACTACCGGCCACACGGGCAGCGGCGCCATGGGCGCCTCGGATATCAATAGCAGCAGCAATGTTTCGTCGACGACTCCGGTAAACCGCGCTGGCATTGACGAAACCAGCTCCAACCCCCACCACGACTTCAGCGCCACCGAAAAAGGCGCCAATCTTGCCGGCACGCCCGGCGCCGTAGTGGGCCGCGGCATCGATGCCGTGCAGAATACCGCCGGCGACGCCGCCCGCGCCGTAACCGGTGAGAGCCAAACGTACGGCGACAACTACCAGTCGTCGAACCGCTACCTGACCTCGACTTTCCGCGACCGTGAATCGGCCGAGCGCGCCTACTCATCGCTCTCGTCGCGCGGCTACACCAAAGACGACGTGAACCTGCTGATGTCGGACGACACCCGCAAGACGCACTTCGGCGATGATGCGCCGGATACCGAACTGGGCAGCAAAGCCATGGAAGGCGCCGGCGTAGGCTCGGCCATCGGTGGCACGGCTGGTGCCGTAATCGGTGCCATTGCCGCCATCGGTACCTCGGTGGCCCTGCCGGGCCTGGGCCTGATCATCGCCGGTCCGCTGGCCGCTGCCCTGGCCGGTGCCGGTGCCGGTGGCCTGACGGGTGGCCTGGTAGGCGCCCTGGTGGGCTCGGGCATTCCCGAAGAGCGGGCTGCCGAATACGAGCACGACATCAAGAACGGCGGCATCGTAATGGGCGTGAAACCCCGCAACGAAGAAGATGCCCGTCACTTCCAGGACGAGTTCCGCCGCAACAACGGCGACCGTATCTACTACTAGCCCCGGGCTAGCATTGACCTCCAGTCAACTTTTTAAGACTGGCTATCAAGACCTCCCCGCAACCGGGGAGGTCTTTTTTGTTTCTATAGCTCGGAAACCATTCCTTGGCACTATTGCCCAGCGAGGCTGGTTTAGCAAGATGAATGGGCCGGTTTTTGACCATACCCATTCGGTGCGGCTTTACGTACATCTCAACACCACTTTTTACCGCGTCCCTGCCCATGTCATTCATCCGCCTGAAAATAGGTCTGTACGCTGCTGTCGTCATGGCAGTGTTCGTGCTGGCTTCCTACAAGCTTTACCGGGGCAACGATGCCCCCGCGCCCGAAAAAGAAGAAGTGCTGATCAAGGCCATGCTGCAGGGCCTGAGCCAGGCGCACTACCAGCCCGAACAGATTGACGACAACTTCTCGAAGCGGGTGTTCGACCTGTACCTGAAGCGCATCGACTACTCGAAGAAATTCCTGTTGCAGTCGGACGTGGCGCAGTTGCGCAAGTACCAGACTGACATTGACGACGAGGTAAAACGCGGCTCGCACGAGTTTCTGGAGCTTTCGACGCAGCTGGTGGGCCAGCGCACCAAAGAGGTGCAGGGCCTGTACCGCGAGCTGCTGAGCAAGCCCATCGACTTCAGCGTGGAAGAGTCGTTTCAGACCGACTTTGACAAGGCCCAGTTCCCGGCCGACAAAGCCGCGCAGCGCGACGAGTGGCGCCGCTACGTGAAATACCACACCATGACGCGCCTGGCCGAAATTCAGGACGAGCAAGCCAAGCGGGACCCGAAAAAGGCCACCGACGCCGCCCTGAGCGCGACGCAGATGGAAGCCGAAGCCCGCAAGCGCGTGCTGAAGTACTTCGACGAGCAGTTCAGCGACATGATGCAGAACGACGCCAATGACCGGCTGGCGTTGTGGGCCAACACCATTGCCAACACCTACGACCCGCACACCGAGTACTTCGCCCCGAAGGACAAGGAGTCGTTTGACATTGCCATGACGGGCCGCTTCGAGGGCATCGGCGCCACGCTGTCGGAAAAAGACGGCCAGATCAAGGTCGCCGACATCATCCCCGGCTCGGCTTCGTACCGCCAGGGCCAGCTGAAAACCGGCGACATTATTCAGCGCGTAGCCCAAGGCCCGGCCGAGCCGGTGACCATTGAAGGCATGCGCCTCGACAAAGCCATCAGCTTTATCCGCGGTGCCAAGGGTACCGAAGTGCGCCTGACGGTGAAAAAGCCCGACGGCAGCACCCAGATCATCCCGATTATCCGCGACGTGGTTATCGTGGAGGAAACCTATGCGCAGTCGGCCGTCATCAACGAAGGCGGCAAGAAAATCGGCTACCTGCGCCTGCCTACCTTCTACGCCAACTTCAACGACGAGAAGGGCGGCCGCAGCTCGGCCGAGGACGTGAAAAAGGAGCTGGAGAAGCTGAAAGCCGAAAACGTACAGGGCATCGTGTTTGACCTGCGCAGCAACGGTGGCGGCTCCCTCACCGACGCGGTGGAAATGGCGGGCCTCTTCATCGACAGCGGCCCCGTGGTGCAGGTACGTTCGGGTCAGGGCTCAGCCCAGGTGCTCAACGACCGTGACCCGCGCGTGCAGTACGACGGCCCGCTGGTGCTGATGGTGAACAAGTACAGCGCCTCGGCTTCGGAAATTCTGGCTGCGGCCATTCAGGACTACAAGCGTGGCGTCATCATGGGCTCGACCAGCACCTACGGCAAAGGCACGGTGCAGCGTATTTTCAACCTCGATGACGCCCTGCCCGCCGAGTTTAACGCCATCAAGCCCTTCGGCTCGCTGAAGCTCACCACGCAGAAGTTCTACCGCATCAACGGGGGTTCGACGCAGTTTAAGGGTGTGGTGCCGGACATCATCCTGCCCGACGCCTACAGCTACCTCGACCAGGGCGAAAAGGATTCGGATTACCCGCTGAAGTGGGACGAAATCAACCCCGCCCGCTACCGTGCCTGGCAGCAGGCCCCGCAGCTCGACAAGCTGAAAGCCGGTAGCTCGGCCCGCGTGGCCGCCAGCCCGAGCTTTAAGCTGGTTACCGATATCGTGGAGCGTATGCGCAAGCGCAAGGACGACACCAGCGTGTCGCTGAAGCTGGCGACTTACCGCGCCGAGCAGGCGCTGGCCAAAGCCGAATCCAAGAAGTACGACGATCTGCAGAAAGCTGCGCCGGCCCTGAGCATCGCACCGCTGGCCACCGACCTGCGCACGGTGCAGTCGGACTCGGTGCAGGTGAACCGCCGCAGCCGCATGTCGAAAAACCTGGTGAAGGATATCAACCTGCGCGAAGCCGTAGCGGTGGTGAAAGACCAGATTGACGCCCCGCAGGTAACCAAGCGCTAAGCGCGGCCGGCCACGAAGTTTAGCAAACGCCCCCGGTGCCTTCGCGGCGCCGGGGGCGTTTTCATTGGAGTGGCGCGCGGCTACTCGTCCTAAACGAATAAGGTGGCAGACGGCAAAGAACCGGCGTCGATTATAAGGCCCAAACAATTTAACAGATTGCCTTATAAACCACTGACTATCAATACTAAATTTTAACGTAAATCATACCAAAAATATTAGCAAATCGGCACCATATCCGGCTAACTTGCGTTGAGCAGATATGATGACGAACAACGAACAACTGACCGACAACGTCCTGCAATTGCCGGTGTCCGACGACGCACAGCTTCAGCATGATGAGGCATGGCGTAAGTCCATCCCGGCGCAGGTGTTCCTGAACTACTTCTTTGCCCTGAGCTACCACATCCGCGAGGCGGATGATGCCACGGGCGGGCTGCAGCATCTACCTTTCTTCCGCGCGCACCAGGCGGAGCTGACCGACGCCGACCGCGCCGCGGTGCAGAAGTGCCTGCACAGCTGCTGGAGCACGGAGTACGCCCTGCGCGCTACGGCTGATCTGGGCGACGACGATTACCTGCGCAACGCCCTGCACTGGACGTTCCCGCAGGCCTATCACGCCATTATGGCCGGGCTACAGGCCTTCCTGCACACGGCCGGCGTACGCAGCAACAATCCCGCTCTGATTCGTCGCGAAGTGGGCCGCTTGGTAGTGCGCAATGCTTACCCGCGCCCGGTGGCGTTCTACGCCGCCGGCTCGTACGGCGACTTCAGCATCCACCGCCTGCCGCTGGCCGGCTACAAGGCCGGGCTGCAGATTGCGGGCAAAGCCATCGACGCGCAGGCCCAGATCGGGCAGTTTCTGCGCACCACCCGCAAGCAGAAGGCCGCGGGTGTGCGGCAGCAGGTGCAGGCCAACCCCAGCACGGCTATCCGCAGTCAGAAAACGGGCCAGCCGCTGGAGAAGTGGACGGCGCAGCACTGGCAGCAGATTACCTGGCGCCTGGGCTACACCACCATCTTCGATTTGCTGGGCCGCCTGCGCATCTCGCAGACCAGCCGCGAGATTGAGCGCTACGTGGAGGCCGACATCGACTTCCGCCTGTTTCACCAGTCGCTGCTCGATATCGTGAGCTACCTCAACGGCATCCACGAAACCTACGTGGCCAAGGCCCTCGGCCTGGAGCGCTACCAGGAGCTGGTACACAACCTGCCCAAGCACCTGCAGCATGGCTTCGTGGAGGAGCGCCTGCGCACCCGCGTAGCTCCGACGCTGACGGAGGGCGAGTCGCAGCTGGGCATGGCCGCCTAAGCTTCGCACTACCTGGTTCTTTACACCACTGCATATACACGTAACCGCTGGTCCATTGGGCCGGCGGTTTTTGTTTTTGCGGGACGGTAACTCCAGCCGTCATCACAAGAAGAGCCAAGCAACCGTTCCTCTAGCAGCACCGACGTCACAACCCGCGCTGCCTGAAACCAGCCTCGTCCAAAACTGCAGACGCTGGTTTCGGGCGGGGCTGGTGCGTTGATCAGTGCAGTGACCAGGACCGATTGCTTGGCTCTGCTCGCAATGACGGCCGGTGCACCCGTTGCTGTCATGCGTACTTCAGTATCATCATTGGCGCTTCGTGGTCTATCTTTGCGGCTTGACTTTCGCGGCCCGCTGTGGGCCTTGTTTTTACGCCTCGTGCCATGCACCACCTTAGCGAACAGGAAATCATTCGCCGCAACAAGCTCGACGAGCTGCAGAAGCTCGGCATCGAGCCCTACCCGTCGGAGCTGTTCGACGTGACCTTCTACGCCCAGGAGATTCACGACAACTATCACCCCGAGCTGAACAACTTCCAGGACGTGAGCCTGGCCGGCCGCCTGATGTCGATTCGCGTGAAGGGCAAGGCCTCGTTTGCCGAGCTGCAGGACGCTTCGGGCCGCATTCAGCTCTACATCAACCGCGACGAAATCTGCCCCGGCGAAGACAAGGAGCTCTACAATACCGTCTTCAAGAAGCTGGTGGACCTCGGCGACTTCGTGGGCGTGAAGGGCCACGTGTTCAAGACCATGGTGGGCGAAACGTCCATTCACGTGACGGGTTTCACGCTGCTGAGCAAGGCCCTGCGCCCGCTGCCGGTGGTGAAGGAGCGCGTGGACGAGGCCACGGGCGAGAAAATCACCTACGACGCCTTCACCGACCCCGAACAGCGCTACCGCCAGCGCTACGTGGACCTGGTGGTGAACCCGCACGTGCGCGACGCTTTCGTGAAGCGCACGCACCTGGTGCAGGCTATGCGCAACTACCTCAACGACAAAGGCTACCTGGAGGTGGAAACGCCCATTCTGCAGCCCTTGTACGGCGGGGCCGCCGCGCGCCCCTTCAAGACGCACCACAACACGCTGGACATGACGCTGTACCTGCGCATTGCCAACGAGCTGTACCTGAAGCGCCTGATCGTGGGCGGCTTCGACGGGGTGTACGAATTCTCGAAGGACTTCCGCAACGAGGGTATGTCGCGGTTCCACAACCCGGAATTCACCCAGATGGAGCTGTACGTAGCCTACAAGGATTACTACTGGATGATGGACCTGGTGGAGGAAATGGTGGAGCGCGTGGCCCTGGCCCTGCACGGCAAAACCGAAGTGCAGGTCGGCCCGAACGTCATCAACTTCCAACGCCCCTGGAAGCGCTTCACCATGGCCGAAGCCATCGAGCACTACACCGGCTTCAACATCGACGGCAAGAGCGAAGACGAGCTGCGCGCCGCCGCCAAGGACCTGAAAGTGGGCTTGGAGCCGAGCATGGGCAAAGCCAAAATCATCGACGAAATCTTCGGGGAGCACGTGGAGCCCAAGCTAATCCAGCCCACGTTCATCACCGACTACCCGGTGGAAATGTCGCCGCTGGCCAAGAAGCACCGCTCGAAGCCGGGCCTGGTGGAGCGTTTTGAGGCTATCTGCAACGGCAAGGAAATCTGCAACGCCTTCTCCGAGCTGAACGACCCCATCGATCAGCGCCAGCGCTTCGAAGACCAGTTGGAGCTGGGCAAGCGCGGCGACACCGAAGCTATGGTGCTCGACGAGGACTTCCTGCGCGCTCTGGAGTACGGCATGCCCCCCACGGCCGGTCTGGGTATCGGCATCGACCGCCTGTCGATGATCATGACCAATTCCAACTCCATTCAGGACGTACTGTTTTTCCCGCAGATGAAGCCGGAGCAGGCCGAGAAGAAAACCGAGAAATCGGAGAAGCCGGTGGAATAAATAGCTAAACGGCTGGTCGTTCTGATGCCAGAACGACCAGCCATCTAAACGTCGAAAGCCCCTCGTGCTAATAAGGTGCACGGGGGGCTTTCTTTTGAAAATCAGTTAACCATTCCAGTCAGTACAAACCAAAGAAATGTGCGATGGACGCGTACGATTTTACTACAGGGTTGTTTTACCAGATCCTTGCAGAAGCTCTACGGTCGGCAATTTTACTTTGGAACGTCTATCCGACTTTCTTTTAAACCGATTATATATTCTTTAACGACAGCGTTACCAGAAGGTTACGCCTTGCCCTATTATTTTTTGAAAGTGCTGCGGGCCCCGCCGCGGGCTGGGCTCCCAAACGTCGAAAGGCCTCGTACCAGTCTAAGCGGGTACGAGGCCTTTCTTTGGAAATTGTCTGTAGCTAATTCAACTGCTTAAAGGCTCTGAAGAAGCTTACCGGAAAAAACCAGGCTGATTTTGCTGATACGGTTGTTTGACCAATCCGTGCAGAAGTTCAACCTGTTGGCAATTTTGCTTCAGAATGTCAAGGCAGTGACTTCTCTAAGTCAATTTCTACCTTCATTAACGGCGGTGTTACCGAAAGGTTACGCGGCCGCTGATTTTTTTCGTTAGCTGCCCACCCCGCTGCCGCCAGTGGTGCCGCCGGTATCGGAGCTGCCGGAGCCCTGCGAGTAGGTAGCGGTGGAAGCAGAATCGGGGCCGTCGACGGTGCCGGCGTTGGCACCGGAGCCGGCTGCTGACTTGCGTCCGCCACCTGCTTTGCTGCCGCTGCTTTTACCGGTGTCGCCCAAGCCGGCCAGGGCGTCCTCGGCGCCGGAGCGGTCCGTGTTGGTGTCGCCTTCGCTGCCGGAGGCCCCGCCCTTGAGGGCGTCGAGCTTGGCCAGACCGTCCTGCAGGAGCTTGCTCAGGTCGTCGCCGAACTTGCCGAGCGACTTGCCCCAGGTTTCGCGGGTAGCCGTGCCGGTTTCGGGAGCCATCAGCAGGCCAGCCACAATGCCGGCGCTGGCACCGGCCAGCAGGGCGAGGATTACTTTGCCGCCGTTGTCTTTCATAAAAAACCAGATGAGTTTGGAAGTGGGGAAGAATGCGCGTGGCCGCCGGGGCCGGTAGTTGCTAACGATAATGTGAAGCGAAGGTTATCACAAAAAACGCCCCGTACCGGGCAGGTACGGGGCGTTTTGGGAAGCAGGAAGCGGCTGCGGCCTACAGGTCGTTGAGCAGCTTCACGATTTCGCGCTTGCCTTTGCCAAGCTTCTCCTGCAAGCGGCCCACCAGCTCGTCGCCCTGGCCTTCGGCGTAGGTCAGGTCTTCGTCGGTGAGTTGGGCGTACTGCTGCTTCAGCTTGCCTTTCGACTGTTCCCAGTCGCCCTTCAGGTTCAGGCTGGAGCCGGCGCCGGTTACGCCCAGGTCTTCCAGTTTCTCCACGAGGCTTTTGAAAGAGCCGTCGAGCTGGGTGCCGAACTTGTTCAGCTGGTCGCCGAGCTGGTCGCCGTATTTGCCGGCGTAGTTTTTCAGGTTGCCGCGGGTGGCGCTGCCTTTATCGGGAGCGATGAGCAGACCGGCTACGATACCAGCGCTGGCGCCGGCCAGCAGGGCCAGCAGGACTTTGCCCGTGTTGTTGTCTTCGTTGTAAGACATGGTGAAGGAGGATGTGGTTGAAAGAAAGGTTCGGGGGTTGATAAACCGCGCTGCCTATATATCCGACAGTCGATTTGACCTGCCTATACGGAAGGCCTACCGTCGGGTTGTAGGCAGCATTGCGAAAAGCAATACCGGCCGGCAACAATATAGTTTTAAAAATATATTAACCCCGTCGGCTCTGCCCTGAGTTCGTGGCATTTACTGCCGGGCACGGCCGCAGACCCGGCTTTCCGCGTATTTTCGGCCGACCAAGCCCTTTCTGCTATGCCTACCCGCCTGCTACTGGCCGCCCCCCTGCTGGCCTTACTGCTGACCGGCGCCTGCCAGCGCACCGCCGCCCCTACCGAAACCGCCGCCGACTGCATCGACCCGAGCAAGATTCGCAAGGACGCTATGTGCACCATGGAGTACAACCCGGTGTGCGGCTGCGACAACAAAACCTACAGCAACCCCTGCCAGGCCACCAACGCCGGCGTGACGAGCTTCACCCAGGGCGCCTGCCCCGGCACCCAAAACTAACCCCTTCGCATGGCTGAGAAACGCTATATCCTGAACCCGGCCCCCTTCGTGGTGCCCACCACCGACGGCAAGCTCATCGAGGAGCACGTGGGGCTGGCCAGCACCGGCACCGGCCAGTACAGCCTGGCGCACATGGTAGCGCCGCCCCAGTGGAGCGAGCCGCCCCAGTGCCCGGAATTCGACGAAATTACCATCGTAGTGCGGGGGCGCAAGCGCTTCGAAATCGACGGGGAAGAGGTGGAGCTGGCCGCCGGGCAGGCGCTGCTCATCAAGGCCGGGGCGCGGGTGCGCTACTCCAATCCCTTCGCGGAGGAGTGCGAGTATTGGTCGGTTTGCGTGCCGGCCTTCAGCCCGGCCACCGTGCACCGCGAAGACGAGTAGCTGCTGGCCCAAGGCCCGGTAAAGGCGCTTATATTCAGGCGCCTTTTTCGTTGTCACTTACCCACCCAGCTTCCGTGGACCAGCGCATCATCAACCTTTTCGACGAATACACCCACCGCCCGCTGACCCGCCAGGAGTTTATGCGGCGGCTGGTGCAGCTCACCGGTAGCCTCGCGCTGGCCACCACCGCCCTGGGCATGCTCGACCCGGGCTACGCCGAGGCCGGCACCGTGCCCGAAGACGACAAGGACCTGGTGACGCAGGACGTGAGCTGGCCGGGCGACGGCACCGCCATGAAGGGCTACCTGGTGCATCCCAAGGGCCGGAAAAAGCGCGGGGCCGTGGTAGTCATCCACGAAAACCGCGGCCTGACGCCCCACATCAAGGACGTGACGCGGCGCGTGGCCAAAGCGGGCTACCTCGCCCTGGGCGTGGATGCGCTGTCGGTGTTCGGGGGCACGCCCACCGACGAGGAGAAGGGCCGGGAGCTGATCGGCAAGCTGGAGGCGCCGCAGAACCTGCGCAACTACCTCAGTGCGCTGGACTACCTCCGCGCCCGCCCCGACGCGAACGGCAAAACCGGCTGCGTGGGCTTTTGCTGGGGCGGGGCCCTGGCCAATCAACTGGCTGCCCACGACCCCAAGCTGAACGCGGCGGTGGCGTACTACGGCCGGCAGCCCGAAGCCGCGGCCGCGGCCACCATCAAGGCCCGCCTGCTGCTGCACTACGCCGGTCTGGATGAGCGCGTGAATGCCGGCATGGCCGCCTGGGAAGAGGCCCTGAAAAAGTACGGGGTGCAGTACGAGCAGTTCGTATACCCCGACGTGCAGCACGCCTTCAACAACGACTCCTCGCCGGCGCGCTACAACGAGGCGGCCGCCAAGCTGGCCTGGGAGCGGACGCTGCGGCTGTTCAGGGAGCAGTTGGGGTAAGTCGGGCTACAACATGATACTGGCACCGTACCTACTTCTATTGCTGTTGCTGCTCCCTCTACTTTGGATATTAACCCTTTACTTGCTTTCGGACTGGCCGCATTTTCGGCGTTTCCTGTGGTTCAACAGGTTGCTTTTGCTGGGTTACGTAGTAGTGCTCCTAGGCACCGAATGGCAGAGCTTCGGCCATGACGAGTACGGCTTGGGCAAACTACTCCTTGCGTTACTGGTGCTGATAGCGCATGTGGTGTCCGGCGTGGTATTCGCCTTCGGATACTACCTGTTGGCTCTATTCCGCGCAAACAACAAGCCCCACCAGTAACCTGGCGGGGCTTGTTGTTGATTTCCGGCACCTTTTACGACTTCGCCTGCGGCTGGGGCAGCGGCTTGCGCGGCAGCTTCTGGTCGCGCATGGCGGCATTATACACGAACGAGGCCACGATGACCGAGGCCTGCTTCAGGTCGTCGGGCTGCAGCCGCTCGTAGGTGTCCATGTTGGTGTGGTGGGTGCGGGTGTTGTAGTCGAGGCCGTCCTGGATGAACTGGAAGCCGGGTAGCCCCACCGCGTCGAAGGCCAGGTGGTCGGTGCCGCCGGTGTTGCGGGGCGTGACGGTGGTGGCGCCGAGGTCGGCGAAGGGCCGCAGCCACTCGGCGAAGATGGGCTGCGCCTGCTCGTTGCCCTGGGCGTAGATGCCGCGGATTTTGCCCGAGCCGTTGTCGAGGTTGAAGTAGGCGGCCAGCTTTTCGTGCTCCGGCAGCAGCTTCATGGTGGCCGGGTCGCCGAAGTGGTTTTTCACGTAGTTGCGCGAGCCGTGCAGGCCCTGCTCCTCCTCGCCCCACAAGGCCACGCGGATGGTGCGGCGCGGCTTCACGTTCAGCGTCTTCAGAATGCGCACGGCTTCCATCATCACGGCGCAGCCGGCGGCGTTGTCGGTGGCGCCGGTGGCGGCGTGCCAGGAGTCGAGGTGGGCGCCGAGCATTACCACTTCGCTTTTCAGCTTCCGGTCGGTGCCGGGAATTTCGGCCACCACGTTGTAGCCCTTCAGGTCCTGGGTCTGGAAACGGGTTTTCGTGTCCATTTCCAGCTCCACCCCAATGCCGGCTTCCACCAGCCGGATCAGCCGCAGCTGGTCTTCGGGCGCCATTTCGATTTCGGGCAGCACGGGCTTGGCGTCGGCGGCGTAGGGGGCGCCGTTGGAGGTGAAGAAGGTACCGTGCGAGCCGCCGCGGGTGCTGAGCACGGCCGCGGCGCCTTCCGCTAGGAACATTTCCGTCATCTTGGTGCGCAGGGCGGCGCGGGCGCGGAAGGCCGTGCGGGCGGCCTCGTCGCCGCCTTCGCGGGCGGGGCGGGGCTCGGCGGGCGCGGTCATCTTCTGTAGCTCCTCATCAGTGTAGCGCTTGGCATCGGCGGCGAAGGTGGTTTTGGGCTCCGAGGCCACTTCCGTCAGCACGATTTTGTCGCGCAGTTGGCCTTTGTACTTGTCGAGGTCGGCCTCGGTGGCGGCTTTCACCAGCACTACCTGCTTTTTCAGCACGCCATTTGTGCCCGGCGTCCAGGCTTTCGGCGCCCCGATCATGGCGTGGTAGTAGGGCGCCGTCATGGCCACGTACGACTTCTCGATGTCCCAGCCGCGGCCGAAGTCGCCCCAGGGTTCAATTTTCGCGTTCGACAGGCCCCACAGCGCCAGCTGCTTCTGCGTCCACTCGTTGGCGCGCTTCAGGCCCTCGGAGTTGGCGAGGCGCGGCCCGCACACGTCGGTAAGGTAAAACGCGGTTTCCATGACTTTGGAGCGGTTCATTCCTTCGTCGCGGATTTTGGCCAGGGTGGCCTGGTCGAGTTTTTCGGCGGCCTGCTGGGCCAGTGCAGGGGCCGGGGCGCTGAGGCCGTAGGCAAGGGCCAGGTAGAACAGTTTTTGCATGGGGGCAGCGAATAGAGTTTCGGCAGTGTGAGGGCCGAAGAAACGCGAAAGGGACGAGGTTTCCGCGGCAGCGTTGCGCCAAAGTAGCCTCTCCCGATTTGGGGCGGGAAGCCGGATGGTGGGCAGTGCAGCAGCACCGGCCCGTTGATACTTTCCCAATATGAAATTGGCTTGCATCAACCACCAAAGCTTCCTAATATCATAGGCAAGATCCGTCAACCGCTACTGGCCATGAGTGTTCTGAAACGCAACAACGTGCACGTAGCCGGCCGGGGGCAGCGCACCCTGCTGTTTGTCAACGGCTTCGGCTGCGACCAGACGATCTGGCGCTACATCCTGCCGGCGCTGGCCGAGCAGTACCGCCTGGTGCTCTTCGACCACGTGGGGGCGGGCCTCTCCGATGCCCGGGCCTACGACCCGGCCAAGTACGCCTCGCTGCACGGCTACGCGCAGGACGTGCTCGACGTGTGCGCCGAGCTGGCCCTGACCGACGTCACGCTGGTAGGCCACTCCGTCGGGGCCATGATCGGGGCGCTGGCGGCCATTCGGGAACCGGAGCGGTTTCAGCGCCTGCTGCTGCTCTGCCCCTCGCCCTGCTACCTCAACGAAGCCGACTACCACGGCGGCTTCGACCGGGCCGATATCGAAAACATGCTCGGCTTCATGGAGCGCGACTTCGTGGAGTGGGCCGATACGTTTGCCCCGCTTATCATGGGCAACCCCGACCGCCCCACCCTCTCGGCCGAGCTGATCCACAGCTTCTGCCAGAACGACCCGGCCATTGCCAAGCAGTTTGCCCGCGTCACCTTCCTCTCCGACAACCGCCCCGACCTGGCCCGGCTGCACACGCCCTGCCTGCTGGTGCAGTGCGCCGAAGACCTGATTGCCCCGCTGGAAGTGGGCGACTACCTGCGCAAGGCCCTCCCCGCTGCGACGCTGGTGACGCTGCCGGTGAGCGGGCACTGCCCGCACGTGAGTGCCCCGCGCGAGACGCTGGCAGCCATGGAAGCCTACATGGCGGCATAGCGCCTCCCTCTGCTTCACCGGCAGAATTTGCGCATCTTCGGGCCGATCTTAGGTATTCTCCGGCCCTTTCCCACTTATCATCCCGTGCTGTTTCGCTGGCTGCTCTCCGCTTCGCTGCTGTTCTGTTCCCTGTTGGCCGCCGCCCAGTCGCCGGCGCCCGATAGCTCCTACCAGGCCAAGATGCGCGCCCCGGGCGTGCAGATGATTACCATCGACGGCAAGTACAAAGTCTGGACGCAGAAGGTGGGCGCAGGCAAGATCAAGCTGCTGGTGCTGCACGGCGGCCCCGGCAACACCCACGAGTACTTCGAGAACTTTCCCGAGCACCTGGCCGCGGAGGGCGTGGAGCTGTACTACTACGACCAGCTCAACTCCTTCCACTCCGACAAAACCGACGACAAGAGCGTCTGGACCATTCCGCGCTTCGTGGAAGAGATAGAGCAGGTGCGCCAGGGCCTGGGCCTCGACCATTTTTACCTGCTGGGCCACTCCTGGGGCGGCATGCTGGCCCTGGAGTACGCGGCCAAGTATCCGCAGCACCTGAAAGGGCTGATTACCTCCAACATCGGCTACAAGGCCACCGTGTTCAACCAGCACCGCTATGGGTTGTACATCGACATCATTCGCCGCCACCAGGCCAAGGAGGGCAAAACCGTGGCCGGGCTCGACACGATGGGGCTGCGGAACCTGACGACGTACATCACGCCGGCGGTGCAGACGGAGTTTCGGCAGCTGCACATGATGCGCCTGAAGCCGGAGCCGCCCGTGTTTACCCGCAGCCAGGCGCACGTCATCCGCAAGTACGCGGGCGTGATGCTGCCCACCATGGTTTCCTGGGACTTCAGCAGCCGCCTGGCCAGCATTCAGCCGCCCACGCTGGTCATCGGCTCGCAGTACGACTACGTGCCCGTGGCCGACATTGCCTACATGCAGCGCCACATTCCGCGCTGCCAGCAGTACATCTGCCCGGCCGGCTCGCACTACGCCATGTGGGACGACCCGCAGCACTACTTCCCGGCCCTGATCAAGTTTCTGCGCAAGACGGAGCGGAAAAGCTAACTTCCGGGCGCACCCTTTCCCTCCGCGCCATGACCGTCGAATACATCCGCTACCGCATCAGCGCCGAGCAGCAGCCGGCCTTTCTCGCAGCCATCCGCGCCGCCAACGAAATGCTGGACGCCGCGCCCGAGTGCCTGCGCTACGAGCTGACGCACTGCGAGGAAGACCCTGCGCGGTTTGTCTGGCGCATCGAGTGGATGTCGGTGGAGCGGCACCTGCAGGGCTTCCGCAAGAGTGCGGAGTTCCCGGCGTTTTTTCAGCTGGTGAAGCCGTTTTACGAGGGCATCGAGGAGATGCAGCACTACGCGGTAGTGGAGTAGGCCACCAACAGCTATGTATGTATTTCCTATCGAAGAGCCGGACTGATTTTATTCAAACGCATTTTATCGGCACTGCGGCCAAGGGCATGATTCCTGATTTGGCCCGGTTTCAGCAACTCCGCTCGGCAGCGGAACTACACTACCTGGCGGATGCCTACAATTGGGACGACGGAGTAACCGTGCTCGACTGGGTAATCAACAGCCCAACGTGCGACTATGGCACGGCGCTGCTGATTTTCTGGCGCGCTCAGCCCGATTTCTACACCGAATTTGCCAATGAGCAGGAGGCGGATGAGGAAGGCTTTTTTTCAGTTGCTGCAGACCATCATTTGCAAATGGGAAGCCGGCTTTTACCAAAACCGCCGTATTGCATACAACCCGGCTGCAGATACGGAGGACATTGAATACGAGCGGCCCAATGCGAAGTGGCCTATTCCCGCAGCGTTCAGGTTAGCTAATTCAGGGCAAGTTATGGTGGCACAGGAAGCGGTGGCGAAATGGCTTGCTGCCACGATGCACTGGCTGAAGAACTGGCGCCGTCGGCGCAAGCGTAGAAACTGAACCGCCCGGTAGTTCGCTCTTGATTTCGTCATTTTGGTGTTGCCATGCATTTCTCCTCCACGGCCGAATACTACGCCTGTGTTGACGCGCATTTTGGGCTGGGCGGCCCGGGCGTCGGCCTGGACTTTAGCCGTACCGGGTCGTTACGCTCACGCGAAGTCGCCGCCGTTGCGTTGGAAGAGCCCGTTGTGCTGCCCCCATCCCACTTCTCCCCGCTTTTTCCGCAAGCGGCGCTGTTTATCGAGGAAATTCTGTTGGCGAAGCGCCTTCTACACTCGGCCAATTGGCTGCGCGTCAACTACGACGATGATGCCCTCAACTCCTGGGTCGGCATAGGCTCGTTGAGTTTCCGGCAGAACTGGCAACTGTTTATCCTCGCTTCGCTGAGCACCACCCGCGCCGCCGAAGCTGGTGACACCGCAATGGTGCTGTTCGATTCCTACTTTGACTGGGCCGTGCACCTGGAGCTTTCCCAGCAGGATGCCACGCTTGCCGTGGAGGTGTATCAGCGGGATTATCCAGCTGCCGTAGCCCAATAAATAACCCCGCCCCCACCCCGCTCGTCTAACCGGCTACCACCTACTGCGTAGCCGTTCCATGAGCCTTTGGGAAATTATTCAGCGCCTGCTGCCGTACGTGCGCCCCTACCGCGGGCTCATCATTGCCACCCTGCTGCTCACGCTGGTGGGCTCGTTGGCGGCGCAGGTGAATCCCTTCGTGCTGCGCTACACGGTGGATACGGTGCAGCGGCTGCTGGGCCAGAACGCCACGCTGGCCCAGGGCATGCCCCTGCTGCTGGCGGTGAGCGGGCTGCTGCTGGGCAAGGAAATCATCAACACCCTGATTCAGTTCGGGCAGAAGTTCTACGGCGAGAAAATCCGCATCAACGTGTCGAGCAACCTGATGCACGACGCGGTGGAGCGGGTGGTGAACTACCAGCTCGGCTTCTACGCCGACACCGGCAACCAGACCGGCAAGCTCCAAACGCGCATCGACCGGGGCGTGGAAAGCCTGATGAAGCTGGTGCAGAATTTCTTTATTGACATTCTGCCGCTGTTCGCCAATTCCATCGTGGCCCTGGTGGTCATGTTTATGGCCAACGTGTACGTGGGGCTGGTGGCCGTGGCGGTACTGCCGGTGTACTTCTGGCTCAGCTACCGACAGGCCGACAAGCTCAACGGCACCCGCCGGGCCCTGCGCGGCCTGCGCGAGGCCCGCAGCCAGGGCCTGGTGAACCTCATCGACTCGGCCGTGGTCATCAAGAGCTTCGTGCGCGAGGACTACGAGGCCCGCAAGCAAAACCAGCAGCAGGACGCGCTGCAGGAAGCCCAGCTGCAGACGCGCAAAACCAACTTCCTCTACGACGGCCTCAAAACTTTCACCGAGCAGATCGGGGTGGTGCTCATCATCATCCTGACGGCCTACCTGGTGCTCGACCGGCAGATCAGCATCGGGGCCATCATGTTCCACATCCTGCTGTTCAACAACGTGTCGGCCCCGATCCGGCAGCTGCACCGCATCTACGACGAGATGAACGACGCGCTGACCTACTCCGAGGGCTTCTTCGACATTCTGGATGCCCGCGACGCCCGGGAGCCCACCGGCCCGCTGCAGCCGGAGCACCTCACCGGCACCTTCGACATCTGCAACGTGGACTTCACCTACCCCAGCGGCACCCAGGCCCTGCACGACGTGTGCCTGCGCATCGAAGCGGGCAAAACCACCGCGCTGGTCGGGCTGAGCGGAGCCGGCAAGAGCACCATCATCAATTTGCTCTGCAAGTTCTACGAGCCCCAGCGCGGACAGATGCTGCTCGACGGCCAGCCCCTGGCCGACTACGACACCCACGCCCTGCGCCAGCAAATCGGGCTGGTGCTGCAGAAAAACCACATTTTCAAGGGCACCATCGAGGAAAACATCCGCTACGGGCTGATGGACGCCACGCTGGAGCAGATTCAGCATGCGGCCCGGCAGGCGTATTTGCACGAGCAGATCATGGACCTGCCCAAGGGCTACCAGTCCGACGCTCAGCAGCTCTCGGGCGGGCAGCAGCAGCGCATTGCCATTGCCCGGCTGTTCCTCAAGAACCCACCCATCATCTTCCTCGACGAGCCCACCGCCTCCCTCGACGCCATTGCCACCGAGCAAATCAAAAACTCGCTCGACGCCATCAAAAAGGGCCGCACCGTGGTCATCATCTCCCACAGCCTGGCCCAGATTGTCGACTCCGACGTCATCTACGTGATGAAGCAGGGCCACATGGTGGAAAGCGGCACCCACGAGCAGCTCTACGACCTGCGCGGCACCTACCGCGAGATATTCGACGCCTCGGCCCGCAGCCTCAACATCGAGAAACTGGCCCGGGTGCTGGTGGACGATGGGGATGAGGTGGAGGATACGGCGGCGTGAGATGTGGAAATCCTGGCCAGGCTGCATCCATCTTTACATGAGAAGTATTTTCTGCGTCGCCTTTATCCTATGCACCATTTACAACTGCATTGGACAGCGCATTATTTCACCAGCAGTTATTTCTCCTACCTCTACTTACGTCAAAGGCAACAACTTTGAAGGGGCTATTTTTTCCAGCGAGTATAATCCTGACCTGGGTGTATTTGATATAACCCGATCCTTCAGACAATATCAGGCCGGCATTTCCCATCGGTTTACGCCATCATTTTCCCAAGCAGAGTTAGCAGAACGCATCCTGCAGAAGAATTTACGCCACCATAACCGCAAAACTGCATATCAGGGAAGAGGCTATGGTCCGGTCATCCATAGGCGACTGAAAAAGTATCAGCGTCAGTATTTAGGTTACACCTCAAGCGACAACGAGCAGATAATATTCATAAATGCTAGCTGGGAGCGGCACACGCTGATTGACAGATTGCAGGATTTGTATCCACGCGATGAAACCTGGAAATCTGATTATAAGCTTGTACTGGACGGGGGCAGCTATTATTGGTGCATTGAGGTCAATTTAACCACAGGCAAGCTTGCAGGCCTTGGCGTCAATGGCATAGCCTCTTTTCGGCCAGGCTTGCGCGAGTCTGGCGAAGTATAATTTCATGATGATCTGCTTCTTTCTCAACTGCTGCCTATGACCCTCGACCTGACCGGCATTACCAGCAAAGCCGCCATTCACCAATTGTTCAAGGAGCAGTTGGGCTTTGAAGACTGGTACGGCCCAAGCTGGGACGCTTTCTGGGATTCTATCGTGGCCATCGTGGAAATGCCGGAGCAGCTTACCCTGACCAACTGGGAGGAGTTTGCCCGCTGCTGCCCGCGCGACATGCAGATTCTGCGACAGGTAATGCAGGACTACGCCGTGGAAATGGCTCCGAAGCGTATTGTACTGGCCTGATATGCCGGGCAATCCGCAGGCGGCGGCCCGCGGCGTATCGGCCTCCGACGGCCCGTTGAGCGGCGTTCGGTAGACCACCCACCGGCAACCATTCCCCGTTTCAGCTGTTCCCAAAGCTTCTACCGCGCAATTCCGTGCCGGTACAGCCTCAAACAGCATCATGATTTCTGACTCCAATACCATTGCCCTGGTCGTGGGCGCAAGCGGCATCATCGGCAGCAACCTGGCCCAGGAGCTGCTGCATGGCGGCTGGACGACCTACGGCTTGGCCCGCAACCCCGGCACCGACGTGGCTGGCCTGCGCCCGGTAGCGGCCGACTTGCTCGACCCGGCCGGCCTGGCAGCGGCCTTGGCCGAGGTGCAGCCGACCCACGTGTTTATCACCAGCTGGCTGCGCCAGGACACGGAAGCGGAGAACATCCGCGTCAACGCCGGCATGGTGCGCAACCTGCTCGCGGCCCTGTCGCCGAAGGGCACGGTGCGGCACGTGGCGCTGGTGACCGGCCTGAAGCACTACCTCGGGCCCTTCGATGCCTACGCCAAAAGCGGCACGCTGCCCCTCACGCCGCTTCGCGAGGAACAGCCCCGCCTGCCGCTCCCCAACTTCTACTACGCCCAGGAAGACGAGGTGTACGCCGCCGCCCGCGACGGGTTTACGTGGAGCGTGCACCGCCCGCACACCGTCATCGGCAAGGCCGTGGGCAACCAGATGAACATGGGCACCACGCTGGCCGTGTACGCTACCATCTGCCGCGAAACGGGGCGCAAGTTCCAGTTTCCCGGCTCCGCAGCCCAGTGGAACGGCCTTTCCGACGTGACCGACGCCCGCGTGCTGGCCCAGCAGCTGGTGTGGGCCGCCACCACCGACGCCGCCCGCAACGAAGCCTTCAACATCGTGAACGGGGACGTGTTCCGCTGGAGCTGGCTGTGGCCCCGCCTGGCCGCGTGGTTTGGCGTGGAGGCGGCGGGCTTCGACGGCACCGTGCGCCCCCTGGAAGCCGAGCTGGCCCACGACGCCGCCCTGTGGCGCGAAATTGCCGAGCGCCACGGCTTGGCCGAGCCCGACCTGAACCGCCTGGCCTCGCCCTGGCACACCGACCTGGACCTGGGGCGGCCGCTGGAGGTGATGACCGACATGACGAAGAGCCGGAAGCGGGGCTTCCTGGTGTACCAGTCCACGGAGGACTCGTTTTTCGACCTGTTCGAGCAGCTGCGCGCCGACCGCCTGATTCCGTAGCCGACTGCTCGGCTGCCCGTGCGCCGCTCCTGATTGCTCCTGCGCGAGCCGTCAGGAGCGGCGTTCATTTTTAGCCGGTCCCACGTCTTACCGCCCAGAAAGCACCCCAGCGGGCCGGTCTGATGCCATGCCAGCCGGGGCCGAGCAACCACGGCCGGCTACGCAGATGCCGCCCTCGCATGGCCGGCGGGGCGGTTGGACTAGGCAAGGACCGTTGCCGCACCCGACAACGCCCTTCCCTGCCCATCTTTGCGTTGCTCCGCCCCTCGTCGCGGACGTGTTACCCAGCCATTTTCCCGCATGTCGCCTCTCCAGCGTCTCCTTCTTCTCCTCCTGCTGAGCCTGCCCGCTACCCTGGCCAGCGCCCAGAAGATTCCGTTTGCCATCCGTACGCTGCCCCTGCCCCAGGAAATTGCCGACAAAAACAACCAGTTTTCGGGGCTGTGCATCCGCAACGAGCAAGTGCTGCTGCTTGGGGAGAGCCGCCTGCAGGAGGGGGCCGAGGCCAAAATCTACGGCATCCACCTGGGCAGCGTGAGCGAGCTGCTGGCCGGCAAGGCGAAGGAGTTGGACTACAAAAAATACGCTATCCGGGGCCTGGAGCGCGTGCGCGCCCGCATCGATAGTCTGGGCCAGATCTACGAGGGCCTGGAGGGCCTCACCTTCATCGGCGACGTGGCCTACATCTCCATCGAAACCACCACGCCCTCGCCCTACTGCTACCTGATCCGGGGCACGATAAACGACGAGGACGCCTACCTCACGCTTGACCCGGGCTTCCTGGTGCCGCTGCCCAAGCCCGCCCTGCTCGACGGCACCCACGTCCACAACGCCGGCTTCGAGTCCCTGGTCAGCCACCACCAGCGCGTACTGGCCCTGTTCGAGTACAATTACTTCGGCCACGACAACTACGCCTTCGAGCTGCCCACCACCGCCCCCACGCCCGACGTGCCGCGCTACGTGCCCGTCGACCGTCTGCCCTTCCGCGTGACGGACCTGACGCCCGTCGGCGAGGGCCGCTTCACGGCCATCAACTACTTCTACAAGGGCGACGACGACGCCGTGTACCGCCCCGCCGCCGGGGATGCCAACGCCCGCTTCGTGCAGGAAGGCAGCGGCTACAAAAACTACTGCCGCCTCATCAGCGTGCGCTACAAGGGCGGCAAGCTGAGCTGGAAGCCGCTGCTGGAGCTGCCCGCCGAGTACATGACCTACAACTGGGAAGGCCTGGCAGCTTACAAGGACGGTTACTTCCTGATCAACGACAAGTACGGCCCCTCCAACCAGTCGACGCTGGTGTATTTGCAGAAGAAGTAGCGGCGGCCCGCGCCTGCCAAGCCCGACCGTAACCGCTGCGGGAATCGGTGCGTTAGGTTTTATCCACAACCAAACGTCCTTATTCCATCATGGCAACTACCCAAACGGCCCTTATCACCGGCGGTACCAGCGGCATCGGCCGCGAGCTGGCCAACTGCTTCGCGCAGGACCGGCACAACCTCATTCTGGTCGCCCGCAACGAGCAGGAGCTGGCCCGGACGGCCCAGGAAATCCAGCAGCAGTACGGCGTGCAGGTCACCACCATTGCCAAGGACCTGTTCCGGCGCGAGGCCCCGTTCGAGCTCTACGACGAGGTCAAGGGCCGGGGCCTGCAGGTCGACATCCTGGTGAACGACGCCGGGCAGGGCCAGTACGGCACCTTCGACACCACCGACATTCAGCGCGAGCTGGACATCATTCAGCTCAACTGCGGGGCCTACGTGGCCCTGACCAAGCTCTACCTGCAGGAAATGCTGGCCCGCCACGAGGGCAAGATTCTGCTGGTGGGCAGCATTGCCGGGCAGCTCCCCGGTCCGCTGCAGGCCGTGTACCACGCCACCAAGGCCTTCGTCAACTCCTTCGCCACGTCCATTCAGGAGGAAAACAAGGACAGCAAGGTCACCATCACCAACCTGCTGCCCGGCCTGACCGACACCGACTTCTTCAACAAAGCCGACATGACGCGCGCCGAAAACGTGGCCGAGAAGAAAGGCATGATGCCGCCCGCCGACGTGGCCAAGGACGGCTACCAGGCCCTGATGGCCGGCCAGAACCGCGTCATCTCGGGCCTGATGAACAAGGTGCAGGTAACGGCCAGCAACGTGATTCCCGACGAGCTGGTGGCGGCCAAGGTGCACAACGAGAGCAAGCCCGTCGACGGCGACGAAAGCGCCCGGTAAGCGGCCCTCAGCTCCCGCCTAAAAGCCTGCCCGTTTCGTACGGGCGGGCTTTTTTTAGTGCCTTTCTGTTTGGGAGCCCGCCCGCCGCCCAACCGGCTGCTGGAGCGCGGGCAGTATTATATTTACGGCCTCCATTGCTGCCGTACTCATAGCTACCCCCAATGCGCTTACTCCCTTCCCTCGCCGTGGCCGCCGCCCTGCTGCTGGCCAACTGCTCCGGCGGCACGAACGACGATTTCAGCCCCCGCGCAATCCTGTACGACGCCACGGGCCGCTACCACGCCGGGCCCACCATCTACGCCTCCAGTCCCATCCTGATCCTCACCCAGAACGGGGTCATCAACGACAAGCCCCGGGTGGACCGCTTTCTGGCGCGGCGGCCCTGGGCGGCCGGGTACTTCTCGCACACCGATGTGCCCGTCGGCAACGCCACCCTCACGCTGACGTTCCGCGGCGCCAACCAGGCCACCATCACCACCGGCACCCCCACCGCCGTCGACAGCTTCCGCACCGAAATAACCGAGCGGGAGCCTGACTACTTGGTGCTCAGGCAGCTGGACACGGCCCGCGTGATGAAGCCCATTACCACCGGCTGCATGACGCGCGTCAACCAGCTGGCCGAGGCGGTGCTCCAGACCCGCCACGACCAGACCTGCCAGGCCATGTCGCCGGTGACGGGCTACTCGCAGTACTGCCAGGTGCGCCGCGTGCGCGTGCTCAAGGCCCGGAAGAAGGACCTTACCATTCCGCTGGTCAGCTGCCTGGTGCAGTCGGGCAGCTGCCAGTCGGCTTACACCGGCGAGTGGAACCTGCTCAACGAATCGGTGCAAAGCCTGCTCGGCGCCGGCGACACGGTGGTGGTACAGGAGCGCGAAATTCAGCTGCTGCGCTAGCCCGCCGGCCGCCCTCTAAGGCGCCGCGCCAAAAGTCAGATACAGCGGGCTTTTGGCGCGGCGTTGGCGTGTGCAGACCAGTATATTAGCCGTCGTTAATGTCAACTGGCGGCCACCTTCGCGTGGCCGCCGCAAGCACCCGCCATGAACCAACAACCTTCAACCGCCTTCGTGGGCGCCTCCTGGGCGGCCTTGCTCATTGGCATGCTGGCCTACAACATCGGCCTGTGGAACGCGCAGATGGCCCTGAACGAAAAGGGCTACTATTTCGCCGTGCTCATGTACGGGCTGTTCGCCGCCATTTCGGTGCAGAAGAGCGTGCGCGACCGGCTGGAGGGCATCCCGGTCACCAACCTGTACTACGCCATCAGCTGGTTTTCCACGGTGCTGTGCGTGCTGCTGCTGGTCGTGGGCCTGTGGCACGCCACGCTCACGCTCAGCGAAAAGGGCTTCTACGCCATGGCTTTCACGCTGAGCCTGTTTGCCGCCATTGCCGTGCAGAAAAACACCCGCGACAACCACCGCCCCGGCGACGACAAGGAGCCGCGCCGCGTGGAGGAACGCCCGCGGGTGGAGCAGGAAGCTTAAGCCGGCCGCGCGTTTTTAGCCGACGAACAAGTTACTGCAGCTTATTCCCTCTATTCTGTTGCTCCCGCTGCTGGCCCTGACGAGCCCGCCGCCCGCCCGGCATCAGCCCGTTTATCCCTACGAAGCCGCTATCATTCAGGACGCTGACGCGTACACCAATGTGCGGACAGACGCGAACGGCCGGGCGGCCATCAATGCCACCGTGCGGGCGGGCGAAGTTTTCCTGTACGACACGGAAGCCTACATTCAGCAGCGGGAATGGATCAGCGTAAACGTCCCGCGCGGCCGGTTCTGCCCCGAGGTTCAGCCTCTGGGCTACATGCACCGCAGTCGTATCCGGCCCGTATCCAGCCTGCCGGCCTGCCGCCCGCCGGAGATGGTGTATAAGTGCACCCTCGTTCCCTTTCGCCGGCAGGCTCACCGCATCAAGTACGGTCCGGCCCCCGGCAGCCCTTGGGTGGAAACCATCGACGGCCTGCGGCCCTGGGGCGTCGACGGCACGATGCCGCGCACGGAAACCAGCCGGCTGCAGGTGGTCGTTGCCGGCCAGCCGGTGGCCATACCGGCTTCCCTGTATCGTAACCTGTACAATGGCTCCGCGGAGTTCAACGCGTACAAAAACGGCTCCACCTACTTCGTGGTGCAGTTCAACAGCGACGGGGCCGGCAGCTACGGGCTGGTGTGGGTGCTGAAGCCAACCGGCCTTGTGCAGCGGGTGCTGACCGATGATTGTTAGTCGTACCTCTTAATGCCAAACGCCCCGCCGCGAAGCTTCGCGACGGGGCGTTTTCAGTTGGCAGTAGCGGCGGTTACAGCTCGTCCTGAATCACGGCTACGGCTTCGCGCAGCGTCAGGTCCTTGCGCAGCGGGGCAATGAAGCGCTGGGCGCGGCCATTCTGCACGCTGTCGGCGGCGGCGGCGGCCAGGGCCGTCACGTTCAGGGCCGTGGTCTGCTGCTGAATGGTTTTGAACTTCTCGTTCAGGGCGCGGCCTTCCTTCTGCTGGGCGCGGTAGCTGGCCAGGTTCAAGGACTCGCGGGTTTCCTCGCGGCGCTTGGCCATGCCCTGCACCGCGTCGGTGAGCAGGCGGAACGAGGGGTTGGCGGCCACGCGGGCGTTGCTGGCGGCCTTGAGCTTGGCCACGGGCGGGGCACTAACCCAGGGCTGGTACTTGGCCGGCGTGATTTCGTCCCAGGGCAGCGGGTAGTCGGTGTCCTGCTCGCCGTCGGCCAGGGTGCTGTAGGCGTCGGGCACCATGATGTCGGGCGTGACGCCCTTGAACTGGGTGCTGGAGCCCGTCACGCGGTAGTATTTCTGAATGGTCATCTTCAGCGAGCCGAAGGGCTTGTAGGCCGCCAGCTCGGGGTTCATCATGTCGTCGAGTTCGAACACGCGCTGCACCGTGCCCTTGCCGTAGGTCAGGTTGCCCATGATGACGCCGCGCTGGTAGTCCTGAATGGCCCCGGCCAGGATTTCGGAGGCCGAGGCACTGTAGCGGTTCACCAGCACCACCAGCGGGCCCTCGTACTGGGTTTTGCTGTCCGGGTCGCTCACCACTTCGGCGGCGCGCTGCCGGCTTTTCACCTGCACCATGGGCCCGCCGGGCACGAACAGGCCCGCCATTTCGGCCGCGTCGTACAAAGAGCCGCCGCCGTTGAAGCGCAAATCGAGCACCACGCCCTGCACGTTCTGGGCCTTGAGCTTGTCCAGCTCCTGGCGCACGTCCTGGGCCGAGTTGCGGCCGCCGTTGCGGTTGAAGTCGGCGTAGAAGCTGGGCAGCAGGATGTAGCCGATTTTCTTGCCGCCCTCGTTGATGACGGCCGACTGCGCGTAGGTTTCCTCGATGACCACGATGTCGCGGATAATGGGAATGACCTTGACGCTGCCGTCGGGCTTTTTCACCGTCAGGCGCACCTCCGTGCCTTTCTTGCCCCGGATCATCTGCACCACCTTATCCAGGCGCATGCCCTCCACGGCCACCGGCTCGGCGGCGCCCTGGGCCACGCGCTGCACCACGTCGCCGGCCTTCAGCTCGCCCTGGCGGTGCGAGGCCGAGCCCGGCACGATGTAGGTGACCAGGATCTGGCCGTCCTTTTCCCCCATCTGGGCGCCGGTGCCTTCGAGGCGCCCGGTCACGGCAATGTCGAAGTTGGTTTTGTCCTTGGGCGCGAAGTACTCCGAGTGCGGGTCGAAGGTGTTGGCAATGGTGTTGGCAAACGCGGTCAGGCGGTCGGCCTCGTCGGTCTGCAGCAGGTCGTTGAAGTACTCGTCGTAGTACTTGAGCACCTGCTTGCGGGCGTCGGCCTCCAGCTGGGCGGCGGTGCGCACCGGGGCCGAGAGGGTAGCGTCGGAGGGCTTGGCGCCGGCGGCGGCCAGGGCCTTGGTCTGCTGCCGCTCCTGCTCGTCCAGCAGCTCCGAGAGGCGCGTCATGGTCTGGTACTTGAGCAGGCGGCGCCACAGCTCGCGGCGGCCGGCCTCGTCGGCGGGGTAGCTGAGCTTGTCGGTGTCGGTTTCGAAGGTTTCCTGGGCCGTGAAGTCGAAGGGCTGGGCCAGCAGCTCGCGGTAGATGGCCTGGGCCTCGCGCTGGCGCTGGTTGATGAGCTTGGTGCTGAGGTCCAGAAACTCGCTCTTGCCCTGCTTCACCTCGTTGTCGATGCCGGTTTCGTAGCGCTGCAGCTGCTTGATGTCGCTCTGCAGCAGGAATTTCTTGCCCGCGTCGAGGCGCTTGAGGTAGAGCGCGTACACGCGGCGCGAGAAGGCGTCGTCGATTTGCTCGGGCTGCACGTGGGCCACCGTCATGCCCTGGGCCACGGTGCCGAGCAGCACCTGCTTTTTCTGGGGCGGCACGCCGTCGGCCGGGGCCGCCGCGTGCGGGGTGAAGGAGCCGGGAATGGCCAGCAGAAAGCCCGGCAGCAGCACCGAGAAGAAACCGAGGGAAGAGCGGAAAGGCGCCATACGGTGGGCGGGGAAAAGCGGAAACGAGGATGCGGGCGGGAGAACCGTAAGTGTGCGCGGGCCGGGGCAAACCGGCCGGCCCGGAGTGGCGCAACTTAGCTCCAATATAACTTACTTCATCTAGACACGCGTTGCCGGGGCGGGTTGCACTCCTCGCATGATCATGTTATAGGCGCTGGGTCGGTTTCATTTGTCCTGAGGGCCGCAGTGCGTCTGTAAGCTCTGGCTACCTTCCCTTTCCATGATTCTGCTGCAAGGCATGCTGGCGGCGTCCATTGTCTTTCTCTGGGTTGTCGGCAGTGGTTTTTGAGTGGTGGGCTTACCGCTGCTACTGCTTTCCTTCGTAGCCGATGCCCCCAACGCCTGCTACAACCGCCGCGTATGGCCCGGGTTGTCGCACCGCGGGACGACGCGCGCCGACTTGCTGCTGTGCGCGTTCTTCCTTACCGGGTGCCTACCGCAGACCTGATCAACTGACTGCTTCTCCCATGGAAACCTACGTCCTCGGCGACATGCACGGCGCGGCCCGCGCCCTGGCGCAGGTGCTGGAGCGCAGCCCTTTCCGCCCGGGCCTCGACCGGCTCATCCAGCTCGGCGACGTGGCCGACGGCTGGCCCGAAACGCCGCGCTGCGTGGAGCTGCTGCTGGCCATTCCGAACAGCATCTGGCTGACCGGCAACCACGACTGGTGGACGGCTGCGTGGCTGGCCACCAAGCCCGCCGCCGCAGATGTCAGCCCGAGTTGGCTGAGCCAGGGCGGCCGCGCTACCTACGACGCCTACCGCACCGGCCCGCCCGAGCACCTTGACCGGCACCTCCAGGCGTTTTTTGGCCGGCAGAAACCCTACCACGAAGACGAGCGGGGCAACCTCTACGTGCACGCCGGCTACGACCCCGCCGTGCCCATAGCCGCGCAGGACTCGTTCGATTTGTTCTGGACGCGCGACTTGTGGCAGCAGCACCAGCGCGCCGCGGCCTACCACGAGTGCTTTATCGGCCACACGCCCACCTGGCCCGCCCACTCCGCGCCCGCGCAGCGCCAGAACGTGTGGAACCTCGACCAGGGCGCGGGCTACGGCGGCCGTCTGACCATGCTCAACGTGCGCACCAAGGAGTACGTGCAGAGCGACCCGGTGCCCGAGCTGTACCCCGGCATTCAGGGCCGGTAGCGCGGCCCGCCGGTTGTAGCTTTGGGCTTACGCCTGTGCCCATGACCATCGAAGACCTGCAAACCCTCTGCCGCCAGCTGCCCGGCGTGACCGAAGACATCAAGTGGGACCATCACCTGTGCTTCAACGTGGGCGGCAAGATGTTCCTTATCACCTCCCCCGACGAGGTGCCGCCCACGGCCTCGTTCAAGGCCACGCCCGAGCAGTTCGAGCAGCTGATCGGGCAGCCCGGGTTTGCCCCGGCCTCGCACCTGGCCCGCTACCACTGGGTGCACCTCGACGACGTAGCCCGCCTGAACCCGGCGCGCTGGGCGCAGCTTATCCGCGAATCGTACCGGCTGGTGGTGGAAAAGCTGCCCCTGAAGGTGCGCCGGCAGCTCAGCGCCTAAGATGCGGCTGCTCCGGCTTCTGGGCGTCGTCGCGCTAGGGTTTGGGCAGGCGGTGCTGGCCCTGCTGCACTACCTCGTGTCGTACACCTTCGACGAGGCCGCCGGGCTTTCCCGCCCCGAGCCCAGCGAGCGGGCGTTGTTGGCGCTGCACGGCCTGAACGCGGCGTACCTGTTTGTCGTCGCGCTGGGGCTGCTGCGGCCACGCCCGAAGGGCCTGCCCCGCCCCGGCTGGGCGGTGCGCAGCAGTACGGTGTTGCTGCTGGTGGCCAACCTGGCCTACGCGGTTTTTCACCTTTATCTGTTTTATCAGCTGGTGCACGAGCCAGCCGGCGGGCACCGGCGCCGCGTGCTGCTCACCATCGGCGGGCAATGGCTGCTGACGCTACCGGTGCTGGCGCTGCTGACCGCGGCGCTGTACAGGCAGCGGCGGACCGCGCGGAGGCGCGGCCCCGAGGCCTAAAAATCCGGGCTGGCACTAGTATAAATACCGCGCTGGCACGGGTACCCCCGCGTGGGCCGGGCTGGTACCTTGCAGCTGCTTGGGCCCGCCATTGGCGGGGCCCTTTTGTTCACCGGTTAAGGTTACTGCGCATGCCTGCTTACCAGATCTATTTCGATAACTTCTTCGCGACGCTGCCTATTTCCCGCGTCAACTTCAAGGCCCTGGGCACGGCGGTGTGCACGGCCCTGCGCGAGGCCGAACTGCCGTCCGTCTTCGCCCCGCACCTCACGGAGCTGGCCGCCGCCCTCGATGCCTTCGACGTGAACCTGACCGAGGCCGGCGGGGCCACCGCGGGCAGCACCGAGGCCTTCCGGGCGGCCCGCAAAGACTGGCTGGCCTTCGTCGACGACACGATGAAGGACTACGTGACGCCGCGCCTGCGCAAACTGCCCGTGTACGCCGACTTTCGGCAGTACCAGAAGAGTCATCTGGCCCGGCTCGATCAGGCCAGCCTCTTGCAGCAGTCGAAAAATCTGCTGGCCCTCTACGAAACCCACCACGCGGCCCTGCACTACCCCGCCCTGCCCGCCGACGCCCGCGCCGTGTACCAGCAGCTCACCCAGGCCGACAACGCCCGCACCATCGCCGAGGCCGTCATCGACGCGGCCCGCGTGTCCATTTCGGGCGACTGGCTGCGGCTGGCCCGCGCCCTGCGCCGCGTGAAGGCCCAGCTGGAGCTGCACTTCGACGAGCCCGCCGCCGTGTACCGCTTTTTCGACTTCGGCAAGGTGCGCAAGTACAGCCGCAAGGCCCCCGCACCGGTGGCCAGCGCCTCGGCCGCCTGATCCGAAGCCCCGATGCAGTTGTGCGCAGCGGCCCACGAGTACTCGCGGGCCGCTGTTGCATTAGCAGAAATCCGCTCCGCCTACTCACGAGGGGCTGCTACGGATGGCGGAATCCCTCCTGAGTACTCGTGAAGGGGCTTGCTGGATTGATTGGGCCGGTACGAGTACTCAGGAGGGATTCCGCTGGCTGAGTATATGGCTCATGAGTACTCGTGACGCTCAACTACGGCGCACAAAGAGCTTCATGAGTAGCCGGGAGGCGCAGCAGTAGAGCGTGCGGTCTGGCAGGTCTGCTCGCGAAGCGTTTTGGGCGCCAAGGCAGTGCGCTATTCACCTTGCCGACCGTTTTCGGGAGGAGCGGCGTGTGTAATTGCGTGGTTGGTAGCATCCAATAGCCGAACCTTACTGGCTATTTCCATGCAGCTGCTTACTGTCTTATGCCTCAGCTTACTGCTGAGTATGCCACTACTAGCGCAACGCACCATCGTCGGGCGGGTCACGGACCGTTTTACTGGTGAAGGAATACCCGGCGTTACGGTGATGCAGAGCCGCAGTGACAACGCTACCAGCACTGCTGCCGACGGCACGTTCTTATTCAAGTGCATACCCGCTGACAGTACGAGCGTTTCGTTGAGTTTTTCATCTATCGGCTACATGACCGTTGAGCAGCTGGTAGTTGCTGCTGATTCAGTCCGTATAGCTCTTAGCGGCGGCACACGGTGCAACCTAGCTCCCGATGCAATTATTGAGCTGGTCAGCGGATTGCGTCACACGCCGTTTGGCGGACGGCTCCAAGCGTATGGCTACCGATTTTCGCTGCCGTTGCGGGCTACTATTGGCTACCAGACTGATTTTCGGCGCAATTTCCAACAGCACCTCCAACTTGAATGGCTCGGTCTGCACGTTAGTCACCTAGGTACTTTCAATATAGGCATCCGTCAGCAAGCCGTGCGCAATACTCCTCAGCGGCTCCAATTCAGAAGCCATAGCCTAACGGTGGAGGCCGGTTTCTACCACCGTCTACCCGTATTGCTGCTGGGCGTCGGACGTGCCCGGATCATCGATGAACGGAGCACGGGTTTCGGTTATGAAGGTGGTATCCGGCATTATTTTCAACCTTTCCGTCTCACGTTGCAGCTTACTGCTACGCGGTGGCCGGGCTACTGGCAATGGCAAGGCGAAATCAGTCGCAACATCCAGCGGCTGCGCGTTGCGCTGCTGCTTAACGCGCTGGACCAATACGCGCAGCTAAGCGCCAGCCTGGGCTACTCGCTTTACTGAAGCGTCGGTGCAGCGAAGTCCGTAAGTTGGCGGCCCCACTTCTACCGCGCATTCCCATGACTTCCCCTACTTCCCCCGCCGAAGCCGACGTGCTCATCATCGGGGCCGGGCTGGCGGGCCTGGTGGCCGCCTGCGAGCTGACCGACGCCGGCCGCCGCGTGCTGCTGCTCGACCAGGAGCCCGAGCAAAACCTCGGCGGGCAGGCCTTCTGGTCGTTCGGCGGCCTGCTGCTGGTCGATTCGCCCGAGCAGCGCCGCCTCGGCATCCGCGACTCCTACGAACTGGCCTGGCAGGACTGGTTGGGCACCGCCGGCTTCGACCGCGAAGAGGACCATTGGCCGCGGCGCTGGGCCGAGGCCTACGTGCAGTTTGCGGCCGGCGAAAAGCGTAGCTGGCTGCGCCGGCGCGGCATCCGCTTCTTTCCGGTGGTGGGTTGGGCTGAGCGCGGCGGCTACGGCGCCCTGGGCCCCGGCAACTCGGTGCCGCGCTTCCACGTGACCTGGGGCACCGGCCCGGCCGTGGTGGCGCCCTTCGTGGAGCGCGTGCGCGACGCGGCCCGGCGCGGCCTGCTCACGTTCAAGTTTCGGCATCGCGTGAGCGAGCTGCTGGTGCAGGGCGGCGCGGTGGTGGGCGCCGGCGGCGAAGTGCTGGCCCCCAGCGAAGCGGAGCGCGGGCAGCCTACCTCGCGCGAGGTGGTGGGCGACTTCACATTCCGGGCCCAGGCGGTTATCGTCACGGCCGGGGGCATCGGGGCCAACCACGAGCTGGTGCGCCAGAACTGGCCCGCCCGCCTCGGCGAGCCGCCCCGCCGCCTGCTCTCGGGCGTGCCCGCGCACGTCGACGGGCGCATGCTCGGCATCACCGAGCGGGCCGGCGGGCGCATCATCAACCCCGACCGGATGTGGCACTACACCGAGGGCATAGCGAACTGGGCACCGATCTGGCCGCAACACGGCATCCGCATCCTGCCCGGACCGTCCTCCTTGTGGCTCGATGCGCGGGGCCGCCGCCTGCCCGGCCCGCTCTACCCCGGCTTCGACACGCTGGGTACCCTGCAGCACCTGATGCACACCGGCTACGACTACTCGTGGTTTGTGCTGACGCAGAAGATTATCCGCAAGGAATTTGCCCTTTCGGGCTCGGAGCAGAACCCCGACCTGACCAACAAAAGCGTGCTGCAGACCTTCGGGCGGGTGCGCGGCGGGGTGCCCGGGCCGGTGGCTTCCTTCATGCAGCACGGCGCCGATTTTGTGGTCCGCGAATCGTTGCCGGCACTGGTCGAGGGCATGAACGCGCTGGCAGGCGGCGAGCCGCTGATTGAGCTGGCCGCGCTGGAGCGGGAAATCCGCGCCCGCGACGCGCAACTAACCAACCCGTTCGGCAAAGACGGGCAGATTACGGCCATTCGCGGGGCCCGCGCCTACCTCGGCGACCGGCTCATTCGCACCGCCCCGCCCCACCGCCTGCTCGACCCCGCGGCGGGCCCGCTCATTGCCGTGCGCCTGAACATTCTGACGCGCAAAACCCTCGGCGGCCTGCAGACCGACCTGAGCAGCCGCGTGCTCGGGGCCGACGGGCAGCCGGTGCCGGGCCTCTACGCCGCCGGTGAAGTGGCGGGCTTCGGCGGCGGGGGCATGCACGGCTACCGGGCGCTGGAAGGCACGTTTCTGGGCGGCTGCATCTTCTCGGGCCGCGCGGCCGGCCGGGCCGCGGCCGGCGCCAGCTGAGTGCGGGCGGGGCGGCCGCGCGGGTTACGCCCCGCCTTTTTTATGCCGACAGCGGCGCCAGGGCGGGCACCGGCAGCGTCACCACCAGCTCGGTGAAGGCGCCGGGCTCGGTGTGAAGCGTGAGCATGCCGCCGAGGCTGTGCACAATGTCGCGGCTCAGGGCCAGGCCCAGGCCGGGGCCTTCGTCGGCGGGCTTGGTGCTGAAAAACCGCTCGAACACGTGTGGCTGCGCCTCGGCCGGAATGCCCAGGCCGTTATCGCGCACGCAGATGCGCACCTGCTGCGGGCCGGTGCGCTCGGTGGTCAGCATCACCTGCGGCACGTATTCCGCGGCGTCGTCGGTGGCGGCGTCGGTTTGCTGGCGGCGCTCCTGCACGGCGTAGAAGGCGTTGGCAAAGAGGCTGATGAGCACGCGGCCCAGGTCGTGGCGCACCACTTCCACGGTGCCCACGGCCGGATCGAGGCGGGGCAGCAGGGCCGCGTGGAAGTTGCGCTGCTTGGCGCGCATGTCGTGGTAGGTCAGGCGCAGGTAGTCCTCGGCCAGGGCGTTGAGGTCGGTGGGCTGGCGGGCGGCGGGCTGCGAGCCACCGTACTCCACCATGCCCCGCACGATGCTGCCCGCCCGCTGGCTGTGCTGGCTGATTTTGGCCTGGTGCCGCGCCAGCGTCAGCAGCATCTCGTCGAGCAGCTCTAGGTCGGCGGGCTGCAGCTCCTCGCCCTTCACCAGCTCCAGCCGCAGCTCCTGGCACAGCTGCTCGCTCACGCCGGCCAGGTTGTGAATGGCCTGCGCGGGCTGCTGAATCTCGTGGGCCACGCCGGCCATCAGCTCGCCCAGCGAAGCCATTTTTTCGCGTAGCACCAGCTGTTGCTGGGCGGTACGCAGCTCCTGCAGCATTTCAGCCAGCCGGTCGCGCTGGGTGGTCAGTTCCTGGCTCTGGTGGGTTACCTGGGCGTTGAGGCGCTGCAGCTCGGCGTTGGCCAGGCGCTGGCGGCGGTTGTAGTATCCCAGGCCGAGCACCAGCAGCGCCAGCACGCCCAGGCCGCCCCACAGGGCGTAGTTGCGCAGGCGGGCGGCGTACTCCACGCGCTCATCCTCCAGCTGCTGCAGGCGCTGCTGCTCGGCAAAGCCGATGGCGTCGAGCTGCTTGATGCGCTGGGGGTTGTAGAGGCTGTCCTCGGCCGTTTGCCGGATCAGCAGGTATTTCAGCGTGCTGTCGCGCTGGCGGCGGGCCGCAAACACATCGGCCAGCAGGCGGCTGGTGCGCACCACGCCCACCACGTAGGGCAGCGTCTGGCCCGTTTGCAGGGCGCGGCGGGCGTAGAAGATGCTCGAATCGGTCTGCCCCCGCTCGTGGTACAGCTCGGCCAAGTACTGGTAGGCCCGGCAGGCGCTGCGCCGGTCATTTTCGGGCAGGGCGACGCGGGCGCTGCGGTGATAGTAGTTGATGGCCAGACTGATGCGTCCTTTGGCGGCTTCCAACAGGCCCAGTTCGCGCAGCACGTAGGGCAGCGGGTTGCCCCAATAGCTCTGGGCAATGGTGCGCGAGCGGGTGGTCAGGGCGTAGGCCTGGTTCAGGAAATACGCGGCCGAGTCGAGCTGCCGGCGGCCCACGTAGGTCGAGCCCAGGTTGGTGAGCACGCTCACCAGCTGCGAGTCGTCGAGGTGGGGGCTGTGGTCGTAGATGGCCTTGGCGCGGAAGTAGTAGGCCAGCGCGGGGCGGTGGTCGTCGAGGGCCTGATAGAGCAGGCCGGCCTGATTGAGGGTGCGGGCCGTGCCGTCGGCGTCGCGGGCGGCCTGGTGCAGGTCCAGGGCCCGCAGGTCGGTGCGCAGGGCCTGAGGCAGGTTGCCGCGCTCGGCCTGCAGCAAAGCCAGCCGCGAGAGGCAGCGCCCTTCGCCCTTGGCGTAGCCGATGCGCCGGGCCAGCTCCAGGCCCTGGCTGGCGTAGTGCTGCACCGAGTCGTAGCGCGAGTAGCGGAAGGTGGCGCTCAGGTCGGCCAGCAGCAGCACGCGGGTGGTATCGGCCGTGGCACGGGCCAGGGCGCGGCGCAGGGCGGGCGTTTGCGGGCTCTGGGCGCGGCCCGAAAGTATCAGACCGAACACAAACAGAAACCCAGGCAACAGCGCACGGCAAGACTTCATGCCTGAAAATTAGGCAATAACAAGCATTCTATATAAGCCCTTGTGCGGCAGGCGGTAGCCCCGCAGCCCTTACCCATGCTCCCCTCTCCCGGCCACGCCCGACGGCGCACGGCCGGCTTCTGCCGTAAACAGCCCTGCCCCGGCCGTTCCGGTCCCTGGTTTCCTCTTTTCCTTCCGCTATGCGCCTGTTCGTTTATTCCGCCCTCAGCGCCGCCGCCCGCGCCTACCTGCGGCAGCAGCTACCGCCGGCTACCGAAGTCACGTTTCGCACCGAGCTGTCCGCCGCCGAGCAGGGCGCCGCTTTCCAGGCGGCCGATCTGCTGATGGGCAACCCGCCGCCGGCCTGGCTGAGCCCGGAGCCGCCGCCCGGCCTGCGCTTCTGGCAAATCGACTCGGCCGGCTTCGACCAGTACGCCGGGCTGCAGGTGCCGTTTCCGGTGGCCAACGTCGGCGACTTTTTCGCCTGGCCCTGCGCCGAAACCATCGTGGCCGGCATTCTGGCGCACTACCGCCGCCTCAACGAGCTGGCCGTGCTGCAACACCAGCACACCTGGGTGGGCGCGCCGCTGCGCCGGCAGCTGCAGTTGCTGCGCGGGCAGCGCGTCATCGTCCTCGGCGCCGGGGCCATCGGGCTGGCGGTGCGGGAGCAGCTCGGCGGTTTCCGCTGCCAGGTGCGCCTGCTGGCCCGCACCGATGCGCGGGCCCAGCTGCATTCCAAAGACGAGCTGCGGGCCGCCTTGCCCGACACTGACCTGGTAATAAACTGCCTGCCCGGCAGCGCCCGGGGCTTTTTCTCGGCTGACCTCATTCATGCCATGCGCCCCGGCAGCGTGTACGCCAGCGTGGGCCGCGGCACCACCACCGACGAGCCCGCGCTGATCCGGGCCCTGCAGGAGGGCCGGCTCGGCGGCGCCGTGCTCGACGTGACGGCCCAGGAGCCGCTGCCGCCCGAACACCCGCTCTGGGCCCTGCCGCAGGTGCTGCTCACCCAGCACACCGCTGGCGGCCAGCCCCGCGAAGACGAAGGCAAGGTGGATATCCTGCTCGGCAACCTGGCGCGGCTGCAGCGCGGCGAGCAGCCGGAAAACCTGGTGGAGCTGCGCCGGGGCTACTGACACGGCGGGGCTACTGCGCCGCCAGCCGCGGCCGCAGCTGCTCGGCCGCCGTCAGCTCGATGTCGAATTCGGCGGCCCGCACCGGCCGGTACTCGGCTTCGTCGGCCACGCGGTAGGTCTGCGCGCCACCGGGCCGGATGAGCTTGACGAAAATGGCTGCTACCTCGCCGCTGATGGGCTGGCCGGGGGGGATGTCGAGGTTTTCGAACGGCATAGCACGGGCGTGGGCCGCGTGCACGGCCCGCCGGGTGGCTTCACTTGCTGCGGCCGGCAGGCCGAGGCACTCCAGGTGCTCGGGCAGGGAAATCATCGGGAATAACAAGCAGCTTCCGGGTGCCGGGCAACCCGGGCCGGGTGAGGGCGAAGCTACTTTTCATTGCCGCCTGCGCCAACCGCGCAATTGGGCAAGGCTGCTCGGGCAGCACTTGTTTCCGTGTTTTTTCCTACTACCTTACTCGCGTCATATTGTTCACCCAACCAACCAAAACGCTCTATGAAAACGCTCAAGACCCTTACCCTGCTCTCCCTGCTGGCGCTGGCTACGGCCTGCGGCAAGCAGGAAGCGCTGCCATCGGCCAAGCTGGCAGCCACCGCCACCAGCGAGGTGAAAGCGGGCCCCGGCTACGAGTGCCTGGACGTGTACGACCCCGTTTGCGGCAGCAACGGCGTCACCTACAGCAACGCCTGCTACGCCCGGCGGGCCGGCGTGACCAGCTACACCCGCGGCGCCTGCGACGGCAGCGGCGGCCCCATCTAGGCCCGCTTCCTCTCCCCTATTGCAACTTCCACGACGCCCGGCCTTGCGGCCGGGCGTTTTTCATAGCCGCCCCCGTAGCATTGGCACGGATGGCGCACCCAAAAGAGGAAGCCCGACCATCGGGTCGGGCTTCGTTGCAAGACAAGAAGGACAAGCCCGGCTTACGCCTCGCTGCCGGCGCTGGCCTGCGTAATGGCCTCCACGATGCCCTCGGAGATGCCCGTGGTGCTGAAGCCGCCGTCGTGCATCAGGTTCTGCATGGTCACGAAGCGCGTCAGGTCCGAAAACAACGACACGCAGTAGTCGGCGCAGGCTTCGGCCGGGGCGTTGCCCAGCGGCGACATGCGCTCGGCGTACTCGTAGAAGGCATTGAAGCCGCTGATGCCGGCGCCGGCCGTGGTTTTGGTCGGCGACTGCGACACGGTGTTCACGCGCACCTTCTTCAGGTGGCCCAGGCGCTGGCCGTAGCTGCGGGCAATGCTTTCGAGCACGGCCTTGGCCTGCGACATGTCGGTGTAGTCGAGGAAGGCGCGCTGGGCGGCGATGTACGACAGGGCTACCACCGAGCCCCACTCGTTGAGCGCGTCCTGCTTTTCGGCCACGTGCAGCATCTTGTGAAACGACAGGGCCGAAATGTCCAGGGTCTTCTGGAACCAGTCGTAGTTCAGCTCGCCGTAGCCCTTGCCCTTGCGGATGTTGGGGCTCATGCCAATGCTGTGCAGCACGAAGTCAATCTTGCCGCCGAGCTGCTCCACGGCGCCGCTGAACACTTTCTCCAGGTCTTCTACCACCGTCGCGTCGGCCGCGATGATCGGGGCGTTGCACTCCTCCGACAGCTTGTTGATTTCGCCCATGCGCATGGCCAGCGGGGCATTGCTCAGCACAAACGTGGCGCCTTCTTCGTGGCAGCGCTGCGCCACTTTCCAGGCAATGGATTGCTCGTTGAGGGCGCCGAAGATGATGCCGCGCTTGCCGGCAAGGAGGTTGTTGGCCATAAAAACGGAGTTGAGTCGAAGTCGGGAAAAAGGAACGGGCAAAAATAGGGGTTCGAACTAGATTGTCGCTGCGCGACAAATGTCATGTCGAGCGAAGCGAGACATCTGGGTGCAAGTCGTTGAACGAAATTAACCCAGATGTCTCGTCACTTGCTTGATGCGCAACATATTCGACATAACAACGTCAGAACCCGCCAACCTCCTGGTTCAGCTCCCGCCATTCCGGGTTTTGCGCCGTAACCAGCGCGTCTTTCTTGGTGCGGCTCCAGCCCTTCAACTCCTTTTCCCGCGCAATAGCCTGCTGCACATTGGCAAACAATTCCCAATGCACCAGCAGATGGCACCAGTAGCGGCCCGCGAAGGTATGCGGTCTGCCAGCATTGTTCAGGTGCTCATCCAGCCGACGCACCAAACCATTGGTGACGCCGATGTACAGTACCGTCTTCTTCGGATTCGTCACGATGTAAACGCAATAGTTGAGGTATTTCATAGCTGATAATCTAACGGTTACGGTCGTATTGAGCGAAGCGAGACATCTGGGTAAAGACTTTCAACGACCTGCACCCAGATGTCTCGCTTCGCTCGACATGACCAACGTTTTCAACGTTCATCCATACGTCACGCCGCTACCAGGTCACTTTCGCCGCGCAGGGCCAGCAGCTCGCGGGCGCTCTGCACCGCGTTTTCGCTCACGCGGGCGCCCGAAATCATCTGGGCAATTTCGCGGATGCGCTCCTCCTCCGTCAGGCGGCGGATGCGGCTGATGGTACGGTCGGGGCGGTCTTCCTTGTACACGTAGAAGTGCGCGTCGCCGGCGGCGGCCATCTGCGGCAGGTGCGAAATGGCCACCAGCTGGTGCTTTTTGGCCATCTGCTGCATCATGCGGCCCACTTTCACCGCTATTTCTCCGCTGATGCCCGTGTCGATTTCGTCGAATACGATGGTGGGCAGGGCGGTCTTGTCGGCCAGCAGGTACTTCACGCACAGCATCAGGCGCGAAAATTCCCCGCCCGAGGCGGCCTTGCTCAGGGTCTGCGGCTGGGCGCCGCGGTTGGCCGTGAAGAGCAGGCTGATAACGTCGGTGCCGGAGGTGGCGGGCTGGCCGGTGCTGTGCTGCACCAGCAGGCGGGCGTTGGGCATGCCCAGGTCGAAGAGCAGCCCGGCCAGCTCCTTTTCGAACTGCGGGAAAGCCCGCCGCCGCTGCTCCGAGAGGTGGGCGGCGCGCTTGTTCACGGTGGCCAGGGCGCCTTCCGCGTCGCGGCGCAGGCGGCTGATTTCCTTGTCCAGGTTCAGCACCGAGCCCACTTTCTGGCGCAGCTCCTCGCGTACCAGCAGCAGGGCGGCCAGGTCGCGCACCTGGTGCTTGCGCTGCAGGTTGTAGAGCAAGGTCAGGCGCTGCTGAATTTCGTCGAGGCGCAAGGGGTCGGCTTCGGTGCGCTGCTGGGCCTGCTCGGCCTCGTCGGCCACGTCGCGCAGCTCGATCAGGCAGCTGTCGAGGCGCTCCTTGAGCTGCCGGGCGCCCTCGGAGTAGGCCGCAATCTGGCCCAGCACGATGCTGGTTTCCTTGAGCGAGGCGGTGGCGCAGTACTCCCCGTCCGCAAGGCTTTGCAGGGCGTAGCCGAGCTTGAGCTTGATTTCCTCGGCGTGCTCCAGCTCCTTCAGTTCCTGCTCCAGCACCTCCTGGTCTTCGCCGTCGAGGCGGGCTTCCTCCAGCTCGTTGAGCAGAAAGCTGTGGTAGTCCAGCTCCTTGTTGGCCTGCACCACCTGGTCTTCCAGGGTTTTGAGGTCGGCGGCCAGCTTGCGGTACTGGCGGAAAGCCGCGCCGTACTGGGTGCGCGTGGGCACCAGGCCGGCGTAGAGGTCGATGAGGTTGAGCTGGAACACCGGGTCGCCGAGCAGCAGCGTGTCGTGCTGGGAGTGGATGTCCATCAGGTTTGCCCCGATCTTGCGAAGCGTCTCCACCGTCACCGGCGTGTCGTTGACGAAGGCGCGGGACTTGCCCGTCGGGGCTATTTCGCGGCGCAGGATGCACTGCGCGTCGTAGTCCAGGTCCTCGGCCTCGAAGATGTCCTGCAGCTGGTAGCCCGAAATGTCGAACTGCCCCTCAATCACGCACTTTCGGGCCGTGTTGAAGAGCAGCTTGGAGTCGGCCCGGTTGCCGAGCAGCAGCCCGATGGCGCCGAGCATAATGGACTTGCCGGCGCCGGTTTCGCCCGTGATAATGTTGAGCTGCGCTGAGGGCCGAAGCTCCAGGGACTCAATCAGGGCGTAGTTCTGAATACGAAGGTCAACCAGCATAAAAAGCTTTGGTTGCGTGATACTTGGACAAGCAGCCGTATCCGCACGCCAGGGGCTGGCGGCGAAAAGGGCGGTCTGCAAACCTACTAAATGAGTTAGCACCCGCGCAAGCCCGCCCCCCAATCGACTTAGCAGCTTGCTAAGCAAAACCGCATTCCAGCGCCCTGCTGCACCAATAAATTTTTCCGTTCGGGCACTTTTTTCACTCAACGGCTCTTCGCCCGCCCCGCGGGCTGCCAGCGGCCCGGGCGGCTAAAAACAATGGTGCCACAACTCCGGGAGTCGTGGCACCACAAGAACGTCAAGCGGCGGCGAAAGCCGCGCAATTCGCAGGAATCCGGGCGTTATTTCGGCTGCAGAATGGCCTGGTACTTGGCCGAGCTGGTCGGGTCAACCTCCTGCAGCAGGGCCACTACGCTCTGCTTGAGCTCGGGCGAGGTGCTGCTGCGGTAGAGGTTGGCAATTTCGTCGGCCTTGGTTTCGAAAAAGGCCTTGATGAGCGTGGAGCCGGGCCGGCGTTCGGCCGACTCCTTGACGCCCTGCAGAGCAATGAAAATGGAGGTGCGGGCGTCCTCGGGCTTCTGAATGAAGATATCGAGGCCCTGGCGGTAGTAGGAGTACGAGGCCGAGCGCAACGACTGGAGCTGCGGGTCCTGCAGGCCCGAGAGCAGCCAGTAGCGGCTGCGCTGGTCACGCTTGCCGTTGTCCTTCCAGCCCTCGTCGCCGTCCTGGTTTTGCGAGGCGGCCGTCTGCAGGATGTTGCGGGCGCGGTCGAAGGTGCGCGAGCCGCCCAGCGGGGCGAAGCTGTCCTGGTCCATGCCGATGATGGTCAGGGCGTAGAAGCTCAGCAACGAGGAGAGGTTGTTGACGTAGCTGTTCTCGGAAAAGTCGAGCGGCTGGCCGGGCAGGTAGGTAAACTTCCACGACTCGGCGTAGCTCATCAGCGTGGTTTCGTAGCTGGTGCCGTACACGGGGCGGCGGCTGAACACGCGGGCCGTGGCAATGTACTGCCCGTTCGATGGAATGCTGGTGATGCCGATGTACACGCTGCACTTGATGCGTTCCTCGGGCTTGTACACGTCGTTGGTCCAGCGCCGGTTGTTGAGGAACTGCGTCACGTCGTTTTTCATCGAGTTCAGCAGCTGCGGATCGGTGATGGTCACGTTTTCGGCCTTCACCGTCACTTCGGTCAGCAGCTCCTGGGCGGCCGCGCGGCGGGCGGGCAGGACCAGCAGCGCGGTGAGCAGCAGGCTGAGGCAGAAGGCGGAGTAGTTACGCACCATGGGGCTGGAGGCGGGCAAGAATGGCAGAAACAATGTCGCGGGCCACGTCGGCTTTGGGCTTCAACTCAAAGGTAGTCACGCCGGAGGCTTCCACGAGGGTAATCTTGTTGGTATCGTGGCGGAAGCCGGCCCCGGCGTCGCGCAGGGAGTTCAGCACCACCAGGTCGAAGCCCTTGCGCCGCAGCTTGCGCTGGGCGTTCGGGAGTTCGTCCTGCGTCTCCAACGCAAAACCCACCGAAAATTGTTCAGGCCGCTTGGTCTGGCCCAGCGTGGCGGCAATGTCCACGTTCTTCACCAGCTCGATGGTCAGCGTTTCGTCCGAGCCATCGTCGCGCTTCTTGATTTTCTCGGCGGCCACGGTGCGCGGGCGGTAGTCGGCCACGGCGGCGGCAAACACCCACACGTCGGCCCGCGGGGCCACGGCGGCGGCGGCCTCGTACATCTGCTGGGCCGTTTGCACCGGCACCACCGTCACCAGCGAGTGATTGATGGTCTGATTGGTAGGCCCGCTCACCAGCGTCACGCGCCAGCCCTGGGCGGCAAACTCGGCCGCCAGCGCGTAGCCCATCTTGCCGGTGGAGTGGTTGCCGATAAAGCGCACCGGGTCGATGGGCTCGTAGGTGGGGCCGGCGGTGAGCAGGACGTGCATGGCAGAACGATAAAATCAGGGCGTCATGTCGAGCGAAGCCGAAACATCTCGCTCGATAGTAAAATCACTTATCAGATTCCTACCCGGCGTCAGCACGCCAGATGCTTCGGCTTCACTCGACAGGACGTTCAACGAGGCTGTTGCTGGTCGGCAAAAAACGCCGCCAGCTCCCGCACGATATCCTCGGGCTCCAGCATGCGGCCGGGGCCCGTCAGGCCGCTGGCCAGCTCGCCGGCGGGCGAGTCGAGCACGCGCACGCCGTCCTGGCGCAGCTGCTGCAGGTTGCGCTGGGTGGCCGGGTGCTGGTACATGTCCAGGTCCATGGCCGGGGCTACCAGCGTGGGGCAGCGGGCCGAGAGGTACACGGCGGTGAGCAGGTTGGGGCACAGACCCTGGGCCAGGTTGGCCAGGGTATTGGCTGAGGCCGGGGCAATGAGCAGCGCGTCGGCCCAGAGGCCCAGGTCGACGTGGTTGTGCCACACGCCGCCGGCTTCATCCTTGATGAAGCCCTGGAGCACGGGGCGTTTGGCGAGGGTGGCCAGGGTCAGGGGCGTCACAAAAGCCGAAGCCGAGGGCGTCAGGATAACCTGCACCTCGGCTTCGGCTTTGATGAGCAGCCGCACCAGGGCGGCCGCCTTGTAGGCGGCAATGCTGCCGCTTACGCCCAGTACAATGCGGCGTCCGGCCAGCATGGCAGCGTCGGGCTAAGAAAAATTACTCGGCTTTGTCGGCCGTGGGCTCCTCCAGCTCGGGGGTCGAGAAGGTCACTTTGCCTTCCAGAAACTCTTCGATGGCCAGGTTCGTGGGCTTGGGCAGCCGCTCGTAGTGCTTGCTGATTTCGATCTGCTCCCGGTTCTCAAACACCTCCTCGAGGTTGTCGACGGTGGTGGCAAACTCCGACAGCTTGCCGTTCAGCTCTTCCTTGAGCTTCACCGAAATTTGGTTGGCGCGCTTCGAAATGATGGCAATCGACTCGTACACGTTGCCGGTTTCCTTCACGAAATCCGACAGGTTGCGCGTAACGATGGAAGCAGGAACGTTGCTCGGTACTTTCATGGCTTAAAGGGTCAAATTGTACAATGGCTAAATGGTTGAATTGTCAAACGGTTGATTGCTAAGCCAGAACGACCAGCCAGTTAACCATCCGACAAGTTAGCCATTCAAATTCAGTTCGTGGCGGCGGCGGCGTTGGGGGCGCCGGTCGGAGCCGGGTGGTCTTTCAGGAATTTCTGCGCCGCGTCGTAGTACGTTTCGGCCTGCTTCAGGCTTTTGCTCTGCGGAAAGGTGTCGACGAAGTTCTGGTAAATGGCCACGGCCTCCAGGTACCGGTCGCGCTGCTTTTCCTCCACCGACTCGCGGGCCAGCTCGTACTGCGACACGATGCGCAGGTAGGCCGCTTCCTCGCTGTACACCGAAGCCGGGTACTGCTGCTGGAAGGTCTGCAGGGCCACCACAGCCGACTGGTAGTAGCGCAGCGAGTAGTAGAGCTTAGCGCCTTCGAAGGCCTTCACCTCCATCTTCTTCTGCAGCTCGTTCGACATGCTCTCGGCTTCCGAACGGAACTTGCTCTCGGGGTGGCGGTTCAGGAAGTCCTGAATGGCGGCAATGGCCTGCACCGTGTTGGTCTGGTCCAGCTCGTACTCGGGCGAGTCCTTAAACAGCGACTTGGCGTGCATGAACTCGGCCTCTTCCACCAGGGGCGAGGCGCCGTAGGTGGTGGCAAACTGGTCGAAGTAGTAGGCCGCGAGGGTGTAGTTGCGCTGGCGGAAGTTGGTGTGGGCGAAGTAGAATTCGGCCTTTTCCGCCTCGGGGCGGCCCTTCAACAGCGGAATCAGCGGCTCCAGCAGGGTGCCGGCCCGGTAGTAGTCGTGCTTGTTCTCGTAGTAGTCGATGGCCGCGTTGTACTTCTTGGTGACATCGGTGCTCTTGAGCAGCTTCTGGTAGGGGCTGCACGCACCCAACGACAGGGTGCAGACAAGCAGGGCAACGATGCGGAGACGGAATGCGGGCATAAGGGGGGCAAAGGTAAGGATTTGGCGCGGGCGGCGCAAAGCCGCTCATCGTCAGAGAGGCCGGGGCCGGTGGAAAGGTTGCGCCCGTACCCGGGCCGGTAACGCGGCCGCGGGCTATTTGGTGCGCCCGGCCGCCGCCGAAGCCGCAACAAAGTAACGCGCCCCGGGCCAACCCCGCGGCGGCGGCGCGGGTAGCGGCGGCGGCGGGCCAGCCACCGGCCGGTTGGTTATTTCTGGCCCCGCTCCGGCGCAGGGCCCACGCGCAACCTTCTGCCAGTCTTCTATAAATCAGACCATAAACCACCACAACCAGTCCATACCTCTCCCCTGCCAGCACCTGTCTGCCCTGCCCGAATTTGGCAGCGGCCTGTATCTTTCCCCGCTTTTATTCCTGCTTGAGTATGATTTTTTCCGATGGCTTCCGCACGGCCCAACGCGCCGTGTTCTTGTGTTACCTGCTCTTGGTCGGCGCCACCCAGGCCAGCCGGGCGCAATCCGGTGGGCGCACCGCCATTATGGTGGTGGGGTTCGACCACCTGGCCCAGCTCTACAACAAGCAGCCCCAATCCGACGTGCTCGGCGTTAAAAAGCAAGCTGAGGTGGCCAAGCTGCGGCAGCAGCTCAGCCGCTTCCGGCCCGATGCCATTATGGTGGAGGCGGAGCCGGCGGAGCAGGGGCGGCTCGACAGCCTGTTTGCGCGCTACCAGGCCGGGCAGCTTGACCTGGCCGCCCTCCCCGACGGGCGCAGCGAGCGGTACCAGGTCGGGTTTGCCCTGGCCAAGGAGCTGGGGCTGCCCGGCGTGCGGGCCGTGGACTACTACGCGGCCACCACGCAGTCCCTACTGCAGTCGGGTACCAACTACGACGCCTTCGCCCGCGACCTGCGCCTGATGCAGACGACCTCCCGGCCGCTGAAAGCCCTGGTGCAGCACGACAGCCTCTCGGTGTACGACTACATTGCCCTGGCCAACCAGCCGGCCCTGGTCAACCTGATACACCGCGCCATCTTCAATACGCCGGCAATGGTGACGGACGGCGCCTTTTCCCCGCAGGGGAAGAATACCGTCGACTTGGGCCCGGTGGATACGGCCTATATCGGGGCTCACTACATCAGCCTGTTCTACAACCGGAACCTGAAAATCTACTCCAACATCCTGCGGGCCCAGCAGCAAAGCCAGGCTAAGCGCGTGCTGGTCATCTTCGGCGTGGCCCACGTGGGCGTGCTGCAGGAGCTGCTGGCCGCCAATCCGGCTTACGAGGTAACGCCAGCCGCCGCTTACCTGAAAACCAAGCAGAAGCACCGGCTCAAGGCGCTTCGTTGAGCTGCCAGCTGCGGAGCCGTCGGCACGTATTGCGGCGGGTCAGCGGGGCTGATTCCGCGCCGGCCACCGGCTACTTTTTCGCCGCGCCGGCCACCGGCCTGGCGGCAGGTTTGGGCGCGGGCTTGGTTGGCACCGTTTTTTTCGGCGCGGCCTTCTTCGGGGCGGGTCTGGTGGTTTTGCCCTTGGCTTTCACCGGCTTCTTCTTCGGCTTGGCCTTGGCCACCGGCGCGAAGTGCTTGCCCAATACCTGCCGGCGCGTGGGCTTCTGCCCGATCAGCCACTGAAAGCCCTTGAGCTTCTCGTCCTCGGGCTTGAACTCGTGGGGCGGAATGAAGCTCGCGTCGGGCTCGTTGAGGAAGCTGATGGTCTGCAGCTTGTTGTTGGCGAAGCGCATAACCATGTTGGCCGACACGGCCTTGTTCAGCCCGGTGGTGGCCGTGTCATTTTCCAGGGCGTAGTAGAGGCTTTCGGCGTTGCCGAGCACGTTCACCTTGCGCAGCTTGCTGTCGACGAAGTAGGCCACCATGTTGCGGCCCTTCACCTGGTTGAAGTTCAGCAAGGTGTCCTGTCCGATAATGAACGAGTTGGCGTAAAGCCGCATCTGGTCAATCTTCTGGCGCCGCAGCCGGATTTCCATCGAGTCGGCGGTGAGCTGGTTTTGCTTGCTCCAAAGCACCGGATTCACGTTCAGGTAGATGACCGAGTCGCGGCGGTTGTAGGTCAGGGAGTCGCAGCGGCCCTGCAGGTCGCCGCGCCAGATGCGCACCTTGCGGTAGGCGTACACGATGCCCGGGTCGTTTTCCGACTTGCTTTCCACGTTCACCAGCGTGTCGGCGGCCAGAAACATCGTGTCGCGGTCGGTGATGTTGCGCATCACCGGCGAGCCGTACACCTTGGCCCGGCCGGTGCCGCGCCAGTAGCGGCCCACGTCGCCGCGGATGACCACGTTGTCCTTCTTGGCCGTCATCGACACGTTGCCGGTGGCCACGCCGTACTGCCGGGTCTCGTCGTACACCAGCTTGTCGCCGCCAAGCAGGTAGTTGGGCGTCTCGATCTTGGCGTTGCGCTGGAAGTCCGATACCCGCGTGCGGGTGTTGTAGGTGCCCTTTTCGGCGTAGATGTTGCCCTGCTTGCCCACGATGCGCGTCGGGCCGAAGAAGTAGGCCACCTTCGACTGCGTGTTGTACTGCAGCGTGTCGTTGGTGATGGTGTAGTCGCGGGTCACCAGCTTCACGTTGGTGCGGAAGCTGAACACCTGCGTCTCCGTGTTGTAGTAGCCGCGCTGCGAGTCCAGCGTGTTTTCGGGGTCGGTGAGGTGGCCGCCGGTGCTATAGAAGGCCGTTTTGCGGTTCAGGTCGTAGTCCAGCGTCTGGGTGGTCAGCGTCATGCGCGGGTCGCGCATCACCACGTTGCCGGTCATGCGGGCCGTGCGGGTGTCGCCGTTGTAGGTGCCCCGGTCGCCGGTGATGGTGATGGTGTCGTTCTGCACCACGCGCACGTTGCTGAAGGCCTCGATGGCGTTGCGGTCGACGTACTGGTAGGCCGAGTCGCAGAACAGCAGCGCGTCGTCCTGCTTGAAGCTGACGTTGCCGATGATTTTGCGGATCTGCTGGCCGTTGAACGAGCCGCCCACCAGCTCGCGGGCCCCGGGCAGCAGCTCCACCTTCGAGCCTTTGGGGGTGGGCTGGCCTTTGGGGGCGGGGCGCGCCGGCTGGGCACCCGGGCGCTGGGCCCACGCCAGCGGCGCGGTCAGCAGCAGAAAGAAGAAACAGACGAGTAGTCGGAGGCGCATGCGGCGCAAAAGTACGGAACCCGCAGGCCTAACGCAGCGGTCCGTCTTTTGGTGCGCCCGCGTGCACCTGCGTTACCGCTTCGGCCGGGCGGCCGCGCCGGCCCAGTAGGCTCAGCAGCTGGGGCACGTTGTCGACCTCGATGCCGTCGGGGCGGCAGCCGAGCAGGCGCTGAATGGCCTTCTTGGAGCGCCCGCCGAACACCACCACCTGCAGCCCCCGGGCGTGGGCCCGGGCCACGCGCTCCGGCGTGATGACATATTTCGACAGCACCACGGCTTCCACCTGCGCCGCCACGGCCTGCTGCAGCCGCTCCTCAAACCGGTCGGTGATTTCCAGGCCCAGGGCGGCCCCGGGCAGCTCCCGCCGCAATTGGCGCAGCGAAGGCTCGTGCTGGGTGAGGATGAGCAGGCGCTCGGGCGGCACCTGGTGGCGGCGCAGCACCCGCCCGATGGCGCGCACCAGCGCGGGGGAGCGGGCGTAGGGCTGGGCAAAGTTGGCGTCGTCGTGCTCGTGCAGGTCGAGGTGCAGGTAGGGGAAGCCGGGGCGCCCGGCCAGCTCGGTCAGCAGCTCGTCGAGGGTGGCCACGCGCTCGTGCTGCAGCCAGTCGTAGGGCCAGCCGCCGGTGTATTTCAGCCGGGTCAGCTCGGCGGCGGTGTGCTGACTGATGTAGCCCTGGGCGCGGGTGCGGTTGGTCAGGTCCTCGTCGTGGAAGAGCATGGGCACGCTGTCCCGGCTGAGCTGCAGGTCGATTTCGACGCCGTCGGCCCCGCGGCTCAGGGCCTGCCGGATGCCGCCCAGGCTGCTCGGCGGCAGGGCGTTGAAGGGGCTGATCGGGGTGAAAAAGCCCGAGCCGGCGTGGCCGATAACCTGCGGCCCGCGGCGGACGCCCAGCCCGGGGCCGGGCGCGGCCGGGCGGGCGCAGGCGGCCAGGGCCAGCAGCACCAGCAGGCAACACCCTCGGAGTATGGTTTTGTGCATCGCCCCCACTGCGTTAAAAGGCCCTCAACCGCAGCAAACGTCGCTGCTCGGCTTGTAATACTGCCTACGGCGGCTGCAGGTTTGGGCCGCGAGGTTTCCGACGGGAAAGCCGCGGGGCAGGACTGGCGCCGCTGTAGTCGCGCAGCGGCCTAACCGGTGCCCAACATCAGCCGGCGTGCAGCGCCCGAACGGCGCAGTTCCGACCCGCAAGTTGAAAACCCGCTTTATTATCGGCACCGGTTACGCGCCGGGCGGCGCCAAACCGGCGCCAGCTCCGCCTACCTTTGCGCAATCTTTTTGCGCCTCCCCGCTATGCTCCCCGACCTCGTCCGCCGCTTTATCCTCGATCATCAACTCTTCGACCCCGCCACCGACCCGGTGCTCGTCGCCGTCAGCGGCGGGCTCGATTCGGTGGTGCTGCTCGACGTGCTGCACCAGCTGGGCGTGTCGGCAGCGGTGGCGCACTGCCACTTCGGGCTGCGCGGCGAGGAGTCGGACGCCGACGAGGAGTTCGTGCGCAAGCTGGCCAAGAAGTACGCGGTGCCCTACTTCGCCGAGTTTTTCGACACCAAGGGCTTTGCCGAGCAGGAAGGGCTGTCGACGCAGATGGCGGCCCGGGTGCTGCGCTACCAGTGGTTTGAGCAGGTACGCCGCACCCAGGGCTTGGCCTACATTGCCACCGCCCACCACCAGCGCGACGCGGCCGAAACCATGCTGCTCAACCTCACCCACGGCACCGGCCTCTCGGGCCTGCACGGCATTCCGGTGCGCCAGGGCCGGGTGGTGCGCCCGCTGCTGGGCGCGGCCAAGGACGATTTGTACGACTACGTGGTGGAAAAGCACCTCGTCTGGCGCGAAGACTCCTCGAACGACAGCACCCTCTACCAGCGCAACCGCCTGCGCCACGACGTGCTGCCGGTGCTGCGCGAGCTGAACCCGGCCCTCGACCAGACCCTGCAGCACACCGCCGAGCGGGTGCGCGGCGCCGAGCTGCTGGTGCAGCATTTGGTGGACCAGACCGCCCACCAGGCCCGCCGCGACGAGGCCGACGCCACCTACCTCAACATCGCCGTGCTGCAGGCCACGCCCGCCACGGCCGTGATGCTGCACGAGCTGCTGCGCCCCTTCCACTTCTCGTGGCCCGTCACCAAGGACATCGTCGAGTCGTTCCGGGCCGTGTCGGGCAAGCAGTTCGACTCGCCCACGCACCGGCTGGTGAAGGACCGCGACCAGCTGGTCATCACCGCCAAGAACCTGAGCGGCTTCGGCACTTACCAGTGGCCGGAGGGACAGGCGGAGCTGACCGTGGACGGGCTGCGCCTGACGGCCAAGGAGCACGCCGCCGAGGGCTTCCAGGTGCCCAAAGCCAAAGATGTGGCGGCGCTGGACCTCGACAAGCTCAAGTTCCCGCTCACGCTGCGGCGCTGGCGCGAGGGCGACTGGTTTATGCCCATCGGCCTGAAGGGCAAAAAGAAAATCAGCGACTTCCTCATCGACCAGAAAGTGCCGCTGAACCTCAAGGACCAGGTGCTGCTGCTCACCGCCGCCGACGGCAAGGTGGTGTGGGTGGTGGGCATGCGCCCCGACGACCGGTTCAAAGTAACCGAGGAAACCCAGCGGGTGCTGCTGATCCGGCGGCAGCTGGCAACCAAAGCGGGCTAGACCGGCTCTTCCTAACGGTCATCCTGAGCAGCGCGAAGGACCTTCTCACGCCTGAACGACACCAACGTTCAACGGGGAGAGGGTCCTTTGCTTTGTTCAGGATGAAAGACGCCCAGTCGCAGTTGGTCGGAAAACGCCAGAACGGCCCTGCTGAGCTGGCCGAAACCGGCCTTTCCACGAGTTTCAACCGGCTTTGCAGACGCAGCCCAGCCCCCCAACTGCCCGAGCCACTTCTACACGTAACGCCTTAATTTACCTCGATGCTATGCTGAAATACACGCGCCCAGTAGGCGGCTTGCTGGGCGGCCTGCTGCTAACCGGCTGCGGCTGGTCGGGCATGTTCGATAAGTGCGAGGGCGACAACGGCAGCGGCCGCATTGCCTCCTTCGAGCTGGTGAATGCCGGCGGCGCCCCCATTGCGCTGACGCCGCCCCGCTTCCACCCCGATACCCTCCGGCTGTACTACCTCGGCCCGGCCGGCCGCGTGGCGCAGCCGTTCAGCCTCGAGCTTCCGGTTATCCGCCGCGCCGCGCCGCCGGTGTACGGCGCCGACCTGGAGGACACCTATCTGCTGTACCTCAGCCGCGCCGACCAGGACACGATTACGTTCCGCTACCGGCTGTTCGAAGACGATTGCCACAACCCCGACCTGGACGGCATCCGCATCTTCTTCAACGGCCGGGACGTGTTCAACGGCCCCCGCGGCGTGAACATCGGCACGCTGCAGCTGCCGAAGCGCTAGCGCCTCCGACCACGTGGCCGCGCCCGGCCCGCGGGTTGTCGGCCCTGCGCGCCGCATTGCAAGGCATGGCCGCCGCGTTGGGCGCCGCACCTGCCGCGTTGCGACGGGCAACCTGGGCCTTGCGCGCCGTGCCGGTGCCGTTGTGAGGCCTGCGGACCGCGTTGTCAGTCGTGCGCGGCACCTTGCGGGGCGTATCGTCGGCGTTGGGCGCCATGCCCGCTCCGTTGTCGGGGCCATCCGGCCGTTGTCACGCGAACCGAGCCTTGTCACCCGAACCGCCCGTTGTCACGGGGCGGCTCCCGAATCGGCTTTCCCAGTGCCCAGCCGCGCCCCGGCGGTAAAAACTCCCCGTTAAGCACCACCCTCTAACCCCTGGTGCTTACCTTGCAGGCCAGAACCCCATCACTAATTCCCAACGACCACCCCATGAAAGTAACCGTAGTAGGGGCCGGTAACGTGGGCGCCACTTGCGCCGACGTACTCGCCACCCGCGAAATTGCCAACGAAGTAGTCCTGGTTGACATCAAGGAAGGCATTGCCGAAGGCAAAGCCCTCGACATCTGGCAGAAGGCTCCCATCATCGGCTACGACACGCGCACGGTGGGCGTCACCAACGACTACTCCCGCACCGCCGGCTCCGACGTGGTGGTTATCACCTCGGGCCTGCCCCGCAAGCCCGGCATGAGCCGCGACGACCTTATCGCCACCAACGCCGGCATCGTGAAATCGGTGACCGAGAACGTGGTGAAACACTCGCCCAACGCCATCATCATCGTCGTGTCGAACCCGCTCGACGTGATGACCTACCAGGCGCACCTCACTTCGGGCCTGGACCGCACCAAGGTGTTCGGCATGGCCGGCATCCTCGACACGGCCCGCTACCGCGCCTTCCTGGCCGAGGCCCTGAACGTGAGCCCCAAGGACATCCAGGCCGTGCTGATGGGCGGCCACGGCGACACCATGGTGCCGCTGCCCCGCTACACCACCGTGGGCGGCATCCCCGTCACCGAGCTGATTGGCAAGGCTGAGCTGGACGCCATCGTGCAGCGCACCGCCGTGGGCGGCGGCGAGCTGGTGAAGCTGATGGGCACCTCGGCCTGGTACGCCCCCGGCGCCGCCGCGGCCCAGATGGTGGAAGCCATCGTGCGCGACCAGCGCCGCGTGTTCCCGGTGTGCGTGGAGCTGAAAGGCGAGTACGGCATCGACGGCGTGTACCTGGGCGCCCCGGTTATCCTGGGCAAAAACGGCATTGAGCGCATCATCGAGCTGCAGCTGAATGACGAGGAGAAGGCCCTGCTGGAAACCTCGCGCGGCCACGTGAAAGAGGTGATGGACGCGCTGGACAAGATGGGCCAGCCCGCCAACGCTTAATTCGCGTTAGCAACTGCCTTCGCCGGGCCGCTCCGCATCGTGCGGGGCGGCCCGGTTTGTTTTTGGCGTAAGCTGAAAGCCAGTACCTTGCCGCCGAAACCCATTTCATGCACTTAACCTTAATCGACACCAACCCCGAGGTGGTGGCCGCCTGGCAACGCGTGTTTGCCGATGTGCCGCAGGTCACTGTTCGCCACGCCTCCATCTTCGAGCACCCGGCCGACGCCCTGGTCAGCCCCGCCAACAGCTTCGGCTTCATGAACGGCGGCATCGACTTCGCCATTTCCAAGCACCTGGGCTGGCACCTCGAAAAAGACCTGCAGCGCGTCATCCGCGAGAAATACTACGGGGAGCTGCTGGTGGGCCAGGCCGAAATCATCGAAACCGGCAGCGCCTTGTTTCCCTACCTGATTTCGGCCCCCACCATGCGCACGCCCATGACCATCACGCGCGGACCGAACGTGTACCTGGCCACCAAAGCCATCCTGCTGCTGCTGCGCCACGGCCGCCTGCGCACCGGGGAGCTGGTGGCTGATAAGGTGCAAACGGTAGCCATTCCGGGCCTGGGTACCGGCGTGGGGCAGGTGGCCCCGCTGGTGTGCGCCCGGCAGATGCGCCTGGCCTGGGAAGACGTGACGCGGGAGCAGCACGCCACCAAGCAGGGCTGGGAAGAGCTGCGCTCCAACTACGCCTACTTCTACACCCACGACCCGCAGCACATTACCTACGACATTCCCTAGCCATGCCCGCTGCTGCCGACCTGCTGGCCCGCATCCACGCCCTGGCCGACCCCGAGCGGGCCGTACTGGTGGCCCGCTTCTTCAAAACCGGCCCCGGCCAGTACGGCGAGGGGGACCAGTTCCTCGGCCTGCCCATGCCCCGGCAGCGGGAATTGGCCCGGGAATTCCGGCAGCTCTCCATCGACGAGGTGGAAGCGCAGCTGGTGCGCAGTCCCTGGCACGACTGCCGCTCCATCGGCCTCATCATCTGGACGCTGCAGTTTGCCAAGGCCGGCCCGGCCGGGCAGCAGGAAATCTATGAGCGCTACCTCGCCAACCGCCGCTACGTCAACAACTGGGACCTGGTGGACGTGACCTGCCCGGCCATCGTGGGCGGCTATTTGCTGAAGCGCGACCGAAGCCCGCTCTACGAGCTGGCCGCCGAAGACCACCTCTGGAGCCAGCGCATGAGCATCGTGAGCACGCTGGCCTTCATCCGCAAGGGCCAGTTTGCCGATACCTTCACCCTGGCCGAGCAGCTCCTCCCCCACCGCCACGATTTGATTCATAAGGCCGTGGGCTGGATGCTGCGCGAAGTGGGCAAGCGCAACGAGGAGGCGCTGGAGGAGTTTCTGGCCGACCACGCCCGGCACATGCCGCGCACCATGCTGCGCTACGCCATCGAGAAGTTTGCCCCGGCTCAGCGCCAGGCCTACCTGCAGAAATGAACAACGCCCCGCTGGCGCAAGGCCGGCGGGGCGTTTTCAACTAAAACCTGCGCCTGCTTACTGCTGGCTAGCCTTGAAGAGCTTCTGCTTTTCCTCCTTCGAGAGGCTTTCGTAGCCGGAGCGCGAAATCTTCTCCAGAATCCGGTCGATTTCCTCCTGAGCGGGCTGGGCCAGCGGGCCCCGCTTGCTGCCGGCTGGCGCCGCCTGCGGGCTGCGGTGCGACACGCGCAGCCGCGGCCGCCCGTGCAGCAGGGCGCTGATCCATTCGCCCGCGGCCACCACGGGGCGGCCCAGGTCGCGGCCGCGCTGCAACTGGCGGATGTAAACGAAGCCGAGCAGGGCGCCGCCCAAGTGGGCAATCTGCCCGCCGGGGTTGGCACCGTTGATGCCGGCAATGGAAATCAGCACCACGGCCGCCGCTATGTACTTGATGCGCACCGGCCCGATCAGGAACAGGCTGAAGGTATAATCGGGCAGCAGCGTGGCCGCCGCGACGATGGCCGCCGTGACGGCCGCCGAGGCGCCCACCATCGGGATGCCCAGGTGCACCTGCAGGCGGGGCAGCAGGTTGTAGCTGAGCACGAACAGCAGGGCTCCGGCCAGGGCCCCGAGGATGTAGATGCTCACCAGGCGCCGGTCGCCGAGGTACTCGCGCACCAGCATGCCGAACCAGTACAGGTTCAGCATGTTGAAGAGAATGTGCAGGAATTGCTGGTGGGTGAAGGCGTAAGTCAGCAGCGTCCAGGGGTGGCGCAGCAGACCGGGCAGATCCGAGGGCAGGGCCAGCTGCCGCATCAGCACCTCGTAGGCGACGCCGGCGCCGGTGAACGTCAGGATGGCTTCCACCACCAGCAGCACCACAAACACCAGCACGTTGATGACCAGCAGCTGGTTCAGGGCGTTGTCGCGGCGGCTGAAGGTGGCCTGGATATCGGCGAAAATGCTCATGGGGGCGGGTGGACTTAGTAGAAGCGCGAGCTGTTTCGCTCCCAGAATTTCAACAGCAGGAACCCGAACAACATTCCGCCGAGGTGGGCAAAGTGGGCCACCGTGTCGCCGGGGGCGCGCTGGATGCCGCCGTATAGCTCGTACAGCCCGTAGAGGGCGACGAAGTACTTGGCTTTGATGGGGAACGGGAAAAAGAGCAGCATCAGCTCGGTATTGGGGAAAAGATAGGCAAAAGCCAATAGAATCCCGAACAGCGCGCCCGAGGCCCCGACCATGGGCACGTTGTTGGAGCCGTCGTAGATTTCATCGACGGTCCGCACGGCCCCTTGCACCAGCTGGGTGTTGCCAGGGTCCTGGCGCAAGGCATTGGCCACCAGCTCGTAGCCGTTGGCCTGGGGGTAGTAGTCGCGGAAAAAGTCGCTGTAGCCCACCGCCGTCGGCCGCTCCACGAAGGCGTTGCGGTCGGCGCGCATCTGGGTCAGCTCGTACTGCCGGATGCCGGAGTAAAGCACGCCCGCCCCGACGCCGCAGATCAGCCAGAACGCCAAAAACCGCTGCGGCCCCCAGCGCATTTCCAGCATGGGCCCGAAGGAGAACAGACCAAACATGTTGCCGAGCAGGTGGCCCATGCCGGCGTGCATAAACATGTACGTCAGGTGCTGGGTGGGCAGAAACAGCGGCGACGTCCAGGGGTAGAGGGCCAACAGCCGCGCCACGTTGCTCATCGCGCCCGTTGCGTCCAGCAGCAGCAGGGCCACGTTGATGAGCAGCAGGTTGCGCACCATCGGAGTGACATTGAACATAGATTTCGGGTTAAGCGGATTTCGTGGATTGCGCCGGATCAGCCGGGCAGGTTAGGCGGCCGGTCACGTCTGCAGCGGCTTGGTTACGGCTTGCGAGGAAAACAGTCGGCCCCAGGCGCCGTGGGCAAGGCCCAGGCTTCCCGTCACAGCAAACGCTACCGTGTACGCGGCAGCGAAGGTAAACGCCGCCCGCGAATCAGCCGGTGTCCGCGCCCCGGTCGCGCACTTTGCCGCTCAGCGGAAGAAGGCCTGCAGCTGATCCAGCTCCAGCATCACCAGGGTGCGCTGGCCGTCGGGGGTGTAGCCGGGCGTCTGGCAGGCGAAGAGGCGGTCGACCAGCGCCGTCATTTCCAGTTCGCTGAGGCGGGCGGGCACGCCGGCGGCTACGCGCCGGGCCAGGGTGCGGGCCAGCTGCTCGCGGCGGTCGAGGCGGGCACGGCCACCGGGCACCCGAAACTGCTCCAGCAGGCCCTCCAGCAGCTCTTTTTCGTTGCTGCGGTGCGGCACGTCGGCGGGCAGGCCCTGCACTACGATGGTGTTCGGGCCGAACTCCTCGAAGTGGAAGCCCAGCGCGTGCAGCTCGGCGCTGACTTCGCGCAGCACCGCAAAATCGGCGGGCGTAAACGACACGGTGCGCGGAAACAGCAGCGTCTGGGCCGGGCTGGTTTCCTGCTCGCTGCTGCGCTGGTACTGCTCGTAGAGAATCCGCTCCCGGGCCGCCACCTGGTCGATGAGCATCAGCCCCGACTTCACCGGCACCAGCACGTACTGCTGCACCTGCACGGCGCGCCGGCCCGGCACGGCGGCCTCGGCCCCGGCCGACGCGGCGGAGCCCGCGTGGGTAAGCGGCAACTCCGGCGCGGGCGCCGGGGCCGTGGCCACCGGGGGCGGCGTGGGCAGGGCCGGTACCGCCGCCGCCCCGGTTATGCCGCCCAGGTCAATTTCGAAGCCGGCCGTAGCGGCGGGCAGCTCCGGCAGCGCGGGCAGCGGCTCGGGCCGGGCGTCGGGGGCTTCGGCTTCGAGGTCGTCGAGGGCGCCGGGCTGGCTGAGCGTGCGGTAGAAATCCTCCAGGGCGCGGCGGGCCTGCTCGGTGGGGCGCGGCGTGAGGGGCTTTTCGTCGGCCGGCAGGCGGCTGGATTCGCCGGTGCGCGGGGGGCGGACGGGCGTGGCGGCGGCGGCCATGGCGGCGGCCAGAGCCCCGCCTTCGCGGCCGCGGTCGAAGTCGGCGGTGCGGCTGCTGTTGGGGTCGTCGTCGAAGTCGGAGCGGGCGCTGGTGCGCAGGCCGGCCAGCGGGGCGAAGTTCACGTCGCTTTCAAAATCCAGCGAAGGCGCCATGTTGTGCAGCCCCAGCGCCTGCTTCACGGCGGCGCGCATGATGGCGTACACGGTTTTCTCGTCCTCGAACTTGATTTCCGTCTTCGTCGGGTGCACGTTGATGTCGATGGTCTTCGGGTCCAGCTCCAGGAACAGCACGTAGAACGGGTGCGTCTCCTTGGGCAGCAGGCCCTCGTAGGCGGCCAGCACGGCGTGGTTGAGGTAGGCCGAGCGGATAAAGCGGCCGTTGACGAAGAAAAACTGGTCGCCGCGGCTTTTCTTGGCCGACGCGGGCTTGCCGATGTAGCCCTTCACCGAAATGAACGGCGTGACTTCCTCCACCAAGGCCAGCTGTTCCTTGTAGGAGTTGCCGAGCAGCTGTACCACCCGCTGGCTGAGCTTGCCGGCGGGCAGGTTGAATACCTCCAAATCGTTCTGGTACAGCGAGAAGCTCACGTTCGACTTCGACAAAGCCACGTGCTGAAACTCGTCGAGGATGTGGCGCATTTCCACCGCGTTGCTCTTGAGGAAGTTGCGGCGGGCCGGCACGTTGTAGAACAGGTTCTTGACGCTGATGCTGGTGCCGTCGGGGGCGGCGGTGGGCTGCTGGCGCACCACCTGCGAGCCTTCCACCAGCAGCTGCGTGCCGGTGTCCTGCTGGCGCAGCTTGGTGCGGATTTCCACCTGGGCCACGGCCGCAATGCTGGCCAGCGCCTCGCCGCGGAAGCCGAGGGTGCGAATCCGGAACAGGTCCTCGGTCGTGCGGATTTTGCTGGTGGCGTGGCGCTCCAGGCTCATGCGCGCGTCGGTGGCCGACATGCCCGAGCCGTTGTCGACGACCTGCACCAGCTGCTTGCCGGCATCCTTCACAATCAGCTGAATCTGGGTGGCGCCCGCGTCGACGGCGTTTTCCAGCAGCTCCTTCACCACCGACGCCGGGCGTTGGACGACCTCGCCGGCGGCAATCTGGTTGGCGAGGTATTCGGGCAGCAGTTGAATAATATCGGCCATAGCAGCACACGAACCACCGGGGAGGCGGCGTTTGTTTTCAAGCCCCGCAAAGGTACGGCAGCCGGCCGGGCCTTGCTGCTATATAGGCGCCGGATGCCGGTCTTCAGGCTGCGCAAACATTGAACGTCAAGTCGAGCGCAGCCGAGACATCTCACTGGCTGGTATTCTGCTCGTCGAATGCGAAGGCACTACCAGACGCCAGCACGCGAGATGTCTCGACAAGCTCGACCTGACGTTCGGGATGCAGCAGCCTGCCCGCTACATAGCACTTTGCCTATAACCAGCTTCGAACATTTCCGGAACCTGCCCGCGGGCGGAACCCGTACACGGCGCCGACTGTAGTTGGAATGAGCTTGGCGCCAATCCTGCGCGCGAAATAATGCGTAAGTTTGTGGTCAGCTTTTGCTTGCGGGCTGTTGCCCGTGGCTGAGCCGGCTGCCGTCTTACGGGCTTCGGCCGGTTATTTCCGCCCCGCGTGTCAGCGCCCTTCCCCGTGGCTTCGGCCCCGCCGAAGGGCGTCGGCGCAGAAAGCGGACCTGACCAACTTCACCATACGCGACACGACTCAGAGGCCAATGGGCAAGGATATTCGGATTGGACTGGTACTGCTGATAGTGGCCATTACGGGTCTGATCGTTTCATCGTCGGCGCCCTCGAAGGACGGCCTGCGCCCGGCCACCGTGGCCGAGCAGCACTGGGTCGACTCGGTGTTCAACTCCCTCTCGCCGGACCACCGGCTGGGGCAGCTGTTCATGGTGGCCGCGTACTCCAACAAGACGCAGAAGCACGTCAACTACACCGAGTTTCTCGTCCGCGAGTACAACATCGGCGGGCTGATGTTCTTGCAGGGCGGTCCGCGCCGGCAGGCCATCCTGACCAACCGCTACCAAGCGGCAGCCCGCACGCCGCTGCTGGTGGCCATGGACGCCGAGTGGGGCCTGAACATGCGCCTCGACTCCTCGATGCACTTCGCCAAGCAGATGACGCTGGGCGCCATGGACGACCCGCAGCTGGTGTACCAGATGGGCCGCGAAATTGCCCTGAAGCTGCGCACCCTGGGCGTGCAGGTCAGCTTTTCGCCGGTGATGGACGTCAACTCCAACCCCAACAACCCGGTTATCGGCAACCGCTCGTTTGGCGAGAACAAGGAGCAGGTTACCAAGTTCGGCCTCAACTACATCCGCGGTCTGCAGGACCACGGCGTGGTGGCCGTGGCCAAGCACTTCCCCGGCCACGGCGACACCGATATCGACTCGCACATTGCCCTGCCGGTTATCAACACCGACATGGCCCGGCTCACCAACGTGGACCTGTACCCCTTCCAGAAGTCCTTCGAGGCCGGGGTGATGGGTGTGATGGTGGGCCACCTCTACATGCCGCTGTTCGACACGGTGCGCACGCAGTCGGCCACCATCTCGCGCAACCTGGTGACCGGGCTGCTGAAGGAGAAGATGGACTACCGCGGCCTCGTGTTTACCGATGCGCTCAACATGAAGAGCGTGTCGAACCTCTACAAGCCCGGGGAGTTGGACGCGCTGGCGCTGCTGGCCGGCAACGACGTGCTGCTGTTTTCGGAGGACGTGCCCATGGCCATCCAGAAAATCAAGCAGCTCATTGCCGACAACAAGATTGCGCAGGAAGACATCGACTACCGGGTGCGCAAGATTCTGCGCGCCAAGTACTGGGCGGGCCTGAACCACCTCAAGCCCGTGGACGTGCCCAACCTGATGACCAACCTGAACCGCCCGCTAAGCCGGGTGGTGCAGCAGAGCATCTACGAGCACGCCACCACCATCGTGCGCAACGAGGACGACCTGTTGCCCTTCGCCCACCTCGACACGCTCAAGCTAGCCGCCATTACCATCGGCGCGCCCAACGACAACGAGTTTGCGGGCACCATGCAGCGCTACATGCCCTGCTCCACCTACGCCGTGACGAACCGCTACGCGCCCGACTCGACCTTCGAGCGGCTGCTGACCAAGCTCGACGGCTACAACACGGTGGTGGTGAGCCTGCACAACATGAACAACACCCCCGCCCACAACTACGGTATCGGCGACGGGGCGCTGAAGTTCATCAAGCAGCTGCAGGCCAATACCCGCCTGAAAACCGTGGTGGTGGTGATGGGCAATGCCTACGCCCTGAAGTACGTGGAGGACGCCCGCACCCTGGTGTGCGGCTACGAAGACAACTACGCCTCCCAGGCCGTGGTGCCGCAGGTGCTCTTCGGCGCGCTGCCCGCCAAGGGCCGCTTGCCCATTACCGTGTCGGAGAAGATGGTAGCCGGCACCGGCCTGCCCACGCCCGACTTCCGCCGCCTGCGCTACGCCACGCCCGAAGCTGTGGGCATGGACTCCAAGGTGCTGGCCCAGATCGACAACATTGCCACCGAGGCCATTGCCTACGCGGCCACGCCCGGCTGCCAGGTGCTGGTGGCCAAGGACGGCGCCGTGATTTTCGACAAGAGCTACGGCTACGCCACCTACGACAAGTCGCAGCCGATAACGGACGAGACGATTTACGACCTGGCGTCGGTATCGAAGGTGGCGGGCACTCTGCAGGCCATCATGTGGCTGAAGGACGAGGGCAAAATCAACCTCGACAGCAAGGTATCGGACTACCTGACCGACCTGAAGGGTACCAACAAGAAGGACATGACGGTGCGCGACGTGCTGCTGCACCAGGCCGGCCTGAAAGCGGGTATCCCGACCTGGGAGCGGACGGTGACGCGCACCGGCGGCCTGAAGCCCACCTTCTACGCCAGCACCCAGACCGGTGACTTCCAGCGCGAGGTTATCCCCGGCACCTACGTGGCCCGCACCGCCGAAGACTCGGTGTGGACGTGGATCAAGCGCAGCAGCCTGCTGCCTAAGACCAAGAGCGGCTACCCCACCGAGTACTCCGACCTGAGCTTCATCATCCTGAAGCGCCTGGCGGAAAAGACGCTGAACCAGCCGCTGGAAGCCTTTCTGCAGCAGAATTTCTACGCGCCGCTGGGGCTGAACACGATGACTTACAACCCGCTGCAGCGGTTCCCGAAGTCGTGCATCGCGCCCACCGAGAATGACACCTACTTCCGTCACGCGCAGCTGCAGGGCACCGTGCACGACCAGGCGGCGGCGCTGATGGGCGGCATTGCCGGCCACGCCGGGCTGTTTTCGAACGCCAACGACCTGGCCATCCTGATGCAGATGAACCTGCAGAACGGCCGCTACGGCGGGCGGCGCTTCTTCACCACGCCGGTGGTGGCCGAGTTTGCCCGCCAGCAGAGCGCCACCAACCGCCGCGGCCTCGGCTGGGACCACGGCGACCCGAGCAAGCCCGAGGGCCCGACCAGCAACCTCTCGCCGGCCGCCACCTTCGGCCACACCGGCTTCACCGGCACCTGCGTGTGGATGGACCCGGACAACAAGATCCTGTACGTGTTCCTTTCGAACCGCGTGTACCCGGATGCCGGCAACAACAAGCTGCGCCAGTACAACATCCGCACGCGCATCCACGACGTTATCTACAAGGCCATCCAGACCGACGCCCAGGCGAAAAACCAGGAATAGCGCCCAAGCCCTTGGGTTGACTTGAGGGGAAGCATTTCTATGTGGTGTGGAACAAGCAACCCCTTGACCGACGCCCCGTCCCTGACCCGGACGGGGCGTTCTTTGTTGACCGCGGATGGCAGTGACGGTTTGCTGATGACGCTGATTCGTTCTGACCGCTGCGGGCGGACTTCGCCCAGCATTTGCTCTTGTCATTCGACGGATGATAGCTGAGGATTGACCAGAACCGGCATTAAACGTATCATAGGTATCCGTCCAGCATCACCGCCAGCTGGTTCCAGAAAGAATCAGCGTCATCAGCAAACCATCACTGCCATCCGCGGTCTTTTTTGCGGCTTTCCCCAACTTGCCGCCCCTTGTCCGGTTTAGCTGCAAATCTCCCTCTCTCCTCTCCCAGCCGCCCCACCCGTATGAACATCGGTATTGTCTGTTACCCCACCTTCGGCGGCTCGGGCGTCGTGGCTACTGAACTGGGCAAAGCCCTGGCCGAAAAAGGCCACCGCGTCCACTTCATCACCTACAGCCAGCCGGTGCGGCTCAGCTTCGTCAACGAAAACCTCTTCTACCACGAGGTGTTCGTGCCCTCCTACCCGCTGTTCCAGTTTCCGCCCTACGAGCTGGCGCTGGCCTCCAAGATGGTCGACATCGTGCAGAACGAGAAGCTCGACGTGCTGCACGTGCACTACGCTATTCCGCACGCCTCGGCGGCCTACATGGCCAAGCAGATTCTGCGCACCAAGGGCATCAACATCCCGGTCATCACCACCCTGCACGGCACCGACATCACGCTGGTGGGCAAGGACGCCTCGTTTGAGCCGGTCGTTACGTTCAGCATCAACCAGTCGGACGCCGTCACGTCGGTGTCGGCCGATTTGAAAAAAGAAACCTACGAGTACTTCGCCGTCGAGAAGGACATCGAAGTCATTCCGAACTTCATCAACCTGGAGCGGTTCAAGAAGCAGCCCAAGGAGCATTTCCGGGCCGCCATTGCCCCGGACGGCGAGAAACTGCTCATTCACACCAGCAACTTCCGCTCCGTCAAGCGCGTCGACGACGTGGTGCACATCTTCGACGGGGTGCGCAAGCAGATGCCGGCCAAGCTGCTGCTCGTCGGCGACGGGCCCGACCGCCCGCGCATCGAGAAGCTGTGCCGGGAGCTGGGCCTGCTCAGTCACGACGTGCGCTTCCTGGGCAAGCTGGAGGCCGTGGAGGAAGTCTTGAGCGTGTCGGACCTGTTTCTGATGCCTTCCGAGAAGGAAAGCTTCGGCCTGGCGGCGCTGGAGGCCATGTCCTGCGAGGTGCCGGTTATCAGCACCAACGCCGGCGGCATTCCGGAGCTGAACGTGGACGGCGTGACTGGCTTCGTGAGCAACGTGGGCGACGTGGCCGACATGGTTCAAAAGGCGCTTTACGTGCTCGACGATGCCCACCTGCCCGGCTTTAAAGCCGCTGCCCGCGCCCGCGCCGAGGAATTTGCCGTCGAAAACATCGTGCCTCGCTACGAGGCCTGCTACCAGCGGGCCATTGAGGCGGTAATGGCGGGGGTGTAAGCTTCGTTTTTCGCCTCCCCTCTACTCATTACCAAACAAGCGCGGCCCGGTCGATACGTCGACCGGGCCGCGCTTGTACAGGCAGATTTTTGCTCGAAAAACGAGCAACGAAAAACGCATTTAAAACAGCCCCACGGCCTCGCGCTTCACGGCGTCGATGGCGGCGGTGGTCGGGTCGGCTTCGTCGGTGAGCAGGGCTTCGAGCACGCGCTTGGCCAGCTCGGTGCCGCGGGCCTGCTGCTGATTGGGCAGGCTCTGGTAGGCCTTGTTGATGAGCGTGACGATGCTTTCCTTGGCCTGGCGCACCTGGCCCCAGGCTTCGGGGCTCATGTAGAGCTGCTGGGAAAGGTTGTGCTCGTACTCGGCCCGGATTTCCTGGAGGAGCAGGCGGTGGTACTCGGGCGCGGTCTGGCCAGCGGAGCTCAGGCGGACGAGCAGGTTGTTGGGCGTGATGCGCTCCAGCAGCAGGATAATCCGCTCGTAGGCCTGCAGGCGCAGCGGCAAGGTGGTTTTGGAGCTTTCCAGGCGCAGCTCGATCAGGCGGCGCTGCTGCTCTTTTTCCAGGTGCTGCCGGATGAGGTAGTAGACGGTGCCGGCCACGATAAGGGCGGGCAGGGTGATTTTGAGTAGGTCGATGAGCAGGGCAGAATCCATGCGGGGGCTGAAGGCGCGCCACCACCGGCAGCGCGCGGGTATAAAACAAAAGTGGCTGGAACGGGTAATACACCCAGCCCACAGCGGCCGGCAAAGATATACGTGAACCGGACGCGCCGGGCTACTGTTACGCGAATGATACGGCGAATGGCGACCGGGCAGTATCTTTGTCGTCCGGGCCGCCAAGCCCTTCCTTTCGGAGTCTCTACGCAACCTCTTTTTCAACTATGGCAACTGCCACGGCTTCCACCAAATTGGCCCCCATCGCACTTACGCCCCGTGCCCTGGAGGAAGTAAGAAATATCCTGCGCGAGAAGAACGTGCCGACCGAATACGGCCTGCGCGTGGGCGTGCAGGGCGGCGGCTGCTCGGGCCTGAGCTACCTGCTCGGCTTCGACAAGGCCAAGGACCAGGACGAAACCTTCGACCTCGACGGCGTGAAGCTGATCATGGACAAAAAGCACGCGATGTACGTGATGGGCATGGAAGTCGATTTCCAGGACGGCCTGAACGCCCGCGGCTTCATCTTCAACAACCCCCAGGCCAAGAGCACCTGCGGCTGCGGCTCGTCGTTCTCGGCCTAGCCCCGGCCCGGTTTTCAGCCTGAAAGAAGCCCCGGTAACTTCCGAGTTACCGGGGCTTCTTGCGTCCGGGCGGTTTCCGGCGGGTAAGCGGGCAGGCCTACCGCAGTGGAGCACTTCGCGCCGATTACCGTTCTTGCGCCCCACGCGGGCCGCGGCCAAGTCCGTCCACCTCGCCGGGCCTTGCGTCTCTGGTTTATATTTTCCGCCAATGCTGCTCTATACTTACTGGGCTCGTGAGGTCCTGCAGTACGCTGCGCCCGATGGCCGTGAGTACCACCTGATTGCCTACGCCGGCAGCGACGACAGCCCGGCAGCCGCCCGGCAGGCCGCGCAGAAGCAGCTGCAGCAGCGACGCCAGCGGCTGGAGCAGGGCGCCACGCTCAGCCGCTACCCCTCCGGCACGGCCCCCTTGCGCGAGCCGCTGGTGCAGCGCATCGATGATGGGTTGGGCGGACCGTTGCTGGGAGCCGTTACGCGTAACCGCTACGGCAGCCGGGTGCTGAATGCGGCGCGCGTGATGTTTCTGGACGTGGATCGGGCCGATCTGTGGCGCCGCCTGCCGCGGCCGGCCAGCATGTCCCCGGTATTGCGGTTTTTCCGGCGGCTGTTCGGCATTGCGGCGCCGCCGGCCCCGCCCGCGCTGCTGCCCGACGAGTACCTGCTGGAGCGGCTGCGCGCCTGGCTGCTTCAGCATCCTGACTGGAGCTTCCGCCTGTACCGCACCCGGGCCGGATTCCGGCTGCTGGTCACCCACGCACCGCTAGAACCCAACGGCAGCTTGGCGCAGGCTGTTTTCCGCTTTCTACCGGTGGACCCTACCTACGCGCGGCTCTGCCAGAACCAGGACTGCTACCGGGCCCGCCTCGACCCCAAGCCCTGGCGTATCGGCCTGGCCCGCCCGGCGCACCCGTTTCCGTTCGATACCCCGGCGCAGGCCGCCGAGCAGGCTCGCTGGGAGGAAACGCTTGCAGCGCGGCGGCAGCAGTATTCGGTGTGCGAGCTGGTGGGCAGCTACGGCAGCGGCTATGTGTGTGCGGAGGCCCGGCCCATCCTGACGCTGCACGACGAGGCCTGTCTGGGCGGCAAGCCGCTGGCATAGCGTAACCGACGCCCAAAGTCAACCCTGTCCCGCGCGGCTGCGCAAAGAACCGGAGCAGATGGGCCGCTTACCCGCTGATTCGTTCCCCGCCCATCACCTTCACCGCCGAGCCATCGGCCATGAATACGGAGCGGGGCGGCTGGCTGAGCGGCTCCACGAAGGCCGGGCCGTAGAGCCGGGCCACGCTGCACTGCATCTGGTAGCCGAGCACCTGGTGGGCGTTCCAGCGCGGGTGCACCACCTCGTACTGTCCGGTCCGCCGCTCGCCCAGCCGCGTGTAGCCCCAGTAATGCTCGGTGATGAACTCGGCTTCGCTGCCCTCGGCAATGGGCGCGTTGGCCTTTTCCACGGTGGCGCGCAGCTCGTTCCACTGCCCGCCCACCTGCCAGCCGTAGTCGATTTCAAGTTGGTCCTCCCCCGCCGGCCGCCAGTGGTGGCGCATGGGCAGGGCCAGGTACTTCTCGCCGTAGAAGGTGTTGGCCACGGCCGCAATCATGGCCCGCGGCACGATTTCCCGGATGAACACCACTCCGCGTCGCCAGCCGTGCTCGGGGTGACGGTGGCGCACGTAGAAGCGCAGGTTCACCTCCTCGAAGTGCCGGTGCCAGGGCACGCTGAAGCCCCGCACCCGCGTATGCTCGAACATGAAGCCCACCATGCTCACGTAGTGGGTGCCCTGCCAGTCGTCCAGCTCGGTGCCGAAGGGTAGATACGGCCGGAGGATGGCGGGGTCCACGGCGTAGTTGGCCATGAGCAGGTTGCGCCATTCGGCTGTGAGGAAAGTGGTAGGCATGGGCAGCGGTTAGACTACAAGACGACGACTACCGATACTGATGCTTATCGGTGAAGGGCAGCATGAAGGCCGGCAAAGTAAAAGAAACGATGCGGTAACCTTTCGGCGTTTTGGTGGCCGAAGCGACCTGCGTATAGCTCCCATCAAGCGCTTGGTTGTTGTGAGCCAGCTGTCTGGCAGCCTCAAAACGCTGGCCCGCCACAAGCCGCACCAACACCTGCCGCGAACAGTCGCTCATCGGGGGCTGACAGGGCACCAGAAATGGTTGGTATTGCACCGTGCGCGTAGCCGGGCGTTTGGTAACGTCATACTCCAGCGTAAAAGCCACGGTGTCGACGCTGTTCCACACCATTCCCGAGTAGGGCGCATACCCTCCCGTGATTTCACTGGGCGTTTCCGTCAGAATATGGATGGTGTCCGCCTCGTTGAAGCTACGTCCGGTTTGGCGTTGATGAGCCGTAAACAGTTCGCTCAACAGAGTCAGCTCAGCCTGCTGCGCCCGGCGCGGAGTAGGCGTCGTCCGGCGCAGCACCCGTTTATAATCGGGTAAAAACTGCTGCGCCTGAGCTGGCATACTCAGGCTGAGCACCACCACTGTTACGAATTGAATGCCACTCCCCACGAAGCTTAACCATTTGCTGTAAACCATAGGCACCTTATGCCACCGCCAATGGGTCGCTATTGACCACAACTCAAGCCCAACGGCGGTGGAACAGGGCTATTTACCGAAGCTGTACGGATAGCCGATTTCCTGCAGCTCCGCGGCCAGCTGCTCCAAATCTTCCTGTTCCAGCTCCGGGTTGAGGCGCTGCACCACGTCGCGGGTCAGCGCCTCGCCCTGGTATACGCGGGCCACGTCGGCTACGTCGAGGAGCGGGCGGCCGGTATCTTCCACGAAATACTCGTTGGCCCACTCGACGTAGGATTCGGGGCGCGCGTCGAGCAGGTAGAGCATTTCCTCCGAGCCGTCGTCGGCGCCCTTGTCGATGGCGCCCGTCTGCCAGCCCTGCGCGGGCGTGTACCACAGGCAGAACGTGGTGCCGATGGACGATACCGGTTCGCCGAACACGAATTCCTCGAAGGCGGCGGGCAGGCCCTGCGTCACCTCGGCCTTGTTGGGCTGGGCGTAGGTATCCACGTAGCCGTTGATGCAGCAGCCCTCGGGCCGAAACAGGATGAGCATTTCGTCGCCTTCGCCGGTGTTGAGCTGGAATACGGCTTCGTTTTCACCCCAGGCCGGGTCGTAGGAGTGGTAGCGGTACTCCCAGTCGGGCGAGTTGATGGCGTCGAGCACGGCCATGGCCCGGCAGATCGGCTGCAGGGCGGCGGGCTCGGGAAGGGCGGCGAGGTTTTTCGTGGAAATCATGGCAGTTATTTTCGGGGTTTCTCGCCCCTTATAAATCCAAAGGCAGGTAAAGTAAAGGCCGTTATCTGATAGCCTTTCGGGGTTCTGACTGCTGAAACCACCTGACTACTGCTTCCATCGAACACGGGGTAGTCCGCTGCTAGGTGCTGCGCCTGTGCAAACTGCCGCCGCGACACCAACGCCACCAGCGAGTCCAAGCTAACATCGGCGTACGGGTCATAGGATGGCGCGGGCGCTAAAAACGGCTCATACTTGATGGCGGTCCGGCCATACGGCGGCATCCCTGCGTACTCCAGTCGGAACGCAATAGTATCCGAGCCATTCCAGATCATGCCAGCCCGCGGCGCATAGCCTTGGCCTACCTCCACCGGCGTCAGCGTCAGCAGGTGCAACGTGTCGGCAACATCGAGGCGGCGCCCAGTCTGTTGCTGATGCGTAGCAAATAGTATTTTCAGCAGCTCTAGTTCCGCTCGTTGCGCCCGCCTAGCCCAAGTCTTGTGCGGTCGGTGCTTACTTCTGAAGCGTTGGTAATCCTCCAGAAATTTTTGAGCCTGGGCTGGTTGAGAAATGCCCCACATACTCAGCAAGATTAAGCCAATTAGCTTTTTCATCTACCCGCCTAATACGTCTTGGTCATGTCCTCCGGCACTACCAGCACAAAGTCGGCCTTCTTTAGGTTCTCTTTGTCCAGCCTGCCAAGCTGCGCCTGCGTGACGGTGCTGATGGTGAGGACGCGCAGTTGGGGCTCGGCCAGGCGCAGGTACCACCCGATGCCGTCGTGGTTGTCGGAGTGGTAGGCACCGTTGACGTGCAGCAGCAGCTGGCCGGGCTGCCGGCTCTGGCGGATGAAGTGGGCCATGGTGGCGTCCTTGAGGGCCTGGGCCTGGATAATATTCTGCACCCCGGCCGCGTGCGCGGCGTCGCCGCCGAACATTTTGGCCATGCCCTGGTAGCCCAGCAGCGCATAGTCCACTTTGATGGGCAGCGGGGCCAGCCAGGCTTTTTCGGCGGTGGGCAGCGCGTCCAGCGCCGTGAGGCTGCCCTTGGCAACCTGCTGGGCGTAGCGGCGCGGCACGTTGGTGCCCACCACGCGCAGCTTCTGCTGCCGGGCCAGCTCCAGTAGGGGTTGGTAGTCGGTCTTGTAGTTGGGCCAGGGGCGGCTCTGCTCCTCGAAGGTCTTGGCGTCCAGCTCGCCCACGTTGTACTGCTCCACCAGGGGCTGCACGTCGCGCTCAAACATTTCCAGGCCAAGCACCAGCTGCCCGGCTTTGCGCTCGGCCAGCTCCCGGGCCAGCTGCAGCTCCAGCCAGTGCGCAATCGGGTCGTTGTGCTGCTCGCCGAAGAGCACCACCTCGGCCGCCGCCAGCGCCTTGGCCATCTTGCCGAAGCTGACGGGCTTGCCCTCGGCGGTGAAGAGGCGGTAGGCGGGCCGTGCGTCGTCGGGCGGCGCGGCGGGAGCGGTGGCCAGAGCGGGCATGGCAGTTAGCAGGGCAACAAGGACGGCAAGCAGGGTACGCATGGGCCAAAGATAGGTCCCCAGTCCGGCCCGGCGGCCCGAAACGGCGACGAGGCCGAACGTCTGGTCCGGCCTCGTCGCGTCAGCGGGTTACGGGAAGTGCTTAATCGTCCCAGTCGCCGCCGGAGCCGCCCACGCCGCCCACCAGCACCAGGTAAGGCGTGGCCGCCGAGCAGCTGATGGTGCGCGCGGAGGTACGATCCAGCTTCACTTCGTCGATTTTGAGGCCGTTGGCCCGGATTTCGGCTTTTAGGTAGCTGTTGGCCCCGAGCTGGGTGGCCGCATTCTGGCAGGTCACGTTGCGCAGGGCCAGGGTCACTTCCAGCGCGTCGTAGGCGCCGTACTCGCCCAGCTCGTAGGTCGTGTCGACGCGCGTGGCGTAGGCGTCGCGGCCGCTGGGCCCGGGCTTGGGGTCGGTGAGGGTGTTGCGCACCGTGGCGTAGCTCATTTCGGCGCCCAGCCCGGTGAGGTTTTCGCCCGTCACGTGCACCTGCACCTTGTAGCGCAGCTTGCCCTTGAGCGGGTCATCATCCTTGCCGCAACCGGCCAGCAGGACGAGCGTCAGCAGCAACAGCAGCGGAAATCGAAACGAGCATATCATGTTAGCGAAGGTAGCGGTTGTCGTAGCCGATCCAGCATACAAAAAAAGGCTGCGCCTGACTTCAGGCGCAGCCTTTTTCAGCTTAGCAACCCAAGCTTAGCCTTTGTAGAACAGCCACTTCGACAGCTCGCCGTAGGTGACTTTCTTGCCGTACATCAGGATGCCCACGCGGTAGATGCGGCCGGCAATCCAGATGGCGCCTATGAAGCCCGCAATCAGCAGCGCCATCGAGAGCAGCAGCTGCCAGGTGGGCACCCCGCCGAAGGGCAGGCGCATCATCATGGCAATGGGCGAAGTCAGCGGGAAGATGGACATCCAGAACGCCACCTGCCCGTTGGGGTTGGTGGTCAGGATGGCCTGCGACACCACGAACGTCAGCACCAACGGCATGGTGACGGGCATCATAAACTGCTGGGTGTCGGTTTCGCTGTCGACGGCCGAGCCGATGGCCCCGAACAAGGCGCCGTAGAACAGGTAGCCGCCGAGGAAGTAGAACAGGAAGCAACCCACCAGCAGCGGCACGTTCAGGTCGGCGCTTTTCAGGGCCTGGGTGAACTTGGCGGCCACGTTTTCCTTTTTGGCGGCTTCGTCCTTACCGGTCGTCGGGCGCATCACGGCGGTGGTGCGGGCGGCGCGGTCCTCGGCAATCTTATCGGGGCTGATGGAGCCGGCCATAACCGAGCTGATGCCCATCGAGAGGATAACCCACAGGGCCAGCTGCGTGAAGCCCACGCCGGCAATGCCGAGCACCTTGCCCATCATCAGCTGGAAGGGCTTGACCGAGGAAATGACCACTTCCACGATGCGGTTGGTCTTTTCCTCCATCACGCCGCGCATGATCTGCACGCCGTAGATGAAGATGAAGATGTAGATCAGGAAGCCGAACACGTAGGCCACCACCGTGCTGATGCCGGTGCTCGAGCTTTTCTCGCCGTCGTCGCTCAAGCTCACCGTCTGCAGGTCCACGTCGACTTTCATGTTGTCGAGCAGGGCGCGGTCGATGCCGGCTTTTTGCATGCGCTGGCTTTCAATGGCGTTGTTGACGGCCCGGTTGATGTCGTTTTCCAAGGACATGCCCAGGCCCTTGCGCGAGAAGACCTGGAAGCCGGCCGGGTTGCTGATGTCGAGCTTCGGCACGTAGAGCAGCGCGTCGTGCTTGCTCTTTTTAAACTCGGTTTTAGCCGTAGCCAGGTCCGGCGATACGCGGGTGAAACTGATGTCGTCCTTGGGCTCGGGCAGCTTGTCGGTGAAGAGGCCGCCGGCGTCGGCCACGGCCACCACCTTGCCGTTGTCCGACATTTTGGCGATGAGCACGGGCACCGCAAACAGGGCCACCGTCAGCAGCGGCCCGATCAGCGACATGATGATGAAGCTCTTTTTGCGCACCCGCGTGAGGTATTCGCGCTGCGCGATAAGCCAGATTTTAGACATGGTGTGGGTTGACAGTTGTCAGTTCTCGGTGGTCAGGCAATTCCGCTGCCGCTAGGCCAATACCGAGTCGGTATCGGGCACGTAGTCGGGCTGGGTTTCGCGCACGCGCTGAATGAAGATTTCGTTGATGCTCGGCACCCGCTCGCGGAAGGTGTGCACCTCCACGTTGGCCGGCCCGATGAGGTAGCGCAGCAAATCGTTGGGCGTGCCGTGCACGATGCGGATTCGGTCGTAGAAGTGGCCGTTTTCGCGCTCCTTGTGCTCCACCACCTCAAAATCGGGGTGCATCACCATCAGCTGGCCCTTGCCCTCCACCTCGTAGGTCTGGGTGCGGTAGGCGTCGCGCACCTGGCGCACGGGCCCGTCGAGCACCTTTTTCGAGCGGTTGATCAGGGCAATGTAGTCGCACATTTCCTCCACCGACTCCATGCGGTGCGTCGAGAAGATGATGCTGGCGCCCCGGTCGCGCATGGCCAGGATTTCGTCCTTGAGCAGGTTGGCGTTGATGGGGTCGAAGCCCGAGAACGGCTCGTCGAGGATGACCAGCTGCGGGTCGTGCACCACGGTGGCAATGAACTGCACCTTTTGCTGCATGCCTTTCGAGAGGTCCTCAATGTTCTTATCGGCCCAGCTTTTGATGTCGAAGCGCTCCAGCCAGTGTTTGATTTTCTGGCGGGCCTCCTCCTTCTGGATGCCCTTGAGCTGGGCCAGGTACATGAGCTGCTCGCCCACCTTCATCTTCTTGTAAAGGCCACGCTCCTCGGGCAGGTAGCCGATCTGCCCGATGTGCGAGGGATTGAGCTTCTCGCCGCGAAACAGAATCTGGCCCGAGTCGGCGCCGGTAATCTGGGTGATGATGCGGATGAGCGAGGTTTTGCCGGCGCCGTTGGGGCCCAGCAGCCCGAAGATGGAGCCTTCCGGCACCTCCAGGCTCACCCCGTCGAGGGCGGTATGGTTGGCGTACTGCTTGCGTACGTCAATGGCCTGTAAGATTGGTTTCATAGCTGTCGAAGAGCTGATTGTGACTGCCAAGGTAGAGAGTTCCGGGGCACGCCGCCCCAGGCCCGCGGCTAATCTTAGACCAACGGTCGTTCCGCGGGCCTGAACCGGCGAAAACGTGGCCCAAACGGCCGGGGCCGCGGCCTAGTCCCGCAGCTCCCGCAGCGCGTCCTGCAGCCGGGTCAGGTGCGGGCCGTAGCGGCGCTGCTCCCGGGCTTCGCTCCACAGCATAACCAGCCCCAGCGCCACGGCTCCCAGCGCCGCCAGCCCGGTGCGCTGCCAGTCCACCGAATCCGTAAACGGGTTGCTCACGAAGCGGTGCCGCAGCACAAAGCCCACGCCGAGCACCAGCACCACGGCGAACAGGTAGCCCACCCGGCGGTGCAGGCGAAACAGCTGCACCAGCTGCCGCGTCTGCTCGCGCAGCTGCAGGGCCAGGCCGGCGTCGGGCGTTTGCTGCTGCATGCGTTTCAGCAGGTGCAGGCGCGCCACCATGTACCACACGGTAAAGACCAGCATCACCCCGAAGATGACCAGCAGCAGCGGGCCGCCGTCGGCCAGGTAGTTGCCCTTGGAAAGGTTGATAAAGTTGGTCACGTTCAGCACCATCACCACCGCGAGCAGGCGCAGGTCGCGCTTGGCCGCGGTGGTCATCTGGTGAATGGGGTTGGTGGATTCGTGGGCGAGCATGGCGTTGAGGTTTTGGGAGGTCAAGGGAGTGGCCGGCTGGTCAGCGGGCTGCGTCTGCCACTGGCGGCGGAGGTCGTCGAGTTCCATCAGGCGGGCTGGGTCATTAGTTGGCGAAGCTTGTCCTGCACGCGGTGCATTTTCACGCGCACGTTGTTCTGGGTGAGGCCGAGGATGTCGGCCATTTCCTCGTAGCTGCGGTCTTCGAGGTAGAGCAGCACGAAGGCCTTTTCCACGCTGCTGAGCTGCCCGATGGCCCGGTAGAGCTGGGCCAGGTCGTCGGCGTCGGGGCCCTCGGGCGGCGGGGCGGGGTAGGGCGCCTCCGGGTCGAGGGGGCCGGGCGCGGGGCGGCGGGCGCGCCGCCGCAGGTCCGACACGGCCACGTTCAGCGCCACCCGGTACAGCCAGGTGCTCACCTTGGCCGCGCCGGGCCGGTACTGCGGCCACGCCCGCCACAGCTGCAGCACGATTTCCTGGTAGAGGTCCTGCCGGTCGTCGGCATCGGCGCAGTACATGCGGCACACGCGCAGCAGCAGGGGCTGGTATTCGCCGATGAGCGCGGTGAAATCGGCGGAAACGGTAGCGGCAGGCGTCATGGGAAGCAAGGTTCGGCCAATTAATCGACGGACCTGCCCGGGCATTACAGCCGGACGGAAATATTTTCGGCGGCGGCTGGCGCTGCGCCCCTAAAGCCCTGGTTATCCGCCCGTACCTTGGTGACCGAACCCGATTATATTATGTCCGTTTCCGCCTTGCGCCGTCGGAGCCGCCGCCTGCTGCCTGCCACCGTGGTCGTCGGCCTGGCCTTCCAGGCCCCGCCCGTCGATTACCACACCTACCGGAACGCCCGCTTCGGCTACTCCATCCCCTACCCCGCCGCCCTGGTCAGGCCCCAGCCCGAAGCCCCCAACGGTGACGGCCGCCGCTTCGTCTCGGCCGACGGCGCCACCACGCTTACCGTGTATGGCTCCCACAACGCCCTCGACCACACTGCCCACCAGCAGCTTACGATGAGCCGGCAAAGCTGGCAGGAAAAGGGCGCCACCGTCACGCTGGCCAAGGTGCTGCCCGGCGGCTACGTGCTGTCGGGCACGCTCCATACCAGCATTTTCTACGAAAAGGCCTCCCTGCAAAACGGCGTGTTCAGCACCTTCATCTGGCAGTACCCGGCGGCGCAGAAGCCGCGCCTGGATGCCGTCGTCAGCTACACCGCCCGCACGTTCCGACCGGGGCGGTAAAGACCCGAAAACCGCTCGTCTCTGCTACACGGATAAAGAAGCGTGCGAAATGGACAAAGAGGCATGCTAAACCAACAAAGAGACGCGCAGAACGGACAAAGTGTCGTGCGAAACCGGTAAAGAGACGCGCAGAACGGATAAAGAAGCGTGCAGAATGAACGTAGGAGCATGCGGAGCGGATAAAGAGACACGCAGAACGGACGTAGAGGCGGGCGAAACCGATAAAGAGGCGTGCACAACGAACAAAGAGCCTGTTCGGTCGACAAAGAGGCGTGCAGAATGAGCACAGGGGCCGCTCGCGCCGGTAAAGGCTCTTTGCGAGGCGGCGCAACAGCCGGTGGGAGCAGTACCAGACGCGTAAAAAAAGTGGTGCCACGGCTTTGAGCCGTGGCACCACTCGTTCAATCGTCCACCAAATCCGTGGAATCCGAAAAATCCGTGATTATTGGAAGTACTCCTTTACTTTCTCGAAGAAGCCTTTCTCGTTCTTGCCGGGGCTGGGCGTGAAGTTGGGCGAGGTGCGTAGCTTCTCCAGCGCGGCCCGCTCTTCGGCCGTCACGTTCTTGGGCGTCCACACGTTGATGTGGATGAGCTGGTCGCCCTTGCCGTAGCCGTTCAGGTCCGGAATGCCCTTGCCGCGCAGGCGCAGAATCTTGCCAGCCTGGGTGCCCGGGTCGATTTTCACCTTCACCTTGCCCTCAATCGTTGGCACTTCCAGCGAGGCGCCCAGGGCCGCGTCGACGATGGAAATGTACTGGTCGAGCACCACGTTGTTGCCGTCGCGCTTGAGCAGCTCGTGCGGCTCCTCCTCGATCTGAATGAGCAGGTCGCCGGGCACGCCGCCGCGCTCGGGGTAGTTGCCCTTGCCCGACATGGAGAGCTGCATGCCCTCGGCCACGCCGGCCGGAATGTTGATCGGAATGATTTCCTCCGACAGCTGGCGGCCTTCGCCGTGGCACACGTCGCACTTGCTGGTTACCACTTTGCCCTCGCCGTGGCAGGTGGGGCAGGTGGAGGAGCTGACCATCTGGCCGAGCATGGTTTGCACCACGCGCTTCACCTGTCCCTGGCCGTGGCAGGTGGCGCAGTCGCGCTGCTCAGTGCCGTTTTTGGCCCCGGTGCCCGAGCAGGTGTTGCAGGCGGTGTAGCGCTTCACCTTGATTTTCTTCTCGACGCCGTTGGCCACTTCCTCCAGGTCGAGCTTGAGCTTGATGCGCAGGTTGGAGCCCTTGCGCACGCGCCGGCCCTGGCTGCGGGCCCCGCCCCCGAAGAAGCTCTCGAAGCCGCCGCCCCCGCCGCCGAAGATGTCGCCGAACTGCGAGAAGATGTCCTCCATGCTCGGGCCGTGGCCGTTGCCCGCCGCGCCGCCCACGCCCTGGTGGCCAAACCGGTCGTAGCGGGCGCGCTTCTGCTCGTCCGACAGTACTTCGTAGGCCTCGGCGGCTTCCTTGAACTTGTCCTCGGCCGTGGGGTCGTCGGGGTTTTTATCGGGGTGAAACTTGATGGCCACCTTGCGGTAGGCCTTCTTGATTTCGTCGCCCGACGCGTTTTTGGCTACGCCCAGGATTTCGTAATAATCTCGCTTGGTCGACATGGTCGGTACTATCCTTGGTCGTCATGCCGCGCTTGCCGCAGCATGACGTTCTGTTGTGTTCGTTCTCCCCTACTGGCCCAGCACCACCTTGGCGTGGCGAATCACCTTGTCGCCGAGGTAGTAGCCCTTCTCCACTTCGTCCACCACCTTGCCCTTCAGGTCTTCCGAGGGAGCCGGAATCTGGGCAATGGCCTCGTGCAGCTCCGGATCGAAGGCGCCGCCCTTGGCATCCATGGTCTGCAGGCCTTTCTGCTGCAGGGCCTTGGCCAGCTTGTTGTACACGATGTCGATGCTCTCGCGCACCACGCTGGCGTCGTCGGAGTTCTGGGTGTGCTGGCGGGCGCGCTCGAAGTCGTCGAGCACGGGTAGCAGCACGGTCATCAGCTCCTGGTTGGCGGTTTTGAAGAGGTCGGCGCGCTCCTTGGTGGTGCGGCGCTTGTAGTTCTCAAACTCGGCGGCGAGGCGCAGGTACTTGTCTTTCAAATCGGCCACTTCCTGGTCGGTGCGGGAGGCTTCGGCCTTGGGGGCGCCGCCGTCGGGGGCGGCGCTGGTAGCGCCTTGCTCGTCAAACATTTCGCCGGCCACGTGGTCGGCGCTATTGTTGGTGGCGGCAGTGTTCGGGTCCTGCAGCTCGTCGGGGTTCGGGAAAGTCGCGTCAGCCATTCCTAAGCGGTAAGTATTTCAGGGTATGGAAGTTCAGATTCGGAAACTCGGGCAACTCAAAGGTACTGCCAAAGCCTCGCGCCGTGACACAGTGGCACGAAAACCACGCGGTGCGGCGGTTTAGTTCAGACGCAGCGGCAGTACCGCCGCCCGGCTGGCGCAGTTTGGCATTGCCCCGCCGCCGATGGATGTGGTATCTTGCGGGACTGGTGCTGAACTTTTGCTGCTGGGCCTTTCTGCCTGCCGCCACACCACCCGTTTACTTATGACTACTTACAGCTCAGGCGCTGCCCGCCCCATGCAGCGCGAAATCGACGAGTTTACCGCCGTATTAGCGCAGCAAGGCATTGCGGCCGCTCTGAAATACCTCAACAGCCGCACCCCGCACCGCTACACCGGCCTCTTCCGCTTCGATACCGACACGTTGCGCAACGAAGCCCTGTTCGACCGGTTTGACCCCGGCGTGGCCAAGGGCGCCGACGTGCCCACGCGCGTGACCTACTGCTCCTTGGTCGGCCGGCAGGAGGCGCCGCTGGAAATCAACGACGCCGCCACCGACGAGCGGTACCGTGGCCTCATTGAGACGCCGGTGGTGTCGTACTGCGGCGTGCTGATCCGCGACGAGGCGGGCAAGGCCTTCGGTACGCTGTGCCACTACGACATGCAGCGCTGCCAGGAGCGCACCTCCGATTTGCCCCTGCTGGAAGCGGCCGGGCAGCTGCTGTACCAGCAGCTGCGCCCGACTACCTCCGCGTAATTATTTAATCGAACTGGTCTTCCGAGGGCTCCTCGCCGTCGACCTCCTCTTCCTCCGCGTCGTCTTGGCTGCCTTTCTGCACCCAGATGCTGTGGCGCAGCGGCTTGGGGTCGTCGCGGCGGGCGTCCTGAATCTGCTGCCAGAGCAGGTCCTTCAGCTGCTGGATGTTCTTCTGGGTGATGCTGGAAATGAACACGTGCGGCACGTCGGCCGGCAGCGTGGCCGTGATTTCCGCCTCCAGCTCCTCGTCGAGCATGTCCGACTTGGTAATGGCCAGCACCCGGCGCTTGTCGAGCAGGTCGGGGTTGAACTGTTCCAGCTCGTTGAGCAGGATCTGGTACTCGGCGGCAATGTCGGGCGAGTCGGCGGCAATCATGAACAGCAGCGTGGCGTTGCGCTCGATGTGGCGCAAAAAGCGCAGGCCCAGACCTTTGCCCTCGGCCGCGCCCTCGATGATGCCCGGAATGTCGGCCATCACGAAGCTCTGATAGTCGCGGTAGCCCACCACGCCCAGGTTCGGCACCAGCGTGGTGAAGGCGTAGTCGGCAATCTTGGGCGTCGCGGCCGATACCACCGACAGCAGCGTGCTCTTGCCCGCATTGGGGAAGCCCACGAGGCCCACGTCGGCCAGCAGCTTCAGCTCCAGCACGTTCCACACTTCCTGGCCCGGCTCGCCCGGCTGGGCGTAGGTCGGGGCCTGGTTGGTGCTGGATTTGAAATGGTCGTTGCCCCAGCCGCCGCGGCCGCCGGGCGTCAGGATGATTTTCTGGCCGTCCTCGGTGATTTCCGCCCGGATTTCGCCCGTTTCGGCGTCGCGGGCGATGGTACCCAGCGGCACGTCGAGGATAATATCCTCGCCCTGGGCGCCGGTGCGCAGGTTTTCGCCGCCGCCTTCGCCGTGGCCGGCAATGACGTGCTTTTTGTACTGCAGGTGCAGCAGCGTCCAGAGCTGCTTGTTGCCGCGCAGGATGACGTGGCCGCCGCGGCCGCCGTCGCCGCCGTCGGGTCCGCCCATCGGCCGCCCCTTGGCGCGGAACATGTGGTGCGAACCAGCCCCGCCCCGGCCCGAGCGGCAGCAGATTTTGACGTAGTCGATGAAGTTATTGGAAGCCACTTGGTTGAATTAAGAATTGAGAATTAGGAATTAAGAATTGAGGCGGGCTCAACTCATCCTGATTCTTCGTTGGCGTGTCGTAAAAAAGCCGTCATCCTGAGCGAAGCGAAGGACCTCATCACGCCTGAACGAATCGTTCAAAATTGATAAGGTCCTTCGCTTCGCTCAGGATGACAGTCAATGTCAGATGTCAGCGGCTTAAACCCGCTGACTCTGCAAAGTTACGCTTTTACTTCATCAGCCGCCTTGGAGCCGTCGATGACGGTGGCGGGCTGGTGCCGGTCGATGATGCCGCAAAGCTGGCCGAAGATGTCGTCGATGGCGCCGATGCCGTAGATAGAGTGGAACTTGTCCTGCTGGGCGTAGTAGCCGGCTACCTGGGCGGTTTCGGTGTTGTACACCGTCACGCGCTTGCGAATTTTCTCCTCGTTCTGGTCGTCGGGGCGGCCGGAGGTTTTGCCGCGCTCCAGCAGGCGCGTCACCAGCTCATCTTCGGTTACTTCCAGGGCAATCATGCAATTGATGCCCGTGTCGTAGCGCTGCATCAGCTCGTCGAGGGCCTGGGCCTGCGGAATGGTGCGCGGGAAGCCGTCGAAGATAAAGCCGGCGGCCTCCTTGTTGCCGGCCAGCTGCGACTCAATCATGCCGATAACCACGGCGTCGGGCACCAGCTCGCCGGCGTCCATGAGTTTTTTGGCCGTCAGGCCCAGTTCGGTGCCCTGGGCAATCTGCGAGCGGAGCAGGTCGCCCGTCGACAGGTGCACCAGCCCGTAGCGCTGGATCAGCTTTTGGCTTTGGGTTCCTTTGCCGGCGCCGGGCGGGCCGAACAAGACGATATTCAGCATGAGGAGAAGTAAGCGGGGAGTGAGTGAAGCAGGGGAACTGTAGAAAGGTAAGAAAGAATCGGACAAGCCGCATTCCGTTCTTACACGGCCTGGTACAGGTCGCGGTAGTTGCGGCCGAGGCCGTCGTAGTCGAGGCCGTAGCCCACCACGAACTTGTTGGGAATGGCAACGCCCTGGTATTTGATGCTCAGAGGCACTTCCAGGGCATCGGGTTTGATCAGGAACGTAGCCACTTCCAGCGAAGCCGGATTCTGGGCGCCGAGCTGCTGGAGCAGCATCTGCATGGTGTGGCCCGTGTCGACGATATCCTCCAGAATAACCACGTGGCGTCCTTCTACGGCGTCCTGCAGCCCGAGGATTTCCTTGACCTGCCCGGTGCTGCTGGTACCCTGGTACGAGGCCACCCGGATAAAGCTGATTTCGCAGTCGATGCTGACTTCCTTCATCAGATCCGCAGCGAACATGAAAGAGCCGTTGAGCACGGCCACGAAAAGCGGGATTTTGCCGGCGTAGTCGGCGCTGAGCTGCTGGGCCACGCGGCGCACGGCGGCGGCCAGCTCGGCTTCGGTCAGGTAGGGAGTAAACTCTTTGTGGTGCAGCGAGATAGTAGCCTGAGACATGCCGGGAAAAGGTGGACCGGGGCGAAAGAGCGGCGAAGGTACGACAAAAAAGAGCAGCCCTCCCGGCGGGCGGAAGGGCTGCTCAAGGCGAACGGTAAGGCTCAGTGGGCGAAGTGCCTGACTGCTGAACTGACTAACAGCACGTTAAAGTGCCATTATTTGCAGCTTAAATGTAGCGACTTTCAACCACAGAGTACGCCCTCGACGCGCGTCTAGTCGGCGTGCTGCAGCAAGGTAGTCAGCACGATGCGGGCGGCTTCGGTGCCCAGCTCGGCGTAGCGCACCTTGGGCTCTACCTTCGGCACCACCCGTTCGATGGCGGGGCGCTGGGGCACGGGGGCCACGCCGCGGTCAATAACCGCGCCTTCGCGGGCAATGTGCGGGGCAATAACCAGCGAGACGATGCTCATGAGCTTGATGAGGATGTTCATCGACGGGCCGGAGGTGTCCTTGAACGGGTCGCCCACGGTGTCGCCGGTGACAGAGGCCTTGTGGGCGTCGGAGCCCTTGTACTCCATCTTGCCGTTGACCATCACGCCTTTCTCGAAGGACTTCTTGGCGTTGTCCCAGGCGCCGCCGGCGTTGCTCTGGAACATGGCCATCAGCACGCCCGACACGGTGACGCCGGCCAGGGTGCCGCCCAGTACCTCGGGCCCGAAGGCGTAGCCGATGATGATGGGCGAAATCAGGGCAATGGCGCCGGGCAGCAGCATCTCGCGGATGGCGGCCTGGGTGGAAATGGCCACGCACTTCTCGTACTCGGGGCGGCCGGTGCCCTCCATGATGCCCGGAATTTCGCGGAACTGCCGGCGTACTTCCTGCACCATGGCCATGGCCGCGCGGCCCACCGCCGAAATAGCCAGGGCCGAGAAGATAAACGGAATCATGGCCCCGATGAAGAGGCCGGCCAGCACCCGGGCGTTGCTGATATCGATGGCCGAAATGCCGGCCGTGCCCATGAAAGCGGCAAACAGCGCCAGCGAAGTGAGGGCGGCCGAAGCAATGGCGAAGCCCTTGCCGGTGGCGGCGGTGGTGTTGCCCACGGCGTCGAGGATATCGGTCCGCTCGCGCACTTCCTTGGGCAGCTCGCTCATTTCGGCAATGCCGCCGGCGTTGTCGGCAATGGGGCCGAAGGCGTCGATGGCCAGCTGCATGGCGGTGGTGGCCATCATACCGGCGGCGGCAATGGCCACGCCGTAGAGGCCCGCAAACTCGTAGCTGAGTACGATGCCGGCGGCCAGCACGATGATGGGCATTACCGTCGACTCCATGCCCACGGCCAGGCCGCCGATGACGGTGGTGGCGTGGCCGGTGCTGCTTTGGCGCACGATGCTGAGCACCGGGCGCTTGCCCATGGCGGTGTAGTACTCGGTGATGATGCTCATCAGGGTGCCCACCACCAACCCCACGGCCACGGCCCAGAACACGTCGGTAGCCGTGAAGGGCGCCGAGCCCAGGCGGGCCATGCTCAGGGTGCCCGAGGGCAGAATGTAGTGGATGATAAACCAGGACGCTACGGCCGTCAGGGCCACCGAAATCCAGTTGCCGATGTTCAGGGCCGCCTGCACGTTGCCGCCTTCCTTCACGCGCACGGCCAGAATACCGATCAGCGAAAACACGATGCCCAGGCCGGCAATGACCATGGGCAGAATGATGGGCGACATGCCGTTGTAATTGTCGCCGGCGGCAATGACTTCGCGGCCGAGCACCATGGTAGCCAGGATGGTGGCCACGTAGGAGCCAAAGAGGTCGGCGCCCATGCCGGCCACGTCGCCCACGTTGTCGCCCACGTTGTCGGCAATGGTGGCGGGGTTGCGCGGGTCGTCCTCGGGGATGCCGGCTTCCACCTTGCCCACGAGGTCGGCGCCCACGTCGGCGGCTTTGGTGTAGATGCCGCCGCCCACGCGGGCAAAGAGGGCAATGCTTTCGGCGCCGAGCGAGAAGCCCGTCAGCACTTCCAGGGCGCGCTCCATTTCGGGGCCGTTGGCCGAGGCGCCGCCCACGAACATGTTGTAGAACACAATGAACAGGCCGCCGAGGCCGAGCACGGCCAGGCCGGCCACGCCCATGCCCATCACCGAACCGCCGGCGAAGGACACGTTCAGGGCCTTGGAGAGGCTGGTGCGGGCGGCCTGGGCCGTGCGCACGTTGGCCTTGGTGGCAATTTTCATCCCGATAAACCCGGCCACGGCCGAGAAGACGGCGCCGATCAGAAAGGCCACGATGATAACGGGGCTGGACCGCTCGTTGCCGTAGCTCAGGAAGCCCAGAAAGGCGCTGGCAATGAGGGCAAAGATGGTCAGCACGCGGTATTCGGCCTTCAAAAAGGCAATGGCCCCGTCGGCAATGTAGCCGGCAATGGTGCGCATACGGTCGTCACCGGCGTCCTGGCGGGAAACCCAGCCAGCGCGCAAGGCCGTGTAGAGCAAGGCCAGCACGCCCAGCCCGGGCGCGAGGTAGAGAATGGTCATAAAGCGGTGTTAGGAGGTTGAGGAAAGATTTGGGGAGGCGTAGACGCAGTTTGGTGCGTGTAAAATAGAGGTTTTACCCGCGGGGCCAAGCTTTTTGCGCGCCTTGCCGCCTATTCTCTTCCTCCCGGCCGCCTACAGCTCCCGCATCAGCACCTGGTAGAGGCGCAACATGCTGTCGATGTCGGCCTTGTGCACCAGCTCGTCGGGGGTGTGCACGTGGTCTTCGGGGGCGCCCACGAAGCACCAGTCCCAGGGCTGGGCCCCGTGTTGCAGCTCCTTGCCGTCGGAGCCGCCGCTGCCCTCCACTTCCAGCTGGTGCGGAATGCCGGAGGCCGCGGCAATGCGGCGGATGCGCTCCACGTAGCTGCGGCGCGGGATGAGCGAGTCGCGCAGGGAAATGGCGCAGCCCTGACCGGCGTGCACGCCCTCCGTGACCCAGGTGATGTCGCAGACCAGGGCCTGACGCACCTGGTACTGCTCGTAAATGCGCTTGGCCAGGTACTTCACCGAGCCGCCGCCGTGCTCTTCCCAGCAGCTGAAGGCCACGATGCCGTGCTCCAGCGTTTCGCACAGGCGCAGGGCCGTCCACACGCCCAGGCGGTTGTCGAGGTAGCAGCTCTGCACCGCTTCGTCGGTTTCGCGGAAGTCGCAGTGGTAGGTCAGCTCGGTGCCCCGCTCGATGTCGCGGGTGAAGTCGTAGCCCAGCGCGCCGGTTTCCTCGTCGACGGTGAGGGTGCACTCGATGTTGCCCTGCCCGTCGCGGCCGACGAGGCGGGCCCCATGCTCGGCCGCCGGCCCGCCGATGCGCACCAGCTGCCGGCCGTAGCGCACGGTGTACCCGATGGAATCGATGTGCGCGAAGACGGCCGTGCGCGGCTGTCCGAACACCAGGATGATGCAGTCCTGCAGGTCGTCGCCGGCCAGCACTTGGGGCTGCACCCGCCAGCCGGGGGCGTGCTGGTGAATGTAGTTGAGCAGAAATTCGGTGAGCGGGGCTTCGTGGCCCGAAGGAGCGGCAATTTCGCAGAGGGTGCGCAGCAGGTGCATAGGCAGAAGGGGGTATCGGGCCCAATATCCGACCTAAATGGCGTATTTTAGCCTTTCGCTAAGGCGGCCCGGACGTGGCGGCCCGTTGGCCCAACCCGTTTTCTATGGAATTAACCGACCTTTTTCTCGCCCCGCTGTACCTGGCCCTGTTCTACGGGCTGGCGCTGTGGGTGCGTCCGCAGGTCACCAACGTCTACACCAAGCCTTACTTTATTCCGGCCCTGACGCTGAAGTTTGTCGGCGCCATTGCCCTCGGGCTGATCTACCAGTTCTACTACGGCGGCGGCGACACGTTTAACTACTACGTGCACACGAAGGTCATCAGCCAGGCCTTTTCGGAGTCGCCCTCGCTGGGCTGGAAGCTCATCACCGCCACCGACTACGACCCGGATATTGCCCGCTACATCGCGCGCATGTTCTGGTTCTACGCCAAGACGGAGTACTTCGTGGTGCGCATTGCGGCCTTTATCGGCCTGTTCTGCTTCAACAACTACTCCGTCATGGCCCTGACGTTTGCCCTGATCAGCTTCAGCGGCATCTGGGCCATGTACATCACCTTTGCCCGCATCTACCCGGCGGCCTATAAGGAGCTGGCCATTGCGGTGTTCTTCCTGCCGTCGGTGTTTTTCTGGGGCTCGGGGCTGATGAAGGACTCCCTGTGCATGGGGGCGCTGGGCTGGGTTTTTTACGGCTTCTACCACCTCTTCATCGAGCGGCGCAGCGTGGTATTGTCGGTGGTGATGGGCGGACTGGGCATGTACCTGCTGGTGATGGTGAAGGTCTACATCCTGATGTCGTTTCTGGCGCCGGGGCTGCTGTGGGTGTTCAACGAAAATAACCGCCGCATCAAAAATGCCACCACGCGCATGCTGCTCAAGCCGCTGTTTCTGGGTATCGGTGTGGTGGTGGGCGTGGTGGGCGCCACCAACCTGACGGCCGGCGACGAGCGGTTCGACGTGGAAAACATCGGTGAACGGACCAAAATCAACCAGACGGCGCTGTACGAGCGGGCCCGCGACAAAGGCTCGGGATACAACATCGGCACCATCGACGGCAGCGTGGGCAGCATTCTGCGCGTGGCCCCGCAGGCGGTAGTGGTGTCGCTGTACCGGCCATTTCTCTGGGAAGCGCGCAACCCGGTGATGATGCTGTCGGCCCTGGAGGCGCTGTGGTTTACCGTCGTGACGGTGCGGATTTTCGTGCGCACCGGGTTCATGCGCACGCTGCGGCTTATTGCCAGTCAGCCCCTGGTCACGCTGTGCTTTATCTTCAGCATCATCTTCGCCATCGGGGTGGGCACCAACAGCGGCAACTTCGGCACGCTGGTGCGCTACAAGATTCCGCTCATGCCCTTCTACGCCGCCGGCCTCTACGTGCTGCAGGCCGAAGCCAACAAGCTCAAGCGCCCCGCCCGCGCCCGGCGCACCGCCCTTAGCGCCTAACGGCTGCATCCATCAAAAAAGCCCCGACCGGTTGCAGGTCGGGGCTTTTTGTTTGGTTTTGTCCCGTCCGGGAATGTGTTGACACTTTCCTCACAGTTGTCATGCAAGTACCGGAAGAGAAGCGCGTTAGGCGCAGCCAGCGCGACTACAGTTTGCCCTTTAAGCTGGCGGTGGTGGGCGAAGTGGCCCGCGGTGAGTTAAGCTACAAACAAGCCCAGCGGCGCTACGGCATCCAGGGCCGCAGCACCGTGCTGGCCTGATGCCGCAAATACGCGACGCATTTCGCTACCTTTCAGCACGCCGGGCCGGCTTTCCCTGGCGTGTCCGAGGCCGTGGAACCGACGCCCGAGCAGCGCATCAAGCAGTTGGAAACGCAACTGCGCGAGCAGAAACGCCAATTCGAGCAGCAGTTGCGCGACGCGCGGGAGCACAACCTGCTCTTGCGCACCATGCTGCAAGTGGTGGAGGAGGACCACGGCCTCAGCCTGCCAAAAAAGTCTTTCCAGCGGCCGTTTCCCGCCTCAAAGCCGCCCGGCTCATGAGCGTGCAGCGCGCTTGCCGCCACTTTGGCGTCAGCCGGCAGAGCCTTTATCAGCGCCGCCAGCGCCAACGCTGTCGGGCGGCGCGGGCCGAGCAGGTGCTCGCGCACGTGCGGGCCGAGCGCGGCCGCTTGCCGCGGCTGGGCACGCGTAAGCTGCTGCACAAACTCGCCCCGCGCCTGCGGGCCCAGGACCTGCGCTGCGGGCGCGATGCGCTGTTCACGCTCTTGCGCAGCCGCCACCTGCTCGTGGCGCCCAAGCGCCGCTTCACCAAAACCACCGACTCGCACCACCGCTTCCGCAAGCACCCCAACCTGGTGCGGGACGCGCCGCCGCCCGCCGCCCCGCACCGGCGCTGGGTCAGCGACCTGACGTACCTGCCCACCCGCCAGGGCACGGTATACCTGAGCCTGGTCACCGACGCCTATTCGCGCCGGATCGTCGGCGCGCACGTGCACGCGAGCTTGCACACGGACGGCTGCCTGGCGGCGCTCGACCAAGCCCTGCGCCAGTGCCCGTCCGGCCTGCGGGCGGGGCTGGTGCACCACTCCGACCGGGGCACGCAGTACTGCGCCGACGCCTACCAGGCGCGGCTGCGCGCCGACGGCTTGCGCTGTTCCATGACCGAGGGCACGGGCGATTGTTACCAAAACGCCCTGGCCGAACGCGTCAACGGCATCCTCAAGGACGAATTCCTGTTCGTCGTGCCCGACGACCTGGCCCAGGCCCGCTTGCTCGTCGCGCAAGCCGTGCACCTCTACAACCACGAGCGCCCGCACCTGGCCCTCCACTTCCAAACCCCCAATCAAGTGCATCAGCAAGCAAAAAGCCCCGCCGGAAAATCCGGACGGGGCCCTTGCCTTATTGCTGTCAACGTTTAACCGGACGAGACATTTCGATGGGCGCGGCGGGCTAGCGCGTGAACAGGTTCAGGAAGTTCTGCGTGTTCGATACCACCGAGTACCGGTCGACGACGGTGGCGCGGGCGGCCTTGCCCAGGGTCTGGCGCAGGCCGGGATTCTGCAGCAGCCGCTCCAGGGCGGTGCGCCACTCCTCGGGCGTGGCGCACACGTAGCCGTTCACGCCGTCTTCCACCACTTCGGTGTTCATGCCCACCGGCGACACCAGGGCCGGCTCGCCCAGGGCCATGTACTGCAGCGCTTTGAAGGCGCACTTGCCCTTGGCCCAGGGGTCATCTTCCAGCGGCATCAGGCCCACGTGAAACTGCAGCAAATCGGCAATTTCGGTGTCCTTGCGCCAGGGCTGGTAGCGCAAGGAGCGCAGCGGCAGCTCGGGCGGCTGGTTGGAAATAACGCGGAACTCGAAGTCGTAGCGCTGCTCCAGCTCGGCCAGCACCGGCACCACCTGCTCGATGTACTTCAGGGTGGAGTGCGTACCCGTCCAGCCAATGACCAGCGGGCCGGGAATGGCCTGGTCGCGCACCTGGTTGTGCAGGTGCTCGGTGTCGATGGTGGTGGGGTTGACCACGGCGCGGGGGTTGAACTGCGCCGCGTAGTTGCGCAGGTAGCTGTTGCCGCAGCTCACCTTGTAGGCCCAACGGCAAATGCTGTCCACCTTGTGGTGCCACTTCACCCCCGCCACCACTTTGTTGGCCTCCGAGGTGTTCGGAATCCAGATGGCGTCGTCGAAGTCGTAGATGATGGGCTTGCGCAACAGCCTGGCAATCATCCACTCGAACACCGGCGGGCCGATGGGCGCCGCCTCGCGGTGAATAAACACGAAGTCGTACTTGCCCACGGCCGTCAGCACCAGCAGCAGGCGGCGCAGAAAGCCCGCCAGGATGCCCAGGGCCTTTTTCGCGGCCAGACCCGGCTTGTAGAGAATGGCCCAGGTGGCGTCGTCGAGGAAGGGGGCCAGCTGGTACTGATGGCCGTGCTCGGCCAGCAGCGGCAGGTACTGCTCGAAGCGGAAACGCTGCGAGGGCGCCTTGCCGGGCGGATACGGAATGATAAAGAGGATGCGCACAGGAAAGAGGCCGGTTCGGAAGCCGGCTCAGCGGGTTTGGTAAAAGGTCAGGACCTCGTCGATGATGTACTGCTGCTGCGCGGCGGTCAGCTCGCAGAACAGCGGCAGGCGCACGAGGCGGGCGCCGTAGTGCTCGGCCCAGGGCAGGGCGCGGCCGTCGTGCTGGGGGGCGTAGTAGGGGCTGGCGTGCAGGGGCAAGTAGTGAAATACGGCCATGATGCCCCGCTCCCGCAGCCGGGCAATAAGGGCGGTGCGCTCGGCCTCGTCGCGGCACACGAGGTAGAACAGATGACCGTTGACGGTGGCGTAGTCGGGCACCACGGGCAGGCCCACGCCCAGCGCCCGGAGGCCGGCCAGCGCGTCGTTGTAGGTGTGCCAGATACGGCGGCGCGTGTGCTGAATCGACTGCCAGTGCTCCAGCTGCCCCCACAGGAAGGCCGCCGTCAGTTCGGAGGGCAGGTACGACGAGCCCACGTCGACCCAGCTGTAGCGGGCCACGTCGCCGCGAAAAAAGGCGGTGCGGTTGGTGCCCTTCTCGCGGATGATTTCGGCCCGCAGGGCGTACTGTTCGTCATTAATGACCAACATGCCGCCCTCCCCGGCCTGAATGTTCTTCGTTTCGTGGAAGGAAAATGCGGCCAGCTGCCCGAACGAGCCCAGCGCCCGGCCGCGGTAGTAGCTGTCGAAGGCTGGGGCGGCGTCTTCCACCACCGCCAGGTTGTGGCGGTGGGCGGTGGCCAGCAGCGGGTCCAGGTCGCAGGCAATGCCGGCGTAGTGAATGGGCACGATGGCGCGGGTGCGCGGCGTCACCAGCGCCTCCAGCTGGGCGGTATCGAGGTTGGGGTTGAGCGGATTGCTGTCGGCAAACACGACGCGGGCGCCGCGCAGCACGAAGGCATTGGCCGTCGACACGAAGGTGTAGCTGGGCATGATGACCTCGTCGCCGGGCCCGATGTCGAGCAGCAGGGCCGCCATTTCCAGCGCCGCCGTGCAGGAGGTCGTCAGCAGCGGGTGGCCGAAGCCGAAGGTGTCGGCGAAAAACCGGTGGCAGCGCCGCGTAAACTCCCCGTCGCCGGACAAATGCCCCGCCCGAATGGCCTGCTCGATGCAGCCCAGCTCGGGTCCGGCCAGAAAAGGCTTGTTGTAGGGTATCAAGCGGCGACAGTCAGGAGAAAAAAACGGTGCGGCAAAGATAGCCGACGGCCGCCAGCTTGGCTTACAGCCAAATGTGGTAGATCAGCGCTTCCGTTTCGACGCGGAACCCGCCGGCCCGGTACAGCGCCACGGCGGCGTGGTTAGCTTGCTGCGTCGTCACGCGCAGCTCGGTGCAGCCCCAGCCTTGGGCCCGCTGCCCGGCGGCTTGCAGCAACGCCCGCCCCACGCCCTGCCGCCGCGCCGCCGGCGCCACCGCCAGCAGCCCGATGGTGGCCACGGGCCCTTGCTGCGCCAACGTCAGCATCCCGAGCGGCTGCCCGGCCGCGTCGTCGTGCACCAGCACTTCCCGCGCCAGCCGCCCGCGCAGCGACTCCTGCAGCCACTGGTTGTAGAGCCGCTGCCAGCTGCCCGGCGCAAAGCATGCGTCGCGGCGAAACCGAGACCAGCCGCTGCTGTCCTGCGCCAGCGCCCGCAGCGCCGGCGTAGCCGTGAATACCGGCCGCACGTCTGGCACCGGGGCGACAATGGCCCGCCCGGCCAGCGGCAGCCCGAAGGTAATGCGGTGGTCGATGGGGCGCAGGTGCAACGCCTTGGCCGCCGCCACGGCAGCCGCATCATGGGGCTCAACCAGCCAGTACAGCAGGCGGTAGCCTTGCCGCCGGGCTGCGGCCAGCCAGTGCCGCAGCCCGGCGGCATCGGCTACGGGAGCCTGCAAGCGGCCGACTGGGAAACCGAAAAAGGCGCTGTCCCAGGCCAACTTTTCCAGGGCCGAATCAGGGCTACTCATGCGGCGGGCCGGTCGGGGGCGCCGGCGGAGTCAGCTGGTCGATGAGGTAGAGCGGGCGCTGCCGGGCTTCCTCGAAGGTGCGGCCCACGTAGAGGCCCACCAGCCCGATCAGGGCAATGACGAGGCCGAAGAAGAAGCACAGCAGCAGCGTCAGGCTGGTGTAGCCGGGCACGGTGATGCTGCCGATGAAGTAGCGCACCAGCGTAATCAGCCCCAGCGCGGTGGCGGCGGCCGAAATGAGCGCGCCGAACAGAATGGCCAGCCGCAGCGGCTTGTCGGACCAGGCCAGCAGCACGTCCAGCGCCAGCTGCAGGCGCCGGCCGAAGGAGTAGCTGCTGCCACCCGCCGGCCGGGTGCCGTGGGGCACCGCCAGCGTGGTGCCTTCGAAGCCCACCCAGCGCACCAGCACCGGAAAAAACCGACCGCGCTCCGGCAGCTGCCCCACCGCCTCGATGACGCGCCGGTGGTACACCCCGAAGTTGGCCACTGCATCGTCCTGCGGCACGCCGGTAAGGGCCGACAGCACGCGGTAAAACACTTTCGAGGTGAGCCGCACGCCCCAGCCGTGCTGCCGGGCTTCGCGGCGGGCCACGGCGTAGTCGCAGCCGGGCTGCTGCGCAGCGGCCCACAGCGCCGGAATGGCTTCGGGGGCGTCTTCCAGGTCACAATCGAGCACGGCTACCCAGGTGCCGCGGCTCTGGGCCAGGCCGGCGGCCAGGGCCCGGTGCTGCCCGAAGTTGCGGGACAGGCGCACCCCGCGCACCCGCGCATCGGCCCGGCTGGCCGCTTCGATGCGGGGCCAGGCCTGGTCGGGGCTGCGGTCATCGACGAGGACGATTTCAAAGCGCCCCCCCGTCGGCCCGTCGACGGCCGCCACGATGCGCCGCACCAGCTCGGGCAGCAGCGCGGCGGCCCCGTACACCGGGCTCACCACCGACAGCAGCGGCGCGCCGGAATCAGCGGTGGGCAGCACGGGCGGGGCGGAGGCGGGTGACGACGGGCATGACGCGCGGCTCGATCAGGCGGCGCTTAGGCGCCGAAGAAAGTGGCGTAGGCCTGGCGGGCGCGCTCGGGCGAGCGGTACCGCTCGGCCAGCTGGCGCGTCTGCTGGCGGTAGTCGGGCTGCTGCACCAGCTCGGCAATACGCCGCACGGCGGCGGGCACGGTTTCGGGGTGGTCGAGGTTGAACACCGCTCCCCCACCCTCGGCCTTGATGATGTCGCTGTCGTCGCCTACGCCTTCGGTCAGAATGACGGGCAGGCCGTTGGCCCAGTACTCGCCCACCTTAATCGGCGAGCAGAACTGCCGGCAGTCGGCGGGCTTAATGGGCGCAAAGGCAAAATCGGCGGCCGAGAGGTAGCCGGGCACCTCATGGTGCTGGGCCTTGGTCACGAAGCTGCGTTCCGGGCCCAGCCCCACGGCGGCCAGGCGGGCCTGCACGTCGGAAATGGCATTGGGCGTCAGCACGATCAGGCGGAATTTCTCGCCGAAGTGCTGAGCCGTGGCGGCAAACAGGTCGTAGGCTTCTTGGTCGTAGTAGATGTCGCCGAACTTGCCCACGTAGATGCCCACGATGGCGTCGGCGGGCAGGCCGAGTTGCCGGCGCACGTCGGCCCCGCGGGCCGCGTCGTAGCCGAAGGCGGCCAAGTTCACCGAGCAGGGCACCGTCACAATCTGGTCGGCGGGCACGCCTTCGCTGATGAGCTGACGGCGGTAGTTTTCGGCCACCGGCATCAGGCCGCGGGCCAGCTGCTTCTGCTTCCGCTCCCAGTGGCGCTGAAACAGGTAGCGCGGGTCGTAGCGCCGCCACACGCCCGATTCGAGCATGTAGTCGGCGTGCGGCTCGAAGGACTCCACGTAGAACGGCAGCTTGTTTTGCTTCCACACCAAGTAGGCCAGCGCCCCGGCCGGGGCGCCGCGGGCCAGCAGAAAGTCGCTGCGGTGGGCGGCGGCCAGCTGCACCAGCTGCTTCGGGAAGCGCAGGAAGTCGTCGGTCTTGGTGACGAGCACGTTGCGGCCCGGCTCGGAAATCAGCGGGGCAAACTCGACTTTATCGGCCGCGAATGGCAGCCGGAAAGCCGGCGCCTTGCCGTTGCGCTCGATGGTGACGAGCAGCACGCTCTCCACGTCGGGGCGCTGCTGCAGCAGCTGCAGGTGCGGGAAAACGGTGGAGACGGTCAGCGGGTCGTCCAGCCCCCAGTAGCTCAGAAACAGAATGCGCATGATGGCAATAACAACGGTGGGCGGCCGGGCGGTGCCTTAGCCCCGGATTTTCTTGAGTCGGTCCACGAACTGCACGCCGAGCAGGCAGCGCACTAGCAAAATGAGGCCCTGGGCCGTGGGCAGGTGCGGGCGGGCCAGCTGCGCGTAGCGCACGGCCTCGCTGCGGTGGTCGTCGGCGTAGGCGTGGATGGCGCAAAGGTAATACACCCGCCCGGTCAGCGTCCGGCGCTGCTCGGGGGTAAGCTGAATTCGGGCCAACATCCACTCCAGGGCCAGCTGCAGGCGGCGCACCAGGGCCGAGTTGTCGGAGCGCATGGAGCGGGTGTCGTGGTCGTTCATGGTGATGCTCACCTGGTCGACGACGTAGACGCGGTCCTGCTGGGTGTTTTCGAGCATAAACATCCAGTCCTCCACGGCCGAGTAGCGGCGGTCTTCCTCAAAAGGGCGCAGCCCCGGATTCTCGCGGCGCACGCAGATGTTGCAGGCCAGGGCGTTACCGCGCACGAAGGTATCGAGCCCGTACCAGCCCTCGGTCAGCCCGGCCATGTCGCTGTCAGCGCGCACCCCGTCGCGGTCGAAGTCGTACTTGGCGGCAATGAAGTTGGGCTGCTTCAGCTCCTGAATCTTGGCGTAAAGCCCCGACAGATGATTGGGATGAAACAGGTCGTCGGAGTCCAGAAACAGCACGTACTCGCCCCGGGCGCGGGCCAGGCCGTAGTTGCGGGCCGCGCCCCGCTCCCCGTTGGCCTTGGGCAGGTACTGAATGCGCGCGTCGGGCAGCGAGGCCACGACTTCGGCCGTGTTGTCGGTGCTGCCGTCGTCCACCACCAGCACTTCCCAGTCGGCGAACTGCTGGGCTAGCACGGACTGCAGCGTGGCCTTGATGAAGCCGGCGCGGTTGTAGGTCGGAATGACGATGCTGAAGTAGACAGCCACGGAAAAGCGAAAAAAGGTGAGCCGCCGCAGCGGCGGACTGAGTACGGGCCGGGGCCGCCGGGGTTAGTCGACGACCACGCCCATGCTGGCGTACACGCCCTTGAAGCGCTCAATCCAGCGCAGCCAGTTCGGGTAGGTGCAGCGCGGGTCGTTGGCCTGGTCGAAGATGGGCTTCAGGTACTCGGTCGAGAAGTCCAGCGGGTAGTCGTGCATGGCGTCGAGGCGGCCCTGCAGCCAGGCTTCGTTGAGGTGGTAGTTGGCCGCCACCACGTCGAATTCCACGCCCTTGAACATGTTGGTGGCCGACGAGGTGAACGAGGTTTGCGTCACCTCCTGCTCGGTTTTGGCGAAGCGCGTGGGCTGGCTTTTGGTCCAGTGCAGGGCCCGCGAGAGTTGGTGCACTTCGTCGGCCTGCTTCTGCCCGGCCTGCCAGAGGTGCAGCCAGTAGGCCTTGTCGAACACGGCCGAGGCCACCGAGTACATGCTGTAGAACGGCAGCTGGAAGTAGATGCCCTCCTTGGCCAGCCCCAGCCGGTGCAGGATGGAGTGCGACTTGAACTTATTGAGCAGCAGCATCCGCAGCCACCACTCGGGGCCGGCGGGCAGGGCCAGCTCGTACTCCTGCACCTGCGGCCCGCGCCCGCCCATGCGTGCCTCGAAGGTATTGATGTTGCCGCCCCAGTAGAACTTGGTCATCACCACCTGCCGCTCCTGCATGTAGTCGGCCATCTGGCTCAAATCCACGGGCCGGGTCATCCAGATGTCGTCTTCGAGCAGGCAGAACTTCGGGGTGGCCTGCTCCACGCCCTCAATCCAGAGCTTGGTGGGGATGATGCGCAGCGAAAACGGCGCCCCGCCCGCCGCGTGGGCGTCGAGCTGGGCCACCTTGGCGTCGTAAAGCTCCGAGCGCACGATGCGCACCCGGGGGTAGCGGCGCTGAATTTCGTCGAGGTAGCGGCCGGGCGTGCCGTCGTCGAGTACCGTGATGGTATAGCTGCCCGTTACGTGGTCGTAGATGCTGCGCAGGCAGCGGTCCAGGTAGTACGGGCGGTTGAATGACTTAACCAGGATGGAAACGTCGGTGGGCATGGAGGCCGAATAACTTGCGCCCGACGTCACAATGACGAGCCGGGCAGTGAAACCGGCGGCCAAGGCCCCGGCGGAAGCGGCTGCGAAATTACTACAAATGGCGGCCCCGCCCCCGCGCCGCACGGTTATTCAGTTGCGACCGGCCACGTTAGCGGAAAAACGGCAGGTAATGCGCCAGCCCCAGCCGCGTAAGCCACACCAGCAGCAGCGTCACCCCGATCAGGCCCACCGTGCGCAGGGCAATGCGCAGCACCGGCAGCCGCAGCAGGTACAGCACGTGCAAATCGACGGCAAAGGTGGCCAGCAGCGAGCCGACGCCGAACAGCAGCAGCGTCAGATCGAGGTTGTGCTGGCTGATGCCGATGCTCAGCCCGAGGGCGCGCACGGCCAGCAGCAGAATGTTGGCGTAGAGGTAGTACTTCTGCCGCTCGGTGATGGTGTAGATGCCCGCCGTGCCCAACGAGAGCAGCTTGAACAGCGAGTAGAAGCCCAGGTAAGCGGTGAATACGCCCGCCTGCTCCCACTTCGCCCCGAACACCACCCGGAAAAGCACGTCACCGTACACCGTGACGATGCTGAAGGGCAGCACCCCGAGGTAGAGGAGCTTGTAGTAGAGGTTCAGGGTGATGCCCGGCAGGCGCTCGGGCTCGGTCTGGTAGGTTTCGGCCGCCTTCTGCATGTACACCGGCGCAATGGCCGCGCCGAGCACGTTGATGGGCATTTCCAGCAGGCTCATCGAGAAGGAGTACAACCCCACGGCCTCGGCCCCGAAGGCCGGCGCCAGCAGAAACACCGGCAGCTGCGTGGAGAGGATGTAGACGTAGCCGCCGGGCAAGTACACCAGCGGAAAGTCGCGGTACTTATAGGCCACCAACCGCAGCCGCTTCCACGAAAACTGCCGCAGCACCTCCCGAAACTCGTGGCGGATGCTCCCGGCAGCCAGCGTCACGGTGCTGACCACGCGGTTGAGGAAGTCGGCCAGCAGCAGGCCCGCCACGTGGCCGCCCGTGAGCAGGCCGTAGCCGATGGTGAAAGCCCGCCCGCCGAGGCTGGTAGCAATTTCGACGCCCACGCGCTTGCCGAACTGCTTGTCGCGCATGTACCAGGTGCTCAGCACGTTGTTCAGGTTGAACACCAGCAGCATCACCGGCAGGGTATACAGCCAGTTGCCCAGCGCCTCCACGTGCAGCTGGTGCATCACCCAGGGTCCGGCCACGCCCAGCCCGAAGGCCAGCAGCCCGCAGGTGGTCAGCGACACCAGAATGGTGAGCTGCACCAGGGCCAGAAACTGCGAGCGGCGCCGCGGCAGCAGAAAGGCGCCCGGAAACGAGAGCGTGCTGAGCAAATTCAGGTTGCTGATCAGCGCGTTGTACACCGCAAACTGCCCGTAGGCCGCCGGGTGATAAATGCGCGACACCACCGGGGTCAGCAGAATACCGATGAGGGTACTCAGCGTGGAGCCCGACAGCGTAATGGCCAGATTACGCGTGAAGGAGCCTCGCTGGCGCAGACTCTGCAGCAACTCCTGCAGACGTTTCAAAGGGGTTTGGCTCATGCCAACGGGGGGGTACGGTCCGCCTCATATCCATCAAATACGCACACTAACCTCCCGCCAAAGTTACGCCCTTCTTGCCGGGTGGTCCGGCTTGAGCCTGATTTCCCTGCCTAGCGCCCCGCCTCGACGCGGTCGAGCAGCGCCGCAAACGACTGCGCGTAAGCCGCCCGCGTATGGTGCCGCCGCGCAAACGCGTGCGCGGCCTCGGAGCGGGCGTGCAGCTCGGCTTCGGGCAGGGCCACCAGCTCGCGCACGGTCTTGATGGTTTGGGCAATGATTTCGCTGGGTTCCTGCGAGCGGATGACGGTGGCCAGCTCGTCGCGCACGGTGCTGGTTTCGGTGGTAATGGGAATCAGGCCGAAGTGGGCCAGCTGCACCACGGCCCCGCCGCCGCCTTCGCTGGCGCTGAGGTACACCGTGCCGAGGCATTGCTGGGCCAGGTCGGCAAACTTGCGGCTGCCCACGTCCACCCAGCCCATATACTTCAGGTTGGGGTGCTTGGCCAGCATGGGCTCCAGCCACGACCAGAACCGCGCCTCCCGCTCGGCGTGCCCGCCGATGTAGAGCGTCAGCTCGGGCATTTGGGCAAAGGCTTCCACCACTAGGTCGAGGCCCTTCAGCAGCAGCCCGCCGCTGCCCAGCCACACGAACTTGGTGCGGGCCTCGGCCATGTTGCGGCGCTGGTAGTCGGGCTCGTATACCGCCGAAATGTTCAGCTGATGCTTGTGGGCCGGCCGATCAAACAGGCGCAGTTGAAAATCGGTGCCGAGGTAGGTCATGTAGTCGGCGGCCTCGTTGGCGTAGTTGGGCGGGGCCTGCCGCTCGGGCGAGATGAAGAGGCCGTGGCGGCGGTGAAAGTCCTCGATGCGCCTGAGCTCGGCCATGTTCTGAAACAGCCAGTAGTTGCTGGAAGCGTAGAAAATTCGGGTGCGGCCAGCCCGCAGGTGCTCCGGCATCCGGATCAGGCTGCCGCCCTCATCGATGAGCAGGTCGTACTTTTCCCACTCGATGGGCGCCTTGCTGTGCACGTGGTGGTAGTCGACCACGTAGCCGCGCTCGTTGAGCTGGCGCACCATTTCAGCGGCCTCCCAGTACATCGAGTGCTCGTTGATCTGCGGGCACTGCAGAGGGTCGCCCTTGATGTAGTACGGAATGGAGTAGATGGAATACTTCACAAAGGCTCGCTTGGCCTTGGGGCCCAGCTTGGCCAGGCCGATGTCGTGAATTTCGCCGCCGGGCGGACGATAAGTAAAATCGGCGGTTTGCTTGAGCAGTTGCGAGAGGCGGTAGCGCGCCCCCATAATGGTTGGCATAACGTCGGTACAGTTGCCGCGAGTCCGGGACCCGCGTCATAGGGTGGGAAACATCGTTCACGTCAACCGGCCCGTCGGTGTTCAGGCCGTTGCTTGACTATTGCAGGAATGGCAGGTGCAGGCTCTCGATGCCGAGGCGCAGCAAATACAGCAGGCCCGTCACGCCGGCCGTCAGCAGCACCGAGCGCAGCGCAATGCGCAGCACCGGCAGGCGCAGCAGGTAGAGAATGTGCAGATCGGTGAGGAAGCTGCCGAGCATGCTGCCCAGGCCGAACAGCATCATGGCAATGCGCACGTCGTGGAAGTACAGGCCGATGGCCAGGCCGGTGCCGCGGGCCACCAGGTTGCCGCAGTTGGCAATCAGCTGGTAGCGCTGCTTGCCGTACACGGTGTAGATGCCCGAAGTGGCCAGCGAAGTCAGCTTGAACACGTAGTAGTAGCCCAGAAAGGCCGTGAACAGGCCAGCCGCCTCCCAGCGCGCCCCGAACACGAACTTGAACAGCCAGTCGCCGAACACCGTGACGGCCCCGAAGGGCAGCAGGCCCAGGTACAGCAGCTTGTAGTACAGGTCGAGCGTAATGACCGGCAGGCGCTCGGGCTCGTTCTGGTGCACTTCGATGGCCTTCTGGGCAAACACCGGCGCAATAGCGTTGCCGATCAGGCTGATCGGAATTTCCAGCAGGCTCACCGAAAACGAGTACAAGCCCACCACCGTCGAGCCGAAGCCCGTGGTGAGGGCAAACACCGGCAGCTGCGCCGACACCGTCTGCACGTAGCCGGCGGGCAGGATGTAGAGCGGGAAGTCCTTGTACTCGCGGGCTACATGCTTGATGTTCTGCCAGCTGAAGCTGCGCCACAGCTCGCCCAGGTTGCGCCAGATGCCCCCGTAGAGCAGCGCGACGGTGGCGGTGATGCGGTTGAAAAACTCGCCCAGGATCAGGCCCGTTACCGGCCCGCCGAAGCGCCAGCCGTAGCTGATGGTGAAGCCCCGCCCCGCCAGCGTGGTGGCAATGTCGACGCCCACGCGCTTGGTAAACGCCTTGTCGCGGGTGTACCAGGTGAACATGATGGCGTTCAGGTTGAAGAGCAGCAGCAGCAGCGGAATGGTGTAGAGCCAGCCGCCCACGCCCTCCAAGTGCAGAAAATTCCGCAGCGGCTCGGCCGCAAAAGCCAGCAGCCCGCCCAGCACGACGATGGCCGCCACCGTCAGCAGCAGGCTCAGGTGCACCAGGGCCAGAAAATGCTCCCGCAGCTTGGGCATCAGCATGGCGCCGGGGTAGCCCAGGGTGGTGAGCAGGTTCAGGTTGCCCACCACCGAGCTGAACACGGCGAACTGCCCGTAGCTGGACGGCGGGTAAATCCGCGACATAATCGGCGTCAGCACGAAGCCAATGGCAGCCACGATGGTGGTACCGGAAAGCGTGACGGCAAAATTCTGGGCGAACGAGCCGCGCTGGCGCATGGCCTGCGTGCTGCTGCGCACCGAATTACGAACCCTGTTGATCAAATTCCTGGCGGACCAATCCGTTTAGTTGAGACTCTAAAAAGGCCTTACCACTGCCCGGCGGGCAATGGTAAGGCCTTCATTATTGCGTGGCTACGCCTATTCGTGCTGCCACAGTACTTTGTGGCCGCCCTTCAGCAGGTACGCGTCGCGCTTGAACAGCGACACGTCGGCTTCCATCATGTCTTTCACCAGGGCCGCCAGGTCGTACTTGGGCTCCCAGCCGAGCTTGGTTTTGGATTTGGTCGGGTCGCCGATCAGCAGGTCCACTTCGGTGGGGCGGAAGTAGGTCGGGTCGACCTTCACCACCACCTGGCCTACCGGCAGGTCGTACTCGCCGTTGCTGGCCACCACGCGGCCGATTTCATTTACACCTTCGCCTTCGAAGGCCACCTCTACGCCCACCTCAGCAAAGGCCATCTTCACGAAGTCGCGCACGGTGGTCGTCACGCCGGTGGCAATGACGTAGTCCTCGGGCGTGTCCTGCTGCAGGATGCGCCACATGGCCTCCACGTAGTCCTTGGCGTGGCCCCAGTCGCGCTTGGCGTCCATGTTGCCCAGCTTGATGTTTTCGCGCATGCCCAGGGCAATCTGCGCCACCCCGCGGGTGATTTTGCGGGTCACGAAGGTTTCGCCGCGCAGCGGGCTTTCGTGGTTGAACAGGATGCCGTTGCAGGCGTACATGCCGTAGGCCTCGCGGTAGTTCACCGTAATCCAGAAGCCGTACATTTTGGCCACGGCGTAGGGCGAGCGGGGGTAGAAGGGCGTCGTTTCCTTCTGCGGCACTTCCTGCACCAAGCCGTACAGCTCCGAGGTCGAAGCCTGGTAGATGCGGGTTTTCTGGGTCAGGCCCAGGATGCGCACGGCTTCCAGGATGCGCAGCGTGCCGATGCCGTCGACGTCGGCCACGTACTCGGGCGAGTCGAAGGACACTTTCACGTGCGACATGGCGCCGAGGTTGTAAATCTCGTCGGGCTGCACCTCCTGAATGATGCGGATCAGGTTCGTCGAGTCCGTCAGGTCACCGTAGTGGTTGGTGAACCGGGGGTTCTTCGCGCCGCGCTCGTCCGTGATGAGGTGGTCGATGCGGTCGGTGTTGAACAGTGACGTGCGGCGCTTGATACCGTGGACTTCGTAGCCTTTTTCCAGCAGAAGCTCGGCCAAATAAGCCCCGTCCTGACCGGTGATACCAGTGATAAGAGCTACTTTCATGGGGTGCAAATTGCGAAACGCGTTAGGGGCCTAGGCGGCCGTGGTTCAATTGATTTCTTGAGAAAAGGCAGCCTTAAGCCTTTTGCAGGGCTTTGGTTACCTGATTGGGCCGGTAGATGAAGGTGGTTTCCCGCTCGGCGTTGCGGGCAGCCATAAACTCGTCGCACACGCGGTAGGTGGCGGTGAGGTGGTCTTCGCCCTCGCGCGGCACGTAGTTGGTGCTGTAGCGCTCCGGGTCCTGCACCTGCGGCAGGCCGCGGGCTTCGAAGAAGCGACGCTTGGCCGGGCGCAGCGGGCGCTTCAGGCGCTCCACAAACTCCTTGGAAGCGGCCACCGCCCCGTCGAGGGTGAAGGGCGACTTGTACACGTCGTAGAAGATCTGCACGCGACGGGCCTCGTCGGCGATGCTGCGCGGCGACATGTTGTTGAAGTTGCCGTTGGGGTTGTTCAGGTGCATGCTCAGCACGCCGTTGCACCAGGCAATGTTGACGCCCAGGCGGGTAATGCGGAAGATGAACTCGGCATCGACCATTACCACGCCGGTATAGAACAGCCCGGTAATGGCCAGCGACTTGCGGCGCACCAGCATGGGCATGTCAATCATCCAGAACGGCTCCTTGGTTTCCATCCACCGCTTAAACTCCTCGACTTTGCTCTCCCCTACCCGGGCAAACGTGAGGTCGTTCAGCTGCCCAAAGGCGGTGAAGCCCAGCATCACGTCCACGTCGGGGTGCTCGATCATGAAGTCGGCGGCCTTGCGGATGGTGGGGTACCAGTAGGCGTCGTCGTCGCTGATGGACTTGATGATTTCGCCCTGGGCCATCAAAAAACCCTTGTTCAGGCCGTGCGACTGGCCCTTGTCGCGCTCCGAGACGAACTGCTGAATCTTGCCTTCGTCGAAGAGCTGCTGCAGGAATTCGGGCGTGCCGTCCTTACTGCCGCCGTCGCACACGATAATTTCCTCGTCGGGTTGCCGGGCCGCCACCAGCCGCTCCATAATGTGGCGCAGGTAGGGCAGTTTGTTGTAAGTGGAAACGACGTACGAAATGCGGTACTCCATCAGAGATTCAAAGGTGTTGGGCAATGGCCGGGCGCAAAGGTAACTCAAATCAGGGGCTTGGCCGCAAACCCCGGCGCGGCAAGTGTGGTTTTGCAACGCGCTAATGCCGCTTCCGGGGCAAATAGATGCTAAAATTTCCTGCTTAAGCACCGCAGTCGCGGCCAATTATCCATTGCCAGTGCCCGGCGTCAGGGTTTTGGTCAGCGGGTTTTGCTTGAAGAGAAATTCGGTCGGGTGCGCGGCGTTGTACGTGCGCATGAACTCATCGGCCACCCGAAAGGCGGTGCTGAGCTGCTCGGCGGGGCTCTGGGGCTGGCCGTCGGGCACGTAGCCGCTGGGCTGGGCGGTGTTGCCCTCGTAGACCGGGCGGTTCAGCAGCTGGAACACGGCCCGCTTGAGCGGGCGCAGCGGCTTTTTCACCCACTCAAAGGGCAGGCGCTGGGTCAGCATGTTCTTGAGGCTGCCGTAGCGCTTGTCGTAATAGTAGCGCATGCGGTCGGCTTCCGCGTCGCTGGCGCGGCGCCACTTCGGGCCCTGGTTCATCACCCGGAAGTTGCTCTGCGGGTTTTCCAGGCGCACGCTCATCACGGCGGTGCTCCAGGCCAGGTTCACGTTCAGGCTGGTGATGCGGTAGGTGAATTCGGTATCCACCTGCACGGCGCCGGTGTGCAGCAGGCCGGTCAGGGCCAGGGCTTCGCGCCGGATGAGGAGCGGCAGCCCGATCATCCAGACCACTTCCTTTTTATCGAGCCAGCGGCGGAAGTTGTCGGCCACGTCGTCGTAGAAGCTCACCGATTCGAGGTGCTCCAGGTGAATCAGGCCGGTGTTGCCGGTCAGCACCTCGATTTCGGGGTTGGCCAGCATGAAGTTCTTGGCCTCGCGAATGGCCGAGTAGCAGAATGCGTCGTCGTCGGTGATGAGCTTGATCAGCTCGCCGCGGGCCCGCAGCATGGCCTTGTTGAAGCCGTGGGCCTCGCCCTTGTCGCGCTCCGACACGAACTGCTGAATCTGGCCGGCTTCGTAGAGCCCGCGCAGGTACTCGGGCGTGCCGTCCTTGCTGCCCCCGTCGCACACCACGATTTCCTCGTCGGGCTGCCGGGCGGCCACGAGGCGCTCCACCACCTGCTTCAGGTAGGGCAGCTTGTTGTAGGTGGTCAGGACGTAGGACAGCGTGTACATGCAGCCAGGAAGTGAGGCGCGAAATTATTCGTAGCCGAGGCGTTTGGCGTACTCCAGCATTTTTTCGCGGGGGCGCACCTTCACCGGCCGCGCCGGTATACCCACGTACACCGTCCAGGGTTCGGTGTCGTGCGTCACGAGGGCGCAGGCGCCCACCACGCTGCCTTCGGCGATGGTCACGTCGGGCATGATGACGGCGTTGGTGCCGATGCCGGCGAAGCGCTGGCAGCGGATGGTGCCAAAGTCCACCGTGTCGCGGAATTCCGCGGGTACCGTCACGCTGGTGAAGCCGTCGCCCATAAACCGGTCGGAGCCGCAGATCAGGCGGCTGCCGGCGGCAATGGTCACGAAATCCTCCACGATGAGCGTACTCTGGGCCCCGCCGATGATGGTCAGGTAGGGCGAGAGGTGAATGTAGTCGCCGATGCTCGCGGCGGTGGTCAAATACACGCCTGAGTCGATGGCCACGTGGCTGCCCACCGCGACGAGGTGGGGCCGGCGGATTTCGACGTTGGCGCTGATGAACACGTCCTCGCCGCAGCTTTGGAGCAGGGAGTAGTCGTATTGGGCCGAAGACAACGCGGGAGAAGCCATGGCGGGAAGGTACACATTCAGCCGGCTATGCCGCCAGACGCAACAAAGCGGGGGCCCGGCGCCGCCGCAGCAGCCCGAGCCCCCGCTCGCGCGGCCGGCAGCTTAGTAGGGGAACACCGATTCGTAGTACTCGATGGTCTTGGCAATGCCTTCCTGGAAGTCGGTGAACTGGAACTCCGGGAATACCTCGCGGAAGTGCTTGTCGTCCATCACCTTCTTGGGCGCGCCGTCGGGCTTGGTGTGGTCCCACACCACTTTGCCCTTGTAGTCGAACTTCGACTGGATGATGTCGACCAGCTCCTTCACGCTCAGGCCATCGTTCTGGGCCAGGTTCAGCGGCTGCTCCAGGCCGTGGCGGTCGGGCTGCAGCAGCACCTGCCACACGATGCGGGCGAAGTCGGGGGCGTAGAGCCACTCGCGGATGGCCACGCCGGTACCCCAGATGGGCAGCTCGCTCTGGTTGATCTGCTCGGCTTTCACAAACTTGGAAATCAGCGCGTTCAGGGCGTGGGCCTTGTTCGGGTCGGTCGAGTCGTAGGGGCCGTACATGTTGGGCGTGAGCAGGTTGATGCTGTGCACGGCGTGCTGCATCTGGAAGCACTCGGCCGTCACCCACAGCAGGCGGCGGGTGGCGCCGTAGCTGAGCACCGAGCGGTGCAGGTGGCCGTCCCACCACTCTTCCTCGCGGAACATGTCGGCCTTGGCCGGGTAGGCGCAGTTGGCAATGGGGTTGATGACCAGGGCGCGCGGGCAGGCCTTGGCAATGGCCTCGTACATGCCCACAATCATGCGCATGTTGTCGGCCACCACGGTGGCGGCCTGCTCGGTCACGTAGTTCAGGCTGCCCACGTGGGCGGCGCAGTTGATGATGTGCGTGGGGCGGTGCTGGCGCAGGAAGGCTTCGGTGGCGGCGGCGTCGCGCAGGTCGAGGCCGGTGCTCAGCGACGCTTCTACGGGCTCCACGCCGTGGCTGCGCAGCTCGTCGGCGACGTTGCGGCCGGCAAAGCCGGTGGCGCCGAACAGGACAATCTTCATTTTGGGGTTTACCATCCTTGTTTGATAACGGCTATGATGTGGTCCACGGCGCGGTCAGTGAGGGCGTCGTGGAGGGGAATGTGAATCTGGGTGTCGTCGAAGCGGCGCTGGTTGCGAAGCTCCATGCGCTTGCCGCCGAACAGGGTGTTGTGGTCGATGCCAACGTGCACGACCGAGGCAGAAATTCCCGCGGCCTTCAACTGGCGAATGAAGCTCAACCGCTGCTCTACGTGGAAGCCGAACAGCCAGTAGGCACTTTCGCGGTCGGTTTGGTACTCGAAATGCGTCAGGCCGGGCACGCCCTGCAGCTCCGCGTGGTAGCGCCGGGCAATGGCGCGGCGCCGCTGCATCCGCTCGTGGATGCCGGTCATGTTGGCCAGCCCGAGGGCGGCGGCGTAGTCCGAGAGGTGGTACTTGTAGCCCAGCTGGCGCAAATCGTACTCCCGCTCGCCCAGCTCCGACATGGGCGAATGCGCCCGGTCGATGCCGAACCAGCGGCGGTGCAGCACCTCTTCGGCCTGGGCCGGGTCCAGCGCACACACGGCGCCGCCGTCGCCGGTGGTCAGGTGCTTGATGGCCTGGAAGCTGAAGCAGGTGTAGTCGGAAATGGCGCCGATGGGCTGCCCGCGGTAGGTGGCGCCGAGGGCGTGGGCCGCGTCTTCCACCACCACCAGCCCGTGCCGCGCGGCCACGGCGCCGATTTCGGCCAGGTCGCAGGGGTAACCGCCCCAGTGCACCGGCATGATGGCCTTGGTGCGCCGGGTGATGCGGTGCTCGATATCGGCCGGGTCGAGGTTGCCGTCGGCGTAGCGGATGTCGGCGAAGATGGGCACGGCACCCGTTTGCAGGATGCTGGTGCCCGAGGCCACGAAGGTTTGCGCAGGCAGAATCACCTCGTCGCCGGGGCCTACGCCAGCCACTTCCAGGGCCAGGTGCAGGGCGCTGGTGCCGCTGTTGACGGCCGCCGGGTGCAGTAGGCCGAATTCGGTCGTGAGCTGCTGCTCAAACTGCCGCACCAATCGGCCTTCGCTGAGCATGGTGCTGGCCAATACCGCCGCCACCTGCTCGGCCGCGCGCGGGTGCACGTAGGTCGAGAACAGCGGAATGTCGGCGGGCGGTACCACCGGCCGGGCGGCGGAGTCGTCGGGGGCCATAAAAACTCAGGGAAGACGCTGGAGAAGGCAAAGATACGGGCCGCGCCCACTGCCGGGGCAAGCGGGCGCAGGGGCGCTACAGCGTGAAGGGAATCGTGCGCTTCTCGCGGCTGCTCTGCTCGGCCAGCTCGATGATGCGAATGACGTTGCGCGCTTCCTCGGGCTTCACAATCAGCTCCTTGCCGGCCGTGATGACGTCGTGCAGGTTGTGGTAGAAGTCGCCGAAATTGCCCAGCTCGCTGCGCACGATGCCGTTGATTTCCAGGCCCTGGTGCGAGGTGTGCAGGCGGCCCCAGAAGTTTTCGGGCTCCAGGCCCCATTCGGGGCCGTTGTGGGGCACCGTGCCGATGCGCAGCGCGTCGTCCTGCACGTCGCGGCCGTACTTCATGAAAGTGCCGTGGTCCCCGAACACGGTGAACTGCGGAAACGGCTCCTTGGCCAGCATGCTGCCCTTGAGCGTGGCTTTCAGGTTGGGGTACTCCAGCACCACCTCGAAGCTGTCGATGGACTGCCCGCCGGTGCGCTGAATGCGCAGGTCGGCGCGCACGGCTTCGGGCAGGCCGAACAGCTCCAGGGCCTGGTCGATGAGGTGGGTGCCCATGTCGTAGAAGATGCCGCCGCCGGGGCCGTTGTCTTCCTTCCACGAGCCGGCGCGGATGCTGTTGCGGAACCGGTCGAAGTGGGCTTCATATTCCACCACGCGCCCGAGCAGGCCGCTTTGGCACACTTTCTTCACGGTGCGGAAGTCGCTGGTGAAGCGGCGGTTGTGGTACACCGTCAGCACGCGCTGCTGCTGCCGGGCCACTTCGATCAGCTCATCGGCCTCGGCCGTGGTCAGCGTGAAGGGCTTGTCGACGACCACGTGCTTGCCGGCTTCCAGGGCCTGTTTGGCCAGGGAGTGGTGCAGGTGATTGGGCGCAGCCACCACCACCAGGTCGATGGCTGGGTCCTCGAAGATGGATTCGCTGGTCGATACCACCTGGGTATGGCCTTTCAGCTCCCGGGCGCAGATTTCGGGGCTGGTCTGGGCCGTGCGCACCTTGCTGAGCCGGTAGCCAGCGTAGGCGTTCAGGAAGGGGGCGTGGTAAATACGGCCGGCGCTGCCGAAGCCCAGCAGGCCAACGTTGATAATGGAAGTGGTTTTCACGGGCAGTAAGCAGCCGCGCCGCCCGGCCCGCCGAAGCAGACCACGCGGCGCGGGCAGTTTAGATTAGCGGAGGAACGATTCGCCTTTGGCGTCGGCAAAGCCCTTGTAGAGCGTGTCGCGGTGCTGCTGGTAGAGCTTGGCGAAGCTGTCGGCCGTCATTTCGTACTTCTCCGGCGCGATGGTGGACGAGCGGCGGTACAGCAAATCGTACACCTTGCGCTTCACGGCGTTGATCATCCGCTCGCGCTTGGCCTGCGACACGGGGCGGCCGGTGGCAATTTCGCGGTACACGTCGTTGAGGCCCTGCTCCACGCGCTTGATGTTGAGGAACTTCAGCGTGTTGCTGTCGGGGTTGATGATGCGCACGAACACCGGCTTGCGGTACCAGGCCATCTTGATGGGCAGCGAGGTAATGCGGTAGGTGTACTCGTTGTCGACGAAGCGGCTCAGGGCGTGCGTGAGGCCGATGAGCGTGAGGGCCGAGCGGCGCAGCATCAGGCCCGGGCCGTAGAAGCCGAAGGGCTCTTTCTCGGCCTTCCACTTGTTGAAGTGCGGCAGGTGGGTTACCAGTTCCAGCTCCTGCCCGGTGTAGTTGTCGTAGCCATCGGCGCCGATGACGTCGTACTCCGGGTTGTCGAGCAGAAACTGCTTGCACTCCTCGATGGCCGGGTAGCAGAACACGTCGTCGTCGTTGATCCACTTCAGCACGGTGCCGCGGCAGGCCATCAGGGCGCGGTTCACGCCGTGGGCTTCGCCGCGGTCGGGGGCGGTGATGAAATGCTGAATCTTGCCGGCGGCCAGCAGCTCGGCCAGCCACTCGGGCGTCCCGTCCTTGCTCCCGCCGTCGGCCACCACGATTTCCTCGTCGGGCTTCCGGTTGTCGATCAGGTCCTGCAGCGCCACTTTCAGGTAGGGCAGCTTGTTGAAGGTCGTGATGTAATAGGAGAGGCGGATTTCCGGGGTGCTAGCGGTGCTCAAAACGTCGGACGTTGGTTCTCAGTGAGGGGTAGTTGCCGGCGGGTGTGTAGTCCGTCCGCCGCGCACAGTACGCAGCCGGCGCCCGGCCGGGCGTCTGGCAAATGGCGACAAAGTTCTGCCTTTTTCGGTGGCCGACCAAGGTGCGGGCCGAAGCCGCCGGCAAATTTTGCCCTGAGCGTCTGAAACAACCGTTTGCGCACGCGGGCCGCCGCCGCGCCCCGCCGCTGCCGCCAGTCTGCCGAAAGACGGGTACTTTTGCCGGGTCCAACCTATTTCCGTTGCCGCCGCGGCGGCAGCCCCTTCGCCTTGCCATGACGAACCTCGTAGTGCTTTCCTACGGCAGCCAGAAAGAGTACCGGCGCGCGGTGCTGGCCGTGCTCAGCTTTTTCAGCTTCTACGACGCCCCAGCCGCCCGGCCCGAGGTTCAGGTCATCATCTACACCGACCGCTCCGACTACTTCGAGCAGTTCCTGGGCGACGTGCCGGTGCAGTACGTCATCCTTACCCCCGAGCAGCAGACGGCCATGATGGGTACCGTGGGCTACCGCCACCGCATCAAGGCCGTGGTGGTGGGCGACACCCTGGTGCAGCACCCCGCGGATAACCTGCTGTTCTTCGACTCCGACACGTTCTTTATCAAGCACCCCGGCCCGCTGCTGGCCAGCATCCGCCCCGGCGTCGACGTGATGCACACCGTGGAGTTTACCTTCAACGACATTGCCGCGCAGCCCCTGCCCCACGACAAGACGGTGGCCGACTTCGTGCGGATGATGGAGCGGGAGCCGTTTCAGACCACCCGCGGCGCCGAGCGGTTCTCGGGCACCCAGCAGTGCTGGAACTCGGGCGTGCTGGGCCTCGCGCCCTCGGTGGCGGCCTACCTGCCCGACGTGTACCAACTCATCGACCACCTCTACGCCAATTCGCACTGGCACATCATCGAGCAGATTGCCTTTTCGCTGGTGCTCCAGACCCGGGACCAGATTCTGCCGGCCATCGACTACGTGTACCACTACTGGGAAGGCGACAAGAAAGTAGCTGCCGACGCGCTGCTCACCGAGGCCATCGACGCCCGCTTCGCCGCCCTCCCCTACTCCGAAAAGCTGGCGCAGGTGCGGCAGCTGGTGGAGCGCCTGCCCGCGGCCATTCCGGCTTACCTGGCCGCGCACCGCGAAATCGGGCTGAAGCAGGACGCCATTACGGCCTTCAACGCCGACCACTTCTGGCCGGCCTACCGCGCCGCCCTGGCTTACCTGCTGAAAGTGCCCTCCGACCGGAAATTCCTGAAGGACGTGCTCTACCACACCAAGCGCGGCCTGACCTCGCGCGGCTAGCCCCGGCGTTCTGTCCAAGCAGTCCGGCCCGCCCCGAGTACCTTAACAAGGTACCGGAGCGGGCCGGACTGTTTCTGAACCGTTCTGGGATGGTGGGCTATTCGCTGGCCCCGGCTTCGGCGCCGGGACCGGCGGGCCGCCGTAGCTGGAACAGGCGGTACACCAGCCAAGCGACTAAAATTAACACCAGGCCCTGCCCGATCAGGTATTCGTTGCTGATCCAGGGGCCTTGGTTCATGAAATACACCTGGAAGGGCCAGTGCAGCATGAAACCGTCGTGCACAAAGGAGAAGGACGGGAACCGGTCGTTGGGCTTGCCGTAGGTCGGGTCGAACCAGTTGAAGGGCAGCCAGGCCTTGGAAATCAGAAACATCAGCCCCGCCGTGCCCAGCACCGCGGCGCGGCGCAGCTCAAAGGTTTCGGCCACCAGCGCCGTCACCAGGGCCAGCAGCGGTAGCACGTTGCCCAGCTGCCGGGTTTCGCTGTTGATGCCCTGCAGCATCACAATCATGAACATCAGCGCCAAACCCAGCCCGAGGCGGTGCTGCACGGCCACCACCCGCCGCCAGAACAGGCAGAAGACGATGGTGCACAGGCCGTAGTACACGCCGTGCGACACCAGAAACTGCAGCGGGCGCTGCAATACGGCGAAGGTGGTATTGATCAGGAACGTCTTGAACGGGAGGTACGGGCGGCTCGGGTCGCCCAATACGCGCGTAAGGGCCACGTAAGCCACCAGCAGCACCGCTACGTAAAGCCACTCCAGCCGCGGGCGCAGGGTGCGGCGCACCAGGGCCCAGAGCTCCGGCCAGCCGGGCAGCACCTGCCGGGCCAGCGTCCACTGGGTGTAGTAGAGGAAGAGGCCGGTCAGGACGATGCCCACGGGCAGCAGCGAATGAACGTCGGGCGTCATGCGGGGCGGCACCGGCACCTTGCGCACGTAGAGCACGCCGACGAACAGCCCGCTGAATAGCAGCGCAACGGCTATGGCCCACGCCCGGCTCAGGCCGCGGTTAGTGGTTTTGGGCAGCGCCTCGCTGTACGGAATCAGCAGCAGCAGCAGGTTGTAGGCCAGCGCCGTGGGCCAAATACTGAGCGACACCAAAGCGTTCAACCACAGAGCCAGCGAGTTGCGGCGCACGTAGAAATACAGGCTCAGCAGCCCGACCGTGGCACTGAGCCGGTCGGTGGTAAAGGGAATGTAGACGTCGTACTTGGCGAAGGCGAAGTTGACCATCAGGGCCACGAAGCCAATCCACTCGCCGGCCAGCGACAACCCCAGCGCACGGGCCGTGCGGTGCCACACGTACACGTTCAGCGCCCCGAGCAGCATATTAAACACCTGCATCCACAGGATCAGGTTGGCATCGGTAAACGGAATGCCGAGCCCGCGGAAAAACCAGTGCAGAATCACGAAGGGGAAAATGCGCTGGATGCTGTAGCTGTTGATACGAATATCGAACATATTGTATTCCAGCGACATGGCAATGCGCCGGTAATACTCCCCTTCCCAGGCAAACCCGTTGTGCAGCGGGATGATGTCGGGCAGAAACATGTACCACAGCGAGAGCAGCGTCGACAGCACGAAGAACACCCGGGCGGGCGAGCGGTAGAGCGTATCGACAAAAGAGGCGGGCTCGTGCGCTACGGCGGGGGAGCTGGTCGGGAGCATAGCGGTGGGAAAGCGGAAGCTAGGAGGAGTGCGGCGCGCGCACAGCGGCAGCCGGCTCGTGGATGTTCTTCACCACGTAGAGGGGGCGTTGCCGCGCGGCGTCGAGGCCGCGCCACACGTATTCGCCGATGACGCCGAGGGCCACCATCTGGAAGGCCGATACGAAGAGCACCACCACCATCAGCGTGGTCCAGCCCTGCGGCTCGTCGGGGCCCACCAGGCGCAGGCCGATGATGTAGAGTCCGTAGAGCAGCGCCACCAAGCCCAGGCCCAAACCCACGGCCGAAATGGCGCGCACCGGGAAGTAGGAAAACGAGAGCAGCGAGTCGATGAGCAGCTTGATCTTCTTCGACAAGGTCCAGCGCGAGGTGCCGATTTCGCGCTTGCGGCGCACGTACGGGATGTTCACGTAGGGGAAGCCCAGCCACACCATCAGGTAGAACACGTTGGAGTTGCGCTCCTGCATGCCCACCACCTGGTCGCTCACCTGCCGGTCGAAGAACACGAAGTCGAAGCCGCCGTCGGGAATGTTCTTGAGCGCGAGGTGCTTCATCAGCCAGTGAAAGGTCTTGGCAAACACCTGCGAGAGGCCCTTCTCCTCGCGGTCCTGCCGGTTGCCGATGACCAGCTTGAAGCCCTTCTTCCAGTACTCGTACATCTGCACCATCAGCTCCGGCGGGTCCTGCATGTCGGCCGTGATAACCGACAGACAGTCGCCGGTGGCGTGGGCCATGCCGGCCACGATGGCGTTGTAGGAGCCCACGTTGGCGGCCAGGTCCACCACCCGCACGCGGTCGGGGTAGGTGTCGCGGGCGCGCAGCAGGGCGCCCAGCGTATCGTCGCCGGAGCCGTCGTTGACGAACACGTACTCGAAGCTGACTTCGGGCGGGAAGTTGACTTCGTTGGCTACCAGCTCACGAACCGTAACGGGGATGTTGTCCTCGTTGTAGTAGCAGGGAATGACGACGGAAAGCTTGGGCATCGACTAAAGCAGGACCAGAAAATAAAACGCCAGGCGCAGCCGCCGGCGGCTGGTTAGAAGCGGCGGATAGCGGCGGCAACGAGGGCCACGTGCTCCTCCGTCATGCCGGGCCACATGGGCAGGCTCAGGCAGGTCTGGGCCAGCTCCTCAGCAATGGGGAACGAGCCCACCGGCATCTGCAGGTCGGCGTAGGCCTGCTGGCGGTGGGGCGGCACCGGGTAGTGAATCAGCGTGCCGATGCTCTGCGCCGTGAGGTGCTGCTGCAGCGCGTCGCGGCGCGGGTGCTGCACCACGTAGAGGTGGTACACGTGGGTGGCGCCGGGCGCGGTGTGGGGCAGGCGCAGATCGGCAATGCCGGCCAGGTGCTGGTCGTACCAGGCGGCTACCTGCTGGCGCTGCTTGGTCCACTGGGCCAGGTAGGGCAGCTTGGCGCGCAGCACGGCGGCCTGCAGCTCGTCGAGGCGGGAGTTATAGCCCACCACTTCGTTGTAGTATTTCTGCTGCGAGCCGTAGTTGCGCAGCACCCGGATTTTGTGGGCCAACTGCTCGTCGTTGGTCGTCACGGCGCCGGCGTCGCCGAGGGCGCCCACGTTTTTGCCGGGGTAGAAGCTCGTGCCGTTGATGTCGCCGAAGCTGCCGGTCTGCTGCCCGTCGAAGGCAGCGCCCTGCGACTGGGCGTTGTCCTCCACCACGTACAGGTTGTGCTCTTTGGCCAGGGCCATGATTTCCGTCATGCGGCAGGCCTGTCCGTAGAGGTGCACCGGCATGATGGCCTTGGTGCGCGAAGTCAGGGCGGCCGGAATCAGCGCCGGGTCGATGTTGCTGGTGGCCGGGTCGGGCTCCACGGGCACCGGCGTGGCGCCCACCTGCGTGACGGCCAGCCAGGTAGCAATGTAGGTGTTCGAAGGCACGATGACCTCGTCGCCGGGGCCGATGCCGAGGGCCCGCAGGGCCAGTACCAGCGCGTCGAGGCCGTTGGCCACGCCCACCACGTGGGCTACTTCGTTGAAGGCGGCGTATTCCTGCTCAAACTGCTTCACCTCCTCGCCCAGCACGTACCAGTAGGAGTCGTACACGCGGGCCACGGCGGCCAGCACTTCTTCGCGGATGGGCGCGTGCTGGGGTTGAAACGAGAGGAAGGGAACGGCGAGGGTGCTCATGCGCTAGCTCGAAACTTGATGCGAAATGAAAGAAATAACGAACGGCCTACCAGCGGTTGTGGCAGGCCAAGACGTGCGTGGTGCTGCCCAGGCGGAAGCCGAGCTTTTCGCAGGTGCGAAACACGGCGCGGTTGGTGGCCTGGGTGGTCATCAGCACGTAAGGCAAAGATAGGCCGGCGGCGCGACGCACCGTCTCGGCCACCAGCTTCAGGTGCCAGCCGCGGTTGGCCGGGCCCACCGCCGTCAGCAGCACGCGCGAGTGGCCGGTGCCCGGCAGCTGTGCGGTAGCCGCCGTGTCGCCGATGGCCAGAAAGGCATCGACGGGCAGGCCGGGCTCGTCGGGCACCAGCACGGCGTCGGCGTAAGCACCGGCCGTGGCGGCTTCGGCGTAGCGGGCCAGGAAGGCGTCGGCCCTGGCCTCGCCAAACCACGGGTCGGCGTGAAACCGGTCGTATACGTTGCGGGCCGCGGCCGAAATGCGGCCGATGTGCGCGGCTTCGTCGGGGCGGGCCAGGCGCACGGCGGCGGGCTCGGGCAGGCGGGCCTCAGCCACCGGGCAGTAGAAGTTCAGGCGCGTTTCGATGAGCTGCCAGCCGCCGCCCGTCAGGGCCTGCAGCAGGGCCGTGTCCTCGGCCGGCACCACGCTGAAGGCATAATAGTCGCCGCGGGCGTGCAGGGTTTCGCGCAGCTGAGTGGCCGCCATCCGCAGGCCGGCGGGGTCAGCATCGGCCCCGAACAAGCCGCTGAACAGCCGGTAGGTGGGCGTGCCGAAGTAGTCCGAATCCCAGGGCAGGCGCTGCAGCAGCCATTGGCCGGCGGCGCCCTGCATGGCCAGCACCTCGTCGTGGGCACCGCTCCCGAAACGCTGCGCCACCCCGGTGCCGAACTGCTCCTGTTGGGCGGCCAGCGGCAGCTCGCGCAAGAATAGGTAGGGCGAGTGCAGCGCCAGCGCCTCGGCGCGGGCGGCTACCAGCGCGGCATCCACTGGGCTGGCCGGGCCGCTCACGGTTGGGCTTGCCATATCTGCCGGAACTGCTCGTAGTCGCGGATGTAGTCCTTTTCGTCGTAGCCAGCCGAGGCCAGCACCAGCTGCACGGCCGAGTGCGAGTACTGCATGGTGTGCCAGGCGTGGGGCGGCACGTAGAGGCCCACGTGCGGGTCTTCGAGGCGGAAGGTCTGAATGGTGCCGTCGGCCAGCTCGGTGGTGACGATGATGCGCCCGGCGGCGGCAATGAGGACCTGCTCGGTGCGGTGGTGGGCGTGGCGGCCCCGCACGATGCTTTCGGGCGTGTAGTAGGTCCAGAACACGCGCTTCACCTCAAACGGGACCAGCTGCTGCTGCTCGACTACGGAAATGTAGCCGATGCCCGGCGCGCCGAGCTTGGGAAATTCAATCAGAAAAGGATTCGTCACGGGCGGCCAGGTGTTCCAGAGGCAAATAGGGGGACAAGTCAGCGCCGACAACTCCGACTGCCGTTGGCGGCTTCGGGGTGTCGTACCGCAGGCTGGTGTGCGACAAATCTATGGCTTTTTGGGCAGTATGCCGCTGTTCCGGCCGGCTTCGACCGAGGTTTAACGCCCACTTAGGGTCCGTCAGCGGGTTGAAAATCAGCCGGCGTTTCGGGCGCGGAAAAGCCCGGCTCCGGCACGCGCAGGCGCACCAGAGCCGGGCTCTTACAGTTGTTAGCCGCGCTTACGCGCTGTGCTGCACGTGCTCCTTGAAGTACTCCAGGGTGCGGCGCAGGCCTTCGGCGCGGTCCACCTTGGGCTCCCAGCCCAGGATTTCGCGGGCCTTGGTGATGTCCGGGCGGCGCTTCATCGGGTCGTTTTCCGGCAGCGGGTGGTAGCTCGGCTTGAACTCCACCCCGGTCAGGCGGGCAATTTCCTCCCCGAACTCGCGGATGGTAATTTCGGCCGGGTTGCCGATGTTGACCGGCATGTGGTAATCCGACAGCAGCAGGCGGTAGATGCCCTCCACCAAGTCGTCGACGTAGCAGAAGGAGCGCGTCTGCGAACCGTCGCCGAACACCGTCAGCGACTCGCCCTTCAGCGCTTGGCTCAGGAACGCCGGCAGCACGCGGCCGTCGTCGAGGCGCATGCGCGGGCCGTAGGTGTTGAAGATGCGGATGATGCGCGTCTCCACGTTGTGCACGTTGTGGTAGGCCATCGTAATGGCTTCCTGGAAACGCTTGGCCTCGTCGTAGCAGCCGCGCGGGCCCACCGGGTTCACGTTGCCGTGGTACTCCTCCACCTGCGGGTGAATGTCCGGGTCGCCGTACACCTCCGAGGTGCTGGCAATCAGCACGCGGGCCTTTTTCACCCGGGCCAGGCCCAGCAGGTTGTGGGTACCCAGGGCGCCCACTTTCAGGGTCTGAATCGGAATCTTGAGGTAGTCGATGGGCGAGGCGGGCGAGGCGAAGTGCAGGATGTAATCCAGCTCGCCGGGCACGTGCACGAACTTCGACACGTCGTGGTGGTAGAACTCAAAGTCCTTCTTGCCGAACAGGTGCTCGATGTTGGCCAGGTTGCCCGTCACCAGGTTGTCCATGGCAATGACGTGGTAGCCTTCGGCCAGGAACCGGTCGCACAGGTGCGAGCCGAGGAAGCCGGCGCCGCCGGTAATCAGAATGCGTTTCTTATCGGAGCTGGTAGCCATTGACGGTCAGCGAAGTGTAAAATGAATGAGCGGCCCGGTTGTTATTGAACCGCCGGCTCGGGGTGACGCGTGCGGATGCCGATGCAGTGGTAGGCGAAGCCGGCGGCTTCCATTTCCTTGGCGTCGTAGATGTTGCGGCCGTCGAACACCACGCGCTGCTTGAGCAGGCGGGCCACCACCTCGAAGTTGGGGGCGCGGAACTGCGGCCACTCCGTCACGATGAGCAGGGCATCGGCGTCGATGAGAGCTTCGAACTGGTCCTTGGCGTAGCTGATCCGGTCGCCGAGCGTGTGCTTGGCCTCGTGCATGGCCACCGGGTCGTAGGCCGTCACCGTGCAGCCCGCGTCGAGCAGCTTGTCGATGATGACCAGCGAGGGCGCCTCGCGCATGTCGTCGGTTTTGGGCTTAAAGGAAAGGCCCCACACGGCGAATTTCTTGCCTTTCAGGTCGCTGCCGAAGTGCTGCTGCACTTTGTTGAAGAGCACCGACTTTTGGTCCTCGTTCACGCTTTCCACGGCCTTGAGCACCTGCATGTCGTAGCCGTTTTCCTGCGCGGTCTTGATGAGCGCCTTCACGTCCTTGGGAAAGCAGGAGCCCCCGTAGCCGATGCCGGGGTAGATAAACTTGTTGCCGATGCGCGCATCGGAGCCGATGCCCAGGCGCACCTTGTTCACGTCGGCGCCCATGATTTCGCACAGGTTGGCAATGTCGTTCATAAACGAAATCTTGGTCGCCAGCATGGAGTTGGCGGCGTATTTCGTCATTTCGGCCGACGGAATATCCATGAAGATGATCGGGTGGCCGTTCATCAGGAAGGGCTTGTAGAGGCGGCGCATCACCTCCTCGGCGCGCTCCGAGGCCACGCCCACCACGATGCGGTCGGGCTTGAGGAAGTCGTCGATGGCGGCGCCTTCCTTCAGGAACTCGGGGTTGGAAGCCACGTCGAAGTCGATGTCGGCGCCGCGCTTGGCCAGCGCGTCGGCCAGCTCTTTGCGCACCTTGGCGGCCGTGCCCACCGGCACGGTGCTCTTGGTCACGATGACGCCGTAGCTGTTCATATGCTCGCCGATGCCGCGGGCCACGGCCAGCACGTACTTCAGGTCGGCCGAGCCGTCTTCGCCGGGAGGCGTGCCCACGGCGATGAACGCCACGTCGGCGTCCACGATGCCTTCGGCCAGCGAGGTGGAGAAGTGCAGGCGCCCCGCTTCCACGTTGCGCGTCACCATTTCCTCCAGGCCCGGCTCGTAGATGGGCAGGATGCCCTGCTTGAGGTTGTCAATCTTGCGCTGGTCGATGTCGATGCAGGTTACGTAGATACCAACCTCGGCAAAGCATGTGCCGGTAACCAGGCCCACATAGCCGGTCCCTACAACTGCAATTTTCATGTGCGTTTCTGTAGTTAGTTAAGAGGCGTTACACCGCCAGTTGGGGTCGAGCCAGAAAGCCCGCGGGTGCGGATTTGGAAATGAAATTTCGACGCTCGAATCAGTTCTCGTTCGGCAATGGTAAAGCCTTCGAACTGGTAAGCTCTGAAGTTGAGAAAATGCGGGCCGTCGAAGAGCACTTGGGAGCCGAGCTTGGCCAAATCGGGAGCCGGGGTCAAGTGCTTCATGGGAAACAGGAAGGCGAAGTTAATCAACGTAAGAGAATCAGTAGTCGGGGCCGTGCTTGCCTCATTGAGGCGTGCAGGTTCCGGGATATCATACTTAAACCCGGGCGACTTGCCGACTTCGTTCACGTACCGGACCTTGCTGGCGGTGTTAGTATTGAGGTGGTACTGGCTCAAAACGTCGTAAGGGTAATCCAGCACCCGGTATTCCTTGAAAAATAGACCGAACGATACCAGTGAAATCAGGGGCAAGGCAAAAACCAGCGCCGTACGCAACGGCGGTATAGACAAGCGCTGAATGACCGATACAGCCCCTAGCACCACAAATGGCATAAAGGGGTGCATAAGACGACCGTAGAACACCATTTTGTGCACGAAATATGTGCAAAAGCCGTGTAGAAAGTAGAAAGCCGCTACCACCAGGACCAGTTTATCCAAGTCATCTAATTCTGAGTTGTCTTTGAAAGATTTAATCAAATTACCACCCAAGTAAATAACATAAACCACAAATAAGGCTACTAAGCTTGTTCCGATAAAGCCTTCAATTTGATATAGATATTTAACTAGGAAAGTAAAACCCTCCTCATAACTTCCCTGATCAATAGTATGAGCCAAATGAAAGCTTGAAATCAAATACGAAGTGCCGCCTAACCGGGATATTAGCTCAAAAATCAGCAAAGCTACTGTGCCGGCGAGGCCATATACCACAATCCCAGCAAAATACTTTTTAAGCAACACAAACGGATTTCGATCATCCAGCAATACAGCCAGCACAATAAAGGGAGCCATATAAAATCCTGGATAAACGGTAATTAAAAAAACAGAGATAAACCCAACCTTGGCAAAGAAAGCATAGTTCCAAGCACGGCCCTGCTGCTTTTGCCTTAACACAGTATACAATACATATAACATTAAGCACATAGCAAAATCGTATGGCAGTACATGTCGCATATACACGTTGGTATTGATCAACCCAGCGTATATCAGCGTAGCCATCACACCTAACAACTCACTCCGCAGTAAGAGGTGAGCGACCTTATAAAAAATATAGGCAGAGACTATCAATACCAACCAGTTAATTATAACTGGAATCATGAGAGAATCTGGACTATTTAGATTCAAACCAAACGCCGTATAGGCAGCATTCTGTAACAGGGCTGGTACCAATCGAACAAAAGCGTCACCAGGGCGCCCAGAAGTACTAGTAACTTTTGCAGCAAAAGTCTGCCAATTTCCATTAAGCAGGCTTTTCGCGGCTATTAGAGAGCTTTGGTAGCGCGTCTCGTCTGGAAAGGCCATAGTGCCCTCGCCGATGAAAAACAAGCGGGCCAGCACTACCAAAACTACGCATAGCGTAAGCAGACGTACGTAAAGGCCTTGGGCTCGGCTATTTTCAATAATTATGGGCATGAACAGCGAAGCAATACTATGAGTACACAGAAGCAGCAATCCTCACCCAATCAGCATTAGGCAAAAACTGCTACTTCTTACGAAAACAGGCCGTATTTCAGAATGCAATAAATGGCACGAAATCCGTCTCGCCAACCAATTTTCTTTCCTTCAGCATAAGTACGGCCATAATAGCTGATGCCCACCTCATAAATACGCACATTAGGCACCTTAGCTACTTTAGCCGTTACTTCTGGCTCAAAACCAAAACGATTTTCTTCAAGTTTTAGCCCTTGTATAATATCTCGACGGAATAGTTTGTAGCAAGTTTCCATATCCGTCAAATTCAGATTAGTAAAGGCATTAGAGGCCATCGTCAGCCACTTATTACCAATGCTATGCCAGAAAAACAGAATACGGTGCGGTCGACCACCCATAAAGCGCGACCCATATACTACATCAGCCATTCCACGCATAATCGGCCTTAGCAATACATTATATTCCTCCGGGTCGTACTCTAAGTCAGCATCCTGAATAATGACATAATCACCCGTGGCATGCCGAATACCCGTGTGAAGGGCTGCCCCTTTTCCTTGATTAATCTCGTGCTTCAAATAGCGAATCGGCAACTCAGGATTAAGATTGATATAACGCTCGATAGCAGCCTCCGTATCATCTTTGGAGCAATCATTGACGATAATAACTTCCTTTTCCAGATTACCGATGAGCTGCACAGCTTTCACATGATCCAAAATCAAGTGAATAGTGGGGCCTTCGTTGTAGGCAGGAACGACAATACTGAGCTTACGCGGCGGAAATTGCACCGGAGCGGCTTGAATGTCGGCCGTAGAGGTATGATTCATTAGGAAGGAAAATGTTGCGCAGAAGATGCTTGAAGAGTTGATTTTACTGGATTCATGTGGCGCTTCCACCAGTGCTGGAACACGATGAGCGCCCAGATGCGGGCGTGCACGTCGCCGGGGTTGCGCGAGAACAGCTGCTGCTTGAGCGCGCGCACGGCATCCACGGAGAAAATGCCCTGGGCTTCCACGAAGCCGTCGGAGAGCAGGTCGTCCTCGATGAGCGGGCGCAGCTCGTTGCGGAACCACTTCAGCAGCGGCACCTCGAAGCCGTGCTTGGGGCGCTTGTACAGCTCTTCGGGCAGCATGGGCCGGAAGGCGTCCTGCACGATGCGCTTCTTGATCTGCGCGTTGACTTTGCTTTCGACGGGCAGCGAGAAGGCGAAGTTCACCACGTTGTAGTCCAGAAACGGGCTGCGCACCTCCAGGGAGTTGGCCATGCTCATCAGATCCACCTTGGCGTTCATGTCGTAGGGCAGCACCAGGTGCATGTCCGTGAGCAGCACCTCGTTCAGGTCGCCGTCGGCGTGAATGTCCTCCAGGATGTCCTTGCGGCGCTTGTCGGCCAGCTTCTTGTTGACCTTGCGGCGGGCATCGGGGCTGAGCAGGTTGCGGGCATCCTTCTCGTTGACGAAGGTGGCCCAGTCCCAGTACCGGTCCTTGGGCCCGGCCAGCATGCCGCGCGAGAAGCGCTGAAACTGCCGCACCTTGTTGCCCAGGAAGGAGTTGCGCGACTTCGGCAAGGCGTCCCAGAGCAGGTTCAGGCCCGTGACGGCCTCGGCTTTCCAATCGGGGTGGCGCACCTGCCACTCGCCCATGTGCTTGTTGTAGCCGGCAAACATTTCGTCGGCCCCGTCGCCCGAGAGGGCCACGGTGACTTTCTCGCGGGTGCGCTTGCTGAGGATGTACACGGCCAGGGCCGAGGAGTCGGCAAACGGCTCGTCGAGGTAGTCGAGCACGTCGAAGAGGTGCTCGTAGATGTCGTTGTTGGTCAGCGAGAAGACCGTGTGCTCGGTCTTGTGCATCTTGGCCACCAAGTTGGCGTACTTCGTCTCGTCGAAGAAGGGCTCGTCCTTGAAGCCAATGCTGAACGTGTTCAGGTGCGGGGTGTGCTTGGCGGCCAGCGCCGTCACCACCGACGAATCGATGCCACCGCTCAGGAAGGAGCCCAGGGGCACGTCGGCCACGAGGCGGCGCGCCACGGAGGCGTCCATCAGCTCCACCAGCTTGGCTTGCTGCTGCTCGTAGCTGAGCTTGTTTTTGGCGACTTTCTTCGGGTCGTACGGAATCTTGTACCAGCGCTTGCGCACCACCTTGCCATCGGCCTTAATGAAAAGGTAATGGCCGGGCAGCAATTTCTTCACGCCCTTGAAGATGGTGGCCGGGCCCGGGATGTAGTTCAGCTGCAGGTAGTGGCTGAGGGCGGCGTAGTCGAGCTTGCGCGGCACTCCGAGGGCCAGCAGCGACTTCATCTCGGAGGCAAACATCAGCTTGTCCTCGTCGCGGTACACCAGCAGGGGCTTCACGCCCATCCGGTCCCGCGCAATGAAGAGCGTGTTTTCCTCTTTGTCGAAGATGGCCAGGCCGAAAAAGCCGTTGAGCTTTTTCAGGAAGCCGCGGCCTTCGGTGATGTAGAGCTTCAGGATAACCTCCGTGTCGGTGTGCGACTTAAAGGTGTAGCCCTTCTTCTGCAGCTTGGCCCGCAGCTCGCGGAAGTTGAAGATTTCCCCGTTGAAGACGATGGTGTAGCGCCCTGATTCGTCGGTCATCGGCTGGTTGCCGTCGGCCGAGAGGTCGAGGATGGCGAGGCGGCGGAAGCCCAGGCCGCACTGGTCGTACACAAAGTGCCCCTGCGAGTCGGGCCCGCGGCTCACAATGGCGTCGGTGGACGCTTGCAGCCCCGCCAGCGAGGAACGTCCTGAATCAGAAAAGGCGAAGAGTCCGGTGATTCCACACATAATTGGTGGGCAAAGGTACGAAGGTTGAGGACTTGCGGGCGACAAAATAGCACCGCGGCACTGGAGCAAGCCAGTGCGCAACCAAAGCCCGCCCGCGGCAGTAGAGTTCCTGTCGGCGCCGTCGATACGGTCAATCCTCCTTTTTCCCCTAACCCCTTCCCTTCCGATGAGCCTCCAAGATCAGCTAAGCCTGCAGCAGCAATTCGAAGCGGCCGTGTCGCGCGTCGACGGCCTGCCCGGCGACAAAGCCGCCGCCCACATGAACGAGCTGTACGGGCTCTACAAACAAGCCACCGAGGGCGACCATGACACCAAAAAAGACAGCGTCGGCGACGATACCCCCGACAATCCCAACGGCCCGGCCGGTCTTTCGCAGGCCCAGTGGGATGCCTGGAGCAAGTACAAGGGCGTGAGCGAAGACGCCGCCAAGCGCCAGTATATCGAGAAAGTCGGGGAGCTGGCCGGTCCGGTGGGCGAAGCCACCACCGTCATTACCGGCAACGGTCAGCCCGCCACGGCTTCGCAGGTCGGGAACGGCGACAAAGTGCCCGGCAACGAAGCGCCCGCGCCCGGCACGGCCAAGGCGCCCTACGAAAATGAGGGTGGCCAGTCGATGGGCGGCCTGCGCGGCGACATCAACGCCGGCGCCCCGTACGGCGGCGAGGACAAGCTGAAGACTCAGCAGTAAGGACCACGGATTCGACGGATTGTTCGGATTACGCGGATTTCGTGGACGATTAAAAAGCCGGAGCCGTTAGGGCTCCGGCTTTTCATTTCTGGTTGCCACAGTAGCGCTCGACGCCGGACCTTGGCTGCTACTTAAATAAAGCCGCCCGGCCACGCTGGCTAGGCGGCTTTACGCGGAAGAATAATCGTCCCCGAAATCCGCGTAATCCGAACAATTCGTCGAATCCGTGGTCTAGAAAATCTTGCCGGGGTTCAGAATGCCGTGCGGGTCGAACACCTGCTTGATGCCGCGCATCAGCTGCAGGTTGGCTTCCTTCAGCGCAATGCCGATGTAGCCTTTCTGCACCAGCCCGATGCCGTGCTCCCCGCTGATGGTGCCGCCGAGCCGCACGCACAGCTCGAAAATTTCGGTAATGGGCTGGCGCAGGCCCACATTCCACTGCTCGTCGGTCAGCTCGCCGCGGATGATGTTCACGTGCAGGTTGCCGTCGCCGGCGTGGCCGTAGCACACGCTCTTGAAGCCGTAGCGCGCCCCAATTTCCTTCACGCCCCGGAGCAGGGTAGGCAGCTCGGCGCGGGGTACCACGGTGTCCTCTTCCTTATATACGGAGTTGTAGCGCACCGAATTGCCGATGTTGCGCCGAATTTTCCACAGTTCATCCTTCTGCGTGGCGTTGTCGGCCAGCAGGATTTCGCCCACGTCGTAGGCTTCGAGCACGCTGTACACCTGCTCAGCCTCCTTATAGAGCTGGTCGAGGTCGTTGCCGTCCAGTTCGATGAGCAGGTGGGCGCGGATGTCTTCGGGCAGGGTCAGCGGAATCTTCAGGTAGTCCGACGACCAGGCAATGGCCTCGCGCTCCATAAACTCCATGCCCGAGGGAATGATGCCGGCCCGAAACACCGCCGCCACGGCCTCGGCCGCCTGGGCTTCCTGCCGGAAGGGCACCAGCATCAGGATGTTCTGCTGCGGGAAGGGCAAGAGACGAAACACCACCTTGGTAATGATGCCCAACGTGCCCTCCGAGCCCACCATCAGCTGGGTGAGGTTGTAGCCGGTGGAGTTTTTCAGGGTGTTGGCGGCCGTCCAGATGATGTCGCCGTTGGGCAGCACCACTTCCAGGTTCAGCACGTAGTCCTTGGTGGTGCCGTATTTCACGGCCTTGGGGCCACCGCTGCTGTGGGCCAGGTTGCCGCCCAGTGAGCAGGAGCCCTTGCTGGCCGGGTCGGGCGGGTAGAACAGCCCGACTTCCTTCACCGCGTTCTGAAACGTCTCGTTGACCACGCCCGGCTCCACCGTAGCCTGCAGGTTGCGCTCATCGATGTGCAGAATCTTGTTGAGCCGCTCGGTGCTCAGCACCACGCCGCGGTGAATGGGCAGCGCGCCGCCGCTCAGCCCCGTGCCCGCGCCGCGGGGCGTGACGGGCAGCCGGTGCGCGTGGCAGAGCCGCATAATACCGCTGATCTGCTCCGCGTTAGCGGGACGCAGCACCACGTCGGGCCGGAACACGAAGTCCTCGGTGTGGTCTTGCCCGTAGCGGGCGTACTCGTCGTCGTCGAGGCGGCCGGGCGTGAGCACGTGCTCGGGCCCGACCAGGGCCTCAAAAGCGGCCACCAGGGCGTCGGTGAGCTGCCCGAAGCGGGTTTCTTCCAGTAAATGACTCATTCACGTATCTTTGTAGCCGATGCGGAAAACGTTCCCAAAGGTACGGCATTCGATGTGGCCCACCCGCTGGCTGGCGCCCTCCCTGTTTGCCGGGTTGCTCCTGCTGGCCAGCTGCGGCGGCACCAAAAAGCTGAACTACCGCAACGGGCGTTATTATTCGGCCTCGGAAATAGCGCGCATGAAGGCCGCCGAGCGGCGCGGCGCGGGTTCGGGCAAGACCAAAGTAAAAACCAAAACGGCCGGCATGAGCCCCGGCAGCCGCAAAATCGTGGCCAAAGGCCCCCGGCGGGCCAGCAGCCCGGCATCGGCCAATCGGCAGATTGCCAACGTCATCGAGGAGGCCCGCTCGTACCAGGGCACGCCCTACAAGTTTGGCGGCACCACGCGCCTGGGCATGGATTGCTCGGGGCTGCTGAGCGTGTCGTTTGCGGCGGCCGGCATTCAGATTCCAAGGTCGTCGAACGAGCAGGCGGCCTGGGGCGACCCGGTGCGGCCGCAGGATCTGCAAACCGGAGATTTGGTATTTTTCGGAGCTTCACCTGGCAGCGCCAGCATCACCCACGTGGGCCTCGTCACCGACGTAAGTTCGGAAGGGGTGCAGTTTATCCACTCCTCCACCTCCCTGGGCGTGGTGGAAAACGCTTTGGAAAGTGATTACTACTTAAGCCGCTTTATTAAGGCGGTGCGGCCGAAGTTGTGAAATCCCCTCGTAGCTTTGCGGTGTTTTTGGCCTTTTGGCTTCTCCCGAACCGAGGCGCTGACTTCTCACCTAAAATGTAATAATTCTGTAACACCGACTTGCTGCCCTGAAGCCGTAGTTTTGCCGCGTTTTTTGCCTCTTCCTTCTTCCCGACTGTCGCGCTCCTGAAAGATGTTGCTGGCTGACTGCTGAGCGCCGCCGGGACGCCTCCTTTCTGAGGCCCCACCCCCTACCGTCCGCTGCTGGTCTTGACCGCGCAACCGCCCCGCTGGAGCGGAAAAAATAGCTTGCTCACCGTTTCTCACACTCACTCATGAAACACAAGTTTATTCACCATTTCCTAGCCCCGACGCTGCTGGTAGCTGCTGCAACGCCGGGCTGGAGCCAAGGCATAACCACCTCCGCCATCAGCGGGGTGATTACCGATAAGGCGGGCTCGGGCCTGCCGGGCGCCACGGTTATTGCCGTGCACACGCCCACCGGTACGCAGTATGTGGCCCCCACCAACTCGGAAGGTCGCTTCAACCTGCAAAACATGCGCGTGGGTGGTCCCTACACGGTTCGCATCACCTTCGTGGGCTACCAGGACGTGACCCGCGAAGGCGTTTACCTGACGCTGGGCCAGACCCTGCGCCTGGACGTGAACCTGAGCGAGCAAACCCAGACCCTGGCCGACGTAGTAGTAACCGGCCGCGATTCGCGCTCGGTGCTGAACGCGGAGCGTTCGGGCTCGACGACCAACATCAGCACGGAGGAAATCCAGCGCCTGCCCACCATCACGCGTAACCTGAACGACTTCACGCGTCTGACGCCGCAGTCGTCCTCGACCAACCAGGGCGCTATCGGCGGGGGCAACTACCGTCAGAACAACGTGACCATCGACGGGGCTGACTTCAACAACAACTTCGGTATCGGCGGCAACCTGCCGGCCAACGGCAACCCCATCTCGCTGGATGCCGTGCAGGAAATCAGCGTGAACCTGACCCCGTTCGACGTGCGTCAGTCGGGCTTTATCGGCAGCGCCGTTAACGCCGTGACCCGCTCGGGCACCAACGACTTCTCGGGCTCGGTATACACCTACTGGCGCAACCAGAACCAGCAGGGCAACGAGGTCGGCAACGAAACCTTCCCCAAACAGAAGCTCGACGACAAGCAGTACGGCTTCCGCATCGGCGGTCCGGTGATTAAGAACAAGCTGTTCTTCTTCCTGAACGCCGAGCGCCAGCAGACCGAGCGCCCGGGCCAGCAGAACCTGGCCTCGACGCCGGAACTGCGCTACGGAGCCCAGGGCACGCCCTCGAACGTGGTGCGTCCGCGCGCGACCTTCCTGGACTCGGTGAGCAACTACCTGCAGACCCGCTACGGCTACGCCACCGGCCCGTACCAGAACTACGCGTTCAAGAGCGACCGGACCAACATTCTGGGCCGTATCGACTGGAACATCAGCAACAACCACCACCTGGCCGTGCGCTACAGCCAGGTAGAAAGCAAGTCGCCGAGCTTCGTGAGCACCTCGCGCAGCCCGCTGGCCAACCTGCCCCAGACGCGCACCAGCAACTTTGCCCTGCCGTTTAAAAACTCGAACTACTTCCAGGAGGCCAACTTCTACTCCCTGGCCGTGGAATTGAACTCGACCTTCGGCGGCAAGTTCTTCAACACCCTGCGCGGCACGTTCACGCACCAGAACGACCCCCGCAGCTCGGACAGCGAGGTGTTCCCGTTCGTCGACATCCTCGACGGCACCGGTACCATCACCAACAACAACAGCGTTCCGCTGACCTCGTTCGGCTACGAGCCCTTCACCTTCGGCAACCTGCGCGACGTGAAGTCCTACTCGATTGTGGACTTCGTCAACTACACCACGGGCATCCACAACTTCACCCTGGGCGGCCAGATTGACCTGCAGGAAACCAAGAACGGCTTCCAGCGCTTCGCCACCAGCTACTACGCCTTCAACTCGTACAGCGACTTCGTGAACGGCCGCAACCCGCGCGACTTCGCCCTGACCTATTCGCTGCTGCCGGGCTACGAGCAAGCCTTCCCGCGCTTCAAGTTCGCCCAGTACTCGGTTTACGGCCAGGACGAGCTGACGCTGAGCGAGAAGTTCCGCCTGACCCTGGGTCTGCGCGCCGAGCTGAACGCCTACCGCGACGTGAAGGAAGTGCAGACCCTGCAGAAAGTAGCGGATCTGAACTTCGCCGGCGGACGCAAAATCGACACGGGCATTCTGCCCAAAAACCGGGTGCTGCTCTCGCCGCGCATCGGTTTCAACTACGACGTGAAAGGTGACCGGACCCTGCAAATCCGCGGTGGCTCGGGCATTTTCGCCGGCAAAGTTCCCACGGTGTGGATCGTAGCCCAGTCGGGCGACGCCGGCCTGCTGCAGGTAACGCAGACCTGGTCGACGACCAACGGTGGCACGCTGCCCTTCGCCAGCATGCCCTTCAGCGACGACCCGAACGCCTACCGTCCGGCCACCCAGCCGGCCCCCGGCGCGGTTATCCCGTCGACCATCAGCGCCACGGACCCGAACTTCAAGAACCCGCAAGCATGGAAGAGCAGCCTGGCCGTTGACGCCCAGCTGCCCTGGGGCCTGGTGGGTACCCTCGAAGGTATCTACAACCGTGACCTGGTGACGGCCTACGGCAAAAACTACAACCTGGTGGATGCTCAGCCGCTGAACACTACCACCAACGGCGTAGTCTACCCCGATAACCGTCCGATCTACCCGCTGGCCAACAGCGCCAAGTTCATCAACCCGCTGAACAACGGCGGCCTGGCCGCCGGCAACACGAATGCCAACGGGACGCCCGCAACCGGGCCGTTCAACTCGGCCTTCAACCCCATCGTCCTCAGCAACGGCTACAAGGGCTACTACTGGTCGTTGACGGCTAAGCTGGACAAGCGCTTCTCCAACGGCCTGTTCGCCTCGATTGCCTACGTGAAGAGCCAGCAGAAAGTGCTGTACGACGGCAGCGGCGACCAGCTGATCAACACCTGGTCGGGTACGCCCATCGTCAACGACCCGAACCGCCCCGAGCTGAGCTACTCCAGCTTCGTGGTGCCGGACCGCCTGGTCGGTTCGCTCTCGTACCGCAAGGAGTACTTCGGCCACCTGGGCACCCAGATTTCGGTTTTCTACGAAGCCTCGACCCAGGGCCGCTTCTCCTACACCTACAGCAGCGACTTCAACCGCGACGGTCAGACCAACGACCTGATCTACGTACCGGCTAACGAAAGCGAAATCGACTTCGTGTCGGGCTCGTTCGGCACCGCCACGGTTAGCGCCGAGGAGCAGAAGCGTCTGTTCTTCGAGTACATCGAGCAGGACGACTACCTGAAGAGCCGCCGCGGCAAGTACGCCGAGCGTAACGGCGCCAAGTACCCCTGGCGTCACCAGTTCGACGTGAAGCTGGCGCAGGACCTGTTCACGAACCTGGGCGACAAGCGCAACACGCTGCAGTTCACCCTGGATATCTTCAACGCGGGCAACCTGCTCAACAGCGACTGGGGTATCTACCGCCTCGTGAACAACTCGGCTCTGCTGGTACCGCAGAACGTAACGTCGACCGGTTCGACGGTGAACCCCGGCGGCACGACGCGCCCGACCTTCCGTCTGGCCAACGACCGTGGCAACCCCATCACCTCCACGTTCCGCAACAACAACGCTCTTACGTCGACCTACTACATGCAGTTCGGCCTGCGCTACATCTTCAACTAAGCCAAGGGCTTAGCGCTTAGAAAGTGGGCTGACGAGTCGTCAGCCCACTTTTTTTTGCTTTTTTTCGCAAGTTTTTTTCGCCCAGCTCTTGCAGAATCAAAAACGCGCTGTACTTTTGCATCACCAAACGCAACCGGCGAATGGGTTTGACAAACGGGGGATTAGCTCAGCTGGCTAGAGCGCTTGCATGGCATGCAAGAGGTCATCGGTTCGACTCCGATATTCTCCACTCCTGTTTTCAAATGCCCCAAGAAGCCCGACCCACAAGGTCGGGTTTTTTGTTGCCCCTGGCTGCCGTTAGGCTCCGTGCTTAGGCTGCTGCTTCCGCGGCTTGCAGCGAAGACGACGGTTCTCCCCAATAAAACGCCCCGGCACCTTGCGGTACCGGGGCGTTGCCGTTATGGGCGCGGGCCGGCCGCCTACACGAACAGACCGTCGACGGAGAGGTACCGCTCGCCGGTGTCGTAGCAGAAAGTCAGGACGCGGCCGCCCTGGGGCACTTCGGCCAGCTTTTTGGCCACGGCTGCCAGCGAGGCCCCGGAGGATACGCCGAGGAAGATGCCCTCCTCCTTGGCCGCACGGCGGGCGTAGTCGAAGGCTTCGGCCTGGCTGACCTGGATGACGCCGTCGAGCACGTCCTGGTGCAGGTTCGTGGGGATGAAGCCGGCGCCGATGCCCTGGATGGGGTGCGGACCGGGCGCGCCGCCGCTGATGACGGGCGAGAGTTCGGGCTCGACGGCGAAGACCTGCAGGTTCGGCTGTTGCGGCTTGAGCACCTCGGCCACGCCGGTGATGTGGCCGCCGGTACCCACGCCGGTAATCAGGAAGTCGAAGCCCTCGGGGGCGTCCTGCTGGATTTCGCGGGCGGTGGTTTCGGCGTGCACGCGGATGTTGGCCGGGTTATCGAACTGCATGGGCATCCAGGCGCCGGGCGTGTTCTGCACCAGCTCGTGGGCCTTTTCGATGGCGCCCTTCATGCCTTTCTCGCGCGGGGTCAGCTCCAGGTTGGCACCGTAAGCGGCCATCAGCCGCCGCCGCTCGATGGACATGGACTCGGGCATGACCAGGGTGAGCTTGTAGCCCTTCACGGCGGCCACCATGGCCAGGCCCACGCCGGTGTTACCGGAGGTCGGCTCCACGATAAGGCTGTCGGGGGTGAGCAGGCCGTCCTTTTCGGCCTGCTCGATCATCGAGAGGGCAATGCGGTCTTTGATGCTCCCGCCGGGGTTGGCGCGCTCCAGCTTCACCCACACCTCCACGTCGGGGCGGATATCCTGAAACAGGCGGTTGATGCGGACGAGCGGCGTGTTGCCGATGGTGTCGAGGATGGAATTGGCTTTCATGTAAGAGGTGAAATGGCGAGCTGGTGAAATAGGGAGCTAGTGTTTCGAGGCAGGCCGCTTCAACGGCACTCCCCATTTCACTATCTCACCAACTCGCTAAATGGAAAACGTGAGGTCGGCCGAGGGGTCTTCGACGCGGGTGACGTGGATCTGGGCGCGGTGGTACACGCGGGAGTGCGAGGGCACGCTCTCGGTCAGCCACACGTTGCCGCCGATCAGGCTGTGGCGCCCCACCACGGTGCTGCCGCCCAAGATAGTGGCCCCGGCGTAGATGACCACGTGGTCTTCGATGGTGGGGTGACGCTTCTGGTGGGCCAGCTCCTTGGCCACGCTCAGCGCCCCCAGCGTGACGCCCTGGAACAGGCGCACATGGTCGCCGAGCACGGCCGTTTCGCCGATGACGATGCCCGTGCCGTGGTCGATGCTGCAGCTGCGGCCGATGCGGGCGCCGGGGTGAATGTCGATGCCGGTGCGCTGGTGGGCGTATTCGCTGAGCAGGCGCGGCAACAGCGGTACCTGGCGCTGGTAGAGGGCATGGGCGAGGCGGTGCAGGCCGAGGGCGTAGAAGCCGGGGTAGGTGCAGATGACTTCGGCCAGATCCTGGGCGGCGGGGTCGGCGGCCATGATGGCGCGGGCGTCGAGCAGCAGCAGCTCGTGGAGCACCGGCAGCCGGTCGAAGAGGTCGGCGGCGAGGGCGGCGGGCGGCACCGGCAGGCCCGATACGGTGGTCAGCAGGCCTTCGAGCTGCTGCTGCCGGGCCTGCAGGCGGGCGGCCACGGCGGCGGGCTCGGGCAGGCGCTGCCCGGTGCGCTCGGGAAAGAGCAGGTCGAGCAGGTCTTCGGCCAGCTGGCAGAGCGCGGGGCCGGGCAGGGGCGGCGGGGCCGTGCGGTGAGCATCGGCCAGGGAGCGGAAAAATGCGTCGGTCATGGCGGGCGGCGGTGGGCGGGGCGCCCGGTGAGCGGAATTCAACCGGCAGCGGGGCCGAAATGTTGGCCCCAGCGGGGCACAACCGCCGCGAGGCTGGCTGCGTTAGGGCAAGGTACATCCGCAGTATTTACCTCCCAAAACACCCGTCCCATGGCCGACACGACCATCACCAAAGTAGACTCGCGCTTTTCGCCGCACGGCCCGGAAGGCCAGAAATACCTCGCCTCGGGCACGCAGGTGGCCATGCGCCTCTGGGAAAACGAGCAGCCCGGCGAGCAAAAGGAAGCCGTCAGCCGCGCCTACGAAACGGTGGGCTTCGTCATCAGCGGCCGGGCCGAGCTGCACCTGGAAGGCCAGATGGTGCTGCTGGAGCCCGGCAACTCCTGGGTGGTGCCCAAGGGCGCCAGCCACCGCTACCGGGTGCTGGAGCCCTTCACGGCCGTCGAAGCCACCACGCCCCCGGCCCACGCCCACCAGCGCGACGAATAGCAAGTCCAGTCGTTCCCATTAAGAAGCTGCCCGTCGAAAAAACAGGCAGCTTTTTCTTTGTTTATTAAAATCTGTAACTATATTAATATCAACTTATTAGAAATAAATTTTTAAAGCTTGGCCGCGCAAAAACGCCCTTTGCTGGACGCAGGGGCAACATCGGCGCGCCGGCCGCGGCGGCGGTCCGTTCCGGCACCAACCCGGAAATAGGCAGTTACGTTTTGGGAGGGCAAAACCTGACTTTTTCCCGCTATGAAACCAACCATACTTGCCTTGGGAACGGCGCTGCTGGCGGGCCTGACATCGACCAGCACGGTAGCCCAATCTTCGCTTTACGTCAACGACGCGGCCACCACCGGCGACGTGTATACCTCCGCCCCCGGCAGCGACGCTACCGGCACCGGCTCGGCGTCGGCACCGTTTGCCACCGTCAACCGGGCCGTGGCGGCGGCGGCCCCCGGCGCCACCATTTTCGTGGATGCGGGCCGCTACCAGCAGCTGGTCATCATCGATAAGCCGGTGAGCCTGCAGGGCGCGGGCGACTCGCTCCGCAGCCCGGCCTCGGCCACCATCTTCAGCGACGGGCCGCGCACAGCCGACAACGTGTACGACGTGGTGCCGGCCATTTCGGTAGCGGCCAGCGGCACTGCGGCCCAGCCCATCCGCATCAGCCGCCTAAGTTTGCGCCGCTACGATTACGGCATCTACGGCAGCCTGCCCGGCAGCCAGATCAGCAACGTGGTGTTTGAGGACCTGGACGTGTTCAAGTGCTACCGCCAGGGCATCGAGCTGGGCGGCAACGTGAGCAACCTGACCTTCCGGCGGGTGAGCATCCGGTTTACGCGCATTCAGAGCGCGACGGCCGGGGGCGGGGCACCCTCCGTCAGCGGCAATAACTACGGCCGGGGCCTGTTCTTCAACGGCGCCGACGCCGGAGCCGATAAGAACAACCTGCTCATCGAAAACTCGGCCTTCGAGCAGAACCGCCGCGCCGGCATCGACGTGAACGAGCGCGCCACTTCCGGCCTGATCGTGCGCGGCTGCCGCTTCTACGGCAACCTGGGCCCCGCCCTGGCCTTGCTGAAAGTGGCCGGCCAGCGCGACGCGGGCGGTACCTACACCAGCATCGGGGCGCTGATCGAGGACAACGTCATCGAGGACAACGCCGACAACGGGCTGGAGCTGAAATCGTGCACGGGAACCGGGCTGGACAGCGGCCCGGGCAGCTTCGTGGTGCGCCGCAACCGCATCACGCGGGGCCTGGCGCAGCCCACCAACCTGGTGGCCGACAACGCCGCCATTGCCGTGGTCGACCGGGACCGGCTGATTGCCGGGCGCCCCAGCTACAACGACGATCTGACCACCAGCGGCCTCTGGATTGAAAGCAACACCATTCGCGGCTACCGCTCCACGGCGTTTGCGCTGCTCAACCGCAGCGGCTTCGGCATCGTGCTGGAGGGCAGCAACCACCAGGTGCGCCACAACGTGGTGACGCGCTGTCAGCTGGGCATTCAGGTGCAGGACCGCCCCGCTACCACCTCCGAGCAGGCCACGCCCTACTTCGACATTCCGCGCAACCAGCTGCTGGTATCGAGCGGGGTGATGGTGCAGGAAAACCTGGTGGATACCTGCGACGTGGTCAGCATTCGGGCCATCAACCTGACCAACCCGGCCAACGCGGCCCTGAACTGGCTGGGCAGCAACGTGCTGGCCGATATCCGCGGCGCCAGCGGCACCGGCGGACTGGTGCGCACGCTCACCGGCAGCTTCACGGAAGTATCGTCGTTGGCCCCGACGGGCCGGCTGCAGTTCAGCCCCTTCCTGAACAGCAAAACCGACGTGTCGGTGGAAACGGGCTTTCAGCCGGACCTGAGCTACCTGCGCGTGGCCGCCAACGTGCCCGATGCCCTGCCCGCCGGCAACCTGCAGGAGGCCGCCGTGGCCATCCTCGACGGGGGCACCATTGAGGCCGAGGGCGGCACCTACAACGAATCGGTGGTGGTGACCAAGAACATTACGCTGCTGCAAACCAACGCCGCCCTGACCCTGCGCGACCTGACGCTGAACGGCAGCGGTAAGGCCCTCACGCTGGGCGCTCCGCTCACGCTCAGCGGCAGCCTCACGCTCACGGCCGGCTTCATCAACAGCTCGGCCACAAGCCTGCTCACCCTAGCCGCCGGCAGCAGCAGCACCGAGGGCAACGCGGGCAGCTACGTGCAAGGGCCGGTGAGCAAGGTGGGCAGCACGGCCTTCGTGTTTCCGCTGGGTCGCAACGGCGTGTGGGCCCGCCTGGGCATTTCGGCGCCCACGGCTAGCAGCACCTTCACGGCCGAGTACTTCGCACAGGCTTACGCTTCGCAGGCGGCCGAGCCGGGCTTGGCCACCATCAGCCGGGTGGAATACTGGAACCTGGAGCGCCCCGCCGGCAGCGGCGCGGTGGCCGTGCGCCTGTACTGGGAAGACGGCGGCCGCAGCGGCATCAATTCCTTGCCCGAGCTGCGCGTGGCCCGCTTCGACGGCAGCCAGTGGCTCAGCGAGGGCAACGGCGGCACCACGGGCAGCGCCGGCGCGGGCTCCGTGGCCTCGGCCGGCCCGGTAGGCGGCTTCGGGCCGTTCACCTTCGGCTCCACCTCCCCCATCAACCCCTTGCCGGTGGAGCTGACCTCGTTCCGGGCCGAAGCCGCCGGCGAAGGCCGCGCCCGCCTGTACTGGACCACCGCCCAAGAGAAGGACAACCGCGGCTTCGACGTGGAGCGCGCCCTCAACGGCCGCGAATGGCAGCGGGTGGGCTTCGTGGCCGGGCACGGCACCACCACCAGCGCCCAGCAGTACAGCTTCCTCGACGCCTCGGGCCTGAGCGAGGTGGTGTACTACCGCCTGCGCCAGGTCGACTTCGACGGCCAGGCAAAATACTCGTCGGTGGTGGCCGTGCAGCTGACCGGCGGCAAGGGCCAACTGGCCCTGTACCCGAACCCGACGCGCAACGAGCTGACCATTCAGCTGCCCGCTACCAGCGCCACGCAGGCCACGGTACAAGTGCTCGATGCCGTGGGCCGCACGGTGTGGACGACCACGGCGCCTGTCGTGGGCCAGCGCCTGGAGCTGCAGCTGGCCGGCCACGTGAAGCCCGGCCTGTACGTGGTGCGCGTGAGCGGCCGAGGCCTGCTGAGCAGCGCCCGGCAATTGCGGGTAGAATAGTCGCCGGACTCCCCAACAACGCCCAACGGCCCGCCGAAACGTGTTTCGGCGGGCCGTTGGCATTTACTGCTGGCCGCACTATCGGACGCCGGCGGCCGTGGGCAGCAGCTCCACCTTGTCGATTCGGTCCCCGATGTCGAGGCGGTGCACCACGTCCATGCCGCTTTCCACGACGGCGAAAATGGTGTAGCGGCCGTCGAGGTGGGGCGTGGGGCTGTGGGTGATAAACCACTGGCAGCTCTCGGTGTCCTTGCCGGCCGAGGCTAGGCCCACGGCGCCCGTGAGGTAGCCCCGGTCCGCAAATTCGGAGCGCAGGGTGTAGTCGGTGCCGCCCCACCCGTCGCCGCGGGGGCAGCCGCCCTGGGCCACGAAGTTGGGCACCACGCGGTGGAAGTTCTTGCCGTCGTAGAAGCCCTGGCGGATGAGCTGCACGAAGCTGGCCACCGAGCCGGGCGCCTCTTCCACCAGCAGGCGCAGCACCACCGGCCCGCGGGCCGTGCTCACGCGCACGCGCTGCCCGGCCGGAATCGTCTCCACCAGCGCCCAGTCGATGGGATGCTGGGCGGCGGCGCTGGGCGTGGGCGTCGGGGTGGTTTTGCCTTCGAGGTAATCGAGGGCCTGCTGCAGGGCCTGCCAGGCTTCCACGTCGCGGGGCAGGCGGATGCGCTGCTGGGCCGTGCGCAGCAGCGCCAGGTTGCGGAAGTCGCGGCGCAGGTTCAGCTTTTCCTCCTTCAGCGCCCCGGCCGCCGTCCCGATCAGGGCCACGTCGTCGCTGCTGATGGCGCGCTCCAGCGTCCGCACGAACAGCGGCTGCTGGCCCTCGGGAAAGTCGGGGCGGCTGCGCAGGGCCACCAGCGCCTCGATGCCGTAGGTGCTGACCACCGGCGGCTGGTTCGGGGCAAACGTGGCCTGCTCGACGAAGGCAAACGCGGCCGGATCTTCGCCGAGGGCTTTCAGCAGAAAGGCCCGCTCGTAGGCATCGGTGGCGGCGGTGTAGCGCTGCTGAATGGCGGTGCGGATGCCCTCCTTCTCGGCGGCCGAAGCATGGTGCAGCGCGGCGGCCAGTACCACGACGCGGGGCCGCCAGGCCGTCATGCGGGCGGCTTTGTCGAGGAACAGGCGGCCGGTTTCGCCGGTGGCATGGGCAAGGAAGAACTCGGCGGCGGTGACGGCCACCTGGTTCTGCGCATCGTCGAGGGCGGCCCAGGCGGCTTCCTTCACCGGGGCGTACATGGCGGCGTTCAGGGCGCGCAGGGCGGCCACGCGCACGCGGTAGTCGGCGTCGCGGCGCAGGATGCCGGCCAGCACGGGCGCCAGCGTCGCGGCCTTCACCTTGCCCAGGGCGCTGGTGGCAGCCGAGCGCACGGCGTAGCTCGGGTCGGTGGTGGCGGCGGCCGTAATGGGTTCCTGGTAGGCCGTCAGGTCGAGGCGCGGGGTGCGGGCCAGGGTGTGGGCGGCGGCCAGCCGAGCCGAAAACGGCTGCTGGCGGCTCAGCAAGCTGACAGTGCGGCGCACGGCGGCCTCGGAGGTCAGCCCGCGCAGACCGGCGCGGTACAGCCCCCAGGCCTGCCCGATGGTGAGCAGGGTATCAGCGGGCGTGGCGGTTCGGGGCAGCTGGAGCAGCAAGGGCAGCCCGCCCCGACCCACGCAGCGGCCCAGGGCTTCCAGCTCGTAGCGGCGGGCGCGGGCATCGGTTTCGGTGCCGAGCTGGCTGGCCAGGGGCGCGGCGGCGGCGCTGTCGGCCGCTTGGCCCAGGGCGAAGGCCGCAGCCTGGCGCACCTCCACGTTGGCATCGGAAAGGGCGCCGAGCAGGTCGGGCAGTGCGGCGCGGTCCTGCACCGAGGCAAAGGCCAGGGCCGCGGCCTGCCGGTAGCGGGCCTTGGGGTGGTGCAGGAAGGGGCGCAGCGCCTGGGTCTGGCGCTGGTCCTGGGCCGTGGCGATGCGGCGCAGGGTGCTGTCGGCGGCGAATTGGTTGAGCGGGGCGGCGGCTTGCGGGGTGCGGCCGGTGGAACAGGCCGCGAGCAGCAGGCCGAGGGCCGCGAGGGCGGTGGCGGGGCGAAGCGTCATCAAGCCGGAAATTAGGCAAACCGGGCGGGATGAAAGGCGCACTAGTGACTTCTTCTACCTTTTCGCTTTCAATCCTTGTGCCTGACAAGATTATCTATGCGCCAGTCAATCATCAATCGTATGATACTTTATTACTTAGTTTAAAAAATTTTAGACCTAGTAAACCCAGCACCACCAGAGCAAAACCAATAACCATAAAAGCACCATACAATCCAACCTCTGATGTATTGTATATTATTGATTCGGTCGGATCATGAGGATTGTAAACAACTTTAACCTTTCTCCCTACTTGGTTAGTATCACTCTTTATCAAAACTTTATTGCTTACTTGATACAAATTTCCGGCAACCTCGTACTCAGCAGTATATATAGTAGAAGATTCGTCCACCGTATTATTTTCAGATATAATATTTATTACACCATCAACTACAGTACCTGACTTCACCAATCTATTAATCATCAATTGAGCATCTATCGATGCTTTACAAAGCAGCAATCCTACCACTATCGGCACCACACATACTATTTTGAATAGCCAGTAATTAAATTTAGCTGCGTCCATCACAATCGAATTTTAACAAAAACAGCTTCTGATCATTGTCAACATACTGACTTGCCCTGCTACCACCCTAGTGGTCCGACATTACCCGCACCAACTCCGCATTCAGCGCCCGGAACAGCTCCTCATTTCCCTCCTGCCGGTACTCACCCAGCGCCTGCTCAAACGGCGCGAGGTCGTACAAAAACGCCTTCAGGTTGTCCGGAGTTAGCGCCGGGAAGTGGCGGCCGTAGCCCAGCCGCTCGATTTCGGCCGCGTTCAGCCACTGCTCGAACTGCGCCGGAATCGGAATGGCGCAGACGGGCTTGTGCAGGTACACGGCCTCGGAAATCAGCGAGAAGCCGCCGTTGGTCACCACGGCGCGGGCCGAGGCCAGGTCGTCGATAAAGCCCGCTTCGGAGAAGGAGCGCAGCTGCACGTTGCCGTGCTCCTCGTCGCGGTTGAAGCCGTAGACGCGGAACTGCTGCCCGGGCAGCTGCTGCAGCAGGCTCACCAGGTCGCGCTGGTTGGTGCTCGACTGGTACACCAGCACGTGCTGCCCGCGCGTAGGCTGCTGGGCCACGATTTCGGGGCGAATGATGGGCGGCACCAGCGTGGTGTCGGGCTTCGCCACGGGCGGGCGAAAGAAGGTGGTGACGAAGTAGTGCCGCGAGCGGGGCAGCTTGGCGCGCACGATGCCCCGGGCCAGCTCGAAGTTGCCGCGCTCTTCCCGCGGAATCGGCACGTCGAGCTGGGCGCGGCTGATAATCTGCATGTTGTCGATACTGATGACCGGCAGGCGCTGGGTTTTGGCGAAGAAGTAGCTGAACGACTCGAAGTCGGAAATGACCAGGTCGAAGCGGCAGCAGTCGGCCAGCAGGTCGCGGTAGCGGCGGAAGTTCAGCTGCAGATTGTCCGGCGCCGCGCGCAGCGTGAGGGCGGCCGTGCGGCTTTTCGACACGGTCAGCTCCTTATAGGCCAGGTGAAAGCCCTTGATTTCGCGCACCCGGCCGGGGAAGTTGTCGGCCAGCAGCTTGTAGGCCCGGCTGCTGCTGACCACCTGCACCTCGTGGCCGGCGTCGAGCAGGTGACGGATGACGACTTTGCTGCGGGTGGCGTGGCCGAGCCCTTCGCCGGGCACGCCGTAGAGGATGTTCATGCGGGCAATTATCAGGTAACGACGAGCAAGTAACAAGGAAATGGCGGAGCTGGCAGACGGTTCACCCCGCCGTCATTGCGAGCGAAGCGAAGCAATCTTTCCCCTCGCGGCACAAACGGGACAAGCAGCACCGCCCGAAACGGGCATCTGCAGTTTCGGCGGTGCCGTTTTCGGGCAGCAAGGATTGCCTCGGCGGTGCTACTGGAGGAAGGATTGCTTCGCTTTGCTCGCAATGACAGTGGGGTGAGCCGCTTCCCTCCTACTCCGTGCGCCGCAAACCCTCGCCCAGCGTACGGCCGCGCAGGCGCAGGCCGGCTTCGGCGCAGTGGGCGCAGGGCAAGGGTGCCCCCCAGCACTGAAACCCCTCGCGCGGCACGCGCACGAGGAGGCCGGGCGCGACAGGCACGGCCACGGTGGCGGGCACGGCGGGTAGTTCGGGCCACACCAGGCGCCGGGCAAAGCGTGCCGGGTTGTGGCGCAGCTGGTAAAGCGGGCCGCGCAGGTTATGCAGCACCCAAAGCAGCAGCAGCAGGCCCGGCAGGTAGCGCAGCCGGCCCGCCTGGGCCGGGCCGGGCCAGCGGGGCCCCAGCCAGGGCCACAGCGCTGCCACCAGCAGAAAGCCCGCCCCGAAGCGGTAATCGGGGGCGGCCACAAACCAGAACACGCTGCCCACCCAGGCCACCAGCCAGCCGCCGGCCCAGCCCTGCTCGGCGGCGGTGCGCGGCCGCCGCCAGCGCCACGCGGCCACCAGTGGCGAGGCCAGCGCGGCCACCACCACGGCGCCGGGGAAGCCCACCATCGGGGCCCACCAGTTCGGCCACCACTGCCACAGCGTCTGGTGGGGCGCGGCGTAGGGGCTTTCGGCCGAGTTGCGGGCCAGGTTCACAATCATATTATGCTCCATGCGGGCGTAGGCCAGCGGCAGCTTCCAGTCGACGTCGAATAAATCAATGGCTGGCAGCGGGTAGATCAGGTAGCCCGACAAAACTACGTTGCGCGTCAGCCAGGGCAGGGCCAGCAGCAGCCCCAGCGCCAGCGGCCCGCCCCAGCGGCGGCCGAAACGCAGCGACTCCGGGGCGGCCCGCGCGGCGTAGAGCGGCAGCAGTAGCACCGGTGCCGCCGAGAGCTTCAGCGTGACAGCCCAGGCGGCCAGCAAGGTCAGCAACAGGCGCTGGGCCTCGGTGGCGCGCAGCGGCGGGTGCTGGGCGAAGTAATAGAACAGCAGCACCAGCAGCGCGGCCGTGGTGCAGTCGGAAGTAACCGACGAGAGCCAGACCTGAAACGAGTACACCAGCAGCAGCAGCAGCAGCAGGGGCGCCCACACCCGGCGCGCATCGGGCTGCGGAGCGCGCAGGCCGGCCACCAGGGCCCGTACCGCCGCCACGGCCAGCAGGGCGTAGCTGTAGGCGCTGAGCGCGTAGGCCGGGCCGACGGGCGTCGTCGCCCGAAACAAAGCCAGCGGCAGGTACAGGCTGGAGTTGAAAGCCAAGCGGCCGTGCAGGTTGCCCAGGCCGGGCACGGCGGCAAATTGCTCGGTCCATTGCAGCGTTTGCAGCTGGTACAGGCCCACGTCGTAGTTGGTGGGCGCCTGCGCGGCGAAGGTCAGCAGCCAGCCGAGCAGCAGTAGGAGCAGCACCGCGCCCAGACGCTCAGCGGAACTCCAGCGGGCGGGCCACGACCGGCGCACAGCCTGCCACCAGGCGCGGCGGTTCAGCAGCAGCACGACGGCCAGGCCGAGGCCGAATAGTAGCTGTGCCCGCGCGTCAATCGGGGCGGCCAATGAGTAAAGCTGCAGGGCGGCCGTCAGCAGGGCCCCACCCGTCAGGCTCAGCCACTCGGGCGCGGGCAGCTGCCCGGCCCCGCGCACGCCCAAGCGGCCGGCCAGGCGCCACGCGCCCACGCCCAGCGCGGTGGTGCCAAGGGCCGCAACCAACCAAACGAGCACAACGAGTATCATTGGGCGCAAAGGTGCCGAAAACGGTGCCGCGGGCCAACGCACTACCAAGACCGGCCCGCTTTTTGGATATTCGCGCTTTGCTTCCCGCTGACTTTCTCCCCTTTCTATGCTCCTTTCTTCTCTCCGCCGCCTGCTGCCCTTCGCACTGCTGCTGGCCGTCGGGGCCTGCTCGGCTCCGCGCTCCATTATTTCGTCGGGCAAAGTCACGCCCAAAGGCCAGTTCAAGGCCGGCGGCAACCTGGGCTTCAACATCGGCACGGCCTCCATCGGCAAAATCACCGGAGCGGCCAAAGACGTGGTGCAGCAGGCCATCAACCGCGACACCATCCGCTACGAGCAGGGCCTCGACCGGGTGCAGGCCGCCGCGCTGGCCTACGTGCTCGACCCGACCGTGGCTACCTCCGACCTCTACGTGCGCTACGGCCTGCTCAACCGCGTCGACGTGGGCTACAAGTATTCGTTCGGGGCGCACAGCTTCGATGCCATGTACCAGTTTATGGGGCCGCTGGGCACGCCCGAGAAGCCCCAGGGCCAGTCGGGCGACATGTACGGCAGCGTGGGCCTGCAGTTTTCCACCCAGAAGGCCAAGCTGCCGAGCATTCCCTTTCTCGAAGACACCGAGAAGCTGCTGGGCTTCACCGCCCGCCGCGTCGATTTGCTGGTGCCGCTGGTGTTCAGCACCTCCTTCGGGCCCGAAGAGCAGATCGGCAACGTGTCGTACGGCCTGGTCTACAGCCGCACCTTCCTGAAATACGGCTTCCAGCCCGGCAAAATCTTCAACTACATTCCCGGCTCCAACCGCGTCACCGACCGCATTCCGAACCTGCTGGAGCGGCGCAGCTACGGGGCCATCGGCGGCTTCGTCAACCTGAAAGTGGGCTACCGCTACGCCTATTTCCTGCCGGCGCTGGCCATTTACTACCAGAACTTCGGCACCTACAAGATTCTCAACAACAAGGAAACCAAGCTCAAAGGCGTCACCATCCTGCCGACGTTGGGCCTGCAGTTTCGCATTCCGGCCGGCAAAAACCGGTAAGGGCCTCACCCCCCGGCCCCCTCTCCAAAAGAGAGGGGGAGCCTGACGTCAGCAGGTTGGGCGGACCGCTACAGGAAACATCCGCGGCCCAATAGGGACAAGTTTAAATGAAATGTAACGACAGCGGCCGCCATGAGCATCATGCTTATGGCGGCCGCTTTTTTATTGACGTCAAGCTCCCCCTCTCTTTTGGAGAGGGGGCCGGGGGGCGAGGCCCCTAGCGCATCTGCGGTTCGTTCTGGTAGTCTTCCGACAGCACGCGGTAGCGGTCGAAGATGGAGCGCACGGCGCGGCGCATGATGATGCTGGCCTGGGCGCCCTGCCGGGCCGTTACGTTGGAGGCGTAGCCCTGCCACACGGCGCGGCCGTTTTTGTGGTCGATAAGGGTGATGAGCAGCGTGCCGTCGTTGAGCAGGTAGCGCACCCGGTCGTAGCCCTGCCGCTCGTCGGTGGGCGTCTCGTCGTCTTCCACCGATTCCTTGCGCACCCACTGCATCAGGTCGGGCTGGTTGTAGCCGGTGAAGCGCATGGCCCCGTCGAACACGCGGTAGGAAATCAGCAAATCGGGGCGGCGCTGGTTGAGCTTGTAGCCCTGGGCGCGCAGGTGCGTCTGGATGGCGTCGCGCACGGTTTCATCGAGCATGGCGGCGCTGTCGCGGGCCGTGCCGTCGGCGCCCTGCAGGAAGGCGAAGGTGCGGTAGTGCCGGAAGTTGCCCGCGTAGCTGTAGTCGGATTCGATGCGCCCTTCGCGGGCGGTAAAGCAGCTGCTGAGCAGCAGGGCGAGAAATACAGTTGCAGCAGTACAAGTGGGTTTCATATGCGCAGCGCGGGCAATGAGGTGTTAGGGCTTAGAAGTTAGGCATATTTCTGTTTACGCAAAAAATATAGCGGTTGATTCTCAAAGTTTAAACCATCGGGCTTAGTGCCCGCTCCCGGAATTGCTATATTGCTAATCCGCCCCACGGCGGCGCTTTCCCTATGCTCCAGTTTTACCTCAACGACCAGCTCGTGCGCCCCACCCACCGGGCCGGCAGCACCCTGCTCGATTACATCCGCTACCAGCAGCACCTGACCGGCACCAAAATCGGCTGCCGCGAGGGCGACTGCGGCGCCTGCACCGTGCTGGTGGGCGAGCTGCGCCCCGACGCCAGCGGGCAGCCCGTCGTGCGCTACCAGTCCATGACCAGCTGCCTCACGCCCCTGGGCAACGCCCACGGCCGGCACATCGTCACGGTGGAGGGTATCAGCCAGCCGGCGGCGGCCCTGACGCCGGTGCAGCAGGCCATTGTGGCCGAGGGCGGCACCCAGTGCGGCTTCTGCACGCCGGGCTTCGTGATGTCGCTGACCGGGCACTGCCTGGGCGGCGCGGCCACTCCGGAAGACGCCCGCGCCAGCATCGACGGCAACATCTGCCGCTGCACGGGCTACAAGTCCCTGGAGCGGGCCGCCGACCGGCTTACGGCCCAGCTGCTGGAGCGCGACGCGGCCCCGGCGCGGCTGCAGTGGCTGGTGCAGCAGGGCTTCGTGCCGGCTTATTTCGAGCGGATGCCCGAACGCCTAGCCGAGCTGCGCGCCGCCACCGTGGCCGACGTAGCCGCCCGCACCGGCGGCCAGCTCGAGGCCGACGCGGCCCGCTACCTGCTCGGCGGCGGCACCGACCTGCTGGTGCAGCGCGCCGACGAGGTACTGGCCGCCGAAGTGCAATTACTCTACGGCCAGCAGGAGCGTTGCTTTATCCGCGAAGAAGCCGACGGCCGCCTCACGCTGGGCGCGGCCACCACGGTGGAAGACCTGCGCGCCTCCGAGCTGCTGCAGAGCCGGTTTCCGCGCCTGCGCCGGCACCTCAAGCTGGTGTCGAGCACGCCGATTCGCAACATGGCCACTGTGGCCGGCAACTTCGTCAACGCCTCCCCCATCGGCGACCTGACCATCTTCTTCCTGGCCCTCGACGCCGAGCTGACCCTGCAGAACGCCGCCGGCCAGGCACGCCGGCTGCCGCTGCGCGAGCTGTACCGCGGCTACAAGCAGCTCAACCGCCAGCCCGACGAGCAGCTGGTGGCCATCAGCTTCCGCCCGCCGACGGCCGAGGAGGTGTTCAACTTCGAGAAAGTCAGCAAGCGCACCCACCTCGACATTGCCAGCGTGAACTCGGCCGCCCGCCTGCGCGTGCTGCATGGCGTGATTCAGGACGCGCACCTCTCGGCCGGCGGCGTGGGCCCCACGCCGCTCTACCTGCGGCGCACCTCCGAGTGGCTGGCCGGTCAGCCGCTGACGCCCGCCACGCTGCGCGCCGCCAACGAGCTGGCCCAGCAGGAAATCAGCCCCATCAGCGACGCCCGCGGCACCTCGGAGTACAAGCGCCTGCTGCTGCGCCAGCTGCTGTACGCCCACTTCCTGGAGCATTTCCCGCAGCAGCTGACGCTGCAGGAGCTGGTTTAAATCTTCGTTTTTCGTTACTCGTTGTTCGTTTTTCGCCGCCATTGGCCCGTTGGGACCGTGCGGCTTTCGGTTGCCTGAGCGAAGCCCGGCACGGCTGCGCCAGCTCCGGGCCTGTAGCGTGGCTTCGGCCCCGGCCGAAAAGCCCAAAACGCACAACGAAACACGCCCCCTTCCCATGCACAACCTCGACGCTGCCGGCCACGTGCGCGGCGAATCCCAATACCTCGACGACATTCCGGTGCAGCGCGGCACGCTGCACGCGGCCGTGTTCGGCTCCCCGCTGGCCCACGGCGTGCTCGACGGGCTCAGTCTGCAGGCCGCCCGGCGCGCCCCCGGCGTGGTGCGCATCCTCACGGCCGAGGACATTCCCGGCGAAAACCAGATTGGCGGCATCGTGCCCGACGAGCCGCTGCTGGCCGAGGGCCACGTGCATTTTCAGGGTCAGCCGGTAGCCCTGGTGCTGGCCGAAACCGAGGCCCAGGCCCGCGCTGCCGTCCAGCTCATCGAGGCCGACATCACGCCGCTGCCCGTCATTACCGACCCGCGGGTGGCGCAGGCGCAGGGCGAGTTGATTGTGCCGCCGCGCACCTTCCGCCTCGGCGACCCGGCCACGGCCTGGGCCGACTGCGCCCACGTTATCGAGGGCACGGCCGACAGCGGCGGGCAGGAGCACCTTTACATCGAAACGCAGGGCGCCTACGCCTACCCCACCGACGGCGGCGGGGTGCGGGTGCACTCCTCCACCCAGGGCCCGACGGCCGTGCAGCGCCACACGGCGCGGGTGCTCGGCACCGGGATGCACAAGGTGGAAGTGGACGTGGTGCGCCTGGGCGGCGGCTTCGGCGGCAAGGAAGACCAGGCCACCACCTGGGGCGCCCTGGCCGCGCTGGCCGCCTACGTGCTGAAAAAGCCGGTGAAGCTGGTGCTGCCCCGCCACGACGACCTGCGCATGACCGGCAAGCGCCACCCCTACTCCTCCGACTTCAAGCTGGGCCTTTCGGCCGACCTGCAGCTGCTGGCCTACGAGGTGACCTTCTACCAAAACGCTGGCGCCGCGGCCGACCTCTCGCCGGCCGTGCTGGAGCGCACCCTGTTTCACGCCTGCAATACCTACTTCATTCCGAACGTGCGGGCCACGGCCTACAGCTGCCGCACCAACCTGCCGCCCAACACCGCTTTCCGGGGCTTCGGCGGGCCGCAGGGCATGTTCGTTATCGAGTCGGCCATTGCGCAGGCGGCCGAGCAGCTGGGTGTGCCGGCCTACGAAATTCAGCGGCGCAACCTGCTGCAGGACGGGCAGGTGTTTCCGTACGGGCAGCGCGTGGAGGCCTGCAACGCCGGGCTAAGCTGGCAGACGGCCGAACAGAAGTTTGACCTGGCGGGCTGGCAGGCCGAAGTCGACGCCTTTAACGCCCGGAATGCGACGAAAAAGCGCGGGCTGGCGGTGATGCCCATCTGCTTCGGCATCTCGTTCACCAAAACGGCCATGAACCAGGCCCGGGCGCTGGTGCACATCTACACCGATGGCTCGGTGGGCATCAGCACCGGCGCGGTGGAAATGGGCCAGGGCGTGAATACCAAGATGATTCAGGTGGCCGCCCGCACCCTGGGCATCAATGCCAGCCGCGTGCGGCTGGAAGCCACCAACACCACCCGCGTGGCCAACACCTCGCCCTCCGCGGCTTCGGCCACGGCCGACCTCAACGGCAAAGCCGTGGAAATGGCCTGCCGCGAGCTGCGCACCCGCCTGCTGCGCCACGCCGCCGAGGATCTGCAGATGAACTACGAGGGCCTGGACATTCACGATGAGCAGGTGCTGGCCGCCGGCACGCCCGCCGAAACCAACTGGGAAAAGCTGGTGTCGACGGCCTACTGGAAGCGGGTGAGCCTGACGGAAAACGCCCACTACGCCACGCCCGACCTGTGGTTTGACGCCAGCCAGGAAAAGGGCCACCCCTTCGCCTACCACGTCTACGGCACGGCCGTGGTGCAGGCCACCGTCGACGCCGTGCGCGGTACCTACGACGTGGACGCGGTGCGCCTGGTGCACGACTTCGGGCAGAGCTTCACGCCGGGCATCGACCGGGGGCAGATCGAGGGCGGCTTGGTGCAGGGGCTGGGCTGGATGACCATGGAGGAGCTGATTTACAACGCCGACGGCCGCCTGCTCAGCAATGCCCTGAGCACCTACAAAGTGCCCGACCTCTACAGCGTGCCGGCCGTGCTCGACGTGGAATTCCTGGAAACGCCCGGCCACCCCAACGCCATTCTGCGGGCCAAAGCCGTGGGCGAGCCGCCGCTGATGTACGGCCTGGGCGGCTACTTCGCCATTCGCAACGCCGTGCGCGCCTTCCGCCCCGACGTGCGCCCGGCCTTTTCGGCTCCCATCACCCCCGAGAAAGTGCTGACCAGCCTCTACGCCCCGGCGGGGGTGTCGGCCGCGGCCCCGGCTGCTCAACACGCCCCCACCGCCGCCTCGTAGCGCCGGCACTTAGCCGGCCCTGCGCCCACCGCCCGCCCGGCTAAGTGCCGGGCGGGCGGTGGGCGCTTGTTTTTGCCTGGCCGGCGCAAGCCGGCCGAGCCGCGGGGCCTTGCCAGGGTGAAATTGCCCGCGCCGATATCCTATTTTTTGCCCATAAAATGCTTCCTTGCAGTTGGATTCACCCACCACCTTGGACCTTTTTAACGCTTCGCCTTCCGTTCCACGCGACCTGCTGGTATGGCAGCACGCCATTGCGTGTCTGCGCGCCGGCATTCCGGTCAGTCTGCTGCTGGTGGTGAGCAGCAGCGGCTCCAGCCCGGGGCGGCAGGGCTTCAAGATGAGCGTGGCGCCGGGCAGCATGGTGGGCTCCATCGGGGGCGGCATCATGGAGCACAAGTTCGTGGAGCTGGCCCGCCACGGCCTGGCCGACGGCCGCCGGGAAGTGCTGCTGCGCGAGCAGGTTCACCGCGGCGAAGCCCCGCACAACCGCTCGGGCATGATCTGCTCGGGGCAGCAGACGCTGCTGCTGCTGCCGCTGCACGAAGACCACCTGCCCACCCTGCGCTTCGTGGCCGACGCCCTGCAGCACCACCACCCCGCCTGGTTGCGCTGTACGGCCCGCGGCGAGCTGCAGGCCGCCGCCGGCGCGCCGCCCCGCGCGCCCGGCCTGCACCGCCCCGCCGACGATGCCGCCGATGCTTGGCAGTACGTGGAAATGCTGGGCTTTCGCGACCAGCTCACCATCGTGGGCGGCGGCCACGTGGGACTGGCCCTCTCGCAAGTGGTGGCCCACCTCGACTTCCGCCTCACCGTGCTCGATGACCGCAGCGGCCTGAACACGCTGCAGCTCAACCCCTACGCCCACGACAAACGCACCGTCGATTACGGCGTCCTCGGGCAGGCCATTGCCGATGGCCCCCATCAGTACGTGGTGGTGATGACCTTCGGCTACCGCACCGATGGGGTGGCGCTGCGGCAGCTGCTCGGGCGGCCGTTTGCCTACCTCGGGGTGATGGGCAGCGCGGCCAAGATTACGACCATGCGCCGGGAGCTGCGGGCCGAGGGCTACCCGGAGGCGCAGCTGGCCCGGGTACACGCGCCCATCGGGCTGCCCATTCACAGCCGCACGCCCGAGGAAATAGCCATCAGCGTGGCCGCCGAGCTGATTCGGGTCCGTAACGCGCCCCGCGGCTAAACGCCCTCCTTGGCCGGGTGGTCAGCCTACGGGCGGCCTGCGGGGCCGAGAGGCACGCCCGGGACGGGTTTGCCAAACAGCTTATGCACTACCGCCGGCTGCTCAGCGTGCGCCCTGAATCATGGCGCATTCTTCCATCGTTAGGCCCGACATGCGCACCCAGTGCCGTAGGGATGCGTCGTCGATGGCGCTGATGGGGGCGTGGTAGTGGCGGTTGAGCTGCTCCGGCAGCTCGGGGCGGCCGGTTTGCTGCATCAGGTAGCCCAGGGCAGCGGGGCGGCCCTGCGGATCGAGCAGGCCGGGAGCCGCGGCGGGCACTACCACTTGCCCGGTGGTGCGGTACTTGTGCAATACTTTGAGGGCCTGGTAGCGGCGGCGGCGCAGGTGGCTGGGCAGCTGCCGGGTGCTTTTGCGCCGCAATACTTCCTCGGCGTAGGCCAGGCGGGCGGCTTCGCGGACGCTTTCATCGGCAACATCAGCGGCCTCGATGGTCTGGCTGGCGGCGGTAGCATAAGTGCCACCGCCCGGCTGGGCGGTGGCCGAATCGTGCTGGCAGCTCGTGCCGATCAGCACGACTAACAGGCTGGCAGTAATAAACAACTTCACGGTGGGTAAGAATAGTAGCGCTAAAGACAGCGGCCGGGCCACCGGCAATGATGCCCCGTGGCGGCTGCCTCTGCCCCCATGATCCTACTTTACCCCGGCAGGTTGTAATAGCCGGTAAATTTTCTACGGCTTTCCCGGTTTCCGCTGCCCCCTCAGGGCGTTACGTTCAGCACCAGGGTTTCGGCCTGGTACACTTCGCCGTTGGTCAGGTGGCAACGCACCCGGAACTGCTGCGGGTGCGCGCCGGCCGGGGCCTGCGCCAGCGTCAGGATCTTGTGGTTCAGCCACCCGGCCGCCTGCGGCGTGGCCAGCAGGCTGGTCAGGCTGACCGGGCGCCCGGAGCCATCGGAGGTCTGGATAAAGTCGTTCAGCGAGGTGCCGGCCGGGTGGGCCGCGTCGAAGTCGTAGAGGCTGCTCACGCGCAGCGAATCCACGGTTTCCGTGAATTGCGGATCGGCCGGCTCGCAGGCCACGGCGGCAAACCCGCCCGCTCGCTCAGGCACCGCGCTGTATGCCGGGCCCCGCAGCAGCAACTGCAGCTGCAGTTCGGCCGCCGCTACCGTTTCGCCGCTTCCCACGATTACCACGCTGCTTCCCGGCCGGGCACGGGTTGCCAGCAGGCGGGCCTCGTTCACGTCGATGTACTGCTGCTTGAAGGGGCCGCACTCGTCGCAGCCGGGCAGCCCAATCAGCAGCCCTGCGAGCAGCAACAGTGTTTTTCGCGTGGTATTCATCGGTGCGGGGTGGTCTTTTCAGGCTAGGAGTCCTGGCGGCCCGGGCAGGTTGCAGGGCCAGCCAGCTAAGGGCGTCCCCGGAATTTGCGGCTGCCGGGCGGGCCGTCTCGAAGCACGGCGCCCCGGCGGCGCTTACTGGTAGCCGGCCGCCTGCAGCCGAAACAGCTCGGCGTAGCGGCCGCCGCGGGCCAGCAGCTCCTCGTGCGAGCCCAGCTCCACGAATTGCCCGTGCTCGATGACGAGGATGCGGTCGGCCATGCGCACGGTGCTGAAACGGTGCGAGATGAGCACGGCGGTTTTGCCCTGGGTCAGGTCCTTGAAGCGCTGAAACACCTCGTACTCGGCGCGGGCGTCGAGGGCGGCGGTGGGCTCGTCGAGAATGAGCAGCTGCGCGTCGCGCATGTAGGCGCGGCCGAGGGCTATTTTCTGCCATTCGCCCCCCGAGAGGTCCACGCCGCCGTTGAAGCGCCGCCCGATCATCTGCTCGTAGCCCTGCGGGAGCTTGGCAATGACGGAGTCGGCCAGGCTTTGCTGGGCGGCCTGCTCGATGCGGGGCTGGTTGTTTTTCTCCTCGATGCGGCCCACAGCCAGGTTCTGACCGGCCGGCAGCTGAAAGCGCACGAAGTCCTGAAAAATCACCCCGATTTCCTGGCGGAGCTCGGCCGGGTCGTACTCGCGCAGGTCGTGGCCGTCGAGCAGGATGCGGCCCTCCGTGGGGTCGTAGAGGCGGGCCAGCAGCTTGACGAGGGTGGTTTTGCCGGCGCCGTTTTCGCCCACCAACGCCAGCTTTTCGCCGGCGCGCAGGTGGAAGCTCAGGTTGCGCAGGGCCCACTTTTGGGCGTTGCGGTACTTGAAGCCCACGTTGTCGAACGTAAATCCCTCGCGAATCGGGCGCGGGAAAGGCCGCACCGCCTGCCCCACCTCGGGGCGGCGGATGCGCGGCTGCAGGTGGAAAAAGTCGAAGAAGTCCTGCAGGTAGAGCGCGCCGTCGGCCACCGAGCTGAAGCGGCTCAGAATGCCTTCGAGCAGGCCGCGCATGCGGGCGAAGGAGCCGGCCAGAAACGTGAGCTGGCCGATGCTGATCTGCCCGCGCACGGCCTGGCTGATGATGTACACGTAGGCCGCGTAGTAGCCGGCGGCGCCCACGGCGGCGAAGAACGTGCCCCAGCCCGCCCGCCGAATTACCAGGCTGCGGTTCTGCTGGTAAAACTGGTCGGAAAGCAGCCGAAACCGGTCGATGAGGAAGTCCGACAGGCCAAAAATCTTCACCTCTTTGGCCGTTTCGTCGGAGGCACCGGTCTGGCGCAGGTAGTCCAGCTCGCGCCGCTCAGGCGTCCAGCCGTGCACCAGCGAGTAGCTGCGCTCATTAAAGTGCGACTCGCCCAGGAAGGCCGGCACCACGGCCACCAGCAGCAGCAAGAGCAGCCAGGGATTGAAGGCGGCCAGGCCCACGGCCAGGAAGGCCATGGTGATAAAGTCCTGCGCCTGCGAGAGCACCTGGGCCATGAGCACGGTGCGCGAGAGGGTCTGGCGGCGGGCGCGCTCCAGCTTGTCGTAGAAAGTGCTGTCCTCGAACTGGTCGAGGTCCAACTCGGCCGCGTGCTGCATCAGGCGGATGGACGTCTGGTTGGCAAACAGGTCGCCGAGCAGCGAATCGAGCAGGGCCACGCCGCGGCCGAGGGCATCGGAGAGAATGGCCAGGCCGAACTCCAGCGCCACCAGCTCCAGCACCGGCGTGAGCACCCGCGCGGCGGCGGGCTGCCGGCCCAGGCCCACCACGCTGTCGAGGATGAGCTGGCCGACGTAGAGCATGGCCACGGGCAGCATGGCGCGCAGCAGGCGCAGGGCCACGTTGCCGAGGGTGAGGCCGGGGGAGGTCTGCCAGATCAGGCGCAGAAACTCGGGCAGGTTGCGCAGGGCCGAAAACCGCTCCCGCACGCTCACGGCGGGCTTGCCGTCGGGGCGCGGGCGCTTGGCCGATACACGTTCGAAAAGCGTGGTCCAAAAGCTCATAGGTGCAGGGGCTTACGCACATGCCGCGCCAACGGCCGGGCCGCGCCGTTTTGGCAGGCAGCGCGCCGGCTGGGTTGGCCCGAGTACGGATGACAGGATTCTTCGAAGGATCGGGGGCGCCACGCTTGTCCGGCCAGGGTCCTGGGCAGACCTTATTTGACCCATACTTTAGCCGTGCTTGCGGCGGGCGGAATCTGGCGACTATAATTGAACATTCCCGGCGTAGGCCGGCGGGCTGTAGCGCGAAAGGCTACCTTTGCCCCGCCACCCGCGCAACCGCTTACCCATGTCTACTGCTGCTTCCCCGGGGAAGGTTTACACAACCGGTTTCTGGTTGATGTGCCTGTCGTCCTTCCTGTTCTTCCTGAGTTTCAACCTGCTTATTCCCGAGCTGCCGGCCCACCTCACCCGCATGGGCGGCGGCGAGTACAAGGGCTACATCATTGCCCTGTTCACCGTCACGGCGGCCATTTCGCGGCCTTTCAGCGGCAAGCTGGCCGACACGGTGGGGCGCATTCCGGTAATGGTCATCGGCACCCTGGTGTGCTTTGTGTGCGGCTTTCTGTACGCCTGGGCCACCACCGTGGCTTCGTTTCTGACGCTGCGCCTGCTGCACGGCTTCAGCACCGGCTTCAAGCCCACCGGCACGGCCGCCTTCATTGCCGACATCATCCCGGTGGAGCGCCGCGGCGAGGCCATGGGCCTGCTGGGCGTGTGCGGCACGCTGGGCATGGCCGTGGGCCCGGCCCTGTGCGGCCCCATCACCGAGTATTTCTCCATCAACACGCTGTTCTACGTCTCGTCGGGGCTGGCTTTGCTCTCGGTGCTGGTGCAGGGTACCATGACGGAAACCCTGGCCCAGGCCCAGCGGCAGAAGTTTCATTGGGGGCTGCTGCGCATCGAGTGGAACGAGGTGCTGGAGCCGCGGGTGCTGCGCCCGGCCCTGGTCACGCTGCTCTGCCTGTTCCCGTACGGGGCCATCATCACCATCGTGCCCGACCAAAGCGAGCTGCTGGGCCTGACGGGCCTCACCAAGGGCTCGTTCTTCATCTGCTACACCGTGTCCACCTTGGTGGTGCGCCTGGTGGCCGGCCGCGCCTCCGACGTGTACGGCCGGGTGCCGGTGCTCCGGCTTTCCACCTTGGCCCTGGTGCTGGCCCTGGCCGTGCTCACGCTGGCGCGCACGCCGCTGGTGTTTCTGGGCGGGGCGCTGCTGTTCGGGCTGGCGTCGGGGCTGAACTCGCCCACGCTCTACGCCTGGACGGTGGACCTGAGCCACCCCGAGCACCGGGGCCGGGCCGTGGGCACCATGTACATCGCGCTGGAGGTGGGCATCATGTTCGGGGCGCTGCTGGCCGGCTGGGTGTACTCCAACGACGCGGCCCGCCTGCCGTGGGTGTACGCCCTGAGCGCGGCCTGCGTGCTCGTAGCGCTGGTGTACCTGTACCGGCAGCCGGTGCAGCGGCCGGCGGCTTCCTGAGCGGATTAAAATTTTTCATGCTATCTTCAGAATATGCAGCCCGCTTGGTACTTTTAAGGTACCGAAAGTGGGCCCAGGCGGCTGTTAGCGCCTGAACGACCCGATTTAGTTGGTTTTATCGGCTTCTGACGATGAGCTTATTTCTACCCTGGCGCCGCGCCCTGCCGGCGGCGCTGCTGGCCCTGAGCGCCCTCGGGGCCCGCGCCCAAAACGAACCCGTCAAGTACGGCAAGGTCGACGCCAAGCTGTTTGACCCGGCGCAGTACCCGAGCGCCGCCGGGGCCCCGGCCGTGGTGCTCTGCGACTACGGCACTTCGCGCATCGAGGGCGCCGACGACGGCTTCCGGGTGGTGTTCGACCGCGTCACGCGCATTCTGGTACTGACCAAAGCCGGCTACGAGCAGGCCACGGTGCAGATTCCGCTCTACCACCGCGAGGCCGACGAGGAAAAGCTGCTGAACCTGCGCGGGGCCACTTACAACCTGGTGGGCGGCAAGCTGCAAAAGCAGGAGCTGGACCCCAAGTCGGTGTTCAGCGAAAAGCTCGACCAGTACCACAACCGGCGCAAGTTCACCCTGCCGGGCGTGCGCGAGGGCAGCATCGTGGAGTATGCCTACACCATCAAGTCCGACTTCGTCTTCAACCTGCAGGACTGGCAGTTTCAGCGCGACATTCCGGTGGAGTGGAGCGAGTACCGGGCCGTGATGCCGAGCTTCTACCAGTACAAGCAGATTCAACACGGCTTTCTGCCCTACAAGGCGCAGGAAACCGACGTGGTGCCCTACCACACCACCTACCACGCCTCCTCGAAGGACGGCTACGGCACCCACCTGACCGAAAGCGGCAACACCTCCACGCTCACCACCAAGGCCCTGCGCTGCCGCTGGGTGATGGAGCACGTGCCCGCCTTCCGCGAGGAGCCCTACATGACCACCGCCCGCGACTACCTGGCCGGCATCGACTTCGAGCTGGACCTGATCCAGTTCGACCCGGCCCAGCCCCACCCGGTGACGTCGACCTGGGAGAAAATCAGCGCTGAGCTGACCAAGGCCGAGGAATTCGGGGCCTGGATCAGCGGACGCACGCCCCTGACGGCCCAGGCCGAAGCCCTGGCCACCACCTACCGCGACCCGGCCACCCGGGCCGCCGCCGTGCAGGCGCTGGTGCAGCAGGCCGTGCGCTACAACGGCCAGGAGCGCCTCTACGCCACCCAGCCGCTGCGCCGGGTGCTGGAGCAGCAGCGCGGCAACGCGGCCGAGGTGAACCTGCTGCTGGTGCGCACCCTGCGCGACGCGGGCCTGCCCTGCTGGCCGGTGCTGGTGAGCACGCGCAGCCACGGCCAGGTATTCACCGAGCTGCCGCTCCTGAGCCAGTTCAACTACGTGGTGGCCGCCGTGCCGCTGGCCGAGGGCCCCGAGCTGCTGCTCGACGCCACCGAGTCCGCCGCCGCCGCGGGCACGCTGCCCGGCCGCTGCCTCAACGGGCAGGGCCGGCTGGTGGCCCCGGCCGGCCGCTGGCTGCCGCTCACGCCCCGCCAGAAGTTCACGCGCGTAACCACGGCCCGCTTCAGCCTCGACGAGCAGGGCCAGCTGCAGGGCAACCTGCACCGCGAATACGCCGGCTACGCGGGCCTGGCCGAGCGCAACCAGCTGGCCGAGCTGGGCGAAAAAGCCTACCTCGGCGCCCTGCAGAAGCAGTACACCGACTGCCAGCTGCGCCGCTCCGCCCTGAACCAGGTCGACTCGCTCAGCAAGCCGCTGGTGCTCGACGTGGACCTGACGCTGCCCGCCCTCGACGCCGGCCCGGCCCAGGTGTACCTGCCGCTGCTGCAGTTCTTCACCGACCGCCAGAACCCCTTCCAGCCCGACACCCGCATTTACCCGGTCGACTTCGGCACCCAGCACGAGGATGTGCTGTCGGTGGCGCTGACGCTGCCCAAGGGCTACGCGGTGGAAGAGCTGCCCAAGAACCTGGTGCTGAGCCTGCCCAACGGCGACGGGCGCTACTCCTTCGAGGCCGTGCTGCGCGACAACGTGCTCTACCTCAACAGCCGCCTGCAGCTGCGCAAAACCCAGTACCAGCCCAGTGAATACCCGGGCCTGCGCGAGCTGTTTACCCGCGCCCTGGCCAAGCACACCGAGCCGCTGGTGCTGCGCCGTACGCGCTGAGCCCGGGCCTTTCCCGCTTTCCTATGAAACAAGCGTTGCTCACGCTGCTGCTCGTCCTCGGCTGGGGCGCGTTGGCGCAGGGCCAGCCCGACCCCGTTAAGTTCGGGCAGGTGACGGCCGCCGATTTCGACGCCTCGGCCCTGAAAGGCGCCGCCGGGGCTCCGGCCGTGGTGCTCTGCGACTACGGCGTCACGCGCATCGAGGGCGCGCACGACGGCTTTCGGGTGGCGTTTGAGCGCGTCACGCGGGTGCTGATTCAAACCAAGGCCGGCTACAGCCAGGCCGAGGTGCAGGTGCCACTCTACCGCTTCGAGGGCCAGGAGGACGAGCTGCTGAACCTGCGCGGGGCCACCTACAACCTGGTGAACGGCCGCGTGGAAAAGCAGAAAATGGCCGGCAGCGCCGTTTTTCGGGAGCAAACCGGCCCGGACCAGATGAGCCGCAAGTTTACCCTGCCGGGCGTGCGCGAGGGCAGCATCGTGGAGTACGCCTACACGGTGAAATCGTGGCGGCTGTTCAAGCTGCACCCCTGGCAGTTTCAGCACCCCGACGTGCCGGTGGCCTGGAGCGAGTACCGCACCATCGTGCCCGGCTTCTACGTGTACAAGGAAATGCCGCGCGGCTACCTGCCCTACGCGCTGCGCACCCAGGCCGTGGTGCCCTACAGCACCATTTACCACGTGAGCCACCAGGACGACCGCGGCAACACGGCCGACGTGGCCCCCACCCAGCGCCTGGTGACCGATGCCATCAGCAGCCGCTGGGTGATGCGCGACGTGCCCGCCTTCCGCCCGGAAGCCTACATGACCACCCCGCGCGACTACCTGGCCGCCCTGGAATTCGAGCTGCACCAGACGGCCTTCGACCCGGCCCGGCCCAAGGCCGTGACGTCGACCTGGGAGAAAATCACCGACGAGCTGCTCAAGGAAGAAGCCTTCGGCGGCCTGCTGGAACGCCGCGACCTGGCCGGCGAATTTTCCAACGCCTCGCCCCTGACGCCCGCCGCCACCGCCCTGCGCACCAGCCACCCCGACCCGACGGCCCGCGCCGCCGCCGCCCTGGCCCTGGTGCGCGGCGCCCTGCGCTACGACGGCGAGGAGTGGCTGTACGCCCGCACGCCCCAGCTGCGCCAGCTGGTAGACAAGCAGCTGGGCAACGCGGCCGAAGTGAACCTGCTGCTGGTGCACACCCTGCGCGACGCGGGTCTGGCGGCCAACCCCGTGCTGCTGAGCACCCGCGGGCACGGCCGCGTGCAGCAGGAAATTCCGGTGCTCAGCCAGTTCAACTACGTGGTGGCCCACGTGGCCCTGCCCGCCGGCCAGGACCTGCTGCTCGACGCCACCGACCCGCTGGCCCCGGCCGGCACCCTGCCCGAGCGCTGCCTGAACGGCTACGGCCGCCTCATTGCCCCCGCTGGCCGCTGGCTGCCGCTCACCCCGGCCCAGCGCTACTCCTGCTTCACCAACGCCCGCCTGACCCTCACGCCCCAGGGCGAGGTACAGGGCTCGGTGCGCGTGGAGTACGGCGGCTACGCCGGCCTGAGCGCCCGTGCCCGCCTGGCCGCCCAGGGCGAGCAGAAATTCCTGGCCGAGTGGCAGCAGCAGCGCCCCGACTGGCAGCTGACCCGCCGCGCGGTGCAGCGCGCCGCCGACCCGGCCGCCCCGCTCCTGCTCGATGTGGACCTGCGCCTGCCCGGCGCGGGCGCGGCCCAGCCGCTGTACCTGCCCCTGATGCGGCTGCTGGCCACCAACGACAACCCCTTCCAGCCCGAAACCCGCCTGTACCCGGTGGACCTGGGCATGCCCCACGAGTACGCCACCACGGTGCTGCTGACCCTGCCCGCGGGCTACCGGCCCGAGGCGCTGCCCGGCCGCCTGCTGCTCGAGCTGCCGGGCGGGGCCGGCCGCTTCGCCTTCGATACCAGCCTGCAGGGCCAGGTGCTGCAGCTCACCAGCCGCCTGCAGCTGACCCGGGCCCGGTACGCCCCCGGCGAGTACGCGGCCCTGCGCGAGCTGGTGACGCGGGCCGTGGCCAAGCACCAGGAGCCGCTGGTGCTGCGCCGCACGCCCTGAATGCTTTCCCAATTGCTACTCCAATCCTCTTTCGCGCATGAAACACGTGTTACGCACCTTCCTGCTGGCCGCCGGCCTCGGGGCGCTGGCTTACCTGCCCGCGCACGGGCAAGCGGCCCCGCCCATCACCTTCGGCAAAATCGACCCCAAGGACTTCGACAAGGCCACGTTTGTGCGCGACTCGGCGGCTAATGCCGTGGTGCTCTGCGACTACGGCCGCTCCCGCTTCGACATGGGCATGAAGGGTGACTTCGTGACGGTGTTCGAACGCGTTGTGCGCATCAAAATCCTTAAGAAGGGCGGCTACCACTGGGCCGACGGCTCGGTGGTGCTCTACCACCGGGGCGCCGACACGGAAAAGCTCAGCAACCTGCGCGGCTTCACCTACAACGTCGGCGCCAACGGTGAAATCACCAAGGAAAAGCTGGAAACCAGCAGCGTGTTCACGGAACAGGTCGACGCCAACCTCACCCGGCGCAGGTTTACCCTGCCCAACGTGCACGAGGGCTCGGTGGTGGAATACGCCTACACCGTCACCTCGGACTACTGGTTCAACTTTCACAACTGGACCTTTCAGCACGACATTCCCACGCGCTGGAGCGAGTACCGCGCCAGCATTCCGGAATACTTTATCTACAAGCAGCTGTGGCAGGGCTACGAGCCGCTGGCCCAGCGGGATGTCACCGAGGGCAGCACCCAGTTTTTCATCCGTAGCAGCAACAAGGCGGTGGTGGCGCAGGTGAAAAACTACCGCTGGGCCACCAAGGACGTGCCGGCCCTGACCCCGGAGCCTTTCATGACCACCCCGCGCGACTACGTTACGCAGATCAACTTCGAGCTGGAGGGCCTGCACTGGCCGGGCGAAGCCTACCAGAACGTGAGTGGCACCTGGGAAAAGATGCAGACGGAACTGCTGGCCTACGACACGTTTGGCGGGCAGCTGGGCCGCGGCGGCTTCCTCAAGGCCCAGGTTACGGCCCTTATGGCCCAGTATCCCAACGCCGCCGAGCGCGCCGCCGCCGTGCACGCGCTGGTGCGCGACAATGTGAAGTCGACCGGCGAAGGGCTGCTGGGCGAGGCCGGCATCCGCAAAACCTGGGAGCAGCACCGCGGCAACGCCGCCGACGTGAACCTGCTGCTCATTGCCCTGCTGCGCGAGGCCGGCCTGCCGGCTTACCCGGTCATCCTCAGTACCCGGGAGCACGGCCGCGTCGATCCGAACTTCCCGCTGCTCTCGCGCTTCAACTACGTGGTGGCCGCCGTGCAGCTCAACGACAGCAGCCGGGTGCTGGCCGACGCCACCGAGCCGTTTGCGCCCTTCGGCATGCTGCCCGCCGCCTGCCTGAGCGGGCAGGGCCGCCTGATCCAGGGCGAGAAGAGCGGCGCCTGGGTTCAGCTCGACTCGCCTTTCCGCCACGTGCGCTACCGCTCGGCCCAGCTCACGCTGGATGAGCGCGGCAGCCTTACGGGCAAGCTGCGCGACGAGCACGGCGGCTACCTGGCCGCCAGCCACCGCGCCGAGCTGCGCCAGCAGGGCGAGAAGAAGTACGTGGAAAACCTGCTGAAAGAGCAGCAGGGCTGGAAAATCGACAAGTTTGCCTTCCAGAACGTGGACGCGCTCGGCAAGCCGCTGATGCTGGATTTGGACGTGCGTGTGCCCGGCGAAGCCGAGCAGCCCCTGAACACCATTTACCTGAGCGTGCTGCAGGCCCTCGACGAAGCCGCCAACCCCTTCCGCCTCACCGAGCGCCGCTTCCCGGTGGACTTCGGCGCCCGCCGCGAGGAAACCAGCCTGGTGACGCTGACGTTGCCCGCGGGTTACACCGTGGAGGAGCTGCCCAAAAACGCGGTGGTGGACCTGCCCAACGGCGGGGGCCGCTTCCTGTTCAGCGTGACGCCGGTGGGCAACAACCTGCAGATCGTGAGCCGCATGACCCTGAACCGCAGCATGTACCTGGCGGATGAGTACGCCGGCCTGCGCGAGTTCTACGAGCGGATGCTGGCCAAGCAGGCCGAAAAAATCGTGCTTAAGCGCAAGTCCTGATGAACTACTTCTCCTCCCTCCTGCGCGGCGCGCTGGGCGCCGGGCTGCTACTCGGCGCCGCCGGGGCCCGGGCCGGCGCCGACCCGCACTGGCCGGTGGCCGCCATTCCGGCCGCCCTGCGCGAAAACGCCCACGCCGTCATCCGCCAGCAGGACGACATCATCACGGTGAAGGGCGCCGGCCGCTTGGTGCACACCATTCACCTGGTGGCCACCGTGCTCGACGAGCAGGGCGAGCGGTACGGCGCGGCCGTGGTGGGCTACGACAAGCTGCACCAGATCAGCTACCTGCGCGGCTCGGTGTACGACGCCGACGGCCGCCTGATCCGCAGCCTGCGCGCCGCCGATACCAAGGACTACAGCGCCCACGACGGCTTCAGCCTCTTCACCGACAACCGGGTGCGCGTGAGCGACCTGCGCCAGGCGCGCTACCCCTACACGGCGGAGTTTGAGTACGAGCTGGTGTCGACCAATACGCTGGCCTTCCCGGCCTGGAGCCCCCAGGAAGACGAGCACGTGAGCGTGGAGCACGCCACCCTGCGCGTGGTGACGCCGCCCGAGCTGCCCCTGCGCTACCGCGAGGAGCGCCTGCCCGCCGGCAGCGCCGTGGCCCAGAGCCAGCAGGGCGCGCTGCGGGTGTACACTTGGCAGTTTCAGCTGCTGCCGGCCGTGGAGCGGGAACCCTACAGCCCCCCACTGGCCGAGCTGGTGCCCACCGTGTACACCGCCCCCACCGCCTTCGAGGTGCAGGGCTACCCGGGCGCCCTCACCAGCTGGCAGCAGCTGGGCCAGTGGGGCTTTCAGCTCACGCAAGACCGCATGACCCTCACGCCCGAAACCGAGGCCCGGGTGAAGGAGCTCGTCAAGGGCGTCGACGACCCGCGGGCCCGGGCCCGCAAAGTGTACGAGCTGCTGCAAAGCTCCACCCGCTACGTGTCGGTGCAGCTGGGCATCGGGGGCTACCAGCCCTTCCCGGCCAGCACCGTGGCCAGCACCGGCTACGGCGACTGTAAGGCCCTGTCGAACTACTGCCTGGCCCTGCTGAAGGCGGCCGGCGTGGAAAGCTACGCGGCCTGGATCAGCGCCGGGCGCCAGAAGGCGGCTGTGCGCACCAGCTTCCCCAACGACCAGTTCAACCACGTCATTCTGTGCGTGCCGCTCCAGGCCGATACCGTGTGGCTGGAATGCACCTCGCAGACGGAGGCCTTCGGCTACCTGGGCTCGTTTACCGGCAACCGCCACGCCCTGCTGCTCACGCCCCAGGGGGGCAAGCTGGTGCGCACGCCCGCCAATGCCGCCCTCGACAACCGCCAGTACCGCCGCGCCGAAGTGCAGATCGACGAGCAGGGCCACGGCCGCGCCACCGTGCGCACCACCAGCACCGGCGAGCAGCAGGACGAGCTAGCCCAGATCATGCACCAGCTGCCCGCCGACGAGCAGCGCAAGCAGGCTTACCAGCGCCTGGCCCTGCCGGCCGTCACCATCGAGCAGAGCAGCTGGCAGCAAAACCACCGCGGCGCCCAGCCCGTCGTGACGGAGCGCCTCACCCTGGCCCTGCCCAGCTACGCCTCGCGCACCGGCCGCCGCCTCTTCCTCACGCCCAACCTGCTGAACCGCCTGCCCCCGCCCGCCCCGCGCGTGGGCGCCCGGCAGGCCCCGCTGCAGCTCGCCACCCCCTTCGTCGACGCCGACACCATCCGCTTCCGCGTGCCGGCCGGCTACAAGCCCGAGGCCGTGCCCGCCCCGGTGCAGCTGCGCACCGCCTTCGGCAGCTACGAGGCCCAGACCCAGGTGTTGCCCGACGGCACCGTGCAGTACACCCGCCGCCTGCAGATGCCCGCCGGCCGCTTCGAAGCGAAGGAGTATGAAGCCTACGAAGACTTCCGCCAGCGCATCAGCAAAGCCGACCGCGCCCAGCTGGTGCTCGTGCACCCGGAGTCGTGAGTTTGGGAGGAGTTAGGAGTTAGGAGTTAGGAGTTAGGAGTTAGGGAAATACGGCCGCCGGACCAATCAGCCTGTCGTTCTTATCTGGCGTAGCCAAGAACTTGTCTTGCACTCCGCCTCAACGACGAAGCGCAGCCACCAACGCCCCGTCCGGGCATGGTAGCTGCGCTTTTTTTGTGACTGCAGAAAAAGCGTTTGCTCGTCGTAGGCAGCGGGGCAGGGCTTGAGGAAGGCCCTTGGTTACGCCGACCTGCGGTTGGCTACGCCAGATGAGGCTGACACGGCCCTAACCAACCCCTACACACAAATCAGCCGCCGCCACGCCCGGCCCGAAACAACCTTCCGCCGGCCCGTTGGTCTATTCTTTGCCAGGGTTCATCCAGTCTTCATGCCGCTCCGGTGGCGGCGTATTACCTTACCGCTATGTTTGCCTCTGCCCTCTGGCTGCCCCTGCTGCTTGCGCCCTTCACCGGTGGTTCGGCCGCGCCGCCGCCCGCCGATTACTGGACGGAGCTGTCGGCCGCGGCCGGGCGCAAGCTGGGGCCGCCGCGCATCCAGCCCCTGCGCTACCGCACCCTGCAGCTGAACCTGCCGGCCGCCCAGCGCTACCTCCGGGCCGTGCCCGCCGAGGGCGACGCCCCCACCCTGCTCACCCTGCCCCTGCCCGACGGCTCGAAGCACCAGTTTCGGGTGCGGCGCAGCAACGTGATGGCGCCCGAGCTGGCGGCCAAGTTCCCGGAGCTGCAAACCTTTGCCGGCCAGGACGCGGCCGACGCCACCGCCGCGCTGCGCCTGGAGCTGACGCCCACCGGCCTGCGCGCCCAGATTATCGGCTACGGCCGCACCCAGTTTATCGAGCCCTACCGCGCCGGCGACACCCAGCACTACATCTGCTTCGACAAGGCGGCCCTGCCCCCGGACAGCAAGCAGTGGTCGGAGCCCGGGCCCCTAAAGCGCTGACGGGGGCGAACATTCTGCCCCGAACCGCTTCCGGCAGCGGCCGAAATACTGTAACTTGGGGCTCCCAAAATCAGGTTTTTCCCTTTTCTCATAACACCCACTCTCTTTTCATTGCCTATGCGCCCATCTTCTACCCCGACCGGTACGCGGCGAAGCTCGCTGCTGGGGGGCTTGTTGCTGCTGGGTCTGGCCTCGCCGTTTGCTGCCTCCGCGCAGCGCGTGCTCTGGGCCGACGCCAAAGCCGAGCGCCTGCCCGCCGCCGCCCGTAGCACCACCCAAGCCCTCGACCGGTACCGGGTGGTCAGCGTACAGACCGCCAACCTGCGCGCCGCCCTGGCCAGCGCCCCCGCCGAGAAAGGCGCCGGCGCCCGCCAGTCGGCCACCGTGGTGTCCTTGCCCCTGCCCGACGGCACGGCCGGCCGCTTCCGCGTGGTCGAAACCCAGGTGATGCACCCGCAGCTGGCCGCCAAATTCCCGCAGATCAAGACCTACGCCGGGCAGGGCATCGACGACCCGAGCGCCGTGGCCTACTTCGACGTGACGCCGGCCGGCCTGCACACCATGATCCTGTCGCCGGGCAACACGGTGTACATGGACCCCACGGCCGACGGGGTAAACCACCTGGTGTTCTACAAGCGCGACATCAGCCAGAGCGCGCTGAGCCGGGGCGTCTGCGGCGTGGATGACGCGGCCGGGGCGGCCCAGCGCCTGGCCCCTACCGCCAACCCCGCCACCTCGTCGTCGCCGGCCGCCATCGGGGCGCACGGCACCCAGCGCCGCCTCTACCGCCTGGCCATGGCCTGCACCGGGGAGTACGCCGCCACCAAGGGCGGCACCGTGCTCGGCGCCATGTCGGGCATCACCACTTCCGTCAACCGCGTGAGCGGGGTGTACACCACGGAGCTGTCGGTGGCCTTCCAGCTGGTGCCCAACACTGACCAGCTGGTGTACCTGAACGCCAGCAACGACCCGTACACCAACAACGACGGGCCGACCATGCTGGGTGAAAACCAGACGACGGTGACCAACATCATCGGCTCGGCCAACTACGACATCGGCCACGTGTTCAGCACCGGCGGCGGCGGCATTGCCCGGCTGGGCAGCGTATGCGTAGCGGGCAACAAGGCGCAGGGCGTAACGGGCCTGCCCAACCCCGTGGGCGACGCCTTCGACATCGACTTCGTGGCCCACGAAATCGGCCACCAATTCGGCGGTTCGCACACCTTCAACTCCAACGCCGACGGTAACTGCACCAACGGCACGCGTTCTTCGACGGCGGCCTACGAGCCGGGCTCGGGCTCGACCATCATGGCTTACGCCAACATCTGCGCGCCCAGCAACATCCAGTCGGCCTCCGACGCCTACTTCCACGCCAAGAGCCTGGAGCAGATCATTGCCCACATCACCGGGACCGGCAACTGCGCCGCCCAGACGGCGACCAACAACACCCCGCCCACGGTTAGCGCCGGCACCCGCCGCATCATTCCCAAGGGCACGCCCTTCGAGCTGACCGGCTCGGGCAGCGACGCCGACGGCGACGCCATCACCTACTGCTGGGAGCAGTACGACCTGGGCCCGGGCGGCGCGCCCAACTCGCCCTCGGGCAGTGCGCCGATCTTCCGCTCGTTTATGCCCACGACCAGCCCCTCGCGCACCTTCCCGCGCCTGAGCAACCTGCTGGCCAACACCCAGGCCATGGGGGAAATTCTGCCCAGCTACGGTCGCCAGCTGCACTTCCGCCTTACCGTGCGCGACAACCGCGTGAACGGCGGCGGCACCAGCTACGACACCGTATCGGTGCCGGTGGTGAACACGGCCGGTCCCTTCCTGGTGACCCAGCCCAACGCCTCGGGCCTGGTATGGCGCGCCACGGTGCCCCAGCAGGTTTCGTGGGACGTGGCCAACACCACGGCGGCCCCCATCAACGCGGCCAACGTGGACATTCTGCTCTCGACCGACGGCGGCCAGACCTACCCGCACACCCTGCTGGCCGGCACGCCTAACGACGGCAGCGAAGCCGTGACCGTGCCCGCCACGGTGGCCTCGTCGACGCAGTGCCGCATCAAGGTGAAGGCCAGCGGCAACGTGTTCTTCGATATTTCGAACAGCAACTTCACCCTGCAGACGCCCACGGCCCCGAGCTTCTACCTGACCAGCGGCTGCGCCAACACCGCGCCCACGTTCTGCCCCGGTAGCTCGTCGACCTGCAGCGTGAGCGTGGGCCAGCTGCTCGGCTTCACCGGCCAGGTGACGCTGTCGGCCACGGGCCTGCCCACCGGCATGACGGCCAGCTTCGCAGCCAACCCGGTAGCGGCCGGCGCCACCTCGTCGGTGACGCTGACCTCGTCGGCCACCACGCCCTCGGGCACCTACACGGTGAACGTTATCGGCACCAGCGGCTCGCAGACCGAGACGCAGAGCATCAGCGTGACGATTCGCAACGCGGCCAACGTCGCCCCGACGCCGACCTCGCCGGCCGTCAACTCGATGCGCGCGCTGCCCATGCCGAACTTCCAGTGGACGCCCATCACGGTGGCCAGCTCCTACGACCTGCAGGTGGCCACCGACGCGGCCTTCACCAACCTGGTTATCAACGAAACCGGCCTGGTCAACAACATCTACACCGCTACTTCGGCCCTGACGCAGAACACCCAGTACTACTGGCGCGTGCGCGGCATTGCCGACTGCGGCACCGGGCCGTGGTCGACTTCCGGCGTCTTCGCCGTGGGCCGTCAGTTCTGCATCCCGACCGTGTTTAACGCCACCGACGTGCCCCAGAGCATCCCGTCCACGGGCTCGTCGCTGGTTCTCTCGTCGATCAGCGTGACGCAGGGCACCAACCCCGCTACCCAGCTGGTGGCCGGCGACGTTATCAGCGCCATTCGCGTGCGCAACGTGGCCATCAGCCACCCCAACACGGGTGAGCTGATCGTGTCGCTCAGCGGCCCCACCGGCCGCCGCATCACGCTGACCTCGGTGCCCTGCTACGGCGCGGCCAACCTGAACGCCAGCTTCGACGACGCGGCCGCGGCCCTGACCTGCCCGGCTAACACCGGCGCGGCCTACCAGCCGGCCAACCCGCTGTCGGGCTACCTGGGCACCAACCCCTTCGGCACCTGGACGCTGCTGGTATCGGACGTGGCGGCCGGCAACGGCGGTGACCTGACGGGCTGGGGCCTGGAAATCTGCACCACCCGCGACGCGCTGCTCACCAGCAAGAAGGAAAGCCAGCAACTGCAGGGCGTATCGGTGTACCCGAACCCGAGCAACGGCGACTTCTACCTGAACGTGGACAACGGCCTGAGCGGCCAGCTGAGCGTGTCGGTAACCGATGCCCTGGGCCGCGTGGTGCTGACCAAGGAACTGCGCAAAACGGCCGGTCAGCTGAACGAGCGGCTCGACATGAGCAAGCTCAGCCGCGGCATGTACCAGCTGCACCTGGCGCTGCCCGGCGGTGGCACGGCGGTGGAGAAGCTGATGAAGCTGTAATCCGCCCCGAAACTCTATCTTTAAAACCGGCCGGCTTCGTGTGAAGCCGGCCGGTTTTATTTTTAGCCCCGATGCGCACTTTCCGCCGCGTTGCACTGCTAGTACTCGCGGGCCAGCTGGCTCAACCGGCCGCGGCGCAGGGCCTCGTGAAGCTGCGCCGCGCCTGGCTTGACCCGGTCGACAGCGTGACGGTGATGCCGCCGTACGCGCTGGACCAGGACCTGACGGGCCTACTTATCTATTCCCAATACCCACGCAACGGCAACGTCGCCCCGCGCGGGTATTGGTTTAGCTGGCCCTTCACCAGCATCGATGGCCAGCTGGGGCTCTACATCACGCGGCGGCAGATTTACCTGCAGTCGGGCCACAACAACCCGAACCCCAACCACCTGTACTGGGTGCAGAACATTACGCCGGTGCAGTTCCAGGCCATTAATGCGGTGCTGGGCCGCCTGCTGGTGCCATTGCCATTCCAGACCGCAGCCGGGACTGATTGCGGCTACTTCCGCTGCCTCGGATTCCAGCCGAAGGAATCGGCCAACGTGAGCCTGGAAACGGAAGCCCAATGGGAAGCTTTCCGAAGCAAGGAAGCAGCCGACCTTGCCCAGCGCGTTCGGAGCTTACTGCAGGAGCTAAACTACCACCTGCCCTCGAATGGCCAGTTGAGCGTGCCACCCGCCGCGGGCTTGTTTGACCACGGCACGCACGTGGCCTGGAGCGTCGACGAGCTGCTGAGCGGCGGGTTCTTTTTCATGCCCAAAGGCCGGCCGGACGCCAACCTTTCCCGAAACTTCTCCCTGCGGGACGACGCCGTGTTTGTGCTTGGCAAGCAGCAATACCGCCTCGGCCAGGATTATGCTTTCGTGGGCTACGCCGAGCAGCGCGCCACCCGCGGGCTCACGCTGCACTGGCAGCGCAAGTCCGGCGTCAGTTCCCGACTTCCGGCCACGCTCACGCTGCAATGCCGGAAAGTCGACAAGCTGGTCGTCAAGCCCGCCGACACCGGGCCGCCCGCACTGGATCAGCAGTTGTGGTTTGCGCACCTGCCCCACGACGTGGACGCCTACGAGCTGGTGCTGGGCCTGGAAAGCGGCCGCACTCTGCACATCAGCTGCGCCGAAGCCCGGCTGACGGCCGCGCCGTAGCTACAGCGCCACCCGCAGCTGGGCTTTCACGTCGCTGCGTTCGTTGCCGCGGATTTCGTCGAGGCCGGAGCCGACGGTGTTTTGGTGGCGGTAGCGGGTGTTGGCGAAGCGCACCCAGAGGGTGAGGCGGCGGTTGATTTTGTACTCGGCCAGCAGGTAGTAGCGCGTGCCGCGGCCGTAGAGCACCGGGATGGAAAAGGCGTAGAGCACGTCCTGCTCGTACACGTACTGGCGGGTGTCGTAGTCGTCGGTGTCGAAGAGGGCGTAGCGGGCGGTGAGGCGCAGGCGTTGCCAGGGCTGCACCGTCACGTCCTGGGCCAGCAGGTAGCCGGTTTTCACGGGGCGGTCGGCTTCGCGGTAGCGCACGCCCTGCACGCGGGTGCGCAGGCTGAGCGCGGGCGTGGGGCTGGTGTCGTAGAACAAAAGCAGGGAGCGGCGCATCACGGGCACCGGCAGCGGCATCGGCCGGGTGCTGCTCGCGTCGTCGTATTCCTTCACGCGGGTGCGGATCTGGGCGTAGAGCTGGCTGGTTTTGGTCGGGGCGAAGCTCACGCGCAGCAGCCAGTCGTAGCCGCTGCCGGGGGCGCCGGCCTGGTAGCGCAGCCAGGGAAAGCGGAACTGGTCGTAGTAAGCCGACAGCTCCCAGCGGGCAATAGGGCGCAGCTTCAGGCCCAGGTACAGGCCGTTTTCGTTGATGTTGCGGGTGTTTTCGCCGAGCGCGTTGCCGTAGAGCGTGTGGAAATCCTTGTCGTAGCGGCGGAAGAGCACCGAGGCATCCACCGTCGGCCCCAGGCTGGCCAGCAAGCCGTTGACGGTGCCCAGGCCGCCGCTGCTGCTGCGGGCCGTTTCGCCGAACAAGCTCACGTTGCGCCAGCCGTAGCTGTAGTGCGTGCTCACCGCCAGGTTGTGGCGCCCGCTGAACTCGTAGAAGTTGTACGGCTCGTTGCGCTTCTGCAGGGGCTTGTCGAACAGGGTGTTAACGGCCGTCAGGCCCACGTTCAGCCGGCCGGTGCCGGGTGCGAAGCTCAGGTCGCCGCCCGTGACGGTTTCCTGCAGGGCCTGGCGGTTGGCCAGCTCCGAGGGCGTGCGGTGAAAGCCGGTGATGGGCAGCCCCGAAGCAAAGTCGCTGAAGTCATCGGCCTGGCGCAGCGAGTCGACCACCGCGCTGGTGCGCAGGGTCGCGTCGATGCGCTTGCGCGAGGCAAAGCCGGTCAGCTTGAGGGCGGGTGTAAGGGCCACGGTGGCGGCGGCGCCGCGAAAAAACGCCGTTTCCAGCACCGAGGAGTAGGGCCGCACGCCCACGTTGGAGCGGCGCAGAGTGGTGATGGTTTCGGCGCCCTTGCCCACCTGCAGGCCCGAGGACAGCAGCAGCCCCTGCCCGAACTGCAGCTGGTAGTCGCCGATGACCACGGACTTCAGCCGGCCGCGGTCGAACAGGGCGAAGTGCGCCGAGTAGTAGTCGAAGCCGTAGCGGCGGGTCTTGGTGTCCCAGGTGAACTGCTCGCCGGCGTCTTTTTCGGCCGCGAAGCCGATGGAGAAGTCGCGGGCGTGGCTGGTGCGGAAGCGCACGAGCATTTTGTCGGCCGAGCCGAGGTAGTGCGCGGGCAGCTCGCCGTTGCTGTTGGGCGCGACGGGGCCGTAGCCGCGGCGGTCCTGCAGCACCCGCTCGTAGCGCAAAAACAGCGCGTTGTTGTCTTCCTGCCAGATGCGCTTCCACAAGGGGCCGCGGGCCGCGTTGGTGTCGGTGTTGCCCACCGTCACGAAGGGCGCCACCCGGTAGATGGTGCGCAGGTCGAAGCCGCGGATGCTCTGCAGCTCGTACAGCGCCAGCAGCTGGCCGTAGAGCTGGCGGTGCTCCAGCAGGGCCGTAATCTGGGGCTCCGAGAGCAGCAGCAGGCTGCTGAGCTCCTCGCGGTTGGCCGTGTTCAGGTTCAGCGGCGTTTGCAGGTACTGCAGCAGGTTTTCGTAGAGGTCCTCGTAGTTTTCCTGGTCGCTCTGGGGCTCGGCAAACAGCTCCTGCACCAGCTTGTCGAGGTCAGGGCGCGGGCGCTGGTAGTCCTGCACCTGGGCCTGGGCAGTACCGGCCAGCAGCAGGGCGGCCGTCAGCAGTCCGGCGGCGCGGGCTCCTCCCCCACCGCTCAGCCGCCGCGTAGCAAAGTCGAAGCGGGGCATCATGGCTGGGTCGGGGGCTGCGGTTGGGCTTTGGGCTCGAAGCGCAGGCCGGCGCTCAGGTGCTGGCTCAGGCCGAGCACGTTGTGGTAGCCGGCGGCATAGTCGAGGCGCAGGCGGCCCAGGCGCAGGCCCAGCCCGCCGGTGGCCTGCTCGGCCAGGGTGGCAAAGCCGGCGCGCACCGTCAGTGCGTCGATGAGCTGATACTCCAGCCCGGCTTTGAAGTCGGCCGACTGCTCGATGTCCTTTTCGGTTTCCACCACCAGCAGCACCTTGGCGCTGGGGCGGTAGCTCAGTCCCGCTTTGAGCACGGTGGGCACCCGCTCGTCCTGGTACTGGGCCAGCTTGGCCTGGTTGAGGTTGTAGAGGTAGGCCCCAAAGGTCAGCTTCTGCGGAATCACCTCGGCCTGCCCGCCCAGCGACATGGCCACCGCCCGGCGGCTGCCCAGTCCCTCGATGCTCACCTGCAGCACGTCGGCGCGGGCACCGATGCTTACCAGGCCCAGCCGGTAGCCGTAGCCCAGGCCCACGCGCTGCTCGCTGTAGAGCTTGCCCCCGAAGCGCTGCAGCTCCACGCCCACCACGCCGTTGCGGGCCGCCTTGGCGCCCTCGGGCTGGGGGCCCAGCGGCACGGCGGCGGCCAGGGCGGCGGTGCTCAGCTCGCGGATGAAAAACTGGTTGCCGGCGTATACGCCCACTTCGGCGCGGGTGAGCTGGCCCAGCCCGGCCACGTTGTTGCCGATGGCCCACACGTCGGAGAGCGTGGTGGCGGCGGTGCCGAGGCCAGCGGCCCGGGCGCCGCGCACGCCGGGGCCGTTGCCCTGGGCGTGGGCGGCCGAAGCAGCTAACATAAAGAAACCAAGGGCAGCGTAGAGTTTGGGCATAGGCGCGGGCTAATCGGTGCAAGATAATTGGCCCGCAACGGATTAGCTACTGCCCGCAGCCGGGAAAATCTTGCCGTCGAATTTCCGAGTCAGTACCGCAAAAAAGCCCCGGCACCAAGCGGTACCGGGGCTTTTGGATCGGCCAGGAGCTGGTGGCGGGCTTACTGGCCCACCGAGGCGGCTTCCTTGCCTTTCTTCTTGGTTTTCACCTTCATCTTTACCGGCTGCGCATCCGAGTTGCCCGGGGCGGTGGCCATGCTGGCGTTGGGGTTCGGGCCGTTGTTGACGATGGTCATTTCGTCGACGATGTGCTTGGCGCCGCCGAGCTTCTCGATGCACCAGAGCACGTAGCGGATGTCGGCGTTGATGCAGCGCTTCAGCTCCGGGTCGTAGGCCAGGTCGCCGGTCATGGCTTCCCAGTTGCCGTCGAAGGCCAGGCCGATCAGCTCGCCGCGGCCGTTGATGACCGGGGAGCCGCTGTTGCCGCCCGTAATGTCGTTGTCGGTGATAAAGCCCACGTGCAGCGTGCCGTCCTTGTCGGCGAAGCGGCCGTAGTCCTTGCCGGTGAGCAGCTGCTCCTCCTTCGGCGGCACCACAAACTCGGGGTTCGAGTTGTCCTGCTTTTCCAGAATGCCCTGGCCGGTGGTGAAAAAGCTGTAGTTCACCGCGTCGCGGCCCTTGTAGGGGCGCACGGTGCCGTAGCTCAGGCGCAGGGTGGAGTTGGCGTCGGGCGAGTACACTTTCTGGGTGTTTTTCTCGCGCAGCGCGGCCACGTACAAGCGGTTGGCGCGCACCAGACTGGCCTGCTGGGCCTGCATTTTCGGCAGGATGTTCTGCACGTAGTTCTGGTACACCGACTGGTAGGTCTTAAAGCCCGGGTCGGCTTCCAGTTTGGCCACGGTGGGCGCGGCCAGGAAGGCCTCAACTTTTGCTTTCGAGGTCAGGAAGGAATTGGCGTACACGTAGTCGGCGTACTTCGGCATCGAGCCGCCGTACTGTTTCTGCACCAGCTGAAACACGTCGGGCTGCTGCTCCTTGGGCACGTCCTGCATGTAGAGGCCCAGCAGCGCGGCGAAGATTTTCTTGTCCGTGGCGGCGCTGTAGTCCTTGAAGTATTCCTCCACCGGCTCCTTCAGGTCCTCGGCGGCCTTCTTGGCGGCGGCCGGGTCGGCGGGCATTTTGCCGTCCCCTTTCAGGGCATTGTAGAGCGGCAGCATGCGGGCGGCCAGCGTCACGATTTCGGTGCCGAAGGCGGCCTCGTTCACGTACTGGCTGCTCAGGTTGTACTCGCGCAGGCCGGCGTAGGCCTGGTTGATGTCGCTGAGCACGGTGCCGTACTGCGCGGTGCGGGTGGCATCAGCCCCGATCCACTGCTGCAGAGCGGCTTCTTCGGCCTTTTTCTGGTCTACCGTCCGGAGGCGCTTCATGCCCTCGTTCTGGCCGATGAAGTACTTCCAGTAGTTGGCAATGTTGGCGTACTTCGAGGCGTACTGCAGGCGCAGGGCCGGGTCGCGGTCCATGTCCTCTTTCCAGAGCTTGAGGCGGGTGTCGCGCAGCTTGATGCGGGCCGGGTTGCTCTGCTCCAGCGTCATCTGCAGGCCGGCGGCGGGCAGAAAGCGCTGCGTGCGGCCCGGGAAGCCGAACACCATCGAGAAGTCGCCCTCGCTCACGCCTTGCAGGCTTACGGGCAGGTGCTTTTTGGGCATGTAGGGCTGGTTGCCGTCCTGAAAGCCGGCGGTGGGCTTGTTGTTTTTGTCGGCGTACACCCGGAACATCGAAAAGTCGCCGGTGTGGCGGGGCCACATCCAGTTGTCGGTGTCGCCGCCGAACTTGCCCACGGCCTCGGGCGGGGCGCCCACCAGGCGCACGTCGCCGAAGCGCTGGTACACGAAGAGGTAGTACTCGTTGCCGCCGAAAAAGTCGCGCACGTAGGCCACGTACTGGCCGTTTTCCTTGGCCGCGGCGGCCAGCTCGCGCTGCCGCTGCTGAATGGTGGCCATGCGCGTAGCCTCGGGCGTCTGGGGCGTGATGCCTTCGAGCATCTTGGGCGTCACGTCCTCCATGCGCACCAGGATGTCGACGAACAGGCCGGGGTTCTTCAGCTCGTCGGTTTTGGTGGCGGCGAAGAAGCCGTTCTGCAGGATGTTGTTCTGGGTGGTGCTGTGGCTCTGAATGGCGTCGTAGCCGCAGTGGTGGTTGGTGAGCAGCAGGCCCTGGCCCGACACGAACTCGCCGGTGCAGAAGCCGCCGAGCTGCACGATGGCGTCCTTGAGCGAGGCGTTGTTGACGTCGTAGATTTCCTCGGCCGTGAGCTTGAGGCCTTTTTTCTGCATGTCGGCCTGGTTGAGCCGCTTCACGAGCAGCGGCAACCACATGCCTTCGTCGGCGCGGGCCACCACCGGCAGCAGCAGCGCCAGCAGCAGGCCTTTCAGCCAGTTGGGGTTGAACATCGATTGGGGAAATAAGTGAGTGAAACGGCGCAACTTGCCAAGGGCAACGCCGAACCAAACTTACAAAGGCCGGCGTTGTTTGCCTAACGCCCGTTCGGTTTTCCGCCGCGCGGGCGGCTTGTCGCCCCATCCGCTTTGCCGTGTCCGCGCTGTTCAAGTACTTCTTCCTGGCCCTGGTGTGGGTGTACCGGCACCTGATTTCGCCGCTCAAGCCGGCCACCTGCCGCTACCAGCCCACCTGCTCGGCCTACGCCACCGAGGCCCTGCGCCGCCACGGCCCCTGGCGCGGCGGCTGGCTGGCCCTGCGCCGCATCGGCCGCTGCCACCCCTGGGGCGGCTTCGGCTACGACCCGGTGCCGGAGAAGTAGCGGTACGCGAGCGGCGCCCGCATCCGAAACGGCCTCCGGAGCCTCCGCAGGGCCGAACATTGCTCTTGGGAACGTTCCTAACGCACTTGAGCAGGTTCCTAACCCTCACGGGAATGTCACGAAGGCTCGCGGCAACGTGTCTGCCGTTCGCGGCCGGGTGCCGGACGCTCGCGCGATGCTTTGCGGAGGCGCACGAGAACGTGCCGAACGGTCCCGGACCGGTTGCAGAAGCCCGCTGCACCGCAATTCGCGCCGCAATACGGCCCCGGTTGCCGCTTTTTCCGTATACCGTTGACCCCGGCTGTTTCGGCAGCGGGGCTTTTTTCACGGAAGTATTGGCTGATATGAATCGAATCGTTGCGGGCCTGCTGGGCCTGACTCTGCTGACTTCGGCCGCCTGCTCCGAAGCCCAAGACGGCAAGGGCAAGAAAGGCGGCGGCAAAAAGGGTGGGAAGAAAACTTCGGTAATGAACCCCATTGCCGGCCTGACCAAAGTGGGCCACATGGGCGGCGAGGTCAAGGAAAGCTCCGGCTTGGCCCTGGGCCCCGAGGCCGGCACCTTCTACACCCACGGCGACGACGGGGCCGAGCCCACGCTCTACCTCGTGCGCGAAGACGGCGGCCTGGTGAAGTCGCTGCCCGTGCCCGGCGTGCGGCAGGTCGACTGGGAATCGGTGACGGCCGACCCGCAGGGCGTGCTCTACATCGGCGACTGCGGCAACAACAACAACGACCGCCGCGACCTGACCATCTACCGCTTCGACCCGCGCCAGCCCAATGCCGCGCCGCGCAGCATCCGCTTCACCTACCCCGACCAAAAGGAATTTCCGCCCGGCAAGAAGGAGCGCAACTTCGACTGCGAGGCCTCGCTCTGGTACAACGGCGGCATTTACCTCTTCACCAAGGACCGCGGCCAGGGCAGCACCTGCAAGGTGTACCGCCTGCAGGCCGACGGCCCGGCCAAGCAAACGGCGCAGCTGCTGGGCAAAATTGCCGTGGCCGGCGAAGTCACCGACGCCGCGCTGAGCCCCGACGGCCGCACGCTGGCCCTGCTGGGCCGCGAGGAGTTGTTCCTCTGCTCCGTGTCGGGCGGCAACTTCACCCAGACCACCCCGCGCGCCGTGCGCCTGCCCGGCGCGGGCCAGACCGAAGGCGCCGTGTTTCAGGACAACAAAACACTGATGATCAGCACCGAGCAGGGTAACCTGTACCGCTACCAGATCGGTCAGTAAGAAGCTGTATAACAGAACGGTCATTCTGAGCACAGCGAACCGAAGGAAGGCGAGGCCAAGCACCTTACTCGCACCCTGCACCAACCCCGAAGCGCAGCTACCAACGCCCTTTTGTCCGGGCACGGCGGCTGCGCTTCTGCATTCAGCAAGCCGCTGTATTTCGTTGACAGTTAACTGTAGCGCGGGCTGAAGCCCGCGTCCGCCCGAACAAAACCGCTCTGGTGGACGCGGGCTGAAGCCCGCGCTACGCTCGCCAGCCGGCCTTTGCGCGCGGCGAATGGTACCGTAGCCCGATTTCGTTGGGACCGGCGCCGTTCGCCGCTTACTTTTGCTAATCCCTTGACCCCGCCGCCCCCGGGCGGTTCTTTTCCCTTCTTTTCAATATGAGCAGCACTGCCGTTTCCACTTTGCGCGCCGGCGTCCTCTTCGGCGACGAGGTACAACAACTGTTTGACTACGCCAAGGAGCAAGGCTTCGCCCTGCCCGCCGTCAACGTCACCGGCACCGACACGGTGAACGGCGTGCTCGAAGCCGCCCGCGACCTGAACTCGCCCGTCATCATTCAGTTCTCGAACGGTGGGGCCCAGTTCTTCGCCGGCAAAGGCGTGCCAAACGACAAGCAGCAGGCCAGCATTGCCGGCGCCATTTCGGGCGCCCAGCACGTGCACCTGATGGCTGAGCTGTACGGCGTGCCCGTCATCCTGCACACCGACCACGCCGCCAAAAAGCTCCTGCCCTGGATCGACGGCCTGCTCGAAGCCGGCGAGAAGCACTTCGCCCAGTACGGCCGCCCGCTCTACAGCTCGCACATGATTGACCTCTCCGAGGAGCCCATCGAGGAGAACATCGACATCTGCAAGGAGTACCTGGCGCGCATGGACAAAATCGGCATGACGCTGGAAATCGAGCTGGGCGTGACCGGCGGCGAGGAAGACGGCGTGGACAACTCCGACGTTGACTCGGCCCGCCTCTACACCCAGCCCTCGGAAGTGGCCTACGCCTACGAGGAGCTGCTGAAAATCAGCCCGCGCTTCACCATCGCGGCCGCGTTCGGCAACGTGCACGGCGTGTACAAGCCCGGCAACGTGAAGCTGCAGCCCGTCATCCTGAAAAACTCGCAGGAGTACGTGCGCGAGAAGTACAACCTGGAGGCCGAGCGCCCGATCAACTTCGTGTTCCACGGCGGCTCGGGCTCGTCGCAGGAGGAAATCCGCGAGGCCATCAGCTACGGCGCCATCAAAATGAACATCGACACCGACCTGCAGTGGGCGTTCTGGGACGGCATCAAGAACTTCTACAAGAAGAACGAAGGCTTCCTGCAGGGCCAGATCGGCAACCCTACCGGCGAAGACTCGCCCAACAAGAAGTACTACGACCCGCGCGTGTGGCTGCGCGAAGGCGAAAAGACCTTCGTGACGCGCCTGAAGCAGGCCTTCGAAGACCTGAACGCCGTGAACCGTCGGCCTTCGGCCGAGTAGTCAACGCAAAAAGAACGTCATGCAGAGGCGCAGCCGAAGCATCTCGCCGGATAGTAATTTTCTCGTTGAACGATGACTTTACTATCTGGCGTCAGCACGCGAGATGCTTCGCTGCGCTCTGCATGACGTTCTGTAATGGTCCATAAAAAAAGCCCGCTGGAGCAATCCAGCGGGCTTTTTTGTGGCCTAATAATTAGCGTTTCATCTGCACCGGCAGCGGCTGCTTGGGCGTGGCTTCCAGGCCCAGGTCGCGGGGGGCGTCCTCGGGGCGGCCCGGGCGGCGGCCGGCGGTCAGCAGCACCCAGATGCCCACGAACACCAGCGGAATGCTGAGCACCTGGCCCATGTTCAGCGGGGCCAGCGCCCAGGTGCTTTCGAAGCCCTCCTGGTTTTCCTTCAGGAACTCGACCAGGAAGCGGAAGGAGAAGAGCAGCGTGACGAACAGGCCGAACAGGTAGCCGCGGGGCGTATTGGCCTTCCAGCGGTTCCAGAGGCTATAGAGGAGCACGAAGAGGAACACGCAAAACAGCGCCTCGTAGATCTGCGTGGGGTGGTGCAGCTCGTTGGGCACGTTGGTCATTTCGTGGTGAATCTCGTTGTAGCGCACGAATTTGAACGCCCACGGCACGTCGGTCTGCTTGCCGATAATTTCCGAGTTCATCAGGTTGCCCAGGCGGATGCACATACCCCCGGTGGCCACCACGATAACGATGCGGTCCAAGACCCAGAGGTAGTCGAACTTATTGTTGCGCGCAAACAGCCAGGTGGCCAGCAAAATGCCCAGCGTGGCGCCGTGACTGGCCAGCCCGCCCTCCCAGATCTTGAAGATGTCGATGAAGTGCTCCGACGTCAGGTAATAATCGGGGTCGTAGAAGAGCACGTGGCCCAGGCGGGCGCCCAGCACCGTGCCGATGAGCATGTACACGGTAATCACATCTACCCAGCGCGGCGACACTTTCTCCGACTTGTAGATGTGGGTGAGAATAAACGAGCCGATGATGAAGCCGGCCGCGAACAGCAGGCCGTACCAGCGCAGCGTCAGCGGGCCGAGTTGGGCCAGGATGGGCGAAACGTCCCAGGTGATGTAAGCGAGCATAGAAGCGAGGGCGCTAGGAGAGGAATCAAAGGTACTCAGACATTCGGCTTGCCGAATGCCCAGGGGTGGCGGGCTCGTTCTCGGGCGGAATCAGCCCGGCAGACGTGAGCGGCATAGGTGGTTCAGCCCTGGGGCACCGCCGACGGCAGCGGGCTGCCAGGGGCTTCATTTTGCGGCGCAGCACCGGCTGCCGAAGGGAGGGCGGCACTGTCGCCGCTGAGCGCCATGCCTAGCAAGCCCAGCATGACGGCATAAGCGGGCCGGCGCAGCCAGGCCGGCAACCAAGGCTGGGCAGCCGCGTCGTCGAGCCGGGCCCGCACCCGGCCGTAGAAGAACGGGCGGGGCTGGGCGGACGGTTGGGCGCGCCACTGCCGCAGCAGGTCTTCCCATTCCTCATCGGCGCCGGGGCGAAGAGACGAATTAGACATGGCGGAACGAGGGTTGAAGGTGTTTGCGGAGCGTCTGGCGGGCGCGGAACAGCAAGGATTCCACGGCCGGAACGGTGGTCTGCAGGACGGCGGCTATTTCCTCGTAGCTGAGTTCCTGCTCGTGGCGCAGCGTAAAGGCCACCTGCTGCTGGTCGGGCAGGCGGGCAATGTGGTCGAGCAGCAACTGCAGCTGCTGCTTCCCTTCCAGCCGGGCCTGCGGGTGCGCGTGGTCGGGCAGCTCGTGCAGCACGTGGTTGTCGAAGCCCAGCAGGCTGGTGAAGTAGGCAAAGCGTTTTTTGGCCCGGGCCCGCCGGCGGTGCTTCAGGGCCCGCGAGGTGGCCAGCCGGTACAGCCAGGTGCTCAAGGCCGCGTCGCCCCGGAAGCGCCCGATGGTTTGGTACACCTCCACGAACACCTCCTGCGCCACGTCCTCCGCTTCTTCCGCCGACCGCAGCAAGGCCAGCACCGTGCGGTACACGCGGTTCTGGTAGCGTTCCACCAAGGTGCGAAACGCCGCCTCGCTGCCCTGCTGCAGCTGCGCCAGCAGCTCGGCCTCGGCAGCCGCCACCGCGGGGCGGGCGGCCTGCGGCTCCGGAACAGCGGATAAGGGCAGTGAACACACCAAGGGAATCGGGAGCTGAGAGGAAAGCGGAGCAGGCACGCAGTCGGCAGGCTTCGGCGCACTTACCGGGCTTGCCATGGCTTAGGCTCCATCCGTGCCCAAAACTTGCGCCGCCGGCTCGGTCATTTTACAAACCATTGGCTGACAGCACAATTATTTACAAAACGACCGAACCGGCGCCGCTAGGCGGAGTGGACCGCCAACAACACGAACGTCCTGCGAAGCTGGTCGAAGCCACTCTGCCAACCGGTTTCGGGCGACTAAAGCAGCAGGGATGCTTGGCTACGCCTTCCTGCGGTTCGGCAAGCGGACGCTGGATGAGCAGAACGGCCTGGCAAGGCTCATAAAGCCTTGTCTGCTCACGGTCTACGGCCCCTAAATGGAGCGTGTCCGCTTACAGCGCGTTCAGCTCGGCCGCGAAGCCCCCGCTCAGGATGGGGAAGCGCAGCCAGGAGCGCGGGTCCAGGTTGTAGTCGTCGAGGTGGAAGGAGGGCGCGTACCGCTCGCGCTTCCACTGGTTGCGGCTCCAGAGCGAGTAGAAGCGCCGCACGTACACTTTCAGCTGCTCCGCGTCGGCGTCTTCCAGCTCGCCTTCCAGCCGGGCCAGCACCTGCCGGGGGCTCAGCCGCTCGTAAAAGGCCAGCCGCTCGATGCGGTTGAGCAGCGGGTAGGGCATCAGGTCCCGCTCGTCGGTCTGCTTGTCTTCCAGGGGCCGCAGCTCGGCCGTAGGCTGCAGGTTGTTGACGCGGTGCAGGCCGGGGTAGTTCAGCTCCGTCTCGGCCCATACCAACCACTGCTTCACGAAAGCTTTGTCGACGCCGGCAATGGGCGAGATGCTGCCGGCCGTGTCGCCGTCCATGGTGCAGTAGCCCACGGCGGCTTCGCTCCGGTTGGAGGTGGTGATGAGCAGGCAGTTGAGCACGTTGGCCAGCATCCAGATACTGGGGGCGCGCACCCGGGCCTGAATGTTCTGCAGCGTCAGGTCGTCGGTCTGCCAGCTCAGCGGCCGGCCCAGTGCGTGCTCGATCTTGCCGGTGTAGCCCTTCACCTCCTGGTCAATGTCCCAGCTAAAGAACACCGCGCCGGTATCATCGGCCAGCTCCTGGGCCGAGAGGTAGGTGTCGTCGGAGGAGTTGACGGTGCCCTGGTAGGCGCAGGTGAGCAGGCGGCGGGTAAGCTGCTGGTTGAGGGTGCGCTGCTCGTTGCCGGTGGTCTGGGCGCCGGGGTGCGAGGCGCCCTGCACGCGGCCGGCGTCGGTTTCCCTGGCTGGTTCCTGCACCGGGCCACCGGGTAGCTGCCGGTACTCCACCGCAAAGCGGATTTCATCCTCGGTGTAGGCCCCGGCCTTGCGCATGAAGCCCTCCACGCCCAGCTCAGCCACGCCCAGGCGCACCAGCTCGGCCACGCCCACGGCGCACATGCAGGAGTCGGCCCCGCCGCTCAGGCTGAGCACGAAGCCCTTGCTGCGGGCCTTGCGCAGGTAGTCGAACAGGGCCAGGCTCAGGGCCTGGTTCAGCTCGCGGTACTCGTCGGGCGTGGGCAGCGGGGCAATATCCTGGGTGACGGGCGGCTCCTGCTGGAAATCCACGTCGGCAAATTCCAGGTCCACGTCCTTGTAGCTCAGCAGCTGGTTGCGTTTGAGCAGCTCCCCGTTGCGGGCAATGAGGATTTCGCCGTCGTAGGTGATGCGGCCGGCCTCGTTGCCGAGCAGGTTGGCGTACAGATACGTCACCTGGTAGTCGCGGGAGGCCTTGAGCACCAGCTGGTAGCGCACGTCGGTCTTGCTCATGGCGAAGTGCGAGGCCGAGGGGTTTACGATAAGCTGCACGCCGCGCTGCTTGAGGCGGCCGGCGGGCCGGTCCTGGGCCGGGCGCCAAGCATCCTCGCAGATTTCAAAGCCGAAGGTGACGCCCTGGTGCTCAAAGGTCAGGTCGCCGATGGTGTAGGTTTCGCCCGCGAAGTCGAAGGTTTCGATGGTGCCGGCGCGCCAGGAGGTGAAAAAGCGCGGCTCGTAGTGCACTCCGTCGTTGGCCAGCCACTGCTTGGCCGCGAAGCCCAGAATCTGCCGGTTGCGGATAACGCAGGCCGTGTTGTAGGTGCGGCCCTGCAGGCGCACGGGCAGGCCCACGCACACCGCCATGTTGGGGTCGGTGCAGCACTGGCGCACCGTCTGCAGGTGTTCCAGGGCGGTTTCGCTCAGCCAGTCGTGCAAGAACAGATCCTCGCAGCCGTAGCCCGTCAGGCACAGCTCGGGCAGGCACAGCAGCTCCACCTGGGCGTCTTTGGCCTGCTGAATGGCCTCGCGGATGGTGCGCAGGTTGTTTTCCCAATCAATCGGAGTCTGGTTCAGGGCGGCGCCGGCAAGTCGCATAAGCAGGGGGCAGGGTGGTTGGTAAATCGTCCTGCAAGTAACTCGAAACGGCGGATTCGGGTTGTGCCCCGCTACCGTCTCCCCTATTCGCCGGCGTGCCGCCGGCAGGCGCCGCCTACACCCCCAGCGCCACCAACGCCCGCTCGGCCGCCTGCTGCTCGGCCTGCTTCTTCGACAGGCCCATGCCCGTGGCCACGGCTTCCTCGTCAATCATCACCGTGGCCGAAAACTCCATCACGCCGCCGGTGCGCTGCTCCCCGTTCAGCTCGTAGCGCACGGCCTTGCCGTGGCGCTGCGCCCACTCGATGAGCTTGCTCTTGAAGTTGGCCGTGGTCGAAGTCAGCGCCTTCACGTCCACGTAGGGCCGAATCAGGCGCTTGAGCACGAACTGCCGGGCCTGCTCGTAGCCGTGGTCGAGGTACACCGCGCCCACCAGCGCCTCCAGCGCGTTGCCGTTGACGGAGCGCGAGCGGGCCGAGCGGCTCTGGCCGGGGTCGAGCTGCACCAGCGCGTCGAGCCCCAGCTTCAGGGCCAGTTGGTTCATGCTTTCCCGGTTCACGATGCGCGAGCGGATTTCCGTCAGGAAGCCCTCCGGCTCGTAGGGGTACTTCAGGAACAGGTACTCAGCCACCACCGCGCCGAGCACGGCGTCGCCTAAGAACTCCAGCCGCTCGTTCGACAGGTGGCGCGTCTGGCCCTGCTGCCGCACCAGGGAGGCGTGCGTGAAGGCCAGTCGGTACAGGCGCACGTTATCGGGCGTCTTGCCCGTCACGGAGGCAATAGCCTGCCGGAACTGCCGGTCGTGGCCGAGCAGCCGGCGAAAAATTCCGAACAGCGGAAGCGTACGTCCGCTACGGGTTGGCATAAGCGAAAGGGTTGGTACTGAGTAAAGCGGGCGGCGGAACCCGCCCCGGTGTGGACCGGCGGCTTAAAGAACGTCATGCTGAGCCCGTCGAAGCATCTCTACCGCTGCGTTGAAGCAAATCAAACTGGCAGAGATGCTTCGACGGGCTCAGCATGACAGGGGTTTTCGGATGTGCCCACCGGGCTCAGCATGATGGGTTTAGGTCATCAGCCGGCCCGGTGTCCAGCCTTTAGTCGCGCAGCTTGCCGAACACCACCGAAGTGTTGTGCCCGCCGAAGCCGAAGGTATTGCTCAGGGCCACGTTCACCTCGCGCTTCTGGGCCTGGTTGAACGTGAAGTTCAGCCGGGCGTCCAGCTCCGGGTCGTCGGTGAAGTGGTTGATGGTCGGGGGCACCACGCCGTGCTGAATGGCCAGGATGCTGGCCAGTGCCTCGATGCCGCCCGCGCCGCCCAGCAGGTGACCGGTCATGCTCTTGGTCGAGCTGATGTTGAGGCGGTAGGCCTCGTCGCCGAACACTTTCTGGATGGCCTTCACCTCGGCCCCGTCGCCCAGCGGGGTGCTGGTGCCGTGGGTGTTGATGTAGTCCACGTCGGCCGCCGTGATGCCCGCGTCGCGCAGCGCGTTCTGCATTACCAGCACCACGCCGTTGCCGTCGGGGTCGGGCGCAGTGATGTGGTAGGCGTCGGACGACAAACCGCCGCCGAGCAGCTCGGCGTAAATCTTGGCGCCGCGGGCCTTGGCGTGCTCGTACTCTTCCAGGATCAGCGCGCCGGCGCCCTCCCCCAGCACAAAGCCGTCCCGCTCCTTGTCGTAGGGCCGCGAAGCCAGCTCGGGCGCGTCGTTCCGCTCGCTCATGGCCTTGATGGCGTTGAAGCCCCCCACGCCCGCTTCCGTAATGGCCGCCTCCGAGCCGCCGGTCACAATCACATCGGCCATGTTCAGGCGGATGTAGTTGAAGGCGGCGATGATGGAGTCGGACGACGAGGCGCAGGCCGAGGTCGTGACGAAGTTCGGCCCGCGGAAGCCGTGCTTGATGCTGATGTTGCCCGACGAGGAGTCGGCAATCATCTTCGGAATGAAGAACGGGTTGAAGCGCGGCGTGCCGTCGCCCCGCCCGAAGGCAATGCACTCCTCCTGAAAGGTGCGCAGCCCGCCGATGCCCGAGCCCCAGATAACGCCCACGCGGTCCTTGTCGACGCCTTCCAGCAGGCCGGCGTCGGCAATGGCCTGGTCGCTGGCAATGACGGCGAACTGCGTGAACAGGTCCATCTTGCGGCCTTCCTTGCGTTCGAAGTAGTCGTCGGGATTGTAGCCCTTCACTTCGCAGGCAAAGCGGGTTTTGAACTTGCTGGCGTCGAAACGGGTGATGGGGGCGGCCCCACTCACGCCGCGTGACAAACCGTCCCAGTATTCGGCAACCGTTTTGCCGAGCGGGGTGATGGCTCCGAGACCAGTAACAACAACTCTCCGTAGCGCCATAAAAGAGGTGCGAAGGGGTAAAAACGGGGAAAAAGAAAACGGCCGGCACGAGCCGGCCGGCAAAGCGGTTCTGCTTTAGCTAAGTAAAGATGCCTTATTTGGCGTGCTCTTCGAGGTAAGCAATGGCTTGGCCCACGGTGCCGATGTTCTCAGCCTGGTCGTCGGGGATGCTCACGTTGAACTCTTTTTCGAACTCCATAATCAGCTCAACCGTGTCCAGCGAGTCAGCGCCGAGGTCGTTGGTGAAGCTGGCCTCCGGGGTCACTTCCGACGGCTCTACGCCCAGCTTGTCAACGATGATGCTTTTTACTTTTTCTGCGATTTCAGACATTTCCGTGGGGTTTAAAGAAAACTCGGGCACAAATAACACCATCTTCCTCAACATTATCAAACCGGACGGTTGCATTTGCCCCGGCGCGGGCGCTGGTCTTGCCCCCGCAAGTGCGTAGTTTTACGCCCGTTGGACCTGATTCTGTGCTGCGCTATGAAAACCCTGACCCTCGATTGCGACTACGATTGTGACTTCGACCTGTTCGGCGTAGTGTCGTCGAGCCGGGACCATAAGCTGGCCTGGACGCTGAATCGGGCCCTGCGCCTGCGTTTGGTGAAGCAGCAGGACTTGATTTACGACTTGCTCACCCGCGGCCGCCTCGTCATCAGTAATTACCTGCACGCCACCGAAACGGCCACGCTGCGCCTGCTGCGCAACCGCTCGGTGGACCCGTCGCCCCTGAAAAAACCGTTTCTGGCGCCCGATATTAAGGAGTATGACTACCTGATTCAGGTGCAAAACGGCACCGGCGCGCTCGACGCCGACCAACTCTTGGAGCAGCTTACGGCCCTGCCCGAGGTGCAGTACGCCTGCCGCTTCGACCCAAATACGCTTAAGTTCAAAGAAAACTTGCTCTTTTAGGGCCGCAAACCCTCCGTGGCTTCGGCCGCGGCGTAGCCGAAGGACCTTATCACGCTCGAACGACGCTTCCCACCGTCATTTCGCGCGCAGCCGGAGTCTCTCGCGTACCTGCTTCAGTATCAGCTCAAGCCGGCTTCTCCCCCACGGAGCCGGCTTGAGCCGGGAAGCGCATGTACCGCCGAAACCCCGCCTGCTCCGCATTGACGGCTGGAACTGCCCGTTCCGCGTAATAAGGTCCTTCGGCTGCGCCTCGCCCAACCACATAAAAAAACTCCGCAACTAATTTTGTTGCTTCCCGCTCTGCAGCACAATTCCCCATTGAATACATGGAAAATCGTCCCTCCTTCAACAAAACCAAAATTGTCGCCACCGTCGGGCCGGCTTCCAACACGTACGAAAAGCTGGGTATGCTCATCCGCGAAGGCGTGGATGTGTTTCGCCTCAATTTCTCCCACGGCGCCCACGAAGAACACCTGAACGTGATTAACCTGGTGCGCCGCCTCAACAAGGACATGCGCACCCACGTGGGCCTGCTGCAGGACTTGCAGGGCCCCAAAATCCGCCTCGGCGAGGTGGAAGGCGGCTCGTTTGAAATCAAGGCCGGGGAGCAGATTACGCTGGTGTGCGGCGAAAAAGAAATCAGCCGGCCCGGCCGCATCAGCACCATTTACCTGGGCCTGGCGCGCGACGTGAAAGCCGGCGACATGATTCTGATCGACGACGGCAAGATCGAGCTGCGCGTCATCAGCACCGACCGCGAGAAGGAAGTGCTCTGCGAGGTGATTTACGGCGGGCTGGTGAAGCCGCGCAAGGGCATCAACCTGCCCGACTCCGATGTGTCGGCCCCGTCGATGACCGAAAAGGACATCGAAGACCTGCGGTTCGGCCTCGAAAACGACGTAGACTGGATTGCGCTGTCGTTTGCCCGCCGCGGCGAGGACATTCGCTTCATCAAGCAGATCATTGCCGAAAGCGGCAAGCACGCCAAGGTGGTGGCCAAAATCGAGACGCCGGAAGGGCTGAAAAACCTCGACGACATCATTGCCCTCACCGACGCCATCATGGTGGCCCGCGGCGACCTGGGCGTGGAAGTGAAGATGGAAGAGGTGCCGATGGCCCAGAAGATGATCATCGAGAAGTGCAACAAGGCCGGCAAGCCGGTGATTGTGGCCACGCAGATGATGGAGAGCATGATTACGGCCCCGCGCCCGACGCGCGCCGAAACCAGCGACGTGGCCAACGCCGTCATCGACGGAGCCGACGCGGTGATGCTCTCGGCCGAAACCGCCGTGGGCGCCTACCCCGCCGAAGTGATTCGCTCGATGGTGGGCACGATTCAGAGCGTGGAGTCGCGCCGCGAGTCGCTCTACCACCGCTGGCACGCCATCACGCCGGAGTCGCCCACCTTCATGGTCGACAGCGTGCTGTCGGCGGCCTGCCACATGGCCAAGAACACCGGCGCCAAGGCCATTACCGGCATGACGCACCGCGGCTACACGGCCTTCCAGATTGCCAAGTACCGCCCCAAGGCCAACATCTTCATCTTCACCGACAACCGCAACCTGCTCACCACACTAAGCCTGATCTGGGGCGTGCGCGGCTTCTACTACGACCGGATGGTGAGCACCGACAGCTCGGTGTCGGACATCAAGTACATCCTCTCCACTACCGGCAACCTGGACAAGGGCGACGTGTTCATTAACACCGCCTCCATGCCCATCGGCGAGAAGGGCAAGACCAACATGATCAAGCTGAGCGTGGCCTAAGCCGCTCGACTTGCCAAGCAAAAAGCCCGCGCTGCCGTTGCAGCGCGGGCTTTTTGCTTGGCGAATCTGCGCAATCTGCGTGGCTTGGAACGCATTTCATCAGTTGATAATAAGCGCATCCTATGGTCGCGCCAAAACGCACGAAGGCCCCGCGCCGGTAGCGCGGGGCCTTCATCAAGAACTCGACTAAACTCTCGGCTGCTTAGGCGGCCAGCGAGTTTACGTACTTGGTCAGGCTGGACTTGTTGTTGGCAGCCTTGTTCTTGTGGATGATGTTCTTCTTGGCCAGACGGTCAAGCATCGAAGATACTTTCTTCAGCAGCTCCTGGGCTTCCGAAGCGTCGGTAGTGGCGCGCAGCTTCTTAACGGCCGTGCGGGTCGATTTGTGCTGGTAACGGTTCAACACGCGCTTGGCTTCGTTCGAGCGGATGCGCTTCAGAGCCGACTTATGATTTGCCATGTTTTGAAAAGCGGGAAAACAGAGGTTCTGTCGAGGTTCCTAGTCAATTGGGTTGGCAAAGGTAGTGACTCACTCCGAAAATAGCAAACCCGTTGACGAAGAATTGCCTTGCCGGCGTCGGCCGCCCTAATCCACCTGCTTTTCCAGGGCGTTGGCCTCGGCGAGGTGGGTGCGCAGCGTGGGCAGCATTTTGGCGGCGAAGGCCTGCACCGCCGCGTTTTCGGCCTTCTTCTCCTTGGCCTCGAACATGACAATGTCCAGCTTGTGCGCCGTTTCCATCACGTCCAAGTACCGCTCGTCGAAGGCGCGGCCCGCTTTGTCCTTGAGCCGGTCGATGAGCTGCTGGTGCATGGGCATGATGGCCACCGAGGGCTTCACGTCGAGCTGGGCGTTGACGGCGCTCAGCTCCTGCCCGGCGGCCGTGTGCTGATCCACCATCATTTGCCCGAATTGCTTCACGGCGTCGGTGCTGCCCTGCTGGGCGGCCAGCGTGCCGAGCTGCACTTCCATCTCGTTGCTGCTGGCCACGGTGAGCAGAAACTCGGCGTCGGAGAAGCCGCGCAGCGCGTCGGCGGTGGTCGGGTTCATGGTTTCGGGCGTGCCCGGGTCGTAGGCGCCGAGCACCTCGGAGCTGCCGGGCGGGCGGCTGACGGCCGCTTCGGCCCGGGCCGCGGAGGCCTGTTCGGTTTCGGGATTGGTGCTGGTGCAGGCGGCGCTCAGCAGCAGGCTGGCGGTCAGGAGTCCGAGGGAGGCCCTTTTCATGGGTGCAATGGCGTTGGTCAGCTGGTACATACGCCGTTCCGGCCGGGCTTGTTAGCAGCTAAGGGGGCGGGCCCTGCCCTTTTGCCTCGCAATGCCGCCCGGCCCGGCAACTTTGCCGGGCCCGGGCGGGTTTTAGCCGTGAGTGCGTACCCGCCGGCAAGTAGTATGCATGCCGAAAATAGTGCGTATCTTCCCTAAGCTTCGTTCCGCTTCCGCTTAACCCTTTCGCCGCTATGCCGCTCGTCACCGACTCCCGCTACCGGCCGCCCTTCTACCTCTTCAACGGCCACCTGCAAACCATCGTGCCCAGCCTGCTGCGCGAGGTGCCCGAGGTGCAGTACCAGCGCCAGCGCGTGGAAACCACCGATGGCGACTTTCTCGACCTCGACTGGGCCCGCACCGAGCACCTGACCGATACGCTGGGCATCATCTCGCACGGCCTCGAAGGCGACGCCGGCCGGCCTTACGTGCGCGGCATGGCCCGGGCGCTCAACCAGGCCGGCATCGACGCGCTGGCCTGGAACTACCGCAGCTGCAGCGGCGAGCCCAACCGCCTGCTGCGCGCCTACCACCTCGGCGACACCGACGACCTGCACTTCGTGGTGCAGGAGGCCCTGCGCACCGGCCGTTACCGCCGCATCTTTCTGACGGGCTTCTCGGCCGGCGGCAACATGACCCTGAAATACCTCGGCGAAGATGCCCAGCGCGTACCTGCGGAGGTAGAGCGCGCCGCCGTGTTTTCGGTGCCCACGGACCTGAAAGCCGGTTCCATGCACATTTCGCGGCTGGAAAACCGCATCTACCTGAACCGCTTTCTGAAGACGCTGCGCGAGAAAATCCGGCGGAAAGCGGAGTTGCTGCCCGGGCAGCTGAGCGTGGAGGGCCTGGAGGAGCTTAGCGACTTTCCGCAGTTCGACGACCGGTACACGGCCCCGCTGCACGGCTTCAAGTCGGCCGACGAATACTACGAGCGCAGCAGCTCCGGCCGTTACCTGGCCGGTATCGGCGTGCCAACGCTCATCGTCAACGCCCAGAACGACCCGTTTCTGCCGCCGGCCTGCTTTCCGCGCGCCGCGGCCGAAAGCAGCTCCTACGTGTTTCTGGAAACGCCCGAGGAAGGCGGCCACGTGGGCTTTGCCGAAGGCCTGCCCTCCGACGGGCAGTACTACTCGGAGCGGCGGGCGGTGGAGTTTCTGACGGCCGAGGTACCGGCCTGAGGCCGCGTCGTTAGCGTCGTAGCGCGAAGCTCCGCTTCGCGTATCCAGAACGGCCCCGTGGTCTATCCGTCAACGACAACCGGCCGGAATACGCGAAGCGGACGGCGCTAACGGCGCGTTTTACACGTTGCCCGTGCGCTTGCCGCGGGCCAGGGCGTTGTTGGCGGGCACGAAGACGACTTTTTTCGTCTCGAAGAATTCCTCGCGGAAAAAGTCGCTGAGGTCGGTGACGGTGGCGACGAGGCCGGATTCGGCAATTTCCTCGCTCAGGTCGCCGCCCTTGAGGTAGTACAGGCCGTGGGTGGGGCTGGCCGTGGCGGTGGCGGTGTAGCGCTGGGTAATCCAGGGGTGAAAGTTGGCCAGGCGCGTCACGGCGCGGCTCACCACGAAGTCGAATTTCTGTCGCACCTGCTCGGCCCGGATCTGTTCGGCCGTCACGTTGTGCAGCTTCAGGGCGTGGGCCATGTCCTGCACGGCCTTGATTTTCTTACCGATGCTGTCGATAAGGTGAAACTCGACCTCCGGGAACAGGATGGCCAGTGGCAGGCCGGGCAGGCCGCCGCCAGTGCCCACGTCGAGCACCGAGCTGCCACTGGGGAACTGCACCACCTTGGCAATGGCGGCGGAGTGCAGGAAGTGGCGCTCGGCCAGGTTATCCACGTCGGTGCGGGCAATGAGGTTGACGCGCTCATTCCAGCCGCGGAATTCGTGGTCGAGCTGCTCAAACTGCTCGCGCTGCCGCGGCGTGAGGTCGGGGAAGTAGCGGAAGAGGATTTCCATCGTGCGGGCAAAGGTACTGTAGCGCGAAGTTTCACTTCGCGTATTGTTGAACGACGCCGCCCGGACGTCAACAACGATACGGGAAGTGAAACTTCGCGCTACAAACAACGACGCCCCGCCGGGGTGGGCGGGGCGTCGGCAATCAGCCATTTAGCGGTTTGGCCATTCAGCCAGTTACTAGATGATTTCCTTTTTGTTTTTCACCATGTCATAGAGCAGCTCCCGGGCGCGGTGCAGCTGGGCTTTAACGGTGCCGAGGGGAGCTTTCAGCTCCTGGGCAATTTCCTCGTAGCTCAGCTCATCGAAGTAGCGCAGGGTGACGAGGCGCTGGTACTTATCGGGCAGCCGCGATACCACGTGCTGCATGATTTCGATTTTCTGGTTTTTGATGGCCGACTCGGCCGGGTTCAGGTTGTTGTCGCGGAAATCAATGGTGATTTCGTCGCCGTTGTCAATCTTGATGGCCGAGTCGATGGACATCGTCTTGATTTTATTCTTGCGAATAAAGTCAATGCAGTTGTTGGTGGCAATGCGGAACAGCCAGGTACTGAAGGCGTACTCGGGGTTGAACTTGTGCAGGTTGCGGAAAGCCTTGGCGAAGGCCTCGATGGTGAGGTCTTCGGCGTCGTCGGGGTTGCGCACCATCTTCAAGACCACGTGGTACACGGGCTTCTTGTAGATCTGCATCAGCTCAGCGTAGGCCTTTTCGTCGCCTTTTTCGACGGCGGAGCGAATGAGCTTGAAGTCGTGCTTGGCCTTGGCCGAGAACTGCTTCTGGAGGTCCTGATTATTTACTTCCATCGGGAGGGGTTGCGGTAGAGCACTAACGAGGCTGTCAGGAGAGAGTAGGCAAAAAAATACCCCGCGTCCAGCACCGGAATCAGCCACCAGGGCTGCCGGTCGTGGAGGCGGCGGCTGGCCTGCGCGTACGTAGCAACTACGGTCGAGGTTCGGACGCCCCATACGGCCGCCAGTGCTACCCACTCAGGTTCAGGCACTACAAATGCCGCCAGAGTTCCAATATAAAACAAGCCGTTAGCTAAGATAAAGGTTCCAATCCGAACCCGGTCGGAAAACCGGTAGCGCGGGCCGGCCGACATATGCCGGCGCTTCTGCCGCCACCACTGGCCCCAGGTGCCCGGGGCGTGGCTGATGGTCTGGGCCTCGGCCGCGGTAACGACGCTGGTGCGGCGGCCCAGCTGCACCGCGTCCTGCACCAGCAGGTCGTCGTCGCCGCTCAGGCGGCGGATGTGCGAGGCGAAGCCCTTGGTGGCCATAAACGTGGCCTTGGTGTAGGCCAGGTTGCGGCCCACGCCCATGTAGGGCTGCCCGCGCTCGGCGAAGCTAAGGTATTGCAGGCCGGAGAGCAGCGTCTCGAAGCGCACCAGCTTATTCAGCAGGCCCTCGGCTTCGGCGTAGGGGCCGTAGCCGAGCACGATATCGGCGCCGCCGTCGAAGCCGCGGGCCATGTGACGCAGCCACTGGTTGGAGGCGGGCTGGCAGTCGGCGTCGGTGAAGAGCAGGTAGGGGTAGCGGGCGACTTTGATGCCGAGCGTGAGGGCGTATTTCTTGGGCGCAATGCCCTCGGGCGTGCTGGCTATGGTGACCAGGCGCACGTTGGGGTAGTACTGGGTGAGCTGCTGGGTGTAGAGGCCGGTGTCGTCGTCGGAGCGGTCGTCGATGAGCACGACTTCAAACTGGGCGTAGTCCTGCTGCAGCAGCTCGGGCATGAGGTAGCGCAGCTGCTCCAGGGCGTTGCGGGCGGCCACGACGATGGACACCGGGTGCGCCTGCTCGTGGGCGGGGGCCGGCTCGGCGGTTTCGGCCGGGCGGCGCAGGGCGAAGGGCCAGAAGTAATACGCGGCGTACACTAGCTGCACCAGTACGCTGAGCACGAGCAGCCAGGAAACGGGCGAAAGGTGAAAGGGCAAGGCGGGTACAGCTGAATTCGGCCCGCAAAGGTAGCCCGCGGATGGCAGTGATGCGTCGCTGATGCCGTTGATATTAGGCGGACGGGTGACGGTCCACCGCCCATCGTGGCGAGCGAAGCGCGGCAATCGGTCCGGGCCGGAGGGTAAACGGCCCAACTGGCACCACCCGAAAACCGCTCCGCGTGAAACGACAGACGCGAGGCTTCGGGCGGGGCGGTCTGGGTCGGCGGCACCTTGTCCGGGACCGATTGCTTTGCGTTGCCCGCAAGGACGGCCGGTGAACCGTCGCCCGTCCACGATCCGCGCAATGAGCGACGCATCACTGCCATCCGCGGGCTACCTTTGCGGCTTGTTTGGCCCCGCTTCGCATGAAATTCGACCTTCTCGCCCACGACCCGCAGAGCAAAGCCCGCGCGGGCGTGCTCACTACCGACCACGGCACGATTCAGACGCCCATTTTTATGCCCGTGGGCACGGCGGGCTCGGTGAAGGCCGTGCACCAGCGCGAGGTAAAGGATGACGTGCAGGCCCAGATCATCCTCGGCAACACCTACCACCTGTACCTGCGCCCCGGCCTCGACACCTTGCAGAAAGCCGGCGGCCTGCACAAGTTCAACGGCTGGGACCGGCCCATCCTTACTGACTCGGGCGGCTATCAGGTGTACTCTTTGAGCAACACGCGCAAGATCAAGGAGGAGGGCGTCAAGTTCCGCTCCCACATCGACGGCTCGCAGCACCTCTTCACGCCCGAGGGCGTGATGGACATTCAGCGCGTCATCGGGGCCGACATCGTTATGGCCTTCGACGAGTGCACGCCCTGGCCCTGCGAGTACGAGTACGCCCGCAAGTCCCTGGACATGACGCACCGCTGGCTGAAGCGCTGCATCCAGCGCATCGACGAGACGGAGCCGCTCTACGGCTACGAGCAGCAGCTGTTTCCCATCGTGCAGGGCAGCACCTTCAAGGACCTGCGGGTGAAATCGGCGGAGTTTATTGCCGAGCAGGGCCGGGCCGGCAACGCCATCGGGGGGCTGAGCGTGGGCGAGCCGGCCGAGCTGATGTACGAGATGACCGAAATCTGCTGCGACATCCTGCCCCGCGACAAGCCGCGCTACCTGATGGGCGTGGGCACGCCGGCCAACATCCTGGAAAACATTGCCCTGGGCGTGGACATGTTCGACTGCGTGCTGCCCACCCGCAACGCTCGCAACGGCATGCTCTTCACCACGCAGGGCATCATCAACATCAAGAACAAGAAGTGGGAGCAGGACTTTTCGCCCATCGACGCCGAACTCGGCGGCTACGTGAGCACGTTCTACTCCAAGTCGTACGTGCGGCACCTGTTCCACGCCAGCGAGTATTTGGCGGGCATGGCGGCCTCGGTGCACAACCTCACCTTCTACCTTTGGCTGGTGCGCTCGGCCCGGGAGCAAATCCTGGCCGGTACCTTCCGCGAGTGGAAGGAGCGCATGGTGAAGCAGCTGATGGTACGTTTGTAGGTTCGTTTTTCGTTGTTGGTTCTTCGTTTTTCGTTTCCCCAACAACTGCCAACGAAACTGGCCAGTTATCAACTGAGCCGAAAAACGAGAAACGAATAACGAAAAACGAATGCTCCGCCTCCTCGATAAATACGTCCTCGGCAAGCTGCTCACCACCTTCTTTTTCACGGTGGTGGTGCTGGTGATGGTTATCTGCGTGATTGACTTCACGGAGAAAAACGACGACTTCATCAAGCACGACCTGGGCGCGTGGAAGATTATTTCGGAGTACTACCTGAACCTCTTCCCCTACTACGCCAACCTGCTCAGCCCCATTACCGTGTTCATTGCCACGGTGCTGGTGACGGCCCGGCTGGCGGCGCGCACCGAAATTGTGGCCATTCTGGCCAGCGGGGTGAGCTTTCGGCGGTTTCTGCTGCCCTACGTAATGGGCGGCGTGCTCATCGGCGGGGCCATTTTCGGGCTGATCGGCTGGGTGATTCCGCTGGCCAACAAGCCGCGCGTGGCCTTCGAGCGGAAGTACGTGAAGAACCCCTACCACTTTCAGGGGCGCAACGTGCACATCCGCATCGGCCCGAACAACTACGCCTACCTGGAAAGCTACGACAACTCGGCCAACGTGGGCTACCGCTTCGCCATCGAAACCATCGAGGGCACCCTGCTCAAGCGGCGCATGCAGGCCGAGGCCATCAGCTGGGACACCACCAAGAAGGTGTGGCGCCTGACGCAGCAGACGGTGCGCACCATTCGCAACGGCAAGGAAACGCTGCGCACCTACCCCGCCCGCGACACGACGCTGAACCTCTACCCCAAGGATTTCGCCAGCACTTTCAAGCTGCAGGAGACGATGACCACCCCCGAGCTGAACGCGTTCATCCGGGAGAAAATCAACCGCGGCGCCGACGACACCGAAATCTACCTGGTGGAGAAATACGAGCGGTACGCCTACCCCTTCGCCATCGTCATTCTCACCGTCATCGGCGTGATTATGAGTGCCCGCAAGTCGCGCAACGGCGTGGGCGGGCAGATTGCGCTGGGCTTCGTGCTGGCGTTTATCTACATCGGCTTCGTCATCCTGAGCCGCAACCTGGCCCTGGTGGGCGATATGAACCCCATGCTGGCCGCCTGGGTGCCCAATATTGTCTTCAGCACCATCGGGCTGATTTTGTACCGCTTCGTTCCGCGCTAAGTGGTGAGATAGTGAGGTGGTGAACTGGTGAGTGTCGTTCTGAATGCGCGAAATGCGCTGTTCCGGCCTCCCAACCATCAAACTCACCAGTTCACCACCTCACCATCTCACCACATGCTCAAAGACTACCTCCGCCTCCACTTCATTGTGTTTTTGTGGGGCTTCACGGCCATTCTGGGCAAGCTGATTTCGCTGCCGCCGGTGGAGCTGGTGTTTTACCGCACGCTCATTGCCTCGGTGGGGCTGATCGGGCTGCTGGTGCTGCGCGGGCTGCCCTGGCGCGTGCCCACGGGGCAGGCCCTGCGGCTGCTGGGGGTGGGCGCGCTGGTGGCCGCGCACTGGATTACCTTCTTCCTGGCGGCGCGGCTCTCGTCGGTGAGCGTGTGTTTGGCGGGCATGGCCACGCTGGCGCTGTGGACCTCCTTGCTCGAGCCCCTGCTGCTGCGCAAGCGGTTTCAACCCTACGAAATCCTGCTCGGGCTGCTGGCCATGGTGGGGCTGTACCTGGTGTCGCAGGCCGAGTTCGACCAGCTGCTGGGCCTAGGCGTGGCCATTCTGTCGGCGGGGCTGAGCGCCCTCTTCAGCGTGCTCAATGCCCGGCTCATCAAGGACCACCCGCCGCTGCGCCTCACGCTCTACGAAATGGCCGGGGCCTGCCTGAGCATCATGGTGTTTCTGATTGCCCGCCCGGCCTTCGGCGGCCCGCTGCCCAGCCTCGACCCCACCCCCGCCGACTGGCTGTGGCTGCTGCTGCTGGCCGGCGTGTGCACGGTGTACGCCTTCTCGGCCTCGGTGGAGCTGATGAAGCGCCTTTCGGCCTTTGCCGTGAACCTGACCATCAACCTGGAGCCCGTCTACGGCATCGTGCTGGCCGTGCTGATGTACTGGCTGGCGGTGCCCGGCTTCGGGCAGGAGCGCCTGTCGTTGGGCTTCTACGCAGGTACCTTCATTATCCTGCTCAGCGTACTCATTCACCCGCTGCTGAACCAGTGGCAGCTGCGCCGCCGCAAGCCCACGGCGGATGAGGCCGTGAGCCTGGTGGAACGGTAAGCCTACGTCGAAACCCAAAACCGCCGCGCCGGCTCCCGTTTGGAAGCCCGGCGCGGCGGTTTTTCGTAGCAGTAACTGCCTTTACTGCACCAGAATCAGCGCCGAGCTGGCCGGCACCGTTAGCGGCTGCTGCGCCTGATCCAGCTTCTCCAGGCCCTGCTCGTTGACGTCGAGGCCGCGCAAGACCACGGTGTAGCGGCCGGCGGGGACGGGCACGCGGGCGGGGGCGCGGTTGCCGTTGAACACCACCACGATGTTGTCCCACTTGTCGCCGCCGGCGTGGCCGCGCAGGCGGTAGGCAATGGTGCCGGCGGGCACATCGGGCAGAAACTCCAGGTGGCGGGCCACCAGCGCCTGCGTGGGCAGCCGGAAGGCCGGGTGCGCCCGGCGCAGGGCTATCAGGCCCCGGTAGAAGGCGAAGACCGGCGCGTAACGGGCTTTGCGCGCCCAGTCGATTTGATTGATGGAATCGGGCAGGTTGTAGGAGTTGTGCGCGCCGCCCTTGGTGCGCAAAAACTCGTCGCCAACGGGCAGGAAGGGCACGCCCTGCGAAGTGAAGACAATGGCGTTGCTGAGCGCGTCCATGCGCATTAGCTCCTCCTCGCTGGCGCCGGGGTTGGCGGCGCGCAGCTTGTCCCAGAGCACCATGTCGTCGTGGCAGGCCACGTAGTTGATGCTCTGGCTGGGCGCGGCGGCCCAAGGCGCGTGGCTGTAGTTGACCCGGGCGTAGTCGAGCTGGGGGTGGCGGGTGGCGCCCACGATGCCAAATTTCACGCTTTCCTCCAGCCCCGGCCGGCCGCTGGCAAAGCCCGGCTCGGTCTGGCGGGCGTAGTGGCCCTTCACCCCGTCGCGCAGCTCGTCGCCGAACGCGGCCACGCCGGGCACCTGGGCCACGTTGGCCTTCACGGCGCGCTGGGCTTCGGGCAGCGGACTAGCCCCGGCCGTCCACCCCTCGCCGTAGACGAAGATGCTCGGGTCCTGCTGGTCGAGGGCCGCGCGCACTTGGCGCATGGTTTCCAGGTCGAGGATGCCCATCAGGTCGAAGCGGAAGCCGTCGACGTGGTAGTGCCGCGCCCAGTACGCCACCGATTCCACAATGAGCTTGCGCACCATGGGCCGCTCCGAGGCCACTTCGTTGCCGCAGGCGGCGGCGTCGGAGAGGCGGCCGTCGGCGGTGTGGCGGTAGTAGTAGCCGGGCACCAGCTGCTCGAAGCTGGAGCGGCGGGCGTCGGCGGTGTGGTTGTAGACCACGTCGAGCACCACGCGCAGCCGCTGGCGGTGCAGGGCCTGCACCAGCTGCTTTAGCTCCACGATGCGGGCCGCCGGCGCGGCGGCCTCGGTGGCGTAGCTGCCCTCGGGCACGGTGTAGTGCAGCGGGTCGTAGCCCCAGTTGTAGCGCGGGCCGGGCTGGCTCTCGTCGAGCGAGGCGAAGTCGTTGGTCGGCAGCAGGTGTACGTGGGTCAGGCCCAGCTCCGCGAGGTGGTCGAGGCCGGTTTTGACGCCCTGCGGACCGCGCGTGCCCGTTTCGGTGAAGCCCAGAAACTTCCCTTTGTGCCGCACGCCCGCCGTTGGGCTCATCGACAGGTCGCGCACGTGCACTTCCCCGATAACCACGTCGGTGGGCTGGGCCAGGGCCGGGCGCTGGTCCTGCGCCCACCCGGCGGGCGTGGCGGCCGCGGCATCGAGCAGGGCGCCGCGCTGCCCGTTCAGGCCCACGGCGTGCACGTACGGGTCGGCCACTTCGGCCCGCGCCTGCCCGGCTATGGTGGCCTGCACGGTGTAGAAGCCGGTGGCGCCCGCCGGCAGGGTGTAGGTCCAGGTGCCGCCCTCGGCTTTCTGCATGGCGTGCGTGGCCCGGGGCAGGCCGCCGGTGCCCGCCTCGTAGAGGCGCAGGGTGAGCTGCTCGGCCGTGGGCGCCCACACGCGCAGCTTGGCTTGCTTGCCGGCGTAGGTCAGGCCCAAATCAGAGCCGGTGTAAGTGGGGTAGCGGGCGTAGTCGGCCTCGGTTTGGGCCAGGGCGGCAGACGAGGCAACGAATAGCAGCACAAGCAGCGGAAAACGGAAAGGCATAAGAAAAGAATAAACCCCGGGGGCTGTCACCCGGAGGCGTGAAGGGCTGGGTGGTGTCGGATAATGCCTTTTTTGCGCAGGTCATCCGGCTGCGCCGCCGATTAGCCGCCGGGAAGCCCGGCGGCCTTTACAGCTGCCCGTCCCACACCAGGTACTCCGCCGGCAGCGCCATAGTCGGCGGCTGCGCCAGCCCCGGCCACAGCCCGAACACCGCTGAGCCCGAGCCCGAGAGGCTGGCGTAGGCCGCTCCAGCCGCGTACAGCTGCGCCTTCAGCTCGCCCAGCAGCGGATACTTCGGCGCCAGCGAGGCTTCGAAGTCGTTGACCACCGTCTCGCGCCAGCTTTCCACCGGGCCGGCCAGAGCCGCGCGCAGCTCGTGGGCGGGAGCCTTGGGCGTCACGCCGGCATAAGCCTCGGCGGTGCTGATGTGCAGGTTGGGGTAGATGACCTTGCAGGCCGCCCCGCGCAGCTGCGGCAGGGGCAGCGGCTGCAGCTCGTCGCCGCGGCCCCGGGCCAGGGCGGGCTCGTTGCGGATGAAAAAGGCGCAGTCGGAGCCCAGGCGGCGGGCGTAGGCTTCCAGCTGCTCGTCGGTCAGCTGCAGCTGCAGCACGGTGTTGAGGGCCCGCAGGGCGAAGGCGGCATCGGCCGAGCCCCCGCCCAGGCCCGCGCCGATGGGCACCACCTTGTGCAGGTGCAGGTGCACGGGCGGCACCTCGGGAAAATCGGCTTGCAGCAGCTCGTAGGCCCGGCGGCAGAGGTTGGTGGCCGGGTCGCCGGGGATGGGGCGGCCGGTGAGCGTGAGCGTGGTTTCGGCGGCCGGCAGCACTTCCAGCGCGTCGCACCAGGGCAGCGGCAGCATCACGGTTTCGAGGGTGTGGAAGCCGTCGGGGCGGCGCTCCGTGATGTGCAGTCCGAGGTTGAGCTTGGCGTTGGGGAAGACGAGCATGGGCGCAAAGAACGGCACTGCGCGGCCACCGCGCCAGTCCGCAGCGGCGGACCACCCGCGTGCGGTACGCCGCCGCCGCCGCGCGGTTCCGGGCCGCCGCGTGGCTCCGCACCGCACCCTCGCGGCTTCGAAGCGCAACTTCCCGGTTTCGAGCCGCAACCTCGCAGTCTACCAATGCGGGGTTGCGGCTTCTAACCGCAGCCTTGCGCCCTGGAACGGCAACTTCGCGGCCAACAGCCGCAACCTCGCGGTTCAGAAGCGCAACTTTCCGGCCCGGTACCGCAGGGTTGCGCCTTCCGACCGCAGCCTCGCGCTTGTGAGCCGCAAGCTCGCGGCTGTGGACCGCGCGGCCTAACTTGCGGCGCCCTGTGTCGGCCTGCCATGCCCTTCTCCCCTGCCCCGTCTGCCCCGCCCCGCACCTGGTACCTGCGCCGGGGCAAGCGCGCCTTCGACGTGCTGCTGGCGCTGCCGCTGCTGCTGCTGGCGCTACCCGTGCTGGCCGGGGCGGCGCTGTTGCTGTGGCTGCAGCCGGGGCAGCGCGGGGTGCTGTTTCGGCAGCCGCGGCCGGGCCTGCACGGCCGCATTTTCACGCTCTACAAGCTGCAGACCATGACCGAGGCCCGCGACGCCGCCGGCCAGCTGCTGCCCGATGCCCAGCGCCTCACCCGCCTCGGCCGCGGGCTGCGCGCCACCTCCCTCGACGAGCTGCCCCAGCTCTGGAACGTGCTGCGCGGCGACCTGAGCCTGGTCGGGCCCCGGCCCCTGCTGGTCGAGTACCTGCCGCTGTACTCGCCCGCGCAGGCCCGGCGCCACGCGCTGCGGCCCGGCATTACGGGCTGGGCGCAGGTAAACGGGCGCAACGCCATCAGCTGGGAGCAGAAGTTCGACTACGACCTGTGGTACGTGGCGCACGCGTCGTTTGCGCTGGATTTACGTATTCTCGCCTTGACGGCGGCCCGCGTGCTCGGCGCCCGCGGCATCAGCGCCCCCGGCCAGGCCACCACCGAGGCCTTCCGCGGCAGCCCGCCGCCGTCGTCTTCTTCCGAGTAGTCTCCATGACCCAACTTTTCTTCTCCGAGTACGACGACGCTGAGTTCCCCGGCGTGCGGCCCCTGGTTATCGTGGGGGCCGGCGGGCTGGGCCGCGAGGTGCTGATGCTGGTGCGCCAGCTCAACGAAGTGGAGCTGCGCTGGAACGTGCTCGGCTTCTACGACGACCAGCGCCCGCCCCACGACCGGGTGCACGAGCTGTCTTGGCTGGGCACCATCGACGCGCTGAACGCCCACCCCGAGCCGGTGTTCGTGGCCGTAGCCATCGGCAACAGCCGGCAACGCGCCGCCGTGGTGGCCCGCCTCAGCGGTGCGCAGCTGCATTTCGCCACTTTGGTCCATCCCTCGGTGCTGCTGCGGCCCTACCAGTTCGTGCAGCTCGGCGCGGGCTGCATCGTCACGCAGGGCTGCATCTTCACCTGCGACATCCGCCTGGGCCGCCACGTGCTGCTGAACCTGGGCTGCACCATCGGCCACGACGCGGTGCTGGAGGATTTCTGCTCCCTGATGCCCCACGCCAACGTCGGCGGCGAGGCCTACCTGGAAACCGAAGCCTACCTGGGCACCAACGCCACCGTCATCAACCAGGTGCGCGTGGGCGCCCGCTGCATCGTGGGCGCCGGCGCCGTGGCCGTGCGCGACCTGCCCGCCGACTGCACCGCCGTGGGCGTACCCGCCCAGGTAATCAAATATCATTAGCGCCTGGTAAGTGGTGCTTGGGTCGTTCTGACGCAAGCCCGGCCTGAGCCCCAGGCACTAACAACCAAGCACTACGCACCAAGCACCCATAATGCACAGCGACGACCACGACCGACTCTACCTCTCCCCGCCTCACCTCGGCCGCCACGAGCTGAATTACCTGCACAAGGCCATTGAAGACAACTGGGTGGCGCCGGTGGGTCCCAACCTCGACGGCTTCGAGCGCGACCTGTGCCAGTACACCGGCGCCAAATACGCCGTGGCCCTGTCCTCGGGCACGGCGGCCATTCACCTGGGCCTGCTGCTGCTCGGCGTCGGGCCCGGCGACGAGGTTATCGTACCCTCGTTCACCTTCGTGGCCACCGCCAACCCGGTGCGCTACGTAGGCGCCGAGCCGGTTTTCGTCGACTCGGAAGCCAGCACCTGGAACCTCTGCCCCGAGCGTCTGCGCGAAGCCCTCGACGAGCGGCGCCGCCTGGGCAAGCAGGTCAAGGCCATCATCGTGGTGCATCTCTACGGCATGCCGGCCCGGCTGACGGAAATTCTGGCCGTGGCCGCTGAATACGGCGTGCCGGTGCTCGAAGACGCGGCCGAAGCCCTCGGGGCGCGCTACCACGGCCGGCCCCTGGGCGCGTTCGGGGCGCTGAGCGTGCTGTCGTTCAACGGCAACAAAATCATCACCACCAGCGGCGGCGGCGCCCTGCTCACCGACAACGGCGACTGGGCCCGGCAGGCCCGCTTTCTGGCCACCCAGGCCCGCGACGCAGCCCCGTACTACCAGCACTCGGTGCAGGGCTACAACTACCGCCTGAGCAACCTGCTGGCTGGCATCGGCCGCGGGCAGATGGAGCTCATCGAGGACCGCGTGAAGCGCCGCCGCGAGATTTATGCCCAGTACTGCGAGCTGCTCCAGCCGCTGGAAGCCGTGCAGGTCGGGCCCGCTGAGCCGGCGGACACGCGCGCCAACCGCTGGCTTACCACCCTGCTGCTGCGTCCCACGTACACCGAGCGTACGCCCGAAGACCTGCGCCTGCACCTGGAAACGCGCAACATCGAGTCGCGCCCGCTCTGGAAGCCGCTGCACCTGCAGCCGCTCTTCGCCGCCGTGCCCATGTACGGCGGCCCCCTCAGCGCCGACCTTTTTGCCCGCGGCCTCTGCCTGCCTTCCGGCTCCGCCATGACCGATGCCGACGTGCGGCGGGTGGTGCAGGCGCTGCGCGAAATGCTGTAACCTGGCCTAAAAGCTGGCCTAAGCAGCTTATAAAGTTCAATCACCAGTATAAAAATCCCCGCGGGTAGTACAAAAGCACCGACACGGAGTATAAAACCTACCCTCGCCTAAGGCCCTGATTGCGCGTTTGTTTCTGCGCCGCGCAGCTGCCCAGCATCGTCAAAAAGCTGGTTCAGGCGGCGCTCCGTGCGCACCGCCCCCACCACCAGGCCCAGCACCCAGCAGGCCAGCACGACCTGCAGGGCGCGGACGCCGTCGACCAGAAAATAGACGGCAACGGCCAGCACCGGCAGCCCCAGGCTCAGTCGCCAGAAGTAGCGGGCAAAGTAAGTGTTGGCCTCGTGCCAGGCAGCGGGCGTGCGCATAGAGCGCGCCGTGCGGTAGCCGTACAGCCAGTTGATTTGCCTGGGCGGGCGGTATTTGGTTACCCAGCTTATCAGCAGCGCGAGGCCGCACACGACTATCAGGGCAATACCGGTGGCTACGCTTTCCTTGTCCATCAGCGGCAAAATTGACGTGGCAATTACGCTTCCGGCAAGTTAGCTTTCCAGCGCCTGCCGCAGGTCCGCCAGCAGCTCTTCCACCGGCTCGATGCCCACCGACAGCCGCACCAGCCCGGTGGTAATGCCCAAATCCTGCTGCTGCTCCGCGGTCAGCGCCCGGTGCGAAGTGCCCAGCGGGTACGACAGCGACGAATCGACGCCCGCCAGGGAAGGCGCGAAGGGGAACCGCTCGGTGCGGCGCATGAAGTTGCTGACCACTTCCCGGTCGTCGGCCAGCTTGCAGGAGAGCATGCCGCCAAACAGCCCACCGCCCTGCTCGGCCGCTAGTGCGTGCTGGGCGTGTGTAGGCAGACCGGGGTAATACACCTCCCGCACGGCGGGGTGCGCGGCCAGCATGGTGGCCACGGCCAGGGCGTTGTGGCTGTGTTCCCGCATGCGCAGGCGCAGCGTCTTGAGGCCGCGCACGGCCAGCCAGCTTTCCATCGGGCTCAGCGTGAGGCCGTACAGCACCCCGATTTGCTTGAGCCGGGCCGCCACTTCGGCGTCGGCGGCCACGGTTACGCCGGCCGTTACGTCGCTGTGGCCGGCAATGTACTTGGTCACGCTGTGCAGGCTGATGTCGGCGCCGAGCTGCAGGGGCCGGGTCAGCATGGGCGAGGCGAAGGTGTTGTCGACCACCAGCTTCAGGCCCAGCGCGTGGCAGTGCGCGGCGAGACGGCCGAGGTCGGCCACGCGCAGCAGCGGGTTGCTCATGGTTTCGGCCAGCAGCAGGCGGGTAGTGGGCCGGCATAGCGGCGCCAGCTCGTAGAGCTGCTCGAAGGGCACGTAGGTTACCGCAATGCCCATGCGGCTCAGCTCGGTGTTGAGCAGGGCCGCCGAGCCGCCGTAGATGTCGGCCGCGCACAGCACATGGTCGCCGGCCTGGCAGTAGGCCAGAATAGCGGCGAAGATGGTGGCCATGCCCGAGGAGGTAGCCACGGCGCCCGCGCCGCCTTCCAGCTGATTCACGGCGTCGGCCAGCTCGTCGGAGTTGGGGTTGCCGTTGCGCGAGTAGAGGTAGCGGCTGCTGGTGTCGGCGAAGTACGCATCCAGCTCGTTCAGGTCCTCAAACTTGAAAACCGAGCTTTGGTAGATGGGCGTGATTTTGGGGTTGATAAAGGTCATCGGGGCGGGAAGTTGACGGGCAAAGGCACCGGGCCGGCGCGGCGCGTTGCATCGGCGCCTGTCGTGCCGCAAGCTACGGCCGGCGCCGCGCTTTTCCGGCCTCGCCTTCCGCCGCTGGCCCGGCGCTTACCCACTACTGACCGGGGCGCCGCTGCCGTCCGGCGGCGTCTGGTGCTTCTTTTTCTGCGCCGCCCGGTTTTCGCGCCGAAACACCTCCATCAGCACCAGGAAATACGACACCAGCAGCGGCCCCACCACCAGCCCGATGATGCCGAAGATTTCCACCCCGAGCACCAGCCCCACCAGCGTCACCAGCGGGTGAATGTTGCCCATGCGCTTGGCCAGCAGAATGCGCAGCAGGTTGTCGACGTTGATGATGACGATGACGCCCACCAGCAGAATGCCAATGGCCGCGCCCTTGTGCCCCTGCGAAAACTGGTACAGCGCCGCCGGCCCCCACACCAGCGGGGTGCCCAGCACCGGCAAAAACGCCATAAAAAACGCCACCACGCCCCAAAACAGCGGGTCGGGGACCTGAAAAAGCCACAAGGTCAGGCCCGTCAGGATGCCCTGCACCAGGGCCACCAGCGCCTGGCCCAGCACGTTGGCGTTGACGTTGTTCTTGAGCGAATCACCCAGCTCGTTCATCGTTTCGCTGCGGAACGGCAGGTAGCGCCGCAGCCCGATCAGGAAGTACGTTTCCTGCATAAACAGGTAGTACATCGTGAAAAGCATCAGGCCCACCACCACCAGCACGTTCAGGGCGCTGCTGGCCAGCGTGGTCAGCCAGCGGCTCACCACGCTGGTGCCCTGCTGCAGCAGCTGGCGCACGTTCTGCTGCTCGGTTATCTTGATGCCGGTGGCCTGCTCCAGCTTGTGCAGCACCTGCAGAATCTGGTCGGGGTTGCGCACGAAGGCCACCAGCCGGTTGACGAGCAGGGAGCTGAGCGCGTAAAACGGAATGACGAGCACGACCACCGTCAGCACCAGGATGCCGATGGTCACCAGCCGGCGGTTCCAGCGGCGCCGGTGCACCAGCGCCACCCAGATGGGCCGGAACACCACGAACAGAATGCCCGCCGCCAGAAACGCCGTGAGGTACTGCGCCAGCCCGAACACCATCAGCCCGGCCAGCCCGAGGATGGACGCAACCAGCAGCACGTGCCGCTGCCGGGGCGTGTAGATGTTTTCGATGGCGTTGAGCGGGTCGATGGGCGGCATGACAGGGGCGGTTATCCGCCGCAACAATACGACAACGGCGCTGCTTGCTGCGCTTGGGCACAAAAAAAGCCGCTCCTGCGGTGGCAGGAGCGGCTTTTTTCGCTTTGGGCTACGACGGGCCGACCTAAGCCAGCACCGACTCGGCCAGTACCGTCACGTTGTTGCGCAGCACTTCCACCACGCCGCCGCTCACCTGGAACGACTCGCGGCCGGTGGCGCTGGTCACGCGCAGCTCGCCGGCCTGCAGGGCGGCAATCATCGGCGCGTGGTTGTTGAGCACTTCAAACTGGCCGGCAGCGCCCGGAAACACGGCCGAGGAAACTTCCCCCTCGAACACCTTCCGGTCCGGCGTGATGATTTCTAAACGCATGTCAGTTGTCAGTTTTTAGTTGTCAGTTGTCAGTGCCAATCCGATTTTGCATTCGAACTGACAACCGACAACTGTCAACTGTCAACTAAAAAATTAGCGGGCCTCCGCCATCAGACGCTCACCCTTGGCTACGGCATCCTCGATGGTGCCCACCAGGTTGAACGCGGCTTCCGGCAGGTGGTCGTACAGACCGTCAATGATGCCGTTGAAGCCTTTGATGGTGTCCTTGATGTCCACCAGTACGCCTTTCAGGCCGGTGAACTGCTCGGCCACGTGGAAGGGCTGCGACAGGAAGCGCTGCACGCGACGGGCGCGCGACACCACCAGCTTGTCCTCTTCCGAGAGTTCGTCCATCCCCAGGATGGCGATGATGTCCTGCAGTTCCTTGTAGCGCTGCAGAATCTCCTTCACGCGCTGGGCCGTGTTGTAGTGCTCGTCGCCGATGATGCTGGCGTCGAGGATACGCGAGGTCGAGTCGAGCGGGTCAACGGCCGGGTAGATGCCCAGCTCGGCGATTTTACGCGACAGTACCGTGGTGGCGTCCAAGTGAGCGAAGGTCGTCGCCGGAGCCGGGTCAGTCAAGTCATCGGCCGGCACGTACACGGCCTGCACCGAGGTGATGGAGCCGCGCTTGGTGGAGGTGATACGCTCCTGCATGGCGCCCATTTCGGTGGCCAGCGTGGGCTGGTAACCTACGGCCGACGGCATGCGGCCCAGCAGAGCCGATACTTCCGAACCGGCCTGGGTGAAGCGGAAGATGTTGTCGACGAAGAACAGGATGTCGCGGCCGGCACCGGTGCCGTCGCCGTCGCGGAAGTTCTCGGCTACCGTCAGACCCGACAGGGCCACGCGGGCGCGGGCTCCGGGAGGCTCGTTCATCTGGCCGAACACGAAGGTGGCTTTCGACTCCTTCATGCCTTCCAGGTTCACCGCGTCGAGGTTCCACTCGCCTTTTTCCATGCCGTGCATGAACTCTTCGCCGTACTGTACGATGCCGGCTTCGATCATTTCACGCAGCAGGTCATTGCCTTCGCGGGTACGCTCGCCCACGCCGGCAAACACCGACAGACCCGAGTAGGCCTTGGCGATGTTGTTGATCAGCTCCTGAATCAGTACGGTCTTGCCTACGCCGGCACCACCGAACAGACCGATTTTACCGCCTTTCGCGTAGGGCTCGATCAGGTCGATAACCTTGATACCGGTGAACAGTACCTCGGTGCTGGTGGAGAGGTCCTCGAAGCGCGGAGCGGCGCGGTGAATCGGCAGCGAGCCAACGCCCGAAGGCTGGGGCAGGCCGTCGATGGCCTGGCCGACCACGTTGAACAGACGGCCGAGCACGCCGTCGCCGGTCGGCATCTGGATCGGGGTGCCCAGGTCGGTAACCACGGCGCCGCGGGTCAGGCCGTCGGTCGAGTCCATGGCAATGGTGCGGACGCGGTCTTCGCCCAGGTGTTGCTGGCATTCGAGGACTACGCGCGTGCCGTTGTCCTTGATGACTTCGAGGGCGTCGAGAATGTTGGGAAGCTTGGTGCCTTCACCCGCGAAGCTCACGTCCACGACGGGGCCGATAACCTGGGTGATTTTGCCGGTATTCGCCATTGCAGTTCTTTATATGGGAGAATGAGAGCAGTTTCAGGCCGCAAAAGTACGGACCAATCAGCGCCCGAACAAACGGCCCCGCCGCCGAAAAAGTGCAGAAACTTTTCTCGCTGACACTCACCGGAAAAAGGCCCGTTTGGAGCGTCCTGAGGGGGTTTCGTGGAAATTTTTTTTCGGCGGAAATTTGGAGGCAGCAAAAACCTACCTACATTTGCAAACCCAAACGGCACAACCACTGGTAACCGAGCGGGAAATTGTCCGATGGTGTAACTGGCAACACGCTTGATTTTGATTCAAGAAAGTCCAGGTTCGAGCCCTGGTCGGACAACCAAAAAGGCGCTGGCCCCCTCTTCGGAGCGGAGTCGGCGCCTTTTGCTTTTTCCGGTTTCGGCGGGTCGGCCCACGCGCTAGCGGTGGTCCGGGGCCCGAGTGGCCTGCGAACCAAGCCTCTAGCGCGTGCATCCCCTACCTTGCGGCTGCCGGCTTCTTGCTTCGCTCACTCAGTCCCCCTTTCTCATCATGTCCTCGCAGGTCAAAATCTTCTCCGGTACCACGTCGCGCGACGTGGCCGAAAAAATTGCCGCCGCCTACGGCCAGCCCCTCGGCGACCTTACCATCCAGCGCTTCGCCGACTCCGAAATCGGCCCGAGCTTCAACGAGAGCGTGCGTGGCTGCGAGGTGTTTCTGATCCAGAGCACCTTCCCGCCGGCCGACAACCTGATGGAGCTGATGCTGATGGTGGACGCGGCCAAGCGCGCCTCGGCCAAGCACGTGACGGTGGTGATGCCCTACTTCGGCTACGCCCGGCAGGACCGCAAGGACAAGCCCCGCGTGAGCATCGGGGCCAAGGTGGTGGCCGAGTTCATCCAGAGCGTGGGCACCGACCGCCTGATGACCTGCGACCTGCACGCCGGCCAGATTCAGGGCTTCTTCGACATTCCGGTGGACCACCTCGACGGCTCGACCATCACGGCGCCCTACATCCGCTCGCTCAACCTCGACAACCTCATCTTCGCCTCGCCCGACGTGGGCGGCGTGGTGCGCACCCGGGCCTTCGCCAAGAAGTTCGGGGCCGAAATCGTGGTCTGCGACAAAATGCGCCTGCGGGCCAACGAAATTGCCTCCATGCAGGTCATCGGCGACGTGACGGGCATGAACGTGGTCCTGGTCGACGACATCGTGGACACGGCCGGCACCATCTGCAAGGCCGCCGACCTGCTGCTGGAGCGCGGCGCGGCCTCGGTGCGCGCCGTCATCACCCACCCCGTGCTCAGCGGCCCCGCCCACGAGCGAATCCGCAACTCGGCGCTGGAAGAATTGATTACGACCGACACCATTCCGCTGCGCGAGGAAAACGCGAAGATCAAGGTGATTTCCGTGGCCGACCTCTTCGCCCGCGCCATCCATAACGTGGTGTCGCACGAGTCGATCAGCTCGCTCTTTATATAGAGTTAGCGTAGCTATTGTCCCTCCATCGGGCCCCGGCATGACTGAACCGTACATCGTGTTAGCCATTGCCGGGGTCCTGTTTTTGGCGTTATGCGTCGGGCTGAACTGGGTGTTTGCCGCTCGTTCGTTCGGGCAGGGCTTCTTGCGGCTGCTCCTGTCTTTGATTGGCCTTGGCGTTGCCCTTTTCCTACTTCTGGCGCTGCTGATGATACTCTCGTTGGGCGGGCCCGATACGCCTGCCGACGAGGAGCGCCGCCGGGGTGGTGGAGGTGCTTTGTTTGGGCTGCTTTTTAATCCCGATTTCTCCGCGTACCTTTGCGGCCCCTTCGGCCTTACCAGCCGGGTGGAACGATTTCATTTCAAGGTCTTTACCAGAGGCCACACTTTTTCAAACACCAGTTTATGAAAAGCCTGGAGATTGTAGGGTTTAAAAGAGCGAATCTCGGCAAGAAGGAAGCCAAGCGCCTGCGCCTGGAGTCGTATGTACCGTGCGTGATGTACGGTGGCAGCGAGCAAATTCACTTCTACGTGCCCGCCATCCTGTTCCGCGAGCTGCTGTACACCCCGGAGGTGCACATCGTGGACCTGAACGTGGAGGGCGACACCTACCGCGCCATCGTGCAAGACGCGCAGTTCCACCCCGTGAACGAGATGCTGCTGCACGTGGACTTCCTGCAGCTGCAGGAGGGCAAAGAGGTGAAAATGGACATTCCGATTCAGTTCGTGGGCGTTTCGCCGGGCGTACTGGCCGGTGGCAAACTGGTGTCGAAACTGCGCAAGCTGAAGGTGCAGGCGCTGCCCGAGAACCTGCCTGACTACGTGAAGGTGGACATCTCGGACCTGGGCCTGGGCAAGTCGATCAAAGTAAGCAAGGTGGAAACCACCGACTACAAGATCCTGACCAACCAGCTGGCTCCCATTGCTACGGTTGCCATCCCGCGTGCCCTCAAAGGCCAGATGCAAGCCGAGAAATAAGGACTACGGATTCGACGGATTTTTCGGATTCCACGGATTCTGTGAACGATTCGATTTTCCGAACGATTCCCACGTCAGAAAAAGCCGCTCTGTCCGCAGAGCGGCTTTTTTCGTGCTTGTTTGAATAATTTTACCATCCTAAACCAGACGGATGGGCGACGTTGCCTGAGGAATCGGCCACGAAATCCGTGGAATCCGAAAAATCCGTCGAATCCGTGGTCTATGAAGTTTCTGATCCTCTGCCTGGGCAACATCGGGCCGGAGTACGCTGATACGCGGCACAACGTGGGCTTTATGGTGGGCGACTACCTGGCCCGCAAGTTTGAGGCGGCGCCCTGGGCGCTGGGCCGGCATGCTTTCACCACCGAAATCAAGCACAAGGGCAAAACCTTCGTGCTGGTGAAGCCCACCACCTACATGAACCTGAGCGGCAAGGCCGCCGCGCACTGGCTCAGCACCCTGAAGCTGGAAAAGGAGCAGCTGCTGGTGGTAACCGACGATTTGGCCCTGCCCTTCGGCAAGCTGCGGCTGAAAGGGAAAGGCTCGGCCGGCGGGCAAAACGGCCTGAAGCACATCCAGGAAACGCTGGGCAGCGACGAGTACGCCCGCCTGCGCTTCGGCATCGACTCCAGCTTCTCGAAGGGCCGGCAGGTGGATTACGTGCTCAGCCCCTTCTCGGCCGACGAGCTGATTGACCTGCCGCTGCGCCTGGAAAAAGCCGCCGACGCCGTGCTGGCCTTCGGCACGCTGGGCATCGAGCGGGCCATGAACGTGGTGAACGTGAAGTAAGCCGGCTCACCCCGCATTGCGAGCGAAGCGCAGCCGTCGTTCCTCTGGCGGCACGACGGCCCCATTTGCAGTAACCGAAAACGACACCGCCCGAAACCCTGCATCTGAGGTTTCGGGCGGTGTCGTTTTTAGTTGGGAAGTATTCGGTCGGCGTCACATTGTCTAGGACCTATTGCTTCGCTTGCAACAACGGCGGGCCGAATCTTCCTCTACGCGACGAACGAACCGGGGCGTACGGGCTGGCCGGGCTGCATCAGGCTGAGCTTGCCGTCGGCGTTTTCGGCCAGCAGCAGCATGCCCTGGCTTTCGATGCCCTTGATTTCGCGCGGGGCAAGGTTCAGCAGCACCAGCGCCTGCTGGCCTACAAGCTGCTCGGGCGTGAAGTGCTCGGCAATGCCCGACACGATGGTACGCTTGTCGAGGCCGGTATCCACGGTGAGTTTCAGGAGCTTTTTGGTCTTGGCTACTTTCTCGGCCGCGAGGATGGTGCCGATGCGCAGGTCCATGCGGCCGAAGTCCTCGAACGACACGTTGTCCTTGGCGGCCAGCACGGGCGCGTTGGCCAGCTGGTTGGCCAGCTTGGTGTCGAGCAGCTTCTGCACCTGAGCTTCCACCGTCTGGTCCTCGATTTTGTCGAAGAGCAGGAAGGCCTCGCCGAGCTGGTGGCCGGCGGGCAGGGCGCCCGCGTGGCCGGCGGCCGTCCAGGCGGTTTTCTCCACGCTCAGCATCCGGCCCAGGTTGGCGGAGGCGGCGGGCAGGAAGGGCTCCATCAAGGTGACGAGGCTGGCGGCCAGCTGCAGGGCCACGTGCAAGACCGTGCCGGTGCGGGCCTCGTCGGTTTTGATGAGCTTCCAGGGCTCCATGTCGGCCAGGTACTTGTTGCCCAGGCGCGTGAGGTTCATCAGCTCGTTGAGCGCGTCGCGGAAGCGGTAATTCTCGATCAGGTCCCCGACGCGCTGCGGAAACTCAGCCAGCTGGGCGTAAACGTCCTGGTCGGCGGCGGTCAGCTCGGCGGCGGCAGGTACCTGGCCCCCGAAGAACTTGTGGGTCAGCACCACGGCGCGGTTGACGAAGTTGCCGAGGTTGGCGACCAGCTCGTTGTTATTCCGCGCCTGGAAGTCCTTCCAGGTGAAGTCGTTGTCCTTGGTTTCGGGGGCGTTGGCGCAGAGCACGTAGCGCAGCACGTCGGCCTTGCCGGGGAAGTCCTGCAGGTACTCGTGCAGCCACACGGCCCAGTTGCGGGAGGTCGAAATCTTGTCGCCTTCCAGGTTCAGGAATTCGTTGGCGGGCACGTTGTCGGGCAGGATAAAGTCGCCGTGGGCCTTGAGCATCGCGGGGAAGATGATGCAGTGGAACACGATGTTGTCCTTGCCGATGAAGTGCAGCAGCTTGGTGCCCGGGTCCTGCCAGTACTTCTGCCACTCGCCGTCGGGCAAGAGGTCCTTGGTGGCCGAGATGTAGCCGATGGGCGCATCGAACCATACGTAGAGCACCTTGCCGTCGGCGCCCTCGACGGGCACCGGCACGCCCCAGTCCAGGTCGCGGGTCACGGCGCGGGGGTGCAGCCCCTGGTCGATCCAGGATTTGCACTGGCCGTAGACGTTGGTTTTCCAGTCCTGCTTGTGGCCTTCCACAATCCACTCGCGCAGCCAGGGCTCGTACTGGTCGAGCGGAAGGTACCAGTGCTTGGTTTCGCGCAGCACCGGCTGGTTGCCCGAAAGCATGGAGCGCGGCGAAATCAGGTCGGTGGGGCTCAGGGAAGAGCCGCACCGCTCACACTGGTCGCCGTAGGCGTTTTCGTTGCCGCAGGTGGGGCAGGTGCCCACGATGTAGCGGTCGGCCAGGAATTGCTGGGCTTCCTCGTCGTAGTACTGCTGCGACACCTGCTCGGTGAACTGCCCGGCCTCGTACAGCTTGCGAAAGAAGTCGGAGGCCGTCTGGCGGTGCGTTTCGTTGGAAGTGCGCGAGTAGATGTCGAACGACACGCCGAAGTCCCGGAACGAGTCGCGGATGATGGCGTGGTACTTATCAACCACCTGCTGCGGGGTGACGCCTTCCTTCTGGGCGCGGATGGTGATGGGCACGCCGTGCTCGTCGGAGCCGCAGATAAACTTCACGTCGCGGCCCTGGGCGCGCTGGTAGCGCACGTAGATATCGGCGGGCAGGTACACGCCGGCCAAGTGGCCGATGTGGACCGGGCCGTTGGCGTAGGGCAGCGCCGCCGTGACGGTATAACGTTGGGGAACAGTTTGCATCGGGAGAGGAAAACAGCGCGGGCCGCCGCGGGGTTGGGTTGGCAGCCGGGCAAATTCAAATTTGAAAGCGCAAAGAAAGGACGATTGGGCTACAGTTGCGGCGTTCAGCGCGTTAGGAGCGGCGGCCGAAGTGCAAAAAACTTAACATAACGAATTGATAACAATTACCTTGATTTGCGCGTCCAAGTACCCACACCGAGCTAACCCCCGTCCTCCCATGGCCGCCCCTACCCTCTCCGACTCATCCCTTGCTCAATCCGGCGCCGACGCCGCGCCGCTGCAGAAAGACAAGAAAGCCCTCCGCAAAGTGGAGCGCAAGGCCGCCAAAGCCGAAGAAAAAGCCCTGGAAAAGGCTGCCAAGGCCGAGCGCAAAGCCACCAAAGCCCAGGAAAAAGCCGCTTCGCTCTCCGCCCATTCCAGCATCGACCTGCCGGCCTTCGTGGCCCCTGCGGCATCGAAAAAGGAACAGAAAAAGCAGGCCAAAGCCGCCGCCAAGCAGGCGCAGAAGGAACTCAACAAGCGGGTGAAGGAGCTCAGCAAGCGCATCCGCCAGGAAACCAAGGCGCAGATCCAGGAAGTGGTGGCGGCGGCCTCGCTGCGGCTGGAGCAGGAAACCCAGCAGCTGTTTGAGCAGGTGCTGAACGGCGCGGCCCCGGCTGCGCCGGGTGCCCAGCCCGCCCCCACCTCCGCGGCTGCCCCGGCCGCCGAGACGCCCGCCCCGCGCCCGGTACGCCGCCCGGCCCCGCGCCGCACGCCGGCCGCCGCGCCGGTAGCCGCCAAACCCGCCGCGCCAGCCCGCACCAACCGCTCGCGCGCCACCACTGCCCGCCCGGCCGCCAAGCGCCCCGCCGCGCCCGGCCCCAACGGCACCAGCGACACCGCCCCGGCCGTCAACGACATCTAAGCCGCCCCGGCTGGCACCACGAAGCCGCCCCGGCCGCCCCGCACTGCGGGGCCGGCCGGGGCGGCTTCGGCGTTTGGGGGGCCGGGCCTAGGGCCGGCGGTTCAGCAGCGTATCGGTGGTGGTGATGTTAGGGTTGCCCTGGATGCGGCGCATGCGCGTTTCCTGGGAGGTGTTGTTCGGGTCGTTGGTGTTGATGGTTTCGATGCGCTGCCGCCCCCCGGAAGCGGCGGCTTGCTCGCGCACCTGCGGCACGCGGTAGGGCGTAGCGTCGGGCACGGAGCCCCCTGCCCCCACGCCCCGGTTGTAGGCGGCCTGCCGGTCGGCATCGGTGCGGATTTCGGTGGGCGCGCGGTCGGTTTCGACGGCGCTGTCGGAGGCGGTGCAGGCGCCCAGGGCCAGGGCCAGCAGGCCGGCCGCGGCCAGGGGCAGATATCGGGGGGTAGTCATCAGCGGCTAAGCGGCCCGGCCTTAGTGCCCGGCGGCTCTTCTGCTCAACGCAAGCGCGGCGCCGAAGTTGGGGCGCTACGCCCCGGCCGGCACGGGCAGGGCCCCGCGGATGCCGTCCCAGAGCGCCACGCGGGCCTGCATGCAGCGGGCGGCCACGTCGGCGGCCTGCTGCCACTTGTGGGCGTCGTCCTGGCACAGCTTGCGCACCATCTGCTGGGCCAGCGGGGCGTGGGCTTCCTCGTCCAGCTCGATGTGGCGGTCGAGGTAGTAGGTAAAGGTGTCGAGCTGGCCGGGGAAACGCTGGCGCAGGTCGCCGACGAGGTGGCGGAACATGTCGGGAATCACGTCTTCGCGGCCAAAGGTGAAAGCGGCGGCCACGGCGTGGGGCTGGCCGCCGCCCACCACGTCGAAGGTCTGGCGCACGAAGGTGCGCACGCTGGCCGGGGCGTCGGCGGCCTCCAGGGCAGCCTCCAGGTCCTGGCCCTGGGCCAGCGCGTCGAGCAGGCGCTGCACGGGGGCTACGTCGGCGCCGCACTCCTGCATGGCGCGCAGGTACAGCTCGAAGTGGCTGGTGGGACGGCCTTCGGGGTCGACGTCGGTTTCTTCTTCCAGCACGATTTCGTTGATGAGGCGGCGGGTGCGGGGCGAGCCTTTGGGCACCCAGGGCAGGGTCACGCAGGTCAGCTCGCGCTGCAGGGCTTTGAGCAGGGACATAAAATCCCACACGGCAAACACGTGGTGCTGCATGAACACGCGCAGGTCGTCGAGCGTGTGCAAGGACTGGTACACGCTGTGGTCGACGAGCTGTTGGCGGGCCGGGGCCAGGCGGGCCTGCAGGGCGGCAATGGGGTCTTGGGGCATGCGAAAAAGGCGGCGGGTGATGCTGAAGTAACAGCCGAAGCCACAAAGATGCTTTGGCCTGGCCGCATAAACGACACCGGGCCGGGCCGTGGATTGCGCGCCGAACGGGCGGCAGCCGGCGCGGCCGGGCCGCGGCCGGCCGCAAGCCCGGCCCGGATGCGGGAGCCGGCGCGGCCGGCGGTCCGGCGAACGGGTGGCCGCTGTTGCCGGGCAACCGCCTCGGGCGGCGCCCCTGTCACCGCTGCCACCGGGGCCACGGCGGCGAACCACTAAAATCATTACTATAAACAGCCGGCATTATTAACAATTGGTATTGCATTACTCGATTTCATTATAAATATTGCCATCGTCTACTGCACTATATAGTCCGGCCGGGCTGCAGACCGGCACCAGCTGTAGGGTTTACGTCGGACGTTGTTACCTGCCCCTATCCGCTTACCCTCGCCCCGCACACCGGGCGGGCACTTACCTCTCTTTTCTGATGCTCTTGCCACTCCGTCGCGGCGGTTGCGGGTAGCTTCTGTGTCTTGCCGCCATTGACGGCAGCAGGGTCGGACGCTCCGGTAATCTTGCCGCGAACGGCGGCAGCTTCTCCTACAGCTTATTCTATGCTTCCGCCATTGGCGGCAAGGCCTACTACAGGGTAGGACACGCTGCCGCTATTCGCGGCGACAGGGAATACGCGCTAGTAGGCGCTGCCGCGAACGGTGGCCAGGTCTACTAGCGTGTAGGATAAGCCGCCGCCATTTGCGGCACGGCTTCCGCCGTCGGGCACAGTAAAAAGTGAGGCCATTTATCTCACCTTTTTTCAACCCTTCACTTCTACTGCGCCATGCGCGAACTGTTTGCCACTTTCGACGAAGACTACTTCGACGACCGTAACATTACCTCCGAACGGCTGCTCAAATTCGGCCGGACCGTAGAGCAGAACCTCAACGGCGACAACCCAGACGAGCAATTCACGCCTCTCATCAGCCTGCTGCGGCCGCTGCGCAAAAACCTGGAGGCTGACCACCAGCGCACCGACCAGGGTCTCACGCAGCGCGGCGGTTCGGTGGAGCTGCGCGACGCCAAGCTGGCCTTGCTCGGCGACTACATGAAGCAGGACCAGAAGCTCATCGAGTACCGCGCCACCAAGCACCCTGAGCTAACCAGTGTGATGCTGCCCAACGGCCTGAAGGAATACCGCGACGCCAACCTGAAAAACGCTGACACTTTGTTCAACCGCGTTATTAAGGGCGGTACCGACTTTCAGAAGGAGCTGACCGAGGAGTTCGAGGTGCAGCGCTACCGCACCCTGTACGAAGAATTCGACGCGGCCCGGACCAACGCGAGCAGCAAGCAGCAGGCCGTGGACCAGGGCCGCACCGGCGTGCAGAACGTGCGCAAGCAATACACCCTGGCCCTCACGCTCTGCGTGAAAACGGTGGCCCTGGCCTTTCCCACCGACCCCAAACGCTGCCAGAGCTACTTTCCCCAGGAGATGCTGCGCCGCCCCGTGCGCAGTACCAACGGGCAGGAAGGCCGGCTGCCCGCATCCGGCACCGTTTCGGCCCTGCCCGACGGCCTCGACCCGGCTTACGACCCGGCCGGCACCGTGCTGGTGCTCGAAAACCCCGGCCCCGAGCCCTTCCGGGCCTGCCTGAGCGTGCTGCCCGGCGAAGTGTGCCCGCCCGCGGCCGCCCTGCTCGGCCCCGGCGAGCGGCACGAATTGCCCTACGACCCCGCCCTGGGCATCCGCTACCTGAACCTGACCAACCAAAGCCCCCGCGAAGGCCGCTACCGCCTCACCGTGCGCGTGGGCGCGGCGGCCGCGGCCCGGCGCCGCCGGTAGGCCGCAGGTTAGCATGGCTGAAGACCACCCCGGACGGTGCAGAGACGCATAATTGCGGCTCCTCCTGGACCGATGGCGCCCGGCCGGCCCGCTGCGGGGGCGCAACGTTGCGTGTGTGCAGCGGGCCGGCCGGGCCGGCCCGTAACCACCAGCGCCAGCCGGATTCGGCTGGCGCTGGTGCGGTGGCGCTCCGGGACGAAGGAGGGCGGCTATTTCCGGGCCTGGGCACCCTCGCTCAGCAGGCGAGCCACCTGGGCCTGCAAGGTGAGCAGGGCGGCGTGGTCGGCATCGGCCTGGGCGGCGCGGCTTTGCAGCGCGGCGTTCTGACGGCGCAGCTCGGCCAGCTCGGCGGTCGTAGCGCGGGGTGCGGGCGCGCCGGCCTGCAGCAGTTGCTGCTGGCGGGCGTTGGCGGCTTCCAGCAGTAGCACGCGGCGGTACAGGGCCTGGATGGCAATAAGGTTCACCCCGTCGAAGTCGGCCTGGTTGATGCTGGTCGGGTTGCCGCTGCGCCCGACGCCGTCGTGGCCGAAGGCGGCGTAGAAGTCCTGGGCCATGGGGCCGTAGTGGCGCATGGTGTCGGGGCTCTGGCCGCGGTAGTTCCAGGAGCCCAGGCGCAGGCCGTTGATGCGCGCCAGGAACAGGTTGCCATCGGCCAGCACCACGCGCTCCTTCTTGGTGGAGTCGGAAATAATGGACCAGGCGTTGCTGCCCGCGTCGAGCTTCACCCCCACGGCCGTGCCCTGGCTGGCGGTGGTGGCGGCGGTGGTAAACAGGCGGTAGCCCCCGGCAAAGCGGGCCGAGAACTGGTTGTAGCTAGTACTGACCAGGGAGTCCTGCTGCCGGTTCGGGTCGTTGTTTTGTACCGGCGAGTAATCGGCCAGCACGAAGCAGCCGTAGTAGCCGCCGGTGCGGGCGTAATAGCCCAGGGCGTAGCAGCTGCCCTGGGACGAGCGGGCCTGGCTGCTGTAGCCAAAGGCCAGCGACGGGACGTAGAGAAAGGTGGAGGTTTGCACCTTGCTCTGGTAGCCGCCCACCAGGCCGTGGTAGCCCCGGTAGGCGTTTTCGCGGCCCATCATCACCCCCCAGTAGCCCTGCACGACTTCGTTGTCGTAGCCCATAGCGAAGGTGCCTTCGCCGGCCCGGATGCGGTTGTTGTAGCCGAAGGCGACGCTGTAGTCGCTGCCAGCCTGGTTGTCGAGGCCGAAGGCCACGGAGTAGCTACCCACGTTGGGGTAGTCCCAGCGGGTGCCCGTGACGCCGCCGGCCCGGAAGGCGCTGTAGTACGAAAGCCACATCAGCCGCTCGCCGGCCCCGGATACGTTCAGCGGGTTGGTCTTGCCCCGGAACCGGCGGGAGGTCAGCATAAAGTCCTGATCGAGGTCGGGCAGGCGTACGCCCTGGCCGGTGGTGGAGTCGGGGCTGGTGCGAGCCGCGCCCAGGGTGAGCAGGCCGGCGGGGCTGAGGTCGAGGCCGCTGCGGATAGCGCGGGCGGTGGTACCGTCCACCAGCTTGTTGCCGTTCAGGTTGAGGTTGGTTGTGGCCACATGGTCGCCCAGATTGTCGCCGGTACTGCCCCCGCCGCTGAGGGCGGTCCAGCCAGCAGCGGCTTCGTAGTACCAGAAGCCGGGCTGGGTGCCGTCGGTCTGGTACACCAGCAGGCCCACGGGCACGGGGGCGGCAATGCCGGTGCGCTGGGCCTGGGTCAGGCGCGGCACCAATACCCCCTTGTCGGTGCTGACGATATCGAGGGCGGCCTTGGCATTAGGCGTAGCGGTGCCCACGCCTACGCTCTGGGCGCGGGTGGCCGCGGCAAACGCCAGCAGCCCCAGCAGCAGAAACAGGTGACGCAGTGGAGAAGAACGGTGGTGCATGGCAGGTGTGTTGGCAGATCAGTGGGCCCCGGCGGCCAGTCAGCCGCGTGGCGTAGCCCCAAAGGTCCGTCCTTCCGTCCACCCGTGTTGTCGCATGTTGATGCGACAACACCAGCCCGGCTAGCTTCCCGCCGGCCCCCGGTGGCGGGCCAGCAGCTCGGCCTTGGAATTGACCTGCAGCTTGTCGTAGATGCGGCGAATGAAGGTGCGCACCGTGTTGATGCTGATGCCGAGCCGCTCGGCCACCAGCCGGTAGCTCAGCCCCTCCTCAATGGCCTGCACCAGCTGCAGCTCGCGGGCCGTGAGCACCTCGGCCGGGGCCGGCAGGGGCTGAAAGTGGCGCACGATGTGCCGCGCAATGGCCGGCGACATGGGCGAGCCGCCGTCCAGCACTTCCAGCAGGCCCGCTTTCACGTCGCGCAGCATGGTGCTCTTGAGCAGGTAGCCCACGGCCCCGGCGCACAGGGCCTGCAACAGTCGCTCCGGCTCGGCAAACACGGTAATGAGTACCACCTCCGCCTTGGGCAGCACCCGCCGGATGCGCGTCACGCCCTCGATGCCCGTCAGGCCCGGCAGGCCGATATCGGACAGCACCAGCCGGGGTGGCCGGGCGGCCGTGGGCAGCAGGTCCAGAAACTCCTCCACCGAGCCGGCCACCAGCACGCACTCGAACTCGGGCTGGGCGCACAGGTACGTCACGTAGGACTGACGAATCGACGGATCATCCTCGATGATGGCAAGAGCAGTAGACATGGCACGAAGGTACCGGGCGGCAGGGCGCCGCCATAGCGCATGATGATGCGACAAGAATGCGGAGCGGGTAGCGCCTGGCAAAGTCCCGCCGCCCGGAGCAACTCGCGCATCCAGCGCGGACCAAAGCCTTTTTGCTCACCCGGCACTGCCGCCCCCAATAACCGGCCGACGTCTGCTACCGCGGCTGCCTGGCCCTGCCCATTGGGCGTTGGTGGCGCTTTTCCGTTGGTGCCAAAACCATCTATCCGCTCTTCGCTTGGAGCGGCGGTGCAGGGCACGAGCCAGGTCCTTCTTTCGTCAGGCTAACGGGCTTATTGCCCTAGCCCGGCACCTGCACCCGCACGCCGAAGCCGCCGCCGGGCTCGGGGCCGGTGGCGGCGGTGCCGCCCAGGGCAGCGGCCCGCTCGCGCATGTTGCGCAGGCCGTGGCCCGAGCCGCGCGTCACCGTCGCCGGCGGCCCGCTGTTGACCACGGCCAGCTGTACCCCGTCGGGGGTGCGGTGCAGGGCCACGGTCACGGTGGCGTCGAGCGGGGCGTACTTCAGGATGTTGTGCAGGGCTTCCTTGTAGATCAGGTAGAGCCCGCGCCGCGCCGGGGCCGACAGCTCGGGGCTGGCGCCGGGAGCCTCGTCGGCCAGGAAGCGCACGTCGCGGCCGGTGGGCACCAGCACCTCGTGGGCGTAGTCGCGCAGGCGGTCGAGCAGGTTGGGCACCGAGTCGTTCTGCGCGTCGAGGCTCCACACCACGTCGTTGAGCTGGCGCACGGCCAGGCGGCTGTTGTCGGCCACCTCGGCCAGCTGGGTTTGCCGCAGCTCGGGGGCGCCCAGGCCTTCCTGCATCAGGTCGGTTTGCAGGGCAATACGCGAAAGCAGCCCGCCCACGTCGTCGTGCAAGTCGGCGGCCAGCTGGCGGCGCAGGGCGGCCTCACGGCGCTGCTGGCGGCGGCGGTAGGCCCAGAAGGCCCCGCCGGCCAGCAGCAGCAGCCCCGCCCCCAGCCCGCCCAGCAGCAGGCGGCTGCGCACGGTGCGCTGCTGCTGCTCCAGCTCCGCGATGCGGCGCTGCTGCTCCAGCTGCCGGACGCGGGTGCGCTGCTCGGCCACGGCAAAGCGGGCCTGGGCCGAGGCCACGGCCGCCAAGCTGGCCTGTCGCAGCAGCGTATCGCGCAATACCGTGTAGGTGCGCAGAGTGTCGTAGGCCCCGGGCAGGCGCAGCGCAGCCATCAGCTGAGCCTTGATATTCAACGCCTTGCTCAGCACCTCCAGCTCCCCTACCTGGCGCATCAGGTCCGTGGCCTGCTCGGTGCGGGCCAGCGCCAGCGGCAGGCGGCCCTGCGCCCGGGCCAGCTCGGCCAAGTGCAGCCAGGCCTCGCTCTGGACCTGCAAATCGGGGTGGGTGCGGCTCACCCGCAGCACGTGCTGCCAGTTGGCCGCAGCCGAATCGGGCCGGCCCAGCAGCTGCTGCACAGTGCCGAGCAACAGTCGCAAGTGCGTGCCCAGCGGCGAATCGGGCCGATTCAGCAGCCGCAGGCCCTGGATGGCCAGCCGCCGGGCCCGCAGCAGGTCCTCTGGTTTGGGCGGCCCAGCCTCTTCGCTGTCGGGCAGGTAGGAGTTGGCCAGGTTATGAAGCACCAGCAGCTCGCCGCGCACGTTGCGGGGCCGGCAGGCCGCGTAGGCTTTCCGGGCTTGCTCGTAGTAGCGCCGCGACTGCGCGATATCCTCCAGATCCGAGGCCACGTTGCCCAGCCCCAGGTAGGCGTGCCCCACGTACAGCTGGTCGGCGGGGCGCCGCGCCGCCCGCAATTCTGCTTCGAAGGTGCGCTGCGCGCCCGGCAAATCCGACTGATAATAGTACGCGGCGCCCAGGTTGTTCAGCGCCCGCACCAAGCCCCAGCGGAAGCCCGTGCGCCGGGCCAGGGCGGCGGCCCGGGCGGCGTAGGTGCGCGCACTGTCCAGATCGGTCTGCAGGTAGGTCTTGCTGATGGTGAACAGCAGCTTGACGCGGGTGGTATCGGGCAGGGCCGGGCGGCGCAGCCAGGCCTGCTGCGAGTCGAGGCGCAACGGTGCAGCCGGCATACGGCCGGCGTCGTCGGACTGCGCCAGCAAAGTCGCCGGCCACAGCCCAAACCCGGTAAGCAGCAGGTAGCGCATCGGCAGCTGGGTGAAATACAGACCGACAAGGTCGCTACAAAAGCCGAATTCCTAGCTCGGGAAACATGGCGCCGTTGGGTACAGCCGCGCTCCTGCAAGCAGCCGCCCCGCCCGGAAAACGCGGGATTTTCCGGGCGGGGCGGCTGCTTGCAGGAGCGCTCAGGCGGTTACTTGCTTTTCTCGAACACCAGTGCGTTGCCGTCCATGCAGTAGCGCAGGCCGGTGGGCTTGGGGCCGTCGTTGAACACGTGGCCAAGGTGGCCGCCGCACTTGGCGCACAGGATTTCGTCGCGGCTCATGCCCAGCGAGTTGTCGCCGGTCACTTTCACGCTCTGGTTGGTGGCCGGCGCCCAGAAGCTCGGCCAGCCCGTGCCCGACTCAAACTTCTCGGTGCTGTAGAACAGCAGGTTGTGGTCGGCGGCGCAGTAGTAGCGGCCCGACTCGTGGTTGTCGTGGTACTTGCCGGTGAAGGGCCGCTCGGTGCCCTGCTGGCGCAGGATGTAGTACTGATCGGGCGTGAGCTGGGCTTTCCACTGCGCATCGGTTTTGCGAATGGGAAACTCGTCGGGCTTGCCGGTCACGGGCTGGGCCTTGGGATAATCTTTGGTGGCGGCCGTCTGGCCGGTGACTTTGGCGTTGGGCGGGTTGGGGCCGGTGGGTTCGGCCGTTTTCCGGTTCTGCGAGCAGGCCGGCAAGGTGGTCAGGCACAGCAGGCTAAGGAGCAGGGAGGCGGTTTTCATAAGCGGAGGTCGGCGGGGATAAAGCCCGGGGAAAAACAGCGGGCCAGCAGCAGAACGCAAGGGCTTTTCGATTTGTTCGGCTAACCTACGAGGCTAAGCCCCAGTACGGTTTGCCCTGAAACATTAAGGGTAACAAGCATTTGCGCAAAACATTCCGTACCTTTGCACCCGCAAAACCGCTCTCATGCAGAACATCCGCAACATCGCCATTATCGCTCACGTTGACCACGGCAAGACTACGCTCGTGGACAAGATCATCCACGCCTCGAAGCTCTTCTCGGAGCACCAGCACTTCGACGACCTGATCCTGGACAACAACGACCTGGAGCGGGAACGTGGCATTACCATCGTCTCGAAGAACGTATCGGTTCGCTACAAAGACGTTAAAATCAACATCATCGACACCCCGGGTCACGCCGACTTCGGCGGCGAGGTGGAGCGCGTGCTGAAGATGGCCGACGGCGTGCTGCTGCTCGTCGACGCCTTCGAAGGCGCCATGCCCCAGACCCGTTTCGTGCTCGGCAAAGCCATCGACCTGGGTTTGAAGCCCATCGTGGTGGTGAATAAAGTCGACAAGGAAAACTGCCGCCCCGACGAGGTGCACGAGCAGGTATTCGACCTGATGTTCAACCTCGGCGCCACCGAAGACCAGCTGGACTTCGTGACCCTGTACGGCTCCTCGAAGCAGGGCTGGATGAGCACCGACTGGAAACAGAAGACCGAGGACATCACCCCGCTGCTCGACGCCGTTATTGCCTCCATCCCGCCGGCGCCGTTCTACGAAGGCACCCCGCAGATGCAGGTAACCTCGCTGGACTACTCGGCCTTCGTGGGCCGGATTGCCATCGGGCGCGTACAGCGCGGCACCCTCACCGAAGGCACCAACATGAGCCTGATGAAGGCCGATGGCACCATCAAGAAGGTGAAGATCAAGGAGCTGCAGGTATTCGAAGGCCTCGGCAAAGCCAAGGTTTCGTCGGTATCGGCCGGTGAAATCTGCGCCGTGACCGGTATCGAAGGCTTCGACATCGGCGACACCCTCGCCGACGCCGACAACCCGGAGGCGCTGACCCGCATCAGCATCGACGAGCCGACGATGAACATGCTGTTCACCATCAATAACTCGCCGTTCTTCGGCAAGGAAGGCAAGTTTGTGACCTCGCGCCACCTGCGCGACCGTCTGTACAAGGAAACCGAGAAAAACCTGGCCCTGCGCGTGCAGGAAACCGACCGCGAAGACACCTTCCTGGTGTATGGCCGCGGTATCCTTCACTTGTCGGTACTCATCGAGACGATGCGCCGCGAAGGCTACGAGCTGCAGGTAGGCCAGCCGCAGGTGCTCTACAAGGAGGACGAAAACGGCGACCGTCTGGAGCCCATCGAGCACCTCGTGGTGGACGTGCCGGAGGAAACCGCCGGTAAGGTTATCGAGCTGGTGACCATGCGCAAGGGCGAGTTGACCATCATGGAGCCCAAGGGCGACCTGCAGCACCTGGAGTTCAACATCCCGTCGCGCGGCCTGATCGGCCTGCGCAACAACGTGCTGACCGCCACCGCCGGTGAGGCCATCATGAACCACCGCTTCCAGGATTATGAGCCCTACAAAGGCACCATCCCCGGCCGCATCAGCGGTTCGCTCATCTCGATGGAAAGCGGCCCCGGCACGGCTTACACCATCGACAAGATGCAGGACCGCGGCGAGTTCTTCGTGGACCCGGGCGAGGAAGTGTACGGCGGCCAGGTTATCGGCGAGCATACCCGCCCGAACGATTTGACCATCAACATCCAGAAGGGCAAGAAGCTCACGAACATGCGCGCCTCGGGCTCGGATGAAAACGTGAAGATTCAGCCCAAGCGCCAGTTCTCGCTGGAAGACGCCATGGAATACATCCAGAAGGACGAGTACCTGGAAGTGACGCCCAAGTCGATCCGGATGCGCAAAATCCTGCTGGACGAAAACGAGCGTCTGCGCTCGGCCAAGAAGGCCGACTAATTCTTCGTTGGTTGTTTGTTATTCGCAGGAAACGGCGCGGCTTCGGTCGCGCCGTTTTCATTTCCGGCCGGTTCCAGCTTGTACGGTTGGCAGTTGCGGATGCATTACCATTGCCTCGGGCGGTTGCTTTTGCTGTTGGAAAACAGCGTATTTGCTTACGCGCGGCTTTTAGCCAGCGGTTGAGGGCCCGGCCCGCGCGCAGTTCTATTATTCACGTCCAAGTCAGTTTGTATGCGTCGTTTTTACCCTTCTGCGAGCTTGTTGCTCCCCCTGTGCCTGCTGGCGGTTTCGGCCACTGCTCAGACCTCTACGCCGGTCCTGGCGGGCCAGACGGCCGGGCTGCAGCACGTGGTTCTTTCGCCGGCCCTTGACATTCATCGCCCATCCGGCTCACCAAACGACCGGGACTCACTGGATGTGGATCAGGATGGCCGGACGGACCTGGTATTTGAGGCTTCGTATTCAGTTGGAACGCGGTATAGCACTAGCACTACTAGAGTTTATTTAAGCCACATGGACGTTGAAATAATTAGTGAAATCTATCCATCCGCTTTCGGAGCAGGCCAGCCACTGGTAGAGGCTACTTTTCAGCCTGGGTATGGTGTAAATAGATTCTGGAGTAATCGGACTCAGGCCAGCACCACCTTAACTGCACATACGGGAGGATTTGGGCCTCATGCTACTCCTTTTGCCACCTACACACCTCCAAACACGAAATACCTTGCCCTACGGATGCGGGCCGGCAACGCGTGGCGCTACGGCTGGGTGCGCCTCACGATGCTCGATCTATTTTCGTCTCATTTCCAGGTAGACGCCTACGCCTTGCAGGCTGTACCCTTGGCCGCCCTGCCGGCCCAGCAGGCGGCGGCCTGGCAGGTGTACCCGGTGCCGGCCGGCGAGCAGCTCACCATTCAGCCCCCCGCGGGCGGCGCAGCCCGCGCCACCCTGCTCGACAACCTTGGCCGGGCGGTGGCGGCGCCCGTGGAGCTGGCCGGCGGCCGGCCTGCCCAGCTGCCGCTCAGCGGCCTGCCGGCGGGCCTCTACCTGCTGCGCGTCGAGACGCCGCAGGGCAGCTTCACCCGCCGCGTGCAGAAGCAATGAGCCGCCCAGCGTCGGGTGTGGGCAGCTTAGCACAGCCGGGCTTACCTACCGAAGCCCGTTACGCCCAGTTGGTGGCGCAGGGTGCTGTCGGCGGGCTGGTGGCGCTGCCAGTAGTCGGAGCGCAGGGTGTGGGTGCGCACGGCGCGGGTGGTTAGCACTTTTTTGCTACCCAGCGTCTGGCCGCTGAGCTGCATCTGGCCGTCGTAGCTGTCTTCCCAACCGGCAATGAGGTAGGGAAACGCGGCCTCAAACACGATGCGCAGCGTGCGGCCGCCGGCGGCGTAGCGCAGGGTATAAGCCCGCAGCGCGCCGCCGGGCTGGCTGGACTGAAAATCGGGGCCGGAATAGGCGGCTAACGTGGCCGTGGCCGTTTCGGGGCGCAGCGGGCGGTGGCGCAGGCGGCTGGCCACGGTGCCCGGAATCAGCTGGATTTCGCCCTGGGGCAATTGGTCGGGGCCGATGCGCAGGCGCGTCCACAGCTCGTCTTCGAGCAGAGCCGCGGGCAGCTTCACGTCCTGGTCGGCTTCCGGCTGAAAGTAAGAGCGCGCTTCGAGTTGGTAGCCCGTGCCGCGGCGGTTGAGCTGGGTGAAGGTCTGCCCGCACCAGTCCTGCACGGTCGTCACCACCTTGAGCGTGCCCGGGCCGGCCACGGGCGTAAACACCGAGGTGTTGACGGAGTAGTCGTAGAGGCCGGTGGTGAAGCGGCGCAGCTGGTTCATTTTCAGCACCGAAACCGGCTTTTCGCGGGTTGGGGCGCCCTCGTACTTCACTTGCTGGCGGGGCAGAAAGTCTTCCGTCACGAACACCAATACTGCCTCGCCTGGGTGCAGAGCATCGTAGCGGCTCTGGCTGAGGCGGTAGCGGCTCAACTCGGCCTGGCCGGCGTACCAGTAGCGCTGAAACTCGGACGAAGGTGGGGCCACCGCGGGAGCCTGGCCGGCCGGCTCCGTGGGCGCGGTGCAGGCCAGCAGCAGCAGGGAAAACACGGCAGCAGGGGCGCGTAGCAACATGGCACAGCGGGATAATAACGGGCGGAGCGTCCCGCTCAGCGGCGAATTTCGAAACTCGTGAATCCCTGCACTGCGCCCGCCTGGGCCTCTACCCTATCCACCCGGGCCTGCGGCGGGCCGTGCCGGCACCAGCTTTCCAGCGCCGCCAGGGCCTCGGCCGGCCCTTCGGCTTCGATGGTGACGGTGGCGTCGGCATTGTTTTGGGCGTAGCCGTGCAGGCCGAGGCGCTCGGCCTCCTGCTTGGCCGACTGCCGGAAAAACACGCCCTGCACGCGGCCGTGAATGTGGAAAGTGCGGTGTTCGGGGGACATAGCCAGGCGGGATGGGCGCGGCGCGGGGGCAAACGGCCGAATCTGTTCAATTTTAGGCGCAGTTTCCGCTGCTGCCCGTCGGGCCCTGTACGAGGCGCTGGCCCCAATCGTCGGTGCCGGTTGCTGTTTTTCCCCTGTTGTCATGCGCTACGCCCTCACCAACGCTTCCTTTTACACCGGCTCGACCACGCTCACCGACCACGCCGTGCTCATCAGCCAGGGCCGCATCGAGGCGGTGCTGCCCGCCGCCGAGCTGCCCGCCGAGGTGCCCCGCCAGGATGCCCGCGGCCTGCGGGTGGCGCCGGGGCTGCTGGATTTGCAGGTGTACGGCGGCGGCGGGGTGCTCTTCTCCACCCACCCCACCCCGGCCACGCTGGCCCGCCTGGAGGAAGTATTCCGGCAGCAGGGCACCACGCATTTCGTGGCCACCATGCCCACCAACGCCCCGGACCTGATGCTGCAGGCCCTGCGCGCCGCCCACGCCTACCGCAGCGCCACGCCCGGCACCGGCCTGCTGGGCGTGCACCTGGAAGGTCCGTTCATCAACCCCGCGAAGAAGGGCGCGCACCAGGCGGAGTTCATCCGGGAGCCCGACCTGGCCGAAATCGAGCGGTGGCTGGCCGTGGGGCCGGGGCTGCTGCGGCTGGTGACGATGGCGCCCGAAGTGGCCTCCACGGCCGCCGTGGCGCGGCTGCGGGCGGCGGGCGTGGTGCTGTCGGCGGGGCATTCGGCGGCCACGTTCGGCGAGGCGCAACGGGGGTTCCGGCAGGGCTTCGGGGCGGCCACGCATTTGTTTAACGCCATGTCGGCCTTGACCAGCCGGGAGCCGGGCCTGGTGGGCGCCGTGTACGACGACGCGGCCGCCGCGGCCAGCATCATTGCCGACGGCCTGCACTGCGACTTCGCGGCCCTGCGCATCAGCCACAAGCTGCTGCGCGAGCGGCTGTTTCTCATCACCGACGCGGTGGAGGAAAGCCCCGAGGGCGCCTACCGCTTCCGCCGCGCCGGCAATCGGTTCGTGGACGAGCAGGGCACCCTGGCCGGCTCGGCGCTGACCATGCTGCAGGCCGTGCAGAACTGCGTGCTGCACGCGGGTATCGAGCTGAGCGAGGCCCTGCGCATGGCCACCCTCTATCCTGCCCGCGTGCTGGGCCTCGACCACGAGCTGGGCCGCATCGCGCCGGGCTACCAGGCCAGCCTGAGCCTGTTCGATGCCGACTTCCGCCCCCACGGCGTGGTGCTGAACGGGGAGCTGCGCTGGACCGAGCCGGGCGCCTGAGCCGGCCGTGCCGCAGTCGGCGGCTGCCCGCTGCGGCCCGGTTGGCACGCCGGCGCAGCGCCCACCACATGCACATGCGGTTGACCAACGAGCCGCAGCGGCGTTCCTTTGCGCTGCACCCTGCGCCCCTGCCATGCCCACCCCTGTGTTCTACGTCCTGATGATTCTGCTGCCCATCGTGGCTACGGCCGTGGCCCTGCCGGCCGGCGGCTGGCTGCGCCGCCTCTACGTCATGGGGGCGCGGCTGCTGCTGGGCGCGCTGATGCTGAGCGGCGGCTTGTACAAGCTGACCGAAAACCACATTCCGGGCCTGATGGGGCCGCCCGTGAACCACGCATTTCTGGCCAGGTACGGGCTGGTCATCTTTGGGCAATTTATCGGGGTGGCCCAACTGGTCATCGGCCTGCTGCTGCTCACGGGGCGCTTTGCCCTGCTCGGGGCGGTGCTGCTGGTGCCCATGTGGCTGAACATCATCTTCCTCACCTGGTCGCAGCACTGGGTGGGCACGCCCTTCCTCGTCACGGGCTTCCTGGTGCTCACGCTGGGCCTGCTGCTGCACGATTACCCGCGCCTGAAGTGGCTGCTCTACCCGCCCGCCGACCCGGCCGCCCTGCAGCAGGCGCCGCTGCGTACCGGCTCCGCGGGCTCCGAAATCCTCTGGTGGCTGGGCGCGGGCGTGGTAGTGGGCGGCAGCCTGCTCTACCCGGTTTCGTTCGGGCTGATGCTGGGCACCATGGCGGCGGGCCTGCTGGTGCTGCTGGCAGCCGGCTGGCGCGTGTGGCGCACGGCCCGGCCGCGGCTGCCCGGTGAGGCACGGCCGGCGCACGTACCACCATCGGAAGCGCAGCCGGAAACGGTAGGCTCGCAGCCGGTAGCCAACCGCTGAGGCGCGCTCCGGCCGCGCCGCCTTGTTGTCAACCGCCCCGAAGCCGCCCGCTAACCCTGCCGCTGCCGCACGGCTTCGAAGGCCAGCACCGCGGTGGCCGTGCTCACGTTCAGCGAGTCGATGTAGCCGCGCATGGGAATGATGATGGTTTCGTCGCAGGCCTGCATCAGCTCGGGGGTGAGGCCATCGGCTTCGGTGCCCATCACCAGGGCGGTGGGGCCGCGGAAGTCGTAGTCGGTGTAGGGCCGGGCCTGGGGCGTGAGGGCGGCGGCGTAAGTGCGGATGCCGTGCTGGCGGCACCAGCCCAGCAGCTCCTCGCGGGTGGTGGCCACCACCGGCACCGTGAACACGCAGCCGATGCTGCTGCGGATGGCGTTGGGGTTGTAGAGGTCGGTGCGCGGGTCGCACACGATGACGGCGTCGGCCTGGGCCGCGTCGGCGGTGCGGAGCACGGCGCCGAGGTTGCCGGGCTTTTCCACGGCCTCCAGCACCAGCACCAGCGGATTCGGGGGCAGCGGCAGATCCTGCAGGCGGCGCTGCGGGGCGCGCACCAGGGCCAGCACGCCGTCGGAGCCCTCGCGGTAGGCCACCTTCTCGAACACCGCCCGCGACACCTCAAACCACTCGGTGTCGGCGGCCAGGGCCTGGCGCAGCTCCTGCTGGCCGGCGGCGGGCAGCAGCTCGGGGCACACGTACACGGCGGGCACCGCAATGCCGGCGGCGCGGGCAATGGTCAGCTCGCGCAGGCCTTCGACGATGGTCAGGCCCTGCTGGCGGCGCTCGGCGGATTTCTGCTGCAGGCGCACCAGGGCCTTGATGCGCGGATTCTGGGGGCTGCTGATCGGGTCGGGCATGGCGGGAAAGGGGCAGTGCCGGCGGGGCCACCCGGCCCCGCAGCGGCCGCGAAGATACGCCGCCGCACCGGGCCCGGCGCCGGCCCAACGCGGGCGCGGCCCCTGCGTATCTTGCGCACGGCCGGCACCCGGCGGGCCGTATTGCCTTCCCGTTGATGGCCCTGCAAACCAAAACCAAGCTTTACATCGGCTTTGCCATTGCCGCCAGCGTGCTGCTGCTCACAGCCGTGGCCGCTTTTATCAGCATTCAGCAGCTGAGCCGGCGCACCGGCCGCGTGGAGCACAGCTACCGCGTGATGCAGCAGCTCAAGGACGTGGAGCTGCGCCTGAAAGACGCCCGTTCCGGCGTGCGCGGCTTCCTGCTCACCCGCGACTCCAGCTACCTGCGCAGCTACGAAGCCGCCCGCACCGGCGAGGACACCGAGTTTGAGCAGGCCCGGCAGCTGGTGCTCGACAACCCCGTGCAGGCCCAGCGCCTGGACACGCTCGGCACGATGATCAGCGCCGAAATGCGCCTGTTCGGCGAGCTGACCAAAACCACCGTGGGCAGCTCCAACGCCATCATCCAGACGGCCCTCGATACCGACCGGCAGTCGATGCGGGCCATTGAGCGGCTGCTGGCGCGGGCGCGGGCGGCCGAGTTCAGCCTGCTGGCCGAGCGCAGCGCCGACCAGGAAATGTACGAGTCGCTCACCCCGGCCGTCATCCTGCTTTCGGCGGCGGTGGCCATCGTCGTTACGCTGTGGCTGTTCTGGCGCGTGGGCATCGAAATCAGCGCCAACGAGCAGCTGCGCACCGAGCTGGCCGCCACCAACGCCAGCGTGGCCCGGCGCATCGGCATCATCGAGCACCTGGCCGAGCAGGTGGTGCAGGGCGACTACAAGGTGAAAATCAGCGACCGGGAGCAGGACAGCCTTGGCAACCTGGCCTCCTCGCTCAACCGCATGACCCAGACCCTGGACGAGGCCTTCAGCGCGCTGGAAAAGCGCAACCGCGAACTGGACCAGTTTGCCTACGTGGCCTCGCACGACCTGAAGGCCCCGCTGCGCGGCGTGAGCACCGTGGTAAAGTGGATTGAGGACGAGCAGGGCCACGAACTCTCGCCCAAGATGCAGGAGTACTTCGGCATGATGAAGGGCCGCCTGGCCCGCCTCGAAGACCTCATCAACGGCCTGCTGGCCTACGCCCGCGTGGGCCGCACCCAGCAGAAGCTGGAGGAAGTGAACGTGGAGCGCCTCGTGCACGACGTGGCCGACCTGGTAGTGCCGCCCACCTTCGAGCTGCGCCTGCCCGATGCGCTGCCCACCCTCGTCACCGACCGCCTGAGCCTGCAGCAGGTGTTTACCAACCTGCTCTCGAACGCGGTGAAGTACCACCACACCGGCTTGGGCATCATCACGGTGGGCTGCCGCGTGCTGGAGCGCGAGTTTGAGTTTCGGGTGCAGGACGACGGGCCGGGCATCGCGCCGGAATACCACGAGAAAATCTTCCTGATGTTTCAGACCCTGCGCGACCGGCACACGGCCGAAAGCACCGGCATCGGGCTCAGCATCGTGAAGAAAATCATCGACGAGCAGCGCGGCAGCATCCGGGTGGAATCGGCCGCCGGGCAGGGCGCGGCGTTTGTGTTTACCTGGCCGAAGAGCACGGCGGCGTAACCAGGCCATACGCATAGCGCGGCGGGCGGGCCACATCCCGACCGGCGCTTTTCTACGTACCTTTGGGCACCGCTTTGCCCCCTTTCCTATGCGTTCAGTTCTCCTGGTTGAAGACGACTTTTTCGACACGATGACCGTGCAGAAGTCGTTTGAAAAATTCAACGTTCCGCACAAGCTTTACACGGCCTTCAACGGCATCGAGGCGCTGGATCTGCTGCTGGGCCGCAACGGGGCGGAGGCCATTCGCCCGCTGCCGGAGGTGATTCTGCTCGACCTGAACATGCCCAAGATGAACGGCTTCGAGTTTCTGGGTGAGCTGCGCACCCAGCCCGAGCTGCGCCAGGTGCCGGTGTACATCACCACCACCTCGGAAATGGACATCGACCGGCTGCAGGCCGAAAACCTCGACGTGCAGGGCTACATCGTGAAGCCCATCGACTTCGAAAACACCCGCGACATGGTCGACAGCATGAATTTGTTGGAAGTGCTGCTCAAGTCCGAAGACTAAAGCGCATTACCTCCACGTTATGAAGCCCCGACGGCCCGGCTCTGCCCGCGCCGCCGGGTTTTTTTTTGCACGTTGAGGTTATGGGAGCATTTGTACTGATTCTGCTGAGCGTGGCGCTGGTAGTGGTACTGCTGCGGCTGCAGCAGCGCGTTCAGGACGCCGAAGCCGACCTGGCCAGCCAGCGCGCCGACCAGCAGCGCCTGCACCAGCAGCTGGAGCTGCTCACGCGCGAAGTGCAGCAGCTTCGGCAGCGCCCCGCCGCACCGCCGACGGCCCCCGTAACGGCGCCCGTTGTAGCGCCACCCGCCCCGGTAGCCACCCCGGCGCCCGTGCCGCGCCCTACGCCGGCGCCGGTGGCTCCTCCCCCACCCGTTTTGGTGGCTCCATCGGCCCCCACTGCGCCGCCCGCCCCCGGTACGCCACCCGCGGCTCCGGCGCCACCAGTTCCTGTAGCCGCTCCGGCCCCGCCGCCCGTGGCGCCCGTGCCACCGGCCGCGCCAACCCCACCGGCCGCGCCGACCACGCCCCCACCCGCCGTACCGGCGCCGCCCGTAGCCGCGCCGCCCGCACCGAAACCTGCGCCGGCGCCCGAGCCGGCACCGGCTGCGCAGCCCCAACCCGCTCCTGCCCCGCTGCCGCCAACGCCCCAGCCGGTGCCGCAGCCAGTGCTGCGCCCCAAACCGGAGGCGCCGCAGCCCGCCGAGCCCTCGTGGTGGGACCGGATGTCGGCCGTGGTGCTGGAAAACTGGACCGGCATCCTCGGCGCGGTGGTGCTGGTGACGGGCGTGGGCTTTCTGGGCGTGTACACGGCCCTGCAGCTGGCGCCGGTGTACCGGTTTCTGCTCATCAATTTGTTTGCCGCCAGCCTGCTGGGCCTGCATTATTATCTGCGTACCAAGCCCTTCGCGGCCCAGCTGGCGGTGTGGCTGCAAAGCAGCGCGGCGGCCATTTTCTTGTTTACCTGCGTGGGGGCCGTCAGCATGCCGGGCCTGCGCTGGGTGGAAGGGCCGCTGAGCTACCTGCTGCTGTTTGCCGGGGCCGCCGCCAACCTGTGGCTGGCCTGGAACAGCAGCCGCGAGGCCGTATCATCCCTGCACGGCATCCTGAGCCTGGTGGCCCTGGCCGTGCTGCCGCCCACGCTGCTCACGCTCGGGGCGGCGGCGGCAGTTACGGCCTTTGCCATTGGCATTACCTACCGGCAGCGCTGGCGCTACCAGTTGCTGCTGAGCATCGTCAGCTTTTTCGCGTTTCACCTGTACTGGCACGGGCAGCTGGCCGTGCCCGTTGCCGCGGGCCTGCGCCTGGGCGCCATGGCGCTGGTGCTGCTGGTGGGGTTGGCCGCGGCCGTGGTGCAGTACCGCAAGGTGTACGCCAACGGGCGGTTCGACGCGCTGCTCTTCGCCGCGCACGTGCTGAACTGGACCTGCCTGGGCATCAACCTGTACCTCTACAGCACCGGCTCGGTCTGGAAAACCATTCCGCTGGGCCTCGGGGCCATTGCCACTTTCCTGGTGGCGCGGCAGGCGCGGCGGCTGGGCATTCAGTGGCTGTTTCAGACCGACACCGTCATTTCGCTGATTCTGGCCCTGGCCACGGCGTTGTCGCTGCAGGGCTGGCACGCCACCGTGAGCGTCATCCTGGTGTTCATGCTGCTCGAAACGCTGCTGGTGGCCTTTATTATGGCCCGCGAGAAGGAAAGCCTGGTGTTCCAGATTGCCTCGGTGGGCGCCCTGCTGGCCGGCGGCGGGCTGCTGCTCGTAAATCTGCTGCAGCTGCCTACGTACGCCGCTACCGGCCTGCACCGCAATGCGCTGCTGCTCTTCCTGGCCGCCGCGGCCGGCGCGGCCTATTTCCACCTAGCCCGCACGCTGCCGCTGCTCACCGCCGAAACGACCGCGCCGCTGCGCCGCGAGCTGTACCGCAGCTTCGGCGGGCTGGTGGGCGCGCTGTACGTGGGGGCGGCGGCGCTGGTGCTGCGGGCTCTGTTTGGCACGGCGCAGCCGCCGGTGCTCGGGCTGATCGGGGCCAGCGCGGCCGCAGCCGCCGCGGTGCTGGCCCTGAGCCAGTGGCTGCGCAATGGTACGGCCTGGTTCCGGCAGCTGCACCTGCTGGCTGCCCAGCTGCTGCTGACGGTGGCCGTGCTCGGCCTGCACGAACTGGGCCTGGGCTGGCCCGCCACCCTGCTGATCCTCTACGCCGAAACCCTACTGGCCGCGCTGCTGCTCATCCGCCGCGCCGAGGCCCGCGTGCCGCAACTTCTGACCGCCGCGGCGCTGCTGACCGGCCTGCTGCTGCTGCTCGTCAGCCTGTTCGGCCTGCCCCTGCCGGTGCTGACGGCCGCCCAGCTCTACCGCCGGGCCGGCAGCCTGCTGCTGGCGGCGTTGCTGGGCGCCGCTTTCTTCCGCCTGAGCAGTTATTCCCGCCCCGACGGCGCCGACTCCGCCACCGACCCGCTCGGCGGCTTGGCCCCCTGGGCCGGCGCGCTGATTGGGCTGCACTACACCGGCCTGCTGCTGATGTTGGTCCAAGCCTTCTTCGGGCCGGCTTCGACGTCCATTCCGGCGCTGCTGGCCGGCACCGTGGCGGCCGCCGGCTGCGCGGCGGGCGTGAGCTCATGGTTGCGCGGCGGCGCCGAGTGGCTGCGGCAGCTGCACCTGCTGACGGCCCAGGCGCTGCTGACGGTGGCCGTGCTCGGCCTGCACGAGCTGGGGTTGGGCTGGCCCACCGTCCTGCTGATCCTCTACGCCGAAACCCTGGCGGCCACGCTGCTGCTGACGCGCCGCGCCGAGGCCCGCGTGCCGCAGGTGCTGGCCGTAGCAGCCCAGCTGACGGGCCTGATCCTGCTGCTGCTGAGCGTGTTCGAACTGCTGCAGCCGAACCTATCAGCCGCGCTACTTTACCGCCGGGCGGCCGGCCTACTGCTGGCCGCGCTGCTGGGCGCCGCCTTTTTCCGCCTAAGTCACACCACCCGCCACACCGAAACGGAGCCGCCAGCCGAGGGTGGCCTCGCCTTCTGGGCGGGCCCCTCGGTGGGCGCGCTCATCGGGCTGCACTACACCGGGCTGTTGCTGGTGCTGGCCCATTCCTTTTTCGGGCCGACGCCTACTTTTATTCCCGGGCTGCTACTGGGCACCGTGGCCGCCGCGGGCTGCGCTTTCGGCCTGAGCCAGTGGCTGCGCGGCACCACCGAGTGGCTACGGCACTTGCACCTGCTGTTCGGGCAGGCCCTGCTGATGCTGGCCGTGCTCGGCCTGCACGAGCTGGGGCTGAGCTGGCCCGCCACCGCCCTGCTGCTCTACCTCGAAACGCTGCTGATGACGCTGCTGCTGGCCCTGCGCCGCGAGTGGCCCTTGTACCGCGTGCTGCTCTACGCCACCCTGCTGCTGGCCCTCGGGCTGGTGCCGGTGGTCAGCCGTGCCGACGGCTTGCTCGTCATTGGCCTGAACCTGCGCGCCCTGCTGCTGCTGACGGCTGCCCTGGCCACGGCGGCGGGCCAGGCCCTGCTGGCCCGCCGCGCCGCCCCCGCTTACGACGTCCTGCCGCTGTCGTATGATCAGGCTTACCGCCTGCGGCTGCTGGGCCTGGTGGCCGGCCTGCTGCCGCTGGCCGCGGCCGCGCTGGTGTACCAGCAGGGCTGGGCGGCGTGGGCCGCTGTGCTGGCCGGCGCGGGGTTGCTGGCGCTGCGGCGCGCGGTGCCGGTGCCCGGACTGTGGCTGGGCGTGCTGCTGAGCAGCGGCGGCTTCGTACTGCTGCAATGGCACCACGCCGCGGCGCACCTCCCCCCGCAAGTCGGGCCGCGGCTGCTGTACCTGCTGCCCACGGCCCTGCTGCCCTTGGCGGGGCTGGCCGCCTCGTGGTGGGCCGCCCAGGCCCGGCACGTGCGCTGGCCCTGGCTGTACCTGCTGGGCCTGCACCTGGGGGCCATGGCTTGGCTGGCCTTCCACTTCCGCTCCGATGCCGCGCCCGCGCTGCTCTGGACGCTGCTGGCCGCTGCCACTTTCATGGCGGCCCGGTGGCTGCAGACGGGTACGGCGGCCGAGGCGCAGCAACGTGCGGGCCAGCCCGCCCGCTACCTGCTGCACCTTGGCTACGCCCTGCTGGGTGCGGCCCTGCTCTACCATTTCGGCCCGGTGCTCAGCAGCCGCGAGCTGCTGCTGGGCTGGCCGGCGCGGCGCTTCACGGCCGCCGCGCTGCTGGCGCTGCTGGCTACGCTGGCCCTGCTGCCCGCGCCGGCCGCGGCCACTCAGCGCAGCTGGCGCTGGCTGCATCCCTGGCTGCCCGAACTGAGCCTGTTGCTGGCCGGCTTCACTCTGCACTGGGAAACGCGCATCATCTGGCATGCGCCGCTGAGCCTGCTGCTGGCCCTGGGGCTGGCCGCCGCGGCCCCGCGCCTGCCCCTGCGTCTGCGGCGCCTCGGCCTGTACGCGCTGCCGCTCTACTGGCTGGCCGCCGCCACGGCTGCCTACGTCGCGCTGCGCTACCTGCACCCGGGCCAGTGGCTGGCCACGCCCTGGCTGACCACGGCCGGTGCGGTGGCGCTGCTCTTTGCGCTGGCGGCGCTGCTGCTGCGCCGCGTGCCGGCCAGCAGGGGCCTGCAGTGGCCGCCGGGGCTTCAAGGCCTGGCCAGGCTGGGTCGCCTGCGCTTCCGCTGGCTGGTGCCACTGCTGCTCTACCCGGCCTTCGGGGTACTCACCGTGCTGCTGGTGCAGTCCTTCGACCGCTCGGTGCTCACCGTGCTGCTGATGCTGGAGGTGGTGGGCGTATTTGTGAGCAGCCTGCTGCTGCGCCGCCGCGACCTGCGCTACGTGGCGCTGGCCGGCATTGGGGTGTGCATGGTGCGGCTGGTGTTCTTCGATCTGAGCCAGCGCGGCACCATCACGCAGGCCGTCGTCTTCATCTTCATGGGCCTGCTGCTGCTGGGCATGAACGCGCTGTACGCCCGTTTCAAGGGCCGTTTTGCCGACGCGGGCGAGGCCGCGCCGGAAGATTTCGTGCCCGATGACCCCGACGCAGCCCTGACGCCGTAAAAAGCCCAACCCGCGGGGGAACATCTTGCCGGGCCGCCGTCGTTTCTGGCTCGGAATGTCGCCCCGCGCTGGCCACTATTCAGCTCGGATTGTTTTCTTGCCGTTCGATCAGGCTCGTTCACGCTCCCGACTCCGTGCGGCGCGTTTCTTCCGGTACCTTTCTGTCCGTTCACGCCTTCCTCCCCACCATGAATATCCGCTCGTTGTTGCTTGCCGCCGTGTTGGGCGGGGCCGCCGTTGCCCCCGCCGCCGCGCAGGACACTCCTCCCCAGCTCAATACCCTTCCCGCGGCGCCCGATACGGCCACGCGCACGGCCGCCGCGCCCGCGCCGCCGCAACAGCAGCAGCCGCGCTACCGCATCGGCCTGGTCAACGGGGCCGTGTACGCCGCCGACGACGTGGAGCTGCGCCAGCCCGCCGTGGGCCGCTCTTACCTGCTGCTGAACGGGCAGCAGCGCTTCGAGCTGGACCAGATCAAGTTCTTCGACGACGAAACCGGCCACTACATCCGCACCAACCTGCCCGGCTCGCGCCGACAGGCCACGCTGCGGCGCGAGAAGACGGGCCGCATCAGCACCTACTCCATCACCTCGCAGCAGTACATGCCGGGCGCCTACGGCAGCGGGTTCGGCTACGGCGGCTTTGGCCGCTTCGGCTACCCCTACGGCTACGGCGGCTACCCGTACGGAGGCTACCCCTACGGCAGCGGTTACCGCACCGTCAAGACCGAGTACTTCAGCAAGGACGGCGGGCCGATTCAGGACATGAACTTCCGCAGCCTGAGCGTGGCCGTGTCGGACAACCCCGGCAGCGCGGCCCTGCTGCGCGACGTGGCCCGGCTGCGGCGCTTCAGCACGGCCGGCTACGTGGTGGGCGGCGGCCTGCTGGCGGCGGGCATGCTGAACACCTTCAGCGGCAACAGCCGCGGCCTGCCGCTGGTGCTCGTGTCAGTGCCGGTGCTGCTGGTGCCCACTTTCCTGAGCGGCTCGCAGGCCCGCAAGCTCAAGCAGGCCGTGCAGCTCTACAACTACGGCGACGCGGCGGCCCGCTAGGCCCAGGCCTCGCCCGGCCGCAAAAAAGCCGGAATCCGCACGGGTTTCGGCTTTTTTGCGGCCGGGCCAACCGCCGGGCCCGGGGCTGCGTTTGCCATTACTGTGCCTCCCGTCCCCCTCCCCGATTCCGCGGCCGCCGCGGCCGATTTTGCCCACCGCCAGGCGCTGGCCCTGCTGGCCCACGAGCGGCTGTGCGCCCTTTACGGCGCCCCGTTCCGGTTTTTCAGCGTCAAGGACCCGCTGAGCGAGCTGGTCAGCGCCATCCTTTCGCACCGCACCCGCAACGCCGACTCGCACCGCGCCTACCAGCAGCTGGTGGCCGCCCTGCCCACCTGGGCGGCGGTGCGCGACGCGCCCACGCCGGAGGTGGAGGGGCTGATCAATCCCTGCACCTGGCCCGAGCAGAAGGCGCCGCGCATTCAGGCCATTCTGCGGGAGCTGACCGAGCGGCTCGGCGGTGCGCTGGACCTGCCCCGGCTCACCGCGCAGCTGACTGCGCTGCCCGTGCCCGAGGCCCGCGCCTGGCTGGAAACGCTGCCCGGCGTGGGGCCCAAAACCAGCGCCGCCACCCTGCTCTTCAGCACCCTGCGCCGCCCCGCCATGCCCGTCGACAGTCACCACCACCGCGTGGCCCAGCGGCTGGGCCTGATCGGCCCGAAGGTGGGCACCGAGGCCTCGCACGCGCTGCTCGAGGCCCTGCTGCCCCCGGGCTGGGACGCGCAGCAGGTATACGACCACCACGAGGCGCTGATGTTTCACGGGCAGAAGTGCTGCTACTTCCGCAGCCCCGCCTGCCGCCGCTGCGTACTGCTCGATGTGTGCCCGTACGGGCAACAGCTGCTCGGCCCGGCGGCCGGCGCCGCGTAGTTCCACCGCATTTTTCCATCTTGCCCCGCTATGAAACCAACCTACGGCGTGCCGGCCCTGCTGTCGGCCTTTATTCCCGGCCTCGGCCAGCTCATCAAAGGCCAGCTGCTCAAAGCCGTGTTCATCTGGGTGATGAGCGGCATCGTGGGCTTCCTGCTGTGGTGGACCATCGTCGTGCCCCTGGCCCTGTGGGCCTGGAACGTGTACGACGCCTACAACTCGCCGGCGTAGTGGTGAGGTGGTGAGTTGGTGAGTTGGTGAGTTGGTGAGTTAGGCGTATGCTGGATCAGGCCGATGGTTGCGCTTTTGCGCAGTTTTGCGCGCCGTTTGCGCAAGCGTAACGTCAACTCACCACCTCACCACCTCACCATTTCACAAACTCACCACCTCACCATTTCACCACCTCACCAATGGCCACCCTGCACCTGAAAGCCAAGCCCAACGCCCGACAGAATGCGCTGGAGCTGGCAGCCGACGGCGCGCTGACCGTACGCCTGCACGCCCCGGCCCAAGACGGCAAGGCCAACGACTGCCTGCTGCGCTTTCTGGCCACGGTGCTCGGCGTGCCGCGCAGCCGCCTCACGCTCGTCAGCGGCCACGCGGCCCCGTTCAAGAAGGTCGACGTGCCCGATCTGACCGACGCGGAGCTGCGCGCGGCCCTGCTGGCACATCCGAAATAGGGCTTGGTGCGTAGTGCCTGGTGCTTGGCTCGACCATTCGTGCGGCCTACGCACCAGGCACTACGCACCAAGCACCACGTACATGACATTTCCCCTCTGGCTGCAGGCCGGTTTCTGGGGCCTGGCGTCGGGCTCTGCCCTGTTGCTGGGCGCCGCCATCGGCTACTTCGCGCACGTGCCGCAGCGGCTCATTGCCGCCGTCATGGCCTTCGGCAGCGGCGTCCTGATTTCGACCCTCTCGCTGGAGCTGATGGAGGAGGCCTACGCCCGCGGCGGCTTCAACGCCACCGGCCTGGGCTTCGTGGGCGGGGCGGCGGCCTACACCGCGGCCAACTGGCTGCTGGCCCGCTACGGCGCCAAGCACCGCAAACGCTCGGGCCACGAGCAGGCTACCGAGCGCAAGGAGGTGCAGAAAGGCGAAACTGAGGGCAACGACGCCGGCGACGACAACGGCCTGGCCCTGGCCGTGGGCGCCCTGCTCGACGGGATTCCCGAAAGCATTGTTATCGGGCTGAGCATGCTGGCGGGCGGGGTGGTGAGCACCGTGGCGGTGGCGGCCATCTTCCTTTCCAACCTGCCCGAGGGCCTGAGCAGCGCCGCCGGCATGAAGAAAGCCGGGCGCCCGGCCCGCTACGTGCTGCTGCTCTGGAGCGGCATCGCGCTGATTTCGGGCGTGGCGTCCTGGGCCGGGTTTGCCGTTTTCAGCCACTTTTCGGCCGGCGTGGTGGCCGCCACCACGGCCGTGGCCGCCGGCGCCGTGCTGGCCATGATTGCCGACACGATGATTCCCGAAGCCTTCGAGGTGGCCCACAACTTCACCGGCCTGATTACGGTGCTGGGCTTTCTGGCGGCGTTCTACCTCAGCAAGCTCGACAAGGACAACCCCAATGCGCCGCAGGTCATCGAGCGGCACGCACCGGCTGCCCGGCGCGCCGGGCCATAAGCCAGAGCGCGGCGGCAATGCCCCCGTTGAGCACGAGGATGCGCAGGGTGTACTCCACGATAAACATCATTCGTATCTGGTCGGTATCCTGGCGCATCACGCGCTCCAGCACGTACACGAACACGGTGCCGGCGTAATAAAACATCACCCCCACGCTGGCCACAAACATGGGGTTTCGGCTCAGGGGCACCGGCGTCGGGTTATTGAGCAGCTGCTCGAAATACGCCAGGACCACCCCAATCAGCAGCATGGCCTGCAGCACGTGCAGGTACGGCCCGTTGCCGACGCGCCAGTCCATAAACCAGCCCGTCTCGACCACGGCGCCCAGCGTGAATACGCCCAGCAGCCACGGAATGGCCCGGCGCCGCCGGGGGTTGGTGAAAGCGTGGTAGTAGGCCACCGTGAGCATCACGGTTTCCAGCCATACCTGGCTGCGCAGCGGCAGGATATTGTTGTGCCATACCAGCCGCCCGTACTCGCACAGCCCGCCCAGCAGCAGGCTGGCCAGCAACGAACACACCCACAGGCAGCGTCCCGAGGTGGTCAGGTGCCGCCAGTGCAGCAGCCCCACCCCCACCGGCAGCAGCGCGGCGGCCACGCTCAGCACGTTCAGCTGCTTGGAAAGCGCCACCAGCCACACGGAGGATACGGTCATCGGGATTGAAAACTAAAACGCCGGCGTGCCTGGCCCGGGCCTCGTGCCCAAACCGCGCCTGCAATAAAAACGAAAAGCCGCCAGTTTCCCCTCTGGCGGCTTTTCTCCCTACTTCACTGAACCTCCCCCCTGGTCCGCGCCGTGGGTGATCAGTCAACCCCGGACGGCGACTGACGGCGCGAAATCAGCTTGTGTTAGTGCACTTCCGCGGGCAGCAGCTCCTTGCGGTACGTGCGCTCAAATTCCTCGTCGACGTGGTAGGTCGATTCCTCGTGCTGGCTCAGATCGAGGCCCAGCTCTTCGTCGGCCGACTTCACGCGCAGGGCGAAGAAGCGGCCGGTGAGCTTGAGCAGCAACCAGGTGCCCGCGAAGGAGTAGCCGACCACAATCAGCAGGGCCAGCACGTGGTTGCCAAACACCGTGGCCGTGCCGTGAATCAGCCCCACCTTATCGGCAAATATACCGGTGAGCAGCATCCCGACAATACCGCCCAGCCCGTGGCAGGGGAATACGTCGAGGGTGTCGTCGATGCCGGTGCGCGAGTTTTGCCAGTGCACGGCCAGCTGGCTGATAACCGAAGCCAGCACCCCGAACAGGATGCTCTGGCCGTAGGTGACGTAGCCGGCGGCCGGCGTAATGGCCACCAGGCCCACCACCGCGCCCACGCAGGCGCCCACGGCCGTGGGCTTACCGCCGCGGGCCACTTCCATCAGCAGCCAGGCAAACAAGGCCGCGGCCGAAGCCAGGTTGGTGTTGACGAAGGCCGTAGCGGCCAGCTCGTTGGCGGCCAGCGCCGAGCCGGCGTTGAAGCCGAACCAGCCAAACCACAACAGGCCGGTGCCCAGCATCACGTAGGGCACGTTGGGGGTCGAAAACACGGCTTTGCGTCGGTGCGTGGTGCGCGGGCCCAGCACCATGGCGCCGGCCAGGGCCGCAATGCCGGCCGAAATGTGCACCACCGTGCCGCCCGCAAAGTCGAGCACGCCCCACTGGCGCAGGAAGCCCTCGGGGTGCCAGGTCCAGTGAGCCAGCGGGCAGTAGATGAACAGGCAGAACAGCACCATAAACGCCAGGTAGCCCTTGAAGCGCACGCGCTCGGCAAAGGAGCCCGTAATGAGGGCCGGCGTGATGATGGCAAACTTCAGCTGAAAGGCGAAGTAGAGAATAAACGGAATGGTGGGCGAGAGCAGCGGGTGCGGCGCCGTGCCCACGTGGTTGAGCAGCGCAAACGTGAGCGGGTTACCGATCAGGCCGTGCCAGGAGTCGCCGTAGGCCAGCGAGAAGCCCACGAAGTAGAACACCAGCGAAATCACGCCCAGGGCCACGAAGCTCTGCAGCATGGTGCTGATGACGTTCTTGGGGCGCACCATGCCGCCGTAGAAAAACGAGAGGCCGGGCGTCATAATCAGCACCATGGCTGTGGCGGTGAGCATCCAGGCAATGTCGGCGCCGTTGAGCGAGCCGGGCGCGGCGGCGGGGTGTTCGGTGGGCACGCCGGCGGCTACCAGCGCGGCCAGCAACAGCCCCCCGAGGGCTATGCGAGCAACAGACAAGGGGGAAGAGGCGGGGAAAACCATATCAACCTTTATTTTTCAGGGGTCAAGTTACAAACAACATCTCTTTTATCACAACACCCCCTATAATCACAGGGCTTATTTCGAAAAACAGTGGATAACAATCCACAATACCCCCAAAACAAACACCCGTTAGCTCGAAGCATAATACGGCTCTCCATGCGAGCAGTATTTCTTCGCTCGGGCGGCAAGCATCAGCCGCCGGGCGCAGCGGGGCAACCGAGCTGCCCGCCGCCGTGCTTCCTTATCCTGCCGCCCGGGCACGCTGGGCTGACCAGGCGTTCCGGAAAGTCTGCGGTGCCCCGGCCGCTGCCCGGTTGTCACAACGACGCCCGCCGGGGCCCGTCCGAAAAGGCTTCGGCTGGGCCCCGGCGGGCGTCGGTACGAAAAGGCCTGCTGCCGAACGTCGTGCGACGCCTGGCGGCAGGCCACGTGCTTTGCTGCTTGCTACGCCGTGTGCCGGCCCAGCACGTTGTCGAGGTACTTCTGCCCCGAGCCGGTGTTGAGCAGCAGCAGTTCCTCGTCGGGGCGCAGCCAGCCGGTGGCCAGCAGCTGCCGGGCGGCCATCCACACGGCCGCGCCCTCGGGGGCCACAAACAGGCCTTCCAGCCGCGCCAGCTCCCGCATCCCGGTCAGCATGTCCTCGTCGCCGATGGCCAGGGCCGTGCCCTTCGATTCGGCCAGCACCTGCAGCATCAGCGCCTCGCCCAGGGGGCGCGGCACGGCCAGGCCGTTGGCAATGGTGGGGCGGCCCTGGTACTGCTGGCAGTTGGGCTGCCGGCCGGCCAGGGTTTCGACCAGCGGGCAGCAGTTTTCGGCCTGCACGGCCACCATGCGCGGCAACTTGGCGTCGGCCGGCAGCCAGCCGATGGCCTGCATTTCGCGCAGGGCCTTCCAGATGCCAATGAGCCCGGTGCCGCCGCCGGCCGGGTACAGGATGACGTCGGGCAGGCGCCAGCCGCCTTGCTCGGCCAGCTCGTAGCCCATGGTTTTCTTGCCTTCGAGGCGGTACGGCTCCTTCAGCGTCGACACGTCGAGCAGCTGGCCGGCGGCGTTCAGCTCGCGCACCCGGGCCGCGCAGTCGTTGATGAGCCCGTCGACGAGCTGCACGTCGGCACCGTACCAGCGGCATTCCTCCTGAAAGGCGACGGGCGTGTGGCGCGGCATGACCACCGTGGCGGGCAGGCCGGCCTTGGCGCAGTAGGCCGCCATAGCCACGCCCGCGTTGCCGGCCGTGGGAATGATGCAGCCGGCCGCGCCCAGCTCCCGGGCCAGCGACACGGCCATGCTCAGGCCGCGGGCTTTGAACGAGCCGGTGGGGTTCTGGCCTTCATCCTTGAGCAGCAAGGAGCGCAACCCGTAGCGGGCCGCCAGGTTGTCGAGCGTCAGGATGGGCGTCAGGCCCTCGCCCAGGCTCACGCGGTGGGCGTCGTCGTGCAGGGGCAGCAGCTCACGGTAGCGCCACATGCTGGCTTCGCGGCCGGCCAGCACGCTGCGGGGCGGGGCGGCGTCGAGGGCGTAGCGGGCCAGCAGCGGCGCGGCGCAGCAGCGGGAAACGGTTTGGGCCACGCCCGCCGCGTGGGGGGCGTGGCAGCGGCTGCACTCCAGGGCGGTGAGCAGGCTGGTGGTATCGGCGGCAACAAGCATGGCGGCGGAAAAGCAGGTGAGCAGAACCCGGTAGCGTCGGAATCTGCCCCTGAAACGGCCGCAAGTAGTCTTGCAGTTATGCCCGCCGCAAATGGTATTTCGGCATACCCTATTCCCGTTCGGAATAGTAGCGCAGCGCGAATTGCATGAACTCGCGGAACGGCGCCAGGTTCTCGGTGCCCCGGCGCTGGATAAACTCGAAGTGGCGCTTCAGCGGCAGGTCGCGCACCGTCACCTCGGCCAGCTCGCCGGCGGCCAGCGCCCGGGCCACGGCCTGCCGGGGCAGAAAGGCCAGCACCTGATCATCCACGCGCACGAAGTTTTTCAGCGCCTCGGTACCGCCCAGGCGCACCTGCACTCGCAAATCGGCCAGGCGGATGCGCTGGGCCTGCAAGGCCTGCTCCAGCACGGCCAGGGTGCCCGAGCCGGCTTCACGCAAAGCCAGCGGCACGCGGTAGAGGTCGGTGAGGGCCAGCTGCTGGTGGCGCAGCGGGTTGCGGGCCGAGCACACGGCCACCACGTCGTCGGTGAGCAGGGGGGTGTAGGTCACGTTGCTCACGCGGTGAATGCCCTCGATAACGCCCAGGTCGATTTCGTGGTCGAGCAGGGCTTTGAGGATGTTTTCGCTGTTGCGGTTTTTGAGCGTGAGCTGGGTGTGCGGGTGCTCGGCCAGGTAGCCCGACAGCACGGCCGGCAGCACGTACAGCGACACGGTGGTGCTGGCCCCGATGACCATGTGAATGTCGGGCGTGAAGCGCGGGCTGAGGGCGGCCATTTCCGCGCGCAACTCGGCCTGCAGCTGCTGGGCCTGCAGCAGCTTGCGGTAGAGCAGCTGCCCGGCCGGCGTGAGGGCCACGGTGTTGCCGAGCCGCTCGAACAGGCCCACCTGGTAGTACTCCTCCAGGGCCTTTACCTGCTTGCTCACCGCCGACTGGCTCAGAAACAGGCTCTGCCCGGCCTTGGTGAAGCTCAGCCGCCGCGCAACTTCCAGAAATACTTCGTGCTGGGTGGAAAGCATTTGCTCGTTGTTCGTGGTTTGTTTTTCGTTGCTCGTCACAACGGCACTGGCAATGCCCTGCTACACGTAGCGTGAAGTCAGGACCTTACGATACTCGCCAAACGAATAACAAAAAACGAACAACGAATAACGAACAGCCCTATTCCGTGGCCAGCGCCAGCACGGCCGCCACCGCGCCGTTGACGACCTCGGCCATGCGCCGGAAGTCGAGCGTGTCGATGGTGTCGCTGGGCTGGTGGTAGTGGGGGTTGCGCAGAAAGGCCGTGTCGTTGATCATCACCGCCGGGAAGCCGAAGTGCCAGTAGTTGCGGTGGTCGGAGAGGCCGGCTAGGGACAACGAATCGGGCAGGTTGATGCGCTGCACGTCGAGCCGGGCGGCGCCCTGCATGAGCTGCTGCACGCGGCGGGCAAAGGCCTCTTCCCCGTCGCGGCCGACGACGATGATAAAGTTACCGGTGCTCGGAAACAGCGCGGCCAGGGCGTCGTTGGGGAAGCGCTGGGAGCCTGGCTGGTCGCTGAAGTAGCCGATCATTTCGTAGCAGAGCATGGCCCGCACCGGTACGTCGGCCTCGTGCAGAGCCTGGGCGTGCACGAAGCTGCCCATGTCCTCGGTGGCGAAAAAGGGCGGCTCCTCGTTGGGATAGGCCACCAGCTCCACCGGACGGGTGAGCTGCGGGGCGCGGGCGTGCAGCAGGCGGGCGGTTTCGAGCAGGCCAGCCACGGCGGAGGCGTTGTCGTCGGCGCCGGGCGTGTCGTCGCACACGTCGTAGTGCGCGCCGACTACCACCCGCTCGCCGTCCGTGGGCCCGAAGCAGGCAATGACGTTGCGGTAGCGGCGGCCGGCCACGGTGAAGGCCTGCTCCGTCACCCGACAGCCAAGCTTGCCAAATTCCGCCTTGATGTAGTCGGCGGCCCGGTTCAGGGAGGTCAGATTCCGGTAGTTGCGGGCGGGGTGCAGCTCGGTCAGAAACTTGACGTCGGCGTAAAGGCGGGCCTGGTCGGCGGGCATAGAGGGGGCAGCTAGTGGCAAAAGCGGGGCGGACGGGCGCCAGCCGCCACGAATAACAAACAGCCCGCACGCCAGCAGCAGCAGTACCAGAAGCAGGCGGCGGAGGGACACGGAGAAATAGGCTAAATGAAGATGGCCCGGCAGGCGAGGCCGGCGCAATGCCCGGTCGGCAGCCGAAACAAACGCCCGAACAAGGCCGCTATTGCGCCGAGGCCGTGAGTTGGCGCAGGCTGTTGGCGTAATCGACCAGGCGGGCCAGCTCGGCGCTGTTGGCGAAGTCCAGGCCGTGCGCATGGGCGTACTGCTCGAGCTGCGCGGCTTCGGCCGGGAAGTAGGCCAGCAGGTCGCGCTTGGGCCGCCGCAGCGCCACGATGGTGCCCTCGGGCGTGCCCAGATACAGCAGCTCACGCACGTCGGTGTAGAAGTAGGGCGTGCCGGCGGGCCGCATCATGTAGCCCGAGGCCATGGTCGCATCCGACCACGGCACGGCGCGCTGCACCAGCTGCTGGCGGCGCAGCAGGATAACCGGGCCGCCGTTGAGGCGCTCAAAGAAAGCCGGCGCGCTGGACGTGGCATAGTCCCGGTCGTGGTTCCAGGCATACACCAGAAACGGCCGGGCGCGCTGCACCTGGTGCCAGCGCCGACGCACGCGGGCCGGCGTAAACGCCGCGCTGTTCAGGTACTGCGGCGGCAGCCGGTCGAAGCGCATGATTTCGCCCGATACGGCAAACGTGCGCACGGCCAGGGCCGGCACCGTGCGCACAGTGCCATCGGCCATGGTCACCAGCAGCAAATCCAGCTCGTTGTGCAGCATCAGGGAGCCGCGAATGGTGTCGCCGTTGGTCAGCACCACGGTACTGGCCGAAAACTCCTGCGGCATACTCTTCAACTGAGCCGCCGCGGCCAGCGGCAGCAGGCAGCTGACTATGATTCCGCCCAGGCAGGGTACTAGTCGATTCATAGCGCGGGGGAGGTGTTAGGTAGGATAACGGCCGAAACCTGGTTAGGTTGGTGCCAGAGGCCTTACTTAAGTTACTACGCTTAACGGCCATTTCCAAGCAGTAAGATGCTAGAGCCTGTTATGGACTGGTAGCGTAATTTGGGGGATGGCTCAACGCAAAGGCTACCCCAGCGATGTATCAGATGCGGAATGGATGTTTGTCGCGCCGTATTTGGCCCTGGTACGCGAAGACGCACCGCACCGCGAACATGCGTTGCGCGACGTGTTCAACGCCCTGCGCTACCTGGTCAAAACGGGTTGTGGCTGGCGCTACCTGCCCCACGATTTGCCGCCCTGGGAAGCGGTGTATCAACAATGGGGGCGCTGGC
>NZ_QHKM01000041.1 GCF_003258365.1 Hymenobacter edaphi | reverse complement strand
CGGAAACGAGTGGGTGCTGACTGCTGCTCACTGTACCGACGGTGCCGCCTCCGTGACCATCTACTACGGTGCCACTGTCCGTACTAGCCCCGAGTTCACCCAAGTCGTCAGCAGCTCGAAGTTCAGGCAGCACGAAAGCTACCTGGCTTTGACCATCCGCAACGACATCTCCCTGATCCAGACTTCGTCCGTGTCCTTCTCGGCTACCGTGAACAAGATTAGCCTGCCTGCCGTCTCCAACAGCTACTCCACCTACGAGGGAAAGACCGCTGTTGCCTCCGGATGGGGTCTCACCTCCGACCAAGCCACCGCCGTGTCTCGCGATCTGCAGTACGTGGACCTTACCATCATCTCCAACTCCAAATGCCAGGAAACCTTCGGAAGCCTGATCGTGACCAGCAGGGTCCTCTGCGTTGACACCACCAACAAGGCCTCCACCTGCCAGGGTGATTCCGGCGGCCCATTGGCTCTCGATGGTGTCCTCATCGGTGCCACCTCCTTTGGATCCGCTGATGGTTGCGAG
>NZ_QHKM01000040.1 GCF_003258365.1 Hymenobacter edaphi | reverse complement strand
GTGCGGCCCGAGGCGGGCTCGTACACCGTGGCGGCCGGGTGCATCCCGTCGGCCTGGGTGAGCACCCAGTTGTGGTCGTAGCCGCCGGGCACCTGCGCTATCCGCTCCCCGATGCCGTGGGGCGTGGTGAAGTCGAAGGGCGTGCCCTGCACCGGGCGCAGCTCCCCGGTCGGAATCAGCCCGGCGTCGACCACCGTGTAGCGGGCGGCCGGCAAAGTCACCTGGTGGCTGAGCACGTCCTGCGACCGGCCCAGCGCCAGGTTGAAGTACGCGTGGTTCGTGAGGTTGACGGGCGTGGCCTTGTCGGTGGTGGCCGCGTACTCGATTTTCAGTGCGTCGTCAGTGGTGAGCGTGTAGACCACCGTCACCTGCAGGTTGCCGGGGTAGCCCTCCTCGCCGTCCTTGCTCAGGTAGCGCAGCTTCAGCGTCGGGCCCTCGGCCGAGGTGCCGGGCTCGGCCTGCCAGAGCACCTTGTCGAAGCCCTTCAGGCCGCCGTGCAGGTGGTTGGCGCCGTTGTTGTTGGCCAGGGTGTAGG
>NZ_QHKM01000039.1 GCF_003258365.1 Hymenobacter edaphi | reverse complement strand
TGAGGGTCGTATCACCAACGGATACGCCGCCCCCGAGGGCAAGGCTCCCTACACTGTGGGTCTTGGCTTCAGCGGAGGCTGGTGGTGCGGTGGCTCCATCATCGCCCACGACTGGGTCCTGACTGCCGAGCACTGCATCGGAGATGCCGCTTCCGTGATCGTTTACTTCGGTGCCACCTGGCGCACCAACGCCCAGTTCACCCACACCGTTGGCAACGGCAACTTCATCAAGCATTCCAACGCTGATATCGCCCTGATCCGCATCCCCCACGTCGACTTCTGGCACATGGTGAACAAGGTGGAGCTCCCCAGCTACAACGACCGTTACAACAACTACAACGAATGGTGGGCCGTCGCTTGCGGATGGGGTGGCACCTACGACGGCAGCCCACTGCCCGACTGGCTGCAGTGCGTCGATCTCCAGATCGTCCACAACGAAGAGTGCGGCTGGACCTACGGCAGCGTTGGCGACAACGTCATCTGCACCCGCACCGTCGACGGCAAGTCCATTTGCGGAGGTGACTCTGGCGGTCCCCTTGTCACACACGACGGC
>NZ_QHKM01000038.1 GCF_003258365.1 Hymenobacter edaphi | reverse complement strand
CCACGCCCCACGGCATCGGGGAGCGGATAGCGCAGGTGCCCGGCGGCTACGACCACAACTGGGTGCTCACCCAGGCCGACGGGATGCACCCGGCCGCCACGGTGTACGAGCCCGCCTCGGGCCGCACCCTGGAAGTGACGACCACCGAGCCCGGCATCCAGTTCTACACGGGCAACTTCCTCGACGGCTCGCTCGCGGGCAAGGGCAACGTGGTCTACGGCAAGCACGCGGGCTTCTGCCTGGAAACCCAGCACTTCCCCGACTCGCCCAACCAGCCCACGTTCCCGAGCACCATCCTGCAGCCCGGCCAGACTCTGCATTCGACCACCGTGTACCGCTTCGGCGTGCGCAAATAGGCGAAATGGTGAGAGGGTGAAATGGGGAGTGCCGTTCTGCTAGCGCTATCTGCGCCGCTCCGCGCCGCCTAAACACCAAACTCGCCATTTCACCCCCTCACCCTTTCACCCTATGTCCAAGACATACGTCATCGGCATCGACTACGGCACCGACTCGGTGCGGGCCGTGCTCGTGGATGCCCGCAGCGGCGCCGAAGTGGCGCAGGCCGTG
>NZ_QHKM01000037.1 GCF_003258365.1 Hymenobacter edaphi | reverse complement strand
CACGGCCTGCGCCACTTCGGCGCCGCTGCGGGCATCCACGAGCACGGCCCGCACCGAGTCGGTGCCGTAGTCGATGCCGATGACGTATGTCTTGGACATAGGGTGAAAGGGTGAGGGGGTGAAATGGTGAGTTTGGTGTTTAGGCGGCGCGGAGCGGCGCAGATAGCGCTAGCAGAACGGCACTCCCCATTTCACCCTCTCACCATTTCGCCTATTTGCGCACGCCGAAGCGGTACACGGTGGTCGAATGCAGGGGTTGGCCGGGCTGCAGGATGGTGCTCGGGAACGTGGGCTGGTTGGGCGAGTCGGGGAAGTGCTGGGTTTCCAGGCAGAAGCCCGCGTGCCGGCCGTAGACCACGTTGCCCTTGCCCGCGAGCGAGCCGTCGAGGAAGTTGCCCGTGTAGAACTGGATGCCGGGCTCGGTGGTCGTCACTTCCAGCGTGCGGCCCGAGGCGGGCTCGTACACCGTGGCGGCCGGGTGCATCCCGTCGGCCTGGGTGAGCACCCAGTTGTGGTCGTAGCCGCCGGGCACCTGCGCTATCCGCTCCCCGATGCCGTGGGGCGTGG
>NZ_QHKM01000036.1 GCF_003258365.1 Hymenobacter edaphi | reverse complement strand
CGCGAACATGCGTTGCGCGACGTGTTCAACGCCCTGCGCTACCTGGTCAAAACGGGTTGTGGCTGGCGCTACCTGCCCCACGATTTGCCGCCCTGGGAAGCGGTGTATCAACAATGGGGGCGCTGGCGCGACAACCGCTGTTTTGAGCATATGATGGCGGATCTGCGCGAGCTGGCGCGGGTTTTGGCGGGGCGTGAGGCCGACCCGACGGCCGTCATTTTGGACTCGCGTACGGTGCAAAGCACGCCTGAAAGCGGGGCGCGCGCGGGCTACGACGGGGCCAAGCGGCGCAAGGGCAGCAAGGTGCACGTGGCCGTCGATACGCTGGGCCACCTGCTGGCCGCCGTCGTCACGCCCGCCAACGAGCCGGACCGCGGGCAAGTGGCGGCGCTGTGCGCACAGGTGCAGCGCGTGACCGGCCAAAAGGTACAGGTGGCCTACACCGACCAGGGCTACACGGGCGCGGCAGCGGACGAGGCCGCTGCGGAGCACGCCATTGACTTGCAAGTCATTGCGAAACCCGAAGGGCAGAAAGGCTTTGTGCTGTTGCCACGACGCTGGGTCGTGGAACGCAGCTTTGGCTGGGCCGC
>NZ_QHKM01000035.1 GCF_003258365.1 Hymenobacter edaphi | reverse complement strand
AAGTCTGGTAGACCTGAAGCTGGTGCCCCGCAACGGAGCCAGTTAGGGTAGAACAGGTAACTGGGGCTAAGTCGTAACAAGGTAGCCGTACCGGAAGGTGCGGCTGGATCACCTCCTTTCTGGAGCACTTTTGTTACGCTGACCGGATTTGTTCAAACGTTTGAACCAAGTTGTTTTCACACTCGCTCAAATAATATTGTTGAGTAACGAGGATTCATTTTTGCCGCAGGGCAAAGACTGAAGACCCGGGCTTGTAGCTCAGGTGGTTAGAGCGCGACACTGATAATGTCGAGGTCCGTGGTTCGAGTCCACGCAGGCCCACTCGCTTCGGCGTCCGGCCGGCGTAGACAACAACGACGGGGGATTAGCTCAGCTGGCTAGAGCACCTGCCTTGCACGCAGGGGGTCAACGGTTCGAATCCGTTATTCTCCACTCTCTTACTCTCGGAATTCAAGCGCGGCTTGTAATTCCACTGCATCAGACGATCGGTCTGGTACACGTTCTTTGACGTAACGGCTAGCAAACAAGAGAAAAACATGCCAACTCCAGCAATGGAGGTTGGCATCACACGAGCAAACGATAGATCCATGATTACTCTG
>NZ_QHKM01000003.1 GCF_003258365.1 Hymenobacter edaphi | reverse complement strand
GCTCAACTTCTTCCGACGGGTAGTCATGGACTACGAGTACACGCCCGAAAGCCACGCCGCCTGGATTCTCTGGGCAAACGTCACCCTGTGCCTCAACCGACTACCTTAATTCCCCAACAGGCTCTAAGACGACACAATATACAAATAGCGCACACTCATTTTGCAATGCCACCATCTAGCGCGAGCTTATAGCTTGTGCTTGTCTTTGGGTGAGGCTTCGTATCTCAATAGAACAGTAGTCTAGGCTTGACCGCCACCCCAGCGGGCCGGTTTCGTTTCTCCCCCCCCTGCTTCCTCAGCCGCCCAAGCAGCTGCGGCAGCGCGGGGCCATGTTGCTGGGAATCCGCTTATTTTCGGGACTCATGGAAAAGCTACGCCGCAGCAACTACGATATCTGGGCTTCTACTCTGTTACTGGTTAGCTGGGCATTCAGCATTGCCTATGCCGGTTACGCGGGTATCCACATGTTCAACCCTGACCTGCCCTGGCTGAGCCGGGGACTCTATGTGTTGGTCTATGGATTCCTGGCCGCTATGTATTACTACCAGCGTAGCGGCGACCGAAACAGCAAATTGTGGTTTCTACTCCTGATGGGGGTTGTCTTCTACCAAGGTCTCAGCGCGTATCAACAGACCGAAGGTTTCCATTTCCAGGATACCCTTCGGGCGGGGCTTTACGCGGCTACCAAACTGTTCGAACTCGCGGGCACCCTGCTACTCATCGTCAGCCTGATCCGCGACTGGAAGGCAAAGGCATAATCCGCCGACAGCGGGTGGGACTTCTGCGTTTCACCGAGGCGCTTCTTTGTTCGTTGTATCTGCTTCTTTGAGCAGTTGCGCCGCTTCTTTGTCCGTTTCGGGTGCTTCTTTAGCAGTTGTAGGCGCCTCTTTGTCCGTTGGGCCGCTTCTTTGTCGGTTGCGGGTCTTCTTTGTTCGTTGGCGGCGCTTCTTTATCCGTTTCGGGTGCCTCTTTGTCCGTGGGTGGCGGCTCTTTGTCCGGTGGAGGCGCTTCTTTGCGGGTTTCGCGTGGTACTTAGGGAGTTTTGGGTGATTTAGGCGGCGAAGTAGTTGCAAATGACTGGGAATAGTCATAGCGTAGCCTCATAATTCTCCCAAAACACTTTTACAGTTACCCTTATGTCAACCCCCAAACCCGAAGGCCGCAAATTTGTCGGCTCGGATGCCGCCATGCGTGCCCGGATGCGCACCATGCACGGCCATTACCTCACCGACGCGGCGGCGTTTGCCGCCGTCAACCCCGAACTGGGCGGCACGTTCGGGGCCGAATGGATGGCGGCCCTAGAGGCGGCCGACAAGGCGCCCAACGTGGACGTGCGGCGCGGCACACTGTCGGAAGACACGGCCGTGGTGGGCAACGAAATGGAGCGGGCCCGGCGCACGGCGCAGTCGGTGTTTTACTACGTGGAGCAGGCGTTTCCCAAGAACAAGGGCCGCCTGAACCAGTACGGCAAGGACCGCTACGCTAGGGCCGCCAACGACCCGGAGGAAATGCGCCTGCTGCTCGACATGGCCGCCGAAGCCGCCGAGCGCGACAAAGTGGCCCTGGCCGCCAAGGGCTTCACGGCCCAGCAGCTGACCGACCTCAAAACCCTGGCCGACCAGCTCGACGCGGTGGACACCAGGCAGGAAATGCAGAAGGGCACCAACCAGGAGGGCACCGGCGGCTACGTGCGGGTGCAGAACGCGGCCTACGGTTTCGGGCAGCGCCTCAACAAAGCCGCCCGCCTGGCCTTCCCCGCCAACGCCACCCGCCGCCAGCTCTACCGTCTCTCCGACGACGCCGACGACGCGGCGGCCCGCCCGGCCAAGCCCGCGGCCGCCGCCCAGGGCTAAGCCCGCCCCCCGCTAATCCCCGCTATTACACCTATTGCTACCACGAAAAAGCCGGGCCGCCCCCGGCTTTTTCTATGCCCGGCGGGGTGAGCAGGGGCCCCGCCCGGGCCGGCTGTGGAGGGTACGTTGTCGGGGCATTATCTTGCGGGTTCCGAGGCGGCCGGTCAGCCGCCCGGTCGTTTCTACTTTATGCGTTTGCGAGTACTGCTGCTGTGCGGCTTTTGCCTGCTGTTGGCCCTCCGCGGCCGGGCCCAAGAGGGCCCCGTTCCATTCTTCCCGAGCGACTACCCGCATATCGAGGCGCTGCGGACCATGCCGCTGGTGCTGCTGCTGGAAGATGTACCGCCCTTTGTGGCGAAAGTGTCGGCCAAAAAGCCGGAAATGTTTGCCACCCTGCGCACCGACATTGCCACCTTCAACGAGCACATGCGCCAAGCGGGGCGGTTCTGGACGTTTTCGCCCCAGGTGCAGGTGCTGACTCCGGCGCAGCTGGATAGCCTACTGGCCGATGGGCAGCCCCGGCTGGTGCTGAAGTCCGGGCAGGCGGATACCGATAAGGACGTGTGCCCGGCCGTGTTTCTGAACGTGCACCAGAAAACGCCGGGCAAGAAGAACGTGCGCGTGGAGACGGTGCTCGGCTGCTACTACACCACCCAGACGGTGCTGGTCCGCCGTTTCCACGACCAGTTTTCCGCCAGCGACTTGCTCAACACGCTGCAGCAGATGCAGCGCTACCTGCTGGCCCGCGCCGGCGGGGCCAGCGACCAGCAGTACCGGCAGGCCCGGCAGGCGGAGCTGCGGGCCGGACTCCCCATCGTTCGGCAAAAAACCCTGCTGCTGGATCAGGACCTGCTCTCCACCGACCTCACGCCGGCGCGCGTGGCCGAGTTGTATCCTTACCCGGTGCAGCTGGTGCCGCGGGCCGTCATCGAAGAAGCCGTACGCACGGCCGACGCCCGCTACCTGTACGCCCGCTACGTGCTGCTGCGGCGCGACCATGCCTACCAGCTCGTAAACATGGCCGACGGGCAGGTGGTGGCGTTTGCCAAGTACAAGCTGGGCCAGAGCGTCGGTACGCCCAAGGTACAGGCCTGGGTGCTCGAAGGTCTGGCCCAGCCCGGCGCCGACGCCAAATAAGGCCTTGGGGCAAACCGGCCCGCCCTTCGGTTGCCGATCTGCCGGCGGCGAATCGGTGGTGCCGCGATGGTGTTGCCGCACTGCCGGGGCCGGCTCGCGTCAGGGCCTTTACCCCAGCGTCAGCGTCTCGTCCACGCCGATGTCGTCGGCGAAGGGCTGGTCGTGGGAGATGAGCAGCAGGGTACCTTGAAAGCTACGCACGGCGTCGGTGAGGACCTGCTGGCTGGGCAGGTCGAGGTTGTTGGTGGGCTCGTCGAGGATGAGCAGGTCGGGGGCGCGGTTGCTCACGGTGAGGCAGCCAAGGATGAGTTTGAGCTTTTCGCCGCCGCTGAGGCCGGCGCAGGGCCGGTCCCAACTCTCGCGGGCAAACTGGTGGTAGTGCAGCACGGTTTTCAGCTCGTGCTCCAGCAGCTGGCGGGAGTTGTAGCGCTGCAATTGCTCGAACACCGTCAGTTGGTTGTCGATGAGGGAGTACTCCTGGTCGAGGTAGAACGACTCAAAGGCGGCGCGGCGGAGCTGGCCGGTGCCGGGCGCGAGCTGCCCGGTCAGCAGCCTGACCAGGGTGGTTTTGCCCGCCCCGTTGGGCCCCTCGATGCGCAGGCGCTGGCCCGAGCGCAGCTGCAGCGTGAGCGGCTGCGGCCACAGCGGGGGCTGACCGGCGTAGGCGAAGTTCACGCCTTCGGCCTCCACCAGCACCTTGCCGCGGTGCAGGGCCGAGTGGCTCAGATCGATGCGCAGGGCCTGCTGCTCGCGCAGCTGGGCGCGCAGCTGCTGCACGTCCTGGCTCAGCCCGTCGATTTTGGCGTGGTGCACCTCGCGCAGCTGGGCGGAGCTTTGCTCGGCCTGGCGCTTGAGGTGGCCCGCCACGATGCGCGGCAGGCCCTTTTTCTGGCCCTGGGCGGTGCCGCGGGCGTCCTGCTTGTGGCGCTGCTCGGCCACGTCGCGGGCCTTTTGCTGAGCCTGCTGCAGGGTTTTGGCCGTGGCGTCGAGCTGGGCCTGGAGGGCCGCCAGCTGCACTTGCTTCTGCGTTTGGTAGAAGTCGTAGTTGCCGCCGTACACGGCCACTTCGTCGGGCAGCAGCTCCAGGGTCAGGTCCACCAGATTCAGCAGGGCCCGGTCGTGGCTGACGACGAGCACCGTGGCGGGCGTGCGGCGGATAAAATCATAGAGCAGCTGGCGGCTGGCCGCGTCGAGGTGGTTGCTGGGCTCGTCGAGCAGCACGAGGCCGGCGCCGTGCAGCTGGGCCCCGGCCAGAAACACCTTGGTTTTCTCACCTCCGCTGAGCGCCGCGAGGGGCTGGTGCAGATCGAGCGGCGGCAGCTGCCATTGGGCCAGGGCGGCCTGCACCCGTTCCTCCAGGCTCCAGTCGTCGTCGAGGCGGGCGAATTGCTCGGCCGTGGCGTCGCCGGCGAGGATGGCGTGCAGGGCCCGCAGCTTAGCGGCCACGCCCAGGGCCTCGGCCACGGGGAGGGCGTCGTACTGGCCCAGGTGCTGGGGCACGTAGTAGGGCGACTCGGGCCGCAGCACTTCGCCAGCGGTGGGCGGCAGCTGCCCGGCCAGCAGCCGCAGCAGGGTGGATTTGCCCGCGCCGTTGGGCCCAACCAGGGAGGCCTTGCCGCCGCCGGGCACGGCCAGGTGCAGCTCGTGGAACAGCGTTTCGCCGTCGGGGTGGGTATAGGAAAGGTGGTTGGCGACGATACTCATAAGGATGGAGGGGCTTAGCGGGTGAACAGAAAAACCAGGGCCGCGCGGCGCGGCGCAAGCCCGAACGCAGCAGCGGACTGCGCTCGGTGGAGCGTTCGGGTTGAATTACATGGCAGGAAAAGAGTGGCGCGGCCTGAGGCGCGCATAGCCGCCAGGGCGGGGCGCGCAGGGGGCGGACGTTGCAGCCACCCACGCCGGGCGGGCACTACTGGCTGGTTGACCCGATGGGGCGGCCGTGCGCAACGAGTGAGGCACGAGCTGCGGAAAAACCCGCGGCTTTACAGCCCAAGGGCCACCGGGGACAAGGCAGCAACGAGCCGGCGCCGATGAGCACCGGGGCTAGGCTCCTGCGGCAGGGCCGACAGCTGGATTACATAAGGGGACGGGTTGCGGGGCCGAGCCGAAGCGAGGCGGGACGAATGGAAAAGCGGCGGGCCAACCCGGCGGCACTAGGCGGCGGGAGGGTTGGCGGGCCATCAGGCTGGTATGTTCAGCGAATTTCCATTGGGGTACTACTTAGGGGCGTATCCGGTGGCAAATATAGGCAACGCGCCGGGGCTGAGGCCGGGCTGAGGCCCGGGGGCTGTGGCGGCGGCAAATAATCAGGCCGACTCGGTACGGGCAGCGCCTATTTTGCTTTACTTGTAGCCGCTGATTTTTGCTCGTTCTTTTCGGCCCGTCCGCTCATCCTTTCTGCTTGCTCGCGCCGGTTCCGGCTGGCGTGCGACCCCGTTACTGCTGAGCCGCGCCACGCTTTTCATTCTGTCCTGAACTGCTATCCGGCCGCGGCCGCGTGGCCACCGGTTCATGTCTTATTTTCGTATGCGTTTCGCTTCTTTTCTGCTGCTGCTGGTGCTGGCCAGCGCCAGCCTGCGTGCCCAGATTGTTAAGGTGTATCAGCCCATTGTCGGCAGTGCCCAGTTTGCCAACTTTGACCGCTTTACCCGGGAGCCGCTGCTGGTGGTGATGGAGGACGAGCCGAGCGACGCGGCCTCCCAGCGGCGAATGGCCAAAGACCCCAAGGAAGCGGCCCTGTTTCGCGCCGATTTGGCGGCCCGCAACGAGGCCCTGCGCGCCGCCGTCAAGTTCTGGACGCTTACGAAGGTGGAGTTCATCACATCGGCCCAGGCCGACGCGCATTACCGCGACAAAGAAGCCTCGCACCTGCTGCTGCGCCTCGGCGGGCTGGGGCCGCACGGCATCACCGTCACGTCGATGGTGCTGAGCGCCGAGGGCAAGCCGGAAAAACTCAACTTCGCCGGCTCCTTGCAGGTATTCGCCAACGACGTGCCCGAAGACGCGCGCCGCCGGCCGGTGGCCTCGGCCAGCTTTGCCCCGCACCCCAATAGCTACTGGAGCCAAACCTACTTCACCAGCGACGCCATCAACGCGGTGCAGGCCATGCAGCGCTACGTAGACGCCCGGATGCACCAGCAAAAAGACAAGGACATTGAGGAAGCCGAACTGCAGCGCATCCGGCAGAGCAGCCTGGCCCTGACGCAGAAAACGCTGTTGCTCGACCGGGCCCGGCTGGACGCGGAGTTGCCCGCGGCGCAGATTGCCCAGCTGTACCCCTATCCGGTGCAGGTAGTGGAGCGGGCCGTCATCGAAGCGGCCGTAGCCACCGCCGACCCACGCTACCTGTACGCGCGCTACCTCACCGTGTACCGCAACCACGGCTACCAGCTGGTGGATGCCGCCAGCGGCCAGGCCCTGGCCTACGCCCAGTTCAACCTGATGCGCAACATCGCGCTTGGGCATATTCAGGACTGGACGCTTAAGGAGTTCGTGCGCACGGCTGCGGGCCGGTAGCGGCCGGTTTTTTATTCGCCGCTGGCCGCGCAGCCTGGGCTGTGCTACATCTTTATGTGAGCCGCCGAATTTGGTTGACCGGCCCCGGCACGGCTACGTTTGGGAGTCCTCCCAGTCCTGCCTATGAAACCGCTGCTGTCCTTGCTGCTGAGCTTCGGCGCCCTGCTCCTGCTGGCCCGGCCCGGCCACGCCGCTCCCCGCGCCGCCACCGATACGCTGCTGCGCATTGCGGCCAATCCGGCCAAGGGCTTCCATTACCCTTACTTTCTGCTGGTGCCCAAGCGCACCCCGCGCAACGCGCCCACCTACCTGATGGTGGAGCCCAACAACACCGGCCTGCTCAACGACACGCTGGCCGTGCACGAGCGGGCCGCCCGCATCGCCATCGGCGGGCCGAAGGCGGGACTGAGCCGGCCGCTGGCTCGCGAAATCGGGCTGCCGCTGCTCACGCCGGTGTTTCCGCGCCCGGCCGCCCAGCCGCTGCTCTACACCCACGCTCTCGACAAGGACGCGCTGCACGCCACCGGCGAGCTGGCCCGGCTGGACGAGCAGCTGCTGCGCATGATTGACGACGCCCGCGAGCAGCTGCGCGCCCTGCAGGTGCAGGCCCGGGAAAAGGTGCTGCTCAACGGGTTTTCGGCTTCGGCTACCTTCGTCAACCGCTTTACCGTGCTCCACCCCGAGCGGGTGCGGGCCGTGGCCGGCGGCGGGCTCAACGGCCTGCTGCTGCTGCCCCTGGACAAAGTGCACGGCACGCCCCTGCCCTACCCCCTGGGCCTGGCCGACTACCGGCAGCTCACCGGCCACCGCCTCGACTGGCAGCAGTACCGGGCCGTGCCGCAGTTCTTCTACATGGGCGCCCTCGACGACAACGACGCCGCCGCCTTCGACGACGCCTACGACGACACGGAGCGCACCCTGATTTATGAGCACCTGGGCCGGCAGATGCAGCCCACGCGCTGGCAGTACTGCCAGCAGGTGTACCAGCAGCAGCGCGTGAATGCCCGCTTCAAAACCTACAGCCACATCGGCCACGGCACCGACATGCTCATCTTCAACGAGCTGAAGGCGTTTTTCCTGGCTCAGCTGTAGCGGCGCCGGGCCCCTCAGGCCACCCGACTCGGGTCCGTCAGGCCACGCGGCCTGACGGACCCGTTTAGTTTCCGGCAATTAACTTAAGCGCGCCACCCAAAGGCCGATAGCGGGCATACAAGCGTTTCGGGCTACCTTTTGGCGCGTTTTACCTTTTACCTGCTCGTTGTCTATGACTGCTGCTTTCCGCCTGACGTCCCGCCGCCGGGGCTACCTGTTCGTGCTGGCCAGCCTGCTGCCGATGATGGTGGCCTTGCACCAGCTGATGGTGCTGCTGGGGAGCCTGCTGGATGCCACCTCGCTGCTCACACGTTACCTGCTGCTGAGCGGGCAGGTGCTGGCCGCGGCTGCCATCTGCGCGCTGCTGCTGCGGGAGGGGGTGCGCCGCATCGACGGCTGACCCGCCGCGCCCCGGCAGCGGTAGCGAGCGGGGCCTTCTGCGCGTGGACGCCGGTGGCTACCGCCGCCATTGCAGTCGAGTTTTGCCCCTGATGGGCAGCCCGCCGGCGCCGTTGCCCGTATTGGCAGCGGCGGGCCGGGCGGCGCGCCGGCCCGGCTGCTTCTGCCGCATCTTGGAGCAGCGTTGTGGATTGCTATGGCTCGATTTGGTTTCCGGCGCGGGGCCGGGCTCTTGCTGGGACTGGTACTGCTGGGGCTGCTGCTCGGGGCCGGGCTGCTGGGCACGCGCTACGGCCGCTACTGGCTGGAGCAGCAGCTGCGCCAGCGGCTGGCCCAAAGCTCCGACCTCGTCGTTAGCCCCTTTGCGCTGCACCTCGGCTGGCAGGATTTCCCGCACCTGACGGCCTCCGTGCGCCGCCTCACCCTCACCGACACCGCCTACCAGCGCCCCGAGCCCGTGCTGCAAGTGGCCCGCGCCGACCTGCGCCTGAACCTGCGGGCCCTGCTGCGCGGCCGGGTGCAGGTGGACGCCCTCACGCTGCGCGACGGGCTGCTGCGCACTTACGTGGACGCCCGGGGCCGCCGCTGGACGCTGCACGGCCGGCGCCGTGGCGGCCCGGGCCCGACGCCCGCCCTGGATTTCGACCTGCCGCTGGTGCGCCTGCGCAACGTGCAGCTCAGCTTCCGCAACGACTACAAGCGCAGCCGCTTCGTGGCGCGGGTGGCGCAGGGGCAGTTTCGGGCCCGGCTGCGCGGCGGGCAGCTCACCCTGCGCGGGGCGCTCCGCGGCCAGCTCGACTCGCTGCACAACAACCGCACCGGCACGCTGCTGGCCCACGAGCCGGTGCAGGCCTGGGCCCGCTACCGCTACGACTTCGCCCGGCGCCGGGGCACCTTCGAGCCGGGCAGCCGCGCCACCCTGCGCGGCGACACCATCCGCATCAGCGGCACCCACACCACGGCCAGCCGGGCCCCGGCCGGCTCCTGGCTGCGGCTGCGCTTCGAGGGGCGGCAGCGGCTGCTGGACGTGCTGCCCGAGGTGCTGCCGCCCAGCCTGCTCCCCTACCTGCGCGGGGCCCGCAGCCCGAGCAAGGCCTACCTGCGCTACACCGTCAGTGGGCTGAGCAGCCCGACGGTGCTGCCGCGCAACGTGCTGCGCCTGCAGCTGCGCCGGGCCCGGCTGGTATGGCCCGATTCCAGCCGCCGCATCAGCCACTGGGATTTGCTGGCCGTGCTCGACAACGGCCCGGCCCACCAGCCCAGCACCACCACGCTTACCCTGCACCACTGCCGCATCTACTCCCCGCTGGGCCAGCTCGACCTGCGCCTGCAGGTGCGCGACTTCACCCGGCCCACCGTGACGGGCCACCTGCGCGGCCGCACCGACCTGCCGGCCCTGGCGGCGCTGGTGGCGCCGGGCGAGTGGCGGGCCCGCGGCGGCGCGGCCGAGCTGGACGTGCACCTGCGCGGCGCGCTGCCGCCCGGCCCCGGCCAGCCGCTCCCACCCGGGCCGGTGCGGCGCCTCTCGGTGCGCGGCCACGTGGCCCTGCACAACGCCGCCTTCGACCTGCCGGCGCGGCGCGCCCGCGTGCGGGCGCTGAATGTGCGCCTGGGTTTGCAGGACAGCCTGTGGCAGCTCCGGGACCTGTCGGGGCAGGTGGACGGCATGCGCTTTCGGGCCCAGGCGCGCACGGTGAACCTGCTCGACTACCTGACCGGGCAGCGCGCCACCACATTTATCGACGGCCGCTTCGCCGTGGACGAGCTGCGCGTGGCCCGCCTGGGCGAGCTGCTGCGCCCGCGGCCGGGCACGGGGCCCGCCGCGCGCCGCCCGGCCAAAGCCAGCGCCGACAGCTCGCTGCTACCGCCCGGCCTGCGCCTGCGCGTGGCCCTGCGCTGCGCCCGGCTGGTATTGCCCACCGACACGCTCCGGCAGGTGCGCGTGCTGGTGCGCCGCGACGGCCGCCTCACCAGCCTCAGCGGCCTGACGGCGCAGGTATGGGGCGGGGCGGTGCGCGGCCGGGCCTCGTGGCCGGGGCCGCTGGCGCGGGGGCGCACCGCCGGCGAGTTTCAGCTGGCCCTGCGCTTCGGCACCGTCGATTACCTGCGGGTGGCGCGGCTTATCCGCCGGGCGGGGCGGCCGGCGGGGGCCGGCGACGCGGCCGCGCCGGGGCCGCGGGCGGCGCGCCAGTCGCCGCTGCGTCGGCTGCTGCTGACGGCCAACGGGCAGGTGAGTTGTCAGGTGGCCACGCTGCGCATGCCGGTGGGCGAAAACCTGCGCCACGTGCGCCTGCGGGTGCTCAAGACCGGCTCGACGTTCCGGATGCCGGCGCTGTACTTCGCCACCACCTCGGGCGGGGCGGGCTTTGCGCAGGCCTCGGCGCGCATGGCCGGGCCGCGCCTGCTGGCCGCCGATGCCAGCCTGGACCTGCGCTACGCCACCGTGGACGTGCAGCGCCTGCTGCTGCTGCTGGCCAGCCTGCAGCCCGACGACGAGGAGGACGATGCCGCTGCCGATACCGCGACGGCGGGGCCGGGCAAGCGGCCGGGCGCGGGGCGGGCCTCGGCGCTGCTGAGCGGCCAGCTGCTCACGGCCCGGCTGCACGTGCGGGCCGAGCACGTGCGCTACGGCGCCCTCAGCGGCACGGGCTTCCGCCTGACCTCGCACCTGCGCCCCGGCGAAGCCACCCTCGACGAATGCACGCTCGAAGCCTTCGGCGGGCAGCTGCGGGTGCGCGGACGGCTGCAGACCAACGCCGGCCAGGGCCGCCACCCGCTGCACGCGCAGGCCCGGCTGCAGGGCATTCAGTTGCCGCGCCTTTTCGAGCTGGCCGGGGCGCTGGGCTTCGACGTGCTCGGCCCCGACAACGTGCGCGGCACCATGACCTGCGAAGCCGACGTGCACACCGACCTCGACGCGACCTTTCTGCCCGCTACCGCCCGCACCCAGGGCTACGCCCGCGCCGACGTGCAGGACCTGGAGCTGCTGCGGGTGGCACCGCTGCAGCAGGCCCTGCGCCTGCTCAGCCCGCGCCGCACCGACCACCTGTACTTCCGCCCCGTCAGCACCCGCTTCTTCCTCGACCAGGAGCGGCTGCTGGTGCCCGAGCTGCGGCTGAACAGCAACCTGACTGACCTGGAAATCAGTGGGGTGTATTACCTCACCGGCCGCAGCAACCTCTACGTGGGCCTGAACCCGATGCAGGCCGTGCTCGGCAACTTTCGCCGCCGCACGGCCCGCATCCGCGACGGCGCCCCCGCGCGCCGCCCCGACCGGCACCTGCTCTACGTGAACCTGCGCCGCCCCCACGGCCACATGCGCTACTCCGTGCGCCCCTTCAAGCGCCGGGAGAAAGAGCAGCAGCAAAACCGCCTGCAGCAGGAATACCAGCTGCTGCTGCAGCGCCAGCCCATCGACACCACCCTGCGCCTGCTCCGGACGCCACTACGCCCGGGCACCGACTCCGGGAACATTAACAGCAGGTAACAACGCGTGCTGCTTTGGGCGGCGGCGTCGAGCCGGAGGGCAGCCAGGCACCGCTGTTGCGTTAGGGGCGGCGCGTGGGGCCGGCCGGACGCGCCGGTTGCGCCTCAAGCGAGGAACCGGGACGCCGCGCGGGCTGCTGGCCGGCAGTGAATACCCCCTGCCGCGGCTGATTCGGGGCCTTACCTTCGCGGCGTACCAGCTTTCCGCCCATGCTCGCTACCCAGCTGCAGTTTCTCGGCCACGCCGCGTTTCGCCTCACCTCACCCGAGGGCCGCGTCATACTCATCGACCCGTGGTTTACCAACAACCCCTTCGTGCCGGCCCACCTGTGGCAGCCCGAGCGGGCCGACCTGGTGCTCATCACCCACGGCCACGACGACCATTTCGACCCGGAGCTGCCCAGCCTGCTGGCCCGCACCGGGGCCCGCTGCCTGGCCCAGCCGCAGGTGCGCTTCTACCTTTACGAACAAGGCGTGCCCACCACGCAGTTTGAGCCCCTGAACAAGGGCGGCTCCGTGGACGTGCTGAACGTGCGCGTGACCATGACGCTGGCCTTCCACGGCGCCCACATCGACCTGCCCAATGGCACGGCCGGCTTCCCGCACGAGGGCGTGGGCTTTATCCTCACCTTCTCCGACGGGGCCGTGGTGTATGCCGCCGGCGACACCGCCCTGTTCGGCGACATGCGCCTGCTGGCCGACCTCTACCACCCCACCGTGGCCCTGCTGCCCATCGGCGACCGGTACACCATGGGGCCGCGGGAAGCTGCCCACGCCGCCCGCCTGCTGCGTACCCCGCACGTGGTGCCCTTCCACTACGGCACCTACCCCGCCCTCACCGGCACGCCCGAGCAGCTGCGCGCCCACCTCGCTCCCGCCGACGGCGTGCGCGTGCACGCGCTGCAGGCCGGCGACACGCTGGATTTGGGCGCCCTGCGCTAAGCGGCCAGCACCGCTGCTACTCGGCGCCCAATACGGCCTCCAGCCACGCGAACATGCGCCGGTACACCTCGGCGCGCACCGCCGGGCGCGAGAGGACCAGGTCGTGCATGCCGCCTTCGATGGTTTCGGTAGTCACGTGCGGGCCCAGGTGCGGGGCTAGGTCGTGAATGTGCGCTACGTTCAGCACCCCGTCGGCCTGGAAGTATTCGTCGTTGAAGGGATGGTACTGCTGCACCGTGCGGGCCGAGTGCAGCACCAGCAGCGGCGCCGCAATGCCCAGGCCACGCGCCACCTGCTGGTGCCCGCGCCGGATGGCGCGCAGCCAGCCGGCATTGACGGCAAACACCTTGCGCGGCTTCCAGTCGAGGCGGTAGTCCCATTCGCCGTGGTACTGGCGGTGCAGGCTCTCGCCGTAGCCGAAGGGCAGGTTGCCGGGCACGGGCAGATCGGGCAGCACGCGGCCCAGGCCCGCAACCAGGGGCACCACGCCCTGGCGCAGCCACCGGGGCTGGTTCAGCTCCAGAAAGGGGCTGTTCAGCACCAGCGCAGCCCAGGCGCCGGGGTGTGCCGCCGCGTGCAGGGCGCTGATGAGCCCGCCGGTAGAATGGCCGTTGAGCACCACCGTTTCGGCGCCCTCGGCCCGGATGGCGGCGCGGGCCGCGTCGAGGTCGGCGAAGTACTCCCGCAGGTCGCGCACGTTGTTGGGGCGCTGGTGGGGCAGCAGGGAGCGGCCGTACTTGCGCAGATCGAGGGCGTAGAAGCCGTAGCCGTGGGCGGCCCACTGCTCGGCCAGCTCGCGCTGAAAAAAGTAGTCGGTGAAGCCGTGCAGGTAGAGCACGGCCCGGCGCATCCCGGCCGCCCCGACTCGGCGCACCAGCGTGCTCACCACCGGACCCTCGTAGTCGGCGGGCTGCGCCAGGCGCCGCTGCTCAAAATCGGGGCCGAGAATATCGGGGGCGTAGGCGGGTGTCATGGTGGGCAAGATAGGCCGTGGATGGCGGGCGTCAGGGCGCGGCTACCGCCGCGTCGGGCCCGACGGGCGGCCAGCTCATATCGTAGAGGTGCAGGCCGGGGCCCCAGAAGTCTTCCTCGACGCGGTGCAGCCGAAAGCCGTGGCGGGCGAAAAAGCCGGCGGAGTGCTGCGAGGTGCGGCTGACGACAGACGCGGCGGGGTGCAGGCGTTGTAGCCGGGCCAGGCGGTACTGCAGCAGCCGGCGGCCCAGCCCCCGGCCGTGCCAGGCCCGGTCAATCATGCCCCAGTACAGCTCCCAGCTCCGGCCCTCGTCGCGGGAGCCGTAGCCACCGCAGCCGCGCACCGCATCCTCGGCTTCGAGCACCCAGAAATCGGCCGGCGGGCCCGCCAGATACCGCTCGAACAGGCTTCGCTCGGCCGGGTCGAAGGCCGGCGGGCAGTTGCCGTCGAACAGGGCCAGGCAGGCGGCCTGGTCGCGAGGCTCGTAGGGGCGGATGACGACGGGCTGGTTCATGCAGCGCAATAACGCCAGCGGCGGGCAGATGCGCCATCTGGGTGGCTTGGGCGGTCTTGGGCATGTGGTTGGCCTTTTAGGCACGTCATGTCGAGCCCAGCCGAGACATCCCGCTCGATCGTGACCTGCTCGTTGAACGAGGATTTTACTCTCATGCGTCAGCCCGCGAGATGTCTCGGCTGGGCTCGACATGACGTTCTAGGCCCGGGGCCTCCAACGGTTAGGCCGGCAGCAGTTGCAGGGCCACGTCGTTGCCCTGCTGAATGGCCAGGTCGCGGGCCGAGAGGCCGCGCACGTCGCGCAGAGTGGTGTCGGCGCCGGCTTCGAGCAGGATGGGTACGATGTTGTGGCGGCCGAAAAGGGTAGCAAACATCAGCGCGGTGCCGCCGTTGCCGTTCTGCAGGTCCAGGTCGGCGCCGTGCTGGATGAGCAGGCGGGCCACGTCGGCGTAGCCCTTGAAGCTGACGCCCATCAGGGCCGTGTTGCCGCTCACGTCCTGCACGTTCACATCGGCGCCGGCCTCCAGCAGCACGCGGGCGGCCTCCAGCTGGTCGTCGTAGGTGGCAATGATGAGCGGGGTGAAGCCCTTGCCGTTCTGCGTGTTCACGTCGACGCCGGCGGCCAGCAGTTCGCGGATAAAGGCCACGTCGCCGCGGCGGGCAGCGTCGATGAGCAGGTCTTCGGGGCGGGCGGAAGAAAAGGACATAAGGAGCCGAAACGTAAGGTTGACGAAGTAGCGCCCCTGCATACGTAGCCGGCGCGCAAAGCTTTGCGGTGCCGGGCCGCGGCGCCGCAGCGGAGCTGCCGCAAGTTGCTCGGTGGCAGGCCACTGCCGGCAGCCGGCGGCAGACTTTTTTCGGGCCAGGCAGACAAACGCCGCGCCGGGCGGTTTAGGCAGGAAGTTTCATCACCTCCGCTTTGTTTTCGCATGGACTTACAACTCACCGATAAAACGGCCCTGGTTACGGGCTCCACCGGCGGCATTGGCCTGGCCATTGCCAAGCGCCTGGCCGCCGAGGGCGCCGAAGTCATCCTCACCGGCCGCACCGAAGCCCGCCTCGAGCAGGCCCGCGCCGCCATCCTGGCCGAGACGCCCGGGGCCCGGGTGCGCGGCGTGGCCGTCAATTTTGGCCACGCCGACGAGGTGCAGCGCCTGCTGGCCGCGGTGCCCACGGTCGATATTCTGGTCAACAACGTGGGCATTTTCGAGCCGAAGCCCTTCGCCGACATTGCCGACGAGGACTGGCTGCGCTTCTTCGAGGTGAACGTGCTCAGCGGCGTGCGCCTTTCGCGCCAGTATTTCCCGCCGATGCTGGCCCGGAACTGGGGCCGCATCATCTTCATCTCCAGCGAATCGGGCCTGCAGATTCCGGCCGAAATGATTCACTACGGCACCACCAAAACGGCCCAGCTGGCCGTGGCCCGCGGCCTGTCCGAGCTGACCACCGGCACCGGCGTCACGGTGAATTCGGTGCTGCCCGGGCCCACCGCCTCCGAGGGCGTGGAGGAATTCATCGGCAAGCTGGCCGCCGAAGGCCAGTCGCGCGCCGACGCAGAAAAGGACTTTTTCGCCCACGCCCGCCCTTCGTCGCTGCTGAAGCGCTTCATCACCACCGACGAAATTGCCACGATGGTCACCTATCTGGCCAGCCCGCTGGCCGCCGCCACCAACGGCGCCTCCGTGCGCGTCGACGGCGGCGTGATTCGCAGCATCGGCTGAGTTGTTGAACACCTTGAATTACCAGCTCAGCAGGACGTTTTTTTCTATCAAAACCGCCCCGCCGCGTCCGAGTTGACGCGGCGGGGCGGTTGCATTTCGGGGTGGCTGCATCTACACCCAAATCAGAATGCCCAAGGTAACCAGCGCGAGCAGCACGCCGGCAACGGCCGTGTTCATGCGCGTTTCGGGCGACCGGCCGGGCCAGGCGCCCACCAGCGCCACGGCCAGCAGCAGCAGCGGCGCCAGCGCGAAGGGTCCGTAGATGGTGCCGTTGGCGGGCCGAAACGGAGTAGCGCCCTCGGGCGAAGTCGGGGCGCTGACCTGCCGCACCACGCCCAGCAGCGGGGTAATCCACACGGTCACGCGGTCCTCGTCGCGCACGCGGGCCCCCTGCTCGCTCGGGATGCGAAACCGGGCGTGGGGCGTGACGATGTCGTAGGCCATGCGCGGGTCGGAGGCGGAAGACGAGGTCAGGACCACCAGGCGGCTGAGCACGGCTTCGCGCTCGTAGCGGCGCACGGGCAGGGCCCAGTCCAGGGCCAGCAGCAGGCAAAAGGCCAGCAAGACGAAGTTCGCGTAGCGCGCTGCCGGGGCATAGTGCCGCAGCGTGGCCTGCGTGGAGCCAGGGCAAGGGCGCGCAGCCGGCGGCGCGGAGACGAAGGAAGGCCTCATAAATAATCAGGGCGTTTGTGCTTGCGGGTCAGCTGGTTGGGGCAGATCGGTAAATCAACGCCGCCGCAGGCCGTAAATTATCCGGGTTTCTCGCGCGGAGGCTCATCAATTTAAGCAACTCGTCTATATCTTTATTCTCATATACGCTCAGCCGCAGCACCCCCGTTATGGCGCCGTATTGTTACTCGCTGCCGCCATGCGCGCCTTCCTGCTACTGCTGTGGCCCCTGCTGTTCGGGCCCGATCCTACCGATGCCACCTTCCGCCAGGGCCAGCAGCGCTACCCGCGGGTACGCACGGCCTACGCCGCCCGCTGGAGCACCCTGCAAGCCGAGCTGCAGCGCCGCCACCTCGCCGCCGACCAGCTGGAACTGTACCTGCGCGCCTTCAAAATAGGGCAGCGCGTGGAGGTGTGGGCCCGCAACCGCGGCCAGGGCCGCTACCAGCTGCTGCGCCGCTACGCCATTGCCGCCACCTCCGGCAAACTGGGGCCCAAGCTGCGCTCCGGCGACGGACAGGTGCCCGAGGGCTGCTACCGCATCGACCGCTACAACCCCAACAGCCTCTACCACCTCTCGCTGGGCCTCGACTACCCCAACGCCTTCGACCGTGCCCGCGGCGAGCAGGACCCCGGCGGCGACATCTTCATCCACGGCTCCAACGTCACCATCGGCTGCCTGCCCATCACCGATACCTGCATCGAGGAGCTGTACGTGCTGGCCGTGGAGGCCCGCGCCGCCGGACAGGCCGACATACCGGTCCACATCTTCCCCTTCGAGCTGAACGCCACCGACCTGGAGGCCCGCTGGCACAGCCCGCACCACGCCTTCTGGCAGACGCTGGCACCGGTGTACCGCTACTTCGAGCAGCACCACACCCTGCCCCCCACCGACGCGGCCGGGGCCTACGTGGTGCGGTAGCCAGGTTCGCCCGGGCGCGGCTCAGTGGCGGCCGGCAGCTGGCCTCGAACGTATTGCCTTTGCGCCGATCAGCAGGGCTAAATATTCGTGCCGGGTTGGGCGCAATGGGTATATTGCCCATTCGTTCTGAGTCCTGCTTTACCCGCCAACGCCCGACACACTAGTGACTACGCCGCTACTCTCCGCCCGCTACGCCCACACCAACCTTACCGCCGAAGACTGGGAAGCCCTGGCCGCCTTCTACGAGCGGGTGTTTGGCTGCACCCGGACTTCGCCCCAGCGCGACTACCACGACGAGGCGCTGCCCTCCGGCGCCACCCGGCAGCGCGGCGTGCACCTGCGCCTGCCCGGCCACGGCCCCGGCGGCCCTACGCTGGAAATCTTCGGCTACGACCCGCTGACCAACCGCGCCCGCACCGCCCCCAACCGCCCCGGCTTCGGCCACATTGCCTTCGAAGTGCCCGACGTAGCCGCCGCCCGCGCCGTGGTGCTGGCCGAAGGCGGCTCGGCCCTGGGCGAGGTGGTCACGCAGATGACCCCGCTGGGCCGCGCCATCACCTGGGCCTACGTGGCCGATCCGGAGTGCAACGTCATTGAGCTGCAGTCGTGGACGGCCTGATAGCCCCCGACGAAACCAACCTGCCACCTGCGGCGCCGCAGCTGCGCGAGGCCGCCGTGCTCGTGCCCGTGTACCGCGACGATGCCGGCGAGCTGCGCCTGGTGCTGCTCGTGCGCAGCAACTTCGGCGTGCACGGCGGGCAATTGGCCTTTCCCGGCGGCAAGCAGGACCCCACCGACACCTCCCTGCTCGACACAGCCCTGCGCGAGGCGGAGGAAGAAGTATACCTGCCGCGCGAGGCCGTGCAGGTGCTGGCCGAATTGCCCGATGTGAGCACCCCCACCGGCTACCGCGTCACGCCCTACCTGGGCCGCATCAGCCGCCCGGCGGTGTGGCGCTGGCTGGAGCGCGAGGTAGCGGAAGTGCTGGAAGTATCGGTGGCCGAGCTGCTCGACCCGGCCCGCCACGCCACCGAAGACTGGCAGCTCGACGGCTGGGCCCGGTCGGCGCCAGTGTCGTTTATCCGCATCGGGGAGCATAAGCTCTGGGGCCTGAGCTACCGCATCGTGCGCCAGCTGCTGCCCCGGCTGACGGCGGGCGAGTGGATGGTGTAAGGACGCTTTCCGCTTGGATTCCGCCTCGATTTTAGCCCGCAGCGGACGCCGAGGATTTTGCAGCAGGCGCTGAACGCTGCGTCCGCTGCGTTTAGCGCCTGCTGCGGGCTTACACGCATCCGCGCCTGACGCATCACATTTGGCACGGTCTTGCGTTGAAGGCCTCAACCGCTGCAATTCTCCTGCTTATGTTCGCTCGTTTCGTTTCCGCGCTGGCCCTGCTGCTCGTCGGCACTGCCGCCCAGGCCCAGCAACAGGCTTCCATCTGGTATTTCGGGCAGGAAGCCGGCCTGGATTTCCGCCAGGGCGCCCCCACCCCGCTGCTCGACGGCAAGCTGAGCACCTACGAAGGCTCCAGCGTAGCCAGCACTTCGCGCGGGCAGCTGCTGTTCTACACCAACGGCGTGTACGTGTGGAACCGCCAGCACCAGCTGATGCCCAACGGCAAAAACCTGGCGGGCAGCAAGTCCTCCTCGCAAAGCGCCCTCATCATCCCCGACCCGGGCAGCGGCAACGTGTTCTACATCTTCACCACCGCCGCCGAGGGCAACAGCGTGGGCATGCGCTACTCCACCGTCGACATGACCGCCGCCGAGGGCATGGGCGACGTGAAGCGCAGCAACGGCCTGCTCATCTCGCCGGTGGCCGAAAAGCTGGCCGCCGTGCGCCACAAAAACGGCCGCGACATCTGGGTGGTGGGCCACCGCTGGAACTCCAACGCCTTCGTGAGCTACCTCGTCACGCCCGACGGGGTGCAGACCAAGCCCATCCTGAGCAACGTGGGCGCCATGCACGCCGGCCCCGGCCGCAACGCCATCGGCTGCATGAAATTCTCGCCCGACGGCAAGAAACTGGCCGCCGCCATCTGGCGCGAGGCGAATAAGGTAGAAGTGTTCGACTTCGACAACGCCACCGGCCTGGTGAAAAACCCCAAGTCGTACGGGCCTTTCGAGGAAGCCTACGGGGTGGAGTTTTCGTCCGACGGCTCCAAGCTCTACGCCACCAGCAACGGCAACGGCGGCGGCAACGCCCAGGTGTGGCAGGTGGACCTGAAGACCGGCGCCAAAACCGCCGTAGGCAACTCCGCCAACCGCAAAATCGGCTCCCTGCAACTCGGCCCCGACGGCCGCATCTACGTGGCCCGCGAGGACAACCCCTTCCTCGGCATCATCGAAAACCCCAACGCCCTGGGCATGGCGGCCAAGTACACCGACGACGGCATCAAGCTCGGCGGCCGCCGCGGCAAGCTCGGCCTGCCGATTTTCATCCAGAGCTATTTCAAGTAGCCCTGTCACAAACAGAACGTCATTCCGAGCGAAGCCGAGGAGTCTCGCGTGCTGATGTCTGATAGTAGTATCCTCGTTCAACGAGAAGGTTACTAACGAACTAAACACGCGAGATTCCTCGACAAGCTCGGAATGACGTTCTTAGTTTACTCAATACTACTTCTGCTCCCCGAACTTGAAGCGCAGGAAGCCGGCGGCTACCGACACGTAGGGGTGCTCGGAGGTGAACAGGCCCACCAGGTCGCGGGTGCTGATGCCGGCTTCGTAGTGCTTGGTGGCCAGCGTGAGGCCCAGGGGCAAACTGAAACCGTAGCCCGCCCCGCCGCTCAGGCCGCTGCTCAGGCGCAGCCAGCGCACCGGCTTGTAGTCGACGCCGGCGCCCACGAAGGGCTTGGGCAGGTTACCGGCCACGTCGTTCATGGGCAGGGTGGCATCCACGCCCACCTCGAAATACTCGCTGATGCGCAGGCCCGCGCCGGCGCGCAGCTTGGTGGGCAGGCTTTCCGAGCGGCTGGCGCTGGGCTGGTATTGAAACAGGCTGTCGGTGCCGGCCGTCACCAGCTGGGTGACTTCCTTGAACAGGTTGTACGAGCCAATGCCCTCGGAGCTGAGCTGCTTGAGCTTCTGGTCGTTGGCCGTGAGCAGGTTGCCCTTCCAGGTCATGCTGCCGATATCGGTGACGGAGAGGCCCAGGCGCAGCGACTTGCCGATTTCCATTGATGCCCCGAGGTCCACGCCGTTGCCGGTGCCCACCGGGCGCAGGCCCGAGCCGCCCTGCCGGTAGTTGAACTGCGGATTCTGCGCCAGCTTGCCGTAGTTGATGTCGAACAGCGGCGAGACGGCTCCGAAGGCTTCGAGCTTGCCGTCCTCAGCCCGGATGTCGACCACGCCCACGCCCTCGATGTAGCGGTAGCCCACCCCGGCCGAAAGCTGAAACATGTCGTTGTCGAGCAGGCGGCGGCCGAAGGCCACGTTGAACTCGTTCAGCCAGCTCATCTGCAGGCGCGTGCCCTGCAGGGCCGTCGACACCAGCGGAATGGTGGTGCCGGAGGTGTATTGCTGGTAAATCGGCGCGTTCTTGCCCAGGAACAGGATTTCGGCCATGTTCTTGTTCAGCCCCATGTGCGTCACCACGCGCTGCTGGTTGCTGATGGCCACCGTACCGATGCCCAGCAAATCCACCGAAGCCCCGAAGGTCATCACGTCGGCGTTCAGGTTCAGGGCGTTGTCGGAGGTGAAGGCCTTGGCCAGCTCCTGCTTTTCGGCCGTGGTCAGCTTGTCGTCCACGCGCTTGACGAAGCGCAGCATTTGCTCGCGCGTGAGCGACTGGGAGCCGATGCCCACCCCGTACTGCAGCAGGCCGATGGAAAACTTGGGGCTGCCGATGCGGGCCAGGTTGGCCGGGTTGATGCCGATGGCCTGGTAGTCGCTCACGAAGGTATTGGCCACGCCGCCGCGGCCCGTCGAGCCGAAGTTGCTCAGCTCGTTTTGCGCGTGCAGGCTTAGCGGCGCCAGCGCCAGGGCGCCCAGGGCCAGGCCGGGTAACAGTAGTTTCATGCGAAGGAGGTAGGGAGAAGAGAACAGGAACGACGCCGAAGGATAACAGCACATGGGCGCAACGCCGGGGCAAGTAGCTACATTTAAGCGTCCGAACCAAAGCCGCCGCGTTACGAATCGATGAGTAGCCGCTGAAAATCGGCCTATTACCCGCTCGCTTTGCCCAAACGCCTCACCGCCGACCAGTACATCCAGGGCCTGCTTGCCCACGACCGGCTCGTGCTCAGCCGCGCCATTACCCTGGTCGAAAGCACCCTGCCCGCCGACCAGGCCCTGGCGCAGCAGGTGCTGGCCGCCGTGCTGCCGCACACTGGCCGCTCGGTGCGCGTGGGCATTACCGGCGTGCCGGGCGTGGGAAAAAGCACCTTTATCGAAGCCCTCGGGATGCACCTCGTCGGGCAGGGCCACCGCCTGGCCGTGCTGGCCGTCGACCCCACCAGCCAGCGCAGCGGCGGCAGCATCCTGGGCGACAAAACGCGCATGAATCAGCTGGCGGCTCACCCGCAGGCCTTCATCCGCCCCTCGCCCGCCGGCCGCTCCCTGGGCGGCGTGGCCCGCGCCACCCGCGAGGCGCTGCTGCTCTGCGAGGCGGCGGGCTTCGACGTCATCTTCGTGGAAACCGTGGGCGTGGGCCAGAGTGAAACCGCCGTGCACGGCATGGTCGACTTCTTCCTGCTGCTGATGCTGGCCGGCGCCGGCGACGAGCTGCAGGGCGTCAAGCGCGGCATCATGGAAATGGCCGATGCGGTGGTCATCACCAAGGCCGACTCGGGCAACGAACTGGCCGCCAAGCGGGCGCGGGTGGAGTACCAGTCGGCCCTGCGGCTGTTTCCGCACGCCGCCTCGGGCTGGGCGCCGGTGGCCCGCACCTGCTCGGCCCTCACGGGCGACGGGGTGGCGGGCGTGTGGGAGGAAATCGGCCGCTACCTAACGCTGACGCAGGGCAACGGCTACTTCGAGCAGCGGCGGCAGGAGCAGAATCTGCAGTGGCTGCGGCACAGCATTCGGGAGGCGCTGGAAGAGCGGTTCTACGCCCGGCCCGAGGTGGCAGCCCGCCTCGCCGACGTGCAGCAGCGGGTGATGAGCGGGCAGCAGTCGGCCTTTGCGGCGGCGGCCGAGCTGCTCGGGCTGGACGGCGGGGCTTAGTCCGTAGTCGTCGGCAGCGCTGGCGGCTTCTGCCGGAAGGTTCGGAAGTCGTTTCCTAACCTTCGGAACTTACTCCCGAACCTTCCCAAGTCACTTCCGAACCCTCGGAAACTGTTAGCTAATCCTCGGAAGTTCTTCCCGAACCCTTGGAAGTCCTTAGCTAATCCTCAGAAGTCACTTCCGAGGGTTTGGAAGTTCTTAACTAAACCTCGGAAAGTCTTCCCGAACCTTCGGAAACGACTTTTAAACCTTCCCAAACAAGTATATAACCCCGAGAAGCTGCTTTTGGGGCTTAATCAAGCCGATTGCTTGCCTGTACAGCCTACACTTTCAGCCTCAATATTCGGTTGGCAGCTCCGGCTACCGGTCACGCAACGACGCCGCTTATTTCAGCTGCAGCAGGTCCCACTTGTTGCCGTAGAGGTCGGCGAAGACCACTACCGAGCCGTAGTCCTCGTGGCGCGGCGCCTCCAGAAACTGCACCCCGGCGGCCTGGTAGCGAGCGTAGTCGCCTTGGAAGTCGTCGGTGTTGAGGAAGAGGAAGACACGGCCGCCAGCCTGGTTGCCGATGTGGGCGCGCTGCTCGTCGGTAGCGGCCTGGGCCAGCAGCAGCGCCGGAGCCCCCGCACTGGCCGGTGCTACGCGCACCCAGCGTTTGCCCTCTCCGCGGTCGGTGTCTTCGAGCAGCTCGAAGCCGAGCACGTCGACGTAGTAGCGGATGGCTTCGTCGTAGTCGCGGACGAGCAGGGTGAGGTTGCCGAGGTGTTGGGCCATTAGTTGGGGGGGCTTAAGCGTCTGTAGCAGGTTCGTAAAATCCGCTTGGAGGCGCTTTTGTTCGAGTTGCAAGTATGTTTGGTCTTTCGGCACCCCGTAATCTTGCGGATCAAGCTGGTGAATCAGCCGCCCATGCCAGAAGTAGCTGCGACTTTCTTCAATCGTTGATTTTTCCAGGTCAAAGGCTTCTGTATCGTTGTGTTTCTTGGCAGTGATGGAGTCGTAATAGATAGGGCGGTTGTAGTGGGAGTACCGCTCAAATATGAAGGATAACTCCTCATGCGGCAGCAGGTAGTATTCGGTCAAATGTTGAAACGTTTCGCCGTAATAGCGCGCCACAATTTTCCGCAACTGTCCACCTGTATAATAGTAGCTAACCTCTCCTCCCTCGGTAGAACCGGCTAGTTCGCGTTTTACTACTTTTTCCCACTGCCGGACAGCATTCAACCGTTTGACCGTAGCACGAATGTTCCGGAGGTACTCAGTAGAACGGCCATGAGTTGCCGTATCGGGTTCTGCTTGGGGCTGTTCTAATATCGATGTATCGGACTGTACCTGACCCTCAACCGACGGAAAAGGTTCTTGCCGACTGAGGACGGTAGCGTGCTGTTTATCGGGGCCGCAGGCTACCGCGGCTAGGGCTAGCAACACCAAGAGCGGCACGAAACGAGTAATCATGTGGCGCTAAAAACACGTTGCGGGTGCCGGCCGTCTGGCCCGCACCCGCAACATACAAGAGCGTGGTCGATGAGCCTACACCCGGCGCGGGCGCAGGGTCAGGTAATCGAGGTAGTAGAGGATTTTCACCGACAGCGAGTTGTTGTGCGGGGTGTTGATGGTGTTCGACAGGTTGTCGAAGTACAGCGGGGTGGCTTCGTTGGAAAACAGCTGCGAGCTGCTCGCGTTTTTCCAGACCACGCTGATCTGCGAGCCGGGCGCAAACCACCAGGAGTACACCGCGTCCACGTTGAAGGCGTTGTAGGTGTTGTCGCGGTTGCGACGGTAGTCCACCAGCTCCTCCTCGCCGCCGGGCGTGAGGCGGGCAAAGTCGCGGTAGCGCACGTTGCTGGTGTAGTGGCGCGTGCGGATGGTCAGCGACATGCGGTTGGTGAAGGTGTAGGAAGCCTGCAGCACGTTCGACACCGTCACCACGTCGCGGCGCCCGAGCATGACCTGCCCCAGGAAAGGCTGGTCGAGTGGCTGCCTGCTGTCCATGCCCCCGTTGACGTAGCCGATCTGGTTGTGGGCGTAGTTCCAGTCGATGCTGTAGCGGAAGTTCAGGCGGTTGTTGACGCGGTAGCGCGGCGAGATGCCCAGGCCCGTGGCCGAGCGGCGCGGGCGCGGCAGGCGGCCGTCGGCTTCGTAGAGGCGCACGCCGGCGTTCAGGTCCAGGGCCAGCTTCTTGCGGTAGTCCGAGGAGATGAAGCCGCCCACGTTGGCGTTGGCCGGCACGCGCACCCAGTACGGGCCCAGCGGGTACTGCCGCGGCTCGTAGTAGTCGCGCGTCACCGGGTTGGCGTCGACGTTCATGCCGGTGGTCAGAAACATCTTCGTGAAGGTGGTGTTCCAGCCGCCGTACACGTTCAGGTTCTGGTAGCGCGTGGGCTGGTAGAGCAGCGAGTGGGCCACGCCCCACCAGGAGTAGAAGTTGTTGACCTTCCAGAAGGGCTTGTACTTGTTGTAGCTCATGTACAGCTCTTGGGAGATGTTGTTGTTGCCAAACAAAATGCCCAGGTCGTTCGGGTTGTAGGTGCCCGATTCGATGCCGTGCGAGAGGTTCCAGGTGAAGGCCCCGCTGATTTTGCCCACGCTCACCCGGTACTTGTAGCCGTCCCGGTCGTCGATCTGGTCGTCGGTGCCGAACACGGTACCGCGCCGCCGCGAGTACACCACGCGCCCGTCGACGGCGTAGGAGTTCTTCTTGTTGGCGAAGCGAAACAGGCCGCCGGTCACGTTCGCGTCGTAGGTCTGGCCCCAGCGCGTCACGTTGGTGTTGATCAGCGACACGTAGGAGTTGTTTTTCAGCGACTGGTCGAGCACCACGATGTTGTAGTTCGAGAAGGGCTGCGTGAGCACCTTGCGCCGCTCGCCCGAGGCGCTGTCCTGCAGGGTGGCGTACACGTCGCCCGAGAGGGCGTTGAACACGCCCACGCCCAAGCCGTTCTTGGTCCGTCCCGATACCTTGGTGGCGTTCAGCAGCTGCGTCACGCCCGGGTTCTGCACCACGTACTCGCCCGCAATGCGCCGCCCTTCGGCGTCGTAGCGGCCGGCGCGCAGCTGCCCGTCCACGTTGCCGAAGCCGATGGGCTGGGCGCCCACCCGGCGGGAGTAGAACAGGCCGCCCTTGTTGAACAGCTCGGTGCCCTCGGTGAAGAACTGCCGGTTTTCGGCAAACTGCACCTCGAAGGGCGAGAGGTTCAGCACCTGGTTGTCGCTCTGCACCTGCCCGAAGTCGGGTACCAGGGTCGCGTCGAGGGTGAAGCTTTCGTTGATGCCCCACTTCACGTCGGCCCCGCCGTTGAAGGAGGTCGAGGTGTTGCGCTTGCCCTGCTCGTCGAAGGGGTAGTGGTTCACGTAGCCCGACACGTAGGGCGTGAGCGAGAGGCGCAGCGGGGGCTTGATGTCGCGCACGCCTTCCAGCGTGCCCCACTGGTTCACGAAGCCGTCGACGGCGGGCTTCACTTCGTTCCAGAAAAAGGCCTGGTTTTCCTTTTTGCGCTGGCGCATGAAGTTGATGCCCCAGAGCTGCTCGGGCTGATTGGCAAAGCGAATGGCCGAGTACGGAATGCGCAGCTCGGCCACCCAGTCGGTGCCCTGAATAGCCGTGCGCGAGTCCCACACCGCGTTCCAGTTGAAGTCTTCGCCGCCGGCCGGGGAGTAGCGCGCGTCCATCTGCACGCCGCCCGTCGTCACGAAGAAGCCGTAGCCGTTGAGCTTGTCGTGGTAAGTATCGAGGAAGATGCCGATGAAGTCGGTATTGCCGAAGTTGTCGCGGGCACCCAGCTCGCGCATAATGGAGTCGGGGCTCACGTCGTGCATGATGGCCCCCACGTAGAGGTTGGCGTCGTCGTAGAGGATGCGCACCTCGGTTTTGTGGCGCTCGGGCGGGCCGGGGTTGGGCCGGTTCTGGATGAAGTCGGTGGCAACGGGGGCCTGCTGCCAGGCGGCCTCGTCGAGCACCCCGTCGAGCTTGACGCCCCCGCTGATGCGGGCGGCTTGCAGATGTTTTTTGATGGCCGGCGTGGCCGCGGCGGCGGCAGCCCCGTCGGAGGGAGTTTGGGCACTGGCCTGCCAGCTCAACAGCAGACTCAGCAGCAGAAAAAGAAACGCGCGGGGTAACATTCGGAATAGGCGGGAGAAAGGGAGTGCGCGATAGATGAAGCCGCCGGGGCAAGCGTTGCTTGGCGGCCCCGGAATTTGTTTTGTGCTGCAGCTGCCCCGGAAATGTACCACCTGCCCAAACGCACGGCGGGCCGGCCAGGAGTAGTTCCCGGTCGGCCCGCCGTGGTTGGGCGCCAGGCGGTTGCCTTGGCGCTACCCCAGTTGCAGCGGGACGCTAGTCGGCGTTGACGGTGATGTTCATGTTCACCTTTTCGCCCTTGGCGCCGCCCATCAGCTTGCGGTATTTGGCGGCCAGGTCGGCCGACTGCTTTTTGCCGTTGACCACCATTTCCGTGCCGTTGAGGCGGAACTGGTAGCTGCGGTCGGCTTCGCCGATCAGCCCGTCCTGGCGCAGCTGGTCGCTGAGGTTCACGCCGTTGACGGTGGTGGTGCGGGGTGCCAGCGGCGCCCGGGGGGCGCGCGGCGCGCGGGGAGCCACCGGAGCCACCGGGGCGACTCCGCGCCAGGTGCGGGGCGCGGCGGGCGGAGCCGGGGGCAGCGGCGGCTCGGGGGCCGTCCAGTGTTCCGTGTTGGAGGTTGAGTTGCTGCTGAAGATGCGGTTGACGTTGCTGCCGTTGACGTTTAGCACCAGCGTGCCCGACTCGCCGAGGGTGCGGCCGGTGCCTTCCTCGTACATCCGGCGGTACTTGGCCGCCACCGTCTCCGACTGTTTCTGGCCGTTCACCACCAGGTCGCGGCCGCTCATCGAGAGCTGAAACACCGTGCGGTCCTTGATGATACCTTCCTTTACCATGTCGTTGATGATGGCATCCTCGGCAGCGCGGTTGCGGGCGTCACGCTCGGCCCGCACCCGGTCGCGCTCGGCGCGGGCCCGGTCGCGTTCGGCCCGGGCTTCGTCGCGCTGGCGGTTCAGCTCGTCGCGGCGGGCGCTTTCGGCCTCGCGTAGGGCTTCTTCCCGGTCGCGTTGGGCTTCGCGCAGGGCCTCGGCGTGCTCACGCTGGGCATCCGACTGTTCGCGCACCCGCTCGCGCAGGTCGTTGCGCTGGTCGCGGATATTGTCGAGGGCTTCCTCGATTTTCTCCCGCTCGGCTTCGCTCAGGTCGCGGTCCGTCCGGGCTTTGGCCAGCGACTTCTCGGCCGAAGCCAGGGCCTCGCGCTGCACCTGGGCCCAGTCGTTGCCGCTGTAGCTGAAGTTCAGCCCGTTCAAGTGGTTGAGCTTCTCCAGTTGGCGCAGGTCGATTTGCAGCTTCTTCATCTGCTGCTGAAACTCGGCGCTGTTGAATTTCTGGTCGAAGTTGTAGTTGAACTTGTAGTCGCCGGGGCCCACGTAGGTGTAGGTCTGCCTGCCGTTCGACGGCACCCGGATAACCTGCGTGCGGCTGTCCTTGTCCTTGCCGCCGTCGGCCGAGGCGGCGTCAACGCGCTGCCCGTTCACGTACATGTCGGTCACGCGGCCCTTCTTGTCCTTCTCGATGATGACCGTGCCCGGCTCGCCGCGGCGCCCAGCCCCGTCGACCACCACCACCTGGCTGCTGCCCTTGGCTTTGCGCTTGTTTTTGCGCTTGGGGTCGTCATCGTCGCTGGTCGTCACCGTCGTGCTGGTGGCCGTCGTGGTGGTGGTCTGCGTGGTTTGTTCCGGCCGCTCCGCCACTTGCCAGGCTTCCGGCACATCCTCGGTGCACACGTCCTCGGGCGTGGCAACCTCGCCCATAAACGGCCGCAGCATGGTGTTGCGAAGCAGGCGCGGGGCTTCGGCGAAGCGCGGGTTGGCCAGGGCGGCGGCGGCGGTGAAGGACAGCAGCAGCAACCCCACCATCACCACGCAGGCGGCCATGAAGCCCTCGGTGAACGTGGGAGCAGTGCGGCCCTGCACCAGGCGGCGCACCCGGCCCAGCAGGGAGCCTTTAGGGCCGGTGGCGGCCATGCTCAGGCGCGGAGCGGCGGTGCGCTCCAGGCCCAGCTCGGCCAGGGCGGCCAGGGCGCGGGCCAGCACCAGCGGGTCGCCACAGAGGGAAGCGGCCACGTCGTCGCAGCAGTTTTCGCGCTCCGAGCGCAGCGTGGCGGTCAGGAACCACACGGCCGGGTGGTAGAACAGCAGGATTTCGGCCACCGACTGCAGCAGATTGATGAGATAGTCGCGGCGCACCACGTGGGCCAGTTCGTGGGCCAGAATGGCCTCCAGCTGGGCCGGCGCGAGGCCGGCCACGGCGCCCATCGGCAGCAGAATCAGCGGCTTGAGGTGGCCCACCACCACCGGCACGCGCACCAAGGACGACTCCAGCAGCTGCACCGGCTTATCCAGCCCGGCGCGCTCGGCGAGGTTGTTGAGGCGCGTCTGCCAGAGCAGGCCCAGCGGCCGGGTGCCGTAGTGGCGCAGGCGCTGCACGTAGGCCAGGCCGCCAAGCAGGCGCAGGGTCATCGTGAGCAACCCCAGTAGCCAGATGGTGACGAGCAGCGGCAGGTTGTGCTCCACGTAGCGCAGCACGGTGGCGGTGCTCAAGGGCCCCTCGACTGCCGCAGCGGCTACGGCCGGAGTGGCCACGTCGGCGGTGGCCGGCAGGGCGGGAGCGGCCGTAGCGGCTACGTCGGTGGCGGGCAGGGCCGTGGCGTAGTAGCGCACGAAGGTGACCAGCGCCAGCAGCAGCACCAGCCCGAGGGCGGCGGCCGTCACGCGGTAGCGCACCTGCGCCGAGTGGCGGCGCAGCACCAGCATCAGCCCGCCCAGGGCCAGGGCCACCACGGCCCCCTGCCACAACGAGTGCAGAATGGTGTAGCCGACGGCGCGCACCAGCGCGGGCGTCAACAGGGTTTCAAGCCAGTTCATCGGGGGTGTCGGTTGCGGATGGGGTTGCGTGCGGGTCGATGTTGTCGAGCAGGTCCCGGATCTGGTCCAGCTCTTCGCGGGTGGTGCGGCGGTTGCCCAGGGCCTGCTGCACCAGCTTCAGGGCCGAGCCGCCGAAGGCCGCCTCCAGCAGCCGGTCGATAAGCTGGCCCTGGGTTTCCTGCTCGCGCAGGGCCGGGCGGTACACGTGGGTGCGGCTGCTGTCGTCGCGCGCCACAATGCCTTTTTCGTGCATCAGCTGCAGCAGCTTCAGGGTAGTGGTATAGCCCACGTCGCGGCGCTTGCTCAGCTCGTCGTTGACGAGGCGCACCGTGCTCGGGCCGTGTTGCCACAGCACCTGCAGGATTTCCAGCTCCGATTCCGTCGGGCGCGGTATGTTCTTCTTGCTCATCAGGTGGGGTCAGCCTTTACGAACGGCTTCGTACAAACATATACGAAACACGTCGTAGATGTCAAGTTTTTGCTACGAAATATTTCGTCAGCTGCCAGGACATAGACTGCACCCTAGATGCCCGGGCTGCACGCGGCCGCCTTCATCGCCCCTACAAATCGGCGCCGAACCCGTTATTTGCGAACTGCTTATGCCCAACACCTCCCCTGCCCTGGCCCGCTTCCGCACGGCCTTCTTCGGCGAAATCGACCACTACCTGGCCTGGCACGACGGCTACGAAGCCGACACGACCACTCTCGACGCGCTGACGCCCGCCGAACGCGCCGCGGCCGAGCAGGAGCTGCTGGCGGCGCTGCAGGCCCCGCGGACCGACCCGCGCGTCATCATCGGCCTGGGCCACCTGCGCAGCCGGGCGGCCCTGCCCCTGCTGCACGACTACCTGCCCCACGCCGGGGCCTACGTGCTGGCGGCGCTGGCGCAGATCGACGCGGCGGCCGTGGACTGGCCGCGCCTCGACGCGCTGCTGCGCTCGGAAGCTTCGCCGTACCAGCTGCTGGATATGCTGATGGGCCTGCGGCAGTATTTCGGCCTGGCCCAGCTGCCGCCCTACGTTCCGGCCACGGTGCTGGCCCTGCTCATTCACCCCGAATACCTGGTGCGCTACCACGCCCTGGCCGCGCTGCGCACCTGGTACCATTTGCCCGCACCGGCCAGCAGCGCGCCCCGGGCCGACCATATTTTCGGCCTGATCTGCTCCGACCAGTCGGCCGACCAGCACCGCGAAGCCCAGCGGCTGATCCGGGAGCAGCTGCGGGCCCGGGGCAACGCTGGCTGACGGCCTACATCAGCGGCTGCGGGCGCTTGCGCTTCAGAGTCACGCGGGCGCGCTGGCAGATGCCGCCCACCGGCGGGTTGAACTTCGACACGCTCACCTCCACCCAGCGTACGTGCCCGAACTCGTGCATGATGCGGTCGATGATGCGGTGCGCGAGGTGCTCCAGCAGCCGGGCCGGGGCCTGCATTTCCTCGGCCACCACGCGGTAGAGCACCTCGTAGTTGACGGTTTCGGCCAAGTGGTCGGTGCTGCCGGCGCGGTAGAGGTTGGTGCGCACGCGCAGGTCCACGCCGTACTTGTTGCCGATTTTCTGCTCCTCGTCGTAGTAGCCATGAAACGCGAAGAACTCAAGGCCTTCCAGTGCAATCTGACCCATCGGTGGTAAAATGGTGAGGTGGTGAAATGGGGAGTTTGACGGTCAGAGCCCCGGCGTGGCAGTTCACGGCGACAACGGTGCCTTTCAGCTAGCCACTCACCCTTGGCAAAGGAAACAAAAAACGCCCCCAATGGGCAGGCACTTCTGACTGCTCAGCAGCTGGCAACGGGCGGCTTAAACGTCGTGGTGCCACGACTCCAAAGCCGTGGCACCACCTTGTTGGACGACAATCGTCCCCAAAATCCGTGAGGCGTAGGCAGACGAAGTCAAATCCGCCGGAATCCGCGGTCTAGATTTCGTCGAAGAACGACTTTTCCGCCTCAGCAGCCACGGCCGGCGCGGCCGCAAAGCCGGGGTGCGGCGTGGGCTGCGGCGCAATTTCGGGCGTCGAGGGGCCCAAGGGCTGGATATCGGGCTGGGTGGGCTCGATGCGCGGCTCCACGGGATTGGGCACGGTGGCCGGCTCGGGCTGGTGAATGCGGCCGGGCTCGGCCACGCCGGGGTTTTCGTAGGGCTCTTTCGGGCTGATTTCGGGGTGCGAGGGCGAGCCGGGCTGGGGCTGCTTGCCGGGCTGGGGCCCGTTCGGCTCGAAGCCGATGGCGCGGGGTTGGGCATCGAAGGAGCCGCCGCCCACGGCGGGCGCGGTGACGGGAATGGTAGCAGCGGCAGCGGCGGCGGGAGCGGGCACGTACATGGCGGGTTCGGTTGCAGGCGAGGCGGGTTCCTCACGAGCTACCTTTACGCTGGCCGCCCGGGAAAGGATGGCGCCCACCGCCGTGCGCTGCCGCTGCTGGGCTTTGGAGGCCTTTTCCTGCACGGCCCCGGCCAGCTGCTGCAGGTCGCGCACCATGCCGTCGTATACATTTTCGAGGCGCTGATGGTCCTCGCCCAGGCCCTGCACCTCGCGCTGCATGTCGGCCACGGCTTTTTCGGCCTGGCGGTAGGCGTCGTCCACCACCGCGCGGGCTTTCTGGCGGGCTTCGGCCAGCAGGCGCTCGGCCTCCACCTGGGCCTCGCGCAGCTTCAGCTCGGCCCCCTTCTGGGCCTGGTCCACGATGCTGGTACTGGTGTCTTCGGCCGTTTTGAGGGTGCGGTAGAGCGAAGTTTCCACTTCGCGCATGCGCTGCACGTCCTGCTGGGCCTGGTCCAGCTGCCGGCGCAGCTCCCGGTTTTCGTCGGTCATCCGCTCCCACTGCTGCGAGAGGGTGAGCAGAAACCCATCTACTTCGTCTTTGTCGACGCCGCGAAAGGCGCGCTCAAAGGTTTTCTGCCGGATATCGAGAGCGGTGATTTTCATTGTTGCAGGAGCTAGGAGTGGGAAGCTGGAAGATGAGAGGGAGTCCTGGCCACCGGCCAGGGAGCTGTGCTACAAGAATGAAGGCCCGGGCTCCTAACTCCTAGCTTCTCTCTCCTAGCTCCTCCGAGATTTGCCAAACGGCCAGGCTACGGTCGTCGCTACACGAAACTAGCCGATTCTGCCGCCCCGACCAAAACAGGCGGTTCACGGAGGTGCCGTGCCCGGCGTGCCGCGCCCGATCCACCACCCGCAGCAGCCGGCCCGAGGCCGCGTCCCAGAGCTTGATGCTCTTGTCCATGCTGCCGGTGGCCAGCAGGCGGCCGTCGGGGCTGAAGCAGAGGTGGTTGATGGCATACAGGTGGGCCACCACCGTCAGCGCTTCGGCGTAGTCGTGGTCGGCGTCGTAGGCGCGCAGGTGGGCGTCGCGGCCGGCGGCGTAGAGGCGGCGGCCGTCGGGGCTGAAGGCGCAGGTAAACACGGAGTTGCTGGCCTCCGTCAGGGTGTGCTTCACCTGCAGCGAATCGGCGTCGAGCACGCGCAGGCGGTGGTCGGAGCTGCCCACGGCCAGCTCGCCGCGGCCCTCGTGCAGGCTCAGGCAGCGCAGGCTTTTGTCGGCCACGCGCACCAGCTGCTCCACGCTGAAGTCGGTGGTGCGCAGCACGGCCAGCGTGCCGTCGCCCAGGGCCACGTAGAGGCGCTGCCGCGGCTCGGAGTAAGCAAAATCGAAGATGGCCAGCGGGGGCAGGGCCGTGGCGTGGCGCAGGGTTTTGTCGCGCAGGTCGATTACCTGCACGCCCTGGTAGTTGTGGCCGATGACCAGCAGCTGCCGCGCGGCCTCGTAGTGCAGGGCATACACCGAGTTTTCGACGCGGGCCACCAGCTGTCCGTCCTGCGCGGGCGCGTCCACGTTCCAGGCCACCACCAGCCCATCGGCGCCGGCCGAGTAGAAGGTCGCGTCGGCGGAATGGCCGCTGAGGGCGTATACGCAGTCACGGTGCCCGGTCAGGGCGGCCAGCTTGTGTACTTGCGGGCGGGGCGCTACGGTCATGGGTACTTCTCGGGCAAACACACCGGGCCACCCGGGCCAGCGGCAGCACGAAAGTACGCCTGCCGGGCCGCCCGCGGGCCGTTGCCCCGAAATTCGCTTCCTTCGACCTCCCGCTTACCCCGCTGCCGTGCCGCTGCATAGCCTTACTCCCCTGCCCGCCGCCACTCCTACCCTGCTGGGAATCTGGCAGCTCACCGAGCCCGCCGAGGCCCTGCTCGAGCAGCTGCCCGCCCCCGCCGACTACGCCACGCTGCTCCCCGCCGGCCGCGACCCGCAGCGCCCGCGGCAGTGGCTGGCCGGCCGCGCCCTGGCCCACACCCTGCTCCGGGAGCTGACCGACGCGCCCGCCCGCATCCAGAACGACGCGGCCACCGGGCAGCCGTTCGTCGCCGGGCAGCCGGGGTTTGGCGTGTCCCTCTCCCACTCCGGCGAGTGGGTGGCGGCTTTACTTACCGAGCGCGGCCGCGTTGGCATAGATGTTGAACAAGTGCGGCCCAAAGCGCGGCAGCTTGCCCGTAAATTTCTCACGGACAAGGAGCTGACCGATGCGGGTCTTGATGATGTAAAACACAGCCTGTACTGGAGCGCCAAGGAAACCCTCTACAAGCTCCACAGCCGCCGCCGCCTGCTATTCAAGGAGCACATTCAGCTGGAGCCCTTCTCGCTGGCCGAAACCGGAACCCTCACCGGCCACCTGCTCCCCCCCGACGAAGCGCCCTCGCGCCACCGGCTCGGCTACGAGCAGCTCACGGCCGGCTGCGTGCTCACCTGGACTTTTTCTCCCGAACTTCCCCGCTGATTTTCAGCCCCCGATATGTCTTTTCGTCGTCTTTCCCTGCTGGCCGCCGCGCTGCTGCTCACCGCTACCGTGGTTGTCACCTCGGCCCGCGCCCAGACCGCCGTTATTTCCGATTTCACCCTGAAGCGCGCCGACAACTCGGCCCTTACGCTCAGCTCGCTCAATGGGCGCAAAGCCGTAGTGGTCGTCTTCACCAACCCCGGCTGCGCCTTCTCGCGGGTGTACCAGAGCCGCCTCACCGACCTCAGCAGCGCCTACGCCGGCCAGGGCGTGGAAGTGCTGCTGGTGGCGGCCCCCATCCGGCTGATGGACCAGCCCGCCGAGGGCAGCGACGTGAGCAAAATCAAAGTGAAGACCACCGGCGCCGAGCCGGCCGTCCTGACCGACGACGACATGAAGACGGCCACGCTGCTGGGCGTCAACCGCACCAGCGAGGCGGTGGTGCTCCAGCCCGTGGCGGGCGGCTACACCATCCGCTACCGCGGCGCCATCGACGACAACCCGCAGATGGAGAGCAACGTGCAGGAGGCTTACCTGAAAAACGCCATCGACGCCGTGCTGGCCGGCCAGAAGGCAGCCATTGCCAACAAACCGGCCTCGGGCTGCATCATCAAGAAAAACTAAGTGCCGGCCGGCGGCTAGAGTGGCTGCTTGGTTAAGTCCTGGCTGAAAAAAGAACGTCATTCCGAGCTTGTCGAGGAATCTCGCGTGCTGACGGCCGGTAGGAACTCCAATCGTTGAGGTTACTATCGGCTTAAACACGCGAGATTCTCCGGCTGCGCTCGGAATGACGTTTTGGTGTCGGGCCTTGCCGCTCCGGCTACTCCTCGTCCGGCTCGCCTTCTTCGCCGGGGGCAGCCGCGGGCGTTTCTTCGCCCGTCAGAATGGCCAGCAGCATGCTCACTTCGGCGGCTTTCTCGGGCTCCTGCATTTTCTCGAAGCTCACGGCGAGGTTGCGCAGGGCGCGGCGCACGATGTCGAGGTGCGAGCAGGGCTCGAAGAAGATGTCGTTGGCCGGCAGGTTCAGCTGGGCCACGTAGTGCTCGATGTCGGTGCGGGTCAGGATCAGGCCGCGGTTGTAGCAGTTGATGTAGAAGGGCTGGTGCTGCGCATCCTCGGGCCGGTAGGTGAGAATGAAGAGGTTGGGCAGGTTCACCCCGTACACCGGCAGCTTCAGGCGCTGGGCCACCAGCAGGTAAATCACGCAGAGCGTGAGCGGGTTGCCGCGGCGCGTTTCCAGCACCAGGTGCAGCATGGAGTTGGCCGGGGCGTGAAAGTTCTGGGTGTTGGCCGCGAAGCGGTGCACCTTGAAGAGCACGTGGTTCAGGGCCCGCACCTCGTCGATGGGCCCCATTTCGGGTGACAGCAGCGTCCAGGCCTCGTAGCGCAGCTGCTCGATGGCGCGGTTCAGGGCCTGCAGGTCAGCGTCGGGGTACTGGTAGCTGTTGATCAGCCACATGCCCTCCAGCAGGTTCTCGCCGCCCGAGTCGCGCCACACGCGCAGACGCTCCTGCAGCCCCGAAAACTGCAGGTTATGAATCAGCTCTTCCAGGCGCTGCTGCTGCGCCGGGTCGAGGCTTTCCTCCCAGGCTTCCTCCAGAAAGGGAATCACGCTTTCGCCCAGCTCGTGGATACGCTCCTCGATCTGCGGCCGGATTTCGGCGTCGTCGAGCAGCGAGATAAGGGCTTTTAGTTCTTTGTTGGTCATGGAGGGCGTAAGCAGGCCCGCCACCGGGCAGCAACTCGGGAGCGGTAAAGCACAAATAAACGCAAGCCAGGCGGTTTTGCCACGGCCGGGCGGCGGGTTTGTTTGGCGGCCCTGCTGCGGGCGGCGGCCCGAACGTACCCGCCGCGGAAGGCAGCGCCACCCTGGGCCCGAAGCGGAGTGCCCGGGGGTAGAACTACGTAGTCGGGAAATCAGGCAATTGTACGCTTATGCGGGCTGCCGCGGCGGGTCACTTTTGTACCGTCAGCACCCGCTGTCAGCTCGCAGTTTTCTCTAACCCATTTCCTATGAACCAGCCCAACAATCCGCAAGTGCTCCAGCTTGCCCACGAAGACCTCGCCCAGTTAGCCAACGTCGGCAACGGCAGCATCAGCTTTGGTCCGCTGACGCTTTCCTGGAACTTCACCCTCGATCCGCTGGCCTTCAACGCCTCCGCCACCATCCTGGGCGTCAGCATCGGCCAGGTGACGCTCGACGCGCAGCACCCGACGATGACCATCGGCGGCCACGTCAGCAAGTTTACCGCGGAAATTACCCTGACGCTGGACATTCCCAGCAAAACCGTCAGCTACCACATCGTCGTGCAAGTGCCCATCATCGGCACCATCATCGACAAGTCGGGCAGCATCCATCTGTAAGCCGGCTTGCCCGGGCTACCGGCGCCGAAAACCGGCTTCCCGCGTGGGGAGCCGGTTTTCGGCGTTCAGGAGCCTGCCTCTTCTACCGCAGTAAGTTGGTTTTGGCCAGCTCCAGCAGCTCGTCGCCGCGGCCGCTCATGATGGCTTTGAGGGCGTACACGCTGAAGCCCTTCACCTGCGCGGCCTCGATGGTGGGCGGCATCGACAGTTCCGTGCGCTTCACGGCCACGTCGAGCAGGGCGGGGCCGGGGTGGCTCAGGAAGCCGGCCAGGGCCGAGGGCAGCTGGCCGGGGTCCGTTACGCGGATGCCGTGCAGGCCGGCCGCTTCAGCCAGGGCGGCGAAGTTGGGGTTGTCCAGCTCGGTGCCGTAGCTGAGGTAGCCGGCGGCCTTCATTTCCAGCTCCACGAAGGCCAGGCTGGCGTTGTTGTAGACCACGATTTTCACCGGAATTTTCAGCTGCCGCACCGTCAGCAGCTCGCCCAGCAGCATGGCCAGGCCGCCGTCGCCGCAGAGGGCAATGACCTGCTGGCCGGGCCGCGTCAGCTGCGCGCCGATGGCCTGCGAGAGGGCGTTGGCCATGCTGCCGTGGTTGAACGACCCGATCAGGCGGCGCTGCCCGTTCATGCGCAGGTAGCGGGCGGCCCACACGGTGGGCGTGCCCACGTCGCAGGTGAAGATGGCGTCGGGAGCGGCCTGCTCGTCGAGCAGGCGGGTGAGGTATTGCGGGTGCAGGCTGGTGTCGCCGGGGGTGCCGGTGGCCAGCTCGTCGAGGCTCTGGCGGGAGTCGCGGTAGTTGCTCAGGGCCGTTTCCAGGTGGCGGCGGTCGGTTTTGGCTTCGAGCAGTGGCAGCAGCCCGCGCAAGGTGTCGGCTACGTCGCCCACCAGGCCCACTTCCACCCGGGTGCGCCGGCCGATGTGCTCGGGACGCACGTCCACCTGCACGGTGCGCACGTCCTGGGGCAGAAACTGGGTGTAGGGGAAGTCGGTGCCGAGCATGAGCAGGGCGTCGCAGCTCATCAGTGCCTCGTAGCCGGAATGGAACCCCAGCAGGCCCGAGAGGCCCACGTCGTAGGGGTTGTTGGGCTCCACGTATTCCTTGCCGCGCAAGGCATGCACGACGGGTGCCCCGAGCGTTTCGGCCGCCTGCAGCAGCTCGGCGTGGGCTTCGGCGCAACCGGCCCCGGCCATGATGGTGACTTTCGTGGCCGCGTTGAGTAGGGCGGCGGCCTCCCGCAGGTCCTCGTCGGCGGGGCGCAGCACGGCGCGGCGGCCCAGCACGGGCAGGCGCGGCGCGGGCGCATCGGGCACTTTTTCGTGGCTCACGTCGCCGGGAATGACGAGCACGGCCACCCCGCGCTGGCCCAATGCGTGCTGAATAGCGGCCTCGGTCATGCGCACGGCCTGGGTGGGCTGACTCAGCAGCTCGCAATAGTGGCTACACTCCTTGAAGGTGGTTTCGGGGTGCGTCTCCTGGAAGTAGCCGGTGCCGATTTCGGGGCTGGGAATCTGGGCCGCTATAGCCAGCACCGGCACGCGGCTGCGGTGGCAGTCGTAGAGGCCGTTGATGAGGTGGGTGTTGCCGGGGCCGCAGGAGCCGGCGCACACGGCCAGCGTGCCCGTCAGGTGGGCTTCCGCCCCGGCCGCGAAGGCGCCGGCTTCCTCGTTGCGCACGTGAACCCATTCGATGCCCTCGCGGGCGCGGATGACGTCGGTGATGCCGTTGAGCGAGTCGCCCACCACGCCGTACACGCGCGTGACGCCGGCGGCAATGAGGGTGTCGACGATGATTTCGGAGACGGTTTTGGCCATAGCTGCGGTTGGTTGCGGAGCTAGGCTATACGGTCGGGCCGCCGCGGCAGCCAAAATGGGTAGTATCGGCGGGGTGGCTCCGATGTAACCGCTGCGTTACTCCAGCGGCTCCGGCGGTAGTATGCGCAGCAGCCCGCGACGGTACACGTCCTCCACCCGCTCACGCAGGGCCGTTAGCAGCTGCGGCTCCATGTAGAGGTAATCGTCGGGCAAGTACGGGCACACGATGCGCTTGTGGCGGTACACCTGCGGAAAATGCTTGCGGATGTGCTGGCGGTGGTGCTTTTCCATCACCACCACGGCGTCGGCCCAGGCCAGCAGCTCGGGCGTGAGCACCTGCCGCGCCAGGTCGGAAGTGCCCGCCGACCGCACCTCGAAGCGCGGGTCGTCGCGGTAGATTTCGTGGGCCGTGGCGCTGCGCATGTGGCTGACGGTGCACACGAACAGGAGCTTGAGCGGTTGCTCGGGCATCAGACTAGCTGCACTCCGTTTCGACAGCAATAACAACAGCGGCAGCCGCTGGCCGCGCCAGCAGTCGTCAGCCCCGCCTGCCGGCCTGCTGCGACGACTCGCGGATAACCAGCTCGGGCTGCAGCACCACGCGGCGGGGGGCATACTGGTGGGGCTGCTCGGCCACCATATCCAGCAGCAGGCGCACGGCGGTGCGGCCCATTTCCTCGCAGCGCTGGTCGACGGTGGTCAGGTGCGGCTCGGTGAGCAGCGTAAACAGCTCGTTGCTGAAGCCGGCCAGGGCCACGTCCTGCGGAATGCGCCGGCCGGCGGCGCGCAGCACCGGCATGGCCCCGGCCACGGCCAGGTCGTTGGCGGCAAACACGGCGTCGAGCTGCGGATTCTGGTGCAGCAGCGTTTCCATGGCCTGCCGGCCCTCGGGCAGGGTCAGGTCGCAGAAATGCACTAGGTGCTCGTCGTAGGGCAGGCCGTGGGCCTGTAGGGCGTCGCGGTAGGCGCGGTAGCGGTTGCGGCAGATGTTCAGGTGCTGCGGCCCGCCGATGTGGGCAATGCGCCGGCAGCCCTGCCCGATCAGGTGCTCCACGGCCTGGTAAGCACCTTGATAATCATCCAGCACCACGGCGCTGACCTGGGGCAGCTCCGGCACGCGGTCAAAAAACACCAGCGGCAGGTCGCGGCGGCGCACGTCCTCGAAGTGCTGCACGTCCTTGGTCGTCAGGGAAAGCGACACCAGAATGCCCTCTACCTGCGCCGTGAGCAGCGTATCGAGGTTTTTCTTTTCGTGGCCCGCGCTTTCGTTGGACTGGCACACCATCACGTTGAAGCCCGCCTGCGTGGCCCCGTGCTCAATGCCCTTGAGCACCCGGGCGAAAAAGTCGCCGTCGATGTGGGGCACGATGACGCCCAGCGTGTTGCTGCGGCCCTTGCGCAGGGCGGCGGCCAGGTGGTTGGGCTGGTAGTTCAGCTCCTGCGCCAGCTGCCGCACCCGCTGCCGGGTTTCCTCGCTGATGCGCCCCTGCCCGCTGAGCGCCCGCGAAATAGTTGAGGGCGACAGGTTTAGCTTGGTGGCCAGCTCAGCAATGGAAGCGCGGGAGAGATTCAAGGTACTGAAGGCAAAAGGACGGCGGCGCGCGGCGCGAAAGGCCAGCCCGGGCTGCTAAAAACGAAAAACCGCTGGATTCAGTCCCGGCCGTAGTGCAATAGTCGGGCATTGCGGAATACCAAAGCTACTATTAGCTGCCTTAAATGCGGAATCGATTGCTCGGAAAATCCCGGTTGCCGGCCTGTTCGACGAGTCACCCGCGCAGGCCGTACCGACTGCCCAAATTTGCGAGGCCAGTTGCCCGCGGTCTATCGATGCCCGCCATTCAAAGTAAAATATATGACTATCAATTAATTATAAATACGAAGATTAATTTTTGCAGGCCTTGGTGTCATCCGCTTCAGCCACGCGAACAAAATTTTTCATGCGCAATCGTTTGCGCATGAAAACGGATCTTAATACTTTCGAAGCGCCACTGAAAACATTCCCCGTCCCCCGCAGCCATAATCGTTTCAATGGGTCGTCAACGCCACTCCCTGCAACTCACCCGCAAGCAGCGGGCTTACCTGGAAGATTTCGTCAGCTCCGAAACCATCTCGCGGCAGCAGCGCAACCGCGCCCAGGTGCTGCAGCACTGGCTGCTGGACATGCCGGCCCAGGAATCGGGCGAGCAGCTGAACCTGAGCATCGACCGCGTGTACAGCATGCGCCGGGCCTTCAGCCAGCAGGGCTTCAATGACTACCTGCACGCCGTGCCCCGCTGCGGCGCCCCCACCAAGCTCACGCCCAAGCTGGAGTCGCTGTTGCGCCGCCTGATGCGCGGCCCGGCCCCGGCCAGCCACCGCCGCTGGACGCTGCCGCTGCTGGCCCAGCGCGTGGTCGAAATGGGCTACACCGAGCGCATCTGCACCATCACCGTGCAGAAGGCCCTCAAGCAGATGAGCGCCTCCACTCTGCCCCGCGAATCGGCCCTGACGACGACCGACGGCGCCCTGCAGCTGATGCAGGCTTCCTAACCCCCGTAGCCAACCCGCTTTCCGGCAGCGCCGACGGATACCCGTCGGCGCTGTTTTTTTTGGGGGTCTGGCGGTGCCTTATGGTCGCCCACCGTAGCGGCGGCGCAAAGACCTTGGCCGCGTCAGCCGGCACAGGCCTGGCCGTGGGCGGCGAAGTTCTTTGGGAAGAAATGAGGAAAAGAATTGGGCAACATTAATGCAAACGTTTGCATTAATCTTGCCTTGAATGACTGCGACACTATCAAAGCAGCAGGCGAGTATAATAAGCAGACTTATCGACAGAAAATGTCATACATTATACCTAAGAGCTGAATAACATCTTTATTACCATCCTTGTCAGGTGTTTAGGCAAGCTCGAATCCAACCAAATATCTTGCAAACGTTTGCACATTTTAAGGCAAATTATCACCTTTGGCCCCGCTAAAGCCGGTGGCCCGGTGCTTCGTTTCTCCCTTGCCTTTCCTCATGCTTGCCTCCCGCATTACCGCTGCCTTCCGGCAGCACTTTGGCTCCACGCCGCTGGTCGTACGCGCCCCGGGCCGCGTCAACCTGATCGGGGAACACACCGACTACAACGGGGGCTTCGTGCTGCCTGCCGCCGTTGACAAAGAAATCATCTTTGCCGTGGCACTCAACGGCACCACCACGGCCCGCCTTTACGCTTACGACAACCAGGAGCACTACGCCACGGACCTGGCCGCGCTGCAGCCCGGCCAGCCGCAGTGGGCCAACTACCTGAAGGGCGTAGTGGCCCAGTTTCAGCGGCGCGGCGTCCCGGTGCCGGGCTTCGACTGCGTATTTGGGGGCAACGTGCCGGTGGGGGCGGGCATGTCCTCGTCGGCGGCGGTGGAGTGCGGGCTGGCTTTTGCGCTGGATCAGCTGCTGGGCACCCACCTGGAGCGCATGGAACTGGCCCACATGGCGCAGAAGGCCGAGCACGAGTACGCGGGCGTCATGTGCGGGCTGATGGACCAGTTTGCCAGCCTGTTCGGCCGCGACGGGCAGGTGGTGCGCCTGGACTGCCGCTCGCTGGCCTACGCGTACTTCCCCTTCGATACCGAGGCCTGCCGCCTGGTGCTCTGCAACTCGGGCGTGAAGCACAGCCTGGCCGACTCGGAGTACAACAAGCGCCGCCAGGAGTGCGAGCGGGGCGTGCAGCTGCTGCAGCAGCACTACCCCGACGTGAAAAGCCTGCGCGACGCCACCCTGGCCCAGCTGGCGCAACACCAGGCCGCGTTCGACGAAGTGACTTACCGCCGCTGCCGCTACGTGGTGCAGGAAAACCAGCGCGTGCTCGACGCCTGCGAAGCGCTGCAGCGCCGCGACCTGGCCGCCGTCGGCCGGCTCATGCACGCCTCCCACGCCGGCCTGCGCGACGAGTACGAGGTGAGCTGCCCCGAGCTGGACGCGCTGGAGGAAGCCGCCCGCGGCCTGCCCGGCGTGTACGGCGCCCGCATGATGGGCGGCGGCTTCGGCGGCTGCACCCTCAACCTGGTGGCCCCCGCCCACGTCGAGGCCTTCATCCAGACCGTCGGCCAGGCCTACCAGCGCCGCTTCGGCCGCCCGCTGGAAACCTACCAGACCAGCATCGTGGCCGGCGTGTCGGAGGTAGCAGGGCCGGCCGCGGCGGCGCATTCCGCCTGAGCCAGCCGGCCCCGGCCGCAACCGGGCGGCCCGACGCCGGCGCCCAACCCGCTCCCCGGCGCAACGCCGGCAACCTGGCGGCGCCGCGTGGGTATAGTGTGGTAGTCGCCGTTATTCTTTCTTCCGCCCTTTCTGCCGGCTCCGTGGCCGCTGCACCTTTTCTCTCATGGCCTCATTCGACCTCGCCCAGCAACCGCACCGCCGTTTCAACCCGCTCACCGGCGAATGGCTGCTCGTGTCGCCGCACCGGGCGCTGCGCCCCTGGCAGGGGCAGCAGGAAGCCCCGGACCGCTCGCAGCGCCCCGCCTACGACCCGGGCTGCTACCTCTGCCCGGGCAACACCCGCGCCGGCGGCATCGTGAACCCGCCCTACACCGGCACTTTCGTGTTCGACAACGACTTCGCCGCCCTCACGCCCGATGCGCCCCACGGCGCGGTGGAAGTGGGCGGGCTGCTGCGGGCCGAGGCCGAATCGGGGCTGGCGCGCGTCATCTGCTTTTCGCCCCGCCACGACCTGACCCTGCCCGAAATGACCACCGAGGCCATTCGCGGCGTGGTGGACGTGTGGGCCGAGCAGTTTGCCGAGCTGGGCGCCCGCCCCGACATCAACTACGTGCAGATTTTCGAGAACAAGGGCCAGGTGATGGGCTGCTCGAACCCGCACCCGCACGGGCAGATCTGGGCGCAGCGCACCGTGCCCGGCGACCCGGCCAAGGAAACCGTGCAGCAGCGGGCTTACTTCCAGCAGCACGGCCGCACCCTGCTGACGGATTACCTGGAAATCGAGCTGCGGGAGCAGACGCGCGTGGTGCTCGACAACGAGCATTGGGTGGCGCTGGTGCCGTTCTGGGCGGCCTGGCCCTTCGAGACGCTGGTGCTGCCGCGCCGCCCGGTGCAGGATGTGACCCAGCTCCGCGACGCGGAAAAGGACGCCTTTGCCGACATCATCCGCCGCCTCACCATCCGCTACGACAACCTTTTCCAGACCTCCTTCCCCTACTCCGCCGGCCTGCACCAGCGCCCCACCGACGGCGAGGCGCACCCGGAATGGCACCTGCACATGCACTTCTTTCCGCCGCTGCTGCGCTCGGCCACGGTGCGCAAGTTCATGGTGGGCTACGAGATGCTGGCCAACCCGCAGCGCGACATCACGCCCGAGTACGCCGCCCAGCGCTTGCGCGAGCTGCCGGAAGTGCACTACAAGCAGACGGAGGCGCCGGAATAGCGCGTTCGGCAGCTGGCGCCCGCACGGGCTAACCGCCGTGGCTCCGGGCCTGCTACCGCACCGGAAACGGGCCGCCGCGTGGCCCCACGCGGCGGCTTGGCCGGCTCATCCGCTGCCGGCCAAGCCGACACCGCCGGGCCGCGCGCCGCTGCCGATGGGCCGCTTGCGTAATTTCGCCCGAGCGGTGGCCTACCGGCTGCGCGTTTCCTTCCATCAGCCCCTCAATCCCCGCTTCCCGTTGGCCCGCAACACAGCTTCCATCTCGGATTTGGCGAAGGCGCTGGACCTATCCGTTTCCACGATTTCGCGGGCGCTGAGCGACCATCCCGGCATCAGCGACGCTACCAAAAAGCGCGTCTGGCAGCTGGCCCGGAGCCTGAACTACCAACCCAACCACCTCGCCTCGGCCCTGCGCAAGGGCCGCAGCAACCTGCTGGGCGTCATCGTGCCCCACATCGACGGGCACTTCTTCATGACGGTGGTGAAGGGCATTGAGGCGCTGGCCACCAAGGCCGGCTTCAGCATCCTGATCTGCCAGTCGAACGAGGACGTGCGCCACGAGCGGCAGAACCTCGAAACCCTGCTCAATGCCCAGGTGGCGGGCATTCTGGTGTCGCTGGCGCGCACTACCCAGGACGACAAGCACTTCGACAAGGTGCGCAAGCGCGGCATTCCGCTGGTATTCTTCGACCGGGTGCCCGACAGCCCGGCAGTCAGCGCCGTGGTCATCGACGACTACCAGGGGGCCTACCAGGCCACCCAGCACCTGCTCGACCAGGGCTGCGGGCGCATTGCGCACTTCGCCGGGCCGCAGCACCTGAATATCTACCGCCACCGCCGCCAGGGCTACCTCGACGCCCTGCGCCACGCCGGCCGGCCCGCGGACGAAAGCCTGGTGCTCTACAGCGACCTGTGCGTGGAGGATGGCCGCGCGGGCGTGCGCCAGCTGCTCCGGCAACAACCTGCGCCCGACGCCATCTTTTCGGCCAGTGACTTTGCCCTGGTGGGGGCGCTGAAGGAGCTGAAGGCCCAGGGCTTGGCGGTGCCGCAGGATATGGCCCTGGTGGGCTTCAGCAACGAGTCGTTTACCTCCTTCACCGACCCCCTGCTCAGCTCCGTGGACCAGGGCAGCGAGCAGCTGGGGCAGTCGGCGGTGCGGCTGCTGCTGGAAATGCTGGAGGACGAGCCCGCCCGCTTTGCCCCGCGCCGCACCGTGCTGCAGCCCACGCTGCTGGTGCGCGAGTCGTCGCTGCGCCGGCCGCCACAAGCTTAACCCAGCGGCAACGCCCAGGTCACACGGCGGCCCGAGCTTTGCCGGCGAGTAAGGTGCTGCGCTTTGGGTGGGTGGCACCAGCTATAATGAGTGGAAACGCCCCGGCTGGATGGCCGGGGCGTTTTGCGTTTTTTCGCAGCTGCAGGTCAACTGCTTGGCCCAATTAGCCCGCAACCGGGCAACCTTTGCCGGCGCGGGCTCATCTGCCGCCCCAGATGCCCGGCAGCCGTGTTGCCGCGGCTCCGCTCTCACTTCCACCGTGCTATGAAAACGCATTTCCGCTCCCTGTGCGCCGGCCTGCTTGGCGGCGCCCTGACCCTGCTGCTGGGCCCGTTGGCCCCCGCTGCTGCCCAAACCGCCCCACCCGACAGCGTGGACCTGCTGGTGCAGCAGGCCATGCGCCAGCTGCGCATTCCGGGCGTGCAGCTGGCCGTGGTGCGCCACGGGCAGATCGTCAAGCTGAGCAACTACGGCTTGGCCAACGTGCAGGACTCGGTGCCGGTGACGGGGCAGACGCGCTTTTTCCTGAACTCCATCACCAAAGCCTTCGTGGGCGTGGCGGTGATGCAGCTGGTGGAAGCCGGCCAGCTCGACCTCTCGGCGCCAGCCGGGCGCTACCTGCCCGAGCTGCCCGCCGCCTGGCACCCGGTCACCGTCCGGCAGCTGCTCACGCACACCTCCGGCCTGCCCGACATCATGCCCGAGGACGCGCTGGTGACCGAGAACAACGAAAAAGCCGCCTGGGCCGAGGTGCAGAAGCAGCCGCTGGAAGCCAAGCCCGGGGAGCGGTTTGCCTACAACCAGACCAACTACCTGTTGCTGGGCAAGCTTATCGATAAGCTCAGCGGGCAGCCCTTCGCTGCCTTTATCCAGCAGCGGCAGCTCGACGTGGTGCCCATGCCCCGCACCAGTTCCGGCGACGCCCACACCGTGCTGCCCCGCCTGGCCCGCGGCTACACCTTCACCCAGTACATCGACGGCCGGCCGCGCCGGGGCAAGGAGCTGCAGAACCTGTTCGAGGTGTTTCCGCCCTCGCTGCGCCCGGCCGCGGGCATGAGCTCCACTGCCCAGGAAATGGCCCGCTGGCTGGTGGCCCTGCAGCAGGGCAAGCTCCTGCAGCCCGCCAGCCTGCCCACGCTCTGGACGCCCGGCCGGCTCAACGATGGCACTACCCGCAGCTTCGGCGGCAAGCTCACCGGCTATGCCCTCGGCTGGCCCACCGTCGACCGGCCCGAGCACCCGGCCGTGGCCCCGGTGGGTGGCGGCCGCTCCGCCGTGTTCGTGTACCCGCAGGACGACCTGGCCATCGTGGTGCTGACCAACCTGCAGGGCGCCAACCCCGAGCGGTTCATCGACGCGCTGGCGGCCTGCTACCTGTCCGATATGCGCGTGGCCGACGGCTTCGGCCTGCCCCCGACCCTGCGCGCCCTGCACCGCACCCTGCGCCAGCGCGGCTTCACGCACCTAGAGGAGGAAGTGAAGAAAGCCCGCCGCAAAGACCCCGCCTACGCCCTGCCCGAAACTGCCGTCAACGCCTGGGGCTACTCCCTGGTGGAGCAGGGCCAGCTGACCGATGCCCTGGCCGTGTTTCAGCTGAACGTGCGCCTCTACCCCGCCAGTGCCAACACCTACGACAGCCTGGCCGAAACCTACGCCGCCCTCGGCAACAAGAAGCTGGCCACCCAGCACTACACCCGCGCCCTGGCCCTGAACCCCATGAACCGCACCGCCGCCGAGTATTTGCAGCAGTAATCCGCGCCGAAACACCGAAATCGTAACGGCCCGGCAACGCCCAGGTCACACGGCGGCCCGAGCTTTGCCGGCGAGTAAGGTGCTGCGCTTTGGGTGGGTGGCACCAGCTATAATGAGTGGAAACGCCCCGGCTGGGTGGCCGGGGCGTTTTGTTTTAGCAGGCGTTGGAGTGGCCGTGGGCCAGGCTACTCGGCTATCCACCTGTAGCATTTAGAAGCCTGACTTTGCAGGCGCTGCCAGTCTTCCGCCGTCACGCCTTGTAGCACCAGGGTCAAGCTTCCGGCAAAGCCCGGCACCTGCTTGACCACCAGCTCGGCCGTATCGTCCGAATACCGCCGGAATTCCGCCAAGTAGAGGCCTTCGCACGCCGCCGCGTCTGCTTCGGTGGCCTGCAGTTCTTCCTGGCCATAGTAGGTATCCGCGGGCCAGTCGAAGCGCATGTCCAGATACAGGCGCTGGTATTCGTCTACTCGCAGCCTTGCGTAGCTGAAGTTGTGCTCTTGCCACTGCAGCAGCGCACCGGTAGTCAGCGGCGTGGCCAAGCTGCTGCGCTCCTGGATGCGCCAGTCGGCCGACGTGTCAACCCAGCGGCCGGGGTTGTTCTTGGTGTACCGGGGATGAGCCACGGGCGGCAGGGCGGGTCCGAGGGGCCCGCGCAACCACGTCCACAAAGCCTCAACGACCGTTCCCCACCCATTTTTTAACATACGCGTTCCGAGTTCTTGAGCGGCCAGGCCTACTGCCTCACACCTGAATTACCCCCACGTTGTACGCCTTCTCAATCGGGGCGTGGTTGGCCATACTGATGCCTTCCGAAATCAGCTTGCGGGTTTCCAGCGGGTCGATGATGGCGTCGACCCAGAGGCGGGCGGCGGCGTAGTAGGGCGAGAGCTGCTCGTCGTAGCGGGCCTTGATCTTGTCGAACATTTCCTTTTTGGCCTCCTCGGTGAGCTTTTCGCCCTTGCCCTCGGCGGCGGCCACCTGAATCTGCAGCAGCGTATTGGCCGCCGCGGCCCCGCTCATCACCGCCAGCTGGGCCGTGGGCCAGGCCACGATCAGGCGCGGGTCGTAGGCCTTGCCGCACATGGCGTAGTTGCCGGCCCCGTACGAGTTGCCGATGATGACCGAGAACTTCGGCACCACGGAGTTGGACATGGCGTTGACCATCTTCGCCCCGTCCTTGATGATGCCGCCGTGCTCCGACTGCGAGCCGACCATGAAGCCCGACACGTCGTGCAAAAACACCAGCGGAATGCGCTTCTGGTTGCAGTTCATAATAAAGCGCGCTGCCTTATCGGCCGAGTCGGAGTAGATAACCCCGCCCATCTGCATGGCGCCCTTCTTGGTCTTCACGATTTTGCGCTGGTTGGCCACGATGCCCACCGCCCAGCCGTCGATGCGCGCCAGCCCGCAGATAAGCGTCTGGCCGTACAGGTCCTTGTAGGGCTCAAATTCGGAGTTATCCACCAGGCGGTTGATAATATCCATCATGTCGTAGGGCTTCACCCGGTCGGAGGGCAGCAGGCCGTAGATTTCCCGCTCGTCCTGGGCCGGTGCCTGGGGCGTTTTGCGCGAAAAACCGGCCGTGGCGTGGCCCCCAAGCTTGTCGAAGATATTGCGGATGTGGTCCAGGCACTCCGCGTCGTCCTTGAACTTGTAATCCGTCACGCCCGAAATTTCCGAGTGTGTGGTGGCCCCGCCCAGCGTCTCGTTGTCGATGGATTCGCCGATGGCCGACTTCACCAGGTACGAGCCGGCCAGGAACACCGAGCCCGTGCCATCCACAATCATGGCCTCGTCGGACATGATGGGGAGGTAAGCCCCGCCGGCCACGCAGGGGCCCATGATAGCCGCCAGCTGCACGATGCCCATGCTGCTCATCACCGCGTTGTTGCGGAAGATGCGGCCGAAGTGCTCCTTGTCGGGGAAGATTTCGTCCTGCATCGGCAGGTACACGCCGGCCGAGTCCACGAGGTAGATAATCGGCAGCTTGTTTTCGATGCTGATTTCCTGGGCGCGCAGGTTTTTCTTGGCCGTAATCGGGAACCAGGCCCCGGCCTTTACAGTGGCGTCGTTGGCCACGATGACGCATTGCCGGCCCTGCACGTAGCCGATGACCACGACCACGCCGCCGCTGGGGCAGCCGCCTTCCTCCTTATACATACCCTCGCCGGCAAACGCGCCGATTTCGACGGTGTTGGAGCCGGGGTCGATGAGGTAGTCAATTCGCTCCCGGGCCGTGAGCTTGCCCTTGGCCTTGTGGGCGGCAATGCGCTTTTCGCCCCCGCCGAGCCGCACCTTCTCCAGGCGCTTCTGCAGCTGGAAGTTGAGCTGCTTGAGCTGGTCTTCGTTTTTGTTGAATTCGAGGTCCTGACGGGAGGGCGTGGCGGGCTGGTTCACGGGAATGGGAAGCGTTGGGGAGACGAAACGCCCGCCTGCGCGGGCTGATTTCAAAGGTAATTGATTTCGCGCATCAGCCTAACAGTCGTTAGGCTAGAAGCATAAGGGGATGGAAAGGCCGTCGTCCTGAGGCGCAGCCGAACCGAAGGTCAGCGTAGTCAAAGACCTTCGGTTTGCTTTCCTCAGGACGACGGCCTTACCAGCAACAAAAAAGCCCGCGTCTTTCAACGCGGGCTTTCCGTTCAAAGCAAGGCGGGCTCAGGGCCGCACGGCCGTATCCACCGGCGTAGTGGCTTGCTGGGTCACGGTTTTGGTTTCGCGCTTGCGGGTGCCGTCGGGCTTCACTTCCGTTTCGGTTTTCTTCTTTTCCTTGTCGCCGCCGCCGAACACGGAGAAGTGCACGTAGCGCTTGGGGTTGGCCTTCAGATCCACCAGCAGGGCATTGGCCGAGGCCGACGTGGCGTTCAGATTGGTGTAAAGCGAATCGTCGTTGAGCAGCAGGCCCAGGGAGCCTTTGGTGCTGGTCAGCTGCTGGTTCAGGCCCTTGATGGCCGACTGCGTCTGGGCCACGGTGGTGTTCAGGTCGCGCACGGTTTTGGCCAGCGGGGCGCGCTTGAGCGTGTCGGTGATGGAGGCGAGGTTGGTAGCCACCTGGTCGAACTTGCGCTCCGTCACGGCCAGCGAGGAGCTGAGCGCGGCCATATTGGTGGTAATCTGGTTGATGTTGCGCTGGTTCATCACCAGCATGTTGCGCAGGGCCTCGGTGGTGGCCTGCGAGTTCAGCAGGGTCTGCTGCAGGCTCAGGCGGGCTTCCTTGCTCAAAAACTGGTTGACGCGGATCAGCGTGGAGTCGACGGTGCCGAGCACGGGCAGCGCCTTGGCCTGGAAGGCGTCGGTGAGGCTGGCCGCGTGGTAGCTGCGCAGCTCCTCGCCGCCCTCGAAAATCTTGGTGTTGCGCCCCTGAATCAGCGTCACCGACTTGGAGCCCAGCAGCGAGCCGCTGAGGCTGGCCAGCGTGGAGTCGCCGACTTCCACGTCCTTGCGGATTTCGAGGGCCACCCGGACGCGGTTGCCCTGTTCGGGCATCAGTTCGCGCTTCTTGACCTGGCCCACGGCCACGCCGTTGAGCAGCACGGCCGCGCCGTCGTTCAGCCCGTCGACGTTGTCGTAAACGGTGTAAAAGGTGCGGTCGGAGGAAAACACATTGCTGCCTTTCAGGAATCGAAAGCCAACAAACAACGCCACCAGGGCGACAATGGCCAGCAGGGCAACTTTGGCTTCTTTGGACACGGGGAAGGCGGAGAGAGAAAAAGAAAGAGAAATATCGGGGCCGCCGACGAATGCCGGGGCAAGATAGGCGAACGGCGCGCAGTTAGTCGGCCGCGCTGCTGGCCTCCAGGTCCTGCTTGTATTGGCGGAAGGCGCGGTAAATACCCGCAGCCATATACGACTGTCCGGCCTTATCGTTTAAGTACTGCTCCTCGCCCGGATTGGTCAGAAAGCCAACCTCGATCAGGGCCGAGGGCATGGTGGATTTCCAGAGCACCAGAAAGCCCGCCTGCTTCACCCCGCGCGAGGGCCGCTTCACCGTGGTGCGGAACTCGTGGTCGACCTTGGCGGCAAAGCGCAGGGAGTTGTCGATGTGGGCGCTCTGGTAAAGCGAGAAGAGGATGTGCGACTGGGGCGAGCGGGGGTCGAAGCCGCTGTAGCGTTCCTTGTAGTTGTCTTCCTGCAGAATTACGGCGTTTTCGCGCTTGGCCGTGGCCAGGTTGGCCTCGGTCTTGTGCGGCCCCATCGTCCACACCTCGGTGCCGCGGGCGGCCGCGGGGCCGGCGTTGCAATGGACCGAGATGAAGAGGTCGGCGTTGTGTTTGTTGGCCACGCCGGCGCGGTCGGCCAGCTCCACGAAGTCGTCGGTTTTGCGGGTATACACCACCTTCACGTCGGGCATGTTATCCTCGATGAGGCGGCCCAGCTCCAGCACGATTTTCAGCGCCACCGCGGCTTCGCGGGCGCCGTCGGGCCCGGCGCAGCCCTTGTCTTTGCCGCCGTGGCCGGCGTCGAGCACCACGGTGCGCAGGCGGTACTGGGCCGCCGCGGGGCGCCGCGGGGCCTCGGCGCTCGAATCGGGCTGCTGCGCCACGCTCGCGGCCGGGCCGGGGCCCAGCGCCAGCAGCGCCGCCACGAGAAGGACAATATTCCGCACGGTGTTCGTTAGATGGGGCGGCTACCCGCTATTTTTGCACTCTTAGCCACAAAATAAAGCAAATCTGCCCTTCGTGACTCTTTCCGCGGCGCATATTCAAACGCTATGCCGCAGCAGACGGGTGCTTCGCCCTTGGCGTACGCTCGCCCTGCTGATTAGTTATTGCCTATTGCTGGACGTGGCGCAGGCCCAGCAGCGCCCCGCCGCGCCGCAGCCCCGCCCCGCCGGGCAGGCCGCGCCTCCCCTGGCCGCCCGCCCCGATACGGCCCGCACCGGCGCCGACTCGCTGCGCGTGGGCGTGAAGCCCAAGGGCGACATCGAAACCACGGTGAAGTACCAGGCCAAGGACTCCATCCGCTTCAACGTGCAGGAAAAGCGGGCGGTGCTCTACAACAAGGCCAGCGTGAACTACGGCACGATGGACCTGAAAGCGGGCGTCATCACCGTCGACTACAGCCAGAACCTGCTCACGGCCGAGGGCCGGGCCGACACCACCGGCAAGGTGCGCGACAAGCCCGTGTTCAAGGACGGGGCCGAAACCTACCAGGCCGGGCGCATTGCCTACAACTTCAAGTCGCGCAAGGGCAAGATTGCGGAGGCCATCACCCAGCAGGGTGAGGGCTACATCCACGCCGAGGTGGTGAAGAAAAACGAGCTGAACGAAATCTACGGCCTGCACGGACGCTACACCACCTGCAACCTGGAGCACCCGCACTTCTTCATCAACGCCTCGAAGATGAAGGTGATTCCGCGCAAACAGGTGGTGACCGGGCCCTTCAACCTCGTCATCGGCGACATTCCGACGCCGCTGGGCTTTTTGTTCGGCTACTTCCCCACCCCGGGCAAGTCGCGCGCCTCGGGCCTGATCATTCCGACCTTCGGGCAGGCGCTGGACCGGGGCTTCTACCTGACCAACGGCGGCTACTACTTCGTGGTCAACGAGCACATCGGCCTGCGCGTGACCGGCAGCGTGTACTCGGGCAACGCCGACTCCTTCGGGGGCTGGGGCGTGAACACCGACCTGACCTACCGCAAGCGCTACAGCTACGACGGCCGCCTGGAGTTCAGCTATTCGCGCCGGCCGGCGGGCCTGATTCTGGGCTCCTCGGACCTGAGCGCCAACGCCAACCTGCGCCGCAACTTCAAGCCCCGCACCTTCTGGCTGTCGTGGAGCCACGCGCCCACGCCGCGGCCGGGCGGGGGCCGCTTTTCGGCCAGCGTGCGCACGGGCAGCCCCGAGTTCAACCAGCAGAACACCATCGACGTGCGCAACTACCTCACGCCGGCCTTCAACTCGTCGATCAGCTACTCCAAGCAGCTGCGCAACCTGCCCATCAACTACTCGCTGCAGGCCACCCAGGATTTGAACACCATCACCCGCACGGTGAACCTGACGCTGCCGGATGTGACGCTGGCCGTGCAGCGCCAGAACATCTACCAACTGCTGGGCATGCCCACGCGCGGCAAGTTCTACGAGCAGTTTTCGGTGGATTACCAGTTTACGGGCCAGAACCGGCTGACCAACACCGAGGCCGCCCGCACGCTGGCTTCGGGCCTGCCGCTGCTGGGCGGCAACACGGCCACGCGCACCGTCCCCATTGAGCTAAGCAACCTCGGCCCGCTGCTGCGCAACTACCAGACCAGCCTGCAGCACCGCTTCGGCCTTTCGCTGGGCAACTACACCCTGCTGCGCCACCTCTCGTTTGCGCCCAGCGCCTCGTACGGCGAGTCGTGGTTTCTCAAGCGCCTGAACTACCGCTACGTGCCCGATGCGCAGGCCATCCGGGTCGATACGGCCCGCGGCCTGTTCCGGGTGGGCAACTTCAGCGCCGGCGCCGCCCTCTCCACCAACCTGTACGGCACCGTCAACTTCGGCAAGACCAAGCGCATTCAGGCCATTCGCCACCGCCTGGCGCCCAGCGTGAGCTACACCTACTCGCCGGATTACCTCTCCAACCCGAACTACTACGAGCAGCCTTACAACGATGGCCTGCTGCCCTTCGACCTGCGCAACACGGCCGGGGCCCTGTTTACGGCCTCGCAGTTTTCGCGCTACCAGGGCTTCGCGGGCACCGGGCCGGGTGGCGGGCCGGTCAGCCAGGTGAGCTTCAGCCTGCAGAACCAGGTGGAAATGAAGGTGCGCAACGACAAGGATACCACCGGCACCCAGCCCACCAAGAAAGTCAGCCTCATCGACGGCTTCGACCTTTCCTCCGGCTACAACTTCATTGCGCAGTCGTTTAAGCTGGCCCCGCTCAACGCCAGCCTGCGCACGCAGGTGGCCCAGAAGCTGAGCGTGCTGGTATCGGGCACCTTCAGCTTCTACCAGCGCGACTCCTCGGGCACGCTCATCGATAAGTACCTCTTCGACCAGCCCAACCCGCGTCTGGCCCGCCTGGATCAGGCCTCGGCGCAGCTCAGCTATCAGTTCGACAGCAACCGCCGGCCGGGTCAGCCCAGCAGCCGTCCCCAGCGCACGGCCCCGGTCAACGACCCGGTGCTCGGCAACCCCAACCAGCCCGATTCCTACGTCGACTACCTCGACTTCTCGATTCCGTGGACGCTGAATGCCTCGCTCGGCGCCCTGTACTCCGACCCCGGCCCGCGCCTGGCCCGCACCGGCGTGACGCGCAACCGCTCCTGGCCCACGGTGGCCATGAACGTGAGCGGCGAAATCAAGCTCACCGACAAGATGCGCCTGAGCTACACCTCGGGCTACGACTTCGTGTCGCGCAAGGTCACGCTGACGTCCATCAACTTCTTCCGCGACCTGCACTGCTGGCAAATCACCGGCTCCTGGATTCCGACCGGGCAGATTCAGGGCTTCAACGTGACCATCGGGGCCAAGTCGGCGCTGCTGCAGGACCTGAAGCTGAACCGCAACCGCACCTTCCTGAACCGCTAAGCGGTGACAGGTGCGTACTTGCCGCTTGGCCGGCTGGTTACGGGGCAAAAGTTACTTTTGGGCCGCAGAGCTGACGCGCTACGTGTCGCCTGTCACCTCATCACCCCAAAAACCATGTCGCAGCACAAGGAAATCAAGCGCGTGACCACGCATCAGCTGCTGGCCATGAAGCAGCGCGGCGAGAAAATCTCGATGCTCACGGCCTACGATTACTCGATGGCCAAAATCCTCGACGGGGCGGGCATCGACGTGCTGCTCGTCGGCGACTCGGCCTCCAACGTCATGGCCGGGCACGAAACCACGCTGCCCATCACGCTGGACCAGATGATTTACCACGCCGCCTCGGTGGTGCGGGCCGTTACGCGGTCCTTTGTGGTGGTCGACATGCCGTTTGGCTCTTACCAGGGCAATTCGTCGGAGGCACTGCGCTCGGCCATCCGCATCATGAAGGAATCGGGCGGGCACGGCGTGAAGCTGGAAGGCGGCGCCGAAATCAAGGACTCGATTATCCGCATCCTGACGGCCGGCATCCCGGTGATGGGCCATTTGGGCCTCACCCCGCAGAGCATCTACAAGTTCGGCACCTACACCGTGCGGGCCAAGGAAGAAGCCGAAGCCCAGAAGCTCATCGAAGACGCCAAGCTGCTGGAAGAGCTGGGCTGCTTTGCCTTGGTGCTCGAAAAGATTCCCTCGGCCCTGGCCAAGCAGGTAGCCGAGCAGCTCTCGATTCCGGTTATCGGCATCGGGGCCGGGCCCGAAGTCGACGGGCAGGTGCTGGTGGTGCACGACATGCTGGGCATCACGCAGGAGTTCAAACCGCGCTTCCTGCGCCGCTACGCCGAATTGGGCGACCTGATGCACCAGGCCGTGACGCAGTACATCGACGATGTGAAAAGCCGCGACTTCCCGAACGAGAAGGAAGCCTACTAAGCCCGCTCCGCAACCGGCAAAAAAATCCGCGCCACGGCCCAACCAGGTCGTGGCGCGGCTGTTATAAGGCTGTCTGACAGCCCGCCGCCGACCGGCTCGGCGCCGCCCGGGCAATGCATATCCGAACTCTGTCGTTTATTTGCAGTTACCGTTGGTCGGCGCGGCAACCGGCTCCCCGCGAGGAGCGTGCGTTTGTGACTGTGAGTTGACTTATTCCGGGCCTGCCCCGCCGACGTTGTTTACCTTTTCCGGATTCCAGTAGTGAACAGACCCGCCATCTGGTCGGAGCAGAAAGAAATTCTGTTCGAAGACAACCACCTGCTCATCGTCAACAAAACCGCCGGCACGCTGGTGCAGGCCGACGAAACCCGCGACGAGCCGCTCTCCGTCAAGGCCGCCGAGTACCTGCGCCTGAAGTACAAAAAGCCCGGCAACGCCTTTATCGGCGTGTGCCACCGCATCGACCGGCCTGTGTCGGGCATCGTGGTGCTGGCCAAAACCAGCAAGGCCCTGAGCCGGCTGAACGAAATGTTCCGCGACAACCACATGCACAAAACCTACTGGGCGCTGGTGGGCAAGGCCCCGCAGACGATGGAAGGCACCCTGGTGCACTGGCTGGTGAAGGACCCGATGCGCAACGTGACCAAGGCCTACCCGCAGAAGCACCAGCAGGGCCAGCGCGCCGAGCTGAACTACAAGGTGCTGGGCCAGGTGGGCCACCGCTACCTGCTCGAAGTCAACCCCATCACCGGACGCCCGCACCAGATCCGGGTGCAGCTGAGCACCGGCCTGGGCACGCCCATTACCGGCGACGTGAAGTACGGCGCCATGGCCCCGCTGCCCGATTTGAGCATCGCCCTGCACGCCCGCCGGCTGCAGTTCAAGCACCCCGTCACGCAGCAGGAAATGGACATCGTGGCCCCGCTGCCCGACGCGGAAGTATGGGACCCGATCCGCAGCGGCGAAATGGTGAGCTAGTGCACTGGTGAGTTTTTATATTCTCCCGAACTGAACCATACTCCCCGGTTCACCATTTCACAGACGCCCCGGATGGGCGCTGACGAAAGTCATTGGCCGGGCCGCGGCCGGGCGCTACGTTTGCGTCAGCTCTTCGAACCAAACCGGCTTGTACGCGTTTACGCGTCAAGGCTTTAACCCTTTTTCCTTCCTCCCGCCTCATGCCGATTCTGCTGTTTTTCGTCGGGCACTGGTACCTGTCGCTGTTCGTGCAGACGTTCTACCTGCACCGCTACGCGGCCCACAAGATGTACACCATGAACCGCTTCTGGGAGCGGTTTTTCTTCCTGCTGACCTACCTGGCGCAGGGCTCCTCGTACCTCTCGCCCCGGGCCTACGCGCTGCTGCACCGCATGCACCACGCCTACTCCGACACGGAACACGACCCGCACAGCCCCCACTACTCGTCGAATGCCTTCACGATGATGTGGAAGACGAAAAACATCTACAACTCGGTGCTCAACAACGAGTACGAGTTGGCCAAGCGCTTCGAGGGCGACTACCCCACCTGGGGGGCGCTGGAGCGCATCGGCGACCATTGGATTTCGCGCGTGGCCTGGGGCACGGCCTACGTGGGCGTGTACGTGGCCCTGGTGCCGGCCAGCATGTGGTACCTCTACCTGCTGCTGCCCTTCCACTTCCTGATGGGCCCGGTGCACGGCGCCATCGTCAACTGGAGCGGCCACAAGTACGGCTACCAGAACTTCGACAACAACGATAAGTCGCGCAACTCCCTTTTCTTCGACTTCCTGACCGGCGGCGAGCTGTTTCAGAACAACCACCACAAGCTGCCCATGCGCGTCAACTTCGGCGTGAAGTGGTGGGAGCTGGACCCCACTTACCCCGTCATCTGGACGCTGGACAAGCTGAGCATCATCAAGATCAAGCGCGAGAAATCGGCCAAGCAGCCGGTGTCGATGGCGGCCTAAAGTCGCTTCGCCTCAACAAAAAAGCCGCTCCGGGAAACCAGGGCGGCTTTTCTGTTGAGGATGAGAGTGAAAAAAAGCCTGTCATCCTGAGCTTGCGAAGGACCTTCCTCGCACCCTGCCTCGCCACTACCTATGAAGTGCTGACGCTTTTTACCAACCGGCATTGACGTCACCGCAGTCCGGACGAAAGAGAGTTGGTAGCTGCGCTTTATGGCTGGTGCAAGGTTCGAGCAAGGTCCTTCGGCTACGCCCCAGGATGACGTTCTGGTTACGCTCACTGACAAATCTTTAAACTCAGAATCAAACTGCTGCTTCTTTTCCCTACCTTTGCAGCCCAAATCTTTTTTTCATCCGACGCACGAGCTGCGTCACCTAACCGACACGGTTTATGGCAGTTAAAATCCGCCTCGCCCGCCGCGGCCGCAAAAAGGCCGCTATGTACGACATCGTAGTAGCTGATTCGCGCGCTCCGCGTGACGGCCGCTTCATCGAGAAACTCGGCACCTACAACCCGCTGACCAACCCCGCCTCCATCAACTTCGACGCCGACAAGGCTTTCGATTGGCTGATGAAGGGCGCCCAGCCCACCGACACCGTGCGCGCCATGCTGTCGTACCGCGGCGTGCTCTACCGCAAGCACCTGCAGCTCGGCGTTATCAAGGGCGCCATCGGCCAGGACGTAGCCGACCAGCGCTTCCAGCAGTGGACCGAGGAGAAGAATGCCAAGATTGAAGGCAAGCGCACCGACGTGGGCGCCGCTAAGGACGAAGCGCGCAAGCAGCAGCTGGCCGCCGAAACCAAAGTGCGCGAAGCCCGTGCCGAGGCGCTGCGTCAGAAGCAGGCCGCCGCTACCGCCGCCAACGCTCCGGCTGCCGAAGAAGCTCCCGAGGCTGCCGAAGCTCCGGCCGAAAGCACCGAGGAAAACGCCTAAGCTCAGTTTAGGAGCCTTTCCAGTTTAGGAGTTTTTGAGTTTGAGAGTTTAAGAGTTTCCTCCGGGAGTTCTTAAACCTCGGACTCAAAAACTCCTAAATTTTTTACCTCCTAAACTCACCAACTCTTACCATCCTACCCTGTCAACATGACTCTTGACGAAAGCTATGAGCTGGGCTACGTGGTGAAAACCCACGGCCTGCGCGGCCAACTGGTGGCCGAGCTGGACGTGGACGACGTGGCCGACTACCTCGACGTGGAAGAGGTATTCGTGGAGCGCCCCGCCGGCTCGGGCAAGCTGCACCGCTTCGAGGTGGAGCGCCTCACGCCCCAGAACGGCACCCGCGTGCTGCTCAAGCTCCGGAAGGTGGACCGCATCGAGGACGCCGAGCTGTTTCGCGGCCTGAAGCTGTTTCGTCCGCTGGAAGATTTGCCCGAGCTGGAGGACGACCAGTTTTACTTCCACGAGGTGGTCGGCTACACCGTAGTCGACGCCAACCTGGGCCAGCTGGGCACCGTGGAGGCCTTCTACGAGCTGCCCGAGCAGGTGCTGCTGGCCATGCGCTACCAGGGCCAGGAAGTGCTGATTCCGGTGGTCGGCGAGCTGGTGCAGCACGCCGACGAGGACACCCGGGAGCTGCACGTGACCCTGCCCGAAGGTCTGCTCGACATCTACCTCAAGCCCTCGGCCCCCGACGACGAAGAGGACGCCGAGGATGCCGGAGCGGACAAAGCCGCCGAAGCCTAGCCCGTACCGGCGTCGGCCACCGCTTTTCTGACACCGCGAACCGCTCCGGCGCTTCGCTCACTTCCAGCCCGCGCCCAGCCATGCGCTTCGACATCATCACCTGCCAGCCCGAACTGCTCGTCAGCCCCTTCGCGCACTCCATCGTGAAGCGGGCCCAGGAAAAGGGTCTGGCCGAAATTCACCTGCACGATCTGCGCCAGTTCGCCATCAACAAGCACGGGCAGATCGACGACTACGCCTTCGGCGGTGGAGCGGGCATGGTGCTGCGCCCCGAGCCCATTGCCGCCTGCATCGACGGGCTGCGGGCCGCGCGCCCGTACGACGCCATCATCTACCTCACCCCCGACGGGCCCACTTTCCGGCAGGCGGCGGCCAACCGGCTGTCGTTGCTACAGAACGTGATACTGCTCTGCGGGCACTACAAGGGCGTGGATGAGCGCATCCGTGAGGAGTACGTGACCGAGGAAATCAGCGTGGGCGACTTCGTGCTCAGCGGCGGTGAGCTGGGCGCGGCCGTGGTGGTGGATGCCGTAGTACGGCTGCTGCCGGGCGTGCTCGGCAACGAGGAATCGGCCCTGAGCGACTCGTTTCAGGACAATCTGCTGGCCCCGCCGGTGTACACCCGCCCGGCGGAGTGGCGCGGGCGCGAGGTGCCGGCCATCCTCGTGTCGGGCGACACGCCCAAGGTGGAGGACTGGCGGCACGAGCAGGCCCTGCAGCGCACCCAGCAGCGCCGCCCCGATTTGCTGGCGGATATGCCCCAGGAGGCGTTTGAGGAGCCGCGCAAGCCGCGTCGCCGGAAAAAACCTAACGCTTAGTGTTGTAGCGCGGGCGAAACTCACTATATTTGCGCCTCCTTACTGAAACCACTCGGGCGGCGGCGCCGCCTTTTTTAGATTTTTTTGCTGTCATGAGCCAACTTCTCGACCTCATCAACCAGGAAGCCAAAGAGCGCCGCGCCAGCTTCCCGGACTTCGCTGCCGGTGATACGATCAACGTACACGTAAAAATCCGCGAAGGCAACAAGGAGCGCATTCAGCAGTTCCAGGGCGTAGTAATCCAGCGCCGGAACGCAGGCCACAACGGTGAAACCTTCACCGTGCGTAAAGTGTCGAACCAGATCGGCACCGAGCGTATCTTCCCGATCATCTCGCCGAACCTCGACAAGATCGAGCTGGTGCGCCGCGGCAAAGTACGTCGCGCCCGCCTGTTCTACCTGCGCGGCCTGTCGGGCAAAGCGGCTCGTATCAAAGAGAAGCGCGCCTAAGGCACCCTGCTCCCCCTACGCAAGCGGGGCCTTCACCTTTCGGTGGAGGCCCCGCTTGTCGTTTCCGGCGGAGAGAGGAGTTGGCGCGCAGCGTTTAGTCGGCCGCAGCCCGCCCGCCGGCCACCTGCTTGGCCGCTTCCAGCAGCGCCTTGCCTAGGTTTTCCAGGCGCAGGCGCACGGGCGGCTCGGTAGCCAGGGACGTCACTTTCGCGGTGTTGTCGCCCAGGCGGTGCAACAGCTGCCCCACCAGCTTGTGGTCGAGGGTGCCGCCGCCGAAGTGGGCTTTCAGCGCCTGCAGGTCCGTCACGACGGGGTGCAGCTCGGGTACGTGCAGGTCCTTCAACTCCTCAATCCAGCGCTGCAGCCGGTTGTCGAGCCCGGCTTTGGTAATGGCTTCCTGCAAGTCGCCACCGAGAAAATCCGTGGTGGCATCCAGGTGTACCTGGTGTTGTGATTCGTGCTTTTGCATCGGGCTTAGGGGGTTAGGTGAGACGGATGATGCGGCCCGGAGCGGGCGTAGGCCAACGCGCAAAGCGAAGCCCGGCTTATGCCCAACTCCGGCCCGTAAACGTCATACGTCCGCAACGCGTACTTTCGCCACGCATTCCGCACATTCCCTATGCAAAAGTTATTGACCGGCCTCGCGCTGGCGGTGCTGCCCCTGGCAGCCGTGGCCCAGACTGAACGCGCCTACTGGCAGCAGGAAGTCAACTATTCCATCGACGTGACCCTCGACGACCAGCAGCACGTGCTGACGGGGCGCGAGGAGTTTCAGTACGTCAACAACTCGCCCGACGCGCTGCCCTTTATCTGGATTCACCTTTGGCCCAACGCCTACAAGGACAATTCCTCGGCCTTTGCCCGCCAGCAGCGCGAGCAGGGCAAGCGCAAGTTTGAGTTTGCCAAGCCCGGCCAGCGCGGATCCATCGACCAGCTGGATTTCCGCGTGGAAGGGCAGGTGGTCAAGCTGGACTACGACCCCAACAACCCCGACATTGCCAAGCTCACCCTGCCGCAGCCGCTGCCGCCGGGCCAGCGCGTGACCATCACGACGCCCTTCCGGGTGAAGCTGCCCGACTCGTTCTCGCGCATGGGCCACGTGGGCCAGAGCTACCAGATCAGCCAGTGGTACCCCAAGCCGGCCGTGTACGACCGCACCGGCTGGCACCAGATGCCCTACCTCGATCAGGGCGAGTTCTACTCCGAATTCGGCTCCTTCGACGTGCGCATCACCCTGCCCGACAACTACGTGGTGGGCGCCACCGGGGAGCTGCAGAACCCCGACGAGCGGGCCCGCCTCGACCAGCTGGCCGCCACCACGGCCCAGAAATCGGCCGAGGGCTTTGGCTCGGACGTGAGCTTCCCGCCATCGGCGGCGACGACCAAGACGCTGCGCTACACCCAGGACCGCGTGCACGACTTCGCCTGGTTTGCCGACAAGCGCTTCAACGTGCTCAAGGACACGGTGAAGCTGCCCGGCTCGGAGCGCGTAGTGACGACCTGGCTGCTGTTTACGAACCGCAACGCCGCCGACTGGCTGAAGCACCGCAACGACATCCGCTACGCCCTGCAGGGCTACTCGCGCTGGGTGGGCGAATACCCCTACTCCGCCGCCACCGCCGTCGACGGGGCGCTGAGCGCGGGCTCGGGCATGGAGTACCCGATGGTGACCGTGACGGACCCGTTTGCCACCATCCACGAAGTCGGCCACAACTGGTTTTACGGCATCCTGGGCTCCAACGAGCGGGAGTTTCCGTGGCTGGACGAGGGCGTGAACAGCTACATGGAAAACCGCGTGTCGGAAGCCTCGGGCGCCGAGCTGACCGACCCGATTGCCAAAGCGGCTACCACGCCGAAAGTGGCCAAGGGCTTCGATTTGCAGGGCGTGCCGTCCTACGCCGTGTCGCAGCTGCAGTGGCAGGTGCCGGCCAGCCGCGGCTACGACCAGGCCGTGGCGGGCGTGCCGGCGGCCAAGTACGTCAACTATAACTACGGGGCCGTGGTCTACGGCAAAACCGCCGGCCTGCTGCGCTACCTCGCCGCCTACCTGGGCCAGGAGAAGTTCGACCAGGGCATGCGCCTGTACTACGACCGGTGGAAGTTCCGCCACCCCGCGCCGGCCGATTTTCAGGCCGCTTTCGAAGAAGCCGGCGGGCAGAAGCTGGACTGGTTTTTCCAGCCGATGCTGAGCACCACCGCCCGCTACAACGCCACGGTAGCGGACATCATGAGCACCGACCAGCAGGTGAAAGTGCTGGTGCGCAACGAATCCAACGCGCCCTGGGCCGTGCCGGTATCGACCGTGGACGCCGCGGGCAAGGTGCTGGAAACGCTCTGGACGCCGGTGTTCGGCGGCCGTGAAGCCGAGGAGAAATCGGATACCGAGGACACGGACGTGGTCCAGCTCAACTTCCGCCGCACGCCCGACGTGGCCGCCGTGGTGGTGGATGCCCAGTACCTCACGCCCCAGCTCAACCGCCGCGACGACCGGCGCCGCCTCAGCGGGGCCTTCCCGACCCTGGAGCCGATTCGCCTGCGCCCGCTGCTGAGCACGGAGCGGTGGGACCATGCGTCGTTTAACTGGCTGCCGGCTATGGGGGCCAACACCTACGACAAGTTCATGCTCGGGGCGGCGTTCTACAACAACCCGCTGGTGCTGAACAAGCTGAGCTACCTGGCCATGCCCATGTTCAGCTTCAACCGCGGCGAGTTGAAGGGCGTGGGCCAGCTTAGCCTGAACGCGCTGCCCACCGGCCCGCTGCTGCAGCGCGTGACGACCAGCTTCCTGGCCACCCGCTTTGAGCGCTACACCAAGCTGGAGCCCAGCGTAACGCTGGAACTGCGCCGCAACCGCCCCGCCGGCCCGCAGCAAACCGTGCAGCTGGCCTACACCATCGTGCGCTCGAAGGATGAGCTCAGCAACAACATCATCCCCACGCTGCGCTACGAGCTGGACGGCGGCGACGCCGTGAACCAGTACGGGGCCGAGGCCGAGCTGAACACTTTCAGCCCGCGCAATGCCGGTACCAGCTACGACTCACCGGTGCTCGGCCGCCTCGCGCTGCGCTACCAGCACTACTACAAGCCGAACAAGAGCGTGCGGGCCCGCCTGTTCGGCGGCTACTTCTTCCAGCAGACCGCCGTCGAAGCCCAGCGTTACTTCATGGGCCTGAGCGGCAGCTTCGACTACCGCCGCCAGACGGCCTTCCTGGACCGCCAGCAGATTTCGGACGCCTACACGGCCCAGCGCCACCAGTTCGATGACCGCGACGGGGCCTTCAAAGCCTACCTGCCCGTGGCGGCCGACAAGTGGCTGACCACCCTTAACCTGGAAGCTGAGCTGCCCGTCACTTCGTTCACCGTTTTTGCCGATTTTGGGGCCGTCAACCGCCGGCAGCTGCTGCCCGACGGCCGCAACCAGCGCCTGTTTTACGATGCCGGGCTGGGGCTGCCGTTGTTCAATAACGTATTCCGCCTATACTTGCCGGTGGCCGGCTCGCAGTACACCGACGGGCTGCCCAACAACTTCAAGGACTTCAGCCACCGCATCCGCTTTGTGCTCGACCTGCAAAAAATCAGCCCCTTCCGCCTGCTCGACCAGACCCTGCGCTAAGCACGGGCTTCGGGGCAGCATGCTGTTGCTGGCAGCCGGCCTCGTGGTCGGCTGCCAGTCGCGTTTTAACGAGCTGCCCACCTACTCCGACGAGCGGCACCTGCTGCAGGTGGTGGTGGAAACGCCCGCCGGCACCAACCGCGTGCTGCACTACGACGCGGCCTCCAACGACTTCAAACCGGAGCAGCGCGCCGGCGTCGACCGGCTGATCAACTTCCTGCCCTACCCCGCCAACGCCGGCTTCGTGCCCTCTACCAAGCTGCCGGCCTCGCCACGGCACCCGACCGGGCAGGCGCTGCCGGCCCTGGTGCTGGCCGAAAGCCTACCCGCCGGCACGGTGCTGGAGGTGCTGCCCGTGGGCCTCGTCACCCTCGACCGCGCCGGTGAGCTGGAGCCCGTGGTGCTGGCGGTGCCCGCCCGGCCCAGTCAGCGCATTCTGCCCGTCACCAGCTGGCGCGAGCTGCGGCAGCAGTACCCGGCCGCCCAGGAAGTGCTGCGCCTGTGGCTGCTGCGCTCGGCCGAGCACGGCGAGGTGCGTGTCGTGGGCTGGCGCGACGAGCAGACCGCCGAGCAGCAGATCCGGCAGGTGCAGCAGAAATCCGACTAGCCGGCAAACCACGCCACTAAATACAAAACGGCCCCGCCATTGCTGGCGGGGCCGTTTTTAGTACGAGGTCGGGGTCGACTACTCGATTTTGTTCATGCGGTCTTTTACCGACTCCAGCTGCACGCGCATGTTCACAATGTCGGCGCGGGCGGCTTCCTGCTCTTTCAGGTTGGCGTCCACCATGTTGTTGAGCTTCACGAGGTCAGCGGCGTTTTCGGCCAGCTGCTGCTGAATTTCAACTTTCTTGGTTTTGTTCTTTTCGATATCCTTCTTGATGGCGTCCTGCTTGGCAATAACGGCCATGTGGTTGTTCTGCGAGTTGATCAGGGCCTTTTCGGCTTCCTGCACCTGCAGGGCAATGTCTTCGCGGTACAGGCCGCGGGCGAAGTCCTTCAGGTAGGCTTCGGCCGACTTCCACTGCTGGGGCGTGGCGTCTTTGCTCAGGTAGGCGTTGCCCAGGTCAATCGACCACCACACGGTGGTACCGGTCGGTACGGCATCGACTTTCGAGATGATGCGGATCGGAGTCTTGGAGATGGACTCCACCACGACGCCGTCCATGGAGTACACGCCCTTGTCGGCCTTTACTTTGCCGATTTTCTCGTTGATCATTTTCACCCACGAGTCTTCGACGCGCTTGCTGTCGAGCTGGATGGTGACGCGCTGACCTTTGCGCGGAATGCCCTTAACGGCCATTTCCGTTTCGTCAACGGGCGAACGTTGCGCAAACCCGGCAGTCGTCAGGACGAACAGCAACAGAGAAAGGAGTACGCCTGATTTCATAAGAAGTGAAATGAGTTGGAAGAAACGTTGGGAAAGAGGTCAACCGGTAGTAGGCTTGGTTAACAACTCACCAAATTTAACCACCTCCCAACAAAGCACCACCCGGCCGGCCGTGATTTTTTTTGGAATACAGCACTTTTGTTAGATAAATCATTGCACATATTTATTAAATACAATATCCAAAAAATCCATCCTTCCCAAAGTACTGTAATTGAAGAGGTTGCAAAACTCGAAACAAAGTTTATCTTCCGCCGGTTATGGGGCCCATGAAAGTTACCATCGGCCGGACTGAGTACTTCAACGCCGCGCACCGCCTGTATCAGCCCGCGTGGTCGGACGAGCAGAATGCGGCCGTGTTCGGGCCCTGCAGCAACCCCAACTACCACGGCCACAACTACGTGCTGACCGTGCGCCTGACCGGGGAGCCCGACCCCGAAACCGGTTACGTGTACGACCTGAAGCACTTGAGCCGCCTCATCAAGCGCGAGATTCTGGATACCTTTGACCACCGGAACCTGAATCTGGACACCGAGGATTTTCGCCAGCTCAACCCCACAGCCGAACACATTGCGGCCGTCTGCTGGCGCCGCCTGCGGCCGCACCTGGCGGAGCACCTGGCCCTATCGGTCACGCTCCACGAGACGGACCGCAATTTTGTAGAATACCATGGCTAACCAGCCCGACCCCGGCGCGGCCCCCCTGACCGACGCCCACCTAGCCCCTTCCCTGCGCACGCCGCTGCGCCCCGACGCCTTTGCCCTGAGCGAGGAGGAAAAAATTGCGGGCATCACCGAACATTTCCGCCACATCATGGACCTGCTCGGCCTCGACCTGACGGACGACAGCCTGGCCGGCACGCCCCGGCGCGTGGCCAAGATGTACGTGCACGAGTGGTTTCGCGGCCTCGACCCGGCGCAGCGCCCCGAGGTGCGCCTCTTCGATAACCGCTACCAGTACGAGCAGATGCTGGTGGAGCGCGACATCACCCTCTTCAGCTGCTGCGAGCATCACTTCGTGCCCATCATCGGCAAGGCCCACGTGGCCTACCTGCCCGGGCAGCACGTGGTGGGCCTGAGCAAGCTCAACCGCGTGGTGCAGTACTACGCCCGCCGCCCGCAGGTGCAGGAGCGCCTCACCCGGCAGATTGCCGAGGAGCTGAAGCAGAGCCTGCAGACCGACGACGTGGCCGTGCTCATCGAGGCCGACCACCTGTGCGTGATGAGCCGCGGCGTAAACGACACGAGCAGCTCCACCATCACGGCGGAGTACGGCGGGCGTTTCGGGCACGACGAGAGCCTGCGCCGGGAGTTTCTGCGCCTGATCGGCAAATAACGAACTGACGCTCTACCGATTTGCGTTTGGGCTGTACATTTGCGGCCCGTTTCGGCTTTTCCCCACTCCGGGCCGACGACGTAGCACCCTCCCCATGAAACCATCCTTGCGCAAAGTGTTGATTTCGGGCGGCCGCGGCCTGATTGGCATGCGGCTGTCGGAAATGCTGATCGACGCGGGCTACGAGGTAGCGCACCTCAGCCGGCAGACCTCCTACGGCCACTACTGCTCGTTTCGCTGGGACCCCACCACCGGGCAGATCGACGAGGCCGCCATCGGCTACGCCGACTTCGTGGTGAACCTGGCCGGGGCGAGCGTGTCGGAAGGCAAGTGGACCGACGAGCGGAAGCAGGACATCATGGCCAGCCGCGTGGGCGGCACCAACCTGCTGGCCCGCGAGCTGCGCGAAAAGCCCCACCGCGTGAAGGCCTTTATTTCGGCCTCGGCCATCGGGGTGTACGGCGACGCCGACGCCCGCCTGCTGACCGAGGATGCCCCGCCCGCCCCCGCCGACGACTTCCTGGCCGAAGTGGCCACGCAGTGGGAACGGGCCGCGCAGCAGGTACAGGCGCTGGGCGTGCGCACCGTGGTGGCCCGCATCGGGGTGGTGCTCAGCGACGAGGGCGGGGCCCTGCCCACCATTGCCCGGCCGGTGAAGCTGGGCGCGGGCGTGGTGCTCGGCTCGGGCCGGCAGTACATGTCCTGGATTCACATCGACGACCTGTGCCGCCTGCTGATTCAGATGATGGAGGAGCCGGAGTGGCAGGGCACCTACAACGCCGTGTCGCCGAACCCGGTGACCAACCGCGAATTCACCGAAACGCTGGCCGAGGCCCTGCACCGCCCGCTGGTGCTGCCCAAGGTGCCCGAGTTCGGCCTGAAGCTGGTGATGGGCGAAATGAGCGAAATCGTGCTGGCCTCGCAGCGGGTGAGTGCCCAGAAAATCGAGCAGCAGGGCTTTCAGTTCGAGTACCCGGAGCTGCGCGGGGCGCTGGCTTCGTTTTATCAGAAAGAGGAAGAGTAAACGAGTATAACTTGCCAGCTTACCGGTGCAGTTGGTTCAGCCCGGTCACTCGCTGGTCATCGTGTTCCTCCGTCGATTCTTCAAAGTCCTGCTGAGTCTGCCGCTGCTTCTCGGATTGGCGTTTTTGCTCTACCTGAACGCGGCCCTTTACTACCGGCCCCACTACTTTGACGTTGGTGGCCAGCGGCTGAATGCCGACGTGCTGGCCCAGTTGCGGCACCTGCAGGAGCGCATGCACCAAGGGGCTGCGGCCGACATGCAGGAGCTGTTCCCAGAAGGCTTCGTTTTCACGAATGCGTTCTACAGCCTGAGCTGGAGCGAGGTGGCCGCCGCCGCGCCACCGGCCAGTCAACTGCACCAAGATGCCGTGTCCGAAAGCCGCTGGGCCGTGCAGCAGATTGCCTCACCCCAGGGCCGGGCCATCTTCAACCCCGATCTACCCCTGCCCTACGGCGCCTTTTACGTGGGCTGGCTGAACTACGCCCTGGGCAAGCAGCTGGCCGCCCAGCTGCCGGCGCAGCGCCTGACGGCTGATACCGCCCTATTCCGCCACAACTGCGCCCGGCTGGCCCGCGTGCTCGACTCCACGGCGGCGCCTTATCCCGAAACCTACCCCAACCTGACCTGGCCGGCCGATGTGGCCGTGGGCGTGGCCTCCCTGGCCGAGCACGACCGGCTGTATCCGCCGCGCTACCAGGGCCCCATCCGCTCCTGGCTGCGGCGGGCGGCAGCTCTTACCTATTCGTCGGGGCTGCTGCCGCACGAGGTGGAGTTTGCCAGTGGCCGCCCGCGCGAAGGGGCGCGGGGCTCTTCGCAAAGCCTGCTGCTCTGCCTGCTCGCGGATATTGAGCCGACTTTCGGGCGGGCCCAGTTTCGGCAATACCGGCGCCACTTCGTTGACCGGCGCCTGGGGCTGCCGGGCATCCGGGAGTACCCGTTTGGGAGTGCGCTGGGTGCCGACGTCGATTCCGGGCCGGTTATCTGGGAAATTGACGGCGCGGCCTCGGTGGTGGGGCGGCGCGCGGCCCAGCAGTACGGCGACGTAGCGCTGGCCGAAGGCCTGCACTGCAGCATGGAGACCTTCGGCCTGGCCCGCACCGTGGACGGCAAACGGGCCTACCTGTTCGGGGAGCTGCCTTTGGCCGATGCGTTTTTAGTTTGGGGGAATGCGGCGGCCATCAAACCCGGGCCCGCGCCGGCCGCCAACTGGCGGTGGCGCTTTCAGCTGTACTGCCTGGCCACAGCGGCCGTGACGGGTGCCTTGTTGTTCTGGCTCTGGCGCCGGCCTCGCTGACAAAACCAAAACAAAAAAGGGTGCCCGTAGGCGCCCTTTTTGTACTGCCATAATCTTTACTGCGGCACCTTCAGGCTGTCCGGAATGGGCGTTTCGCCGCTGTTGATGCGCTCCAGCAGGTCGTCGGTGGCAATGGAGTCGATTTCAATCTTTTTGCGGCGGGGCCGGTCGTCTTCGCTGTAGCAGATGTACTTGCGGTTGATTTTGCCGGGGTACTTGGCGAAGTGGCCGGGCGTGATGCCCAGCTCGGAATCCTTATACACCTTCTCCATGTACGAGCCGAAGATGGGCAGGGCCATGCGGCCGCCTTCGCCCTGCTCGGAGCGGAAGAAGTGAATCGAGCGGTCCTCGCCGCCAACCCACACGCCCGTCACCAGGTCCTTGGTCACGCCCATGTACCAGCCGTCGGAGTAGTTCGAGGTGGTGCCGGTTTTGCCGCCGATCTGGTTGTCGTTTTTCCACAGGTCATACTCCCACAGGCCCTGCGAGGTGCCGCCGGGCTCCTCCATGCCGCCGCGCAGCATGTAGAGCATCAGCCAGGCCGTTTCGGCCGAAATGGCGGGTTTCTGCTGCGGATCAAACTGCTTGATGACGTTGCCGTTGCGGTCCTCGATGCGGGTAACGATGAGCGGCTCGGGCCGGAAACCGCCGTTGACGAAGGTGCTGTAGGCGTTGACCATTTCGTACACGCTCACGTCGCCAGCCGAGCCCAGGCCGATGCTGGGTACCGGCAGCAGCTTGCTCCGAATACCAACCTTGTGGGCGTATTTGGCCACTTCGTCCCAGCCCACGCGCTCCGTGAGTTGGGCCGTGACGGAGTTGACCGAGCGGGCCATGGCGTGGCGCAGGGTCATGTTCGAGCCGGTATACTCGCGGGTTACGTTGTCGGGCTGCCACTCCATGGGCTTGCCGTCCTCCACGTACTTGATGGTCACGCGCTGGTCCCGAATCCGGTCACAGGGCGCGTAGCCTTTGTCGAGGGCGGTCAGGTACACGAAGGGCTTGAAGGTGGAGCCAGCCTGGCGCTTGCCCTGCCGCACGTGGTCGTACTGGAAAAAGCGGTAGTTCAGCCCGCCCACCCAGGCCTTGATGTGGCCTGTGTAGGGGTCCATCGACATCATGCCTGCCTGCAGGAAGTGCTTGTAGTAAGCCAGGGAGTCGAGCGGCGACATAACCAGCGTGGTGTCGCCGTCGCCCTTCCAGGTAAAAACCTTCATCGGCCGCTTGGTGCGCAGGGCCATTTCCAGCTGGTCGGGGTGGCCCTTGTATTTCTCGGCAAGGCGCTTGTAGAGCTCCGTGCGCTTGATCTGCGTCTCGATGAAGTTCGGAATTTCCTTGCCCTGCTCGTCCACCCACGGGGCCGAGTCGCGGTTGCGCCAGAAGTTGTCGAAGGTGCGCTGCAGGGCTTTCATGCGCTTCTGCACGGCTTCCTCGGCGTGCTCCTGCATGCGCGAGTCGAGGGTGGTGTAAATCTTCAGCCCGTCGCGGTACATGTCGTAGCCGTTCTGCTCGCACCAGCTGCTGACGAACTGGCTGATGGCCGAGCGGAAGTAGTTTTCGGGGCCGTCGACGTGCTTTTCCACCTGGTACTGCAGCACGATGGGCCGGGCCTGCAGAGCCTGGGCCTGGGCCGCGGGCAGCACGCCCGCCTGGGCCATGCGCGTGAGCACGAGGTTGCGGCGGCGGGTGGCGGCTTCGGGGTGAAACTTGGGGTTGAAGGCCGTGGGGTTGTTCAGCCCGCCCACCAGCACGGCGGCCTGCTCGGGCGTGAGCGAGTCGGGCGTGGTGCTGAAGAAGGTTTTGGCCGCCACCTTGATGCCGTAGGCCTGCGAGCCGTAGTCCACGGTGTTCAGGTACATGCGCAGGATTTCGTCCTTGGTGTAGCGGCGCTCCAGCTCCACAGCCGTCAGCCACTCCTTCAGCTTGGCCACCACGGTGCCCACGCCGGGCACCTTGCCCAGGGCGCCCTGCTCCTCGCGGCGGGTTTTGTAGAGGTTTTTGGCCAGCTGCTGGGTGATGGTGGAGCCGCCGCGCTTCTGCCCGCGCAGGGCGGCCACCACCGAGCCGCCCAGGGCTTCGGGGTCGATGCCGGCGTGCTCCTGAAAGCGGATGTCCTCGGTGGCCACCAGCGCCTTCACCAGCCAGGGCGACATGCTGTCGAGGGGCACGGGGTAGCGGTTTTCGCGGTAGTAGCGGCCCAGCTGCACGCCGTCGGCGGTGTACACCTCCGAGGGCTGCTCCACCTTGGGATTTTCCAGCTCCTCCAGGCTCGGCGACTTACCAAACAGGAACAGGAAGTTGCTGCCGACGAGGATGGGCAGCAGAAAGAAAAAGCCGGCCAGCAACGCAAACGTGGCCCAGGCCAGCCGCGACAGTCGGTTGGGCCAGGAGCGTTTCGGGCGCGGAGCTTTGGGCGGGCGGGCAGCGGTATTCGGAGCGTCTTTCGAAGGCATCGGGCAGAAGGAACCGGGCTGCCACAACGCGCACGCACCGGGGGAAGTGCAAATATACCGCTTACCGGCCGGGTGCGCGGCGCCCCGGCTTCAGGCAATGGCCGCCACCAGCCCCCAGAGCACCACCAGCACTATGCCGAACGAGGCCAGCAGCGCCGCGCACCAGCCCGCCAGGGCCAGCGCCATGCTCAGCAGCCGCACCCACCAGCGCCGGCAATACTTGCCCAGCTCCCAGAGCAGCCCGGGGCCCAGCCACGCCAGCACCAGCAGGCTCAGGCCCAGCACCACCGCGGCCACCAGCTCCGCCGGTTTGGGCCGCAGCCACATTTCGGCGGCGAAGCGCCACTGCAGCCCGCCCAGCAGCCCGCCGGCCCCGGCCGCCAGCCAGAGCCGGCGTGTAGTCCGGCTCTGGCCGAACCACGCCCGTTGCAGCGCGCTCATGCGGCGCGCTCCGCTGCCGGGCGCTGCGGCGTGCGGGGCGCGGGCAAATTGATGCGAATGGCGTCGGGCTGGCGCAGCAGCTGGCAGGCCCGGTCCCACTCTTCGGCTACGGCCGCAAAAAAGCCTACCGGGCCCATGCCCCCGGCCCAGAGCGCGCGGTTGAACCACAGCCAGACCACCACGGCCGTGCCCGCCGTGAGGCCGCCGTGCAGCAGCTGCCGCAGGCCCCAGCTGAAAGCGTTGCGGCGCGGGCGCAGCCGGGCGAGGGCAAAGCACTGAAAGTTGACGTGCATTTCTTCGTCGCGGATGATGCGCAGGCACAGCTGCTGCAGCAGGCCGGAATAGGTGGCGTGGTAGAGGGCGCGGAAGTACACCGTGCCCACCACTTCGGCCGTGAGCAGTACCCGCACGGTGGTTTCGAGGCCGCCCCAGCGGCGCAGCCAGCGGAAGGCGTCGTTGACCCAGCTGCGGCCCAGCCGCGGCAAGCCCTGCGCATCCAGAAACTGCCCCAGGGCAATGGAATGGTCGGCTTCCTCGCTGATGAGCCCGCCGATGGCGGCTTCGTAGTCGGGGTCGTGCATATCCTCGGCCCGGCGGCGCAGGTGCCGGCCCTCCCCGGTTTCGAAGCGCTGAAAATGCTGCAGCGAGCGGCCGGCGGCGCGCTTTTCGCGCTGAGTGAGGCGGTAGGGGTCGTCCCAGCTCAGGTCGGCGAGGTGAGCGTGGTTGGCACGGAAGTAGGCAGTCCAGTTGGCAAAGGTCATGGCAGTAGCAGGCCGCGGCGAGGCAGCGGGAAGTCGAAGGTGAAAAATCAAGAAAACCGGGCCGGAGCAGCCTTCGGCTACCGGGTAGTGGGGTAGTCCCCGCGCCTAAAACCAGGGTTGGTTGGTAGCACGGCTGGAGGCTCCCAGCAGCCAGAATAGTAGCAGGGCGAAGTCCGTCAGCAGCCACATCCGCGTTAGCAGCAGCAGCAGAGCTACCCAGATTTGAGCGGCCAGTTTCAGGTGCCAGGGACTGTGCCGGGCCGTTTCATCGTACAGGGTGCCGAACGCAGCAACCTGTCGCCCCAGCAGCATTGTCATTCCGATGTGCACCAGTAGTAGCACGAACAAGCGGAAGCCGGAGGCCGGATGAACGTCCAGTAGAAACGATTCGCCGACGTACCACACACCTGCCACCAGGACGAAGCACAGAATCGTGCAGCTCATGCTCCGCAGCAGCCACTGCCGCAGCGTGGCAGACGGGCTAATCAGCGGAAAAGCGCACATGCTTCGTCGGCTTAGTGCGGATTGATATCCAGGGCGATGAACACGCTGACGAGCAGCACCACCAGCCCGCTGAGCACGTGAATCAGTACGGCCAGCGCCACCAGCAGCGTCTGGGCGGCCTGGGCGGCGCCGGGCGTGGTGTCCCCCCGGCGCGTGACCAGCAGATAGAGCAGCGCATTGGCCGTGAACAGGCCCAGGAAGAAGACCGTGCGCTGCATCGCCTCGGGCAAGTCGTCGATGAAGCGGAGCATCAGCACGATCAGGCCCACGCTGAGCAGCAGGCCCAGGCTGCGCCGCAGCCAGGCGCGGTGCGCCGTCGGGAAAGTTGGTTGAGGGTTCATAGGAATGGCGGGTTAGTGCGTGGAGGAAGCTTTGCCTGCGGCGGGCAGCAACTGGTGCGCCCGCCAGTCCATGTAGTTCCAGTCCTGCCAGCTGGCTTCTGCCCGGTAGCGCTGCTGCCAGCGCAGCACCCGCTCGTCGAGCATGCGCTGGGCCACGGCCGGGCTCACCTCTTCGTAGAGGCTGTAGAAGCCGCCGGCGTCGCGGGTGATGTGCCGGGTGCGGTTCAGGATGGCGCGGTGCTTCACCAGGGCGGGCAGCACCCGGCCGGGCATGTCGAGCAGGAAGCCGTAGTCGACCTGCGTAAAGCCCACCGTGAGGTTGTAGCGCACGATCCAGACTTCCCAGTTGCCCAGCGCCAGCGCCAGCAGCACCAGGTAGGCGGCTACGCTGTTGAGGCGCACCAGCGCGAAGGCCGAGCGGCGCTGCCAGATTTTGAGCAGGATGGTCACGAGCCCGAACAGGGTCAGCAGCAGGAAAAAGCACACCCCGATACGCTTGTAGGCCAGGCCCATGCGCGAGATGTAGTGGTAGTTGCGCACGCCCACCGACACGGCCAGCACCGCGTTTTGCAGCACCCACACCGTGGCGCCCCAGCGCAGGGCCGGCAGGCCGGGCTGGTAGAAGTTGAGGTTGCGGCGGAAAAACCAGAGCACGATGCCCATGGCCAGCAGAATGCTAAAAATGAGCACGTAGGTGCCTTCGTGCACGAACTGCGCCAGGTCGAAGCCCGGCTCGGGCCGGAAGTCAATCCAGATCCAGCTGATGTCGATGGCGTTGACGGCCAGCAGCAGCAGGTTTACCAGCCCGAACACGGCCAGGGCCGCCAGGTACTCCTTGCGCAGATCGGCCGTGCGGAAGTCGCGGCGGCGGAAATCGGGGCGCGGCACGCTGAAGGACGCCACCCCGTCGCGGCGGCGGCGCACAACCTCGCCGAAGCGGGCCTCCCACTGGGCCAGGCCCGGCAGCGGCACCCGCAGCAGCGCGGCGGCCGTCACCATCAGCCCCAGGGCCAGAAACAGCAGGTGCCCCAACGAGAGCAGCTCGAAAAACCGCCCCAGCCACTCGCCCAGCGCCTGCCAGGCCAGGCCGGCCAGCTGGCTGTAGCGCGGGTTGGCCACCACAAACAGCAGGTGGAATACGCCCAGAATGAGCACCGGCACCAGCAGCAGGCGGGCGTACCAGCCGGCGCGGCCCGCCTTGGTGGCGCGGCCGGGCAGGGCGCGCAGCAGCAGTGCGGGCAGGCCCGTCACCACCTGGGCCGCCGCGCCCAGCCCGGTGAGCAGGGCCAGCGAGGCCTGCTTGAGCACCGGCTGATTGGCGTAGCCCCACAACATCAGCAAGGAGCCCGTACAGGCCAGCGCCGCCGTGGCCGAGCCGTACCAGGCCACCGCCCCGCAGCTCACCAGCGCGCCCAGCAGCACGAGGCGGAAGTAGGCGGAGCGCCAGGCGGCGCGGGGCTGCCCGGCTAGCAGCGCCAGCACCGCCAGCAGCGTGTAAATGGCCAGGTTCAGCCCCAGGCCCTGCTGCCAGAACAGCACGTCGAAGGCCAGCACGCCCAGCGGCAGCAGCCATTTCTGGGTGGCGGTGAGGGCCAGGCGCACCGGGCGCCACACCGGCGCGGCGTAAGGCGGGGCTTCGGCCCGGGCCGTGTTGGGAGTGAAAAGGGGGAGAGCGTTCATATGTAAAGAACTTTGTGTTTCAAAGTTTACAAGCAAAAAAGGAAAGTGGTATTTTCTCAGACGCAGTACACGCCGGTAAGGCAAAGCCCGCATGCCCCACCCGCCCAGAGCCAACCGATTGTCAGGCCCAAGCTCAGCAAAAGGGTAGCCAGCGCCCCGGAGGAATAAGTGCGGCGACAGCGGGTCCACATCGGCCGGACTACCCACCACGCAATGCACAGCGGGCTGGCCAACAGCACCAGCACCAGGGAACCGACTGCCACTATTTTGGCCCAACCCGTTGTCGATCCAAGCCATATCCCCAAACCGGCCACGCTCAGCAGCAGGGTGCCGGCCAGGATGGCCAGTAGTATCACCCAGGCATCGAATACGGCGGTCAACTCCGTTTCGCTTGCTTGCCAGTCGGGCTTCTCGTAGCGCAGAATACTCATTTCAAAAAGAACTTTGTGATTCAAAGTTTATGCACAAAAAAATTACCCGTCGCGGCGCAGCAGCTTTTCGAGGGTGTCGAGGTGGTCTTGAAAGGCCTGGCGGCCCTCCTTGGTGGCGGTAAAGGTGGTGTTGGGCTTTTTGCCGACGAACTGCTTGTTGACCTGCACGTAGCCGGCTTTTTCCAGCGCGGCGGCGTGGCTGGCGAGGTTGCCGTCGGTCAGGTCCAGGGTTTCCTTCAGGTCGCCGAAGCTCACTTCCTCGTTGGCCATGAGCACGGCCATCACGCCCAGCCGCACGCGGTGGTCGAAGGCCTTGTTGAGCTGATGGATGGCGTGCTTCACGGAGCTGGAACGCGGCCGGCGGGCGGCGCGCTGAATCGAAAAAAGGAAACGGAAAACGCGAACGTGGCGGCGAAGGTAGCACCGCGGCGCGCTTACACCACCGGATCGGCGCGGCGCTGCCGCTCGTAGCGGTTGTACATCAGCAGCCCGTAGCCGATGTGGCAGAGCCCGAAACCGACGGCGAAGAAGGCAAACGCCCAGTCGGGAAACAGCATGGCCACCAGCCCCACCCCGATTTCGGTGATGCCGAGCAGCTTGATTTCGTCGAGGGTGTACTTGCTGGCGTTGAGCAGGGCCAGGCCGTAGAAAATCAGCATGGCGGGCACCACCAGCCCAGCCGCGCCGTGCAGGTACAGCCGCAGGCAAAACAGCCCGCCGGCCACCAGCGGCACGGCCATGCTCCAGAATAGGCGGCGCACCACCGGGTCCCACAACGAGCGGCCCGCGCTGCGCGAGCGACGCCGGGTGAAGTACACGGCCACCAGCCCCGCCAGCACGATGATGCCCAGCGCCAGTGCCAGCAAAAACGGCAGCGTCGCCATGCGGGCCTCGGCCGAGCCTTCCATCAGCCGCACGAAGCCCGACGAATCCCCCAGGGTACTGTCGTAAGGCGCTGAGTAGGGGTTCGTATCGGCGTTGGCGCTCCGGAACTGCGTGTGCAGGTACCAGTGGCCGAAGGCGGCCCCGGCCAGGGCCACCACCCCCGCCCCTACCCCCGACAAGCCGCTCAGGGAAATGAAGCGCGAGGAGCGCTCCATGATGGTGCGGATTTCGGCAAGCTGGGCTAAGGGGTCGACGGCTGGCTTCATATACAGAGCACTTTGTGTTGCAAAGCTTCACAGAATAGCGCTATAATACAAGCTGCCGGCGAAAAATCTTTTCGGCGGCAGCCTGATCCGGGGCGGTATCGGGGCGCTAATCGGCGAAATGGTAGCTTGCCCGCTCCTTCTTCCCCGCCCGTCATGAAGCTGCGCCTGCACCTGTTCGAGTTTGAAGACCAGCCGTGGTTTCCGGCGCCCGTGCGGGCCGGCATGATGGACTACCTGCGCTTCATGATAACGCACCTGCACACCTACCGGCCCGTAGCGCCGCTGCTGGCCGAGGGCCTGCGCCGCACCGGCCAGCCGCAGGTGCTGGAGCTGTGCGCGGGCGGCGGCGGCGGCACCGAGGACGTGCTGCGGGCCCTGCACGCCGCGGGCCTGCCCAACGCCCGCATCACCCTCACCGACCTTTACCCCCAGCCCGCCGCCTGGCGCCACCTTCAGGAGCAAACCGGCGGCGCCATCGGCTACGAGCCCGCCGCGGTGAATGCCCTGCAGGTGCCGGCCGGGCTGCCGGGCTTTCGGGCGGTGTTTTCGGCCTTTCACCACTTCCGGCCCGCACCGGCCGAGGCCCTGCTGCGCGACGCGGTGCGGGCCGGCACCGGCGTGGGCGTGTTCGAAGGCGCGGGCAAGCACTGGCTGGAGCTGCTGCTGGCCGGCACCGTGATGCCGGTGGCGCTGCTGTGCATCATGCCCTTCGTGCGGCCGTTCAGCCTGAGCCGGCTGTTTTTCACCTACCTCGTCCCCTTGATTCCGCTGTTTACCATCTGGGACGGTATGGTGAGCATCCTGCGCATGTACCCGCCCGAGCAGCTGCTGGCCCTGGCCCGCCGCGCCGACCCCGCGGGCCGCTACCACTGGCAGGCCGGCCGCGTGCGCCACTCCTGGGGCCCGGAAGTCACTTACCTCGTGGGCTGGCCGCAGCAGGCAGACGCGCAACTGTAGAGTGCACCGCAGATCTGCGCTGTCAGTTCTCTCCTGACGTATTCCGGCACGCCAAGCATCCACGCAGCCGCGCGGGCTGCGCTACGCGAACTAAAAGTTCGCGCTACATTCCGGCCTTATTTCCCGTTGTCATGCCCCTGCCCGCTTACCGCCGCGCCCTGCCGCTGCTGCGCATCCCGTTTTCGGTGTACCTGATGCCGGTGTACTGGTTTGCGCTGAGCGCGCTGCGCGGGCCGTTTTCGTCGGGGCGGGCGGTGGCCGTGTTCGTGGTGCTGCACCTGCTGGCCTACCCCGCTTCCAACGGCTACAACTCCTGGTTCGACCGCGACGAGGGCAGCATCGGCGGGCTGGAGCGGCCGCCGCAGGTCACGCCGGAGCTGTGGCGCTTGGTGGTGCTCTTCGACGCGCTGGCCGTGCTCGGCGCCCTGCTGATTTCGCCCGCCTTTGCCGGGCTGCTGACGGTGTACCTGCTCGTGTCGAAGGCGTACAGCTACGACCGGATCCGGCTCAAGAAGTATCCGCTGGTCAGCACGCTGGTGGTGGTTGTGTTTCAGGGCGCGTTTACGTTTCTGATGACGCAGGTGGGCGCGGGCGCCACGCGGGCCGAAATCGGCTCGGCCGACAACCTGCTGCTGGCCACCGTCAGCAGCCTGTTTCTGTGCGGCTCCTACCCGCTCACGCAGGTGTATCAGCACCAGGAAGACCGGCAGCGCGGCGACCAGACGCTGAGCTTGCTGCTGGGCGTGCGCGGCACTTTCGTGTTTGCCGGGCTGGGCCTGCTGGCGGGGGCGCTGGTGCTCGGCTACGCCTATTTGCGCCGGGACGAGCTGCCGTTTCTGGCCGTTTTCGCGGTGGCCACGCTGCCGGTCGTCGGGCTGTTTGCGCGCTGGGCCTGGCAGGCCTGGCACAACCCGGCCGCGGCCGATTTTCGCCACACCATGCGCATGAACCAGGTGTCGTCGCTGTGTTTGAGCGCGGCCTTCATCCTGATGTTTATCCTGCAGCAGCGCGGCCTGCCGGGGTAGGGCGCCGTCGGCCGCGGGCCAACACCCCGCCGCCCGGGCGCGTAAAACCGGGCTATGTTGATCCGCCGCTTCTCCCCCGCCCTGCTGGCCCTGGCCGCGCTGGCCGCCTGCTCCCCCCCTTCTTCCGACCGCGCCGCCGGCACCCCCGCGGCCACTACCGACACCGCCACTGCGTCGGACGCGCCCGCCCCGGAGCCCATGGATACCACCGCCGCCTCCGTGGCCGATGCGCAGTCGGATACGCTCAAGGCGGTGCGCACGCGCCACCTGTTTTCCTCGCCTTCCGCTCCCGACCTCTTTCAGCTGGTGCTGCGCGGCGACTCCCTGCTCAGCAGCGAAGCCACCTTCACCATCACCGCCGCCGACGGCACGGTGATTTTCCGCGAGGCCCTCAGCTCGGCCGACCTGGAAGCTTCGATGGTGTATGAAATGACCAAGCCCGGCGCCACCCGCCAGGAGCGGGAAGCCTACGTGCGTCGCCGCATGGACGAGTTCTTCGCCGCCAGCAACTTCCACACGCCCGCCATCGATGCGCGGGCCACCTTCCAGCCCGGCACCGCCGACCGCGCCACCTGGGACGATTTGCGCCGTCGCAGCGGTACCGTGGGCTTTCAGTACCTGGTGGGCAAGGAAGACCGGCGCCGCATTGCCTGGTCGCCGCTGAAAAAGCAGGTGGTGCGCGTGGGCAGCTTCGGCAGCTAGCGGCTTATTGCCGGGCCGCGAAGTCGCGCAGGGTTTCGGTGGCCGGCCCCAGCTCCTGCCACGTTGCCTCGGCCCGGAAAGGTTCGGGCATTTCGTTCAGGGCTTCGATGAGGTGGTAGCCGTAGTTCATGCGCGGCAGCAGCTGCCCGAAGAGTTTAATCAGCCCCAGCGGCGCGTAGGCCACCCGCAGCCGGCGGCTGCCGTGGTGCCGGCTTACTTCGCGGGCCGCTTCCAGCGTCGTGAAAGCCTGCGGACCCTGCACCACGTACTCGCGGCCCGCCGCGGCGGGCCGGCGCAGCGCGGCGGCCACCTGCCGGCCGTAGTCGCGGCCGGATACCCAGTGCATGGGGTGCCGGGCCTGGCCGGCCACCAGGATAAACGGCCCCGCCAGCTGGGTATTCACCAGCGTTTCCATAAAAGCCGAGGGATGAAAAATGGTGTAGGGCAGCCCGCTGCGGCGCACCAGCTCGGCGGCTTGCTTTTTCAGCCCGAACACCCACCAGCGGAAGCCGGCGTAGTCCTTGATCAGCGACGAGAGGTACACCACCCGCCGCACCCCGGTGGCCCGGGCCGCCGTCAGCACGTTTTCCAGCCCCTGCAGCTCGGGGTGAAACGCCCGCTCCCGCTCCGTTTGCCGCACCGAAAGGTTCAGGTACACCGCGTCGTGCCCGGCCAGCGCGGCCCGCAGGCTGGCTGCGTCGGCTACGTCGCCGGGGAATAGCTGCACGGCAGCGGGCAGTTGCGGGCGGGCCCGCGCCACGTCGCGCACCAGCGCCGATACCTCGAAGCCGGCGGCGACCAGCTCCTGCGTCACCGGCCGGCCCATCATGCCCGTGGCCCCGATGACCAGCACCCTGCGCAGCCCCGGCTCCATCTCAGCTGGCCGAATCGGCCGAAATAGTCTGCAACAGCTGCTCCAGCCCGGCCTTCAGCTGCTCGTAAGGCTGATAGCCGCGCGCCAGCACGTAGCCCTGGCTGCCGTGGGCCAGCACCAGCGTGGGGAAGCCCTGCACGCCGAGGCGCTGCACCACGCCGAATTCGTGCTGCGTGGCCTGCCGGCTGGCGTCGTTGTCCCACCAGCGCAGAAACTCGGCCGGGTCCAGGCTGAAGGCGCGGGCCAGCGCGGCGTAGGTGGCGGGGTCGTTTAAATCCTGCCCATCGACGAAATGCGCGCGCTGCAGGGCGTGGGCAAAGGCCGCTTCGCGCTCCAGCGGGTCGAGCTGCTTGAACACCATCAGTGCCCGGCTCGGCGGCTCCGAGTCGAGGCGGTACTCGCCCGCTGCGCCCAGCTGCCGAAACGCCTCGCCGAACTCAACGCCGGTTACCTGGGCCACCTGCTGCGAGGCCTGCTGAATGTAGGGCCACATCTGCCGGATCGGGCCCGCTTCCTCGCCGGTAATCATGCCGCCGCTGAGCACCGTCACCGAAACGCGGCCGGCAAACTCATCGGCCAGGCGCTGCACGAGCGGGCTGGTTCCGTAGCACCAGCCGCACAGCGGATCGAAAATATAGAGCAACTCAAGGGTATCCGTGGCCATGGGGCAAATATGGCGCTTTTGCCTCGCTGGCCCCCGCTGGCCGCTGGCCGTGGCGGGGGCCAGCGGGGCAGAATCCAACGACGTAGGAATAGGAGTATTATAACTATTTTAATTATAAATATTATTTAAACAGATATTAATTAGATATATTCAAATGGTTTTTGAAAAAACCCTACACACCTTTTTCCCTTCAGTTGCCATGCGGATACTCTACTTCCTCGTTTTAGCCTCGCTGGGCCTAAGCTGGACCGCCCAGGCCCAATGCACCTATACGTCCCAGAAGGACGGCAACTGGAACGACCCGGCCACCTGGAAAACCACCGGCACGGGCTGCGGCACGGTGCCCGGCGCCGGCGCCACCGTGTCCGTCGGTCACCACGTAGCCTTCACCGGCGACTACCTGGTCAACGGCGAAGGCAGCCTCACCATTGCCACGACCGGGTCCTTGGTGCAGGACCAGAGCGGCCGCACCCTCACCCTGGGCGACGGCACGGGCAGCCAAACCACCCGCCTGACGCAGTCGGGCCGCCTCGCGGTGTCGTCGCTGGCCATCAACAAATCGAACGTGGCCATCCACAACGGGGCGACGCTGACCCTGTACTGCAACCTGACGCAGAGCAACCAGTCGAACATCACGCTCGACGGCGACATCAACCTGCTGGGCACGCTCAACATCACCACCGGCAACGTGTCGGCCAACGGGGCCGGGCGCATGCGCGTGGCGGGCTGCGTCAACTCGTCCAACGGGGGCTTCAACAACTACAGCAGCGCCCTGACCATCTGCGTGCAGGAAATAGTGGCCAACAACTGCGGCGCGGGGGCGGGCACGTGCGCGCCCAACGCGCCCATCAACAACGACGCGGCCTGCCGCTCGGTGCTGCCCGTGCTGCCCGTCACGCTGCTTTACGCCCGCGCCGCCTGGCAAGCCAAGCAGGCCGCCGTGCAGGTGCAGTGGGCCACGGCCACCGAGGAGCAGAACGCCGGCTTCACCGTGGAGCGCTCCGCCGACGGCCGCGAGTTTCAGGCCGTGGGCGCCGTGCCGGGCGCGGGCACCAGCCTTACGCCCCGCTACTACGCCTACGCGGATGCCAAGCCCCTCTCCACCCGGCTCAGCTACTACCGCCTGCGCCAGAACGACTTCGACGGCGCGGTGCACTACTCCCCGCTGATGGTCGTCCGAAACGGGCACTCCGGCCTGGGCCTGGAGCTGCAGCCCACCACGGAAGGCGTGTTCCGGGCGCTGCTGCCGGGCCTGACGGGCACCGGGCAGCTGGCGGTGTACTCGGCGGCCGGCCGGCTGGTCAGCACCGCCGCCATCAACGACCACGACGCGCTGCCGCTCATCGACCTGCGCCGCCAGCCGGCGGGCATCTACCTGGTGCGGGCCCTCACGCCGGCCGGCACCGTCACGCAGCGCGTGGCGCGGTAGCCGCCGGCATTCCAATACCCTCCCAACGCCAACCGGCCGCCTGCAAGTACTTGCAGGCGGCCGGTTGGCGTTGGGCAACGGGGGGGCGTTAGCCGTTCATCGACACGAGGAACTCCAGGTTGTCCTTGGTGCCCTTCATACGGTCCTTGAGGAACTCCATGGCCTCGGTGGCCGACATGTCGGACATGAACTTGCGCAGCACCCACACGCGGTTCAGCTCGTCCTTGCCCATGAGCAGGTCTTCGCGGCGCGTGCCCGAAGCCGGCACGTCGATGGCCGGGAAGATGCGCTTGTTGGCCAGCTTCCGGTCGAGCTGCAGCTCCATGTTGCCGGTGCCCTTGAATTCCTCGAAGATAACGTCATCCATCTTCGAGCCGGTGTCCGTCAGTGCCGTGGCAATGATGGTCAGCGAGCCGCCGTTTTCCACGTTGCGGGCCGCACCGAAAAAGCGCTTGGGCTTCTGCAGGGCCCCGGCGTCGATACCGCCCGAGAGGATGCGGCTGCTGCTGGGCTGCACCGTGTTGTAGGCGCGGGCCAGGCGGGTGATGGAGTCGAGCAGGATAACCACGTCGTGGCCGCACTCGACGAGGCGCTTGGCCTTGTCCAGGGCCATGGCCGCGATTTTCACGTGGCGGTCGGCCGTTTCGTCGAAGGTCGAGCTGAGCACTTCGGCTTTCACCGTGCGCTGCATCTCGGTCACTTCCTCGGGGCGTTCGTCGATGAGCAGAATCATCAGGTACACCTCGGGGTGGTTTTCGGCGATGGAGTTGGCAATTTCCTGCAGCAGCACCGTCTTACCCGTCTTGGGCTGGGCCACGATCAGGCCGCGCTGGCCCTTGCCGATGGGGGCAAACAGGTCCAGAATGCGGGTGCTGAGCTGCGAGGGCGTAGTGGTCAGCTTCAGGCGCTCGTCGGCGAAGAGCGGGGTGAGGTGCGAAAAGGAAATCCGGTCCCGCACGTCTTCTACCGAGCGGCCGTTGATGCTCTCCACCGACAGCAGTACGTAGTACTTTTCGCCTTCCTTGGGCGGGCGCACCTGGCACTTCACCGTGTCGCCGGCCTTCAGCGAGTACTGCTTCACCTGCTGCGGCGACACGTACACGTCGTCGGGCGAGGCGAGGTAGTTGTAATAGGGCGAGCGGAGGAAGCCGTAGCCGCCGTCCGGCATCATTTCCAGGGCTCCTTCGCTGGTAATGGCAATTTCCAGGGATTCGAGGCGGGGCGGCTGCGGCTGGCGCTGTGGCTGGCCTTGGCCCTGACCCGGGGCCTGCTCGCCCTGCCGAACCTGCGGCTGGCGGCCTTCGCGGTTGAACCGGTCTTCGCGGCGGTTTTCGTCGCGGCGCAGCTCCTCACGGCGGCCTTCCTCCCGACGGGGCTCTTCGCGGCGGCCCCCATCCTCGCGGCGCGGCTCTTCCGGGCGCACTTCGTCGCGCCGAACTTCCTCGCGGCGCGGTTCCTCCCGACGCGGCTCATCGCGGCGCACTTCTTCCCGGCGGGGTTCATCGCGGCGGCGGGGCTCGTCGCGGCGCAGGTCGCGCGGTTCGCGGCCTTCGCGCTCCTCGGTACGGGGCGGCTGCGGAATAATAATGCGCGGGGCCGGCGGGGCTTCCGGACCAGCCGGCCGCACGGCCACGGGCGGGGCCTGGGGCGCCGCCGGGGCCGCTTCGGGGGCCCGGTTGCGGTCGGGGCGCGGGGCGTCGCGGCGGTAGTCGGCCGGACGGATTTCGCGCGGCTCGCGGCCGGGCTGCGGCACCACGAAGCGCACGGGGCGGTTTTCGCGGGGGGCTTCTTCGGCCGGGCGGGCAGCGGGCGCTTCCGGAGCGGCGGGAGCTGCTGCGTCGGCTGCCGGGGCTTCGGCCACCGGCAATTCGGCGGGGGCAACGGCCGGAGCCGGCGCGGCCTCGGCCGGGACGGCGCTACGGCCACCACGGGCGGGGCGCTGGGCCCCGCGCGGGGCACGGCCATTAGCGGCGGCGGGAGCGGCCGTTTCGGCCGGCGCCGCGGCTTCGACCGGGGCTGCAGCCGGAGCAGACTCAGCGGCCGCGGGGGCTTCGGGAGCCGCTACTTCGGCGGCCGAGGCTTTGGCGGCCGACTGCACGCCGTTGCGGCCGCGGCGCTCGGGGCGGGCGGGTGCCGCCGGAGCCGGGGCGGGCGGGGCAGCCGTAGCGGCGGGCGCCGGCTCGCCGTCGGTGGCGCGTTTGGCGGGCAGTTTGTCGAGGGGCGTTACGGCCTGTTGATCCAGAATCTTATAAATCAGGTCCTGCTTGCTCAGGCGGCGGAAATTGCCCACGTTCAGGGATTCGGCAATTTCCTTCAGCTCGGACAACAACCGGTCCTTGAGCTCGTCAATAGTGTACATATAACGGTACGGGGAGAGGGAAAATCGGGGTGGAGAAGCCCGGCAACGGCCGCGGAACTGGCTGACACGAATTGCCACGGCACACAACCCAACGGAACAGCAGCGCCAACGCGCGGGCAGAGGTGGCAGGAAACAGCGGGAGTTTGCGGGCGCCGGAACAACAGCAAAGCGGGTTCGGGGCGCGGCTCCCAGACAGGAGCGGCCCGGCAGCTGGCGCCGGCTTGCTTCTGCAATGTTACGCAATACGCCCAAATGCCCCAACAGGATGCAGCATTTTTCTGGGCGGCGGCTGGAAATTCAACTCCGGGCCGCCGGCGAAAGTTCAGCCGGGCCTAGCAGGCTGATTAGCAGACCGGAATACGTAGCCCGCTGCCGGCCCCGCCGCGGCCGCGGCGCTTCCGTTAATGCCGCAAACCAGGCCCGCGGGACGCAATAACGCTATGCGGCGGTGCGCGGGGCCGGCGGGCCGACCCGACCGAAAACCGCTACTTTTGCCCCCGACTCATTGTGTTTTGACTGCGTTATGCTGCAAGTTTCCGTTCTGAAGGAGCAAACCGACCGCGTGCTGGCCGGCTTAGCAAAAAGGAATTTTCCCAACGCCGACGCCGAGGTGCAGCGCATCCTGGGCCTCGACCAGCGCCGCCGCCAGCTGCAAACCGAGCACGACTCGGCCCAGGCCGAAGCCAACAAGCTGGCCCAGCAGATCGGGGGCCTGATGAAAAGCGGCGATAAAGCCGGCGCCGAAACCCTGAAAGCCCGCACCGCCGAGCTGAAAGGCCAGACCAAAGCTGCTGCCGAGGAGCTGACCACGGTGGAAAAAGACCTGCAGGACGCCCTCTACCGCATTCCGAACGTGCCCCACGAGAGCGTGCCCCACGGCCGCACGCCGGAGGAAAACGAGGTGGTGCGCGAAGTGGGCCAGAAGCCCGAGCTGCCCGCCGACGCCCAGCCGCACTGGGAGCTGATCAAAAAGCTCGACATCATCGACTTCGAGTTGGGCAACAAGATTACCGGCGCGGGCTTCCCGGTGTACAAGGGCCAGGGCGCCCGTTTGCAGCGCGCGCTCATCAACTTCTTCCTGGAGCAGGCCCTCGACGCGGGCTACACCGAAATTCAGCCGCCCATCCTCATCAACGAGGCCTCGGGCTACGGCACCGGCCAGCTGCCCGACAAGGAGGGCCAGATGTACCACGCCACCGCCGACGACCTGTACCTGATTCCGACGGCCGAGGTGCCCATCACCAACCTCTACCGCGACGAAATCATTCCCGCGGAGCGCCTGCCCATCCGCAACGCGGGCTACACGCCCTGCTTCCGCCGCGAGGCCGGCAGCTGGGGCGCCCACGTGCGCGGCCTGAACCGCCTGCACCAGTTCGATAAGGTGGAAATCGTGCAGATTGCCCGGCCCGAGGACAGCTACGCCGCCCTCGACGGCATGGTGGCCCACATCGAAGGACTGCTGCAACAGCTGCACCTGCCCTACCGCGTGCTGCGCCTCTGCGGCGGCGACATGGGCTTCACCTCGGCCCTGACCTACGACCTGGAAGTGTGGTCGGCCGCTCAGCAGCGCTGGCTGGAAGTGTCGTCGGCTTCGAACTTCGAAACCTACCAGGCCAACCGCCTGAAGCTGCGCTACCGCGACGAAAACAACAAGACGCAGCTGCTGCACACGCTCAACGGCTCGGCCCTGGCGCTGCCGCGCATCGTGGCCGCACTGCTGGAAAACAACCAGCAGGCCGATGGCACCATCAAGCTGCCGGAGGTGCTGCACCGCTACTGCGGCTTCGGGCAGATCGGGTAAGCAATTAGACAAGCAGAAAAAGGCCCGCCGGATAGCCCGGCGGGCCTTTTTTGGTTAATGGTTAGCTGAACGAGCACACTAGAACGTCATGCTGAGCGCAGTCGAAGCATCTCTACCGCTTCGTCAAATAGTAACCTGCCATCAGCACGCGAGATTCCTCGACTTCGCTCGGAACGACGACCTGAATCGAGCTCAACAAAGCGGTAGCAATGCTGCGTCTGCGCTCAACATGACTGGTGCTATATCACTTAATACTCGGCAAACGACTGATCGACGAAGCACCAGAGCCATCTTTCGCCCGGCTCGGCGGAGGCCACGACGGGGTGCTGGGTACTGTGGTAGTGCTTGGTGGCGTGCTTGTTCTTGGAGTCGTCGCAGCAGCCGACGTGGCCGCACTGCTGGCACACGCGCAGGTGCACCCAGGTGTCGCCCAGGGCCAGGCACTCGGCGCAGGCGTGGGTGCTGGCGGGCGTAACGTGGCCCCCGAGGGCCGCGAGGTGGGCGCAGAGTTTGGGTTGCATGATTTCGGCGGGGCTGGGATGAAGACTAAGCGGGAAAAGCGGCTTCGGCGGGCAGCAGGGTGGTATTGATGCGCACCCCGGCCAGCAGGGTTTTCTGCACCGGGCACTTCTGCGAAATCTGCTCCAGGCGCTGGCGCTGCTCCTCGCTCAGCTCCCCGAGCAGGCGCAGTTCCTTGTGGATTTCGTCCAGGCGGGCGTCGCCGGCTTCGCAGGCCTGGCAATCCTCGACGTGCACGCGGCGGTGGCGCAGGCGCACTTCGATGCCCTGGAGTGGCCACTTCTTCTGGGTGGCGTAGAGGCGCAGGGTAATGGCCGTGCAGGCCCCCAGAGCCGAGAGCAGCAAATCGTAGGGCGTGGGGCCGCGGTCCTGCCCGCCCACGTTTTCGGGCTCGTCGAGGACGAAGGTGTGGCGGCCGGCCTGCACGTCGGCCAGCAGGGCGTCGGCGCCGACGCGCACCACGACGGTGTGCGGCTCGGCAGTGGTGGGAGTGGCTTCCATGGGCGGCGGCAAACGGAGCGAAAAAACAATGGACCGCCAAAAGGTAGCCAATGAGCCGGGTTTTGCCGGCGCGCAGTTCGTAAAGTTTTACCCCGGGTCCGCTTCGGCTTGGGTTGGGGCAACCGGTTGCTTATCTTGAAGCACTAGCCAACCGAGCCGGCCTATGCCCACGCCTACCGACAAAACGCACCGCCAGCAGCTCCGGCTGCAGCTGCGCCAGCAGCACCGCACTGCCCTACTGACCAATCTGCCCCTGACCACGGAGCAGCTGGCCGAGCTGTTCGACTACCTCGATGCGCGCCTGAGCACCCACTGCTGCGACGACACGCTGGGCCATACCCGCTGCTTCGCCGCCGCCCAGGACCTGGCCTTTGCGCCCCTGCAGCAGTTTTTGCAGCAGCACGGCGGCCACTGCGACTGCGAAGTGCTGGCCAACGTGGCCGACGCGTACGCCACCATTCTGTAGCCGCCCGGCACTCTACCGGGCGTCGCGCCCCGGTGGCAGGTCCAGGTCGAAGCGGATGTCGCGCATGCAGCGAAAGTGGCCCTGCGGGCACTTGTCGTAGCCGATTTTCGAGCAGGGCCGGCAGCTCAGGCCCGGCACTTCCAGCACCCGAAACTCGGTGCGGTAGGGGTACATGCCAAACTCCGGGATGGTGTTGCCCCACACGCTGAAGATTTCCTTCCCGAAGGCCGCCGCAATGTGCATCAGCCCGGTGTCGTGGCTGATGACCAGCTGGGCCTGCCGCACCAGGGAGGCCGACTGGTGCAGCGAAAACCGTCCGCAGGCGTTGTAAATCAGCGTTTGGGTGGCCGGCAGGGCATTCTTGTCGAAGTAGTGCGCCCGCGGCGACAACGCTTCCGGCGTAATGCCCGCCGGCGCGGCCGCGGTCGGGGCGTGCTCGAAGTGCAGCTCCACCACGTGGCCGGTGCTTTCGTCCTCGGGGCCGCCGAGCAGCACTACGGGCCGCCGCAGCTGCGCGCACAGCTCGATAATGCGCTCCACCGGCAGGCGCTTGGTGGCGTGCTGTGCCCCGATGGCAAAGGCCACGTAGCCGCGCTGAAATTCCGGGGGCAGCGCGTCGGCCACGTTTATTTCCTGCCCGGGCGGGATGAAGTAGTCGAGGCCGCGGCCGTCGTCGCGCACGCCCAAAGGCGCGGCGGCCTGCAGGTAGCGCTGCACGATGTGCACGCGCGGGAGCACGTCCCACTTCCAGTTTACCATCAGCCACTTACGCCAGTTCAGCTTGTCGAACGAGGCGCCGGGCACGCCCAGCTGCAGCTTGATGAGCAGGGTGCGCAGGTTGTGGTGCAGGTCGACCACGAAATCAAACTGCTCGGCGCGCAGCTCCTTCACCAGCTCGCCGAGCTTGCCCGTGAGCGTGTGCACCCGGTCCACGTAGGGGTTGGCTTCGAGCAGGCCGCGGTAGCCGGGCTTGGTGCAGTAGTGTACCACGGCACCGGGAACCTGCTGCTTCAGCGCCCGCACCACGGGCGTGGTCAGCACAATGTCGCCGATGGAAGAAAAGCGCAGGACGAGAATTTTCATGCGGAAAGAAAGGTCGGGCGACGAGGCCTGAAGAAGAACGTCATGGCGAGCCTAGCGAGACGTGACCGGCTGCGTTGGCTGCTTTTTCGTGCCGGTCTTCCTCATCCGTCCCTGTAGCCGTTACCCGAACAGCGGGCCGTAGTCTACCGGTTTCCGGGCCGGGGCCGGGCTGCCGAACTTCACCGCTTTTTCGCGGCGCTGGCGGAAGTACTCGGCCAGCTCGTCCAGGGGCAGCGCGTTCAGGGTCATGGCCGCCGTTAGGCCGCCCTTGCGGCCCTGCAGCACGCCGTAGCGCATGTCGGCGTAGCCGTCGGTGTGGTGGGCGTCGGGGTTGATGCTCATGCGCACGCCTTTTTCCAGGCAGCGGCGCACCCAGTGCCAGTCGATGTCGAGGCGCCAGGGGTTGGCGTTGATTTCGATGGCCACGCCGTGCTCGGCGCAGGCGTCGATGACGGCTTCGTAGTCGATGGGGTAGCCTTCGCGGCGCAGCAGCAGGCGGCCGGTGGGGTGGCCCAGCATGGTGCAGTACGGGTTCTGAATGGCGCGCAGCAGCCGCTCGGTGGCGCGCTCCTGGTCCATTTTCAGCCCCGAGTGCACCGAGGCCACCACGAAGTCGAACTCGGCCAGCACTTCGTCGGGGTAGTCCAGCGAGCCGTCGGCCAGAATGTCGGACTCGATGCCCTTGAAGATGCGGAACGGGCCGAGCGCCTTATTCAGCTGCTCGATTTCACGGTGCTGCTCGCGCACCCGCTCGATGCTCAGGCCGCCGGCGTAGTGCGCGGCCCGCGAATGGTCGCAGATGCCGAGGTACTGGTAGCCGTTGTCGCGCAGAAACTCGGCCATCTGCCGCAGCGAGTGGGCCCCGTCGGAGTAGGTGCTGTGGTTGTGCAGGGAGCCGCGCAGGTCGGCATCGGTGAGCAGGGTGGGCAGCTTGCCGGCCGCCGCTTCCTCGATTTCGCCCTGGCCCTCGCGCATTTCGGGCTCCACGTACTGCAGCCCGGCGGTTTCGTAGATGGCCTGCTCGGTAAAGAAACGGGTGCTTTTTACCAGCCGCCGCAGCGTGGGCGCCGGGGCCTTGGCCGGCAGCGGGGCCGTCAGGTGCGCTTCGGAGCCGGTCTGCAGAAACAGGCAACCGGCAAAGTCCTCCGGCTTGCTCAGCTGCACGTCGATTTTGACGCCTGACTGCGTGGCCGTGCCGCGCCAGGCAAACGGGCCCGAGGTTAGCTCGTCGGCCGCGAGGCCCTCGATGCCGCCGAGAATTTCGTGGGCCTGCCAGGGCTGGTTGGTGCCCACCACCACGCGTACGGTTTCGACGACAGGCAACCCGCGGCGCACTTCGCCGGCCACGGCCACCTGCTCGGTGCGCAGGCCGTTTTGCAGCAGCTCCACCAGCTGCCGGCCCAGCGCCTGGCCCTGGTTGATGAGCACTTTGCCCCGGCTCTGGGCCGTAAATTCCAGCGCGGCCAGGATGGCGTCCTGGGTTTTGGCGCCGAAGCCCTTCAGCCCGCTGATGCGGTTTTGCTCGGCGGCTTCGCGCAGCGCGTCCACCGACTCCAGGCCCAGCTCGCGCCACAGCGCCCGGATTTTCTTCGGACCGATGCCCTTGATGTCGAGCATTTCGACCACGCCGGGCGGGGTGGCCTCCTGCAGGCGGGCCAGCTCGGGAAAGGTGCCGGTCGTGAGCAGGGCCTGCGCGGCCTGGGCGGCGCTTTTGCCGAGGCCGCCCGTGGTGGTGAATTCGGCCGGCGCGAGGTCGGCCAGGGGGAAGTCGAGGCGGTCGACGGCGGCGGCGGCGCCTTCGTAGGCGCGCACTTTGAAGGGGTTTTCGTCGTGCAGCTCCAGCAGCTGGGCCATCAGCCGGAAGGCGCGAATCAGGGCGCGGTTGTCCAAGGCAGTTCGGTGGTTTGGGGCGGTAAAGCTACTACGCAAAACGCGGCCCGGGCGTCGGGTACGGGCCCCAACTTCCGCCCGAAGCCGCGGCGCTTGCGTATGTTAGGGCCCATGCGACTCCCCGCCTTGCTTTTCGCCCTGTGCAGCGTGCTGCTGCTCGCCAGCACCTGCCGCCCCGACACTGCCACCAGCGTGCAGCAGCAGCAGCTGAACCTGCTCACCCGCACCTGGCTGCACGCCCACGAGGAAGACCAGGGCGACGTGCTGGTGTACCGCCCCAACACCTACAACTTTCCGCCCTCGCGCGGCCGCACCGGCATGGCCTTCGACCAGAACGGCCTGTTCACGCAGTACGACATTGCCCCCACCGACGGCGTGCAGGGCCGCAAAGGCCAGTGGATGGTGATGGACGAGCACACGCTGCGCATCACCCTCGACGACAAGCAGGACCCGGCCTACCTGCTGGAAATCGTCTCGCTCGACAACAACCTGCTGAAGGTGCGCCGGAAATAGAACGCAAGAGAAACCCCAGAACGTCATTCCGAGCGCAGCTGAGGAATCTCGCGTGTTTGGTCCGATAGTAACTTCACCCGTTGAGTTTACTACCAGGCGTCAGCACGTGAGATTCCTCGACTGCGCTCGGAATGACGTTCTTTTGCACTTCGCTTACTCACCTAATCACCCAACGAAGTGAATTTCTGGCTCGTCAAATCCGAACCAACTGCCTACTCTTTTGCCGACCTGGAGCGCGACGGCCGCACCGACTGGACCGGCGTGCGCAACCATCAGGCCCGCGCCTGCCTGGCCCGCATGCAGCCCGGCGACCTGGTGCTGGTGTACCACAGCGTGACCGACAAGGAAGTGGTGGGCGTGGCCCGGGTGGTGGCCCCCCCCGCCCCCGACCGCACGGCCGAGGCCGGTTCGCCCTGGGTGGCCGTGGACCTGGCCCCGCACCAGCGCCTGCCCCGCCCCGTGCCGCTGGCCGCCATCAAGGCCGAGGCGCGCCTGCAGCAAATCGGGCTGCTGCGCCAGTCGCGGCTATCGGTGATGTCGCTCACGCCGGAGGAATTCGATGTGGTGCTGGCGCTGGGGCACTGAATACCCGGTTTGTAGCCCTGCCAACGGCCGGCCCGCAGCGCTGCGGGCCGGCCGCTTGTTTTTGCCGCCCCTTCTGCCGGCCGCCCCGCGGCGGGCCCGGGGAGCGGCGGCGGCGAAGCGAAATAGCCCGCGGGCTTGTGGAGTCCGGCTGCCCGGCGCATCTAATCAGCAGTTCCGGCGGCGGCGGTGCGGCCTTTGCCCCGTTTTGCCGTATTTTAGCTATCCGCCTCCCGCGTCGTTTTCCCACCGCCATGTCCCGCCTTTTCCCGCTCCTGCTGCTTGTGCTGAGTCCGTTGGCGTTGCGGGCCCAGCTCACGCCCACCCAGCCCCGCCGCCTGGAGCTGCCCCTCGACCCCGCTTCCAGCGACGTGCGCGTGCTGCCGCTGGCCGATACGTCCGTGGCCGTCTTCGTTGAGAGCACCGCCGGCAACTCGTTTCGCCCCGCCTACAGCTTTCAGCACTTCGACCGCGACCTGCGCCCGCTGCGCACCGTGCCGGTGAAGGTGGACCGCGAGTACCGGCTGGTGCAGGCCACGGCCGCCGCGCCCTACGCGTTTGCCCTGTTCGAGTCGGAGTACGTGGCGGCCCGGTTCCAGGTGTTTCGGCTGGACCTGCGCACGGGCGAGGTGCTGGGTTTCGCCTTCGATACCAAAACCGTGGAGGACCTCTACGACCTGGAGGTGCTCGACGGCAAGCTCTTCGCCACGGTGCAGGTGCAGCGCCACCTCACGGTGCTCCACATCGACGTGGACGAGGAGGAATTCCGGCTGCTGCCGGCCGTGTACGAGTCGATTCCGACGGAAGTCACCTTTCTGCCCGACTCGGCCACCCAGCGGGCGGGCTACGTGGTCAGCCAGTCGAACGGCTTTCTGTCGCGGCTGCAGGTCAAGCAGCTCTCGGCCCAGGGGCAGCTGCTGGCCTCGCGCTTTATCCAGGCCGAAAGCGGGCGCGGGCTCATCACGGCCCAGCTTAGCCCCGGCGACAGCACGCAGCGCCTGCTGGCGGGCACCTACACCCTACGCGACCCGCGCTACTCGCAGGGCCTGTTTGCCTCCAACCTGCCCGGCGACCCGACGCTGCGCCCCCCGCTGCGCTTCTACGACTTCGCGGTGCTCAAGCATTTTTTCGATTTCATGAAGCCGCGCCGGGCCGAGCGCCTGCGCGCCCGCAGCGCCGAGCTGCGCGCCGCCGGCCGCGAGCTGCACCTGCGCTACCGCATCCTCACCCACCGCATGATTCCCTTTCAGGACGGCTACGTGCTGGTGGGCGAGGTGTACTATCCGCAGTACCACAGCGGCAACAGCGCCTACGGCTGGCCCGGCGCCGTGGGCCCGCGCTACTTCGACGGCTACCGCCCCGCTTACCTGGGCCCGCGCAATTTCGACGGGTACCGCTCCACCCACGCCGTGGTGTGCGGCTTCGACCGCTACGGCACCCTGCTCTGGGACAATACCTTCGTGCTCAAGAACGCCGAGCAGAACACGCTGACCGAAACCGTGCGCCTGCGCCCGCTACCCGACGGCAAGCGCCTGGTGCTGGCTTACCTCGACAAGGACAAGTTCCGCTACAAAATTGTGGACGGCACAGCTGCTTCGCCCAACGACCTGCAGGTGCCCATTCAGACCACCGCCGAGGGCAGGCACGAGAAGACGCTGGAAACCGAGCAGCAGGGCGTGCTGCCCTGGTACGGCAGCCGCTTCCTCACCTACGGCTACCAGCGCGTGCGGCCCGAGCACGGCAGCCCGCGGGAGGTATTTTTCCTGAACGTAGTGGCCTTCGACTAAGGCCCCGGCCACATCCCCGGCCGCCGGGCGCGCGTAAGCAGGGTTTCCAACCTTACTTCCCTGCTTATGACCTCCCGACTGTTTCGTTTCTGGCCCCTACTGGTGCTGCTCTGGCTGGGCGCCTGCCGCGCCGCCGGCCCCGAAAAGCCCGCCCGCACCGTGGCCGAGTTTTTCAGCAAGTACGAAAGCCGCTCCGGCTTCCGGGCCACCACTTTCCAGCCCGATTTCCTGACCCGCATCCTGCTCGGCCGCCTCGGCAACCTGACCGATGCCAGCGCCGTGCAGGCCCTGACCAACGTGCGCAGCATCCGGGCCCTCACCTTCGCGCCCACCTCGGCCTCCTCGCGCGACCTGACGGAGCGCGGCCTGCTCAACGAAGTGGACGGGCTGCTGCGCAATGAGCGCTACGAGCCGCTGCCCACCAAGGACGCCAGCGCCGGCAACGCCGCCTACCGCTACGCCGTGCGCCGCTCGGGCGACAAAATCAAGGAGGTGGTGGCCACCGGCCGCCAGACCGACGCGCCCGACTCGTTCGTCATGCTGGCCATCAGCGGCGACTTCACCCAGAGTCAGCTGGAGCAGCTGCAGAAGATTCTGCCCGGCCTCTCGGGCGAAATCACCAAGTAGGATTCCGGCTTTTCGTGCCTGAAGCCCCGGCTGCCTCGTGGTGGCCGGGGCTTTTTCATGCTGGTAGCTTTAGCCCGCAGCAGGGTGCGCGGAAGGCGCAGAGCTGTTGTGGAACGACTCTGCGCCCTCGGCGTCTTATGGCCCCGCTCGCGCCACTGCTTGTTCTTCTCAGTTGTGGAACGACTCTGCGCCCTCCGCGCACCCTGGCTGCATCCTCAGCGGGCTAAAAACCGTCCGCCCATCAAAAAAAGCGGCGCCCCGAAGCTCGGGACGCCGCTTTTCACGTCAGGCGCAGGGGCCCGGGTTAGGGCTGCGGCGTGGTGCCGCCTTCCTGGCCGGGGATGTAGAACTCGAAGCGGAACTCCACGCGGCGGTTCTTGGCCATGTTGGTCGACGAGGAGTTGGGCGCGGCCGGGGCCGATTCGCCCATGCCCAGCGTCGGGATGCGGGCCGCGTCGATGCCTTTGCCGGTGAAGTACTGCTTGGCCGAGGCGGCGCGGCGCTCCGAAAGGCCCTGGTTGTACTCCTCGGTGCCGCGCGAGTCGGCGTGGCCGACGATGCGCAGGCCGTACTCGGGGTGCTGCTGCAGGGCCTGCACCATCTTGTCGAGGGCCGGGTACGAGCTGGGCAGGATCTGGGTGCTGTTGGTGCGGAAGCGCACGGGCTGCTCCAGCTTGCGGATTTCGGCCGGAATTTCGGGGCAGCCGAGGGCATTGACCTTCGCGCCGGCCGGGGTGTTGGGGCAGCGGTCCTGGGCGTCGGGCACGCCGTCGCCGTCCGAGTCGAGCGGGCAGCCGTTGGCGTCCACCTGGGTGCCGCGCGGCGTGTCGGGGCACTTGTCGAACTTGTCGGCCACGCCGTCCCCGTCGGCGTCGGGGCAGCCGCGCAGGGCGGCGGTGCCGGGCTGGTCGGGGCAGTCGTCTTCGCCGTCGGCCACGCCGTCGTTGTCGCGGTCGGGGCAGCCCTGCAGCTCGGGCTTACCGGCTTCGGTGGGGCACTTGTCCTGGTAGTCGGCCACGCCGTCTTTGTCGCCGTCGAGCGGGCAGCCGTTGGCATCCACCTGCACGCCCGCGGGCGTGTTCGGGCACTTGTCCTTGCGGTCGGGCACGCCGTCGCCGTCGGTGTCCTTGGCTTTGCCCAGGCTGATGTTCAGGCCCACGGTGTGCTGCAGAAACTTGTCGTCCCACTTGTTGTCGTCGCGGGTCGGGTCGCCGTCGAGGTTGGCGTTGAGCGGGATATGCTGCCCGGTCTGGATGAAGAGGCCCACCGTCTCGCCGAGGCGGAAGTTGATGCCCGCGGCCCCGAACAGGTCGAAGTAGCTTTTGTCTTCGTCGGTGACGGCGTTGTTGAAGCGGCCTTCGCGCGAGGTGTAGGTCCAGCCCGGGGCGGCCAGCAGGTAGGGCTGCACCACGGCGTCTTCCTTCAGGGCCCAGCCGTTGTTGAGCTTGAGCTTCAGGCCCAGGTTCACGTTCACCACGTTGGTCTGGAAAAAGCGGGTGGTGCCGTTGCCGAGGTCGTTGCTTTTCAGCTCCCCGTAGTTGCCGTGCAGGCCCAGGTCGAGGCCCGGCGTGAGGTAGCGGTTGAGGGAGATGCCGGGGCCGATCTGACTTTCCCCGAGCTTCCAGTAGTTGGAGCCGAAGTTGCCCTTGTACTGAAAGGCATTGCCGGTCAGGCCAATGCCCCATTTCTTGTCGGCGGTCTGAGCGTGTCCGCGCGGGGTGGCCGCCAACAGCGCCAGACCCAGGACAGCGGTAGTTACGAGGTGTTTCATAAACGAAACGGTTAGGTTGAACAGAGCAGAATGGTGCGCGCGGCCAGCCGCCCCGCACCACGCATTAATGCCTGCCTATACCCCCGCCGCAGCCTTCAAGTTGTATTAAAACGCATTTTTCGTGCCCCGACACCCCTATAAATTACACAATATCAATTATAAATTACACAATATCAATATATAACACGGCAAACAACCGCCGGGCCGGCCGTACCAAAAAAGCCGGGCCGCCTCCCGCGTGCGGGAGGCGGCCCGGCCGAAGAGGCCCGCCGCAGCTTAGCCGCGGGCCATCAGCCGCTCGATGTCGTCGGCTTCCAGCGGAATGTCGGCCATCAGGTCCTCGCACTGCGAACGGGTGATGACCACGTCGTTTTCCAGACGGATGCCCAAGCCCTCCTCGCGGATGTAGATGCCCGGCTCGACGGTGTAGACCATGCCCGGCTCGAAGCTGCGGTACTTGGCGCCCACGTCGTGCACGTCGAGGCCCAGGTAGTGCGAGGTGCCGTGCATGAAGTACTTCTTGTAGAGCGGGGCGCTGGGGTCCTGGTTGTTCACGTCGCCCTCGGAGAGCAGGCCCAGGCCGATGAGCTGCTGCTCCATAAAGCGGCCCACCCCGGCGTGGTACTCCTCGATGTTGTTGCCGGCCACCAGCTGCGACTTGGCGTACTGCAGCACGCGCAGCACCGCGTCGTACACCTCGCGCTGGCGCTTGGTGAATTTGCCGTTCACCGGGATGCTGCGCGAGAGGTCGGCGGCGTAGTTGGCGTACTCGGCCCCGAAGTCGAGCAGCATCACGTCGCCGTCCTGGCACGCCCGGTCGTTCGAGACGTAGTGCAGGATGCAGGCGTTTTCGCCCGAGGCGATGATGCTGCCGTAGGCCGGCCCGCGCGAGCCGCTTTTGAGGAACTCGTGCACGATTTCGGCCTCAATTTCGTACTCCATCACGCCCGGTTTCACGAAGCCCAGCAGGCGGCGGAAGGCGTTGCCGGTGATTTCGCAGGCCTTGCGCATCAGCCGGATTTCCTCGGGGTGCTTGATGGCGCGCAGCTGGTGCATGATGGGGGCGGCGCGCTTGTAGTTGTGCAGCGGGTACTGCTCCCGGATGTCGCGGATAAAGCGCGCGTCGCGGGTTTGCACTTCCACCACGGCGCGGATGTGCTCGTTGGTGTTCAGGTACACGTGCTCGGCTTCGTTCATCAGCGCGGGCAGCACCGATTTAAAGCTGTCGAGCCACAGGATGGTCTGAATGCCGGACTGCTCGCGGGCCTGCTGCTTGGTGAGCTTGTAGCCCTCCCAGATGAGAATATGCTCGCTGGTTTCCTTCAGAAACAGGATTTCGCGGTACTGAGGCAACTTCGCGTCGGGGAAGATGACGAGGATGCTTTCCTCCTGATCGACGCCGGAGAGGTAGAACAGGTCGTTGTTCTGGCGGAAAGCCATGGTGCCGTCGGCGTTGGTCGGCAGCACGTCATTGGAGTGGAAGATGGCCAGGGAGCCGGGCAGCAGCTGCCGCTCGAAGTTGCGGCGGTTCGTGGTGAAGAGGTCGGGCGAGATGGAGCCGTAGCGCATAATTCGGGATTGGGAAAACGCGGGAAAGACGGCCGCCGGGGCCGCCGGCTGCAAGTTAGCCGGATTGGCTTACCCGAAAATCGGCCGCGCTACCGGCCGGCCCCAAACGCAACCGGGGGAGCGGCTGCTCCCCCGGTGCTCGTCTGCTGGGTTTCGGGCTGGTCGGCCGGGCCGCGCTACGGTACCACGGTCAGCTTCTGCACCACCACGCCCTTATCGGTGAACACCCGCACCACGTACAGGCCCGGCTGTGCGGGTGTGGGCAGCTCCACCGCCCCGCGCTGGCGCACGTCCTGCTCGTACACCAGCCGGCCCACGTCGTCGAGCAGCTGAATGCGGCGCAGCGTGGTGGGCGCGGCATTCAGGGCCTCAGCCGTCACCACGAAGTGCCGGCTCGCCGGGTTCGGGTAGATGCGCACGGCTTGCTGCTGCTGCGCCCGCGCCGCCGACAGCACCGTCAGCGTCGTCGAGCGGGCGGAGAAGCACTGGTTGGTGCCGCGCACGCGCACGGTGTAGGTGCCCGCCTGCGTGATGCGGATGGTGCGCGTGGCCACGGGCAGCACCACGTTGTTGACTTGCCACTCGTAGCTGGCCCCGACCACCGAGGAGCGCAACGAATCGAGCCCGACGCGCAGCACCTGCGGCGTGGCCGGCACGGCTTTCACCCGCACCGTTTTGGCCGCCACCTGCGTCTGGCCCGACACCGTGACGGTGTACACCAGCTCGTTGTCGCCGGGCAGCAGGGCGCTGGGCGTCACCAGGCCGGCGGCCGTCACGCCCCGGCCCGACCACGTGCCCCCGGCCGGGGCAAAGCCGGTGAGCTGGTAGGCGGCCGCGTTGGCGCAGATGGTATCGTTCAGGCCGGCCAGCACCTGCAGCTGCCCGATGTGGGTGGTGGCGTCGGGCTGGGCGGGCGCGGCTTCCTCGTTCAGGGCCGTGTCGCGCGCCACCGAGTAGAAGCGGTACGTGGAATCGACGCGCCCGGTGAAAATGGCCGAGGTCAGGCGCGTGTTGCGCAGCCAGGGCTGGTAGCTGCGCCCGTTTACGGAGTAGTAGACCGTGTAATCGGCCACGCCCGAGCCGGTGTCGCTGCCGCTCCAGTTCACGGCGAAGCTGCGGCTGATCTGCTGGGCGGGCAGGGCCTGCACGGCGCTGGCGGGCGCCACGTTGTCCACGCGGTTGGTCCAGGTAGGCGTGCAGATGACGGCGTTGTTGTCGAAGTAGATGCAGGCCTTGTTGCGGATGGCCGTGTGCGTGGTCAGGCCCGCCCGGGGCATGATGGTGAAAAACACGCCGCCTTCGCCCTCGGGCGCCGTCACGTTGGGCGGCAGAAAGCCGGCCAGCGGGTCCAGGGTCGGGCGCATGGTGGTCGGGTCGAGGGAGGTGAAGGTCCAGCTCAGGATGCCGCTGGTTTCGTTGAGCGCGGCCACCACGCGCACAATCAGGTCGTTGCCGGGCCGCAGGTCCACGTCGGCCGTGAAGTTGCGCAGACCGCGCGGCACCTCCACGCGGCGGTTGCCGAAGCTGATGTAGCCCAGCTGCAGCGAGGCCGGGTCCAGCTTGGTCACGTCGAGCGTGTCGATGACGCGCACCTCCTGGGCCGCCGCGCTGGCCGTGGCGTAGTTCTCAAACCGAATCAGGTAGCGGAACGGCACGCGGGTACTCACGTAGGGCGAGCCGCCCAGGCCGCTGCTGCCCAGCTTGTCGTTGGGGTCCATGGAAACCACCACCCGGGTTTGGTGTTTTACGGGGGGCGTCGGCGGGTTAAAAGCATCGTAGCAGGACTTGATGGTGCCGGCGTAACCCGACCCGCCGACCCCTGCCCCTACGCGCTTGTAGTTGCCGCTGGCAATGACTTTGAGGACGTCCCGGCCCGTTCTGATGGCATTGACGGCTGGCAAACAGCCCGCTACCACATTGATCAGGTCAAGCGAGATGGAGCCTACCGTCAAGCCCGGGTCGCCGGTAATAGCCGTTCGGACCAATCCTCGATAAGCAAAATCCATTGCTCCGATGGCACAGCCGACTCCCGGCGTATTGCTCCACACTACCCCGGCAATACCCGTTGCGACGCCGACGAAGCAGTCGATATGATCATTCGTAATCGCGTTTACCCCTGCAACGCCCCGGCTGCCCGCCTCACTTAAGGAGCTGTAAAGCGGCTCACCGACCCAAACCTGGCATTGCAAGGGTACCGTTGCCGGGGTGCCGCTGGTCCGAATCTTAAACGTAAACGTGCCCACCTCGCCGGGCCGAATCACGGGTATCATCAGTGGCATCAGCCGCGCACTGGTCGGCTCGTCATGAATGGAGTCCGTCAGGAACGACGTACCGACCGTGTCCCACGGAATACCCGTCGAAGACGGCCGGGCTACCGCCACATCCGATTCGAAGCTCACATTGGCGGGCACGGCTACCCACAACGGCACGCCCACGGCATTCACGTTGCCGTTGTTGCCGTACGCGACGGTGTACGTTTGCCACTGCCCCGGCCGGATGGCATTGAAGCCCATTATATCCGCCCAGGGAGCCGCCTTCCGACCCGCCTCCACGTTAAAAGCGTTTGTCAGTGTCATGGTCGTATCGCCTGGCACCGCTACCACTACGTTCCAGGCGCCAACGGCCAAACCCGTAAGATTAACCTTGGTGCGGAGCCGTATGCCATCGATAACCCCCACCAGCGAATCGGGCACTACCAGCGCGGGCTGGCCGGTGCGCGTCAGGCGCAGGGTGGTACCATCGGCAAAGCCGGACCCGATAACATCCACCGCCACGTCGCCGATATTGCCCCCCTGGTTCGGCGTGATGCCGTCGACGCGCGGGCGGAAGTAGTTGCGCGGGAAGCTGTAGCGTACGTAGGGGCCGGTTTGCTGCCCATCAACGATGGAAAAGGAGCCGCCCATATACACCCCGCTGCGGTTGTCGATGTAGATGGTCTGCACCGTGCTGTTGAAGCTGGGGTACCAGTCGTTGTTGAGGCCGGTATTGGCGTTGAGCGAGGCGAAGTTGCGCACCGTCTGCCCGCCGGCGGCCGTGAAGCTGCCGCCGATGAAGACGAAGTTGTTTTTGACCTCGATGTCGTTGATGGTGCCGTTGGCCCCCGGGTTCCAGGGCATCACCGCCCCGGTCGTTTTGCTGACCACGCCCACGTTCTGCCGGTTGGTGGTGCCGATACGCGTGAAGGAGCCGGCCAGGTATACCTGCCGGGCTGTCACGTGCAGATCCTGCACGGTGCCGTTGGGGTTGGGGTTCCAGGGCAGCGTGGCGCCCGTGGCGCTGGCCAGGGCGGCCACGCTGCGCCGGGCCTGTCCGCCCACGTTCGTGAAGTTGCCGCAGATGTACACCACGTTGTCGCTTTCGCTGATTTTCAGCACCCGCCCGTCGGGGTTGGGCGTCCAGGCCAGCGCGGTGCCCGTGCCGGTGGTGCCCACGGCCGCCAGGTTGTTGCGCGTCTGGCCGCCGGCCTGGGTGAAGCTGCCGCCCACGTACACCCGGGTGCCGCTCAGCAGCAGGGCCGCGACTTCGCCGTTGGGGCCGGGGTTCCAGGTAGAAGCGGCCCCGCTGGTTTTGTTGAGCGCGGCCAGGTTACTGCGCGGCTGTCCGCCGATCTGGCTGTAGCTGCCCCCCACGAAAATGGCGCTAGCTGTGGTCAGCAGGGTGTTGATGCGGCCGTTGGGCGCCGGGTCCCAGCCGCTTACCAGGCCCGAAACCAGGTCCACCGCAAAGAGGTTGCTGCGGTTTTCCGCCTTCAGAAAGACGAAGGAGCCGCCCATGAGCACGCCACTGCTGGTCGCGGCCAGGTGGTGCACCGTGCTGCTGGCCCGCGGGTTCCAGCTGGTGGGCGTGCCCGTGCCGGCGGTGCTCAGCGCCGCGGCGTAGTTGCGGTCCAGTCCGCCGATCTGGGTAAACGAGCCGCCCGCGTAGATGGTCGTGCCGTCCAGGGCCAGGGTCTCGATGCTCCCGTTGGGGGCCGGGTTCCAGGCCGTGGCCAGCGCGGTCGTTTTGTCGACGGCGGCCAGGCGCGTGCGCTGCTGCCCGCCGATGCTGGAAAACGAGCCGCCCACGTACACGCTCGTGCCGCCCGTGGCCAGGGCCGTCACCGTGCTGTTGGGCCCCGGGTTCCAGCTCGTCACCGTGCCGTCGGCCGCGCCCAGCGCCGCCGCGTAGCTGCGCCCCACGCTGTGCAGCAGGCTGAAGCTGCCCCCGATCAGCGTTTCTGAAGTGGAGCGGCTTAGCACCTGCACCGGGCCGTTGGGTTCGGGCAGCCAGCTGGTGGGCGTGCCCGTGCCGGTGGTGCCCAGCCCGGCCGCGTAGCGCCGCGCCTGCCCGCCGATCTGGGTGAACGAGCCGCCCGCGTAGATGGTCGTGCCGTCCAGGGCCAGGGTCTCCACCGCCCCGTTGGGCGCCGGGTTCCAGGCCGTGGCCAGCGCGGTCGTTTTGTCGACGGCGGCCAGGCGCGTGCGCTGCTGCCCGCCGATGCTGGAAAACGAGCCGCCCACGTACACGCTCGTGCCGCCCGTGGCCAGGGCCGTCACCGTGCTGTTGGGCCCCGGGTTCCAGCTTGTCACCGTGCCGTCGGCCGCGCCCAGCGCCGCCGCGTAGCTGCGCCCCACGCTGTGCAGCAGGCTGAAGCTGCCCCCGATCAGGCGGCCGTTGCCGTTACGGGCAAGCAGGTAAACGGGGCCATTGGGCTCGGGCAGCCAGCTGGTGGGCGTGCCCGTGCCGGCGGTGCCCAGCCCGGCCGCGTAGCGCCGCGCCTGCCCGCCGATCTGGGTGAACGAGCCGCCCGCGTAGATGGTCGTGCCGTCCGGAACCAGGGTTTCCACCGCCCCGTTGGGGGCCGGGTTCCAGGCCGTGGCCAGCGCGGTCGTTTTGTCGACGGCGGCCAGGCGCGTGCGCTGCTGCCCGCCGATGCTGGAAAACGAGCCGCCCACGTACAGCGTGTTGCCATCGAGGGCCAGGCACTGCACCGTGCTGTTGACCGACGCATTAAAGCTGCCCACGGCGTTGGTGCCGGTGTTGAGCGTGGCCAGGAACTGCCGCGTCACCGTCCCGATCTGGCTGAACGAGCCGCCCACGTACAGCGTGGTGCCGTCGAGCAGCAGGGTGTTGCCGGTGCTGTTCAGCTCCGGAACGCCCGTCACGCTGGCGCCCGTGGTTTTGTGCAGGGCCCCCAGTCCCCGCTGGGCCAGGCCGTTGAGCTGCGAAAAGCTCCCCGCCAGGTAAAGGGAATTGCCGGTCAGCGCCAGCGCGTGCACCGTGCCGTTGGTGGTCGGGCTCCAGGTGGCCACGGCCAGGCCGGTGCCCGCGGCCACCGCCGCCAGGTTTTGCCGCGCCAGCCCGCCGATATTGGAAAACGAGCCGCCCGCGTACAGCGTGCTGCCGTCCAGCAGCAGCGTTTGCACCGCCCCGTTCGGGTTGGCCACGAAAGCCGGGTCCAGGGTCAGATCGGCGCGCACATGGACCAGGTTATTCCACTGCTGGGCGCCGCTGCTCCACGTGAAGGAGCCGCCCACGTACCAGCCGTCGGCGCCGTCGGGCTCGGCGCAGTACACGGTGCCGGTATAGCGGCCGAGCCCGTTGGCCGGCGTATCGGTGGAGCCGGGCAGCCAGCCGAGGGCGCCGGTGAAGTAGCCGGTTTCGGAAAAGGAGCCGCCCAGGTAGAGCGTGTTGCCGTCCAGGGCCAGGGCCTGCACCGTGCTGTTGGGCCCGACGGTGTGGGCCGCCGCCCCGCTGGCTTTGTCCAGCTGCGCGTAGTAGCGCTGGGGCTGGCCGCCGGCCTGCGTGAAGCTGCCGCCGGCGTGCAGCCGCGGCCCGTCCAGGCGCAGGGCCTGCACCGTGCTGTTGGCCCCCGGGTTCCAGTTCGTGGCCAGGCCCGTGCCCGCCGCCACCGCCGCCAGGTTTTGCCGCGCCAGCCCGCCCGCGTTGGCGAAGCTCCCGCCCACGTACACCGTCGTCCCGTCCACCGCCACCGTATTCACCGCCCCGTCCGGGTTGGGCGCAAAAGCCGCGTCGAGCGTGCGGCTGGCCGTCAGGTGCACCAGGTTGCGCAGCGTCAGGGTGCCGCTGGTGATGGAAAACGAGCCGCCCACGTACCAGCCGCCCGCCCCGTCGGGCTCGGCGCAGTACACCGTGCCCGACAGCCGCGGCACGGTGTTGTCGGGGATGCTGGTCGTGCCGGGCAGCCAGCCGAGGGCGCCGGTGAAGTAGCCGGTTTCGGAAAAGGAGCCGCCCAGGTAGAGCGTGTTGCCGTCCAGGGCCAGGGCCTGCACCGTGCTGTTGGGCCCGACGGTGTGGGCCGCCGCCCCGCTGGCTTTGTCCAGCTGCGCGTAGTAGCGCTGGGGCTGGCCGCCGGCCTGCGTGAAGCTGCCGCCGGCGTGCAGCCGCGGCCCGTCCAGGCGCAGGGCCTGCACCGTGCTGTTGGCCCCCGGGTTCCAGTTCGTGGCCAGGCCCGTGCCCGCCGCCACCGCCGCCAGGTTTTGCCGCGCCAGCCCGCCCGCGTTGGCGAAGCTCCCGCCCACGTACACCGTCGTCCCGTCCACCGCCACCGTATTCACCGCCCCGTCCGGATTCGGGCGGAAGGCCAGGTCCAGCGCGTGGTTGCTGCGCACGTGCACCAGGTTGCGCAGCGTCAGGGTGCCGCTGGTGATGGAAAACGAGCCGCCCGCGTACCAGCCGCCCGCCCCGTCGGGCTCGGCGCAGTACACCGTGCCCGACAGCCGCGGCAGCGAGGCCACCGGAAAGCCGCCGGTGCGGTCGACGAAGGCCGCTGCGCCCGTCTGGTAGCCGGCCTGGCTGAACGAGCCGCCCACGTACAGCGTGTTGCCGTCGCGGGCCACGGCCTGCACCGTGCCGTTGGTGGTAATGCCAATCGAATCAAGCTGCTGGCTTTGGGCGCTTCGGCACACGCAAAGGCACCCCAACAGCAGCAGCAAATAGGGCAGAGGTCGTCTCATAGGACTGGGTTGAAATGAGCGGAAAAAGAAAGCCATGCCCAACAGCAGCGCGGCCCCGCGCACGTGAGGCCGCGCTGCTGTTGGCAGCACCAGGAGGGTGCTTGTTGTCGGATAAATACTCGGGCGCCCCCGCCGACGAGGCCGCTCGAAGCGGGCCCGGGCAGCGTTTAGCGCCTGCGCTGGCTGCGCAAGGCCCTTGCAGCAGATGACCCACAAGTATCAGTGTTCGATCAGGAATTACAATACCCTTTTCCGGGTATTATTATAAATAATATAACAATATTTAAATAGTTACAAAGCTGTCGGCAACCGCGCGGGGGGCCTCTTTATCAATATGGCGGGCCGGTAAACTTATCTTTGCGTCCCGCTCCGCTCGTTCATGCCCCAGTCCCTTCCTACCGCGCCCATCCTGCTGATCCAGACTGCCTTCATCGGCGACGTTATCCTGGCCACTGCCCTGCTGGAGCGCCTGCACCAGACCGAGCCCGCCACGCCGGTGGACGTGCTGGTGCGCCGCGGCAACGAGGGGCTGCTGCAGGGCCACCCGCACGTGCGCCGGGTGCTGATCTGGGACAAGAAGGCGGGCAAGTACAGCGGCCTCTGGCGCCTGCTGCAGCAAATTCGCGCCACCGGCTACGGCCGCGTGTATAACCTGCAGCGCTTCGCCTCCACCGGCCTGCTGACGGCCTTTTCCGCCGCCCCCGAGCGCGTGGGCTTCGATAAGAACCCGCTGAGCCGGGCTTTCACGCGCCGGGTGCCGCACGGCTTCGCGCCGGGCCTGCACGAGGTGGGGCGCAACCTGGCTTTGCTGGAGCCCCAGCCCGAAGGCCCGCTCACCCGCCCCCGCCTCTACCCCACCCCCGCCGACGAGGCGGCGGCCGCGCAGGCCGCGCGCGACGCGGCGGGCGGGCCCTACATCTGCATCGCGCCCACCTCGGTGTGGTTTACCAAGCAGTTTCCGCGCGAGCAGTGGGTGAAGCTGCTGCACGCCCTGCCGGCGCACTACACCGTATTCCTGCTCGGCGGCCCGCCCGATACGGCCGAATGCGAGGCGCTGCTGCAGCAGGCCCGGCGGCCGGGCGTGGTCAACCTCAGCGGCCAACTCTCCCTGCTGGCCTCGGCAGCCTTGATGCGCGGGGCGGTGCTGAACTTCGTCAACGATTCGGCGCCCATGCACCTGGCTTCGGCGGTGGATGCGCCCACCTGCGCCGTGTTCTGCTCCACGGTGCCCTACTTCGGCTTCGGGCCGCTCAGCTCGTTTTCCCGCATCGTGGAGCTGCCCGAGGAACTGGAGTGCCGCCCCTGCGGGCTGCACGGCTACCGCAACTGCCCGCTCGGCCATTTCCACTGCGCCCACGGCATCCGCACCAGCCAGCTGCTGCTGGCCCTGGCCGAGGCCGAAAAGTGGGCCGTGCAGGCGGCCGGGCGCTAGCACTGAACCCGGCGGGTCAGATGACAGTCGGCAGCACAAGCCAGCGGGGTGAACCGCTGGCTCAACTTCCGATTGGCCAAACCGTTGATGGGGCTTGCGGGTTATCTTTGCACCCTTTGCGCGGCGGGCCCGGACGGCCGCCGCGTTTCCCTTCTTTTGCTGACTTCGAACGCGTTGGCGGCCCGCCCGGGCGCCCCGCGTTGTTGCCCCTAGTATGCTCGACTACGATTTTCACGAATACCCCAACGGCATCCGGCTGCTGCACAAGCAGGTGCCCCACACCAAAGTGGCCCATTGCGGCTTCCTGCTCGACATCGGCTCGCGCGACGAGCGGCCCGAGCAGTACGGGCTGGCGCACTTCTGGGAGCATATGGCCTTCAAAGGCACCGAAAAGCGCCGCTCCATCCACATCCTGAACCGGCTGGAAACCGTGGGCGGCGAGCTGAACGCCTACACCACCAAGGAGAAAATCTGCTTTTATGCCTCGCTGCTAAGCTCCCACTTCGAGCGGGCCTTCGAATTGCTGACCGATCTGACCTTTCATTCCACCTTCCCGGCCAAGGAAATCGAGAAGGAGCGCGGGGTGATTCTGGAGGAAATGGCCATGTACGTCGACGCGCCCGAGGACGCTATTATTGATGATTTCGACGCGGTGGTGTTCGGGGACCATGCCCTGGGCCACAACATTCTGGGCACCCGGGAAAGCGTGTCGGGCTTCGGGCAGGCCGATTTCTTTCAGTTCCTGAAGGAAAACCTGCGCACCGACCAACTGGTGTTCAGCTCGGTGAGCAACCTGCCCTTCGCCCAGGTGAAGCGCCTGGCCGACAAGTACCTGGCCCCGCTGCCAGCCCAGCTGGGGGCGCGCACGCGGCAGCCGTTCGGGGCCTACCAGGCCCGGCAGCAGACGGAGGCGCGGCCCATCACCCAGGCTCACAGCCTGATCGGCTGCCCGGCCTACGCGCTGACGGATGCGCGCCGCCTGCCCTTCTTCATGCTCACCAACATTCTGGGCGGCCCGGGCATGAACTCGCGCCTGAACCTGGCCGTGCGCGAGAAGTACGGCTTCGTCTACAGCATCGACGCCAACTACGCGCCCTACACCGACACGGGGCTGTTCGGCATCTATTTCGCCACCGAAAAGGCCCGCCTGGAGCGCACCACCCAGCTGGTGCTCAAGGAACTGCGCCTGCTGCGCGAAAAGGCCCTCACGACCTCCCAGCTGCACATTGCCAAAGAGCAGCTGATGGGTCAGCTGGCCATGGCCGAGGAAAGCAACGGCGGCATGATGCAGCTGCTGGGCAAGAGCACCCTCGACCTGGGCCGGGTGGAGTCCTTGAACGAAATCTTCGAGCAGATCCGGGCCGTGACGGCCCCGCAGCTGCAGGAGCTGGCCAACGAGGTCTTCGCCGAGGACAACCTGAGCACCCTGCAGTACGTGCCCGAAACCGGTAAGCGCCGCTAGCTGTCGTGGCCGTGCCCGTTTTCGGCCACGTGGGCTCTTTCCGGCCGGGCGACGCGTTTCGCTCCCGGCTGGAGCTGCGCCTGAGCGGCATGCACCGCCCGGTGCGGGCGGGCATTGCCGGCTCGCAGCACACCGGGGCCGAAAGCATTGTATTGTCGCAGGTGTACGAGGACGACGTGTTCACGGAGGACGAAATCCTCTACACCGGCCAGGGCGGGCGCGACCCAAAAACCGGCCGCCAGACCACCGACCAGACGCTCAACGACCGGAACCTGGCCCTGCTCAAAAGCCAGGAAACCGGCCAGCCGGTGCGCGTGCTGCGCAAAGTCCTTGACGAAACAAGCGGGGAGCTGGTGTTTCGCTACGAGGGACTGTACCGCGTGGTCGGGCACGCGTTCGAAACCGGCCGTTCCGGCTTCGGCGTGTGGAAATTTCGCTTGGTTCCCGCGCAATTACTCGCATGAAATACTTGAACGCGCTGTTCGTAGCCATGCACCGGCGGCAGCCGCTTAATCCGTACCGCAGCATCGGTGTGCTTTCGCTAATGCTGTTTCTGAACCTGCTTGCTGCTGTGTTACTGCTGCCCTGCGCCTGGGGGCATTTTACCCTCCATCGCCTTGTCTTTCTGAGCTTCTACCTAGGGCCGTTCGCGCTGCTGACGTACCGCTACCGCTGGAGCGGCTCGTTTTTCTACCTCGACAAGACTGACCTGCCGGCGGCAACCCTTTGGCACGTGTGGGGGTACTTCCTGCTTTCTGCCCTGCTGGTTTTCTCCGCCGGCGCACTCGGCCAACGACTGGGCTGCTGACACCCCCAACGGCACCGCCGTGCGCCGGCCAACCAGACCAGCCGGGCAGGCGCTAACCAGCACAGCACAGGAGAGCAAGCCGGCGGCGGCCGTCAATCTTTAGACTGCCGCTCGTCAGGAACGACAAACCGGGTTGCCGCCTGCCTCTCCTACCCCTAAATCGTCCACGCAATCCGTGCAATCCGATAACAATCCGCGGGAATCCGTGGTCCAGCAGTACGCCGACGCGCACACCTCGCCCGAGCCCGCGCTGCTCGGCCAGCTCGTGCGCGAAACTCACCTGCAGACGCTGATGCCGCGCATGCTCTCGGGCCACTTCCAGGGCCGGCTGCTGAGCATGCTCAGCCACATGATCCGGCCCCGGCGGGTGCTGGAGCTGGGCACTTTTACCGGCTATTCGGCCCTGTGCCTGGCCGAAGGGCTGGCCGACGGCGGCGAGCTGCACACCGTGGAGCAAAACCCTGAGCTGCGCAGCCGGGTGGAGCGCTACGTGCAGCAGGCCGGGCTGACGGGCCGCGTGCACCTGCACATCGGCGACGCGGAGCAGATCATTCCGGCGCTCGGGGAAACCTGGGATTTGGTGTTCATCGATGCCGACAAAATCCGCAACCGGGTGTACTACGAGCTGGTGCTGCCGCAGCTGCGCCCGGGCGGCTTCGTGCTCATCGACAACGTGCTGTGGAGCGGCAAGGCCCTGCCCGACTACCCGCTGAAACCGGCCGACAAGGACGCCCACGCCGTGCGCGCCTTCAACGACTTCGTGCAGCAGGACGCACGGGTGGAAAACGTGCTCTTGCCCTTGCGCGACGGGCTCTTGCTGGTGCGTAAGTGTAACTAGATCAGCCAGCTATTAAAACCAGCTTAAAAAATTCACCCTGCGTATACGACTCCCGGTTAAACAACCGCGTCGTTGGCCGGTCCAAGGCCCCACGGGGGCTTCGCTTTGTTGATATGAAACACGCTTTAGGGTTACTTTTTCCGCTGGTGGTAGTCACGGCTCCGGCCCTGGCGCAAACGGTGCCGGTCTCGGGCCGGGTGCTCGATGCCAAGGACCAGGCGCCGCTGATCGGGGCCAACGTGCTGCTCACGCGCCTGGCGGCCGACTCGGCCCGCACCGGCGCGGCCGTGGAGCCGACCGGCGCCTTCAACGTGCCGGCCGTGGAGCCGGGGCGCTACCGCCTCACGGTGTCGTTTCTGGGCTACCAGACCATCAAGCGGGCCGTCACCGTGAGCGGGCAGCCCGTGGACCTGGGCACCCTGGCCCTGACGGCCGGCGGCGTGACGCTGAAGGGCGTGGAAGTAACCGGGCGGGCCGCGGCGGCCATTCAGAAGGGCGACACGGCCCAGTACGACGCGCGCGCCTTCAAAACCAACCCCGACGCCAACGCTCAGGACCTCATCACCAAGATGCCGGGCGTGACGGTGGACCCGAGCACCGGCAAGGTGCAGGCCCAGGGCGAGCAGGTGCAGCGCGTGCTGGTCGACGGCAAGGAGTTCTTCGGCAACGACCCCGACGCGGTGCTCAAAAACCTGCCGGCCGAGGCCATCGACAAGATTCAGGTGTACGACCGGGCCTCGGACCAGGCGCAGTTCAGCGGCTTCGACGACGGCAACCAGCAGAAAACCATCAACATCGTGACGCGCCCGCAGTACCGCAACGGGCAGTTTGGGCGGGTGCTGGCCGGCGTGGGCCAGGGCGGCGACAACCAGACGCGCTACCGCGCCTCGGGCAACCTGAACTCCTTCCGCGGCAAGCAGCGCTTCTCCATCATCGCGCAGACCAACAACGTGAACGAGCAGAACTTCGGCACCGACGACCTGCTGGGCGTGGTGGGCAGCTCGGCGCGCGGCGGGGGCGGCGGCCGCAACGGCGGCGGGGGCAACCCGGGCGGCGGGGGCGGCAACAACGCCTCGGGCAACTTCCTGGTGGGCCAGAGCGGCGGTATTTCCAATACCAACGCCGTGGGCCTGAACTACTCCGACAGCTGGGGCAAGAAAACCGAGGTGCAGGCCAGCTACTTCTTCAACCGCAGCACCAATACGCTCAACAGCAGCACCAACCGCCGCTTCACGGCGCAGGATTCGCTGGGCCAGGCCCTGCGCTACCAGGAAGGCTCGCTCACGCGCAGCACCAACACCAACAACCGGGTGAACCTGCGTTTGGAGCACAAATTCGACTCGCTGAACTCGGTGCTGTGGCAGCCGCGGCTGTCGATGCAGAGCAACAACAGCACCAACCACCTCGACGGGGCCACCTACCGTGGGCAGCCCAACTCGGAAAACATCGGGATACTGCGCAGCAGCAACCTGAGCGACTACAAATCCAAGAACGACGGCATCAACTTCGGCCAGAGCCTGCTGTATCGGCACCGCTTCCACAAGCGCGGACGCACCTTCTCGCTGGGGCTGAACATGGGCTACAACACCCGCGACGCGGAAAACTTCCTCAACTCCGTCAACGACGACTACACCCGCTCGACTACTCCGGGCGTGCCCAGCACCTCGCGCACCGACCAGTACTCGGACCTGACGCAGGCGGGCTGGCAGTGGAGCGCCAACGCCAACTACACCGAGCCGCTGAGCCCGAAAAGCCAGCTGCAACTGACCTACAACGCCAACTACACGCCCAACGACTCGGACAAGAAGACCTACAACCTCAACGGCCCGACCGGGGAGTACACCGTCTTCAACCCGGCGCTGAGCAACGTGTTTACCAGCCGCTACCTGACCAACGCGGGCGGCATCAGCTACCGCTTCAACAACAAGGAGCTGCAGTGGTCGGTGGGCGCGCAGGTGCAGCACGCGCAGCTGCGCAACGACCAGGAGTTTCCGCTCTCGACGAGCACGCGGCGCAGCTTCCTGACGGTGCTGCCCAACGCGCAGGCCCGCTACAACTTCTCGCGCCAGCAGAACCTGCGCCTGAACTACCAGATGCGGACCCAGGCGCCGAGCATCAGCCAGCTGCAGGAAGTGGTGAACAACTCCAACCCGCTGCAGATTACGACCGGCAACCCCAACCTGCGCCAGGAAAACACGCACAACCTGTTCGTGCGCTATTCCTCGGCCAACGTGGAGAAGTCGACTTCGTTTTTCGCCTTGATTGGCGGCTCGTACACCAGCAACAACATCACCAACAGCACCCGCATCTTCAGCTCGCCCACGCCCTACCGCGGCGTCATCGTGCCGGCCGGCGGGCAAGTGACCGAGCCGATCAACCTCGACGGGCAGTACTCGCTGCGCACCTTCGGCAACTACACTTTGCCGCTGACCTTCGTAAAATCCAACCTGAACCTGAACGCCAACGCGAACTTCGCGCAGACGCCGGGCCTGGTTTCCATCAACCGCGACGCGGGCCAGCAGCTCAACTACAGCCGCACGCCCAGCTTCGGCTTCGGGGCGGTGCTCAGCTCCAACATCAGCCCCAACCTGGACTTCACGCTCTCGTCGAACTCCAGCCAGACCTTTGTGCGCAACACGGCCCAGACCACGGCTGACCGGGAGTACTTCCGCCAGAACACCAACCTGCGCTTCAGCTGGATTGTGGTGAAGGGCCTGACGGTGCAGTCGGACGTGGCGCACGTGGCCTACACCGGCCTCTCGGCGGGCTACAACCAGAGCTACGTGCTGTGGAACGCCTCGGTGGGCAAAAAGCTGTTTGCCCGCCAGCAGGGCGAAATCAAGCTGTTCGCCTTCGACATCCTGAAGCAGAACAACAGCATTCAGACCAACTCGACGGCCGCCTACGTGGAGGACGTGCGCACCAACATCCTGACGCGCTACGTGATGCTGATGTTTACCTACAACATCCGCAACTTCCCCGGCAACAAGGGCGGCACGCCCGACCTGGACCAGCCCCAGCAGCGCGAACGGGGCAACTTCCCCGGCGGCCGGCCGGGCGGTTTTCCGGGCGGCGGCCCCGGCCCCGGCGGCCCTCCCGGCGGCGGCCCGTACTAGCTTCTGCGTTCCGAACCGGGCCGGCTCCTCAGCCGGCCCGGTTTTTTGTTCCGCCGGCGCGCCGATTTTCTCGGGCGCGCTGGCGCTGAGCGGTCGGCTTGCTCCACCTCCGCCGCGGTCTTCGGCCCGGGGATGCGGCCATTGTAAGGTCCGTGCGGGGCGCCGCTGGCCGGGCCCCGGCGCCGCCGATTCGTCTTTTTACGGGCCGGCGGCTTGATTTTCAGCCCGATCAGGGCCCGGCGCCGCGTTTTTTTCGCCTACTTTGTAGGCTGAGGGGTCGGCGGCGGCGCAGTGCCGGGCTGGCCCCGCCCGTTTTTGCCTGCTTATGAAACGACTGCTGCCCGTTTTGCTCGTGGCCTTGCCGCTCGTGGCCCCCGCCCAGCGCAAGGCGGCCACGACGCCCGCTGCTGCCGCCGCCCCGGCCTCCCTGCCCCCTTTGCCCGTTCCCGCCGAAGTACAGTTTGCCGGGCTGCGCCTGCGCCTCTCCGACGGCGGCCGCGCCGCCGTGCAGCAGAAGGTGGACGCGCTGCGCCGCCACCCGGCCTCCTACCAGCAGCGCGTGGCCGCCGCCGACGCGGCCTTTCCCATCATCGAGCGCGTGTTTCAGGAAGAAGGCGTGCCGCTGGATTTCCGCTTTCTCTGCATCCAGGAAAGCGGCCTGCAGGGCGACGCGCAGAGCATCCACGACGCCATCGGCTACTGGCAGTTCAAGCGCGATGCCGCCACCGACTTCGGCCTGGAAGTCAGCGACGACGTGGACGAGCGGAAGCACCTGGTGGCGGCCACCCACGGGGCGGCCAAGTACCTGCTGCGCAGCCAGCGCATGTACCAGAACTGGCTGCACACGCTGCTGAGCTACAACCTCGGCCCCGGCGGCGTGAAGCCCTACACCCTGCCCACCGACGCCCGCGCGACGGAAATGCAGATTACGGAGCAGACGCACCCGTACGTGCTCACGTTCCTGGCCCACAAGCTGGCCTACGAGCCGGCCATCGGCACGAACCCGCGCCCGGCCATGCGGCTGCGCGAGTACCCCGCCATTACCGGGCAGCCGCTGGCGGTGCTGGCCCAGGCCATTCAGACCAACCCCGCCGAGCTGGCCCGGCACAACCGCTGGCTGCTGGGGTCGGCCGTGCCCGCCACCGGCAAAAACTACACTGCCTTGGTGCCCGTGACGGACTCCTTGCAACTGCTGGCCATGTCGGTGCAGCAGCGGCAGACGGCCACCAAGCTCGTCACCGCGCCCCAGACCGACGCCCGCAACGCCGCCTACGTGACGGTGAACGGGCTGCGCGCCGTGGTGGCCCTGCCCGGCGAAACCAAGGAAGACCTGGCCCGCCGCGCCGGGGTGAAGCTGCGCAAGTTCATGCAGTTCAACGACCTGATGCCCTTCGACAACGTGGTGGCCGGGCAGCCCTACTTCACCCAGAAAAAGCGCGACAAGGCCGACGTGGAGTACCACGTGACCCAGCCCGGCGAATCGGTGGTGACCGTGTCGCAGAAGTACGGGCTGCGCGCCCGGGCCATCCGGAGCAAAAACCGCATGGCCGGCAATGAGCCCCTGCAGCCCGGCCGCGTGCTCTGGCTGCAGCACACCCGCCCGCGCGCCGTGGCCGTGGAGTACGTGCAGGATAAGACCGGGGCCGTAGCCGCCGCCATGGAGCGCCCCACCGGCACGCCAGCCCCGACGCCGACGCCCGCTCCGCCCGCCAAGCGTAAGCCCGCCGACGCGGAAGTGTACACCGGCCGCACGGCCGCCGCCCAGCGCGTCATCGACGACGCCCCGGAGGCCGGCCAGGACAGCTCGCGGGTGGGTGGCCTATTCGGCAAGCTGCAGCGCCGCGCCGACGCCGTGGCCGACGAGCCCGCCGATACCACCGCCGACGTGGCCGTGGAAACCATCAACGAAGTGGCGGCCGCCACGCCGGCAGCGGCGGCCCCGGTGCCCGCCCCGACGGCCAAGCCCGACCGCACGCTGTACGGCGGCCAGGCCGACGCGCAGGCCAAGCTGCCGACCTCGGCTCCGCTGGCCGACGAGCCCGCCGCCACCGCTGCGGACGAAGAGCCGGCTCCGGTAGCGCCCAAGCCCGCGGCCAAAGCGCCCGTGAAGCCCGCGCCCCAGCCGGCAGCAGCGGCTCCGGCGCCTGCGGCAGCCAAACCCACCACTAGCGCCACGACACCTGCACCGAAGCCGGCGGCTCCGCACCCGGCCCCCGCCGACCCTTCGATGACGCCGGGCGCCGGGTGGCCCGTACCGGCCGACGGCCGGCACACGGTGCAGCCCAAGGAAACGCTCTACGCCGTGGCCCGCCGCTACAACCTGCGCCCGGCCGACCTGATTCAGTGGAACGCGCTGCCGCCCAACCCCTCGCTGCAGCTGGGCCAGGTGCTGCGCCTGACGCCCCCGCCCACCGGCGCGGCCCCGGCTGCTGCAACCAAACCGGCAGCCCCGGCCCCGGCCAAACCCGCGGCTCCGGCTACGGCCAAACCGGTTAGCCCGGCCACGGCCGCCGGCGCCGTCAAGCACACCGTGGCCGCGGGCGAAACGATGTACAGCATCTCGCGCAAGTACGGCGTGAAGCCCGAGCAGCTTATGCAGTGGAACGGCAAAACCGACCCGGCCGTGCGCCTGGGCGAAGTGCTGACGGTGCAGCCCGCCGCCAAGTAACCCAGGGCCTTCAATGCCCAAGGCCGTCCTCCGGGGCGGCCTTTTTTGTTTGGCCGCCGCCCGGCCCCGGTCAACGGCCGGGCCGGCTTCGTCGTAGGAAAAGCCAGCGGCGGTGCCACAACCGCCCGTTTACGCATCTTATCCACATGATTCTGACTACCGGCCAGCCGTTCTGGCTTACCGAGCAAGGCCTTGTGCGTTACCCTACGCTAACCGACGACCTGAGCTGCGACGTGGTCATCATCGGCGGCGGCATCACCGGGGCGTTTCTGGGCTACTACCTCACCCGCGCCGGGTTGCGCGCCGTGGTGCTCGAGGGCCGCTACGTGGGCGGCGGCAGCACCTCGGCCAGCACCGCCATGTGCCAGTACGAGTTGGACGTGGACCTCATCGACCTGCGCGACAAGCTCGGCACCAGCCGGGCCAACGACGCCTACCTGGCCAACGTGTACGCCGTGCACGAGCTGGGCCGCCTTTGCCGGGAAGAGCTGCCCGACAGCTGCCGCTTCGAAGACTGCCGGAGCTTTTACCTGGCCAGCCGCGAGCGGGACGCGGCCCACCTGGCCGACGAAGGCGAAGCCCGCCGCGGCATCGGCATCGACGTGGAATACCTGGAGCGCGCCGAGCTGCTGCGCCGCTACCACCTGCAGGCCGCAGCCGCCCTGCGCTCCGGCGACACCGCCCAGGTCGACCCGTACCGGCTCACGCACACGCTCTTGGCCGAGGCCATCAAACAGGGTCTGCGGGTATTTGAGCGCAGCCCGGTGCAGCACTGCGCCGCCGAGGCCGACGGCCAGGCGGTAACCGTGCACGCCGGGGAGCGGCGCGTGCGGGCCCGGCACGTGGTGGTGTGTACCGGCTACGAAGCCGACAACCTGGTGCCGCGGGACCTGGTGAACCTGCACTCCACCTACGTGGTCATCAGCCAGCCGGGCGAAATGGCTACGCTGCCCACCGGCACCGCCCAGATCTGGGAAACGGCCCGCCCCTACCTCTACACCCGCACCACCGCCGACGGCCGCATCATGGTGGGCGGCCGCGACGAAGTGGTGAAAAACGCCACCTTCCAAAACACGGTGCTGGAGCATAAGGTCGAGAAGCTCGAAAAGCAGTTTCAGGACCTTTTCGACCAGCCCACCCCCTTCACCCGCGACTTTGTGTGGGCCGGCGTCTACGGCGAAACCGACGACGGGCTGCCCTACATCGGCCCGCACCACGACTTTCCGCGCACCTATTTTGCCCTCGGCTACGGCGGCAACGGCACCACTTACAGCCTGCTGGCCGCCGAAATCATCCGCGACGCCCTCACCGGCCGCCGCCACCGCTACCACGACACCTTCGCCTTTGACCGGGTAGGTGGCTGAGGCCCGCCCCGGCACGAAAAAAGGCAGCCCCGGCGGGGCTGCCTTTTTTCGTGCCGGGATTGGTTTGCTCCCGAAGCCGGGGGCAGAGCTGGCGGCTGTTTGCTTAAGCGGCCACCAGTTCCGGCTGCCGCTTCTCGATGCGGCGGGTGCGGCTCTTCAGCAGCTGAATGACTTCCGCCTCCGACTGGTACCGTTCGCCCAGGTTAACGAAGTGCTTGGCCATCAGATCATAGCGTTTCAGCATCAGCCAGGCAAACACGTGCAGGAAGTGGATGCCGTCGAAGACGATGGCGTCGTTCTGAATGTACTTGGGCAGGTCTTTCTGGAAGGCGGCCGGGTGCTCGGTCCAGTGGCGCGCCGGCCGGATGTGGTGGCTGGCGTGGTAGCCGTCGTTCCAGCACTTGTGGTTGTACTTGGTGTTGAGGCAGGTGATGCTGTTGGTGTAATCGTTGCCGGGGTCGTTGCCGTCGATGAAGGCATGCTGGGTCCAGTTGCCGAGCATCATGATGACGCGCGAAATCAGGAAGGGCAGCACGAACACCACCAGCGTCGCCTGCCAGTTGACCAGCCACAGGCCCACGCACAGCAGGGCGTAGAGGATTTCGCCGCGCATGGAGCGGAACAGCAGCTTCATCTTGCGCTTCTTGATGAAGTAGTGCGCCAGGTGAAAGATGCCCACCGTGATGAACGTGCCCAAGTAGTGCAAAAAGCCCCGCAGCGAGTCGCGCTGGTAGTGCATAGTGGAGCTTTTGTCTTCCTCCTGGTTGTTCTCGGCGTGGTGCATGCCCAGGTGGTGGGCGTAGTAGGTTTCCGGAGTCTGCCCGAAAAACGGCCCGATAACCCAGGGCAGGTAGTGGTTCAGAAATCCGTATTCCTTCTTGAAAAAAGCGCGGTGGCTGGTGCAGTGCAGCATCAGCCCGAACGGCCCCTTGAAGGTGATGTTGTTCAGAAACAGGTAGGCCACGGCCGCCGGCCACCAAGCCCAGCCGGGCAGGCCCGGCACGAACAGCAGCGCCGCCAGCGGCAGCAGCGTGGCCGTGATTTGCAGCGTAAGAACCAGGAAGGGCAGGTCGCGCTTATCCTGGATCAGGCCCACCAGCCGTTGATTGAAGGCGGAACGCTGGACCGGCTCCCGGTAGGTCGGGTCCGTAAGGGCAGTGAACGATTTCATAGGCTGGATTCGGACGCATCAGCGAGCCGGCATCAGAAAAATATGAGCTGACGGGGAAATGCATCGGATTCGCAGCCGGAAAAAGACCGACGAAGTGCGGACGGGAGCAGACGACAACCCGGCCAGATGCCGGCGCCGGGCGGCTAAGCCGTCGGCACCTTGCGCACAAGGTACGCGTTTTAAGCCGGGCCGGGCCGGCAGGCTCCACCGCTGCGGCGCCCGACTGGCCAACGCCGCCCCCCGCCTTTTCGTGCGGACCGGGCCATATATTACCGGCCGAACGGGCGTTGCCGCCGAGCCGGCCGGCGCCGCCCCCGGTGTCCGCCGGCCCCCGCCACTCGTATCGGCTAGTTCACCTGCCGCCCACTGCCTGCGTTATGATCCGTTTTCCGTTTGTGCTAAGTCTGCTGCTCGCCGCCGCGCCGCTGGGCGCCCAGACCCCGGCGCCGGTTGCCCGGCAGCTGCCCCTCAGCCCGGCGCTGCGCCCCTTCGACGCCCACCTCACCCAGTATTACGCCGACTTCAACCAGCGCCTGCGCGACATCTACTTCGCGCCCAGCGACGCCCGCGCCATTACGCTGCTGAGCACCGCCACCGAGGAGTTCGGGGCGCGGCGCCGCGGCCTGCGTCAGCAGCTGCAGCAGCTGCGCGCCACCCTGGGCCCGGCCGAGCGGCAGGCCCTGGCCGCGCGGCTGCAAAGCCCGGACTGGACCCGCCCCCAACAAACGATTCTGAGCAGCCCGGCCGCCGCCAAGCTGGCCGACCGGCTGCGGCGTAACCCGGCCCTGGAAACGGCCTTTCAGCGCTTCACCGCAGCCCGGCTGGCCGAGCTGGAGCCTGCGGCCGCGGCCCCGCGGTAAGCCGTGCTTACCAGAAGCTTGGGCGCACGTTGGTGCCGCGCGTGCGGCAGTCCACGCAGGCCGGCGTGGAGGACAGCCAGGAGCCACCGCCCAGGGCATCGACGGGGATAAAATTACCGTCGCGAAAATGATCCAGGGGTAGCGGCCGCCCCGATAGCGGGTCCGGAATGGTGTCGTAGTTGGTGCAGTTGTCGTAGGGCGTCACCGCCGTCCAGCCCTGCGGCAACTGGTTGCGGGCCACAAAAATCCGCTTTTCCGTCACCGACTGCGCCCCGACGAACCCGATGACGGGCTCCTCGGCATTGCTGAGGCACCGCACGTTGCCGGTCAGCTGCGAGGGCATGGGGCCGAACACGGTGCCCAGCTGCTCGGTGTTCTTGTTCAGCAGCTCCCAGTAAGTGCTTTCCTCCTCGGTCTGCGCGTACTGACGCACCAAGATGCTGTAGCGGTAGCGCAGCCGCTCCTCGCTGGGGCCCAGCAGCAGCAGCGGGGCCTCCCGCAGCACGTCGTGGGCCAGGCGCTTGGTGTTGCCCAGCTGCATGGCCGTGGCTTTCTCGGTGCGCCAGCACCGGTAAATGTCGCTGGTGCGTACGTCCAGGCGGTTGTTGCGGTACTCGTAGAGCGCGGGGCGGGCCGAGGTGAACTCCCAGGTTTCCTCGTAGTCCCAGCGGTAGAAGCGCGTCTGGTCGGTGGCGTCGTGGGCGTTGACGTACAGCTGCAGCCCGCGCGCATCGGCCCGCCACGTCACCGAATCGATGGGCGGCGTCTGCTTGGCGGTGGTGTAGTCGGAGGCGTACTCCCGCGGGCCGGCGGTTTTGATGTAGAGCCGCACGCGGCGCCCCGCGCCCAGGCGCAGGTTGGCCGAGGTGTAGGTGCCGGCCGCGCCCTCGGTAAGCGGGTAGCGCGCCCCGCCTTCCTCCTCGATGGTCACCGTGGCCCGGGTTTCGGCCGGCACGGGCTTGTTGCTGTCGAGGGCGGTGGTGCGCGAGAGGCGGATGCTGGTAACGCCGTTCGTGTTGATGAATCCGTCGACCACCAGGTAGTTGACGGGCTTGCTGATGGCCTCTGGCTTGTACGATTCGACGCAGCCGGCGGTGGCGGCCCACAGCCCGCCGCAGATAATAAGCTTATTCCAGAAGTTCATTGGTATCGGCAAGTTAAGGGGGGCCCGCCACCAGTCGGCTGGCCCACAGGCATAAGAGCGGGACCATAGCCCCCAGGTTGGCTGGCGGTCGGGGCCAACCGCACCCAAAGGTAAACCGGTGGCCGCTTGCGCATCACCACGGCCGCTTACATAATCATGTCAGCCGCCGGGCCTAGCGCCAGAAGCTCGGCCGGGCGTTGTTGCCCCGCTTGCGGCAGTCCAGGCAGTCCACTGTGGAATAGTAGTACTCGTCCGCCGTCAGGTTGTAGCTGATCGGCACCATCATGCCAAAAGAGAAGGACCGGATGATTTCCTCCAGCGTAGGCTCGGGAAACACCTTGGGCTTGGGAATGGTGTCGAGCGGGCAGCCCTCGTAGCCGCTGACCAGGGGCCAGCCGGCGGGCAGGTCGTTGCGGTCGATAAAGCGGCGCTGCTCCGTCATCGACTGCGCCCCCACCCAGCCCAGCACCTGCTCGGCCGGGTCGCTGAGGCTGCGCACGTTGCCGGTCAGCTGCGAGGGCAGGGGGTCGAAGAGCGTGCCCAGCTGCTCGGTGTTCTTGCGCAGCAATTCCCAGTAGGCGTACTCCTCCGGCGTGACGGCGTACTGCCGCACCAGCACGCTGTACTTGATGAAGAGCTTGGGCGAGGTGTCCAGCAGCACCGTCAGCGGCTGCTCGGCCACCACGTTGCGGCTCAGGCGCAGGGTGTTGCCCAGCACGATGGTCGAGGGCAATTCCGAGCCCCAGCAGCGGTAGATGTTGTCGGTGCGCGGCACCAGCGCGTTGTTGCGGTACATCAGCTGCGACTCGAAGCGCGAGGTAAACTCCCAGGTTTCCTCGTAGCTCCAGCGGAAGTGGCGGGCCTGGTCCAGCGCGTCGTGCGTGTTCACGTACAGGCGCAGCTTGCCCTCCCCGGCCCGAAACGAAATCGAGTCGATGGGCGGGGTAACCAGCGCGCGGGAGTAGTCGGAGGCGTACTCGCGGCGCCCGGCCGTGGTCAGGTGCAGGCGCACGGGCCGGCCCGGGGTGAGCTGCAGCGGCGCCGAGGCGTAAGTGCCCGCGGCGCCCTCCGTCAGCGGGTAACGCCGCCCGCCTTCTTCCTCAATGAACACCACCGCCCGGGTTTCGGGCGGCGGTCCGCCCTTGGTGGTGAGGGTCTGCGCCCGGGAGAGCTTGATGGTCGTCACCCCGCTGGTGTTGATGAAGCCATCCACCACCAGCAGGTTTATCTCGCGGTTGTCCACCTTCGGGTCGTAGGGCTCGATGCAGCCGGCCAGCAGCGCCAGGCAGGCGTACCACGTGATTTTCAGCAGCTTGTTCATGTCGAAAACGATTTACCTCTGACCCGGTCAGCTCAACGAATAGTAACGTATTGAATCGGCGTACCGGAGCTGCCGCCGGCCCCGCGGGCAACTACCGAACCATCAAATAAACGATAACCGGGGCAAATGCCGGCCGGGCGAATCCACCTTTCGCGCCGCCGGCCCCTACGGCCAGAAGTCGGGCCGCACGTTGGTGCCCCGGGTGCGGCAATCGATGCAATCGGTCGTGCCGTAGTAAATGCCGCCGGGCGGCCCTTCGTCGACCGGGGTGTAGCGCCCGTCGACGAAGAGGTTCAGCGTCCCGTTCTCGTACAGCTCGCAGTTTTCGTAGCCGGTGACCAGGGGCCACGAGGGCGGCAAATCATTGCGGTCGATGAAGATGCGCTTTTCCGTCACCGACTGCGCCCCGACGAAGCCCAGCACTTTTTCGGCCGGGTCGCTGAGGCTGTGCACGTTGCCGGTCAGCTGCGAGGGCATAGGGCTGAACACGGTGCCCAGCTGCTCGGTGTTCCGGCGCAGCTCGACCCAGTAGGCGTATTCCTCGGGCGTGAGGGCGTACTGCCGCACCAGCAGGCTGTACTTGCTGGAGAGCTTGGGCGAGGTATCCAGCAGCACCGTCAGCGGCTCCGAGGCGGCATTGGGGCTCCGGTGCAGGCTGCTGCCCAGCTTGATAGCCGAGGGCTTCTCCGAGCCCCAGCAGTGCTGAATATCTTCGCTGCGGTAGCTCAGCCGCCCGTTGCGGAACTCCCGGTACGAGCGGTAGCGGGACTTGAACTCCCAGGTTTCCTCGTAGCTCCAGCGGTAGTGGTGAATTTCGTTGGCGTCGTCGTGGGCATTGACCAGCAGGCGCAGGCGCTTGTCGGCCCCGATAACGCTGGAAATCGAGTCGACGGGCGGGGTGTGCAGCACGCGCGTGTAGCCCGAAGCGTACTCGCGGCCCTGGGCCGTGGTTAGGCGCAGGCGCACCAGACGCCCGGCCGGCAGCAGCAGGGCGCCCGAGGTATAGGTACCCGCCACGCCTTCGCGCAGGGGGTAGCGCGCCCCGTTTTCCTCTTCCACGAATACGCGCGCCTGTTTTTCGGCGGGCGCGCTGCCTTTTGCGCTCAGGCTTTGGGTGCGCGAGAGGCGCACGCTCGTCACGCCCGCGCTGTTGATGAAGCCGTCGACCACCAGCAGGTTGGCGTCGCGGGCCTCCCGCGGCGGCTCGTACGGCTCGATACAGCCGGCCAGCCACCCCAGGCCCCCAAAGGCCAGACACCTGAACGACAAATGCATTGTATATAAAAAACAAAAACGAATGGCACCTTGTGATTTGAGCGAATATAAGCGGCAGCGCAGCGTTTTTCGGCGCGCCGCCGCCGGCAGTGGGCGCCCCCACCCGCCGCCCACCGGACCCATCGGCGGGTGGTTTTATTGTTACTGATACGCAAAAACTCCCGCCGCCGCAACGTTTCCTTTCCCCGCCGGCGGCGGTAACTTTACCCTACATAATGCTGAATTAGGAATACTGAATGCTGAGTTAGCAGGCGTTCGAGAATTCACAATTCAGCATTCAGAATTCCTAATTCCCCGAAGGATGCCCACGTTCTCGCACCTGCACTGCCACACCCAATATTCCCTGCTCGACGGCCAGGCCAGCATTTCGGCGCTGATGAAAAAGGCCCAGAAGGACGGCATGCCCGCCGTGGCACTGACGGACCACGGCAACATGTTCGGGGCGTTCAACTTTGTGGCCGAGGCCAACAAGTACAACGTGAAGCCCATCGTCGGCTGCGAGTTTTATTTGGTGGAGGATCGGCACAAGAAGGCCTTCAGCCGGGAAAAGGGCGAGCGGGACGTACGCCACCACCAGCTGCTGCTGGCCAAGGACCAGGCCGGTTACCAGAACCTGGCCAAGCTCTGCTCCACGAGCTTTATCGAGGGCACCTACTCCAAGTACCCGCGCATCGACAAGGAATTGCTGCTCAAGTACCACGAAGGGCTGATTGCTACCAGCTGCTGCATCGGCGCGGAAATTCCGCAGGCCTTGCTGTGGAAAACCGAGGCCGAGGCCGAGGAAAAGCTGAAGTGGTGGCTGGACGTGTTCGGTGAGGATTACTACATCGAAATCCAGCGCCACGGCATCGAAAACATCGATAATACCGGCAAAAGCCAGGAAGACCTCAACCAGACGCTGCTGCGCTGGGCCCAGAAGTACAACGTCAAGGTCATTGCCACCAACGACTCGCACTACGTCGACCAGACCGACTTCGCCCCGCACGATTTGCTGCTGTGCGTGAATACCGGCGAGGAGCACAGCATCCCGGTCGGCGACTTCCAGACCAAGTATTTCCGCCTCGTGTCGGGCGAAAACAAGGTGCTTTACAATCACCTTGACCAGCTGCGTCCTCTCGCGGCTAAAGACGACGCCGTGCGCCGGCAGCTCATGCGCATCGACGAGGAGATGCAGATGCCCAAGCCCAAGTCGCGCTTCGGCTTCCCCAACGACCAGTTCTACTTCAAGACCCAGGCGGAAATGGGCGTGCTGTTCGCCGATGTGCCCGAGTCGCTGGACAACACCAACGAAATCGTCGACAAAATCACGCCGCCCAAGCTACAGCGTGATATTCTGCTGCCCAACTTCCCCATTCCCGCGCCCTTCGCCAACGCCGACGAGTTTCTGCGGGAGCTGACCTTCGTGGGCGCTTTCGGCCCGAGCGCGGGCAAGGGCATCGTGACGATGACCAAGCCGCCCCGCTACTCCGAGCGCACGCCCGAAATCGAGGAGCGCCTGAACTACGAGCTGCGCATCATCGAGACGATGGGCTTCGCCGGCTACTTCCTCATCACCCAGGATTTCATCAACAAGGGCCGGGAAATGGGCGTGGCCGTGGGCCCGGGCCGCGGCTCGGCCGCCGGCTCGGCGGTGGCCTACTGCGTGGGCATCACCAACATCGACCCGATCAAGTACTCGCTGCTGTTCGAGCGTTTCCTGAACCCCGAGCGCGTGTCGATGCCCGATATCGACATCGACTTCGACGACGTGAACCGCCAGCGCGTCATCGACTACGTGGTGGACAAGTACGGCAAGACCCAGGTGGCCCAGATCATCACCTTTGGTACGATGGCCGCCAAGTCCAGCATCAAGGACGTGGCGCGGGCCATGGAATTGCCCCTGCCGCAGACCAACGAGCTAACCAAGATGGTGCCCGAGAAGCCCGGCACCACCCTCAACGACGCCTTCGCCGAAAACCCGGAGCTGGACTACATCCTGCGCGACGAGGCGCCCGACAACCTGCGCGGGCAGATTCTGCGCCTGGCCCACAAGCTGGAAGGCTCGGTGCGCAACACCGGCATCCACGCCGCCGGCGTCATCATCGCGCCCGACGACATCACGAAGTACATTCCGGTGTCGACCTCCAAGGACTCGGACCTCTTGGTGACGCAGTTCGACGGCAAGGTCATCGAGTCGGCGGGGATGCTGAAGATGGACTTTCTGGGGCTGAAGACGCTCACGATTATCGTGGACGCCCTCACGCTCATCAAGAAAAACCACGGCGTCGACATCAACATCGACGACATCCCGCTCGACGACCCCAAAACCTACGAGCTGTACCAGCGCGGCGACACCATCGGCACGTTCCAGTTTGAATCCGAGGGCATGCGCATGTACCTCAAGGACCTCAAGCCCACCAACATCGAGGACCTGATTGCCATGAACGCCCTGTACCGCCCGGGCCCGATGCAGTTCATCCCGAACTTCATCAACCGCAAGCACGGGCGCGAGGAAATCGAGTACCCGCACGACCTGCTGGAGCCCATCCTGAACTACTCCCAGGGCATCATGGTGTACCAGGAGCAGATCATGCAGGCCGCCCAGATTCTGGCCGGCTACTCCCTCGGCGGCGCCGACCTCTTGCGCCGCGCCATGGGTAAGAAGGACATGAAGAAGATGGCCCAGGAGCGGGAGAAATTCTGCGAGGGCGCCGAGAAGCTGCACGGTATCAAGCAGAAGAAGGCCAACGAGGTGTTCGACGTGATGGAGAAGTTTGCGGCCTACGGCTTCAACCGCTCCCACTCCGCCGCCTACTCGGTGGTGGCGTATCAGACGGGCTATCTGAAGGCCAACTACCCCGCCGAGTACATGGCTGCCGTGCTGACCAACAACATGTCGGACATCAAGAAGGTGACGTTCTTCATCGAGGAGGCCCGCCGCCAGAACGTGCCGGTGCTCGGCCCCGACGTGAACGAATCCGTCCTGAAGTTCAACGTGAACGAGAAGGGCCAGATCCGCTTCGGCATGGCCGCCGTGAAGGGCGCGGGCGAAGCAGCCATCGAGAACATCGTGGCCGAGCGAGAGAAAAAAGGCCCCTACGCCGATATTTTCGACTTCGCCAAGCGCGTGAACCTGCGCGCCGTCAACAAGAAAACCTTCGAAAGCCTGGCCCTGTCCGGCGCCTTCGACTCGTTTGAGCGGTATCACCGCCGGCAGTTCGTGGAAGCCCCCTCGGGCGACCAGAACCTGATCGACAAGGCCGTGAAGCTCGGCCAGCAGCACCAGGCCGACAAGGACTCGGCCCAGCAGAGCCTGTTCGGCGGCGGCGCTTTCGGGGCCGTGGCTATGCCCCTGCCCAAGGTGCCCGACATGGAGCCCTGGCCGGCTACCGAGCAGCTGCGCCGCGAGAAAGACGTGGTGGGCTTCTACCTCTCGGGCCACCCGCTCGACGACTTCAAGCTGGAAATCGACTCGTACTGCACCTGCGGCCTCGACAAGATTGAGACGTACAAAAACCGCGACATCAACGTGGCCGGGCTGATTTCCAACGTGATGTTCAAGACCACCAAGACCGGGCAGCCCTTCGTGTCCTTCAACATCGAGGACTACGACTCCAGCATCAACCTGGCCCTGTTCCGCGACGACTACACCAAGTTTTCCAACCTCATCAACCCGCGCAACTACGACAAGGAGCAGGTGCCGCCCATGTTTATCCGCGGCAAGTACGCACCCCGTTTCCGCGACTCCGACCAGTTCGAGTTCAAAATCATGACGATGGAGCCGCTGTTCAACGTGGCCGAGAAGCTGGCCGGCGGCGTGCGCGTGCAGCTGGACCTGCGCACCATCACCGAGCCCTTCATGGACCGTTTCATGGCCGCCGTGGAGGAGTGCTCGGGCTCCAAGAAGCTGGAAATCAAGTTTGCCGAGCCGCACGAGCACCTAACGGTGGACACCTACTCGCGCAAGTACCGCATCGAGCCGAAGGCCTTCATCTTCAAGATGCGCGAAATGGAAATCGACGCCTGCCAGCTGATTTAGGTGGCAAAAACCGACAAGAGGAAGTACATCATCCTGAGGGAAGCGCAGGAGCTTATCACGTTTGAGGGACTCATCCCAGCGTGGTGGGGGCCTGCGCTTCCCTCAGGATGAGGGGCGGTATTGCCAATCCCGGTCTATTCACATAGCCCAATCCAGATATTTGAACTTTCCGGCGGGCCGCATGTTTGACAACCAATCTGCTACCTTGCGCGCCCAATCCGCGTAAGCAGGTTACTCAACACTGACACCCACTTTTTCTAAACTGAATACGACAATGGGACATAAAGCCATTGAAATCACCGACGCCAACTTCGACGAAATCATCAACTCGGATAAGCCCGTGCTGGTGGACTTTTGGGCCGAATGGTGCGGTCCGTGCCGCATGGTCGGCCCGGTAGTAGAAGAGCTGGCCGGCGAATACGAAGGCAAAGCTGTCATCGGCAAAGTCGACGTGGACGCTAACCCGCAGACCTCCATGAAGTTCGGCATCCGCAGCATCCCCACGCTGCTGGTGTTCAAGAACGGCCAGGTAGTCGACAAGCAAGTGGGCGCCGTGCCCAAGCACGTGCTGGCTCAGAAGCTGGACGCGCAGGTAACGGCCTAACGCGCTCTATCTGCCCCCTGCAAACGCAATCGGCCCCGCTGTCATGGTGTGACAGCGGGGCCGATTGCGTTTGCAGGGGCTTACCAGTTGGCCCTTGCTTCCACCGGCGGCGAGGGCGGCGGCTTGGGGCCACCAAACAGGCTGAACTGCGGCGCGAAGTAAATTGGGACGGTGTAGGTAAAGCTCGTCGGCACGTTGTACTCGCGGCCGGGCCGAAAGCGCGGCAGGCTGGCCACCACGCGCTTGGCCTCGTTGTCGGCGTCGGGGGAGAGGCCGCGCAGCACGCGCACCTGGCCCACCCGGCCGTCTTCGCCCACGGTATAGCTCACGTACACCTTGCCGGTGATGCCCTTGCGCCGGGCTTCGCGCGGGTAGTTGGTATGCCGGGCCAGGTAGTCCAGCAGGGCCACCTCGCCGCCCGGAAATTCCGGCGCCTGCCGGCGCAGCGGCAGCCCGTCGAAGCGGCTGCCGTCCTCGTTGTAGATTGTCAGGTCGGTGGGCTGGCCGGCGCGGCTGACTTCGACGGCGGCGGGCTGCCCGCTGCTGTAGTAATAGCGCCACTCGCCGGTGGGGTGGTCGGAGGTGTAGTTGCCGGTAGAGCGGCGCTGCCCGTTGCGGTGCACGCTCAGCCAGCGGCCGGTTCGTTCGCCGTGGTGGTACTCGCCGCGCTCCTGCACTTTGCCGTCTTCGTACCACGCCACGTAGAGGCCCTCGGGCTGGTCGTCCTGAAAATGGACCTGGCTGGCCTTGGCCCCGTTGGGATGAAACCCGACAAAGGTCCCGCTGCGCAGCGGCGGGTCGATGCTGGTCAGGAAGCCGCGCAGCAGCAGCGTGCCATTCATGGCAAACTCGCGCATGGGGTAGAGGCTGCCGTCGGGGTGCTGCTCCACCACGCGGTAATGCGTGGCGCTGTCGGGCACGGTGGCCTGGTTCTGCTCGTTGAGGTATACGGCTGGCAAGCTCTGGGCCACCGCTGCCGGTGCGCCGCCGAATACCATAAATACCGCCAGCCAAGCCTTCATGAGCCCCGGAAAGTAACTACCGTCCCGAAATATACGCGTCTGCGGAAAAAAAGGAAAGTCAACTTCCCCGGTTTTTTACAAAAATTAACGCCGGCCGTGGCGCCACCCACGGCCGGCGTCGGGCGCCTCACTCTTTTAGGAAGCGCACCTGCACGCGGCTCTGCTTCGTCTCCACCTGCACGAAGTAGAGGCCGCGGTGCAATTGGTCCACGGGTAATCGGACGACGTCCGGCACTTCCGTGGCACTATACTGCTGCGTTCGGCACAACCGGCCCCGGGCGTCAAGCACCCGCACGGTCACGTCGCTTTGCTGATTGGCAGTCAGCTTGATATTTAGCCAGTCGGTAGTGGGCACGGGCCATATCAGCAGCGGCTCGGCTTTGGTCGTCGGGGCGGCTACGGCTACCACCGGCGAGAGGGTAAATTTGCCGTCGAAGTCAATCTGCCGCAGGCGGTAGTAGCGCACGGCAGTACCGGTCTGAAAAGCGTTGGCATCGAGGTGGGCGTAGCTGGAGGGAACGGACACCGTGCCCTGTCCATTGTAATAATCCAATACTCGATAGTCCAGCCCGTTATTGGAGGCCTGCACCTCAAAGCCCGCGTTGTTCAGCTCCTGCGCCGTACGCCAAGTTACCTGCACGTCTTTTCCGACCAGCCGGGCGCGGAAGTCGACCAGTGACACCGGCAGCGGGTTGATGGGCGAAGTGGTGCCGAAGGTCACATACGTGCCGCTGCCGTTGACCAGCGCCAGGGCCTGCCCGGCGTCGAGGTAGCGGGCCGTGGTGTTGGGCAGGGCGGCCTGTCCGTAATTTTCCCACTGCCCGCCTACCAGCGCGGCAATGCGCAGGGCCTGCTGGCCGGCGGTGGTTTCCTGAATGTCGCTGTAGGGCACGGTGTAGTACAGGCGCACGGTGGCATCGGCCGTGCCGGCCGTTCGGCTCACTTCCCAATATTCGCGGCGGCTCACGGTGAAGAGTTCCGAGCCGGGCGCCAGCGTGGTGGCATTGGGAGCAATGTTGGTGTAAGCCAGCATGCGGTACGTGGCGCTGCTGCCAGCCGTGGGCCGCACGCCCCCTACTTTCAGGCGCCCGTTGGCCCCCACCGGGAAGGTATACACCTGAGCCGCGCTGTTGGTCTGCCGGGCCAGCGGCCCGTCGACGTAGCTCGCGTCGCTGGCCTCGGCCCAGGTGGCCGCGGGCAGCATCGTGAGCAGAAAGGACGAGGTGAGCAGACGGCCGCGCCGCAGGCGCAGCGTGCCGGCGATGGAGGTGGCGCGGCTGAGCGTGACCAGGTTGGCGCTGTTATCGATGACCAGTGCGCCGCTGGCGGCCAGCGCAGCGGGCAGGCCCGAGCCGGTTACCTGGGTGGTGGTACCATTGTAGATGTAGGTAGCCCCGGTGTTGTAGGCGCGGGTGCCGCTAACCTGCACGTTGCCGGTGTAGGCCGTTGCGGCCGGCGTTTTTGCCGCCAGGCCCTGGCTGTGGCCAATGCGCAGGGTTGCGCCGGCGTTCAGCGTGAAGTCCCCTTCCCCGTCGACAACGGAACTGCCGACGTCGAGCGTGGCGCCGCTCAGCACCTGAAAATCCACCAGGCCGGTAATGGTGGTGCCGCTGGCCCGGCTGAAGTACTGGGGCTGCGTCCCGACGAAGTTGACCGTTCCGATGCCGCCGGTGACTTCGCGCCGCAGGTCGCTGCCGGTGCCCATCACCAGGTCGCCGCTCAGGTTGGCCGTGCCGCTGGCCGCGCCCCCGCTTAGTAGCAGGGTACCGCCGTTGAGCCGCAGCGCGCCGTTGACTTTGAGTACCCCCGGCCCCGACGAGGACGAGTTGCTCAGCTCAAACCGGCCGCTGCCCAGGGTAAAGTCGCCGGTCACGTTCAGCATGCGCGTCAGGGCCGAGCCGAAACGGGCCACGCAGACCTGCCCGCCCTGCTGCTCGTAGGCGCCCAGCTGGGTGACCACGGTGCCGCTGCCGCTGCTGTTGGGCGTCAGCTGCAGCCGTCCCAGGCCGGTGTTGCGCACCGTGAGCTTGCCGGCTATCTGCATGTTGCCGCTGCCGTTGAGGTAGAACACGCTGCTGCCGGTGCCGGAGGTACCGTAGTCGGGCGTGTCCCACACCACGTTGCCAAAGGTCTGGCCGTCGTTGGTGAAGCCCGATGCATCCACCACGCCTTTGATTTCCAGGGTCGAAGCCGCGTCCCAGAGGCAGGCCGGCAGCACGCCGCCGTTGGCGGTATGGGTGTAGAGGGCCCCGGCCTGCACGTGCATCTGCGCGCCGCCGGTCATGGTCACGCCCACGCTGTTGCTTTCGTTGCGCAGCTGCCCGAGCATGAGCAGGTCCGGCCCGCTGGCCGCCGCGTCGTGCACCACTTGAATCTCACCGCTGGCCTGCTGCACCAGCGTGCCGCCCGGTTCCACGCGGCATTTGGTGAGTTTGGTTACCGCGTTGATCAGGGCCTGTCCGTTTGCTTTGATGGTTAGCTCCTTAAGGGTCGCGCCGTTGCCGGTCACGCTCACCACGCTGCCGTTGCCGACGGTTACCGGCCCCACTACCGTGGCGGCACTCACGCCGGTTACCAGCTCCAGCGCGGCGCTGCTGTCGACGGCCACGGTGCGCAGGCTAGCGTCGCTGAGCAGCGTCACCAAGCCTTTGTTGCGAATAGTGGTGTTGTGAATCAGCACGTTGTCGGCTTTTACCACCGCCTCCGCCCCCACTCCGCTTACATCCAGGCTGTTGCACACCAACGGGCCGTTGATGTTCAATACCCCCACCGAACCCGCCGCGTTGTTGGCCGCCAGCACGATGCGCCCCACGGTAGCCGGGACGCCCGCAATAGGAATATTCTTACTGTGCAGCACGGTGAAGGTTTTCGTAAAATCCAGGGGTGCGGAATTGGCCACCCAATTGGTGCCGGTCCATCGTTCCCAGCTGCCGCGGTTGTTGAAATTAGCCGGTCCCGATGCCGCCGACCGGTAGTCGCCGATGGCCTGGGCCTGCCCGCGGTGACTCAATAGGCCCGCCGCAAGCAGGCAGGTCCACACGCACCAGCTTAGCAGCCGGTGGCTGAGGAGAGTAAGTGATGAGTTCATGACCTTGGGAAAATGGTGGTGGATAGCCGGCGGCCACTAGGTCGGATGTGGCGTCGGTAGAAACTGCGGGCCTTGGCGCTGCCCAAAAGAACAATTTCATGTAATTATAATACCATTAATTAAGTCTTCAAATAAATAAAGTAAAATTCTATCATATAATTTTAATATATGCAACGATATGGGCTAAACACAAAAAACGCTCTACCCAGGGGGTAGAGCGTTGCACGCAGGTAGCGCAAACCACTGCACTTACATCAGCTGGATCGGGCGGTTAAGCGTTTCTTCCAGCGAAATGAGCGTTTCGGTGCGCTCAATGCCTTCAATCAGCTGAATCCGGTCGTGCAGCACGTCGCGCAGGTGCTGGGTGTCGCGGCACACGAGGCGGGCGAAGACGCCGTAGGCCCCAGTGGTGAAGTGGATGCTGACCACCTCCGGAATGTCGCGCAGCTGCTCGGCCACGCTGCCGTACACCGAGCTTTTGAGCAGGTAGATGCCCAGAAAGGCATTGACCCCGTAGCCGAGCTTGGCGTAGTCAATCTTCAGGGTCGCGCCTTTGACGATGCCCAATTCCTCCAGCCGCGCCATCCGCACGTGCACCGTACCACCCGATACGTGTACTCGTCGGGCTATTTCGGTGTAGGGCATCTTGGCGTCGTCGAGCAGCAATGCCAGAATTTTCCGGTCGGTGTCGTCAAGTTCGTAATTCCGGGACATTTTAGAAGTCGTTGCTTGGAAAAGTTGCAAAAGGGAGTGTCTATTTAAAGAAAGAATGTAATTAGCTCATATTTTCACTGAAAATATTTTATCGTTTAAATAAAGCTATTACATTTGTCTCAATGCAACGCAGTCGGCGTTGCGAATCTTGTAGAAGAGCACCCCAAAGCTTTGCTGACGGTTCGGGTTCGGCAACCAGCCAGCCTCCGGAAAGATTTTCCGGAAGCCAGCGGTTGGGAAGGTTCAACTCCTTCATCTACAACTTGGGTGGATCGTGTGAGGAGGGAAAAACCGGGACGTATCTGGGTGGGTGCGTCCTTCAATAGAGGCGGCATCTGGGTGGGTGCCGCCTTTTTTGTGTCCTTTTGCCAGCAAGTTGGCAATTTTAAGGACGCCTGCAACCAAAAATGATAATCGGGCACCAGCAGCGTCATTGCGTCAATGACGGCAAAGCAAGCCCGGTGTTGCATAGTTTGATATCAGAATACCGATACGGGTATAAATTTGACAGTAACTCCCTCCTGCTGACGCCAATAAAAAAATTGAGCATCCGGTATCCGGATGCTCAATTAGCTTTTACGCCCCTGCCCAAGCGCCCTTATTTATAGATCAGCACCTGCGTCTGGCCGTCGGCTTTGATGTAGCCGCGGTACATGCCTTCGCTGTTGAAGGGCATGGTGAGGTTGCCCTGCCGGTCCAAGCCGATCAGGCCGCCGTCGCCGCCGAGCCGGGCTACCTTGTCGAGGCTGGCCTGGGCGGCGGCGGCCAAGGGTAGGTGCCCGTATTCCATGCGGGCGGCAATGTCGCGGGCCACGGTGCTACGGAGGAAGTACTCGCCCCAGCCGGTGCACGACACGGCGCAGCTCTGGTTGTCGGCATAGGTGCCCGCCCCGATGATGGGGGCGTCGCCCACGCGGCCGTAGCGCTTGTTGGTCATGCCGCCGGTGCTGGTGGCGGCCGCCAGGTTGCCGTACTGGTCGAGGGCCACGGCGCCCACGGTGCCGTATTTGCGGCCTTCGGTGAAAATGGGCGGCTCGGCGTAGCTGCCGGGCTTGCCGGGCTTCAGCTTCACCTTGCTTTTGGCCGGCACCGCTTCCTTGGTAGGCGTGTTCAGCTGATCGGGCACGGCGCCTTTCTCGGTGGCCAGCACCTTTTGCAGCTGCTGGTAGCGGGCCTCCGTGTAGAAGTAGCTGGGCTCAACGATGGCCAGGCCTTTGTCGCGAGCAAACTGCTCGGCCCCGGGGCCCATCAGCATCACGTGCTCCGACTTTTCCATTACTGCCCGGGCCGCGCTGATGGGGTTGCGCACCACCGTCACGCCGGCTACTGCGCCGGCCTTCAGCGTCTGGCCGTCCATGACGGCGGCGTCCAGCTCGTTGCGGCCGTCGTGGGTGAAGACGGCGCCCTTGCCTGCGTTGAACAGCGGCGAATCCTCCATGAAGCGCACGGTGGCCTCCACGGCATCGAGCGAGGTGCCGCCGCGCTTGAGCACGGCGTAGCCGGTTTGCAACGCCTGGTTTAGGGCCTCGGTGTAGGCTTTTTCCTTTTCGGGCGTCATGTTTTGGCGCGTGATGGTGCCCGCGCCGCCGTGAATCACCAGGGTGATGCGCGTCGGGTCGGGCACTTGGGCCGTTTGAGCGGCAACGGGCGACCAAGCAGTAACGAGCAGGGCAGCGCCCAGCAGCAGTAGCTTATTGAGCATGGCGAAATAAAAAAGATCCGCCCCGCCGGCCGGATGACCCGGGGCGGGGCGGGCAAAAGATAACAGGTAAGCAGCAGAGAGCGGAAACGCGCGGTAGCCCAACGGGTTTTAGCGCTTGGCCACCGGCTGGTGCTGCCGCCGGTAGTTGGCCAGGCCGGCGTCGAGGAACTTCACAAAGCTGTTCACGTCGGGCTCGTAGGCCACGGGCGGGGTCAGGGCGTGGGCCAGATCGGCGGGGGCACTGGGGTCGAGCAGCACGTAGTAGGGCTGGGCGTTGACGTTGAAGCCAGTCAGCTGCAGGTCGGCGTTTTTCTTGCCCAGCGTGGTTTTTTCCTTGTTGTCATACTTGGAGGTGTACCACTCGTTGCGGGGCAGCTCGGCCTTGTCGTCGACGTAGAGGGCCACCACCACGAAGTCGTCGCGCAGGCGCTGGATGACCTGCGGGTCGCTCCACACGCTGGCTTCCATCTTGCGGCAGTTCACGCAGGCGTGGCCGGTGAAATCGATGAACAGGGGTTTGTTCTGGGCCTGGGCGCAGCGCTGGGCCTGGGCCAAATCGAAGTAGCCGGGCAGGCCGTGGGGCAGCTCCAGGAAGTCGGCGTAGCGGGCCGGCTCGCAGGCGGTGGGCTGAGCGGCCGTGGTCATTACCGGCGCGGCGGGCGCGGCCAGGGTGAAGTCCTGGCGCGTCTGCGGGGGCAGGTAGCCGGCCAGCAGCGGCAGCGGGGCCCCGAACAGGCCAGGCACCAGGTAGGTCATAAAGCCAAACGCCAGCACGGCCATCAGCAGGCGCCCCACGCTCAGGTGCGAGAGGTCGGAGTCGTGGGAGAGCTTGAACACGCCCAGCAGGTACAGCCCCAGCAGGCCCGACAGGGCAATCCAGAGCACCAGGTACAGGTCGCGGGGGAGCAGGTGCCAGTGATAGGCCAGGTCGGCCATGCTCAGAAACTTCAGGGCCAGCATCAGCTCCACGAAGCCCAGCACCACTTTCACCGTGTTCAGCCAGCCGCCCGAGCTGGGCAGCCCCTTTAGCCAGGTGGGAAACAGCGCAAACAGCATGAAGGGCAGCGCGAAGGCCAGGGAGAAGCCCAGCATGCCGACGACCGGCTGAACCCGCTCCCCCTGCGCCGCCATCGTGAGAATGGACGCCACGATGGGCCCGGTGCAGCTGAACGATACCACCACCAGCGTGAGGGCCATGAAGAACACGCCGCCCCAGCCGCCGCGGTCGGCCTGCGCATCGATTTTGTTGACCATGCCGCTGGGCAGCGTTATTTCAAACAACCCCAGGAAGGACAGCCCGAACACCACGAACACCACGAAAAAAATCAGGTTGGGCAGCCAGTGCGTGCTGATCAGGTTCAGCCCGTCGGCGCCGAGCAGCACGGTGGTGAGCAGGCCCACTACCACGTAGATGAAGATGATGGAGAAGCCGTAGAACAGCGCCTTCATAATGCCCTGCTGCCGGCTGGCCGAGCCCTTGGTGAAAATGGACACCGTCATCGGAATCAGCGGGAACACGCAGGGCGTGAGCAGCGCCCCCAAGCCCGACAGAAAGGCCAGCAGCGCGAAACCCAACAGGCTGCCCCCGCTGGCCGGCACGGCGGCGGCGGCCGAAGGCGTGGTCGGCGGGGCCGCTACGACGGCGGGCGTGGCCTCGGCTACGGCCGCCGAATCGGTAGTGACGACGGCAGCGGGAGGCGTGGCCAGCGCTACGGCCGTGGTTTCGGGCTGCAGAACCGTCGGCGCGGCGGCGGACGTGGGAGCCGTCGTGGCAGCGGTCGGCGCGGAGGCCGGACCAGCTACCGGCGCAGTCGTTGGCTTGGTGAAGGGGGCTGCAGCCGCGCCGCTTACCGTTATCGGGCCGAAGCTCAGCGCGTCTTCACCGGGGATGCAGCGGCCGTCGACGTCGGTGCAGGTCTGGTACTCCACGTTGGCCTTGATGGTCAGCGCGCCGGGCTGCAGCACCTTGATGCGCTGGCGGATCTGCCCGGTGGTTTCGAAGTAGGTCACGTCGCCCTTGAAGACGTCGTCGTACTTTTTCTTCGTGCCTACTGACTTGGGCTTGCCCACCAGCTCGTAGGCCGGGCTCTTGGCCCAGCTGAAGGCAAAGACCGTGGGGCCCAGGTCGGGGTCGAAGTCGGTGGCGTAGAGGTGCCAGGTCGGATCGATGCGGGCATTGACGATGAGCTCCACCTCGTCGCCGACCTTGGCGGTGGCGGGGCTGACGGCGGTGCTGAGCTTGGTGGGCGTGAGCACCTGGGCGGCGGCCGGACCGGCTACCAGCAGCGGCAGGGCCAGAGTCAGCCACAGAATGATTCGCAAAAGCATAGGGAATTGGGTGTTTCCGCAGAAGAAACAAAGGTACGCGAACCTAGTTGCACGCGCCCGGGCCGACCGACCGAACCGCTTAGATGGATTCTCGTACTTTTGTGACATACAGCGACGGACCCGCGGGTGCCGGCCGCCGCTGACCTTATGGGCTTAAAAATATTCCTCACCCTTTTGTTAGTGCTGGCAAACGGGTTTTTTGTGGCGGCGGAGTTTGCCTTCGTCAAGGTGCGCCTGTCGCAGATTGAGATAAAAGCACAGAGCGGCAACCGGCTGGCCAAGCTGGTGCAGAGCATGCTGCTCGACCTGAATTACTACCTGTCGGCCACGCAGCTGGGCATTACCCTGGCGTCGCTGGCGCTGGGCTGGATCGGCGAGAGCGTAGTGGCCGACGTGGTACTGGCCATCATCGACAGCTTCGACATCAAGCTCTCGGACGTAGCCGTGCACCAGATTGCGCTGGCCACGTCCTTCTCGCTTATCACCGTGCTCCACATCGTGCTCGGCGAACAGGCGCCCAAAGTGCTGGCCATTCGCAAGCCCGAAAACGTGAGCATTGCCATTGCCATTCCGCTGCGGGCCTTTGCCTTCATCACCTTTCCCTTCATCTGGCTGCTCGATAAGCTCTCCAACCTGGTGCTGCGCGTGTTCGGCGTGGGCTCGGTGCACGAGCACGAGGTGCACACGGCCGAGGAACTGCGCCTGCTCATCGACCAGAGCAAGCAAAGCGGCGAGATTCAGGAGTCACAGCACGAGCTGATTGAGAACGTGTTTCAGTTCAACGACCGGATGGTGAAGCAGATCATGGTGCCCCGCACCCGGATTTCGGCCATCGACGTGAGCAGCACGGAAGAGGAAATCGTGGAAGCGGCCTTCAACGAGGGCTTCTCGCGCATCCCGGTCTACGAGGACAACATCGACAACATCGTGGGCATCCTCTACGTGAAGGACATGTTTGCCCTGATCCGGCGCGGCGAGGACATCAACCTGGCCCAGATCATGCGCCCGGCCTTCTTCGTGCCCGAAACCAAGAAAATCAACCGCCTGCTGCGCCAGTTTCAGCGCAAGCACCTGCACATGGCCATCGTGTCGGACGAGTTCGGCGGCGTGTCGGGCATCGTCACCATCGAGGACATCATGGAGGAGCTGGTGGGCGAAATCCAGGACGAGTACGACAACGAGGTGCCGGTGGTGGAAAAAGTGTCGGAGCTGGAATACCGCGTGGCCGCCTCCACCGCCATCAACGACGCCAACGAGTTCCTCCCCTTCTCCTTGCCCGAGGGCGACGACTACGAAACCGTGGGCGGGCTGGTCAACGTCATCTACGGCTCCATCCCCGAAATCGGCGACGTGGCCGTGTTCGAGAACTACGAGTTCCGCATCCTGAACCGCTCCCGCCGCGCCGTGGAGCTGGTGCAGCTGCGGGTGCTGGAGCCGGCCGAGCGCGAAGCCGCCGGCGAACTGCCCGACCTGGAGGAATAACCGGCCCGCCCAGAAACGAAAACGGCGCCTTCATCTGCGGATGAAGGCGCCGTTTTGCTTAGGCGGTGTGGACAGCAAGCAGCAAGAACGTCATGCCGAGCGCAGCAGCTCGCGTGCTAACGTCTGCCAATGACCGCCCGCGAGATGCTGCTGGGCGCTGCATGACCGTTCCACGGGCTAACAGCTTGCCCACGCTGTCCACCCAACCTAGCAGGTAGGCTTTACTCCTTGTCCTTCTTGTTTTTGCCCATATCCTCGAAGGTCTTGGCGTACTCGCCGTTCTTGGGCTTCAGGTCGCCGGTGATAATCAGCACCAGGTCGATGGTCGTCAGCACGGCCAGCACGAAGAAGGGAATGATCAGCCAGCTGGTCAGCAGCAGGGCGATGTAGAGGATGCCGCGGCCGGTGTAGCCCAGGTAGAAGCGGTGCACGCCCAGAAAGCCCAGAAACAGCTCCAGCAGCAGGGCCGTGAGCTGGCTTTTGCCCTCGGCGGCCGGCGCGGCCGTGTGGCGCTGCGCCTGCTTCACGGCCTGCCGCACGTCGCGGCGCAAGGCCTTGCGAGCGGCGGGCGTTATGGCCTTGGCAGCGGCCGGAGCGGCGGCTACCGGGCCCACCGGCTGGCTCACCGGGGCCGGGGCGGCGCGCCGCGGCGCGGCAGGCACGGCGGGCGCCGTCGAGGCCGTCAGGTCCGCAGCCGGGGTCGCGGGCGTGGCGGCAGCATCGGCTTCCGCGGCGGGCACGGGGGTGGTTGTCACGGCGTGGTAGGCCGATGCCGCGGGCGTAAAGGCGTACTGCGAACGGCTGCACGAGGCGAGGGCGGCTGCGGTCAGGAGCGCCGCGGCCGTACGGGCGAAGAAGTAGTTCATGTCAACAGGAGCAGCCGGGCCGCCAAAAGGTTGGTTGGCTGCGGGCAGCTCCGGCGGGGCAGCCGCGCCTACGCCGGGTTTTCGCGCAGCCAGCCGGCGTACATCAGGTAGTTGTCGGCGGTGCGGCCGATGGTCTGGCGCTGGGCTTCGGTCACGGGCTTGATCTTGCGGGCGGGTACGCCGGCGTAGAGGTAGCCCGGCTCGCAGACGGTGTTTTCGAGCACGATAGCCCCGGCCGCGATGATGCAGCCGCTGCCCACCACGGCGTGGTCCATCACGATGGCGCCCATGCCGATAAGCACGTCGTCGGCCACCGTGCAGCCGTGCACGATGGCCCGGTGCCCAATGCTCACCCGCGCCCCGATGCGGGTGGCGGCCCGCTCGTAGGTGCAGTGAATCACGGCCCCGTCCTGGATGTTGGTCTTCTCCCCGATCCGGACGCTGTTCACGTCGCCGCGCACCACGGCCGTAAACCACACGGTGCAGCCCGGGCCCAGCACCACGTCGCCGATGATGGTGGCGTTGTCGGCCAGGTAGCAGGTGGGGTCGATGTCCGGCGTTTTGCCCCGGACGGGCAGGGTGAGCGGTGGCATGGCGGGTAAGGGGAATGGGAAACGAAAGGCGACTCTGCTTATCTGATCGGGCGGGGCATGGCCTGCTGCAGCGCCGAGAGCAAACCCGGCGGCAGCGTGCGCGCGTCGATGGCTTCTGCCTTCTCGGCATATTCCCAGGCGCGGGCATACTCCTGCCGGCGGTAATAGGCCAAAGTCAGGTTGGTATAGGCCGCCGCTGCCTGCGGCGACTGAGGGCCGGCCGCCGCGGCGGCTTCCTCCAGGTAGCCAATGCTGCGCCTTAGATCGGCGGGAATGTGCAGCTGGTCGTAGCGGCGCAGCAGGGTGTTGCCCAGGTCGCCGAGCAGGGCGGCGTCCTGCACCCCACCCTGGCGGCTGCGCTCCAGAAAGTAGACCGACGCATCGTAGCGCTGCTGCACGCCGCACAACACCCCGAAGCCCCGGTACACGTTGGCATTCGTGCTGTCGAGCAGCCAGGCCTGGTTGAAGCGCTTCATGGCGGTGGCGTAGTCCTGCTGGTGCAGGTACCGCCAGCCAAACGCCAGCATGGCGCGGGCGGCGCTGTCGCGGCTGGGGTAGCGCTGGTCACAATCGGCCAGAAAGGCCTGGTCCAGCTTCAGCAGGGCTTTGGTTTTGCGCCCCCCGCCGTAGCGGGGCAGCTCGTTGATGAGCACGCCCGGGCCGCGCGTCTGCGCCAGGCCCGTGGTGGCAAGGGCCCACAGGCCGGCCAGCGCCAGCCGGCGCTTCCAGTGCCGGGCTCTGTTCATGGCTTTCGGGCGGTTTTATCGGCGCTTTGTTCCTCGCTCCCACCCCGGCGCACCACCTTCGCGGCGGCCTGAAAGCGCCCCCACAGGTCGGGGTCGTCGGCCCGGTAGAGGTCGAAGTACACCTTCAGCTCCTCCAGCAGCCGGGCCGATTCCTTGATGAGCCGTTCGAGGGCCTGGCGGCCGGTGCTGCCGCTGGCGTCGTTGAGGCGGCCCTCGGCGGTGGCGGCGTCGAACTCGGCGAGCAGCCGGCGGGCTTCCTGGTAGTGCCCGGCCGCGAAGCGGCGCTTCGCGAGACCCAGTTCGCGGCCGGGCACCAGGGCCAGCAGGCGGGTAGCTTCCTCGCGGAAGGTGCTTTCGTTGAGGTTCGGCAGCTCGCCCGGGCTGCCCAAGGCCGCCCGCAAGGGAGCATCCTTGCGACTGAGGGCCTCGGCGCGGGCCGCCAGCACGAGGCGCCGCAGCAGGGCCGTGAGCTGGTTGCGCACTCCTTTCTTGCGCTTGGCGTTGCCGTCGGCATCGGCGCTGAGCACCTGCTGGGCCAGGGCAGCGGCGCGCTCCAGCCCGGCCGCGAGCTGGGCCCGGAGCGGCGCTACGTCGTCCTCGATGTCGGCGTACTCGGCTTTGGCCTGGGCCAGAAAAGCAGCAGCGGTGGCGTCACGGCGCAGCCGCGCCTCAATCAAATCGTTTTTCAAGGGATGAGCGGGAAACAATGGGTCGAACGGATGCGGGCAAGGTAAAAATTTGCCGTAACTCAACAAAAGGGCATCAAGGGCCCCGCAGCCGGCGCCAAGCCCCGGGCGCGCGTGGCCAAGCGCCGCCACCACCGCATCAGGGCAGGTGGCCGTAGCATCCAGGCTGGGGCGCCGCGCCTTGAGGGCCCTGCGGCCGGCGTCACGTAGCCTGCGTGCCGCCTCAAGCCCCCCGCCCATCGTGCCAAGCACCCTGCGCGTTGCACCAAGCGCGCCGCCCGGCGCATCAAGCGCCTTGGGCGCCGCCTCAAGGGGTAGTACCGTCGGCCCGGGCCCCGCAACCGCGCGTCAAGCAGGTCAACCGACCACCAAGTGCCCTAACCGCCCCGGGCCGGGGCGGCTGCCTGGCCGCGCCCCGCCCTCCCCCACCGACTGCCTCCGGCGCGGCTTTACCGCGTCAGCATCCGCTTCCAGGTGCCCTTGTACCAGTTGTACTTGAGGGTGCTGGGCAGGGCCTGCCAGAAGTACTTGCTGGTTTCGACGGCGAAGCTGGGCTGCATGTAGCAGTTGATAGTGCAGCCCTCGCACTGGGGCAGGCGGCCTTCCAGCGCGGCCAGCTGCTGCACCGGCTCCGAGCGGTACAGCTCGTGCAAGCGGCCCTCGATGGGGAAGCTCTTGGTGCCGAGGTGGTAGCAGGGCAGCACCAGCTCGTTGTGGGGCGAAATGACCAGCGTGGTGCTGGCGGCCCGGCACACGGGCGCGGCCACGTGGTTACCCCCGTCGCGGCGCAGCTCGATGAAGGCCTCGTTCAGGTACACGCCCGGCCGCTTGCCGAAGGCCGAGAGGGCGTCCAGCTCGGCCTCGGTCAGCTGCTCGCCGGTGTCCACGCCGTTGTACTCGAAGGCGGGGTTGAGAATGAGCATCAGCCCGTTGGGCCGGGTGATGTCGCGGTACACGGCTTCCAGCTGGTCGAGGTTCTGGCGGAAGACGGTGAAGAGGATGTCCGGCCGCTCGCCCAGTTCCTTGGCCACCCGGATGCTTTCGAGCACGAAGTCGTAGCAGGCCACGCCCCGGCCCCGGTCGTGCTGCTCCCGCTCGGAGGAATCGAGCGAGAAGTGCAGCATGTCGACTTTGCCCCGCAGCCGCTCGGCGAACTTGGGGTAGAGCAGCCCGTTGGTGGTGACGGTGGTGATAAAGCCCAGCTCGCGGGCCAGGGCCAGAAACTCGGGCAACTGCCGGTGCAGCAGCGGCTCGCCCCCCGTAAAGTCAATGACCGACACGCCCAGCTTCTTCAGGTCGCGCAGGTTCTGCTCCACGTCGGCCAGCTGAATGTAGGGCGAGGGTTTCTCCCAGATGTCGCAAAACGAGCACTTCGCATTGCACCGGTAGGTAACGTAGTAGTTGCACAAGACCGGATGGTGAACGAGGCGCATGGGTTCGTTTTTCGTTGTTGGTTGTTCGTTGTTCGGCGACCTGACCCGCTCCTTCGGTAACGAAGTTACGGCCTTCGTCCGGCCCAACGACCCGCAAGAGCTAACCGCAGACTCTGCCGCAAGTTTCCGGCGCGTCGTCCCGCGACGAAAAACGAACCACAAAAACGAATAGCGAAACCTAATGCAGCTTCTCCCCCGTCCACTCGGGGGCCACGGCGGCCAGGTCGGCGGCGCTGGCAGGGCCGTAGTGCTCCAGGTAATAGTTGCAGAGACCCTTGAGCGGGCAGGCCGGGCAGTTGGGCTTGCTGAAGAAGCAGATGTGCTGCCCGAGCCAGTAGTTGTGCTTGTGAAAGTTCAGCAGCACGTCGGCCTCGGGCGGCAGCTGGGCCAGCAGCACCTGGTGCGCCTTTTCCACCGACACCTTCGGCCCGATCAGGCCCACGCGCTGGGCCACGCGGTGCACGTGCGTATCGACGGGCAGCACCGGCTTCTGAAAGTTAAAGAGCAGCACCAGCGACGCCGTTTTCAGCCCGATACCGGGCATGTCGGTCAGCCAGGCCAGGCCGCGCTCCACCGGCCACTGGGCCAGCGCGTCGAGGGAATACTCGCCGAACTCGGCCTTGATCCGCCGCAGGATTTCCTGGATGCGCGGCGCCTGCGTATCGGGCCAGCGCGTGGTGCGGATGGCGTGGGCTAGCTCGGCGGTGGGCGCGTCCACCACGCCCTGCCAGTCGCCGAAAGTTTCCAGCATCCGCTCGTAGGCCAGCTCCTCGTCGCGGTGGGTGGTGCGGTGCGAGAGGACGGTGCTGATCAGCTCGCGCATGGGCGTGCGGCGTTGCCCGGCGGGCACCGGCCCGTAGAACGCGTGCAGAATGCGGTGGTCTTCGAGGGTTTTGGTTGCGGGCGGGAGGTCGTAGGCGGCGGTGAGGGCGGAAACAGGCATACGCCGGTGTACCGCGGCAGCGGTGGCGGGGTTGCGCCGGGCGGGGCGGCGCCCGGCCCGGGGCCCAAAAAAAATCCGGCGGCTCCACCAGTTGGGGAGCCGCCGGATGAGCGACGGGACAGCGGCGTTGGCCGGCCCGGCTTAGATCGTGCCTTTCTCGGCTGCTTTCTTCAGCTTTTCGTTGGCGTAGATGGCCACTTCCACGCGGCGGTTGGCGGTGCGGCCAGCCTCGGTTGCGTTGTCGGCCACGGGCTCACGCGAGCCGTACCCTTTCACTTCGAAGCGCGACGATTCCACGCCCTGGTTCATGGCGTAGTTGGCCACGGCCTGGGCCCGACGCTGCGACAGCGGGTCGTTGATTTTGTCGTTGCCAGTGTTGTCGGTGTGGCCTTCGATCAGCACATTGGTGTCGCCGTACTTTTTGAGGGTAGTGGCCAGCACGCCGATGTTTTCCTGGGCCGCGCCGGTCAGCTCCGAGGAGTTCTTGGCGAACAGGATGCCCGAGGCAAAGGTGATTTTGATGCCTTCGCCCACGCGCTCTACTTTGGCACCGGCCATGTCGCGGCGCAGCTCTTCGGCCTGCTTATCCATGCGGCGGCCGATGAGGGCCCCGGCGCCACCGCCCACGGCAGCCCCGATAACGGCACCCACGGCCGTGCCTTTCTTGCCCCCGATTACGCGGCCCAGCACGGCGCCGCCGGCGGCGCCACCCAGGCCCCCGATGATACCGCCCTTGGCGGTTTTGCTCATGCCCTTCTTCTGGGTGGTCGTGGTGGTCGTCTGGGCCTGCGAGGCGGCCGAGGTCAGCAGCAGCACGAGGGCCAGCAGGAAGGCGAGGGAGGAACGAAGCTTGTTCATTGTACTGTGGTTTTCTGGTTGGTGAGTTGAGAGGAGCAAGTGGAAGATGGAGTGTGGAGCGTCTCTCTCTGACCGGGATTTTGCAACCACCTTGCCAAAGCGCCCCACACCGCGCCAGAAAGCATACATCATGCTGATTATCTGGCCGATAATTTTCTGTTTTTGGTAGCCCAGGTGCGTTTCACCCAAGCTTAGCCGGCCAAATATAACAACGGATGGGACTCCGTGGTCGGGCGGCCGGGCGTGCCCTTCAACGCGAGTAAGTACTAAATGTTATACCATTTTGATAAAAGTAAAAAGGCCGTTCTGGTGGCAGAACGGCCTTTTTTCAAGTAACTAACTGAAATGCATCCTATTGCTGGGCATTCAGCGCCGGTTTAGGCCGTCGAAGGCTGCCGGCAGGTTATTTTTTGTACGCCTGGTAGCGTACCGGGTCTTTTTTCTTGTCGCGCTTGCGGCCGATGACGGCCCCGCCAACGGTACCGGCTGCGGCCCCGATCAGGGCGCCTTTGCCGCCGCCCACCACGGCCCCGGTGGCCGCGCCGGCGCCGGCGCCGATGGCGGCCCCTTTGGCCTTACCGCTCCAGGTGCGGGGCTTGGTGACTTTCGATTGGGCCTGGGCCGACGAGGCGCCGCCCAGCAGGGCTACCGACAGCACGGCAGCAATGATTCCTTTATGTAAGTTCATGGCGTTTCGAGTGTTAGAGAGCCCGCCGCAAAATGGGGAAATAGCGGGCAGTTAGGATTTAAAACGCAAAGCACCGGGGGCAGGGTTACACCCGGCTGGCTATTTTGACTTTCCTTGCCCAACGCCACAACAAAAGAGCCGCCCCACCGGGGCGGCTCTTTTGCAAACCAGACGGCCAGGCGGCCGACTTACAGCTGGCCCTTTTCAGCGGCCTTCTTCATTTTCTCGTTGGCGTAGATGGCAATTTCCACGCGGCGGTTGGCCTGCTTGCCCTCCGCCGTGGCGTTGTCGGCCACCGGCTGCGACGAACCGTAGCCCTGCGTGGTCACGCGCGACGACTCCACGCCCTGCTGAATGGTGTAATTGGCCACGGCCTGGGCCCGGCGCTCCGACAGCGGCTGGTTGATGGCGTCCGAGCCGGTGTTGTCGGTGTGGCCTTCCACCAGCACGTTGGTGTCGGGGTACTTCTTGAGTACGGCGGCCATGTTCTGGATGTCCGACATGGAAGCCGCGCGCAGGTCCGATTTGTTGGTGTCGAACAGGATGCCCGAGTCGAAGGTGATTTTGATACCCTCGCCTACGCGCTCCACGCGGGCATTTTTCATGTCACGCTGCAGCTCTTCGGCCTCTTTGTCCATCTTGCGGCCAATGACGGCTCCGGTGGCGCCGCCCACGGCCGCGCCCGTAATGGCCCCGATGGCCGTGCCCGATTTGCCGCCGATAACGCGGCCCAGTACGGCACCCGCGGCCGCCCCGGCCCCGGCCCCGATGACGCCGCCCTTGGCCGTGCGGCTCATGCCGTCTTTCCGCTCACCCGTGCCGTTGGCGCCGGGCAGGGTGCTGCTGCCCGCCGTCTGCGACGATTTGCAGGAGCTGAAGGCCAGCGTAAACAACAGGAGAAAGGCTAGCAACGAATTGAATGATTTCATGGTGTCAGTGAAAAGTGGGAGGTTGGAGAGAGAATTCAGTTGCGCTTTACCCGGTTTGGGCCGAAAAGGTTGAGCAAACATAGAAAGGAGCTAATACTCAACCAGCTTTTTTCGCCGGGGTGCGGGCCCGAAACGACGAACCCCGCCCGGCTGCCAGATGAGCAGCCAAGCGGGGCTAGCCAACAAGCGTGCCGAACGGCCCTAACGGCCCGCCGGCTCGGCCGGCACGGTAGCCGGGCGCAGCATGTGCAGCAGGTCGGTGAGCTGCTGCTTGAGCTGCTTACGGTCGACGATGAAGTCGAGGAAGCCGTGCTCCAGCACGAACTCGGCGCTCTGGAAGCCCTTGGGCAGGTCCTTGCCGATGGTTTCCTTGATAACGCGCGGGCCGGCAAAGCCGATGAGGGCGCCCGGTTCGGAGATGTTGAAGTCGCCGAGCATGGCGTAAGAGGCCGTCACCCCGCCGGTGGTGGGGTCGGTGAGCAGCGAAATGTACGGGATGCCGGCTTCGGCCAGCAGGGCCAGCTTGGCCGAGGTCTTGGCCATCTGCATCAGCGAGTAGCCGGCCTCCATCATGCGCGCGCCGCCCGATTTGCTGATCATCAGGAAGGGCACCCGGTGCTGGCGGGCGTAGTCGATGGCGCGGGCAATCTTCTCGCCCACCACCGAGCCCATGGAGCCGCCGATAAAGCGGAAGTCCATGCAGGCTACCACCAGCTCCTGCCCGTTCATGGGGCCGTGGGCGGTGCGCACCGCGTCCTTGAGGCCGGTGTTGCGCTGGGTGGAGGCAATGCGCTGCGGGTACGCCTTGGTATCGACGAAGTGCAGCGGGTCGCCGGAGCTCAGGTCGGCGTCCAGCTCCGCGAACTGGTTGTGGTCGAAGAGGATTTCAAAGTACTCGGCCGAGTCGATGCGGTCGTGGTAGTTGCACTTGGCGCAGGTAAAGAGCATGCGCCGGTGCTCCCCCATATCGGCTACGGTGCCGCACTCGGGACACTTGTACCACAGCCCGTCGGGGGTTTCTTTTTTCTCCTCCGTGGGGGTGATGATGCCTTTTTCCTGCCGTTTAAACCAAGCCATTATGTTCGGGAACTGAGTCAGATGATGGGAGAGCCGCCGGAGCCGCCGCAGACAAGGTACGCAGCCGCAGTTGGGTGGGGCACCGGTTGGCGCTGCAAAAGTAAAGTAGCCGGGGGCTACTTACAGCATGTGGCGGCGGCAAAGCTGGAGCGGCGGCGGAAAGATTGAATCAGAACGTCCTGTCGAGCACGCTGCGCGTCAAGCAAGGACCGCGAGACATCCCGCTCGATAGTATTCTGCTCGTCGAACGGGAAGGTCACTACCGGCCATCAGCACGCGAGATGTCCCGACTGCGCTCGACAGTGACTGCCCTACGCAAGCGTGATTTTCTCGTCGAGGTACACGTCCTGAATGGCGTGCAGCAGGTCGACGCCCTCGGCGAAGGGGCGCTGGAAGGCTTTGCGGCCCGAAATCAGGCCCTGCCCGCCGGCGCGCTTGTTGACGATGGCCGTGCGAATGGCCTCGTCGCGGTCGGTGGCGCCTTTGCTCTCGCCGCCGGAGTTGATGAGCCCGATGCGGCCCATGTAGCAGTTGGCCACCTGGTAGCGCGTCAGGTCGATGGGGTGGTCGGACGCGAGGGTTTCGTACATGGCCGGGTGGGTTTTGCCGAACTTGAGGGCCGCGAAGCCGCCGTTGTTTTCGGGCAGCTTCTGCTTGATGATGTCGGCCCCGATGGTGACGCCCAGGTGGTTGGCCTGGCCCGTGAGGTCGGCCGACACGTGGTAGTCCTTGTCGGCGGTCTTGAAGGCGTTGTTGCGGGTGTAGCACCAGAGCACCGTGGCCAAGCCCAGCTCGTGGGCCCGCTCGAAGGCCGCCGACACTTCCTGAATCTGCCGCCCCGATTCCTCGGAGCCGAAGTAAATGGTGGCGCCCACGGCGGCCGCGCCCAGGTTCCAGGCCTCCTCCACCGAGCCAAACATGATCTGGTCGAACTTATTGGGGTACGTCAGCAGCTCGTTGTGGTTGATTTTGACCAGGAACGGAATCCGGTGGGCGTAGCGGCGGGCCACCGTGCCGAAGGTGCCGAACGTGGTGGCCACAGCGTTGCAGCCGCCCTCCACGGCCAGCTTGATGATGTTTTCGGGGTCGAAGTACAGCGGGTTCGGGCCGAAGGAGGCGCCGGCCGTGTGCTCAATGCCCTGGTCGACGGGCAGGATGCTCAGGTACCCGGTGCCGCCGAGGCGGCCGTGGTTGTAGAGCTGCCCGAGGCTGCGAATCACCTGCGCCGAGCGGGAACTGGGCACGAACGAGCGGTCCAGAAAGTCGGCGCCGGGCTGGTGCAGCTGCTCCTTCGGGATGGTTTTGCACTCGTGCTGTAGCAGCGCTTCGTGCTCGGCGGTGAGCTGGAGGGACGTGGCCATGTGGGGCTGGGCTAAGGAGGTGAGAATGAGGAAAAGAGGCGGGCAAATATACTCCTCCCCTCGGCGGGCGCAACCCCTTGCGTGCGGCCTGCCGGGCCGGGCTCTGCGCCGTCGGGGCCGGCCCGGCGTGCGGGCGCGGTTGGAAAGTGTGGCCCGGCGGGGCTACCTTGCCAGGGTCGTACGCCCGCGCGCCGGGCCGGGCGCCCGACCTTTTCGTTTGCCTGTGAAGAAGTACACCTCCTCCCTCCTGCTGGCCGCCGTGGCCGCCGGCAGCTTTAGCCTGCCGGGCTGCGTCACGGCCAAAAAGCACGAAGACCTGCGGGCCCGCCAGGCCGCTACCGAGCAGGCCAAAACCACCGCCGAGCGGCAGGCCCGCGAAGCCGTGGCCGAGCTGCAGAAAGCCACCAGCCAGCTCGGCGAGCTGCGCCTGGAAAACCGCCGCCTCGTGAGCGACTCGGCCCAGACCGGCAACGTGCTGCGCCGCACCCAGACGCTGTACCGCGAGCTGAGCGACACCTACGAGAAGCTCATCAAGAACAACGAGAAGGTGCTGGCCAACAAATCGGCCGACTACCAGAAAGTGGCCCAGGACCTGGCCCGCCGCGAGGCCGAGCTGGGCGAGCTGTCGGCCAACCTGAACAAGAGCCGATCGGAAATCGACAAGCTCTCGGCCGACGTGAAGACGCGGGAGCAGCGCCTGGCCGAGCTGGAAAAGGCCCTGGCCGAGAAGGATGCGGCCGTGAATGCGCTGCGCTCCAAAGTCAGCAACGCGCTGCTGGCCTTTAAGTCCAACGAGCTGCAGGTAAAGGTGAAGGACGGCAAGGTGTACGTATCCCTGTCGGAGCAGCTGCTGTTCAAGTCGGGCTCGACCAAAGTGGACCCCAAGGGCCAGGAGGCGCTGACCAAGCTGGCCCTCGTGCTCAAGGAACAGCCCGACGTGAACGTGGTGGTGGAAGGCCACACCGACAACGTGCCCATTCTGCGCGGCACGGCCGGCATGCAGGACAACTGGGACCTGTCGGCCCTGCGCGCCACCGAAATTGCCCGCCTGCTCACCACCGGCGGGGTGCAGCCCGAGCGCGTGACGGCCTCGGGCCGCTCGCAGTACGTGCCGGTGGCCCAGAACGACTCGGCCCCGAACAAGGCCCTGAACCGCCGCACCGAAATCATCCTCACGCCCAAGCTCGACGAGTTGTTTCAGATCCTGGGCACGAACTCGGAGGCCGGCAAATAAGCCCCGGCTCCGCGGAGCCATTCGGGCCGCCCCCGTTGCTTTCCTCCGGGAAGCCGCGGGGGCGGCCTGCGTTCAGGCGCGGCCCGCCGGCGCGGCCGCGGGCCGGCGGTATTCCAGCCACAGGCAGTAGAAGCCCGCCAGCAGCGCCCCGGTGAACAGCAGCGCCACCAGCTGCGGGTGCTGCACCAGCCAGATCGGCCGGTTGTGGTAGTTGCGAAACATGGTGTGCAGGTTCAGGTAGTAGCCCAGCGACACCAGGGCGTAGGGCAGCCAGCGGCGGCTGACCAGGGCGTAGGCCCCCAGAAACAGCACGGCCGGGTGCCAGTACCGCTCGTGCATTTCGGTGTTGAAGTAGCAGAACACCAGCGGAATCAGGCCGCCGACGAGGAGCACCAGCGGCGCCTGCAGCGGGGTGAAAGCGGCCCCGGTCCGCAGCCGCTGCCAGCTGGCCCGCAGCAGCGGCGCCAGCGCCAGCGCCGAGGCCCCGCCGAAAGCCAGCAGCCCCCAGTGCCGGTAGATCAGGCCCAGCTTCGGCAGCGTATCGGAGGTCCACCGCAGGGCATCGGGCATCAGCAGCACCCAGATATTGAACGCATTGACGGTAACGTAGGGGTACACGCTGACGGCCGTGAAGTTGATCTGCAGGATGCGGTCCAGGTAGCTGCGCGGCCCGCCCCAGACGAAGGGCGCCACGAGCAGCAGCTGCACTGCGGCGGCCAGCGCGAGGCCCGCCAGCAGCTGCCGCGGCCGGCGGCGCAGCAGCGGCAGCCACAGCAGCCCGAGCAGCGGCAGAAACACAATGGCCTGCAGCTTGGCGTTCAGCGCCAGCACGTACAGCGCCAGGCTCGGGCCGGGCCGCTGCCAGAGGGCCAGCAGCACCGCCGCCAACACCAGGCTGGTGTAGATGGCGTCGACCTGCTGCCAGATCAGCGTGTTGTAGAGGTAGCCCGCGTTCAGCAGCAGCCACAACGAGCCCACGAAGCGCCGCCGCGCCCCCCGCAGCAGCGAGGCCGCCAGCAGCGCCCCGCCGAAGTCGAACAGCAGCGTGGCCACCTTCAGGCCGTGCGAGTACTGCTGAATGGCCGCCGCGCTGCCCGCCAGCCGCCCAAACAGCCACAGCACGTACAGGTACAGCGGGTTGTAATCGAGCGAAGGCAGCGCGTAGGCCTCGCCCAGGCCGTGGCGCAGCAGGTGCGTGGCCCAGGTGCGCCAGGCTTCCCGGTCGCCCTCGTGGGCGGTGCTGCCGGCCAGCAGCAGCAGCAATACGAACAGCAGCGCGTGCAGCCCGGCGTACGGCAGCCAGCGGCGGCGGCGCGGCGCGGCGGCGCGGGCGGGAGCGGTCCGATTCATGCCCTAAAGCTACGATACCGGCCCCGCCGCGCCCCCGGCCGCTCGTTCAAGCCCCGCCGCCCGTCGGTACAGCAGCCCGACGCCCAGTGCGATGCTCAGCGCAAACAGCCCGGCAATCGGGGCGGGGCCCAGCAGCGCGGCCGGCAGCCCCAGGTAGCCCATCACGGCTTCCAGGTTCAGCAGGTAGGCCACCGAAACGAGCCCGAAAAGCGCGTAGCAGTTGGTGGTGAAGGCGTAGGCGGCCGCAAACAGCAGGGCGCTGTGCCAGTACCGCTCGTGCATCTGGGTGTTGAAAAAGCAGAATATCAGCGGCACCAGCGCCAGGCTGAGCAAAACCAGCGGCGCATCGGGTGGCTGGGGGCGGCGCAGCCGGGCCAGGGCGTGGCCCAGCAGCGGCAGCAGCACCACCGTGGCCGCCGCCCCAAACAGCAGCATGCCCCAGTGCCGGTAGGTCAGCCCGTGCCAGAGGGCCGTGTCGAGGCGGGTGAGCGGCTGGCCCGCAGCCGTGAGGTGCCACCAGTTGAAGGCGTTCATCGAGAGGAACGGGTAGTAGCCCACGGCCTGCCGGTTGATGCGCCAGATGTCGGCCAGGTAGCTCCGCTCGCCGCCCACCGCGAAGGGCAGCAGCACCAGCGCCAGCGTGCCCAGCCCGGCCAGCCCGGCGGCAGGCAGCCGCCGCGGGCGCTGCCACCACTGCGGCGCCCAGAGCAGCAGCAGGCCCGGCAGAAAAATCAGCGCCTGCAGCTTGGCCGCCAGCGCCAGCGCAAAGCACCCCGCGCTCCAGGTGCCGCGGCCCCGCAGCGCCAGCAGCACCGCCCCGAAGCTCAGGCCGGAATAAATGGCGTCGACCTGCCCCCAGATCAGCGTGTTGTAGAGGTAGCCCGCGTTCAGCAGCAGCCACAACGAGCCCACGAAGCGCCGCCGCGCCCCCCGCAGCAGCGAGGCCGCCAGCAGCGCCCCGCCGAAGTCGAAGGGCAGGGTGAGCAGCTTCAGGGAGTAGCGCTGCGCCTCGATGGCCGCCGCGCTGCCCGCCAGCCGCCCGAACAGCCACAGCACGTAGTGATACAGCGGGTTGTAGTTGTTGCCGGGCACCGCGTACACGTTGGCCAGGCCGTGCGCCCGGCTGTACTCGGCCCAGCGCACCCACAGCCAGAAGTCGTTTTTGAAGCCCACGGCGGGCAGCAGCGTCACCAGCAGACTCAGCAGCAGCAGGTAGAGCCCCGCGTACGGCCCCAGCGGCCAGCGCTGCCACCACTGGGCGGTTCGGAGGGGCGGCTTGCTCACGCGGGGCTATTTCAGCTCAAATTCGGCGTCGACGGTGCTCGTCACGCGGATGGTACGCAGGTTCGGGACGGGCGCGTCGGCCGCGTCAATTTCGCGCTGGTAGCCTTCCTTGCGCTTGTAGCCGGCTTCCTCCAGGCGGTAGCCGGCAAAGGGCGTTACCTCCGTCACGGCCAGCGGAGCACCGAGCTGCTGCCCGAGCTGCCGGGCCAGCAGGGCGGCTTTCTGGCGGGCGTTGTCGAGGGCTTTGCCGAGCACCTCCTGCCGCCGGGCTTCGAGCTGGGCGTTTTCCAGCCGGGCCACCTGCACGTTGTCGGCGCCGGTTTGCACCAGCCGCGGAATCAGCTCGTTGAGCACGGCCGGCTTGTCGAGCCGGAGGCGGTACACCCGCGTCAGCGCCACGGTGGAGTTGCCCATTTTGGAGAAGCCGCCGTAACCGTAGGCCGTCAGGTTATCGAGCACCAGCTTCTCGGGGGAGATGTTGAAGCTCGGCAACACGTTCCGCAGCGCTTTTTCCTGCTCTTTGGCCTTGTCGGAATCCTTCACGTTGTCCGACACGCGGTAGGTCACCAGCAGCTCCACCCACTCGGGCTCCACCTCCTGAAACGCCGTGCCGCGCACCGCCAAGGTGTGGGGTCGGGGCGGCGCGCCCGGCGCGGTCTGGGCCGAAACAGTAACGCAAGCGGCGCTCAGCGGCGCAGCCAATAGCAGCAGGCGGAAGCAGGAGAACATACGCGTGGTCATTAGGCGGTAAGTTGATACAGAAAAGCCGTCATTCCGCGGCGGAACGCGGAATGACGGCTTTTTCGTGCACCGCCGGGCTTAGCCCAGGGCCTGGGCCAGGTCCTCGATGAGGTCCTCGGCGTCCTCGATGCCCACCGACAGGCGGATCAGCGAGTCCGACAGGCCGGCTTTGCGGCGCTCCTCGGCCGGAATGCTGGCGTGCGTCATGGTGGCGGGGTGGCCCGAGAGGCTTTCCACGCCCCCGAGGCTTTCGGCCAGGGTGAACAGCTGAAATTTCTCCAGCACGGCCACCGCGTCCTCCACCTTGTCGCCCTTCAGCACGAAGGAGAGCATGCCGCCGAAGTCGCGCATCTGCTGGCGGGCCACCTGGTGGTTGGGGTGGGTTTCCAGGCCGGGCCAGTACACCTTGTCCACGCGCGGGTGCTGGCGCAGGTACTCGGCCACGGCGCGGCCGTTTTCGCAGTGGCGCTGCATGCGGATGTGCAGCGTCTTGATGCCGCGCAGCACCAGGAAGCAGTCCTGGGGCCCGGGCGTGCCGCCGCAGGCGTTCTGGATAAAGGCCAGACGCTGCTGCAGCTCGTCGTCCTGCACGATGAGGGCGCCCATCACCGTGTCGGAGTGGCCGGCCATGTACTTCGTGAGGGAGTGCATCACCACGTCGGCGCCGAGGTCGAGCGGGCTTTGCAGGTAGGGCGTGGCGAAGGTGTTGTCGACCACCAGCAGGGCGCCGCCGGCGTGGGCCACCTCGGCCACGGCCTTGATGTCGATGATGTGCAGCAGCGGGTTGGTGGGCGTTTCGGCCCACACCAGCTTGGTGCGCTCGGTCATGGCCGCGCGCACGGCCTCCACGTCGTGCATGGGCACGAAGCTGAACTTGATGCCGTACTTGGCGAAGACCTTGGTGAAGATGCGGTAGGAGCCGCCGTACAGGTCGTTGGTGGCCACCACTTCGTCGCCGGGCTCCAGCAGCTTCACTACGCAGTCGATGGCGGCCATGCCCGAAGCGAAGCACAGGCCGTGCTTGCCGTTTTCGAGGGCGGCCAGCGCGTCCTGCAGCTGGGTGCGGGTGGGGTTGTGGGTGCGCGAGTACTCGTAGCCTTTATGGTCGCCCGGGGAGCGTTGCACGTAGGTCGAGGTCTGGTAAATGGGCGTCATGATGGCCCCGGTGGCGGGGTCCGGGTGCACGCCGGCATGGATGGCTTTGGTGCCGAATTTCATAGCGGGAGTCTGGGGAACGAGGGCAAGGTTGAGCCCGGGAAAGATAAAGGCCCCAAAGGTAGCAGCCCGATTTTCTTCCGCTGCCCGGCCCGGCGACCTGCCCGGGCGCCACGCCGGTCGCCTCACTCCTGGGCCGCCGGCGTAGCTTCGCCCCCCGATTCTACGTTTGAGTCGGACGAGCCGCCCGGTCGTCCGGGGCCGGCTCGCTCCCCTTCTGCCGCCCGCCATGCACTTCCTCCGCGAATTATTCCGCCAAAACGCGTCCACTTTCTTTTCGCTCTTGCTGCTGGCAGGCCTCCCGCTCGTCGGCGACAGCGTGCTGACCTGGGTGCTACACACCAACAGCCACTGGCTGCAGCAGCCCGGGGCGGTGCACATGCTCATTTACTTTGCCGTGGTGGCGGTGGCCATGGCGTTTTCGCTGACTCACACCACCCTTGTCACGCTTATCACCGGCTTTTACTTCGGGTGGCCGGGCTTCGGCGGCCTGGTACTCAGCTACATTCTGGCCGCCATGGTCGGCTACCTCATTGCCACTTCTCTTGACCACGGCAAGATGCTCAGCTTCCTGCAGCGCTTTCCCAAGGCCGAGGCCGTGATGGCGGAGCTGCGCAAGCAGAGCTGGCAGCTGGTGCTGCTCACCCGCATTTCCCCGGTGCTGCCCTTTGCCATGATTACCTTCATTTTGGCCGTGGTGAAGGTACCACGGCAGCAATTCCTGGCGGCTTCGGTACTAGGCATGCTGCCGCGCACGCTGTTCTTTTACTGGCTGGGCACCAAAGCCAACGACGTCTTTGCCCTGCTGAGCAACCCCGACACCGGCACTGCCGGCAAGCTGCTGGTGCTTGGCCTGCTGGCCGGCTCGGCCCTGGGGTTATACTGGCTTTTCAACCGGGCCCTGCAGCGCGCCCTGAAAAAAGGCTGAAAAAAAATCAACTGGATTTCAGCCGGTTGACCACAGATGCGTGGTTTTTCTGCGGAAATTCTAAGCCACGGCTTGCAAACCACGAAAACCGACGCCTATCTTTGCACCACCAAAACGGAAAAGACGGTCACGTAGCTCAACTGGATAGAGCACCTGGCTACGAACCAGGAGGTTTGGGGTTCGACTCCCTACGTGACCACGAAAAAGGGCCCTCAGCACCGCGCTGAGGGCCCTTTTTTTTATTGTTCCGGTGGCAGCTTAGCCCCATTTGGTATTCCTTTACTCGCTGCCGGCCGATTGTTCAAGCCATACGCCGGCTGCAAAAGCATTGGCTTCCACGGCCGAAAACCGCCCGGTCCGGGAGGCGGGGCGGCTCAGTACGTTGTTTCACACCAGTGCAGGTAATTTGCACCCGACACTTTGCGGTGCGGCCTGACGAACACGGCTTCCAATGAATGATCTTCCCGCTGATTTCCCGGCGCAGCTGCGGTCCTTGGCCTCGGCCGCGCACTACCTCTGGGGCGAACGGTGCGACGGGTGGCACCTGGTTGACACGCCCGCGCTGAGCGTGATTCAGGAGCGCATGCCGCCGGGCACAGCCGAGCAATACCACTACCACGAGCGGGCGCAGCAGTTTTTCTACGTGCTCCGCGGCGAGGCCACGTTCGACGTGGCGGGCCAGCGGCTGACGGTGGAAGCCGGCTCCGGTCTGCACCTGCCGCCCGGCACGCCGCACCGCATCCTTAACTTAACTGCCAGCGACCTGCATTTCACCGTCACCTCCCAGCCCAAGGCCCACGGCGACCGGGTGCTGGTGACCGGCAACGAATAGCTCAGCCGCGAATGGGGCGTAGTGGGCGGACGGCTACAGACTGGCCAGCCACGCCACGCGGAAAAAGCGGTGATGGACTTCGAGGGCGCGGCGCAGGGCCTGGCACACGGCCTCCGCCCCTACCAGGCGCGACAGTTCGCCGTCGTGCTTGTGAAACTGATCGGTCAGCCAGCGGGCGGTGCGCTCAGTACCCCAGGCGGCCCACAGCAGATAGGGCAGGTCCCAGCGCCAGGGCACGACGAGGTCGGGCGCGAGCTGCACCAGTACGCGGATTTCCGCTACGGATTTGCTGGTTTCGACCAGGGCTCGAACGCGGGGAGCTGCCATCATACCTAGCGGGAGTCAGTGAAAAAGCATTGAAAACCAGGCTATAGCTTGCGTCGCAAAAGCGGTGCAGCCGGCCGGGTAGCGAAGCTTCTTACGCAGGCCAGCACCTCAGGGCTGCGCCTTTTTTCGCTACGCCGCCCAAAACCGGCGCTGTAGCGGAGGCTACAAGGCTGCGGCTGCAAGCGAGTTGGCGAGAAAACGCGGACGCGGTGGACCACGCAAACGGCAAAGCTGGCCGGGCTTTTTTAGCTTTGGAGAATTCCCCTCACCGCCCGCCCATGGCTGCCCCGCTTTTTGCCCGTCTTCACCCGTCGCGGCGGCTTTGGCCGGGCCGCTGGCTGGCCGTGGCGTGGCTGCTGACGCTGCTGGCAGGCGCGCTGCCCGGCTGCACGCCCTCGGCCCCGCCGCCCCGCTACCGCATCGGGTTTTCGCAGTGCACCAACGGCGACGCCTGGCGGCAGGCCATGCTGGCGGGCATGAAAAAGGAGCTGAGCTTCTACCCCGAGGTCAGCTTCCGCATTAAGGATGCGAAGTATAACAGCGCCCTGCAGGAGCAGCAGATCAAGGAGTTTCTGCGCGAGGGCATCGATTTGCTGATTGTGTCGGCCAACGAGGCCGAGCCGGTGACGCCCATCGTGGAGGAAGTGTATAACCGCGGTATTCCGGTGGTCATCCTCGATAGGCGCACCACTTCCAAGCTCTACACGGCCTACGTGGGCGGCAACAACGTGGAGGTGGGCCAGCAGGCCGGGTACTACGCCGCCGGGCTGCTGCGGCAGCGCGGGCGGGTGCTGGAGGTACGCGGCGCCCCCGGCTCCTCCCCCGCCGTCGACCGGCACCGGGGTTTTGCGCAGGCGCTGGCGGCCTACCCGGGCCTGCGGCTGGTGGCGGAGGTCAACAGCAACTGGGAGCGGCCCTCGGTGCTGGAGCGCCTGCCGCAGGTGCTGCGCCAGCACCCGGATGTGGACCTGATTTTCGCCCACAACGACCGGTTGGCCCTCGGCGCCTACCAGGTGTGCAAGCAGCTGGGCCTGGAGCGGCGCGTCAAGATTATCGGGGTGGACGGGCTGCCGGGCGTGCGCGGGGGCATTCAGCTGGTGCAGGACGGCGTCATCACGGCTACGCTGCTCTACTCGCCGGGCGGCGAGGAGGCGGTGCGCACGGCCATGAAGATTTTGCGCAAGCAGCCCTTTGCCAAGGAGAACATCTTGAGCACCATGGTCATCGACTCAACCAATGCGCTGACGATGAAGCTGCAGACCGAGCAGCTCGGCGCCCAGCAGCAGGACATCCAGCGCCAGCAGGAGCTGCTGCGGGCGCAGCGGGCCACGTATTCCAGCCAGCAGAACGTGCTCTACGTGCTGGCCGCGGCCCTGCTGGGGGCGGCGGTGCTCGGGTCCCTGGCCTGGCGGGCGTTTCGCGTGAACCGGCGCATCAACCGGCAGCTGGAGGGGCAGAATCAGGAAATCCTGGCCCAGCGCAACCAGATCATGGACCTGGCCGAGCAGGCCCGCGTGGCCACCGAGGCCAAGCTGCGCTTCTTCACCAACTTCTCGCACGAGCTGCGCACCCCGCTCACCCTCATTCTGGGGCCGGTAGAGGAGCTGCTCACCAACGGCCAGGACCTGAGTGCCGCCCAGCGCCACGACCTGACCCTGGTGCGCCGCAACACCCACCGCCTGCTGCAGCTGGTGAACCAGCTCATGGATTTCCGCAAAATCGACGTGGGCAAGATGCCGGTGCGGGCCGCGCAGGGCAACCTGGTAGCCTTTGTGCGCGACATCATGGACGTGTTTGAGCGCCCGGCCCGGCAGCGCGGCATCACCCTGCGCTTTTTGCCCGCCGAGCCCGTCATCAGTGTGTGGTTCGACGTGAACATCGTCGACAAGGTGTTCTTCAACCTGCTCAGCAACGCTTTCAAGTTCACGCCCGACCGCGGGCAGATTACCGTGAGCATTCAACGCGTGCCGACCGATAAAACCGTGCGCGTGAGCGTGGAAGACACCGGCCCGGGCATTGCCGAGCAGGACCAGGCGCACATTTTCGAGTGGTTTTACCAGGGGCACCAGTCGGCCAAGGGCTCAGGCATGGGCTTGGCGCTGGCCCAGGGCCTGACGCGCCTGCACCAGGGCCAGCTCACGTTCAGCAGCCAGCCGGGCCAGGGCAGCACCTTCGTGGTGACTTTGCCCGAAGAGCTGCCCGCCGCCCTTACCACCACCGCCCCCGCCGCCCCGACGCCCACGGCCTTCGCGCTGGACGAGGACCTGGGCGCGCCGCGGCCGGCGCTGCTGGTGGAGGAAGCCGCGCCCGCGCCGGCCGTGACCAGCAGCGAGTCGCTGGTGCTGGTGATTGAGGACAACCCGGACGTCAGCGCCTTTCTGCAGCAGAAGCTGCGGCCGCACTTCCAGGTCAGCGCCGCGCTCGACGGCGAAAACGGCCTGCGCCTGGCCGCCGAGGCCATTCCCGACCTGATCGTGTGCGACGTGATGCTGCCCGGCATCAGCGGGCTGGAAGTGGTGCGGCAGCTCAAGCAGGACTGGCGCACCTCGCACATTCCGGTGGTGATGCTCACGGCCCGCAACGCGCCCGAGCAGCAGGTGGAGGGCGTGCAGCAGGGCGCCGACCTCTACCTGACCAAGCCCTTCAACCCCACCTTCCTGCTCGAAAGCCTGCGCACCCTGCTGGCCAACCGGGACCGGCAGCGCGAGCATTTCCGCCGCGAGCTGTCGGTAGACACGGCCACGGTGGCTCCGCAGCGGGTGGATCAGAAGTTTCTGGCCGATCTGACGGCCATCGTGGAGGCCAACCTGTCGCGCGCCGAGCTGTCGGTGGAGGACGTGGCGCGCAGCCTGGGCATCTCGCGGGTGCAGCTCTACCGCAAGGTGAAGGCCGTGCTCGGCACCGGCGTGACGGACTTCATCCAGGGCATCCGCCTGACCAAGGCCCGGCAGCTGCTGCTCGACGAGGAGCTGACCATTGCCGAGGTGGCCTACCAGCTGGGCTTTTCCTCGCCCTCCTATTTCTCCACCAGCTTCAAGGCCCGCTACCAGGTGTCGCCCTCGGAGTTCCGGGCCCTGCACACCACGGCGGGCTGAGGCGGTAAGCGCGGGCCTTAGCCGGCCGTGCCGGCGGCGTAGGCGAAGACCAGGCAGCCCAACAGGGCCCAAACCAGTTGTAGCACCAGCGCCAGCCGAAACACCTGTTTCGGCCGGGCCCAGCCGTGACCTAGCCCCAAAGCGCGCCCGGCCCAGCTGAGCAGCCCGAGGCCGGGCGCGCACAGTCCGCCAAAGGCCGCAAAGCCGAGCCACCGCAGCGCGAAGATTTTCAGAAGGCCGTCGGCCTGCACCATCCGGGCCATCGTCTCTTCGGAGCCCAGGAAAAACACGGCCGCCCAGAAGCCGGTGCAGCTGCCGCTGAGCAGCAGGAGCAACAGCAGAAACGGATGAGGCCACGGGGTTGGGCGCGGGTTCACATGCGGAGAGTCGGGTACTGCCCTTGAATGCGGGCTGCCGGCTTCAGGTCACCCGGCTTCTTACCATCCGCCCACAAGGCGCGGCAGCTTTAGTATGCTCGCTAAGGCAGGTATCATTTCTGAAAATCGGGTAACAAAATCGAAAACGGCGCTTCAATAACTGTATCAGTATTCATATTAATCACCTGAATATCTGTTACTTGAAATAAGTTTGTGCCTTGTATCAAAACTGCAAGACTTTGAACGAATAGAGGAACAGCCCGCAAACGTTTGCAGCGCAATTTTGAATCGAAGCCCGGCGGCGAAACCCACTGCGCCGGCCGGGCCCGCCGCGCTCCGACAAGGACGCGGCGGGCGGGCTTCCGCCGGAGCCGGCAGCCGGTAACTGCCCCTTCGGTTGATCCAACATCCTCTGTTCTCTCACCTCAGCCATTCCCATGAAACACACCGTACCCCACCTGCGCCGGGCCGTGGCCGCGACGCTGCTTACCGCCCTGCCGCTGGCCGCCGCGCCGGTGCTGGCGGGCCCTGCTACCCCGCCCGGCTCCGCCGCCGACCTGCTGGCCGACATCCAAGTGAAAGGCCGCGTGACCGACGACAAAGGCAACGGCCTGCCGGGCGTGACCGTGGTGGTGAAGGGCACCACCAACGGCACCCAGACCGACGCCGACGGCCGCTTCACGCTCACCGCCGCCGACAACGCCACGCTGCTGCTCTCCTTCGTGGGCTACGCTACCCAGGAGCTGCCGGTGAGCGGCCGCACCGAGTTCAACGTGCAGCTCGCGCCCGACACCAAGGCCCTGGACGAGGTGGTGGTGACCGGCTACCAGGTGCAGCGCAAGGCCGACCTGACGGGGGCCGTGGCCGTGGTGAAAGTGGACGAGGTGAAAGACCTGCCCTCGGGCAACGTGATGCGCAACCTGCAGGGCCGCGTGCCGGGCGTGAGCATCAACACCGACGGGGCGCCCGACGGCGCGGTATCGGTGCGTATCCGCGGGCTGGGCACGCTGGGCAACAACGACCCGCTCTACGTCATCGACGGCATTCCGACCAAGGACGGCATCAACCAGCTCAACCAGAACGACATCGAGTCGATTCAGGTGCTCAAGGACGCTTCAGCGGCCAGCATCTACGGCTCGCGGGCCGGCAACGGGGTGATTATCATCACCACCAAAAAGGCCAAAAAAGGCTACAACCGCGTCGAGTTCAGCACCTTCGCCACGGTGCAGAAGCCGCGGCGCATCACCTCCATGCTGAACACCCAGGAGTACGGGCGGGTGTATTGGCAGGCGGCCGTCAACTCGGGCAACCTCACGCCCACCTCGCCGCTGTACACCTACCGCCAGCACACCGAAAACGGCCAGCCGGTGCTCGACGAGGTCATCGTGCCGGAGTTTATCGACGCTGACAAAACCCAGCGGGCGGCCGATACGGACTGGTTCGACGAGATTCAGCAGACCTCGCTGATTCAGAGCTACAACCTGAGTCTGGCCAACGGCGGGGAGCGGGGCAACGCGCTGTTCTCGCTGAATTACTACGACAACGACGGGGTCGTCCGGTACTCGAACTACAAGCGCATGACGGCGCGCATGAACTCGGACTACTCCTTTTTCGACGGCAAGCTGAAAATCGGGGAAAACCTGCTGCTCTCGCGCAACCGCACCCGCTTCGGGGCCGACCGCGACGCCATCAACTACGCCACGGTGCTCCCGACCATCGTGCCGGTGCGCACGGCAGACGGTGCGGGCTGGGGCGGGCCGGTAAACGGCATTTCGGACCGGCAGAACCCGGTGCGCCTGCTGGAAGACAACAAGCAGAACTTCGGCGTCACTTCGCGGGCCTTCGGCAACGTGTTTGCCGACCTGGAAGTCATCAAGGGCCTGCACCTGCGCAGCTCCTTCGGCATCGACTACAGCCTGTTCGATCAGAAAAGCCTGCAGAAGAAGTACAAGTCGGGCTACCTCTCCGACAACGTGAACCGGCTGCTGGTGGTGAACCGCAACTTCGGCAACTGGGTGTGGCAGAACACCCTGAACTACCACCTCGGGGCGGGCAAAAACCAGGTAGACTTCCTGCTCGGCGCCGAGCGCATCAGCTACAACTTCAACGAGGTGACGGCCAACCGCTCGGGCTTCGCCAGCGAGGACATCAACTACGCGGTCCTCGACGCGGGCTCGGGGGCGCAGCTGAACACCGGCTTCTCCTCGGCCTACCGCCTGGCCTCGTACTTCGGCAAGGTCAACTACTCGTTCGACGAGCGGTACCTGGCCTCGGTGACGGTGCGCCGCGACGGGTCGTCGCGCTTCGGCAAGGAAAACCAGTTCGGCTGGTTTCCGGCCGCCTCGGTGGGCTGGCGCCTGAGCGAGGAAGGCTTCATCAAGAACCACGCGGCGCTGATTTCGGACCTGAAGCTGCGCGCCGGCTGGGGCCAGACCGGCAACCAGGACATTGCCAACGACGCGGCCTACTCGCTCTACCGCCCGCTCTACGGCTCCGACCCGACCTGGGACCCGGACCCGGGCACGGCCTACGACATTGCCGGCATCAAGACCGGGGCGCTGCCCTCGGGCTACCGCCGCTTTCAGCAGGGCAACGACCAGCTGAAGTGGGAAACCACCACCCAGAGCAACTTCGGCGTGGACTTCGGGCTGCTGCAAAACAAGCTGACCGGCTCGGTGGACTACTTCGTGAAGAACACCCGCGACATCCTGGTGCTGCCGCCCTACATCGCGGCGGTGGGCGAAGGCGGCTCGCGCTGGGTCAACGGCGCTTCCATCGAAAACAAGGGCTGGGAAGTACTGCTCAGCTACCAGGACGAGCTGCCGAGCACCGGCTTCGCCTACAACGTGACGGCCAACCTGAGCCGCTACCGCAACGAGGTGACCAAGCTGCCGCGCGAGGTCATCAACGCCTACGGTGGCAACGGGCAGGACGTGACCATCATCGGGCAGGCCTTCGGCTCGCGCTACGGCTACGTGGCCGACGGGCTGTTTCAGAGCCAGAGCGAGGTGGATACCCACGCCACGCAGGTGGGCGCCGCGCCCGGCCGCATCCGCTACCAGGACCTGAACGGGGACGGTAAAATCGACAACTTCGACCAGACCTGGATTACCAACAACACGCCTGATTTCATCTACGGCCTGACCGTGGGCGGCTCGTGGAAGGGGCTGGACCTGCAGCTGTTCTGGCAGGGCGTGCAGGGCCTGAAGGTGTTCAACGACACCAAGTTCCGCACCGACTTCACCTTCGCCAACCAGGAAAACTGGGGCACCCGCGTGCTCGACGCCTGGTCGCCCACGAACACCGGCTCGACCATTCCGGCGGTGTCCTTGCTGAACCAGAACAACGAGTGGCGGCCCTCCACCTACTTCGTGGAAAACGGCTCCTACCTGAAGCTGCGCAACGTGCAGCTGGGCTACAGCTTCCCCAAGGCCTTGACCAGCACCCTGCGCCTGCAGCAGCTGCGCCTCTACGTGCAGGGCACCAACCTCGTCACCTTCAAGGACCGCAAGGGCCCGAACGCCTACACCAGCCCCGACCCGGAAGTGCAGCTGCTGGGCTTCCCCATCGCGCCGGCTTTTTCGACTGGTTTGAACGTGACGTTCTAGAACGGCTAGCAAAGAACGACCGGAAAAGAACGAGCACACCAGCACGTCATGCTGAGCGCAGTCGAAGCATCTCTACCGCTTCGCACCCTCACTAGCCCAGGGTTTAAACCCTGGGCAATCGATAGGGCTGCTGCCCACTTCCCACCTCCCCAATCCTGCTTCCCACGATGAAATCCATACACGTACTCACCCTGGCCGCGGCCCTGCTGACCTTCGGCACCACCGGCTGCAACGACAAGGACTTTCTGGACGTGCCGCCGCGCGGCGCGCTCAGCGACGAGCAGCTGAACACCCCCGAAAACGCCGACAAGCAGGTCATTGCCGCGTACTCGGCCCTGGCCAACGACGGCTTCACGGTGCCCTACACCTCGCTGTGGCCCTACGGCAACCTGCGCTCCGGCGACGCCTACAAGGGCGGCGGCGGCATTGGCGACATCGAAGGCTTCCACTTCTACGAAACCTTCACCTACAACCGCACCGACGTGGGCAACACCGATGAGGTGTGGTTCCGCCTGTTCGTGGGCATCGGCCGGGCCAACGACGCGCTGCGCCGCCTGGGGGCCGTGACCGACGCGCAGATGCCCAACCGCAACGTGCGCATCGCCGAGGCGCGCTTTCTGCGCGGGCATTTCTACTTCATCCTCAAGGAGCTGTTCGACCGCGTGCCCTACCTCGACGAAAACGTGCCGGTGGACCAGTACGACCAGGTGTCGAACGTGGCGCTGACCAGCCAGGCGCTGTGGGATAAGATTGCCGACGACTTCCAGTTCGGGGCCGCGAACCTGCCCGTGACGCCGGGCGAGGTGGGCCGGGCCAGCCAGGTGGCGGCCAAGGCGTATCTGGCCAAGGTGCGGCTGTTTCAGGCCTACGTGCAGAACGAGACCAACCACCAGGTAACGAGCGTCGACCAGGCCAAGCTGCAGGAGGTGTTGCGCCTGACCAACGAAATCATCGGCGCGGGCAAGCATTCCTTGTACACCGACTTCGGCAACAACTTCATGTCGGCCTTCGACAACGGCTCGGAGTCGGTGTTTGCCATCCAGTTTTCCAAGGACGACGGCACGCCGCGCGGGCGCATCAACCAGGGCAACAAGCTGAACTACCCGATGAACTCGGAATTCGGCTGCTGCAGCTTCCACCAGCCCAGCCAGAACCTGGTCAACGCCTTCAAAACCGATGCACAGGGTCTGCCGCTGTTCACCACTTTCAACACCAGCAGCCTGACGGCCCCGGCCGACTTCCAGACCAACACCGTGGACCCGCGCCTCGACCACACCGTGGCCATTCCGACCCACCCCTGGAAATACGACCCCTCGTTCGTGTTCCAGCGCGCCTGGGTGCGCGTGCCCGACGTGTACGGGCAGTTTATGTCGCAGAAAGAGCTGGTGGGGCCCAACGACCCGGCCTTTCAGAAGCTGCCGCCCTTCATGAGCAGCACCAAGAACTGGGCCGTCATCCGCTACGCCGACGTGCTGCTGTGGAAGGCCGAGGCCCTCATCGAGCTGGGCCGGCAAGCCGAGGCCCTCCCCATCATCAACCAGATCCGGCAGCGCGCCCAAAGCAGCACCAGCCTGCTCAAGCAGAGCAACGGGCAGGCCACCTCGAACTACCGCATCGGCCAGTACCCGGCCGGCGTGTGGACGCAGCAGTACGCCCGCGAGGCCCTGCGCTGGGAGCGGCGCCTGGAGTTTGCGATGGAAGGCTCGCGCTTCTTCGACCTGGTGCGCTGGGGCATTGCCGCCGACTACCTGAACGAGTACTTCCGGGTGGAGAAAACCCGCCGCTCGTACCTGCAGAACGCCAATTTCACCCGTGGCCGCGACGAGTACCTGCCCATCCCGCTCAACCAGATCAACTTCAGCCAGGGCCGCTACCAGCAGAACCCGGGTTGGTAAGCGGTGAGATGGTGAAATAGTGAGATGGTGAGTTGATGTGCGCGTGGTGCGAAATGCGCAGACCTGCGTGGCTAGAACATCAAAACTCACCAGTTCACCACCTCACCATCTCACCGTCCGAAGGAAAAGCCGTGTCGGGGGCGCCGGGTTGTGGGAATGGCGCGAGCCAGCATCCGCCGCCGCTCCTGGGGATAGGGAGCCTGATGAGTGAACGGGCTTGACGGCGGCGGCACATGGATGCCCCGGCGCGCCTGGCACGGCCATTTTCTTTTCGATAACGCCCTCGTATATAACCCATAACCACCCATCCGGAAGCCGCTGCTTTTCCCCGCGGGCGCTTCTACAACCCTTTCCGCCGTGAACAACAGCAACGTATTTTTCTGGTCCCTGGTCGTGGCGCTCGGGGGCTTCCTGTTCGGCTTCGATACGGCCGTCATTTCCGGGGCCGAAAAGGCCATTCAGCAGCTCTGGGGGCTTAGCTCGGTGGAGCACGGCTTCACCATTGCCGTGGCGCTGATCGGCACGGTGTTCGGGGCCATTTTCGGCGGCATCCCGTCGGACCGGCTGGGGCGGCGCCAGACGCTGGTCTGGATTGCGGTGCTCTACCTCGTGTCGGCCCTGGGCGCGGCGCTGACCTCGAACTGGTACGCCTTCATGCTGTTCCGCTTCCTGGGCGGGCTGGGCGTGGGCGCCTCGTCGGTGACGGCCCCGCTCTACATTTCGGAAGTGGCCCCGGCCGCCAAGCGCGGGCAGATGGTGGCCATGTTCCAGTTCAACATCGTGTTCGGCATCCTGGCCGCCTACCTCTCGAACTACCTGCTCACCGGCCTCGGCGAAAACGACTGGCGCTGGATGCTGGGCGTGCAGGCCGCGCCGGCGCTGGCGTTTTTCCTCTTGCTGTTCCGCGTGCCCGAAAGCCCGCGCTGGCTGATCGGGCAGGGCCGGGTGGAGGAAGGCCGCGCCGTGCTGCGCCGGGTGGATGCCCGCACCGCCGACCAGCTCACCACCGACATCCTGACCACCAACGCCGCCGACGCCGCGGCCGGCGGCGCCTCCTTGCTGGCCGCGCAGTATCGCACGCCGGTAATGCTGGCGGTGCTCTTCGCCCTGTTCAACCAGGTATCGGGCATCAACGCCATCATTTACTACGCCCCGCGCATCTTCGAAATGACCGGCCTGGGCAAAAGCTCGGCCCTGCTCTCCTCGGCCGGGCTGGGGCTGGTCAACTTCGTCTTCACCCTGCTGGCCCGCCAGGTTATCGACCAGTTTGGCCGCCGCAAGCTCATGCTCATCGGCTCGTTCGGACTCATTGCCACGCTAGCCCTGGTGGCCTGGGCGTTTTACTCCGAAAACTTCACGGCCTTCGGCGGCATGCTGGTGCCGGGGCTGTTGTTCGTCTACATTGCGTTCTTCGCCTTCTCGCAGGGCGCCGTCATCTGGGTGTTCATTTCCGAAATCTTCCCCAACGTGGTGCGCGCCAAAGGCCAGGCTTTGGGCTCCAGCACGCACTGGGTGATGGCCGCCGTTATTGCCTTTGCCTTCCCGCCTCTGGCCGAGCGGCTCGGCGGCGGCAATACCTTCGCCTTTTTCTGCGCCATGATGGTGCTGCAGCTGCTCTTCGTGTGGCGCCTGATGCCCGAAACCAAGGGCACCTCGCTGGAACAGCTGGAAAAGACGCTGGTCCTTCATTAGAGGTGAGATGATGAGGTGGTGAACTGGTGAGTTTTGATGTTCAGCTTAACATTGAACCTGTGCCGACGCCGCTTTCCCAAACTCACCCATTCACCATTTCACTATCTCACCATATGTCAGTTGTCTGCTTCGGCGAAATTCTCTGGGACGTGCTGCCCTCGGGCAAGCAGCCCGGCGGCGCGCCCTTCAACGTGGCCGTGCACCTGCACCAGCTCGGCGTGCCCACCCAGCTCATCAGCCGCGTCGGCGACGACGATTTGGGCACCGAGCTGCTCGATTTTGTGGCCTCGAAAGGGCTGAGCACCGACTACGTGCAGCTCGGCCGCACCCACCTCACCGGCGTGGTGAAGGCCAACGTGGACGACGCCCAGGAAGTGACCTACAAAATCGTGCAGCCCGTGGCCTGGGACTACATTCAGCACGAGGCCCGGCTCGACGCGCTGGTGGAGCAGGCCGATATGTTCGTGTTCGGCAGCTTGTCGGCCCGCAGCGCCGCCACCCGCGAAACGCTGTACCGGCTCATCGAACACGCGCGCTTCAACGTGTTCGACGTGAACATGCGCCCGCCACACTACACCAAGGAAGTGGTGAAGTACCTGCTGCAGAAGGCCGATCTGGTGAAGATGAACCACCACGAGCTGGCCGAAATCATGGGCTGGTTCGGGCAGGAATCCGGCGCCGCGGCCGACCGCCCCGCCGCCATGCAGTGGCTGGCCACGCGCTTCGATCTGCAGGCCGTGTGCGTCACCTGCGGCGCCGACGGGGCCCTGCTCTGGACCCGGGGCCACCTCTACCGCGCCCCCGGCGTGCGCGTGGAGGTGAAGGACACCATCGGCAGCGGCGACTCGTTTCTGGCCGCGCTGCTGAAGGGCTGGCTGGCCGGGCAGGAGCCGGGCGAGTGTCTGCACTTTGCCTGCGCCACCGGGGCGCTGGTGGCCACGCACTACGGCGCCACGCCCGCTTTCAGCGAGGCGCAGGTGCACGCGCTGCTGGCCGAGCAGGCTATTTCGTAACCCTTCTGGTACGTCATGTCGAGCGAAGTCGAGACATCTCGCTCGTGTAGTAATTTCCTCGTTGAACAAAGATTACTATCCGGCATCAGCAGGCGAGATGTCTCGACTTCGCTCGACATGACGGCCTCTTCCGCTCCTGTTTCCTTCGATTCTTTCCCACCCCATGAAACGACTTCTGCTGGCCCTTTCTCTGCTGACGGCCGCCGCTACCAGCCAGGCCCAGACCCCGGCCGCGCCCATTCCGCCCGCCACGCCGCAGTACCGGCCGAGCTACCACTTCTCGCCGGCCAGGATGTGGATGAACGACCCCAACGGCATGGTGTACGTGAATGGCACCTACCACCTGTTTTTCCAGCACTACCCCGACGCCATGGTGTGGGGCCCGATGCACTGGGGCCACGCCACCAGCCAGGACCTCGTGCACTGGCAGGAGCAGCCCATTGCGCTGTACCCGGATAAGCTGGGCTGGATTTTCTCCGGCTCGGCGGTGGTGGACAAGGACAACACCGCCGGCTTCGGCAAAAACGCCCTGGTGGCCATCTTCACCCACCACAACGACCCGGAGGAAAAGAAAAAAACCAACAAGCACCAGTACCAGAGCCTGGCCTACAGCCTCGACGGCGGCCAGACCTGGACCAAGTACGCCGGCAACCCGGTGCTGCCCAACCCCGGCATCCAGGACTTCCGCGACCCGAAGGTGAGCTGGAACGCCGCGGCCAAGAAGTGGATCATGACCCTGGCCACCAAGGACCGCATCACGTTCTTTTCTTCGCCGAACCTGAAGCAGTGGACCAAGGAAAGCGAGTTCGGGGCCAAGCTGGGCGCCCACGGCGGCGTGTGGGAGTGCCCCGACCTGTTTCCGCTGACCGTGGACGGCAAAACCAAGTGGGTGCTGCTGGTGAGCATCAACCCCGGCGGGCCCAACGGCGGCTCGGCCACGCAGTACTTCCTCGGGCAGTTCGACGGCAAGAAATTCACGCCCGACCAGGCCGCGCCGCCCACCAAATGGGTGGACTACGGCACCGACAACTACGCCGGCGTGACCTGGAACAACGCCCCTAACGGCCGCCGCCTCTTCCTGGGCTGGATGAGCAACTGGGAGTACGCCAACCAGGTGCCCACCTCGCCCTGGCGCAATGCCATGACGGTGCCCCGCGAGCTGGCGCTGCAGCGCGTCGGCAAGGAAGTATACCTGACCTCGCGGCCGGCGCAGGAAGTGGCCCAGCTGATGCAGCCCGGCGCCGTGCACCTCACCGGCCTGCCGGTGAAAACCGAGCTGGACCTGACCACGCGCCTGCCCCAGCCCCTCAGCGACAAGATGCGCCTGGAGCTGAGCACCGCCCAGCTCACCGATTTCAGCCTGGTGCTCGGCAACAAGCGCGGCGAGGAGCTGCTCATCGGCTACGACAAAAAGGCCAATCAGTACTTCGTAGACCGCACGAAAGCCGGCCCCAGCGGCTTCAGCGCCAAATTCGCCGGCCGCCACCCCGCCCCGCGCCGCGCCACCACCGCCGGCGCCGACCTCACCCTGCTCTTCGACGCCACCTCCGTGGAGCTGTTTGCCGACGGCGGGCTGACCACCATGACCGAGCTGTTTTTCCCCTCGGAGCCCTACACCACGCTCAAGCTCCGCTCCTCGGCCGGCCTCGTCATCAGCGAGTTCGACTACGCCAAGCTGGCCCCCGACGCGAACTAGCGCGCCATCGTAGCCGACGATGTAGAGACACAACCTTGCGTCTCGTCGTTGAACGACTGACATTCAGACGACGCCCACATGGCGCGGACGACGAGACGCAAGTAGGCGTCTCCCCATCCGGCTGGCCCTTCCCCTGCTTACTCCCAAAGCCCCACGGCTGCTGATTTCCGCTTCCCGAGCCGGAAGCGCGGCGGTGGGGCTTTGCCATTCCCAACCCACTTCCTATGAACCGTTTGTACTCCGTGCTGCCGCTCCTCGGCGGCGTAGCGGCGGCCCTGTGCCTGGGCAGCTGCCAGAAAGAAGCCGTGCTAACCACCGCGCGCCCCGGCACCACCAGCGGCAGCAACGCGCTGACCTGCACGCCCCGCCCCGAAAGCCCCGACTACCGCTTCTACCCGCTGGGCAACGGCCTGGCCCCGGTGGGCGACGTGATGCCCTACTACGACGCCACGGCCCCGACCGGCAAATTCAAAATCTTCTACCTCAAGGACGTGTGGAACGACGCGACCAACCAGCGCCACCCCTGGTACGGCCTGCAGACCGACGACTTCGCCGCCTTCGCCGACCTCTCGGGCGGGCAGCAGCTGGCCTGCAGCGCCGACGGCTGCAAGCAGGATTTTGCCCTCGGCACTGGCCACATCGTGCAGAAGGGCAGCACCTATTACGCCTTCTACACCGGCCACAACCCCAACTACCCCTCCGGCTGCGTGACGCGCAAGGAGGGCATCATGCTGGCCACGGCTCCGGCACTGAATCAGAGCTTTACCAAGAACACCAGCTTCGCCACCATCTACGCCCCGGCCGGGCAGGGCTTCGACGACAACGACAACTTCCGGGACCCGTTCGTGTACTTCGATTCGGCCACCGGCACCTACCATATGATTGTGGCGGCACGCAAAAACGTCAGCGGCGTGTGGCGCGGCGTCGTTGCCCGGTACACCTCCCCGAACCTGCTCAACTGGACCTACCAGGGCGTGCTCTACGACGGCGGGCCCGATAACTTCTTTATGCTGGAGACGCCGGAGCTGTTCAGGCAGGGCTCGACCTACTACCTGCTTTTCTCCGACATCAACTCTAAAAACCTCTACTACCGCAAAAGCACCTCCCTGACCGGCCCGTGGAGCGCCCCCAGCGGCCCCAGCCGCTTCGAGGGCCAGGGCCTGTACGCGGCCAAGACCGTGCTCGACCAATACGGCGACCGGTACATCTTCGGCTGGACCAACCGCCTGGCCGGCAACACCGACACCGGCGCCTGGCTCTGGGGCGGCAACCTGGTGACGCACAAGCTCTACCAGCTGCCCAACCAGGATCTGGCCGTAACCATTCCGCACACGCTCCAGACCCGGGCCGAAACCAGCGCGGTGCCGCTGAGCAAGGACAGCCAGTGGGGCAACGTCACCAACGTGCAGGCCGGCACCGAGTCGTACCGGCTCAGCAGCCCGGCCGATAAGGACGTGGCCAACGTGCTCTACGCGCCCATCGGCCCCGCGCGCTACAAGCTGCACTGCACCGTGTCGTACAGCAGCGCGGCCAAGGACTTCGGCTTCCTGCTCGGCGCCTGCGACGGGTACGACGACGTGTACAGCCTGCGCTTCGTGCCCGGCCAGCAGCGCTTTAGCTTCGACCGCACCCGGCGCAGCCAGCTCAGCAGCACCACCGTGGCCACCAACGACGTGCCCTTCGCCCTCAGCCCCGGCGTGGAGTACGACCTGACCATCGTGTTCGAAAACTCGGTGGTGGTGGTGTACCTCAACCACGTGGCGGCCCTGACCTCGCGCATCTACCGCGCCCCCGGCACCAGCTGGGGCATCTTCGTCGACAACAGCACGGCCACGTTCAAGAATATCACCGTGACCCAGCCCTGACGCGGCCCAGCGGCTAAAGGGGAAGTAAAAAGAACGTCATGTCGAGCTTGTCGAGACATCTCGCGTGCTGACGTCCAGGCGAAAACCGTCATGCTGAGCCCCGCGAAGCATCTCTACCGAACAACTCAACGAAGCGGTAGAGATGCTTCGCGGGGCTCAGCATGACGGTCTGTTAGCTCGTTCAAGGAAGCACGTGCGGTTATTCGCTTCGCTCAGAATGACGTTCGGGTTTGCGGCTGGAGCAGCTACTGCGGCTGCAGCCAACGCAGCACCTCGGCGCGGCGCTCGGGCAGGTGCAGGTGGGTGTAATCGGCGGCAATCTGCGCCAGGCCCAGTCCTTGCAGCTCTTCGGCCGGGTGCGTAGTGGCCAGGCCCACGGCGGCCATGCGGGCGCGGCGGGCGGCTTCGATACCGGTCATGGAATCCTCGAACACCAGGCACTCCTGCGGGGCCACGCCCAGCGCGGTGGCGGCCAGCAGAAACACTTCCGGGTCGGGCTTGCCGCGCTGCACCTGCTCGGCCCCGATGATGGCGTCGAAGTAGGGGCGCAGCCGCAGGCCGTCGAGCACGAAATCGATGTTGGGCGCGTCGCCGGCAGTGGCCAGGGCCAGGCGCAGGCCCCGGGCGCGGGCCACCGTCAGGAACTCGCGCAGGCCGGGCAGGGCGCGCAGGTGCGGACCGTATTGCTGGCGGTACAGCGCTTCCTTCTCCTGCACCAGGCGCTGCACGTCGGCGGCGGGCAGCTCGGCCCCGAACAGGCGGCGGATGATTTCCGCGCCCGTGCCGTGGTTGTGGTGCTCGAATTCTTCCTCGGTCAGCCGGATGCCGTGCCGGCCCAGAAAATCAACCCAGGCGCGGCGGTGGAAGGCCATGTTGTGAATTAGGGTGCCGTCCATGTCGAAAATCAGCGCCTTGAGCGGCAGGTTTTCCAGCGGATTGGGCAGGTCGTGTGGCATAGTGGTGTCGGGTTGGTGTCGGATGAATAACGAGAGGGCGCGAAGCGGCCGCGGGCTTAGGCCTCGTACCAGAAGGGTGCCCCCAGCGGGGCCGTGCGCACGGCTACCAGCGTCCGGCGCGACATCACCTGCCCGCGAACCGGCGCGGCGGGCCCGGGCGCGGCAAACCGAATCTTAAAGACGACGAGCGTGAGCGTGCAGGCCAGGTTGACGGCGTTGCCGATGATGAGCGGCACGTCCTGCACGCAGGCGCCGTACACCAGCCACAAGGTCACGCAGGTGGTGGACGTAATGAGCGTGCCCGCGGCCAGGCCGGTGGCCGAGCGGCTGCGCCAGGTTTTGAGGACTTGCGGCAGGAACATGATGGCCGACAGCGTGGCGGCCACCAGGCCCAGGGCTTCGATGGACGTAATCATGCAGTGGGGTTTCGTGAACGGATAGCCGGGCGGGCTCTGAAGCCCGGACCCGGGTTGCCACGACGGCGCGAGGCCTTGCGCGGCAACGATTGGTCAGCGCAAAGGTACCGGCGCCCCCGGCGGCCCACTACCACCGCATTAGCCGATACTGGTGCGGTATTAACCCCAACAGCCGTTCTATTGCGTATAAGCAGCCAACCCAGCGTCAGCCCCGCCCATGAAACTGCAGTTCGAGCCCATCCAGCCGTCGTCCGACAGCTCCTTCACCCTGCTGCACCATACCGACCCGGCCGCCATCGACGTGCGCTGGCACTACCACCCCGAGTACGAGCTGGTGTACTTGCCGCGCGGCCGGGGGCGGCGCCACATCGGGCGGCACCTCTCGCGCTACGCGGGCGGCGAGCTGGTGTTCATCGGTCCTGATCTGCCGCACCTGAGCTTCAGCTACGGCCGCCAGACCGACTTCGAGCAGATTGTGGTGCAGCTGCGGCCCGATTTTCTGGGGCCCGACTTCCTGCAGCGCCCCGAGTTGCGCGCGGTGCAGCAGCTGTTTGCCCGCGCCCGGCAGGGGCTCACCTTCGGGGTGGCGGTGCGCCGGCAGGTGGGCCCGCAGCTGGCGCAGATGCTCACCCAGCCGCCCTTTGAGCGGCTGCTCACCTTGCTGCAGGTGCTGCACACGCTGGCCGCCACGCCCGACGCCACCAGCCTGAACGCCGATGCGGGCCGCGGCCACGCCCCGCGCCAGGAGTCGGAGCGGCTGAGCCGGGTGTACGGCTACCTGCAGGAGCACTTTCGGCAGCCGGTGGAGGTGGCCACGCTAGCCGAACTGACGCACCTGACGGTACCTGCCTTTTGCCGCTACTTCAAGCGCATGACCGGCCTCACGCTGACCGACTTCGTGCAGGAATACCGCGTCAACCACGCCTGCCTGCTGCTGCTGGAAGACCGGCCCATCACCGAGGTCAGCTTCGCCAGCGGCTTCAACAACCTCTCGCACTTCAACAAAACCTTCCGCAAGCTCACGGGCCTGAGCCCCTCCGAATACCGCCAGCAGCAGGCCGCGCTGGCCGAGTGAGGCCTGGTGGTTTCAAGCTGATTCTATCAGGGTACCGGGGAAACCCAGAGCGTCATGCTGAGCTTGTCGAAGCATCTCTACTGCTTCGTTAACCTGCTCACTAGCCCAGGGTTTAAACCCTGGGTAATCGAGAGGAAAGTTTAGGGCCTGCCCCCAAAGGGAGCGGTAGAGCTGCTTCAACTCGGCTCAGCGTGACCGTTCAATGTAAGCTCCAATAGCCTTTTAGACTGCGGATTCTTAGTCGCGCTACCTAGCTCACGCCGGTCGGGGCGGCCAGGCGGCCCAGCAGCTCGGTGGCCCCGGCTTCGTCGTCGGGCAGGCCGGGCTGGCGCCACAGCTCCACGCCCTGGCGCACCAGCACGCAGGCCGGCAGCTGCTGGGCGTGGAAGCTGCGCACCACCGTGGGGTGGCTGGCCTCGTCGATGCGCAGCACCCGGATGGCCGGGCCCAGGCGGCGCTGCAGCCGCTCCAGGGCCGCGGATGAAAAGGGCGGCCCGGCTCCGTCGGGGCGGCTCACCGGCAGCAGCACCAGCAGCACGGCGGCGGCGTCGGCGGGCCGCAAGGAAGTGGAGGACAAGGCGCTCATACGGAGTTCAGTTGAATTGCCGGGTAAAATTGCCTCCTGGCGCCGCCGCATTCCATGATATTCGTCAGCTTCGGGGCTTAACATCTATCATCCTCGCCCGATTATGCCCAAATTTGGCCGTCGGGCCCGCTTCACCCCGCCCCGGCGCCCCTCTACTCATGCCTTCCACTTACGCCCACGCCCTCGCTTCGCTGCTGTTCACGCAGGCCCAGGAATTCATCGGCGTGTACGACGAGGCCGCCCACCGCTTTATCCGCGTCAATCCCATGGGCGCGCAGCTGCTGGGCTACCCCTCCGAGGCCGCTTTCCTGCAGGCCCAGGTGGCCGACGACGCCCTGCCCCTGCAGCCCGCGGCCGGCCACAGCTGGGAAGCCGCCCTGCACTCGGCCCGGCAGAGCGGCCACGCCCTGGTGGAAGCCGACGTGACCCGCGCCAGCGGCGACGCCACCCACGCCCGCATTGAGCTGACGCCCTTCGAGCATGAGGGCCGCACCCTGTACCTGGTGCGCCTGAGCGGGCCCGACCGCCTGCTGCTGGCCGAGCGGGAGCTGGCCCAGAGCGTGAGCCGTTTCGAGGCGGTGGTGGCCAATGCCACCATCGGCATCATCATGTGCGACCGGCACGGGCAGATCGTGTCGGCCAACCACCTTTCCGAGCAGCTGTTCGGCTATCGGCCGGCCGAGCTGCTGGGCCAGCGCATCGAGGTGCTGGTGCCGCGGGCGGTGGGCCGCCACCACGAGCAGCTGCGCGAGTCGTTCAACGCCGCGCCCTCGGTGCGGGCCATGGGCGCCCACCGCGGCGACCTGCTGGGTCAGCGCCAGGACGGCTCGGTGTTTCCGGTGGAAGTCAGCCTGAGCTACTTCCACCTCGACGAGGAGCTGTACGTGGTGTCCTACATCCTCGACATCACCTACAAGAAGGAAGCCGAGCGGGAGCTGATTGCCCAGCGCCAGCGCGTGGAGAAGCTCAACGCCGAGCTGGAGCAGAAGGTGGCCGACCGCACCCACGCCCTGCTCAGCACCCTGGCGCAGCTGGAGCAGCGCACCGAGGAGCTGGCCAAGGCCCTGGCCGCCGAGCAGGAGCTGGGTGAGCTGAAGTCGCGCTTCGTGAGCATGGCCTCGCACGAGTTCCGTACCCCGCTCACGGCCGTGATGAACTCGGCCACGCTCATCGAGAAGTACCCCGAGAGCGAGCAGCAGGACAAGCGCGTGAAGCACCTGCAGCGCATCCGCAGCTCGGTAAAGCACCTGAACGACATCCTGGAGGAGTTCCTCTCCGTCGGCCGCATCGAGGAAGGCAAGGTGCAGGCCCGGCCGGTGGAGCTGGCCCTGCCCGAGCTGCTCAGCGAGGTGGTGGCCGACGTGCAGGGCCTGCTCAAAGCCGGGCAGCGCATCAGCCAGCACGTGGGCTGCCCCGCCCCGGTGGTGCTCGACCCCTCGCTGCTGCGCAAGATTCTCGTCAACCTGCTCAGCAACGCCATCAAGTACTCGGCCGAAGGTTCTGAGGTGACGCTGCGCGCCGCCTGCGCCGCGGGCCAGCTCACGCTGACGGTGCAGGACCAGGGCGTGGGCATTTCCAAGGAAGACCAGGAGCACCTGTTCGAGCGGTTTTTCCGCGCCCGCAACGTCACCAATATTCCCGGCACCGGGCTGGGGCTCTACATCGTGGGGCGCTACCTGGAGCTGATGGGCGGGCGCATCAGCCTGCACAGCGAACTGAACCGCGGCACCACCGTCACCGTCACCATTCCCTATGAAAACCATCCTGCTGATTGAGGACAACGAGCTGATCCGCGAGTCGACGGCCGAAATTCTGGAGCTGGCCGGCTACCGCGTGCTCACCGCCGAAAACGGCAAAGTGGGCGTGGAGCAGGCCCGCAGCATCCGCCCCGACCTGGTCATCTGCGACATCATGATGCCGGTGCTCGACGGCTACGGCGTGCTGCAGATTTTCAGCCAGGACGCCGACCTGGCGGGCATTCCGTTCATCTTCCTCACCGCCAAAACCGAGCGCGTGGACATGCGCCGGGGCATGGAGCTGGGCGCCGACGACTACCTGACCAAGCCCTTCGAGGAAAGCGAGCTGCTGAGCGCCATCAGCGGGCGCCTGAACCGCTTCCGCCAGCTGCGCGCCGACTACGACCTGCAGCGCGGCGGCCTGCAGGAGTTCTTGGCCGACGCCCGCGTCGTGGGCAACCTGGAAGGCCTCACGGTGGACCGCAAGCTGCACCCAGTGGCTAAAAAGCAGAACATCTACCGCGAAGGCGACGAGCCCACCCGCCTCTACTTCGTGCAGGCGGGCCGGGTGAAAACCATCAAGACCACCGCCGCCGGCAAGGAGCTGATAACGGGCCTCTACGGCCCGGGCGAGTTTTTCGGCTACATGGCCCTGCTGGAGCATACCCGGCACGGCGACTCGGCCGTGGCCGTCGACGACGCGGAGCTGGTCTACATTCCGAAGGACGACTTCACCCAGCTGGTGCTGCGCAACCCCGAGGTCAGCCAGCAGTTTATCCGCCTGCTGGCGGGCCGGGTGAGCGAGCGGGAACAGCAGCTGGTGGGCATGGCCTACAACTCCATCCGCCGCCGCGTGGCCGATGCGCTGCTGCGCCTGCACGAGCAGCACGCCGCCGACGCCTCGGCCTTCCAGCTCTCCCGCGACGACATGGCCGCCCTCGTCGGCACCGCCCCCGAGTCGCTGATTCGCACCCTGAGCGAGTTCAAGCAGGATGGCCTGATCGAGCTGGCCGGCAAGGATATCCGCGTCTTGCAGCCCGAGAAGCTGCGCCGGGCGCACTGGTAAACGGCACCCGGTTGGAAGGGTTAGAACGTCCTGCTTGATCTGACGTCCGCGCAGCCGAAGCACCTCTACCGCTTCGGCTGCGCGGACGTCAGGTCAAGCAGGACGGCCTTTTTTGCGGAGCGGCCTATGGGTACCGGAGCCCTCTACTGCTCAGCGCGCCAGCCGTCAGACAATAGCAAAGGCCTTCGTGAGTACTCGCGAAGGCCTTTGCTATTGTGCTGAAGTTCCTCACGAGTACTCATGGGGCATTTATATTAATTGTTGCAATGGCTCGCGCTTACTCATGAAGGGCTTCGGCACTTGCCAACAGGCTTCGCGAGCAGCCGGGACAGGCATCCGGTATCCGGCGCAATGCCTCGTGAGTACTCACGATGGCTTTCGGCAGATGCGAAAGTATCCCGTGAGTGCTCGTGAGGGTGTTTGGCAGGTTGATCAGCTCTGGCGGCGGGCTCGGGGCTCAGCCGAAGGCTTGGAGTGACGGGCTCAACTGATCTGGCACGCCTGGCCGATGTAGAGACGCATACTCTTGCGTCTCGTCGTTGAACGATTCATGCGCGGGACGATGCCCATGCGGCGCGAATGACGAGACGCACGGTTGCGCCTCTACATTGTTCTGCTTCCTACATCACCGCTTGGGTGGGTGCGGCCGATAGCTGCTGGGCGCAGTGCTCACAGCATACGTCCTCCGTGGGTTGGGGGTGCCGGGCGCGGGGCAGCACCAGCAGCGGAATGCGGGTGTGGTAGGCCTGCGTCTTGGTGTAGCACACGTCGAAAAATCGGTCGAGCAGCACCGCGTCGGTGGGCGCGAGGAGGAGCAGCTGCGCGTGCGTGGCCTCGCAGAACTCGCCGATGCCTTCCAGCGGGTCGTCGTCGAGCACCAGGCGGCTGCGCAGCGGAATAGCCGGCAGCGCGCGCTGCATCAGCTGCATCCCGCGCTTGACGCGAATAAGCGCGGGCAGATCGAGCTGCTGGTAGAAGTGCACCAGCTGCAGCTGGGGCTTCAGCTCCTGCAGCAGCGGAACGAGCGGGGCCAGGGTGGCGGCGTCGAGGTGGCCGAAATCAGCCAGGAAGACGGCGCGCTGCGGCAGGGCGCGGGCGCCGGGCGGCACCACCAGCACCGGGCAGCGGGCCAGCCCGGCCATGCGGGCCGCGTGGTTGCCGCCGATGGCCGCCTCCCCGCAGTCGACGTGCTCCAGGCCCATCACCAGCAGTTCGGCCCCGTATGCGTCGATGACGTTCTGCACGTGGTCGTGCAGGCAGCCGGCGCGCACGGCCACGCGGTAGCGGATGCGGCGGCCGTCCTGGCGCACGAGCTGCACGTAGCGCAGGCGCTCGGCCAGCACCAGCAGGCGCTGCTGGTAGGCGGCCGAGTCGGCTTCGCTGAGGGCGCCGTGGTGGCAGTACAGCAGCACGACTTCGGCCCCAAGGCGCACGGCCAGCTTGTTGGCGTAGACCACGGTGGGCTCGGCGGCGGCCGTCAGGTCGAGGGGAACGAGGATGGTCTTCATGGGGAGCCTCACCCCCCGGCCCCCTCTCCAAGGGGAGAGGGGGAGCCTGACGAGGGTATGTGGTTAGGAGTGAGAGATGCAAGCAACAACAGCGCCCGCCACGCGGCCGGCGCGGAAACGTCAGTGGCACATGGTAATGGCGGCGGGGCGGTGGCGGCCGGTATTGGCCGGGGCAGCCTTGCTGAGCTGCGGGCTCAAGTAGGGAATGCCCAGGCCCAGGCCGCGCACGATGAAGAGCACCGCCAGCACCGTGGCCGCCACCGGCACGGCCTGCCGCAGCCGGGCGCGCCAGTGCAGCGGCACCAGCTGCCCCGTGAGTGAGAGGGCCAGCATCAGCGGCAGGGTTCCCAGGCCGAACAGGGCCATGTACGCCGCGGCGCCACCCAGACCGCCCGGCGCACTCAACGCCCCCGCCAATGCCAGGTACACCAGCCCACAGGGCAGCAGGCCGTTCAGCACCCCGCTCAGGTACAGCGCCCGGAAGGAAGACTGCTGAAACCAATACGCCAGCGCCTGCTTCAGCCGGGCCAGCAGCCGGTCGAGGCCCAGCCCGGCGGCGGCGCGGCCGGTGTGGCGCTCGGGCACGGCCACCAGCAGCAGAATCAGCACGCCCGAGGCCACCGACAGGCCCTGCTGCACCCCGGCCAGCCGCAACGACTGGCCCAGCAGTCCGGCGCCGGCGCCGAGGGCGGTGTAAGTCGTCACGCGGCCCAGGTTGTAGAGCGCGCGGCCCACCACAAACGACCAGCGGCGCGGCCCCGCGTCCGGCAAGGCCAGCGCAATGGCCCCGCACATGCCCACGCAGTGGAAGCTACCCAGCAGTCCGAACAGAAACCCGGCCCAGAGCATTGGTGAAGTGGTCAGGTGGTGAAATGGTGAGTTGGGCAGGCTATTGATACCGACTGAAACGCCGCGGCGGCGCTGACGAAGGGCAAGTTCGTCGGCACCGCCGCCGGATGCCATGACGAAAATCAGTTGCCGACCACGATGCTCTGCTCCACGAAATACGGCTGCCCGCCGGCCTCGAAATCGAGGCGCACGCGCCAGTAGCCGGGCCGCAACCGGGCCGTGCTCAGCTGCTGGCGGCCGGCGGCATCGGGTTGCAGGGGCACGGTGAAGTCCAGGGTCTGATCGGCGGGGCGGAAGAAGTGCACCTGGCCGGTGGCACCCTGCCGGGCCAGGGCGGCGGGCAGCTGCAGCACCAGGGTGCGGGCGGCGGGCTGGTAGCGCACCGTCACCTGCTCGGCCAGGGCGGCGGTGCGGGCCACGGCGTTTATGCGCTGCTGGTGGCGCAGCTCCTGCTCGTAGTAGTCCTTGCTGACGAGGTCGACGCTGCTGCGCATGGCCTGGCGCACCATGTAGCCGATAAAGCCGGCAAAGAGCACGAAGGCCGCAATGATGGCGTAAGGCCACAGGCTGCGGCGGGGTTGGGCGGGGGTATTCACGGCGAGGGTAGTCATGGGAAATGTTATCTGTGCGCGCTATTAAAAACGTCATCCTGAGCCTTAGCGAAGGACCTTCCTCGAGCCCTGTACCAGCGGTTAAGTCCTGGCGACTGACGTTCTGGTAAAGGCGCCGGTGGCTGCGCTTATCGGTTGGTGCAGGGTTCGAGGAAGGTCCTTCGCTTTGCTCAGGATGACGTTCTTGTATGCTGTTCGGCGCTTGCCCAGCGGCTCCTCTCCTACTGCGGCGGGGCCAGAAACTTGGTATTGGCTTCCGTTATCAGCCGGCCGCCGCTGTACACGCCCACGCGAATCTTGTTGCTGGTGCGGAGCAGAGTCGTGCGCGGCAGCTCGGCGAAGAATACGCCCTCCACCATGCCCTGGGCGGGAAGCCGCAGGCCCGACTGGCCCACCAGCTGCACCGTGCCGCCGGCCGGCTCCAGCACCCGCAGCTCCAGGGGCATGGCCCGGTTGGTTTTGTTGATGACGGACACGTTGTAGAGGTTGGTGACGGTGCCGCGGGCGGTTTTCTGGTACAGTTGCCCGGGCGTGCGCAGCACCGTGGCCTCCACGTTGGCCCGCGTCACGAGCAAGGCCACCATGGCCGCCACCAGCACCAGCAGCACGCCCGAGTAAGCCTTTATGCGACCGGTGACGCGGAACCGGGTGCCCTCGGCAATGTGCGTTTCCGAGTCGTAGCGAATCAGGCCGGGCGGCTTCTCGATCAGGGCCATGATGTTGTTGCAGGCGTCGATGCAGGCGGTGCAGTTCACGCACTCCAGCTGGGTGCCGTTGCGGATGTCGATGCCGGTGGGGCACACCTGCACGCACTGCTTGCAGTCGATACAGTCGCCGGCGGTGCGCAGCTGGTTTTTGCGCTGCTTTGCGCGCGGCTCGCCCCGCTGGTAGTCGTAGGCCACCACCACGGTGTCCTTATCCATCATCACGCCCTGCAGGCGGCCGTAGGGGCAGGCAATGGTGCACACCTGCTCGCGGAAGCGGGCAAACACGGCGTAGAACACGCCCGTGAAGAGCACCATGGCCGTGAGGCCGCCCAGGTGCTGCCGGGGCGGGTCCGTCACGATGCGCGTCAGCGCGTCGGAGCCGATGATGTAGGCCAGGAAGGTATTGGCAATCAGAAACGAGATGAGCACGAACACCGCGTGCTTGCCCGTCTTGCGGCCGATTTTGTTCCAGGTCCAGTCGGCTTTGTCGAGGGCTTTCTGCTGCGGGGCGTCGCCTTCGAACAGGTACTCGACGCGGCGGAACACCATTTCCAGGAAGATGGTCTGCGGGCACACCCAGCCGCAGAAAATCCGGCCGTAGACCACCGTGAAGAGGATAACGAACAGCACGAAGGCCAGCGTCCCCAGCAGCAGAATAAAGAAATCCTGGGGCCAGAAGATCTGCCCAAAGATGATAAACTTCCGCTCTACCACGTTGAGCATCAGCACCGGCAGCTCATTGACACGCAGCCAGGGACCGGCAAAGAGCAGCGTCAGCAGGGCGTAGCTCACCCACTTGCGGGCGTCATACAGCGGGCCCTTGGGCTGCTTGGGGTACAGCCACACGCGCTTGCCCCGGCTGTCTATCGTGGCAATGGAGTCGCGGAAGGACTCGGCGGTGGCGGGTTGGTTGGCGACGCTGTTCATGAGGATTCCCCAGGCTTGCTCTCCGAAAAAGGGCGCCGACTGTCGGGGATGTTAGGAGTTGTCTGCTGCACTGTGCTGGTGGGCGGCGCGGCGGCCATCCAGGAAGCCCCAAGAGCCCGCCGCCGGCAGGTGGGCCGGCGGCTCGCCCGAACGTGGGCTGTGCTGAGAGCAGCGTTCGGGCGCACGGCGAGGGGAAGGAGGTGCCGCCGCGGGCTGTTGTTTATTTCGTCATGCTTCGGCGGGGCTCAGCATGACGTTCAACATTTCCAGTTCACAGCTTGGCCACGGGTTTGCCGACGGCTTCCTTCTCGCCCTGCGGCGCCTTGGCGCCTGCCGGCTTCGAGCCCTGCAGGGTGAGGATATAGGAGGCCACCTGCAGCATCTGTTTCGAAGACAGCTTGCCCTTCCAGGCCACCATGCCCTTGCCCTGCACGCCGTACTTCACGGTGTGGTACACTTTGTTCACGTCGCCGCCGTGCAGCCAGTATTCATCGGTCAGGTTCGGGCCGACTTTGCCTTCGGCGCTCTGCCCGTGGCAGGCGGCGCAGTTCTGGGCGAAGATGGTTTTGCCCGCATCGATGTCGGCCGCGGCGGTCAGGCGCTGGTAGTCGGTGGGCTTGTTGGGGTCGTCGTTGGCGCCGAGCTGGGCCGAGAGCAGGGCCGCTTCGGCCATTTCGTGCTGGTACTCGGCCTGGCTCAGCTGGCCGTCCTGCGTCACGTGGAAGTGCACGAAATACACGACACCAAACACGATGGTGAGGTAGAAGCCGTACTTCCACCAGGGCGGCAGGTCGTTGTCGTACTCGGTAATGCCGTCGTAGTCGTGCCCGGCCATGACGTCCTCCTGGTACTTGCCGGTCAGCCCCACCGGGTCGCCCAAAAACAGGCCCAGGGCCCGGCCGTACCACGCTTCGCGGATGCTGGGCAGGGCGTAGACCTGGCGCAGCAGCGGGCGCATCTGCCAGAGCAGCGCAAAGAGCATCAGCAGCACGAAGATGATGAGGCCGGTCAGCCCGCCCATCAGCCAGAGCATGGCCGTGAGGTCGGCGCCGGTATCGGCGGCTGGTTTAGCGGCGTCGGCAGCCGGGGCGGCGGGGGCCGCGTCCTGGGCCCGGGCGGCGGTGCTCAGCAGGGCGCTCAGGGCCAGCAGCGCGCCGAGGGGTAGCTTACGCGTTAGCACAGCGCACCTCCTTTCGTTTGGGCCGGCGCGGCGGGCTCGTCGCCCTGCAGCGGCAGCTGCTTCATGGCCTGGATGTGCTGGCGGCTGACGATGCACACGTACACCAGCAGAGCCAGGAAGAAGAGAAAGAAAATGGCGAAGGAGATGAGCGGGTAGATTTCGATGCCCGCAATGCCCTCCAGAACGTTCTTGTACATGGTCGGTGACGTTGATTGCTGTAGCGCGGGCCTGAGCCCGCGTCCGGCCGGGCGGTTGTCGCAGCACGACCAGAGCCCGAACGATTAGGATTACTATCTGCCGGACGCGGGCTAAAGCCCGCGCTACCCCGTGCGTTGTCGGCTTTATTCAGTGGCGGCCACGGCGGCCTGTTCGTCCTTCACTTTGATGTCGGTGCCGAGGCGCTGCAGGTAGGCAATCAGGGCCACGATTTCCTTGTCCGATTTCACCTGGATATCCTCTTTGGCGAGGTCGGCCACGATGCCGGCGGCCTGCTTCCGGGCTTCCTGCACGGCCACTTGCTCGAAGCCCGCGGGGTAGGGCGTGCCGAGCTTGCGCAGGGCGCTGATTTTGGCGGGCGTGTCGGCGTAGTCGAGGTCGTTTTCCAGCAGCCAGGGATAGGGCGGCATGATGGAGCCGGGCGACATGCTGGTGGGGTCCAGCATGTGGTTGTAGTGCCAGGAGTGCGGGTATTTCTGGCCCACGCGGTGCAAATCGGGCCCGGTGCGCTTGGAGCCCCAGAGGAAGGGCCGGTCGTACACAAACTCGCCGGCTTTGCTGTACTCGCCGTAGCGCTCGGTTTCGGAGCGGAAGGGGCGCACCATCTGGGTGTGGCAGTTCACGCAGCCCTCGCGGATGTACAGGTCGCGGCCTTCCAGCTCCAGCGAGGTATAGGGCTTCACCGCGGCAATGGTGGGCACGTTCGACTTGATCATGAAGGTCGGCACCATTTCCACCGCGCCACCGATGAGGATGGCCACGGTGGCGCCGATGCTCAGCTGCACGGGGCGGCGCTCAATCCAGCGGTGCCAGTGCCCGCCCGCGTGGCTGTGCGCGTGGTCGATAACCACGGGGGCGTGGAATTTCTCGTTGGCCAGCAGGGTACCGGTTTTGGCGGTCTGCCAGAGGTTGTAGACCATCAGGAACACCCCGCTCAGGTAGAGCACCCCGCCGATGCCGCGCAGGTAGTACATCGGCACAATCTGCATCACCGTTTCCAGGAAGTTGGCGTACTGCAGCAGGCCTTCCTCGTTGAACTGCTTCCACATCAGGCCCTGCGTAAAGCCGGCCCAGTACATGGGCAGGGCGTAGAACAGGATGCCCAGGGTGCCCAGCCAGAAGTGCACGTTCTGCAGCTTGCGCGAGTGAATCGGGGTCTGGTAGAGGCGCGGCCACAGCCAGTAGAGCACGGCGAAGGTCAAAAAGCCGTTCCAGCCCAGGGCCCCCACGTGCACGTGGGCCACAATCCAGTCGGTGAAGTGCGCAATGGCGTTGACGTTCTTCAGGCTCAGCATCGGGCCCTCGAAAGTGGCCATGCCGTAGGCCGTAATGGCCACCACCATAAACTTCAGGATGGGCTCCTGCCGCACCTTGTCCCAGGCGCCGCGCAGGGTGAGCAGGCCGTTGATCATGCCGCCCCAGCTGGGCGCGATGAGCATGATGGAGAAAACCACGCCCAGGCTCTGGGCCCAGTCGGGCAGGGCGGTGTAGAGCAGGTGGTGCGGGCCGGCCCAGATGTAGATGAAAATCAGGGACCAGAAGTGAATGATGCTCAGCCGGTACGAGTACACCGGGCGCTCCGCCGCCTTGGGCAGGAAGTAGTACATCAGCCCCAGGTAGGGCGTGGTCAGGAAGAAGGCCACCGCGTTGTGGCCGTACCACCACTGCACCAGCGCGTCCTGCACCCCGGCGTAGAGCGAGTAGCTTTTCAGGAAACTCACCGGAATGGCCATCGAGTTGACGATGTGCAGCACAGCCACCGTCAGGAAGGTGGCAATGTAAAACCAGATGCCCACGTACAGGTGCTTTTCCTTGCGGCGGGCAATGGTGCCGAACATGTTCCAGCCGAACACCACCCAGACGAGCGTAATGGCAATGTCGATGGGCCACTCCAGCTCGGCGTACTCCTTGGAGGTAGTGAAGCCCAGCGGCAGGGTGGCCACGGCCGACACGATGATGAGCTGCCAGCCCCAGAAGTGGATTTTGCTGAGCACGTCCGAGAACATGCGCGTCTTGCACAGGCGCTGCAGCGAGTAGTACACCCCGGTGAAGATGCCGTTGCCGACGAAGGCGAAGATGACGGCGTTGGTGTGCAGCGGGCGGATGCGGCCGAAGGTGGTATAGGGCATGCCCATGTTCAGCTCGGGCCGGGCCAGCTGAAACGCGGCAATGACGCCGATAAGCATGCCGGCAATGCCCCAGAACACGGTAGCAACGCCGAAGTCCCGGACGATTTTGTTGTCGTAAAATGATGCGAGAACGGCCTTGGCAAGAGGTTTTTCCTCCCCCGGCAGTTTCGCTGGAGCCAGCACAGCCATAGCGCGAAACGGGTTGTTTTGAAGTAGGACAAAACTCCGAATCGGGCCGGCGGCAAAAGATGACGAACGTCAGGCCAACGGGCTGATTGATGTCAGGCGCCGGGCTGGTGGAACAGTTAGCTAGCGTCGGAAAACAACGTCATCCTGAGCAACGCGAAGGACCTTCCTCCCACCCCGCACTGCCGCGGCCTACGAAGTGCCGACGCTTTTTCGATAATGCAGAAGCGCAGCCACCATGCCCGGACGAAAGGGCGTTGGTGGCTGCGCTTATCAGTTGGTGCGGGATGCGAGGAAGGTCCTTCGGCTACGCCTCAGGATGACGTTCTAATGTTTCTTCTGCTGGCGGCTCTGCCACAGCGCCTTCAGCGCGCCGGTGCTCCACAGGGCCCAGGCCACCAGCACCGGTTGGAAGAACAGCCGCGCCAGGCGCTTCTCGTCGGTATCAAGGCCAAAGGCGTCAATGTGGTGAGTGTACTGGTGCACATTGCCAGGGAATACCGCCACGTAGAACGCGCCCAGTCCCAGGCCCAGCAGGGCCCGCTCCCGCTTCCAGAGCAGCAGCGCGAGCCCCATCCCGATTTCGGCCACGCCCGAGAGCAGCACGGTGGTATCCTTGTCGAGCGGCACGAAATCGGGTACCTGGGCCTGGAACTCGCGCCGGGCGAAGGTGAGGTGACCGGTGCCGGCCGTGAGCATGAAAGTGCCTAGGATATTGCGAGCGGCGTCCTGCAGAGTGGTGGTTTTGGTCTGGTGTTGCATAAAGGTCGGGCGCGGGCATTGGCCCCGCTGCCTCTTGCGTACGACCAGCCCGGCAAAAGGGTAACACCGGGTCCTGACTAGCCCAGAGTTTAAACCCTGGGCTATCGATAACGACGCCCGCTACGGTGCCGGTTTTTCCTCCTGGGGGTCGTCGAACAGCATCCGCACGGCGGGCGTGTAGGTGTCGTCGTACTGATTGCTGCGCACGGCCCACACGAAGGCCAGCAGGAAAAGTACCGCCACGCATAGCGAGATGGTGATGAGGGCGAAGATGATTTCCATGATTCAGCGAAGGTTAGAGCCGGCGGCGGCGGGCGGCCAGCCGCACCAGCAAGGTGGCAAATACCATCACGCTCAGGGAGCTGATGGGCATCAGAATGGCCGACACGATGGGCGTGAACCGGCCCTGCACCGCGAGGCCCAGGCCCAGGCCGTTGTAGATGAACGACAGCACGAAGGTGGCCAGCACCACCTGCAGGCAATCCTGGGTGAAGCGCAGGAAGCTGCCGAACCGCCCGAAGCTGCCGGCGTCGAGAATGGCGTCGCAGGCGGGCGAGAAGTTGGTGAGCGTGTCGGTGAGGGCAATGCCGGCGTCGGCCTGCTGCAGGGCGCCCGCGTCGTTGAGCCCGTCGCCCACCATCACCACGGTTTCGCCCCGGGCCTTGAGGGCGGCCACGTAGTCGAGCTTCTGCTGGGGCGTCTGGCGGAAGCGCAGCTCGGCCTCGGGCCCGAACAGCTCGCGCAGGCGGTCCTGCTCGGAGTCGTTGTCGCCGCTGAGTACGGCCAGGCGGTAGCGGCGGCCGAGGTCGGCCAGCACCGGGCCCAGCTCCCGGCGGTACACGTTGCGGAACCGGTAGCAGCCGTGCAGGTCGCCCGCGAGGCTCACGTACACCCGGGACTGCAGATTGTCGGTGGTATCGGCGGCAGGATCATTGATTTCCGGTTCGCCAGCTGATTGCTCTATCGATTGCCCAAGGTTTGACCCCTGGGCTGGCGAGGCGGCATTGGCTGGAGCCGTCGGTACTGCACCCGCCCCCACGAAAGCGGCCGAGCCGACCTTCACCATCATGCCCTCGACCACGCCGCGCAAACCCTGGCCGGGCACTTCCACAAAATCAGTGACGGATAGCACGCTGGCGGGCAGCTCCTGCAGCAGCCGCTGACTGAGCGGGTGCGTGCTCTGGGCCGCTACGGCCGCCACGGCCTGCTGCTCCTGCGCGCTCAGCACCGGGCCGCGGTATTCCACGGCCGAGCGCTGCACGTCGGTAAGCGTGCCGGTTTTGTCGAACACGATGGTGGTGGCGCGGCCCAGGGTTTCGGCTACGGCGGCGTTTTTCAGGAAGAAGCGGTGCCGGCCGAACACCGTGAGGGCGCTGCCCAGGGCAAAGGGCGTGGCCAGGGACAGGGCGCAGGGACAGGCAATGACCAGCACCGACGTAAAGGCCCGCCACATCATCTGCTCATCCCGCGGGTACCAGTACAGGATGGCGCCGGCCGCAATCAGCAGGGTGGCGGCCACGAAGTAGCGGCCCACCCGGTTGGCGTAGGTTTCCAGGGTCGGCTGGTCGGCTTTCCGGAAGGCGGGGTTGTTCCAGAGCTGGGTGAGGTAGCCTTGCGACACCTCGCGCACCACTTCCAGCTCCACGGCCTCCCCCACCTGCCGGCCGCCGGCGTACACCACCTCGCCCGCCACCTTGGCCACCGGCACCGATTCCCCGGTCACGAAGGCGTAGTCGATCTGCCCGCGGCCGCGCATGAGCATGGCGTCGGCCGGAATGACTTCCTGGTTGCGCACCCGGATGCGCTGGCCCACCCGCAGCTCCTTCACCGACACCGACTTTTCGCCTTCCGCGGTCAGCAGCGTCACGGCCACCGGGAAGTAGGAGGTGAAGTCGCGGTCGAAGCGCAGCGCGTCGTAGCTGCGCTGCTGCACCCACTGGCCGATGAGCATGAAAAACACCAGCCCGGTAAACGAGTCGAAGTAGCCGGGGCCGTGCTGGGTGAGCACCTCGTAGCTGCTCACGGCAAAGAGCGAAGTCAGGCCGAGGCAGATGGGAAAATCGAGGTTGATGTAGCGCTGGCGCAGGCCGGCCCAGGCCGAGCGGTAAAAGCCCTGGGCGGCGTAGAGCAGCACCGGCAGGGCCAGCACCAAACTCAGGTAGCCGAAAAAGCGGCCGAACGCGTGGGCCAGCTCGTCGGTGAACGAGAGGTAGTCGGGGAAGGCCAGCAGCATCACGTTGCCGAAGCAGAAGCCCGCCAGCCCGAGCTGGTAGTAGAGGCGGCGGCTGCCGTGGTGGGGCTGAGCACCCAGCTCGGCCAGGCTGATCTGCGGCTCGTAGCCCAGGCTGGCCAGCAGCGTCACCACGGCCTTGAGCGAGGTATCGGCGGGCCGGTAGCTCAGGCTGATTTCCTTGCGCAGAAAGTTCACCCGCGCCTCCGTCACGCCCGCGTCGAGCTGGTAAAGGTGCTCCAGCAGGTAGATGCAGGAGGCGCAGTGCATCTGCGGCAGGTGCAGGGTGAGGCGGGCCAGCTCGGCGGAGCGGAAGCTCAGCAGCTGGGCCTGCACCGAGTCGGCGTCGAGGTAGTCGAAGCGGCCGGGCAGCTCCACGGGCTTGATTTTCTGGCCGGGGCGCTCCTCCCCGAGGGCGTAGTACTGGCAGAGGTTGTTGGCGTCGAGCAGCTCGTACACGGCCTTGCAGCCCGCGCAGCAGAACGCCAGCTCGGGCTGGGCCGGCAGCCGCAGGGGCTCGTCGGGGCAGTCGTCGCCGCAGTGGGCGCAGCCGGTGGCGGTACGGATGGGTGCGGCGGTGGTGTTCACGCGAAGGAGTTGACTGCCAGGGCAGATGCTGGTAGTCCGGCAAAGTTCCCCGCCCGGCCGCGCCGAAAAGCTGACGAACGTCAGCCGCCCGGGCTGATCCTCGTCAGCGCCGGGGCCCCGAACCCGGCCGCACCTTTGGGCCGTTGTTCCGGGGCCCGGCCGGCGCTGCTCCCGGCCGGGTCCGTTAGTTTCGCCGCCGTTATGCGCTTTTCCACCCTTTCCCTGCTGCTGGTGCTGGTCCTGTTCCTCTGGGCGGGCCTGATGGCCGGCATTTCCTTTCTCGAAGCCCCGTTGAAGTTCACCGCCCCGCGCATCACCGTGCCGCTGGGCGTGGGCATCGGGCGCATCGTGTTCCACGCCCTGAACAAGGTGGAGCTGGCCCTGAGCGTGGCCGCCCTGCTCTGCGCCGGGTTGCTGGGCGTGCCGGCGCGCATCTGGCAGGTGCTGCTGGTGGCCGTGCTCGTGCTGCTGGCCCAGACGCTCTGGCTGCTGCCCGCCCTCGACGTGCGCGCCGCAGCCCTGCTGGCTGGTCAGCCGCAGCCGCCCAATTCCCAGCACGTAACCTACATCGTGCTGGAAATCACGAAATTTACCACGCTGCTCACCGCCGGGGTGCTGGCCTTCCGCTGGAGCCTGCGCATGGCCCGGCGCCGGGAGTCGCACCGCTACGGGCAGCGGCACCAAAGCGCCTGAGCCGCTGTTCGTCCATTTGATTTCCCCCGCTTTCCATGCCTACTCCCGCCTCCACCCTGCCCGACATCAGCACCGAAGCCGACATTCAGGCCCTGGTCGACCGGTTCTACGACAAGGTCAACCAGGACGCGCTGCTCGGGCCCGTGTTCAACGACGTAGCCGCCGTGCACTGGCCCGCCCACCTGCCCACCATGTACGATTTCTGGAGCAGCATCCTGCTGGGCACTGCCCGCTACAAGGGCCGGCCCTTCCCCAAGCACCTGGTGCTGCCGATTGAGAAACCGCATTTCCAGCGCTGGCTGGAGCTGTTTTACCAGACCGTGCAGGAAAATTTCGCCGGGCCCAAGGCGGAAGAAGCCAAGGTGAAGGCGCTGAACATTGCCACCATGTTTGAGTACCGCATGCGGCCCAAATCCTCGCTGTCGATTCTTTAGAGTATACCGCCCGCCGGCCTGAGCCGCCGGGTCCGGACCAGCACTGCACTGGCCCGGACCCGGCGGTTTTGTTTTGCAGCGCTAGTCGGGCCCGGCCCCTACCTTGCAGCCGTCCATTTACCTGGAACCACCGATGACCTACGGTAGAAGCATAGCATAATCACGACCGATTTCGCTTTTTATTTATTGGTTTACGGAAACGATACCGGTATTATTTCTCAACCGTCTCAACGCCATAAAAACCGTTAAATGAGCATAAAACCGCCCAAACCATCCGACACAGCCAGCAACGCTTCTAGTTTTCGGTATCGTTTCCGAATAGCACTAATTCAGAATTTCCTCTTACCTTTCCGGGGCTTCGCTGCTACGTTTCTGCCCGCCCGTTCCCACCCCATGCGCTTCGCTTTCCGGCTTCGTGCTTTCTGCCCGGTGCCAGCTTTGCCTCCCTCTCTCTACTGGCTGGCGCTGCTGACCATCGTCGGCTTTGCGCGTCCCCACGCCGTGCCGGCGCAAAGCCCGGTGTCGAAGGTGTGGGTGCCCGATTTGGGCGACGGGCGCTACAAGAACCCGGTGCTCTACGCCGACTACTCCGACCCCGACGCCATTCGCGTGGGCGACGATTTTTACCTGACGTCGTCGAGCTTCAACGCGGTGCCGGGCCTGCAGATTCTGCACTCCAAAGACCTGGTCAACTGGTCGTTGATCGGGGCAGTGTTCAACGAGCAGCCGCCGCTGGCGCGCTACGCCGTGCCGCAGCACGGCAACGGCGTGTGGGCTCCGGCCCTGCGCTACCACAACAAGGAGTTCTACATCTACTACCCCGACCCCGACCTGGGCATTTTCGTCACCAAGGCGAAGAACCCAGCCGGGCCGTGGTCGGCGCCGGTGTGCATCAAGGAAGCCAAGGGCTGGATTGACCCCTGCCCGCTCTGGGACGCGGACGGCCGGGCCTACCTCGTGCACGGCTTCGCCGGCTCGCGGGCGGGCATCAAAACCATCCTGGCCGTGTCGCCGATGGCGCCCGACGGGCTCCGCCTGATTGGTCCCGACGCGCTGGTGTTCGACGGGCACCAGGGCCACCCCACGCTGGAAGGGCCGAAGTTCTACAAGCGCAACGGCTACTACTACATCTTCGCCCCGGCCGGCGGCGTGCCCACCGGCTGGCAGCTGGTGCTGCGCGCCAAAAACGTGTACGGCCCCTACGAGGAGCGCATCGTGATGGACCAGGGCAAGACTACCGTCAACGGCCCGCACCAGGGCGCCTGGGTGGATACCGACGCGGGCGAAGACTGGTTTCTGCACTTCCAGGACCAGTACGCCTACGGCCGCGTGGTGCACCTGCAGCCGATGCAGTGGAAAAACGACTGGCCCGTCATCGGCGAAGACCCCGACGGGGACGGCAAAGGCCAGCCGGTGCTGGCTTACCGCAAGCCCAAGATTAAGGGCAAGTCGCAGCCGCTGGCCACGCCCCCGACTTCCGACGAGTTCAGCGCCAACCAGCTGGGCCTGCAGTGGCAGTGGCACGCTAACCCGCAGGACTACTGGGCGTTTCTGAACGGGCCGCAGGGCTACCTGCGCCTCTACGCCATGCCCCTGGCCGAAGGCTACAAAAACCTCTGGCAGCAGCCCAACCTGCTCTTGCAGAAGCTGCCCGCCGAGACGTTCACCGTCACCACCAAGCTGCGCTTCGACTCCCGCCTGGAAGGCGAAAAAGTGGGGCTGGTGATGATGGGACTGGATTACGCTTACCTCAGCCTGACCAACCAAGGGGGCAAGCTGCAGCTCAGCCAGAGCACGTGCAAGGACGCCGACAAGGGCTCGGCCGAAACCACCATGCCCGCCGTGCCGCTATCCGTCGCTCAGGCCCAACAGCCCATCTACCTGCGCGTGGCGGTGAAGGCGGGCGCGCTGTGCCAGTTCAGCTACAGCTTCGACGGGCAGACTTTTCAGCCGCTCGGGCAGGAGTTCAAGGCCCGGGAAGGCAAGTGGATCGGCGCCAAAGTCGGCCTGTTCTGCACCCGCCCCGGCAAGTTCAACGACAGCGGCAACGCCGACATCGACTGGTTTAGAATCGAGTAAGAAAGTTGGTAGGTGTCAGTTGCGAGTTGTCAGTACAGGCAACCTGAACAACCTGACAACTGCCAACCAGCACCTGACAACTCCCTCATTCCCATGCTTCTCCTAGGAATTGACATTGGCACCTCGTCGGTGAAAGTGGCGGTGGTGGACGCGGCCACCCAGCAGTGCCTGGCCGCGGTGAGCTACCCCGATACGGAGCGCGAAATCCTCGCGCGGCAGCCGGGCTGGGCCGAGCAGCAGCCCCTGCAGTGGTGGCAGGACGCCAAGCAGGCCATCTTGCTGGCCCACGCCACCCAGCGCTACAATCCGCAGGACATCGGCGCCATCGGCATTGCCTACCAGATGCACGGCCTGGTGCTGGTGGACGAGCACCACCACGTGCTGCGCGACGCCATCATCTGGTGCGACTCGCGGGCCGTGCCCTACGGCGAAGCGGCCTTCGAGGCCATCGGGCCGGAGCGCTGCCGCACCCACCTGCTGAACTCGCCCGGCAACTTCACCGCCGCCAAGCTGGCCTGGGTGAAGGAGCACGAGCCCGAAGCGTACCAGCGCATCGATAAGGTGCTGCTGCCCGGCGACTTTCTGGCCCTGCAGCTCACCGGCGAAGCCACCACCAGCATTTCGGCCCTGTCGGAAGGCATTTTCTGGGACTTCGCCGCGCACCAGCTTTCCGAGGACGTGTTCCGCTTCTTCGGCTTCGACGAGGCGCTGATTCCGCCGGTGCAGCCGGTGTTTGCCGAGCACGGCCGCCTGCGCGCCTCGGTGGCTGAGGAGTTGGACCTCGCGGTGGGCATCCCCGTCACCTACAAAGCCGGCGACCAGCCCAACAACGCCCTCTCGCTGAACGTGCTGCGCCCCGGCGAAGTGGCGGCCACGGCGGGTACTTCGGGCGTGATTTACGCCGTGACGGACCAGCTGTTCGTGGATCAACTCTCGCGCGTCAACCCCTTTGCCCACGTCAACCACTCGGCCGAGGAAGTGCGGCTGGGCGTGCTGCTGTGCATCAACGGGGCGGGCAGCATGAACCGCTGGGTGAAGCAGGCCGTGGGCCGGGAGCTGAGCTACCCCGAAGTCAACCAGCGCGCGGCCCAGGTGCCGGCCGGCTCGGAGGGGCTGCTGTGTTTGCCCTTCGGCAACGGCGTGGAGCGCATGCTGGCCAACGAGCCGGTGGGCGCCCACTTCCTGCACCTCGACCTGAACGTGCACACCGCCAGCCACCTGCTGCGCGCCGCCCAGGAAGGCGTGGCCTTTGCCTTCCGCTACGGCCTGGATCTGATGCGCGAAAACGGCCTGCACCCCACCGTCGTCAAGGCCGGCAAGACCAACATGTTCCTCAGCGAGGTCTTCGCCCAGGCCTTCGTCAACGCCACCGGCCTGGCGGTGGAGCTGTACCCGACCGACGGCGCCGTGGGCGCGGCCCTGGGCGCGGGCATCGGCGCGGGCACCTTCGCCACGCCCGAGGAGGCTTTCCACAACGTGCAGCGCCTGCAGCTCATCGAGCCCAACGACGAGGCCGCGGTGTACGAGCAGACCTATCAACGCTGGAAAGCCGAGCTGCTGGCCCGCCTGCCGCAACCCGAAGCGGCCCTGACTAAAATGTAGAGCGAAGGGCCGGCCGAAGCCCCAGAACGTCACGTCGAGCTTGCCGCTGCATCTCGCGGGTTGACTCCGGGAATAACCCGATGAATGGAATTACGATCCAGCGAAATGTCTCGGTCCTCGCGACATGCACGGCCTAACGGCACCAAAGCCTGCCCTGCGGCCCCCGACCACAAAATCTCAACTCACTTCCTACGCATATGAGCACCGTTCTCGACCAAAAGACCCTTTTCAGCGCCATTCCGACCATCAAGTTCGAAGGCCTGGAGTCCGACAACCCGCTGGCGTTCCGCTGGTACGACGAAAGCCGCGTGGTGGCGGGCAAGCCCATGAAGGAGTGGCTGCGCTTCGCCGGCGCCTACTGGCACTCCTTCAACGGCTCCGGCGCCGACCCCTTCGGCGAGCCGACCCACCTGTTTCCCTGGGACGCGGCGGGCGACGCCATCACGCGCGCCAAGGCCAAGATGGACGCCGCCTTCGAGTTTCTGACCAAGCTGGGCCTGCCCTACTACTGCTTCCACGATGTGGACGTGGTGGACTACACCAACGACGTGGCCGACAACGAGCGGCGCCTGCAGACGATGACGGAATATGCCCGGCAGAAGCAGCAGGAAACCGGCCTGAAGCTGCTCTGGGGCACCGCGAACCTCTTCTCGCACCGCCGCTACATGAACGGCGCGGCCACCAACCCCGACTTCCACGTGCTGGCCCACGGCGCGGCCCAGGTGAAAGCGGCCATCGACGCGACCATCGCGCTGGGCGGCGAGAACTACGTGTTCTGGGGCGGCCGCGAAGGCTACATGACCCTGCTCAACACCAACATGCAGCGCGAGCAGGAGAACTTTGCCCGCTTCCTGCACACGTGCAAGGACTACGCCCGCCGCAACGGCTTCCGGGGCACGTTCTTCATCGAGCCCAAGCCGATGGAGCCCACCAAGCACCAGTACGACTACGACGCGGCCACCGTCATCGGCTTCCTGCGCCAGTACGATTTGCTGGGGGACTTCAAGCTGAACCTGGAAGTCAACCACGCCACGCTGGCCGGCCACACCTTCCAGCACGAGCTGCAGGTGGCCGCCGACGCCGGGATGCTGGGCAGCATCGACGCCAACCGCGGCGACTACCAGAACGGCTGGGACACCGACCAGTTCCCGAACGACATCTACGAGCTGACGGAATCCATGCTGGTCATCCTGGAAGCCGGCGGGCTGCAGGGCGGCGGCATCAACTTCGACGCCAAGATCCGGCGCAACTCCACCGACGTGCAGGACTTGTTCCACGCCCACATCGGCGGCATGGACCTCTTCGCCCGCGCCCTCATCACGGCCGACAACGTGCTGCAGAAGTCGGACTACCGGCAGATCCGCCAGCAGCGCTACGCCTCGTTTGACGAGGGTGCCGGCGCCGCTTTCCGCCGCGGCGAGCTGACGCTGGAGCAGCTGCGCGACTACGCCGCCGAGCACGGCGAGCCGCAGATCATCAGCGGCCGGCAGGAGTACCTGGAGAACCTGATCAACCGCTACATCTAAGCGCAAAAATCCCGCTTGCCGCCGAGAATTCCGCCCCTACAGGATGGTACTCTCGGCGGCAATGCTGATTTTTACCGCCATTGCCTACCTCCACGCTTCTGCCAGTGCATCAACTTTCCTCTCTCGACTACGTCGTCTTTTTCGTCTACTTCCTCATCGTTGCCGGCTACGGCATCTGGGTGTACCGCCGCAAGACCGGCCACGACGGCACCGCCGATGGCGACTCCAAGGACTACTTTCTGGCGGAAGGCTCGCTCACGTGGTGGGCCATCGGCTCCTCGCTGATTGCCTCCAACATCTCGGCCGAGCAGTTCGTGGGCATGTCGGGCTCGGGCTTCGCCATCGGCCTGGCCATTTCCACCTACGAGTGGATGGCGGCCCTGACGCTGGTCATCGTGGCTACGTTCTTCATCCCGGTGTATTTGAAGAACCACATCTTCACGATGCCGCAGTTTCTGAGCCAGCGCTACAACGGCACGGTGGCCATGATCATGGCTATTTTCTGGCTGGCGCTGTACGTGGTGGTGAACCTGACCTCGATTCTCTACCTCGGCGCCATTGCCGTGAGCAGCATCTCGGGCCTGAACCTGCAGCTGTGCATGATTGCCCTGGCCGTTTTCGCGGTTATCATTACCCTGGGCGGCATGAAGGTTATCGGCTTCACCGACGTGATTCAGGTGTTTTTCCTGATTCTGGGCGGCCTGGCTACCACCTACCTGGCCCTGAACATGGTGGCCGAGCACTACGGGCAGTCGGGCGTGCTGGCGGGCTTCTCGCAGATGACCAAGCTGGCCGACGACCACTTCCACATGATCCTGAAGCGCGACGACTCGCACTACCTCGACCTGCCCGGCCTGACGGTGCTGCTCGGCGGTATGTGGATCGTGAACCTGAACTACTGGGGCTGCAACCAGTACATCACCCAGCGCGCCCTCGGCGCCGACCTGCCCACCGCCCGCAACGGCATCCTGTTCGCCGCGTTCCTGAAGCTGCTGATGCCCGTCATCGTGGTGCTGCCGGGTATCGCGGCTTACGTGCTTTACAAGGAAGGCGTGTTCGGCCCGGCCGAGTTCATGCAGGACGGCGAGCTGAACCCCGACCGCGCCTACCCGGTGCTGCTGAACATCCTGCCGGTGGGCCTGAAAGGCCTGTCCTTCGCCGCCCTCACGGCCGCCGTGGTAGCCTCGCTGGCCGGCAAGGCCAACTCCATTGCCACCATTTTCACCCTCGACATCTACAAGAAAGTCATCAACACCGGGGCTTCGGAGAAGAAGCTGGTATCGGTGGGCAAGATTTCGGTGGTGGTGGCCATGGTGCTGGGCGTGCTCATCGCCCCGTTCCTGGGCATCGACAAGAAGGGCGGCTTCCAGTTCATTCAGGAGTACACCGGCTTCGTGTCGCCGGGCATCTTCGCCATGTTCATCCTGGGCTTCTTCTGGAAGAAAACCACTTCCTCGGCGGCCCTGTTCGCCACTATCGGCGGCTTCGCGGCCTCGGTGTTCCTGAAGTTCCTGCCCCGCTTCCTGGACCTCTCCTTCCTGGCGCCCATCGGCTTCGCGGCCCCCAGCACCGACCCCAAGGAAAACGGCATGTACGTGATTCCCTTCCTCGACCGCATGGGCATCGTGTTCGTGTTCTGCGTGGTGGCCATGGTCATCATCAGCCTCATCGAAACCAGCCGCGGCGTGCAGCCCAAGGGCCTGGAGGTCGACGCCTCGATGTTCCGCCCGCACCGCAGCTTCGCCATCGGCTCGGCCGTGGTCATTGCCCTGCTGACGGTGCTCTACACGGTGTACTGGTAGGCCTGCGGCCCGCTTCGGCGCTGTCGATAACGGCGCCGGCTCGTCCTCTAAGCAGGACGGGCCGGCGCCGTTTTTTGTGCGTTCCTGTAGCAGATTCCGGAACGGAGCATCAGCCTGCAGAGACGCGCATAGAACTTTACCTCGAAGCGAAAAGCAAACGCCAGGCTCCTCCGCAGGCTGAGTGATACGAATTGCCTTTGCGGAGGAAGTGGGGGGTAAGGCGTACGGCGGGCGCCGCTACCGCAACGACGAATCCCGTACGATAAGCTGGGGCTTGAGCACGATGCGCTGGCCGGTGAAAAACTCCGTGCGCTTGAGCAGCTGCAAAAACAGCTGCACGGCCGCCTTGCCCATCAGCTCCCCGCGCTGGTCCACCGACGTCAGCTGGGGCCGCACCATCGTCGTGAAGGGCTCGTTGCTGAAGCCGGCCAGGGCCACGTCCTGGGGCACGCGCAGGCCGCGCGTTTCCAGCAGCTGCAGGGCCCCGCCGGCCGGAAAATCGTAGGCCGAAAATACCGCATCGGGGCGCACCGGGCCGTCGAGCAGGGCCTGCATGGCCGCGGCGCCGGCCGCGGTCGAGGAGTCGCGCAGGCGCACCACCAGCCGCTCGTCGTAGCGCAGGCCGTGGGCCTGCAGGGCGTCGCGGTAGGCGCGGTGGCGGTCGGCGGTGGTGTTGATGGTGTCGGGCCCGGCGAAGTGCGCAATGCGCTGAAAGCCCTGCCGGATCAGGTGTTCCACCAGCTGGTAGGCGCCGCGGTAATCGTCCACCACCACGCCGCAGGCGTTGGGCAGCGCCGTGGGCATGCGGTCGAAAAACACCAGCGGAGTGGCTTGGTGGCGCACTTTCTCGAAGTGCTCGAAGTGGCTGGTCGTGTTCGACATCGACACCAGTACCCCGTCGACCTGGGCCTTGAGCAGGGCCTCCACGTGCTTGCGCTCCTGGGCCTCGTCCTCGTTCGACTGGCAGATGAGCACGTTGAAGCCCGCCTGGCTGGCCACCTCCTCGATGCCGTGCACCACGGCCGGGAAAAACGCCCCGTTGATGTGCGGCACAATGACGCCCAGCGTGTTGCTGCGCCCGCGGCGCAGGGCGGCGGCCAGGCTGTTGGGGCGGTAGCCGAGCCGGTCGGCCAGGGTCCAGACCTGCGCCTTGGTGGCCTCGCTCACGTCCGGAGCGTTGTTCAGGGCCCGCGAAATGGTCGAAATCGACAGCCCCAGCTCGGCGGCCAGGTCGGCAATGGAAAGGCGCTTGTTTGCTTTGGCCATGCCAGAAGTGCGGGGTAAGCGGGGGCGGCGGTAAGGAAAGATGGTGCGGGCAGCGGCCCGTTGCCCGCGTGGTGCCGGGCTCAGCCCCGGGTGGCGCCGCGCGGGCCGGGGCCCTGCTGCAAGCTACTCAACTTTGCCCCGCCCGCCTACGCCGGTAAGCCGCATTTCGCGCCGCCAGACGGCTTTTTGCGCCCGATGCGCGGTACTTTTGCCCCATGACTCCCGATATGCCCCTGCGCCCCGCCACCTTGGCCGACCTACCCGCCGTGGCCGCCCTGGCCAACTGGGCTTACCGCGGCGAAGGCGGCCCGGTGGGCTGGACGGCCGAAGGCCACCTGCTCGGCGGCCCCCGCACCGACGAGGCGGCCCTGCAGGCGCTGCTCACCCGGCACGCCCCTGAACACGCCGCCCTGCTCCTGGCCCACACCGCCGCGGGCCGGCTCGTCGGCTGCGTGTTCGTGCACCCGCAGGCCGATGCCCTGTACCTGGGCCTGCTCACCGTAGCGCCCGACCACCAGGGCACGGGCCTCGGCCGGCAGCTGCTGCTGGCCGCCGAAGCCTACGCCCGCCAGCACCGCCGCCCGGTGGTGCGCATGACGGTGCTCGAAGCCCGCCCCGACCTGCTGGCCTGGTACGCCCGCCGCGGCTACCAGCCCACCGGCCGCACCGAGCCGCTGCCCGCCGAAGGCAGCCACGGCCAGGCCCGGCAGCCGCTGACGTTGCTGGTGCTCGAAAAGCGCGTTTCTGACGTTGGATAGAGCATTCTGATAGCTATTAGCGGCCTCTACGAACCACCGCACCGCGCAAATCAGCCCCGAGGATAGTGCATCCACCGGCCGCCGTGGTTATCTTCGGGATTCCATGAACGACCCGGAAATCCGCGCCCTGCTCTACCCGCTGCTCCAGGGCGGCGTCTACGTCGATGAGCTCCCCACCGGCACCACCCGCGCCGACGTGGTGCACATCACCGCGCAGTTTATGCACGGCTACGAGCTGAAAAGCGACGGCGACACGCTGCTGCGGGTGAAAGCCCAGTTGCCCTGCTACGCCCGCGCCTACGACTTCGTGACCTTTGTCGTGACCGAAAAGCACCTGGCCAAGCTGCTCGACGCGGTGCCCGAGTGGGTGGGCGTGCTGGTGGCCTCGGCCCAGGGGCTGCGCGCGCACCGCCCCGCCCGCTACAACGCCACCGTGGAGCGCGGCGCCGTGGCCGGCCTGCTGCGCCTCTCGGAGGTGAAGCAGTACCTGATGGACCACGGCCTGCACCACGTGAGCCTGCTGCGCCGCCGCGACGTCGTCAAGCTGCTCAACGGCACCCAGGTTATCCTGCTCTCCCACCTCTGCCAGTTCGTGCGCGACCGGCTGATGGCCCGCATGCCCCAGCGCCTGGAAAACCGGGAAGTCCGCAAGGCCGAGCGCGCCAAAGCCGCCAAGCGCAAGGCCCGCGGCCGCAAGCCCACGGGCGGGGCCAAGGGCAAGCCGGTGCACGTGCCCGCAGCCAAGGCGGCGGCGCCCGGCAAGGCCCGCAAAACGACGGCCCGCCCCTAAAGCACCGCGCCCCGGCCGTTGGAGCGGCCGGGGCGCGGTGCTGTGGCCACCGGGCTTATTGGCAAATCAGCGACTTGGCCACCACGCCTTCCCCCGTTTGCACGCGCACGGTGTAGAGGCCGGCGGGCAGGCTGCCCAGGCCCAGCTGCGCCTCGATGCGGCCCTGCTGCACCCGCTCCTGCCGGGTATGCACTACCTGCCCCAGGCCGTTCAGCACTTCAATGGTGGCGGGGGCCTGCTGCTCGCGCAGCCCTTTCACCAGCAGCGTGGCGGCCTGGCCCGCGGCGGCGGGGTTGGGATACAGGCTCACGGCGGCTTGCAGCCGGGCCGTGGGTTTGGCCGCCAGCGTAATCATCTGGAAGCTGCTGTAGCGCTCCTTGGTGGAGTTGACGAACACGCCGGTGGAAGTATTAGCTTCCTGCACCACGCGCTGATCAACCACGTTACCAGCGTTGTAGCGCAACAGGTAACGCTGCCCCGAGGAGGGCACCCAGGCGTTGTTGCGCCACTGTTCGCTGTACTGGCCGGTGGCATTGCCGTTCGCGTCGTAGGAGAAGAAAACGCGGGAGCCGTTTACCCAACTGCTGCCTACCAAGTTTTCGCTGAATATTTCCTGGCCCGGACCGGTAGGGGCGTACGTTGTCGTGTTCCGACTGGATAGCTGCCACGCGCCCGCCGTCCAGCTGTCAAATTCCAGATACGTTTGCCGCCCCTGGGCGTCGTACTGCGCGTTGTTTTGGCGGACGTAGTTGACGTACGTGCCGGCAGTCATAAACTGAATGATACTGTTGGTCCACTGCTGCGGGTTGGTCCCGTAGGTGAAGAGCTGCCGACTCTGCAGATCAAAGGTGCTGGTGAGGGTATTCCACCCAGCCGTGGTTATTTCCAGCACGCTGCCGCTGGGAGCGTAGCGGTACGTGTTACGGGTGCCGGAGCGTATTAGCCAAGCATTGTTGGTCCAGGTAGCGCTTGTGCGCTCGGTCTGCCGGCCCTGCACATCCCAGCTGATGAGGATGCGGTTGTTGTTCTGCCAGGCCCCGTTCTGCCACGTCTGAGCCAGCGAATGAATCACGTGGCCCTGCGCATCGTAGGTGTAGGTGTTCAGCGTGGTGGGCGTGTAGCTGCCGCTGCTGTTCCAGATTTCGGCCAGCACGGTGCCCACCAAGCCGCTGGTCGTGTAGGTGTACTGCCTGCGGCTGGTGGGCACCTGCGTCGCCGAATCGGCATCCTGCACCACCAGGGGCTGCGCGGCGGCGTCGTAGGTGGTGGTACGCATCACCGTCGGCGTCCACGTCCGGGAGCTGGTGTTCCAGCTGTAGTTCATGCTGCGCCCCGGCACCGTTACGGCTGTCGTGGTGCGCTGCTGCTGGCCAGTGGCCGTCGTGGAATCGGGCCGGCCGGCCAGTTGCGGCCACGAGCTGGCCGGTATCGACTGGGCCTGAAGCGCGGAGCCGCTCAGCAGCCCCAGAACGAGTAAAGAAAAGCGCATATGCACTGGTGGCTACGAAAACCGATAAAACGGCCGCGTTTGTCCGCGGCCGTAAAACCGGCTTCAAAGATAAGCGGCATTGCCGGCCAAAACCGCTTTGCCCCTCAGAATCCGAACGAAAGCTGCCGGCCCTCCACCGCGCCCGCCGGCTCCAGCGTCGACAACGACGCGCCGAGCAGGCGCACGCCCTTGGGCAGCGGCAGCAGCCCGCGCAGCAGCTCGTGGCTGAGCTGCACGAGCACGGCCGCCGAGGCCAGCGGCGTGAGCACCGTGCGGCTGCGCGTAATAAGCTGAAAGTCGGCGTACTTCACTTTCACCGTCACCGTCCGGGCCAGCACGTCGGCCCGCTGGCAATACTCCCACACTTCGTCCAGGCAGGGCTGCAGGCCGTCGATGAGCTCCTCAATGGTGGTCAGGTCCTGCGGAAAGGTGGTTTCGGAGCCCACCGACTTGCGCACCCGGTCGGGCACCACGGGGCGGTGGTCCTCGGCCCGGGCAATGGCGTAGTAGTAGCCGCCGGCCTTGCCGAAGTGCTGGCGCAGCCACGCCTCCGGCTGGCTGCGCAAATCCCGCCCGGTAAAAATGCCCAGCTCGTTGAGCCTGCGCGCCGTGGCCGGCCCGATGCCGTGAAACGCGCCTACGTCCAGCCCCGCCACGAAGTCCGGGCCCTGCTCGGGCCGGATGACGAACTGCCCGTTGGGCTTGCGGAAGTCGGAGGCCAGCTTGGCCAGAAACTTATTGTAGCTGATGCCCGCCGAAGCCGTCAGCTGCGTCTGCTCCCAGATTTTGGCCCGGATTTCCCGCGCTATCTGCGTGGCCGAGGCAAGGCCCGGCAGGTTCTGGGTCACGTCGAGGTAGGCCTCGTCCAACGACAGCGGCTCGATCAGCGGAGTGTACTCGGCGAAAATGGCCCGGATCTGCCGCGACACGGCTTTGTAGACCTCGAAGCGCGGCTTCACAAAAATCAGCTCGGGGCAGAGGCGCTGGGCCGTGACGGAGGGCATGGCTGAGCGCACCCCGAACTGCCGCGCCTCGTAGCTGGCCGCCGCCACCACCCCGCGCTGCCGCGCCCCGCCCACCGCCACCGGCCGGCCGCGCAGCGCCGGCTGGTCGCGCTGCTCCACCGAGGCGTAGAACGCGTCCATATCCAGGTGAATAATCTTGCGCTGAGGCTCCTGCGGCTCCACTGACGGCTTCGTTTGCTAATCCGGTTGGCAAAGATAAGGCCCGCCGCCTTGCGTTGTCGGCCGCCGCCGCTCTGCGGGCTAGCCGGCTCGGCGGCCGCCGCGGCGCGGGGCTCGGCAACGTGGTGGGCCTCAGGGCCAATCAATCCACGAAAGCTGGCCTGACCTGGATAGCAGGGCTTGGCGGCGGCGCGCATCGGCTCTAAAAATAGTGGTATAACCAGATTTTATTTTGCCGAACGAATCCATATACCGTTTATTAGTATACCCAACCCCTTCCTGCGCCGCGCCCCATGTCTTCCGCTCCCGCCACGTCTCCTCCCCCCGACACCATCCCGGTGTTGCTCGTCGACGACCACCAGCTGGTGCTCGAAGGCGTGCGGGTGCTGCTGCAAAACGAGCCCGATCTGCACATTGCCGCCACGGCCAGCTCCGGCGTGGAGGCGCTGCGGCAGCTGGCGGCCCACCCCGAAGTGCGCGTGGCCGTGGTCGACCTGAACATGCCGCAGATGTCGGGCGTGCAGCTCACGCAGGCCATCCGGGCCTCCCACCCGGCCGTGCGCATCATCGTGCTCAGCATGTTTCACGACCACACCTCGGTGCAGGAAGTGCTGGCCGCGGGCGGGGCGGGCTATCTGCTGAAAAACACCACCGCCCACGAGCTGACGGCCGCCGTGCGCCGGGTGGCCGCCGGGCGCACCTACTTCAACGCGGAGGTGGGCGCCACGCTGCTGGAGCACCTCGACGTGCCCGCCGCCCGCGGCGCGGCCGAGCAGCCCGCCACGCTCACCGCCCGCGAGCAGGAAATCCTGCAGCTTATTGCCGGGGAGTATTCCAACGCGGCCATTGCCGAAAAGCTCTTTATCAGCGAGCGGACCGTGGAGACGCACCGCCGCAACATCTTCACCAAAACCAAGAGCAAGTCCATCATCGGCCTGATTCAGTACGCGCTCAAGCACAAGCTCATCCGGCTGTAGCGCCGGCAGCCGAGAGGCTCCTGCGTCACCGAGCTGCTGCGCTCATTAAAAAAGCCCGCCGAAGTTTCGGCGGGCTTTTCCGTATGGGGTCGGGGCCGGCTGGTCAGGCGGCCCGGCTTAGTCGTTCGCGCTGCACTACGGCTTCAAAGGCCTTGGTTTCGGGCCGGGGCGGGTGGCCCAGGCCGGCCAGTTGTTCGATGGTCAGGTCGCCGTCGATGTAGCGCTGGAGTTCGGTGAGGATGGCGGCACTTGGTTGGGTGCCGCCCAGGGCAGCCACGGCAATACCCCACTCGGCGTGGTTCTGCCGTTTGTGCCGGGCGGCCTGCTCCGCTTCGGGCAGGTCCGCAGGAATGTCGTGAAAATACTTGCTGGACATTGACTGTGAATCAGTTGGCGGACATAGGCTGTATACGCAAAACCCCGCCCCGGATGTTATGGTGACTTTCCCGGCCCCGATAGGACTTCACCGCCGGCCTGCCCGGGCCAGCCCGTTTTTAAGCTCGACCATAACTTTTCGAAAATCCGGCTAGTAAATAATCGACCAACCCAAAACACATTCCCATCCATGGCAAATTACAATCAGCACCGCGACGAGGACCGCTACGATAGCCGCGGCCGCAATCAGCAAAACGGGAACAGCCGCTCGGGCGACGAAGACCGCACCGGCCGCAGCTCCTCGCCGTACGACGCGCAGGACCGGGGCTCCCGCTCGGGCATGTCGGGCTCGTATGATGACTACGCCGACCGCGACTATTCGGCCGGCCGCCGCACGGGCTCGGGCATGTCCGGCATGGGCATGTCGGGCATGAACTCGGGCATGGACCGCGACGAGTACCGCGGCAGCCGCGGCATGCAAAGCAACACGAGCCGCTCCGACTACGGCCGCAGCGGCATGGACAACGACCGGCGCGGCAGCTACTCGACGGATTACGGCTACGGCTCCTCGGGCCGCGGCAGCTCGATGTCGTCGGGCATGGACCGCGACGAGTACCGCGGCGGCTCGTCGTCGTACGACCGGGGGGATTCGGCGCGCGGCATGGGCGGCATGGGCCGCAGCAACGCCGATATGGACTACGACGGCTACGGCAGCACCAACTACTCCTCGTCGCGCCGCGGCATGGGGATGGGCAGCGACTCCGCCGAGCGCGACGACCGGTCGTCCTCCTACGGCCGCGGCAGCTCGTCCTACGGCTCATCGAGCGGCTACGGCCGCAGCAGCTACGACAACACCGACGACTACCAGGGCCGCAGCTCGGGCCGCCGCAGCCGCAACGACGACATGGATATGGATATGAACCGCGGCAGCCGCGGCATGGGCTCGGGCATGTCCGGCATGTCGGGCCGCGACAATTCCTCGTACGGCTCGTCCTACGGCTCCTACGATTCGTCGACCTACGGCCGCCGCGACGACTACGACACCGACATGGACCGCGGCTACGGCAACCGCACCAACTCCGACCGCAGCAGCCAGTACGGCCGCGGCTGGAACGACGAAGACGACCACACCGACCGTGGCCGCGATAATGACCGCCGCGGCCGTTACTAGCAGCAAGGTCCGTTAGTTGAAAAGCCGGCGCGGGAATTCCCGCGCCGGCTTTTTTGTGTTCAATCGGCTGCAGGCATTGTAAACCTGATTACAATGACTAATGTAAACCTGGTTACAAAATCTTTCCAGCTTGTTGCCGGCATGCTTTACAAGCGCAATATATGGAGGCCGGGCGGCTTGCCGCAGCCCGCGCGGGCCTTTCAGCGGGTGGGTTTGCGCGCGTTTGGGCCGGCTGGCGTACCTTTGCCCACCGTTTGCAGGCTGTCGGCAACCTCTGGCCCCCGGCGGTGGTTATCAGCCTGATTCCAACGGCGCCGCCCTCCCGCAGCCGTGCTCCGCTGACCGTTTACCCCCCGTAATGCACCCTACCATTTCCACTGACATCTGCATCATCGGCGCCGGCCCCGTGGGGCTGTTTGCCGTGTTCGAAGCCGGCCTGCTCAAGCTCCGCTGCCACGTCGTCGACGCGCTGCCCCAGGTGGGCGGCCAGCTTTCCGAAATCTACCCGAAGAAGCCCATCTACGATATTCCGGGCTACCCCGAGGTGCTGGCTGGCGACCTGGTGCAGAACCTGATGCGCCAGATCGAGCCCTTCCACCCCACCTTCACGCTGGGCGAGCGGGTGGAGAAGTTCGAGAAGCTGGAGGACGGCACCTTCCACCTGACCACCGTGGACGGCACCGTGATTCACTGCAAAGCCATCTGCATTGCCGGCGGCCTGGGCTCCTTTGAGCCGCGCAAGCCCGCCATCGAAAGCCTGGAGAATTACGAGGGCGGCAAGGGCGTGTACTACATGGTGCGCGACCCGGAAACCTTCCGCGACCAGCGCATCGTCATTGCCGGCGGCGGCGACTCGGCCCTGGACTGGACCATCTTCCTCGCCAACGTGGCCAAGGAAGTGACGCTGGTGCACCGCGGCACCACCTTCCGCGGCGCCGCCGACTCGGCCGAGAAGGTGAAAACCCTGCACGACGCAGGCAAGGTGAACCTGGTGCTCAGCTCGAACGTGACCCACGTGCACGGCCCCGACGCGCTGGAAGCCGTGACCATCACCGCCAACGACAGCACCGCCCGCACCCTGGCCGTGGAATCGTTTATCCCGCTGTTTGGCCTCACGCCCAAGCTGGGGCCCATCGGCGAGTGGGGCCTGGAGCTGGAAGACGACGCGGTGAAGGTGAACACCCTGGACTACTCGACCTCGGTGCCCGGCGTGTACGCCATCGGCGACATCAACACCTACCCGGGCAAGCTCAAGCTCATCCTCTGCGGCTTCCACGAAGCCGCGCTGATGGCTCAGGGCGCCTACAAGCACATCTACCCCGACAAAAAATACGTGCTGAAGTACACCACCGTCAACGGGGTGCCGACGCTGTAATTTGAGTTGTCCGTTGCGGGTTGTCAGTTGTCAGTTTGTGCTGATGCCTGGCCTGAAAAACCGCAACGGACAACCGACAACTCAACAACTATGACCGACGAAGTACGCGTGTACGTGGAGGACGCGCCGGGCCAGCGCACCGAGCTGGTAGCCCCCACCGATATGGGCCTGAGCCTGATGGAAGTGATGAAGGCCTCGGGCTACGACATCCAGGCTACCTGCGGGGGCATGGCGCTGTGCGGCACCTGCCACGTGGAGGTGCTGGCCGGCCCCGAGCTGCCCGAGCCCAGTGACGACGAAATGGCCATGCTGGAGTCCTTGCCCATCATGTCGCAGGGCAGCCGTCTTTCCTGCCAGATTCGCATCACCGAGCGCCTCGACGGGCTGGTGGTGCGCCTGATGCCGCAGAACGCGTAACTCGTTCCTGCGCTGGCGCAGGCCAGTTTCTGCTGGCTGCTGCTCTGTGGCGCAGCTCCTTCGGGGGCTGCGCTTTTTTCATGTCGAAAGCCCGCGAAAGGCACCGGGGCGACCGGCCAGCGGTGCCGGCCATAAAAAAAGCGGCATCCCGGTGCAGGACGCCGCTTTGTAGTGGGTTGCGCGGCGCCTAGCGGCGGCGGCGCGACGAAGACCTCTTCTTCGAGCTGCTGGTTTTCTTTTTGGTCACCGTTTTCTTCCGGCTGCTGCGGTGCGAGGCCGAGGAGCGGTGGCGCCGCGCCGACGAGCGGTGCGTGGTGGTAGCCGGCTTGGCGGCCTCGGCTTTGGCGGCTTCTTCGGCGGCCATTTCCGCCACCGTGGGCGGGCCGATGGCCACGGCGCCGCTCGTGGGGTCGGGGTGCGGCGGGGCGGGCTGCACCGAAGGCATTTTCTTGCGCGGCGGCATCAGGAAAGTGCGCTCGGCGCGCTCCTGGGCGCTCAGCTTTTCTTCGCCGGCCAGCACCGGGCCGACGGGAATGACGGCTTTACCGGCAGTGTCCACGGCTTTACCGGCCTGAACAGTGGATTTGAGGCCCTGCTGGGCCTGGGTATTCAGCGCAACTACGGCCAGCGCGGCCGTGCAAAGAGCGGTTCGTAGCATCTGCAATCCTCCAGGGAATAATCAACCGAACTGCGAAAGTACCAGCCCCGGCCGGGAAATTCAACCCCGGAATCATGCAATACCTGTCCCAACATGGGTTCAGCGGCCCCCGGTCAACTAAATAGCCCTCAGCCGCTTCCTGTTTTTTTGTTTGCGGAGTTTCATCACGGCGCGCCGGCTATTCTTAAACCCCGCTCGACGCCGCCGCTGCCGCTGCGGCGCACGTATGGATCGGATAGCAGCGCGTCCTTCCGAGCCGGGCTCGGAAGGACGCGCTGATTCCTCCCAAATCCTCCCCTACTGCGCCCCGATGCGCAGGCGCTGGCCAGCGGAGTGGCTGGTGAATTCGGGGGCGTACATGCACTGCACCTGGCTGATGCCGGAGCTGTAGTCGCCGGCCAGAGCGGCGCGCAGGCGGTACTCAAACACGTGGCTGCCGCGGGGCAGCTGGTCGAGGAAGAAGTTGGTGGCTGCGTCGCGGGGGCTTTCGTAGTAGCCCAGGCCCTGCTGGTAGCGGTAGCCCGAGGTCTGCCCAATCAGCTCCAGGCCGGCGGCGCGGGTGTCCTTCAAGTGCACGTACTCCAGCTCCCGGTCGGTCTTGAGCGTGAGGCGCACCACCAGCACCTCCCCTACCCGCAGCGGCGCACCAGCCGTGAGGGGCGTGAGGACGGGGCCGCTGGCGCCGGGCGTTTCGCGGAAGAGCTGGCGGGTGAGGGTGAGCGGGGCGTTGGCGGCGGCGGTAATCTTGTCGAACTGCTCGAAGTACTGCCAGTACAGCCCGCCCCAGGCCACGCCGGCGTCGGTTTTCTGCACCGTCACCTGGCCCAGTTCAGGGCGCACCTCGGCGGCGGGGAAGCTGCGCTTCACGTAGCCCGAGCCGGCTTCGGCGCCCTCGGTGGTGTTGATTTTCGTCGAGCCCAGGCTGACATGCAGGGGCTTGGCCGGTTCCAGCCAGTTGCGGGAGCCTTGCAGCAGCAGGGCGTAGCAGGCGTCGGCGGTGGCGCGGGTGCTTTCCCAGTTGTGGGTACGCTTGTGGCTCAGCAGCCACAGCTTCATTTCCTCCACCGCCTGCTCATCACCCACGACTTCGTGGAAGGCTTCGATGAGCAGGCTCTGGGTTTCGACGGGCGCCTGCTGCCAGTAGTAGCCGGCGCGCACGTCCTTCCAGTACAGGCCCAGCTCCTCGGAGCGCACCGCGTTCTGGCGCAGGGCTTCGATGATGAGCGCGGGCACGTTTTTGTCGGACGGCCCGCCGTTGAAGCGGTGCAGCGTCAGGGCGGCCATGCCCTGCAGGTAGCGGCCGCGCTTGGGCCAGTACTGCGTAGCCTGGCCGCGGTAGTAGGCGTGGGCCGCTTGGGCCGCCTTGGCCACCGGCAGCTCTTTCAGCCAGTAGGTGCGGGCGTAGAGGGCGTGCAGGTCGTCGTCGCCGAGGTGGTCGTCGGTGAGCTTCACGCCCTTGGTTTTGCGCAGCCGGTCGTAGTCCTGCTGCAGCTCCCGGTCGAGGTAGGCGGTGGCGCGCTGCAGCAGGTCGCGGGTACGCTCGTCCTGGGTGACATCGAAGGCGCCGAGCTGGCGCAGCTTGCCGAAGCCGGCCACGATAAGCTGGGTGATGTAGCGGTTGTCGGGCATCTGCTTGAACCACGGGAAGGCGCCGCTGGGGCTTTGCATTTCCAGCAGTTTCTGTACGGCGCGCTGGGTTTCGGCCTGCAGGCGGGCGTCGTCGAAGAGGTCGGCGAGGCGGCGCATGCGCTCGGTGTCAGTCTGCCCGTCGCGCACCCAGGGCGTTTCCTGCAGCAGCAGGTTTTTCAACTCCTGGTTCTGCTCCAGCTTGGAGCGGAAAGCGGTTTTATCGCCCGAGGCTGCGGCCTTTTTCCACTCCGCCAACACCGGCCGAATCAGCGGGTTTGCCTGCAGGATGCGGGCGGCCAGCAGGTTGGCGTAGAGGCGCGAGAAGGTCTGCTCGGAACACTCGTAGGGGTACTCCATCAGGTAAGGCAAGGCCTGCACGGCGTACCAGGCGGGGTTGCTGGTCAGCTCCAGCGTCAGGCTCTGGTTGCGGCGGGTGGCCGAGGTCGTGCTGGTGAGCTTTTTCAGCTCGAAGGTGCGGGTGCCGGCCCCGCGCACCGTCAGCGGTAGGGCCTCGGTGACGAGCAGGCGGTTGGGCAGCACCGGCAGCGTATTTTCCTCGCCGTCGGAGAGAGTTGTCAGTTGCGGGTTGTCGGTTGTCAGTTTCTTGGCCTTGCGCTGGGCCTTTTTCTCCTTACCTGACAACTCCTTGCCGTCAACGGGCAACTGAGCAGAAGCCACCACGCGGTAGGTCACGGCTTCCAGCGGCACGGCTTGGTCGGCCGGAATGGTCACGTCCCAGCCCACGGTGGTGCTCTGGCTGGCGGCCACGCTGAAGGTTACCTGCGCGGGGCTTTTGAGCAGCTGGGCGTCGAGGGGCTGGTTGGTGCGCGCGTCGAGGAGCTGCAGTTGGGCGGTGCCGCTGAGGGCCTGGGCGGCGAGGCTGCTGATTTTGGCGGTGAGGCGCAGCTGGTCCCCCTCGCGGAAGAAGCGCGGGGCGTTGGGCGTCACCATCAACTGCTTCTGGGTGACGAGCTGCCGGGCCAGCATACCGGTTTGCAGGTCGGGCGTGTGGGCCAAGGCCAGCAGCTGCCAGCGCGTCACGGCTTCGGGCATCTGGAATTCCAGCACCACTTCGCCCCGGGCGTTGGTGCGCACAGCGGGCTGCCAGAAGGCCGTTTCGCGGAAGTCGGAGCGCACGGGCACGGTGCTGAGGTCGGCGGCGGGTTTGGGCGTGCCGCCGCCGACGCGTTCTTCCTCGTGCAGCGCATTTGTATCAGCCATTTCCGCGTACGAGCTCGATGCCTGCTTGGCCATCATTGGTGCGGGTGCGGCAGCCATTTCCATCTGGACTCCAGCGACACGGCCGCGCAATGCTCTGTTAGCTGTGCCGTAACCCACAACGACTTTCTCATCCGCTACCACACTTGTGGGCAGGCGTCGGATATTTTTCTCTAGCTCCCGCCATTCCCAATACGAGGTTCGCAGCTCCGGATAGGCATAAAAAGTCTGCCCAGCAGCCTTGCCGTCAAACTCCGCAAACAGCGTCTCCCACTGCGCCGCGCCGAAGCGTCCGCTCCAGCCGAACCGCTCCCCGAAGTAGGGCGGCGTCAGCTCGGGCCGCTGGAAGGCATGCGGGCGGAAGTAGTCCAGAGACTGGTCGTAGAGCGTGGCCAGCAGCTCGGCCTCGGCGGGTTTGTCCTGGCTGTTGCGGATGGTCACGCGCCAGGTTTCCTTTTCGCCGGGCTGCAGCTTGTCGCGGAAGGTGCTGATGTCGAGGGCCAGCGGGCGGGGCGGCTCGGCCACCTGAATGGTGGCTTCCTGCTGGTAGAAGCGGCCGTCGTGCACCAGCATCAGGCGCACGTACAGCGGGCCCGTCTGGCCAGCCAGCGTGGGCAGGCTGAGGAGGCGCTGCTCCCGGCGCAGGGTCAGCCACTCGGCGCGCAGCAGCTGGCCGCGGCTTTCCACTTCCAGCCGGGCCGGCGTGGCCTCGTCGAAGCCGGTGCCGAGCAGCACCTGGGCGGCCTGGCCGGGCGCCACCGAATCGTGCACGGCGGTAAGCCAGGCGGGCAGGGGCAGCGGCAGCTGGGCGGCCGTGGGGTTGTAGAGCGTGAAGCCGAGGCGGGCCCGGGCAGTGTCGGCGCCGGTGCGGCTTTCGGCTTCCAGCAGGTAGGCGCCGGGCACCTGGGCAGCCAGGGCCTTGGTCACCTCGGGCAGGGCGCCGGTTTGCTTGGTGTCGAAGGGCCACTCGCCCACCAGGCGCTTGGGCCAGGTGTCGGCGTCGGCTTCGCGCAGCCAGGGCTCGTGCGGAAACAACTTGGCGTGCTCCTCGCGGGGCAGGCCGGGCTGATCGGGGCGCGGGCCGAAGCGCGGGTGCAGCACCCGGGCGGGCGGCGTGAGCTGGTAGAGGCGCACGGTGCCGGCGGCGGGCACGGTTTCGCCGGTGGCGTTCTGGCTGCGCAGCGTGAAGTCTTGCGGCTGTTGCTGATTGACTTCGCGGGGGCCGCTCAGCGTGAGGTTGAGCGGGGCGCCGCCCAAACTCACGCCGCGCTGGGCCGAGCGGGTTTCGCCGTTCGGGTCGGTTACGTCGGCCGTCACGTCGAACACGTAGGTCGGGCGGCCGGGGCGCGGCCAGTAGCCCTCGTCGCCGGGGTTGGGGTCGTCGTTAATGGTTTCGTCGGGCGGCGTAGCGGTGAAGCTAATGCGGAAGCGGCCCTGCGCGTCGGTTTTGGCGGTGCCGCTGGCAATCTGCTGCTCGCCGCCGCGGCCGGGCAGGAAGGGCCGCCCACCGCCGCCCCGCTCCCCACCGAAGCCGAAGTCCAGCGCCAGCCAGCCAAACATCGGCCACACCGTGCGGCGCACTACGCGGTACTGCACCGTGGCCCCATCCACGGCCGGACCGGCGTAGGCCGTGGCCGTGCCGCGCACCGAGAGCGTGTCGCCGAGCTTGGGCGTGCCGAGCACCGGGTCAAGCGTGACGAAGAAGGTCGGGCGCTTGTAGTCTTCCACCGCGAAGCCCTGGTCACCGAGCTGCTCGTCGTTGCCGCCGGCCTGGGTCACTGCCACCAGCCGCATTTCGCCGTTGAGCAGGCCCGTGGGCAAGGTCAGCTCGCCGTGGAAGGAGCCGTAGTCGGAAGTGGTAAAGGGCAATTCCAGCACCTGCTGGCTGTTCACGTCGAGCAGGCGCAGGCGCACCGGCAGGCTTTTCACCACCGCGCTGCGCCCGTTCTGCGGCTGCACCACGATGCCCTTGAAGTACAGGGTCTGACCGGGGCGGTAGATGGCGCGGTCGGTGTAGAGAAAGGCCCGGCGCGGCACGCGCGGCTCCGCTTCCAGGGACGGACGGTAGCCGTTGAGGCCTTCGGCCAGCACCAGTGAGTCGCGGCCCTGGCTGAGCAGCACGGCGCGCATGTAGCGGCGCTGGCCCTGGTCGGCGGGCACGGTGAGGTGGCCGTCGGCGGCGGTGGGCCGGGCCGGGCTGGCGGCGTACTGCCACTTGCCGTTGTCGTAGAGCTGGTACCAGGGCTGCACCTGCACGCCGCCGTTGGGCTGGCCCGTGCGGCGGTTCAGGGTCCAGAGGTCGGTGCCGCCGGCCGGTGCGGCGCGGTGCACCGCCGCCAGCTCGCTCACCGACACGAAGGCGTAGGTGGTCGTCACGCCCGCGCGGGTTTTGGTCGGCTGGGTGTCGGCAGTGCTGATGACGACCAGGTAGTGCCCGGCAGGCAGGGCAGGCCCGGCCAGCTCGGCGCGGTGGCTTTTGTAGTCCGGCGGGCCGGGCAGGGCCAGCGCCCACTCGGCGGCGGGCTTGGCGGCCAGCTGCCGGGCGTAGGCTTTGGGCAGCTCGGTGCCGCGCTGGCCGGTGACTTCGCGCAGCCGGGCCGCGGCCGGAATACGCCAGGCAAAGCCGTGGGCGCGGGTGAGGTTGCGGTACTGCATGCCGAGCAGCATGGCCTGCCCGGGCAGCTGCACTTCCTGGGTTTGCACGCTCAGCTCGGGCCGCTCCAGCTGGTTCAGCAGCTGCTGGGCCCGCCCCGCCCCCACCGATTTGGGGAAGCGCTGAATAGCGGCCCGGGCCAGCTCGGCGGCCTGCGTCAGCTGGTTGCGGCGCCGGGCCAGCTCGGCCCGGTCGGCCTGAAAATCAGCCCAGGCGGGCAGGGCGTCGTAGGCCTGCTGGGCGCGGCGCAGGGCCGCGTCGTAGGCGGCGTGCTTATCCGGGAAGGCGGCGTGCTGATACGCGAAGGCGAGGCGGCGCCGCTCCACGTCGGCGCGGGCGGCCGGGGCGCCGCCCTGGTGAAAGCGCGTGAGCTGCTGCCAAAGGCGCAGGGCGTGCCAGGGGCCGTTGAGCGAGTCGGCGGCCGGGGCGGTGAGCGGCAGGGCCAGGAACTCCGCGTCGGCGCCGAGCAGCTTGGGGTCGGTGAAGCGGAACTGCTGGGCGGGCTTGGTCAGGTACAGCTCGTCGTCGTTGAGCCCCTCGATGGCGCGGTGGGCCAGCAAATCGAAGAGCGTGGGGCGCAGCGCGGCGCCCGCGGCATCGGCGGGGGTGGCGAGGCGGCCCAGCTCGCGCAGCGTGGTCTGCTGCTGGCGAGCGGCGTCGGTTTCCACCGAGGCGCGGTAGTGGCGCACCACCTGAGCGGCGAGGCGGGCGGCGTCCCAGGTGGCTATATCGGCGCCGTCGGGGTCGTTGCTCGGGTCCGAGGCTTGCTCCGGCGCGGGTTTGGCCACGGCGGTGCGGTCGTAGAGGCGGTAGCGGTTTTGGCGCAGGTACTGGTGGTAGTGCTCGGCCAGCAAGGAGTGCAGCAGCGGGCGGGCCGGGAAGGTGGCCGCGGGCAGGTCGGCTTCGAGCAGGGCCATGCCTTTTTCGTTGGCATCTTCTTCGCGCTCCTCCAGGATGTGCAGCCGGTAGGTCAGGGCGCGCACGTAGTCGGCGGTCTGGCGGGCGGCGCGGGCTTTCTGGTAGATGTCGAGCACCAGCTTCTGCGCCGCTTCGGTCTGGTCCTTGGCCAGCAACGCGTCGATTTTCTTCCACTGGGCGTCGTAAGGGCCGCCGGCGGGCGGGGCGGAAGCGTTGGAGGGCAGCACCATCAGCAAAAGCCAGCAGGGTATCAGCAGGAGGGAAAAACGCATGGGCAAAGCAAGGTATTTACAACCAATGGATGCGGCCGACGCACTGTTTCCATACGCGGCCCGCCGGCTTTTATTACGGCCCGATTCAAGCACCGGGCCACAAAATATCCGCCCTGGCCTGCTCGTTCGCGCTTGCGCGTATTGGGCCGCACGGGGGCTGCATAACTCCCTGGATGCCCGAATTTTCAGATTCGTCCGACTTCCCCGGAGCCTCTTGAGTTAAACGTTTCACTCGTTACCTGCCTGATGGATGGTACCGCCGCTTCCTGCCACCACTTCGCTGACGCGGACTTACCTGCGCCGCCACCAAGCGGGCCCGTCCGACAGCAGAATCGGTGCTGCGCCGGCCTAACGCTGGCGTCATATCGCCAGCACTGTCGCCGCGCTACACCCAAGCAGCAACTCATTGAAAATCATTTTTAAGATTATTTCAAAAGCTTACACCTTCCGGCGCATTACGCTCTTTTCAAAAGTCAGACAACAGCCAACAACGGTACTTGCGGGCGGCCGCCACTGCCCGTATTTAGCAGCGTATTCCACTTGTCGCCATGCGTAAGCTCTCCTTGCCCCGTTTCTCCCCCGTTGCCGCCCTGTTGCTGAGCGCCGCGCTGTGCCCGGCAGCGGCCCAGGCCCAGGCCCAATTCACCTTCGGGCCGCGCCTGGGCGCCGGCTTCAGCTCCATGCGCCTCCCCACGGCGCTGCCCGCCGACACCCGCTTAAAGCCGCTGGCGGCCTACCAGCTGGGCGTGATGACGCAGCTTCGCTACCACAGCGTGGCCCTGCAGTCGGGTTTGCTGTATTCCACCCGGGGCTACCAGGCGTCCAGCACCTACTCGTTTACGGCCGGTCAGCGCCCCGTCGAGGCGGCCAGCAGCTCCCGGATACGCTATACCTATCTGGAGGTGCCCCTGCACCTGGCCTACAGCCCGGCCGCGGCCCGGGGCCTACAGGTGTTTGCCGGGGCCTACGGCTCCGTCGGTGTCGGCGGGCGCCAGCACGATGAGTACCAGCAGTTCGACGAGCAGGGCAACTACCTCGGTACCCAAGTCAACGACGCGCCGGTGCGCTACGCGGGCATCCTTTTCCAGACCTCCGGCCCGCGCACTTTCGACTACGGCCTGAACGCGGGCCTGGGCTACGAGCGCGGCCGCTGGCTGGCGCAGGCCCAGTACAGCTGGGGCCTGAGCAACCTCTACGCCGCCACCAAAACCGACGAGCTGCGCCAGTATCACCGCGCCGCTTCCGTCACGCTCACTTACTGGCTGCTGGCGCCCACCAAGCCCTAGCGGCTCACCGTGCGGCTGTCGAGCACGCGCTCGGCCTGCGCGACGTGGCGCTGCAGGTGGGCAATGAGGAAGGCAAACTGATCGGTGAGGCGCAGGCGCAGCAGCGGCACGATGGCGTTCGGAATGCGCACGGCATTGGCGTTGACGGTGCGCGCCACCTGCAGCTGGTGGCTCAGGTCGTCGAGCTGGCGCAGAAACACCTCCACCACGGTACGCGGCAGGCGCGAACCGCTGGGCGCGTACTGCTGGGGCGTTTTGAGCGGCTTTTCGCGGGCCGGCGTCTGCATGGCCACGGTCAGCTTCTTGCCGAAGTAGCCGTTCTTGACGTATTCGGCGGGCTGGGTGCCGCGCTCCTGGGCCCGGCGCAGGCGCTGGTTCATCACCGGCAAATACAGGCCACCGATGATGTTGAGGTGCTCCAGGCACTGGCCCACGCTCCACTTGCCGGGCGCCGGGCCGCGGTTCAGCTGGTCTTCGCTGAGCGGCCGAAACCGCTCCTGCGTCACCCGCCGCACATCGGCTACGGTCTGGGTTAGCTGATCGAGAAACTCAGTGGTACGAAGCGGGGTGGACGCAGCCATCGGCGGGCGGAAACGAATGCAGCGGACAGGTAGGATAACAACTCGGCCCGCCCAAGGTACGGCGGGCGGGCGGCTTTGCCAACGCGAAAACGGTCCGCCGGGTTGGCCGGCTGCGCGGTGGGCGGCCCCGGCCCGGCCGCTACGGGCTCAGCCGCTGGGCACTACCCGCCGGCTACGGCAAATGTCCCGCGCCGGCATATCTTGCCGCTTATGTCGCTGAACTCCCCGCTGCGCCGGCTGCTGCTGGCTTTTCTGCTGCTCGGCCCGGTGGCCGCCCGGGCCCAGGCCGTGCCCAACCCCGGCGAAAACATTGCCTACCTCGTCACCTTCGGGGCGCAGGCCGATAAAAGCTGGGGCGACGACGACTTCACTTCGACGTACTTCTTTCTGGTGCCTAAGGAGCGCCGCCAGCCGGTCTACATCCGCGTGTTCGATCCGGACTGCGGCGGCCGGCACGACGAAGCCAAGTTTGGCTGGAACACCCAGACCGAGTTCAGCCTCTACGGCGGCCCCGGCGCCCACTCCACCGCCGACGCCCGCTCGCCCGAGCCCAAAGCAGGCCTGCGCGCCGGCACGCCGCTCAAGTCGGTGAGCTTCGGGCCGGACGCCAGGCTGGATAACCAGTGGTACACCTTCGGCCCGCTCAACCCGCTGGAGGGCGAGCTGGTGCCCGAGTTTCAGGGCTACGTGTTCAAGGTGGTGGTGCAGGGCAAAAAGGGCGACGACGGCAACCTCTACCGCTTTTTCCTGAGCAGCAGCCCCGCGCAGAACGTGGCCGTGGAGGGCGGCAACGCCTTCACCTACGAGTACGCCATTCGCCTCACGCCCGAACGCAACGCCGTCACGCACCTCTACCCGTTCATCAACGAGCACGTGGTCAGCATCAAGCAAAGCAACTTCGACGCCGACGACGATTTAGGAATCAAGCTGTATTCGGTGGCCAAGAACGGGCACGATGCCACCGTGTCGGGCGACACGCGCTGGGCCAGCAGCACCCACCCCGTCAGCCCGAAAGAGCACGGCCTCTCCATCGACATGCAGCTGACCAGCCGCTCGCGCGCCGCCAACGACCTGGTGTTCTACGTCACCGACCAGTATGACACGGCCCTGCCCTTCTTCGCCATTCCGCTGGGCGGCCCGCCCAAGTACCGCTACGACGTGGACGTGAAAATTCGCCGCTAAACCGGCGGCGTCGGCGAGGCGGTGGTGGCGTTGACCGAGTCAGGCCCCGCGTTCAACGCCAACGGCCGCCGGCCGCCCGTCCCCGGCCGTATCTTGCCCCGATGATTCGTTTCTGCGCGCGGTTTGGGCTGTTGCTTTGCTTGCTTTGGGCCGGGCTGGCGCCGGCGCCGGCCCAGCAGCGGCACTGGCTGAAGCAGTTCGGCCCGGCCGAGGGCTTCGCGCCCAGCTTCGTCTACGCCCTGCACCAAGACCGGCAGGGCTACCTCTGGGTGGCCACCGCCGAGGGCCTCGTGCGCTACGACGGCACCGAGTTCGTCACCTTCACCACCCGGCAGGGCCTGGCCGAGGACTTCGCCACCCGGCTCTACGAGGACTCGACCACGCGCACGCTGTGGGTCAACCACTACCAGGGCGGCGTGTCGCGCTGGGACGGGCAACGGTTCCAGCGGGCCGATAAAACCACGCCTCTGCCCGCTGGGTTCAAGGCTCGTACGGGCCTGCCGGTGGCCGATACGGCCGCTATCAGCTCGTACCGGCACTATTTTCACCTGCCGGAAGTCCCGGACATCAGCTGCCTGCTCCAAGACCGGGAAGGCAACGCCTGGCTGGGCACCGCCGGCCAGGGCCTGTGGCGCCACTCCGACCGGCACCTGTTTCTTCGCCCGAGCCGGCAGCTGCCGCACCAGCCGCTGACGGCTATGTCGCGTCAGGATGCCTGGCTACTAGGCGGTGCTGATGGCGCAGTTTTCTCCCTATTCTCGCCGGCTTCGCTGCCGCCGGCCCGCCCGTTCTCCATGCTGGGTCCGGCGCTGCCTGCTCGCGTCACCGCCCTGGCTTACCCACCGGCTGCTGTAGCCCACGAACGGCCCGCCGCGGCCTGGGCCGGCACGGCGACGCAGGGCGTCTGGCGCGTCGGTGCTGGCCGCCGGCAGCGGCTGCCGCGCCTGCCCGCCAATCTGCGCGTCACGTCCCTGGCCTGGCAGCCCGCCGACAGCAGCCTGTGGGTGGGTACCGAAGCCGATGGCCTGTATCATTGGTTTAGCCAGCCGGCCCGGCCTACGCAGCACTACACCACCGCCACCGGCTTGCTGCACAACGCCATCACGGCCCTGCTCTGCGACCCGCAAGGCCGCGTCTGGATCGGAACGCACGACACCGGCCTGGCCGTGTGGCAAGCCGGGCGGTTCACCTACCACCGCTTTCGCAATGGCATCGACGTAGCCGATTTCGCCTTTTCAACCCGCGGCGACACCGTTTGGGTGGGCACCACCGGCCAGGGTCTGCTCCGCTATGCGGGCGGCCATTTCCGGCAGTTCACCACCGCCGATGGCCTGGGCTCGAACTACTGCTACGCCGTGGTGCCGTTTCGGCGCAGCACCGAAGCACACGATATGTACGCCGGATACGGCCTCTACCAAGATTATCTGCTGCTGGTCCACCAAAATCAGCTAACTGCTTTCGATCCGCACCGGGGCCGGGCGCTGCTGCTGGCGCACCCGGATAATCCGCTGGTGCGCAACTGCCGGCCGCTGGCTGCGACGTCACAGCTAGGCAATCAGCTATGGATAGCCACGCAAACCGGCCTGCTCCAGCTCGACGCGGCCCTGGAAGCTACCTGGCCCACCCATCAGCCGCCGCGCACCGTCGTGGCCGGTACCGAAGTGGACGGCGCGGCCCGCAACCCGGCGCAGCTGGGCGAACTGCCGGCTGGCACCCACCGCCTAGGCTTCCGGTTTCGCGGCATCAGCCTGCTGCCGCGCACCACGGGCCTGCAGTACCAGTACCGTCTGCGTAACTACATAGATGAATGGAGTGCGCCGACGGCCTTATCCGAAGCGCAGTTTCCCCGCCTCGACGCGGGCCGCTACGTGCTGGAAGTGCGCGCCCGCCTCCGCCCACAGGATGCGTGGGGGCCGGTTACCACCGTGGCCTTCGGCATTGCCACCCCGTTCTGGCGCACCGGGTGGTTTGCCGCGCTGGTGCTGCTGGCTACCGCCGCCGCCGTCTGGGCCTTCGTCCGCACCCGCGAAGCCACGCTGCGCCGCCAGAAGCTGCAGCTGGAGCTGACGGTGCGCGAGCGGACCCAGGAGCTGCGCCAGCAGAAGGCCCACATCGAGCAGATCAACGCCGACCTCGTGGTGGCCCGCGACGCGGCCGAGGCCTCGCGGCGGGCCAAGGCGCAGTTTCTGGCCAACATGAGCCACGAAATCCGCACGCCGATGAATGCCGTCATCGGCCTGACGCACCTGCTGCAGCGCACGCCCACCAACCCCGAGCAGACCGAGTACCTGGCCGCCATTCAGGGCTCCTCGCAGAACCTGCTCACCATCATCAACGACATCCTCGACTCCTCCAAAATCGAGGCCGGCAAGATGACGCTGGAAAGCACTCCGTTCGGCCTGCGCGGGCTGCTGCAGCGGGTGGCGCGCATGTTCGAGTTTGCCACTGCCAGCAAAGGCCTGCTGCTGCGCCTGGAGCTGGCACCCGAGGTGCCCGCCGCCGTGCTGGGCGACCCGGTGCGCCTGAATCAGGTGCTGGTCAACCTGATCGGCAACGCCATCAAATTCACTACCCAGGGCACGGTGACGGTGCGCGTAACGGCCCGCCCCGAGGCCGACCGGTGGCGGGTGCGCTTTGCGGTGCAGGACACCGGCATCGGCATCCCGGCCGACAAGCTCGACGCCATTTTCGAGGACTTCTCGCAGGCCAACACCAGCACCACCCGGCAGTTTGGCGGCACCGGCCTGGGCCTGAGCATTGCCCGCAACCTGGTGGAGCTGCACGGCGGCCGCCTCTGGGTGGAAAGCGTGGTCGGCGTGGGCTCTACCTTCTTCTTCGAGCTGCCCTACGCGGAGGCCGACGCGGCCGCGCTGCCCGCCGACGCGCCCGTCGAGCTGACGCCTTTTTCGCCGCCCCTGCGCGTACTGGTGGCCGAAGACAACGAGCTAAACCAGCTGGTGGCCCGCAAAACCCTGGAGGCCTGGAACGTGCAGGTCGTCGTGGCCGCCAACGGCCGCCTGGCCGTGCAAACCGCCGCCGCCACCGCCTTCGACGCCGTGCTGATGGACGTGCAGATGCCCGAAATGGACGGCTACGAGGCCAGCCGCCAGCTGCGCCGGCACTTTCCCGATGCGGCCGCGCTGCCCATCATCGGCCTCACCGCCTCGGCCCTGCCCGAAGACCGCGCCCTGGCCCTGGCCGCCGGCATGAACGAGACCCTGCCCAAGCCTTTCGACCCGGCCGTGCTCTACGCCACGCTGGCCCGATTCACCGGCCGTGCCACCACGCCGCTAGCCGCCGCGACGCCCCCAAAAACGCCCCCGGCCGCGCCGGCCGAGGATATTGCGTCAGTAGCCCCGCCGCCCGCTTCCGATGTCGAAGCGCCGGACTGGTCCCTGCTGGAGGAGCTGGCCTTTGGCAGCGAAGCCTTCATCGCCCAGGTCATCGACACCTTCCTGCGCGACGTGCCGCCGCTTCTTGAGCAACTACGGGCGGCCGTGGCGGCCCACGACGCCGCGGCGGCGGCCAGTCTGGCGCACCGCATCAAGGGTCAGCTGGCCTATTTCGGCCTGCCCCGGCTGCACGAGCAGCTGAATACGCTTGAGCAACAAGCCAAACAGGGCCAGTTGCCCGCCGCCGCGGCGGCCCAGGCCACCGCGGCGGCGGCGCAGTTGCAGCAGCTGTTCCCGCTGCTGCAACTGCGCCGCGCCGCGGCCGCCGGCTAACTGGCTTTTTCCGCCCCGGCGGCTACCTTTGGCTCTATGCCCAACTCCGCCGCTCCCACCACGTTGCGTTGCCTCGTTGTCGACGACGACCCGCTAGCTATTCAGGTGATTCAGAACTGCATTACCCACACCGATTTCCTGGAGTCCGTTGGGGCCTGCAGCAGCGCCATCGAGGCGGCCGCCGCCCTGCGCACCACGCCCGTCGACCTGCTGTTTCTCGACGTGGATATGCCCGAAATGAGCGGCCTCGACCTGCTCGACACCCTCACCGAGCCCCCCATGGTCGTGCTCGTCACCAGCAGCCGCGACTACGCCGTGGCCGCTTTCGAGCACCGTGTGGTCGATTACGTGGTGAAGCCGGTGGCCTACGCCCGCTTCCTCAAGGCCGCGCAGAAAGCCCTCGAAACCGCGCAGGCCGCCCCCGCTCCCGCGGCCGCCGCCCCGGTTTCCACCGACCATACCTTCGTCAAAGTCGACAGCAAGCTGGTGCGCGTGGCCTTCGACGACGTGCACTACGTGGAGGCCCTCGGCGACTACGTGCACATCGTGCTCGGGCAGCAGAAGCTTATCGTGTACAGCACTATGCGGGCCGTGGAGGAGAAGTTTCCCCCGCAGCAGTTCGTGCGCATTCACCGCTCCACCATCGTCAATCTGCGCTACGTGCAGGCCATCGACGACAATGCCGTCGTTATCGACGGCAAGCACCTGCCCATCGGGCAAACCTACCTGCGCGACGTACTGCAGCGCCTCAACAAGTTCTAGGGCGTTATTTTCGCTTCCATGCCCCTACCAGCTTCTGCTTATTCCCGCGTTACCGGCTCCGCCCCGCGTTTTGGGCGGCGGCTTGTGCTCGGGCTGCTGCTGGCGGGCCCGGCGGCGCTGGCCCAGCAGGCCGGCGACACGCTCAGCGTGGCCTGCCCCCGGCCCAGCGTGCCCCCGCCCTGCGTCGACCTCGACGCCCGCCGGTCCGTCGATCCGGCGGCCGGCCCCCTCACCTACCGCTGGCAGATGGGCGACGGGACCACGCTTACCGGCCCGGTCGTGTCGCACTGCTACGCCGAACGGCGCCGCTACCTGATTCAGCTCGACGTGCTGGATGAGCGCACTGGCCGCCTGCGCACCGCCGAGCAGACCTACCCGGTGGACTTCACCCTGGAGCCCCTCGTCGATTTCACCCTTTCCACCGATACCGTACGCGTGGGCCAGGTGGTCACTTTCGATGCCTCCCGGGCTCAGATTCCGCCCTGCACCAACACGGTGGTGCTCTGGGACTTCCGCGACGGCACCATCAGCAACGGCCGCCGTCCGACGCACACCTTCCGCAAGCCCGGCCGCTTCGAGGTACGCATGAGCCTGCGGGCCAACGGCCCCGACCCCTGCCCCGCCAGCCACTGCGTGAGCCGTCCGATTGTGGTGCTGCCTTAGCTTATTTCAACACTGCTGATAAAATGCATTTTTCCAAGCCCGGCCAATATGGTCGGGCTTTTAGGCGTTGTACTTGCTCTATCCACTTGCACTGTTACGAGACTTACTTTCATGGACTTCAAAATCCTGTGCAAAAAAATATTTCAAAAGTTCACAATAATTCCAAGTCATTGCGTTTCTTTGTCCTGCCGATCCAACATGTTCTCAACGTAATGCAACCATACTCCACCATGAAGAAGCTTCTGACCACCACCTGCCTTTCGCTGCTGCTGGTTGGCGCATACGCCCAGGGCACGCCTTCCATCGCGCAGCGCGCCGCCGACTATACCCGCTCGCTGGCCCCCCGCCTCGGCCTGGACGATGCCCGGCAGCTGCAGGTTAAGCGCCTGACGATCAGCCGCATGGAAAAGGAACAGGAAATCGACCGCATGTACGTGGGTGATGAAGCCATGCGCCAGCCCAAGCTGCAGGCCGTTGCCGAAGAATACCGCACGAACCTGAAGTCGCTGCTCACGGCCGTTCAGTACCAGCGCTTCGAGCAGTGGGCCGCTACGGCGCCCGCCAACGCTACCGCCGCCAAGCCCTAACCGGCGCGCCCCAGCCGTTCCCGCTGCTGCTGCTTGTCGGCCATGTGCTGGAGCAGCAGCAGGGTTTGTTGCCAGAGGCTTTCGTAGGGAATGATTTCAATTTCCGCGAAAGCCTCGCCGGGCGGCGGGGTTTCGCTGAGCCGGCTCAGCACGGCCTGCCCCTTCTTCTCGCAGGCTTTCGGGTCGAAATTCTCTTTTACCGTCAGTTGCAGCAGCCGGAACATCAGCCGGCTGCGCAACGTGGCGGCGTCGCGCAAGTGGGCGCTTTCGTACTTGCGCAGGCTTTCCAGGCGCGCCAGCAGCGCCTCAATGTTGCCCTCGCGCAGGTAGTGCAGAAACTGCAGAATCAGGATGGCGACGTTGTAGCCCTGCTTGTCGCGGCTGTGGTCGGGAATGCGCTGCACCAGCTGCGCAAAGTGCAGCGGCCGCAGCCCTGCTTCCTCGGGCCGCACAAAGTATAGGTAGGCCCGAAACAAATCCCAGCGCTGCCGGGCCGGCTGCGAGATTTTGGTCACGAACGGGTTGTTCTGCATCCGCCGCAGCAGGTCGCCGGCCAGCGCGTAGTCGCCGTCGTGCATGGCCAGTAGATAGTAATTTTCCAGAAACACAAACCAGTTGTTGCTGGACCGGTGAAACGCCTGCAGGTAGCCCTCGGCCACGGCCAGCCCTTCCTTCAGGCGCCGGGCCCGCAGGTGGCCGTATACGTTATAGAACTTAGTAAAGCGCCCGTCGAAGCGGCGCGGGTTGAGTTTGCCGCGGGCGAATAGGTCTTCGGCCTCGCGAGTGATGCGAATGATTTCCTCGAAGTTGCCAACCAGCTCCTGCAGAATCAGCTGCAGCTTCAGCAGCGGGTCGTACACATTATAGGTAGGCACCCGCTTATACAGGGCCTCCAGTTTGCCGATGATAACCGGCAACTCCTGCAGCAGCCGCCGCCGCGACGACACCGAGCGGGCCAGGTTCATCTTCGCCTCCCGAAACAGATGCTGAGCCTGCTGCTCTACCAGCAGCGTCTGCTCCAGCTTTTCCAGCTGCTTTACGCTCTTGCGGTACTGCGAATAGTCATTGGTTTCGATGCTGATGGCGCGCAGCATGTCCCAGGCATTGATAGCCTGAGGCGTAAACTCGCCTTCGGCCGCCAGGCGCGCGGCCTTGCGCAGCATCTGCGGCAGCAGCACCCGCTCCCCTTCCCGCAACAGCATCGTGGCCTGGTACAGCATTTCCAGGCATTGCTGCTCGTAGCGCCGAAAAGCCGGGTGCCGCGGGTCGGTGTGGTCCAGAAAAAACAGATGGTTCAGTAGCTTGTGCTGCAGGCGCTGCTTGAGCTTGCGCACGGTGGCCTGGCTTTTGGCCGAGCCGCTATTGTACATGCGCTTGGCTACCTGCAGATTGCTGACGTTGGCGTCGGCCAGCAGAATATCCAGCAGCTCTTCCTCCCGGGTCCGGGAGTCGCTGCGGTTGGTAAACTCAATCAGGGGCACGGTCGTCAACCGCCGATTCGTCACAACCTTAGCCAAATTCACCAGCTCATTCATGGCTTAATTCCGTTTTTTCGCTTAAATCGGCTTTCTGTACTGCCTTTCTCCTCTCAAAGAACAAGTCACAACGTTCCCCCGTTTTTCCTTGAATGTCCCCCTGCTTTGGCGGCAGCTTTGTATTCTGGAAAAATGGGGCCTTTGCAGAGGCGTATTGTCACAGCTGGCAGCTATTTAACGGTAAATTTAACGTACCCAGGCTGCTAAGCGGGACTTCTCCGCTGCATTTCTTCTCCGTCTATTACACCTGATAAAGTAGGAATTATAGTCACAACGGCACGCGCTTCTTCCTTTACCCAGGGCAGGGGCATGACCCAACTTTGTGTCAATCAAAGATTTGACACCTCAAACATCAACGGTCATGCTGGAACTTCTACTCGCCGCCTTCCTCCAATTCAACTCGTTTTTTGTTACCCCGGATCTGGTCCACGAAGGCACGGCCGAATCGACGACCACGACCACCACGACGACCACCACCACTTCGGCCGACACGGGCGGCACGGGCTGGGGCGAAGGCCAGATAACGACCACGGCGTCGCTGGGCACGGGCGGTACGGGCTGGGGCGAAGGTCAGTAATTAGGCTGTATTCGGCGGCACTTGGGTATCTTGGCCGGCCTTACCTCAACGGTAGCGCTCCTGCCCATGCTCCGATCTGCCGCCATTTGGGGCCTGCTCAGCGGTATTTTTGGTCTCGCTGCCTGCTCGCCTTCCTCATCATCCCAGTCGGCCGGTGCCCCCACCGTACGGGTTTGCTGGCCCCGCGACCCGGAGTCGTTGAATCCGGTGACGCTGCCCAACGCCTACGCCGTGCAGGCCAACAACCTGCTTTACCAGAGCCTGCTGACCGTGGACGGCCCCGCCCGGCGCCACGTGCCCTGGCTGGCAGCAACGCTGCCCGCCGTCGAGCGACGCGACTCGCTTACCTACCTGCGCTACCGCCTGCACCCGCGGGCGACGTGGGACAACGGCCAGCCCATCCTGGCGCAGGATGTGGCCTTTACCCTGAAAGTACTCAACTGCCCGGGCCTGCCCAACGAAGGGCTGCGCGGCTTGGTGAGCTTTATCCGGGATGTGCAGCTTGATGCGGCTGACCCGCGCCGGTTTACGCTGGTGTGCCGCGGCTACGCCCCCGAATACCGCGACAACAGCGGCGAATTTCCCATCCTGCCCGAGTACCTCATCGATCCGCAGGGCCGCCTGCGGCCCGTGCCCCTGCAGCTGCTGACGCGGGCGGACAGCTCGGTAGCCCGTCTGGCGCCCATCCGGGCTTTTCAGCAAGAATTCAACCAGCCCGCTCGCTGGCGCGACCCGCGCACACTCCGCGGCAGTGGCCCTTACCAGCTGGCCACCTGGCAGGTCGGCCAACAGCTGGCTTTTACCCGGAAGCCGCACTGGTGGGCCGATAACCTGGCGGCCACCACGCCCGCCCTCGCGGCCGAACCCGGCCGCATCGAGTTTCACGTGATACCCAACCCCGCCACGGCCCTGCTGGCGCTGCGCCGCAACGAGCTGGATGTGTATCCGCACATGCCGGGGCCGGATTTTGCGCGGCTCCAAGCCACCGACAGCACCCGCTTCCGCTTCTACTCGCCCGCATCTTACCGGGTGGTGGTGCTGGAAATGAACGTGCAGCAGCCCCGCCTGCGCGAGACCCGCACCCGGCAGGCCCTGGCGCACCTGATCGACTATGACCAGCTGCTGCGAGCCACCCAATACGGGCAGGGCCAGCGCAGCACCGGGCTGATCAGCCCGCGCGAAAAATGGGCCTACCACGACAGCCTGCCCCTGCGGCCTTACGCCCCGCCCCGGGCGGCGGCGCTGCTCCGGCAGGCCGGCTGGCAGCAAACGGCCGAGGGCTGGCGCCGCCCCCAACAACCCCAGCCCCTGACGCTGCGGTTGTTTTACAGCGCCGGCGACCGGACCTACGAAACCATCGCGCTGCTTTTTCAGCAGAGCGCCCGGCAGATTGGCCTGCCCGTGACCCTGCACCCGACGGAAGCCGGGCAGCTGTCGGAACTGCGCCGCAACGGGGAGTTTGATTTGAGCCTGCGTACGCTCTACGGCAACCCGTTTGCCTACGACCTGCGGCCGCTGCTGCACACGCGCAGCATCGGCAGTGGGGGCGCCAACCGCAGCCGCTTCGGCAACGCGGCCTCGGATCAGCTACTGGAAACCCTTGCCAGCACGGAGGACTCCGTTGCCAAGGTGCGGCTGCTGCACCGCCTGCAGACGCTGCTGTACCAGGAAGTGCCGTTTACCCCGCTGTTCTTCGAGCCGAACCGACTAGCCGTGTCGCGGAGCTTCGAGCACGTGCGGCCCAACGGCCTGGAGCCGGGCTACGACCTGCCCTCGTTTACGCCGGCGCCGGTGCAGCCCTGACGCCATGGCCGGAGCGTTGCTGCTGCGCGTCGCGCGGGCGCTGGGCACGGCCTGGCTGATTGCCTCCGCGCTGTTTCTGCTGAGCCGCAGCCTACCGGGCGCGGCGCCGCAGCTGTTCACGGATGAGCGCGTCGGCACTTTCGGCCAGCAGGCCGCCGCCGAAACGGACTACCAGCAGCGGCTAGGCCTGCAAACGCCGCTGTTTTACTTTCGCCTGCTGCCGTGGCGGTGGCACGGCACGCCCAACCAGTACCACCGCTGGCTGACGCAAGTGAGCCGCGGGGAGCTGGGCAGCTCGTTTCGCGACGGCACAGCCGTGACGGAGCACCTGCGCCGGGCCCTGCAACTCACGCTGCCGCTCACCGGCAGTGCCCTGCTGCTGGGCGCCGGGTTATCGCTGCTGCTGGCCCAGTGGGCCGCGCGGCGCCCCCGCTGGTACCGACGGTTGGTATCGGCCGGGTATTTTCTGGATAGCCTGCCCTTGTTTGTCGTCGGCATGCTGCTACTGCTGCTATTGGCCAACCCTGATTTCTGGCCGCTGTTTCCGGCGTACGGCCTGCCGGCTGATTTTTCGGTTACGGGTGCCCGGCCGTGGCAGGCGGCGCCCTACTTCGTGCTGCCGGTTACGGCCCTGACGATAAGCAGCCTGCCCGCCTTGTTTTTGCCGGTGGCGGCGGCCCTGCGTGAGCAGTGGCAACAGCCTTACGTGGCTACGGCCCGCGCCAAAGGTGCGTCGCGGCAACGCACCAGCTGGCGCCATGTGCTGCCCAATGCCGCGCCCGTGTTCTTCACGCGCCTCGCCGACCTAGTGCCGGGCGTGGTGGCCGGGGCGGTCGTTATCGAGGTGGTCTTCGCGCTGCCGGGCATGGGCCGCCTGCTGGCCGAAGCCGCCGCCGCCCGCGACGTTCCGGTGCTGGTCGGGGGCGTGCTGCTGATAGCGGCCGTGCGCCTGCTGGCCTGGCTACTGGCCGACTTCCTCAATGTGCTGCTTGACCCGCGCCTGCTGTGACTCCGGCCCGTTCGCGTTTTCGCTTTTCCGGCCGCGGGCTGGCCGGGCTCTGGCTGCTGCTGCTGGCCGTGGCCGCCGCCTGGGCGGCGTTTGGGCCAGCCGCCGGCCGGCCCGCGCTTGTGGACGTGGGGCTCCTCAGCCAGCCGCCTTCCCGGCAGCATTGGCTGGGCACCGACCCTTTCGGCCGCGACGTGCTGACCGACCTGATGCTGGGCACACGGCGCTTATTTATCATCAGCCTGCCGGCGGCACTGCTGGCCTCGGCGCTGGGCCTGCTGCTGGGGGCCGCGGCGGGCTACTGGGGCAACACCGGCCTGCGGGTGCGGCGCAGCGCGGCCGCCGTGTTACTCGCTGGCCTTATTGGCCTGCTGGCCTCGGCTCCGGCAGCCGCCGGCTGGTGGCTGCTGGGCGCGGCCCTTGCAACGGCAGCCATTTATTCACGGGCTGCTTTTGCCGCCACCGTGGCCGTGCCTCTCGACTGGCTGGTGCTGAGTGCGGCGGCCTGGCTGGGCGCGGTGCCGCGGCTGGTGCTGGTGCTGGCCCTGACTGCTCTTCACCCCCCGGCCGGCGGCTGGCTGCTCGGCGTATTGGTATTTACCTGTTGGCCTAGTACCGCCCGCCTTACCCGTACTCTGGTCCAGCAGCTGCGCCGCCGTTCCTACGTGGAGGCCGGGCGCGTAGCGGGCTACTCCGCGGCTCGTTTGCTGTGGGCCCACATTATCCCAAACGCCTGGCCCAGCCTGCGCAGCACCCTCCCGCTCAACCTCAGCATCTGCCTTGGACTCCAAACCACGCTGGCATTTCTGGGTGTCGGGCTTACTCCTGATCAGGCCGATTGGGGACTTACACTGGCCAACGCCCGGCTGGAGCCAGCGGCCTGGTGGCTGATAACGAGCAGCTTGCTAGCCCTGACCCTGACCATTACCGCCATTTACCAACTGCTCCCTACGCAAGCCAGTCCCTTGCAAACATCCACCAGCCTTGCCTCTGGCATGCATGTCACAAAGAGCTAACAAATTCGCAGACGCACTAATTACAGCAACGCCTTAATATAGCCCACAAAGCTTGGGTCTTGAATGCGTTGTACGAATAACACATACTGCTCCGACGGACAACCGGGCCACGACTTTCAAGAAAATACGCGTCACACCAGCAAGGCGTTCTTCCTTTACCTGCGCCCGTCTGCACCCTTCCTTTGTAGTGTAAAGATTAGGAAAGGCCGCCAGCTCAAGGCTAACCACTCGTGTTGGCGCCCGCTTTTCCAGATCCGGGTTGTTGCATTCAAACCACCATCACAATGCAAGCCACCAGCCTAACCACCGCATCCAATCTGGAGTCAGGTGTGGATGCCGTCAGCACGACGGACGGCCTTTTGGTCGCCGATGTGTCGAAAGTTGAAGAAGCCCTGCGCCGCGGAGCCGCCGTGCGCATCGGAGATATAATAGTTGGTCTGTTCCCCACCTTGGACGGCCCAGCTTAGATACTATCTATCCGGAGACTGGTCACTTTATTAGACCCTTCTCTAGTAGGTTGTTGCAATAGGTGTGTCGAAAAACCGCAGGCTGTGCCGGCGGTTTTTTTGCGTTTGCCCGTGCTCTGCAGGGCGTAAAAAAGCCCGCTGCCTTTCGCAAGGCAGCGGGCTTTTCCTGGGTGGTTTAGTTACCGCTTGCTAAACGGCCGTACCACTTGGTACGCTGGGCGCGGGTGCGGGAGGCGTCACCGGCGGGGTATCGATGCCGGGCAGCGGCGGCTCCGGGGCGTCGCGGTGCATGGGCGAGGCGCCGCTGGGGTGCCCTTCGCGCCACTCCGACAGCGTTTCGCTGCGGTCGGTGCCTTCCATATGGGCCTGGTAGGCCGTCGGCACCGAGAAAGGCCGCTTGCCCACGAGGCGCTCCAGATCGTCCTGCAGCAGCACTTCCTTGCGCAGCAGTTCCTGCGCCACGGCTTCCAGCTCGGCGCCGCGCTCGGTCAGCAGCTGCTTGGTGCGCTGGTACTGCTCGTCAATCATTTTGCGCACTTCCTCGTCGATGGTCTGGGCGGTGGCTTCGGAGTAGGGCTTGGAGAAGCCGTACTCGTTGCGGCCCTGCGAGTCGTAGAACGACACGTTGCCAATCTTGTCGTTCATGCCGTACACCGACACCATGCCGTAGGCGCGCTTGGTGATGCTTTCGAGGTCAGACAGGGCACCGGTCGAAATCTTGTTGAACACCAGGTCCTCGGCGGCCCGGCCGCCCAGCGTCACGCACATCTGGTCGAGCAGCTGGTCGGTGGTGTAGAGGAACTGCTCGCGCGGCAGGTACTGCGCGTAGCCCAGGGCCGCGTAGCCGCGGGGCACAATGCTCACCTTCACCAGCGGCTCGGCGTGCTCCAGGAACCAGCCGGCCACGGCGTGGCCCGCTTCGTGGTAGGCCACGATTTTCTTTTCCTCGGGGCTGATGATTTTGTTTTTCTTCTCCAAGCCGCCGATGACGCGGTCGATGGCGTCGTGGAAGTCCTGCATGGTCACCATCTTCTTGTCGCGGCGGGCGGCAATGAGGGCGGCTTCGTTGCAGACGTTGGCAATTTCGGCGCCGGCAAAGCCCGGCGTCTGGGCCGACAGGCGTTTGGCGTCCACGTCGGGCGCCAGCGTCAGCGGCTTCAGGTGCACCTGGAAGATGGCGGTGCGGCCATTCAGATCCGGCGGGTCGACGCTGATTTGTCGGTCGAAGCGGCCAGGGCGCAGCAGGGCCGAGTCGAGGGTATCGGGACGGTTGGTGGCGGCCAGGATGATGACGCCGGAGTCGGTACCGAAGCCGTCCATTTCCACCAGCAGCGAGTTCAGGGTGTTTTCCCGCTCGTCGTTGCCGCCGGGCACGTTGCCCCGGCTGCGGCTGCGGCCGATGGCATCGATTTCGTCGATGAAGATGATACAGGGCGCCTTGGCCTTGGCCTGCTTAAACAGGTCCCGCACGCGGGCGGCCCCCACCCCGACAAACATTTCCACGAAGTCGGAGCCCGACAGCGAGAAGAAGGGCACGTCGGCTTCGCCGGCTACGGCCTTAGCCAGCAAGGTCTTGCCCGTACCGGGAGGCCCCACGAGCAGGGCGCCTTTGGGAATCTTGCCGCCGAGGATGGTGAACTTCGAGGGGTTCTTGAGGAACTCCACGATTTCCTGCACCTCTTCCTTGGCCTCTTCCAGACCGGCAACGTCCTTGAAGGTGATTTTCACTTTGTCGCCGCCCTCAAACAGGGCCGCGCGCGACTTGCCGATGTTGAAGATCTGGCCACCGGGCCCGCCCGCGCCGCTCATGCGGCGCATCAGGAACCAGAAGCCCACGAGCAGCAGCAGCATAAAGCCCCAGCTGGCAAATAGATCGGTGACGCCCTGGCGGCTGTCCACTTTCAGACCCACGCGCTGGGGCGGCGGAATGTTGGCCTGCAGCTTATCGAAGTCTTCCTTAAACGTCTTGCCGTCGATGACGCGGAAGTTGAACTGCGGCGTCTGCTCGGTCATCAGCGGGCCGCGGTTGCGCAACTGCGAGCCGTACTTGTTGGTTTGCAGGGCGTCTTTCTTGAGCGTGACTTCCACCAGCCGGTCGTTGATGAGCGTGACGTCGCGCACGTCACCGGCCTGGTACATCTGCTCAAACTCCTGCTGGTTAATCTCGATGGCCGAGTTGCCGCGGTTCAGGTAGTAGAACCCAAACACGAGAATCGTCAGCCCGAGCAGCACCCACAGCTGCACGCCGGGCTTGGGAGCACCGGGCGAGGGCAGCATGGGTTTTTTCTTTTTCGGAGAAGGGGTGTTATCTGGCATGAATAAGATTGGTCTTCAACAAAGAGAGACACTGCAGACCTGAACACGCCGCCAAAGCGGTTTGTTCGACCCCGCTGGCGGCAAGGTCGCTGCCGGCGGGGCCTGGTTGCCAGGGCTGACGCAACGGCCCGGCAATTACTTTACCGGCCGCGCAAAATCAGCAGCAAGCAGGGCAATCGGGGGTTACTTGACCGCCGTTTCTTCCTCGATAAAGGAAATTTCCGCGTCGCCCCACAACTCTTCGAGGGCGTAGAACGAGCGACGGTCGCGCAGGAAGACGTGCACGACTACGTCGACGTAATCGAGCAGGACCCACTCGCGGTTCTGGCGGCCTTCGCTCTGCCACGGGTTCTGCCCGGTGGATTTTTCCACTTCTTCCTCTACCGAGCGGGCAATGGCGTCGAGCTGGGTATCGGAGGAAGCCGAGCAGATGACGAAGTAATCGGCAACGGCGTTTTTGAGGTGTTTAAGATTGAGTACGACGATGTCAGAAGCCTTTTTGTCCTGCATCCCACGTACGACGAGGTCTGCCAAGTTGTCCGAATCCTGCCGAACCGGGGTAATTTTCATGTGAAGAAAGTAGGTTTGTCAATACAAAGTAGCGAAAAACAAGTGGAGCCAATCAGTCCCCAAACGCTCTTCACGGGCCAACAGCTTATCTGGTTGCCGGAATGTGGCTCCACAAACACGGAAGCCCGGGAGCTGATAGGCCAAAACCGCGCCACCGATGGCTGTACCGTCATAACGGACAAGCAGACGGCCGGACGCGGCCAGCGCGGCAATCAGTGGGAAGCCGCCCCGGGCGAAAACCTGACCCTGTCGGTGGTGTGGCGCCCGGCGTTTCTGCCGGCGGCAGCCTCGTTTCACCTGAACCTGGCCGTGGCCCTGGCCGTGCACGACTGGGCCAGTGCCCTGCTCGGCCCCGACCCGGCCCTGCGCCTGAAGTGGCCCAACGACCTGTTTTACCAGGACCAGAAGCTGGGCGGCATCCTGATTGAGAACACGCTGAACGGCGCACAAATTCATTACAGCGTGGCGGGCATCGGAATAAATGTCAACCAGACGCAGTTCGACGCGCCCACGGCCACTTCGCTGAGCCGCCTGACGGGCCGCGCCTACGCCCTGCCGCCGCTGGCCGCCCGCCTGCTCGAAAGCCTGGAGCGCCGCTACCTGCAGCTGCGCGCCGGCCACGTGGCAGCGCTGCAGCAGGCTTACCGGCAGGTGCTCTACCGCTACGACGAGTGGCACACCTTCGAAGTGGCGGGCAAGCGCGCGCCGGGCCGCATCGTGGACGTGACCGAGGCCGGGCAGCTGGTGGTGGAGCAGGCCGGCGGGCAGCGGCGCAGCTTCGGGCTGCAGGAAATTCGCCACGTGCTGAACGACTAGACCCGGGCATTTTCGGCCGGCGGGCAACCATTGGGGCGCCGCCTGCGAGTGAAGAAGCGCACCTTCTTCACCGCTACCGCTATGCCCGCTCCCTAGCTGCTTAAACCCACCGGCCAAACGAGGTTCCAACCGCTGGCCACCGCCCGCCCCGGTTCCGGCACGGGCCTTGCATCAGGGCTGCTGCCTCCGCCGGACTCCCTCGGAAATTTCCTATCTTAGGCCTGGCTGAAACCTCAGCGGGGCCCGCTCTCAACGCCAATTTCCCATGAAGCTTTTTACTCGCCTAGTTGCCGCTACCAGCCTGCTTTTGCTGCAGGCGCCCGCATGGGCGGCCACGTTTACGGTGCAGGTTGATAACAACCAGTACACCCCACAGGTGGTCAACATTGCCCCCGGCGACGTGGTGCGGTTTGAGCTGGTGGCCGGCACGCACCCGACGGTGTCGGAAAGCTCGCCCGCGGCCTTCTCGCCCTTCACCCTCGGCCCCACCCTCCTGACCCGCAGCGTCACCTTCGCCACGGCGGGCACTTACGACTACTACTGCTCGGCCCACGGGGCGCCCGGCCGCATCGGCATGTGGGGCAGCGTGCGCGTCTCGACCCCGACGCCGGCCCAGGAAGCCACCAAGCAGGCGGCGGCGCAGCTCAACATTTTCCCCAACCCGGTGCGGGGCGGCGAGGCCGTGCTGACCATGGGTGAGCTGAAAGGCGGGCAGGCCTACCGCCTGCGTATCACCAACATCATCGGGCGCGAGGTGCAGAGCGTGGTGCTGCGCCCCGAGACCCTGACCAGCGGCCAGCCCATCAATTTTGCGGCCCTGCCGGCCGGGCTTTACATCTGCTCGGTGCTCAGCAACGACAAGGTGCTGGCCACGAAGCGCGTGACGGTGCAGAACTAGTCCGCGGCCCTTCAGCCCCCGCTCATACCAGCATCCGCTCCTTCCGGGGCGGATGTTTTTTTGTGCCTTTCCCCGCCGAAAAACGCCCCGACGGCCGGGGCGTGGCCCTTGCCGCATTTATCCCTACTTTTGGGATTCCTGAAAATCCCTGTATGCAGCGTTACTCGCGACTGAATAACCTGGTGGGCTGGCTGGTATTTGCCGTGGCCACCATTACCTATCTGCTCACGCTGGAACCCACGGCTAGTTTCTGGGACTGCGGCGAGTTCATTGCCTGCTCCTACAAGCTGCTGGTACCGCACCCGCCCGGCGCGCCCACCTTCCTGCTGCTGGGTCGCCTGTTCTCCCTGCTCTCCTTCGGCGACGTGACGAAGGTGTCGGTGCTGGTGAATGCCCTGTCGGGGCTGAGCTCCTCGTTCACGGTGCTGTTCCTGTTCTGGACCATCACCATGCTGGCCAAGAAGCTGGTACTGGGCCGCCCCGGCATGCACGACGACCGGCACGCCGAGCCCAGCAGCGGCCAAACCCTGCTCATCCTGGGCAGTGGCGTGGTCGGCGCGCTGGCCCTAGCCTTCTCCGACTCGTTCTGGTTCAACGCCGTGGAGGCCGAGGTGTACGCCATGTCGTCGCTGTGCACCGCCGCGGTGGTGTGGCTGATGCTGAAGTGGGAAAACCGCGCCGACGAGTACGACTCGGATAAGTGGCTGATTCTGATTGCCTACGTGATGGGTCTGAGTATCGGGGTGCACTTGCTGAACCTGCTCGCCATTCCGGCCCTGGGCCTGATCTACTACTTCCGGCGCACCGCTACGCCGACCTGGACCGGCGGCTTTATCACCCTGGTGGTCAGCAGCGTTATCGTGGGGGTGATTCTGGCGGGCATTATCCCGGGCCTGCCGTCGATTGCCGGCTGGTTTGAGGTGCTGTTCGTCAACTCGTTCGGGCTGCCGTTCAGCTCGGGCCTGATCTTCTTCCTGATTGTCTTCTTCGGGCTGCTCTGGTTTGGCTTCCGCTACTCCAAGCAGCGCAGCAGCCGCCTGCTCAACACGGCCCTGCTCAGCCTGGTGTTCATCCTGATCGGCTACTCCTCGTACCTGATCATTCCGATCCGCTCGTCGTTCTTGCCGACCATCAACGAGAACACGCCCAACGACGTGCTATCGTTCGTGAGCTACCTGAAGCGCGAGCAGTACGGTGACCGGCCCCTCCTCTACGGGCCGCAGTTCAGCGCCCAGCCCTACGACCAGAAGGAAGGCGCCCCGCGCTACGTGCGCGGCAAGGACAAGTACGAAATTGCCGAGCACCGCCTCGAAACGCTGTACCGCGACGAGGACAAAGTGCTGTTGCCGCGCCTTTACTCGCCCGACCCCGGCCACATTCAGCAGTACCAGAAGTGGGGCGTGGACGTGCGCCAGACCCAAGACCCCGAGACGGGCCAGACGGCCTACGCCAAGCCCACCATGGGCGAAAATCTGGGCTTCTTGTTCCGTTACCAGATGGGCCACATGTTCTGGCGCTACTTCATGTGGAACTTCGTGGGCCGCGACTCCGACGTGCAGCAGGCCGGCGTGATGTGGCCCAACGAGGGCAGCAATAGCGGCCTGCCCGAGCGCATTGCCGACAGCAAGGCCCGCAACAACTTCTTCGCCATTCCGCTGCTGCTCGGCATTGTAGGTTTGTTCTTCCACGCCCGCCGCGACGGCAACAACGCCCTGATGGTGGGCTTCCTGTTCCTGTTCACGGGCCTGGCCATCGTCATTTACCTCAACCAGCCGCCCATCGAGCCGCGCGAGCGGGACTACACCTTCGCCGGGGCCACCTACGCCTTTGCCATCTGGATTGGGCTCGGGGTACTGGGCCTTGCGGCGCTGCTGCGCACGGTGCTCAAGTCGGATTCGGCCCGCGGCGGTATTGCCGTGGCTATCGGCCTTGTGGCGCCCGCGCTGATGGCCGCCCAAGGCTGGAACGACCACGACCGGTCGGACCGCTACAACTCGGTGGACTCGGCCAAGAACCTACTGAACTCGCTGCAGCCCAACGCCATTCTGTTTACCAACGGCGACAACGACACCTTCCCGCTCTGGTACGCCCAGGAAGTGGAGGGCGTGCGCACCGACGTGCGGGTGGCCGTGCTCAGCTACCTGAACACCGACTGGTACATCGACCAGATGAAGCGCCGCAGCTACAAGTCGCAGCCGCTGCCGATTTCTATGGAGCACTCGGTGTACCAGCAGGGCACCAACGACTACCTACCCTACGCCGAAAACCCGGCCGTGAAGGAGGTTGACCTGAAGCAGTTCATGCAGCTGGTGGAGCAAAACTCCCCCTTGCTGCAGGTGCAGACGCAGAGCGGCCGTCCGCTGCTCTCGTTCCCGACGCGTAAGTTCTACCTGCCTATCGATACCGTGGCGGTGGAGAAAATGGGCCTGGTGCTGCCCGAGCGCCGCAACCAGGTGGTGTCTCGCATGGAGTGGGACATGGGCCGCGGCGCCATCGAGAAGAAAAACCTGGTAATTCTGGACATGCTGGCCACCAACAACTGGCAGCGCCCGATTTACTTCTCCTCGACGGTGAACACGCAGGACTTCATGAACCTGCAGCCCTACTTCCAGCTGGAAGGCATGGCCTACCGGGTGCTGCCCATCAAGGACCCCGGCTTCAACCCGCAGAGCAACCAGGAGGGCTACGTGGCGAAGGACCTGATGTACGACATCATGATGAAGCGCTTCGCCTACCGCAACCTGGACCGCGCCGACATCTTCTACGACGAGAACAACCTGCGCTTCCCCGCCAACTACCGCGACAAGTTCTACCGCCTGGCCCAGAGCTACGTGGACGCCGGCGACAACGCCAAGGCCAAGGAGGTGATGAACTACTGCTTCAAGGTGATGCCCGACAAGGCCATTCCCTACGACTACTACGTGCCGCAGTTCGTGGTGCCGCTGGTGAAAGTGGGCGAAACGCAGCGCGCCAACGAAATCATGGACACCATGACCAACCGCGCCCAGCAGGCCCTGGCCTACTACAACACCGCCCCCGACGGCGGCCTGTTCGACCTGGAAGTGCAGCTGAACCTGCTCACCCTGCAGAGCGTGTACCGCGCCGCCGAGCAAGTGGGTGACCGGGGCCGCGCCACCAAGGCCCTGAACCTGCTGCAGCAGTACTACCCGCAGCAGGGTGGCTAATACGGCCCGCTGACTGACACGAAACCGCCCCGCCGATACTGCATCGGCGGGGCGGTTTCGTGTTGAGGTCAGATTTCAATTAGCTGACTGATGCTGTATACTATTCTCACTGGTGAAGCCCAAAAGTATACAGGCCTGTATACTTTTGGGCTTCACCAGTGAGAATAGTATACATGATAAATTGCCAGCGGTAGTACATAGGGCGGGCAGCTGATTTGCAGCCGGTATAGCTTTTTCCGCCCCACCGCCGTTATTGGGAACATGATGCGTCCGTTGCTGCTCCTTCTGTGCTACCTCGGAATTGCCGGCTCAGTATCGGCCCAGAAGCAGCCCGTGCCCTGGCGCATCGACTTCGCCGGCCTCTACCACCCCGGCCGCCCCGGCATCGACGCCCGGCGTGAGGGCGCGGACAGCCTGCGCCTGTTCGTGCGCTTTCCGGCTGGCACCGCCCCGCGGGCCGATCAGCACCTGCGCGTGATGACCTGGAGCAGCTACGAGGCGCGGCGCCCGGGCTGGCAGGACGACCTCGGCCCCTTCGGCCAGACCAGCCGCGGCAACGACGTGACGGTGAGCTTCTGCGTGCCGCTGGCCCCGCTGGCCGCCGCCGCGGTGCTGGCCGTGGGCTCCGTCGAAGCCATTGCCGACGCCCCCGAAGTCACGGCCTGGCTGCTGCTCACCGCCGAGCTGCGCCGCCGCCCCTTTGTGCTGACCGACTCGGCCGGCCGGCCGCTGCTGCGCCGCTACCTGCGCACCGGCGAAACCGTGCGCCTCGACCTGGACGCTGGCGCCAGCGCCGTGCTCACGCTGCGCCGTTACCCGCACGACTTCAGCCCCGCCCTGCCCCCGCACACCGACCCGGCCCGGCAGCGCCCCGCCCCGCGTACCCTCACCGCCGCTTCGGTGCAGACGCTGGTGGCCGATCAGCCCATCCGCTTCGCCGAGCCCGGCCTCTACACCCTGCAGCTCGGCGACGCCCCGCCGCTGGGCGTGCTGGTGCAGCCCGACGGCTTTCCGGAAGTCACCACCGCGCCCGAGCTGATTGACCCGCTGCGCTACCTGACCACCTCCCTGGAGCGCGAGCAGCTGGAGCGGTCTGAAGCCCCCAAGCGCGCCGTCGACGAGTTCTGGCTGCGGGCGGCCGGCGGGGAGCAAAGCGTAGCCCGGGTGCTCATTCGCGACTTTTACGGCCGCGTGGCCGAGGCCAACCGCCTCTTCACCGCCCACAAGCCCGGCTGGATGACCGACCGCGGCCTGCTCTACGTGGTGCTCGGCCCGCCCGACCGCGTGGAGCGCTCGGCCACGGCGGAGCGCTGGGAGTACCTGGGCCCCGAGCGCGCCGGCACTTACACGTTCCGGCCCAAACCGAGTACCTTTGCCCCTGACTACTACGAACTGGTGCGTCGGCCTGAGTACGAATGGCTTTGGATGCGCGCCGTGCAACAATGGAGAACTGGCAAGAACGCCCCCGCCCCGCGGGCCGGCCGCTGAATGAGCGCCGCCCCGACTACAAGAAATACCCGCCGCGCCAGGCCCAGGACCGCAGCATCGAGATGGTGTTCGGCTTGCGCCCCATCATGGAAGCGCTGCAGGCCGGCAAGACGCTGGAAAAAATCTACCTGCTGAAGGGTGCCAAAAACACCATCGTCAGCGACATCAGCGCCCTGGCCCGCGCCGCCGGCACGCCCATTTCGCTGGTGCCCAACGAGAAGCTCGACAACCTCACCCGCAAAAACCACCAGGGTGCCGTTGCCTTCCTCTCCCCCATCGACTACGCCCCGCTCGACAACCTGCTGCCGACGCTGTTCGAGCAGGGCAAGACCCCGCTGATTCTGGTGCTGGACCGCATCACCGACGTGCGCAACTTCGGCGCCATTGCCCGCTCCGCGGAGTGCCTCGGCGTCGACGCCATCGTGGTGCCCACCCACGGCGCGGCCCAGATGAACGGCGACGCGCTGAAGACCTCGACCGGCGCCCTCACCCGCGTACCTGTGTGCCGCGAATCCAACCTGCACGCCACCCTGCGCCGCCTCAAGGACTCGGGCCTGCAGATCGTGGCCTGTACCGAGAAGGGCAACGCAAGCCTGGAGCAAGCCAGCATCGACATGACCGGCCCGCTGGTGGTGGTGATGGGCAGCGAGGAAGACGGCATCAGCCCCGAGTTGCTGGAGCTGTCCGACGCCCGCCTCCGCATCCCGATGATTGGCCAGATTGGCTCGTTGAACGTGTCCGTCGCCAGCGGCATCCTGCTCTACGAAGTGCTGCGCCAGCGACTTGTAGCGGGTGACAAGTAAGAGGTGACACGTGACAGGTTTTGGGTGATGAGGAGATAGACGGCCCGTAATAAGTCACCACTCTCTACCGCCAAAACAGAAGGCCGGCCGCTCAATCGAGCGGCCGGCCTTTTTCGTAGAGCGACGAAGTAGGGGCCGGACAGAACATAAACCTGTCACGTGTTACCTCTTACTTGTCACCTAGTTATATCCCGCGCCCTTCTTCGACTTCACGTCGGCCACGAACTCCTTCACGCGCTGCTCCTCGGTGCGCTTGCAGATCAGCAGCACGTTGTCGTACTCGGCCACGATGTAGCCTTCCAGGCCCTGCACCACCACGAGGCGCTCCGAAGGCGTTTTGATGACGCACTCCTTGGTGTCGTAGAGCATGGCGTCGCCGTCGATGACGTTGTTGTGCTCGTCGCGGCGGCCCATGCGGTGCAGCGAGTCCCAGGTGCCCAGGTCGCTCCAGCCGAAGTCAGCGGGCAGCACGTACACGTTGTCGGCCTTCTCCATGATGCCGTAGTCGATGCTGATGTTGCGGCTGCGCGAGTAGGCCTCGTCGATAAAACCGGCTTCCTGCGCGGTGCCCAGCTGCCCGGCGCCCTCATCAAATACCTCGGCAATGTCCGAGAGGTAGTGGTGGAAGGCCCGCACGATGACGTCGGCGCGCCACACGAAGAGGCCAGAATTCCAGAGGAAGTCGCCGCTGTCGACGAACATCTGCGCCAGCTCCAGGTTGGGCTTCTCGGTGAAGGTCTTGACCTTCCGCAGGTTGGTGTCGCCGAGTTTCTGCTCGTCCATGAACTGAATGTAGCCGTAGCCGGTATCGGGGCGCGAAGGCTGAATGCCGAGCGTGATGAGCACGTCGTTCTGCTGCGCGGCGCTGACGGCCTGCCGAATCACGTCCTGAAACACGTCCTCCTTGAGCACGGCGTGGTCGGCCGGCGTCACGATGATGGTAGCCTGCGGGTCGCGCTGGGCAATGCGGTAACTGGCGTAGGCGATGCAGGGCGCGGTGTTGCGGCCGATGGGCTCCCCCAGAATCTGGTCGGGCTGCAGCTCGGGCAGGTGCTGCTGCACCAGCTCGGTGTAGTCGCGGTTGGTCACCACAAACACGTTTTCGGGCGGGCAGATGCCGGCGAAACGGTCGACCGTCAGGCGCAGCATGGATTTGCCCACGCCCAGCACGTCGTGGAACTGCTTGGGGTTGTTGGTGCGGCTAAAGGGCCAGAAACGGCTACCGATGCCGCCGGCCATGACCACGAGGTACGTATTCTGATTCATCAGGAAGGGAGTAACAAAAGCCCGGCGCGGCCGTGCAGTAAGGGGAATGCCGCGCCGCTGGGGGCCCGCAAAGGTAAGGGATTCGCTTAGACCAGCCCCTCGCGCAGCAAATCGTGCAGGTGGATAAAACCCTGAAAACGGCCCGCTTCCGTTACCACCAGCTGGGTGATATTGCGCGCCTGCATGCGGGCCAGCGCCTCCACCGCAAACTCCTCTACCTCGATGGTCACCGGGCTGAGCGTCATAATGGCGCGGGCCCGCACTTCGCCGAGGCGCTCGGGCTCGAAGTTGGTGAGCATGCGGCGCAGGTCGCCGTCGGTGATGATGCCCTGCAGCTGGCCGGCCGCGTCGAGCACGGCGGTGGCGCCGAGGCGCTTGCCGCTGATTTCCAGAATTATTTCGCGCAGCCCGGCGTTATCAAGGACTTGGGGCACCTGGTTTTGCCGGCTCAGGTCGCCCACCTTTAAATAAAGCTTCTTGCCCAGCGTGCCGCCCGGGTGCAGGGTGGCAAAGTCGCGGGACGTGAAGCCGCGCGACTCCAGCAGAGCCACCGCCAAAGCGTCGCCCAGGGCCAGGGCGGCGGTGGTGCTGGTGGTGGGCGCCAGGTTGTGCGGGCAGGCCTCGCGCTCTACCGGGGCGTGCAGCACGTAGTCGGCCTGCTTGGCCAGGTAGGAGTCGCGGTTTGACACCAAAGCGGCCAGGGGCACCTGTCGGCGGCGCAGCAGCGGCACCAGCACCTTGATTTCGGGCGTGTCGCCCGACTTGCTGATGCAGATGACAAAGTCGCTTTCCTGAATCATGCCCAGGTCGCCGTGAATGGCGTCGGCGGCGTGCATAAAGAGGGCCGGCGTGCCGGTGGAGTTGAAGGTGGCCACCATCTTGGCGGCAATGTGCGCGCTCTTGCCGATGCCGGTGACGACCACGCGCCCGCGTAGTCCCAAAATGGCACGCACGCACTCTTGAAAATCTCCGGTTTGGCTTATAGCTTCGGCTACCCCCCGAATGGCCTCTGCTTCTTGCAGAAGCACATTTTTTCCAATGGAATTGACGTCCGTCAACGGTTTCAATCTAAATTTGTCTAGATTGAGCAGTAAACCCCGAGCGTGAATTTCGTCTGGTTTACCCTTTTGCTCAGCGAGGAAGTACGATGTCAGAAGCAGCAAATACAGCAGAACTTGCGGCGCCCGTGAAAAAGGCCGCCAAACCCGTGGCGGCTGATCTGAAGGCCAAGTTAAAGGAAGTTTTTGGCTACGGTCAGTTCCGCGGCACGCAGGAAGCCATCATCCAGAACGTCATCGACGGGCACAACACCTTCGTGATAATGCCCACGGGCGCGGGTAAGTCGCTGTGCTACCAGCTGCCGGCGCTGGTCTTGCCGGGCACGGCCATCGTCATCTCGCCGCTGATTGCCCTGATGAAAAACCAGGTCGACCAGCTCAACGCCTTCGGGGTGAATGCGCAGGTGATGAACTCCACGCTCACCAAGACCGAGGCCAATAAGGTGAAGCGCGACGTCATCAACGGCGACGTGAAGCTGCTCTACGTGGCGCCCGAGTCGCTGACGAAGGAGGAGACGCTGGACTTCCTGCAGAAAGCCACCATCTCGTTCGTGGCCATCGACGAGGCGCACTGCATTTCGGAGTGGGGCCACGACTTCCGGCCGGAATACCGCCGCATCCGCGGCATCATCGACGATATCGGCGCCAACGTGCCGATTATTGCCCTCACGGCTACGGCCACGCCCAAGGTGCAGCTGGACATCCAGAAAAACCTGCAGATGGACGACGCGTCGGTGTTCAAGTCGTCGTTTAACCGCACCAACCTCTACTACGAGGTGCGGCCCAAGCACCAGACCAAAAAGGCCCTGATTCAGTTCGTGAAGGGCATGAAGGGACAGGCGGGCATCGTGTACTGCCTGAGCCGCAAGAAGGTGGAGGAAATTGCCGAGCTGCTGCGCGTCAACGACGTGCGCGCCCTGCCCTACCACGCCGGCCTCGACCCGCAGACGCGCATGAACAACCAGGACGCGTTCCTGAGCGAGGACTGCGACGTGATTGTGGCTACCATTGCCTTCGGCATGGGCATCGACAAGCCGGACGTGCGCTTCGTGATTCACTACGATACGCCGAAAAGCATCGAAGGCTACTACCAGGAAACCGGCCGCGCCGGCCGCGACGGGCTCGACGGCCACTGCCTGATGTTCTACAGCTACGACGACATCGTGAAGCTGGAGAAGTTCAACAAGGATAAGCCCGTAACCGAGCGCGACAACTCCAAGCTGCTGCTGCAGGAAATGGCCAACTACGCCGATTCGGCGGTGTGCCGGCGCAAGCAGCTGCTGCACTACTTCGGCGAGGTGTACGAAAAGGACTGCGGCTTCTGCGACAACTGCCGCCACCCGCGCGAGAAGTTCGAAGCCAAGCAGCACGTGCTGCTGGCCCTGCAGGCGGTGGTGCAGACCGAGCAGCGCTTCGGCATCGAGCACCTGACGGCGGTGCTCACGGGCATGACCAACCCGCACGTGGAAAGCTACGGCCACGACCAGCTGCCGATATACGGGGCGGGCAAGGACCGTGACATTGCCTTTTGGCACTCGGTGCTGCGTCAGTGCATGATTGCGGGCTTCCTGGGCAAGGACATCGAAAACTTCGGCGTGGTGCGTATCTGTCCCAAGGGCGAGGAGTTTTTGCAGGAGCCGTTCAACCTGAAGTTCTCCAAGGACCACAACTACGAGGAGGAAGTGCAGCAAGAAGAGCAGAAAGAGGAAGTGCAGCAGTCGGCCGGCCACGACCAGGCCCTGTTCGACATGCTGAAAGCCTTGCGCAAAAAGCTGGCCCAGCAGAAGAACCTGCCGCCCTACGTGCTGTTTCAGGACCCTTCGCTCAAGGAAATGGCCACCACCTTCCCGGTGAAGATGGAAGACCTGGCGCACGTCTCGGGCGTGGGCCAGGGCAAGGCCGTGAAATTCGGCGGGCCGTTCCTGGAGCTGATCAAGAAGTACGTGCAGGAAAACGACATCGAAACCGCCGCCGACGTGGTGGTGAAATCGGCCGTCAACAAGTCCAAGATCAAGATTTACATCATTCAGCAGATCGACAAGAAGATGGACCTGGAGGAAATTGCCTCCTCCAAGGGCATCGACATGCGGGAGCTGATGGAGGAAATCGAGCACATCTGCTACTCCGGCACCAAGCTCAACCTGGACTACTACATCAACTCGGTGCTCGACGAGGACCGGCAGGACGAAATCTACGACTACTTCATGTCGGCCCACACCGATAACATTGCGGTGGCGCTGAAGGAGCTGGGCACCGACGACTTCACCGAAGAGGATCTGCGCCTGATGCGCATCAAGTTCCTGAGCGAGGTGGCCAATTAGGCCACGGATTCCAGCGGATTTGACGGATTTTGTGGACGCCCGTGGTCGTATTGACCGCGGGCGTTTTGCGTTGGGCGAATCACGTGAAAAGGATTACTTGCTGTTGGCCGCGTGCCGTTACCACTAAACTCGAATGCTATGTCCGCCCCAGCCGCTTCTACTTCAGTCGTGGATATTCCGTCGAATCCGCGGGTTGAAATCGTCCTCTACATTGCCGCCTCGCTCGACGGCTACGTCGCCGATGAAGACGGCGGCGTGGGCTTTCTGCGGCCCTTCGAAGAATCCGGCCAGGACTACGGCTACCGGGAGTTCGTGCACTCGCTCAGCGCCGTGGTCATGGGTGCGAAAACCTACGAGCAGGTGCTCAGCTTCGACCTACCCGAGTGGCCGTACAAGGGCCTGCCGACGTACGTGTGCACCAAGCGGGCCCTGCCAACCGCTGCTGACCCGAACATCCGGCTCTGGACGGCCCCGGTGACCGAGCTGGCGGCGCAGCTGCCCGCGGGCCGCACCTGGCTGGTGGGTGGCGGGCAGCTCATCGACTCGTTTAACGCCGCCGGGCTTATCGATCGGCTGATGCTGGCGGTGATGCCCGTGTTTGTGGGCCGCGGCATCAAGCTGCTCAGCCAGCCACCCGCCCAGAAACTCGTCCTGGAAAACCTGACGCGCTACCCGGATGGGGTGCTGATGCTGGAGTACGCGCTGCAGCGCTGATGCCGCCTCCGGTAAAAGCAAAAAGGCCCTCGGCAAGTGCCGCGGGCCTTTTTCGGTGCATGAAAAACTTTTACTAGTCGCAGTATTCGGCAAAAGCGCCCTGAAGGTTGTCGACAATGCGCATTAAATCGTTGCCCTCGATGTGGTAGCGCTCGATCATGTGCACCAGCTCGCCGTCTTTGAAGAGGGCAATGCTCGGCGAGGAGGGCGGGTAGGGCAGCATGAACTCGCGGGCCTTGGCCACGGCTTCGGTTTCCATGCCGGCAAATACCGTCACCAGCTTGGCGGGCTTCTTGTCGGACGAGGACAGGGCCATTTTCAGGGCCGGGCGGGCCTTGGCGGCGGCGCAGCCGCACACCGAGTTGACGGCCACCAGCACGGTGCCTTCCTGGAGGTTGAGGGCCGATTCCACTTCTTCGGGCGAGTAGAGCTGCTCGAAGCCGGCTTCGGTGAGGTCCTGGCGGATGGGGGCCACCATGTATTCGGGGTACATTGCCATGATTGACAAACGCTTGGGGTAGGAAAATCTATTGGGTAAGCACGGCCGGAGCCGGTGCTGACAAAATTACGCAAACTCCGCTTGGGCGGAACGCGTGTATAACCGCCAAGCCCCCGGCAGAAGTTTAGGAAGGCTCGATTTTTAGCTCTCGGCGGCGTCGGGTGCGGCGGGGCTGCCGGCAGCTGCCCCCGATTTCAGGCGCTGCATAAAGGCGCGAAAAGCCGGCGCCAGCTCCTCAAACAGTGGATGCTGCCGGTTTTTGAGCATTACCTCGCTGAACAGCTTCAGGCCGATGGCAAACTCGGTAGCGTGCCCCGGCTCCGCAAATAAGTTGCGCTGCTGCAGCCGCTGCACGATGCTGAAAATATCGTCGTGATTGTTGAATTCCAGTTCCAGCGGCTCGTGCCGGGGGCCGTCGGAGCTGATGCCGGCTACCTGTTCCAGGCGCAGGCGGTACTGATAAGCGCGTTTGCTCATGATTTACTCGGTTCGTTACCTATTCGCTTGACGCCGCCGGGACGCTTTTGCTTTAACCGCCAGCCGGTTTATTTGTGGCAGCCTTACCCGGTTTTTCCACCGATGACCTACGCCGAATTCACCGCCACCCTCAGCGCTTCGGCCCCACCGCCCGGCCTCTCCCCGCTGCTACGCGCCCTGTGGCTGGAGCACCACGGGCGCTGGGCTGCCGCCCACGATTTGGCTCAGCAAGACGAAACCGACCCGCTCAGCTGCTGGCTGCACGCCTACCTGCACCGCCGCGAGGGCGACGCGGGCAACGCCGGCTACTGGTACCGCCGCGCCGGCCGGGGGCGCTTTGCGGGCTCCGAGGCCGAAGAGTGGCAGGCATTGGTATGGGCAGTGCTGGGGCCGTAGATAAAAGACCGTCATGGTGAGCTGGTCGAGACACCTCAGGTGCTGACGCCAGATGGGAATTCCTTCGCTCAACGAGAAGAAAGCTATCCAACGTCAGCACGCGAGATTGACTCCGCCTTCCTTCGGGTCTTCGCTGCGCTCAGGATGGCGGGCTTTTTACTTACTCCTCCGCTCATCTTTCATCTATAGCCGGCCGCATCTCCGGAAAAATGCAATATATTTCGACAAGTTCCGCCTCCGCACCTTTTGCTTAAGTCGACTATGAAACAATACTTATTCCTTTTTGGATGCACGCTGGCGGGCTTTGTCGCGCAGGCGCAAACTGATACGGTACGGGCTTCTACCCTGCCGCCGGCGCAGCTGGCCGAGAAATATTACAATAGCGGCGTCGCGAAGTTCAACGACAAAAGCTACAACGCCGCCATTCAGGACTTCGACCGGGCGCTGGCCGCCAAGCCCGATTTTGCCAAGGCTTACTACAACCGCGCCGCCACCCGCTACGAACTGAAGCAGTACGCCCCGGCCGTGCAGGACTACAACGAAGCCATCCGCCTCGACCCCTCAACTTTCACGGCCTGGTACGGCCGCGCCCAGGCCCGGCAGGCCCAGAACCTGCCCGCCGAAGCCGAGCAGGACTACAGCAAGGTGACGGAGCTGAAGCCCGACTACGCCGCCGCCTGGTACGACCGGGGCGCCCTGCGCTTCGAGAAGGGCGACTACCAGGCCGCCCTGCAGGACTTCACCCAGGCCACCAAAGTCGACCCGAAGTACGCCTACGCCTGGCACGACCGCGCCAGCGCCGAGCGGCAGCTGGGCCAGCCCGAGGCCGCCGTGCGCGACTATACCGAGGCCCTGCGCCTCAACCCCGACCTGCACGTGGCCCTGCTGAACCGCGCCGCCGCCAAGCGCCGGCAGAAGGACTACAAAGGCGCCCAGGAAGACTACTCCGACTACCTGCGCCGCCGCACCGACGACCCGGTGGGCTACCTCGGCCGCGCCGGGGCCCGTTACGAAGCCGGCGAGTACCAGGCCGCCGTGGATGACCTGACCCAGGCGCTGAAGCTCAAGCCCGACTACGCGCTGGCCCTGAACAACCGCGCCGCCGCCTACCAGCAGCTCAAGAAATACAAGGAGGCCGAAGCCGACGCCACGGCCGCCATCGGCCAGAACCCGCAGTACGCCGAGGCCTACCTGAACCGCGGCCACGCCCGCGAGATGCTGCGCAACGTGCCCGGTGCCTGCGCCGACTGGCGCAAAGCCGCCGAGCTGGGCATCACGGCCGGCACCGCCTACGCCGCCAACTCGGGCTGCGAGTAAGTGGTGAAATAGTGAGATGGTGAACTGGTGAGTTCGGCCACTGCGCCTTCTGCGAAAACCTCTGCGTCCTCTGCGGGCTAACCTGACGCCCGCGCCACCTTCCCGAAAACATGCTTAGATATTTATACGCCGCTTCCTTTTTGCTGCTGACGCTGACGGCGCAGGCGCAGAACGTGGACTTCACCAAGGACGAGTTCAAGGGCGACAAGGAAAGCCTCAAGAACGCCCAGAAGGAGCTCAAGGAGGCCAACAGCTGGTACGAAACCGACCCGCCGCGCTACGAGCAGGCCCTGCCGCACTTTCTGGCCGCCCAGCAGGTCAACCCCAACAACGCCCAGCTCAACTTCCGCATCGGGCACTGCTACCTGAACTCGACCTACAAATCGAAGGCCCTGCCCTACCTGCAGAAGGCCTACCAGCTCGATGCGCAGGTGGACGCGCGCATCCGCTACATGCTGGGCCGCGGGCTGCACCTGAATGCCCGATGGGAAGAGGCCATTGCCGAGTACAAAGCCGCCCAGCCGGCCGCCGGCAGCAAGAATGCCACCGCCCAGCTCAGCGACATTCGCAAGAAGATTCAGGAGTGCGAAGCGGGCCTGGCTTTGATGAAAACGCCTACCCGCGCCTTTATCGACAACGTGGGCCCGGCCATCAATACGCCCTACCCCGAGTACGGCCCGGTCATCACGGCCGACGAGTCGGTGATGCTGTTCACGTCGCGCCGCGACGGGGGCGTGGGCGACGAGAAGGACCCGTTTCTCGGCGGCTACTTCGAGGACATCTGGCAGTCGGTGAAGGGCAAGGACGGGCAGTGGCAGCCGGCCAAGAACCTGGGACCGACGGTGAATACCAAGGGCCACGACGCGGTGGTGGCCCTCTCGCCCGACGGGCAGAAGCTGGTGACCTACGTGGAAGACGGCGCCGGCGACCTGTACGAAGCCAACCTAAAGGGCAGCGCCTGGAGCAAGCCTGGCTCGTTGGGCCGGCGCGTGAACGGTGGGCAGGCGCACGAATCGTCCGCCGCCTACGCCCCCAACGGGCGGATGCTGTACTTCGTCAGCAACGGCTCGGAGGAAAGCAGCCGCGGCGGCCACGACATCTGGCGGCTCGACATCGAGGGCAAGGGCAAGGCCGAAAACCTGGGCTCGGTCATCAACACGCCCTACGACGAGGACGGCATCTTCGTGCACCCCGACGGCAAGACCATCTACTTCTCCTCGCAGGGCCACAACTCCATGGGCGGCTACGACATCTTCCGCTCGGAGTGGAAAAACGGGCAGTGGACCAAGCCCGAAAACCTGGGCTGGCCCATCAACACCCCCGACGACGACGTGTTCTTCGTGCTGTCGGCCTCGGGGCGCCACGGCTACTTCGCCTCGTCCCGCGACGACACGCAGGGCAGCCGCGACATCTACATGATTACCTTCCTGGGCCCCGAGAAGCCGCCGGTTATTTCCTCTGAAGAGCCGCTGCTGGCCTCCCGCGCGGCCCCGGTGCGGCAAACGCTGCTGGCCCCCGCCGTGCCCATTGCCACCGCCCAGGTAACCATCCTGAAAGGCACCGTGACGGATGCCGACTCGAAGCAGCCCATCGAGGCCACCATCGACCTGGTCGACAACACGCTGAACCAGGTCATTGCCTCGTTCCGCTCGAACTCGCAGTCGGGGCGCTACCTGGTGTCGTTGCCTTCCGGCGTGAACTACGGCATCGTGGTGCGCAAGGAGGGCTACCTGTTCCACTCCGAAAACTTCGATTTGCCCCAGGGCGCGGCCTACTCGGAAGTGGTGAAGGACATTCCGCTCAAGAAGCTGGACGTGGGCGCCAAGGTGGTCTTGAACAACATCTTCTTCGACTTCGACAAGGCGACCCTGCGCAAGGAAAGCACCGCCGAGCTGGAGCGCCTGGTGCAGCTGATGACGGTGGAATACCCGGCTTTGCGCATCGAAATGTCGGGCCACACCGATAACGTGGGCAAGGCCGAGTACAACAAGGACCTCTCGCTCCGTCGCGCCAAGGCCGTGGTGGATTACCTCACCGCCCACGGCGTGGCCGCCGCCCGCCTCAGCTCCGCCGGCTACGGCGACACCCAGCCCGTGGCGCCCAACACCACCAAGGAAGGCCGACAGCTGAACCGCCGCACCGAGTTCAAGGTGATTGGTAAATAAGGACCACGGATTCGACGGATTTTTCGGATTACACGGATTTTGGGGACGATTGTCGTTCAACGAAGTGGTGCCACGGCTTGCAGCCGTGGCACCACTGTTTTAAGCCGCCTGCCTGTGGAATTCCCGGCGGACTTCGCCGTACGACGGAGGCCGTTGTGGATTCTCCCAACGGCCTTCGTCGGATGGAAATACTCAGTGGATATTTCCGCGTTGGCCATTTCCGTTCGGGACTGGCCGTGACTATCGTTAATTCTGTAGCCTCTCATGGCTTTGATTGTTACGGTGGAATAACTTGGGGCAGGGCGGCTTTGGCAGCCTGCTTTATCTATGTTGCTGGATACGCGCTATAATGAATTGACCCGGCAGGTAATTGGCTGTGCTATGCAGGTGCACCGACAGCTGGGCAATGGGTTTCCGGAGGTGGTGTACCAGCGCAGTCTGGCCGTTGAGTTCGAGGAAGCGGGCCTTCCATTTCAACGGGAGGTGGTAATGCCCGTTTTCTACAAGAATATCGAGGTCGGTTCGCGCCGCGTTGATTTTCTGGTAGCTGATGTAGTGCTGGTAGAACTCAAGGCCCTGAATGAGTTAACCGCCGTGCATTTCGCCCAAACCATCAATTACCTGGAAGCTTACCAGCTTGAAATAGGTTTATTGCTGAACTTTGGGGAGCCAAGCCTGCGCTACAAACGTTTCCTCAAAAACCAGCCCCGCCCGCTTACCCCTTCCTGAGCCTAAATGCGGCCAGTACCTTGCCCGGAAATGCCACGCAGCAGCCGTCCACAAAATCCGTTCAATCCGAAAAATCCGTCGAATCCGTGGTCGAGTCGTCCCGTGACATCATCCTGAAGCGCATCCGCACGGCCCTGCAGCAGCCCAGCCCGCAGCAGCCGGCCGTGCCCAACTTCACCGCGCCGCTCTTCCCGGCCCCGGCCGACGACCTGACCATCAGCTTCGCCGAAAGCTTCGTGCGGGCCGGCGGCACGTTTTACTACTGCGCCACCGAAGAGCACTTCTACGACCTGCTCTACACCCACAAAAAGGAGCGTGGCATCGAGCACCTGTTCGTGTGGGAACCGGAGCTGAAGAAGCTGCTGCACGCGGCCGGCATCGTGCACATCGGCGACGAAACCGACTTCATTGCCCACGCCGACGCGGGCCTGACCACCTGCGAGGCGCTGGTGGCCCGCACCGGCTCGGTGCTGCTGAGCTCGGCCACGGCCAGCGGGCGGCGCCTGAGCATCTACCCCGATCAGCAGCTGGTTTTCGCCCGCGCCTCCCAGGTGGTGGCCGACATCAGCGACGCCCTGCAGCTGGCCGAGGCCAAGTTCGGTGGGCTGGACAAGCTGCCGTCCATGCTTTCCTTGGCCACCGGCCCCAGCCGCACCGCCGACATCGAGAAAACCCTCGTGCTCGGCGCCCACGGGCCGCGCAGCATCACCTTGTTCCTGCTGGATGACCTCGCCACTGCCTGAGCTGCCCCCCATCGTGCTGGCGCCCGACCGCAAGGTGTACTTTGCCTCCGACTTCCACCTCGGCGCCCCTAACCCCGCCAGCTCGCGGGAACGGGAGCGGCGCATCGTGCGCTGGCTGGACATGGCCGCCCAGGACGCGGCGGCCATCTACCTCGTGGGCGACATTTTCGACTTCTGGTTTGAGTACCGCCACGCCATTCCCCGGGGCTTTATCCGCCTGCAGGGCAAGCTGGCCGAGCTGGTCGACGGCGGACTGCCCGTAACCTTCTTCACCGGCAACCACGACATGTGGATGTTCGGCTACTTCACCCAGGAGCTGGGCATTCCGGTGCTGCGCCACCCGGTCAGCCTCAGCATCGGGGAGCAGCGCTTTCACCTCGGCCACGGCGACGGGCTGGGGCCCAAGGACTACACCTACAAGGTGCTCAAGCGTATTTTCGCCTCGCCGGTGGCCCAGTGGCTGTTTGCGCGCATCCACCCCAACGTGGGCATCGGCATTGCCAACGCCTGGAGCCAGCGCAGCCGCCTGAGCAACACGGCCAAGGACGACATTTACCTCGGCGACGACGAGTGGCTGCTGGTGTACTGCCGGGAGCTGGAAAAGCGTTTCCACCACGACTACTACGTGTTCGGCCACCGTCACCTGCCGCTCGACGTGCCCGTGGGCGCGCACAGCCGCTACGTCAACCTCGGCGAGTGGGTCAATTATTGCACCTACGGCGTCTACGATGGCAACAACCTGTCCCTGGAACGTTTTGAAGGCTAGGCTCCGCTGGCTGAATGCCCGGCTCGGCAAATCGGCCGCCGCACTTGGCCTGACGCTGCTCGGCGCGGCCCCGGCCCTGGCCCAGACAACCACGCCCCAGCCCACGGCTCCGGCCGAAGCCCGCCCCGCCGCCCAGCTGCCGGCCGCCGCCGCCCCGGCCCCCAACCTGACGCTGGTGCGCACCGTGCCGCTGGCCCAGCCCGGCCCGGCTTCGCTGGATCGGCGCGGCAACCTCTACGTAACCGACGCCCGAAACAGCCTGCGGCAGTTCGGGCCCGACGGGCAGCTGCTGGCCACCTACTCGCCGCCGCTGGTGGGCCATACCGGCTCGGTGGAAGCCTGGAACGCGGCCAAAATCCTGGTGTACTACGACGACCGGCAGGAGCTGCTGGTGCTCGACCGGTTTCTGGCGCCCATCGGCGGCACGCGCTTTTCCGAAATCATCGACAACGGGCTGATTCGCCTGGCCACCATCGCGCCCGACGACAACCTCTGGCTGCTCAACGAAAGCAACCTGACGCTGCTGCAGTACAGCTCGGGCCAGCAGCGCGTGACGGTGACCACGCCCCTGGACGTGCTGCTGGGCCGCACCAAGCCCGATTTCCGCTTTCTGCGCGAGTACCAGAACAACCTCTACCTCGTCGACCGCACCAGCGGCGTGTGGGTGTTCGACAACCTCGGCAACTTCCGCAAGCGCCTGCCCATCACCGGCCTGAGCTGGGCCGGCTTCCGCGGCGACGAGCTGTACTACCTCCGGGACGGCCTGCTACACTTCTACCACCTCTACAGCTTTCAGGAGCGCACCGTGCTACTGCCCGTGCCCGATGCCACCCAGGTGCTGGTGGGCGAGCAGTACCTCTACGCCCTCACCCCGACGGGCTTCAGCGTGTACCAACTGCCGCGCTGAAGCAACGCAGTACTCCGCCGCCTCCAACCGCCGGGCGGCGAAGCTACATTCGTTGGGCCACTGTCGTTGACCCACAAGCGGCTGTACGCCTGTCAGAAGCTGGTCGGGGCCTGGGTCCACGCGTGTTACGAGCCAAGCCTCGGTGGCAGAATTACCATATTTTTTATCCAGCCAGCATCCAACACACGCTATTAATCAGTAGATTTTCCACCGATTCTAGTGTTCTGTTGCCTTCTTGATTATGTCCGTGGCTGATTCCCTGCGCCGTTTCGTGCGGCGGCATTTCGGGTTTTCCCGCACCGAAACCAATGGCTTTGCCTTCCTGCTGATTCTGCTGCTGGCGCTGCTGGCCACCCCGGCCCTGCTGCGCCCGGCGCTGCCTCGTTACAACCCCGCCGCCGACCGCCGGCAGCTGGAGCAGGTAGCCGCCGAGCTGACCGCCGCCCGCCCCGCCGAAGCCACCCGCCGCCGCTACCCGGCCCGCCGGCCCGCCTACGTGCGCGTGGCCCGCATTCCGCTCACGCCCTTCGACCCCAACGCGGTGGACGAAACCGGCTGGCAAGCCCGCGGGTTGCCGCGCTTTCTGGCCAAGCGCCTGGTGAAGTACCGCGACGTCATCGGCGGCTTCAAGGCTAAGGAGCAGCTGCGCAAAGCCTACGGCCTCGACGACACCACCTACCAGCGGCTGGCGCCCTACCTGCGGCTGCCCGAGCAGCTGCCGCCCGGCGAAAAGAAACAGTACGCCAGCCGCTACCCCGACCGCAAAGGCCAGCCCTTCGCCGATGTGGGCAGCGCTGCGCCGGGCAAGTTTCCGCGCAAGCCGCGCCACCTGCAGCCCTTCGACCTGAACGCGGCCGACACCACCCAGCTCATGCAGATTCGCGGCATCGGGCGGCGGCTGTCGGCGCGGGTGGTGGAGTACCGCGAGCGGCTGGGCGGCTTCATCACGGTGGACCAGGCGGCCGAAATCTACAGCCTGCGCGACGCGCCCGACCTGGTGGACAGCCTGCGCAAGTACACCTTCGTGCCGGCCGGCTACCAGCCCCAGCCGCTGAACGTGAACGAAGGCGAATTTGAGGAAATCTGCCAGCACCCGTACCTGGGCAAGCGCCTGGCCCGCGTGGTGGTGGCCTACCGCCAGCAGCACGGCCGCTTCCGCCAGCCCACCGACCTGCGCCAGATCCGCGTGCTCGACGACGCGACCTATCAGAAGCTACTGCCCTACCTGCGCTTCTGAGGCCCGGGCCGCGCGGCCGAATTGCAGCCAATCGGCCGCGCTTTGCGTAAGGCAGCGCAGAATGCCCCCGGTTTCGGCGCCCGAAGCCGCGTTTTTCTGCCTTCGCCATGCTGTTTGTACTCCGCGATAAGCTGATTCCCCTGCTGATTTTTGCGCATTCCGTGCTCTGCGGCTGCACCAAGAAGGATGACCGCGGCGACTTCGCCCGCGTGAGCAAGGACTACCAGGTACAGACGGTGGGCCGCCTGCACAAGCAGGAGGTGGTGGAAAGCTCGGGCCTGGCCCTGGCCGACGCCGACGGCAACCTCTGGACCCACGGCGACGGCGGCAACACCACCTGGCTGTACCTCGTCAACCCGCAGGGTGACCTGATCCGGACGCACCCGGTGCGCGGCGCCAGCAACGTGGACTGGGAAGACCTGGCCCAGGACCGGCAGCGCGGGCAGCTGTTCATCGGCGACTTCGGCAACAACGGCAACAAGCGCCGCGACCTGCGCGTGTACCGCCTCTCCGGCCCCGACCTGAAGCAGGTCGATACCATCCGCTTCCACTACCCCGACCAGAAGCTGTTTCCGCCCAAGAAAAAGGCCCGCAACTTCGACTGCGAAGCCTTTTTCTACCACAACGACAGCCTGTACCTCTTTACCAAGAACCGCGGCGAAGGCAACTGGGTGAAGGAATACCACCTGCCCGCCCGGCCCGGTAGCTACGTAGCCCGCCTCGCCGACAGCATCCGCATCAATACCTGGATTACCGCCGCCGACATCAGCCCCGACGGGCGCCGCGTGGCCCTGCTCGGCTACGGCCACGTGTATCTGCTCGACGTGGCGCCCGGCCGGCGCTTGTTCGACGGCCCCAAGAGCTGCCTGCCCCTGCCCAGCAGCGGGCAGGCCGAAGCGCTGACCTTTGTCAACGACCACGACTTCGTGCTCAGCAACGAGAAAGGCAAGCTGTTCCGGGCCAGCTTCCGCCGCGACACCGCCGCCCGCTGACCGCGGCGGGCCGCGCGAACAAAGCGGGCGGCCCGGTGGTAATCACCCCGCAAGCATCCCCCAACCGAACCATCACCCCCATGCCTGAAACAATTCTGGTTACCGGCGCCACCGGCACCGTCGGCTCCGAGCTGGTGCGCGCCCTCAGCAACCGCGGCGTACACGTGCGCGCCGGCGTACATTCCGTCATCAAGGGCGACCGGCTGCGCCAGCTCAACCCCGCCGTGCAGCTCGTGGAGCTGGATTTTCAGCGCCCCGAGACGCTGGACGTGGCCCTCACCGGCGTCGACCGCGCGTTTCTGTTGGTGCCCTTCGTCGAGACGCAAGTCGAGGACAGCAAGCGGTTCATCGACGCGGCCAAGGCAGCCGGCGTGAAACAGGTGGTAAAGCTCTCGGCCATGGGCGCCGACGCCGAACCGGGCATTCAGCTGGGCCGCTGGCACCGCGAGGCCGAGCAGTACCTGGCCCAGAGCGGGCTGGCCTACGCCATTCTGCGCCCCAACAGCTTCCTGCAGAACTTCATTACGTATCAGGGTCCGAGCATCCGCGAGCAGGGCGCCATCTACCAACCGCTGGGCGAGGGCCGCGTGAGCTACATCGACGCTTTCGACATTGCCGAAGCCGCCGCCGCCCTGCTCACCGCCGACGTGGCCCGCTACCACGGCCGCGCCTTCACGCTCACCGGCCCCGAGGCCCTGAGCGGCCACGAGGTGGCGGCGGCCATCGGGGCCGCCACCGGCCGCCCGGTGCGCTACGTCGACGTGCCGGAGGAAGCCGCCCGCCAGGCCATGCCGGGGGCCCCGCAGTGGATGATTGATGCCCTGATGGAGCTGAACGCCCTCGGCCGGGCCGGCTACGCGGCCCCCATCACCGCCGACGGGCAGCAGCTCACCGGCCAGCGGCCGCGCACGGTGCAGGAGTTTGCCCAGGCCAACCGGCACGCCTGGCAGCCGTAAGCCGCGGCGCCGGCCGCGGCTTCAAGGTTGAACCGGTGTGGCGGGCAGTTTTCTGAGACGCAGCCGAACCGGAGCAAACAGCCTTTCAACGCCGACCTTGTATCATTCACAAAAAAGCCCCCCGGCACCTGCCGGGGGGCTTTTTTTATTGGGTTAAGCAACCCTAGTAACGGTCGTCATCGTCGCGGCCGCGGTTGCGGCGCCCGGCCGAGCCGGAGCCGTAGTCCGAGTCGTCTTCCTGGCTGCGGTAGTTGCCGCGGTTCTGCTGGCCGTAGTTCTGGCTACGGTCTTCGTTGCGCATGTCGCCGCGCGAGGCCGAGCCTTGGCGCGAGTTGCGGTTCGAGGAATCGTACTCGTCGTTGTAGGAGCCACCGCGCGAGCCGAAGCCCTGGTCGGAGTTGCCCATGTAGCCGCCGCGGCCTTCGTTGTAGCCGCTGCGCGAGTCGTAGTTGCTGTTCTGCGCGCCGGACGACGAGCCGGAGCGACCCGAGCTGTAGCGGTCATCGTTGTAGCCGCCGCCGTAGCCGCTGCCCATCTGGCCACCGCCCATGTTGCTGCGGCCGTAGTTACCCTGGCTGCGGTTGTTCTGGTTTTCCCAGTCGCGCCGGCCCGAGCCCTGGTTGTCGTAGCCGCCGCGCGAGGACGAGCGGTCCTGGTCTTCGCGCTGGTTGCGGGTGCTGTACTGGCCGTAGTCGTCCTGCTCGCGGCCGCCGCGGCCGTAGCCGCCCTGCATGCTGCGGCCCTGGTCACCCATCGACGAGTGGCCGTAGTCCTGGCTGTAACCCTGGCCCTGGCCATAGCGCGAACCGTTGTCGTTGGAGCTGCGGTAGTCGTCGCGCTCATTGGTTTGCATCCCGCGGCCGCTCATGTTGCTCTGGTTGCCGTAGCTGCCCTGGCCGCCGTAGTTACGGCCGCTGAAGTCGCCGCCCTGCGAACCGGCGCGCTCTTGGTAGCCGCCGCCCATGCTGCTGCCGCCCTGCTGGCCGTAACCGCGCTCCTGGTAGCCATAGGAGTCGCGCTGGCCGTAGTGGCTATCCATGTGCCCCTGACGCTGCTCGCCGTAGTTGTGGCCGCCCTGCTGGCCGCCGCGGCTGCTGTTGCTCATGCCACCCTGCTGGCCGTAGTTGCCCTGGCCGCCGTAGTTGCTTTGCTGGCCGTAGTTGCCGTTGTAGCCACTGCCGCCCTGGCTGCCGCGGTAGTCGTCCTGGCCGCCGTACTGACCGTAGGAGTTACCCTGACGGCCACGGTTGTAGCCGTCGTCGCCGTACTCTCCGCCGCGCGAGCGGGTATCGAAGTCGCGGTCCTGGTTGCCGTAGCCGCCCTGGGTATTGCCGCGTCCCTGCGAGCCAAATTCGCCGCGCCCGGCGCCGCTATACATGTTTTCGTCGCGGTCATGGTCGCGGTGGCTGCCCTCCATGGAGTTGCCGAAGTTGCCGCCGTAGTTGCCTTGCTGGCCGCTGTTCTGGTCCTGGCTTTTGCCGGACGACGAGCCGCTCTTGCCCGAAGACGCCTTCGTAGAGCTGCTGCCCGATTTCTTGGCCGCCGTCGACGTCGAAGCCGATGTGGAGCCGGTGGCCGATTTGGCGCCGCTGCTCTTGCCGCCGGCGCCGCCCGACTTGCTGCCCGATTTGCTGTCCGAGGCCGAGCCGGTGAGTCCGCCCTGGCCCATGCTCGTTTCCGAGTTGGCCAGCGACTGGCTGGAAGTAGTCGAGCCTGACGGGCGGTTGCTGTCACCGCTGGTCAGGCCCGAGGAAGAGGAAGTAGAGGAACCGGGTTGGTTGCTGGTATTACCCTGCATACCGCCGGCATTGGCGTTCATGCCCGTCGAGCCCGTGGTGCCACCCTGGGTCGAACCCGAGGCCGAGTTCTGGGCGCTGTTCGGATTTTTGGTGTTGTCAGCCATTGTGAAAGGTGTTGGTTGGTTAGGGTGAGAAGTAGGAAAGCAGTCAAAACTATACGCCGCCTTTTCCCGCGGAGTTGTCCAAACGGATACATTTCCCGTCCTGCTTTGCCCCTCGCCCGCTCCGGTACCCCCCGCTGTAAAATCACCAAAGCCGCCCCGTTTCCGGAGCGGCTTTGGTATCTTCAATCAGTCAGTTACCGCTTATTTGGCGGCGCCTTCGGCCGGCACTTTCTCCACCCGCACGCCCACCGACATAATGCCCGGCAGCACGTCCTGACGCATGTACTGCTCGAGCACCACGCGGTACTTGCCGGCCTGCGCAAAACGCTGCTGCGGCATGGCCAGAAACTGGTGGTCGAAGATGTCGCCGGTGCCGTTGCCGCGGGGCTCCCCGGTCTTGGGGTCCATCAGAATCATCTGGTGCAGCTTGGGGGCGCCCACCGGCTTGCCGTCGGGGCCGGTCAGCGTGGCTTTCATGTAGAGGTTGTAGTAGCCGTAGCCCATGGCATTGCGCACGTTGAAGTACACGTTATAGAGCTGCCCCGGATCGGTAATCTCGAACTCAAACGCGGGCTTGTCCTGCACCGACCACAGGTAGGGCTGGCCGTTGGCCTTCAGGTCGGCGTTGTCCTCGTACACCCGGTTCGGGTCGCAGGCGGCCAGGGCCGGGGCCAGCACCAGCAGCAGCGTGGCCTGGCGCCAGTTGTTCAGCATTCTGAGCATCATCGAAGGTAAGAAATCAGGAAGCGGAAGGAGCCGAATTACCGGGTGCGCCGGAGCCACCTTCGCCCCCGCCGCTGCGGCGGCCACCACGGCGCGAACGGCCGCTTCGCTCGCCCCGGCCTTCTTCGCCCGGCGCCCGGCCGGCCCCTGTATCCGGGCCGCTATTGTCGCCACCGGCAGCGTTGCGGAAGCGCGGGTCGAAGCGCGGAGCCGGGCGGTCGGTGCGCGGGGCGTCGGTGCTCACGTTGGCGCGGCTGCGGCGGTTGTTGCCGCCGCGGGCGCCGGCCTTGTTGCCGCGGGCCTCACCGCCTTCGGCCGCCGCCGGAGCCGCTTCTACGGGCGGTTTGGGCTTGGGCTCGGGGCGCGGGCGCGGGGCGTCTTTGGGCACGGTGGCCGTGGGCTTGGGCTGCACGCCGGCGGCCGGCGCCAGCGGGCCTTTTTCCTTCTCCTTTTTCTTTTTGCGCTTGGTGCGCTTGCCCGCCTTGATCTTGTCGTCGAGGCGGTCGAGGGAGCCTTCTACGTGCTCCTGCACGCTTACTTCCACCACGGGCTCGGTCACGGGGGCCAGCAGGGTGTCGGGCTTCTCGCCGGCCTTGTTCAGGGCCAGAATTTCCTTGACCCGCTCGGTGGGCAGCATCACCCAGTTGTTGTCGCCGCGCAGGGCAAACCACATGCGCTTCTTGAAGATGTCGGTTTTCTGCAGGAAGGCGTCACCCAGCTGCGTCTGCAGCGGCCGCGACACCTGCGGAATATCCTTGAGCGCGTCGAGGTAAGTTTCCAGTTCGTAGTTCAGGCAGCACTTCAGGCGGCCGCACTGTCCCGAGAGCTTGGCCGGGTTCAGGCTCAGGTTCTGGTAGCGGGCGGCGGTGGTGCTCACGCTCTTGAACTCCGTCAGCCAGGTGGAGCAGCACAGCTCGCGCCCGCAGGCCCCGATGCCGCCGAGGCGGCCGGCCTCGTGGCGCAGCGAAATCTGCCGCATCTCCACCCGCACCCGGAATTCCTCCGCGAGGCGCTTGATCAGGTCGCGGAAGTCGACGCGGTCTTCGGCCGAGTAGAAGAACGTGGCGCGGGTGCGGTCGGCCTGGTACTCCACGTCGGAGAGCTTCATCTTGAGGCGCAGCTCATCCACCACCGAGCGGGCCCGGAACATGGTGTTCAGCTCCAGCTCGCGGGCGGCTTCGTAGCGCTCCACGTCCTGCTCGGAGGCCACGCGCAGGATGCCGCGGATGTCCTTGGAGTCCTGCGGCACCTTCTTCTTTTTCATCTGCAGACGCACCAGCTCGCCCTTGAGCGAGACGTAGCCCAGGTGCCAGCCGTTGCCGCCAGCCTCCACCACCACGGCGTCGCCGGTGGTGAGGTGCAGGCGCTTATCGTTGCGGTAAAACTCTTTGCGGCCGCCCTTGAAGCGGATTTCAACGAGGTCAAATTCTTGGAAGCCAGCAGGCAGGTCAATATCCTGCAGCCAGTCGAAAACATTCAGGCGCGTGCAGCCCCCCGAGGAGCAGCCCCCTTTGGAGCCACAGCCACCGGTAGAGCATCCGCCCCCGCTGGAACATGAAGTGCAAGCCACAATGAAGATCTATTAACAAGCAGGCCGCCGGAGTGGGGCCCGCGAAGAACAATTCGGTTTCAAACAAAGATACGCATTTCGCTTGCCGGCGCGGGAGGTGGCGTGACGGCCTTCCAGGCGTCTCATTTTGGGTGGCCCAATGCAGGCCAACTGACCCATTATCGCACCTTCGGCCGGTGCTTTCCCGATACTGGATTATAGCAAGACCCTGCCTGCGTCGTGTGCAAGCCTAACAATCGTACGTTTCGAGCTCGTAAACCAAGTACCTACATCGGTATTATGCAATAAACGCCACCTGTAAGCGACAAAGCATTTAATGAGAATTATATAGTATCTCTTCTTTATTTACAAGGAACAGGCACGGGCAAACGCGCGCGATACGGCAAACGTTAAATGAAGTTTTGATGAAATTATCTTGATGTTTTCAAAAAAGCCTCCTACCTTTTGCGCATTGTTCAACCAAACCCCAACCAAACCACCAATGAAGTTTACCCCCGTACTTTCGACCCTGGCCGTATGCGCCTTCGCTGCTCTCTCGATGACCAGCTGCAGCAAGAAGGAAAATGTCCAAGCTAAAGACGCCGTATCGGAAGAAGCTCTGGCGAAAATCCACGCAATGGGCTTCACATCGACCGGCGCTGTAAAAGTGGACAATGGCTACCTGGTAGAAGGTGACATCTTCCTGTCGGAGGCCGACCTGCAGAGCGTACCGGACCGGCAGTTCCTGCGCGTAGGCGACAACGAGCAGTACCGCACCAACAACCTGGTGAGCGTAGGCTCGACGACCCGTACCATTACCATTGCCGTATCGAGCACGCTGCCCGCAGCCTACGTGACGGCCACCGATGAGCTCATCCGCCGCTACAACGCCGAAAACCTGCGTCTGCGCTTCAGCCGCGTTAGCTCGGGCGCCAACATCACCCTGACCAAAGCCCCGAGCGGTGCTGGCTACCTGGCTTCGGCTGGCTTCCCCACCTCCGGCGGTAATCCCCACAACCAAGTACTGGTTAACTCCACCTACCTGGGCACGAGCCCCGGCACCAACTACCTGGCCACCATCCTGGCCCACGAAGTTGGTCACTGCATCGGCTTCCGCCACACCGACTACGCCAACCGCGCGTTTAGCTGCGGCGGGGCTTACACCAACGAAGGTGCCAGCACGGTGGGTGCCGTTCACATCCCGGGCACGCCCACGGCCTACAATGGCGACGGCACCTCCTGGATGCTGGCTTGCATCGGCACCGGGGCCAACCGTCCGTTCAACACGAACGACAAAACGGCCCTCAACTACCTCTACTAAGCTCCCCCGCGCTTAGCCTGATTTTCCGACGACAAGACCCGCCTGCTCCCCAGGCGGGTCTTGTGTTTAGGGCCGCAGGCGCGGAGATTCAAGCCATTTCGGCGCTCCGCTTCTCCGGTCACCGTTTGCCCCTTGCGCTTGCCCTCTGTTCCGCAACCCCAACACCCATGAAGAAACCGCTGTTTACCGCCGCTCTTGCCCTCGCCGTGCTCGGCCTGAATTCCTGCGGGAAGAAGGACGACGTGCGCGCCGCCGACCAGCCCAGCGAGCAAGCCCTGACGCAGATCCGGGCCCTGGGCTTCAGCACCCACAACGCGCAGAAAACCGAGGACGGATACTTGGTCGAAGGCGACATTGTGCTGACGGAAGCTGACCTGGGCAGCACGCCCCTGCACCAGCTGCTGCGCGTGGGCAACGCCGAGCAGTACCGCACCAACAACCTGGTCAGCGCCGGCCCGGGCCGCGTTATCAGGGTGAGCATTTCCAGCCGGCTGCCCACCGCCTACGTGGCGGGGCTGGACGAAGCCATTCGCCGTTACAATGCCGAAAACCTGCTCATCACCTTCCAGCGCGTGTCGTCGGGGGCTGATATCGATATCGTGAAGGGCAACGGCAGCTTCCTGGCTTCGGCCGGTTTCCCCACTTCCGCCGGCGCTCCGTACGGCCAGGTGAAGGTGAATTCGCAGGCCATTGGCGCCAGCCCATCGGCCAACTACCTGGGCACCATTCTGGCCCACGAAATCGGCCACTGCATCGGCTTCCGCCACACCGACTTCATGGACCGCTCCTACAGCTGCGGCGGGGCTACGGCCAACGAAGGCGCCAGCACAGTGGGCGCCATCCACATTCCCGGCACGCCCACCACGGCCGAGCCCAATTCGTGGATGCTCGCCTGCATCGGCGCAGGCCAGAGCCGCCCATTCGACTCGCACGACAAAACGGCCCTCAACTACCTCTACTAAGCTCCCCCGCGCCTGGCCTCCCCAACGCGACAACGCCCGGCTCCCTGCGGAGTCGGGCGTTGTCCCGTTGGGGAGGCCAGGCGGCGAAGGCGGGGCTACGGGCCGGGGGCAGGGCCAGCCGCATCGGCTCAGAGAGGCTCAGCGCACCAGCACGCGGCGCGTAAAGCTGGCTCCGCCGCCAGCCGGCCGCAGGCGCAGCACGTAGGTACCGGGGTGCAGCCCGTCGGTCGGGACCTGGCCGAGCGTGCCTTCGTCGGTGGAGGCTTCGCGCAGCAGGCGGCCGAGGTGGTCGAATAGCTGCCAGTGCAGGAGGCGCTGCTCGGCGTCGAGCACGGTGATGGGCTGGCCGGCCGCCACGGGGTTGGGGAACACGGCCACGTCCCCAACGGCGGCGAAATAAGCCTCCTCGATGCCGGTGTAAATACTACGGCCAGCCTGGGTTTCGAGGTGGGCGCGGTAGGCGTAGCGGCCGGGGCCGGGCGGCACATCGGTGAGCCAAAACCGCGGCTGCGGGCCCGGCGTGAGGGTCTGCACCGTTTCGAAGCCGGCGGCGGTCTGGCGTTCCAGGTAGATGCGCCGCAGGCGGTAGGTGGTACCGAGCACCAGCTCGAACTGCACTTCGCTGCTCACCAGCTGCCGCGGCAGAAAGGAGCGCACGTAGCAGCCGGTGCCGCTGCGGGTATAGTCGAGGGTACGGGCGCGAGCGGCCGGGGTGCCATCGGGCAGCAGGGGCACCACGCCGTAGTAGCGGCTGCCAAGAGCCGCGCCGCTGAGCAACAGCGCCGTATCGGCCACCACGCGAAAGGGCTCCAGACGGGTGGCGCCGAGGCGAAGAATCTGGTACTCCGACACGCCGGGCACGGGCGGCCACGTCAGCAGCGCTTCGGCGGCGACGGAGCCCTCGGACGGGCAGTAGTAGCCCACTTCGGGCTGGGGGCGGCGGCTTAGGGCAAACGCACCGCTGGGGTACTCCGTGCTGCCCACTACCAGCCGTACCTGCGCCGCGCCGGCCACGTCGGGCGGCGTCCAGAGGTAGAGGCCCGCGGCCACGTCGACGGCGGCGCCGATGAGCTGCCAGCTGCCGGTGCTGCCGAGGCGGTACTCCAGGCGGCCCGTGGCGGCGGGGCCGCGCCACTGCCAGCGCAGGCGCTGGGGCTGGTCGGCGCGCAGGGCGGTGCCGGTGCTGGCGGGGTTGGTCCAGTCGAGGCCGGCCGTTTCCAGTTCGTAGGCCACGGCGAAGTCCTGGCTGCTGCCCACGGCCAGGCGGTAGCCGCGCACCTGCACCTGGTAGGTACCGGCGGCGGGAACGGCCAGCGTGATTTGCTCGACGTTGTTGAGGTGGTCGGCGCCGCGGCGGGCGGGCAGGCGCAGCGAATCCGGGTGCGCGTAGGCGCTGAGCACCCAGGGGCGCCAGCGCTGCCCGCCGGGCCCCACCAGCTCCACGTCGAGGTCGTTGACCAGGGCCTGGGCGGCATTGGCAGCGGCTTCGGCATCGGCCCACACCAGGGTGAGCTTGAGCTGCCGCACACCCGCGGGCACCGCCAGCGGGAAGCTGCTCGTGGCCCCTGCCCCCACGGCATCGAGCAGCACGCGGCCGGCGAGCATGGTTTGCACGGCGCCCAGGGCGTCGGTCTGGCCGAAGCCCGCCTCGAAGTCGGGGCCGGGACGGCCCACGTCGTCGGCGCTGTTCAGGAGCACGGCCTTGGTGAGGGCCGCCGGGGGCAGCACGCCCGCGTGCTGGTCGCGGTAGGCGTGCTGCGCCAGCAGGGCCGCGCCCGATACCAGCGCGGCCGCGTCGGAGGTGCCGGCTTCGCCCAGGGCCACCAGCTCGGGCTTGAGGCGGCCGTCGTGGGCGGGGCCGCGCGAGCTAAGCGGGGCCACCTGGCCCAGCACGTCGGTGGCGCCCACGCTCAGGGTGTTTTTCGACTGCTTGAACTGGCCCGTCAGGTTGGCCACGCCCGCCACGGCGGCGTAGCGGCTGCCGGCGGGGCTGGTTTGCGTGCCGCGGTTGCCCGAGGAAAACACGTGCAGCAGCGCCGGGTACTGCCGCGTCTGCTGGTCGTAGGCACGGGCTTCGAGGCCGTAGTAGCTTTCGACGGCGGCCACTCCGTACGAGTGGTTTTGCACCGACACGCCCGCGGCGCTGAGCTGCGCCCCGTCGTCGGGCAGCAGGTTGGCGTAGCTCGACGAGGCCAGGCGCACCTGCCCGGCCGCCCCGCGCCCGGTGGGCGCCGAGTTGCCGGCCCCGCCGATAAGCGTGGCCATGATGGTGGCGTGGTCGGAGGGCTGGCCGCCCAGCAGGGCGCTGGGCAGCACGCGCCCGTGAAAGTCGATGTCGGCCGAGTCGAAGGGCTCTTCCTTCACCGAGGCGGTGAGGCCGCGGCCGTCGAGCTGGGGGAAGAGGGCGTGCACGGGCCACACGCGGTTGGCGCCGAGGTCCACCCCGTCAATTTCCTTTTCGGGCTGGGCGCGGCGGTCGGCCACGTCGACGAACTCAACCAGCGGGCAGGCGGCCAGGGCGGCGGCGGAGGACGCCCCGTGCACGGTGAAGAGGCCGGCCGGGCCCGGCGCGGCCGTCAGGCGGGCCGCCGGCAGGTGCTGCCGGGCCCAGCGGCGGAAGGCGGCGGCATCCGGCACCTGCACGCGGTAGGCGGCGGCCAGCGGAGCCAGCTGCAGCGGCGGAGCCAGCTTGGTAGCCGGCGCGGCACGGCCGCCGGGCGTTTGGGCGTGGACCGAGGAAAGCAGCGCCGCGGGCAGCAGCACCGCCAAAGCGGAACGAAAAAGGGCGGTTTTCAGAGTGGTGGCTTGGTTGGGTAAGGCGCGCAATCGGACCGGCGCGTACGCGGCGCGGGCTGATTGCCGGAGCAGCAGAAAGGCTTTCAAGATACGAAAGCCCGTCGACGGATGCACGCGCGCCCGCTCCGGCTTTTTCCCGTTCCTTGGCTTACCGAATTGCCCGCTCGGTGTGGTTCCGCCCACCGGCCACGTACACCGTGCCGGCGGGTCCTCCCGCCAGGCCCAGCGGACTTTTAAAGCGGGCGGCGGCCACCGGACCGTCGGCGCTGCCGGGCGCATTGGCGGCGCCGGCCAGCGGGCTTACCCGCCCGGCGGCGCTGATGCGGCGCACCAGCGCGCCGGCGGCCTCGGCCACGTACAGGGTCGACAACCACGCCCATTGGGTGGCTGAAGCGGGCGGCCGGGCCGGAGCCGTCGGTGCGGCCCTTGCTGGCGGGCCGGCCAGCGTTGCCACCGTGGCGAACCCGCCGGGCGGCGCACCGGCCGGCGGGCGCAGCAGCGCGCACCCGGGCCGCACCAGTAACAGACAGCAAAGGGGATAAGTCGACGGGGAAGGGCCGGAGAAGGTACAGCCCGGGCAACAAAAATACCCCGGCCAGCCCGGCCGGGGTATCTGAAGCTGGCGGCGGGTGCCGGGGCGTCTAGGGCTTGAGCACGACTTTGGTGCAGTTGTCCTTTTTGTTGCGGAAGATGTCGTAGCCGAGGGCTGCTTCGCTCAGGGGCAGGCGGTGCGAAATCACGTCGTCGAGCTTGACCTTGCCCTCCACCACGTACTGCAGCAGCTGGTCGATGTGCTTGTGGGCGGGGGCCTGGCCACCGCGCAGGGTGATGCCCTTGTCGAAGAACTGGCCCAGCGGGAAGTTGTCGAAGTAAGCCCCGTACACGCCCAGCACCGACACGATGCCGCCGCGGCGCACCGCGCTCATGCAGGCCTCGATGACCTTGGGCGAGCCTTTCTCGAAGTTGACGACGGCCTTGGCGCGGTCCAGCAGGTCGCGCTCCGGCTCGAAGCCCACGGCCTCCACGCACACGTCGGCGCCGCGCCCCTGACTCATGCCGCGGATGGCTTCGATAACCTGCTTGCGGTCCTCCCACAGAATGACTTCGCAGTTGGCCGCGGCCTTGGCTTTGTCGAGGCGGTACGGGAGCACGTCGACGATGACCACGCGGGCAGCGCCGCGCAGCCAGGCCGATTTGGCGGCCATGATGCCCACCGGGCCGGCCCCGAAAATGGCCACGAACTCGCCGCCCTTCACCTCGCCCCAATCAATGCCGGAGTAGCCGGTGGGGAAGATGTCGGTCAGGAACAGGGCCTGCTCGTCGGTGAGCGAGTCGGGAATGACGCGGGGGCCGTAGTCGGCGTAGGGCACGCGCACGTACTCGGCCTGGCCGCCGTTGTAGCCGCCGTAGAGGTCGGTGTAGCCGAAGAGGGCGCCGCCTTTTTCGGTGAGCACGCCGCCCTCGGGGCCGTAGTGGTCGGGGTTGGAATGCTCGCAGTGGCCGGGCAGGTCGTGGTTGCAGAAAAAGCAGCAGCCGCAGGCCACCGGGAAGGGCACCACCACCCGGTCGCCCACCTTGAGCTTGCCGCCCACGCCCTTGCCCACTTCTTCCACGATGCCCATGAACTCGTGGCCGAGCACCATGGGCCGGGGCTGGGGAATGCCGCCGTTGTAGATGTGCAAATCGGAGCCGCAGATGGCGGTGCTCGTCACGCGGATAATAGCGTCGCGGGAGTCGACGATTTCGGGGTCGTCGACGGTGTCGACGCGCACATCCTTGATGCCGTGGAAGACGAGAGCTTTCATGTAAGCGGGGTTTGGTTGTGGTAGATAGGTAGCCAGGAATAACGACCCATTTCTGCCGTAGGTTGTCTGGCGGGCGGAGTCGGCGGCAATCAATCGTTCCACTCAGCGCTATCCGTCAGCCAGTTACACCGCCCCCTTCACCCGCCCCAATGGCGTTCAGGTGCTCCGGAAGCTACTCATCCGCAACCCACACCACTTCTGCCTGTTCCGTCGGCTTCCAGGTGGCCAGCAGGTGGCCCAGCTCAACGATGGAAGCCGGACTGGTCCTTATCGAAAACGCTGCCCGGTTTCGGTACTCAGCGGCGGCGTTGTTGTCATAGACCATCTTCACGGCCGCCGCGCCATTGGTTTTGTAGGCAAAAACCTCTATGCGGAAGTACCAAAGGAATCGGGGCCGGTTTTTCCCTTTCTGAAACACCGCCTGGTATTCCTGCTCATCATTAAAATACACCAGCGGGTATTGCTGTAGCTGCCGCCCAAAATCGATTAACTCGTCGTAGCTGCCGCCTACCTCGAACTGCACCGAAACCGAATCGTTGTACAGGTGATACGCATAGCGGACTATTGGTCCCGCTGATTCGGATATGCAGCGAATTCGGATTCCTTGGGACATAAACTACTGACTATTAATACACAATCAATGGCTAGCGCCCCGTTTTTTCGTCCTTGCTGAACGAATACGGCGCGTCCTCGGCGCGGGTGCCGCGCTGCGGGTTAGGCCGGGCCTGCATGTCGAAGTCGAGGGTGGCGCCCTGCAGCAGCTCGGCGTGGCGCAGGAAGTTGCGGCCGTACGCTTGGCCGTTCAGGCGCAGGCCGCCGATGTAGCGGTTGGCGGCGTCCTGGTTGCCGGGGGCGTTGAGCACAATGGTCTTGCCGTTGTCCAGGCGCAGGGTGGCCCGGGGGAAGAGCGGGGCGCCGAGCACGTACTCGTCGGTGGCGGGGCAAACGGGATAGAAACCCAGGGCGGAAAAGACGTACCAGGCCGAGGTCTGGCCGTTGTCCTCGTCGCCGCAGTAGCCATCGGGGGTGGGCTGGTAGAGGCGGTTCAGCGTCTCGCGCACCCAGTACTGCGCCTTCCAGGGCTGGCCGGCGTAGTTGTAGAGGTAGGTCATGTGCTGAATGGGCTGGTTGCCGTGGGCGTAGTTGCCCATGCCGGCAATCTGCATCTCGCGGATTTCGTGGATGACCTCCCCGTAGTACGAGGCATCGAACACCGGCGCGAGGGTAAACACCGTGTCGAGCGTGGCCACGAAGGGCCGGGGCCCGCCCATCAAGGTCATCAGCCCGTGGATGTCGTGAAACACCGACCAGGTGTAGTGCCAGCTGTTGCCCTCGGTGAAGGCGTCGCCCCACTTGAAGGGGTTGAAGGGCGTTTGGAAGGTGCCGTTCTGGTTTTTGCCCCGCATCAGCCCGGTCTGCTTGTCGAACAGGTGGCGGTAGTTCTGGCTGCGCCGGGCGTAGAGGTTGAGTTCCTTTTTCGGCCGGCCCAGCGCCTTGCCGAGCTGGTAGATGGCGAAGTCGTCGTAGGCGTATTCCAGGGTGCGGGCCGCGCTTTCGTTGATTTTGACGTCGTAGGGCACGTAGCCGAGCCGGTTGTAGTGCTCCACGCCGGCGCGGCCCACGGCCTGCAGCGGCCCGGCGTTGTTGGCTCCGTGCAGCAGGGCCTCGTAGAGCGTGCTGATGTCGTAGCCGCGCCCGCCCTTGAGGTAGGCGTCGGCCACGACGGAGGCCGAGTTATTGCCAATCATCACGTTGCGGTAGCCGGGGCTGCCCCACTCCGGCAGCCAGCCACCTTCTTTGTAGGCGTTGGCCAGGCCCGCCTGAATCTGCGCGTTGACGCCCGGGTACAGCAGGTTCAGGAAGGGAAACAGGCAGCGGAACGTGTCCCAGAAGCCGGTATCGGTGTAGAGGTAGCCGGGCAGCACCTGCCCGTTGTAGGGCGAGTAGTGCACGGGCTGCCCGGCGGCATCCAGCTCGTAAAACTTGCGCGGAAACAGCAGGCTGCGGTACAGGCAGGAGTAAAACGTGCGCTGTTGGGCCTCCGAGCCGCCCTCGATCTGAATCTTGCCCAGCTGCGCGGCCCAGGCCGCCCGCGCCTTGCGCTTCACCGTCTCGAAGTCATCGGCCCCCACCTCCTCCAGGTTGCGCAGGGCCTGCTCGGGGCTGATAAACGACGAGGCCACCCGCGCCTGCACCTGCTCGCCCTTGCGGGTTTTGAAGCCCACCACCGCGCCGGTATGGTTGGCTTCGGCGGCCAGCCGGGCGGCGTCGAGCACCTTGTCCTGGAAGATGGCGGTGCTGGTGAAGTCGTGGTCGAACTCGATGACGAAGTAGTTCCGGAAGTTGGCCGGCACGCCCTTGCTGTTGCGCGTCGTGTACCCCGTGATGCGCCGCTGCCGGGGCAACAGCTGCACGCTGGAGCCGCGGTCCAGGGCGTCGAGCACCACGTAGGCGCTGTCGGTGCGCGGGAAAGTGAAGCGGAAGCGGGCCGCCCGCTCGGTGGGGGCTATTTCGGTGGTCACGTCGTGGTCGGCCAGGTACACGCGGTAGTAGTACGGGCGGGCTTCCTCGGACTTGTGCGAAAACCAGCTGGCCCGGGCGTCCTCCTCGAAGCGCCGCTGCCCGGTGATGGGCATGAGCACGAACTGCCCGTAGTCGTTCATCCACGGCGAGGGTTGGTGCGTCTGCTTGAAGCCCCGGATTTTGTCGGCCGCGTACTGGTAGGCCCAGCCGCTGCCCATCTTGCCGGTCTGCGGCATCCAGCAGTTCATGCCCCAGGGCAGCGCAATGGCCGGGTAGGTGTTGCCGTTCGACAGCTCCACCTTGGAGTCGGTGCCCATCAGCGGATTCACCAGGTCGACGGGCTCGGGCAGGGATTGGGCGCGGGCCGTGAGGGCGGCCAGCAGTAGCGCGAGGAGGAGTAGGGGTTTGGGCATAGCGGGTCGAAAGTAAGCCGGCGCGCCTTGATTTGAAGCGGGCTGAGCGGGCGTTTTTAGCCCGCAGCGGGCGCAGAAGGTTGACTACCGCCTTCCTTCGCTTGCGCCGAGGACGCTGCGTCGTTCCGCTGATGCACTATCAGAACAGCGTCTGCTGCGCAATCCTCCGCGCCCGCTGCGGGCCAAAAACCGCAGAACAACCGACGCCCCGCGCCCTACGCCTGCGCGGCCACTATTTCAATGCCCTCTTCGAAGGAATGCGGCCGGAAGCCCAGCTCCCGCTCGGCCTTGTCGATGATAAAGCCGGTGCGGGCCGGCCGCCTGGCCGGCTGGGTGAAGGTGCCGGCGTCGACGCGGGTAATGAGCGCGGCATCGAGGCCGAAGTGCGCGGCTACCTGCAGGGCCATGTCGTAGGGCGTCAGCAGCTCGCGGCCGGAAAGGTGGTAAATGCCCCGGGCGCTCTGCCGGGCCAGCAGCCAGCAGCCTTCGGCCAGGTCCTCGGCCAGCGTGGGCGTGCGCCACTGGTCCGACACCACGTTGATGGGCTTGCCGGCGCGCAGTGAGTCGCGCACCCAGAGCACGATGTTGCTGCGCCCGCCGCCGCGCAGCACCCCGTACACCAGCACCGTGCGGGCAATGGCCCAGCGCAGGCCGGGCGTGGCCTGCACGGCCTGCTCGGCGGCCAGCTTGCTGCGGCCGTAGTGGCTGATGGGGTTGGGCGCGGCGTCTTCGGCCAGCGGCCCGTGCGAGCCGTCGAAGACAAAATCGGTGCTCAGGTGCGTCAGGTGCACCCCGAGGGCGGCGCAGGCGCGGGCCAGGATATCCACGGCCGTCACGTTGTGCAGCCAGCACTCGTCGGGGTGCAGCTCGCAGTCGTCCACCTGCGTCATGGCCGCGGTGTGAATGACGTGCGTGGGCTGCTGCGCGCGCAGCACGGCGGCCACCTGGGCGGCGTCGCTCACGTCGAGCGGCACGTAGGGCACCGCGGGGTAGGCTTCGGCCAGCCGAAACGGGCCGCGGCCGGTGGCAATGAGCGCCACGCCGGGCTGCCGGTGCAGGCGGTCGAGCAGCTTCTGGCCGAGCAGGCCGTTGGCCCCGGTAATGAGCAAGCGCATAGGGCGGTGAAATGGGAAGGGGGTGAACGGGTATGGTGCTGGTTGGGAGGCCGGGACTGCGCAGACGGTGCAGCCAGAACGGCACTCACCCGTTCACCCCCTCCCCATTTCACCTAATACTGAAACCCGTACTCCTGCATGATCTTCTTTTTGCTGAGCTTTTTCACTTCGAACTTCATGCGTACGGGCGTCACGGGGCGGTCGGGGCCGGTAATGGGCACGGCCACAATCTTGTCGACCACGGCCTGGCCCTGCACCACCAGCCCGAACACGGTGTAGTGGTTGTCGAGGTGCGGGGTGCCGGTCACGTTCTGCACGATGTAGAACTGCGAGGAGGAGCTGGCGCGCTGCGGGTTCACGTAGTCGCCCTGGCGGGCGGCGGCCACGGCGCCGCGCTGGTGCTTCAGCTCGGGCACGATTTCGGCCGGAATGGTCGGGTCCGAGGGCTGGCCCAGGCCGTCGTCGTTGGGGTCGTCGTTTTTGGAGTTGGCGTCGCCGCCCTGCACCATGAAGTTCGGAATGACGCGGTGAAAGGTCGTGCCGTTGTAAAAGCCGCTTTTGGCCTTCTGCAGGAAGTTGGCCTTGTGCTGGGGCGTCTGGTCGTAGAGCAGGATTTTGATGTCGCCGAGGGCCACGTCGCCCTGCGTGACGTGAATGGTCACCAGCTCGTCCTTCTTGCCGGGCTTGGTCTTGACTTTGATGGGCTGGATCGGGCCGGTGGAGGGGGCCGTTTGGGCGTGCAGCGCGGTGAGGGGCCCGAGGCAGAGCAGGGCCGCCAGCAGGCCGCTGAAACGAAAAATGCGGTTCATGAACGACGGGGGAAAGGAAGTAAAAACCGCCGGGGCGGCGTTTCCGAAGGCGAAGCTAAGCCGATTCGGTGGAACCCGCCCGCCACTCATCCCGGGTGAGGCCGAAGCAGTAGCTGTCGTGCAGCAGTCCGTCGCCGCCGCGAAAGTTGTGGCGCAGCAGCCCCTCGCGCCGCAGGCCGCAGCGCTCGGCCAGAGCCGCGCTCCGGGCGTTGTCGAGGGCCGCGCAGCAGTACACCCGCTCCAGCCCCAGCGCGCGAAAGGCCCAGTCGATGACGGCCCCGGCGGCTTCGTGCATCAGGCCCTGCCCCTCGGCGGCGCGGCCCAGCAGGTACGACAGCTCGGCCTTGGGCACCTCCCACTCGATGTTGCGCAGGCTCACCAGCCCCAGCGGCGCAGCCTCCCCGGGCCGGAAGATGCCGAACTGAATGCCCTTGCCGATCTGCCAGTCGGCCTCCCGGATTTCGATGAACACCCGGGCGTCGGCTTCGTCCTGCACCGCCTGGGTGGTCTTGGGAAAGTCGCGGGTGAGGCGGGCGCGGTCAGCATCGAGCAGCCGGAACAGGGCCGCAGCATCCCCGGGCTGCCAGGGGCGCAGCAGCAGGCGGGCAGTGCGGAGCGTGGGGGCGGGCGGCAGCGGGCGGGGGCGCATGGGTTTGGGGCTGACAGGTAATAGGTGACAGGTGACAAGCAACAGGCCGGCCGCGTCGTAGCGCGAACGTTAGCTTCGCTGACCTTCGGTTGTAGTTTGCGTATTCCTGGTCGATTGTCGCAGAACGATTCAACGGGTGCCGTTCAACGAGTCGTTCCGGATACGCGACCTACGGTTCGCGCTACCACGCTGGCGGTGCCGACGGCGGCGCGGCCCAAGTTTACGTAAGCGGCTCCAACTCCCCTCTGCCGCACTGTATGCCTGCTTCCTCTACCCCGCTGCAAAACAATTCCTGGCTGCCCAAGCTGCTGCTCGTCGGCTACCTGGCGCTGTTCACCGCCCTGGCCTTTACGCCCTACAGCCGCGCCACCTGGGTGGTCGAAAACCTGCCCATCGTGCTCATCGTGGTGGCCTTGGTGGTGCTGTACCGCCGGGGCGTGCAGTTCTCCAACACCGCCTACGTGCTGATGAGCGTGCTGCTGTACCTGCACACCATCGGCGGCTACTACACCTTCGAGCGGGTGCCCTTCGACTGGTTCAACGACCTGCTGGGCTACAAGCGCAACATGTACGACCGGGTGGCGCACGTCACGGTGGGCTTCTACGCCTACGCCCTCATCGAGTATACCGACGCCCGCGGGCTGATCCGTAGCCGCTTCCTCTCCTACCTGCTGCCGCTGTGCGTCATCGGCACGGTGGCCATGAGCTACGAAATCATCGAGTGGCTGTACGCGGCCACGGCCGGCGGGGAGTCCGGCGCCGCCTTCCTCGGCAGCCAGGGCGACATCTGGGACGCGCAGAAGGACATGCTGGCCGATACCAGCGGCGCCGTTATGGCCTTGCTGCTGTACGCGGTGACGAACAAGCGGCCAGAATTAGCTGTGGACTGATTCCAGCATCCGCAAACCGGCTTTAGCCAGCCCACTACCTGGAAACTCCCGTAGCGCCTGCTCATAATAAGCCTTGGCTTGTTGCCCGTTACCCACCTGACCGTAGCAGAAAGCAATATTATTCAGCGCCATTTCCCGATAGCTCATTTTGCCAGCACTGAGCATGGTCAGATAACGCCACCGGTCAATCCAGGTATGACGCTGGAAGAAATGGTAACTCTGCTCGAAACAGGGAATGGCTTCTGCAAATTTCTCCTGCTTCACCAGCCGGATGCCTTGCTGATGATAGCGTCCTAAGGAGCCGCGCAATACCCAAGCCAACAGCAGGTGCGTAGCGGCACCTAGCGCCCACGCATTAGCGCCCACCACTCCTACTGCTTGCCAAAACCAGATAGCCAATGCCATAACCGCAAGGGCCGGCAGCAACGCGACCCAAGCCACTGGCTTAACCATCGGAACGCCCGTCGTCATATTTTCATCCAATAAGTTGGTTTAGAACGTCGCCGATTCCGAGTCCCGGTGCGCCCGGATTTCCTGCAGAATCTGCTCCCCGCCGCGGCTGAGCACGGCTTCGGCCACGGCTACGCCCAGCTGCTCGGCGGCTTCGGGGTCGTGGGTGAGCTGGGTTTCCTCCACGTACTGCTGCCCGTCGAGGCTGATGAGGCCGCCGTGCAGCTGCAGGGCGCCTTCGTCGGTGAAGGTGGCCAGGGCGAAGCTGGGGATGCTGCAGCCGCCTTCCATGGTGCGCAGGAAGGCGCGCTCGGCCCGCAGGCAGGTGTGGGTGTCGGGGTCGTCGAGCAGGTTGCGCAGGGCCAGCTTGCGGGGCAGGTCGAGGCTTTTGGCGCACTCGATGGCCACCGAGCCCTGCCCGGCAGCGGGGATAAACTGCGTTTCGGGCAGCACGCGCACGATTAAGTTGTCGTACTCCATGCGGTGCACGCCGGCAAAGGCCAGCACCAGCGCGTCGTACTGGCCTTCCTCCAGCTTGCGCAGGCGCGTCTGCAGGTTGCCGCGGGCCTCGGCCGTAATGGCGTGCGGGTAGTGACGCTTGAAGAGGGCCCGGCGCCGGGTGCTGCTGGTGCCGAGCACGATGTCGGGCCGGTCGAGTGAGAAGCCCGGGTCGAAGCTGATGATGACGTCGTTGACCTGCTCGCGCGTCATAAAGGCCAGCAGCTCCAAATCCTCCGGAATGGAGCTTTGCACGTCCTTGGCGCTGTGCACGGCAATGTCGATGTGCCCGGTGCGCAGGCTTTCCTCCAGCTCCTCCGTAAACACGCCCTTGGCCCCGATCTTGTCGAGGGAGCGGTCCAGCACCACGTCGCCCTTGGTGGTAATGATGACGATTTCGGTGGCGAGGCCGGCGGCGTTCAGGGTATCAGCCACGTGATGGGCCTGCCACAAGGCCAGCTTGCTACCGCGGGTTCCGATGCGGATGGGACGGGTCATATGGTGAAATGGAGAGATAGTGAAATGGTGAGTGGCGAGCTGGTGAACCAGTGAGCTGGTAAAATAGTAAGTGCCGTTCTGATTGTGCTACCTGGGCGGGATGCTCCTCTAGGACATCAAACTCACCAGTTCACCACCTCACTAGTTCACCGCTACGCGCAGCAGCTCGGCTATTTGCAGCGAAACGTCCACGAAGGTCATGCGCGGGTTGGCGTTGCGCTCCACGTGAAAGTGCGCCTCGTTGAGCACCTGCGCCAGGCCCTCGGCGTTGTAGCGGTGCACGAAGGGGCTGAACTTACTGATAAACGTCTGCTCGGCGGCCGGCAGGTGGGGCACCAGCTGGCTGTCGAGGCCGAAGAGCAGCACCTTGCGCACCAGGCCCAGGGAATACTGCAGCAGCTCCTTCTGGTTTTCGCGGCCCAGCTTCTGAAACTTGTCGGCCTGGGCCACCATGTCCTCCAGCTTGCCCTGGCTGACGCGGAAGCAGGCCTGCATCCACTCGCGGAAGAAGGTGAAGTAGTCGTTGTCGGGCGCGTCGCGGGCGGCCAGGGCGGCGCCGAGGTTGCCCTCGCTCACCAGCGCCAGCTGCCGGGCCTTGGTCTCGGGCACCTGGTAGTTATCCACGAGGTACTGCGTGAGGTCCGGCTCCTGGAAGCGCGGCACCGGCACCACCTGCACCCGGCTCAGGATGGTGGGCAGCAGCTTGTCGGGCTGCTGGCTCACGAGCAGGAACACGGTGGCGGGCGGCGGCTCCTCCAGCAGCTTGAGCACAGCGTTGGCGGCGGCCGGGTGCATCAGCTCGGGCAGCCAGATGACCACGATTTTAAACGGCGCCTCAAAAGCCTTCAGCGACACCAGCTTGAGCAGCTGCACCGCCTCGTCCTTCGAGATGCTGCCCTGCTTGTTATCGGCCCCGATGTGCTGCATCCAGTCGTTCAGGCCCTGGTACATTCCCCCATCGGCCAGCACGAAGCTGCGCCAGTCGGCGGTAAACTTGTGGCTGAGCGCGTCCTTGCTGACGGCCTTGGTAGTCGTCACGGGCAGGATGAAGTTCAGGTCGGGGTGCACCAGCCGGTCGATTTTGCGGCAGTTCGGGCACTGCCCGCAGGAGTCCTCGGGCTGGCGGTTTTCGCAGTTCAGAAAGGCCGCGTAGGCCAGCGCCAGCGCCAGCGCCCCCGAGCCCTCGGCCCCGCGAAACAGCTGGGCGTGCGCCACGTGCTGCCGCCGCACCGACTGGCGCAGCACCTGCTTGACTTCGGCGAGTCCGGGAATGTCGGCGAAACGCATGGTTTTGGGTAGAGAAGGATTGTAAGCAGGCGAAACAGCGCGTGTAGCGCGAATTTTCAGGTCGCGTGCTTCAGGACGGTCGGCGGGTATTGGAGCGGCGCAACGATTACCGTTCTGGAATACGCGAACTACAACCGAAGGTCAGCGAACTGAAAGTTCGCGCTACAGCAGCACCTGGCTCAGCACCACGCGCACGCCCAGCACCGCCGCCACGATAACCACCGCCCCCACGAAGCGCACCGCCTGCGGCCGGCCCGACTTCAGCCAGCGAAACAGCAGCCACAGTCCCAGCGTCGTTACCGCCAACGACGCGGCGCCCAGCGTTACCGAGCGCAGCGTGTCCATCACCGCCCCGGTGGCCAGAAACATGAGGGCGAAAATGCCCACGGCAAAGTCGGCGCCCTGCAGGCCGGGGGTAGGCTCGTCGGTTTCCTTCACGGTCTACAGCTCAATGGTGGTATTGGTATCGGCGACGGGCCCCGTCCGCTCCCAGGCGCGGTCCTTGGCCGTCAGTTCGTACACGTGCTGCATGATGCCGCGCTCCACTTCGTCGTAGGGCAGGCCGCGGCGGGCCATCACGCGCTCATTCACCTCGGCCACCTTGGGCAGGCGGAAGGTTTCGAAGCCCGCGGGCCCGCCCCAGCTGAACGAGGGAATGAAGTTGCGCGGGAAGCCGGCCCCGAAGATGTTGGCCGCCACGCCCACCACCGTGCCGGTGTTGAACATGGTGTTGATGCCGCATTTGCTATGGTCGCCCATCATCAGCCCGCAGAACTGCTGCCCGGTGTTCACGAAGCGGCCGGCGGCGTGGCTCCAGATTTTCACCGGGGCGTAGTTGTTCTTCAGGTTCGAGGTGTTGGTGTCGGCCCCCAGGTTGCACCACTCCCCTATCACCGAGTTGCCGAGGTAGCCGTCGTGGCCCTTGTTGGAGTAGCCGAGCAGAATCGAGTTGCCCACTTCGCCGCCCACCTTACAGTGCGGGCCCACGGTGTTGTCGCCGCGCATCTTGGCGCCCGAGTTGATGTGCGAGCCTTCGCAGAGCGCCAGCGGCCCCTTGATGATGGCGCCTTCGTGCACTTGGGAGTTTTTGCCGAGGTAAATCGGGCCGTCCTCCGCGTTCAGAATGGCCGCCCGAATCTTGACGCCCTCCTCGATAAAGATGTTTTCCGGCGCGTACACGATGGTGTGCGGATCATTCACCGGCTGCGACTCGCGGCCCTTGGTGAGCAGGGCGAAGTCGCGGCGAATTTCGGCCCCGTTGCGCAGAAACAGGTGCCAGGGCTGCGTGATGACCGTCACCGGCTCGGCCACCTGCTTCACCTGCTGAAAGCCGTCCTGAATCAGCTCGGCTACCTTGCCCGCGTCGGCCAGGTGGGCCGCCACCAGCAGCTCGCCGTCGAACAGGGCCTCGCCGGGCTGCAGGGCCTGCACCTGCCGGGCCAGCAGGTCGTCGGCGCACACGGCCCCGTTGATGACCAGCGCGGGCCCCTCGGCGGGCGCGGCCGGAAACTTAGCCTGCAGGTAGGGCTCGGTGAGGTAATGCGCTTCCTGGCCGAGGCGGTGCTCCCACTTCTCGGCCAGCGTAAGGATGCCGCAGCGCAGCGCCGCCACGGGCCGGGTGAAGGTAAACGGGAGCAGGTTGGGCCGGATGGCGGGGTCGTCGAAGAGCAGAACAGTCATGGGAAGTGGTCAGGTGACGGTTGCCGGTTGTCCGTGGCAACGGCGCAGCTGCGCGGCGCCGGGGGCAAAGGTCGGAGTCTGCTGGTCAGCATAAAACCCCGGGGTAAAAACAAAACTCCCGCTGGCCCAGGGCCGGCGGGAGTTTTGGGGCAGGCGCAGCTGCCACTGACAGCTGCCAACCCGCAACTAATACCTCAAAGAAGCTTACTTCTTCTTGTAGCGGTTCATGAACTTCTCCACGCGGCCGGCCGTGTCGAGCAGTACGTTCTTACCCGTGTAGAAGGGGTGCGACTGGCTGCTAACTTCCACCTTGATGACGGGGTAGGTTTTGCCGTCCTCCATCGTGATGGTCTCGCTCGAGGTCATGGTCGAGCGGGTGATGAATTTGAAGTCGCTCGTGGTGTCCTGAAACACTACCTCGCGGTACTCGGGGTGGATGTCCTTTTTCATGGCGCTGATGCGTGATGTCCTGTTAGGCCCCGCCGGTTTTGCGGAAGGGAGGGCAAAGGTAAGACCTTGAGGCTAAAAAGAAAAGCTGGCCCGTTTTTTTCGGGCGTAATAGAAACTTTACCTAGCTGAATTGGGCAAAAAAGTTATTTTTGGTCCCGGTCCGGCCCGACCTCGCCCCCATCCCACCTTTTGTTACCCGTGCCGCATGACCCGTCGGTTTATTCTATCGTTGCTGTTTACGCTGTTGTTGGCCGCTTCCGCAGCCTGGGCCGTTACCCTGACGGTGTTCCAGGCTACGCTGGAAGGCGCTTCGGTGCGCGTGGAGTGGGAAGTGCTCAACGAAAACGGCCTGACCAGCTTCGAGCTGTACCGCAAGGGCGCCACCGACCCCGGCTTCGACCGCCTCAGCACCGTGGTGCCCACCGGCCAGCGCCGCTACCAATACCTCGACGCCAACCTCTACCGCGGCACGGCCAGCACGGCCAGCACCAACTCCGGCCCCTACACCTACCGCCTGCAGGTAAAGACCACCACCGGCGAGCAGGTATACACCACCCTGCTGAGCCAGACGCCCAGCGCCGTGCAGCGCTCCTGGGGCAGCATCAAGTCGATGTTTCGGTAGGCGGTGAAATAGTGAAATGCTGAGTTGCCGTTCAGCCAGCCTACCGAAACCCAACAGCAGAGCCGGTTCCAGCCGGTTTTTTTGTGCGCTTACCTTTGCCGCCACTCGTTTCCCGCTGATCCGGCACGACACTCTCCACCTCACTGTTTCACCATTTCACCGCATGCGCCTCTGCTTCGCTTCCAACAACGCCCACAAGCTGGATGAAATCCGGCCTCTGCTGCCCGCCCACATCGAGCTGCTGAGCCTGGCCGATATCGGCTGCGCGGAAGAGCTGCCCGAAACCCAGGACACACTGGAAGGCAACGCCCTGCAGAAGGCCCGCTACGTGTGGGACAACTACGGCGTGTCGTGCTTTGCCGACGATACCGGCCTGGAGGTGCCGGCGCTGGGCGGCGCGCCGGGCGTATACTCGGCCCGCTACGCCGGCCCGCAGCGCTCCGCCCCCGACAACGTGCAGAAGCTGCTGCGGGAGCTGGACGGCTCGGCCGAACGCGCCGCCCGCTTCCGCACCGTCATTGCCCTGGTGTCGGGCGCGGCCGATCAGTGGACGTTTGCGGGCGAGGTGCCGGGCCACATCACCACGGCCCCGCGCGGGGAAGGGGGCTTCGGCTACGACCCGGTGTTCGAGCCCGAAAACCAGGGCCGCACCTTCGCCGAAATGACGCTGGACGAAAAAAATGCGCGCAGCCACCGGGCCCGGGCCGTGGCGCAGCTGGCCGCGTTTCTGCGGGAGCAATACTCCGTGGAATAAGCCCCGCCGCAACGAAAGCCGGCTTTATCGGGCGGGCGGCAAGCGTTTTAATCTCCCAAACCCTTACTTTTGCAAGGTTGGCCCTGCTGGTCGGGCCGCAGTCAGCACCCATGCAACAGCCTTTTATCGTTGGTATCACCGGCGGCAGCGCCTCCGGCAAAACGACCTTTTTGCGCCGTCTTCTGGCCTCGTTTCCGGAAGAGGACATCTGCCTGATTTCGCAGGACAACTATTACCACCCCCGCGAGGATCAGCAGGTGGACGCGCAGGGCGTCACCAACTTCGACCTGCCGGGCAGCATCGACTCGGCCGCCTACGCCGCCGACGTGCTGCGCATCAGCCAGGGCCTGGAAGTGCGCCGCTCGGAGTACACCTTCAACAACCCCGACGCCCCGGCCAAGGAGCTGGTGTTCAAGCCCGCCCCCATCGTGGTGGTCGAGGGCATCTTCGTGTTTTACTTCGAGGAAGTGGCCAAGCTGCTCGATCTGAAGGTCTACATCGATGCACGGGAGCACGTGAAAGTGCTGCGCCGCATCGTGCGCGACCGGGACGAGCGGGGCTACGACCTGGAGGACGTGCTCTACCGCTACACCCACCACGTGGCGCCCACCTACGAGAAGTACATCAAGCCCTTCAAGCACGACGCGGACCTGATCATCCCGAACAACCGCCACTTCGACAAGGGCCTGGAAGTGCTGGTAGCCTACCTGAAAAGCCGCGTAACGGCGTCGTAGGCCCGCTGAGCACCATAAAAAAGCCGCTGCCCCCCGGGTCAGCGGCTTTTTTTATGACCGCCTCTCCCGCTCAGCGCCGGGCCGTCCACCAGCCAATGCCCGCCAGCGCCAGCAGCAGCGCCAGCACCAGGTTGGCGTAGCGCTTCACCTGCCGGGGCGTGTCCATGTCCATCAGCGTGGCGTCGGCGCTGGCCAGCTGCTGGGCGTAGAAGGGGTCGGTGCGCACAAAGGCGGTGACTTCCTGCGGCGGCGTCACGGCCGGGCCCGTCACGGCCAGCTCCAGCTCCGGGCGCAGCGTGTCGTAGCGGCCACGGTCGGGGTGGAAGACGGGCACCCGCAGCACGTCGCGCAGGCGCAGGCGCCCGGGCTGCCGGGGCACCAGCCGGTAGCGCAGCACCTTGCGCCCCGTCACGCGGCCGTCGGCGCGGGTAAGCTCCAGGTGCACTTCGGGCCCGTACACTTCTAGGCCCGGCACCGGGCGGGGCTCGGGCGGGGCCAGGGCCGTCAGGTTGCCTTCGCCCTCCACCGTGAGCGTGTAGCTGATGGTGTGCCCGGTGCGGAAGCTGGTGCTGCCCACCCCTTCGCGCAGCTGGTAGCGGCCCACGGCGGCGGGCGCGGCCCCGGCGGGCACCGGCGGCAGGGCGCGCACCTGCACGGTGCGAGGCTGGCTGAAGTAGGTTTTGTAGCCTTCCAGGCGGTTGTCGTCGCCCTCGATGGGGCGCTTGGCCAGCCGGTATTTCTTCATCTGCAGCGCCACCCGCGGAAACGTCAGCGCCCGGGCGCTGAGCGGGTAGTACACGGTTTCGTGCAGCTGGTAGCGCAGGTAGGGCTTGCCACCCACGCGCACCGAATCGGGCCGGATGTCGGTTTCGTCGAAGGCTTCTTCCCAGGCCGTGGGCTGGCGCAGCTGGCGCAAAATGGGGGGTAGCTGCTCGGCAAAGCGGTAGAAATCGAGCAGGCCCTGGTCGGCGGGGGCCAGGTAGAAGTACAGCCCCACGTGCACCGGCTCGCCCACCCAGGCCGAGGCCCGGTCCGGCTCCACGCTCAGGAAGGCGTTGTCGCGCGGCTCCACGTACTCCTGCGGCTTGGGCTTGCCCAGCAGCTGGTCGAGGTTGCCGATGCCCACCAGCGGCTGCTTGCCCGCGGGCGGCGGGCCGGCGGCGGCGGGCGGCGGAGTGCCTGCCGCCGCCTGCGGCAGCACGCGTAGCGTGGCCCCGGCCGAGCGCAGCTGCTGCCCGTTGACGGTGAGGCTGAAGGGCTTCAGCACGAATTCACCCTCGGCAAAAGCCGCGTAGCGCTGCGTCAGCACCAGTTCCACGCTGCTGCGCCCGCCCACGGTGCGGGTGGTGGTGGTCGAGGTTTTGCCGCTTTTCTTGAAGCCCTCGATGTCGGGGAAGGCGGAGTAGCGCTCCAGCGGCGCCCCGCTGAGCCGGAAGGCAATGGTGAAGTACTCGTTGACGGGAAAGCTGCTACGGCCCAGTTCCAGCGTGGCCTGCTGCCCGGCGGGCGGGGCGGCCAGCGGGGTCGTGGGCTGGGCGTAGCTCGCCGTGGATGCAGCCACAACGCACAAGAACCACCCGCTCAGCAAAAGAAAATAACGCCACGCCATGTAGTCAAAACTACGAAGAAAACCGCGCCGCCAGCCGCGGCGGGGCGGTTTCGGCAGCGGCCTTCGGGGCCGGTGGCGGGCCGGCGCTGCGCCGGGGGCCGGCCGGTCCCGGGGCGCCCCGGACGGTCGGCTGCATAAAAAACGGTGCTGCTGCTTTCGGGGCCGGGCCCGCCGGATTGGCGTCTGCGCGCTTCAGCGGGCGTTTTGGCGGCTCAAGCTCAACAGATTTTTTATATAAAATTTCCCCGATATAAACAATTATTTTCCAGAAAAAGAATCCAGCGGCCCGGCCCGGCCGTACGTGCATCAAATTCCTTCTGCTTTCTGGTCCAAAGTTTTCCTCCCGGAGCCCTATTCGGCGCTGGACAGGAAGTGCTACGCCAAAAGTTTTCGTCCAACCATTCACCACATCCTTATTTCGCATGGCCACCCCACACCAATCCCCGGCCCCCGATGAGGTCGGCTTCGGCAGCCAGCTGCTCCAGTCCGTCAACCGTCGTTCTTTTCTGCGCTATTCCGGCATGACGGCCGCAGCAGTCGGGCTTGTACTAGCCGGTTGCGACGACGACGACAACGGCGGCAGCACGCCCACCAGCGTTAATCTGGGCTCCGGCAACGTCGGCGTCCTGAACTACGCCTACGCCCTGGAGCAGCTCGAAGCTGCCTTCTACGCCCAGGTTGTAGCCACGCCCTACACCGGCATCACGGCCGATGAAACGGCGGCGCTGCGGGCCATTGCCCGCCACGAAGCCATTCACCGCGACTTTTTCAAGGCCGCCATTACCGCCGTGGCGCCCACCGGCATCATCGGCAACCTGACGCCCAACTTCACCGGCTTCAACTTCGCTGATAAAGGCTCGGTGCTCAGCCTGGCCCGTACGTTCGAGGACCTGGGCGTGGCCGCCTACAACGGGGCCGGCCGCCTGATCGACACCTCGACGCCCGCCGGCCTGACGTACCTGGTGCTGGCTGGCAAAATCGTGTCGGTGGAAGCCCGCCACGCCGCCCAGATCCGTGAGTTCCTGCAGGCCGGCAGCTTCGCCAACGACGTGGTGAATGCCCTGGGCCTCGACCGCGCCCTGACGCCGACCGAAGTGCTGGCCCAGGCGCAGCCCTTCATCACCGAGACGATCAACGGCAGCAACCTGCCCAGCTAATCCACCATCAACGTTCCATACGACATGAACCTGTTTAAAATCCTTGCCGAACTGGAGCAGGTGGATCCGGAAGTAGCCGACCGCCTGAATTCCCGCCGCAGCGCCCTTTCCGCGCTCGGCAATATTTCCAAGAAAATCACGCTGGCCAGCGCCCCGGCCATTATCGGGGCGGCCTTCAACAAGACGCTGGCGCAGGGCACCGGCAGCCCGCTCGCCGACGTGCTGAACTACGCCCTGCTGCTGGAGCGCCTCGAGGCCGCGTACTACACCCGCGCCCTGCAGGCCTCCACGGCCCCGGCGCTGGCCACCGCATTCAGCGGCAACGCCACCCTGCGCACGGCCATTGAGAAAATCCGCGACAACGAAAACGCGCACGTGGCCCTGCTGACGGCCGCGCTGGGCTCGGCGGCGGCCGCGGCTCCCACCGGCTTCAACTTCGCAGCCGCTTACACCGACCTGCCGACCTTCCTCACGTTTGCCCAGGCGTTCGAAGACCTCGGCGTGCGCGCCTACAAAGGCCAGGCCGGCAACATCTCCCGCACGGCCACTGTGGCCGCCAACACTTCGGTGACGGTGACCAACGCCGGGCAATCTTCCACGGCCAGCATCGGGGGCGCCAACGTGCTGCAGGTGGCGCTGCAGATTCACGCCACCGAAGCCCGCCACGCGGCCTACATCCGCTACCTGCGCCGGCAGGCGGCCTACGCCACCGCCGCCAGCGGCAGCATCGGCAACCAGTTTGGCTGGATTACGGGCAAAGCCGGCAACGGCGCCCCGGCGCCCGTGTACGACGCCGGCAACCCGGCTACCACCTTCCCGGCCGAAGACAACGTGTCGCAGGGCGGCCTGAACCTGACCTCGCAGCTCGCCGCTACCTACACGGCGGCCGAGGTGAGCGAAGCCTTCGACGAGCCGCTGGACAGCGCCACCGTGCGCAGCATTGCCTCGGGCTTCATCATTCCGTAAGCGGCAGCGCCGCTTCCGCACGCAAAGCCAATCCGCTCCGGCGGGTTGGCTTTTTGCGTGTCCGGGCCCGCGCGGCGCCCGTGCAACCCCCGGCCCCGGTTGCGGCTCCTGCTATACGGGCTGAGATTCGACGCGCAACGAGTACCTTTGCGGTTCAGGTCCGCGGCAATTCCCTGCCCGTAAGCTCATTTGATTTTAGCGTATGCCCGAGGCATCATCTTCTACTGCCCCGTCGGGACTCAGCCGGCGGACTTTTCTTACCCACACCGGGGTGGCGGCCGCCTCGCTGCTGCTGCTGACGGCCTGCCCCGATCCGGAAACGCCCCCGGTCGTGACGCCCACCATCAGCCTGACCGGCGGCGACGAAGGCGTGCTGAACTACCTCTTCCTGCTGGAGCGCGTGGCCACGGAGCTGTACGCTAAGGTGCTGGCCACCCCGCCCGCCGAGCTGACCGCCGCCGACCTGGGCGTGCTGCGCGACATTTACCGCCACAACTTCATTCACCGCGAGCTGCTGCAGCTGACCATGAGCGCCAACGGCTTTACGGCCAACGCCGGCATCAGCGCGCAGAGCTTCGACTACGCGTCGTTCACGCTCACCACCCGCCTCGGCGTGCTGAACGCCGCGCAGTCCCTGGCCGATCTGACCGTGGCCGCGTACTGCGGCGCTGCCCGCCTGCTGAGCAGCGGCGTGCTGCTGCGCCTGTTTGTGAAGATGATGGCGGTGAAGGCCCGCCACGCCGCCGCCCTGCGCGACCTGCGTACCCCCGGCAGCTTCGCCGCCACCGATGTGGTGCCCCAAACCGGCGCTGAGGCAGGCCTCAACCAGGTGCTGACGCCCGCCGAGGTGCTGGCCGAACTCAGCAAGTTCACCTCCCCCGTTCAACTTTCGGTTGGGTCTCTGCCCACCAGCTAATACCGCGTGCTTCCCGTATGAACCTGCTTTCTTTTCTTGAGCAACTAGCCACGGCCGACGCGGCTGCGCATCCCACGGCCCGGCGCGGCGCCCTCGGGCAGCTGGCCCACACCGCCGCGGCAGCGCTGCCCGCCGCCGTACTGGGTGCCCTGCTGGCCCAGCCGGCCACCGCCCAGATCCTGGGCACCGGCCTCGACGGCCTGCAGCTGACGTTGCGCGTGGAGTGGCTGCAGGATGAATTTTACGCCCGCGTGCCCGCCAGCCTGGTGCCAGCCGCCATGCAGGCGGATTTCACGCTGATCCGGGCCCAGCAGCGCCAGCACATTGCCCTGCTCGAATCGTACATCCGCACCTCCGGCGGCGTGCTGGCCGCGCGCCCCAGCTACGACTTTACCGGCGGCCGCGGCGGCACGTCCCAGATTTTCCCCGACGTCTTCACCAACCTCGACACCCTGCTGCTGGTGGCCCAGGTGCTCGAAGACCTGAGCGTGCGCACCTACGCCTACGCCTTGCCGCTGGTGGCCAGCAACAACGACCAGATTGACAGCCTCAGCCGCATGTTTGCGGTGGAAGGCCGCCACGCGGCGCACCTGCGCCAGTTGCGCCGCCAGCGGGGCGCCACCGTCAAGCACTGGATCAGCGGCGCCGAAACGGCCCTGCCCACGACTACCGCCAACGTGTACGCCGGCGAAGACCGGGTGCTGCAACAAGTGGCGGGCCTGGCCTCGCGCGACGTGAGCACCCTGCTGCCGACCATCGGCGGCATTACCGCCGCCGAAATCCGCGCGGCGGCCACCGAGGCCTTCGACGAGCCGCTTACCTACGACGCGGCAACGGCCATTATCCAGGTTTTCGCCTACTAAGCCGCTATTCCACGGATTTGCGCCCACCGGCCGCTGCCTTTCCGGCAGCGGCCGTTTTTTTTGTCTGCGCCTTGCATTATACCCCCGACTTGTTGTATCTTTCCCCGTACCGGCTTGAAACAGCTAATGTTTGTTAGCCTTTTTCGTTCCTATGCGTATAGGGATGCCGTCCGTTCTCCCAGCCCCTAGTTTCCCCATCCACTTCACCCCACTACCACGATGCTGGAATACGTAAAAACCATTCTGCTCAAGGTCAGCTTCGACGGAACGCTGTTTGAGAAAGAGCTTCGGAAGGCCCTGCGTACGCTCGTGCCCGACGAGGCCGGCCAGCTCAAGGCTTGGTGTTACCAGCAATTTGCCAAGCTCTACCGCCGGGTGCTCAACCGGGTGTTCCGGCAGGTTAGCTTGACGTAGTTTCCCCCTTTTCCGCTTCGATGGACGCCGGCCCTCCTGAGGCCGGCGTTTCTATTATAAAGCGGATGTTGCGCTGCAGGCCCGCGTAGCCGGTACGCTTCACGGCCGAGTGCCGAAACAGCGTCTGAAACACTTCCTGGGTGATTTCGCGCCAGTCGGTTTCGCGCATTTCCTTGAGCTGCGGGTGCGGGCTGAACTGCGCCTCCGGCGTGGGGCGGCTGAAGCGGTTCCAGGGGCACACGTCCTGGCAGATGTCGCAGCCAAAAATCCAGTTGCCCAGCTGGCCCTGCACCTCGACGGGCAGCTGGTCCTTCAGCTCGATGGTGAAGTAGCTGATGCACTTGCTGCCGTCGACCACGTAGGGCTCGGTAATGGCCTGGGTGGGGCAGGCGTCGAGGCAGCGGGTGCAGCTGCCGCAGTAGTCGCGGATGGGGCCGTCGTAGGCCAGCTCCACGTCCACAATCAGCTCGGCAATGAAGTAGAACGAGCCGGCCCCGGGCGTAATCAGGTTGGCGTTCTTGCCCACCCAGCCCAGGCCGCTCTTTTTGGCCCACGCCTTGTCGAGCACCGGCGCCGAATCGACGAAGGCCCGGCCGCCGACCTCGCCGATGTGGGCCTGCATGTCCCACAGCAGGTGCTTGAGCTTGTCCTTGATGACGTGGTGGTAGTCGCGGCCGTAGGCATACTTGCTGACCTGAAGCGTGTCGGCAGGCTGCTGGTCCTCTTCGGCCGGGTAGTAGTTCAGCAGCAGCGAAATCACCGACTTGGCCCCGTCGACCAGGCGGCGCGGGTCCAGGCGCTTGTCGAAGTGGTTTTCCATCCAGCGCATCTGGCCCTGCATGCCCTTGCTGAGCCATTGCTCCAGCCGCGGCGCTTCCTCCTCCAGAAACTCGGCCCGGGAAATGCCGCAGGCCATGAAGCCCAGCTCCGCCGCGCGGCGCTTGATGAAGCCGGTCCATTCGGCGCGGGTGAGGTCGGCGGCTTGCATCGGGTTTTTGGTGATTGGTGCCTGGCTGTTGGCGGCGGGGCCGCAGCCAGCAGCGGATTCAACTATAAAGAAGAAGCGTGTCTGAACAAGCTCAGACACGCTTCCAGACCACAAAGGTCCAAAAACCAGTAACAAACAACCAACAACCCGCCTACTCCTGCGTGAACAGGTCGCCGGCCACGTTGCCGCGCATGTGCTGGGGCAGCGGGCGGCCCAGGTGGGTGTAGGCCTGCTCGGTGGCTTCGCGGCCGCGCGAGGTGCGCTTGATGTAGCCTTCCTGAATCAGGAACGGCTCGTACACTTCCTCGATGGTTTCGGCTTCCTCGCCGCAGGCGGTGGCAATGGTGGTAATGCCCACCGGGCCGCCCTTGAACTTGTCGATGATGGTCGACAGGATACGCTTGTCCATGTCGTCGAGGCCCTGGGAGTCCACGTCGAGGGCGTTGAGGGCGAACTGGGCAATGTCGCGGGTGATGGTGCCGGTGCCTTTGATCTGGGCGAAGTCGCGGGTGCGGCGCAGCAGGTTGTTGGCAATGCGGGGCGTGCCGCGCGAGCGGCGGGCAATTTCGAAGGCCGCGTCCGCGTGAATCGGCGTACCCAGAATGTCGGCCGAGCGCTCCACGATGTCAGTCAGCAGCTTGGCATCGTAGTACTCCAGGCGCGAGCTGATGCCGAAGCGGGCCCGCAGCGGCGCCGTGAGCATCCCCGAGCGCGTGGTGGCCCCGATGAGCGTAAACGGCGAGAGGGAAATCTGCACGGAGCGGGCGTTGGGGCCCGAGTCGAGCATGATGTCGATGCGGTAGTCCTCCATGGCCGAGTAGAGGTATTCCTCCACCACCGGGTTAAGGCGGTGAATCTCGTCGATGAAGAGCACGTCGTGCGGGTCGAGGTTGGTGAGCAGGCCCGCCAGGTCGGAGGGCTTGTCGAGCACCGGGCCCGAGGTCATCTTGATGCCCGCACCCAGCTCGTTGGCAATGATGTGCGAGAGGGTGGTTTTGCCCAGGCCGGGGGGGCCGTGCAGCAGCACGTGGTCGAGGGCGTCGCCGCGCTGCTTGGCGGCGGCCACGAACACCTGCAGGTTGTCGACGACCTTGGCCTGGCCGGCAAAGTCGGCGAAGCTCAGGGGGCGCAGGGCCTTGTCAATCTCTTTGTCGGTGGCGTTCATATGGTCGGCGCCACCGGTCAGGTATGATTCGCGCATACGGAAAGGCGTAAAGCGGTATGTTCAGTAGGTAAAGTAACACCTCCCGGCGGCAAATCATTTCGTGTGTACAATATTTTTAGCCAATACTTTTCAACTCAAGCTTTATTTACCAAAATTATTAGCAAATAAAGCACCCGCCAGTCCGCGAATAAGACAACGAAATGTTGCTTAACTTATCGACTGTACCGCGTGTTCATCCGCCGCCGTTGTATGTCCGAACAGAGTGACGCCCCTACCGCCGCCGACGCGCTGCCGCCCGGCTTTTACGAGCGAATTGCCCCGTTTCTGCAGTTGTGCGGCATGGGCTGCCTGCAGTTTTTCAGCCGCCCCCACGACCCGCTTCCGCAGGAAATAACCGACCTGACCGGGCTGGACCTGGCCGGCACCCGCATGATTACGGCCATCAACAACAACGACATGCTGGCCCGGCAGCTGCTGGAGGAGCCCGAGCTGTTTTACGTGCACCTGCTGGTGGGCTGCCTGCTGCTCGACGGGCCCTTGGCCGCGCCGGTGCTGCGCTTTCTGGAGCAGGGCATGCACCTGGATGCTGAGCAGACCGATGCCCTGCGGGCGCGCCTGCTGCCGTTTGGGGAAACGTTCGTGGAGCTGGTGGGCCGTTTTGCGGCGCACGACGACGAGGAAGCCCGCGAGGACCTGCACCTGCTGCGCCTGCAGATCGAAGGCGCCTTTGCGCGCCTGGCCCACACGCTGCAAGTCACCGACCTGCCGCCCGCCGCCCCTGAAAACAACGAAAACGACGATTGGGACCAGGAAAATGGCAAATTTGAAGAGGACGAGGACGACGAGCTGATCTTCGAAATCAAGTTTCGGGAGGAGCAGTTGCATATGCTGCGGCTGGCCGTGACGCTGGCGCGGGTGCTGCCCTCGCTTTCGGCGCAGCCCTTTGCGCAGGCGGTGGCCGGGCTGTCGGGCTGCTCGGTGCCGTCCATGGCCGCGCTCAACGGCCGCCTGCGCGAAGCCACCGACGCCGCCCCCACGCAGATGTCGTGGCACGATGTAGCCCTGCTCTACCAAAGCACGCAGGTACTGGCCATGGCCATGGTATCGAACGTGCTGGACGTGCTGCGCTGGGAAGAGCAGCTGAGCGAGGAAGCAGCGGCCGAAACGCCCCCCGCCGAAGCTCCCGACCCCGAGGCGGCCGCGCTGACGCCGCCGGAGCGCTTTGCCCGCCGCCAGGAAATCATCTGCATGATGATAACCGGCTTCGTGGAGTGCGTGCAGGAGCATTTTGCCGACGAGCCCCGCCTCAACGAACTGCGCCGGGAAGTAACGGCCCTGGCTGATCTGCTGTAGGCAGATTAGGGGCAGAATCTGCGGCCGATTGTTGCCCATTGCGCCGGCGTACCGCCCGGTAGGCTCGTTATTCCTGGTTCCCCGGCTCCCGCACCGCACCGCACCGCCACCCGCTGGCGGCCTGGCCCGCTCCGGCGGCAGTTACGCCCTGGGAGAGGCTGGTGCAGATAACGGCGTTGCCGCGCGGCGCCACAGTTGCCGCAGCGACAACACGTGCAGCGTGTAGGCCACGGGCACGATGAACAGGGGCAGCCACACCAGCGGAAACCGGCTGACCACGACGTTGGCCGGCTCGTTCCAGAACTGCCGGAAGGGCGTCGGGGCCGAGAGCAGGGCAATGGTGACGATGTTCAGCAGCAGGGCTAGCCCGAGCACGTTCCATGCCGCTGCCACCTGCCAGGGCCAGCGACGACGCGTGAAGCAGAAATACGCCACCACCGGCGCCGTCAGGCCCGTCAGCACGTCCCAGTTCAGGCCCTCGAAAGTCATTTGCCGGGGCACGGCGCCGGCCAGCATCAGCAGCCACAGCACCAGCTCCACCCCCACACGCATGCTTTGCAGGTACAGCAGCCCGGCCTGGGGCAGCGCATCGAGCAGGCGGCCCACGGCGGCGGAGCGGGCCAGCAGCATCGTCGCCAGCAGCGGGAGGGGCAGCAGCAACAGCAACCGCGGCGGGCGGGTATCGAAACCCAGGGCCCCGGCAGCGGCCAGCGCACCCGTCAGGGCCAGCCAGCAGGCCAGGACGGCCGCCGTGCGGGGCAGCACCCGGGGCCGGGCGGGGCCAAGTGCGCCGGCCAGGGCCCGCCGCAGGCCCAGCAGCACCGCGGCCAGCACCCCGGCCACCACAACCACAAACAGCCCGGCGGCCAGCATATACAAGGAAGAGTTCATGGAAGCACGGCCGTTGGTGAGTGATGGGCCAAAGCTAATTCCGCCCCCCGAAGGTGCAGGCGCTGCTGCCGCGCAGATTCATAAACAACGACAGCGGCCCCTCGATATCGGGGCGGTGGGCCGGGCTACTTCGGCTTTCAGCCAGGCCAGGTCGGGAAACGCGGTGCGAAACATAAACCAAAAGGGCGGCAGGTGCGGAAGATACCCGTTTGCGCGGGGCCGGCCCGGCCACCGGGGCCCGCCTCACGCCCGGCCGCAAAATGGATAACTTCCGCCCGGCTCCCACCCGCTTCTCCGCCCAATGGCTCGTCTGCTTTCTGCGCTCCTGCTGCTACCCGGCCTCGCGCTGGCCCAGGCCGCGCCGCCCTCCATTCTTCAGCCCCGCATCATCCTGAAGCTGACGCCCCTCGCGCTGCTCGACCCGGGCACGCCCACGCTGCTGCTGGGGGCCGAGTACCGGCTGCGCCCGCGCCTGGGCGTGGCCCTCGACTACGGCCACTCGGTGCGGCAGCCCTACCCTATTCGCTACCGCACCGACTGGCGCTGCCACAAGCTGCGCGCGGAGCTGCGCTCCTACTTTGCCGAAACGGCTGGCCGGGCGGGCTTCTGGGCCGTGGAAGCCGCGTATCTGCCGCAGCGCTACACCCTGCGCCACTACGAGCAGGCCGCGTACGTGCACTACTTCGATCCGGCCCGGGTGCGGCGCGACGTGTGGGCGCTGGCTGCCCACGCGGGCTGGCTGTGGGGCCTGGGGCCGCGCTGGCGCCTGGAGCTGGCGGGCGGCCTGGGCGTGCGGCGGCGCAGCGTGCGCTACGCCGTGCGCAACGAAACCGTGGCCTCGCGCGGCAGCGCGTACGAAGGCCTCTTTACCAGCGACGAAACGCCGGGCACCACGGCCTGGCTGCCGCAGCTGGCCGTGCGCTTCAAAGTCGGCTACGCCCTCGGGGCGGCACCCCGGCGCTGACGAGCGGGACCGGCCGGTTGGGCCAACCCACCGGGCTACTCGTGCAGCAACACTTCGATGTTGAGGTACAGCCAGTCGTCTTCCCAGGATTTGTGGGTGAGGCGGGCGGTGATGTGCTTGCCCGCGTCGAGCAGCCGGGCCACGGTTTCGTTGCGGCCTTCAGGCAGGTAGCCCAGCCACACCCCGCCCGCCTCGGGCTGGGTGTGCACCTGCACGGCCCAGTCGTCGAAGGTGCTGTCGGCCTCGCGGCGCAGGGCCAGGGGCTGGTCGATTTTCAGCTGGGGCTCGTGCTCGGTGAGGTTGTCGCGGTGCGAGGTGCCCGCAACGAGGCATTCGAGGATGACGAGCGGAGCGGCGGGGGTCGTGGGCATGGGGCGGAGGCTTAGCGGCTGCAAAATAGCAATGTAGCGGGCTTCTCAGTCCATACCCAGGTCGTAGGTGATGCTGTCCGAGGGGCGAATTTCCCAGATATCAACGCCCGACTTCTCGCCGACGATGCTACAGACGGCGCGCAGCACGTCGTAGGACCGGGTCAGCGCGGGGCCGTGGTAGAAGCGCCGGTAGTTCAGCGCCGCCGTCCAGTCCACCAAATCGTCCACGGTGCCCTGGCGCCAGTCGACCCACCGCTGGGGCTCCCGCCCGAACAGCCGCCCCAGCCAGGACGTGGGCGGCACGGGCCGCCAGGGGTCGGTGAATGCGGGCAAATCCCAGCCGAGCCGGGTGGCCAGCGGCGCCAGCAGGGGCCGCCAGTGCGCGGCCGTGGCGGGCAGCAGCGCGGCCAGCGGCGTGGCGCCGGTGGGCGGGTGCGCCAGGCGCAGCGCGGCCTGCAGCTCCCGGCTCAGCGTGGCGAGGCAGTGCTGCCGCACCGGCGAGGGCGTGGCCGCATCGCAGCCGCCGCGCAGCCGGCAGACGCCATCGGCCAGCTGCTGCACGGTGCTCATCTGCTCGGCTTCGCGGTCGGGGACATCGAGGCCGAAGTAGGCTTCGAGCTCATCGATCAGCTCAACGGTATCGAGGCCCATAGCATAGATAAAAGCAGCGGATGCAGCATATCGTGGACCCAACTTACTTCGTAGGGCGCATTATACCTTCGCGCCCCGCTTAGCCTTTCCCTCGATGTACAGCAAAACCGAAGCCGCGCAGCTGCGGCAGGCGTTCTGGACCGCCTTCGGCCAATACATGCAGCCGGTGCCTTCGGCGGAAGGCCTGCCCACCAACTGGGTGAACTACAAAACCGGCCTCAAGCACGTGTTTTTCCGCCTGCACGCCGACACGCGCCGCGCCACCGTCGGCATCGATATTACCCACCCCGATGCGGGCCTGCGCGAGCTGTTCTTCGAGCAGTTTCGGGAGCTGCGCGCCCTGCTGGAGGAAGCCACCGGCGAAGCCTGGACCTGGGCCGCCGACACCACCGACGAGTACGGCAAGCCCATCAGCCGCATTTACCAGGAGCTGACACCGGTAAACCTGTTCAGCCGCGAGGACTGGCCCCGGCTGATTTCCTTTTTCAAGCCGCGCATCGTGGCCCTGGACGAGTTCTGGAGCACGGCGCAGTACGCCTTCGACGAGCTGCGCTGAGCCCGGCCGCCCGGCCTGAGCATGGCTTGATTTGTGCGCTGTCGGCTCCCGGCGGCGGGGCCGCCGTTGTCCGTTCACCCCATACTTACTTATTCCATGTTCAGACTCATTTGCCTGCTCGGGCTGCTCCTGCTGGTTGGCAGCGCCCGGGCCCAACAATCGGCCACCCGCTACCTCACGCTGGTGCGCGAGGCGCTGCCGGAGCAGCCCTCCGGCCAATACCAATCCTCGCTGACCGTTATCGGCCCCGACGGCTCCATCAAGACGGAGGAATTTCTGGTGGACCGCAACGTGGCTTCCAAGAAAGTCATTGGCGCTTCCATCACCAGGGCGCTGGCGGATTCCAGCGGGTGGGGCTACCGGCGCAGCCGCTACGCGCTCAACAAAGTGTACCAGATCGAAACCAACAAGCTCAACGAGCTGGGCGCGCAGGGCTGGGTGCTGGTCAATACGTCCCAGGAGGGCAGCACCGTGCGCTACCTGTTTCGGCAGGATGCCGCTCCCCGTCCGTAGGCAGCCGGCAGGCTCCAGCAATGCCTTGCAGCCGCTCGTGCCAGGTGTGCCCGCAGTGGCGGTGGCGGATAAGGTAGCGGGCCATGTCCTGGTTTATACCCCAAGAAACAAAAACGGCCGCCCTGCCTGGCTGCCGGCACCAGCGGCTCCGACTGATAAGTAGCCCGCGGGGGCCGTTTGCCGTGCTGACCGATTCCAGGGTCAGCGTAAATCTGCCGGTGCCCGCTGGGAAGAGCGGCTCATGGCCCTGCGTACCTTTGTAAGCCACCGCCATTACGGTAGCGGTGGCACGAAACAGCCGCCCGTGTGGTTGTCAGCTCGTACCGCCTCTGGTGCGTCGGCGCAGCATGTGCCCGGTCCTTTTTGAACAGTCACGAATACCAGCAAGCCGCCGCCAAGGATGCCAGGGCTGCCTTTTCGCCCCTGTTATCATCCTTCGAAAGCTTTTGTATGCTGGTTCTCCTGTTCTTCGCCGCGCACTGGTATTTGTCCCTGTTTGCGCAGACCTTCTTTCAGCACCGCTATGCGGCCCACCGCATGTTCAGCATGCATCCGCTGTGGGAGCGGTTTTTCTTTGTCTTCACCTTCGTCTGCCAGGGCTCCAGCTTTATGTCGCCGCGGGGCTATGCCCTGCTGCACCGGCTGCACCACGCCTACTCCGACACCGCGCAGGACCCCCACTCGCCGCACAATTCCACCAACGCCTTCGGCATGATGTGGAAAACGCGCACCGTCTACCAGGACGTGCTCAACGACCGGCACGCCGGGGCGGAGCGCTTCGCCCAGGGCGACTACCCCGAGTGGCCCGCGCTGGAGCGTTTCAGCAACCAGTGGTACGCCCGCCTGGGCTGGGGGGCGCTCTACATTGGCTTCTACGTCGCGTTTGCCACCGCCTGGTGGCAGTTTCTGCTCCTGCCGATTCACTTCGCCATGGGGGCCGTGCACGGGGCCATCGTGAACTGGAGCGGGCATAAGTACGGCTACCAGAACTTCGACAACCACGACAAGTCGCGTAACTCCCTGTTCTTCGATTTTCTGACCGGCGGCGAGCTATTCCAGAACAACCACCACAAGCTGCCCAACCGGGTAAATTTTGGCGTGAAGAAGTGGGAGCTGGACCCGACCTACCCGGTTATCTGGGTGCTGAACAAAGCGGGGGTTATCCGACTGCGGCCAGCCCGGCTGGCGCCGGCGCAGCAAGCCGCGTAGCGGCCTGAAGATTACCGGTAGAGGTCTGTGCATGGCTTGCAAAGCCTGATCCTCAAAAGCCGTTCTGCTGGCAGAACGGCTTTTGAGGATCAGGCTTTGCAGGGCAAGCGGTACCTTTTGGCACACTCATTCCCTCGTTTGCCATGAAGAAACTGCTACTTCCCGCGCTGCTGCTCGTCACCGCTTTGGGCTCCTGGGCCTTTTATCCGAAAACGGCCGAGCCCCAGGGCTACATGATGGTTATTGGTCGTATTGCTGGCAACGGTTTCAGCGCCAAAAACTCCATTTCCACGATTATGCCCGACGGTCAGATGCAAACCCAGGAGCTGGACGCAAAGACGGGCTCGGTATCGAAGTTGACAGGCTCCTTTGACCAGTTGCATCAGGCTGAACTGAAAAAGCTCAACGAATTGCGGCAGGTCGGCTGGCGTGTCGTCAACTCAACGCAGATGACCGCAGGCGCTGCAATTGAAACGACTTACCTGCTGGACAAATAGTCCCTCCAGCGTCAAGCCAAAACGGGCAGCTGCTCACGCAGCCGCCCGTTTTGGCTTGGCAACCATCAGGCTTACTTAAACGCCTGAATACCCGTAACATCTGCCCCGGTGATGAGCAGGTGAATGTCGTGGGTGCCTTCGTAGGTGATGACCGACTCCAGGTTCATCATGTGGCGCATGATGGGGTATTCGCCGGTGATGCCCATACCGCCGTGAATCTGGCGGGCTTCGCGGGCAATGTGCAGGGCAATTTCCACCGAGTTGCGCTTGGCCATCGAAATCTGGGCCGAAGTGGCTTTGCCGGCGTTTTTGAGCATGCCCAGGCGCCACACCATCAGCTGGGCCTTGGTAATTTCGGTAATCATTTCGGCCAGCTTTTTCTGCTGCAGCTGGAAGGAGGCAATGGGCTTGCCGAACTGCTCCCGCTCCAGCGAGTATTTCAGGGCCGACTCGTAGCAATCGATGGCCACGCCGATGGCGCCCCAGGCAATGCCGTAGCGGGCCGAGTCGAGGCAGCCGAGCGGGCCTTTGAGGCCTTCCACGTTGGGCAGCAGGTTTTCCTTGGGCACCTTCACGTTGTCGAACACCAGCTCGCCGGTGATGCTGGCGCGCAGGCTCCACTTGTTGTGGATTTCGGGGGCGGTGAAGCCTTCCATGCCCTGCTCCACGATAACGCCCTTGATGCGGCCGTTGTCGTCCTTGGCCCACACCACGGCCACCTGGCTCTGGGGCGAGTTGCTGATCCACAGCTTGGCGCCGTTGAGCAGGTAGTAGTCGCCCATGTCCTTGATGGTGGTGGTCATGCCACCGGGGTTCGAGCCGTGGTCGGGCTCGGTGAGGCCGAAGCAGCCCAGCCACTCGCCGGAGGCCAGCTTGGGCAGGTACTTGCGGCGCTGCTCCTCCGAGCCGTACTGGTAGATGGGGTACATCACCAGGGAGCCTTGCACCGAGGCGGTGGAGCGCATGCCGGAGTCGCCGCGCTCGATTTCCTGCATGATCAGGCCGTAGCTGATGTAGTCCAGCCCGCCGCCGCCGTACTCGGTGGGGATGGTGGGGCCGAAGGCGCCTACTTCGCCGAACTTGCGCACGATTTCGGAGGGGAAGTGTGCCTGCTGGGCCCACTTCTCGATGTTGGGGCTGATTTCCTTCTTGACGAAGTCGCGGATGCTCTGGCGGATGAGCTTGTGCTCTTCGGTGAGCAGGTCGTCGATGTCGTAGTAATCGGTGAACCCGGCGGCGTTCAGGGAGCCTTTGTTGCGCTGCACCTGGGCCTTGGGCGAGAGGACGTCGGTTTCAGAAGACATGCGTGGGAGTGAGTTGGGATGGGAAGCTCAAAGATAAACGATTCGGCGCGGAGGTATTGGGCGGCAGGCATATTCGAGCGGGGGGGGCATCTTCTGGTACGAAAATTGGGCGCCGTTGCACTTCATCGTTAACATTCATCCTGCATGCAGCATTTTACCCGGCGTTTGTTTTTTGGTTTGCTACTGGCGGGCCTGCTCCCGCTCAGCCCCGATGTTCGTGCGCAGTCGGGACCGGCCTGGGCCCGGCCCATAGGCGGAGCCCGGGTGGCCACTGGCGGCACCGACTACGTGTATACCGTCGACAACGGGAACGTGGTGGCCTTCACGGCCCAGGGCCGGCAGCGCTGGACGCAGCCCATGACCGGGGGCATTAATGCCATGGCAGCCGATGCGGCCGGCAACCTCTGGGTGACCGGCAACAGTCTGAATGGCCTGTCGACCGGGGGGCTGACGCTGCCATCGGGCGGCTTTGTCGTCAAGTACGGGCCGCAGGGCAACGTGGTGTGGGGCCGCGCTATCGGGGCCATTCAGGGCCTGTATCCCGCAGGCCGGAGCATTGCCCTCGGTAGTGGGGGCGAGGTGTACGTGGCGGCCGTCGGCGGGCAGTTCCCGAATGTTGCCGGCGCCAACACGTTTCTGCAGAAATACAGCGCGGCCGGTACGCCCGAGTGGACGCAGCTGGCGGCGGGCGCCGATGCCACCGCCGTAACGGCAGACGCCAACGGCAACGTGTGGCTGGGGGGCAGCTTTCACACCACGGCCCGCTTCGGGAGCATTCAGCTGGCCCGCGCCTGGCGCAACGGCTTTCTGGCGCGCTACTCCGCGCAGGGGCAGGTGCAATGGGCCAAGATCTTTGCCGCGCCGGGCCCCAATGTACCCTACGTCAGCTCGGATATACCCTCCGTCAGAGGCCTGCGGGCCCACGGCAACGCGGTATACCTGGCCTGTGGCCTCAGCGACACCGTCGATTTTGAGGGGACCCGCGTGGTAGCGCCCAACCGCTCTTCGCACGGCGTGCTGATCCGCTACGATGCCCAGGGCAACCAGCAGTGGCTACGGCAGCTGGTCGGCACCAGCGTCTTTATCAGCGGCCTGGGCGTGGATGCCAGCGGCAACGCGGTGGTAGGCGGCTCGTTTCTGGGCAGCCTGAGCGCCGATCAGCTGAGCACCACCGCTCCTTCGCTCGTCTCCGACCTGTACGTGGCGCGCTACTCGCCGCAGGGCAGTGCCCAGTGGCTGCGCCACGAACGACTCGCGGCGAATCAAGGCATGAACGATGTGACCACCGATGCGGCGGGCAACGTCTACGCCACGGGGTTTTCCACTGGCAGCGGCGGCACCATCGCGCTGGGCGACACCCTTCTTCCAGCGGGCACGGTGTTTCTGGTGCGCTTCGGCAGCTCCGTGCTATCGACCAAGGCGGCGGCCGCGTTCGGGCCGCTCAGCCTCTACCCCCACCCCAGTCGGCCCGGCGCGGCGCCGCAGCTGAACTGGGCCCGGCCCGCCGTGGCGGGCACCAAGCTGGTCGTACTCAACGCCCTGGGCCAGGTACTGCGGACGCAGCCCGTCTCCGTGGGCAGCAGCAGCGCGGTGGTTGCCACCGCCGGGCTGGCGCCGGGCAGTTATCTGCTGCAGCTGCGCGGCGTCGGTGGGGTGCAGGTCTGCCGGTTGGTGCTGGAATAGGCAGCCGAGCCGTACATTTTGACTATCCGCAACCGCTCGTAGGCTTTGTGCTTGCGGGCGGTTACTTTATTTAGCCCGGCAGTGCGGCAGGTGGTTTCCACCGCACCGCCCCAGCCGTATAAGTCGCAACGCTCCTGCCCCCCTCTCCTACCCTCCGTCACCTATGAGCACGCACACCAAACTAAACGAGCTGGAAGCCACCGCCATCTGCGGCAACGACATTTCCTCGTCGTGCCTCTACGTGTCGGCCCTGGCCATTACCTACGCCGGGCAGTACGCCTGGCTGGCGCTGCTGCTGGTGGCGGCGGTGCTGTTCCTGTTCCGCAAAATCTACGGCGAGGTGGTGGGCGCGCTGCCGCTGAACGGCGGGGCCTACAACGTGCTGCTGAACACCACCAGCAAGAGCAATGCCTCGCTGGCGGCGGCCCTCACCATTCTCTCGTACATGGCCACGGCGGTTATTTCGGCCAGCGAGGCCATGCACTACCTGCACGCGCTCTGGGAGGGCCTGCCGGTGCTGCCGGCCACCATCGGGCTGCTGGGCCTGTTTCTGGTGCTCACGCTGCTGGGCATGTCGGAGTCGGCGAAGGTGGCGGTGGTGATTTTCCTGGCGCACCTGGCCACGCTCACCCTGCTGGTGGGCGTGGCCGGCTGGTACCTGAGCACGCACGGCCTGGGCACGCTGGAGCTGAACTTCCAGGCGCCGCTCAAGGGCAGCCTGGCCACGGCCCTGTTCTACGGGTTCAGCGCGGCCATGCTCGGCATTTCGGGCTTCGAAAGCTCGGCCAACTTCGTGGAGGAGCAGGCGCCGGGCGTGTTCCTGAAAACGCTGCGCAACATGTGGGTGGTGGTGAGCTTTTTCAACCCGGTGCTGGCCCTGCTGGCCGTGGGCGTGCTGCCGCTCGTCACGGTGGGCCAGCACACCGAAACGCTCCTCTCCCACCTCGGGCAGGTGGCCGGGGGCCGCTGGCTGGCCGCCCTCATTTCCATCGACGCGGTGGCCGTGCTCAGCGGGGCCGTGCTCACGTCCTTCGTGGGCGTGAGCGGGCTGATGAAGCGCATGGCCCTGGACCGCATCTGGCCGCAGAGCTTCCTGAAGGAAAACGGCCGCGGCAGCAACTACATCATTCTCCTCAGCTTTTTCGTGCTTTGCATCAGCATCCTGCTCATCACGCGCGGGCAGCTGGGGCCGCTGGCGGGTGTCTACACCATTTCCTTTCTCTCGGTCATGGCCTTCTTCGCCATCGGCAACTTCCTGCTGAAGGGCAAGCGGCGGCGCCTGCCCCGGCCCGTCTACGCCACCATTCCAACGGTGGTGCTGGCCTTGCTGGGCGTGGTGGTGGGGCTGTTCGGCAACATCAAGCTGCACCCGGATTTCCTGGTGGTGTTTCTGCAGTACTTCGTGCCCACCATGCTGCTGGTGGTGGTGATGCTGGAGCGCGTGGCCATTCTGAAGCTGATCCTGCACGGCATTCAGCGCCTCTCGGAGCGCTACGGCAGTTGGTCGCGCTTCGGGCGGCTCACGGTGCGGCGCATGCTACGCGAGCTGAACCAGCAGGAGTTCGTGTTTTTCACCAAGGGCGACAACGTGTCCAACCTCAACAAGGTGATGACCTACGTGGTGGAAAACGAATTTACCACCCGTCTCAAAATCGTGACGCTGCTGCGCGAGGGCGAGCAGGTGGCGCCCGAGCTGCTCACCGACGTGCGCGTGCTCGACCGCGCCTACGAGCAGATCGAGGTGGAGTTTGTGACCCGGCAGGGCAAGTTCGGCCCCGAGCTGATTGACGAGTTGTCGCGCGAGTGGGGCATTCCGAAAAACTTCATGTTCATCGGCTCCCCCGGCGACCAGTTTCCCTACCAGATTTCCGAGCTGGGCGGCGTGCGGCTGATCATCTGAGTAGCGCCCACTTTCCGTTCGCGCTACTTCCCGCGCAAGTCCAGGTCGTAGGTCAGGGCCAGGTACAGCGTGTGGTTCCGCTCGAAGGTGCGCCCGTCGCCGTGGGCTTTGACGTGGTACATGTAGCCCAGCTCGGTGCTGGCGGCGCTGGTGAATTGCCGGCCCAGGGCGGCGTAAAGGCGGTTCTGGTTGAATGGAAAATCCACATTCCGCCCGAAGCCGACGAACAGCTCGTCATAAGCCGTGAGGTAGAATTCCTTCGGGTCGAGGCGGCGGCCCTGCAGCGGCAGCTGCGCGCTGAACTGGTACCGGGCGCGGTTCTGGAACGTGGGGCCGGCCTCGCCGTCGGCCCGAATCCAGCGCTGCTCCAGCCGAAAGCGGTGGCCCAGCGCCAGGCGGCCCAGCGTGTCGGCCAGCTGCACTTCCTCGTAGGCGCGGTGTTCCCGGCTGTGGCCTTCCGGAAACTCGCCGTAGGGATAGGTGCGCAGAAAGGTGTAGCCAGCGGCCGTCTGCAGCTTATCCGACCAGTGTTGATTCAGGCCCAGGCGCAGCAGCAGCTGCTGGCGCCGGGGCAGCAGGTCGGCGCGCCGCAGCTGGGCTTCGGTGTGCAGGCCCCAGAAATCGGTGAGCTGATGGTCGCCGGTGTAGTTGTACCAGGTCTGGAAGGCGCGGTCGTAGCGGGGCGGCGGGCTGGTTTGGGCGCGGGCGCGCTGGCTGAGGCCCAAAAGCAAACAGGCGAGAATCAGGCAGCGGTGAAGAGGGAGCATGACGAACGGTAACGCCTGGCAGTACGCAGATACGCCAGGAAAGGCCGACGACCACCTCGCGGTCATTGCGAACGAAGCGAAGCACCCGCCGCAAGGCGCAGCCGATCCTTCCTGCGGTAGCACCGCCGATTCAATCCCTGCCACCGAAAACGCATCAGCACGAAAACAGAACCACCCGAAGCCGCAGAAGCAAGTTTCTGGCGGTGCTTATTCATTGGTTGGCACATTGGCCAGGACCGACTGCTTCGCGTCGCGCGCAATGACGGCCGGTGTAGCCGCATCAATGGCATCCGCGAAGCATCACCGGCATCCGCCGTCTACCTTTGTCCCCATGAGCAATTCCTACGGCACTCTGTTTCGCATTAGCACCTTCGGCGAGTCGCACGGCCCCGGCATCGGCGTGATTATCGACGGCTGCCCGGCCGGGCTGGCCGTGGATGTGGCCGATATTCAGCACGCGCTGGACCGCCGCCGGCCGGGCCAGTCGGAGCTGACCACGCCGCGCAGTGAGGCCGACCAGGTGGAGGTGCTGTCGGGGCTGTTTGAGGGCCGGAGCACGGGCACGCCCATTGCTTTGCTGATTCGCAACCAGGACCAGCGCAGCCACGACTACTCCCACATTCAGCACGCCTACCGCCCCTCCCACGCCGACTACACCTACGACCAGAAGTACGGCCACCGCGACTACCGCGGCGGCGGGCGCAGCTCGGCCCGCGAAACGGCCGCCCGCGTGGCCGCCGGGGCCGTGGCCGCCGCTTTTCTGCGCCAGCACGGCATCACGGTGCAGAGCTACGTGTCGCAGGTGGGGGCCGTGGCCGTGCCGGTGGGCTATGAGCAGCTCAACCTCGCGCTCATCGACTCGAACCCGGTGCGCTGCCCCGACCCCGAAACCGCGGAGCGCATGGCCCAGCTGATCCGCCAGACCCGCGACCGGCACGACACCGTGGGCGGGCTGGTGACGGGCGTGGTGCGCGGCGTGCCCGCCGGCCTGGGCGAGCCGGTGTTCGACAAGCTGCACGCCGAGCTGGGCAAGGCCATGCTGAGCATCAACGCCGTGAAGGGCTTCGAGTACGGCTCGGGCTTCGCCGGCACGCTCTTGTTCGGCTCGGAGCACAACGACGCCTTTTACACCGACGAAGCCGGGCAGGTCCGCACCCGCACCAACCACTCCGGCGGCGTTCAAGGCGGCATCTCGAACGGGCAGGACATCTACTTCCGCGTCGCCTTCAAGCCCGTGGCTACCATCCTGCAGCCCCAGCAGACCATCGACGACCAGGGCCAGGCCGTGGAGCTGGCCGGCCGCGGCCGCCACGACCCCTGCGTGCTCCCGCGCGCCGTGCCCATCGTCGACGCCATGACCGCCCTGGTGCTGGCCGATATGCTGCTGCGGGCCCGCGGGAGCCGGGTGTAGGCTGGAAAAAAAATTGAAGCAGCGTTCAAACTTTTGTGGGCATTCGGCTACCAGAGGGGTATGAAAACCACCATCACTCCTTCCCCGCCCGATACGCCCCGGCAGAAGCTGCTGGCTAGCCTGGAGCAGCTCATTGCCGACAAAACCAAAGCTCTGGCTCGACATCGACGCCAATACAACCACCGTCCATCCCAGAAAATGGCAGAACGCCTGCAGAACCTGGAGCTGCACCTGGATTCATTACAAGCGGAGCATTTGCGGCTTTCCCGGCAGCTCAAACTTGAAACTCTGGAAAAGGAATTTGGGACTCCGGCCACTCTGGGGCGGCGCGCGGCTTAATGTGCTCCTACTCCCCCGGCCCCGGCAGCACCCAGGCGTAGTGCCCCCAGCCGCGCCGCTGGGTGAGCAGGTTCAGCCGCGGGCTGACCAGCGGGCGGTACGGGTGGCCGTTGAGGCTCAGGTGGGAGTCGCAGTATACGGCTACGGGCGCCAGGCCGCGCCGGCGGTAGTCCCGGGCCAGCAGGTGGGCAAACTGCAGCAGCAGGTCGGGGCTGTCGACGAGCTTGCGGGCCTGGTTGGGCGTCAGGTACTGCTCGGGCAGCACCAGCTCCTCGCGGCCATCGGGCAGGCGCACCCGAAAACGGGCCCAGCCCTGCTTGGCGCGCAGCATCAGGTGCCAGCTGAAGCGGTGGCCTTCCTCGGTCCAGTGCGCGTCGGCCGGGTACAGCAAGTGGCGCAGCGGCAGCAACAGCTGCACCGCCCCGAAGGCGGCCAGGCCGGCCAGCACCCGGCGGCGCGTGCGCAGCGGGGGCAGCGCCGCGGGCCCCGAAACGCGGCGCGGCGCGGCGGCCAGCACCCGGCTGCGGAACCAGCGCCCCACGAAGCCCGGCAGCCGGCGCGGAAAATTGGGGGCGAAGAACAGGCTGGTGAGCAGCAGCGCCACCCACGGAAAGGTACCCAGGCCGAACACCACCACGTTCAGCAGGTGAAACAGGGCCGCCCAGGCGAAGCCCCCGGCCCGGGTGCGGCGCCACAGCAGCAGCGGCACCACCAGCGCGTCGAAGGCAATGCCGCCGTAGCTCATCAGCCAGGCCGTGGCCGGCTGCGCCAGCAGCCCGCCCACCAGCGGATACTGCGCCTTGGCCGCCAGCCACACGGTGAGCGGGCGGGCGGCCAGCCAGTCGGGGTTGAGCTTGGCCAGGGCGGCAAATACGTAAACCAGCCCGATCTGAAACAGGACGACGGCCCGCATCCAGGCCGGCACGGTGGCGGCGGGGGCCACGCGGCCGGCGCGCACGTCGGCCGAGGCGGCGCGGTGGGCGGGCAGCAGGGCCAGCACGGCCGCCAGCAGCGCGTAGAGGTAGAAATGGTTGATGTACTCGGTTTCTTCCAGCAGCAGCAGCGCCGCGTAGCCCAGGCTGAGCAGCGCGGCGGCCCAGCGGTAGCGCCAGCCCGCGGCCACGGCAATGCCGGCGGCCACGATCAGCGCGTAAAGGCCGTAGATGACGCCCGGGGGCGGGTGCGGGAGCCACTCCCAGCCGAGGTAGCGCAGGTGAAAGCGCGGGGCGGTGTAGTTGCGCACCCGCCCCCACACAAAGGCGCCGCCGTGCTCCAAGGCCAGTAGAAAGCCCGCGCCCAGGCGCAGGTACACCAGCCAGGCAATGTCGACGGGGCGGAACAGGGCACTACTCAGGCGCGGGGCAAGCGGCTTCATGGCCCTAAGCTACGGGCCGGCGCCCCGCCCGGATGCGCGGCCGCCCCGCCTACTGGCCCAGCACCACAAACTCCACGCGGCGGTTGCGGCGGCGGTTGGCCTCGGTGTCGTTGGCGGCCACCGGGCGGCTGGGGCCGTAGCCGGCCGTTTCGAGCCGCTCGGCCGCCACGCCGTACTTCACCAGGAAGTGCTTGATGGCCTCGGCCCGCTGCTCGCTCAGCAGGCGGTTTTTGTCCTCGGGCCCCTGGTTGTCGGTGTGGCCTTCCAGCCGGACGCGCAGGGCGGGCTGCTCGCGCAGGGCCTTGGCCAGCCGCGCCAGTTCCGGCTTCGAGTCGCCCAGCAGCTCCGGCTTGCCCTGCACGAAAAACACGTTGCGCAACGCCAGGCGCTGCCCGGTGCGCAGCGGCGCGGCCAGTGCTGCGGCCGCGTCGGCCGCTTCGGGGGCGGCGGGCGGCGCGGCGGCCCCGGCGGCCGGGGCGCTGGCCGTGGCGGGGGCAGCCACGTCGGGGGCGGCGGCAGCCGGCGTGGGCGGGGCGGGCTCCAGCACCCAGATGCGCAGATTACGCAGCCGCGACTCGGCGCCCAGATTGGTTTCCAGGCCCACGCCGGTGCCCAGCAGCTTGGGCCGCTCCTGCGCCCACACCCGCGTGCCGTTGACGAAATACGTGACCTGGCTGCCCCGACGCTCCACGCGCAGCGTGTGCCAGCCGGTCTGGCGGCCCACGGCGGCCGAGTAGGCGTTGTCGCCGTTGGTGGAGAAGAACTTGCCCTCGCGCCAGCCGCACACGGCAAACCGATGCTCGCTCATGGTTCCAAACAGGCGCATGTTGTCGCGGCCGCTGGCGCCCCAGGCCAGGCAGCCGGCGTTGGTGGTGCTCAGCTCGGCTTCGATGATGAAGTCGGGGGCCTGCGCCAGCTCGGGCACGGCAATGAGCGCCACGCTGGTGTTGTTGTCGTTGCCGCGGGCCTGGGCCACGTATTCGCCGCGGCGCAGGCGAAAATCGGCGTTGCCCACGCGCCCGGTGGGCCAGTTGCGGTGGTTGTCGCGGAAGTCTTCTTCCAGAATCAGGCGGGGCACCAGGTTTTGGGCCGGGGCGGCCGCCGCGGCCAGCAGACCCAGGTTCAGTAGCAACAACAGGCGCAGCAGCATGGCAAGCGGGGAAATGGCGGAGGCCAAAACTACCGGCCGCGGCCGCCTCGCCGCCATACCCGCCGGCCGGTATTTTGGCCTACCGGCCGGCCGCAATCTGCTACCTTTGCAACCAGCGGGGCGTGGTTGCGGTTATACACCAGTTCCGCTTCCCTGCGGCCTTCCCTTCGTCTCTAAGCAGCACAGTCTCAACCATGAATACTACCGCCCCCGCCGGCTCGGTGTCCATCTACGCCGAAGCCTCCCCGAACCCCGAGTCGATGAAATTCGTGCTCAACACCCAGCTGCTCAGCGACGGGGTGAGCGTGGATTACCCCGACCCCGCTGCCGCCGCCAACTCGCCGCTGGCCCAGGAGCTGTTCAAGTTCGATTACGTGAGCCGGGTGTTCCTGGCCCAGAACTTCGTGACGGTGACCAAAAGCTCGGACCTGACCTGGACGCACCTGATTCCGGAGCTGCGCACCTTCCTGAAGTCCTACGTGGAGTCGGGCGGGCCCATCTTCCTCGTCGATCCGGTGGCGGGCCAGCGCGCCGCCCAGCAGGAAGCCGCCGGGGCCGCCGGCTCGGCCGAAGACCAGGCCACGGCCCAGAAAATCATCGACCTGCTCGACAACTACGTGCGCCCCGCCGTGGAGCAGGACGGGGGCAACATCACCTTCAAGAGCTACAACGACGGCATCGTGACGGTGAATCTGCAGGGTTCCTGCTCGGGCTGCCCCTCGGCCACCGTCACCCTGAAATCGGGCATCGAAAACCTGCTCAAGCGCATGGTGCCCGAAGTAAAGGAAGTGGTGGCTGAAGGCATCACGGCTTCTTTCTAACCCCCGAAGTCCGGCGGATTTCGCCGATGCTTCGGGCGGCCCCCGCTCCGCCGTACCAGACCCAGGAAAGCCCGGCCAGTTGGCCGGGCTTTCCTGCTTCATGGGGAAGCTCCGTTACGCACGGCGCGGCCGCGTCGTGCGTCCGGACGTCCGCCCGCCTCCTCCATTGGCGGCCGGACACCCGAAACGGAGCTTCCCGTCTGGAAAACTGTAGCGCGAACCGTCAGCTGAGCTGGCTGGCCCGCGTAAGGGCGGCACGGCCGACACTCGGATTACAAACCGGGCTGCCCTCCGCGAGCCAGTGGTTCGCGCCACAGGGTGAGGTTACGGTTTGCGGTGGTTCAGCCCGAAGGAGCGGCTGATGTTGAAGCCGAAGAAAATGTCGCCCTCGAAGAAGTTGCCGGTGGTACGCGGAATGAACAGCGGGTCGACCATGCCCTGGGCGTTGGTGAAGTGCAGCTGAAACACGTGCCCGCCGGTTTCGATGTCGAAGCCCACGGCCAGTGGGTTGCGCGCCTGCTGCGCGGTGGCCTCCGACAGCACGTAGTAGTACTCGGCCGTGAGGGCAATGCGCTTGGTGAGCTTCTGCCGCACGGCCCCGCCCACGGCGTACACGTCGTTGTCGTCGCCGGGCTGGGGCACCAGGTTACGGTGTACCAGCGTGGGCATCAGCTGGGCCGAGAGGCCGGGGCTGAACTTGCGCGCCAGCAGCGCCTGGTAGCTGTAGGCCATGCGCGCGGCCGTGCTGCGGTCGGCCCCCACGGGAAACTTCAGCGTGGTGATGGTGCTGGTGGCCAGCAAGGTGAGCGTGACGGGCACGGCGCGGGGGCCCGAGTGCTGCCGCAGCGCCTTGTACTTCACGAAGCCGTCGAAGGTCTTGTCCAGGGAGCTGCGCCCGAGGCCCACGGCCAGCCGGTCGTTCAGCCCGTATTCCAGCCCGAGCCGGATGGTGGCCTGGTCGAGCCCGAAGAAGTTGTAGGCGCCGCTGTTGAGCTGCCCGAAGCGGTGCCCGATCAGAAACTGCAGGGAGCCGCTGGCCGGCGTTTCCACCGACTGCCCGTTGACGATGCGCGTGCCCTTGAAGGTAGCGGTGGCGAAGTCGGGCTTGGTCTGGGTAGTGGCTTGCTGCTCCAGCTGCTGCAGCAGGTCGTCCTGGGCGGCGGCCGTCAGGTGCAGGCCCAGCAGCAGGGTCCCGCTCAGCGCAAGCCGCCGCAGCGGCGTGGGGTAAAGAGTAAGCATACGGACGGAGGAGGGAGTGAAAAAGGCAGGCGAGGTTATCAGGGGCGGGTCGGCGGCGCGGCCTGCTGCTGCGACACGGGCGGGGCCAGCTGCGGGCTGCACACGGCGTACACCGTAATGTCCACGGACTTGGCAATGTGCTCCTTGATCAGGCTCGGAATGTCAATCTTGTAGTCGGCCGGGGCCACGGAGAATTTGGCTTTGGCCACCAGCTGCTTGTCGATAAACTCCAGCGTGCCCGGCACCCGCACGCGGCGCTTCACGCCGTGAATGGTCAGGTCGCCCTCCACTTCCACCGGCACCACGCCCGCGGTGGGCAGGCCGCCGTCCGGAATGCCCAGTAGCCGCCCGCTGAAGGTGGCGCGCGGGTACTTCTCCGACTCCACGAAGTTCTCGTTGAAGTGCGCCTGCATCAGCCCGTCGGGAAACGCAAAGTCCTTCATCGTCGCCACGAAGGCCAGCTGCTGGCTGAGCAGGTCGATGGCGGCCGTGACCTGGGTGTTCTTCGCCGAAATGTCTTCCAGCGGCGCATCGGAGAAGAAGTCGATGCTGGCCGAGCGCGTGGTGTAGCGTTGCTGGGCCGAAAGGGGCGCGGCCAGCAGCAGGGCGGCAGCCAGCAGGGAGAAGAGGCGTTTCATGGTGGGGAGCGGTAGGGTAGACTTAGTTATCGGGCATGCCGGCGCGCACCCAGATCTTGACTTTGTTGATGTCGCAGGGGGCGAGCATGGGCCCGCCGTCGGGCATGGCCGGGTAGCCGGGCTTGTGCTGAATCACGCCCAGCAGCTGGCCGGTGCGGCCCAGCGTCTGCACGTCGTGGTGGGCCGTGACGACCACCCCGCTCTCGGCGCGGGTGGGCCCGTGGCAGCGCTGGCAGTGCTGGGCCAGCAGCGGGGCAATGGTGCCGCGGTAGGTGACGCTGACGGTGTCGCAGGTGAGCTGCTCGCTGGCAAACAGCTCCTGCTCGTTCTGGTAGGCGCAGCTGCTCAGGCCCAGTCCGGCGCCGGCGGCCAGGGCCAGCCGCACCGCCACCCCCGCCACGCGGGGCATATGCCGTGAAAACATGGTGTGAAGGAATGTAGCCCGGACCAACGGCCCGCGCCCGGTGGAATGAGGAGTTACAAGCCGTATTTGAGGCCGAAAAACACGCCGCCGCTGCTCAGGCGCACCTTGCCCGCCCCTACCCCGCCCAGGGGCATCTTCAGGTAGGGCTCGGCCTGCACCGACCAGCGCGGCGAGAGTTGGCGCTCCAGCCCGGCCGAGAGGTTCACCACGCTGAACGGGTGCTTGGAGCCTTTCCGGACCTGCCGGGTGTAGGTGTAAGCGGTGCCGGAGTAGATGTAGCGGTACTGCTCATCGCGCATCAGCAGCGACGACAGCCCCGCCCCGACAAAGGCCCGGTACCGCACGCCCTGCCACGCCTCGTAGCGCAGGTTGACGGGAATATCGGTGATGCGACAGGTGGCGTCAATGTACTCGATGGGGTACAGCGGGGGGCGCGCCGGGGCGTAGTCTTTGCTGGAGGCGCGGTAGTATTTCATCGAGCTGAGCAGGCCCACGGTCAGGCGCAGCCGCGGCCGCAGCAGGTACTCCACCTGCAGGCCCGCGCTGTGGCCCGGCCGCTCGAAGCCGGCGCGGCGCACGGTGCTCAGCTCCGGGGCGTAGAGCCCGGTGATGAAGAGGCGACTAGGCACAAACGGCCGCGGACGCCGCCGTACGATGCTGCCGCTGGGCAGCTCCGTGGGCAGCTCCCCGGCTGCTTGCAGCTGCAACGGGGTCGTCAGCGGCAGCAGAGCGGCGGTGTCGTCGGCCACCTCCCCGGCGGCCGTGGTACCGGTAGCGGTGCCATCCGTAGCGGCGCCCGGGGCAGCCAGCGTTGTCGGTTCGCTGGTCGGCGGCAAAGCTCCTTCGTGGTTACTGCCGCTAAGTGCCAGCGGCGGCGCGCCCGCCGAAGCCGTAGTGGCTTGCCCGCCGTTGTGCCCGGGGCCGCGGTTGCTACGGTCGCCGGCAATGCTCCCCGTGCCAGTTTCCCCGACAGCCAACCCCGAACCTTCAGTCAGCGGGGCACCCGTGGCCTGAGTGGTGCTGCCCGGCCACCGAGCATTCCTTTCACGGCGGGCAGCGCTGGGCACCAAGGCCTGCCGGCCCGCGGTACCCGCGGCTAGTAGCGCCGCGTTCGGTTCTGCTTGGTGCCGGCGGCGGCTGTGCCGCGGGCCGGTTGATCTGCCAGAGGCCTCGCCGGCGTCCGTTGCCGCGCCCGGCTCCGCGGCGGTCAGGCCCACTGCGGGCAGCGGTACGCGGCGCGTTTTGCGGCGCGAGGCCGGCCCGGCAGCCAGGTTGACGGGGGCTGATACCGCCCCGGTGGCGGCGCTGGCAAGCAGCGGTTCGGGCACCGCATTTCCAACCTCGGCCGATTCAGCGGACGAGGAAGATGCTGAGGCGGCGTTTGCGGGGGCGGCATGTGTCGCGGCGGCCGTTTTGTGCGCCGCGCCGGATACTGCTCCGCCCCGACTCCGCACCGCTGCAGCCCCTCCGGGGGCGGCCGGGCTGGCCGCGGCCGCGTTCGTGGCCGGTGCGGCTGCCGCCGGCAGGTATTCGCGGTAGCCGCCCCAGAGCAGCAGCAGCACCGCCACAATGCCGATTTCGGCCGCGAACAGGCGGGCTACCTTGCGGTTGACCAGCCGCTGCACGCGGGCCTCGTCCAGTTGCTGCTCCATGCGCGCCCACGCTCCCAGGTTCAGCTCCTCGGGGTAGCGCTCGGCGCCCTGCCGAAACAGCGCGTCGAGTTCCTCATCCGATAGATCCGGCGTATGCATGGTGGCGGTTTTTAAAGAGCAAGGTTTTCAGGTGGGCCCGGGCCTTGGAGAGATTGGACTTGGAAGCACCCACCGAAATGCCCAGCTGGCTGGCAATTTCCTCGTGGGTGTAGCCGTCGATGACGTAGAGGTTGAACACGGCCCGGTAGCCGGGGGTGAGCTGGCCGACCAGCTCAATGATTTCGTCGTAGCTCAGCGCGTCGAGGGCGGTGTAGTGGTCGTCGGCGTACTGCAGGGCCGGCGTGTCGTCGATGGATTGTTGCAGGCGGTGCTTGCCGCTGGCCCGGTACTGGTCGATGGCGGTGTGAATCATGATGCGCTTCAGCCACCCCCGGAACGTGCTGGTCAGCTGGTCGTACTTCGTCGTGTCGAAGCGGGCCACGTCGCGGAACACCTTCATAAACCCGTCGTTGACGGCTTCCATGGCTTCGTCGCGGGTGCGGGCGTAGCGCAGGCAGATGCCCATGGCGTAGCTGTAGTACAGCATATAGAGCCGGCGCTGGCTGCCGCGGTCGGCCCGCTGGCAGCCGCCAAGCAGGCCAAGCAGCAAATCGGGGTCGTGGTCGGGCTGAGCGGAGGACACGGCGGGGAGGAAGTTTACATCAGGCAACTCGCGGGGCAGCGCCCAAACGGTTGCTTGATAGTTGCTAAAATTCCGTGAAATGATGTACCTACATGAAATTCAGGCACAAAGCTTTTCATCGCGTGTTCTGAAAGCAAGAAAGCAGTGAAAAACAGCCGACTAGGCTGTACCTGCGCATGGGAAGCAACCTTCATAGTTAAAGAAAATATTAGCTAGTGTCAATATTTTATTAAGGGTTTTAATCTGGGGCTCGGAGGGCCAAAAGCAAAGCGGCGCGGCCCGTCAAGACCGGGCCGCACCCTTGTTCCCTGTTGACCATCGGCCCTCGCTGAAGCTGGCCAGCCGGATAAAAAAAGTGGTGCCCCGGCATTAGCCGGGGCACCACTACAATCGTCCACGACAGCCGTGGAATCCGCAATAATCCGTCTAAATCCGTGGTCCTTATTGCAGGGCCGTCGACAGCTTGGGGGCGGCGGCATCGGTCGGGGCGCCGGGCTCCGAGCCTTTGGCCTTGCCGGCCGAGGTGTCGAGGATAAGCGGGGCGGCAATGAACAGCGAGGAGTACGTCCCGATGATCATCCCGACAATCATGGCGAAGGAGAACGAGCGCAGCGTCTCGCCGCCGAAGAAGAAGAGCACCGTCACGACCATCAGGATGGTGGTGGCGGTAATCATCGTGCGGGAGAAGGTGCTGTTCAGGGCCGGGTTCACCACCTGCGCGAAGGTCAGGCTGGGGTTTTCCTTGAGGTACTCGCGGATCCGGTCGTAGATAACCACGGTGTCGTTCATCGAGTAACCGATTACCGTGAGCACAGCGGCCACGAATACCTGGTCGATTTCCAGGTTCATGCCCAGGGCCCGGGCAATCGGGTAGCAGGCAATTACGAACAAGGCATCGTGGAACAGCGCCACCACGGCGGCCATCGAGTACTGCCACTTCTCGAAGCGGAAAAGCACGTACACGAAGATGGCCAACAGGGTCAGGCCCAGGCTCAGCACCGAGGTCTTCTTGATGTCGTCGGCAATGGTAGCGCCCACTTTCGAGGTGCTCTGCACCACCGGCGCAGACGAGGCGTACTGCTGCAGGCCGCGGTCGAGGGCGGCGCGCACTTTCTGGTCGGCGGCCACGCTTTCGTCATCGGCCAGGTAGCCGGTGGTGATGCGCAGGCGGTCGGGCGAGCCGTAGGTTTTCACTTCGGTGCCGGCGTCCTGGAACACCTCGTGCAGGTGCTCCCGCACGTCGGAAGCCACCATTTCCTTGTTGAAGTCCACCACGTAGGCGCGGCCCCCGCGGAAGTCCACGCCCAGGTTCGGGCCGCCCTGAATAAACATCAGGATAAAGCCAATCACGATGATCGACGACGAGAGGGCGTAGGCCAGGTAGCGCTTGCCCACAATGTCGAAGTTCACGTTCTGGAACAGGTTGCGCGAGAGGAAGGTCGAGAAGGTGATGCGGGTCGTTTCCTTGCCCTTGATCAGCCACTCGATGATGAGGCGCGACACGAAGAAGGCCGAGAGGAACGAGGTAAACACGCCGATGCCCAGCGTCACGGCGAAGTTCTGCACCGGACCCGTGCCGAAGAAGCCCAGGATGATGGCAATAATCAGCGTGGTGACGTTGGTGTCGAAGATGGCCGTGAAGGCGCGCGAGTAGCCCTTGTTGATGGCGTCCTTGTGCGAGAGGCCGTGGTTGAGCTCTTCGCGAATCCGCTCGAAGATCAGCACGTTGGCGTCAACCGAGGTAGCAATAACCAGGATCATACCGGCAATGCCGGGCAGCGTGAGGGCCGTGCTGAACTGGGCCAGTACGCCCAGGATCAGGAACATGTTGAAGAGCAGCACGGCATCGGCTACCAGACCGGCGCGGCCGTAGTAGAAGGCCATAAACAGCATGATGACGCCCAGACCAGCCAGCGAGGAGTACAGGCCCTGGTTGATGGCTTCCTGACCGAGCGAAGGACCCACTACGGCTTCTTCCACGATGCGCGTGGGAGCCGGCAGCGTACCCGACTTCAGCTTGGTGGCCAGGTCTTGTGCTTCTTCGATGGAGAAGGAGCCCGAGATGCTGGAGTTGCCCCCGGCAATTTCGCCGTTGACGCGCGGGGCCGACTGCACCTGGTCGTCGAGCACGATGGCCACCTGGCGGCCGGCGTTGGCACCGGTCAGCTTCTGCCACTTCTTGGCGCCCGAGGGGTTCATCTGCATCGATACCTCCGGCTGGCCGCTCTGGTCGTAGTCCTGGCGGGCATCGGTTACCACTTCGCCGCCGATGGGGGCCTGCCCGTCGCGCGACTTGCGGATGGGGTAGATGGTCAGCATTTCCTCCTTGCCCACTACGTCGGGCTTGAAGCTCCACAGGAAGGTCAGGTTCGGGGGCAGCGCGGCGCGTACTTCGGGCGAGGCCAGCAGCTTGTTCACGCGGGCGGTGTCGCGCAGGCGGGCACCCAGGGTGCCGGGGCCCACGGCCGTCAGGTAGCGGAACAGGCCCTGGCCCTGCTGGGCGGCGGCGCTGGTGTCCTTGGCGGCGGCTTTGGCGTCCTTGTTTTTGTTGGCCAGCTGGCCGGCCAGCGAGGTGGTGTCGGCGGCAGCGGTAGCGGCCGTGGCGGAGGTGTCGCCGGGAATGGCGGCAGCCGGGGTAGCGGTGCCGGCTTTAGCGGCTTTTTCCTGGGCAATAACCAGCTCGTTGGCCTGGGTCAGGAACGGGCCGATTTCGTCGATGTTCCATACTTCCCAGAACTCCAGCTTGGCCTGGCTTTGCAGCAGCTTGCGGATACGGTCGGGGTTGTCCACGCCGGGCATTTCCACCTGGATGCGGCCCGTGCCCTTCACGCGCTGAATGTTGGGCTGGTTCACGCCGAACTTGTCGACGCGGGTACGCAGGATGGTGAAGGCGCGGGTAATGGCCTCTTCCACTTCCTGGTCGATGGTGCGCAGCACTTTCTCGTCGGTGGTGCCGGCGTCGATGTTGCGGCTGCGGTTGGTGGTGTTGGCGAAGATGCGGGCCAGCCGGTCGCCGGGGGCCACTTCGCGCCAGGCCTGACCAAACAGGGCCGTAAACGAGGTGCTCGGGTTCTGCTTTTGCAGCTGCTGGGCGCGGCTCAGGGCCTGGTTGAACTTGGCATCCTTGGAGTTGCCGGCCATGGCCCGCACAATCTCCACCGGCGACACTTCCAGCGTCACGTGCATGCCGCCCTTCAGGTCGAGGCCGAGGCCCAGCTCCGAGGCGCGCACGTCGCGGTAGGTGTAATCGGCGCCGAGCACGCTGGTGACGGGCGCGCGCCATACCGAGTCGAGGTAGCGCTGGCGCTGGGGTTGGTTGACTTCACCGTTGTGGGTGGCGTAGCGCACGGCATCGGCCTGCACGCGCCGCGAGACGAACGTGAAGTAGAGGAAGTAGACGCACAACGCCGACACGATAAGCGTCAGCGCAATGACTATACCTTTATTACGCATGAAAAAAGGGGTAAATGAATTGCGGGGGTTGGGGTGCGGCCGTTGAAATTCAGCGGCGGCGGCGGCTTTGCGCCGCCTCTTCGGCTAAGGCAAGTCCCGTAGACTTGCTCCCGTTCACCGGCCATCCGTTCGGGCTTTGCCCAAAGCCGGGGCCGGCGCGCGGCCCCTTAGGGCGCGTGCGGCGACAGCGCCGCTTCCAGCAGGCGCGTGCGGAACCAGTCGGGGACGGCCGAGGGCCGTACGGCGGGCGCGGTGGCCCGGAACCAGGCAATTCGGGTAACGGCCACGGGGGCCGCGGGCTCCCAGGCTTCGGCGGCGGGCTGCAGCCAGGGGCCGAGCTGGCTGGTGGCTTCCAGCATCACCTTCTGCTTCACCACCGTGCCCTTGGGCGCGCCCGTCACCCGCACCGGCGCGCCCGCCTTGGCCGCGACGCGGAAGGTGGCTACGGCCTGGTTGTTCAGCCCCACGACCAGCAGCAGGGTAGCGGCCAGCAGGGTGAAGCGCAGACGGGGCAATATGGTGGTGAGAAACAGCACGATGCGAAGCGGGGGCTACAAATATAGTTAATCCTGCTGCTCGGGGAAAGGGATATTGCCTTTGACTGGGGCCGGAATTGGATGTTGACCGGCCGGATAACACCCAAAACGAAAGCCCGGCGCGTCAGACCGACGCGCCGGGCTTGGAACAAAGCAGCGGAGCTCAGCGCGGGCTTTGGTTACGCATCATAGATGGCGTAATGCAGCACACGTTCCGCTTTTGCCAGAGGACCGCTGCCTTTTGCTCCTTCGAGCAACTCGGCAGCCAGGTTTGCCTCCAACATGTAGCGGTACTGAACTCCATCCTTTTGAAACTCCAGCAGGTCGTCCGTTTCAGCGGCCTCGAACAGCCTTACTTCCGACTCCAGATTCAGCGAGTTTTCCATGTAAATGGCCACTTCTCCATCTTCCAGCGCTTCTTCACTGATGCCCAGCATCTGGCACAGGGCTCTGAGCCGGGACGGTGAGGCAAGATAATCGGCAAGTTCGGGGAGTTTCATGGGAGGGATAGTTTGCTTAAAGCTAACGACCTGCTCAGAACTTCACCCCCACCGAGGCCAGGAAGTTGCGCGGGGCCTGCGGGAAGTACCAGTTGAAGCTTTGCAGGCGGCCGTCGGCGCCGGGGTAGGCGTAGGTGTAGCCGTTGGCCGCGTACCGGCGGTTCAGCACGTTATTGACCAGCAGCCCCAGCTCGATTTCCTTTACGAATGACGGACGGAAGCTGTAGCGGACTCGGAAGTCGACCACCTTATAGGCCGCGAGGCGCCGCTCGGCGCTGGCCGTGTTGTCGAGGTACTGCTCGCTGACGGCCTTGCCCAGCAGCGCGAGGCGCAGGCCCTTCAGCGGCTGGCCCTCGAGGGTGGTGGCGCCGACAAAACTGGGCGAGTAGGAAATGGTAGTGGTGCGGGCCACGTCGCCGGGCAGGCTGTCGTTCCGGTAGTTCAGGATGCGGTTGCGGCTCAGCGTGCCATTGGCACTCACGCTCAGGCGGTCGGCAAACAGGGCTACCCGGCCACTCAGCTCCACGCCGGTGCGGTAGCTGCGGGCCACGTTGGTGCGCAGCGCCGTACCCACGTCGTTGAGCTGCCCGGTGGCCACCAGCTGATTGCGGTAGTCCATGCGAAAGTAGTTGGCCTCGAGGCGCACGGCCTGGCGCAGGCCGAACAGGAAGGGCACATCGGGCCAGCTAGCCCGGTAGCCGCCCTCGAAATCCTGAAGCTTCTCCGGCTTGGCGCCGACGTCGCCGGCGGGGCGGTCGGTGAAGTCGGCGCGCACCGGCTCGCGCTGCCCGATGGCGTAGCTGGCGTAGAGCTGCTGGCCCTCGGCCAGGGCGAAGGTGACGCCCGCCTTGGGGTTGAAGAAGGTGTAGTCTACGTGGGTGCTCACGTCCACTACGCCCTTCACGGCCCGGGGCGAGTTGGGCTCGTGCTCCACCCCGTCGATGTTGTAGCGGATGTGGCGCACCTGCGCGTCGCCGTACACGCCCAGGCGCGGCAGCAGCTGCCAGGTGGCGCGGGCGTAAGCGTTGTAGTCGGTCTTGGTGGCGTCGTTGAAGTAGTAGCGCTGGCGGATGCTGCCGCTGGAAGCGTACTGGGCCCAGATGATTTCGCCGTAGTGGTCGTTGAGGAAGCGGTTCCAGGCTCCGCCCACGGTGGCCTGCAGCCGGTCATTGGCGCGGGGCTGGTAGTTCAGGGCGAAGGTGCCGCCATAGAAGTAGTTGTCCAGCCACTTGCGGTCCACCAGGTCGGTGCGCGTAATCGATTGAGCACCCACCACCACGTTGGGCAGGCCGTAGTTGACGAATTTGCGGCCGGCTCGGTAGCTTTCGTAGTAGCCGAAGCCGCGCGTGAGGTGGGCCGTGGCGGCCAGGTTCCAGTTCGCGCCGAGCCCCTGCGCCAGGTGCAGCTGGTAGTGGTTTTGCTGGTAGTTGTCGGTCTGGTTGTCGTAGGTGTAGTAGCTGAAGCGGCGGCCTTCGCGCAGGGCCCGCTCGGCCTCGGCTTCCGACAGCTCGAAGTTATCGACGTACTGCTGCTTCAGCGTCTGGCTGCCGGTCAGGGCAAACTCGGGCACGCCGTTCCATGCCTGGTAGGTTTTTTCGCGGCCCGAGAAGGTGATGAACTTCAGCAGCGTGTTCTTCTGCTGATAGCCGGCCGCCAGGTAGTACGACTTCAGGTCCGACGAGGCGCGGTTCATGTACCCGTCGGAAGCCACGCGCGAGAGGCGGCCGTCGAAGGTGAAGTACTTACCCACCAGCCCGGAGCCGAACTGCACGGTGTTTTTCCAGGTGCTGAAGGAACCGTAGGAGTTCTGCGTCTCGGCGTAGGCTTCGCGGCGGTTGTCGAGGGTGCTGATGTTGATGCTGGCCCCGAAGGCCGCGCCGCCGTTCTGGCTGGTGCCCACTCCGCGCTGAATCTGCAGGCTGCTGACGGAGGAAGCCAGATCGGGCACGTTGACCAGAAAGGAGCCCCGCGACTCGGCATCGTTCAGCGGCACCCCGTTGATGGTCATGTTGATGCCCGTGTTGCTGGTGCCGCGGATGCGGATGTCGGTGTAGCCCACGCCCGCCCCCGCGTCGGAGGTGACGACCACCGAGGGCGTCTGGTCGAGCAGGTAGGGCAGGTCCTGGCCGAAGTTGCGCTTGGCCAGGTCTTCCCGGCTCACGTTGGTGTAGGCCGTGCCGGTGCGGTCGTTGGCGCGCTGGGCCGTTACCAGCGCCTCGCCGATCAGTACGCGGCCGGGCTGCAACGCCAGGCTCAGCTGCTGGGCGCCGGGCTGGCCCTGCACCGAGCGCGTGGCCGCGTCGTAGCCCACGAAGGTGATACGCAGCTCGTGCGCCCCGGCCGCCACGGCCGGCACTTGAAACGCCCCGCTGGCGTCGGTAGCGCCCACGGGGGCGCCGTCGAGCAGGATGATGGCCCCGGGCAGGCCCTGCTGGGTGCGGCCGTCGGTGACGGTGCCGCTGACGGGGCCCTGGGCCCACGCCGCGCCGACGGGCAGGCACGCTAGCAGCGCTGCCCCCGGCAGATTCAACAACTTAAACAAGGTGTGAATGGAAAAAAATGGAACGAAGCCATACCCCAGGGGTCGGAGTCATGGTTTGCTCGCTCGCGGACCGTTTGTTCCCTTCGTCGGTATTAGCCGCATCAGGTTCAATGGGTATTATCTCAGCCTTGCTGCGTACGGCAAAGCACCCCTAAACGCGCCGCAAAGGTAGGCGCGGGCGCGGATTGCCGCAACCCTCGGCGGCAACATCCCGGGCGGCGGGGTCGATGCGACGGGCGTTTTTGGCCGTGGCGGGCCGAGTCGGGCGGTCCGGCGCCCGCCGCTGATTCGGCTTGCCTGGCGGCCGCTGGCGCTAGGATAACCCGCTACCCTTAAGTATATTACCTGTGGTTATACTCCTGCGCAAAAAACCGGGCCCGACCAAAACCAGGCCGGCCTTTGTCCCGTTACCTGCTACATAGCCGACGCCGTGGCGCCGGTGGTCACCCCAGCTCGGAAACCGCCATGATTAGCCTTATCTACTCCCTCGTGGTCCTCACCATTCTGGCTTACTTCATGGTGATGCCGCGCCCCACGCCCGCCCGTCCGCCCGCCACCGACAACGACGACGACGGCGGCGAGCCGCTCGACGACGGCCTGCCCGACCTGGATTTGCCGCCGGGCATCTCGCGCCCCATCAACGACTGGGAGCCCGACTACAACCGCCGCCCGGTGCGCCCGCGCGAGCCGATGCTGCTTTGAGGCTCTAGCTCCCGGCCGGCAGCGCGCAGCTCATGCGCACGTACGAAACCGGGCCCTTGTAAAACGCCTCCCCGTCCACGCCGAAGCCAAACTTCCGGTAAAATCCGGCTGTTGACTGCCGGGCATCACACCACAGCCGCCGGGCCCCGCGCTCGGCGGCTGCTTGCATGAGGTACCGCAGCAAAGCCGAGCCGATGCCCCGCCCCTGCCACGCGGGCTCGGTGGCAAACTTGCGGAAGCGCGCTACTTCCCCATCCACGAACAACGATACCACGCTCACCAGCTTTCCATCTTCGAACGCGCCGAAATGCCAGCCCGCCGCATCTTCGGGCAGCTCGACGTAGGCCGGCGGCCGGTCGGGCCAGAGCACGCGGTGGCGCAGGTCGTAGGTAGTGGCGGCGGGAATAGGGCGGATTTCCACCAGCTACTCGGCGCTGATGGTGTACGTGGCCCGGAACGTGGCGCCGGGGGCCAACGTCAGGATGCCTTCCTTGTCGGCCAGCTCGGTGGGGCCACCCACGCTGCTGGCAATGCCGTGCCAGGGCTCGATGCACACGAACGGGGCGCCGGGGCCTTTGGTCCAGAGGCCGAGGTAGGGAAAGCCGTCGAACTGCAGCTGCACGGCGCGGGGGCTGCGGCGGCTCACCAGCGCGAGGCGGGTGAAGTCGTAGTGCTTCAGCACCAGCGCGTCGTGGGCGAATAGCGCGTAAGTCAGCGGCAGCTCCGGGCCGGTGGTCGGCACGGCTTCGCTCTGCCCGTTGAGCAGGCCGCCCTGCAGCAAGTGGCGCTCCAGCTGCACCGGGTGGTCGAAGCGGAAGGCGTAGTCCTCAAAGGTTTCGTCGGGCAGCAGCGGGCAGCGGAAGGCCGGGTGCGCCCCGATGCTGAACAGCAGCTCCGCGTCGGCCGCCGGGTTGCGCACTTCCCAGATGACGTGCACGGTGGTTCCCTGGAGCCGGTGGGTGATGGTCAGCTCGAAGGCGAAGGGAAACCCCTGCCGGCTGTCGGCGTCGTCCATCAGGCGCAGCTGCACCTCCGTGGCCGACGCGCGCACCAGCTCGAAGGCCCGGTCGCGGGCGAAGCCGTGCTGGGGCAGGCGGTAGGCCTGGCCCTGGTGGTAGTAGGTGTCCTCGGGCAGGCGGCCGACGATGGGAAACAGCACCGGCGCGTGGCGGGCCCACACCGCCGGGTCGGCCGGCCAGAGGTATTCGAGGTGGTCGAGGTCTTTGCGGACGAGGCTGCTCAGCTCGGCGCCGTGCTGGTTGACGCGCACGCGGCACTGCGCGTTTTCAAGGAAATAGGCGCTCATAAGGGAAGTTGAAACGGGTCGCGGCCGGGCAGAATGGAATCGGGCACCCGGCCCAGCAGGGTATCGACCAGAAAGCAGGCTTCTTCGAGGCGGTGGGCCTCTGAGCCGCTGATTTCGGCGAAGTTCGAGAGCTGCCCGCTCAGCTCGCGGCGGTACAGCTCGTAGAAGTACTGGCGCAGGTGCGGATGCTCGCGCCGCGGGTCCGGCTCCCAGGGAATGTCGGTGCCCAGCAGCAGAATCAGGTCGTAGCGGTGCTGCTCGATTTGCTCGCGCACCCAGTTGGGGCACTGCCCGAAGGCGTGCTCGGCCCACACTTTGATGACCAGCAGCTCGGTGTCGCAGAAAATGACCGGCAGGCCGCGCGCTTCGGCTTCGGCCACGGCGGCGGCTTCGGCGGCCAGCTGCCCGCGGGCAATGGCTTCGAGGTCGTCGGGGGTGTAGTCGAGCCCGATGCCGCGTCGGTCGAGGTACTCGCGGGCGTACTCGGGCACCCACAGCGTGCCGTAGCGGGCGGCCAGCTGCTGGCTCAGGGTGGTTTTGCCCGTTGATTCGGGGCCAGTGAGGGCAACGCGCAGCATCAGCGGGCGGCGGAGTACAGGTGCGACATAGACTAGCGGCGGGGTTGTTCTTCGAGGGCGGCGACGACGGGCGGCACGACGGGCGGAGCGGCAGCTTCGCGGCGCTGGCGCATCAGCGCCCACCACTGCCAGAGACCGTACACGGCCAGGCCCAGAAATATCACGTACTGCACGCTGAACAGCACAATGCCGCGCTGCCAATACAGCCCCACGTACAGCACGTCGACACCAATCCAAAGCAGCCAGTTTTCCAGCTTCTTACGCGCAATCTGGTACTGGGCCGCGATGCTAACGGCCGTGGCGAAGTTGTCGAGGTAGGGCGCGGCGGCGTCGGTGTAGGTATCGAACAGGTAGCCGGCAACGGCGGTGAAGCTGCCCACGAAAGCCAGCAGCAGCAGCCACAGCCGCCCGCTGGTGAAGGTGATGGGCAGTTCGGCTTCGGCCGGGGCGCCGGCGGGCTTACGCACCCATTCCCACCAGCCGTAAATGCCGAGCACGATGAACACGCCCTGCAAACCGGCGTCGGAGTAAAGCTTGGCCCGCGCGTACACCACGGCGGCCAGGGCACAGGCCACCAGGGCCACGGGGAAGTTCCAGACCGAGGAGCGGGCCACCAGCCACACGCAGGCCAGCCCGGTGACGAAGCCCCAGACTTCCAGGGCGGAGCTGTTCAGTACGGCCGCCCAGAGTTCAGACCAGAATGCTGCCAAGCAAGGAAATATCGACGGAGGTGAGGACGTAGGCGGGCCGGCCGCTACCGGGCCCACCGCCAAAGCTAACGACTCCCGGCCTACTTTTGCCGGTGAAATGGCGGGATGGTGAAATGGTGAGTGACGCCCTGGCTGCACTATTCGCGCGGTTTTGCTCCTCCAACCATCAAACTCACCGTTTCACCACCCCGCCATTTCACCGCCATGTCCCTGCCCGAACTCACGCCCGAACAACTCCGCGACCGGCTGGCCGCCGGCGAAACCCTGCAGCTCATCGACGTGCGCCAGCCGGAAGAGTTTGAGTACTGCCGCATCGCGGGCAGCCAGCTGATTCCGCTGGGCGAGCTGGCCCGCCGCGCCGACGAAATCAGCCCGGAGCAGCCCGTGGTGCTTATCTGCCACCACGGCGTGCGCTCCATGCAGGCCCTCAGCTACCTGCAGCACCGCCGCGGCCTGCAGAACCTGCTGAACCTGCGCGGCGGCATCCACGCCTGGTCGGTGCGGGTGGACCCGGCAGTACCGGTGTATTAAGGGAAGTGGTGAGATGGTGAACTGGTGAGTGCCGTCTACCAAGCCAGAACGTCAAGCTCACCAGTTCACCATCTCACCACCTCCCCAGTTGACCTTCCCCGACCTGCCCATCCGCGCCGCGCTGCCCGAGCTGCTGGCGGCCCTCGAAGCCGGCAACCGGGCCGTGCTGCAGGCCCCGCCCGGCGCCGGCAAGACCACGCTGGTGCCGCTGGCCTTGCTGGCGGCGCCCTGGCGGCCGGCCGAAGGCAAAATCATCGTGCTGGAGCCGCGCCGGCTGGCCGCCCGCGCCGCCGCCACGCGCATGGCCCAGCTGCTGGGCGAGCCGGTGGGCCAGACCGTCGGCTACCGCGTGCGCCTCGAAAACAAGGTTTCGGCCCGCACCCGCATCGAAGTCGTGACCGAGGGCATCCTCACGCGCCTGGTGCAGGACGACCCAGCCCTGGAAGGCGTGGCCGCCGTGCTCTTCGACGAGTTCCACGAGCGCAGCCTGCAGGCCGACCTGGGCCTGGCCCTCGCCCTCGACGCCCAGCAGGTGCTGCGGCCCGACCTGCGCCTCGTCGTCATGTCGGCCACTTTGGATGCGGCCCGGCTCGGTCCTTGGCTGCAGGCGCCGGTGGTGACCAGCGAAGGCCGCATGTACCCCGTCGAGACCATCTACCTGAGCCCGCGCCGCGCCGCCGGCCTCTCGAACCGGCCCGGGGAGCGGCTGGCCGAGCTGACGCCCGCCGCCGTGCGCGAGGCCCTCGGCAGCCAGGCCGGCGACGTGCTGGTATTTTTGCCCGGCCTGGCCGACCAGCGCCGCGTGGGCGAAAAGCTCGAGGCCACGCTGCCCGCCGACGTGGACCTGCACGTGCTGCACGGCGAGCTGCCGCTGGACCGGCAGGACGCTGCCCTGCGCCCCGCCCCCGCCGGCCGCCGCAAGGTGGTGCTGGCCACCAGCATTGCCGAAACCAGCCTCACCATCGAAGGCGTGCGCGTGGTGGTCGACGGCGGCTTTGCCCGGGTGCCGCGCTTTGTTGCCCGCACCGGCCTGACCACATTGGAAACCGTGCCCGTCAGCCAGGCCGCCGCCGACCAGCGCCGGGGCCGCGCCGGCCGCCTCGGGCCCGGGGTGTGCTACCGCCTCTGGCCCGAAATCGACCAGGCGGTGCTGCCCGCGCACCTGCCGCCCGAAATTCTCACCGCCGACCTCAGCGCCCTGGCCCTGGAGCTGGCCCTCTGGGGCGCCGACGCCCCGAACCTGCTCTGGCTCGACGCACCGCCTGCCCCGGCCCTGGCCCTGGCCCGGGAGCTGCTCGGGCGCCTGGGGGCCCTCACACCCGCCGGCCAGCCCACCCCGCACGGCCGCGAGCTGGCCCGACTGGGTTTGCCGCCGCGCCTGGGCCACCTGGTGGTGCGCGGCCGGGAGCTGGGCCACGGCCCCACCGCCTGCGCCCTGGCGGCCCTGCTGGCCGAGCGCGACATTCTGCGCGCCACCGACGGCCGCCCCGCCCCGCCCGACCTGCGCCTGCGCCTCGAAGCCCTGCAAACCGGTCGCGCCCCCCTGCCCGGCCTGCTGCCCGACAGCCAGGGCCTGCGCCGCGTGCGCGAAGCCGCTACCGCCCTGCGCGGCCGGGCCGGCGTGCAAGCCGCCAACCTCGAGCCCGACCTCGCCGGCCTGCTGGCCGCGCTGGCCTACCCCGACCGCCTCGGCCAGCGCGAAGGCCCGGACCGCCTGCGCCTGGTCACCGGGCAGCGGGTGCAGCTGCCGGCCGAGTTCTTCGCCGGCTCCGACGTGTTTTTCGCCGCCGCCCACCTCGACGGGCCTGCCAACGCACCCCGCGCCGCCCTGGCCGCCCCGCTTTCGAAGGCGGAAGTCGAGGAATTATTCGGGGAGCAGATCAGCGAGCAGGCCGCCGTGCAGTTCGACGCCGCCACTGGCCGGGTGCTGGCCCGCCGGCTGCGCCGCCTGGGCGCGCTGGTGCTGGCGGAAACCAACCTGCCCAACCCCAGCGCCGACGACGTAGCGGCGGCCCTGCTCACGGCCGTGCTCGAGGGCGAACTGCGGGCCCTCAGCTGGACCGCCGCGGCCCAGCACGTGCGCGAGCGGCTGGGCTTCCTGCACCACCTCGCCCCGGCCGACTGGCCCGCCGTGTCCACCGAAGCGCTGCTGGCCGACGCGGCCGAGTGGCTGGCGCCCAACCTGGCCGGCCTGCGCAGCCTCGCCGATGTGGGCCGCCTCGACGTGGCGGAGCTGCTGCTGCAGCGCCTGCCCGGCGGCTGGAGCCAGCGCCAGGAACTGGACCGCCTCGCCCCCTCGCACCTGGAAGTGCCCAGCGGCTCGCACGTGCGCATCGACTACGGCGACGCGGCCGCGCCGGTGCTGGCCGTGAAGCTGCAGGAGCTGTTTGGGCTGGTGGAAACGCCCGCCGTGGCCGCCGGCCGGGTGCCGCTGCTGCTGCACCTGCTCAGCCCCGGCGGCCGCCCCGCCCAGGTCACCCGCGACCTGCGCAGCTTCTGGGAAAAAGGCTACTTCGAGGTGCGCAAGGACCTGAAGGGCCGCTACCCCCGCCACCCCTGGCCCGACGACCCGATGAACCACATTCCCACCAAGCTCACCAAGCGGCGCCTGGAAGGGCTGTAGCGCGGCAGCGGGCGTCTCCCGGCCAAGCGCCGGGGTGCGCCCGCTGCCGCGGCTAGCATTTCGCCCGTCCAGCGCGTCTGCGGGGCGCAAGCCAGTGCCGGGCAGCCCCCCGGCGCTGGTCGTGTCGGCCACCCGAATGCGCCTGGTGGCGCGGCGCTATTCCCGCACCGGCCTGGGCGGCATCAGCCACTCGGCGCCGTCGTACACCTCCACCACCGGGCCGTGCGCGCCGATGGTGCTGGTGTAGCTCAGCAGCCCGGCCGCGTCGTCCCACACGTGCAGCAGCACGGCGGGCGGCTCCATCACTACGTGCAGGCGCTGCTTCTCGCGTGCATCGGGCAGCAGCTGGTGCAGCGTGGAGGGGCAGGTCTGGGCGATGGTGCCGGCAAAGCGCCGCGTGATGCCCGTGTGCACGTGCCCGGCCACCACGCGCTGCACTTGCGGGTGCCGCGCCACCAGGGCCTCGAAGGCGGCGGCCCCGGCCAGCCCCATCTGTTCGTAGGCGTACAGGCCCGTCGGGAAAGGCGGGTGATGCATAAAAATCAGCGTCGGGCGCGCCGGGGCTTCCGCCAGCCGCTCGGCCAGCCAATCCAGGCGGGGCACGTCGAGCAGGCCGCTGTCGTGGCCCGGCAGCAGGGTATCCAGCCCGATGAGCCGCAGCGGGCCGGCGTCGTCCACCACGTACTGCACCAGCTCCGGCAGCGCCTGGCGGCCCTGCTCGCCCATCACGCGCCGCAGCCCGGGGCGCTGGTCGTGGTTGCCCGGAATGGCGTAGACGGGCATCGTCAGCGGCCGCAGCGCCTCCCGGAACGCGGCGTATTCGCTGGCCGAGCCGGTGTCCGTGCAGTCGCCGCTGACGATGACCACGGCGGGCGGGGCGGGCAGGCGCAGCAGGTGCGCCACGGCGGCCCGCAGCCGCTCGGTGGGTTCGTCGTGGCCGTCCTTGATGTGGGTGTCGCTGAGCTGGGCAATGAGCATGGGCTTGCTGATTGGGGGTGACGAATACGTTACGGCAGCACGTACGGCCCCGGGCGGGATGCCTGCTGCCGGTTCGGCCCGCGGTGCTAGCCCAGCAAGTCTTGGCCGGAGCCGAGCGGCTGCCCGCCGTGGCCGGTGGTGGGGCTGTAGTGGCGGTGCAGCCAGCGGCTCAGGCCGCCCAGGCCGGGGAACAGCACCCGCTCGGTGATGTTGGCCTGATCGAGCTTGTCGCGGGTTTCCCACTTCAGGCGGGCCGGCAAGATGATGCGGTAAAACAGCTCCGGGTGCTCTTCCAGCCAGCTGTCCAGGTTGGCGTGCGGCGTCGACATCAGGGCAAACAGTGCGTACTGGTGCACGATGCGCGCATCCAGCGAAGGCGGCTCCAGAAACAGCAGAAACGGCTGCTCGGGCTGCATTTCCTCCAGCTCGCGCAGATTCCGGCACACGGGCTGCAGCAGCTCGGGCGTAAACACGTTGGAGCCCTCGGCGCGCAGGGCCTCGCGCAGCCGGGCGGGCATGTATTCGGCTGCCTTCACGTAGTTCAGCGCCCAGATAACGCCGTCCTGGTGGTAGGCTTCCAGGTCGTCGGTGGCGAAGTGCAGGGCCACGTAGGGCGAGTACGTCCAGTCGAGCAGGCGGGTGGGCAGGCCGTGGTGCTGGGCCACGGCCAGCCAGTCCCACACCGAGGCCTGGTCGGGAATGGCCGTGTCGTGGGCGTACTTGCGGAAGTTGCGCAGCAGGTGGTGCTCCAGCTCGTGGTAGGGCCCGCCGAGACGCTGCAGGCTGGTGCTCAGGGTGTAGGCCCGGGAGCGGACGCCCCGGTACACAAACGGCGAGCGGAACCGGCCGATGCGGCCGTCCCAGGTGTCGCGGAACAGGACGTGCTGCAGCTCCTCCCAGGAGCTGACTTCAATTTCGTTCGGGGAGCTGGACACGGGCGGGGAGCGGTTGGGGAAGAGCGGCTCTGCAAGTACGCAAAGTTGGCGCGGGCGCCGCTACCGCCGGGCCCGCATTACCGGGGCGGCGCCCCGCCGAAAAACATAACATACCAAGGGCTAAAACTTAACATACCAGCGCCTAACATTCCCGTAACATTCCCCGATCTTCGGTAACAGTTTCTTAACACCGGTTGCCCGTCCGTTTTCCCACCCCGGTATGATTTCACGTTTCCGCGCCGCCGGGCTGCTCCTGGCCCTTGTTTTTCCCCTGCTTGCCACGGCCCAGCAGCTGCCCGAAGGCCGCGTGGCCGACCGCAACGACAACGTGTGGGGCGTCTACAACGGCCGCTTCCGCCTCAGCGACAAGTGGGGCCTCTACTCCGAAGCCCAGCTGCGCCGCACCGATTCGGGCCGCCGGCCCCAGCAAAGCGTGCTGCGCCTGGCCGCCGACTACTACGCCGGCCCCCAGCTGCTGCTCAGCGCCGGCGCCATCTACCAGAAAGTGTACCCCTACGGCGCCTTCCCGGCCGCCGACGTAGCCCCCGAGCACGGCTTCTACGAGCAGTTGCAGCTGGGCGACGCCAGCGGCCGGGTGCAGCTGCAGCAGCGCTACCGCCTGGAGCAGCGCTGGATTCGCTGGCCCGAAGCCAGCCGCTACACCTTCCAGCACCGCGCCCGCTACCAGCTGGGCGTGCTGCTGCCGCTGTTCGGCCCCCGCATTGCGCCGCGCATGCCCTACCTCACCGCCGCCGACGAAGTGATGCTCAACTTCGGCCGCCACGCCGCCAACGTGTTCGACCAAAACCGGCTGTACGTCGGGCTGGGCTACGCCGCCTCCCGCCTGGTGCGCCTGGAAGCCGGCTACCTGAATCAGCTGCTGCAGCAGCGCAACGGCCGCGTGTTCGAGCACAACCACACCCTGCAGCTGAGCTTGCTGCTCAACGTGGATCTGCGCCCGGAATCATCGGCGCCCGTTGCTTTGCCGGCGGTTTATTGAATCAGCTTGAACCGGGCCCCGGACCGTCATGCCTCGGCTGCGCTCGGCATGCCGGTCTAACAGCACACGAATCGGCCAACCCCGATCCGGTTAGCTTTCCATTAAGTAAGTCCCTGCGTTGGGCAGAGTAGGGAATTCGCCGTAGCTTTGCGTGGCAAGAGGAGTAAACCACGCTAAAAGCCTTTTGCCTATGGCCGCCGACCCCGCCGCCAAGATTGCCTTCGAGGCCCTGACCTACGACGACGTACTGCTGCTGCCAGCTTACTCCGAGGTTCTGCCCCGCGACGCCGACGCCGGCACCCGGCTCACCCGCCGCATCACCCTCAACATCCCGTTCGTTTCGGCCGCCATGGACACGGTGACCGAGGCCGACATGGCCATTGCTATGGCCCAGGAGGGCGGTATCGGGTTCATTCACAAGAACATGAGCATCAAGCAGCAGGCCAACCAGGTCCGCCGCGTGAAGCGCAGCGAAAGTGGTATGGTGCTCGACCCGATTACCCTCAGCAACACGGCCACCCTGGGCGACGCCCAGAAGCTGATGCGCGACAACAAAATCGGCGGTATTCCCATCGTCGACACCGAGCGCCGCCTGCTGGGCCTGCTCACCTCGCGGGATATGCGCTTCGAGAAGGACCCGGCCCGCCCCGTCACGGAGTTGATGACGCCCGGCAACCGGCTCATCACCACGCCCGTGGGTACCGACCTGGCTCAGGCCGAAATCGTGCTGCAGGACAACCGGGTGGAAAAGCTGCCGGTGGTGGACGCCGACGGCCGCCTGCAGGGCCTCATCACCTACCGCGACATCCGCAAGCGCCGCAGCCGCCCCCGCGCCTGCAAGGACGAGTTCGGCCGCCTGCGCGTCGGGGCTGCCGTGGGCGTGACGCCCGACACCCTGGACCGCGTGAAGGCGCTGGTGGAAGCCGGCGTCGACGTCATCAGCATCGACACCGCCCACGGCCACAGCAAGGGCGTGATTGACATGGTCAGCCGGGTGAAAAAGGAATTCCCGCAGCTGGAGCTGATTGCCGGCAACGTGGCCACCGCCGCGGGCGCCAAGGCCCTGGCCGACGCCGGCGCCGACGCCGTGAAAGTAGGCGTGGGCCCCGGCTCCATCTGCACTACCCGCATCATTGCCGGCATCGGCGTACCGCAGCTCTCGGCCGTGATGGAAGCCGCCCGCGGCCTCGCCGGCACCGGCGTGCCGGTCATTGCCGACGGCGGCATCAAGTTCTCCGGCGACGCGGTGAAGGCCCTGGCCGGTGGCGCGTCGAGCATCATGATTGGCTCCTTGCTGGCCGGCACCGAGGAGGCGCCCGGCGAGGTCATCATCTACGAGGGCCGCAAATTCAAAACCTACCGCGGCATGGGCTCGGTGGAAGCCATGGAGGAAGGTTCGAAGGACCGCTACTTCCAGGACGCCGAGGACGACGTGAAAAAGCTGGTGCCCGAGGGCATTGTGGGCCGCGTGGCCTTCAAGGGCAGCACCGCCGAAGTGCTGTACCAGCTGGTGGGCGGCCTGCGCGCCGGCATGGGCTACGTGGGCGCCGCCGACGTGCCCGCCCTGCAGCAGGCCCAGATGGTGCGCATCACCGGCGCCGGCCTGCGCGAGTCGCACCCCCACGACGTGCAGATTACCCGCGAGGCACCCAACTACAGCTCCCGCTAATTCTGGCTGTGGCCCGGAAGCGGCTGGCGCTGCTTCCGGGCGTTTTCAGGGTTGCTTTACGCCGAACCGCCGCCCACTTTGGGGCGGCGGTTTTGGTATCCCGCTGACTGCCAGCCGTTCCTTGTTAAAAGCCCGTTAAAGGGCTTATCTATTTTCTGGGGGGTTCGTATCTTGGACCTCCTGTCGCTTCCGTTGCCGTTTTTTGACGGCGCCTTGCCCTCTCCACCACCACGCATGATTGCACTGCTCCGCAAGCTTATTCCGCTAGCCCTGCCCGTGGCGGTGCTCAGTTGGCTGGGGCTGTTGCTGTGCATGTTGTTGCGCGCCAGCCCACCCGCGGCGGCCCGCTGGGGCCTGCCACCCGATTGGGTTATTCTGACTACCCAAGCCCTGTTTGCCGCCGGCGTGTTCTTGCACGAGCGCGCCCGCCCCGACCGCCTGCGCGGCACCGAGTTTGTGCCCCTGCTGCGCCAGCTGCTGGTGTGGCCCGGCGCCCTGGCGGCCGTGTGCGTGGTGCTGCACCTGGCCGAGCGCCTGCTGGCCGCCTACGTGCCCGACCGCGGCCCGGTGCTGCTGAATGCGTTCTACGTCATCAACCTCGGCCTCTTCGTCTACTTCCTGGCCCGCACCTGCTACACGTGGCGGTCCTTGGTGTTTTTCCGCTCCCAGCCGCGCATCCGGCAGGAATGGCGCTGGTTTGAGGTGCTGCTGGGCGTGGCCCTGATGTTCCGTCTGGTCAGCGGCGACTCGATTTCCTGGTTTATCCTGCCGGTGCTGCTGGTGCTGGCGGGCCTGGGCGTGTACCTGAGCGCGCACCAGCAGTGGATTGCCTACCTGAACCGCCGCCAGAAGTGGGAAATCGTATTTCTGCAGCTGGCCATCCTGGGCGTTATGACGGTGTTCGGGGCTTACTTCTACAGCTTGCAGAACGACCCGCAGCTGGCCGGTCCGCTGGCTCAGCACGCTTTTCTGGTGCTGACGAGCTTTTTCGCCGGTTTCTACGCCGTGATGGGCTTCCTCGTGACCCTGTTCAACCTGCCCACGGCGGGCGTGTTCGAGCAGAAGCGCGAGGAAATCCTGAGCATGCAGCGCCTTTCCCAGCTGATTCAGAAAGGGCAAAGCGAAAAGGAGGTTTACTCGCTCCTGTTTGACTCCGCCGTGCAAACGGTGGAGGCCGACGCCGCGTGGCTCGACCTCGACACCGACGGCGACGCGCCCGGCTTTTCTTATCAGGTAGATGCGCCCACCCGCGAGGGCATCTGCCGCCTGCTGGCCGACTACAACATCGGCCACATCGAGTACCTCAACAACGACCTGCCCAACAGCGCCGGCTTCCGCGCCCTGGAGCTACCCTACGGCTCGCTCATCGTGATGCCGCTGCGCTCCACCAAGCACCACTACGGCACGCTCTACCTGCTGAAGGAAACCCGCCAGGGCTTCGACCGCGAAAACCTGAGTTTGCTGCAAATCTTCACCAACCAGACGGTGCTCAGCATCGAAAACCTGCGCCTGCTGCAGGAGTCCTTGCAGACGGAGCGGGTAAAGGAGGAGCTGAAGATTGCCAGCCTGGTGCAGGAAAGCCTGATTCCGAAGACTTTGCCGGCCGACAGCTGGTTTGAAATCCGTTGGCACAGCCTGCCCGCCCGCGAGGTCGGCGGCGACTTCTACGACTTTCTGCAGCTCAGCGCCTCGCGCATTGCCATCATCATCGGCGACGTGTCGGGCAAGGGCACCACGGCGGCCTTCCACGTGGCCCAGATGAAGGGCATCTTCCACTCCCTGATGCTGCTCGATAAGCCCGAAAAGGGCCAGCCCCTGCAGCCGAGCAAGTTCATGGCCATGGCCAACCAGGCCCTGAGCCACTGCCTGGAGCGCAGCTCGTTTATCACCGCCTCCTTCTACATCGTCGATTACAAGGAGCGGGGCTTCGCGTTTGCGCGGGCCGGGCACTGCCACACGCTCTACTACAATGCCATTACCGAGGAAACCTTCTATTTCCAGACGGAAGGCCTCGGCCTGGGCATCCTGCGCGACCCGGCGGCCTACGAGAAGCGCATCAAAAACATGTACTACGACTACAATCCCGGCGACGTGATGGTCATGTACACCGACGGCATCGTGGAGGCGCGCAACGCCCAGGACGAGGAGTACGGCGAGGACCGCCTGCGCAAGCTCCTGGAACGCAGCCACTACCTCGAAGCCGAGGACATCAAGCAGAGCATCATCCGCGACGTGGAGGAGTTCAGCCGCGGCCTGCCGCCCTTCGACGACCAGACCCTGCTCATCATCAAGTTCAAGAACGCCCAACCCCTCGCCTGACCCGCGCGTAGAACTCAGCTATGAAAATTGTACCCCACGCCACCACCGATACCCTCACCCTCGCCCTCGACGGCGAACTGGACGCCAGCTCCTCGGTGTCGCTCGACACCGAGCTGACCAAGCCCGACGTGCTCGACTACCGCAAGGTAATGATTGACTGCCAGCGCCTTAACTACATTTCTTCGGCCGGCCTGGGCGTGTTCATCTCGCACCTGCAGCGCTTTCAGGATGCCGGCGTGAAGCTGGTGTTTTTCAACATGCAGGACAAAGTCCACAACGTGTTCGAGATTCTGGGCCTCGACTCGCTGATGACCATTGTGCCCACCCAGCAGGAGGCTACGGCCGTTTAATTTCGTTGTCTACGCCCGATTTCGCCATGCAGCACACCATCCGCGTCAGTTGCAGCCGCAGCAATCTGAAGACGGTGCGCGATTTTGTGGCGGGCGTGCTGCAGGAGCACCAGCTCTCCGATATTCTGCAGAACCAGATTATTCTGGCCGTCGACGAGATTGTGGCCAATCTGATCATTCACTCCAACCAGGAGGACGAGCACAAGCACCTCGACATCCGGGTGGAAATTGCCGACCACGAGTTTCGCTTCGAAGCCGAGGACGACGGGCAGTCCTTCTCCCCCACCGAATACCGCGACCCGGACCTGCAGGAGCACATCCGCATCGGCAAGAAGGGCGGCGTGGGCATTGCCCTCGTCAACCGCATCATGGACCACGTGGAGTACACCACCATTGGCACGCGCAATTTTTGCCGGCTGAGTAAGCGCCTGCCCTGAGCATCAGGCCGCCCCGGGGCTTCGGCAGGCGCCGATTTTTGCGTAACATTGCGACAAGCAGCCGTCCGCGCCGGGCGTGACCTAGCGTACGGACGGCTTTTTTGTGCCAATTAGTTTGTATGCGTAACAACCGCATTCTGTTTTCCGGCGCCGCCGCGGTGGCCGCCTTCCTGGCCGCTTGCCAGGCCGCTAAACCCACTACTGCAACCTCTACCCCGCAGCCGGTCCTGATGACCCTGGGCACCCACGAGGTGCCCGCGTCGGAGTTTGCCTACGTGTACCGCAAAAACAACAGCGCCGCCCCCGATGCCGGCAGCAAGGCCAGTGTGCAGGAATACCTGAACCTGTACACCAACTTCAAGCTGAAGGTCATCGAAGCCGAAGCCAAGGGCCTCGACACCACGCAGGCCTTCAAGCGCGAGCTGGAGGGCTACAAGCAGCAGCTGGCCCAGCCCTACCTGACGGAGAAAAGCGTCACGGATCAGCTGGTGCGCGAGGCTTACGAGCACATGCAGAAGGAGGTCAACGCCTCGCACATTCTCATCCGCGTCACGCCCGAGGCCGACCCCAAGGACACGCTGGCGGCCTACAACAAGGTGGTGGCCCTGCGCCAGCGCGTGACCGGCGGCGAGGACTTCGAGAAAGTGGCCCGCGAAACCTCGGAAGACCCTTCGGCCCGCGAAAACGGCGGCCGCCTGGGCTACTTCACGGCTCTGCAGATGGTGTACCCGTTTGAGGCCGCGGCCTACAAAACGCCGGTGGGCCAGGTGTCGCAGCCGATCCGCACGCGCTTCGGCTACCACATCATCAAGGTCAACGACCTGCGCCCGGCCCAGGGCGAAATCAAGGTGGCCCACCTGATGGTGCGCGCCACGCCCGGCATGCCCAAGGCCGACTCCGTTATGGCCAAGAAAAAGGTCGACGAGCTGTACAGCCGCCTGCAGAAGGGCGAAAACTGGGACAAGCTCGTGGCCCAGTTCTCGGAAGACCAGGGCTCGGCCGCCAACGCCGGGGAGCTGCCGCCCTTCGGCACCGGCCGCATGATTCCCTCGTTCGAGGAAGCCGCTTTCAAGCTGCAGACGCCCGGCCAGCTGGCCGGCCCCGTGCAGACGCCCTACGGCTGGCACATCATCAAGCTGATCGAAAAGCAGTCGGTGCCCACCTTTGAGCAGTCGGAAGCCGGGCTGAAGCAGAAAGTGGCCAAAGACTCCCGCTCGGAGCTGAACCGCGCCGCCTTCATCAAGCGCGTGCGCACCGAAAACCACTTCACCGAAGTGGCCCCGGTGAAAGACCTGCTGCTGGCCCAGGCCGATACCGCGCTGACGGCCGGCCGCTTCAAAACCGATGCCTACCTGACCCGGCTGACCAACGTACCGGCCGCCAAGGGTAAAAAGAGCACCGTGGCCGGCGCCACGCCCGTCTTCACCATCGGCGCCAAGCCCTACACAGTGAAGGACTTCGCCGGCTACGTGGAGCAGCACCAGCAGGCCCGCCCCGGCACCTCGCCCAGCTACGCCATGCAGCTGCTCTACGACCAGTTCGTGGACCAGTCGCTGATGGAGTACGAGCGCGCCAACCTGGAAACCAAGCACGAAGACTACCGCATGCTCGTGAAAGAGTACCGCGACGGAATTCTGCTGTTCCAGCTGATGGACGAGAAAGTGTGGTCGAAGGCCATCGAGGACACCGTGGGCCTGCAGAAGTACTTCACCGAAAACCAGGCGAAGTACCAGTGGGAGCCGCGCGTGCAGGCCACCGTCATCAACGCCGCTACGCCGGAGCTGCTCAAGAAAGCCCAGCAGCAGCTGGCCGTGGGCCAGTACGTGGTGCAGCGCGACATGCCGCCGGCCCTGGAATTCCGCCCCAACACGACGGAAATGACCAAGTCTGCCCTGCTGAACCGCACCCGGCTGCTGGAGCGCCTGGTTATGGATGGCGCCCTGAGCGTACGCATCACGGGCCAGACCAAAGCCGGTGAAAAAGCCAGCCTGGCCAAGGACCGCGCCCAGCGCGTGGTGAAATTCCTGACCGACAGCAAGCTGCCGATGAGCCGCATCAGCTCGGCTACGGCGGCCCGCCCCGGCGCGGCCGTGGCCAAAATCGAGCTGCTCAGCAACCAGACCAGCGTGCTGGAGGAAATGCTGAACAACCAGGCGCAGAACCCGCTGGGCGTGCAGATTCAGCAGCGCGCCTTCCCGAAAGGCGACAACAAAGTGGTGGATGGCGTGCCCCAGCAGCCCGGCACCTACACCGTGCAGCAGGACGGCCGCTACTACGCCGTTAAGGTGGAGAAAGTGCTGCCCGCTGGCCCCAAAACCCTCGCCGAAGCCCGCGGCCAGGCTACCTCCGACTACCAGAACTACCTGGAGCAGCAGTGGGTGCAGGAGCTGCGCGGCAAGTACCCGGTGAAGGTCAACGACGCCGAAGTGAGCAAGCTTACGACCAAGTAAACCACGGATTGGCTGCGCCGAACTTCGTTTCGACGGATTTTTCGGATTGTAGCTCCGCGGCGCTTCGGTTGTGGACGATTTAAGTGGTGCCACGGCGTGCAGCCGTGGCACCACTTTTTTACGCCGCTGGCATCGTCGCCCCTGGCTTTGCGGCGGCTCCCCGCCAAATGACATCCGGGAGCCGGCGGCCGGGTCTGCAACCTCCGCGCGTTTGCCGGGCTCTTTGGGGGTAGCGAAGCCGGCTTTTTGTCTGCGCAGCTATTTATGTTGAAATTTACCGGCCGCTTTTGGCGTTTGCCCCAGCGGGGTGGAGGTGCCGGCCGTCATCGGGCGTTTGCCGGGCCCGCCACCGTTGCTTTTTCTTCTGACATGACCCATTTGTTTCGTTTCGCCGCCCTGCTGCTGCTGGCCGTGCTGGCCTTCGGCAGTACCGAGGCGCAAACCCTGGCCGGGGTAGGCCGCTCGGGCCCCGCCCGCCAGACGGTCGACGGCATCATCGTGAAAGTCGACAACCAGATTGTGCTGCGCTCCGACCTGGACGGCATCTACCAGCAGCAGCTGCAGCAGGCCGAGGGCAAGCCCCTGCCGCCCGACATTCAGTGCAAGATTCTGCAGTCGCTCACGCTCAACAAGCTGCTGCTGGCCAAAGCCGAAACCGACTCGGTGGTGGTGGAAGACTCGCAGGTGAACAACGAGCTGAACCGCCGTATGAACTACTTCATCCAGCAGATCGGCTCGGAGAAGAAGCTGGAAGAGTACTACAACAAGCCCCTGCGCCAGCTCAAGGAAGAGCTGCGCATTCAGGTGAAGGAGCAGCTGGTGCAGCAGAAGATGCAGGACCAGATTGCGGGCAAGGTGACGGTGACGCCCCGCGAGGTGCGCCAGTTTTTCGGCAAGATTCCCAAGGACTCCCTGCCCTACTACTCCACCGAGGTGGAAGTGGGTCAGATCGTGAAGCTGGCCAAGCCCGACGAGAAGGCCGAGCAGGCCGTGCTGGCCAAAATGAACGATTTGCGCGCTCAGGTGCTGGCCGGCGCAGATTTTGCCGCCCTGGCCAAGCAGTATTCCGAAGATCCGGTGTCGGCCAAGGACGGCGGCAACCTGGGCTTCTTCAAGCGCAAGGAGCTGGTGCCCGAGTACGAGGCGGCGTCGCTGCGCCTGGAGCCGGGCGGCCTTTCGCCCATCGTCAAGTCGCAGTTCGGCTACCACCTGATTCAGCTGATCGAGAAGAAGGGCGACTCCTACAACACCCGCCACATCCTGATGAAGCCCGTCTCGGGCGGAGCCGACGTGGATGCGGCTTCGGCGGCGCTGCTCAAGCTCCGCTCGCGCATCCAGCACGACAGCATCACCTTTGCCAAGGCGGCCAAGGACATGTCGGAGGATAAAGAATCGGGTGCCAACGGCGGCCTGCTCGCCAACCGCCGCGACGGCAGCTCCTACATTCCGCTCGACCAGCTCGACCCGGCCATCTTCTTCACCATCGACACGATGAAAGTGGGCCGCATCAGCCAGCCCCTGCCCTACCGCACCGACGACGGCAAGGACGCGGTGCGCATCATCTGGCTGAAGTCGAATACCCCGCCCCACCAGGCCAACCTCAAGGACGACTACCAGAAGATTGCGCTGGCGGCCCTGAACCAGAAGAAAAATAAAGCCCTCGACGAGTGGTTTTTGCGCAACCGCGGCACCGTGTTTATCGAAGTAGACCCCGAGTATGCCGGCTGCAAAGTGCTGGATACCGAACAATAAGCGGTTGTCCGTTGTCAGTTTTTAGTTGTCAGGCCTGACGCAGCCTCCGGGCGCGGAACCTCGACCATACCATACTGACAACTCGCAACTGACAACTGATAACTCCCCTTAATGCGCACATACTCCTCGGACAAAGAAGCGGCTGACGCCCTGGCGCAGTCGTACCGCACCTTGCGGCAGGAAATCGGTAAAGTCATTATCGGGCAGGACGAAGTGGTGCAGCTGATGCTGACGGCCGTTTTCTCGCAGGGCCACGCCCTGCTGGTGGGCGTGCCGGGCCTGGCGAAGACCTTGCTGGTGCAAACCATCAGCAACGCGCTGGACCTTTCCTTCAACCGCATTCAGTTCACGCCCGACCTGATGCCCAGCGACATCGTGGGCTCGGAAACGCTCAACCAGCAGCGCGAATTTCACTTCGTGAAGGGGCCGATTTTCGCCAACATCATCCTGGCCGACGAAATCAACCGCACGCCGCCCAAGACGCAGGCGGCCCTGCTGGAAGCCATGCAGGAGCACGCCGTGACGGTGGCCGGGCAGCGCTACCAGCTGCCGCGCCCCTTCTTCGTACTGGCCACGCAGAACCCCATCGAGCAGGAAGGCACCTACCCGCTGCCCGAGGCGCAGCTGGACCGCTTCATGTTCAACATCACGCTGGACTACCCCAGCTACGAGGCCGAGCTGCAGATTGTGAAAAACACCACGGCCGACCTCAAGCCCGTGGTGCAAAAAATCCTGCACGCCGACGAAATCGAGGCCTTCCAACACCTGGTGCGCCGCGTGCCGGTAACGGACAACGTCATCGAGTACGCCGTGAACCTGGTGCACAAAACCCGCCCCGGCGGGCCCCGCGCCACTCCGCGCGCCACCCAGCTGCTGGAGTGGGGCGCCGGGCCCCGCGCCTCCCAGCACCTCATCGTGGGAGCCAAGTGCAACGCCCTGCTCCACGGCAAGTACTCCCCCGATATCGAGGACGTGCGCGCCGTGGCCCCGGCCATCCTGCGCCACCGCATCGTGCGCAACTTCAAGGCCGAAGCCGAAGGCGTGACGGTGGATCAAATCGTAAAAGAACTTTTGTAAGACATGAGACGATGAGACCTGAGAAGTGAGGTAATCGACCACGTACAACGAACTGGTTGCTGACGTCCATCCCACTTCTGATATCTCACCGTCTTACCTCTCAACTTCGAAATGGAAGTCCAAGGCTACTACGACAGCTTTTCCCGCAACCTGCACATGGCCGACGACGCGCTGCGTGCCGGCCTCGACCTGCGCACCACCGCCCTCGAAACCTCGCTGCCGCTGGAAATCTACGTGCTCAGCGAAGTGCTCAACCACGGCGGGGCGTCGTTTCAGCTCACCACCGACGGCCTGAGCCGCGTGGCCGAGTTCAAGCAGCAGTACGAAGCCAGCTTCGACAGCAGCAACGCCATCATGCGTCGCCTGCTCGACGACGCGAAGGACTACATGAAGACGCCCGAGGGCCGCGTGCTGACCAAGGAAATGCTGATCCGCCGCCTGGAGTTTTTCAACGAGGCCGCCCGGCAGATGAACGTGATGCGCACCCAGCAGTCCTTGGGCAGCCCGGCCCAGTACCGCCACCCGCACCTGCCCGAAGCTGCCCTGATTTCGACGCTGCCGGCTCAGCGCTAACCGCCCCGCCTCGGCATTGATCCAGGCCCAGGCTGCTCTGCGGAGCGGGCCTGGGCCTTTTCACGTCGTTGGCCCCTTCATGAACACGGGGTGGGGCTTCCCCGTGGTGGTGGCCCCGGCCCCGCTTCGGCCGGCTTTTTTGCCGCCAATACTCCTGCGGCGTGCAACCGTTTCGCCCCGCTTTTCGTGTGCCATAGCGCCGCCTATGACGCTTCTGCCTACGCTGCCGCCGACGCCCCTGCGCACGGCCCGCCTGCTGCTCCGCCCTTACCTGCTCACCGATGCGCCCGCCTTCTTCGCCCTGCTCGACGCGGAGGCGGAGCGCCTGCAACCCGCTTTCCCGCGCCGCGTGGCCTCGGTGCGCACCTACGCCGACGCGGAACAGCAGCTGCGCCTGTTCACGGAGCAGTGGCGGCAGCGGCGCCTGCTGGTGTGGGGCATCTGGCAGCTCGGCACCGGCCAGTACCTGGGCGACATCAGCCTGCAGCCCGATTCGCCCCGCATTCATACCGGCGAAATCGGCTACTACCTCGCCGCCGCCGCCGAGGGCCAGGGCTACGCCCGCGAGGCCCTGGCCGCCGTGGCCGATTACGCCTTCGCCGTGCTGCATGCCCGCCGCCTCACCCTGCGCTGCCGCTCCGACAACCAGCGCAGCCAGGCTACCGCCGAAGCCCTCGGCTTCCGCTGCGAAGGCCCCGATGAGGTCGGCATCTGGCACTACGCCCTAACGCGCAGCTGATAGACAGCGCAGAACCGGCGGATCAGGTGCCCTTTCCTATTGATTGCCTTGACTACCGGACTTCCCGACGGCCGTTCGGCTCCGTCTTTTCGCCGCTTATTCGCGCTTGAGCGTGGTCAGGCGGAATTCGCGGTTGAAGTTGATGTAGGTGCCGAAGGAAAACTCGATCTGCCGGTTGGTGAAGTCGTAGAACGGCTCGAAGCGCGTGCTGAGCGTCAGGCCGTCGGTGAGGCGGTAGTCGCTGAAGAAGCGCAGGATGAGCAGGTGACGGTTCCGCTCGGTGTAGGCGGGGTTGCGCACGGTGGCCGAAACCGACTGGTAGAGCGGCCCGCCCTGCGGCGCCACGAAGCCCTGGCCGCGCCAGTAGCTGAGCTGGATTTTCGAAAAGCGGGTGTCGGCGCCCAGGTTCAGGTAGAGGCCGGTGCCGTTCTTGTAGGGCAGCTCCCGCGTGAAGGAATAGTCGTGGAAGAAGGTGCCGTAGGCGTCGGCGTACCAGCTGTGCAAGAATTTGCGGCCTACCTCCTTGCGTACGCGCAGGCCGCTGGCTACGTTGAACAGGGTTTGCAGCGGCGTTTCGATGGTGTCGAGCTGCCCGCCGCGGTGCATGGCCAGAAACTGAAACGGCACCCGCACCAGCCAGCCGCTGGAGTCGCGCACTACAGCCGCATCGGCCACCAGCCCGCCGGCAATGCGCTCCTGGAAGTCGCTGAAGCGGTACTGTTGCCGCTGCCAGTCCACCCAGGCATCCAGGGCCCAGCGGCGGGTGGTGTACTGGTACTGCATGCCCTCTTCCAGCCGGTTGAGCATCACGCGCTCGAAGTCGAACAGCGGCTCGATGTAGTTGTGGTTGAGGTGGGCGTCGATGTTGCCGAACAGGATGCGGTGCGGCCCCGTCTGGTAAATGGCCGTGAACAGCGGCTGCACCTGCCGCAGGCGCGGGTTGCCGTAATCCTTGTAGAGGAAGATGCCGCCCTCCAGCCGCAGCTTGGGACTGGGAAAGTACGCCAGGCGCGTGGCCAGCTGGGTGCCGTAGTAGGTGCGGCCCTCGAAGATCTTGTTGAAATATTCGTTATCCTTCGTAAACAGAAAGGCCTGCACGGCCAGCCGCAGCTGGTTATCGTACTCCGGCCGGACCGGGGCGCGGTACTGAAACGCCCGGTTGTCGAGCTGGCCCCATACTAACGGGCTTATAAAACACAGAACCCCAGCTACTAATAGTTTTAGCAAAGATTTTCTCATATATTTATTGCGCAGTTGGCACAAAAAGGCGGTCGGCTGTGTTAGAAAAAGCTGCCTGCAACGGACGCTAGCGCGGTTTTTACCGTCGTAGCTTCGCCGCTGGCCGCCTGGCCCGAAAGGACTTTCAAACCTACATCATATCTCCCCAACCCCCAGCAACACATGGCTGCTACCACTGACAAGACGGTCAACCAACAAGCCGAGAAACTGAAGGCGCTTCAGCTCACGATGGACAAGCTTGACAAAGCCTACGGCAAGGGCACCGTCATGAAGCTGAGCGACAACAAGGTCGGCGACATTCCCGCCATCAGCACCGGTTCGCTCGGGCTCGACATTGCCCTCGGCATTGGTGGGCTGCCCCGGGGCCGCGTCGTTGAGATTTACGGCCCGGAATCCAGCGGTAAAACCACGCTGACCATGCACGCCATTGCCGAAGCCCAGAAGAAGGGCGGCATTGCCGCGTTCATCGACGCCGAGCACGCCTTCGACCCGCTGTACGCCCAGAAGCTCGGCATCGACACCGAAAACCTGATTATCTCGCAGCCCGACAACGGTGAGCAGGCCCTCGAAATTGCCGATCAGCTGATTTCCTCGGGTGCCATCGACATCATCGTTATTGACTCCGTGGCCGCCCTGGTGCCGAAAGGCGAACTGGAAGGCGACATGGGCGACTCGAAAGTGGGCCTGCACGCCCGCCTCATGTCGCAGGCCCTGCGCAAGCTCACCGGCACCATCAACAAGACCGGCTGCCTGTGCATCTTCATCAACCAGCTGCGCGAGAAAATCGGCGTAATGTTCGGCTCGCCCGAAACCACCACCGGCGGTAACGCCCTGAAATTCTACGCCTCCGTCCGCCTCGACATTCGCCGCATCGGCCAGATCAAGGAGGATAAAGACAACGTAACCGGCAACCGCACCAAGGTGAAGGTGGTGAAAAACAAAGTCGCGCCGCCCTTCAAAGTGGTCGAGTTTGACATCATCTACGGAGAGGGCATCAGCAAAGTCGGCGAAATCCTCGACCTGGCTACCGATATGGGTATTATTGCCAAGTCGGGCTCGTGGTTCTCGTACAACGGCAACCGCCTCGGCCAGGGCCGTGAGGGTGTGAAAACCATCCTGCAGGACAACCCCGAGCTGGCCGACGAAATCGAAGCCAAGGTGCGCGCCATGGCCAAGGGTGAGCCCGAAGCCGTAGCCGCCGCCATTCCGGTGGACCTGAGTGGCCCCGAGGACGGCGAAGACACGCTGTAAGCTCCGCTGATTTGCTGAAAAAGCCCGCTGCACTTCGCAGCGGGCTTTTTTGTGTCTTCTCGGTTTGTAGAGGCGCCTAGTTGCGTCTCGTCGTCCGCGCTACGCGGAAGTATTAAGGTGTGACCATTCAATGACCCGTCTGGAATCCGCGTCGCTCCGGCTGGGATGCCGCCGGATTATTTTCGCAGCGCGCAGAACTTCAACTATATAAACCGCCGTTAATCTGCGCAGCCAGCAAATCCCGTATAAGCCTTTCGCCGGGCAAAACGCCGCGGTATATTTGCTTGGCACCTGCTTTGCCTAGCGTCAAAAAGCCCCCGATTGCATATCGTTTACCTGTTTACATGAACCGTCGCCCCTGGCTTCTGCTTTCCCTACCTGCCCTGCTGAGCGTCGGCCTGATGGCCTTCGCGCCGAACGAGGCGCCGCGCACGATTCGCAACGACAGTTTCCGGCGCGGCGAAACGATGCAGTACAAAGTGCACTACGGCCTGATTACGGCCGCGGAAGCTACTATCGAGCTGGCGGACGACCTGCACAAGGTGAACGAGCGGCCCTGCTACAAGGCCACCGTGACGGGCCGCACCACCGGCTCCTTCGACCTGTTTCTGAAAGTGCGCGACACCTGGCGCTCCTACATCGACACGACGAGCATTCTGCCGCAGCGCTTTTTCCGCAACATCGAGGAAAACAACTACCGCAAGCGCGAAACCGTGGACTTCGACCACTACAAGAACACGGTGGACGTGGAGTCGCACAAACGGGACAAGACCAAGATCAAGCGCGAGTCGTACAAGGTGCCCGACAACGTGCAGGACCTCGTCAGCGGCTTCTATTTTCTGCGCACGCTCGACTACTCGAACCGCAAAGTGGGCGAAATGATCAACGTGAAGGGCTTCTTCGACGACGAGGTGTTCGACATGACGGTGAAGTACATGGGCCGGCAGAACGTGGAAACCAAGGCTGGCGTCATCCGCGCCATCCGCCTGACGCCCAGGATGCCCAAGAACAAGCTGTTCCGCGGCGAAGACGCCATTTCCGTGTACCTCTCCGACGACCGGAACAAGATTCCGGTGCTGTTCGAGGCGGAAATGTTCGTGGGCTCGGTGAAGATTGATATGTACAAAGTCAGCGGCCTGAAAAACAAGCTGGCCGTGGTGGCCAAGAACTAACCCACGGATTCGACGAATTCATCCGGATTACACGGATGCTGGGCAATTGCTATCCGGAAGGCACGGAGTAACCTAAATGGCGTCACGGCCTTAAGCCGCAGCACCATCCGGTTCCGAATCGTCTACGAAATCCGTGTAATCCGGATGAATCCGTCGAATCCGTGGTTCACAATATGGTAACACGCACACTCCCTGGCCAGGCGGTATTTTTGTGGCGCAACGCGTGCCTTTGCTCACCTAAGTCATTCCCGCCGTGCAACATTCTGCCGCTTCCGCTTCCACGCCCTACAAGATTCTGGTAGTCGACGACGACCCGGACATTGTGGAGCTGCTCGAATACAACCTGCGCAAGGAAGGCTACGAGGTGGCGACGGCCCCCGACGGCCGCAAAGCGCTGGAAGTGGCCCCGCAGTTCGGGCCCGATATCATCCTGCTCGACGTGATGATGCCTCACCTCGATGGCATTGCGGCCTGCCGCGAGCTGCGCGCCATGCCCCGCTTCAAGGACACCTACATCCTGTTTCTGACGGCCCGCTCGGAGGAGTTTTCGGAGGTGGCCGCCTTCGACGCCGGCGCCGACGACTACCTGAGCAAGCCCATCAAGCCCCGGGCGCTGATGAGCCGCCTGGCCGCCGTAGTGCGCCGCGACCTGGAGCCCGCCGGCCCGCAGTCCGACGTTATCGACATCAACGGGCTGCGCATCGACCGCACGGGCTTTGCCGTGTATCAGGACGGCCGCAAAATCACGCTGCCTAAGAAAGAATTCGAGCTGCTGGCCTTCCTGGCCGCCTCGCCCCACAAGGTGTTTGGCCGCGACGAGTTGCTGCAGAACATCTGGGGCAACGACGTGTTCGTGCTGGCCCGTACCGTGGACGTGCACGTGCGCAAGGTGCGCGAGAAAGTGGGGGAACACCACATCCAGACCATTAAGGGCGTGGGCTACAAGTTCAACGCGGATAATTAAGACTGATGGCTAAATGGTCAAATTGTTAAATGGCTGGTCGTTCTGACTTCTGGAACGACCAGCCATTTAACAATTTGACCATTTAGCCATTTAAACAACGACTTTTGCGGTGAAAACCAACCAAACCGTCGCCGGGCTGTGGCGCGCCGTGGTGGGCCGCGTCGTGCAGGAGCCGGCCGTCCGCAGCGCGTTTTCGGCCCAGGAGGCGCCCATTCCGTTCGTGTTTCGCCTCCATTTGTCGTCCCGGGCCATTGCCGTCATCATCGCGCTGCTGGTGGCGGGCGTGCTCACGCTGTTTGCCTCCACGGTGCCGCGGCTGCCGTTTCAGCAGGCCGTGCTGGCGGGTGGCATGACGGTGGCCGCCTGTTTTCTGCTGGTGTACCTCTCGTTTGAGGCCCTGATGTTCCGCGAGGTCAACCAGATCTACTCGGGCCTGGAGCACGTCAAGCGCAAGGAGTTCAAGAAGCTCTCCAACAAGTTCCTGTTCCGGCCCGAGCCGCTCAAGCGCATGCGCGAGGAAATCCTCGACATGGCCGTGCGCCGCCAGAAGGAAATCGACGAGCTGCGGCGGCTGCAGCAGCTGCGCTCCGACTTTCTGGCCGACGTGTCGCACGAGCTGAAAACGCCGATTTTCGCCGCCCAGGGCTTCGTCTACACCGTGCTCGACGCGGGCGAAGACGAGGTGTTTATCCGCGAGAAGTTCCTGCTCAAAGCCGCTTCTGCCCTCGATGCCCTCGATGCGCTGGTGCAGGACCTGGTGACGATTTCGCAGCTGGAGAAAGGCGTGGTGCGCATGCGCCGGCAGGCTTTCGACCTGGCCCTGCTGGTGCGCGAAATCTTCGACCAGCTGGAGCAGAAAGCCGCCAAACGGCACGTGACCCTGCACCTGCAGCCCGAAGTGCTACCCGCGGAGGGCATGCCGGTGCTGGCCGACCGCAACCGCATCCGCCAGGTGCTCATCAACCTGATCGACAACGCCATCAAGTACGGCCGCGAGCAGGGCCACGTCACGGTGCGGCTCGCCGACGTGAGCAAGTCGGTGCGCATCAGCGTGCACGACGACGGCGAAGGCATTGCCGAGGAGCACCAGCGCCGCATCTTCGAGCGGTTTTACCGCATCGACAAAAGCCGCTCGCGCGACGCGGGCGGCTCGGGCCTGGGCCTGGCCATCAGCAAGCACATCGTGGAGGCGCACAAATCCACCATCCGGGTGCGCAGCAGCGCCGGGCAGGGCACCACGCTGGAATTTAAGCTGCCGCGGGCCCGGCAGACGCCGCCCGCGGGCTAGCGCCGGGCATGCAGCGTCGTTGTGAAGGCGGCCTAGCCCGGTAAGCAGAAAACGGCCGCCGGGGCTTCCGGCGGCCGTTTTTCGTTTGTATCAGCAAGACGTTTAGCTGGACTTGCGGCCGGAGCCGCCGGGCTTTTTGCCGCCGCCGTCGTGCTTGTTGACGGTGGCCCAGGCGCGGCGCTCGGCTTCTTCTTCCGAGAGGCCGCGCTGTTCGTAGCCTTCCTCGATGTGCTCGGCCTGGCGTTTTTGCTTGTCCGTGTACTTGGACTTATCTCCCTGTGGCATGGCTGTGGATGGTTGGGGTGAAACAAGCGCGGCAGCTACGGTGGTGTACGAGCGGGCCCGAACCGCGGTTTGGGCGGCCCGGCGTTTGCCGTCCCAAGGTGGTATCTTCGTCCCGCCAAATACCCGCCCATGCGCCACGTAGCCGACATTCCGCACCCCGACATGAAACTCACGCTGCTGGCGTGGAACGGCAAGTACCTGCTCAAGTGCGAGCAGGGCCCGCTGGAACAAACCTACAAGGTGGCCGAGCTGGATTTGCTGGGCGGCGACGCCGAGCTGCCGCAGCTGCTCGACGAAACCTTCGTGGCCGCCGTGCTGCGACGCTTTGCCGATATGCGCACCGACTTCGGCGCCGCCCTCGAACGCCACGATTTGGTATAGCCTGGCTTCCACTCTCTCTCACCGCAACTTCCTCCCCGATGACAACCCCCTTCTTCCGCGGCCTGCTGGCCGGGCTGCTGCTGCTGGGCCTGCGCGCCGCCCCCGCCGCCGCGCAGGTATACGACGTGCGTACGAGTACCGTCAGCGTGGACAAGCGCGAACGGCCGGCCCTGAAAGTGCAGGTGGAAGGCCCCGCCAAGGAAGCCCGCGAGTTCTGGCAGCAGTTTCTGAAGGACAGTTACAACATCAAGCTGCGGGCGGGCGGCGTGCTCGGCATTGGCGGCAACAAGGACGTGCTGCTGGCCAAGCAGACGCCGGTATCGAGCGTGTCGGGCAAGCTGCTCGACCTCTATACCAACGTGGTGGCCCCCACCGACAGCACCGCCGAGCTGCAGGTCTTTGCCGCCTTCGACAACGGCAGCACCTGGCTCGACCCGGACAAGACTGCCTCGGAGTTTGCCGCCCTGCGCACCATGGTGCAGAACTTTGCCCGGGACTACCGCCCTTACCACTACAAGCGCGAGGTGGAAGCGGCCGAAAAGCAGCTGGCTGACGCCGAAAAGGAAAAAGTGCGGCTCGACAAGGAAATCAAGAGCCTGGCCGCCGACACGGTGAGCAACCTGGCCAAGATGCAGCAGCTGCGCGAGCAGAACGTGCAGCACGCCGCCAAAATCAAGGACGACCAGCAGAAACTCACCCAGAACGCCACCGAAACCGAGCGCCGCAAAATTCTGGTGCAGCGCCGGCGTGACCGACTGTCCGCGCTTGACCGTAAGTAGCCTGAACCGCCGGTCCTCCTCCGCTCCCCATGGATAAGCCTACCCCGTCTCCCCTCGACACCCTGCGTCAGCTCAAGGAAATGCTCGACGCGGGCGCCATCACCCAGGACGAATTCAACAAGCTGAAGCAGCAGCTGCTGTTTGGCGAAACCAACGCCGCCCCGGTAGCTGCCCCGGTCGATGTACCGGCCGAACCCGTGGCGGTGCCGCCGTTTTCGCTGGATGCGCCCGCCTCGGTGGCCGGCCCCCACGTCATCCCGCCGCCCATCGACGACCCGCTGCTGCCGCCGGTGGCCGCGCCCTACAACACGCCGCCCCTGGAGCCGGTGGTGCTCGACCCCGGTACCCACCGCCCCACGGAAGGCCCCGTGGGCCCGCCGTCCGCCGCGTACGACGCCCCCGTGGAAGATGCCCCGCGCCAGTCCCCGCTGGGGATGGTGCTCATCATCGGTGGTGTGTTGGCGCTGCTGGCGCTGATTGGCTACCTCGTGCTCGGCAACCGCAGCTCCGAGCGCCTGACCAGCAACTCCATCACTGCCGCCGATACCACCGCCGTAGCGGTGGAAGAAGGTCCGCAGGCCGCTCAGCTGGATCTGCCGCCCGTGCAGGCGCCCGAAACGGTGCGCGTGCAGCCCACCATTCCGCTGACCTCATCGCCCCTCGATTCGGCCGTAACCGGCAGCACCACCGACCCCGTCACCGACGCGGCCGCGCTGGAGGCAGCCACCCGCGCCCGGGTGCAGCGGGCCCTCACGGCCTTCTACAACGACCTGCTGACGGCCCCTTTCAACGCCAGTCAGCACTTTGCCCCCCAAGTCGAGCGTTTTTTCTCCCTGCAGAACACCACGCCCGCCGGCATCGAGGATGAGTTGAACCGCACGCACTTCCCTGAATTCACCGAAAGCCGCATCAGCTTCGACCCGAGCACGCTGCAGATCAGCGCCCCCGACGCCGACGGCGCCGTGACGGCCACCTTCCAGGAGCGCGGCCGCTCCCTGCGCAAGTCCTTGAACCAGTACCAGCAGACGCTGGCCCAGGTGCGCGCCCGCTTCGACCGCAGCGGCAAGCTGACGTACTTCCGCCAGGAGCGCCTGCTCGAAAACACGTTCACCGACGCCAAGCCCGCTGCGCCGACCACGCCGGACGCGGGCACCACGCCCCAGTCGAACTAGCCGCATGGGCGCCCCATTACGGCTGGGCTCCTTGTGGCTGGCGGGGCTGGTCGTGCTGCTGCTGGGCAGCGGCTGCATCCGGCTGCTCAAGCCCCTGCGCAGCTTCGCGCACTACACCCCGCCGCCCGTGCCCGACTACAGCCGGCCCGAGAGCTGGGCTACCCTGCCCACCCGCGCCGATTCGGCCGATGCCGTCCCGCTGCACTCCGGCCTGCGCAGCCGGCAGGCCAGTGCCCCGGCCGACGTGTTCTTTCTGCACCTGACCACGCGCGTCCGCCCGCGGGGCTGGAACACGGCTATTGCCAACCGCCACGTCAACCGCTACACCGACCGCTACAGCATCCGCACCCAGGCCAGCGTGTTCAATGCCGCCGGCCGCGTGTACGCCCCGCGCTACCGGCAAGCCACGCTCTACTCGTTTTTCGACAGTACCGCCAACAGCCGGCAGGCCCTGGCCCTAGCGTACGCCGATGTGAAGTCGGCTTTCGAGTACTACCTCGCCCACTACAATCAGAACCGGCCCATCATCATTGCCGCCCACAGCCAGGGTACCTACCACGCCCGGCGGCTGTTGCGCGAGTTTTTCGACCGCGACCCGGCCCTGCGCCGCCGCCTCGTGGCGGCCTACCTCGTCGGGCTGAACGTCGACACGCTGGGCTACCGGGTGCTGCGGCCCTGCCGCGACTCGCTGCAAACCGGCTGCTACGTGAGCTGGAACACCGGCTCCTGGGGCAACGACTACCCGCCCTACGACGGCGCCCTGGTCACTAATCCGCTCACCTGGCGCGTCGATACGGCCTACGCGCCCGCCCGCCTGAACCGCGGCAGCGTGCCCCTCTCCTTCAAGCGCCTCGACCAGCCCGGCGTAGCCGATGCCCAAGTGCACAAGGGCATCCTCTGGACGCACCCGTCGGGCCGCCGCGGCTACTTCCGGTTTCCGCTGCCCGGCAAGTGGGAGCTGCGCCACTCCTACCACCTCAACGACTACGGGCTGTACTACCTCAGCGTGCGGCGCAACGCCGACGCGCGGTTGCGCGCCTGGCAACGCGCCAATCCATGACCAGGCGCCGAAGTCGTTTCGGCTGCAGCACAGAAACGGAAAAGCCCGCTGGCGCAAGGCCAGCGGGCTTTTCTGTTACAGGCAAACGGGAAGCTTAGTTCAGCACCGAAGCCTGGCCTTTCAGTACCTGGCGAGCCATTGCCAGGTTCGTGTCGGCCGAGTTTACGGCCAGGTAGATGAACTTGCCGCCGTCGGCCGACAGCTTCAGCAGGTGCAGCTGGTCGGTCAGGGTCAGCAGGATGTCCTGCACCGTCTGGTTCAGCTTCAGGGCCTGGATGGCTTTCAGCTTTTGTTTGATAACCTCCGTGTTGTAGGCAGCGGCGGTTTCGGCGTCAAACGTAGCCAGGTTGGAATGGTGGGCCAGCGGCATGCCGGTTTCGGTTTCGACAACGGCAACTGCTACGAGCGAGGGCAGTTCTTTCAGAATGTTCTGAACGGCTTGTTGGGGGGTAATGTTTGCCATGAAAGGCGAGAAAAAAAAGGTGGATGTTTAAAAAAATCAGTTGGAATGACGACGCATCACGTCGCGGACCAGCGCCATGTTGGTGTCGGCCAGACGTACGGCTACGTAACACAGGCGCTGCCCGTCGGGCGTGGTGCGCAGGCAGTGCAGCTGTTCGTCGAGCACAATCACCAGGTCGTTGAGCTGCTGGCCGGCCAGCCACGGCGCGGTCAGGTTTTTCTGGGTCTGACTAATCAGCTCCGCGTTGCGGCTGCTGATTTTGTAGGGGTCGAAGCTGGCTACGGTGGTGTAGGCCGCCAACGTTTTCTTCGACTGGATATCCACTACCGCCGCCGCAACCAGCTCGGGCAGGTCGCGCAGCAGGTTGTTGATAACCGCGTCGGCCTTGTAACGTTCGATGCCTAATGCGTCTCCCGTAATTTTCTTCACAACCGTTTTGTGCAGAAAAGGAAGTCTCATGTAGCGGAGGTTCGGCAGTCAGGAAGCATGGAAACAATAGCCCGGCCGGGCTCGACAAAAGTCCCTCCACCGTGGCAGAGGGACTTTTGCAGTAAAGTCAAGCCCAGGCGGCGAACCGGCTTCTTGCGTTCAATGTTGCGCCGCTGGCCTTGCCTTCGGTTAGAAGAACAGCCAGCGCTTTTTCGGGGCCCGCTCAGCAGCGCGCGGTACCAGGGTTACGTTTTCGGTAGCGCCGGCCCGTACCTGCAGCTCTTCTTCGGCGTAGCCGCCGTAGGCGTACTGCAGCGTGGCTTTCTGGCCCACCGGCACCCGCATCGTGTAGGTACCGTTGGCATCGGTGCTGACGCCTACGCGCGTGCCCTTCTGCAGCACGGTGGCGCCCACCAGGGGCCGGCCGTTTTCATCAAGAATGCGGCCGCGCACGGCAACCATGCGCACGGCGCTGGCGGCCTCGGTGCCCATTGCGGCATCCGCCACTTCGGCCACGGCCGGCAGGTTCTCCGTCGGCGTGTTGGGCAGGTTGGTGCCGGCAAACACGGCCCCGCCAACGAGGGCACCGCCCATTACCAGGGTGGCTGCCCGGCGGCGGAAACGCTCCGGTTCGGTTCGGATCAGGTCGAATTGCCGCTGCACCCAGCCTACCGGCTTGACGCTGTGGCCCGTGTTTTTCAGTTCGTAGAAGCGGCGGAGCGTCTCGTCAGCCAGGTCCTTGTTGGCTTTCAGATAAGCATCCACCAGTTCGGTATTCTCGCTTGTGAGGTCCCCGCGCAGGTAAGCGTCCCTGTAAGCGGGCAGCAGTTCACCGGTGGCGCGGTGAAAAGGCGTAGCGCTAAGTTTCATTGTTGGAAAAAGTTAGATTGTTGCAGTGGCAAGAGGCCGGTGGAAGAGCGGGGTACAAAAATGGGCGTTACAGATCTGAATTCGCGGCCCGACAGCCTGCTTAAGGCCGTAATTTCGCCGAACCAGAGACTTTGCTGGCTTAACGCACCATTTTACTAGGTGAATAATATTCCCATTTTGATACCATCAAAGCTAACATTTTATCGGTATCATCCAAATAGTTAGGACGATATTAAATATTTAAACCTACTGTAATGAAGATATTTTAGCATGATATCATATGTGATTGGGAATGCATGTACGGCTGAAAAGCGTTCTAGTTCCCCTTTGTTCATAAAAAAAGCCCGCCGGCAGGGGCCGACGGGCTTTTTACGTATTAGTTACTAGGGGTTTTACGCACCAATGGTTACGCGCTTGAAGTCCGTCACCGTCATGCCTTTCGACGTCTTGTCGAGCAGCTGGGCGATGGTCAGCGAGCCGTCTTTCACGAACTCCTGGTTCAGCAGGGTGTTTTCCTTGTAAAACTTGTTCAGCTTGCCCTGAGCAATCTTTTCCAGCATAGCCTCCGGCTTGCCTTCGGCACGTGCCTGCTCTTTGCCGATTTCGATTTCACGCTCCACGGTAGCCGAGTCCACACCGTCTTTGTCAACGGCTACGGGGCGCATGGCGACGATCTGCATAGCGACGTCGCGGCCTACGCCGGCTACGTCGGTGCCGCCGGTGTTCTTCAGGCCCACCAGTACGCCTTTCTTGTTGTCCGAGTGGATGTACGAAGCCACTTTCTCAGCGTTCAGCGTAGCGTAAGCCACCACGTCGATTTTCTCGCCGATTTTGCCCATCAGATCGGTGATGTGCTCCTGCAGCGAGCGGCCGTCGGCCTGCGGAGCGGCCAGCAGGTCTTCCTTGGTCGCAGCGTTGCTCTTCACGGCCGCGTCGATGGCCAGCTGGGCCAGGGCTTTGAAGTCAGCTACTTTCGCTACCGGCTCGGTTTCGCAGGCCAGGGCCACCAGCTTGCCGTTGGTGCCGTCTTCGCTTACGCTAGCCAGCACGAGGCCTTCCGAGGTGGTGTTGTCCGAACGCTTGTCGGCAATTTTCTGGCCCTGCTTGCGCAGGATGTCCTTGGCCTGCTCGAAGTCACCATCGGCTTCGGTCAGTGCTTTTTTGCAGTCCATCATGCCGGCGCCGGTCATAGCGCGCAGCTTGTTCACGTCTTGGGCGGTAATTGCCATAGCGGTGAAAATTGGGAGAGGTTGATGAGGGTTTCTCGGTAGTTATCAGTTGTCAGTTGCTGGTTGTCAGCGCGAAGGGCTTCAGAACAGCCTGACAACTGACAACCCATAACTGTCAACTAAAAAAGAAGGGAACAACCGGAGCCTGTGTGCTTCGAATGTTCCCTCCTCTCAAATCAGGGGCAGTGCGGGACTATTCGTCGGCGGTCTGCTTTTCCTGGATGGCTTCTTCGTCAGCCTGCTTGCGGTCGGCGTCTTCTTTGTCCACCTTACGCTCCGACAGGCCTTCTTCGATGGCTTTGCCGACAGCGTTGATGATCAGCGAAATCGACTTCGAGGCGTCGTCGTTGGCCGGAATCGGGAAGTCGACCAGCTCGGGGTTGGAGTTGGTGTCGACGATGGCGAATACCGGGATACCCAGTTTCTGGGCCTCTTTCACGGCAATGTGCTCACGCTTCACGTCCACGATGAAGAGGGCGGCGGGCAGGCGGCTCAGGTCGGCAATGCCACCCAGTACGCGCTCCAGCTTCTCACGCTCGCGGTTCATCATGAGCTTTTCGCGCTTAGCCAGGGCGGCGTAGGCGGTATTCTCTTTCACCATCTTGTCGATGGTGCTCATCTTCTTCAGCGACTTACGCACGGTGGCGAAGTTGGTGAGCATGCCACCCAGCCAACGGTCGGTCACGTAGGGCATTTTCAGGCGCTTCGCTTCGTCCGAAACGATTTCCTGAGCCTGCTTCTTCGTGGCTACGAACATTACTTTGCGGCCCGACTTGGCGATGTTGCGGATGGCCGAGGTGGCCTGCTCCAGCGACGCCAGGGTCTTGTTCAGGTCGATGATGTGGATGCCGTTCTTCTCCATGAAGATGAACGGGGCCATTTTCGGGTCCCACTTACGGGTGAGGTGACCAAAGTGGGCACCAGCATCCAGCAGGTCTTTATAGGTTACGGACTGAGCCATGATAGGAGTTCCTCTGGAAGATTAGCGTTTCGAGAACTGGAACGAACGACGAGCCTTGCGGCGGCCCGGCTTCTTACGCTCCACCATGCGGGGGTCGCGGGTCAGGAAGCCTTCTTTCTTCAGGGCCGGACGGGCTTCGGCGTTTTCTTCAACCAGGGCCTTCGAAATAGCCAGGCGAATTGCTTCGGCCTGAGCGGCGATGCCTCCGCCGTGCACGTTTACTTGCACGTCGTACTTACCCACGGCATCGACCGTAGCGAAGGGCTGGTTGACGATGGTTTCCAGGAGCTCGTTGCTGAAGTACGACTTCATGTCCCGGTCGTTGATAGTGATATTCCCTTGCCCGGCTTGCATGTAGATGCGCGCCACCGAGGTTTTTCTTCTACCAGAGGTGTTGGTGATTTCCATGAGTTGAGAATCAATGAGACGCGGCCCGCAGCGGGGCTACGCGGTTTTTTACAGGTTGGTCAGCGAAACCGTGGTGGGCTGCTGGGCTTCGTGCGGGTGCTCGGCACCGGCGTACACGAACAGGTTGCGGTACTGGGCCGCGCCGAGGCGGTTGCCCTGCAGCATGCCTTTCACCGCGTGCTCGATAACCGAGGCCGAGTTCTTGGCCTTTTTGTCGCGGAGGTTGATGCTACGCTGACCGCCGGGGTAGCCCGTGTGGCGCAGGTAGATCTTGTCCGTCAACTTTTTGCCGGTCACGCGCAGCTTGTCGGCGTTGATGACGATGACGTAGTCGCCGCAGTCGGCGTTGGGCGTGAACGAGGGCTTGTGCTTGCCGCGCAGAATGTTGGCAATCTGGCTGGCCACTCGCCCGAGCGTGTTGTCGCTGGCGTCAACAACAACCCAGGCCTTATCGGCCGAGGCTTTGTTCACCGAGCGCGTCTTGAAGCTCAGATGATCCATGGATCAGTTTCTTGTGGGGTTGGGTAAGTATTTACGATTCAGCCCGAAACCCTGAGAAAGAAGAAAGGGTCCGGGAAAAACGGACACAAAATTAGTGCTTTTTGCTTGAGAAGCAAAGCAGTAGCGTAATTAATCCAATTCAGGCCCTCCCGACCGGGCTGCCGTATCTTCGGCGCCCCAACGCTGCTACGCATGATTTTCGCCGATTCCCTGGCTATTCCGCGCCTGCCGGCCCCTCCCCCACCGGCCCCGGCCGACCACCGCTGGGCCCTGCGCCTGACGCTGGCCGGCCTGCTGATTTCGGTGCTGACGGCCTTTCTGACGGGCAATACCTACGACCTGGGCGACAGTATCAACCACTACCTGTTCAGCCGCTACGCCCCCGCGCACCCCGACAACTTCTTTGACTCCTGGGCCAAGCCGGTGTTCGTGCTGCTGACGGTGCTGCCGAGCCAGGCGGGCTTTATCGGCATCAAGCTCTTCAACTGCGCGGTGGCGGCGCTGGCGGCCTGGCAGGCCTACCGCGTGGCCGCGGGGCTGCGGCTGCGCTGGCCCTGGCTGGCGGTGCTGTTCGTGTATTGCACCCCGGATTATTTCCGCATTCAGTTTTCGGGGCTGACCGAGCCGTTGTTCAGTTTGCTGCTGGTGAGCGGCGCGGCGCTGACGGTGCGCAACCGGGCTACCGCGGCGGCCATCGTGCTGTCGTTTCTGCCCTTCGTGCGCTCCGAGGGCTTCCTTATTTTGGCCGTGTGGGCGGTATACCTGGGGCTGACGCGGCAGTGGCGGGTGCTGCCTTGGCTACCCTTCGGCTACGTCGTTTATAGCGTGGCCGGCGCCGTGGTGTACCGCGACCTGGGCTGGGTGTTTCACCGCAACGCCTACGAAACCATTTCGCACTACGGCGCGGGCCGCTGGGGCCATTTCGTGCAGCAGCTGCCGGGAATATTGGGCTGGGTGCTGCTGGGGCTGTTCTGGCTGGGCATGCTGGCCGGGGTGCTGAACTGGCTCACGGCCCGCGACGCGGCCCGCCCGCCCGCCTACCGCTGGGCCGAGCGGCTGCTGGTATACGGCAGCGTGGTGACCTACCTCGGCGCGCACACGGTGTTCTGGGCCCTGGGCCTGTTTGCCTCCTTCGGCATGACGCGGGTGATGGACGCTATGGTGCCGCTGATGGCCGTCATTGCCCTCCAGGGCTTAGTGCTGCTGACCAGCCTCGCCCCGGAGCCGCGGCGGGCTACGGTGGCCTACGTGCTGGCCGCCGCCGTGCTAGTCTTCCCGCTCACTGGCGCCCGCACCGGTTTCCGCTGGCGCACCGACTTCAGCCGTCCGGCCGAGCAGCAGCTCATCGAAGACGTAGCCGCGCAGCTCCAGCCACGCACGGCCGGCCGCCTTCTGCTCTGGGACCACCCGTACTGGGGCATCGGGTTGGGCATCGACCCGTTTGATAGCACGCGGCACCAGCTGTCGAATACCTGGCGCGAGGATAAGCCCGTGCCGGCGGGTACGCTGCTGCTCTGGGACAACTGGTTCTCGCCCACCGAAGCGCGGGTGAGCTACGGGCAGCTACGGCAGGATGCGCGGCTGCGGCTGGTGCGCGAAGACTCGGTGCGCCGCGACGCCCGCAAGCCGGAGAAGGGCTACACGCGGCTAGCGGTGTTTGAGCGTCGGTAAGCCAGGCCAATAAAAACGGCCGGCGCCCCGGGAGCTTACATTGCTCCTGGCGCACCGGCCGTTACTGTCAACTGACTGGTCTAGCTGTACTGGCGCAGGGTGTCGACGAGCACGCGGAAGTCCTTGGGGTACTCGGCTTCTACGCTGATGGGCTCCCCGTCGAGGCCGGCGAAGGTGAGCTGGCGGGCGTGCAGGGCGAAGCGCTTGATGAAAGGCTGCTCCTCCTCGCCTTCCTTCATATTGAACTTGCGCTTGAGCGTGGAAAGGTAGAAATCCTCGCCGCCGTACATTTTGTCGCCGATGATGGGGGCCTGCAGGTACATTAGGTGCAGACGAATCTGGTGCATGCGGCCGGTGACGGGCAGGCACTCGAAGAGCGTGTGGCGGGTGTAGGTTTCGAGGGTGCGCACCAGGGTTTCGGCGTGCTTGCCGCCGGGCGCCAGGCGGGCCTTGCCCTTGGTGGTGGTTTCGATGTTGCGCTCCACCCGCAGGCCGTCGAAGTGGTGCACGCCCCAGCCCACGGCGTGGTAGACCTTGCGCACTTTCCGGTCTTCGAACTGCATGGCGAGGTTGCGGTAGGCCTCGGGGTTCTTGGCCAGGGCCAGGGCGCCGCTGGTTTCCTTGTCGAGGCGGTGGCAGGCCTGGATGTCGTCGTAGTGCTGCCGGGCCAGGCGCAGGATGTTGGGCGCACCCCCTACCCGCTCGTCGAGCGTGGCCAGGAAGGGCGGCTTGTTGATGACGATGTAGTCGTCGTTTTCGAAAATAATGAGGTCCTGAAAAGCGGGCAGCTTCATAAAGCACGGAGTTGACGAGGTTCCCGGATTACGCGGATTCGACGGACGATTTGGCCACCGATTCTGGTTCTGTTGACTGGCGGTCAAGGCTGAGTGGCGGCGCCAGCAGCTTTGCTCAGGCAACCACGCCGGTAATCCTGGGAAAGACTACAAAAGTAACAGAGCCCCGGCTTATCGGCCGGAGCTCTGCAGCGGGTGGGAGCGGCGGGAGGGGTTGGTATTAAGCGACGGTGTGCAGAATCACCCAGAGCGAGGCGGCCGAAATCGTTAGCCACAGCAGCACGCCTTGCATAAACGGCTTCGGCCCCACGGCCTTGAGCACCTGGGTGCTGAGGCCGGCGCCGATGAGAAACAGCGTCACCGTCAGGCCGATTTTGGCCAGCTTCACCATCCAGGGGCCCAGCGGCTGCAGCGCGGGCACGTAGGTGGTCAGCAGCATGGCCGCGATGAAGCCCAGGATGAAGTAGGGCAGCTTGACTTTGGCGCCGGGCGTGCGAAACAGCACCGCTGTACCCAGCGCCACCGGGATAATCCAGAGGGCGCGGGCCAGCTTCACGGTGGTAGCCACCTGCAGGGCCTGGTCGCCGTAGTGACTGGCGGCGCCCACGACCGACGAGGTGTCGTGAATGGCAATAGCGGCCCAGAGGCCGAACTGGTTTTGCGTCATGCTCAGCGCTTCGCCGATAACCGGGAAGAGGAACAGCGCCACGGCGTTGAGCACGAACACCGTGCCCAGCGCCACCGACATTTCCTCGTCCGAGGCCTTTACTACCGGGCCCACGGCCGCAATGGCCGAGCCGCCGCAGATGGCGGTGCCGCTGGCAATGAGGTGGGAGGTTTTGGGCGCAATGCCCAGCCAGCGCCCCACCAAGTAGCCCAGCGTGAGGGTGCCGAAAATGGAGGCCACGGTGAACAGCAGCCCCTCTTGCCCGGCCCGCAGCGCCGCGTGGGCGTTCATGCCGAAGCCCAGCCCGACCACCGACCACTGCAGCAGCTTGCTGGTGTACTGCTTGCTCTGCGCGGGGAAGGGGTTGCCGATGGTCAGTGCCAGCGCCAGGCCCAGGGCCAGGGCCAATGGTGGGGAGCCCCAGGGCGTGAGGCAGATCAGCAAGGCCAGCCCGAAGGCCAGCATTTGCAGCGTAACGCGGTGAGTACCGACAGTGAGCAGGGCGCGGTGCCCGAGCGGAACGGCGTGCCTACAGTCTTCTTCGGCAGGCGCCGCAGTGGGGTGGTGAGCGAGTTTCACGGGTGGAAGGGAACTAGGTGGGAGTCCCCAAAATTACGACCTTCCCTCCCCAACAGGTTATCAATAATATTTATCAGCAATTACTTCTGGTTATAGACTACCGATAAATGACGCGCCCCGGGCAGCCGATTATGCCAAATACACCCGCTGCCGCTGACATCATAGCCAGCCGTTTCAGCATCACGCGTTATCCGTGGGCCCGAACTTGGTGCCGGACGTAGGCATTCTGCGCCAGCCAGCTGACCATCATGCCTTATCCGTAGTTCCGAACTGCTGGTGGGCGTAGCGCAGAAACTGCTCGGCGGCCCGCAGCAGGGGCTGCCCCTGCAGCCACACGGCCTCGAAATGGCGCGTCAGCCGCAGCTCCTCGATGGGCACCACCGCCAGCTCGCCGCTGGCCAGCTCCTTTTTCAGCCCGCGCACCGACACGAAGCCCACGCACTCGGGCGCGGCTTCGAGGTAGGACTTGATGCCCTCGGTGTTGTCGAGGTAGATGGCCACGCGGCACTGGGCCAGGCGGATGCCCCGGTCGCGCAGGGCCAGCTCCAGCACTTCCAGCGTGCCGGAACCCCGCTCGCGCAGCACCAGCGGGTGCCGGAGCACCTCGGCTAGCGGCTGCGGGGCCAGGGCCGCGCCGGTGCCGCGGCGCACGGCCACCAGCTCATCGTCGAGCAGGAATTCGTAGTGCAGGTCGCGGTTTTTCACCTGGCCTTCCACCAGGCCCAGGTCGATTTCGCCGCGCAGCAGGGCTTCGGCCACCTGCTCGGAGTTGCCGATGAGCAAGGTCAGCTCGACGCGGGGGTAGCGGGCCTGGAAGCCGGGCAGAATGGGCGGCACCACGTACTGGGCCAGGGTGGAGCTGGCTCCGAGGCGCAGGCGGCCGGCGGTGGTGTCGTGCAGGGTGTGCAGCTGCTCGGCCAGCTGGTGGTGCAGCTCGTGTACCTGCCCGGCGTAACGCAGCAGCAATTGGCCGGCTTCGGTGAGGCTCACGCGGTTGCCGCGCCGCTCGAAGAGGCGCTGCTCGTAGCTGCGCTCCAGCTCGCGGATGTGCTTGGTGACGGCCGGCTGGGTGATGCACAGCTCCTGGGCCGCCTTGGTGAAGCTCAGGTGCTGGGCCACGGCCTGGAAAACGCGGAGGCGGAAATCGGGCATGATGCGAAGCGCCGGGCACGGCGCCGGGAAGTCAAAAGTAAAGCTGGTAGCTGGCTAGGAATGTGCAGATACTAAACAAAAAGAGCGTCATGCTTGGCGGGGCTCAGCATGACGCTCCAATTATTATCCCGCCTCTTAGTGCAGCGGCCGTTTCTTCACCATGCCGCCCTCCGCGTCGTCGACGGTTTGCTGGATGAGGAAGGCTGCGGGGTCGATGCGGCGGACTTCGGTGCGCAGCTGCGGCAGCTCCAGGCGGGTGACGACGGTGAAGACGATGTCGCGGTCCACGTTTCGGTCGCCGCGCTTGCCGTAGCCGCGCTTGCCCTGGTAGATGGTCACGCCGCGGCCCAGCTTCTCGGTAATGGCCTCGCGGATTTCCTCGCTCAGATCCGACACGATGGTGACGCCGGTGTACTGCTCCAGGCCGTTGAGCAGAAAATCCAGCGACTTGGAAGCCGCCACGTAGGTCAGGATGGAGTACAGCGCCGGCTCCTTGCCCAGAAAAAACGCGGCGGCGGTGAAGATGAACACGTTCAGAATCAGAATCACGTCGCTGACTTTAACCAGCGGGCTGTGCTTGGTGATGAGCAGGGCGGCTATTTCGGTGCCGTCGAGCACGGCGCCACCGCGCATGGCCAGGCCGATGCCGGCGCCGATGAACAAGCCGCCGAACACGGCCGTCAGCAGCTTGTCGGGGGTGATGTCGGGGATGGGGAGTACCGCCAGCGCCACCGACAGGCCGGCAATGGCCAGGGCGCTTTTCAGGGCGAACAGGCGACCGATCTGCCGGTAGCCCAGGATGACGAAGGGCAGGTTGATGACCAGCAGCAGGGCGGCCAGCGGCAGGCCCAGCACCTGGGCCAGCAGCATGGACACGCCGGTGACGCCGCCGTCGATGAAGTGGCTGCCGAGCAGAAAGCCCTTCAGCCCGAAGGCAGCGGAAAGAATGCCCAGAACGACGAGGGCGGTATTTTTGAGCGTATCGGCCAGCGACGACGCGGGTGGGGCAACGGTAGTGGGCATGGGAAGGGTGGCGGACACGCCGCAAAGGCGGTAGCTCGTCAGCCGACGGGCCACCGCAGGACTCGGAAGGGAAAAAGCACGGGCCGTTGCCGCCGGACAGCCGTCAGCCGACAGCCGCCCGGGGTGTGCCCGTGAACGAACGAAGTAAACAGCCGGGACGAAGCTCGACTGTACGGCCTTACTACGGCCCGTTCGGGACTTCCGATGTCAGGCGGGCGGTAGCGCCGAGGTGCGCACGCAGGCCCGGCCGGGTAGCGGCGGGCAGAGCCGGGCTGGGCAGGAAGTCCGGCAGCTGGAGTAGCGCTGGAAGAAGCAGGGCGGACGGCAATGGCAGCGGCTCGGGCGGTGGCTGCGGCGCGGCCACCTCGGCGCCCGGGAGCAGGGCCGCCAGCACCGCGTGCCGGGCGCAGGCGGCCAGGGCCTCGTCGGTTTGGCGGGCCACAACGGCGGTGGCAGCGGCCAAGGGCCGCTCGGGCCGCAGCAGGCCGCTGAGCAGCAGCGCCAGCAGCAGTACCAATTGGCGCGCGGGGCCGCGGGCGCCCCGCCCGCTGGGGGCCGGGCGCTGCAAAAGCTTCATCTGCCGGGAGTTTGCCGTCATGCTCCGGCAAAGGTACCCCAAAATGCGCCGACCCGCCGGCTCAAAAGCCCGCGGGGCTGCCTACCTTCGGGGCTTCACATTCCCCGCCTTTCCCCCATGAAAAAACCGTTGCTGCTGGCCGTGCTGGCCGGCGCTACGCTCTCCGCCTCGGCCCAGCAGACGCTCACGCCGGAGCTGCTCTGGAAGCTCGGCCGCCTGGGCGAGCTGCAGGTGTCGCCCGACCGCAAAACCGTGGCTTTTACCGTCACGCGCTACGACCTGGGCGCCAACCGCGGCAACACCGACATCTATACGGTGCCGGTGGCCGGCGGCACGGTGAAGCAGCTCACCAGCACGCCCTACAGCGAAAACACCCTGAACTGGCGCCCCGACGGCCGGCTGACCTTCCTGGCCGACGAAGGCCAGGGGCCGCAGCTCTACGCCATGAATGCCGACGGCGCAGGCCGGCAGAAACTCAGTGAGTTCACCGACGAAAGCCTCTCGAACCTGAAGTACGCCGGCTCGGGCAAGTTCATCCTCTACACCCAGGATGTGAAGGTGCGCCAGGGCCTGCCGGACCTCTACCCCGACCTGCCCAAGGCCGACGCCAAGCTCTACGACGACCTGTTTTACCGCCACTGGACGCAGTGGGAAGACGACAAGGCCTCGCACGTGTTTTTCCAGCCCGTGGGCGACGACGGCCGCCCGACCGGCTACGGCAAGGACGTGCTGGCCGGCGAAGCCTTCGACGCGCCGGTGCGGCCCCTGGCCGGCTCCGAGCAGCTGGCTTTTTCGCCCGACGGCTACTGGCTGGCCTACACCTCGCGCAAGCTCTCCGGCCGGGCCGAGGCCGCCAGCACCAACGCCGACATCTACCTGTACTCGGTGCGCGACGGGAAAACGCAGAACCTCTCGCAGGGCCTGGAAGGCTACGACATCGAGCCCGTGTTTTCGCCCGACGGCGGGCGGGTGGCCTGGCTGAGCATGGCCACGCCGGGCTTCGAGGCCGACCGCAACGCCATCGTCGTGCACGACCTGAAGACCGGCCGGCACGAGGACATTACCAAGGGCTCGGAGCTGAGCGCGGCCAACGTGCGCTGGGCGGCCGACGGCAAAACCATCTACTTCGCGGCCGTGGTGGAGGGCACCGAGCAGCTGTTTGCCGTCCCGAGCAAGGGCGGCAAGATCAAGCAGCTGACCAAAGGCCTGCAGAACTACAACAGCTTCGAGCTGGCCGGCCCCGACGTGGCCATCTGCAACCGCACGACCATGCAGAGCCCGGCCGAAGTGGTGCGCGTCAGCCTCAGGAATGGCCAGGAAACCCCGCTGACGCAGCTCAACCAGGACGTGCTGGGCCAGGTGAAAACCGGCAAGGTGGAAAACCGCCGCGTGACGACCACCGACGGCAAGCAGATGCAGGTGTACGTCATCTACCCGCCCGATTTCGACCCGGCCAAGAAGTACCCCACGCTGCTGTACTGCCAGGGCGGCCCGCAGAGCCCCATCACCCAGGCCTTTTCGTACCGCTGGAACTTCGCTCTGATGGCCGCGCAGGGCTACATCGTGGTGGCTCCCAACCGCCGCGGCCTGCCGGGCTTCGGGCGCGAGTGGAACGACCAGATCAGCGGCGACTGGGGCGGGCAGCCCATCCGCGACTACCTCTCCGCCATCGACAAGGTAAGTGAGGAGCCCTACGTGGACAAGGACCGCCGCGGCTGCGTGGGGGCCTCGTACGGCGGCTTTTCGGTGTACTACCTGGCGGGCCACCACCAGGCCCGCTTCAAGACCTTTATTGCCCACGCGGGCCTCTACGACCTGACGAGCTGGTACCCCACGACGGAGGAAATGTTCTTCGCCAACTACGAGTTTAAGGGCGCGCCCTGGGACAAAACCGCACCCAAGAGCTACCAGGAGTTCAGCCCGGCCAACTTCGTGGGCCAGTGGGATACGCCCATTCTGGTTATCCACGGCGGCAAGGACTTTCGCGTGCCGGAGGGTCAGGGCATGGAAGCCTTCGGGGCGGCGCAGCTGCGCGGCATTCCGAGCCGCTTCCTCTATTTCCCCAACGAGGGCCACTGGATCCAGAAACCCCAGAACTCGGTGCTCTGGAACCGCGTGTTCTTCGACTGGCTGGGCCGCACGCTGAAACCCGGCGGCCCGGCGGCCAAGTAAGCCCGGCTTGTAGAGCCCCTACGAAAAAGCCCGGCGCCGCCCAGCGGTGCCGGGCTTTTTCGTGCACGGGCGCCTGCTTGGCGCAGCCCGGGCCGCGTTTTCGGCCGCTTCAGCAGGCGGCTGGGCGGCGCCTCCCGACGCCGCGTGTATTCCGGCGGCCGACCTTTTATTTCGGCCGCGGCGGCGGTATGTTTAAGGGCTATATATCTGCCTCCTGTGTTTCGTACCTCACTACCTACGCGGCTGCTGGCAGGCAGCCTGCTGCTGGCCTTGCCGGCCGCAGGGCAGCGCAGCCCCTCGGCGGCCGCCGCCGCCGGCCCGATTCCGGCTCAGGCCCCGCCCCCGCCCCCGCCCCCGCCCCCCGCGCTGGACGACCCCACCGCGCCCCTGCTCCCGGAACCCGACCCGGCCACGCGGCAGCTGTACGCCCGACAGCGGGTGCGCGCAGTACTGAAGGTGCGCCTCGACGACGAAGGCGCCGTGCGCGACACCGTGGAATACCAGGAAATCGACGCGTACGGCCGCCGCACCCTGCTGTGCCGCACCGGCGGGGGCTGGCAGGAGCGCCGCCAGTGGAGCTACGACGATGCGGGTCATTGCACCTCCATGGTGATTCACCCGGTGCCGGGCCGCTCCTTCACCACCATCTACAGCTACAACCCGGCCCTCGGCCGGGGCCGCTGCGAGGTGCTGCAGCCCAGCGGCCGCCGCACCACGGTGTGCGAGCTGCAGCGCCGCGCCCTCGGCGACACGCTGCTGACGGAAGCCCGGTTCTGGTTTCTGACGGTAGGGCGCTATCATTTTCCCCAAACCGGCTTCCGCCGCACCTGGCGCTTTGCCCTGAGCGCCGACACGGTGCTGACGCTGGTGAGCAGCTACACCCCAAAGGGGCGCCACCGGAGCACGCAGCTGCAGTATGAGCTGCGGCGCGACGGGCAAACGCAGGAAACCGGCGCGGTGGATGTGGTCCGGGCTCTGCGGGCGGCTCGGCAGCGGGCCGGGCAGGTACCGTTTGGGCAGCTGCCCGCGCTGCTGCACCGCTCGCCGGCCAGCTTCCGGCCCACCGCCCTGTTTCGCTACGACGCCCGGCAGCGCCTGGCCGAGCACCAGCTGATAACTACCTGGGACTTTGTGCCGACGCCGGCTTACACGACGCTGGTGTCAACCAACGTCCGTCAGCCCCTGACCGCCAGCCCTGGGGCGCGTAGCGCAGCCTTCGGGCAGGCGTCCATTCGCACCGTCACCACCAACACCTACAACAACCAGGACCAGCTCATCGGGCAGCAGCGTCGGCTGCTTGGCACGCGCTACCTCTGGGAGCCCCGGTACTTGGTGCTGTCTTACCAGCCCGATGGGCTGCCGGCCGGCGAAACCACCCGCAGCAGCGCCGACAAACCGGCGTTTTACCGCTACCAGTACCAGTATTACGAGTAAGGCGGCGCCTACGCGGCCACTACGTCCGTCACCTTGCGCAGGTCGCTGCTGACTTTCTGCACAAACTCCAGCTGCTCCTGCAACAGCCGCTCCTCCCCGGCCGGGGCGGGCTTGGTGGCGGGCGGCGGCGGGGCGGCGGGCAGCGGTGCCAGCTCCGGCACGTCGGCGGGGCCCAGCTTGCGCAGGCTTTCCGTGAGCAGCATCAGCGCCTGCCGCACCGGTTTCAGCGCCTCGGCGGGCCGGGCGGGCAGACTGCCGCCGCGCGCCGCGGCGGCCAGCGTGGCAATGTTCGACGACAAAATCAGGTTCAGCACCACGAACTGGTGCACTTCGGCCTCGTGGCGCTGTTTGCTTTTGGGCTCGGAGAGCATGCGCTGAAACGCCGCCGCCAGGTTGGCCGAGCTGATGTACACATCCTTGCGGGCCAGCTTGTAGTCGGTGGTGCTGAGCGTGCCGCCGCCCAGGCACTCGCCCAGGCGGTGCAGGTAGTAGCGGTTGGCCTGCAGCGCGTCGCGCATGTAAGTGGTCAGCTGCTCCGATTCCCAGCGCGGAAACAGCACGTAGCCGGTAGTCAGGGCAATGGCGCAGCCGATAACCGTGTCGATAACGCGCTCCTCGATGACGGCCACGTAACGCACACCCAGGAAGTGAAACATGATGACCAGAAAGGGCGTCAGAAACGTGACCATCACCACGTAGTTCAGGCGCTGGAAGCTGTAGGCCGTTATCATAAACAGCAGCAGGAAGCCGAACTGCGCCAGCTCGTTGGGCACCAGCCAGATGACGGCCACCCCGATCAGGCCGCCCACCAGGGTGCCCGTCACGCGCTGAATGTTGCGCTCCTTGGTCAGGCTGAAGCCTGGCTTGAGCATATACACCGTGGTCATCACAATCCAGTAGCTGTGGTGCCCGCTCACCAGCAGCCGCGCCACCGCGAAGCCGATGATGGCCGCCACGCTCACCCGCAAGGCGTGCCGAAACGTGGCCGACGACATGGTCAGGTTGCCCAGCAGCAGCTCGGGGCTCAGGGACTGGTGCGACACGAAGCGGCTGTAGTCGGCTTCGGCGGCGCCGTTGGGGGCGGGGGCGCGGTAGGTCGGGTCGGTTTCGCGGCTGATGTCGGCCAGGCGCTGGTGCAGGTTGCGCAGCTGCACTAGGATCTTGCGCAGCACCAGGTTGGAGCCCGGCTCCTCTTCCCCGATGCGGTCGATGCGGGCCTTGAGCTGCTCCAGCTCGGGCAGCCGGTCGTGGGGCACGGCGGGGGCGCGGTTGGCCTGAATGGCCAGCCCGATGTGGTCCAGCTCCACGGCCATCACCCGAATCAGCCGGGCCACGTCGGCCAGCACGCCGGTGTGGTTGAAGCGCTGGCGCAGGGCGGCGTAGTCGTAGTAGGTGGCCGTAATCTGCTCGTAGAGGTCCACTGCATCCACGAAGGTCAGTACCAGGCGGCGGCCGGTGCCGGTGGTTTCGCGCACGATCATGCGCGACTTGAACAGCAGCTCGCGGGCCGCGTCCTGCTTTTCGCTCACCGCCACCTGCTGCTGCACCAGCTGGCGGTAGTCGCGGTCGAGGCTGGTTTCAGGGTCGTAGAATTCGGCCTTGAGGCGCAAATACTCGGCAATGGCGTGAATGCACTCCCCCAGAGCCCGCTGCGCCGGCCGGTAGGGCCGGATGCGAAAAAACAGCAGGCACAGCAGCGTGTACCACACCCCGCCCAGCAGCACCAGCCCCGCGTAGCCGGCCAGCTCGGGCAGGGTCATGGCGCGGTCCATGGTCAGAATCATGATCAGCAGCCCGGCCGAGCCGATGGCCCCGGCCCGGGCGCCGTAGACCAGCAGCATGGTCAGGGCAAAGCTGAGCAGCAGGATTTCGCCGCCCAGCACCCACACGTTCAGGCGGGCCACGCCGGTGAGCAGGGCCACCACAAAAATCAGCGCCGTGCAGATCCAGAGCCCGTTGCGCTTGTGAATCACTGGCCCGGGAATGTCCGTCAGGCTGGCGCACACCGCCCCCAGCGACACGGTCAGGCCCAGCTCGAACTGCCCAAGCTGGGCCAGCAGCAAGGTGGGCAGCAGAATGCCGAGCGTGACGCGCAAGCCGTCGGCGAAATCTTGTCCGAAAAAAAAGTATTGGAAGGTGCGTTCGTGTCGGCGCATAAGCGGAGGCGGGCGGCGCGGGCCGGGCCCAAAGCCCAGCCTTAAACGCAACCGCGCCCGAACGTAACCAACGCCCGCCGAAAAAACACCACATTCCCCGAGCAGCCGCTGCGCCCGGGGCGCGGCCGCAGTCCCTGATGCCCTTTGCTGAGCAGCGGCCGGGGCCTTGGCTCAGGAGGCGAAGCGCCGGAACGAGGCGGGGCCGTGGCAGTACCGCTCGGCGTCGAGCAGCGTCGACACCACGGGGAGCGGGGCGGCCGTCAGGGCCTGCAGCTCCAGGCGCACGTCCTCGGTCAGGTGGCAGAGCACCAGGCTCATGCCGTGCCGCGCCAGCCGGTCGTGGTAGTAGGCCAGCAGTTCGGCCGCATCGGGCGGCAGGTGATGCAGGTGGCTGCAATCGACCCACACACTGGATTTGCCGCTGCGGGCGGCGCGGCGCAGGGCGTAGTCGAGCGCATGCTCGCGCTCAAAGCTCGGCGGGACGTCGTCGGCCAGGATCAGCAAGTAGCTCTCCGGCAGAATTTCGCGGTAAACCTCCATAATTCGTGGGAGCAGGTGCGAGAATAGATGTGGCGGCTATAACGGTGGCGGGAGGTCGGGGCGGTCTGGTCAGATTACCAACCGACTTGCTTTTGTTCAAGTCAGTCTTGGCCTGATACCCCTAATATACAAACATCCTATTATTTCCCGGCTTTTTACTGCCTGAATTTTACCAGGTTAGCCTCTGCCTACCCCTTTGCCGCGCTGTTGCCCGCTCCAAGACACCTAAAAAAAAGCCACAACTATTCCTGCCCATCAACGCCCTGCTTTCCGGGTTGGGTGGCCGGCCGGCCCGATTACTCGTCCCGAAGTTTCGACCGGAATCCGTGGACAGCAATTAAAAAGCACGCCGTGCGGAGTGCAGGCTCCCCACGGCGTGCTTTTTAATTGCAGCACCAGCTTTTTTGCTGTTACCCTACGCCCATGCTAGAACAATATATCCTTGACGGGCAGGGTTTTCGGCGGCAGCTCGGTTTCGCCCAGCATCTCGCGCAGGTCGATTTCGATGGTGCGGCAGAGTGCGGTCATCGGCACGTCGTTCATCTGGTACTCGAAGGGGTTTTCGCTGGTGTGGCCTACCACTTCGATGGTATTGAACACCCAGCTCGTGAGCACCGAGAAGGGCACGGTGAGCCAGACCATACCGGGGCCCAACTGGTCGAACTCGCGCAGCAGGCCCAGGGGCAGCATCAGCGAGAACAGGCACACGAACAGGAAGCTGTAGAAGGCGTACTGGCGCGGGAAGGGCGTGTTTTTGATTCGCTCGCAGCCGCCCTGCAGGTCGAAGAGGCGCTCCAGGGTGCGCATCATGTTCACGTGCTGAAAATCGTTGAGCAGGCCGCGCTCCTCGCGCAGGATGCGCAGCTCGGCGGCCTGGCGGCGCAGCAGATGCGCCGGCGGATTGGCCCGCTGCCGCATAAAATCCGACTCTTCGGGCTGCAGAAACGGGGCCACGTCGCTGTCCCACAGGTCTTCGCGCTGCTGCCGCAGCTGCAGGCGCAGGGCGTTGCACCAGGCAATATGGCGGTACAGGAGCCGGTGGTGGCGCTCCGTCAGCTCGCGGGCCGTGGCCTGGGGCCGCACCTCCGTCAGCTCGGGCGCATCGACGCGGGAGGTGATGAACTCCAGCGCCTGAATGGCCCAGGTGCGGCTGGTATTGACGATGCCGCCCCAGATCTGGCGGCCCTCCCAGAACCGGTCGTAGGAGCCGTTGTTTTTGAAGCCGATGTAGAACGCCACCGCCGTGCCCAGCGTGGCCACGGGCTGCCAGGGAATGGAAAAATGGTTGAAGCCGTGGGTATAAAACCAGCAGATAACCAGGTTGTAGAGCGTCAGAATGAGCACACTGCGCCAGGCACTGCGCCAGATAATGCTCCATCGAAGGTTTTGTCGAACGTACATGCGGCTTGGTCGGCGAGTAAGCAGGCGTTGCCCGGCCGACGCCCCGCTTGTACGCAAAAATGCCCGAAGCGGCGGCTTCGGGCACGCAGAAGGTGCCGGCGCGCCGGTGAGGCGCGGGGCTCCAAGCGCGGGCGGGCCGTCAGAGACGCTGAAAACCCATATCCAGTACCGCCTGCAGGTCGGCCTGGCGTACGGTGGCCTGCAGAATTACGCCGGTGGGGCAGCTGCAGGCAGCGCACACGGCTGCCTGCCCGGTGCGGGCGGCATACACGTCGCTGGCCACGATGCCTTGCTGCTGCAAATAAGCCCTGGCCAGGGCTTCCAGCTGCTGGGTTGAGGTGGCCTGGCCCCAACGGTCGGCGCACTGGGTTTGGGCGTAGCTCACCGGCACCGGTCGTTCGGCGGCGGGCACTACGTCGTCATCCTCGCAGCTACCAATCGAGCTCAGCCCCAGGAAGCCAATCAGGCAAGCAAGTAGTCGTACGCTTTTCATAACTGGTGATACGGTTGGTTATATAGCAGAGGTCCGATAATTAGACGACGGTTGCAAGCCCGCTTATTTTTTTGCCAGCTCTATCCCCATGAGCTCCATCAGCTTACTGGCGTTGAATTCGCGGCAGAGGCCGGGCGTGAGGCGGTAGTCGAAGCGGATTTCGTCGCCCTCGATGTCGCTGTTGAAGCTGTAGTTCGTCACGAAGCCGGGCAGCTCCCGGGCCAGGTCGCCCAGCTCCAGGTCGTGGGTGCTCACGAGGCCGCTGGCGGGGCGGCGGTGCAGCTGCCGGATGAGGCCGCGGGCACCGTCGTGCCGGTCGCGGGAGTTGGTGCCCTTCAGAATTTCGTCGAGCAGGAAAAACACGGGCCGGCCGGCGGCCGTCAGGTCGAGCAGCTGGCGCAGGCGCTTGAGCTCGGCGTAGAACGAGGACGTGCTTTCGGCGAGGTTGTCTTGGGTGCGCATGGCCGTAAACAGCTCCAGCGGGCCGATGCGCAGCGCCTGGGCGCACACCGGCCCGCCGGCCAGGGCCAGCACGGCATTCACGCCAATGGTGCGCAGAAAGGTGGTTTTGCCCGACATGTTGGAGCCCGTCACCAGTCCGGTGCGGCCCGGGCCCTCGGTGGCGAAGTCGTTGGCCACGCGGCCGGGGCTGAAGATGAGCGGGTGGGCCAGCTGCGCGGCCACGAAGGTCAGCGGCGCCTCGGTCAGCGCGGGCACGGCCCAGGCGGGGTTGGCGTATTGCACGGCTGCGAGGCTGCCGAGGGCTTCCACTTCGGCCACCACTTCCAGCCAGGGCTCCAGCCGGCCGCCGAGCTGCCGCTTCCAGCGCTCCAGCCGCCACATCCAGAAGAAGTCCCACAGCAGCAGGTTGTTGGCGAAGAAGCCGGCCAGGGTACTCCAGCGCAGCGAGAAATTCTGCGCAATGCCCGCCAGCCGGCCCACGTAGGCCGAGGCCGGGGCGCCGTGGGCCAGCAGCACCTGCCGCAGCTCGGCCAGCCGCGGGGCCGCGCACGCGCGCTGCTCCAGGTGGCGCAGCTGGTCGCGGTAGGCGCGCAGCACGTCGTACATATCCATGCAGCGCTCAAACACGGTGTCGCGCTCCTGCCGGAAGCGGTAGTTGACGGCGTACATCAGCAGCACCGGCCCGGCGGCCAGCCAGCCCGAGGAGCCCGTCAGCCAGGCGGCAATACCCAGAATGGCCAGCGGGGGCAGCACCGGCAGCAACGCCAGCACCCAGCCGCGGCCCTGGTAGAAATCGGGGGCGTGCATCCAGGCCAGGAAGGGGCGCGGGTCGTCGGATTGCTTCGGAAACTGCCGGGCACGGGCCTGCCAGTGCTGCCGCCACGCCACGTCGGCGGCCAGCTCGGCCACGGCGGGCTGGCGCTGCTCCAGCTCGGCCACGGTGGCCGGGGCCTGCAGCCAGGCAGCCAGCCGGTCCTGCCCCAGGCGCGAGGTGGCGCGGCTCAGCAGCTGAAACAGGGAGTGCGGGCCGAACACGTCGAGGTCGGCGGTGTAGGGGTGAGCGGGGTTCTGGTAACGCGGGCCTTCGTCGAAGCCCGCGAACTGGCCGGCCAGACGCGCCAGCTCTTCCTGGTTGATCAGGCGCAGCAGCTGGCGCTGACGTAGCTGGTAGCCCACGCGGCCGTGCCAGCGCATCACCAGCACGAACACCGCGTAGCTGACGGCCAGCCAGCCAAAGGCCGCCAGGTTCTCGTCGCGGCGAAACAGCCACCACGCCCCGCCGGCCCCGGCCAGAAACACGGCCACCCGCAGCCAGCCGAGCAGGCTGTGGCGGCCGGCAAAGTGTTGCTCCTCGGCGGCGTAGGTGGCGAGGTTATCGGTGAAAATGTCCTGCGGCTCGATCTGCAGCGGGCGAATGGAATTGGCAACGGGCATGGGACAAAGCTACGACCCGCCGCCGGGCGGCCCCGCTCCTACTCCACCCGGTCCAGCCCGCGGTCGGCGGGGCCGTTCACCAGCTCGCCGTAGGCCGTGAAGCGGGAGCCGTGGCAGGGGCAGTCCCAGCTTTTTTCCTCGCTGTTCCAGTGCACCACGCAGCCCAGGTGCGGGCAGATGGCCGAGCACGCATGCGCCTGGCCCTGCGGGTCGCGGTACACGGCCACCTTGCTCAGGCCGCGGCGCAGCACGGCACCGTGGCCGGGCTCGATGTCGGCTTCGCTGGCCGCGTCGCCGCCGGTGACGAGGTCGGTGTACTGGGCGGCCACGTTCGCGTTTTCCCGCACGAATTCCTTGAGTGCCGACGGGTGGGCCGACACCCGGCCGGGGTCGTAGAGCTTGGCCCAGGGGTTGTCGCGGTCCATAATCAGGTCCGTCACCAGCATGGCCCCGAGGGTGCTGTGCGTCATGCCGTGGCCCGAGTCGCCGGTGATGATGTAGATGTTGTCGGCGTCGAGCGGGTTGCGCCCGGCGTAGCCCAGCGAGTCGACGGGCTCCAGCACCTGGCCCGACCAGCGGTACTCCACCTGCTGCGTCGTCGGGAAGTTTGCCCGGGCCCATTCTTCCAGGCAGCGAAACCGTTCGGCGTAATCGTCCTCCTGGCCGGTTTTGTGGTCTTCGCCGCCCACGATGAGCAGGTCGTAGGCCTCGCCGCTGGGCGCCGCGTCGTGTACTTCCTGCAGGCGGATGTAGTGGTACGGATCAGGCGTATCCCAGTACAGGGCCCTGGTCACCGAGCCTTTCGGCACCCGAAAGGCCAGCGCGTAGGTGCGGTAAGGGCTCTGCTTGGTGTGCATCACCACCTGGTCGTTGAAGGGCACGTTGGTGGCCACCACGATGTGCCGGGCCCGCACTTCCAGCCCGCTTTCCGTCACCACGCGGGTGTGGTGGCCGCTGTGCACCTCGCGCACCCGGGTGTTGGTGAAGATGCGCCCGCCGCCCTGCCCGATGGCCCGGGCCAGCCCCGCGGCGTAGCGCACCGGGTGAAACTGCCCCTGGTTCGGGAAGCGCAGGCACTCGCCCGAGCGGAAGCCCCGGGCCCCGGCGTCGGGCAGGCGCTGCACCTGCGTGAGGCCGGCGCGGTGGGCGGCTTCCAGCTCGTCGGCCAGCTCCTGCGCATCGCCGCCGGGGGGCAGAAACAAATAGCCGTCGAGGCGCTCAAAGTCGCAATCGATGTTTTCGGCCTGGGCAATGGCTTCGATGCGGTCGATGGCCGCGCCGTGGCTTTGGGCGGCTAGCCGGGCACCAGCCGGTCCGAAGAGCTTTTCGAGGTGGTAGTACCGGTCGTCGAGGGCGTTGGAGAGGTGGGCGGTGGTGCGCCCCGTCTCGCCCGACACGATTTCGCCGTCTTCCAGCAGCACCACGCGCCGGCCCTCGCGGGTGAGGAGGTAGGCCGTGGTCAGGCCCGCCAGCCCCGCCCCGACGACCACCACCTCGGCGTCCGTCGATTCGGAGAGGGCGGGAAAGGCGGGCCGCTCGGCGGTAGCCAGCCAGGAGGTGTTGTGGGCGCCGGAAGTCTGATCGGGGGTCTGCATAAGGTCGCGGGCAGTTGGTAGGGTTGGCTTTAGCTTACGCCCCGCGGCGCGCCGGGATACAGCCGAGGTTGGCCGTTGGCGGGGGCCGCCCGGCGCCCGACTCAGCCGACGGCGGGCTGCTCGGGCGTAGTCAGCGGCAGCTCGATGGTGATGGTGGTGCCCCGCCCGGGCTTGGAGCGAATGTCGAGGCGGCCACCGAGCAGGCTTACCCGGTTCTGAATGCCGGTGAGGCCAATGCCGCCGTGCTTCTGCGTGACGGTTGCCACGTCGAAGCCGGCGCCGTCGTCCTCCACGCTGGCGTGCAGCACCTGGTTTTGCACCTCCACGTAAATAAACGCTTCCCGGGCCTGCGCGTGCTTGATCACGTTGTTGAGCAGCTCCTGCACGATGCGGTACACGGCCGTTTCGAGCAGGCGCGGCAGCGGCTCCGGCAGCACGCCCACGTTCAGGTGCACGGCCAGGTTTTGCTGCGGAATGCGCTTGCATATCTCCTCCAGCGCGGTTTTCAGGCCAAAGTCCTCCAGCACGTTTGGCGTCAGTTCAAACGAGATGGTGCGCGTGGACTTGATGGCCTCGTTGAGCAGCCCCAGCGCCGAAGCGCGGTGCGCCTCGTCGACGGGCTGGTTGTAGAGGTGCAGCTTGGCCGCGTACAGCAACTGGCCCACCCCGTTGTGCAGGGCCTCGGCAATGCGCTTCCGCTCGTCTTCCTGGGTGTGCATGATGGCGCTGAGTACCTCCTTTTCGCGCTGCAGGCGCAGGCGGGTGGCCTCTTCCATCAGGCGGTTGCGCTCGGTCACGTCGCGGATAACGCCGAGCACCCCGGCCACGGCGCCCTGCGCGTCGCGCAGGGGCACGAAGGCCGCATCGAACACGCCCTCGCGCCGGCTGAAGGACACGTTGTAGTAGGTCTGGGCTTCGCCGGCCAGCGCGCGGCGCAGGATGTCGTGGTTGCGCGGAATATCGATGGCGGGCAGCGCCTTCGATATCGGCTGCCCGAGCACCGCCGCGCGCTTCACCTCCAGAAACTGCTCCATGAGGTAGTTCCACTCCGTCACGCGCAGTTCCGCGTCGAAGGCCATGATGCCCTCCTGGATGTTCGACACCAGGCCCTGCAGGAAGGCCGCGTCGGCGGCCAGGCGGGCGTTGGCCTGGTGCGTCTCGGTCACGTCGATGCCGAAGAGCACGCCGCTCTGCTTTTCCTCGTCGAAGAAGCCGTAGTTCTGAAAGTAGGTCTGCTCGCCGCGGCGGGGCGGCTCGCCCACGAACTGCACTTTCTCGCCCGCCAGCAGCCGCTGGATGTAGGGCGTGAGCTGAGGCCAGGCCTCGAACACGTTGCGGCCGGTTATGGCGTTGTCGGCCACGCCGAGGCGGCGCAGGCCGGCCCCCACCACTTCCTGCAGCGTGCCATCGGGGGCCACGCGCGAGAGGACCACGGGAATGGTTGTCAGGATGTGGTCGAGCAGGCGGTTTTTGGAGTTCAGCTCTTCCTGGGCGCGCCGGCGCTCGGTCACGTCGCGGATAAGGCCGGCCAGGCGCTGCGGCTGGCCGGCCTCGTCGTAGTGCACCTGCCCGGTGGAGGCCACGTGGCGCACCGAGCCGTCGGGGCGCACGATGCGGTGCTCCAGCTCGAAGGGCACCCCGTCGCGGATGGTGGTGGTCAGCGCCTCGGCCACGGCCGCCGCGTCGGCCGGGAGCACGGCCGCCCGAATGGCGTTGAAGCTCTGGCGCCGGTCCTCGTAGGGCCGGCCGAAAATGGCCTGGGTCCGCTCGTCCCAAAACAGCTCGTCGTTTTCGAAGCTCCACTCGAACACCCCGGTTTGCGAGGCTTGCAGGGCCAGGCGCAGGCGTTCCTCGCTCGTGCGCAGGCGCAGGTTGGCCCGCCGGAACTCGGTCACGTCGCGCACCACGCTCACCACCCGGCCGGGCTGGTTGTGGTCGTCGTAGAGGGCCTGGCCGCTGATGCGCACGTAGCGCAGCTCGGCCATGGGCGGGCGCAACACGCGCACGTTCAGCGAAAAAGCCAGGTGATTTTGCAGGCTGCGCTGAATCTGTTCCTCCACGCCGGGCAGGTCGTCGGGGTGCAGCAGGCCGCTCAGCCCGGCGGCGGGGTAGCGCCCCGGGCCTTCCCCGAGGCCGAATATTTCGGCCGCGCTGGCATCGACGACAACTTGCTGGGGCTGCGTTTCCCAGAGGCCCACGCCCATGTTGGCCGCGCTCAGGGCCGTGCGCAGCTGCTCTTCGCTTTCGCGCAGGCGCTGCTCGGCCAGGCGGCTCTGGGTCACGTCGTGCAGCACGCCGCTCATGCGCACGGGGTGGCCGGCTTCGTCGTACATCACCTGCCCGTTGGCGCACACGTGGCGCACGGTTCCGTCCGGGTGCTGCACGCGCACTTCCACGTCCAGCACCCCGTCGCCGGTGGCGGCGCGCTGCAGGGCTCCGGCGGCCAGTTCCCGGTCGAGGGGGTGCACCACGGCCAGCAGCTCGTCGAAGCTCAGATCGGGGCCCTCGGCGGGCAGGCCAAACATGTGCCGGGCCCGCGCGTCGACGTAGAACAGCTGGGTGTCGAAGTTCCAGATGCCGATGCCCAGCTCGGCGGCCTGCACGGCGGTGCTCAGGCGGGCCTCGCTTTCCTGCAGGCGCTGGGCGACCAGCTTTTTCTCGGTCACGTCCTGCACCACGCCGGTCATGCTCAGGGCCTGCCCCGTGGGGCTATAGGCCACCTGCCCGCTCGATACGATGTAGCGCACCGTGCCGTCGGGCAGCACCACGCGCTGGTCCATTTCCACGGGCAGGTGCTCCGCAACGGCGCGCTGCAGGGCCGCTTCCACCCGCTCCCGGTCGTCGGGGTGCAGCAGGCGGCGGATGTCGGGGAAGGTCAGCGGGGCCTCGTCGGCGGGCAGGCCGAACATGTGCCGGGCCCGCGCGTCGAAAAACACCTCGTCGGTGACGAAATTCCACTGAGCTACGCCCAGCTCGGCAGCCTGCAGGGCGGTGCTCAGGCGGGTTTCGCTTTCCTGCACGCGCTGCTCGGCGCGGCGGCGCTCGGTCACGTCGCGCCAGCAGATGTGGGTGAGCATGGGCTGTCCGGGCAGCTCGATGGGCGTGAGCACGCCTTCGATCAGCACTTCCTCGCCGGTGAAGCGCTGCATCAGCGTCTCGCAGCGCAGGGAGCCTTCGCGGCGGGCGGTTTCCACGTGGTCGGCAAACCACTCGGCCGTGCGGCGGCCGTCGGGCTGCTGCTCGGGCATGCACACCTCGGCGGGCTGGCCCACCAGCTGCTCGCGCCGCTGGGCCCCGATCAGGTGCAGGGCGGCGGCGTTGCAGTCCACGTAGCGGCCGTCCTCCAGCAGCAGCATGCCGTCGGAGCTTTGCTCGAACACGGTGCGGAAGCGCAGCTCACTGTCGCGCAGGCGTTGGTCGAGGCGCTTCTGCTCGGTGATGTCGCGCCAGACGGCGTGCTGCACCAGCTCGCCGTGCACGCGCATGGGCGTCAGCACGATTTCCTGCCAGATTTCTTCGCCCGTGAAGCGGTGCCGCAGCCACTCGTAGCGGTAGGAGCCGCGGCCCAGCGCCTGCTCCAGCGCCTGCACCAGGCGCTGGGCCGAGAGCGTGCCGTCGGGCTGCCGCTCGGGGCTGAGCAGCAGCGCCGGCTGCTCCACCACCTGTTCGCGGCGGGTGGCCCCCAGCATGGTCAGGGCGGCCTGGTTGCAGTCGACGATGGTGAAGTCGCGCAGGAGCACGGCCGCATCGGCCGACTCCTCGAACAGGGCCCGGAATTTCTGCTCGCTCGCGGCCAGGTCGGCCACGGCCCGGCGGCGGGCCGTGTCGTCGGTGAGGGCCAGGCGGCAGCGGGGGGCGCCTTCCTCGGGGCCCAGGCGCACGCCTTCGAGCAGGGCAAAGAAAGTGCTGCCGTCGGGGCGCTGCATTTCCAGCTCGCAGCTCTGGCTGGCGTCGGCCGCCAGCACCCGCTGCAAAAACGCGTAGAAGTGGGCCCGCTCGTCGCCCAGGGCAACGTACTGGGCGAAGCGCCGGCCCAGCACCGCGCCGCGAGGCGCGCCCAGCAGCTGGCTGGCGCGCAGGTTGAGCTGCTGCACCAGGCCCTGCGCATCGAGGGTGCAGTAGCCCACCGGGGCAAACTCGAAGAGGTCGACGTACTGGCGGTGCAGGGTTTCGCGCTCGGTCTGGGCCGTGAGCAGCTCCTCGTACTGCATTTCCAGCTCGATCTGGTGCGTCTGCAAGTCCTGCGCCAGCCGGCGCACGTCGCGCGGGCTCAGGTTGTCGATGCTGCTCGTGACCAGGCCGCGGCGTTTCTCGGCTTTGCGGCGCAGCTGGTTCATGCGGCGCCGCACCGCGTCATTTTCGTTGGAAGTAGGCTCCATAACGAAGGAATAATCGGGAAGGGCAGCCTGTCCGCGTGCGGCGGCGCGGCAGGGCTACCGTACTGTTACGCTGCGGGGCGGCAGCGGGCCAGTAATCTAAAGGGAATAAATCGACCAGCCGTGCCAGACCGGGCAACCGGGGCAGCCGGGCCGACGACCCGGTGCCCGGCCGGGGCTATTCGCTGAGCTGGCTTACGCCCAGCAGCAGCTGGTCCGTGGGCTTGCCGCCGCTGATAAGCTGGCGGCCGTAGAGCCGCAGGTGGCGCGGGCCCAGCTCCGGAAACGTGGTGTGCACCACCAGGTCGTCGAAGCCCTGGCCGGTGTCGAGGGTGCGGCGGATGGCCGCGGCCAGGGCGGGCTGGTGCCAGGCGCCGCGTCCGAGCTGGTCGAGCTGCTGGCCGCGGACCTGCTCCACCTCCACCTGGAAGGCCTGGGCGAAGGAGCGGTTGACGGACAGCACCCGGCCCGCGCCGTCTACCACCAGCAGCGGCTCGCGCAGGTTTTCGATGATGCTTTCGGCCAGGGCCGTGCTGGCCTGGAGCTGCTGCTCCAGCTGCTTGAGCGCGGTGATGTCGATAAAGGTGATGACGGCCCCGCTGATGTAGTTGTTGAGGGTGCGGTAGGGCAAAATGCGCATGGCAAACCACTCGCCGTTCCGGGTCTGGATGTTCGTCTCCACGCCCACCAGCCGGTCGAGCACCTGGCGCACGTCGGCGGGCAGGCCCTCGTAGCGCAGGTTGTTGGTCAGGTGCGTGATGGGCCGCCCGATATCGGTGGGCAGCAGCGGAATGATGCGCGCCACCGATGGGGTGAAGCGCTTGATGACCATGTCGTTGTCGAGGAAGATGGTGGCAATGCCCGTCGCGTCGAGCAGGTTCTTCATGTCGTTGGCGGCCAGGCTCAGCTCCTCGGTTTTGGTGAGGTACTGCACGTTCAGGGTCATCAGCTCCTCGTTCAGGGTCTGCATTTCCTCCCTGTTGGTTACGGCCTCCTCGTTGGTGCTCTGCAGCTCCTCGTTGGCCGACTGCAGCTCCTCGTTGGTGCTCTTGAGCTCTTCCAGCGACGACCTCATTTCCTCCACCATGGTCTGCAGGCGGTGCTTGGTGTACTGCAGCTCTTTTTCCAGGGCCAGCACCACCGAGTCACGGGTGAGTATTTCCTCCGCTCGCGCCTGCCTGCGCTGCCGCTTGCTGGTGGGCATGCCCTCGAACACGACCAGCAGCAGGCCGGCCAGCGCGTCGGGCGCGTCGAGGAACTTCACCGTGAGGCGAATCAGCTGGTAGCCGCTCTCGGTGCGCAGCTTGATGCCCTCCACCGTCACGTCCTCGTGCTGCTGGTGGGCGCGGTGCACGGCCCCGCTCAGCTCAAAGCCCATTTCCTCGCGGGCCATGTCAAACACGTTCATGGTGCCCAGGCCGGGGGCGGGCTCCAGGTAGCGGCCGGTGCGCCCGTTCACGAACAGGATTTCGCCCTTGCTGTTGATGACCACCGCCGGCGGCGCAAACGTGCGCAGCAGCATCTTCTGGATCAGCACGACGAAGTGGTCTTCTTTGCGCGGGGCCGGGCTCGTAACCGGCGGAGGGATGCTGGGAACGGCGGCTTGGTGCGTCAGCGAAAACGGGAAGTGGGAGATGCGCGCCAGCGAGTACGGCACGTTGTTGCGGCGCGAGATTTTCCACTTCACGTCCAGCGGGGTAAACAGCGTCTGGAAGCCCATCAGGTTTTCCGAGGGCCCGAGCAACAGCAGCCCGTCGGGGCTCAGGGCGTAGTGAAACACGGGCAGCAGGTTGCGCTGCAGCTCGCTGCTGAGGTAGATGAGCAGGTTGCGGCACACCAGCAGGTCGAGCTTGATGAAGGGCGCGTCCTTGTTGATGTTGTGCAGGGCAAACACCACCACGTCGCGCACTTCCTTGCGGATCTGGTAGCCGCCTTCCACCGGGCTGAAAAAGCGCTGGAGCCGGGCCGGGCTCACGTCGCCCTCGATGTTCGGCGGGTAGATGCCGGCCCGGGCGTGGTCGATGCCCTCGGGGTTGATGTCGGTGGCAAACACCTGCACTTTCAGGCACTTGGTGGGCAGCTGATCGAGGCACTCCTGCAGCAGCATGGCCAGGGTGTAGGCCTCCTCGCCGCTGGAGCAGCCCGGCGCCCACACCCGCACCACCGCGTCCACGGGCTTGCGCTGGAGCTGGGCCAGCAGGTAGCCCTGCAGCGCCTCGAAGGCCTCCGGGTCGCGGAAAAACTTCGTTACGCCGATGAGCAGCTCCTTGAACAGCAGCTCCACCTCCTGGGGCGTTTCCTGCAGAAAGCGCACGTACTGGGCAAAGTCGCGGATCTGGTGCGCGTTCATGCGCCGGTCGATGCGCCGGAACACGGTGTTGCGCTTGTAGAGCGAGAAGTCGTGCCCGGTCTGGGTGCGGATGAGCAGAAAGATTTTCTGCAGCGCGTTGGCGGGCCGGGCGTCGCCCCCGCGCAGCACCGCCGACGGGCGCTCCAACGGCGGCTGCCGGGCATACTCCAGCAGCTTGGCCGGTAGCTGCTCGGCCGGCAGCACGTAGTCGACAAACTCGGTGGCCAGCGCGGCGCGGGGCATGGCGGCGTACTCGGCCGTTTCGGGCTCCTGCGCCATAATCATCCCGAAGTTTTCCATCACCATCTTCAGGCCCAGCGCCCCGTCGGAGCCCATGCCGGAGAAGATGACGGCCACGGCCCGCTCGCGCACGTCCTTGGCCAGGCTCTGCAGAAAAAAGTCGATGGGCAGGCGGTGGCCCGGCGCCTGAGTGGGCGGCAACAGCAGCAAGGTGCCGCTGAGCAGGCTCAGGTCCTTGTCGGGCGGCAGCACGTACACCGTGTTGGGCCGCAGCCGCTGGCCGTCCTCCACTTCGTACACCAGCATGTTGGTGAACCGCTGCAGCACTTCGGGCAGGTGGCTGCGCTGGTTGGCGGCCAGGTGCACCACCACCACGAAGGCCATGCCCGGGGCGGCCGGCAGGTTCCGAAAAAACTGCTCGAGCGCCCCGATGCTCCCCGCCGAGCCGCACAGGGCCACTACCGGAAACCAGTCCAGCGGCTCGCCCGAAGCGGCCCCCAGCAGCGGGCCGCCTTCCGGCAGCTCGTCCTCGTCCATGAGCAGCAGCGCCTGATCGGCCAGCGGCTGCTCAGCGGATTCAAGCAGCTGGCCCTCGGATTGAAGGAGGGTACGTTGTTCCGGCGTCGAATCCGACGAGGGTTGATCAGCGGGAGTATCGGGCATAAACCGGAGCCCGGGGCCAACGGCCACCGGGCAGCAAAAGTGAAGGCAGACGGTTGAGCCGAGGCGGCGCGCTCGGCCCAAAGGTACTCCGTTCCCCACGAGTGCGCCCCGGCCGAGCCGGCGCGCAACCAGTAAGCGCCCGGCCCGCGGAGCGCAGTCGAACCGACGGCCGGCGCAGCCAGGCACCGCTGCCGCTTTGCCGAAGCAGCACAACAGCCCGGCGTGGCGCGCCCAGCCGAGGCATCCTGTCGAATGGCCCCGTCATACTCAGCCTACATGAAGCATCTCGTCCGCTTCGCCGGGGTAGCACAGCCGGCGCAGCCCGGAACGAACGTCCGGGCGAGCCTGTGGGGACCTTTCGCGTGTGGGCGTCGGATCCATTCCGCTTTCCTCGGCTTGTCGGGGCGGCTGTGCCCCGTCGGGGCCGCGGGAGGCGCACCGCAGCACGCGCCCTCAAACGCTCCGGGGAAGTAATGCTCCCGCACCGCAGCCCCGGGGCTTCGGCGAAGTTTTTTGGTTGATGACCAGCCGCTGTTGGCCCCTGCGTATAGCCCAGAACCCGCCGCCCCCTTCCGCCCCGCGCCGACGTGCCCACCGCCCCCGTGCAGGAGCCGCCCCCTGGGCAGGCAACGGCACGCCTTCGCCCTAAAATGGTATTCTTCCGCAGTAGCCGGTTCGGAGTGCCTTCCCGGTGGCTTCCCGGAAAAGGCCGGCCCGGCGCCGGGCCTACGCAGCTGCCGGCTTTCAGCACTACCGTTGTCGAGCCGCCAAACGCACGTAGCCTGGCTTCCGTACTAAGAGCACCTAACAAAACCGGCATGCGTATCAGTCGCTATGGCAAAGCCGTTGGTTACAGACGAGTTATGGGCGGTGGTAGCGCCGTTGCTGCCGCCCGCTGCGCCGCATCCGAAAGGCGGGCGGCCGCGCGTGGATGATCGGGCCGCGTTAACGGGGATTCTGTTCGTGTTGCGCAGTGGCATTCCGTGGGAGATGTTGCCCGCCGAAATGGGCTGTGGCTCCGGCATGACCTGCTGGCGGCGCTTGCGTGACTGGCACGCAGCCGGCGTGTGGCAGCGCTTGCACCACGTCTTGCTCGAGCGGCTGCACGTGGCCGGCCAGTTGGATTGGTCCCGCGCCAGCCTGGATGCGCAAAGCGTTCCGGCGGCAAAAGGGGGGCGCACACCGGCCCGAATTCTACGGACCGCGGTAAGCCGGGTACCAAGCGCCACCTGCTCGTAGACCGCCGCGGCACGCCGCTGGCCGTGCAGCTCAGCGCCGCTAACCAGCATGATTCGACCGTCTTTGAAACGCTACTTGACGCGGTCGAGCCCGTGCGCCAAGCCCGCGGCCGGCCCCGCCAGCGCCCCGCCAAGCTGCACGCGGACAAAGGATACGACTACCGAAAATGCCGGCTGGCGCTGCGCAAACGCGGCATCAAAGCGCGCATTGCCCGCCGCGGGGTGGAGTCCGGCCAGCGCTTGGGCCGCCACCGCTGGGTCGTCGAGCGCACCTTTGCTTGGCTCAACCGCTTCCGACGCCTGCGGGTACGCTACGAACGACGTGACGACATCCACCTCGCGTTTACCAAACTCGCCTGCGCCCTCATCACCCTCAAGGCCCTCAAACGGTTTTGTTAGACACTCTAAGCACCCCAAACGGCCACACAACCGCCGCTTACCATCTGCTCGATTCGGCCGCAGCTCAGGCCAGCAGGCCATTCTCCATGGCGAACTTGATGAGGGCGGCCGTGTTCTTGGCCTGGGTTTTCTCGATGATGTTCTGCCGGTGCGTTTCGATGGTGCGCTTGCTGGTGAAGAGCTTGTCGGCAATTTCGGCGTTGGTCAGGCCCTCCGCAATCAGCTTGAGCACCTCCGTTTCGCGGTTGGAGAGGTCGGAGGGCTTTTTGGCGGCCGGCGCGGCGGGGCCCTGCACCAGCTTGCTGAGCAGGTTCAGCCCGATTTCGGTGCAGAGGAAGGGCTTGCCGGCCGCTACCGTACGAATGGCGTGCACGATTTCCTCTTTGCTGGCATTCTTCAGCACGTAGCCCAGCGCCCCGGCTTCCAGCACCTGCTGCACGTACTTTTCGTGGTCGAGCATGCTTAGAATGAGTACCCGCACCTGCGGAAACTGCTGGCGCAGCAGCGGCACGGCCTCGAAGCCCGACAGCTCGGGCATGTTCAGATCCATCAGCACCACGTCGGCCGGGGTATCGGGCAGCGTGTCCAGCAGTTCGCGGCCGTTGCGGGCCTGCCCCACCACCTGAAAATCGGGTACGTCGGCCAGCAGGGCCTGGATACCGTCGCGGATAATGGTGTGGTCATCGACCAGCAGGAGGCGTATCATGGGCGGGGCGGGTGAGGAGCCGGATTCCAAACAATAACGGGGAAAGCCGCCGGTTGTCTGTCCGGCAGCAGCATTTTCAGCACTTGCACGGAAACCGAGGCTGGCCCTACGCAACGCCTCCGTATAAACACGCACGCTCCCCGCGCAAGCCCGCCCCGCGCCGCACCCTCGTGCCGTGCCGCGGCGGCCGGCCAGCCTCGCTATTTGTACGCAGTGATGCGGCTGGCCGGGGCTTGGGCATCCGTACAAAGCGGTAAAATGCGGCCAAGCGGCCGTTTTTCAGGCCCGGCCATTGGCTGTTGCCGCCGGGCTTGCGTTAGTACCAAGGCCCAGCGCATCCTGACTTTTCCTCAACCAAACCCTACTGTTATGGCAACGAACCAATTGACGCAACGCGCTACTTCCGCGGCTTCGGCCGCCAAAGCTGGTGGCAGCCGGCCCCAGGGCAACACCAGCAAGCGTGGCTTTGCTTCGATGGACCCCGAGCAGCAGCGCCGCATTGCCTCCGAGGGCGGCAAGGCCTCGCACGCCAGCGGCCGCGGCCACGAGTGGACTTCCCAGGAAGCCCGCGAAGCCGGCCGCAAGGGCGGGCAGAGCAGCACCCGCCGCAGCACCACCAAACCGGCTTAGGCAGCTTCGCCTCGTCACCAAAAAAGCCTCTGAACAGCTGTTCGGAGGCTTTTTTGATGACTGACTGCCAGCAGCCTACACGTACATATACTCCTGCACCGGCAGCGTGTAGCGCTGCCCGCGGGCCAGCAGGTGCACGCGCAGGTCGCGGATGCTGAACACCTCGCCGGGCCGGACTTCGTGGATGGTGTTGCCCAGGCACTGGCGCCCGTCGACGACGATGACCATGCCGTTGCCGATAACTTCCAGCTCCTGGCCCTCCGTCACCACCACGGCCGTGTCTTCCTCCAGCCCCAGCCCGATGGAGCCGGGATTGGTGGCAATGATCTGGGCCACGCGCACGATGCGGCCGCGGGCCACGAAGTGCGTATCGATGGCCACGTCGTGCATGAACTGCAGGCCCGTGGTAATGTGGATTTCGTCTTTGAAGAAGCCCGCATCGTTGCGGCCCTGGTAAATCATGGGCGTGCTCATGGCCGCCGCCCCCGCCGAGGTGCCCGCAATGACGAAGCGGCTGTGGGCGTAGCGCTCCTTCATCAGCCGGATCAGGGCCGTGCCGCCGAGCAGGGCCGTGAGCCGCAGCTGGTCGCCGCCCGTAAACATGACGCCGGCGGCCTCGCGCAGCACGTTGATGCATTCTTCGGTGTCGGCCTCTTCGCGCGTTTGGATGTTGAGCACCTCGACCCGCTTCACGCCCAGCTCCGTGAAGATCTTCACGTAGTCGGCGGCGGCCTCTTCGGGCACCTGCGAGGCCGTCGGAATCACCACCACGGGCCCGTCGCCGTGCAGCTCCTGCACGAAGCGCTTCAGAATGCTCTCCGGCGCCAGCTCGTCGTCGGAGCGGCCCTCTTCGCCGCCGATATCCTTGATTTCCTTTTGTTCGTGCCCCCCGATGGCAATGAGTACTCCTTTGGGGTGGGGACAATCGGAGGGGGCAGAGTGACGCGGCGCTGGTTTTTTGCTTTTGGACATCCTTAAGTCAGTTGACAAGGTTACGCGGCAGAGCTACATACGCAGCGCCGCGGCCACGGATGTAACCAAATTAGCTCGGCATAACCCGAAACTGCGCGCTTTGCACGCCTTAAGGCTAATTATTTCCAAGCCCTTACCCGCGGGCCGAGGAGCGGTGTGACCGGCCGGAAAAATGGCACAATTACGCGTTTTTCGCCTATGGCGTTCCGTACTAATCCCCCTGCTGGCCGCGCAGCTTCTTGGCTAACACCAGTGAGTCGGGTGCCCACCGTTACGGGATGCGGCGGGGTATTTCTGCTTGCGGCAGCCAAGCCCGGCGGCCCGCCCCAACAGGCAAGGCACCGGCCCCGGTACCGACGAAGCGGGGCCGCCGGAAACAATCCGGCGGCCCCGCTTGGCGTGGGGTCCGGGCTGCTTCCTACCGCTCGCCCACCCAGGCCACGCACTTCAGCTCGATGGCAATGGGCGTGGGCAGGCAGTTGATTTCGACGGTGGTGCGGCAGGGCTGGTTGGTGGCGAAGTACTCGGCGTAGAGGCGGTTGTAGGTCTGGAAGTCGTCCTGCATGTTGGTCAGGAACACGGTTACGTCCACCAGGTCGTCCCAGCGGGCCCCGGCCTCCTCCACAATGTAGCGTACGTTCTGAAACACGGCGTGGCACTGGCTCTCGAAGTCGTAGCGCAGGATGTTGCCGTCCTCGTCCAGCTCCACGCCGGGCACGTGCTTCTGCCCGCGCTGGCGCGGGCCCACGCCGGAAAGAAACAGCAGGTTGCCCACGCGGCGGGCGTGCGGGTACAGGCCCACCGGCTCGGGGGCGCGGGCCGAGTTGCGGGCCGAGGAATCGGGGGCGGGCGTAGAGGCGTCGGGGGTGGTCATGGGCCGAAAATAGCCGGATTTTGTGAGGGCAGGAGGGTATGAAGGTAGGAGGGCAGGAATTTGGGTAGCTAACAGGCCAGGACGCTGCCCGACGGCGCTGCCCGTCTGCCTATCGAAACTATGTCCGCTTACGTTTATAACTTCCTCCCTCCTACCCGCGCCAACTCCTGCCCTCCTACCTTCATACCCTCCTACCCTCGCCCCACATGCTCCGTCCCGTTTGCCTGGCCCTCGTCGTGGCCGCCCTCACCGCCGCCGCGCCCGCTGCCCTGGCCCAGAAAACCAAGCTGAAGTACCCCAAGCAGGCCGCTGCGCCCGAGGTGTACGACGCGGTGGAGAAGCCCGCCGTGCCCGTGGGCGGCGTGGAGGCCTACGGCAACTACATCGGCGACCGGCTGAACTACCCCACCACCGCGCTGCAGGCCGGCGTGCAGGGCACGGTGGAAGTGACGTTTGTGGTGGAGAAAACCGGCGCTACGTCCAATTGGGCAGTCACCAAAAGCCTCTCGCCCGAGTGCGACGCCGAGGCCCTGCGCCTGATCAAGGCCGGCCCGCGCTGGACGCCCGCCCAGCACAAGGGCGGCGTGGTGCGCCAGCGCGTGACCATGCCCATCACCTTCCAGATTCCGCCCGGCAGCGAAACGGCCCCGGCCGGCGCGGCCACCATCATGGGTACGAGCCCAACCAGCGCTGCTGCTACTCCCCTGCAAACCGTAGCTCCTGACGAGCCCGCCCGGCCGGTGGGCGGCACCGAGGCCTGGTTTGAGTGGGTGCAGCAGGTGCAGAAATACCCCGCCCTGGCCCGGCAGCGCAAGGTGCATGGCAAAGTGATGATGGAGTTTGTTATTGAGAAGGACGGCTCACTCACGGGCATCAAGCCCGTGAAGCGCCTGGGCTCCGGCCTCGACGAAGAAGCCATCCGCATCGTAAAATCCAGCCCAAAATGGGAGCCGGCAAAGTATAAGGGCGCCCCCATCCGTCAGAAGATGGTACTGCCGATCCTCTTCCAATTGTAGGCCCGGCCCGCGCCGCTGTATCCGCCGAAACATTTCGGGGCGCGGCGGGTACTTGTAGCACCATTCCTCCCCCTCCCCACGCCGCCCCATGTTCAGTCCGCTGCCCGTCGTCTCGCCCAACGCCATCATCGTCCCGGCGGCGGCCGAATTTACCATCTGGCCCTACCAGCACCGCTTTCAGCAGGCCGCGCAGCACATGGCCGAGGGCATTTTCGACGACCTCGACGCCGAGCTGCAGCCCGTGGTGATGCTCATCGGCATTCCGATGGAGGGCGGCGCGGCCATTTGCCTGGAGCCCGAAACCTGCGGCCTGCCCGCCGAGGCCTTTCGCAGCGTGGTGGCCCGCGGGCAGTATCTGCGCCGCACCGAATCGGAAAGCTGGCCGGCGCGCGAGGGCGACACGGCCGAAATCCGGCGGCGGCGCCACGAGTTCAAGGGCATCAAGCTGGCCGTGCAGGAAGTGCTCGACGAGCTCACGCCCCGCAACGGCGCCCGCCGCTCCTTTGCCGGCTGGCCGGTGCTCATCGGCGAGTTTTTCGTGGTGACGGTGCTGCAGCTGCGCCGCAAGGCCCTGCGCCACCACCCGGCCCTGAAGCCTTACCGCTACTACACCGATGGCCGCCCCTTGGCGTCTTCGCTGATCGAAGCCGCCATTGCGCGCTTCAGCGAGGAGTGCGTGAAGGCCCTGACCGAGCCCGAGCCCGGCTCGGGCCTGCTCACCCGCCCGCGGGATACCGACGAAATTGTGCGGGCCGCGGGCAAGTTCCTGATGGACACGCCCGCCCAGGCCCTGGGCCTCGACCCGGCCGGCGCCAAGCTGTTCAACGTGCTGAACACGGTGTCGTCGTTGCGCTACGAGGGCACGGCCGGCGTGGGGCAGCTGGTGCTGGCCCGCCGCGGCCACCCCAACGTGCAGGAAATCTTCGCCCTCACCTGCCCCACCCCGCTCAGCGACTACCGCGCCGTGCGCAAGCTGCTGCAGATGTCGACGGCCGACGTGAGCCTGCTCTCCGACGGCGAAAACGTGTACGCGCTGGGCCGCACCCTGGGCCAGTACGACGCCACCCGCGAGGACATGTTCGTCATCAGCTTCCTGCACCACTACGTGTGGGAGCTGCGCCACGACGGGCAGGTGCTGGTGCGCGCCGCCTACGGGCAGCCCAACCTGCCGCAGTCCCGCCTCAGCCGCTCGGAGTTCCGCCGCGGCCTGCGCGACACCTTCGGCGTGACGGAGCCCGAGAAAGTGGAGCGCCTGTGGGACGTGCTGCTCGAAGCCAGCCGGCAGAAACACGGTACGCTGGTCGTCATTACCACCGAAGCCCTGGCCGAGGCCGACCGCCTGAAGCTGCAGTGCACGCTCATCGAGCCCGTGCCGCTCACCCCGCTCATCACCCGCCTGGTCACCGCCATCGACGGGGCCGTGCTCATCGACCCGGAGGCGTACTGCTACTCCATCGGCGTGATTCTCGACGGCAAGGCCTCGGGCCGGGGCTCCAGCACCCGTGGGGCGCGCTACAACTCGGCCCTGCGCTACGTGGAAAGCAGCCCGTACCCGTGCATGGCCATCGTGGTGAGCGAAGACGGCCTGGTCGACATCCTGACCAAGGACACGCTGCCCTCGCGGCACGAGTAAGTGGCCGTAGCGCGGGCTTGGCTATGCCTTCCTGCGGTGCAGCCCGCGTCCGTCAGATAGTAACTCCAATCGTTCAGGCAAACGCGGGCTAAAGCCCGCACTACACCCCTACCGCTCCCACCAGCAGGAGCTGAAGCCGGCCGGCGCCACCTCCGTCGGCAGGCCGGGCGTGGGCAGCAGCAGCGGAATACCGGCCGCGGCGGCCAGCTGCTGCACCTGCTCCACCGGCTCGCGCCAGCTGTGGAAGGCCAGGTTGAAGGTGCCCCAGTGAATCGGCAGCAGCACCTTGCCGCCCAGGGCCTGGTGGGCCTGAATGGCGTTTTCGGGCCCGAGGTGGATATCGGGCCAGCCTTCCCCGTAGGCGCCCACTTCCAGCATGGTCAGATCGAAGGGCCCGTAAGCGGCACCGATTTCGGCGTGGCCAGCCAGGAAGGGCCCGGTGTCGCCGCCGAAAAACACGCGGTGCTGCGGCCCCTGCAGCACGTAGGAGGCCCACAGCGTCTGGTTCTGCCCCGTAATGCCGCGGCCCGAAAAGTGCCGGGCGGGCACGGCCGTCACGGTCAGGCCAGCCACCTGCACGGAGTCCGTCCAGTCCAGCTCGTGGATCAGCTGCGGTGCCCAGCCGGCCGCGGCGTAGTAGCGGCCCACCCGCAGCGGGCAGAGCACCGGCACCGTGGGCTGCAGCCGGGCCAGCTGGCGCAGCGTGGCCGGGTCGAGGTGGTCGTAGTGGTCGTGCGACTGAACGATGAGGTCCAGCGGCGGCAGATCGGCCAGGGCCAGCGGCACCGGAAAAAAGCGCCGGCCGAAGCCGAAGGGCAGCGGCGAGGCGTAGCCGGCCCACATCGGGTCGGTCAGGATGCGGCGGCCATCCAGCTCCAGCAGCACCGTGGAGTGGCCCAGCCAGGTCACGCGTAGGTCAGCGGCCGGGCCGGCACAGGCCGCGGCTTCGGTGCGAAATGGGGCCAGCGCGGGCTTGGGCACGCGCTCCTCGGGGCCGCGCAGCATCTTCCAGATGATGGGCAGCATGCCGTTTTCCACGCCTTTGGCGGTGGGCACGGGATTCAGAAACTCGGCGCCCCGACGACGGGCGCGCTGCAGCAAGGACATGGCAAAAACAATCCGCCGAACGGCAACGGGCCGCCGGGGTGCTACCAAGGACGCGCCAGCCGCCGGAATACTTTGCCGCTAGCCGCGCTTTTTTGCCCGAAACGACCAGGTGATGCGGAACACGGCCACCACGTCGCCGGCCGCGTCGCGGCCGGTGCTGGTGGCCTGCACGGTGCGGCCCTCGCCGGTGGCCCGGCTTTCGGCCACGGCCCGGGCAATGGCGGCCCCGTCGGGGCACTCGAAAGCAATGCGCGTGACGGCTTTCTTGGTGAAATCGGCTTCCAGCCCCACCACCAGCATCGATACCGGGGCGCCGGTGCTGGTGTGCATCATGGCCAGCACGCCCGAAGCCATTTCGGCGGCCATGCTCAGGCAGGCAAAGTAGATGCTGCGGAAAGGATTCTGGGTGAGAAACTTGAAGGGCACCGTCACGGTGGCGGCCTCCAGGCTCAGCTGCTGCACGCGCACGCCGGCCAGGCCCGCGGCGGGCAGCCGGCTAAGCAGAAACAGCCGCTGCTTGAGCGGGTGAAGCAACTGGCGGCGGAAAGCGGCCAGCGCGGGCGTATCGACGGGGGCGGGCTGGATCATGGCAGCGGGAGGAATGGCGGGCCGGTAAGGTAGCAGAAATACTCGGCATGCCGACTACTTGCGCACCAGCGCGTTTCCGCGCTTATCTTTCCTTTTTACTTCGCCATGTCCGCTCCCACTGCTCCCGCTTCGCCAGCCGCACTCGATCTGGCACTGGTTGATCAGCTCCTCGATTTTGTACGCCATACCGGCTTGTCCGTGCGCGAAGCCCCGGTGCCGGCCGACAGCTTTCTGCCCGGTCTACGGATCGAAAGCGGCGGGCTGGTGGTGGACCGCCAGCGCCTGCTCTACCCCGGCGACATTCTGCACGAGGCCGGCCACCTGGCCGTGGTGCCCGCCGCCGTGCGCGCCGGCCTCGGCCCCAACATTGCCCACTACCGCACGCCCGACGAAGCCCAGGGCGACGAAATCGTGGCCCAGCTCTGGAGCTACGCCGCCGCGGTGGCACTCGACTTATCGCCGGCCGTCGTCTTTCACGCCGACGGCTACCACGGCCACGGCCAGTGGTTTACGGAAACTTACCAGCGCGGCCAGTACCCCGGCCTGCCCCTGCTCGTCTGGATGGGCCTGACCACAACCGAGGAGTTTCCGCGCCTGACGCGCTGGCTGCGGGAGTAGCCCCGGTCCCGGAAAGCAGCACGGTCATCCTTCGGCCAGGCCTCAGCGTGACCGTGCTTTTACCGAACACTCGCCCCGCGTTACGAACCCTTTTCGAGCACCAGCACCACTTTGTTGAAGTTGGCGGAGGCATTGATGACCTGGCGGAAGGCCTCGAAGTCCTTTTTCGGCCAGTAGATCTGGTTGTAGCTTTCCTCGATCTGCACGGTCACCTGCTGGCCCTGCTGCCGAAAGCCGGAGTGGAAGAAGTACACCGGCTGGTCGGCGGGGCCGGCGTCGGCTTTGATGTTGAGGTCGGCGAGGTTGCGGATGCGGTAGCCGGCCGGAATGTCGAAGACGATGCGGCGGTTGAAGCGGTGGTTGTACACGTTTTCCACGTCGAGCTGCCGCTCCTCCTGCTGGTACAGCGAAGACTGCGGCCCGATCAGCTCCCCAACTTTGAAGAGGTATTTGGGCCCGGCGCGGTCAAGCACGGCGGCCGATTCCACGGTGGCGTCGATGGTGAGCGGGTGCTGCAGGGCGTTGCGGCCCGCCTCGGCGTTCTGGACTTCCAGCGACTTGAACGTGGCGTCGGGCACCGAATTCTTCACCAGCGTCTGCAGCACTTCGGTGCGCTTGTCGGCCGGCATCAGCGGGAAGTAGGGCTGAATGGGCTGGGCCTGGTAGCCGCCGAGCACCTGCCGGATGGCTACGGTGGCCTTGTCCAGCGCCGGGGCGAAGGCCACCCTGATGTCGAGGTCGTGGGGGCTCAGCTCGGCGGACAGGGCCGGCACGTCGCGCAGCACGCCCACGGCCGATTCGGCTGAGCCCAGCTGCACCAGTTTCACCGACAGGGCCTTGCCGGCCGTCCACTCGGCCGGAATCATGCCGTAGCGGTATTCGGGGCGGCCGGGGGCGAGGTACTGCTTGGTGGCGGGAAAGTAGAAGGCGTAATGGTCGAGCTGGTTCCAGGTGTCGAAGTCGCCGTCGAAGGGAATTTCGCTGCGGTCGGCCACCACCACCACCTCGTGAGTGATGTCGTGGGCGCGCAGCAGGCCGGCCAGCAGGCGGGCCATGCCCAGCTCCGAGGCCGTGCGCGTGGCCACCACCTGCCCCACGCGGTACACGCCCGGCCCCACGTTGATGCTGGTCTTGACGCCCTGCTCCAGCGCCCGGATCTGCTCCTCCACCGGCAGGGAAGAGGACACGCCCAGCTGCTTATCAAACTTGGCCACGGCTTTTTTCTCGTCCTTGTCCAGCTCCCATACCTGCCCGTATACCAGCTGGCTGGCGTCGTTCCAGGTGAAAAGGCGGCTGCGGCCGCGCTGGGCGGTGTAGGCAATCTTGAACTCGACGCGCATGCGCTGGGCCGAGCTGTGGGCAAAGGCCTCGTCGTGCAGGGCGGGCACGTCGGCCAGCTGCACGCGCAGGCGGCGCTTGTGGTTGCTGCTGAGCGTATCCACCTTGGCGGCGGGGCCGTGGTAAGTGCGCGCCTCGTAGGTCACGCTCGCCGGGGCAATCAGCTCAAAGTCCACGTCGTGGGCGGGCACCGCGTTCTGCAGCCACTCGCGGCCGAAGTAGTCGGCGTCGGAAAGGTGGGCGTAGATGTATTCGACTTCGCTGCCCTTCTCCACGCCTTCCACGGCGATGATGCGGTAGTTGCGGCGGCTGCCCTCGCCGTCCTTCAGCTCCTTCATGTCCTTGTCCGCCACCTCCACCACCTGTCCGCGGGGGCTCACGGTGCGCGCCCGCAGCTGCACCACCTGCCCGTCGCCGTCGATGGGCAGGTAGATTTTGTTGTACTGCTCGATGCCCTCGTCGGTGTTGACGCGCACGATGCGGTGCTCCACGGTGTACATCAGCGGCCGGTGGCGGGCGTCGAAGGCGTACTCGCGGGCCGTGAAGTCGCGCAGGATGACGGCCGGCTGGCTTTCATCGGCCGCCGACACGGGCAGGCGGGCGTGGCGGTCCTGCCACTTGTAGTCGGCGTAGGTCAACCCGGCGGGCAGCTCGGTCCTGGCGTTTTTCTGCGCCGGGGCCGGCAGCGCGGCGCCGGTGAGCAGCAGGGCCAGCAGCGGCAGGCGGAGGGTGGATATAGCAATCATAAGCGCGAGAATGGCGGGCTATAGCGCGAACTTTCAGTGCGCGTATCGCCGAACGACCACCGCCTGTGACGGAATCGGGCGGGCGTACGCGCACTGAACGGTCGCGCTACAGCGGCTTGCGTTTCAGAATCAAGGCGTCGCGGTAGGCTTCGCTGAGCTGCCCGACGACTTTGTTGTAGGCCGCGAACTGTTTGGGTTCGAGCAGCAGGTAGTTCACATACACTTCCTTGTCCTGCACTACTTTGTTGCCTTCGCGGCGGTAGCTGATGCGGAAGCCGGCCACCGCGTCGTCGGCCTGCACGTTGGCGGGCAGGTGGCTCAGGTCGTAGCCAGCGGGTATTTCAAACTCCGTCAGCTGGCTGGAGCGGCGGCAGTACTCATTGGCGCGGGGCAGGCGGCGGCGCGTCAGGTCGATCTGGTCGTTGGTCAGCTCCCGTTCCAGGTTCAGGTTCACGTACAGCTCGTCGCCGGCGCGCTGCACGTAGTCGTCGAGGTGAAACTGGTAATCCACCGTCAGCGGCTTTTCGGCTTCCGCGAGGCCGCCCACCGTGTACTTGTCGACGAAGAACTTGTTGGATCCGCGCTCCAGCACGCTGCGTACGGTGCGCTGCTGGGTGGTCTGGTCGGCGCCGCGCAGGGTGGCCGTGATGCGGCCCCGGGCGTAGCCGGCCAGGGCCAGCTGTCCGCTGCCGCGCAGGCTGGTGCCGTCGAGGCTGAGCCGGGTGGCGTCGGTGCGGGCGTTTTGCTCGCGGGCCACCACCGGCACTTCGGCCACGCGGCTGTGCTCCTTGTCGAGGCCAATCAGCGCCTCCTTGCCCTGAATCATGGCCGTGGGCAGGCCGAAGGGGTTGTAGGGGTCGGTGGCGTCGAGGAATACCAGCTCGCCGCCGGGCCGCTCGTACACCGCAATCATGTGGTTGTCGACGCCGGGCGTCGCCAGCTCGGAGTAGCGGTAGGGCAGGTCGCGGGTGCCGATCCAGGCCAGGTGCGACTTCAGCCCGGCCAGCTGCAACATTCCGTGGGTGAGGCTGGCCATGTCCTTACAGTCGCCGTAGCGGCGGGTGTACACGGCGGCCGGCGCGTGGGGCACGAAGCCGCGCATGCCCTGCTCGAAGGCAATGTAGCGCACGTGGTCCTGCACCCAGTGGTAGATGTTGCGGGCCTTGTCGTCGGGGGTGGCGGCTTTGGCCGTGAGCGAGTCGACCAGATGCTGCAGCACCGGCGCGGGCGCGGGCTGGTCGAGGTCCTTGACGAAGCTGCGGTAGAGCGTGTAGAGCTCGGGCACGCCCGAGAGCAGGCGCTGCGGCTTGCCGGCCAGCGGGGCTTCCTCCACGAAGTACACCACGTGGGGCAAATACCAGGCGTCGTCGGGCGCGTCGGCGTCGGTGGGCGGGGCGGGCAGGTTGTCGGCCACCCAGCGGTAGACCACGGTGCCGCCTTTCTCTTCCTTGGAAAATTGCACGTTGGCCCCGTCGGCGCCGAAGAGCTTGTAGTTCAGCTTCACCGCGCGCGGGGCCGTCACCGTCAGCTCGGCGTGGCGCACGGGCACGCCGGTGGCGAAGTAAAACGGCTGCAGAAAGCGCGCGTCGCGGAACTTCAGCGTGTAGTCGCTGATGGTGCGGGCGCCGGGGCCCACGTTGGGGTAGGTGAAGTTGGTGGCGCGCACATCGTCGAAGAAGATGCCCGGCCGGATTTCGAACTGCTCGTGAAACTGCTGCACCTTCTGGGCGCGGTAACTCGAACCTGCCGGCACCATCGTGCGGGCCTCAATCTTCTGCAGCCGGGAAAAGTGCGAGCTGAACACGCGGTCCGCAGCGTACGCGCCGGTGCCCTGGGCCACGTGCAGCAGGTCGCGGTGGTGCCGCGCCGACACGACCAGCGAGTCGCCGCGCAACTCCAGCAGCACGTCCTGCCGGTAGTCGAGGAAGACGGCGGGCTGACCGGGAAACTGCTGCCGGGCCTCGGCCAGCAGCTGCGCGGGCTGCTGGGCCTGGGCCGTGCGGGCGCTGCATACGCTCAGCCCTAGTGCGGCCACCAGGGCCGTGCGCTGCCAGTTACTTGCTGCCATAGACGTAGTTGTTCCAGTACGTGTCGGTGCGCTCGGGCTTGCCCTGGGCGGTGTAATGCACGGTGGGGCCGCTTTGCTCGCCGCTGCGCCAGCTTTCCTCGCGCAGCAGGGAGCCATCGGGGCGGAAGTAGCGGCTGCGGCCGTGCTTTTCGCCGTGGGCGTAGGCTTCGTCGGCCAGCAGCTTGCCGTCGGCGCCGTACTCGCGCTGCGGGCCCGTGCTCAGGCCGTCGCGCAGAGTGGTTTCGCGCAGGAGCTGGCCGTTGCTGTGGTAGAGCTTGCAGGTGCCGTCGAACTGCCCGTTGCGGTAGGTTTCCTCGGCGGCCAGCTGGCCGTTGGCGTAGTAGCTTTTCACCGTGCCGTTCTGGCTGCTGAGGTCTTGCCAGGCGCCGGGCTGGCCGCCCGGCTGCAGGCAGCGCCAGGCCATGATGTCGTCCTGCTGGTAGCGTTTTTCATAGATGAGCTGCCCGGCCGGGTCGAAGGTGCGGCACAGGCCGTGCAACTCGCCGCTGCGGTAAGTTTCCACCGCGGCCACCTGCCCGTTGGCGTAGTAGGTAGTCCACTCGCCGTCCTTCTCGCCGCCCGCGTAGCGGCCCTGGCTGCGCAGCCGGCCCTCGGCCGAGTAGTACTTCCACTCGCCGCTGGGCGCGTTGCTCTCGTAGCTGCCCGCCACGGCCAGCTGGCCGCCGGGGTAAAACGCGCGGAAGGCGCCGTCGCGGCGGCCCTGGCGCATGGCGGCGCTGGTTTCCACCTGTCCCGAGGGAAAGTACCACTCGTTGCCGGCGTACAGGCCGCAGGTCAGGCCGGTGCGCAGGCGGGGCTTGCCCGAAGGGTAGCTCAGCTGGTAATTCGGGGCGTCGACGGCCAGCTGCCGGTCGTCGAGCACGCGGCCGGTGGAGTCGTAGGCCACCACGCGGGTGGGCAGGCTGGCCTTGAACCACTGCTCGCCCGAGAGCCGGCCGGTGGGTGTGTAGCTGCGGCGCAGGCCGTTTTCGTTGTCCTGGTAGAAGCCGTATTCCTCGCTGAGCGTGCCATCGGCGTAGTAGTCGCGCCAGGCGCCCTGCCGCTGCCCGTTCACGTACCAGCCTTCCTGGCGCAGCACGCCGTCGGCGGCGTACTCCTCGAAGCGGCCGTGCCGGCTGCCGGCCTCGTAGGTGGTGCGGGTGCGCACGCGGCCGTTGGGGTGAAAGGCTTCCACCACGCCGTCGAGCTGGTCGTCGCGGTAGCGCTGGCGCACCGAGGGCGTGCCGTGGCGGTAGACGTAGGTCCACTCGCCCTGCTGCAGGCCTTGGCGGTAGGTGCCGCTGTAGGCGGGCGTGCCGTCGGGGCGCAGGCCGCGCACGGCCACCTCGCCGTTGCCCGCGAGGTTGTTTTGCTGCAGCGGCTTGCCCTGCCGGTCCAGGTACACCGACTTGCGGGCCCGGTCGTGGTCGTAGGTGATTTCGCTGTAGAGCTGGCCGTCCACGTCAAAGTCGCGGTACACGCCGTGCAGCTTGCCCTGCGCATCATAGGTCTGCTCGGTGGAGGGCTTGCCGTCGGCGTAGAAGGTTTTCCAGAGGCCGGTGCGCTTGCCCTTGGCGTAGCTGCCCTGCTCACGCACCTGCCCACCCGGGTGGTAGCCCGTGTAGGCGCCGTTCATCTCGCCCTGCTCCATCACGGCGCGGTACTCCACGCGCTTGCCGGGGCCGGGGTAGTACGAGGTTATCGGCCCTTGCTGCTTGCCGGCGGCCATGGTCACCTCGTACTCGGGCGTGCCGTCGGGGTAGAAATCCAGCAGCGGGCCGTCGGCCTGGTCCTGCCGGTAGGTGCCGCGCTCCTCCACCTGCCCGCTGGCGTAGTACTTCACGAAGGGGCCGTCCTGCTGGCCGGCGTCGTTGTAGCGCCGCTCCTCGCGCAGGGCGCCGCAAGGGTGGAAGATTTTGGCGGAGCCCACCGGCTCCCCGGCGCGGTACGTGCCGTCGATTTCCAGCTTGCCGGAATCGTAGTACTGCTTAAAGGCGCCCGTCAGCTTGCCCTGCGCGTCGTAGGTGCATTCGCGCTGCAGCTTGCCGTCGGCGAAGTAGTAGCGCCAGGCGCCGGTTTTCTCGCCGCTGGTGTAGCTGCCTTCGCCTTCGAGGTTGCCCTGGTTGTCGAAAAACTGCCAGGGGCCTTCGGGCGTGACCTTGCCCGCGGCGTCGCGCCGGGCGTCGCCGAGGCCGCTGAGCGCGCCTTCGTCGTAGTACCACGCTTCTACCCTGGTAGACTTGCCGCCGCGCTCCACAGTGGTGAAGTCGCGCAGCAGGTTGAGCTGGGGCCGGGCCGCCTCGTAGAGCTTGTTGACCTTGCCCATGTTACCCTTCACCCACTTCAGGGCCTTTTTGTCGTCGGCCGAGCAGAGGATGAGGTAGGTGAAGGTGGTCAGGTTGTCGCCCTGGCGCAGCACCTCCACCAGCGGCCCGTAGGCGCGCTGCCAGAAGTCGGCCGCGGCGGCATCCTTGGCCGCCGGGAATTTCTCCACCAGCAGCTTGGTCTGCTTCACCACGGCGGCCTGGAAGTTCACCGGGCTCGGGTAGTCCTTGCGCAGGGCCACGCGCGAGGCCAGCAGTTCGTCGAGCTCCGCGAAGGCCTCGTTGGGCGTGGTGGCGGGCCGCTTGTCCTTGGCTTCCACTTCCAGGCTGCCCGAGGAAAGCTGCTCGGCCAGGATCAGCACGCTTTGGCTGCCGTCGGCGTCGGGCTGCAGCATCAGGTAGGTCAGGTAGCCGAGCAGGGCGTGGGCCGCGTGGCCCTGCTGCAGCTCCACGCGGGCCAGCTGCAGGTGGCTGGCCGGGTGCAGGGGCCGTAGCTCCAGGCTGCGCTGGTACGAGGCCGCGGCGGCGGCCGTCTGGCCCGTTTGCCCGGCCAGGGTCACGGCCTGGTTGAACCACAGCGTGCCGGAATACGGGTACTGCTTCAGCCCGGTCTTGAAGGTGGCCAAGGCCTTATCGGCCTGCTTCAGCTCCTCCTGCGAGTTGCCGAGCGTGGCGTAGGGCATGGGGCTGCGCTGGCCCAGGTCGATGGCGCGCTGGGCGGCGGCGGCGGCTTCGGCGTACTGGTCGTTGGCCCAGTACGAGAGGGCCAGCTCGCCCTGCACGTCGGCGTAGGCCGAGTCGCTGGCGGGTACGCGCAGGTAGGCGACAATGGCGCCGCCGAAGTCGTTTTTATCGTGCAGCGCAATGCCCTGGCGCAGGGCGTCGCGGCCGAGCAGCGGCATCTGGGTGGGCGGGGCGGCAGCGGCAGGGCGGGTGGCCCGCGGTGGGCCATCGACGGCGGCAGAGGGCTGCGCGGCGGCGGCAGTAGCCAGCAGGCTCAGCAGCAGCGTGGAACCAGCGTAGCGGTGGGGCATAGAAACAGGGTACAAACACGAGCATCCATCCGGGCATAACGCTAGGCGCTATTCGGATATTACTACAATAATACTAAGGAAACGCCCGCAGATTGTACGCCGCCGCGTCACTTATTTTTTCCCTTTCGGCGACTTATGGCTGGCTTTTGCCGGGGCTGGCACGGCCGGACGCACCGCCAGCTCGCGGTAGCCGAAGGTCGGATCAACCTCCCGTTCGAAGGCTACGTCGTCGAGCACGCCCAGCACCAGCTCGGCGGTGGTATACACCACGTTACCGTCGAGCAGGTGCCCGCCGATGGTGCGCCCCGTGGAGTCGGCCACCGAGAGGTGCAGGTGGCTGCCGCTTTCGGCCAGCGTGCCCACCAGCGACACGATTTCGAAGTGGCCGCGGTACACCGTCGGGCCTTCCTGATTGGCCAGCCGCAGCGTCACCTGGGTCAGGCTGCCCACGCAGGTCAGCACGGCCGCGGCGCGCAGGTGCTGCTGCTGCACCAGGGCCGCGAGCTGCTGGCGCACGTCCTGCCCCGGCCGCAGCCGCAGCGTGAGCGTGTGCATGCGCGAGGCGTGGGCGGTAACTTCCGGAGCAGCGGGCGGCGTGGCAGGCATGGCGGCGGGACGTTGGGCACGGGCCGGCGCGCTGAGCAGCAACGCGGCGCCGGCAAGGAACAGAAAACGCATTGGGTAAAGGTACGGCCGCGCCTCCGTCATCCGCAGCCGAACCGTCGCTCGGCGCGGCCAAGGATCTGGTTCCCGCCCCGCCCAAACGGCCGAGCGCGGCCACCAACGCCCAATGATGCCGCGGGCTCGGCGGCTGCGCTACGCTGTTACCGGGAAAGCGTCCGCACTTCGGTGGCAGCGGCGGTACCGGGTGCCAGGAAGGTCCTGGGCTATGCCTCCGGGTGACCGGTCTTTTTTTGTTCCTGCACCTACTCTTACCCGCCGAAAAACAGAAAAAGCCGGTTGCAGCCGGCTTTTTCTCGTCACTCCGCTCGTCCTGCCTTTTCCGAAACAGGGCACGCGGTAAGTTCTGTCTAGCGGTTGAAGCTCACGCTGCTGTAGCGGGCTTTGATGTTCACGTTGCCAGCGGGTTTGGCCTGGGCGCCGCCGTACTGGCCCTGCATTTCAGTGCTCGACGAGCTGTTTTCCTCGCTGTGCACCTTCACCAGGCGCTTGTCCATCAGCACCTTGCCGTTTTCCGAATTCACGTCGAAGTTGAAGCCCGCGTCGTCGGGGAAGTTTAGCAGGATGGTGCTGTAGCCCCCGTCCACGCTGATGCGGCGGAAGTTGGGGCCGGTGGTGCGCACCTCGAAGGCGGGGCAGTACTGCACCTTCATGTCCAGCTGCTCGGCCACCTTGTCGATGCTGAAGCGCGAGTAGCCAGTGGAGCCCTGCAGGTTGTACACCGTGCCCAGGTTCACGTCGCCGTACTTGCTGAGCACGGCCAGGCTCTGCACCGTGCCCATATCAATGTCGGAGCCGTTGTTGCGCAAATCCACGCGCTGGCCTTCTTCCAGCCGCAGGCGCGAATGGTTGGCCTCGATGGTGGCCTGCCGGGCGTAGGGCAGCACGGCCGCGCCGTTGTTGAGGCGCACGTGGTTGCGCGGGCCCTCCAGGCGGCCGGTGCGCAGGCTGCCGTAGCACACAGCCAGGTCGGTGGGGCCGGTCAGGTCGCCGGTCAGGCTCACGTCGCCGAAGCTGTTCTTCACCTTCAGCGGCGTGCTCTTGGGCATCCAGATGGTGTAGTTGATTTCGTAGATGCGCTGCCGGCTCCAGCACTCCTTGGGCATTTCGCCCAGCTGGGTTTTGAGCAGCAGCCCGACTTCGGGGTTGGCGTTTTCCTGCATCAGCACCTGAATCATGTCGAGCAGGCGCTGGGCCTTGTCGTCCTCGTCGGCGCGGGCCACGATGTCGACTTCGGCTTTGATTTCGTTGCGCGTCCAGGTATTCACCTGCACGCGGCCGTAGCGCGTTTCCACCGTCAGCGGGCGGCCCGCCACGGCGGCGAAGGAACGGGTGATTTTGCGGGTTTTCTCGGCCGTCAGGCCGCCGTTGTTGCCGGGTTCGGGTTGCGGCTGCGCGGGGCTGGTCTGCGCCGGAGTCGTCTGCCCGTCAGCCGGCTGCTGCAGCTGCTGAAAGCGGGCGTCCAGGGTTTCATCCCAGAACCGGTCGGCGGGGCAGGGCTGCACGTACCCGCCGGCCGGCCGGGCTGCTGCGGACTGCGCCGCGGCGCCGCGGGGGCCGGCCGCCACGGCCAGCAGGGCCGTCAGCGCCAGGATGCCCTGCCGAAAAGGTCGAATCGGGGAATGCATGGGGTGGAGGGAAAACAAGGGTTACTTGTCGGCGGCGAGGGTGTACGCGTCGTCGTGGTACTGGCGAATCTGCTCGCGGGTGCGCAGCTGCTGGTTCAGGATGTCCAACCGGATTTGCAGGTTCTGGTTCATCGCGTCCAGCACGGCGTTCGGGTCGGGGTTCTGAAACAGGTCGGCGCGCAGCTGCCGGTAGGTGGAGTCCTGCGCGGCCATTTCCTGCTTCCAGTCGGCGTCGTTGGGCATGGTGCCGGGCGCGGCGGCGTCGAGCAAATCCAGCTCGTGCTTTTTCTCGCTGATCTGGGCCGCGTAATAGGTTTCCATGCGCTTCACCGCCTTTTCCAGGCGGCGGGCCGCGGCGTTGCTCGATACGGCCATGGCCTCGGGCTCGTCCATGACGCTCACGGGCGCAGACTGGGCGCCCAGCGTGGTCATGGCGGCCGTGTCGGTGGCGGCCACGGCGCCGGGCGTTTCGTCGGCGCGGCGCAGGCCGTAGCCGCCGGCAACCAACATCAGGGCCACGGCCGCGGCGGCGGCGTAGCGCTGCCAGCCGAAGCGGGCAGCGGGAGCGGTGGCCTGAGGCTGGGTGGGCGCCGGGGCCATCGTGAAGGGGTGCAGGGGCACGACGGGGGTGGGCGTCGCGCCGGAGGCTTCGTCGGCGTCGGCCGGCAGGTCGAGGCGGGCTTCGAGGGCGTCCCAGAGGTCGGGTCGCGGCTCGAAGGCGTCGAAGTCGGCGCGGTTGCGCTCGACGAAGGCCTCAAGTCCGGAGTTGGGTTTCATGACAGTCATGGTCTTTCGCACGGGGCTCCCCGCGGCCGGGGCGCTGATTGGGTGGGGCGCCCTTGGTGGCCGCTGATCTTATGAAACGATGATTACAGTCCTTGTTCGCGGGCCAGGTCCAGCAGCTTCTTACGGGCGCGGCTGTATTGCGACTTGGACGTGGATTCGGTGATGCCCATGATGCTGGCAATTTCGCCGTGGTCGTAGCCTTCCAGCAGGTACAGGGTCAGCACGAGGCGGTAGCCGTCGGGCAGCTCCTGAATGCAGCGGCGCAGCACGTCGGCCCGCCACTGTACGTCGTCCTGCTCGCCCGGGGTGAGGGCTTCTTCGGAGGCGGCGCCGTCGTGCTGCTCGGCCAGGGGCACCAGCTGCAGGCGGCGGTTGCGCAGGCAGTTGATGCTCTTGTTGATGACGATGCGCTTCAGCCACGAGCCGAACGAGGAGTCACCCTTGTAGGTGTGCAGCTCGCGGAAGGCGCTCAGAAACGACTCCTGCAGCACGTCTTCGGCCTCGGCGTAGTCGCCGGTGATGCGCAGCGAGGCGTTGAACATGGCTTTGGCGTAGCGCTTGTATATCTCGGCCTGGGCGCGCCGGTCGCCGAGGCGGCAGCGCTCCACCAGCGGAGCATTAATGTCAACGTAGGCAACGGCTTCCATAGGCGCAGCAGGCGAGGGAGGAGTCAGCGAATCACTAACGGCAGAGGGGGGTGGGTAAAGTTCAGACATCGGCGGCAGATTTTCTACTCCTCTGACCATTAGCGCCTCAAAGACCCCGGCGGATTTACGAAGGTTGCACCGGCAGCAAACCGGGCGAAACCGGCCGTTTTTTCCCAACTTTAAAGCCGATTTTCCCTTGCCTAGCCCCCGCCGGCCATGAAAGAAGTGCTCAAATCCATCCTGAAACGCCTGCCGATTGCCTTTACCAAGAATCAGCAGTACGACGAGCAGACGCGCGCCGTGATTAAGCGCGTGTGCCGCCCCGGCTCGACCTGCATCGATATCGGTTGCCACAAGGGCGAGGTGCTGGACCTGATGCTGGCCGCCGCCCCGCAGGGCCGGCACTTCGGCTTCGAACCCCTCCCCGACCTCTACGCCGACCTGCAGCGCCGCTACGACGCGCCGGGCCTGGCCCGCATCCTGAACGTGGCGCTGAGCAACGCCAAGGGCACGGCCACCTTCAACTACGTCATCAGCAACCCCGCCTACAGCGGCTTGCAGAAGCGCAACTACGACAAGCCCGACGAGCAGGATACCACTATCGAGGTGCAAACCGACCTGATGGACCACGTCATCCCCCTGGATCAGCGCGTGGATTTGATCAAAATCGACGTGGAGGGCGCCGAGCTGCAGGTGCTGCAGGGCGCGGTGGAAACGCTGCGCCGCACCCGGCCGGTAGTCATCTTCGAGCACGGCCTGGGCGCGGCCGACTGCTACGGCACCCGCCCCGAGCAGGTGTACGACCTGCTGACGGAAAAAGCGGGCCTGCAGGTGTCGCTGATGAAGCGCTGGCTGCGCAGCGAGGCGCCGTTTACGCGCCAGGAGTTCGTGCAGCAGTTCGAGCAGGGCAAGAACTACTATTTTATTGCCTATCCGGCGTAAGCCGCCGGAAAACCGATTAGCTATGAAACGTTGCGCATACAGCCTGTTGCTGCTGGCCCTGCTGGCGGGCTGCGGCAAGAAAGCCGACGAAGACCAGCGGCCTCGCATTGATTTTGGGCCCAACGGCGGCGTCACCGAAACCGACGCCAACAACCGCCCGACGGGCCACGTCGATGCTACCGACTGGTCCCTGGACGGAGAGTGGAACGAGCAGGAGCTAGCCCTGTTCAGCTCGCTGAACGTGCCGCTCAACGCGGCTGCCAGTAGTACGTTCAACCGCCAGGCCCTTCGGACGCTGTACCCCAATCCGGCCGGTCAATTGGCAACGTTTCCCTTCGAAAAGCCCCCGGGCATGGCCCTGGAAATCGTGGTGGCCGATCAGCATTACCAGGTTATCAGCCGGACCAGTCTCGGCAGCACCACCGGCGGCTACGGCTTACAGCTCGTCCTGAACGCCGACCAGTACGCCAACGGCCAGACCTACCGCCTGTATTACGTTTTTTACGCGGGCAGTACGCTGCAGGCGAAAGGCCACGGCGACATCAAAATCAGCCGATAAGTAAAAAAGCCCCGCAGCTGGTAGCTGCGGGGCTTTTTTGGGAGCATACGGCACCGGCTTAGATATCGAACTTGATGCCCTGGGCCAGCGGCAGCTGGGTGCTGTAGTTGATGGTGTTGGTCTGGCGGCGCATGTACACGCGCCAGGCGTCGGAGCCGGATTCGCGGCCGCCACCGGTTTCCTTCTCGCCGCCGAAAGCCCCGCCGATTTCGGCGCCCGAGGTGCCGATGTTCACATTGGCAATGCCGCAGTCGGAGCCGGTGTGGGCCAGGAAGGCTTCCGTCTCGCGCATGTTCAGCGAGAAGATGGACGACGAGAGGCCCTGCCGCACGCCGTTCTGCAACTCGATGGCGTTTTCAACGGTGCCTTCGTACTTGATCAGGTACAGAATCGGGGCGAAGGTTTCTTCCTGCACGGTGTGGTACTCGTTTTTGGCTTCCACCAGTGCCGGCTGCACGTAGGTACCGGTTTCGTAGCCCGGGCCGCTGAGCACCTCGCCGCCGGTGAGCAGCGTGCCGCCTTCGGCTTGCACGGCCGCCAGCGCCTTGGTGAAGCTCTGCACCGCGTCGGTATCGATGAGCGGGCCCACGAGGTTGCCCTCCTGCAGCGGGTGGCCGATGGGCAGCTTGGGGTAAGCCGAGAGCAGGCGCTGCTTCACGTCGTCGTACACGTCGGCGTGCACGATGAGGCGGCGCGTGGTGGTGCAGCGCTGGCCCGCGGTGCCCACGGCGCCGAAGAGCACGGCGCGGATGGCCATGTCGAGGTCGGCGTGGGGGGTGATGATGATGGCGTTGTTGCCGCCCAGCTCCAGCAGGGCCTTGCCGAGGCGGGCACCTACCACCGCGCCCACCTTCTTGCCCATGCGCGTCGAGCCCGTGGCCGATACCAGCGGCACGCGCTCATCGGCCGACAGGAGGCTGCCGATTTCGGCGTCGCCCACGATGACGCTGAAAATGCCCTCGGGCAGCTCGTTTTCGCGCAGCACGTCCTTGATGATGTGCTGCACGGCCACGGCCACCAGCGGAGTCTTCTCCGAGGGTTTCCAGATGCTCACGTCGCCGCACACGGCGGCCAGCATGGCATTCCAGCTCCACACGGCCACCGGGAAGTTGAAGGCCGAGATGATGCCGACGACACCCAGCGGGTGGTACTGCTCGTACATGCGGTGGGCGGGGCGCTCCGAGTGCATGGTGTAGCCGTGCAGCTGCCGCGAGAGGCCCACGGCGAAGTCGCAGATGTCAATCATTTCCTGCACCTCGCCCAGGCCTTCCTGCAGGATTTTGCCCATCTCGTAGCTCACCAGCTTGCCCAGCGGCTCCTTGTACTCGCGCAGCTTGTTGCCAATCTGCCGCACGATTTCGCCGCGCTTGGGCGCCGGCACCAGCCGCCAGGTTTTGAAAGCTTCCTGGGCCGTCGTGACGACCTGTTCGTAGTCGGCAGCCGTGGCCACGCGCACCTTGCCGATGAGCTTACCGTCGGTGGGCGACGAAATGCTCAGGATTCGCTCGTTGCTGGTACCGCCCCACTGCAGACCGGTGCTGTAAGCAGCATTGATGGCGTCTACGCCCAGCTCCTGCAGCACCTGCCCGATGCCGTGGTGGTCGTGTTCCTGCACGTCGGTAGCCGTAGCGGTGGCTTCTTCGATGGCTTGTTTCATAAGATAAGGAAGGGTGGGAAGTTGAATCGGGGAATGAGCCGCCGGGGCGACGCCGCAAAGCTAACCAAAAGAAGCAGCGACTTGAGGGCCGCCGGAGGCACAAAGACCCAGATTGGGAAAAGACAATTTCGCAGCATTCAGTCCCTTCACTTCCAGCGCAACAGGGGCATTGGCAACGTTCCCGACAACGTTTGCGGAAATAAAAAAAGCCAATTCGTTTTAGGGTTCAGATTCTGAGCGGACCTTAAACTCCCAAATACGCACTGTCAGCGCTTTTTTTCTTATTCTTACACCCCAAGCAGCCTTCCGGCTTCGCCACTCTCCGCCCGGCCCGGCGGCAACTCAAGCAGCCCGGCCCGCGCTCCACACGCCTCACCGCACCTTTTTGCCCACGGGAATCATTGGTTTCCCGCCCCGAACTGCCCTTTCTTTCTCACCCACTCATTCTTCCTTATGTTACATTTTCTACCCCTCAAGCGCCGCACCAAAGCCCTTCTGTCGCTGACGGCCCTGGCCGCGCTGCCGCTGGTTTCGGCTCAGGCCCAGCTCGTCAACACCTACACGCCGAGCGCGGCTACGGGCGCTACCTTCGTTGCGCTGCCGGCCACGGCCACTTCGCCGGCTCTGAGCGGGGGCAACATCAACGACGGCTGGTACAACAATATCCCGCTGGGCTTCACCTTCAAGTTCGACGACACGAACTACACCACCGTCTCGGCCTCCACCAACGGCTTCATCACCTTTGGGCAAGCCCTGACGGACTCCAAGGTGGATAACAACCTGACCTCCGGCACGCCGCGCCCCATTGCCGCCCCGCTCTGGGACGATATCAGCTTTGCCAACTCCGGCACCGGCACCAGCCCCGACGGCAGCCTGCTCTACAACACCACCGGCACGGCCCCGAACCGCACGTTTACCATCGAGTGGCGCGACGCCCGCTGGGCTCCGCAGGCCGCCGGCCCGGTGCAGTCGTTCCAGGTGCAGCTCGACGAAACCACCAACGAAGTGCGCTTCGCCTACATTCAGGGCAGCGGCACGGTATCGGGCACGCGCTCGGCGTCGGTGGGCATTGCCGGCCGCGCCAACGGCAACTTCATTTCGCTGGCGACGCTGAGCAACACCACCACCTTCAGCACGACTGCCGAAACCACCACCATCACAGCCCGCGCCAGCAACAACCGCGTGTTTATCTTCTCGCCGAACACGACGACGGGCACCAAAACCGCTTCCAAGCTCAGCCCGCTGGCCATTTACCCGAACCCGGCCCGCGAGCTGGTGCAGGTGGAAGGGGCCGCCAAAGGCCAGCGCGTGCAGCTGCTCGACCTGCAGGGTCGCGTGGTGCGTGAGCTGCCCGCCGGCGCCACCAGCCTGAACGTGTCGGACGTGAAAGCCGGCATGTACCTGGTGCGCAGCGGTGCCCAGCAGGCCCGCATCGTGGTGCAGTAGTTTCCACGTCCCCTTGCAAAGCCGGTGCAGCCTCCCGCTGCGCCGGCTTTTTTGTTGGCGCCGGCATCCCGGCCGGTGCGGGTACGCTGCTGGCGCCAGGGCCCGCTTCCGCCGGCGCCTCGTGGCCGCTCAGCTGCCGCCAACAAAAAAAGCCGCCGTCAGGGCTGACGGCGGCTTTTTGGTGAAAAGACAGACGCGGCTTAGTCGACCTGCCCGATGGGGTAGTAGGACTTGCGGCCGTCGGGGTACACGCCCTCGACCAGCGCGCCCTGGCTTTGCTTGGCGGCTTCGAGGTAGCGCTTCACGTCCTGGGGCTTGCTCACCTTGTTCTTGTCGATGCGGGTGATGATGAAGCCGTCGGCAATGCCGGTTTCGCGGAAGTTGGAGCCGCGCACGCCGCTGATTTTGGCGCCGCCTTCCAGGTCCAGCTTGTTCATTTCCTGCCGGCTCAGCGGCGAGAACTTAGCCCCTTCGTACTCGATGGCAGCGGTGGTTTCCTCGCGCACGATGTCCGTAGTGCCGGAGGAGTTGCGCAGGGTGGCGGTGGTGTTGCGGCGGTCCTCGCCGCGCAGGTAGCTCACCTTGATTTTGTCGCCGGGGCGGTAGCGGGCCACCTGCTCCTGCAGCTGCGAGGAGGTATTCACCTTGGCCCCGTTGATTTCGGTGATGATGTCGCCTTCCTTCAGGCCGGCGTCAGCGGCGGCGCTGTTCGAGCTCAGGCCCACCACGTACACGCCGTCAAGCGACTTCAGCTTTTTCTCCGAAGCCAGCGTGGCGTCGACCTCGCGGATGTTCACCCCGAGCAGGGCGCGCTGCACCACTTTGTACTTCAGCAGGTCGTCCACCACCTTGCTCACGATGGAGCTGGGCACGGCGAAGGAATAGCCCTCAAACGAGCCGGTGTGCGAGGCAATGGCCGAGTTGATGCCGATCAGGTCGCCGTTCAGGTTGACCAGGGCGCCGCCCGAGTTGCCGGGGTTTACCACCGCGTCGGTCTGCAGGAACGATTCGATGCCCATGCGGTCCTCGCGGTTGAGGATGTTGATGTTGCGTCCTTTAGCCGAAATGATGCCCGCCGTGACGGTCGAATTCAGGTTGAAGGGGTTGCCCACGGCCAGGACCCACTCCCCTACTTTCACGTTGTCGGACGAGCCGTAGCGCACGTAGGGCAGGTTGTCGGCCTCCACTTTCAGCAGGGCCAGGTCGGTGGTGGGGTCAGCGCCGATGAGCTTGGCGGAGTACTTGCGCTTGTCGTCGAGCACCACCTCAATCTTGTCGGCCTTGTCGATGACGTGGTTGTTGGTCACGATGTAGCCGTTGGCGGCGATAATCACGCCCGAGCCCGACCCGACCTGCGCGCCCTGCGGCTGCCGACGCATTCCTCCGTCGAAGTCGTCACCAAAGAACTGGCGCAGAAATGGATCCATGCGGATCTGGTCGTTCTGCGCCATTTTCGGGGCGTACTCCGTCATCACGTGCACCACGGCGGGCGTCACGGCCGAGGCGGCCGCCACGAAGTTCAGGCCTTCGGGCACGTTGTAGGTGGAGCTACGCAGCGCGCTGGTGTAGCGCACGTTGGGGTCGGCAGCTACGGCCTGCGGCGCATCGGGGCGCGCGGGTTCCAGCAGCTTGTACCCGCCCACGGCCACGCTCCCGCCGAGAATGGCGGAGCCCAGGAGGCCGAGCATCATTTGTTTGGCTTGCATGGGTAAGCTAAGAAGAGGAAAAAAAGTGAGTCCGGGTTTAAAGTACGAAACGCTTCGTGAAGCTCCAATGAGCCAGCGGCGCTTTAACGTTAGATACCCGCCGGCTCGTACAGGGTTGCATCAGTTTGCTAAGTCAGCAACACGCGTACCAACAAAAAAGGCACCAACGGAAGGTGCCTTTTTTGCAGTCTGGTGGCCGGTTAGCGCACTTCAATCTGACGCTTGGTGGTTTTGTCGGTGTCGAAGGGCAGCACGAGGCGCAGCACGCCGTCGGTCATGTGGGCCTCGATGGCGTTGGCGTTGACGGTTTCGGGCAGGCGGAATTTGCGGGCGAACGTGCCGTAGCTCGACTCGGTGCGGCGCACTTTCACGGCGTTTTCGCCTTCCGTAACCGGAGCTTTCCGCTCGCCGCTCACCGTCAGGGTGCCTTCCTGCACGTCGATGGTCAGCGCGTCCTTGGGTACACCGGGCAGGGTGAGCAGCAGTTCGAAGCCGGTGGCAGTTTCCAGCACGTCGGCGGCGGGCAGGAAGCCGGCGCCGGTGGTGTAGCCGGGCAGGGTATCGTTGAACAACTGGCTCAGAACAGCGTCGAAGGGACGCACGGCACGACGGGCGGGCTGGGTGTTGAACATGGTTGCCATAAGGGTATGTGGTTGGGTTGGGTTCCGGAGTTAGGCCGCCGCCAACATGGGGCGGACACTTCTCTATCTATCAATTTCATACCAACCCAGCTTTCCAGCCAAAATGACACTTCAACGCCACAACAGCCGCCGCAGAAATGGAAGCAGTCCGACGTTTTGTTCCCTCACAGCCTTCAGGCCACGATTACAACGCCACCGGTACACTGCCAAAAAGTCAACAATTAGTGCTGCGTCGGTAGCTGCACCCGTTCGAACGGAGCCTTGCCCTGGAACAAGGTGTAGCGTAGGTCGATGCCGACGACGGGCGTGCGCACGTTGGTGCGCCCCCCGGCCACGGGGTTACCGTCGCTGTCGAACTGCGGCAGGAAGACGGCAAAATCGGTTTGGCGCGCTACGTAGGGTGTCAGGTCCAGGTGGTCGGAAAGCCGGATGCCAACTTCGGCCCGCCAGATGCCCTGTTCGAGGGTGCGCTCCTCGGGGGTGTCGTCGGGGGGCTGCAGGCGGATGTTGGCCGCGGCCTCGTAGGCCAGGCGCGGGCGCAGCTTCACCCGCTCCCCCACGTTGTAGAATCGCTCCAGATCAAGGCGCAGACGGGCCTGGCCGAGGTTGCGCTGGGGCTCCGGCCGAAGCTCGTAGTCCAGGCTCAGGCGCTGCCCGAAAGTGAAGCCGAACACGTCGCCGCGGTGGCGCAGCAGCAGCTCGGGGCGCAGCAGGAACTGCAGCCCGCTGTTGCCGTTGGCATCGGTGTAGTTGCGGTTGTAAAACGCCAGGCGGGCGTTGGCACCGCCGCTCCAGTGCTCCGACCAGAAATGCTCGTAGCCGGCCTGGGCCCAGTTGTACTCAAACAACTCGCCGTAGCGGCCGAAGCTGTGCTGGCCGCGCAGGCTGCCCCACCACAGGTCGCCGTTCTGGCGGGCCAGCTCCAGTTGCAGCTCGGTGCGGCCGTTGAGCGGGTTGCGCAGCTGACGCTGGGCAGCGGCAGTCAGGGGAGCGAGCAGGCCCAGCAGGCTGCCCGCCAGCGCTACCCTTATCAATAGTGACTTCATAAGCAGATACAGCTGATTAGCGGTGAACAGGCGTTAGGCTTCCGCGGCCAGCTCGCGCAGGGCCAGCCAGGCCATCAGGCCCGGTCCCACGGTCAGGGCCTGGGCTTCTACGTCGAAGGTGGGGGTGTGGACGGAGGAGGCGAAGCGGCCGTCGAGGGCGCGGGTGCCGAGCCGGTAAAAACAGCTCGGCACCTGCTGCGAGTAGAAGGCAAAGTCCTCGGAGGCCATCCACTGGTCGATGTCCACCACGTTGCCGGCGCCGAGGTACTCGACCATGGCGGCGCGCACGCGGCCGGTCACAGTCAGGTCGTTGTCGAGGCAGGGGTAGCCGCGGCGAATCTCCAGCTCGCAGCTGGCGCCCATGGCCGCGGCCAGGCCTTCGCAGAGCTGGCGCAGGTGTACGTGGGCCTGCTCGCGCCACTGCTCGTCCATGGTGCGGAAGGTGCCTTCGATGTAGACTTCGTTGGGAATCACGTTGGTAGCGCCGTTGGCAATGACTTTGCCGAAGGACAGCACCGAGGGAATCTTGGGGTTGGCGCGGCGGCTCACCAGCTGCTGGGCGGCCACAATCAGGTTGGCCGCCACCAGCACCGTATCGATATTCTGCTCGGGCATGGCGCCGTGCCCGCCCTTGCCGCGCACGGTCAGGTACAGCTCGTCGGCCGAGGCCATGTAGCGGCCCGCGTGGATGCCCACCTTACCGGCCGGCAGCTGCGGAAACACGTGCTGCCCGAGCACCGACTGCGGCGCGGGATTCACCAGCACGCCTTCCTGAATCATGATGGATGCGCCGCCGGGCACCAGCTCCTCGCCGGGCTGAAACATCAGCTTAACGGTGCCCTCGAACTCGTCGCGCAGCTGCACCAGAATGCGCGCCACCCCCAGCAGGGACGAGGTATGCACGTCGTGGCCGCAGGCGTGCATCACGCCGGGATTCTGGGAGCGGTACGGCACCTCGTTCTGCTCCTGAATGGGCAGCGCGTCCATGTCGGCGCGCAGGGCCACGGTGCGGCGGCCGGGGTTGCGGCCTTCGATGTGGGCAACGAGGCCGGTGGTGGCAATGGGCTGCGGGTCGAGGCCGAGCTTGCGCAGTTCGGCCGCCACGTACTTGGCGGTTTCAAACTCCTTGAACGACAGCTCGGGGTGGGCGTGCAAGTGGTGGCGCTGCGCTACCACGTCGGCGGCCTGCGCGGCGGCCAGTTCCTGGATGCGGGTAAGCAAATGCTGCATAGGCCGCAAGGTACAACCGCGCGGCTTGCTGGTCATCTGGTCCCACCCCTACTCAAACAGCACGCTCACGTGGGGCTTGACGGCCAGCAGCATGGCACGGCCCAGCAGGTTGGGACTGAAAGCGGCTTCCATCTGCTCCTCGGCCAGCGTCACGCGGCTGACCAGCACGCAGTCGGCAAACTCCAGGTACTCGCCGCGCTTGTCGTTGTTGTAGCGGATGCGTCCGCGTACGGCCACGGTGAGGTCCAGCAGAATGGCCTCGGTGCCCGTCTGCACCAGCGTCACATCCACCAGGCCCAGGTCAGACCACAAAGACACGAGCAGCACCAGGCCGTCGTGGCGCACGCGGTAGTGCATGCCGCCGTTGTCGTCCTGCGTCGGAATGGCCTCCAGGCCCTGCAACAAATCCAACTCCTCCCACTGCAGCTGACGAATGAGCGGCATAGGCTAGAAGCGGGTTTTGTTGATGAGCACCTGCGCCGGCTGCAGCTCCGCCTTGGGCGCCAGCGGCCGGATGCGCAGCATGGCCCGCTCGGCGTCGAGACGGGTGGCGTAGTCGCCGATGAAAAGGCGGTAAATCGGCTGCTTGAACACCACGTAGTCGGTTTCCTCGGGGTAGCGGCTGATGACGGCCCGGCGAATGGCCATGGCCTCGTCGCGCTCCAGCCCCACGTAGGCCTGAATGCGGTAGCCCGAGGTGTACTTCACGTTCTGGTTGGTGTAGGCTTGGTCGCGCAGGCGCTGGTCAATCTGGGCGTTGACGCTGGCCGTGGGCGTGACGAAGGTTTTGCCGGTCAGCGGCTTGGGCGCGGGCGGCGGGCTGAACTTCGGCCGGTACTTGCTCAGATCCTCGGCCGGCTGGCTGGCCCGGCTGGCGGTAGTGGCGGCGGGCCTGGTGGTATCGGGGGCGGCAGTGGTGGCGCTGGGCGCGGCCGGCCCCGAGGCGGCGCAGCCGGCCAGGGCCAGCGAAGCGAGGAGCACGGGCACGTTAGTAAGCAGTCGGTTCATGGGAGGTGGAGTCGGCGGCGGACGTGAGCAGGGCGAGGCCGGCGGAGGCCCCGAGGCGGTCGGCGCCGGCCTGCACCAGCGCCACGGCCTGCTCGTGGGTGCGGATGCCGCCGGAAGCTTTGATACGGATGTGGGCCGGCAGCTGGTCGCGCATGATCCGGATATCCTCCACCGAGGCGCCGCGGCTGGCAAAGCCGGTGGAGGTTTTCACGAAGTCGGCCCCGGCGGCGGCGCACAGGTCGCAGGCCCGGCGGATTTCGGCTTCCGTCAGCAGCGCCGTTTCGATGATGACCTTCAGGATGCCGCCGCGGAAGTGGCACAGCTCGGCCAGCTGCCCCAGCTCGTCTTCCACCTCCGCGTCGCGCCCCGATTTGAACGCGGCCACGTTCATTACCACGTCGATTTCCGTGGCGCCTTCGCTCAGCGCCTGGTGGGCCTCGAAAAACTTCACCTTGGTGAGCTGGTAGCCCAGCGGAAAGCCCACGACGGTACACACGGTCACGCCCGAGTCGTACAGCTCGTTGGCGGCCACGCTCACGTAGCACGGCGGCACGCACACGCTGGCAAACTGCGCCTGCCGCGCCTCGGCGCACAGCTGCACAATCTGGTCACGGGTGGCCTCGGGCTTGAGCAGCGTGTGGTCGATGCGGGCCGCCAGGACCACGGATTCGACGGATTTTTCGGATTTCACGGATTTTGTGGTCGATTAAATCACGGACTCGTGCGGGCTTCTTCGGACTTGACTACGTTTTCCTTGATTCGCGGATTTCGTGGACGTTCCGCAGGTGGTATTCACCCGCGCTATCCGACGATATTCCGAACCTGAAGGACGCGGCAAAAATAGGTCTAAAAAGACGGAGCCACGGCTTGTAGCCGTGGCTCCGGTTCGTTGAACGACAATCGTCTACGAAATCCGCGGAATCCGATAAATCCGTCGAAACGAAGTTCGGCGTAGCCAATCCGTGGTCTTAGTCGATAATCACGGCGCGGTTGCTGAGCACGTCTTCTTCCACGCTCTTGAACTTCACGTCGCGCACGATGCGGCCATCCATGTACTGCACGCTCACCTTGTCGTTGCGGTTGGCAATTTTCTGCGAGCGGGCGGGCTCCTGGCGCTCCACAATGCCCTCGGCGTTGTCGTCCTCGGCGGTGTAGCCCGATTCCAGCTGCGAGTGCACCTGCTCCTTCTCGGCCTTCACGCGGGGCTGCGGCATGCGCGGCACGGTGTCGGCTTCCTCGAAGAAGATTTCCGGCTCCTCGCCGGGGCCCTGGGTGGTGGCCGGGATGTCGGCGTGGAACAGGAAGGTCACGGTTTCCTCGTTCACCTTGCTGATCATGCGCTTAAACAGCTCAAACGACTCGAACTTGTAGACCAGCAGCGGGTCTTTCTGCTCGTACACCGCGTTCTGCACCACCTGCTTCAGGTCGTCCATGGCGCGCAGGTGCTGGGTCCAGGCCTCGTCGATAAGCGACAGCACGATAACCTTCTCCATGGCGCGGATCAGCTCCTGCCCGTTGGTCTGCTGGGCCTTGCGCAGGCTGGCCACGGCCGTCACCTGCTTGCGCTGGTCGCTGAAGGGCACGGCAATGTTTTCGAACGGGGCGTTCTGCGCCAGCAGGTCGTTGACGAGCGGCAGGGCCGATTCGCCGATGACCTCGTTCTTGGAGTGGTAGTAGCCCAGGGCTTCGTCGTAGAGCTTCTGCACCAGGGCCGGGGCCGGCTGGCTGGCAAACTCGTTGGCCGAAATGTGGGTGTCGTAGCCGAACACGCGAATGATGGCCAGCTGGAAGTCGTTGTAGTCGCCGCTGACCTTGTGGCCCGTCACGATATCTTCCGACACTTCGTAGACCATGTTCCACACGTCCAGCTCCAGCCGCTCGCCGAAGAGGGCGTTGCGGCGGCGGCGGTACACCACCTCGCGCTGGGCATTCATCACGTCGTCGTACTCCAGCAGGCGCTTGCGCATGCCGAAGTTGTTTTCCTCCACCTTCTTCTGGGCGCGCTCGATGCTCGACGTAATCATCGAGTGCTGAATCACCTCGCCTTCCTCCAGGCCCATGCGGTCCATCAGGCGAGCAATGCGGTCGGAGCCGAACAGGCGCATCAGGTTGTCTTCGAGCGAGACGAAGAACTGCGAGGTGCCCGGGTCGCCCTGGCGGCCGGAGCGGCCGCGCAGCTGCCGGTCGACGCGGCGGCTTTCGTGGCGCTCCGTACCGATGATGGCCAGACCACCGGCTTCCTTGGAGGTTTCGCGCAGCTTGATGTCGGTACCGCGGCCGGCCATGTTGGTGGCAATGGTCACGGTGCCCGGGTAGCCGGCGCCGGCCACGATTTCGGCTTCGCGCTGATTCTGCTTGGCGTTCAGCACCTGGTGCGGAATCTTGCGCAGCTGCAGCAGGCGGCTGATGATTTCCGAGTTTTCCACCGTGGTGGTACCCACCAGCACCGGGCGGCCGGCCTTCACCAGCTCCTGGATTTCCTCGGCCACGGCGTTGTACTTCTCGCGCGTGGTTTTGTACACCTTGTCGTGCTGGTCTTTGCGGGCAATGCCGCGGTTGGTCGGGATGACCACCACGTCCAGCTTGTAGATCTGCCAGAATTCGCCCGCTTCCGTTTCGGCCGTACCGGTCATGCCGGCCAGCTTGTGGTACATGCGGAAGTAGTTCTGCAGCGTCACCGTGGCGTAGGTCTGCGTGGCGTCTTCGATGCGCACGTTTTCCTTGGCCTCGATGGCCTGGTGCAGCCCGTCGGAGTAGCGGCGGCCTTCCATCACGCGGCCGGTCTGCTCGTCCACAATTTTCACCTTGTGGTCCTCGCTGACGATGTACTGGTCGTTGAGCTCGAACAGCGTGTAGGCCTTCAGCAGCTGGTTGACGGTGTGGATGCGCTCCGACTTCTCCTGGAAGTCCTGCATCAGCTGCTCCTTCTGGTGCAGCCGCTCCTCGGCCGTCAGGGCCTTGTTGTTTTCGATGGCAGCCAGGTCGGTGCCGATATCGGGCATGATGAAGAAACTCGCGTCTTCGCCCTGACCGGTAATCAGGTCGATGCCGCGCTCGGTCAGCTCGATCTGGTTGTTCTTCTCATCGATGGTGAAGAACAGCGGCTGGTCGGCCTGGGGCATCTGGCGCGAGTTGTCCTGCAGGTAGTGGTTTTCTACTTTCTGCAGAATGGCGCGGTTGCCGGTTTCGGAGAGGAACTTGATGAGCGGCTTGCTCTTGGGCAGGCCGCGGAAGGCGCGGAACAGCGCGAGGCCGCCTTCGCCCTCCTTGGGGCCGTCTTTGCCTTCCTTGATCATGCGCTTCGCGTCGAGCAGGTACTGCTGGATCAGCTTTTTCTGCTCTTCCACCAGGCGCTGGATGCGCGGCTTCAGAATCAGGAACTCGTGCACGTCGCCGCGGGGCACCGGGCCGCTGATGATCAGCGGCGTACGGGCGTCGTCGATGAGCACCGAGTCCACTTCGTCGACCATGGCGTAGTGGTGCTTGCGCTGCACCAGCTCCTCCGGGTCGCGGGCCATGTTGTCGCGCAGGTAGTCGAAGCCGAACTCGTTGTTGGTGCCGTAGGTGATGTCGGCCAGGTAGGCCTGCCGGCGGGCGTCGGTGTTGGGCTGGTGCTTGTCGATGCAGTCACAACGCATGTTGTGAAACTCGTACAGCGGGCCCATCCACTCCGAGTCGCGCTTGGCCAGGTAGTCGTTCACCGTCACCACGTGCACTCCGCGGCGGGCCAGCGCGTTCAGGAAGGCGGGCAGCGTGGCCACCAGCGTCTTGCCTTCGCCCGTGGCCATTTCCGAAATCTTGCCCTGGTGCAGCACCAAGCCGCCGATGAGCTGCACGTCGTAGTGCGTCATCTCCCAGGTCATTTCGGCGCCGCCGGCCATCCACTTGTTGGGCCAGATAGCTTTGTCGCCCTCGAAGCGGATGTGCGGCCGGGTGCGCGCCAGGCTCCGGTCGTGCTCGGTGGCCGTCACCACCAGCTGGCCGTTTTCCTTGTAGCGGCGGGCCGTTTCCTTCACGATGGCGAAAGAGCGCGGCGCAATTTCCATCAGCACCTCTTCCAACTGCACGTTGCGCTGCTTTTCCAGCGCGTCGATCTGGTCGAAGATCTGTTCCTTCTCCTGGATGTCGAGGTTGGGCTGGTCGTTGATACGCGCGTGCAGGCCGGCAATCTGCGCGTCCACGGCTTGCAGGCGCTCATCGATGATGGCGCGCAGCTCGTCGGACTGGCCGCGCAGCTCGTCATCGGAGATGCCTGCCAGTTTGGCGTATTCGGCGTTGATGGTCGCCACGTAAGGAATGATGCCTTTCAAGTCCCGCTCCGACTTGGTGCCGAAGACTTTCGTGACGGCCTTCCCGATAAAATCGAACATGCTGTGTAGGAAAATGTACTGAATGCGCTGGGGCGCACCTCAAAAATACGTTTTCTAAGGGAAAAGCCCCAGACGCGCTCTAAGATGCCCCAGAAATGAACAACCCCGCCTCTTCAAAAAGAGTGCGGGGTTGGCCGGGAAAGAACTATTGGCAGACTTGCAGCTGCTTCACCCGGCGGGTCGTGCCAAAGTTGCGGGTGGTGGTTCTTCCTACGATGCTTGTTTCAGTTCCTCGCCCTTTAGCACGCAGCCCGAGCGGCTAGTGTCGGCCAGGTAACGCCCGAGGCCGTCGTCGGCGGTAGGCAGCACAATCCCGCGGCGGGTGCTGAGGGCGCTGAAAGCGGGGCGCGGCGCGGACCAGCCGAACTCGGCTACCGGGCGCGGACGCACCAGGGCCGTGTTGAGCCCCGCTGCTTCGGCGGCCAGCTGCGCCAGCTGGGCCCAGGTGTAGGTACCGCGGTTGGCCACGTGCCAGATGCCGCTTTCCCCGTCGATGAGCAGGTCCAGAACGGTATTCACCAGGTCCGGGACGTAGGTGGGCGAAATCTGCAGGTCGTCGGCGGCTTCGAATACCCGGCCGCTGCGCATAGACTGCAAGGCGAAATGCACGAAATTCTCTTCATCCCAGGGCCCGAAAAAGGCGCTGGTGCGCACTACCAAGGCCTGCGGCAGGGCCGTCAGTACGTCGCGCTCGGCGAGGCTCTTGCTGCGGCCGTACACGTTCAGCGGCCCCTTGGCGTCGCCCTCGGTATAGGGCACCGACTGCTGCCCGTCGAACACCAGATCCGAGGAAAACGTGAGCAGCTGCACGGCGCGGTGGGCGCAGGCCTGAGCCAGCACCTTGGGCCCGGTGGTATTGACGTGGTAGCACCGGGCAGCATCCTTTTCCGCTTCGTCGACGCGCACGTAACCCGCGGCGTTGACAACGGCCCAGGGGGTGTAGCGCTGCAGGGCCACCTCCACGGCCACCGGGTCGGCAATGTCCAGCTCGTGGCGGCTGAGGCAGATGGCGGCGAGGTTGCGGATTTCGCAGATACGCTCCAATGCCCGGCCCAGGGTGCCCTGGGCGCCGGTAATCAGCAACGGCTGCCCGGCAGTAGCCGGTGCCTGAAATACATTCATAGGCTAGGTGGTGAGTTGGGCAGGCAGGAAGTGGCGGTAAGCAAAACGGTTGGGGCGTTGCCACCAGCCGGCTCCTTGCAGGACGGGATGGTGGTAAGGAATATTGTTGGCCAAGTGCTGTACCATCTTGAATAAGGCCGTGCGCCGGAGCTGCCCGCTGCGCACGTCGAATACGCCGGTTTCGTAGGTTCCGTCGCGGGTGAGCAGGGTGTCCCAGTTGTGGGCTCCCAGGAGGGCCCACACGGTGACGGCCCGCACGTCGGCACCGGCTTCGGCAGCGGCATTGGCGGCATCCCAGGCCTGCTGCAGCCAACGCATCTGCTCTTCGCGGGTGCAGGCCAGCTGTACTTCCGTTACGGCCAGCGGCAGCTGGTAGCGCTGCCAGGCTTCCAGCAGCAGCGTGCGGAGGCCGGCAAGCTGCAGCGGCTCCACGCGCACGGCTTCTACGTCGGCGTAGCGTTCTACCTGGTTGCTGCCCACGCTGTGCGAGGGGTAGCTTTCCAGCCGCTCGTCCAGAAACCGCTCACTGGTAACGTAGTAATTGATGCCGAGCAGGTCCGGCGGCAACGGCGCGGCTACCAGCTCCGCCAGCTCTTCCGCCGTGGCGCCACGCTCCCGGAGGTAGCCGTAAAGCAGGTGCTCGGGCGTTACGCGGCCGCAGAGCAGGTCGAAGCTCAGCCAGCGGCGCTGGTTCTCGAAATCAGCCTGATACAGCAACTGTGGCGTACTGTAGATTTTGCCCAGGTCTTCGGTCTGCACCAGCCGGGCCTGCGGGTTTACCTCCCGAATGGCCAGCATAGCCGCTTTGGTGGCCTGCACCTGATGCAGCAGCATCCGCACGAAGGCCGCGTCGTCGTGGCTATGCGGGTACCACAGGCCGTAGAGGCCGCTGAAGCGGGCGGTGGTCAGCGGCTCGTTGACGGGCGTGTAGTGCGTCACCCAAGGGTAGCGCTCGGCCACCATGCGGGCAAATTGCGCCAGCCCCGTCACGAAGCCGGGCTGATCCATAGCCGTGTAGCGCGGTCCGCTGCCGTGGTGCACCAGGCCCACGATGGGGTCGATGCCCAACTGCTGGAGGCGCGTCATCCGCTCATCGGTCCACGACCAGTCCGGCTCGTCCAGGCTGTCGGGCGCCACGTTTTCCCAGAGTACCGGGTAGCGCAGCTTGCGCACGCCCAGCTCGGCTATTTCATCCAGGTCTTCCAGCCGCTGGCGGTGGCCGCTCAGGCGCGTCTGGTCCGAAAAATCATCTTGCACGCGCCGAATGCTGCATTCGACGCCGCCCCACATTTCCAACAGTGCCATGCGCTAAAAAAAGCCGCGGGGTGTAGCAAGCACGGCAAACTGCTACACCCCGCGGAATTGATACTGGTACTACTTACGCCTGCTGCTTGTTCGGGTCGCGAGGCAGCAGCTTGTCCATCAAACTGGCCGAGCCGGTAATGGCCGGTTTCTTGACCTGTACTTCCTCCGATTTCTCAGTGAGCTTCTTGTACAAAGTCAGCGCCTGGGCCACCACCTGGTCCATGTTGTAGTACTTGTAGGTGGCCAGGCGGCCTACGAAGTGTACGTTGGGCGTCTCGTCGGCCAGCTTCTTGTATTTGTTGTACAGCTCGGCGTTTTCGGGCTTCGGAATGGGGTAGTACGGGTCGCCCTCGGCGCGCGGGTACTCATACACCAAGCTGGTTTTGGGGTGCGTCTGGCCGGTGAGGGCCTTGAACTCGGTGATGCGCGTGTAGAGGTGCTCGTTCGGGTAGTTCACCACCGGGGCTTCGAGGTGCTGCTCCTTGTTGAGCGTCTCGTGCTTGAACTCCAGGGAGCGGTAAGGCAGCTTGCCAAACTTGAAGTCAAAGTACTCATCCACCGGCCCGGTGAAAATCATTTCCTTGAAGGGAATGACGTTCATGATTTCGTGGTAATCCACGTTGAGCATGATCTTGATGTTCGGGTGGTCGAGCATCTTCTCGAACATCTTGGTGTAGCCGTGCAGGGGCATGGCCTGGTAAGTGTCGGTGAAGTAGCGCCGGTCCCGGTTGGTGCGGGTCGGCACGCGCGAAGTCACCGACTTATCCAGCTCCGAGGGGTCGAGGCCCCACTGCTTGCGGGTGTAGTTGCGGAAGAATTTCTCGTACAATTCCCGGCCCACCTTGCTCACCACCACGTCTTCCGAGGTGCGGATAACCGGCACCGCTTCGGCCTGCGACTCAAAGAAGGCATCGACCTCGAAAGAAGTCATGTTGGTGCCGTACAGCTTGTTGATGGTGTCCAGGTTGATCGGAATCGGCACGTGCTGCCCATCCACCGACGCCAGCACCCAGTGCTCGTAGGGACGCCAGTCGGTGAAGTTGGAAAGGTACTCGAATACGTCCTTGGAATTGGTGTGGAAGATATGCGGACCGTACTTGTGCACGAGGATGCCATCCTCGTTGTAGTGGTCGTAAGCGTTGCCACCGATGTGGTTGCGCTTGTCGATGATCAGCACTTTCTTATTGGACCGGGTGGCCAGGCGCTCGGCCAGCACGCTGCCAGCGAAGCCGGCTCCGACGATGAGGTAATCAAACATAGCTCCGAGGGCAGTTTAGGGTTGGTTGGGTAAAAGGAAGCGGTGTGGTCAGCGGCGCTGCTGGTACTAAGCCTGGGCTTTTTTCAGTTCGGCCTGCATCAGATCAACCATGCCCTGCCAGGTTTGGTCCCAGGAGATGGTGTCGAGGTACTCGTCGACGCGCTTTAGCCAGGCCGGGTCGGCGCCGTCCTGCAGCGCTTTTTCGATGGCCTGCTCGAACTCCGGCGCCGTGGCGGCAATGTGCACGAGGCCCAGCTCGCCGTAGGGGCGCACCACGTCGCGGATGGGCGTGCTGACCACGGGGCGGCCGGCGGCCAGGTATTCCGGCGTCTTGGTGGGCGAAATGAACTTGGTGCTTTCGTTGTCGGCGAAGAGCAGGGTGGCCACGTCCCAGCCGCGCAGGTAGTCGGGCAGCTCCTTGTAGTCCTTGCCGCCGAGGTAGTGGATGTTGTCCCCTTTCGGCAGCGTGGCCGGGTCGATTTTTACCACCGGCCCGATGATGACCAGCTGCCAGTCGGGGCGGGCGGCGGCCAACTGGCCCAGCAGCTCGATGTCGAGGCGCTCATCGACCACGCCGAAGAAGCCCACGCGCGGGTGCGGAATGCCGGCCTGGTCGGCCGGATCGGCAGCGGCTTTGCGGGCCTGGCCGAAGTGGGCTTTATCGATGCTGCTCGGGAAGGCGTGGGCGCTGTGGTGCTGCTTGGTTTTGGCCTCGTACAGGCTCTGCCCGCCGGTGAAGACGAGCTGGGCTTTCCGGAACAGCTCCTGCTCGCGGCTGCGCAGCTCGGGGTGGGCGCCCTTGAAGTTGGCCAGCTCGTCCATGCAGTCGTAGATGGTCAGCGCGGGCCGGAACTGCCGCGACTTGGCCAGGAACATGGGCGAGTAGTACCAGGCAATGAAGTCCTGGATCTTTTCCCGTTTGAAGTAGTCATCGAGAATAGCCGCCTGGGTTTGGTCAGCCGCTTCTTCGGCCATGCCCTCGGGCAGGTGCACCACCACGATTTTCAGCTTGCCCTCTTCGCGGTCCTTGATTTCCAGCCAGGGCTCCATCGTTTTGTCGCCCCAGTGCGTGCAGGGCTCCTCCACGTAAAACACGCGGGTCTGCTTGGCAAAGCGCGACAACAGGTGCTGGGGACGCTGCCACACAAAGTCCCAGTGCAGGTGCGCGAAGCACACCAGATCGGGCAGCTGCTGGTCGTTGGTGACTTCGGAAGTAGCCTCGGGGGAAGCATCCGAGGGCGTGTTGTGGGCAGGTGCCGGCGCGTAGGAAGGGACGTCGAGTAAGGACATGCGTAAGAGCGTCAAAGAATTTGGCGGTAGGTGTGGCAATAAGAATTGGTCGGCTCGGTTACACGGCCCTTCTCAACCAAGCGCGGCAGATAGGCATACGCAGAGCCTCGACAAAAGGATACTTACAGGCTAACTCAACTATAAAAAGGCATGATACCCCACAAAAAAACGGGCCTATTGGCCCGTTAACACACATTGCATTTCCACCGCATCTTCCCAGCCTACATCGGTGCTGAGCCACTGGCGGCGCACACCCACGCGCCGAAACGCGGCCCCGCGAAACAGGCGCAGACTGGCCTGGTTATTTCCCGCAATGGTGCAATACAGCTGGTGCAGGTGCAAGGTGCGGCGGGCGTAGCGCTGGGTCAGCAGCAGGGCTTCGGCGGCGTAGCCGGCGCGGCGGCGGCTCTGCAGCACCATAATGCCCACGGCCGCCCGCCGGTGGTGGGGCTCGAAGTTGAACAGGTCGACGGTGCCCACGGCCGCGTCGTCGGCGCGGGCGCAGATGACCAGCCGCAGCTGCCGCACCTCGTAGAAATCGGCCGCAGCGGCATCGAGGTAGCGCTCCAGGGAATAGTGCGAAATGGGCGTGAGCGTGTCGGAGGCCAGGCCCCACACGCTCCCGTCGTTTTCGATTTCGTAGAGGAAGGCGAGGTCATCGGCTTCGAGGGCCCGCAGGTACACGGTGTCGCCGCGCAGCATAGGCTAGAGCTGAATGTCGCCCGCGAAGACGAACTCCGCCGGGCCGTTCAGGTACACCTCGGTAAACGAGCCGTCGGGCTGCTGCCGAAAGCTTACCGACAGGTCGCCGCCGATGGTGCGCAGGGGCACCGGGCTGGCGGCGCCGCGGCGGGCGGCGGCCAGGGCCACGGCCGTCACGCCGGTGCCGCAGGAGTGGGTTTCGTCTTCCACGCCGCGCTCGTAGGTGCGCACCTGCCAGGGCTGCCCGCTCACCTGCGGCTCCTCCACGAAGTTGACGTTGGTGCCGCCGCGGGCGTTGAAAAACTCGCCGAAGCGAATGGCGCGGCCCTCGGCGTACACGTTGTGCTCGGCCAGGGAGCTGGCGGGCAGAAACCGGACGATGTGCGGGCTGCCGGTGTTGAGAAAAATGCCGTCGGGCACTTCCTGCTGGCCGGCCACGTCCATCATGCGCAGGCGCACGGTGCCGTCGGCATCCACGGTGGCTTCGTGCGGGCCGTCGGCGGCGAGGAAGTGGGCTTTGTCCTGAATCACGCCGAGCTGCTGGGCAAAGGCCACGGTGCAGCGGCCGCCGTTGCCGCACATCGAGCCCAGGTAGCCGTCGGCGTTGTAGTACACCATCTCGAAGTCGTAGCCGGGCAGGGTGCGCAGCAGGATGAGCCCATCGGCCCCGATGCCGCGGCGCCGCTCGCAGAGGCGGCGCACCAGGGCATAGTCGTCGGCCGGAAAGGTGCGGGCGCGGTCGTCAATCATGACGAAGTCGTTGCCGGTGCCCTGGTACTTATGAAAACGCATGGAAAAGCAGAGAAAAAGCGGTCAGACCAGCTTGCGCAGCAAGGCCACCTGGCCGGCGTGGTAGAGGTAGTGCTGCGCCGTGCCGTGCAACAATACGTAAACGGAAACACCCGAACCGTCCGGGCGGTTGCGCTCGGCGCCGAGCACTTGGGCGAGGTCTTTTTCGGACAGCGCCTGCGCGGCCGTCATCAGCTGCTCGTGCGCTTTGGACAGCTCGCTCAGGGCCGTCTGCCAGGCCGTTTCATCGGCCACCAGGGGCACGGCGGGCCAGTCTTCGCCCTCGATGAGCACGTGGTAGCGCTGCTCGATGCGCACGCGCACGGTATCGGCCCAGGTGCGCAGGTGCAGCACCAGCTCCCAGATGCTGTGCGCCGACGGAATGGGCCGCGCCGCCGCCTGATCGGCCGAAAGCCCAACCAGCGTAGCCAGCAGCGAAGGGCCGGACCAGGCGTCGCCGTGGAAAGCGCGTTCGAGCTGGTCGAGGAGGCGGGGAAGTTCGGGCATGAGGCTAAAGATAACACAGGCCTCTGGTCCCCGTAGAGATGCCCGAAGGTTTCACGAAGGACGTTTCAGAATAGCTTTACTCCCGCTGAGAATCAGATTAGCCGAGTCCAGCAGACTTCCAGTCCCCGCGGCTCGTGCCGGCCGGTGAGCAGCAGCAGGGTCGGGTGTACTGCCCGCACGGTTTCGACAATGGCCGGCTGCTCGGGCGTCGGGGGCAGCCACGTTACGCCTTCGGCCGGCCCAGCAGTGCGTAGGTCGATTTCGGAAGCAAATTCGTAGGGTCGCTCACGCCGCCAGACGCTTGGCTGATTACGACCGTTAGGCCAACATTCATAGTAGCCATAGCTCACTCGTCGCTTAGGCCAGACGGTTGCGGCGTCCAGTCGAGCAGAACCCAGCCCACCCAATCCTAACGCGAAAACCACTTGATTTTCGCAGATAACCGCATCAGACAGGTGCGGCCTGGGCGTCTGTATTTCGGCTAATTGAAATCTATGCCTCCAATGTTCACCTGCCAGCCACACCGGTTTCATATCACGACGGCGTAATACGGAGATATAGCGAGTGCTGCCTACTTCTCCTACTCCCCACGAGAGCAAGGCAATAAAATGCTCATTCCAGCTGGCCCGTTCGTAGGTCTCGTTGACGCGGTGAAAAGGCAGCTTATGCGTCTTTAGCCACTTTGGCGGCTGGTGTCCATACAGCTGGTATAAAAACAGATACTTAGGGCAGACCACGTTGTCAAGGACCAACAGCTGACCGTAGGCGTCGCGCTGCAAATCATCAACGGCCTTGCCCGGCCCAAATTCCACGGGCAGCGGCAGCGTCGTCAGCGCGGGATTTGCATCGGACAACCGTAGTCGGCTAAAGTATTCTCCGACTGGAACGTCCTTGGCACTCAGATTATGGTGCGCCCAACGGTTGGTTCCACCACCCAAGTACAGCCAGTCACCATCAAGTAACAGCGAATGAACCTCCAGCGCCGGGTGAAGCTTGATGTCGGGTAACCGCTCCAGGCGTTGCCCGCCCGCATGCAGCCGCGCCCGGAACAGACGCATCACCGGTTGCTGCGGGTCGAAGGGCAGCAGGCCGACAAGCCAGCCGGCATTCAGGGCGTGCGGGTTGCGTTTCCGGAGGCGCGTGAACGGAAAAGGCAGCCGGGGGCGTAGCCGGTGCAGCTGCCCGTCGGGCACAATGCGGGCCAGCTGGCAGCAGTTTTTTTGGCTCTGATGAGGTACCACGAACAGTGGCCAGTCTGGATCCATTCGGGGCATGGAACCGGGTAAAGCGGTTAGCTGCAAGATACCGCACGTCGGCCTCACAAGCCCGAATGCCGTACTTTTGCCCCCGATGTACTCCTTCCTCACCACCAGTCCCTGGCCCGACTACGAGCTGCTCGACAGCGGCAACTTCCAAAAGCTGGAGCGCTTCGGGCGCTACGTGCTCAGCCGCCCCGAGCCCCAGGCCGTGTGGGACCCGCACCTGCCCCAGAGCGAGTGGGACCGGGCCCACGCCACTTTCACCCGCGAAAAGGGCGCCAACGCGGCCACCGAAAAAGGCCAGTGGAAGCTCAAGCCGGGCATGGCCGAGCAGTGGTACATCGACTACGAGCGGCCCGACGGGCTGAAGCTGCGTTTCCGCCTGGGCCTCTCCTCGTTTAAGCACGTGGGCCTGTTTCCGGAGCAGGACCCGAACTGGCAGTTTATCTACGAGCAAACCAAGCAGCGCCGCGCCGAAAAGCCCCGGGTGCTGAACCTGTTCGCCTACACCGGCGGGGCCACCCTGGCCGCCCGCGCCGCCGGCGCCGACGTGACCCACCTCGACTCGGTGAAGCAGGTCAACTTCTGGGCCCGCGACAACATGGAAGCCTCCGGCCTCGACGGGGTGCGCTGGCTGGTGGAAGACGCCTTCAAGTACGTGCAGCGCGAGGTGAAGCGCGGCAACAAGTACCAGGGCCTCATCCTCGACCCGCCCGCCTACGGCCGCGGCCCCACCGGCGAGAAGTGGCAGCTCGAAGACCAGCTCAACGAGATGCTGAAGATGTGCCGCGAGCTGCTCGACCCGCAGGACCACTTCTACGTCATCAACCTTTACTCCATCGGCTACTCGGCGCTGATTCTGGACAACCTCATCGACACGATTTACGCGCCCTACGGCCGGCAGCGCGAAATCGGGGAAATCTACCTGCACGACAAGGGCCAGCGCAAGCTGCCGCTGGGTACCTTCTGCCGGTTCGCGAATTGAGAAGGCAGCAGGTAACAAGCGACACGTGACAGGTTGAGCAAGTAACTTGTTGCGGACTCCCGCCTACGTGTCCCGTTTCGCTTCTCACTACTTACCTGTTACTTGTCACGTGCTACGTGTCACCCCAAAGCTATGTCACACAAAAAACGCCTGGCCCTCATCGATATGGGCACCAACACGTTTCACCTGCTCATCGTGGAGCTGCCCGAGCGGCGCGGCGAGGCGCCGCGGGTGCTGCTGCGCACCAAGGTGGGCGTGAAGCTGGGCGAGGGCGGCATCAGCCAGGGCGAAATTGCGCCGGCCGCCTTCGACCGGGCCCTGCACACGCTGCAGGCCTTCCAGGAGGAAATCGAGCTGCACCAGGTAACGGACGTGCGCGCCACGGCCACCAGCGCGGTGCGCGTGGCCCGCAACGGCGCGGAGCTGGTGAAGGCCATTTTCGAGCAGACCGGCATTCGGGTGGAAGTCATTGCCGGCGCCCGCGAGGCCGAGCTGATCTGCAAGGGCATCCGGCAGGCCGTGCCGCTGGGCGACGAGCCGCATCTGCTCATGGACATCGGCGGGGGCTCGGTGGAGTTTATCATTGCCAACGACCAGCAGATTTTCTGGAAGCAGAGCTTTGAAATCGGGGCCCAGCGCCTGCTCGACCAGTTTTTCCGCCACGACCCGCTCACCCCGGACGACGTGCGCGCCGAGCAGGATTTCCTGCGCCACGCGCTGGTGCCCATGCTCTCGGCCGTGGAGCATTTCCGCCCCAGCACCCTGGTGGGCGCCTCCGGCTCGTTCGACACCCTGGGCGACCTGGAAGCCGCCCGGCAGGGCCAGGATTTGGCCCGGCAGCCCGCCGCCCGCGAGGTGTCGCTCGACAGCTTTTACCGCAGCTACGACGAGCTGCTGAACACCACCCACGAGCAGCGCCTGGCCCTGCCCGGCATGACGCCCATGCGCGCCGACATGATTGTGGTGGCCTGCGTGCTCATCGACTTCGTGCTCAACGCCTGCCGCCTCACCCGCATCAAAGCCTCCGCCTACGCGCTGAAAGAGGGCCTGCTGGCCGAAATGCTGGGCGAGTAACTTGTAGAAATGCTCCCGGCGGCTTGTCAGACCCCGTTCCGCATTCCGGAACGGGGTCTGACAAGCGTTTTTGGCCATTCCGCATTCCGGAACGGGGTCTGACAGCCATTTTTGGTCATTCCGGAATGCGGAATGGCCTCTGACAAGCGTTTTTGGTCGTTCCGCATTTCGGAATGGGGTCTGACAAGCGTTTTTGCCCGTTCCGAAATGCGGAATGGCCTCTGACAACCATTTTTGCGCTTTCCGAATTGTGGCCTGAGCGCCGCTGGCTGTTCAGGCTGGCTCGGCCCTCCTCCCCTTCCACCTTTACCTGCTGCCCCCTTGACTTTCGAGTACCAGCGTCTGTTTGATTTTGCCGAGGGCGTGTTTCGCGCCATGGGCTGCCCCGCCGAGGACGCCCGCCAGGCCACCGAAACCCTGCTGTCCGCCGATTTGCGCGGCGTCGATTCGCACGGCGTGGCGCGGCTCAGCGGCTACGTGCGCCTCTGGGAAGCCCAGCGCATCAACGCCGCCCCGCGCATCGGGCTGGTGCACGAAACGCCGAGCACGGCCGTGGTCGACGGCGACGCGGGCCTGGGGCTGGTGGTGGCCCCGCACGCCATGCGGCTGGCCATCGAAAAGGCGCGGGTGGCGGGCACGGGCTGGGTGGCGGTGCGCAACTCCAACCACTTCGGCATTGCCGGCTACCACGCCATGCTGGCTTTGCCGCACGACATGATTGGCATTGCCCTCACCAACGCCTCGCCGCTGGTGGCCCCCACGTATTCGCTGGAGCGCCTGCTCGGCACCAACCCGATTTCCGTCGCCATTCCGGCCGGGGAGCAGCCGCCCTTCGTGCTCGACATGGCCACCACCACGGCCGCCCAGGGCAAGATGGAAATCCTGGAGCGCAAGGGCCTGCCCGCCCCCGCCGGCTGGATTCAGGACAAAGAGGGCCAGCCGAGCAGCAACCCCACCGAAACCCGCAACGGCGGCGCGCTGGTGCCGCTGGGCGGCGAAACGGGCTCCCACAAAGGCTACGGCCTCGGCGCCACCGTCGACATCCTCTCCGCCGTGCTGTCGGGCGCCAACTACGGCCCCTGGGTGCCCCCGTTCGTGGCCTTCCTGCAGCCGCCCGCCGACCCGGTGGGCCAGGGCATCGGCCATTTCTTCGGGGTGATGCGCGTGGACGCCTTCCGCCCCGCCGCCGAGTTCAAAGCGCATATGGACAAGTGGATTGAAACCTTCCGCCAGGCCAAGGCCGTGCCCGGCCAGCAGGTGCTCATCCCCGGCGACCCGGAGCGCCGCATGACGGAGGAGCGGCTCACCCACGGCATTCCGCTGCTGCAGAAAGTGGTGGACGATTTGCAAACCGTTGGGCAGAAGTTCGGCGTGGCGCTGTAAGCCCCATCGTCCTGAACCAAGCGCCGCCCGGTAGTAATCGGGCGGCGCTTGGTGCTTACTGGGGGCCTTCCGTAGCGCCGGCTTACGCTACTTCCTCAGCGTCTTCCGGCCCTTGGGTTTGCGCAGCAGCGGAACTGGTTCGGAAGTACATCAGCGCCTCGCCGAGCCAGAACACGCCCAGCGCAATACCCGCGCCCAGCAGGGTATCGAATACCCGCCCCTGCACCGTGGGCAGCGTGGCACCGGGGTGGCCGAGGGTGGCGTTGAGCAGCGCCATTGGGGTGATGAACAGCAGGGCCAGGGCGTAATTGCGCGCTACTACCACTTCGGTAATACCCTGCAGCAGCATCAGCACCGCCACGGCCAGCAGCCCCGCCGGGTGCAGCAGCCAGATGGCCTCAAACACCAGGATGCCGAGCACCGTGCCCACGACGCGGTGCAGCCCACGAATGGTAGTCAGCCGCCGCGAGGGGCTGGACTGCAGCACTGCCACCGCGCTAAGCACCACCCAGTAGCTGCGGTAGGCGCCCATGGGCCGGCTGAGCAGCCCTGCTACCAGCACCGCCACTACCACGCGCAAGGCGAGGCCAACGGTTTCGGGGGGCAGGCTGAAGCCGGGAAATATCGTTTTCAGGCCACGCCCCAGACTCCGGCGCCGCACCGATGGCAACGCGAGCGGGGCCACGATGACCAGGTAGGCCAGCGCGGCACCTACGGCCACCAGTCCCAGCAGCCGCAGCCCCGGCAGGCCCACGCCGCCCAGGGCCACGGGCGCCGTCAGGCGGCCCGCCACCGCGGCCACCAGCACAAACATCATGGGCCCGGGCGGCCCCAGTCGGTAGCCCAGCACCAGCCCCCCCGCCAGCCCGCTGACCACGACCAGACAGGTCCCGGTCAGCCACAGATTGCCGGCGCACAACACGCCCAGCGCCGCGGCCAGCAGCAGGCCCGCGGCCACCAGCGGCAGCAGGCGGGCCCGGTCGGGGCGGGCGAGGCTGGCCCCGTACAGGGCCGTGAAGCTGCCCAGCGCCGCCTGCAGGCCCAGGGGCTGCTGGCCCAGCAACGTAAACAGCCCGACGGGCAGCCCCAAAGCCAGCGCGGCCTCTAGGCCCACCCGCCAGCGCCAGGGCGCCTCCTGCAGCTGCACGAGGCTGCGCACGGCCCGCCCGGTGCGCGGGGCATAACGTTGTAGAGAGCTTCGCATAAACACGGTACGCAAAGAAAGGCGCCAGCTTCCTTACGCGGTACGCCGGCGCGGACGGCTTGCTCAGCCTCCGGCGCCAGTAAGCCGCCCAGCCCCGATGCCGGCTGCACTTTTCCACCAAAAAAGCCCGGTGCGCTGAGGACTATCCTCGCGCACCGGGCCAACGGGTCGGTAAGCAGCTGCCTGCGCCCCGTTCACTACTGATTCAAGCCTACACCGCCTGCCCGCCGCCGTCGACGGCCGCGTAGACGCGGGCCGCTTCAGCGGTATCGAGGTACTGCGACTGGTAGCTGGGGTCGTTGCCGTTCAGAAACAGGCAGGCCCCCTTGCCGAGCGTATCGATGATCTGGGCGTACTGGTCCATGGGCAGGGCCGGGCAACCGAGGCTGCGGCCCAGGCGGCCGTTCTGCTTGATAAAGTCTTCGCTCACGTACTCGGCGCCGTGCATCACCACGGCCCGCTCGCGGGCGTTGTCGTTGAAGCCCAGGTCCTGGCCGTCGAGCTTGAGAGAGCGGCCGTGCTTGCCCACGTACTCGGCATCGGTCACGTAGAAGCCCAGGCTGCTCATGTTCGACTCGTTCTGGTTGGAGAAAGTGGTGGCCACGTTTTCGCCGGAGTTGTGGCCGTGGGCCACCAGCGTGTGAAACAGCACCGCCTTCTTGTCCAGATCGAGCACCCACAGGCGCTTTTCGGTGCTGGGCAGGTCGAAATCGGCCACGGCCAGCAACTGGCGGCTGGGGTCGAGCTTGTCCTCGGCGCGCAGATTCAGGTAGCCGGTGTAGGCCTTCTCAAACACGTCGAAGCTCAGGCCCTGCTGCCCCAGGTTCAGCTCGTTGTAGAGCTGGCGCGTGCCCTGGGTAAGCAGCGTGACGGGCGACGGCGCGGCGGGGTGGCTAAGGGCCACCGGCAGCTGGTGCCCGTGGGCCTGCGTGGTGCGCACCGGCCCGGCCAGCGGCGTAGCCAGGAACAGAGAAGCCACGAACGGCAGCGCCCGGCGGGCCAGACGGCGCGCCTTGACTTTCAGACGGAGGCGGTGAACGACGCTATTATGCTTTTCCATCGGAGGAGTTTCGTTTGGGCTACAGGGTCTTACGGCCCGTTTAGGCTCTATACGATGCGGCCCCGATATAGGCTGCAACTGATATTATCAACGGGCCGGGGCCGCGGATGATTCCGCCGGGGCTTAAAAACCTTCGCAAACGATTGTGGAACCTAAAAATATTCCGCAACTTACCGCCCCGGTTTGCGTGCACACATCCCGGTTCTGTCCCTTTTCCCTTACCGCATTCCCAACCTTTACTCATGCTGAAAATCTGGCGCACCGCGTCCCGTCTGGGGACGCTGGCCGCAGTCGGTGTGGCCCTCCTGCTGGGCTCCCCCGCACAGGCACAATCCAAAGTCGTCCTCCAGGGCTTCTGGTGGGACTACTGGAACTCCAACTACCCCAACGGCTGGGCCAACTACCTGGCCGAGCTGGCGCCCCGCCTCAAGGCCATGGGCGTCGATGCGGTCTGGATTCCGCCGAGCATCAAGAACGGCAACCAGGGCAACGGCTACTCCCCGTTTGACCACTACGACCTCGGCGACAAGTACCAAAAGGGCTTTGTAGGCACGCGCCTGGGCACCAAGGATGAGTTGCTGCGCATGGTGGCCGTGCTGCACGCCAACGGCATCGAAGTGGTGCAGGACGTGGTGCTCAACCACGTCGACGGGGCCGGCTCGCAGTCGGGCGCGGGCGGGCAGGACCCAGCCGCCTGGGAAGACTACAACACGAGTAAGTACAAAAACTTCCGTTACGTCTCCTACAACACGCCGGCCTCCGCCGAGGACGCCGCCAACTACCTGGCGCGCTCGGGCCGCTGGCCCAAGAACTGGCAGAACTTCAACCCCAACCCCGGCAATAATTCTACTTCCGGCGACTGGAACGCGGTGTATTTCGGGCCCGATGTGAGCTACTACTCCGGCTCTTACGGCAGCAGCTCCAACGCCACCTTCAACCCCGCGCAGACGGCCGATTATATGCGCACCGGGGCCCGCAACTGGCTGATCTGGTATAAAAAGCAGGTAGGCTTCGACGGCGTGCGCCTCGACGCGGTGAAGCACTTCCCGGACTTCGCCACCGAAGATTTCCTGTATAACCTGCAGAGCAACGCCGGCTGGGCCTCGGGCGGCGCGGGCATGTACGCCGTGGGCGAATGGGTAGGCGGCGGCTCCCAGCTCGACCAGTGGTGCACCAACGTACAGAACCGCGCGGGCACCTTTGATTTCGGGCTGCGCAACGGGCTCTACAGCATCGTCAGCGGCGGCGGCAACTTCGACCTCGGCTCGTTGCCGGGCTACCAGCAGGGCACGCGGGTGGTCAACATCGGCGGGCAGTACGTGCACCGCACGGTGCCCTTCGTGAACAACCACGACACGTTCCGGCCCCAGACTGGCAGCACCGGCAACTACACCGGCTGGAACACCGGCTCGGAACTGGCCCCGCACATCGACCCGTTTGACCCGCGCCTCTCGGCCACCTACGCCGCCGCGCTGGCCCTCGACGGCTCCCCGCAGATTTTCTTTGAGGACCTCTTCAACGTGGGCAACACCGGCAAACGCTTCTCGCACAAGCCGACCAATACCACCGACCTGCCCACGCGCTCGGACCTGGAAAACCTGATCTGGTGCCACCAGAACCTGCGCTTCAAGGACGGGGCCTACAAGGTGCGCTACCAGGCCGCCGACCACCTCGTCATCGAGCGCAGCACCAAGGCCCTCATCGGCATCAACGACAACTTCTCGGCCTGGCAGAACAACACGGTGTCGTGCGACTTCGCCCCGGGCACGGTGTTGAAGGACTACTCCGGCGCCAACGGCACGGCCACCGTGACGGTGAGCGGCTCGCAGACGGTGAGCATCAACACCCCGCCCTGCAACGGCACGGCCACCGCCGGCCGCCGCGGCTACTCGGTGTGGGCCCCGGTGAACATCGGCACCAACTACGTGCGCGCCGCCATGAGCACGACGCAGGAATGGGAGCTGAACGACGACCTCGGCGACCGGGACACCCGCTCCCTGGGCCAGGGCGGCAAGCTGCCGGCCTCGTCGACGGCCTGGCGCACGGCCGGCCGCATCTACGTGGCGGCCAACAAGACGGTGAGCTACAACCTGTTTCCCTCCAACGGCGCCTACTCGCTGGTGGTGGGCCTCTACAACGCGGCCGGCACGCTGGTGAGCAGCAAGACGGGCACCGGCACGCTCACGGGCACCTACACGCCCACCGCAGACGGCTGGATTACGCTGCGCGCCCGCCAGAACGCCACCACCAACCCGGCCCAGCCGGCCTTCGTGAAAGTGACCTACACAGCGCCGACCGTCATCAACACCGCCACGGCCGGCCGTAGCGCCACCGTTACCAGCACGGCCGATGCCAAGCTGAACGTGGCCGCCGACCTGCAGCTGTACCCGAACCCGACGGCCGCCGACCGCATCGAGCTGACGCTGGTGGCGCCCGAGGAGCAGACGGTAACGCTGCAGCTGCACGATTTGACCGGCCGCCGCGTGCACCAGGAAGCTTTAAAACTTTACCCCGGCTCGACCACCACGCGCCTGCAACCGGCCCGGCAGCTGCCCGCCGGCGTGTACACGGTGAGCGTGCCCGAGCTGCACCTCACGCGCAAGCTGGTGGTGAAGTAAGCACGGTTCACTTGCACCCCACTAAGCCGCTTCCAAAACCTGGAAGCGGCTTTTTGCTTTTGCGGGCGGCAGGCCGGGTCGTTTGGGGTGTCGTGCCCGTTGCCGGCGTATGGCCCCAGCAGCGCCCGCGCGGCAGTCCTTGCTGATGTTTCCCGATGGCTACGGCCCCCGATGCGGCCGGCAACGTGTATTTGGCGGGCTTGGCAATAACAGCCTCTAGAAAAAGAAGCTGCCTGTCAGCTTGGCGAAGAACGGGGTGCCGGGCGTGAAGTGCAGCTCCGAAACGGGGGCGGCCTCGCCGCGCAGCTGGCTTTCGGTGTCGAACTGAGCCTCGTTCCAGTCCACGTTCAGTAGGTTTTCCACCGTCAGGCCCAGCTGGTAGCGGCGGTGGGTGTAGCTGGCCACGGCGTCGACGAGGGTGTAGCCGCGGGCGCGCACCGAGTTGTCCTCGTTGGCCGGGCGGCTGTCGACGTGGCGGTAGCGCAGGCTGGCGCTCAGGCCGTTGGGTCGTTTCCAGGTCAGGCCGCCGATGCTGGTGCGGCTGGGCGCCAGCGGAATGTAGTTTTCGCCCCGGGGGTCGTCCACCGAGCGGCCGTGGTTCAGGTTCAGGTCCACGTCGGCGAAGAGGGCGGGCGTGAGCTGGTAGCGCACGGCCACGTCGACGCCCAGGCGGCGGGTGCGGCCGGCGCTTTCCACCACGGCCTCGTCGCCCACGTAGATCAGCTCGTCCTGCAGGTGCAGGGCCCACACGGCCAGGTTCACCACCAGCTCGGGCACGGGCTTGAAGTTCGAGCCGACTTCGTAGCCGATGGCCCGCGGCAGGGCGCCGGCGCGGTTGAGCACCACCGAGCGGGCGTCGTTGGAGTGAAAGCCGAAGCCGGAGCGCGCAAACAGCTGCACGGCCGGGCTGAGCTGGTAGTACAGGTTCAGCTTGGGGCTGACGCGGGCTTTGCCGGCCCGGCCCGAGAGGGAGTCCACCCGGTCTTCGCGGAAGCGGAAGCGGAAGTAATCGAGGCGGGCGGCGGCGTTCAGCGTGAGGCGGTCCGACAGCGGCAGCGTGGCGTCGAGCCAGGTGAAGTAGCCCTGCTCCTGCACCCGGCCGCTGACGAGCGTATCCGTCACGCGGCGGCGCACGGCGTGGCGCAGGGCCAGGTCCACGTCGTCGAAGCGGGTACCGAGGCCGAGCGTGGTGCGCAGGGTGCGGCCGCCCACGGCGAAGCCCCGCTCGTAGGTGCCGCGGTAGCCGGCCAGGTGGCGCGCCTCGTTCTGCCGAATCTGGTCCCCGTCCGTGGGGTTGTCGCGGAAGAAGGTGAAGTTGGAGTACAGGTTGAAGCCGTAGCGCGAGTAGTACGCCTGCTGGGTGAGCACCGCGTCGTGGGGCAAATCCACCGTGAGCTGCACGTTGGCATTGCTGCGGGCCGTGTTGCCGCCCTCGGTCGGGTCGATGGAGCCAAAGCGGGTAATCAGGCCCTCCCGGATGGCGCGCTCCGGCACCTGGCCCGAGGCGTCCCAGCGCGAGTTGAAGTGCCAGCCGCTCACCGCCAGCGTGGCGCGCTCCGACAGCTGCCCGGTGTACTTGAGCAGGCCGTTGAAACGGTTGAAGTGCTGCTTCTGCTCGAAATACGAGTTAGTGAAGTTGTACTCGGCGGCCAGGTAGGCGCTTTCGCGGCCGCGCGGGCTGAACAGGTGCCCGTTCTTGCCCAGCAAATCGAGCAGCAGCACCGCCCGGCGCGTGTCGAAGCGACCGACTTCCAGCTTCACCTGGCTTTGCTCCAGGCTGGTTTTGGTGGTGAATTCGCCGGCGCCGGCCGTGGCAAAATCCCCGAAGCGGGCCGAATACGGGCCTTTGTACACGCGCAGCTGCTCCACTACCTCGGGAATGACGAAGTGAAAGTCGGCGTAGCCCTGCCCGTGCGCGTGCGACACCATGTTCACCGGCATGCCGTCGATGCTCACGGCGAAGTCGGTGCCGTGGTCCACGTCGAAGCCGCGCAGAAAAATCTGCTCGGCCTTGCCCCCGCCCGCGTGCTGGGCAATGAACAGCCCCGGCACCAGCCGCAGCAGGTCCTGGGCCGAGTTGACGGGCCGCAGCTGCCGGTCGATGCCGCTGATGGCGGCCACGCTCTGGTTCAGGTCGCGGGGCTGGGCCACGGTGACTTCGGCCAGCTGCAGGGCGGTGGGCACCAGCGCCAGGGTCAGGGGCTCGGGCGCGGCGCCGGTGGCGGCCACGGTCAGGGCCGCGGTCTGGCTGCGGTAGCCCAGCGCCGACACGCGCACCTGATACGTGCCCGCGGGCAGCCCACCGAGGCGGAAGCGGCCCAGGGCGTCGGAGGTGGCTCCGTCGGCGGGGCGGCCGTCGAGGCGCACCGTCACGCCCGGCAGCGGGCGGTGCGAGGTCGAATCGAGCACCGAGCCGCGCAGGGTGGCCAGCGTTTGGGCGCGCGCGGCCGCAGCCGACAGCACAATCAGGAAAAGCAACAGCAAGCCGGGCCGCCGGGTCGGGCAGCCGAAGCGTAGCAGTAAGGGCATAGCGGCAACGCAGTGACGCCGGGCCGGCCCGCGGTTGCGCGGCGGCCAGCCGGTCGTCGGGTGACGAGAATAAGACGGGCGCCCAACCTTCCGCGGCAAGCAGGCGGGTGGATTGGGCCGGGAACGGACGGCTGCCCGGCCTCTGGGCCGGTAGGCATCCGGGGTCTTATCCCCGCCTGGGTGGCGCGTCGGGCTCAGCCAACAGGCCCAGGGCCAGCGCGGGCGTCCACCTCGGGAAGGTGGGCCGGGGCTGGCGCGGGGCCGGGCGCGGCGGCAGCAGTGCTGTTTCCGCCAGCAAGTGCACGTCCGTGCCGTTCACTTGAGCCGCAATGTGGTGCCAGATATCTTCGCCGGCCTGCCGGGGCGTCCAGCGGTGCTGGTCGCCGTTGCAGCGGTCGAAGCAGTCGAGGCGCAGCGCGTTGTCGCGCTGGCAGGTGGCGCGGTGCACGTAGGCCCGTTTGGGCCGGTACCGCTCCCAGTCATCCGTGCGCCGGCCCACGCAGCCGCACGCCACCACCAGCAGGTAGTTGAGCAGCAGCAGCACGATGAAGGCCTGACGCATTTTCGTTGAATTGTTAAATGGGTGAATGGCTAGATAACTGGTTGTTCTGGCGCCAGCAGCCATTCATGAGTGAGGAAGCGGGCGAAAAGCCGGCTCGGGGAATCAATCAGACCACGGCCTGGAACAATCGGACCACGCCCGCGCGGCGTCAGACGAAGAACACCCGCTCGACCGTCCACCAGGCGGCCACCAGCGCAATGCACACCGACATGGGCATGAGCACGCGCTGCTTGTACCAGGGCTTCGGGGCCGTCCACCAGCCGATAATCAGCCAGCAGAGCAAAATGATGCTGACCTGGCCCAGCTCCACGCCCACGTTGAAGCTCACCAGGGCTTCGTAGAACAGGTGCCGGGGCAGGCCGATGTCGCGCAGGATGCCGGCAAAGCCCAGCCCGTGCAGCAGCCCGAAGCCGAACACCACCGCCAGCCGCCAGGGCCGCAGTCGGTCGGTAATCAGGTTTTCGAGGGCCACGAACAGGATGGACAAGGCAATCAGCGGCTCCACCACGCCCGCGTCCACCGAAATCAGCCCGGCGGCGGCCAGGCCCAGCGTGATGCTGTGGGCCACCGTGAAGGCCGTGGCCTGCAGCAGCACCGGCTTCAGGCGCGGCTCCAGCACAAACAGGCTCACGATGAACAGGATGTGGTCGAGGCCCCAGGCCATGTCGGCCGAGAGCGGGATGATGTGCTGAAAGCCCAGCTGCAGGTAGCCCCACACGGCCTGGGGCCGCGAGAGGGAGCTGATGTCGACGTTGCTGAACGGGTGCGCTCCGGCCAGCAGCGGCAGGAAGAGCACCCCGGTGAGCAAGGCCCCGGCGCGGAGCGAAAAGGCAAGCGGTTTCATCGCAGCTTCTTGGGCGAGCGGGGCGGATCAGCGGCGGGCCACCAGCGGCGGCAGCGTGGGGTCGGTCGGGTCGGGCCGGAAGTTGGGGTTCTGCTCGCGGGCCTGCCGCAGCCACGACTCGCCCCGGGCCACTTCGCCGTTGCGCAGGGCAATGCAGCCGGCGCGGTAGAGCAGCTGGGGGTTGCGGCAGTTGGTGCGCAGGGCCTGCGTCATGTACTTGCGGGCTTCGGCATAGTCGCCGCGCTTGTAGTGCACCCAGGCCATGGTTTCGCACACGTCGATGTTGGCCGGACGCCGCTCGTACTCGGTTTGGGCGTGCGTGAGGGCCTGGTCCAGGTCGCCGGCCTTGAGGTAGGCGTAGGCCAGCTCCCGGTCGGTGTAGTGGCCCTGCCCGTCTTCCTCGTCGTTGGTGTTGGCGTGGGCCTGCAGCTGCTTGATAACGTTGCGGGCCGACGCATCGGCCTGCGTAGGCTGGTCGTTGAGGCGGTACAGGTCGGTCAGCTCGTCGTCGAAGGCGAAGTCGCGTACCTGGGCGCGGGCCTGTTTGAGCAGGCGGATGGCGGTGTTGTAGTCGCCGCGGGTGCGGGCCACGCGGGCCATACCGGCCTGGGCGTAGGCGTAGCCGGGGCGCGTCTGCAGGGCCTGGCGGTAGGCCGCGGTGGCACGGGTCAGGTCACCGGAATCTTCGTAGAGGCGGCCGAGCATCACGCGGCACCACTCGGTTTGTTCCAGGCCGGGCACGCCGGCCCGCACGGCCAGGTCCATGGCTTCCCGGGCGCCCCCCACGTCGCCGTGTATTTCGCGCAGGTACGACACGCGCGAGTATGCCCGCAGGTCGGGGCGCAGCTCGTTCATGCGGTCGGCGGCCTTGATGGCGGCGGGGTAGTGGCCCAGTTCCAGGTGCGCATCGCAGAGCAGGCCCTGCACGAAGCCGTTGTAGGGGTTCAGCTCGGCCGCGTGCTCAGCCAGCGTCAGGCCCTGCCCGAAGTGGTGCTGCGAGAGGCTGATGACGGCCTTGGTGCACAGGGCCTCAAAATCGTCGGGGCGCCGGCGCAGCACCTCGTCCACGAGCTTGAGCGCCGCCGCGTCGTAGTAGGTATGGTCGCCGGTCACGCGGCTTTCCTGCACGTAGGCCTGGGCCAGCTGCAGGCGGGATTCGTGGTCGTCGGGGTTGCGGCGCAGGCGCTCCTGCAGGCCCGCTACGGCCTGCTTGGTGTTCAGCCACTCGCCGCCGATGGCCAGGGCGCCGCGGCGCTCCTTCAGCTGCGGCACGGGCACCTCCTTGCGGGCCAGCAGCACAGCCGCCACCGACACGGCAAAACCCACCAGCAGCAAGGCGTATAGGATGCGTCGAGGTAGGGACATAGGGAAAATTCAGGAAGTTGAGAGAAACGCCGCTACGGCTGGTGCCGCCGGCCGCGGCATCGGTGCGGCTCCGATGCGCGGCCGGCGGCGGCCGTAGGCGGGGCGGCACCGGGCCGCCCCGCCGTTAAGCGCCGAGGCTATTCGCCGCGGTGCAGAATGTGTACCGACTGCAGCGTGGTGTTGCCGGTGCGGATGGTGGCAATGTACTCGCCGGCCGCCAGCTTGCCGGCTTCCCAGCGGTACTCGTGCACGCCGGGCGCTTCCGTCTTGTTGCGCACGGGCGTGGCCACCACGCGGCCCATCAGGTCCATGATGACGATGGTCACGGGCATTTTCACGGCCGTTTCGTAGCGGATGGTGGTGCTGGCGCCGAAGGGGTTCGGGTATACCTGCGCCGACATCAGCTGGGGCTGCAGGTTCAGGTTGCTGCTGCGCTGCGAGAGGGCCGTCTGCTGGGCCTTGGTGCCGCTCCAGGGGGTCTGCACGTAGGGGAAGGCGGCCTTCAGCGTGGTGTCGTTGGCCGTGATGCCGGCGTTGAAGCCGACCACGCCCAGCAGGCGCGGCGTCAGCGGGCTGGTCGAGGTGGACGTGTAGTCGTCGTAGAACAACCCGATGGCGGCCAGTACGGCCCCACCCACGGCCTGTAGCTCGATGCGGGTCACGTCGTCTTCGAGGCGGCGGCCGTTCGGGAAGCCGTCCATGTTCGGAATGTTCTGCAGGGCAGCGCTGGCGTTGAAGCGCGCGTCCGTCAGGCCGAGCACGGCGGCCTGCAGCAGGCCTTCCGAGCTGAAGTCGGCCGAGTTGCGCGGCGTCACGGGCACGGCCATGTTCAGGCGCAGCATGTCGCCGCCGGGGTTAGCGGCCGTGGCGTTGGCCAGCAGGAAGTTGTTGATGAAGGGCTTGCCGGCCGTAAGCGGGTTGCGGGGCGTTTTGCCGGTCGCCAGCTGGTACGGAATGGCGTTCGGCACGCCGGTGTGGAAGATGGGCAGAATGTCCACCGAGCGGGGCTTGCCGGCGCGCAGCAGGTAGGGGCCGTAGCCGGCCGGAGCCGGGGCCAGCGCCGTGCCGGTAACCGCCGAACTACCAGCCAGGCCCGACAGGCCGGCGGCGCCGTTGCGGAAGTCGAAGCCGGCAGCGGGCAGGCCGGGGCTGCCGGCCAGCGAAGCCGACTGAATGCGCAGCGCGCCCAGGCCGGGCACGGCGGCGCCGTAGTAGGTCTGGCCGTTGGCCGTGCCTTCGGCCATGTACAGGCCCAGCTCCGGGTTGGAGAGGTAGTCGTCGGTGACGGTGGCTTCGGCGTAGGGCGTCTTGGCGTTCCAGGCGTCTTTGGCGCCGATGGGGTTCACCACCTCGTTCAGCAGCGGCATGCCGATGCGCGACACCTGTACCCAGCTGCCGGTGTGCGTCTGCGTGCCGTCGGTGTTCAGGGTGCGCAGGGCCGGGCGGCTGGCCGAGGCCCACACGCCGATAACGAAGTCCGGATCGAGGATGTTGGCGGCCTGTGCGGCCGTTTTGCCATCCTTCTGCAGCGCCGCAATGGGGATTTGCAGGGCAATGGCGTGGGTATTTTTCCGGGCCAGCCCGTCGCGGGCCTGGCCGGGGGCGCGGATGCCGCCCAGGTCAAAGATGCCGCCCAGGTCGGCGAAGAACGGGTCGTCGACGGGGCCGCAGAACACCTTGCCACCGTTACCCAGCGTCTGCACGGCGTTGGTCATGAGCGTGTTATAGGTCGTGCCCAGGCCGGCCGGCGTGCTGGTGATGGAGCGCGGGCCCACGTTGGGCGGCGGCACTACGCCGTTGGAAATCAGCGTGGTGAAGGCCCCGCCCGCGAGGCTCTGCTCCATCGTGTAGGTGGTCTTCAGGTTTTGCTGCCCCAGCCGGATGTTGAAGAACGTGGTCGGGTCCTGGTTGACGCGCGTGAACGTGAAGCGGTAGGTGATGTCGTCGCCCGTGCTGGTCGACTTGTTCTTGATGTGGATTTCGTACCGCACGTTTTCGCCGAACGTGTTGTAGTTCGGCCCGCCCTGGGGCAGTTCCAGCGGAATGTAGTTGGCAATGATGGTAATCTTGGAGTCGTCGTCCGGCGAACGGAAGGCGTAGAGGTCGGTGTTGTCGGCCAGCGGGTCGTCGGCAATCAACGGGGCTTCGCGGTGGCTTGAGGCTTCCAGCGGGGCTTGCTGCCCGCTGTAGGCCACGACGCCAAGCGCCGCGGCTGCCGACAAGCCCAGGAAGAATAACGGGCGGAAACCGTTCTTCATAGGATTGGGGGGTTTGGTTGGGGAATATGAATCATGCATCCGGCACCATTGCCGGACGACATTTTCCAGGATAAAATGAGTGTGCTGCCCGCCGGCAACCGGCAGGATCAACTCGACGCTAGGGTGCCCCGGCAGCGGGGCGGTAAGGAGGGGCGCGGCTGGCGCTCCATAATCGAAGCAGCCAGGCAATAGAAGAATAAGACGAACGACAGCCGGTGCGGCAGCCAGCGTGCCTTAGTATTCGATTACGGCGTCAGATACGTAAGGAATCCGTAGAAAGATTGGAGGATTCGAAAAAAACATTAGCATTAATCTGCGACAAACCCGGAACCGGACAACTCCCTACCGGAAAAGCCTCACCCGCCCCAGGCAGCGCTGTCATTGCCAAGACGTTGCCGGCAGCCAACGCGAGGCGTACGCTGCATCGGGCCCGTAGATAAACAGGCAGCTCCCCTCCTCCAGCCGGTTGATGATGGCCCGGTACTGGGCGGGCGGCAAGGCCGGGCAGCCGCGGCTATTGCCCAGCTGCCCGTGGCGGGCGAGGTAGTCGGCGCTGGCGTAATCGGCGGCGTGCAGCACCACGTAGCGGCTGCTGGCGTGGCCGTTCTGCCCCCGGTCGAGGCCGTGCAGGCGGCGCGAGAGGCCGTGCTTGCCGCGGTAGGTGTCGCCGGTGCGGTAGAAGCCCAGCGCCGTGCAGGCCGACTTCAGCCGGTCGGAGAAGCGGCGGGCGCGCAGGCCACCCGAGCCGCGGCCGTGGGCCACGTGGCTGTGGTGCAGCAGGCGGCTGTTGCGCACGTCGATAACCCAGAGGCGCGGCTCGGAGGACGGCAACTCCATGTCGGCCACGGCCAGCACGCGGGGGCCGCGCAGCTGCCGGGCCCGGCGCAGGCGCTGGTAGCCGGCGTAGGCCCGCTCCAGCACCGCCGGGCGCAGCGTGGCCGCCTCCGGCCCCAGCGCGGCGTGCAGGCGCCGCACCTCCGCCCGCACCGAGTCGGAAAGGCCGGGCAGCGGGGCCAGCGGCTGGGGCTGCAAGGAATCGGGCAAGCCCGGCAATAGCTTCGCGGGGGCAGGCTGCGTAGTAGCTACGGCCGGCCGGGCACTGATCCGGGTGCTCGGGGGCCCGGCCGATTGCCCGGCGTCGGAGGACTGGCAGGCCGGCAGCAGGCCCAGGCCGCCAAGCAGGCATAACCCCAGCCCCAGAATGGTTGTTGTGCTGCGCATAGGCGGTAATGCCGGCGTCGCCCCCGACCCGGCGGCGTTTCCGTTGTACTTTTGCGCCCCGGCGCGGCAGTCCCTTCCGGGCTGCGTTCTGAGCACTCAATATGGCCAAAGTTTCCATCAACCTGTCAACCGGCGCCCTCCAGCAGGAGGAAATCATCGTCGGCATCGACCTGGGTACCACCAATAGCCTCGTCGCCTACATTCACCCCGAGTCGCGGCAGCCCATTGCCATCAACGACCAGGGCCGCGGCACCATCGTGCCCTCGGTGGTGCACTTCCCGCAGGACGGCGCGGCCCCGCTGGTGGGCAACGATGCCAAGGACTACCTCGAAACCGCCCCCGAGCGCACCATCTACTCGGTGAAGCGCCTGCTCGGCAAAAGCTACCGCGACCTGGGCCAGCACGCCGGCGACCTGGGCTACAAGGTTATCGACGACGACTCCGAGGGCCTGGTGAAAATCCGCGTGGCGGACCGCTTCTACTCCCCCATCGAGCTGTCGAGCGAAATTCTGAAGGAGCTGCGCGCCCGCGCCGAGCACGCCCTTAAGACGCCCGTCAACAAGGCCGTCATCACCGTGCCGGCCTACTTCAACGACTCGCAGCGGCAGGCCACGCGGGACGCCGGCCGCCTCGCCGGGCTGGAAGTGCTGCGCATTGTGAATGAGCCCACGGCCGCCGCGCTTGCCTACGGCATCGGGCTGAACCCTGAGGAGGAAAAGACCGTGGCCGTGTACGACCTCGGCGGTGGCACCTTCGACATCAGCATCCTGAGCCTGCACCAGGGCATTTTCGAGGTACTGAGCACCAACGGCGACACCTACCTCGGCGGCGACGACTTCGACCGCGCCATCGTCAACCACTGGGTGCACCGCCACGAGCTGCAGCAGGCCGTGGCCGACAGCCCGCAGCTCAAGCAGCGCCTGCGCCTGCTGGCCGAGCAGGCCAAGCGCTACCTCTCCGACAACGACCTGTTCGGCGCCCAGCTCGACCAGGCCAACAACCTCACGCTGAACCGCCAGGAGTTCGACGAGCTGATCCGCCCGCTCGTGGAGCGCACCATCGACAGCTGCCGCCGCGCCCTGAGCGACGCCAAGCTCCCGGCCGACAAGCTCGACGCGGTGCTGCTGGTGGGCGGCTCCACCCGCGTACCGCTGGTGTACGATTCGGTGTCCGCGTTCTTCGGGCAGCCGGCCAACGCCTCGCTCAACCCCGACGAAGTGGTGGCCCTGGGCGCCGCCATTCAGGCCGACATCCTGGCCGGCAACCGCCGCGACATCCTGCTGCTCGACGTGACGCCGCTCACCCTGGGCATCGAGACGCTGGGCGGGCTGATGGACCCGATTATTCCGCGCAACTCCAAGATTCCGACCAAGGCCGGCCGCCAGTACACCACCTCGGTGGACGGGCAGGTGAACATGAAGATTGCGGTGTTTCAGGGCGAGCGGGATTTGGTGAAGGAAAACCGCAAGCTGGCCGAATTCGACCTGCGCGGCATTCCGGCCATGCCCGCCGGCCTGCCGAAGATTGACGTCAATTTCATCCTGAACGCCGACGGCATCCTGAAAGTCGAGGCCATCGAGCTGCGCTCGGGCACCCAGCAGAGCGTGGAAATCAAGCCCCAGTACGGCCTCACCGACGAGCAGGTGGAGCAGATGCTGATGGACTCGCTCACCCACGCCAAGGACGACGTGGCCGCCCGCATGGTCATCGAAGCCCGCACCGCCGCCGAGCAGATGCTCTACCAGGTGGACCGCTTCGTGCAGAACAACGGCCAGCACCTGACCGAGGACGAAATTAGCCAGACGCGCCAGCAGGCCGAGGTGCTGCGCGGCACCCTCTCGTCCGGCGACAAAGACACCATCTACCGCGCCCTCGACGACCTGGAGGCCCTGACCAGCCCCTTCGCCGAGCGCGTGATGCAGATCAGCATCAAGCAGGCCATGTCGGGCAAGAAGATTATCTAGCTTCGGCTGACATCAACAGAAACGGCCCGGCGGTATAGCACCGCCGGGCCGTTTCTGTTGATGTCGATTCCAACTGCACGTCATGTCGAGCGAAGCCGAGACATCTTGCGTGCTGATGTCTGAGAGTAAATCCTATTCAACGGGAGAATTACTATCCAGCGAGATGTCTCGACTTCGCTCGACATGACGTTTAGTTTACCCTTTCCCTACCCCAACTGCTCCAGCGCGGCCATATCCTCGGCGGAGAGCTGCAGGTCGGCGGCTTTCACGTTTTCCTCCAGGTGCTTCACCTTGGACGTGCCGGGGATGAGCAGGATGTTGGGCGAGCGGTGCAGCAGCCAGGCCAGGGCCACCTGCTGGGGGCTGGCGCCGAGGCGCTGGCCGATGCCGGTGAGCTTGCTGAGCGCATCCTGGTTGCCGCCGGCCAGCGGGTACCACGGGATGAAGGCAATGTTGTGCTGCTGGCAGTAGTCCAGCTCGGCCTCCCACTTGCGGTTGTCCACGCTGTACATGTTCTGCACCGACACCACCGGAAAAAACGCCTGGGCCTGTTTGATCTGCTCCACCGTCACTTCGGAAAGGCCGATGTGCCGGATCAGGCCCTTCTGCTGGTTGCGCTGCAGCCACGCGAAGCTTTCCTCGGCGGGCACGTTCGGGTCGATGCGGTGCAGCTGGTAGAGGTCGATGCGCTCCTGCTTGAGGCGCTTCAGGCTGCCGTGCAGGGCTTCTTCCAGGTGCCGTGGGCTGGCGTCGATGGGCCATTCGTTGGGCCCGGTGCGCAACAGCGCGCCCTTGGTGCCGATGACGAGGCCGGCGGGGTACGGGTGCAGGGCTTCGGCAATCAGCTCCTCCGACACGTTCGGGCCGTAGCTGTCGGCCGTGTCGATGAAGTTGATGCCCAGCTCCACGGCGCGCCGGAGCACGCGGATGGCTTCGTCGTGGTCCTTGGGCGGGCCCCAGATGCCCTCGCCGGTGATGCGCATGGCGCCGTAGCCCATGCGGTTGATGGTCAGGTCGCCGCCCAGGGCGAAGGTTTTCGAAACGGTGTTGGTGGTCGTGCCGGCCATGATAAGGAAGCTTGAGCGGCGCCGGAAGCGGCGGCCGTGGTGTATAACCGCTAAGTCGGCAAAATGCTTACGTCCGGGTACCACTGACGGCTACCCGGAGCGTCAGGCAGAACCGAAGGTCGACGTAGTAGTCAAGCATCTCGCCGGATAGTACCCCGCTAATTGGAATTGCTATCCGGCGAGATACTGCGCTCTGCACGACGGGCCGGTTTACTCACCCGCTGATGCCTCCCCTCCTGCCCCACCGGCCTTCCGCGCCCTCGGCGGCGTCTGCCGGGCTTCCTCCACGATGGCGGCAATGCGGCGGGCGCGGGTTTCGGGGCGCTTCACGGCCAGCAGGCCCTGCAGGTACATTTTGCGGCGCGAGGGGCTGAGGGCGGCAAAGTTGCGCGCGGCCGTTTCATCGGCGGCCAGGGCCGCGGCTAGGTCGGCGGGCACTTCGTGGTTCTCGGCCGAGTCGATGGCCGACCACGAGCCGTTCTGCCGGGCCACTTCCACCGCGCGCAAGCCGGCGGGCATCATCTGCCCCGCAGCCTGCAGCCGCTCCAGCGTGGCCTTGTTGATTTTCGACCACACGCTGCGGGGCTTGCGCGGCGTGAAGACCTGCTTGTAGCGGTGCGCGTCGAGGCTCACGGCCTTCGAGTCGATCCAGCCGAAGCACAGCGCCTCCTCCACGGCCTCAGCCCAGCTGATGCTCGGCTGCCCGCTGCCTTTCTTGTGGTACACCAGCCAGATGCCGGGGGCGGTTTCGTGATTTTCCAGCAGCCACTGCCGCCACTCGTCGCGGGTGGCAGCGCTGACCAGGGCCAGGTCGGCAAGGGTAGTTTTGGGCGGCATAGCGGCAAGCAGTTGGTAGCGGCGGAAGATACGGCCTCCCAGCCCAGGGCGCTACCTTCACCGCCATGAACCCGCACCTCGCCCGCCTCTGCCGCGTTGCCGCGCAGCCCACGCGCCGCATCCTCGGCCTGATGTCCGGCACCTCGCTCGACGGCCTCGACCTGGCCCTGTGCCGCTTCGAAGGCCACGGCCCCGCCACCCGCCTCACCCTGGAGCAATTCACCACGCTGCCCTACGCGGAAGACGTGCGCCAGCGTATCCGGCGGGTATTCGCCCTTGAAACCGCCTCGCTGGAGGAGCTGACCCTGCTCAACGCCTGGATCGGTACGCTGCACGGCCAGCTGGTGCTCGATGCGCTGCACGGCTGGGGCCTCCTCCCCGCCGACGTCGATGCGGTGGCCAGCCACGGGCAGACGGTGTACCACGCCCCGCAGCACCAGCACCAACGCGCCGAGTACCCGCTCAACGCCACGCTGCAGATCGGCGACGGGGACCACCTAGCTGTGCGCAGCGGCCTCATCACGCTCAGCGACTTCCGCCAGAAGCACATAGCGGCCGGCGGCGAAGGGGCCCCGCTGGCGGCCTACGGCGACTACCTGCTGTTTTCGAGCGCGACCGAAGACCGGCTGCTGCTCAACCTCGGCGGCATTGCCAACTTCACCTACCTGCCCGCCTCCCGCGACGCCGCGTTGGTCTTCAGCACCGACGTGGGCCCCGGCAACACCCTGCTCGACGCCTTTGTGCGCGAGCTGTACCCCGGCCACAGTTTCGACCCCGACGGCCGGTTTGCCGCCGCCGGCACCGCCGATACCGCCCTGCTGGCGGCCCTGCTCGACCACCCGTTCTTCGGTGCCGCGCTGCCCAAGACCACCGGCCCCGAGCTGTTCGGCCCGGCCTACGTGCGCGCGGCCCAGCAGCGCAGCGCCACCAGCGCCCTCGCCCCCGCCGACCTGCTGGCCACCCTCACGGCCTTCAGCGCCGCGGGCATTCGGCGGGCCGTCGAGCAGGCGCTGGGCCCCAATCCGCGGGCGGCCGTGTACGTGAGCGGCGGCGGCATGCACAACCCCACCTTGCTGCGAGCCATTCGGCAGAGCCTGCCCCACTGCCCGTTTGCCGATACCCAGGTGCTCGGCGTCGCGCCCGATGCCAAGGAGGCGGTGCTCTTTGCCGTGCTGGCCAACGAGGCGCTGGCCGGCTCGGCGCTGTCCATCGGGCAGGGGCGACAGCGCGTCCCGGCCGTGACGATGGGCAAGATTTCCCTGCCGGGCTAGCGGGCGGGCGCCGCCTCCGGTTGCAGCAGGCCGAAGCCCTGCACCCGCCGGGCGGCGTTGCTGCCGAAGGTCACGTCCAGCTGCACCTGCGGCCGGGCGGCCGTGGTGTCGCTGCGAAACATGAACGCGCAGAAGGGCTGCGTATCCGTGTCGCCGATGCGAAACCCGAACTTGTAGAGGTCGATGGTGGTGCCGCGGCGCTGGCCCTCGGCGTAGAGCGGCCGCACGGCCACGGCAAAGCTGTCGGCCGACACCCGGGCCTGCGTTTCGGGGGCCAGCAGGCGGTAAGCCGCTGCCCGGTGCCCGGCCAGCACGGCCAGCAGAAACCGCCGCGCCACCTGCACCTGCGAGGGTGCCTCCGCCGCCGGGCTGGCCGGCCGCGCCAGCAGGCACAGCCCAAGGATCAGCATACTGGTCAGCCCGCCGGCCGGCAGCCCGGCCCGAAGTCGAATTGCGCTACGAAACATACCCGCCTAACGCGCCGCCGGGCCTCATAAGTTGCGGAGTGCCGCCAACGCAAATCGGCGGCACCGGCCACGGGTCCGAAAACCCACGACCGATGCCGCCGATACCAGCGGATAGTCTGCCTGCCGCTAGTCGACGATAACCTGACGCGTCGCGTTCAGCTTTTCGCCGGTGATGCGCAGGGTGTATACGCCGCGGGCCAGGCCCGTCGTCGAAATGCTCACCGGGGCCGCATTACCGCGCAGCGTGGTCCGCTGCTCGCTTACCAGCTGGCCCAGGCTGTTGTAGAGGGCCAGGCTGGCCGCCGGGGCCGTGCCGTTGCCGGCAAACTCCACCAGGAAGGGCTGGCCCGTGGTGGTGGGGTTGGGGTGCACGGTGATGGCAAAGCCGGCCGACTGCTCGCGCGCGGCCGTGTTGATGGTCACCGTCAGGGCCCGGCTGGCGACGTTGTTGGTTTCGTTGCCTTCGGTAATCTGGCCCTGCGAGTCGGCCACGTACAGCACGTAGTAGGTGCCGGCGGCCGTGGCGGCCGGAATGGCGAAGGTGCCTACGCGCGTCAGGCCGCTGCCCGCCGGCATCGAGGAGATGCTGATGCTGTGCAGCAGCACGTCGTTGGCGCTGAAGCTGGCGTCGGTGGAGAGGTAGAAGCCGAGCGTGTGGGCGCCGGCGCTTACCATGCCGCTATTCTCGTGGAAGCAGGTAGCCGTCACGTTGTTGCCGGCCATAACGGTGGTCGGCGTCAGCGTCGGCGCGCTGACCGCGAGGTCGGCGGTAACGGCCGTCACGGTGATGGCGACGCCCGTGGCCACGTTGTTGTTCTCGTTGCTCTCGGTTACCACGTTGTTGATGTCGGCGGCGCAGATCAGGAAGTAGCTGCCGGCCGTGGTGGCGGCCGGAATCGTCACCACGTTGCTGCGCGTCACGCTGGTGCTGGCGTTCAGGCCAGCGCCGGTCACGTTGGCCAGCAGGCGGTCGGCGGCATCCAGCGTGTTGTCGGCCGAGAGGTAGTAGGCCACCGGCGTCGAGGCGGCTGCCCCGGCACCGACGTTGTTCACGCTCAGGCTCACGGTGGTGGTGCCACCCGCCATTACGCTCGTGGGCGTGGCCGCCACCTGGGTCAGGGTCAGGTCGGCCGGCACCGTCGATACGCACGATACGGCGGCTTCAAAACCGGAGTACGTGGCGCTGCCGTCGGAGTGGAAGCGCACGGTCAGGGCGCCGCTGGTGTTGGTGCTCGAAGCCGTCACGACCCCGGGGCTGTACACGTAGGTGCCAATCAGCGGGGAGCTGGTGCTGGTGCCGTCGTAAATCGAGACGTAGTCGCAGCAGGTTTCGAGGGCGAACGAGCTGAAGGTGAGGCGCACTTTGCTGCCGGTCGTGCCGGGGTTGATGGTCAGCGTGCCCTCCGAGTTATCGGCGTAGTTGCCGTTGCCGCCGTTGTCGTAGATGTTGGTGTTGCAGCTGGTGATGCTGGCCGAACCCGAGTAGGGCACCAGCGTGCCGTTGATGGGCGTCACGTTGGTCACGTAGATGGAGTAGTAGGCAACGTTGTTGGTTTCGTTGCTTTCCGTCACCTGGTTCAGGTTATCGGCCACGAACAGCAGGTAGTAGCTGCCGGTGGTGGTGGCGGCCGGAATGGTGATGGTGCCCGAACGGTAGCTGGACAGGCCGGCGCTCAGCGCGCCGCCGGTGCTGGAGGTCAGCAGTACGTCGCCGGAGCTGAAGGTAGCGTCGGTGGAGAGGTAGAAGCCGGCGTTGCTCGAAGTGGCCGTGGCCTGCCCCTGGTTGTACACGTAGCCCGACACGCTGGTGCTGGTGCCCGAGTTCATGTTATACGCCCCCGGGTAGAAGCTGCTGACCGTCAGGTCCGGGCTGGGCGGCACCACCGTCAGGGCCACCGAAGCCACGTTGTTGGTTTCGTTGGTTTCCGTTACCTGGCCCTGGTAGTCGGCCACGAACAGCACGTAGTAGCTGCCGGCGGCCGTGTTGGTCGGGATGTAGAGCGAAGCCGAGCGCGACGAGCTGAAGCCGCCCGACAGGGTGCTGCCGTACGAGTAGTTCAGGTAGGTATCGGCGGCGTCCAGCGTGGTGTTGCTCGAGAGGTAGTAGCCCACGTTGCTGTACAGCGCCTGGGTGGTACCCGCGTTGTAGATGTTGCAGCCGGCGTAGATGCTCCCCCCGGCCGAAGTCGTCGAAGGCGTCAGCGCTGCCTGCTGAATCTGCAGGTCCACGCTCGGGGCCGTCACCGTCAGGGCCACCGAAGCCACGTTGTTGGTTTCGTTGGTTTCCGTTACCTGGCCCTGGTAGTCGGCCACGAACAGCACGTAGTAGCTGCCGGTAGCCGTGTTGGTCGGGATGGTCAGCGACATGGCCCGCGACGAGCTGAAGCCGCCCGACAGGGTGCTGCCGTAGGCGTAGTTCAGGTAGGTATCGGCGGCGTCCAGCGTGGTGTTGCTCGAGAGGTAGTAGCCCACGTTGGAGGAGGCGGCAAAGGTAGTGCCCGCGTTGTAGATGCTGCAGGTGGCGTACACGCTGCTGCCGGCCGAGGTCGTGGTGGGCGTCAGCGTCGCCTGCTGGATCTGCAGGTCCACGTTGGGCTGCGTCACCGTCAGGGCCACCGAGGCCACGTTGTTGGTTTCGTTGGTTTCCGTCACCTGGCCCTGGTCATCGGCCACAAACAGCACGTAGTAGCTGCCCGTCGTGGTCGAGGCCGGAATGGTCAGCGTCGGGTACAGCGAGTAGTACTGGCCGGCCGTCAGGCTGTTCACGCTGCCGCTCTGCAGCAGCACGTCCGAGGCATCGAGCGTGGTGTTGCTGGAGAGGTAGTAGCCCACGCGGTGGGCGCCGGCGTTGGTGTTGCCCAGGTTGTAGAGGTAGGCCGACGCGTAGATGGCGGAACCAGCCAGCACGGAGGTGTTGCCCAGCTGGGCCTGCTGAATGGCCAGGTCGACGCCGGGCGGCGACACGGTAATGGCCACCGAGGCCACGTTGTTGGTTTCATTGGTTTCCGACACCAGCCCCTGGTAGTCGGCCACGAACAGCACGTAGTAGCTGCCCGTCGGCGTGGTGGTCGGAATGTTGGTGTAGCCGTAGCGGCTGGTGCCAAACGACGAGGGCGCCAGGGCGCCGCCGTACGTCGAGGTCAGCAGCACGTCCGAGGCATCGAGCGTGGTGTTGCTGGAGAGGTAGTAGCCCACGCTGCTGGAGGTCGTCGTGGCGTTGCCCACGTTGCTGATGTAGCACGACAGCGAAAGGGTGCCGCCCTGCGCCACCGAGGTCGGCGTCGCGCTCGGCGTCTGAATCACCAGGTCGTAGCTCGGGGCGCTGACGGTAAACGACACGCTGGCCACGTTGTTCTGCTCGTTGCTTTCGTTGACGAGGTTGTCGTAGTCGCCCGCAAACAGCAGGTAGTACGAGCCGGGGGTCGTCGTCGTCGGCACCTGCACCGAGCTGCTGCGCGTCGAGGAGCCGCCCACGGCCAGCGAGTAGCCGGTGGAGTAGCCCAGCAGCTGGTCGGAGGAGCTCAGCGTGTTGTCCGTCGAGAGGTAGTAGCCCACGTTGCTGCTCGTGGCCGTGGTGCCCGAGAGGTTGTAGATGCTGCAGCTCAGCGAGAGGTAGCTGCCTGCCACCGCCGACAGCGGGAAGGCCGAGGCGCCCTGCACGGCCAGATCGGGCTGCGGCACGCTGGTCACGCAGGCAATGTTGGCCGCAAAACCAGCGTAGCCGTAGTAGTTGGTGCCGCTCAAGCGCAGCGTGATGGCGCCGCTGGTCGAGGTCCCGTACACCGTCCCGATGTTGGTGGTACCGTAGTACGTCCCGATAATCGGCGCCGACGTGCTGGTGCCGTCGTAGATGGTCAGGTAGTCGTAGTAGTCAATCGACGCCGACGTGAAGGTGAGCTGCACCTTGCTGCCGGTGGTGGCCGGCATAATGGTCAGGGCGCCTGCGCTGCCGACGTAGGGGCCGCTGGCCCCGCCGTTGTCATACAGAGTACCCGCGCAGGTGGTGATGGTGTTGTTGCCGCTTACCGGCATAGTGTACGTTTGAGCGGCAGCCTGTTGCAGGCCCAGCCAGCTCATTACCAGCCATGTCAGCAGCCGGATTTTGTTACCGTACCTCGAAAAGTAAGGCTTCTCCATACCCAAAAAATATTTGTTGGTTAGAATGAACCCCGAAAGTTAAGGCTAAAAGACAATCAAAGTTTTAGCCTGCCCACAAAATATTGCAATAACCTCCCCGGCTCAACGCATAGTGCACTGTTGAGCTGCCTATTCTTCCGAATCAGCTTTGTCCGTGACCGAAAAAGCTGATAATCAGCTTCGCCACTGCCGGCCTATTCCTTCTCCTCCGGCACCAGCAGGAACACGTCCTCCCCCGGGCGCTTCATCACGTATTTCTCGCGGGCAAACTTTTCCAGCATTTCCGGGCTGCTCAACAGCTCGGCCCGGTCCTGCTTTACCTCCTCAATTTTGCCGGTATAGTACTGCTTCTGCTCCTGCAGTTCCCGGTATTTATCCAGCATTTCGTACTGCTTCAGCAGGTCGTTCGAGTCGAACAGCAGCATCCACACCAGGAACGCCAGCCCGGTGAGCAGATAAAAGTTGCGCAGCAACCGCGGTACGCGCCCCAGCACGTCAGAAAAACGCATACCCAAAGATAGGCGCTGCGCAAACTTTGCGCCGCTGCTTCCACTGATTATTTGCCGCTTCGGCCGGCTTGCGCTGCCCGGGCAGCCCACCGCTAAACCCACCCCAACAAAAAAAGCCGCCGTTCTTCCGAACGGCGGCTTTTTCACGACCCGAATCGGCCCACCGGGCCGACCTGCGCCGTCCTTACATGTTCTTGCCGGGGAAGTACGCCACTTCGCCCAGCTCCTCCTCGATGCGGAGCAGCTGGTTGTACTTGGCCATCCGGTCCGAGCGCGACATCGAGCCAGTCTTGATCTGGCCGGTGTTCAGCGCCACGGCCAGGTCGGCGATGGTGCTGTCCTCCGTCTCACCCGAGCGGTGCGACATGATGCTCTTGTACTTGAAGCGGCGGCCCAGGTTCACCGCGTCAATGGTTTCCGACAACGAGCCGATCTGGTTCACCTTGATCAGAATGGCGTTGGCCACGCCCTTGTCGATGCCTTCCTGCAGGCGCTTCACGTTGGTCACGAACAGGTCGTCGCCCACCAGCTGCACTTTGTCGCCCACGGCGTCGGTCAGCTGCTTCCAGCCGCTCCAGTCGTCCTCGTCCAGGCCGTCCTCGATGCTGATGATGGGGTATTTGCGGGTCCACTCGGCCCAGTAGTTGGCCATTTCCGAAGAGGTCAGCTTGTCGCCCGAGCTCTTCTTGAAGTGGTAGTGCCCATCGGAGTAGAACTCCGAAGCGGCCGCGTCCAGCGCAATCATCACGTCGTCGCCCGGCTTGTAACCGGCCGTTTCGATGGCCTGCAGCACCACTTCGATGGCCGCCTCGTTCGACTCAATGTTCGGCGCGAAACCACCTTCGTCGCCCACGTTGGTGCTCAGGCCCTTCTTTTTCAGCACCGCCTTCAGGTGGTGGAAGATTTCCGAGCCCCAGCGCATAGCTTCCGAGAAGCTCTTGGCGCCCACCGGCATAATCATGAACTCCTGGAAGTCAATCGAGTTGTCGGCGTGCGAGCCGCCGTTCAGGATGTTCATCATCGGCACCGGCAGCGTGTTGGCGCCCACGCCGCCCACGTAGCGGTACAGCGGCATGCCCGCTTCCTGCGCCGCCGCCCGAGCAGCAGCCAGCGAAACGCCGAGGATGGCGTTGGCGCCCAGGTTAGCCTTGTTCGGCGTACCGTCCAGTTCCAGCATGATGCGGTCCAGCAGCGCCTGCTCGAACACCGAGAAGCCTACCAGCTCTTCGGCAATCTTGCTGTTGACGTTGTCCACGGCCGTCAGCACGCCCTTGCCCATGTACTTCGACTTGTCGTCGTCGCGCAGCTCCACGGCTTCGTGCTTCCCGGTCGAGGCACCCGAAGGCACGGCGGCGCGGCCCACCACGCCGTTGTCGGTGGTCACGTCTACTTCCACGGTCGGGTTACCGCGCGAGTCAAAAATTTGCCGGGCGTTGATGGCGGCGATGATGCTCATAATCGGAGAATGAAAAAGTGAATTGCGGGCCTGACCAGCCCATGGGGAATCAGTCAGCAAGGCCCGCCCACACGGGCCCGCCGCAAAGAAACACAAGTGCCGGGGATTCGCCTACGCCGCCCGCCAAATCAACCGATTGCGCTGATGAAAGGACGCCCGGCTGAGCGCAGTCGACCCGAAGGTCGGCGTAGCCAGACACCTCTACCGCTGCGCCTGCTTGTTTACTGGAGGCCGGCAACCAAGAACGTCATGCCGAGCGCAGCCGAGGCATCTCGCGTGCTGATGCCTGATACATCATATTCCTCCTCTCCTTTTCAGAGAGGAAGCCGGTGGGTGAGACGAACCAGAGGCGCAAAAAAAAGGGACGACTCCCGCAGGAACCGTCCCTTTCAATTCTCAGCGCGTCAGCGCGGCGAATTACGAAGCCGACTCTTCGGTCTTGTCTTCGCGGGTTTCGCCTTCTTTCAGCGTTTCGGTAGCCGTGTCAGCCGGAGCCGACGTTTCTACCTGCGTGGTCGAAGCAGCGGGAGCGGCCGTGGTGGCAGCGCCTTCCTTCTTGGCACCACCGCGGCGCGAACGACGGGTCGTAGCCTTGGCTTCACCAGCCGATTTGGCTTCCAGCAGGGTGTCGTTGTAGTCCACCAGCTCGATTACGCACATATCAGCGTTGTCACCGGCACGGCCGGCGCTCAGCTTGATGATGCGGGTGTAACCGCCCGGACGGCCGGCAATTTTGCCAGCTACTTCGCCGTACAGCTCCTTGATGGCTTCTTTGTTCTGCAGCTCAGCAAATACGATGCGGCGCGAGTGCGTCGTGTCGTCCTTCGAGCGGGTCAGAATCGGCTCTACGTACTTACGCAGTTCCTTGGCCTTGGCCGTCGTCGTCGTAATCCGCTTGTGCAGGATCAGCGAGATGGCGAGGTTCGACAGCATGGCGCTGCGGTGGGCGGTGGTCCGGCCCAGGTGGTTGTCTTTTTTACCGTGACGCATTGGTCAAGAAAAGTTAGTGGTGTGCTTGCGGACGACGACCACGGCGGGCCGAAACCTCATTAGAACCGTCGCCCCGTGGGGCACACCGGGAAGTGTGAAAAAGAAAAAAGAATGAATGAGCCGAGGGTTTCAGCTCACTCATTCTTCAAAGATACTAGTCTTCTTCCAGACGGAACTTGGCCACGTCCATGCCGAAGTGCAGGCCTTTTTCCTCGACGAGGTTTTCCAGCTCGGTCAGCGACTTCTTACCGAAGTTGCGGAACTTCATCATGTCGGCCAGGTCCAGCTGCACCAGGTCGCCGAGGGTCTTGATGTCGGCGGCTTTGAGGCAGTTGTAGGCGCGAACCGACAGGTCCATGTCCTGCAGCGGGGTCTTGAGGACCTTGCGCATGTGCAGCGTCTCTTCGTCCACGCTGGTCTCCTCTTCGGCCTTGGCCGTTTCGAAGGTCATCGTGTTGTCCGAGAACAACATGAAGTGTTGGATCAGGATGTTGGCGGCGCCTTTCAGCGCATCCTCGGGGTGGATCGAGCCGTCCGTGTGAATTTCCAACAGCAACCGCTCGTAGTCGGTCTTCTGCTCCACGCGGGTGTTCTCGATGCTGTACTTCACGTTCTTGATGGGCGTGAAGATAGCGTCGATGGCAATCTGACCGAAAACTTGGTCAGCCGGCTTGTTTTCCTCGGCGGGCACGTAGCCACGGCCCTTCTGAACCGTGAATTCGAACTCCAGCGAGGTGCTCGGGTCGATGTTGCAAATCACCAGGTCCGGGTTCAGCACCTGGAAGCCGTTGGTGAACTTGTTGATGTCGCCGGCCGTGAAGGACTCCTGGCCGCTGATGCGCACCGTGATTTTGTCTTCGATAACGTCGTTGATCTTCTTGAACCGAACTTGCTTCAGGTTCAGGATGATTTCCGACATGTCCTCGATAACGCCTTCGATGGTCTGGAACTCGTGCAGCACGTTGCTCGTGCGGACCGAGGTAATTGCGTACCCCTCGAGCGACGACAGCAGGATGCGCCGCAGCGCGTTGCCGATCGTCACGCCGTAACCCTTCTCCAGCGGTTTAAACTCAAACGTTCCGTAGAAGTCGTCGGATTTCTCCATTACGACCTTCTCCGGCATTTGAAAAGCGAGAATTGACATAGATGCGGATGTAAGGGATGTTGAAGGAAGGAAGAAACCAATGCAGGAGCCGGCCGCTGCCGGAATAGAATTCCAGGCAGCGGCCGGCTCTGCTATCAGGCTTACTTCGAATACAGTTCGACGATCAGCTGCTCCTCGATTTTCTCGGGAATCTGGTCGCGCTGCGGCGTCGAGATGACCTTGCCGGCCAGCTCCTTGCCGTCCCATTCGAGCCAGCCGAACTGACGGGCGTTGCGCACCGACAGGCTGTTCACGATGGCTTCCAGCGACTTCGACTTTTCGCGCACGGCTACGATAGTGCCGGGCTTCACGTGGTACGAGGGGATGTTCACCACCTCGCCGTTCACCGTGATGTGCTTGTGCGAAACCAGCTGACGGGCAGCGCGGCGCGTCGGGGCAATGCCCAGACGGTACACCACGTTGTCCAGACGCGTCTCCAGGAAAGCCAGCAGGTTTTCGCCGGTGATACCGGGTACGCGGGCGGCTTTGTCGAAGAGGTTAGCGAACTGCTTTTCCAGTACCCCGTAGAGGTACTTCACTTTTTGCTTCTCCATCAGCTGCACGGCGTATTCCGACTGCTTCTTGCGGCGGCCGCGGCCGTGCTGGCCCGGAGGATATGCTTTCTTGGTGAGTGCCTTGCTCGGGCCGAAAATGGCTTCCCCGAAGCGACGGGCAATCTTGGTTTTGGGGCCGGTATAACGTGCCATTCTAGAGAGGTGATTTTTCTGGGAAGAAAAGAAAACTGCCTGGCCACCATAGCTCCCTCACGGGGCGGTAGCGGCCACGCGTCTGCCGTTACTCAGACGCGGCGACGTTTGGGGGGACGGCAGCCGTTGTGCGGCAGCGGCGTCACGTCGCGGATGGTCTGCACCTCAATGCCCATATTTTGGAACGCACGGATAGCCGACTCGCGGCCAGCGCCCGGACCTTTCACGAACACTTCGCACTTGCGCATGCCCAGGTCGTAAGCTACTTTGCCGCAATCTTGGGCTGCGGTTTGGGCGGCGTAGGGCGTGTTCTTTTTGGAACCACGGAAGCCCATTTTGCCGGCCGAAGCCCACGAAATCACCTGGCCATTGTTGTTGGTGACCGAGATGATGATGTTGTTGAACGAAGCCTTGATGTGCACCTGACCGGTGGCTTCCACCTGGACGACGCGCTTCTTGGCTTTGTCTTTTCTCTTTTGTGCCATTTGGTTTTCGCAGAAAACGAGCGAGAGGTGTTGGCGGCAGTTGGAAAGTCATGAAGGCCCGCCGCCGATTCCCGCTATGATTTATTTCGTAGCCTTCTTCTTACCGGCAACGGTCTTCCGTTTGCCTTTGCGGGTGCGCGAGTTGTTCTTGGTACGCTGACCCCGAACCGGCAGCCCTTTGCGGTGACGGAGGCCACGGTAGCAACCGATGTCCATCAAACGCTTGATGTTGAGCTGAACTTCCGAGCGCAGTACACCCTCAGTCTTGTACTCCGAAGCAATGATGCTACGGATTTCACCCGACTCGGCTTCCGTCCACTCGCTAACCTTCTTGTTCAGGTCAACACCTGCTTTGGTCAGGATAGCGGCGGCCGACGAACGACCGATGCCGAAGATGTAGGTGAGGGCGATTTCGCCGCGCTTTTTGTCCGGGATGTCTACCCCTGCAATACGTGCCATGTTCTTCCTATTGCTTGTTGATTAACCCTGACGCTGCTTGTAGCGGGGGTTTTTCTTGTTGATCACGTAAAGCTTCCCTTTACGGCGAATCACTTTGCAGTCGACGCTGCGTTTTTTGACCGAGGCTTTGACTTTCATGGCCGGGGGTTATTTGTAACGGTAAACGATCCGCCCCTTCGACAAATCGTAGGGCGACATTTCGAGCTTCACCTTATCGCCGGGCAGAATCTTGATGTAGTGCATGCGCATCTTTCCGGAGATGTGCGCAATCAGCTGGTGCCCGTTTTCCAGTTCCACCCGGAACATGGCATTAGACAGGGCTTCCAGGATGGTTCCGTCCTGCTCAATCGATGACTGTTTGGCCATAAGGCTGCGAGGTCTGCTGTAACGCTTTTTCTATGTGGGCGAAAGAGGTTAATATCTCCGCTTTATTCTGGCGAACCACCACGGTGTGCTCGAAATGCGCCGAGGGTTGCCGGTCTTTGGTTCGGATGGTCCAGCCATCCTGTTCCTGCACTACTGCTTTCGTACCCAGGTTCACCATCGGTTCGATGGCCATGACCAAGCCGCTCTGCAGTTTCAGGCCCGAGCCACGTTTGCCGTAGTTCGGTACCTCGGGCTTCTCGTGCAGGCTCTTACCGATGCCGTGCCCAACAAGTTCCCGAACCACCGAGTATCCACGTTTTTCCACGTAGTTCTGGATGGCGTAGCCGACGTCACCCATGCGGTTGCCAGCTACAGCCTGCTCGATGCCCTCGTACAAGGATTGCTTGGTGGCTTCGAGCAAGGCTAACACTTCCGGTTTCACCTCCCCTACCGGGTAGGTATAGGCGCTGTCGCTATGGTAGCCGTTGAGCTTCACGCCCGCGTCTACCGAAACGATGTCGCCGCTTTTCAATACATGGTTGCCGGGAAACCCGTGCACTACCACCGCATTGGGCGAAATGCACAGGCTGTATTTGAACCCGTTGTAGCCCTTGAAGGAAGGAACGCCGCCGTGGTCCCGAATGAATTCCTCGGCGCGCTTGTCCAGCTCACCAGTGGTAATTCCTTCCCGGATCATACCAGCAACTTCCCCATGGGCACGAGCCAGCACATCAGCGCTGGCTCGGATCAATTCAATTTCTTCTTCGGTCTTGTAGAGGATCATGGCTTAGGAGGCCAGCGCAATGTTTTGCGTCCGACCTTTCAGCTTGCCCGTTTTCATCATCCCATCGTAGTGGCGCATGAGCAGATAGCTTTCAATCTGGTTCATGGTATCAAGTACCACGCCCACCATGATGATGAGCGACGTGCCGCCGTAGAAGGCCGAGAACGGGCGAGTGACCCCAAACAACAACGCAATGGCCGGAAAGATTGCAATCAGCGCCAGAGCAATGGCCCCGGGCAGCGTGATGTGGGTCAGCACCTCGTCGATGTACTCCGAGGTAGCATCACCTGGCTTCACGCCCGGTACGAAACCACCGCTACGCTTCAGATCATCGGCAATCTGCTTCGGATTCACGCTGATGGCGGTGTAGAAGTACGTGAACAGAATGATCAGTACCGCAAACACTAGGTTGTATTGCCACGAGGTGTAGTCCGAAAACTTCTGGCCGATGAAGTTAGCCGTGTCGCTGTCCTTCCACGCCGAAGCCGCAATGGCCGGCACGAACATCAGCGACTGGGCGAAAATGATCGGCATAACGCCGGCCGCATTCACCTTCAGCGGGATAAACTGACGCTGGGCGTTCAACTGGCTTACGCCGCCCACTTGCTTGGCGTACTGCACCGGAATCTGGCGTACGGCCTGCGTCAGGATGATAACGCCCATAACCACGAAGAACAACACCGCCAGCTCGATCAGGAAGATCAGCGAACCGCGCATCCCTTTCGCCGCGGCTTCCCCGATGATAGCGCCGGGAAAACGCGAGACGATACCGATCATAATGATCATCGAGATACCGTTACCGATGCCCTTGTCGGTGATTTTCTCGCCCAGCCACATGCAGAACAGCGTGCCGGCCGTGAGAATAATCATCGTCGAGACGGTGAAGAATACCCCCGGCGAAACCAAGGCGTCCTGGTTAATCGTGGCGATGAAGCCCACCGACTGCGCCATTACAATAGGAATGGTGAGCAGACGGGTGTACTGGTTGATCTTCTTACGTCCCGACTCCCCTTCTTTCTGCAGCTTCTGGAAGTACGGCACTGCGATGGTCAGCAGTTGCAGTACGATAGAGGCCGAGATGTAGGGCATGATGCCCAGCGCGAAGATGGAAGCGTGGCTAAACGCGCCGCCGAGCAAGGTGTCGAGGATGCCGAAAATCCCGCCCGACTTGGTGTCGAGACGAGACGGATCGACGCCCGGCAGCACAACGTAAGAACCCAGCCGGTAAATGGCGATGAAAAAAAGCGTATTGAGAATCCGCGTACGCAGATCCTCAATCGCAAAAATGTTCTTAATCGTCGTGATAAACTTGTTCATCGCCGGCGTGCTTTGACTACAGGGTCACTGCTTTGCCACCCGCCTTCTCAATGGCTTCGATAGCCGATTGCGAGAAAGCATGGGCGTGTACTTCTACTGCGGCGGTCAGTTCGCCACGGCCGAGAACCTTGATCTTGGCGTTTTTCGACACCAGACCGTGCTGGATGAAGTAGGCCACATCCATCGTACCCGTTGCCGATTTCTCGTTCAGGGCCTGCAGTACGTCCAGGTTGATACCCTTGTACTCCACACGGTTGATGTTTTTGAAGCCGAACTTCGGCACGCGGCGCTGCAGGGGCATCTGGCCACCTTCAAAGCCGATTTTCTTGGAGTAACCCGAACGCGACTTCTGGCCTTTATGGCCGCGCGTCGACGTACCGCCGCGGGTCGAGCCTTCACCACGACCCAGACGCTTGTTGTTGCGTACCGAGCCTTCAGCGGGCTTAAGATTGCTGAGATTCATGATGAGCTGAGGTCTACAGTTCGGTTACTTCGATCAGGTGGCCAACTTTGGCTACCATGCCGGCAATGGCCGCGGTGTTTTCCACCTCGCGGACAGCGCCGATTTTGGTCAGGCCCAGGGCCTTCATCGTGCGCTTCTGACGCTCGGGGCGGTCAATTACGCTGCGCACTTGTTTGATTTGGATCAGTGCCATCGTCGCTTAGCCGTTAAATACTTTGGCGAGGGAGATGCCGCGCTGCTGTGCAATCTGCATCGGGTCGCGCATCTTGTTCAGGGCGTCGAAGGTAGCCTTCACCACGTTGTGGGGGTTCGACGAACCTTTCGACTTGGCCAGTACGTCCTTGATGCCGGCGCTTTCGAACACGGCACGCATAGCACCACCAGCAATTACGCCGGTACCGGCAGCGGCCGGCTGCACCAGCACGAAGCCACCCGAGTACTTGCCTTCCATCACGTGGGGAACGGTGTGCTTGTACAGCGGCACCTTCACCAAGTTTTTCTTGGCATCGTCAATGGCTTTGGCAATGGCGTCGGTTACTTCGTTGGCTTTGCCCAGGCCGTAACCTACGGTGCCAGCGCCGTCACCTACTACTACGATGGCCGAGAAGCTGAAGCGACGACCACCTTTTACCACCTTCGCTACGCGGTTGATGGCAACTACTTTTTCCTTCAGGTCCGACTCGGTGGTCTTCGCCGTGGGTTTATTTTGCTCGCGCATAGCTGCTTAGAAATTCAGGCCGCCTTCGCGGGCACCTTCTGCCAATGATTTAACGCGACCGTGGTAGAGGTAGCCCGAACGGTCGAATACAACCGTCGTGATACCGGCGGCCGTCGCACGCGAGGCCAGCTCTTTGCCTACTGCCGAAGCGGTAGCTACCGGCGAGTCGCCAGCCGTTACGTTCTTCGACGAAGCGGCTACCAGCGTGCGGCCGGCGGTGTCGTCGATGATCTGGGCGTAGATGCCCTTGTTGCTGCGGAACACCGACAGGCGGGGGCGCTCAGCGGTACCCGACACTTTCGTGCGGATGTGGCGCTTGATCCGGAGTCTTCTCTCAGTTTTATTAAAAGCCATGATGCTCGGTTATTTCGAGGCAGTCTTACCAGCCTTACGACGAATCTGCTCACCAACGAAGCGCACACCTTTGCCTTTGTAGGGCTCCACCTTGCGCAACGAACGAATCTTAGCGGCCACCTGGCCGATGAGTTCCTTATCGATGCTGGTCAGGGTGATGATGGGGTTCTTACCTTTTTCGGTAACGGCCGTAGCGGTTACTTCTTTCGGCAGCGCCAGGAAGATGTTGTGCGAGTAGCCCAGGGCCAGCTCCAGCGTCGAGCCGGTAGCAGTAGCCTTGAAACCTACGCCCACCAGTTCCAGCTGGTGCGTGTAGCCGGTGCTGACGCCGGTTACCATGTTGTTGAGCAGCGAACGGTAGAGGCCGTGCATGGCCTTGTGGCGCTTTTGCTCGGTAGGACGTTCTACGACTACGGTGTTGTCTTCGGAGCGTACCGTGATGTCGCGGTCGACAGCGGTTTTCAGTTCCCCTTTGGGGCCCTTAACCGTGATGGTGTTGTCGTTATCAACCGATACCTGCACGCCCGAGGGCAGGCTGATCGGGAGTTTACCAATGCGGGACATATTGTCGGGAGTTTACTGCTGCGTTGAGCTTAGTACACGTAGCACAGCACCTCGCCGCCTACGTTCTGGGTGCGAGCTTCCTTCTCCGTCATTACCCCTTTCGAGGTCGACAGGATGGCAATGCCCAGACCGCTCAGCACGCGCGGCAGGTTTTCAACGTGGGCGTACGTACGCAGGCCCGGGGTGCTGATCCGCTGCAGCTTCTGGATGGCGGGCTTCTTGGTCACGGGGTGGTACTTCAGCGCGATTTTGATCGTGCCTTGTACTGCCGAGTCATCAAAACGGTAGCTCTGAATGTACCCTTTCTCGTAGAGTACTTTCGTGATTTCCTTTTTGATTTTGTTAGCCGGAATTTCTACTACCCGGTGGTTGGCCTTGATGGCGTTGCGCACCCGGGTCAGGTAGTCGGCAATCGGATCTGTGTTCATTTGGATGATTTGAAGGGCATCCCGCGTTAAGGGAACCGCAAAGGTAGGAAAATTTCGCAGCCATAGTCTTCCTATGACGGCGAAATCCTCGGTTAAGACTACTTGACATCCACAGCGTTTCCGCCGCAGCCAATGGTTTCTTGTGGCAACCTGCCAAATGGTGTGTGGGGCGTCCCCCACGGCCCTAGAGCATTCTGGGGTGCAAAGATACGTAAATGCTTAACACAAAAGCAATAGGCAACTTAGCTTAGTTGTCATAATGTTCTGCGGATACTCTAGCGCAACGGAATAGCATCTCTATCCAAATCCCACAAATCAGCTTCTGAATGTTCCTCTAGATAATGCTCGAAGTAGTTCCATCCCTCTTCGCGTATTACTTCAGCTTCTGATTTGAGTATGGGAAGCAACCAAACGAAAATCGTGGTTGGCGAGCTTCCTTCAAACTCATGTAATTCATCAGGCCAGAACACAGGTACAGACGCATACATTCCTGTTACCTCTACCCCATCTATCAGTGGCTTACCTTCTATAACTTCTCCTCTCAATAACCCTTTGCCACTATCAGCAACGCTTTCTGCAAACGTCATGAGAAACGAGGCCACCTCATCAGGCGGATAGGTTTTGTAAGTGCTGAAGATTAACTCTTGCCGAATCTTCTTGCCGTCACCTATGTCGAGCACGAACTTATCCAACCCCAGAGTGCAGTAAGTGGACAGGTCCTCAGCTGGATTTTGCTCGAACAACACCACTTGAATCCCATACTTTTTATTCTTCTCCGCCCACCCACGTGATATTAGCCCGAGGTAGGTTTCCATGTGTTCGTATAGCTTCATAAAGCGACTTGAGTGACCCAAGATTACATCAAAAGAAAACTGCCCAGCCAAAACTCCCGAGAGAGTTTCAGCTGAGCAGTTTTGCTGAGCATTGCTGGCGGTAGCGGACTACCAGCTAGCTTTCGTTACGCCGGGGATTTTGCCGGCCGAAGCCATTTCCCGGAACGTTACGCGGCTGATGCCAAACTTGCGCATGTAGCCACGCGGACGGCCGGTCAGTTTGCAACGGTTGTGCAGACGTACGGGCGAAGCGTTGCGGGGCAGTTTGTCGAGACCTTCGAAGTCGCCAGCGGCTTTCAGGGCCTTGCGCTTCTCGGCGTAGCGAGCTACCAGCGCCTCACGCTTCCGCTCTCTTGCTTTGATTGATTCCTTAGCCATGGATTAGCTGCTTTTCTTGGCGTTAGCAAACGGCATCCCGAAGGCGCGCAGCAGCTCGTAGCTCTGCTCGTCGTTTTCAGCCGTCGTCACGAAGGTAATATCCATCCCGCCAATCTCCTTGATCTTGTCAATGGAGATTTCCGGGAAGATGATTTGCTCCTTGATGCCGAGGGTGTAGTTACCACGGCCGTCGAAGCCTTTGTCGTTGATGCCTTTGAAGTCACGGACGCGGGGCAGAGCCACGGTCAGCAGACGGTCCAGGAACTCGTACATCTGGTTGCCACGCAGCGTCACGCGGGCGCCGATCGGCATGCCCTCGCGCAGCTTGAAGTTCGAAACCGAACGCTTGGCGATGGTCGGAACGGCTTTCTGACCGGTGATGATGGTCAGTTCGTCCACGCCGTTGTCAACGAGCTTCTTGTCGGCTACAGCCTTACCAATACCGCGGTTGATGCAGATTTTGGTAATGCGCGGCACCTGCATGGTGCTCTTGAACTGGAATTTCTCCTGCAGCTGCTGGCGAATCTCCTTGTCGTAAATTTCTTTCAGTCGAGCCATTGTCGGATACTTGATTAGGCGTTAGCCGAGCTAACAAGCTTGACATTGCTGACGTGAATCGGCGACTCGATCTTCGAGATGCCACCCTGGGGGTTCTTGGCGCTCGGCTTCGAGTGCTTCGTGACCAGGTTCAGGCCTTCGATGATGACGCGCTGGGTCTGGCGGTTCACCGATTTGATGACGCCAGTCTTGCCGCGCTCGTCACCGGCGATTACCTGGACGGTATCACCGGTTTTCACGTGCAGCTTCGCGGGCTTTGCTTCTTTGGTTTTCAGTGCCATTGCGGTTAGAGAACTTCAGGAGCCAGCGAAACGATCTTCATGAACTGCTTCTCGCGCAGTTCGCGGGCCACCGGGCCGAAGATACGCGTGCCGCGAGGCTCGTCGTTGTTGTTGAGCAGCACGGCGGCGTTGTCGTCGAAGCGGATGTACGAACCGTCTTTACGGCGTACTTCCTTCTTCGTGCGAACCACCACAGCTTTCGATACGGAACCCTTCTTGGCGTTGCCCGAAGGGATGGCCGACTTGATAGCTACGACAATTTTGTCGCCTACCGAAGCGTACTTTTTGCCGGTGCCCCCGAGGACACGGATGCAGAGCACTTCTTTGGCGCCGCTGTTGTCGGCTACCGTCAGACGGGATTCTTGCTGGATCATATTACTTGGCTCGCTCTACGATTTCTACCAGACGCCACCGCTTGCGCTTGCTCAGCGGGCGGGTTTCCATGATGCGCACCGTATCGCCTTCGCCGCACTCGTTGTTCTCGTCGTGAGCGGTGAATTTGGTCGATTTCGTTACGAACTTGCCGTAAATCGGGTGCTTCATTTTGCTCTCGACCACGACCACGATGGTTTTATCCATCTTGCTGCTGGTCACGCGGCCGATACGCTCTTTGCGCAGGTTACGCTCTACCGTAGCGGTGCCCTGCTGTTCTGCGTTGTTTTCCATTACTAGCGGGGGACTACGATTGCTGCTCCTGCTCGCGACGCTTCAGCTCGGTGAGCAGGCGGGCGATGTTCCGGCGGGCCGTTTTGATGCGGACCGGGTTTTCGAGCGGGGAAATAGCGTGGGCGAAACGCAGGGTTTGCGCGCCCGTCTGCTCCTTGTTGATTTGCTCTTTCAGATCCTCGATCGAAAGGGCACGGATTTCAGCGTTTTTCATCTTGCTTATGCCTCAACGAAGTCACGACGAACGACAAACTTGGTGCGAACCGGCAACTTCTGAGCCGCCAAACGCAGCGACTCCTGTGCGAGTTCCAGCGAAACGCCATCCGATTCAAACAGGATGGTGCCGGGCTTCACAATGGCTACCCAGTATTCGGGCGAGCCTTTGCCCTTACCCATACGTACCTCGGCGGGCTTCTTGGTGATAGGCTTGTCCGGGAAGATGCGGATCCACACTTGACCTTCACGCTTCATAGCGCGGGTCATGGCGATACGAGCAGCTTCAATCTGACGCGCGGTGATCCAAGCGGCCTCCAGCGACTTAATGCCAAACGAACCGAAGTCCAGCGAGCTGCCACGATAGGCCAGGCCGTTTACGCGGCCCTTCTGCATCTTCCGATACTTGGTTCTTTTCGGTTGTAACATGTCTTAGTCTCGAAAAAGAAGTGGAAGGAAGAAGGACTAGCGACGCGGGCCACGGCTTGCGCCGCCGCCTTGACCGCCACGATTAGCGCCGCCACCTTGGCCGCCACGGTTGCCACCGGCACCACCGCCGAAGCCACCTTGGCCACCACGGTTGTCACCGCCGCCACGCGGGCCACGGTCGTTGCCACCACGGCCACCACGGTCGCCGCCACGGCCACCACGGTCACCCCGGTCGCCACGCTCACCGCGCGGGCCACGGTCGCCACGGTCGTTGCCGGCCGGGCCTTGCTGCTGGCTCAGCAGCTGGTTGGGCGACAGGTCGGGCTTGCCGAATACCTCGCCACGCATGATCCACACCTTGATGCCGATTTTGCCATACACCGTCTGGGCTTCCGAGAGGGCGTAGTCAATGTCAGCGCGGAGGGTGTGCAGCGGGGTGCGGCCTTCCTTGTATTGTTCCGAACGGGCAATTTCAGCACCGCCGAGGCGGCCGCCGCACTGCACCTTGATGCCTTCAGCGCCCACGCGGAGTGCGCCCTGAATGGCTTGCTTCATCGCGCGGCGGAACGAGATTCGAGCCTGCAGCTGCTGAGCAATGCTCTCACCTACCAGCTTGGCGTCGAGTTCCGGACGCTTGATTTCGAAGATGTTGATCTGAACGTCCTTGCTCGTGAGCTTTTTCAGTTCGTCCTTGATCTTATCAACTTCCTGGCCGCCTTTACCGATGACCACACCCGGACGAGCCGTGTTGATGGTGATGGTGATACGCTTCAGGGTGCGCTCGATGATAATTTTCGAGATGCCGCCCTTCGGGATGCGTGCCAGAATGTATTTGCGGATCTTTTCGTCCTCTACCAGCTTGTCGGCGAAGTCTTTGCCGCCGTACCAGTTAGAGTCCCAACCTTTAACGATACCGAGGCGGAAGCCAACGGGATTAACTTTCTGTCCCATGGTTACTATTCGGCGGCGTTAGCCGCGGTTTGGGTGTCAGCTTTCTTGGTCGAACGACGGGCCGTCTTCTTAGCGGGAGCAGCTTCAGCAGCCGAGTTGGCGGCGGGAGCGGTTTCCACTTTAGCGGCGGCGTCTTTCAGCCCCTGGCGGCTGCCAATGGCTTCCACCTTCGAGTCGATGATCAGCGTGACGTGGTTGCTACGCTTGCGGATGCGGTGGCCACGGCCCTGGGGGGCGGGGCGCAGGCGCTTCAGCTGGCGGCCTTCGTCAACGAAGATTTCTTTGATGTACAGGTTAGCGTCTTCGATGCGCTCATCCTCGTTCTTCTGCTGCCAGTTGGCCAGGGCCGACAGGAGCAGTTTCTCGATTTTCTCAGCACCCGAATTGGCCTCAAACTTCAACAAGCCCAAGGCACGGGTAACGCTTTTGCCGCGTACTAGGCCGGCCACGAGGCGCATCTTGCGCGGCGAGGTCGGTACGTTACGGAGTTTGGCTACTGCTTCCATGTCTTAGCGCTTGCCTTTATCTTTCTTGGCTACGTGGCCGCGGAAGTTGCGCGTGGGCGCAAATTCCCCAAGCTTGTGACCAACCATGTTTTCGGTCACGTACACCGGGATGAACTTATTGCCGTTGTGCACGGCGAAGGTATGCCCTACGAAGTCCGGCGAAATCATCGAGCGGCGCGACCAGGTCTTCACCACCGATTTCTTGTTGGACTCCTCCATCACCTGCACCTTCCGCTCCAGGCGGAAGTCGATGTACGGGCCTTTTTTAAGCGAACGTGCCATTACTTCTTGCCTTTACGCGAAACGATGAGTTGCTCAGAGTACTTGTTCTTGTTGCGGGTCTTGTAACCCTTCGCGAGCAGGCCTTTGCGGCTGCGCGGGTGACCACCGCTCGAGCGGCCTTCACCACCACCCATCGGGTGGTCAACGGGGTTCATTGCCACACCACGAACACGCGGACGGTAGCCCAACCAACGGTGACGACCGGCTTTGCCGAGACGTACGTTCATGTGCTCACCGTTCGAAACGGTGCCAACCGTAGCCATGCAGGTCACCAGGACCATGCGCATCTCGCCGGAGGGCAGTTTCAGCGTCGCGTACTTTTCTTCGCGAGCTACCAGCTGGGCGTAGGTACCGGCCGAGCGGGCCAGCACTGCGCCGGCACCCGGCATCAGCTCGATGTTGTGAACAATCGTACCGAGCGGCATTTCGCGCAGCGGCAGGGCGTTGCCCAGTTCCGGAGCGGCGCCGGGGCCAGCTACCACGGTAGCACCCACCTGCAGGCCATTCGGAGCGATGATGTAGGCCTTCTCGCCGTCAGCGTAGCTGATCAGGGCGATGCGCGCCGTACGGTTCGGATCGTACTCAATGCTCTTCACGGTAGCCGGCACAGTGTGCTTGCTACGCTTGAAGTCGATGATACGATACTGTTGCTTGTGACCACCACCGATGTAACGGTTGGTCATTTTCCCGGAATCATTCCGGCCACCGGATTTTTTCTTGGGTGCCAACAGCGACTTCTCCGGCGTCGACGTGGTAATCTCGTCGAAACCCGGGGCGATACGGAAGCGCTGACCCGGTGATGTTGGTCTTAGTTTTTTGAGTGCCATTTTATAGCGAAAATGCTCTAGCGAGGGGCCTCGGTCAGAAATTCAGCTGGCTTAGATGCCGCTGTAGAAGTCGATTACTTCGCCTTCCTTCACGGTTACGATGGCCTTCTTGCTGGAAGCACGACGGCCAGTAACGGCACCGGTTTTGGTGAAGCGCGACTTGAGTTTGCCCTGGCTGCGGATGGTGCTGATGCCCACCACGGTCACGCCGTAGAGCTTCTCGATTTCTTTTTTGATTTCAACCTTGTTGGCGGTGCGCTCCACTTCAAAGGCATACTGGCCTTTCTCGTTCAGCGACGTTGCCTTCTCGGTCACGATGGGCTTCTTGATGATGCTCATTACTCAGCGGCCGTGTAAAGTTGGGTGAGCGTCTCCAGACCAGCCTCCGACAGCAGCAGCGTGTCGGTGTTCAGCAGGTCGTGGGTGTTCAGGGCCGTGGGAACAGCCACCTTCACCTTTTGGATGTTGCGGGCCGACAGTACCACGTTCTTGTCAACCGAGCCGGTTACCAGCAGGGTCTTCTTGCCGGTGTTCAGCTTCAGGCCGCTCAGGATGTTCAGGAAATCCTTCGTCTTGGGGCCTTCCAGGGAGAAGTTCTCCACCAGGGCCAGACGGTTTTCGCGAGCAAGTACCGAGAGGGCCGACAGGCGGGCCAGCTGCTTGGTTTTCTTGTTCACTTTGAAGCCGTAGTCACGCGGCTTGGGACCGAACACGCGGCCACCACCGATGAACACCGGCGACTTCATCGAACCAGCGCGGGCACCGCCGGTACCTTTCTGCTTCTTCAGTTTCTTGGTCGTGCGGGCGATTTCAGCGCGCTCCTTCGACTTGTGCGTGCCCTGGCGCTGGTTGGCCAGGTACAGCTTCACGTCGAGGTACATGGCGTGCTCGTTCGGCTCCAGCCCGAAGATTGCGTCGGACAGCGTCACCTTGCGGCCGGTGTCCTCGCCTTTGATCGTCAATACAGAGAGTTCCATCGCGCCTATTTCTCCAGAATCACGTAACCGTTTTTAGCACCGGGTACCGAGCCGCTCACCAGAATCAGGTTATGCTCGTTCACCACGCGCAGCACCTTCAGGTTCTGGATTTTTACACGGTCACCGCCCATGCGGCCAGCCATACGCATGCCCTTGAACACGCGGGAAGGCCAGGAGCAAGCACCGATCGAGCCGGGGTGACGGCCGCGGTTGTGCTGACCGTGGGTTTGGCCACCCACACCGGCGAAGTTGTGGCGTTTTACAACGCCCTGGAAGCCTTTACCTTTCGAGGTACCTACCACGTCCACGAAGTCACCTTCGGCGAAGTAGTCAGCTTTGATTTCAGCACCCAGCGAGTAGGATGCCACGTCGTCGGTGCGGAACTCGACGAGTTTCTTGCGGGGGGTAACTCCCGCCTTAGCGAAGTGGCCAGCCAACGGTTTGTTGGTGTTCTTGGCCTTCTTGTCGCCGTAGCCGAGCTGAACGGCCGTGTAGCCGTCAACGTCGAGCGTCTTCACCTGCGTCACTACGCACGGACCGGCTTGGATGAGCGTGCAAGGCACGTTCCGACCGTCCGCAGTGAAGAGGCTTGTCATACCGATTTTTTTACCGATAATGCCAGGCATTCGAATGGGGTTTTAGAAAAGACACAGAGAAAACGCCCGAATGGCGTTTTCGGAAAGGGAGTGCAAAGCTAGGGAATTGTTAAGACAAAAGCATTACCCTATCTGAAAATAATTCAGATACTCCGGTCTGCCCTTGCGGCTATCAGTCAATCAGTTTGCTGCCCGCAGCAGCAGCCTCTGTCCCCCTTATCCTGCCCGCTTCACGAATCTGGTCAGCAATTTGCTAAGCGCGGCCAAATCCTATTTACGCGCGGCTTATTGGATTATGCCGGGCGCCACTGCCGGCCTTTGCGTACCCCTCGCTCCTGGCGGCATCCGGCTACGCTGCTCAAGGGTAGCAGTAGAAAGAACAACGAGAAAGTGAGGCCAGTCTGCCCTTCCATCGTCGGCTCGACCATAAAGGACAGTGTTACGATGATGTATTGCGCCACCAGCATGGGCGCGTGCCGGCGGCGGGCCCACCACAGCGGGTAGTAAAACGCCGCCACAAAAAATGCCAGTCCCAAGGTGCCGAACGCAACTAGGTAGAACAGGAACTGGTTGTGCGGCTGAATCTGGTGCGCCGCATCGATCTGGGGAAAGAACTCCCGGTAGCGCGCCGACATTTCATCGCGCAGATCAGCCTTACCAACACCGAACAGCGGGTGGTCTTTCCATACCTGCAGGGCCGTCTGGTACGAGTACACCCGGCCAACCAGGGAATAGTTGTTAGCCGAGCGGGTCTGCTCCACCCGGCTGGCGTCGTCCTTGGTATTGTGGTACTTGTTGTAGAACGTGGGCAGCACAAAGTAGCTAGCAACCGGCAGCGTAATCATCAGCGCCGCCACGAAGGCCGCCTTGCGCCAGGCACATTTTTTCACCAGATAGCCAATGGCTACTACTGCCAGCACATACAGCGCGACCAAACCGCTACGAACGGCCAGCAGGTGCAGGAAGCCGGCCAGGAATATCGTCGCGGCCAGCACGGCCGCTCGGCGCCAGCCCGTCAGAACCATACGGTTCAGCATCACGGCGCCCACGGCAATAGACAGCACGATCAGCAGGCTGAACCGAATGTGGTCGGGCACCGTGGGCATTATCTTGGAATGGGTGTACAGCTCGTTGATGTACTCCGCATTCAGCAGGTAATAAATGGTGCTGCCGATGGCGGAAAAAGTGGTGACGCCCAGCAGCAGCTTGTACAGCCGTTTTAAATCACTGATCAGGAGCGGCGGCAAAATCCAGAACGACAGAGGAAGCAGCACGAAGGGCAACTGCAGCAGAATATCGCGCCAGAACTCCTTGGCGTTGGCGGCGCTGGTATTCAGCCCGGCTACCAGGTGCATCAGGAAAATCAGGGCGAAGCCCAGGTATACCGGCCACTTGCTGCGCTGGGCCACTTCTCGGAAATGCGCGAAGTAGCTCAGGGCGCATAACAACAGGCAGCCCTGGCCAATGCTCGACAGCACGCGGAAGAACGGGAAGGTGAACAACCCGGTAATCACCATGCCGCAGCTGATAGCCGCGGCCGTTTGGATGCGGCCGACCGTTAGCCAGGAAGACGTACTTGAAACGGCAGAAATACTCACAGACGTTGGACGCATACCCACAGCTGCACGCTTGGGCGAAACGCAAGTTACCGATTTCGTGCCAGCCTTGCCGGGCACGGCGTTGCTCCCCTTCTACGCAGAGCAGCGGAGGAGGGGAATGGTTGCAAACAAAAAGCCCCACCGGCCGAGGCCAGCGGGGCTTTTTTGCGGAGCCGTTAGGCTCAGACTTTGATTTCTACGTCAACGCCGCTCGGCAGTTCGAGCTTCATCAGAGCGTCCACCGTTTTCGACGAGGTCGAGAAGATGTCCACCAGGCGCTTGTAGGTGCAGAGCTGGAATTGCTCACGCGACTTCTTGTTCACGTGGGGCGAACGGAGCACGGTGAACTTTTCTTTTACCGTCGGCAAAGGAATCGGGCCGCTCACGATGGCACCCGTTGCTTTCACCGCCTTTACGATCTTCTCCGACGACTTGTCGACGAGGTTATGATCGTAAGACTTCAGTTTGATACGAATTTTCTGGTTCATGAGGTCAGCTTGTGAAAGCAATGATTATTTACCGCCTTTTACTTTGGCGATGATGCCTTCGGCGAGGTTCTGCGGCACCTGCTCGTAGTGCGAGAAGGTCAGCGAAGCCGAAGCGCGGCCCGAGGAGATGGTGCGCAGATCGGTCACGTAGCCGAACAGCTCCGACAGCGGAACGTCAGCCTTGATAACCTGAGCGCCAGCCTTGGTGTCCATGCCTTTCATGATGCCACGACGACGGTTCAGGTCACCCGTTACCGGGCCCGTGTACTCGTCCGGCGACACTACTTCTACAGCCATGATGGGCTCGAGCAGCTTCGGAGCGCAACGCGGGGCTGCCTCTTTGTAGCCGAGACGAGCTGCCATTTCGAACGACAGGGCGTCCGAGTCAACGTCGTGGTACGAACCGTGGTAGATCCGCACGCGCATCGAGTCCATCGGGAAGCCCGCCAGTACGCCGTGCTTCATGGCTTCTTCGAAGCCTTTCTGCAGCGGAGCAATGAATTCTTTCGGGATAACGCCGCCGGTGATGCCGTTGACGAATTCCAGACCGGGTTTCTCCGGCTCGGTTTCTTTCGGACCGATTTCGAATTCAACGTGAGCGAATTTACCACGACCACCCGTCTGCTTCTTGTAGACTTCGCGGTGCTCGATTTTCTTGGTAATCATCTCTTTGTAGGCTACCTGCGGAGCACCTTGGTTGATTTCAACCTTGAACTCCCGGCGCATGCGGTCGATGATGATTTCCAGGTGAAGCTCACCCATGCCGCGCAGTACCGTCTGGCCAGTCTCCTGGTCGGTGAATACCGTGAGGGTGGGGTCTTCTTCCACGAGTTTGGCAATGGCCATACCCATCTTATCAACGTCAGCCTGAGTCTTGGGCTCGATGGCGTAGCCGATTACGGGCTCGGGGAACGACATGGACTCGAGCACCAGACGGTCTTTCTCTTCCGTCAGGGTGTCACCGGTCTTGATGTCTTTGAAACCCACACCGGCGGCAATGTCACCAGCCTGGATTTTGTCGATGGGGTTCTGCTTGTTGGAGTGCATCTGCATCAGACGCGAGATGCGCTCCTTCTTGCCCGTCCGGTTGTTGAACACGTACGAACCGGCATCGAGCTGACCCGAGTAGCAGCGGAAGAAGCACAGACGGCCCACGAAGGGGTCGGTGGCAATCTTGAACGCCAGGGCGGTGAAGGGCTCCGAGTTGTCGGGGTGACGCTCTACTTCCTCGCCGGTGTCGGGGTTGGTACCGATGATGGCGGGCATATCGAGCGGCGAGGGCAGGTAGGCCATTACGCCATCCAGCATCGACTGAACACCCTTGTTTTTAAAGGCCGAGCCGCACATTACGGGCGAGAACTTCATGTCGATAACCGCCTGGCGGATTACCTTCATCATTTCCTCGCGGGTGATGCTGTCCGGATCTTCGAAGAATTTCTCCAGCAGAGCGTCGTCGTACTCGGCAACGCTTTCCACCAGCTTCTGGCGCCACTCGGCTACCGTTTCCACCAGATCCTCGGGAACCGGGATTTCGTGGTACGATTTGCCTTGGGTAGCGTCGTCCCACACGATGGCTTTGCCGGTGAGCAGGTCCACTACGCCTTTGAAGGTGTCTTCAGCGCCAATCGGAATCTGCAGGGGCACGGGGTTAGCACCGAGCTTGTCCTTGATTTCGGTTACGGCTTTGAAGAAGTCAGCACCGGCGCGGTCCATCTTGTTGACGAAGCAGATGCGCGGCACTTTGTATTTGTCGGCCTGACGCCATACGGTTTCCGACTGCGGCTCTACGCCCGATACGGCGCAAAACAGAGCAACGGCACCGTCGAGCACGCGCAGCGAACGTTCAACTTCAACGGTGAAGTCAACGTGGCCGGGGGTGTCAATCAGGTTGATTTTGTACTGCTTGGTGTCCGGAGTCGGGTCACCTTGCTCGTTGGTCGGGTAGTTCCAGAACGTGGTGGTAGCGGCCGAGGTGATGGTGATACCACGCTCCTGCTCCTGCTCCATCCAGTCCATCGTGGCGGCACCTTCGTGCACTTCCCCGATTTTGTGGGTCTTGCCCGTGTAGTAAAGAATGCGCTCCGAGGTCGTGGTCTTACCGGCGTCGATGTGCGCCATAATCCCAATGTTGCGGAGGTACTTCAGGTTTTCGTTGACGGCCATGTCAGTATGGGGTCTTAGGAACTTGGGGACTCTAGGATGAGAATTGCGACTTAACAACAATTCCCGCCCGAAAGTCCCCAAGCACCCAAATTCCTATGGTTAGAAGCGGAAGTGCGAGAAGGCCTTGTTGGCTTCGGCCATCCGGTGGGTGTCGTCCTTCTTCTTGACGGCGGCACCTTCACCTTTGGCGGCGGCGATAATCTCGCCGGCCAGCTTGTCTTTCATCGTCTTCTCACCGCGGCGACGCGAGTACTGAATCAGCCACTTCGAGCCAACGGCAATACGACGGTCGGGGCGAACTTCGGTGGGCACCTGGAAGGTAGCACCGCCTACGCGGCGGCTCTTTACTTCCACGGTCGGCATCACGTTGTTCAGGGCTTTGCGCCACTGCTCGAGGCCGTTTTCCTTGGTGCGCGATTCTACCTGCTCCAGGGCATCGTAGAAGATGCCGTACGCCAGGCTCTTCTTGCCGTCGTACATCAGGTAGTTAACGAAACGGGTTACCAGCGTCTCGCCGAACTTGGGGTCCGGCAGGAGGATACGCTTCTTCGGTTTTGCTTTTCTCATGGTATATGAGGAGTCGTGGGGACTGGGGTAGTTCGTGACCTAGCTTCACGCGCTTTGCGGCGCATTACTCAGACCCGTGGTCAACGTTCAGGCCCCAACTGCCTGATTACTATTTCTTCTTGCCTGCGGGTTTGCCACCTTTGCCAGCTGCTGCAGCCGGTTGACCGGGCTTCGGACGCTTGGCACCGTACTTCGAGCGGCGCTGCAGACGGCCGTTTACGCCGGCGGTGTCCAGAGCGCCACGGATGATGTGGTAACGCACGCCGGGAAGGTCTTTCACACGACCACCGCGGATCAGCACGATGCTGTGCTCCTGCAGGTTGTGGCCTTCGCCCGGGATGTAGGCGTTAACTTCTTTGCCGTTGGTCAGACGCACGCGAGCTACTTTACGCATGGCCGAGTTCGGCTTCTTGGGCGTGGTGGTGTACACGCGGGTGCACACACCACGGCGCTGCGGGCACGAATCGAGGGCCGGCGACTTGGATTTCGTCGTCAGCTTCTCGCGGCCTTTGCGCACTAATTGGTTGATGGTTGGCATCTATTGAGCGTTTTGTCCGGGAGGGTCTTCTCCCAAAAAATTAGGCTTGCAAAGGTAGATACTCTGATTTACAATAGCAAACGGGTATTATAACTTAACCTGAAGAGGCCGGCAGGCTCAGTATCAGTGGGTTTGGCGGTAGTAGGGCGGCCGACCTTATAGAATGGTAAAAGCCCGCTCGGAATCGAGCGGGCTTTCGGGAAGCGGAACAAGTCGAAATCAGCGCTAATCCGCTGCCTGCAGCGTCACCGGCCCCAGGTCGGCGCAGCGGCTGAGAACGTAGCCCAGTACCTCCAGGCTGGTGCGGCTGCGGCTGTAGTCGCAGAAGTAGAGGCCGTACTCGGCGCGCTGCAGCTCCGCATCGGGCATACCGGTTAAGCTGCCGGAACCGCGGTACTCATGCCGCCCTAATTCGTCGCAATGGTCGAGGTTGGGGGCTTTGGCGAGGATGCTGTTGGCCTGCTCGATGGTCAACGTGCAGATGATGCGGTACTCAAAGCCCAGTTCTACCAAGCACATTTGCGTGATTCGTAAGCTTATTTACCAATAACGGCATTCCGTAGCGTAGTTTACTACTTACTGATTTTGCCGGTCCGCAGGAATATCGGGAAGCAGACTTCGCGCTTTTCTGCGCCCCATAGCTCCCGCAGCGGCTGCTCAATCTGCCGCAGCGGCTCCTCCCCTACTGCCTGCTGGTAGTGTTGCACGCTGCTCCACGTCTGCAAGTAACGCAGAAACCGTTCGGCATCCCAATGCTGCCGCTCCTCGAAGCGTCGGTGCTGCGCCTCAGCGAAAGGAAACGGAATGCGGGCAAACTCGTCGTCGATGTGCCGGCGGTTCTCGTCCCAGTACGGCCCGACGATATCGGTGTAGAAATGCTGAATCAGCGGGTCAATCTGCGCGTTGACTTTCACCAGACCATAACCCCACTCGGCAATAGTGGCACCGGGCTTGGCTACCCGCGCGGCTTCCTGGTGAAAGGCCGCCGCATCGAACCAGTGCAGGGCCTGCGCCACGGTCACGAGGTCGAAGGTATCGGCGGCAAACGGCGTGTGCTCGGCCCCGCTGACGTGGTAATGGATATTGGGCTGCTCTACTGCCTGCGTCAGTTGCTTCTCGCTGATGTCGGTAGCTTCCACCCGGCCGAAGTGCGGGGCCAGGTCGGCAGCTACCTGGCCGTTGCCGGTGCCACAGTCCCAGGCAGCCGTGCGGCCGGGCGTGATGGACAGCAGGAACTCGTACAGCGCCGGCGGGTAACTGATACGGAACTGGGCGTACTGGGCGGCGTGGGAGGAGAAACGGTCGAGGGCCATTGGCTGAAAATAGCAAGAGCCGCGGACAACGCCGCAGCTCCTGAAGGTTGTCGTCGACAATGACGCGGATTATGCCTCCCCCATCGTCCCGCTGAAGTTCATCGGGAAGCTGGTCATTTCCGTCTGCGTTTTCACCGGGCCAAAGCTCCGCTCGTAGCGGTCCAGGTTGTCCTGCAGCGCCGCCAGCAGCCGCTTGGCGTGCTCCGGCGTGATGACCACCCGGGCTTTCACCTTGGCTTTGGGCAGGCCGGGCATTAGGCGGATAAAATCGATGACGAATTCGCTGCTGGAATGCGCAATCATGGCCAGGTTGGCGTATTCGCCCTCGGCTACGTCTTCCGACAGCTCGATGTTGATTTGTTGTTCTTCGGGTCCGGGAACGGGTGGTTGTTGGGCCATGTGGTCGTCTATGAATGGGCGGAAAGGTTGTATTCCACCGTGTTATTTATTCTGCGGTGCGCTTGCCCGTAGTTACAGTTTCTTCCGAGTACGCTACTGCTTCCTTCACTGGAACGGAAAAGATACCGCCTTTACCGGCTAAAAAGGCCTCGCGCCAATAGTTGTAGCCGTCCATAAAGTCAGCAGTCACGACTTGATTGCTCTTCAGCAATGCTGTCACGCTGGAATCAATAGCAGCCTCAGCGAATGGCATGTGCCCAATAGAATTGCTGGCGCCGGAGAGATTTTGCGGATTTGCCATCTGCAGACCATCAATGCTGACATGGACGATGACGCCATCCTTGGGTGATTGTTCCACTTTGAAAATAGTGAGCGTGGACTTCGGCTCCGCTGGCCGGGTTTTGTACTGCCAAACTTGTCCAATCTGATATTTGGATTCCCTTGTATCCGTCAGCTGGGCGGCATCATCTTTCTGCATGGAACAACTGGTTGAAGTCACTAATCCGATAAGTATAGCGGCAAGCTTCATAAATCAAAAGTAACCCCCTAAAAAGAAAAGCCCGCCGGAATTGCTTCCGGCGGGCTTCCTTACTTAATCAGCCGAAGCGGCCGACGGACTAGTCCGCCGATACTTCGCGCTTGCTGCGGCTGGCGCGGGCGGGGCGCGTTTCCGGGGCGGCCGGAGCGGCGGGTGCCGGTTCCGGATCCTCCGTCGAGCCGACCTGAATGCGCGTGTACTCGCGCAGACCGGTACCGGCCGGAATGAGGTGACCCACGATAACGTTTTCCTTCAGGCCCAGCAGTTCGTCGGCTTTGCCACGGATGGCAGCTTCCGACAGCACCTTGGTCGTCTCCTGGAACGAAGCGGCCGAGATGAACGACTGCGTACCCAGCGAGGCTTGCGTGATGCCCTGCAGCGTCGGACGCGAAACGGCCGGCGAAGCGTCGCGCACTTCCACCAGTTTCAGGTCGCGGCGACGCAGCGAGGAATTCTCGTCGCGCAGCTTGCGGGCCGTCACGATCTGACCACGCTTCAGGATGGAAGAATCCCCTTCCTCCGTCACGACTTTCATGTCGATGATGGAGTCGTTTTCTTCCATGAACGTCACCTTGTCGACCGACTGGTGCTCCAGGAACGAGGTGTCGCCCGGGTCCATGATAATCACCTTCTGCATCATCTGGCGGACGACCACCTCGATGTGCTTATCGTTGATTTTCACGCCCTGCAAGCGGTACACTTCCTGAATCTCGTTCACGAGGTACTCCTGCACGGCACCCGGGCCCTGAATGCTCAGGATGTCGTTCGGCGTAATGGCGCCATCCGACAGCGGCGAGCCGGCACGGATGAAGTCGTTGTCCTGCACCAGAATGTGCTTGGACAGCGGCACCATGTATTTTTTCTTCACGCCGTCTTTCGACTCCACGAAGATTTCACGGTTACCACGCTTCACCGTTCCATAGGTTACCACGCCGTCGATTTCCGACACCACCGCCGGGTTCGACGGGTTGCGGGCCTCGAACAGCTCGGTTACGCGGGGCAGACCACCCGTAATGTCGCGGGTTTTGCCCACGGCGCGCGGAATCTTGGCCAGGATGTGACCGGCCTTGATTTTCTCGCCGTTCTCCACGTTGATGTGCGAGCCTACGGGGATGTTGTACGCCTTCTGGTTTTCGTCGCCGCCCGAACGTCCGGCCTTCACCATAATGGCCGGAGCCATGGTTTTGTCCTTGGATTCGATAAACACTTTCTCGCGGTAGCCGGTCTGTTCGTCCGACTCCTCGCGGTAGGTGATGCCTTCTTTGATACCCTCGTAGACGATGGTACCATCGAATTCGGCCAGAATAACGGCGTTGTACGGGTCCCAGTTGTTGAGCTCCTGGCCCTTCTCTACCTCTTGCCCTTCGTCGACGAGCAGGAACGAGCCGTACGGCACGTGGTTCGAGATGTACACCTTACCGGTGCCTTTCTCCACGATACGTACTTCGCCCGAGCGGCCCATCACCACTTTCACCGGTTCGCCTTCGGCATTCACCGAATCCACGGTGCGCACGTCTTCAAACTCGATGACGCCGGCGAACTTGGCGCGGATGTTGGCTTCCACGGCAATGTTCGAGGCCGTACCACCTACGTGGAAGGTACGCAGCGTGAGCTGGGTGCCCGGCTCACCGATGGACTGGGCAGCAATTACGCCGACAGCCTCACCTTTCTGGACCATGCGGCCCGACGACAGGTTACGGCCGTAGCACTTGCCGCAGATACCACGCTTGGCTTCGCAGGTCAGTACCGAGCGGATTTCCACCGATTCGATGCTGGTGTTGTCGATGCGGCGCGTGATTTCCTCGGTGATTTCTTCGCCGGCCGGCAGGATTACCTCGTCCGTCAGCGGGTCCACGATATCGTGCACCGCCACGCGGCCCAGGATACGCTCGGCCAGCGGCTCCACGATGTCCTCGTTGTCCTTCAGGGCGAAGGTTTCGATGCCGCGGAGGGTACCGCAGTCGACGTCGTTCACGATAACGTCCTGCGACACGTCCACCAGACGGCGGGTCAGGTAGCCGGCGTCAGCCGTTTTCAGCGCGGTGTCGGCCAGACCCTTACGGGCACCGTGCGTCGAAATGAAGTACTCGATTACGTCCAGGCCTTCTTTGAAGTTAGACAGAATCGGGTTTTCGATAATCTCGCCCACCGAACCCTGCAGCGACTTCTGCGGCTTGGCCATCAGACCCCGCATCCCGCCGAGCTGACGGATCTGCTCGCGCGAACCACGGGCACCGGAGTGCATCATCATGTAGATGGAGTTGAAGCCTTGCTTCTCCTTCTCCAAGCGGGACATGAGGGTCTCCGTAATCTGGTTGTTGATACGCGTCCAGATGTCGATAACCTGGTTGTAACGCTCGTTGTCGGTAATCAGACCCATCTGGTAGTTCTGAGTTACCGCCTTCACGTCGTTTTGGGCCTGCAGAATCAGCTCATCCTTCTCTTTCGGGATGTTGATGTCGCCCAGACCCATCGACAGACCACCTTTGTAAGCCGACTGGAAGCCCAGCGTCTTGATGTCGTCGAGGAACTGCGCCGTGCGGGCCATGCCCGTCCGCTTGAACACCAGCGAGATGATCTGCTGCAGCTTCTTCTTGGTCAGCAGCTCGTCCACGAAGCCGACTTCCTCCGGCACGTGCAGGTTGAAGAGCACGCGGCCAGCCACGGTCTCAATCACCTTCGTCACCAGGTTGTCTTCCTCGTCGCGGATTTTCGTGCGCACCTTGATGTAGGCGTGCTTGGAGAGCTGACCTTCGTTGATGGCAATAACAACCTCTTCAGCGGAGTAGAACGCCCGGCCTTCGCCCTGCACTACTTCCTCTTCGGTGGTGCGCTTGCCCTTGGTCACGTAGTACAGGCCCAGAACCATGTCCTGCGACGGTACCGCAATCGGGGCGCCGTTGGCCGGGTTCAGGATGTTGTGCGAGGCCAGCATGAGCATCGAGGCTTCCAGCACGGCGGCCGGCCCGAGGGGCACGTGCACAGCCATCTGGTCACCGTCAAAGTCAGCGTTGAAGGCGGTACACACCAGCGGGTGCAGCTGGATAGCTTTGCCCTCGATCAGACGCGGCTGGAACGCCTGGATACCCAAGCGGTGCAGCGTAGGAGCACGGTTCAGGAGCACCGGGTGGCCTTTCAGCACGTTCTCCAGGATGTCCCACACCACGGCGTCCTTGCGGTCCACGATTTTCTTGGCCGACTTCACCGTCTTCACGATGCCGCGCTCGATGAGCTTGCGGATGATGAACGGCTTGAACAGCTCGGCCGCCATGTTCTTGGGCAGACCGCACTCGTGCAGCTTCAGCTCGGGGCCTACCACGATAACCGAACGGCCCGAGTAGTCGACGCGCTTACCGAGCAGGTTCTGACGGAAGCGGCCCTGCTTGCCTTTCAGCATATCGGACAGCGACTTCAGGGCACGGTTGCCTTCGGCGCGCACGGCATTCACCTTGCGCGAGTTGTCGAACAGGGAGTCGACAGCTTCCTGCAGCATGCGCTTCTCGTTGCGCAGAATCACCTCCGGGGCCTTGATTTCGATCAGGCGCTTGAGGCGGTTGTTGCGGATGATAACGCGACGGTACAGGTCGTTCAGGTCGGAGGTGGCGAAACGGCCACCGTCCAGGGGCACGAGGGGACGCAGCTCCGGCGGAATCACCGGCACCATGCGAATCACCATCCACTCGGGGCGGTTCTCGATGCGGCCGTTGGCTTCGCGGAATGCTTCCACCACGCGCAGACGCTTCAAGGCTTCCGCCTTACGCTGCTGCGAGGTTTCGTGGGCGGCGGAGTCACGCAGGGAGTAGCTCAGCTCGTCCAGGTTCAGGCGCTCGAGCAGCATTTGCAGCGCTTCGGCCCCCATCTTGGCAATGAACTTCTGCGGGTCCTCGTTGGGCAGCATCTGGTTCTCGCGGGGGAGCTTGTCGATGATGTCCAGGTATTCGTCTTCCGTCAGGAAGTCGAACTGCTGTACGCCGTCGGCCTCCAGCAAGCCCGGCTGCACTACCACGTAACGCTCGTAATAGATGATCTGGTCGAGCTTCTTGGTGGGCAGGCCCAGCAGGTAACCAATCTTGTTGGGCAGCGACTTGAAGTACCAGATGTGCGCAACGGGTACCACCAGTTCGATGTGGCCCATCCGCTCACGGCGCACCTTCTTCTCGGTCACCTCCACGCCGCAACGGTCGCAGATGATGCCCTTGTAGCGAATGCGCTTGTATTTGCCGCAGTGGCACTCCCAGTCTTTTACCGGTCCGAAGATCCGCTCGCAGAACAAGCCGCCCATTTCGGGCTTGTACGTGCGGTAGTTGATCGTCTCGGGCTTCACCACTTCCCCGTTCGAGCGCTCCAGAATGGCTTCCGGAGAGGCGAGCGAGATGGTGACTTTCGAGAAGTCTTGAACCAGCTTCTTCGTTTTTGCAAACGCCATGTTGCTTGTGTTTAAGCTTTAGCTTGTTGCTATTTCACCGTTCGGTTTCTTCGGGCAGTGCCCAAACACTCAGAACAGCTCGACTCCGGGAAAAGTGCTCTGCGGGTCGGATAGGTACGCCGCGCAGTAGGTTTTCCGGGTCTGGGCGAAGCCTCGTCGGCTCCAATCGACCAGCTTGTTGATGACTTCCGGGCCCTGTGGTGTTGTCCTGACCTTATCTCGGAACAACGGCCGAAAGCATGTCGCAAAGCCGCTCGTACTATGCGTCTATTCTGCTTAGCCTCCCTCCTATTTGCCGACGAGTCAGCTTAGGGCAGGATGCGCAAAATGGTTGCCGGCACCGAGGCACCGACAACCATTCTGTTAGCAGCTTTTAACTAGTCCAGCGTGATTTCCAGGGCCAGACCACGCAGCTCGTGAATGAGTACGTTGAACGACTCCGGGATATTCGGCTTGGGCAGCACGTCGCCCTTCACGATGGCTTCGTAGGCTTTGGCGCGGCCAATCACGTCGTCGGACTTCACCGTCAGGATTTCCTGCAGGATGTTCGACGCGCCAAAGGCCTCCAATGCCCACACTTCCATCTCGCCGAAACGCTGACCACCGAACTGCGCCTTACCACCCAGCGGCTGCTGCGTGATGAGCGAGTACGGCCCGATCGAACGGGCGTGCATCTTGTCGTCGACAAGGTGACCCAGCTTCAGCATGTAAATCACGCCTACCGTCACGGGCTGGTCGAACCGGTCACCCGACAGACCATCGTGCAGGTACGCGCGGCCCCAATCCGGCAGGCCGGCTTCGGTCAGCTCCTTGGCCACCTCTTCTTCGGTACCACCGTCGAAGATGGGGGTCGAGTACTTGCGGCCCAGCTTGAGGCCGGCCCAGCCCAGTACCGTTTCGTAGATCTGACCGATGTTCATGCGGCTCGGTACGCCCAGCGGGTTGAGCACGATGTCCATCGGGGTGCCGTCGGGCAGGAAGGGCATGTCCTCATCGCGCACGATGCGGGCCACCACCCCTTTGTTACCGTGACGGCCGGCCATCTTGTCACCCACCTTCAGCTTGCGCTTTTTGGCGATGTACACTTTAGCCAGCTGCACGATACCGGCGGGCAGTTCGTCGCCTACTTCCAGCGTGAACCGGTCGCGCTTGAAGCGGGCCGTTACGATGTTGCGGCGCTTGGTATAGTTCTTCACCAGCTCCGCCACCATCCCGTTGACCTTCTCGTCGGCGGTCCAGTTCTCCAGGATGAGGTCCTTGAACAGGTTCACCTCTTCCGGCACGGCGTAGTTGCTCTCGTCCTTGTAGGGGTTCTTCTCGGGGAAGAGGGCATCGGTGATGTTCTTCTTGCCGAATTTGGCCCCTTTGGTCAGCAGCTCGTCGCCAAACTTGTGCTTAATGCCTTGCGAGGTTTTGCCCTCCAGCAGCTGCACCAGCTTGTCGACCATCACGGACTTCACCCCGCGCAGCTCGGCGGCGTAACGGTCCTTCAGCTCCTCCACTTCGCGCTTGGACTTGGCCCGCAGGTTTTTGTCCTTCTTGGGGCGCGAGAACAGCTTCGTCTCGATGACGACACCCTGCAGGGAGGGCGGCGCCTTGAGGGAGGCATCTTTCACGTCGCCGGCCTTGTCGCCGAAGATGGCGCGCAGCAGCTTCTCTTCCGGGGTCGGGTCCGTCTCGCCCTTCGGCGTGATTTTACCGATCAGAATGTCGCCTTCGCGAACCTCAGCACCGATGCGGATGATGCCGTTTTCGTCGAGGTTGCGGACGGCTTCTTCGCTCACGTTCGGAATTTCCGAGGTCAGCTCTTCTTCGCCGCGCTTGGTCTCGCGTACTTCCAGCTCAAACTCTTCGATGTGAATCGAGGTGAAGATGTCGTCGCGGACTACCTTCTCCGAAATGACGATGGCGTCCTCGAAGTTGTAGCCCTGCCACGGCATGAACGCCACCTGCATGTTGCGGCCCAGGGCCAGCTCACCGGCTTCGGTAGCGTAGCCCTCGCACAGCGGCTGACCTTTGAATACCCGCTCACCCTTCTTCACAATCGGAGTCAGGTTGAGGCAGGTATCCTGGTTGGTGCGGCGGAACTTGATCAGCTCGTAGGTCACGCGCTCGGCGTCGAAGCTCACGAGGATGTCTTCGGCGGTGAGGTCGTACCGAACGATGATCTTGTTGGCATCCACATAGTCGATAACACCGTCGCCTTCGGCCACCACCAGGGCGCGTGAGTCGATGGCCACGCGGCCTTCGAGGCCGGTGCCCACGATGGGCGCCTGGGGCTTCAACAGCGGCACCGCCTGGCGCTGCATGTTCGAGCCCATCAGCGCACGGTTGGCGTCGTCGTGCTCCAGGAATGGAATCATCGAAGCAGCCACCGATACAATCTGGTTCGGGGCCACGTCCATGTAGCTGTACTCCGAGGGACCAACCACCGGGAAGTCACCTTCGAAACGGCCTTTTACAAGCTCGTTGATGAAGTTGCCTTTGTCATCGATGCGGGCGTTGGCCTGCGCGATGTGGTGGGTGTCTTCCTCTTCAGCCGTCAGGTACTTCACGTTCTCGGTGGTGTCCACCTTGCCGCCTTCTACCGTGCGGTAGGGCGTTTCGATGAAGCCCATCGAGTTGACGCGGGCGTGCACGCACAGCGACGAAATCAGGCCGATGTTCGGGCCTTCCGGCGTTTCGATGGTGCAGAGGCGGCCGTAGTGCGTGTAGTGCACGTCACGTACTTCGAAACCAGCCCGCTCGCGCGACAGACCGCCCGGCCCGAGCGCCGATACGCGACGCTTGTGCGTCACCTCGGCCAGCGGGTTGGTCTGGTCCATGAACTGCGACAACTGGTTCGTACCGAAGAACGAGTTGATGACCGACGACAGCGTGCGGGCGTTGATCAGGTCAACAGGCTTGAAGTCCTCGTTGTCGCGCACGTTCATGCGCTCCTTGATCGTGCGGGCCATACGGGCCAGGCCGACGCCGAACTGGGCGTACAGCTGCTCGCCTACGGTGCGCACGCGCCGGTTCGACAAGTGGTCGATGTCGTCGACGATGGCCTTCGAGTTGATCAGGCCGATCAGGTACTTCACGATGAGCACGATGTCCTCGTTCGTGAGTACGCGGGCGTCCCAACCCGTGTCGATGCCCAGCTTCTTGTTGATCCGGTAGCGGCCTACGTCACCGAGGTCGTAACGCTTATCCGAGAAGAACAGCTTCTGGATAATGTCACGGGCGGTTTCTTCGTCCGGCGCTTCCGTGTTGCGGAGCTGGCGGTAAATCTGCTCTACAGCTTCCTTCTCCGAGTTGGAGTTGTCCTTCTGCAGGGTGTTGTAGATGATGGCGAAGTCGGCGATGTTGACATTCTCGCGGTGCAGGATGATGGACTTCACGCCCGAATCCACGATGGTGTCAATATCCAGGTCCTCCACCGTCGAGTCGCGCTCCAGGAGCACCTCGTTGCGGTCGATGGACACTACCTCGCCGGTATCCTCGTCCACGAAGTCTTCCGTCCAGGTGCGCAGCACGCGGGCGGCCAGCTTGCGGCCGACTACTTTCTTGAGGGTTTTCTTGTCGGCTTTCACCTCTTCCGACAGCCCGAACAGGTCCAGGATGTCTTTGTCGGTGCCGTAGCCGATGGCGCGCAGCAGCGTCGTCACCGGGAATTTCTTCTTCCGGTCGATGTACGCGTACATCACGTTGTTCACGTCCGTGGCGAATTCAATCCACGAGCCTTTGAACGGGATGATACGGGCCGAGTACAGCTTCGTGCCGTTGGTGTGCTTGCTCTGGGCAAAGAACACGCCCGGCGAGCGGTGCAGCTGCGACACGATGACGCGCTCGGCGCCGTTGATGACGAACGAGCCCTTCTCCGTCATGTACGGGATGTTCCCTAGGAACACCTCCTGCTCGATGGTTTCGAAGTCCTCGTTGTCCTCGTCGTTGCAGAGCAGGCGCAGCTTGGCTTTCAGCGGAACCGAGTACGTCAGGCCGCGGTCGATGCACTCGTCCACGGAGTACTTCGGCGGATCAACGTGGTAGTCGATAAACTCCAGGACGAAGTTCTCGCGCGAGTCGGAGATGGGAAAGTTCTCGGCAAATACCTTGAACAGGCCCTCGTTCGAGCGGTTTTCGGCCGCCGTCTCCAACTGGAAGAAGTCCCGGAACGACTGCAGCTGCACGTCCAGGAAGTCCGGGTACTCGATTACCTTCTTAATCTTGGCGAAATTGATCCGCTCCAGGGCCGTAGCCTTTGCTTTGGGTGTAGCCAATGTGTTAAGAATTAAAATGACACTGGGAGGATGGAATCTTCAAACCATGCCAGTAGCGCGAGCCAACCACTCACGCATCGAAGAATAACCCGGAGGGCTACAAAAACGTTCTTCGGTACAGTTAAGCCGTGGTGGGTTCGCGCTACTGTTTCGCCGTAAAAACGCTCCCAGAGCGTAGAAACGGCTTTTAGCAAAGTTTGCAGGCTACAAACAGGAAAAGACCTGACTTAGTTGCCAGGTCTAATCCATGCTTTGTCGGACTGGAAAAACAGGTGCGGCAAATGAATTAAACCGTGTTCTGTTTAAGGTTTATCAGTCCGGTTAAAGCAGGTAGTGGAGAGAGGTAATTACTTAACCTCTACTTCAGCACCAGCTTCTTCCAGCTGCTTCTTCAGGCCTTCAGCCTCGTCCTTGGTCACACCTTCTTTCAGGGGCTTCGGAGCGCCGTCAACCAGTTCTTTGGCTTCTTTCAGGCCCAGGCCCGTCAGGTCTTTCACCAGCTTCACGACAGCCAGTTTCTGAGCGCCAGCGGCTTTCAGGATTACGTCGAACGACGTCTTCTCTTCGGGAGCCTCAGCAGCAGCGCCGCCGCCACCAGCTACCATTACCGGAGCAGCAGCAGCCGGCTCGATGCCGTACTCGTCCTTCAGGATACCAGCCAGTTCGTTAACTTCTTTAACGGTCAGGCTAACGAGCTGCTCTGCAAATGCTTTCAGATCTGCCATTTTGCAAAAAATTTGGGGTGTTGTTGAAAACGATGAATTGAGAGAGAAAGAGAGCAGCGGTTAGCCTGCGGCCTCTTCTTTTTCCGAAAGGGTTTTGAGGATGCCGGCCAGCTTGTTGCCACCGCTCGACAGAGCGCTGATAACGTTTTTGGCGGGCGACTGGAGCAGACCGATGATGTCACCGATGAGTTCCTGCTTGCCTTTGATGGTGCTGAGCGTGTCGAGCTGGTTGGTACCAACGTACACGTCGCTGTCCAGGTAAGCGCCTTTGAACACCGGCTTGGGCTCAACGCCGCGGCCGTAGTTCTGCGACTTGTAGAAGTCTTTCAGCAGCTTGGCCGGAGCCGAGCCGGATTCCTGCGAGAACAGGATGCCCGACTGGCCTTTCAGCGCCTCGTCCATCGCCGAGGTATCACCCTCCAGACGGTCCAGTGCTTTCCGGATCAGCGTGTTTTTGTAGACCTTGTATTCCATCCCGCGGTTGAAGCACAGGCGACGGAATTCGTTGATCTTCGCCACGGACATGCCCGAGGCATCCGTGATGTAGAAGAAGCTGTACTCGCCGAATTTACCGGCCAGCTCATCTACGAGGGCGTATTTTTCTTCCTTCGTCATGATCAGGCGTGTAATTACTTGGCGGAATTGGCAGCCGTGTCAACCGGTACGCCAGGGCTCATCGTGCTCGAGAGCGTGATGCTCTTGATGTAGGTACCCTTAGCCGACGAAGGCTTCAGACGCTGCAGGGTCTGGATCAGCTCCAGTGCGTTTTCGGCCAGCTGCTGCTCGTCGAACGACACTTTGCCAACCGAGGTGTGAATGATACCGGTCTTGTCAACTTTGAAGTCGATTTTACCAGCCTTCACTTCCTGCACAGCTTTGGCTACGTCCGTGGTTACGGTGCCCGATTTCGGGTTTGGCATCAGGCCACGCGGACCCAATACGCGGCCCAGACGGCCCACTTTCGCCATTACAGCCGGCATCGTGATGATAACGTCCACGTCGGTCCAACCCTTCTCGATTTTCGAGATGTAGTCGTCCAGACCCACGAAATCAGCACCAGCAGCGGTAGCTTCGGCTTCTTTGTCCGGCGTAACGAGGGCCAGAACACGTACGGTTTTACCCGTGCCGTGGGGCAGCGTTGCCACGCCGCGAACCATCTGGTCCGCTTTGCGCGGGTCAACACCCAGGCGTACGTCGATGTCTACCGAAGCGTCAAATTTGGTGAAGGTGATTTCCTTTACCACTTTGGCGGCGTCCTGCAGCGACCGTACTTCCGTCAGATCGAATTTGGCAAGGGCTTCCTTGCGCTTTTTGCTCACTTTAGCCATGGTCTTAGCCGATTACTTGGTGAGGGGGCTTTCGCCCGTAATGGTGAGGCCCATGCTGCGAGCGGTGCCAGCAACGAGTTTCATGGCCGACTCGATCTTGAACGCGTTCAAGTCGGGCATCTTCGTTTCGGCAATTTGGCGGACTTGGTCCCAGGTCACCGAGCCAACCTTGTTCCGGTTCGGCTCTTTCGACCCGCTCTGAATCTTCGCTGCTTCCATGAGCAGGATCGGCGCAGGCGGCGTCTTAATGACAAAGTCAAACGACTTGTCAGTGTACATGGTGATGAGAACAGGTAACACTTGGCCGGCTTTATCCTGGGTGCGAGCGTTGAACTGCTTGCAGAACTCCATGATGTTCAAGCCTTTCGAACCAAGCGCAGGTCCAATCGGCGGGGCAGGGTTTGCCGCGCCTCCCTTTACCTGAAGTTTCAGGTAACCTCTGATTTCCTTGGCCATTTGGTTGATTACTTCGGCTGTGGGTGGCTCCCACCGCCGCTGTGAAAAATGCTCCTATGGAAGCGGCTACCAGTCCGGAGCGGACGACCAGTAGCCCAACTGTAACAGTTCTAAACTTCTTTTTCGACCTGCGTGTAGCTCAGCTCCATCGGAGTGCTACGGCCGAAAATCTTCACGATGACGTTCAGCTTCTTGCGCTCCTCGAATACCTCGGATACGGTACCCGACATGCCCGCAAAGCCACCGTCAATAATCTTCACCAGCTCACCGGCTACGAAAGGCACTTCCAGCGCTGCCGGCTGCTCTTCCGTCTCATCCACGATGCCGAGGATACGGTTCACCTCGCTCATGCGCAGCGGAATGGGCTTGGCGTTCGAGGTTTTACCCTCTTTGTCGCTCAGAAAGCCCAGCACGCCCGGCGTGGTGGTGATAATGTGGTCAACCTCGCCATGCGTTAAATCAGCGTGGATGAGGATGTACCCCGGGAAGAAGCTACGCTCGCGCACCCGCTTCTTGCCATTGCGCATTTCGTACACCTTCTCGGCCGGAATCAGCACCTGCGGCACCAGCTCGTCGAGCCCGTGGCGGTGAATCTCCGTCTCGAGGTATTGCTTGGCTTTCTTCTCCTGGCCGCTCACCGAGCGCACCACGTACCACTTCAATTCTCCCATTGTCCTTACTGGTTATAGGTGAAGGTTAGCGGAACGAGTTGTAAAACGCCTTCAGCAGCGACTCAAACGTCACATCCATCAGGCCTACCACGATGGCAAACACCAGCGAACCGATGAGCACCAGGCCGGCACTCTTCTGCAATTCCTCGAACGACGGCCACGTCACTTTGTAGCGCATCTCTTCGACGGTATCGCGGAAGTATTTCGACAGCTTATCCATGGTTGAAGGACCGGTTGGCGGTAAGGCAAAAGCGGCCGCTTCAGCAGCGGCCGTCTTTAGGTTTAATCTGCACGGGCGGAGAGATTCGAACTCCCATCAAAGGTTTTGGAGACCTCTATTCTACCCTTGAACTACGCCCGTGTAAGTTCCTATTGAGGCGGGTATGCTTCAATTCGGAGTGCAAATGTACCGAAGGTTATGGATAAAACAAATTTGGCTGCAAAAAAAACGCGAACAGATTCTCTTGACAGACCGACAATTACGCTTGATTTACCGTGCCGGCTTCTATGTTTTGGCTAATAGCAGGGTCCATCTGGTCCTTATAGATGCACAAATTCGTCTTCCTACTATAAATGCTCCTGGCTTTTTAGGAAGCCTGCCTATCGGCGTTGCATCGGGTCAACCCAGGTTAGTCACGGCAAGGCCGAAAACACAGCAGCCTCTACCGGTTTCCCGATAGAGGCTGCGCGCCTAATACAACTTTCGTCGTAATTAGTCGAGGATTTCGGTTACCTGACCGGCACCTACCGTACGGCCACCTTCGCGAATTGCGAAGCGCAGGCCTTTCTCCATGGCCACTGCGTTGATCAGCTCAACGGTGATGGTCACGTTGTCGCCGGGCATTACCATCTCCACGCCTTCAGCCAGCGAGATGATACCGGTAACGTCGGTGGTGCGGAAGTAGAACTGCGGACGGTAGTTGTTGAAGAACGGCGTGTGACGGCCACCTTCTTCCTTCGACAGAACGTAAACTTCGGCCTTGAAACGTTTGTGGGGGGTTACCGAGCCGGGTTTGCAGATAACCATGCCGCGACGGATGGCTTCTTTTTCAATACCACGGAGCAGCAGACCTACGTTGTCACCAGCTTCGCCACGGTCCAGGATTTTGCGGAACATCTCAACGCCGGTTACGGTCGACTTGAGGTTTTCAGCACCCATACCGAGGATTTCAACCGGCTCACCCGAGTTGATTACGCCACGCTCGATACGACCGGTAGCTACGGTGCCACGGCCGGTAATCGAGAAGACGTCTTCTACCGGCATCAGGAACGGCTGGTCCGTCAGACGGGGAGGAATCGGAATGAAGGAGTCAACAGCATCCATCAGGGCCTCGATGGTACCAACCCACTTGGCATCACCGTTCAGACCACCGAGGGCCGAACCTTGGATAACCGGGATGTTGTCACCGTCGAAGTCGTAGAACGACAGCAGCTCGCGGATTTCCATCTCAACGAGTTCGAGCAGCTCGGGGTCGTCGACCATGTCGACTTTGTTCATGAACACCACCAGCTGCGGCACACCTACCTGGCGAGCCAGCAGGATGTGCTCACGGGTCTGGGGCATCGGGCCGTCGGTAGCAGCTACCACGAGGATAGCGCCGTCCATCTGAGCAGCACCGGTTACCATGTTCTTCACGTAGTCAGCGTGACCCGGGCAGTCAACGTGAGCGTAGTGACGGTTGGCGGTGGAGTACTCGACGTGAGCGGTGTTGATAGTGATACCGCGCTCTTTTTCCTCCGGAGCGTTGTCGATCGAGGAGAAGTCACGCTTGGCGGCCAGACCTTTGTTAGCCAGCACCGTGGTGATGGCGGCGGTCAGAGTCGTTTTGCCGTGGTCCACGTGACCGATCGTGCCGATGTTTACGTGCGGCTTGGACCGGTCAAAAGTTTCTTTAGCCATTGTAAAGAGATTGGGAAGAAATTTTGAGGGAAAAGAGGGTGCTTACGCGCTGCGGGTATACTGCAAGAAAGCGATACGCAGACTTCTCCCTAGGAAAAAACTGCACGTCGCTTGCTGCAGGCCAGACGGCGGCAGGCGCGCTGCCCCGTTAGGTTCACTCTTGAGCCGTTGCGGGGATTTGAACCCCGGACCTCTTCCTTACCAAGGAAGTGCTCTACCCCTGAGCTACAACGGCTTGAAACTTGACTTATCAGACTCGGTCGGCGGAAAGAGAGCGGGAGACGAGGTTCGAACCCGCGACCTGCAGCTTGGAAGGCTGCCGCTCTACCAACTGAGCTACTCCCGCGTGATGAGCTGATTTAGCAAGAAGAAATGAAGTGGGGGGAGAAGGATTCGAACCTTCGAAGTCGTAAGACAACGGATTTACAGTCCGTCCCATTTGGCCGCTCTGGAATCCCCCCGTTTTCAGGTCTTCGGCCGGATGCCGAAGCTCATTTTGTCCTCTTCAGAACCTTGCTGCGGTGAGTAGGTCGCTGAATTGGATTGCAAAATTAGGGGCTTTCTGATGCAAGTCAAGCACCCGCGCAAAAACCTGAACTATTTTTTTTCGCCCTTTTCCCCAAAAAAGGCCTAAACCGCGCTATTGCAGCAGGTTATAGATACCGATGAGGCGCTCATCTTTTTCCTTGCTGCGAATGTCAGCCAGGGTTGTTTTAAGCGCCGGCATATTGGCAGAGAGTGTCCGCAGCCCGTGGTAGGCCCCGAGCCGTACCTCGTAATGGGGGTTGGTGCGGGCCATCTGCTCCATCTTCTTGAGGGCTTTGTCGCGCTCTACGGCCGGGATGCGGAGCATGTAGGTGCCAAAATCCTGCAGCAGCTGGTACAGCGTAGCGGCGTCGGCGTCGTCAAGCTGGGTGAGGTACCACTGGTAATGGTCGATGGTACCGTTCAACGTGAAGTAGGTAGACAGCGCCCCCACGATAAGCGGGTTCTTCTCGGTGCGCAGGGCTTCGATGCGCGACTGGGCGGCTACCGTCGGGGATTTGGTGAGGGCGGTAATGGCGGCTCCCATAACCAGGTAAGAACTGTCATTCAGGGCCTGACTGAACACCTTGCTGAAGTCCTCGTTCTGGAAAGCGGCGAGGGTAGCAATGGTTACGGCCCGGACGCGGCTGTCCTTATCGGTCGAGGCTACGCGCTCCAGGTCCTTGCGTACGGCGCCGCCCTCGGGGCCCCGGTAGCGGCGCAGCCCTTCGGCGGCAGCAGCCCGCACGCCCCAGAACGGGTCGTTGAGGGCGTTGCGCATCATGCTGCTCACGCCCAGATCCGCCACTTTGGGCTTCAGCTCGGCAATAGCCTGGGTTTTCGAGAGGAAGTTGCGGGCGTGGTAGAACTGGTACACCAGCTCGTCCTGGCTTTTCTCCTCCGTCAACTCGGCCAGCAGGGTTTTATCCGAGTCGAACTGCACCAGCCCGGGTTTCTGGCTGACGGGCAGCTGGAAGGTCTGGCTGGCTTTGGTGACGACGAGGCGGTGGTCGGTGGGCTTGTCGTTGACCCAGGTGGTAACGGTGACGGGCAGGCGGTAGACCGGCTGGTAGAGTGTATCCTGCTTCTGCACCACGCGCAGCGTCACTTTGCCGTCGGCATAGGAATGCGCCACGGCAACCGTGGGGTGGCCGCGCTGCAGAAACCACTGGTCGAAAAACCACATCAGGTCTTCGCCGGTGACTTCCTCGAAGACCATACGTAGCTCGGCCAGCTCGACGGCCGAGAACTTGTGCTGGGTCAGGTAGCGGTTGAGCGCCGTGAAAAACGCGTCGTCGCCGACGTAGTTGCGGAGCATGTGCAGCACCTGCCCGCCCTTCTGGTAGGAATGCCGGTCGAACATGTCCTCCTTGTCGGCGTAGCGGTAGCGCACCAGCGGCTCCCGCTTGCTCTGGGCCTCCTCGAAGTACAGCGCGGCCTGCTTCTGGCTCCAGAGGTCGGCGGCGTCGCGGCCGTACTTGAATTCGTTCCAGAGGTATTCGCCGTAGTTGGCAAAGGCCTCGTTGAGCGGCAGGTTGCTCCACGATTCGGCCGTCACCAGGTCGCCGAACCACTGGTGAATCAGCTCGTGGGCAATGACGTCGTCGCTGTTGCCGTCGAGGAGCTGGCGGCGGGTTTTCAACGTCATCTCGGTGCCGTGCACGGTAGCCGAGGTATTCTCCATAGCCCCCGAGATATAGTCGCGCACCACGACCTGGCTGTACTTCTCCCACGGAAACTCCATGCCCAGCTTCTTGCTGAAGAACTCCAGCATCTGCGGGGTGCGCCCGAACAGCGGCCGGGCATCGGCGGCGTTCTGCGGCTCCACGTAGTAGTCGACGGCCTTGCCGTGCCAGGAGTCGTTGACGACGGCAAAGTCGCCGACGGCCATCATGGCCAGGTAGGGCGCGTGGGCCAGGCTCTGCTTCCAGGTATCGGTGCGGGTGCCGTCGTTGTTTTTCTTCGACGTTACCAGCAGGCCGTTGGACAGGGTCTTGAACTGCCCTTCCACCGTCAGGCTGATTTCCTGCGTCATGCGCTGGTTGGGCCGGTCAATGGTCGGAAACCAGCAGGAGCTGCCTTCCGTCTCGCCCTGGGTCCAGAGCTGGCGGGGCTTGTTTTTCTCGGTGCCCAGCGGATTGATGAAGTACAGACCCTTGGACGCGCGAATGGCCGCGCTGCCGCCGGTGGGCAGCTCGTTGGGCTTGGCCACGTACTGAATGCGCACCTGATACGGCTCGGTGCGGGCGTATGCCCGATCCAGCGTAATAGCCAGACGGCGCTTGTCGTGCTGAAAGTTCAGGGTCTTTTCCTTGCCGCCCGTCACCAGCTTCACGCTCTTCACGTCGAAGCCCTTCGCGTCGAGCACCAGTTGCGTCTGCGGGTAGAAGTGCGGGCGCACCGTGACGGTGGCCGTGCCCAGCAGCCATTGTTTGGCCCAGTCAAAGCGTACGTCGAGCCGGGTATCGACCAGGTCGTGCAGCAGGGTGGCGGCCGGCTGAATGGGGTTGACCGGCGGCAGCCAGTTCGGCACAATCATGATGGACTGGGAAGCCGGCTGCTTGCTGTCGGTCGGCTCGGTGGCCGCGGCCTTGTGGGGGGTGTTCTTCTTAACCGAACCCGGCTTCGAAGGCTGTCCCAGCAAGGTAAAAGGCAATGCAATAGCCAGCGTAAAAGCCCCGAGTGCCGGATATTTCATGAGGAGCTAGTTGGGGTAATCTGAGGGTTGAAGTTCCGAAATAATTTCAGATTCCCTCTATCTTTAAGCCCTTTTCCGCCGCATTCTCCCCCTCATCCTACCCCACCCGCATGCTACAGGTCAGCGCTGGCCCCGGACACTCGTGGAGTGTCGACATCAACACCCACGGCATCTCCGTCGACGAGCAACCCTTTGAGTGGGACCTGATTGAGTTGGGCGAAGGCCGCTACCACCTGCTGTATCAGGGGCGCTCCTACGCCGCCGAATTGCTGGAAATCGACGCGGCCGCCAAGACCGTACTTCTCAAGCTTAACGGGCAGCGTTTTGAGCTGCAGGCCAAGGACCGCTTCGATCTGCTGCTGGATAAACTGGGCATGAGTCAGGCGGCCAGCACCAAGATCAACGAGGTGAAAGCACCCATGCCGGGCCTGATTGTGGCCATTCGGGTGGAGCCGGGCCAGGCCGTGCAGAAGGGCGACCCGCTGCTGGTGCTGGAAGCCATGAAAATGGAGAACATCCTCAAGTCGCCCGGCGACGGGGTGGTGGGCGCCGTAAAAGTGGGCATGCGCGACAACGTGCAGAAGGGCCAGGTGCTGATTCAGTTTGCGTAAGCTGTTTCGGCCGCTCTCCTGCCGCGTCGCGTACGTAGCAAAGTCATCAACCTAACTCCAGACCGTTGAAATACAACCGAATCCTGCTGAAGCTAAGCGGCGAGGCCCTGATGGGCAAGCAGCAGTACGGCATCGATGCTGAGCGCCTGATGCAGTACGCCGAAGAAGTGCGCGCCGTGGCCGAGCTGGGCGTGCAAGTGGCCGTGGTCATCGGCGGGGGCAACATCTTCCGCGGCGTGCAGGCCGAAGCCTTCGGGCTCGACCGCGTGCAGGGCGACTACATGGGCATGCTGGCCACGGTCATCAATTCGATGGCCCTGCAGAGCGCCCTGGAAAAGCTGGGTACGCCCACGCGCCTGCTCTCGGGCCTCACCATTCAGCGCGTGTGCGAGCCGTACATCCGCCGCCGGGCCATGCGCCACCTCGAAAAAGGCCGCGTGGTCATCTTCGGCGCCGGCATCGGCTCCCCGTACTTCACCACCGACTCAGCTGCCTCGTTGCGCGCCATCGAAGTGGAGGCCGACGTGGTGCTGAAAGGCACCCGCGTCGACGGTATCTACACGGCCGACCCTGAGAAGGACCCCACGGCCACACGCTACCCGCAGATTACCTTCGACGAGGTGATGGAAAAGAACCTCAACGTGATGGACATGACGGCCTTCACGCTCTGCAAGGAAAATAATTTGCCCATCATCGTGTTCGACATGAACAAGGAAGGCAACCTGCAGAAGCTGCTCCGCGGCGAGGCCGTGGGTACGCTGGTGACGATGAACGGCACCGAACCCAACCTCGACCCCAAGCACAGCGGTTTGCAGCCCGACCTGCACCACTCCTCCCCCGCCTCCAGCGGGCAACAGGCTTAATTCAATTAAAAATTAAAAATGAAGAATTAAAAATGGGCCCCACGGCACTGCAAACGGGCCCCGCCTTCATTTTTAATTTTTAATTCTCAATTTTTAATTCACCCCTCTACACATGGACGAAGAAATTCAGCTGTACCTGAGCGACGCCGAAGAATCGATGGCGAAGGCGCTGCAGCACACCAACACGGAGCTGAGCCGCATCCGGGCCGGCAAGGCGACGCCCGCTATGCTGGACTCCCTGCGCGTCGACTACTACGGCACGCCCACGCCGGTGGCGCAGGTGGCCAACGTGTCGGCCCCCGACGCCCGCTCGCTGGTTATCCGCCCCTGGGAAAAGAACATGCTGGGCGAAATTTCCAAGGCCATCAAGAACAGCGACCTGGGCCTGAACCCCATTTCGGACGCCGACTCGATTCGCCTGAACCTGCCCCCGATGACCGAGGAGCGCCGCCGCGACCTGGTGAAGCAGGTGAAAAACGAAGCCGAAAACGGCAAAGTCCGCATTCGCGGCATCCGCAAGGACGTGAACGAGTCGTTGCGCAAGCTGCAGAAGGAAGGCGCTTCGGAAGACGCCGTGAAGGACGCCGAAACCAAGGTGCAGAAGTACACCGACAGCTACATCGTGAAGATTGACGACGCGATGAGCAAGAAGGAAGCTGAGATTATGACCATCTAAGCTTCCGGCTTAAGCTGACAAACAACGCGGCCCGGCTGATTCCTCAGCCGGGCCGCGTTGCGTTTACTTGGTCTGGTTGCCGCGCCAGTAACCTTGGGCTTCTATTTCACGCTCCACCGCTTCCGGCACGAGGTAGCGGATGGACTGCCCGGCGCGGATGCTGGTACGGATGAACGTAGCCGAAATATCCAGCAGCGGGGCTTCCACCACGCGTACTTTCGCGGGCAGCGGCTCCGGCAGCGCGTAGCCGGGCCGGGGGTACACGTACACCTCAAACTCGGTCAGCAGGCGGTCGGCCGACTTCCAGCGAGGCAGGCCCGGCAGATTGTCGCCGCCCATGAGTAGCACGAACTCGGTGCCGGGATACTGCCGCCGCAGCTCATCAAGCGTGTCGATGGTGTAGCTGGGCTTGGGCAGGCGGAATTCAATATCAAGGACGCGCAACCGCTCGTTACCGACAATGGCCAGCTGCACCAGCTGCAGGCGCGCCTGCTCGGGTAGCAGCTCCTCCCCTACCTTGAACGGGCTCTGCGGCGACACCACCAGCCACACCGCCTCCAGATCGGTGCGGGTAGCCAGGTGGTTGGCCAGAATCAGGTGGCCGACGTGGATGGGATTGAACGAGCCGAAGAGCAGGCCCACGCGGCGCGGGCTGCTCATCAGACGATGGCCGGCTCGGCGGTGATAAAGTCGCGCACCAGCTTTTCGGCCTGGAAGGTCGCCAGATCGAGGTCGTCGTTGACGATGACGGCGTCGAAGCGGTCCTCAAAGGTCAGTTCGAAGTTGGCCTTGTAAAGGCGGGCCGAAATGCTCGATGCCGAGTCGGTGGCGCGGGACTTCAGGCGCTGCTCCAGCACTTCCAGAGACGGCGGCTTCACGAAAATGCAAAGGGCACGCTCTTTGTAGAAGTCCTTGATGCTGAGGCCACCCTTCACGTCGATATCGAGGATGGCGTGCTTGCCGCCTTCCCAGATCCGCTCGATTTCCGATTTCAGCGTGCCGTAGTAGGAGCCTTCGTAGACTTCTTCCCACTCCACGAACTCGTCGTGGCGGATTTTCTCCTGGAACTCCTGAACGGTGATGAAATAGTAGTCCTTGCCGTTCTGCTCGGCCCGGCCGCGTCGGTCACGCGTGCAGGCCGAGATAGAAAAGCTCAGCTCCGGAATACGCTCCATGAGCCGGTGGACGATGGTGGTTTTGCCGGCCCCTGAAGGCGCCGAAAACGCGATGATTTTGCCCTGCATAGGGCAAAATTAGACCTTTTCGGCCTGTACGCGCGCCATAATGTTGGCAGAAAGACCAGCGGGTACGCCTTTGCGCCCTACGTACTGGTTCACGAAATCGATGAAAACCCGCTGCTTATCAAGGCTATCGAAGCAGGGCGAGCAGTCTTCCGCATGATGGACGAAGTACTCTTCGTCCTCGATGGTAGGCTCTTGGCCTACGATAATTTGGTCGAGGATGGTGTTCACACGCTCACAGTCGGCGCCGGCGGCAATGTGTGCGGCCGGACCTTGTTGGTTGGGTGTAGACTTCGGGGCCATAGCGGAGGAAGTAGGTCGGTGGAGGAGGGTTAAATGTACTTAGTCTTCGTCTTCATCGTACGCTGGGGCAACATCGTCTTCCTCAGAATCGTTGCCGTAACCCATTTTTTTTGCGTAGCGCTCCAGTTTGTCTTTCAAGAAATTACGGGCGCGGTGCAGGCGGGAACGAACCGTTCCGATGGGAATATCGAGCACCTTGGCCATTTCCTCGTAGGTGAAACCTTCCAGGTCGCAAAGGATAATGACGGTGCGAAAATCGACCGGCAACGAGTTCAGCGCGCTGGCTACTTCGTCGCCGATCAGGTCGCGGGTGGCTTGCTGCCGCAGGTCGGGCGAGCTGGCGCCCGTGTCGGCGTCGGCGTCCACGTCCTCGGTGTTGTAATAGCCCTCAATTTCGCTGTAGTCGACCTTGGCGGGCTGCTTGCTCTTTTTCCGAAAATCGTTGATGAACGAATTTTTCAGGATGCGAAACAGCCAGGCTTTGGCGTTGGTTCCGGGCTCGAAGTATTCGAAGAAGCGGTACGCCTTCAGGTACGTCTCCTGGACGAGGTCGTTGGCGTCGTCTTCGTCGAGGGTCAGGCGGAAGGCAAAGTTGTAGAGGGAATCCAGCACGGGCAGCAGCTCGGCTTGGAAACGACGGTCTTTCTCCTCCTTGCTCAGTTTGGGAACCCGTTCGGGAGTGTCGCTCATAGAGGTGGGTGGTTCAGGCAGGTGAGTATTGCCTCGGCTAAATGTAACGAAAGGTTGGGTTCAACGGGTTACACCAGTGGTCTGGCGCCGCCGCTCGGCCGCGACGACCAGAAAGCCATAGAGGAAGACGAACAGGTTGAAGCCTATCTGCATTTCCAGCAGCGAATCGGCCAGGGCCGCCGCCGCGAAAATGAGCAGGTAGTGTCTCACGTACGGATTTTGGCGCAGCCCGGGTTGCACCAGGGGCGTAATCAGTACCCAGAGCCACACCAGCAGGCCTACTGCGCCGGCTCCAACGAGGTAGTGCACGTACTGGTTGTGAACCATCACGCGGTTTTGCTGCGCCAGGCCGTAGGTCTGCCACGCAAACTGCTCGTCCATGGCTTGGCGCACGTCGGCCGGGGCCACGCCCAGCCAGGGGTGCTCGGTTATCAGTACCTGCGCGTTTTGCAGCGCCGCCAGCCGCCGGCCGATGGACAGCTGGTTGATGTCGCGGCCGGCGTTGTATTCCTGCAGGTCGTAGAGCGTGGCGCCGACGCGCTTCTGTACCGAAGGCAGACTGACGTAGGCCGTCACGGCCAGCCCGAGGCCCACCACCAGCAGCCCCAGCGCCAGCACGGGCCGACGAAACAGCAGCAGCACGCCCGAGACAAACAGCGCGGTGTAAAACGCCAGCAGCCCGGTGCGGTACACCAGCACGTGCAGGCTGATGGTGGCCGCGGCGGCGGCACCGAGCAGTAGCCCGCGGCCGAGGCGCCCGGCCCGCGGCTCCTGGCTCAGCGACACGGCCCAGAACGCCGAGAGGGCCAGCATCACGCCGAAGTAAATGTGGAAAATGCCGGTAACCGAGGGCACGTTCTGCCCGGTACCGATCAGCTCCTGCGCCCAGGCGGGGTCGGCGAGGTAGCGGCCCAACGTGGCCAGCCCCAGCAGCGCCGTGCTGCCCACAAAACCTGCGCCCAACCCAAAGCGCTGCCGCCCCGACAGGGGCACGGCCAGGGCAAATGCCAGCGGCACGCCGATGAGCGGCAGCTGCCGGTAAACCTCGTGGCGCCACACGGGCCAGTCGGCGGTGTACCACCAAGTGAGCGGAATGAGCAGGTACAGCGCGGCCGCGCGCTGAGCGGCGCCGTTGCGCAGCCACTGCGCCGCAGCCCGGCGCAGCTGCGGATTGAGCAGCGCCGCCACCACGGCCGCCACCGGCGCCAGCGCCACCAGGGCGCGGGCCGTGCACAGCAGGCCAACGATGCCGGCCACGCAGGCTATCAGCAACAGGTATTGGGAGAGGTAGCCGCGGCGGTACCACTGCGTTACCGGGTTCGGGTGAGCTTCCACGCGAAAAGACAAAAACAAGCGGCCAAAGCTACAACGCGGCCAGGGGCTGCCAAGTATCGATGCGGCTCAGCAGCTCGGCGGCGGCAATAGCTTTGATGCAGGTACAGGCGGTGGGCGCCTGGCGGCAATCCTGGCAGTCGGGCCGGTCGAGCACCACGTACCCGGCGTGCGGGCCCAACGGCGCCCAGCGGCCCGGGTGAATGGGCCGCATGGGCGGAAACACGCCCAGCGCGTGCCGCCCCAGCGCCGCCGCCAGGTGCAGCGGTCCGGTACCGGAAGCCACCAGCCCATCGGCGGCGGCAATGAACGCCATAAACTGCGGCAAGGACAGCTGCCCGGTGAGGTCGGTCAGGATGGGGGCGTGCGCGTGCAGCCACTCGCGCATGGAGTCGCCCTCGGCCTGGGTGCCGCTGACGAACACGCGGTGGCCGCGCTGGTACAGGGCGCGGGCCAGGGCGCCGTAGTGCTCCAGGCCCCACTCGCGGCCGTGCCCGCGGGAGCGGGGGTGCAGAATGATATTCAACTGCCCGGGCCGCTCGCGCGTCAGCAGCCCGGCGTGAGCGGGCGTGAGCGGTGTGGCAGCGACCAGGCGGCCGAGCGGCACCAGTTCGGCCAGGCTGGGCACGGCGGTGAGGCCGAGCGGGCGCAGCAGCTCCATATTGAGCTGGGCCTCGTGCAGGGGCGAGTTGCGGCGGCTCAGCGGCACCAGGCGGTTGCAGGTCAGCCAGTGAAACCAGCGGTTGCGCGTGCCGATGCGCAGCGGAATGCGCGCCTGCCGGCACAGCCGGGCCAGGCGGCGGCTGGGAAACACGTGCAGCACGGCCTCGGCGCCCACGGCGCGTAGCGCGGCTACCTGCTCGGCCACCGGCAGCTGCTGCAGGTCGTCGTCGCTGATGAATTCGTCGATGGCGGGGCAGGCGGCGGCCACGGCGCGGGTGTAGTCGCGGCCGAGCAAGACCACGCGGCAGCCGGGGTAGCGCTGCTTCAGCCAGCCGCAGACGGGCAAAGTCAGCACCAGGTCGCCGATGGCGTCGGTGCGGCTGACGAGGAAGGTGTTCATGCAGTGGCCGGCTTACGGGTGAGCACACGCAGCTTGGCGTACTTCAAAAACACGCCCCAGGCCGACAGCGCGGCAATGCTCAGGCCGGCAGAGCCGTCGAGCCAGCCGCCGCGCACAAGGTAGAGGTGCCAGAACTTCCACACCGGTTTCAACCACAGCTGCAGAGCACCGGCGCGCTTGCCGCGGGCGGCCAGCTCCTCGGCGCCGATGGTCGTGAACTTATTAAGCTGTTGCACGTGGCTTTCGATGGTGGGGTAAGAATAATGCAGCAAATCGGCCTGCAGCTGGCCCACCGTCCGGCCGGGCTGCACCTCGTACCGCTCGTGCAGCAGCTGACCCTGCCAGGCGCCGAGGCGCCGGTCGTAGAGGCGCAGCTTCCGGTCGGGGTACCAGCCGCCGTGGCGCACCCAGTGGCCGCAGTAGTTGGTGAGGCGCGGCAGGCTGTAGCCCGCGTGCTGCCAGCCGGCCAGTACCCGCCGGATTTCCCCGCGCAGGGCCTCGGTCAGCACTTCGTCGGCGTCGAGCTGGAGTACGTGGTTGTGGCGGGCCTGGGCGGTGGCGAAGTTCTTCTGCGCGACGTAGCCGGCGAAGGGATGCACCACGACGCGGGCGCCGTGCTCCTGGCAGATGGCCACGGTACGGTCGGTGGAGCCGGAGTCGACCACCACCACCTCGTCGGCCAGGCCGGCCAGGGCGCCCAGGCAACGGCCGATGTTGGCTTCCTCGTTGAAGGTGATGATGACGGCTGAGAGCGGGACTGCGGGCATAAGGGGCAAATATCGGCAGCCGCGGCCGTTGCTAATGTGCCGCGGGCTTTCCCATATTTACCCGTTCATCTTTTGCCCTATTTCGTGTTGTCAGGTCGTTATACTTTTTTAGCGCTGTTGCTGTGGTTGTTACCGCTGCTGACGCGCGGCCAGTCGCGTTATTACTTCCGCAATGCCGACGTGGCGTTGCCCCGACGAATCAACACCGTCGTTCTGACCAGCGTCGACTTCGATTCGACCCTGCTCAACACCGAGGTCAACCCCGGGCAGATTATCGGCCAGGTGACTGCGCAGCCGCTGGTACGCTCGGCGCGCTACGGGCTGGCCATCATCGATTCAGAACAGGCCTACGAAACCGGTGATTTTCCTCGCGCAGCCAAGCTGCTGGAAACGGCGGCCCTGCACGAGCCCGATAACCCGTTTATCACCTATCAGCTGGCCCGGGCCCTCTACAAAACAGACGCCACCAAGCCCCGCGCCTACACCCTTTACCAGCGCCTGATTACCCAGCTCGACGCGGCCGTGCCGGCTACTGACTCAGCGGTGGCCGTGGATGTGCATTTTGTGGAAGCCTACTGGAAGCTCGGTACCCTACACATGGACAATGAGCAGTGGCCCGAGGCCATTCTCAGTATTTCGCGTTTTCTGCTGGGGGCGCAGACGCTGGATTACCTCGATGCGACCATTCGCGAACAGGCGCTGGGCTACCTCACCGAGTGCTTCTTTGCAATCCACGATGCCGAAAAATGCCGCTACTTCGGCCAACGGGTGCTGAAGCTCAACCCCAAAAATCAATACGTGCGCCCCTATCTGGCGGCCCTGGCCAAGCCGGCACCCAAGCAGCCGGCGGGCCGCAAACGGTAGCACTGGATTTCACTCTTTCTGCCTCATCCAACCGGCCAGCACAGTTCATCAACAGGCCTGGACGGCGTCGGGGCTACCTCTGCTTTCAAGGCACGGTCCGTTCTGCTGAACCGGCGGCGTACGGGGCAACGCGGCTCCGTAGGCACAAAGGCCGGGGCCGCTCCACCACCTACTACCCGACTGTGACGTCCTGGGGCCCGCATAGTGCGGATGAGGACGTAACCGAGCCGGAACGGTAGCACGATTCTATAAATCCCGTTCTACGGCTCACCGCCGGCTGATGCCAGGGCGTGTCCTGGCATCAGCCGGCGGAATAAAGAAAGCCCCGCCGGATTGCTCCGGCGGGGCTTTCTCATCAGGCTTCGAACGGCCTAGTAGCGGTACAGGTCCGATTTAAACGGGCCTTCCACCGGTACTTTGATGTAGTCAGCCTGCTTGGGCGTCAGCTCGTCCAGCTCCACGCCGATTTTGGCGAGGTGCAGGCGGGCTACCATCTCGTCGAGGTGCTTGGGCAGGGTGTACACCTTGTTCTCGTACTGGTCGTGGTTCTGCCACAGCTCCAGCTGCGCCAGCGTCTGATTCGTAAACGAGTTGGACATCACGAACGAGGGGTGGCCGGTGGCGCAGCCCAGGTTCACCAGGCGGCCTTCGGCGAGGATAATCACCTCTTTGCCGTCGATGGTGTAGAGGTCCACCTGCGGCTTCACCGTGTCCTTGGTGTGGCCGTAGTTCTTGTTCAGCCAGGCCATGTCGATTTCGTCGTCGAAGTGGCCGATGTTGCAGACGATGGCCTTGTCCTTCAGCGCGCGAAAGTGCTCTTCGCGCACGATGTCGCAGTTGCCAGTGGTGGTGATGACGATGTCGGCCTCCTTGATGGCGTTGCTCATCTTCTTCACCGCGAAGCCGTCCATGGCGGCCTGCAGGGCGCAGATCGGGTCAATTTCCGTCACGATGACGCGGGCGCCGGCGCCCTGCAACGAGGCGGCGGTGCCTTTTCCTACGTCGCCGTAACCGGCTACCACGGCAATTTTGCCAGCCATCATCACGTCGGTAGCGCGGCGGATAGCGTCCACGGCCGACTCTTTGCAGCCGTACTTGTTGTCAAACTTCGACTTGGTAACCGAGTCGTTGATGTTGATGGCGGGCAGGGGCAGCTTGCCGGCTTTCATGCGCTCCACGAGGCGCAGCACGCCGGTGGTCGTTTCTTCCGAGATGCCGCGGATGCCGCTCACCAGCTCGGGGAAGCGGTCCAGCACCATGTTGGTCAGGTCACCGCCGTCGTCCAGGATCATGTTCAGCGGCTGGCGCTCCTCGCCGAAGTACAGCGTCTGCTCGATGCACCAGTTGAACTCCTCTTCGTTCATGCCCTTCCAGGCGTACACGGCCGTGCCGGCGGCGGCAATGGCCGCGGCGGCGTGGTCCTGCGTCGAGAAGATGTTGCACGACGACCAGGTCACCTCGGCGCCCAGGGCCTGCAGCGTCTCGATGAGCACCGCCGTTTGAATCGTCATGTGCAGACAGCCGGCAACGCGGGCACCTTGCAGGGGCTTGCTGGCGCCGTACTGCGCGCGCAGGGCCATCAGACCGGGCATTTCTGCTTCGGCCAAACGGATTTCCTTGCGGCCCCACTCGGCCAGCGAAATGTCTTTTACCTTATACGGTACGTAGGTCTTGGTCTCAACCATGGTCAGTCGTGGAAATGTCGCAATACAAGTACAAAGTTACCTGATTTGTTCGGCGTAAGCCAATATAACAAAAGCCCGGACGTGGGCCCGGGCTTTTGCATCTGGTCAGCGGCAGGTCTGCCTAGTTGTTTTGGATGATGACGGCCTGCGCGGCCTGGGCGGCCGGCACCCCGGACCCGGCAATGCCGCGCACCAGGATGGTGTAGATTTTCCCGGCTTCGTAGTTTTTGACGCCGGTGCCCGAGCCCGAGCCGTCGCCAACGGCCAGCACCGTCGTGCGCAGCGGCGTACCGGCGGCCGTCACGTTCAGGTTCAGCTGCCCGGCGTTGATGGCGAAGAAATTAGACGCCGCGCCGAAAGCAACGTCACCCGAAATGTCGGTGCCGGGGGTGCTGGGAACGGCCGAGGGCACGGTCAGCCGCACGGGCGTCGGCGCATTGACGGCCAGATGCACGATGCGCACTTTGGCCTGCCCCGAGGCCGGGGCCGCCAGGTCGTCGGTGACGGTGAGGATGGCAGGCGTGGCTCCTATCGTGGCCGAGGGCGAATACGCGAAGGACGAATAGTTCTGGTCCTTGGCAATGGTTAAGCCCTGCGAAACCAGCGCCGTGCTCCCGTTGTTGATGCGCAGCGTGGGCGTGCCGGTATTCACGTTCAGGTAGGTGCTGTTCTGCCCGTAGTTGAGCTGCCCGACCTGGCCGTCGTTGATGAAAGCCGTGACCTGCACGTTGGAGGCGGCCGCCGCGTGCACCAGCATTACTTTGCCCTGATCGGGCGTGGGCGTTACCGGGTCCGGGTCATCGTCGCCGCCGCAGCTGGAGAGGATGGTGGCGGGCACTGCGGCCAGAAGCAGGAGGTGACCAATGCGTTTCAGAGGGTGGTTCATGAAGGAAGGAATTAAGTGAACACCACATGCGTTGGGCGTGAAAACGTAACGTTCGTCGGTTTGGTTGGGCCGTTCGTCGGAAGTTGTACGGAACCGAGTCCCTGAATATTAACTTTGTAGCATGACGTCTACCGCCCTGCTGAAACCGCTGCGCCTGCGCGCCGCTGCTCTCTTCTTGCCCTTGCTGTTTGGCGCCGCGGCTCCGGCCCTGGCCCAGCAGACGCCGGTTGCACCGGGTACCAGCATCCGCCTGAGCCCCGAAGACCAGGACCGCGGCCTGAACGGCGTGCAAAAAAATTTCTGGTTTACCACCGGCGGCGGTGAGCAGTACAAGAACGCGGGCTTCTTCGGCCAGCGTCTGCGCCCTTACCTCGTCGACGAGCAGGCCATTGCCAGCCTCGACCGCTACCGTCGGCAGCGCTGGCTGCATCTGGCCGAGCGGGCCGTGTTTGTGGGCTCGGCTGGGCTGTACGCCCAGCAGGTGTTCAGCGCCGATAAGCCGCAGTACTTCAGCGGCCCGCAGAAAGCCGCCATCGGCGTGGCCGTGGTCAGCCTGATTGCCAATTCGTTTATCACGCGCCACACCAACGAGCATTTTATCCGCGCGGTGGAAGCCCAGAATGCGACTTCGCCGGCCGCGCGCCGTATGGGAATGGAGCGAGCCATGCCCGACCTGCTCGGCGTGACGGCCCCCACGGGCCGGCCGCAGCTGCTGGTGGGCTGGACGCTGCGCTAGTCCCACCCCTACCTTTGCGCCTTTCAGGCGCTATCTTACCGTTGTGATGGACGTTTCTCTGTCGGCGGCCGCCCGGCAATACGTAGCCGAGCACCTGCACGACGACCCCGCCAAGCTGGCCCTGCAGGCCCGCCGTTACCCCAATCTACCCGTACCCGAGCTGGTACGCCAGATTCAGGCCCGCCAGAAGGCCAAGACCAAGCTGCCCGCCTGGGCCGCCAACCCCGACCTGGTATTTCCGCCCGCGCTGTCGGTGGAGCAGGCTTCGTCGGCCCGCACGGCCACGTTCAAGGCCTCCCTGGTAAGCGGCACCCGCCTGGCCGACCTCACCGGCGGCTTCGGCGTCGATAGCAGCCACTTTGCCCGCAGCGTGCAGGAAGTGCACTATGTGGAGCGCAACGCGCAGCTGGTGGAAGTGGTGCGCCACAACCTCGAGGTGCTCGACGTGCCCAACGTGCACCTGCACGTGGGCGACGCCGCCGCGTGGCTGCGCGAGCAGCCCGATGGGCACTTCGATTGGCTGTACCTCGACCCGGCCCGCCGCGACACCGCCGACAAGAAGATTTTCCGCCTGGCCGACTGCGAGCCGGACGTGGTGCGCCTGCTGCCGCTGCTGCTGCGCAAGGCCGAGCGCGTGCTGCTCAAGACCTCGCCCATGCTCGACGTGGAACAGGCCATTCAGGAGCTGGGCCGCGTGCGCCGCCTCTGGGTGGTGGCCGTGGATAACGAGTGCAAGGAAGTGCTCTACGAGCTGGGCCAGGAGCCCGCCGTGGACCCGGAGCGCCTGACGGTAAACCTGTTGCGCGATGGGCGGGAACAAACCTTCCGCTCGAACCGCACCCGGGAGACGAAAGCCGTGCCACGCTATGCCGAACCGCAGGATTACATCTACGAACCCAACGTGGCGGTGCTCAAGGCCGGCAGCTTCAAGAGCATCGGCACCAGCTTCAGCCTATTGAAGCTGCACCAGCACAGCCACCTCTACACGTCCAACCAGCTGCGCGAGGACTTTCCCGGCCGCATCTTCCGCTGCCGGGCCGTGTGCCGCTACGACAAAAAGGAGCTGCTGAGTCACCTCGGGCCCGAGCAGCGTGCCCACGTCACCACCCGCAACTTCCCCGACTCGGTGGCCGATTTCCGCCACCGCACGGGCATCCGCGAGGGCGGCACCACCTACCTGATGGCCACCACCGACCTCACCGGCCGCCTGATCGTGCTGGTGTGTGACCGGCTGGCGCCGTAGCGGTGAGGTGGTGATATAGTGAGTTGTTGTTTGGGCAGCGTTAGCGCCGGCATCAATAACATGGCAACGGCTCCGGCGGCATTGGCTGCCGGGGCCGTTTGCGCATTCAAGCCCTTCGAACGTTAACGCACCAAGTCACTAATCACCAGCTCACTTCGCCGGGCTGGTCCAGGGGCTGCCTTTCAGACGGAAGCGCCACGGCAGGGCGGCGTCGGCGCCGGCGTAGTCGATACCGACGCGGGGGCTGGCGACGATGTCGGCGGCGGCCACGGGCTCCTGTCGGTCTTCGAGCCAGATGAGGTTGCCGGTGAGGTCGGTGCCGTAGTGCGGCACGCCGATGCCGAGGGCCTGGGTGAGCAGGCCGGGACCGGCGGTGAGGTTGCGGGCCGGTTGCGCCAGGCCGCGGCGCAGCTGCATTTCGGCCAGCCCTTCGGTGGGCTCCAGGCCGCGAATGAGCACGGCGTCGGCCTTGCCGGCCACGTTGGTGATGATGTTGAACAGGGCGTAGCGCCCGTAGATCAGGTACACGTAGGCTACGCCGCCGGCTTCGTACATCACCCGGGTGCGCTTGGTGAAGCGGCCGAGGTGGGAGTGGCAGGCCTGGTCGTCGAGGTGGGCGTAGGCTTCGGTTTCGACGATGCGGCCGCCGGTCAGCACGCCGTCGATGCAACTAAAGAGGTATTTGCCCACCAGGTCGCGGGCGAGGGCCACCACATCGGGCTGCCGGTAGTAGGCAAGCGGGAGTTTCATGCGCCTTGTACGGCCAAAATCCGCTCCGGCTGGCCGCAGCAGTTGCGGCACATATACCAACCTACTGACAAGCAACAAGAACCGATCGGCAACCGCCTACAAAATCCGTGGAATCCGCAAAATCCGTCGAATCCGTGGTTATCTTTGCCCCACGCATGGGTGGCCAGACCCCAATCGGGGGGCGCGGCTGAAAAGGGAATGCCGTGAAATTCGGCAGCTGTCCCCGCAACTGTAAGCTTCCATCATGCGCCGGGCCCACCTCGCCACTGTTCCGCTGATGCCGGTCGACCCGACCGGCGGAGGAATGGGAAGGCCGCCCGGCGCGAAGCAAGTCAGGAGACCTGCCCGTGCGCATCTTAGTGTTCGGCGCCTGCGGAGGACGGGCGGAGAATGAATCATTATTGGGCTGCGTCGTCGTCAGGCGGCGGGCCCGGCTTCCCTGATTCTGCCTCAGCCCGGTACGTAGCCCCCGCGGCCGCATGCCTGGTTCTGAACCGAATTTTTCGGCTACGAAAACTTTGGTTCGGTTGTACGCTCCCCGTTTCTGCGCCGCGCTCCATCGCGGCTGGCTGGCGCTGCTGCTCGGCAGCGGCCTCGCGCCGGCGTGGGCGCAGTCGGGCCGCCCCGCCGCCGATTCGGTTCGGCACGTGCTGCCGGCGGTGCAGGTGCAGGCCCTGCGGCCCGCGCGCTACGCCGCCGGCAGCCGCTTCACCTCCCTCGATTCGGCCGCGCTGGCCCCCTACCAGGGCGGCACGGTGGCCGATGCGCTGTCGGGCCGCACGCCGCTGTATCTGCGCACTTACGGACCCGGGCAGCTGGCTTCGCTGTCGATTCGGGGCACTTCGGCGCGGCACACGGCGGTGCTCTGGCACGGCTTCAACCTGAACTTTCCGACGCTGGGCGAGGCGGATTTTTCCCTGTTGCCGGTAGCTGGCCTGGGCCGCGTGGACGTGCAGCACGGCCCCGCGGCGGCGCTTTACGGTACTGGCGCGGTGGGCGGAGCAGTGGTGCTGGGCGCGGCCGCGGCGCCGGCGGGCACGCAGGTCAGCGCGGCGGCCGAGGCGGGCAGCTTCGGCGCCCGGGCCTTCAGCTTCAGCGGCAGCCAGCGCGACGCCCGCGTGGCCGTGCGCACCAGCTTTCTGGTGCGGCAGGCCGATAACGACTTCTATTACTACAGCCGGGAGCTGCGGGGCGAGGTGCGGCGGCGTCAGGAAAACGCGGCCCTCACCCAGAGCAGCCTGCAGCAGGACGTAACGGTGCAGGCCGGGCCGCGCGGTGAGGTGACGGCCGCGCTCTGGCTCACCGACGCCAACCGGCAGATTCAGCCCGCCATCGGCTCCAGCAACACCCACGCCCGCGAGCGGGACCAGAGCGCCCGCGCGGTGCTGGGCTACCGCCGGCGCGCCGCCCGCGGCGAAACCAGCGTGCGGGTCGCCTGGTTTGGCGACCTGATCGACTACCAGAACGACCAGCTCCGCACCAGCCACTCGCGCAGCAGCGTGCGGCAGGCCCAGCTGGAGCACACCTGGCAGTGGCGGCCCACCCTCAGCCTGCGCCTCGGGGCCGAAGCCCAGCACTTCGCAGCCCGCGTCGACGGCTACCGCCGCCCGGTGGCGGAGCAGCGCTACGCCGGCTTCGCGCTGCTGCGCTACGACCCTTCGGCCCGGCTGCGCCTCACGCTGAATGCGCGCCAGGCGGCGCTGCCCGGCCGCCGGCCGCCGCTGGCGCCCACGGCCGGCGCCGAGTGGCAGGCTTGGCGCACGGCCCGGCAGCAGCTGTGGTTGAAGGCCAGCGCCGCCCGCAGCTACCGCGCCCCCACCCTGAACGAGCGGTACTGGCGCCCCGGCGGCAACCCCGACCTGCTGCCCGAAACCAGCGTCGGCGGTGAGGCAGGGCTGCACTACGAGGCCCTGCCCGGCGCCCAGCTCAGCCTGCAGGCCGACCTGACGGCCTACCGCCTGCTGGTGGACAACTGGGTGCAGTGGCTGCCCGACGCCGGCGGCACCTGGACGCCGCAGAACCTGCGCGAGGTGCGCAGCCAGGGCCTCGAAGCCAGCTCTCAGGCCCAGTGGCGCCGTGGCGCCTATCAGCTGCGCGCCTCGGCCGGCTACGCCTTCACCCACAGCCAGAAACGCCGCGGTTACGCTCAGGACGCCGATCCGGTGGGCGTGCAGCTGGCGTACGTGCCGCGGCACACCGCCTCGCTCAGCACCGACCACGACTGGCGCGGCTGGCTGCTGACCACGGCCGCCACCTTCACCGACCAGCGCTTCACCACGGCCTCGGGCTCCGACTTTCTGCCCGCCTACGCCCTGCTGCACGGCAGCGTGGGGCGGCGCTGGCACTGCGGCCGCTGGCAGCTGACAGCCCTGCTGCAGGGCCACAACCTCGCCAACGCCCGCTACCAGAACTACGCCTTCCGGGCCATGCCGCCCCGGGCGGGCACGCTGAGCCTGCGCGCGGCCTGGCACTAACTCGTCACTCACCTTTCCATCATACCCATGTACTTCTCTCCCCTCGCCTCGCGCCTCCGGCCCCTGCTGATGCTGCCCCTGGCGGCCACGCTGCTGAGCAGCTGCGGCAAAGACGAAACCGAAAAAAAGACCCTCGACGCCAACGTGTACGTGCTGAACCAGGGCCAGTACGGCACCCCGAACGGCTCGGTGAGCGGCTACCGCCGCGAAACCAAAGAATCGGAAAAAGACCAGTTTGAGCGGGCCAACGGCCGCACCGTGGGCGACGTGGTGCAGTCGATGACGGTGGTGGGCAACAAGGGCTACGTGGTGGTGAACAACAGCGGCAAGGTGGAAGTGGTGGAGCTGCCCAAGTTCAACGCCGTGGCCACCATCGACGGCCGCTCGCAGCCGCGCTACCTGGCCGCAAACGGCAGCACGGGCTACCTGACCGAGTGGCAAGGATCGTTTTCGGGCTACCTGCCCGGCCGCGTGTCCATCATCGATCTGAACACCAATGCCGTCACCGGCACCGTGACGGTCGGCCGCAACCCGGAACGGGCGCTGGTGGCCGGCACCAAGCTGTTTGTGCCGAACTCCGACGAAAACACGGTCAGCGTCATCGACCTGACCTCCAAGCAGGTGGAATCGACGTTGACGGTGGCCGCGGGGCCAAAATCGTTGGTGCAGGACGCCGCCGGCAACGTGTGGGTGGCCTGTAACGGCATCACGCGCTACGGGCCGGCTCCGACTTACAGCGTCATCTCGAGTGAACCCGGCGCGCTGATCCGGTTCAGCGCCACGGCGCCGTACGCGGTGCAGACCACCCTGGCTTTCCCGGCCGGCGGGCCCTCCGAGTTGCAGCTGTCGTCCGACCGCGCGGCGCTTTACTACCGCTACGGTTCGGGTATTTACCGCCTGGCCACCACCGCCACGGCGCTGCCCGCCACGCCGGTGCTGCGCCGCAGCTTCAACGGCTTCGGCGTCGACCCGAGCAACAACGAGCTGTACCTGGCTACCGGCTCGTTCTCGGCCGATGGCCGCGCCGTGCGCTACAATACCAGCTACGCGCCCGTCGACTCGTTTACGGTGGGCATCGGGGCCAGCGCCGTCTCGTTCCGCTAAGGCTCGTTCGCAGCGACCTGCCCCACTACAGCAAACCGGCCCCGTCAGCTACGTGCTGGCGGGGCCGGTTTGTCGTTGGGCGGCGGGGCTTATTGGTCGGCTTTGCCGTCGTTGTCGCGGTCTTTCCGCTCGCGGGACTTATCGTAAAGGCGCTCTTGGGCGCTGACGGCGGTGTCGCGCTGGGCCCGCATGGTGTCGATGCCGCCGTTGGCGGTTTGCGCGCCGGGGTCGCGGGCTACTTTTTCGGTGCCGCGTTCCACGTTGGTGTCGCCCGATTCGGTGCCGGTGCTGCAGGCGCTGAGGCCGGCGGCCAGCAGCAGGGCCGCGCCCAGGGTGCGCAGCGGGTGGAGGAAGGTGTTCATGGAAGTTGAGGGAGTAAGTATGGTCGGCAGGCAATATACGCAGCGGCCGCAGCCGGCAAAATGCCGCTGCTAGCACAAACGCGGCCGCCGGGCTTTGGTTATGTGGCTGATTGCGGGGCCGCTAAGCAGGGCCGGCCGCCGGCTAGGCCGTCCGATGCGTCCCGGGCCGCAGCCGGCAGCCCCGCGCCGGTCCGGCCGAGCGGTTCTGCGGTCTATCTTTGCCGCATGGCTGCTCCCCGTCGTCGCGCTGCTGCGCCCCGAAATTCCTCCTGGCTGGCGCACCCGCTGGTGCGGCGGGCCGGTATTCTGCTGGCCGTCAGCTTCGGGCTGGCGCTGCTGCTGGTGGCCTACCTGTTCGGGTTCGACGGCTTTTTCGGCCGGCTGGTGGGGGCCACGTTCGTGTGGTTTGTGCTGCTGGGTGTCACTTTTCTGGCGGTGGTGCCGTTTGTCAACTGGGCGGCCGACAACTGGTTTGGCCGCAGCTGGGCCGAGCACCCCACGCCCCAGCCGGCGCGCAAGCCCCGGGCTGCCAATACGCCCAAAACGCCGGCGGGCCCCAAACCAACCCGTTACGCCCCCCGCTCGTCCGCCAACTCCGACTAGCCCCCCGTGCCATGACCACCGAGCTGCACATCAAAAACATGGTTTGCCCGCGCTGCATCAGCACCGTGCAGCAGATCCTGACCGAGGCCGGCCTGCAGCCCACGGAAGTGACACTGGGCCACGCCGTGCTCAGCCCTGCCACCCCGGCCGACCCCGCCCTGCTGCGCCCGCGGCTGGAAGCCGCCGGCTTCGCGCTGCTGCAGAGCCGCGACGAGCAGTTGGTGGAGCAGGTGAAAGTGGCCCTGGCCGCCTATTTGGAGCACCTGCGCTCGGCCCGCGCCCCCCTGACCACGTCGGCGTTTCTGGAAGAGCAGTTTCAGGCTTCGTACGCCCACCTGAGCAAGCTGTTTTCGCGGGTGGTGGGGCTCACGCTGGAGAAGTACCTGATTCGTCTGAAGATTGAGCGGGTGAAAGAGCTGCTCAGCTACGGGCAGCTCACCCTGGCCGAAATTGCCGACGAGCTGCGCTACAGCTCGTCCCAGCACCTGAGCACGCAGTTTCGGCAGGTGACGGGCCAGACGGTGACCGAGTACAAGACCAACCCGCAGCGTACCTCGCTCGACCAGCTGGCCTAGCGCCCGGCGCGCTACTCCGCGTCGTGCATGTAGCAGAAGCTGCTCCGGTCGATGGCCAGCTCCTGGCACCCTTCGTGGGCGCAGCGCAGGGCCGGCGGGCCTGGCCGGGGCGCGGGCACGTAAGTATCCAGGTAGCCGGTTTCCAGGCGGATGCGGTTAATCGTGCGGATGATGTTGCGCAGCGACTCGGCCCCGGCAATCAGGCGCGGACCGGCGCTGGTGGGGTGAAACTGGTGGCCGTAGATGCGGCGGAGCGCCTGCTCGATTTCCTGCTCCGAAGGCCGTAGCTGGGTGCGGTACGCCGCCTGAATCTGCTGATAGAAAGGATTCGTGCTCATACAGGAATGCGGCAGCGGGGCCTACGCGGGTGTTTACGCTTAACACCCAAACCACGCCTCGGGTGCGGCCGGGCCCGCCAAATATCGTACGGCCCGGCCCCTAATCCTGCACCAACCCCTGGGCCGGTATTGGGGTATGTAGGCTAGCACTGACTGCTGCCTCCGATGAAACGACTTCTGCCCCTCCTGGCGCTGTGGCTGCCCCTGGCTGCTGCCGCCCAACACCAGCACAACCCGCCCGCGCAGCCCGCCCGTCCGGCGCCCGCCGATACCACCCACCAGGGCCACGCCATGCCGGGCATGAATCACACCGACCACGGCCAGCCGCCCGCCCCCGACCACACTCAGCACGCCGGCCACCCGATGCCGGGCATGGCGGCCGACTCCACGATGCAGCACGGCGCGCACGGTGCGATGGAAGGCATGTCGCACGCCTACTCGCGCCAGCTGCCCATGGCGCGCAACGGCTCGGGCACGGCCTGGCAGCCCGACGCCACGCCGATGTACATGTGGATGAGCCACCACGGCAAGTGGATGGTGATGAACCACGGCGCCGTCTTCGGGCGCTACACCAACCAGAACCTTGGCCGCTCGGGCGCCCAGCGCGGCGGCCGCACCTTCGACGCGCCCAACTGGCTGATGACCATGGCCCAGCGCAACGTCGGCGCAAAAGGCCTGCTGAACCTGACGGCCATGATTTCGCTGGACCCCATCACCGAGGGCGGCAACGGCTACCCCTTGCTGTTTCAGAGCGGCGAGGCGTACCGTGGCCGGCCGCTGGTGGACCGCCAGCACCCGCACGATTTGTTTTCGGCCCTGAGCATCGGCTACACTCACGCCTTTTCGCCGGACGTGGATTTGACGCTGTACCTGGGCTACCCCGGCGAGCCGGCCGTGGGCCCCACGGCCTTTATGCACCGCATTTCGGCCATGCCCAACCCCGACGCGCCCCTCTCCCACCACTGGGTTGATGCCACGCACATCAGCTTCGGGGTGGCCACCGTGGGGCTGCGCTACCGGCAGTTCAAGCTGGAAGGTTCCAACTTCACCGGCCGGGAGCCCGACGAGCACCGCTACAACTTCGACCGGCCCCGCGCCGACTCCTGGGCTGCCCGCCTGCAGTGGGCCCCCACCCGGGAGCTGGTGCTCGAAGCCGGGCAGGCCTACATCAAAAGCCCCGAGGAGCTGCACCCCGACGACAACGTGACGCGCACCACTGCCGCCGTGCTGCACAGCCGCCAGTGGGCCGATTACCGCTTCGTGGCGTCGTCGCTGATCTGGGGGCTGAACAGCTCGGACCACGGCCGGGAGCACGCCGTGCTGGCCGAAACCAACCTCACCCTGGGCCGCCCCACCCTGTACGGCCGCTACGAGTTCGTGCAGAAAGACCCCGACGAGCTGCAGGTGCCACACCTGCACGAGGGCGCCAGCGCGTTCAACATCCACGCCCTCACCGTGGGCAGCAGCTACCGCCTCACCCAGCTCGGCCGGAAAGGCCCCGAGCTGCACCTGGGCGCGCAGGGCTCGGTGTACCGGCCGGATGCCGAATTGCGCGGCTACTACGGCAAGACGCCGGTTTCGGCCGAAGTGTATTTGCGGCTGAATGCCCCGCTGATGCGCATGGGCGGCGGCATGAAGATGTAGGCTCAGCCGGGTTGCGCCGGGCCTTCGTCGTCGTGGTCTAGCCGGCCGAGGTTGCCCGAAATCTGCGGCGGCACGTCGAAGGTTACCGGAATACCGTGCGGGGCGCCCAGCAGGTTGGTGCCCTGGCGAAAGTTGTTGCCTTCCAGCTGCACGTCGGCCTCGTACCAGCAGTCGAAGAAGTTGACGAAGCCGTGAAACGTATTGCCGAGCAGCCGCACCGGATACCCGGGCTTGTTGTGGCCGCCCGCCTGAAAATCCAGGTAGCCGTCGAAGGTGCAGCCCTGCATCGTCAGGCCCTGCAGGAAGTAGGCAAAGACAAATGCTGCCCTGGCGAAATGCGTTTGTCGCAGCACCACGGGCTGCTGAAACGAGTACCCACCCGAGCCGCGCATATCCTCCACCCAGCAGTGCTCCATCGTCAGGGCGGCCAGATCGAGCGGGCCGGCTATGCGGTAGCCGCGCAGCGCCTCGCCGGCCCGCAGCTTCTGTAGTGCGGCTTCGGCCGTGATGGACAGCAGGTTGCTGGCAGCAGGCATATTCAGTGCTGGTATGGGCCCGCCAAGTTACCGGCCGGATTGTTGGCCGCAGCTATTGCCTGGTCGTTGGCCGCGGGTAAGCCGCAGTCCGTTTCCGGCGCCCAGTAGTCCGCTACCGATGGCCAGTAGTCGGTTTCCGGCGGCCCGCAGTTCGTTGCAGGTGCTCCGCAGTTGGCTGATACCGGCCAGCAGAGCGTTTTCGGCGTCCAGTAGTTTATTTCGGTCGGCCAGTAGTCCGCTGAACCGGCCAGTAGTGCGCTGAACACGGCAGGAGTCCGTTGTGCGTGCCCAGTAGTCCATGCTGCGCGGGTAGTCGATTCTTTCGCACCTGCAGCCCCGGTAACTGCTGCCGCTCCCAGGTTGTCATTGCACCGTCTACAAAATCCGTGGCATCCGAAAAAATCCGCGAGAATCCGTGGTCTACCTTTGTGGGCACCTTTGCCGCCGCGTGGCGGTTGTTGCCCCGTGCCGACGACTTCTACCCTGCCCCTGCGCATCCTGCTCATCACCCCGCCGCTCACGCAGCTGAACACCCCGTACCCGGCCACGGCCTACCTCACGGGCTTCCTGCGCGGGCGCGGCTACCACGCCGCCCAGGCCGATATCGGTATTGAGTTGGTGCTGCGGCTGTTTTCGGCCGCGGGCCTGCGCCGGGTGTTCGACGCCATCGAAGCCGGGCCGTACGAGCTGACAGACAACGCCCGCCGCATGCTGCGCCTGCGCCACCGCTACGAGGCCACGGTGGAGCCGGTCATCCGGTTTCTGCAGAACAAGGACCTGACGCTGGCTTCGCGCATCTGCCACGGCCGCTTCCTGCCCGAAGCCGCCCGCTTCGACAACGTGGCCGACCTGGAATCGGCCTTCGGCACCATGGGCCTCACCGACCAGGCCCGGCACCTGGCCACGCTCTACCTCGAAGACTTGGCCGACCTGCTCAAAGAAACCGTCGGCCCGCAGTTCGGCTTCTCGCGCTACGCCGAGCACCTGGGCCTCACCGCCACCAGCTTCGACGAGCTGCACCAGGCCTTGCAGACGCCGCCCAACCTGGTGGACGAGTTTATGCTGGAGTGCTTTGCCGAGGTGCTGGACCGCGAGCAGCCCGACGTCATCGGCTTCACCGTGCCCTTCCCCGGCAACCTTTACGGGGCCCTGCGGCTGGCGCAGTTTGCCAAGCAGCAGCGCCCCGCAATCCGCACCCTGATGGGCGGCGGCTACCCCAACACCGAGCTGCGCGGCCTCAAGGAGCCCCGCTTTTTCGACTACATCGACTTTCTCACCCTCGACGACGGCGAAGGCCCCTGGCTGCGGCTGCTGGAGGCTTTTTCGGGTTGTCAGTTGTCGGTTGCGAGTTGTCAGGCCGAAAGCAAACAGCTGGCAGCTTTTGCCACGTCTGCCCTGGCAACTGACAACTCGCAACTGGCAACTCAATTTCAGCGCACTTTCCTGCGCAACCCCGCCACCGGGCGGGTGGAGTACCACAACCAAGCCACCACAGCCGATATTCCGCACACTGAAGTGGGCACGCCGGACTACGACGGGCTGCCGATTCAGGACTACCTCTCGGTGATTGAGGTGCTGAACCCCATGCACCGCCTCTGGAGCGACGGGCGCTGGAACAAGCTCACCGTGGCCCACGGCTGCTACTGGAAGCGCTGCTCGTTCTGCGACGTGACCCTGGACTATATCCGCCGCTACGAAACCGCGCCGAGCACGCTCCTGGTGGACCGCATCGAGCAGATTGTGCGGCAGACCGGGCAGACGGGCTTTCATTTCGTGGACGAGGCCGCCCCGCCCCTGGCCCTGCGCGACCTGGCCATCGAGCTGCTGCGCCGCCGCGTGAGCATCACCTGGTGGGGCAATATCCGCTTCGAGAAAACCTTCACGCCCGACCTCTGCCGCCTGCTGGCCGCCGCGGGCTGCATTGCCGTGTCGGGCGGGCTGGAAGTGGCCTCCGACCGGCTGCTGGCCCTGATGGAAAAGGGCGTCACCATTGCCCAGGTGGCCCGCGTAACCGAGGGCTTCACCCAGGCCGGCATCATGGTGCACGCCTACCTGATGTACGGCTTCCCCACCGAAACCGCCCAGGAAACGGTAGATTCGCTGGAAGTGGTGCGGCAGCTGTTCCAGGCCGGCATCGTACAGTCGGGCTACTGGCACCGCTTCGCCATGACGGCCCACTCGCCCGTGGGCCAGAACCCGGCGAAGTACAAAGTGCAGCAGATCGGTCCCGAGCCCGGCGACTTTGCCTGGAACGACCTCTGGCACGACGACCCCACCGGCGCCGACCACGAGCAGTTCGGCCCCGGCCTGGCCAAGGCGCTCTACAACTACATGCACGGCGTGGCCCTGCACGAGCCGCTGCAGTTCTGGTTCGACGAGCTGCGGGTACCCCGTACCACCGTGCCGCGCCAGCTCATCGAATCGGCCCTGACGGAGCCCGGCAAGCCCGACTTGGCCAAGCAGAACATGCGCCTGTTCTGGCTGGGCAACGCGCCCGAGCTGCGCCTGGAAACCAGGCACAAGAAGGGCCGCCCCACCGAGCAGGCCGTGCTGACGTTTTACGAGCAGGCCGAGGACTTCGAGCTGAAAACCACGCCCGTCATCGGCCGCTGGCTGGCGGACCTGCTCACCCGCCTGGCCACCGACTACGACGCCAAGCTGCTGCTGAAGGAAGCCGCCGCCTCGTTCCCGGCTGCCGAGGCAGGGCTGGGCTTCGAGTCGTTTCTGGCGGCGCCGGCCTGGCGGCTGCTGCGCGAGAAGGGCCTGCTGCTGGTATAAGGCCGCGGCCCTACTGGCCCAGCTGATTGCCCAGCCACTGCTTCAGGCTGGGCGCCAGATCGGCCGGTGGCAGCGGCCAGCGCCGCACCGAGTCCGGCTTTTCGGGCCGGCGCAGCAGCAAGGCCCCGTCGGCGGCCTCGTACACCTTCACCCCCGAGCCGCGCCGACGCACTGCATTGCGCAGCAGCTGACTGCTCTCTGACACGTTCAGCGTGGTATCGAGGGCGCCGTACAGGCCCAGCACCGCTGCTTTCTGCCGGCCCAGGGGGCGCAGCCACGCCCGGTCGGCCGTGCCGAAAGCGGCTCCCTGTACCAGTACGAAGCGCGGCGGGCCACCGGCTGGCTGCGCCACGGCCCGGAGCGCCGCCCGGCCGCCGGGCCCGGTGCCCCACACGCCCACCCGTACCGAATCGACGCCGGCTTCGTGCCTCAGGCGCTGCAAGGCAGCGCTGAGCTGCTGCCCGGCCACCGAATCGGGCCCGGCCGCGGGGTGGGCAACGACCACCACCAGGCCCTGACTAGCCAGCCAGTCGGCCCAGCCGTAAGCCGGGCCGGCAGCACCCGCGGCGGGCCAGTACACCAGCGCCGCGCGGTGGCGGCCGGTGTCGAGCGGGACGTAGCGGCGCACGGCTGGAGCACCAGCGGCCGCGGGCTGCCGCGTCACAGCGTAGGCGGGCAGGTCGGGCGCGCCGCGGCGCACGGCCACCAGCTCCGCACGCAGGGTATCGTGCAGCCACACGGCCCCGGTCAGAAAATTCGGCTCCTCGCGCAGCGCCAGCCGGCTACCGCCGGGCAGCCGGCCCGCCAGGGAAGGCGCCTGGTACGCCACGCTGTCGAACCAGCGGCCATACCCCGGCGCCGCCGGGGTGCGCAGCTGCAGCTGCACCACCTGGCTGGCCGAGTCCTGGTAGAGGTTGAGCACCACCGGCAACTCGGCACCCCGGTACGTGAGCGTGCCTTCGTAACGGCCCACGGGGGCGGCGCGCTGCTGCTCAGCCGCCGGCGAGCAGGCCGTCAACAGGCTGATTCCCAGGCCAGCCGTCCACACCCCGCTCCCGCCGAGCCGCCGCATTCTCACAGGCCTTTGCGTAGGATGAAGTCGTTCTGCACGTCGTGGCCCACGCGGTATTCGGCTTCACCGATCTGCCGGAACCCCTTGCGCTGGTAGAACTCCCGCGCCGAGGTGTTTTTCTCCCACACGCTCAGCACCAGGGTGCGGCAGCCACGCTGCCGCGCCTCGTCGATGCAACGGCGCAGCAACGTTGCTCCCAGCCCGGTACCCTGCCAGTCTTCCTGCACGTAGAGGCGCTGCAGCTCGGCGCGGGTGCGCACGTCGGCGCCGGGCTCCGCGCCCAGGGCCGAGCCGATGGTGAGCTTGGCGTAGCCCACCAGCTGCTGCTGCATCAGCGCCAGAAAAAAGACCGTATTGGGGTCCTGCAGCTCAGCCAGCTGCTGTTCCGGGCCGAAATGCTCGGCGAGGTACAGGGCCATATCCTCGGCCGTGTTCTGGGCGGCGTAGGTAGCCTGAAACGTCTGGCGGCCAAACTCAGCGAGTTGGGCGGCGGTGGCGGCGGTTCGTTTGGCCGAAACAATGCGGAGCGGTGACGACATAGCCCGGCAAAGAAACGAAACGCGCAGCCGTTCGTCACGACACGCGGCCGCCGCCGGGCTCGTCGGAGATGCGCCCGTCCTGCCGCATCCGCCAGCCGTAGCGGACGATGAGCACGCCCACGCCCAGCATCAGCACCGACAGCACCAAGTAGGTAGTCTGCACGGCGTTCCAGCCGCCCTGCTGCCATTCGGCCGCCGATACGCCAAACCTTAGTATCTGCGCCGCCACCAACAGCCCGCCCGCCACAATCAGCATTAGCCCGACGACGCGCCGGGTTGCCGGAGAAAGAGAAGTAGCCATAGCTAAACAAAACGCAATATCTGATCGGGCGTTGCCTTGCCTGCCGCCGCGGCGCCCACCTGAACCGCCGCCTCCCGCCCGCCCCAGCGCCCGACGAGATGCGTCCTCACATGTTGGATATTCGCTGCCACTGTGTATTTTTGCCCTACCAAATCATCAGCGGGAGTAGCTCAGTTGGTAGAGCATCAGCTTCCCAAGCTGAGGGTCGCGAGTTCGAGCCTCGTTTCCCGCTCACTTAGAATCAGCCACTTAGACATAGGTCTGAGTGGCTGATTTGTTTTTGATTGAAACCGTAGTTTACACAGCCTAAAGATTGAGTGAACTGCATCATTGGCACGCAGCCGCTTGCCGTCGGTAGAGGCCGGTAAACGTAATTCTCAGCCTACCAAGACCATTGCGGCATATATAGTCCTTTGCCGTGTGATTCATTGCCTTGCTCAAAAGCCCTCTTCTGCGAAATCAGGCGAGGGAGCACGCCTGCCAAGCGGCGCCACTATCTGAACCAACATCGTTCGGTCCGGACTCTGCGGCGCCACTACTGTCCTGAACACTCCGGTCTGCGCCAGGCAGCGGCACGTTTTTTCCGTCGGGCCAGGATTATTGCGCAACAGTCCGTTTCGCCCGAATGCCCAATGTCTCTTGGCTGATCTACGTCACCGGAAAGCCCGCTTTAGATGAAAGCAGACCGGGTTCGGCGGGGTTTTCTCTGCAGCTTGAAACCAGGCGTTCAACAAGGATATTCAGTACCTGAACACGGTTTGGAATACCGTTCAGTCTTCATAGTGCGGTACCGGCCCGCCCGTAAGCAGGCGCAACACGGGCGTCGGCACCGCCAGGCGGCGCAGGCACACCGACGCAGTTTACGCCGACCTCCTTCGCTGGTCCGAGCAGCGCGCTGGCGGGCGGCGTTCATGGGCTGACCACGCCCCGCCACTACCCCGAGCCGCTGGCTTGAACCCGAACACTGCCGATGCCGGGGCTGGCGGAGCTGCCTGACCGGACGTGGCAACAATGTCAGATCGTGCTTATGTTTACTGCCTGCGCACGGCCTGCGCCCTGTTTGCTGCTCCCCATCTTTTCCGCCCGTCCCACCCGTGCTTCCACAGCGTCAACGGGGTTTCTTATTCGCATGAAGGCACCCCACCGGACTTCCATCACCGACCTGGCCCGGGCCCTGAACCTCTCGCCTTCCACCGTGTCGCGGGCCCTGACGGGGCACCCGCAGGTGAGCGAGGCTACCAAACAGCGGGTGCGTGAGCTGGCCGAGCAGCTGCACTTTCAGCCCAACCAGCTGGCCGCCGCCCTGCGCCGCGGGCGCAGCAACACCATTGGGGTGCTGGTACCCTACATCACTGGGCATTTCTTCCCCGAAGTTGTCAACGGCATTGCCATCGAGGCCAGCCGCACGGGCCACAACGTGATGATCTGCCAGTCGAACGAGGACGTGCGGCAGGAGCAGCGCAACATCGAGCTGCTGATGAATGCCCAGGTTGAGGGCATCCTGGTGTCGCTGGCCAGTACCACTCAGGATTTCAGCCACTTCGACGCCGTGCGCCGCGCCGGCACGCCGCTGGTGTTCTTCGACCGCATCGTGGAGGACATGGCCGGGCCCTACACCAGCGCCGTGGTGCTCGACGACCACGCCGGCGCCTACGCAGCGGTGGCACACCTGGCCGGGCAGGGCTACCGCCGCATCGCGCACTTTTCGGGGCCACTGCACCTGAATATCCACCGCAACCGCCACCAGGGCTACCTCGACGCGCTGCGCGACCACGGCCTGTCCGCACCGGAGGAGCTGGTGTTCGTTGCCGACCTCAACCAGGAAACCGGCACCCTGGGCATGCGGCAGTTGCTGCAGCTGGCGGAGCCGCCCGACGCGGTGTTTTCTTCTAATGACCTGGCGGCCGTAGGCGCCATGCAGGTGCTCAAGGCCCACGGCCGGCGCATTCCAGCCGACGTGGCCGTGGTTGGTTTCAGCAACGAGGCCTTCACCGCCCTTACCGAGCCCACCATCAGCTCGGTGGACCAGCGCTGCCACCTGATGGGCCTTACCGCCGTGCAGCAACTGCTACGCCTGCTGGAAGCGCCCGGCAGCGCACCGCTGCCGCCGGTGGTGCTGACGCCCGAGTTGCTGGTGCGCGCCTCCTCCCAACGCCTGTAAGCGCGCGGAAGCAGGCCTGTCCGAGCTATTCCTCGGTAAGCTTGCCAGGACGGCAAAGCGTCAATTCGCGGCTAACACACGTTCGTTCAAGGCATTATATCGAAAAATATTTGGTATTGCGTCGCGGGGGCCGTATGCTTGCGGCTATATGCGGGTAGCCGACCCGCCGATTCTGTAGAATGATGAAACTGGCAGACATGCCCTCCTGTCTCGAGGGTGGAGGTTTGGGAAAAACCGGGGGGACTCTGGCTAACTACTCCGTGGAGGTTCGAGTCCTTCTTCTACAGCGCCGCGGCTGTATCGGCAGCCGTCCTCGGCCTCCTGCCGATACAGCCGCTAACCGCAAAGGGCCCCGCAGATGGTATCTGCGGGGCCCTTTGCTTTCGGGACAGCGGAGTTGCGGGGCTATTTGGCCTTGCGGAAGAGGTAGCGGGTCATGAAAATGCCTTGGCCCGTGGAGCCGCCGCTTTGCAGGGTCTGCGTCAGCGGGGTTACCTGCACCAGGTCCCAGCCCTCGGTCTGCACTTCCTGCAGGTAGCGGATGATGGCTTCCTCGTTGGCGCGCACGTTTTGCATGTTGATGCCGGTGAGGCTGAAGAGGTTTTCCATCGTTGCTTCCTTCGTGCCCTTGAACTCCGGCGTGAAGGTGATGCGGGAGCGACCCAGCCCGCCGGCCACGACGGATTCGATGGTGGTCATCTGCATAAATTGGTAGGTGCCGGCCTTAGATACTTGCGCCAGGCTGCGCTGGGGCAGCAGCGGCAGTAGCAGCAGCAGGAATACGGGCAGCAGGCGGAGGAAGCGGTGGTTGCGCATATGGCTTGGAATAAGAGCGGGTTGTGCGGCCAAAAGTAGCAGCCGCCCCAGCGCCCGGCAACGCATGATGATGTGGCGCTCGGCTGCTGAACAGGCGCCCCAGGTACCATGGCAGCCAGCGCCGTTGCGCTTCCTCATGTCCTCATGTCCTCCTGCCGGGCCGGTGGGTCGATTCGCACCCCATCGAAGCCCACCGGCTGGCGACGCGGGCAGCGCTGGGAGTTTGCGTGGCGCTATTGCGGCTGCCGGGCAAGCGCACCTTCGGCAGCAGCTTCCTCGCCGCCATTTGCCCGGTCGGGCTGGAGCGCGGCGGCCGCGTCAGGGTGGTGCAGAAGCGAGTAAGCCGGCCAGGTCTCCAGGACCTGACCGGCTTACTCGAAACAAGCGGGCAGCTTAGTCCCGCTTGGTTTTTAACAGGTTGCGCAGCGAGGCCAGCTCGTCGCGGAACTTGGCGGCCTGCAGGAAGTCCAGCTCTTTGGCGGCGGCTTCCATCTGCTTCTCGGTCTGCTTGATGAGCTTTTCCAGGTCGGCTTTGCTCATCATGGCCACCACCGGCTCGGCCGCAATGGCCAGGCCGCCGTCCTCGTCGGGACCGGCGTAGGCCTGGGGCTGCTCCGGCACGCGGTAATCGGAGAGGGAAGTCTGCTCCATAATGGCCTCGCGCGACTTGCGCACGGTGCGCGGCGTGATGCCGTGCTCCTCGTTGTAGGCCAGCTGGGTGGCGCGGCGGCGGTTCGTCTCGTCCATGGCGCGCTGCATCGAGCCGGTGATGCGGTCGGCGTACATGATGACCTTGCCCCGGTCGTTACGGGCGGCGCGGCCCATGGTCTGAATCAGGCTGCGCTGGTCGCGCAGGAAGCCTTCCTTATCGGCATCCAGAATAGCTACCAGCGACACTTCGGGCAAGTCGAGGCCTTCGCGCAGCAGGTTCACACCGATGAGCACGTCGATTTCGCCCAGGCGCAGCTGCCGCAGGATTTCCACCCGGTCCAGCGTCTTCACGTCCGAGTGCACGTAGCTGACCTTGATGTTGAGCCGCTCCATGTACTTGGTCAATTCCTCGGCCATGCGCTTGGTCAGCGTGGTCACCAGCACCCGGTCGCCCATCTTCACCCGGTTGTCCACCTCGTCGAGCAGGTCGTCAATCTGATTGACGCTCGGGCGGATTTCGATTTCGGGGTCCAGCAGGCCCGTCGGGCGGATGATCTGCTCCACCACCACGCCGCCGGCCCGCTCCAGCTCGTAATCGGCCGGCGTGGCCGACACGTACACGGCCTGCCGGAACATGCTCTCGAACTCGTTGAAGGTCAGCGGGCGGTTGTCCATAGCCGAGGGCAGGCGGAAGCCGTACTCCACCAGCGCGGTTTTGCGGCTTCGGTCGCCGCCCCACATGGCTCGGATCTGGGGCATGGTGGCGTGGCTTTCGTCCACCACCAGCAGGTAGTCGTCGGGGAAATAGTCGAGCAGGCAGAACGGGCGGGAACCGGGCGAGCGGCCGTCGAAGTAGCGCGAGTAGTTCTCGATGCCCGAGCAGTAGCCCAGCTCCCGGATCATCTCCAGATCAAACTCCGTGCGCTCCACGATGCGCTTGGCCTCGGCGTCGCGCCCTTCCTTTTCGAAGTAGGCGTGCTGCTGCACCATGTCGTACTGAATTTCCTTGATGGCCTGCTGCAGCGTGTCCTTGCCGGTCACGAACAGGTTGGCCGGGAACAGGGCCACGTCCTTTTCCTCGCTGAGCTTCTTGCCGCTCTCGGGGTCGATGCGGTGCAGCGCCTCGATTTCGTCGCCGAAAAAGTAGATGCGGTAGGCGTAGTCGAGGTAAGCGGGGTAGATGTCCACCGTGTCGCCCTTCACGCGGAAGGTGCCGCGGGTAAACTCCTGCTCGGTGCGCGAGTACAGAATCTGCACGAACTGGTAGAGCAGCGCGTTGCGCGAGAATTTCAGCCCCGGCTTCAGCAGAATCATGTTCTTGCCGAACTCCTCGGGGTTGCCGATGCCGTAGATGCACGACACCGACGCAATAACAATCACGTCGCGCCGCCCCGAGAGCAGGGCCGAGGTGGTGTGCAGCCGCAGCTTCTCGATTTCCTGGTTGATGGCCAGGTCCTTCTCGATGAACACGTCCGTGGAGGCAATGTAGGCCTCGGGCTGGTAGTAGTCGTAGTAGCTGATGTAGTACTCGACGGAGTTGTTCGGGAAGAACTGCTTGAACTCGCCGTAGAGCTGGGCGGCCAGCGTCTTGTTGTGGGCCAGAATCAGCGCCGGCTTGCCCGTCTGGGCAATGACGTTGGCCATGGTGAAGGTCTTGCCGGTGCCGGTGGCGCCCAGCAGCACCTGGGCCGGCTCGCCGTTTTCGATGCCCGCCACAAGCTGGGCAATGGCTTTGGGCTGGTCGCCGGTAGGCTTGAACTCAGAGGTCAGTTGATACTCCATGAACCGCAGGTTGCGCTGATGTTTCGCTGATGGACCGCAGATGGCGGTGATGAAGAACTGATGGCGCTGATAGAAAACAACTTCCGTCAGCGCGGCACCCGGCCGGCTCGATGCGGCCAGATTATTCTCCTCTAAACTACAGTTGAGCAGCAGAGGTTTCCACCGTTCTGACAAAACTCAGCGGCATTTTCGGAGGCCGGCCAAGGTAGCCAAAACCCGCCTCGCAAGCACGAATTAGCCCCAGCAACAGCCAGAACGAATCAGCGTCATCAGCAAATCAGTCCCATCAGCAGTCCAGAACGAATCAGCGCAATCAGCGACCAATCACCGCCATCAGTGGTCAAATAAAAACCCCACGACCGGAAACCAGCCGCGGGGTTCGACCCAGGTGAGTGAATGGGTTATACTTCGTTTGACCGACTTTTATCAGCGCGCGGGCTCGGCTTTGCCGCCGCCAAACTCCACGCTGGCCGACAGCCCGAGGGCGTAGGGCCGGGTGCGCTGGCTCCAGGTTTCGGAGGGGTTGGCGTTGAGCGTGGTCAGGCCGGCTTCGGCTTCGGGGCCCACGTTGAGCTGCCAGTTGCCGCTGGCGGGCGAAAACCGTACCCCGGCGCTGCCGCGGGTGGTAGCCAGCATGCGGCGGTACGAGGAGTCGTCGGTGGTGGCCTGCGTGCCGACGGCGGTGCGGTTGCGCAGAATCACGTTGACGGCGGCGCCCACGGCGGCGTACACGCCCCAGCCCTGCTTGCGGCTTTCGTAGCGCACCTGCACGGGCACGCCCACGGTGGTGAGGTGGTAGCGGCCGGTCTGGAATTTCTCGTCGGCGTTGTTATTCAGCAGGGTTTGGGGCACCTCCCGGCCCGTGCGGCCCGATATAACGGCCACTTCGGCGCCGGTCAGCAGCGTCCAGTGCTTTTTGCTGAGCGGCACGGCTACCCCAAACATACCGCGCTGGGCCAGCCCGGTCTGCAACCGGGTGGGCTCTTCGGGGAGCGGGGCGCGCTGGGCCACCGTCGGCGTGGGCATGGCGCTGAAGGCAATGCCGCTGCCCACCACGCTGCTCACGTTCGGGGCGAAGCGCTGGGCCCCGAAGCTCCCCCGCCAGCGCCAATGGCTGCTGGCCGACGCTTTTTGATTGTCCTGCTCCTCAGCAGCGGGGGCCTGAGCCGCCAGCAGCACCGGCGTGCTCAGCAGGGCGGGCTTCAGCGAGTCGGGCACGTTGCTGCCCAGCCCGGCGCGGCGCAGCCGGCTGGCAATGAACGGCATGGCCTCTGCCTCGCTTTCGGCCGCGGCCAACGCGGCAGCAACGCCCGTGCTCCGAACACCCGTGGGCGCGGTGCTGGCCAGCAGGGTGGCGCCAGCATTGCCGCGCGGCGCCAGGGCCGGGCTGGCCGGCAGCAGCGAGCCACTGCGCCCGGCGGGCGAAGCGGCCCCGCCGCCGAAGGTCTGTCGAATAGCGGCTACGGCGCGGTTGATCAGGCTGGGTTGGTCGGCCCGGCCGGCGGCCACCCGGCGCCGGGCGCCAAATGACTCCCGCAGGTTATCCACCGGAGTCGTGGTCGGGGCGGCAGTGGTGCCGGCCAGCAGCCCGGTTTCGGGTTGCGAGACGGCGCCGGCAGCCGAGGCATCCTCATTCGAGAAGCCCGGACGAGCGGTGCTGGCCGCCGGGCTGGCGGCGCGGGCAGTAGCGGTGCTCCGAGCAGTGCCAGCTGCCGAGGGCTGCGCGGCCTGCGCCAGACGGGCGGCGCGGCGGGTGGCCGCGCTGCTGTCGACCACGGCTACTTCGGTGCCGGGCGCGGGCACCAGGGTACGCTGCGTGAGCCAGCCCCCGATGCCCAACGTGGCCACGGCCACAGCCGCGGCGGCGGCGCGGCGGTAGCCCACCAGCCGGCGCCGGTAGCCCTGGTTTTCGCGCAGCAGCAGCTCGTGGTCGAGCCGGTCCCACACGTCGGCGCGGGGCGTCAGCTCGGCCTCGGCCATCTTCTGGCGGAACAGCTCCTCCAGATTGCCGGTGGGTGGCCGGTGGTCGTTATGGTTATTGGAAACGGGTGTCATTGTAATGCTGGTCGAGTCTTTCAAGCTTGGCTTTCAGAATTGCGCGGGCGCGGGAGTACTGCGACTTGCTGGTACCCTCCGAAATGCCGAGCATCTCGCCAATTTCTTTGTGGCCGTAGCCTTCGATGGCAAACAGGTTGAACACCATGCGGTAGCGCGGGGCCAGGTCCTGAACCATCTTGAGTAATTCGGTGAAGTTGTAGTTCGAGAGGATCAGCTCCTCGTCGGCCACGGCTTCGGGGTATTCATTTTCCGTCACGGCCAGCATGGGCGCGTTGCGGCGGTGCTGGCGCAGGGCGGCGTTGATCATGATGCGCCGAATCCAGAACTCCAGCGGACACTCGCGCCGAAACAGGCGCAGGTTGCTGAACACCGTCACGAAGCCTTCCTGCAGCACGTCCTCGGCCTCGAAAGTCGTTTGGGAGTAGCGCGAGCACACGGCCAGCATGCGGCCGGCGTAGCGCACGTACAGCTCTTTCTGGGCCACGCGGCTGCCGTCGAGGCAGGCGTCGATCAGCTCGGCTTCGCTCCAGCGGCTGGCCGGCGTGAGCGGGCGCGTCGCGGCGGGCGGGGCCACCTCCGCGCTTTCGGCCGGCGCCGACATTCCCCCGACCAAACGACCGAGGCTGCCGCCAAAGGCAGCGGCCAGCGCGCTCATATCCGGGCCCGGCGGGTGCGGCCGGGGGCGCCATTGCCCGGCGCGGCGGCGCGGCGGGAGCTGTTGGTAACAGGTAGCGGATGTCTCATGGGCTAAAGGGCCACGAACGAACAAAACGAAGCCGGCCATTCGGCGGCGGTATGAGGATGAGTAGCAGCGGGGCCACTTGGTTGCAAGCTCGGATATTTTTTTGTGCCGAAGCCGGCTCAACCTTACCGCGGCATTTGGGGTACCTACCCGGGTCGAGCCACGCAGGCCGATGCTGTTTTACTCCTGTTCTGCGCCCATGAAAACCCTGATTCTGTTTTACTCCACCTATGGCCACGTCTGGAAAATGGCCGAAGCCGTAGCCGAAGGCGCCCGCGAAGTCGGCGGCAACGAGGTCAGCGTCAAGCGCGTACCCGAAACCCTGCCCAAGGAGCTGCTCGACCAGACCGGGGCCACCGAAGCGCAGAAGGCCTTTGCCCACGTCCCGGTGGCCACAGTGGAAGAGCTGGCCGACTACGACGCCATCATCCTGGGCGTGCCCACGCGCTACGGCAGCCTGTGCGGACAAATCCAGACCTTTCTGGACGGCACCGGGCCGCTGTGGGCCAAGGGCGCGCTGGTGGGTAAAGTCGGGGGGGCCTTCGTGAGCACGGCCACCCAGCACGGCGGGCAGGAAACGACCATCCGCACGGCCCACACGGCGCTGCTGCACCACGGCATGGTCATCGTGGGACTGCCCTACGCCTGGCAGGGCCAGATGCGCATCGACGAAATAACGGGTGGCTCGCCCTACGGCGCCAGCACCATTGCCGGCGGCAAGGGCGAGCGGCAGCCCAGCGAGAACGAGCTGGCCGGGGCCCGCTACCAAGGCAAGCACACGGCCGAAATTGCCAGCAAGCTGGCAGCCAAGTAGCAGGCCCGTTTTCCGAAAAAGCCCTGCTGAACGCGCGTCCGGCAGGGCTTTTTGTTGCCTTTCTACAGCTGGTTGTGCGTCCGGATCAGGCCCATGAAGGCGTCGCGGTAACTGTCGCCGACGGGGAGCAGGCGGCCGGCAAGCTGCACCTTGCCGCGCTCCACGTGCTCGATGCGGTTCAGCGCCACCAGGAAGGACTTGTGAATGCGGGCGAAGCGCTGCGGCGGCAGCACCTCCTCGACGCGGCGAAACGACTGCAGAGTGAGGATTTTGCCGCTTTCGGCGGTGTAAATCATCAGGTACTCCTTCATGCCTTCGATGTAAAGGATGTCGTCGAAGGCTACGCGCTGCAGCCGGTGCTCGTTTTTGACGAACATGGCGTCGGCCGCTACGGGCGCAGGGGCCGCGGCGGCCGGTAACGGAGCCGGCAGAGCCGGGGCGCGCAGCTTGCCGACGGCCTGCAGAAACCGCTCAAAGGCAATGGGCTTGAGCAGGTAGTCGGTGGCCGAAAGCTCGTAGCTCTGCACCGCGTATTGGGCGTAAGCCGTGGTGAAAACCACGCGCGGGGCCGGCTGCGGCAGCAGCTGCACGAACTGCAGCCCGGTGATGCGCGGCATGTGGATGTCGAGAAAAATGACGTCGACGGGGTGGTCCTGCACGAAGGCCAGGGCCTGCAGCGCGTCGTGAAACTGCCCGCACAGCTCCAGAAATGGCACCTGCGCGCAGTAGCCGGCCAGCACATCGAGGGCCAGCGGCTCGTCGTCGATGAGTACGCAGCGGAGCCGGCGGCCGGGAAGAACTTCCATGCGGGAAAGTAGTCAGATCAATCCTGGATTACTATCAGTGAAGCTGCTACGCTGAGCTTCGGCAAGCCGGCGCCGGAAGAGCGGACGGTTCCTGCTCCTTCTGCGGGTTGCCCCAGTCCGGCGTCTCAACCTAGCGCGGGACCGGGCAGCAGCGTGAGGGAGGCGCGGTAATGGCCGGGCGGCGTTTCGAGCAGCAGCTCGTGCCGGCCGGGGTAGAGCAGCTGCAGGCGGCGGCGCAGGTTCACCAGGCCCACGCCCCCGGAAGCCTCCAGCGCCGCTCCGCCGGGCTCGGGCGCCACGGCGTTGTCGACAATCAGCTGCAGGGCGCCGGCGGCCGTCAGCCCGAGCCGGATCTGCACGGCAGGGCGGGCGGTCAGGTCGCCGTGCTTGAAGGCGTTTTCGACCAGGGGCAGCAGCAGCATGGGTGCCACCGGCCACTCGGCCGCGGCGGGCAGGCCGGCGTCGTCGAACACGATGGCGGCCGCGCCGGTGGCGGGCAGGCGCAGCTGCTGCAGGGCCAGAAAGCTGCGCAGGTGCTGCAGCTCCTGGCTGAGCGGCACGGTGTCGGCCCCCGACTCGTAGAGCATGTAGCGCATGATTTCGGCCAGGCGCAGCACGGCTTCGGGGGCGCGGTCGGATTTCTGGCTGGCCAGGGCGTAGATATTGTTGAGCGTGTTGAAGAGGAAATGCGGGTTGACCTGCATTTTCAGCAACGACAGCTCGGTGAGCAGCTGCCGGCGCTCCAGCTCGCGGCGGTTGCGCCGTTCCTGCAGGTAGTCGCCGGTGACTTTCAGGGCCGAGCTGAGGAAAATCAGCATCAGGCCCGTCAGCGCGTAGGGAATGGCCTGCCGCTCCAGTTCGGGCGGCGGCATATCCGCGGGCGTGTTGTAAACCCAACGCGAGGCTCCTACCCGCAGCCCCACGAATACCGTCAGCAGCAAGAGCACGCCCAGCGCGTACCCGGCTACCCGGCCGCGGGCCAGCAGCCGCGGAATCAGCTCGCGCCAGTTCAGGTAGAAGAGGGCGGCGTATAGCGCATCGGTGCTGAAGCTGCGCAGGAGCACGTTCTGCCACAGCGCCCAGGATTGAACTTCGGCCTGGTCGAGGGTGCTGAGCATCTGCCGGATTTGCAGCCCGTCGGTGAGCAGCAGCACGCCCCAGAGCACCGCGTGGGCCCACAGCGGCACCCGGCGCGAGGTAACGGGCTCGGCCGCCGGCCAGGGGGCGGAGCCAAATAGGGGCGAAACGGCGCGGGCGAGCAAGGTGGGCATGGGTTCAGGATGAAAGCCCCGGCAAGCTAGGGCGGTGAACGAGCCGCGGCCGCTTTTTTTCAACGAACCCGCCCGGACCGGCCCCCAACCGCCCGCCGGCCGCCGCCAATCGTCGGGCAGCCCGTTGGAGAACTGAAACGCGGCAATTCGCCACGGCAAAAGCGGCGTTCGGCCCAGGTACATAGGGTTTGGTGGATTTGCCGGCACGGAGTCGGAAGGAGCCGATACGTTTGCCAGCACTGACGCCTTCTGACCTATGAAAACCAACTCCTTACTCGTCGAAACGCGGGCCCTCTCGTTCGGCTTCGGGCCGCGGCCGGTGCTGCAGCAGCTGGATCTGCAGGTGCCCGCGGGCAGCATCTTCGGCTTTCTGGGCCCGAACGGGGCCGGCAAGAGCACCACCCTGCGCCTGCTGCTGGGCCTGCTGCCCGCCCCGGCCGGCACGGTGCACCTCTTCGGCCACGACCTGGCCCGGCACCGCCGCGCCGTGCTCGGGCAGGTGGGCGCGCTCATCGAAATGCCCTCGCTCTACGACCACCTCAGCGGCCGCGAAAACCTGGAAGCAACGCGCCGCCTGCGCGGGCTGCCGGCCGGGCGCACCGCCGACGTGCTGGCCACCGTGGGCCTGAGCGCCGACGCCCACCGCCCCGCCCGCGAGTATTCTTTGGGCATGCGCCAGCGCCTCGGCCTGGCCCTGGCCCTGCTGCCCGACCCGCAGCTGCTCATCCTCGACGAGCCCACCAACGGCCTCGATCCGACGGGCATCATCGAGATGCGCGCGCTGCTGCAGACGCTGCAGCGGCAGCACGGCAAAACCATTCTGCTCTCCAGCCACCTCATCAGCGAGATTGAGCGCGTGGCCACCCACGTGGGCGTGCTGCAGCAGGGCCGGCTGGCTTTCCAGGGCAGCGTGGCCGAGCTGCAGCGCCGGCAGCAGGGCCACGCTCAGGTGGTCATCGATACCGAAGACGCGGCCCGCTGCCAACTGCTGCTGCCGGTGGACCTGGGCGGCGCCGCCGTGCTGGGCCCGGGGCGGCTGGGGCTGCCTTACCACTCGCCCGAGCAGATGGCCTACCTGGCCCAGCAGCTGGTGCTGGCCGGGCAGCCCGTCTACGCCCTGCACTGCCAGCAGCCCAGCCTGGAGCAAGCCTTCCTGCACCTGACCGAACCCGCCCTAGCCTAATGGAAACCACCCTCACTTTCGCCCAGCCGGGCCCGCTCACGCAGCTACGCCGCTGCCTCGCGGCCGACGTGCTCAAGCTCAAGCACACCCCGGCCCTGTGGCTGACCCTGGGCAGCGGCGCGCTGCCGGTGCTGCTCTTCGGCCTGATTTTCTTTTTCAAGGGCCAGTTTCTGCTCAAGCCCGGCGAAAACCCCTGGCCGGCCTACATCCTGCAGAGCTGGCAGACGGCCACCGGCCTGCTGCTGCCGCTGTTCGTGGTGCTGCTCAGCAGCCTGGTGCTCCACACCGAAAACAAAGCCATGGCCTGGAAACACCTCTACGCCCAGCCGCTGAGCCGCGCCGCGGTATTTGGCAGCAAGCTGCTGGTGCTGCTGGGCCTGAATCTGCTGGCCCAGGTGGCGTACGCGGTGCTGCTCGTGGCCTCGGGCTGGCTGCTGGGCCTGCTGCGCCCCGCGCTGCACTTCGCCGACTTCGCCGCCCCGCTGGGGGCCGTTGTGCCCCTGCTCTGGCACACCTTCGTGGCCACGCTCGGCATTCTGGCCCTGCAGTACGTGGCGGCCTTGTGGTGGCGCAGCTTCGCGGCGCCGGTGGCCGTGGGCATGGCCTGCACCATTGCGGCCCTCACCCTGATGCGCTGGGACTACATCGACTGGGTGCCCTACGCCGCGCCGCTGCTCAGCCTGAAGGCCGTGGGCAAGGGCCTGGCCGTGGGCTGGGCGCTGTCGACTTCGGGGCTGCTGGCCCTGGGCTGGGCCGCCGCGACGCTGCTGCTGGGCTACGTGCTGCTGGGCTTCCGCCACGAAGGCGCGGCCCGCTGACCGCCGCCGAACATAGTTCAGCCACAATTTTGTCTGGCGGAAATGCAACCCCGCCCCGAGTCGCCCCGACCCTTGTCCCATATGCTACCCAAAGGCCCACCCGTGCTACCGCTTATCACATAATTGAGTGATTGTCTGACGACCAATTCCGCCGGTCCTTTGCCCTGAAATAGACCTGCTTACCAGCGGCCACCCCTTGCCGCTTGCGCGCCGCGGGCGCCCGCTGCCCGCCGCCTGATTTTTTCCGCTTGCAGTCCACGGCGCTGCCTCGCCGGAGCCCTCTCCGGCGCCCCGCGAAGCGGCTACTCCCGCAGCCTTGCTGTATCAGCGTCCTCCCTCCGCCCTCCCTTTACCCATGAAGAACTCCTTACTCCTGCTGCTCGCTTCCGCGGGCTTGCTTGCCACCAAAGCGGCCGCTCAGGCCCCGGCCACCCGCCCTGCCGGCGCCCCGGCCAGCGGCGCGCCCACCGGTGCGCCGGGCGGCGCCAGCCCCAAAGCCGCCATTCTGCCCGCCGCCCCGCGCGGCAACGGCCGCATCTCGGGCACCGTGCTCGACGCCGCCACCAAACAGCCCGTGGAGTTTGCCACCGTGGCCCTGCTGCCCGCCACCGGCGAGCAGCCGCTGGACGGCGCCGTGGCCGACGACAAGGGCCGCTTCGTGCTGAAGGGCCTCGCCCCCGGCTCCTACCGCCTTTCCGTCAGCTTTATCGGCTACGGCGCCTCGGTGCAGCCCGTCACGCTGGCCGAGGGCAGCATGAGCGCCGACCTGGGCACCATCGCGCTGCAGAGCCAGGCCAAGCAGCTGGGCGAGGTGCAGGTGACCGGCGAGCGGCCGGTGGTGGAAAGCAAGCCCGACCGCCTGGTGTACAACGCCGCCCAGGACGCGACCAACAAGGGCGGCACCGCCGCCGACGTGCTGCGCAAGGCCCCGATGGTGAGCGTGGACCCCGACGGCAACCTGCAGCTGCGCGGCTCGGGCAACGTGCGCGTGCTCATCAACGGCAAGCCCTCGGCCGTGGTGGCCGGCGACATTGCCGAGGCCCTGAAGCAGCTGCCGGCCGACCAGATCAAGAACGTGGAGGTGATTACCTCGCCCTCGGCCAAGTACGACGCGGAGGGTTCGGCGGGCATCATCAACATCGTGCTGAAGGAAAACAACCTGCAGGGCGTGAACGGCAACGTGGGCCTGGCCGCGGGCACCCGCAACTCCAACGGCAACGTGGCCCTGAACGCCCGCAAGGGCAAGTTCGGGCTGTCGTCGGCCCTCAACGGCTGGGTGTTCTACTCGCCCGGGGAGCAGCGCGTCGACCGTACCGACCGCAACGTGCTCAGTGCCGACGGCCTCACCACCACGGGCCGGCTGATGCAGCGCAACGAGGGCCGCACCCTCGGCGGCGGCGGCAACGGCCGCATCGGGCTGGAGTTCGAGCCCTCGCCGCTGCACACCTTCAGCCTCTCGGTGAACGGCAACATGTTCCGCAACCGCAACCGGGCCGACATCTACAACACCTACACCCTGGACCAGGGGCAGGTAAACACCAACAACCCGCTGTTCGGCAACTACACCCGCGACTTTGAGCAGCAGTTCCGCACCCAGAGCTACGACCTGACCGGCACCTACACCCGCAACTTCGGGCAGAACAGCCGCAAGGAGTGGACGGTGCTGGCCCAGCACAACCGCAACCGCAACAACCGCGAGTACGAGGTGGATCAGTTCGGCCTGAACGACCCCGGGCAGCAGAACGTGGTGTTCCGCGAGTTCAGCCCCAACCTTTCGCGCAACCTGGAAACCACCCTGCAGACCGACTACGTGCACCCGCTCTCGGACAAGCAGACGGTGGAAGTGGGCGTGAAGCTGATTGACCGGCAGGTGGAAAGCGAGTACAGCGTGCAGCGCGACTCCACCGGCCGCCAGGGCCTGCGCCTGATTCCGCAGCTGACCAACAACTACGACTACACCCAGCGCGTGCTGGCCGGCTACGGCACCTACGCCACCAGCCTGGGCAAGAAGTACAACGTGCGCCTCGGCGCCCGCGTGGAGCGCACCGATCTGGAGGGCAACTTCGAAACCCAGGACCAGCCCTTCCGGCTGGACTTCACCAACGTGCTGCCCAACGTGGCCCTGACGCGCAACCTCAAGCAGCCCGGCTCCTCGCTGCGCCTGAGCTACTCGCGCCGCATTCAGCGCCCGAGCATTTTCTACCTGAACCCCTACCGCAACGAAACGGACCCGCGCAACATCTCGCAGGGCAACCCGGAGCTGGACGCCGAATTCACCGACAACTACGAGCTGAACTGGAACACCTTCGTGAAGACCTCGGTGATTAACGTGTCGCTGTACTCGCGCCAGACCAACAACGCCATCGAGCGGGTGTACCGCACCGACGAGCAGGGCCGGGTGGTGTCGACCTTCGGCAACGTGGCCCGCAACCAGACCTACGGCCTGAACCTGTTCGGCTCGGTGAAGCCCCTGCCCAAGTGGGACGTGAGCGGCAACCTGAGCGTGTTCTACGTGGACCTGTACAGCAAGACGCTGGAGCAGATGGGCCAGAAGGGCCGCAACTCGGGCGTGGTGTACTCGGCCAACCTGAACTCGGGCTACAAGTTCGACAAGGGCTGGAGCCTGCAGTTCTTCGGCATGCTGAACTCGCCGCGCATTCAGCTGCAGGGCCGCAACTCGCCCTGGCAGATGTACTCCCTTGGCCTGCGCAAAGACCTGCTCAAGGGCAAAGCCGACCTGACTCTGAACGCCGACAACCCCTTCTCGCGCAACATCCGTCTCTACAACGACTTCGACAACGGCCGCTCCGACTCGCGCAACACCACGCTGGTGTTCAACCGCGGCGTGCGCGTGGCCTTCAACTACCGCTTCGGCAAGCTGGAAAACAAGCCGCGCCGTCCCAGCCGCAGCATCCGCAACGACGACCAGAAGGGCGGCGACGGTGGCGGCCAGGGCAACTAACCCAATCCGGGCGGCGGGGCATCTTGGTGAGTGAGTATTTTTTCGCCGCTCGTTTTTGCAGGCAGCAGGCGTTTCCTTCGGGAGGCGCCTGCTGTTTTTGTTACGGCCCCCGGCCGATAAATGTCCGCCGGCCCTGCAATCGGCAGCGGGCAGTTGCGTTAGTTTGCAGCCGGTTGGCCCGGCTACCGCATTAGCATACCAGTTTACCCGAGGAATCACCGCCCCGGCATTATTGCTTTCGACTTACCCGTTTCGCCCAATGACCTACCGTGTACCCCTGCTCCTGTGGGCCTGCCTATCGACTACGGCTGCCCTGGCCCAAACCGCCGCGCCCGCCCAAACCGCTCCGGCCCCGCGCGGCACCGGCCGCCTGAGCGGCGTGGTGGTGGATGCGGCCACCAACAAGCCGGTGGAGTTTGCCACGGTGGCCCTGCTGCCCACTGCCGGCGACAAGCCGCTGACCGGCACCGCCGCCGACGCGCAGGGCCGCTTCCGCCTCACCGATCTGCCGCCGGGCACCTACCGGCTCACCCTGAGCTTTGTGGGTTACGCTCCGCGCACCCTGCCCGTGACGGTGACCGGTGAAGCCCAGGACCTGGGCACCCTGGAGCTGACGGCCGCCACCAAGCAGCTGGGCGAGGTGACGGTGACCGGCGAGCGGGAAATCGTGGAAAACAAGCCCGACCGGCTGGTGTACAACGCCGAGCGCGACGTGACCAACACCGGCGGTACCGCGGCCGACGTGCTGCGCAAAACCCCGCTGCTGAACGTGGACGCCGATGGCAACGTGCAGCTGCGCGGCTCCTCCAACCCGCGCATTTTGATCAACAACAAGCCCTCGGCCCTGCTCTCGGGCAACCTGGCCGACGCGCTCAAGCAGATTCCGGCCGACCAGATCAAAGCCGTAGAGGTGCTGACGGCGCCCTCGGCCAAGTACGACGGCGAAGGGTCGGGCGGGGTTATCAACATCGTGCTGAAGAAAAACAGCCTGCAGGGCGTCAACGGCAACCTGGGCGGCGGCGTGGGCAACCGCAACCAGGGCCTGAACGGGGCCCTCAACGCCCGGCGCGGCAAGCTGGGGGCTAACGCCAGCCTGAGCGTGAACCGCAACCGCTACCCCTACCGCAGCACCGTGACCCGCACCGACTTCCTGCCCGACGGGCAGGTGGGGCGGCTCAATCAGCGCATGGAAAGCAACGCCCAGGGCCGCAGCGGCTGGGGCGAGGCCGGTCTGACGTTTGATCCTTCGCCCGAACACGGCTTTCAGCTGACCTTCAACGGCAACGCCTACCACAGCGAGCAGCCGCAGAAGTTCTACAACCAATACAGCGGCGGCGGCCCCCAGCGCGACACGCTCTACGCCCGCGACAACCGCCAGCGCTACCTGGGCCAGAACGTCGACGTGAGCGGGGGCTACACCCGCACCTTCAAGGAGCACGAAGGCCGCGAGTGGAGCCTGCTGGCCCAACACTCGCGCAGCCAGGGCAACCAGCGCTACGCCCTCGACCAATACGACGCGGCCGACCTGTACCAGGGTCCGATTGAGTACCGCGAGCAGAGCCGCAACCTCTCGCTGAACCGCGAAACAACCCTGCAAACCGACTACGCGCACCCGTTCAAGGAGGGCGTGTCGCTGGAAACGGGGGCCAAGGCCATCCGCCGCCTGGTGACGAGCGACTACCGCATCGACACGCTGCTGGTGAGCCGGCAGGCCGAGTTTGCCCGCAGCCCCGCTCGCTCCAACGCCTTTGACTACCAGCAGGACGTGGCGGCGGCCTACGGCACCTACAATTTCGGGCTGGGCAAGAAGTACACCTTCAGCCTGGGCACGCGCCTGGAGTACACCCGCATCGACGGGGAGTTTCAGGGCGAAAATGGCCGCTTCGCCAACGACTACACCAACCTGCTGCCCAGCCTGAGCGCCACGCGCAACCTCAAGCAGCCCGGCCAGACGCTGCGCCTGAGCTACTCGCGGCGCATTCAGCGGCCCAATATCTACTACCTCAACCCCTTCATCCAGCAGACCGACCCGCGCAACATCAGCTACGGCAACCCCACGCTGGCCCCGGAAGTCACCGACAACTACGAGCTGACGTACAGCACCTTCGGCAAGGCCGGCTCGCTGAATGCCTCGGCCTACACCCGCCGCACGGGCAACGCCATCGAGGAAATCAACTTCTACAACGAGGCGCTGGCCCGGGCCGAAACCACCTTCCGCAACATTGCCCGCAACAGCAACTACGGCCTGAGCCTCTACACCTCGGTGAAGCCCGTGCCCAAATGGCAAATCGGGCTGAATCTCGACGGCTCGTACTCGCAGCTGCGCAGCGTGGCCCTGGGCCGCACCACCACCCGCCTGCAGTTCAACGGCAACCTGAACTCGTCGTGGCGCTTCGGCAAGGGCTACACGGTGCAGGGCTACGGCGGGTTCTGGACGGGCGGCGTGGGCCTGCAGACGCGCTACGGCGGCGGTGGCTACTACTCGCTGGGCCTGAAGCGCACTATCCTCAAGGAAAAGCTGGACCTGACCGTCAACGCCTCCAACTTCCTGCAGACCTACCGCGTGTTCCGCGCCAGTACCCTCACGCCGCAGTTCGAGAGCCGCAGCGCCTACTACAACGCCCAAAGCTCGGTGCGCCTTTCGCTGAGCTACCGCTTCGGTAAAGTCGACGGGAATGCCCCGCAGCGCCAGCGCCGCAGCATCAGCAACGACGACCAGAAAGGCGGCGGCAGCAAGGGCGGGGGAAACTGAGGAGTTAGGAGTTAGGAGTTAGGAGTTAGGAGTTAGGGCATACTTGGCTGAGTCCCTGGGGTATCAGGGCGGCCGGCATTTCTGCGGAAGTGCCGGCCGTTTTTTTGATGGGCCAGGGCGGTGGGTTCGTGGGCAGCGACAAACAGCCCGCAGCCGCGCCGATACCCTCGGCGCGGCCGGGGCGCCGTTCGCATAGCGGTGGGCGGTGCTGGGCGAAACTCCCGGCGGGCAGGGGGCGGGCTGCTGCACCTTTGTCATGTCGAACGGGCACAACGGCCCGCCCGCTCCTCCCGAAACCTTTCTTTCTCAAGATTATGAAAGCCACCGTCCTCGCCCGCCTCGCTTCGTTCTTCCTGGTTGTTGCCCTGCTGCTGCCTTCGTTGGAGGCTGCCGCGGCCCGCCCGGCCAATTTCGGCCGCCGCGGCAAGACGGGGATGCACCGCCCGGTATACAAGAAGTACCAGCCCGGCTGCCGCTGGATCTTTCAGAAATAATTTCCGCGCCGCCGCAGCTATCCGCTGCGCTTACTACCACACCTGATTGAAAAGCTCACCGGTCTGACACACCGCCGGTGGGCTTTTTTCATTGGTGAGATGGTGAGTGGTGAGTTTGATGATCCAATGGCGCAAACTCACCATCTCACCACCTCACTGATTCCAGATAACCCAGGCAGCCTCGGCCTGCAGGCACAGCATTTCGAAGCCGTTCTGGGTGTGGGCGCCCAGCTCCCGGCCACGGCGCAGAAACTCAGTTTCGCGCGGGTTATACACCAGGTCGAAGAGGTAGTGCTGCGGGGTGAGCAGGTGGTACGGAATATCGGGGCAGGCTTCCACCTGCGGGTAGGTGCCCAGCGGCGTGGTGTTGATGATGAGCGTGTGCTCGGCCAGCAGCGGCGGGGTGAGGTCGGCGTAGGTGAGGCCGCGGCTGAGCGGGTCGCGAGACACGAGCCAGTAGCGGATGTCCAGCTCGCGCAGGGCCACTTCCACGGCCTTGGCCGCGCCACCGGTGCCGAGCACCAGGGCCCCGGCCGCCGCCCCGCGCAGCGGGTAAAAGCGCCGCAGCGAGTCGCGGAAGCCGGCGTAGTCGGTGTTGTGGCCAATCAGCCGCCCCTCGGGCCCGAACTGCACGGTGTTGACGGCGCCCACGCGGCCGGCCGAGGGCGCCAGCTCGTCGAGGTAGGGAATGATCTGCTCCTTGTAGGGAATGGTCACGTTCAGGCCGCGCAGCTGCGGGTGGGCGGCCAGCAGCTGGGGCAGCTGCTGAATGTCGGCCAGCTCGAAGGCATCGTAAGTACAATCGTCCAGCCCGAGGTGCTCGAACTTGCGCTGGAAGTAGGTGGGCGAAAAGGAGTGCGTCAGTGTCCGCCCGATCAGGCCAAATTCCCGGTTCATGCGCCCTTGCTGGTTGGTTTCGGAGTCGAACAAACAAAAAAATCCGCCCCGGCCAAAGCGGCTCGGGGCGGACTGCAACTTTCTATTGTCCAAATCCAGTTAGCGCGTGGCCGGCGTGCGGCGCTGCTTGATGAACTCGAACACGGCCGGCAGCAACGACAGCACGATGATGGCCAGCACCACCAGCGAGAAGTTCTTCTGCACGATGGGAATCTGCCCGAAGAAGTAGCCGGCCCCGGTCAGCAGCACCACCCACAGCACGGCGCCCGCCAGGTTGTAGGAGAGAAACTTGGTGTAGCTCATGGTGCCCACGCCCGCGATGAACGGCGCGAAGGTGCGGATAATGGGAATGAAGCGGGCCAGGATGATGGTTTTGGCGCCGTGCTTCTCGTAGAACTGCTGGGTGCGCAGCAGGTGCTCCCGCTTCAGGAAGCGGTAGTCGCGCCGAAACACCCGCGGCCCGATAAAGTCGCCGATGTGGTAGTTGAGCGCGTCGCCGAGCACGGCCGCCACGATGAGCAGCAGCATGAGCAGGCCCACGTTCAGGGGGCTGCCGTTGAGGGCTGCCAGCGAGCCGGCGGCGAAGAGCAGTGAGTCGCCGGGCAGGAAGGGCAGCACCACCACGCCGGTTTCCACGAAGATGATCAGGAACAGAATGGCGTACGTCCAGATGCCGTACTGCTGCACCAGCTCGTTGAGGTGCTTATCGAGGTGAAGAACGATGTCGACGAAGTCCTTGAGGATTTCCATACCGGCGTGAGGGATTAGCCCGCAAAGCTACGGCCTAGGCGCCAAAGCACACGTAGCCAGCCGGCCCGGCCCGCGAAAAGTAGCACGGCAGGCCGCCTCGCCCTGGCCGGTCTACAGCACGCTGACGGGCACCTTGTGCTCGTCGACGGCCACGAAGGTGAACGTGCCCGACACGGCGTGCAGGCGCACGTCGGAGTACATTTCCTCGATGTGAATGTCCACCGCCACGTCGAGGCTTTTGGTGCCGATGCGCGCAATGCGGCCGATCAGCTCGACGATGGTGCCGGCCGGAATGGGCATGCGAAAGTTGATGCGGTCGGAGGAGACGGTGACCATGCGCTTGCGGCTGAAGCGGGTGGCGGCAATGAAGGCCACTTCGTCCATGAGCTGCATGGCCGTACCGCCGAAGAGCGTGTCGTAGTGGTTGGTGGTGTTGGGAAAAACGGCCTTGAACAGGCGGGTTTCGGCGGCGGCAATGCGCGGGGCGAGGTCCGGAGTCATGCAGGTAAAAATGGGGGGAAGCCGCAACGGCCGCGCCCCTCCCCTGCTGCTCTGCCCCGGGCCCGCACGGACGCGCGCCCGCCCCGGCCCGGGCACACCAGCCCCGGCCGCAGCAGGGCGGCATCAATTGGCCCGACGGCAGCTTCAGGTCGCGGAAGCGCGCGTCACGTCGTAGGTAGGCAAGTCTCCTGGCTTGTAACGGGGCGGCCGGCCTTCTCACTCCGGCAAGCGGAGCAATGGCCGGCGGGGGCCGCCCGCGGGGTGTTACTTACAGTTGCGCGTCAGCCCGTGAATCACACACGGTTCCTTTTTCAGCCGGACTCGGGAGCCCGGCACCTTTCTACGGCAATTGCGGAATGGCAAAGAACTGGCCGCAAGGTAGGCCGAAGTTGACGCTCTGCAATCATTGTTTGTCATCCTGAACGCAGCGCCGGACCGTGCTTGTAACCTGCACTGCCGCTGCCTACGAAGCGCCGGCGCTTTTCCGGAAACACGGAAGCGCAGCCACTTTGCCCGGACGATTGGGCATGGTGGCTGCGCTTCTCAGTTGGTGCAGGGTGCGAGGAAGGTCCTTCGGCCACGCCTCAGGAGGCCGGCCTGGTTTCCCTACCGGCTGCCGGCCGCCGTGCCGCCGCTGGCGGCCACGCGCCAGATGGTGTTGGCCGCGTCGTCGGTCACGAGCAGGCTCCCGTCGGGCGCCACGAAGGTGCCGACGGGGCGGCCGTAGGCTTTTTCGCCGCCGGCCAGGAAGCCGGTCAGGAAGTCTTCGGGCGGGCCGCTGGGCTTGCCGCCCCGGAAGGGCACGAATACCACCTTGTAGCCCGAGTAGGCCGAGCGGTTCCAGGAGCCGTGCTGGCCGATGAAGGCGCCGCCCTGGTACTTGGCGGGGAAGGCCTTGGCGTCGTAGAACGCGAGGCCGAGCGAGGCCGTGTGCGGGCCCAGCGGCACCTCGGGCACGATGGTTTTCTGCACCAGATCGGGCCGCTCGCCCTGGCGGCGCGGGTCTTCGTGCGGGCCGAAATAGGCGTAGGGCCAGCCGTAGAAGCCGCCTTCGCGCACGCTGGTCAGGTAGTCGGGCACCAGGTCGTCGCCCAGCTCGTCGCGCTCGTTCACGGCCGTCCACAGCTGCTTGGTGACGGGGTTCCAGGCCATGCCCACGGGGTTGCGCAGGCCGCTGGCGTACACCTTTTCCCCCGAGCCGTCGGGGTTGATCTGCAGGATGCTGGCCCGCCGGATTTCGTTGGCCTCGCCGTGCTCCTGCACGTTGGAGCCCGAGCCCACCGACACGTAAATCTTCTTGCCATCGGCTCCGGCCAGCAGGTTGCGGGTCCAGTGGTTGTTGTAGCCGCCCTTGGGCAGGGTCATGATTTTCTGACCCGCGCCGCTGAGCGTGGTCTGGCCGGCTTGGTAGGGAAAGCGGAGCACGCCGTCGGTGTTGGCCACGTAGAAATAGTCGCCGAGCAGGAGCATGCCGAAGGGCTGGCTGAGGCCGTTGGCCGCGGTCAGGAAAGTTTGGCGCACCTCGGGTCGGCCGTCCTTGTTCGCGTCGCGCAGCAGGGTAATGCGGTTGGCGCTGCTCTCGCGCAGGCTCCGCGACTTGTCCAGGTTCAGCTCGGCGGCAATTTTCTTCTTGGTAGTCGTCGGGATGGTGCTGGCTTCGGCCACCAGCACGTCGCCGTTGGGCAGCACGTACAGCCAGCGCGGGCCTTCGAAGCCGTCGGCGTACTTGGTGACGGTGAAGCCGGCCGGGGCCACGGGCGTCTTGCCGGCGGGCCAGTCAATGATGTCGACGCGCTTGGTGACGGACTTGGTGGCGTTGGGCGGGGGCAGTTCCAGCGTTTGGGCCGTGGCTGCGGTATCGGCGGTGGCGGGCGGCGGGGCGGGCGTGGAAGTTTCGGCGGTTTTGGCGTTCTGATTGCACGCAGCCAGCAGCAACAGGGCGGCGGGCAGCAGCAGCGGCAGTTTTTTCATGGACGGTAGCTAACGAATGTACCTACCTTCTTACTGCCCGGCGGCCGCAGGGTTGCTTCGGCCCCTGCCAACGCCCCTCACTTGCCCGCTGCCGGGCTCAGCAGGAAGCGCGTCGGCACCTCAAAGCGCTTTTTCCAGCTGGCCTCGCTGTGCGCCGCGCCCTCGTATTTGCGCGTCAGCCAGTCCCGCCCGGTGTAGCCCTTGGCGCGCAGCAGGCTGTCGATGCGCAGCTGGTGCGGCTCGTAGCGCGCATCGAGCGTGGCGGTGCCGAAGTCGAAGTACAGGCGCGGGCGGCGGCCCTTAGCGGGCAGGCGCTGGCCGAGGTAGCGCAGGCAGGCAGAGGTGAAATCCGAGGGGTTGTCCTGCAAGCTCAGCGGCCAGTGCGTGGAAAGGCAGGCGGCCCCGCCGAACACCTGCGGGTATTCCACGGCGGCGTAGAGCGAAATCAGCCCGCCCATGCTGCTGCCGCCGATAAACGTGCTCTGCCGGCGCTTATCGGTCTGGTAGTGCCCGTCGACGTAGGGCTTCAGCTCTTGCACCAGGAAGCGCAGGTACTCGTCGGACTGCGGCGGGCCGGGCAGCAGGCCTTCCTGGGCCAGTTGCGCCCGGCGGGCGGCGCTCAGCAGCTGATAGGGCCTGGCCGGGCAATACTCGCGGAAGCGCCGGTCGGTATTCCACACGCCCACCACGATAACGTCGGGGCGCACCGCCCCGCGCAGCTGCAGCCGGGCCAGCGTGCTGTCGACTTCCCAGGCCACGCCGCCGTAGCTGCTAGCCGGGTGAAACAGGTTCTGCCCGTCGTGCATGTAAAGCACGGCGTAGCGGCGGCCGGGCCGGGGATAATCGGCGGGCAGCCACACGTCCACGTGCCGGGGCTTGACGAACTTCGACGGAAAATCGGCCAGGTGCTCCACCCGGCCCGGGTCGCGCGGGTCGTCGGCGCGGAAGGCGGCCAGGCTCAGGACCACGGCCAGCCCCAGGGGGGCACGGCGCAGGCGGAAAGGCAGGCGAAAAAGCATGGACTAACGGCAAAGAAACGCTACTACGACAGGGCCCGGGGCGCTGATACAACGTGGCTGCGCCCCGGGCCGACTTACGGCTTCGGCGCCAGCAGCGAGTATATAGCCGAGTCCAGAAACTGCCCGCGGTAGTAGTAGTTCTCGCGGAAGTAGGCCTCGCGCACGAAGCCCTGCCGCTCCAGCAGCCGGATGGAAGCCTCGTTCTGCGGATTCACGTTGGCTTCCAGGCTGTGCAGGTGCAGCCCGTCGAAGCAGTAGCGGCACACCTCGGCCAGGGCCTCGCTCATCAGCCCCTGCCCCCAGGCTTCGGGCAGCAGGCTGTAGCCGATTTCGCCGCGGTGATGGGCCAGATCCAGACGCCAGGCGCCGCAGGTGCCCAGCAGGGCCTCGGGCGCCTCGGCCCGCGCCACGCCCCAGTTGAGGCCCGAGTTGTCAGCCAGCGCCGCGTCGATGCGCCCGAGCAGCTCCAGCGCGTCGGGCAGGCCGCTGGCGGGGTCGCGGTCGAGGTAGCGCATCACGCGGGCATCGGAGCGCAGACGCAGGATGGCGGGTGCATCGGCGGCGGTGAGGCGGCGCAGCAGCAGGCGCGGCGTGCGCAGCTCCGGAAAGGGCAGTAGCTGAACGGTGAGCATAGGCGGACGAAATTGGTGCGCAAGGTAAAACTTGCCCCGCAGCCCGGGTGCTGCCGGCGGGCGGTAGCGGCCAGCCGCCAGTATCCCGTCGGCAGCCGCGCGTTGCCGCGGGCGGAGCACTGCCAGCGGGGCCTGGCGCGCCGGCAGCCGCAGCTGGCGGCTTACTTGTGCGCGGCCAACGCGCGTTGTATCACTAAAAATCCACCGCCGGGCGCTGAATAAGGCCGGACCGGGTTCCGGTTACTGCTGTTTGACCAGCGTCAGCCGGGCATTCAGCGCGTTGCTCAGCTCCAGCCGGTAAAGGCCGGCCGGCAGCTCAGCGGCGGGCAGCTGGGCTTCGCCCGGGCCAAGCTGCCCGCGGCGCACTACGCGGCCCACCTGGTCGAGCAGGCGGTACGGCCCCTGGTAGCTGGTCTGCACCTGCCAGGCCGTTGTGGCCGGGTTCGGGTACGCTTGCAGCGCCACGCGGCCGACCGGACTGGCCACCCGCAGCGGCCGTTCCGGCGACACGCCGTAGTAATTGACGCGCCGGTTGCCGCCGCTGCGCGACTCCACCTGAATCCACCAATACTGCCACCTGCCGGCCACCGCCATGCGCGCCACCACGAAGCCCGGGGCACCGTCGCGGAAGAAGCCTCGCCCCCCGACGCCACCGTTGCCGACCAGTTCGTAGTCGATGTAGCCCGTGTTGCCCCAGCGGATGCCGTGGCGGATGAGCTGCCCGGCCTGCAGGCGTTTCGCGCTGTCAAATTCCACCGAATCCGTGGCCAGCTCCACCGCGGCATGGCGGGCGCCCACCACAAACGTGCGCATGGTGGGGGAGCCCGGCCCGGCCGGCGCGGTATAAACGTTGGTGAATCCCAGGTCCGCCGTGCCGTCGCCGTTCAAATCCAGGCCGTACGCGTCCGAAAAGGAGGCCCCACCCGACGCGGGGGACTGCCAATTCACGGGCGTAGTCGGGGCGCCGGTGGGCTGTACCGTCTGCCCGACGGCCAGGGTCGGCAGCAGCAGCCAGGCGGAAGCGAAGTAATGACAGCGCATGGCAATGGTCGTTGAACGGGCTGAAGATAAAGTATTTCCGGAACGCCTGGGCTGGAAAACCAACAAGCTCTGACCGGCACGGCCAGAGCTTGTGAGCTGTAAAGCGAGCGGGTGCCTTACCCGCGCGGCATCGAAGTACCCGGCTTGTTGCCCGGCTTTTCCACGGGCTTGAACATCGGGTCCACCGCGTCCATGTCGAGGAAGTGCGAGAACGTGTCGCCGCGCAAACCGAGGCGAATGGTTTCCAGCGAAATGACCTCGTTCGGGGCGATGTTGCCCAGGTTCACGTTGGCCCCCAGCATCTTGATAAACCACACCTGCTGGGCTTTCTGCGGGGCTTCCCAGAGGATTTTTTCGAAGGGAATCTGGGTCAGAATTTCTTCCACCAAGCCCGAGCGCACCTCGCCCGTCGAGCGGAACAAGCCCACGTTGCCGGCCTCGCGAGCCTCACCGATAACCTTGATGGCGCCGGCTTCCAGCTCGGTGCGCATCTGGGCAATCCACTTGTAGGGCGGAATGATTTTCTCCGCGTCCTTCGAGCCCACCTCCGACAGCACTTTCACCTGCCCCGCCAGCTGGCGGATAAAATCCAGCTTCCGGTCGTGGTCCAGCTCGATGGAGCCGTCCGACACCTCGGCGTACTCCATGCCGAACTGGTCGAGCAGGCGGCGGTAGTCGTCGAACTGGTTGCGGATGATGAAGGCTTCGAACAAGGTGCCGCCGAAGTACACCGGAATGCCGGCCTCCTTGTAGGCGTCGAGCTTGCGCTGCAGGTTGCTGGTCACGTAGGAGGTGGCCCAGCCCAGCTTCACGATGTCGGTGTAGTCGGCCCCGACTTCCAGGAAGTCTTCGACTTCGCGCACGCTCAGGCCCTTGTCCATGACCATGGTAAAGCCTTGTTCGCGCGGTTTCTGGGTGCGTTCGGGGATTTGCGAGAGGGTGTAGTTCATCTGGTTTGGAGGGGTCAAATGGCTAAATGGCTAAATGGCTGCTTGTGCAGGCAATGACACAAAAAAGAATGGCCGTTTGGCGCCGTAGCCCAAACAGCCATTCCTGGTATCAGCCCTTTAACAAGTCAGCCATTCAGCCATTTACTTCCGGTATTGCTCGATCAGGCGGGTGAGGGCGCGCTGCTGCTCCAGCTCCGGGAAGAACTCGAAGAGCAGGCGGTGCTTGTCGAAGTCCAAAAGTAAGGCATTTTCGAGTACGTCGTAAGCCTGGCGGTAGCGGCCGGCGGCCAGCTGGTAGGCGCAGAGGCGGTACAGCAGCTCCGCATCTTCGGGCAGCAGCTCGGTGGCCGTCTTCATCAGGTCGATGGCCGCGTCGTAGTTGCCCTGCTCGTAAAGGATGGCGCTCCAGTTGATCCAGCCCTCGGGCATGTCGGGCTGCACCTCGGTGGCCTTTTCGTAGGCTTCCAGCGCCGACACGATGTTGCCCACCTGGTACTCGGCCCCGGCCAGGGCCACCCAGTACTCGCCGCTGTCGGCGTACAGGCCCACGGCCTTGCGGTAGTAATGCAGGGCCTGAAACCAGTGCTCCTGCGCATCCAGAATCACCCCGATGCCAAACCAGGCCTCGTCCATTTCCGGGTCGAGGTCCAGGGCTTTCTGGTAGTGCCGCCGCGAAAGGTCCCACTGGCGCAGCTTCTCGTAGCACTCCCCGATGTTGCACAGCGCCTCTGCGGTAGGCTCCCCCTCCTCGTAGCTGAGCTGAAACTCCTCGATGGCGCGCTGGTACTCCTCCATGCTCACGAAGCAGCTGGCCAGGTAGGCGTGCGCCTCGTAGAACTTCGGGTCGATGACGATGGCGTAGTCGAAGGCCTGGGCCGCGTTGCCGTACTGCACGGCCTTGTAGTAGGCCTGCCCGAGGTTGTACCAGGCAATGGTCGAGTACGGGTCCTCGTCGGTGAAGCGGCGGAAAAACTCCAGGTTGCTGTCCAGGCGCCCCGATACTTCCAGGCAGTAGAGCAGCTCCTGCACCGCCGCGTCGTTGTCGGGGTTGAGCTTCAGGCTTTGCTTGTAGTTGCGGGCCGCGCTCTTAAACTTCTGCCACTGCTGGTAGGCCAGGCCGAGGTTGAAGTAGATGTCGTCGCGGTCGGGGGCCCGCTCGGCGCCCTGCAGAAAGTACGCCACGGCCGCCGGGTAGTCGCCCTGCTGCGTCGAGACGATGCCCCGGGTCACGGCCACGTCGGCGTTGTCCGGGTCGCGCTCGGCTACCTCGTCGATCTGCTTGAGCGCCTCGGGGTACTGCCCGCGCATGGCCAGCACCTGCGCCCGGTCGATCAGCAGCTCGGTGCTGAACGGGTACTGGGCCACGGCCGCCTCGCAGGCCTGCAGGGCTTTATCAAATTGCGCGGATTGGGTATAGTGGTCGATAATGCTTTCAAAATCGGCCAGATCAAAAAACGCCGGTTCGCCATCGGCCAGCATGCGCTCAAAGCGGCGCACCGTGGCCAACACCTCATCCCGTTCCTCAGACTGTTCGTTCATTCTCATTAATCAGCAACGGCCGCGGCGGCCGGGGTCGGCTTCCGCGTCCTTTCTCTGTACGGCGCTGCCCGTTTCGGCGCGCGGCTCCTAGGGAACTATAACCCCCGGAACCGGCTGCGAGTTCGGCCCGGCCGCCAGGGCCGCGCAGGCCCAGCGGATGGTTTCCGCCACCGGCCGGAAGCGCAGGCCCACAGCCTGCTCCGCCTTCCCGGCCTGGTACACCACCGGCCGCCGCCCGGCGCGGGCGGTGTCCTTGGTAATCAGCGGCCGGGAGCCGGTGGCCAGGCTGCGCAGGTGTTCCAGCCGCCAGATGGCCTCGGCCGCCCAGTCGGGCACTTCCACCGTGGGCGGCTTCTTGCCGAAGCAGGCAGCCGCCTGCCGGAAAAACTCCCCCAGCGGCAGCGCGCCGGCACTCAGGATGTACCGTTCGCCCGTCACCGCAAGGTCTAAGGTCAGCCGCAGCATGGCCGTCACCACGTCGCGTACATCTACAAAATTAACGCTTCCCGGCGTGTAAAACGAATGCTGCTGGTGAGCGTAGCGAAATAGTCGGGTACTGCTCCGCTTCCAGTCGGTGGCGCCCAGGATAACCGAGGGATTCACGATGACGGCCGACAGCCCTTCGGCCACGCCGCGCCACACCTCCGTCTCGCCCAGATACTTGCTGGTAGCGTAGTGGCCGTGAGCCGCGCCCAGGTCCCATTTGGCCGATTCGTCCAGCTCGGGCCCGGTGGCCGTTTCGGGCAGCCCGCCCAGCGCCGCCACCGACGACACGTAGCACAGCCGCACGCCCGGCCGCGCCAGGCAGGCATCGACCACGGCCGCGGTGCCTTCCACGTTTACCTGCCGCAGCAGCTCGGCATCCTGCGGGGCGTACGACACGAGGCCCGCGCAATGAAACACGTGCGTAACGCCGGCCAGCGCGTCGCGCAGCACGCCGGAGTCGCGCAGCTCGCCTTCCACCCACTCCACCCGCTCGTGGCCGGGCACGTGCCGGGGCACGGCCCGGCGGTACAGCGCCCGCACGCTCAGGCCTCGCGCCAGCAAAGCCGGAATCAGGTAGGAACCCACAAGGCCGCTGCCGCCGGTAACGAAAATCATAGGTTCAATGCGTGAATGAGTAAATGGGCGAATGAGTGAGTTAAAGGGACGTTCATACGAGAATCACTCATTCGCTCACTTGCTTATTCACTCATTGATTTACAGTTCCGCGTTGCGCAGCGGCAAGCGCAGCAGCTTGGGCAGGTACTCGCTTTCCAGCACCCGGTTCAGGGCCGACATGTGTTTGAGGTTGTGCGCGTCGGTACCCACGAAGTCGACCAGGCCCGCGTCGATGAGCTTTTCGGCCACGCGCTTGGCGCCGCTGGAGTAGTAGCCCACCAGGGAGTTGAGGTTGAGCTGCAGCAGGGCGCCGTTTTCGCGGATTTTTTCCAGCTCCCCGAAGCGGCCGTACAGGTACGTGTAGCGCTCCGGGTGGGCCAGCACCGGCTGGTAGCCGGCCGACTTCAGCCCGAACACCGCTTCCTGCAGGTTGAACGGCTCGTTGATGTACGACGTCTCGAAGAGCAAGTACCGCTTGTCGCCGCCGAAGCTGAGCAGCTCATCCCGGGTTTCCAGGCGCCGCATGAAGAACTCGTCGAGGTAGTATTCCGCCGCGCAGTCCAGCTCCACCGCTATGCCCGCGGCGGCGGCGGCCTGCCGCAGGCTGGCCAGCGCGCCGCGCACCCCCTCGGGGGTGTTGCGGTAAAAGTCGCCCATGATGTGGGGCGTCATCACCAGCTTGCGGTAGCCCAGGCCCTGCATCAGGCGCAGCAACTCCACCGACTGCTCCAGCGTTTCGGCCCCATCGTCGAGGCCGGGCAGCAGGTGGGAGTGCATGTCGGTGCCCAGCGAGGCCAGCGTAGCCGGCACTACAGCCGCACTCCGACCGAAAAGCTTTTGGAAAAAAGAAGCCATAGAGGCGGCAACTTACGAAAAGCGGCGGCGCAGGCGGGCCAGCAGCCCCGTGGGGGCCTGGGTTTCTTCGTAGTAGCCGTAGCCCGTGCCGTAGCCGTAGCCGTAGCCATACCCGTAGCCGTACCCGTAGCCGTACATGCCGCCGGCCTGGGCGTCGTTGAGGATGGTGGTCAGCTTGCTGAAGCCGCTGCCGCGCACCAGCTTGTTGATGTTCTTGAGGAAGGCCTTCTTCGAGTAGCCAGCGCGCACGATGTAAATCGGCACGTCGACCTTGCGCATGATCAGCACACCATCGGTCACCAGGCCCACCGGCGGGGTGTCGATGATGATAACGTCGTAGGTACGCTTGAGCTCTTCCAGCATCTGGTCGAACTGCGGGTGCAGAATCAGCTCCGAGGGGTTGGGCGGCGTGGGACCGGCCGAAATAAAGTCCAGCGACGGAATGCTGGTGCGCTGAATGCACTCCTGCACCGTGTGGCGGTCGATGAGAATGGTGCTGACGCCCTTGGTGTTTTCCGCGTCGAAGGCCAGGTTCACCTTCGGCTTGCGCATATCCAGGTCGATGATGATGACGCGCTGCTCCGAGAGGGCAATGATACCGCCCAGGTTTACCGCCACGAAGGTTTTGCCTTCGCCCGAAATCGTCGACGTCACCGAAATCAGCCGCTTCTGCCGGGAGTTAGCCACAAATTCCAGGTTGGTCCGGATGGAACGGATGGCCTCCGATATGGCGGATTTGGGATTCTTGTCCACAATCAGCTTCGACACGGCCAGCTTTTCCTTGTCGTAGGAAGGCACCACGCCCAGCACCGGAGCCACGGTGTTGCGCTCCAGCTCCCGGATGCTCGTCACGGTGTTGTGCAGCAGGTAGCGCCCGGCCACCAGGCCCAGGCCCAGCAGCGCGCCCACGGCCAGCCCGATGGCGTACACCATCATCTTCTGCGGCGAAATAGGCTCGCTCGGCAGGCTGGCCGGCGACAGAATCTGGAAGTCGGCCGTGGTGCCGGCTTTCTGAATGCCAAAGTCCACTTTCTTCTGCATCAGCAGCATGTAGGAACTCACGTACAGCTCCACCGGCCGGCGCAGGCGGGCCAGCTCGGTTTCCTTGCCCGGTAAGGACTGCAGCTCACCGCCGAGCTGCTGCTGCTGCCGCGTCAGCGCGTTCAGCTCGTCGTTGGTGAGCTTGAGCGTCTGCTGCAGCAGGCGGCGGATGCTGCGCTTGGTGAAGGCCAGCTGGCTCTGCCGAATCTGCACCGCGGTGGTGGTTGGCTGATACGACTGCAGCACCTGGCGCAATTCCCGCTGCTGCTCGTTGAGCACGGTCAGCTGCTGGCTGATCTGCGGGTCCTGCAGCACGGCCAGCCCCGGAATGCTTTCTTCCACGGTCAGTTCGTCGCTGCCTATCAAGCGCTCCGTTTCCACCACCCGCGACAGTTCCTGGAGCACGCCCTGCCGCCGCAGAATCTGCTCGCGCTGCTTGGCCAGCTCCTGCATCTGCGTGGTGATGGTGGCCAGGTCGCCCTTGGCGTCGTAGGTGCGGTTGCGCTTCACGGCGGCCTGCAGGGCGTTTTCCGCCTTTTGCAGCGAATCCCGGTTGCCGTTGAGCTGGCTGTCGAGGAAGGCCATCGACTGCTGGGTGCTCTGGTAGTTGCGCGCCAGCTTCACCTGCTGATACACCGAGTCAATTTTGTTGACGATGTCGCGCGCCTTGGCCGGGTTATAGTCGGTAAAGGAAATTCCGATGGTGTTGGCGTCGGGATTGATAACGCTTACGGTCAGGTTTTGCGCCAGGTAGCCGTTGATGGCCTCGGGGGTATTAATGACGAAGAAAAACTTCGTTTCCGGGGTTTGCTCGTTGAAGAAACGGGTGCGCACCAGCGTCAGCGTGAAGCCGGGCGTTGTGAGGGTTTCCCCGAAGCTGTACTCGCCGCCCTGTTCGGCCTGGCCCTGGGCATAGCTTAGCCGGAAGCGGTTCTGGTCGAGCACCTCCACGCTGAACTTCTGCCCAAACTGCAGCGGCTCGCGCACTGCGTACTCCACCCGGAACGGCGCGGTACGGTACAGCTCCGTTTCCAGCACCGTGCCTTCGGTATAGTAATTCACGTCCAGCTCCAGCGAATCGCGCAACCGAGTGTAAATCAGATCCGATTGGATCAACTCGACTTCGCCCGACAGCTTGCTCATGCCCTGCTGCCCGGCCTGGGCACCCGCGGCCAGCAAACCCAGGTCGCCGGCCTGCTGCTTTTCGTCAATCTTGATGGTGGAAGAGGAGCGGTACAGCGGCTTGGTGTAGCGCAGGTAGCTCCAGCTGGCCGCCAGCCCAATCAGCACCAGCAGAATCATCCACGGCAGGCTGCGCCGCGCCACGGAGAGCAGCAAGGGCAGGTCCAGCCCGCCGCCCACGGAGTCGTCTTCGGATTCGGCCGCCGGCGCCGTCGGCGCCGCGCCGCCACTGGTGGCGTTCCGAATGAGTTCTTCGAGTTCGGCGTTTTCGTTAACGGCCATTTAGGTCAGGTATGCGATGCAAGAGAGGAATGCTTCCGCGCGGCTCAGCTAGTTGAAGCGGAAGATGGTAATGAGAATGGCAGCTGTATTCAGTACCAAGCCTGCTAAACCCAATACGGGGGCAGCGTCGGTAAGGGCGTCGTAGAACGGACGGCGCACGGGTTCGATGTAGACGATGTCGTTGGGCTCCATCTGCAGGTTGGCGCGGCGCATCCCGGCAATGGTGGTTAGGTCCACCTGCTCCACCTGCGGATTTTTCAGGTCGCCCCGGATAATACGAATGTTGGACACCTTGCCACCCGAGCGGTACAGTGTTCCACCAGCGGCTCCGTCGACCCCACCGGCGGCGGCCAGCACTTCCAGCAGGTTCATGTTGTCGTTGACGAGCGGCACGATTTTGCCGCCGGGCGAGCCCAGCACGATGACGCGGTTATTCGTCACCCGCGTGGCCACGAATACACCCTTGTAAAATTCGCTGTAGCGCACCTGCAAGAGGCTGTCGGCCTGGAGCAGCGTCAGGCCCTGCAGCCGCACGCGGCTGACGAGCGGCAGCTTCACGTACCCGTCGGTCTGCACCAGAAACTCCGATTCGCCGGCCGACGAGGAGGTCGTGCCGCCACCACCGCCCTGCCCGCCCACATTGCTCAGCGTCCGGCTGCCGTTGGCACCGGTGGAGAGCAGCCCGGCCGGACTGCCGAAGCGCAGCTCCCCGTTTGGATCGATAATTCGCTCACCGTTATTGGTATACACCCGCACGGCCAGTAAATCGTTGTTCTGGATGGTATAGTTCCGGTTCGCCCGGTTTACGGCCCGGCGCACCTTGGTCGTATCCATTTGCCCATCCTCGCCCGTTCGAAACATAACCCGCTGGTTGTAAACCCGATTGGTGCAGGAGGAAAAGCCCAAAACGAGGAATAGGCACGGGAGCCAGAGCTGACGCAGGCAATGGGAAGCGGATGGGTGCATGCAGGCTAGAATAAGCCGAAAGAAAGGAGAAACGGACCGCAACGGAGTACGGTTCGGCAAGGTCAGAACGCTTAAAAAACCTTCAAAGTAACTCAATCCGTGGGCGCTTTCAAAATTGGGTCTGGTCGGGCAGTGCCGGGCAGCCGCCAAAATCCGTACCTTAGCCGAACCCAAACGAGCGTTTGTTTTTCTCGTTCTGCTCTTCCCCTCATTCCCACCAACCCCTTTTACTGCCATGGAACTGGTAGCTACTGAAAATCAGACGATGATTGCCCAGATGGTGCGCGACTTCGGTGCCGCCCACATCAAGCCCCGCATGCGGGAATGGGACGACACCCAGGAATTTCCGGCCGAGGTGTTTCACAAGCTGGGTGAGCTGGGCCTGATGGGCGTGCTGGTGCCGGCCGAATACGGCGGCGCCGGGTTTGGCTACGTGGAATACGTCACGGCCATTGCCGAGCTGTCGAAAATTGATCCGAGCATCGGCCTCTCGATGGCGGCCCACAACTCGCTGTGCACCGGGCACATTCTGCAACACGCCTCCGAGGAGCAGAAAGCCAAGTACCTGCCCAAGCTGGCTTCGGGCGAGTGGATCGGCGCCTGGGGCCTGACCGAGCCCAACACCGGCTCCGACGCGGGCAACATGCGCACCACCGCCGTGCTCGACGGCGACCATTACGTGCTCAACGGCGCCAAGAACTTTATCACCCACGGCAAGTCGGGCAACGTGGCCGTGGTCATTGCCCGCACCGGCGAAGTCGGCGACTCCCGCGCCATGACGGCCTTTATTATCGAGCGCGGCACGCCGGGCTTCGCGGCCGGCCGCAAGGAAGACAAGCTAGGCATGCGCGCCTCGGAAACCACCGAGCTGATTTTCACCGACTGCCGCGTGCCCAAGGAAAACGTTATCGGCCAGGTCGGCGACGGGTTCGTGCAGGCGCTGAAGGTGCTCGACGGCGGCCGCATCAGCATCGCGGCGCTGTCGCTGGGCATTGCGCAGGGGGCTTTCGAGGCGGCGCTGCAGTATTCCAAGGAGCGGCACCAATTCAATCAGCCCATCAGCAACTTCCAGGGCATCAGCTTCAAGCTGGCCGACATGGCTACCGAAATCGAAGCCGCCTCGCTGCTGACCTACCGCGCCGCCGATATGAAGGACCAGGGCCTGAACGTGAACCGCGAGTCGGCCATGGCCAAGCTCTACGCCTCGGAAGTGTGCGTGCGCGTGGCCAACGAGGGCGTGCAGATCTTCGGCGGCTACGGCTACACCAAGGACTACCCGGCCGAGAAGTTCTACCGCGACTCCAAGCTGTGCACCATCGGCGAGGGCACCTCGGAGATTCAGAAGCTGGTTATTGCCCGCACCATTCTGAAATAATGCTCCCGGCGGGCGGCTGAGGCGGCCATTGCCGCTGCCTCAGCCGCCCGCCAATGGCGCGGGCCAAAGCCCGGCTACCCGGCCGCGTACGCCATTTTGGGCAGGTTGCCAAGTGGTTGCAGCGAAAAAAACGACGCAAGCCGTGCATTCGTCAAAATCTCTGGCTATCTTTGCGGCCCTCAAAACTCAGAAACTCACGCTTTCTTTTTTATGCTCATCGTCCAAATCAAGGAGAACGAGTCGGTTGACCGCGCGCTGAAACGTTTCAAAAAGAAATTCGAGCGCACGGGCGTGCTGAAAGAGCTGCGCCGCCGCACGTTCTTCCAGAAGCCTTCGATTACGAAGCGCAAGCAGAAGATCAAGGCTGCCTACAAGCAGGCGATGTACGGCCAGCAGGACTAGTTCTGCCCCGCCGATAGGCGAGCGAGCTTAGGCTCAGCCCGCTACCAGCTTCACGACCAGCCAGCCCATTTCGTATGGGCTGGCTGGTCGTTTTTTTTATGTTTTGATTGTCGGCGGGGTTTCCTACATTGGCTATCCACCCGCCGCCACCGCGGCTTCCCTTGCATGGAAGCTTTCATCGACTACCTGCGCTTCGAGCGCCGCTACTCCCCGCACACCATTCTCTCGTATGAAACCGATCTGCGGCAGTTCGGCGACTACCTATTGGCCACCTACGAGCTAAGCAACCCGGCCGAGGCCGACCACACGCTCATCCGCTCGTGGATTGTGACGTTGATGGAGCAAAAGCGCGACCCACGCACCGTGAACCGCAAGATTGCCTGCCTGCGCTCCTACTACAAGTTTTTGCTGCACACCGGCCAGGTGACGCGCAACCCCATGCTGCGCATCACCGCGCCCAAGACCAGCAAGAAGCTGCCCGACTTCGTGCCCGAGGAGCCGCTGAACCACCTGCTCGACTCGTTTGAATTCACGCCGGACTTCGCGGGCGGGCGCGACCAGCTGATGCTGGAAATGCTCTACGGCACCGGCATCCGCCTCTCGGAGCTTATCGGCATCGGGCACCAGGACGTGAGCCTGCCCGGGCGCACCGTGCGCGTGACGGGCAAGGGCAACAAGCAGCGCATCGTGCCGCTGAATCCCTCGCTGATCGGGGTACTCGACAACTATATGCAGCGGAAAGCCAAGGAGTTCGGCGCGCCCGACAACGCCGCGGCGCCGCTGCTCGTTACGGATAAGGGTAAGCCGCTTTATCCGCAGCTGGTGTACCGCACCGTCAAGCATTACCTCGGGCAGATTACTTCGGCGCCCGGGCAGCAGCACCCCCACGTGCTGCGCCATTCCTTCGCCACGCATTTGCTGGGCAAGGGCGCCGATCTGAACGCCATCAAGGAACTGCTGGGCCACGCGAATCTGGCGGCTACGCAGGTGTACACGCACCTGAGCATCGACAAATTGAAAGCAGTGTTTGAAAAGGCCCACCCAAAGGCCTAGGTTCCATTTTTGTCTTACTCCAAAACCCCTACGACCGATGAAAGTACAGATGCAATCGGTGCACTTCACCGCCGATCAAAAGTTGCTCGACTTCATCCAGAAGCGCCTCGATAAATTGGAAACGTTTTACGACCGCGTGACGGAAGGCGAAGTAATCATGCGCCTGAACAACAACGACGGCGTTGACAATAAAACCGTAGAAATCAAACTCTTCGTCCCGGGCACCACCCTGTTCAGCCAGGAAGACGCCGCCAGCTTCGAAGCCGCCGCCGACGCGGCCGCCGACCAGCTCAAAAAGCAAATCATCCGTCATAAGGAAAAGCAGGTAGCGCACTGAGGCCCGCTGACTTCCCGATAACGCAAACGGCGCCCGTTCCAGCTGGAACGGGCGCCGTTTGGCATTTGATGGTGCCACGACTTTGAGTCGTGGCACCACTCGGCTAGTTCAGGCCGAACGCCTTTTTGATCTGGTCGACGTAGTCGAGCTTTTCCCAGGTGAAGGTTTCGACGGTGCGGGTCGAGCCGTCGGCACCTTTCACTTCCTTCTGGCCGGGCTGGCGGCCCATGTGGCCGTAGGCGGCCGATTCGGCGAAGATGGGATTCTGCAGGCCCAGGCGCTTCACGATGGCGTAAGGGCGCAGGTCGAACAGGCCCTGTACTTTCTCGGCAATCTGGCCGTCGGTGAGCTTCTGGCCGTTGCCGTTGCTCACGTGGGTGGTGCCATAGGTCGTCACGAACAAGCCCACGGGCTCGGCCACGCCGATGGCGTAGGCCACTTGCACCAGGGCCTGATCGGCCACGCCGGCGGCTACCAGGTTTTTGGCAATGTGGCGGGCGGCGTAGGCGGCCGAGCGGTCCACTTTCGAAGAGTCTTTGCCCGAGAAAGCGCCGCCGCCGTGGGCACCCTTGCCGCCGTAGGTATCCACGATGATTTTGCGGCCGGTGAGGCCGGAGTCGCCGTGGGGGCCGCCGATGACGAACTTGCCGGTGGGGTTGATGTGGTACTTGATGTCGTCGGTGAAGAGCTGCTGCACCTCGGGGCTGAGCTGGGCCTTCACGCGCGGAATCAGGATGTTCTTCACGTCCTGCTCGATCTGCTTGAGCATCACCTGCTCGTTCTCATCGAAGTCGTCGTGCTGGGTGCTGACGACGATGGTTTCGATGGCCTCGGGCGTGTTGTCGTCGGCGTAGCGGATGGTGACCTGGCTTTTGGCGTCGGGGCGCAGGTAGGTCATTTCCTTGCCTTCGCGGCGGATGACGGCCAGCTCGCGCAGCAGGCGGTGCGAGAGGTCGAGGGCCAGGGGCATGTAGTTTTCGGTTTCGCGGGTGGCGTAACCGAACATCATGCCCTGGTCGCCGGCGCCCTGCTCCTCGGGCTTGGCGCGCTCCACGCCCTGGTTGATGTCGGCCGACTGCTCGTGCAGGCGGTTCATCACCTCGCAGGTGTCGGCGTTGAAGAGGTATTCGGGCTTGTTGTAGCCGATGCGGCGGATAACCTCGCGGATGATGGGCTCGGCCTCGACGTGGGCCGTCGATTTGATTTCCCCGGCGACCATAGCGAAGTCGGTGGTTACCAGGGTTTCGCAGGCGACCTTCGCCGCGGGGTCCTGACGCAGGTACTCGTCGAGGATGGCGTCGGAAATCTGGTCGGCGACTTTGTCGGGGTGGCCTTCCGAAACCGATTCGGAAGTAAACAGATAGGGCATTGCGCTGAATTAGGGCCGGTTTACGGAAACCCAGTACCCGCCGAACGCCCCGGCAGAGCGGTGGCGGATAGGGCACAAAGCTACGATTTTACTTATCAGTTGTCTGTTTTGCCCAAGGCTTGCAGCGGGTTTTCCGCGTCCTGCCGGCCCGGAATTTGGCTGCTTACCAACCGCAGCCGCGCGCGTCGGCCGGCCGACGTCAACCCGCACGCAAGCTCTGCCGTTGTAGGAGCCTTAGGATTTTGCCATGAACCACACCTCCGCCCTCCTTTTCGCCGGTACGCTGCTGACCACGCTGGCTCCCGCGGCCCAGGCCCAGCAGGCCCCTTCGCCCTACCGCACCCGTTTTGCCGTCGACTTCCCCATTACCCTGGCCCTCGGCGCCGGGGCGGGCACCGGGCTGTACCTGATTCAGCAGAAGAGCGGGCTGAGCGAAACCGAGCTGGCCGCCCTCGACAAAAACGACATTCCCAAATTTGACCGGTGGGCGGCGGGCAAGTACAGCGACAACGCCCAGCTGGCCAGCGACCTGCTGTGCTACCCCACCCTGCTCATCGCGCCGGGCCTGCTGGCGCTGAACGACAACGTGCGCGGGCGCTACGGGCAGGTGCTCGGCCTGTACGTGCAGACGCTGGCCCTGTCGGACGCGGGGTTTACCCTGACGGCGGGCAGCGTCTACCGCTACCGCCCGTTCGTGTACGGCGACAAAGGGCCGGCCAATAAGCGCGGCAGCAAGATTGCCACCAACTCGTTTTTCGCCGGGCACACCGGGCACACGGCCGCGGCCACGTTCTTCGCGGCCAAGGTGTTCCACGACTTCAACCCCGACTCGCCGGCCCAGCCCTACGTGTGGACGGCCGCCGCGCTGGTGCCGGCAGCCGTGGCCTACAACCGCATACAGGCCGGCAAGCACTTCCTCTCCGACAACATCGTGGGCTACTCCGTCGGGGCGCTGTCGGGCATTCTGGTGCCGCAGCTGCACAAGACCAAGGGCGGCAGCATGTCGGTGGTGCCGCTGCAGGGCCTGAACGCGAACGGCTACGCGTACAGCGGCTTTCTGCTGAGCAAGCAGCTGTAGCCGGCCCGAAACGGCGGCCTTGGCGGAGCGAGATGCTACATTTGGAGCTCTTTAATTCCGCTACCGTTGTCGTTTATGCCAGGTTTGTACGCCCGCGTATTGTTATTGATGGTGCTGCTGGCCCCGCTGGGCCGCAGGTGCGGCGCCCAGGTGTTTGAACCGGGCTACCTGGTGCTCGGCCGCGGCGATACGCTGCGCGGCGAAGTGGAAAACGCCTTCTGGACGGACCCGCCCAAGGCGGTGCGCTTCCGCCCGGCGGCCACGGCCCCGGTGGTTTCGTACCGGGCGGTGCAGCTGCGGGCCGTGCAGCTGGCCTCGGGCCGCCTGCTGCGGCGCGAGCTGCTGCCCATCGACTATTCGGCCAGCAAGAACCCGAATCAGATGTTCTACGGCCTGGTCATCCGGCAGCGGCCCGACTCGCTGCTGGCGGATGTGCTGGTGGAGGGCCCGGCCACGCTGCTGAGCGTGGTGTGGGGGCAGGTGCAGCACTTCTTCGTGCGGCGGGAGCAGCAGCCTTACCTGGAAATGACCGAGCGCCGCTACCTCGACAACAACGGCGGGGTCGTGAGCCTGCGCGACGGCAACAACTACCAGGGCCAACTGGGGCTGTATTTCGGCGACTGTGCCGCCGCCGTAGCGGCCACCAACCAGGCAAAATTTACCGCCACCGACCTCATCGGGGTGGTGCAGACCTACAACCAGCAGTGCTCGGCCGTTCGGCAGCCGGGCCGGCGCATCGAGGTGGAAGCCCCCAAAGCCAGCCGCGTGAAGCTGCAGGTGGGGCCGCTGCTGGGCGTGCGCTACACGTCCATGCGTCTGCGGGCAGCGGGTGCGCCGGGGCTGGAGGCCCAGACCCTCGCCGGCCAGCAGCTCGACGGGCGCCTGCACCTGCAGCCGGGCCTGTATTTCGACTTGCTGGACGGCGGCCGCCGCCTGGCCGCGCACACGGCGCTGTACGCCTACCGGGTCGGGCGCCAGGTGGAAGTGGCCGCGCCCGACGGCTCGGCGCAGTGGCGCGGAACGCTGGATTGGCGGGCCACCGCCGCCGTGTGGCAGGTGGGCCTGCGCGGCCTGTTGCCGGTGGGCCCGCACTACACGCTGCTGGCGGGGGCGGGGGCGGAAATTGCGCAGTACTGGGCGCAAGCCGCCCGGCTGCGCTACGGCACCGGCACCGCCACCACGCGTTTGGCCACCGGGGGCGTGGCGGTGCTTACCGAGCAGCCCTTCCAGCTGGGCTTTGCCCGCACCAAAATGCCGTACCTGGAAGTCGGCATCCGGCGCCAGCGGCTGACGGCCCTGCTCACCGGTCGCATCTACGGCAAGCAGCATTACTACGACCCGCTGGTGGTGGCCGCGCTGCAGAACCCAGCCGGCCAGGTTTACAGCCTCGGGCACAGCTATACGGCCCGCACCCTCAGCGCCGCGCTGGTCCTCAGCTACCAGCTCAACCGCGACACCGACCAGCGGAAGTAGCCCGGCGGCCGCGCCTAGTCAGCGGCCGCCGGCGCCCGTGGCCGCCCCGCCGACCGGCCCGGCGGCCTGCCCGCGCAGGTTGGTTTCGAACAGTTTCAGGATGCGCCGGTACTCGTCGGTCCAGGAGGCGGGCTCCACGAAGCCGTGGTCTTCGACGGGGTACACGGCCAGCTCCCAGTTTTCCTTTTTCAGCTCGATCAGCCGCTGCGAGAGGCGCACGATGTCCTGGAAGTGCACGTTGGTATCGACCATGCCGTGGCACATGAGCAGGGCCCCCTTCAGGCCCTCGGCGTAGTTGATGGGCGACGAGCGGGCGTAGGCCACGGAGTCGTTGTAGGGCTCGTTGAGGATGTTGTCGGTGTAGCCGTGGTTGTAGTGCGCCCAGTCGGTGACGCTGCGCAGGGCGGCGCCGGCCCGGAAGGCGTCGGGCTGGGTGAACATGGCCATCAGGGTGATAAAGCCGCCGTAGGAGCCGCCGTAGATGCCGATGCGCTGCGGGTCGACGCCGTACTTATCCACCAGCAGCTTCGCCCCGTCGACCTGGTCCGTGAGGTCCTTGCCGCCCATGTAGCGGTAGATGCCGGTGCGCCAGGCGCGGCCGTAGCCGGCCGAGCCGCGGTAATCTACGTCGAGCACGGTGTAGCCGCGGTCGGCCAGCAGGTTGTGGAACATGTACTCGCGGAAGTACTGGCTCCACCACTTGTGCGCGTTCTGCAGGTAGCCCGCGCCGTGCACGAAGATGACGGCCGGGCGGCTCGGGTCGGGCTGCTGCGGGCGGTAGAGGCGGGCGTAGACGGTGGCCCCGTCCTGGGCCTGGAACGTCACTACCTCCGGGTCGCGCCAGGGGTAGCTTTCAAACTCCTTGGTGGTCGAGTGCGTGAGCTGCCGGTAGTTGGCACCGGGCTTGTTGTCCATGACGAACAGCTCCCAGGGCTTGTTGGCGTAGCTGTAGCGCAGCAGCAGGGTCTTTTCATCGGGCGACACCACTACTTCGTGGGCCCCGGGGCGCGTGGTAATCTGCGTGAGCGGGCCGCCCTCTACCGGCAGGCGGTAGAAGTGCTGCTCGCCGGGGTGAGTTTTGTTGGCACTGATAAACCAGGTTTTCTTGTCCTTCGAGAGCTGCGCCTGCTGCACCTCGAAATTGCCGCTGGTGAGGGCCTTTTTCTGCCCGCTCAGCACGTCCACCGTGTAGAGGTGGGAGTAGCCGGTTTCCTCGCTCTGAAACCAGATGCGCCTGCCATCGGGCAGCCAGCCCACGTTGCCAGCCTCGTAGCCGATGCCGGGCCCGTTGATCCAGGCCTCGTCGCGCTGCCGGTCGAGCAGGCCGATTTTCTGGGTGGTCGGGTCCAGCGACACAATCCACCGGTCCTTGTTGTCAGATGAGCGGATGACGAGGAAGGCCCGCTCGCCCGTGCGGTTCCAGTAGGGGCCGTAGGGCACCACGCGGCGCAGCTCATTAGCCGGCTTGTCCTTGGCGGTTTTGCCGTCGGCCGGCTTGGCGTCGGGGGCGGGCGTGGGTGCTTTGGCCTTCAGGGCATATTCCTGCCGGTAGGCGGGCTGCTCGTCGAGGCCCTTCAGCTCCTTGTAGCCGAGCACGAAGGTGGTGTCGCGGCCGATGTCGTAGATGCCCAGCTGGTAGGCCGTCTGCGGGGCGCCCACTTTGTTGCGCGTGTTCAGCTCCTCGGTGAAGCCCGAAGCGGTAACGAAGCTCGGTACCATGGCCTGCTTGTCGGCGGCCGGGGCCTGCACCAGCGAGTAGGTCACGTAGCGGCCATCGGGCGAGAGCTGCAGGTTTTCCACCGTCTGCGTGCCGAGGTAGATGGCCTTGGGCCGCAGCCGGGCCAGGGCTTTCTGCTGCCGTTCCCGGGCCAGGCGGTCCTGCTCGCGCCCGCGCAGCACCTGAAACAGGGCCAGCTGCTGGGCGCGCAGGTACTTCTCCGACTTATCCACCGACGGCCCGGGCAGCGGCTGACCGCGCCGGAAATCGGTGCGCTGCACGGTTTCGCCGGTGGCCGGGTCCCAGGTAAAGAGGTTGCCGCCGCGGGCGTAGCTCAGTACGCGGTCCTGCAGGGCAAAGGCCGGCTCGGTTTCGCGCTCGGCCGTGTTGGTCACCCGCCGGACCCGGCCCGATTTCAGGTCGAGCAGGTAAATGTCGCCGTCCTGGGCGTACACCTTGCGGGCGCGGGCCTCGTCGTACTCGCCGCGCGGGGCGGGCAGCTGGCGCTGGGCCGCGAGGCTTACCTTGCGCGGGGTGCCGCCGGCGGGCGTGGTCACGTACAACGAGTCGCGGCGGGCTTTGTCGGGGTTCCACTGGAAGTATATCTGCTTGCCGTCCTCGCTCCAATACGGGCTGGAGGGCAGCCCGCCGAGCCACTGCGCCGGCTCGCGCATGATTTTATCGACGGTGAGCGGGGCCAGCGCGGCGGGCGCGGCCGGGTTCTGGGCTACGGCGGCTGCCGGCAACAGGCACGGCAGCAGGCGGAAAACGGAGGAAAAACGCATGAACGGGAATGAGCAAGGGAGCCGACGCACAAGGTAGCGCGCCCGGCCCGCAACGACACACCCACCACCCGCCGCGTTGCGCAGCCGCTTTCCCATCTTCAGCGCCCGCCATACGGCCGTTGGCACCCGTCAGCGCAGGTTTCCCCCTGGTCGGCTCCGCCTGAGCAGCCGCCAGCTACCATTTAGACCACGGCAGCCCATGGTTAGACCTAGTCAGCGCCAGTGTAGAGCACGTCAGCGGCGATGTAGACCTGGTCAGCACGCACTAAGCCTACATCAGCACATAGTTAGAGCACGGCAGTACGTCCCAAGCCCACGCCAGCAACGATTTAGAGCAGATCAACAGCGGCTAAGCACGGGCAAGCTGCGGAATGGTGAATGAGGTTCAAACGCTCAATTCATAATTCCCAGTCATTAGAACCGGTTCTGCTGCCAGGCCGCCAGCTCCGCGCCCAGGTTGCGGCGGGCCGGCGCTTCCAGTCGCTGGAACTCGGCCGTCTGGTACACGCGGGGCAGGGCCAGAAATTTCTGCAGCACCTCCTGCCGGCCGCGGCGGTACAGGATATCGGGCACCAGGGCGTATTCCTGGCGCACCTGCCGGGCGTAGCGCCAGTAGTCGGCCTCGGGCGCGCCCAGCACCTGCAGGTCCGCGTCGAGCAGCAGGTGCAGGTCGGTATCGGCGGCGGGCTGGGGCTGGGTGTGGTCCTTGGTGCGCTCGATCAGGAAAGCCACCCGCTCGCGGCGCGCGGCCGACAGCGAAGTCTGGGCCAGAAACTGCCGGGCCAGCTCGGCGCTGCGGGCTTCGTTGTCGGAGCGCAAGGGGCTGTACACCGCGTCGTGAAACCACACGGCCAGCTGCACCACCACGGCATCCTGCAGGGTGGCCAGGCGGCCGTCGAGGGCTTCGAGCATCTGGCGAATGTGCGGCAGCGCGTGGTAGTGGCGGCCCGACTGCGAGTAGGCGTCGTGCAGCTGCTGGTAGCCGCGGCGGCGCAGGTCGGCATCGGGGGTGAGCGGCGTCAGCAGCTGTTGCCAGCGCGCTTCCAGGGTCAGGGTCATGCAATCAAACGGATAAGGCGGCGGACGGCGGGGCCCGGGCAGGCCCCGCGTCACCGGGTATACTTGGTAGAACGGGCTAACGGCTTAAAAATTCAACGGCGGGTGCTTTTCATCGAAATCGGTGGCATCCTGAAAGGCCTTGGCCAGGGCCAGCAGCCGGGCTTCCTCGTAGAGCTGCCCGGTGAAGGTGATGGTGCTCGGCAGCCCGTTGGGCCGCATGCCGTTGGGCAGCACCACGGCCGGGTGCCCGGTGAGGTTGGTCATTACCAGGTTGGGGCCGCCGAACGAGGGCGCCACGTAGGCGTCGAGGTCCTTGATGCGGGCATCCAGCTCCTCGATGAGCAGGCGCCGGGCCCGCTGCGCCTGCAGGTACTCCACCGCCGGCACGAAGCGCGAGGCCCGGAACAAGCTGGGCCAGGCGTTGCGGTCCTGCTTCACCAGCAGCGCGTCGCGGCCCGAGCGGGTCAGGTCGTCGAAGGCGGCGGCGCCTTCGGCGGTGAGCAGGAAGGTCATGTCCGAGGCGGGCAGCTTGGGCAGCTCCAGCGCCACCAGCTGCACGCCCAGCTTGCGCAGCACCTCCAGGCTGGCCTGGTCGTTGGCCTTGCTGGGGTAGTTGCGGTCGAAATCGGCCTTCACGTAGCCCACGCGCAGCTTTTTCAGGTCGGTATTGAACTCGTAGTAGAACTCGTCGGTGCGGGCCAGCAGCGTGGCCGGGTCGCGCGGGTCGCGGCCCACCAGCGCATCAAGTACCAGCGCGCAGTCCTCGGCCGAGCGGGCAATGGGCCCGGCCTTGTCCATCGACCAGCTCAGGGCCATGGCCCCGGCCCGGCTCACCCGCCCGAAGGTGGGCCGCAGCCCGGTGGTGCCGCAGGCCGTGCTCGGGCTGACGATGGAGCCCAGCGTTTCGGTGCCGATGGCGAAGGGCACCAGCCCCGCCGCCACCGCCGAAGCCGAGCCCGCCGACGAGCCGCTGCTGCCCTTGGTCAGGTCCCAAGGGCTGCGCGTCATGCCGCCGTACCACACGTCGCCCATGGCCAGCTCGCCGAGGGTGAACTTGGCCACCAGCACCGCGCCCGCCTCGCGCAAGCGCGTCACCACGGCCGCGTCCTCGTCGAGGGTCTGCTCCTTGTAGGGCACCGAGCCCCAGGTGGTGCGGTAGCCCTTGGTGCTAAACAAATCCTTCACCCCGAATGGGACGCCGTGCAGCGGCCCCTTGTAGCGCCCGGCCTTGAGGTCGGCGTCGGCCTGCCGGGCCTGGCGCAACGCCAGCTCCTCGGTGAGCGTGGTGACGCACAGCAGCTTGGGGTCGTACTTTTTCAGGCGGGCCAGGAAGAAGGTCGTCAGTTCCTCGGAGCTGATTTGCCGGGTGCGAAGCAACTCCCCGAGCTGCCGCACCGAGTAGTAAGCGAGGTCGTCGCGGCTGGCCGGCAGCACCATCTTGCCGATGTGGGGCAGCTTGTCGTCGATGCGGCGCTTGACGAAGGTATTGCGCAGGCGCAGCGGCACGGGGTCGAAGACGAGCACCGGGGCCAGGCCGTTGGGCAGCGGCAGCTTGCGCAGGGCTTCGTAACTGTCGCGGTTTTCGGCCACGTCGCGGCGGGCCGAGTCGAGCTGGGCATCGGTAAAGCGCAGGCCCAGCACTTCCTGGGCGGCGCGCAGGCCGGGAATGGTAATGGGGGCGGGCCCGTCGGCGGCGCGCATGGTGAGGGCGCCCAGCGCAAAGCACGCCGCGCCGCTAAGCAGATACGAATACAATGGTTGCATGATGTTTGTTGGGTGCGGGCCGCAGTGGCGCGCCGCCCGCCCAGAAATATCCGCATTCTGCCGGCCTCACCCAACTCCCCCCGGCGCCGTACAGCAATCAGATCCACCGTTCCAACCTTAATTAGCTGCCTATGAAACGTTTTGCCGCTTCGTTGCTCCTGCTTTTGGCCGCCGGCCAGGCGCAGGCCCAGAACCCTACCTACCAGGTTGGTACGACCACCCTGACGCTAAGCACGCTCACCACCGGGCTGAATACGCCCTGGGAACTGCTCTGGGGCCCCGACAACTTCCTGTGGATGACCGAGCGCGGCGGCCGCATCAGCCGCATCAACCCCACCACCGGGCAGCTCACGCCGCTGCTCACCATTGCCGACGTCACCCAGGCCGGCGAGAGCGGACTGCTGGGCATGGCCATCTTGCCCTCACTCACCCTGCCTGCCATTCCCCAGTACAGCGTGTTCGTGGTGTACACCTACACCAACAACGGCACGCTCAAGGAAAAGCTGGTGCGCTACTACTACGATGAGCTGCTGGGCATGATCAACCCGGTGGTTGTGCTGGACAACCTCCCGGCCACCAACATCCACAGCGGCTCCCGCCTGCTGATCCTGGCCGACCGCACCCTGCTGATGACCACCGGCGACGCCAGCAACACCAGCCTGGCCCAGAACCCGCAGGCGCTGAACGGCAAGGTTCTGCGCCTGAACCCCGACGGCACGGTGCCGACCAACAACCCCACCGCCGGCAGCCTGGTGTATACGCTGGGGCATCGTAACCCGCAAGGCATCGCGCGAGTGGCCGCCACGGGCCGCATCTACAGCTCGGAGCACGGCGCCAACAACGACGACGAGCTGAACCTGATCGAGCCCGGCCGCAATTACGGCTGGCCTACCGTGGAGGGCTTCTGCAACCTGCCGGCCGAACAAGCCTTCTGCCAGGCCAACAACGTGCGGGAGCCCCTGACGGCCTGGACGCCCACCCGCGCCGTGGCCGGGCTGACCTACTACAACCACCCGGCCATTCCGCAGTGGGCCAATACGCTGTTGCTCGTCAGCCTGAAAGCCGGCGCCCTGACCACCCTGCCGCTCAACGCCAGCGGGGACCAGCTCGGCACACCGGCCGACCTGTGGGCGGGCACTTACGGCCGGCTGCGCGCCATCTGCGTGTCGCCGCAGGGCCGCGTGTACCTGAGCACCTCCAACCGCGACGGCCGCGGCGCCCCCGCCGCCACCGACGACCGAATCTTCGTGCTCGAAAACCGCGCCTACTCCCCCACCGCCACCCAGGCCGCCCGCGCCGCCACCTGGCAGCTGTACCCCAATCCGGCCGCTGCGGACCTGCCGGCCGAGCTGAACCTGCCGCCCCTGTCCACCACGGCCACCCTGGAGCTGACCGACGGCCAGGGCCGCCGCCTCTGGCACGAAACCCTGGCCGCCCGGCAGCAATCGGTGCGGCTGCCGGCCTCCGCCCCCGGCCTGTACCTGCTGCGCCTGCGCACCCCCGACGGCCAGGAGCAGTACGCCCGCCTGCTTCGGCGCTAAGCCCGCCCCAACGCAAAAGCGCGGCGCCCCGAAAGGAGCGCCGCGCTTTTGCGTTGGGGCGGGCGGAGAACCTACTCCACCACTACGGGACGCGTTACGGCGGCCCCGTCAACCTGCAGGCGCAGTGTGTACAGCCCGCGGCTCAGCCCATCCACCGACAGTTGCTGCTCGGCGGCGCCGTTGCGGATGCTCACGGCCTGCGTGCGCACCACCTGCCCCAGCGAGTTGATCAGCACGGCTTGGCCGGCCGAGGCCTTGCCGGCCCCGTCCAGGCGCAGCGTCAGCGCGCCGTTGTGCACCGGGTTGGGGAACACGGCCAGCTGGCTGCCTGCCAGAGCGTTACGGCTGCCCGTAATCACCGAACCGATGGTGAAGGCGCCCTGCGTGTCGTTGGAGCCGTAGCCCGAAACGGCAACGTAGTACGTGGCGCCCGCCGTCAGGCCGGTAAACGTCTGGTTGCCCACACTCTGGTTGGCCGCGGCCGCGGCCCGGCAGGCCACCTGCGTGAAGGACGTCGAGCAGGTGGAGGCCGTGAAGAGGCGGAGCATGCCGCCGGGGTTACCGCTCATGGCCACCTCCAGGCTGGTCTGGCCGGCGGGCAGCGTCACGCGGAACCACACGTCCTTCGGTGCCTGCGAAGGCGAGCAGGCCGGCAGCGTAATGCCCGTCTGCACGCTGGTCGTGGCGCCGGCGTTGGTGCTGACCGTCTGCGTCAGTTGGCCGCTGCCGTTCACGGCCAGGGCTACCGCCCCGCAGGGCTCGTCGTTGGTCGGAATGGCAATCAGGGTGCGGAAGCACACCTCCACCGAGGGGACGCTAGCGCCCTGCTGCCCGCCGCAGTTCTTCGTGACGGTGAAGCAGTAGTCCGTGTTGGAATTCAGCCCCGTCAGCGTGGTGCTGGTGCTGGTGATGTTATTGATCGAGGTGAAGGTGGGCGTGGCCAGCTGGCGGTACTGCACGGAGAAGGTTTCGCCCGCCGCGAGCGTGCCGCCCCAGCTCAGCACGCCGCCACCGGCCGTGGGCGTCACAACCGGCGCCGTGGGCGTAGCGCAGTTGCTGGTGGTGCGGGCGCAGATGTAGACATCCCCCGTGGGGGTGGCGTTGTTGTACTGCCACAGGCGCACGTACACCGTGCTGCCGGGCACCAGGCTGGTGCTGGTGAGCAAGGAGAAGGCGTTGTTGCCGCCGTCATCGTCGCAGCCTACCAGGGACAAGCCGGAGCAGGTGCCGGAGTACAGGGCTACGCCCGTATCGGTGATGGGCGAGTTGCCCACCGAGTCGGTCTGGATGGTCAGCGTGCCGCTGGCCGGCACCACTACGCTAAACCACACGTCGCCGCCCTGGTAGCTGGCGCAGCCGGGGGCCGGGGCGCCCGTCGAGCCGGTGGCCCCCGTCAGCGTGGCGCGGGTGCGCGTCGTGCAGCTGGTGCTGATGCTGGCCGTCAGCGGTACCGCGGTCGTGCATTCGTCGTTGATGGTCGTGAACGTGCCGGCGTTGGAGCGGCCGCTGTTGCCCAGCGTGCCGCCGCAGTTCTGCGTCACGTAGAACTGGTACGTAGTCAGCCCCGACAACCCGGTAATAGCCAGCGAATTGCCGGTAATACCGGTGCGTGTGACCACGCCGGGCGCCCCCGAGCCGGGCACGAAGCCGCGCGGACCGTATTCCACGGTAAACGTGCCGTTGCCACTCAGGGCCGTCCAGTTCAGCGTAGCTGTGGTCAGGCTCAGGTTGGTGGCGCTCAGGCCGCGGGGCGTGGAGCAGCCCGTCGACACCGGCGGCAGGAAGGCGTACACCTGGCCCGACACCGGACGGGTGGCAATGTTGCTGGTTTCCGTGCTGGAGCTGACGGCCGGCGTCGCCGACGTATTGTTCAGCGACAGAAACGAGCCGATGGTGGCCCCGGCCAAGCCGATGGACGCCGAAGCCGAGTTTATCGTGCCGTTTTCGGGCCGGTAGATAAACTCCACTCTGTTGGTGCCCTCGTAGAGCTTGACCTGAAAGCTGATGGTGGAGCCCGTGGCCGAGTAATTCCATTGCCAGTCCAGCCACTGCATCGTGAACACCCGGTTGGGCGCCGTGCCCGTCGTCAGGTACGAAGCCACGCCGGTTTCCCCGTCGATGTCATCCCAGAGCGGCGCCACGAGCGGCCGGATGTCCACCGGCGCGACGTTCAGCTCGTTGAAGCGGTAGTTGTTGGTCGTCGTCGCGTTGAAGGACAGCCAGCCGTTCGACGAGGCCACGGCCTGGGTGTAGCTCACCCCATCGAATTGAAAGGTAAAGCCCAGCGGAATAGCCGTAGAGACTTCGTCGTCGTCCTGAATGTCGGCCACGGTGGTGCCGCCGGTGATGGGAGTGAAAGTGCCCTGGCTCGGCGTCATCGTGTAGGCATCGACTTGGGCGTGGGCCGCAGTGGCGCCCAGCAGAGCCGCTGCCGTCACGGCTAAAGCGCGGCGCCAGCTGGTGTGCAGAAACTCCGTGAGTAAACGTTTTCCCATTGAGATTAGGTGGTTAGGGTTGAATGAGCGCGGGAGGTGGGCTGGTCAATAAACACAAAAAAAAGACAGCAACGGAGGCCGTTGCTGTCTTTTCAATAAATATCCGGTTTTCTTAATCAACCATCACTTTCTGCACCATTACATCGTTGCCGATGCGCAGGCGGACCTGGTACAGGCCTTTGGCCAGCCCAGTGGTGGTGAGGGTTTGCTGCAGATTACCGTTGCGCACTTCGGCGGTGCGCGTCTGTACCACCTGGCCCAGCGCGTTCAGCACTTCGCAGTGCAGCGCCCCCGACTTGGCACCGCTGATCTGAATGTTCAGCTCAGCACCGCCCGCTACCGGGTTCGGGAAGATGTTGACGTTGCCGCCGGCAAACTGGCCTTTCTGCGCCAGCACAATCGACGAGAACTGCCCACGCGTGTCGTTCGAGCCGTAGCCCGATACCGCCATGTAGTAGGTAGCGCCGGCCGTCAGGCCCGTAAAGTTCACCCGGCCTACGGCTTGGTTGTTACCGGTCGAAGCCTGGCAGGCCACGGCCACGAAGCCCGTCGAGCAGGTAGCCGCCGTGTAGAGGCGCACCATGCCGGCCGTCGTTTCCAGGAAGCTGCCTTGGATGGAGGTAACCCCAGCGGGCAGCGTCACGCGGAACCACACGTCTTTCGGTGCATTGGCCGGCGAGCAGGCCGCCGGCAGGTTGATACCCGGCAGCACGGTAGTCGTAGCGCCCAGCGTGGTGCCCACGAGGGTGAGGCCACCCGTCGAGTTCACGTTGGCCGTGATGGCGTTGCACGGCTCGTCGTTGGTAGCCGAAGCCGCGTCCGTGGTGAAGCAGGTCGGGCCGACCCAGGCACTGAAGCCGTTCACCGAGCCGCAGTTCTGCCGCACGTAGAAGCAGTAGTTCGAGCTGGCGGTCAGCGTGCTGAGCGTAGCCGTCTGGCCGGCAATACCCGTGATGGTGGTACCGCTGCCGAGCGCGAAGCCCTGCAGGCCGTACTGAATCTCGTAGGTCGAGCCGCTCGTCTGCACCCCGCCCCAGTTCAGCGAAGCCGTGGTGCTGGTCACGCTCTGTACCGTCGGCACTACCGGGTCTTGGCAGTTCGGCAGCAGGGCCGCGCAGATGGTGAAGGGCCCCTGCGTGTCGGTGCTACCGTAGCCCGAAACGCGCACGTAGTAGGTCGTCGAGGGCGTCAGGTTCGTCAGGTCCAGGTTCGGTGCTACCGACGTGCTGCTGTTGGCCGAACAGCCAATCTGCGTGAACGGACCGGCCGCGCTGGTGGCCGAGAAGGCGCGCAGCTGGCTGGCCGGTACGCCCGTCACGGTGATGCGCACCGCCGTGCTGGTCGGGCCGCTGGCGGCCGTCGTGAACCGGTACCATACATCTTTGGGAGCCGTACCCGTACCGCAGGCGTTGGCGCCGGTGCCCGGGTTGACGTAGCCGTTAGCCGTGGTCGTGGTGGCACCTACGTTGGTACCGCTCACCGGCGTGCAGGCCGTGCCCACCGTCAGCGTGATGGCACCGGTCGGGTCGTCGTTGGTGATTTGCGTGTTGAAAACCACCGGGCCGCCGGCGGCGGAAGTGGTCGTGCCGCAGTTCTGGATAACGTAGAACTGGTAGGGCGTGCCGGGCGTCAGGCCGGTCAGGGTCGTGGTCGTGCCGGTAATGCCGGTTACCTGCGTACCGCTGCCGAGCGTGAAGCCGATGGGGCCGTACTCAACCGTGTACGTGCCCGAGCCGCTGTTCACCCAGTTCAGCACCGCCGTGGTCGAGGTGGTGGTGCCCACCGTCAGGCCAGCCGGCGACAAGCAGCCGGTAGCCGACTCCACGCGCACGTTGTCCAGACCGATGTCGTTGAGGCCGAAGTCGCCGCGGCCGCGGAAGCGGATAACTGCCGTAGCCGACGTCGTCGTAATCGGCAGCGCCTGGTTGGTCCAGGCCGTAGCCACGTTCAGGCGCAGCAGGGCCGGGCCGAAGGTCGCCCCACCGTCGGTGGAGAGGTGTACCGTCAGCGAGTCCGCCCCGGTGGGGTTAATGAAGTCGAACGTCAGGCGCTTGTTGCCGGCCTGGCTCATGTTCACGTAGTAGTCCAGCGTGCCCACGGTACCCGCCGTAGCGTAGTAGCTGTGGAAGCGGGCCGAGTTGGTGCCTTGGCTGAACAGCGGAGCGTAAGCCCCACCGGTCGGGCTGGTCCAGCCAGCGGCGGCCCCGTCGTCGTCGCGGCGCCACGAGGCGTCGGGGTCGGTCGACGAAGGCGTCATGCGCCAGTTGTTGCTCGGCACGTCGCGGGTGGCGCAGGCGTCAATCCACGTGTTGTCGAAGTTCTCCAGCGCGGGCAGCGTGGCGTAGGTCGGCGCGTTCAGCGTCACCGTTACCGGCGTCGAGTTGGCCGACTGACCCGAGCAGGTTACCACCGCCCGGAAGTAGGTCGTTGCCGTTACCGGCGCCGTTACGTAGGTCTGGTTGGTCGCGCCGGCAATGTTGGTGTAGGTCGTGCCGTTGGTCGAGCTCTGCCACTGGAAGGTCAGGCCCGAGGCAAACGAAGTGCCCTGCAGCCCCAGCGTGATGGCCGTGGGCGAGCAGATGCTCGTCACGTTAGCCGTGGTCGTACCGGCCGTGGGGGTGCCCGAGCACACGGGCAGCACGCGCAGGTTCAGGTTATCCACGCCGATGTCGGTCGAGCCGAAGTCGCCGCGGGCCCGGAAGCGGAACACCGCCGTGGCCGAGGTGGCCGTGGTGCTGATGCTCTGCGCAGCCCACGCCGAAGTCGTGTTCCGGCGCAGCAGGGCCGGGCCGAAGGTCGCCCCGCCGTCGGTGGAGAGGTGCACCGTCAGCGAGTCGGCACCCGACAGGTTGATGTAGTCGAAGCTGAGCACTTTCGTGCCTGCAGCGCTCATGTTGACGTACAGGTCCATCAGACCAATGGTACCCGCCGAAGCGTAGCCGCTGTGGAAGCGGGCCGAGTTGGTGCCGTTGGTGAAGGTCGGCGAGTAAATGCCGTAGGTCGGGCTGGTCCAGCTGGCCGAGGCACCGTCGTCGTCGCGGCGCCACGAGGCGTCGGGGTCCGTTGCCGCCGCCGTCGTACGCCAGCTGTTGCTCGGCGCGTCGCGGGTGGCGCACACGTCAACCCAGGCGTTGTCGAAGCCTTCGGCCACGGGCAGCGCGGCGTAGGTCGGCGCCGTCACCGTCACCGTCACCGGCGTCGAGTTGGCCGACTGGCCCGAGCAGGTCAGCACGGCGCGGAAGTAGGTCGTCGTTGCTACGGCCCCGGCGGTGGTGTAAGTCGAGCTGGTGGCACCGGCAATGTTGGTGTAGGTCGTGCCGTTGGTCGAGCTCTGCCACTGGTAGGTCAGGCCCGAGCCGAACGAAGCGCCCTGCAGCCCCAGCGTGATGACGCGCGGCGAGCAGATGCTCGTGGCGCTGGCCGTGGTCGTGCCCGCCGTGGGCGGAGCCGTGCAGGCCGCCGCCGGAGCGATGGTCACCACGTAGTCCTCGGTTTCACCCGAGCCGAAGTTGGCGCAGGCGTCGCCGGCCCCGTTGGTGTTGCCGGTCAGGCGGGTGCGCACGCGCATTACCGTCTGGCCCGATACGGCGGTGCCGGGAACGGTGATGTTAACCGACGAAGCGGTATTGGCCGTCGAGGCCGTCGTCACCTGGGTCCACTCCGAGGCTTCGTGGGTGCCGTTCTGGTTCCAGTCGAACCACACCGAGATGATACCCGCCTCGGCCGTGGTTACGCTGACCGAGTAGGTACCGCCCGGGTTCAGCGTGCCCGTCGTGGTGCCGGCAGCCGGCCACAGCGTGTAGCCGCTGCCGTTGGCGGTGTTGCAGGTCGTGTTCGGGTTGTTCAGCGTGGTGTTGCTGATGGCTACGCCCGAGATATTGGCGTTGCCCGCGCCGCAGTACGCGCCCAGGTTGGAGTTGCAGTAGGTCTGCAGGCTGCCGGTGGTGAACTGGTTGACCACGCAGCCCGTGGCGGGGCCGATGGAGTTGCGCGGGACAATCTGGTAGTAGTACAGCGTGTTGGCGGCCAGCGTCGCGGTGGGCGTGTAGCTGGTGCCCGATTGGTTGGAGCTAACCAGCGGCGGCGTGGCGGTGGTACCGAAGTACACATCGTAGCCCGTCGGTACGCCCCCGTTGCCGCTCCACGTGATGGTGGTCGAGCGCAGCACACCCGTGGCGTTGTTGGCCGGCAGGAAGTTGGTAGCGCAGTTCGGCACGCCGCTCAGCACGTCCAGCGCCACGTTGTCGATGCCCACGTCGGTGGTACCGAAGTCCGAGCGGACGCGGAAGCGGATAACCGCCGTGGCCGAGGTGGCCGTGGTGCTCACATTCAGCGGCGACCAGGTGGCCGACGTGGTCCGGCGCAGCAGGGCCGGGCCGAAGGTCGCCCCGCCGTCGGTGGAAAGGTGCACCGTCAGCGTATCCGAGCCGGTGGTGTTGATGTGGTCGAAGCTGAGCACTTTCGTGCCCGCCGCGCTCAGGTTGACGTACAGGTCCAGCGTGCCAACCGTGCCCGAAGCCGAGTTGTAGGTGTGGAAGCGGGCCGAAGTGGTGCCCGCGCTGGCCGCCGGCGTGTAAGCGCCCGAGGTCGAGGACCAGTTGGCCGCCGTGCCGTCGTCGCTACGACGCCAGGAGTTGTCGCCGCTGATGGGCGTGTTGCGCCAGGTATTGGTCGGCACGTCGCGGGTGGCGCAGGCGCTGGTCCACGCGTTTTCAAAGCTCTCGGCTACCGGCAGCGTGGCGTAGGTCGGCGTATTTACCGTCACCTGCACGCCCGGCGTCGTGGCCGATTGGCCCGAGCAGGTCAGCACGGCGCGGAAATACGTCGAAGCCGCCAGGGTGCTGACGGAGTACGAGGTGCTGGTCGCGCCGGTGATGTTGGTGTAGGTCGTGCCGTTGGTCGAGCTCTGCCACTGGTAGGTCATGCCCGTGCCATAGGAAGCGCCCTGCAGCGAGAAGTTAACCGGCGTACCGGCGCACACACTGGCGCTGGAAGCCTGTACCGTGCCCGCCGTGGGCGGCGCGGTGCAGGGCCCGCCGGGCGTGTAGGTCACGCGCAGGGTCGGGCGGCGGTTGCCGTAGGTGGTCGTCAGGGCCGTGGTGCCGGTCAGCGCCGCGCTGTTGGCCGCGCCCAGGCCGAAACCGGTGGCGGCGTTGGTCACGAAGTTGACGGCCGCCGAAGCCGTGCCCTGCTTCACCCAATCCGTCAGCACCAGCAAGTTGCCCCCGTTGTAGGTGAACGGCTGGCTGAGCGTGACGGCGAAATAGTCACCGGCAACGCCCGTGACCTGCTGCGTGGTGGAGGTATAGACTTGCGTGGGCGTAGCGCTGATGGCGCTCCAGGTCTGGGTGGTGCCCAGCGTCGTGCTCGTCGAATTCTCCAGCCATACAGTATAGGTGTTGTTACCCGTTACCGTACCGGCGTCCGACTTCAGCCAGGCCAGCTCGGTCACTACGGCTCCCGTCGGGATGCCCAGTTCGGCAGCCGTGTAGAGGTGCGCGTACCGGGAGTAGTTGAACGTCGAGCCCGCATCGTTGCCGGAGCGGTAGATGGGTCCGTAGAGGTAGCTACTGGTCGCGGGCGAAACGACCGGAACGGTCGCAGAGCCGATGGTGACCGTCTGGGCCCAGGCGCTGGCGGAAGCTAGCCATAGCAACATGGGCAGCCACCACGAACGCAGACCGCGCCGGGGTGCAGGCGCAGACCACATGCGTAGAGTTGTTCGCATGAAAAAGGGGTTAAAGGGTGGTTGATGGTGCACCGTTCATGCCGCGCATGATTAAGGGGCCCTTAAAGCTAATTCGATCAACTGGATATAAAAAAGAAAAAACTAACGGAACTTTTTTTCTGGTTTAAAGGCAAATTGACAAAAACTGGTAAAATATTTGCTCCGTGCAACATTGGTTTGACGCAGGGTTTGCACCGTTAGGCACTTTTGTTCCTATCTTACGCAGCAAATCGGTCACCCACCCAGGTCCATCGTTTCCCTTCAACCACCTTATCACATGAAGCACCTCCTACGCGCTTCTCTCCTGCTGCTCACTGCCTGGTGCCTTGCACTATCCGGGGTGCAGCAGGCGTACGCCTCGCATGCCCAAGGCGGGCAGCTGACTTACGAGTACATCGGTACGCCGGCCCAGCCGAACCGCTACCGGGTAACCTGTCGCTTCTTCCGCGACTGCAGCGGTATCGATGCGCCCACCCAGCTGACGCTGAACTGCCGCATCGGTACGCCCACCACGTCGTGCAGCGGCAACGACTCGCGTAACTTCCAGGCTACGCTCGTGCGCGGCCTGCTCACCACCGGCACGCCTTACTGCACCAGCGCCGGCAACCCCTGCGGCACGACTGGCCGCACCAACTACGAAACGGCCAAGTACGAGGCCATCGTAACGCTGGTACCTGCTCCGTCGTGGACGCTGAGCGTATCGGAAAACGCCCGCCCGACGCTGGCCAACGTAACGCCGAGCTCGATCGGTGATATGTACTTCGAGGCTGTGCTGAACAACCAGCTGACCCTGGCTTCGGGCTCGCAGCTGAACATCAACAACACCTCGCCCCAGTACCTCGATCAGGATATTCCGATACCGTTCGTGTGCAAGGAGCAGCGCACCACGCTGACCTTCTCCACGTTCGAGCCCGACGGTGACTCGCTGGTATACAGCCTGGACCGGGCCCTCGAAGGCTGCAACCAGCCGATGAACTACAAGGCCCTGCCCGGCTCGGGCATCACGGTTATTTCGACGAACCCGCCCTGCGTACTGTCCTTGAACACCGGCAGCGGCGGCAGCTACTCGCCCACGTTCCCGATTCCCTCGTTCAGCCTGTCCGGCTCCTGCCCCGTGCAGACGGGCACGCCCTCGTTCCTCTTCAACGCCACTACCGGTAGCGTTACCTTCACGCCTTACTTCTTCGATGCCAACGTACCGGCCAACAACAAGTACGTGGTGGTGGGTAAAGTAACCGAGTTCCGCAAGATCAACGGCCGCTACTATCAGGTGGGCTCGGTCCGCCGCGACATGCTGGTCGTGGTTATCGACTGCGGCGGCAACACCGTGCCGAACCCCCCGGTTGCTACCGGCGTGACGCCCGGCAACCCCAACCCGATCAACCTGACGGACTCGACCGTAGTTGACGTATTCACCTGCAACTACTCGCAGATCAAGGTGCGCTTCTCTGACCCGAACCCCGGCCAGCAGCTGACGGTAACGGTTCCGGCCGGCTCGCTGACCCCGCTGGACGACATCATCGTTCCGAACGGCTACGTTCTGTCGGGCAACGGCACCACCACCCCGGTGATGACGTTCTACTTCCAACCCTCGCCGCAGCTGGTGGGCACCACCATCCGCATTCCGGTACGAATCGAAGACAACGCCTGCCCCATCAAAGGGGTGCAGAACCGTATTATCGTCATCCGGGTGAAGCAGGGCCAGTTTGCCACGGCCGTGGCCGCCGCTACGGCTCCCGGCCAGAGCAGCACCGACCCGGTTATCTGCTACGGCACCTCGCTTAACATCCGCGGCTCGGTGACGCGCCCCGACTCGGTTCGCAACGGCCTGCAGCAGTACTCCTTCCGCTGGGCAGCAGCCCCGGGCCTGCCGGCAGCTCAGCAAAACAGCCAGAGCATCACCGTCAACCCGACGCAGACCACCCGCTACCGCCTGACCATCGCCCCGACCATCGGCTACTCGCAGGGTTGCGGCGACACGACCTCGATCCGGGTGCGCGTAGCTCCGCAGGTAGTGGCGGCCTTCAAAACGGACTCGGCCGCCGTGGCCGGCAGCCGCTTCAACCGCCCGCCGCGCGTGTTCACCTTCACCAACCAGTCGCTGGTTAACAACGTGATTACGACGGTTGGCCTGGACTCGATCCGCTGGACCTACCAGCGCGTGAAAAACAGCAAGGGCGAAGCCGTTACCGAAGCCCCCGTACGCTTCTGGGGCCGTTCGACCCAGCCGCCCGCACTGACGCTTTCCAAGCCCGGTGTCTACGTTATCACCCTGAGCGTGGCAAACCGCACTCCCGGCGTTACCTGCCCCGAGTCGACTAAGCGCCAGACCGTGACGGTGCCCGAGCAGAACATGCCGAACGTATTCACCCCGAACAAAGACGGCCTGAACGATACCTTCATCGTGCAGACGGAAATGGTCGGCAGCAAAGTGGAAATCTTCAACCGCTGGGGCCGCAAGGTGAAAGAGTACGCCACCTACAACAACGAGTGGGACGGCGACACGCAGCCGTCGGGTGTGTACTACTACCAGATTACGGCCCGCGACGGGTCGGTGACCAAAGGCTGGGTGGAGCTGGTTCGCTAGTTTTCTTCCGCTTCCACAAAAAAGGCGCTGCTTCCGCAGCGCCTTTTTTGTTGTCCTTACGCTACCGAACAGCAGCCATGCGGCCTGGTAATTCGGCTACACGGCTGCCGAAGTTGCCCTTTTGAGCGCCGAAGAGCTGGCCAATGCCTACCGACAGCAACTCTTTTAAGCGAAAACCAGTATTAAGTGGGTTTAAAAAAAAGTTTAGACCAGCCTAAATTTTCGTTTCTTTGCGTCAAGAATCTGATTTAATGCTACCTACTGATACTTCATCGGCGGCGGAAGCCCCGCTGGTTACCGAAGAAAAGCCGGAAGCCGGCTGGCGCAAGCGCCGGCAGGCGCCTTCGCTGAGCGACGTGTACGCCTCGGTGCGGGTGCCCGGGCTGCAGGCTTCGTTCTGGCGGAAGCTGCTGGCGTTCTGGGGACCGGGCCTGATGGTGGCCGTGGGCTACATGGACCCGGGCAACTGGGCCACCGACATTGCCGGCGGGGCCCGCTACGGCTACACCCTGCTGTCCGTCATTCTGCTCTCGAACCTGTTTGCCATGCTGTTGCAGCACTTGGCGGCCAAGCTGGGCATCGTGACGGGGCGTGACCTGGCGCAGGCCTGCCGCGACCATTACTCCAAGCCCGTGGCCATGGTGCTGTGGGTGCTCTGCGAAGTGGCCATTGCCGCCTGCGACCTGGCTGAGGTTATCGGCTCGGCCATTGCCCTGAACCTGCTGTTTGGCATTCCGCTGAGCGTGGGCGTGCTGCTGACGATTCTGGACGTGCTGGTGGTGCTGTACTTTCAGAACCGCGGGTTTCGGGTTATCGAAGCGCTGGTGGCGGGACTGATCTTCATCATTTTCGGCTGCTTTGCCTACGAAATCGTGGTGTCGCGGCCCGACTGGGTGGCCCTGGCGGGCGGCCTGATACCACGGCGCGAAGTGGTGACAAACCCGCAGATGCTGTACGTGGCCATCGGTATTCTGGGCGCGACGGTGATGCCGCACAACCTGTACCTGCACTCGAGCATCGTGCAGACGCGCGCGTTTGAGCGCAACGAGGAAGGCAAGCGCATGGCCGTCAAGTTTGCGACCATCGACTCGACGCTGGCTTTGTTTCTGGCGTTTTTCGTCAATGCGGCCATCCTGGTGCTGGCGGCGGCGGCCTTTCACCGCAACGGCCACCACGGCGTGGCCGACATCAACGCCGCCTACGAGCTGCTGACGCCGGTGCTGGGCGCCGGGGCGGCCAGCGTAATGTTTGCCATTGCGCTGCTGGCCTCGGGTCAGAATTCTACGCTAACCGGCACGCTGGCCGGGCAAATCGTGATGGAGGGATTCCTGAACCTGAAGCTCAAGCCCTGGCTGCGACGCCTGATTACCCGCCTGATTGCGGTGGTGCCCGCCTTTATCGTCACGCTGATTGCGGGCGAAAAGGGCACGGGCGAGCTGCTGGTGCTCAGCCAGGTGATTTTGTCGCTGCAGCTCAGCTTTGCGGTGGTGCCACTGGTGCTCTTCACCTCGGACCGCCAGAAGATGGGCACGTTCGTGAACCGGCCGTGGGTGAAATACACGGCCTGGGCGGTATCGGTGGTTATCATCCTGCTGAATGCCCACCTGCTGATTCAGACTTTCACCGGCTAAAACCACGCGGAATCGGGCGCGGCCTGATTCCGCTTTTTTACGCTTGATTTCGGGTTTAGACTCGTCTAAATAAATTCAAAAGCCCCCACTAAAACCATGAAACACCTGCTACTTTTCTGGCTGCTGCTGGTGCTGGCCCGGCCCGGGGCGGGCCAAACCGGCTCGGTACACGGCGTGGTGCGGGCGGCGGGGCAGGCGGTGCCGTTTGCCAGCGTGGGGCTGAAGGGCACCACTCACGGCACCACGGCCGACGAGCACGGCGGCTTCGCGCTGCACAAAGTGCCCCTGGGCCGCTACCAGCTGGCCGTGACGGCGCTGGGCTACCAGCCGGCGGAACGGGCGGTGGAAGTGCGGGCGCAGGCCGCGCTGCCGTACACCGTGCTGCTGGTGCCGGCCAGCACCGAAACGGCGGAAGTAGTCATCAGCGGCACGCTGGGCGAGGTGGTCAAGAGCGAGTCGCCGGTGCCGGTGGAGCTGTACACGCCGAAGTTTTTCCAGAAGAACCCGGCGCCCAGTCTGTTCGAAAACCTGACGATGGTCAACGGCGTGCGGCCCCAGCTGAACTGCAGCGTGTGCAACACCGGTGACATTCACATCAACGGGCTGGAGGGGCCCTACACGATGGTGCTCATCGACGGGATGCCCATCGTGTCGTCGTTGAGCACGGTGTACGGGCTGAGCGGCATTCCCAACAGCATGGTGGAGCGGGTGGAAGTGGTGAAAGGGCCAGCCTCCACGCTGTACGGCTCGGAGGCCGTGGGCGGGCTCATCAACGTCATCACCAAAGCCCCGCACAAGGCCCCGCCGCTGGCACTGGACGTGTTCGGCACCAGCTTCGGCGAGCTGAACGTGGACGCGGGCACGGCCGGCCGCGTGGGCAAAGCCACCTCGCTGCTGACGGCCAACGTGTTTGGCTACGACCGGCGCCGCGACGTGAACCACGACGGCTTCACGGACGTGCCGACCCAGAAACGGGCCTCGGTGTTCAACAAATGGAGCCTAACCCGGCCCGAGGACCGCGTGGCCAACCTGGCGGCGCGCTACTACTACGAAGACCGGTTTGGCGGGCAGCTGGGCTGGCGGCCAGCTTTCCGCGGCACCGACAGCGTGTACGGCGAGAGTATCTACACCAGCCGCTACGAGCTGCTGGGCCAGTACCAGCTGCCGGTGGGGGGCGAAAAGCTGCTGCTCAGCGGCTCCTACAACCGCCACCACCAGAACTCGGTGTACGGCACCACCCGCTACCTGGCCACCCAGCACGTGGGCTTCGGGCAGCTCACGTGGCTGCGCAGCCTGAGCGTGCAGCACCAGCTGCTGCTCGGCACGGCCTACCGCTACACTTGGTACGACGACAACACGCCCGCCACGGCCGCGCCCCCCGCCGACCAGCCGCAGAACCGCCCCGACGTGGTGCGCCTGCCGGGCCTGTTTGCCCAGGACGAGTGGCACCTGAATATCCACTCCACCCTGCTCACCGGCCTGCGCCTCGACCACGACCCGCGCCACGGCCTGGTGCCTTCGGGCCGCATCAACTATAAATGGGGCACCGACGACAACCGCCAGGTGCTGCGCGTGGGCGCCGGCAACGGCTTTCGGGTGGTGAACCTGTTCACCGAAGACCACGCGGCCCTGACCGGGGCCCGGCAGGTGGTGGTGGCCGAGCGGCTGCGCCCGGAGCGCAGCTGGAACGCCACCGTGAACTTCACCCAGCAGCTCGGCTCCGATGCCCGGCCGCTGGTGCTGGACGGCAGCCTGTTCTGGACCTACTTCACCAACAAAATCCTGCCCGACTACGACGCCGACCCCAACCAGATCATCTACCGCAACCTGCGCGGCTACGCCGTGTCGCGGGGGCTGACGCTGAACGCCGACTGGACGCTGACGCCGGCACTGAAGCTGCTGGCCGGCGTAACTGTGCTCGACGTGTACCGGCGCGAGCCGGGCATCGAGACGCGCCTGCGGCAGGTGCAGACGCCGGGCTTCTCGGGCACTTTCGCCGCCACCTACACGGCCGCCCGCTGGGGCCTCACGGTGGACTACACCGGGCAGGTGACGGGCCCGATGAACCTGCCGGTGCAGCCGCTGGACTACCGCCCCAGCCGCTCGCCCTGGTACTCGCTGCAGAATGTGCAGCTGACCAAGCAGCTCGGCAAGCGCCTGCAGGTGTACGGCGGGGTGAAAAACCTGCTGGACTTTCTGCCCCGCCACGTGCTGCTGCGCCCTTTCGACCCTTTCGACAAGCACGTGACCCAGGACAACCCCAACGGCTACACCTTCGACACGGAGTACAACTACGCACCGCTGCAGGGCCGGCGGAGTTTTCTCGGGATGCGCTACGCGTTGTAAATACGGGTTCGGGCGCCGGCAAAGCCCGAAAGCAGATCCGCCGGCGGGCAGTTGCGTATGCGGGGGCAACTCCTTCTCCCTACTCTCCCCATGGCACGCGTACTCCTGTTGCTGCTGGCGCTGCTCGGCGCGGTGGCCGCCCGGGCCCAGTCGCCCGACCGGCCCAAAACCTGTCCTTACGATTCGGCGCACTTCGACCTGTTTCACCCGGTGCCGCGCAACCAGCTGCGCGAGCTGCGCCCCGACCGCCCGGGCGTGACGGAAAGCCCGTTTACCGTTGATGCGGGGCATTTTCAGCTGGAAGTCGACGGCTTCCGCCTTATCAACCGCCGCGAAGACAACCAGCGCGAACGGGAGTGGCACGCGGCCTATCTCATGCCCAAGCTGGGCCTGAGCCGCCGCACCGACCTGCAGCTGGAAATACCCGTGTTTGCCACTCAAAAGCAGCGCCAGTCCGACGACCCAAACTGGGAGCGGCAGCGCGGCTTCGGCGATGTGGCCGTGCGCCTCAAGCACAACTTTCTCGGCGACGACGAAGAGTGCCCCGTGGCGCTGGCCGCCGTGGGCTGGGTGCGCCTGCCCACCGGCGGCCTGGCCGGGGCCGGCGGGGCGGAGTACGGCCTGATCGTGCCCGTCGATGTGAACCTGGGCCACCACTGGGACGCGGAAGGCCAGGTGGAAACCAAGCTGTGCTACGACCGGGAAACGCGCGGCCACTACCTCGGCGTGGTGCCTTCGGTGGCGCTGGAGCACGATTTCAACGACCTGTTTTCCTTTATGGTGGAAGGCGTGGCCCGCTGGGATGCCCAGCACAGCGGCTGGCGCAACTCGGTGAATGTGGCCCCGATGTTCAACCTGAACGACAACCTGCAGGTCGATTTCGGCGCCCATTTTGCCCTGAACCGCGAAACGGATCGGGAATTCTTTGTCGGCTTCACCTTCCGGCGCTAGGCCTCGAACCGCGCAACCCGGCCGGGCCGCGCGTTTTATCTTCTTACACCAGGCCCGCCAGCGGGGTCACGTCGCGGCTGAGAATGAGCTGATTATCGGCGCCTAGCCAGTCGTGCAGGATGCTGGCGTAGATGCTGCGAAAGTCAACCTGGTAGCGCAGGTCGCCCGCGTCGAGGTTGGCCAGGTCGGGGGCGGCGTTGGCCACGCCGGGCTGGCGTAGCTTGCCGCCGAGCAGCAGCACGTTGTTGGCCGTGCCGTGGTCGGTGCCGTTGCTGGCGTTCTGGCCCACGCGCCGCCCAAACTCCGAGAAAACCAGGATGAGCGTCGAATCGAGGTTGCCGCCCTGCTGCAGGTCGTCGACGAAGGCCGCGAGGCCGTCGGAGAGGTCCTTGAGCAGCTTGCCCTGCTGCTCCTGCTGCCGCACGTGCGTATCGAAGCCCGACAGGGCGGTGTAGTACACGCGGGTATCGAGGCCGGAATTGATGAGCTCGGCGGTGGTTTTGAGGCTTTTGGCGAAATCCGTCTGCGGGTACGTCGTCTTCGACTGGTACACTTTGCTCTTCTCGAACAGGTAGTCGGCCGAGGACGCGGTTTCGGCCAGGGTCTTGTAGAGGTAGTCCAGCTCGCCGAGGCCGGTGGCGGCTGATTCACGGCTGGCGGCGCGCAGCAGGCGGTTGCGGGTCACGTCGCGCAGCTTCTGCGGATTCTTCAGCGCCAGGCCCTTGCGCCGGGCGCCCTTCATGGCCAGGCTCAATGTGTCGTCGACTTCGATGCCGGTGTGGCCGGTGCTGCAGCCGGTGCAGGCCGCGTCGAGGTAACGCCCCAGCCAGCCGGTGCTCAGGTACTCGTCGGCGGCCGAGCCGGTGTGCCAGATGTCCATGGAGCGAAAGTGCGAGCGGTCGGGGTTGGGGTAGCCCACGCTGTTGAGCACGGTGAGGCGGCCCTGGTCGTAGAGGCCCTTGAGCGCGGTCATGCCGGGGTTCAGGGCGAGGTCTTTTTCCAGCGTCAGCAGGCCGGCTTGCTCGCGCAGGGCCAGCGTGGGCCGGGCGTTGTAATACAGGTCGTTGCGGAAAGGCACCACGGTGTTCAGCCCGTCGTTGCCGCCACCGAGCTGCACCACCACCAGGCGCCGCCCGCCGGCATCCTGCAGCGCGGGCAGGGCCTGCGCGTCGAGCTTGTGCAGAAAGCGCGGCACAAACAGCAGCGTGCTGGCCAGCGCAGAGGTTTTCAGAAAGTCGCGGCGGGAGGTCATGGTGGAAGGGGTGTTGGGGTGGCAGGGCATCGGCAGCCGTTGGATACTTACTGCATCATGCCGGGCGCAACAGAGTTGTTATTCCAGGGGGTAATTTATTGACTGACAGCTTTATCAGACGTCAGCACGCAAGATACCGCAGCTTCGCTCGGCATGACGCCCTTTTCGCGTCAGTCAACCCGGTGCAGCTTTACATCAGCTGGTATTCGGGCAACGACAGCAACGCGCCGACCTGCAGACGCAGGCGTTGCTGGGGGCCACCATCTTCGAGCGCGGTTTGCTGAATCAGCGCCAGGTTTTCGGGGCGCAGCGGGGCCTGCAGCAGAAAGCCGGCCAGGGCAGCAGCTTGCTTATCGGCGGGCGTTTTCGCCACCAGAGCAGCCACGGTGGCCAGGCTCACGGGGGCGTCGCCGGCTTCCTTGCCGCGGCTGCGCAGGAGCCGTTCGCTGCGCGGCAGCTGCGGGGCCAGGTCGTTTTCGTCCTCCTTCAGCGCGATGTTGACCTCGGCCTGCTTCAGCAGCACCTGGGGCAGCTGCAGGCGCAGCAAGAGCGAGGAGGAATCAATCCAGTTGCGGCCGCCGGGCCAGCCGGCCACGTTGGGGGGCTGAAACAGCGTCTGGCCCAGGGCTTTTTGCCAGAACACCAGCTTCTGCCCGTCGGCGGGCGCGAGGCCGGCCTGCCGCTGCAGCCCCACCAGCAGCTCCACCGGCGACTTGATGCGCGTACCCACGTTGGCCGCGTCGTAAAACCAATCAGCCGAAAACAGGCGCTCCACGAGGTCCTGAATGTCGTACCCTGATTTGTAAAACGCCTCGGCCAGCGGCCCGATGTGCTGGGGGTTGGGCTGGTCGTTGACGAAGAAGCGGTAGAGCTTGGTGGTCAGAAACAGGGCCGTTTCGCGGCGCTCGGTGAGCAGGCGCAGCACGTCTTCGCCGCCGAAGGTGCCGGTCTGGCCCAGGAAGGTTTTGGGGCCGTCGTCGTGCTGCCGGGGGCGAAACTGGAACTGCCCCTGCCCGTCGAAGCCCCAGCCGGTGAAGGCGCGGGCGGCCTCCTTCACGTCCTGCTCCGAATAGTGGCCGCGGCCGATGGTAAACAGCTCCATCACCTCGCGGGCGAAGTTTTCGTTGGGGCGCTGCTTGCGGTTCTGCTGGTTGTTGAGGAATTGCAGCATGGCCGGCTCCTTGGCCACGGCCAGCAGCAGGTCGGGAAACTTGCCCAGGGCCAGGCGCCGGATGGTGTTGTGGAGCTGCAGGGCGAGGTCGGGGCGGCGCACGCGGCAGGCGAAGTGGCCGTGCCAGAAAAAGGTGAGCTTCTCGCGCAGCTGGGCCGGCGAGGTGGCCATGCGCTGCAGCCAGCCGGTGTTCATGGCGTAGAACGCGTCGCGGATCTGGCGGTTCTGCTCCTTGCGCTGCTCGGCCGTCAGCTCGCCCTTCTTCAGCGCGGGCGCCAGCGGATCCTGCTTCATATCCATCGTGGGCACGGGCGCCAGGGCCAGCGCCTCGCGGTAGCGCATCTGCGGGCTGTCGAGCGGCTGGTAGCTGGCCGCGTCGTGGAGCAGCTGCCGGAGCACCTTGCGCGGCGCCAGGCCGGCGGCCACGTCGTGGGGGCGGGGCCCGAAGCCCGCGCGCCAGAGCAGGTGCTGCACCTGTTGTTGCGTCGTCATGCTGGGTTGGACGTATTCGGGCCCGCAGGGTTTAACGGCGGTCTGGCCGGTCTGCCTTCCGGGAAACAACCCGCTCCCGCCAGCTGTTCTCGCAGCTACTCCCCGACTTCGATGCCTACGAACATACACAAATTGCCCCTGTCCCTGCTGGATCTGGCGCCCATCCTGGAGGGCCACACGCCCGCCGATACCTTCCGCAGCAGCCTCGACCTGGCCCGGCACGCTGAGCAGTGGGGCTACACGCGCTACTGGCTGGCCGAGCACCACAACATGGCCAGCATTGCCAGCTCGGCCACGGCGGTGCTCATCGGCCACATTGCCGGCGGCACCTCCACCATCCGGGTGGGCTCGGGCGGCATCATGCTGCCCAACCATGCCCCGCTTATCGTGGCCGAGCAGTTCGGCACGCTGGCCACCCTCTACCCCGGCCGCATCGACCTGGGCCTGGGCCGCGCCCCCGGCACCGACCCGCTCACCGCCCAGGCCCTGCGCCGCGACCTGCAGGGCTCCGTCAACGACTTCCCGCAGAACGTGCAGGAGCTGCTAACCTACCTCTCGGCCGAAAACCGCGCTTCCAAGGTGCGCGCCATTCCCGGCGAGGGGCTCGACGTGCCCGTCTGGCTGCTGGGTTCCAGCACCTACAGCGCGCAACTGGCGGCTTACCTGGGGCTGCCCTTCGCCTTTGCCAGCCACTTCGCACCCAGCCAATTGCAGGCCGCCCTGCACCTCTACCGCGAGAATTTCCGCCCCTCGCAGTACCTCACTGAGCCCTACGCCGCCGCCTGCGTCAACGTCATTGCCGCCGACACGAACGAGGCCGCCGAGCAGCTGGCCACGTCGTTCTACCAGCTGGCTACCAACATCGTGCGGGGCACCTCGCGGCCGATGCAGCCGCCCGTAGCGAGCATGCAGGGCCTGTGGAGCGAGATGGAAGAGGAATCCGTGCGCATGATGATGGCTTACTCCTTTATCGGCAGCGCCGCCAAAGTGGGCAAGCAGGTGGAGCAGTTCGTGCAGGCCACTCAGGTCAACGAGCTGCTGGTCGTGTCGCACATCTACGACCACGCCGCCCGCCTCCGCTCTTACGAGCTGCTGATGAGCACGCTGCGGCAGCAAGCGGCAGCGTAAGTAATTATTACAACGTCGGCCTGAGCAGAGCGAAGGACCTTCCTCGAACCCTGCAACAACTGAGAAGCGCAGCCACCAACGCCCAATCGTAAGGGCTCGGTGGCTGCGCTTTCAGTTGGTGCAGTTAATAAAAAAACGTCTGCTCGTTGTTGTTAGCAGCGGTTCAAGGTTTGAAGAAGGTCCTTCGCTCTGCTCAGGATAACGTTCTATTTCCCCGTTTCTACAGCCTCGCTCCTACTACCACCGTCTTCTTGTATTCCTTTTTCGCGCCGCCGCCGGGCTTGTATAGCTCGATGTGCAGCACGTAGTAGCCGACGGCGGCCTTGTGGCGGCTCTCGGTCAGGCCGTCCCACTGGATGAAGCCGCTGGTCGGCAGCGTTTCGTTGCGCACGAGGCGGCGGGTGAGGCGGCCCAGCGCGTCGTACACCGTCACGCTGGCAGCGTAGCCGGCCGCGTCGAGACGGTAGCCGAGGGTGGTAAAGTCCTGCTGCCCGTCGTCGTCGGGGGTGAAGACCTCGGGCTCCATCGTGAACTGCTGGCTGCTCGCCGACTCGGCCAGAAACTGCGAGTTGCGCCGGCCGGGCGTGGCGTAGCCCACGCTGCCCGCGGCCGAGTGGAAGTTTGAGCCCCGGCTCGGGCCGTCGGGCCGCAGACGCTCCAAAGATACCCCGTCGCGGGTGTCGAGCAGGGCCAGGTGCAGGTCCTGCGAGTAGTCGAACCGGTCGATGCGCGTGTTCTGGGCGTTCAGCAGGGTCACGATGCCCGCGTCGTCGGGGTACGAGGGCAGAGTGAGGGCGGGCAGGAAGGCGGCCGGCTCGCTGCTGCTGGCGTACTGGGCCTGCACCACGTCGGGGCGCGAGGTGAGCACCGCCAGCTGCCCGGGTGCCAGCACGTACGGCTCGCTGATGATGGTGCGGTTTTCGGCAATGCTGTCGGGGCGGACGCGGCCCAGCTGCCAGCCCTGCAGGTCGATGTACTTACCGGAACGGTTGAGCAGCTCCACGAAGTCCACGCCCTCGGTGCGCGGGTTGAAGAGGATTTCGTTGATAACCACGTCGCCGGGCACGGCCGCCGCGGGCAGTACCAGGGTGGCCGAGCTGAGCGGGCCCGAGGCGTTGCCCACGCAGTCGGTGGCGCGCGCGACGGTGAGCGTGTAGGGCTGATTGGCGGTGAGCGGCGCGGCCAGGGTCAGCTCCACGGCCCGGAAGTCGTAGGCCACGGGCGTCACGCGCTGCACGGCGGGGCCGCCGGCCAGGGTATAAAGGGCCGGGTTGGCGGTGAGGGCGCTGTCGAGCTTCTCGCCAAAGGTGAGGCGCAGCAGCGTGGGCGACGCGGCCACGGCCCGCAGCAGGGCGGGCGCGGTGCGGTCGGGGTTGGCGGCGCGCACCGCGTTGGCGCGGCCGGGCGTGCCCCCGCTCGGGTCGGTGCTGGCCAGCCAGTTGTCGGCCCCGCCGCAGGGGTTGCTGGTGTCAATCATTTCCAGCGTCCAGCCACCGTCCTTTTTGCTGTTGTCGCGGTACCAGGTATCGGCGTAGTTCACCTCGAAAATCTGGCGGCCGTCGCGGGCGCGCAGCAGCAGCTGGTCGCCGGTGTTGCTCAGCGAGGGGAAGTTGCTCAGGCCGAACACCTTGCCGTAGCTGGCAAACTGCGTGACGCGGGTACTGGCGCACACCACCGCGTACTCGCCCGGCAGCAGGATGGCCCCGCTGCCGAACACGGCCAGGGCCGTGTTGCCGGGCTTGGTCAGCCGCACCCCGCCCAAATCCAGCGGGCTGGTGGTCGACGGGTTGTGAATCTCGATAAACTCCGAAGCCGGCAGCCCCAGCTGCGGAGTTTCGTCGGCCAGGATTTCGGTGATGAGCAGCTGGTTCGGCCCGGGCTGAATGGGCGTGCCGTTGTACACGAACGAGGCCGTGAGCGGACCGGTGGCCACGTTGCCGTAGAGGTCGACCACGTTGCGCGCTTCCACGGTGCTGGTGCCCAGCGGAAACGTATTGGCGAAGGTCAGGTGCACCAGGCCGGGGTCGGTGGCGTCGCGGATGGCGCCGGTGGGCACCGCCCCGCTGCCCAGGCGGAAGGCCGAAGCGGGCGTATTGGCCGCCACGGGCTCGTTGAAGAGCACATCGAGCAGGGTGCCGGCCTGGGGCGTGGCGCTGCTCAGGCCGGGCTCCGTCTGGTCCGATACGCGAAAGTCGTCGAAGGAAAAGGCGCGGTTGTTGGCCGACGAATACGTCAGCAGCACGCCCAGGTACTGGCTGCGCAGGTAGGTATTGTCGGTGGCGGTGCCTTCGCTGGTGTAGCTGTTGCCGCCGGTCAGGTCGCGCTCCAGGTTCCACAGGCCGGCCGCGCTGCGCGTCACGCGCACCCGCACCACGTTGTTGGTGGTCGAGGCCAGCGTGGCGTCGGCGCCGTTGATGACGTAGGCAGCTGCGCCGGTGGCGTCCTTACGGAACAGGGCCACCTCGTCGGGGGTGCCGCCGAGGCGCACGAAATAGCCGCGGTTGCCGGCGGCTTTCAAGTCGGCCTGCTCCGAAATCAGCCACACGTCGGCGAGGTTGCCGCTGGAAGTGGCCAGGCGCAGGTTGGCCCAGAACTCCCAGGTAGTGCCCGTGACGGCCTGTCCCGGCGTCGCCAGCTGAATCTGAGTACCCGTCACGGCCGGGCCGTTGCTTTGCAGCTGCTGGGTGGTCACCTGAAAGGACGTAACGTCGCCGGTCCAGGCGGGGTTGGCGGTGAAGTCGCCGTCGGTAAAACTTTCGTTGAGCTGGGCGGCGGCGGGCGCGGCGGCCAGCAGCACCAGGCTCAGGGCGCGGAGTAATCGTAGCAGCATAGGCAGCGGGCAGGAGCAGAAAAGGCTGGTGCTGAGGCCGGCGGCCGGGGCCGGGTCACGTCGCACCGGTACGCAAGCTAAGCCATTGGCTGTAATTCCGCGCGTTTTTCCCGATTTTTGCGGGCCGCCTCGGCTGAGGTGGTTTTTCGCTGATCCTGAAGATGAAAGTAGCCGTCGTTGGTGCCACCGGCCTCGTGGGGGGCCAGATGCTGAAAGTGCTCGAAGAGCGCAACTTCCCCGTCACCGAGCTGCTGCCCGTAGCCTCCGAGAAATCGGTGGGGCAGCTGATTGAATTCAAGGGCAAGCAATACCCCGTGGTGAGCATGGACGACGCCATTGCGGCCCGCCCGGCCGTGGCCATTTTCTCGGCCGGCGGCTCGGTGAGCAAGGAGCAGGCCCCGCGCTTCGCCGCCGTGGGCACCGTGGTTATCGACAACTCCTCGGCCTGGCGCATGGACCCCACCAAGAAGCTGGTGGTGCCCGAAGTCAACGCCCGGGTGCTCACCGCGGAGGATAAAATCATTGCCAACCCCAACTGCTCCACCATTCAGATGGTGGTGGCCCTGAGCCGCCTGCACGAAGCCTACAAGGTGGAGCGCGTGGTGGTGAGCACCTACCAGAGCGTGACGGGCACCGGCAAAAAGGCCGTCGACCAGCTGATGCAGGAGCGCGCCGGCGACGTGCCGACCAACCCCGCCTACCCCCACCGCATCGACCTGAACGTGCTGCCGCACATCGACGTGTTCGAGGACAACGGCTACACCAAGGAGGAAATGAAGATGGTGAAGGAGACCAAGAAAATCATGGGCGACGAGAGCATCCGCGTGACGGCCACCACGGTGCGCATCCCGGTGCTGGGCGGCCACTCCGAAGCCCTGAACGTGGAGTTTGCCCGCGACTTCGACCTGGCGGAAGTGCGCCGCCTGCTGGCCGAAACCCCCGGCGTGGAGGTGGTCGACGACCCGGCCAACAACCGCTACCCCATGCCCCAGGACGCCCACGGCAAGGACGCCGTGCTGGTGGGCCGCCTGCGCCGCGACGAGTCGCAGCCGAACACGCTGAATATGTGGGTGGTGGCCGACAACCTGCGCAAGGGCGCCGCCACCAACGCGGTGCAGATTGCCGAGTACCTGCTGGCCGAGGGGCTGCTGAAGTAAGCCCCCTGCCCGAATAGCACAACGGGGCCGGGATGCAGCTGCATCCCGGCCCCGTTGCGTTGTGGCGCGGCGCGGCTACTTGCCCAGGGCGATATTCAGCGCGTCGATAGTGGCCTGGCCGGCGCTGGGCCGGGGTGCCGGCCCCTTCTGTAGCCGCCCCTGCCGGTCGATGATAAAATACGCCGGGATAGACTCCACGGAATAGGCTTTGGCCGCGGGCGTCTCGAAACCCTGCGCCCAGCCGTGGTGGGCATTGGCCCCGGTCAGGCCGGGCTTAGCCAGGGCGGCTTTCCAGGCTTCCTCCTTTGTGTCGACGGACACATAGAGAAACACTACGTCTTTACCGGCAAACTTCTCACGCAGCCGGGCACTGGCGGGCATTTCCAGCAGGCAGGGGCCGCACCACGAGGCCCAGAAATCCAGGTACACCACCTTGCCCCGGAAGTCGGAGAGGCGTACTTCCTTGCCGGTGGCGTCGCGCAGGGTGAAGTCGGGCGCGGGCTGGCCGCCGCTGAACTTCAGCTTGCGCTGGTACATCCGCTGCACCGGCCCCAGCAGCAGGGTGTCGGACGTCATGCGCTGCAGGGCTTGTATAAACGGCTGCGCTTGGCCGGGCCCTGCGCGGTTCAGCTGCACCATGCAGTACCGCGCCATCATCACATCGCGGGTGTGCGTGCGCCCGAAGTGCGCCGTGAGCTGGGTTGGCAGGGTCTGCGCGGTGACGGGCGGCGTAGCATTCCACAGCACGGCCATTTCATAGCACTCCACAATTGCGTTCCAACCACCACTGTTGCGGCGCATGGCCGAATCCAGCGAGGGTACCTTGCGCAGGTTATCGAATACAAAATCAGGAGCCGCCAGGGAGGGATTACCCTCACGTTTCCGCCGAAGATACGGGTACCACAGGCTGCCTGCCGCACTCTCAAAGATGATATAATCCCGAGCGTAGCGGCTGAAATCCGTTGGCAGGGGATACTTGGCGGCGTAGTCCCGCAGGAAGGTGCGCGCTATTTGGTTCAACGAGTCGCTCAGGCGTATTTCCTGCTGAGGCGTGCGCCAGGGTTTGCCGGGGCCTTCCGGGCGTGGGGCCGGGGGCGTTGTCGGTAGTGGGATATCCTCGAAGCGCAGAAAGTACGCCACCAGGTAATTGTTGGCATTGGCGCCCGAGCCCGTAAAGTGCAGTGTCTCATCAAACTCCCCGGCGTCTACGCTTAGCTGCAGCTGGTCACCTGGGGTCAGGAATAGCTCTGCCGTTTCGCCGCCGTGGGCAAACTCCACTATCTGGCTGAACGGCAGATCGGGAATCGTGAGCTGAAAATTACCGGCCGCATCCAGCTCCGCCCAGCTGCTGCGTAGCGGTGCATTGGTCACCGGGTGTCGGCCGATGAACAGGGCCACGCGCGCACCAGCAGGATGGTCGATGTGGCCGCTAACGACGGTAAGCGGTGCCGCCCCCGCGAAGCCGGCGTGAAGCAGCAGCAAAATAAACCCGAGCAAGAAACGGCATGACCGCGGCCGCAAAGCAGGAAAAAGCATCGTGTATTGATTGATAGATAGACCGCGCAATGATAAGGCGCCCCGGCCCGGCCGGCAAACGCCGGCCGCGTCTGCCGCGTAGCGCAGACGGCCCCGGGCCTGCTGAAGTAGGCATCCGGGCTTCGGGAGCTACTTTAGCCTTGCTTATTCTCCGTTCACGCATAAAATAGCCCATGAAATTGCTCCTCAGCCTGCTGCTCATCGATTGGTTTATCGTCCTGATCTGGGCCTTGCGCATCCTCGTGCCGCTGGTGACGCTGGTGGTGCTGGTGCTCGGCATCCGGGCCCTGGTCCTGATCAACTTTCCCCGAAAACCGAAACCCTGACGGCCCGCGGCCTGCGTGGGCTTCGTTCATTCGGGGTTATCTTGCCGGGCTTTAGCGGACGTTAGCTGCCGAAGCCCGGCTTTTTTTATCTTCTCTACCGATTATGCGCTTCCGCATTTTACTGGCCGCGCTGGCGCTAAGCGCCGCGGCGCAGGCCCAAACCGCCCCGCCCCCGCGCGACTCCGTGTATACCTACGCCGAGCAGATGCCGCAGCCCCAGGGCGGCATGCCGGCCCTGAAGCAGTACCTCAGCCAGCACCTGCAGTACCCGCCCGAAGCCCTGCTGCGGCGCAGCGAAGGGCGCGTATTCGTGAGCTTCGTGGTGAATGCCAGGGGCGGCATCGAGCAGGCCAAAGTCCTGAAAGACCCCGACGCGCTGCTGGGTGCCGAGGCCCTGCGCGTGGTCGGCCAGATGCCGGCCTGGGTGCCGGGCCGGCAGAACGGGCGCCCGGTGAGCGTGGCCTACACCCTGCCCATCGTGTTCAGCCTGCCGCCGGTGCAGCCGGCCCTGAGCGGCTCGCGTCCGGCCGCCGAAGGCCAGCCGGCCCGGCCGGTGGGCGGGCAGGCGGCCCTGGAAGCCTACCTGAAAAGCCACCTGACTTACCCGGAGGCCGCCCGCCAGGCGCAGGCCTCCGCGCTGGTTTTCGTGAAGATGGAAATCGACTCGCTGGGCCGGGTGGGCAAAACCTACGTGCTCACCGACATGCACCAGACGCCCCCGCGCGGCGGCGACAAGAAGGCCCTGCGCCTGGCCCACGAGCAGATGACGGCCGCCGCCCTGGCCACGCTGAGCCAGAGCCCGGCCCAGGGCCTGGCCTGGCAGCCGGCCCGCCGGCGCGAGCGGGCCATCAAGAGCAGCGCGGTGATACCGGTGCTGTTTCAGGGCCAGACGGGCACCGTGGGCGTCACGCCGGGCCTGCGCCTGTTTCCCACGGCCATGCCGGCCGTGGAGGGCGGGGTGGCGTCGCTGAGCCGGTTTCTGGGGCAGAACATTCGCTACCCGGTGGCCGCCCTGCAGGGGCGCACGGAGGGCAAGCTGATGGTGCTCTTCGAAGTGAGCGAGGCCGGGCGGGTGGAAAATCCGGTCGTTATTCAGTCTGTGTCGCCCGAAATCGATGCGGAGGCGCTGCGGGTGGTGGCCAAGCTGCCGCCCATGTACCCGGCGCTGGAAGAAGGCCAGCCCGTGCGCAGCTACCTGATTGTGCCGGTCTCGTTCAAAATCAAGACCACTACGACTATCAACCGCGTGGGGCGCTAGTCCCGGGCGCCTCTTCCTTCTTCAGATACGCCATGCATTTACGCATGCTAGTGGCCGCGCTGGCCCTGGGCGCCGGCACGGCGCAGGCCCAGACCGCCCCGGCCGGCGACACCGTGCGCGTGGGCGGCAAGGTGTATACCTACGCGGAGCAGCAGCCCCAGCCGCCCGGCGGCATGCAGGGGCTGATGAAGTTTCTGGGCAGCCACCTGCAGTACCCGCCCGAAGCCCTGCAGCAGCGCATCGAGGGCCGGGTGTTCGTCACGTTTGTCGTCAACCCGGAGGGGCGCATCGAGCAGGCCCGGGTGAGCAAGGGCGCCCACCCGCTGCTGGATGCGGAAGCGCTGCGCGTGCTGCCGCTGATGCCCGCCTGGACGCCCGGCCGGCAGCTGGGACGGCCGGTCAACGTGGCCTACACCGTGCCGGTCACGTTTCGGCTGCCGCCGGCCGCGCCGGCAGCAGCCGAGCCCGTCAAGTACCCCTACGACGTGATGGCCGAGCCGCCGGGCGGCATGGAGGGGCTGATGCGCCGCCTGGCCGGCACGCTGCGCTACCCGCCCAAGGCCCGGTCGAGCGGTATTCAGGGGCGGGTGTTCGTGCAGTTCCTGATTGATTCCGCGGGGCAGGTGCAGGAGCCGGTGGTCGTGAAGGGGGTGCATCCGCTGCTGGACGAAGAAGCGGTGCGGGTTATCCGAACCATGCCCCGCTGGACGCCGGCCCGCTACCAGGGCCGGGCCGTTCCGCTATCCTTCACGCTGCCCGTCACGTTTGGGCTGCCCCGGTAAGCGGGCGCCATCCGGCCAGAGGCCGCTTATTCCTCGCGGCCGAACACGCGGCCGGCAAAGTCGAGCACGGCGCGGCGCGTCACCTCGGGCTGCTCGAAGAAGCCGACGTGGCCCACGTTGTCGAGGATGAGCACGTGGCTTTCGGTGGGCAGGGTGAGCTGGGGCAGCAGGCTTTCGACGGTGACGGCCACGTCGTCTTTGCCGATGATGAACTGCACCGGGAAGCGGGCTTTGCGCAGCACCTCGGTGCGGTCGGGGCGCTGCTTCATGGCCTTGAGGGCGCCGATGATGCTGTCCTGGGGAGTGGCTTTGCCGATTTCTTCGAGGAAGCAGCGCTCATCGACCAGCTTTTCGCGGTTGGCGGGGGCGAAGAGCGGGCGCACGAAGGAGTCCATGAACTTCTCCACGCCGTGGCGCTCGATGAAGTCGATGTTTTTGTCGCGGTTGGCTTTGCGCTCCTCGGTGTCGGGCAGGGCGGTGCTGTGAAACAGGCTCAGGCCGGCCACCATGCTGGGGTAGCGTTCGGCAAAGGCCAGGGCCACGTAGCCGCCCATGCTGTGGCACACGAACGCGGCCCGCTCGACGCCGCGCTGGCGCAGGTACTCGGCCAGGTAGCGGGCCTGGGCCTCCATCGAGAAGTCGCGGATGTCGTGCACGTTGGTGCCGAAGCCGAGCAGGTTGGGCGTGACGAGGCGGTAGTCGTCGGGGAAGTCGCGGGTGAAAGTGGTCCAGACTTCGCGGCTTTCGGCGAAACCGTGCAGCAGTACGATGGTCGGTTGGGCGGTGCTCATGGCAGCGGGCGTGAGGGTGCGGGGTGAAGGCAAATCTACGCGGCGGACGCGGCTTGGTGGCAGCCGGGCGCGTTTGGATGCGGGTCGGGCACGCGGGGGAGCGTGTTGAAGGCGCTGGGTGGCGTGTCGGTGGTGCTGGAAACGTGTCGGGCGTGCTGGGTGGCGTGTCGGTGATGCTGGGAAGCGTTTCGGGGACGCTGGAAACGTTTCGGGCATGGTGGGAAGCGCTTCGGGCATGCTGGAAACGTTTCGGGGACGCTGGGTGGCGTTTCGGGCGTGCTGGAAACGTGTCGGGCATGGGCGGAAGCGTTTCGGGCACGGTTGGGGGCGTTTCGGGCGGGAAGTGTAGCTTCGCCGGGGCGGCTTGCGTATGCAGGCCGCTTACCCTTCCCCTATGAACCGACTTATTCCCCGGCTGGGCTTCGGCCTGTTGCTGACCGCTGCCGCCTCGCCCCTGCTGGCGCAGGTGACGGATACCACCCGCACGACTACCATTCAGCCCGCTACGCCGCCGGTGGCCGCGCCCACTCCGGTCCCAGCGCCGGCGCCCGTCGTTACGGTGCCCCCGGCGCCGGTTTCGGCCCCGGCGCGCATCGACGTGACGGATGCGAAAGCGCCGCTGCAGGCGCCGGTGTACGTGCCGCTGGACCCGGACGTGTACCGGCTGATTGACCGCTACGCCATCAAGTACGGGCCGGACTCGGTGGGCGACATTCACACCTCCACGCGGCCCTACAACCGGGCGGCGGTGGGGCGGCTGGCCGCGCGCATGGCAGCCGCGGGTAAGGTGGAGGCATTCAACCAGACGTATCTGCAGCAGGATAACTGGACGCATTCGGCGGCAGGACCAGCCGAAAGTCAGCGGCCAATCCTGAAGCACTTCTACCGCATGCCCACCGACCTCTACAGCGTCAACACGCCCGACTTTCAGCTGCGCGTCAACCCGGTGCTGAACCTGCAGGTGGGCTCGGGCTCGGATGGCTTCCTCTACACCAACACCCGCGGGGTGCAGGTGGAGGGCACCATCGACCAGCGCCTGGGCTTCTACACTTACTTCACCGACACGCAGATGCGGGTGCCGGAGTACGTGAGCAACCGCATCCGGCGCGACAACGCGGTGCCGCACGAGGGCTATTGGAAGTACTTCAAGAACCAGCAGAATCAATTTGACTTCCTCACGGCCCGGGGCTACGTCACTTACGCCGCCACCAAGCACATCAACGTGCAGCTGGGCCACGACCGGAACGTCATCGGCAACGGCTACCGCTCGCTGATTCTGTCGGACTACGCGGCGCCGTACTTCTTCCTGAAGCTGAATACGCGGGTGTGGAAGCTCAACTACCAGAACATTTTCGCGGAGCTGACGGCGGAGCGGCGCAACGTCGACACGGTGTTTCAGAAGAAGTACATGGCCCTGCACCACCTCAGCTACGACATCACGCCGGGGCTGAACGTGGGCCTGTTCGAGTCGACCATGTTCGGGCGCGGCAAGGGGCGCTTTGAGCTACAGTACCTGAACCCCATCATCTTCTACCGCAGTGTGGAGCAGGCCGTGGGCTCGAACGACAACGCCATCCTCGGGGCCGACTTCCGCTGGAACATCAAGCGCCGCGCCCAGCTCTACGGGCAGGTGGTGCTCGATGAGCTGGTGGTGAGCCAGGTGCGCTCGGGCCGGGGCTGGTGGGCCAACAAGCAGGCCTTTCAGGTGGGCGGCAAGTACCTGGACGTGTTCGGGCTGTCGAACCTGGATTTGCAGGTGGAATACAACTTCATCCGCCCCTACACCTACCAGCACCTCGACCTGTACCGCGCCTACGAGCACTACGGGCAGCCGCTGGCCCACCCCATCGGGGCCAACCTGTGGGAGCTGTTTGGGCAGCTCAGCTACCAGCCGCTGCCCCGCCTGACGCTGGTGGGCAAGGGCTTCTACTCGGTGTACGGCCTGGACGGCATCGACGCCACCACCCGGGAGCTGCTCAACTACGGCGGCAACGTGCTGCGCCCCTACACCCCGCGCCCCAACGACTACGGCAACACGGTGGCCCAGGGCCGGCGCGTAGAGCAGCTCTTCGCCGACTTCACCGCCACTTGGATGGCGCGGCCCAACCTCTGGCTCGACGCCAAGCTGGTGGCCCGCAGCGCCCTGGTCAACGGCACCCGCACGACGGGTGTGTACCCCTCGCTGGCCCTGCGCTGGAACGCGGCCCAGCGGGTGCATGAGTTCTAGACCACGGATTACTGCGGATTTTTCGGATTTCACGAATTTTGAGGACGATTGTCGTCCGGGTGGAGCCACGGCTGCAAGCCGTGGCCCCATTACTTTTACGCCTCCTTACCCGCTGATTATGCAGCATACCATCGATACCGTCACGCTGTACCGGCCCGTCAATCAGGCCGAGCTGGACTTGATTGCGCAGAGCGGGTGGCGGGCGTTTCCGCCGCGCCTGCCCGAGCAGCCGATTTTCTACCCCGTCACCAACGAGGCCTACGCGGCCCAGATAGCCCGCGACTGGAACGTGCCCTACTACGGCGTGGGCTACGTGCTGCGCTTCGCGGTGGAGGCCGCCTACGCCGCCCGCTTCCCGGTGCAGAACGTGGGCGGCCCCGCGCACGACGAGCTGTGGGTGCCGGCCGAGGAGCTGGCCGAGTTCAACCGGCACCTCGTCGGCCCGATTGAGCTGACGCAGACGTTCCGGCGGGCCGACGGAACTGTCGGCGGGTAGAAATGCGCGGCACCAATCAAGTAAACGCAGCGGGGCCACGACTGTAGCGTCGTGGCCCCGCTGCGTTGGAGGGCCGGCCACGAAATCCGCGGCATCCGCAAAATAATCCGCGAGAATCCGTGGTCTACCTTTGCCCTTTCGATGAAGACATACCTGCGCATCCTCAGCTTTGCCCGGCCCTACGCCGATTTTGTGCCCCTGTACTTCGTGTACACCATCCTGGGCATCTTTTTCGGCATTGCCAATTTCAGCCTGGTCATTCCGCTGCTCAACGTACTCTTCGGGGTGGAGGGCAACGAGCCCCTGCCGACGGTGGCCCCGGCCTTCGAGCTGAGCCTGGACTACGTGACGGGCACGTTCAACTACTATTTCGGGCAGGTGGTGGCTTCCAAGGGCCGCATGGGCGCACTGGGCTTCGTGTGCGGGGTCATCGTGGTGTCGGTGTTTTTCAGCAACCTGTTCCGCTACCTCAGCCTGCGCCTGGTGGCGCGGGTGCGGGCCCGGGTGATTCGGCAGCTGCGGGCGGCGCTCTACCAGAACGTGACGCGCCTGCCGCTGGGCTACTTCTCCTCCACCCGCAAGGGCGACATGATGTCGCGCTTCACCAGCGACGTGCAGGAAGTGGAAACCTCGGTCATCAACACCCTGCAATCGGTGGTGCGCGAGCCGCTGACCATCTTCTTCATGTTCGCCGTGCTCTTCAGCATGTCGGTCAGGCTCACGCTGTTCACCCTGATCCTGCTGCCGATTTCGGGCGGGCTGATTGCGGGCGTCTCGAAGCGCCTGCGCCAGCACGCCAAAACCAGCCAGTCGACGCTGGGCACCATGCTTTCGGTCATCGACGAGACGCTGGGCGGCATGCGCGTCATCAAGGCCTTCAACGCCGAGCCCTACATCACCGGCAAGTTTCACGAGCAGAACGACCAGTACACCAAAACCCAGCGCCGCATCGACAACACGCGGGACTTGGCCTCGCCCTTCTCCGAGTTTGCGGGCGTGATGGTGGTGGCCGGGCTGCTCTACTACGGCGGCTCGCTGGTGCTCAGTGGCACGGCCGGCCTGAGCCCGGCGTCCTTTATCACCTACATCATCCTGTTTTCGCAGATTCTGGTGCCGGCCAAGGCCCTCTCGTCCTCGTTCAGCAACATCCAGCGCGGCCTGGTGGCCGGCGAGCGGGTGCTGAGCATCGTCGATACCGAGCCCAGCATCCAAGACAAGCCCGGCGCCGAAACGCTGCCGAATTTCCGCCACGAAATCGAGTTTCGCGACGTGGCCTTCAGCTACGGTGGCGACGATGCCCGCAACGTGCTGGAAGGCATCAACCTGACCGTGACCAAGGGCAAAACCGTGGCGCTGGTGGGCCCCTCGGGCGGCGGCAAGAGCACCCTGGCCGACCTGGTGCCGCGCTTCTACGACGTGACCGAGGGCCAGATCCGCATCGACGGCCACGACCTGCGCGACTGCACGGTGCACTCGGTGCGCGAGCAGATGGGCATCGTCACGCAGGAGAGCATCCTCTTCAACGACACGATTTTCAACAACATCCGCTTCAACAAGCTCGACGCGACCGAGGCCGAGGTCATCGAAGCGGCCAAAATTGCCAACGCCCACGAGTTCATCGTGGCCGCGCCCGAGGGCTACCAGACGATGATTGGCGACCGGGGCGCGCGCCTTTCGGGCGGGCAGCGGCAGCGCCTGAGCATTGCCCGCGCCATCCTGCGCAACCCGCCCATTCTCATCCTCGACGAAGCCACCTCGGCCCTCGACACCGAAAGCGAAAAGCTGGTGCAGGAAGCCCTCACGCGCCTGATGGCCAACCGCACCTCCCTGGTCATTGCCCACCGCCTGAGCACCGTGCAGCACGCCGACGAAATCGTGGTGCTGCAGCACGGCCGCATCGTGGAGCGCGGCACCCACGACGAGCTGCTACTGCGCCCCGACGGCCTCTACGCCCGCCTGAGTCGGATGCAGAACAACCCGGCGCTGGCGTAGCCGCCTGGCGCACCGTTGCTGAGGGGTGAGCGGCTGACGGCCTGCGGGCTTGTGCCACGCAACGCGCAGCGGCGCTTCGCGCAACGACGCCTACCGGGTGCCACATCCGAACCCCAGCATGCGTAAAAGGGTATATTTCGCCGCCGCCGCGCGTTGACGGCGGCGTCCACACCCTCACTCCTCCCCTTCCCCATGCTAGCTCTCCGCCGTATTGCCACCGTCGCCGTGATGGTGTACCTGCTGCTCACCCTGCTGTTCGTCGTCACCGCCGGCGCCCGCGACGCCATGATGGCCCTGACCGGCAACCAGGACCCGGCCTCGTTCTGGTACGTGATGACGCTCATCGGGGCGGCGCTGCTGCTGCTGCTGCTGCTCACCGAAAACGCCTACAACGTGGCCATGCGCCGCGACATCAGCCGCCACGAGATGAAAGTCAACGAGCTGAAGGCCAAACTCTACGACCACCAGCTGGAGCAGCGCGACCGGGACGTGCGCACCGCCACCACCGCCGTGCCCCGGCCCGAGCCGGCTCCCGGCGCCATTCCGCGCGGCGGCATCACGCCGCCCGCCCCCACGCCCTACTCCGGCGACGACCACCCCACTGACACGACCGTGCGCCCCTCAGACCGCCCGCTGATGTAACTTTGCCGCGTGGCAGACAACACCCTTTCCGACCTTATCCGGGCCGAGCTGACCGAAGCCCGCAGCGTGCTGGAGCGGTTCCTGACGGAGCCCCGGCACATTCAGTCCATCGAACGGGCCGCGCGCCTGGTGGCCGACAGCCTTAAGCAGGGCGGCAAAGTGCTGACCTGCGGCAACGGCGGCTCGCTCTGCGACGCGCAGCACTTCGCCGAGGAGCTGAGCGGCCGCTACCGCCAGGACCGCCCCGCCCTCGCCGCCATTGCCCTGACGGAAGCCTCGCACATGAGCTGCGTGGCCAACGACTACGGCTTCGAGTTCGTGTTCAGCCGCTTCGTGCAAGCCCTGGGCCGCCCCGGCGACGTGCTGCTGGCCATCAGCACCAGCGGCAACTCGCCCAACATCCTGCGCGCCGCCGAAGCCGCCAAGCAGGGCGGCATGCAGGTCATTGCCCTCACCGGCAAAGACGGCGGGCAGCTGGCCGCCCTGGCCGACGTGGAAATCCGGGCGCCGCACCACGGCTACGCCGACCGGATTCAGGAAATCCACATCAAGGCTATTCACATCATGATCATGCTCATCGAGCAGCTGATGGCGGCGTAGCGCGCACTTGCAGTTCGCGTATCCAGCACGTTTGTCGCAGAACGGGTTCAATGATGCCGTTCAACGTGTCTCGTCTGACGAGTCGTTCAGGATACGCGAACTACAAGTACGCGCTACGCCGCACGCGGCGCGGACAACACGAACAACGCGGCCCCACAACTTGCGGAAAGTTGTGGGGCCGCGCCGTTCATTCTCCTATCTTCGCCGCCCCTACTCTTGCACTTTACCTCTATGGTTACCAAAACCTACGGCTCGGCCGTGCAGGGCGTCAATGCCTATACCATTACTATTGAAGTCGTTGTATCCCAGGGTATGAACTTCTACGTGGTCGGGCTGCCCGACAACGCCATCAAGGAAAGCCAGCAGCGCATCGAGGCGGCCATGCGGGTGCGGGGCTACAACATGCCGCGCACCAAGGTGGTGGTGAACATGGCCCCGGCCGACATCCGCAAGGAAGGCTCGGCCTACGACCTGCCCATCGCGCTGGGCATTCTGCACGCTTCCCAGCAAATCAGTACCGAGCGGCTGGGCGAGTACATCATCATGGGCGAATTGGCCCTCGACGGCGAGCTGCGGCCCATCAAAGGCGTGCTGCCCATTGCCATTCAGGCCCGCAAGGAAGGCTTCAAGGGCTTCATCCTGCCCCGGCAAAACGCCCAGGAAGCGGCCATTGTCAACAACCTCGACGTGATTCCCGTGGGCACCATGCAGGAGGCCATCGACTTCGTGGAGGGCCGCCTGGAGATTCAGCCGCTGACGGTGGACACCCGCGACGTGTTTATGCACACGGCCAACCAGTACGCCGCCGACTTTGCCGACGTGCAGGGCCAGGAAAACATCAAGCGGGCCCTGGAAATAGCCGCGGCCGGCGGCCACAACGTCATCATGATCGGGCCGCCCGGCGCGGGCAAGACCATGCTGGCCAAGCGTCTGCCGAGCATCTTGCCGGCCCTGACCATGCTGGAAGCGCTGGAAGCCACCAAGATTCACTCGGTGGCGGGCAAGCTCGGCACCAATGCCTCCTTGCTGAACACGCGGCCCTTCCGCGCCCCGCACCACACCATTTCCGATGTGGCCCTGGTGGGCGGCGGCGGCAACCCGCAGCCCGGTGAAATCTCACTGGCCCACAACGGCGTGCTGTTTCTCGACGAGCTGCCCGAGTTCAAGCGCACTGTGCTGGAGGTGATGCGCCAGCCGCTGGAGGAGCGCCGCGTGACTATTTCGCGGGCCAAGGTCAGCATCGACTTTCCGGCCAACTTCATGCTCATTGCCAGCATGAACCCCTGCCCCTGCGGCTACTACAACCACCCCGACAAGGAGTGCGTGTGCGGCCCCGGCGTGGTGCAGAAGTACCTCAACAAAGTCTCGGGCCCGCTGCTGGACCGCATCGACCTGCACGTGGAAGTGACGCCGGTGACCTTCGACCAGATGACCGAAACGCGCCGCTCGGAGAGCAGCGGCACCATTCAGGAGCGGGTGGAGCGGGCCCGGCAGCGGCAGGCCGAGCGGTTCCGGGACTTCCCCGACATCCACTCCAACGCCATGATGCCCTCGCAGATGGTCAAGGACATCTGCCAGATCAATCCGGCGGGCCGCACCCTGCTCAAGACGGCCATGGAGCGCCTGGGCCTCTCGGCCCGCGCCTACGACCGGATTCTGAAAGTGGCCCGCACCATTGCCGACCTGGCCGGCACCGAGGAAATCCGCATCGAGCACCTGGCCGAAGCCATTCAGTACCGCTCCCTGGACCGGGAAGGCTGGGCGGGGTAAGCCCCCGAACCGGCACCTTTTACCCTTTCTGACTTATCACATGCCGAATCGTATCCTTGGCGGCGGGAGCTTGTGGCTGCTTATGGGCGGCCCGGCCCTTAGCAGTGCGCAGAGCCTGCCTGCTCCGGCCGCGCCGCCCGTGGTGGAGGTAGAGCGGGGTCTTACAGCCGTTTCCATCAACTACTTGGGTGGCAGTATTAGTCAGGAACGGCGCCTGGGCAGCAGCATCACGCTTACGTACGGGGCCGGGGCGCACTACTCCTTTTACTCCACGTCGCTACCGATTGGCGGCACGCGGTTTATCAACGTGGTGGACCCGTATTTCGGCCGTGACTACCGCACCAGTGGCCTGACGCCTTACGTGTTCGGGGAGCTGCGGCTCTACCACACGCTGTTTCGCCGCGCCCAGGCCGGCCGCAATACGGCCCACAACGCCGCCAACTATGTAGCCCTGTTTGGCGAAGCGCCGCTTGCCAAACGGCCGCTCATCAACGTGCCCAACCTGGCGCTGGCCTCGCCGGTCGGGCTGAAATACGGGCTGCGGCGCAACCTCGCCCGGCACCTGTACGCCGAAGGCAGCGTGGGGCTAGCCGCCAAAATCAGCCACCGCCAACGCACCCTGCTGCCCCGGCTGGATGGCGGCCTGAGCTGGAGCTGGTAACCGGCTAATTCAGCTTGATGCCTTCCTGGTTGAAGCGGCGGTTGATGCCGGCCAGGATTTCGCTTTTCAGCGCCTGCTCCTGGCGGATGTTGTTGATCCAGAACAGCACCTTCAGCTCGTAGACCTGGCCGGTGACGCCGCTGAGCAGGATTTCGGGGGCCACTTTGTGCAGGGTGCTGGCGTTGCTCAGGATTTCGTCGGTGATGAGCTGCTTGGCCCGCTCCAGGTCGGTGCCGGGGGCCAGCTTCAGGTTCAGCTCGGTGCGGATGTGGTTGTTGCTCAGCGTCCAGTTGATGACGTGGCCGGAGAGCAGGTCGCCGTTGGGCACGATGATTTCGGAGCCGGATTGCGAAATGAGCTTGCTGGCGCGAATGCCGATGTCCTTCACGCGGCCGGTTTTGCCCGTCACCTCGATGTAGTCGCCCACCTGGAAGGGCCGCTCGAAGATGAGGATGATGCCCGAGACGAGGTTGTTGATGATGTTCTGCAGGCCCAGGCCCACGCCCACACCCAGGGCTCCGACGACGATGGTAATCTTATCGAGCGGCAGGCCCGAGGCCATGACGGCCAGCAAGAAGCCCACGGCCAGCAGCACCAGCCGGATGGCCACCAGCCAGGAGCCGCGCCGGTCTTCGGGGCCGGCGGTGAAGTCCTCATCGGTTTCGCCGAAAAAGTAGCCCACGTAGCGCTGCAGCAGCACCGAGAGGTAGATGATGAGGAAAAACAGCACGAAGTTGGCCCAGCTGAACGTGATGCTGCCCAGGTGGTGCGGCTGGGTCAGCAGCTCGTCGAGGAAGCGGTAGATGGGCCGAAACACGTTCAGGTTGGTGAGGAAGTTCATCAGCCACAGCCCGCACACCAGCACCGACAGCACCGTGCGCAGCCCCTGCTCGATTTTCTGGAAGTGAAAGCGCACGGCCAGCCCGCCGGCCAGGCGGCTGCGCTGCATTTGCAGGCGGAAGGCCTCGGTGAGCAGGCGCACGAAGGCCGAGAGGGAAATAATCTGCGTGACGCCCAGGATGCCGGCGCTGCTGCACACTTTGGCCAAACTCAGGCGCCCGGTGAGGTTGCAAAGCGCGGCCAGCACGTTCAGGGCCACGAACAGCCAGAGCACCGGCGGCACGAAGGCGGCCAGGCGCGGCCCACGCTTCAGTTCGCGCAGCAGCCCCAGCCCCACCAGCACGGCCGCCAGGTTCAGCCCCAGCATCACCCAGCGCAGGCCGGGGCCCGGCGCGCTGCTGGCGTACACGAAGGTCAGCCCGAAAAACAGGGCCACGATGGCCAGCCAGTAGCCAAACTGCCGGCGGGGCCACGAGCGGCCGAACAGCACGCTGAGCGACACCACCAGCAGCAGCTCCAGCAGGTCGGTGTAGGCGGCGGGCGGGTTCAGGTCGAAGAACGGGGCCACGCTGAATACCACCACCAGCGTGGCGGCCACCGGCACCGGGCGCAGGTAGCGGAAGGGCCTCTCGTCGGGCGCCGCCGCGGCGGGGCCGACGGCCCGGAAGTTGCGGAACACCCAGGTGAAGAAGGTGGCGCCGATGAGCACCATCCAGACGGCGAAGGGCCAGTTCTGGCCGAAGTAGTAGCGCAGCAGGCGCCGCTGGCTGGCGTAGGACTCGCGCACGAGCTGCCCGGCCTGGGCCTGCTGCACCTCGTCGGTGGTGGTGGCGCGCCAGAGGGCGGGCGTTTCGGGGGCCAGGGTGCGGCGGTTGAAGCGCCGCGACTGTTCGCGCACTTCGTCCTGCAGCTCCAGGGCCTGGATGTAACTATCGGACACGCGCGTCTGCAGCTGCGTCACGCGCTGCTGGTTGCGGGCCAGCAGCCCGGCGGCGCGCTGCTGCTTGCGCTGCAGGCGGGCGGTGCTCCGGCCCAGGGCCGTGGTGGTATCGGCCTGCACCGGGATGCCGTGCCGGTTCAGCGAATCGAGCTGGGTTTGCATCCGCTTGAGCCGCTGACCTTGGGTGCTCAGCTCGGTACGCCAGGCGCCCAGCTCGGCCTGCATTTCGGTGAGCAGCACCTGAAACATGCGTACCTGCTTGAGGTTGATGACGCTGCTGTACTGGGTCAGGTTCTGCCGAATGGTCTTGAGGTTGGCCTCCACGTCGGGCAGGTCCTCGGCTAGGTCCTCGGTATCGGCCCCGCGGCGGGCCCCGCCGCTGATGCGCCCGAGCACGATGTAGGCCTGCTCCACGCGCTGGGCTTCGTCCTGCTCGGTGGCGGTGGTAGCAGCGGCGGCCGGGGTGGTTTTGGTGGAATCCTGCGCCTCAGCGGGGGTGGCGAGTAGCAGCGGAAGCAGCCAGGCCAGAAGCCGCCACAAACCGGAGAAGCCGGGCCGCCCATGAGGGCGGAAGAGCAAAATATTCGAAGCGCGGGTCTGGGGCATCGGCGGGCCAGCCGGCGCCCCCGCAGTCGGAGACGAGGCAGCGCGCGGCGCGTGGGTTTATTCGGAAGAAAAGGCGGCAACAGCCCGGCAATATCGGGCGGCGGCCCTGCGCCGGCAAGCCGGAGCCTGGGGTTTAGCAGTCCGGCAGCGTAATCCGCTAGCTACCGTTGACCACCCCGGGGTGCTTAGCCGAAGAAGCCGAGGCTGAGGTTCCACCACGCGGCGGCGGTGCTCACCACGTGGCGCTCCAGGGTTTGGTACACGTCGCCGAGGGTGCGCCAGCCGCCGATTTCAGCGTCGGGCAGCTCCACTTCAAAGCGCTGCTCCAGGCGAATGACCAGCTCCACCACGTCGAGCGAGTCGAGGCCTAGGTCATCCTGCAGGTGCAGGGCGGGCGAGGCGTCGGCGGAAAGCTGGGGCAGCATGGCTTGCAGCTGCTGGTACACGGTCAGGTGCAGGGTGTCGTTCATAGAGCAGAATTGGGGCCCCGGCGACCGGGGCGGTGGCAGGTAAGGCGGCCCGCACATCGGCAGGCACCATCGAAAGTAGATCAGACGGTCAGCGGCCCGAAATACTTTCTACCAACGCCCCAGAAAACCGGGCGAAGCCTTGGTTTCCCCTCTTCATTCTGCCTGAGCCATGCCCGCTACTCCGCCTGCCCTGCCCTATCTGGAAGTCATCAACAGCTTCGCCATTCGTCGCACGCAGCAGTTTTTTATGATCGGCCGGCTGCCCGGCACGGCCGAGCCGGGCATGTTTGCCCCTATCCAGCTGAACCGCAGCCTTGATCTGACGGTGCGCATCACGGCCATCGAGGAAGTGGAGTTTCCCACGGAGAATCAGCCCTACACGCTGCTCGAAACGCGCGGCGACAACCCCGACTACCTGAACCTCATGCTCGGGCTCAACCTCGGGCTGGAAACTGTCCAGATCAGCGTTGAGGGCGAAGACTGAGCGGCCCACCAACAAAGCCGCCCGCCGTTCCGGGCGGAACAACGGGCGGGCAGAAAGTAGTGGCGCGGCTAACTCAGTGCATGTTGCGCTGCTCGATGAGCTGGTGGAAGGCCTCGGCGTAGGCGTCGCCGATGGGAATGACCACTTCGCCCATGTAGATGCGGTTTTTGCGGATGGAGTCAATCCAGCTCAGCGCCACGATGTAGGAGCGGTGTACGCGCACAAACTCGGTGGCCGGCAGCCGCTCCTCGAAAGCGCGCAGGGAGTTGAGCGTCAGCAGCGGCTTGCCCGCGCCGGTGTGGATTTTGACGTAGTCCTTGAGCCCCTCCAGGTAGCGAATGTCGCGCAGCGTCACGCGCTGGGTGTGGTAGTCGGCCTTCACGAAGATGTATTCCTCGGCCGGCGCGGCGGGGGCCGGCGTCGGCGGCACCGGAGTCGGCAGAGCCGCTGCAGCCGCTGCAGCCGCTGGCTGCAGGCGCTCCTGCACCTTGGTGGCGGCTTTCAGAAACCGGTCGAAGGGAATGGGCTTGATCAGGTAGTCCACCGCGTCGAGGTCGAAGCCTTCGACGGCGTACTGCTTGTAGGCGGTGGTGAAGACCACGGCGGCGTTGGGCCGCAGCGTGCGCACGAACTCCACGCCGGTCAGGTCGGGCATCTGCACGTCGAGGAAGAGTACGTCGACCGGCTCGCGCTGCAGCACCTGCATGGCCTCGATGGCGCTGCGGCAGGTGCCCACCAGCTCCAGAAACGGGATACGCTCGACGTAGCCGGCCAGCAGGCGCAGGGCCAGCGGCTCGTCATCAACTAACAGGCAACGAAGCATGCTGCAGGGCAAGGGTTAGGGTTACGATGTATTGGTCGCCGCTCTGGTCGATGTCCAGGTGGTGGCGGTGCGGGTAGAGCAGCCGCAGGCGCTGGGTCACGTTCTGCACGCCGATGCCCGAGTCGCGGGCGGCGGTGAGCGGGGCGGCCACCGGGAAGCGGCGGTTCTGCACCCGGAACAGCAGCTCGTCGCCCACCACGCGCAGCGCGATGCTGATGGCGGAGGGGTGCTGGTAGCTCACGCCGTGCTTGAAGGCGTTTTCGACGAAGGGAATCAGCAGCATGGGCTCGATGAGCTTGCCGCCGAGCTGGCCCTCCTGGCTGAACTCGATTTCCACGTCGTCGGCCAGGCGCAAGCGCTGCAGGTCCACGTAGTTGCGCAGGTACTCCACTTCCTGCTCCAGCGGCACGCGCGGGTCGTTGGCCTCGTAGAGCATGTAGCGCATCAGCTGGCTGAGCTTGAGAATGGCTTCGGGCGTATCGGCGGAGCCGAGCTGGGCCAGGGAGTAGATGTTGTTCAGGGTGTTGAACAGAAAGTGCGGGCTGACCTGCGACTTCAAGAAGGCCAGCTCAGCCGTGAGCTTGTCGCTGTGCATCTGCCGGCGCACCTGCTCGTTGGCAAACCACTCGCTGGTGATGCGCAGCCCGCTGCTCACCATCCACACCAGCACCGTCACCAGCACGATGATGGCCTGAAACTGCTGGCGGTCGGCCAGGGTGGTGCCGGGCCGCGGCGGGGGCATGGTGCCGATGCCCAGCCAGTGCAGGCTCATCGGAATGTGCAGCACCAGCATCAGCACCAGCACGGTGAGCAGATAGAGCAGCACCCGGCGCCGGGCCAGCAGCTGCGGAATCAGCACCCAGTAGTTCAGGTAGAAGAGCACAGCCATGCGGGCAATGGGCGTGGCCGTGCGCCAGAAGCTGAAGTGCGGAGGCTGCTGCTGCAGAATTGCCCAGGGCAAAAACGGCAGCGACACCCAGAACACGAGGTGAACGAGAATGTGCAGCAGGCGCTGCCGGGTGAAGAATCGGGCCATAGCAAGCAAAAACCGGCGGCCCCGTAGCGCCGCCGGTTCTGGGTAACAGGCAATACGCGGCTTCGCGTCCGCGGTGGACAAAAAAAAGCTGTTGAGAGAGCGAAGCCGCGCCCGATCATCCCGTCCGGCCAGGAGCATTCACTCTCCCTCACCTGCCCCCGGCCAGACGGGTGTCGGGGTTAGTTGGCGGCGCCGGTAGCGTCTTTGGGCGGCCGGCTGCCTTTGTCGCCTTTCCCGTCCCGGGGCCCGCCGTGCTGGGGCTTCTGGGCCTGGTACTGCTTGTACTGGGCGGGCGTGAGTACCGTTTTCAGCTTGGCGTCGGTGTCGGCATCGAGGCGGCGCAGCTGCCCCATGCCTTTTTCCCGGTCGGCGTCGGTGCCGGGGCCCTCGCCGCGCTGGGCCTGCATCTGCTCGTGCTGGCTTTTGAAGATGGCGGCCACTTCGCCCTGCTGCCTGGCGTTGAGCTTGAGCTTTTTGGCCAGGTCGTCAGCCTGCTGCTCGGGGCTGTGGCCCTGGCCTTTTCCCTGGCCCCGGCCGGGCGGCGGGCCCTGCGGGCGGGTGGCGGGCTCCTGGGCCCGGGCGGGCAGCGCCTTGCCGATAGCAGTAAAGTGAAGAACTCCGACGAGGGCCGCGCCAAGGGCGCCGCGTAACCAGCTGGTTTGCATGCTCAGAAAAGGGTTTCGATAAAGGTCCGCGACCAGTCTGGCCGCCTTGACGAAAGCAAAGGTGAGCCGCGCACCTGGCCTTCGAAATTCGTTTCGCTCACCCCAAGGCTTTTCTCGACCAACGCCCGCATTCTATCTATTGCGCTGCCGGGCCTGCCGCCCTGCCGTGGCTCGACCAAAGAATAAGGGCCCACCGCTTGCCCCAAGCAGCCCGATTGGTTTGCTTGCACTGATTTTGACGACTTCCGGGCTGATCCTATCATTATTCCAGCTATAGGCTAGAATTTTTCCGAGTCAACCCGTCGATTTTCAGTAAATTGCGCAAATGTTGTCGAGCCAGGTTCCCCGCCGTGCCCTCTTCCAACAGGTTGGTTTTCGCCACCGCAGGGTGGTTGGCAGACTGGCCTGCGGGGCGGTGTTGCCCCTGCTGTTGAGCTTCGGCAGCCCCTTGCACGCCCAAAGCGCCAGCACCCGCGCCGACAGCCTGCTGCACCTGCTGGCCCAAAGCCGCCCCGACACCAACCGCGTGGAGCTGCTGATTCAGCTGGCCTGGGACCGGACCGACGACAACCCCGTGGAGGCCATTCGCTACGGCCGGCGCAGCCTGCGCCTGGCCCGGCAGCTCAACTTCCCCCGCGGCGAGTGCCGCAGCCTGCTGATGCTGGGCTGGGCCTTTTTGCGCGCCGGCGACTACCCCACCGCCGTGCACACCCAGCTGCAGGCGCGGCAGGTGGCCGAGCGCGCGGGCTTCGTGGGCGGCCTCATCCACGCCGACAACGCCACCGGCTACGCCTACGCCGAGCAGGGCAATTACCAGGTGGCCCTGCGCTACTACCTGCGGGCCAAGAAGCTGGCCGAGCAAAAGCGGGATTACGTGCTGCTGACGCCGGTGCTCGGCAACATCGGACAGGCCTACCAGTTCCTGGGCCAGATCGACTCGGCCCTTTACCACACCCGCCGGGGCTACGACTTCGACCGCCGCTTCCACGACTGGCACAGCGAAATCGGCGACCTGGCCCTGCTCGGCAGCATGGAGGCCCAGCGCGGCGACTCCGCCGCCGCCCGTCGCTACTACCAGCTGTGCATCCGGCGCGCCGAGGGCATGCCCGTATCGTACGCGCTGTGCCGGGCCTACCTGGGCCTGGCCCGGCTGGCCGAAGCCGCCCACCAGCCCGACCGTGCCCTGGCCTACGCCCGGCAGGCGCTGCGGGCCGGCCAGCGCGGCTACTACCCCAAGGGCGTCTTCGAGGCCAGCAACTACCTGGCGCAGGTGTATGCCGCCCGCGGCGACGCCGCTTCCGCCTACCGCTACCTGGCCAACGCCGTGGTGACGCGCGACAGTCTGTTCAGCCAGCGCAAGCTGGCGCAGGTGCAGGCCCTGTCCTTCAGCGAGCAGCTGCGCCAGCAGGAACGCACCGAGCAGCGCCTCAAGACCGATGCCAGCCGGCGCCAGAACCTGCTGCTGGGCGCCCTGGGCCTCACCGCGTTGGCCGGCGGCCTGCTGTACCTGCTGCTGAACCGCCGCCGGCTGCAGCGCGAAGTGGAGTTTGCGCGGGAGCGGGAGCGGCTGGAGCGCCAGCGCCACGCGGCCGTGCTCAAAGCCGAGGAAAACGAGCGGCGCCGCATCGGCTCCGACCTGCACGACGGGCTGGGCCAGTTGCTCACCGCCGCCAAGCTCAACCTGCACGCCCTCAACCAGCAGCTGCACCGCGAGCTGGACGGCCAGCTCAACGGCCACCAGGCCTTTATCGACAACGCGGTGGAAGTGGTGGACGAGTCGTTCCGGGAGGTGCGCAGCATCTCGCACAACCTGCTGCCCAACGCCCTCATCAAGCGCGGGCTGCCCCAGGCCGTGCGCGGATTCTTGAACCGGCTGCCCGCCGATGGCCTGCAGGTGGAGGTGGAAACCCACGGCCTGGAGGAGCGCCTCGACCCCACCGTGGAGAGCATGCTGTTCCGCATGATTCAGGAGCTGGTGCAGAACGTGGTCAAGCACGCCCGCGCCACCCACCTGACGCTGCAGCTGGTGCGCGACGAGCAGCAGCTGACCATCGTGGTGGCCGACGACGGCCGGGGCTTCGACGCGCAGGCGCTGGGGCAGGACGCGGGCATCGGGCTGCGCAACGTGCAGACGCGCCTGGTGTACCTCGGCGGCCGCGCCCACTTCGATTCCGCCCCCGGCCGCGGCACCACCATCAGCCTCGAAATTCCGCTGACGCCCCCGGCGTAAGCAGGTCAGCCCCCCTCAAAGCTGAACCAACAGCTTGCTCAGGCCGACGCCCGGCGTCCTGGCGCTGCGCAGCCGGGGCACCGGGCGTCGGTGTAAATGACGATGTGCGGGGGAAACCGTTGTGATGAAAAGCAGGCGCTACGGCCCTTAGCGGGCTATTTCCCCTGCGCCAGGCCCTGCGGCCGCACGTCGAAGGTGACGCTGCTGCTGCCGGCCAGGCCCGTGCCCGACAGGCCCTGCACCACCACCTGGTACTGCCCGGGCTCGTCGGAGGTGAAGAACTCCAGCTTCCGGCCCGCGGCCGTGGTCGTCACGGCGGGGTTCCAGTACAGCAGGTTGCGCAGGTCGAGCAGGCGGCTGGCTTTCTGCTCGGGCAGGGTGTAGTTGGGCGAGTAAAACTCCCGCTCCCACTGCAGTCCTTCGTAGTCCTCCACCAGGGCTCCGGCGCCCACGGCCACGCCGCCCAAGTCGCCCTTGTAGCTGGTGTAGCTTACCACGCCGCTGTAGGTCAGCGGGCCGTGGATGTAGAGGTTGGTCATCACCTCCAGCCGGCGCACTTTCAGCGGGTCGATTTTCAGCACCCGGTCGATATTGAACATGGGCACGCCGTCGAAAATGACCAGCGGGTTTTCGGTGAACAGGCGCCGGTTGGGCTTGTCCGACACCAGGAAGCTGTGCTCCTGCTTGTGCAGGCGCACCTGCACGCCCGGCACGTACTCGCGCATGACCTCCTCCATCACCCCGAAGCGGGTGTAGTCGTCGAGGTAATAGTTTTCGTCGGCTTTGCCGTAGAACGAGACGCTGTCGGTGAGGGGCAGGGCGAAGGGGCGCAGCTTGCGGCCGAAGTAGGCGGCCTGGCTTTGCACTTCCACGTGGCGCTGCGTTAGGGCCTCGCGGTACTGCTCGGGCAGCAGGGGCACGGCCGGCACCGGCCGCTCGGCAAACTGGGCCGCAAACGGGCTCAGGAGCTGCAGGCGGGCGGTGCTGTCCTGGCGCGCGTCGGCCTGCAGCACCAGCTTCTGCGGCCCGTACACCTCGCGCAGCTCGAAGCGCACCCGGCCGTCGGGGCGGCTCATGGCGTTGTAGAGGCGCACGCGCGTGCCCGGCACCGTGGCAAAGGCCGCCACGCCGCCCAGCGGCTGGCCCGTGGTCTTGTGCACCACCCGGGCTTCCACGAAGGGCCCGTTCAGCTCGGGCAGGTACTGCGCGGGCGCGCCGGTGCCGGCCAGCACCTTGTCCCAGGCGAAGCGCCGCCAGCCCTGGGTCAGCATCAGGTTGTCGGTGGCTTCCTCGGTCTGGCTGTCGGGCAGGCGCAGGTAGTAGGCGGGGTCTTCCACCACGCCGCGCAGCTCCGAGGTCAGCCACAGGCTGCTGGCAATGTCGGCGGCAGGCGCGGCGGGCAGCTTGTCGAGGCGGTACACGGCCACCGACACGTCGGCCGGGGCGGGGCGGCCGGCCCCATCGGCGGTGCTCAGCGTCAGGGTGACTTTTTCGCGGGGGCCGTAGCGGTTGTTGTCGAGCTGGGGCTGCACGGCCAGCTGGGCGGCGGGGCGGCGGAAGACCAGCCGCTCGCACACGGGCTGCTGCCGGGCATTGAACACGGTGAAGTGCAGCACGCCCTCGGGCAGGCTGGCCCGCTCCAGCACAAACTGCGTGCGGCCACCGCTCAGCGTAGCCGTTTTGGCGGCGAAGATGCGCTGGCGGGCGTGGCCGAGCAGCTGCACCTCCTCGGGCGCGTCACCGGGGGTCGTCACCGTCACCAGCAGCTTATCGGCGCCGGGCGCCTCCACCCGCATCACGTAGCCCTGCTCGCGCACCACCGGGGCCTGGCGCGTGGCCGTCTGCTCGCCGGGCAGGCGCGTGACAGCGGTGTAGGGCGCCCCGGCGGCGCTGGGCTGCACGTCGAAGTGGCCCATGCCGTACTTGAGGGTGCTGAAGCGCGCCGCCACCTGCCCCTGCCGGTCCAGCCACACGCCTTCGGCGGCCACGCCGCGGCCGGTCTTGTCGGTCACTTTCACCGCCACCCGGCTGGTGAGGCCGGCCACCAAGTTGCCGCCTTCGGGGAAGAACTGCACGTCGTAGCCCGCCGCCGAATCGGCCGCCGGCCGGGCCGCCGCGGCGAAGGTGTTGATGATGGTAATTGGGGCGTGGAAGTAGCCGTCCGGCCCGAAGTTCTTCATCAGGCTGGTGTAGGCGCGCACCGTGTAGCTGCCGGTGGGCAAGGAGGCCGGCAGCTGCAGCGAGCCGTGCCCGGCGGCGTCCTTCAGCCCGATTTTGCCCTGCAGCACGGGCTTCTGCGCGGCATCGAGCACTTCCACGTAGGCCACCTTGCTCAGCGGCAAGGGCCGCTGCCGGGTGCCTTCCACGGCGTACGCCTTGAACCACAGCACGTCGCCGCCCACGTAGAGGCTGCGGTCGAGGTGCAGAAACAGCTTTTCGTAGGGGTCGTTCTGGTTATAGGCCTGCAGGGCTTCGCGCGGCGAAGCAGGCTTGCTTTGCGCCAGCACCGCGGGCGCGCCGGGGCGTAGCAGCAGCAGGCCGTGCAGCCCCAAGGTCAGGAGCGCGGCGCGGCGGAAAAAGCTAGTACCGAATTCGTTGCTCATCAGTAGGAATAGTTAGGGCCGTGTACTGCCGCAACGCGGGGCGCGGCGGTACACGGCCGCGGCATCAGAGCTTGAAGTTGTAGGTAACCGTGGGAATGGGCTGGCCGAAGATGGAGAGCTTGTAGCCCCGGATCTGCCCGTTTTCCGTCTTGAAGTAGATGGAATAGGGGTTCTTGCGGCCGGTCAGGTTGTACACGCCCACCGTCCAGTAGCCGTGGGCCAGTTTCTTGATCTTGTGGTTGCCCTCGATGTTCAGGGCCAGGTCGGCGCGGAAGTAGTCGGGCACGCGGTAGGCGTTGCGGTCGGAGTAGAGCACGCGGTAGGCGTTGCCCACGTAGTACTTGGCCAGCGGCAGCGTGATGGGGCGCCCGGTGCTGTAGGTCAGGTTCAGCGAGGAGCTCAGGCGGCGGTTGAAGCGGTAGTTGCCGATCAGCGTCACGTCGTGGGGCTTGTCGAAGTTGCTGGGGTAGAACTTCCCGCCGTTGATCATTTCCGAGGTCGTGCCGCCGTTTACCTGCACCAGGGAGCGGGAGTAGGTGTAGCTCACCCAGCCGTTGAGCTTGCCGGTGGTCTTGCGCAGCATCACCTCCACCCCGTAGGCCTTGCCCTCGGCATTCACCACGTCGGTTTCGATGTGGTGGTTCAGAATCAGCGTGGCCCCGCTCTTGTAGTCCACGAAGTCGTGCATCTTCTTGTAGTAGGTTTCCACCGACGCTTCAATGGTGTTGTTCTTGAAGTTGTGGTAGAACCCCAGGGCCACCTGGTCGCCCACCTGCGGGCGGATGTGGTAGTCGCTGAGCTTCCACACGTCGGTGGGCGACATCGAGGCCGTGTTCGAGAGCATGTGGATGTACTGCCGCATGCGGTTGTAGCTCACCTTCACCGACGAAGTGGCCGACAGCGCGTAGCGCGCCGAGAGGCGCCACTCCGGGCCGTGGTAGGTGGCAATGTTCTTGCCCGCCGCGTAGCGCACGGTGTCGGTCACGGTACCTTCGTTGCGCGGGCCGCCGGGCACGTAGCGGCGCACGTCGCCGGGCCCGAGGGCGTTGTAGAGCGAGTAGCGCAGCCCCAACGACACGGAGAGGCGGTGGTTCACGTCGATGCGGTCGGAGGCGTAAAGGGCGCTTTCCTGGGCCTGCTCGCGGTGCAGCACGTCGGGCACTACCAGCGACTTATCCCCGCGCGGCTGCAGGCTGCCCGGCGCCACGTTGTAGCGCAGGGTGCTCAGGCCGAACTCGACGGTGTGCTTGGGATTCAGGAAGTAGCTGAAGTCCAGCTGCCCGTTGGCCTGGTTCAGGCTGTAGGCCAGCTGCGAGGCGCTGACGGGGTTGCGCTGGCTCGTCACCTCGTACTCGTAGTGGCTGAAGGCGCCGGTTACCACGCTGTAGAGCTTCGGGCCGTACACGTGCTTCCACTTCAGGCTCGCGTTCTGGTTCAGGTACTGGTAGGTCGTGTCGGAGCCCAGGCGGAACTTGTCGCGGCTGAGGTAGCCGGTGGCGTACACCGAGTTCTTGCCGTTGATTTCGTAGCTCAGGTTGGCGTTCAGGTCGTAGAACGAGGCCGAGCTTTCGCGGAAGCCGCGGTCGGGCAGCCGGTGCAGAATCCAGTCGGAGTACGAGGAGCGCCCGCCGATGATAAACGAGGCCTTGTCCTTCAAAATGGGGCCTTCCACCGTCAGGCGGCTGGTGAGCGGCCCGATGCCGCCGGCCACGCCGAACTTCTTCTTGTTGCCCTCGCGGGTAGTAATGTCGAGCACCGAGGAAAGGCGCCCGCCGAACTTGGCCGGCACGGCGCTCTTGTACAGCTCCACGCCCTGCAGCACGTCGGGGTTGAAGGCGGAGAAGAAGCCGAACAGGTGCGAGGGGTTGTACACCGTCGCGTCGTTGAGCAGGATCAGGTTCTGGTCGGATGCCCCGCCGCGCACGTTCAGGCCGGTGCTGCCCTCCCCCACCGACTTCACGCCCGGCAACGTCAGCACCACGCGCAGAATGTCGGCCTCGCCGAAGGCCGTGGGCACCTGCCGGATGGTCTTGATGTCGAGCTTTTCCAGCCCCATCTGCATGCCCGACACGTTCTTGTCCTTCTCGGCTTCGATGATGACCTCGCGCAGCGGCGTAATGTCCTCTTCCACCTCGATTTCCAGCTTTCCGTCGCCATACAGCGCAATCTGCCGGCGCGTGTTCTTGATGCCGATGCTGCGCACCAGCAGCGAGTGGCGGCCCACCGGCAGCGTCAGCGAGAAGTAGCCGAACTGGTCGGTGGCCGTGCCCACGCCGGCCGCCTCGGCCGCCACCGTGGCCCCGGCCACCGGCGCGCCCGTGCCGATATCGCGCACGTAGCCGCCCACCGTGGCCTTGCCCTCTCCCCGGGCCGCGCTGCCGCGCCCGATGTCGTAGAGGCGCGTGGCCGACTGCTTGCGGACGCGCGGCGCGTTCAGGCCTTCCAGCGGGTCGTCGGCGGCCTGCTGGGCCACGCGGGCGCTGCTGTCGGCGGCGGCGAAGTAGCGCTCCGGCAGCGCCAGCTCAATGGGCTTGCCGGTGGTGATGTACACGCGGTTGCTGGCGTCGATGGCGAAGTACAGCCCGCCGCGCCGAAACACCTGCCGGAGCACCACGGGCACCGTCTGCCGCTCCACGCGCAGGTTCACGCAGATGCTGTCGACGGTAACCGGCTCGAAGTAGAAGCGGTAGCTGCTCTGGGTTTCCAGGGCCCGCACCAGCGTCTCGAAGGGGGCGTTGACGAAGGTGCCGCTCACCCGCGTCGAGTCGGGCTGGGGTTGCTGGGCCTGGGCCGGGCGCACGAGGCCCAGCAGCAGCGCGGGGCCGGCCAGCAGCCAGGGCGCCACCCGCGGGCGGCGCGTCATCAGTACACGGTCGGGCTTCATGGGCGGGTGGCTTTTACCAGGCTGTCGTAATAGGCCACGAGCGTCGTGAGCGAGGCCGCGCGCTGTTCCTTGTTGAATTTCAGGTGCTGGCTGCGCACAAAGTCCTTCAGCTCTTTTTTGCGCTCGGGCAGGGTTGCCACCACCGCCGCGGCGCTGCCGACGGGCACATAGCCCTGGGGCGTCTGCAGAAAAAACGCCGCGCCCTCGTGAAACTCGTAGCGCAGCTCGGCCCCGCCCTTGCGCTCCAGCTTCTTGGTGTAGCGCCCCAGCAGCCGCACCGGCGTGGCGGCGTCGGCGAAGAGCACCTCGTAGAAGCCGGCGCTCATGTCGCGGTGCCCGCGGCCGGGCAGCCACACGAAGCGGCGGGTGCCCAGCCGGAAATTATCCACATGTTCGCTGATGAGCTTGATGCGCAGCGGCCCGCCCAGGTTGGCCAGCACCAGCGCGTCCTGCTCCAGGTCGTAGAGCAGCGAGAGGTCCTGAAAGTCGTAGCCGTCGTAGAGCACGCTGCCCGTCTGCGGCTCCGTCGAGCCCAGAAACGGGTGCCCGATGGCGCGCGGCGGCGTGTTCGGCACGTAGGCGACGCCGTTGTAGAGAAACGACTCCTGCTTGCGAGCATCAAGGTAGCGGGCGTGCAGGTGGCTGACGGTGGCGGCCAGCGTAACGGAATCGGCCTCGGTCTGCGCCAAGCCCGGGCAGGCGGGCAGCAGCGCGATGCCGCCCAGCAGCAAGCCCCGGCCCCACGAGTAATCAGTAAGCATCAGGTAGAAATTGTGAGCGAAAGGCTCGGTACTGGATTTCGCGGCCGAAACAGGCTAACGCGCGGACACGGTGGGGATGAAGTCGAGCAGGAGAGCGAACAGGTGGGTTGTGGGCAAGGCGTAGCGGCAACGAGCGGCGAGAACTGCCGCCATTACCGGGGCATAACTAGGGCGTACAGCAAGTGAATTATTGGCAATGTAGCGACAGTTGCCAGTATTTGCCGCTCACATCTATATGTAAGGCGGCTGAGCCGCGGCGCCGCCGGCCGCGGGCGGCACCTACTGCTCGTCGCGGGTGGGCCTGCCCCGGCCGCCATCGTTCCTGTTCCGCCGCTCGGGCTGCGCGGGCCCGGTGCGGCACCTGCCCCCCCCGGCCGCAACAAAAAACCCCACCTGCGCAGTGCAGGCGGGGTTTTCAGTGATTCCGCTGGGATTCGAACCCAGGACCCGTACATTAAAAGTGTACTGCTCTACCAGCTGAGCTACAGAATCAGGCTCCTTGCGGGAAAGCGCGGCTTTCATCGAAAGGGACGGCAAAAGTAACAGTCGAGACGGCATATTCAAACTCCGGGTTACTCATTGACAAGTACCGGGCGGCCTCGGAGCAGCTACCGCCTTTATTTACAGCGAAATAAATTCACACAAAAAATACCCGCGCAAACGCCCACGGGGCGCGGGCGGCTGCGGTACTCCCGGATTTAGTCAGGAGCTTTGCGGCCCGGACCAGCCACGGCCTGCCATGTACCAAGCCCTCCTTCGCCCACTGCTGTTTCAGCTCAGCGCCGAGCAAGCCCACCGCTTCACGTTCGGCGCTCTGGCCGCCGCCGGCCGGCTGCCGGGCCTGCCGGCGCTGCTGCGGCAGCAGTTCAGCTACCGGCATCCGGCGCTGGAGCGGGAGGTGTTCGGACTGCGCTTCCGCAACCCCATCGGCCTGGCCGCCGGCTTCGACAAGGACGCGCGACTGGTGGACGAGCTGGCCGCGCTGGGCTTCGGGCACATCGAAATCGGGACGGTGACGCCGCGGGCGCAGCCGGGCAACCCCGCCCCGCGCCTGTTTCGCCTGCCCGCCGACCGGGCGCTGATCAACCGCATGGGCTTCAACAATGCCGGGGCGGCGGCGGCGGCCGAGCAGCTGCGGCGGCGCACGGCCGACGTGGTCATCGGCGGCAACATCGGCAAGAACAAGGACACGCCCAACGACCAAGCGGCCCAGGACTACGTGGCGTGCGTGCAGGCCCTGCACGAATTCGTCGACTACTTCGTGGTGAACGTGTCGTCGCCGAACACGCCGGGGCTGCGGCAGCTGCAGGAGCGGGAGCCGCTGCTACAGCTGCTGCGCGCGGTGCAGCGCGCAAACCACGCCCGGCGCACCGCCCGCCCGCTGCTGCTCAAGATTGCGCCCGACCTCACGAACGAGCAGCTCGACGACATTATCGGCATCGTGCGGGAGGCAGGCCTGAGCGGCGTGGTGGCCACCAACACCACCGTTGCCCGCGACGGCCTGCGCACGCCCGCCGGCGCGGTGGAGCAGCTGGGCGCGGGCGGCCTGAGCGGGGCGCCGCTGCGGGCGCGGGCCACAGAGGTTATCCGCTACCTGCACCAGCAGTCGGGCGGCAGCTTCCCCATTATCGGGGTCGGGGGCATCTTCACGCCCGATGACGTGCAGGAAAAGCTGGCGGCCGGGGCGGCGCTGGTGCAGCTCTACACGGGCTTTATCTACGAAGGGCCCGGCGTGGTGCAGCGCATATGCCGCCAACTAGTGGCCGCGGGCTGCGTACAGGAGTCCGGACGCTGAACGCAACGTTGTTGTGGCCCTTGGCGTCCGCATTCAGTCACTATAACACCGTGCATCATGGGTAAGGGAGATAAGAAAACGCGCCTCGGCAAGCTCACCAAGGGAACCTTCGGCAAAAGCCGCCCCCACAACATAGCCAAGAAAACCGTCGCCCCGCCGGCGGCTCCGCAGCCCTAACCACCGGGCAATTCTTGCAACAGCGTCGCCGCCCCGATTCCGGGGCGGCGACGCTGTTTTAGGTCAGTTAAGCCCAATGGCCGGCCTCCGGGGCGCGCTCAGGCCAGCTCGGGCTGAATGCGCGGGACCCCGCCCGCAGGACGACCTTGGGCGAACTGCCGGCGGTAGCGGCGCACCCAGTACAGCATCAGCGGCACCCCGACGATGGTGGGCCAGAGGAAGCGCGCGGCCACCGGCAGGAAGGTGAACGAGGTGGCCGAAAAGGCCGACACGGCGGCGACGTACGAGAGAATGAAGCCGCGCATGTGGTCGAAAAACCAGCGGGTGGCGTCTACTGCGGCGGGGCGGCGCAGCTTCTGCAGCTCGGCCACGGCCAGGCGGGTGCCGCCCAGCCCGAACACGCCCGCCACGAGGTTGCGGGTGACGACGGCGTAAGCAATGGTGCCTGCAAACACCAGCAGCGCCGCCCCCGCACCCAGCCAGTCGTACGCGGCCGGCGGCTGACCGCGGCCGAGGCGCTTCTGGTACAGGGCCCGGTAGCCGAGCAGAGAGAGGTAGAGCGAGAAAATGCCCGTCAGCAGCAGGAAGGTGAGGCCCTTGAGCGTGGCGGCCACCAGGGCCGTGACGCCGGCCGTGAGCATGGCCCAGAAAAACACCCGGCCCCAGCGGCGGTGCGCCGGCCCGCCCTTGCGCGTGGCCAGGGCCACGGGCGCCACGAAGAAGCCCAGCATGCCGCTGCCGATGTGCAGCCAGCGGTTGAGTTCGAGAAAGGATTCGGTAGTCATGGCGGCGCGGGCAGGGAGGTGAACGGCCGAAAGATGCGCCGGCGCCCCGGCCCCGGCAAAGGGCACTTCCCCAAGCGTCGGCGCGGGCCGACGAAGCGCCGGATAAGCCCGCCGCAGCGCAGCGCCCGCGGCGGGGTCGTTCGGGCCGGTGCGGGCCGCGCCGCCGGGCCCTCGCTACAGCTTCACGCCCACTTTCCACTCCAGCACGTCGGCCGCGCCGCGGTGCACCTTCAGGTCGATGGCGCCGAAGACGTGCTCGGTGAAGTGGTATTTCAGGCCCACACGCTCGTAGTAGAACTTGTTGGACTTGTAGGGATTGTAGAGGTAGAAGCCCAGATGCGTGTCGAAGGCAAGGCGGCCGAACAGCAGCTCGTGGCCGATAAACACGCCGGCTTTCTTCACGTCGGGCAGCCGGTCGCCGGCGCGGGCCGTGTCGCGCTGCTCGGCCAGCAGGCTGCGGTCGTAAAAGCCCTCCGCGCCCACCAGCAGGTTGCTCTTGCGGTTGACGCGCCGCCCCACTGCCACCGTCACCGAATTCACCCAGTAGGTTTTGGGGTCCGACTCGTTGCGCTGCTTCAGGCCGGCGCTGGCGCTCAGGTTCCAGAAGTTGCGCCCGAGGTCGGCGGGCTGGTCGGCCGCCGGGTCGAGGGGCGCGGGCGTGAAGTGGCGTTGCTGGTGGTAGTTCAGGCCCAGCAGCAGCGTCGGGATGTTGATGCCCAGGTTGGGCTTGGCGGTGGCGCCGTTGGAGTAGTGGTTCAGGGCCACGCCCAGCAGCAGGCCCAGCCGGGGCGTGAGGGCCACGTCGTATTCCAGCCGGGCCTGAATGGTGGCGTTCAGACGCGAGCTGACGAAGGTGTTCTTGTGGTTGGCCTGCTGATCGAAGGGAAACGGGAAGTAGCCCACGCCGGTGCCCAGGCGGAAGCTCAGGTCCTGCCGCTGGGTGCGCCAGAACGCCTTGCTCAGATACACCGAGGCGGCGAAGGAGTGGCGCAGCACGGGGCTGTGGTAGTCGTAGTATACCAGGGCGAGGCCGGCCTTGGGGTAGCGGTACCAGGCGTGCCAGGGCGCGCGGCCCGTCAGCTGCCGCTGCAGGTTCAGCTCCAGGCCGGTGGGGTGGGCCGTGACGAGGTGCTTGACGCGCGGCGAGTGCGCGATGATGAAGCCGCCCTGCGCGTAGAGCCCCAGCACCAGCGGCTCGGGAGTGGCGGCGGGCGGCGGGCCATCCTGCGCCCGTAGTCCGGCAGCGGCCCCCAGCCCCAGGGCCAACGCAAGAAACAAACGGGTGCTGAGCAACATAGATGAAAGAAGGCAGACGGCGGCAAAAGTACGTAGCCGGGCTGCAAGGGCCGCATTTTGCCCGGCTGCCCCCCGGTTTTTTACACCGCGTCACGATTGATTAACAGCGCCGACGCAACACCGCCCCCCTTGGTGGCCGTATCAGGCACAGAATTGCGCGGCCCACCCATTCCCCGAACTGTGTAGAGCACTGGTCGCCGCGCCCCATCCCCACCCCACATTATTCCGAACTTTCTCATGAAAAAGGCAGCCCTTTTTACCCTTGCCTCGCTGGCCACCGCCTCCCTCGCCCATGCCCAGGACCCGGGCGGCTTCCGCATCGGCGTGAAGCTCGGCGGCACCTACTCCAACCTCTCCGGTGACAACGTGCAGAACATCACCGGCGCCAACTACAGCTCCAAGCTGGGCGACTACAAGCTGGGCTACAACGCCGGCCTGGCCTTCCAGCTGCCCCTGAGCGACGACGGCTTTTTCGCCATTGCCCCGGAAGTGCTTTACAACCGCAAGGGCTACGAGATTGAAACGCAGTCGAAGGACAATGCGGCCCTGACCGCCTTTCCGGGCGCGACCAAGGTCGAGCAGGAGCAGCAGCGCGTACTCCACTACATCGACGTGCCGGTGCTGGCCCGCATCAACGCCGGCGGGCTGTTTTTCGAAGCTGGCCCGCAGGTGTCGTACCTGTTCGGCTCCAAGACCAAGTCGCAGACCACGATTAAGTACGCCGACGGCTCCAAAAACAAAACCGACGACCCCAACCAGGGCTTCCTCGACTACACTGGCCTCTCGCAGAAAGACGCCGACAAATCGGACCTGGCGCAGTTCGACATCGGCGCGGTGGCCGGCGTGGGCTACCAGGCAGAGGGCGGGCTGAGCATCGGCCTGCGCTACGCCCGCGGCTTCAACTCGCTGATTGACACCAAGGACACCGACAACGAGCCCAAGGCCTTCAACAACGCCTTCACCCTGCAGCTGGGCTACCTGCTGCCGCTCGGCAACCGCTAATTCCGCCCCACCTACCGCCTATTGCCAGGGCCGCTTCCGTTTCGGAGGCGGCCCTTTTTTGGTGGTGCGGCGGGCGCTGCGCCATACGCGCGGCCCGTGTCGCAGCGACTTGGAATGGCCTGCCGCAACTCGGCAAAAGGCGAAAAGCGCCGGCGTCTGCTGCCACGACGCCCCGGAAAACGCCCGCTCCCCGGCGGCCAACCGCCACCGAGCTACCTGATTCCGAACCAGTAAGAGCGGGCAACGCCGGCCGCAGCCGGGCGTTGTATTTTCCGAAGGTCAACATCTGCCCGAATTCCGCGTTGTAGGAGCGTCGACGGCTATTTCGGGCCGGCGGATTGTTCACTTTTTTGCTTTTTTCCACGGCTATGAAAAACGCTTTTCTCGCCGCCGCCCTTCTCACGGGCGCTGCCCTGGCCACTGCTCCGGCGGCGCACGCCCAGGGAGTCCGCGTCGGCTTCAAGGCCGGCGCCAACTACTCCAACATTGCCGGCGACGTCGCCGACGAGGACCGGTTTGAAAACAAGTTCGGCTTTCACGGCGGGCTGCTGCTCAACGCCGATTTGACCGGCGACGGGTTTTTCTCCATTCAGCCCGAGCTGCTGTACTCGCAGAAAGGCTTCAAGAACAGCGACTTCGAGTTCAACTTCGGCTCGTCCAAGTACAAGCGCACCGGCAGCGTGAACTACAACTACCTGGACCTGCCCATTCTGGCCAAAATAAACGCCGACGGCTTGTTTTTCGAGCTGGGGCCGCAGTTTAGCTACCTGCTCAACATTAAAGACAAGACGAAAGTCGAATCCAGCATTCCGGGTATTCCCAGCTACGACGTGACGGCCGCCCAGAAATTGGACGACGTCAACCGCTTCGAGCTGGGCTACGCCGCGGGCCTGGGCTACCAGGCCGACAGCGGCCCGATGATCGGGTTGCGCTACAACGGCGCCTTCACCGACTTTGCCAAGGACGCCTACCAGAACGGCAGCTTCAAAAATGCCCGCAACTCGGCCTTTCAGCTGTACGTGGGCTACCTGCTAGGCGGCAAGTAAGCCGCGCGGTGGCGCTTCGGCGCAGTCTTTTCTCCTTTATTCCGACGCATGAAAAAGTTTCTGTTGGCGCTGCCATTGCTCGGCGCAATGGCGCACGGCGCCGCGGCCCAGGACGTTAAGTTCGGCCTCAAAATCGGCCCCACGCTCTCCAATTACTACGGCGAGGACAAGGGCAACTCCAAGCTTCTGCTGGGCATCAATGGCGGCGTGACGGCCAATATTGCCTTCAGCGACATGTTTTCGGTGCAGCCCGAGGTGCTCTACTCCACCAAGGGCCACACCTACACCGTCAGCAACGGCGGGCACGACCGGGTCAGCTACATCGACGTGCCGCTGCTGCTGCGCCTCGACGCCGACGGGCCGTTCTTCGAGCTGGGCCCGCAGGTGGGCTTCCTGACGCGCGCCGTGTCGAAGCCCGACGGCGCCCCGGCCTTCGACCTGAGCTACCAGAAAGTAGACGTGGGGGCGGTGCTGGGCCTCGGCTACCAGGCCGACAACGGCCTGAGCCTGGGGCTGCGCTACAACCCCAGCTTCGTCAAGCTGCTGCCCGAAGCCAGCCCGGCTAACCGCATCTACAACTCGGCCTTTCAGCTGCAGCTGGGCTACCGCTTCAACGACCTGTAAGCCCGGCCCGCCCGCAAACGCAACGCCCGGCCTCTCCACTGCGGAAAGGCCGGGCGTTGCGTTTTCTGCCGACGCGGTCGGGCTTAGGCCGGCTGCTGCATCAGCTTGGCGTAGTGCTGGTAGAACAGCGGAATCGTCTCGATGCCCTTCATGAAGTTGAACACCCCGTAGTGCTCGTTGGGCGAGTGAATGGCGTCGGAATCGAGCCCGAAGCCAAGCAGCACCGAGTCGACGCCCAGCTCCGACTTGAACATGGCCACGATGGGAATGGAGCCGCCGCCGCGCGTGGGAATGGGCTTCTTGCCGAAGGTGTCTTCCAGGGCCTGGGCGGCGGCTTTGTAGGCCACCGAGTCGGTGGGCGTTACCACCGGCTCGCCGCCGTGGTGGGGCTTCACCACCACCGTCACACCCTCGGGGGCAATGCTGGTGAAGTGCTGCTGGAACAGCTGGCTGATTTCCTCCGAGGTCTGGTGGGGCACCAGGCGCATCGAGATTTTGGCGTAGGCCTTGGAGGCAATAACCGTTTTGGCGCCCTCGCCGGTGTAGCCGCCCCAGATGCCGTTCACGTCGAGCGTGGGGCGGATGCTGGTGCGCTCAATGGTGGTGTAGCCCTGCTCGCCGTAGGTGGCGGGCAGGCCGATGCTCTGCTTGTACTCTTCCTCGCTGTAGGGAGCTTTGTTCAGCTCGGTGCGCTCCTCCGGGGTCAGCACGTCCACGTTGTCGTAGAAGCCGGGGATGGTGATGTGGCCGTTCTCGTCGTGCAGCGAGGCAATCATCTTGCACAGCGCGTTGATGGGGTTGTGCACGGCGCCGCCGTAGAGGCCGGAGTGCAGGTCGCGGTTGGGGCCGGTCACCTCCACCTCGTGGTAGCTCAGCCCGCGCAGGCCCACCTCGATGCTGGGCGTGTCGTTGGCGATGATGCCGGTGTCGGAGAGCAGCACTACGTCGGCGCGCAGCTTCTCGCGGTTGGCGTTGACGAAGATGCCCAGGTTGTTGGAGCCCACTTCCTCTTCGCCCTCAATCATCACCTTCACGTTGCAGGGCAGGCCGCCGTTCTGGTTGAGCACCTCGAAAGCCTTCACGTGCATGTACACCTGGCCTTTGTCGTCGCAGGCGCCGCGGGCGTAGATCTTGCCGTCCTTGATGACCGGGTCGAAGGGCCCGCTGGTCCACAGCTCGTAGGGGTCGGCGGGCTGCACGTCGTAGTGGCCGTACACGAGCACGGTGGGCAGCGCGGGGTCGATGAGCTTCTCGCCGTAGACGATGGGGTTGCCGGCCGTCGGGCAGAGCTCCACGTTGTCGAGGCCCACTTCTTCGAGGCGCATCTTCAGGTACTCGGCCGCTTTGAGCACGTCGCCGTGAAACTTGGGGTCGGCGGAAACCGACGGGATGCGCAGCCACTCCAGCAGCTCGCTCAGGAAACGGTCCTGGTTTTCGGTCAGGAAAGAAGTCATCGGGATTGGGAAAATGTGGTCGGGTTGACGGAGCGTAAAGGTAGCAGACGGGCCGGGATGCACCGAACGCCCAGCCGCACCACCCAAAGCGCCGGCCGCCGCGCCTGCAGCCGTTTCCCGAGAATGAAGCCGAAGGTAAAGCCGCTGCTAAAGCTGAGCCGGTGGGGGCGGAAAGTCAATGACCAAGGTGCAGCGCACGGCCACGAACCGGCCATCGGGCAGCCGCCCCGGCGAAAACGGCGGCAGCTGCTGCAGCACGCGGGTGGCTTCGTAGCCGAAGCCGCGGCCCGGCGACTCGAGAATTTGGACCCCGCACACGCTGCCGTCGGGGTGGACCACGTAGCTCAGGCGCACCGCGGCGGCCCCACCGCGGTCGAGGTACTGCAGCGGGTAGTGCAGCTCGTCGCGAATGGCGCGGCGCAGCACACTGTCGCCGCCCGGAAAGGTGGGCATCTGCGCGACGCGGTCGTACACCTGCTCCGTCCACGGACACGCTCTGCTGGTGGGCCGGTCGGTGCTGCGGGCCGCTTCGTATTGGTTTTGGGCCGCTTGCTGCCGGCCGATTTGCTGCCCGGCGGTGTGGCCACGGTGCAGCGCGGGCTTGAGCAGCAGGGCCAGAGCCAGCACCCAGCTCAGGCCGAGGCCGAGGCTGGCGCTGGGCCGCCGGGTGCGCCACAGCAGCACGCACAGGCCCAGCAGGGGTAGCCCCAGCCCGCCGTACAACCGTAGCACCTGCCCGGCGCCGGTTTCGCTGACGACAAAGGAGGCGAGGTACAGCACAGCGGCGTGTACCGGCAGGCTCAGCGCCCCGGTCGATAGCAGGCGCTGCGGCAGCACCACGGGCTCCGCGGGGCCCGCCGGCGCACCATCGGGCGGCGCCGTTTCGGGCTTTACTAGCAGCACCAGCAGCGCCCCGGCACTCAGCGCAACGCCCAGGGCCAGCAGCATTTTGCCGAAGAAGCGCAGCACGTCGGCCGGCGAGGGCCAGATGTCACCGAGAGCGTAGGCGCCCAACGGGCGCAAAGCCAGCAGCAAGCCGATGGCAATTGCTGGCCCGAATCGTTTTACCTGCCGCATAGTCGAACTGCGCTACCTGGCTCAGGCGGGGTCTTCGGCGGCCTCGTTTTTCCAATAGATGGTAAACGTGGTGCCCTCCCCTACCGTGCTGGCCACGTCGAGGCGCCCGCCGCGGCTGCTCACGATGCGCTGCACCAGGTACAGCCCCACGCCCGAGCCACCGATGTGCGGGTGCTGGCGGGTAAAGGGCTGAAACACGGCGGCCGGCTCATCGGGCAGCACCATGCCCAGGCCGTTGTCGCGCACCTGCAGCCCGGGGTGCCCCTCTTGGGTACGGAAGCTGCGCACCTGCACGTGCGGGGTGCGGTCGGGGTGGGCAAACTTCAGGGCGTTGCTGATCAGGTTATGGAGCACCGAGCGGAGGTTGGCGCGGCCGTAGGTGAGCAGCGGGGCTTCGTCGGTGTCCAGCTCGATTTCGGCCCCGCTCTGCTGCACCTGCACGCGCAGGCCCAGCAGCACTTCTTCGGCCACGTGGCGCACGTCCAGCTCTTCGGGCGGGGCGGAGAGGCCGCGCTGGTCGCGCACGGTGGCGGCCAGCTCCTGCAGGGTGAGGTCCAGCTGGGTCAGCGCCTCGTCCACCATCACCAGCATCTGGCTTTTCTCGGGGTCGTGGAAGGAAGCGGTGCGGCGCAGCTCGTCGAAGAGGCCGCGCAGGTTGAGCACGGGCTGCTTCAGGTCGTGCGAGGCGGTGTAGACGAACGTGTCCAGGTCGCGGTTGGCCTGGGCCAGCTCGTCGTACTGGGTCTGCAGCACCTGGCGCAGACGGTGCTGGTCGTCCACGTCGGTGCAGGCCCCGAACCAGCGCAGCGCCTGCCCGTCGGTGAGCTGCCGGGCCCGGATGATGTGCCAGCGGTAGCGGCCGTCGTGGCGGCGCATGCGAAACACGCCCTCGTAGTCCTCGCCGGTGGCCACGCTGTGCACCCACAGGCGGGCGGCACCGGCCTGCTCGTCGGGGTGCAGCAGGTTGATCCAGCCGGTGGGGCCCAGCTCAGTGGTGGTCAGACCGGAATAGTCGCCGGTGTACTGGTTGTAATACTCCACGAAGCCTTCGGCCGAGGCCGTCCAGATGAGCTCGGGGATGCTGTCGGCGAGGAAACGGAGTTCGGCCTCGCCGCGGCGCAGGGCTTCGGACAGCTCGCGCTGGTCGTGTATTTCGGTGAGGGCGCCGTGCCAGTGCGTGGGCTGGGTGGCGGCGGTGTGCAGCTCGGGCAGGGCGCGGCTGAGCATCCAGCGGTACTGCCCGTCGTGGCGGCGCAGGCGGTATTCGTAGCTCCAGCCGGTGCCCGAGTTGCGGGCCGCTTCCGACTGGTAGAGCACGCGCAGCCGGTCGTCGGGGTGAATGAGCAGCGGCCCGATGGCGTTCAGGTCGGAGGTGCGCGGCTGCCCGGTGAAGAAGTACCACTGCGGGCTCACGTACTCGTAGCGGCCCGCCGCGTCGATGGTGAAGGTGATTTGCGGAGCCGTTTCGGACAGCACCCGCAGGCGCGCGTCGAGGCGGCGCGTCTCAATGGCCAGCTCGTGGGTGCGCTGCCGGGCCTGCTCCTGCACCGTCACGTCGACCACGAAGAGCAGCAGCCCGCTGACCGCGCCGTCGGCGGCGCAGATGGGCTCCAGGGTGATGTCGTAGTAGACGCCTTCGTCGCGGGCGGCGGGGTCGTTGCAGAGCGGGCAGGCCTTGGCCACGTGGCCCTGCCCGGTGCGGTACACTTGCTGCATCACGCCGAGCAAGTCGGCCGGCCAGGGGCCGGGTACTTCGGCCACCGCGCGGCCCAGCAGCTCGCCGGCGTCGAGCAGTCGGCGGAAGGCCTCGTTAACGAAGCTGTAGCGCAGTTCGGGCCCCTCCAAGGTGGCGACGCCGGCCGGCAAACGCCGCAGAATGTCCTGAAGGTGCTGTTCCTGCATAGGCAATAGGAGAAGCCGCGCCGCGAAGGCTGGTATAATCGGCGTCCAAGTTAATCAGCTTTCGGCGCAAACTGATGGTATGATAAAACCAGAAATATACCCAAATCGGAATGTTACCGTGGTATTAATCGGCGCTCGGCTTCCGATTTACAGGTTCGAAAACCGTGTTTACAGACAGTTCCCGCTCACCGCTGCGCCTGCGGCGCGGGCGTAGCGGCATCGGGCCCGAAGACGGCCAGGCGCACCAGCTCCACCAGCGTGGCATCGGCAATACTGAGCGTTTCGGGGGGCGGCGGCACGCGGTGGGGCAGCAAGAAGCCCTGCAGGGTTTCGAAGCCGGCCGACTTGATGGGGTGAAAGGCCATGTGCCAGTCGGCGAAGCTGCGGTGGCTGATGGGCCGGTCGATGAGCTTCTGCACGTGGGAGTGGCGGCCGTCCTGGGCAATTTTATCGAACAGCATGTCGGCCACGGCATCTTCACCCTCAAACAGCTGCGCGATGTTGCCGTGGCTGTAGAAAAGGATGCCGGTGATACCGTTGCGGGCGTTGTCGCGGCGGCACTGGGCCAGCAGCTCCTGCAGATCCTGGTCGGAAAGCGGCCGCACGGCCCGACTCAGGTACACGATGTGCTTCATAGGTGTCTCGGGGGAGGTAGCTCGACTGTTAGGTACGGCAAAGCACGGGACAGATGTTGCGCCCTGGTTGGCGGGCGGTCGGGTGGCCGGGCATCACTCCGACAGCGGTTCCCAGTCAGCTTTGGTGAAAAAGACGTTGCCGAAACGGGGCGACTGGGAAACCAGATAAAAGCCCCCGGGCCGGCGGTAAACGGTGGGATTGGTGGTCAGAATGTGGTGGCTGGGGTGCTCCATCTGCACCACCAGTCGCGCGGAGCTGTACGGCTTGACGGTGGCGATACGGCCGGCATAGGTCCGAATAGTGGAATCTTGCGCGGTGACATAGAAGGTCAGCTGGTCACCGCGGCTGATGTCGAACCGAAACGTGTTGTACTGCCAGTCGGCTTGCCGGCCGGGGAATTTGCTTCGGTCGATGACGTAGGAGCCGTAGTAGTCGGCTTTGGTCAGCAATGGTTTCTCGGTGAAGGGCCGTAGGAGCTGGCCCGCCACGAATAGCAGCACGCCGAGCCCAATCAAGCCCACCCACACCCCCGCCAACACCTTCAGGTACACCAGCCGCCGCGTGAGCACAGCCAGCAGCACTAGCCCGAGGGTGGTGGGCACCAGCACCAGGCCCAAGAACAGCGTGGCAAACATCCGGCGGCGTTCGGCTGATAATTCCTGCAGCCGGACTACTTGGCCCAGGGCAGCGGCACCCGGCTTTCGGTGCCGGCCCGCAGCCGCCCGATGTTGGCGCGGTGGGTGTAAATCAGCAGGGCGGCCAGGATGAAGCCGACGCCAATCAGAAACGGCTGCGGCGGGGCAAACCAGGGCGTGAGCTGCAATAGGGCGAAGGCCACGCCGGCCGTCATGCTGCTCAAGGACACGTAGCGCGTGGTGAGCAATACCACCAGAAACACCAGCAGGCACACGCCCACGGTGGCCGGGGCCACGCCCAGCATCATGCCCAGGATGGTGGCCACGCCCTTGCCCCCGCGAAACTGCGCGAAGACCGGGTAGATGTGCCCCACCACGGCCAGCACCCCGCAGGCCAGGCGGTAAAACACCTCGTGCTCGGCCGGAATGGCGCCCACCTGCACCAGCCACATGGGCAGGAAGTAGGCGGCCACGAAGCCCTTCAGGGCATCGACCAGCAGCACGAAGGAGCCGGGCTTTTTGCCGAGCACCCGGAAGGTATTGGTGGCGCCCGCGTTGCCGGAGCCGTGCTCCCGCACGTCGATGCCGAAAAAGCGGCGGCCTACCCAGAGGGCGGTGGGAATGGAGCCGAGCAGGTAAGCCAGCCCGAGGGCCAGGGCGAGGTAAGCGTAGGTCATAAGCGGGAACATCGGGGCAGCCAAAGATAACGGGCCCCGGCAACGCTACGACGCAACGGCCGGAGTCGACGACGCGCGGCATAAAAAAGCAGCCCCGGCCGGGGCCGGGGCTGCTTGGGGAGGCACTGAAGCTTACTCGTCGCCGAAGGGGTCGTTTTCGTCCTTCTTCTTGGCTTTCTTCTCCTTTTCCTTTTTCGGCTCCTTGGCCGGCTCGGCGGGCTTCTCCTCGGCCGGCGCGGCTTCGTCTTTCTTCTTCTTGTCCTTTTTGCCCGCGTCGGCAGCCGGCTCGGCCGGCGTATCGGTCGGGGCGTCGGCCACCGGCTCGTCCTTTTTCTTTTTGTCCTTCTTCGACTCCTTGGCCGGTTCGGCGGCCGGCTCGGCCGGGGCGTCGGCGGCTACTTCCTCCTTCTTTTTCTTCTCCTTCTTCGCCGGCTCGGGCTCGGCCGTCGGGGTCTGGTCGGTGGCGAAGGGGTCGTTCGGGTCGGCGGCGGCTTCCTTCTTCTTTTTCTTGTCCTTCTTGCTGGGCTCGGCCGCCGCATCGGGCGTGGCGCCGCCGGCCGGGTCCGTGGCCCCGAACTGGTCGTCGGCCGCGTCGGCTTTCTTCTTCTTGTTCTTCTTGCCCGCGTCCGATTCCATGTTGTCGAAGTTGCCGGTCGGGCGGTTGCTCACGACCTGCTTCTGCGGCTTGGTTTCGCCGAGGTAGTCCTTGCGAAAGTGGTTCACGAAGAGCACTTTCTCCTGCTCGTCGCCGAGGAAGAAGCCGTAGTCGGTGGCCGTGTTGTAGTCGCCCTTGGCGGCGCGGCCCAGGATTTCGTCGAACTCGCCGTGCTGGGCCTTGGCCAGCAGCTTGTTTTCGGCAAACTTGAAGTAGTACCACGTTTCGGGGTCGGCCTCCAGGTACAGCTCCACGGCGTCGCCGGTGCTTTCCTTCTTGATTTCGACGTAGCCGTCAATCATGGCGTTGATGTCCTTCTTGCCCACGCTCACCAACCCGATCTTGCCCACCGAGTACCAAGCGTTGTACTTGTTGGACCACTTCAGGTTCACCTGGCTGAGCAGGATGTCGTGCAGGAATTTCGACGAAATCTTCTGCAGCGAGGGCGCCCCGCCGCCCTTGCGGTTGGCGTATTCGCTCACCAGCTTCGAGCCCGCAAACTCGCCCATCTTGTACAGCTCGTTCTGCGAGGTGCTCAGCGCCTCGGGCAGGCCTTTCGAGTACTTGGCCAGGTCTTCGCCCATGGCCTCGAAGGCCTTGTCGGGGAAGTTCAGGTCGAAGGCCATCATGGCATCCACGGCGTAGCGGCTGGAGTCCACGTTGGCCCGGCCCACGCCCGCGGCCGCCAGGGTGTAGTCCTTGTTGGTGCCGATCAGGCCCAGCTTGCCGCGGAAGTTGAGCACGCCGGTCGAGTCGTTCACCGTCAGCACCGAGCCGTCGTAGATTTCCGCGTCGAGCGGGTCGTGGCGGCTGATGGCGTAGATGCGCTTCTTCGGGTCGTAGGTCAGCGTGCCGTCCACCTCAAACAGGTTGCCGTCGGTGACGCTGCCCTTGGTGGCCACAAACAGCGGGTAGGGCCGGCCGGTGGCCTCGTTCTGGTACAGGCCCGTCACCATCGGCGTGCCGTCTTCCGCCTTCATTTCCTTCATCCGGATCTTGACGAACTGCGGGTCGATGCTGTCCTGCACCGGGAACCAGTCGGCCGAGGTCGGGGTCTTGGTGAATTCCAGGCGGGCCTGCCCGTCGAAGGCGAAGCCCTTGCTCTGCGAGTTCATCGTCACGCCGCCGCGGTACTGAATGCGCGGCGCGATGCGGAACTTGTCGGTGGCCTTGATGTCGGCCACGGCCAGCGTGGGCGGCGAGGGCGGCGTGTCGTCGTCGCCGTCCTTTTTCTTTTTGATGGCCGGCGCCTTCTTCTTGCCCTCGCCCTTGATCAGCCCCACCGAGGCGGAGTCGACGGTGAAGTTGGCAAACTTGATGGCGAAGGAGTCGGTGGGCGTCTTGTAGTTGTAGAGCGCGTTGCCGGTGAAGGCGGCGCGGCTCAGCACCTTGATTTCGCCCTTGTACAGGTTGTGGAACTTGCCCAGCGTGTCCATCACGATGCCCGCGTTCTGGAAGGCGCGCATTTCGGCGTTGGGCAGCACGTACACGCGGTTGGAGTCGGGCTCGATCCAGGCGTCGGCCGAGGCAATGTAGGGCACGCCGTCGGCCACGAGGCGGAACTTGTTCAGGTCGTATTTACCGGCCCCGGCCCGGAACTTCAGGCCCTTCTGCTCGGGCTTCATCGAGTAGAAGTAGGCGCGGGTCGAGTCCTGGCCGGCGGCCACGCGCAGCTGCACGGTCTTCTTCTTGAAGTCCCAGCGCCCCCCGCTCAGCGAGGTGCGGTACTGCGAGTACGGCAGCTCGATGCTCGACTTGGCCACGCCCTCGGCGCGGGCAAAGTCGGCGTAGTTGTTCTTGATGTCGTAGGTGAAGGCCACGTCGGGCGCGGTCAGGGCCGGCTTTTTCGGGTCGGCCGACTTCACGCTGACCGTGCCGTTGGCGCCCTTGTACTGGGTGGGCAGGAAGGTGAACGACTTGGAGCGGATAATCGACTGCGCGTTTTCCATGCGGCCCAGGCCGCCCAGGCCCTTGGGCGTGAGCACGGCCGTGCCCTTGTAGGCGTAGGTGCCGTCGTAAAACTTCATGGCCTCGCCGCCGGCCGCGGTGCTCAGGTACATCGAGTCGGCCTTCACGGCCCACTTCATCTGGTAGCCGGGCAGCAAGGACACTTTCGGGTACTCGGCCCCGTTCAGGGTGCCTTCCTTGATGCTGGCCGTCTTGCCCACCGTCACCACCGAGTCCTTGTAGAAGATGAACTGGTCGCTGTTGAGGGTGGCCGAGAGGTAGGTCATCTGCCCGTCGCCCTGAATGCCGCGGTTGCTCATCTTCACCTGGTTGAAGAGGCGCCCCTTGCCCCCGTACACCGGGAAGCCCTCCTTGGGCGCGTTGTAGACGAAGCCCAGCGAGCCGTCGTCCTGCATGGTGAGCTTGGTCTTGAAGTTCGGCAGGATGCCGCCCGACACGAACGTGCCCTTAAAGCCCACCGCCGAGCGGTTCGCGTTGTTGAGCGAGTCGAGCTTGAAGGGCGGAATGTCGAAATAGATGGTCGTGTCGTAGGCGCCGCCGAGCACCTCGGGCTTGTTGAAGAACACGTAGGCGCCGGTCGTCGCGTCGAAGGCCGGGTAGGCGCCCAGCTTCTTGCGGCCCGACTTGTTGTTCGGGGCGTTGATGTAGAGGCGGCCGGTGGCCTTGTTGCCCTTGTTGGTCAGGGCGAAGTCATTCTCCTTGCGCGCCTTCAGGGCCGAGCCCTTGGAGCCCTTGCCCTTCACGATGATGGAGTCAATCTTGAACATGTCGATGTAGAACCCATCGTAGTCAAACTTGAACTCCCGGCCCTTGAAGATGAAGGCCGAGGCCACCACCGTGCCGTTGAACTCGATGTTGCGGTTTTTCTGGATGCGCACGATGCTCGAATCCGGCTTCACAAACACCGTCACCGAGTCGTCGGAGAAGTTGAAGCGGTCCACGCCGCGCACCAGCAGGGTGTTGCTGTTCAGGTTCAGCGAGGCGTTTTTGCCGTTGGCGGCCAACGACTTGATGGCAATGTGGTCGTAGTCCTTTTTGCCGCGGGCCGAGCTGACGTAGTGCAGGGCCTTGGGCAGCAGCGTCACCTCGCCCGTCACCGGGTTGATGCTCACGTACCCGTCGCGGGCCAGGCCCGAAATGGCCGAGCGGGCGTTGGCTTCCTTGATCTGCAGCGCATCGACCAGATCCTGCACCATGAATTTCTTCACGTTGTTGTGCGTCTGGCTGTAGCCCACCACCATCTGCAAGGGGTGCAGGCGGTTGATGGAGTGAATCTGCTGGAAGCGGGTGTTGGTGAAGAATTCCTTGGACTCGAAGCCCGCCGTCACCTGGTTTTTGGCCGTCAGCGTCTGGAAGTCGATGTCGGGCGTCTTCAGGTTCCACGTCAGCTGCTCGGCCGACAGCTCCATCTGGTGGTAGGAGTCGGTGTAGGGCGTGGTTTTGTAGAGGCCTTCCTCGCGGGCCAGCAGCAGCACCTGCCGCGGCTTGGAGTACTTCAGCTTGGCCCCGGGGTGCGTCACCGAGTCGGACTTGCCCTCGAAGATGGTAATGGCGGCGCGGTTGGCCTGAATGAGCGTGTCGCCGAGCTGGTAGCTGCGCGAGGCGGCCCGGAAGCGCGGCTTGCCCTCGTAGCTCACCGTGATGCGCGACAGGGAGCCGTCGAGCGTGGCCGAGTACATCTTCGTGCCGTTCAGCGAGAAGCCGCCCTGGTAAGTGATGTTGTCGCCGATGTTCTTCACCTGCGCGTCGTTCGTGAGCGACACGAAGCGCGGGTAGCCGGTGTCGCCGCCGCCCTTGCGCTGCACGGCCTTGTAGGCCAGGGCGCCCTTCACCGGGGCCGTCAGCACGGCCGGGTAGCTCAGGGTCACGGGCTCGGCCTTGAACTCCGGCTTGTTCACGTCGAAGTCGTAGCTGCCCAGCTCGGCCGTGAGCGGGTTGTTGTTGATCTGCCAGCCGAAGGTGCCGCCCTTGCCCACGAACTTGCCGGTGAGCGTGGAGAGCGTGCCGCTGGTTTTCTGAATCACCACCGAGTCGTAGCTGGTGGCAATGACCAGGTCCGCGTCCTTCAGCTCGATAACCGGGCCGCGGGTGCTCGGCGCCATGTAGGTGTCCACGTAGGCGGGCGTGGCGTCGGCGGCCGGGGTGGGCTCGTCCTTCCACACCTCCACGGGCTTGGCGGGCTCGGCGGCTTTGGTGGCCGCGGGCTTCGCGGCCGGCTTGGCGGCGGTGGTTTTCTTGGCGGGAGCGGCTTTTTTCTTGGCCGGGGCGCCCCAGCCGTCGTCGGAGCTGCTGCCCCAGCCGCTGCTGCCCCAGTCGCCGGAATCCCAATCGTCCCAGCCGCTGCTCTTTTTCTTGGCGGGCGCGGGCTTGGGCTTCGGGGCGGCGGGCTTGGCCGCCGGTTTGGCGGCCGCCGGCTTAGGCGCGGCGGGCTTCGCCGGCTCGGGCTTGGGCGCGGCCGGCTTGGGCGCGTCCCAGCCGCCGCCCCCGGCCGCGGTGCCGGCAGGCATGGGCGAGTCCAGCTCGTTGTAGGCGAAGGTGATAGCCGAGCTGTTGGTCAGGCGCAGGCGGTTGTAGCGCGAGCTGTAGAGCTGGCGCGTCTTCAAGAACTGCGTGGTGCTGCTGATAAACTGCTGCAGCTCCTTCAGGTCCTGCGGGGCCAGGGCTTTTTCGGTCACGGCCAGCAGCTGGTCGGTCTGCGCGTCGGTGAGCGGCTGCGCGCCCTGCTTGCTGGCAATGAGCAGGCCCCAGAAGGCCTCCAGGTGCGGGCGCGGCTTCAGCCGCCGCTCCTGCATCTTGCGGGCCAGCTCGATGACCTTGGCCTGCTGCGAGGCGGTAAGCTTGTTGGACGCCCACAGCTGGCGCAGCTGCTCGACCTGGGCAATGGCGCCCGGGTTCTTGGTGGCCGTCATCACGGCCACGACCTCGCCGATGAACGTGGTCGGGTCGGAGCTAAAGGGGCCGCTGCCCGGACGAGGGGTGGCGGGGGCGGCCGATACGGGTGGAGTGGCGGCGGGGGCCGTCGGCGGCTTGGTCGTTTGGGCGCGGCCGTTACTTGCCGCTCCCCACGCCATCAGCGCGCTAAGCCCCCACACTGCGAATTGCTTCATACAAATGCCTTCAGACGGAGTTATCCGCCTACAATTTCCGAAAAAGTTGGCGGACTTCCCGCCCGAGTGATTGTCAACACTTTACCGGCTTGGTTGCATTCCATCCGGCCCCGGGATAATGCCGCCGCCGGGGCCGGAATCCGCCTTTCGGAACGGGCGGCAAAATGCGGGGATTGGTCGATGATTCGGCCCCAATAGCAGAAATCCGCCCCCCGGGCGCAACCGCCCCGCCTACTTTTGGCTCGATACAGCAGCAGGGCAGAACCCGGGGGCGCCACCCGACTGCCCGCTTTGGCGGCCGCTGCTGACATCTCCGCTTTACCCCCTTCTGCTTTCATGAAAAGATTCCTCCCGCACTGGCTGCTGGTGCTGGCTGTGCTATGCCTGGCCGGGTGCAACGACGACGATACGACCACCACCGAAGACATTCTGGGCGTGTGGTCCGGCCGCTCCCAATTCGAGGGCCTGGCCCGCAACGCGGCCGTAAGCTTCACCATCGGCGACAAGGCCTACGTGGGCTTGGGCACCGATGGCACAAGCAAGTTTGTGGATTTCTGGGAGTACAATCCCGCCACCAACACCTGGACCCAGAAAGCCGATTTCCCGGGCGTGGGCCGCTACTTGGCCGTGGGCTTCAGCGCCGGCGGCAAGGGCTACGTGGGCACCGGCTACGACGGGGCCAACAAGCTGCGCGACTTCTACGAGTACGACCCCGTGGCCAACCAGTGGACGCGCAAGGCCGACTTCGGTGGCTCGGCCCGCTACGGCGCCGTGGCCCTGAGCATTGCCGGCAAGGGCTACCTCGGCACCGGCTTCGACGGCAACGCCAAAAAGGACTTCTGGCAGTACGACCCGGCCACCGACCAGTGGACGCAGAAGCCCTCGTTCGGCGGCAACAAGCGGCAGGGCGCGGTGGCCTTCACCCTGAACAACCAGGGCTACCTGCTGCTCGGCTCCGACAACGGCTCCTACATGGCCGACGTGTGGTCGTACGACCCCACAAACGAGCTGTGGACCCAGCACCGGGAGCTGATCAACAGCACCGATTACGACTACGACTACAGCGCCCTGCCGCGGGCCAACGCCACGGCCTTCGTGGTGGGCACGCACGGCTTCGTGGCCCTGGGCATCAACGGCAGCACGCTCACCTCTTGCTACGAGTACGCCCCCGAAGCCGACACTTGGACGCAGAAAACCTCGTTCGGCGGCGTGGCCCGCACCTACCCCATCAGCTTCGGGCTGGGCGACCGGGGCTACGTGGGCCTCGGCCTGGCCAGCGCCCTGCGCCTCGATGACCTCTGGCAGATTGCGCCCAATGAGTCGCCCGACTAAGCGCCTGCGCCGCCCCGCCCGGGTCGGGCCCGGCGCGGCCCTGCTGCTGGGCCTGCTGCACCTGCTGGGGCTGCTGGCCGGCTGCGAAGCCAGCAGCCCGGACTTCGAAAACGCGCTGCCCGCCAGCGCCGGTACCCTCGGCACCGTCTTCACCGACACGCTGACGGTGCGCACCGCCACGGTCCTCACCGATTCGGTAGCCTCGTCCGTGTCGGGCTACCTGCTGCTGGGCCGCTACCACGACGGGCGCCTGGGCACCGTCACGGCCCGCAGCTACCTGCAGGTGGCCCCCAGCGGCGCGGCAGTGCCCGAAACCGAGGCCGTGTTCGACTCGGTGGTGCTGGTGCTGGCCACCGACGGCTACCGCTACGGCGACACCACCCGCACCCAGCACCTGCGGGTGCACCGGCTGCAAACCGACCTGCGCGGCACCGCCACCTACTACACCGCCGACGCCCGCCCCTACGACGCGGCCACGCTGGGCGACGTCGCGTTCCGGGCCCGCAAGCCGCTGCCCACCGTGCGCGTGCGCCTCGACCCGAGCCTGGGCCGGAGCCTGTTCGAGGCCACGCAGCAGGGCGCGCTGAGCACCACCGACGAGCTGCTGGCCCGGCTGCCCGGCCTGGTGCTCACGCCCGGCCCCAGCGACGACGCGGCGCTGCTGCGCTTCACGGTGGCCTCCTCGGTGCTGCAGCTCTACTACCACCTGCCCTGGGCGCCCGACACCTACGGCACGGTTGATTTCGCCGTATCCAGCGGGCCCAGGCACTTCTACCAGCTGGAAGCCGACCGGCGCAGCAGCCTGCTCAGCCCGCTCACGGGTATGCGCCAGGCGCTGCCCAGCGCCCGCACGGCCGAGGAAACCTACATCGAGGCCGGGCTGGGGCTGCAGACCAAGGTGGAGTTTCCGTACCTGCGGGAGCTGCAGCAGCTGGGCGGCAACCTCGTCGTCAACGCCGCGGTGCTGGACGCGGAAGTGACGACCGACAGCGAAAACCGCTTTCTGCCCCCGCCCGTGGCCCTCATCCCGCGCCTCACCGATGCCGGCAACCACGCCGGCGCGTACTTCCTCGATAGCGGCAGCAACATCATCACGGCCAGCTACCAACGGGGCGTCTCGCCGCGCACCGGGCTGGAGCGCGGCACCTACGCCGTGCCGCTCACCAACTACTGCGCGCAGGTACTGGCCGGTAGCCTCGCCAACCACGGCATCCTGCTCGGCCCCGGCTCCGGCGACGTGGCCGAGCGCGTGGTGCTCGGCAGCGGCCAGAGCACAGCCGCCCCGATGAAGCTGCGGCTGTATTTCACCCGCGTCGGCCTCTGAGGCGCATTTTCCACCTCGCCGAAACCCAACTCGGGCCGGGCGCCGCAAGCACGCTTGCAGGGCCCGGCCCGAGTTGGGTTGGCCGGTTGTATAGTCGAAAGGAAACGCCGCGCCGGAAGTCAGTTCAGCTCCACTAGCAGGGTTTGTACCTGCCCACTGCCCACGGCCCGCACGGTGTAGAGGCCCCGCGGCAGGCCGGCCACGTTCCAGACCAGCTCCGGCACGCCGGGGCCATCGGAGCCGAGGTGCTGGCGCACCACCCGGCCCTGCAGATTCACCAGCTGCACGCTGGTACCGGCCGCCGTGGGCAGGCGCACCGTCAGCAGGTCCTGGGCCGGGTTGGGGTACGCGCTCAGCGGCACGGCGTTGCCCGGGCCGATGGGCTGCACGAAGCGCAGGGACGCGAGAAAATGGCCGCTGCCGGCCGCCGATACGTTGTGGCTGCCGAAGGTAGCCGCGCCGGTGAAGGAACCGCCCGTAACCACCCGGCGCTGCAGCGGCGTCAGGCCCGGCGCCGTGGCCAGGCACTTGCCCCCATCGATGCCGCTGGCGGCCAGCTCCCAGTTGATGGCTCCGCCGGACTTCAGCCCAACGACGGCGCCGCCGCTGGCCGTACGCTTCAGCCACACTACCGGCGCCCCGTCGGACAAGGCCACGCCGCCGTTGGCTTCGGCCGCGCCCACCGACTGCAGCCACGCTACGGTGCCACTGGGGTCGAGGTGGGCCACAAATCCTTCGCGCCCGGCCGAGGCTGTTAGGCTGGCGGTGCCCAGGGCGTAGCTGCCGCTGAAGCCGCCCGTCAGGTAGCTGTGGCCCGCCGCATCCACGGCCAGAGCCGTGGCACCGCTTTGGTCGCCGCGGGCCCAGGCCACGCTGCCGGTAGTGCCATCGAGGCGGGCCAGCACCGTGCCGGAGGGCGGCCCGGGCAGGGTGCTGCCGCCGATGGTCAGCGGCCCGAAGTAGGTACCGAGCAGGTACACGCCGTGCAGGGCATCGGTGCCGATGTCAATACCCATAGCGCTGAGCGGGGCCGAGGCCAGGGTGTTCCAGCGGAACGCGCCCGTGCCGTTCAACGACAGCACGAACAGCTGCCGCGGCCCGGCCCCCACGCTGCCGCCGCTGCTGAGCCGGTAGCCGTAGCTGATGCCGGTCAGGTAGCTGTTGCCGGCCGCGTCGGTGGCCACGGCGTTGCAGGTGGTGGGCAGGTTGGTGCTGCCGCCCTGCACCGCCCACTGTATGCTGCCCGCCGCCGTCAGCTTCAGCACCACGAACTTGTCGGAAATGTACTGGTCGGCCGGCAGGTTGCTGCCCGGCACCGAGCCGGCAAACAGCCCGTTCATGCGCCCCACCACCACCGACTCGCCCGTGGCGGGATTCACGCTGATATCGGTGCCGCTGGCGAAGGTCCCGGCGCCGGCGCCGGGCAGCGGCTGGGCGGCCAGCGGCGTCACCCACTCGGCCCGGCCGCTGGGGTTGAACTTGGCCACCAGCAGGTCGCCGATGGCGCTGCTGCTGGTGAGCGAAAAGCGCCCAACGGTGATACTGCCGCTGAACTGCCCGGTGACGTAGGCATTGCCCTGGATATCGGTAGCGACGCTATTTACCACAAACGATTGGGCATTAGCCCATTGCCACTGGGGCGCCTGGGCCCGGGCCGGTAGCAGCCACAGCACATAGCACAGGGTAGTAAGGAGTAGTGGGAGTACTCGTTTCATTCGAATAAGCCGTGAAAATGACACTGTCTTCTTTTCCGCCAACCACCGGGCGCCCATCGGTGGGGCCGCCGCGCAATAGCCTCCATCTCTCTGGCCTTGCCCCGAATCACACACCCAAATTAGAGATATAGCAATAGGAAATGCGGTTTTAATTCAAAAAATGATTGATAGTTCAATCGTTCTTCCTTCCGTGCTACCATTCCCAAAAGCAAACCGCCCGGAATCATCCAGTTGATGACTCCGGGCGGGGCGGGCCTACGGCCGAGCTTCGGGCCGAGCTTATTCGGGCTTGGTGAAGATGGCCGACACCCAGTGGTTCTGCACGCGGTGCGACTGGTAGCGGAATCCCTCCCGCTCGGCGGCTTCCTGGATCAGGTGCAGGTCTTCCTCGTAGAAGCCCGAGAAGATGATGGGGCCGCCGGGCTGCAGGTAGCGGTAGTAGGCGGCCATGTCGTCGAGCAGCACGTTGCGGTTGATGTTGGCCAGGATCAGGTCGAAGGGCGCCTCGCCTTCCAGGGCGCTGATGTCGCCGAGGCGGGCTTCCACCTTGTCCTGCACGTGGTTTTCCTGGGCGTTGTCGGCGGCGTTTTCAGCCGTCCAGGGCTCCACGTCCACGGCCAGCACGTGGCTGGCGCCCAGGTACACGGCCATGATGGCCAGAATGCCGGTGCCGCAGCCCATGTCGAGCACGCGCTTGCCCTGGTGGTCCACGGTGAGCTGGTTTTCAATCATCAGCGCCGTGGTGTTGTGGTGGCCGGTGCCGAAGGACATGCGCGGCATAATCACGATGTCGTAGGGCAGATCGGGCCGGGCCGCGTGGAAGGGCGCCCGCACCGATACTTTCTCCCCGATGACCAGCGGCTCGAAGTTCTTTTCCCACTCCGTGTTCCAGTTCTGGCGCGTAATCACGCGGCTTTCGGCCACGGGCATGCCCTCGGGCCAGTGCGCGTACTTGTCGATGATGGCCTGGGTGGCGTCCTTGTCGAAGGCGTCCTCGGTGGTGTAGGCGCAGAAACCCTGCTCGTTTTCCTCGAAGGTGTCGAAGCTGAGCTGGCCGAGTTCGGCAATGAGGATATCGGCCAGGTCGGCCGGGGCGGTGACGCGCAGTTCGATAAAGTCCATGTCTGAATGTGCGGATGTGGGAAATGTGCTGATGTGCCAAGGCTTGCCACCAAGCACCCGTTCGGGGCCGCAAAGATGCGGCGGTTTTCGGGTGGGCGCACAAAAAAAGCCGCTCCGGCCGGGTGGCACGGAGCGGCTTTGAAGCGCGGTCAGCGGCCTCAGTCCTTGCGGCAGCCGGCGAAGGAGCGGACTTTGGTGTAGTAGATGCCGAAATCGGCGAAGGAGCGGTTGTCGGTGACGAGCACGGTGAAGTCGGCGAAGTCGCGGGCGTCGGTGATGTACCACAGCCCGGCTTTGTCGGCGAAGAGCTTGTTGGCTTCCTGAAACACCACGAGGTTGGCAAAAGCCTCCTGCTGCTCCACGTACACCGTGGCCGAGCAGAAGCCGCGGCGGCGCGGGTCACGCTCCAGGTAAACGGCGCCGTAGAGCTTGCAGGGGTCGGCGTAACCGCCGGTTTGGGCTACTTTGGGCGGCAGTGGCGCAGCTGCTGCGGGCTGCCACCAGAGCAAAGCCGATACGAGGGTAGTCAGGAGCATAAGCGGGAAGTCAACGTCGGGTATCGCCGAGACAAGGACCGGGCCGGAATGGTTCGGGCAGTGCGTTCAGGCCGGCAAGGCACGCCATTTGGTAAAAAAGCTTACCAAAAACCAGCGCCGGTGCAAAACTTTGCAAGAGCTAGTAAACGTGTTTCCTATTTAGAAAAGCTACTGGCGGCGTCCGGCGTTTCGGCCGCAAGCTAAGGGCCTTGACCACTGCTAGTCAAGGCCCTCGGCCATTAAAACGACTTGATAATCTCCGTGAAGTCGCGCGACTTCAGCGAGGCGCCGCCGATCAGGCCGCCGTCCACGTCGGGCTGGCTGAACAGCTCGCGCGCGTTCTGGGCATTGGCCGAGCCGCCGTAGAGGATGGTGGTGTTCTGGGCCGCCTCGGCGTCGTAGGCGCGGGCAATCTGCTCGCGGATGAAGGCGTGCACCTCCTGAGCCTGCTGGCTGGTGGCCGTCTTGCCCGTCCCGATGGCCCAGATGGGCTCGTAGGCTACCACGACCTGCGCAAACTCCTCGTTGGAGAGGTGAAACAGGCCGTTTTTCAGCTGCTTTTCGATGTACTGGAAAGTCTCATCGGCCTCGCGGGTTTCCAGCGACTCGCCCACGCAGAAGATGGGCTTCAGGCCGGCGCCGAGGGCGGCTTTCAGCTTCTGGCTCAGCAGCTCGTCGTCTTCGCCGAAGTACTGCCGACGCTCGGAGTGGCCCAGAATCACGTACTCGGTGCCAATGGAAGCCATCAGCTTGGCTGACACTTCGCCGGTGAAGGCGCCGCTTTCCTTCTGGTGGCAGTTCTGGGCACCCAGGTGCAGGCGGCCGCCCTGGGGCAGCAGCCGGCCCACCACGGGCAGCAGCGGGAAGGGCGGGCAAATCACGACTTCCACCGCCGAGCCGGTGGTTTCGTCCTGCACCATGGGCACGATTTCCGATACCAGAGCCTGCGCGTCCTGGAGGGTGGTGTTCATCTTCCAGTTGCCGGCGACGATGTTCTTGCGCATAAGGGGGAATTGGGAAAAGTAGGGGCTGCAAAGAAACGGATTTGCGCGGGCCCCGCGCCGACCCGCTACGCCGCGCGGCGCCGGCGCAGGCTGCGGCCGAACACCAGCAGCGCCGTCAGCGCCAGCAGCATGCTGCCGGCCAGGGCCAGCCAGCCCAGCTCCGGCAAGGTCAGGCGCCGCACCGCCCAGATGCCCAGCAGCCCCCAGGCCAGCACCAGCGGGTACACCGCGTCGCGAAAGGCAAAGGCCAGCAGCAGGCCCAGCCCCACCACCACGGCCAGCAGCACCACGGCCAGCAGAATGCTCACGTTGGGCGGGGCCGTCCAGCCCAGGCGCTGCAGCCCCAGGGTCACGTTGATGACGGTGGCCACCGAAATCCAGCCCAGAAACAACGACAGCGGCCAGCTCGACGGGCGCGGGGAGTAGCCCCCGAACACCAGGCGCCGCGCCCGCCCGTAGCCCAGCACCAGGGCGCCCAGCGTGAGCAGCATCAGCACCGTGCAGGTGCCCAGGGCCTCGTAGCTGAAGCCGACCACCCACAGCGCCGCTGCCACGCAGGCCACCATCAGCGGCACGGCCACGGCGTCGGGCAAGGGGTTGCGCCGCTGCGCGGGCAGCAGCTGCCACACGGCGTAGAGGGCCAGCGCCAGGAATATCAGCCCCCAGATGCTGAAGGCCCAGCCCGCGGGCGTGAGCAGCGTGGGGTACTGGGCCGATACGGCGCCCATATTCTGCCCGTTGGCTGGGTGCGTGTTCCACCAGTAGTTCAGCCCAATGCAGCCGAAGATGGCCCCTGCAGCCCCCCAGCGGCCGACGCGCCCGCCCGTGGCCGGCGCGTCGGGGTACGAGGTAACGGTCGTTTCCATTCCCTGTGGTGTAGTTCGAAAGGTGAGGCGCCGCGGCAGCCGGACCAGGCCCGCCGCCGCAGCGGGTGTCAGGCGGCAAAGTACTGATCCACCAGCTCATCCGTCAGCTCGCGGGGCGTGGCCTGCGGCTGGCGGGGCGGCGGGAAGCCGGTGCGGCAGAAGCCCACCTGCTGGCGGAAGTCGTAGAGGGCGTGGCAGTAGCCGTTGAGCACGAAGGCCGCCGCGTCTTCCGCCTCGTTCCAGATCAGGCTGGCCGCGACGGGCCGGTGCCGGTCGGCAACGTCCGGCACGTTGTAGATGTGCAGCGCGTCGAGCAGCTCCGGCCCGGGCTTGTTGCCGATGGCGTAGACGTAGCCAGTGGTGCCGTCGTCCTCGAACATCATTTCGTAGCCGCCGTGCGCGGCGACGCTGCTCAGCAGGTAGTTATCGGCACCCGGCGCGGGCTGCCCGATCAGAAACTGTGCTTCCGTGGTGGCACTCATGGCGTGGCAATGGCGGGCCGCATCGGCGCAGCCCCTTACCCCTACGGATAATGCGGCGCCGGGGCCGTCCGGCCGGGCTGGCGGCGGGCTAGCCGTAGGCGTCGGCGCAGTCGGGGGCGTCGCGGTGCAGGCGGGCCAGCTCGGCTTCCCATTCCTGCCACAGCTCGCGGCGGCGCGGGTCGTGCTCCAGCAGCCAGTCGAAGGCGGTGGCGTCGTCGGGGAAGAAGTGCAGCTCGAAGGTCATGGCCGTGGGCGGGTTGAATATCGGCGCCGTGGCCACCATGTGGTTGTGCAGATCGGGCGGCAGCACCAGGGCCAGGTGCTGCACCGAGGTGGCGGCCATGGCCGGAAACCAGCTTTCCATGATCCAGGCCTGCTCCACCGGGCCCATCGGCGGCAGCTGGTCGATGTTCATCAGCCAGTAGCGCACCGGGTGCCGGCAGCTGAACGCCACCAGCCGCGTGAGCGAGGGCACGAACTCGGCCAGCGGGCAGCCGCGCCGCCACGCCGCGCGCACCAGCGCCGCCGCCGCGTCGTATTGCATCAGGATGGTGGGAATATCGCGCAGCATCATAACCCTCAGCCCTTCGTCTTCCAGAAGATACCGTTTTTCGGCGGGTTTCAGCGGCGGGCACGGCACAAAAAAACGGGGCACCCGCTTGGGTGCCCCGCCAGGGTTGCGCGCCGCGTTTCCTACAGCTTCTCGGCCAGGAAGCGGGCCGTCTGGTTGGTATCCTTGTGCTGCACGAACTCCTCCGGCGTGCCTTCAAACAGCAGGTGCCCGCCGTTGATGCCGCCCTCGGGCCCGAGGTCAATCAGCCAGTCGGCGGCCTTCACGATGTCCATGTTGTGCTCGATAATGAGCACCGAGTTGCCCTGCTCCACCAGCGCGTTCAGGGCCGTGAGCAGCTTGTTGATGTCGTGGAAGTGCAGGCCGGTGCTCGGCTCGTCGAACACGAACAGGATTTTGTCGCTCTGCAGGGTGTTGCCCTTGGTCAGGAACGAGGCCAGCTTCACGCGCTGGGCCTCGCCGCCCGAAAGGGTGTTGGCCGACTGCCCCAGGCGGATGTAGCCCAGCCCCACGTCGTTGAGGGGCCGCAGGCGCTCGGCCACCTTGGGCTGCGAGGCGAAGAAGTCCAGCGAGTCTTCCACCGTCAGCTCCAGCACCTCGTCGATGCTCTTGTCCTGGTACTTCACGTCGAGGATGTCCTGCTTGAACTTGCGGCCGCCGCAGGCCTCGCAGGTCAGGTAGATATCGGCCATGAACTGCATCTCGATCTTGACCTGCCCCTCGCCCTGGCACACCTCGCAGCGGCCGCCCTCGATGTTGAAGGAGAAGTGCGAGGGTTTGAAGCCCCGGGCCTTGGCCAGCGGCTGGTCGGCAAAGAGGGTGCGGATGGCGTCGTAGGCCTTCACGTAGGTTACCGGGTTCGAGCGGCTGCTCTTGCCAATGGGGTTCTGGTCCACGAATTCCACGTGCGACACGGCCGTCAGGTCGCCGCCCAGCTTGTCGAACTTGCCGATGCTTTCGGAGGCCGTGCCGCCCAGCTGCCGGGCCAGCGCCGGGTACAGAATGCGCTTGACCAGCGTCGATTTGCCCGAGCCCGATACGCCCGTCACCACCGTCATCACGCCCAGCGGAAACTTCACCGTGAGGTTCTTCAGGTTGTTTTCGCGGGCCCCAACGACCTCCAGCGCGTTGCGCCAGGGCCGGCGCACCGTGGGCACCGGCACTTCCATCTTGCCGCTGAGGTATTTGCCGGTGTAGGTCTTGTCGTCCTGCAGGATTTCCTGGTAGGTGCCCTGAAACATCAGGTTGCCGCCGCCCGAGCCGGCTTCCGGCCCGATGTCGATAATCTGGTCGGCCACCTCCATCATCTTTTCCTCGTGCTCCACCACCACCACGGTGTTGCCCAGCTGCTGCAGGCTGCGCAGCACCCCAATGAGCTGCTCCGCGTCCTTGGGGTGCAGCCCGATGCTCGGCTCGTCGAGCACGTACATCGAGCCCACCAGCGCCGAGCCCAGCGAAGTCGCCAGCTGAATGCGCTGCGACTCCCCGCCCGACAGCGTGTTGGACAGCCGGTTCAGCGTTAGGTAGCCCAGCCCGACGCGCACCAGGTAGCTCAGGCGGTTGTGCACTTCCGTCACCAGCCGGTCCGATACGCCTTTCTCGTGCTCGGTGAGCGAGAGGTTGTCGAAGAAATTCAGCGCGTCCGAAATCGGCATGAGCACGATGTCGCTGATGCTGCGGCCGTTCACTTTCACGTACTGCGCGTCCTTGCGCAGGCGGGTGCCGCGGCAGTCGGGGCACACGGTGCGGCCCCGGTAGCGCGAGAGCAATACCCGGTACTGAATCTTGTGGGTCTGCTCCTGCACCCAGTCGAAGTAGTCGTTCAGGCCCTGGAAGTACTTGTTGCCCTCCCACAGCAGGCGCTGCTCGGCCTCGGTCAGCTCGTTGTAGGGCCGGTGAATGGGGAAGTCGAAGCGGATGCCGTTTTTCAGCAAGGGCTTCAGCCACTCGCTCTGCTTCTCGGTGCGCCAGGGCGCCACGGCCCCTTCGTACACGGTCAGCGTCTTGTCCGGTATCACCAGCTCCGGGTCGATGCCGAGCACCGAGCCGAACCCCTCGCAGCGCTGGCAGGCGCCGTAGGGGTTGTTGAAGGTGAAGAAATTCACGCTCGGCTCCTCGAACTCGATGCCGTCCAGCTCGAACCGGTCCGAAAACGTGCGGGTTTCAGTTGTCGGTTGCGCGTTGTCAGTTGTCGGTTCGTTCTGGCCAGTCGCACTGACAACTGACAACCCACTCCTGACCACCAAACAGGTGCCGTGGCCCTCGAAGAAAGCCGTCTGCACCGAGTCACTGAGGCGGAATTGCAGGTCTTCGTCGCCGGGCTGCACCACGGCGCGGTCAATCATGATCTGCACTTCCCCCTGCGGCTCGGGCTGCCCCTCGGCCAGCAGGTCCTCGATAAAGGCCATTTCGCCGTTGATAATCACGCGGGCGTAGCCTTTCTGCAGCAACAGGTCCAGCTCCTTGCGCAGCGGCCGGCCGTCCTCCGAGGGCAGCAGCGGGGCCAGCACCATCACGCGGGTGCCCTCGGCCAGGTTCATGAGGTAGTCCACCACGTCGGCCACCTGGTCCTTGCGCACTTCCCGGCCCGACACGGGCGAGTAGGTGCGCCCCACGCGGGCAAAGAACAGCTTGAGGTAGTCGTATATCTCGGTGCTGGTGCCCACCGTCGAGCGGTTGTTGCGCACCGTCACCTTCTGCTCGATGGCAATGGCCGGCGAAATGCCGCGGATGTAGTCCACGTCGGGCTTGTCCATGCGCCCGAGGAACTGCCGGGCGTAGCTGCTCAGGCTTTCCACGTACATGCGCTGCCCCTCGGCGTAGAGCGTGTCGAACGCCAGCGAGGACTTGCCCGAGCCGGAGAGGCCCGTGACGACGATGAACTTGTTGCGCGGGAAAGCCACGCTCAGGTTCTTGAGGTTGTGGACCCGCGCGTTCTTGATGATGATGTACTCGCGCGGATCGAGCTGATCAATCGGGTCGTCCGCCGGGGCGGCGACTTGCAGGTTCTCCTGGGCCATAGGTTCCTCTAACACCGTTTCCCACCGCTAAGGTTTCGGCTAACGTGATTAGCCGCGGGATGGGTCGGCGAAGGTACGCAGGGGCGGGGGCAGGTTGGGCAAGAGGGCAAAACTCCGTAGCAGTACTTATTGTGGATTATATTTATAAATAATAGACTTGCACAGCAGCAGCAGGGCTGTTGCTGCGTCGCTCTTTCCGGCACTGACCCGAATAACGCCCCACGTCCACGCAACTGACTTTATTCTTATGAACTCGAAATCAATCCTTTGCTTCCTACTCAGCGTGCTATCTATCGTTCACGTGTACGGGCAATCAACCGCCGTTTCGATTGTATCTACCAAGAAGAACGGTAACTGGAATGATCCTACGGTTTGGATTAGGGGCCAGGTCCCCTCTAGCCTTGACCATGTGGTCTTGCGACACGACGTAACAATCAGCCAGGCTGCTTCTTGCAAAACCCTGGACACAAATGGTCATAATATAACGGTAAATAATGGCGCCAATTTCAACCTAACAGGACCAGGCAAATTACCAGCTTTAACTAATAAAACATTCCTTTACAATAAAACAGCCACTAGCGCTGCTAATTTGGTAGCAGCTTTTACGCTCGCAAATCTTGGCCTAGAAGTATTTATGTACGGCACCTGGGCCGGCGACTCAATCAATAAGGTGACTTCCGTTTCTATTCGCAGGATAGCAAAACCCGATACAACATTAAATTTTATCCTAAATGATTTTCAGGAAGCCACGCATTATTACATCGATGTCGCAGGAATAAAGGATACATCGTTGTTTCGCCTGAATTACGACGCTATCGATTCAACTTTCGTTGTGTATCGGCTATACACAAACTGGCAAAACAAAGTTATGCTAAGGGATAAACACGCGGCCTATATCGGATTCGCATCCCCACGCATCTTTGCGCGTAATCAGGCCGCGTTGAGTGGAAATTGCCGCTCTTATGGCAATATAGCAAACAAAGCCCTGCTTAATACCGTCCAAAAAATGTTTGGCCTGTTAATTATGGCGGCCGCACTTTCGCCCGCCATGCCCCCGGTTGCGGCGGTCGTCTACGTGGCTACCGGCATGATCATAGCCATCCGAGGCCCGAGAAGCACCACTCACGATTTAGGACAGGTAGCAGCCCAAATTGCATCTGGTATTTCGCCCTGCGCGGAAGGGGCAGATGACCCGCCCCGATACGACGATTTAACGCCTAATCCATTACCTCCTATTTCTGGTATTAATCCACAAAATGGACTGTTATGGAATTGCCCATGCAGCTGGAACTGGACCGTAGAAAGAAGTCAACGTTCAGTTGATTTTATTAATTTTCCAGCGTACGACCAATTGCTCAGATCATCTACTCCAACGTGTCCTGGCGAAACCAGAGGGACTAGTGGAAGCGGCGTCTTATTTCAGCTAGGCAAAGGCGGCTCCAGGACCATAGGGGTGCGCATTAGTTATTTTCCGGGCTGCCCCAGCTCAAGCAACTACGTTGAGTATACTATTTATAAAACATTTACATGCCGTTAATTACGCTTGTGTACCACAGAAAGCAATCGAACCTATTCGTTGTAAAAAAAACGGTACTGCTTCAACAACACCCCAACCCCGCACCGCCCGGTTCTAACCAGGCGGTGCGGTCTTTTAGAGCCTGTTGGGGAATTAAGGTAGTCGGTTGAGGCACAGGGTGACGTTTGCCCAGAGAATCCAGGCGGCGTGGCTTTCGGGCGTGTACTCGTAGTCCATGACTACCCGTCGGAAGAAGTTGAGC
>NZ_QHKM01000034.1 GCF_003258365.1 Hymenobacter edaphi | reverse complement strand
AGTTCAGTCCGTGACCGTCTACTTGGGCGCCACCGTGCGCACCTCCGCCGAGATCACCCACACCGTGTCCAGCTCCGACATCATCATCCACTCCGGCTGGAACAGCGCTAACCTGCGCAACGACATCTCCCTGATCAAGATCCCCGCCACCTCCTCCAGCAGCAGGATCTCCGCCGTCAAGCTGCCAAGCATCTCCAACTCCTACTCGACCTTCGTCGGTGACGTCGCTGTCGCCTCCGGATGGGGACGCACCAGTGACACCTCCAGTGGTGTGGCTACCAATCTTCAGTATGTCGACCTGACTGTGATCACCAACACCAAGTGCGCCCAAACCTACGGCACCTCGGTCGTGACCGACTCAACCCTCTGCGTGGCCACCACCGACGCCAAGTCCACCTGCAACGGTGACTCCGGCGGTCCTCTGGTCCTCAAGTCGTCCAGCGAGCAGATCGGTCTGACCTCATTCGGTGCCTCTGCCGGTTGCGAGAAGGGCTACCCCGCTGCCTTCACTCGTGTGACCAGCTACCTGGACTGGCTCAAGACTAACACTGGCATCTAGGAAGGAGTCAGGAACTACAATTTCG
>NZ_QHKM01000033.1 GCF_003258365.1 Hymenobacter edaphi | reverse complement strand
GGTAGTGGCTCAACGAGGGTGTCGCGTGGCGTTGTAGTCGTGTAGGAACAGGTGGATGCAAGCGTCGAGCAGCTTCAGAGAGCGGGAGAAGGAGAGGGATTTGCGCACGAGGCGGCCGATACGGGCGCGCAGTGTCGCGTTGAACCGCTCGATGTGGTTGGTCGTGCCGCGGCACGTAGCCGGCAAGTGTTGGCGCCAGGGCACCACACCCGAGTAGGCTTCCCACAGGTCGGTGTAGCACCAGGCGCGGCGGTAGTCGGGTGGCAGACGCCGCCACAGCTTGCGGGCGGTGCGCCGGCCGCGGCAGCCCAGCGCGTAGGCCACGACCTGGCGCGTGCGCCGGCACAGGGCCAGCCAGAGCCACACCTTGCGCTGTTTGCGGCCCACGAACGTGCATAACTCGTCCAACTCCAGCCCGTCAACCGGCCGCGGCGGGACTAGCGTCTGGCTCAGCGGCGGCAGTCGTTGGGCTTTTTTTTAACCACGCCGTCACCGTCTGGCGCGACACGCCGAAGATGCGCGTGAGCCCGCGCAGCGAGGTGCGTTCCTGGTAGGCACGCAGGATTTCGGCTTTGCGCCCCTCGTCGTAGGCATTCGTGCCCGGTGCCGGCCGGCTCGTGCGCCGGCAGGCCGGACAGAAATAGCGTTGCTTGCCGTTGCGGGCCAAGCCGTGTTTGCGCAACTTCGACGAGGTGCAATGAGGGCAGGTTTCCATACCCGCTTATACGGCTAACACCCCACTTGGGCCACTACC
>NZ_QHKM01000032.1 GCF_003258365.1 Hymenobacter edaphi | reverse complement strand
CCATCATGTTGAAGATCGTGATCCTCTTGTCCGCCGTGGTCTGCGCCCTGGGAGGCACCGTCCCTGAGGGACTCCTGCCTCAGTTGGATGGCCGCATTGTCGGCGGCTCTGCTACCACCATCAGCAGCTTCCCCTGGCAGATCTCCCTGCAGCGCAGTGGCAGCCACTCCTGCGGTGGATCCATCTACTCTGCCAACATCATTGTGACCGCCGCTCACTGTCTGCAGTCCGTGTCCGCTTCAGTCCTGCAGGTCCGTGCTGGATCCACCTACTGGAGCTCTGGTGGCGTCGTCGCCAAGGTTTCCTCTTTCAAGAACCACGAGGGATACAACGCTAACACCATGGTCAACGACATCGCTGTCATCCGTCTGAGCTCTTCCCTGAGCTTCAGCTCAAGCATCAAGGCTATTAGCCTGGCCACTTACAACCCAGCTAACGGAGCCTCTGCCGCCGTTTCCGGTTGGGGTACCCAGTCGTCCGGATCCAGCTCCATCCCCTCCCAGCTGCAGTACGTGAACGTGAACATCGTTAGCCAGAGCCAGTGTGCTTCCTCCACCTACGGATACGGTAGCCAGATCCGCAACACCATGATCTGCGCTGCTGCCAGCGGCAAGGATGCCTGCCAGGGTGACTCCGGTGGCCCACTGGTCTCCGGCGGAGTCCTCGTCGGTGTTGTCTCCTGGGGATACGGATGCGCTTACTCCAACTACCCCGGTGTCTATGCCGATGTTGCTGTCCTCCGCTCTTGGGTGGTGAGCACTGCTAACAGCATCTAAGCTGGTACCCAGTAGGTTGGATGTGTCAAAAGCCTTCAATAAATATTTGCC
>NZ_QHKM01000031.1 GCF_003258365.1 Hymenobacter edaphi | reverse complement strand
TTTGCTTGCTATAATCGTTTATTGAAGAAACCCCTCAGAATTAAGGAACATCAACTGCTTAGTAGGAGATGCCGGTGTTGTCGCGGATCCAGTCCAGGTATCCGGTGACGCGGCTGAAGACGGCGGGAGCACCAGACTGGCAGCCAGCGGCGGATCCGAAGGAGGTCACTCCGACCAGGCGGTTGCCGTCGTGTGTAACCAGGGGGCCACCAGAGTCGCCTCCGCAGGTGGACTTGCCTCCGTCAGTGTTGATGCAGATCATGTTGTCGTGGAGAGACCAGGTGCGGCTGCAATCACTTTGGGAAATGATCTGGACATCGACGGACTGGAGCCAGTCGGGCAGTGGGCTGCCATCGTAGGTGCCGCCCCATCCGGAGGCCACGGCCCACCATCCGGCGT
>NZ_QHKM01000030.1 GCF_003258365.1 Hymenobacter edaphi | reverse complement strand
TGTTGGGGAATTAAGGTAGTCGGTTGAGGCACAGGGTGACGTTTGCCCAGAGAATCCAGGCGGCGTGGCTTTCGGGCGTGTACTCGTAGTCCATGACTACCCGTCGGAAGAAGTTGAGCCACGCAAAAGTGCGCTCCACCACCCAGCGGCAGCCGACCGGGACAAAGCCGCGCGTCGACGGCGGCCGACTGCTGACCTCATGCCGTAGTCCGCGCGCTAACACGCCTTCGGCAAAGTGGCCGCGGTAGGCGCAGTCGGTGACGATGGTGGTCAGGCGCGGGCCCCACTGGCGGCGCTGCAATAAAAGCGGCACCGCGCCGCGGCTGTCGTGCTGGTTGGCCGCGTGCGCGCGGCAGGCCCAGATGCGGCCTTGCCGGTCCACCAGCAGCTGCCGCTTGCGCCCGTTCACACACTTGCCGCCGTCCGTGCCGCGGTGTTCGGCAATGCGCGGCGCGAGTTTCACACTTTGGCTGTCCAGGCACAGCACGGCCGGCGTGGCCGCCTGCCCCTGCGCTTGTCGGTCCGCTTCATTCAATGCCCGGTTCAGGCGTTGCAGCGTGCCGTCCTGTTGCCAACGGCGGAAGTAATAGTACACGGCCGTCCACTTCGGAAACGCCGTCGGCAGGCTGCGCCACTGGCAACCCGAGCGACACACATAGCGCAACGCGTCCACCACCTGGCGCAAACACAGGCGCCGTTTGCGTTGCAGCGGTAAGAGCAGAAGCATACCTTGCCACTGCGAGTCAGTGAGGGGTTGATAGCCGTCAACCATAATGCGACCGAGAGCCTAGGAACTCCCGGCGCAACTTACTGGCTCGTTTTCTTTTACCCCAACAGCAATTCCCCAACACGCTCT
>NZ_QHKM01000029.1 GCF_003258365.1 Hymenobacter edaphi | reverse complement strand
GCTCAACTTCTTCCGACGGGTAGTCATGGACTACGAGTACACGCCCGAAAGCCACGCCGCCTGGATTCTCTGGGCAAACGTCACCCTGTGCCTCAACCGACTACCTTAATTCCCCAACAGGCTCTTAACATTTGCCAATCGTCGAGGTGAAGAGTACACACTGGTATTCCACCTGGTGCCCGGACTTCCTATTAAGAACCCCTCCGCGCGGGTGAGCGTGTTCAGCTACCGCTCGGGAAGAGGCACGGTGCTCGGCACTATTGACAAGTCGGGCTACATGCTTGACGTGCAGGGGCAGATGTTCAATAAGCTACAGCAGGTCGATTCTACTTTACTCATCTTTTGTAATCACATGAAGGGTAGTCGAGAGCTGGAGTTTTTTACTGGAGTGGAGTCGGGCAAATGCTTTGTGTGTAGTCGGCCCCTGACTGAACCCATTTCGGTGCGTTATGGCATTGGCCCAGTTTGCTTGCTACGGCTGGGCGGTCTTTAGAACAACGCTGACTTATTGGCGCGCGGTAATCGTCCATAACTTCAGTCGATGTAGAATTTATTGACATTAACCACAAGTTGCCACGGCGCAGGTCGGAGTTGGAGCCGTCTGGCACTTTGCTGGCGAATAGGCCCTGCATGAGCTTTGATTCAAGCCCGTTACCTATACACAACAAACTATAAAAAAGGAGTGTAGCAAAGCAATGAGGCTCGTACGCGGTAAAATGGACTTACCACAGAAACGAATAATTATCAGTACTCAAGGGAGCATACCGCGCACAAAAACAACACCAGTATGGCACGACTTATTTAAACTAATCCAGCTAGATACTGAGGTGGTCTAACCGGAACGGACAGGGAGAAGTCTTACCTTCCGCTGTCTATGCCCGAACAGAAACCAACTGACGGTCAACCCGTCCCGCGCAAGAAGTACACGCCGGCCTTCAAGGCCGAGTG
>NZ_QHKM01000002.1 GCF_003258365.1 Hymenobacter edaphi | reverse complement strand
TAGGCAGATTGCCTACGCGTTACGCACCCGTGCGCCACTATGGTATTGCTACCACCGTTCGACTTGCATGTATTAGGCCTGCCGCTAGCGTTCATCCTGAGCCAGGATCAAACTCTCCATTGTAAAAGTTTGTTTGCTGCATGAAAGCAGCGATTGTCCTAGCAATCTTTTGTCGTGGCCTCTCCGAAGAAAGGCGAACTGACCGGATTGGTTTGTTCGTTTCGCTTGGTTCACCATTCCCCGTTTCACAACGAGTAGCGGCTACTACCTTGTCATTTTCAACACTCTCTCAAAGAACGTTCGAACACCGGTTGTGTTCGTAGCGCCGCGCTGCTCGCGGCGTTGTTTTCGTTTCGGGTTGCAAAGGTAAGAAGCTCTTCTTCTTCTTTCCAACCCCGGAGCAACTTTTTTTTCGCCGACCCGTGCTTTCTATTTCGTAGCCGGTTCGCGTTTCGAACCGGGCTGCAAAGGTAGCAAACTCGGTCGCCACTTTGCAAGTTCCAAGCCCAGGTTTTTTTCTGGTCGCTCTCGGCAACCGGCCGTTTCACAGCGAAACGGAGGGCAAAGATCGGAACTTCTTTCCTTTCGTGTCAAGACCGCAACCACCTTTTTTTTCGCCGCCTGCTGTCCTCGCCACCTCCTGCTGAAGCGGGGTGCAAAGGTAGCATCATCGCTTCGAAAAAGTCAAGAGAGTTGAAAGAATTTCTTTCGCTCTTGTTGGCTTGGCTGGTCTTGATTTCAACCATCAAAGCAGCTTACCAGAGCTGTTTTGGCCATCCGCGTCTCGGATTGGGAGTGCAAAAGTGGCAGGTTGATTTTGCATTTGCAAGCCTCAGGGAACACATTTCCATGATTGCGCCCCTCGCCAACTAGTATGACCCTGATTTTCTGGCTGCTACTACGCTTAAATGTTTTCACCGCTCCGCTGGAGTCGGCAATGAGAGCCGAAAGGCCCGGGGCCGTTGTTGCTCTAACCGATAGACGGCTTGCCCCAGCTGAGCCAGGAATGGAAGCCCCAAGGAAGCGTATTCGTATTGGCCATCGTTCAGAATACCATCGGCGTTGAGATACAGCACGGCGCTCAGCATGAATTCGGCACCAGTCTGCTCATCGGAGAAGTAAGCGCAATCGGCAAGGTAGCCGTGGGACATACCGACGATATTATAGATACGGAGGCCTGGCTGCGGCGGGGCTTGCCGCTGGCGTCCGTAATAGAGGTACTTCTTATAAGAAGGGAAGTAGCTGGAGGAGGCGTAGGCGCGAAAACCGGAGCCCTGGGGGGTGGCGCCCAGGTGATAACGTAGAAAGGCCAGATCGGCGGGTGGTAAGCCGGAGTTTGAGCCCAATGAATTTGTGCCCGGAAACAGAACGGAGCGTAGCAGGTCGTTGACGACCTGCAAGGGCAAATAGTTGGCCGTGGTGAAATCGTAAGGCTGCCGGATCAGCTGCCGGCCGGTGTAATAGCCCTGCCCCTTGCGGATACGCCCCAACGGATAACCCAGCGGTGAGGAATTGCACGCGGCAGCCTGACTATATACAATAGAGCCAGACGCCTCGTGAAAGGTAACGGGATTGGTGCAGCGGTTAGCGGCCGTGTCGCACGGAGCGAAACGGCGCGTGATGCGCACCTGCGGATAGCCAAGGGCCCGGAGCTGCTCGTGCAGGTATTGCTGGCCGAGGAACTCGTAGAGGCGGTTGTAGGCCTGATTGTCGCTGACCAGCAGCATACGCTTTATATAGTTGCCCACGCTGGCGACCCGGTCGGAATCGGCGGGCGCGGCGAAGGGCACGGCGGTCTGGCAGCGGCCGGCGGTACCGGTGGCCATAATGGTCCGACGGGTAAGAGCCGGCACCCGCTGGCGAAGCTGGTTGAGCTTCTGCAGCGAAAGAATGGCGACGGGCAGCTTGACCAGGCTGGCTGGGTTGAAGTAGGCCCGCTCGTCGAGACGATAATCGTACTGAGTGAAACGGGGCTGGCCGGCGGCGTCGCGGTCGATGCGGGTGTAGATGACCTGCAACTCGTACTTATCGGCCTGGCGCACCACGGCCGCCAAGCCGGGCGTAGCGCGCAACAAGCTGTCCAGCGGATCTTGGGCTTTGGCGGGCAGCTTAACGGCAACGGACTTAAGCGGCGACAGACGGCCCGAAAAACCGCCTATCGTCGCTGCTGCCGCTACGCCAACTGCAACAAACCGAAGCAATATCATGCGCAGGAAATACCAGTTTGTACCACGAGCGTTTTTTTATACTCCTTAAGACTAGTTTATCGGGTCGGTCCGGCGCTTGGCCAGCAACAGATTGGAATCGTTGACGCGCCAGTTATAGCCGGTGCCGAAAGGCAGCGGGCGGGGCTTGTTGACGGAGTCGCGGTACGCCGCGGTGAGCGTGGGCTGATAATGCTTGGCAAACATCGGAATCGGCCGATGATAGGTGCCGTAATGGATGAACTGCCAATCGGTGGGCTGAAAGTACTTCAGGGCGATGCCAGAATCGTCCTGCAGCACGTAGCGGCTGCGCTCCAGAATCAGGTTGCGCACCTGGCTGAAGTAGGGCTTGTGCATCAGGTAGGTGGCCGACTTGACGTAGGTAGTCAGCGGGCCGAGGCTGCGGGTGTACTGCAGGATGGAGGCCTTGGTTTGCCCGAGCCTCCAGTCGCTAAGGTCGGCGGAGAAGTAGTACACCTTCTGCGCCTGCCCATCGGCGGCGCGCATGCCTACTTCGACCCCGGGAACGAGCCGGGCCTTCGCATCGACGGAGTCGGCGGGCACGGCCTTGCCTTCGGGGGTGAGGCGGATATAGCGTACGTCGGTAATCTGGTGGTGGGTGCGGGCCGCAAAGAGCATGAGTAGCGGCAGCGAGCCGTCCAGCTCCAGGGACTTCAGGTCGACGGCCATGCTGTTGGTGCGGAAGAAGCTAAAACTCAGCACCGACCACAGGGAGGTTTTGATGGCGTTGTAAAGCTTCGGGCTTTCGAGCGAAGCCTGTCCCGGGACCGTACCAACGGGCTCCAGGCCCACGAGCACGTAGGTATTGCTCCGCGGAAATACGGTGACGGCGTTCAGCAGATCGGGGCCGCTGAACGGGTAGAACACCACGGGGCTGGTGCGACGGACGGAATCCAGCTCCTGGCGGGCCCAGCCCTCAATTTTGTCGGTACGCGTGGCGTCGTAGCTGGCCCAGCTCTTGTCGGCGTCGGCGGCAAAGCGCTGCCATTCCGGTTTGGCGGTGAGGCTACGCAGGCCGGACGACTGCTTGACGGGCATGCCGGCCAGGTAAGCCGCCACATCCTGCAGATCGGACGTATCGGCCGGCGCGGACGCGGGAGCAGGCGCGGCGGCGACGACGGCCGAATCGGGGGCCGGGGCGGCGGGCGCAGCCGACTCGGTGGGCGCGGATTTGCGTTCGGAACAGGCAACGACGGTCAGCAGAGCAACCGGGAGCAGCCAGCGACGGAGGAAAAAGGTCATGAGCAGCAGCAGGCAATTATCGGCGGGAAAGATAAGCGCCCGAAACGTTATCCGGCTTGCCCCGGGCAGGCCCCCGCGGCAGCCGCTCAGCTGGCCCGGCCGGCGTTGGGCTGCTCCTCCCCTACCCGCGCCGCCGGCCGGCGCCCGGCGCCGAGCACCTGAATGATGGCATACACCACCAGCCCGGCCAGCACCGTGCCGAGCCCCAGCAAGGATTCCTCGTACTTGTCGCGCAGCAGAAATACCAGCGTCCAGCCGTTGAGCAGCAGGAACAGCAGCGGCGTGAAGGGGTAGCCCCAGGTGCGGTAGGGGCGCGGCAGCTCGGGCTGCCGGAGGCGGAGCACAAACAGGCCCAGCACCGTCAGGAAGGTAAACAGGTTCAGCACGAAGCCGGCGTAGAGCAGCACTTGCTCAAACGTGCCGGAAATGATGAATACCACCGTCAGCAGCGCCTGAAACAGCGTGGCGCGCACGGGCAGGCCGCGGCGGCTGCGGCGGGCCAGCCAGTGCAGGGCGGGCAGGTCTTCGCCCATCGTCTGAATAATGCGCGGGCCCGCGAAAACCATGGAACTGACCGTGGATATCAGCAGCCCCGCAATGGCGGCACCCATAAACTTGCCCACGGCTACACCAAAGATCTGGTTGGCGGCCAGAAACCCCACTTCCAGCTGCCCCGCCAGCGTATCGAGCGGGGTAGTGCGCAAAAACACGTAGTTCAGCACCACGTAGAGCAGGGCCACCAGGGCCGTGCCGCCGAGCAGGATGCGCGGCAGGTTGCGCTGGGGCTGCTCGACTTCGCCGGCCATGTACACGGCCGCATTCCAGCCCGAATAGGCGTATGAAACGTAAATCAGCGACACGGCAAAGGCGGGCGTGAGCAACTCGCGCCAGTCGGCCGCGGCGGGCACGAAGCGCAGCGGCTGCGGCTCGGCCAGCAGGCCCGCGCCGATGAAGAGGATCAGCAACGCCACTTTCAGCACCGTAACCGCCACCTGAAACCGGCTGCCGACCTGGCTGCTGATCAGGTGAACGGCCGTGATGAGGAGCACCACGGCCAGGGACAGCAGATTGGCGTGCACGTCGGGCCACACGCTTTTGGCGTAGCTGCCCAGGGCAATGGCGGCCAGGGCCGTGGGCGCCGCGAAGCCGACCGTGGCCGATACCCAGCCCGAGAGGAAGCCTACGGCCGGGTGGTAGATGCGCGAGAGGTAGTGGTACTCGCCGCCCGAGCGGGGCAGCGCCGCCGCCAGCTCGCCGTAGCACAGCGCCCCGCACAGCGCAATGACGCCACCCACCAGCCACAGCATCAGCAGCGCGAAGCCGCTGTGGGTGCCGAGCACCTGAAACCCCAGGCTGGTGAAGACGCCCGTCCCGACCATATTGGCCACGACAATGGCCACACCGGTGTAAAAGCCGATTTTATAAACAGAGGGACGGGGCTGCGTCATCGAAAAAGGCGCTGATAGACTGCGATGTTAAGGAGCTTTTCGTTAATTCAGCCTTGATTGCCTGATGCAAGCCCGTGCTGAGCGCGGCCTGGCCCAGCCGTTTCCTCAGCGGCACCCGGCCAAGCGCCGGCAAAACCTTATCCTTTGCTCCCCCACCCGAAGCTGTATGAAACTACTCGCCTCCACCGCCCTGCTTATTGGTATATCGGCCGGATCGGCTGCGGCCCAGCAGCCCATAAACGTCACTTTGCCCGGCACGACCTCGGGCGTCAGCCTGCGCCCGAGCGACAAACTGGAAACGCAGCTGCAGGGCAAAATGGACCACGCCTACGGCAACGCCTGGCGCCACCTCGAAGGCCAGCCGTTTGTGCAACGCAGCTGGCAGCCGGGCGAGATTGTGATGAACAACAAACAGCGCCTCGGCGACTTGCTGCTGCAGTACGATGCCTACGGGCAGCAGCTGCTGGGCGTGCATAAGGGCAAAACCGATACCCTGCTGCTCGACCACAACAGCGTGCAAAGCTTTGTGGTGAAAGACGAGTTGAGCCCCGACCGGCTGCGCACCTTCCGGCGTTTTGAAAATGCGGTCCGCCCCGAACAGCGGCTCAACTACGTGGAGGTGCTGCACGCCGGCCACTACAGCCTGCTGAAGCACCACGGCCGCCAGCTGCACCGCGCCAGCGACGCGCAGGCCCTGAACGGCGACACCAACAACGACCGGATAGCGGAGGTGTATACCTACTTTCTGAGCCGGCCCGATGGTACGGCCGTGCCCGTGAAGCTGAACGCCAAGTCGCTGAGTGGGGCCGCGCCCGAGCTGGCCGCCGCCATCAAAGCCGCGCTGGCCAGCAAAAAAACCGATAACACCGAAGCCGGCATGGCCTCGCTGCTCGACAGCGTCGACAAAGCGCAGTAAGGCCAGGCCAGCGTACGGCCCGGGCTAGGCTTTGGGGCGCTTGTAGAGCGGCACGGTGCTGCACGGCTCGCCGTACATGATGCTGCTCGTGACGGGCAGCAGCTTCTGCATGATGGCCACGTAGGCGTACGTCGGCACCGGGTCGGTGCCGCAGCCTTTGACCACCAGCTTGGCGTCGCGGTAATCCTCGGGGTTGAGGCTGGCTATGGCTTCGTGGAACAACTCCTGCTCCAGCGCGTCGAGGCCGCCGAAGACGTAGCGGTGGGCGTGGCCCTGCAGCTTGGAGGCCAGCAGCATGTAGGCCCAGGTGGGCACAATGGCATCGGCCGAGCAGACGATGGCCACGTTCTTGCCGTCGTACTGGCTCCAGTCGTGGGTTTTGATGAAGTCGCGGAAGTCCTTTTCGCGCAGGATCAGGCCGTGGAAGAGGTTGTCCTTGATGTCGTACACGACCCGCTCGCCGGGGTGCTTCAGCTCTTCCAGGTTGAGGCTGGTGAGGGCACTCTGCGCGACGCGGTTGATGATTTCGTCCATGGTAGTAGTAGCAATGACGGCGGCCGCAGCGGCCGTTGCCGGTAAAACAACGTCGGCGCGGTTTCGTTCGGCCGCTCTTCCGGCTGCAAAATTAAGCTCCCCAACCGTCTCCTGACCAGCCGAGCCCGAAACGACCTTCAGAGCTTCCACCGGGCCAAACATTGCTCTTGGGAAGGTTCCTAACTGACCGGAGAAGGTTCCTAACCCTCGCAGGCAGCTTCTGATTGCTCGTGGGACCGTCTCAAAAGCTTGCGGGGAGGTATTGGAAGTTCAGGGGAACGTATCCAAAGCCCGCGCTACCCCCTATCGAGCCCCAGCGGGGAAATACCGGCAGCCCGCGCTGCAGTAGCGGCCGGTCGGGCCACCGGGGGCTACCCCTGCGCCGCTTTGGGCGTGGTGGTGTAGACGTCCTTCAGGTAAAACGGCTCGTAGTAAGCCACGTCCTTGAACTCCCCCCGGGCAAAGGCGGCCTCAGCCAATTGGGCCACGGCAATGGCCGAGGGATGCACGTCGGCCACAAATAGTGCATTCGGATTGTCGGCTACCAGGGGCTGAAACTTGGCCGCGCCGCTGCCGAAGAACACCACCGGCCCTTCGGCTAACTCAGCGGCCCAACTGTCGGCGTCGAGGATAACGGGCGCGGGCGCCCGCCATTCCTGCCCATCGGCCGCATACAGGGCCGCGTACACCTCCATGCGCCGGGCATCGAGCAACGGAGCGAAACGGTAGCGCGCCGCGCCCGGCACCTGCCGCGCCACCTGATGCGCCAGCGCCGGCAGCGTGCCTACCGCCAGCAGCGGCAGCCCCAGCGCGTAGCACAGCCCCTTGGCCGCCGCCGCCCCGATGCGCAGCCCCGTGTAGGAGCCCGGCCCGTCGGACACGGCCAGAGCGGAGAGCTGGGACAGAGCGTAGCCGGCGTTGCTGAGCAGCTGCTCGATGAGCACGGTCAGGTGCGAGGAGTGCGATTTTTCCAGGCGCAGCTCCGAGGCAGCCAGCAGGGCGCCGTCGAGCGTGAGGGCTACGGAGCAGACGGGCGAGGAAGTTTCGAGGGCGAGAATCAGGGGCATCGGTGCAAAATTACGCGACCCAAGGCATTGCCACGCTGTTCAGCACCCAGTACGGTATGGATATGCGGCAGCTGCGGCTCACAAGTAGCGGCTTCATGGGACGGTAAGCAGGAAGCAGGAAGCAGGGTTGTTAGTGGAATCGTTGCGGCACGAGGTAAAACCAATCGACCAGGGCATAATTGGTGCTGCGCAGTATCAGGTAGAAATACAGCTTGTTGTCGGGGCTGATATCCCTTGGTTCATCTGGCCGGACAGTCGACTTGACCAGCGTAACTCGGATGGCGCAAAAGTCGCCCTGGCAGCGTGCTTCGCTTACGCCTAGCAGAACATGGTCGGCGTTCAGTCGGCGTCCCTGCGGGGCCAGTAATTCTACCAGCCGCTGATCCAGCAATGCGTTACACGTAGCGCAGTCATCCGCTGCTTTTTCCGTATCAACATATTTATACAGCCGCACTTTGGAGCGTTCCGACTTTCCATTCGCGTCGCGGTATTGATACCCATAAATATTATCGGGGCAGAAGCACGGACTGTCCAGCCGTCTTTCCGGCTTGATGCGGCGGCGTTTACCAGCGTCGTTGTAGAGCCAATCCCCCGGTCCATCTTGGCTTATAGCTGGCAGTATCCGCCGACGCAGATGCGTGAGAACTGCCCGCCGGATGGCCGTTGGCTGAGCTTGGGCATACGCCGAAGTAGCCATTAGCCAGATGCCCGCCCATGTCAAAACCTGCTTCATCAGGGCCAAAAACGCGGAAAGCAGACCCGTCACCGGATCTGCTTTCAAAAAAGGCAATCGATCTACTGCTTGTTGCTCGGTACCCCGGAGCCCTTCATGGCGCTGGCCGACTTACCGCCCGGCTTGAGCAGCGAGTTGTAGCGCGGCTGGTCGTTGAGCACCTGAATGGCGGCCAGGATGTTGGGGTCGTCGTCGAAAGTGGCTTCAATGCCGCCGCGCTGAAAGTAGTAGCGCGACACGATTTCCTGCTCCAGCAGCTCCCGGATTTCGGGCTTGAAGCGCGTCAGGTCGTTGGCCTTGTTGACGGTGACCTTCTTGCGGATGCCTTCCAGCTCCGCCTTCACGTCGTCGTAGTGCTTTTCGTCCTTGGTCTGCGTAATCAGGCTGGTGAGGGCCTTTTCGGCGGGCGTGGAGTAGTTGATGTCCTTGCCCTGCAGCCACTGCACGAACTTCTGGTACTCGGCATCCGAGAGCTGAAACTCGCGCGAGGGCGGAATGCTCTGGTGCTCGGCCCGGTAGCGGGTGGCGTAGTCGAACAGGTAGTTTTTCTGGATAAGCACCCGCGTAATGGCGGCCACTTCCGGGTCTTTCACGTCCACGTCGGGGGCCACGCCGCCGCCGTCGTACACCACGCGGCCGGCGTGGGTTTTGAAGGCCGTGCGCAAGGAATCCGGCACCTTGCCCAGCGTACCGTCGTCGGCGCGGTGAGTGTAGTCGATTTCCTGGATGCAGCGCCCGCTCGGAATGTAGTACTTGGCGGTAGTCACCTTCAGCTGCGAGTTGTAGCTCAGCGGCCGGGTGGCCTGCACCAGGCCCTTGCCGAATGTCCGCTCACCCACCACCACGGCGCGGTCGTAGTCCTGCATCACGCCCGTCACGATTTCGGAGGCCGAAGCCGAGCGGTTGGAAGTGATGATGGCCAGCGGAATCTGGGTGTCGAGCGGCACGTCCAGGGCCTTGTAGGTCTTGTTCCACTCCGTCACCTTGCCTTTGGTGCTGACGATGTCGAGCCCCTTGTCCACGAACAGGTTGGAGATGTTCACGGCCTCGTTGAGCAGGCCGCCGGGGTTGTCGCGCAAATCGAACACGATTTTCTTGGCGCCCTGCTCCTTGAGCTTGGCCACCGCCGTGCGCACCTCGCGGGAGGCATCCACGGTGAAGCCCGAGAGCTGGAAGTAGCCGATATCGGAGGTCAGCATGCCGTAGTAGGGCACGTTGTCGACCTGAATCTTGTCGCGGGTGATGTTGATTTCCACCGGGGCATCCTGGCCGTAGCGCGTCACCATGAGCTTCACGGTGGAGTTGGCCTGGCCCTTCAGCAGCTTGCTGATGTCCGAGTTGGTCTTCTTGTCCATGCTGATGCCGTTGATGGACAGGATTTCGTCGCCGGGCAGCAGGCCGGCCTTCTGGGCCGGAAAGCCTTCGTAGGCCGTCTGCACAATGGTTTTGCCGCTGCGCTTCACCACCACCGCCCCGATGCCGCCGTACTGCCCGGTGGTCATCGTGCGGAAGTCCTCGATGTCGTCCTCGGGGATGTAGTTGGTGTACGGGTCGAGCGACTTGAGCATCGCGTCGATGCCGGTCTTCATCACCTTGGAAGGCGCCACGTCGTCGACGTAGTAGGTATTGACTTCCTTGAAGAGCGTGGCGAAGATGTCGAGGTTCTTCGCTATTTCGAAGTACCGCTCACTGTCGGTAGCCGACTTGAAGGAAAACAGCAGGGCGGCGCCGGCCGCGAGGCCGAGGGTAGTTTTGCGGACGTTCATAGGGGGCAGTAGCTGTACAACACAGACACTTATACCGCGGAAGAAGTTGCGCTGTTCGGCGCCCCTCCGGTTTCGGCAGTGTGTAGCAAACGCGCTAGCCCTGAAATTAATTTATTCTGCACGACGGCGAAAGGCTTTTTTTCCTTTCCCGTGTAGATAATGGCCAGCTGCCCCACGCGGTGCCCGCCCGGGTGCTCGGTGAGCCGGTATTTATTCAGCCGATACGCCTCGCGCACGAGGCGCTTGAGGTAGTTGCGGTCGACGGCCCGCTTAAAGGTGCGCTTCGACACGCTGACGAGCACCTGCGGGGGCGTCTGGGTAGGTTCGGCCAGGGGCAGCCATACCAGACGCAGGGGGTACAAACCAAAAGAAGAGCCCTGGCCGAAAAGCTCGGTGATGAGCTTTTTACGGCACAGATGCTCTTCTTTCGAAAACGTGTAAGCGCGCGCGCCCGGCATGAAAACTCGGGGCACGGCTGTGGGGTGTTGCTGAGTCGGCAGGTCAGTCGGCCTCAGCAAGCCAGCCGTGCGACGGTGCTGTTAGCGCTTGTGTTTGTGCTCGTCCGAAACGGTGAGCTTTTTGCGACCTTTTTTGCGGCGGGCGGCGAGTACGCGGCGGCCGTTGGCAGACTCCATGCGCAGACGGAAGCCGTGCTTGTTACGGCGCTTGCGCTGCGAAGGCTGAAACGTTCTTTTCATGACGGGGCACGGTTATGTAAGGCCGGCAAAGGTAAGGACTTATATCGGAAAAGGCAATCCTTAATTCCAGCAAGCGACAGAAAGTTGCACCAGGGCAGCCGATTACGCCCCGCGCTGCCCATTTCCGCCGTAGCTTTGCTACGCCGTTTGACCCGTGCCGCGCTGTATGATTCATTACTACGTCTCGTTTGCCAACCCGCTTACTTTTTACCTACAGGTGCAATTGCAGCTGGCCGTGCCCGCCGGGGCCACCGAGCCGCTGGAACTGCAGCTGCCCGCCTGGCGCCCGGGACGCTACGAGCTGCAGAACTTCGGCCAGAAAATCCAGCGCGTGGAAGCTTTTGACGCCGATTCCAACGAAGCGCTGCCCCTGCAGAAGCTGACCAAGGACCGGTGGCAGATCGACGGCGCGGCGGGATGCACGGTGCGGGTGCAGTACAATTTCTACGCCCACCAGATGGACGCGGGCGGCTCCTGGCTCGACGAGACGCAGCTGTACCTGAACGGCATTCAGTGCTTCATGTACGCCGAAGGCCGCCGCGCGGAGCCCTGCCAGCTGCACCTCGCGCTGCCCGCCGACTGGCAGATTGCCTGCGGGATGAAGGAGGTGGAAAAGCACGTGCTGGCCGCCGACTCGTTCGACCAGCTGGTGGATTCGCCGCTGATTGCCTCCCCCACCCTGCAGCACGCCGCGTACGAAGCCGGCGGCTTGCCCTTCCACGTGTGGGTGCAGGGCGCGGAGGCGCGGCCCAACTGGCCGGTCATCGTGCGCGACTTCAAGGCCTTTTCGGAAGAGCAGCTGCGGCTGTTCGGCGGCTTTCCGGCCCAGGACTACCACTTCCTCAACCAGATTCTGCCTTACAAGCACTACCACGGCGTGGAGCACCTGAACTCCACCGTTGTCACGCTGGGGCCGGCGGAGCTGCTGATGACCGAGGCGCTCTACAAGGAATTTCTCGGCGTGAGCTGCCACGAGCTGTTCCACGTCTGGAACATCAAGGCCATTCGCCCGGCCGAAATGCAGCCCTACGACTACACCCGCGAGAATTACTTCCGCACCTGCTTCGTGGCTGAGGGCATTACCACCTACTACGGCGAGTACCTGCTGGCCCGCGCGGGCGTGCGCTCGGCCCGGCAGTACTTCGACGAGCTGAACACGGTGCTGCGCAAGCACTACGACGACCACGGCCGCTACAACCTCTCGGTGGCCGATGCCTCGATGGACCTCTGGCTCGACGGCTACAAACCCGGCGTGCCCGACCGCAAGGTGTCCGTCTACCACAAGGGCGCCCTGGTGGCTTTGCTGCTCGATCTGCACATCCGCCAGCGTCATAACCATCAGCGCAGCCTCGACGACGTGATGCGCCGGCTGTGGCAGGAATTCGGGCAGACCGGCATCGGCTACACCGAGGCCGACTACCGCCGCATCGTGGAGGACGTGGCCGGGGAAGACATGCGCTGGTACTTCGACGGCCACATCTACGGCACCCAGGAGCTGGAAACGGCCCTGGACGAGGCCTTGCGCACCGTCGGCTGCGCCCTGATGGTGCAGGCCAGCGGCTCGGCCTCGGAGGGGCTGTTCGGCTTCCGCACGGTGGTGAAAAACGAGCGGACCGAAGTCACCGACATCTACCCCGACTCGCCCGCGGCGCGCAGCCTGACGGTGGACGACCAGATTGTGGCCGTCAACGGCCGGCGCGTCGATATGAACCTGCAGAGCCTGCTTTCCACGGGGCAACCGGCCTACGATATCAGCGTATTTCGCCAGGATCGGCTGCTCACCGTTTCGCTGCAGGCGGAGCCCGGCCGCCGGTTCTGGTCGAAGATTACCGTGGACCAGCGCCCCGATGCTACGCCAGCCGAACAGGCCAGCTTCCGCCAGTGGCTAAACCAGGCCTTTTAGTCCGTTTCGCCACTCCGCTGCTTACCTCGCATATGTACCCGCTTCGTCCGCTGCCGGCCCCGCTCCTGCTGGGGGGCCTGTGCCTGCTGACTTCCTGCACGCTGCGCATGCAGCCGGCGGAGCGCGCCCGGCCCGGCGTATCGCTGCCGCCCGGCCTGCTGCCCACGCAGGCGCAAACCCCGGCCGCCACCCAGAAACGGCCGGTGCCGCCGCCCTCCCCTTACCGCTTCACTCACCTCGATACGCTGATGGTGGGGGAACGAGTCGTGCGCCTCTACCCCGGCTCCCGCGAGGCTTACGAGCAGCTGCCGGTGCAGGAGTGGCTCATCAACCAGACGGCCAGCGAAGGCGACGAACTGGACCCCGAAGCCGAAGAGCGGCGCCGCCTGCGCAAGGCCACCACAGCCCAGCGCGCCGGCCGTACGCTGGCCCTGCGCTGCGCCAACGGCAAAGCGGTGCGCCTCGTCAACAACCCCACGGAGAACTACGACACCAGCGTGCTGTACGAGTACGTGGCCACGCTGCCGCGCATTCACCACTGGCTGATTGCGGTGCGGCTGTATGAAGGGGGCTATTACCTGCTCGTCGATCAGCAGACCGGCCGGCAGACGGTGGTGTGGAGCCCGCCGTCGGTGTCGCCCGACGGCCGCTACTTCATCTGCGGCTCCTCCGACGTGCTGGCCCGCTACGAGCCCAGCGGCCTGCAGGTGTGGCGCATGAAAGCCGGCCGCCCGCAGCTGCTCTGGGAGCGGCAGACGGAATGGGGCGTGAGCCAGCCGCGCTGGCTGAACGGCCACACGATTCTGTTCGAGCAGGACTTTATCCACAACGGCGACGTGGATACCCGCATCATGCGCTTGACATTGCCGGACTAAGAAGCCCGCAAACAACGACTACACCAACTGTCATTTACGAGCGAGGCGCGGCACAGGAAGGCGTAGCCAATCCTTTCCTCTCCTGGCAGAAGCGGTACAACGCGCCCTAACCGAAAACAGCACCACCCGAAACTGGAGTTAACGATTTCGGGTGGTGCTCATATCAGGCTCGGCGCGTTGGCCAGGACCGATTGCCGCGCTTGACTACGTCGACCTTCGGTTCGCTCGCAATGACTACCAGTACGGCCGTCGGACCGTCCTCATATTCAGCAAAAGCAAAAAAGCCCCGCCGGATAAATCCGGCGGGGCTTTTCAATCTATTGGCAAAAGCTAGTCGGCTTTGCGGCCGGGGCCTTTCTGGCTGCTGTCTACCGACATGGGGTGGTTGCCCTGGGGGTTGCTGCGCGGCTTGTTCGAAGCATTCGAACGGATTTCGGCGTTGTTACCGCCGGCGGCGTTGCCTTTGATCTGGTTGCCTTCCTCCGAAATCTGGTTGCGGCTCACGTTCTGCACCTTGGTGCCGCCGCTGTTCGACGAAGGCACTTTGCTGTTTTCCAGATTGGAATTAGGAATCAGGGGCTGTTCTTGGTGGTTATGCTTGTTCGACATGGCTCGGGTGCGTTATGGGGAAACGATAGTTCTTTTACCCCTACACCCGCCGCCGGGTTGCCTTAGGCCAGCACTTCTTCCACGCGCACCAGGTCGCCGAACTGCTTTTCGCGCTCCTGAATGTCCTCCTGGGTCAGATTCAGCAAACGTTCGGTGCCGAATTTTTCCACGCAGAACGAGGCCATGGCCGAGCCGTGAATCACGGCGCGCTTCAGGTTCTCGAACGAGCAGTCGTCGGTAGCGGCGATGTGGCCGATAAAGCCGCCCGCGAAGGTGTCGCCGGCGCCGGTTGGGTCGAATACTTCCTCCAGCGGCAACGCGGGGCAGAAAAACACCTGCTTTTTGTGGAACAGCAGGGCGCCGTGCTCCCCCTTTTTGATGATGAGAAACTTCGGCCCCAGGGCCAGAATCTTGCGGGCGGCCTTCAGCAGCGAGTATTCACCCGAGAGCTGCCGGGCTTCCTCGTCGTTGATGCTGAGCACGTCCACCATCTGAATGGTTTCGAGCAGCTCGTCCATGGCCACGTCCATCCAGAAGTTCATCGTGTCCATCACAATGAGCTTGGGGCGGTTGACGAGGCGCTGAATCACCAGGCGCTGAATCTGGGGCGTGAGGTTGCCCAGCATCAGGTACTTGCAGTCCTGGTAGGAATCGGGGATGATGGGGTCGAAATCGGCCAGCACGTTCAATTCGGTGGCCAGCGTCTCGCGGGAGTTCAGGTCGGTGTTGTACTTGCCGGCCCAGAAAAACGACTTTTCGCCCTGCTTGATCTGCAGGCCTTCCACGTCCACGCCGTGCTCCTGCAGCAGCATGATGTCGCGGTCGTGGAAATCGTCGCCGACGACCGACACGATCTTAACGGGCTTGATGGAGTAGGAAGCGGCCAGCGAGGCAAACGTGGCGGCACCGCCCACGATTTTGTCGGTTTTGCCGAAAGGCGTTTCGATGGCATCGAAGGCCACGGTACCGATTACGACCAAGCTCATAGCAGGAAAGTCAGAGTGTTACGTTAAAAACGACGTTGCGGGCTTTAACCCCGTTCAGCAAAAAAAAGTCCCCGGAGCAAAAGTTCCGGGGACCTGAGAGGGTAAGTAATGGGGCTCGAACCCACGACCTTCGGAATCACAATCCGACGCTCTAACCAGCTGAGCTATACCTACCGTGTTGGGTTTGGTGCTGCAAAGATAGAACGCCGCCGGCTTCTTCCAAAAAAAATCTGCGTTTCTCGCCAGACAATACGGTTTAGCGCTGAGCAGCAGCCCCTGTCATGTCGAACGAAGGGAGACATCTGGGTCAGAATACATCCAGACGTTTTCACCCAGATGTCTCCCTTCGTTCGACATGACAGGCGTTAGTACTGCTTCATCGACAGCTTCTGCAGTTCCTGCCAGTCCACCGAGCCGGCGTTGACAGGCGTGTTGCTGCCGTAGTAATGCCCCTGTCGGTCGGTGTATACGTGGTTGTAGCCGGCATCCACCTTCACCCGCTCACCGGTGCTGGGGTCAGCGTACTTCTGCTTTTCATTAATGGCGTCCACGAAGTACTCCTGCTGCCGCTGCCCACTGTTCATGCGGGCATCGAAGGCGGCTTTGTCGACATCCATCTGATTCATCCGGTCGTTGTAGCGGGCGGTGCTGGCCGCGCCCTGGCGCTGAATATCGGCCATGCGCTGCTCGTGGCCCTGGCGCTGGATGTCGGCCCAGCGGCGCTGGTCGGCCAGGTTCCGCTCGCCCGCCTGGTAGTTGGACTGCTGCCCGCGCTGCACCACGTCGTTGTTGAGCTTCTGCCAGGTCGGGTTCGAGACGATGGACTCCTGGGCCACTTTGGTGTGGGCGTAACTGGCGGCCAGGTCGCCGTTGGTCTGGGTGATGGAGGGAAACACCTGCCAGACGTGGTAGGTCTCGCCGTTGGCCTGCAGGCTCTGCAGGTTGATGCGGCACTCCACGCGGGCGCGGCGCCCGTTGCCCAGCTCCCCGTCGACGTAGGCGCTGGATTTGGTCACCTGGTTAGCGGCCGGCTGCGCGGGCAGCACGGTTTCGTTGGTCAGGTTACGGATGGAAAGGCCGCGCTGGGCCAGGCCCGGCAGCAGCATCTGCTTGATGTAGACCAGCGGCGGCATGGGCGGCACGTCGTTGGGCAGCTGCGGCATGCCCATGCTCTGCATCTGCTGGCGCATGTTCTGCGCCATCGGCCCTTCGGTGTAGGTGTACTGCGTGAGCGGCAGGTACTCAATCTGCTGGCTGCCGTCAGGTGAGCGAAGCGCGAGGTAAATCTGCGGCGTGGGCACGGCCCCGTCCCACCTGCGCTTAAACGACTGCTCCACTTTCCAGGCGCGGGGCACCTTCAGGGCAAAAGCCACGATATTATTCATGTCCGGATCGATGACGCCCAGCAGGCGGTACTGCTGATCGGGCGGCAGGGCGGCAGGAGTCGGGGCGGCGGGGCTTTGCATGGTGTTGACGGGAGTTGCGGCGGCTTCCCGGGCTTCGGGCTGGGCCGTGCCAGCAGCCGGCGAATCAGCCGCGTTTTCGGTTCCCGCCGTGGCAGCCGTTTGGGGACTTTCACAGGCGCTCAGACAGGCCGCCACCGCCAGCAGGGAAAGAGTAAAGACGCGCATGGGAAAGCAGATTAGTTGTCATAAAATACACTAGACATTCTAAATATAAAAATATTTCAATAAATAATATCACTGTAGCTCGACTACCGTATCCGGCTCAAGCGGTAAGCAGTTGGGAAACGGTACCTTTGCAGCATGAACGAATCCACCGCTGCTGTCACTTTCGAAGACTTCAAGCTGAACAAGCAGCTGCTGACCGCCGTGGCCGAGGCGGGCTTTGAGCGGCCTACGCCGGTGCAGCAGCAGGCCATTCCGCTGCTGCTGGCCGGCCACGACCTGCTCGGCGTGGCCCAGACCGGCACCGGCAAAACCGCTGCTTTCGGCCTGCCGCTGCTGATGAAGGCCAAGTACGCGCAGGGCACGCACCCGCGCGCCCTGATCCTGGCCCCCACGCGGGAGCTGATTCTGCAGATCGAGACGCACCTGAAGAAGCTGGCCGTCTACACCGACCTGCGCATCGTGGCCGTGTACGGCGGCGTGGGCGTGAAAGCGCACTCCGAGGCCGTACTCAAGGGCGTGGACGTGCTGCTGGCCACGCCGGGCCGCCTGATGGAGCTGTATTCCCGCGGCGACCTGCTGCTGAAGGAAGTGAAGACGCTGGTGCTCGACGAGGCCGACAAGATGATGGACATGGGCTTTATGCCCCAGATCCGACGTCTGCTCGAAATCCTGCCGCGGAAGCGCCAGAACATGCTGTTTTCGGCCACCATGCCGGCCAAGGTGGAAGAGCTGAGCGCCGAGTTCCTGGAGTTTCCGGTGAAAATCGAGGTGACGCCGCCGGCGGCCCCGGCCATTACCGTGGCCCAAACGCTGTATCAGGTGCCCAACTTCCTGACCAAGATTCACCTGCTGGAACACCTGGTGAAAGGCCAGCAGGAAACGTTCAACCGCGTCATCATCTTTGCCCGCTCCAAGGAAACGGCCGACAACATCCACCACTTCCTGCAGCGCAAAATCGACAGCGAGGCGCGCGTGATTCACGGCAACAAGGACCAGAACGCCCGCCTGAACTCCATGAATGCCTTCCGCGAGGGCAACGTGCGCTTCCTAGTGGCCACCGACGTGGCCGCGCGCGGCATCGATGTACCGGCGGTCAGCCACGTCTTCAACTTCGACGTGCCGGTTATCTACGACGACTACGTGCACCGCATCGGGCGCACCGGCCGGGCCGAGCTGACGGGCGCCGCCATTACCTTCGCCACGCCCGCCGAAATGCCCCACGTGCAGCGCATCGAGGAGCTGATGAAGCAGCCGATTCCGCAACAGGACATTCCGGCCGAGGTCAAAATCAGCGAGACGCCCTTCGAGGAAGCCCAGAAGATGGCCCGCGAGCTGGACGCGCTGCGCCGCAAGCAAGACCCCAACTTCCAGGGCGCCTTCCACGAAAAGCAGGAGTGGCTGAAAACCGGCGTGACGATGGACAAGCGCACCGGCCAGACCTACGACGGCCCGCAGCGCAGCAAGAAAGGCAGCAAAATCAACCCGTCGAAGGGCCGGGCTTCGTCGCCCGCCGCCAAGGCCGCCAAAGCCGCCGCCGCCAAGAACCGCAACGCCCGGCGGAAGTAAGCAACTGAATACGGGGCAAAGCACCGGTCATCCTGAGCAGAGCGAACCGCAGGTCGACGGCGTCCAGGACCTTCCTGGAACCTCGCTCTAACCAAGAAGCGCAGTCACCAACGCCCAATCGTTTGGGCTCGGTGGCTGCGCTTTCTTTATGGAAAGAACGTCTGCTCGTTGTAGGCAGCGGCGGTGCAGGGTGCGGGCAAGGTCCTGGACGCCCTCGACCTGCGGTTCACTCTGCTCAGGATGACGCGCTTATTGGCTCGTTTTCCGCTCAGTGCGCGCCGTGGTGAAACAGGTAGCTGAAGCGGATGGCCAGAAAGGCCCCGGCGGCGCCCCAGAGCAGCGCGCTCCAGAGCATGTGCAGCAGAATGTGCTGCCGCTTCACGCCGAGCAGGGTGGCAATGACGGCCCCGCCAATGGGCGTGAACAGAATCGGCGTGAGGAAGGCAATGCCGCCGATGCCGAAGCGGCTGAACACACGCACAATCTGCCGGCTACGGCGGGTGAAGATGGGCTGATGCCGCAGGCGGCGGCGGCGCTGCAGGTGGGCCACGAAAGCCCGGCCAATGCCCGTAAACACCACGATGCTGGTCATCATGCCGGCCACCGTGAGGGCCCAGATGGCCAGAAACGGCAAGCCGGCGGCCGCCCCGGCCAGCGGGCCGCCGAAAAACTTAACCATGCTGAGCAGGAAGACGGACGCGTATTTCACCACGTGCGGCATCATGAGCAGGAAAGTACTGGGCATTGCGGTCAAAGCAAACGGGACATAACCGGTATACCCGGCGGCGCGGCGGCAGGTTCCCTAAATCGTGAGCAGTGCGGCTGATTACAGCTTGCTGCCGTAGGCCAAATCCCCCGCGTCGCCCAGGCCGGGCACAATATACGCGTGTTCGTTGAGGTGGTCGTCGAGGGCGGCCAGCCAGAGCTGGGCTTCGGGCACTTCCTGCATCACGTGCTGCACGCCCTCGGGCGAGGCAATGACGGCGGCAATGTGCACCTGCCGCGGCTGGCCAAAGCGCAGCATAGCGCGGTACGTCAGCGCCAAGGACTTGCCGGTGGCCAGCATTGGGTCGGCCAGGATGAGCACGCGGCCGTTCAGGTCCGGCGCCGAGAGGTAATCGACCTGCACTTCGACGCGCGAAGTAGCCTCGATGCGGTAGGCGGCCACGAAAGCCGAGGGCGACTGGTCGAAGTAGTTCAGAAAGCCTTGGTGGAAGGGCAGGCCGGCGCGCAGCACGGTGGCCAGCACCGGGAAGTCCTCCAGCAGCTCGCCCGTCGACTCGGCCAGCGGCGTCTGCACGGTTTTGTGGCTGTAGTCGAGCTGGGAGCTGATGCGGTAAGCAATGATTTCGCCCAGGCGCTGCAGGTTGCGGCGGAAGCGCAGCGAGTCGCGCTGCACGGTCACGTCGCGCAGCTCGGCGAGGAAATGGTTGGCAATGCTGGGCTCGGCGCACACAATGTGCACGCGGCCGCTTTGGGTCAGCGCATCCAGGTCAGGTACCACGGGCGGGTGGTTTGGGTGAGGGTATAGTACGGCACGGGCCGCGCCCCGAAATTGGCGAAAAACCGCGCAATACTCGGAATCATGCCACCCTCGAAGTCCAGCACCAGCCCGGGCGTACCGGCGTGGCGGCGGATGGCCTCGTCGAGCAGCAGCAACGGCGCAGCGGCTTTCTTGCCCGCCGGAGTGGCAGCGGCAAAGAGGTATACGAGCCGGCTGCGGTAACGAATGAAGAGGGCTCCGGCCAGCAATTCACCCGTGTCGGCGGCCTGGGCGCTCAGCAGCAAAGTCTGCCCCAGCGGCCGCAGGGCGTCGTACAGCCGCAGCAGCCGCTGGTAGTATTCCGGCTTCATTCCGCCGACTCCGGCGCCTTTTTCCCGCTGAAACAGGTGGACCAGTGGAGCCAGGTCGACCGACTCAGCCAGCGTCAGATTGGCTTTTTCGCGCTGCCGCAGCCGGCGGCGGTAATCGGCGCAGTAGCCGAGGTATAGGTTTTCGTAGGCCAGGTCGAGCGGCAGATGGTAGGTCAGGCGCTCGGCTGCCTGCCAGCCGGTGGGCAGCCGGGCGGGTCGCGGGTCGCCGTCGTTGAGCTGCAGGTGCAGGCGGGCAAATTCCCCCGCGAGCAAGGCCAGGTACTCCCCTGCTTCCCGGTGCTGGCTGCTGGCCGTCGTCAGCAGGCCCAGCTGCTGGGTAAACGGCGGCTGAAGGGCCTCGCGGCCCCACAACCGGCGCTGCGTGGGCACGGGCAGCAGGCTCAGGTAGCCCCCGTTGCTCGGGTCGGGCTCGACCACGGCGTCCCAGCGCCCGTCGTTCAGCGCGTGCAGCCACGCGGCCTGGGCGTAGGGCACTACCTGCTCGGCCGCCGCCACGCAGTCATCCCAGGCGTCACGGTCGATAAACGAGTGGGTGAGGTAGCGGAGCGGCACGGCGGCAAAGGTAGCAGGGCGCCTCGGGCGGGCACAAAAAAAGCCACCCGGGGCGGGTGGCTTTCTGGCGCGGCGCGGGGCAGATCCGGGCCGCGGCAAGGGGTGGCAACGCGAACTTTTCTCCCGGACGGGCAGGGCCTGCAATGACGCCCCGCTTCGCCCGAACTCCCCCATTCGCATTGCCGAGGAGGGGGAAAGCAGCCGAGTTAGGCGGCTACTTCCTCTTTCACTTTGGCGAACTGCACGCTGGCCAGCAGCTTCACGTCGTCGCTCACCACGATGGCGCCGGCTTCGGTGATGCCGTTCCAGGTCAGGCCGAAGTCCTTGCGGCTGATTTTGCCGCTCACTTCGAAGCCAGCCTTTTCGTTGCCGTAGAAGTCGGTGGCGGTGCCGCCGTACTCCACGTCCAGGGTCACGGGGCGCGTCACCTCGCGGATGGTCATGTTGCCTTCCAGCTTGTATTCACCCTCGCCCACTTTGCGCAGGCTGGTCGACTCGAACACCAGCTTGGGGTGCTGCTCGGCGTGGAAGAAATCGGCCGACTTCAGGTGCTGGTCGCGCTGCTCCTGGTTGGTGTCGATGCTGTCGATATCGGCCGCGAAATGCACCTGGGCGTTGTCGAAGGAGTCGCCGTCGGTTTCCACCGTGCCCTCAAACTTCTTGAACGAGCCGGTGACGGTCGAAATCACGAGGTGCTTGATTTTGAACTGCACTTCGCTGTGGGTGGGGTCGAGGACCCATTTGGTAGTGGCCATAGTAGTAGGCTGGTGGTTGTGCCGGCCCGGCCGGCGGGTTGATGTCGAAGGTGAAGCGGCCTGATTACGCAGGCAACATGACAAAGGTATGAATCTATGTACGTACATTTGTTACAACTAACCTGCGAGTTACCGGTTACTTCGCCGATACCGCCACGGCTTACGCTCAACTGCCATGTCAACTCCCCAAGCCTGCAACGCTTACCTCCGCCCCCTGCGCGACGCCATGGACGTACTCGGCGGCAAGTGGAAAATTCCCATCATCATGCTGCTATCCATCAAGGAGCGGCGCTTCAAGGAAATCCAGCGCGAAATCGGGGTAACGGCCAAGGTACTATCGGCCGAGCTGAAAGACCTGGAAAGCCACGAGCTGGTGCGCCGCACGGTGTACGACACGGTGCCCATTTCGGTGGAATACGCCCTCACCGACTACGGCCGCACCCTGGAGCGCGTCATTGGCGAAATCCGCGAGTGGGGGGTGCATCACCGGGAGCGGATTCTGGAGCGCGCCGAGCCGCTGCCCGCGGCTGCTCACCAACACTGACGCCGACTGCTGCCCTTACCGCAACAGCCCCTGCGCCACCGGCAGCGTGCGGGTGGCCCACTGGCGCATGTGCGGGCCGGAGTAGTGCAGCCCGTCGGCAGCAAACTGCGCGGGGTCGTCCTTGGCGGCGCGCGTCAGGTCGGTAATATCGACGAAGGCCACGCCGGCGGCCGCGCACTCCTGCCGGGCGGCGGCGTTGAACTGGTCAATTTCCTGGCTGATGCGGGCGCGGTCGTACGTGCGCCCCATCGGCGACTGGCCCCAGTCGGGAATCGACAGCACCACCACCCGGCCGGGCCGGTCGCCGGCGAAGCGAATGGCCGTGTTCATCAACTGGCGAAACTCGGTGCGGTAGGTGGCCAGCGGCTGCCCCCGAAACTGGTTGTTTACCCCAATCAGCAAGGACACCAGGTCGTAGGTTTTCTGGTTGCCGGAGGCCGCAATGGCCTGCTGCAACTCGCTGGTGGTCCAGCCGGTCTGGGCAATGATGTCGGGGCTCTGAATGCCCGCCGCCCCACTCAGGCCCGCCAGCTGCACCGGCCACCGCTCGGCCGCGGGCACGCCCTGCCCAATGGTGTAGGAGTCGCCGAGGGCGAGGTAGCGCACCGCGCCGCCGCTGGGCGCGGGCGTAACCGGCATATCGGCACCGGCCGGCGCGGGCGAAGATTGGGTGCAGCTGCAGTTGAGCAGGGAGGACAGCAACAGGGGCAGCAGGAACAGCAGGCGCATCGGTGGGGCGGATAGGTGGAGAATCTACGTACGCGGTAACGAATCAGGATAGATTGATTGACTGACTACTCTCATTACGGACCCCGATAAGCGGATGGCAGGTTTTTGTGCCTGCCGGACTCGGCGCAGACGCATGACGCCAGCACGCGAGGTTCTTGACTACGTCGACCTGCGGTTCGCTGCGCTCGGATTGACGTCCTTTTAGCTTCGTGCCTAACGCAAAACCGCCCCGCCGGACGAATCCAGCGGGGCGGTTTCAGTTGCAGCTTGGAGCGGCTACCGTAGCAGCTTGCTCGTGCGGGCGTCCGTCACCTTGGCCTGCATGTCGCGCACGGCCTGGGCAATGCCAGCGGCGTCGTAGCCGCATTCCTTGTACAGCTCATCCTGGGAGCCGTGCTCCACCACGCGGTCGGGGATGCCGAGGCGCTTGACGGGCAGCGAGTAGCCGTGGTCGGCCATAAACTCCAGCACCGCCGCGCCGAAGCCGCCGGGCAGGCAGCCGTCTTCCACCGTCACCACGGCCTTGTAGCGGCTGAATACCTGGTGCAGCAGCTCCTCGTCGAGGGGCTTGCAGAAGCGCAGGTCGTAATGGCCGGTGTCGAGGCCTTCGGTGAGCAGCTGCTGGGTGGCGCGCACGGCGTAGTTGCCGATGTGGCCCAGCGTGAGGATAGCTACGTCGCCCTGGCCTTCGCGGACGGTGCGGCCGGTGCCCACGGCCACGCGCTGCAGGGGCTTGCGCCACTCCGGCATCACGCCTTCGCCGCGGGGGTAGCGGATGGTGAAGGGACCGGCGTTTTCGGGCAGCGTGGCGGTGTACATCAGGTTGCGCAGCTCTTCCTCGTTCATGGGCGAGGCAACGACCATGTTGGGCACGCAGCGCATGTAGGCCAGGTCGTAGGCGCCGTGGTGGGTGGCGCCGTCGGCCCCGGCGAAACCGGCGCGGTCGAGGCAGAACACCACGTGCAGGTTCTGCAGGGCCACGTCGTGGATGACCTGGTCGTAGGCCCGCTGCATAAAAGACGAGTAGATGTTGCAGAACGGCACCAGCCCCTGCGTGGCGAGGCCCGCGGAGAAGGTGACGGCGTGCTGCTCGGCAATGCCCACGTCGAAGGCGCGGTCGGGCATGGCCGCCATCATGATGTTCAGCGAACAGCCTGAGGGCATAGCCGGCGTCACACCCATGATTTTGGGGTTTTGCTCGGCCAGCTCCACCATCGTGTGCCCGAACACGTCCTGGTACTTGGGCGGCTGGGGCTTGTCGGGCGTTTTCTTGTAAATCTCGCCGGTGATTTTGTCGAACAGCCCCGGCGCGTGCCACAGCGTCTGGTCCTTTTCGGCCAGCGCGTAGCCCTTGCCCTTGGTCGTGACGCAGTGCAGCAGCTTGGGCCCCGGAATCGACTTCAGGTCCTTCAGAATAGCGGCCAGGTGCTGCACGTCGTGCCCGTCGACGGGGCCGAAGTAGCGGAACTTCAGCGACTCGAACAGGTTGCTCTGCTTCATCAGCGTCGCCTTCATGGCCGACTCAACCTTGCTGGCAATGGCCTGCGGGTTGGGCCCGAACTTGCTGAGCTTGCCGAGCACGTTCCACAGCTCGTCGCGCACCCGGTTGTAGGTGCGGGAGGTGGTGATGTCGGTGAGGTATTCCTTGAGCGCGCCCACGTTGGGGTCGATGCTCATGCAGTTGTCGTTGAGGATAACCAGCAGGTTGGATTTCTCCACTCCGGCGTGGTTCAGGGCCTCAAAGGCCATGCCGGCCGTCATGGCCCCGTCGCCGATAACGGCAATGTGCTGCCGGTCAAACTCGCCTTTGTAATCGGAAGCTACGGCCATGCCCAGCGCCGCCCCGATGCTGGTGCTGCTGTGGCCCACCCCGAAGGCATCGTACTCGCTTTCGGAGCGTTTGGGGAAACCCGAGAGGCCCTGGTACTTGCGGTTGGTGTGAAACTGCGCGCGGCGGCCGGTCAGGATTTTGTGGCCGTAGGCCTGGTGGCCCACGTCCCACACCAGCTGGTCGTAGGGCGTGTTGAACACGTAGTGCAGGGCCACCGTCAGCTCCACCACGCCCAGCGAGGCGCCGAAGTGCCCGCCGTAGATGGATACCGTATCGATAATGTATTGCCGCAGTTCCTGGCTGACCTGAACCAGCTGGTCTTCGCGCAACTCTTTCAGATCGGCGGGCGAGTTTATCGCCGCCAGCAGGGGTCCAGGTTCGACAATCATCGGGGTTTAATTACGACGGCGAGTGGGAGTAGTCGGCTAACCGGCTTAACAGCCAGATTGTTGCGGGAGCTCAGCAATGAAGCGCAGGCTAGCGGGCAAAGGTACGATATTTTCAGGCCGACGGTTCAAAGTAGAAGGTTGTCATTCCATTGGCTCAGCGCCCGGGTTGCCCCCTGAAAACCGGAGCCCCGAACCGAGCCGGCTACTTTCCCGCGAAAACCGTTTCATCACCATCCACGGCGAACCAAGTCCGTACTTTTGCCTGTCACCAACGCCTCCCACCGCATGAGCACCACCCAGCAGGACCGCCAGCTGCTCGATAAACTCTCGCCTTCGCGCATGCTGCTGCCAGTGGTCATTGGGCTCGGGGTGGTCGGGTTTATGTTCTGGCGCAGCTACCAGCCCGGCGACCTGGCCGCGCTCGGCAACGCCAAGCCCGGGTGGCTGCTCATCACCCTGCTGGTGCTGCTGGTTCGCGACGTGGGCTACATGTACCGCATCCGCCACATTGCGGAAAAGCAGCTGTCGTGGAAGCAGAGCGTCGACGTGATTATGATCTGGGAGTTTGCCTCCTGCCTGCTGCCCTCGGCGGTGGGCGGCACGGCCATTGCCTCGCTGCTGCTCAACAAGGAAGGCATTCCGCTGGGCAAGTCCCTCGCCTACATCATGGTCACGGCCATGCTCGACAACCTCTACTTCGTGGTGGCCGGGCCGCTGGTGTGGCTGCTGGCCGGCGACTATATTTTCCCCCACGAAACGCTGGGCTCGGGCAGCCTGGTCACCACGCTGAAGGTGGCTTTCTGGGTCAGCTACGTGTTCACCATGGCCTACTCCGGGCTGATGGCCTACGCGCTGTTCATCAACCCGCACTCGGTAAAGCGCTTTCTGGTGCGCCTGTTCTCGCTGAAGGGGCTGCACCGCTGGCGCCGCCGGGCCTACCACCACGGGCTGGAAATGGTGCACGCCTCGGCCGAGCTGCGCGGCAATAGCTTCCGCTACTGGGCCGAAGCCGCCCTGAGCACCGCCTTCGTCTGGACGGCCCGCTACCTGGTCATCGGCTGCCTGATTGCGGCTTTTATCGACGTGTCGTGGGGCTCGTTCGGCACCATATTCGCCCGCAACTTGGTCTACAAAGTCGTGCTGCTGATTGCCATTACGCCCGGCGGCGCGGGCTTTGCCGAGGGCGCCTTCCCGATGTTTTTCCGCTCTTTCGCCGGCTCGGCTACCGTCACCAACTTCATCCTGCTGCTTTACCGCATCGTCACCTACTACCTCTACCTCGTGCTTGGCACCATCTTCCTGCCCCGCTGGGTGGGCCGGGTGTTCGGCAAGCAGGCCGTCAAGGAGGTGATGACCTCATAAACTGCCTGCTGGCAGCAATCCAATCCAGCCCGTCATTCCGACCAAGCGCAGCGAACCGCAGGGCGACGTAGAATCTCGCGGGCTGATTTGACGGCTAGCCCCGCACAGCAAAAAGCCCCGATAGATGTGCTACCGGGGCTTTTTGTGCAGATAAGCGAGTTGCTTAGTCGGCTTCGAGCTGCAGTTCGGCGCCTTCGGGGCTGCGCAGCGTCAGGCGGTCATCGGTGAGCGTAGCCACGTCGAAGGTGTTGGCCATGTTGCCGTTGTCGGGGGTCATGGTAATCTTCTTGCCGGCCTGGTCGAAGGTGTACTTGCCGTTAATCGACTCGGTGGGCGAGGACATGACGTACTGGCCGTTGGCGAAGAAGCGGATTTCCTCCTGTTTCTGCTCGGAGGTCTGTTTGACCTTGTCGCCGGTGGCGTCTTCCTCTTTGTGGGTTTTCCATACTTTGCTGTCGGTGCCGTAGAGCATGTTGGCGCCTTCTACCTTGCCTTCCTTGCTGCCGCAGGCGTAGGTAAAGAGCGAGAGCAGCAGCAACAGGCTGGCCAGGTAATGCAGCGGGGTGTTGAATGGACGTTTCATGGAGCGTGTCTGGAATTAGGGGGATGAAACAAGGACGTATGCTGGCGGCTACCGTTGAGCAGGCAACCGCTGCGGCGTTTCTTACGGGCAGGTGGACAAAGGGTTAAGCTGCAACATTCGCCGGGGCATCCGCGTAGAGCAGGGCTGATTCATTAACCAGCTGGTTTTTGCCTCCTTCCCCCACACCTCAACCAAGACACGACCATGGGACTCTTTGATTTCCTGAGCGATAAGGGCGAAAAAAAGCCCGTCCAGCCCACGCAACCGCAAACCGGCAGCGCCTCCGATTTCTTCGGCAACAAAACCCAGCCGGCCGCCGGCCAACCCGCCGCTCCTGCCGCCACCCAGGGCGAGTCGTATACCGTAGTAAGCGGCGACTCGCTGTCGAAGATTGCCAAGCGCCACTACGGCGACGCCGCCAAGTGGCACCAGATTTACGACGCCAACAAGTCCACCATCGGCTCCAACCCCGACCACATCGAGGTGGGCCAGGTGCTGCAGCTGCCCAAGCTGTAAGCTACCCGTTCGCCTCCGAGTACCAAAACGCCCTGGGTCCGCCCCCCGGGGCGTTTTTTTGTATTCGAGCCTGGGGTAAAAGCGCATCCGCCTGCATCTGGCGCCCCACCTCGAGGGTACCATGAGTCGCCGTTCCGCTTATCGTTCGGGGGTGACAAAGCCCTTGCAGACACGCCGGGTGAGCGGTGAAAAATGCCAGGACGACAACCCGAATAGCGCACCCGGGAATATTATTTTCCGCGCCGACCAGCCCGCAGGGCGGTTTCCGACGCACTTTCCGCAGCCGTAAAAAAACTTTTGGCCGGATTTGCGTTTTACATAACCGGCGCTACCTTTGTGCCACCTGCTGCTACCGGCGCAGGATTTTTTGACGCATTTATTCCGAAGAGGCGAGAGACTAGGCTCCGTGACCCTCTGGCAACCACCGGCAACGCACAAGCCGGCAGGTGCCAAATCCTGCCCCACTGACCACTTCAGGAAGGGGAAAAATAAACCGCGTGCCATGAGCCACTACCCCCTCACGTCCGACCATCATTTGTCACCGCTTCCCGCAGCGGCGCCCGCTACCGGTTTGTCCGTAGCCGCCCCCGCCGCTGGTAGCGCCCGAATGCGCCCGCAGCCGATGCGCGGCGCTATGATGTGTTGTTGCTGTTGTTGGTAGTGCGCCCGGCGGGCCACTGATGCCCGCCCCCACCCTTCCCCGTTTTCCTGTTTGCTGCCCGCTCACCGGGTGGCGCGTGGCTTAGCCGCACCCGTTTGGCATTGCGCCGGGTGCTACGCGGCCCCCTTCGGCGCACGCGGCGTTTTCGGCCGGCGTGCGGCCTCCCTGCATCGTTTTCGACGTCCACAACCCTCTTTCTCAGCCTCATCATGTCCACGCAGAACCTGCACTTCGACACCCTGCAACTCCACGCCGGCCAGCAGCCCGATCCCACCACCGGGGCCCGCGCCGTGCCGATTTTCCAGACGACTTCCTACGTATTTAAGAACGCTGAGCACGGCGCCAACCTGTTTGCCCTGAAGGAGTTCGGCAACATCTACACCCGCCTGATGAACCCGACCACCGACGTGTTTGAGCAGCGCATTGCGGCGCTGGAAGGCGGCGTGGCGGCCCTGGCTACGGCCTCGGGGCAGGCGGCACAGTTCATTGCCCTGAACAACATCCTGCAGGCCGGCGACAATTTCGTGTCGACCTCGTTCCTCTACGGTGGTACGTACAATCAATTCAAGGTTGCGTTCAAACGCTTGGGCATTGAAGTGCGCTTCGCCGACGGTGACAACCCGGCGAGCTTTGAAAGCCTGATCGACGAGAATACCAAGGCGCTGTACCTGGAAACCATCGGCAATCCGGGCTTCAACATCCCTGATTTCGAGGCCATTGCTGCCTTGGCCAACAAGTACGATCTGCCGTTGGTGGTCGACAACACCTTCGGGGCGGGCGGCTACCTGTTTCGGCCCCTGGAGCACGGCGCCCACATCGTGGTGGCCTCGGCGACCAAGTGGATCGGCGGGCACGGCACCAGCATCGGCGGCGTGATTGTGGACGGGGGCAAATACGACTTCGGCAACGGCAAGTACCCGCAGTTTACCGAGCCTTCGGAGGGCTACCACGGGCTGGTATTCAACGACGTATTCGGCAAGAACGGCCCGTTCGGCAACATTGCCTTTGCCATCCGCGCCCGGGTGGAAGGGTTGCGCGACTTCGGCCCTTCGCAGAGCCCGTTCAACAGCTTCCTGCTGCTGCAGGGCCTGGAAACGCTGAGCCTGCGCGTGGACCGCACCGTGCAGAACGCCCAGAAAATTGCCGAATGGCTGGAGGCGCACCCGCAGGTGGAGGCCGTGAATTACCCCGGCCTGAAGAGCAGTCCCTACCACCAGCTGGCCACCAAGTACCTGAAGCGCGGCTTCGGCGGCGTGCTGACCTTCGCCATCAAGGGCTCGAAGGATACGGCCACGCAGTTTATCGACAACCTGCAGCTGATCAGCCACCTGGCCAATGTGGGCGACGCCAAGACGCTCATCATTCAGCCCTCGGCCACCACGCACCAGCAACTCTCAGAGGAGGAGCAGCGCGCCGCCGGTGTGACGCCCACGCTGCTGCGCATTTCGGTGGGCCTAGAGCACATCGACGACATCAAAGCCGACCTGCAGCGCGCCTTCGACGCGGTGCAGGAATCGGCCGACCGCGACACCACGGAGGACGAAACGCCCATCCTCGTGGAGCAACAAGCCGGGCACCCCGCAACGCTGGAAGTTTAACAGGGAGGGAACCTTGCGGAAGCCGGCCCGCTGCCATGGAACCGGCTTCCCATCCAGCTTGCGGGGCGCGGGCGCGGTGTTTCGGGAGAAAGCGCCGCGTCCCACGCTTCGGCCTCTTTGCTTTCCGGCCCCTTCCCATCGGCGGAAGGGGCCGGGAGCAAAGAATAAGTTTTCAAATCCTATGAGCAGCAACCCCCAAGTGCTACCCCTGGCCGAGCCGCTGCCGCTGGAATGCGGCGGGCAGCTCGACGGCGTGCAGATTGCCTACCACACCTACGGCACGCTCAACGAAGCCCGCGACAACGTCATCTGGGCGTGTCACGCGCTGACGGCCAATGCCGACGTGCTGAGCTGGTGGCCGGGCCTGTTCGGCGCGGGCGACTATTTCGACCCGGCCGACTGGTTTATCGTGTGCGCCAACGTGCTCGGCTCCTGCTACGGCAGCACCGGCCCGCTGACGCCGGTGGCCCCGCGCCACAAGCCGCTCTACGCCGCCTTCCCGCGCCTGACGGTGCGCGACTTGGTGGCGGCCCACGAGCAGCTGCGCCAGCACCTGGGCCTGACCAAGATTCACACCGTCATCGGCGGCTCCTTGGGCGGGCAGCAGGCAGTGGAGTGGGCCATAGCGCAGCCGGCGGTGTTTGAGCACCTTGTGCTGCTGGCCACCAACGCCCAACACTCGCCCTGGGGCATTGCCTTCAATGAGGCCCAGCGCCTGGCCATTCAGGCCGATTGCACCTACGCCGGCGGCGGGCCCGAGGGCGGGCAGCTCGGCCTGCGCGCCGCCCGGGCCATTGCCCTGCTCAGCTACCGCAGTTACGAAGCCTACGGCCGCAGCCAGGCCGAGGCCGACGACGAGCTACCCACTTTTCACCGGGCCAGCAGCTACCAGCAGTACCAGGGCGACAAGCTCACGGCCCGCTTCAACGCCTACAGCTACGTCACGCTCTCGCACATCATGGACGCGCACCACGTGGGGCGCGGGCGCGGCGGCGTGGCGGCGGCCCTGGGGCGGGTGCAGGCCCGCACGCTGGTGCTCGGCATCACCTCCGACGTGCTGTTTCCGCCCGCCGAGCAGCAGCTCCTGGCGCGGCACATTCCGGGCGCCATGTACGCCGAAATGGAGTCGGGCTACGGGCACGACGGCTTCCTGATCGAAACCGCGCAGATAGCGCATTTCCTCGAACGATTTTATGTCCAAACCTTCGCCCACTAACGCCCCGACGCGCGTCGGCCTGATTGGCTTCGGCTGCGTGGGGCAGGGCCTGTACGATATTCTGCAGCGCCACCCCGAGGCGGGCTTCACGGTGGCGCGCATTGCGGTGAAAAACCCCACCAAGCTGCGCCCCTTGCCCGCCGAGCGGTTTGAGTTTCACGCCGACGACCTGCTCAACGACCCCACGCTGGATTTGCTGGTGGAAGTTATCGACGACGCCGACGAGGCGTTCCGACTCGTGAGCCAAGCCTTGCGCCAGGGCCGGCGGGTGGTGACGGCCAACAAAGCTATGGTAGCCCGCCATCTGCCCGAGTTGATTGCGCTGCAGCGCGCATTCGGCGGCGTGCTGCTCTACGAAGCGGCCGTGTGCGGCAGCATTCCGGTTATCCGCACCATCGACTCGTACTTTGCCCAGGAGCCGTTGGTTCAGGTCAGCGGCATCTTCAACGGCTCCTCCAACTACGTGCTGACGCGCATGCGCGAGGACCACTCCGACTACGCCGAGGCCCTGGCCGAAGCGCAGGCGCAAGGCTTTGCTGAAACCGACCCTACGCTGGACATGGCCGCCTTCGACCCGCGCTCCAAGGCCGTCATCCTCGCCGCCCACGCCTGCGGCCTGCTGCTCGACCCCGATGACGTGCTCAACCTGGGCATCGAAAACGTGTCGGCGGCCGATATCCGCTACGCCGCGGAACGGGGCCAGAAGCTCAAGGTGGTAGCCAGCCTGCAGCCCCTGCCCGGGGGCGGCGCCACGGTGTACGTCACGCCCCAGCTGGTCGACGCCGACTCGCCGCTGTACGCGGTGGAGCGCGAATTCAACGGCGTGGTGGTGGAGGCCGAATTTGCCGGGCAGCACTTCTGGCGGGGCCGCGGCGCGGGCGGCCACCCTACCGGTTCGGCCGTGCTGGCCGATCTGGTAGCCCTGCGCCACGGCTTCCGCTACGCTTATGCAAAGCTGCCCCTCGAAGCACCCCAGGCCGCCGAAGCTCCCGACCTGGAGCTGGAAGTGTACCTGCGCTCCGCCCCGGCCGAGCTGCGCCGGGCGCTGGGTCTGACGGACGTGTCGGAGCAGCTCAGCGCCCCGGGCTTCACCTACGACTACGCCGTGGGCTATGTGCGCCTCGGCCAGCTGCACCGCTACCGCGACGCGCTGCGGGCCGGCGGCACTTTCGTGGCGCGCACCGGGCGCGTGCGGCCGGTGGTGGCGCAGCCCGCGCCGCAGCTGGAAACGGCTTTAGCGGCTAGCTAACGGCAAAACGGACGGCCGCTGGGGCCGTCCGTTTTGCTTTACTGCAGTACCACGCGCCGGGCGGGTAGCTCGGCGGTGCGGAGGTAGTAGCTGCCGGCGGGCAGCGCGCCGCGTGGCACGGCCATGCGCGGCTGCTCCCAACGGAAACGCCGCACCACCCGGCCGGTGGCGTCGAGCAGCTCGGCCTGCTGCGGGCGGAATGGCGCCGTGTGACCGGCTTCCAGGTAGAAAACCTCCCCGCTAGCGGGCACCGGGTATACCTGCGGCGCCTCCGTCTGCTGGCGGGCAGCGGCGCTCAGCACCGTGCCGGGCTGGCGCAGCAACGGACGCAGAAAGTCGCGCACGGTCTGGAAAGTGGTGTCGGTGTAGGCCACGGCGGCAGTACTGGTGCCGTTGTAGGGTACGTGCGGGGCGCCACGCAAGGTCCGCAATACGTTAGCAATGCCCACCACGTCGGCGCGGGGCTTGAGCACGCCGCTGCCGTAGATGCGGGGCGAAAACGACTGCCCGAAGGCCCGGCCTATGTTGTAGGGCACTACGGCATCGGCGGTACCGTGCACGCTGCACAGGGGCACGTTGCCGGGCTCCAGCCAGGCCGGGCTGCCCACGGCTCCGCACAGGTTGATGACGCCCGCAATCTGGCTGCTGTAGCCGGGGTTGCCGTTGCCCTCCAGCGTGCCCAGCTGCGCCAGGTCGACGTAGGCGGGTACCTCGGCGGGCTTGTCGAGGTAGCCGAGCTGCAGGGCCATGAAGGCGCCGGCCGACGAGCCGCCCGCGAAGATGTAGGCGGGGTGAATACGGTACTGCCGCGTGGTGGCCGCGTCGCGGCGGAAAAAGCGCACGGCGGCGCGCATGTCCTGCGAAGCCCGGATGGAAGCCCGGCCGATGTTGGCGCTGTCGAAGGGAAAAAAGCCGAGCCGGTAATCGATGCTGGCCGTGACGTAGCCCAGCTGCGCCAGGCGGGTGCAGATGGCCGTCATGAACTGGTCGTCGCGGTTGCCGGTGGCGAAGGCGCCCTCGTGGGCCATGATGACCAGGGGCCGGCGGCGCACGGTGTCGCCGGCGGGCTCGTAGAGGTCGAGCAGCAGGTTCTGGGTGGTGCCGGCAACGGTGGTGGCGGTGCCGTAAGAAACGGCCCGCGTCACGGTGACCTGCGGAAAAATTGGGCGGCGGTAACGGCCGCCGGTAGTATCAATCTGCGCTGAAGCCGAGCTTAACAGCAGCAGCAAACCAAACACGGTGAACAGTAGACGTTTTCGTTTCATCAGGAGTCGGCGTAGGGTGCATGTCGGCTTACGCAAATTTGCGCGGGCGGGTCACCGCAACCCCGTGGTCTGACCAAGGAAACGGCGCCGGAGGCGTTGCTCTCCGCTGATGGCGGCCGCTTGCGCAGGGCTGTGTGCGTTGGTGACGCCGGGACGCAGTGCAGTCGGGCCGGGCGCTGCTTTCCAAAGACCGCCACGCAGCGCACCGATTCCGAGGCCCGCTGCCGGGCTTCGCCGGCCCCCTTGTCGTGCGGCCTGGGCGCCTCCCCGACACGCTCTCGCCGGCGGCGCGGCGCGCTCAGGGCCGGCGCACCAGCGTAAGCGTGTCGGGGCCCTGGCGCAACACCAGCCGTAGGGGCGACATTGCCAGCAACGCGAAGGTTTTGCGCGTGCCCGGCGCGTAGGCTTGGTAAGGCTGGGGCACCAGCTGCACGCGAAAGAGCGTTGGCCCGGCGGGCCAGGGCTGCCGCCAGCGGCGCCAGCCCTGGCCCGCAATTTCGATGGTCCGGGGCGCAGCGGCTGGCCCCAGCGGCAGTTCCGCGTAGCCCCCGGCATCGGTGGGAACGGCGGCCACGACGGCGCCGGCCGCGTTGCGCGCCAGTACGGTAAGTCCCTGCAACGGCTCGGGCTGGCCGGAGGTCGGTTGGGTGCTCACGTAGAACTGCAGGCGCCGGTCGGTGGGCGGCAGCGGCGTGCTGGTAGCGCGGCCCTGGGTGGTATCGGGTGGCCCGCTTAGGCGCAGCTCCAGCCGACGGGGGCGCAGGCGGTAGGTGCCGCTGCCCTCCCGTCCCATGCTCACGTCGTCGGTGTGCAGGAAATACCGGATGCGGCCGTCGGGGTATACCACCAGCTCCCGGCTCGTGAAAAGCACGGTGTTGGGCCGCGTTTCCAGGTAAGAGCCCGGCGGCAGGGCCCGGGGAGCAGCACAACTGCCCAGGCCGCACAGGCCGAGCAGGAATCGAGTGGGAAAGCGCATGCCCGGAAGATGCGCGCCGCGCCCGCATTCCACACGGCGGGCCCGACCAAGGCGCCGCTGACTGCCGGCTTCGGTGTAGGTTTGCACCCACATTCTGCCCGCTCATGCCCACTACGCCCCCTTCCCTGCGCCCCGGCGACCAGGTTGCCATCATTTGCACCGCCCGCAAAGTATCGCGCGAGGAGCTGCTGCCCGCCGTTGAAATCCTGGAAAGCTGGGGCCTGCGCGTGGTGCTGGGCGAATCGGTGGCGGCCGCGCACCACCAGTTCGGCGGCGACGACGCGCTGCGGGCCCGCGACTTGCAGCGCCAGCTCGACGACCCGGCCATTCGCGCCATCCTGGTGGCGCGCGGCGGCTACGGCACCCCGCGCATCATCGATCTGGTTGACTTTTCGCGCTTCGCTCAAGACCCGAAGTGGGTGGCCGGCTTCTCGGATATCACCACCCTGAACTGCCACCTGCTGCGCCTCGGCCACGAGAGCATTCACGGCGTGATGCCCTTCATCTTTGCCCAGCCCGGCGGCGCCGACGCGGTGGAGAGCCTGCGCCGGGCTCTGTTCGGCGAAGCCATCAGCTACGCGGTGCCGGCGCACCCGCTCAACCGCCCCGGCGCGGCCGCGGGCGAACTGGTGGGCGGCAACCTCAGCCTGCTGCAGACGCTCAGCGGCACGCCCTCCGACGTGAGCACCGCCGGCCGCATCCTGTTCCTGGAAGACATCGAGGAATACCTCTACAGCGTCGACCGGATGATGGTGCACCTGGACCGCGCCGGCAAGCTGCGCGACCTGGCCGGGCTTATCGTGGGCCACTTCACCAACCCGCAGGACAACGCCATTCCCTTCGGCCTGAGCTGCTACGAAATCATCGACACGTACGCCCGCAAGTACCAGTTCCCGGTGGCCTACGGCTTCCCCGTCGGGCACGAGCCGGCCAACCTGGCCCTGATCTGCGGGCGCCGGGCCCGGCTGGTGGTCGACGCGGCCGGCACGGCGCTGGCGTACGAGTAGCGCCTGCGTGCTTGATCGGGGTCAGCGGCCACGGCTTACTGCTTCAGCAGCCGCACCTGCTGCACCGCGCCGGCCGCATCGCGCAGCAGCAGGTGATACACGCCCGGCGGACGGCTGGCCAGCTCCGGCAAAGCAACGCGCTGCGACGGGCCGGCCGCGGCTGGTAGCGTCTGCCGGCTGACGAGCCGCCCCAGCGCGTCGCGCAGCTCCAGCACGCCCCCTCCGGTGGATGCCACCAGCGCGGTAGCCGTCGGGCCGCTGACGGGATTGGGATACACGGCCAGCGGCGCCTCGGCGCCGAAGCGCAGCACCTGCGGACCGTAAAAGGCTTCTTTGCCGTCCAGATCGAGCTGGCGCAGGCGGTAGTAGCGCAGCCCCGGCCCGCCCGCTTCCCGGTCCACGAACCGGTAGCTGGTGGGAGTGGTGGAATAGGGCGCCCGGCTGGCCACGAAACCCAGGTGGCGGAAGCTGCGGCCGTCGGCTGAGACTTCCACCGCGTAGCCGGCGCTGTTTTCCTCCTGGGCCGTTTGCCAGCGCAACAGCACCCCGGCATCCTGCCGCTCGGCGGTAAAGCTGGTCAGGCGCACCGGCAAGGGCGCCGCAGCCACCAGCAGGGGCCGCAGAAAGTCGCGCACGGTCCGGAAGGTGGTATCCATGTAGGCCAGCTGGGCGGCGCTGGTACCGTTGTAGGGCACGTGACCAGCGCCGCGGAAGGTGCGCAGCGTGTTGGGCACGCCCACCGCGGCGGCCCGGGGCTGGATGGCGCCGCTGCCATTGACCACGTCGCCGGTAAACGTCGGGCCGGTGCCGTAGGGCACGATGCCGTCGGTGGTGCCGTGCACGCTCACCAGCGGCTCGTCGCCGGCTTCCAGCCAGCTCAGGTTGCCGATGGCGCCGCAGAGGTTGATGCCCGCCCCGATGGCGCTGCTGTAGCCGGGGTTGCCGCTGCTGCCTTCCAGCCCCGGGGCCACGCCCGGCGCGTTCAGCGCGGCCAGCTCGGCGTCTTTGTCCAGGTAGGCCGCGTGCACGGCCGTAATGGCGCCGGCCGACGAGCCACCCGCGAAGATGTAGAGCGGGTTGATGTTGTACTGGTTGGCAGTGGCCGCGTCCTGCCGGAAAAACCGCACCGCCGCCCGCAGGTCGTGCACGGCGTTGACCACGGCCCGCGAGCCGCTGAAGGTGAAAAACGACTCCAGGCGGTAGTCGATGCTGGCCGTGACGTAGCCCAGGCGGGCGAAGCGCCGGCACAGCTCCTGCACGTCGTAATCGGTGCGGCTGCCGCCCAGGAAGGCGCCGCCGTGGACCAGGATGATGAGCGGCCGCGGCGCGGCCGGGGCCCCGACGGGCTGGTAGATGTCCATCAGCAGCGGCAGCGTGGTGCCGCCGGAGTTGGGCGCGCTGCCGTAGGCCACGCCCGCGGTGACGCTGGGCACCGGGTAAAGCGGCTGGTGGAACTGCCCGCCGGTGGTATCGATCTGCGCCGCCGTGGGGCGAATCAGCCCGGCCAGCAGGCTCAGGAGCAGGAATAGATGCTTCATTGGCAGGCAGCAGGTCGGTTGCGGGCTTAAGGTACGCGTTTGGCCGGGGTACTGGTTATGCCGCGCCCGCTCCTACTAGCCGCTCCTGCTATTCGGCGCGGCGCGCCTTGCCACCGGCCGGCGGCAGCTGCTGCAGAAAGGCCAGCACCACTTCGTTGAACCGCGTGCGGTCTTCCTGCGGGGCGTAGTGCGTGAGGCCGGGGAAGATATGCAGCTGGCTGCCCTTGATGTTGCTGGCAATCAGCCGCGAGTGGGGCTCCAAGATGACGTCCTTTTCGCCGGCCAGCACCAGCGCGGGCGCCTGCACGGCGCTGAGCTGCGCCGGCCGCATCTGCGGGTACTTCAGCAGCAGGGTGCTCAGCCGCCGCGCCCGCCGGAAGTTGGGCTTAAACGGGCCGAGCACCAGGCCCGCGGCGTGAATCAGCCGCACTTCGCGCAGGGTTTTGGCCTCCACGGCGGTTTTGTCGCAGTACAGGTTGGCGCCCATCGTCACCAGGCTCAGCACCCGCGTGGGGTAGCGCGTGGCCAGGCTCAGGCCGGTATTGCCCCCGTCGCTCCAGCCGACCACGTGGGCCGCGGGCAGCCGGAGCGTGTCGAGCAGGGCGCGCATGTCGTCGGCAAACAGGTCGTAGGTGTAGGCCCGCTTTTCGTTGCCCGATTGCCCGTGCCCGCGCGTGTCGACGGCAATAACGCGGTAATGCTCGGCCAGAGCCCCGATCTGGTTGGCAAAGGACTGAATGGATTCGCCGTTGCCGTGCAGCAGCAGCAGCGGCTCGCCCTGCCCGTAGGTTTCGTAGTAGAGCTTCACGCCGTTGACGGTGGCGTAGTGGCCGGCGCGGGCATTGCGGCCGTAGCGCACGATGCCGCGGCCCGTCACCTGCAGAATTCGCTGGCCGGGCGCCGTTTCCGCCACTTCGTAGCCGAAGCCCACCATGCGCGTTATCGGCTTCCAGCCGATTGTGGGCAGGCCGGCAGCGGGGCCGGGGGCGCTTTGCTCGAAGCCGGCGTTGCGCAGCTCCACGCGCTGCCACTGGCCCGGCTGCGCTTCCACTTCCAGCACGAAGTCGTCGTACTCGAACGTGCCGTTGAGGTACTGGATGCCCACCACCGCCACCGTATCCACCTGCTTGGCCAGCTGCCCCTGCACGGTATAGGTTTGCCAGGCCGCGCTGCGCACGGGCTTGTTGCCCATGTTCAGCCCGCCCAAGATGCGCTTTTTCGCATCGAACATCAGCAGCCCGATGCGGGCATTGCCCCCGTCCACCTGCGCGGTATCCACCCGCATGCGCGCCGACAGCCGGCAGGGCTTGCCCGCGTAGGCCCGCAGGCTGACCTTTTGCTGAAACATGGCCGAAGCACCCACCACCGGCGACAAAAACTTGGTGGGCTGCGCCCGCAGGGGCCGGGCCGTAGCGAATAGAACTAGCGCGGGCAGCAGCCAGAGGCAACGAAGCGACATAGAATACAACGAGTGACCTGAACCATGAATAAGGCCGCAATAACGCAAAAAGCCCCGGCTGCGGGCGCAGCCGGGGCTTTGCGGTCTGTCGCGTGCTACTCCTGGTACAAGGTCTGCAGCACCGTCTGGCCCACCGCTTTCAGGGTGTTGCGGTCGATGATGCTCATGTTGTCCTGGGTGGTGTGGTGGTAGGCCGGGAAAAATTCGTCGCCGTAGGGCACGTGGTCAATCAGGTCGACGGTGCGCACGCCGGCCTGGTTGGTGAACACGTGGTCGTCGGTGATGCCGGGCATATCCTGGGCAATGAAGTAGTCGGAGTAGCCCAGGCGGCCGGCGTTGTACCAGAGCTTGCCCACCACGTCGTTGGCCTGCTGCCGGCTCAGCTCCTCACGCGAAAACCGGGCGCCCTTGGCCCCCACCATGTCGAACAGGATGCCGTATTCGGCCTTGTAGCCGGCAGGCACCAGGTTTTTGGCCCAGTGCTGGGAGCCCAGGCACCAGCTTTCCACGCCCGCGCCGGCCAGCTTGTTTTCCAGGTTGGCCTGCGTCGAGGAGTCGTAGCCGTAGTCTTCGGCGTCGAACAGGATGATGTCGACGCCGACGGCGGGCGTGAGCGAATCGGGCTGGGCGGCCAGCTGCCGGGCAATTTCCAGGGCCACGGCCACGCCCGAGGCGCCGTCGTTGGCCCCGTCGAGCGGGGCGTTGGGCTTGGCTTTGTCCTTATCGGCGAAGGGGCGGGTATCCCAGTGCGCGAACAGGGCCACCCGGCGGGCCGCCTGCGGGGCAAAGCGGGCAATGATGTTGCGCCCGCGCAGCTGCTTGCCGTCGAAGGCCATGGCCGTGAAGGGCTGCTCCTGCACCTGCAGGCCCAGGGCCTTGAAGCGGGCCACCAGCCAGTCACCGCACTGCACGTGGGCGGCCGAGTTGGGCACCCGCGGCCCGAAGCTCACCTGCTTGGCCGTAAACTGGTAGGCCGAATCGGCGTTGAAGGCCGGGGCCTTGCGCAGGGCATCTTCCGTCGAGGCCGGGGCATCGGCGGTTTCGGTGGTGGTTTTCTTATCGGGGCAGGCCGTGAGCAGCACCGTGGCGGCAAGCAAAGCGGCGGGGCGCCACAGCAGGCGCAGGGAGTTGCGGGTCATTGGGGGAATGTAGCGCGAATGTTCAGTTCGCGTATCGTTGAACGATGGTTGTTGCCGACGGCCGCAGGTTTGAGGCGGACGCCGGCAACGATACGCGAACTGAACGTTCGCGCTACTAACTATTCTTCGTAGGCCCAGTCGACGCCGGCCTTGGTGTCTTTCACCAGGATGCCCTGCTCCTTGAGCGCGGCCCGGATGGTGTCCACTTTGGCGTAGTCCTTGGCCGACTTGGCTTCGGCGTAGAACTGCAGCGTGAGGCCCAGCAGTTCCTCGGCGTTGGCCCGGGGCTCGTCGCGCAGGCCCAGAATGTCGACCACCAGCGTGCGGTAGGCGGCGGTGGCTTCCTGCAGGGCGGCTTCGCTTGCCTGGGCCAGCGTGGCGGGCTGGTTGTAGTAGCCGTTGAACTTGCGCAGCAGGTTGAACAGCGCCGCCACGGCGCGGGCCGTGTTCAGGTCGTCGTTGAGGCCCGCGTAGCAATCCTGCACCAGCTTGCGCAGCTCCGCGTCGGCCGCGGCGGTATCGGCGGCGCGCTCGGTGCCCTCGGGCAGCTGCAGCCGCTCGATCTGCCGCAGGCCGTTCATCAGCTTGCGGTAGCCCTTGCTGGCGGCCTTCAGGCCCTCGTCGCTGAAGTCGACGGTGCTGCGGTAGTGGGCCTGGAGCAGGAAAAAGCGCACCACCATGGGCGAGTAGGCCTGCGAGAGGGAGGCGTGGCGGCCTTCGAACAGCTCCGACATGGTGATGAAGTTGCCGAACGACTTGCTCATCTTCTGCCCGTTCACCGTAATCATGTTGTTGTGCAGCCACACCCGCGCCTCGTCGGTGTGCGAGTGGCTGGCCTGGCTCTGGGCTATTTCGCACTCGTGGTGCGGAAACATCAAATCCAGCCCACCGCCGTGGATGTCGGACACCTGCCCGAGGTACTTGCGGCTCATGGCCGAGCATTCCAGGTGCCAGCCGGGAAATCCTTCGCCCCAGGGCGAGGGCCAGCGCATCAGGTGCCGCTCATCGGCCTTTTTCCAGAGCGCGAAGTCCAGGGGGCTGCGCTTTTCGTCCTGGCCGGCGAGGTTGTCGCGGGAGCCGCTGAGCAGTTCCTCCGGCACCCGGCCCGAGAGCTTGCCGTAGCCGTTGCCGGCCTCGTTGTAGCGGGGCACGTCGAAGTACACCGAGCCGTTGACCTCGTAGGCGAAGCCGTTCTGGATGATTTCCTCGATCATCTGAATCTGCTCGATGATGTGGCCGGTGGCCAGCGGCTCGATGTCGGGCGGCAGGCAGCCCAGGGCCTCCATGTGGCGGCGGTAGCGGTTGGCGTAGTCCTGGGCCACCTGCATGGGCTCCAGCTTCTGGGCCCGGGCCATCTTGCTGATTTTGTCTTCGCCCTCGTCGGCATCACCCACGAGGTGGCCCACATCGGTGATGTTGCGCACGTAGCGCACCGAGTAGCCCAACTGGCGCAGGTAGCGCGTCAGCACGTCGAACACCACCGGGCCGCGGGCGTTGCCCACGTGCGCTTCGCTGTACACCGTCGGGCCGCAGAGGTACACGCCCACGAAGGGGGCGTGCACGGGGACAAACGGTTCTTTCTTGCGCGTAAGCGTGTTGTGGAGCGACAGTGGGTGTTGCATGGGGCAAAGGTAGTGAGTCGGGGGAGTAGATGAAGACCAGTAAGCGGGTAGATAGGCAGGATGTTTGCTCGCGGGCAACCTTTCTACTCTACGCTCTACGCATGTGCGCTTTTACTCATCTCAATCGATACTCCGCTTCCACCGGAAAGTGGTCGGAATACGGCATGTCGCGGCGCACGCGGCAGCCCAGCACCCGGAACTGCGGGCCGGCAAACTGCTGGTCGATGCGCAGCAGGGGCAGCTTGCCGTTGTAGGTGGCGCCCACGCCCAGGCCCACCGTAGCCCAGGCGTTCTGCAGGTGGTCGGCCAGCTGGTCGTAGCTGTAGCTGTAGGGCAAATCGTTCAGGTCGGCGCAGAGCAGCACCGGATAGGGGCTGCGCTCGATGCGCCCGACCAGCGTATCGACCTGCACGCTGCGCTGCACCATGCCGCGCTTGAAGCGCCGCAGCAGCCCAATGCTCTTGGCCTTGAAGCCCGCCTTGCTGCTGTAGCTGTCCACGATGTCCTGCTCGGCCATGCTCATGCTCTGCAGGTGGGCGTTGAACACGCGCACCGTGTCGCCCTGGGGCAGGCGCAGGTCGGCCCACATGGCGTGGTTCTGGGTGAGGCGCCCGAACTGAATGACGCCGCGGCGCACGATGGGAAAGCGCGAAAAGATGGCCAGCCCGAACTTGGCGCCGACGCGGTTGGTGAGCGTGGTCGACACAAACGCCCGCCGCTCACTCATTTTGCCGAGCTGCCGCTCCGTGTTGAACACGGTGCCGTCCTGCGTGGGCCGGGGCTCGGTGTAGAACTCCTGCAGGCAGAGCACGTCGGCCGGGCTGTCGGCCAGGTAGCGAATCATGGTCTTGGTGGAGGCCAGGTCCGGGTCGCGCAGCTGGGGGTACACGTTGAAAATCCGCACGTTGGCGCTAATCACGCGCACCGACACCGAATCGGCGGGCGGCGGGGCCGCGGGCAGGTGCAGGGCCAGCCCGCGCTGCAGGTGCGGCCAGCCGAGCAGCAGCGCGGCCAGCGGCAGCAGGGCCACCGGCCAGCGGCGCATCAGCCAGTAAATCAGCCACCCACCATTCGCGGCCAGGGCCGCGGGCAGCGTGAGGGCCCCAAAAGCGGCGGGCCAAAGCAACCTTGTCGGCACTTGCATGCACCCTATGGCCAGAACGAGCCAGGCCAGCGTGAGCAGCGTGAGCTTGAATGCAAATGAACGACGCACCGGATACCAACCAAACCGTGAAGCCGCAAACCTACGACGCATTTCGACGCCAATCACACGATCGGGTGAGCCGGGCACGAACGCGCTGGTTTCGTTGTACCTTCGGGGTGATACACGATTACCGTCCCATGTTTCTCTCTATCCTTGGCCGGGCGGCGGTGCTGCTCAGCCTGTTGACCCTCCCCACCCTGGCGCAGGCCCGCAGCGAGCCGCCCACCCGCAGCCTGGAGTTCATCGAGAACAAAGGCCAGTGGGACAGCCGCGTCCGCTACGCCGCCCCGCTGCCCGCCGGCCGCCTGTTCGTGGAAGCCGCGGGCCTGACCTATTCCTTCGTCGACCCGCAGCAGCTGGCGGCCCACCACCGCCACGGCAAGGAAGGCGCCGCCGCCGCCGACAAGCTGCACGGCCACGCCTACAGCATGCGCTTCGTGGGGGCCCGCAGCGGCGCCGTCCTGCAGCCCACCCTGCCCACCGGCGAGGTGCGCAACTACCTGCTCGGCAACGACGCCAAGCGCTGGACTTCGGGCGTGGGCGGCTACCGCGAGCTGCGCTACCAGGGCCTGTGGGCCGGCATCGACGCGCACCTCTACGAAAACCGCCAGGGCCAGCTGGAATACGACTTTGAGCTGGCCGCCCGGGCCGACGCCGGCCGCATCCGCCTGCGCTACGACGGGGCCGACCAGCTGCGCCTGCGCCCCGACGGCGTGCTGGAGGTAGGCACCTCGGTGGGCACCGTCACGGAGCTGGCCCCGCAGGCTTGGCAGCTCGACGCCAATGGCCGGCAGCAGCCGGTGAGCTGCCGCTACGTGCTGCAGGGCCGCGAGGTGCGCTTCGAGCTGGGCCGCTACGACCACCTGCGTCCGCTGACCATCGACCCGACCGTGGTTTTTTCCTCGTTTACGGGCTCGACGGCCGATAACTGGGGCTTCACGGCCACCTACGACCAGCAAGGCAACATGTACTCCGGCGGCATCACCTTCGCCACCGGCTACCCCACCAGCCCGGGCGCCTTCGACACCTCCTTTGGCGGCGTGGTCGACATGGCCATCATCAAGTACAACACCGCCGTCAGCGGCAGCGCCTCGCGCCTGTGGGCCACCTATATCGGCGGCGCCGGCGCCGATGTGCCCCACAGCCTGGTGGTGAACAGCCAGGGCGACCTGCTGATTCTGGGCACGACCTCCTCCCCCACTTACCCCGTGACGGGCAACGGCTTCGACCAGCACTTCGAGGGCGGGCCGGGCTTCGTGCCGCTGAGCGGCATCAGCTACACCGCCGGCTCCGACATCGTGGTGACGCGCCTGAGCGGCAACGGCGCGGGCCTGGTGGGCTCGACCTTCCTGGGCGGCACCGGCAACGACGGCCTGCTGACGACCACCGGCTCGTTTAACCAGCTGGTGCACAACTACGGCGACCAGTTCCGCGGCGACATCACCGTGGACAGCGACGACAACGTGTACATTGCCAGCAGCACCGCGTCGACCAACTTTCCGCTGGTGGGGGCGGTGCAGACCAGCCACCGCGGCGGCCTCTACGACGCGGTGGTGGCCCGCCTCTCGCCCACGCTCAGCGCCCTCACCTTTTCCAGCTACTTCGGCGGCGCGGGTGCCGATGCGGCCTACTCCATTCAGATCAACGCGGCCCGCGACATTTACATCGGCGGCGGCACCACCAGCACCGACCTGGGCCCCACCACCGGCGCCTACCAGGCCAGCCTGTTCGGCGGCGTCGACGGCTACATTGCCCGGCTCTCGCCCAGCGCGGGCAGCGGCTACCAGGCCCGGCGCGTGAGCTACCTGGGCACCGGCCAGCACGACGAGGTGTATTTTCTGCAGCTCGACGGGCAGGGCGGGGTGTACGCCCTGGGCCAGACGCGCGGCCAGTGGCCCATCGTGGGCAACGTGTACGCCAACGCCAACGGCCGGCAGTTTATCAACAAGCTGGCGCCCGACCTGAGCAGCGCGGTGCTGAGCACGGCCTTCGGCACCGGCCGCAGCAACCCCGACATTTCGCCCACGGCCTTCCTGGTGGATCAGTGCGAGCGGATTTACATCTGCGGCTGGGGCGGCGACATCAACGGCGGCAGCTACGGCAACGAGGACACCCGCGGCCTGCCCGTGACCAGCAACGCCATTCAGCGCACCACCGACGGCAACGACTTCTACCTGATGCAGCTGGCGCCCTACGCCGCCTCGCTGGAATACGCTACTTACTTCGGCGGCAGCAACGAGGAGCACGTCGACGGCGGCACCTCGCGCTTCGACCGCCGCGGCTTCGTGTACCAGGCCGTGTGCGGGGGCTGCGGCGGCTCGTCGAGCTTCCCGATTCCGCCCGGGGCCGGCGCCTACTCCGCCAGCAACGGGGCCTCGAACTGCAACAACGCCGCCTTCAAGATTGACTTCGGCATGAACGTGGCGGTGGCCGGCCCCAACCAGAGCATCTGCGTGGACGCGGCTCCGCTGCGCCTGGGCGGCTCGCCAGCGGGCGGCACCTGGGCGGGCACCGGCGTGACGGGCTCGGCGGCGGCGGGCTACACCTTCGCGCCCGGCCCGGCCGCCGTGGGCGTGCACCCGCTGACGTACACCGTCGCCAGCACCGGCACCTGCGTCACCACCAGCACCCTGAACATGACGGTGCTGCCCATTACGCCGGTCACGTTTGCCCTGCCCCCGCAGATCTGCCTCGACGAAGCCCCCATTCGCCTGACGGCCACCGTGAGCGGGGGCACCTGGAGCGGCCCGGGCGTCACCGGCGACCAGTTCAGCCCGCGGGCGGCGGGCCCGGGCACCCATACCGTGCGCTACGACCTGCCCGCGCTGCAGTGCGGCTCGGCCACGCAGCGCATCCTGGTCAACAACCTGCCCGTGGTGGTGGCCGGCCGCGACACGGCCCTGTGCTCCTTCCAGCGCGGCGGCTACCGCCTGCAGGGCTCCCCCCTGGGCGGCACCTGGAGCGGCCCCGGCTGCACGCCCGACGGCCAGTATACCCCGGTGCCCGGCAGCAGCGGCCCGGTGATGCTCACTTACACCTACCGCGCCACCACCGGCTGCCTGAACGCGGCCCAGCTGCGCGTGATGCTGGTGCCCGAAGACCGCACCAACCAGGTGTTCGACCTGCCCACCTGCCCGCTGAAGCCCCGCCCCGGCGAAGACCTGCCCTCTTACACCGGCCTGGCGCCGTTTACGCACACCTTCAACCACGACCTGCTCTACGCCAGCAGCTACGAGTGGAATTTCGGCGACGCGGAGCGGGACGACGTGGTGCAGAGCACCGAGCAGTTTCCGACGCACGTGTACGCCAAGCCGGGGAAATACCAGGTCCGGTTCACGGCCCGCTACAACTCCTCCTGCTCCTCGACCACGCGCTTCGCCCCGGTGTACGTCGGCAGCCCGTTTATTCCGAACATCATCACCCCGAACGGCGACGGACAGAACGACACGTTTGAGCAGCGCCTGAGCTGCCTGCCGGTCGCCATCAAGGTCTTCTCGCGCTGGGGCAACCTGGTGTACGAAACCCAGAACTACCAAAACGACTGGGCCGGCGGGGTGAGGGGCAACGGCGGCGACAAGCTGCCCGACGGCATCTATTATTACCACCTGGCCGACGCGGAAGGCCGCACGGCCAAGGGCTGGCTGGAAATCCGCCGCTAACCAGGCGCCGCCCCTGCCCGACAGACCACCGAATGTGCTACATTCGGTGGTCTGTCATTTTCTACCGTTTGTGTTGCGTCGGTTACTGCTCCTGCTGCTTGGCTTATCGGTCTTTCACGCCCCGGCGCGCGCCGTCGAAGGGCCGCCCACCCACCTGGAATTCATCGAAAACCGCGGGCAGTGGGCCGCGGCGGTGCGCTACTCGGCCGCCGTGCCCGGCGGGCAGCTCTACGCCGAAGCCCGGGGCCTGACGTACGTGCTGACCGAGCCCCTGGAGCCGCACCGGCACCCGGCTGGCGGCGCCACCGAGCGGCCGCCGCTGCCCGCCCAGCTGCGCGGGCACGCCGTACAGCTGCAGTTTATCGGGGCGGCCCCGGCGGCACTGGAGCCCGCCGCGCCCACCGGCGAGGTGCGCAACTACTTCCGCGGCAACAACCCGCGCCGCTGGGCCAGCCAGGTACCCGGCTACCGCCAGCTGCGCTACCGCCGGCTCTGGCCCGGCATCGACGCGCGCCTTTACGAAAACGCCCAGGAGCAGCTGGAATACGACTTCGAGCTGGCCGCCGGGGCCGACGCCGCCCTGATCGGCCTGCACTACGCCGGGGCCGACCAGCTGCACCTGCGCCCCGATGGCTCCCTGCTGATTCAGACCGGCGTGGGCACCATCACCGAGCTGGCTCCGCAGGCCTGGCAGCTCGACGCCCGCGGCCAGCGCCAAGCCGTGGCCTGCCGCTACGTGCTGCAGGGCCGGGACGTCCATTTCCGCCTCGGCCGCTACGACCAGCGGCGCCCGCTAACCATCGACCCGACCGTGGTGTTTTCCACCTACACCGGCTCGCGCAAGGACAACTGGGGCTTCACGGCCACCTACGACCAGCAGGGCAACCTGTACTCCGGCGGCATCATTTTCGGGGTGGGCTACCCGGCTTCGCCCGGCGCCTTCCGCGTGCGCCCCGCCGACTCACTCGATATTGCCATCATCAAGTACAACACCGCCGCCACCGGCCCGGCCGCCCGCGTATGGGCCACTTACCTCGGCGGCTCCCGGGCCGATTACCCCGAGAGCATGGTGGTCAACAACCAGGGCGAGCTGCTGGTGCTCGGCACCTCGTCGTCGCTGGACTACCCCACCACCGCGGGTGCCTACGACCGCAGCTTCAACCTCGGCACCGCCGTCGACCCGTATTCCTACGGCCAGGGCTACCTGATTCCGGCGGGCACTGATATCGTGGTGACGCGCTTCAACGCCAGCGGCTCGGCCCTGCTGGGCTCGACTTACCTCGGCGGCAGCGGCAACGACGGCATTCTGGACCCGCAGAGCACGGCCAGCCCGCTGGTGCACAACTACGGCGACCCGTTTCGCGGCGACATCATCGTGGACGCGGCCGACAACGTGTATCTGGCTTCCAACACCTCCTCGGGCAACTTTCCGGTGCCGGGCGGCTTCCAGACCACCTACCGCAACAACTCTGACGCGGTGGTGTGCAAACTCAACCCCGGCCTGACCAGCCTGCTCTGGAGCAGCTTTCTGGGCGGCGCGGGCGCCGATGCGGCGTATTCGCTGCAGCTCGGGCCCACCGGCGCCTTGTTTGTGTGCGGCGGCACCACCAGCCTCGATTTTCCCACGCCCGGCACGCCCCTGCACGCCACCGCCCGCGGCGGCTCGGCCGATGGCTTCGTGGTGCGCATCGGGGCGGGCGGCGCCCTGGAGCGCGGCAGCTACGTGGGCACCAACAGCTACGACCAGGCCTACTTCGTGCAGCTCGACACCGACGGCGACGTGTACCTGCTGGGCCAGAGCCTGGGCAGCTACCCCGTCACGGCGGGCCGCTACGTCAACCCCGGCAGCCACCAGTTCATCCACCAGCTCGACGCCAACCTGCAGACCACCGGCTTCTCCACCGTGTTCGGCTCGGGCCGCAGCACCATCGACATTTCGCCCACCGCCTTTCTGGTGGACCAGTGCGACCGGATTTACGTCAGCGGCTGGGGCGGCGAGCTGAACAACCATTTCCCGCCGCTCGGCACCAACGGCACCACCTTCGGCCTGCCCGTATCGGCCAATGCCGCGCAGCGCACCACCGACGGCGGCGACTTTTACCTGCTGGCCCTCTCACCCCTCGCGCAGGTCCTCGAATACGCCACTTACTACGGCTCCTACGACCCGTTCGTGGGTGACCACGTCGACGGCGGCACCTCGCGCTTCGACCCGCGCGGCGTGATTTACCAGGCCGTGTGCTCCTGCGGCAACGGGCGCTGGCCGGTCCCGCCGGGCGCGGGCAGCTACAGCCCCACCCTGGGAGCCAATACCTATTGCAACAACGCGGCGCTGAAGTTCAGCTTTGAAATCAGCACCGCCGCGGCCGGCCTCGACCAGACCCTCTGCGCCACGGCCGCGCCGCTGCGCCTCGGCGGCACGCCCTTCGGCGGGGTGTGGTCGGGGCCGGGCGTCAGCGGCTCGGTGGCCACGGGCTTTTTCTTCACGCCCAGCCTGGCGCTGCTGGGGGCGCAGCGGCTCACCTACGCCTACCTCGCCCCCGGCCAGAGCCAGTGCTCCAGCCAGGACGACTTGCTGATGACCGTCACGCCCCCGCCCACGGTCACGTTGGCGGCGCTGCCCCAGAGCGCGTTTTGCCTGAATGCCACGCCCCCGCCGGTTTTCGCGCTGCACGGCACCCCGGCGGGTGGCGTGTTCAGCGGCCCCGGCGTACGGGATTCCACGTTTTCGGTGGGCCTGGCCGGCGTGGGCACGCACACGCTCACCTACAGCTACAGCCAGCACGGCTGCACCGTGCTGGCCACCCGGCAGGTCAGCATCTCGACGCCCCCCAACGTGCGCCCCGACCCCGATACGCTGCTCTGCGCGGGCAGCACTCAGGCCGTGCAGCTGCGGGGCACCCCGGCCGGCGGCACCTGGAGCGGCCCTGGCATCACGTCCGGCGGGCTGTTTACGCCCCCGCCGGGCTTCAGTGCCGCCGTCACCCTGACCTACACGGTTACGGTGGGCGCCTGCACCGCCTCGGCCACGCGGCGCGTGAGCCCGGCGGCGGCACCCGTCGTCACTGCTGCCTGGGCGCGCGTGCAGTGCCCCCAGGACCGCGAAGCCCCGCTGCGCGTACGCTTCAGCCTGAGCAGCAGCCCCGCGCTGGCCGCCGCCGACGTTCGTTGGGACTTCGGCGACAGTACCTCCGCCACCGGCCTCGCGCCGGAGCACGTGTACCACCACGCCCGGCAGTTTCAGCCCACCGTCACGGTGCGCTACAACGGCGGGCGCTGCGCCGTCATGCAGTCGGTGCCGTCCGTAGAGGTGCTGGCGCCCCGGCCCGTGCCCAACATCATCACGCCCAACAACGACCAGCTCAACGACGTGTTTGACGTCACGCGCGGGTGCCCGCCGCGCCTGCAGGTCTTCTCGCGCTGGGGCAACTCGGTGTACGAATCGGCCGCCTACGCCAACGACTGGGGCGGCGGCACCCTGCCTGCCGGCGTCTACTACTACCGGCTGCAGTTTGCCGATGGCCGCACCGCGAAGGGCTGGCTGGAAATCGTGCGCTAAAGGTCGGGGCTTGCACTGGGCCGGGCAATGTTGTATCTTTGCCGCACTTACTTCAGTATCACGAGAGGGGACGTCAGTCCCCTCTTTCTTTTCCCACCCACCTGCCTTGCCCATGAGTTTCGACCGCAACCGCATTCAGCAGATGCTGGACGCCAGCCTGCCGGGCCCCGAGTACTTCGTGGTGAGCCTGACGGTGAGCAACACCGCCGCCCGGCCCAAAATCACCGCCACCATCGATGGCGAAGACGGCATCGGTATCGACGAGCTGAGCAGCACCACCCGCCGCCTGATCCGGCAGATCGACGAAGCTTACGGCGAAGAAGCGGCCTACAACCTGGAAGTCACCACTCCCGGTGCCGACCAGCCCCTGACCGACCCGCGCCAATATGCCCGCCACGCCGGCCGCACCCTAGCCCTGAAGCTGGCCGACGGCCGCGAACTGGAAGGCACGCTGGAAGAAACCACGCCCGAGGGCCTTATGCTCACGGAAGTGGTGAAAGAGAAAAACAAGAAGAAAACCTTGCCCACCGCCCTGTTCCCCTTCGCCGACATCAGCGAAGCCCGCGTGGTCATTTCGTTTAAATAAGGTGATTGTTGAATTGTCAAATTGCTAAATGGCTGGCTTTTCGCCCAGAAAACACAGAACAACCATTTAACAATCAACAATTTAACAGTTTAGCAATTTAACCATCTCATTCAATGAACACCCTCAACCTCATCGAGTCATTCTCGGAGTTTGCCAAGTTCAAGAACATCGACCGCCCCACGATGATGAGCATCCTGGAGGAGGTGTTCCGCACCATGATCCGGAAGAAGTTCGACGACGACTCCAACTTCGACGTCATCATCAACCCCGATAACGGTGACCTGGAAATCTGGCGCAACCGCGAAATCGTGGACGACGAGTCAGAGGATATCTGGGACCACGACAAAATTCCGCTGTCCGACGCCCAGAAGATCGAGCCGGACTTCGAGGTGGGCGAGGAAGTATCGGAGCAGGTGAAGCTGGAGGATTTCGGCCGCCGCGCCGTGCTCATGGCCCGCCAGACGCTGATTCAGCGCGTGAAGGACCTGGAGCGCGACAACCTGTACCAGAAATACAAAGACATGGTCGGCGAAATTATTGCCGGCGAAGTCTACCAGGTGTGGGGCCGCGAAACCCTCGTGCTCGACCAGGAAGAAAACGAGCTGAGCCTGCCCAAGCCCGAGCAGATTCCCAAAGACCGTTACCGCAAGGGCGACACCATCCGCGCCGTCGTGCACCGCGTCGACGTGCTGAACGGTGCCCCCAAGATCATCCTGTCCCGCGCCGCCCCGGCTTTCCTGGAGCGCCTGATGGAGCAGGAAGTCCCGGAAATTGCCGACGGCCTTATCACCATCAAAAACATCGTGCGCGAGCCGGGCGAGCGGGCCAAAGTGGCCGTGGAAAGCTACGACGACCGTATCGACCCGGTGGGTGCCTGCGTGGGCATGAAGGGCAGCCGCATCCACGCCGTCGTGCGCGAGTTGGAGAACGAGAACATCGATATCATCAACTACACCGACAACCTGGAGCTGTACATTCAGCGTGCGTTGTCGCCGGCCCGCATCAGCACGATGAAAATAAATGAACAAACCGGGCGGGTTTCGGTGTTCTTAAAGCCGGACCAGGTTTCACTGGCCATCGGCCGGGGCGGCGCCAACATCAAACTGGCCTCCCGCCTCGTAGGCATGGAAATCGACGTCTTCCGCGAAGCCGATTCCTACGAAGAGGATATCACGCTGGAAGAATTCAGCGACGAAATCGAGCAGTGGATCATCGACGAGCTGAAGAAAATCGGCCTCGATACGGGCCGTGCGGTTTTGGCTGTCAATAAAGCCGACATCGTGCGCCGCACCGAGCTGGAAGAAGAAAACGTGGAGGAAGTTTTCCGCGTCATCCAGGCCGAATTCGACGGCGAAGACGAGGCCGAAACGCCCGCTGCAGAGCCCGCAACGGACGAATCGACCGAGGAGAAAGAGTAACCCGCGGCCCGGCCCTGTACGTAAGGGCCGGAGCCGCTCGGGCACAGTCCGGCGGAAGACCTGCCTGAATAGGTGGGTTTTCCGCCGTTTGGCAATAATTAAATCGTACTTTTGCACCCAACTACGAGTATCGAGCGCAACCCAAGAATGGCGGAAGCAGCAAGCAAACGACTGAAACAAGCGGCCACGGACCTGAACGTCGGGACCCACACAATTGTGGATTTTCTCGCGGCGAAGGGAATTTCTGTTGAAAATAAACCCACCACGAAGCTCTCGGCCGATCAGGTTGCGTTGCTGAACAAGGAGTTTGCTTCGTCGGCCCAGGACAAGGCCGAAGCCGCCCGGCGCGGCCAGACCTTACGCCACACCGAGCTAGAGCAAGCCGCTCAGGCCAAAGAAGCCGCGGCGAAAGCCGCCGCCCCGGCCCCCGCTCCCAAACCCGTGGAGCCCGCCAAGCCTGCTGCCCCGCAGCCGGCCCCGGCTCCCGTAGCGCAGGCCCCGGCTCAGCCGGCCGCGCCCCAAGCCCCCACCCCGCCGGCCGACAACGGCCGCCCGGTACCGGGCCTGAAAGTATTAGGCAAGATCGAGCTGGACGCCAAGGGGCGTCCGGTGCCGCCGCGCCCGGCCCAGCCGGCCCCCGCGCCGACGCCGGCTCCGGTGGCTACTCCGGCTCCCGCGCCAGCTCCCGTCGCGGAAGCCAAGCCCGCTGCCCCGGCCCCCGCGCCTGCACCGACGCCAGCTCCCGCTCCGGTGGCTGCTCCGGCCCCGGTAGCCGAAAAGCCCGCGCAACCCGCGCCCGCTCCGGCGCCTACCCCGGCCCACGCTCCCGCCCCGACTCCGGCTCCCGTAGCCGAGGCTCGTCCGGCGGCGCCCGCAGCCCCCGCTCCGGCGCCGACCCCGGCGCCGCAGGCCGCCCCCGCGGCTGAAGCCAAGCCGGCTGCTCCGGTAGCTACGGCACCCGCTACGCCCGCTGCCCCGGCCGCTCCTGCGGCCCCGGAAGCCCCGGCTGCCGGTGGCGAAGGCGACCAGGGCACCATCGTAGCCCGCGGCGAGCAGCTGAAGGGTCTGACGGTACTCGGCAAGATCGAGCTGCCGGTGGATGCTTCGCGTCGTGGCGGTGGCCGCGGTGCCCGCCCGGTGGCGTCTTCGGACGTACGCAAGGCCGGCATTGGCGACAAGAAAAAGCGCGCCCGCATTGCCGTGCCCGGTCAGGGCCAGCAAGGTGGTGGGCAAGGCCAGGGGCAACCCGACAACCGTCCTACCGGAACTGGCTACATGGGCAACCGCCCCGGCGGTGGTCCGGGTGGCAACCGTCCCGGCGGCCCCGGTCAGGGCAACCGTCCCGGTGGGCCCGGTGGCAACCGCCCCGGCGGTGGTCAGCGTCCCGGCCAGGGTACCGGTCAGCCCGCTTCGCCCGAGCAGAACGATAAGCAGATCCAGGACCAGATCAAGGCTACGCTGGCCCGCCTGAGCGGCGGCCGCGGCGGCAACCAGCAGAACCGCGCCAAATACCGTCGCGACAAGCGCGCTGGTATTGCCGAGGCTACCGAGCTGGCCCGTCAGCAAAGCGAGCTGGCCTCGAAGACCCTGAAGCTGACCGAGTTCATCTCGGCCAACGACTTGGCTTCGCTGATGAACGTGTCGGTGAACGAGGTTATCAAGGTCTGCCTGAACATGGGCATGTTCGTGTCCATCAACCAGCGCCTCGACGCCGAAGCCATTACCGTCATTGCCGACGAGTTTGGCTACGACGTGGAATTCCTCTCGGCAGAAGACGAGCAGGACGTGGCCGTGGTGGAAGAAGATGACCCGGAAGCCCTGCAGGACCGCGCCCCGATTGTGACCATCATGGGTCACGTCGACCACGGCAAGACCTCGCTGCTGGACTACATCCGCAACGCGCAGGTAGCCAAGGGCGAAGCCGGCGGTATCACCCAGCACATCGGGGCTTACGAGGTGAAAACGGCTTCGGGCCGCAAAGTCACCTTCCTCGATACCCCGGGTCACGAAGCGTTTACCGCCATGCGTGCCCGCGGTGCCAAGATTACCGACATTGCCATCATCGTGGTGGCGGCCGACGACTCGGTGATGCCGCAGACCAAGGAAGCCATCAACCACGCGCAAGCTGCTGGTGTGCCGATTGTTATTGCCCTCAACAAAATCGATAAGCCGGGTGCCAACCCCGACAAAGTCCGCGAGGAACTGTCGGCTATCAACATCCTGGTGGAAGAATGGGGCGGTAAGTACCAGTCGCAGGAAGTATCGGCCAAAACCGGTGCCGGCATCGATGATCTGCTGGAAAAAGTGCTCCTCGAAGCCGAACTGCTGGAGCTGAAAGCCAACCCCGACCGCAAAGCCGTGGGTGCCGTTATCGAAGCCTCGCTCGACAAGGGCCGCGGCTACGTGACGACCATCCTGGTGCAGACGGGTACGCTGGAAGTCGGCGACATTGTGCTGGCCGGTCCGCACTACGGCCGCGTAAAGGCCATGACGGACCACCGCGGCAAGAAGATGAAGACGGCCGGGCCCTCGACCCCGGTGCAGCTGCTCGGTTTGCAGGGGGCCCCGCAGGCCGGCGACAAAATCGTGGTTATGGAAACGGAGCGCGAAGCCCGCGAAATTGCCACCCAGCGTCTGCAGCTGCAGCGCAAGCAGTCGATGCGCACCAAGAAGCACATCACGCTCGACGAGATTGGTCGTCGTCTGGCTATCGGTTCGTTCAAAGAACTGAACATCATCGTGAAAGGCGACGTGGACGGCTCGGTGGAAGCCCTGTCGGACTCGCTGCTCAAGCTCTCGACCGGCGAAGTGGCCGTGAACATCCTTTCCAAAGGGGTGGGCGCCATTTCCGAATCGGACGTGCTGCTGGCTTCGGCCTCCGACGCCATCATCATTGGCTTCCAGGTGCGTCCGTCGCTCAGCGCGCGGAAGCTGGCCGAGCAGGAGCAGATTGACATCCGCCTTTACTCGATCATCTACAACGCCATCAACGAGGTGAAGGACGCCATGGAAGGCATGCTCGCCCCGACGGTGCAGGAAGTTACGGTGGCTACCATCGAGGTACGCCAGGTGTTCAACATCACCAAAGTCGGCACCATTGCCGGCTGTATGGTGACGGACGGCACCATCACCCGCAACACCAAGGTGCGTCTGGTGCGCGACGGTATCGTGCAGCACACCGGCAACATCCTGGCCCTGAAACGCTTCAAGGACGACGTCTCGGAAGTACGCCAAGGCTACGAATGCGGTATCTCGCTGAAAGGCTTTGATGATCTGCGCGAAGGCGACATCATCGAGGGCTTCGACGAGAAGGAAGTAAAACGGACGCTGTAAGCCCAGGCTGCGCAGCACGAAACAAGCCCCGACCGGAAACGGCCGGGGCTTTTTTTGGGCCGTGGCCAACGGGTTTCCCCGTTTTGGGCTCTATATGGGCAATGTGTTGTATCTTCCTAATGCGCTCTTTCACCAACCACCGTTCCGCATGAAACACCTGTTACTCCTACTGGGGAGCTGCTGGCTGCTGGTTGTGGGGGCCGTGGCCGCGCCAGGGCCGGTGACGGTGGTGCGCGACACGGCGGCCTGGAACTGGCTGTACGAAAACGCTCAGGTGCTGCCTGCCCCCGCCAGCCTGACGCTGGCCGAGGTACAATCAGCCCGCTGGGCGGAGCAATTTCGGCCGCTACCTAAAGCCGACCTGCCCGCTACGGCTCAGGACCAGTGGATCCGCTGCGCCGTGCAGTCGGGCACCAACGCCGGTACGCGCTGGTTGCTGCTGGTGTCGACGGACTACCTCGACGGGCTGGAAGTGTACCTGCAACGCCCCGGCGGCCCGGCCCGGCGGCACGTGCTGACCTCGACCGCGCCCTACGCGCAAACCCACGCGCTGCAGTTGCGGCAGTTCAACCTGCAGCTCGACCTGCGGCCCGACGAGCCGCTGCTGGTGTACGCCCGGTTGCCGGCGCAGCAGCGGGCACACCTTGCCGTCGTCGAGCAGGCGCACGTGCTGCAAACGGCGCGGGAAGGTGACTTGACAATGGGCCCGTACTTCGGGATTCTGCTGGCGCTGCTGGCCTATAATCTGCTGCTGTACTTCTCCGTCCGCGACAAAAGCTACCTGTACTATTCGCTGTACGTGGCCGCGTTTGCGGCCGCGCAGCTCGACATGACGGGCTACTGGCGGCAGCTCTGGCCCAGCAGCCTGAGCGGGGCGGGGCTGGACCTGCGGCAGAACTTCATCCTGGCCTGCACCATCTTTTTCGGCACCCTCACGGCCCGGGCTTTCCTCGAAACGCCGCGCCTGCTGCCCCGCTTCGACCGGCTGCTGCGCCTGACGCTGCTGCTGGCTTGGCTGCCGGTGCTCAGCTTCCTCACTCCCGATTCGCAGGCGGCCGCGTGGTGGCAGGCCGGCACGGCTCTGTGGACGAGCGTGGTGCTGCTGACCGCCGGTACGCTAGCATTGCGGGCCGGCTACCGCCCGGCGCGCTACTACATGGTGGGCTGGACGCTGCTGCTGGTGGCCGTGGTCAATTACTACCTGAGCCAGGTGGAGCTGATTCCGCACTTCGGCTTCTGGTCGACGCACGGCGTGCACGTGGCGTCGGCGCTGGAAATGATTCTGCTGTCCCTGGGCCTGGCCGACCGCATCAACCTGGCTAAGAAGGACCGGCAGCTGGCGCAGGAAGCGGCGCTACGGGCCGCGCAGGCCCAGCAAGCTGCCCAACGCGAGACCCTGGCGGCCATGCAGGAAAAGCAGGTGGCCCAGACCCGGGCCCTGGAAGTGTCGCGCGAGAAGGAAGAACTGCAGCAGCGCTCCAACCAGGAGCTGGCGGCGCGGGCGGCCGAGCTGCAGCAGGCCTACCAGGAGCTGCAGGCCAGCATCCGCACCTCGCACCAGCTGCAGGAGCTGGACGAGCTGAAAACCAAGTTCTTCACCAACATTTCGCACGAGCTGCGCACCCCGCTCACCCTCATCATCAGTCCGCTGGAGCAGCTGCTGAGCGAGGCGCGGCAACGGCCGCAGCAAGCCGCCCCGCCCGAGTACGCCCTGATGCTGCGCAACGCCCGGCGGCTGCTGCGCCTCATCAACCAGCTGCTCGACATTGCCCGCCTCGAAGCCGGGCAAACCCGTCTGGCCGCCGCGCCCGACGACCTGGTGCGGGCGGTGCGCACCAACGTGCTGTCGTTTGAGTCCCTGGCCGTCGGCAACGAGGTGGAGCTGCGCTTCGAAAGCCCGCTCGAGGCGCTGGAGGTGTATTTCGACGCCGAGCAGCTCGACAAGATTCTCTACAATCTGCTCGGCAACGCGCTGAAGTTCACCCCGGCCGGCGGGCAGGTGGTGGTCAGCGTCGAGCGGCAGGCCGAGCGGGCGGTGCTGCGGGTGCGCGACACCGGTCCCGGTATTCCGGCCGAGCACCTGCCGCTGATTTTCGACCGGTTTCACCAGGTTGACGACTCGCGCACGCGCCGCCACGAAGGCTCGGGCATCGGGCTGGCGTTGGTGAAGGAGCTGGTGGCCCTGCACCACGGCTACATCCGGGTATCGAGCGTGCCGGGGCAGGGCACCACGTTTGTGGTGGAGCTGCCGCTGGGCACGGCGCACCTGCAGCCCGACGAGTTGCAGACCGTCGCCGATGCGGTGGTGGCGGCGCGCCCGGGGGCGCACCTGCTGCCCGCCGAGCTGGACCGGCCGCCAGCCGCCCCGGCGGCGGCCGACGCCGACGCCGATGACGCCCGGCCGCTGGTGCTGGTGGTGGAAGACAACCCCGAAATGCGCGCCTACATTCAGAGCTGCCTGACGGCCGAGTTCCGGGTGCTGACGGCCGATGACGGGGAACAAGGGCTGGAGCAGGCCATTGCCACGGTGCCCGACCTTATCGTGTCGGACCTGATGATGCCCCGCATGGATGGGCTGGAGCTGTGCCGCCGCCTGCGCGAGGACGAGCGTACCAGCCACGTGCCCGTCATCCTGCTCACGGCCCGGGCCGGCGACGAAGCCCGCCTGACCAGCTTCGGCCTCGGCGCCGACGAGTACCTGACCAAGCCCTTCCGCCCCGAGGAGCTGCGGGTGCGCATGCATAACCTGATCCGCCAGCGCGAGCTGCTGCGCCAGCGCTTCGGCCGGGCCGTCACCCTGCAGCCCCGCGACATCAGCATCACCTCGGCCGACGAAGTTTTCCTCAACCGGGCGCTGGGCGTGGTGGAAGAGCGCCTGGCCGATGCCGACTTCAGCGTGGAGCAGTTTGCCGACGCCATGGCCCTGAGCCGGGTGCAGCTGCACCGCAAGCTCAAAGCCCTCACCGACCAGTCGACCTCGGAGTTTGTGCGCACCGTGCGGCTGCGGCGGGCGGCGGCGCTGCTGCTGGCCCAGGCCGGCAACGTGGCCGAAATAGCCGAGCAGGTTGGCTTCGGCAACCTCTCCTATTTCAGCAAATGCTTCCGGGAACAATACCGGCAAACGCCTTCCGAATTTGCTGCCAACGCGGTGGTCGAGCAATAAATCGTACTACTTATTCCCGGTATAGCCCGAGTCAAAACGCTGATTCGGGCTATTTTTTACGGTCTTAATTCAAAATAAAAACACTGCATATCAGCACTTTACAAGCAATGATACATACGTGTCAGGATTTGCAACATGCGTGTTAGCGTACCGGGGCGCCGGGCCGTCACCTTTGGAGAGTCGAAAGCCAGCCAACCTTCGCCGCCCCGGCCCGCACATTGGTTTGTCGACCCCAGTTGCCCGCCCGGGCACCGGCCCCACGCAGACTCATACCCCGCACAATTATGCTTGCCTTGAACAGAATCTTAGCGACTGACTTCGTCTGGCAATTCAGCAGCCGATTGGGCAATTGGTTGGGTGACTTCGAAGAAGTCGGCATCTCCCCCGCCGCTTCCCGCGACACCTACGGCGCCGACTCGGCACAGCTCGACCGGAAGGTGGCCATCATGTGCTACCTCTCGGTGTCGGGCTGGCTGACGGCTTACCGCTGCCCCCGGGAGCAGCGCGGCCCGCTCACGGCCTTTCACCTGCGGCAGATGACGCTGGTAACGGTGATATCGGCCGTGGTGGTGGTGCTGCAGCTGCTGATGCTGCCCTTCCTCGGTTGGAGCAGCCTGGTGGTGGCGGGCGTCGGGCTGGGCCTGCTGCTGCTGCTGCGCATGATGGGCGTAATGGCGGCCATGAGCGGCCTCTACGAGCCGCTGCCGCTGATCGGCGGTCTGGCCCAGCGCCTGTTTGCCGACCAGTAAGCGGCCCCGTCCCGCGTCAGCAGAGCGTACCCTGCCGGCTCTTCTTGCTTTCCTCTGGCGCCCCGCGCCGCAGTGCTTTCAGCCTGCGGCGCGGGGCGGCTTATTTATGGACAAATACTTCACTATCAGCAATATATCATTTCGTCACATCATCATGCGATTGACGCCAGGGGATGGTAACCGGTAGCTTTGTCCCAGACGATTGGCCCTGCTGCCGCTCGCTGCCTCTGTTCTTTTCACACCGTTCCCCTAACACCATGAAAACATTCCGCCTCTCAATCCTCCTCGCCCTGTCGGTCCTCACGACTGTTTCGGCCTCGGCCCAAACCCGCTCGACGGCCTCGACGGCAGCCCGCCCGACAACCAAGCCCGCCAGCGCCGCAGGCAAGACCACGGCCGCCAAGCCCGCCACCACCGCGGCCAAACCCGCCGCGAAACCGACCCCGGCGCCGGCCCCGGCAGCGGAGGAAACGGCGCCCGCTCCGGCCAAAACCACGGCAGCCAAACCGGTGGCCAAATCGGCGGCGGGTAACCACGACTTCGGCGTGGGCAGCACCGCCGCCAACCTCGGTGTCGGCTTCGGCCTGGGCTACGGCTACGGCCTGTTCAGCGGCGTGCGCGCCACGCCGGCCCTGAGCGTATCGGTGGAGCGCGGCATCCTCGACAACGTGGGCCCGGGCGTTATCGGCATCGGTGGGCTGGTGGGCTACAAGAGCTACAGCTGGAACTCGGGCGGCTACAAGGCTTCCTGGAAAAACTTCATCGTGGCGGCCCGCGGCACCTACCACTACAACATTCTGGAAAATCCCAAGCTGGATACCTACGCCGGCCTGAGCCTCGGGGTACGCGTCGAATCGTACTCGACCAACTACGACATCTACAACAACAACTACGGCGGCGTGGCCCTGATGTCGGGCGTCTTCCTCGGCGGACGTTACATGCTGACGGACAACCTGGGCGCCTTCGGGGAACTGGGCTACGATATGTCCTACCTCAAACTCGGTCTGACGGCCAGGTTCTAAGCCCGCGCTTACGCCCCTTCTCCTCGCCTCCCCGCGCCCACCCTGTCATGAATGCTCCGCGCCTGCTCGCCTGCTGCCTGCTGCCGCTCCTGCTGGGAGCCTGTAGCCACACGCAAAACGTCAGCGAGCCGCCCGTACCCGTGCTCCGCGCCGGCGCCGTTCCGACGGGACTCCAGCTGCCGCCCGATACCATTTCGCTGCACTACGAGGTGCTGCAGCGGTTTCTACCGGAGCACGTGGCGGGTTTCGTACGCGAGGGCCGCCCGCAGGGCGAGTCGGTACAGCTAGGGGGCATCAGCTATTCCACCTGCGAGCAGCACTACCGCAAGGGCAGCCAGCGGCTCAAGGTGCAGCTCGTCGACTACAACGGCGCGCAGGCCCTCTACGCCGGCGCTACGGCACTGATGAGCGCCAACATCTGGCAGGAAAGCGACGAGCAGCTCATGCGCGGCTGCGACCTGGGCCTGCCCGGCGTGCGCGGCTACGAAACCGTGCAGAAGCTGGAGCGCCGCGCCGCCGTGGCCCTGGGCGTGGGCGACCGGTTTTTCGTCTCCGTCGAATCGACCGGGCAGGAAGACACGCGCCTGGTCAAGGCCGTGGCCCGCACCCTGAATCTGCGCGAACTGGCTGCGCTGTAAGCCCTTTTATCCCCCTTCCCCGTTCTGGCTATGAAACTTCTCCTTCTCGTCGGTGGCCTGCTGCTGAGCCTGCTCCCGCTGACCACCCAGGCCCAGTTTGGCCTCCTCACCGGCGCCGTCGACCGGGCCGTAAGCCGCGCCGCCGAGCGCGAAGTCAACAAAGCCGTGGAGCGCAAGCTCACCGAGAAAACCGGTGAGTACTACGCCCAGCTCATGGACAACGGCCGCGTGGTGTCGCACAGCATTGCCTTCGAGGAAGGCTCTGCCACGCTGCTGGCCGATTCGCAGCCCTTCGTAAAGGGCATGGCCGACATGCTGCGCCGCAACCCCGACGTACGCCTGCGCATTGAGGCCCATACGTTGCTGGCCGGCGAAGCGCCGGCCAACCAGCGCCTTTCGCAGCGCCGCGCCGACGCGGTGCGCGCCGCCCTCATCGGCCTCGGCATCGACGGCACCCGGCTCTCGGCCAAGGGCCTGGGCAGCACCCAGCCGCTTTACTCCGAGCCCGACGACGAGTACGCACCGCTCAACCAGCGCCTGGAGTTCGTCAAGCTCTAAGCAGCCCGCGCTGCTATGCCTTACCTGTTCCTGCGGCGCGGCGCCGGCCTGTTGCTGGCGGCGCTGCTGGGCTGGGCACTCAGCCTCGGCTGAACCCGCCCGCCCCTCCGAAACAGTTGCGCCTGATTTCTCTCCCCGGTCTTTCTTCAGTGCTCAGAGGCGAACGGTGGCTCTGACCCGACATCTGAAGAAGCAAAAAGCCCCGAAGCTTTGCGTCGGGGCTTTTTCTTTGTCTGATTGGCTGAGCTTTACAGGCCCAGGAAGTGCCGCTTGGGCTTCTTGTGCTTCAGGGGTTTGCCGGGCGGGTCGATGCCGGGCGCGGGGCGCGATTCGCCGCGCTTCTGCATAGCCGTGTTGCGGGCGTCGCCGCGGAACTTGCGCACCGTGAAGCCGCCCGACGAGCGGTCGTACTGCCGGGCCGTGCCGCCGCTGCTGCCGAGGCTGGTGCTCAGGCCGGCGCGGGCGTCGAGCACTTCCATCTGCTGGTCGCGCTTCACCTCGTCGGGGTTCATGCTCATGCGTTGCTGCATCCGGGCCAGCTCTTCGGCCGAGGGCTGCTTGCGTTTCTTGGTCGTGGCTTCGCGGCGCGGCTTTTCGCCACCGGTGAAGGGTGTTGCGGGGCCCGTTTGGGTCTGAGCCTGAGCCGCAGCAGTCGTCAGCAGCCCGCCGACCAACAGGGCCGCGGCGGCAACGTAGTTCTTCATGCGCATGGAAATAAGGGAAACGTCGGCAGCCAGGTTGGGTGGTAGCTACGCCGACGCAACGGATGGAGGGAAAAGTTAGTTCAAGCTGCCGCCGTTTACTGCGCGGCTCGTCCCAAGGTTACTGAAAATAATTTATTTCTACAATGCACAGACCTACAATAACTTCTCGACATCATATTAAAGTGTTACCCCAACATTACGACCGGCCCGGCGCTGCCCCGAGAGGCAAACCGGACCGGCCGCAGTCGTTGTTGCAGTCGGTGACGTCGAAAATGCGGCGCCGGCAGTTAGGCGCGGCTGCGCAGCGCGTCGCGGATTTCCATCAGCAGCATCTGCTCCTTGGACGGAGTCGGCTCGGACACGACGGCTACCGGCGCGGGTTTCTTGAAGCGGTTGGCCAGCTTCACCACCCAGAAAATCACGAAGGCAATAACCAGGAAGTAAATGATGGCATTGATGAAGTTGCCGTAGTTCAGCGTGGCCGCCTTCGCATCCTGCGCCGCTTTAAGCGTCTCGTAGCGGTTGCCATCCAGGGCAAAGAACTTTTCCTTGAAGTCGATGCCGCGGGTGAACAAACTCAGAATCGGCATGATGATATCATCCGTCAGCGAAGCGACGATTTTGCCGAACGAGGCACCGATGATAACGCCGACGGCCAGGTCGAGCACATTGCCTTTGGAGATGAACTCCTTGAATTCGGAAACAAAGCCCATAGTAGACGGTGTGGTTGGAGGTGAAAAAAGGAGGTTTCGGGTGGAATATAGGAAGTCTTACATCAGAAGCAAGCATCCAGACTTCCAGCGGCCTACCTGGCCTTGACGGATACAAATATGCCGTACGCTATATTCACGGCCATCGGACTTCGCCCAACGCGGCTCCGCGCCCGGCGGAATGGCCCGCTGCCTCGCCAAAAGGCCCCAAACCTCGGCAGCGCATTGTGGCTATCTTTGCCCCCTCCGCAACCTCCGAGCTAACCCTGCCCATGCTTCCCGTACTGGAAAATCTGGCCCTCGACCTGACCGACAACGGCATTCTGGTCATCACCCTGAACCGCCCCAGCAAGCTCAACGCCCTGAACGCGGCCACCATCGACGAAATCGGCCGGGCCGTGCAGACGGCGCTGGACAACCCGCAGGTGCGGGGCCTGATTCTGACCGGCGCGGGCGACAAAGCCTTCGTGGCCGGTGCCGACATTGCCGAGCTGGCCGCCCTCGATGAGCTGCAGGCCCGCCGCGCCGCCGAGCGCGGGCAGGAGGTGTTCTGCATGATCGAGGAAAGCACCAAGCCGGTTATTGCGGCCGTCAACGGCTTTGCCCTGGGCGGTGGCTGCGAGCTGGCCATGGCCTGCCACTTCCGCGTGGCCTCCGACAACGCCCGCTTCGGCCAGCCCGAGGTGAACCTGGGCCTGATTCCGGGCTACGGCGGCACCCAACGCCTGACCCAGCTCATCGGCAAGGGCAAGGCCCTGGAGCTGATGATGACCGCCGACATCATCAAAGCCGACGAAGCATTGCGCCTGGGCCTCGTCAACCACGTGGTGCCGCAGGCCGAGCTGCTCGGCTTCTGCCAGCAGCTGCTGGGCCGCATCCTGACCAAGGCGCCGCTGGCCGTGGGCCTGGTTATTGACAGCGTCAATGCCTACTTCGACAAGGAGCGCCACGGCTACCAGACCGAGGCCAACGCCTTTGCCCGCTGCTTCGCCTCCGACGACTTCCGCGAGGGCACGCAGGCCTTCCTGGAGAAGCGCCCGGCCGCGTTTACGGGCAAGTAATTTTCGATCTAGAACGTCATTCCGAGCGAAGTCGAGGAACCGAAGGAAGGCGTAGCCAATCTCGCGTGCTGACTGCTGCAAGTAATTCTCTCGTTGAACGATTGAATTGCTATCGGACATCGGTACGCAAGATGTCTCGACTTCGCTCGACATGACGGCCTACCTTACGCTCCTTTTCCACCTGACTTGATCGAATGAGCATTGCCAAACGTCTGGCTTCCCAGACCGTCGTGTACGGCGTGAGCAGCATCGTGGGGCGGGTGCTCAATTTCCTACTGACGCCGCTCTATACTGGGCGCTTCGAGGCCGCCGCCTTCGGCATCATCACCGGGCTGTACGCCTACGTGTCGTTTCTGAACGTGCTGTTTACCTACGGCATGGAAACGGCCTACCTGCGCTTTGCCAACCGGCCCGGCACCGACCGGCAGGCCCTCTACAACCGCGTGCTCACGTTGCTCATCATCAGCAGCGTGGGGCTGACGGCCCTGCTGGCCCTGCTGGCGCCCACGCTCATGAGCCTGCTCAGCATTCCGCCCGGCCACGAGCGGTACGCGGTCTGGATTGCCCTGATTCTAGGCCTCGACGCCGTGGCGGCCATTCCGTTTGCGCGGCTGCGGCTGGAAAACAAGGCGGTGAAGTTTGCCGCCATCCGCATGGCCAACATCTTGCTGACCGTCGGGCTAAACCTGTTTTTCATCGTCTTCTGCTCCGACGTGCTGGCTGGCAAGTACCTCACGGGCCTGCAGCCGCTGGTGGAGCGGGTGTACGACCCGAGCATCGGCGTGGGCTACGTATTCCTCTCCAACCTGGCGGCCAGCGCCTTTACGCTGTTGCTGCTGGGCCGCGAGCTGCTGGACTTCCGCCCGCGCCTCGATGCCAGCTACCTCAGTCCGTTGTGGCGCTACGCCTACCCGATCATGCTGATGGGCCTGGCCGGCATGGTCAACGAGACTTTGGACCGCATTCTGCTGCCGCGCTGGCTGCCCGAGGGCTTCTACCCCGGCCGCGACAGTCTGGCGGCGGTGGGCATTTACGGGGCCTGCTACAAGCTCAGCATCCTGATGAGCCTGGTCATTCAGGCCTTCCGCTACGCGGCCGAGCCGTTTTTCTTCGCCCAGAGCGAGGACAAAAACTCGCCCCGCACCTTTGCCCTGGTGCTGAAGTGGTTTACCATTTGCTGCGCCCTGCTCTTCGTGGCTGTAAGCGTGAACGTGGATTTGATAGCGCCGCTGTTTTTGCGCAAGCCCGAGTACCTGGAGGGCCTGCCGGTGGTGCCGGTGCTCCTGCTGGCCAACCTGTTTCTGGGCGTCTACTACAACCTCTCGGTGTGGTTTAAGCTCACCGACAAAACCTACTTCGGCACCTACATCAGCTTCGGCGGCGCAATACTGACGGTGGCGCTGAACTTCCTGCTGATTCCGCTGCTGGGCTACATGGGCTCGGCCATTGCCACCTTGGCCTGCTACGCCACCATGGCCGCCGTGTGCTGGGCCCTGGGCAACCACCACTTCCCGGTGCCCTACCCCGTGGGCCGCTTGCTGCTCTGGATAGCCGCGGCCGCAGCCGTGGTAGCTGGCAGTTGGGCCCTGCCCCCGCTGGGCGGCTGGGTGGCCCACGCGGTACACATTCTTATCACCCTGGCTTTCGTGGCGGCGGTGTGGCTGGTGGAGCGCCCCGAGCGGGCCTTCCGCCGCCAGCCCAAAGCGGCCTAAGCTGTTTCCCTTCGTTTCTTCGACCATGCAAGTCGCCGTCATCAACCGCTCCCACCACCCGCTGCCCGCCTACCAGACCGAGCACGCCGCCGGCCTCGATGTGCGCGCCAACCTGGCAGAGCCCGTCACCCTCAGCCCGCTGGAGCGCGCTCTGATTCCGACGGGCCTGTTTCTGGAAATTCCGGCCGGCTACGAGGCCCAAGTGCGCCCCCGCAGCGGCCTGGCCTACAAGCACGGCATCGGCCTGGTCAACAGCCCCGGCACCATCGACGCCGACTACCGCGGCGAGGTGAAAGTGCTGCTGGTGAACCTCTCCAACGAGCCCTTCGTGGTGCAGGACGGGGAGCGGATTGCCCAGCTCGTCTTTGCCCGGCATGAAACGATTCAGTGGCAGGAAGTGGCCGAACTGGGCGAAACCACCCGCGGCGCCGGTGGCTACGGCAGCACCGGCACGCGGTAGGGCCAGCACATGAGCCCGCTGAGCAGGTGAGTGCAGGAAGTTGACCACCGGGTTTCATCGTAACTCTGTCCGGGCAGAACCCAACCGCATCTTTCCCGCCTTCCGGCTCTCGTGCAAAAAAATCTGTGAAATCAGTAAAAACGGTTAACTCTGCGCTTCAACTTTGCGCGGCCCTAGTAGCTGAGCTTACGTAAACGCCCCCTGAAACTCCTTTCCCAATTCACCCTTCTATGAAAATCATCGTCCCGATGGCCGGCATGGGCAAGCGCATGCGCCCGCACACGCTCACCGTTCCCAAGCCGCTGATTCCGATTGCCGGCAAGCCCATCGTGCAGCGCCTGGTCGAAGACATTGCCAAGGTCGTCGGCGAGCCGGTATCGGAAGTCGCCTTTATCGTTGGCCGTTTCGGCTCGGAAGTCGAGCAGAACCTGATCAAGATTGCCGAATCCGTCGGGGCCCAGGGCACCATTCATTACCAGGACGAGCCGCTGGGCACCGCCCACGCCATCCTCTGCGCCCAAAGCGCGCTGACCGGCCCGGTAGTCGTAGCCTTCGCCGATACCCTCTTCAAAGCCGATTTCACCCTCGACACCTCCGCCGACGGCACCATCTGGGTGCAGCGCGTCGACGACCCGCGCCCCTTCGGCGTGGTGAAGCTGGGCGACGAGGGCCAGATTACCGAGCTGATCGAAAAGCCCCAGGAGTTCGTGTCGGACCTGGCCATCATCGGCATCTATTACTTCCGCGACGGGGATTACCTGAAGCGCGAGCTGCAGTACCTGCTCGACAACGACGTGAAGGACAAGGGCGAGTACCAGCTCACCAACGCCCTGGAGAACATGAAAAACCAGGGCGCCAAGTTCATTCCCGGCCGCGTGACCGAGTGGCTGGACTGCGGCAACAAGGACGCCACCGTGTACACCAACCAGCGCTACCTGGAATACCTGCAGGAAGCCGGCGAGGATACCGTGTCGAAATCGGCCAAGCTGACCAACAGCATCATCGTGCCGCCGGTGTACATCGGCGAAAACGTGGTGCTCGAAAACAGCATCGTCGGCCCGCACGTGTCGGTGGGCGACGGCTCGGTGGTGAAGCACTCGGTGGTGGCCAACTCCATCATCCAGAAATCGGCCACGGTAACCAACGCCAACGTCACCAACTCCATGATCGGCAGCCACGCCAGCTTCACCGGCACGCCCTCCGACCTGAGCGTGGGTGATTACAACGCCCTGAAACTGTAAGGCGCAAGGGGTGGTTTCAGGGTTATGCCGTATCTTTTCTCACGATGCGGCGCCCTGATGCCACCCTTTGCTTTGCTGCTGCGTCCTGTCCGTATGATTCGTTCCGCTTCTACCCTCTTGCTCGCGTTGGGCCTGCTGGTGGCCGGGCCCGTGTGTGCCCAGCAACAGCCCGCCGCGCCCGGCAAACCCGCCGCGGCTGACAAGCCGCGCAAGCTGACGCGCAAGGAGCGAAAGGAAATGCAGCGCCAGGCCGCCCTGGAAGCCGCCAAGGCTCAGCAGCAAAGCCAGATAACCGAGAAAGACCGGGAGCTGAGTGCCGCCTACTTCGTCGACGGCGTGAAGTTCATGCTGCTGGAGGACTACCCCAAAGCCCTGGAGCGGCTGCTCAAGGCCTACCAGCTCGACCCGAACAACGCGGCCATCAACTACAAGATTGCTGAGGCCAACCTGCTCATCGGCAACCTCAAGGACGCGGGCAACTTCGCCCAGGCCGCCGTGCGCCTCGACGGCAAAAACGCCTACTACTACCTGATTCTGGCCCAGATTTACGCTTCGCAGAAGCAGTTTACCGAGGCCGCGCAGGTGTATACCAAGCTGATTCAGGACGTCCCGGATTCCAAGTCCTACCTCTTCAACCTGGCCGAGCTGTACCTGGCCCAGGGCAAGCTCACCGACGCGCTGACCGCCTTTGAGCAGGCCGAAAAGGAGTTCGGCCCTATGGACGAGGTGTCGTTCAAGAAGCAGCAGATTTACCTCAAGCAGAACAACCTCGACAAGGCCCTGCAGGAAGGTGAAGCCTTGATTACGGCCAACCCCGATGAGGTGCGCTACGTGCTGGCCCAGGCCGAAATGTACGCGGCCAACAACCGCCTGCCCGACGCCATCCGCGTGGCGCAGCAGGCCCTGCGCAAGGAGCCCGAAAACCCGCAGGCCCACATGATCCTGGCCGACGCCTACCGGCAGCAGGGCAACGCCACGGAGTCGGAAAAGCAGATCAAGCAGGCCTTCGAGAGCCCCGAGCTGAGCATCGATCAGAAGGTGCGCATTTTGGTGGACTACCTCAAGCAGCTGCCCAACCCCGCCATTCAGCAAACCGCGCTGGAGCTGGCCGACATTACCACCAAAGTACACCCGCGCGAGGCCAAGGCCTTTTCGGTGGCCGGCGACGTGCAGCTCTTGGCCGAGCAGAAGCCCAAGGCCCGCACGAGCTACCTGCAGGCCCTGCGCCTCGACAACTCGCACTACAAGATCTGGCAGCAGGTGGTGCTCATCGACGCGGAGCTGGCCCAATCGGACTCGCTGCTGAAGCACACCAACCAGGCTTTGGAGCTGTTCCCGAATCAGGCCGTATTCTGGTTCTACAACGGCGTGGGCCACACCTTCGCCAAGCAGCCGGCCAAGGCCGTGCGCGCCTTCGAGCAGGGCAAGAAGCTGGCCACCGACAACCCCGAGCTGGCCGCGCAGTTCGACACTCAACTGGGCGACGCCTACAACGAGCTGAAGGAGTACGACAAGTCGGATGCGGCCTACGACGCGGCCCTGACCTTCGACGCGAATAATGCGCAGGCGCTGAACAATTACAGCTACTACCTGTCGTTACGCGGCAAGAATCTGCCCAAGGCCCGGGACATGGCCGCCAAGCTCATCAAGCTGTTTCCGGAAAACGGCACCTACCTCGATACCTACGGCTGGGTGCTCTACCAACTAAAAGATTACGCCAACGCCCGCCAATACCTCGAAAAAGCCGTACGTACCTCTCGGGATGGCACCGTGCTGGAGCACTACGGCGACGTATTGTACCAATTGGGCGATGCGGCCGCGGCCGTGGAGCACTGGCAGCAGGCCAAAAAGGCCGGCGGCACCTCCGCGCTTATCGACCGCAAAATCAAAGACCGAAAACTCTATGAATAGACGCTGGCCGCTGCTGGTGTTGATCGGCAGCCTGAGCCTGGGCGCCTGTACCCGCCGAGCTGTTCCGACGAAAACGACCACACCGACGCGCCCGCCGGCGCCGGAAGTGCGCGCCCGCAACCTTGATTTCCGCTACCTCGCGGCCAAAGGCAAGGCCCAGATCGACGCCAACGGGGAGAAGTACTCGGTCAACCTGAACGTGCGCATGCGCAAGGACAGCATCATCTGGCTGCAGGCTTCGGTGCTGGGGCTGGGGGTGCGCGCCCGCATCACGCCCGATTCGGTGCAGGTGGTCAACATGCTGGAAAAAACCTACTACGCCGGCAACTTCGACTACCTACGGCGGCAGTTCAACGTGCCGGTTTCCTTCGTGCAGCTGCAATCCATGCTCATCGGCGACTACGTGCCGGCCATGGCCGATACGGCCCTGACGGTGACGGCCGACGGCCCCATGCAGCGCGTGCAGTACCGGCAGACGGGCATTCTGGTAGAGCAGCTCATCGAATTGAGCCGGGCCCGCCTGCAGAAGCTCAACGTATCGGACCCCGCGTCGCAAAGCACGCTGACGGTGACTTACGCCGACTTTCAGCCCATTCAGCCGGGCGAGCAGCAGTTTGCCCACGGCATCCTGGTGCAGGCGCAGCAGCCGGGCCGGCAGCCCGCTACGGTGACTATCAATTACCGCAACGTAGATTTGGACAAGGAACAGCTCTCGTTCCCCTTCTCCGTGCCGGCCGAGTATGGGCGTAACAAACGCAAGTAGATTCACCACACCCCCTTCCTGGCCGACTTGGCTGCTGGCAGCCGCGCTGTTGCTGGCCCTGACCTCTGCGCCCGCCCAGCAGCGGCGGCGCAGCAGCGCCAAGCCGGCCAAGGAAACGCCCAAAACCAAAGCTCAGCTGGAGCGGGAGCGGCGCAACAACCTGCGCCGCATCAAGGAAGCCAGCAAAATCCTGGAGCAGACCCAGCAGAAAAAGCAAAGCTCCCTGGGCCAGCTCAACGCCCTGAAGGAAAAGATTACGGTGCAGCAGCAGGTCATCAAGTCGACCTCCTCGCAGCTGCGCTACATCGAAACCGGCGTTAAGAAAACCGCCACCGACGTGCAGCTCACCCAGGCCGAGCTGGCGCGCCTGAAGGCCGAGTACGCCCGCCTGATTTACGCCGCCTCGAAGTCGACCAACGCCTACAACCGGGTGATGTTCCTTTTCGCGGCCGAGTCGTTCAACGAGTTTATGCTGCGCCTGCGCTACGTGCGGCAGTACTCCGAAGTGCGCCGTCAGCAGGTCAGCAGCATTTTGCGTACCCAGGAGCAGCTGCACCAGCAGCTTAGCACGCTCACGGAGCAGAAGCAGGAGAAAAGCAGCCTGCTCACCACCCAGGTCAGCGAGAGCCGCAACCTGGTGACCATGCGCACCCAGCAGGACCAGGTGGTGCAGCAGCTCAGCCAGCAGGAGCAGCAATTGCAGAAGGAGCTGGCCGAACGCCAGCAGGCCGTGCGTCAGCTCGACAACCTGATTGCCCAGCGCGTGCGCGAGGAAATTGCCCGCGCCGCCCGGGTGGCCGCCGCCAAAGCCGCTGCCAAAGCTGCCGCCGCCAAAGCCGCTGCCAAAGCCGCCGCCGAACGGGCTGAGCGCGCCGAGCGCAACAACGCCACGGCCGCCGAACAGGCCACTGCCAAACGCGAAGCCACCGAAACGGCCGAAGCAGCGGAAGTAGCCGTAGCGGCCGAAGAAGCCAGCACCCACGTCGACCGGGTGGCGCTGACGCCCGAAACGGCGGAGCTGTCGTCGTCCTTCGCCGAAAACCGCGGGCGGCTGCTGTGGCCGGTAGCCCGGGGCTTCGTCAGCCAGCGCTTCGGCCGCCATCCCCACCCCGTGCTCAAGCACGTGACGGTGGACAACCGCGGCGTCGACATTCAGACTACGGCCGGGGAGCCGGCCCGCGCCATTTTCGACGGCAAGGTGCTCACCGTGGCCAACATTGCCGGCATGAACAACGTGGTGATGGTGCAGCACGGCGAGTATTTCACGGTGTACGCCAAGCTGCGCACCGTGAGCGTGAGCGAGGGACAGACGGTGAAGATGCGCCAGCCCATCGGCACGGTGTATACCAACCCGGAGGGCACCACGGAGCTGCAGTTTCAGGTGTGGCGCAACAGCACCAACCTCAACCCGGAGCAGTGGCTGGGCCGCAAATAGCTGTTGCTACACGGGAACTGCCAATTTCGGTCTGCTCGGAAATAAAAAAACACCGTACAGCGTACGGTGCCTTTCTGAGCTATGAAAACAAACTTAGCTATCAGTTAATCCCTCCTTGGCAGGGCCTAAGCCCGGGCGCCAATGGATTAATCCCCCGATAACAAGCGAAAGATACGAAGTCAATTGGTTTTTGGTCGTACGGTTTTCGTCCAAATCCGGGATTTTGTCGACCAAAGCCGCCATTTGCTATCTGAGCGCAGCCCGGTGGTGGGCGAACTACACCAGATTCAGCCGGCTCATCAGGTCGGCCTTGTAGGAATTGCCGATGGGCACCGAGGAAGCCCGGCCGCCGTCCACGATCAGCGAGTCGCCATCAATGGCCACGATGCTGCTGATGCGCACGATGTACTTGCGGTGCACGCGCACGAAGTCGCGGGCGGGCAGGCGGGTGAGCATGTCCTTCATGGTGGTGTACACCGTGTACCGCTCACCGGCCGTGTGAATGTTGACGTAGTCGCCGAGGGCTTCGAGGTAGGAAATTTCGGCCGTGTCGAGGCGGATCAGCTTGTGGTCCTGCTTGACGAAGATTTCACTGCGCCCGGCCGAGTACAGCGAGTCGGCGGCGCTGTTGGCCATGCGCAGCAGGCCTTCCAGCTTGGCCTTCTCCTGCTCCAGCTGCAGGCGGGCGCGGCGCAGCTCCAGGTGCGACACCACTTCGCGGGCCAGGGTGCGCAGCGCATCGCGCTGGGCTTCGTTGAGGCGGTGGGGCTTGGTGTCGAGGGCGCACATGGTGCCCAGCGGGTAGCCCTCAGGCGACATCAGCGGGGCGCCCACGTAGTAGCGGATGTTGGGGGCGTTGGCCACCAGCGGCGTGTGGCTGAACAGCGGGTCCAGCGTTGCGTCCTCTACTTCCAGAATGTCCCGGTTGAACAGCGCGTGGTGGCAGAACACATCCTCGCGCGGCAGGTTCTGCACGCCCGGCACGCCCACCTGCGCCTTGGTAAACACCCGCTCGGCATCGATCAGGTTGACCATGGAAATCGGGGTGTTGCAGATAAAGGCGCCCAGGCGCGCCAGGCCGTCGAAGGCTTCCTCCGTGGGCGTATCCAGGATCTGATACGCCCGCAGGTGTTCCAGCCGCTCTTCTTCAGCCTTGGCCGGCGTTGCCGCCGCAGGCTGGGGCGGGGGGTACATCGCACGTAGAGTCATTGCCGCAGGGTTGGTCTCAAAAAACAATTGGAGCTAAATAATGCGCGCCGGTACCGGTATACCGAGCCGTGCTCCAAAGTACGGAGGCTAAAACTTATCGAATAAGTTCGGGCCGGTCAACACTACGCAGAACCCGACCAACGCGGCTGAATCGTCGCCGAATAATGAATCGGGGCCCGCGGGAACCTCTGCCGCCCGGTTCTGTTTGAAAATTATCGGGTACCTTTACCATCCCTACGGCGGGCGGGCCCGTATCTCCTGCTGTAGATTAACACCCACCGCGGACTCTCATGCTCAACTCGCTTTTCCTGTTCGGCAATTTTGGTACGACCGAAATTCTGCTGATCGTCTTCATCGTCATTCTGCTGTTTGGTGCCAAGCGCATTCCGGAGCTATTTAAGGGTCTGGGCCAGGGCATGCGCGAGTTCAAGGACGCGTCGAAAGAAGACAAGCCCGAATACCGCGACCAGAACCCGAACTACCGCGACCCGCAGCCGCCCACCCGCTAAGCTTCGCCCGTCATGCACACGCCTTTTCTGCTTTTCCTGGAAGGCATTGGTAGCGGCGAGTTGGCCGTTATCGTGCTCTTCATCCTGGTGTTTTTCGGCGCCAACAAGATTCCAGAGCTGGCCCGTGGCCTCGGCAAAGGCATCCGCGAGTTCAAGGATGCCTCCCGCGAGATTCGCAGCGAGATTGAAAATGCCGGCCAGCCGGGCTTTCAGCCCAGCAACAACGGCTACCAGCAGCCCGCCGCGCCGCAGCAGCCCTACCAGCAAGTGCCCCCGGCCCCGATAGCCTATCAGCCCACCGGCCTCGATCAGCCCACGGCTGACTATCAGGCGCCGGTTTCGGCGCCGGAGCAACCCACGGTGACGCCCGCCGGCCTGCCCCACGAATCGAATACTTCGGCGAAGTCGATTTAATTCCGAACTTTCGCAACCTGCTTTTGACGGCCGCCGCGCACCCCGCGGCGGCCTAGCCTTTTCACCCCAATCCTGCCGCCCCCGCGGACCGTTTGGCCCCTTCGCATGAAACGCTTCAACTCCCTCACGGAAGTTCGCCACGAGCTGACCGCCGGTACCCTTACCTGCCGTCAGCTCGTTGAGTATTACCTGGATAACATCGAGAAAAAGAACGGCCAGCTCAACGCCTTCCTGGAGGTGTGGCCCGACGAGGCCCGGCAGCAGGCCGAGGCCGTCGACGCGAAACTGGCGGCGGGCACGGCTGGCAAGCTGGCCGGTATGGTCATCGGGTTGAAGGACGTGCTGGCCTACAAGGACCACGCGCTGCAGTCCAGCTCGCACATTCTCGACGGGTTCAAGTCGCTGTTTACCGGTACGGCCGTGCAGCGCCTGCTCGACGAGGACGCCATCCTGATCGGGCGGCAGAACTGCGACGAGTTTGCCATGGGCGCCTCGAACGAGACGTCCTATTTCGGCCCGGCCCGCAACGAAATCGACCCGGACCGCGTGCCCGGTGGTTCCTCGGGCGGCTCGGCGGTGGCCGTGCAAGCCGATATGTGCCTGGCTTCGATTGGTTCCGATACGGGCGGCTCGGTGCGCCAGCCGGCGGCCTTCTGCGGCGTTGTCGGGCTGAAGCCGACTTACTCGCGGGTGTCGCGCTACGGACTGATTGCTTACGCTTCGTCGTTCGACCAGGTGGGGCCGATTACCCGCTCGGTGGAAGATGCCGCGCTGCTGCTGGAAGTTATGGCCGGCCCCGACGAGTTTGACTCGACGGTGAGCCAGGAGCCGGTGCCCGCCTACTCGCAGCTGCTGGAGCCCAAGGCGCACTACCGCGTGGGCTACATCCGCGACACGGTGGAGCACCCCGGCCTCGCGCCCGACATCAAGCAGGCCCTGGAATCGACCATTGAGCTGCTGCGCGGGCAGGGCCACGTGGTCGACGCGGTGGAGTTTCCCTACCTCGATTTCATCGTGCCCAGCTACTACATCCTGACCACGGCGGAGGCCAGCTCCAACCTGGGCCGCTACGATGGGGTGAAGTACGGCTACCGCGCCCCCGACGCGACGGATCTGGAGTCGCTCTACAAAAAGTCGCGCAGCCAGGGCTTCGGGCCGGAGGTGCAGCGGCGCATTATCCTAGGCACTTTCGTGCTGTCGGCCGACTACTACGACGCCTACTACACCAAGGCCCAGCGCGTGCGGCGCCTCATCAAGGAGCAGACCGACGAGCTGCTGCGCCAGTACGACTTCCTGATCCTGCCTACGGCGCCGACTACGGCATTCCGCATCGGCGAGAACATGAAAGATCCGCTGGCCATGTATCTTGCTGATATCTTTACCGTTCAGGCCTCGTTGGCGGGCGTACCGGCCATTTCGGTGCCCGTCGGCCACGACGGCCAGGGCTTGCCCATCGGCTTGCAGGTGCTCAGCGGCGCGTTCCGCGAAGCCGACATGCTGGCCTTTGCCAAGCACCTGACCGAAACCGTGGGGGCCTCCGTAGTAGCTCCCTAACGTGCAGTTGAACCGATGAAAAAGTCGCTCCGAGCCTCCGCCTTGTTTCTGCTGGCCGCCGCTTTCGTCCGCCCCGTGGCGGCCCAAACGCAGCTTCCACCCGTAACGATGCCGGAGGCCGGCGCGAGCGACGACACCACGCGGGTGCGGCTGGAGCTGCAGCCCGATTCGCTGGTGGCCGAGCCCGTACCGCTCGATTCGGTGCGTTTGGCCTGGCTGCAGGCCCCGCCCGAAGTGCGCGACCTGATCTGCGACCGGGTAGCGTGCTTTGATACCGACGTGCCGCACGCCTTCAACTCGACGGTACTGGCGCACATCAACTTCTTCACGCTGCGCAACCGCAACTACATGCAGCGGGTGCTGGAGCGCGAAAACCTGTACTTCCCGCTGTTTGAGAAGTACCTGACCAAGTACAACCTGCCGCCCGACCTGAAGTACCTGGCGGTGGTAGAGTCCGCGCTGATTCCGACGGCCAAGTCGCGGGTAGGCGCTACGGGCCTGTGGCAGTTTATGGGCCCCACGGCCAACGACCTGCGCCTGCGCCGCGACGAGTGGGTGGACGAGCGAATGGACCCGGAAAAGGCCACCGAAGCCGCCTGCAAGCACCTGCGCTACCTCTACGGCGTGTTTCACGACTGGGAGCTGGTGCTGGCCGCCTACAACTGGGGCGCGGGCAACATTCAACGGGTGATGCGCAAATCGGGCAAGCGCAACTTCTGGGAAATGTACCCTTACATGCCCAAGGAAACGCGCAACTACGTGCCCAGCTTCACGGCCATCATGTACGCCATGAAGTACGCCGAGCAGCACCACCTGCACTCGGCCGAGCTGAAGTACCAGTACGCGCAGCCCATGGACACGCTGCAGCTCAACGGGCAGGCCTTCGACATGATGCGCCTGAGCCAAGCCGTGGGGCTGGATTCGACGGCCATTCTGCGCTTCAACCCCGAGCTGCGCCGCCCCTACCTGCCCGACGGCTACCGCACTTACACCGTGCGGTTTCCGGCCGACCGCCGTCCGATGTTGCAGGAAGTGGACCGCTCGGTGCTGTTTGGCTACTGCCGCCCGCAGGCCGCCCTGCCCGTGCCGATGGAGCCGCTGCCGCCCCGGCTGAATGGCGTCGAGCCGTTTCCCTCGGCCCGGCAGCTGGCCGCTGGCAGCCGCCGCAAGCCCGCCGCCGAAGTAGCCGAAGCCCCGGCCCCCGAAACCCCGCGTACCCAGCGCAAGGTGCATACCGTGAAGCGCGGGCAGACACTGGCCGAGCTGGCCGAGTGGTACGGCGTGTCGCAGACGCAGCTGCGGCGCTGGAACAACCTGACGAAGGGCCGGGCGCTGAAGCCCAAGCAGCAGCTCGTGGTGTTTTTGCCGGCGAAGAGTGGCAGCGCGTCATCAGTGCAGAATGTAGCCGCCCGCCCGGCAGCCGCGCCGGCCGTGGCCGCTGCCCCGCGCACCCCCGCCGAAATGGGCGTGAAAGTGAGCAAGCTCCCGGTTAAGCCCGCTCCCAAAGCGGAAGCGCCGGAACCGGAAGAAACGGCCGTGGCTGCGGCGACGCCTGTGGAGCGTCCGGCCGCCGAACCGCGCAAACAGGTTCGCCCGCCGCGCCCGGTGGCCGCGGCGCCCGCGAAGGAAAGCAGCGCCGAGGCTGAAACCGCCGCTACGCCCGAGCCAGCGGCACCCCTGGCCGCCGTGCCGGCCCAGCAGGACGCGGCCACGGAATACGTGATTCGCAAGGGCGACTACCTCACCAAGCTCGCGCGGGAGCGGGGCCTGTCGGTGGAGCAGCTGGTGGCCTGGAACAACCTGAAGTCGCAGGTGGTGACGCCGGGGCAGAAGCTGCGCCTGGCGCCGCCCACCGGCGCGGAGGCGGCCGACAACGAAGCCGAGAAACCGGCCGCCGTGACGGCGGCGGCGCCCAAATCAGCCCCCAAAGCCGGCAAAGTGGCGCCCCTGCCCCTGCAGCAGCGGGTGCACGTGGTGCAGCCCGGCGACACGCTCTACAACATTTCGCGCCGCTACCAGGGCCTGACGGTGGAACAGCTGCGCAAGCTCAATCACCTGCAGTCCGACGAGGTGAAGCCCGGGCAGAAGCTTATCGTGGCCAGCTGAAAATCAAGGCTGTAAGCCACGCAAAAGGGCGTCATCCTCCGCGGAGGATGACGCCCTTTTGCGTGGGCATTTCGGCAAGCTGCCCCGGAGCAGCCCTTACAGCAGCGTGACGCGCTTCACCAGCGGGCCCTGCGAGGTTTGGAGCACTACCAGATACAGGCCCTGCCGCCGACCGGCCAGGGGCACTACCACTTCATCGGCGCCGGTGGCCGGCACCGGCTGGCTGCTGATGAGGCGGCCCACCGCGTCGTACACGCGTACCTGCTGCACCACGAAATCCGCCAGCTGCCAGTTGACGCCTACGTCGCCGCGGCTGGGGTTGGGGTAGACGCGCACGGCTTCGGCGGGCGGCAGGGCGCTGACGGTGAAGCTGGTGAGTGAACGACCCTGCCCGCCGGCGCCGGCCGCCAGAATGGCCCCGCTGCCGGCGCCGCGCGGCACCACTGCCTCCAGCTCGGTGGCCGAAGTGCGCAGCACCTGGGCCGCCACGCCGTTGAAATACACCGTATCCGGCCGGTTTTCGGCGTTGAAGTGCAAGCCCGTAATCTTCACCACCGTGCCCACACTGCCCTGCTGCGGCGCGAAGGCACTGACAACGGGGGCCGGAATCAGCACGAAGCCCGTGGGGCTGCTGGCCTGCCCGCCCGGCGTGAGCACCTGCACCGGGCCCGACTGCGCGCCGGCGGGCACCCGCACCAGCAGGCTGGTGGTCGAGGCCTGGAGCACCGGCGCCGTGCTACCGCCGCTGAACGTCACCACGTCGCGCGCGGCCGCGGCGGCGAAGTTGGTGCCCGTGAGCGTGACGGTGGCCCCGAGGCGGGCGCGGCCGGGCGCCAGGCCACTCACCACCGGCGGGTGCCACACCACGAAGGGCTGGGCACTTTCCACCTGCCCGCCCAGCGTCTGCACCCTGATTTTACCCGACTGGGCCGTGGCCGGCACTTCCACCTGCAGGCCGGTAGCCGAGGACTGGAGCACCCGGGCGGGCACGCCGTCGAACAGCACCGTGTCCTGCGCGGCCACGCCGGCGTAGTGCGCGCCGCTGAGCGTCACGAGGGTGCCGGGACGACCTTCGGCGGGCGCCACGGCCGTCAGCGTGGGCGGCTGGTACACGGTGAAGGCCGTGGTGCTGCGGGTGGCGCCGTCGGTGGTGGCGAGGCTGAGCAGGCCCGACGTGGCCCCGGCGGGCACCCGCACGGTGAGGCTGGTGGCGGTGGCGCTCAGCACGGTGGCCGGCACACCGTTGAATTTCACCTGGTTGCCAGCCGCGGCGGGTGCGAACCGGCGCCCCGTCAGCGTCACCAGCGTGCCGAAGCGGCCCTGGGCGGGCGCAAAGCCGGTAACGGTGGGCGAAGCCAGCACCGCGGGGTAGCTCAGGGCCACGCCGGGCTCCACCACCAGCGGCAGGTCGTAGATGCGGTTGGTGGTGGTGTTGGTGCGCACCGGTTCGTTGTAATCAAAGAAGATGTCGGCGTAGTTGTCGATGCGGACGCGGGCGGGCAACGAGGCCAGTGGCCGGAGGCTGAACTGCACGAAGCCGTTGCTGCGCACCGGGTCGGAGGCGCTATCGGGCAGCAGAATGTTGTCGAAGGTGAAGGTGAGCACCGGCCGCTGCCTGCCCGCCACCGTGAGCCGGTACGGGTGCGAGGCGCCTTCGAGCTGCAGGGTACTCAGGTCCAGCCCGGCGGCCAGCGTATCCACCACGGCCACGCGGTAGGCCACGTCGTTGCCGGTGTTCTGGAAGCGCACCTTGTAGTGCAGCGGCGTATTGGTGGGCGTGTAGTGCTGGGCCGTTACGCCCGTCGGCAGCACCTGCTTGTCGTTGGGGTCGTACGAATCGAGGATGGGCTGGCAGTCTTCGGCGGCTTCGGGCTCGTGGGTGGCCGGCGGCATGGCGGCCACGGCCGGGCTGGCTTGCCCGGGCACCCGCAGGCCGGGCACCTCCACGGTGGCGCTGCTCAGCCGGCCGCCGGGGTGCTGGGCCGGCTGGTCGGTTTCGACGCGCACCACCGGCCCGGTGGCGGGCCAGCGCAGCACGATACTGTCGCCGGCCGCCAGGGCCAGCCGGCGCGTCAGGGCCAGTTGGGCATCCTGGTAGATGCGCAGCCCCAGGCTGTCGGTGGTGGCGGCGCTGCCCGCGTTGCGCACCACAAAGCGCACCTGGTTGCCCGCCGTGGCGGCCCCGCTCACGGCCAGGGAGGCGCGGTTCCAACCCGCCGGGGCGGGGCGCGAGGCAATGGGCGAAATCCAGGCCCGGGTACACACGGTCAGGCCGCGCATAGTCGGGTCGCCGCAGCGCACGGAGTCCTGAATAACGATGGTGCCGCTCTGCAGCGGCTGCAGGTTGCCCACCTGAAATACGTAGCGCCCCTGGCCGTCGACGGTGTGCGGCACCGAGGCGGAAAGAAACACCAGCTGCGGCGGCAGCGCCACCGTGACCACGGCCCCCGGCGCCGGGGCGTAGCCGGTATTGGCGTAGCTGACGGTGGTAACGTTGCGGAAGCAGCGGCGGCGGCGGTTGGCCGTCACGCTCACCCGCAGGATGGGCGCGGTGCTGACCGCGTTGCCGAAGTCCGGGCCGCTGACCGCGTTGCCGTAGCTGCTCAGGCCGATGGGGCCGGTGCTGGTGGCGCAGAGCTGGCTCACGTCGCGGCCGGGCTCGGGCGTGGCCAGCAGCTGCCGCACCGTGTAGCGCCCCGTGTCGACGGGCAGGCTATAGAAGCCGTCGTTGTCGGTGAGGGCGTAGTAAGGGCCGGGCTCGGCTACCAGCACCATATTGGCCAGGCCCGGCTCGGCGGGCTGCTGCTGGCAGTCGTTGTTGGCGTCCTGAAAGACCTTGCCGCTGATCAGGTTGCTCGGCAGCTGGGTCGTGGGCACGTAGTAGCGCAGCACGTCGTTGCCCGCCTTGGCGCAGACCAGCCGGGTACCGACCTGGTTGCTGCAAAGCAGATTGGCCCGCACCGGCAGCTTCACCTGCCGGTTGGTGCCCGCCTCGAACATGGTCACAAAGTCGCTGCCGGTGATGCTGGCGTAGATGTTGCCGAAGCCATCGATGGCCAGCCCGGAGTCGTTCGGGCCGCTCGTGCCGCCGGAGCCACTCGGCGGAAACGTCGAGGTAACGGCGCGCAGCAGCTGCCCGCCCGGGCTGAATTGCTGCACGCGGCTGCCGCCCATGTCCGACACGAAGATGTTGCCGCGGTAGTCCAGCACGATGGCCCGCGGCTCCCCCAACTGCCCCACTCCGTACCCGCGCGCCCCAAAGGTCAGCAGCAGCTGCCCCTGCTCACTGTATTTGCGCACGAAACCGTAAAAGTCCAGCACGTACACGTTGCCGGCCGCATCCACCGCCACGTCCGAGGGCTGGTAGCTGTTGAACACCTGCGCCGGCACGGTGAATTTGCTCAGGAAACGACCCTGCGCGTCAAATTTCTGCACCCGCATCGGGAAGGTGTAGCCGTTGTTTTCCATCGTGATGATGTTGCCGCGCACATCGACGGCAAAGCTGGTCAGGTAGCCAAACTGCCCATCGCCCGTTCCCAGTCCCCCGCCGATGGTAGCCACCGGCTGCCCGGCGGCGTTCAGCTTGGTGATGCGCGGTTGGGCGTAGTCGTAGTCGATGTAGTAGACGTTGCCGGCTTCGTCCATGCGCATGCGCTGGCCGAACAGCCGGTCGTTGCCCCACTTGCGCACCAGCGTCCCGGCCGGGCTCAAAACGCGGATGGTGCTGTAGCTCGGGTTCTGGTTGGTGCCATCGGTCACGTACAGGTTGCCGGCCGCGTCGAAGGTCTGGGCCGGGCGCTGGCCGATGTAGCTGCCGGTGCCGGCCCCGAAGGCCCCGAGGTGCGCCCCCTGCGCGCTGTACTTCTGCACGGCGCTCATTCGGGTGCTGGTCACGTACAGATTGCCGGCCGCGTCCAGCGCCAGGGTGTTGGTTTCGTCGTAGGTGATGGAACCGGTGTAGCGCAGCGAGAACGTGGCCAGCAGCTGCCCGCCGGGGCTGAGCTTGACGGCCTGGTAGCCCTTGCAAAGCACGTACACGTTGCCGTCGGCGCCCACCTTCACGTCGGTGGGCTGGCTGGCGGTGGTCGTGCCGGTGGAATAGGCCCACTGCGGCTGCCCGCTGGCGTCGAGCTTCTGCACGCGGTTGTTGCCGGTGTCGGCCACGTAGAGGCTGCCCGCCGCGTCGGCGGTAGCGCCCTCGGGCTGGGCAAACTGCCCGGCAGCCGCGCCCGTCGAGCCCCACTGCCGCAGCGAGTCGCCGCTGAGGCTGTACTGGCGCACGAAGCCTAGCCGGCGGTTCAGCACGTACACGTGCGACCCGCTCGGCACCACGGCGCTGTAGTCGGAAGTGCTGCTCTGGGCCGAGGGCAGGCGGATTTCGCGCAGAAAGCCGCCGCGGGCATCGAGCTGTACCAAGCCGGTACGGTCGAGCACGTGCAGCACGCCGGCCGGGCTCATTTCGATATCCTGCGGGAAGTCCAGCGGGGTGTTGACTACCCGGTCGAGCCGGAAGCTGCGGAGCTGGGCGGAAGCCGCGTTCCAGGCTGTCAGCAGACAAAGCAATAGTAGAGGTTTGCGCATTCGGTAAGGCAGTAGCATAAACCGGTCGGCCGGCAATAACCGGTTAAAGGTAAGCGGGCGGCGGCGTAGTCGCACCGGCCGGTTTCGGGCGGCGGCGCGCCTCATACCCATCAGCGGCCGCAAAATCAATCACATCTTTTGAAAATTCTGGCAGTCAGCAGCTTGCTGCTTAATAACCGCGTCAAACCAACCCGGGACACTCCTTGGCATCCTGTTGGCAACGGTTGCGACCTAACCCTTTCCCGCTATGAAAACCCCTTCCCTGCTGCTGCTCGGCGCCGCCCTCAGCCTCACCGCCACTTCCTGCGCCGACCAGCCCGACGTGGCGCCCCAGCCCGCCCCTGCCCCGGCCGCCACGTTCACCTTAGCCCGCTCCTTTTACTACCCCGGCACCACCGTTTTCAGCGGCGTGAGCTACCCCACGGCGGACGTGCGCGCCCACGGCCACCAGAACCCGGCCGGCCTGCACCTGCAGTTCGTCACCCACGACCGGCGCGAGGGTGTGTACCTGACGGTGGACCGCTCGGCCCTGGGGCCCGACCTGCTGGGCACGTACGCGCTGCGCTCGGCCACCAACAGCCGCAACCCGGCCCTGGCCGGCTACGGCTACAACTACCGGGTAACGGACGGCGGCACCGCCGGCAGCTACTACGCCAGCAGCTTTTCCGAGCTGGAAGGGCAAGTGCGCATCAGCGCATACGATGCCGCCCGGCACCTGATCAGCGGCAGCTACGAGGTGCGCCTGCCCGACGTGAGCGACCCGACCGACTCGGTGCGCGCGCGGGCCAACCAGCTGCGCTGCCGCGTGACGCTCGGCGGCAGCTTTGCAAACCTGCGGGTGGAATAACGCGGCGGCGGTGGCCCCGATGCGGCCGGGCTAAGTACCCCCGGGGTTTTGATTCCGCTTAATTTCGCCCGAACTTGCCCAACGGCGCTGCCTTCAGCGGGCGGCGCCGTTTTGCATTTGAATTCCCCCCGCATGCTGAAGATAAACAAGGAAGACGCGCTTAACTACCACCAGCAAAACCCCGCCGGCAAAATCGAGGTGGTGCCCACCAAGCCCGTCAGCACCCAGCTCGACCTGGCCCTGGCGTACTCGCCGGGCGTGGCCGAACCCTGCAAGGAAATTGCCGCCAACCCCGACGACGTCTACAAGTACACGGCCAAGGGCAACCTGGTAGCCGTTATCAGCAACGGCACCGCCGTACTGGGCCTGGGCAACATCGGCCCGGCCGCTTCCAAGCCCGTAATGGAAGGCAAAGGCGTGCTGTTCAAGAAGTTCGCCGGTATCGACTGCTTCGACATTGAAATCGACGCCACCGACCCCGACGAGTTTATCCGCGTGGTGAAGGCCCTGGAGCCCACCTTCGGCGGCATCAACCTGGAGGACATCAAGGCCCCGGAGTGCTTCGCCATCGAAACGGCCCTGCGCGAGCAGATGAACATTCCGCTGATGCACGACGACCAGCACGGCACGGCCATCATTTCGTCGGCCGCGCTGCTGAGCGCCCTGGAAGTCGTCGGCAAGAAAATCGACGAAATTCAGGTGGTGGTCAGTGGGGCCGGTGCCGCCGCCGTGAGCTGCCTGCGCCTGTACCTGGAACTGGGTATGAAGCGCGAAAACGTGGTGGTGTTCGACAAGGACGGCGTGATTCACCCCGGCCGCACCGACCTGGCGCCCCTGCAGATGCAGTTTGCCACCGACCGGCCCGTCACCTCGCTGGCCGAGGCCATGGAAGGCGCCGACTTCTTCCTGGGCCTCTCGGCGGCCAACGTGCTGGCCCCGGAGCTGCTGCTGAAGATGGCCAACGACCCCATCGTTTTCGCCCTGGCCAACCCCGACCCGGAAATTGCCTACGAGCTGGCCCTGAGCACCCGCGAGGACATCATCATGGCCACCGGCCGCTCGGACCATCCGAACCAGGTCAACAACGTGCTGGGCTTCCCTTACATCTTCCGCGGGGCCCTCGACGTGCGCGCCACGGAAATCAACGAGGCCATGAAGCTGGCCGCCGTGCACGCCCTGACGGAGCTGGCCAAGGAGCCCGTGCCCGACATGGTGAACAAGGCCTACGGCGACAATACGCTCACCTTCGGCCGCACCTACCTGATTCCCAAGCCCCTCGACCCGCGCCTGATTACCACGCTAAGCCCGGCCGTAGCCAAGGCGGCCATGGAAAGCGGCGTGGCGCGCATCCAGATTACCGACTGGACGGCCTACGAGGACGAGCTGCGCGCCCGCCTCGGCGTCAACCAGAAGCTGATGAACCGCATCACTTCGCGGGCCCGCTCGGCCCCCAAGCGCGTGGTGTACCCCGAGGCCGACAACTACAAAATCCTCAAAGCCGCCCAGATTGCCCACGATGAGGGCATTGCCCTGCCCATCCTGCTGGGCCGCCGGGAGCGGATTGAGAAGATTGCCCGCGAAAACAACCTCGACCTGGAAGGCTGCCAGATCATCGACATCCTGCAGGAGCACGAGGCCAAGCGCGACGAGTACGCCGACCTGCTGTTCCGCAAGCGGCAGCGCAAGGGCATGACGCTCTACGAAGCCAAGCGCCTGATGCGCGAGCGGAACTACTTCGGCGCCATGATGCTGGACACCGGCGAGGCCGACGCCTACATCACCGGCCTGACCAAGGACTACGGCAAGAGCATTCTGCCCGCCTTCCAGATCATCGGGGTGGAAGACGGCGTGCAGCGGGCCGCGGGCATGTACATCGTGCTGCACCGCAAGGGCCCGTTCTTCTTCGCCGATACCACCGTCAACATCGACCCCACGGCCGAGCAGCTGGTCGACATCATCGGCCTGACGGCCCGGGCCGTGCGCTTCTTCGACACCGAGCCGCGCATTGCCGTGCTGAGCTACTCCAACTTCGGCTCGAATACCGGCCCGCTGCCCGACAAGATGCGCCGGGCCACCGAGCTGGCCAAGCGCCGCTTCCCCGATTTGATCCTGGACGGCGAGATGCAGGCCAACACGGCCCTGAACCGCCACCTGCTGCAGGAGCACTACCCCTTCTCGGAGCTGGCCGAAAAAGGCGCCAACACGCTGATTTTCCCCGGCCTGACGTCCGGCAACATCGCCTACAAGGTGCTGCAGGAAATTGGCGGCGCCGAGGTCATCGGGCCGGTGCTGATGGGCATGCGCAAGCCGGTGCACATCCTGCAGCTCGGCGCTTCGGTGCGCGACATCGTCAACATCACCGCCATTGCCGTGTCGGACGCGCAGACTTATAATCAGCCGCTGTAAGGAACAAGCTAGGAGTCAGGAGTTGGGAATCAGAACAATTTCGCAGTCGTAATCCAATATTTTTAGCATCGCAAAAGCTCAGGAGCCGGGAATTTCCAACTGCGCTTTTTGCGTTGCAAAAAACCGGTTTAACTGAAGTTGCGGGCTTCTACCTCCCAGCTTCCACCTCCTAACTTCTTTAGCAAACCAATGATTGCCTACCTCGACGGTAAACTTGCTTACAAAGACCCTACCCTGGCCATCGTCGATGTGCAGGGCGTGGGCTACGAAGTGAAGATTTCGCTGGCCACCTACTCCAAGCTGCCCGCCGAGGGCGAAAAGGCCAAGCTCTACACCTACCAGCACATCAAGGAAGACGCGCACGCGCTCTACGGGTTTCTCGACCCGAACGAGAAGGCGCTGTTCATGCACCTGATTTCGGTGTCGGGTATTGGGCCGGGTACGGGCATTGTTATCGTATCTTCGATGTCGGTGGGCGAAATCCGGCAGGCCATTGTGCAGGAAGATGTGCGCTCGATTCAGGCCATCAAGGGCGTGGGGCCGAAAACGGCCCAGCGCATCGTGCTGGACTTGCGCGACAAGCTGCGCAAGGACGAGCTGCTGGCCAAAGCGGGCGTGGATACCGTGCCGCTGGCGCGGCAGCACAATACAAACCGCTCGGAAGCGTTAGCCGCGCTAGTGACGCTGGGCTTTGCGCGGGCCGTGGCCGAGAAGACGTTGGATAGCATTCAGCAGAAGCACGGCAACGACCTGAGCGTGGAGGAATTAATTAAATTTGCTCTTAAGTCGAATTAGGTTTTCGCGGGCCTTCGGGCCCTTTTGTTTCGCCCTTGCTTGACCACCCGTACTAAGTCTCTCACCACCCTCTCTTCCGTCGTTGCTGCGTCGCTGCTGACCTGGTGGTCACAGGCCGAGCCGGCGGGTGGCCGCTCGTTCGCGTTTTCCCAGCTCTGGAGCTGGCTGCAAACGTCGCGCCTGCACGCACCCTTGCTCCAGGCCCTGCCGGATACCACCCGGCCGGTGCCCGGCGACACCGTGCGCTACCGCGGCAGCCGCCGCCCGCGCGTGGCCCCGGAGGACCGCTCGGGCAACTTCCTCACGGAGCGGCAGCGCCGCTCACCGCTGATTCTGCCGCTGCCGGCCAACGTGAAGCCGCAGGTGACGCTGGGCGACTCCCTGGATTACGTGGACGTGGAGGAAAATGTTGGGCCGGACATCGACTACCGCGACCCGGCCCGCCTGAGCTACGCCGAGTTCCAGAAGCTGCAGGAGCAGCAGGCCATCCGCAACTACTTCCGCAACAAGGCGGAGGGCGGCGTGGCCGGTGGCCCCGGCAACCCGACGGCGGCCAAGCGCCTGATTCCGAAGATTTACCTGGCCCCGACGCTGGGCCGCATCTTCGGCGGCGACTTTATCGACATCCGCCCCAACGGCTCGGCCACCATTTCGCTGGGCTGGCGGCAGAACTTCAACGACAACCCCTCGCTGACGCTGCGCCAGCGCCACAACGGCGACTTCAACTTCCAGCAGAACTTCAACCTGAACCTGAGCGGTCAGATCGGGGACAAGCTGAAGATCCTCTTCAACTACGACACGCGGGCGGCCTTCGACTTCGAAAACCAGATCAAGGCCGACTTCACGGGCTACGACACCGACATCATCCGCAAGGTGGAGATGGGCAACGTGTCGTTGCCCCTGAACAACACGCTGGTGCAGGGCGGGCAGAACCTGTTCGGGGTGAAAACCCAGATGCAGTTCGGGCGCCTGAGCGTGACCAGCGTGGCCGCCCAGCTGCGCGGCACCGCCGACGAGGTGACGGTGCAGAACGGGGCGCAGTCGCGCAACTTTGAAATCAAGGCCTCGCAGTACGAGGCCAACCGCCACTTCTTCCTCGCGCACTTTTTCCGCGACCGATACGACGCCGTGCTCCGCAACCTGCCCACGGTGCAGAGCGGGGTGGAAATCCGCCGCCTGGAAGTGTACGTCACCAACGACAACCGCACCACCGAGACGCTGCGCAACGTGGTGGCCCTGCAGGACGTGGGCGAGCCGCTGCGCACCTACCGGGGCGGCTTTCTGCTGAACGGCCGCCAGGACCGCCCGGCCGCCAACGACATCAACACCCTGTTTAACCAGGTGCGCACCGGCGCCGGGGCCACCCGCGACGCGCAGGGCATCGACGGCTTCCTGCAGAACTCGCTGCAGCTGGAAAAGACGGTGGACTACGAACGGGTGCGGGCCCGCAAGCTCGACCCGCGCGAGTACACCTTCAACTCGCAGCTGGGCTACGTGTCGTTGAACACGCCGCTGCTGCCGGAGCAGGTGCTGGCCGTATCGTTTGAGTACTTTTTCAACGGCAGGTCCTACAAAGTGGGCGAACTGCAGGATGACTACTCCAACGTGCCCGACGACGGGGCGGTGTTCCTGAAGCTGCTGCGCGCCACCAACCCCGGCGTGGGCCGGGCCGACTTCAACCAGAACCTGCGCAACGACCGGCTGCGCACCGGCAACCTGCCGGTGTTCGACTTGATGATGAAGAACATCTACGCCCTGAACGCCTCGCAGCTCAGCCGCGACCAGTTCCGGCTGGATGTGATTTACAAGGACGATGCGACCGGGGTCGACATTATTTCGCTGAAGGAAGGCGAGCGGGTGGCCAACCGGCCGCTGACCCAGGTGCTGAACCTGGACAACGTCAACCCCAACAACGACCGGCCGTCCGACGGCAACTTCGACTTTCTGCAGGGCCTGACCATCGACCCGGAGCTGGGCAAGATCATCTTCCCGGTGGTGGAGCCCTTCGGCAACCACCTGCAGAAGCAGTTCGACCCGACCACCGAGGCGGCGCTGATTCAGAAGTACGTGTACCCGGAGCTGTACGTGCAGGTGCAGAGCGACGCGCAGCAGAAGCAGGAAAAGGACAAGTTCTACCTGAAAGGCCGCTATTCGGCCACCGCCACCGACGAAATCACGCTGCCCGGCATTCGCATTCCGGAAGGCTCGGTGCGGGTGTACTCGGGCTCGACGCTGCTGACCGAGGGCGCCGACTACCAGGTGTTCTACGACCAGGCCAAGGTGAAAATCCTCAACGCCAGCTACCTGAACTCGGCCAACGAGCTGCGGGTGGAGTTTGAGCGCGACGCCGTGGTGCAGGTGCTGCCCCGCAAGCTGCTGGGCACCCGCCTCGACTACCGGGTGTCGGAGGACCTGAACTTCGGGGGCACCATCATGCACCTGCTCGAAAACCAGGCCGCGGGCATCAACCGCGTGAACGTGGGCGACGAGCCAAGCAACAATACAATTTATGGCCTGGACATGAGCCTGCGCCGCGAGTCGCGGGTGCTTACCAAGTACATCGACATGCTCCCCTTCGTGAACACGAAGGCGCCGTCGTCGGTGGCGCTGAGCGCGGAGTTTGCGCAGTTTGTGCCGGGCCGCTCGCAGCTGGGCAACGGCGAAAACGGCGTGTCGTACCTCGACGACTTCGAAAACGCCCGCACGCCCTACACGCTCGGCAACAACAACACGACCAACCCCTGGCGCCTGGCCACCACGCCGCGGCGCATCATCAGCGAGCAGCAGCTGCCCGAGCGCAGCCTGGGCGTGTCCAGTTCGCGCGCCCGCCTGGCCTGGTACACCATCGATCAGACCTACTACACCAACGGGCCCTCGAAGCCCAACAACGTGTCGGCCGAGGATTTGCGCAACCACTACGTGCGGGGCGTACCGCGCTCGGAGGTATTCCCGAACCGCGACAACGGGCCGCTGGGCAACACCTACGAAAACACCTTCGACCTGGCCTACTTCCCCTCGGAGCGCGGCCAGTACAACTACAACCCCAACGTATCGGGCGACGGGCGCTTCCTGAACCCGAACAACCCGCAGCGCAACCGGCAGAACTACGGCGGCATTTCGCGCGAAATCACCTTCGACACCGACTTCGACAACGCCAACGTGGAGTACCTGGAGTTCTGGCTGATGGACCCGTTCATCGCCAGCCAGAACAACCAGCACAACACCATCGACGACTCGGACCCGGCGACGCCGAAAACGCCCAACTCCACCGGCGGCGAGCTGTTCTTCAACCTCGGCACCGTGTCGGAGGACCTGCTGAACGACGGGGTGTACGAGTTTGAGAACGGCCTGCCCGATACCGACGCGCAGACCAACCTGCAGGAGAGCATCTGGGGCCGCGTCACGCGCCTGCAGTTCCTCACCGACGCGTTCAGCAACGCGCCCAACGGCCGCGACCGGCAGGACATCGGCCTTGACGGCCTGACCTCGAGCGACGAGCAGAACTTCTTCCGCGCCATTCCCGGCTACGCGGGCTTCGAGGACCCCTCGGCCGACAACTTCCGCCACCACCTCGACGCGTTCTACGACCAGAACGACACCAAGGTGCTGGGCCGCTACAAGTACTACAACGGCATGGAGGGCAACTCGCGCGCCACCAGCGGCACGCAGAGCTCCACGGCCTTCCCCGACAAGGAAGACCTGAACCGCGACAACGTCATCAGCGACACGGAGCAGTACTACGAGTACCGCATTCCGCTCACCCCCACCGGGGCCGGGCAGCTGGAGGTGGGCCGCAACTTCATCGTGGACAAGGTGACCAACCGCGTCAACGGCGACGACGTGTCGTGGTACCAGTTCCGCATTCCGATTCGCCAGTACACCGGCATTCAGGGCGCGCAGCAGGACTTCGGCTTCAAGTCCATCCGCTTCCTGCGCATGTACATGACCGGCTGGAGCCAGCCGGCGGTGCTGCGCTTCGTGCAGATGCAGTTCGTGGCCAACCAGTGGCGCCGCTACCTCAGCGTCATTTCCGAGCCCGGCGCGCCGCCGTGCCTCAACTGCGCCACCGACGCCGATGCCTTCGCCATTTCGACGGTGGGCATCGAGGAAAACGGTGCCTCCAACGGCCAGGGCACGGCCATCCCGTACGTGACCCCGCCCGATATCCGCCGCGACCGGGAGTACGGCTCGACCACGAGCGTGCGCGACCAGAACGAACAGTCGCTGCGCCTGTGCGTGGAGGGCCTGCGCGACGGCTACGCCAAGGCGGCCTACAAGAACGTGAGCCTGAACCTGCTGCGCTACAAGCGCCTGAAGCTGTTTCTGCACGCCGAGTCGGACAACCGCAACCTGCAGGACGGGCAGGTGGAAAGCTTTATCCGCTTCGGCACCGACTACACCCAGAACTACTACCAGTACACGCTGCCGCTGACCATTACCAAGAGCACCGACAGCAGCGTGGACAACATCTGGCCGGTGGCCAACCGCGTGGACATTCCGCTGCAGGCCTTCATCGACGCCAAGGCCCGCCGCGCCGAGGCCGGGTTCAGCCTGCTGGTGCCCTTCACGGTGAAGTACGAGATGAAGCTGACCAACGGGGAAACGGCCATCGGCGAAATCACCGTGCTCGGCAACCCCGACCTGAGCGCCCTGCAGGGCCTGATGATCGGGGTGCAAAACCCCGCCGACAACGGCGTCGACCAGTCGCTGTGCCTCTGGGCCGACGAGCTGCGGGTGAAGGACTTCGACCAGTCGGACGGCTGGGCCGCCACGGCGCGCTTCAACACCCGCCTGGCCGACGTGGCCAACATCACCGCCACCGGGGCCTTCACCTCGGTGGGCTTCGGCTCGCTGCAGGACCGCCCCTCCCAACGCTCGCTCGACAACGTGGCCCGCGGCGACGTGAATGCCGCCGTGGCCGCCGAGAAGTTTCTGCCCGAGAAGCTGGGCCTGCGCGTGCCGGTGCTGCTGCAGGCGGGCGCCGAAATTCGCTCCCCCCAGTACGACCCGCTCGACCCGGACATGAAGCTGACCCAGTCGCTGAGCAGCAAGTTTGCCAACGACCAGGACCGCGCCGCTTATCGACGGGAAGTGACCGACCAGACCAAGAGCAAGTCCATCAGTCTGCTCAACGTGCGGAAGGAGCGCACCAACCCGGAGCGCAAGCCCAAGCCCTACGACATCGAGAACCTGGCGCTGAGCTACTCGCTGACCGAGCGCACCCACACCGATATCCAGACCGACCGCGACTTCACCCGCACCTACACCGGGGCGCTGGCTTACACCTACCAGCCCACGCCCAAGGCCTTCGAGCCGCTGAGCAAGGTGAAGCTGTTCGACTCGCCCTACCTGAAGCTGCTGAAGGAGCTGAACTTCACGCCCCTGCCTTCGCGCTTTGCCTTCCGCGCCGACCTGGACCGCCGCTACAACGAGCGGTTTTTGCAGCGCACCCAGGCCCAGGGCCAGATTCCGTCGTCCGAGGGCATTCCGGGCGTGTTCCAGAAAAGCTTCTTCATCAACCGCATCTACGACCTGAAGTGGGATTTGACGCGCAGCCTGATTCTGGACTACACCGCCACCAACCGCAGCAGCGTCGACGAGAATCCGGGCACCACCCTCGGCAACTCGCAGACCGCGCAGGACAACCGCGACCTGATCAAGCGCAACCTGCAGAAGGGCGGCCGCACCACGAACTTCAACCAGACCGTGGCGCTGACCTACCGCCTGCCGCTCGACAAGTTCCCGCTCACCGACTGGCTGTCGGCCGATGCGCGCTACGCGGCCAACTACAGCTGGCAGGCAGCCTCCACGGCCATCCGGGCCCCGCTGAACGCGCTGGGCGACACCCTCACCGAAGCAGTCAACATCGGCAATACCATTCAGAACAGCCGCGACGTGAGCTTGAACGGCCGCATCGACCTGGTGAAGCTCTACAACAAGGTTAAGTTCCTCAACATCATCAACAACGCCCCGGCCGGGGGCACCGCCGGCAAGGCCGCCGGCCAGAGCACCATGGACCGCCTGCGCCGCGGCGCCCCCGATGCCAAAGGCCTGCCCGAAGACAAGGCCGCAGCCGACTCGGCCAAGGGCCCGGAGCTGCGCGTGCTCAAGGCGGTGCTCCGCTCGTTGATGACGGCCCGCTCGCTGAACTTCACCTACACCCGTACGGCCGGCATGCTGCTGCCGGGCTACCTGCCCAAAACCCGCCTGTTCGGCCTGAGCAGCGACTTTACGGCCCCGGGCGTGCCCTTTATCCTGGGCCAGCAGTACGAGCTGCCCGAGCTCTACGACATGGCCAGCCGCAACGAGTGGTACACCCGGCGCAGCGACCTGCTGAACACGCCGCTTAGCTCGCTGAGCACCGAAAACCTGCAGCTGCGCACCTCGCTGGAGCCCATCCGCGACTTCAACATCCAGGTGGAAGCCCGCCAGCAGAAGGTGCGCAACCGCGAAACCTTCTACCGCGTGCCGGTGGACACGGCCACGCTGCGGCCGATTTCGGACGTGGTGGACTTCGAGTCGCTGATTCCGCTGGGTTCGGGCTCGTTCAGCACCACCTTCATTGCCATCAACACGCTGTTTGGCGACTTGCGCAGCAACAATACCTCGGCCGCGTTTGAGCGGTTCGTGGAAAACCGCCGCCAGGCCCGCAACCGCCTGCAAAGCGCCAACACGGCCAGAGGCGGCCTCTACGGCTACAACTCGCAGGACGTGCTGCTGCCGGCCTTCCTCGACGCGTACCGCGGCAAGTCGTCGGACGACGTGTCGACCAAGAAGTTCGACCCGTTCAAGATGATTCCGCTGCCCAACTGGCGCGTCGACTACAACGGCCTCTCCAACCTGCCGCTGGTGCAGAAGTACTTCCGCTCGGTGGCCATCCGCCACTCCTACGCCGCCGATTACCAGGTGCTGGGCTACACCACCTCCACCCAGTACAACGCCGAGCCCGAGGGCCTGGCCGAAAAGGTCAACGAGCAGAACCAGTACATTCCGTACTACATCATCAACCAGGTGACCATGTCGGAGCGTCTCTCGCCGCTGATCGGGGTGAACTTCCAGACGCTGGAGAAAATCAACGGCAGCGTGGATTACGGCCTCGACCGCATGCTGGCCCTGAACACCACCAACGCCCAGGTTACGGAATTGCGCAACAAGACCCTGACCATCGGCTTCGGCTACACCACCAACCGCTTCCGCATTCCGTTCCGCATCGGGGGCGAGCAGCGCATCCTGCGCAACGAGCTGAACATGCGCCTCGACCTCTCCATCCGCGACAACGTGACCATTCAGCGCAGCATCGTGGACGTGGTGGCGCCCGACACCCAGGCCCCGGACGCCGGCTCGCCCGGCACGGCCACCCAGCAGGTCACCAACGGCAACCGCCAGGTACAGCTGCGCCCCACCATCGACTACGTCATCAACCAGCGCCTGAATCTGCAGTTCTTCTTCACCCGCAACGTGTCGCAGCCCCGCGGCGGCACTACCTCCTTCAAGAACGCGGCCACCGAAGGCGGCCTTCAGCTGCGCTACAGCCTGTCGCAGTAGCCATAAAGTGGTGAGCTAGGGAAATGGTGAGTTTGACGTGCTGATTACTTGCGCGTCAAACTCACCATTTCCCTATCTCACCACTTCACCTTTTCTTACCTTTGGCCGCCCGCGGTGGCGGGCGTACACTCCATTTCCCTGTTTGCCCAATATGAACCTCCCGGCTAACCTGAAGTACACCAAAGAACACGAGTGGGTCCGCATCGAAGGCGACACCGCCTACGTGGGTATCACCGATTTCGCGCAGAAAGAGCTGGGCGACATCGTGTACGTGGACATTGATTCGGCCGACAAGGACGTCAGCAAGGACGAGGTGTTCGGCACGGTGGAAGCCGTAAAGACCGTTTCGGACCTGTTCAGCCCCCTCAGCGGCACCGTGCTGGAAGTCAACCCCAAGCTCAACGACGCGCCCGAAACCGTCAACTCCGACCCCTACGGCGACGGGTGGATGATCAAGATGAGCATCGGCGACCAGGCCGAGCTCGAAGGGTTGCTGTCGGCGGAGGCCTACGGCGAGCTGGTAGGCGCCTAATTGCCGGGCCGGCCATGCTCCGCGTGCTGACGGCGCTGGTCGCCCTGGCCTGGACGGCCTTCATGCTCTGGGGCACGCTCAGCCCGCTCGATCAGCTGCCGCCCCTGCCCCACTGGGAGCTGCTCTCGTTCGACACGGCCGCCCACGCCGGCATCTTCGTCGTAACCGCGGTCCTCTACATTCTGACGGCCCGGTGGCAACGGCTCTTCCCGAGCCTGCGCCACCGGGCTTTCCCGTGGACGCTGGTGATGTGCCTGCTGCTGGGCGCCTTCATCGAGCTGACGCAAACCTTCATGGACCTGGGCCGCCTGGGCGAATGGACCGACATGCTCAGTGACGCCCTGGGGGCGGTGGCCGGCCTCGGCCTGATGCACCTCACCCGCCGCTGGTGGGACGTGCTGCCCGCCGCGGCCTGAGCCGCGGCCGCGGTCAATTACTTACCCTATTCCTTTCACGCTGCCCCGTATGCCGCTCCCCGCTCGTCGTGTTGCCGCGCTGGCGCTGGGTGCGCTGCTGCCGCTGGCTTCGGCGCAGGCCCAGGACATGGCCCGCGCCCGGCAAACCATTGCCACCCTGGCCAGCCCGCGCCTGCACGGCCGCGGCTACGTGCAACAGGGGGAGCGGCGGGCTGCCGACTACCTGCGCCGGCGCTTCCAGGCCCTGGGCCTGCAGCCCCTGGCCCCGGACTACTACCAGCCGTTTACCTTCGACGTCAATACCTTTCCCGGGCGGCTCAGTTTGCGCGTCGGCGCGCAACAGCTGACGCCGGGCGCTGATTTCATTGCCGCCCCGAGCTCCGGCGGCGGCCAGTTGCAGGGGCGGCCCATTCGCCTCGATTCGCTGATTTTCTCGGATGAAGCCGCCGGGCAGCGTTTCCTGCACGAGCCGTTGCGGGGGCGCATCCTGGTGCTCCGGCAGCGCGACGCCGAGCGCCTGCGCATCCTGCCCGAAGTGTTTGCCCAGCACGTAGCCGAGGCCGCCGCCCGCATCGAGCTGGTGCCCGGCAAGCTCACCGCTTCGCTGGCGCCGGCGCAGGCCGGGCAGGTACAGCTGCAGGTACTGGCTTCGCGCTGGCCTGCGGGCCCCAGCCCGGTCCGCCTGGCCGTGGAGGCCCGGCTGCGCACAAGCTACCCCACGCAGAACGTCGTGGGGATGGTGCGCGGCGCCGTGCAGCCCGACTCGTTTATCGTCGTCACGGCGCACTACGACCACCTGGGCCGCATGGGCCGGCAGGCCTACTTCCCGGGCGCCAACGACAACGCCAGCGGCACCGCTCTGCTGCTGGAGCTGGCCGCTCACTACGCCCAGCCGGCCCACCGCCCGCGCTACTCGGTGGCGTTTTTGGCGTTCGGCGCCGAGGAAGCCGGGCTCGTCGGCTCCCGCTACTTCGTGGCTCACCCCCTGCTGCCGCTCGACCGCATCCGGTTTCTGCTCAACCTCGACCTGGAAGGCACGGGGCAGGCGGGCGCTACCGTGGTCAACGGCAAAGTGCACGAGCGCGAATACCAGCTGCTGGAGAACCTTAATTCCACCGGCCATTACCTGCCCGGTCTGGCTCCGCGGGGCCGGGCCGCCAACTCCGACCATTACCCCTTTGCGGAGGCCGGGGTGCCCGCGTTTTTCCTGTACCTACGCGGTACGCCTACCCATTACCACGACGTGCACGACCAAGCCGAGACCCTCCCCCTCTCGGGCTTTGCGGGCCTGTTCGGGCTGCTGCGGGCCTACTGCCAGCGGCTGGAGCATCCGCTGTGAGCCCGGCTCGTTAACCCCGGCCGTAGTCTCCTGGCGGGCTGATTTACCCCGATGGTATATAATAAGGTGTGGCCGATCTGCCAAGAGGCCGGTTGGTGCGTTCAGTTTGCTTTAAAAGCAAGCATCCCGGAATCATCCGCGGTGGAGGCGGATGATTCCGGGATGGAATAAAAACAGGCGGGTGGCGCCGCGCTGTTTAGCTGTTGCTGCGCAAGGAGCTCATCACTTGCTTGGCTACCGATTCCCACTCCGGCTTCTGACGGTCGGGGCAGGAGAAGGTGCACATCAGCAGACGGCCTTCGATGTCGGTGAAGAAAATCAGCTGGTAGACCTGGTGGCCCAACTCCGGCTTCATCATTTCGATGTAGCCCACCTTGCGGCCGTTGATTTCCTTGACGCCGTCCGAGAAGAACTGCGCATCAGAGTACTGCTTGCGGTAGGTCTTCATGAAGTTGGCCGCGTACATGTCGACCATATCCTGGTCGGCCGTGTTGTCGGTGTACGAGAAGGAAAGGCTGGCGTGCGAGGTGTTGGTGTAGATGACGCTCGGACGGCTCTGCGCTTTGGCGTAGAGGAAGTCCATCTGCTGCTCGCTCATCACCTCGAATCCTTTCGGAATCAGGATTTCCACCCGTTCGCTCAGAACGCGCTTCTTAATCAGCTCCACTTCGGCAAACGGCCGGGCGGCCATGAGCAGCACTGCGAGGCAGAGCAACGGGGCGAGTAGAACTTTCTTCATGACAAGGACCAAAAAACGGTGAACATTCTTTCTGGGTAAACTACCGAACAGCGCAAGGGCAGTCTGTTTGGATAACACAATTTAGGAAGAAAAGCCGTCAGTACAAGAACTTTATACAAAAATAATTTAGTACAAAAGTAAAAGCGACTGAACACGGGAAGAAAACGGCCTTAGCGCATACGCAAAGCGAATTTGAACCTTCTCACCAGCCTAGCCGCAGTGCATTCGGCGGCCCGACAAGCATCCACATAGCGCTATGCAGAATTGTATTGAGAATGTTCAATTGCATTTACGAACGATGTAGAAACACGGTTTTGGGCTTAAAGAATATTATTGAGCTGTTCCTTGATTTTTTCCAGCTCCTCCTTCATGCCCACCACCAGGTGTTGAATGGTCGAGTCGTTGGCTTTGGAGCCAATGGTATTGATTTCCCGACCAATTTCCTGCGAAATAAAGGCTAATTTCTTCCCGCTGTACTCGGGCAGGTGCACCGTTTCGGTGAAGTAGTGCAGATGGCTGACCAACCGCACCTTTTCCTCGGCGATGTCAAGTTTCTCGATGTAGTACAGCAGCTCCTGCTCGAAGCGGCTGGGGTTGAACTGGTCGCTCTGGGCCAGTTCGGCCAAGCCGTCGTGCATACGGCGGCGCACGTTCTCCAGGCGCGTCGGGTCGTGGCGGTCCACGTCGGAGAGCTGGATGCGGATGCGGTCGATGTAGCTCAGGATTTCGGTGGTCAGCGCCTGTCCCTCGGTGCGGCGGAATTCGCCGGCCCGATCGAGGGCTTCCTGCACGATGGGCTGCAACTCGGCCCAGGTCAGCGCGGGCTCGTCGTCGGCGGGGGCGCTGCCTTCGTTGGGCGACTGCACCACGCCGGGCAGGCGCAGGGCCAGCTCCAGGATGTTGTCGGTGGGGGCGCCCAGCTCCTGCGCCAGGCTCAGCAGCTCGTGGTAGGCGGCGGTGAGCGTTTCGCGGTGCAGCGTGGCGCGCGAGCGAACGGCCGCCGGCCGGTTCAGGTCGATGCTAACGTTGACCTTGCCGCGCACCAGGTGCCGGCCGATAAGGTTGCGCAGTTCCAACTCGCTGCCCGCCAGCGAGCGGGGCATGCGCAGGCTCAAATCCAAGCCCTTGGAATTCAGCGACTTGATTTCAACAACGACGGTATAGTGCTCGGTTTCGCGCTGGGCGACGCCGTAGCCGGTCATGGACAGCAGCATGCGGGCAGATTGGTGAACGGGGCGACAAAAGTACTGCTAATTCAGATATTCAGCTAGTTACATGGTGAATAACATAAGCATAACGGGGGCGTCACACTGGCGTAACAGGGTCAAAATACTTTTGCGGCGCCAACCAGCACATGCTTATGCGCCGTTCTTTATTACTCGCGCCAATGCTGACAATCAGCACTTTGGCCGTTGCTCAACAAGGCTCCATCGTCGGGAAGGTCCTCGATAAAAAAACCGGCGAAGCCGTTATCGGCGCCACCGTGATTGTGACCGGCACCACGCAGGCCGCGCCGGTGGACGTGGAGGGCAATTACGAGCTGCGCCTGAAGCCGGGTACTTACGGCATTACCATTCAAAACCTCGGCTACAAGCCCGTGAACTACACGGGCATTGTGGTGACGGAGGGCAAGAAAACCACCCTCAACAGCACGCTCGAGGAAAACGTACAGGCGCTGAAAGAGGTTACCGTGACCGGGCAGCGCCAGACCGGCACCGAGGTGGCGCTGCTCCAGGACCTGCGCAAGAGCGAGGTGGTGGTCAGCGGCATGTCGAACGACCAGATTGTGAAAACCCTGGACCGCGACGCGGCCGAAGTGGTGAAGCGCATTCCGGGCGTCACGATTCAGAGCAACAACTTCATCGTGGTGCGCGGCCTGGCCGAACGCTACAACACGGTGCTGCTGAACGACGCGCTGACGCCGTCGGCCGAGGTGGACACCCGCTCCTTTTCGTTCGACGTGCTGCCCTCGTCGGTTATCGACCGGGTGCTGATTTTCAAGTCCGGGTCGCCGGAGCTGCCGGGCGAGTTCGGCGGCGGCGTGGTGAAAGTGTACACCAAGAACTCGGTGCTCGACAACACAACCTCGCTGAGCGTGTCGGGCTGGCACCGCAACGGTACCACCTTCGGGCAGAACTACATGCAGAGCCGCCGCGGCAGCACCGACTGGCTGGGCTTCGACGGCGGGCAGCGCCAGCTGCCGGGCGCGGTGGCCGAGCAGGGCGTGATTCGCTCGGACCAGTCGACGCCGGCGCAGCTGGCCAGCGCCGCCAACGGGCTGCGCGGCACCACCTGGCTGCCCTCGCTGGGCCGGGCGCTGCCCGACATTCGCGCCTCGCTGGGCTTGACGCGCAAGTTTGAAATCGGCTCGGCCTACCTGAGCAACGTCACCTCGATTTCGTACTCCAACACCCGCGAGCAGTACGGGGTGGAGCGCAACCGCTACACCAAGGACGTAGACCCGGAGACGGGCCAGCGCGCCACGCAATTTGAGTTCAAGGACACCCGCGCCGTGACGGGCGTGCGCCTGGGCGTGATTCATAACTGGCAGGTGCGCCTGAACGGCCGCAACCGCCTGGAGCTGCGCAACTTCTTCAACCAGTACGGCACCGACGAGGTGATTCACCGCACCGGGCTGGAGGAAGACCGGCAGCGCGACGACTACGCCCTGCACTACCAGAGCCGCAGCATCTACTCGGGCCAGCTGCAGGGCAGCCACGACCTGGGCGCCACCGAGCACACCACCGTGACCTGGGCCGCGGGCTACAACTACGTGTACCGCGACGAGCCCGACTACAGCCGCTACCGCTACCAGAAACAGCTGCTGCCGGGCGTGGAACGGCCCTTCTTCGTGAATGTGCCCCTGGAAGGCAACATCACCGAGGCCAGCCGCTTCTTCTCCAACCTGCACGAAAACACGGTGATGGGCAGCGGGCAGTGGGAACGGCGCATCATGGGCCGCGACACGACCAGCGTGAACCAGTACAAGCTGCGCGCCGGCTTCTACACCGAGCGCAAGGTGCGCGACTACCAGCAGCGCTACTTCTCCTTCGTGCGCGGCTCGGGCTTCAACCTGCCCAACGAGGTGCAGCTGCTGCCCATCGACCAGATTTTCGCCCCGGCGAACCTGGACCCGGTGAAGGGCTACACCGTGGCCGAAGGCACCAAGCCGGAGGACAGCTACGAGGCCGAAAACGTGCTGCTGGCCGGCTACGTGGGCGCCGTGGCCCCGCTGACCGACAAGCTCAACCTCTCGGGCGGGGTGCGCGTGGAGCACAACCGCCGCCAGCTGCACAGCTCCGGCCGCCGCACTTACCAGGAAAACCGCACCATTCCGCTGCCCTCGCTGAACGCGAGCTTTAACTTCAACGAGCGGTCGGCGCTGCGCCTGGGCGGCAGCGTGACGGTGAACCGGCCGGAGTTCCGCGAAATCTCGCCGAACCAGTACTACGACGTGGCCAACAACGCCATGATCGTGGGCGACTCGACGCTGAAAACGGCCACCATCTACAACGCCGACCTGCGCTACGAGTTCTACCCCACCAAGTCGGAAATGGTGTCGGTGGGCGTGTTCTACAAGAAGTTCCGCAACGCCATCGAGCAGACGACGGTGAACGTGACCGGCAGCCAGCTGTGGATCGGCTACCAGAACGCGCAGAACGCCTACGACGTGGGCGCCGAGCTGGAAGTGCGCAAGAGCCTGCTGGGCTTGACGGAAAGCGTGTTTCTGCAGCGCCTCTCGCTGATTTTGAACGCCTCGGTGATTCACAGCCGGGTGCAGCTGCCCAAGGGCCAGGACACCGACGGCTTCGCGCTGCAGGACCGCCCGCTGCAGGGCCAGTCGCCCTACGTGGTCAACGCCGGGGTGTTTTACCAGGACGACGACCGAAAGTGGCAGGTGTCGGCGCAGTACAACGTGATTGGCCAGCGCTTCTCCTTTATCGGCGACTACACCCAGAACTTCTCGGTCATTGAGATGCCGCGCCAGGTGATTGACCTGGCCGTGACCAAGGGCGTGGGCCCGCACCTGCAGCTGAAGGCCGGGGTGCAGGATTTGCTGAACCAGCCCATCCGCCAGTTCTACGACTTCAACTACAACAGCAAAATCGACGCGGGCGAGCAGCTGCCATTTGCCCGCTACCGCCGGGGCCGCTACACCATGCTGGGCCTGGTCTACAACTTCTAAAGGCCCGAAACGGCCCGAACAAAACGGTCGTGCGAAGCTGCTTCGCACGACCGTTTTGTGGTGAATACCCGGGCCGCCGGGCGCGGGCTACACAATATCGTAATACGCCCCTAACGAAACGATAACGCCCGCGGTAGCCCGCGGGCGTTGGCGTTTTGGACCTTTGTCGCGCAATCGACAACTCAGGTTCGCCTCTATGAAAAAGCTTGTACTCCCGCTGTTCCTGGCCCTGGCTGCGGCCGCCACGCTGCCCACCACCGCCCTGGCCCAGAGCACCTGCCCGGCCGCGCCGGCCCCCATCACCGTCACGGGCACTATCACGACCAACACCACCTGGACCAGCAATAACATCTACCTGCTGAGCGGCTACGTGTACGTGGCCAACGGCGCCACGCTGACCATTCAGCCGGGCACCATCATCAAGGCCGACAAGACGCCCTCGCCGGGCGGCGTGCTGGTGGTGCTGCAGGGCGGCAAGCTCCTTGCCGACGGCACCGCCGCCCGGCCCATCGTGTTCACCTCCAACCAGCCCGCCGGCAGCCGCAACCGCGGCGACTGGGGCGGCATCGTGATTTGCGGCCGCGCGCCCATCAACCAGCCCGGCAGCCCGGCCGTGGAGGGCGTGCCCAGCGCCACCTTCGGCGGCACCGACCCGAACGACAACTCCGGCGTGCTGCGCTACGTGCGCATCGAGTACCCCGGCGTGGCCCTCTCGCAAAACAACGAAATCAACGGCCTGACGCTGGCCGGCGTGGGCGCGGGCACCACCATCGATTACGTATCGGTGTACGCCTCGGGCGACGACTCCTTCGAGTGGTTCGGGGGCACGGTGAATGCCAAGCACCTGGTGGCCATTGCCGCCACCGACGACGATTTTGACACGGACTTCGGCTTCACCGGCAAGGTGCAGTACGCCGTGACGGTGCGCGACCCCAACCAGGCCGACGTATCGGGCTCGACGGCGTTTGAGTCGGACAACGACGCCAACAGCTCGGCCCTGACGCCGATTACCGCCCCGGTTTTCTCCAACGTCAGCGCCTTCCTGACCAACCCCTCGGTGGCGGCCAACTTCACCCGCGCCATGCACCTGCGCCGCAACTCGCAGATTTCCATCTTCAACTCGGTGCTGACGGGCTGGCCCGTGGGCCTGACCCTGGACGGCTCGACCACCCAGGCCAACGCCACGAGCGGGGCGCTGGTGCTGAAAAACAACGTAATGGCCGGCATGACGACCGACTTCCAGTCGGCTTCGCCCACCACCTACAACGTGAACGGCTTCTGGAACGACGCCACCCGCAGCAACACCACCTACGCCAGCATCAGCAGCCTGGCCCTGAACGCGGACAACTTCACCATCAACTCGGCCGCGGCCAGCACCGCGCCGTCGGCCGCGCCGAACTTCACGCTGCCGGCCGCCTCGCCGCTGGCCTCGGGCGCCGCCTTCACCGACGCCAAGCTGGCCGGGGGCTTCTTCGACAACGTGGCCTACCGCGGTGCCTTCGGCCCTGCGGGCAACTGGACGGCCGGCTGGACCAACTACAACCCGCAAAACACCTGCTACAACGTGGCCGGCGTGACTTCGGCCAAGGCCAAGGCGGCCGCCGTGCAGGGCCTGAGCGTGTACCCCAACCCCACGGCCGGCGCCAGCCAGCTGAGCTTCACGCTGGCCCGCCCCGCCGCCGTGACGGTGCGCGTGCTCGACGTGACCGGCCGCACCGTGGCCACCGTGACCCAGGACCGCACCCTGACCAGCGGCGAACAGCAGCTGGCCCTGCCCGGCACCCTGCGGGCTGGCCTGTACACGGCCACCGTGCAAACCGGCGAATCGGTGGAGGCCGTGCGCTTCGTGGTGACGCAGTAATTACCCCTGCAGCTTTTAGCTTACCTGTTATCCTTATCCACCAGCGCGGCGGTCCGTTTCCGAAAGGAGGCGGGCCGCCGTCGTGTTGACGGCGGCCCCACCCGTGCGCCGATTCCGCCGCTGATTGCCGAACTTGCCCCTTGTCGGCCTTCTCGGGGCCGTGCCTGCCCCATGCCCCACCCGCCGCTGCCCCGCGTGCTCATGCTGCCCAAGTGGTACCCCCACCGCTACGACGACCAGGACGGTGACTTCGTGGCGCGGCACGTGGCGGCCATTGCCGGGCGCGCCGAGGTGGCCGTGCTGCTGGCCACCGTGGCCCGCGGCCCGCTGCCCCGCCTGGCCGTGTGCGAAGCCGACTGGGACGGGCCCTGGCCCACCCTGCGCTACTACTACCGCGCCCGCATCACCGGCCTGCCCGCGCTGGATAAGCTGCTGAAGCTGCTGCTCTACTTCGCCTGCGTGGGGCACGGCTACGGGCAGCTGCGCCGCCGCTGGGGCCGCCCCGCGCTGGTGCACGTGCACGTGCTGCTGCGCACCGGCGTGGCGGCCTGGCTGCTGCGGCAGCTGACGGGCATTCCCTACCTCGTCACCGAGCACTGGACGCTGTATCTGCCCGAGCGCAGCCACCTCATCGGCCCGGCGCGACGCTGGCTGACGCGGCTGGTGGTGCGCGGGGCCGCGGCGCGCCACACCGTGTCGCAGGGCCTGGGCGCGGCCATGACGCGGCTGGGCTTCACCAACCGGCGCGAAGTCGTCATTGCCAACGTGGTGGATACGGCGCTGTTTCGGCCCGCCGCTGACGCCGGGGCAGCGCCGCCGCGGCCCCGGCCGCTGCTGCACGTTTCGGCCTTTCACGACGCGGTAAAGAACCTTTCGGGCGTGCTGCGCGTGGTGGCCGGGCTGCGGCCGGAGCTGCCCGGCCTGCGCCTGCGCGTGGCCGGCTACGGCCCCGACGAGGCCCGGCTGCGCGCCTACGCCGCCGAGCTGGGGCTGCTGGCCGATGGCACCGTGGCGTTTCTGGGCAAGCTGCCGCACCCCGCCGTGGCCCGCGAAATGCAGCAGGCCGCCGCGCTGGTGTCGTTCAGCCGGGCCGAAACCTTCGGCTGCGTGCTGCTGGAGGCCCGGGCCTGCGGCTGCCCGGTGGTGGCCACCCGCACCGGCGGCGTACCCGAGCTGTTCGAGCCCGCCGGCGCCTTCGGCCTGCTGGTGGCCCCCGACGACGAGGCCGCCCTGGCCGCTGCCCTGCGCCGGGTGCTGACCGGGCAGCTGCCGCTGAACCCGGCCGTGCTGCGTGCCGACGCCGCCCACCGCTGCAGTCCCGCCGCCGTGGGCCGGGCCTTCCTCGACCTGTACGCCGCCGTGCTGAACGCCCCCCGAGCTGCCCAATGACGCTGCCCCGCCTGCTGCATACGTTCGTGGCCCGGCTGGGCGTGGCGCTGCTCAACTTCGGCGTGGTGTGGCTGACGGCGCGCTACCTCGGCGCGGCCGGGCGCGGGCAGGTCAGCCTGTTCGTGACGGATATGGCCCTGAGCCTGCTCTTCATCGGCCTGCTCGGCGGCTCCTCGCTGATTTACCTCGCGCCGCGCCGCAGCGTGTGGCATTTGTTGCTGCCGGCCCTGGCCTGGGCCACGGTGGTGTGCGCGGCGGGCAGCGCGGGCATCTGGCTGTGGCGCGGCACCGGCTGGGCCTACGCCGCGCACCTGTTCGGCGTGTCGTGGCTGCAAGCGGGGTTTTCCATCGTCACGCTGCTGCTGCTGGGGCGCCGCCGGGAGCAGAGCTTCAACTACCTGAACCTGGCCCAGGCCGGGCTGCTGACGGCAAGTCTGGCCGCCGTGTTTCTGGGCCTGCAGCTGCGCCTGGTGGCGGTGTACTGGTGGGCCAGCTACCTGGCCTACGGCCTGCCGCTGCTGGCCGCCCTGCTGCTGCTCAGGCGCCTACCCGACCGGTGGCAGCGCCAGCCCGGCGAGCTGCGCGCGGTGACGCGGGAGCTGGCCGAAAACAGCCGCGGGGCTCATCTGGCCAATATTCTTTCCTTTCTGAACTACCGCCTGAGCTACTATTTCCTGGCCGCCCTGGCCGGGGCCAAAGCCGTGGGCGTGCTGTCGGTGAGCGTGGCGCTGGCCGAGGCCATCTGGCTGATTCCGCGCTCGGCGGCGCAGCTGCAGTACGTCGACGTAGTGCACGCCGCCGACAAGCAGGCGCAGGCCCGGGCCCTGGCGCGCACGGCCCGGCTCACGCTGCTGGCCACCGGGGCGGCGGTGCTGGGGCTGGCCTTGCTGCCCACCGCCCTGCTGGTGGCCGTGTTCGGCCCGGAGTTTGGCGCGGCCCGGCCGCTGCTGGCCCTGCTGGCCCCGGGCGTGCTGACGTTTAGCCTGAACATGCTGCTGAGCAGCTACTTCGCCGGGCTGGCCGCCTACCGCACCAACAACCTGGCCACCGGGGCCGGCCTGGTGATGACGCTGCTGGCCAGCGCCCTGCTCATTCCGCGCTTCGGGGCGGCGGGGGCGGCCCTCAGCGCCTCCCTCTCCTACGTCACCTCCACCGCCTGGCTGCTGCTGGCGTTCCGGCGCCACACCGGCATCGGCCTGGGCCAGCTGCTGCCCGGCCGGGCCGACGTGGCGGGCCTGCCCCGCCTGCTGAAAAGCGGGGCGCTGCCCGCCGACGAGGAAGGCGCCCGGCCGGCCCCGCCCGGCGAAGCGGCGGGGCGCAATCCGGCGCAGCCCTGAACCTGGAGCTGGCACGCTTCCCGGCGGCATCGGCCCGCGGTGGGCGTGGTCAGCCTTCCCCGAGCGGGCGCACGCTGACTTCAAAGGCCCCGGGCGCGGCAAAGCGGCTGGGGGCCGCGGCCGGCAGCGGGGCGGGGCTGTAGAGGGCGCAGAGCGTATTGCCAACGGCGTACAGCTGCCCGGGCACCGCGGCGGGCAGGCCATCCAGAATGCCGCTGAGCACCTCCCAGCGGGGCACGCCGGGCTGCCGGGCCGCGTCGTGCCACACCACCACCGAGTGCGGGTGCAGCAGCTCGCGGAACACGCGGGCGGTGTCTTCGCGCACGGCCTCGTAGCTATGGTCGCCGTCGATAAACACCACGTCGAAGGGCCCGAGCCCGCGGTAATCGAAGGTGGCGGAGTTGCCGTGCAGGTGCGTCACGTTGGGCAAGGGGCGCGAGAAGTGGCCGTGCAGGGCAATGTACTCCTCGGGCAGGCGCAGGCGCCGCAGCTCCTCGTCGGAAAGGTTGAGCGTGTGCACCGACGCGGCTACTTCGGCCACGGCCGCCGCGCTTTCGCCCCGCCAGGTGCCGATTTCGAAGTACCGGGCCGCGGCCCCGGCGCGGCGCACCAGGGCGCGCAGCAGCAGCAGGTCGGTGGGCAAGGAGCCGCCTTCGCCGAAGGCAAAGGGGCGCAGCACGTCGCCGGCGGGCGGCAGCAGCGGGCGCAGCGGCGTGACGGGCAGGCCGCCCGCGGGCGTGAGCTGCCAGCGGGCGGCGTGGCGCAGGGCGCGCTGCTGCCACTGGGCTTCGTCGGCGGTGAGCACCACGTTGAGCAGCCAGGGGTTGCGCACGAGGCTGCCGAGCGCACGCAGGGTTTTGGAAAGGCGGGACACGCTTCGGATTCAGCTGGTGACGAACTGCAAAGCTAACGAGGCCGGGCATTTTCGGGCACGGCCCCGGCAGAAGTATTCGGCCCGGGGCCCCGAAGACAGCCCGCCGCGCTATTTTTAAAATTTGTGGCCGACGCCGGCAGCCTTTTGCCGTCGGGCCTTGTCTGCGCCTCGGACGCCCCGCCCGGGGCGCGCTTGCCCATGCCGGTTTCCCCCGACACCCTCGACGACCTGCTTTTGCGCTGCCAGCGGCACGAGCCGGCGGCCCAACGGGCGCTGTATGCCCGCTACGCCAGCAAGATGCTGGGCGTGGCGCGCCGCTACGCCCGCTCGGTAGCCGAGGCCGAGGACATTCTGCAGGACAGCTTCGTGAAGGTGTTCACGCGGCTGGCCGAGTTTCGGGGCGAAGGGTCGCTGGAGGGCTGGATCCGGCGCATCGTCGTGACCACGGCCATCAACCACTGGCAGAGCGGCCGGCTGCGCCGCCAGCACCTGCTGCTCGACGACGTGGCCGAGCCCGCCGCCCCCGACGCCAGCTCGCTCGACCGCCTGAGCGTGGCCGAGGTGCTGGCCCTGATGGAGCAGCTGCCCGACGGCTGCCGGCTGGTGCTCATGCTCTACGCCGTCGACGGGTACACGCACGCCGAAATCGGGGAAATGCTCGGCATTCAGGAAAGCACGTCCAAAGCGCAGCTCAGCAAGGCGCGCAAACAACTGCTGCTGCTGCACCAGCGGCAGATCAACTACATCCGGCCATGATCGAGGAAGAGGAAAACAGCCACCTGGACGAGTCGCTGCGCAACGTGTTCAGCGACTTTCACCTGCCGCCCGCCCAGGGCGTGTGGGGCCGCATCGAGCAGCGCCTGGGCGACGGGCCCGCGGAGCCGCCGCGCAAACGCCGCCGCCCCTTGCCCCTGCCCTTGCTGCTACCACTGGCCCTGCTGCTGGGCCTGGTGGGCGGCTGGCTGCTGCCGCGGCCCGGCGGGCAGCACTCCGCTGCCCCGGCCCGCTTGGCGCGCCCGGTAGCCAGCGCGCAGCATGCCGGCTCGCGGACCGCTACGTCGGCCGCGGCGCGGCCGCGCCGCGGACTGCGGGCGCCGCTGTTGTCGGCTTCTTCAGCAGCATTGGCTCAATCCCGGGCTCCCCAACCAACGGCAACGCCTGCGACCCGGCGCCTGGCAATGGCCCCGGCCGGTGGCGGGGCGCCCATTCGCCCGGCGGGCATAACCCCGCTCCCGCTCCTCGGCGGCCCGGATTCGGTACGGACGCCCCAGCCGGCAACCCGCACGGACGAGCCGGCCGTCTTGGTGCGCAGCGCCGCCGATTCGGTACCGGGCGTGGTGCGGCCGCTGGTACAGCTGACGCGCGCTTCGCTGGTGCAGCTGCGGGATTCGGCCGCGCCGGCCGAGGCGCGGCAGGTGGTGCTGGTGCGCGCCTTGCGGGCCGAAAAAAGCGAGCTGCTGCGGCTGCAGCGTCGCGTCGACAGCCTGCTGCTGGCCCTGGGCGCCGTGCCGCTGGCCAATGCGCCGGCCGGGCTGGCCGCTGCGCCGCCCGCCCCGGCCGTGGATACCGCCCGCAGCCGCCCGCTGCGCCGCTGGAGCCTGCTGCTGACGGCCACGCCCGAGCAAAACCACCAGCAGCTGCAAACCGCCAGTACCGACACCCTGCAGCTGCTGCGCCGCAACCAGGAGCGCGGCCGGCGGGGCCTGAACGCCGCCATCATGGCCGAGTACCGCCTCGATAAGCGCCTGAGCGTGGGCTTCGGGCTGGGCTACCAGCGCACGGGCACCGAGCTGCGCGTGGCCGAGCGCCGCACCGACGTAGCGGTGCGCTACGACACGACCCTTACCCACACGCTGAACGTGTACACCAGCACCCACCAGACCTATTCCATCCGCCTGGAGCAGATTCCGCAGCTGAATCCGGTGTTCAACCCGAGCGGGCAGGTGATTCGCTACGACACGGTGTTCATCACCCGCCCCGACACGGTGTACACCACCATCGTGCAAAACGACACCGTGCGCACCACCAACAAAACCGTGACGCCGCTGCTTGACCGGCGCACCACCACCACTTACAAGACCCTCACGCCCACTTACCACTTCTTCACCGTGCCGGTGCTGCTGCGCTACCGCCTCACCCTGGCCGACAACACCCGCTGGTGGGCCGACGTGGCCGCCGGGGCGCAGCTGCAGCTGTTTCTGGGCGGCTCGCAGCTGGTGACGGAGGACGGCCGCACCTTCCGCACCGAGCGCGTGCGCATTGCCGAAGGGCCGTTCCGGCCGCTAAACCTGGCGCTGAGCGGCAGCATCGGGGTGAACTACGCCCTGACGCCGCGCCTGAGCATGAGCCTGGCGCCTTCGCTGCGCTGGCAGGCGCTGTCGGTGTACAAGCCGGGCACCGGGCTGATTCAGCGCAGCACGGCCACGGGGCTGCAGATCGGGGCGCGCTGGCAGTTCTAACACTTTTTTTGCCGGGCCGGGAAGCCTTTTAACCACGGGCCCGGTCTGGCTAGCAGAAACGGACGCCGGTACCGGCCGGCCCGGCGTCCGGGGCTTTACGCGGCAGCTTCTGCCACCACGCATTCCTTTCTTTTCTCATTCGTGATGAAACTACTACTGCGCCTTGCATTGGCCCTCCTGCTGCTGGCGGGAGGCAGCCAGCCGGGCCGCGCCCAGCAGGTCAACTGGGTCCGGCAGATTCCTTCCTACTTCAATTACGGCCAGGGCATTGTGTCCGACGCCAACGGCAACGTGTACACCACCACCCAGTACGAAAATACGGTGCACTTCTGGGGGCACCACTGCGACGGCAGCCCGGCCAATCAGAGCGACTACGACGCCTTGCTGACGCGCTTCGACGTCAACGGTGACGTGGCCTGGGTGCTGCCGTCCAATGGCACGGCCAACGAAGACTTCAGCGAGCTGGCCCTGAACGCGGCCGGCAACCTGACGGCCGTGCTGACCCTGCAGCAGAGCAACAACGGGCCCACTGCGGGCGTGGGCCTCACCCTGGACGGGCACGTGCTGCCGGGTTTTGGCCGCTACCTGCTCGAAATCAGCCCCGCCGGCCGGGTGCTGTCGGTAGCCAGCCGCCCCTTGCCCGCCCAGACCTACCCCAGTGGGCTCATGGGCTCACCGGCCGTCGACGCGCAGTTCAACAAGTACTATTTCGCCGAGGATTCGCTTATCGTCAAGATGGCCCCCTCCGGGGCGATGAGCACCCTGGCCACGTTTCGGGGCACCAACCTGAGCTCCGGCCCGTTCACCTACGTAACCGTTTACAACACGACCATTGGGCCCCAGGGCGACCTGTATGGCGTGGGGCGGCTATCGGGCAATATGACCATTGATAACGGAACGACCAGCGTCCCGATTTCGGGGCAGCTTTCCACGAGCGCGCCCTCGGTCCTGGTCTTTCGCATGAGCCCCACCGGCACCGTGCGCTGGGCTGTAACCACCGCCACGGCGGGGCACATAGGTATGGCCATCGGCGTCAATACCGCCGGCGACGCCTACATCATGGCTTCGGCTTTCTCCCAGGCCAATGCCGTCCAGCTCGGCAGCATTAGTCTGACGGGGGCCACCACTGCCTTCGTGGCCAAGATATCGGCGGCGGGCCAGCCCCAGTGGGCGCGGAGCGTGAGTGGCAACTGCGGTGCGGGCGGGTGCTCGGGCGCCCAGTATGGCCTGGCCGTCGACGCGGCGGGCAACTGCTACCTCAACGGCTCCAGCCCCGCCACCTCGCTGACGATTGGCAGCACGCTCGTGCCCGGCACCGGCACCCAATACGCGGCCAGCTTTGACGCGGCCGGCACGCTACGCTGGGCGCGGCGGCTCAACATGCGCCCGGCCGTGACCAATGGCTACGGCATTCAGCCCATGTCGCTGAGCAGCAGCGGTGCCCTGTACGTGCTGGGTATTGCCCAGGCCAACGCTACGTTCGATCAGCAAACGGCCCTGCTGGCCGGGCAGCACCTCATCCGCATCGACCCGACGCAGGCCAGCGTGAGCGGCACCGTGTACCTGGACCAGAACGGCAACGGCGTGCGCGACGCGGGCGAAGGGCCGTTTCCGCAGAGCGTGGTGGTGAGCGAAACCGGCCAGCAGCTGCACTACAACACCAACGCCGCCACCGGGCAGTACTACGCCTTCGGGCAGCCCGGCGCCTACTCGCTGGCGCTGAGCGGCTTCTCGCCGCACTACGCCGTGAGCCAGCCCGGGGCCACCACCCACAGCGGCACGTTCCCGACGGGCGGGCAGGTGGTCAGCAACCTGGACTTCGGCCTGCGCCCGCTGGCCAACCACCCCGATGTGCGCGTGAGCCTGACCCCCTACGGCAACGCCCGGCCCGGCTTCCTGACCAAGTACCGCCTGACGGTGGAAAACGTGGGCACCACCACCGTGGCGGCGGGTACGGCCACGGTCACGCTCGATGCCCGCGCCAGCTACGTGGGCAGCAGCCCGGCCGCCGCCGTGGCGGGCCGCACGCTCAGCTGGACCTACGCCAGCCTGCTCCCGTTTGGCCGGCAAACCTTCGACGTGCAGTTCAGCCTGGCCGTGAACGTAGCGGCCGGTACCGTGCTCAGCAGCTCGGCCGAAGCCCCGCTCACCGGCGACCTGACCCCGGCCGACAACGCGGCTACGACCCCGCAGACGGTTACCAGCTCGTTTGATCCGAACGACATTGCCGTCAACTTCACCCAGCTGACGGCCCAGCAGATTGCCGCCGGCCAGCCGCTCGACTACACCATCCGCTTCCAGAACATGGGCACCGATACGGCTTTCACCGCCGTGCTGGAAGACACCCTGCTGGCTTCGCACCTCATGCCCGGCTCGGTGCAGCTCCTGGCCCAGTCGCACAACTGCCAGTGGACGCTGGGCGGCCGCGGCGTGCTGACGGTGCGCTTCGCCAACATCAAGCTGCCGCCGCGCGCGACCAACGTCATTGCCTCGCAGGGCTTCGTGCGCTTCCGGGTGCGGCCCCAGGCCTCGCTGACCGCAGGAGCCATCATTCCCAATTCGGCCCGCATCCTCTTCGACTACAACGCCCCGGTGCGCACCAATACCGCCACCACCACCGTGCTGCTGCCCACGGCCGCCCGCCCGGGCCAGCTGGCCTTGGCCTGGGACGCCTACCCCAACCCCGTAGCCGATGCCCTGACCATCAGCGCCGACCTGCCCGCGGGGAGCCGTGTCACCGTGGAGCTGCTCGACGCCCTGGGTCGCCCGGTGCGGCAGCAGCCGGTGGCCCTGCCCGGCGGGGCGCTGCGCCACACGCTGGACGTGCGTGACCTGCCCGCCGGCCTGTACCTGCTGCGCCTGCGCACCCCGCAGGGCCTGTCCACGTCCCGGTCCGTGGTGCGCCAGTAGTCGATAACCGCCGCTTTTACCTACCCGGTTTATTTTTTTCGCGCTGTTCTTATCCAATGCCAAAAGCCCGCGCCACCGGTATGGCGCGGGCTTTTTTGTGGGCAGTCGAGGCCGTGCCGTTCAGAAGTCAGCGCCTTAGCTGATCGGCACCTTGCGCAGCATGGCCTCGATCAGATCCTGGGTGCGGATGCCGTCGGCTTCGGCCTCGTAGGTGAGCATGATGCGGTGGTTGAGCACGTCGGCGGCCACGTCCTTGATGTCTTCGGGCAGCACGTAGTCCCGCTCGTCGAAGAAGGCCACGGCCCGGGCGGCGCGGTGCAGGGCAATGCTGGCGCGCGGGCTCACGCCGTACTGCACATACTGGGCAAACTCGGCCAGGTCGTACTCGGCGGGCTTGCGCGTGGCGAAGACCAGCTCGATGATGTATTTCTCCAGCGTGTCGGATATCTGCACCTGGTTGATCAGCCCGCGGATGCCGAAGATGTCGTCCTTGGTGAGCACGGCCTGCACGTCGCTGGCGTAGGAGAGGTTGGCCATGCGGCGCATCACCTCCAGCTCCTCGGCCTTCTTGAGGTAGTCGACGAACACCTTCATCATAAACCGGTCGACCTGAGCTTCGGGCAGCGGGTAGGTGCCTTCCTGCTCCACCGGGTTCTGGGTGGCCAGCACCAGAAAGGGCAGATCCAGCGGAAACGTCGTGTCGCCGATGGTAATCTGCTTTTCCTGCATGGCCTCCAGCAGCGCCGACTGCACCTTGGCCGGGGAGCGGTTCACCTCGTCGGCCAGCACCAGGTTGGCGAAGATGGGGCCCTTCTTCACTTCGAACGCGGAATTCGCCTGGTTGTAAATCATGGTGCCCACCAGGTCGGAGGGCAGCAGGTCGGGGGTGAACTGCACGCGCTGGAAGTGCAGGTGCAGCACCCGGGCCAGCGTGCTGATGGTGAGCGTCTTGGCCAGGCCCGGCACGCCTTCGAGCAGAATGTGGCCGCCCGTGAAGAGCCCGATGAGCAGGCGGTTGAGCATGTACTGCTGCCCGACCACCACCTTGCCCACCTCGGCCGTGACCTGCCGGATTTTCTGCTGGTAATGCTGGGTAAGGTCGGACGGGGCGAGGGGTTCGGGCATGGGACAGAGCTGGTCGGCCGGCTAAAATACGAGGTCCGGGCCGAGCCCCGCCCCTTTTCCGCCGCAAAGATTCCGCCGCGCGCGGCGTTGGGGGGGCGGGCCCCGCCCGCCCCGGGCCCGGCAGGGGCCCAACAAAAAGCCCCGCCGGCAGAACCGGCGGGGCTTTTAGCCTCAGGCGTCAGCGCCCGTTACTCGCGCACAATGCGACGGGTATCGGTGCCGCCCTCGGTCACGGCGCGCAGCAGGTACACGCCCCGGGCCACCTGGCCCAGGTCGATGGTCTGCTGGGTCTGGCCGGCGGCCACCTTGTGGGTGTACACCACGCGGCCGGTGGCGTCGAGCACCGTCAGCTCCACGGCCTTGGTGTAGCCGCTCAGCTGCAGCGTGAGCTGGCCGTTCGGCGTCGGGTTCGGGAACAGCGTCAGCGACGAGCCGGCCAGCGGCTTGCTGGCCGCCGTTACCGTCAGCGCGGCCGAAGCCGGCGAAGCGCAGCCCTGGGCCGAGGTTACCACCACGGTGTAGGCGCCGGGCTGAGCCGTGCCGTTGGCCGTGTAGGTCTGGCTGGTGGCGCCCGTAATGCCCGTGCCGCCCAGGAACCACTGGTAAGTGCCGCCCGCGGGGGCAGCGCTGGCCGTCAGAATGGCCGTGCCGGGCGTGGTGTACTGCACCGTCACCGTCGGCTGGGCCGGGCGCGGGCTGATGGTCACCGTGGCCGTGCTCGTTACCGGGCCGCAGCCGCCGGCCGCCGCCACCGTGTTGGTCACGGTGTAGGTGCCCGCCGTCGAAGCCGTCAGGTTGATGGCGCCCGTCGTGGCGTTCAGGCTCAGGCCCGTGGTCGAGGTGAACGTGCCAGCCGTGGCGCCCGTGCCGAGCGTCGCGGCTACGGTCCCGGTGGCGCCGGCGCAGTTGCTGCCCGTAGCCGGGTAGCTAAACGCGGCCACAGCCGGGGTCGTCACGTTCACCTGAATGGCCGTGCGCGTGGCGCTGGTGCACTCGTTCGACACCTGCCAGTTGTAGAAGAAGTAGTAGTAACCGCTGAGCGTGGCGCCGGTGATGCTCACCAGGCCGCTGGCCGAGTTGTACGGGAAGGCCGTGGCCGGCGTGGCCGCGGTGTAGTCCCGCACCAGGCCCGGCGACGACGCGCTCAGGTAGAGCGTGTAGGTGCCGGCGCTCGGTACGGCCAGGTTCACGGTCAGGTCGGTCGGCGAAACGCTGGTTGACGTGTTGGCCGGTACGTTCACCGTCACCGAGCTGATGACGTTGGCGGCCGCCGTGCTGCTGCCGCTGAGCAGCTGGATGGTAGCCGTGCCCGCTGCCGCGCTGGCGGCGCGGTACACCGTCACCTGGCGGATGGTCAGCCCGTCGGTGGTGGTGAAGTACAGGCCGCCGCTGGTGTTGGTGCCGTCACCGCCGTTGGTGCTGGCTTTGCCCACCGTTTCGCTCACGCCGCTGAAGGCTTCCACGAAGTACTGACGCGAAGCCGTGAGGGCCGGCGTGGTGAACGAAGTGCCGGTAGCCAGGGCCGTGCCGCCGGTAGCGGCCTCGAAGAAGCGCAGGCTGGTGCCCGTGGCGGCCGTAGCCGTCAGCGTGGCCGTATTGCCCGAGCACACGGCCACCGGGGTGTTGGTGGTCGTCACCGTCGGGTTGCTCACCGAAATGGTCAACACGTTGCTGGTCGCGGCCGTCTGGGCCGAGCAGCGCACCTGGGCGCGGTAGTACGTCACCGAGGTCAGCACCGGCGTGGTGTAAGTAGCCGCCGTGGCCCCGCTGATGTCCGTGAAGGTGGTGTTGTCGGTGGATTGCTGCCACTGGATGCTGCCGTTGGCAGCGCCGGTCAGCGTCAGCGTTACCGTGCCGCTCACGCACACGTTGCGGCTGGAGGCCGTAGCGGTGCCTGCCACCGGGGCGGCCACCGTGCGGGTCACGGCGGGCGTCAGGGCGTCGTTGCTCGTGTTCAGGTCCCCGGTCACCGTTGCCGTCAGGGCAAAGGCGTAGGCACCGGTCGTGCTCATGTTCAGCGTGCCGGTCAGCGTCACGTTCTGGGTGGCGCCGGCGGCCAGCGTGCCCGTCGAAACGGTGCCGGTCAGCGTCTGCGGGCCCGAGGGCGTAGTCACCACGGCCGTCACCGTCGCCGGGTTCACGGCGAAGTCCAGCGTCTGGGTGCCTTCGTTGCGCACGGTCACCGTCACGGCTTCCGCCGCCGAGTAGCAGCCCTGCGTAGCGGTGGGCGCCGCCAGGGCGGTGGCCGCCAGGTCGATGGTCACCGGGCTGTTCACGCGCAGGTTATCGACGTGGAAGTCGTAGTCCGGCGTGTCGTTCACGGTACCTTCCGACGCGAAGATGGCCACGATGATCTGCTGGCCGGCGTAGCCGCCCAGGTTGATGCTGTAGCTGGTCAGCGAGCCGTTGGAGGGCTGGTTGGCGGCGTTGAACTGGGCAAAGCCCGGAATGCGGGTGAAGGTCAGGCCGCAGTCGGTGGAGATGCGCACCTCCGCGAAGTCGTCGGTGCCGGTCATGCCGGCCGGGTCCGCGCTGGAAGAGTTGTAGTCCGACAGGCCCGCGTCGAAGGTCAGCACCGTCGAGCTGGTAGCCAGGAACTTCGGCGACACAATCCAGTCGTTTTTGCCCAGATCATACAGGTTGATCTTGGCCGTGGTGTTGCCCGCCGGGATGGTCCCGTTGGTCCAGGCCGAGGTCGTGCCGGTGGGCGCGGTGGCGCCGACGGCTTCGCTCCAGCCCGGGAACACCGTGCTCAGGTTCGAGCCGGTGAAGCCGGTGAAGGTGACCACCTGGCCCTGTGCAACCGGAGCCGTCACGGTGCGCGTGGCCGTCACCTGGTCGTTGGCCGTGTTGCCGTCGCCGGTTACCGTGGCCGAAACGGCAAACGAGTAGGTGCCGGCGGCCGTCATGTTCAGGGTGCCGGGCAGCGTTACGTTCTGCGAGGCGGCGCTGGCCAGGGTACCGGTGTTCACCGTGGTGGTGAAGGTCTGGGCCGTGCCGCTCGGGGGCGTCACCACCACCGTCACCGTCACAGGGTTGGTGGCGAAGTTCAGCGTGCCCACGCCCTGGCTGGTGATGCGCACGGTTACGGCTTCGGTAGCGCCGTAGCAGCCGCTCGTGGCCGGGCTGATGAGCTCGGAAGCCGCGATGTCGAGGGAGGCGGGCGTAAACTCGTCGCCGCCGATGTCCGGGGTCGAGGCGTTGCGCGTCTCGCCGTCGAAGTCCACCGTGATGCCGCTGACGGGCACGCCGGCGTTGTTCAGCGAGGCGCTCTGCGTGTGCAGGTCGGTGGCCGAGGCGAACTGCGGGTCTACCTGCTTGGAGGTAGCCGGGGCGTCCTGGCCGGTTTCGGTGTTCCAGGCCGCCAGGTCATTGCGCGAGGTGCCGCTGGTCGAGAGGCCGCCGGTCTGGCCCAGGGCGAAGCCCGTGCCCGTGCCCACGAAGAAGTCGTTGTTCGACGAGGTCAGGCCCGCGTAGGCGCCGGCCGTGCTGCTGTAAGCGAGGCCAATGGCCACGCCCTTGCCCGAGCCGGTGGTCTGCGTGTTCAGCAGGATGTTGTTGCGGATTTCCACCGTGGGGGTCGTGCCGCCGATGGCCAGCGCGAAGCCCGGGTAGTTGCCGCCGGTTTGCGTGCCGGTCATCGACACCGAGTTGAACACCACGCGGGTGGTCGAGCCGGTGCCGCCGCCGACGAAGATGCCCACGCCGTAGTCGCCGCTGGTCCCGTTCGACGAGACGCCGGCCACGAAGTTGTTGTCGATGGTCGAGGTGCCCGAGGTGGCGCTGGCCAGGCCAATGCCCGCGGCCGAGTACGTACCCGTCTGGCGCACCGAGCCGATGTAGTTGCGGCTGATGGTGGCGTTGGTTACCTCGCTGCCGGTAAAGGTGGAGGTGGAGTAGGCCAGGCCCATGCCCACGCTGATGCCGGCCACGTCGCCGGTGCCCGAGAAGTCGATGCCGCTTACCGTGTTACGGGTAATCTGGATGTTGTTCTCGAAGCCCACGATGATGCCCACGCGGCCCAGTTTGGCGGTGCCGGTGGCGTTCAGGTCGTTCTGCGTGATGATGGTGCCGGTGTTTTTCACCGTCGCGCTGGTGCCGAACGAGTAGATGCCGTACTGGGCGGCCTGCACGGCCACGTTCTGCACCGTGTTGCCGGCGTTGCCGGCGGTGTTGGTCGCAGCCGTGGTAATGGCAATACCGGCCAGCGTAGCCGCCGAGCCGCTGCCTACCAGCGTCAGGTTTTGAAACGAGTTGTTGTTGCTCGTCTCCGTGCCCGAGGTCGGCACCGTCACCAGAATGCCGGTGCTGCCGGTGCCGGCGTTGGTGTTGGTAATGGTCAGGGCGCGGTTCGGGCGCGCGTCGGTGCCCGAGATGGTACCGCCGTTCGTGCCGTCGATGGTCACGTAATCAGCCCCGTTCAGGGCCAGGATGGCCGTGGCGTTGCTGCCGGTGATGCTGCTCGTCACGCCCGTGTTGGGCTTGATGGTGAGCGTGTTCACGGCGCTGGCGTCGGCGTTCGGCGCAATGACCAGCGGGAAGCTCTCCGCCGTCGAGTACGTCGCGTCGAGCAGCAGGAAGGTTACCGCGCCGCCCAGGGTGTTGTTGTTGTAGGCCGAAATGGCCGCGGTCAGCGTGGGGTAGGTGCGGGCCGGGGCGGGCGAGGTGCCCGTGCCCACGTAGTAGGTGCCCGCCAGCGCCCCCTGAACGAAGAACTGGTAAATCGTGCTCGGCGTGGTGGTGCCGGGCGGGGTCGCGCCGCCACCCCCCGCGGGGTTGGTCGATACGTTGCCCAGCACGTCCTGCGCCGCTACGTAGTACTGCACGGGGTCGAAGCCCGTCACGCCGCCCACCAGCGAGTAGTCGAAGGTGAAGGTGTAGCTGTTGCCGCTCACCGAGGTGGCATTCACGAACACGAAGGCGCCGCTGGTGCCCTTGCGGAAGTACAGGCGCGGGGCGTTGGTGCCGGTGGCCACGCCGCTCGGGTCCGAAATGGTCACCACCAGCGTGCGGTTGGTGGTGCTGGGCGTGTTGCCCAGGGCCGTGAAGCTGATGGTCGGGCCGCTCAAATCAAGCGGGGTAAACGTGCCTTCGTCGGCGCCCAGATCGGGCGTGGTGGTGTTGCGCGTGTCCCCGTCGAAGTCGGTGGTCACGCCGCTGATAGCGGCCCCGCCGGCTTCCACCTGCGTGGCCGTGGCCGGGTTGATGTGCAGGAAGGTGGCGTCGGTGCCGGTCGTGCTCAGGAAGGGCGGGTTTTCCGTCACGGCCAGCTGGTCGCGGCTGCCGATGTAGCCCTTGTAGGCGGCCAGCGTCTGCTGGGCGTTGGCCAGCGTGGCGGTGCCCTCCACGTAAATCACGCGGTTGGCGGCCGGCGTGCCGGCGTAGTACAGGTTGTTGTTCGAAGCCGCCAGGAAGCTGGTCGTGGCCGGCGCGGCCGTGTAGCGGAACGCGGCCGCAGCTCCCCCCGTCGCGCCCGGCGTCGAGTTGTTCACCACGATGTTGTTGCGCTGCGTCAGGGCCGGGGTGGCCGAAGCCACGTACACGCCCGAGCTGCCGAAGGTGGTCGTCGAGGAGCTCGTCGCGTTCAGGTACACCGTGTTGTAGTACAGGTTTACCGTCGTGCCGCCGCCCACGTACACCCCGCTGATGGCGTTAACGCCCGTCGCGGACGGGGCGCGCAGGTCCCCGATCAGGTTGTTGGTGGCCGTCACGGTGGTGCCGGAGCTGATGTACAGCCCGTATACCGCCGCGCCCGTGCCCGTGGCCGCGAGGTCGTACACCTTGTTGCCGGCCACGCCGATGGTGGCGCCCAGGCCGGGGTAGATGCCGTACACCGAGCCGCTCACCGAAGACGAGAGCCCGCCGACGACGTTCTGATTCCAGGCCTTGGGGGTGCTGCTGGTGCCGTTGTTGTAGAAGCCGTACACGGCGCTGCTGGTGCTGGTGGTCGTGCCGCCAATCGTCAGGCCCGTGAAGGTGTTGCCCGTCAGCGTTTCGCCCGTGGGCGAGCCGGCGTTGTAGTAGCCGTAGAGCGTGCCCGCCGCCGAGCCCGACGTGGTCACGGTGAAGTTGCTCACCGTGTTGCCGGTGGCCGTCACGTTGGTGGAGCTGCCGCGCAGGCAGTACACCGTCGCGCTGCCGGTCTTGCTGTTGTCGGTGATGCGGTTGTTGGTCAGGTTCAGCGCCGTGGGCGAGCCGCCCGTAATGGCGTTGAAGTCGCCGGTACCCGGAATCACGTTGCCCGTCACGATGTTGCCCGAAATGGTCACCGTCGCGGCCGAGGCCGTGTTCTGGATGGCGGCGAAGCTGCCGCTGGTGGCCGTGGCGTAGCTGCAGCCGCTGATGGTGTTGCCCGTGATGTTCACCGTGTTCGACGCCGCCGTCGAGCCGATGCCGTTGTCGATGCCGGCCAGCAGCGAGGTCGTGGCGCCGCTGGCCACCGTAATCGTGTTGTTCACGATGTCGAGGTTGGCCGAGGTGCCCGTGTTGCCGTAGATGCCGCGCAGCGTGGTGGTTACCGTCGAGGCCGCCACCGGCGTCGAAGCCGTGGCCGAGGTGTAGTTCAGCGTGCTGTTGACGGTGTTGTTCGACACCTTGAAGCCGTTCTGGTAGCTGGCGCCGATGCCCCAGCCCGAGGCCGTGCTGCCGAAGTTGCCCACGGTGTTGCCCGCGGCGGCGCCGGTCGGCGTGAGACCCACCTGGTTGTTCTGGTCGTAGTTGGCCGTCGTGGCCGACGACGAAGCGCTGAAGTCGATGCCCTTCGTGGCGTTGGTCACCACGTTGCCGTACACCAGGTTGTTGGAGTTGGCGCCGGCCGTGCTCGTCGCGGCCAGGGTCGTGCTGCTGGCCGAGGTGAAGGCCACGCCCGCAATGCCGATGGTGGCCGTGTTGGTTTTGAGCAGCGTCACCACGCTGTTGCGGATGATGTTGTTCTGGCAGCCGTCGGTGGCCGAGGCGCGCATCAGCACGTAGCCGAACTCCATCTGGGTGGTAGCGGTGGTGTTGGCCGCGTTTTCCGCCACGTCGATGCCGTCGAAGGTCACGTAGTCCGCGCCCGAGAGGCGAATCACGCCGTCGAGGCTGGTGCTGGCGCCCACGCCGGCCGAAATCAGCGGGTTGGCCCCCGAGCCCGATTTCTGGAAGACGATGGGGTTGGCCGCCGTGCCGGTGGCCGTGATGGTCAGGTTGGCGGCCGTTTCGGTGTAGCCCGCGGCCACGTTGAACGTCACGCCGCCGGCGCCAACGCCCGCCGTGTTCAGGTCGGTGATGGCCGCGCTCAGCGAGGCGTAGTCACCGGGAATGGCTTTGGTTCCCGTGAGCTGGGCCCACGCCGAAGAGCTGCCCAGCAACGTCAGCAGCAGCGCCGCCAACAACCTGGGAAACCAATTTCCGGCGCCAGCCCCCGCGAACCGGCGCAGCCCAGTGGACTGCGCTGCACGTAAAGGTGTGTGCATGAAAAAAGAGTTAGGTGGTAAAAAAGTGGGGAAAAACGAAGGCTAGCCCACCGCCCGCAAGCAGGCCGGCCCGGGCCGGAGCCAGGGTAACGGTCGACTTAGCAGGCGGGCAGCTAGCCAGTAGTGTAAAGCACTGAAAAAGAGGTTATCCAGGCACCCTTTTTGGGCGCAGATAATTTCCCGGCAAGCTACACAATGGTTTTGTATTTCCCCCGTAGTTTCTATTGAAATTCGCCTACAGCCCCACTCCACCCGACCAGCACCGGCCGCACCCCGACGGTTTCGCGCCGGCTCCCACGATTATGTGGCCAGCGGCGCTAGCAAGTGCCCCCGTTCCGGTGCTAGCTTTACCCTATGCAAGCTTACGCTACCAATCCCCGGCTGCTGCGCCGCTTCCTGCTCACGGCAGCCGGTCTGTACCTGCTCTGGTTTTTCGGCTACGAGCAGTGGCTGCACCCCCTCGGCCGCCTCGACGAAGCCCTGTCGCTCAACATTGCCACCGCCAGCGCGGCGGCCCTGCGCCTGCTGGGCTGGGCCGGCTCCGCCGCCGGGCGCCTGGTGTCGGTGGATAGCCAGCCCGCCGTGCTGGTCTTCGATGCCTGCAACGGCCTGGTGCTCTACGCGCTGTTTGCCGGGTTTATCGTGGCGTTTCCGGGCGGCGACTGGCGACACAAGCTACTGTACATCGCCCTGGGCATCGGCGTCATCTACCTGCTCAACGTGCTGCGCGTCGCGGCCCTGGCCCTGAATCAGCTGTACTCGCGCAGCACCGTCGACTTCAACCACCACTACACGTTTACCTTCGTCGTGTACGGCTGCATTTTCCTGCTCTGGATGCTGTGGGTGCGCCGCTACGCCGTGCTGTCCCATGCCTCCTGAGCCCACTCGCCGCGCCCTGCCCTGGCGCGTGCGCCTGCCGCTGACTGCTCTGCTGGCCGCCCTGCTGTTCTGGGCCGGCACCTACGACGTCACGGTATTTGCCTGGCTGACCGCCGGCTGGCAGCGCCTGCTGGCGGCGGTGGGGCTGAGCGGCCTCGCCCAGCGCATTCAGCAGGGCATTAGCGGCGACGTCACCACCCGCAGCCTGCCGGCCATGCTCACCTACGGCCTCGCCTACACCGGCGTCTGCCTGCTGATCCTGGCCCTGCTGATTCCGCGCCGGGCCCTGCGCACCGCGGGCGGGCTTTACCTCGGCGTTTTTGCCCTGAGCGCGCTGCTGCTGCTCGGGGGCAAGGCCGCTGGCGACGTCCGCTGGGCCTACCAGCTGGGCCGCCGCCTCATCGACTTCATCGTGTCGCCGCTGCCCGTCATTGCCTTGGTGCCGCTGCTGCGCTGGCACTACGCCCAGCCCGGCCCGGCATCCGTTACCGAGTCTTAAGTTGTTAGCGGCTTGCTCCGGCTTGCATTTCAGCAGGAGCAGCCAGCTAAACGGGCGAGGCCCTTCTGCCGCTGCTGGCAGAAGGGCCTCGCCCGTTTGGTACCAGAGACGGGACTCGAACCCGTACTTCCTTGCGGAAAAGGGATTTTAAGTCCCTCGTGGCTACCATTACACCACTCTGGCCTGTGCAATCAGCTTGCACAAAAATAAAAAAGGATGTTGCCGAAGCAGCATCCTTTCTTGGAGCGGGAGACGAGGTTCGAACTCGCGACCTCGACCTTGGCAAGGTCGCGCTCTACCAACTGAGCTACTCTCGCTTGAGTTTTGGCCACCGGGGTGGCTTTTGGTGGCACAAAGGTACAACAAGAATTTTCTTGTTGTCAAGCGCCGGGCTAAAAATCTATGCCACCGCCTGGCCGGAAACGAAAAAGAGGATGCTGCCGGGGCAACATCCTCTTTGGAGCGGGAGACGAGGTTCGAACTCGCGACCTCGACCTTGGCAAGGTCGCGCTCTACCAACTGAGCTACTCTCGCTTGAGGTCATTCGCCGTACTGGCGAATTGGTGACACAAAGGTAATGCAAGAATTTCTGAAGTCAAGAGCCGGGGCTGATTTTTTCACTTACAAAACCGCTTCCATTTCATTCTCAGGCACTTTTTTTCGATGAAGCACGCAAAACCGGCCTGAATTTGCCTTAAGCTGAACCGCATGGAAGCCGCCCTAAAAGTCAAGCGGCTGACAATAGTGCCCCAGTCAGCCGCTGACTGGGGCAAGCGCAGCGTCGCGGGCCAGTCTCAGCTTTTGCGGTTCAGGGCCACCTTCAATTCGTTCAGTTTCAGCAGGGCCTCGATGGGCGTGAGCGTGTTCACATCGAGGTGCTGCAGCAGGTCGCGGATGTTTTCCAACACTGGGTCGGCGGGCTCGAACATGCTGAGCTGCAGGGTGGGGCGCGGGGCGCTGGCCGTAGCTACCGGACGGGCGTGGGGTTGGGCAGCCGTTTTGGCTTTGGCCTGACCATTAGTGGCTGACTGCGGCGTGGCTTCGGTTTCTACCAGCTCCTCCCCTGTCCCATCTTCGGCGCCGACGCTGGTGCGCTCCTGCTCTAGGTGGTGCATGATTTCGTTGGCGCGCAGCACCACGGCGGGCGGCATGCCGGCCATGCGGGCCACGTGGATGCCAAACGAGTGCTCCGAGCCGCCCTCCTGCAGCTTGCGCAGAAACAGAATGCGGCCGTCGGCTTCCTTCACGGCCACGTTGTAGTTGCGCACCCGCGGGCACTGCTCGGCCAGCTCGTTCAGCTCGTGGTAGTGGGTGGCGAAGAGCGTCTTGGCCCGGGCCTTGGGGTGGTTATGCAGGTGCTCCACGATGGCCCAGGCAATGCTGATACCGTCGTAGGTGCTGGTGCCGCGGCCGATTTCGTCCATGAGCACCAGGCTGCGGTCGGAAAGGTTGTTCAGGATGGAGGCCGTTTCGGTCATTTCCACCATGAAGGTACTCTCGCCCTTGGAGAGGTTGTCGGAGGCCCCGACGCGGGTGAAAATCTTGTCGATGACGCCGACGTGGGCGGCTTCGGCGGGCACGAAGGAGCCGATCTGGGCCAGCAGGGCAATCAGGGCCGTCTGGCGCAGCAGGGCCGATTTGCCGGCCATGTTCGGACCGGTGATGACGACGATCTGCTGGTCGTCGCGGTCGAGACGGATGTCGTTGGGGATGTACTGCTCGCCGGGGGGCAGCTGCCGCTCGATGACCGGGTGGCGGCCCTGGCGGATGTCGAGCAGGCTGCCGTCGTCCACCGTCGGGCGTACATAGCGGTGCTGGCGGGCGGTGCTGGCAAAGGAGCTGAGGCAGTCGAGCACGGCCACGGTGCGGGCGTTCTGCTGCACCTGACTCACGAACTCGTTGGCCGTCAGCACCAGCTCGTCGTAGATGCGCTGCTCGATGACGAACAGCCGCTCCTCGGCATGCAGGATTTTCTCCTCGTAGGTTTTCAGCTCCTCGGTGATGTAGCGCTCCGCATTTACCAGCGTCTGCTTGCGAATCCACTCCGTGGGCACCTTGTCCTTGTGGGCGTTGGTGACTTCGAGGTAATAGCCAAACACCTTGTTGTAGGCCACTTTCAGTGAGGAAATGCCGGTGTTGCGCTGCTCCCGCTGCTGCAATTGCAGCAGGTAATCCTTGCCGGTGTAGGCAATGGCGCGCAGCTCGTCCAGCTCCTTATCGATGCCGTCCAGGATCAGGTTGCCCTGGTTGGTCAGCACGCCGGCGTCGGGGCGGATTTTGCTCTGGATTTCGCGGCGCAGGGTGTCGCAGGGGTTGAGCTGGTCGGCCAGCTTCTGCAGGGCGCGCACGTCAGTGGCGTGCAGCAGCTCGCGCATCGGGGCCAGGGCTTCGAGGGCGCGACTGAGCTGCAGCAGCTCCCGCGGGTTGACGCGGCGCACGGCGACTTTGGAAATCAGGCGCTCCAGGTCGTTGATCTGGCGCAGCTGGTCGCGGATGGCTTCCAGCAGGTCGGCTTGCTCGTGCAGGGCCTGCACGGTGTCGAGGCGGCGCTGAATCTGGGCGGGCTCCTTCAGCGGCAGCACCACCCACTTGCGCAGCAGGCGGGCGCCCATCGGCGTGAGGGTCTGGTCGAGTACGTCGATGAGCGGGACGCCGCCAGCGTGCTGGGCCGACAGCAGCTCCAGGTTGCGCACGGTGAAGCGGTCCAGCCACACGTACTTGTCCTCCTCCAGCCGCCCGATGCCGTTGATGTGGCCGATGTCGTTGTGCTTGGTTTCGGCCAGGTAGTGCAGGATGCAGCCGGCGGCGATGATGCCATCGGTGAGGTTATCGACGCCGAAGCCCTTGAGGCTGGTGGTCTTGAAGTGGCGCGTCAGCGTTTCGTGGGCGTAGTCGTTGCCGAACACCCACTCGTCCAGGGCGTAGGTGCAGAAATCGGGGCCGAAGGCGGTTTCGAAGTCGCGACGGCTGTTTTTGCAGAGCAGCACCTCGGCGGGGGCGAAATTCTGCAGCAGCTTGCCGAGGTAGCCCAGGTCGCCCTGGGCCACCAGAAACTCGCCGGTGCTGATGTCGAGGAAGCTGATGCCGGCCTGCTGGCCGCGGCCGAAGTGCACGGCGGCCAGGTAGTTGTTCGAGCGGCGCTCCAGCACGTTGTCGTGCAGGCTCACGCCGGGCGTGACCAGCTCGGTGATGCCGCGCTTGACCAGGCCCTTGGCCTGCTTGGGGTCTTCGAGCTGGTCGCAGATGGCCACGCGCTGGCCGGCGCGCACCAGCTTGGGCAGGTAGGTATCGAGCGAGTGGTGGGGGAAGCCGGCCAGCGCGGTTTCGGCGGAGGTGCCCGCGCCGCGCTTGGTTTCGACGATGCCCAGGATGCGGGCGGCCGTCACGGCGTCCTCGCCGAAGGTTTCGTAGAAGTCGCCCACCCGGAACAAGAGCAGCGCGCCGGGGTGCTGCTGCTTGAGCTGGTGATACTGCTTCATCAGCGGGGTATCGGCCACGGGGGCGGGGCCGAGGGTGCCGTGGGTGCGTACGACTTTCTTATCGGGCTTATCGGTAGCTGTCTTCACAGTAGCGGAGCGGCAATAGGTAGGGAGCGGGCCGGCGGGCGGCCCGCGGATCGGGCAAAAAAGAGCGGGAGGCCGTAGCTTGCGCCTTCATCTGAACAGCGCAGCGGGGCCAAAGCGTTTCGTGAGCAGCTTGTTCGGATGGCTTGTTGTGTCGGCTGCACCAGCCGGCGCTTATGCCCCCTTCTATGCGGAAACTAACCATCCACGAGCTGAACCGGCTCACGGTCGAGGACTTCAAAAATACGGAGAAATTCCCCTTGTGCGTGGTGCTCGACAACGTGCGCAGCCTGCACAACGTGGGGGCAGCCTTCCGCACCTGCGACGCCTTTGCCGTGAGCAAGCTGTGGCTGGGCGGCATCACCGGCCGCCCCCCGCACCGCGAAATAACCAAGACCGCGCTGGGCTCGGACGAGTCGGTGCCCTGGGAGCACGCGCCCGACGTGCCCGCGCTGGTAGCGCGGCTGCGGGCCGAGGGCTGGCAGGTGGTGGCCGTGGAGCAGACCACCGGCTCGGTGCCGCTGCCGCAGTTTCAGCCCGCCCCCGACCGCCCGCTGGCACTGGTGTTCGGCAACGAGGTGTTCGGCGTGGACGACGCCGTCTTGCCGCACTGCGACGCGGCGGTGGAAATTCCGCAGTTCGGCACCAAACACTCCCTGAACGTGTCGGTGACGGTGGGGGTGCTGGTGTGGGACGTGCTCACGAAGTGGGGCGCGACGTCGGCCCCCTGATTTGCCGGATTAATCCTCGCTTCATTCGAAAATCACCCGGCAAAATTGTATTTTTAACGACCTCTTCCCCGACTCCGGGCAGAAGAGGCCCGCTTGACCCTTCATTTCTCTGCATGAAACACACGTTTACGCACTACGGCCGGGTGCTGACCCTGGCCTCCCTTCTGGCTTTGCCCGGCCTGAGCCAGGCGCAGCAACCAGCCCCGTCGTCGCTCACGCGCGGGCTGGAATACCTCAATGCCCGCCGCGTGAAGCTCGGCCTGTCGGAAGCCGACCTGCGCAACCCGGCCGTGGCCTCGGAATACACCGACGCCGACAACGGCGTGACCCACCTGTACCTGCGCCAGCGCGTGCAGGGCGTGGAGGTGTACGGCGCCGTCATTGAGGTGCACTTTGACCGCGGCGGCAAGGTGGTGCAGTCGCACAACTCGTTTGTGCCGAACGCGGCCGCCGTGGCCAACGCGGCTACGCCCGGCCTCTCGCCCGTGCAGGCCGTGGCCGCCGCGGCCCGCGCCCTGAACATGCCCGCCCCGCAGGGCCTGCGCCTGGAAAAGGAAGGCAGCGCCGCGGAAGGCATGACGTTTTCGACCGGCGGCATCTCGCTGGAGAAGATTCCGGTGCAGCTCATGTACTCCCTGCGCCCCGACGGCCGCCTGGCCCTGGTGTGGAACGTGACGCTCTACCCCCTCGACGCTCAGCACTACTGGGACGCCCGCATCGACGCCAGCACCGGCGCGCTGCTCGACCGCACCGACTTCGTGGTAAGCGAGGAAGCTTCGTTTGCGGCCCTGGTACGGCGCCGGCAGGGCCAGGCCCTGCCCAGCGCCGCGCAGCGCCCGGCCGCCGCCGCCAGCACGCCCGCCACGGCCGGCCGCACCAACGTGCCCAACAGCTACAACGTGTGGCCGCTGACCGTGGAAAGCCCCAACCACGGCGCCCGGCAGCTGGTGACGGACCCGGCTAACGCCACGGCTTCGCCCTACGGCTGGCACGACACCAACGGCGTGACCGGGGCCGAGTACACCATCACCCGCGGCAACAACACCCACGCCTACGAGGACCGCCGCAAGCTGAACACGGTTACGTCGAACACCTACACGGCCGGCTTCACCCCCGACGGCACCGCGCAGCTCAGCTTCGACTTCCCCTACACGCCCACCAGCTCGGCCAACTCCAACGAGGCCGCGGCCGTCACCAACCTGTTCTACTGGAACAACATCATGCACGACGTGACGGAGCGCCACGGCTTTACCGAGGCCGCCCGTAACTTCCAGCTGCGTAACTACTCGGGCGTGGGCCTGGGCAACGACTTTGTGCAGGCCGAAGCCCAGGACGGCGGCGGGCTGAACAACGCCAACTTCTCTGCCCCGCGCGAGGGCAACCAGCCGCGCATGCAGATGTACCTGTGGGAAACCGCCCAACAGTCGCTCACGTTTGCGCTGCCGGGCGGCGTCACGCTCGGGCCGTTCACCTTCGCGCAGGCCGCCTTTGGCCGCCGCCTGGCCATGGTGTCGCCGCTGAACGGGCCCGTCGTGTACGCCGGCCCGGGCTGCACCACGCCCCTGCCCAACGCGGCGGCCCTGAGCGGCAAGATTGCGCTGATGAAGCGCGGCGGCTGCAACTTCACCGCCAAGGTGAAAGCCGCCGAAGCGGCCGGCGCCCGCCTGGTTATCGTGATGGACAGCATTCCGAACACCACCCAGCTGGTGTCGATGAGCGGGGCCGCGCCTGATTCCAACGGCATCCGCATCCCGGCCGTCTTCATCACCCGCGCCGACGGCCAGCAGCTGCTGCAGTCCCTGGCCGCGGGCACCGTTTCGGCCTCGGCCTCGGTGCTCGACCGCGACGGGGACCTCGACAACGGCATCATCGCCCACGAATACGGCCACGGCATCACCAACCGCCTCACCGGCACCGGCGCGGGCTGCCTGACCAACCTGGAGCAGATGGGCGAAGGCTGGAGCGACTTCTTCGCCCTGTGGATGACCACCAAGCCGACCGACGTGGGCACCACGCCGCGCGGCATCGGCACCTACGCCTCCTCCGAGCCGGTTACCGGCGGGGGCATCCGCACCAAGCCCTACTCCACCGACATGACGGTGAACACGCTGACCTACGCCAACCTGGGCGTGTCGCCCTACACGGCCGTGCACGCCAACGGGGAAATCTGGTGCTCGGCCCTCTGGGACCTGAACTGGGCCCTGATCAACCGCTACGGCTACAACGCCGACCTCTACGGCAGCACCGGCGGCAACAACATTGCCCTGAAGCTGGTCATCGACGGCTGTAAGTACCAGGGCTGCAACCCGGGCTTCCTCTCGGGCCGCAACGGCATCCTGAAGGCCGACTCCATCAACAACGGCGCGGCCAACGCGGCCCTGATCTGGCAGGTGTTTGCCCGCCGCGGCATGGGCGCCAGCGCCGTGCAGGGCTCCACGAACAACATCAGCGACCAGACGGCCGCCTACGACCTGCCCGCCGGCGTGCTGGCCAGCAAGGCCGCCAAGGCCGCCGAAACCCTGGCCGTGTACCCCAACCCCGCCCAGGACCGCGTGACGGTGCGCCAGTACGCCGCCTCGCAGCGGCCGGTGCAGCTGGAGCTGGTCAACAACCTCGGCCAGGTGGTGCAGCGCCAGACGGCGCCCGCCGCCCAGCTGCAGGGCGCAGGTGTGGAGCTGAGCACGGCCGCGCTGCCCGCCGGCATCTACGTGGTGCGCCTGACCGGCTCGGCCGGTACCACCAGCCAGAAGCTGGTGGTGCGCCACTAATCGGCCCGCCGTACTGTTAGGCAAACGCCCGGCCCTGGTGGCCGGGCGTTTGTTGTTTACATTCCCCGCCTTATGCTTCTTACGCCCGATTCTGACGCCGCCGACGCGGCCCTGCGCGGCCTGCGCCCGGCCGTGGACGCTGCTCCCGCTAGCCCGCCCGAGCTGACCGCCGACACCCTGCTGCACGCGGCGCTGCGTCCCATTCTGAAGCTGCACAACGCCCGCCTGCTGCGGCTGGTGGCCGATTTTGCCCGCGACTACCGCCTGCCGCTGCCCGGCGCCGCCCCCGCCGACCAGGCCCGCCTGCTCGAGGAGCTGCTGCGCCGCAACCAGCGCCTGCAGCACACCGCCGTGGGCTTGGTCACGGCCCTGCTGACGATGCCCGAATACGAGTACTACCGCCACCACCGCGCCGAAGTGAACCGCCGCCTGCTGGAGCTGCTGCGGCAGCGCGTAGCCACGCAGGTGCCGGCCGTGGTGGCCCTAGCCGCCGAAGCTGCCCCGTGACCACCTATTACCAGATTCTGGAACTGCCCGAGCAGGCCACCGCCGCCGACGTCCGCCGGGCCTACCTGCGCCTGGTGCGCCTCACCCACCCCGACCGCACGCCCGACCCGGCCGCGCACCGGCGCTACCTGCTCATCAACGAAGCCTACGACACACTGCGCCAGCCCGCCCTGCGCGCCCACTACGACGCCCAGCTGCGGGCCCGGCGCCAACCGGCCCGGCCCGCTTACACCGCGCCATTTGCCGGCAATGCCTACCAGGTGCTGCGCGTGCCTTACTCGGCCACCGAGGCCCAGATTGAGCAGGCATACCAGCACTGGCGACGGCACCTGAGCCAGGGCCCCGCGGCCGACCCGGCCCTGCAACAGCAACGCCGCCACCTGGAGCACGCCTACGCGACCCTCAGCGACGCCCACCTGCGGGAGCCCCACGACGCCCGCGTGCGGGGGCAGCGCCCGCCCCGGCGCGCCCAGCCCTACGCGGCGCTGTACGGGCGGTACGCCCGAGCGGCGCAGGTTGGCTGCTGGCTGTTGCTGGCCTTTTTCCTGCTTCTCCTGCTCGACTGCAACCTCACCGTCACCCACCCCGAGGCCCGGGTGGCCGAGGTGGAAATGCACGTGGGCAACGCGGGGGACGCGGCCAGCCTGGTGCGCACCCAGCACAGCCGCTTCTGGGCTCAGGGCTGGTACGAACCCGGGGCCCGCATCGACGTGCAGCAGAGCCGGCTGTTCAACCAGGTGCGGGCCTACCGCCGCAGCCGCACCAACGCGCCATTCACCGATTATTCGCTGGGCCGGGCCTACGGGCTGCTGTTCTGCTTTCCGCTGGCCATGGGTGCCTGCGCGGCGGTGGGCGTCTGGCCGCGCAATTCCGCCAAACGAACCGTGGACTTCGCCATTGCCAGCGCCCTGACCAGCCTGGTGGTGGTGTACCTGCTCAACGTGACCTGAAAAAGCCCAACGCCCGGTTCCGCTGACAGCAGAACCGGGCGTTGGGCTTGATGCGGCAGCGCCGCTTAGTCGAAGTGCGAGTCGCGCAGCTGCACCGGGTCGGCCTGCTTGCGCAGGCGCATGTTCAGCAGCTCCACCAGCAGCGAGAAGGCCATGGCGAAGTAGATGTAGCCTTTCTCGATTTCCTTGTGGAAAGACTCCATCACCAGCATCACCCCGATCATAATCAGGAACGAGAGGGCCAGCATCTTGATGGTGGGGTTGCGGTTGACGAAGCCGGCCACCACGCCCGAGAAAATCAGCATCACGGCCATGGACAGGACCACGGCCAGAATCATGATCAGCACGTTATCGACCAGGCCCACGGCCGTCAGAATGGAGTCGAAGCTGAACACGATGTCGATGAGCACGATCTGGATGATGATGCGCCCCATCGAGCTGTAAGTCTTGCCCGGGCCGTCGGCGTCTTCCTCGCCCTGCAGCTTGGTGTGGATTTCGGTGGTGCTCTTGCCGATCAGGAACAGGCCGCCGATGAAGAGGATGATGTCGCGCCCGGTCACGCCGAAATCGTGTTCAGCCCAGGGCACATCCACGTGAAACAGCGGGTTTTTCAGCCCCACAATCCACGAAATGCTCATCAGCAGGCCGATGCGGATCAGCAGCGCCAGCAGCAGGCCGATGGTGCGGCCCCGCTGCTGCTGCGCCGGGTTGAGCCGGTTGACGACGATGGAAATAAAGATGATGTTGTCGATGCCCAGCACGATTTCCATGAACGTGAGGGTCAGCAGGCTCACCCACGCCTGCGGGGAGGAAAAGACGGAAAAGTCGAACACAGGAGAATGTGCGGAATGTGTCAGAATGTGCGGAATGTGGAAAATGAGGAAGAATGGAAAGCCGCAGCCATTTCCACCTTATTCACATTGCCCCACATTTTCCACATTTAAATTAGCTTTTCATGTTCACGTACTGCAGCGGCTGGCCGATGGTGGCCGCGTTCTGGCGCAGCAGGGCAATGACGGCCTGCAGCTCGTCGATTTTCTTGGCCGTCACGCGCAGCTGCTCGCCCTGAATCTGAGCCTCTACCTTCAGCTTCGAGTCCTTGATAAGCTTCTGGATCTTGCGGCTCAGGTCCTTGTCGATGCCGGCGCGCACCTTCAGCTTTTTCTTGATCAGCGCCCCGCTGGGCTCTTCCTCGGCCGAGAAGTCGAGGCTGGTCGGGTCGATGTTCTGCTTCACCAGGCGGGTCATCAGAATATCCTCCAAGGACTTGACTTTCATGGAGTTTTCCGACGACACGGTGATGACGTTGTTGGCTTTGTCCAGCTCGATGCCGCCCTTGGTGTCGCGGAAATCATAGCGCGTCAGCAGCTCTTTTTTGGCGTTGTTGACGGCATTTTCCAGGGTTTGCGGATCGATTTTGCTGACGATGTCGAAGGAGGCCATGGTCGAAAGGGGAGATGGATACTGCGGGGCGCGGGGCCGTTCGGGGCGCCAAAGTTGGCTAATTTGGGCCGAAGCACAACCTTCGCCCCTTCGTCACTGCCCGCGCTCCGGCGCGCTTCCGGCCTTCTACGCATGCGCGCCTCTCTCGATACACCCCGCACCCCCGCCGACTGGGCGGCCTACTACCAATTGCGCTACCAGGTGCTGCGTCAGCCCTGGCAGCAGCCCCCGGGCTCGGAGCGCGCCCCCGACGACGAGGCGCCCACCACCACCCACGTGCTCTGGCGCGCCCCCGATGGCACGGTGGCCGGCGTGGCTCGCCTGCACCCCAGCGCCCCCGGCCAGGGCCAGGTGCGCTACATGGCCGTCAGCCCCGCCTGGCAGGGCCACCAGGTGGGGCGGCAGCTGCTGGAATACCTCGAAGCCGCCGCCCGTCAGCAGGGCCTGACGGAAATCGTGCTGCACGCCCGCGAGGCGGCCGTAGGCTTCTACCAGCGGCTGGGCTACGCTGTGGTGGCCCCGTCGCACACGCTCTTCGGCTCCGTTCCGCACTTTCTGATGCGCAAGGCGCTGTAGCGCGGGCTTTAGCCCGCGTCCGGCCGGCCGATTGGCGCAAAACGCTTGCCGGCCCTGGCCGTTGGAGTTGCTAGCAGCCGCCCGCGGCCCGGCCGAAACCGGCGCGCCGCCGCGCAAGCCTCCAGCCCCCAAACGAGCGGCGGCGCGGGTGCGGGGTCTGCGGAAAGAAACCTACCTTTTCGGCTGTTCCTAAGCCCCACCTGCCTTATGGCCGCCCTGCCCGACGTTGCCACCCTGGTGGCCCTCTACGACCAGATCAATGCCTACGGCCGCGCCAACGGCATGCAGCTCAGCGTGCACGCGCCCGGCCGCGTCAGCTACGCCATGACGGTGCAGGCGCAGCACCTCTCCTCGCCCGGCACCGCCCACGGCGGCATCATTGCCGGCCTGATGGACGCCGTGCTCGGCGCGGCGGCCCTCACCCAGGCCTTTCTCGACCAGGAATTCGTGTCCACCGTCGAGTTCAAGCTCAACTTCCTGCACCCCGTGTACCTGCACGACGCCCTCGTGGCCCACGCCGAGGTGGAGCACCACGGCAAAAGCCTGGTGGTGGTGGGCGGCCGCATCGAGTGCCCGGCGCGGGGCGTGGTGGTGGCCCGCGGCCTGGGCACCTTCAACCGCTACCCGGCCACCAAGCGCGAGTTTGTGCAGGCCATGGCCGGGCAGCTCGGCCTGGAAAAGCCCGCCGACGAATAGCCCCCAAACGAAGCGCCGCCGGACGCGGCCGTTTCCTGCGGCAGGAAAGCGGCCGGTCCGGCGGCGGAAGGCTCCGGGCCGAAGTAAGGGTATGCAGGTATTCTAGAGGCTTTCCGACTCGGCCCCTTCGGGCTCGTGCTGGTACTCGCCTTCGGCGGGGGCCTCTACTTTGCGCACGTTGCGGGCGCAGTCTTCGTTGCGGTGGTTGCGGCCAACGGTGAATTCCACCCAGTCGCCTTCGTGCAGCTCGTTGAAGTCCTGCCCGTCCGACATATCAGCGTAGGAGAAGAACAGGTTGTTGGGCGGCATCACCACGAAGCCGTAGCCGTTCTTCAGGTTCTTGATGGTGCTGATGCCGATGGAGCCTTCCGGGCCGGCGGCCGAGGGCACGTAGGGCTTCGGCGTGGCCACGTTGGGGTAGGGCGAGGGCTCCGGCTGGCTCACGAACAGGTTGTCCACCAGGTCGCCGCCGCGGTTGCTGTCGATGACCTCGTTCATGGCCACGGCGTAGTTCACCGTTTCGAGCAGCAGCTGCGAGGGGCGGGTTACGCGGTTTTCGCCTTTAAAGTCGGTGTACTTGAAGTCCCAGCTCAGCAGCATCACGCGGGTGCCGATGGTGTTGAGCTTCTTGATCAGCGGCACGTAGTCGGAGTCGCCGGCGATGAGCACCACCACGTCCAGGTGCTTGGTCATCGAGAGTTCCAGCGCTTCGAGGGCCAGCCACACGTCCACGCCTTTTTCCTGCAGGCGGCCGTCGCGCGTCTTCAGGGGCATGTAGTGCGTCTGAATCGACATATTCATCAGAATATCGTCGAGCAGCCGGTCGTGGAACAGGCGGTCCTTGTCGCGGGCTTCGGTGGCCGAGAGGCGGCCGCGGAAGAAGTGGGGTTCGGTAATCTGGCACAGGCGCACGTCGGCGTCTTCGTCTTCGGCCACTTGATGGCGGATAAACTCGTGCAGGCCTTCCAGGCTGATACGGGCTTTCCGATCATGCTGGAAGTAGTAGTAATCACTGATCTTGAGGAAATAGTTGCCGTCATAAAAGACGCCTATCCGGATCAGCGGGCTATTGATGTGACTCATGATTGCGAGAGGTGTGCAAGAGGGTAAGAGAAGGGTGCGGAGGCTTCGGGCCCGGTAGCCGGAAGGTGCCAAAGGTACAAAGACATAGTGAAGTTTGGATGGAGTAAGGGGTGCAAGAGACTCTCATTACAATACCATAATTTACCCTAAAATAGTTCTAAAAACAATAGCTGTTTAGTGTCCTTTGCAGCTACTGACTCCCTACTCAGGGGTGAGGTTGCAGCAGTGGCCTGCCGCCCGGTAGCAGCAGTAATGGCCAGAGATGCGGCCCTCCTTATGGTTTTGTCTGAGGCTGCAATGTTACAAATCCCAGCCGATACCCAACCACTGTCGGCCAATATTTGTTGATGCTTATCCCCTTCGTGGTGGTTGTTACCGAGTTATTCCCATTTTTGGAAAAATTCCAGTTTAGCCCAAATTGTACCGCTGCCACCACAGCAGCGCCACGACCAGGGCGTAGGCTGCGCAGATACCCAGCTCCAGCAGGTTGCCGGTGGTCGAGCCGGTTGAAATCAGCGGCACTTTCAGGGCTTTATCCGAAAGCGGCAGCAGGTAGCGCACCCCGGACTTGGTGAGCGTGTCGGCCAGCAGGTGCGACAGGTAGCCCGCGCCGGCGTACGCGGCCACCCCGTGCCAGCCCAGGTCCTTGTTGGCCAGGTGGCCGATGTAGGTCCAGAGCGCGGCGGCCCAGATGGTGTGGGTATACGAGCGGTGCGAGGTGTACGGGGCCGCCGTTACGAAGGCCCCGAGCAAGCTCAGCCAGAGCATCTGCTCGTAGAGGCCAATGAGCACCGAGGCGGCCCCGGTGAAGAGCAGCGCCAGCTTGCGCACCGCCTGGCTTTGCATGGCCATACCGATAAGAAACGTGGCCAGCGCGGCGGTGTAGGCCACGCGCTGGTTGGGACCGGGCGGCAGGTTCAGGTAGGCGAAAATGGCCAGCATGGCCGCCATCATGGCAAAAGCCCAGCGCACGTAGCTTTGCAGAAAGCCCATGCGCTTGCTCAGGCGCGAGTTGGGGTGGTCGAGGTCGGGGGCAAGGGAGGAAAAACCGGCCAGGGCAATGCCGGGCAGCGAAAAGCGCACATCGGCGGTAACGGCGGCAATGCCGACGCCGGTAATCAGGCCAATAGCTAAGTGAGAGGAGCCGCGCACTAGAAACAGGAGAAAAACAACACGACGAAGGTAAGCCGCAACGGCAGGACGCCGCCAGTTTTTCCGACCAACTACGGGATTTTCCGTGCGGACGCCCCTGAATATTCGCCCGATCAGTTGCCAGCCACCCCGGGAAACTTTAAGCCCCCCACTACGGTATTGAATAGCCGCTTGCCCGACCGGAATTCCATCCGGCCGGGCTTCTACCTTTGCCCCCTCTCCCAGCCGATACCCCGTGCAGACCTCCGAATTCCTCCGCCTTTACTCGCTCGACCCCGACATCCAGACCCTCGCGCTGAGCCTTAAGCCCGGCCTGGAAGGCGGCGCCGGCCAACGCTTCCACCTGCGCGGCCTCGTCGGCAGCCAGGACGCGGTGGTGGCCGCCACCCTGCACCTGGAGCGGCCCGACGAGCACCTGCTCTTCATCCTGCACGACCGGGAAGAAGCCAGCTACTTCGCCAGTGACCTGCAGCACCTGGTGGGCGAGCGGGAGGAAGTGCTGACTTTCCCCAGCTCCTACAAACGCTCCTATTCCTTCGACGAGACGGAAAACGCCAACGTGCTCATGCGCGCCGAGGTGCTGAACCGGCTCTCGGGCAAATCGGGTGAGAAGGGCAAGACGGCGGACGAGAAAACCAAAGCCAAGGCCAAGCAGGACGGGGAGCCGCTGCCCAAAGGCGCGCTTATCGTGACCTACCCCGAGGCATTGAGCGAAAAGGTAATCAACCGCCAGAGCCTGGTGCAGAACACGTTCACGACCAAGGTCGGGGACCGGCTGGACGTGAATTTCCTGGGTGAGCTGCTGGCCGAGTACGACTTCGAGCGCACCGATTTCGTGTACGAGGCCGGGCAGTACGCCATCCGCGGCGGCATCGTCGACGTGTTCAGCTACGCCAACGAGCTGCCCTACCGCATCGAGCTGTTCGGCGACGAAATCGACTCGATCCGGACCTTCAACCCCGAGTCGCAGCTGTCGGTGGAGCGGCAGGACAGCATCAGCATCGTGCCGAACGTGCAAACCAAGCTGCTGACCGAGCGGCGCGAGGGGTTCCTGGAGTTTTTGCCCGCCAATACCGCCATCTGGACCAAGGACGTGCGCCAGCTGCTCGACGTGGTGGGTGAGCAGTTCGACAAGGCCGAGCAGAACTTCAAGACCGTGCTGGAAGAGGGTCACGGCGTCAAAATCGTGTCGAAGCCGGAGGAGCTGTTTGAGACGACCAAGGCGCTCAAAAAGCACCTGGAGCGATTTCCGGTGCTGGAATTCGGCAAGCGGTTCTACTACAAGGAGGCCGAGCAGGTGCAGTTCACGGCCAAGCCCCAGCCCTCATTCAACAAGGACTTCGGCCGCCTCACGAAGAACCTGCTCGACAACCAGCAGCGCGACTTCACCACCATCCTCACCGCCGAATCCATGCGGCAGCTCGACCGGCTGCGCACCATCTTCGACGAGCTGGGCCGCGAAATCCGCTTTCAGCACCTGGCCCTGGGCCTGCGCGAAGGCTACATCGACGAGGAGCGCAAGCTGCTGGTGTACACCGACCACCAGATATTCGAGCGGTACTACCGGGCCCAGGAGAAGCGCAAGTTCTCCAAGAAAAAGGCCCTGACCCTCAAAGATCTGCGCACCCTGCAGCCCGGCGACTACGTGGTGCACCAGGACCACGGCATTGCCCGCTTCGCCGGCCTCACGCAGGTGGAAATCAACGGGCACCAGCAGGAAGCCATCCGCCTGGTGTACCGCGACGACGACGTGCTGACCGTCAGCATCCACGCTCTGCACAAGATTGCCAAGTACTCGGGGGCCGAGGGCACGCCGCCGACCATGAGCAAGCTGGGCTCCCCGGAGTGGGAAAACAAGAAAAAGGCGGTCAAGAAAAAGGTCAAGGACATTGCCGCCGACCTCATCCGCCTCTACGCCAAGCGCAAAACCGCGCCCGGCCACGCCTTCGCCAAGGACTCCTTCATGCAGGCCGAGCTGGAATCCAGCTTTATCTACGAGGACACCCCCGACCAAGCCAAGGCCACCGAGGACGTGAAGCACGATATGGAGCTGCCCCACCCGATGGACCGCCTGGTGTGCGGCGACGTGGGCTTCGGCAAGACGGAGGTAGCTATCCGGGCCGCCTTCAAGGCCGTGGCCGACGGCAAGCAGGTGGCCGTGCTGGTGCCCACCACCATCCTGGCCATGCAGCACTTCAAGACCTTCCGCGACCGGCTGGGCGAGCTGCCCGTCACCGTCGACTACATCAACCGCTTCAAGACCACCAAGCAGGCCAAGGCCACCCTGGAAAAGGTGGCCGAGGGCAAGACCGACATCCTCATCGGCACCCACCGGCTCACCAACAAGGACATCAAGTTCAAGGAGCTGGGTTTGCTCATCATCGACGAGGAGCAGAAGTTCGGCGTCAAGACCAAGGACAAGCTCAAGGAGTTGAAGGTGAACGTGGACACGCTCACGCTCACCGCCACGCCCATTCCGCGCACCCTGCACTTCTCCCTGATGGGCGCCCGCGACCTGTCCGTCATCAGCACGCCGCCGCCCAACCGCCAGCCGGTGCAGACGGAGTTGGCCGTGTTCGACGAGCACCTGGTGCGCGACGCCATTGCCCGCGAGTTGAAGCGCGGCGGGCAGGTGTTCTACGTCCACAACCGCGTGAAGGACCTCACCGAGCAGGCCGCCCTGATTCAGCGCCTGGTGCCCGACGCCCGCATCACCAGCATCCACGGGCAGCTGGAGGGCGACGTGCTGGAAAAGCGCATGATGCAGTTCGTGGAGCACGACTACGACGTGCTGGTATCCACCAACCTCATCGAGTCGGGCCTCGACATTCCGAACGCCAACACCATCATCATCAACCGCGCCCACATGCACGGCCTCTCCGACCTGCACCAGATGCGCGGGCGCGTGGGCCGCTCCAACAAGAAAGCCTACTGCTACCTGCTCACCCCGCCCGTGGCGGGGTTGCCCGCCGACGCCCGCAAGCGCCTGAGCACCCTGGAAGAGTTTTCGGACCTCGGCGCGGGCTTCAACGTGGCCATGCGCGACCTGGACATCCGCGGCGCGGGCAACCTGCTCGGCGGCGAGCAGTCGGGCTTCATCAACGACCTGGGCTACGAAACCTACCACCAGATTCTCGACGAAGCCGTGCAGGAGCTCAAGGAAACAGAGTTCCGCGACCTATTCCTGGGCGATACCACCGGCCGCCTCAAGGACGCCGCCGACTTTGCCCGCCCCCGGGAGTGCAACGTGGAAACCGACCTGCAAATCCTCATCCCCGATACCTACGTGGGCTCCGTCTCCGAGCGCCTGCAGCTCTACAGCAAGCTGGACCGCGCCCGGGAGCCCGAGGAGCTGCGCCGCCTGCTCGCCAGCATGACGGACCGCTTCGGCCCCCTCCCGCCCGAGGTGGAACAGCTGGCCGACATCGTGCGCCTGCGCTGGCAGGCCTGCCGCGTGGGCTTCAGCAAAGTCTCGCTCAAAAAGGACACCCTCAAGGGCTACCTCGACGCGGGCGAAGGCCACGAGCCCTACTTCCAGGGCGAGCAGTTCGGCCAGATCCTGAACTACGTCCAAACCCACCCCCGCCGCGCCAGCATGAAGGAGCGCAAGGAGCAGCTCATCGTCACCATCACCGACGTGCCCGGCGTGCTGCCCGCCCGCCAGCTCCTCACCGACCTGACCATCGACGCCCCCGAGCCCGTGCTGGCCGCCCGCGTGACAGATGATGAGGACGAGGGGTAAGCAGGAAAAGATAGCGCAATAAGAACGTCATGCTGAGCTTGTCGAAGCATCTCTACCGCTTCGTCTGAGATTAACCCGTCACACAGAAAAGCGGCGTCTGCAGGTTGCAGACGCCGCTTTTTCGTTCTATCGTCACATGACCATCACATAAGCCATCCATCTATTCCAGACTTGCCAGACACTGCCGGAAGTATTGAAAGCTGGGCGAACTGTTCCGCTCGATATCCAGGTGCGGGGCAATGGTTTCAGCCCAACGTACCTTCGCCTTGGTTGCTTTCGGATCGGCCTTTTGCAACACCCGCAGCAGCGCTTCCCAAGCTTCCGCCACGGTATCGGGGTTGTCGGGCAAGCCGCCGAAATGCTGGGGCCGCACCCGGGGGTAGGCCGTCTGAATAGCCAGCGGGTCACCCAAAAACCAGGCTTCCAGCTCCTGCACGGCCAGAGTATTCACCACGTAGAACGGCCGCTGGCCGGCCGCCTGCGCGTACGTTAGCAGCCCCGCCTCCGTAGCCGCCTGCTCTAGCTCCTGCCGCCGGCGCTCAGCTATGTCATCAGCGTCCACCAGCACCACCACGCGCAAGTCCTGCTGCCCCGGCTGCTCCAGGCGCCGCTTGTAGCCCTTGAGCACGGTCGTCAGCTGCTTGAGCAAATCCTGACAGCCCCGGAACACCCGCAGCTTGGGCGTATAATGCGCCGGTAGCAGCCGGGGCAGCAAGATGCGTAGGGCCTCCTCCGCCGATTCCTCCTCCAACAGAAACTCGACCCGCATATTACTCCCGGATTGGCTGCTGGGAAAGCGGGGCCAGCGGGTCGCCCACGTCAAAGAAATTACGCTCCCAGAGGTAGCCCAGCGGGGAGCCTTCTTCCACCATAGCCACGACGTCGGGCAGGTCGGCTACCCGCGTGGCCTGGGTATAGCCGTCGGCGCCCCGATGCAGAATCCAGACCTGCGCCGGCTCCAAGGCATCCAGCAGCGCTGGCGAATGCGTGGCCACCAGCAGCTGCCGCATCTCGGTAGCCCGACTCAGTTCCTCCGCCAGCCGGGGCAGCAGGCGCGGGTGCAGCTCGTTTTCCGGCTCCTCCAGCCCCAGCAGCCCCGCCGCCTCGGGCTCCCGCAGCAGCGTGAGCAGCGCCGTGAGCCGCAAGGTGCCATCCGACATGTACTGCGCCGGCAGCGGCTTCTCAAACGGCGCATCTCGGAAGCGCAGCAGCAGCCGCTCGTCCGAAGTTACTTCCGTCAGCACCTCCGCCAGCGCCGGCACCTGCCGCCGCAGCTCCCCGATGATGCCCTGCAGCACCTCGGGATGCTTTTGCTGCAAATAGTAGAGCACGTTGGGCAGGTTGTCGCCACTCGGGGAAAGCCGCTCCCGCGGCCCTTGCTCTGTTTGGCCTACTGCGTGGCTATCGGTTAGGTGGATATAGCGGTAGGAGGTCAGCAGGTTAGTAAAGTTTATTTCATAATGAAAACGCAGCTTACTCCCTCCATCAAACAGCGGAGAATAAAACAGATAAGGATTTGCAGCAGGAATGACCCGCATGTCCTCAAATACCTCACTGTAGTATGCATTCCTCTCTATTTTCTCTTTTGAAGCCCTTTTTAAGGCCGCCTCTGTTGAAGAGTAAAATAACCTCTTCGTTATTCCTCCTACGATGTAGAATGCTTCGTGTGATACGAACACCTCGCCTTCTGATTCGCTAATACTCAACTCATACTTTACAGCAACATCGCCTGTAATCGAAGCCCTTACCTCAAACTCAATAGCACCCTCACTCCCCCGCGTCCGCATCCCCGCGAAGCGGTTCCGCTTCTCCCAGGCCTGCTGCAGATTCCCCGATACTGCCTCCGCCAGAAACGCCAGCGCATCCAGCACCGTCGACTTGCCGCTGCCGTTAGGCCCCACCAGCACCGTCAGCGGCGTCAGGTCGCGCAGCTCCACGTCGCGCAGGGCGCGGTAGTTGCGGATGCGCAGGTACGTCAAGCGCGGCACATGGGGCGTGGCTTCGATTTCGGACATGGTGGTTAGCAGGGTTTCGCACAAAGTACGCGCCTTGTCCTGATTGATGCGCGGTGTCGGCACCTCGTCACCATCACCGACGTGCCCGGCGTGCTGCCCGCCCGCCAGCTGATGAACGAGCCGGCCGTGGAATCTAGGCCGCCGGTGGTAGCCGCGGCTGCCGCCCTTGAGCAACAAGGAATCCGCTTAGGAAGCTACTCAAGCTGCCCCACCTCCCCAGCAGCCCGCCCCGGACCGCCCCTAGGAACGCCTGCAAAAACGGCCAGGCCGATAGCGCAGAAGCCGCAGCTCCGCCGCCAGATACCAAATCCCTCCCCTCTCCCCCAAGAGGAGGCCGGGGGCCGCAGGCTCCTTGCGCCAGAATACGTAGTTTGACCCGCCCCCATTACCCGGGCGACACCGCACATGAAACTTCGCTGGCTGATCTGTTTGCTGCTGCTCACCACCGCGTGCCGGGGGCAGGAACGCGTTTCCTCCAAAACCTTCCCCCCGATAGCCCTGGCCAACCGGATTACGTTCGCCGATGCCCAGCTCGATCAGGCCCGGTTTGCCTGCGGCTTCCTGCTCCAGCACCACGGCGACACCTTCGCCGTGACGGCCAAGCACCTGCTGAAGTTCATCAAGCCCAAGGACATGAAAACCCTCGCCTTCGGCAGCGCGCTCCGGTCCTGGTCGTTGTTTCCGCTCCCCGAGCCGGCCCGTAGCGCCGTTACCGACCAGCTGCTCAACGAGAACCCCGCCGAGTCGTTGCAGGCCAAAGCCACCTACGACAACGACTGGCTGGTTTTCTCCCTCAAGGCCAATCACTCGGGCGTGCGGGCCCTGCAGGCCCGTACCACTCCCCTGCGCCCCGGCGAGAAGCTGTACGTAGTGGGCTGGACGCGCCACCAGGCCAGCGGCCCCCAGCGGGTGTACGAGTTCGAGTACTACAAAACCATCGACAACCGCCTCCTGCTGAAAGACGTGCTCGTACCCGAGCAGCTCGGCGGCCTGAGCGGCGCCCCCGTGGTCGACGAGCAGGGCCAGGTCGTGGGCATCGTGTCCGGCGGCACCGAAGACCCCGCCACGGGCAAAAAGTACTTCGCGCCCTGCGCCCTCACCGGCCTGCTGACCTTCCTGGACACCCTCCCCCGCAAGTAAGCCCGTTGCCCGGTCTCCTCAGCACCCGTCCCGCCCGGCCGCAGCCACGCCCTGTCCATAGACTCTGGCAGCCCCTCCCGCCATTTCATGTCGCGCCTGAAGCGGGGTAGGGGGCCGGGGGGTAAGGCGCCCCGCCCAAAACCAATAACAAGCCCGCCAGAACGAGTAACGCGCCCGCCACTACGCATTACCAGGTCGACAGAGGCCATTACATCCCCGACCGACGCCAGTACCAGGCTGACAGCGGCCATTACAAGGTCGACAGCGGGCATTGCAAGCCTGACCGAAGCCATTACAAGGTCGGCAGCACGCATGACAAGCCCGGCAGCGGCCTTGGCAGAATATTCCGCTCCCGCCGGCTACCAACACCTCGACCGTAGCCTATATTTCTCGCAAACAAACCCTTACAACCCAATCACTATGACGGACAAGCAACGGGCCAAGCTGCAAATGATGCAAGCCACCCTGCGGGTACTCGACGAGTACGCCGACCTCTACACCGGCAACGCCGCCTTCGGCAAGGCCCGCCAGCAGCTCCGCGACCTGGTGGCCGAACTCGACCCCACCGCCGATAACCAGCAGGGCGCCGCCCGCACGGCTACCCCCGGCGCCGTCAAGAAGCAAACCAAGCGGCACCTGGCCCAGCGCGCCGCCGAAGTGGCCGCCGCCCTCTACGCCCACGCCGACGACACCGACAACCTCAACCTCAACCTCCAAACCGACAGCGACTACTCCGAAAGCCAGCTCAGCCGCTCCACCGACAACGACCTGCTGCGCATCGCCAAGAACATCCACGAGCGCGCCACCATCCTGCTGCCCCAGCTCCAAGACCAGGACGTCACCGCCGCCGAGCTGGATGAGCTGGCCGCCGCCCTCAAGGCCTTCAAGGACGAGCTGGCCACCCCGCGCGTAGCTGCCGCCACCGGCAAAGCCCACACCCAGTCCCTCGCCGCCGACCTGCGCCAGGCCAACGCCCTGCTCCGCAACCGCGCCGACAAGTTCATGGTCCGCTTCCAGCGCAATCATCCCCAGTTCCACACCGCCTACCAGTCGGCCCGCCAAACCATCAACACCGCCGCCCGCAAAGAAAATGCCCCCAACCCCGCCGCCCCCACCGTCTAACCCTACTCCAAGCTGCCCCCTCCCCAAGTCGTCAGGCTCCCCCTCTCCTTTTTTGGAGAGGGGGCCGGGGGGTGAGGCGCCCACCAGCGCCCCGTTGCCCGTCCCTATCCGCTTCGACCCTATTGCAACTACGCCGGCGCCCGGCTTCCCGATGTGCGGAAGCCGGGCGCTTTGCTTTCTACCCCGAGGCGAATCCAACGCGATAGTGCTATTTTTCAAAAACCTTTTGCCACTTGCCCCTCGGGTTGCCACCTCCCCCACCTATTGCCCCAGCATGAAAACACTCCTACTCCTGGCCGGCGGCGTGCTAGCCTGTAGCCCGCTGCTGCACGCGCAATCCGTCGGCATCGGCACCGGCGCCAGCCCCGACGCCTCTGCCGCCCTGGAGGTGAAGGCCCCCGATAAGGGCCTGCTCGTGCCGCGCGTGGCCCTCAGCTCCCTCACCGACGCCAGCACCATCGGCAGCCCCGCCGCCAGCCTGCTCGTGTACAACACCAACGTCGCCCTGAGCGACGGGGTGGGCTACTACTACAACGCCGGCACGCCGGCCGCTCCCCAGTGGCAGCGCCTCGTCACCGAAGCCAACCTCGACGCTACCAACGCCACCGTGGCCAGCCTGGGCACCACCAGCTGGCGCACCACCGGCAACAGCCTCACCGGCACCGGCCAGCTGGGCACTACCAGCAACAACCACGTCGATTTGCTGACGGGCAACGCGGTGCGGGGGCGCATGAGCAGCCTGGGCGAGTTTTTCTGGGGCACCACCAGCACCGTCCGCACGGGCGACCTGTTCAACGTGGTCAGCAACGCCACCTTTCCCTTTGCCCTGAACGGCTACAGCTCCTTCAACGGCTCCGGCGTGTACGGCACCATCCAGGGCAACAACACCACCCAGTTTGCCGCCGTGCAGGGCGAAAACAACGCCACCTCCGGCGGACCGAACACGGCCGGGGTGCGGGGCGCCAACAACAGCATCAGCCCCGGCACCGGCTTCCGCACCCTGGCAGACAGCGGCCCGCGGGCGGGCGTCATCGGCAGCTTCAGCCGGCCGGGCACGTACAGCTTCGGCGTGGTGGGCAGCAGCCCCGGCGTCGACACCCGCACCGGCGGCCTCTTCGGCGACGATGGCGGCATAGCCATGGGCAGCGTGGGCTATTACGCCCAGAACAACCAATTGGACTACTCCTTCTACGGCTTCGGGATGGCCCAAACGACCGGCACCACCACTGGCCGCGCCGCCCCGGCCAGTACCCACATCGGGCTGGGGCTGGAAGGCGGGGTGATGGGCGGCTGGGTGCGCGGGCAGGTCTACGGCCTGCACGCCCGGGGCGAGCGGTACAGCCTCTACGTCGACGGCCCGGCCGTGACCAACCAGCCCCTCACCCAGCTGGCCGAGCGCCCCGACGGCACCCGCGCCGCCACCTACGCCCCCTCGGCCCTCACCGCCGACGTAGCGGCCCGGGGCCGGGCCGAGCTGCGCGACGGCACTGCCTTCGTAGCCTTCCCCGCCGACTTTACCGCCCTGCTTGCCAACCCGCAGGAAGCCACTATCACCGTCACCCCCACCGGCGACACCCGGGGCGTGTTCGTGGAGCGCGTCACCGAAACCGGCTTCTACGTGCGCGAAAACCAGCAGGGCCACTCCCAGGCCCCGCTGCACTGGACCGCCACCGGCCTGCGCCGCGACGCCAGAGAAGCCCCGCTGGCTCCCGAGCTGCTGACCCGGGACTTCGACCCACGCATGCGCCGCCTCATGCACAGCGACGCCGACCCGGCCGCCCCCACCCAGTACCTGTGGTGGGACGGCCAGCAGCTGCGTTACGATCAGCCCCCCGCCCGCACCGCGGCCCCGCCCCCCGCCACGCGCCCGCAGCAGCCCTAGGCCGCCGCGCCCCAGCACGCGCCCGCTCCACACCCTTACTTGTTCCTCCGGACACCAGCGCCCGACTTCCCACCCAGCGGAAGCCGGGCGCGGTCGTCTCAGCCCGCCACTTCGCGGCAGTACTGCTCCGGGTACCACCAGCAGGTATTGGGTAGCACCTGGAGCGAAGAAGCCCGCCGCTACTGCGCCGCCGGCACCAAGTACCGCCGCAGCATCGTATCCGACTGCTGGTGCGCCTTGCCCGAGCCGTAGCCGGTGCTGGTGATGACCACCACCATATCCAGCGTCGGAAACAAGCCGATTTTGTTGCCCCCGTTGCCCATCATCAGCGCGGCGGGAATGGGCTGCTGGGCCGAGCCGTAGTTCTGCAGCCACCACAGGTAGCCGTACTCCAGCCCGTCGCGCCCGACGCTGGCGTGGGGCGCGAGGGATGCCCGCACCCACTCCGCCGGCAGCAACTGCCGCCCGTTCCACTGGCCCTGGTTGAGGTAGAGCTGCCCCAGCTTCAGAAAGTCGCGGCTGCGCAGCTGCAGGCCGCCGCCGGTCTGGGCCGTGCCCAGCGGCGTGTACTGCCATTCCACCGCCCCGATGCCCAGCGGCCCGAACAGGTACTGCGCGGCAAAGGCGTCAACTTTCTGGTGGGTGGCCCGCTCCAGCAGCCCGCCCAGTAGCGTGACGCCCGCCGTGCAGTAGCTGAAGCTGCGCCCGTACGGTGCATCGGCCGGCTTGGTCACCCAGGCCGCGAAGCCGCGCACCGGCAGCTCCAGCGCGAAGCGGTGCCAGTCTTCCACCAGGTACATGCGCTCCTCGTTGCCGCGGGAAAACTGGTTTTCGTCGTCGCACTCCAGGATGGAGCTCATGGTCAGCAGGTCTTCCACCGTCAGCCGGTCCTTGCGCGGGTCGGGGTTGGCTAGGCGCTTTTTGTCGCGGAAGTAGCGCAGCACGGGCTGCTGCACGCCGGGCAGGTAGCGGTGCTCGATGGCCAAGCCCACCAGCATGCCGGTAATGGTTTTGGTGGCCGAGCGGGTGTCGTGCAGGGTGGCGGCGCTGGCGCCGTGGTAGTACTGCTCGTACGCCAGCTTGCCGTGCCGGGCCACTACCACGCTGCTGATGTGCGGAAAGACGCCCGCCCGAATGGCGCTATCGAGGCTGAGCAGCCGCGCCGCCGCCAGGCCCTCGGCGGCCGGGGCGCTCAGGGTCCAGCCGTCGGCGGGCGCGGTAGTTGGAGCCGGCGTCTGGGCTTGCGCGGTCGATACAAACAGAGTGAGAGCGGCCAGTCCGCCCCAACGAAGAAAACCCATAAAACAGGTGCTAACAGTCGCCCCTCTGCCCAAACCAACGGGGCCAGGCGCGGACGACAGCCCAAAAGTAGCCGCCCCTTTTTCACTCTGATAGCACCCGCTTAACCTGCTGGAACGCCCTTAAGGAATCAACCCATCGGGCCGTCACACTTCGCTTGGCCGTCCTGCTGAGCCCCGCGAAGCATCTCTACCGCTTCGCCAGATAGTAGAATCACTACCCGACATCAGCACGTGAGATTCCTCGGCTTCGCTCGGAATGACGAGCGGGCCGAGCCCAACGAAGCGGTAGAGACGCTTCGCGGGGCTCAGCAGGACGTTCTATTTTGCCTAGAACCTTTGCTCAACCCGCGCACCTACCCCCGGCGCCGATACTCCCCCGGCGTCAGCCCCGTCAGCTGCCGGAAGCAGCGGCCGAAGTGGCTCTGGTCGGCAAAGCCGCACTGGTAGGCAATGTCGGCCAGCGGCAGCTCCGGGCGCCGCAGCAGCGGCTTGGCCTGCTCCACCTTCTGCTGCCGCAGGTAGTCGCCAAACGAGGCGGCGAAGTAGCGCGCAAACTCCCGCGACAGGTGCACCGGGTGCACGTCCGCCTCCGCTGCCAAGCGCTCCAGCGTCAGCGTCGCGGGCGGCTCGTCGTGCAGCAGCGCCCGCACCGTGGCCACCCAGGCCGGCACGCCGCGCTCGGGCCGCCCCTCGGCGCGCAGCAGCTGCCCAAACACCTGTAGCAGCAGGCCCTCCACGGTGAGCCGGCTGGCGGCATCGGCCAGGTGCAGTTCGCGGTGAATGGCCCGAAACAGCGCCGGCAGCCGCGAGTGCGTCAGGTGGTAGCTGCCGGCCAGGGTCCCGGCCTCCAGCTGGTGGCGCGCAAACCACGTCGGCTCCAGCTCCAAGTGCATCCCCCGCGCCTGCGCCGTCTCGCGCACGTTGTAGTGCGGCTCCTGCCAGTGATGAAACAGCAGCGTCCCCGGCGTACACTGCAGCTGAGCCTTCCGGCTGGCTTCCAGCAGTTGTCCTTCCAGTACAAAGGTGAAATAGGCGTTTTCGTGGTAGTGCCAGTCAACGCGGGCGTGGGTGTACTCGGTATCCGTCACCAAGCCGCCCACCAGCCGCAGGGTCGCGTGATGCTCCCCGAAATATTCGCCGGGCTGTAAGTGCTGCATACCGCAAATAACAACGGAACTACCCACTCCCGCCTCTCACCATCACCGACGTGCCCGGCGTGCTGCCCGCCCGCGAGCTGCTGAACGAGCTGGCCGTGGAATCCATGCCGCCGGTGGTAGCCACGGCTACTGTGTCGGATGACGAGGACGAGGGGTAAGCGGCACTAGCAGCTGTGGAAACTGACGCCGCCCCGCTGAGGCCTTCTGGTGAAGGAGGCTCCGGTAGCGCGTAGATCATCAGGGCTACTGGCGGAAGAACCGCGCCGTGCGGTGGATGCGGCCCGCGTGGAGGCGCAGCACGTACCAGCCAGCGGGCAACGCCGCCAGGCTAACCTCCCCGCGTGGGCCGGCCGGCGCCGTGCGCACCCGTTGCCCGCTTAGGGTCAGCACCTCCAGCGTGGCGGCGCCGGCCGGCAGCAGGCCCGTATACGCATAGCGCACCTGGTCGCCGGCCGCCACCGTGGGGTACACCTGAAAGTCGGCGGCACTGGTCAGGGCCACCGTGCGCACCGGCGAAATCGTGGTGGCGCCGTCCTGGTCGCGCTGCACCAGCCGGTAATAGAGCAAGGGCGAGCCGGCCGGCAGGTGCTCGTCGCGCAGCGCGTACGTATGAGCGGAAGTGCTGGTGCCCGCCCCGGCCACGAACCCGAGGCCCGTAAACGTGCGTCCATCGGTGCTGCGCTCCACGGTAAAGCCCGCGTTGTTTTGCTCCTGGGCCGTGGCCCAGCGCAACTGCACGGCGCGGCTGCCCGGCACCACCTCCGCCGTAAAGTCTGTGAGGCTAACGGGCAGCAGCGAGGCCGGGGAAATGCGCCCAACAATGGTGTTCAGGTAATAAGGCCCGCCGCCCTCCAGCCGCGTGCTGCCAAAGGTGGGCGCGGTGCTTCGGGCTGACACAACGACGGTGAGCCGGTCAGCGACATCCAGGAGCAGACTCACGGGGACGTCATCCCCCACGCCGCCGCCCCGCAGCCCTCCTTGCCAAGTCCCGGCACCGGCATCCATCCGCGCGACAAACACATCCTGGTTGTTGCCGCCGTATTGGGTGCTGGCATTGGTCAGGGTAGCACCGAAGGTGGCCGTCGCGCCCTTAAACCAACCCGTCACGTACACCTGGCCGTTGTTGTCCGCGGCCAGCGCGCTGGGCCGGTCCTCCGCGGTGCCGCCTCCCTGCTGGGCCCAGGCCCAGCTGCCGGCGGCCGTAAGCTTGGCCACGAAGACGTCGTCGGTGAAGCCCGCGTTGGTAATGGAAGTTGTGCCGAAAGTAGCGGTGCGGCTCTGGAAATAGCCGGCCAGATACACATTGCTGCTCCCATCCACAGCCAGGGCCGTAGAGGTTCGCGTGCCCGTCCCACCGGCAGCTCGCGCCCAGTCCCAGCCGCCGGCCGCATTAATTTTAGCCACAAATAAGTCGGCTCCGGTTCCTCTGGTAAGCACGGTACTCCCAAAGGCAAGCGTAGGGCTGTAAAAGGCACCGCTTACGTACAGGTTGCCGCTACCATCCGATGTCAGCACCTGTAGTTCGTCGGTAGACGAGCCGGCTGCCTGCTGGGCCCAGCTCCACGTCCCAGCCGCGTCGATTTTGGCCACAAACACCTCATACGTTCCACTCGTGGCGTCGGTGTTGGTGAGCACCACGGTGCCGAAAGTGGCCGTGCTGCTGCTGCCGTGCCCCGCCACGTACGCGTTGCCGTTCGCGTCCAGCTCCAGGCCCATGGGAAAGTCTCGGCCCGTACCGCCGGCCCGCTTGGCCCAGGCCCAGGCCCCCGCTGCATCCAGCTTGGCAATGAACAGGTCTTCTACGCCATTGCCGCTGCCGCTGGTGAAAGTCGCATTTGTCAGGTTAGTGGTGCCGAAAGTGGCCCCGTTGCTGGTAAAAGCGCCCGATAGGTAGGCATTGCCACCAGCGTCTACCTTCAGGTTTACGTTCGTGTCATTGAAGTTGAGCAGCGCGCGTTGGGCCCAGGTCCAGGAGCCGCTGGCATCCAGCTTAGCTACAAACAACGATTGGCTGTTGCCGCTGCTCGTCAGCGTGGTGGTGCCAACAACCATCGAACTGCTGGTGAATATTCCCGCCACGTACACGTTTCCGTTGGCGTCCAAGACGACGTTGGTCGGCAGCTCAGAGCCGGTGCCCCCTATGCGCTGGGCCCACAGCCAGTTGCCGGCCGCATCCATCTTGGCCACAAAGGCGTCGTACGTCCAGTCCGTGGGGTCAGGGTTGGAAAGCGTGGTACTGCCCAGGGTGATGGTGCCGGTAAAGTACCCTACGACGTAGCGGTTGCCACTGGCATCCACCGCTGCCTGCCGCACGACTTTGTTTCCCGTGCCGCGCTGCTCGCTTTTGGCCCACTGCCAGGCCCCTGTACTGCTCAGGGCCGTGACATAGATGGAGCCGTTGGTCAGCGTGGTTGAGCCAAAACTTCCGCCCGCGCTGATTTGCCCCAGGGCAATTACGTTGCCGCTGGACGTTAATGACAGCGCCGTGGCATAATCATCGTATTTGCTTCCGCCGCGCACGGCCCAGCTCCAGGCCCCAGCCGTGCTGAGCTTGGCAATGTACACGTCGCCGTAAGAGCCGCTGTAGGCGGTTTCGGTGTACGCATTGGCAAGCGTGGTACTGCCAAACGTTGCCGTAGCGCTCTGGAACTTGCCAGTTACATACACGTTCGCGCTGCCATCCAACACCAGGGCTATAGGGGTTTCGGTGGCGGTGCCACCGGCCCGCACGGCCCAGGTCCAGGCGCCGGCCGTGCTGAGCTTGGCCACGTATGCTTCCGCAGCGTAGCCGCTGGTAGAAGGATTAGCGAGGGTAGAACTGCCAAATCCAGCGCTTGGCCCCTGGAAGCTACCCGTGATGTACACATTGCCGCTGCCATCGACGGCTAAGGCGGCAGCAAAGTCATCTTGCGAGCTACCGCCCCGCACAGCCCAGCTCCAGGCACCTGCCGCCGTCAGCTTGGCCACAAACACATCGTAGCTGCCCGCGCTGGTAAGCGTAGTGGAACCCAATACCGTCGTGGTCTGAAAATCACCGGCCAGGTATACGTTACCGTTCGCGTCCACTGCCAGGGCCCTCACATTGTCCGTTGCGGTACCACCGCCTCGACGGGCCCATACCAGAGTTCCAGCGGTATTGATCTTGAGCACAAAAACGTCCTGGGAGCCAGCGTTCGTAAGCACATCCGTGGCCCCGTAGGACACCGTGCTACTGGAGAAATACCCCGCCAGATACAGGTTGCCGCTGGCATCCAGGGACATGGTCCGCACGGCGTCGCTGTTCGTGCCTCCGAAGCGTTGGGCCCACAGCCAGTTGCCGCCGGCATCGAGTTTGGCCACGAATGTCTCCCAGCTATTGGCGCCGGGGTTGGTAAGGGTAGTGGCCCCAAAGGCAAGGGTGGGGCTGCTGAAGTAGCCGCTTACATATACGTTGCCGCTGGCATCCACTGCTACGCTGGTGGGGCTATCCTGCCGCGCGCCGCCTACCCCCTGCACCCACTGCCAGTTGCCGCCGGCATCGAGCTTGGCCACAAACACGTCATCGTTAGTTCCCGGGGAAGCTCCCGGAGAAGCATTGGCAAGGGTGACCGTGCCGAAGGCGGCCGTAACGCTCTGGCTAAAGCCCGTAACATATACGTTGCCACTGGCATCTACCGTGAGTGCAGTAGGACGGTCTTCCTCGGAGCCACCGGCGTTTCTAACCCACAGCCAATTGCCGTTGGCATCAAGCTTGGCCAGAAACACGTCGTTTTTACCGGCGCTGGTAAAGGTGGTACTACCGAAGCTGACCGTGCCCGTAACAATACCCGCTACATAGGTATTACCGGCGGCATCATGCTTGGAGAAGTACGGGTAAGCCGAGCCGTTATTGCGTTCGGTAGCTAAGGATACAGCTTGGTCCCAGTTTTGAGCGGCAGCTGGCCAAGCCAGCAACAAGAACAGACAGGCAAGCAGGTGGCGCGTAGTACGTAAAGGTCGTTGCATGCGGTAGGAAGCAGGGACGAAGAGAAAAGCATCCGGCAAGGCCTAAGACCAGCAGCGTTATACCAGCCCATACTTGTGGAAGTAACAAAGTTACTTCCAGTGGCGGAGCAGTTACAATACCTACAATCAGGTAATTATGCAGCCTAAAAGCACCGTTTAAGATCCTACTGCTCCTCCACTCACGGGAGTTCTTCTGCCCTAACCGGGTTGGGTAGAGTACCCACCAGTGTCCCGCTGGCCACCCTGCTATAGCTGCGCCTCCCTGCCGCCCCAGCGTCAGCCCAGCCCCACCCGCTACCCCCATGCTCCCGCCTCCCCAGCAGCCCGCGCCGCCCGGCCGCAGATGCTTAGAGGGTATCTTCCCACTATGTCTACTACTTATCCCGATAAGGTCTACACCATGACCGACTGGTACGACGGCCCACGCGAAGGCGTAGCCGACTACCAAGGCAAGCCTCACCATTACCGCTGCCAAACCGGCTACGAGCCCTACGACGAGCCTTCCCGCTACCGGCTAACGCCCCTTGATGAAGAAGCCTTTCAGCTGGAAATGGAAGACTGGGCCATCTGGCTGCGCTACTGCACTGCTTGCCAGGAAGGACGCGCCACAGCCGAAATGCACCCAGCACTACCGGAAGACCGCCCCCGGCACAAAGAACTTAAACCGCTTATACAGGCCAAGCTTGCCAGCCTCTCCACCTTAAGCGTATTGGCTACTGCTCAATTCAGTCGCGGCTCAGAAACTGTGACTTGGACGCTTCTACCGGAAGCGCCGCAGTAACCCCTCCCCCTCTCGTCTTCGGAGAGGGAGCCGCGCCCCGTGGGGGTCCCGTGAGGCGCCCCCACCCTCCTGACGCGGCCGCGGAAGCCCATGTCACCCCGCGTCGGGTTCAGGTCACGCGCGTTGAACCTCCTGTCACCGCCGTTGAGGCCCTGGTCACTCCTTCGGCCCGCGCTGCCAGCCTTAAAAAACAACGTCCCCGACCTACTGGCCGGGGGCGTTGGTGCTTGTAGCGAACGGGTTGGGCGAGAACCGGGCTACAGGGCGGCTTTGCGGGCCAGCACGGCGGCTTCGAGGGCGTCGGCTTCGGCCAGGGAGGCGTTGAGGCGGGCCACGTCGAATTCGCGGTCGATGAGGGAAACGGGGTTGAACTCCAGCTGCCGGTCCTGCAGCTCGGTGATGCGCCGGCTCAGGGCGCGCTTGCGGCGCTCGTAGTCGGCTTTGGTGTCGCCGTCGGGCAGGGTGCCGAGCAGCGTGGTGAGGGAGGTTAGCTCGGCCTGCTTGACGGTCAGCTCGGCACCGAGGTCGGTGACGTCGTCGCTGAGGTTGCCGCGGCGCTTGTCGAGAATGCGCTGCTGCAGGTCGAGGTTGGCGCGTTCTTCGGCAATGAGGGCCAGCACGGCGTCGCACTGGGCGCGGGAGGAAAGCTGGTTAACGGAATAAGCCATGCGAGAAGGAAGGATGAGGAGTTATACGTGTATCGCCCAACGGCATTAATAGTAGCAGCAGCTCTTATTATTATCAATAACTTCTCAAAACGGGACGCTATTTTCTGACATATTCTCAAAATAAGTCCCAATCCATTCCGCTTCGGCCCGCAGGCCGGCTTCGCGGGCGGCCAGGCGGGCGCGGGGCACGTCGGCGGCGGGGCCGAGGGTGTGGGCCGTGGAGGCGGTGAGCACGGCCAGCCAGCGGCGCGGCCGCTCGTCGGCGGGCAGCGGAGCCAGGGCGGCTTCCAGGGCCGGCAAGAGCGCGCGGAGGCGGCGGGCCTGCTCGGCCTGGCGCCGCAGCGGCGCCGCCGCGTGGCGCAGGCGGTCGGCTTCGAGCAGGCAGTCCGCCCGGCGGGCCGCCAAGGGGCGCAGGGCCGGAAACAGCGTCACGGGCAGCAGCCCGGCCGCAGCGGAGGCGGTAGCGGCGGGCGCGGCCGGCGGCGGCGCGGGCGTAATAGCCTGGGCCAGCACGGCCAGCCGCAACAGCGCGGCGGTAGGCAGCTCGCGGCGGCCGATTTCGGCTCCGGCCAGCAAGGCGCGGGACACGTCGAGGTAGCCGGCCAGCTCGTTTTGCTTGAGCCCGAAATACGCGCGCACCGTGCGGCTTGCACTAGGATAGGTAGTTGCTTTCATGGCCGGAGAAGGAAGGTAAAGCTTGTCACAAAACATGCTGTCACAAAATAAAATTGTGACAGCATGTTTTGTGACAAGCCGGCAACGCGTGTTAGGGCTTATCTGAGCGGGTTTACCAAGCCCTGACTGTCTCAGCTGGCTGCCCGCTACCCCAAGCGGCCTCCGCCGCCCCCTAAACCAAACAACGCCCCCGACCTACCGGCCGGGGGCGTTACTGCGGAGGGCTGGGCCGACTACACGAAAACCCAGGCTACCGGGCGGCATCGAAGCCATCGGACCGGGCCAGGGCAGCAACCTGCTCCCGCCCGGTCACGGACAAAATCAGCTGCACGGTTTCGGCGGGCTGGTCCCACTGCGGGAAGTGGCCGCAGCGGTCCAGCCAATACAGCGCCGCATCGGGGAAGGCCGCGGCGGCCCGGGCGGCCTGTCGGGGCAGGCACACCCGGTCCTGCCGGCCCCAGCCAATGACCAGCGGGTGCCGGATGCTGCCGCGCGGGGCGCCTTCCTGCTTTTTGCCGTAAGCCAGCTGCCAGAGCAGCTCGTCGAAGTTGGTGGTGCGGGCGTAGGTGCGCATCTCGTCGAGGGCCGCGTGGGCGGGCACCCGCCAGGGCCGCACCGAGTACTGCGCCAGCAGCAGCGTGCGGCCCAGGGCACTGCCGGTAATGGCGGGCATCAGCGGCTGCAGCCCCCGAATAAGCCGCACCGCCGCGGCCCCGCTGTAGTAGAACAGCGGCTTTTCCCAGTTTTCCCAGAAGCCGCCGGGGTCCAGGGCCACGGCCGCGCCCAGCACGCCCCGGCGCGCCAGCTCCAGCACCAGCCGCGCCCCCATCGACGAGCCCACGCAGTCGACGCCCACCAGGTTCTGCTCCCGCAGCCACTGCACGAGGGCATCGGCCAGGGTATAGATGGAGTTTTCGCCCGGCAGCGCGGGCGTCTGGCCGTGGCCGGGCAGGTCGATGGCAATAACCTCGCGCTGGGCGGCCAGCGCATCCAGGATGGTCTGCCAGCCCCGCCAGCTGCTGCCGATGCCGTGAATGAGCAGCAGCGGCCGGCCGGTGCCGCGGCGAATGTGGTGCAGGTGCATAAGCAAGCAACGTAATGTGACGCCCAGGCACCGGCCCCCGGATGCATTCCGACGGCCGGCCCAAGCCAGGCAGTCATACGGCCCCCACCACCGAACAGCCATCCGGGACCTCCGCCCAGCGCGGCCAGACACCGGCCAGGCGCCCAGTCCGCTGCGGCTACCACCGCCGCTGCCCCGCCTCCCAGCCCCGCCCTGCTACGCCAGCAAGCCGGATTGGCGGCGGCTACCTTTGGGCCAAGCTTATCCTTGTTTATGCCCGAGCCCTGCGAATCCTGCCGCACGCAGCCTATCGAGGTCAGCGTGTACTCCCAGGCAGCCCCTATTCCTTACCGCCTCTGTCACGCCTGCCATCAGCGCTTCCTTGGGCGGGCATTGCGCCCCCTGGAGTTCTTCAATTTGTCGGCGGTGCACGGCCCCGTCTACGAGTGGCCCGATGACTACTTTGACGACGAAGGCGAGGCGTACCCCGCGCTTACCGAAGCAGAGTCGGATGCGCTTTTAGCTTTGCCGAGCCTGCCCCAGTTGCGCGGTGACGTGCGGCGCCTGGTGCAGTACGCGTTGGTCAGCCCGGGGCCTCCCCGGGAAGTCAGTGCACTGCTGGCGGAGTTCGAGCCCTGGGAAGTGCAGCAAGTATTGGATGAGCGCATTGCGGTTTATCCTTACCGGCTGGGCCAGTGCCTGGAAATAGCCGCCGAAGCCCTGGGGCCGCGCGCTTACCACTGGGTAAAGCACCGGCTGGCGCACTACCCGCAGGCGGATATCGGCGTTTTTGCCCCGGCCCTGGCCCGCTGTTTTCCCGTTGCCGAGGGCGAAGCCATCATGCTGGGCTCCCTGAGCCAGCTAAGCGAAAAATCGTTGATGCAGCGCATTCACTGCCTGTCTCCCTTCTCCGGCAACGGGCCGTTGGACTGGCTGGAAAACCAGCGCAGCCGTATCCATACCGTATCCGACGGCTACGGCATGACGGTGGCCCTCGTCGGCATCAGCTGGGAACGGGTGCAACGCTGGCTCCGTTTGGGTCGGCCGCTCAGCCTGATTGCCCTGGATGCCGTGGTGAATTGCAGCACCGCCTGCCTCAACCCCGACCAGTACCGACGGTTCCGCCTGAATCCGCCTCGCTTGCTGGCCCCGGCACCCGTCGCCGAGATGAACCGGGTGCTAGCGCAATACCTGGAGCGGGACAGCGTGCCGCGCACCAGAAAGGCGGTACGATTCATTCAGCAGAACTGGGACAACATCCTCAAAAGCGAAAGTTGAGCCTGAGTGGCGGCGCTGAATTGTGTCGGGGCAAGCCATTGTTTGCCGGGCTGGCTTCCCAGCAGCCCGCGCCGCCCGGCCGCAGCCCGGCCGCCAGATACCAACCACTCCCCCGCTCCTCTTCATGTCGCGCCTCAGGCGAGGCAGGGGCCGGAGGAGGGAGGCCACCCGCTTGCCCGTCCCTCGCCGCTTTGTCCCTGTTGCAACTACCAGCCGGCGCCCGGCTGCCCGCCCGGCGGAAGCCGGGCGTTTTGGTATCATCCCAGCCCGAAAGGTGCCCGCGCCCACTCCGGCCCCAGCTTTTTTACACTGACGGTCAGCACCTTTACCCACATCCGGGGTAAGATCTTAGCTTTGCGCCGCCGCCTATCCCGCCAGCTTATGAAACACGCTTACATATTGCTCGCCGGCTTGCTGAGCGCCCCCCCCGCCCTGGCCCAGACGCCCGTCGGCTCCGTCGGCATCGGCACCACCTCGCCCGACGCCGACGCCGCCCTCGACATCCAGGCCACCGGCAAGGGCCTGCTGATTCCGCGCATGGACTCGGCCAGCCGCGCCGGCATCAGCAGCCCGCCCGACGGGCTGATGGTGTTCCAGACCGACGGCCGCCGGGGCTTCTGGTACGCCTACGGCAGCACCTGGCTGTTTATCCCCGACAAAGCCAAATCCGGCGACAACCTCGGCAACCACCGCGCCACCCAGACCTTCGACCTGAACAACAAGTCCCTGTCGGCCCAGGCCACTGCGCCCCTGGGCGACTCCACGGCCCAGGTGCTGGTGCAGTCGACGGTGCCCAGCAAAAGCGTGGCCCTGATGACGCGCAGCTACTACGGCCGGCACTACTCCCGCACCATGCTCTCGGGCTACGGCACCGGCCCCTACGGCCAGGATATCGACTACGCCGTGTGGGGCAACGCCTACCGCGCCGACGGCTGGGCCGGCATCTTCACGGCGGGCCGCCCCGGCCAGCCCCTGCGCTGGGTGGGCCTGGCCGGCCACCCCGGCTACATCAACGCCAACGCCGCCATCCGCATCGTCGACGGCACCCAGGCCGCGGGCCGGGTGCTCACCTCCGACGGCGTGGGCAACGGCAAGTGGCAGCCCATTACCGCGGCCGGGGGCAACTTCAACCTGGGCACCTTCCAGCTGGTGGGCAACGGCGGCAGCAACGGCATCCGCATCAGCGCCGCCGGCGTGGTGGAGCAGGCCGGCGTGGAGTCGCCCACCCTGCTGCTGCACTCCAACAGCAACGACGAAGTAAGCGCAGGCGCCCTGCAGTGGCGCGAAGACAACACCGCCTACGGCTGGAACCTGCGCCACAACACCGGCGGCAGCGAAGCCGGGCAGGCCGCCGACCGGCTGATCCTGGAACGCCTGAACGGCGCCGGCGCCGTGGGCGTGATGAGCTGGAACCAGGCCAACGGCTACGTGGGCATCAACACCCTCAACGCGGGCTACACCCTGGACGTGGCCGGCACCATCCGCGGCACCAACGTGTCGCCCTCTGACGCGCGCTTCAAGCAGGACGTGCGGCCGCTGGCCGGGGCCCTGGCCGCCGTGCAGCAGCTGCGCGGGGTGCGCTACCGCTGGAACGCGCTGGGCGTGGAGCACGGCGGCGTGGCCGGCGCCGAGCAGGTGGGCCTGCTGGCCCAGGAGGTCGAGCGGGTGTTTCCCGAGCTGGTCAGCACCGACGCCCAGGGCTACAAGGCCGTCAACTACGCCCTGCTCACCCCCGTGCTGCTCGAAGCGCTGAAGGAGCAGCAGCGCCAGCTGGAGCAGCTCTCCCGCCAGGTTCAGGCGCTAACCCAGCGCCTGCCCGCCCCGGCGCAGGCCACCCCGGCCCGCCCCAAGCCCGCCACCCAACGCGTAGCCGCCAACTAGCGGGGCGAGGGGGCAGCTTGGCTATGCGGTTGGCCCGCTGCCCGCTCTGCGGGCCGCATAACCACTCGGGCGCGGCCCGCTCGGCTCAACGCCGGCTATTCCCCGGCAACGGGCATCAGCATCGGTGAAATGCCCCGGCAGGGCCCCGGCCCCAAACGCAAACGGAGCGGCCGCCCAGGCAGGGCAGCCGCTCCGTTTGCGTTTGGGGCCGGGGGGCTAGGGCATCACCTCGAAGGCCAGGAACTGCGAAATCTGGGTGGCGCCGAAGTTGTTGTCCGACACCATGATCAGCGAGTAATTGCCGTTGGCGAGCTTGGGCCCGAAGGTCATGCCCTCCAGGTTGTCGACACGGGTCAGGCCAATGGTGCCCAGGTCGAGCACCAGGCGCTTGGTCACGGGCGTGTAGTTGGTGCCGGTCAGGGCCGTCAGGCCGGCCACGTCGGTAGCCGCCGCCAGGTCGATTTCGTAGATGCGCACCTTGTAGTCGGGCGTGGCGCCCACGGCGAAGGAGCGCTCCATGGCCAGCAGCTTGGTTTCCGACAGGGCCAGCACTTCCACCACGCCGTTGAGCTGAAACTGCGTGCTGGGCACCGGGGCGGCGTGCACCGCGTCGAGCTTGTAGGCATACTGCCCGGCCAGCTGGCGGGTAGCCTTGTCGTAGCGCAGCAGGCGAATGGTGGCGCCGGCCAGGCCCGCGGCGGCGCGGGGGCCGTCTTCGTAGAGCGGCTCCTCGGAGGCGGTGAAGATGTACTTGCCGCCGGGGCTGATGCTCATGCCCTCAAACGAGCCGTTGGAGCGGGTGCCGTTGTCGGTGGCCTGGATGCGGAACAGCGGCGGCAGCGGAAACTCGGCCACATGCGAGCCGTCGAGGTTGGCCTCGCGCAGGTAGGGCTGAATGAGCACGGCCGGCGTGGCGGCCACGTTGCGCACGCCCTCGCTCGACCAGATGAGGCGGCTGGTGGCCGCGTCGTAGCGGATGCCCTCCGGGTCGAGGGTGTTGGCCGGATCGGTGGCGGCGCTGGGGAAGGGCGTGCCGTCGGGGCGCTTCAGGGTGGTCACGCCGGTAAACGTCACGTCCGCGAAGCTGCTCTGGTTGAAGTTCAGCGTGGCCGTGTAGTAGCGGGTGGGCTGCAGGGCCGAGGGGTCGTCGCACATCAGGTAGTACGAGTTGTTGTCGGCGCGGTAGTCGATGCCCGAGAAGCCGCCCAGCGTGGTGTTGTTGTAGGTCTGCTGGTACGGCACGAGCTTCTCGCCGATAAAGCGCAGCGACGACACCTGCGTGGGCAGGCCGGTGTCGGTGGTTGTCTTGGCAGAATCGTCGTCGCAGGCGGTCAGGTTCAGGGCCGCGGGCAGCGTGAGCAGCAGGGCGGCGGCGGGCCAGCGTTTGGTCATGGTCATGGCAAAAGGGCAAAAGGGAGAAAGGGGAAGAAATGGGGAGCAAAGAACGGCACGGCCACCGGCGCCGGGAGTTACGCCAGCGTTAAGAATGCCGGCGCGGCGACCCCGGCTAAGCTAGCAGTTCTTTGCTGCCCGCCGACAGGCGGGCGCTCCGGGCCGTGCCAGCGCCGGCCCGCGGCGCCCATCCCCGGCCGATGCAGGCCGGCTCGGGGCGGTTCGGCCAGCCGCTGTTGCGGCAATGGCCCCGGGCAAAGGCGGCAGCCCACCCGACGGCGCGGCGCCGGCCCGGCCGCGCGCCAACAACAAAACCGCCGCTTCCAGGTCTGGAAGCGGCGGTTTGCGTGGGAGCCAGAGCAGCAGCCCGGGCTTACTTCATCAGGGCGGCTTTCAGCTCGCCGCCGCCCAGGGCCTGGGCCTCCTTGGCCTGGGGCACCACGGCGGCCATGCCGAAGAATTCGTGCGTTACGCCGTCGTAGTTCTGGAATTTCACCGGCACGCCGGCGGCCTTCAGCTTGTCGGCCAGCAGCTGCCCGTCGCTCATCAGCGGGTCCAGCTCGGCGGTGATGACCGTGGTGGGCGGCAGGCCCTTCAGGTTGGCCGACACCAGCGAAATCAGCGGGCTCTTGCCATCGGCGGCCGAGCGCAGGTACTTGTCGAAGAACCAGCCCATCATGGCCTTGTTCAGGGGCTTGGCCTGGGCGTTTTTCTGGTACGAAGGCGTGTTCATATCGTAGCCCGCAATGGGGTACACCAGCAGCTGGTGCTTGGGCAGCTGCACCTTTTTGTCGCGGGCCATCATGCTCACGGCGCAGGCCAGGTTGCCCCCGGCCGATTCGCCGGCCACGGCCACGTTGGCCGGGTCGCCCTTAAACGAGGCGGCGTTTTTCAGCACCCACTGGTAGGCCCCGAACGAGTCGTTGTGGGCCGTCGGGAACTTGTGTTCCGGCGCCTGCCGGTAGGCCACCGACACGAAGATGGCGCCGGTCTGATCGACCAGGCCGCGCACCGACGCGTCGTAGGTATCGAGGTTGGCAATAACCCAGCCGCCGCCGTGGTAATACACCACCACCGGCAGCGGCCCCGTGGCATTCTTGGGCGTGTAGATGCGCACCTTCACGCCGGGCATCACCACGCGGCTCATGGTATCGGCCGTGACGGGCGGCATCGGGATGTTGTTCTGCTGCATCAGCTTCATCACCGCATCGGCGGGGGTGGGCTGCTGGCGGGCCTCCGGGGCCGTGAGCGTTTCGATGGGCTTGCCGCCGAGGCCGGCCAGCGTTTCGATGACGGCCTGCATTTCGGGCTTGATGCTGGGGCCCCAGGCGGGCTTGGCGCCGGTGGGCTGCACGGGCTTGGGCGCGGCAGCGCTGGCCGTGTCGGCCGGCATAGTGGTGGCGGCCGAGTCGGTGGTGGCGGTGGCGTCGCCGGCCGACTCGCCGTTGGGATTGTTGGAACAGGCGGCCAGCAGGCCCAGGGCGGCGGCCGGCGCGGCCCAGCGGGCAGCCAGGGTGTGCAAAAGATGCGGCATTGAAATAGTAGGTGATGTGGTGAGGGAGCGTGTACGGCAGAATACCGCCCGCTGGTTAGCATTTGGCGGCAAATAGTACCAATGCCAAAGCGGCTGCCTCCCGCCAGGGGAAGCAGCCGCGTTGCTGCGTGACGAAGGCGTACTGCGGCCTACTTCTGCAGCTCCAGCACCACGGCCGTCTTGGCCGGCAGCTGCAGGGTTTTCAGGTCCGGGAGGGCTTCGCCGGTCAGCACGTTGCGGGCTTTGGTGAAGCCGCTCATACGCTCGGTGAAGCGGGTCGTGGGCAGGGCGGCGGGCTTGTCGGTGGCGTTGGTGGCCACCATCACCGTGCCGGCGTTGTCGTAGCGGAAGTACACGTAGATGCCGTTTTCGGGCAGGTACTGCATCAGCTTGCCCGCGTGCAGGGTGGGGTGGCTCTTGCGGTACTGGGCCAGGGTCTTCACGAAGTTGAACGCGTCGTTTTCGGCCGCGCTGCGGCCGGCGGCGGTGAACTTGTTTTCCTTGTCGCCGGCGAAGCCGCCGGGAAAGTCGCGGCGCACCTCGGCGTCGGAGGGGTTCTTGAAGTTCTTCATCAGGATTTCCGTGCCGTAGTACATCGACGGAATGCCGCGCGTGGTGAGCAGCCAGGTCAGGCCGATTTTGTACTTGGCCAGGTCCTCGCCCATTTCCGAGAGGAAGCGGTTGTGGTCGTGGTTGTCGAGGAAGGTCACGAACCGGGTCGGGTCCTGGTACACCGCGTCCTGCGCCAGGGCCTGGTACACGCGCTGCACGCTGTTGTCCCAGCCGGTGGCATCCTTGCCGCCCACTTCCTTCAGGCCCGCCAGCATGCCGCCCTCCAGCACGAAATCGAGGGCGCCGGGCTGGTTGGACTTAAAGGGAAACGCCACCTTGTTGCGCACGAAGTAGGCCTGATCGATGGCGTTGCTCACCGCCGACTCGCCGAAGATGTGAATCTTGGGGTACTCCGTCAGCAGCGCCGCGTTGCAGCGGTTCATGAAGGGCAAATCGTTGTACATATACGTGTCGATGCGCCAGGCATCGACGCCGAAGTTTTCCACCGTCCAGAGCGCGTGCTGGATGAGGAAGTTGGCCACGTAGGGGTTCTGCTGGTTCAGGTCGGGCAGAAAGGGCACAAACCAGCCGTCGGTGGTCACGCGGCGGTCCACCTGCGCCGCGTACGGGTCGACGATGGGCTGCTGGCGGTACGAGGTATTGGTGTAGCTGGGCCACTGGTGCAGCCAGCTTTTCATGGGCATATCCTTCACCGTCCAGTGGTTGATGCCCACGTGGTTGTACACCGCGTCCTGCACCACTTTCAGCCCCTGGGCGTGGGCCTTCTCCACGAAGGCCTTGTAGGCCGCGTTGCCGCCGAGGCGCCGGTCCACGTTGTAGTGGTCGGTGAAGCCGTAGCCGTGGTAGGCCGAGCGCATGTTGCCGCCCTCGTCGGTGAGCGGCTGGTCGTTTTCGATGACGGGCGTAAACCACACGGCCGTCACGCCCAGTTCCTTGAGGTAATCGAGGTGCTGGGCGGCGCCCTGCAGGTCGCCGCCGTGGCGGTAGAAGGGGTTGGCACGGTCGGCGTTGGGGTCGGCCATGTCGCTGAACTTGTCGTTCGACGGGTCGCCGTTGGCAAAGCGGTCGGGCATGGCCAGGTAGATCAGGTCGGCCTGGGTGACGCCCTGGGCCTTCGCGGCGTTGTCGCGGGCGCGCAGCTCCCAGCTGCGCGTCACCGTCTGGGCGCCTTTTTTGCCCACCAGCTTCACCTGTCCGGGCTTGGCCGTGGGGCTGATGCTCAGGTCGAGAAAGACGTAGTTGGGGTTTTCGACGGCGTTGGCCTTCACCAGCTTCACGCCGGGGTAGTCGACGGTGTAGCTGAGCGTGCCGGCCTGCGGGCCGTACACCAGCAGCTGCACGTCGTGGTGCTTCATGCCCACCCACCAGTTGGTCGGGTTCAGGCGCTGAATGGCGGGCGCAGTTTGGGCCAGGCCGAGCAGCGGCAGCAGGGCGGTGGCCAGCAGCAGGCCGGCGCGGCGGAGCCGCCGCGGGCGGGCGGGAGCAGAAAGGGGCATAAAGCGGGGCGTGGGAATGGGGTATCGTGCGGACTCGGGCCCCGGGCGGGCCCGGGGCTGCAATATTGGAAAGTCCGGCAGGCAAATCCCGCCGAACCTAAAAAAAAGACTCAACTATCAGCCCGCCGAGGCCCGTCGGGCGCGGCCGCGGCCGGCCCCGGGCGGCGGCACTGCAGGGAAGCTCGGGCAAACCCCGGTGGCCGGGCGCCGTATTCCGAAAACACCATATCGGAATACTCCAATGCACAAGCACCTCATCGCGTTGGCCGCAGCTGCCCTGAGCCTTGCTGCCTGTAGCCAGGACAAGCCTGCCGACACCGCCGCCACCACCGAAACCAGCACCACCACGACCACTGCTCCGGCCGAGCAGCCCGCCGCCCCGCCCGCCGACGCCGGCGTGGCCCGCACCGAGGCCGCTACGCCGCCCCCCGCCCCTGCTCCGGCGGCCCTGGCCACCCAGCCCGGCCCGAAAAACACGCAGGTAGCGCTGACCAAGGCCCGCGTGGTGGGCGACATTCTCAGCGTGGAGCTGCAGTACAGCCTGCCGCCCACGGCCGAAAACTCCGCCACCGTCTACGAAGACATTGATCAGGTCAATTACATCGACGACGCTACCTCGCGCAAATACGAGGTGCTCAAGGACCAGCAGGGCAAGTACATGGCCTCGCCGCTTTCCTACAACGACAAGCAGTTTCACGCCGATGTGCGCAAGACCGGCGTCGCCATCGTGACGCTGAAGTTTCCGGCGCCGCCCGCCACCAGCCAGACGATTTCGCTCAGCATCCCCGAAGCCGGCTCCTTCGACGCCGTGGCCGTGCAACGATGAGCCGCCTTACGCTTTTGGCGGCACCGCTGGCCTGCGCCGGCTTGCTCGGCCTCGGCAGCTGCTCCGATAAGTCCGCCGACCACGCCACCGACGCCGGCCAGCCGATGACGGGCACCGATGGCCGGCCGGTGGGCGCCGCGAATCAGCCCGCTCCCGCAGCGGCCCCGGCGGGTCCGGCCGCCGCGCCCACCGAAACGCCCGAGGCCACCGCGGCTCAGAACGCGGCGGCCGTCGACCGGGGCCAAAAGCTCACCGGCGTCGTCAGCGACCTGTCGGGGGCGGCCAGCGACCTGGGCGCGCAGATGACCGACCTGGGCCTGGTCATCAACTTCAACGCCGACGTGCTCTTCGACTTCGACAAGGCCGACATCAAGCCCGAGGCCGGCCCCACGCTGCAGAAGCTGGCCGAGGTGGTGAAGCAGTACACCAAGAGCCGGGTGGTCATCAACGGCTACACCGACGCCAAGGGCGACGACGCCTACAACCTCACCCTTTCGCAGCGCCGCGCCCAGGCCATTGCCGACTGGCTGCAGCAGCACGGCGCCAACGCCGGCGGGCAGATTCAGGTGAAAGGCTACGGCGAAGCCAACCCCGTGGCGCCCAACGCCCGCCCCGACGGCTCCGACAACCCCGCCGGCCGCCAGCAAAACCGCCGGGTGGAGGTTATCATCTCGTAGCTGCCGCAGCCCCTGCGCCGGGTGATGCAGCAATTGCGTGCCGGCTCGGTCGTCTTCGCTGACGCCCGGGCCGGCACGCCGCTTTTACGGCTGCCTGCCGCCTGCTGCGGCATAAGCGCCGGCACCGTGTCCCCGGCCCCGCTGGCAGCCCGGGTAAGGCAAAGCGCCAGAATCTTTCGTTCTTTCGGGCCCAGCTTATCCGCTCACTTGCCCCATGCCCAACCGCAGGAAATTCCTTCAGACGTCGGCCGCCGGCCTGGCCGCGCTGGCCACCGGCCAGGCCCTGGCCCAGGCCGCCCGCCCCGCGCCCCGCGCCGCCACCGGCCAGCCGGTAGTCATTTCCACCTGGGACGCGGGCCTCAACGCCAACCGGGGCGCCTGGCAGGTGCTGCAGCCCGGCGGCCGCGCCCTCGACGCGGTGGAGGCCGGCGTGATGGTGACCGAAGCCGAGCAAAGCTGCTGCGTGGGCCTGGGCGGCCGCCCCGACCGCGACGGCCGCGTCACGCTCGATGCCTGCATCATGGACGAGCAGTTTAATTGCGGCGGCGTGGCGGCGCTGGAGCGCATCAAGCACCCCATCAGCGTGGCGCGCCGCGTGATGGAGCGCACCCCGCACGTGCTGCTGGTGGGCGAGGGCGCCCAGCAGTTTGCCCTGGCGCAGGGTTTTCCGCTGGAGCCCGACAAGCTCAGCGCCGACGCCGACAAAGACTACCGCGAGTGGCTGAAAACCAGCCAGTACAAGCCGGTCATCAACGTCGAAAACTCGGACCGGCGGCCGGTGGGTCCGGTGGGCGGCAAGCACAACCACGACACCATTGCCCTGCTGGCCCAGGACGCGCGCGGCAACCTCAGCGGCAGCTGCACCACCAGCGGCATGGCCTTCAAGATGCGCGGCCGCGTGGGCGACTCCCCGCTGATCGGCTCGGGACTGTACGTCGACAACGCGGTGGGGGCTGCCGCCGCCACCGGGCAGGGCGAGGACGTTATTCGCATTGCCGGGGCCAGCCTTATCGTGGAGCTGATGCGCCAGGGGCTGAGCCCGAAGGCCGCCTGTAAGGCCGCCGTCGAGCGGGTAGCGCGCATCAAGGGCAGCAAAGCGCGCGACATTCAGGTGTGCTTCATCGCGCTGAACAACCGCGGCGAATACGGCGCCTACGCCCTGCAAAAGGGCTTCAATTACGCCGTGCAGACCGCCGACGGCAAGAACGTGCTGCTCGACAGCGAGTACCTGCTCCGGTGAGCCGCCGGCTGGAAATCTGCGCCGCTTCCCTGCACTCGGCGCGGGCGGCGCAGGCCGGCGGGGCGCACCGCATCGAGCTGTGCCAGAACCTGGAGCAGGGCGGCATCACGCCCAGCTACGGCCTGCTGCGGCAGGTGCTGCGGGAGCTGACGATTCCGGTATTCGTGCTCATCCGCCCCCGGCCCGGGCACTTCGCGTACGACGCCGGCGAGCTGGCCATCATGCGGGCCGACATCGACCTGAGCCGGGAACTGGGCGCCGCCGGTGTGGTGCTGGGCGCCCTCACCGCCGCCGGCCGCGTAGATGTAGCCGCCTGCCGCCCGCTCCTGGAAGCGGCCGGCCCGCTGCCCGTCACCTTCCACCGCGCCTTCGACGACTGCCCCGACCAGGCCGCGGCCCTGGAGGACGTCATCGGCCTGGGCTGCCGGCGCGTGCTGACCTCGGGCGGGGCGGCCACGGCCGCCGCCGGCGCCGCGCAGCTGGCGGCGTTGGGGCGGCAGGCCGCAGGCCGTATCGGCATCCTGCCGGGCGCGGGCATCACGGCGGCCAACGCCCGGGCCGTGCTGGCCGCCACCGGAGCCCCAGAGCTGCACACCAGCGCCAAGCGGCGCGTCACCGGCCCACAACCCGCCAGCATGTTCGGCGCCGAGCAGTGGGAAACCGACGCGGCGCTGGTGGCGGAACTGGTAGGGTTGCTGGCGGATTAAGCGCCGCGGGTGGTACATTCAGCCGGCCCACTCAACCACCCGCCGCCATGATACCCACGTTCCGCGCTCTGCAGTCCGACGGCATCACCCTGCACCTGATCAACGAGGACAACCTGGCCGACATTGCCGCGCTGTTTCAGGGCCACGCCGACTCGCACGCCATGCTCGACGAGCTGTTTCGCAGCTACCTGCCGCAGTACGACCGGCAGGGCCGTCGCACCAACTTCGGCTTCTACTCCACCCTCGGCGCCGAGCTGGCCGGCCTGACCCTGCTCACCGTCGACAGCTGGGAGGAGCGCAGCGGCTCGACCGGGGCCGACGTGTTCGAGCACATGCGCGGGCGGGGCGTCACGCCGCGCAGCAAGCCGCACCTGTTCTACCTCGCCTTCGAGCTATTGGGGCTGAACCGCGTGGCCACCGGCTTCCGGGTGTCGAACCACGCCTCGCGCCGCTCCATCGAGAAAACGCCCGGCTTTCAGTACGAGGGCCGCATGCGCGAGTCGGGCCTGAACGACGCGGGCGAGTTCGAGGACGAGCTGCTCTACGCCATCCTGCGCCGCGACTGGCAGCAGCTCTACGACCCGGCCGCCGTGCAGGTACTGCCCTAAACGCCAGCGCCCCGACCAGCGGGCCGGGGCGCGGTAAGCGGCGAAGCCAGGCCGCGGGTGTCGCCGGACGCTTAGTTGCCGTTCTTGATGAGCGTCCAGTTCGCGCCGTCCGAAATGATGGTTACCGTCTTGGTCGCGCCGCTGGTGGCCAGCGGGTACGAGCTGGTACCGGCCACCGCGGCGGCGTTGGCGGAGCCGCCCTCGAAGATATTGCCGCCGCTGCTGCCCACGTAGGCGGTATTGCTGCTGCTGTTGTTGCGGATGTAGTAGATGCGGCCCGGGCAGGAGCTGGCGCTGGGCAGCAGGTAGTAGTCGGCGTTGGTGGCCGGGCTCAGGCCCACGTAGCCGTTGTCGCCCAGGGCCGTGCCGCTGTTGTTGCCGGCCACGTTGTTGGCCACTTTCACGGCTACCGAGCCGTTTACCTGCAGGGTGCTGGTGGGCGCGCTGGTGCCCACGCCCACGTTGCCGGTGCTGTACTCAATCAGCAGGCGGGTGGTGTTGCCGGTGGCGTCGCGCACGGCAAAATCGTAGTTTTCCCCGCTCACGTCGGCCAGGTTGCCGCTGTTCACCTGCACGCCCAGCTCCCAGGCCCGCCCGATGCCGGCGCCGTTGCCGGCGCCCATGCGCACCATGGCCGGGTTGCCGTAGCTCATGGAGCCCAGCTCCAGCAGGCGCGTGGTGCCGCTGGTCCCGATGCCCACGTTGCCGCCGTTGGGGTTCAGCAGCAGCGGGTACCGCACGCCCAGGTTGGTGGTGTTGCCGGCCTGCAGCCAGTGGCCGGCCGTGCCGTTGCTGCCCATATCCAGGGCCGCATTCGAGGTACCGAGGAAGCGGGCGTAGTGGCCGCCACTCTGGGCGCTGCCGCTGCTGGCCGGCAGGGCCGCGGCGGCGGTGTTGCGCACGTCGAGGCGCGTTACCGGGGCGGTGGTGCCCAGGCCCAGGCTGCCGCCCAGCGCGCCGTTGCCGCTCAGGTTGAAGCTGCCGGTCTGGGTGGTCAGCGGCTGGTTCTGCACGTAGTCCGTCGAGGTAGCCAGCGGGGCCGAGCTGAGGCTGCCGTCGGGGGCCACCGTCACGGTGCGGGCGCTGTTGATGCTGAACGTCTGCAGGCTCTGGCTGGGGCTGCCGTTGGCCACCAGGCCCAGCGTCGGGGTCAGGGCGAGGTTGTTGGTGCCCGCGTCGAGCACGGCCGTGCCGCGCAGCACCGCGCTGCCGCCGCTCACATCGATGACCTGCAGCGCGCTGCCGCCCCGGCAGGCCACGTAGGCCAGGTTGCCGCTCAGCGCCACGCTTACCGGCGTCGGGGCCGTGGTATAGGTGTGGCGCAGCGTGGGCACGCCGGTGGCGCTGAGCGAGTAGGTGCTCAGGGTATTGGTGCCCACGGTGAGCATGCAGAGCGTGGTCGTGGACAGGGCCAACGGCTGGTCGTTGCCGGAGTAGGTGCCGGTGCTCATGCTGCCGGCGCTGCCCACCACCGTCACCGCGGCGGGGTTGCTCACGTCGAGCACGGCGGCCCCGTTGTAGGCGTGGCCCACCGCCGCAAAGTTACCGGCCACGGCCACCGTCTGGGGCGTGAAAAAGCCGGTGCTGTTGGTCGGGCCGGTATTGGTAGTGGGGGCGGCGTTGAGCAGCGTCGGGGTGGCCGGGGTACTCACGTCGTACACGTAGAAGGCGCCGTAGGCCCCGGCCCGGTCGTAGGCGGCGTAAAGCCGGTTGCCGGTCATTGCTATGCCCCCGTTGACGGCCGACAGCGCCGCCGGCGGCACGATGCTGCTGCCCACGGCCGTGGGGGCGCCGCCGCCCAGGCTGAACAGCTGAATGTAGCCCGCGCCGGAGTGGATGAGCACGGCGGCCGTGGTGCCGCTCACGGCCACTTCCACCCCGTTGCTCACGCCCGTGGCGGTGCCCCGCAGCGCGGGCGCGGCCGGGTTGCTCACGTCGTAGAGGCTGAGCGTGCCGGCGCCGCGGTTCAGCACCACGGCCAGCGGACCGCTCACGGCCACCAGCGGGTTGTTCAGGCCGGTGACGACGCCCGCCGGCGCCGGGTTCAGCGGCCCGCTGATGCTGGCGGCGCCCGACACGACGTTGCCCTCGGCATCGGTTTGCAGCAGGCTGGCGCCGGGCAGCCCACGCACGCGCATGTTGCCGTCCACGTCGAGCTTCTGGGTGGGCTGGGTGGTGCCGATGCCCACGTTCTGGGCTTGCGCGGCGGCCAGGGGCAAACTCAGCAGCGCCACGCCGCCGAGCCAGGAATAGAGGTGTTTCATCCGGAATGTTGACTACCTGCGAATCAGGCAATCCTCAAAGGTAGCCACCCCGGACACAGCTACAATATATCCTATTAAATTATTAAAATCTTACTCTTCGTCCCCGCCCTTCGCGCCTCAGTGCCGTTCCCACCGGCCCCCCGCCGCTACGCCACCGGCACCCGGGCCCGCCCGTATTTCTCGCGGTACTGGCTGGGCGAAAGGCCGGTGATGCGCTTAAACGCCACCCGGAAGGCTTTCGGGTCGGAGTAGCCCACGCGGTACATCACCTCGTTCACGTTGTCGGGCGAGGTTTCCAGCCGGTTTTTCGCCGCCTCCACCTTCACGCGCTGAATGTACTCCACTACCGAGTTGGCGGTGGCCTTCTTGAAGCGGCGCTCCAGGTTGCGGCGGCCCAGGGCCAGCAGGTCGGCCAGCTGGTCCACCGTCAGCTTTTCCTGGTAGTTGTCCTCGATGTACGTCTGAATGCGCCGGATGGGCTCGTCGCCGTGCTCTTTCTGGCCCTGGAAGATGACGAAGGCCGACTGACTCACCCGCTCGATGTCAATCTGAAATACCTTGGCGCAGGTCACGGCCATGTCGCGGCCCGCGTATTTCTCGATCAGGTAGAGCACCAGGTTCAGGTACGAGAAGGCCCCGCCGCTGGAGTAAATGCCGTGCTCGTCGGTGATGAGGCGGTCCTCCACCAGCTGCACCTGCGGAAACATCACCCGGAAGTAGTGCGCCGCCGCCCAGTGCGTGGTGCACTGCCGCCCGTCGATGAGGCCGGTGGCGGCCAGCAGAAACGCGCCCAGGCACAGGCTGGCCACTTCGGCGCCCTGCCGGTACCGCTGCGTAATCCAGGGCAGAAAGTCCTTGTTCACGTCCAGCGCCCGGCTCAGGTCGCCATCCACGGCCGGAATGATGATTAGGTCGGTGCGGGCCACGTCGCCGATCAGCAGCTCGGTGCGGATGTTGTAGAGCCCGCCGCACACCGGCGTTTCGGGCGTGAGGCCCACCAGCTGCACCCGAAACAGCGGCGGCCGTCCCAGCCGCTGCAGCAGCTGATTGACCTCCGAAAACACCAGCCGCGGCCCCTCGATGCTGCCCAGCACGGCCCCGTGCGGCACCAGAATGGATATCTGCTTCATGGCCTCAATTATAGTCCGGGGAATGTCGGAATAAACCCGCAAATGGTCGCATCCGCCCCGCGAACGAGCCGCAAATTGCTAATATTTTTGGAATATCAATTAACCCCAAAACGCTTAGCCAAGCACCCCAGCCATGAACCCCAAAACCGTCACCACGCTTTACTGGAGCCTCACGCTGCCCTTCGCCGTCTTTATGCTGTTCGGCGGCGTCTCCGAAGTCATTCACCACCCGTCGGGCCAGGAAATCATGCGGCACCTGGGCTACCCCGAGCACGTGCTCACCGTGCTGGGCATCGGCAAGCTGCTGGGCGCCGCGGCCCTGGTGCAGCCGTGGTTTCGCACTATAAAGGAGTGGGCGTACGCCGGCTTCACCTTCAACCTGCTGGGCGCCTGCGCGGCTCGCTACGCCGCTCACGACGGCTTCTGGCTGGTAGCGTCGCCCTTGCTGTTCCTGGCCTTCATGCTCGCTTCGTACGCCTTGTGGCGGCCCCTGCAGAGCGCCGCACCCCGCCCCGCGTACGCAGCGGCGCCCGCGGACCGGCGCCCCGCAATTGCCTAGCGCCGCGCCCGGCGGCCTCGTTGCGGGCCGCGTCCGCACCTCCCTGCCCGTGCCTGGCACCCTCGGCTGGCTTGCTGCAGCCAGCCGAGGGCGCAGCGCTGTTGCTCCCGCTGGCTCCATCGGCTACCGGCACGGGCCTTCCTGCTTCGGCTCGTGCTGGCCAGCCCCGCTGAAGCGAGCGTAAAATTTTTATTTTATGTAACTTATTACATAAAATTTTTACCTATATTTATATAAACCTTTTTCAGACCAACTATGCTCCCCACGACTACTTCCACCACCTCTGAGTCGATCCGCTTCGTAGTTCAGTCGACCCGTGCCGCCGCCGCCGCTACTCCGGCCGAACCCGCCGCCACGGCCAATACCATTCAGCCGGCTTCGCTGGCCGCGCGGGAGCAGTTTCTGGCCTTTCTGGCCCTGAACGCCCACTTCAGCACCGACGACCTGCGCGACCTGCGCGAGCTGCTGAGCTGCTACCCCGCCGCGGCCGTGTACAACGCCGTGCAGCGCGCCTGCCGCACCTACCTCGACGAGCAGCGCACCGGAGGCCACGCCGCCGCCCGCGAAGTGCAGCTCAGCAAGCTGCTGCTCTCGCCCCTGTTCCATTTTGCCTGCCGCACGCACCTGCCGGCCCTGGCCTGAACCCTGGCGCCGGCAGGGCCCGCAAACAGCGGAAGTCACATAAAGTTGGGGCTTTCGGCACGAAAACTGTTTTATTCAACCGCAAGGTTGTATTTTCACAATTCGGTTTGCTGCTCATCTTCCACCCAAGGCCTCACGTTCGTTCCTGATGCGTACCACCCGCGCGCTGTTCATTGCCAGCCTGGCTTCGGTGCTGAGCCTGGTCGGGCCCGTCACGGCGCCGCTGCCTGCGCAGGCGGCCGCGCTGGAATCGTGGCGGCTGGAAACCAACAAGAACGGCATTCAGGTGTACTCGCGGCACTCCCCGGACAGCCGCTTCAAGGAAATCCGGGTGCACTGCGAAATGCCCGGCACCCTGGCGCAGCTGGTGGCCCTGTATACCGACGTGGACAACTACACGCAGGTCATCAGCAACACCAAGCGGGCCCGCCTGCTGCGCCGCGTCAGCGAAACCGAGCTGTACTACTACCTCGAAAGCCAGATGCCCCGCCCCGTGGCCAACCGCGACGTGGTGATGCACCTGCAGTTTCAATACGCCCCGGCCGAGCGGCAGCTCATCATCCACACCAACTCGGTGGGCGGCATGGTGGCCCCGCAGGCCGACATCGTGCGCGTGCCTTCCTGGACGGGCCAGTGGACGGTGCGCCAGATTACCGACAGCCGCCTGCAGATTGCCTACACCTTCCGCGTGGACCCGGGCGGGGAACTGCCCACCTGGCTGATCAACATGATTGCGCCGGTAGCGCCCTACAACTCGTTTATGAAGCTGCGCAGCGGCCTGCAGCTGCCGCGCTACCAGAACCGCTCGTTCGGCTTCCTGACTCCCGAAACGGCGCAGCGCTAACGACGGCCACACCCTACTGCCCGCTCACGTACCGGTGAGCTACGGCGGCCAGCGCGGGCCACTGCGCCTGGTAATCGGCGGGCACCTGCACCCATTCCTTCATGGGGCGGCCCTTGCCGGAGGGGTCGAACAGCCGGGCGCCGTCCAGGGCCAGGGCCTCGCGGTGGGCTTCGTCGGCGAGCTTGAAGACCATGGCTTCCTGGAAGAAGCACACGAAGGCTTTGGCGTTGATTTTAAAGCAGGGCTTCCCAAACAGCTGGCCCGCTTCGGCGGATGGCTGGGCGGCGCCGATGGCGCGGAACGTGGTTTCGGCAGAAGACATGACGACGGGGAAGAAGCCGAAGGTAGGGCCCGGGCCGCTAACCCGGCGCCGCGTCCCAAATGGCCAGTTGCGGCAGCCAGCGACCTTATGGCTCCGGGTGTCCGCCGGTTTTTGCCCGGACCGACCCGCAACCAGGTGCTCCCGGTTGCGGGTGGGTCACGCGGCTTGCGTTAGCAGTCGGCGCCGTCGAGGCCGCAGGCGGGGCCCTCGGCCAGCGTCACCGGGGTGGAGGCGGGGTGCAGCTCGTCCCACACCTTGGTCAGCACTTCCTGAAACAGCTCGGCCGGCTGCGCCCCCGACACCGCGTACTTGTCGTCGAACACGAAGTAGGGCACGCCGCGCACCCCGATCTGCCGGGCGTGGTACTCATCCACGCGCACTTCCTGGGCGTAGGCCTCCGAGGCCAGCATCTGGGGCACGGCCTCGGCGGGCAGGCCCAGCTCGGCGCCCAGCTTCTGCAGCGTGGCGGCGTCGTCGAGGTTGCGGCCCTCGGTGAAGTACGCGGCAAACAGGCGCTCCTCGGCCGCGTCCTGACGGCCGTGGGCGGCGGCCAGGTGCGCGAAGCGGTGGGCCTTGAAGGTATTCACCGGCTGCATCCGCTCGAAGTCGAAGCGCAGGCCCACTTCCTGGGCCACGCCGGCCATGTAGTCGTTCATGCGCCGGCCTTCGGCTTCCGACACGCCCTTGCGCTCGGCCAGCAGCTGGTGAATGGTCTGGCCGGGACGAGTCTGCATATTGGGGTCCAGCTCGAAGCTGCGCCAGGCTACCTCCACCTGATCGGCGTGGGCAAACTGCTGCAGGGCCGCTTCGAAGCGCCGCTTGCCGATGTAGCAGAACGGGCACATGATGTCGGACCAGATTTCAACTTTCATATCGGGAGGGGACAAAAGGCGTACGGCGGCTATAAGCCCGGCCGGGCCCGAAAGGTTTCGGCGCGGCGGTTCCCCGTCGGAAAGCGCCTGCCCCCGGGCGGTGGCCGCCGGGCCGGCGCGGGCTTTTTCGGGCGGGGCGTGCGGCAGGCGCGGCTTTTATGCTTATTCTTACTCTCCGAAAACCCGCCGTTGGCCCTTCTCTCCTCCGCCCGATGAAACGCTACGCTCTCCCCCTGCTGGCCGCCACGCTACTGCTCGGCAGCTGCAACCAAAACCCACCCGCCACCGAGCAGTCGGCCCCCGCGGGCGACGTGAAGGCCCCGGAGGCCGGCGCCGCCGACGCCAGCGAAGCCGCGCCCGGCGTATCGGGCTCCACGCCCACCGAAGCCCCGGCCGCCGCCGCCGCGGCCAAGCCGGTGGAAATGGCCTTCCGCTTCGAGCCGATGAAGAGCTCCGACGGTGGCCCGGCCCGCACCATGGCCTACCTGGTGCTGAGCGGCGGCGAGTCGCGCGAAATCGACCTGGGGCCCTTCGCCGGCAAGCCCGACCAGGTGGACGCGGCCGAAGCCAAGCGCGCCAACTTCCCCGGCAGCATGGTGCTCGGCTTCCGCAGCTACGACCCCAACTCCGGCACCAGCAACGACCTGGCCGTGCTGCCGAGCACCGGCGGCCACGTGCGCATCGTGCAGCGCCGCCTGGAGGAAGGCGCCGACAAGCAACCCGAGTTCCAGACCTCCCGCGAGCTGTCGGTGCCCGCCGGAGCCGAGCTGCGCGCAGCCCCGGTTAAGCCTGAGCCGGCCCCGAAGAAAAAGTAAGCCCGAATGGTTTCCGCCGACGCCCTCACCTTTCAGGGCCAGCTGCTGTCCAACGGCCTCGGGTTCATGCCCATGGCCATCATCATCGTGCCCGAAGAAGTGGTGGAGGCGCTGGGCGGCAAAAGCGTGAAGCGCGTGGTGGGCACGCTCAACGGCCACCCCATCCGCCGCGGCCTGCTGCCGATGAGCACCGGGGAGCGGTTTCTGCTCGTTAGCAAAGCCCTGCGCCGCGAGCTGCGCCTGAGCGTCGATGCCCCCGTAACGGTGACCCTGGCCGCCGACCCCAACCCCGACCAGGTGGACATGCCCGAGGAGCTGACCGAAGGCCTGGCCGAATGGCCCGAAGCCGCCGCGGCCTTCGCCCGCCTGACGCCCGGGCGCCAGCGCAACCTCGTGCACTACATCGGGGCGGCCAAGCGGGCCGAAACCCGCGCCCAGCGCGTGGTGAAGCTGCTGCACCAGCTGGCCAGCGGCGCCAAACCGTTCCGGCCGGCGAAAGAACCGCAGTAAACCGGCTTGCTCTCAAAACGCCGGCCGCCCGCCAACCCGAGACAGATTCGGGAATGGCGGGCGGCCGGCGTGCTGCCAGGGCGGCAGCGGCTACTGCAGCGCGTCGCGCACCCAGTCCTTAGCGTCGTCCAGCGTGGGCAGGGAAACGGCGTCCAGGGTGTAATGCGACTGGGCCACGGTGTTGGCAATGTAGACCTGGGTGGCAATGCGGCCGAAAATGTTTTCGGCGTTGGCAATGCCGATGTGGCGCAGGCCGGCGGCGTAGGCGCGCGGGTTCCAGTCGGTTTCCAGCCAGATCTGGTCGGCGGGCGTGATGGCGCTCATCTGGCGCGCGTCCATCAGCCAGCCCAGCGGCCAATGCAGCTGGGCCTGGTCGGCAAAAGCGTCCAGCGAGTCATCCATCAGGCTGCGGAACTGCTGCGAGTTGGCAAACGCGTGCCACTGAACCACAATGCAGGGCACCTCCGGGGCAAACAGCAGGGAACCGTAAGATTCAGCTTGAAGAACAACGTCAGACATGGGCGGCAGAAAACGCGGGCGTCAGGGCAAAGCTAACAACCTCTGCCAATTCACCCGGTTCCATGCCCGCAAACGGCGCAAGGTATCTGCGGGTTGCGCCTCCCGGCTCGGCGAGTAAGCTCAACGGCATCCGGGCGGCGGCAGCGCCGTTTTTAGCGGCCGAGCCTAGGGTTCAGCCAACGTCTGGCGCCCGGGTCGCCGCGCGTTGCCCCAAAATAAACCAGCCCGGCCGGCTAGGCAGGGCTGGTTTGAGAACTGCGGGCCGATGGGCGACGCCCGCCGGTTTTTCGGCCGGGGCAGCCGGCCGCACGCGGCGCCTCAGGGCTTCAGCACGATGCTAACCACCTTGCCGGGGCCGCTGACGGTGAATTTGCAGTCGTCGAAGTCGGGCGGGGCGAAGCGCGGGCGCACGTTGTTGGAAAACGCGAAGGGCTCGGTCGGGATGCCCATCATGTTCTTGTCCAGCCTGTCGTTGTTGTTGGTGTCCTGGGTGATGGCCACGGCCCAGTCGCCGTTGGCCAGGTCCACGGGCAGCGTAATGCGGTCTTGCCCACCCGGGCGCACCACTTTTACGAAGGCATACTGCTTGGGCTGCAGAAACGACTCGCGCAGGTTGTAGAAGTAAAGCTTGACGGCCGATTCGGTGGAAGCCAGCTGCGACACCACGACGGTGATAGACGAGGTAGCCACCGGATTACCGGCGACGCAGGGCGTGGCAGCCCCCAGGAGGCTGCCGCCAAGGGCGACCAAGGCAAGATGCAAAGCTTTCATAACGGATTCCGGCTGGTGAGGTCTTGAATAGGGAATCGTTAAGTTAAGCAAAATAGTTGCCTTTCTGTAAGATAACCCGGCGCCGCACCGCCCTCCGGGGGATAGGCTGGCGGCGCCGGCCGGGCGCGCGCCCACGCCGGGGTTGCCTGCCGTTGCCCGCGTCGCGGCCGGACAGTGGCGGCCCCGAAATCGGCGCAGCCGACCACCAAACGACCGTTTGGTAGGCTCCTTTGGCAACGTTCCCGATAACGTTTGCGCAAAAAATCCGCCGGCAAGGGCGTGGCTTTCAGAAGAATTAGCTGAACATTCAACTTCGCAACCCGCTCACCGAACCGTTCCCACCCACTATTCCTCTGCGCCATGCCACGTCGTTCCTTCCTGCAGCATTCGAGCGCGGCACCGGCCGCCGCGGTGCGGGCGGGCGGTTGCGCGTCGGCGCAGAAAAGGCGGACGGCCCGGGCCGGCGGGGGCGCAACGAGCAATTAACTACACTGAAGTCGCAAGTCAACCGGACGTAGCCAGGGGTTGGGAGAATGCACCAAAACTACTCCGGCGGGCAAGGGCATTGGGGAATGGACCCGACGCGAGCTTCAGAAGGGGCGTGAGCTACGCAGCTCGCGCCCCCTTTTTTGGTACCTGCTACAGCATCTGGCCCCTGAACGACGGCCACTCGAACGTCAGCCACGCGGCCCGGACGACCAGACGCCAGTAGGCATCTTTACAGCACGCGCCGCACGAATTCGGCCGCCAGGCGCAGGGTTTCTTCCGGCGCTTCCCGGTGCGGGGTATGGGCGGCGCCGGGCAGCAGCACGGCCTCGGCAGGGCCGCTGGCTTGCGTAGCAATGGCCTCGACCTGCGCCACGGTGCCGTACTCGTCGGCCGCGCCCTGCAGCACCAGCACGGGGCATTGAATGCGGGGCAGCTCGGCTTCGATGTTCCAGTGGCGGAAGGCGGGCCTCAGCCAGGTATCGGCCCAGGCGCGAAACACGGCGTCGGTGTGGGGTCCGTGGTAGCGGGCCAGGCGCTCGGGCAGATTGGTGCCGTGGTACTGCTGCTGCGCGGCGCGGATACCGGCCAGCGTGAGGTTTTCGACGAACACGTGGGCGCCTTCGGTGAGCACGGCGGCCACGCCCTCGGGGTAGCGCGCGGCGGCCAGCAGGGCAATGCTGCCGCCATCGGAGTGCCCGAAGAGAATGGCCCGGGTGATGCCGCACGCATCGAGCAGCTGCCGGAGCACCGGGACTTCGTCGGCCAGGTAGTCGTTGGTGCGGGGTCGGCTGTCGAACGGGGCCGACTGGCCGTAGCCGCGGCGGTCGTAGACGAGGGCGGGGCAGCCGGTGGCGGCCGCCAGGCGGGCGGGAAAGTCGCGCCAGAGGCTGATGCAGCCGAGCGAGTCGTGCAAGAACACCAGCGTGGGGCGCGGGCTGGCCGCGGTGGGCAGCAGGCGCTGCACGCGCAGGTGGTAGCCGTCGAGCGGAACGTCGGTTTCGGTGACGGTGAAAGCGGTGGGGTTCATCAGCTGACGCTGCGCAGCCACTCTTTGGCTTCCTCTAAGTCGTCGAACATCTTCAGCTCAAACACGCCCTCGATGCGCTGGTGCAGGTCTTCGATGGAAAGCTGGCCGAAGATGCCGGGCGAGAGGACGTGGGCAAAGTAGCGCAGCCCGGCCTGCAGGATGAGCGGCGTCCAGACCTGGGCCACCCACTCGTTGGCCTCGGTGAAGCGGCCGATCAGCTCGGAGTGGTCGTTGAGCAGCTTGGTGCAGGGCTCCTCGCGCAGCATGTCGACGTAGGCCAGGCCGCCTTCCTTCACCGTTTCCAGCGTTTGTACCCCCGACCAGCGGGCATGAATCCAGCCTTCGGCGCGGTTGCGCTCGGCGGTGAGGTACACGTGGCCGTCGGGGCGGCGGAATTTAGTAACGGGCATGCAAGCGGGGTGGAATCGGGCGGCGCGGCGGGTGGCAGAGCACCAACGACTGCTCAAGTATAACCTTCCGGGGCTTGTAAAGGTTAAGCCAGCCAACCTAACAACTACGGCAGACCGCGCTTTCCAACCGAAAGACAAGCCCTTGCCTTGCCATCGTCCAATTCTTCGGCGGGGCCGGTTCAGCAGCTGCCGTGCATTTCAAGCTTCTTTATGGAATATCAACAACTGGGCGACTCGGGCCTGAGCGTGTCGCGGATAACGTTTGGCAGCTGGGCCGCGGGCGGCTGGATGTGGGGCGGCACCGAGCAGAACGACGCGGTGGGTGCCATCCGGGCTTCCTACGACCTGGGCGTGACCAGCATCGATACGGCCCCGATTTACGGGCAGGGCCTGAGCGAGGAAATCGTGGGCGCGGCCATCAAAGGACTGCCGCGCGACAAGGTGCAGCTGCTCACCAAGTTCGGCATGCGCTGGGACTTGCCGGCCCCCCAGGGCGACTTCGGCTTCAAGACCAAGGACAACGACGGCCGCGACCTGGACGTGTACAAACTGGCCACGCCCGCGAGCATCGTGAAGGAGTGCGAGGACTCGCTGCGCCGCCTCGGCACCGACTACCTCGACCTCTACCAGATTCACTGGCCCGACGTGACCACGCCCATCGACGACACGATGGCGGCCGTGCAGCGCCTCATCGAGCAGGGCAAGGTGCGCGCCGCGGGCGTGAGCAACTACTCGGTGGCGCAGATGCAGGAAGCGGAGCAGACGCTGAAGCTGGCCTCGAACCAGGTGCCCTACAGCATGGTGCGCCGCGACATCGAAGCCGACGTGATGCCCTACTGCCTCGCGCACCACAAGGCCATTCTGGCCTACAGCCCGCTGCAGCTGGGCTTGCTGACGGGCAAGATCCGGCCCGGGCAGGACTTCGGCCCCGGCGACCTGCGCGCCACGCACCGCCTGTTCACGCCCGACAACGTGACGCGTGTCAACGCTTTCCTGGATCAGCTCCGGCCGCTGGCAGAGGCCAAAAACGCCACGCTGGGCCAGCTGGTCATTCGCTGGACGCTGGCGCAGCCCGGCCTGACGGTGGCCCTGGTGGGGGCCCGCAACGCCCAGCAGGCCGAGCAAAACGCCCGGGCCATCGAGGTGCAGCTCACGGCCGAGGACGTGGCATTTATCGATGGGGAGCTGGCGCAGCTGCAGTTGAGCTAGCGGGCCATATCGGCTGGAAAAGCGGAAGGCGGACGGAAATTTCGCTGAATCAAAAACTTAACCCGCCGCCGGCCAACCAAACCGATAAGGTTGCGTAAGTTGGCATCCGTCCTTTTTCCACAACCCAACACCCGGCGCCCTGCCGCCCTGCCTTTCTGCAGGGTAGCCGGGCGCCGCTGCTTACGGCGGAGTTGCGTATTTGCGTCCGCACCCGCCTGCGCCTCTTGCTTATGCCCTCTGCTGCCTCGCCCTACCGTCCGCTCCGCGTGCTGGCCGTGCGCGCCGAAACCGCCGACACCCGCACCCTGCTGCTGGCCCCCGCCGACGAGCGGCCCCTGGCCTACCGCGCCGGCCAGTACCTCACCCTGGTGCAGCACGCGCACGGCCACGAGGCGCGCCGCTCCTACTCGCTCAGCTCCAGCCCGGCGCTGCCCGAGCCCCTGGCCATTACCGTCAAGCGCATTGCCAACGGGCTGTTTTCGCGCCAGCTCGTTGACCGCGCCCAGCCCGGCGACGTGCTGCTGACCACCGGCGCCGCCGGCCTCTTCACCCTGCCCGACGAGCTGGCGGGCGTGCGGCAGGTGTGGCTGCTGGCGGCCGGCTCGGGCATCACGCCCATCTATTCCCTGCTGAAGACGCTGCTGACCACCCAGCCGCAGCTGCCGGTGGTGCTGCTATACTCCAACCACGCGCCAGCCACCACCATCTTCCGCGAAGAGCTGGAAGCCCTGGCGGCCCGGCACCCGCAGCAGCTGCGCATCGAATGGCTGTTCAGCAACGCGCCCGACCTGGCCCGCGCCCACCTCTACAAAGAGCTGCTGGAAAGCCTGGTGCGGCAACACGCCGTGGCTCCGCCCGCCGAGCTACTGGCTTACGTGTGCGGGCCGCTGAACTACATGCGCATGTGCACCTACGCCCTGCGCGAGCTGCGCGTGCCCACCGACCACATCCGGCGGGAAAATTTCGTGACCGAGCCGGCCTACGTGCCCCCGCTGCTCCCGCCCGATACCGACGCGCACCCCGTGACGGTGCGCTGGGCCGGGCAGCAGTACGAGTTCGAAGCCCGGCATCCCGATACCATCCTGCAGGCCGCGCGCCGCCACGACCTGCGCCTGCCCTACAGCTGCGAGGCCGGCCGCTGCGGCAACTGCGTGGCCCGCTGCACCCAGGGGCGGGTGTGGATGAGCTACAACGAGGTATTGACCGAGCGCGACCTAGCGCGCGGCCTGGTGCTGACCTGCACCGGCTACCCCGTGGGTGGCCCCGTGCAGCTCGAAATAGACGGTTGAGCGGGGCAGCTTAGTCGGTCCAGTCGTCGAGGTCTTCCAGCTGCGAGGCGTGGCGGATTTCGTCGAACAGCCGCTCGGCCTGGTGCAGGTCGGTGTTGGGGTCTTCGGTCCAGCTGCAAAGAGCGCGGCAGTATACTTTCAGGGCGTTGTCGGCGCCTGACTGCCGTTGTAGCTCGTGGTGAAAGCTCTTGATGCTCTCGATTAGCGAAGTCCTCTTCACTAAGTAATTCTGAATGGTAGCCATAGGTGCGGATGGTGCGGGAGCGTGGGGAAGCGTGGGGAAGCGAATGATACGAGAATAATACGCGGCAAGCCTAATAATTATCAACATTTCCACAATAATTAGTAATAATAATTATAATGACTCGTTGTTGGCCCCGTGGTTGCGGCAGCTGCGCCGTCCTTGGCCAGACGCGCAGCCACCGGTGGGCTGGCCGCCGGCCCTCGTTGTGCCGGGGATGCGCCATCTTGCGAGCCTATGCATTCGGCTCCTCCCCCGCGCACCACCAGCGCCCGCATCCGCTCCATCATCAGCGGCTCCATCGGCAATCTGGTGGAGTGGTACGACTGGTACGTGTACTCGGCCTTCGCCCTGTACTTCGCGCCGGTGTTCTTCCCCAGCGGCAACCTCACCCTGCAGCTGCTCAACTCGGCGGCCGTGTTTGCGGTGGGCTTTCTGATGCGGCCCCTGGGCGGCTGGCTGATGGGCACCTACGCCGACCGCCACGGCCGCAAAGCCGCCCTGCTGCTATCGGTGCTGCTGATGTGCGCCGGCTCTTTGCTCATTGCCCTCACGCCGGGCTTCGAGCAGATTGGGTGGGCGGCGCCGGTGCTGCTGGTGCTGGCGCGGCTGCTGCAGGGCCTGAGCGTGGGCGGCGAGTACGGCACTTCGGCCACCTACCTGAGCGAAATGGCCGACGCCCGCCACCGCGGCTTCTACTCCAGCTTTCAGTACGTGACTTTGCTAGCCGGGCAGCTGTTGGCCCTGCTGGTGCAGCTGGGCTTGCAGCAGGTGCTCACGCCCGCCGAGCTGCAGCGCTGGGGCTGGCGCGTGCCCTTCGTCATCGGGGCGGCGGCGGCGCTGGTGGCGCTGTACCTGCGGCGGCACATGGCCGAAACGGCCTCGTTCAGCGAGCAGCAGGCTGCCGAAGCCGACGTGGTGACGGAAAGCAAGCTGCGCGTGCTGCTGCGCCACCCGCGCGAGGTGCTGACGGTGGTGGGCCTGACGCTGGGCGGCACCATCGTGTTCTACACCTTCACGACCTACGCCCAGAAGTTCCTGGTCAACACGGCCGGCTTCAGCCGGGAGCAGGCCGCGCAGATTTCGTTCTGGACGCTGGCCGTGGCTCTGGTGCTGCAGCCCCTCATCGGCGCCCTCTCCGACCGCGTGGGACGGCGGCCGGTGCTGCTGTTCTTCGGGGTGGGCGCCACGCTGGGCACGGTGCCGCTGCTCACCATGCTGGCCCACACCACCAACGCCTGGGCGGCTTTCGGGCTGCTGGTGCTGGCCATCGTGGTGATGAGCGGCTACACGGCCATCAACGCGGTGGTGAAAGCCGAGCTGTTCCCGACGCACATTCGCGCCCTCGGCGTGGGCCTGCCCTACGCCCTCACGGTGGCCATCTTCGGCGGCACGGCCGAGTACATTGCCCTGCAGGCCAAGCAATGGGGCATGGAGCCGGCTTACTACTGGTACGTGACGGTGTGCGCGGCCCTGTCGCTGCTGGTGTACTGGCGCATGGCCGACACCAAGCACACGTCGAGGATTGAGGGCGAGTAGGAACCTCCGTAGCTGGAAAAGAGGACGTCATCTTGAGCGCAGCGAACCGAAGGTCGACGAAGTCAAGGGCCTTCCTCTTTTCCAGCACCAACGCCGAAGCGCAACCACCAACGCCCAATCGTCCGGGCTCGGTAGCTGCGCTTCGGCGTTACGGACGTCACCAACAAAGCGTCAGCCCTGCATAGGCAGCGGCGGCGCAAGCTGCGAGCAAGGTCCTTGACTCCGTCGACCTTCGGTTCGCTGCGCTCAGGATGACGTGCTGTTTGCCCAATCACTTCTGCTCCTTCACCGGGAACTTGTCGAGGATGTCGCGGGCGGATTCGGCGAACCGCTCCCCGGCGCGGGCGGGGTTGTTGACGGCGTCGGACACGGAGCCGCGCCAGATCATGTTGTTGCTGCGGGCGTCGATGAAGTCGAGCACCAGCATGCCTTCCTGGTAGGTTTCGGTGCGGTAGCCGCTCGGGGCCTGGTACCAGCGGGTGTAATTGACGGGGATAATGGCGCCGCGGTAGCTGACCAGGTAGGGGTAGCTGATGGGCACGGCGGGGTTGGGCGGGTTGGCCACGGTGCGCTCGGCCTGCTCCACGTAGAGGTGGTAGGTCAGGTACAGGTCGGGCTTGCCGGTGGTAGCCGGGGTGAGGCCGCGCTTGGCCAGCTCGCCCTCGATAGCCGGGCGCAGCACGTTGTCCTGCAGCTGGCTGCGCAGGGCCGGGCCCTGGGTGTTGTCGGTTTTCACCTCGGTTTCGGCCCAGGCGTAGGTGCGGTACTGCGCGTAATCCACGTTGGCCTGCTCCTGCACGTTGACGGACGAGCAGGCGCCGAGCCAGCCCAGGAGTAGCAGCAGCAGCGCAGTTATCGAATGGCGTTGCATGTCGGTAGCGGTTGGTGAATGGTATGTCCTTCTCCTACCCCGCTTGCGGCCAATTGGTTGTGGTCGCGCCGCGGCGGCCCGCCCACAATCCGGGCTGCGCATCCGAATCAATCCGCCGGCTCGTATGTTCAGGCTGATGAATATGCTCCGAATGAAACAACTGTTTGTATTGCTGCTGGCGGCGCTGGGCGCGGTCAGCTGCGAAGCCCGCTCCGGCGGCCCTGAAGCCGCCGCGCCGCCCCAGGAAGACCACCGCTTTGCCGAGCTGCCCAAGCCCCAGCCGGGCGAGGCCGTGGCCACGTTTGCCAGCGGCTGCTACTGGTGCGCCGAGCACGTGTTTGAAAGCCTGAAGGGCGTGCGCACCGTCATTTCGGGCCACGCGGGCGGCACCGTGCCCAACCCCACCTACGAGCAGGTGGGCCGCGGCGGCACCGGCCACGCCGAGGCCATTCAGGTGTACTACGACCCGAAGGTTGTCAGCTTTCCGACGCTGCTGAAGGTGTTTTTCGTGCAGCACGACCCGACCACGCTCAACCGCCAGGGCCCCGACGCGGGCGAGGAGTACCGCTCCATTGCCTTCTACCGCAGCCCGCAGGAAAAGCAGCAGATCGAAGCCGAAATCCAGCGCGTCAACGCCGCCAAGCTGTATCCCAGCCCCATCGTGACGCAGGTGGTGCCGTTCAAGGCCTTCTACCCGGCCGAGCGCTACCACCAGGACTACTTCGTGAACCACCCCGACAACCCCTACATCCGCAACGTGTCGACGCCGCGCTACAACCACTTCGCGAAGGCGTTTCCGGAGCTGATCAGGAAGTCGGGCACGTAACAGCTTCTTTGCCAACAGGCATGGCCACGGCCCCGCTGGTTTGTCAAACCGGCGGGGCTTTTTGTTGCAGCTTCCCAGGCAAAGCCCACGACGTCTTCGCCCGAGCCACTGCTATAAATAATACCATTTCGCGCAAATACTAAACCCCGCCAACCGAATCCGGTTGGCGGGGTTTGGCGCGTCGGTGGGTACTGTTTATTTGGGCAGCAGTACCTTGTCGATGACGTGGATGACGCCGTTGCTCTGCAGCACGTCGTAGGTCGAGATGCTGGCCACGTTGCCGCCTTCATCGACGAGCACCACGTTGTGCGGGCCGTTCATCATGGCCGTCAGCGTGCCGCCGCTCACGGTCTTGAGCGTAGCCTTGCCCTTGCCGGCTTTGACGGCGGCCATCAGCTTGTCGGCGGTCATGTTGCCGGCCACCACGTGGTAGGTCAGCACCTTGGTCAGCGCAGCCTTGCTTTCGGGCTTTAAAAGGCTTTCTACAGTGCCAGCAGGCAGGTTTTCGAAGGCATCGTTTACCGGCGCGAAGACGGTAAAGGGACCTTTGCCCTGCAGCGTTTCCACCAGCCCAGCGGCCTTCACGGCGGCGACCAGCGTGGTGTGGTCCTTGGAGTTGACGGCGTTTTCAACGATGTTTTTGCTCGGCAACATAGCCATGCCACCCACCATCACGCTGTTGGGCGAGAGTTGGGCCGACTGGGCCGAGGCCGAGTACGAAGCGCCACTGAGCAGGGCAATCAGGGCCAGGGAAAACAGGTTCTTTTTCATCGGGAGGGGTGTGGAAGAATAATGTGCTGCACCTACGCCGCCTGGCTCAACAGTGGATTTACCAGCCTGTATTTTTCTTCCCGCACCCCGATATCATCCTATTTTTCAAGCGTTTCGATTTTCTTCTTCGCGGGGCCTCAGATGCCGATATCCAGCACCAGCGGATCGAAGCGCCACTGGCCGGCGTAGGTATCGTACACGGCCCGCAGGCCGGTTTCGAGCGGGGTGCGCAGCCGCAGCACGTTGAACACCACCGACACCGAGCCGCCCACGGTGCGGTAGTCGCGCGCGACGGGGCCCCGGCTAGTCTGGCTGCGGCCCCGCGCCACGTCGACGAAAGCCGTGCCCTTGAAGCGTTGCACGTACAGCCAGCGCCCCGCGGCCCAGTGCGCGTCGAATAGCGGCAGGCGGTACTCGGCGCTACCTACGTTCAGGCGGTCGAAGCTGATATACGAGGACCCGCGAGGGAAAAACACGGCCGGAGCGAACTGGTACTCGCGTTGCTGCTGGTGCTGGTAGCCGCCGCGCAACCGCAACGAATGGTGCTTACCGATGCCGGGGAAGTACAGGCTGCCGATAGCGCCCCACTGCCTGGCATCGAGGCCGCGGCCGAAGGGGGTGAGGCGGCCGGTGAGCAGCAGGGCCTGGCCCCAGCGCGGGCCCACGTCGCGGGTGCTTTGCTTGAGCTGGCGGGCGTAGCTAAGGGTGGTTTCGAGGGCGTTAAGCGGGTTGTTCGGACCCACGTCGCTGAGGTAGCGGGCGGGCAGGTCGTAGCCGCGCACTTCCTCGTGCAGGTAGTAGGCGCCCAGGGTCAGCGCCTGCAGGTACTTGGAGCGCGTGAGCGTGAGCGGCAGGCGCAGGCCGGTGCGCAGGCGGGTGTAGCGCCACTGGTCACGGTATTCGGTGCCGCCCAGGATGAGGCCGGAGTTGCGCCCGCCGTGGGTTACGTCGAGGTCGAACACCGGGTAACGCCCCTGGTAGCTCAGGCCCGCAAAGAGGGCGCCGGTGCGCTCGGTCTGGTCGAAGCTCGCGCCGGCAATGGCCTGGGTGGTGCTCAGGTAGTCCTGCGACCGGACGCCCAAACTCAGCCCGGTGCCCTCGGGGCTTTGCACCAAGCCGTAGCTGAACACGTGAAAGGCGTGGGCCAGCGGCCGGTAGGGCTGCACCGGAAAGCGCCCGGCCGAGTCGGGGGCGCTGAGCTGCGGGCGCAGGCGCGGGGCGCCGGGGTCGGTGGCCGTGAGCTGTCCGGAGTACAACCGCTCGGGGTCGGCGGCGGGCGGCGACACCGGCGTCCAGGCGGCGGGGTTCAGCGGCATTTCCACGATGCGGCTGCCCTGGGCCCGGAAGTCGTGGAAAGCCAGGTGCCGGCCGTCGGGACTGACGGCGGCGTGGTAGGCGCCCAGCGGCCGGCTGGTGACCCGGTACGCCTGCCCGGTGGTGAGGCTGACGGCGTGCAGGTTGTCGACGCCCGACTGCGGCGAGTTGTAGAGCACGTAGTCCTGCCAGGGTACGGGGTTGCTCAGGTTCACGTTGGCCGCGGGCAGCAGGGCGCGGGCCGAGCCGGCAGCCGGGTCGAGCAGCTCCAGGGTTTTGCCGGCCTTGTCGAGCACCACGGCCACCACGCGCTGCCCGTCGGGCAGAAAGCGGGGCTGCAGGTAGAGGCGGTTTTGGGGGTTAGGCCAGGTCTGGAGCACGGCGCCGGTGCGGGCATCGAGCAGGCGCAGGTGGTGGCGGTAGCTGTCGTCGGTTTCCGTCACCACGAGGCGCTGGCCGTCGGGCGAGAGGGCCGCGCTGGTGTAGCGCGTGCGGCGGGTGAGGCGGGTGAGCTGGCCAGTGGCCAGGTCGAGCACGCGCAGTTCGGAGTAGGTGCGCTGGCCCCAGCGCGGGTCGGGCTGGTACTCGGGCCAGACCACCTTGCCGGCGGCCACGCTCAGGCCCTCGGGCAGGTGAATCAGCCCGGGCACGAACACCTTTTCCTCGCGGCCGTGGCGGCCCAGGCGCACCCACTGCGCAATGTCGCCCAGGCCTGCTTTCAGGGCCAGCACGGTGCTGTCGGTGAGGTACTGCGGATATTCGTAGTTGGTGTAAATCCTGGTCGGAGCCTGCCCGGCCAAGTCCTGCGCCGCCGTCACGGGCCGCTCCTGCTGCTGGGCGCGCCACACCGAATCGGCCTCCTGCATGGCGCGCTGGTACACCTGCTCCACCTTCAGCCCGGTGACGCGGCGGATGCCGGCCGAAAACGAGAACGGGTAGAACGGAAAGCGGTAATAGTGGTCGAGCACCCGGTCCCAGGCGTCGGGGCCGTGGTGGCTTTTCACGTAGGAAGTCAGAAAATAGCCCAGCGTGTACCAGTTGGGCACCTGGTGGCGAAAGGAGCCGCACACGGCTTCCTGGTACGAGTAGCGACGCCCGGCCAGCAGGTTGGCGCGCAGGCCCACGTCGAACGACGGAATGCGGCCCCGGCCGCTGCGGGTGAGGGCCGTTTCGGTGCCCACGGCGTCGCCCTCGAAAAACCACGGCGGCAGCCCCACCGACATCACGCCCAGGGCCCCGTCGCCGAGCAGGGGCACCAGCACCCGGCCCAGGCCCTGCCGGGCTTTGTCGAACTGCCCTACGTGCCGGAATTCGTGCACCACCAGCTGATCCAGCCAATCGACGGTGCCCAGGCTGGCCTCCTGCGGCGGCACCACGAAAAACTCGGCCCGCCGCGGCAGAAACGTCACGAAGCCGTTGCTGACGGTTGTCTGCGTCTGCAGCACCACCGTGAGGGGCCGCGCCGCCACGCCCAAGGACTGGGTGCCGGCGGCGTGGGCCTGCTCCAGGCGCCGGGCCGTGTGCTGGGCCGCCGAATCGAAGCCGGCGGGGTAAAGCACGCGGAAATGCGGCGTGCGTACCTGCTGCCAGCGCAGGGCGGGCGGGTTCTGGTCGAGAATGGGCAGGCTCTGGGCGGCGGTCGGCAGAGCCGCGCCCAGCAGCAGCGGAGCAAGAAAAGCGGAACGGAGCATCAGCGGTAAAGCTGCCCAGCCCGCCGCGCATTTGCAACCGCTTGAGTTCGGCAGGGGAGTGAGGGTACGAGTTCGGCAGGGTGTAAGGGTAGGCGGGTATGAGTTATCGAGCGGACAACTCCTACCCTCTTACCTACCTATCTGCCTGCCCTCACGCCCTCCTGACCTCAGTCGCGGCAGCTATCGAGCCAGTTGGCGGCGGCGGTGTAGTCGTCGAAGGCGCGAATGGTGGGCTGCTCGGCGTAGGCCAGGGCTTGGTTTATGCTCAGCCGGCCGTAGATGCTCTGGGCGTACACCCAGGCGAAATACTGCACGCCGGACTCGCTCAGTTCGCGCATAAACGCGGTGCCTACCCACTCGGCCGCGTCGGCCCATAGGGTACACACCAGGCGGTTGTCGTTGAGCACCTTGCAGCAGCCCTGCTGGCGGGCGTAGTGCAGCATGGTGGCGCAGCCGCGGTGGGCGGTGCCTTCGTCCTGCCGGGGCTGCCAATCGGCGTAGAGCCAGCGGTGGTCGGGGTCGTAGTCGAGGCGCAGGGCCTCGTCGTGATATAGGTGGCGGAGCATGGATAACGGGCTAACGGTGGAGTGACAGCCGCTGCGCCCCGATGCGCCGGCCCGGCGGGCCTACATCTGCCGCAGCCAGGCACTAGCCGTGTCCATGCTGTCAAACGTCATTACGACGGGCTTGCGCGTGTGTTGCAGCGTGAGGTCGGTGCTCAGGCGGCTGTACACGTTGGGCGAGTACACCCAGGCAAAATATTCCAGCCCGGCCTCGGCCATGAGCGGAAACCACACCCGCCCTCCCCACTCCGAGGCGTCGGCCCAGATGGTCTGCACCCGGCGGTTGTCGTTGAGCACCTTGCGGGCCCGCTCCTGGCGCAGCAGCTCCAGCATCTTCAGCGCCCCGGCCTGCACCGAAAACGAGTCCTGCTCGGCCTGCCAGTCGGCGTACAGCCAGTCGTTGGTGTAATCGTAAGCAATGCTGATAACAGCATCCTGGTGGAGGAGGCGTAGAGCCATGCGGGCGGAAAAGGACAATCGGCCGTAAACGGCAAACCGGCCACCGGGGTTACGCCGCAGGCGGGTAGTCAGCCAAAAAATTTCCAGATTGTCGGCCCCGGACCGCCCACGGCCCCGGCCCGGAGTGTATCTTTGAATACGCTGCCCCACCGATTTTTCGCTTCCGCGCCGTCATGCCTTCGTCTCCGGCCCCTGATTTCGGGCTTCTGTTCGACGCCTTACCGACGCCCCAGCTGGCGCTGGCGGCCGATCAGACCGTGGTGGCCGCCAACCCCGCCATGGGCCAGTGGCTGGGCCGCCCGGCCGAGGAGCTAGTGGGCACCAGCGCCGCCACGGCCCTGCCCCTGGCCGACGCCGACTGGCAGCAGCTGACCGACAACTTTCGCCAGGAGCGCCGCGAGCAAACCGTGCGGCTGCTCACCGCCGCCGGCCCGCAGCCGCTCACGCTGCGCCCCGTGCCCGCCGATGCCGCCGCCGAGCTGCGCTACCTGCTGGTAGCGCCCGCCGCCCCGGCGCCAGGCCCCTCCGCTGCCGCGCCGCGCCGCCAGCAGGAGCAGTTTCGCTTTCTGAGCGAGGTGATTCCGCAGCTGGTGTGGACCACCAACGCCCAGGGCCGCCCCGACTACTTCAACCAGCGCTGGCTGGACTACACCGGCCTACCCGGCCTCGGCGCCCCCGACCCGGCCTGGACCGCCGCCCTGCACCCGGCCGACGCGCCCGGCGCTCTGCCGCGCTGGCAGCAGGCCCTGACCGGCGCCGAGCCCTACCGCGCCGAGCTGCGCCTGCGCGCCCACGACGGCCGCTACCGGTGGTTTCTGGTGCAGGCCCAGCCCCTGCGCACCGCCCAGGGCCGCGTGAGCCAGTGGCTGGGCACTTGCACCGACATCGACGACGCCAAGCGCGTGCAGCAGCGCCTGCTGGCCAAGGACCGGCAGCTGCAGCAGATTCTGGGCGAGGTGCCGGCCTACGTGGCCACGCTGTTCGGCACCGAGCACATCTGCTCCTTCGTCACGCCCAACTTTCAGGAGCTGCTCGGCGGCCGCCTGCGCCCGGGCTGGTCGGTGAATGAGACCGTGCCGGAGTTTCAGCAGCAGGGCCTTTCGGCTTTGCTCGACGCGGCCTACCACTCGGGCCGCACCATCACCCGGCAGGCCTGCCCGCTCGACTGGCTGAACGCCGCCAATGGGCACACCCGCCGCTACTACGACCTGACGCTGCAGCCCCTGCTGACCGAGCAGGGCCTGGTGCAGGGCGTGCTCTTCTTTGCCGTCGACGCCACCGAGCGGGTGCAGGCCCAGCAGCGCAGCGAGCGGCTGACCGCCGCCGGGCGCCGCCGCAACGAGCAGGTGCGCGCCATGACGGAGGCCCTGCCGCTGATCAGCTTCAGCCAGGCGCCCAGCGGCCGCGTGGTGTACGTGAGCCCGCAGTGGGGCGACTACACCGGCGTGCCTAGCCTGGCCGCCGGGGGCCGCGACTGGCGCAGCTTCGTGCACCCCGACGACCTGGCCCCGGTGGCTACCTCTTTTGCCCGCGCCCGTCGTGCCCGCACGCCCTGGACCACCCAGCTGCGCCTGCGCCGCCACGACGGGCAGTACTGCTGGCACCTGATCCGCTCCCTGCCGGTGTTTGACGCCCAGGGCCGCCTCAGCCGCTGGTACGGCTCGCTCACCGACGTGCACGAGCAGCAGGAGCTGCACGAGCGGCTGCGGCGCTCCGAAGAGCGGTTCCGGCTGCTTACCCAGAGCATTCCGCACATCATCTGGACGGCCGACGCCCACGGCCGCCTCGACTACCTCAGCCCGCAGTGGTTCCGCCTCACCGGCCAGGATGCGCAGGACCCGGCCGTGCTCGGGCCCGAAGCCGGCTGGCTGCAGGCCCTGCACCCCGACGACGTGGCCCCGGCCCGGACGCGCATCGTCACGGCCCTGCAGACGCGGCGCTCCTACGTGATGGAAGTGCGCCTGCGCCGCCGCGACGGGCAGTACCGCTGGCACCTGGTGCGCGGCGTACCCGAGCTGGGCCCCGACGGCGCAGTGTTGCGCCTGTTCGGCTCCAATACCGACATCCACGAACAGTACGAGCTGCAGGCCGAGCTGCGCCGCTCCGAGGTCGAGTTCCGCTTCTTGGCCGACAGCATTCCGCAGCTGGTGTGGACGCTGGAACCCGACGGCACGCCGAGCTTCCTGAACGAGGAATGGCAGAAGTACACCGGCCTGGCGCTGGCCGAGGTGCAGCAGCACGGCTGGGGCGCGCTGGTGCCCGAGCCCGAGCGGGCCCTGGCCGAGCACACGCTCCGCGAAAACGTACGCCTGGGCTGCGTGCACGAGCACGAAAACCGCCTGCGCCGCGCCGCCGACGGGCAGTTCCGCTGGCACCTGCACCGCGCCCGACCCATGCGCGACGTGCACGGCCGCATCGTGCGCTGGTTTGGCACCAGCACCGATATCGACGACTACAAGCGGTTTCAGCACGAGATGGAAGCGCGCAACGCCGAGCTGATGCGCATCAACCAGGACCTGGACAACTTCGTCTACACCGCCTCGCACGACCTGCGCCAGCCCATCGACAACATGGGCGGCATCTTCCACGAGCTGGTGCGCTCGGCCCGCTTCGACGACCCCGACGCCCCGGCCCTGGTGACCATGTTCGAACACTCGCTGGAGCAGATTTACACCACCATTCAGGAACTGTCGGCGCTGGTGCAGGCCCAGAAGCACAGCCTGACGGCCGCCCCGGAGCAGGTGCGCCTGGAGCGGCTCACCCAGGAAGTGCTGCACAGCATCGGCGAGCAAGTGCGCAACGCCGGCGCCGTAGTGGAAACCGATTTTGCCGCGGTGCCGGCCGTGGAATTCATCCGCCCCAACCTGCAGAGCGTGCTCTACAACCTGCTCAGCAACGCCGTGAAGTACCGCGCCCCCGACCGACCGCCCCGCATCCGCGTGTGGACCGAGCGCCTGCCCGATGCGGTGCAGCTCACCGTGCAGGACAACGGCCTGGGCATCGACCTGGAACGCCACGGCAAGGACCTGTTTCAGCTGTTCCGCCGCTTCCACGACCACGTGCCCGGCTCGGGCACCGGGCTATACCTGGTGCAGCGCTTGGTGCAGGCCCACGGCGGCAAGCTGGAGGTGGAAAGCCAGGTGGGCGAAGGCACCACGTTCCGGGTATGGCTGCCGATGGGGGGCAATGGGTTGGTGGGGTAACGAAACCTTTGACGGCCAATGACTGCGAAACAACTATTTGTCAGCCTGTTGAGCCTAGGTCTGTTTTCAAGCTGTGCGCCGAAGTTTCAGCAATTGATGCGTGAAAATGCGGACGGCACAAAGTCCCCTTGGTTACCACCCAAGCATTGCACGCAGGTAGCAGCGCTACAGCTTCGTAACCGTGACATCCGCCGGCTATCGGCTTTCATTTCGAGGCAGAACAACATGGACTGGTACGTTGATGTCCGACGACCTGATGTCTGCCTGCATAAGTTGGTTAGCCAAAACAACTTTGGCTTGTTTTACATCATTAGCCCGCTCTCCTCGCACTGGACTACTTGCTACTTTATCAACGGCAGCCGCGGCGTTTCCGTCATCCGTTGGACTGGAGCCGGGCAGACAGAGAAAGATGTCAGGAAAGCATTGGACAGGCACCGGGAGGATTTAGGCGCGACGCAAGCGGATAGTATACTGCACTACTTCGACAAGTAGCATATTGCGTGGGCCGTAACTTGTCGGCTTCCACTGCTTCCCCATTCTCCCTTGCTTACCTCCAAACTCCCCGACGTCGGCACCAGCATTTTCGCGGTGATGACCCAGCTGGCCACCGAGCACGGCGCCATCAACCTCGCCCAGGGTTTCCCCGATTTCAACCCGCCCGCCGCGCTTACTGATGCCCTGGTGCGCCACGCCCAAGGCAGCCAGCACCAGTACGCGCCCATGCCGGGCCTGCCGCGCCTGCGCGAGCTGATTGCCGAGAAAATCGCCCGCATCTACGGCGTCGCGGCGCCTGACGCCGGTACCGACATTACCGTGTGCAGCGGCGCCACCGAGGCGCTGTTTGCCGTCATCACGGCCGTGGTGCGGCCGGGCGACGAGGTGGTGGTGCTGGAGCCCGCCTACGATTCCTACGCCCCGGCCATCCGGCTGGCGGGCGGGCGGCCGGTGTACGTGCCCCTGCGCCTGCCCGACTTCCGCCCCGACTGGGACCAGGTGCGCGCCGCCCTCTCGCCGCGCACCCGCCTGGTGATGGTGAATACCCCACACAACCCCACCGGCGCGGTGTGGACCGCAGCCGACTGGCAGCAGCTGGCCGAGCTGCTGCGCGGCACCGAGACCCTGCTGCTCTCCGACGAGGTGTACGAGCACATGACCTTCGACGGGCGCCCGCACCGCTCGGCCCTGCAGCACGCGGAGCTGCGCGAGCGGGCCTTCGTGGTGTCGTCGTTTGGCAAAACCTACCATGCCACCGGCTGGAAAGTGGGCTACTGCGTGGCCCCGGCCGCGCTCAGCGCCGAGGTGCGCCGCGTGCACCAGTTCGTGACCTTTGCCGTGAGCACGCCCTTCCAGCTGGCCATTGCCGACGTGCTCGGCGACGCCGGCAGCTACGACTACTTGCCCGCCTTCATGCAGCAGAAGCGCGACCTGTTCGGGCAGCTGATGCAGGGCACCGGCTTCGAGCTGCTGCCCTCCGAGGGTTCCTACTTCCAGCTGGCGCGCTACCAGCAGCTGGCGCCCGGCGGCGAGGCCGACGTGGCCTTTGCCCGCCGCCTGACCCGGGAAGCTGGCGTGGCCGTGGTGCCCGTGTCGCCCTTCTACCACGACGGCACCGACCACGGCCTCGTACGCTTCTGCTTCGCCAAGCAGGACGATACCCTGCGCGCCGCGGCCGAGCGGCTGCAACAGTTTGCCGCCCGGCGCTAGGCCCGACCGGGCGGCTGGCGGCCTGCTAAACGGGAAATTGATTGCCGGTTGCACAATACCAGTGCATTTATTAGCACTATGCGTATTTCAATTTGGCTTTTCGGCCATAATTCAGTAACATGCTCGGGAAAGACCCCAAGCGCCCCTCCACCGTGTCCGACCTCACCGTTTCCTTTATCCAGCTTCCGCTGAAGTGGCACTCCCCGGCGACCAACCGGGCCGAGCTGGCCGCGCACATCGCCGAAATATCCGTTGCCACCGACCTCATCGTGCTGCCCGAGATGTTCAGCACCGGCTTCAGCATGGATGCCGCGCACTGGGCCGAGCCCGTCGACGGCCCCACCCTGGCTTGGATGCGCGAGCTGGCCGCCCGGCGCGACGCCGTAATAACCGGCAGCGTGATGACCCGCGACGAGGAAGGCCGCTTCTACAACCGCCTGCTCTGGGTGCGCCCCGACGGCTCGTTCAGCCACTACGACAAGCGCCACCTCTTCCGCATGGCCGGCGAGCATGAAGTGTACAGCGCCGGGCAGCAGCGCTTGGTGGAAGAGTGGCGCGGCTGGCGCATCTGCCCGCTGATCTGCTACGACCTGCGCTTCCCCGTGTGGAGCCGCAACGACCTGCACCAGCCCTACGACCTGCTGCTGTACGTGGCCAACTGGCCCGCTGCCCGCCGCACCGCCTGGATAACGCTGCTGCGCGCCCGCGCCATCGAAAACCAGGCGTATACGATGGGAGTGAACTGCCTCGGCCTCGACCCCGCCGGCCAGCCCTACGACGGCGACTCGGCCCTGCTCGACATGAAGGGCGAGTACCTGGTGGAAGTCGGCAACCAGGAAACGGGCATCACCCGCACCCTGCGCCGCGCCGACCTGGAGGCCTACCGCAGCCGCTTCCCCGCCCTGCTCGACGCCGACGAGTTTGAGCTGCGCACCAGTGGTGAGCTGGTGAAATTGTGAAGTGGCGAGTTTGCTGGCCTGATGGCTTTCCAACCAGCTACACCGAAACGGCCCCGCCTGCAGTTGCAGGCGGGGCCGTTTCGGTGTAGGGAAGCCGGGAGTCAACTCACCATTTCACCAACTCCCTATTTCACCGTCAGGCGCTGCACGCCGCGGCGGCCAGTGGCGTCGGTGGCTTCGAGCAGGTACACGCCGGCGGGCAGGGTGCGCAGGCTCAGGTGGTGCTGGCGCTGGGCGGCCTCGGCCTGCTGCACCACGCGGCCCAGCAGGTCGCGCAGCAGCACGCGGGTGGCCGTGGGCGTTTCCACGGTCACCACGTCCTGGGCCGGGTTGGGGTACACTTGCAGCGGCAGGGCAGTGGTGGTCTGGGCGCGGGTGCTGGTCACGGTGTTGCGGGTGCCGTAGAGCAGCACCCCGCCGGTTTCGAGGCCCGCCACCAGTTCGGGCACGCCGTCGGCGTTGATGTCGGCCAGGGCCAAGTGGTTGCGCCCGTTGCCGTAGCCCAGGCGCGAAACCTCGTACTGGCCCGCCACCGCGTTCAGAAACAGGTCGGTGCGGTCGAAGAACACGCCGGACTGCGCGCGGAAGTTGCTGTACATGTGCACGATGCCGGTGCCGTCGATGGTCAGCAGGTCGGGCGTGCCGTCGCGGTCCACGTCGGCCACGGCGGGGGCTAGCAGCTGGGGCTTGGCGCCGCTGCCCAGGCGAATGGCACCGTAGTCGTTGTTGACCAGCGTGAAGCCGTCGGCCAGGGGCTGGGCGGGGTCGCGGTGGTAGTAGTAGAGCGCGCCGCCCGAGGCGCCCACGCTGGTGCCGAGCAGCAGGTCGAGATAACCGTCGCCGTCCACGTCGGCGAAGCAGGGCGTGTCGTGGGTGCGGTTGCCGAGGCCGTTCAGGTTGTTGAGCTGTGCCGTGTTGAAGCTGACGGGCTGGCCGGCCGCGGCCGTGTTCAGGTAGTAAAAGATAAACGAGGCCCCGATGTAGTAGCCGCCGAAGGCCAGGTCCACGGCGCCGTCGTGGTTGAGGTCGGCCAGCACGGGCCGGATGTCGCTGAAGTTGCGCGCCGAAAGGCCCAGGTAGTCGCTGGTGACCAGGCTGAACACCGGCTGCCGGGCCGTGCCCACGTTGCGGTAGTGCGCAATGGTGGAGCGGTAATCGGTGCCGCTGTTGAAGGCCCCGTACTGGTCTTTGCCGCTGGCCACGAGCATGTCCACCAGCCCGTCGCCGTCGAGGTCGGCAAAGGCCGTGGCGGCCGCTTCGCTCAGGTCAATCATCTGGTGTTGCAGAAAGCTGCCGGTGCGGCGCACGTACACCGGCGCCGTGGCGGTGCCGGTATTTTCAAACCACACGCCGTTGTTGCGCATGCTGGTGCGGTCGGTGTGGTCGACCTGGGCCGAGGCCACCACCAGGTCGGGTGTGCCGTCCAGCGTGGCGTCCACGATGTAGGGCGCCGGGTACGTAACCACCGACACCGGGCCGGCCCCGTTGGGAATGCTGCTGAGCACGCTGCTGGCGTTGGTAGCGGCCGTGGCGTTGGTGCCCGTGTTGCGCACGGCCGCCAGATCGGCCGTGAAGTCGCGCCCGATCAGCAGGTCCTGGTCGCCGTCGTTGTCGAAATCCTGCAGCAGCAGGGCCCCGCCGCCGGTGTGGTTGGTGCGGCCGGGGTCGGGGGCGACGGGGCGGCACTGGGCCCCGCCGGTGGCGTAGCTGGTGCCCAGCGGGCCGCAGTAGCGCAGGCCCGCCCAGGCTTCGGCCGAGCGGTAATTGAAATCGAGCCCGCCGCAGGCCGCGCTGATGTTCTGGTAGTACTGAATGGTGCTGCCCCCGACCGGGTCCAGCATCAGAATGTCAATCTTCCCGTCGCCGTTCACGTCCTGAATGGCCGGCACGTTGTAGGGGCTCACGTCCACGTTGGTCACGAACGGGCGCCCGTCGATCTGAATGGACTCCAGCTGGGAGGTAATCAGCTGGAACGCGGGCCGCCCGCCGGGGCCGGCCACGTTCTGGTACACGCGCACGTCGGTGGCGGCACCGGACGTAAAGAGGTCGGGGCGGCCGTCGCAGTTGTAGTCGCGCAGCAGGGCCCAGTTGGCCAGATTGGCCGGAAAGACCGTTTCGTAGTCGGGGGCGTACAGCCAACGTTTCCCGGTGCCGGTGCCCGCGTTCAGGAAGGTCAGCACGCGGCCGCTCATGCGCTCAAACACGAACAGATCCAGCTTTCCGTCGCCGTTCAGGTCGATGTTGGAGTACTGCGGGCTATCGAAGCCGCCAACCCAGGCCTGGCGCAGGGTGTCGCCGGCGGCCAGCACCGGAGCCAGGCGCGGGCGGTACTCGAAGCCGAAGCGGCTGGTTTGGGCGGCCACGCTCAGCGGCAGCAGCAGGGCCAGCAAGGCGGGTAAACGACGCAGCATAGCAGAGGGGGTTAATAGCAGGATTGATCCTGAAAAAGAAAATTAGGTTGGAACAAACAGCAAAATTTGCGCCGGAGCTATTTGGTTCCGTTCCCAATGTACGCCAACCCCGCCGGTATGTCGCCGATTTCCCTTCCTGACCTCTACGCCCGCTTTCAGCAGTGCCGCCGCGTGAGCACCGACTCGCGCCAGCCCCAGGACCAGACGCTCTTCGTGGCCCTGAACGGCCCCAGCTTCCGCGGCGCCGACTTTGCCCCGCAGGCCCTGGCCCAGGGCGCCCGCGTGGCCGTGGTGGACGATGCCGCGCTGGCCGCCACCGACCCGGCGCGCTACGCCTACGTGCCCGACACGCTGCTGGCCCTGCAGGAGCTAGCCCACCACCACCGCCGGCAGCTGCAAATGCCCGTGGTGGCCGTGACGGGCTCCAACGGCAAAACCACCACCAAGGAGCTGCTCAGCGCCGTGCTCAGCCGCCGCTACCGGGTGCAGTACACCCGCGGCAACCTCAACAACCACATCGGCGTGCCGCTGACGCTGCTCAGCATCGACCCCGAGGAGCACAACCTGGCCGTGGTGGAAATGGGCGCCAACCACCAGGGCGAAATCGACAGCTACTGCCGCTACGCCGAGCCTACCCACGGGCTTATCACCAACATCGGCAAGGCCCACCTCGAAGGCTTCGGCGGGGCCGAGGGCGTGGCCAAAGGCAAGGGCGAGCTGTTTCGCTACCTGGCCGAAACCGGCGGCACGGCTTTCGTGAACACCCAGGATGCGCGCCTGCCCGAATTGGGCCAGCTGGTGCCCGCGCGCGTGAGCTACCCGAGCGCGGGCGACACCTACCCGGCCGAGCTGCTCACGGCCGCCCCGCAGGTGAGCATGCGCCTGTTCGACGGCACGCTGGTGGAAGCCACCATCACCGGGGCCTACAACTTCGTGAACCTGGCCGCCGCCGCCGCCGTGGGCGCCCACTTCGGCGTGCCGTCGGCGGATATTGCCGCCGCCCTGGCCGCCTACGACCCCAAGAACAACCGCTCCCAGCTGGTGCGCACCGAGCGCAACGAGCTGATTCTGGACGCCTACAACGCCAACCCCTCGTCGATGGCCGCGGCCATTGCCAGCCTGGCCGCCCGGCCCAGCGAGGCCGCCCGCAAGGTGGCCATCCTGGCCGATATGTTTGAGCTGGGCGACGAAAGCGCCGCCGAGCACCACGCCCTCGGCGACCTGCTGGCCCGCCAGGAATTCGGCCTGGTACTGCTCATCGGCACCGACATGCAGCGGGCGCAGCGTCCGGGCTTCCGCCACTTCGTCACCAAGGCCCAGGCCGCCCACTGGCTGCGCGAGCATCCGCTCGACGGCCGCCTCATCCTGGTAAAAGGCTCCCGCGGCATGGGCCTGGAAACGCTGGTTGGTGAGTTGTGAGATGGTGAAATGGGGAGTGTCGTTCTGCTTGCGCGAAATGCGCGGTGCCGGCCTCCCAAACATTAACTCACCAGTTCACCATCTCACTCTTTCACCTAAAACGGACTCGTCAGCTCGCTCAGGCGGGGCAGGATTTCGTCTTTGGGCGACACGTTGGGGGCGTCGGCCCCCCAGTTGATACCCAGGGCCGGGTCGTTCCAGAGCAGGCCACCTTCCGAAGCCGGGTGGTAGTAGTTCGAGCACTTATAGAGGAAGATGGTGTCGTCGTCCAGCGCCAGGAAGCCGTGGGCGAAGCCGACGGGCACGTAGAGCATGTTGGCGCGCTCGGCCGTGAGCAGGGTGCTGGTGTGCTGGCCGAAGGTGGGCGAGTCGCGGCGGATGTCCACGACCACGTCGAGGGCGCGGCCGCGGGCCACGCGCACCAGCTTGGCCTGGGCGTAGGGCGGGCGCTGAAAGTGCAGGCCGCGCAACACGCCGGCGGCGGAGATGGACTGGTTGTCCTGCACCCAGTCTTCCACGATGCCGGCTTTATCGGCCAGCAGCCGGGCGCTGAACGACTCGAAAAACGTACCGCGGGCGTCGCCGAACACGCGCGGCACCAGTTCGATAACCCCGCTGATCGGGTGCTGAATTACTTCCATCGGGCAAGTAGAGGGAGAGGCATGGGGAGGCGGCCGGCGCCGGAAACTACGCAGCGGCGGCCGGAAGTGGGTTTAGCGGCGGCCGATTTCGGCCACGGTGCGCAGGTATTTGTCGAGCACCAGCCGCTCGTCGAACTTGGTTTCGGCCAGGCGGCGCGAGGCCTGGCCCATGCGCCGCAGCTCGGCGTCGGGCAGGCGCAGGACTTGCAGCATCTTGGCCGCCAGGTCGTCGGCGGAGCGTACCTGGCAGAGGTAGCCGTTGTCGCCGTCGACGACGGTTTCGCGGCAGCCGGGCACGTCGGTGGTCACGAGGGGCTTGCCCAGGGCGGCGGCTTCGAGCAGGGTTTTGGGGGTGCCTTCGCGGTAGCTGGGCAGCACCACGCAGTCGGCCTGCTGGATGTGGGCGGGCACGTCGTCGGAGGTGCCGAGGTACTCCACGTCGCCGGCCCGCATCCACTCCTCGAATACCACGCGCTTCACCCCCACCCCGCCCGACTCATCGATGCCGCCGAGCAACTGAATGCGGGTGCCGGGCACGGCCGCGCGCACCTGCCGGGCCGCCTCGAAGTACTCCTCCACGCCCTTTTCGTAGAGCACGCGGGCAATCATGAGGAAGGTGAAGGGCTCGTGGCGCACCGGGGCGGCGGGGTCGGGGCGGAACTTGTCCACGTCGATGCCGGAGCCGGGCACGAGGTCGGTGATTTCCGGGCGCAGCAGCTTGTGCTGCAGAAAGAGCTGCCGGTCGTCGTCGTTCTGAAAAAACACCCGCTTGGGAAACTGAAACGCGAAGCGGTAGAGGCCCAGGGCCACCTTGCTCACCAGGTTCTGCACGATAAACACCGTGCCGAGGCCCGACACGTTGTTGGCGCAGGGGATGCCCGCCAGCTTGGCCGCGATAGTGCCGTAGATGTTGGGCTTGATGGTGTAGTGCAGGATGACGTCGGGCCGCTCGCGGCGGTAAATCTGGTAGAAGCGGCGCGTGAGGGCGGCGTCCTTTACCGGGTTGGTGCCCTTGTTTTCCATCGGAATGGGCACGTAGCGGCAGCCCAGCTCGGTTTCCAGCCGTGCGGAATAATCATCGGGCGGGGCAATGGCCAGCACCTCGTGGCCGGCCTGCTGCAGGGCGCGCACGAGGTTGCGGCGGAAGTTCCAGATGTTCCAGCTGGTATTGATGACGATGGCAACGCGCATAAAAAAGCCGGCGCGGGTTGGGCACCGGTGCGGCAAAGGTAAGGATAGGGGGTGAGGGTGGGCGGGTAGACGGGCGGGAGTTTGGGAGATTAGGCGTTATTGGGTGTGCCACCCGGCCCTCCCGGCGCCGCACAGCCCGGTTCGGGCGCCGGGTGCCGGTTTACTTACGTGACGGTTGGTTCGGGCACTTGGCGGTCGGTTGACCCGCTTGCGGCGGTGGCCAGGGCCCTTGACGCGCCGCCGCGGCTGCCGGAAGCCGCGCCCACGGCCCTTGACGCCGCCCGTCCGCTGGCGGAGGCCGCGCTTACGCCCCCTGACGCGCCGCGCATGGCCCTGGGTGCGCCGGGCAGGCCACCTGGCGCGCCGCGTACGGTCCTTGGGGCGCCGGGCACCGGCCGCCCCCGGCCGCGTGGTGTACTTTTGCCCCTTTCACCCGGCCTATCTGCCCATGAAGCTCCTGCGTATCCTGTTGCTGCTGCCGCTGCTGTGGAGCGGCTTTTCCCTTCCGGCCTCGGCCCAACAGAAGCCGGCGGCCGGCGTGTTCGTCGACCAGCAAGGCGTGCTGCGCTGGGCCGACTCGCGCCAGGAGGTGGCCCTGTTCGGGGTGAACTACACCGCGCCCTTTGCCCACGCTTACCGGGCGCACCGGGCCGTGGGGGCCGATCTGGAGCAGGCCATCCGGCAGGACGTGTACCACCTGGCCCGCCTGGGCGTGGATGCCTTCCGCGTGCACGTGTGGGACGTGGAAATCACCGATACGCTGGGCAACCTGCAGCCGAACGAGCACCTGCGCCTGCTCGATTTTCTGCTGGCCGAGCTCAAGCAGCGCGGCATCAAGACCATTCTGACGCCCATTGCCTACTGGAACAACGGCTACCCCGAGCCGGACACGGGCACCGGCTTTTCCAGCATCTACTCCAAGGCCGAGGCCTACGTGAACCCGCGCGCCATCGCGGCCCAGGAGCGGTACCTGACGCAGTTTCTGAACCACCAGAACCCCTACACCAAGCGCCTGTTGCGCGACGACCCGGACATTATTGCCTTCGAGGTGTGCAACGAGCCGCGCTACCACGAGCCCAAGGCGCAGGTGACGGACTTCGCCAACCGCATGGTGCGGGCCATGCGCGCCACCGGCCTGCAAAAGCCCATTTTCTACAACATCGCCGAAAACTACGCCGTCCACGAAGCCATTCTCGATGCCGACGTGGACGGCCTCACCTTTCAGTGGTACCCGCAGGGGCTGGTGAGCGGGCACGCGCTGCGCGGCAACCTGCTGCCCTACGTCGACCAGTACCCCATCCCCTACCGCAACGACCCGCGCTTCCGGCGCCGGGCCAAGATGGTGTACGAGTTCGAGTCGGCCGACGTGCTGCAGCCCATCATGTACCCGATGATGGCCCGCAGCTTCCGCGAGGCGGGCTTTCAGTGGGCCACGCAGTTTGCCTACGACCCGCTGGCCATTGCCCCCTACAACACCGAGTACCAGACGCACTATCTGAACCTGGCCTACACGCCCGGCAAGGCCATCAGCCTGCTCATCGCGGGCAAGGTGTTCCGCACGATAAAGCGTAATCAGCAGTTCCGCCGCTACCCCGCCGATTCGGTGTTCGGCCCGTTCCGGGTCAGCTACCGGGAGCAGCTCAGCGAGATGAACACCGACCAGGAGTTCTACTACACCAACACCACCCGCACCCAGCCCAAGAAGCCGGCGAAGCTGCAGCACCTGGCCGGCGTGGGCTCCTCGCCGGTGGTGACGTACGGCGGTACCGGCGCCTACTTCCTCGACCGCGTGGCCCCCGGCGTGTGGCGGCTGGAGGTGATGCCCGACGCGGTGCCCGTGCGCGACCCGTTCGAAACGGCCTCCTTGCGCAAGGTGGTGACCAGCATCCGGTGGAACGAGCAGCCGCTGCGCGTGCAGCTGCCGGATCTGGGCTCGACTTTCACGCTGCGCGGCCTCAACCCGGGCAACCGCGCGCAGCAGCAGGCGCAGGACGGGGCCCTGGCCGTGCTCCCGGGCAGCTATCTGCTGTCGGTTCGCGACCAGGATGCCGCGCAGTGGACAACGCAGGCCGCGCGCGTGGGCGTGCTCGGCCTGAGCGAATACGTGGCCCCGTTGCCTACGCCCGACCAGCCGGTAGCGCAGCCGCTGCCGACGGTGCTGTCGGCTCCGCCGGCGCAGGCCACGGCGGGCCAGCCGCTGCGGCTGCAGGTGCAGGTGGCCGGTGCCGGCCCGCAGGATAGCCTGCTGCTGGTGGCGCAGCATTTTTACGGCCGCACCCGCCGCCTGCCGATGACGCGCCGGAGCCTCACCACGGCCGAATCCACCGTGCCCGCCGAGCTGCTGTACCCCGGCCTGCTGCGCTACTGGGTGGTGGTGAAGCCACAGGATAAGTCGAAAGGCCTGCCGACGCTGACTTTCCCCGGCAGCGTGCCGGGTACGCCGCGCGACTGGGACTTCTACTCCCCCGAGCACTGGGAAGTGCCCATTGTGGCGGCGGGCAGCCCGCTGCCGCTGTTCCGCGCCGCCCACGACCAGCGCCGGGTGGAGGTGCGCGGCACCGAAAACGCCTTTTCGGGCTGGGCCGACTACGTGACCACGCCCGCCGGGGAGCCCGCCCTGCGCCTGACGGTGCCCGTAGCCAAAGCCGGAGCCGGCACCGCCGAACCCGCCCCCGCCGTGAGTTTGCGCGCCTACTTCGCCGACCAGCTGCCGGGCCGCGCTGGCGAGCTGGCCGGCGCCAAAGAGCTGCTGGTGCGGGCCCGCACGAGTCAGCCCGGGGCCCGGGTGCAGGTGCTGCTCGTCACCCGGGACGCGGCCGCCTACGCCGCCCCGCTGACGCTGACGACGGAGTGGCAGACCGTGCACATCCCGCTCAGCAGCCTGCAGCCGGCCCCTATGCTGATAACGCCGCGCCCCTACCCCGGCTTCCTGCCCCTGCACTTCCGGCCCGCCACCCAGCCCGCCCAGCTGCGCCTGACCGATGCGGAGGTGTTGCAAGTTGTGGCCGACGGGCCGGCCGTGGGCAGCCCTCTGCACGTCGATCTGGAATCCGTATGGCTGCAGTAGCGCGGGCTAAAGCCCGCGCTACTGCCGTACCTTGCGGCTTCGCGCCTAACCCTGCCCCACCTATGCTCACCACCCCGCGCCTGCAGCTGATTCCGTGTACGCCGGCCTATTTCGAGGCCGCGCTGGCTGGCCACCACATCCTGGCCGCCGTGCTGGGCGTGGCCGCCGAAGCCGGCTGGCCCGGCTCGGAGGAGGCCCGGCAGGCGCTGGCCCCCGGCTACCAGCACCTGCGCCGCGACCCGGGCCTGGCGCCCTGGTGGATCTACCTGCTCGTGCACCGGGCCGATCAGCGGCTGATCGGGCTGGCCGGCTTCAAAGGCCGCCCCGACGAGCAGGGCGCGGTGGAAATCGGCTACAGCGTGGCCGAGGCCTACCGCGGGCAGGGCTTGGCCACCGAGGCCGCCCGGGCCCTGGTGCAGCACGCCTTCGCGCAGCCCGCCGTGCGCCGCGTGACGGCCCTGACCCAGCCCCGGCGCAATGCCTCCTGCCGGGTGCTGGAAAAAGCCGGCTTGGCTTACGAAGGCCCGGTGCTCGACCCGAACTGGGGGGAGGTCTGGCAGTGGGGCCGTCTGCGCCCGGTGGCCGCCCCGGTGTCAGTAGCCGCCCCGCTGCGGGCCGCCGGCGTGGCCCTGCTGCTGGCGCTGGGCAGCTGCGGCGGCGAAGCTGAAAAAGCCACCGCTCCGCCCACCGCCGCGCCGGCCGCTGCCGATGGTATGGTGGACGCCGGCCGGGCCCTGTTCGAGCAAAACTGCGCCCTCTGCCACGGCCCCGACGGCAAGCGCGGCCTCAACGGTGCCCACGACCTGACCAAGAGCAACCTCAACCAGATGGGCCGGGTGTACATGGTGACGAACGGGCTGGGCAAGATGCCCGCCTTCAAAGGTCAGCTCACGCCCGAGCAAATCGAGCAGGTGGCCGCCTACAGCCTCACGCTGAAGTAGCCGCGTCGTAGCGCGAAGCGCTGCTTCGCGCTACGACGCGGGCGCGTTACCCTTGCGTTACTTTTGCCGTATGTGACGGGCAGCCCCTGCTTCCCATTTTTTCCGCTCCCGACTACCTTTCCATGGCAAACCGCCCCGCTTCCAAACGTCGCACCAACAGCACCCGCCACCCCGGCGCCCACGATACGGTGAAGGGCCGCGCCGGCCGCATCCTGGTCAAAGGCAACAAAGACGCCACCTACGAAACTTCGCCCGAGCAGGAAACCGCCGTGCTGGTGGCCGTGCCCGACAAGCGCCAGGACGACGCGCTGACCACCGAGTACCTCGACGAACTGGCTTTTCTGACCGAAACGGCCGGCACCGTGCCCACCAAACGCTTTATCCAGAAGCTCGAAAAGCCCGACCTGCGCACCTTTGTCGGCTCGGGCAAGCTGGAGGAAATCCGCGCCTACGTGCAGCACCACGACACCAGCGTGGTCATCTTCGACGACGACCTCTCGCCTTCCCAGCTACGCAACCTGGAGGCCGAGCTGAAGGTGAAAATCCTGGACCGCACCCTGCTCATCCTCGACATCTTCGCCTCGCGCGCCAAGACGGCCACCTCCCGCACTCAGGTGGAGCTGGCCCAGTACCAGTACCTGCTGCCGCGCCTCACCGGCCTCTGGAGCCACTTGGACAAGCAGCGCGGCGGCGTGGGCATGCGCGGCCCGGGCGAACGGGAAATCGAAACCGACCGCCGCGTGGTGCGCGACCGGATCAGCCTGCTGAAAGAGCAGCTGCAGGAGTTCGACAAGCAAAGCCAGGTGCAGCGCAAGGCCCGCGCCGGCACCCTGCGCGTGGCCCTGGTGGGCTACACCAACGTGGGCAAGAGCACGCTGATGAACCTGCTCAGCCGCGCCGACGTGTTTGCCGAAAACAAGCTCTTCGCCACCCTTGACTCGACGGTGCGCAAGGTGGTGCTCGACAACGTGCCCTTCCTGCTCTCCGATACCGTCGGGTTTATCCGCAAGCTGCCCACGCGCCTGATCGAGAGCTTTAAGTCGACGCTGGACGAAATCCGCGAGGCCGACCTGCTGCTGCACGTGGTGGACATTTCGCACCCGATGTTCGAGGAGCACATTCAGGTGGTCAACGACACGCTCAAGGACATCGGCGCGGCCGAAAAGCCGACCATCCTGGTGTTCAACAAAATCGACCAGTACCAGACCGACGTGGACCCGGCCGCCCACCTGCACGGCGTGGAGCCCGACCACGCCGAGGACCTGCACCACGCCGACGACGTGCAGCAGCGCCCTACGCTGGAGCAGCTGCAGGCTTCCTACATGGCCCGCCTCCACGACCCGGTCATTTTCATTTCGGCCCAGGAGCGGCAGAACGTCGACGAGCTGCGCAGCATGATTTCGCGCCGCCTGCGCGTGCTCTACGAGCAGCAGTACCCCGGCCACCCGCCCTTCCCTGATCTATCGGCCTACAGCGCCGCTGAATAGGGCGGGGCCTATCCATTCATAATCCTGTTTTGAACAGAGCCGGGCCGGTGGTCCGGCTCTTCTTTTTGCCCAATCGGGCACGTAGCAAGATTTTATTTTCCTTATTCATAAACACATAGTATTTGCGCAATTTAAAATTTGACAACCTATTTTTTGCTTTTCTGTACAGCAATTCGTCTATTACCAGACAATTCTTGCCACCACCACCACCAAACTCTTCTATGAAGAAAACATTCTACGCCCTCACCATTGGTTTGAGCTTTGCCGCCCTGCTGCCCGCCACGGCTCAGGATGCGGCCCGCGCCATTGCCCCAGGTGCTCAGCCCCAGGCAGAGCTGCCCGGCCGCCAGTGCGCCTCCATGGATGTACTGGCCCAGCAGATTGCCGCCGACCCGGCCATGAGCCAGCGCATGGCCGCCATCGAAGCCCAGACGCGCAGCTTCACGGCCAACACCACCGTGAACCGTACCAACGCTGTGGTAACCATCCCGGTGGTGGTGCACGTGGTGTACAACACCGCGGCCCAGAACGTACCGCAGTCGCAGATCGACGCGCAGATTGCCGTGCTGAACCAGGACTTCGCCAAGCTGAACGCCGACGCCGGCAATACGCCCGCCATCTACGCCGGCCTGGCTGCCAACACCAACATCCAGTTTGTGCTGGCCAAGCGCGACCCGAACGGCGCGGCCACTAGCGGCGTGGTGCGCAAATCCACCAAGACCCGTTCGTTCAGCTCGAACGACTTCGTGAAGTACTCCAGCAAGGGCGGCAGCGACGCCTGGCCCCGCGACAAGTACCTGAACCTGTGGCTCTGCAACCTCGGCCAGGGCCTGCTGGGCTACGCACAGTTCCCCGGCGGGGCCGCCGCTACCGATGGCGTGGTGGTGCTCTACTCCTCGGTGCCCGGTGGCGCCGCTACCAACTACGACAAGGGCCGCACCGCCACCCACGAAGTGGGCCACTGGCTGAACCTGCGCCACATCTGGGGTGATGCTACCTGCGGCAACGACCTCGTTTCGGACACGCCTACGCAGCAGACCAGCAACGGCGGCTGCCCGGCCTTTCCGAAGATTACCTGCAGCAACCAGGGCGACATGTCGATGAACTACATGGACTACACCTACGACCGGTGCATGTACATGTTCACCACCGGCCAAGCCTCGCGCATGAACGCGCTGTTTGGCACGGGCGGCGCCCGCGCCGCGCTGCTGACCTCGACCGGCGGCACCGCCCCGCGCACGGCGCTGGCCGCCTACACGCTGTTCCCGAACCCGGCTACCTCGACCCTGACGCTGACCGACGCCGCCGTGGCTTCCCGCAACGCCAACGTGAGCGTGCAGGTGTATGACATCCACGGCCAGCTGATGAAAGCCGCCCGCTACAACGCCGCCACCGGCCAGGTGGACGTGCAGGGCCTGAACAAAGGCCTGTACCGCATTGCCATCAACGACGGCCAGCAGACGGTGCAGAAGAGCTTCATGAAGGAATAGTCAGGCAGCATTGCCGGCTTACGCAAAAGCGCCCCTTCCGCGTGGGAGGGGCGCTTTTGCGTAAGCCGGCAGTTGTACAAAGCCCGGGCCGACCGCGGGGCCGCCCCGTCGTTTGTTGCATGTTTTATTTACACTGCCGAGAATTATCAGCACTTTTTTAAAGAATTTTTCAACAAACACTTGTTAGCCAGGCAATAATTTCAAAGATTGCCGCCGTGACTTTCAAAAAGTCATACCGCCCCTCTTTTCCACAACCAAACCCCTTTTATGAAAAAAACCGTTTACGCTGCCTTGGCGTGCCTGGGCTTGCTGACTTCCGCCGCGCAGGCGCAGTCCGTTCGCCAGTGCGCTACCGTCGACAACCTGCAGGCCCAACTCACGGCCGACCCGGCCATGGCCGCGCGCCGCGCCGCCATTGAGGCCCAGACGCAGACTTACCTGGCCAACAAGGCCAACGAAGCCCAGCGTACCAACGCCGTCATTACCATTCCGGTGGTGGTGCACGTGCTCTACAACACCTCGGCCCAGAACATTTCCGACGCCCAGATTCAGTCGCAGCTCGATGTGCTGAACCAGGACTACAGCAAAACCAACTCCGACTACACCAAGGCGCCGGCGGCCTTCGCCGGGCTGGTGGCCAACGTGGGCATTCAGTTCGTACTGGCTAAGCAGACGCCCACCGGCGCCGCCACCACCGGCATCGAGCGGAAGCAGACCACGAAAACCTCCTGGGGCACCGACGACCAGATGAAGAAGGCCAGCACCGGTGGCCTCGACGCGTGGAACTCCAGCAAGTACCTGAACCTGTGGGTGTGCAACCTCTCGGGCGGCGTGCTGGGCTACGCGCAGTTTCCCGGCGGCCCGGCCGCTACCGACGGCGTCGTCATCCTGACCACGGCCTTCGGCAAGGGTGGCTCGGCGGTGGCGCCCTTCAACCTGGGCCGCACCGGCACCCACGAAGTGGGCCACTGGCTGAACCTGAACCACATCTGGGGCGACGACGGCACGTCCTGCTCCGGCACCGACAACGTGTCGGACACGCCCAACCAGGCCGACGAGAACTACGGCACGCCGAGCTACCCGCAGGCGTCCTGCTCGAACACCAGCGACATGTTTATGAACTACATGGACTACGTGGACGACGTGGCCATGTACATGTTCTCGACCGGGCAGTCCTCGCGCATGAACGCGCTGTTTGCCTCGGGCGGCGCCCGGGTGGGCCTGCTCACCTCGGTGGGCGGCACGGCTCCCGGCGGCGGCACCACGCCCACCACGCCTACCTACTGCGCCTCGAAGGGCAGCAGCGTCGGCTACGAATGGGTTGACCTGGTGCAGCTGGGCTCCATCAACCGCAGCTCGGCAGCCAACGCCGGCTACTACGACGGCACGGCCCTGGGCACCACGGTAGCGGCCGGCTCGGCCCAGACCATCTACTACTCGGCCGGCTTCGCTTCGACGGCCTACACCGAGTACTGGAAGATTTACATCGACTACAACCAGGACGGTGACTTCACCGACGCGGGCGAGCTGGTGGCCAGCCGCAGCAGCAACGCCAGCACCACGCTGAGCAGCGCCTTTACGGTACCGAGCACGGCCAAAAACGGCAAAACCCGGCTGCGCGTGGTGATGAGCGACAACTCGGCCACCACCAGCTGCGGCTCCTACAGCTACGGCGAGACGGAGGACTACTCCGTCACCATCTCGGGAGGCCTGCGCACCTCGGAATCGGCGAAAGCGGCCCTGGCCGACTACAAGCTGTTCCCGAACCCGACCAGCGACGTGCTGAACCTGGTGCTGCCGGCCGACCACTTGGCCGCCAACGTGCAGGTGGAAGTATTCGACGCCCGCGGCGCCAGCATGAAGCAGGTGCGCTACGACGGCTCGGGCCTGCTGGAAGTGCAGCAGCTGCCGGCTGGCGTGTACACCCTGCGCCTGACCGACGGCAGCACGGTGGTTCACCAGCGCTTCGTCAAGCAATAATCTTCGGCCGACCTTCGGCCAACGCCTCACTCACCACGCTGCAAACCCGCTCCGCCTCCGGCGGGGCGGGTTTTGCTTTGGAAGCCCGCCCCGCCGGATAACCATTTCCGCCGGGGGCCAGTAAAGAAGCGCGCTACTGCTACCTCTCCCCACGATGAAAATCCTGTACCTGATGCGCCACGCCAAGTCGAGCTGGAACTTCGACGGGCTCAGCGACAAAGAACGCCCCCTGAATAACCGCGGCCGCACCGACGCGCCCCAGATGGGGCAGGCCCTGGCCGCGCGCAACCTGCAGCTGGACCTGCTGGTGAGCAGCCCGGCCGTGCGGGCCCTGAGCACCGCCGCCCTGGTGGCCAAAGAGCTGAACTATCCGCCCGAGCGCATTCAGGTGCTCGACGGCGTTTACGAAGCCGACCTAGACCGCCTGGTGGGCCTGGTGCAGGAGCTGCCCGATGAGGCCAACAGCGTGCTGCTGGTGGGCCACAACCCCACCATCACCGACACGGTGAACTACCTCTCGCCCAGCGCCGTGCACGAAATGACAACGGCCGCCGTGGTGTGCCTGCACTTTCAGACCGACCGGTGGGCCGACGTCCACCGCCACAACGCCGAGCTGTACTTTGTGGACTCGCCGAAAAACCACGAAGACTGACGGTGAACTGGTGAGGTGGTGCACTGGGGAGTGTCGTTCTGACTGCACGTAATGCGCAGTCTCGGCCTCCCGAACATCAACTCACCAGTTCACCACCTCACCATTTCACCACCTATGCCGCCCGACGCCCTGACCACCCCACTGCCCCCGGAACCGACGCTGCTCAACCGCGAGCAAAGCTGGCTGACCTTCAACGCCCGCGTGCTGCAGGAAGCGCAGAACCCCGAGGTGCCGCTGCTGGAGCGCCTGAAGTTCCTGGCCATCTTCTCCTCCAACCTCGACGAGTACTTCAAGGTGCGCGTGGCCACGCTGCGCCGCCTGCAGAACCTCAAGCGTAAAACCCGCGCAAAGCTCGGCGAAGACCCGGCCGAGCAGCTGCAGCAGGTGCTGGCCGAAGTGGGCCGGCAGCAGGAGCTGTTCGGCGACACGTTTCGCAACCAGATTCTGCCCGAGCTGCACCGCCAGCACATTCACCTCGTCACGGAGCACGACCTCACCGGCGAGCAGCGCCAGTGGGTGCAGACGTATTTCCGCGAGCGGGTGCAGGACCTGCTCTCCCCCATCGTGCTCGACGACAACCTGCACCACCTGTTTCTGAAGGACCAGGTGACTTACCTCACCGTGTACCTGGCGGGCCACGCCAAGGGCAAAAAGGCCGAGGACGAGGAGCGTGTGCTGGTGATGGAGCTGCCCACCAAGCGCCACGGCGGCCGCTTCGTGCAGCTGCCCGACGTGGGCTCCGAGCACTACGTGATGTTTCTCGACGACGTGGTGCGCTGCTGCGCCCACGAGCTGTTTCCGAAGTACCAGACGGTGGAGGTGAGCAGCATCAAAATGTCGCGCGACGCGGAGCTGGACATTCAGGAGGAAGTCTCGGGCAACCTGCTGGCCAAAATCAAGAGCAGCCTGCAGAAGCGCGAAACCGGCTACCCCGCCCGCCTGCTCTACGACCCGGCCATGCCCAAGCCCGCGCTGCGCGCCCTGATGCAGAAAACCGGCATCGGCAAGGACGAGCTGGTGGAGGGCAGCCGCTACCACAACTTCCGCGACTTTTTCGGCTTCCCGGGCTTCGGGCTCAAGGAACTGCAGTACCCGCCGCAGAACGCCCTGCCCCACCCCTCGCTGCCGCGCGCCAAGGAGGACAGCCTGCTGGCCGCCGTGGCCCAGCACGACCACCTGATCCACTACCCCTACCAGTCGTTCGACTACGTGCCGCGCCTGATCCGGGAAGCGGCCAAGGACCCGGCCGTGACCGAGGTGAGCATTACGCTCTACCGCGTGGCCGGCAAAAGCGAGGTGGCCAAGGCCCTGCTCAAAGCCGCCAAAAACGGCAAGCGCGTGACCGTGGTGGTGGAGCTGAAAGCCCGCTTCGACGAGGAATCCAACATTCGCTGGGCCGAGAAGCTGGAGCGGGCCGGCGCGGTGGTCATCTACGGCGTGCCCGAGCTGAAGGTCCACGCCAAGCTGCTGCTCGTCACGCGGCAGGAAGACGGCGCCCCGCGGCACTACGCCTACCTGAGCACCGGCAACTTCAACGAGGACACCTCCCACGTGTACGCCGACCACGGCCTGTTCACGGCCGACGAGCGGCTAACCGGCGAAGTGGCCCGCATCTTCGACTTTTTCCGCTCCCGCGAAACGCCCGCGCCCTTCGGCCACCTGCTGGTGGCGCCCTTCGAACTGCGCCAGCGGCTGAACCTGCTCATCGACGTGGAAATCGAGCACGCCCGCGCCGGACAGGAGGCCTACATCATTCTGAAGCTGAACGCGCTGCAGGACGAGGGCATGATCCGCAAGCTTTACGAGGCCAGCCGGGCCGGCGTGCGGGTGGAACTGCTCATCCGCGGCATCTCGTGCCTGGTGCCGGGCGCGGCGGGCCAGAGCGAGAACATTCAGCAGCGCGGCCTCGTCGACCGGTACCTGGAGCACGCCCGGGTGTACGTGTTCGGCAACGGCGGGCAGGAGCGCATCTACGTGGCCTCGGCCGACTGGATGTCGCGCAACCTGGACCGGCGCGTCGAAGTGGCTTTCCCCCTTTACGACCCCGACGTGCGCCGCGAAGTGCGCCACCTGCTCGATCTGCAGCGCCAGGACAACCAAAAGTCGCGCGACTGGCAAAACCAGTACCTGCGCGAGGCCGCCGAAGAAAAGCCCGTGCGCGCCCAGCACGCCACTTACGAGTACCTGCGCAAAAAGCGGCGGAAGTAACCCAGGCCCCCAACGGCTCACCCGCTGTCGTTGCAAGCGAAGCAATCGGTCCTGGCCAATGAGCCACCCCATAAGAAGCCCCGCCCGAAACCGGCATCTGCAGTTTCGGGCGGGGCTGTTTTTGAGATTCTGCCAGTCGGGCCGCTTGTGCCGCGAGAAAGGCTTGCTTCGTCCTTGGTCCTGGCAATGACGACGGGGCGCCGGCGGCTTACTTGCTAGCCGTTTTCTTCAGGAACTTGCGCGGCGGCACCAGGAAGATTTCCAGGCTGGCGTAGGGGGCGCCGCCCACCACATTGTCGATGATGCGGGGGCGCGGGCTGCCGCGCAGCAGGCTGAAGCCTTTGTTGCCGTCGGCATCGAGGGCGTTGAAGGAGGCGTTGTAGCGGTAGCCGCCTTCCAGGCCGAACCAGATGAAGTCGTAGATTTCACGCTCGATGCGCAGGCGGGGCTTGATTTCGGTCTGGCGCAGGATAAGCGTTTCGAGCTGGTTGTCGAGCGGCTGGCGCAGCTTGATGTTGTAGTTGTAGCCGTCGACGGTGTAGCCGGCGAAGAGCAGGGTGCTGGGCGAGGCGTTGTAGCGAAACGACACGCGGGCCGGAAACAGCGACTCCACGCCCCAGCGCGAATTAAAGGTGCGGTTGTAAAGGATGACCGGGTAGATGCTCTGCCGCCCGAAGGTGTAGCCCAGCTGCCCGCCAATACCCCAGGCAAAGTTGGGGCTGCGCTTCCAGCCGTAGATGAACTCGGCCGACATCTTCAGGTAGTCCTTCGGCGCCGACAGCTCGCCCGAGGTGTAGTCGCCGTTCAGCTCGCCCTTCACCCGCGCAATGTACCAGTGCACCTGGTCGACGGGGCGAATGGCTGCCAGCTGCACGCCGATAACCTTCAGGCCCTTGTCTTCGAGGTTGCGGTAGAAGTTGGAGGCGTTCGGGTCCTTGAATTTAAACTCCTCCCGGTCGTAGTTCAGCCCCAGAATCAGCTTCAGGTGCGGGTGGTTGATGAGCGGCGCGTAGGCCTTGATGAAGGCGCGGGCGTTTTTGGTGACGGTGGTTTTGGCCGTGCCTTCCGGCGTCCGGTCGCGCAGCTTCGTGTCGATGCTGAAGTCGCCGAGCCGCTCGTAGTGAAACACCACGCCCTTGCTCGGGCCGCTGCCCAGCACCGAGGGCACGGCGAATTCCTGGCTCTGGCCCACCTGGTCGGCGGCGGCGGTATCGGTGGCCAGCGGGGCCGGCGGCGGGTACACGGGCGTGCGCACCGGCTCACGGTCCTTGCGCGGGGGCTGGTCCTGGGCCTGGCCGGCAGTGGCGCTCAGCAACGCCAGCGCCAGGCCAAAGCCCAGACGCCACGGGAGCGGCGGAGTAGTCGTATTCATGGGGCGCAAATGCGGCAAATGGTGAGAGAACCGGGGGCGGTGCTGGTCTAAACGCAAACGCGCCAAAAAGGCTACATCGGCCCCGGGACTGAACCGCAGGGGCCCAAAAAAAGGCCGCTGCCCCTTGCGGAGCAGCGGCCTTTGCCGTTCGTGGGTTCCATCCACCCTAGTATTTCACGAAGCGGCTGATCCGGGACTGGCCGTTGGCGGCCAGCACCTTCACTAGGTACGTTCCGGCCGGCAGCGCCCGCACGTCGAAGGCCGTGCTCAGCGCGCCCGCCAGTTTGCCTTGCAGCACCAGCGCCCCGGTCGTGCTGTACACCGTCACCTGGCTGATACCGGCGGCCCCGGCGAGGCGAACGTTCAGCGTTTCCGAAGCCGGGTTCGGGAACAGCGTCAGTTCCACCGCGGCCGTCTTGCCGAAGCTCACCACCTTGGCTTCCGAAGCCGTGGTCGTGCCGTCGGTGTCCACTTGCTGCAGGCGGTAGTACACCGTGCCGGCCAGGCGCGAGGCGCCTTGGTCAGTGAAGCTGTACTGCTGCTGCACCGTGCTGTTGCCGTGGCCGGCTACCTGGCCCACTTTCTCGAAGTGCAGGCCATCGATGGAGCGCTCCACGTCGAAGTGGTCGTTGTCCTTCTCCTGCGCCGTCTTCCAGGTCAGCAGCGCCGCGTCGCCCTGGGCCTTGGCCGTGAATTCCACCAGCGTCACCGGCAGCGGGCCGAAGCCGATGCTGAAGGTTACCGCCTGCGTGTTGGTGCCGCCGTTGGCGTCCACCGTCGTCACGTTGATGGTGTAGCTGCCGCCGCGCAGCAGGTTGCGGTTCGTCACCCGGATTTCCCCCGTTGCCGGGTCCAGCGTCAGGCCCAGCGTGTTGAGCTGGGTGGTGCCGGCCGCGTCGGTGGTGGTGGTGCGCACCCCGGTGTCAGCCCCCGAAATCAGGGTACCGTTGGCCACGCTCGTGTTGTAGAACGTGCCGGTACCGGCGTAGCGGGCCGAGTTGGCGTCGAACAGGTAGCCGATCAGGTCCCCGTTGGAGTAGTTGCTGGCCGAACCACCGCGGTTCGGGGCGCTGGCGTAGGCCGAGTTGACGTCCTGACCCACGGCGATGGTGTAGATAGCCGTGTTCGAAGTGGCCGGCGCCGTGGCGTTATCGGTAGCCGTGTACGAGAAGAAGGCGTTGCCGATGAAACCGGCTGCCGGGTCGAAGCGCAGGGTGTTGATCTGCGCCGCCGTTACCGTGGCATTGGCTGCCAGGGGCGTCGTCGAGCTGCCGATGAACAGCTGACCAACCGTGCTGGCGGGCACCGCCGTGATGGTGTACGTCAGCGTGTTGCCGTCGGCATCGGTAGCTACCAGCGGCGAGATGAGCAGCGCCGCGGCCGTGTTGGCTTCCGGCGTCTGCAGGGCATTCACCACGTTGTAAGCCACCGGCGCCCGGTTGATCGACGTGCTGATGCTGGCCGAGTTGTTGCCGGCATTGTCGCCATCGGTGGTGCCGGGCGTGAGGGCCGCTGATACCGAGTAGGCCGCGCTCGGCGCCGTAAACGATACGTAGTTGGTCACCTGACCCGCAGCGCCGCTCGGCTGGTTGCTGATGGCCGGGAAGGTGATGGTGATAAACCCGCCCGCGGGGGCCGCCTGCGAGCTGCCGCTCGGCACCACGATGTTGGTGGCCGTGTCGGGGATGCGCACCGTCTGCGTCGACGAAGCCGCCGACACGCCGTTGTTCAGGGTCGTCACGGCGTAGGTTACCGTGGCGCCGGGCTGCGTGGTCGTCGGGCCGCTGATGCCCGTGGCCACGTCGGCCGAAGGCGCCACCGTCACGGTCAGGCTGTTGGCATTGTTGGCCAGGGTCGTCTCCGGCGTGGCCGACGAGATGAAGGACGTGGCCGTGAACGTGCCGCCGTTGCTCGGCGAGTTGAACACCACCTGGTAGCCGGTCAGCGTCGCGCCGCCGTTGATGGTGCCCGGGCTGTCCCAGGTCACCAGGCCGGTGGTGGGATTGTAGCTGCCACCCGAGCCGCCGCTCACCGTCACGCCCGTCAGGCCGGCCGGCAGCTGCAGGCCCAGCGTTACGTTCGTGGCCGGCGACGAGCCGCTGGCGTTGGTGAAGTTGGCCACGATGCCCATCTGGGTGTTGGGCGCCACCAGCGTGTTGCCGGTGGCAATGGTGGTACCCACGTTGGCCGTGCCGGCCCCCGGGGTAGCCCCCGCCGTAGCCACCGAGGCGAAGTTGTTGTCGAGGTTAGCCTCGGCCGTAGCCGAGGTGGCGCGGGCCAGGCCGTTGACGCTGCTCGCGTCGGGCATGATGAACGTGGCCGTGTTGGTCGTGCTGGTCCCGCTGAGCAGGGTCGCAACCGTGCTGAAGGTCACCAGGCCGGAGGCGTTGTCGTAGCTGCCGCCGCCGGTTACCACCACCGTGCCGAGGCCGGCGGGCAGTTGCAGCGTGGGCACCACCGAAGCCGCCGCCGACGGGCCGTTGTTGGTCGTCGTCACCGTGTAAGTCACCGCGCTGCCGACGCCGGCCGTGCTCGGACCGCTCACGCGCTCCACCAGGTCGGCCGTCTGCTGCACCGTCGTGGCCACCGTGGCCGCGTTGTTGGTCAGTACCGTTTCCGGCGTCGTGGTGCTCACGTTGGCTACGGCCGAGTAGTTCGTAGCGCCCGCGGGCACGGTAAAGCTGATGGAGTTGGTTTGCGTCGTGCCTTTGCTCAGCGCGCCGGCGGAGAAGGTCACCAGACCGGTGTTGGGGTTGTAGCTGCCGCCGCTCACCGTCACGCCCGTCAGGCCGGCCGGCAGGCTTACCGTCTGCACCACGCCCACGGCCGTCGCCTCGCCGAGGCTGCTGGTCGTCACCGTGTAGGTGGCCGTCTGGCCGGGCACTACCGTGGTCGGGCCCGCCAGCGTGGTGGCCACGTTGGCCACCGGGGCCACTTCCACTTTGATCTGGGCCAGGTTGTCGGCCGGCACCAGGTCGGTAGCCGTCGTCATCACCGTGGCCGAGGCCAGTACGAAGCCCTGCGCCGGGGCGTTGAACGTCACCGTGGCCGAGGCGCTGCCGGCCGGAGCCAGGTCGCCGAACGAGGTGAAGGTCACCAGACCGGTGTTGGGGTTGTAGCTGCCGCTGTTGCTTACCGTCACGCCCGTCAGGCCGGCCGGCAGCTGCAGGGTTTCCGTTACCGCGGTAGCCGTAGCCGGACCGGCGTTGCTGGCCGTTACCGTCAGCGTCACCGAGGCGTTCGGGGCCACGTTGGTAGCCGAGCTGCTGATGTTGGTGTATACGTTCACCTGCGAGGAGCTCGGAGCTACAGTAGTCACCGCAGCCGTGCTGGCCAGGTTGTTCAGGTACGCCGTGTTGTTGTTGGTACCCGCCGAGGGCGAGTTCAGGTCACCCGCGTTGTCGTTGCTGGCGCCGGCCGTCACCGTGGCCGAGGGCACGGTGAAGTTGGCCCCCGGAGCGGCAAAGCTGATGCTGTTCACCACCGTCTGGCCCACCGGCAGCGAGCCGATGGCCGGGAAGGTCACCTTGCCGTCGGTCGAGTTGTAGGTACCGCCGTTCGAGGCAAATACGCCCGTCAGGCCGGTCGGCAGCTGCACCACCTGCACCACGTTCGGGGCCGGCGACACCGAGCCCGCGGTGGTGCTCAGGTTGCTGGTCGTCACGGTGTAGGTGATTTCGTTGCCGCGCACCACGCCCGTAGCCGGGCCCGTGATGGTCGTGGCCACGTCGTAGCGCGGGTTGATGGTCACCGTCGTGGCCACCGCGTTGTTGGCCGTGTTGGTTTCCGTCACGGCACCGCTGATGTTGGCCGTAGCCGTTACCGGGCCGGTGCCGGGCATGGCCGATACGGCCACGTTGTAGGTCTGCGAGGAGTTGCCGGCCAGCGTGCCCACCGGAATAGTCACCAGGCCGGTGGCGTTGCTGTAGCTGGCCGAAGCGAAGTTCTGCCCGCCCGTGATGGTCACGGTGCCGCCGTTGGTCGTCAGACCGGCCGGCAGCTGCAGGGTTTCCACCACCGTGCTGGCCGCCGTGGCGGTGCCGTTGGTGGCTACCACCACGTAGGTCAGGGCCGCGCCGGCGTTGATGGCCGTGTTGTTGGCCGGGGCCGTAATCGTGGTCGAGAGGTCGATGCTGGGGTTACGCACGTCCACCGTAATGAAGGCGGTGTTCGACGTCACGCCCGAGGTGTTGTTCACCGTGTAGGGCACCGTGGCAATGCCGGTGAAGCCCGCCGTCGGCGTGAACTGCACCTGGCCGTTGCTCAGGAACTGGAAGGTGCCGCCCGTTACGCTTACCGCCGTGGTGCTGCCGGCCGCCAGGCCGTTCAGGGCCACCGTGGCCGGGTCGATGCTGTTCTGGTCGTTGGTCGTCACGGTCAGCGTGATGGCCGTGGCGGGGGCCGTGGTGCCCGCGTCGTTGATGGCCACCGGGGCGTTGAACACCGGCGAGTTACCCGAGAATTCCGACGTGCCGTAGTTGCCGCCGGTGTTGGTGGTCAGCGTTGCCAAAGCCGTCAGCTGGGCGCCGGCGGCCGTCAGGGCCGTACGCTGGGCCGCCGTCAGCGACGACAGCGCGATGGTCACCGTGAAGCGGTTGGTGTTGTCGGTGCCCTGGTTGCGGCCGTTGATCAGGCCCGAGTAGGAGCCCGTGCCCGCGTTGGTGTCCGCCGTCGAGCCTTCCACGAAGCTGTTGAAGAAGGTCTGGCCTTCGCCGAAGCCGGTGCCGTCGGGGTCGGCCACGTACAGCTCCACCGTCACGCCCGGGCGGGCGAAGCCCTGCACAATCAGGTTGCCGTTGCGGATGGTCGAGGAGGTGATAACCGGGAAGTTGATCAGGCCGTTGGCCTGGGCCGTGTTGGCGTCCACGTCGCCCGCGTCGTTTAGCGTCACGCCGTCGCCGTCGAAGGCGGCGCCCGTGGTCAGGTCGATGCCCAGGTTGCCGTTGGCCGAGAAGCTGTTCTGCGAGAAGACGTTGTTGCTCCCGTCGCGGGCCGAAATACCGTCGCCGACGTTGGCCGTGAAGGTGTTGCCCGTGATGATGTTGTTCGAGCTGGCGTCGCGCAGGCCGATGCCGGCCGTCTGGCCGTTGCTGCTGTTCTGGCCGTTGCCGCTGAACACGTTGCCCGTAATGGTGTTGCCATTGCTCACACCGCTGATGAAGTCGATGCCGTAGCCCGCGTTGTTCAGAAACTGGTTGTTGGTGATGGTGTTGTTCGACGAAGCCGTCATTTCAATACCATCCGAGTTGCTGGCCAGCGCGTTGCGCGAGATGTTGCCGCTCACGGTAGCCCCGCCCACGTTGTTGAGGCGGAAGTTGGCCCCGTTGCTGTAGAACGTGTTGTTCTGGATGATGGCCGAGGTAGCGCCGGCGTCCACGCGCAGCGCGGCCGAGCCCGAGCCCGCCCCGGTATTGGCGTTGGTGAAGCCCATGCCGATAACGCGGGTGTTGGCAGCCGTGGTGGCAAAGCCGTCGGTGCCGCCGAAGTTCACAATCACCTCCGGGCCGGTCGATTCGCTGCCGGCCGTGGTCACCACGGCGTTGCTGTTGCCCACGTTGGTGGTCTGCGTCGAGCCGTTCAGCGCGGTGCTGGCGTCGGTGATGTTGGGCAGCGCCGAGCTAAGGGTGATGGTGGCCGCGCCGTTGGTCAGCTGGTTCACCAAGCCGCTGCGCAGCCCGTTGTGGGCCACGCCGTCCGGAATCATGAAGATGCTCGTTTCCAGCCCGGCCGTCAGGCCCGTCTGCGACAGGTTGGTGTTGGCCAGGGCATTGCTGTTGAGCAGGAACTGGCGCAGCGAGCCTTGGCCCGCGTCGTTGGTGTTGGTGATGACGTCGAAGTTAAAGCCGAAGTCCACGCCGGTTACGCCCGAAGTGCTGGCCGTAATGGTCACCAGCGACTGCGGCGTTGCCGTACCCGCCGTCAGCGAAGCCAGCGTCTGCGAGCCGTTGTTGGCGGCGGCGTCCTGCTTTTCGGGGGCTTCCCCGCCCACGCGGTTCACGTTGCCGTATACAAACGTCTGCACCGGCAGCAGTGCGCTGGTGTAGCCCGTGCGCAGCGAGGTCACGGTAGAGTTGACTACGCGCACCCGGTAGTCGCCGGCCGCCGGCGCGTTGAAGCTGTACGAGCCGGTGCTGTTGGTGGTAGTAGTGGCCACCAGTGCGCCGGCGCTGTTATAGAGCTCCACCGTCGCCCCGGCACGCTGGACGGCGTTGTTGGCAAAGCCCGAACCCGTAGCCGACGTGTTGGCCGTCGAGTAGTTGCGGCCCACGCCGCCGCCGAAGTTCACGTCTTCGAAGACGGTACCGCTGATGATGAACGGATTCACCCCAATGGCGGTCGAGGAAGTGTTATTGCCCGTTACCCCGTTTTCATCCGCGTCGGAGCCAATGGTCGAGGTGGCCGAAACCGGCCCCGTAGGCGGCGCCGTGAACGTAATGGTGGAGTTGCGGGTGGTACCGCTGGCCAGCGTGGCCAGCACCGGGTAGGTTACCAGGCCGGTAGCCGCGTCGTAAGCGCCGGCAATGGTGACACCGTTATCGACTACGACGACGTTGGTCAGGCCCGCCGGCAGTTGCACGGTCCGCACCACGTTGTTGGCCACGTCCTGATCCGCTGCGTTACCGAAGCTCACGTTGAACTGGCCCTGCTGGCCCGCGTTGATGGGCGAGGTCAGCGGCGCAATGCTCGTCGTCAGATCTGCCTGGGAGCACCACGAGAAGGAGTGGATGCCGATAAACTGTCCGCCCGGATCGGCCGGGCTGGTTTGCAGGTTGCGGTAGCGCAGCGTCACGCGCTGAATGGCCACCGGGAAGGTGATAAGCACGTTGCCATCGACGCCGAAGTTGTTGAAGTCGTTCTGGCTCCGGATGCGGTTGCCGGTCAGCAGCGTGTTGCTCCCGTTCGAGCCCAGCGAAACGTCGCCGCTCGTCAGGGCATAAGCCGTGCCGCCCGAAGCGCCCGCGTAGCCGTCTACCTGCAGCTCGTCGGTCCAGCCCGAGTTGGCCTGGTTGCCCACCAACTGGTCGATGTCCGACACGGTAAACGAGAAATTCTTCAGCGGACGGCTGAAGTTGAACGTGATGATCTGCGTCGCGGTAGTCCCCGAGCCGTAATCCGATTCCCAGTTCAGCGACGTGCCGGGGGCGTTGGTGCCGGCCCGCACGCTCAGGCTGGAAGTCGAGCCGTTAACGGTAGTGGTAGTGTAGTCGCCGGTCGTGATGGTCACGCCGTCCACGGTCACGGTTTTGCCGTTGACCGCCCAGTTTTCGGCCGGGTTGGTGGGACGGGTGGCAAAATCCAGCGCGCTGGCTTGCCCGCAGGTGGCTTTGCTCACCGGAATGGCGTAGCCCGCCGGCTCCGACTCCAGCCCGATGTTGTCGACGGCGGCGTAGGTGAAGCGCATCGTGCCAAAAGAGCCGGCGGCCGGGTCGAACGCCAGCGTGGCGGCCTGCGTGGGCGTCAGCGACTGCCCGGCCGTCACGGCCGCGGGCGTAATCGTAGCGCCGGCGGCGTTGCGGGTGATGTAAAGGATGCCGCTTGCCGGCAGCGTCTTGACGATGTAGCTCTGAATGCTGCCGTCCGAATCGGCGCCCACGAAGTCCTGCGACAGGGGCGTGATGCCAAAGCTGGCCGGCATGATCAGCGCGGTCAGGTTTTGGGCCGTGGGCGGGGTGCTGACGCGGATAACGTAGTTGGCGTTGCCCGACGTGGCCGGCACGGTACCACCGCTTTGCCGCAGGCTGTACGTCAGGTTGATGGTGCCGCTATACGTCGCGACGGGCGTGAAAGCCAGGCGCGGGTAGGTGGCCAGGTTGTATTCCGTAGCGGCCGCCACCACAATTGAGGTGGTGCCGTCGGCCGTGAAAGCCCGCAGCGTACCCTGCGTCGAGGCGTTGGGAATCGTGTTGAACGTTGCCCGGTTGGCGGCCGTCGTGCCGCCGCTGACGGTGCCGTTCGGGGCCGTAATTTCCGTCAGGCCGGCGTCGTTGGCTATGGACACGGTCACGTCGTTGGCCGACAGCGCCGTCGGGCGGGCGCCCGTACCGGCCGCGCTGCCTCTGACGACCGTGCTGGGTACCGTTACCGCCGATACCCGGGGCATGCCGCTGCTCGCGCGAACGGGCCGCGGCCGGTCCAGGTCGCCAGCCGGCGCAGTAGCGCCGCGGGGACTGGTCTGGGCTGTCACCGCGTCGGTGCCCCCAAGCCAGATCAGCAATCCGATGGTTAATCGTAAGGCTGTTTTCATTGCAAAGTATATTGAGTGGATGGAAAAGCGTTTGTAGGTCTGCCGGCGCATTTTCGGAGGCAACAAAACTAGCCTCGGGCTATGCGCGTGGCCATCTGTTCTCGATTAATGGAGCGTTTTGCTGGCCGGATAAAGGATTCTTCTCGCTGAACGGACTGGCTTAGACTGCACTAGTCCGAAATGGGAATTTTTCTATGTCGCTTCCGGGCCCTGAATCAGGCTGGACAAAACTCGACCGTAGCATACCGACCCGTATGCAGCCCGGGAGCCGCAAATATAGCTATCAACCAGCTTTTTAACAATAAATACTACAATCGATTGCCTTATAGTGCAATTACCGGAAAGAAAAACTATCACATACGTCCTCCTGAATAGGGTCGGATTGCCTTATCCAATAATAGTAATTAATCAATATTCCATCTTTGAATTCCCACAATGACATTGCTCTTTCCCAGAAAGGACCTGCCCCGCCACCTGCCTTCAAAATCCGACCAGCTTGGTTGCCGCCGGCTTCGGCGAAGTTGACCCGGAGCAGGGCGTAGCCAGCCGCGTTTAAAATGACAAAGCCGTGGCTGGAGTAGCCACGGCTTTGGTCAGCGGTTTGTCCGCCGGAATTAGAACAGGAAGTCGAAGCCGATGTTGACCAGGCTTTCCTCCCCCACCGAGTAGGTAGCGTTGATGACGGCCTGCTTCAGCACGTCGATCCAGATGCCACCGCCGAAGCCGGTGTGGTAGGCATCGATGCCCTTGTTTACGTCGTAGCGGCTGTACACCCGGCCGGCGTCGGCCAGGCCCATGATGCCGAACTTGCCGGGCACCAAATAAGCGTTGAAGGTGAACAGCTGCAGGCGCACCTCGGCGTTGGCGTAGGTCATGCTGCGGCCGGCGTAGCGGGTGCGGCGGTAGCCGCGCAGGTTGGTGGTGCCGCCCAGCGTGTTGGCCTGGTAGAAGCGGTAGTCGCCGATGTTGCGGGCGGCGCCGATGCGGCCGGCCCAGGTGAGCTGGAAGGGGAAGTTCGGCGACACGTAGAAGCGCACTTCCGAGGCCAGACGGCCGTATTTCAGCTTCTCCCCGTTGAGCTGGCCGTTGTACTCCACCGAGTTGTACCAGCGCAGGCCGATGCGCGGGTTGATGGGCGAGGAGCTGGCGTCGAGGTTCAGGTAGGCCTTGCCGCCGAGGTAGCGGTTCATGCCGAAATCGGACTCGCGGATGCCGGTGGCGGCGCCGGTAAAGCCGTTGTCGATGCCGGCCTGGATTTCGCGGCCGATCTGCGCCCGGTCGATGCGCCACTGGTCGTACTGCGGCCCGATGCCGAACTTCAGGAAGCTGAACACGTCGGTTTCCAGCGTGGGCGAGAAGTTGAAGCGGGCGAAGCGGATGCGGTAGGTGTCGTTGATGATACGGTTGCCGAGCGGGTTGCCGGTGCCTTCGCCCTGGGCCGCGTTGCGCGTGTCGTTGCCGGCGCCGAAGTAGTTGTAGAGCAGCTGCGGGCCGTAGAGGCGGGAATCGATGCGCAGGTCGTACTTGCCGAGTACGTCGGTAAAGACGCCGGTGTAGCGCACGTTGTAGGCCTGGCGGGCGGGGGCGTAGTTGGCCACCAGCGTCTGCTCGGTGGCAAACGGCTCGCGCCGGAAGCCGTAGGTGCGCAGCGTGCCGCCGCCGCCGATGAACACGCCGTCGTCCACGTTGTAGCCGAAGTACACGGCCGGCCCGAAGTAGGGCAGCTTGTAGTCGCGCTTGTTGGTGCGGGTGGGGTAGTCATACTGGCTTACCTCGGTGCCCGGCTCCAGGCGCAGGCGCGTTTCCGGGCCCGGCGTGATGACGTTGCCCGAGTCGGCGTCGTAGACCTGCACCGAGTGCGGCCGCAGAAAGGAGCCGCCCTTGGTCGACTGGTCCACGATGGTGTCGCGGTCGATGCCGCCGATGATGCGCAGGCGGATGCTGCTGGGCTCGGCGCCGGTTACGCGGTAAGAGTCGTTGCCGGCGAAGCCGTAGAGGCGGATTTCCTTGGTAATGTCGCCGTTGTAGGTCTGGTCCCAGAGGGTTTTGGTGGTCTTGCCGTCCTTGTTGACCTTCTTCACCAGCACGCGGGTTTTGTTGCCCTCCAGGCGCTGCACCACGAAGCGTTCCTGCTTCTCGCTGCCCTTCACCTCCACTTTCTGGTTGACCAGCTCGAAGTAGTCGTTGGCCAGTTCGGGCAGCAGGTCGCGGCGGCTCTTGAGCTTGGCGGCAATTTCGGGCCCGTGCAGCTTGTATATAGCCTCCGGCCAGCGCGTGCGCAGGGCCGAGTCGATGGCCGCGTCGGTGAGGCGGCGCTTCATGTCCTCGGCGGTTTCCACCCAGTCCTTGCGCGACATTTCGCCCAGAAACACGCGGTCATTGCTGAGCGCGGTCAGGTTCAGGCCCTTCCAGTCAGCGTAGTCCTCGCCGAAATCCTGGAAGTTGCGAATAGCCCACTTGCGGCGGGCCAGCCAGGGGAAGAACCCGTCGCCCTTGAAGAAGGCAATGTCGCGGTCTTCGGGCACGGCCGTGAAGGTCCGGTCGCCGTCCTCGTTTTTGCTTTCGGCCCAGCGCCACTGGTCCTCGTGCCGGTCCCAGTCGCCAATCCACATATCGAACAGGCGCGAGCGGACGAAGGCCTTGCCCTTGATGTGGTTGTCGTTGTCCTGGCGCATGCGCTCCAGCACCTTGTCGGTGCCCACCAGGTTGGTGGCGAAGTTCAGCGAGGCCACGTTGCTCTGGTCGTCCTTGGCGTCTTCCTCCAAGGCCGCGGGCGTGTCCTGGAAGCGGGCCAGGTACTGGCCCAGCAGCGGGTCGCGCGGGATGTAGCGCAGCTCGGGGTTGGTGTGCAAAATGCCGGCGCGGGCGGCCAGCGGTGGCAGCACGATGGAGCCGTAGGGGTGCTGGGCCGAAATCTGGTCCTGCAGAATGTCCTTGGCGGCCGACTCGCGCAGGGCCTCCGGCAGCACGGCCGAGGGGTCCTTGTCGAGGCCGCGGATGGTGTAGTTGCGGCCTTCCTCGTTGCGCACTTTCAGCGAAGCTGTCTGCTTGCCCCCGCCGATGCGGTAGGGCTCCAGCCCGCCTTTCTCGGTGGCCAGGTCGAGCACCGGGAATTTCACCGGCGTGGCCCACTCGGCGCGGTAGTGCTTGCCAAAAAACGCGTTGTGCAGGCCGCTGCGCTCGGCGTAGCGCGGATTCACGGCCACGGTCACCGTCGAGTCCTTGTAGTTGGGCCGGCCCTTGATGTCCACGTTGAACGGGTCGGGGCCGGTGGGGGCGTCGCCGGCAATGGCCTGCTTGGCGTACAGGGCCTGCCGGTACACGACGCGGCCGGATTCGCCCTTGTCATTCGGAATCCAGTATTCCAGCCACACCTCGCCGTTGTTGTAGTAGTTCACGCGGGCCCAGCCCTTCTCCTTGTCCGAAAACAGGGCTTCGCCGTCGCGGCCGGTGCGCACGTGCTGGGTTTTGCAGCCCGAGCCCGACACGATCTGGTGCAGGTCGCCGACCTTGAAGTACTGCAGGTTGTGCTCGTGCCCGGCGGCGTAGATGGTGTTCGGGTACTTCTGAAAAATATCCATCAGCCCCTTCTTGTACTGCTGGTACAAGGGGTGCGGAATGTCCTGCGAGATGCCGCCGTACTTGCGCGCAAACGGGTACACCGAGCCGATGATGGGGAACGGGATGAAGGCGTACTTGTAGACGATGCTGAGCGGAAACAGGTGGTCGGCCAGGGTGAAGTAGCCGCCGTGGATGCCGTCGGAGAAGATGGGGTGGTGGGCAATGACCACCACGTTCTTGTTGCGGTGCTTGGCCATCAAATCCTCCAGCTGGGTGAAGAAGTCGGCCTCGTTGGCCACGCCGCAGCCGCTGTTGGCCCCGTAGGGCCGCTCCGAGGTCTGCAGAAACCACTGCGAGTTGATGGCAATGATGGCCAGGTTGTCCTGCACCAGGATTTCGTAAGGCCCAGGGCAGCCGTTGGCCGGCACGTAGAAGGCCCCGGTGCGCGTGAAGGCGGCCGAGTCCTTGTTCATGTAGTCCTCGATGAAGTTCTGGGCCCGGATAACCTGGTCGAGCGAGCCTTTCTGGCCCTGCTTCCAGTCGTGGTTGCCCGGAATCATGTACTTCTCGCCCTTGTAGTTGCGCAGCACGTTGATCTGGTCGATCAGGCGCTCCTCCGACACCTTGCGGTCCAGCGCGCCGCTGGGCGGCAGGCCGTACTCGTAGATGTTGTCGCCGAGGTAAACGGTGGTGCTCCGCTCGTTGGCCTTCATGATCTGCCGGCGCAGGAAGTTCAGCGACGGTTCGCCGCCCTGGGCCTGCGGGGCGGGCTTGCCCACGTCCCCAATCAGAAACACGGTGTAGGTGAGCCGGGTACTGTCGGGCGGGGTCGATTTTTCCCAGTCCTTGCCGATGCCGCGGTAATTCGGGCGTTCGGGGTGGGCGGTCTGGGTTTTGGTGCCTTGGGCGTGGGCCGAAAACCACGGCCCCAGGCTGCCGACCAGCATCAGGAAGCTAGTCAGGAGAAGTCGGCTCATAAGCGAGGATTGGAGAGAGAAGGTGCGGTAAGAGGAGCGGCTGAGCGGGCCGGGCCACCCCGGGCGGCGGGCTCGTCACTGCCCGATACGCAGGCCGGCCGCCTGGCGTTGGGCGCCGATACGCACCGCGTGCTGGCGAGGTTCGGACCGGGCGGCCAAACCCGGCGGGCGCAGTTGCGTTGAAATGCCGTTGGCGCGGCGCTGCCGCCGCCCTGCGCCCCTCTCTCAATGGAACCGACCCCGACCCTGAAACCGGCCAAGGCCGAAATCATTAAGCAAGCCAAAGCGTACGTCGAGCAGCTGTTCGATGAAAAACTGCCGCGCCAGCTGGTCTACCACAGCTTCAAGCACACCAATACCGTGGCCAAGGAAGCCGCCGCGCTGGGCCAGGCCGCCCAGCTGGCCGCCCCCGACCAGGAGGCCCTGGTGCTGGCCGCCTGGTTTCACGACACGGGCTACATCGACAAGTACGACGGGCACGAGTACCGCAGCATCGAGCTGGCGGAGCAGTGGCTGACGGAAAAAAACTACCCGGCCGAGCGCATTGCCCTCGTTAAGGACACTATCCGGGCCACGCACCGCGACGAAAAGCGCGACACGGAGCTGGCCAAGCTGCTGGTGGACGCCGACATGAGCAACCTCGGCCGCGAAGACTGCCTGGCCGACGCCGAGTTGCTGCGCACCGAGTGGGAAGCCACCCAGGGCAAGGTGTACACCAACGCCCAGTGGGCCGAATTTCAGCTGGATTTCCTGCTGCAGCACAAGTACCTGAGCGAGGCGGGCAAGGCCCGCTACAAGGACCAGCTCAAGGAAAACATCAAGGAGCAGCGCAAGTCGCTGAAAAAGCAGGAGAAAAAGGAAAAGAAGAAGGCCGAAGAGGCCGAGGGCTACGCCGAAGGCAAGCGCGGGGTGGAAACCATGTTCCGCTCCACCTACAGCCAGCACCAGCGCCTCTCGCAGATGGCCGACCAGAAGGCCAACATGATGATCAGCCTGAACACGGTGCTGCTGTCGGTCATCATCACCTACCTCGGCGCCAAAACCTCCACCATCGGGCCGGCTTTCACCAAAAACCCGGTGCTGGCCATTCCGATGGGCCTGCTGGTAGCCACCGCGCTGGGCTCCGTCGTCACGGCCATTCTCTCGGCCCAGCCCGACGTGACGGCCTTTAAGTGGCTGCGCCGCTCCCCGCAGATTGCCACCAACCGCCGCGTCAACATCCTCTTCTTCGGCAACTTCACCAAGCTCAGCCTCGACCACTTCCAGGACGGCATGCACGAGCTGATGCGCGACCGGGACCTGCTCTACAACAACATGATAACCGACATCTACTACCTCGGCGAAGTGTTGTCGCGCAAGTACCGCCTGCTGCGCGTGAGCTACACCATCTTCATGGTCGGCCTGATCCTGACCGCCCTGGCCTTCGGCATTGTGCTGCTATATAAGGCGTAGGTAGTGAGGTGGTGAAATAGTGAACGGGTGAGTTGACGTTCTGAATGCCTGAGCGTCAACTCACCCGTTCACTATTTCACCACCTCACACAGCGCAGCTAGCTGCCGCACCGACTGGCCCAGCCAGCGGCGCAGGCGCTGCAGTTGGCCCTTGCGGATGAGGCGGTGGGCGCTGGCCACGTGGCCGTAGCGCACTTCCATCGTGACGAGGCAGTGCCGGTCGTCCACGGCTTCGAGGCGGAAGAAGAGCAGGGCGTTGGGAAACAGCCGCCAGTGGGCCACTTTCTCCACGTATTCGATGTGGCCGTCGGTTTCGAGGCGCTGCACCACCTGCAGGTCGATCTGGCCCGCGTAGAGGTCCAGCTTGTAGTTGGCGCCGGGGCGGTGGGCCTTGGTCGCGTCGTAGTGCACGGCGGTGGTGCCGGCCAGCCAGCGCGGGCGCTCGGGCAGGCTGCTCACCACGCGCAGCACCTGCCCGACGGGCGCCGCCACTACGTGCTGGGCCTTCACGCGGCAGGTCACCGGCAGCTTGCCCTGGTCGATTTCGGCCTGCACCAGCAGGCGCAGGGGCGTGAGGTAGGCGTAGAAATAGCGGATTTCGCCCAGGTACTCGTAGCTGGTGGCGCTGCGCTGCAGGCGCGTCCAGGCAAAGCAGCGGGCCACTTCGGCCGGCGGCTGGGTGTTGAGGTAGCCCTCGGTGAGCAGCACGTATTCCGCGCCGGCCACGTTGTTTTTGAGCAGGCGGTGGGCCACTATCACGTCGCGCCCGAGCAGCTTGCGAAACTCCCGGATATCGGCCACGCTCACCCGGCCGTAGTGCCCGATGATTTTGAGCGTGAGCCCCGCCTCGTGCAGGGCTGCGGCCAGCTCCGAGCTGGTGTCGCGGGCCACCAGCTGCAGGTAGTTCTGAAAATCGAGGAAGATGCGGCGGCACTGCTCCACCAGCTCGGCCACCGATGGCGGCTCGCCCAAGCGGTAAAACAGAATGGCGTCGCCCTGAATTTCGGCCACTTCCAGATCCAGGCCGTTGGCTTCGATGAGAATTTCGAGCAGGTCGGCCACCAGGTGCGGGGCCTGCGGGTGGTGCGCTTCGGCGATAAAGCGCGTGAAGCCGCTGATGTCGGGTATCAGCAGCAGCGCGGGCTGGGTGTCATCGGCCGCCGCTAGGTGCGGCGCCGCCGGGTGCCGCCGGCCCGCCGCGCGGCGCGCGGCGCGCAGGTCATCGAGCAGACCCATGCAGGAGGGGGTTGGAGAAACAGCAGGCCACCCCGCCTATACGCGCCCGCCGCCGCCCCGGATACCACGCCCGCGTTACCAAATGGCGAAGCCAGCCCGAAAGCCCTGCCGTGTTCGGCCCCGCTGGCATTTGGGCCCGCCAGAGTTTCAGTGTATTTTTGCTGGTCCCCAAAACCGGCTGCGTAGTTCAACGGATAGAATAGGCGTTTCCTAAACGCTTGATATGGGTTCGATTCCCGTCGCGGCTACCACCAACGGCCGCGTTTCCTGCCCGGAAACGCGGCCGTGCTGTTTCTCCCCCCGCGCTGCACCCTGCTCACCGGCCCGGGCCGCCGCTCGGGGGCGCAGCGCGGGCCGCCGCTGAAAAAACCGGCCCGGGGCCGCAGCCTGTCAGGCGGATAGAAAGCCGGTGAGTTCCCCCGAATAGGTGAGCGTGAGCTGGTGCATGGCCCGGGTACAGGCTACGTAGAGCATGCTCCGGTCGACTTCCGTTTTGTAGGTACGGGCGGAGGCAAAGGGCACAATGACCGCGTCGAATTCCAGGCCCTTCGCCAGGTGGGCGGTGGTGACGATGACGCCTTCCTTGAAGACCGTAGACTCGGCCGTGAGCAGGTGCACGCCGGGTGCCTGCAGCGCCTGACACGCCTGCTCGGCCTGGCGCTGGGTTTTGCAGATGATGCCCAGCGAATGATTGCCGGAGCGTTTGAAGTCCGCAATCAGCGCCTGAATGGCGGCCAGCTCCTCGGCCGGGCCGGCGTAGTGCGCCACCACCGGCTCCGGTCCGTGCCGTTCCAGCGGCAGGATGTCGGGATTCGGCGTGATGCGCTGCGCGAAGGCCGTAATCTCGACGGTCGAGCGGTAGCTGCGGTAGAGCTTCACGATGTCGGCCTGCGGGAAGACGCGCTCAATGGTTTCGGCGGAGGAGGCGCTGTAGGGGTTCACCGTCTGGCTCACGTCGCCCAGGATGGTTTTGCGGCAGTAGAACAGGCGCGACAGCACGGCGTACTGCACCGGGGTGTAGTCCTGCATTTCATCCACCAGCAGGTGCTTCACCCGGTCGTAGGCCTCGATGCCTTCCAGGCGCAGGCGCAGGTAGATCAGGGCAAACACGTCGGCGTACTCCAGGGGGCGCTGGTGGTCGAACTTCAGCAGCTCGGGCCGGCCGATCCAGCGGTAAAAGTCGCGGTAGAAGTCGAGCACGTTGTTGAACCGGAACATGCGCGGAATGCCCTCCCCAATCGTGGCTTTTTCCGGCCCGGTGAGCTTGCGGTCGACCTTGTCGCGCACGTAGGCCCGCACGTCGCCTGCCACCTGCCCGAAGCGCTTCAGCAGCGGCACCCGGTGATAGGCCTTGAACTTTTGCTGGATAAACGCGCCGGGCACCACCGTACGGCCCACCCGCAGCTCACTGAGGCTGAAGTAGTTGTTCTCGACGTGGAGCAGATACTGATTCAGCTGGCTCAGAAACTCGAAGGTCGACTTGAACCGGATCCGCTCGATAAAGGCCGCGTCGTGGTGGTCGAGCAGCGCCGATACCTGCTCGAAAAAGGTCTGAAACTGGTACTGACTGCCCAGCAGGTCGGCCGCCAGCTCCTCCATGCCCAGCTCGGGAATGTGCTCCTCCCCCAGCTCGGGCAGCACGTTGGAAATGTAGTCGGCAAAGACCTTGTTGGGCGAAATGATGAGGATGTCCTTGGCCGCAATGGTTTCGCGGAAGCGGTAGAGCAAAAAGGCAATGCGGTGCAGGGCAATGGAGGTTTTGCCCGAGCCGGCTACGCCCTGGATGACCATCACCGACGCGTCCTCGTTGCGGATGACCGCGTTCTGGTCGCGCTGAATGGTGGCGACAATGTTCTTCATCTTGTCGTCCGAAGACTTGGCCAGCTCGCGCTGCAGCACGTCGTCGTGGATGTTCACCCCGCTGTCGAGCAGGAATTCCAGGCGGCCGTCGCGGATGCGGTACTGGCGCTTCAGGTCGATGCGGCCGGGAATTACCCCGGACGGGGTGGTGTAGGCGGCTTCGCCCAGCTCGTAGTCGTAGAACAGGGAGGAAATGGGGGCGCGCCAGTCGTAGATCAGATTCTGGCGCTGCCGCTCGTCCAGAAACGAGTACACGCCGATGTACACCGGCGTCGTGGCCCCGTCCGGGGTGGTGAAATCCAGGCGGCCGAAGTAGGGGGACTGGCCCAGCTTGAGCAGCTTGCGCTTGCGCGACACGGCGGCCTCGCCCGTGAAGGCCATGCGGTTGATGGACTGCCCGGCGGCCACCATATCCGCGTCGTCCATGCCGGACTGGTGCTCGTGGATGTACTGCTTTTTCTGCCGAAGCTCGTCGGAAAACTGCTTTACCGCCTCGTCGACGCGCCGGATGGCCAGCGTCAGCTTCTCCTTGATTTCCTCCAGGTATTCCCGCTCTTCTTGTTCCGTTGCGTTCATCACTTGCTGCTCTTGGAAAGTGGACCTCAAAGGTGCCAGCAAATTCCGGGCTGACGAAGCGTCGAGCCGGTTTTTATTAGGCGCCGCGCCGGCGCCTTGGCCCCGTACCCGCCCCGCGACGTGCCAACTCCCGCGCTACGGTTAGCTTTAGGCCCGCCGCCGGCGGGGGCCGCGCCCCCGCCCGTTGTTTTTCTACGCCACCGCCTATGCCAGCCCTTCTTCTGCGTTGTCTGCTGCCGGTGTTGCTGGGCTGCTGCCTGCCGGCGGCAGCGCGGGCCCAGGCCCAGCAGCTGCGGGCCCGTTACGACGCCGTGAGCCAGCGGCTGCTGGCGGCCTTCAATACCGGCGACCCGCTGAACCTCTACGCCCTGACGGCCCCCGCCTACCAGGCCCGCATGAGCGCCGCGGCGTTTGCGGCGGGCACCCGCAAGTTCTACGTGCAGACCGGGGCGTGGGAAACCGTGCAGTTTCGGGAAGCGCAGGCCGAGGGCCTGACCTACACCGCCCGCTTTGAGCGCGAAACGGAAATTCTGTTTCTGCAGCTCGACGAGCAGGACCGCATCGTGCGCTTTCATTTCAAGCCCGAGCCGGTGGTCAGAACCACCAAGGCCGGCCGCGTGCCCACCGACAACCCGCTGGCGACGGGCACCGACAGCCTGGTGGAGCGGCTGGTGCGGCCCTACATTCAGCAGGGCCACACGGCCGGGCTGGCCCTGGCCGTCATCGAGCGCGGCACGGTGCGCTGCTACAGCTACGGCGAAGTGCAGCGGGGCAGTGGCCGCCTGCCCGACCCGCGCACCACGATTTTCGAGATTGGCTCGGTCACCAAGACGTTTACCGCGCTGCTGCTGGCCCGGCAGGTGCTGCGCGGGCAGATGCGGCTGCCCGACCCCGTCAACCGCTACCTGCCCGACTCCCTGCCCACCCTGGCCTACCAGGGCAGCCCCATCACCCTGCTGACGCTGGCCAACCATACCTCGGGCCTGCCGCGCCTGCCGGCCAATATCTACCAGGGGTCCGTGGACCCGGCCGACCCCTACCGCCACTACGGCCCGGATTCGCTTTACCGCTTTCTGATGCGCTACCGCCCCGCCGAGCGGCCGGGCAGCCAGTTCGCTTACTCCAACCTGGGCGCCGGGCTGCTGGGCCACCTGCTGGCCCGGCAGGCCCACCGCAGCTTCGCGCAGCTGGTGCGCCGGCGCCTCTGCCGCCCCCTGGACCTGCCCGATACCTGGCTGGAGCTGCCCGACGCGGCCCGGCCCCGCCTGGCCCAGGGCTACGACGAAAAAGGCGCCCCCACCGCCGCCTGGCACCTGGCCGCGCTGCAGGGCTCGGGCGCGGTCAAGTCGACGCTGCGCGACATGGTGCGCTACACGCGGGCGCAGCTGGGGCAGGTGCGCACCCCGCTCGCCCGGGCCATTGAGCTCAGCCACCAGGAAACGTTCCGCAGCCCCGACCACGCCATGGCGCTGGGCTGGCGCATGGCGCGGCAGCCCGCCCGCACCTACTGGCATCATTCCGGCGGCACGGGCGGGGCGCGTTCATTTGTCGGCTTCGATGTGCAGCACCAGCGGGGCGTCGTCGTTCTGGCCAACGCGGCCGAGGACGTCACCGCCATCGGCCAGGCCCTGCTGGAGCGCTGATGCGCGCTGATTGTACCCCGGCCCTTACTGCCACCACCAGCGCCACTTCCTGGGCGGCTTCTGACGCGGCGGACGGCCCGGCGGCACGCAGGCCACCGAGCACACCGGCGCGTCCCAGCGCAGGCAGCACACCTCGCCCTGCTTGCCCACGTAGTAGAAGCTGTTGTCGGCCTGCCGGGCCAGGCCCCACTCGCAGTTCTGCACGCCGTCGTAGCGCTCCACCAGCCAGCCGTCGCACCACCGCACGCTGTTGATGCTGTTGGCCCCGCGGTACACCAGGCGGCTGTTGCCGGTGACGATGATGTCGCCCCAGGCGTTGCCGGCCGCCGCGATGGTGCCGTGGCCGCTCAGGTAAGTGGAGTCCCAGCGCGGGGCCGTGGCCGCGTGGCTGTAGCGGGCGAAGGCCACGTGGTAATCCGGGGTGACGCAGTACACTATCACGTTCGAGCTGGCCGCGTCGGTCTTTTCCACCGTCACGCTGCTCAGCGCCGGCAGCGGGGGTGCGGGCACCGCCTCCCAGCCGGCCGGCGTGCGGTTCAGCGCCCGCAGCTGCCGGTTGGCCACGATGATCAGCGAGCCGGACGCGGGGCAGGCAATGGCGCCGTCGACGGCATCGACGTGCTCGGGCGTGCCGCCGACGGCCACCGAGCCGTGGCGCCAGGTTCCGTCCGGTGCCTGCTCCACGTAATCGAGCGTGTTGCGCAGGCTGCGGTAGTAGAGCGTGGCGCCATTGGTGCGGCGGTGGAGCAGCCCGTTGGCTTCAAACGTCAGCGAGCCGGCCACGTTGGCCGGCACGTCGTTGGCCGCGCTGCCGGTCGAGTAGCTTGTCCAGCCGGCCTCGGCCGACCACTCCCCGTACTTGATGCGGTGGTCTTTGCTGCGGTAAAACAGCCGACCGGGGGCCTGAAACAGCAGGTCGCCCGCCGCGTCTTGGATGGCCGGAATGTCGCTGATGTGCCAGTACGGCACGGCCGCGTCCGTTTCCCAGGTGGCGTGCCGCAGCCCCCCCGACACCGCGTCGACCCAGTAAACGGAGCCGTCGGCTTCCACGGCCACGTTGCTGAGCGAGCGGTGCGCGGGCAGGGCGCCGGGCGTGCTGCGGTCGGCCACGGGCGCCAGCGGGAAGTACGTGTCGTGCTCCCCGCGCCACAGCTCCTTGATGCGCTGCTGCTCCAGCGTCACGTTCGGGGCGGCCAGGCACACGCTGTAGGGCGCGGCGCGGCGCGTGTCGTTGAACTGGTACTGGCGGTGCAGCCAGTCGGCGGAGAGGCCGCGCCGGCCGGGCATTTCCAGGTAGGTGCCGGGCGTGTTGCGCTTCAGCCAGAGGTAGGCGTAGCGCAGCCAGTCGCTGCGGTAAGCGCAGGGCTGCTTGGCAAACCACGTAATCTGGTCCCAGCCCCACATCTGCGGATTTTCGCCGGGCTGCGGTAGCCGCGGCGCCCCTGCTTCGCTCTCGCTGTTGTCGAGCTCGATGAGAAACAGGCGCGGGTTGCGCGGGCTGCCCAGGGCCCCGCCGCCGTTGTATTTGGCGGCGCAGGAGTTGTTGACCATGGTGATGCCCCAGACGGGAAAAGCGTAAAAGCTATTGCCCGAATTGACGGCCGTGGGGCCGCCCGTCACGATTTCGCTGGCCCCGATGGGGTAGGAATAAAAGTCGAACAAGTCCTGCTCGGCGGGCGTGCCGGCGCCGTAGAGCAGCGGCGTTCGGCTGTGAAAATCGAGCACGACGAAGCCCCGGCGGGCGCCGCGGCGCTGGTTGGGCTGCGCGAAGCCCGGCGCGCCGTTGGCGGCAAACGCGCGGATTTTGTCGAACAGCTCCTTGGTGTGCGCGTAGGGCGCGGCCCCGTCCAGGCCCGCCGCGTCGCGGCTGGCCACCAGGTTCCACTGGCCCATGTGCAGGGCTTCGATGTCGGAGGCGAGGTAGCTGCACGCCCGGTAGTAGAGCCACATCCGGGCCTCGAGCTTGGTCACGTCGGGCACGGCGAAATCGAAGCCCGGATTGTTAGTCGGGTCGTAGGGGCTGCCCGGCTCGTAGGCAATGTTTTCGATGATGAAATTCCGGTCGGGCCAGGCCGGGCCGTCCGGCAGTCAGGCGTCCCACACCCACTTCGGAATCTTGATGTTGCTGGCGTTGGAGCTGCCCAGCACGCCCCCGCTCTTGCTGGCAATGAATTCCATCACCCCCGCCTGCACGATGCGGTCGGGGTGGGCCAGGTGCAGCGTGTCGGTCACGCGGAAGGCCCGCTGAAAGTGGCGCTGGTCGTCGTCGGTGTCGTAGGTGTTGTTCCACCAGATGGCGGCGCGGCCGACAAACTGCGCGTCGATGTCGTTGAGGGCGGCCACATCGGCCACGCGCTGGGCGTGCGGGTACAGCTCACCGCACATATCGGTCATGGTAATGGCCTTGGCCAGGGCGGGCTTGAGCACCGCGTCGTCGATGCGCACCACGGGCCGGGCGGGCTCCTGCTGGGCCAGCGCCGTAAAACCAAGCAGCCCGAAGGCCGCCAGGGCAAGAATCGCGGATTTCATAGGTAGCGGGGTAAAGCGGGTAACGCGGCCGGCGGGCCCGGAGCGGGCAGCACGTCCCGGCCGCCCGCTCCGGGCCCGCTGGCCGCCCCAAGTATAGCAAACGAACGGCCGCGGCGGGTATTACTCGGCCGCGGGCGGTGCCTCGTCCCGGGCCGCGGCGGGCGGGGTGGCGCCGATCATGGTGGTCAGGTTTTCGACCAGCTGGCGCAGGTACTGAATTTCGGCCTGCAGGGTGGCCGGCGGGTTGGTTTCGGCCAGCTGCTGCTCCACCAGGCGGCGCACGTCATCGTTCAGGTACTGGCCCAGCGTCTTGCCGGCCCGGGCCGCGCCCCGCTCGAAGCTGGCGCGCGCGTCGCGGCTCACCCCGCGCACCGACCACGTGACGGGCGCCTCGGTGGTGCGCGGCGGGCGGCCGGGGCGGCGGCCCCGGCCCAGCGGCACTTCCACCACGGCCGCGTCGCCGGGTTGCTCCGGCGGCGTCTCCTCCACGATTTGTGTAATACTTTTCTCTATTTTTGTCATACCCAAATCCTCCGCCGGAGGCTCCACTGCGTATTCGGAGTTTTCCGAAGCGGCATCGGACGGTACTGCTGGCTCAGGGGTGGGGTCACCTTCAGTTGGGCTCATGACAAGTACGGCTTGGGTGGAAAATTCCTGTGTTTACGCAAAACGGCCCACCCTGGCCAGAATAAAACGACTCGGCTGCATGCTGATGAGTATTCAATCGACCTCTTACCCGCCGCCGGCCCGTGTCTGATCTGACCGCGTTATACGACGTGAATTTACCAGCGCTGGCCGCTTCGCAGCTGCTCGGGCCCTGGCGCATTGTGCAGCTGCGCGCGGCCGCAGCCCCCGAGCCGCTGTGGGGCGAAGCTACGCACTTACACCTCACCGCCGACGCCCTGCAGCTGCAAAACGGCGTTGGCGCCCCCCTCGCCGGCACCTGGCACCTGCAGCGCCACGCGCAGCTGGGCCAGCCGTTTCTGGTGCTGCGCCTGCCCGAGGGCGCAGCCCAAGCCCTAATTACGCGCCTGCGCCGCTCGTCCGACGGGAGCGTGCGGCAGATGGTGCTGTATTTTCAGTCGGGGCTGGAGCTGCAGCTCACCCACCCCTGACGTCGCACGCCTCACCCTTGCCCTAATGCCTGCCTCTCTCGGCTCTGCCCTGACCCCGGAACGCATCGACGCGGCGCTGAATGCCGCCGGCATCGGCGTGTGGGAAATGGATCTGCCCGCCCACCGCTTCACCTGCTCGGCCCGCTGCAAGCACCTCTTTGGCCTGTTGCCCGACGCCGACGTGACCCTGGCCGACGTGCTGGGCGCCTCTCACCCCGACGACCGCGCCCGGGTGGAGCAGCAGCTCACCCAGGCCCTCGACCCAAGCGGCACCGGCCGCCTCACGGTGGAATACCGCGTGCTGCTGCCCGAGGGACAGGTGCGCTGGGTGCGCACCACCGGCCTGGCCGTGTTCGACGCGGCCCGTAGCCAGGCGCTGCGCTTTCAGGGCATCACCAAGGATATTACCGAGCTGCAGACCGAGGCGCTCCGGCACCGGCAACGCCAGCAGGAGCTGCAGCAGCTGGTGGAACTGGCGCCCGGCATGCTCTGGATTGCCCAGCCCGACGGCGCGGTAACGTACTTCAACCCCGTCTGGCTGCACTACACCGGCCAGACGCCCGCGCAGGCCCTGGCTTCGGGCTGGCAGACGGTGCTGCACCCCGACGACCTGGCCCGCTGCCTTGCTCGCTGGACGGAATCGGTGCGCGACGCCGCACCCTACGAAATCGAGTACCGCCTGCGCCGCCACGACGGCGCCTACCGCTGGTTTATCGGGCGGGCCCAGCCGCTGCTCGGCGCGGCGGGCCGGGTGCAGAAGTGGTTCGGCTCCTGCACCGACATCCACGCCCAAAAGCAGATCGAACAGGCCCTGCGCCAGCGCGAAGACGAGCTGGAACGCGCCCAACTGGACCTGGAGGCCAAAATCCGGTTTCGCACCCTGGCCCTGGAAGACGAAGCGGCGCAGCTGCGGCTGCGCCTGACCGAGCCGCCGGCGCCCGACCGGCCCTAGCCCGCGCCGAAAAACGCCACGCGGGGCATGCGCTGGGTGGCGCCCCGGGCCCAGGTTTTGGGGCCGATAAACCGCTCCAAGAAAACCGCCGGCTGAAGGTCCCAGCCGGCGGTTTCGCTTGTTCAGCAGCCTGGGGCCGCGCCCTACCCGCCCGTGGAGCGGCGCACCACCAGCGTCGACTGCAGCTCGGCGCTCTGGGTGGGGAGCACCGGGCGGTTTCTGCTGATGGCCCGGAACAGGATTTCCGCCGCTTTTTTGCCCATCTCGTAGGCCGGCTGCCGGATGGTGGTCAGCGGCGGATTGAGGTAGGCGGCGGTGGCCAGGTTGGAGAAGCTGATGATTTTCACCTCTTCGGGCACCCGGCGGCCCAGCTGCTGGCAGGCCTCGTAGCTGCTGATGGCCAGCGTCTCGACGGAGGCAAAGATGCCGTCGATGGCCGGGTCCTGCTCCAGCAGCTCCCGGATGCGCCGGGTGTTCTGGTCGCGGTCGAGGGTGCCGGGCACGATGAGCGCCGCGTCGGCGGGCAGGCCGTGGGCCTGCAGGGCGGCGCGGTAGCCCTCCATGCGTTTCTGCCCGATGGACAGCGTGTCGGAAATGAGCAGGTAGGCCACGCGGCGGCAGCCCTGCTCGACGAGGTGCTCGGTGGCGCGGTAGCCGCTGGCGTAGTCGTCGGTGGTGACGCGGGCGGTGGCAATGCCCTCCCCCACCCGGTCGAAAAACACCAGCGGCACGTTGCTTTCCACCAGGGTGGCGAGGTGGCTGGCGTCGGGGCTCTCGCTGGCCACCGACATCAGAATGCCGTCGACGCGCCCGCCGGCCAAGTGCTGAATGATGGTGGCTTCCCGCTCGTGGCTTTCGTGGGTGAGGTAGATGAGCACGTGGTAGTCGTTGGCCCGCGCAATTTCCTCCACCCCGTCGATGGCCAGGGAAAAGAAGTTGTTGGCCACTTCAGGAATGACCAGCCCGATGGTTTTGCTTTTGCGGCTGCGCAGGCCGCTGGCGTAGGGATTGGGCTCGTAGCCCAGCTCCTGCGCCTTCTGCTTGACGCGCTCCTTGGTGTCGGCGGCTATTTCGTAGCTGTCGTTGAGGGCCCGCGAAACGGTGGAAATCGAGAGGTTAAGTTCTTGCGCCAGCTTTTTAAGGTTGGTGCGTTGCAGGGGCGAAGCGGGCATGCGCGGGGCAAGGGCAAGCAAAGAGAGAAAAGCGCCCGGCCGCCGTGACGGGGCCGGGTAGGTAGCCGGTGAAGATAGCGGGTAGCGCGCAGTTAACCGCGTTTTGGCCCTGGCTGGCCGGTGCACCACTCCGCTGCCCCCTGCGTGCCTGCCCCTGCCCCAGCGGCACCTCACCGGCCATTATCCGGGCGTAGTAACTGCTTACTCACAACCGCGTCAGGCGCTCGGATTTGCCCGGTTGCGGGCGCCCGCGGCGGTGAGTTGCGGCGTTTTTTTCGAAAACGTTTCCGTAAATAAACCCAATCGGCAAAGGGTCAGCGGCCTGCAAGTATGCTGTACTTAGTTCTGTCAAATGCGCTCAGACGCTGCAAAACGACAGAAATCCACCCTTCCCCACCCTCGCTCCCGGCCCGGCGCGCTTCCGCGCCAAAGCCCTGACCGAAACGGCGTTGAGTGCCCGCTCACCCCAACCCACGCTCCCCTTCCCCAGCCGGCATTCGGGCTGCTTACCCCGCTCGATATCGATTCCGGCTCAGCCCCATCGCCCGGCATCGTCGACGCCCCGCTCCGGCCTTTTTCCCTAGCACACACCTTTATTCCCACTCCCTCCCGCATGCCTCGTTCTTTACTCCAATTTCCCCTGCGCTGGCTTGTGAAGCCGCTGGTGCTGCTGCCGGTGCCCGCCGCGCTGGCTACGGCCAGCCTGGCCGGCGCGCCGGCCGCTGCCCCCACCACCATCCTTGCCGACGGCACCATTTCGGGCCGCGTGGTCGACGAAAAGGGCCAGGGCATTCCCGGCGTCAACGTGGTGGTGAAGGGCACCGCCAACGGCACCCAGACCGACCCCGACGGCCGCTACAAAATCACCGCGCCCGGGGATGCTACGCTGGTGTTCAGCTTTATCGGCTACCTGGCGCAGGAAGTGCCGGTGAGCGGCCGCAGCACCGTGGGCGTGAGCCTGCAGCCCGACAACAAGACGCTGAGCGAAGTGGTGGTGGTGGGCTACGGGGTGCAGGAGAAAAAGCTGCTGACGACTTCCATTGCCTCGATTTCGGCCAAGGAAGTGGAGCTGCTGCCGGTGTCCTCGCCCAACGAGGCGCTGGTGGGCCTGGTGGCCGGGGCGCAGATTACCGAGCCCTCGGGCGAGCCGGGCGCCGGCGCCGTTATCCGCATCCGCGGCCTGGGCTCGATTTCGGCCGGCAACTCCCCGCTGTACGTGGTGGACGGCTACCCGCTCAACAGCGCCGACAGCTACAACCAGATTCCGCCCGGCGACATCCAGTCGGTGCAGATCCTGAAGGACGCGGCGGCCTGCGCCATTTACGGCTCCCGCGGCGGCAACGGCATCGTGATTGTGACGACCAAGCGCGGGCGCAACGACGGCAAGACCCGCTTCAACTTCACGGCCAACACCGGCATCATCCAGGTGGCCAAGAAGGTGGATATGCTGGGCCGCGACCAGTACCTGGACTACCTGCGCGAGTCGTACCGCAACGGCAACCGCGCCATTCCGGCCCAGCTGCTGGAAGGCGCCCCGGAGCTGGCCGACACCGACTGGCAAAACGAAATCTTCGGCACCGGCCTGCAGCAGCAGTACCAGCTTTCGGCCTCGGGCGGCACCAACCTCTCGCGCTTCTACGTCTCGGGCAGCTACTTCAAGCAGGACGGGGTGATTGAGGGCACCGGCTTCGACCGGTTTGCCCTGCGCGCCAACTACGACGCGCAGCTGAGCAAGAAGCTGAAGCTGGGTTTGAGCCTGGCGCCGAACTTCACCCGCACCGACGTGAAGCCGATTTCGGGCAGCTTCAACGGGGGCAACATCTCGGGCGGCGGCCCCGGCGGCGAAACGGCCATCGTGACGGCGGCCCTGATTCTGCCGCCCATCGTGCCTAAGTACCTGGCCAACGGCGACTACGCCGCCATCCGCAACGCGGGCCTCGGCATCACCGCCCCGGGCGACCTGCTAAACCCGCTGGCCCCCATCGACCTGTACCAGGACCGCACCAGCGCCGTGCGCGCTTTGGGCTCCTCGTTCCTCGATTTTGAAATCATCAAGGGCCTGAACCTGCGCACCAACTTCGGGGCGGAGCTGCTCAACTCGCGCCGCGCCATCTACGTGCCGGCCACGCTGGGCACCGTCAGCAACCCCAGCGCCAACCTCTCCACGCCGGTGCTCAACAACGTGGACGCGCGCCAGAGCAACAGCACCAACCTGAACTGGGTGTGGGAAAACACGGCGACGTATAACCGCGCCTTCGGCGCCGACCACAACCTGACCCTGCTGGCCGGCTACTCGGCCCAGCGCAACACCAACGAGGGCAGCACCGTGCTGGGCCAGACCGGCACCTACACCAACACCGACATCGAGTACGCCACGGCCGCCGGGCAGCTGTTCGGGCAGGCCAATTACTCGGCCAACTCGCTTACCTCGCTGTTTGGCCGCGTCGACTACGCTTTCCGGGAGCGGTACATCCTGACGGCCGCGCTGCGCACCGACGGCAGCTCCCGCTTCGGCCCCGACAACCGCTACGCCACCTTCCCCTCGCTGGCTTTGGCCTGGCGCGTGGGCGAGGAAAGCTTCATCAAGGCCATTCCGGCCATCAGTGAGCTGAAGCTGCGCGCCTCCTACGGCGTGACCGGCAACAACAACATCGGCGACTACAACTACCAGAGCTACCAGACGGCCGCCAACTACGTGTTTGGCACCGGTACCGGCACGCGCTTCTACGGCTTCTCGCCCAACGGCGTGGCCCTGCGCAACCTGGGCTGGGAAACCAACACCCAGTACGACGCGGGCTTCGACCTGGGCTTGTGGCGCGACCGGGTGTACCTGACGGTGGCCGGCTACCAGCGCAACACCACCGACCTGCTGCTGAACCGCAACATTCCCTCCCTGCTGGGCTACTCCTCGCGGGCCCTGGCCAACGTGGGCGAGGTGCGCAACCGCGGCCTGGAAATCCAGCTGAACACGGCCAACATCGTGGAGGGCGACTTCACCTGGAGCACCGCGGCCAACTTCACCCTGAACCGCAACGAAGTCATTGCCCTGGCCGGCGCCAACGAGCAAATCACCTTCGACGCGGTGTTTGGCTACACCAGCTCCATCCGGGTGGTGCCGGGCCAGCCGCTGGGCGTGTTCTACGGCTACGTGCAGGAGGGAGTGTACCGCGACCAGGCCGACGTGGACAGCAGCCCGAAGTGGACGGCCAGCAACCAGGCCATCGTGCCGGGCGACTTCAAGTTCAAGGACGTGAACGGCGACGGGCAGATCAACACGGCGGACATCACCGTCATCGGCAACCCCTTCCCCGATTTCACCTACGGCCTGCAGAACACCTTCGGTTACAAGGGCCTCTCGCTGGCCGTCACGCTGCAAGGCTCGCAGGGCAGCGACGTGCTCTACGGCGGCGACCGGTACACCTTCAACCAGCCGGGCGTGCTCAATGCCCGCGCCGAGATGGAGAACCGCTGGCGCAGCCCCGAGGACCCCGGCGACGGCAAAACGCCCCGCGCCACGACCTCCGGCTCGCTGCGCACGGTGTTCAACTCCTACTTCATGCACGACGCCTCCTTCCTGCGGGTGCGCAACGTGACCTTGCGCTACAACCTGCCCGTCGAGTGGGTGAAGAAGGCCAGCCTGCAGAACGCGAGCATCTACACCTCGGTGCAGAACCTGTACACCTTCACCAAGTACGTGGGCTACAACCCCGAAGCCAACAACTACGGCAACACCACCAACCCGACCTACGGCGTCGATCAGGGCTCCTACCCGATGAACCGGACCCTCACCGTGGGCGTGCAAGTTGGCTTCTAACTCTTTCAGAACGTCATGCTGAGCTTGTCGAAGCATCTCTACCGCTTCGTCAGATAGTAGATTACTATCGGTAGAGATGCTTCGACAAGCTCAGCATGACAGACGTCTTTCCCACCATGACTTTCTCCTACAAAAATATACTGACCGGCACCAGCGCCGCGGCGCTGCTGGGCCTACTGGCCTTCAGCACCAGCTCCTGCGACAAGCAGTTCCTGGAGCTGAACGACCCGACGCGCCTGCCCACCACCGAGGGCTACACCGACTCGCTGAGCATCTTCAACGGGGTGACGGCCGCCTACTCGTCGCTGCAGGACTTCTACGGCCGCTCGGGCGGCAGCCGGGGCTGGTTTGTCTTCGCCGAAATTCCCTCCGACAACAGCTTCACCGTTACCTCCGGCGAGCGACTGAACGAGTTCAACGACTTCACCCTCATCAGCGACAACCAGCACGTGCAGAGCTACTGGCAGTCGACGTACCGCGCCATTGCCCGCTGCAACATCGTGCTCAGCCGGGCCGGGGCCATCAAGCTCACCGCGGCCACCCGCAACCGCTACTACGGCGAGGTGCGCTTTATCCGGGCGCTGGCCTACTTCAACGCCGTGCGCATCTGGGGCGACGTGCCGCTGGTAACCCAGGAAATCGAGAGCATTCCGGACGCCTACCAGTTTGGCCGCCGGCCGGCCGCGGAGGTGTACGCGCAGATCGAGCAGGACCTGGCCTTTGCCGAAGCCAACCTGCCCGTGACGCAAACCGGCACCAGCCTGGGCCGCGCCACCAAGGGCGCCGCCACCGCCCTGCTGGGCAAGGTGCTGCTCACCCAGAAGAAGTACCAGCAGGCCGCCGACAAGCTGCAGGCTCTGGCCACGGGTACCACCTACTCCTTGCTGCCGGTGTACGCCAACATCTTCGCCACCAGCAACGAGATGAACAACGAAATCATCTTCGCGGCGCGCTACACCAAGGGCGCCCTGGGCCTGGGCAGCGCCTTTACCACCTGGTTTATGCCCGCCTACAGCTCCGCGCAGTCGACGGCGCTGCTGGGCGCGGCTTTCACCGGGCAGCAGTTCAACACCGTGGATACCGACCTGGTGGCGGCCTTCACCGCCAGCGGCACCACCGACGTGCGCGCCGCCACGTCCTACACCCTGCCGAGCAACCCGGCCGCCAACGCGCAGTACTACACCAAGAAGTACATCGACACGCCCACCAGCGCCACCGACGCGGAGAATGACTGGATTGTGCTGCGCCACGCCGACGTGCTGCTGATGTACGCCGAGGCCGTGAACGAAGCCAGCGGCCCCAACACCTCGGCCCTGACGGCCGTCAACCAGGTTATCCGCCGCTCGCGCAACCTGCCGGTAAACACGCCCAACGCCAACGTAGACCTGCCCGCCAGCACCACCACCCAGGCGCTGCGCACCCGCATCGAGCTGGAGCGTCGCCTGGAGCTGAGCTTCGAGGGGCACCGCTGGTTTGACCTGGTGCGCACCGACCGCGCCATTCCGGTGATGAACGCCTTCTTCACCCGCACCGGCTCGGCCACCCGCATCGACCAGAACGATTTGCTGTTCCCCATCCCGGTGCAGGAAATCCAGACCAACCCGATTCTGACCCAGAACCCGGGCTACAACTAAAGTGGTGAAATGGTGAGGTGGTGAAATGGTGAGTTTGACGTTCGAGCAGCGCGGCACCGTGCAGGTAGCGCCAGCAGAACAACACTCACCATTTCACCACTCACCATCTCACCATCTCACCATCTCACCAATGACATTCCGCACCTCGCTGCAGACGCTGGCCGCCGCTTTTCTCTTGCTGGCCGGCAGCTTTGCCACCCAGCCGCTGCTGGCCCAGTCGACCCTGATTCAGAACGCGCCCGGCCGCCGGGTGCTCAGCCTGAACGGCCGCTGGAACTACATCATCGACCCCTACGAAAACGGCTTCTACGACTACCGCCGCGAGGCTTTTGACCAGTCGAAAAGCGGCAAGGGCGGCTACTACGACAACGCCAAGCCCAGCACCAAGCAGGAGACCGAGCTGATTGAGTACGACTTCGACCACGCCGACGCCCTGCAGGTGCCCGGCGACTGGAACTCCCAGCGGCCGGAGCTGCTCTACTACGAGGGCACCATCTGGTACAAGAAAAGCTTCAACCTGCAGCCCAAAGCCGGCAAGCGGTACCACCTGTACTTCGGGGCCATCAACTACGAGGCGCACGTGTATTTGAACGGCAAGAAGCTGGGCATGCACAAGGGCGGCTTCACCCCGATTCAGTACGACATCACCGACCGGCTGAACCCGGGCGGGGACAACTTCGTGGTGGTGAAGGCCGACAACACCCGCCGCCCGGAGGAAGTCCCGACCATCAACACCGACTGGTGGAACTACGGCGGCATGACCCGGGACGTATTCGTGGCCGAGACGCCGCAGACCTTCATCAGCGACTACAAAGTGCAGCTGGCCAAGGGCAATATGGGCCAGCTCGCCGGCTTCGTGCAGCTGACGGGTGAGGCCAAGGCGAATCAGACGGTGACGCTGAGCATTCCGGAGGCCAAAATCACGCAGCAGGTGAAAACCGACGGTGAGGGCCGCGCCAGCTTCACGGTGCCGGCCCGGAAGCTCACGCTTTGGTCGCCGCAGACGCCCAAGCTGTACGCGGTGACCTTGAGCACCGGCACCGACCAGGTGCAGGACCGCATCGGCTTCCGCACCATCGAGACGCGGGGCGCGGATATTCTGCTGAACGGCAAGTCGATTTTCATGCGCGGCATTTCGATGCACGACGAGAATCCGCTGATTCCGGGCCGGGCCCGGGGCGAGGGTGACCTGCGCATGCTGCTGACCTGGGCCAAGGAACTGGGCTGCAACTACGTGCGCCTGGCCCACTACCCGCACAACGAAACCATGCTCAAGCTGGCCGACGAAATGGGCCTGCTGGTGTGGGGCGAGGTGCCGGTGTACTGGACCATTGCCTGGCAGAACCCCGCCACCTACCAGAACGCCGAAAACCAGCTTTCGGACCTGATTTCGCTCGGGAAAAACCGCGCCAGCGTGGTCGTGTGGAGCATCGGCAACGAGACGCCGCTGAGCGAGCCGCGCCTGAAATTCATGAGCAGCCTGGCCCAGAAAGCCCGCAGCCTCGATGACACCCGCCTGATTTCGGCCGCCCTGGAGCTGCACCGCACCCCCGACAACGTCATCCACGTGGACGACCCGCTGGGCGAGTTTCTGGACCTGACGAGCATCAACGAGTACGCCGGCTGGTACTGGGGCGGCAAGCCCAGCGAAATTACCAAGTACACCTTCGACATCAAGTACAACAAGCCGGTGACCATCAGCGAGTTTGGCGGCGACGCCCTGGCTGGCTACCACGCCGACGCCGACACGCGCTGGAGCGAGGAGTACCAGGAGGCGCTGTACCAGCAGCAGATCAAGATGCTGAGCACCATCAAGAACCTGCGCGGCATGACCCCGTGGATTCTGGCCGACTTCCGCGCCACCCGCCGGCAGCACCCGGTGTACCAGCAGGGCTTCAACCGCAAAGGCCTGATTTCGAGCACCGGGGTGAAGAAAAAGGCTTTCTACGTGCTGCAGGAGTACTACCGGCAGCTGGCCAAGCAATACGACGGGAAATAATGCGCACTCCAAACGCTGCGGCCTCAGGGTTGAAACCCTGGGCTATTGATACGCAGAACGGCCCGGACGCCCTCCCAGGGTTGAAACCCTGGGCATCCGGGGCCATGTGGGCCTCCCGGCTGGCAGTAGTTGGCCTGCTGCTCCTCACTGGCCTTACCGCCCGGGCCCAGCGGCTCGACACCACCGAGTACACCCTGCGCGTCGACGCGAAGAAGACGCTCAACAACTCCAAAATCGACGGCACGGCTTCGTTTTCGCCCTACAAGAGCTACGCCACGCGCAACATCGCGCAGCTGCGGGGCTTCAAGCCGGGCAAAACCAAGCTGAGCAAATACGGCGGGCGCCTCGATAAGCGCACCACGGCCACCGGTTTCTACTACGTGAAGAAAGTGGACGGGCGCTGGTGGGCCGTGGACCCGGAGGGCTATTTCTTCCTGCACAACGCGCCCAACAACGTGCAGGCCGTCGGCTCGGAGCGGGCTCAGCAGGCGCTCAAGGAGCAGTTTGGCGACAAGGCGGGTTGGATGCGCAAAACCCGGCAGCTACTCGTTGACAACGGGTTCAACGGCGCGGGGGCGTGGGCGGCCAACGAGGAAATCCGGGCGGAAAACGCCAAGGCAGACCGGCCGCTGGCCTACACCGTGAACCTGGACTTCATGGCCAAGTACGGCGACAAGCGCGGCGGCACCTACGTGCAGCCTGGGCACAAGGGCTACCCCAACGACGTCATCTTCGCCTTCGACCCGGGCTTCGCGGAGTTCTGCGAGCAGTACGCCCAGCAGCTCACCAAGTACAAGGACGACCGGAACCTGTTCGGCTACTTCTCCGACAACGAGATGCCGCTGCTGCGCAAAAACCTCGATGGCTACCTCAAGCTGCCCCAGACCGAGCCCGGCTACCAGGCCGCCAGGCAGTGGGCCGACGCGCGCAACATCACCCTGGAAACTATAACCGACCAGCACCGGCAGGACTTCCTGGCCTTCGTGGCCGACAAGTACTTCAGCACGGTGGCCCGGGCGCTGAAGAAGTACGACCCCAACCATATGTACCTCGGCTGCCGCTTCCACGGCGCCCAGCGCTACTACCCCGAGCTGATGCAGGTGACGGGCAAGTACGTGGACGTGGTCAGCATCAACTATTACAACAACTGGACGCCCGAGCCCAAGTGGGTGAGCGAGTGGGAAAAGCTGGCCCAGAAGCCTTTCATCGTCACGGAATGGTACGTGAAGGGCGAAGACGCCCCCGGCCTGGCCAACACCGCCGGCGCCGGCTGGGTGGTGCGCACCCAGGCCGACCGGGGCAAGTTCTACCAGAATTTCACGCTGGGTTTGCTGGAATCGAAGAATTGCGTGGGCTGGCACTGGTTTAAGTACCAGGACAACGACCCCACCCTGAAAGGCGCCGAGCCCTCCAACACCGACGCCAACAAGGGCATCGTCAACTACCGCTTCGAGCCCTACCAGCCCCTGCTGCTGCCCATGCGCGAGCTAAACCAGCAGATGTACCGCCTGGCCGACTACTTCGACACGCAGAAAAAGTAATCAGAACGTCATGCAGAGGCGCAGCCGAACCGAAGGTCGCCGTAGGCAAGCATCTCGCGTGCTGACGTCTGCTGGTATATCCCTCAGCGGGAAAACCTAGCGCACACCGTTTCCCACGCGGGACGTCTCGACCAGCTCGACATAACGGCCTGAACCAAAAACCAACCCCAAGATGCTCCGCCTAACCCTCTTCACCACGCTGCTGCCCCTGGCCGCCCTGGCCCAGACGCCGGCCCGGCCCGTGGCCGCGGGGTTGAAGCCGAAAGTGCGGACGGCAGTGGCGCCGCCGGCGCGCCGGGAGCAGCTGCGGGTGTACTTGCTGCTGGGGCAGTCGAACATGGCGGGGCGCGGGGTGGTGGAAGCCCAGGACACCACAGCTACGGCGCGGGTGCTGCGGCTGAACGCGGCCGGGCAGTGGGAAGAAGCTAAAGACCCGCTGCACTTCGATAAGCCGGTGGCCGGCGTGGGGCCGGGGCTGAGCTTCGGCCGGGCCCTGGCGGCGGCGGAGCCGGCGGCCGTCATCGGGCTGGTGCCCTGCGCGGTGGGCGGCTCGGCCATCAGCTACTGGCAGCCCGGCGCCTTTTTCCCCGATACCAAGGTCAACCCCTACGACGACGCCCTGCGCCGGGCGCGGCTGGCGCTGCAACACGGCACGCTGGCCGGCATCCTCTGGAACCAGGGCGAAGCCGACAGCAGCCCGGAGAAAAGCAGCGCCTACGCCCAAAACCTGACCGCCCTCATCAACCGTCTGCGCCAGGACCTCGGCGCACCCGAGGTGCCCTTCGTGGCCGCCCAGCTGCCCGCCTTTCAGTACGAGCGGCCCGACAGTCTGGGCCGTCGCCGCATCAACGACGGCGCGCTACAGCTCAACCGGGCCGTAGCCAGCCTCGCCCAAACGGTACCGCACTACGCCTACATCACGGCCGAAAACACCCGGCACCGCGGCGACCAGCTGCACTACGACGCGGCCTCGGCCCGCCTGCTGGGTCAGCGCTACGCCCAGGCCATGCTGAAGCTGCAGGCGGAGGCTAAGCCGAAGCCAAAAGCCGAGTTGACGCCGAAATCAAAGTCGAAGGCTAAATCTGCCAAGTCCCGATTCTAACCCGAAACGCAGCACCCACCGCAACTAACCAGCCTTCGTCAGGTTCAGCCGCATCATCTGGCTCCCCTCTCCCGGAGGGGAGGGGCCGGGGGTGGGGGCGGCCGGAAGGAGAGGCGCCTATGAAAGCACTGCCCTTCCTTTCGCTTATCCTGCTGCTCACTGGCTGTGGCAAGAAAGGCGCCGGCACCGACCCGGAGCCGCCCCTGCCGCCCGCCCTGGGCAGCCTGCGCGAAGCCGCCTTTCCCTTCGGCGCCGCCGTCAACGTGACGCTGCTGCGCGCCAACGCCGGCTACCAGGGCGTGGTGACGCGGGAATACCGCAGCGTGACGGGCGAAAACGCCATGAAGTTCCGCAGCCTGCACCCGGACGCGGCCACCTACACCTGGGCTGACGCCGACTACCTGGTGCAGTACGCCCGCCAAAGCAACAGCCGCGTGCACGGCCACACGCTCATCTGGCACCAGTCATTGCCCGCCTGGGTGACCGGCTTTCAGGGTGACTCGGCGGCCTGGGAAAACCTGATGCGCACCCACATTCAGACCGTGGTGGGGCATTTCCGCGGGCAGGTGGCCTCCTGGGACGTGGTGAACGAGGCCGTGGCCGAAGACGGCACCCTGCGCCCCAGCGTGTGGCGGCAGCACCTCGGCCCCGACTACATTGCCCGCGCCTTTCAGTACGCCCGCCAGGCCGACCCCGACGCCAGGCTCTTCTACAACGACTACGGCCACGAGTATGGCCCGACCAAGCGCACCGCCATTCTCAGCCTGGTGAACGGCCTCAAGGCCCGCGGCATTCCCATCGACGGCATCGGGCTGCAGATGCACACCAATATCAACCGCTCGGACGCCAACCTGGCCGCCGCCATCAACACCGCCGCCCAGACGGGGCTGCTGGTGCACATTTCGGAGCTGGACGTGGCCGTGAACCCCTCCAACCTCGCCACCCTGACCTGGTCCGACGCCCTGGCCAGCGCCCAGAAAGCCAAGTACAAGCTCATCGTGCAGACCTACAACGCTCTGCCAGCCGCCCAGCGCTTCGGCATTACCACCTGGAACGTTTCGGACGCCGACAGCTGGGTGCGCGGCTACTGCAGCTGCCCCGACTGGCCCCTGCCCTTCGACGCCAGCTACCAGAAAAAGCCCGCCTACGACGGCATCGTGGAAGCCTTGAACTGAGTGAAGAACAAGGAAGAACGACTACTTGACTACCGTTGAAAAGCGCCTTCTTCCTCCTTTTTCCTTAACCATTACGTTGCTCTCACCTGGCGGCTGCCGGCCGCATTGGGGAATGGGAAAGCAGCTGTTTCGCCGGGAACGGGCGCCGCGCACCTTGGTGAGTGAGGTGGGCCGGCGCCACTGGAACAGCTGCGGCCAGTAGCCGCCAGTGAGTGCAACGAACGTTCTTTGCCGGGCCATTTCCCCGGCTCTTTTACCCCTGAATCGAATGCGCGTACCCCGCTACCATCATCTGCTCCTCGGCCTGCTCCTAGCTGCCACGCCTGCCGCGCTGGCCCAGAAAACCAAGGTAAAGGTTAAGAAAAATACTGCCTTGGCGGCTCCAGCTGCACCCGCTGCCGCCAGCATCGAACAGCGCATAGCCGCGCTGCTCGGGCAGATGACCCTGGAGGAAAAAATCGGCCAGCTCAACCAGTACTCCGGCCGCGAGGTAACCGGCCCGGCCAGCAACCGCAAAAACGACCTGCTCAACAGCATCCGCTCGGGGCAGGTGGGCTCGATGCTGAACGTGAAGGGCGTGGCCGACACCCGCCTGATTCAGGCCGAGGCGCTGAAGTCGCGGCTGAAAATCCCGCTGCTCTTCTCCCTCGACGTTATCCACGGCTACCAGACCGTCTTCCCCATCCCGCTGGGCGAAGCCGCCAGCTGGGACTTGGCCGCCATCCGCGAATCGGCGCACGTGGCCGCCCGCGAAGCCGCCGCTTCGGGTATTCACTGGACCTTCGCGCCGATGGTGGACGTGGGCCGCGACCCGCGCTGGGGCCGCGTAATGGAAGGCGCCGGCGAAGACACCTACCTCGGCAGCCAGATTGCCCGGGCCCGGGTGCTGGGCTTTCAGGGCGAAAAGCTGGGCGGCACCGATGCCATCATGGCCTGCGCCAAGCACTTTGCGGCCTACGGGGCCGCCGTGGCCGGCCGCGAGTACAACGTGGTCGACGTGAGCCCACAGCAGCTCTGGGAAGTGTACTTGCCGCCCTTCCGGGCCGCGGCCGACGCGGGCGTGGCTACGTTCATGAACTCCTTTAACACGCTCAACGGCATCCCGGCCACCGGCAGCCGCTACCTGCAGCGCGACATCCTGAAGGGCCAGTGGCAGTACATGGGCTTCGTGGTATCGGACTGGGGCAGCATCGGCGAGATGGTGCCCTGGGGCTACGCCACCGACAAGGCCGACGCCGCCCGCAAAGCCCTGGCCGCCGGCTCCGACATGGACATGGAAAGCGACGCCTACCACGCCACGCTGGCCCAGTCCATCAAGGACGGCCAGGCCGACCCCGCCCTGCTCGACGACGCCGTGCGCCGCATCCTGCGCAAGAAGTTCGAGCTGGGCCTGTTCGACGACCCCTACCGCTTCTCGGACGAAAAGCGCGAAAAGCAGGTGCTCAACGACCCCAAGCACCGCGTAGCCGCCCGCGACATTGCGCGCAAATCGGTGGTGCTGCTCAAAAACGACAACAACGCCCTGCCCCTGGCCCAGCCGCGCAGCATTGCCCTCGTCGGGCCGCTGGCCAAGGCCAAGCGCGACCTGGCCGGCAGTTGGGTGGTGCTGGCCGATACCGCGCAGATTACCTCGGTGTACGGAGGCCTGAGCAAGCGCGCCGGCAAGAACACCCAGGTGCGCTACGCCAAGGGCTGCGAAGTGCAGGGCGACTCCCGCGCCGGCTTCGCCGCGGCCGTCGAAGCCGCCAAGGCCTCCGACGTGGTGGTGCTCTGCGTGGGCGAAACCTGGGACATGAGCGGCGAGGCCAAGTCGCGCACCGATATCGGCCTGCCGGGCGTGCAAACCGAGCTGTTCCAGGCCCTGAAAGCCACCGGCAAGCCCGTAGTGGTCATCCTGATGGCCGGCCGCCCGCTGGTGTTCAATGCCATTGCCGACCAGGCCGACGCCATTCTCTACGGCTGGTGGCCCGGCTCGGAGGGCGGCCACGCCCTGGCCGACGTGCTTTTCGGCGACTACAACCCCGCGGGCAAGCTGCCGAGCACCTTCCCCCGCTCCCTGGGCCAGGTGCCCATCAGCTACCAGCTCTACAACACCGGCCGCCCCGTCACCAAGCCCGGCGACATCCGCTACAAATCGGCCTACATCGACTCGCCCAACACCCCGCGCTACGCCTTCGGCCACGGCCTGAGCTACACCTCGTTCAAGTACGACGGGCTGAAAATCAGCCAGTCCACGATGGCTGCCGGCCAGACGGTGCAGCTGCAATGCACGGTGACCAACACCGGCAAAGTGGCCGGCGAGGAAGTGGTGCAGCTTTACCTGCGCGACCTGGTGGCCTCGGTGGCCCGCCCGCTCAAGGAGCTAAAGGACTTCCAGAAAATCAGCCTCAAACCCGGCGAAACCAAGACCCTCACCTTCACCATCGACCAGGACAAGCTGGCCTTCTACAACGCGAAGCTGGAGTGGGTAGCCGAGCCCGGCGACTTCCAGCTGATGATCGGCTCGGCCTCCGACGACATTCGCCTGGAAAGCAAGCTGACGCTGCAGTAACCGCTCCGGCTGTCATGTCGAGGGTAGCGAGACATCTGGGTCAGGATACGATCGGGTGTACTCACCCAGATGCCTCGCCACGCTCGACATGACAGTACCTCTCTACCCCCGCTAATTCCGTATCCATGAGTTTTTCCCCCGCCACTCCGCCCGCCCCCAGCCTTTCGGCGCTCAGCCAGTTTTCCCTCGAAGGCAAAGTCATCGTCATCACCGGCGCTACCGGCGTGCTGGGCGAGGCCCTGTCGCTGGCCGTGGCGGAGGCCGGCGCCAAAGTGGCCATTCTGGGCCGCGACGCCGAACGGGCCCAGGCCCGGGTGGCCGCCATCGAAGCCGTCGGTGGCGAGGCGCTTCCCCTGCTGGCCGACGTGCTCGACCAGGCCCAGATGCAGGCCGCCTGCGACGAAATCATCCGCACCTGGGGCACCGTCGACGGGCTGGTGAACGGGGCGGGCGGCAACATGCCCGGCGCCGTTATCGGCCCCGACCAGGACTTGTTCGACCTCAACCTCGACCACACCCGCCGCGTGGTCGACCTGAATCTGTTCGGCACGGTCATCCCGACCAACATCTTCGGGCGGGTGATGGCCGAGAAGGGCAAGGGCAGCATCGTGAACGTGTCATCGTTGACGGCGCAACGGCCGCTGACGCGGGTGCTGGGCTACACCATGGCCAAGAAAGCCGTGGAAGCCTACACCCAATGGATGGCCGTGGAGCTGGGCCTGCGCTACGGCGGCGGCATCCGCATGAACGCCATTGCCCCCGGCGTGTTCCTGACCGAGCAAAACCGCACGCTGCTTGTCAACCCCGACGGCAGCCCCACGGCCCGCGCCCGGCAGTTCATTGCCGGCACGCCCTACCAGCGCTTCGGCCAACCCGAGGAGCTGACCGGCACGCTCATCTACCTGCTCAGCGACGCCTCCCGCTTCGTCAGCGGCGAGACCATTCTGGTCGACGGCGGCTTCAACGCCTACAGCGGGGTGTAAGCGGCCGACGCCATTTGCGCGACGTAGAGGCGCATAATTGCGTCTCTACGTCCGCGCCGTCAGGACATCAGCTGCTCAACGACGAGACGCAAGGGTGCGTCTCTACATCGGCCTGGTACCGCCAAAAGCTTGCAGCTAGCAGAGCACAGGAGAGTAGAACGCGCCCCAAGAGTACTTTCGGCCCAACAGCCTTTCTCCACAACTAAACTAATTCACCGCCCCGCCAGCCAATCGTCAGGCTCCCCCTCTCCCCTTGGAGAGGGGGCCGGGGGGTGAGGCCCTCACGCAATATGCCCATCATCCAAAGCTGGCGCTGGTACGGCCCGAACGACCCGGTCAGCCTCGCCGATATCCGCCAGGCCGGCGCCACCGACGTGGTGACAGCCCTGCACCACATTCCGAACGGCCAGGTCTGGACCGTGGCCGAAATCCAGAAGCGCCAGGCCGAAGTGGCCGCCGCCGGCCTCACCTGGAGCGTGGTCGAGAGCGTGCCGGTGCACGAGCAGATCAAGACCCGCACCGGCGACTTCCAGCGCCACATCGACAACTACCAGCAGAGCCTGCGCAACCTGGCGGCCTGCGGCATCCGCACCGTCACCTACAACTTCATGCCGGTGCTCGACTGGACGCGCACTGACCTAAGCTACGAGGTGGAAGACGGCTCCAAAGCCCTGCGCTTCGAGCGCGCCGCCTTCGTGGCCTTCGACGTGCTGCTGCTGCAGCGCCCGGGCGCCCGCGAAGAGTACAGCGCCCAGGAGCTGGCCGCGGCCGAAGCCCGGCTGGCCGGCATGGGCGCGGCCGAGCGGGAGCGGCTGGTGCGCAACCTCATTGCGGGCCTGCCCGGCTCGGAGGAAAGCTTCACCCTGCAGCAGTTTCAGCAGGCCCTCGACACGTACCAGGGCATCGACGCGGCCCGGCTGCGGGAGCACCTGATCTTGTTTCTGCAGCAAATCGTGCCCGTAGCCGAGGAAGTCGGCGTGGTCTTGGCCATTCACCCCGACGACCCGCCCTATCCCATCCTCGGCCTGCCGCGCGTGGTGAGCACCGCCGCCGACGTGCAGGCCCTCTGCGACGCGGTACCCTCGCTCAGCAACGGCCTCTGCTTCTGCACCGGCTCCTTCGGCGTGCGCCCCGACAACGACCTGCCGGCCATGGTGCGCCAGTTTGCCAACCGCATCCACTTCATCCACCTGCGCAGCACCCAGCGCAACGAGGCGGGCGACTTTTACGAGGCCAACCACCTGGAAGGCGACGTGGACATGTACGCCGTGATGCGCGAGCTGCTGCTGGCCATGCAGCGCCGCGGCCAGAGCCTGCCCATGCGCCCCGACCACGGTCACCAGATGCTCGACGACCTGAAGAAAAAGACCAACCCCGGCTACTCCGCCATCGGCCGCCTGCGGGGCCTGGCCGAGCTGCGCGGCCTGGAAATGGGCATTTCGCGCAGCCTGTAGCCTGCTGGGGGGCCGCCCGCCCGCGACTGTACCCGACGCCTGCTGCGTGTTAGCGGCGAGCAAAGCCCGCTTCCGGCCGGAAGCGGGCTTTTTTTCGTTAGCCCGCTGCCGGCCGTGGCGGGCCGCAGCGGGCTTTTTTTCGTTAGCCCGCTGCCGGCCGTGGCGGGCCGCAGCGGTAAGGGCGCCGGGCAGGCCGGGCTTGGCCCCGCGCCACTGAACCCGCAACGCACCGTCGGAGTTTGCGGGTATGGGCCTTACCTGGCGGGCCGCGCTGCGCCAACCGGCCGATTTACCCGATCTTGCCCTTTCATCGTTTCTACTCCCGTGTCCACGCACCGCGCTTCTATTTCGGATCTGGCAGCCCAGCTGAATCTGTCCGTTTCCACCATTTCGCGGGCGCTCAGTGACCACAGCAGCATCAGCGACGCCACCAAGCGCCGGGTGTGGGAGCTGGCGCGGCAGCTGAACTACCAGCCCAACCAGCTGGCCGCGGCCCTGCGCAAGGGCCGCAGCAACACGCTGGGCGTCATCGTGCCCCACATCGACGGGCATTTCTTCGCCCTGGTGCTCAAGGGCATCGAGAACGTGGCCAATCAGGCGGGCTTCAACGTGATGATCTGCCAGTCCAACGAAAATGCGGCGCACGAGAAGAAAAACCTCGATACGCTGCTCAACGCGCAGGTAGAAGGCATTCTGGTGTCGCTGTCTTTGACCACCAAGGACGTGCGCCATTTCGAGGACGTGCGGCGCCGCGACCTGCCGCTGGTGTTTTTCGACCGCATTCCGGAGTCGCCCCAGGTCAGCGCGGTGGTGCTCGACGATTACCAGGGCGCCTACCAGGCCGTGGAGCACCTGATCGGGCAGGGCTGCCGGCGCATTGCCCACATCGGCGGGCCGCAGCACCTGAACATCTGCCGCAACCGCTACCGCGCCTACCGCGACGCGCTGCAGGCCCACGGCCTGCCCTACGACGAGCACCTGGTGTACTTCTGCGACCTGACCCTGCCCGATGGCCTGCAGGCGGCCGAAGTGCTGCTCGGCCGCAACGCCCCCTTCGACGCCGTGTTTGCGGCCAATGACCTGGCCGTGGCCGGGGCCATGCAGGTGCTGCGCGCCGCCGGCCGGCGCATTCCGCAGGATGTGGCCCTGGCCGGCTTCAGCAACGAGCTGTTCACGCTGCTCACCGAGCCGCACCTGACCACCGTCGACCAGCGCTGCGAGGAAATGGGCCGCACCGCCGTGCGCCTGCTGCTCGACATGGTGGCCGATCAGACGCGCCAGCTGCCCCCGCGCCAGATCGTGCTGCAGCCCGAGCTGCTGGTGCGCGCCTCCTCGCAGCGGCTTGGGGAGTAAGTTACGCCAGCCACAAAGCACGTTGTAGAGCCGCGTAGTCGCGTCTTGTCGTTGAACAATAACGCCCAGACAGCGGGGATGCGGAGCCGCAGGTATGCGTCTGTACATAGCAACGGCAGCTTCAGAAGTTGATTTAAACAGCTCTGGCCTCTAGCCTGCTTGCAGCCGGAGCCGGGCGACAAACGACTACCGCCGCGGCCTTGCAGCCTGCCGGCTCGTTCGGGTGTCTGTTACCTTCACGTTTCCACTCTCCTCCCCTTTTTCCATGACCCACCTTTCCGCCATCGGCCGCTGGCTGCTGGCCGCGCCCGCGCTGGGTGCTTCGCTGCTTACGGGCTGTCAGTCGGGCGGCTCTTCGTCGAATAAGCCCGACGTGCTGCAGGCCAGCCTCGACACCACCGCCCGCCCCGGCGACGACTTTTTTCAGTACGCCAACGGCACCTGGCTGAAAAACCACCCCATTCCGGCTTCCGAAAGCAACTGGGGCATTGGCAAAGAAGTGCAAAACGAGGTGTACGCCCGCCTGCGCGCCCTGAGCGAAGACGCGGCCAAGGCCAACGCCAAGCCCGGCAGCACTCAGCAGAAAATCGGGGACTTCTGGGCCGCCGGCATGGACTCCGCGGCTATCAACAAGCAGGGCGCGGCCCCGCTGAAGCCCGAGCTGGACCGTATTGCCGCCATCCGCTCGGGGGCTGATGTACCCGCCGTGGTGGCCCGCCTGCAGATGATGGGCGTCGACGCGCTCATCGGGCCCTACGTGGGGCAGGACGCCAAGAACAGCGAAAAAATGGCCCTGCACCTCTACCAGAGCGGCCTGGGGCTGCCCAACCGCGACTATTACTTCAACAAGGACCTGCGCACGCGCAACATCCGCCAGCAGTACGGGCGCCACGTGCAGCGCATGTTCCAGCTGCTGGGCCAGGACTCGGTGGCCGCCAAGCAGAACAGCGCCCGCGTGGTGGCGCTGGAAACCAAACTGGCCGCCAGCTCGCGCAAGCTCGAAGACCTGCGCGACCCGTACCGCAACTACAACAAAATGGCCGTGGCTGGGCTCAACCAGCTCACCCCGGGCCTCGACTGGGCGGCCCTGCTCGGGCAAATGGAGCTGAGCAAGGTCGATACCGTCATCGTGGGTCAGCCGGAGTTTTACCGCACGGTGGGCCAGCTGCTCAAGTCGGCGCCGGTGGAGGACTGGCGCGCCTACCTGCAGTGGCAGCTGGCGCACGCCTACGCGCCCACGCTCAGCCAGGACTTCGACCAGGAAAACTTCCGCTTCTACGGCTCGGTGCTGCAGGGCAGCAAGCAGCAGCGCCCCCGCTGGAAGCGCGTGCTCGACGCCGAGGAATCGGCCATGGGCGAGGCGCTGGGGCAGCTGTTCGTGAAGGAGTACTTCTCGCCGGCCACCAAGCAGCGCTACGAGCAGATGACCCAGAACGTGATGACGGCCTTCCGTGAGCATATTCAGCAGCTCGACTGGATGAGCGCCGAAACCAAGCAGAAGGCCCTGGTCAAGCTCGGCAAAATCACGCCAAAAGTGGGCTACCCGGATAAGTGGAAGGACTTTTCCTCGCTGGACGTGAAGCGCGACTCCTACGCCCAGAACGTGATGCGCGCCAACGAGTGGAAGTACCGCTACAACATCAATAAGCTCGGCAAGCCCGTGGACCGCACCGAGTGGGACATGACGCCGCAGACCTACAACGCCTATTACAACCCCTCCAACAACGAGATTGTGCTGCCGGCGGCCATCTTCGCCATTCCGGGCCTGCGCGACGAGGACGCCGACGACGCCATCGTGTACGGCTACGGCGGGGCCAGCACCATCGGTCACGAGCTGACCCACGGCTTCGACGACGAGGGCAGCCAGTTCGACGAGAAGGGCAACCTGCGCAACTGGTGGACCAAGCAGGACCGCGCCGAGTTTCAGAAGCGCGTCAACCAGATTGTGCGCCAGTTCAACGGCTACACCGTGCTCGACTCGCTGCACATCAACGGCAAGGCCACCGCGGGCGAAAACATTGCCGACCTGGGCGGCATCGTCATTGCCTACGACGCATTCAAGAAAACCGAGCAGTTCAAGAAGGGCGAGAAAATCGGCGGGCTCACGCCCCCGCAGCGCTACTTCCTGGGCTACGCCCTGGGCTGGCAAAGCCACCAGCGCGACGAGCAGCTGGCCCAGCGCATCATGACGGACGTACACTCCCCGGCCCAGTACCGCGTCAACGGCCCTATGGCTGACGTGCCCGCCTTCTACGAGGCCTTCAACGTGCAGCCCGGCCAGAAGCTCTACCGCGCCGACACGGCGCAGGTGCGCATCTGGTAAGGCAGCCCGACCAAGTAGTCAGCCAAGCCAGGCAGCCCCGCGCTGCCTGGCTTGTTTGTTTCCGGCCGTAGCCGCTTTTGCGTAGAAGCAGTCTGTTTCCCCACTTTTGCGCATGGCCGAGCCTTCCGTCAGCATCATTATTCCCACTTACAACGAAGCCGCGGCCATCGGGCCGCTGGTGCGCTACCTGCGCGCCGCGGCGGGCCCGGCCGAGCAGGGGCTGGAAATCCTGGTGGCCGATGGGCAGAGCGCCGACGCCACGGCCGCCGAAGCCGCCCGGGCCGGGGCGCGGGTGCTGCCGTGCCCGCAGCGCGGCCGGGCGCCGCAGATGAACCACGGCGCCGCCCACGCCCGCGGCGAGCTGCTGTACTTTCTGCACGCCGATACGTTTCCGCCCGCCGATTTTCTGCCGGCCATCCGGCAAGCGGCGCAGCAGCACGCCAGCGGCTGCTTCCGCCTGCGGTTCGACTCCGCGCACTGGTTTCTGCGCCTGAGCGCGTGGTTTACCCGCTTTCCCTTTGACTTCATCCGCTTCGGCGACCAAAGCCTGTTCGTGCGGCGCGCCGTATTCGAGCAGGCCGGCGGCTTCCGCTCCGACATGCTGGTGTTCGAAGACCAGGAAATCGTGCCGCGCCTGCGCCGCCACGGGCGTTTCGCGGTGCTGCCGACGGCGGTGCTTACCTCGGCCCGCAAGTACCGCGACAACGGCGTTTTCCGCCTGCAGGGCATCTTTCTGCTGCTGTGCCTGCTCTACCGCCTCGGCGTGCCCCAGCCGCGGCTGCGGGCCCTATACCGCGCCCTGATCCGGCAGGCCAACCATTGAGGCCGCGGCCTCAAACAGCACCGCCCGGCTGGCGGGCCGGGCGGTGGTAAACTCACAAGTTAAGCGGGCTATTCGCGCACCACTTTCAGCGTGGCCGCCTGCTTGCCCTGGCGCACCGTCAGGAAGTACACGCCCACGGGCAGCTGGCCGGCGCCGCTCAGCAGCAGCGTGGTGCTGCCGGCGCCCAGCTCCTGCTTGCTGGCCAGCAGCACCCGGCCGATGGCATCGTGCAGGTCCAGCGTGGCCGGGCCGGCCGTCTTGGTGCTCACCTGCACTTTCAGGCCTTCGTTGCCGAAGGGGTTGGCCAGCGCCTGCACGGCAAAGCCCGCGCCCTCAATTCGCACCGTGCGCACCGGCGAGAGCGTCTGCTTGCCGTCGTGGTCGATCTGCCGCAGGCGGTAGTACACCAGGTCGGTGGCGTAGCGCGCAATCTGCGGGTCGAGGTATTCGTAATCGTGGCGCTGGGTGGTGGTGCCGTGGCCGCCCACCGTGCTCAGGCGGCGGAAAGCGCGGCCGTCGGAGCTGGCTTCCACCTCAAACCCGGCGTTGTTGGTTTCCGAAGCCGTGGCCCAGCGCAGCAGCGCATCGGGGCCGCGGCGCTCGGCCGTGAAGGCGAGCAGCTCCACCGGCAGCGGGTTGGCCAGGTTGCTGACGGTGAAAAAGCCCAGGGCGGCGGACGGTGCGCTCAGGCTGCGGCTGCTGGCATCGGCCGGGGCATTCAGCGGAGCCCAGGGGCCCGAGGCGGCTGGGCCGCGCCACATGCGGCTCTGCGAGAGGTTGGCGTTGCCGTTGTCGTCGTCGCTCACCCAGGCCAGGGTCACGGTCACGGGCTTGTTGCTGGCGGGCGCGCTGCCGGCCGAAATCTGCCAGATACGGTCGATGCCCTTGGGGTTGTTGGCGTTGGCCGGGTCGGTGCCGTAGCTGACGCCGGCCGTGCTCAGGCCGGCCGTGCGCGTGGCCGTCACCGTGCCGAAGTTGTTGGTGTTCGGGTTCAGCATCAGCCCGCCGGGGAAGGCCACGTCGCTGCTGCCGTTGACGCCGGTTTTGACCACCTGCAGGGTACCCTTCACGTAGCGGCCGGCGGCTTCGCCGACGAGCGTGGCGCCGTCGGGCAGGCTCAGGGTGTACACCGTGCCGCCCGCCGACTTGGTATTGACCGAGCCGTTGGTCAGGGTCAGCTGGTTGGTTACGGTCAGGTTGCTGCCGAGGGTCACGGCGTTGCTGCCGGCGGAGTTGTCCACGGTCAGTCTGTAGAGCGAGGCGCCGCCGGCCGTTAGGGTCTGGTTGGCCGTGCCGGTCAGGCTCAGCGTGCCGGTGCCCGCCGCGTCCACGGTGCCGGCGTTGGTCACGTTGCCGGTGACCTGCACGGTGCCGTTGTTGAGCAGGGTGCTCCCGCTCTTGTTGTCGAAACCGCCGCTGATGTAGAGCGTGGCCCCGCTGCTCACCGTGAGCTGCGCCCCGTTGTTGGTCAGCGTCTGCGCCGAGGCAGCAGTGGTCAGGCCCAGCAGGCCAAGGGTGACGAGCGAGTAAGCGTGTTTCATAACCTGGGGTTGAACTCCGCGAATGTACAGGATACCAGGACAAATATGGTATTAGCCTGTATTGTTTCGAGAAAGAAGCCGCGTTTAATTACCAAATCCGCCTGATGGCCAGCGGCTTGCCCCAACACAGCGAAGCCCTGCGGGCAGCCCGAAACTTGGGAGTAAGCCGCGGGCAGCCGGTGACCTTGGCCGTATTGTCAACCCAAAGGTCCGGTCCCGACCTCGCCCATCCTACTCTGGCTTGTACCCCATTTGGGTGACACGCCGCCGCGCACCCGTCGGGCCCGGGCCCGACGGGTGCGCGGCCCCGGGCCGTTTGCGGCTACCTCACCTGCGCCGCTGCCGTGCGGGCGAGGCCGTACGGGCGCCGTTGGTTGTATGGTTTTGCCACATGCTTATGCGAGGCCCCGCACACATACTCATGCGATAAAGCCCACTATTAGATGGAATAATACCAAAATACCTTTGTGTCGTAGCGGTTGCCCAGCCAGCCCGGCTTCCCCCGCTTCCGGTAAGCCGCCCCAGCTCGGTGCCGGCCACCACATCGATTGTTCCATTCCCCATCCCCCTCCAACTCGTTATGCTCAAGCACCTTCTGCTCACGCTGGCCGCAGCCGGCACCTCCCTAGCCGCGCTGGCCCAGCAGGGCCCCGGTTTCGCTACCGCTGGCAAGGCCGGCGTGGCCGTGCAGGCCACCGGCGCCCGGGCGCTGCCCAGCCGCGGCGCCTCCTTTCTGGCCCCGATGAGCCTCAGCGGCAACACTTTCTCGGCGGCCAGCCCCATCGTGCGCAACCTGCAGGACGCGGGTACCTACAAGCACCTGGTGCTGGCGGCCGAGCGCGCCTACTTGGTCGATGTGCTGCAGCAAGCCGGGCCCCACACCGTATTTGCGCCCAATGACGACGCCTTTGGCCAGCTGCCCGCGGGCCTGCTCGACGACCTGAGCCGCCCCCACAACCGCGCCCGGCTCCACGCCCTGATCGGCACCCACATCGTGCCCGGCGACCTGAAGGAGCAGGACCTGACGCCCGGCCGGGTGCTGACCACGGTGGCCGGCACCACGCTCACCGTGCGGCGCAGCGGCGGGCGCGTGGCGCTGGAAGACCAGTTCGGCAAGCGCGCTTACCTGACCGTGACCAATCAGCCGGCCAGCAACGGCACCGTGCACACCCTGGCCAACGTGCTGGGCCTGCCCTAACCGGTTTGGTGGGCGTCGCCCTGCGCGTCGGCCGGGGGCCGCTACGCCCCCCGGCCGACGCATCGTTTGGGGCGGCCCTGACGGTGGGCGCCGGGCTCAGAGCACTCCGGCAATGGCGCCCACCGTCAGGGCCACCACGGCCGTGTTGAAGCCGAAGGAAATCAGCCCGTGCAGCAGGGCCACGCGCCGCAGCACGCGCCCGCTGATGCTGATGTCGGCCGTCTGGGCCGTCATGCCGATGACGAAGGCGAAGTAGGCGAAGTCGAGGTAATCGGGCGCGGGCTGGGTGCCGGGAAACTGCAGCCCGCCCTCGCCGCCGTCCTGCGCGGGGTCGTAGTAGAGGTGGGCGTAGCGCAGGGTAAAGAGCGTGTGCACCAGCAGCCAGGCCGCCATCACGCCCGCCACCGACAGCCCCGCGTAGCGCAGCAGCACGGTGCCGTGCTGGGCGCGCATCACGTCCAGCAGGGCCACCACGGCCAGCAGGCTGGCCAGCGAGGCGCCGAGGATAAACACAAACGACGCGCGGCGGCCGGGGTCTTCGCTCACGGCCACGGCCCGGATGTGGGCGGCATCGGCCGTGACGATGGCGGCCCACAGCAGCCCCAGCGACGCGAGGGCAAAAGCGTCCCAGGCGGCCACCACGCGGGTGAGCGGGTGCAGCGCAGCCGGCGTGAGCAGGTAGGCGCAGGCACCCAGCCCCGCCGCCAGCAGCAACCGCACCAGCGCGGGCAGGCTGCCCAGGCGGTGCAGCCGGCGAAACAGGAAAGAGGAGGAAGCGGCGGGCATAAAAACGGCAACCGGCCCGCGGGGTAGCGCGGGCCGGCGGCCAAGATACGGGCCCGGGGCAGCACTAGCGCCCGGGGCCTTCCGCCGGCGCGAGGCCGATGCGAAAGGCCGTGCGGCCGGTGGCCGCGTCGGTGGCGAGGCTGAAGGCGAAGCCGTGCTGCAGCAGAATGTCGCGAATCATGGTCAGGCCGATGCCCTGCCCGTCGCGCTTGGTGCTGAAGAAGGGCGTGAACAGCTGGGGCTGCACCTCGGGCGCAATGCCGGGCCCGTCGTTTTCGATGATGATTTCGGCGGGCCGGGCCGTGGTGCGCACCCACAGGTTGCCGTCGTGGTCGATGGCTTCGAGGGCGTTTTTGCAGATGTTGAGCAGGGCCTGCTCCATCTGCTGCGCATCGAGGTCGACGTAGAGCGGCCCCGCGGCCAGCTGCCAGTGCCACTTGATGCCGCGCTTGTCGCTCTGCACCTGCAGCAGCCGGCAGATGGCCCGCAGCTGCTCGTGCACGTCGACGGGGCGGGGCTGGGGCGGAGGCAGGCGCACCAGGTTGGCGAAGCCGGCAATGAAGTTCGCCAGGTGGGTGTTGCGCTGCACCGACACGTCGAGGGCCTCGGTGAAGTCAGCCCGGTCGTCCTCGGCCAGCTGCCCGGCGTAGTAGCGAAACGACTGCAGAATGGAGTTGACGGCGCCGATGGAGTTGTTGATTTCGTGCGACATCATCCGGATCAGCTTCTCGTAGGCCTGCTTTTCCTGCCGGATCAGCTCCTGCGTCAGCTCTTCCAGCACGATAAAGCGCCGGGTGAAGCCGCGGTCGAGGAAGTGCGAGGCGCTGGCGCGGTAGGTCTGCAGGCCCGAGAGCTGCACCACCTGCGGCGGCCCGGGCTCCAGCTGACCCAGCACCCGGCCCCACTCGCCGGGCAGGGCGGTGGGCGGCTGGCCCAGCAGCCGTGCGGCGGGCAGCTGCAGGCAGCGCTCCGCCGCGGGGTTGAGGCCCTGGATGCGGCCCTCGAAATCGAGCAGCAGAATGCCCGCCGGCGACGCGTCGATCAGGCGCTCCAGCAGAAAGCTCTTCTCGTGCTGGCTCACGCGTTCCTGCCGCAGCTCGTCAATCATGGTGTTGTAGGTACCGATGAGCTGGTCCATTTCCGTCTGGCCCACCGGCAGGAATTTCATGGTGAAGTCCCGGTCGCGAATGGCCTCGGTGCCGGCCGCAATCAGGTTCAGGGGCCGCACGAAGCCGCGGTACAGCTGCGCGCTGATGACGGCCGTGACGATGAGCAGCGCCTCCGTGCCCAAAAACAGCACCAGATTGGACTCGCGCAGCTGAAACGCCAGCCCCGCAATGGCCGCGTGGATGAGGACAACGAAGAGGATGTATTTGGTGCGGAGGGTCATGCGGGGAGGGCGGCGCGGGGCTGAGCAGCGAAACATTAGGCCGTCATGCTGAGCTTGTCGAAGCATCTCTACCGCTTCGTTGCCAAAAAATCGTTCGGTAGAGATGCTTCGACAAGCTCAGCATGACGTTCTTTTTGCTTCCAACAAACGCTACTGCGCCGCGTCGAAGGGGATATTGAACTTCTCCAGGCGGCGGTACAGGGCGCCGCGGCTCAGGCCCAGGGCCTTGGCCACGCGCGAGAGGTTGCCGGCGTAAAAGTCTACCGTCTTGCGGATCATCTGGGCCTCCATCTCGTCCAGGGTCATCAGGCCCACTTCGGGCAGGGCGCCGGGCTCCACTTTCACCGGCAGGCGCTGCGTCTGGGCCTGGAAGTCCTCGGGCCCCAGCTCGTCCTTGCCGCTGACGAGCACGGCGCGCTCCACCAGGTTTTTCAGCTCGCGGATGTTGCCGGGCAGCGGCTGTTCGCGCAGCCAGTGCAGGGCGCGGGTGTTCACCTTCAGGGCCGGGCGCAGGTAGGCCGTGCGCAGGTTCTGCACGAAGTGCTGGGCCAGTAGCGGCACGTCGTCGGGCCGCTCGCGCAGGGCGGGCAGGCGCACCGTTATCAGGTTGATGCGGTAGAAGAGGTCTTCGCGGAAGCGGCCCTCGCGCACTTCCTGAGCCAGGTCGCGGTTGGTGGCGCAGATGACGCGGATATCGAGGGAGCGGCTGCGCGAGTCGCCGAGCACCTCGTAGGTGCGGTCCTGCAGCACCCGCAGCAGCTTCACCTGGCTGCCCAGGTCCAGCTCCCCGATTTCGTCGAGGAAGATGGTGCCGCCGTTGGCCAGCTCGAAGCGGCCCTGCCGGTCGGCTTTGGCGTCGGTGAAGGCCCCGCGGCGGTGCCCGAACATTTCGCTCTCGAACAAGGAAGCCGAAATGCCGCCCAGGTTTACTTTCACGAAGGGCTTGTTCCGCCGGTTGGAGTTCTGGTGAATGGCCTCCGCAATCAGCTCCTTGCCCGTGCCCGACTCGCCCTCGATGAGCACCGAGGCGTCGGTGGCGGCCACCTGGCCCACGCTGCGCAATACGTGCAAGAGCTGCGCGTCCTGCCCCACGATATTGCTGAAGTTGTACTGCCGGTCCAGCTGCCGGCGCGTGGGGCTGACCTCGTCGGCGGGCGCGCTGGCGGCGTTTTCGGCCAGGCTGAGGGCGGTGCGGATGGTTTGCAGCAGCGCGTCGTTGTTCCAGGGCTTGGTCACGAACTCGGCCGCGCCGGCCTTCATGCCCTCCACCGCCAGGCTGATGGAGCCCCAGCCGGTGATGAGAATGACGGGCAGCTGCGGGGCCACCTCCTTTACCTGCCCGAGCAGGCGCAGGCCGTCTTCGCCGGTGGTGGCCAGGGAGTAGTTCATGTCCATGAGCACCAGCCGCGGGGCACCCTCCCGCACCACGCGCAGGGCCTCGTCGGGGGTGGCTACGGCCTTGGTGGCATAGCCGGCCTGCTTGAGCAGCAGCCCCAGCGAGGTGCGCACGGCAATATCATCGTCGACGATAAGAATCATAGCTGCGGAGAGAGAGAAGCGAAGGACGGAATTTCGGGGCGGAAAGGGAAGCGCAGCCGTACAGCAGCGCGGGCTTGGCTACGCCGACCTTCGGTGTAGCCAAGCCCGCGCTGCACTACTCCTCGCGCAAGGACACGGCGGGCTGAATACCGGCGGCAATGCGGCTGGGCTGGAAGGCGCAGATGGCCGTGAGCACGTAGATGAGCACCGCGGCCAGGAGGATGGCCAGCACGTACACCGGCGTGGGCACGCCGAACACGCCCAGCAGCGGAAACTGCGCCGCCAGCACCACGCCGGCCAGCACGCCCAGCGTGGTCACCACCAGCATTTCGCCCAGAAACTGCCCGCCGATGCCCGCGCCGGTGGCGCCCAGCGCCCGGCGCAGCCCGATTTCGGCCCGGCGCTGGTTGATGTTGTACCAGAGCACCCCGAACAAGCCCAGGGCCACGTTGATAATCAGGAACAGCGACACCACGCCCAGGGCCACCAGCGGCGTCAGCACGATTTTCATCTTGTCGTGCCGGCTCTCGTCGAGGGTGTTGACGATGGCGTGCCAGCCCTTGGTCACGGCCTGAATTTCCTTCACCAGGCGCTGCTCGAGCACGGCGCCGCTGCCGGGCTGCACGCGCACCAGCAGCACGGGCCGGTCGTTGGGGTCGAGGTGGTCGGGCCCTTCCAGCACGCGCCGCTCGAAAATAGCCGGGTTGTTGCCGTCGAAGTCGCTGCCGCGGCGGTAGGCCTCCACCACGCCCACCACCTGCCACGAGGCCACGCCCTTGTCGTTGGTGAGCACCTTGCCCACGGCCGACTCGCTGCCGAACATGGCCTTGGCAAATTCCTGGTTGACCACCACCGGCCGGCGCGTGGAGGCATCGTCGCGGCGCTCAAACCAGCGGCCGGCCACCACGTTCTGGCGCAGGACCTTCTGCATGTCGTCGTCGGCGTCGTAGCGGTCGGTGGAGGGGCCCTGCTTTTTCTGGTAGTAGAACTCGTTGGTGTTCATCGAGCTGAACGCGAAGGGCGTGTTCGAGCTGGTGCGCGTGACGGCCACCACGCCCGGCGTGGCTTGCAGGCGCTGCAGCATCAGCTGCATCATTTCCTTGCGGTTGGCCGTGTCCTGGCCCGGGGCCACGTTCACTTCCCACACGTTGTCGTAGGCGAAGCCCGCGGGCTGGCGGTAGTTGTAGTAGCTGCTCACCAGCAGGCTGCTCACCACGAACAGCACGAAGAACGAGAGCAGGATTTCGCTGATCAGCAGAAAGTTGGACCGCTTGCGGTTCCAGATCAGGGTGAAGAGGTGACGGATCATGTTGGTTGAGTCGGTTTAGGCCGTCATGCTGAGCTCCGCGAAGCATCTCTACCGCTTCGTCCGATACTAATCTCAACGAGTGGATTACTATCAGTAGCGATGCTTCGACTGCGCTCAGCATGAGGGGCTGATTGCACCACTGTATCTGAATTACTTACCACTCGCTTTCAGGGCCTGCACCGGCTGCAGGCGCGACATCTTGAAGGCCGGGTACACGCCCGACAGCACTCCGAAGAACACCGTCACGAGCAGGGCCCAGGCGAAGATGCGCCAGCTCATCTCGAACTGCGCGTAGGCCAGCAGCTGCGCTCCGCTGATGAGCTGCAGCGCCGCGTAGGCCAGCAGCAGCCCCAGCGCCCCGCCGATCAGGGTCAGGAAGATGTTTTCGACCAGGAACTGGCCCACCAGCGTGCCGCCGGTGGCCCCGAAGGCCTTGCGCACCCCGATTTCGGAGCTGCGCTCCATGATGCGGCTCACGTTGATGTTGACCAGGTTCAGGGCGGGCAACAGCATGAACAGCAGGGCCAGGCCCGCCATGATGGGGTAGAGCAGCTCCAGGCCGTCGGACTTGTGGTCGGTGAGCGGCGACATCAGCTGGCGCGAAAAGGAGGCAATCAGCCGGTCGGCGTGCAGCTCCAGGAACTCCATGTTCTTCGGGTCGGGCAGGGGCACGCGCTTCATGGCGCTTTCAAACTCGGCCTGCACGGCGGGCACGTCGGCTTCCGATTTGGCGAGGATGATGGCCAGGTAGTCGCCGTTGACCTTCACCTGTTTCATGTCGTCGGGGCTCACCGACAGCGGCACCCACACGTCGGCGTAGGAGCTCAGGCGCATGGCCGGCACGTCGTCGACCACGCCCTGCACGCGGTAGTTGGTCTGGTTCACCACGATGGTGCGGCCCACCACGCCGGTTTCGGTGCCGAAGTACTGGCGCGCGGTACTGCGGTTGATGACGGCCACGTGGGCGCCGGCCTTCACGTCGGCTTCCAGGAAGGCGCGGCCCTCGCGGAAGTTGAAGTCGAGCACCTGCCAGAAGTTGGCGTCGGTGTAGCGCAAATCCAGGTCGAGCTTGCGGTTGCCCACGTAGCTGGGCGTGGCGTGGAAGTTGGAGGCAATGGCCACCTTTTCCGGGGTGCGCAGCGGGCGCACGTACTTGTCGAGCAGGTAGTAGCTGGGCGGCGTGTTCATGTTGCCCCCGTCCTTGAACTTGACGTGCAGAAACTGGGCAAACGTGAGCCGGTCGATGCGCGACTCGGGGTAGTGCGCGCCGAAGGCGTTGTCGAAGAAAGCCACCACCACCAGCAGCACCATCAGGGTGAAGCTGATGCCGAAGAGGCTGATGAAGGTGAAGAACTTGCGGCGCAACAGCACCTTCCAGGCGAGTTTCAGATAGCTAAGCAGCATGGCTTTGAGATGGTGAAATGGTGAGGTGGTGAGGTGGTGAGTTTGATGTTTTGGTGGGGCGAACCGCGCATCCTGCGCAAACGGGACGTCAACTCACCATTTCACCACCTCACCAGCTCACTGCTTAGCTGACCTGGCTGCCGTCGAAGAAGCGGATGAGGCGCTCGGTTTTGTGGGCCATGTTCTCATCGTGGGTTACCATCACCACGGTGGTGCCCTGCTCGCGGTTCAGGCTCAGCAGCAGGTCCATGATTTCGTCGCCCATCACCGAGTCGAGGTTGCCGGTGGGTTCGTCGGCCAGGATGATTTCGGGGGCGCCGGCCAGGGCCCGGGCAATGGCCACGCGCTGGCGCTGCCCGCCCGAGAGCTGCGAGGGAAAGTGCCGGGTGCGGGCGCTCAGGCCCACGCGCTCCAGCGCCTGCTGGGCGCGCTGCCGCCGCTCCTTGCTGCTCATGCCCGCGCGGTAGAGCAGGGGCAGCTCCACGTTGTCGAGCACGGAGAGGTCGTTGATGAGGTGGAAGCTCTGGAAGATGAAGCCGATTTTGTGGTTGCGCACCCGGGCCAGCTCCTTATCGGAGTAGCTGGTCACGGCCCGCCCGTCGATTTCGATGACGCCGCCGGTGGGCTCATCGAGCAGGCCCATGAGGCTCAGCAGGGTGGATTTGCCGCAGCCCGAAGGCCCCATGATGGACACGAACTCGCCCTTGTTGATGGTCAGGTTCACCCGGTTCAGCGCCACCGTCTCGATGGTGTCGGTCTGGTACACCTTCTCGATGTCGAGGAGCTTGAGCATGGGCGTGTTTTTCAGCGAGGTCGGCGCGGGGGCGGCCGGGGCCGGGGTCAGGGTCGTTTCCATAGGGCTGGGGGAGTTTGGCTGAGAAAGAATTTCGGATGCAGGCCGCGCTGTCCGGTTTTGAGCGGATCAGGCACCGGGCCGGATAGAGGTAGCCAAGCGGCGTGCCATTTATGCAAAATTCAGTAAATCAATTATATAACCTCAATACTCCCGCCTGCTGCCCGCGAAATATTGTCCACAACCGGACACGGTGTTCGGAAATAGCCGCCCGATTGTCCGGCGCCGCGCACCCGGCCGGCCCGGCCACAAAAAAGGCCGGACTGTGCGCCCGGCCTTTTCAGCATATCGGTAAGATGGTAGGGCGGCCGCCCACGCGGGTCCGGCCCGGCGCGGCCATTGGGGCGGCTTAGTCGCAGTGGCCCGGCCCGGTGCGGCCGTTGTTGTAGTCGTCGAGGCGGCCGGCCAGGGCACTGGTTTGGGCGGTCGGCACGCTGGGCAGCGGGCTGGCGGCCATGTCTTTGCCCCCAAACACGGCATCGGCGGCGGCCAGGTCGGCGCTAATCACGCTGCCGTCGCTGCCGCTGGCCAGGTTCAGCTTGGCCGCAATCAGCTGGTAGGCCAGCGCCACGAGGCCGTTGCCGCGCACGGGCGTGTTCAGGATGGCCAGCAGCTGGGTGCGGGTGTAGGAAGTGCCGCCCAGCGTCAGCGACTGCACCGGCCAGGCGTGGTTTTTCCAGTAGCCCTGGGTGCGGGTGCATTGGCCGGCCGGGGGCCGGCAGAAGCGCAGGTTATCCAGGCCCACCGAGCCGCCGATGGTTACCTCGATGTAGCCCACGCCCGGCGTGTTGCCCAGGCTGAGGACTTCCACCCCGTTGGGGCCGGCGTCGCTGAAGTTGTATTGCCCCCCGATCTGCGCGCCGCCTTTGCTCACGTACAGCTTCACGTAGCCGTACTCATGCTCGCTGTTGTACTCGTACTCGTTGTCGATAATGGTGATGGACGTGGCCGTGACGGGGCTGCTGAAGCTGAAGGCAATGGTGCCCGGCGTTTCGGTTGAGTTGAAGTCGTCGTCGTTGGGCTCGATGGCCGGGTCCAGCGGCTGCTGGTACTGGTAGCCGTTGTAGTTGTGCAGCACCAGGATGTTGCCCAGCGCCGTGGTATTTCGGAAGGCCAGGGGCGCCAGCGGGCCGCCGCCGGCGCCTACCCCGATGCCGCCATACGCGACGTTGGGGCTGCCCAGGTCGTCGTCTTCGGGCGAGGAAAGCGTGCCGCTGCTCCGGAACACCACCGACTCCCGGTCGTAGGCGTAGTGCGGGTTTTCGTCTTCGATGCCCACCGTCACGCCGCCGCTGCTCACCACCGATACGGGCTGGGTACCGGCCGTCAGGTCGTTGAAGGTAACGACGTCGGGCGTGCAGGTGGCGACGTCGGCGCTCAGGGTTGCATCAGGTGTTGGTTGGGGGGTAAGGTCGGTTTTCTGACAGCCGGCCACCCACAGGGCGCCTACTGCCAGTACGACGAGGCTAATTCTACGCATGATTGGGAGGAAAAAAGGGGGTTGGTCTACGCACACAGGCAGCAGGGGCCCCGGCTGCACACGGCACCCGGACCAGGCTCGGTCGGAAGTAGAAGGAAGATAAGAATAATTATTTTAATACAAGTATTTATATTTTATATGCAATAAATAGACTTTACGGCCCCTCTTCCGGCTCCCACCCGCCCTGCTCCCCGCCGGCCCCGAAACGACGGCCGCGCCCGGCCCGCTTTTCAGCAGACCGGGCGCGGCCGTCGTTTTCCCGCCCTTCTCCCCTACTCTGCCTGCGCCGTCACGAGCGGCTGCTGCCGCTCGAAGTCGTAGAGCGTGAGGGTGCGCAATTGGAAGTAGGCCACCCAGCAGGCGCGCAGGGCGGCCACGTAGCTGCGCTTGGCGCGGTCCTTTTCGCCCTGGGCGATGTTGAGGTCGTTGAGGGTGATGCGGCCGACTTTGTAAGTGGCCTGGGCAATGTCGTAGCGGCGCTGGGCCAGCGTATCGGCGCGGGCGGCCAGCTGCAGCTGCTGGTTCAGCAGGTCCACCTGCCCGGCCTGGCTGAGCACCGACTGCTCGAAGGTCAGCTGCTCCTGCTCCACGGTCACGCGGGCTTGCTGCCGGGCCAGCTCGGCGGTTTTCACGGCGGCGCGGGTCTTGCCCCAGTCCACGATGGGCACCGCGAAGCCCAGGCGCACCTGCTGCTGGTCGGCGGGGTTGATGTAGGAGCCGGAGAGCTGCTCGGCGCTGCTGGTCAGGCCGAAGGAGGCCGTCAGGTTGGCCTGAAAGCCCGTGGTACCCTTGACCTGGGCCACGTTGCGGTCGGCCTCCAGCAGGCGGCGCTGAAACATGAGCCCCTCGCGGCGGTACTGCCGGGCCTGCTGCAGGGCTGCCGCCGGCGTGACGCCCGGCAGCGGGGCAGCGCCGGGCACGTCCAGGGCCGCCGTGGGGTCGATGGTGAGGCCGGTGTAGCCCTTGAGCTGCAGGGCCGCGTTCTGGGCATCCACGCTGGCCTGCATTTCGGCCTGGCGGGCGCCCAGCAGGTTCAGCTCCAGCAGCAGCAGGTCGTTTTCGGACAGGCGGCCCAGCTTGCTTTTTTCGCGGCCGGTGCGCAGCAGCTCCTCGCTGGCGCGCAGGTTTTGGCGGGCCACCTGGGCATTCACCTGCTGCAGCAGCACGTCGAAGTACAGCTCCGTGACCCGCCGGGCAATGGTTTCGCGCTCCTCCACGTACTGGCGCTGGCTTTCCTGGTAGCGCAGCGGCTCGATGCGCTTGTTCCAGCTCAGCTGGTTGAAGCCGCCCAGGGGCTGGCTCAGGCCGATGGCTACCGGGTTGCTGTTGTAAAGCCGCTGCCCGGCGCCCTCGAAGCTGTCGAAGCGCTGCAGGGTGCTGCCCACGGTGACCTTGCCGCCCGTCAGCCCGATGCCCTGCGTGACGGTGGCGCCCACGTTGGAGGTGTTGATGCGCACGTAGCGGAAGTTGGTGGTGCCGTCGGGCTGCTGCACGGCCAGAATGGTGCGCGAATAGTTCGGCAGCACCCCGTCGATGGCCAGCAGCGGCTTGTAGTCGGCCCGGAACGAGCGGTATTGCCAGAGGCTCGTTTCGCGGTTGGTGTGCGCCTGCTTGGCCACCGCCGACTGCACCAGCGTCAGGTCGATGACCTGCGGCAAAGTCAGGACGGCCTGGGGCGGCCGACCGGCGGCGGGCAGCTCCTGGGCCAGCAGCACCTTCGGGGCGAAAATCAGCAGCAGCAGGGCCACGATGCTCACCATCAGCAGCCAGAGCCGCAGCACATCCAGGTAAAACGAGAGGGTTTTCATAGCGCAGAAAGGCAGGGCAGAGCGTTGGGCAGTTACGTGCATCGGTGGCGGTGGAGCGGGCCGTGGGGCGGCGTTCAGGTGTTCGGGGGCCGATTGTGGTGGCGGCAGGGCGGCCTACTTAATCGTCAGCGCGGGGGCTTCTTCGTAGTTCTTCGTGTCGCTGATGACGACCTGCTCGCCGGCGCGCAGGCCGCTCACGACCTGCACGTAGTCGAAGTTGGAGTCGCCCAGGCGCACGGTGCGGCGCACGGCCTGCCCGTCCTGCACCACGAACACCACCTGCTCGCGCCCGCCCTGGAAGAAGGGGCCGTTTTTGAGGCGCAGCACCTGCCGGTGGGCCCGCGTCACCACGAACACGTCGGCCCGCAGGTTGGCGCGCAGCGCGGGGTGGTGGTTGTCGTCGAGCTGGGCGTAGAAGGTCACCACGTTCTTTTCCACGGCCGGGCTGATCGAGCTGATGGTGCCGCGCAGGTCGGTGCCGTTCAGGCGCACCACCACCGGGTCGCCCAGGTGCAGGGAGTCGGCGTAGGTATCGGCGATGGTGCCGCGCACCCGGAACGACGACAGATCGGCCACGCGGGCAATGACCTGGCCCTGGTTCACCGTCGAGCCGATGTCTTCGTTGACCCAGGTGAGCACCCCGGCCTGGTCGGCGCTGATGTTGGCCTGGCGCAGCTTGCCGGCCAGCTCGCTGATGCTGCGCTGCTGAATCTGCATGGTGTAGCCCAGGCCGCGCTCATCGGCCTGGTTGCTCTGGCGCTGGTTGCGGATCTGCCGGCGCACCCGCTGCAATTCCAGCTCGGCAATCTTCAGGTTCAGCTCGGCCTGGCGCACGGCTTCCGGCGTGCCCGAGCCGATGCCGAGCAGGTGCTGCTCGTCGCGCAGGCCCGATTGCAGGCTGCGCACCTTCTCCTGCTGCACCTGCTCCTGCGACTCCAAATCGTTCAGGCTGCGCTCCAGGGAGAGCTGCAGCACCGAGCTTTTGTTCTGGTTCTGCAGCTGCTCGTCCTGCAGCTTGCCCAGGGCCGTGCTGGTCAGCTCCTTGTCGAGCTCCACGATGGTCTGGCCCGGCTGCACCCGGGCGCCGGCCGTCAGCAGCACCCGCCGGATGGTCGACTGGATGGGACTGGTCACCACCGCTTCGTGGGCCGGGATGACGAGGCCGGTGGCCGTGAGCGAGGCTTCCACGTCGCCGGTTTCCACCGGGGCCGTCAGCAGCTCGGCCGAGCTGATGCTGGGCTTGAGCGCGCCGCGAAAGGCCCACAGCGCGCCGGCCAGCAGCAGCAGCACGGCCGTGGCCCCGAGCCAGCGTTGGCGGCGGCGTTTGGCCTGGGTGGCGGAGGATATAGCTCTGTCCATTTTCGTTCGGGTTGGGGTCGGTTCTGCCGGATAGTAGCCAAGCCCAATGCCAAACTTGTAAGTAATTGACATTCAGTAATTAGCAATTAATAATTACGCCATTAGCACAGCAAAACCTGTCCGGTTCCGGACACTGTGTTCGGTTCTGCCGGTGGCCGGTACCAGAACCGAACAAAGGCCCAGCCCGTCAATGCTAAATAGCAGCGGCTGAGTGCATCTGTTTCGGCCAAACGTCGTACATTAGTAAAAAGCTAAATAATTTAGCAAACACGCCATGACAACTACCCTGCTGATTCAGGACGAAACGGCCACCGGGGCCGTGCTGCACCGCCTGGCGCTGGAGCTGAGCCAGGAAACCATTACCGCGCGCGAGCTGATCGAGCAGCGCGTGCGCCAGGAAGTGGCCGCCTACAACCAGCGCAACGACGACGTCTTTGCGGGCCTGGTGCAGCCCACCGACTCGGAGCGGGTGCTCAACGGCTACCGGCTGAAAAAGCACCACCGCATCGACGCCGAAAAGCAGCTGTACCGGGCGCTGGAGGCCTTTCAGCAGAACGGCTACTTTATCCTGGTGAACGACCGGCAAGTGGAAAGCCTCGACGAGCAGATCTGGCTGGGGCCCGGCGCCACGGCCAGCTTCGTGAAGCTCACCCCGCTGGTCGGCGGCTGATTCGGCGCCCGATGAGTGCCTGGACCGAGCTGTGGCAACGCGCGCAGGATGCCGCGGCCCGGCTGTTTGCCGATATTTCTCCTAATTCTGCCACCATGCCCGCTACTCAGAAGAAAGCCCGCCAGTTTGCAAAAGCGCTGAACGGCGGCAGCGCCGAAGCCCAGGAAATGCAGCCGGTCCTCCGGCAGCTGCTGCTCGACATCGAGGAGCGTGATATGAGCTACTACAACCTGAAGCTGCTGGACGTGCCGGCCTACGCCCAGGGCATTCGGGAGCAGGACGCGGCCTACAAGGGCCGCCTGACCCTGGCCGCGGCCGAGGCCATCCGCTTTTGCCGCGACCATTACGGCGAGGTGGATTACCAGATTCGCTATATGCTCGAAGGCCTGCTGCAACAGCTGCTGCGCTCCACGCTGGAGCTGAGCCCCGCCGCCTGGCAGCGGCTGCTGCAGCTCTACGGGCTGGAATTCAAGAAGCCGGGCGACATCGGCGACGCGCTGCGCACCATGCCGGTGCTGCTGACGCTGAACCAGCTGGAAAAGCACCTGAAAAAGCACGGCCCCGACGAGCAGCTGACCGCCTACCTGAGCCAGGTGCTGGCCGCCACCGAGGACCAGACCAGCGGCTACGGCAGCGGCAACGCCGTCAAGGTTCGGGTGAAGCTGCAGGAGCTGCTGGGCGCCAAGGATGACGCCGGCCTACCGACCGTGCGCTTCCCCGACGGCGACGCCCTGGGTCAGGCGCTCAACGAATTCGTGGACGGCCTGGCCCCCGCCGACGCCCGCACCCGGCCCTGGCTGCAGCTGCTGCAAACCTGGCAGAAAGCCAGCGGCGGTCAGCCTTCGGCCAAGTACCTGAAGGAGGTCGACGCGGCCGTCACGGCCATCGGCCCCGACGAGGTGCGCCGGCAGGGCGACGCGTGGCTGCGGCTGCTGGCCGCGCTGCCGGTGGAGGAGCGGCAGCACACGCACACCTACAACGACGACAGCACCTACACCTACTCGTCGTGGGACTTTCTGCAGGAGCCCAGCCTGAACGTGGGCAAGGCCCTGGCCTGGACGCTCGGCCCGCTAGCCGATACGGCCGTACTGCTGCACCTGGCCGCCCTCACCGAGAAGTGCTACCGCAAGATTCCGGGCCGCGGGCCGCTGGCCGTGGGGCTGGGCAACGCCTGCCTGCTGGCCCTCTCGCAGGGCGGGCTGCCGGGCGTGGCCCAACTCTCGCGCCTGCGCCCCAAGGTGCGGCAGGCCAATACGCAGGAGCTGATCGGCCGCTACATCGAGAAGGGGGCGGAAAAGCTGGGCGTCACGCCGGCCGAAATCGAGGACATGGCCGTGCCCACGGCGGGGCTCACCAACGGCCGCGCCGACTACGACTACGGCAACTACCACGTGGTATTGCAGCTCGCGGACGGCAAGGCCGACGTGAGCTGGCACAAGGGCGACAAGGCCCTGAAATCGGCTCCGGCAGCGCTGAAACAAAGCCACGCCGAGGAGCTGAAGGAGCTGAAAGCCGACCAGACCCAGGCTCAGCAGACCTACACCACCCAGCGCGACCGGCTCGACCGCAGCTTCGTGGAAGGCCGCCGGATGCCCTACCGCTGGTTTCGGCAGTACTACCTGGAGCACGGCCTGGTAAACCAGCTGGCCGAGCGGCTGATCTGGCGCTTCTACCACGCCGATGGCACCCACACGGACGCCCTCTGGCTGAACGGCGCCTGGCACGACGCCCAGGAAAAGCCCGTGCCCACGCCCGCCGACGAGGCGCAGGTGCAGCTCTGGCACCCGGTGCTGGCCGCCACCGACGAGGTGCTGGCCTGGCGCGGGCTGCTGGAGCGCCGGGAGCTGCGGCAGCCGCTCAAGCAGGCCTTCCGCGAGGTGTACCTGCTTACGCCGCCGGAGGAGCGCACCCGCACCTACTCCAACCGCATGGCGGCCCACGTTCTGAAGCAGCACCAGTTCAACTCCCTGGCCAAGCTGCGCGGCTGGCGCTACTCGCTGATGGGCGCCTACGACAAGGGCTACGAATCGGACGCGGCCCGGCTCAGCTTGCCGGCGCCCGACCTGCGGGCCGAGTTCTGGGTGAGCGAAGTCAATGCCGACGGCGCCTGGAACGACACCGGCATCTGGCACTACGTCAGCACCGACCAGCTGCGCTTCACCCGCCTCGACGGCGACGACGCGCTGCCGCTCACCGACATTCCGCCGCTGGTTTTCTCGGAAGTCATGCGCGACGTGGATTTGTTCGTGGGCGTGGCCTCCGTCGGCAACGACCCGCTCTGGCGCGACGGCGGCGGGCTGGTGCAGTACCGCAACTACTGGGAAAGCTACTCGTTCGGCGAGCTGTCGGAAGTGGCCAAAAACCGCAAGCTGGTGCTGCAGCGCCTGGTGCCGCGCCTGAAAATCGGCAAAGTCAGCGAGGTGCAGGACAAGTTCCTGGTGGTGCGCGGCAAGCTGCGCACCTACAAGATTCACATGGGCTCGGGCAACATCCTGATGGAGCCCAACGACCAATACCTCTGCATCGTGCCCGACCGCAGCCCCAAGCAAACGGCCGCTACCGACGTGTTTCTCCCCTTCGAGGGCGACGCCATCCTGAGCATCATTCTGAGCAAAGCCCTGCTGCTGGCCGACGACGATAAAATCACCGACGAAACCATCACCCGGCAGATTAAAAGCTGAACCGTATGGGTTGATGAAAAAGAACGTCATCCTGAGCCTTAGCGAAGGACCTTCCTCGCACCCTGCCCCAACTGAAAAGCGCAGCCACCAACGCCCTGACGTTGGTGGCTGCGCTTTTATCGTTCTATCGGAATAGTGCTGGTGTTTTATTGGTAACGGCGGTGCGGGGTGTGAGGAAGGTCCTTCGCTAAGGCTCAGGATGACGTTCGACTGTTACCCGCCAGCCGCTTGTTATTTCCGCTGCCCCGCGTCCGTGATGCGCGTGGGCGTATCGGTGCCGGCCACGATGCCGCGGGAGCTGACGGCAATGGCCCGAATGACTTCGGTCATGTTCTTCAGGTCCAGCGTTGCCACCTCGTCGTCGACGGAGTGGTAGAGCTTATCGGTCGGAATCTGGTCGGTGCTGATGCTGTGGGCGGGCACGCCCAGGCGGGCCAGGGTGGCGTTGTCGGAGCGGTAGAACAGCTGCTGCTCGGGGTACGGGTCGGGCTCGAACTTGAAGGTGCTGCCCTGCAGGTTGCGCTGCAGAATCGGGCCGAAGTCGGACTTATCGAAGCCGGTGATGAAGGCCGCGCCGGGGCCAAATTTCGACACCTTGCCGATCATTTCGATGTTGAACATCGCCACGACTTTGGCCGGATCGAGCTGCTTGCTGAAGTACTGGGAGCCGAAGCCGCCGATTTCCTCGGCCGTGAAGGCCACGAAGATGAGCGTGCGGGCGTTCTGCTTGGTTTTCTTGAAGTGCTCGGCCAGGGCCACCACGGCCGTGGTGCCGGAGGCGTCGTCGTCGGCGCCGTTGGCAATGGAGTCGCCGGCCACGGCGGGCAGGATGCCAATGTGGTCGTAGTGCGCGGAAAAGACCACCTGCTCGGCGGCTTTGGCCTTGTCGCGGCCGGGCAGCACGCCCACCACGTTGCGGATTTCCAGCTGCTTGATGCTGGTGCTGGCCGTGAGCTGGTAGGGCGTGGTTTCGGTCGGCGTGGCGGTCAGCAGCACGAAGGCGGCGCTGGTCGGCTCGGGCTTCTCAGCGCGGAAGTTGCTGTGCTGCACCTGCGCGGCCAGGCGCTTGAAGATGTTGGCGTGGGCTGGGTCGATGAGCACCAGCACGTTTTCCTTGGCGCGCATCAGCGGCCCGGCTTCCTTGCGAAAATCGGCCTGGGGACCCACCACCACCACGCGCGGGGCACCGGCCTGGCCGCTGGCCCAGCTCAGCTGCTCCTGCCCCGCCAGCAGGGCCACGTTTTCCCGCGGCACGGCCACGCCGCCCACGCTCACCTGCAGGCTGCGGGTGCTGATTTCATAGGCCGGAAACGACTGCTCAAACGACGTGAGCCCCGGCAGCGGCTGCAGCCCGATGCGCTTAAACTCGCCGGCCAGAAACTGCGCCGCCTCGGGGGCGCCGGTGTTCAGGGCCCGGCCGCGCAGCTTGTCGTCGGCCAGCGTCTTCTCGACGCGCTCAATCAGCTTGGCGTCAATCTTCGTTTTGGCGGGCTTGGCCGCTTTCTGTCCGATGGCCGCGTGCGCGGCGCTGGCCAGCAGTAGTCCCAGGAGGAGTCGTTTCATAGGCGCAAAGTAGCGGATGCCGCCCGGAGCGTTGCACGCGCTGTAGCGCGTAGCAACGTTTCGCGCTACGACCAGCACGGTGCTGACAGCCCGGTCGCGCATCGGCACTTTCAGCGCCAGCGCCGCGCACAGTTTCGCAAAACCAGCCAAATTCTGCCCACTCCCGTACCTTTCAGCGTCCACTGCCGCTTTTCGCCATGACCGAACAGCCCCTCTCGGGTCTTTACCGCCCTTCGCTCACCCTGCTCACCGACCTCTACCAGCTCACGATGGCCTACGGCTACTGGCGGCAGGGCATGCAGGACCGCGAAGCCGTCTTTCACCTCTACTTCCGCAAGGCCCCGTTTCAGGGCGGCTACGCCGTGGCCGCCGGCCTGGCCTACGCCGTCGACTGGCTGGAAAACCTGCGCTTTTCGGAGGACGACCTGACCTACCTCGGCAGCCTGCGCGGCAGCAAGGGCCAGCCGCTGTTCGAGCAGGGTTTTCTCGACTACCTGCGCGAGCTGCGCTTCACCTGCGACGTCGACGCGGTGGCCGAGGGCACGGTGGTGTTCGGCAACGAGCCGCTGCTGCGCATCCAGGGCCCGCTGATTCAGGCCCAGCTGGTGGAAACGGCCCTGCTCACGCTGGTCAATTTCCAGACGCTGATTGCCACCAAGGCCGCCCGCATCCGCGAAGCCGTGGGGCCCAACGACCAGATTCTGGAGTTTGGCCTGCGCCGCGCCCAGGGCTTCGACGGCGGCCTCTCCGCTACCCGCGCCGCCTACCTCGGCGGGGCCGACGGCACTTCGAACGTGCTGGCCGGGCAGCAGTTCGGCATCCCGGTGCGCGGCACCCACGCCCACAGCTGGGTTATGGCCTTCGAAGGCGAGGAAGAGGCCTTCGAGAAGTACGCCGCCGCCTTCCCCGACGACTCGGTGTTCCTGGTCGACACCTACGACACGCTGGAAGGCGTGCGCAATGCCATCAAAGTGGCCGAGCGCCTGCGCGCCGAGGGCCACGAGCTGGGCGGCATTCGCCTGGATTCGGGCGACCTGACTTACCTCAGCGTGCAGGCCCGCAAGCTGCTCGACGAGGCCGGCTTTCCCAAGGTCCGCATCGTGGCCAGCAACGACCTGGACGAGCAGCTCGTCACCGCCCTCAAGCTGGAAGGCGCCCGCATCGACACCTGGGGCATCGGCACCAAGCTCGTGACGGCCTACGACCAGCCGGCGCTGGGCGGCGTGTACAAGCTGGCCGCTATGAAAAAGGAAGACGGTTCGGGCTGGCAGTACAGCATCAAGCTCTCCGAGCAGATTGCCAAGACCAGCATCCCCGGCATCCTGCAGGTGCGCCGCTTTTTCGGCCCCGACGGCAAGCCCGTGGCCGACATGCTCTACAACACCGCCGAGTCCCTGCCCGAGCAGCTCACCATCGTCGACCCGCTCGACGCCACCCGCCGCCGCCCGGTGCAGTCCTCCGAGTTTCGGGAGCTGCTGGAGCCGGTGTTCCGCCAGGGCCGGCGCGTGCTGGAGCTGCCCACCCTGGCCGAGAGCCGCCAGAAGGCCCGCCAGGAAGTCACCGCTCTCGACCCGAGTATCCGCCGCTTCCTGAACCCGCACACTTACCCGGTGGGCCTGGAAAAAGGCCTGCACGACTTCCGCACCCAGCTGATTCTGGAGCACCGCCCGCAGCGGCCGGCGTAAGCCCCGGCGGTACCCAATATCGCAGCGAGGCCCCGCGGAACAGCATCCGCGGGGCCTCATCTTGTTTTGTGGGCGGTAATTGGGTGCAGGAACCTATTGCGCGGTTACTTCGATGGGTGCCGGCGCAGCGGCCGTTTCGGCGGTAGCAGCCCGGCGCATGGGCAAGGCCAGGAAGGCGAAAACCAGGGTGAAGAACAGAAACGTCACCGTCAGAAACTGCCGTGAGGCACCGATGTTGCCTTTGCCGGCCAGCAGCATCACGCACAGCAGCACCATCAGCGCCACCATCACGACGCCCAGCATGGCGCCGCCTTGCCAGTGCATCATGCGAAACAAGGCACTGACGACGCCCACGGTCAGCACGCCCACCATCAGGTAGTTCAGCGGGGCGGATACGCCCGCTTCGGCATTGGCAGAAACGGTAAAAGCCAGAATCGAAACCAGCAGCAAGACGAAGCCAGTCAGGATGAGGATGTCGGCACCGGCCCAGTGGCTGGCCTTGAAGAAGAGGCCGGTCAGGCCCACCAGCAAAGCAGCGGCGTTTAGTACAGTTTTAATCATGCGCGGTGGAGAAAGGGGAACTAGAGGTCCTACTCATAAGGCTTTTCGGCTTCGCCCCGTTTTTGGTCTGGTGGCTGAGCTCCAGGCAGTATGCAGAACAAACCTATTTCAATCCAAAGGCCGCTGAAATACCCACTTCCGGGTATTTTGAGCCGGTAGCCGTGCCCTGCCCGCCGGCTTTTCAGCTGGGGTAAGCCACGCTAAACCAGTACTGCAGCGGCCGGTTTAGGAAGTTCGGTCCCTGCGCGGTGCGGCAGCCCCCGTTGGCAGCGCGTCAAGGACGATGCGCCTTCCGCCGGGTGCCCGACGGCTGGCATCCAGGGCTGCGCAGAACGTTTCAAGGGCCCTGCCTGCCGCGTCGGATCAACCGACCATCAAGTACCCGAACCGAGCGTCCAGCACCCAACCTCAAAACAGCCGGGCCGACCAGTACGTGACTGGTCGGCCCGGTTCGAGGCGGCAACAGGATGCGCGGGCCTAGATATCGTAGCGCAGCTCCCCGGCGCCCACTTTCAGCGTAATCGTCGGCTCGCTGATGATGCGGCCGGCCACCTGGGCGGCGTAACCTTTGGCGGTCAGCTCGGCGGCTACGGCCTCGGCCTGGTCGGCGTCGGTGACCAGTAGCATGCCGTTGCCCATGTTCCAGTACAGGTAGGCATCGGCGGGGCTGATGCCGCCCAGCTCGGCCAGCTGGCTCATGGCGGGCAGCGGCGCGAAGAGGTTGTCCAGCTCGGCCCCGACGCCCGATTTCAGCACGCGCTTGAAGTTGTCGGCCACGCCGCCGCCGGTGATGTGCGCGGCTGCGTGCAAGGGCAGGCCCGCATCGAGCACGGCCGTGACGCCGGGCGCGAAGATGAGCGAGGGGGCCAGCATCACCTCGCCCCAGGTGGCGCCCATTACGTCGGCATCGGCGCCGGAGTAAGACGCTTTGTGCCACTCTTCCCCGAAGGCTTTGGTGAGGACGCGGCGGGCCAGGGAGTAGCCGTTGGAGCGGAACGAGGGCGAACGAAGCGCCACCACGGCCTGCCCGGCGCGCACGTTGGCCCCGCTGAGCGGTTTTTCGAGGCTGGGGTGCAGCACGCCCACGGCGGTGGAGCACCAGTTGAAGTTCATGCGGGCGCCGGGGTAGCCGCCGATACGGTTGCCCAGCTCGGCAATTTCCCCGCCCGTCACGGCAATGGAGCTGAACTGCGCCGCGTCGTGCAGGCCGCGCATCAGCTCGTCCACCACTTCGTAGTTCAGCGTGTTCACGTCGATGATGTTCGACAGGTTCGTCGGGATGAAGCCGGCTACCACCAGGTCGTCGGCCACCATGGCAATCAGGTCGTGGCCCAGCGTGTCGTAGCGGTCCACGCGCTCGGCCACTTCGATTTTGGTGCCGATGCCGTCGGAGCCGATGCCCAGGCGCTCATTGCCGAAGCGGATTTCGTTGGAGAAGCCGCCTTCCAGGTCTTGGGCCGGCTCCCCGGGCTTGCCGACGCGGGTGCTGAAGGTTTTCTTGGCCCAGTTGTAGGCGTTGCGCGAGGCGGCGTTGCCTTCTTCGATGGAGTAGCCGGCGGTTGCTTTGAGGTCGGAAGCGGCGGTAGTCTGGCTCATGGCGAGTGGTTGAACGATTATCGGAGGGCGTCATGCTCCATCTGGTGTCCGCCTGTCGAAGCATCTCTACCGCTTCGCCAGATACTAAACTCAACGAAGCGGTAGAAATGCTTCGACAGGCTCAGCATGACGTTCATATTTTTCCGGCAGCTTAGTGCTCGGTCGGAGCCGGGGCTTTGGCGCTGACGGAGTTGGCGGATTTGTCCTTTTCCTCCTTGCGGTGGCTGGTGCGCTCTTCCTGAATGTGGCGCAGGTACTTGGTCACGTCGCCGGTGGGGTACTGGCCCGAGAAGCAGGCAAAGCAGCTGCCGCCGTGGCCTTTTTCCTCGCCGAACAGCGTCTGCAAGTCTTCCAGCGACTGGTAAATCACCTTGTCGGCCTCGATGTAGCGGCAGATTTCCTCTTCGGTGTAGTTGGCCGCAATCAGCTCGGTGCTCATGGCCATGTCGATGCCGTAGATACAGGGCGAAATGATGGGCGGCGCGCTGGAAATGAAGTATACCTCCGTAGCCCCGGCTTCGCGCAGGATGCGCACGATGCGCCGCGAGGTGGTGCCGCGCACGATGCTGTCGTCGACCACGGCAATTTTCTTGCCTTCCACAAACTCGCGGATGGGATTCAGCTTCTTCTTCACCACGTCCTCCCGGCCGGCCTGGCTGCTCACGATAAACGAGCGGCCCATGTGGTTGTTTTTCACCAAAGCCCGGCGGTACGGCACCCCGATGGCCTCGGCCAGTCCGGACGCCGCGAAGTAGCCCGAAGAAGGCACGTCGATAACCATGTCGGGCTCCAGACCGGCTTCCATCACCTTGCGGGCCAGCATCTTGCCCAGGCGCACCCGCTCCCGGGCCACCAGCCGGCCGTGGATAACGGAGTCCTCGCGGGCGAAGTAGATGTGCTCGAACACGCAGAAGGCCTTGGGCTTGGCCGGCGGATTCTTGTGGTGCACCTTGAAGTCCTTGTCGATAAACACCGCCTGCCCGGGGCCGATGTTTTCCACCAGGTCGAACTCCAGGTAGTCGAAGCAGGTCGACTCGGAGGCGAAGGCGAAAACCGGCCCGTCGGGCGTGTCGCGGCGGCCCATGACGAGCGGACGGATGCCGTGCGGGTCGTTGAAGGCCAGCAGTCCGTGGCCGGCAATGATGGTGATGGTGGCGTAGGCGCCCTTCACCAGCTCCTGCGTGGTTTCCACCGCGTCGAAAATGTCTACCACCGACAGCGCGTCCAGGTTTTTCAGGCGCAGCTCCGAGGCGAAGGTGTACATGATCAGCTCCAGGTCGTTACTGGTCTTGGGCAGCACGTGGTACTTCTCGTGCAGGCGCTTGGCGGCCGAGCGGAAGTTGATGACGTTGCCGTTGTGTACCATGGCCAGCCCGAAGGGGTAGCTGGTGGTGAAGGGCTGGGCCAGCTCGGCGTCGCCGGAGCCCTGGGTGGTGTAGCGCGCGTGGCCGATGCCGATGTTGCCCTTCAGCTTCTTCAGGTGCTTGGGCTTGAACACGTCGTTGATCAGCCCGTTGCCCTTGTGCAAATGAAAGTTGCCGTCGAACGAGGCAATGCCGGCGGCATCCTGCCCGCGGTGCTGCAGAGCGGTGAGGCCGACGACGATGTCGCCAACGACATCATCCGGGCCGAAAAAACCAACGATTCCGCACATATCGAGTTGTCAGTTGTCAGTGAGCCGGTTGTCAGGCCGACGAAGCTGGGGTGGGCTTGAGAGGGAAAATGGGGAGCTACTGCGGGGCGGCAGTGGCGGCAGGAGTGGGTGTTTCGGCGGGCAGCTCGCCCCGGATGAGGCGGGCCAGGGTGTCGGCGTAGAAGCGGTGCTCCACGGCCAGACCGCGGCGCTCCACCTCTGCCAGGGAATCAGCGCCGCGCAGGTCGACGGGCGCCTGGGCCAGCACGGGGCCGGTGTCGAGCCCCTCGTCAACGAGGTGGACGGTGATTTTCGTTTCGGGCAGGCGGTTTTCCCAGGCCCAGTCGTAGGCGTGCAGCCCTTGGTGCTGGTGGGTGTCGGCGGGGTGGATGTTGATGATCCGGCCCGCAAACGCCCGGATGAACGTCGGCGACAGAATGCGCATGTAGCCGGCCAGCACCACGTAGTCGGGCTGAAACTGCTGCAGCTTCGCCACTACCTCGGCATCAAACTCGGCGCGCTTCCGGCCGCGGGAGTCGATGCTGGCGGTGGCGTAGCCCAGCTCGGCGGCGCTTGGCAGACCGGCGGCTTCGGGGATGTTGCTGAACACCACGGCAACCTCGGCCAAGCCTTGCAGCACGCCTTCGCGCACCTCGCGGGCCAAGGCCAGCATGTTGGAGCCGCGGCCGGAGAGCAGGATGGCGAGGCGGGCTTTCGGCGCGGCCGATTGCGCCTCACCCCCCGGCCCCCTCTCCTCAACAGTCGAGGGGGAGCCAGACGGCGCGGACGAAGTGGTACTACGACTTTGAGTCGTAGTACCACTATCGTTGAACGATTCGCGCGGGGTCGTTTCCGTCATCATTACTGGGCTTGGCCGACCAGCTCCGGGGTGGGGCGCTGGCCGATGTCGGTGCGGTAGTAGGCGTCCTGGAACGTCACCTTCTTGACTTCGGCGTAGGCACGCTCCACGGCTACTTCCAGGTCGGGGCCGCCGGCTACCACCGTCAGCACCCGGCCGCCGCTGGTGATGAGCTGGCCGGCATCGTTGCGCTTGGTGCCGCCCTGGAACACCAGCGTGGCGGGCGTCACGGCGTCGATGCCGTCGATGGCAAAGCCGGTGGGGAACTGCGCGGCGGGGTAGCCGCCGGAGGCCAGCACCACGCCCACGAAGGAGCCCGGCTTCTGCCGCACGCCCACTTCGGCGAGGCGGCCATCCAGCGCGGCGGTGATGATGTCGACCAGGCTGCTGCTCAGCGAGGCCAGCAGCACCTGGGCTTCCGGGTCACCGAGGCGCACGTTGTATTCCAGCAGCTTGGGGCCGGTGGGCGTGAGCATGATGCCGAAGTAAAGGAAGCCCATAAACGGCAGCCCTTCGGTGCGCAGGCCGCGCAGGGTCGGCTCGATGATGACTTCGCGCACCAGCGCCAGCACGTTGTCGTCGGCGAAGGGCACGGGGCAGTAGGCGCCCATGCCGCCGGTGTTGGGGCCCTGGTCGCCGGCCAGCAGCTGCTTGTGGTCCTGCGAGGGGCTGAGCAGGCGCATGGTCTTGCCGTCAGTCAGGCCGATGATGCTGATTTCGGGGCCGGTGAGCTTTTCCTCGACCAGGAAAGAGTACCAGTCGTGACCGGCCGGGGCCAGGGCCTGCATTTCCTGCAGGGCGGTTTCAAACTCAGCTTCCGAGGAGCACACCCACACGCCCTTGCCGGCGGCCAGACCGTCGTATTTCAGCACGGCGTGGCCCTGCAAGTCGGCGGCGGCGGCGCGGGCCTGCTCCAGCTGGTCGGAGCGGAACGTCCAGGCGCGGCCGGTGGCCACGCCGTGGCGGCGCATGAAGTCCTTCGACCACACCTTGGAGCTTTCCAGCACGGCGGCCGCCTTGCGCGGGCCAAACACGCGGATATCGGAGCCCTCGAAGTAGTCGGCCACGCCCGCCGCCAGCGGGGCCTCAGGGCCGACGACGATGAGTTTTACGTCGTGCTCCTGGCAGAACTGCTGGATAGCTGGGAAATCGGTGGCGCTGATGCCGGGCACCGAGCCGGGGATGCCGGCGCCGCCGGGCAGTACGTGCACGCGGGCGCCGTCCTGGGTGAGTTTCCAGGCCAGGGCATGTTCGCGGGCGCCGCTGCCGAGAAGGACGATATGGGTGATAGGAGTTGCCAAGGGTCAAAGAGGTTGGGTTACGGGCTAGCTGATATCCTGAATGGTGGCAATAAGTCCGTCGCGGAACGTAAAAACCGAGCGGCCGGTAAGTTCTATGATGGTACTGGTAGCCAAACCGGCAGGCAATTGCACGCCTTCCGGCAATGCTCCAGCAGTAATGGCGAAGTAGTTGATGTCAATTTCGGCGCGGTTGTTTTCGAAGCGAAAGGCTTTGATGTGCTGATTCCGCTCCATAAACCACCACTTGGCTTGCTCGGCCTGCGCAGCAAATGCGGCTTTGCCTTCGGTGCGAAACGTGACCTCACCGGCGGATACATTTTCAAACGTCACCTCCGGGTGCAGGCAGGCTACCATGTCGGCCACTTCGATGTCGTTGTAAGCTTCGATGTACAGGCCAACCAACTGCTCCGCGTACGTTTCAGTAACCGCAGCCGAGTCCAGCCGCTTGCCGAAGCAGGCAGCGTTGGCGCGCCCAGTGTACTTGCCATAGTTCTCGATGCGCTGGTAGCCGCGCTGCTCGTAGAAGCGGCAGGCTTCCGCGTTGGCTACGCGGGTTTCCAGCCATAGCTCGGTGTAGCCAGCGCGCCGCGCCGAGGCTTCCAGCCCGGCCAATACCATGCTACCGATGCCCTGACCGGGGTGCTTGGCGTACATGCGCTTCACCTCCCCTACCGAGTCAGTAATCGGGCGCACGGCCCCGCAACCCACAACTTCCTTACCGGACAACGCCAGCAGGAAGATATGCCGGTTGTCGTCCACCCAGTTCTGAAACGAGTCGCGCCCGTCGCCGCCGAAACGCGCCCCGAGTTGGGCCGACAGCTCATCGAGCAGCGGTCGGGCCTGCCGGTCGGCGGGGTGCGAGGCGAATAGCGTCAGCGGGCAGCTCATGCTTCGTGGATGGTCAGACGTTGGGCTACTAATACTAGGTTGTCCTTTTCGTGCGGCTTGCCGGAGTTGCCAAACGGGTCGAGCGAGAGGTAGAACAACCCATTGCTAAGCTCGGTTAGAACGATGTCCGAATAGTAGACGCCAGTGGTGAAATCTTCATCAATCAGCGCCTTTGTTACGCCGCTCAGCTCCAGCGTCAGCAAACAGCTTTCGTATTTATTCTTCGAAATCAGCTTGCGCACCCGCAGCTGCACGGAAGCGTTGGAGGCGGCGGACCCACCGTAGCGCAGGCTTAGCTCGACGGCGCGAATTTCACCGTCGTTGAGAGCGTACTGCTGGCCTACCGCTTCTATATTCATCCGTTCAGCTGCTCCACCGGCGCGTCCTGCATGAAGCCTTCCTTCACCAGGTTCTGCACCAGGCGGGCGGGCACGTTCACGTTGGTATCGGCGGCGGCGGCCAGGGGCTGCCCGGTGATGCGCTGGTAGATGTCGAGGTAGCGGCGGGCAGCTTCGGCGGTTACTTCCGGCGTGAGGGCCGTGGGGTACTTACCGTCGACTTTGTGGGCAATCAGCCACTGGCGGATGTACTCCTTGTCCATCTGGGTGGCCTCTTCAGGATTCGTGGCGTAGTCGGCCGCGTCCCAGAAGCGCGAGGAGTCGGGCGTGTGGATTTCGTCGATGAGAATCAGCTCCCCGTTCAGCAGCCCAAACTCGTACTTGGTGTCGACCAGGATAATGCCGCGCTCGGCCATCCACGCCGAAGCGAAGTTGAACAGCTGCAGGGCCACTACGCGCATCCGCTCGTACAGCTCGGCCGACACCCAGCCCTCCGAAACCAGGTTTTCCGGCGTGATTTCGCGGTCGGATTCCTCCTTGGTAGTCGGCGTCACGAGGGGCTCGGGGAAGCGCTGGTGCTTGGTCAGCCCGTCGGGCACCGCCACGCCCGAGAAGGTGCGCTGGCCCTGTAGGTAGCCGCGCAGCATGGAGCCGGTGAGGTAGCCGCGCACCACCATTTCCACGCGAATCGGCGCGGCCTCCTTCACCAGCATGGCGTTCGGGTCGACCACGCGGATAACGTGGTTGGGCACGATGTCGCGGGTTTTATCGAACCAGAAATCGGCCAGGCCGTTGAGCACGGCGCCTTTGTAGGGAATGGCGGTTTCCAGCACCGAGTCGAAGGCCGAGAGGCGGTCCGTCACGACGATAAGCCGCTCGCCCGAGGGCACGCGGAACGAGTCGCGGACTTTGCCGCGGTGCAGCAGTTCGAGCTGGGGCGTGTTGAATTGCGGGAGCGTGTTCATGGCGCTAAGCGTCGAATGCTAGGCTAGAGAGAAACTTGGTTGGCAGTAGCCTCGGTGGGCTGCGCGGCGCGCGTCTGGCGGATGTGCTCCACGATGTTGCGGAACAGCTTCAGCCCGTCGCCTTCCTCCGACAGCGTGGGGTCGAGGCGCTTGCGCCGGGCCCAGTCGGGGTGGTTGTAGAGCGAGAGGAAGGCCTCGGGGTGCGGCATCAGGCCGAAAACGTGGCCGGTGGTGTCGCTGAGGCCGGCGCAGTTCAGCTCGGCGCCGTTGGGGTTCAGCGGGTACACGGCGGTTTCGCAGCCGGTCGTATCGCAGTAGGTCAGGCAGTTCAGGCCCTCGGCCAGGATGCGGCTGCGGACTTGCTCGTCGCGGATGACTAGGCGGCCTTCGCCGTGGCGCACGGGCACTTCCAGCGAAGTCAGCCCCTTAAGGAAGGGGGAGCGGTTGTTGGGGTTCACCGCCAGGCGCACCCACCGGTCTTCGTAGCGGCCCGAGGCGTTGTGGGTCAGGGTCACTTCGCGCTCCTGCTGGCCGGCGAAATCGGGCAGGAGGCCCATTTTCACCAGCATCTGGAAGCCGTTGCAGATGCCCACCACGTAGCCGCCGGCCTGGATAAAGGCGCCGATTTCCTCGAGCAGCGTACGGCCCGAGGGCAGCTTGCGGAAGCGCACCTTGTTGGCCATGACCACGCCGGAACCCAAATCGTCGCCGAAGGAAAAGCCCCCGGGGAAGTTGAGCACGTCGTAGTCGTGGATGCTGGTCTGGCCGCCGAGCACTTCATTAAAGTGCACGATGGTGGCCGCCCCGCCCGCCAGCCGGTAAGCGGCGGCCAGCTCTTCCTCGCAGTTGATGCCGAAGCCGGTCAGCACGAGGGCGTGGACGCGTTGTTCGTTGTTCGGTTGTTCGGCAGCGGTGCTGTCGGCCATCTGCGTTGCCAAGTTTTCTGCTTGATTGCTCATCGTCTCCACCTCCTAAGCTTGCAGGGTTAGTTCTTCGCCGGCCATGACGCGGTTAACCGGACCATTGCTCCAGGCTTCGCGCAGATCAGCCGTAGCAGCGTCTACCACCGTCTTATCCTGGTGACGAATCACCAGACGGCCGTTGTCCGTCACGATACCGAGGCGGGTGGCACGGCCGTTCATCAGCGCCTCGAAAGCTACCACGTCCTCCGGGGCCACGGTGGCCACGAAGCGCGAGTGGCTTTCCGAAAACAGCTCGGTCGGGGCCGGCAGCGCGCCTGCCAGGGTCAGCTCGGCGCCGAGGTTATCGTCGCCGAACAGGCTTTCGGCCACGGCTACGGCCAAGCCGCCGTCCGACAGGTCGTGGCAGGATAGAATCAGGTTCTGCTCGTGGGCCTCGCTTACTTTCTGGTACAACTCCTTGGCCTGCTCGGGGCGCACGCGGGGCACGTTCTGGCCCAGCTCGCCGAAGAGGTGGTACAGCTCCGAGCCGCCCAGCTCGTCGTAGGTGTCACCGAGCAGGTAGACGACGTCGCCAGCGGCTTTGAAGTCGGACGTTACGGCGCGGCGCACGTCGGGCATCAGGGCGGTCATCGAATACAGCACCGTGGGCGGCACCGAAATCTTCTGTCCGTCGGCCTTGAAGTCGTTTTTCATCGAGTCCTTGCCCGAGGTCAGCGGAATGTGGTAAGCCACGCACATGTCGCGCAGGGCCTCGCAGAGCTGCACCAGGGCCGCCAGCTTCTGCTTGCCGTCGGGGTTGGTCACGGGGTCGTACACCGAGTCGGGCACGCAGAAGTTGTCGTTGACCGACCAGAAAATCCCGTCGCCGGGGGTCAGGTTGGGCAGCTTGCCGCCGACAGAAATTATCTGGCGCACGGCCTCATCGAAGGCGCCGGCCGACATCTGGTAGGGGTCGATGTCGCCGTAGCGCGGCAGAATGCCGTTGCTCACCGCCACGCCTTCCCACGACTCGAAGTTGAACTGCACCACGGCCGCGTCCTGCGGGGCCTGGCCGGTGCGGCCCATCAGGGGCTTGACGACAGTCCGGCCTTTCACCTCGTGGTCGTACTGCCGAATCACCGCCTCGCGGGAGCAGATGTTCAGCGCCCCGAGCAGCTTGATCAGCAGGTCCGTGGCGTCGAGCGAAGCGGGCAGCTTGGGCTCGTGCAAAGTCGGCAGCTGCCACTCCGCGTCGAGCACCTTGCGCGGCACGCCCTCGTGCAGGAATTCCAGGGCCAGCGAGGCTACCGGCTGCCCGTCGAAGGTCACGTCCAGGCGGCCGTTGTCGGTGAACTGCCCGATGTCCGACAGCTCCACTTCCATCTCGGCGGCCAATGCGTTTAGCTCCGCGAGCTTACTGGGCTCTACCACCAGCGTAAACCGCTCCTGCGACTCCGACAGGAAAATCTCCCAGGGACGCAGGCCGGGGTACTTCAAGGGCACTTTTTCCAGCTCCACCGTGGCGCCGCCGCTGATGCCGGCCAGCTCGCCCACCGAGGAGGACAGGCCGCCCGCGCCGTTATCGGTGCTGCACTTGATCAGGCCGCGGCGGGTAGCCAGCAGCAGGAAGTCCATGGCCAGCTTCTGCGTGATGGGCGAACCAATCTGCACGGCCGTGGCCGGCGCGGCTTCGTCCAGCTCGATGCTGCTGAAGGTAGCGCCGTGGATGCCGTCCTTGCCCACCCGGCCGCCGGCCATAATGATCCGGTCCCCGGCGTCGATAATTTTCTCCCAGGCGTCTTTGCCGTCGAGCTGCATGGGCAGCACGGCGCCGGTGCCGCAGTACACCAGCGGCTTGCCGCGGTACCGCTCATCGAACACGATGGCGCCGTTCACCGTCGGCACGCCCGATTTGTTGCCGCCGTCCTCGATGCCCTTGCGCACGCCCTCGAACACCCGGCGCGGGTGCAGCTGCCCCGTCAGCAGCGGCCCCGACCAGTTCGGCGGGCCGAAGCAGAGCACGTTGGTATTGAAGAGCAGCCGCGCGCCGCCGATGCCGGTAGCCAGCGGGTCGCGGTTGTTGCCCAGGATGCCGGTAATGGCCCCGCCGTACGGGTCGATGGCCGAGGGCGAGTTGTGGGTTTCGACCTTCCAGACGAACAACGAGTCCTTATTGATGCGCACCGCGCCGGCGTTGTCCGAAAACACCTTGATCAGCCAGTCGTTGCCGTTGGCGCGCAAGAGCCGGTCGACTTCGGACGTGGCGCCTTTGATATAGGTTTTGAACAACCCGTCGACTTCCTTTTCCTCGCCCGTGACGGCGTTGCGGTAGCGGATGACGGCCGCGAATTCCTTGTGCTTGCAGTGCTCTGACCAGGTCTGGGCCAGGATTTCCAGCTCGCAGTCCGTCGGGTCGGGCGTCAGGCCGGCCTCGGCGCGGCTGATCTGCGTCGCGGGAGCGTAGAAATGGTCCCGGATGGCCTGCATTTCCTCCAGGTTCAGCGCGTACACGTTCTCCTTCGACAGCTGCACCAATTCTTCATCCGTCAGGTGCTCCAGCCGGATGGTGTGGGTGGTCGAGTCAGCCCCGCCGCCGGGCTGGGGCGTGAAGTCGCGGATGCCCTGGGCGGTGTGGCCCACCACGAAGCGGTTGATGAGCTTGTTGCCGAGCAGCTCTTCGGCCAGGTGACGCAGGTCGGTTTCCGGCAGCTCCTTTTCCAGCAGATACAGCCGCTTGCTGAAAATGTGCTGGGTGCGGATGTCCAGGTCCAGGCCGAGAAAGTCCTGCAGCGCGTTCTGGGCCGAGGTGCCTTCGTCGTCCGTCACGCCAGGGCCTTTCGCTACCAGGATGTAGCTTTTGAACTCGGGCGCTACGGCCCACTGGTCCAGCGCCGCGTCGTTGAGCAGCGGGTCCTGCAGGCACTGGGCGGCGAAGCTCTGGAGCTGCGCCGCGGTCAGCGGGTAGCGCACGGTGTACACGGCGCTGGTTTGTACCGCGCCGGTGTGCAGGTGCAGGTGCCGCCGGGCGGCTTCGGCCACGCGGGCGCCTTCGCCGTCGTGCTGGCCGGGGCGCGGAATCAGTTGGATGGTATGGGAGGCGGTGTTACTCAAAGCATGTAGCGCGGGCTTCAGCCCGCGTGTGCCCGCACGGTTGTCGCAGAACGACGGACGCACGGAGGTTTAGAGTTACTATCAAAAGGACGCGGGCTCAATCGAAGGAAGGCGTCAGCCAAGCCCGCGCTACAACCCAAAAACGCGGTAAGCCGCCCCGCGCCCGACGAACGGGCCACGAGGCGGCTTACACGAGGTTGCGGAGCCGGGCTCCGGTCAGAATCAGCAGAATGTACTTCGCAGTTGTCTCCCAGGTAGTTTCCGAACGGCGCAGCTACGGGTTTTCGCAGCTGCTTTCGTAAGTCGGAAATACCCGCAGATGATTCGCTGTGCGGCGGCTGAGTGGCAGCGCGCAGCTGCGTCGCGCGCTCGGCTATTCGCTCCTCCACCTCGCCCCGCATGATGTCGAGACGATGCCCCGCGGCTACGCTGAAGAGCGCGCTGCCGCGCCACATGCTGTCGAAGTCGGCCAGCAGCGTCGTTCGGGTCAGCGAGGGGTTGGTATGAGAGAGACTTCGTTGCACAGAGTAGCGAAGGAGATGCAAAGGTAAGGACTCCCGCCGACCTTACCCAATGGCCGGCACCGCATCGGGCCGACTTCCGGGCTTGACGGCCGGAATACCCTTGGCGCACAGCGGGCAATTTTCCGGCTGATACGTGGCCGCCTGCACCGGTAGCAGCGCAAACAGCGGGAAATCCAGCCCGTGCTGCCCGCCCGTCCGGTCGATCAAACAGGCCACGCCGAGCACTTCCACCCCCATGGCGCGCAACACCACGGCTACTTCCATGGTCGATTTGCCGGTCGTCACCACGTCTTCGGCGATGATAACCCGCTGGCCGGGCTCCAGGGTAAAGCCCCGGCGCAACGTCATCTTGGTATCGGCGTCGCGCTCGGTGAAGATGCCCGGCACCGCCAGCTGTCGGGCCAGCTCGTAGCTGACCACCACGCCGCCCATGGCGGGCCCGACTACCACATCGGGCTGCAGGCCGGCTTCGCGGATCAGGTCGGCCAGCACGCCGAGGGCGGGGGCGGCCAGATCGGGGCGGCGCAGGAAGCGGGCGCACTGCACGTAGGTGTCGGAGTGCAGGCCGGAGGAAAGGCGGAAGTGGCCGCTCAGCAGGGCGTCTTCACCCCGGAGCTGCTGCTCAAATTGTTGCTGAAAGTCGCTCGGCGCGTAGGGCATTGATCTGGAAAGTTAGGTCGCGGGCAGCAGCGCCGGGCTCGGCGGCCTGCCACAGGGCACGGGAAGTATTGATGAGCACGCCGAGGCCGTCGGATTGGCGGCAGCCGGCCTGCACGGTGGCGGCCAGGTCGCCGCCCTGGGCGCCCACGCCGGGCACCAGGAACCACAGCTCGGGGCAGCGCTGCCGCAGGTGGCCGAGGGCGGCCGGGTTGGTAGCGCCCACTACCAGCCCGAGGCCGGGATGCTCGTGGGTCAAGGTCTGCACCACGTCGGCCGAAAAGTCGCTGACGGTGCCGCCCTTCACCAGCTCCTGATCCTGCCAGGAATGCACGGGCTTGTTGGAGGTTTTGGCCAGCACGAACACGGCCTTGCCGGGCCGGGCGAAGGGCAGAATGGCGTCCTCGCCCATGTAGGGGTTCACCGTCACGCCATCGGCGCCGATGACGTCGTAGGCAAAGGCGGCGTACCGCTCGGCGGTGTTGGCAATGTCGCCGAACTTGCCGTCGAGAATCATCGGCACGCCCTGGGGAATCCACTCACGCAGGCGCTGCAGCAGGGCCACGCCGTCGGGGCGGGCCAGGAAGAAGGCCAGGTTGGGCTTGAAGCCGGCGGCGTACTCGGCGGTTTCGGCCACCACGCGCTGCAGCTGGGCTTCCACGTTCTCCCCGACGGGGTCGAGGCCCACGCAGAGCAGGGAGTTGGCCGTCTGGGCGCGGCGGGTTAGCTGTTCCATGCGGCTTGGGGTTCGGTTACGGAAGAAGAGGTTTCGTCCCACTCAGTGGCCAGGCGGGCGGTGAGGCCGGGCTCCAGCCACTCGCCCGTGGCTACCTGCACGGCCGCGGCGCCGCAGCGCAGGTAGTCGCGCACGTGCTGAGCGGTGAAGATGCCGCCGGTGCCGATGACCGGCAGCTTGATATTCTCGTCGTGGGCCAGCTCGTACACGCAGCGCAGGGCAATGGGCCGCAGCGCCTCGCCCGAGAGGCCGCCCAGAATCGGGTCCCCGGCGTCGGGCAGGTGCAGGGCCTTGAGCAGGTTGGAGGCCGCCAGGGCGGTGGCGCCGCCTTGCTGGGCGGCCAGGGCCAGGGCGCGCACGTGGTCGGGCCAGGGCGGCAGCTTCACGATGAGGGCCGCGTCGGGGCCCAGCTCGTTGCGCACCGCCTCCACGGCCTCGCGCACGAAGCGCGGCGTCAGCTCGAAGCCTTTCTCGGTGCTGGCGCTGCTGATGTACACCTCCACCCCGGCAATCTGACCAGCGGCTTCGCGGGCCAGGTAGCGGGCAATTTTCCGGAATCCGGGGATGCCGGGAGCGGTGATGCTCACCAGCACGGGCACGTTGTGACGCCGCAGGTGCGGCAGGTGCTCCTGCACCAGCTGCTCGGCGCCGTCGGTGCGGCGGTCGGTGGTGTTCAGCAGGGAGGCATCAGCCACTTTGATGATGCCCTCGCCCCGACCGGGGCGGGGTTCCATGATGACCGTCTTGGTAAAAATGGCACCGAGGTGCTCGTAGCCGAGGCCGTCGGGCAGCTGCCAGGGGGCAGCGGCGAGGCACACGGGATTCTGCAGCGTAAGGGAAGGTCCGAGTTGCATAGGGCGTGGGGGCTAGCTGGTTCGGGCGGTTAGCCTGTGCAAAGAAAAGCCCCCAGCCGTTGGCCGCGCGTTCTGCGAAGCCGGCCGAAGCACCTGCGCCGCTGCCGCGGGCGCCTTTGTGCTCACCGAATTTGCCCGACTTAGTCGGCACAGATGCCTCGGCTGGCCTCGCAAAACGGAACTCACAGCCGTCATACGTACTGTTGGTGGGGTCTTCACTCCGCTGGCGCTGCGTACAGGCTGAGCCAGGAAGAAAAATGGCAGATTGGCATCGGGAGCGGGCCCCGACTGGCGCCGGTTCAGCCGCGCGGGCGGCTGAACCGGTGCCCGCCATCAAGCCGGCTTTCCGCCGGCGTGTGGCGCCTTGTCGTTGAGGTTATGGAGGATGTTGAGGCAGGCTGGAAAACGGTTTTATACGGGGCGTCGGTTACGCTCACTTCGGTTTTGCTAAACCGGCGCCAGCCCAAAACAAAAGGCCCGGCATCACACCGGGCCTTCTGCGGGCGGCAGCACTAGCTGGCGCTGTCACGGTTGGTCAGGAAGGGTACGCAGCGGCGGATGTCCGTCTGGCCCAGGCTGCGCTGCGCCACGCGGGCCCGGCCGATGCCGGCAGCCGAGTGCCCCTTCACGTCGTGCCCCTGGTGGCAGTCCAGGTGCCCGTCGAGGGGGAACAGCGTGTCGGTGTTTTCGCAGGCAGCGGTTAGTCCCCCGGTGCGGGGCACGTTGTGCCCGCCCGTGAAGCCGTTGTCCTGCGCGGACCGACGGGCCCCGCGCAGCATGGCGTCCCCCTCTTTAATCACGGCTACGCGCTCGGGCGTCACAGTCAGGTTGTCGTTCCGAACTCTGGCGGGTGCGAGGGGTTGTTTCACCACTAGATGAAGAGGGTTATGGGGCGTGAAGGGTGTTAGCGGAGCCAGCTGCCGGCCCCGGCATCCGACGTGAGCGGACACAAAAAAACCGCTCCGGTAACAACCGGGCGGCCAACGAGGCAAAAACCGAAAAACGAAACGAAATCAACGGCAGGGAACGGGTTTCGACCCCGGTGCAGAACCGGCGGAGCGGCGGTTCTGCGCTTCATCTTATGTTGATTGTGGAGAAGCACGTCGCAAAAGTATCCAAGTTCTGATACACCGCAAGCAGGACGGAGAATATTTCTTGTGTTACGAAAATGTTAGCGGCGCTTCGCTCTTATATTATCAAAGAACGGGCACCACGCGTACCATTCCAGGCCCATTGATTTGCTAACCAATAATTTACAGCTCTTTACCCGGTCATTACCTCAACCCTCCGCACCCGCAAAGGATTGCATTTTTTACTAATCCCCGATGGAAATGGATAGTTTGTTGAAAATTACCATTGATGGAAATAATCCAAAATCGATGATTAACTTTCATTCAAATTCGCGGGAATAGCCCCTGCGCTTCGGGTAATCGGTCATGTTTTGCTAACAGAACCGTAACCCGGCCCCGGCGGTTACTCCCGAGTTTTGCACAGCACATTTCCAAGCCTTCACCATTGCCTTCCTGCTGCACTATGAAGCGACTCCTACCCCTGCTCGGAATGCTTTTCGCGCTGCTGGCCTTCCCGGCCGCCGCGCAAACCGATGACGCCCCGGTGGAATACACCGAGCGCGTGCCCGCCGAAAACTACGGCCAGCCCACCCTGCACGCCCGCGCCAACGACTGGGCCGACCACCACTTCGCCTACGGCCCCAAAACCAACTTCGTGTCGGACGCAGCCACCGGCACTGTGAGCGTGCAGGGCACCATCAAGCTCAAGCCCGTCGACAACAAAGGCCAGAACCTGGAGCGCACCGCCCGCTTCGACTTCAACTTCAAGGCCACCGACCAGGGCTACACCTACAGCGTGAGCAACTTCCGCGTCATTCCCGATGCCCAGCAGCCGGGCCAGCTGGTCAGCCTCGACGCGTACCTCTCGCTGCTGCGCGCCGAGAAAAACAACGACAAAACCAAAAATGACCGGCGCGTGCGGGCCCAGGCCAACGCCGTGGCCAGCGACATTGCCATGAGCTTCCGCTCGTACATGAACCAGATTCCGACGGCCGAAGACGGCAGCGTGGGCCTGCCCGCCTCGGAAAGCGCCGGCAACTAAGCTGGTCTGGCTATTAACAAAAACGGCCCGGAGCAGCTGCTCCGGGCCGTTTTTCGTTTTTTGGCTTAGGCTGAAGCCCGATCCGAAAAACGAATAACCAACAACGAAAAACGCAGATACCTCACCCTTGCGCTGGCAGCCGCTCCAGCAGGCGGTGCGCCCGCTCGGGCAGCTCGGCCGCGTCGAGCACGATGAACCCGTCGAGGGAGTTGCTGAAGGCCGGATCCACGTTGAAGCCGATAAAGCGGGCGTTCAGGCGCACGTACTGGCGCAGCAGCGTGGGAATGCCCAAGCCGCGGGGCTCGATGCTGGCCACCAGCCGGCCCAGCGCGTCGATGCTGTCGACGCCGGTCTGCAGCACGCCGGGGCGCTCGGCGGCATCCAGCGGGCGGTAGCGAAACTGCTTGCGCGGCCGCACGTGCGCGGCCAGCTCCGCATCGAAACAGTGGCGGCGAATAAAATCGACCATGGCGCCCTTGGAGGCCGGGGTAAAGCGGTTGCTGATGCTCACCGGCCCGATCAGGTAGCGGTACTCGGGGTGCTGGCCGAGGTAGGCGGCAATGCCCTTCCAGAGCAGGGCCAGCGGCATGGGCTGGCGCTGGTACTCCTCGCGCACGAAAGAGCGGCCCAGCTCCAGGGACTGGCGCAGCAGCGGTTTCAGGCCCTTCTGCAGCCGAAACAGCGCGTTCAGGTAAAACCCGCGCCGCCCGTGCTGGCGCAGAATGGCCCGCCCCGGCCCGATGCGGTAAGCGGCCACCAGCCGGCGCGCCGCCCGGTCGTACACGAACAGGTGGCGGTAGTAGTCGTCGTGCGCATCGAGGTCGATGGCCTGCTGGGTGCCTTCGCCCTCGCGGCGGAAGGTCAGCTCGCGCAGCCGCCCGATTTCGCGCAGCACGTGCGGTATTTCCTTTTTCCTGGCCACGTACACCTCCCACTGCCGGCTCTGCACCAGGCGCCGGGCCGGGCGCAGCGCCGCCAGGTCGGCTTCGATGAGCGCGGGGTGGGTTTCGGCCACCACGCCCACCGGCGCCGCCGCCGCCTGCTTGAGCGGGGCCAGCAGCGCGGCCGAGCGGCTAAGCGTAGCCGGCGCCAGCGCGTGCACCCGGGCCCGCAGGTAGGGCATTTGGGCGTCGGGGGGCAGCTGGTGCAGCTCCTGCGGGCCCACCGGCTGCCCAATGCGCACGTGTACGGTGTGGCCGCGCTTGTTAAGCAATTCGGCGGGCAGCCGGGCCGTGCGCAGCAGCGGGTGCACCAGGCCCAGCCAATCGAACGAGCGGCTGTTGTGCCCGCTCACCCACACCGGCAGCACCGGCAGCCGCGCCGCCCGCACCAGCCGCCCCGCCGTGGGGTGCCAGGCCGACTCTTCCACGGGCCCGAACGGGGCGTGGCGGTGGGCCACCTCGCCGGCCGGGAAGAGCAGCAGCGGCACGTCGTTGTGCAGAAACTCCAGCAGGCGGCGCAGGCCGGGCACGTTGCGCGGGGCGTCGGCGGCGTCGGGGCGCACCAGCACGAACTGCTGGTGCAGCTGGGGCAGCAGCGGGGCCAGCAGCTCGTTGGCCACGGTGCGCAGCTCGGGGCGGGCCTGGCCCAGCACGTGCAGCAGCACCAGCCCGTCGAGCATGCCGCTCGGGTGGTTGGCCACGGCGATGAAGGCGCCGGCGGCGGGCACGCGGCGCAGCTCGGCCGCGTCGTACTCCACCGTAATCTGCAGACGCTGCAGGATGGCGGCCACGAACTCCAGGCCCGTCAGCTCGGCGGCTTGCTCGTAGAGGCGCTGCAGCTCGCGCAGGTGCGTGAAGCGCTGCAGCACGGGCCGCAGCGCAGCGCGCGAGCGGCCCCCAAATCCGGCGGGCAGAGGAAGGTTGGCGGAGAGCATATCGAGCAGGGCCAGGGGCCCGGGAACAGCGGCGGTAGGGAGTTGCTCAAACATCGGCAGCAGCAGTTAGTCCGGCGTTATGACCGGATTATCATATTGTTATCTGCTGCCGAAATACCGCCGCCGCCGCCGCGCCCCCAAACCAAAACGCCCCGGGCCCTGACTTTTCGGCCCGGCCCGCCAAAGCAAAAGGCCACCCCGGAGCGTGGCCTTTCGCGGCTGTTGTTTGGGCGATGCGTCACTCACTCACCGCCGCAAAAGTACGGGGCGCGGTGAGGCCCGACACGGCACCGCGCAAAACGTAACAGATTCATAATCTTGCCGGAAGCTCGGCCTTCGCGCCGCACCGCCACTGCTTGGCCAGGCTCGTCCGGGCCGTCCTGCCACGGCGCCCCCACAGCCGTGCCCGTCACCGGCCGTTCTCCCCGCTTCCGACTTTCGCCCGCCCGCCGTGGGCGGGCCTGAGCGCCGGCCAGGGCCTCTCAGATCGGAACTGCAGCCCCGCTTCGGTGCACCGCGTAGCGCGGGCCGCGTTCTACTTTCCTGCGCCGCATACTGCCCGGCGCGGCCGTTCGTTTACCGCTCCCGCGCCGCTCACATAAACATGCAACAGAAAGGGCGACCCGTAGTGCGGGTCGCCCTTTCTGTTGCGGCAACTGCGCTCAACTCAGCTCGTCGGGCCGTTGTCAACGCGCGACTCGATGGTGCTCTGTACCGTCGACGACACGCTGGAGAGGATGTTGTAGCCGGTGGCCGATTCGATGGCGTCGACCGAGGTGCGGTAGGAGCCCCAGGTGGTCAGCAGCGAGTTGTCGTTGGGCGTGTCGATGGCAATGACGCGGGTGCTGGTGCTCACGCGGCTGGCGTCGGACGAGCCCTCGGGCAGCACCACGATAACCTTCCAGCAGCGCTTGGGCACGGTTACGCGGCCGGCATCGAGGGTGGTTTTGTACCCGGCCGAGCCGGTGCCGCCGGTGCCGTACGAGCCGCAGATGATGTACAGCTCGTTGCCGGCGTTGATGAGGGTGCGGCAGTAGTTTTCGAGGTTGGCCCAGGCGCGCTGGTTGTTGTTGGGCGCCTGGGGCATCATGTTGGTCATCAGGAACGTGGCCGAGTTGTCGGCCACCGAGCCGGTGCGGTCGGCCGAGGGGCAGTTGTGGCCGCGGTCGAAGCCTGAGCCGGTGTAGCTGCCGGTGCTCACGCGGTACCAGCCCGAGGGCAGGGTGGCGTCGGCGGCGAAGTTGTCCTGGCGGGCCGTCGAGCCAACCCAGGCCGAGCTCAGGTGCCACGACACCCAGTTGGGCACGCCCCGGTCGCGGTGGTACGAGAGGGTGTACTGCGACTTGGACATCAGGTAGTTCGTCGGGTAGGAGGTGCTGGCGACGGCGCCGCTGGGGTTGCCCAGGGCGAGGTTGCTGTCGCGCGTGGCATCAGCTTCCTGGCTGTTGGCCTGCAGGTCATCGGCCTTGGGCTGTACCAGGTCCTGCTTGGCGCAGGAGGCGGCCAGGGCACCCAGCAACAGCAGGGCACCAACGCGGGTAAGCGTTGCTTTCATCAAAATAGGTGTTTGGTGGAGAAAGAGAGGAGCAAAATTGGCAACCGCTCCGCGTCAGGAGGTTAAGCCCGGGTTACGGAGCTGTTACCATAGTATGACGCAAGGTAGCTTCTTCTAAATATACAATTCAATTTATTTTAACTAAAAATGGAACCTTTTGGCCTAGTCTTTGCAACACGTGGTTCGGCTGCGGAAATAAGCCTATTGTCCTCCGCCGCTCCACCCAGTTTTGTGGGTGGCATTATCCCTCACGCTAACCGCTTGCCCAATGATTCAACCCCTACTCCGCGTGTTGCCATTGTTCGTGCTCTGCTGCCTGCTCCCCTTATCGGGGCAGGCAGCCCAATTCTTAACGGGCGAGCTGACTTACGAAACCCTGTTCGGCACAACTCCCAATCAGTACCGGGTGCGCCTGCGCCTGCAGCGCGACTGCGCCGGCGCGGCCTTCAACCCGACCGAAACGCTGAGCTGCCGCGTCGGCCCGCCCCAGACGGCCTGCGCCAGCACCGACACGCGCAATTTCACGGCCACGCTCACCCGCACTGCCACTACCACCATCGGGCACCCCTACTGCACCATCAACCCGGTGCCGAACGTGAACCAGTGCGACCCGAACGCCCCCTTCAACTACGAAGAGACGTACTACGAGGCCGTGGTGACGCTGCCGCCCGCCGCCGAATGGACGCTCAGCTGGGAAGCCTGCTGCCGGCCGGCGCTGGCCAATGTGCAGAACGCCGCCGCCCAGCCCCTGTACCTAGAAGCCACGCTGCGCAATCAGCTGGTGGTGAACGGGGCGACGCGAACAGTCGTCAACACCAGCACGCAGTACCTGAACCAGGACGCGCCGACGTTCGTGGTGTGCCGCAATCAGCGCAGCACCCTCTCCTTCTCATCCTTTGAGCCCGACGGCGACTCGCTGGCCTACGACCTCGTCGCCCCGCTGACCGCGTGCAACACGCCGGTCGTGTACCAGTCCTTCGCGCCGGGCGGGCTGCTGCCGCTGCCCAACGACCCGGCGGGCCAGCCGTGCCAGGCGCAGCTGCCGGCGGGCGCCACCAGCTACTCCGCCGCGTTTCCGCTGCCCAGCTACGTGCTGACGGGCAGCTGCCCGACGCGCACCGGCCTGCCCAGCTGGCAATTCTATAGCCACACGAGCGCCTTCACCTTTCATTCCAGCGTGTATTACCCGGAGGCCACCGTGGCCGACCGCGCCCGCAACCGCTACGTGGTGGCGGGCAAGGTGACGGAGTACCGCCGCCTGAACGGCGCCTACTACGAAGTCGGGAGCATGACGCGCAACATGCTGGTGGTCATCATCGACTGCGAGCAGTACCAGTTTGCCAACCACGCGCCGCAGATCAACCCGGCCATGCGCGTCGACAACGGGGTGCAGACTGTAGCCCTGACCGATACGGTGCGGGTGGCACCGGGCCAGACCGTGAGCGTGCTGCTGACGGGCACCGACCCCGACGGCGCGCACCAGCTCAGCTTTTCGACGCCGCTGCTCCAGGGCCCCGTCCCGGTACCGGCGGGCGCCTTCCAGGCCAATACCGCTACGCTCAACCAGTTAGGGCTTACCTTCTCGCCCCCGGCCACGCAGCTCCCCGGCACGTACCTGGCGGCGGTGCGTGCCGAGGATAACAACTGCCCGGTGGGGGGCATCCACCGGGCGGTCATCCGGTTCAAGGTGGGGCAACGCGTGCTGGGCACGGCCCGCGCCGCCGCGCCCAGCCTGACCACGGCCTCGCCCAATCCCTTCGCCGAGGCCGTCACGTTCCGGGTGGCCGGCGCCACCGGCCCGACGCGCCTGGTGGTGAGCAACGTGCTGGGCCAGGTGGTAGCCGAGCTGCTGCTGCGGCCGACGGCCGATGGCTCCGCCACAACGACCTGGCGGCCCGCCGAGCCGCTGCCGGCCGGCGTGTACCTAGCCCGCGTGGCCGGCAGCGGCCAGACGCTGCGCCTGCTGCGCCGCTAGCCGCTCGCGTTAGAAATACCAGCCATTAACCATTCGTTCCTATGAGCCAATACGTACGGTTTCTTGTGTTTCTGGGGGGCCTGCTGCTGAGTGCTCAGGCCGCTCGCGCCTCGCACGCTATAGGCGGACAGCTGACCTACGAATACGTGGGCACGGCCTCCCAGCCCAACCGCTACCGGGTAACCGCCATGATGATTCGGGAATGTGGTGGCACCCTTCCTACTGCACTGTTGGTGAGCTGCCGGGTGGGCACGCCCACTACCGCCTGCCGCAGCAACGACCCGCGCGACTTCGGGGCCACGCTCGTGCGCGGCCAGATTATTGGTGGCGAGCCGTATTGCGCCAGCCTCGGCAATACCTGCGGAGCCATTGCCGGGCGCTTCAACTACGAAACGGCTAAGTACGAAGCGGTGGTAACGCTGCCGCCCGCTCCCTCGTGGACGCTGAGCGTGACGGAAAACGCCCGCCCAACGCTGGCCAACGTGGCCCCCAACACGCTCGGCGACCTGTACCTGGAAGCCACGCTGAACAACCAGCTCACGCTGGCCGGCGGCACCACGCAAACCATCACCAACACCTCGCCGCAATATTCCGAGCAGAACGCGCCGGTCCCGTTTGCCTGCCCACAACAACGCAGCTCCCTGTCGTTTTCGGCCACCGAGCCCGACGGCGACTCGCTGGTATACAGCCTGGACCGCGCCCTCGAAGGCTGCAATCAGCCGATGCGGTATACGCCTTCTCTAGGTGGCGCAGTGATTATAGTATCAACCACCCCACCCTGCGTGGCGGTGCTGCCGACCAGTACCAGCAGCTTCTTCCTGCCCACTTTTCCACTGCCCTCGTTCACTTTCACCGGTACCTGTCCGGTGCGGGTGGCCATACCCTCGTTTTACCTCAACGCCAACACCGGCAGCGCCACCTTTACGCCTTACTTCTACGACGCCAACGTGCCGGCCAACAACCGCTATCTGGTGATAGGCAAAGTGACGGAGTACCGCCGCCTCAACGGCCGCTACTACCTCGTCGGCTCGGTGCGCCGCGACATGATGGTGGTCGTGACCGACTGTGGGGGCAACCAAGCGCCCAACCCACCCGGCACCAGCGCGGGCACCGCCGGCCCTGTTACCGACTCGCTGGTGGTGGAAAGCCCGGTGCTAACGACGACTTCCGCCGATTTCCACTTTACCGACCCCAACCCCGGTGACCGGCTGACGCTGACGGCCACGCATAACATCGACCTGGATACTTACTTAAGCCTGTACGCCTCGGGCAACACAACTGTGCCGCTGACTATCGTAGGCAACGGCACCGCGGCGCCGGTATTGCAGGTGCGCTTGCGCCCGGCGGCTACGCTGCTGGGCCGCACCTTCCGCATTTCCTTGCGGGTAGAAGACAACGGCTGCCCCGTTAAGATCGTGCAGCATAACATGTTGGTAATTCGCGTGGTGCCTGCTCGTACCGCGGCTGCCCACGCGGAGCAGTTACGCGCGGGGCTGAGCGTTTTCCCGAACCCCTTCAACGAGCAGGTACGCTTCTCGCTGCCGCGCCCGCAGCAGGCCGGGGCGCAGGTGCTCATCACCGACCAGCTGGGCCGCGTGGTGGAGCGCCTGCCCGTGCCCGCCGGCCCCGGCGCCGAAGCCACCCTCACCTGGACGCCCCGCCCCGGCCTGCCCGCCGGCGTGTACCTGGCCCGCCCCGCTTCTGGGGGGCCCGCCATGCGCCTGCTGCGCCGCTAGCCGCTCTATCGACCGTCACTGCTTCCATCATTTTTTCACCTGTACTGCCTATGAAATCTTGTTTACGCTTCCTTTTGGTACTGAGCGGCTGGCTGCTGCTGCACGCGCCGGCCGCCCGCGCCTCGCACGCCCTGGGCGGGCAGCTGACCTACGAATACGTGGGCACGGCCTCCCAGCCCAACCGCTACCGGGTAACCTGCCGCTTCTTCCGCGACTGCAGCGGCATCGACGCGCCGGCCCAGCTAACTTTGAGCTGCCGGGTTGGTACGGTCACGACGGCCTGCAGCAGCAACGACTCGCGCAACTTCACGGCCACCCTCTCGCGCGGTTTACTGACTTTCGGCTCCCCCTACTGCAACGCCGCCGACAACAGCTGCTCGACGACCGGCCGGCCCAATTACCAAACCGCGAAGTACGAAGCGGTGGTAACGCTGCCGCCCGCCCCGTCGTGGACGCTGAGCGTGACGGAAAACGCCCGGCCCGCGCTGGCCAACGTGGCCCCCAACACCTCCGGCGACCTGTACCTGGAAGCCACGCTGAACAACCAGCTCACGCTGGCCGGCGGCACCACGCAAACCGTCACCAACACCTCGCCGCAGTACTCCGATCAGAACGTGCCGATACCCTTTACCTGCTACCAGCAGCGCACCACGCTTAGCTTCAGCGCGTTTGAACCCGACGGCGACTCGCTGGTGTACAGCCTGGACCGTCCCCTGGAAGGCTGCAACCAGCCGATGTTCTACAAGGTGCTGCCGCAGGTCGTCCCGATACCGGGGCCGCCCTGCGTGCCGGTGTTTCCGACCAATCTTACCTATTCGCCCACGTTCCCGATTCCCTCGTTCAACACCACCGGCTCCTGCCCGGTGCTCACGCTGGTGCCCTCGTTCAATTTCAACCCGACCACCGGCAGCGCGACCTTTACGCCTTCTTTCTACGACGCCAACGTACCGGCTAACAACAAGTACTCGGTGATAGGCAAGGTGACGGAGTACCGCCGCCTCAACGGCCGCTACTACCTCGTCGGCTCGGTGCGCCGCGACATCATCGTCATCGTGACGGACTGTGGGGGCAACCAGGTGCCCAACCTGCCCAGCGTGGCCGGCACGCCCACCGATTCGCTGGTGGTGGAATGCCCGTGGCCGGGACAAACCACCGCCTCGTTCACCCTCAGCGACCCGAACCCCAACGACCTGCTGACGGTGACGTTCGCCACCCCGGCCGACCCGCTCTACCCGAGCATGTACACCAACCCCGGCGCTCCGGCCGCCCCCGTTTCGGTGAGCAGCAACGGCACCAGCGCCCCCGTGCTGCAGGTGCGCCTGCGCCCCGACTTCGACGTTATCGGCCGCACGTACCGCATCCCGGTGCAGGTGGTGGACAACGCCTGCCCCCTGCGCGGCGCCCAGAATTTTGTACTGGTGCTACGGGCCGTGCCCGCCCGCCCCACTGCCACCCATGCGGCGCGGCAGCAGCCGGCCCTGAGCGCCTTCCCCAACCCCTTCGCCGAGCAGGTGCGCTTCTCGCTGCCGCGCCCGCAGCAGGCCGGGGCGCAGGTGCTCATCACCGACCAGTTGGGCCGCGTGGTGGAGCGCCTGCCCGTGCCCGCCGGCCCCGGTGCCGAAGCCACCCTCACCTGGACGCCCCGCCCCGGCCTGCCCGCCGGCGTGTACCTGGCCCGCCCCGCTTCCGGGGGGCCCGCCATGCGCCTGCTGCGCACGACGCGCTAGCTTTTGCTCGGTTTTTCGCCCCTGTTGCACCCTTCTTGTTAGCTGATCAATCCTTCGCTAAGCGCCTGCTTATTATTACTTATACAAGCCACGGCCCGACTTCGCAGGAAGTCGGGCCGTGGGTGTTTTTCGGGCGTCGGCGGGCGGCTTAGCGCACCACGCTCAGCCGCTCGTTGGCCACGCGCTGCCCTTGGGCGTCGAGCAGCACCACCTGGTAGAGACCGGCGGGCAGGCCTTTCACGGTGAGGCTGGCCGACTTGGGTGCCAGCGGCTGGCGGCGCACCAGCTGGCCGCGGGTGGTGTAGATGCAGAGCACGCTGCCCTCGACGGGCAGGCCGGTGCTCAGCTGCACGCTGGCCACGTCGGTGGCGGGGTTGGGGTAGAGCAGCAGCGCGGCGGCGGCTTTGGGCTGCCAGCGCACGGCCTGCACGTCGGAGTAGCTGGTCGCGCCGTCGTGGTCGACTTGGCGCAGGCGGTAATAGAGCAGGCCGGCGGCGAGGCGGGCAGCTTCGGCGTCGCGGGTGGCGTAGCGGCGCAGGGAGGTGCTGTTGCCGGCAGCCGGCACGCGGCCGATTTCCACAAAGCCGCCGTCGGCCGCGGTGGCGCGCTCCACGGCAAAGTAGCTGCTGTTTTTCTCCATAGCCGTTTCCCACTTCAGCTCCACGGCCGCGGCAGCCGCGGCGGCCTGGAAGGCGCGCAGCTCCACCGGCAGCACCGTAGGCGGCGTGATGGTGCTCGGGAAGCCCTGCACCGGGTCGTCGGCGAAGGCGTAGTAAATCTGCGCGTTGCTGCCCAGCCCGATGCCGTTATTGATTTCCACTTCCACCCACTCAAAATCCTGGGTGGTCATAAACCCGATTTCCTGCGCGCCGCCGCCCAGCAGGCCGGTGCTCAGCAGGCTATTGCCGCTGGCGCTTTCCAGGAAGGTCCCGTCGGCCGCGTAGGTGCGCAGCGTCACGTTGCTCAGCAGGCTGGTGCTTAGCAGGCCGTTGTTGAAGCTCAGGGCCACCCCGGCGCGGTTGCCGGCGTTGGCGTCGCCGTTTACGCGCAGGCGCAGGCGCTGCGAGCCGCCCAGGCTGATGGTCGGGAAGTTGATCTGCGCGTAGTTGCTCAGCGAGGCATCGGCCGCCCGCTCCGGGTTGCTGATGCAGCTGGGGCAGTTACCGCCGGTCTGGTAGTTGCCGCCGGTCTGGCCCGCCGCGAAGTCCGACAGGATGGGCTCCTGGTCCTCAAACGCCCGGGGCTCGATGCCGAAGCCGTAGTACACCTGCAGGTCGTCGAGCAGGCCCAGCAGGCCGGTTTTCTCCAGCTCCACGTGGTCGAAGGGCTGGCTGGTGCGGAAGCTCACCTGGTACTTGCCATCGGGCAGCAGCTTCAGGTCGAGCAGGTTGGCAGCCGAGCCGGTTTCCTGCAGCACGCCGTTTTGGTACGTTTTGATTTGGAGGCTGCTGAGCACGTTCAGGTCCAGCAGGCCGCCGCTGCCAATCACAAAGCCGGCCTGATAGCCCGCCGGGGCGCTGCCCTCCAGCTTCACTTGCAGCGCCGCCTGGCAGCCAATGCCCGTCACGTGCAGGGTAGCGTTGTCGGTGAGCGAGGGCGTGACGGCGTTGAGCGGGTTCGTCACCCCGGAGTTCAGGCAGGTCAGGCCACTCGAGGCCGTGGCCGCGTAGTCGCTGGCCGTGGCCGCCGCCAAGCGCGAAAGGTAGCCGGTGGCGGTGGTCACCACGTTGGCCGGTACGGCGTAGGCGTAGTACACGTCCAGCGTGTTGAGCACGTTCAGCACGATGGTGGCTTCCACTTCCAGCTGGTCCACGGCGTATTGGCTGATGAAGTCCAGCTGGGTGCGGCCGTCGGCCAGGGTAGTGGCCGTCACGCCCGCGGCGCTGGCCAGCCGCGTTTCCTGCAGCACCCCGCTGCGGTAGGAGCGCAGCACAATGGCATCCAGGGCACTGGCGTTGAGGGCGGTGCCGTTGCCCACCACGGCGCCCACGCGGTACAGGGCCGGGGCCGCACCGTTCAGGCTCAGCCGCACGGCGGCGCGGTTGCCGGCGCCCACGCTCTGCTGCACCGTGGCGTAGTTGGTGAGGCTGTTGTCGGCGGCCCGGTCGGGGTTGGCCACGCCGCAGCCGACGCACAGCACGCCGTTGCGCTGCACGCTGTATTGGGTCGGCGCAGTGGGCGTCGCAAATTTGGAATAATACGGGACCGGAGTCGTTTGCGCGGCCGCTTCCAAGGCCGGGCCGGCCACGCCCGCTGCTACTCCCAGCAACAGGCATTTGACCGCGTTAGTCAGCAGTGAGACAAGATGTTTCATAATTGCGCAGGTGTATCAGCCGACGGGTTTTTGTTCGGCATGTAGCGCAATTGGCAATTCTATGGCCGCCAGGCCTTTATCAGAAAATACACCCTAACTATCAGGACGTTACGATTATATACAAAAACTAATATTTTCCTGTGGCTGGAATAGTAGTCCCATTTTGGGAATAGTTGGTAGCCTGCCCGGAATGCCCTATACTAGCGGCACGCGCCCTTTTGCCCCTATTGCAACGTCGGAAAACAAACTCACCGGGAATCACCCATTCCCACGCCCGCGGCTTTGGCTTTTGGCTGAGCAGCGGGTCGACCACCCCCACACATGCCTTCGCCCTCCCTCACCGTTTTCATTATTGAAGACAACGCCTGGTACAGCGAATTGCTGGCTTATAAACTGTCGCAGAACCCGGATTACACGGTTCGGCAGTTTGCTTCGGGGCAGGAATGCCTCAAGCACCTAGCCAGTGAAACGCCGGACCTGATTACCCTTGACTACTCGCTGCCGGATGCCTCCGGCGAGCAGATCATGGCCCAGCTGCGCGAGCGGCTGCCGGAGGTGCCCATCATCGTCATTTCGGCCCAGGAAGACGTAAGCACGGCCATCGACATGCTCAAGAAGGGCGCCTACGACTACTTCGTGAAGGAAGCCGACACGGCCGAGCGCCTGTGGTTCAGCGCCCAGAAAGTAGGCGAGCAGCTGGCCCTGCGCCGCGAAAACGCCCAGCTTCGCCAGCAGGTGGGCCAGAAATTCGACCCGGCCCGCTCCATCGTGGGCACCAGCCCCAAGATCAAGGAGCTGCTGGCCCTGATCGAGAAGGCCGCCCGCACCAGCATCACCGTATCCTTGAGCGGCGAAACGGGCACCGGGAAAGAGCTGGCCGCCAAGGCCATCCATTACCAGTCGCCGCGGCGCGACCAGCCGTTCGTGGCCGTCAACGTGGCGGCCGTGCCGCGCGACCTGATCGAGTCCGAGCTGTTCGGCCACGAGAAGGGTGCCTTCACCGGGGCCGTGACGCGGCGCGTGGGCTACTTCGAGCAGGCCCACGGCGGCACCCTGTTTCTCGACGAAATTGCCGAGCTGGACCTGAACCTGCAGGCCAAGCTGCTGCGCGTGCTGCAGGAGCGCGAGCTGATGCGCGTGGGCGGCACCAAACCCGTGGCCTTCGACGCGCGCCTGATGGTGGCCACCCACCGCGACCTGGGCGAGGAAGTAAAGGAAGGCCACTTCCGCCAGGACCTGTACTACCGCCTGCTGGGCCTGCCCATCGTGCTGCCGCCCCTGCGCGAGCGGGGCGCCGACGTGCTGCTGCTGGCCGAAACCTTCCTGCGCGAGTTCTGCCTGCACAACTCGATGCCGCTGCTGCACTTCTCGGAGGCGGCCCGCCAGAAGGTGCTGCAGTACACTTTCCCCGGCAACGTGCGTGAGCTGAAGGCCGTGGTGGAGCTGGCCGCCGTGCTGGCCGAGGGCGACACCATTACGCCCAAGGACCTCTCGCTGCGCAATACCCTGCACCCCGAGGCCGAAGCCAACGGGCAGGAGTCGTTGCGCGAGCAGGTGGCGGGCATCGTGCAGCGCCACCTCGACGCGCACAACGGCAACATTTTGCACGTGGCCCACGTGCTGAAAATCGGCAAGTCCACGATTTACCGTATGATTCAGAACAACGAGGTGCGGGTGCGCTGAGCCGCGGCGCCGCCGCGCCCTTATCCGTGCCCTGCCTATGCGTCCTGACTCCGTCCGCCTCCACCGCCACCAACTGGTCCGCGTCCGCCGCTGGGCCCAGGACCGCCACGCCCGCCAGCTGGCCGAGCAGCAGCTGGCCGCCGCCCAGGCCCAGCTGGCGGCCCTGCAGCAGCAAGTGGAGCAGCAGCGCACGGCCACGGCCGCCCAGCTCAGCCTGCTGCTGCAAACGCTGCCCACCGCCGTGCTGGCCGAAACGCCCACCCGGCAGGTGGCCCTGGCCAACCAGCTGCTGTGCGACCTGCTGGGCCTGCCCGACGCGCCGGCGGCCCTGCCGGGCCTGCCCACCGCCGCGGTGCTGGCCCGCGCCGCCAATCCGCCCGTCGATGCGGCGGCCTTTGCCGCCTGGGTTGACCGCGCCATTGCCGACCCGGCCCAAGCCGGGCAGCCCACCTTCCACCTGCGCGACGGGCGCGTGGTGCAGGGCCACTACCTGCCGCTGCACCACGGCCCGGCGGTGGCGCTGCACCTGTGGAACTACGAGGACGTGACCCGGCAACACCACGCCCAGCGGCGCATTCAGCAGCTGTCGGAGCTGTCGGAGCAGAGCCCGAACCCCATCCTGACGGCCGACCTGCGGGGCGAGCTGCGCTACGCCAACGCGGCCGCCGGGCCCGTGCGCGCGGCCCTGGCCGACCCGGCCAACCACGAAACCGCCGCGTTTCTGCGCCAGCACATTGCCGATGCGGTGGCCGAGCAGCGCCCCCGCACCACCGAGTACTCCCTGGCCGGGCACTTTTACATCTGGACGGTGGTACCGCTGCCGGCTCAGGGCGGGGCCAACGTGTACCTGACCGACATCAGCGTGCGGCGCCGGGCCGAGGCCGAGCTGCGCCGCAGCCAGCACCTGCTGGCCCGCATCAACGACACGCTGCCCACCCTGGTGTTCCTGTACGACATGTTGCAGCGCCGCCTGCTCTACTGCAACGACCAGGCGGAAATCGTGCTCGGCTACGCGCCGACCGAGCTGCAGCGCCTCCCGCCCGGCGCCATGCGCACGCTCGTACACCCCGACGATGTGCCCCTGCTTGTCAACACCTTCGGCCAGTACCCGACCCTGGCCGACGGCGGCCTGCTGGAGGCCGAAATCCGGATGCAGCACCGCGACGGCACCTGGCGCTGGCTACTAATCAAAATCACGGTGTTTGACCGCGGCGACATGGGCCGGGTGCGGCAGGTGGTGGGCTCGGCCGAGGACGTGACCGAGCGCCACCGCGCCACCGAGGAGCTGGCCCGCAGCCGTCACTTCCTGGCGCGCGTGGCCGATACGGTGCCCAACATCATCTACCTCTACGACCTGCAGGAAGGCCGCAACATCTACTGCAACCAGCAGGTGTTCAGCGTGCTGGGCTACTCCGAAAGCGACCTACAGGCCTTGGGCATCGACATGTTCGGCCACATGGTGCTGCCCGACGACCTGCCGGTGGTACAGGCTCACCACCAAGCCTTGCAGCAGGCGGCTGACGGCGTGCTGCTCACCACCGAGTACCGCCTGCGCCACCGCGACGGCTCGGTGTACTGGCTGCGGGTGCGCGAGAGCGTGTTTGCCCGCGACCCCGACGGCCGCCCCCGCGAAATCATCGGCTCGGGCGAGGACGTGACCCGGCAGAAGCACGACGAAGCCGAGCGGCAGCGGGCCCGCGCCCGCACGGCCGAGCAAAGCCGCCTGGTGCGGCAGGTTATCGACTCGGTACCCCACCTGGTGTACCTCAAGGACAGCCGGGGCCGCTACGTGCTGGCCAACCAGGCCACGGCCGATCTGTTCGGGCTGACGGTGGAAGACCTGATCGGCCGCACCATCGAAGCGCTGCACCAGGACCCCGACACCGTGGTCCGCTACCGCGCCCAGGACCGGGAAGTCATTCAGACCGGCACCCACCTGGCGCTGGAAGAAACCTTTATCCGCGCCGACGGCGACGTGCTCTGTTTCCACAGCATCAAGCGCCCCTTCGTGCAGGGCGACGGGGAAGTGCTGGTGCTCGGCGTCGACAGCAACATCACCGAGCTGAAGCGGGTGCAGCAGGCCCTGCGCGCGGCCAAGGAAGCGGCCGAAGAAAACGCCCGCGTGAAGCAGGAATTCCTGGCCAACATGAGCCACGAGGTGCGCACCCCGCTCAACGGCATCCTGGGCATGGCCGGCCTGCTGGCCCGTAGCCCCCTCGACGCTACCCAGGCCCACTACCTGACACTGATCCGGCAGTCGGCCGACCACCTGCTGGTGGTCATCAACGACGTGCTGTCGGCGGCGCAGCTGGGGGCCGGCAAGCTGCGCCTGGAGTACATTCCCTTCGACCTCTACGCCCTGCTGCGCGACACGCTCGACAGCCTGCAGCTGCGCGCCACCGAAAAGCAGATTCAGCTGCTGCTGGAGCTGCCCGCGGCGCCCGAGCCGGTGCGGGTGCTCGGCGACCCGCACCGCCTGCGCCAGATCCTGCTGAACCTGCTCGGCAACGCCATTAAGTTTACGACCCAGGGCCGGGTCACGCTCAGCGGCCACTGGGTGGCCGACGGGCAGGCGGCCGTCACGTTTCACCTCGCGGTGCAGGACACGGGCATCGGCATTGCCACGCACCAGCTGGCCAGCATGTTCGAGCCGTTCACGCAGGCCTCGGCCAGCACTGCGCGCGAGTTTGGGGGCTCGGGCCTGGGCCTGAGCATCAGCCGCGGGCTGGCCGAGCTGCTGGGCGGGCACCTCTGGGCCGAAAGCACCCCGGGGCAGGGCAGCACCTTCCACGTGGAGCTGCCCCTGCCGCCGGCCGAGGAGGCCGGGACGGTGCAGGAGCCGGCGGCCGCCTATGCCGCCCCGGCCGCCGGCCTGCCGCCCGGCAGCCGGGTGCTGCTGGCCGAGGACAACCCCGTGAACCAGCTGCTGGCCGCCACGCTGCTGCGCGGCTGGGGCGCCACCGTGGATACCGCCGTCAACGGCCTGCAGGCCCTGGAGCTGTTCGACCAGCAGCGCTACGACGCGGTGCTGATGGACATTCAGATGCCGGGCATGGACGGCGTGACGGCCGCCCGCCGGATGCAGGCCCACCCCGACGCGCAGCGCGCCCGCACGCCCGTGGTGGCCCTCACGGCCCACGCCCTGCCCGGCGAGGCTGCCCGCTGCCGGCAGGCGGGCTTTGTGGGCTACATTTCCAAGCCGTTTCAGGAAAGCCGGCTGCTCACCACCCTGCAGCACCTGCTGGCCCCGCAGGAGGCGGAGCCGGCCGAGCCGCAGGCCCCGCCCACGCTCGACCTGGCCCCGCTGCGCCGCCTCGCCGCCGCCGACGCGACCTTTCTGCGCCACATGGTGGGGCTGTTTGTGCGCACCACGCCGCCCGTGCTCGAGCAGATGCGCCGCCACGCAGCCGAGCACAGCTGGCCGGGCCTGGCCGACAAAGCACATTTCCTGAAAAGCTCGGTGGGCGGGTTGGGGCTGCACGCGCTGCTGCCCGGGCTGCGCGAGCTGGAGGCCGCCGCCCAGCCCGGGGGGCCGCCCCCGGAGCAGCTGGCCGCCCTCACGGAGCAGGTGTGCGCGGCCCTGGAGCAGGTAATGGCCCAGCTCAGCCACGAGTATCTGGCCGACTAACCCCGCCCCCGGCGCCACCCGCCGGCCGTTTTCGCGTATGCACGCCCACACCTCCTTCTCCCTGCTCCGTTATGTTGCGCCCCCGATTCTGGCTGCTGGCTCTGCTGCTGATAGTTACCCTGGCCACTAGCTGCGCCCGCCGCCGCCGCGCCCAGCGCGAGGCCGCGGCCACCAGCACCGCCGCCGAAACCCGCTCCGCCGAGGAAATCCGCCGCGAAAACGTGCGCGACCTGGCCGCCGTCATGGCCGACGAGCTGAAGCTGCGCGACGACCAGACCCAGCGCATCCGCCAGGTGCTGGCCGCCACCGTGGAGCAGGTCAACGCCGCGCAGGCCAAGTACGGCACCGACAAGGCCGGCCTGGGCAGCGCCCTGCGCCGCATCAATACCACCTCCGAAGGCCAGCTCAAGCAGATCATGACGCCGGCCCAGTATCAGTTGTACCAGCAGCGCAAGCCTCAGATTCAGCAGAAGCTGCGCGAGCAGCGGGCCAACTAATCCCTCCCCGGCCATGCCCCGAACTCACACCTGCGCCCTGCGCTTCGACCCGCAGCACAGCCACAACGCGGCCGGCAAGCACGTGCGCGACGGCCTGTCGTCGGTGCTGCTGACGGGCGACAACCTCTGGCTGGCCGGCGACGAAAGCACCTCGCTGGAGCGCCTACGCCGGCAGCCCGACGGCTCGTTCGGCCAGCACGCCTCGTTTCGGCTGGCCGACCTGCTGGAGCTACCCGGCGGCCCCGAGCAGGAAGTCGACATCGAGGGTCTGGCCGAGGCCGGGCACTACCTCTGGCTGATCGGCTCGCACAGCCGCAAGCGCAAAGCCCCCAAGCCCGACCACCCCGACCAGCCCAAACAGCTCGGCAAGTTGGCCGTGGTGGAAGCCGAAGCCAACCGCTACCTGCTGGCCCGCGTGCCCCTGCTGCCTGACCCCGCCACCGGCGACTTCACCCTGCACCGCACCGCCCCCGACCCCGCGCGGCCCGGCCACTTTCTGTATGCGGCCGCCCTGCGCCCCCACGGGGCGGCCAACGAGCTGCTGCACCTGCTGCGCCGCGACGAGCACCTGGCGCCCTTCCTCGCCATCCCCGGCAAAGACAACGGCTTCGACATCGAAGGCCTGGCAGCCACGCCCGACGGGCGCGTGTTTGTGGGCCTGCGCGGCCCGGTGCTGCGCGGCTGGGCCGTGGTGCTGGAGCTGCACCCGCAGCCCGACCGGCACGGCAACCTGCACCTGGCCAAGCTGCCGGGCACCGCCAACCGCTACCACAAGCACTTCCTGGACTTGGGCGGCATGGGCCTGCGCGAGCTGCGCCTGCTCGGGCGCGACCTGTACCTGCTGGCCGGCCCCACCATGGACCTCGACGGCGCCATTGCCGTGTACCGCTGGCCCGACATGCTCGGCCCGCACGCCGCCCACACCCTGCACCACCCCGAGCGCCTGCAGCGGCTGTTCGACGTGCCGCACCGCCCCGGCCACGACCGCGCCGAGGGCATGGCCGTGCTCGATGAGCGACACGTGCTCTGCGTATTCGACACGCCCACTGCGGCCCGCAAGCCCGCCGCCGACGCCGTGCTGGCCGACGTCTTTGCCCTGCCGAAGCGGCGCAAACCGACGAGCGGCAATTAAAGTCGGGCAGGCAGCGGCCCCGCAGGCAACCCCCGCGGGGTCGTTCGCATCTGACGCCGTGGTTTCCGCCTGTTCGTGCCAGGTCGAAGCCCCGCGTCACCCGCACGGCCCTGCTTGTTGCTATGTTCAAACTGCTTCTTACCCCCCTGGCCCTCGTTCTGCTGGCCGCCGGCAGCGCCGCCGCCCAGGCCCCGGCCGCCGAGGTGCAGGCCCTGACCAAACAGCTTAATCGCCTGCTCATCGACCCCAAGCCGGAGGATCCGGCCGAAGTGCGGGTGTCGCTGGCCGAGTGCGGCGTGCGCCAGACCGTGCGCAAGTACCGCGCGGCCGACCAGCCCGGCTCGCTCAACATTTCGGTGAGCAACAGCAAAAACGGCAGCAGCTGGGCGGCCAAAACCAACGACAAGGTGGAGTTCGAGCTGAACCTGGGCCTGGACTGGAGCGAAATCGGGGCCGTGAGCTACTCGCTGGTGAAAGCCGAAGCCACCGACCCGGCCCACTACGACCTGAAGCTGCTGCGCCGCCCGGCCGCCAAGGGAGGCAGCAAGTCGGGCATCGACGCCATCACCCTGCCCCTCTACACCACCAGCGAAATCGAGGTGGCCGAGGTGGTGCGCCGCCTGCGCGCGGTGCAGCGCCAGTGCACCGGCCAGAAAGGGTAACCCCAACGCCACCGCCCGCGCCGGGCCACGCCCGCGGTGCATTCGCGTACCTTGCGGCCGCATCTGTTCCCGCCGCCTATGACCACGCCTGCCCTGGTGCGCACCCCCGAGTCGCGCCACCGCATCTATTTCCAGGACTGTGACCAGCTGGGCCACCTCAACAACGCCCGCTACCTCGATTACTTCCTCAACGCCCGCGAGGACCACGTGCTGCGCCACTACGCCCTGAACCTGGGCCAGCTGGCCCGCGAGCAGCAGGCCGCCTGGGTGATTACCAAGCACCACCTGAGCTACCTCAAGCCCGCCAACCACGCCGAGCAGGTGCTCATTCGCACCCAGCTGATTCACTTCGACAACTCGCGCCTGGTGGTGGAAATGCTGATGCTCGATGCCGACGGGCTGCGCCTGAAGGCCCTGCTCTGGTCGGAAATGGCCTACGTGAGCCTGACCACCGGCAAGCGCGCCGAGCACACCGACGCGCTGATGGACCTGCTCGACCAGCTCGACGTGGAGGACATCAACTACGACCCCGACGGCTTCGATGAGCGCGTGCACGAGCTGCGCCGCCACTTCAAGCAGCAGCGCAAGGCGGCGGGCCACCCCGACGAATAGGCCCGCCGCGCCCCGAACAACCCCGCCGCGGCATTTGCCGTTAAGCCGGAACCGGAACCGGCCCCTGCGGGCGGTTCCGGTTTTCGTTTCTACCCTACTCCCAAAACACCCTGCCGCCATGAGCATTTTTGGTAACGACCCGCTGAAGGGCAAACACATAGCCGTACTGGCCACCGACGGCTTCGAGCAATCGGAGCTGGAAAAACCCGTCAAAGCCCTCAAGGATGCCGGCGCCGAGGTCGACATCGTGTCGCTCAAGAGCGGCTCCATCAAGGGCTGGGACCAGAAGGACTGGGGCGACAAAGTCAGCGTCGACAAAACGCTGGACGAGGCCAAACCCGCCGACTACGACGCGCTGGTGCTGCCCGGCGGGCAGATGAACCCCGACATCCTGCGCACCGAGCCCAAGGCCGTGCAGTTTGCCGCCGATTTCGTGCGCGCCGGCAAGGTGGTGGGCGCCATCTGCCACGGCCCCTGGCTGCTGGTGGAGGCCGACGTGCTGCGCGGCAAGAACGTGACCAGCTGGGCTAGCCTGAAAACCGACATCAAAAACGCCGGCGGCCGCTGGGAAGACGCGGAAGTCGTCGTCGACGGCAACCTGGTAACCAGCCGTAACCCTAACGACCTGCCTGCGTTTAACCAAACATTAATTGAGAAGATTGGCGGCAAGTAATTGCCCCAAGCGCCTCACTCTTTAAGGCAACCGCCCGACCGCTCCTGCGGCCGGGCGGTTGTTATTTGGGGCCCGCCGCACCTCACGGCACCAGCGCCAGCAGCGCCCCCGCCAGGCGGTGCAGCACCCCGTACAGCCCCGCATCAAACGCCAGCAGAAACGCCCCCTGCAGCAGTACCGCCTGCCCGAAGCCCCGCAGCCGCTCGGGGCGTGGCTCCGCGCCCCGCGTCGCCCGGGCCAGCAGCCAGGCGCCGGCGGCGAGGTAGGCCACGTCGAGGCCGGTGTTGAGCAGCAGCAGCTTTTCCAGCTCAAACTGCGCCCGCAGGCTGGCGGCCAGGGTGCGACCCGCCGCGTGCAGCGGCTGCGCCTGCACAATACCCCAGGTGGCAATGACCGCATTGACGGCGCCCCAGGCCACGTTCATCAGGTGGAAGTGGTGCCGGGCCGTGCCGCGCCCGGGGCGCGCTACCAGCCAGCCGCTCAGCAGCAGGTTCAGCAGGGCCCAGGCGCCCAGCAGGCCCATGCCCTGCTGGGTCAGCAGCTCACGTTGCTGGTTCAGCGCATCGAGGGCGGCGGTGGCGGAAGCCGGCATAGGGTGGCGTGGCGAAGCGTGGGAGGAATGCGGTCCGGGGCCGCCAAGGTACTACCGGCGCACAAAGAAGCCAGCCCGTGCGGGGGCTGGCTTCCTGAGGTCAGCAAGCTGAATCGGCGGGCGGGGCTATTGCGAGAAGCCGAAGCCCACGTACACCTGCACCACGCTGTTTTTGATGTTATCGATGCGGCTGTCGGGCGTCATCACGCCGTTTTCCATCTTCGGGTCGTTGTAGATGTCGCCCAGGCTCAGCACGTAGCGCCCCCCGATGCGGGCCGGTCCGACGCGCGCCTCGATGCCGCCCACCGCGCCGTAGTCCAGCGAGCTGTAGTTGCGGTCGGCCAGGTTCACCGAGTTCTTGTTTTCCTTGGCGTTGACCAGCAGCGACACCTGCGGCCCCACGTGGAAGCTCACGTTGTCGACCACGTTGTAGACGAACATCACCGGCACCTGCACGTAGTCGAGCTGCGTTTCGTACTTGGCCGTGTTCGGGGCGCCCGCGCTGGTGGTGCGGAAATCGGAGCCGGCCTTGTAGCCCTGGCGGCTGTAGAGGGCTTCCACCTGCAGCGAGGTCTGGGGCGAGAAGCCGAACTGCGCGTAGGCCCCGGCGTGGAAGTTGTTGCGGGCCGTCACGTCGGAATAGTTATTCTTTTCGGCGCCGCGAATGGTGGAGGCGTTCCAGCCGCCTTTCAGGCCAAACCCGTTGTTGCGCGAGTCCGGGGTGGTCTGGTAGTCCGACGATTTGCGGATGCCTTCGACGCCGCGCTGGGCGAAGGCGCTGCCGCCGCACAGGGCGCACAGCGACAAGATGAGTGCAATTTTCTTCATGGCGAAAAGACTTGAGGGTTAGGCGCTGCCGCTGATTGACCTGAGGAGGTTACAGCCGCATTAGCAGGGTTCTATACTAAGCCCGGCGGCCTCGGGTTACGCCCTCCCGGCCCGTTTCGAAAAATTTTCTTGACCCAATCCTTGCAACGCATTATCTTACCGGATTAAGTTTGTGCCTTCGGGCAATACCCCGTCCGGAGCGTTAGCTCAGTTGGTTTAGAGCGCCACCCTGACACGGTGGAGGTCACTGGTTCGAGTCCAGTACGCTTCACAGCATCCCCACTCCGGTTTCGGCAGTGGGGATTTTTCATTTATGGCCCCGTCGGCTTCGGCGGTGGGCAGCCGGCGGCGCCTAGCCGAGCCCGCCCGAGCCGCAACACCTCAGGCCCCGCTGCACCGCAGGGCCACCTGCCGGCAGGCCACGCCGCCGGGGCCGTACCGTGCCTGACGCACAACGGCCTGCTCTCCTGCCGGATTGGCCGCAAACCAGCTCATCCGCTAGCTTTTTTAACCCACAAAAGCCCCAACCGCTGGCGCGATTGGGGCTTTGCGAGGCATGCAGGAGTATACTCCAACCAGCAGGTTTGCTCAGTGCCGCACCTCCACGGCTTTGGACCACGCCTGCTTGCCCGCTCCTCCTTTCACGTAGTAGATGCCGTTGGGCAGCTCCTGCACATCCAGGCTGAGCTGGCCGGCCTGGCTGGTGCCTTGCCTGACCAGACGGCCATAGCTGTTGTAGAGGCGTACCTGCACCGGGGCTGCAGCGGCCGCCGCCGGCGGGGCCTCGATGGTGAGGTGCGAAGCGGCTGGATTAGGCGATACGCTGGGCGGGCGCAGGCCCTGGCAGTACTGGGAATTCCACCCGTTGGTGTAGGTGTAGGAGGCCGTGCAGCCCGTGGCGTAGTGGTAGGTGATTTCGACCGTGAAATACGTTTGCACGCGGCCGTAAAGCGGCACGATGACGACGCTGGGCCGGCCCGTAGCGGGCGAGTACTGCACCCAGCTGCCGCCGCCGATGTCGCCGCTGGCCGTGTAGCTCAGCCCCGACGTGCCCACGTAGTTCGGGTCGAAAGGGCCGGGGTCGAAATGGGGAACCAGGTAGATTCGCTCCTGGTCGCAGTACTCCGAATCGTCAACGTCGATGGCGTACATCTGCGGGCACGACACGTTGCACACCGTCACGGTGGTGGCACTGGTGTGCGTGGAGCCGTCCGGTAGCGTGACCGTCAGGGTGTAGGTGGTCGTCACCCCGGGGTCGACCACCGGGTGCAGCTCCGTCGACGAAAACGTGATGTCGGGGCTGGCCGTCCAGGCGTACTGCGCCCCGGGAATGTGGCAGCCCTGCCCCAGGGCCACGGGGTCATCGGTGCAACCGGTGCTGGCACCTGCGGGGGCCGCTTCCGGTATCTCGTACACCTCCACGTGGTCGATGAAATGGTAGGACATGTCGAGAAATGCCGAAGGCCTTACCAGCTGCCATTGATCCTGCGGATCGAAGTTGCCGATGGTCAGGTACTTGGCGCCCGCAATGCCTTGAAACTTGCCGGACACCCGCTCCCATTGCGAGGCCTGCACCACCCCGGCGCTGCGAATGCCGCATCCGGCCGGGGTCATCACCACGAAGCGGGCCCCGGAAGTAGGGTAGTTGTAGTAGTTGGTAGGGTTGTCGACGGCAATGTCAATGCCCAGGCGTGTGGCCCACTGCGACTTGCTGCCGCTGTACACCTGCATGCTGGCGTAGTAGTATTTGTCGCCCCGCAGCGGCGAGGCAATGACTTCCGTGGCGTATTCGCAATAAGGGAAAAAGCCGTACCGCACATCCGGGCGGTTGATCAGGCCCAGACAACCGTTTCGGGCCGCTGAATTGTAGTTGTACGGGATAAACGCGCCCCCATACGCCGACGCGGGGTTGGCATCGTACCCGACGGGAGAATTGGTTGCCAGGTGGTCTGGTGACCACGGATTGGGCGAAAACCAGTAGGCCAGCTCGTCCCGCGAATTGGGGTCGGACGGATTGTAGATGTTGCTCCCCGAGCCCTGGAGATACGTCACTTTCTGGGTCTCAAACTCGCCGTTGACCACAAAGTTGCACGTCCCAATCACCTTGCCCGCCGAGGCAGCCGGCCCGGCGGGCGCCGGTAGTTTTGCCTGCGGGTTCTTGGATGCGCCCCACTCCTGCGAGGCGGCCCCCTGGTACGGATCGGCATACGGGCGGTGCTGGGCCTTGCCCGGGCCCGGCACCAGCAGCGCGGCGCACAACGCCGGCAGTAGGATTCTTTTCATGAGCAGTAAGCCAGTCAGGTCGCGTGTTCGAAGCCAGGCGAAACCGGCTTACTGCTTGGCAAATTTCTGGCGGAATACCTGCTCCCCGTCCCGCACCGTGAGCACGTACAGCCCGGCCGGCAACGACTTCACGTCGACGGTACCGGTGTAGGGCTGGCGCAGCAGCTGCTTGCCTTCCAGGGTCGTGACCGTGAGCGTCGCCTGCCGCGTCGTGCCGGGGCAGAAGACCGTCACCAGGTCAGTGGCCGGGTTGGGGTACACGGCCAGGGCCGGGGCCGCCGCCGGGGCGTCCGCCGCATTGGTGCCGCGGTTCTGGCTGAAGAAGGTGATGTACCACTTCTGGGAATTGATGCCGATGTAGTCCCCGATTTCCATGCGCGCGCCGGGAATGGAGGCCTGCCCCTCCACCTGAATGCTCCGGCCGTTGCCCGTCGAGATGCGGTACATGGAGGCTGCGGCCCCGGGCGTCGTTACCTCATCGAGGTACCACTGCTGGGTGACCTCCCCAGCCAGGTATTGGCCCTGTTCGAGCTTGGCGCCGGCGGCCATGCTGCCCATGTACAGCTGGAGCACCAAGCCGCTGGCGCGGTTGTAGATGGCAAAGGGGCCGGGCATGCTGTTGCCCACCAGCTGCCACTGCTGCGAGCCAATGCCGATGTCGTTGCCCTGTTCGATGCGGGCGCTCGGCGACAGGCTTTTCTGGTACACCTGCATGGCCACCTTCGGGCTGTTGTTGGGGAAGCCCTGGTTGGCATTGACGTTGTTGAGCGTAAACACCCCGTCGAACTTGGGCCCCTTCGGGATGCTCACGGCCGGGAAGTACCATTTCCACCGCGAATCGATGAGAATGGGGTTGGCCGCCTCCACCGTGGTGCCCTGGCCGGTCGGCCCGAGGCCCACCAGGTACTTGTCGTTGCTCGCGTTGATGATGTAGTAGCTGGGGTAATCCGGATCAGTAGGCGGCACGTCCTGGATCTTCCAGTGCTGGTTCAGGTCGGTCGTCGACTTGGGCTGTTGTTCTATCGGCTGCCGCAACGACTGCGTGCCGTCCCAATAGACCGTGTTGGACATGCGCAGCGCCTGTTGGCTGTTGCGGTTCTCAATCCAGTACCGGCCGGGTTGGTTCGTCACCGGCCGGAGGTACCACTGCTGGTTGGCCAGCCCGTCGACGCCGTTGCCGCCGATGACGAGGCGGTCGACGCGCGCCCCCGCCTGCACCATGTTATCGTTATTCGGCGTGGGCGGCACGACCAGGGCCGTGGGGCCGCCGCCCATGCTTCTGATCAGGACCGGCTGGTTCGGGTCGAACTGCGCGTGGCCGGGGCGTGGTGCCAGCCAGAGGGCCAGCAGCAGGCAAAACAGGTACGGATACGGATGCTTCATAATGTGTTGGGTTGAAAAAGGATGAAGCGCCAAGTACGCCGGTCGGTGGGGCGGGAAAAAGGAAGAAAAGCCCAGCTGTGTGACAGGCTATCGGCCGGTCCGCCCCGGTGCTTCGGCCGGGCCTGCGGGCCCGCGGACCCGGCCCGGCCAAATAATCGCCCCCGGCCGTCCCGAATTATCCAACATCCTCCCCCAAGGATTTATATTGCGCGGTACTCCGGTACCCCGCGCCCTCCTCACACACCTGTTGCCTGCATGCTAACGCCCTATGACCTGCGGTCCGCCGTGGGCCTGTACCACTATACCCGGTGGGTACAGAACTACGTCCAGGAGCTTCGCCCGCACCTGACGCCGGCGGCCCTCACCCCCGCCACCCTGCTTTTCATCTGCGAATGCGGCTGTGCGGCGCGCAGCCAGTCGCCCGCCCATGCCCACTGCGTGGCCGAGGCCGATCTGACCATGGCCCGCGAGTACTTCTGCACCGTGGCCGACCAGGAGCTGCGGGCCGCCCTGTCGGCCCCCGACTGAGCTGCCTGCCGCCGTGCGCGGCCAACCATTTGAGGCCATTGCCGGTTACTTTTGCGGCTCTTTACTTCCTGCGTTTCCTTGCGTCTTTATTTTGAAAACCGGGCCGGCCGCATCAGCGATGATCCGGCCGGCTTTGCCCGTCTGACTTATTTCGCCGGCCAGCGCAGCGAAGACGAGCTGCGCGCCTTGCTGGGCCACGTCACGCGCCTGCTGGCCCGCCGCCCCGATGGCCGGTTGCTCGTGGATCAGCGCCTGATGCAGCCCTTTTCGGCTTCCGAGCAGCAGCACATGACGCAGCAGTGGCTGCCGGCGGCCGTTGCCGAGGGCGGCTACCGCTACGGGGCCGTGCTGCAGGCCCACGACGTGTTTGCCCGCCTGGCCACGGCCGCCGTCACCACCCAGGGCCGCGACCTGAACCTGACCTACCGCTACTTCGACGACGAGCCCGCGGCCGTGCAGTGGCTGCTGACGCGGTAGCGCAACCCCGGCGGTGGTTTTGCGGTTGTTGCTCGTTGTGACGCTTCCCCTGCCCGCCGTTCTGCCCCACCTGCTGCCCGTAGCCTGGGCACCGCTCTACGCCCACCCGCTGCCGCTGGGCCACCGCTTTCCCATGCTCAAGTACGAGCTGCTGCCCGAGCAGCTTGTGCGCGAGGGCACGCTGCCCGAGGAAAGCCTGTTTGCCCCCACCCCGCTGCCCGAGAAGTACATTCTCGAAACCCACGAGGCCGGCTACTACCACCGCCTCCGCCACGGCCAGCTCACCCGGCCGGAAGAGCGCGCCACGGGCTTTCCGTGGTCGGCGCAGCTGGTGGAGCGCGAGGTGGCCATTCTGGGCGGCACGGTGCAGTGCGCCCGGCTGGCCCGCCACACCGGCGTGGCCCTGAACGTGGCCGGCGGTACCCACCACGCCTTTGCCGCCCGCGGCGAGGGATTTTGCCTGCTCAACGACCAGGCCGTGGCGGCCAACTACCTGCTGCGCCACGAAGGCATCGGCAGGGTGCTCATCGTCGACCTCGACGTGCACCAGGGCAACGGCACGGCCGCGCTGTTTCGCCACGAGCCGCGGGTGTTTACCTTCTCGATGCACGGCGGGCGCAACTACCCGGCCCGCAAGGAGCAGTCGGATCTGGACCTGCCCCTGCCCGACGGCACCGACGACGCCGCGTACCTGCGCCTGCTGGCCGATACGCTCCCGCGCCTCCTCGACGCGGCGCAGCCCGAATTCGTGTTTTACCTCGCCGGCGTGGATGTGCTGGCCACCGACAAGCTGGGGCACCTGAGCCTCACGCGCGAGGGCTGCCGCCAGCGCGACCGGCTGGTGCTGGAGCTGTGCCACCGCCACCGGCTGCCGGTGGTGGTGTGCATGGGCGGCGGCTACTCCGAGCGCGTGGCCGACATCGTGGAGGCGCACGCCAACACTTTCCGGGTGGCCGCCGAGCTGTGGGGTTGAGGACGGGGCGCTACTTCAGCACCACCACCTCGATGCGCCGGTTCTGGGCCTGCCCGGCGGGGTCGGGCGTGCCGTCGGCCTGGGCGTTGGGCACGGCGGGGTTGGCTTCGCCCATGCCCTGCTGCTCGGCCGGGGCCTCCACGCCGTGGGTGCGCAGCCATTCCGCCACCGACTGCGCCCGTTTCTGCGACAGGGCCAGGTTTTTGCCCTCGTCGCCCTGGTCGTCGGTGTAGCAGCGAATGATGAGCTGCTTGGCTTCCTGCTTCCGGATCTGCTCGGCCAGCGGGGTCAGGCGCGCGGCGGCCTGGTCGCTGACTTCGCCCTCGGCCCCGCGAAACAGCTGGTCGGCGGGCAGCGTGTAGGCCAGGCCCTCGGGCGTCGGCCGGCTCCGCAGCTCGGGGCTGCCGGCCGCGGCGGCGGGTTTGTGGTCCGATTGGCAGGCCGCGAAGCCCAGCAGGGCCAGGCTCAGAAAAAGCAGGGTTGATTTCATGACGGGGCGGAGGTGAACCCAAAAGTACGGCTCAGCCCGCGTCGGCGGAAGCGGCGGGCAGCACCAGCTGCCAGCGAAAGGCCCAGCACCAGCGCAATTCGTACTGAGCTATGCCGGCCCGGGCCAGCAGCCGCTGCCAGTCGGGGCGGCGGAAGGCCCGCAGCACCGACAGCGGCGCGTCGTGCTGCACCAGGTACGAGCCGCCCAGCAGCCGTGTGAGCCAGCGGATGCTGTGGTAGGCCAGCGGGTGGCGGTGCAGGTCGTTCACCACCACGGCCACCCGCGCCTGCTGCTGCCACTGGCGCAGCATCTGCACCAGCTGCTCGTCGCTGAAATGGTGGCAAAACAAACTGCTGGTGATGATGTCGGGCCGGCGCCGGGCAAATTCCGCGGCGAAGATATCCTGCTGCACAAAGCTGATTTCGGCGAAGTCGGTGCTGCGCCGGGCCGCGTAGTCCACCATGAACGCGTTGGCGTCGACGCCCACCAGCTCGACGGGCAGCCGCTGCCGCCGGGCCCAGCGCGCCAGGTGGCGCAGGGTGTCGCCGCCGCCGCTGCCCACGTCCACGATTTGCAGGGGCCGCGCCGGCCGCCGCTGCGTCAGCCGCGCCAGCGCCCGGGTCACCACCGCGTAGCCGCCCAGCCGGGTGTTGATGATTTCCAGCTCGTCGAGGTTTTGCCGCAGCGCCTCCGAGGCCAGCGTCAGGTCGTCCATCAGCTCCGCCTGATCGGAGCGCCGCGCGAAGTCAGGCATGAAATAGGGTATGGGGGCAGGAGTTTAGGAGGGTATGAGTTAAGCAGGGCAGGCGTTCAGGCGTTGTCAGGACAGAAACTCCTAAACGCTTACCCTACATACCCTCCCTAACTTTTAGGCATACGCTACCCGCAGCAGCATGGCTTCCAGCGTCAGGCCGGGGCCGAAGGCGAAGCTGAGCACCGGGGCACCGTCGTCGGCCGGGAGCAGGTGCTGCTGCAGCTCGCGCAGCACGAAGAGCACGGTAGCCGAGGAGAGGTTGCCGACTTCGTGCAGCACTTTGTAGGCGTGGCGGTTGTCGGCCGGCGTGAGGCCCAGCTCCTGCTCGATGGCCTCCAGAATGCGCCGGCCGCCGGGGTGAATGGCGAAGTGGCGCACGTCGGGCAGGCGCACGGGCAGGTGGCGCAACAGGCCCTCGGTGAGCTTGCGGATGCCCTGCTTCACCAGCCGCGGCACGTAGCTCGACAGCGTCATCTCGAAGCCGAAGTCGTTGACGTGCCAGGCCATGTCGGCCTGCCCGTCGGGCTCCAGGCCGCAGTGGAAGGCGGCTAGCTCCAGGTTGGGCCGGCCGGCGGCGGGCTGGCCCAGCACCAGCGCCGCCGAGGCCCCGTCCCCGAACAGGGCGTTGGCCACGAGGTGGTCTTCTTCGGTGCGCTTCTGAAAGTGCAGGGTGCACAGCTCGGTGCACACCACCAGCACCCGGGCGCGCGGGTTGGCGCGGCAGAAGGCGTCGGCCAGCTTCAGTGCGTTGAAGGCCGCGTAGCAGCCCATGAAGTTCACGCAGGTGCGCTGCACGTCGGGGCGCAGGCCCAGGTGCTGCACCAGCTCGATGTCGAGGCCCGGCGCGTACATGCCCGTGCAGCTCACCGACACCAGGTGCGTTATCGTCAACGGGTCAATTTCGGGGGCCTGGCGCAGGCAATCCAGCGCGGCTTCGGCGGCCAGGGGCAGCGCCTCGCGGCGGTACACCCGCATGCGCGCCCCCACCGTGGGAAAAGGCTCCAGGTCGGCGGTGTTCGGGAAGAAGGTGTAGTCGCCCTCCTGTCGGCCGTAATCGGGCAGCACCGTGTGGCGGTAGCCGATGCCCGACATCCGGTAAATGGCCCGCAGCTTGCGCGTGCCCGCTTCGTCCATCCCATGCGCGCGGGCCATGAATTCGGCAATCTGCGGCTGGGAAAGCCGATGCGCCGGCGTTGCCGTGCCGATGGCGCTGAGGTAGCTGGTGGTCATGCAGGGGCAGTATACGCAAAAGGAGAATGGATGAATAGATGTTGGGATGAGCAGAGGGGCGGACAAAAATGCCCGTCATCCTGGGCCGCCAGCGCAGCCCCACCCGCTCCACCCGCGCCAGCCCCAAAAGCGCAGCCACCAACGCCCAACCATCCGGGTCCGGGCTGCGCTTTGGGGCTGGCGCGGTGCTATCGGCAAAAAGTGCCGAAGCATTGATCTGCACGGCGTGCAGGGCTTGAAAAAGGTCCTTCACCGGCAGCTCCGGATGACGCTCTGGTTTATCCACTCACCCGCCGCTAAAAGGGCCGGCCGTGCGTCCGGCGCATCAGCGCCTGCACCACGACCGGCGCGTGGCGCAACGTGCCCACCACCGCGTCGGTGAGGCGCGGCCCGCCGAACAGGCCCTGCACCCAGCGCCCCACGCGCAGCCGGCCGGCGAAGTGCCGGTGCCAGTCGCGGGTGTAGGCCGCTTCCAGGGCCGGGCGCGTCAGCTCGCCGCGCAGAAAGGCCTCGGTGTGGCGGGCGGCCAGGGCGGCGCCGTGCAGGGCCATGGCCATGCCGTTGCCGCAGAGGGGGGCGATGAGGCCGGCCGCGTCGCCGCACATGAGCACGTGCTGCTCCACGCAGGTTTTCGGGGCGAAGGAAATTTCGTTGATGACCTCCGGCGCCGCGTACAGCCGCTCGGCCGCCGTCAGCACCGCGCGCAGGTGCGGATTCCGGGCCAGCACCTCGGTTTCCAGGGCCGGAATGCTGCCGTGGCGGCGCAGCTGCTCGCGGGTGGTAAGGTAGCAGAAGCAGTAGCGCCCGTCTTCCACCGCCGAGAGGCCCGCGTAGCCGTCAGCGAAGTTGTGCAGGGCAATCAGGTCCCGTGGAAAATCCAGCCGCAGGTGGTACTTGATGCCCACGTAGGGCGAGCGTTGCCGGAAAAAGGCGCGGTCCAGCTGCCGGTCCAGGGTGGCGCGCTTGCCGTAGGCGCCCAGCACCACGCGGGCCGTCAGCCCTTCGCCGCCGGCCAGCGTCACCCGGAACAGGTCGGCCGCGGCGTCGAACTGCACATCGGCCGCGGTGGCCCCGAGCCGGAACTGCACGCCTCGCGCCACGGCCCGCTGGTGCAGAAACTCATCGAGCGCGTAGCGGCTCACGCCGAAGCCGCCGAGGTCGAGCGGGGCCGTGAGGCTGCGGCCACTGGGCGCCGTCAGCTGAAAACGCCCGATGCGGGCGGGCTGCAGCGGGGCCGGGTCGGCGCCGAGGCGGCGCAGGTAAGGCAGCACCTCGTTCGACACGTACTCGCCGCAGACGCGGTGGAAAGGGTAATGCCGCCGCTCCACCACCGTCACCGCCCAGCCGCGCGCCGCCAGGTCGAGGGCTGCGGTGAGGCCGGCCAGTCCGCCGCCAATAATTAGAATATCACAATTGGCCGCAGCGGCAGAAGTCAGCAAACAGGCGGGGATTAAGCGAGGAAAAACGTTGATTCGGCCGGAATTATTGTGCGATTGTCGGAAAGCTACTGTGCAAGCACTATATTTTGATAACTTATTTCAGAATAAGCCGTTACTTTTGCGGACGTTTTGTGTTCCGACGCGGCGTCCGTCAGCTCCTTTCCCACTTCCGACGCCTCAACACCTTAGGCTTCCTTATGTCCAAACAGCTACTATACGGTTTCCTGGTAACTGCTTTTAGCCTGTGCTGCCTGCAAAGCAGTTTGCCCGTAACGGCGGCGCCCGCCGTGCGCCAGAGCGCGCCTCGCGCCGCCGCGTCCTCCGACGAGAAAAACATCGTGGTGTACCCCAATCCCAGCTCGGGCGTGGTGCATATTTCCGTGACTGGTTTCGAGGGTCGCAAGACCGAGCTGCGCGTGCTGAACGTGATTGGCACCGTGGTGTACCGCGAAACCATCACCGAGCTGGACAACCGCTTCACCCGCACCCTCGACCTGGGGCGCTTCGCCAGCGGCCTGTATTACATCAAAATCGACGCAGACAACAACAGCGTCATGCGCAAGCTGGTGATTCGCTAACCGGCTTTACTGCTCCCAACGGCGCGGGCGGCTTCTCTTCGGGGAGGCCGCCCGCGCTGCGTTTGGCGGGTAGGCAGCCGGGGGCTGGGCGCAAAAAAGCCCCGCGGGCGAACCGGCGGGGCTGAGGATGCGAACAGGAAATCCGGCGTTAGCGACCAGCGCGAACCGGGACCGGCTGGAGCTGAGGTTTGCGGCCACCCAGGAGGCGGTTCAGCAGCGCGGCCAGTTGTTCGGCGAGCGAATTCAGCGTCATGAAAGAGTACAAAAAAAGTGAAAGCCTACTGGCCAAAGTACTCACTTTAACTCGACTAGGCTACGACTAGTTTCGTTTTTTTCAGACGATTGTAGTTTCGGAGCCCAAAAGGCCGGTTACCACGCGGTGAGCGTCGCGGCCGGCGCCGCCCATCAGGGCCGAGCTACGGCTGTTGAGCCAGGGCAGCCCGAGGAAAGCCAGCCCCGGTACCACGCTCAGGCCCCGGTGGTGCCGCGGCTGCCCCTCGGCGTCGAAGGCCGGCAGCTCGATCCAGGCATAATCGGGCCGGAAGCCGGTAGCCCACACCACGGCCGCCAGCGCGGGCGTGGTGTGGGCTTCGCCCTGCAGGCAGGCCCCATCGGCGCCCCGGGCCCGCCCGATGAAGCGCACGTTGGGAAAGCCGCGCAGGCGGCGCAGGTCGCCGGCCACTACGGGCTCGGGCTGCCGCCGCATCCAGCCGCCCAGCAGGCCGTGGCGCGAGGCCCGCATCAGGCCCGTGGCCTCCAGGGTGGCCCACATCAGGGTGTTGTTGGGCATGGCGCCGGTGCGCTCGTCGAAGGCGGCGTAGACGGGGCGGCCGGTGGTGGCCAGGTCGGCAGCAATCTGCAGGGCCGAATTGCCGCTGCCCACCACGGCCACGGGCCCCGCGCCGGACAGCTGGGCGGGGCGGCGGTAGGCGCTGCTGTGCAGCTGCGCCACGGCGGGCGGCAGCGCGGCAGCCCAGGCGGGCACGCGGGGCGCCGCGTAGCCGCCGGTGCACACTATCACGCGCCGGGCCCAGTAGCGGGTGCCGGCGGCGGTGCGGGCTTCGAAGTCGGCCCCGGCGGGGCGGCCGAGGTGCACCACGGCCTGGTTCAGGTGAATGGCGAAGTCGAAGTGCGCGGCGTAGTGGCGCAGGTAGGCGGCGGCTTCGTCCTTGGCGGGGTAGCGCAGGCGCGGGCCGGGCCAGGGCAGCCCCGGCAGGCCGCTGGCCCAGGCCGGCGAAAACAGCCGCAGCGAATCGTAGCGCGTGGCCCACTGCTGCCCCACCGCCGCGGCCGCATCAACGAGGAGGCAGGCCTCGCCCGCCCGCTGCAGGTAGTAGGCGGCGGCCAGCCCCGCCTGCCCCGCGCCAATGACGAGCGTATCGGTGCGGTAGTCGGCCGGGGCGGGAGCGGTGGTCAGGGGCATGGCGCAGCGTTGATCGGCCGCAAAGGAACGGCGAAAAACCGATGCCGGACGGGAACAGCCCCAGCAGTAGCCCGGCAGTGCAGCCTCGCCCCGGGCTACTGCCGCACCTCGGATACGCCCTGCACCAGCTGCGCCGGGCGGTAGCTGCTGCGGTCGGCGGCCAGGTCGGCCTTCAGGTGCTGGGCGGTGTGGTGGGCCAGGGCCATGATGGTGAGCATGGGATTGACGCCGCTGCAGGCCGGGAAGGCCGAGCCATCGGCTACGTAGAGGCCGCGCAGCTCGTAGGTTTCGCCGCTGGGGCTGGTGGGGTGGTCTTGGCGGCGGCCGCCCATGCGGCAGGTGCTCATCTGGTGGGCGCTGTAGAGGCCGAAGCGGTTGGGCGACCAGTCGAGGCCGGGCAGGCCGTCGAGCACGGCGGGGTTCTGAATGCGGCCCTGCTGCACTTGTAGCGTGGGCAGCGTGCCGTGGGGCAGCAGCACCGTGTGGGCCCCGGCCGCGGCGTGGATTTCGGCGGCGGCGCGCACGGCGGTCAGCATGCTGGTGCGGTCGAAGCGGCTGAGGCGGTAGCTGATCAGCGGCTGGCCCTGCCCGTCGACGCGCACGCGGCCGCCGTCCCGGTCGCGCGTCAGCACAATGAAGGAGCCCAGGTGCGCGGCCTGCAGCATCAGGCGCTTGTGCGCGGCGCCGGAGGTCCAGGGCAGGGTCATGGCCATCAGCCCGAGGTGGGCGGGCGGCGTCTCAATTTTGGCGCCGAAGTTGGAGCCGCCGAGGCGGGTACAGGAGTCGTTGACCACCGACATGCTGGGGCCGTACCAGGGCTCGATCAGCTCCGGATAAATGCCCGTGACGGCCACCGTGGGGTGCAAATGCAGGTGCTGACCCAGGTGCGGGTGGCGCAGGCCGCTGCGCAGCAGCAGCGCGGGCGTTTGCACGGCCCCGCCGGCCACCACCACGCGCTGGGCCTGCACCGTCACGCGCACGCGGCGGCCGTCGGCGGTGGTGTGCCAGGCCTCGGCCCCGGCGACGCGGCCGCCCTGCCGGGTCAGGTGCGTCACTTCGGTGTTGGGCAGCAGGTCGGCGCCGTGGGCAGCGGCGGTTTTCAGGTAGGTATTCAGCGTGCCCTGCTTCACGCCGTACTGGTCGCCGAAGGTGCTGAAGCCCAGGCCGCGGAAGTGCCGGTCAGAGCTGTCCAGCCCCAGCTCGTTGCGCGGAATCAGCCGGGTGGGCTGGCCCAGGCGGGCCGAGCCGTCGAGCAGGGCCTGGTTCTGGCCGTTGTGGCGCGCATAGTCGGTGTTGACGTGCAGGGCCCGCGTCACCGCGTCGAGGCTGGCCTGGAAGGAGGCCTGGGTGAAGTGGGGCGCGTCGTGCTCCCGGGCCCACTCCTGCAGCACGTAATCGGGCGTGCGAAACGAGCCGGCCCAGTTGACGGTGGTGCCGCCGCCCAGGCAGGAGCCGGCCAGCAGCGTCACGCCGCCGTCGGTGGTGCCCAGGGTGCCGCGCGCGTCGTAGAGCTGCCCGATCATGTCGGCTTCGCGCTGGGTGAAGTCGCAGCCGTGGCAGTAGGGCCCTTTTTCGAGCACCAGCACGTGGTGGCCCGCAGCGGCCAGCTCGCCGGCCACCACGCCCCCGCCGGCCCCGCTGCCGATGACCAGCACCTCGCAGCTGTAGTGCACGTCCTGCGCGGGCCGGAGCGTGGGCAGCGGGCGCGGCGTATCGGCCAGGGCCTCGGCGCCGGCCAGCGGCCCGGGGTAGCCGATGGCGGCCCAGGCGGGGTTGGGCGCGGCGGGCGTGGAGTCGGCGTAGAACAGGAACGTAAGCAGCTTGCGCAGGGCCTGAAAGCCCTGCCGCAGCGGCGGCAGCGGGCTGCGCGACCAGCGCTGCAGCAGCGTTTCGCGCTGGGCCGCGTTCAGGGCCCCGAAACGCCGCGGCGGGCCGCCCCAGCTCAACCCCAGCAGCGGGCTGTCGAGCAGGGCCAGCAGCTGGGCAAACTGCTGCTGCCGGGCGGCGGGCTGGGCTTCGAGCGCGGTTACCAGCAGCTCCAGCCGCACGCCCGCGGAGCCGGCGCGCTGCCAGAACGCGGCGGCGGCGGTTTCGGCGGGCAGGCTGGGAATAAACGTGTCGGCAAGGACGAGCAGCAACTGCTGCCGGGCGGCGGTAAGCTTCATTGCGGCGGGGGGGAAGGCAGCAGCACGGGGCGCGGGGCCCCGCGCGGGCGTCGGGGTCAGAAAAGGTACGCATTCAAGTCGATAAGCTCGGCATGCCTACTACTTTTTTCTGCCGCAGCGGCCCGGCGGCTGGCCCTGGGAAGCGCGCCTTGGACGCTCCGCTGCCTGGCCGACAACAACCTCAACCAGCGGTAGCTGCGCCCGGGCGCGGCCGTCGGCCAGTCCGCCCCCAATGCCCTCGACGCCAGTCAGGCCCTGCGCGGGCTGCAGCCGGACACCGGCGCGGGCCAGGGACGGTGCCGGGGCGTTTCAGCCCAGGTATTTCAGCAGCAGATCCACCACGCGCTGCACCTTGGGCGTGTAGGGCGGGTAGAAGAGCTTGATGCCGGTTTGGCCCACGCGCTGGCGCAGCACGGCTTTTTCGTTGGAGAAGGCCAGGAAGCCGTAGTGCCCGTGCGCCCGCCCGATGCCGCTGTTGCCGGCCCCGCCGAAGGGCAGCTCCAGGTGGCCCAGATGAATGATGGTGTCGTTCAGGCAGGCCCCGCCGGCGGGCACGCGCCCGAGCACGTAGCGCTGCGCCTCCGGGCTGCGGGCAAACACATACAGCGCCAGCGGCCGGGGCCGGGCGTTGACGAAGTCGGCGGCCTCCTGGAGCGTGCGGAAGGGCACCACCGGCAGCAGCGGCCCGAAGATTTCCTCCTGCAGCACGCCGCTGTCGGGGGCCACGTCGGTCAGCACGGTGGGCTCGATAAAGCACTGGCTCTGGTCGACGCCGCCGCCCAGGGCCACGGTGGCGCCGCGCCGCTGGGCGTCTTCGAGCAGGCCCGCGAGGCGCTGGAAGTGCTGGCCGTTGACGATGCGCGCAAACGAGCTGGAGGCGGCCACACCCGCGCCCTCGGCGTCGTAGAAGCGGCGCAGCACCCCGCGGATTTCCTCGATCAGCGGGGCCTGCACGCTCTCGTGCACCAGCAGGTAATCGGGGGCCACGCAGGTCTGGCCGGCATTCACGCACTTGCCCCACACCAGCTTTTCGGCCGCGTCGCGCAGGTCGGCCGTGGCGTCGACGATGGCCGGGCTCTTGCCGCCCAGCTCCAGCGTGACGCTGGCCAGGTGCTCGGCGGCGGCGCGCATCACCACCTTGCCCACCTGCGGCGAGCCGGTGAAGAAGATGTGGTCGAAGGGCTGGGCCAGCAGGGCCGTGGCCGCGTCCTTGCCGCCTTCCACCACCACGACTTCGGCCGGATCGAACACCTCCCGCACCAGGCGGGCCAGCAGCGCCGATACGGCCGGCGTCAGCTCGGAGGGCTTGAGCACGCAGCAGTTGCCGGCGGCCAGGGCCGAGGCCAGCGGGCCCACGGCCAGGTAAAAGGGGTAGTTCCAGGGTGCCATGATCAGGGCCACGCCTTTGGGCTCGTATTGCACCCAGGAGGTGGTGCCGAGCAGGGCCAGCGGCGTACTCACCCTTTTGGGCGCCATCCAGCGCTTCAGGTGCCGGATGGCGTGGCGGATTTCGGCCTGGGTGGCGTAGAGCTCGGTGACGTCGGTTTCGGTGGCGGGCTTGCCGAAATCCTGATGCAGGGCCTGCTGCACGGCCGCGCGGTTCTGGCTTATCCACTGGTGCAGGCGCTGCAGGCGGCCGGCCCGCTCGGCCGCGGATTCGCGGCGCAGGGCTTCGCTGCGGGCGCGCAGCCGGGGCAGCAGGGCGGCAAGGTCGGGGGCGTCGGCAGCGGGGGCGGGCGTGGGCATGGCAGGAGCAGGAGCAGGAATCAAACCTAAAGTAAGCTGAAATCGGCGCGGATAGTGTTGCTGCGGCCGCCGGCCCGCCGGCCCGGGCGCCGGGCCGGCGGGGCCGCCGCTTCCGGCTTGGCAACGAATAGGCCGAATGTTGCCGCAAGCCGCCCCGCCGCGCCGTATCTTACGCGGACCTCCGCTCCTCTCCGCTTTCGTGCATGACTAGTTTGCCCCCGTTGCTGCAGGGCGCCCGCGTGACGCTGCGCCCGCTCACGCCCGCCGACAAAGACCTGTTTTACCAGTGGGCCGTGCGCTCCGACGCCACGCCGTTTATCTTCAACACGGCCGATAACACCGGCCTGCCCAGCTGGGAGCAGCTGTTCAGCGACTACCAGCCCCACTATTTCGATCCGTCCGACCCGGCGCAAGGTCAGTCGTTCGGCATTCTGGCCGACGGGCGGCTGATCGGGCAGGTCAACTACGACGGCGTCGACCCGCTGGACAACTCCACCGAGCTGGACATCTGGATTGCCAGCAGCGCCGACACCAGCCGCGGCTACGGCACCGACGCGCTGACCACCTTGATGGACTACCTGTTCGCGCAGCTGGGCGTGGAAGTGTGCACCATCGTGCCGGCGGCCTCCAACACCCGCGCCGTGCGCACCTACGAGAAGGCCGGGTTTCGGCTGGCCCGCGAGGTGACGCACAACCAGGTGCGCTGGCTGCACATGGAGCGGCAGCGGCCGGCGTAACTGCCAGCAACTGAGTTATGCACAAAGTTTTCCACACCCTGTGCATTACTTTTACCCTGCCCCTATCCGCCCGGTAATCAGCGCGCTGCGGCCGGGCCGAGCGGCGGCGGCGGCGGCAGAACGGGCCGAATGGCCGGCTACGCCGCCGGCCAGCCGCTTCGGGATGTGGCGCCGGCTTCGTAATTTTACGCCTGCTCTGCCCCGCTGATTACCGCCGGTTCGCCATTCGTCTGGCGGGCACCGTGCCGGGCACGTTTACGCGGGGCCGCTTACTTCATCCTTGATTTGCCGCCGGTGCCCAGGTGCCGCGCGCCCTTTTGCCCACCACCGGATGTCTCCACTGCTCCCCGACCGGGAAACCGTTTTCTTTCGCAACGCGGCCGGCAGTGTCATCTTTCACTCGGCCGGCTACGTGGAACTGGCCTGGGGCCCCGGCCGCCTGGGGCTGGCCGAGCTGCAGGCGTTCTACGAGCAGGCCCTGAAGCTGCTGCAGAGCACCGGCTCGGGCCGAATCCTCTCGGTTCACGGGCAGCGCCAGCCCCTCTCGACGGCGGCCCAGCAGTGGCTTACCGGCGACTGGATTCCGCGGGCTATCCGGCAGGCGGGCTTCCGCCACTGCGCCATCGTGGAGGGCCAGGACCCGGTGCACCGCCTCTCCACCCAGGGCGTGGTTTCCAGTGCGCCCACCACCGTTGAGTTCCGGCGCTTTCCGCACCGCGCCGATGCCGAAACCTGGCTGACCGGCCAGCGCGCCAAGTAGCATCAGCAAGCGGCCCGAAGCGCGCCGCAAGCCGTCTGGCCGTTTTTCCCGCCGAAACGCCAAGGCCCCGCCGGAACTGCAGTTCCAGCGGGGCCTTGGCGTTTCGGCTGACCCGACTTAGCGCTTCACGATTTTCGTCGTCAGGTGCAGCTGCTCGTCGGCGAAGAGCAGCAGGTAGTTGCCGGCGGGCAGCGCGGCCAGCGGCAGGCGCGTTTCGGTGCGGCCGGCGGCGGCGGGGTAGCGGGCCAGCACCTGCCCGTTGAAGCCGTACACCGTCACCTGGGCGGCGCGGCCGGCCAGCGGGTGCTGCAGGGTCAGCTGCTCGGTGGCGGGGTTGGGGTAGGCCTGCAGGGTGGCGGCGGGGGTTTGGCCGGGCCGGCTGCCCATCACCACGGCCACGAGGCCGTTGAGGTAGTTTTCCAGGTTGGTGTAGCCGTTGGGGGCCGTGGTCTGGCGGTCGGCGGCGTTGTTGGGGTTCAGCCCGTTCTGCACTTCCCAGGCGTCGGGCATGCCGTCGTGGTCGGTGTCGGCGGGGGCGGGGCCGCAGGCCAGCACCGGCCAGGCGCTCTGCGAGACGCTGTAGGGCGTGCCGTGGGGGTAGCCGCCCTGCACGTCGATGATGCGCCCGGTGCGGTTGACGACGTTGCGAATGATGCGCTGGTCGAGCGTGTCGCGGGCGGGCAGCACGCAGCCCACACCCTGCAGCACCGCCGCGTAGGCGTCCTGGGCCGACTGCGCCGGAATCGGAATCAGCGGGAAGGGCGTGGTCACGCGGGCCTGGGCGGTATCGGCGGCGGTGCCCCCGTTCATCACCGCGCCCAGCCAGTTGCGGTTGGTCACTGCGGGGCTGCCATCGACGTAGTTGCCGGTGAAGTAATACTTGCCGTAGGGCAGCGCGGGCGCGCTGGTCTGCTTGTAGGGGTTCAGGATGCGGAACCGGGCGCTGCTGCTGGTGCTCGGGCCGAAGCGGTAGTAGTTGCCCACCACGTTGTAGTTGGCGCCCTCGCCGCCGTACACGTTGTTGGAGCCCCAGTTGTAGAGCACGTTGTTGCGGAAGTCGCAGTTTTCCCAGTTCACCTGGTTCACGTAGCGGCTGCCGTTGAAGCGCGGCGTGCGGCTCAGGCAGTGGGCAAACAGGTTGTGGTGAAACGAGGCGTGCTGCCCGCCCCAGATGCCGCCGTAGCCGTGCCGCTCGTAGTCGGTGTCGCCGGTTTCGAAGTGGTAGGAGTAGTTCAGCGGCTCGCTGATCAGGTTCCACTGCAGGGTGGTCGAGTCGCCGCTGTACACGGTGAAGGCCTCGTCGTCGGACCAGCTCATGGTGCAGTGGTCGACCACGATGTTCTTGTAGCCGGTGCCGCTGAGGCAGTCCCCGTCGCCCGAGCCGTTGACGGGGTTGCCGTTGGCGTCGACGATTTTCTGAAACCGGTCGCCGAGGCGGATGCGCACAAAGCGGATGATCAGGTTGTTGGCGCTGATGCTCACCGGGTGGTCGGCAATGCAGATACCCTCGCCGGGCGCGGTCTGGCCGGCAATGGTGGTATTGGCCTTGTTGATGTTCAGCCGCGCCGTGAGGTGAATCGTGCCGCACACCCGAAACACGATGGTGCGCGCGGCGGCCGTCTGCGTCAGGGCGTAGCGCAGCGTACCGGGCGTGGTGGCCGCCCCGGCCGCGTCCGACAGCGAGGTAACCTCGAACACGGTGGTCGGGGCGGTGGCTTTGCCGCGGCCGCCGGTGGTGAACTTGCCGGCGCCCTCGGCCCCGGGAAAGGCTACCTGCTGGGCGTATAGGGCGGAGGCCGGCAGCAGCAGCGCGGCGGCCGCGCCGCGCACAAGCGTAGAGAGTAGGGTCATACGAGGGAATGCAGCGAAAAAAAGGGAACGGGCGGCCCCGGCGGGGCTCAGTGTCGTTGGCGCCGACACGCTTAAATACAAGCTAATACTACTGCCCCGCCGGGCCCGGATACCGCCAGGCCCGGCCTTTTATTTGCGCAATCGATGTCGGGAACGTTGCCGGCGCAAGGCCGGCGGCAGCGCCCTGGGCCGCCTCTGCCGCCCGGGCTGAACTTGCAGCGGCGGCCGTAATGTTAGGCAAGTGCCGCCCGTTCGTTTCTGCGTTGTCTGCTCCCCGGATTCTTTCTTTTCTGCAATTAGCCGCGCGGCCCGGCTGGCGCGCGGCCGGCCTGGCCCTGCTGCTGGTGGCCCTGCCCGGCCTGGGCCGGCAGGGCCGCCCGGCGCCGCCCCCGCTGGCCCTGCAGCCCGTGCCGGCCGCCATCACGCCCACGCAGTTCTACGTGGCGGCCGTGCTCGACGAGCGGACCGAACGCCGGGCCGTGGCCTACCTGCTGCCGCCCCCCGGGCGCCCGGGCCTGCCCCCGCCGCCCCCCGAAGCCGTGGACCTGCCGGGCGGCGGGCTGGCGGCCATCCGGCAGTTTGTGGCCCGCAGCGTGCCCCACCGGCCGGGGCTGCGGCCCGTCACCATTCGCCTGCGCGAGTGCCGCCTGCAGGAAAGCCCCGGCGCGCCGGGCTGGGCCAGCGGCAAGCTGGCCCTGGCCCTGAGCTTCGAGTGGCAGCGCCACGGCCGCACCATCGCGCTGACCACCTACAGCGGCGCGGCGCGCTACCAACGGCCACTCCTCAGCCCCTACGCCGCGGCCGAGCCGGCGCTGCGGCAGGCGCTGGTGGCGGCCCTGCAGTACTTCGATGGCTGGATGAACCGCGAAGCCGCCGCCAACGCCAAGCTGGCCTGGCGCCTGCAGGTGCACCCCAGCAACTACCCCTTCCAGCCCGACGCCGACACGCTCTACTACTCGCCCGCCCGGCCGCTCACCTACGATGACTTTCTGGCCGTGCCCCGCCCGCGCAACGGGGCGGTGGGGGCGGTGTTTCCCAGCTTCGCCTACACGGCCCAGGCCCAGGCCCGCGACGGGGTGCTGCACCTGCACCTGCAAACCAAGGTGTTCGTGGTGCGCACGTCCTCCTGGCTGCTGCCCTCGGCCCGCCACCCCTACTCGCTCAACCACGAGCAGCGCCACTTCGACCTGGTGCAGCTGATAGCCGAACGCTTCAAGCGCAAGGTGACGCCCGACAGCCTCACCCTCGACAACTTCGACGCGCGCATGCAGTTCCAGTTTCTGCAGTCGTGGCGCGCCATGAACCAGCTGCAGGACCAGTACGACGCCGAAACCAACCACGGCCAGAACCAGGCCGCCCAGCAGCGCTGGAACGCGCGCATCGAGGCCGAGCTGCGGCAGTACGGGGTGAAGTAGGCGTCGACGCCCCCACACAAATTAGCACGAACCGCAGGTCAACGTTGTCAAGCTCCGCTTGGCGTATTCAGAACAACCAGCGTTGTTGCATCAAGTCGTTCTGCGACAATCGTCCGGAATTCGCGCTGCGCACGGGCGGTTTGCGCTAGGCGCGGGCGGCCCCGTCGACGCCGCTACCTTTGCCGGGCACCTCAGCTTTTGGGCACTATGACGACGGATTCGGCGACGCGGGCGCGGGTGGCGGTGACGCTGTTTTTCCTGGTTTCGGGCTTCGGGTTTTCCACCTGGGCCTCGCGCATTCCCACCATTCAGCAGCGCCTGGGCCTGAGCGAAGCCGCCCTGGGCTCGGTGCTGCTGGCGTTACCAGCGGGGCTGATGCTGACCCTGCCCGTCACCGGGCTGCTTTTGCAGCGCTTCAGCTCGCGGCAGATCATGCTGGTGGGGGCCGTGCTCTACAACGTGGCCCTGGCCTTGCTGGGCTTCGCGGCGCACCCCTGGCAGCTGGTGGTGCTGCTGTTCTGCTTCGGCTCCTCGCGCAACCTGCTCAACATTGCCGTCAACGCCCAATCGGTGGGCGTGCAGGCGCTGTACCCGCGTTCCATCATCGCCACCTTTCACGGCATGTGGAGCGTGGCGGGCTTTGCGGCGGCGGCCGTGGGCGCGGGGCTGGTGGCGCTGCAGGTAGCGCCGGGCTACCACTTCCTGGGCGTGGCCCTGGGGCTCACGGGACTGGCCGTGGCCTTCTTTCCGGGCACCCTGCCGCTGCCGCCCAACACCGGCGGGCCGGCCCGCCCCGGCTTTGCCTGGCCCGATAAGACGCTGCTCCGGTTTGGCCTTATGGCCTTCACCTCGATGGCCTGCGAGGGCACCATGTATGACTGGAGCGCCATTTACTTCGCCAAGGCCGCGCACGCCCCGGTGGGCACCGTGGGCTTTGCCGTGTACATGGTGGCCATGACGACGGGCCGCTTCGTGGGCGACGCGCTGGCCAGCCGCTTTGGGGTGCGGGCGCTGCTGCGCGGCAGCGGCCTGCTGATGAGCGGCGGCCTGCTGCTGGCCGCCGCCGTGCCCGTGCCGCTGGTGGCGGCGGCGGGCTTTGCGCTGGTGGGCCTGGGCGTGGCCTGCGTGGTGCCGCTGGTGTTCGGCATGGCGGGGCGCTCGGCCCGGCTGAGCGGCGGCCCGGCCATTGCGGCCGTGTCGACGGTGGGCTACTTCGGTTTTCTGCTGGTGCCGCCGCTGGTGGGCTTCGTGGCCGAAGCGGCCAACCTGCGCTGGGCCTTTGCCCTGATGGCCGGGCTGGGCCTGGTGCTCTTCGGGCTGGTCAGCCGCCTGCGCGACGAGCCGGGCGCGGTGCCCGCCCCGGCCGACGCGGCGCAGCCGGACTAAGGTGCGCGGGCAGTAAAGCCCCCGAACAACAGGCTCCGCCGGCCGTCCCGGCCACTTCGCAACAATCCGTTTGGCTGCTGTCCGTGCATGCTAGCGCCCACCGAGGCGCAGGACCGCGCTGCCCTTGCCCCCAATGGCCACTCGCATCAGGAAGACGGCCCGCGAAAAGGGTGCGCGGCCACCCGAAGTTTTCCGAAAGCTGCGCACGTCTGCCTGGTCTTCCGAAATTCTTCCAACGGCCATACACACCTCTGCTTGGTTACCTTAAGTTTTCCGGACGGCCGCGCACACGTCTGCTTGGTCATCCGAAGTTTTTCCGACGGCCACGTACACGTCTGCTTGGCCAGGTTTCGCGGCGGCCGCGACGCGGCAGTCCGCATAGGCTGGAAGCCGCGGGCCAAGCTGTGCGAATGGCAGCTACATGGCCGAGGCTTTTCTCCCACCCGGCTGACAACAAACGCCCCGGCTTCAGGGAGGAAGCCGGGGCGCGGTGTGCAGGGGAAAAGGGCGTGGTTAGTCTTTGATTTTCACTTTGCCGTCGTCGGCGTCGCGTTTCACTTTGGTGCCGTCGGCGTACTCCACTTTCCGGTCACCGTCCTTGTCGATTTTCACGGTGGTGCCGTTCGAGTACACAATTTTCACCTCGCCGCCCTTGTTCTCATACTTCACGATGCGCGGCCCGCGGCGGCGCGGCCGACGCGTGGTTTCGGTGGTCGTGGTGGTGGTCGTCACGGTGCTGCCGTCGCCGTAGTAGCGGCTGCGGTTGGTCTCGTAGGTACGGTACTTCGCGTCGTCGCCGACGATGGTGCGCACCTCCGTGTCGGTGTCGGTGTTGATCTGGCGCACGGTGGCGGTGCGGCCGGCCGTGTCGGTAGCGTCGTCCAGGTCGCCGATGCGCTGGGCGCGGGTGTAGTAGGTGGTGCGCAGGCGGCGCACGCGGGCCGTGTCGTTCTGGTAGCCCAGGTCGGCGGCCACCTGGTCGGCGGTGCGGTAGGCCTGATCCTGGTAGATGGTGGTGTCGGCGCCGCTCACGTCGTTGTCCACCACCACGGCCGTATCGGCCGAGGGCGTGGTGGCCGCGTCGACGGCGGCGGGTTTATCTTGGTTGCAGGCGGTGGTCAGCGCAAGGCCGGCTGCCGCGGCAAGCAACAGAATGTTGCGTTTCATGGTCGTGGGGGTTCAGAGAAGGGGAATGCAGCATAGCCGGGCGGCTATGTTGGGCGTTAGGTACGGGGCAGCTACGGCCGGGGTTGCCGGGGGCGGAGGCGCTGCTGTCTGCAGCGGAGTGCTGCGCGCGCCCCTGCAGGCACAAGCCGCGGGCCAGCTAGAACGCTCTTCAAGTCTATATTGCCCCAACTTCATCTATCAACTCTCTCTACCTAAATGACCGCCCAATTACGCACTCAGGCCGAGCAGGCCCTCGAACAACTGAAAGACACCATCTTTGATTATATCAAGTCGAAGCCCCAAGGCGTCACGTCCACCGATGTCGTCAAGGATTTGAACCTCTAGTCAGACTATGAGGGTGGTCAGAAGAATTTCCTCTCCTGGTCAGTCCTTGGTATTCTGTTGGGCGAAGGCCGTATTCGGTACGAGAAGCCAGCCAACCGCAAAATCTACTTTGTCAAATAACCAGTAGCACTGCTGCGGCCAGTTCTTTCAGAGCCACACGAAAGCGGCCGGCCCCGATCGGGGGCCGGCCGCTTTCGTGTGGCTCTGATTCGTTACTGCGCCGCCAGCTCGTTCAGATACGCTTCCAGCATGGTGTAGCCGTCGGTGCCCACTTTGGCGCGGTCGGCGGCGTCCTGGGGGTTGAGCCTGCGCTTGGTTTCCCAGTCGTCGGGCATGCCGTCGTGGTCGGCGTCGGCGGGAGCGGGCGCGGTTTTCAGCGCCGGCCAGGCCTTCTGCGACACGGCGTAGGGCGTGCCGTGGGGGTAGCCGCCCTGCACATCGACGAGGCGGCCGGTGCGCTGGCGTACCTGCCGCACCACGCGCTCATCGAGGGTGTCGCGGTGGGGGCGCACGGCGCCGGCGCCGCGCAGCACGGCCTCGTAGGCCTGCTGGGCCGTTTGGGCGGGCACCGGGCCGAGGTCGAAGGGCTGGTCGGCGCGGGCCTGGGCCCGGTCGCCGCCGCCCTGCAGGTCCACGCCCTTCCAGTTGTCGGCGGTGCGCTCAGGCGAGCCGTCGACGTAGTTGCCGGCCACGTAGTACTTGCCGAAGGGCAGCGTGGCCGACTTGTAGGGGTTCAGCACGCGGTAGCGCACCGTTTCCTTGGTGCTCGGGCCGTAGCGGTAGTAGTTGCCCACGACGTTGTAGTTGCCGCCCTCGCCGCCATACACGTTGTTTTCGCCCCAGTTGTAGAACACGTTGTGGCGCAGCTCGCAGTTTTCCCAGCCGTTCTGCTTGGCCTGCCGGCTGCCGTTGAAGCGCGGGGTGCGCGAGTTGCAGTGGGCCAGCAGGTTGTGGTGAAATGAGGCGTGCTGCCCGCCCCAGATGCCGCCGTAGCCGTGGTGCTCGAAGTCCTTGTCGCCCCGCTCGAAGTGGTAGGAGTAGTTCAGCGGCTCGCTGATCAGGTTCCACTGCAGCGTGAGCGAGTCGCCGTTGTAGAAGCTCAGCACCTCGTCGGTGCTCCAGCTCACGGAGCAGTGGTCGATGATAAGATTCTTCTTGCCGATGCTGCTGAAGGCGTCGTCGCCGCCCGCCCCGTCGACCATGCCCTGGTTCTGGTTTTTGTCGCCCATGCGGCAGCGGATAAAGCGCACGACGACGTTGTTGGCCTTCACGCCCACGGGGTAGTCGGCCAGGCAGATACCCTCGCCGGGCGCGGTCTGACCCGCAATGGTGGTGTTGTCGCGGCCGATGGTCAGCGGCGCGGCGAGGTGAATGGTGCCCGCCACCCGAAACACCACGGTGCGCGCCGCCGCCGGGGCCGTGAGGGCGTGGCGCAGGGAGCCGGGCTGGCCGTCGTCGAGCAGGCTGGTTACCTCAAACACCGTGGTGGGCGCTGTGGCCGAGCCCCGGCCGCCGCGGGTAAAGCGGCCCGCGCCCTCGGCGCCCGGAAACGCCAGCTGCTGGGCGGCAGCCGGGACGGCGGGAGCCAGCAGGGCCAGCGCGGCGCCCACGGCCAATGCGCGCGCCGGCCGCGGCGCGCCAAACAGGAAAAATCGGGGGTGTTGCAAGGGACGGAAACGAGGGTGGGAATCGGCGGGCGGCCGTCGGGCTGCCCGGGAGCTGGAAGTTGAATATTAACGAAATACCGGGCCAAAGCCGGAGCGCCGCCGGGCGTTTATTTGCGCAATCGATGTCGGCAACGTTGTCGCCCGGTCCGGGCCGAGCGCCGATTTGCGTTTCTTCGCCGCTGCATGAGCCTCGCCGACGCCTTCCTTGCCCTGCCCGAGCTGCGCACGCCCTCGCTGCACCTGCGCGCCCTCACCGCCGCCGACCTCGCCGCCGTGTGGCCCATCACGTTCTACGGCGGCCAGCCCGCCGCCTCGCCCGCCGAAGCCCGGCGGATGCTGGCCCGGATCGAGCAGGACTACCGGGACGGGAAGCTGCTGCACTGGTGCCTTACGCTGGCTGCCACGGGCGCGCTGGTGGGCACCGCCGGCTTCTACCGCGGCTTCGAGGGCGGCACGGGCGAAATCGGCTACGTGCTGCTGCCCGCCTACCGCGGCCGGGGGCTGATGACGGAAGCCGCGCAGGCCCTGTGCGCCCTCGGCTTCGCGGCGCTGGGGCTGCGCCAGATTGAGGCGTATACCGCGGCGGCCAACGCGGCCTCGCAGGCCGTGCTGCTGCGGGCGGGCTTTCGGCCGGCCGGCACCGAAGACCAGTGGCTGCGCTTCCGGCTGCCGGCCCCGCAGCCCTGATGATGCCAGCGCGCCGCGGCCACCTGCTGCCAGGCGGCCGCGGCGTTGGCGGACTCGTTAGGGGAGCTTATGAACGACTGTCGAGACGCATCCTGGCGTCTCGGCGCAGAACGTTTCGGCGTTAAACGGATCAGCGCAGAACGATGACGCCCAAACGGCGCGGCTGCTGTCGAGACGCCAGAATGCGTCTCGACAGCAGCCGCGCCCAGGATTCGCCCAACGGCGGCTTGTCAGGCGTTTACCACCGCGCCGCCGTTGGGGTGCAGGGTCTGGCCGGTGAAGTACGAGCCGTCTTCGGAGGCCAGGAACACGTAGGCCGGGGCTACTTCGGAGGGCTGGCCGGCGCGGCCCATGTTGGCGTCGCGGCCGAAGGTGGCCACCTTCAGGGCGCTGGCGGTGCTGGGGATAAAGGGCGTCCAGATCGGGCCCGGCGCCACCGAGTTGACGCGGATTTTCTTGTCGGCCAGCTGCAGGGCCAGCGAGCGGGTGAAGGCCGTGATGGCGCCCTTGGTGGAGCTGTAGTCGATGAGCTGCTCGTTGCCGCGAAAGGCGTTGACGGAGGAGGTGTTGATGATATTGTCGCCCTCGCCCATGTGCTCCAGGGCGGCGCGCGTCACGCGAAAAAACGAGAGAATATTGACCTGGAACACCGATTCCAGCTCCTCGTCGGGCAACTCCTGCAGCGAGTCGTGCCAGTGCTGCTCGGCGGCGTTGTTGACGAGCACGTTCAGCCGGCCGAACTCCTGCACGGTGCGGGCCACGATTTCGCGGCAGTAGGCGGCGTCGCGCAGGTCGCCGGGCAGCAGCAGGCAGCGGCGGCCGTGGCCGCTCACCAGTTCCTGCACCTTCTCGGCGTCCTGCTGCTCCGAGGGCATGTAGCTGATGGCCACGTCGGCGCCTTCGCGGGCGAAATGCACCGCCACGGCCCGGCCGATGCCGGAGTCGCCGCCGGTGATGAGGGCCACTTTGTCGAGCAGCTTGTCGGCGCCCTTGTAGTTCGGGCGGATGTATTCGGGCTGGGGCGTCATCTCGCTTTCCAGCCCGGGCTGCTGGTCCTGGTGCTGGGGCGGAAAGAGGCTGGGCTTATCAGACATGGCGGGCAAAGCGTTGGTTGTGCGCTCATGCCTAACGGCCGGCCGGCGGCGGGGGTTATGGTCGGCCTGGCGGGCGCGGCGGCCGGCCGGGCCCCGGGCCTACTTCAGCAGCTGCAGGGCCCGGTCCAGCGCGGCGTCGGCGGGCGGGGCGGCGGGCGGCACCAGCACTTTCGGGCGGTAGTCTTCGCGCGGGGTGCCGTCGATGTGGTAGAGCTTTTCGGCGGGCAGGCTGAAGCCGATGCCCGAGTTGGGCAGGCGGTAGAAGTAGATGGCGCCGTTCAGCCGGGCCAGCTCGGTGCCCACCACGGTGGCCTGCGGCAGCGCGTCGAAGGCAATGGCGAGGCCCTCGCCCATGCTGCCCGTCCAGCGCCCGGCCAGCACCACCACGCGGCCGGGGTAGCGCCGCCCGCGCGGGCTTACCAGCTCCGTCCACTTGCGCTTCACGCCGTAGGCGCGCTCCTCGGCCACCAGCTCGTGCTGCTGGTAGTACTGCTCGCGGCTCACGAAGCGGCTCAGCAGGGCACGGGCCACGGTGGTAGTGCCGCCGCTGGGCGTATCGCGCAGGTCCAGCACCAGGGCACGGGTGTCCAGCAGTGCGTCGAGGGTGCTGTCGAAGGGCGCCATGAGGGCATGGTCGCCGAGGCTGTTGTGCAGGCGGATGTAGCCCGTGCGGCCGTAGCGGCGGCTTTCGAGGCGGCGCGGGTAGCTGATGTGTTCCAGCAGGGGGCGGGGGTAGTCGGGGCGCACGTCGATGGGGGCAGCGCCCGGCTGCCGCAGCTGCCAGCGCCGCTCGGCGTGGTGGCGGCCGGCCAGCAGCACGTTCAGGGCGTAGGCGCGGGCGGCCGGGTCGGGGGCTTTCAGGCAGGCGGGCAGGTAGGCGCCGGCAGCCTGGGCCACCGGCACGCCGTCCACGGCCACGATTTCGGTGCCGGGCCGCACGCCCGCCAGCGCGGCCCCAAAGCCGGGCCGCACGTCGCGCACCACGGCTTTGTCGCCCCGCCATTCGGCGTATACGTCGCTGCCGGAGGGCACGAGGCGGGGCGAGTCGGGGCGGTTGGTGCCGAGGGTGGCGTGTGGGTCGTAGAGCTCGGCCAGCATGGTTTCGAGCAGGCGCACCAGGGCCCGGCGCGAGCGGAGGGTATCGGCCTGCGGCAGGTAGCGGCGGCGCACCTGCTCCCAGTCGGTCTGCTTCCGGTCGAAGTAGGCGTAGTCGTCGTGCACCGTCTGCCAGAAGAAGGCCACGTCTTGGCGGTACTGAGCCGGGGCCAGCGCGGGCGGGGCGGCCTGGGCGGCGGCGGCCCGCGGCAGCGCCAGCAGCCCGACGGCGAGGAAGTGCTTGAGCGTGTTCATGACAACCAGGGCAGAGACGAGCCGCAACCTACGCGTTGGCGGGCGGCTTTGCCACCGCCGGGCCCCGGCCTCACCCAAAGATGTGAGGGCCGGCCCTGCAACGCGCGCGGGGCGCCGGCATCTATTCGGCCGGCGCGGCGGCGCTGCTTTTCCGCCGCGCCGCCTTCGTATGCCAACCCGCTTTTTCCTGCTGCTGGCCCTGCTCGGCGCCCCCGCGCTGCGGGCCACCGCCCAGGCGCTGCCGCGCCGCCCGTTCGTGGGCATCGACCTGCGCGCCGTCGACGACAGCATTCGGCGCCACCACCGCCTGCCCGACCGCAACGGCGTCCTGGTGCTGGGCGTGCGCCCGGGCTCGTCGGCGGCAGCGGCCGGGCTGCGGGCCGGCGACGTGGTGCGGCAAATCGACCAGACGGTGCTGGGGCCGGAGCTGGGGCCGTTTCTGGCGTTGCTGAAGCAGTACCGCGCCGGCGACCGGGCCACCTTCACCCTCGTGCGCAACGGCCGGCAGCGGCGGCGGCTGCTCACGTTCCGGCCGCTGCCGCCCGAGCAGAGCCCGTTTTACGAGGCCACCTACGGGGCCGTCAGCTACGGCCCCAGCCGCCTGCGCACCATCGTCACGCGGCCGCGCGGGGCCGCGGGCAAGGTGCCGCTGGTGCTCTTCATTCAGGGCGTGGGCTGCTTTTCCATCGACAACCCGCTGAGCCGCACCGAGCCCACCCGCCGCATCATCGACTCCCTCTCGCGCCGCGGCTACGCCACCCTGCGCGTCGACAAAACCGGCATGGGCGACAGTCAGGGGCCGCCCTGCCTGCAGTCGGACCTGCTGAGCGAAGCCGGCGGCTACCGGGCCGCGCTGGCCGCTGCCCGGCAGCTGGCCTTTGTCGATGCGCGGCGCGTGTTCATCACCGGCTTCAGCATCGGCGGGGTGCTGGCGCCGCTGGTGGCCCGGGGCGAAAACGTGCGCGGCATCGTGGTGTTCGGCACCGTCGGGCGCACCTTCACCGAGTACCTGCTGGAAAACAAGCGCAACCAGAGCCAGCTGGCCGGCCTGCCCCCCGACTCCATCGACGCCCTGCTGCGCACCTACTCCGCCGCCCTGCACCTGCTGCTGACCGAGCGGCAGCCGCCCGAGCAGGTGCTCACGCGCTACCCGGCGGCGCGCGGGCTGCTGCAGTTTCCGCAGCACCACACGTATATGCAGCAGTGGCAGGCCCTGAACCTGCCCCGCGCCTGGCAGCAGCTCGACACCGACGTGCTGGCCCTGCGCGGGGCGGCCGACTACATTTCCTACAGTTCCGACCACCAGCTCATTGCCGACGTGGTCAACCGCGCCCACCCCGGCCGGGCCCGCTTCGTGCTCCTGCCCGAGGTCGACCACCACTTCAACCACGCCCGCGACATGGCGGAGGCCATGCGCCTGGACGAGCAGCCCAACCCGCCGCTGAACTTCGAGTTCATGTCGGTCATCCTGCGCTGGCTCGACGAGCGGCGAAATGACTTATAGCGGTTTCGGGGACGGTGTAGCGCGGGCTTGGCTACGCCGACCTGCGGTTCAGCCCGCAGCCGTCCGGCCGATTTCGTTCAACCGGACGCGGGCTGCAGCCCGCGCTACATTCCAGCTACGCCGATTGGGAACCTGCTGTATGAGTTATGGGGCTACGCCCGCCCAGCGGCGCGGCTCAGCCTGCCGGACGGTGCTTGCTGATAATTATTCCCGCTTCCAGGCAACGCCCGTTTCGCCGCCGCCATCTACCGCTTCGAACACCCCACCGTAACCCATCTTCCACGCTATGAAACGTCTGTTCTCCCTCCGCTCCGCTGCTTTGGCGGCCACGTTTATTGGTGCTTCGGCCCTGGCCGCGCTGGCCCAGGAGGGCGCCCAGCTGCGCCCCGTCGGCAGCTTCGAGCAGGTGCGCGCCAGCGGCGCCATCAACGTGGTGCTGCGCCAGGGCCCGGCCGAAGTGAAAGTCGAGGCCACGCCCGAGGTACTGGCCCAGGTGCGCACCGAGGTCGAGGGCAACACCCTGAAGATTTACCGCGAAAAGTCGGGCAGCTTCCACTTCGGCAAAACCGAAAAGGTGACCGTGTACGTGACCAGCCCGCGCCTCTCGGGCATTGAGGTCAGCGGCGCCAGCGACGTGAAAGGCGCCTCGCCCATCTCGGCCGAGCAGTTCAGCATCAAGGTCAGCGGCGCCAGCGACGTGACGCTGCAGCTCACCGCCCGCCAGCTCACGGCCCACGCCAGCGGCGCCAGCGACATCCGCCTCACCGGCCGCGTGGAGCGCCAGCAGGTGCACGTGAGCGGGGCCAGCGACTACCGCGCCTACGAGCTGCAAAGCCAGCAGGCCCAGGTGGAAGCCTCCGGCGCCAGCGACGCCTTCGTGTACGTCGACGGGGAGCTGAACTCGCACAGCTCCGGCGCCAGCGACGTGCACTACAAGGGCAAGGCCCGGCTGAAGTAGGTCGTTGTTCGTCAGGCGGCTGGAGCCACCAGCCGCCTGACGAACAACGAACAACAAATAACGAACAACGCCGCAGCGGCTGAAGCTCCTTTGCCGGGGTTTCAGCCGCTGCGGCGTTTCGGGCCGTATCGGGGGTGGCCCGCGGGCGGGCCGCATACGCCCGCGCGGTGGCCGGACGTTTCGTAGCTTCCCGCCTTAGCTCTGTTTTGCCCGTGCGCGCATTCCTCCTCCTGTTATTCGGCTTGCTGACGCTGGGCGCGGCGCCGGCCCGGGCCCAGCAGCCCACGCCGACCCGCGTCATCGAAGCCCTGTACGACCAGCTCAGCGCCTACCAGCTGAAGCGCTACCAGCCCGACAGCGGCTACCAGCTGCTGACTTTGCCCTCCACGTTTTCGGGCCCCGAGCTGGCCGCGCTGCGCCTGCGCGAGCGGCAGCTGGTGCGCGTCGACCTGGTGTACTCGGCCTACCGCTTCGACCCCAAGTTCAGCCAGCGCCAGCTCAACCTCGACCGCCTGCGCAACCTCGACGAGCGGCTGCCCGGCCTGCTGCAGGACCCGGCCATTACCTGGAACCTGATCGAGCAAACCGGCTGCACCACTCCTGACGAGTGCCAGCAGTACTTCCACGGCTTCGTGCTCTACATCGAAAAACGCTACACCCGGGCCGACACCAAGGCCGAAATCGGACGGCTGGCGGCCCGGCTCAACGCCACCGAGAAAAAGATTGAGCGCATCCGGGCCGTGCGCAAGTCGCCGGGCAAGCCGCTGGCCTGCGGCTACCCCCACGTGGAAGACAAGCTGCGCAAGCTCACCAAGCGCATCAAAAAAGCCTACGACTGCACCCAGAAGGACCGGCGGCCGCGCACCGTCACGTTTCAGGCCGAGGTCAGCCGCCAGGGCAAGGTGCTGAGCGTGCGCCTGCCCGCCGTCGACTCGGCCGGGGCCGCCGCCCCGCCCTGCCCCGCGGAGCTGACCGGCGCCATTGCCGAGGGCCTGGCCTTTTCCGACGGCTTTCTGCTGGGCAAGCAGCGCCTGCCCTTCACCGTGACGGGCCGCCTCACGCTGCCGCTGCGCCCCCAGCAGGGCCTGAAGGTCACCGGCTTCTACCTGCCCGACTCGCTGATGCGCAAGCACCGGGTGAAGCTGCTGCGCGACGGCTGCCAGGCCCGGCAGCTGCGGCCCGGCGACGCCACCGAGGAAGACCCCATCCCGAACCCCGACCCGAACGTGGTGACGCGGGTGCTCGAGCGCCACCCCGAGTGGCAGAAGCAGACGGTGGTGGCCGACGTGACCGGCAGCATGTACCCCTACACCGCCGACCTGCTCATCTGGCTGCAGCTGGCCGCCGCGGGCCCCGACAAAACCTTTGTGTTCTTCAACGACGGCGACGATTTGCCCGACAAGCAGAAGCGCCTGGGCCAGACCGGCGGCCTCTACGACGTGCGCAGCAGCGACTACGCCCGCATCCGGCAGCGCGTCGTGGAGGCCATGAGCGCGGGCGGCGGCGGCGACGCGCCCGAAAACGACTGCGAGGCCTTGCTGCGCGCCCACCAACTCGCGCCCGACGCGCAGGACCTCATCCTGGTAGCCGACAACCACACCTTCCCGCGCGACACCAAGCTGCTGGAGGGCACCAGGCTGCCGGTCAAAATCATCCTCTGCGGCGTCACCGACCACATCAACCCCAAGTATCTGGCCCTGGCCCGCCGCTACGGCTACAGCCTGCACACCCTCGACACCGACCTGAGCAACCTCAGCGAGCTGCCCGACAACCAGATTACCATCATCGAAGGGGTGCGCTACCAGGCCACGCCCGGCGGCTTCCGGCGCGTGAGCGGCCGCGCCGAATAATCACAAGTGATGCAATTATATTCAGCACTTGTGTTGTATATTTGCCAACCTGATTAGCGCCGCTCGTTCGGCGCAGGTTGTGCGCCGGCGCATTTTCCGGCTTCCGTACCCCCTTATTTTTCGTTGTCGATGCAACACGCTTACCGCCTTGCGGCGCTGCTCCTGCTGAGCGGCGCGGCCAGCCTCACGGCCCGGGCCCAGACCAACTACCAGCCCGGCTACGTGCTCAGCCTCAGCGGCGACACCGTGCGCGGCACCGTCGATTTCCGCCAGTGGAACCAGAACCCGACGCGCATCGACTTCCGCCCGGCCGCGGGGGAACCCAAAAACTACGGCCCGGCCGATATCCGCGGCTTCGGGGTGGCCGCCGAGCGCTACGAAAGCGCCGTGGTGCAGGTGGAAGGCTCGCCCTACAAGATCGGGGAGCTGCCCAAGTCCCCGGCCCTGCTGATGCGCCGCGACGAGGCCTTTGTGCGGGTGCTGGTGAGCGGGCCCAAAAGCCTGTACTACTACCAGGACCGCAACGGCAAGGAGCACTTCTTTATCCGGCAGGACGGGGCGCTGGAGCTGCTGCTCCACAAGCAGTTTATTCCCAACGAGCAAAGCAACCGCGTGGTAACCGACCGCAGCTTTGCCGACCAGCTGCAAACCTACCTGGCCGACTGCCCCACCATCGGCCCGCGCCTGCGCACGGTGCCCTACACCACGCCCGGCCTGCAGAAGGTGTTTGGCGAGTACTACGCCTGCGCCGGCGGCAAGGCGGCCCCGACGTTTCAGCAGGCCTCGGAGAAGAACCGCGCATCGTTTGGCGTGCTGGCCGGCCTGAGCCAGACCACCGTCAGCGTGACCGTCAACGACCCGCTCCTGGGCACCAGCGAAACGATGCGCTTCCCCAGCTCGCGGCGGCTCGCCGGCGGCCTGTTCGTGGAGCTGCCGCTGCCGCGGCGCCTGCGGCACCTCTCCATCGTGCCCGAGCTGTTCTACAACAGCTACCAGGCCCAGCAGAGCTACACGAACACCATCAGCGCCGACCGCTACACCACCGGCACGGTGACGCTGCACTACGACTACGCCCGGCTCAACGCGCTGCTGCGCTACCGCCACCCGGTGGGCGCGGCGGCCAGCTGGTTTGCGCACGGTGGCATCTCGATGGGCTACGCCGTCAAGCAGGTGCACACCCGCCACGAGACGGTGCGTTTCTACAGCCAGGAAACCACCAAGGACACGCCGGCCTACGGCTCCGAGGACAAGGTGGAGCAGTCGCTCATCGTCGGCGCGGGTGGCAGCCTCAAGCGGCTTTCCGCCGAGGGCCGCTTCGAGCTCGGCAATGGTTTTCTCGACGGCCAGGAGCAATCCAGCCACACCAAGCGCCTGTACCTGCTGCTCGGCTTCCGGTTTTAGGGCCGCGCCGGCTTTCTGTTTCGTATGAGCTCAACCCCGGCGCACCGCCACTTCGTTCTGCACAAGCCCTTCGGCTACCTCAGCCAGTTTCGGAGCGAGGACGCCCGGGAGGCCCGCAAAAAGCGCTTTCTGGGCGAGCTGCACGACTTTCCGGCCGGCGTCATGGCCATCGGCCGCCTCGACGAGGACAGCGAGGGGCTGCTGCTGCTCACCACCGACGGCCGGGTGAGCGAGCAGATCCGCAACGGCGGCACCGAAAAGGAATACTACGCCCAACTCGACGGCCTGATAACCGACGAAGCGCTGGCTCGCCTCACGCAGGGCGTGGAAATCGGCCTGCGCGAAACCAAGTACCAGACCATCCGCTGCCAGGCCCGGCGGCTGGCGGCGGCGCCCGGCTTCGCCCCGCGCGCCAAGCGCATCCGCGACGACCGGCACGGCCCCACCTGCTGGGTGTCGATTACGCTCACGGAGGGCAAGTTCCGGCAGGTGCGCAAGATGACGGCGGCCGTGGGCTTCCCGACGCTGCGGCTGGTACGTGTGCGCATCGGCGGGCTGGCGCTGGGCGAGCTGGCCCCGGGCGAGGTGCGCGAGGTGCCCGAGCTGGGGGCGCTGGTATAAGCTGGCGCGGGCTGCAGCAGCAGTGGTGCTGAGCGAAGCAGGCGCGACCGGATTGGCCGCGGCACGGCGGGGCTCTATCTTGCCGCCCGTTGCGGCCCGATCCTGCCGCCCGACTTGCGCCCTTCCCCGATGCTTCGCCTGCTGTTTCTGCCCGCCTTCCTGCTTCTGCTGCTCGCCGGTGCACCGGCCGCCGCGCAGGCCCCCGATGCGTACCTGACCCGGGTTCCCGACCCCAAACGGCTGGGCGAAACCTACGTCAGCAACCCCGACGCGGTGCTAAGCCCGGCCACCGTGCAGGACTTGAACGCCACGCTGCAAGCCCTGGACCAGAGCGGCCGGGCCCACATCGACGTGGCGGTGGTCAGCAGCATCGGCGAGGCCGTGCCCAAGACGGCGGCCACGGCGCTGTTCAACCGGTGGAAAATCGGCGACCAGACCAAGGACAACGGCCTGCTCATCCTGCTGGTGATGGACCAGCGGCGCGTGGAGTTTGAAACCGGCTACGGGCTGGAGGCCGAGCTGCCCGACGTCATCTGCTACCGCATTCAGCAGCAGTACATGGTGCCGGCGCTGCGGGCGGGGCAGACGGACGAGGCCGTGCGCCAGGGCGTGGCGGCCGTTATCCGCCAGCTCAGCACCGGCCGGTTTGCCGCGGCGGGCGCCGATTCGCTGGCGGCGGACGGGCCCGCCGCGGCCGCCGACGATGCCGCGGGCCTGGCGCTGACCGACGTCGGCAGCGCGCCGGATTCGGAGGACAATATCCTCGTCATCGTTGCCGGGGTCGTGGCCTGCCTGGCCGCGCTGCTCCTGTACGGGCTGCTGTGGTACTACACCACCCAGGGCAGCCCGCACCGCTACGCCGCGGCGCTGGTGCTGCTGGTGCCGGTGGGGCTGGCGCTGGCCCTGCCCTTCACCGACGATGCGGGGCGCGGGGCGGCCCTGCTGCTGGGCTTGGGCTATCTGCCGCCCTGGCTGTACACGCTGTGGCATTTGCGGCGCGTGGAGCAGCAGCGGCGCGGGGCGTGGGCGGCGCTGCCGCGGCACCAGCAGCACCAGCTGCTGCAGCGGGCCCACCACGGCCTGGGCTTCACGGCCTACGCCTTCGCGCTGCCGCTGGCCTGGTACTGGCCCCGCCACCGCCGCCGCATGCAGGAGTTGCGCGAGGCGCCCTATGCGTGCCCGCACTGCGGCCAGCCCATGCGCCGCCTCGCCGAAACCGACGACGACGCCCACCTGCACCCGGGGGAGCGGGTGGAGGAGCGCCTGCAGTCCGTGGACTACGACGTGTGGCGCTGCGCGGCCTGCCAGCACACGCTCAAGCTCGATTACCAGAACCTGAGCACCGACGCCGAGCCCTGCCCGAAATGCCACTTCCGCACGTTTCAGGACGCGGGCCAGCAGGTGATGCAGCGGGCCACTACCCACTCGGCGGGCTGGGGCTGGCACCGGCACCGCTGCCGCCACTGCGCCTACGAAACCAAGGAGCGCTACGACATTCCGCGCATTTCGGAGTCGTCGAGCAGCTCCTCATCGGGCAGCTCTTCCTCCGGCGGCTCCTCCTCCAGCAGCAGCTCGGGCGGCTCGTCGGGCGGGGGCGGGGCGGGCAGCAGCTGGTGAGGGGCGGGAGCGAAGGTTCGCGAGCAGTGGCCGTGTCGCGAAAAGCTGCCTTCTTGCGGGCCTGACTGCCATTGGTGCCCATGCCCCCTACCCTTTCCGTGCGCGACTTGCGCGCTGACGACATTGCCCGCATTGCCGAGTACTGGCTCACGTCGCCGCCGACCCACCTGACCAGCATGGGCGTGGACCTGGCCAAACTGCCCGACCGCGCCGGCTGGACGGCCATGCTGGCGCAGCAACTGGCCACTCCGCTGCCGGAAAAGCAGTCGTACTGCCTGATCTGGGAAGTGGACGGGCGGGCCGTGGGCCACTGCAACATCAACCAGATCCGGCCCGGCGAACAGGCCTATATGCACCTGCACCTCTGGGACGCCGCGGTGCGCCGCCAGGGCTACGGGCGGCAGTTGGTGCGGCTGGCGCTGCCGCGCTTTTTCGCAGCCTACGCGCTGCAGCGGCTGTATTGCGAACCGTACGCGCTGAACCCGGCGCCCAACCACACCCTGGCCCAGCTGGGTTTCCGCTTCGTGCGAGAGCACGTGTGCACGCCGGGCAGCATCAACTTCGAGCAGCCGGTGAAGCTCTGGGAGCTGCGCCGCGAGGACCTGCAGCGGCTGGAGCGGGCGTAACAGCTTAAAAAGGTCCGGCGCAAACAGCAACGGCGCCCGCCTGCCTTGTGCAAACGGGCGCCGTTGGCGTTCGGGGAGCAGCCGCAGTTAGTTCAGCAGCAGCTGGCCGGTGTGCGTGCCGGCGGCCGTGCGCAGCTGCACGGTGTACACACCGGCGGGCAGCGCGGGCAGCTCCAGCGTGTGGTCCAGGCGGCGGGCAAGCAGCGGCCGGGTTTCGTGGCGCACCAGCTGGCCCAGGCTGTTGAGCACGCGCAGCTCGGCCGTGGCGCCCGACAGGTCGGTGGCCAGCAGGCGCACGTGGCGGCCGGCGGCGGGGTTGGGGTAGAGCTGCAAGGGAGTCAGGCGGGCCACCGGCCGCTGGCTGGTGACGACGGCCGGCAGGCGCGCCACGAAGCCGCGCTCCTTGCCCGAAGCCGCTGAGGTCAGGCTGAGGGCGCCGAAGCTGGCCGTCGGCCCGTCGAAGTAGCCGCTCAGGTACAGGTTGCCGCTGGCGTCGGCGCTCAGGCCCTGGCCAAAATCATTACCCGCTCCGCCGGCCTGCGCGACCAGGAGCCAGTTTCCGGCCGCATCCAGTTGGGCCAGGAACATGTCGTTGATGCCGTTGGCGGTGAGCGAGGACGCCCCAAAGCCAGCCGCCGTACTGGCAAATGAGCCCATCAGGCAGGGCGTCCCGTTGGGGGCCAGCACCAGCCGCTGGGCCACGTCGTAGTCGGCGCCGCCGGCCGAGCGGGCCCAGAGGGCGTTGCCGCTGGCATCGAGCTTGGCCACGAACACGTCCGCGCTGCCGCGGTTGGTGAGGGTGCTGCTGCCCAGGGTGAGCGGGCCGCCGAAGAAGCTGCCGGCCACGTAGAGGTTGCCGGCGGCATCCAGGGCTACGTCGGCCACGTTGGCCCCCACTTGCCGGGCCCAGAGCCAGGTACCGGCCGGGTCGATTTTGGTCACGAAGCCGTTGCTGCCCGGGTTGGTATTGCTGAGGGAAATGGCGCCGAAACCAAGCGTATTGCTGACCGTGGAGCCGACCAGGTACGCGTTGCCGGCCGCGTCGAGGGCCAGGCCGCGCACGTCGTCCTGGGCGGAGCCGACGGCCTGCCGGGCCCAGAGCCAGGTGCCGCTGGCGTCGAGCTTGGCCACGAAGGCATCGGGGGCGTAGCCGGAAGTGGCGGTGAGCGAGGTGCTGCCGAAGGTGGCGGTGCCGCTGAAGTAGCCGGCCAGCCACACGTTGCCGCTGGCGTCGGTGGCCAGGGAGTTGCCGTAGCGCGGGTTGTTGGCGCTGGAATACGAATAGGTACCGATGCTGCGGGCCCAGAGCGGGGTGCCGCCGGCGTCGAGCTTGGCCACGAAGGAGTCGTGGCCGAACGCGGTGGTGGTGAGCGTGATGCTGCCCAGGGTAAGCGTACCGGCAAAGAAGCCCGTCACCAGCACGTTGCCGCTGGCGTCGCGGGTCAGGTCGTATGCCACGTCGGGGCCGGCGGTGCCGAGCTGCTGCACCCAGAGGTAGTTGCCCTGGGCATCGAGCTTGGCCACGAAGGCGTCGTCGGTGCCGCGGCTGGTGAGCGAGGTGCTGCCGAAGGCAACGGTGCCGCTAAAGGAACCGACCACGTAGAGGTTGCCGCTGCCGTCGGGCAGGGACTGGGTGCACTGGCTGCCGCTGCCGCCGTTGTCGGGGGCGCGGGCCCAGAGCCAGGTGCCGGCGGCGTCCATTTTGCCCAGGAAGCTGGCGGTCCGGGTGCCGACGCTGAAGCTGTTGGCGCCGGTGAGGGTGGTGCTGCCGAGGCGGACCGCCTCGCCGTAGGTCTCCCCGATCAGCCAGACGTTGCCGGCCGCATCGGCGCCGAGGCCCGCGCCCTGCTCGGATACGGCGCCGGTCGACTGCCGGGCCCAGAGCCAGGTGCCGCTGGCGTCGCACTTGGCCACAAAGACGTCACTATAAACGGGGGCCTCGGAAGCATTGGTGAGCGTGGTGCTGCCGAAGCCGATGGCCGGGCCATTGAACTGCCCGCTCACGTAGGCGTTGCCGCTGCCGTCGAGGGCCAGCCCGCTGAGGCCGGTGATGGAGCCGTAGCTGAGGGCGCCGCTGCTGCCGGAGGCGCGGGCCCACAGCCAGCTACCGGCGGCGTCCATCTTGCCCAGGAAGACGGAGTAGCCGGTGTAACCCGCCGTACCGGCCGCGAGCGTGGTGCTGCCCAGCGTGAGGGTGTTCTGAAACTGGCCGGCCAAGTAGACGTTGCCGCTGGCATCGGGAGCCAGGAAAGGCAGGGCGCCGAGCTGCCGGGCCCAGAGGTAGGTGCCGGCCGCGTCGAGCTTGGCTACGAAGGCCGTGCCGGCCGCGCTGGCCGTGAGGGTGGTGCTGCCCAGCGTAACCGAGTTTTGAAAGTAGCCGCTGAGGTAGACGTTGCCGCTGGCATCGGTGGCCACGTCGCGGCTCCCGTTGGTGCCGGTGCCGCCGACCTGTTTGGCCCAGAGCCAGGTGCCCGCGGCATCCAGCTTGGCCAGGAAGGCAGAGGTGCCGTAGGAGCCGGTGCCCGCGTTGGAGAGCGTGGTGCTGCCGAAGGTGGCGGTGGCCGTGTTGAAGCTCCCCGTCAGGTAGGCGTTGCCGGTGGCATCCACGGCCAGACGGCTGGTGCCCGTGTCCATGCGGCGGGCCCAGAGCCAGGTGCCGTTGGCGTCGAGCTTGGCCACAAACTTGTTGTCGACGGCAGGGGTGGTGGTGGTGAGGGTGGTGCTGCCGAAGGTGGCGGAAACGCTGGCGGGGGTGGGCCCGGTGACGCGGTAGCCGAAGACGCCCGTCACGTAGGCGTTGCCGGCGGCATCCACGGCCAGGGCCCCGATGCCGTCGCCGTCGGGGCCGCCGGCGCTGCGCACCCAGAGGTAGTTGCCCTGGGCATCGAGCTTGGCCACGAAGGCGTCGCCGGCGCCGTAGTACACGTAGGGCTCGGTGCTGCTGAGCGAGAGGCTGCCGAAGCCCGTGGTGCCGATGAAGTTGCCGGCTATGTACACGTTGCCAGCCGCGTCGCGGGCGGTGGCGTTGATGGAGCTCTGGCTGTTGAAGGGCGAGGCCACGGTGCCGGTGGCCCAGGCGGCGCCGAAGGCGGGCGTGGTCTGGGCGTAGGCGGCGCTACCGGCCAGCAGCAGGAGCAGCAGCAGCCAGGGCGCGCGGCGAATGATAAGCCGGAGAGCGGGTAAGGGGTGCTTCATGCGGTAAGTGAAGGTGATAGAATCAGGAAGGTTAATCAGGTGAGCGGGCGGGCACCGCCCGGGCAGCACGCCCGCCCACCGCGCTAAGCTAGTACGCCGGCACCGGGCGCCCAACGGCGCCCAGCCGGCGGGCGGGCCGCCCGAACGGGTTGATTAGACATTTCGGGTAGCGTTTAGGAATCGTTTCGGGCGAGGCAGGAACGATTTCGGGCGAGGCAGGAGGCTTTTCGGGCCGGGCAGGAACTGGTGCGGGCAACCGGAGAGGCGGCGCGGGCCCGACTGAAAAGGCTGCGGGCGGGCCAGAAAGCCCCTCGGGCGGGGCCGAAGCCGCTGCACCGGGCCGGGCCGTGGCTGTGGGGCTGGGGGCGGGTGGCCCGCAGCGGCGGGGCAGCGGGGGAAGGCAACAATGGCGCTATCCGGGACGTTGGCGACGGGGCTTTTTTGTACTAATCTTTTATTGAAGCCGGACTATTGGAAGTGCATAGCGGCCGATTACATTTGGCTTAACCCGCATTGGGCCCACTAGCTTACCAACTGTTTAAGATGGCTAATTTACCAATGGCACAGGGCGACCTGGCCCTCGTGCTGCCGCTGGCGTGGCAGCAGTATCAACAACATCAGGAACGCTTTGCGGCCTATAAGCGCGGCTACACGCCGGAGCTGGCCACCAAGGCGCTGGCCGAGCTGCAAAAAGCGCAGCAGATGCCCGGGGCGCAGGCGCGCGGGGCGGCATCGGAGCGCACCCGCGGCGGGCTGGTGACGCAGGCTGACGAGTTTTTGGCGGCCTGGCAGCTGCTCGATGGCTACATCGAGGAAGCTAACCCCGAGCCGGGGGCCTACCGGGCCATGCGCGACGCGGCCGGCTACCGGCACTACGAGGCGGCGGCCAAGCACGACTGGACGGCGCTGGAGCAGCTGATGGCGGCGGCCCTGGCCTACGTGCAGCAGTACGCCGCCGAGCTGGCCGACCGGGGCGAAATGCCCGGCACCTTCGCGGCGGAGCTGGCGGAGGAAGCGGCCGACGTGCGCACGCTGCTGCGGCAGTTTATGCAGGAGAAGGGAGCGGCGCAGGCGGGCACCACCACGCAGCAAACGGCGCTGCTGGCCCAGTACGAGGCCTACCAGAAGATGAACCGCGACGCGCAGCGCATCTTCCGCAAGGAGCCGGAGCTGGCGCGGCAGTTTCAGACGGAGTACCTGCTAAGCCTAGTGCGCGGCACCGGGCAGGCAGCGGCCCGGGGCACTCTCACCGACCGGGCCGGCCAACCGGCCGCCGGGGTGCTGGTGCAGGCGACGGGCCGCGACGATTTCGCCGTGTCGGACGAGGACGGGCGCTTCCTGCTGCCGCTGCCGGCCGGTACTTATTCGCTCACGCTCAGCGGGGCGGGCATCACGCGGCAGGAGCTGCCGGGCGTGGTGATTGAGCCCGGCGTGAAGAAGCGCGTGGATGCGACGGTGACGCGGGCGGCGGTTTGATTCTGTGGTTTCTTGGGCAGCCGGGGTTCCGCTTGGGCGGGGCTCCGGCTGTTTTCATTTTGGACTTGGTATGAATAATTTTACTGCACTTTGAATAGCCCAAAATGTGTAACTAACCTAAAGTACAGCTAAAGACATGTACTGAAGACATATAACAATCTATATTTGGAGCTTCTCCTATTTAACGTCGCAAGCTCGAATTGCTATTTACCAATCTTCAATTTATATATTACCCTGTGCACAATGGCAATTTCAAGCTGTTACGACATCTTAGTTTGTAGATGCTGAGGCCACCAGAACCGCTCCGAGTTCGGACAGTACACGATGTAGTAGAAACAGCTCATCGTCCATTATTGGTAATGGCCGAAAATGGGAGTCTATACTACCTAAAATACGCTCGCCACCAGCTCTATGAGCTTAAGTGCGAATGGTTATGCCACTACTTACTCAGGCTGTGGGGCATTCCTACTCCTGATATAGCGGTGCTAACCGTGCCACCGGAAATATTTCCGACTTTTCCACCAGCTGCTCAATCGACCACGCGATACTTGCAGCAGCCTGCTTTCGGTTCGAAGCTCATACCTGGAGCCATTGACAGTAGTGACTTTATCCAGCAAGGCACCTTATCGGAGCTTGCGACTCTGTCGAACCCGGACGACTTACTATGGATTGCTCTTTTTGACGCTTGGGTAGCAAATGATGATCGGCGAGCCAGTCACCACAACTTAATCATAGCGCCAGCTCCCATAGCTGGCAGAAACAGTCTACAATGCTGGGCTATCGACCATGCATTCACGTTTACTTCTCAGCCGTTTCAGTATCTAGACCATACGGAAACCTACTTCAGCTTTAACACCAATGTGTCTCAGGCAGCGGTAGCAAGATCGGTCCTAAATCAATGGAAAGAGAAGAGGCCTCTCTTATGGGCTAGCGAGTTGAAGGAGGGGTATTATCTTCGCATCCGCCATTGCCGTCACCAGTTCGCCTACGTATGTAGCTTGCTGCCCGCTCCTTTCCATTTAAGCGAAGTAGAGCAAACTCATTTATTCTACTTTCTGTTCTGTCAGAGACGCTTAGAGCTGCTCTGGGATGATTTTTTTGCTTCTTTACCTCAGTCATGAACACACCTGCTTTTTACACCTTGTTGCGCGTCGTGCCCAACCCGGCATCTGGCGAAGCTGTGGTGGTAGGGTTGGTAATGTTCGATGGTACGCAGCACGAAATGAGGGTTTCAACACGTAAGTTGAAGCTAGCGCTGTTGCTTGCACGCCATGCAGAAGCATCCATTCGCTATGCAGTAAGGCAGTTGGAAGCGCGTGTAGAGGTTGATACTGCTGCTAGGCGCCAAGCGCTGGTAACTGATCAAAAAGCTGGCCTAACTAGGTTGATGAGCCGCAGTGATTGGGAGTACTTAACACGCTACTCCAACGGCTTGGTACGCTTAGACGCACCAACAAACGTAGCGATATTTGAGAGTGAGGAACCAATAGCCGTTTTCAATCAACTGTACACGAATTTGGTAGACGCTACTGAACCGTTAAAGCAGCCTCGGCGTCGGCTATTGGTCAAGGCTTCAGTAAAGACGCTAATTCAGCGTGTAAAACCGCAGGTTCACACAAACATCGTTCTTACTCCTAAGCTGCTACCGGATTTGTTCTTCAATCTACGCTTAGACTGCGTGGGTATGAATGGCTCATTGATTGGTGCTCATAGCCTGCCTCTAGACCAGTTAGGCATTGATACTCTTCAGCAACATTTCAGCGAATGTCGATTTGCAATTAAAAGCTTGACGGAACATTATAAGCCCAAAAAACCTCAATCAAACGTCTTGTATTTGTTAGCTGATGAACCAGACGAACGCGCTGACCCAGATAAACATAAGTTTTGGCGCGCTATTCAAGGTGAACCAATGTTAAAAGTTCTCCCTACTGATGAAGCTGAGTTAGTTGCTGATCAAATAGAACAAACTGGCGCTCGGACATTTCTTAAAACGGACCCTGCTCAACAGGAAACAGAACAGACAGACTAGCCTACAACAAAAACGCGCGAAGCTCCCATAGCTTCGCGCGTTTTTGTTGCCCGTTCCTTGCTCACCCCCCAAAATCCGCCAGCTTCCGCATGCGCGCCGGCTCGTACACTTGGCCGTCCTTGATGACGAGCCGGACGCGCCGGACGTTGCGGATTTGCTGCAGCGGGTTGCCGTCGAGGATGACGAGGTCGGCCTGCTTACCGGCTTCGATGGAGCCCGTGCGCTGCGCCTGCTGCATGACGCGGGCGGGGGTGATGGTGGCGCACTGCAGGGCCTGCAGGGGCGTCAGGCCGGCCTGCACGTAGAGCTCCAGCTCGCGGGCAAGGCTGCTGCCGGGAAAGCCCATGTCGGTGCCGGCCACGATGGGGATGCCCGCGTCGTGGAGGCGGCGGGTGAGCTGGCCGAAGCTGGCGAGGATGGGCCGGGCCTGGGCGGCGCGCTCGGGGGTGGTGCCCATGCTCTGAAACAGCGTTTGTAGAGGCTGGGGCAGGCGCTGGAAGTCGGGCTCGATGGCCGTGATGTCGTCCTGGGTGCTGCGGGCGGTGAGTTCGTAGACGCCGAGGGTGGGGTCGACGACGGTGCGGTGCCGCTGCAGGAAGCCGATGACGCGGGTGGCGGTGGTGTCGTCGAGCACCAGGGTGCGGTCGGGGCGGGTGGTGAAGAGCTGCGCCACGAAGGGCAGGTGGTTGATCTGGTCCATGCCCGCCGCAATGCCCTGCAGGGCCGTCATGCCGTCGGGGATGTGGCCGGTGACGCTGAGGCCCTGCCGGTGCGCTTCCTGGCAGATGGCCTGCACCACCTCGGGGCGCAGGGAGCTGTAGAGCTTGATCTGCTGGAAGCCGGCGGCTTTGTAGCGCTGCACCACCTGGGCGGCTTCGGCGGCCGAGTTGGCCCGCACGATGCCCAGGGGGCGCTTGCCGTCCCCGTCGATGATGCCGGCCTTGAGGATGCGCGGGCCCACACCGCGGCCCGAGTTGATGGCCTGCTCGATGGCGTTAATGTAGCTGAACTCGTTGCCGCAGTCGCGCACGGTGGTGACGCCGGCGGCCAGGTAGGCCGGCCCCCATTCGGCCTGCTGAAAGTGGGCGTGCATATCCCAGAGGCCCGGCACGATGGTTTTGCCCTCGGCCGGAATGACCCGGGCCTGCCGGGGCACGCGCACCTTGTCGGCGGGCCCGACGCGGGTAATCTGGCCGCCCTCCACCAGCACCGTGGCGCGGGGCAGCGAAATACCCCGCACCACGTCGATAACGGTGCCGCCGACGATGGCCAGCACGGCGGGGTTGGCCGGTTTGGCGGCGCCAGGGGCGGAGCCGGGCACCGGGCCGGCGGCCATTTCGGCGGCGAAGAGGCGCATGCCGTGGGTGGCGGCGCGGGCAATGAGCGTGGGCAGCAGGGCCGCGTAGGGCTGGCGCAGCATCTCGATTTTGTCGCCCTCGGCGTCGTTAGTGATGATGCAGGCGAGGCGGCCCTCGGGGTCGGTCCAGAGCAGCTCGTTGCCCCACACCAGGCCCTTGAGCACGTAGCGCGTAAGCACCAGGGGCCGGTTCTCGAAGCTGAGCGTGTCGTGGCCGTCCTCGCGGATGCGCACCGCGCCGGTGGGCAGCAGGGGCAGCGTGGCGGGGCGGCCGTGCTGCTGCCAGTAGCGCAGCAGCAGCCACTGCCCGGTGGCGGGCGCGTAGCCGGCGGCGGGAAAGTGGGCGGCGCCAGGGTTGAGCTTGAGGTCGGTTACAGCCTGGCCCTGGGCGTGCTGGACGCGCAGGCGCGTGCCCCCGTCGAGCACCTGCAGCGAGTCGTTGATGGTGGAAAAGCGGGAGGTATTGCCCTTGGCCACCAGGCCCAGCGGCTCGCCGCCGGGCGTGAGCGTGAGGCGCGCCCGCAGCGGCACCGGCGTGCCGCGGTCGACGAAGCGAAACTGCACGTCGTAGGTGAGCTGCCGGGCCGAGCGGGTGAGGCGGTAGGTTTCCTTGCCGATGCGCTGCTCAAACTTGTGCAGCAGGAAGGTGGCACTGTCGGCGGGCGGGGGCAGGGCGGGCACCTGGGCCCGGGCCGCGCCGGCCAGCAGACTGAGGGTCAGCGCAGTCAGCAGGGGCAGAGTTTGTTTCATCGGAGGCGAGATAGTGGCGGCAGCGGGGAACAAAGTGAGGGGCTTTGCGCGCTATTACAAGGTGGCAATTGTTTTTTGCCCTATCTTCATCCGTCTGCCGGCGGCCCGCGGTTGCTACGCGGCCCGGCAGCATTCATTCCCTGCACTAAATCATGGCAAAAGGACAAGAAGGATTTAACAAACGCGAGAACGAGAAGAAACGCCAGAAAAAGCGCCAGGAAAAGGAAGGCCGCCGCGAGGAGCGTCAGGCCAACGCCAAAAAAGGCCAGAACCTGGAAGACATGATGGCTTACGTCGACGAGTTCGGCAACATCACCTCCACCCCGCCCGACCCCAACAAGAAGCGGGAGGAAATCAGCCTGGACGACATCCAGCTCGGTGCCCGCCGCCGCGACGACGACGACGCCTCGGGCTCGTCGGTGCGCACCGGCATCATCACCAACTTCAACACGGCCAAGGGCTACGGCTTCATCAAAGACCAGCAAAGCCAGGACAGCATCTTCGTGCACATCAACGAGCTGATCGACAAGGTGCGCGAGGGCGACAAAGTGACCTTTGAAGTGATGCGCGGCCCCAAGGGCCTGAACGCCACGGGCGTGCGCCGCTACGAAGCGCCGGCCCCGCCGGCCGCTCCGGCAGCCCCGGCGGCTCCCGCCGCAGAGTAGGCCACCCCTCCCGCTCCCTGGCTTCCGCGGAGCAGGAGAAGCCGGACGTCAAGCCCCCAATAAAACCGGCCCGCCGCTCTTTGGAGCCGCGGGCCGGTTTTGCGTTTGCTGAGCAGCGCTCAGTGAAATTCCGTGCCGCCGGGGCTCCCCTCGCTTCTGGCGCGGGGGCCGGGGGCCGGGGCTACTGCCGGGCGGCTTCCAGGATTTTGGCGGCCGTGTGCACGAAGCGCGTGGTGGTGAGCCGGCCCAGGGTTTTGTCGAGAAAGGCGGTGGACGAGGGCGCGCGGCCGTCCTGCAGGTGCCACACCACGAAGGCCTCCTGCCCGGTGAGGTGGACGATTTCGTACTCGCCCCGGGGTGAGCGGAGCGGCAGCGCGAGGCCGGCGGGGGCGGGCTGGGCCAGCAGCATCAGGCAGCGGCGCTGGGTATCGGGGGCCGGCTCGGGGCCGAAGGGCTGCCCGGCCAGCAAGTGGGCCAGCTCGTCGGTGGTGCGCAGGAAGGTGGGCACCGGGTAGCCCAGGGCCTGCTGCAGGTGCTGCTCGATGCGGGCCGTGAGCGGGGCGCGGTCGAGGTCGGCGGGGGCGTCGAAGAACACGTTGCCGGTCTGAATGTAGCTGCGCACGCGCTGCAGGCCGAGGGCGGCAAAGTGCTGGCGCAGCGCGTCCATGCTCACGCGGTGCCCGCCCACGTTGATGCCGCGCAGCAGGGCAATGTAGGTGGTCGTCATAGGCGGGCAAGCTACGGAAAAGGCCGCCGCGCGGGGCGGCCGGGCCGCGGCGGCCCCGGAGCCGTACCAGCCGGCTGGGGTAAGTGCAAAAAAAATCAGCCCGGCCGATTGTTTTTTATCCGCTGCGGGCGTGTGGCGTAACCGGCGGCCGAAGCGGCCGCGGCCCGCCCGCCGACCAGAAAGAACGGGGAACCGGATGAAAAAGGCGGGGCCTGGCAGCCGCCCGGCCGCGTGTGCGCTAAGCGTGCAGCGGCGGCTGCAGCCGGCTGCCAGGGCCCGTAACGCCATTTTTATTTCCGGGTAAAAGCCCATTAGCTTAGGCGCCGCAGCCCGGGCCGGCCGCTGGTTTGCCCGCCCCCGGCGCCCCGTTGGCGCCCCGCTGCCCCGCCGTTTCCGCCGATTCTGTCACCGCCCCGCCGCTATGGCCGGGAGGCCGGTGTGCGCCTGCTTTTCCCGGTGCTGCTGCGGCGCATCGGGCGTGCTTCCTACCATTTCCCACCACAACCAACTCCCCATGAAAAGAATTACCCTTTTGTCAGTGCTGACTGTGCTGCTCACGGCCCTGCTCGGGCCGCTCGGCGCCCGGGCCCAGGGCAGCATTCCGTTTACCATTGCCAACAACTCGCCCTACGCCGACGCTGACCTGTACGTGGCCATCGTGGGCATCGACGGGGCCGGCAACCACGTGTGGATCAACGCCGCCAACGGACAGGTGCTGCCCATGGCCGCCTCGTACAACACCGTGACCGGGCCGACTTACAACGGCAACACCGGGCCGGGGCAGAACTCGAAGTACGCGGCCTGCTTCACGCGGCTGAGCAGCATTCCGAACAAGACGTTTACCCTGCCCTACATTGCGGGCTGCCGGGTGTTCATTGCGCAGGGCCAGCAATTGTACCTGTATTTCTTTGGGGCCTCCGGGGCGCCCTCGGGCTACGCCGCGCCGGATTTTCAAAACCCGAACGACCCGAACAAGGGCATCCGCTACGAGTTCATCGAGCTGACCAACAACCAGTACGGCTTCTTCGGCAACACCACGCGGGTGGACTCCTACCACTACCCGATGGGCCTGGAGCTGTGGGGCAACGGCTTCTACAAGCGTGCCGGCGAGCTGAAAAGCCACGCCGACATCCTGGCGGCCTACCAGAGCTTCGCCCCGACGGAGTTTCAGGGCCTGCGCAACGCCACGCTCGGCACCATCACCTGCCCGGGCAAGTCGGCGCCGTTTCAGACGGGCGGGGCCTACGTGAACTACTTCGGCCCGTACATCGACGCCATCTGGAACAAGTACGTGAACGAGGACCTGATTTTCTACGCCGGCGACGCGGGCGTGTTCAAAGGCCGCATCAGCAACGGGCGGCTGACGGTGGTGGGCCAGTCGGGGGCCTTTGCGGGGCGTACGGGCATCGTGGCGCGCAAGCCCACGACGCAGGAAGTGCTGGAAGGCAAGGGCGCCCTCGACAACCGCGTGGGCGACGGGGACTGTGACCTGGTGGTGCAGTCGCAGCTGTGCGCGGCCATCAACCGCCACGTGGTGAGCACGGCCGCCAACCCGGGCCAGCAGAACTGGTACAACGCCAGCCAGTACTACCTGACCGGGCCGGCCAACTACTACGCCCGCTTCTGGCACCAGGGCGGCATCAGCGTGGATAACCTGGGCTACGGCTTCGCCTACGACGACGTGAACGACCAGTCCTCCACCCTGCACACGCCCCAGCCGACCAAGGTGGTGGCCACGTTCGGGGGCTTCGTGGGCATCGGGCAGCCGCCGGTGGCGGGCGTGGCTACGATGTATAAGGACTGCAACTACCTGGGCACCGCCACGGCCCTGCCGGTGGGCGACTACAACCTGGCCGCCCTGCAGAGCCGCGGCATCCTGAACGACGACGTGTCCTCGCTGAAGGTGAACAGCGGCTACGAAGTGGTGCTCTACGAAAACGACAACTTCAGCGGCAGCGCCCTGACCGTGGGCAGCGCCGGCAACGGCTGCCTGGTAAATAACCCGCTGGGCACCGGCAACTGGAACGACAAAGCCACCTCGCTGCGGGTGCGCGCGGCCTCGGCGGGCTTCAGCCTGACGCTGCAGGCCGAAGCCGCCAACGTGAACAACGGCATGACGGTGGAAACCTGCACCGACGCTGGCGGCGGCCAGAACATGGGCTACGTGGACGCGGGCGACTACCTGGTGTGGAACGGCATCAGCATCCCCACCACCGGCTCGTATACCATCGAATACCGGGTGGCCAGCGGGGCCGGCGGCGGCACCATCTCGGCCGATCTGAACGCGGGCTCGATTCAGCTGGGCAACACCGCCATTCCCGGCACCGGCGGCTGGCAGACCTGGACCACCGTCTCGCGCACCGTCACGCTCAACGCGGGCACCTACAACTTCGGCATTTACGCCCAGTCGGGCGGCTGGAACCTGAACTGGGTGCGCCTCACCCGCAACGCCGCCCGCGAAACGGCCGCGGCCACCCTGGCCCGGCCCGACAAGGCCGAGCCGGCGGGCAGCCTGCAGACGGCCGTGCTCTACCCCAACCCGGCCGTGGACCAGCTGCACCTGCGCACCGATGCCCCGCTGACCGGCGCGCAGTACCGCATCCTGAACCACTACGGCCAGCCCGTGGCCAGCGGTGCGCTCGGGGCAGCCGGCACGCTGGACGTGACCAGGCTGCCGGCCGGCGTGTACACGCTGACGGTGACGGGCAAGGGTGGGCAGACCGTAACGCGTCGCTTTATGAAGTAAGCCGCCGCGGCAATTAGCATTTCGAAAGGGCTGCCCCGGCGTGGAGCAGCCCTTTCGATGTTACTGGGGTTCAGCAGAGCCATCCGAAATTTTCGGGGCGCAAGCCTGGTCAGGCCGTCGTGTCGCGCGCAGCCGAGGCCTTTCGCGCGCCGACGTTGCGCCTCGGGTGCGGGTGGCCCGATCATCGATTGCCCAGAGGTTGCCCCCCGGGCTGGTGAGGATGCAGGCGAAGCGGTAGTGCTGCTTGGCTACGCCTTCCTGCGCTTCGACTGCGCTTAGCCTGACGTAGCGGTTATGCCGCCCACCGCGCAGGGGCTGCCGGTTTTTTGCGAACTTTGCGGGAATACTCCACCCCAACCTGGGGCCGGGCGGGCTGATTTCAGCTGCTCTGCGCGGCTCCGCGGTCTTCGTCTATCCTTCTATGAAACGCATTGCCGCCGCTGTCTGGCTCACCCTGAGCCTGCCGGCCTGCGCCCCGAGCGTAGTAGTGAAAACCACCGCCCCCGCGGCCCAGGCCCTGCCCGAGCAGGAAGGCTTCGTGGTGGTGAAGGCAACCGAGCCCTTCGAGGCGCCCGCCCAGGAGCTGGGCACCATTCAGATCAGGGACGCGGGCCTTTCCGTCGACTGCGAGTACGAAACCGTGGTGGCGCTGGCCAGCGCCCGGGCGCGGCAGCTCGGGGCCAACGTGCTGCGCATCGACGAGCACCGCCCGCCCAGCCCCCTGGGCAGCACCTGCCACCGCCTGCGCGCCCGGGCCCTGCGCGTGGCCGACGTGACGCCCTACGAGAAGGAGCTGCTGTGGCACCCGCTGCGCCCCCTGCGGCGCGCCGACTTCAAGGGCAGCCCGGCCAACCGCCCCTTCGAAGCGGCCACCAACAGCGGCATCCGCTACCACTATGCCGGCCGCCTCTACACCGGCGCGGTGCAGCTCAGCATCGAAACCTACTTCGACTGCCAGAACTCCTACTTCAAGGGCACCCGCGACGCGGAGCAGACCCTGGCCCACGAGCAGCTGCATTTCGACATCAGCGAGGTGTACGCCCGCCAGCTGACCAGGCGCTTTCAGGAGCAGACGCCCGATACCCGGGAGCTGACGCGCCGCCAGGACGCGCTCTACCAGCAGGTAATGACGGAGTGCCAGACCCTGCAGGACCAGTACGACAGCGAGGTGTACGCCGACCGCAGCCGGCAGGCCGCCTGGCGCGCCCGCATCGACCAGGAGCTGCGGGCCCTGCAGGCCTATGCCGCCAAGCAGCTCAGCATCAAAATCAAGGTCTGAGCCCCCACGCGGCCGGCCCCGGCGGAGCACCGGGGCGGCGGCTGCAGCCGTCCGGGGCTGCCCGCCGGGGCCACGGCGCGCACCTCGGCGACGGGCTGGCTAGCTTTGCGCCCGGCGCCCCGGCTTTCGGACCGGCGCCGGCCATTCATTCCTCCTTTTTTGCGCCCGCCCTATGCTGCCAGCTTCTGCCCCCTCCCCCGCCGATAAGGACGGCCTGCACCCGCGCAACCGTCACCGCGGCCGCTACGATTTTGCGCAGCTGGTGGCGGCCTCGCCCGCGCTGGCGCCCTTCGTGACGCCGGTGGCCCACGGCGAGGCCAGCGTGGACTTTGCCGATCCGGCCGCCGTGAAAGCCCTCAACCAGGCCCTGCTGCGCCAGTTTTATGGCATCGACCACTGGGACGTGCCGGCCGGCTACCTCACCCCGCCCATTCCCGGCCGCGCCGACTACCTGCACTACCTGGCCGACCTGCTGGCCGTCGACAACGCGGGCGCGGTGCCGCGCGGCAAGGGCATCCGGGTGCTCGACGTGGGCGTGGGCGCCAACTGCATCTACCCCATCATCGGCCACCACGAGTACGGCTGGCGCTTCGTGGGCACCGAGGTGGACCCGCTGGCCGTGCGCGTGGCCCGGCAGATCGTGGCGGCTAACCGCGCCCTCAGCGGCGTGGTGGATATCCGCCTGCAGCCCCACGCCACCGACATCTTCAGCGGCGTGGTGAAGCCCTCGGAGCACTTCGACCTGACGTTGTGCAACCCGCCCTTCCACGCCTCGGCGGCCGAGGCCGAAGCGGCCAGCCAGCGCAAAACGCGCAACCTGGGCACCGGCCGCGGGGCAGCACCGGCGCTGAACTTCGGCGGCCAGGCCCATGAGCTCTGGACGCCCGGCGGCGAGGCCACCTTTCTCTGGCGCATGGCCGAGGAAAGCGCCCACCTGCGCCCCAACTGCTACTGGTTTACCACGCTGGTATCGAAAAAGGACACGCTGCCGGGCCTCTACAAGTCGCTGCAGAAGCTCGGGGCCACCGACGTGCGCACCGTATCGATGGCGCAGGGCCACAAGGTGAGCCGCTTCGTGGCCTGGACGTTTTTAAGCACCGAGGAGCGGCAGCAGTGGCGGCAGAAGCGCTGGGCCGCACCGGCGGCACCGGCCGTCTAAGCGCAAGGCCGCTGTAAAAGAACGTCATGCTGAGCGCAGTCGAAGCATCTCTACCGAACGGTTTCGTGCACACGAAGCGGTAGAGATGCTTCGACAGGCGGACACCAGATGGAGCATGACGTTCTTTTATCCCCTATCCCCACGCCTTCTAGCGCGGATGCGGCAGCCCCGCCGGCTGCCGACTCATCAACCCTAATCCGCACCCCGAATTGCTAAAAATTTTGTCGCAAACCACCCCGCAGGTTGTCGCATTCAGCCTGCCCGCAGGGCTGCTTGACGCCGTATTTTTGCCATATAACCACTTAACCCCACGACCATGGCAACTAAAATCTTTGTCAACCTGCCCGTCCGCGACCTGAACGCCTCCGTGGCGTTTTTCACCCGCCTCGGCTACCAGTTCAACCCGCAGTTCACCGACGAAAAAGCCACCTGCATGGTCGTCAGCGACGACATCTACGTGATGCTGCTAGTAGAATCCTTCTTCCAGACGTTCACCCCGAAAGCCGTTACCGACGCCCGCCAGGCCAACGAAGCCATCATCTGCCTCTCGGTCGACAGCCGCACCGAGGTCGACCGCCTCGTCGACGCGGCCCTGGGTGGCGGGGCCCGGTCGCTGCCGGATGATGAACACGGCGCGGAATTCATGTACGCCCGCAATTTCGAGGACCTCGACGGCCACCTCTGGAATATCCTCTACATGGACCCCAGCTTCGTGCAGCAGCCCGAGGCTGCTGCCCCGGCCGAAGCCCGGGCGTAACGGCCGGCGGCCGAAAATGCCGTCGGCTTACCTTACTTGGCTCCGGCCCTACCACCAGTAATTACCCCTACTCCCGATGAGAAAACTAAAGCTGCAGGTGCAGATGACCGTCGACGGATTTATCGGCGGCCCCAACGGCGAAATGGACTGGCTGACCTGCCCCTGGGACGACGCCCTGGAGCAGTACGTCATAGCCCTGACCGCGCCCGTCGACTGTATTGTGCTCGGCCGCAAGCTGGCTCAGGGCTTTATTCCACACTGGGCCGCGGTGGCGGCCGATGATGCCAATCCCGATGCCGCGGCGGGCCGCACGTTCACCGACACGCCTAAAGTCGTATTCACCCGCACGCTCACCCACGCCGACTGGCCCGACACCGAGCTGGCCCGGGGCGAGCTGGTGGCCGAAGTCACCCGGCTCAAGCAGCAGCCCGGCGGCGACATCATTGCCTACGGCGGCGCCACGTTCGTCTCGGCCCTCATCCGCCACGGGCTCATCGACGAGTACCACCTGTTCGTCAACCCGGTGGCCATCGGGCGCGGGCTGTCCATTTTCGGCGAGCTGACCGGTGCCCAGTCCCTGACGCTGGTGCGCGCCCAGACCTTTGCCTGCGGCATCGTGGTGCAGCACTACGAACCCAAACGCGGTTGATAAGCTCGGTTCTGCCCTTGCAACTGACGGTATTCTTTACAACGCTCTGCCTATGACGTAGCCCCGCAAGCCACTCCCCATACTCACACGCCGAACCGCCCCCGCAGCTTGCTGCGGGGACGGTTCGTGCTTCTGGCGTCGGCAGTGGAAATTGACATTTATCAAGCGCGGGCGCCGACCAGGCGGGCACCTTTGGCCCAGGTTTTCTGCTGACTACTGCGCCCATGTCCAACGCCCCTGAATCCGGCCGGCCCCTGTGGTGGTTTCTGGCCCTGCCCTTCGGTATCTTCTGCCTCTACAACGTGCTGGGCGCCCTGCTCTACGCCCTGGCCGTGCTGGGCAGCCACCTCGCGCATGAAGAAGAGCCCCAAATACTGGCCTGCGCCAGTGCCGCCGAAGCCCGGGCGGCCGGGGTGCTGCTCGATACCGTGCTGGTGACGCCCCGCAGCGTCCGTTACGGGGCCTACAGCATCGAAATCACGGAAGGCTGGCTGGAGGAGCTGCGCGAAACTCAGCGCCCCGCCTGGTACGCCCGGCGCACGGTGCGCCCCGCCGGCTTGGTGTGCCTGCGCGTCGGCTACCGGGTGCGCCGCCACGGCCCCCCGCCCGCCAAGCCCTGGGATGTTCCCCTGCTGCACTACGAGCAGGATTACGGCGACACCCCCATCGACCAGGAAACGCCCGTCGTGGTGGTGGCTCCGCGGCTGCGGCCCGATTATTACCACCTGCCGCTGCCCGTCCGGTTCAGCATCGACGACGGGCCCGGCGGTTTGCCGGCCCGGGCGTTTGTGGCCTGCCCGGCCCGGCAATGCCCGCCGCGGGCGCAGTAGGCGGGCCCCAAACACAATTGCCCAGAGCAAGGCCCTGGGCAATTACAACTAGTGCAAGTCGGTATAGCGTGGCGGCTAACGCACCACAAATCCTTTGGCTTCCCAGGCTTTTACGTTCTGGGTACGGACAAACCGGGTTTCGATGTGGCCCCAAGCGTCCTGCTTGTACATCACGGTTTTGCCCTGTTCGCGCGCCTGGAGCTTCTCCATGTGCTCGGCGTGCGAGAGGGTAACCATCGGGGCCGGTTCGGCGGCTTTTGCCCCACGGGGGCGTCTGTTGGGAGTTGACATATGCCTGTAACTACGAACTACCCTAAAAGGATCAGTTCCAGCGAATTTTATATGGGCGCGGCTGAACTTTTTATAGCAAATCAGTCTTTCCGCCGCCCAATCGGCTCCGACCCGACGACACTACCCATGACCAACGGGCGCAAAAGCCGGTGACTACCACCCTAACCACGCCCACAAACAGCCCGCAGCCGACGCGGGCGGGGCGTCAGGCGCGGGCTGCTTTTCGCCGGGCGGCCCTGGCTGCGGCCGGGTGCGGCCGCCGCTGGCCGCCGGCTGGGGGTCAGAGGCTGGCCCCTTCCATAGCGCTCAGGCTTTCGCCCGTGTTGGCGTCGGTGTCGCCGCTACCGAAGGCGCCGAAGAGGCCGCGGCGCTGCGCCAGGTAGCCCAGGCCCAGGGCCAGCAGGGCCGAGCCGCCCACCACCTTCTTCGTGGTGCTCAGCTTGCGCAACGACTTGGCCGCGCCGCTGAGCAGGGACTTGTTCTTCTTACCGGCCTTGTTTTTCTTCTTGTTCATAACGCAGGTGCTTGAATGTGGAAAGAGGAGCCCAGGTGGCGTGGGCTGGAAAGAGAGTATGCGCAACTGCCCGGCGGAAGGTTGCCGCCAGGCTCATTCTTAACATGGGCCGGCTTTTCCAACCCGGCAGCCGGCGCCCCGGCCCTACTCGTCGTCGGGACTGGCGGCGGTTTTTTTGCCGAAGTCGTGAGGGTGCTTGCCGGGTTTACGCGCTTTATGGCCCTTGTGCGGACGCGGCGTCGGTACGGGCTCCGCGTCGGCGTCTTCGATGTCGGCTTCCCGGTAGGCCGGGTGCCGGGGCGCGGGCAGCCAGGGCAGCGGCAGCAGGCCCGCCACCGGCGAGTTGCGCCAGTCGTCGTTCTGCAGGTTTTTGAGGTAGTAATAACCCGCCGCCGCTACCGCCAGCCCGCCCACCAGCTTCTGCAGGGGGCTGAGCTTGGCAATTTCGTTGGTGACCTTGCGGTACTTCTTGATGGAAAGCGCCGTGGCGTCGAGCAGGTTGTCCGATACGCTGTCCTTCTTGTTCTTTTTGTGCTTCTTGCCCATAGCCGTACGGAGTAAGGGGCCGGCACCGCGCCGCCTGGGGCGAAGGCACTGGTCGGGACTCCGGTATTCGCAGGCGCGGGGCCGAAGGTTGTGTCCCGGCCCCGCCGGGCCACCTCAGATGTGCGAGCCGACCACGATTTGCTGCCGCAGCCAGGCCCGGGCCGCCGCCTCGTCGGCGAAGCGGGCGTAGGTGGGCGCCAGGGGCCAGGCCAGCAGGGGCTTGTCTTCCTCACGCAGCCAGGCGGCCGTGGCAGGGGTGTCGAGCACGGCCCCGTAGCGGTAGTTGCCCTGCACCACGGCCCGCGGCAGCCAGTGCGCGGCCACCCACTGCTGCTCCGCGGCACTCAGCGGCGCCATCCGTCGCAAATCCACCAGGGCCTTGCCCGTGCCCAGGCTGCGGATGATGCGCAGCAGCGCGTTCAGGGCCTCCTGGTAGTCGGCGAGGTGGCGCGGGCCGGGCTGCCAGCGCATCAGCGCGAAGCCCTCGGGGTCGGCCTGCACCGTGGCGGCGGCGTTGGCGAAGTGGAGCGGGTCGGGAGCGGGCATACGGCGGAGGCGGGAAAAACCATCCGGCCAACCGGAAGGCGTTCCGGCAAAGTAAGGATAGTAGGACGAGGTGCGGGGTTAGCCGGGCTGGCTGCTCAACGCGTGGGACCATCTGGCCGCTGTACCGCCCCGCACAGAACAAGCGCTCCTGCGGGCCCGTCCTCGTCAGAGGCGCGGTGGCCGTCACGGCTTCGGTGATGCGCGCGGGCCGACCATGTGTACGCCCAGAATTTCGTCGGCTTCCTGGTCGGCCAGCACCTTCACGAAGCCGTCGAAGTCCGTGTTGGCGACAATCACACCAAGTCCAGTCCTGGCAACTCTGACTCCCAGGTGGTGAGGTTCGACCACCAGCGCGGCCATGCGCGTCGGCGGCACCGAGTGTTGAACCACATCATCATGCGACCTACTGGCAATCAAATACCTGCCAAAGTGGCTCTACCTTGCGGCCTGCTGTTGCTCAACGCTATGAAACACCTTCTGCTCCTGATTAGCGGCCTGCTGCTGGGCCTCGGGGCCACCGCCCAAAGCAAGCCCGCCGAGCTGCTGCTGCTGGGCACCTTCCACTTTCACAACCCCGGCGCCGACATCGTCAAGACCAAAACCTTCGATGTAATGGCCGCCAAGCCGCAGGCCGAGCTAGAAGCCATAACGGACAACATCAAGGCCTTTCAGCCCAAAAAGATATTCGTGGAATGGTCCTACGACGCCCAGCCCGAACTGGACGAGCTCTACCAAGCCTACCTCGGCGGCAAGTTTGAGGGCTACGTGAAGGGCAAATACCCCGCGAAGAGCCAGAACTTCTACCTCAGGAACGAGATATTCCAGCTGGCTTTCCGGGCTGGCAAAAAGGCTGGCCTCCCCCGCATCCATGCGCTGGATTACACCAGAACGGCTTTCCCGTTTGACAGCGTGCAGAAAGCCATGCAAGCGGCCCGGCAGGAGGACCTGCAGAAACAAATGAACGACCTGTTCCAGGCCATAACGGCCGAGCAGAACCAGAAACTCGAAACGCTTACCCTCACGCAGTTGCTGCTCGACTTCAACTCGCCGCAAAGCCTGGCCATCAACAAAGGCTCCTACCTCGAGCTGTTCAACCGCGCCGGCAGCCCCGATAACTTCGCGGGTGCCTACCTGGTGTCGGAGTGGTACCGGCGCAACCTGTACATGTACGCCTTGGTGCAGAAGCTCACCGCCCCCACCGACGACCGGGTGCTCGTGCTGGTGGGCGCCGGCCACGCGGCCATGATGCGCGAGTTCGTGCAGTCGGACAAGCGCTTTAAACTGCGCGAGCCAAAAGACGTGCTGAAAAAGTAGCCGCTCTACCGGCCGCTGGCCGTGGTCAACGCCAAAACCACCACCGCCGAATCCATCCTGGCCGCCGCCCTTGCCGAGGCCACCCGCGAAACCCCACCGACGCGCTGGCGGCGCTGAACGTGCAGAAAAAACGCCTGCAGAAGCGCGCCCGCCAAGCCACCGGCCTCAAGGAGTGCCTCGCCGACGTGGCCAACGAGCAAAACGCTGCCTAGGTGGCGCTGCTCACTACCATTAAAGCCGGTATTGCCTCGCACCGGGCTAAGTTGCGGGCGTAAGCTTCGGCCTTGCTGCTGGAAAGGAGCCCCGCCCGCCACGTTGTGGCGAGCGGGGTTTGTGTAAAACCTTGCTTCTATTTCAACAACCCACTCTCGCCATGAAAAAACATTTACGCCCCCTTCTGCTGTTCGCCGCAATCCTAGCGAGTGTCAGTGCTCAGGCCCAGCAAAAGTCAGCCCCGGTGAACAGCATCCTCAAAGAAGTGACGGAGGCGTTGCAGGAAATACAACTTCAAGAATCTTTTCCGGTTCCCAAAAAAGTAAGCGTAACGCTTGAAACCGAAAATACCAGAGAAAATGGAGCGGGAGTGCAGATTCTCCTATTCAAGTTTGGCCGAAAATGGAGCAAGGCCGAATCAAGCGAGGTGACTTATACTTTCGCCTTAAATCACAAAAGCGCCCTCACTCCGACCCCGGTAAAAGATGCTCTGGTCAAAGCAATTATGAATTCTTACAAAGAATTATCTGCCATTGACAATAAAACCGTGACATCAACCGGGTTTAAGGTAAAAGTGAGTTTTACGATTGAAAAGACGACGGATGCTGGTGCTGAATACGAATTATCTCCCGTTACGCCCTCGCTCAGCAAAACATGGAAGAAAAAGGCTGTACATAGTATTGAGGTAGAATTTGAGGCTCCGACACGGGCGGGCTAGCCCTCTAATTCAGGAATTAGCAAAACGCAAAAGCGGCTGAAGCTCGGGGAGCTTCAGCCGCTTTTGCGTTTTGCTTTTCAGCCGGAGGAATTACATATGAATCGCCCGGTTCTCCGTGGCGGCCAGGCAGGCTTCCTTCATGGCTTCGGCGTAGGTGGGGTGGGCGTGGCTCATGCGGGCCACGTCCTCGGCGGAGGCGCGGAATTCCATGGCCGTCACGGCTTCGGCAATCAGGTCGGCGATGCGCGGGCCGATCATGTGCACGCCCAGGATTTCGTCGGTTTCCTTGTCGGCCAGCACCTTCACGAAGCCGTCGAGGTCCATGCTGGCGCGGGCGCGGCCCGAGGCGCGGAAGGGGAAGGAGCCGGTTTTGTAGGCTTTGCCCTGCTCCTTGAGCTGCTCTTCGGTGTAGCCCACGCCGGCCACTTCGGGCCAGGTGTACACCACGCCGGGGATGAGCAGGTAGTTCACGTGCGGCTTCTGGCCGGCAATGCGCTCGGCCACGAACACGCCTTCTTCTTCGGCCTTGTGGGCCAGCATGGCGCCGCGAATCACGTCGCCGATGGCGTAGATGCCGGGCACGTTGGTTTGCAGGTGCTCATCGACCTTGATGCGGCCGCGCTCTTCCATCTGCACGCCGGCGGCTTCCAGGTTCAGGCCCGCGGTGTAGGGCACGCGGCCCACGGCCACCAGGCAGTAGTCGCCCTCAAACTTCACTTCCTCGCCCTTGGGGTTGGTAGCCGTCACGGTCACGGTGTCGCCCTCGCGGGTGGCGCCGGTGACTTTGTGCGAGAGGAAGAACTCGATGCCGATTTTGCCCAGGATGCGCTTGAGCTCCTTGCCCAGGCCGCGGTCCATGGTCGGGATGAGCGAGTCCATGAACTCCACCACCGACACCTTGGCGCCGAGGCGGGCGTACACGGAGGCCATTTCCAGGCCGATGACGCCACCGCCGATGACAATCATGTGCTTGGGCACTTCGCGGATGTTCAGGGCCTCGGTGCTGGTGATGATGCGCTCCTTGTCCTGGGCGATGAACGGCAGCACCGTGGGCTTGGAGCCGGTGGCAATGATGACGTTCTTCGTTTCGATCTGCTGGGCCTCGCCGCCTTCGCGCGGGGTGATGCTGATGTGGGTGGCGTCGACAAACGAACCGACGCCCTTGATGACGTCGATTTTGTTTTTCTTCATCAGGAACTGGATGCCGTCGACATTGGCCTTCACCACCCCGTTTTTGCGGTCGATGAGCTGGTTCATGTTGATCTGCAGGTCGCTCAGCTCGATGCCGTGCTCCTTGAAGGTGTGGCCGGCATTGTGGAAGTGCTCGGTGCTGTCGAGTAGGGCCTTCGAGGGAATGCAGCCCACGTTCAGGCAGGTACCGCCGAGCGTGTCGTATTTCTCGATGATGGCCGTTTTGAAGCCGAGCTGGGCGCAGCGGATGGCCGCCACGTAGCCGCCGGGGCCGGAGCCGATGACGGTAACGTCGTATTGGTTCATGCTGAAAATCGGGTTGATGAAGCGCTGCGGGCAAAGGTAAGGGGTAGGAGGGTGTGAGGGTAGGAGTTTAGGAGTTGTTGGTTTAAAACCTCCTGAACTCCCACCCCCACACCCTCCTGCCCCATTCTTACTCCACCACCACGCGCTGCGTGGCCGTTGCGCCCTGGGCGTACTCCACGCGCAGCAGGTACGCCCCAGCGGGCTGCTGGCGCACGTCCAGCGTCTGCTCAGCCGCGGCCGTGGCGGCCTGCGTCTGCACCACGCGCCCGGCCAAGTCCAGCAGGGTAATCGTGCGGGCGGGCGCGTTCGGCCGCAGGTGCAGCTGTCCGCGGGTCGGGTTGGGCCACACGGCGGGCCGGGGCAGCGTCCGGGCCGTGTTCGTCGCCGTCACGAGGCCGGTGTAGCGGGCAATGCTGAAGTAGCCCTGGTGCTCGAAGGCACCCACTGCCAGCAGCGCCCCGTCGGGCTGCAGCACCAGTTTGCGGGTGTTGTACTGCGGCAGCCGGGCGGGGTCGTAGCTGGGGTCGGGCTGGCCGCCGGGCAGCAGGCGCAGCGTGGTGCCGGTTTCGCCCTGCAGGGCCAGCACTTTCCCATCGGGCTGCAGCACTAGCTGCGAAATCGGGGCCGAATTGGCCGGGAGCGTGGCGGTGAACGAGGCATCGGGGGCGCCGGTGGCCGAGAACCGGGCCACGGCGGCGTTGCCCGAGCCGCCGGGCGGCAGGCCGTAGCCGCCAGCCAGCAGACGGCCATCGGGGTAGCGCACCAGCGTGCGGACGTAGAAGGTACCCGCCGCGCCGCTGCCCGGAATGCCCCCGAACGCGGGGTCGTTGGCCCCGGTGGCTTGCAGCTTGCGCACCGTCAGCGTATTGTCCACCACCAGCATTGTGCCATCGGGCAGCAGCAGCGGATCGGGCATTTCCGTCCAGTAGCTCACGGCCGGCGCGAAGGAAGCGTCCGGCGCGCCGGTGGGCCGCAGCCGCATCAGGTTGTTGGGGAGCCCCGAGGCGAGGATGCGGCCATCGGGCTGCACCACCAGCCCTATCCACTGGCCGGAGGGCCCCGTCACGGAAGGCGCGAAGCTATTGTCGAGGCCCCCACCAGGCAGCAGGCGGGCCAGGCTCGGCCGCGCCTGCCCGTTCACCTGGTTGAAATTGCCGGCCACCAGCACGTTGCCGTCGGCCTGCAGGGCTACCCGGTAGCCTTCGATGCCGGTGAGGGTGCCGCTGCCGTACAGGCGGCTGCGGTTGGTGAATACCGTGTCGACGGCGCCGGTGGGCAACAGGCGGGCCAGGCCCAGGGCCGGCCGGTCGTTCAGCTCGGAGAAGGTACCGGCAATCAGAATGCGGCCGTCGGGCTGCACCACCGCATCGTTGATCTGCCCCAGGGTCAGCAGGTGCGGGGCGAAGGCGGCGTTGTAGCTGCCGTCGGCGTTGAGCAGGGTCACGTTGGCGCGCCGTTCCCAGGCGGCGCCAAACTGGGGCAGACTGCCGCCCAGCAGCACCTGCCCGGTGGGCAGCAGCTGCACCGACCCCGCGTTTACCGCGGCCGATACTGGATTATAAGCCGGTTGCGTCCAGGCGGGGTCTGCCGTCCCGTTGGCGAGCAGGCGGGTGACGAAGGCGTTGGGGCCGGTGCCGCCCTGGAATACGATGCGCCCGTCGGCCTGCACGCCCACCACGCCCGTGTGCCCGAACGTGCCGCCTCTGGGCCGTAGCGTGGTGACAAAGGTGGCATCGGGCTGGCCGGCGGCGGTCAGGCGCACCAACTCGGCGCTGCCGCCCGTCAGCAGGCCGCCCGAGTAGTTGGGCCCCGAGGCGGCCAGGATGTTGCCGTCGGGCTGCACGGCCAGGTAGCCTACTTCAGCGGCTGGCTTGATCGGGGGCCCGAAGCTATTGTCGGGGGCGCCGCTGGCTTCCAGGCGCACCAGTCCCGGCCGCGCCTGCCCGTTGACGGCCCCGAACGAGCCGCCGACCAGCAGCTTGCCGTCGGGCTGCCGGGCCAGCACCGTGATGTCGCCCGCGTCGAAGCCGGTGCCCAGCGCGGTGGTAAAGGCCACGTCCTCGGTGCCATCGGCCAGAAACCGGGCCAGGCGCCTGAGCGGGCGGCTGCCCACCTGCGTAAACGCGCCGCCGACCACGATTTTGCCATCGGGCTGCACCAGCAGGGTGCGCAGCAGGACGGGGGCGTAGCTGCCGATGCTGAGCGTCGGGAAGCCCTGGTCGCGGGTGCCGTCGGCGTTCAGCCGGATGATGCTGGCCCAGAACATGACCACCAGCTTGCCGCCCGGCGCCTCGGCCAGCTGCATAAAATCACCGCCCTGCGCCTGCGCGATGCTCACGCGGGCGTTGGCATTGAACGTGTTGTCGGGCTGCCCGGCGGGCGTGTAGCGAAACAGGCCGCCGACGGGCTGGCCTTCGCCCCGGATGATGCCGCCGGCAAACACCCGCGACCCATCCGTAAGCTGCAGGGCGTACTGAATGCCCGCGGGGGCATACACGCCCACGGGTTGAAACGTGCGGTCCAGTGTCTGGGCCGAGGCGGTGGTAGCCAGTACCACCGCCAACAGGGGTAATAATTTTCCCATATCGATTGAATGACTCTGGAAGGATAAAGCCCAGAGGCGGCTCGTTTGCAGGCCCCCAGGCTTCCCGAATCGTTTTTTTCCAGCCCGGCTGGCTGCTTTGCCCGCCCTACTCCACCAGCACCCCGATGTAGTAGTTGAACGTGTCGACTTCCAGGTTGTCCTTGCTCAGGCCGGGCAGGTCGAGGGGCTGAAACGTGGTGGTGGGCTGCACCAGGCGCCACTCGCCGCCCCTGGCCCGCAGGCGCACCGGCAGGTCGAAGCCGCGCACGTCGGCAATCCAGCGGGCCACGGGGCGGCCCTGATCGAAGCGGATTTCCAGCGTCGGCAGGCCGGCGTGGCGCAGGTACTGGTCGAATACCCGGGTCAGGTCGCGGCCGCTCTGCTGGTTGAGGTAGGCCACCACCTGCTCGGTCGTCACGGTCTGGTGGTAGAACTGCTGGTTGAGGCCGCGCAGCATCTGGCGCCACTTCCGGTCGTCGTCGACGACGGTGCGCACCATGTTGAGCAGGTTGGCGCCCTTGTCGTACATGTCGCCCGAGCCCTCGCGGTTTACGCCGTAGGGCCCGATGATGGGCGCGTCGTTGCGAATGTTGCGGCGCTGGCCGTGCACGTACTCCCGGCCCGCCGCCGGACCGAACAGACTTTCGGTGAAGAGGCTTTCTGAGTAGGTGGTAAACGACTCGTGAATCCACATGTCGGCAATGTCCTGGCTGGTGATGTTGTTGCCGAACCACTCGTGGCCGCTTTCGTGGATGATGATAAAGTCCCACTTGTCGCCCCAGCCGGTGGCGGAACGGTCGTTGCCGAGGTAGCCGTTGAGGTACTTGTTGCCGTAGGCCACGGCGCTCTGGTGCTCCATGCCCAGGTGCGGCGCCTCCACCAGCTTGTAGCCGTCCTGGTAGAACGGGTACGGCCCGAACCACGACTCCAAGGACTTGAGCATGGGCTTCACGTTGGCCCCGAACTGCTTTTTGGCCTTGGCCACGTTTTCGGGCAGTACCCAGTAGTCCAGCGTCAGCCGGCCCTTTTCGCCCTGGTACGCGTCGCTGAAATGCGCAAAGTTGGTCACGTTCAGGGCCACGTCGTAGTTGTTGATGGGGTTCGAGACGGCCCAGTCGAAGCGCGTGAGGCCGCCCTTGAGCGGCGTGATTTTACGCAGGCGCCCGTTCGACACGTCCTGCAGGCCCTTGGGCACGGTCACGCTGATCAGCATCGAGTCGGGCTCGTCGGCCTGGTGGTCCTTGCAGGGCCACCAGATGCTGGCGCCCACGCCCTGGCAGGCCGTGGCCACCCAGGGCTGCCCGGCGCCGTGCTCGGTGAAGACGAAGCCGCCGTCCCAGGGCGCGTGCTGGGCCACGGTGGGCTGCCCAGAGTAATACACCGTGAATTCGTCGCGCACACCCTGCCGGATGGGCCGCGGAAACGTGACGAACACCGCGTTGGCCTCCCGGGTGAAGGGCAGGCTCTGGCCCTGGTACACCACGCGCTCCACCCGGAGGTTGGCGAAGAGGTCGAACTGCAGGCGGGTGAAGTCCTGGGTGGCCGTGAAGCGGAACAGGTTGGAGCCGCTGATGGCCTTCTGGCCGATATCGAGCCGGACGTCGAGGTGGTAGTAGTTGAGGTCGTAGCAGCTGCGCAGCGGCGTGAGCGAGCCGCGCAACGAATCGGCGCGGGTGAAGGCGGGCTTGGCTTGCAGCAACTGGGCGGCGCCGAGGCGCGGCAGCGCCAGCAGCACCGCGGCGCCTACGGCCACCCGGCGTGCGGAAAAAGCAAATGGAAAACGCATGGCGAAAAATACACCGCCTCAGCCGCCGGGCTGCGCCAGGGCCCCGGATTCTCCCGATTCGGGGCCGCCCAGGGGCCATACCAGCCTGCCCAGGCGAATTATCACAACTGAGGCAGGAAAGTAACCAGGTATACCAGATTCGGAAATCAAGTCGGTAAACCAGGCTACCTAAGTCCGCGTCTGCCTACCGCACGCGGGCCCGCGTGAGCAGCCAGGCAAACAGGCCCGGGGCGAAGCGCTTCAGATACACGCCCAGGGTTTCCCGGCCGCCAATGTAGGCTTCGTTTTCGCCCCGGGCAATAAGGGGCAGCGCCCGGCGGGCAAATTCGGCCGGCGCCAGCCCGTTCGCGGTGGCCTCGTCCATGGTGCCGAGGGCGCGGCCGTCGCCCGTCAGCGCATTCACCGACACAGCGGTGCGGATAAAGCCCGGGCAAATGAGGCTGATGCCCACGCCGGAGCCGTGCAGCTCGGCCCGCAGCGAGTCGAAAAAGCCGTGCAGGGCGTGCTTGCTGGCCGCGTAGGCCGAGCGGTAGGGCGTGCCGAACCGGCCCACCAGCGAGCTGATGGTGACGATGCGCCCGCTGCCCTGCCGCAGCAGCAGCGGCAGCACGGCCTTGCTCAGCGCCACCGTGCCGAAGTAGTTGACCTCCATCAGGCGGCGGTCCACGTCGAGGGCGGTTTCCAGGGCCAGGCTGCGCTGGCTCACGCCGCCGTTGTTCACCAGCACGTCGAGGCGGCCGTAGCGGGCCAGCACCAGCGGCACCTTGGCGGGTAGGCTGGCGGCATCGGCCAGGTCCAGCGGCACGACCAATGTTTCGGCCGGGGCGCAGGCAGCGGCCACGCGCTGCAGCTCGGCCTCGTTGCGGGCCGACAGGACGAGGCGGGCACCCGCCTGCGCAAACGCCCGTGCCAGGGCCTCCCCGATGCCGGCGGAAGCGCCCGTTACCCACACCACCTGGTTCCGAAAGCTCATGCCCCCAAGGTACGCGACCGGCGGGCTGCGGCGGCGCAGCAGCGGACCTGGGCAGCGGCAACGGCTCACCCCGCTGTCATTGCGAGCGAAGCGCGGCAATCTTTCCTCTAGGTTGGTCGGCTCGTTGGCCGGGGCCGACTGGCTACGCCTTCCGCGGGGGCCGCGCTTTGCTCCCAATGCCAGCCACCCGACACGCTGCCGCAAGATCCGGGTTGGATGCCGCCGGGGCGTCCAGTAGGTTTGCGGCCTCGTAGAAGGCTGCGCCGCTGGTTGGCGCGCCGTTGCGCTGTTGAATCCGTTTATGTCCGTTGCTTCCGCTCCTGCCCGCCCCGCGCCCCTGCTCATTGGCGCGGCACTGCTGGCTATTTACCTGATCTGGGGTTCCACTTACCTGGCCACCAAAACGGCGCTGACGGCCTGGCCGCCGCTGCTGCTCTCCGGCGTCCGCTTTCTGGTGGCGGGCAGCGTGCAGTACGCGGCCGTGCGGCTGAGCGGCGGCCCCGGCCCCACCCGGCAGGACTGGGGGCGCGCCGCGGTGGTGGGCTTCTGCCTGCTGCTGTTCGGCAACGGCGGCACCACCTTCTCGCAGCAGTACATTCCCTCGGGCCTGGCCGCCCTGCTGGTGGCCTCGGTCCCGATGTTTCTGGCCGTGCTGGGCTGGCTGAGCGGGGTGTCGCCCCGGCCCACGGCCACCGTGGCGGCGGGGCTGGCGCTGGGCGTGGGCGGGCTGTACCTGCTGGCCAGCACCCGCCCGGCGGCGCCGGTGCTCATCCCGGGGCACCCGGCGCTGGGCGTGGCCATCGTGCTGGGCGCCTCGTTTATGTGGTCGGTGGGCTCGTTGGTGTCGAAGAAAAAGCCGGTGGGCGGTTCGCCCTTCCTGGGCGTGGGCATGCAGATGCTCTGCGGCGGGGTGTTTCTGCTGCTGGCCGGGCTGCTGCACGGCGAGGCGGCCGCGTTTCACCTCGACGGCATCGGCTGGCAGCCCTGGGTGGCCTTCAGCTACCTGGTGGTGTTTGGCTCGTGGATAGCGTTTTCGGCCTACATCTGGCTGCTGCGCACCGTGGAGCCGGCCCTGGCGGGCACCTACGCCTTCGTCAACCCGGTGGTGGCCGTGCTGCTGGGCCAGGCCGTGGGCGGCGAGCCGCTGAACGCGCAGATGGGCGGCGGAGCGGCCCTCATCGTGCTGGCGGTGATGCTGGTGGTGCTCGGCGGGCGGCGCCAGTCGGCTGCGGCGGCCGCGGCGGCCGAGCCGGCCCGGCGCTAGGCCCGCCCGGCTCGTGCCCGATTTATCGGGGTTCGTGCGAATTTTCGGCGCCTTCGCCGGTTTGGGCCGGGGCGCCGCGGCCGGGCGGCGCATCTTTGCCTTACCAATCGTACAACGCTATTTCGCTACCCACACAATTACTGGTTACCTCTCCGGCCAAAGCCTGACACTGTGCAAGAGGTGTCGCGGGCTTTGGCCGGGTTGTTCCGGCAGGATTCGGGGCAGCGCCCGCCGCCCGGCCGATAGCGTGTATTTTTGGGCTGAACGGCCCCGCCCTGCCGCGGCCCGGTTTTCCTCGCCTGCTTTTCCGTGCCCTTGTTTGCCGCCAACCGCCTGCGCGCCTCCGATTACCGCGTCATGGCGGTGTACTGGCTGCTGGCGGCCCCCATCATCGGCTACGGGTACGTGGTGCAGTTCAGCTGGCAGCAGGCCGTGCCGGCCATTCTCTACAACATCCTGCTCGACACGGCGGCCGTGTACGCGCTGGTGTTCGTCATTTTGCGGCACCTGGCCCGGGGCCGGGGGTGGCTCCGCGGCCTGCTCGCGTTTGTGGGCTTTGCCGTCGGCAGCGGGCTGCTGTACTTTTTCGGCTACGACCTGATCCTGCACAACTTCGGTCCGTTTTCCTTTCGGCGGCTGCTTTGGGCCATCATGCACCACGCCCAGAGCTACGGCGTGCTGGGCGTGCTGATGATGGGCAAAAGCTACTTCGACGCCCAGCACCGGCTGCTGCGGGTGCAGAAGGCCCAGGCCGAAAGCGAGCTGAAAACCCTGCGCGCCCAGATCGACCCGCACTTCCTGTTCAACAACCTCAACATCCTCTACGCCCTCATTCAGCAGGACCGCGAGGAGGCCAGCCACTTCCTGAGCTGCTTTTCCTCGCTGTACCGCTACCTGATCCGGCACCGCGACGTGGACCTGGTGCCGCTAACCGAGGAGCTGCGCTTCGCCGAAGAATACATCTACCTGCTGCGCCACCGCTTCGGGCGGGCCTACGACTTCCAAATTACCCTGCACGCGCCCCAGGCCACGCTGCACCAGCGGCTGGTGGTGCCCGGCACGCTGCAGGTGCTCATCGAAAACGCGGTCAAGCACAACCGCGGGGGCGACGACGTGCCCCTGCTGGTGACCCTGGACGTGCACTCCGGCGCCCTGACCGTGCGCAACCGCGTGGCCCCCAAGCACACCCCGGCCGACTCGATGGGCACGGGGCTGCGCAACCTGCGCGAGCGGTACCGCCTGCTGGCTGATGAGGAGCTGCTGGTGCAGCGCGACGCGTTTTTTACCGTGACGGTGCCGCTGCTGCCGGCGCAGCCCGCAGCCCTTATTGCGTCTTAGCCCATGAATGTGCTCGTCATCGAAGACGAAGAGCTGTCGGCGCGGCAGCTGATGCAGTACCTGAGCGCGCACGACCCCACCGCGCAGGTGGTGCAGGTGGTGCGCAGCATTGCCAAGGGCCTGGCCTGGTTTGCCGATAACCCCATGCCCGACTTGATTTTCTCCGACATCGAGCTGCTCGACGGCAACGTGTTTGCGCTTTATCAACAGGTAGCGGTGACCTGCCCGATCATCTTCGTGACGGCCTACGACCAGTTTCTGCTGCCCGCGTTCCACGGCAACGGCATTGCCTACCTGCTCAAGCCCTTCACCGCCGAGCAGGTGGCCCACGCCCTCGACAAGTACCAGCAGCTGCGCCGCAGCCTGGCTCCGGCGGCCGGCGGCCTGAGCCCCGAAGTGCTGGCCCAGCTCGGCCAGGCCCTGCGCCCCGCCGCCCCGGCCTACCGGCAGCGCTTCTCGGTGCGCCAGCGCAACAGCCTCTACATCCTGCCGGTGGAAGACGTGGTGTACCTGCAGGCCGACGAGGGCGTAGTGTTTGCCGTCGACCGGCAGGGCACGCGCTACCCGCTCAGCGGCACGCTCACCGAGCTGGAGCGCCAGCTCGACCCGAACCGGTTCGGGCGCCTCAACCGCTCGGAGCTGGTCAACATCGGCTTCGTGGAAAAGGTGGAGCCCTACTTCAACAACCGCCTGCTGGTGAAGCTGCGCCCCCTGCCCGACGTGACGCTGACCACCAGCACCGCCCAAACGCCCGAGTTCCGCCGCTGGCTGGAAGGGTAAGATGGGGTAGGAGTTTAGGAGGGTATGAGGGTATGAGTTAAAAAGGGTATGAGTTGAAAGAGCTACCCATCTAACTCCTACCCTCCCAAACTACCCATCAGTGCCCGGGCTGGTGGCGGCCGAGCACGGCTTTGCCGGTGGCCACGGTCAGCACGTCTTCCACCAGGCCCGCCCAGGGCTCTTTCAGCGGGGTGCGCTGGGTGGCGAGCTTGCGCAGGTAGAGGGCGGCGAAGGAGCCGGCCACGGCGCCCAGGCTGCCCACCACGGCGCCCTTGAGCAGGCTGCCGCGGTTGGTTTTGTAGAGCACCGCCCCGATGAGGGCGCCCGACAGGGCGCGGCCGGCCAGTACGGGCGGGGCGGTGCGGTCGGGCATGTTGGGCAGTTTGTCGCTGGCCATTTCGGCGCCGGCCAGGGCTTTCAGGGCGTTGGCGGCGGCAGGCGTCTGCAGCCAGCCCAGGGCCGAATGGGCCAGGCGGCCCGAGGGGTGGTGGCGCAGGGCGCTGCTGAGCAGGGCCGGGGCCGTCATGGAACGCATACCAGCCACGGCGCCGAGGCCGAGGGTTTGCCAGAAGGGAGAAGAAGCCATAGCGAGAAGGCGGATAAATGAACTGCCGGGTACGCTTACGGCGCCGGGGGCTGCAGGGTGGGGCCGCGGCCGATGCAGGGCCGCCGCGGCGGGCGCCGTGGCCGGAGCCCGCCGCGTTGCGTAGCTTCACGGCAGCATTTTTGCGCCGCTTGTTTATGCTTTGTCGTCCGTTTTTCCCGCCGCGCCTGCTGCTGGTGCCGCTGCTCGTGGCGGGCTCCTGCCAGATGCCGAAATCGACTACCCAACCCGCCGCCACCACCCCGCCCCCTGCCCCGGCCGGCCCCGTGTGGCAATCGGCGGCCTACACCGTATACCGCGACTCCGTGGTGCAGGGCCCGCACGTGGCCCGCGCCCGCTCGCGCACCGAGCTGACCTCGAATTACCAGAGCCCGGCCAACGCCTTCCAGAGCCCGCAGGTGAGCTTTAAGTTCAGCCTCAACGGCAAGGACAACGAAATGCCGCCCGGCCAGGACCACGTGTTCGTGGCCCTGCCGCGCGCCGGGGCCGCGGGGCTGGAAACGCCGCTCATCGTGTTCGGCCAGCAGTACGTGGACCGCACGCCGGTGCCGGCCAACGCCTACCTGGCACCCAACACGCCGCTCAGGATTCGGCTGGACCTGCGCCCGGTGCTGGCCGCATTCAAAAAGCAGGGCTACTATTCGCTCTACAACGGGCAGAAGCTGTACCAGCAGGACCTGAAGCACGTGCTGGTGGCCGGCAATACGGCCCCGCTGAGCTGGGACTTCGACAACCTCATCAACAAGCCCGGGCTGGCGCTGACCGACCCCGACGGGGACGGCATCTACGAAACCACCGTGGTGCTGAACGCCCACGCCGACCAGAAAACCACCGCCCGGCAGTGGCAAGCCCGCCTCGATGTGGCCGACCTGCCCCAGTACCAGTCGGAGTACCCGCTCTTCGACGCGCTCTATAATCTGGCCCTGGAAGAAGCCCGCCGCGCCGTGGAGCCCGACAGCACCTTCCGCACCGGCGAGTCGTGGGCCGGCGTATGGACGCGCGACATCAGCTACTCCATCATCCTGGCCCAGGCCGCGCTGCAGCCCAAGGTGGCCATGAACAGCCTGCTGCGCAAGGTCACGCCCGGGGGCCGCATCATTCAGGACACGGGCACCGGCGGGGCCTACCCCGTTTCCACCGACCGCATGATCTGGGCCGTGGCGGCCTGGGAAGTCTACAAATCCACCGGCGACGAGGTGTGGCTGCGCCGGGTCTACCCCATCATCAAAAACTCCCTCGAAGACGACCTGCGCAACGCCCTGGACCCGAGCAGCGGGCTGATGCGCGGGGAGTCGTCGTTCCTGGACTGGCGCGAGCAGACCTACCCGAAGTGGATGCAGCCGGTCGACATCTACCAGTCGCTGAACCTGGGCACCAACGCCGTGCATTACCAGGCCAACCAGGTGCTGGCGCTGATGGCCGAGCGCCTGGGCCAGGAGGAGGTCGGGGCCCGGCACCGGCAGCAGGCCGCCAGCATCCGGCAGGGCCTCAACGACTACCTCTGGCAAAACGACAAGGGCTACTACGGCCAGTACCGCTACGGCCGCATGGCCTCCATTCTCTCGCCGCGCAGCGAGGCCCTGGGCGAGGCGCTGGCGGTGCTCTTCGGCGTGGCCGACTCGGAGCGCAGCCGCTCGGTGGTGGCCAACACGCCGGTGATGGACTACGGCATTCCGTGCATCTACCCGCAGACGCCGGGCATTCCGCCCTACCACAACAACGCCGTGTGGCCCTTCGTGCAGAGCTACTGGGGCCTGGCCGCCGCCAAGGCCGGCAATGAAGAAGCCTACCTGGAAAGCCTGATGGCCGTGGCCCGCCCGGCGGCGCTGTTTCTGACCAACAAGGAAAACTTTGTGGCCTCCGACGGCGACTTCGCCGGCACGCAGGTCAACAGCTCGGTGATGCTCTGGAGCCTCTCGGGCACGCTGGGGCTGGTGTACCGCGGCCTGTTCGGCATGGACTGGCAGGCCGATGGGCTGGTGTTCCGGCCCTTCGTGCCGCGGGCGCTGCAGGGCACGCGCCGCCTCACCGGCTTCCGCCACCGCTGGGCCACCCTCGACATCGAAATGACGGGCTACGGCAACCGCATCAGCACCATCACGCTCGACGGCCAGCCGCTGCCCAACGCCACCGTGCCCGCCAACCTCAGCGGCCGCCACAGCATCCGCATCGAGCTGGCGGGGCAGGTGCCGCCGGCCGCCGGCCAGCACAAGGTGGCCCACCACGTGGCCCCCATGACGCCGGCCGTGCGCTACCAGAGCGGGCAGCTCAGCTGGGCCGCGGTGGAGGGCGCCAAGGCCTATTTGGTGCTGCGCAACGGCGAGTTTGCGGGCCGCACCACCGAGGCCAGCTTCGCCACCGGCGCCGCTACCGCCTATGCCGAGTACCAGGTGGTGGCCGTGGATGCGCAGGGCTACGAGAGCTTCGCCTCGGAGCCGCTGCCGGTGGGGGCGGCTAAGTTTGAGCGCATCTACCAGATGGAGGCGTTTGCGCCGGCGGCCCGGCTGCCCTACAAAGGCTTCACCGGCAAGGGCTTCGTCGAAATCAGCCCGACGCGCAACCCGCGCCTGAAGCTGCAGGTGGTGGTGCCCGCGGGCGGCCTCTACGCGCTGGATTTCCGCTACGCCAACGGCAACGGGCCCATCAACACCAGCAACAAGTGCGCGCTCCGCACGCTGAAGGCCGACGGCCGGGCCATCGGCACGGTGGTGCTGCCCCAGCGCGGGGTGGATGAGTGGTCGGACTGGGGCTACACCAACCCCGTGTTTGCCACCCTGAGCGAGGGCGTCTACACCTTCGAGCTGACCCTGGAGCCGAGCAACGAGAACATGAACGGCGCGGTGAATCAGGCCATGCTGGACCAGCTGCGCCTCACGCGCATCCGCTAGGCGCCGCCTGCCCGCCCCCGCTCCGAAAACGGCCCGACTGCCCTGGTCGGGCCGTTTTTGTGTACCGGTTATTCGCTTCGCGCCCGATTTGTTTCTTTGCAATTACCCCTGATAATCAAGGATAAATGACAACAATCATTTGGCCGTGCAATCGATTGCGCTATCTTAGCCCAACCTGTTCCTCACCGCGGCCGTATCCCGGTCCCCAGCTCATTCGCTCTATGGCAAACGCTCCAGCCTCTGCTCTTACCGACATCACGCGGGAAGCCGACGTGAAAACGCTCGTCGACACGTTCTGCGAGAAGGTCAACCAGGATGAAGTGCTCAGCCCCGCTTTCAACGCGGTGGCCCGCGTACACTGGCCGCATCACCTCTTCACGCTCTACAACTTCTGGAGCGCTGCCCTCTTCGGGCCCAAAACCGGCCGCCAGTCTGCCGCCGCCCGCGACCTGGGCCTGCCGCTGGAAGGCCCCAACTGCCGCCGCTGGCAAACCCTGTTCGACGCCGCCGTGCGCGAAAACTTCGCCGGCCCCAAAGCCGAAGAAGCCCGCCGCAAAGTCCTGAACCTGGGCGCCCTGCTCGACGCCTCGTTCCCGACCCGCAACCCCACGCTGACGGTTTCGTAACCGGCCCGACCAACTCTTAAACCAGTAGCGGCGCGCTGTCCCACCAGCGCGCCGCTATTTTTTTGTCTTCACGCGTCGTTGGCTGATTATCCAGGCACCTCACTCCTCCTGCTGTTTGCCGGCGTAACGAGCCCGCAGCAGCGCGACTATTTCCTCAAAGCGCGCATATTCCATGGAGTTAATATGCACGGCGTCGCCTTGGCGGAAGCGTAAGTACAGCGTCTCGCCGACACTGTAGCGGCCTTGAGTTCTGAACACTCTCCACCGCAGCAGCGTCCTCATCGGCTGCAGTACCAGCACCGGCCCCGCTACCTGCTCCAACAACAGCTCATCGTCATCAATGGTCAATCGGTAGCGTTTCAGGGTTGAGGCATACGCCAGCGGCGGCACCACGCCACAGAGCACAATCAATAGCAAATACTGCCACCCCTGAGCGGGCTGCTGGTGGAAATCATGTTGCCGGAGCATACTCAGGGCAAGCAGGCCGAATATGCTGGCCACCACATAACAGCCGCCTTTGGATACGCTGGTGTTGGATTCGATTTGTAGCACGCACGAAGCTACGGCGCGCCCAACGCCAAAACGACGCGCCCAACGCCCGGTCTACCCAAATCCGGGGCTGAGCGCGTCGTGGGCGCGGGGCGGCGGGGCCGCCGGAGCAGGGAAAAAGGAGCGCGGCGGGTTGGGGCGCCGCGCCATGAGACTAGAGCGTGCCGGCCTGCACCCGCAGCACCTCCCGGGCCGTGGCCAGGTTGGTATCGTGGGCGCTGACGGCGAGGTAAATGAACTTGCGCCCCCCGTCGGCCAGACGCATCAGGTGCAGCTGATTCGAGAGCGAAATCAGGATGTCCTCGATGTGCTCGTCGATGAGGTTGAGGGCCGTCAGGGCCTTCTGCTTCTGGCGCACCACTTCCGCGTTGAAGGCCGCGGCGGTGGCCGGGGCAATGTCGGCGGAGTTGGAATGGGCGGCCAGGCTGGTGCCCGTGCGGGCATCCACCACGGCCACGGCCAGCAGCTCGGGCAACGCGGCCAGCACCTGCTGCACTACCTCGCCGGCCGTGGCTTCCGCCTGCAGGGCGGCCACGCGGGCATGTTTGGTAGCGGTTTTCTTACGATACGACTTGGGTTTCACGGAGTAAGCGTTAGGCCCGGGCGCGTCGCAGCGGCGGGCTAGAAAAGAAACCAGCGGCGCTGCTTGGCGCGGGGCGACAGGGTGACGTTGGCCGGGGCCGCGTTCTGCACCTGCAGCTCCTGGTCGTGGTAGCCGCCGTAGCCGTACACCAGCGTCTGCTGGCCGGCCGGCACGCGCATGGCGTAGCTGCCCGAGGCATCGGTGCTCACGCCGAAGCGCGTGCCCTTCTGCAACACGGTAGCGCCCACCAGGGGCTGACCATCCTGACCCAGGATGCGGCCTTTCACCGTCACCATCCGAATGGCGCTGGCGGCGTCGGCGGCCGGGGCCACCAGCTCGACGGTTTCGGCCGTGGGCAGGTTGTCGGTCGGCAGGTTGTTGTTGGGCAGGTTGGTGCCGGCAAACACCATCCCGCCCACCAGGGCGGCGCAGCTTACCAGCCCGGCAGCGCGGCGGCGGAAGCGCACCGGCTCGGCCTGAATGTGCTGAATCTGGCGACGCACCCAGCCCGGCGCGGCCACCTCGGCCTCGGGCTGAATCTGGTGCCAGCGGGTGAGCGTGTCGTGGGCCTGGTCGGCGTCGCGGCGCAGGTAGGCCTCCACGGCGCGGGCCGAAGCCGGGCTCAAATCACCGCGCAGGTAGGCGTCGCGGTACACGGGCAGCAGGTCGCCCGTTTGCGGATCGAAGGGAGAAGCGGTTAGTCTCATGTGAGAAATTGGAATGGAGAAAGGGTAGAATACAGTATCTGACTGCGGCGTCCACCCGCTCCACCCACCGCCGGGCGGCTCAGGCTTCGCAGGTGCGCAGCACGTCGCGGGCAATGCCCAGGTTGGTGTCGCGGCAGTCCACGGCCACGTAGAGCACGCGCCGGCCATCGGCCAGCACGCGCAGCAGGTGCAGCTGGGTGCGCAGCGTAATGAGAATGTCCTCCAGCGCCTCGTCGGGCTGGCCCAGGGCGGCCAGGGCCAGCCGCTGCTGCCGCACCACTTCGGCGTTGAAGCCGGCCACCTTGCCGGGGTTCAGCTCGCGGGCGGTGGTGTAGCTGGCCAGCAGCTGCCCGCCCTCGATGCGCACCACCGCGGCGGCCAGCACTTCGGGCAAGCCGCCCAGCACGCGGTGCAGCACGCTTTCGGCGGCACTGCGCGCGGCGCTGGCGGGGCCGGCGCCTACCACCTGGTGCAGCGGCGGGCCGGTTAGCTTCTGGAGAAAGGGAATGTTCATGCAGCCTCGCGTTCGGCCCCGGGCGGGGCGGTCATTCGGGCCACCGGCACACCGGGCAAGCGCTACCGGGTAGCCCGCCGCGGCTGAGGAGCATCAGCCACCGCGGGCTACCCGAGCGTCGCCGCCGGTAGTGCGGCAGTTATGTGAGCTGGAAGTAGTCAGGAGGGGTATTCGGAGCGCGCCACGATGCGCGGTCGGCCCTGCGCAGGCACCGGCCGCCGCACCGGTGGTATTAGTTGAGGGCCGAGGAGTGGCTGCGCAGCACTTCGCGGGCAATGGCCAGGTTGGTGTCGCGCTGGTTCACCACCAGGTAGATGAACTTGTTGCCCGTGTTGTTCAGCTTGATCAGGTGCAGCTGGTTCGAGAGCGTGATGAGGATGTCCTCGATGGTTTCGCCGGTCAGCTTCAGGGCCGACATGGCCTTCTGCTTCTGCTTCACCACTTCCGTGTTGTAGGCAGCGGCGGTGTCGGGGTTGATGTTGGGCGAGTTGGTGTGCGAGGCCAGCGACATGCCCGAGGTTACGTCCACCACGGCAATAGCCATCAGGGTGGGCAGCTCGTCGATGACGTTCTGGACGATTTTGCCGGCGGGGTTGTTTACTGAGTAAGCCATGGGGAGAGAACTGTTTATGTGAGGGTTTGTAAAGTCAACTTTTGCAAATCCAATTTTTTTCAAGCTTTAAGACTGGGTGGTAACCGGGTAAGCTGCTTGCGGCGCTGGCTGCGCTCCTTTGCCGCAAGCGAGCTTTACACCCGGCGTGAACCACCTATCAATCAGCCGATTTGCTTTTACAAAACTCCTGCAAACAGCCACCTAAAAAAATGACCGCCGTCAATTTAGTTTTTGATTCTCATCAATAACAGCTCAGCCCCGAATCCAAAATAATCCTACTTACGTAGTTGTCGGGTTTGCCCAAACGCCAACGGGCGCCCCGTTTCCGGAGCGCCCGTTGGCCTTGATCCTCAAGTGCATTCAGCGGCGGCGAATCAGCTCCATCCGTCGACGACGCTTAATCGTACTGCGTCGAAATCTGCGTCAGCGTGGCGGCGTTCAGAATGGTGATTTTGCTGCCCTTGGTGGCAATCAGACCTTCCTCCTTGAACTCCGACACCAGTCGGCTGGCCGTTTCGGTAGCCGTGCCGATGAGCGAGGCCAGATCCTCGCGCGAGATGGGAATGGCGCAGTTGCCGGAGTCGAGGCAGAAGGTGCGGTGCAGCAGCAGCAGGGCCCCGGCCAGCCGCTCGCGCACGGGCTTGTAGGTCATGTGCAGCATGCGCGTTTCGGTTTCGTTGAGCGAGTCGGTGAGGTGGCGCAGCAGGGCGCGGGTAAACTGCGTGTTCTGCTCCATCAAACTCAGTACGTCGGTGCGGGGCACCATGCACACCACGCAGTCTTCCAGGGCCACGGCCGAGCAGGCGTAGGGCGCGTCGCTCATCAGGGCGCGGAAGCCCATGGTGTCGCCCTCGCGGGTGAAGCGCATGATCTGGGCTTTGCCGTCGCCGCCGGTCTTGGTCATCTTCACCTTGCCCTCGAAGATGCAGTAGAGGCTATTGAGCCGGCTGCCTTCGCGGAAAATCACCTGCCCTTTCTGGTAGGTCTGAAAGGTTTTGGTGGTCGACACTAAGTTCAGCTCGGCCAGCTGGCAGCAGCCCAGCAAGGACTGCTGCCGGCGCGGGCAATCCTGGCAGTTGGTGGGCGCGAGGGAGGGTACTTGTTTCATCAATAGGTGGCATCATCAGCCGTAACCCGGGGCAAGCTGGTTGCTCCCGGCTACCGACTTCTAATAAGGGTGGGTAGGTGGCAGTCAGCGCTCCGCCTCACTGGGTAAAAATGCTTGCTGACGCCCGGCGGTATACAATTTTGCGGCCGGGCCCTGGCACCCGTGCCAACTCTTCGCACCGGCAATCAATACTACTCTGACAGTCTGGCCTTTAACCGGATTATAACCCGCAAAAAAACCCGCAACTATGTTCCTGCTTTCGCCCGACGCCTGCTGCCCATTCCCATAACGGTGCAAATACGGATTCAGCCGTTCCCAAAACCGGACAACTTGAGACGCCAGCGGACTTACCCTGGCCCCCACAAAATGCAACCGGCCCCGTTCTCGCTGGAGAACGGGGCCGGTTATCGTATCGTACTGCCGCGCTTACACGCCCAGCAGCAGGCGCATCGGGTCTTCGAGCAGCTCCTTCACGCGCACCAGGAACGACACCGACTCGCGGCCGTCGATGATGCGGTGGTCGTAGCTCAGCGCCAGGTACATCATCGGGCGGATGACCACCTGCCCGTTTTCGGCGATGGGGCGCTGCACGATGTTGTGCATGCCCAGGATGGCCGACTGCGGGGCGTTGATGATCGGGGTGCTCATCATCGAGCCGAACACGCCGCCGTTGGTGATGGTGAACGTGCCGCCGGTCATCTGCTCAATGGTGAGCTTGTTGTCGCGGGCCAGGCCGGCGAGGCGGGCAATTTCCTTCTCGATGCCGTCGAAGCTGAGCTGCTCGGCGTTGCGAATCACCGGCACCACCAGCCCTTTCGGGGCCGATACGGCGATGCTCACGTCGCAGAAGTCGTTGTAGACGATGTCGGTGCCGTCGATCTGGGCATTCACGGCCGGCCACTCCTGCAGGGCCACGCACACGGCCTTGGTGAAGAACGACATGAAGCCCAGGCCCACGCCCTTCTTCTCCTTGAACTTGTCCTTGAACTTGTTGCGCAGGTCCATGATGGGCTGCATGTTCACCTCGTTGAAGGTGGTGAGCATGGCCGTTTCGTTTTTCACCGACACCAGGCGGCGGGCCACCGTCTTGCGCAGGTTCGACATCCGCTCCCGGCGCTGGTTGCGGCTGCCACCGGCGGCCGGAGCCTCTTGAGCGGCCGGCGCAGCCGCGGGCTTAGCGGCCGGAGCAGCTGGCGCGGCGGCCGGTTGCGGCTGAGCCTTCAGCGCGTCTTCCTTGGTGATGCGCCCGTCGCGGCCCGTGCCCTGCACGCCGCCCGCGTTGATGCCTTTCTCGTCGAGAATCTTGCCGGCAGCCGGCGAAGGCACGCCCGAAGCGTAGGTAGTCGAGCTGCTGGTGGCCGCCTGGGCAGCCGGAGCGGCCGCCGCAGCCTGGGCCGGAGCCGCCGCGGGGACAGCCGCCGGAGCACCGGCACCCGCGCCTTCGATGCGGGCAATAACGGCGCCGATGCCGATGGTTTCGCCTTCTTTAGCTACGTGGCGCAGGATACCGGCGGCTTCGGAGGGCAGCTCAAACGTGGCCTTGTCCGATTCCAGCTCGGCAATAACCTCGTCCTGGGCCACCTGGGCGCCGTCGGGCTTCAGCCACTTGGCTACCGTCACCTCGGTGATGGACTCGCCCACGGCCGGAATCTTCATTTCCTTGGTTTCGCCGCTGCCACCGGCAGCCGGAGCGGCGGCCGGTGCCGCCGGGGTGCCCGAAGCCGCGCCGCCGGCGGGCGTGCCGCCGTAGCCGGCCTGGTCGCTGGCCTTAGGGTTCTCCTCGCCCTGGCTGACGGGGTCGGCCTTAGGAGCTTCGGCTTTCGGGGCCTCAGCTGCGGGAGCCGCAGCCGCCGCGCCGTCGCCGCCGATTTCGGCAATGACGGTACCGATGCCGATGGTTTCGCCCTCGGCCACGCGGATTTTCAGCGTGCCGTCGCCCTCGGCGGGCAGCTCAAACGTGGCCTTGTCCGATTCCAGCTCGGCAATGACTTCGTCGCGCTTTACGGCCTCGCCGTCTTTCTTGAGCCACTTGGCGATGGTGACTTCGGTGATGGATTCGCCGACGGCGGGTATTTTGATTTCCAGAGCCATGTACTAGCTGGTGGGAATGATGTCGATGGTGGGAATTTAGAAAGCGGAATGTAGCGCGAACCGAAGGTCGACGTAGTCAACTTTTAGTTCGCGTAGCCCTGAACGACTGACGGTTGAGCGGTTATCGTTCTGGATTACGCGAACTGAAAGTTCGCGCTACTGCTAATCCTGCTTTTTGGCTACTTCGGCCGTGGCTTTGATGTTCTTATCGGCCACGGCAGACGTCGGCAGCTCGAAGGCGCGGGCCACAATCTGTTTCTGCTCCTGCACGTGCACCTTGTTGTAGCCGGTGGCGGGCGAAGCGGAGGGCTTGCGGGCTACCACATCGGCCAGCTCGCGGCGCAGGTAGCGGAGCATGAAGTTCCAGTAGCCCATGTTTTCGGGCTCTTCCTGCACCCAGATCAGCTCGGCTTTCGGGTACTTCTTCAACTCCTCGGCCAGTTGGGTCTGCGGGAAGGGGTGCAGCTGCTCCAGGCGCACGATGGCCACGTCCTTGCGCTCCGACTTGGTTTGCTCTTCGAGCAGATCGAAGTATACCTTGCCCGAGCACAGCAGCACGCGCTTCACCTTCTTGGCGTCGGCGTAGGTGTCGCCGAGCACTTCGCGGAAGTTGCCCGAGGTGAATTCCTCCACCGGCGACACGCACAGCGGGTGGCGCAGCAGGGACTTCGGCGACATCACCACGCAGGGCTTGCGGAACGACCACACCAGCTGCCGGCGCAGCAAATGGAAGAAGTTGGCCGGCGTGGTGATGTTGGCCACCACCATGTTGTTTTCGGCCGCCAGCTGCAGGAACCGCTCGGGGCGGGCGTTGGAGTGCTCCGGGCCCTGGCCTTCGTAGCCGTGGGGCAGCTGCATCACCAGGCCGTTCATGCGCTGCCACTTGCTTTCCGAAGAGGCAATGAACTGGTCAATCATCGTCTGGGCGCCGTTGGCGAAGTCGCCGAACTGCGCTTCCCAGATAACCAGCGCCGTGGGGTTGGCCATGGCGTAGCCGAACTCGAAGCCGAGCACCGCATACTCGCTCAGCAGCGAGTTGTAGATGGCCAGCTGCTCCGGCTGCTTCTCCTCGATGTGGTTCAGCGGGGTGTATGGGGCCGAGGTAACGGCGTCGTGGAGCACGGCGTGGCGGTGCGAGAAGGTGCCGCGCTGCACGTCCTGCCCGCTCACGCGCACGATGTGGTTTTCGAGCAGCAAGGAGCCGTAGGCCAGCTGTTCGCCGGCGGCCCAGTTGAGCACCCGCGTCTCGAAGAACATCTTGTTGCGCTCCTTCAGCAGGTTTTCGATCTGCTTGATGGGCTTGAAGCCTTCCGGAATGCTGGTCAGGGCCTTGGCCACTTTCTGCACCACTTCCTCGCTGATACCCGTCTCGGGCGACTTCGTGAAGTCCTCGTTGGTGGAGCGACGCAGGCTGCGCCACTCGTTTTCCAGCGGCTGGTACTTATAAGGCAGCGGCTGCTGCTTCACCAGGTCGAGGCGGGCCTGCAGCAGGTCGCGGAACTCGCGGTCCATCTGGTTGGCCAGCTCCTTGTCCACGTCGCCGCGCTGCACCAGCGTCGCGTTGTACACCTCGCGCGGGTTCTGGTGCTTCGAGATGATGTTGTAGAGCGCCGGCTGGGTGAATTTCGGCTCGTCCGACTCGTTGTGGCCGTGGCGGCGGTAGCACACCATATCAATGAAGATATCGGCGTGGAACTGCTGGCGGTACTCGGTGGCCAGCTGCACCGCAAACACGACGGCCTCGGGGTCGTCGCCGTTCACGTGAACCACCGGCGCGTCGATGATTTTGGCCAGATCGGTCGAGTAAATCGACGAGCGGGCGTCCTCAAAATCGGTGGTGAAGCCCACCTGGTTGTTGATGACGAAGTGCAGGGTGCCACCGGTCTTGTAGCCTTCCAGCTGCGACATCTGCGTCACCTCGTACCCAATGCCCTGCCCGGCCACGGCGGCGTCGCCGTGAATCAGGATGGGCATGATTTTCTTGAAGTCGCCGGCGTACTGGTGGTCCAGCTTGGCGCGCACGAAGCCTTCCACCACCGGGTTCACCGCCTCCAGGTGGGAGGGGTTCGGGGCCAGCTTCAGGTTCACTTTCTTGCCACCGGCCGCGTCCACTTCCGACGAGTAGCCCATGTGGTACTTCACGTCGCCGTCGCCCATGGTCAGGTCCGGTACGGCCGTCCCCTCGAATTCCGAGAAGATCTGCTCGTAGGTCTTGCCCATGATGTTGGCCAGCACGTTCAGGCGGCCGCGGTGGGCCATGCCGATCATGACTTCCTCCACGCCCAGCTCGGCGCCCTTCTGAATGATGGCGTCCAGCGCGGGAATGGTCGTCTCGCCGCCTTCCAGCGAGAAGCGCTTCTGGCCCAAAAACTTCGTGTGCAGGAAGTTCTCGAAGACCACCGCCTCGTTGAGCTTGCTTAGGATGCGCTTTTTGTACTCCACACCGGGGTTGAAGCTCAGCGAGTCTTTCTCCACCTTGGTGCGGAACCAGTCGAGCACCTGCGGGTCGCGGATGTACATGTACTCGAACCCGATGGTCCGGGTGTAAATCTTCTGCAGCGCGTCGATGATGTCGCGCAGCTTGGCGTTGCCACCGAGGCCCAGCAGCTCACCGTTCTTGAAGCTCGTGTCCAGGTCGGCGTCGCTTAGGCCGAAGTCGGCCAGGCTCAAGCGGGCCTGCCGGTCTTTCCGCTCGCGCACCGGGTTGGTGCGGGCCACCAGGTGGCCGCGGCTGCGGTAAGCATGGATGAGGTTACGCACGGCCGTTTCCTTGTCGGCCGATACCGAATCCGACGAGCTGATGGCCGTCGTGCCCAGCGTAGAGGCCGATTTGGTCAGTACGCCGGTGCCGGTGGCTTGCTCGGCGCCGTCTTCGGGGTAGGTCTGCGAGAAGTCGAAGCCCTCAAAAAACTTGCGCCAGCCGAAGTCTACCGATTCCGGATCGGCCTTGTAGGCCTGGTACAGCTGGTCGATGTAGTCGCCATGCGCGTTGGCGATATAGGAGTATGCGTCCATGTAAACGGCTATGGTGGGAAAGCAAATGTAAGGCCTATTCAGCCAAGCACAAATCTACATTCGCATACACGAATAGATCTGTCTTTCAACACATAATACAACACCCCAACAATGCCGATTGTTAGCCAAACCGCTTTAAGGCAGCAGTAATCTGCAAGAAAAGAATTTTAGCTAACGCAACGGCCCGCCCAAAGTTGAGCGGGCCGTTGGCAGTACCGGGTTGGAGTATGCCTATTTGGGCAGCTGCATCTTGAACAGGCGGTAGGGCTGGTTCTGCTTACCCACCCCCTTGTTCCAGGTCGGCGTCTTGTGAATAGCCGAAGCCGTGACGTAGAGCGTGTTATCGGGCGTCAGGAAGTAGGTGTCGGGCCACTGCAGGCGCGGGTCCTTGGCCAGTGTCTCGATCTTGCCGTCGGGCGTGCGGCGCACTACCGCGTTCTGCTCGATGGCCGTGATATAGACGTTGTTGTTGGCGTCGATTTCCAGCCCGTCGCAGGCCGGTGTCTTGCCCAGGTTTTCCACCTGCGCGCCCAGTTGCGCTTCGCTGAGCGCGACATTGCGCAGGGCGGCCGTCGGGATGCGGTAGAGGGTGTAGCCCGTCACGGCGTGGTAGTAGAGGTGCTTGTTGTCGCGGCTGAGGGCAATACCGTCGGAGTGCAGCTTGGCGGGCTTGCCCATGGGGTCGAGCATGGGGTTGCCCTCCACGTTCAGGCGGATGTCCTCAGCCTTCACCGACGGGTGACTGGTCAGTACCCGCCGCGCCTTCTGCGTTTTCAAATCGACCACCACGAGGCCGCCCTGGCTGGATTCGGTGATATAGGCGTAGTTGTTGTCCAAGTCAATGCGCACGTCGTTCAGATAGGACTTGCGCGGGGCCACCGACTGGTCGAACCGAATGGTTTGCACCACTTGATTGGTCTTGGGGTCAATTTTGACCAGCTTGGGGCCGCCGGGCACGGTGTACTTCAGGCCGGGCGCGGCGGGGTCCAGCACCCAGAGCATGCCGCTGCGGTCGACGGTGGCGGCCTGCGGGCTGATCCAATGCTTTTCGGGCTCAGTGCGCACCGAGTCGTTCCAGGTGCACCACTTGGCGTCGGGATAGGGCTGCACGGAGTTGTCGGGGCCGAGGATGGCAATGGGCGCCACGGGATTGTAGTCCCAGCGCGGGGAGACTAGCAGCACCCGCTGATCGGGCAGCACGGCTACGCCCACGAACTGCGGTTCGCGCAGCTCCCCAACTAGTTGCAGCGGCGAATCGGCCGGGGCTTCGGGGGCGGCCGCGGCGGCAGCGGTGGAGTCGGCCGGCGCGTTTGGGTTAGATGTCGTACCTTTGTCGCCCCCGGAGCTGCAGCCGGCCAGCGCGGCGGTGAATAGCAGGGGCGCCAGTGAAACCCGGCTGAAGGCAGCGAAGCATTGCATAAGCAAGCGGTGTTTGGTTCTGGTAGAAAGTAGCTTGGCCGCGGCCCGGTCGGGCCAGCAGCGCCCATTACTACGGACGTTTTAGTGCCACGTTGGACGAAGGTTTGCGCCCTTCTGCCTGCTCGGATAGCTCGTCACTAACCTTTCGGTTGACCGGCCGTTTAACGACTTCTTTTTGCTCGCTGGCTGCGCCAAAACGGCTTTTATATAATTTATACCATAAAAACTATTGCTTAAAAACAGTAATTAGCTACCTTAACCAACTCTGACCCCGGTAAGTCAGGTCCATTCGGGCCTCCTTCATTCATATGATTCCCGACCGCGTGACGGCCGGACCTTAACCGCCCCAGGTGAAAGAGGGCGTGCACGAACCCAAACGTCATGTCTATAGCGCTGTTTCTGCTGTACCTGTTCCTGCCCACCCCCACTCCTTCCGTTCCCCGGCACTTGCCCACCGCGCACCTGGCGCCGCGTGTGGCCGCAGTGAAGCCCGCGCCAGCCCCCCAGGCGGTAGCTTATCATCCACCCAAAAAGCTACCGACTTACCACGTAACGGCCACCGTTTATATGGCCGTAGCCGGGCAAACCGATGACGAACCGTTCGTCACGGCCGACAACTCCCGCATTTCGCCCCATCAAACCCACAAAAGCCGCTGGGCCGCCCTTTCGCGCGACCTGCTGAAACACTGGGGCGGCCCCTTCAATTACGGCGACTCGGTGCGTATAAGCGGCATTTCGCCGCAGCTCGACGGCGTATACATTATCCACGATACCATGGCCCGGCGCCACAAGCACTGCTTCGACGTGCTCGTGGGAGCTAAAGAAGCGCACTTGTCCGATATGTGGCACAACGTGCGCCTGACGCCGGTACCCGCCCGCCCCGCTCCCCAGCCGGAGTGGCAGGCCGGTTAAGCAGCCTAGCTTTTCTTTCTTCGCTGACCAGCCAGCCGCTACGCAGCCGCTGCCCGTTGGCGCGTGACCTTTCGCTACCTCTGGTAGCGGAAAGTACCACCTTGCCGCAAGCTCATAGTCCGTTTTTTACGAGCTAACCGCAACAAAACAGGGCCTTCTTCCGCGCATCGTTCGCGGAGGAAGGCCCTTGTTGGTTTTGGCATTAATTTGCCTATAGCGGGAAGGTAGTCAGCGTACGGGGCTGGCCGTCGGCGTCGTAGAGGTAGCTGAGCGGCTCGCGCGGGTTCTGCAGGATGTCGCGCAAGCTGATCTGCCAGGGCAGCCACAGCTCTTCCAGCGTCTGGGCGTAGGCCATGTTGTCCCAGGGGCTGAAGACCGAGCCGGTCACGTCGTCGAGAAAGGTATCCATCACCAGCACCGTGTCGCCGGGCTTGACGGGGCGCGGGAAGAACTCGGGAATGGCGCTGAGCAGGTAGGCCCCGTAGTACACGCGGGCCTTGAATTCAGCTAGTTGCACCGGGTGCAGGGGGCGGCTGAGGGCGTCGTCGTACACGCGCTGCATCACGTGGCGCAGCATGTCGTTGTCGAGCAGGCAGCCGATGACCACCACTCGGCCCAGCCGGACGCTGAACACCATGGTAGCCAGGTCGTCTTCGTAGGCGAAGGCGGGCTCGTCGGGGCCGAGGTCGACGTCGAGAATGAACAGGGAGCCGGGCACGAAGTCGTCGTAGTGCATGGGCACGCGCAGGGCCTGCAGCACCTGGAAAAACGAGCGGAAGCGGCTGAACAGCGTGCGGTTTTCGGCCAGCGGGTAGCGCGGCTTGATCAGCGGCTCCTGCTCCCGGGCCAGCTCGTTGACGAAGATGCCGTAGAACATCTTGCCCAGCCACAAAAACAGCGTCTGCTCGTCCAGCTCCCGCAGGCCGGCGGGGTCTTCGGCAGTAGCAGCCTCGACGCGGGCTTCCAGCGCGTCGACGTGCGCGTGGTGGCAGCGCGGGCAGCACGGAATCGTCAGCTCCCGAAAGGTGCTGGTGCTCTGGTCGAGCAGGCGGATTTCCTTGTCGGCCAGCTGGTAGCGCTGGGTAAGCCAAGGGGCAAACACCGGCACGTTGTCGCGGGCCGGGTCGACGGGGGTGCCGCACAGAAAGCAGGCCGGGGCCACCAGCTGCATGCGGGCGAAGGGGTCGTAGAGCGTGAGGTCGGGCGAGGAAAGAGCTGCCATAAGGTGCAAAAATACGCTGCCCGCCGCAGCCAAACAGTACGTTCGGTGCGGCGGGCAGCGTATAACCGGCGGCGGGGCCGCGGGGTTTGGGCTTAGCGCGAAAGCGAAGAGCCGAGCTTGATGAGCAGCTTGCCGAGCTGGGCCAGCGGCGGGCCGTAGCCGGCCGAGGCTTCGTCGGCCACTTTGCCGGTTTCGGCGCCCAACGTGGCCAGGGTTTCGGCCACGGCGTGCGGGTCGGCGTCATTGCTGGTCAGCTGCTCGCGCAGGCTCTGCAGCTCCCGGATGATTTTGGCCAGGCCAGGCTTTTCGCTGGCGCGCAGCACCTCGGCCCACCGGTCAATTTCGGTCAGCCCGTACTGATTGGCCTGGGTGGGCGCCCCGTCGCTGAGCAGGGCCAGCGTGTCGTCGATGAGGGCCGAGTGCTGACCGTCAGTTACTTCCAGCGGAACCTGAAAATCGGGCGTGTGGGCGGGAGTGGGCGTTAGCGAATCCATGAGGCGAGGTTGTGAAAAGTCAGGCGAACAAGCGCGGGAGCTGCTTGCGTATACTTGGCCTGATTCCAAAAAGTTGAGGGCGGCGGCCCCGGCCCGTACCACGGTGGTGCGCGGCGGAGCCATCCACTCGCTTTGCTGCCCATGCTGCACGTTTTTCAGCCCACTGCTTTTTCCGACCCGGCCCGGCAGCACCTCTTCGAAGCCGTCCGCGAGGCGCTGCGCAGCGGCCTGCCCGCCGATGCCCCGGCGCTGCTGGCCGGCCCGCTGCCGCTGCCCGATGGCCGCGTGGCCGATGCCGTGCTGGTGCGCCCGCACAGCCTCACCCTGCTGCTGCTGCACCCCGGCGCGGGCGGCGAGCTGCGCATTTCCTCGTTCACCGCGCAGCCCTGGACGCTGGCCGGCACGCCCGTTGTGCTGCCCGACCGAGCCCTCAACCCTTACCAGTCCTTCGCGCAGCTAAGCCCGGACGTGCTGGCCTTCCTGGAACCCATGCTCCCGCCGGAGGCGGTAAACCCGCGCTTCGTGACGGGCCTGTGGCTGACCAACGGTCCGCTGCGCTTCGGGCCCGACGTGGAAGCCAGCATGGCCGCCGCGCCCGAGGCCCGGCAGCTGCAGCTGCTGCCCGAGCTGGCCCGCCTGCCCCGCCGCCTGGCCCAGCTGGCCACGCCCGAAATCGAGCTGACCGCGGCCGACATTCAGCATCTGGCCACGGTCCTGCCCGACGTGCTGGCCGGCCCGGCGCCCGCACTTTCGGGCGCCGATGACGAAACGTCGGCCACGCTGGGCTCGGTGGTGCACAACACCGCCCGGCAGCTCTGGCGCTGGCTCGGAGCCGAAGACGTGGACGAGCTGCCGCCCGACACCTACGCCCTGGCCGCCCGCAGCGAAGACCAGAAGCACGCGCTGGAAGAGCAGCAGGCCGCCCTGCAGCGCCAGCTGAACGAGCAGCTGCAGGCCATCGAAGCCCGGGAAGCGGCCCGTGAGCAAAGCATGGCCCAGCTGCGCGCCGAGCTAACCCAGGCCCAGCAGCAGGCCGCCCCCAACGCGGCCGAGCTGCAAGCCCGTCTGGCCGCCGAAAGCCGGGCCCAGGCCGCCGAAGACGCCCGCCTGCAGACCGCCCAGGCCGAGTGGCAGCGCCGCAACCAGGACCTCGACGCGAAAATCAACGCGCTGGAACAGCTGATTCAGCGGCTCCAGGCCCCCGCAGCCGCCCCGGCAGCCAGTCCGAGCGCTCCACCGCCGAATCCGGCCCGCGCTGCGGAACCCGAACCGACGACCAGACCCGCCGCGGCGGCCACGGTGGCGGCAGCCGCGGCTTCGCCGCCGGCAAACCCACGGCCGGCTCCTGCGCCGGCCGCAGCGGTACCGCCCGTCGGCCCCCCTCCTACTCGCCCGGCGACTGAGCCGGCGCTGGGGGAACGGCTGCGTGGCGGGCTGCACTGGGTGCGTAGCGTGGCGCGGCCCTTGCTCGGGCCGGTGCGGCGGCACCTGCCCGCCTCCGACCACTGGCTGTGGCTGGCGCTGGGCGGCGGGCTGGGGCTGGGCCTGATGCTGTGGCTGGGCACGCAGGTGTTTAAGGGGCCACCGCCCGAGCCGTACCAGGCCGACGGGCGCTGGGGCTTCGCGCGGCGCGGCGAGCCGGTGGTGCCGGCGCAGTACGCCTCGGTGCAGCCGTTTCAGGACGAGCGGGCGGTGGTGGAGCGCGACGGCGCCTTCGGGGCCGTGACGGCCGACGGGCAGGAGGTGGTGCCCCCGGCTTACGATGCCATGAACAGCTACGCCGACGGCTACGCCCGCGTGCGCATCGGCGACCTGTACACCTTCGTCGACGCGGACGGGCGCGAGTTCAGCCACTATTTCTATAATGCCTACGACTTTGCCGAGGGCTACGCGCCGGTGCTCGACCAGCGCGGCTGGTTTTACATCAGCGGCCCCGATGCCGGCGTGCCCGCGCATCCGCGGGTGTTTCAGGAAGCCTACCCCTTTCGCGACGGGCTGGCCCGCGTGCGCACCGGCGGCGCCTACACCTTTATCAGCCCCGGCCAGCTGGCCGACACGACGCAGGCCGCCACGTTCGGCCGCTACGAGCAGGCCACGGATTTCGCCGACGGCCGGGCCCGGGTGCAGCAGAACGGCCGCCGCTTCGTCATCGACGGCGAGGGGGAAGAAATAGCCGAATAGCGCGGCAGGGTCCGGGGCTGGGGTCAGTCGTCGTGCTTGCGCCCGTGTTTTTTGCCGAGCTGCTTCCACCACTTCTTGAGCTGGCCCGGCGGCACCCGGCGCGCCGGCGCGTAGGCCGCGTGCCCCACCGGGCGGGCGGCCACCGGGGCTGCCAGCGCCCAGCGGCCGTCGGGCTGCTGCCGGCTCCCGACGGGGTTGCCGCGCAGGTCGCAGCCCTGGCCCTCGGCCAGCTGGCGGCGGCCACCGTCGGCGCCGAGCACGAAGCCCTCCGGGGTGACAGTGCGGCCGTTGGGCAGGTGAATTTCGCGGGTGAGCGGGCGCAGCTGGCCGTGCCGCACGAGGTACGTGGTGCCGTTGCGGCGCAGAAAGCCGTCGTCGGCCTGGGCCCGGGCGCTGCCGATGCTTAGGCTGAGCAGCAGGAACATCAACGGGCAGGAAAAAAGGGCGCGCATTGAGCAGAGGAAAGTGGCCGGTGGCGGAACCGGGGTTGTACGCAGTGCGCGGCGGCGCCGTTGGCGGCTTGGGTTACCTTCTGCCGGGCGGCGGCATTAAGCACCATCCAATCCACCAAAACAACCTACAACCATGAAAATGACCTTCAAGACCCTGCTGGCCGTAGCCGCTTTCGCCGCCTTTGCTACCACTTCGTGCAGCGAAAAAACCCAGGACAACGCCGAAGCTACCGCTGAAAGCGCTACCAACGATGCCGCTGCCAACGTAGACGCCGCCGGCAACGCCGTGGAAGGTGCTGCTGACAACGCCGCTGCCGAAATCAAGGAAGGCGCCAACGACGTGGCTACCCCCGAGAAAGGCGACACGGCCGTGGTGAAAAACCAGCCCGCCAACGGCGTGGTGGAAGAGACGCCGAAGCAGTAGCCTGCCGCGCATCAGCTCCCAAAAAAAGCCCGCTCCTGAATCAGGAGCGGGCTTTTTTCGTTAGGCGGACACCGGCAGGGCGGGCGGCTGGGCCGCGGTCAGCTCCATCAGCACGTCGTAGTAGGGGCGGCCCATCATGCGGGCGCGCAGCCAGGCGTAGAAGCTTAGCGCCTGCAGGTCTTCGCGCTCCAGGGGCAGGAAGCGCGGCATTTCGGCCACGCGGGCGGCAAAGGCCGGGCGGCTGGCCACGGCCGGGTCGTCGAGGATGTCGCGCACCAGGGCCAGGTAGCTGAGCACGTAGCGGTAGGCGCCGCCGTCGGGCCCGAACCGGTCGCGCACGAGGCGCTCCACGGCGCGCAGGCGGTGGGTGGCCACGTCGGGGTTGCCCATTTCCAGCTGGGTCAGCAGCTCGCCCAGGTTTTTATTGAGCAGCCACTCCACGCCCATGGTTTCCTCGCACCAGTGGTCGGAGCGGCCGATGGTGAGCAGGGTGTGGGCCGTGCGCTGGTACTGGCCCTCGGCGAAGTAATGGAAGCCCAGGCCGAGGCGGGCGGTGAGCTGGTCGCGGGGGGTAAGGGCGTGGGTGCGCAGCAGCTCCTCCACCAGCTGAATGCTCTCGGCGTTGCGGCGCAGGAAGGCCAGGTTGGCGGCCAGCAGGAAGATGTAGCGGGGGTAAAACTCGTTGTAGTGGCTGCGCGGGCCGCTTTCGATGAGGCCGCGCAGCTGCTGCAGCGACTCCACCGACTCGGGGAAGCGACGGTTGCGGTACTGCGCGTGGGCAATCATGTAGAGCAGGCCGAGCTGGTACTCGCGGTGGGCGGGCTGGAAGCCGTGGCGTTTCTCCATCAGGTGGTAGCAGCGCCGCACGAAGGGCTCGAAGGAGGCGAAGTCGCGGCGCACCAGCATGGCCGAGCGGGCAATGGAGAGCAGGCGGTAGAGCAGCGAGGGGCGGCGGCCGAAAGCGTCCTGCAGGTCGTACTCGCGCAGGATATCGTGCATGATCTGGTCGAAGGCCACCACGCCGCCCGAGCGGCCCTGGGTGCGGGCCTGGCGCAGGCGGGCGCGCATCAGGCTGTAGGCAATGGCGGCGCGCTCCTCTTCCTCGGCGGCGGGCTTGTTGCGGTTGCGGCGCCGGATGATTTCCTCCAGCGGCTCGGCGTGCTCCCCGTGGGCGTGCTCGATCTGCAGGTTGTACACCGTGTTGAGCAGCTCGTATTGCTCGTTCTGGCTGGCCAGCTTTTCGGCCTTGCGCAGGGTGGCCCAGGCCAGGCGCGGAATGCCCGCGTCGAAGAGGTACTGGGCCAGACTGAGCTGCCCGCGCACGGTGCTGGCGGCCGTCAGGTCCTGGTCGCGTTGCTTCAGGAGCAGGAAATCGGTGACTTGCCGCAGCAGACGCTTGCGCAGGGCGTAGTAGGCGGTGGCGTTGGGCTCGGCGGGTGGGTAGAGCTTGGCCAGCAGCTCGGCGGTGCTGTACTCCTGCTTGTGCCAGAGCAGTTCGCAGAGCTGCGCGTCTTTGCGGCCCTTCTCTTTGCGGCGCTGACGCTGCAGAAAGCGCAGGAATTCCTTCCGGTCGTCGGGCGAGAAGGTGGCGAGGGTGGTGCGTAAGTCGTCCATGACACTGCCAAACTACGGCATTGCGGCCGCCCGAAGGCAAGCGGGGCGAAAAAACCTGATGTCCCTGCCACCACATATAAATGTGAGCCAGACAACCATTCAGTACGAAAAAACACTTTGCTGAAAAGTCAGACTACCGGGCATTTCGGCGCCCGAAGCCGCTCCGGCCCCGGTAGCTTCCCAATGGTAATCAGCCCTCCCGTATCCATGCATCTTCGGCTTTCCTTCCTGCTGCTGAGCCTGCCGCTGCTGGCCGGCGCCCAAGCCCCCCCCGATTCTACCGTCACGGCAACGTCCGTCGTCGCGGCGCTGCCGGCCGCCGCCGTCCCGTCGCCGCCCGCGGCGTTGGTCGCCGCGGCGGCTTTACCCGATACGCCGCGGGTGGCCCTGAGCGCCCCCGACACCGCCCTGGCAGCCCTGCAGCGGTTATCGGCAGCGGCGCGGGAGCAGCGGGGCCGCGCCGACGCCAAGCGGCATTTTCGCCCGTCGAGGGCCATCTTCTGGGGCAGCTTCGGGGCGGGCTTTGTCACGCCGCCGGCGTTTATCGTCACCGCCAACCCGGCCGTGCTGCTGCCGCTGGGCGGCGTGGCGGTGCTGGGGGCCGTCGGGCCGAGCCCGGAACGAATCCGGGCCAGTGCCCCGCGGCCCCAGCTGCTGCGCGACGCCGACTACCAGCGCGGCTACGTGCGCAAGGCCAGCAACAAAAAGGTGAGCCGGGCGCTGGTGGGCTGGGGCGTGGGTGCCACTACGGCAATGGTGGCCGTGACCGTGGCCCTGGTTGCCCTATTCAGCGGGGGCATCAGCTTCGGGGGCTGAGCCCGGCCGGCCACAACCCCCAGCTCGACCATTGCGTACACCGGCTACCATCTTTCCTCACCCCAAAACACCACACCAACCATGGATCTGAACAACAATAACATCGACGACGCAACCGAACTGCGCGCCCGCAGCAACTGGAACGAAATCAAGGGCCAGACCAAGCAGAAGTGGGGCCAGCTCACCGACGACGACCTGACCTACGAGGAAGGCCGCCAGGACGAGTGGTTCGGCCGCCTGCAGGAGCGCACCGGCGAAACCATCGACGACATCAAGAACTGGTTCCGCCGTACGTTCTAAGCGCGGTTCGTCGTCACCGACAACCCGTTGCAACGCCCCGTAGCCCGTGCTGCGGGGCGTTTTTTTCATCCGGCGCGGTGCGCCCTGCCCACCCGACGCGTATATTCCTCCGGCTATCCGGTACCTCATGCGCATTGATTCCGCCGAGCTCTATACCCTGGGCAACAAAGCCCTGTTTAAGCTCCCCAAAACCGCCTTTTTCTGCTCCCGCGACTACCCCGCGGCCATTGAGCGGCCGACGTTTCTGTGGGCCATGGAACAGCGCTACCGCGGGCACTGCGTCGTCTCCGGCTTTCACTCGCGCCTGGAGCAGGCCGTGCTGCGCTACCTGCTGCAGGGCCACTGGCAGCCGGTAATTTACGCCCTGGGGCGGGGCATTCAGCCCGGCACCCGCTTTGAGTACGAGGCCGACATTGCGGCCGGCCAGCTGCTGTTCGTCACGCCTTTCGAGCCCGGCGTGCACTCCGTCACCCAGGACACGGCCGACATCCGCAACCTGCTCATCGCCGATCTGGCCGACCAGTTCTTTATTCCCTACCTGGCGCCCGGCGGCAACCTGGAGCGGCTGCTGCGCTCCGACACCATCCGCGAAAAGCCCATCCTGACGCTCGATTTGCCCGAGAATCAGCCGCTGCTGGCCCGGGGCGCCCGGCTGTACCGCCCCGGCGGGGTGCTGGGCCACGCGCCGCGGCCCGCTCAGCCATAAAGGCCGCGGTTTGCGTATGCCGGAAGGACCAACCTAGCTCCTTCGTTTCCATGGCAACGCTTTCCTCTTCTATTCCGGCGCATCTGCCCACCTCTCCGTCCGACGGCCTGCGCGCGTTGGCGCGCTTCGGCTTCGCGGCCAAGGGCGTGGTGTACGGTATCCTGGGTGCATTGGCCGTCATGGCCGCCACCAACGTCAGCGGCGGCCGCACCGCCGACAAGCAGCAGGTGCTGCAAACCATTCAGGCCATGCCGCTGGGCCGCTGGCTGCTGGGCCTGGTGGCCTTCGGGCTGGCCGGCTACGTGGTGTGGCGCTTCGTACAGGCCATCCGCGACACCGAGGGCAAGGGCAACAGCGCCAAGGGTATTGCCACTCGCCTCGGCTACGCGGGCTCGGCCCTGGGCTACGCGGCGCTGGCCTTCGTGGCTGGCAAGGCCGCCTTCGAAAACACCAGCGCCGCGGCCGGGGGCGGCGACACCCGCCAGACCTTCGTGGCTACGCTGCTGGCCCAGCCCTACGGGCAGTGGCTGGTGGGCGCCGTCGGGCTGTTCGTCATCGGCGTGGGCGTATACCAGCTAATTCGGGCTTATTCGGGCTCGTTTGCCAAACACGTCAACCACAGCCAGCTGCCGGCCGCGCAGCAGCGCCTCGTGTACCGCGTGGGCCAGCTCGGCTACACGGCCCGGGGCATTGTGTGGGGCATTCTGGGCTATTTCCTGGTGCAGGCCGCCCGCCACGCCAACGCCAACGAAGCCGAAGGCACCGAGGGCGCGTTTGACTTCCTGGCCTCCATCGGCCGGGCCCCGCTGCTCATCGTGGCGCTGGGGCTGGTGGCCTACGGCCTCTACATGCTGGTGCGGGCCAAGTACCCGATTCTGCGCGGAGTATAAGATAAGGTAAGAGGGTATGGGGGTGGGAGGGTATGAGTTGTGCTCGGTAACTCATACCCTCCTACCCCCATACCCTCTTCCCCTACAGCGCCAGCACGTCCGCGCCCACGTAGTCGCGCAGGTACGCGTAGCGCGGGGTCAGCTGGCCGGCGCGGGCAATGGTGGCCCGCTCGATGATGCCGTCCGGGTCGGGGCCGAAGAGGTGGGGAAACACGTTGTCGATGAGCTGGCGGCCGAAGTCCCGCGAGGCGTTGCGCGGCAGCTCGCAGGGCAGGTTGTCCACGGCCATGACGGTCAGGTTCAGCGGATGCGAGTACGCCGCCTCCAGCTCGCCGGTGCGCGGGTTGTAGTCGAAGGCCGGGTCGGGGATGCTCGTGCTGCGCTTGGTGACGGGGATGGAGCCGTCGATGTCGCAGGTCACATCGGCAATGGTGTTGATGCGGAAGTTGGGCCGGCGCGTGTCGTCCTCGGTGAAGAGCCGGGGGGCCTTCGGGTCCCAGTAGGCGCAGGCGATGAGCAGGTCCGTCACCGGCAGGTACCGGTCGAACGTCGACATATACTCCTCCGGGTGGTGGTGGAAGTCGGGCGTGTCCCACACGCGGCCGTCCTTGCGGGCGTTGTAGTCGGAGGAGCGCAGCTGGGTGTACACGGGCTCCGCGAAGTCGTGGTAGAGGTAGTCGTACACGCTCACCCGCCGGATGCCCATCTTATCGAGCACCTGCAGGGCGCCCTGGGCTACGCGGCCCGAACCCGTCACGGCCATCTTGATGGGCGGCAGGGCCTTCACCTTGAAGTATTCCTCCTGCATGTCGTCGAGGTCGGTGCAGAGGTAGGCGGGCTTGAGCTGGAACAGGCCGTGCTTGCGGCCGTAGGTGAGCAGGCCGTTGTAGGCGCCCACCACCCCGGCCCAGTAGCCGAAGGCCACGATGCGCTCCTCGCGGGCGTTGGTCAGCACCTCGTAGTCGATGAGCGTGATGTTCTTCTGGAGCACGGCCCGCAGCAGCTTGCGGTTGGCCGGCTGCTTTTTGATGGTGTGCGAGAAGAACATGTACGTCTTATTCGCAATCAGCTGCTCCACGGGCACTTCCTTCACCCCGAGCAGGATGTCGCAGTCGGCCACGTCGGGCTGCACCCGCAGGCCCAGGTCGCGGTATTCCTGGTCTGCGTAGCTACGAATGTCGCTGCTTTGCACCACCACCTGCACCTGCGGCCAGGTTTGCTGCACTTCCGCGCACTTTTTGGGAGTGAGCGGCACGCGCCGGTCGACGGGAATCTTGCCTTCGCGGATCAGGCCGAGCTTGAGGGTAGTCATGGGGAATGCAGAGTCGGAGTGGGGAAAGACAAAACTAGAATTTTTGCCCGGAGCAGGTTGGCCGAGGTCCGACCTTAACCGAATGGTAGCACAGGAAAAAGGCCCCACCGAGTCGGGCGGGGCCTTTTGGGTATACCGATCCATGAAGAACTGTCATGTCGAGCGAAGCGAGACATCTGGGCCAGGACGCCTGACGTTTTCACCCGGATGTCTCGCTTCGCTCGACATGACAACCCTGCTCACACCGGCTGCACGAAGCGCTTGATGTCGCCGCTGGCAATGTAGGACTTGCCGTCGGGGGCGGTGTTCACGTGGTCGACCACGTAGAGCGTGTTTTCCTGGCGGATGTCGCGGGGGAAGCGCATGTTCCAGTCCGGCTCGAATCCGTCGCTGACGACGCGGGCGCGCAGCTTGCTTTTATCCTTCACCACCTGCACCAGAATGCCACCGCCCACCGTGTCGGTTTCCTGCAGGTCGGCCAGCGTTTTGGGCGTGCGCGCCACCGCGGCGGAGGCGCTGCTGGAGCGGCTGCGGCCGCTGCCCCCGGCCGAGCGGCCGGCCAGCGGGTCGGTTTCGCCGGGGCGCACGAGGCGGGTGATGGTGCCCTTGGCGCGGTAGAAGGTCCCGTCCTGGCTGGTTTCCAGCGACTCCACCAAATAGTGGGCGCCCTCGGCGCGCAGGTCGCGGGGAAACTGCACGTTCAGGTCGGCGTACCCGTCGCTCATCACCTTCATGCGCAGCTTGCCGCCTTCGCGGAAGCACACCAGCTCCACGCCGCCGCCGGCCGCGTCGGTTACCACCGGCAGGGCGTAGGCGGCGGCGTCCACGCTCACGCCCCGGCCCGCCAGCGCCTGCCGCGACTGGCGGCCCTGGAAAGCCTGGTCGCGCAGCTCCTTGCGGCTGGCGTTGTCGAGGTGGCGCTTGGCAATGCGCTCGGCGTAGTGCGTGAGCTGGTCGATTTCCTCGGCAATGTCGAAGTGCTCGTGCAGACCAGCAGCGGTCAGGTCGGCAATAACCTGGCGCAGCAGGGCTTCGGCCTCGGCGTGCTGGCCGGCGTCGGCCAAGTCCACGGCCCGCTCCTTGTCGCGCCCGATGCGCAGCAGGGCCAGGTCGAGCGTCACGCGGCTGTCGGCGGCGGCGGCCACGGCCTCGATGGCGCCGGCCGTCACCTGCACCGTGTACTCCCCGCTGACGGCCTCCACCGCCCCGTTGCGAACCACGTCGGCCCGGTAGCTGACTTTCAGCAGGTCGTGCGGGCCGGCTTTTAGGGCCGGGATGCTCAGCTGCAAGCCCAGTAGCTTGTCCTCGTTTTCGAACACGTCGCCGAGGCGCACCAGCAGCTGGCCGTCGGCCTGGGGCTCGGTGCGGGCCAGGCTCAGCACATCGTCGATTTTCACGCCGGCCAGGGGCGCCAGCGTGACGGTCAGGTTCTGGGCGGCCACGGCCTTGAGGCTGTCCAGCTCGGCGGCAAACACTTCCGCCGCGTCGTCGGGCGACTGAATAAAGTAGAAGTTGCCGCCGGCAGCCCGGGCCATCCCGATCAGCAAGTCCTCCTCGAAATGCTCCCCGAAGCCCAGCGTGGTGGTCGAAATGCCTTCCTCCGCCTTCTTCGCCGCGGTGCTGATGAGCACTTTCGACTGCGTGATGCCCGCGTTGGCCTGCCCGTCGGTGAGCAGCAGCACGCGGTTCACTTGGTTGTCGGTCAGGTGCCGGGCCACCAGCTCGCAGCCGCGCAGCCAGCCGCCGCTCAGGTTGGTGAGGCCGCCGGCCCGGATGCCGCCGATGATGCGCTTGATGGCCTCCTTGTCGGTGACGAGCTGGGCATCGAGCAGGGTGTCTACCTGGTCGTCGTACACCACGATGCTCAGCCGGTCCTCGGGCTGCAGGCGGTCGACGAAGTTGGCGGCGGCCTGCTGGGCGTAGCGCAGGGGCACGCCGGCCATCGAGCCGCTGCGGTCCAGCACCAGGGCCACGTTCAGGGGGCGGCGCTGGGGGTTGGGCACGTCTTCGCGGAAGCTCAGCAGCAGGCTGGTGGAGTCGGCCGTGTTTTCGAGCAGCACGGCCTGCGCGGGTTGCTGGGTAATCTGCATGGGCAAGGTGTTGGGGTGGAAAAGAGGCGCAGCCGCCCGCGGCGGGGCGGCGTAGTTTTCACGTACGAACGACCGGGTCGGGGGTTAAGCCCGACCGTAGCGCGGCCAAGAACGGTATTCCGCAGGAAATAGCGCTATTACTATATAAATCACGTTGCGAAGCGGCCTGACGCCGGGAGCTGGCCGCAGTTGTAGCGCGGGCTTGGCTACGCAGCCCGCGTCCGCCCGATAGTAATTTCTCGTCAGACGGACTACCGCTCTACAATATCGAACGAGCGGAGGCGGGCGAAACCGAAGGTCGGTGCAGCCAGGCCCGCGCTAAATCATGCCGACCCGCTCAGGTTTCGATGAGCGGTCGGTAGTCCTGCTCGTTGTCGAAGCCGGCCAGCCAGGCGGCGGCGCGGCGGCAGGTACGGATGTGCGGCGGCACGCGCAGCACGTAGTGGTGGCCCGTGGAAGGGCAACTCACCTTCAGGGCGTGAATGGGCTCGTCGTCGGTGAGGGGCACGCTCAGCAGCTGCCGCTCCCCGCCCGCGTCCCGGTCGCGGTCGAGCACCAGCCCGCCCAGCTCCTGCACAAACCGCTCCAGGCCCATGCGGTCGATGAGCACCCGGCGGTGCGTCACGTTGCGCACCTGCAGCAGGTCGATGGCGCGTAGCTCGTCGGGGCGGAAGGCGGTGCGCTCGTCCACCGAAGTGCCCTGCCAGCGCAGGGGCACGCGCAGGCCGGCCGGCAGCCCGCTGAGGCCGCTGCCGGCCACTTCCAGCCAGTGCGTAAGGTGCAGCCCGGCGGGCAACTGGCGCAGCTGCGGGCAGTTGCGCACGTCGAGCGAGCGGGCGGTGAGGCGCTCCGGCAGCCGGTTCAGGCGCGGGTTGTTGCTCAGGTCGAGGTGTTCCCGCACCAGCCAGTCGCCGTCGATTTCGCGCACGGCCGTACCCGAGGCCCGCACGTTCACGGCACGCAGGCGCTCGGGCAGCAGGTCCAGGTTGGGGCAGTCGCGCACGTCGAGCTGGGTGCATTCCAGCGAGCGGGGCAGCTCACGCAGCCGCGCTTCGCCGCGCAGCCGCACCGGCCCGCTCACCACCAGCGCCGCCGGCATCCGGCCCGCCAGCAGCAGGGCCCGCACCTGGTCGGGGCCCACAACCAACGGCGCCTCCGCACTGCCTGCCGGTGCTACCGGGGGCCGCAGGAAGGCTGGCTGCGGCTCCATAGCTACCGGCAGCGCGGGCGCGGCGGGCGGCAGCGTGGGCGGCGTGGCAGTGGCGGGGCGGGCGGTCTGGCGGCCGCGGGCGGTGATGCGGAACATGGCAGAGGCGTTTGGGTTAGTCGACCACCGTGCGGATGGCGTCGGGCGAGTACTCCCGCTGTTGCCATACGCGGTACACGCCGGTGGGTAGCGTGATGGGGCGGTGCTCTTCGTGGATCAGCGTGGCCGCAGCCGCGGTTACCTGCAAGTAAACCAGGCGGCCGTGATTGAACAGCCGGGCCGCCCCGGCTTCGCGGATGCGGTGGGCGTGGCCGGTGGCTTCGCCGTGGGCGAGGATGAGGCCGGACTGAGGTACGGCCCCGGCGGGTAGAGCGGCCACGGCCCCAATTAGGACGTCGCCGTGGCGGTAGAGCGGAGTGTTCATTGCTAAAAAATTTGGTTGGTTATCAGCCCTAATGCAGTCCTCAAGAGAGCTTCTGCCCCCTAACAACACCCTAATTTACTATAAATTTTAGCAAAAGGTTATGCCCTGTACCCTGACCTATCTATAATATTGATTTACAGCATATAATAATCACCCTTGCCGTTACTATTTTCATTAGTAGAAGTCATTAGCCGAATCGCTCCATAGAAGTGCAGAGTCGCTGCACTTTTTGCCGCCAGAATGGTTTAAGCATGAAGCCTTTTCGGCCTACCTTTGTCGGGCCCGTCACCCACGGGCCCATTTCCCGCCAACCCATCCGTTTCCCATATGAAGTTGTCCTTCAAGCCCGCCGACGTGTTTGTTGACCGCCACAACGGTCCCGACGCGGCGGCCGTGGCCGAGATGCTGCGCACCATCGGCGTCGAATCGGTCGACCAGCTCATCAACGAAACCGTGCCGGCCCGCATCCGCCTGAAGCACGAGCTGAACCTGCCTGCCGCCCTCACCGAGCGGCAGTTTTTGCATAAGTTCAAGCAGATTGCCGGCCAGAACAAGGTGTTCCGCTCCTTTATCGGCCTCGGGTACCACGACACGCAGCTGCCCCCGGTGATTCTGCGCAACATCATGGAAAACCCCGGCTGGTACACGGCTTACACGCCCTACCAGGCCGAAATTGCCCAAGGCCGCCTCGAAGCCCTGATCAACTACCAGACGATGGTAATTGATCTGACGGGTCTGGAAATTGCCAACGCCAGCCTGCTCGACGAGGGCACCGCCGCCGCCGAGGCTCTGCACATGTTCCACGGCCTGACCAAGAAGAAAAACGCCACCAAGTTTTTCGTTTCCGAGCAGGTGCTGCCCCAGACCATCGACGTGCTGCGCACCCGCGCCACGCCGCTGGGCATCGAGCTGGTCGTGGGGGACCACCGCACGGCCGACCTCGCCGACGAAGCCCTGTTCGGCGCCATCGTGCAGTACCCCGCCGCCGACGGCGAGGTGTTCGACTACACCGACTTCATCACCCAGGCCCACGCCAACGGCATTATGGTAGCCGTGGCCGCCGATTTGCTCGCCCTCACCCTGCTCACGCCCCCCGGCGAAATGGGCGCCGACGCGGTGGTGGGCAACTCGCAGCGCTTCGGGGTGCCGCTGGGCTACGGCGGCCCGCACGCCGGCTTCCTGGCCACCAAGGATGCCTACAAGCGCGTGATTCCCGGCCGCATCATCGGCCAGAGCGTCGACGCGGCCGGCAACAAGGCTTACCGCATGGCCCTGCAGACCCGCGAGCAGCACATCCGCCGCGAGAAGGCTACCAGCAACATCTGCACCGCGCAGGTGCTGCTGTCGGTCATTGCCGGCATGTACGCCGTGTATCACGGCCCGCAGCGCCTCACCCAGATTGCCTCGAACGTGCACCTGCTCACCCGCCAGCTGGCCACCGGCCTGCAGGAGCTGGGCCTGGAGCTGAACGCTGAGCACTACTTCGACACGGTGAGCCTCGCGCTGGAAAGCGCTGAGCTGAGACAGGCCCTGAAGACGGAGCTGGAAGCCAACGGCATCAACCTGCGCTACTTCGGGGAGAGCAGCGTGGGCATTTCGCTGCACGAGAAAGCCGAAGCCGAAGACGTGGCCGACATCCTGCGCGCCTTCGCCAAGGTGCTGGGCAAGCCCGCCCCGGCCGCGGCCGAACTGGTAGAGGCCCCGGCCGATCTGGAGCTGAACTGGCCGAAGTCGCTGATTCGCACCTCGGAGTTTCTCACGCACCCGGTGTTCAACACCCACCACGCCGAGCACGAGCTGCTGCGCTACATGAAGCAGCTGGAAAACAAGGACCTGAGCCTTGCGCACTCCATGATTTCGCTGGGCTCCTGCACCATGAAGCTCAACGCCACCGCCGAGATGATTCCGGTGACCTGGCCCGAAATCGGTCAACTGCACCCCTTCGCCCCGCGTGAGCAGGCCCAGGGCTACGCCGAAATCTTCAAGGACCTGGAAGCCTGGCTGTGCGAGGTAACCGGCTTCGACGCGGTGAGCCTGCAGCCCAACTCGGGCGCCCAGGGCGAATACGCCGGTCTGCTGGTGATTAAGGCCTATCACGAAGCCCGCGGCGACTTTCACCGCAACGTGGCGCTGATTCCGGCCTCGGCCCACGGCACCAACCCCGCCTCGGCGGCCATGTGCGGCATGAACATCGTGGTGGTAAAGAGCACCGAGCAGGGCGAAATCGACCTCGACGACCTCAAGGAAAAGGCCGAAAAGCACTCGGCCAACCTGAGCTGCCTGATGGTGACCTACCCCTCGACGCACGGCGTGTACGAGGAAAGCATCATCGACATCTGCCAGCTGATTCACGAGCACGGCGGCCGCGTGTACATGGACGGCGCCAACATGAACGCCCAGGTGGGCCTGACTTCGCCCGCCAACATCGGCGCCGACGTGTGCCACCTGAACCTGCACAAGACCTTCTGCATCCCGCACGGCGGCGGCGGCCCCGGCGTGGGCCCCATCGGTGTGGTGGCCGACCTAGCGCCCTACCTGCCCGGCCACGTGGTGGTGGATGCCGACGGCCGCTCGGGCGGGGCCGTGTCGGCCGCGCCCTGGGGCTCGGCCAGCATCCTGCCGATCAGCTACGCCTACATTGCCATGATGGGCGGTGAGGGGCTGAAAGCGGCCACGCAGACCGCCATTCTGAACGCCAACTACCTCAAGGCCCGCCTGGAGGAGCACTACCCGGTGCTCTACACCGGCTCCCAGGGCCGGGTGGCCCACGAGATGATTCTGGAATGCCGCCACTTCAAAAAGGCCGGCATCGAGGTGGAAGACATTGCCAAGCGTCTGATGGACTACGGCTTCCACGCGCCCACCGTGTCGTTCCCGGTGGCAGGCACGCTGATGGTGGAGCCCACCGAGTCGGAAGGCAAGGAGGAGCTGGACCGCTTCTGCGAGGCCATGATCAAGATCCGCCAGGAAATCCGCGAAGTGGAGGAAGGCCGCGCCGACCAGAAGGACAACCCGCTCAAGCACGCTCCGCATACCGCCGCCGTGCTGCTCGATGCGGAGTGGACGCGCCCCTACTCGCGCGAGCAGGCCGCCTACCCGACAGATTTTGCCCGCCGCTACAAGTTCTGGCCCTCCGTGTCGCGCATCGACTCGGCTTTCGGCGACCGGAACCTGATCTGCGCCTGCACGCCCATCGAGGCCTACGCCGACCAGGAGGAGCACCTTGTGCCCACCGACAAAGGCCCGTCGTACTAACGGCGCAGCGGCGCTGAGCAATCGGCCCAAAGCAACGGCCCGGAACCAGCTGGTTCCGGGCCGTTGTGGTTTTAGGCGTTGGGGTGGTGGAAGGCGGTGGCGGCTACCGCTTAAAGCAGGTGCGGTACATGTAACCGGTTTCGGTTTTGCCCGCGTTGGTGGCGCGCACTTTTACGAAGTACTGGTCGACGGTGTCCATCACCTGCACTTCGGTGCCCGAGGTAATGGCCATGAGCTGGGCAGATTCCTTTTTCATGCCGTCGTAAAGCGGGCAGTCCACCACGGTGTTGCGGGCTACCGGGGCGTTGTTGCCGCGGTTGGAGGTGCCGTCGTCCTTGGCGGCGCTGCAGGCGGCCAAGCCGAGCAAGGCCAGAAAAAGTAGAGTTTTGGGCATAGGGGGTGGATTGTTTCGGGAATGTAGCGAAATGCCGGAGCTATTGCGCTTTTTATTTTCGCCCTACCGCAACCGTTTTCAGCTCAGGGCGCGGCGCTCAGGCAGGCCCGGTACATGTAGCCCGACAGCACCTTGCCCTTTTTGCTGAACTGGGCATACACGAAATAGGCATTGTTGGCCGAGTCAGTTACCTGCACCTGCGCCCCCACCGGCACGATGGAGAGCATGGGCGACTGGGTGCTGGGCCGCGTGTAGAGGCAGCAGACGGTGCCGGTGGTGCGGTCGGCGGCTTTCTGCGCCAGCGGCGGAATCTGGGCCGTAGCCGCGGGCTGCTGCGCGAATAGCAGGTGCGTAAGGAGAAGCAATAGCATGTGGGGCGGGAAGGCAGGACGGGAAAAGGACCTCTAATCTGCTGAAAAAAATGCACTTAATCAAAAGAAAATTGGGCCGAATATTTCCACTTACCTGCCCAGAATCCAACAATCCGGGAACGGGCAGCCCCGGCCCGATGTTGAGATAGTAGCCCCGAAAAACCAGCTTGCTGATGCCGGCAACGCAGTTTTTGGGCTTCCTCACTTCGCTATACCATGCAACGCTTCACCCAATTGTTTTCCCGTCCCCTCGCCCTGGCCACCGTTGGCCTGGCGCTGCTGCTGGGCGCGGCCGGCTGCGCCACGGTGCCCCGCGTGGGCGTCACGTCCGACTTCGACCACGCCGTCAACTTCCGGGCCTACAAGACCTGGGCCTGGTACCCGGAGCAGCCCTCCGACGCCGAAGGCGGGCCCGCCAAGGGCTACAACTCCTTTTTCGACCAGCGCATGCGCCGCTCGGTGGAAGCCGAAATGGTGCGCAAGGGCCTGACCAAGGCCGATAAAAACCCCGACGTGTACGTGGCCTACTCGGCCCGCGTGGAGGACAAGCAGCGCACCGCCAACCCCGGCTACTACGGCCCCTACGGCTACCCTTACTGGGGCTACTACGGCCTGGGCCGCCCCTACCAGACGGTGCAGGACTACAAAGCCGGCAACGTCATCATCGACATCGTGGACGCCAAGCGCAAGGCGCTGGTGTGGCGCGGCTACGGCCAGAGCCAGGTAGACCAGCAGACGCTGTCGGAAGTGGAAGTGAACCGCCTCGTGACCGGCGTGCTCGGCGACTTTCCGCCCACCGATAACACCGCGCGCCGCTAAGCCACGCAACGTTTTGCCCCGCAAAAGCCTCATCGGAGTCCGATGGGGCTTTTTGCTTTATTTCCGGTTTGATGATTCGACGCGCTATTTCTCTGACTCTGCCCCTGCTGATGGCCGCCCTCAGCGGCTGCAATGCCCTGTACGCCGGCCTCATTATGGGTATGCACGACACGCCGCCCCACACGCCCGCCCGCCTCGCCGCCGACGTAGCCCGCTACCAGGTGCCGGCCGGCCAGGTGGCGGTGCTCGACACCAGCTACCTGCGCTTCGTGCGGCACCAGGCGCGGTACGCGCGCACCTACGAGGCGGCCAAAAACCACGGCCAGCTGCTGCAACTGCTCTATTTTGACGACGCCGGCCAGCTCGTGTCGTTTCACATCAACTGCTACGCCTCGCCCCAGCTGCCCAGCCTGAACCTGAACTGGAACCCCGGCGGCCGGCTCAATACCTTTCCGCCCGCCTCGCAAACGCCGCCCGACCAGCTGCTGTCGTTTGCGCAGCTGCTCACGTTTCTGCGCACGCCGGCGGGGCAGCCGCTGGCGCCGGCGCAGTTTACGGTGCCGCCGGGCGGCTACCGCGTGGTGGTGTTCTGGAGCCACACCATGGGCCGGCAGACGCGCATCCTGCTGCGCGAGCTGGCCCAGAACCTGCAGCACGTGCCACCCGGCCAGCCCGCCCCAATGGTGCTCTACGTCAACAACGACGCCTACCTGGGCCTACTTGACTAAGCGCGAAGGGCCCGGCTTCACTGCTGAAACCGGGCCCTTCGGCAATGCTAAATGCGGCAGGCGGCCTAGATGGGCACGTTCACGTGCCGCTCGGCGTGGTAGGAGCTGCGCACCAGCGGACCGCTCTCCACGTACTTCAGGCCGCGGCGCAGGCCTTCTTCCTTGTAGTGCGCAAACAGGTCGGGGTGAATAAACTCGGCCACCTCGATGTGGCGCTTGGTGGGCTGCAGGTACTGGCCCAGCGTGAGAATGTCGAGGCCGTTGGCGGCCAGGTCATCGATGGCCTGGTACACTTCGTCCTTGGTCTCGCCCAGGCCCAGCATGATGCCCGACTTGGTGCGGCGGCCAGCTTCCTTGGTGCGGCGGATCTGCTCCAGGCTCCGGTCGTACTTGGCTTGGGGGCGCACCAGGCGGTAGAGGCTGCCCACCGTTTCCATGTTGTGCGACACCACTTCCTGCCCGCCGGCAATCATCGTGTCCAGCGCGGCCCAGTTGGCTTTCACGTCCGGAATCAGCGTTTCGATGGTCGTGGCGGGCGACAACAGCTTGGTCTGCACCACCGTTTCGTACCACACGCCGGCGCCGCGGTCCTTCAGCTCGTCGCGGTTCACGGAGGTAATTACGGCGTGCTTCACGCCCATCAGCTTGATGGCTTCGGCCACGCGGCGGGGCTCGTCGAGGTCGTACTCGGTGGGGCGGCCGGTGGCCACCGCGCAAAACGAGCAGGAGCGCGTGCACACGTTGCCCAGGATCATGAAGGTGGCCGTGCCGGCACCCCAACACTCGCCCATGTTCGGGCAGTTGCCCGATTCGCAGATGGTGTGCAGCTTGTGTTCGTCCACCAGCTTGCGCACGTTGGCGTAGGCCGGGCCCACGGGCAGCTTCACGCGCAGCCAGTCGGGCTTGCGGGGCTTGGCCGGCGCCTGAGCAGCTTCAGGCTGAATGACGGGTAAGGTCAGGAGAGTATCCATCCTACAAAGGTAAGCGGTAGCGGGTTGCGGCGCAGCACCGAATTGCCGGCCGTGCCCGGTAAACAGCGCAGCCCGCCTGCTAGTTGCAAACCCGGCCGCCGGGCCCGAAAAAGCCCGTCGCCGGCCGCCCTTGCGGGTTCGGCCGGCGACGGGCGTTGGTAGTGGCAGCGCGGCGGCTACTTGCGCGAGCCGATGTAGAGCGTCACGTACACCGAGTTGAAGAGGTTGTTGTTGAGCCGGTTTTCCGGCACCCCTGTCACGTTCATCGTCACCAGGCGCTTGGTGTAGGCCTCGACCAGAAATCCGGCCTCAATGCCCGCCACGGCGTCGCGGTAGCGGCCGTACTCGAAGTTGAGGGCCCCGCGCAGGTGCGCCCCCACGTTGGGCTTCACGTTGCCGATGCCCGAGAAGATGGGTGCCCGGTCGTAAATCTTGTTCTGCTCGTAGTGCTTGACCGGGTCGTACTGCTCGGCCCGGATGTCCTCGCGCGGGTTGGGGTTGCTCTGCGGGTCGGGCTTGGGCGTGTAGTCGTAGTAGATGTAGTAGGGCAGCAGCAGCCCGATGGACGGCCCCGCCCCGAACATGGCATCCACTTCCACGCCCGATTCGGCTGCTTTGCGGAACAGGGTACGCTGCACGCCCACGGTGGGGCGCAGGGCGAAGAGGTAGTTGGTTTTGCCCTGCACGTACACCCCGCCGATGCTGTTCTGAATGCGCTGCTCCTTGCGGCTTTTCACCTCCACGCCTTCGAGCAGCCAGAAGCGGGCCCAGTCGTCGTTGAGGCGCCGCGTCGAGCGCACGGCCACCCCGCCGATCAGGCCGGCGTTGGTGTTCAGGTTGATGCCATAAGTAAATTCCTTCTCGTAGCTCGGCGCGTCCTGGGCCTCCTGGGCCTGGGCGGCAGATGCGACCAGCAGCGCGGCCGGGAGCAGGATAGCGGAGTAAAAAAACGGGCGCACGGCAGCAGAGGCGGGCAGGAAGGAAAACAAACGCGCGGCCAGCCACTCGGGGCCAGCCACTCCGAAAGTACGTAAATTTGAGCGCATCCGTCTGTAGTTTTTCTGAATTTATGAGCACTGCCACCGCCCGGTACGCCGGCCAGCTGCGCACCGACGCTACCCACGTAGCCTCGGGCACCACCATTCACACCGACGCCCCGGTCGACAACCACGGCCGCGGCGAATCGTTTTCCCCCACCGACCTGGTCAGTGCCTCCCTGGGCGCGTGCATGATGACCATTATGGGCATCGTGGCGGAGCGCCAAGGGCTGGACCTGCGGGGCGTGACGTGGAACGTAACCAAGCATATGGCCGCCGAGCCGCGCCGCATTGCCGAAATCGAGGTGGCATTTCAGATGCCCACCGCGCTTTCGGCCAAGGAGCGGGCCACGCTCGAAAACGCGGCCCGCACCTGCCCGGTGGCTCTTAGCCTGAACCCGGAAATCCGGCAATCGGTTCAGTTCTCCTACGAAGGCTAAAGCGCTTCGTTACAGCCGGGTTGCGCCCTCTAGGAGCAGCCTTCATGCAGAACGTCATTCCGAGCTTGTCGAGGAATCTCGCGTGGTTGATCGGATAGTATTCTTCTCGTTCAACGAGGAAATTACTACCGGACATCAGCACGCGAGATTCCTCGACAAGCTCGGAATGACGTTCTGGTTTTTATCGCGAGGACGTGTCGAATTATCGTCCTACGGGCCTGAGTTGCTTAGGCGGCTACCTTTTTCTTCACCTCGCCGAGCTGAATGCTCATGTGCGAGGCGTCGTAGCTGCACTCGCCGTTCTGGATCAGCAGCAGCTGGGGCGACTGGTGCTGCACGCCGAACTGCTCGGCAATCTGGTTGGACACGGGGCGGTAGCGCAGCAGGTCGAGGTAGTAAATCTTCACGTCCTGGAGGCCGGCATCGGACCATTGGCGCTCCAGGCGGCTTTTGGCCATGGCGCTGATGGAGCAGCTGGTGCTGTGCTTGAAAATAACGACGGGGTGCTCAGCCGATTCGCGCACGATGTCGGCGAGTTGCTCGGGCTGGGTCAGGGGAGTCCACTGCATCACTGGGATTCTTTGGGTTGTTTTTTGGGCTTACGGGTCGTGACCATTTTTTGGTCGCTTACCCGCGGCGTGCCCGTATTGTCGAAGCGGTAACGGCTGCTGCCCTCGGGCAGGTTCCGCTCGGGCGTTTCGCCGGGGCGCAGGTCGCGCTTGTCTACCGCCAGGTGCGACTGGCGCAGGTCTTCGGGCGCCTGGTACTTCCGGGCGGCCTTCAGCGACTTGCGCGCGGCGCGCTTCTGCGACACAAACTCGGTTTGGGCGGCGGCGGGCAGGGCGCTCAGGCCCCAGAGCAGCAGCCCGGCAACGGCAATACGAATCAGCATACGAGGAGCAACAACGGATGGGAGGAATAGTGCATTTTAGCTGTACGCACCGCGGGCCGGCAGGGGCAGATCAGCCGGCTAAAACGGCAAGGTGATGCCCAGGAAGCGGCGCTGGCCGATTTTCTTCTTGAGCTTGCGGCGGTTCATCTTGGGCTTTTTGAGCAGGCCGTTTTTGTCGTAGCTGTTTTTCTGCACTTTGGCCGGTTCGACTGCGGCGTCGGTGCTGGAGCCGTCGGCGGCTTCGGTGGCGTCGGGGTCTTTTTTCTTGGACTTCTTGACTTTCACCACCGGCCCCTTGGGGTTGGGAATGCGGTAAGGATGGAACAGGCGGCACCCGCTCAGCGCGGGGCCGGCCAGCACCACCAGCACCAGCAGCAGCCAGCTCAGCCGGCGCAGACGCAGAAACTCACTCACAGGGGCAGCGGGGTAAAAGCGGATTAGTCCGAAAAATACAAAGGGACTTTTAAAAGGAGCCAGGAGCCAGGAGTTAGGAGCCCAAATGTCCTGCCGGCACACTCCTAGCTCCCGACTCCTGGCTCCTGGCTCCTCCTGCTAATACGCCCGCAGCTTCTCCACGCACTGGCGCAGGCGGTTATCGGCCAAGAAGTTGTGCTCCAGGTTCGGGGCGAAGGGAATGGCCGTATCGAGCGAGGCCACGCGCTGAATGGGCGCGTCGAGCTTGGTGAAGCAGTGCTCGGCAATCCAGGCGCCGATTTCGCCGCCGATGCCGCCGGTCAGGGTGTCTTCGTGCAGGATGATAACGCGGCCGGTTTTCTCCACCGTTTGGCGCACGGCTTCTTCGTCCCAGGGCAGCAGGGTGCGCAGGTCCAGAATGTCGCAGTCGAGGTTCATTTCCTCGGCCAGCTTAGCGGCCCAGTGCACGCCCATGCCGTAGGTGATGATGCTCAGCTCGGAGCCTTCGCGCGCCAAACGAGCCTGGCCGATGGGCAGGGTGTAGTAGTCGTTCGGCACGGGGCCCGAGATGCTGCGGTAGAGCATCTTGTGCTCGAAGAAAATGACCGGGTTCGGGTCTTCGAGGGCGGCGCAGAGCAGGCCCTTCGCGTCGTAGGGGGTGGCGGGGTACACCACTTTCAGGCCCGGCGTGTGCACAAACCAGGCTTCGTTGGACTGCGAGTGGAAGGGGCCGGCGGCCGAGCCAGCGCCGGTGGGCATGCGCACCACCACGTCGGCGTTCTGACCCCAGCGGTAGTGGCTTTTGGCCAGGTTGTTCACAATCTGGTTGAAGCCGCAGGTCACGAAATCGGCAAACTGCATTTCCACCATGGCCTTTTTGCCGCGGATGCTCAGCCCCAGCCCGGTGCCGATGATGGCCGACTCGCACAAGGGCGTGTTGCGCACCCGCGCCTTGCCGAACTGGGCCACGAAGCCGTCGGTAATCTTGAACACGCCGCCGTACTCGGCAATGTCCTGGCCCATGAGCACCAGCTCCGGGAACCGCTCCATGCTCTGCCGCAGACCGTCACTGATGGCATCCACGTAGCGGCGCTCGGTGGTGGGCGCGTCGGGGGCGGGCGTCTGGTCGGGGGCGTCGAAAGGGCGGTACATGTCGGCCACTTCCTCCCGCTCGTCCACCTGGATTTCCGGCGTATCGAATACTACGCGCCAGGCCTCGTCGATTTCGTCCTTGATGGTGCGGCGGTAGCGCTGCTTGGCTTCCTCATCGAGCACGCCCTGCTCCAGCAGCCACCGCTCGAAGTTCTCCACCGGGTCTTTCTGGGCCCACTCCTCGAACAGCTCCTGGGGCACGTACTTGGTCCCGCTGGCCTCCTCGTGGCCGCGCATGCGGAACGTGAGGGCCTCCAGCAGCACCGGGCGCGGGTTTTGGCGCAGGTCTTCGGCCAGGCGGCGCACCGTGTCGTACACCTCCAGCACGTTGTTGCCGTCCACCTGCACCGCCTCGATGCCGTAGGCCGGGCCCTTGTTGATGAAGAAGCCGTGGCGGAACTGCTCGTTGGAGGGCGTGCTCAGGCCGTAGCCGTTGTTTTCGACGATGAAGATGACCGGCAGCTGCCACACGGCGGCCACGTTCAGCCCCTCGTGGAAGTCGCCCTCGGAGGCGCCGCCGTCGCCGGAGTACACCACCGTCACCTTGCCTTCGTCGTTGAGCTTGGAGGCCAGGGCAATGCCGTCGGCCACGGCCAGCTGGGGGCCCAGGTGGCTGATCATGCCCACGATGTGGTGCTCGTTGGTGCCGAAGTGGAACGACCGGTCGCGGCCCTTGGTGAAGCCGGTTTTCTTGCCCTGCCACTGCGCAAACAGGCGGTCCAGCGGCAGCTGCCGGCAGGTGAACACGCCCAGGTTGCGGTGCAGGGGTAGAATGTACTCATCCGGGTGCAGAGCCAGGGTGCTGCCCACCGAAATAGCTTCCTGCCCGATGCCCGAAAACCACTTGCTCACTTTGCCCTGGCGCAGCAGGATGAGCATTTTCTCTTCGATCATGCGCGGCTTCACGAGGCCTTCGTAGAGGCGCAGCAGGTCGTCGTTGGAGTAGTCTTTGCGGTCGAATTGCATGGGGTGGAAGGGGTTCGGGGGAAAGTGGCGGCAAAGGTAGAAGTTCCGGGGCAGCGGCCGGTTGACGGCCCGCGTTTATGCCGTAAGTTGGGCCCGCTGTCTGCCGCCTCCCACCAATTCGTCCCGTTTGTGCCCCGCCTGCTTGCCCTGCTGGCTTTGCTCCTGACCCTGGGAGCCGCCGGTTTTCTCCTGTTCTGGAAGCTGGGCGGCCTGCCCGTGCAGCAGTGGGACGAGTGCCGCACCGGCCTCAACGCCCTGGAAATGCTGCAGCGTCGTGAGTACCTGGTGCCCTACTACCAGGGCCAGCCCGACCTCTGGAACGCCAAGCCCCCGCTGCACCTGTGGCTGCTGATGCTGAGCTTTTCGGCCCTGGGGCCCACCGAGCTGGCCCTGCGCCTGCCCGCCGCCCTGGCTGCCCTGGCCACCACCGCGCTGGTGTACGCCGCCGGCCGCCGCTGGCTGGGCAGCCCCGCCGCCGGCCTGCTGGCTGCCCTCATCCTGGTCACGGCCGGGGGCTTCACCGCCCTGCACGTGGCCCGCGCCGGCGACTTCGACGCCACCCTCACGCTCTGGACCACCCTAGGCACGCTGGCCTGGCTGGGCTACCTGCAGACCGGCCGCGCCGGGCTGGCCGGGGCCACGGGCGGCAGCTTCGCGCTGGCTTTCCTGACCAAGGGCCTGGCCGCGCTGCTGCCGGGGCCGGGCCTGCTGCTGGCCGTGTGGGCCACCGGGCAGGGCCGGCAGCTGCGGCGGCCGGCGCCCTGGCTGGCGGCGGGCCTGGTGCTGGCCGCGGTGGCGGGCTGGTACGGCCTGCGCGAGGCCCTGGCGCCCGGCTACCTGGCCGCCGTGCAGCAGCACGAGTTGCGCCTGGCCACCGAAAACGTGGAAAACAACGGCCAGCCCCTGCTCTGGTATGTGGGCCGCCTGCTGGAGTTCAACTTTTCGGCCTGGCTGGCGCCCGCGCTGCTGGCCGTAGCCCTGGCCTGGCGCCGCCCCGACGGCAGCCCCGCCCAAGGGCTGGTGCGCGGCGCGGCCGCTGTGGCGGGCGGCCACCTGCTTGTTCTCTCCCTCACGCGCACCAAGCTGGCCTGGTACGATGCCCCGCTGTATCCGCTGCTGGCCTTGCTGGCCGCCGCTGGCATCGGCTGGGCGGCCCGGGCCCTGGCGGCGCACTACCGCTGGCAGCCCCACCCGGCCGTGCTGCTGGCGCTGCCCCTGCTGGTAGTGGCCGGCCCCTACGCCGACCGGATGGCCCACCTGCGGGAGCTGCAGCAGCGCCGCCTCGAAAACCCCACCCTGCTCTACGGCCGCCACCTCACGGCCCAGGCCAGCCAGCAGCCCGCGCTGCGCGAGTATCTGGTGGCCACCGACAGCCTCTACAACGACAGCCCCGAATTCTACCGCGTGGCGGCCCAGCTGCGCTACGGGCACCGCAGCGGCTGGGTGCAGCCCGAGTTTGCGGGCCGGCCCGAGCCGGGCACGGTGGTGGTGGCCTGCGGGGCCGCCGCCCGCCGCCCCTGGCTGGCTCGCTACCGCACCGAAACGCTGCTACAAACCGATTCCTGCGTAACGCTGCGGCTGCTGGAGCGGCGCTGAACCGGGTTGCGCCGCGGCCGTAGCCGCCTACGCGAAGCCACGCCGCGGGCCACCCAGACGTCTGGCTTGAGCAAACCAGCCCTGGGCCTGCCGCACCCCGGCTCACGGCCCCTGCGCACTGCGGCGGGCGCTGCTGGGCCGGCCAGAGCGGCTCTCGATGACCGTTGCCGTGGCCGGAATCACCGACTCGGTCGTTCCGATGACCAAACCGGCGGTGGCAATCGGTAAATAGCGGTCCGAATCACCGTCCCGCTCGTTCCGATCAGCCAAACGGCCTCCGCTGCCACCAGAACGGCGGCAACGAAGGCTGCTGGCGTGGCTGGCCGGGGCTTGGTCCGGATTAAGCGGGGCTGGCGGCTTTGGCAGCCTTGGCGGCCTTGCGGGCGTTGGGCTTGGCGTAATAGGCGTTGATATCCTGGCGCAGCTGCCCCAGTCCGGTGGTTTCGCCCTTGCCGGCTTCGCTGTCGGCGTGCACGTTGTTGACGTGGAACAGGATGTCGGAGCCGAGCACGTTCAGGGCGTTGTCGAGGCGGGTCAGCTCGGGCGCGAGCTGGTTGCGCAGGGCCACCAGGGCGCGGTAGCCGGCAATCTTGGCGCGCAGCAGCTCGGCGTCGGCGGCCTGCAGGGCCAGGTCGGCCAGAGGCAGGCGCTCGGGCGAGATGGTGGCGGAGGTAAGCAGGCTTTCGGGCTGCTGGGGCACGAAGGCCAATTTGCCTTGCAGGGCCTTGACGGCGGCGCGGGCGGCCGTCAGCTCGGCGGCGGCTAGGGAAGCGGTAAACTGGTTGCCTTTGGGCATGGTAATCAACAGGGTAAATAGATTGAAAAGAATCGAGTGGGTCGCAGCCAGTTAGCCAAAGTCAGAACCTGAAACAAGCCACCACTTTCTATCTTCGCCGCCCGCGCCGGCCCGGCGCAGCAGGTTGGCCCAGCCGAACCCGGCGGCGTTTTCGTAGGTTATTCCCCTAGTAGCCGCCCCTCTCCTATTGCCACTATGATCAACTTCCAGGAATTTACCCTGTCGAACGGCCTGCGCTGCCTTGTGCACGAGGATTTCACGCAGCCCATGGCCGTGCTCAACGTGCTCTACAACGTCGGCTCGCGCGACGAGGACCCGGCGCACACCGGCTTTGCCCACTTGTTTGAGCACCTGATGTTTTCGGGCTCCGTGAACATTCCGAGCTACGACGAGCCGCTGCAGCGCGTGGGCGGCGAAAACAACGCCTTCACCTCGCCCGACATCACCAATTACTACCTCACCCTGCCCGCCCAGAACATCGAAACCGCGTTCTGGCTGGAATCGGACCGCATGCTGAGCCTGGCCTTCTCGGAAAACGGGCTGGAAGTGCAGCGCAAGGTGGTGGTCGAGGAGTTCAAGCAAACCTACCTGAACCAGCCCTACGGCGACGTGTGGCTGAAGCTGCGCCCCCTCGCCTACCAGCAGCACCCTTACCAGTGGGCCACCATCGGCAAGGAAATCAGCCACATCGAAAACGCCACCATGCCGCAGGTGCGCGCCTTTTTCCAGAAGCACTACTCGCCCGCCAACGCCATTCTGGTAGTGGCCGGGCACGTGAGCCTGGCCGAAGCCCGGCAGCTGGCCGAGAAGTGGTTCGGGCCCATTCCGGCCGGCACGCCCTACGAGCGGCAGCTGCCGCCGGAGCCGCGCCAGACCGAAGCCCGCCTGCTGACGGTGGAGGCCGACGTGCCGCTGAGCGCCCTGTATAAAGTGTACCACATGCCCGCCCGCACCGACGACGACTACTACGCCGCCGACCTGATGAGCGACGTGCTGGGCCGCGGCAAATCGAGCCGGCTGTACCAGCGCCTGGTGAAGGAGCAGCAGCTGTTCAACTCGCTGTCGGCCTCGGTGATGGGCTCGTTGGAGCCGGGCCTGCTCGTGGTCAGCGGCAAGCTCAACCAGGGCGTGGACCTGGCTCAGGCCGACGCCGCCGTGGAAGCCGTGGTGGCCGAGCTCAGCGCCGCCCCCATTGAGGCCGAGGAGCTGGAAAAGGTGAAAAACCAGGCCGAAGCCAGCATCGTGTTCAGCGAAGTGGAGCTGCTGAACCGCGCCATGAACCTGGCCTACGCCAAACTCATGGGCGACGCCGACCTGGTCAACCAGGAAAGCGCCCGCGTGCAGGCCGTGCAGCCCGCCGACGTGCTGCGCCTGGCCCGGCAGGTGCTGCGCCCCGACAACTGCTCGACGCTGCGCTACCAGGCCCGCCCGCGCGAAGCCGCCGAAGTGGCCGCGGAAGCGGAAGAAACCCTGGCCTAAGCCGCCCCGCCCCGGCGGCCCCCGGAACCGGCCGCCGCGGCGCATTGGGGCCGGCCGCCGGGCCGGCGTGCCGATCGGCGCCGTGCAAAATCCAACAAAAAAAGCCCTTCCCGCGGCGGGAAGGGCTTTTTTAGGTATTGACCAGGGGTCAGAGCCGGTTGGCGGCAACTCCGGCGCCGGGGAGGCAGGCTATTCGCGCGGGCGCATCGAGGGCTTCTGCTCGATGGGGCGGCCGCGGTAGTCGTAGCGGGTGCGGCTCATCGGGCGCAGGGCCGAGCCCGGCGCTACGCTGGTGCCCTCAATGGGGCGGGCGTCGTTGGCGGCGCCCCCGCCGATGCCGCCGCCGAAGCCGCCCGAAGCGGAGCCGGCAGCGCCCGTGGCCGTGGGCGCGGCGGGCGCCGGGGTGGCTTCGGCCGGCGCCGTAGCGGCGGCGGGCGTGCCCGCGTCGGCGGCTACGGCCGCTTTGGGAGCGGCCGCCTTCGCGCTGGCGGCTTTAGGGGCGGCGGCCTTCTTGGGCGCGGGGGCGCCCCAGCCGTCGTTGCTGGTGCTGCCCCAGCCGTCGTTGGATTTGGAAGATTTTTTGGTGGTCTGCGCCTGCGCCTGCACGGTCATCAGGCCCAGTACCAATCCGAGTAATGCCAACCGTTTCATGGTCTGAGTCTTAAGAAAGCGTGGTGAGAAGTAATGGAGGTAGTAGGGGCGTCGAACGGCCTGCTTTTCGGCGGCGTTCGGGGCGCGTTTTGCTGCTGGTTTCCCCCGAACCCGCCGTCGGCGGAAACAGTTCAGCGGCGCTTGGTTTTCCGGGGGGTGGTGGCTTTGCCGCCGGCCGAGCTGGAGCCCCGCGCCGACATGGAGGTGGCCTGGCCCTTGGTGGTTTTCACCGGCGTGGACGTGAGCTTGGCCTTGGGCTTAAGCGGGCGGCCCATGTAGTCGGTGGTGAGGGCCAGGGGACGGCCGATGCGCATGCCGGGGGCCAGCTTCACGTCGTCGGAGGACTTGGGCTGGGTGCGGGCGCGGGTGCCGCGGCCGCTGTGGGCCTTGCGGGTCTGGGCCTGGGCCGCATCGGCCGCGGCAACGAAGAGCACGAGCAGCAGGGGAAGTAGAAATCGGCGAAGCATGGCGAGGGGCGTGGGGAGGTGAAGAGATGAAACAACCCGGCGGGGCCGGCGGAAGCGGGCGGTGGCCGGGGCCGGGGCGGGCGGGCGCATCGGCGGGCGGGGCAAGGCGGTGGACTGATGCCTCATACGTAAACGCGCCGGAGTCAGCCACCCGCCGCGGCCCGCGGCCCGGCCCCGGCAGCGGCCGGGAGGTGGCCGGAGCCCGTCGAGGGCCTATCTTTGCAGCACTTATGCAGGACACGATCCAACAGCTTCAGCAGGAAATCGAGGCCTACGACGTCACGACGGCGGCCGGGCTCGACCAGTTTCGCATTGCCTATACCGGCCGCAAGGGCCGCATTGCCGACCTCTTCGACCAGCTCAAAACCGTGCCGGCCGAAAACCGCCGCAGCGTGGGCCAGCAGCTCAACGCCCTGAAGCAGCTGGCGCAGGATAAATTCGACCAGCGCCGCCAGCAGCTGGAAGACGAGGCCGCCGCCCAGCCCGCCGACGCCGGCTACGACTACACCCTGCCCGCCGTGCCCGGCGCCCTGGGCACGCGCCACCCGCTGAGCCTGACCCGCGACGAAATCGTGCGCATCTTCTCGCGCATCGGCTTCAACGTGGCCGAGGGCCCCGAAATCGAGGACGACTGGCACAACTTCTCGGCCCTGAACTTCCCCGAAAACCACCCGGCCCGCGAAATGCAGGACACGTTCTTCCTGGCCGGCGGTGAAATAGGGAGTGGTGAAATGGCGAGTGACGTTCAGGCTGATGGCACGTCAACTCACCAACTCGCCAATTCACCATCTCACCTGCTGCGCACGCACACCAGCACGGTGCAGGTGCGCCTGATGCAGAGCCAGAAGCCGCCGATTCGCTCGATCATGCCGGGCCGGGTGTACCGCAACGAGGCCATTTCGGCCCGGGCCCACATGGTGTTTCACCAGATTGAGGGCCTCTACATCGACGAAAACGTGAGCTTCGCCGACCTGAAGCAGACCATCTACTACTTCGCCCAGGAGTTTTACGGGCAGGACGTGAAGATGCGCATGCGCCCCTCCTACTTCCCCTTCACCGAGCCGAGCACCGAAATCGATATTTCCTGCCTGATCTGCAAGGGCGTAGGCTGCAACATCTGCAAGTACACCGGCTGGGTGGAAATCATGGGCGCCGGCATGGTCGACCCGAACGTGCTGCGCGCCTGCGGCATCGACCCGGAGCGCTACTCGGGCTTCGCCTTCGGTATGGGCCTGGAGCGCCCCACCATGCTCAAGTACCAGATCAAGGATCTGCGCCTCTTCACCCAGAACGACCTGCGCTTTCTGCGGCAGTTCGAGAGCATTCACTAACGCCAGCGGCGGCTGCGCGTCGCTTGAAAGCGCCCTCCGGGGCGCTTTTTTTGTGCCCGTCGCGGCCGGGGCGCGGCCGTCGTGAGTGACCGGTTACTTGGAGCGGCCGGTTTTTACTTGCGTTATTTTTTTATGTTTCGACCTTGCCCCACCTTTGCCGGGCCGCCGCAGTTCCTCCATTCCCACCAAGCCGGCCCGTTTGCCCTATGAAGCACCCCGCCTCCCGCCCCCTGACCGCCGCCGCCCGTTCCGGGCAGCGCCTGCTGCTGCTCTGCCTGCTGCTGCTGGGCCTGACGGCCCGCGCCGAGGAAGTTAAGTCGCCCAACGGGCAGCTGACGCTCAGCTTCGAGCTGCAGGCGGGCGTGCCCACCTACCGGCTGCGCTACAAGGGCCGTGAGGTCATCAAACCCAGCAAGCTGGGCCTGGAGCTGAAGGGCACGAGCAGCCTGCAAAGCGGCTTCACGCAGACGGCCGCGCAGCAGCGCAGCTTCGACGAGACGTGGACGCCGGTGTGGGGCGAATCGAAAACCATCCGCAACCACTACAACGAGCTGGCCGTGACGCTCACCCAGGCCGAGACGCAACGCACCATGCGGGTGCGCTTCCGGGTGTTCGACGACGGGCTGGGCTTCCGCTACGAGTTTCCGCGCCAGCCCAAGCTCGACTACTTCACCATCAAGGAGGAGCGCACGCAGTTTGCCCTGGCCGGCGACCATAAAGCCTTCTGGCTGCCCGGCGACTACGACACGCAGGAGTACAGCACCGTCACTTCCAAGCTCTCGGAAGTGCGCGGCCGGATGAAGGCGGCCGTGACCGGCAACGCCTCGCAGACCACCTTCTCCCCCACCGGCCTGCAGACGCCGCTGATGCTCAAAAGCCAGGACGGGCTCTACATCAACATCCACGAGGCGGCGCTGATCGACTACTCCTGCATGCACCTGGAGCTGAACGACCAGACGATGGTGCTGGAGTCGCACCTGACGCCCGACGCGGTGGGCGACAAGGGCCTGATTCAGACCCCGGCCAACTCGCCCTGGCGCACCATCATCGTCAGCGACAAGGCCGGCGACATTCTGCTCTCCAAGCTGGTGCTGAACCTGAACGAGCCGACCAAGTTCAAGGACGTGTCGTGGATCAAGCCGGTGAAGTACGTGGGCGTGTGGTGGGAAATGATTACGGGCAAGAGCACGTGGTCTTACACCAACATGGACAACATCAAGCTCGATTCCGTGGACTACCGCAAGGTGAAGCCCAACGGCACCCACGGCGCCAACAACGCCCACGTGAAGGAGTACATCGACTTTGCGGCCCAGCACGGCTTCGACGCGGTGCTGGTGGAAGGCTGGAACACCGGCTGGGAAGACTGGTTCGGCAAGCACAAGGACTACGTGTTCGACTTCGTGACGCCCTACCCCGACTTCGACGTGCAGGAGCTGAACCGCTACGCCCAGAGCAAGAACGTGCGCATCATCATGCACCACGAAACCTCCGGCTCGGTGCGCAACTACGAGCGGCACCTAGATACGGCCTTTCAGTTCATGAACAAGTACGGCTACAACGCGGTGAAAACCGGCTACGTGGGCGACATCGTGCCGCTGGGCCACAAGCACTACGACCAGTGGATGATCAACCACTACAACTACGTGCTGGAAAAGGCTGCCGCGCACCGCATCATGGTGAACGGACACGAGGCGGTGCGCCCCACCGGCCTCTCGCGCACCTACCCGAACCTGATCGGCAACGAAGCCGCCCGCGGTACGGAGTACGAGTCGTTTGGGGGCAACAACGCCGACCACACCACCATTCTGCCCTTCACCCGCCTCATCGGCGGCCCGATGGACTACACGCCGGGCATTTTCCAGACCAAGGTCAGCGCCTACAACCCGCAGAACACCTCCTTCGTGCACTCGACCCTGGCCCGGCAGCTGGCCCTGTACGTGACCATGTACTCGCCCCTGCAGATGGCCGCCGACCTGCCCGAAACCTACAACAAGCACCTCGACGCCTTCCAGTTCATCAAGGACGTGGCCGTGGACTGGGACGACACGAAAGTGCTCGAAGCCGAGCCCGGCGACTACATCACCTACGCCCGCAAGGCCAAGGGCCGCAGCAGCTGGTTTGTGGGCAGCACCTGCGACGAGAACGGGCGCACCTCCAGCATCGACCTGGGCTTCCTGGAGCCGGGCAAAAAGTACGTGGCCACCATCTACGCCGACGCCCCGGACGCGCACTACGAACGCAACCCGCAGGCCTACCAGATCCGGAAGCTGAACGTGACCCGCAAAACCAAGCTGACCCAGCGCTGCGCCCCCGGCGGCGGCTACGCCATCAGCCTGGTGGAAGCCGGGCGCTAACCCCCGCCACCGGCCAGCCAGCCCGGGCCGCGCCTGCTCTGCAGGCGCGGCCCGGTGCTTATACGCCGCCCCGGCCCCGCAAAATGGGGGCCTGCTGCCGGTCTTCCGAGGACGGGTAGCAGGCATGGAGGCCGTCTGGCCGCGCGCATTATCTTTGGTTGTCTGAATAGCCTCGTTTTTATGCGTGTAGTCGCCGTACTCCTTCCATCCTTATTTCGCCGGGCCAAACGCAGCCTGCTCCTGGCCGGGCTGCTGGTCGCGGCCGGGGCCGCCCAAGCCGGCACCCTAACGCCCGCAGCGCCTTCCACGGCGCCCTCCCTGGCCGACGCGCTAAGCGCCGACGGCTCGCTGCGGCCCGGCGCCCAGGGCTCGTTTGATGCCCGCGCCTTCCGCATGTTTACCGCGCCCGACGGCCACCCGGTGTTCCGGCCGGCCTCCACCCTGGGCACCGGCGACGAGCGGTGGCAAGCCGGCTTCGGCATGGCCGGCCCCAACAACCAGGTGTACGCCGTGGCCCGCGTCGGCAGCAGCATCTACGTGGGCGGGCAGTTTGCCACGGCCGGCAACGTGGTGGCCCGCAGCGTGGCCCGCTGGGATGGCACGAGCTGGAGCAGCCTGGGCACTGGCACCAGCAACGGCGTGGGCAATGGCAACGGCATTCCCGGCATCGTGTACGCGCTGGCCCCGGCGCCCAACGGCGACCTGTACGTGGCCGGCCGCTTCACGCTGGCCGGCACCGCCACCGTCAATCACATTGCCAAGTGGACGGCGGCGGGCTGGAGCGCCCTGGGCAGCGGCATGAGCCAGGCCAGCGGCCAGTCGCTGCTGGTGCAGGCGCTGGCCGTGGCCCCCAATGGCGACCTGTACGCGGGCGGCAGCTTCAACCAGGCCGGCGGCGTGGCCCTCAACAACGTGGCCAAGTGGGACGGCACGGCCTGGAGCGGCCTGGGCCCGGGCACCAGCAACGGCGTAACCGGCAGCGGCACCGCCGCCAGCGTGAGCGTGCTCAAGGTGGCCGGCCCCGACCTGTACGTGGGCGGCAGCTTCGCCTTTGCCGGCGCCACCAGCGCCAACCGCATTGCCAAGTGGGACGGCGCCACCTGGAGCCGCCTGGGCGGCGGCATCGGCACGGCCTCCAACGGGCTGGTGCAGGACATCGAGGTGGTGGGCAGCAACGTGTACGTCAGCGGGGCCTTCCACGAGGCCGGGGGCGTGACCGTCGACTGCCTGGCCCAGTGGAACGGCACCACCTGGAGCCGCCTGGGCGGCCCGGGCTTCGCCAACGGCAACAGCAACGGCAGCGTCACCGACATCGTGTTTATCGGCAGCGACCTGTACGCGGGCGGCTACTTTCAGCAGGCGTACGGCGCCGTGACCGACTTCCTGGCCCGGTGGAACGGCTCGAGCTGGAGCCGCGTCGGGGCGGGCATCGGCATCGGCTCGGAGGCCAACGGCTCGGTGCAGGCCCTGCTGGCCGTGGGCAATGAGCTGTACGTGGGCGGCCGCTTTCTGACCAACGGCACCCGCGCCGACAACCTGGCCAAGTGGGACGGCACGAGCTGGAGCGGGCTGGGCACCGCCGGCCAGCCCGCCCACGGCTTCGACGCCCCCGCCTCGGCGCTGACCAGCAGCGGCAGCGCCGTGTACGCCGGCGGCGCGTTTCGCATGGCCGATGGCGCGAGCGTGGAGGGCATTGCCCGCTGGAACGGCTCGACCTGGAGCCCGCTTGCCAGCTGGCGCTTTTCGAGCGGCATGACGGTACGCGCCATCGTGGTGGCCCCCAACGGCGACGTGTACGCGGGCGGCAGCTTCTTCCAGGCCGGCGGGGTGGCGGCCAGCAACGTGGCCAAGTGGAACGGCACCGCCTGGACGCCGCTGGGCGCCGGCTTCAACGGCGCCGTGGCCGCGCTGGCCCTGGCCCCCAACGGCGACCTGTACGCGGGCGGCACGTTTACCCAGGCTGGCAGCGCGCCCGTCAACAACATCGCCCGCTGGGACGGCACGGACTGGACGCCGCTGGGCACCGGCCTGACGCACGCCACCTCGGCGCAGGTGCGGGCCCTGGCCGTCATCGGCTCCGACCTGTACGTGGGCGGACAGTTCAGCAACGCGGGCGGCACCATCACCACCAACTTGGCCCGCTGGAACGGCACCAGCTGGAGCACCGCGGGCACGCCCCCGAACGGCCCCGTGTACGCGCTGACGGCCGTCGGCACGACCCTGTACGCGGCGGGCCGCTTCGCGCAGATCGGCGGCGTGACGGCCAACAACGTGGCCCGCTGGGACGGCACGAGCTGGAGCAGCCTGGGCACCGGCATCGGCACCGTCACCACCAGCTCGGTATCGGCCCTGGCCGTGAGCGGCAACGAGGTGTACGCGGGCGGGCAGTTTGCCCAGGCCGGCGGCGTAGCGGCCACCAACGTGGCCCGCTGGGACGGCACGAGCTGGAGCAGCCTGGGCACCGGCACCAACGGCGCCGTGGCCGCGCTGGCCGTGGTGGGCGGGCGCGTCATGGCCGGGGGCAACTTCACGGCCGTGGGCGACGAAAGCCTGGTGATGGACTACGTGGGCCTCTACGACCCGGCCCTGATTACGGCCGCCGCCGCGGGGTCGGCCGCCACCGCCGCCGACCTCTACCCCAACCCGGCCCGGCAGGACGTCACGCTGGCCCTGCCGCGCAGCGCCGCCGCGCGCCCGGTGCAGCTGCTCGATGCCCAGGGCCGGCTGCAGCGCCAGGCGCTGCTCCCCGCCGGGGCCGCCTCGGTCACGCTGCCGGTGAGCGGCCTGCCCGCCGGCGTGTACCTGCTGCGCTGCGGCAGCGTGGTGCGCCGCCTGGTGGTGCGCTAACCGCCGCCGCTGGCCCCGGCCATTTTTTCCCCGGGAGTTGCGTCATTGCAGCCCGAACCTAACTTACCGCCTCATCTGCCCCGCTCTTCGCTTATGAAACGCATCCTTCCCGGCAGCTTCCTGCTGCTCGCCCTGCTGGCCGCCCAGGCCCCCGGCGAAACCTACGTGCTGAAAGGCAAGCTCGGCCCCAAGGCCAACGTGACCAAGGCCTACCTGAGCTACGTCGTCAACAAGCAGCGCGTGACCGACTCGGCCACCGTGCAGAACGGCGCCTTCGAGTTCCGGGGCGCCCCGGCCGAGCCGCTGGCGGCCCGCCTGGTTCTGAGCCACGGCGGCGCCCCGCTCAGCAAGTCGCAGGACGCGACGACGCTGTACTTGGAAAAAGGCACCATCACCGTCAGCACGGCCGACTCGGCCCGCAAGGCCACGGTGGCGGGCACGCCGCTGAACGTGGAAGACGCCAAGCTGCAGGCCAAGCTCAAGCCGCTTTCGGACAAGTACGAGGCTTACGTGAAGGAATTCCGCGCCCTGCCCAAGGACAAACAGGGCGACGCGGCTACCGTCAAGGCCCTGGAAGCCAAGCTTGACCCGCTCGACGCGCAGGAGCAGCAGGTGTACGCGGCCTACGTGAAGGCCAACCCGGGCGCCCGCTACAGCCTGTTTGCCCTGCCCAAGGCCGTGGGCTACGTGCCCAAGGCCGATGAGTTTGCCGCCCTCTACAACGTGCTCACGCCCGCGCTGCGCGCCACGCCCGCCGGGGTGCGCCTGGGCGAGCAGCTGAAGCGCGTGCAGAAAACGGCCGTCGGCGCGGTGGCCCCCGACTTCACCCAGAACGACCCCGACGGCAAGCCGGTGGCCCTGAGCAGCTTGCGCGGCAAGTACGTGCTGCTGGATTTCTGGGCCTCGTGGTGCGGCCCCTGCCGCCGCGAAAACCCCAACGTGGTGAAGGCCTTCAACGCCTACAAGGACCAGGGCTTCACCGTGCTCGGCGTGTCGCTCGACAAGCCCACCGGCCGCGACGCCTGGCTGAAGGCCATTCAGGCCGACGGCCTGGCCTGGACGCAGGTATCGGACCTGAAGTTCTGGCAGAACGCCGCCGCCCAGGAATACGGCGTGCAGGCCATTCCGCAAAACTTCCTCATCGACCCGCAGGGCAAAATCGTGGCCGCCAACCTCAACGGCGAGGAGCTGCACGCCACCCTGGCCCGCCTGCTGAAGAAGTCGAACTAGGGTTTGAAGCCAGGGAGCAAAAAGACATTTTGGCTTCGCCCGGCGAACCGGAGGTCGGCGCAGCCAAGCATCCCTACCGCTTTGCCTGAACGACAAATCAAGAACGTCCTGTCGAGCGAAGTCCAGACATCTCGCGTGCTGATGTCTGATAGTAGCCTCAACGAAGCGGTAGAGATGCTTCGACAGGCTCAGCATGACGTTCTGTTAACCCCGGCATCCTAAACAATAAAAAACCGCCCCGCTGCGTCTGAGCACAGCGGGGCGGTTTTTTTACGGAATCACGCCGGGTCTTACCGCCCCAGCCAGTCCTTGAACTCGGTGGCCCGGTCGACGCTGACGAGCACGGGCTGGCGGGCAGCAGGCTGCAGCACCAGCTCCAGGCGGCCGGCCGAGTGGCTGTGGATGGTGTCGATGGCGCCGATGCCGACCAGGTACTGGCGGTTCACCCGGAAAAACTGCCGGGGGTTGAGCACCTGCCCCAGCTTGTCGAGGCTGTAATCGATGACCAGGCGCTGGCCCTGGCGCGTGACGAGGAAGGTGGCGCCGTCTTCGAAGCAGAAGTAAGCCACCTCCTGGGTATCGACGCTGCGCAGGCGCGTGCCCACCGACACCAGAAACCGCTCCTTGTAGCCGGGCGCGGGGGCGGGGCTCACCAGGCGCAGCAAGGCCGGCAGATCCACCGGGGCGAAGTGCTGGCGCAGGCGCTCATACTTCGCCAGGGCGGCCACCAGCTCCTCGTAGTTGATGGGCTTGAGCAGGTAATCGATGCTGTTCACTTTGAAGGCCTGGATCATGTACTCGTCGTAGGCCGTGGTAAAGATGATGGGCGAGGTGACCTGCACCTGGTCGAAGATGCGGAAGCCCAGGTCGTCTTCGAGGTGAATGTCGAGGAAGATCAGGTCGGGGGCGGGGTGGGCCTGCAGCCACTGCACGGCCGCGGCCACCGAGGGCAGGCGCTCCAGCACCTCCGTGGCCGCGTCGTACTTGTGCAGCTGGCTTTCCAGGCGCCGGGCGGTGAGGTTTTCGTCTTCGATGATCAGGACTCTCATGCGGGCAGCAGGGGAATGCGGACGATAAACTCCCGGTTGGTGACGGCCACGCCCACGAGGCGCGGCGTCAGCAGCCGGTAGCGGTTGTGGATGTTGTCGAGGCCCACGCCGGTGCTGGGGTAGCTGGCCGGGCGGCGCTGCAGGGTGTTGCGCACCACCAGCGCGTCGCCCTCCTGCCCGATGCGCACCAGCAGCGGCTCCTGCTGCGACATGGTGTTGTGCTTCACCGCGTTTTCCACCAGCAGCTGCAGCGTCAGCGGGGGCAGGCGGTAGGCGTGCCGGGTGGCCTCGGGCACGTCCACCTGCACGTCGAACTTCTCGTCGAAGCGAATCTTGAGCAGGAAGGTGTACGCTTTGATAAAGTCCAGCTCGGTACCCAGCAGCACCAAATCGTGGTCCTGCTGCTCCAGGGTGTAGCGGTAGGCCCGCGAGAGTTGGTCAATGAACTGCTCCGAGAGGTCGGCATCGACGTGCACCAGCGAGGACAGAATGCTCAGGCTGTTGAACAGGAAGTGCGGGTTCACCTGGCTTTTGAGGGCGGCGAAGCGGGCCTGCAGATTCTCGGTTTCCAGCTGCTCGGCGCGCAGGTGAAAGGCCCGCACCCGCATCAGGGCCCGGCTGTTGGCCACCAGGTAAAAGGCCGAGAGCATCAGCATCAGGAAGAAGCCGTCGTTGGCGCGGTGGCGCAGGGCCAGGTGCTCGGGGGTGAGGCCCGGCGGCCGGCCGGAGCGCAGCCCCGGCAGCAGATGGAAAAACGTGCGGATCAGCGTGCTGTACACCAGAATAAACCCGGCCGCCAGCACCATCGACACCAGCAGGGTGGCCAGCTGGGCGGGCAGCTTCAGCTCCAGCAGAAAATCCTCGCCGAACCAGCCGAACAGCCGCTGCTGAATCCACTCCACCAGGTTCAGCCAGATGAAGTAGAAGCCGAGCATCACCACCACCTGCGTCAGCAGAAAGGGCACCGAGCGCAGCAGCCCGTCCCAGTTCTGGTGCCACTCGGGAAAGTTCAGGTAGGTGTGAATCGGGAAGTAGATGATGACCAGGCTGAGCGCCAGCTTCCATTTCTGGCGGGCGCTCAGCTGGTAGGTGGCCGGGGCAAGGGCTGCGGTCATGGGGTTGGCCTCCCCCCCGGCCCCCTCTCCCAAAGAGAGGGGGAGCCTGACGGCTGCGGAAGGCGGAGTTGGTTGTTAACTAAATGAATGTAGGCACTGGCACAAGTCAGTCGCTAGCCCCGCGTCCGTAATGCCCGAACAACCTCGTTGCGGGCGTCTGACTCCCCCTCTCCCTAAGGAGAGAGGACCGGGTAGTGAGGTTTAGCCGGAGCACGGCTTATTGCCCCTCGCCGCCCTTCAGGTCGTCGTTAGTCACTTCCTTCTTGCGGCGTTGGGTGGGCGCGGTGGTCAGCTTGCCGATGCGGTAGCTGAAGTTGACGCGGAAGCCGAGCATCTGCATGGTATTCACGCTCTGCTGGCTGATGAGCGGCGACTCCACCGAGCTGCGCACCCGGTTGGTCGGCGTCAGGAAGTTGTCCAGGCCGAAGCCCAGGCTGCCCTTCTTGTCCCACAGGTCGCGCTTCAAGCCCAGGCTGTACACCCCGAAGCCGCTCTGGTAGCCCTGCAGCTGCACCTGCCGCCCGCGGTAGAACGCGAAGAACTGCAGGCCCCACTTCGGGGTGAAGTTGTAGCTGCCGAACATGCGCCCGCTCACCACCCAGCCCCGGTTCGAGGCGTTGTAGAGCGGGTCGGTGCCGTTGTTGCGCAGCACGGCGTAGTAGAGGTCGGGGCCGCCGCTGAGGCTGAGCTTGCCGGCCAGGTTCACGTTGGCAAACACGTTCAGCCCGTAGGCGTTTTCGGTGCCGATGTTGGCGTAGGAGGTCCGAATGGTGTCGCCCCGCAACGTGCGCAGGGCCTGAATGGAGCGGTCGGTGTTGCGGGCGAAGCCGCTGAAGCTAAGCGTGGTGCCCTTCAGGAAGGTGCTGTACGACAGCTCGTAGCTGTTGGTAAATTCCGGGCGCAGCAGCGGGTTGCCCTGCGTCACGTTCAGCGGGTTGGCGGCCTGAATGTTGGGGTTCAGGAACTGCAGCGAGGGGCGCTGAATGCGGCGGTTGTAAGCCGCCTTGACCATGTCGCCGTTCGCGAGCTTGCGCGAGAGGTTTACGCTGGGCACCAGCACGCCGTACGAGGGCAGCTTTACCACCTGCCCGGTCTGGAAGTCCGCGTCGATGGTGGTTTGTTCGTAGCGCGCCCCGGCCTTCAGCGAGTAGGTTTTCAGGAAGCTCAGCGTGTACGACAGGTAGCCGGCGGCCACGTTCTGGTTGTAGTTGAACACGTTGGTGAGCGAGCTGCCGGGCAGCGCCCGGAAGTCGCCAGTGGCGCCGTCGGCCAGCAGGTAGGTGTACTCGCTGCGCACCCGGCGCATGATGTCCTTGGCGCCCAGCTCCAGCAGCTGGCTTTTGCCGAGGGGCACCTGGTAGTCGGCCTGCACCGTGGCTTCCTGGTTGTAGCTGTCGTTCTGGTTTTTCAGCCGCTGCGTTACCGCGTCGGTGTCGTAGAGCGTGTTGGTGAAGTCGTTGGTGGCGTTGGTGCGGCTGTAGAGCGTGAGCAGGCTGAACTCGTGCTGGGGCTTGGCGAACAGGTGGTTGTAGGTCAGGCTCAGGTCCAGGTTGTTGGTGCGGTCGGTCGTGACGGCGTCGCGCAGGGAGCTGCTGAGCAGGGTGCCGCTGGTGCTGGCTCCGCTGTAGGTCTGCGTCAGCAGCCGGTCCTGGTAGTTGGTGCCGTTGCGCACGCCCAACTGCACGCCCAGCGAGAGGTTGTTCTGCTTGTTGAAGTCGTAGTCCCAGCCGAAGTTGGCGCGGCCGCCCAGGTTCTGGCGGCGGGCGTCGGCCTGCTGGATGGTCAGGCGCTGCGTGCCGTCGACGGGCGAGGTAGCCAGCTGGGAGTTTTCAAAGGAGCCGGGCGTGTTGTAGCTGGTGCGCACGCCGCCGCCGAGCGTGAAGCCCATCTTGCCCTGGCGGTAGCCCGCGTTCAGGCTCAGGTCGCTGGTGCGAAACCCCGCGCTGGTGCGCAGATCCAGCGTTTTGCCCTGCAGGTTGTCCTTCTTGGTGATGATGTTGATGATGCCGCCCGAGCCCTCGGCGTCGTACTTGGCCGAGGGCGAGGTAATAACTTCCACCGACTTGATCTGGTCGGCCGGAATCTGCTTCAAGGCGTCGGCCACGTTGCTGGCGGCAATGGTCGAGGGCTTGTTGTTGATGAGCACCTTGATGTTGGAGGAGCCGCGCAACGACACGTTACCGTCCAAATCCACCGACAGCAGCGGCACGCGCTTGAGCACGTCGGTGGCGTCGCCGCCGCGGGTGGTTTCGTCCTTTTCGGCGTTGTAGATGGTGCGGTCCACCTTTTCTTCCACCAAGGAGCGTTGGCCCTGCACCACCACTTCGCCCAGCTGCTGCGCCGCCGAGGCCAGCGTGAGCGTGCCCAGGTTCTGGGTTTCGCCCGCGTCGCTGAACGTCACGCCGGGCTTCTCCAGGTTTTTGTAGCCGATAAAGCTCACCTGCACCGTGTAGGTGCCGGCCGGGATGCCGCCGATGCTGAACTTGCCCTTGTCGTCGGCCACGCTGCCGTCGATGGGCTTGCCGGCGGCGTTGAGCAGGGCCACCGTGGCAAAGGGCACCGGCTGCTTGGTGCCCGCGTCGAGCACCGTGCCGGTGAGCTTGCCGCTGCCCTGCACCACCGGGCCGGGCAGGGCGGGGCGGGCGTCGCCGGCAGCGGGGGCACCCGCCGGGCGCTGGCCGGCGGGGCGGGGTTGGTCTTGGGCACTGGCGAGCAGGGGCGTACTGATAAGGGCTAGGCAGACAAGCTGACTTTTCATAACAAGGGGTTCCGGGCAGTGGCCGGTAGTGCCACAAAGGTACCGCCGCCGCCGCCGGGAGTGCGGGTCGAAGTGGTTGAATGCCGGGTTTGGGGCCATGAACGTCCGGTAACGGCCGGGGAGTCGGCGGCCGGTACCGGCCGAAAGGACCCGGCCGCCCGGCCGGCCCGCAAACCGCCGGGCCATGCCCCCGCCGGCCCTGGCGCCCACGCGGGCCCCAACGGCCTCCGCCCGCGGCGGCCCGTTCCCCGACCAGTTGCCCCTGAGCATCGACCAAGCCCGGGGCGCCACCCGCCCCCGCCGCCCGGCGGCGCTTATCGGCTGGATGCCAGGCCCAGTCGGCAAAAAAGCCGGCGCAGTCTATTGCACTCGGCAAGTGCGGGCTGGCCCGCTCAATTTCGCTGCAGATACGGCGCCCGCCCCGGCCGCCGTGGCCCACCAGCTTGCCGTTTTGCCATGACCTTCGCCGCCTGCCTCCGCCCCTTGCTCGTTTTTGTGCTGCTGGCCGCCGCCGGCCCGGCCCGCGCCCAGCTCGCCGACCGCGAAGTGCCCGTCCCCCGCGTGCCGGTGGCCGACATGCCGGTGAACCTCTCGCCGCTGGCCGCCCTCGACTGCGCCCCCGACCAGCTGCTGCGGGCCCTGGTGACGGAGCTGCGCCTGCAGCCCCACCAGGCCCTGGCCCTGCGCCACTCCCTGCTGGCCACGCCCGCCGCCGACGGCGCAACCAGTGTGCCCGCCGCCGAGACCCTGCGCCTGCTGCTGACCGCCACCCAGCTCGACCAGCTGCAGCAGCTGACCGCCACGCCGGGCGCAGTGCTGAGTTCGTGGCTGGCGCTGTACCGCTAAGCGGCCCGTCGGCGGGGCGGCGGGCTACGCGGTGCCGGCTTCCTGCAGCTGTTTTTCGCGCAGCTTGTACTCTTCCAGATCGAGGATGGCGAGGTATTTCCGAATCACTTCCTCGTCGAACTCCATGCGGTGGTTCATCTCGTGCAGCAGGGCGCGCTGCTGGTCCAGCAGCGCCAGGTAGAGCCGGTGGAAGCGCTGCAGGGTGTTGCCCTCGGCGGGGTGGCCGTCGGCCAGGGCCTGCGCCAGCACCTGGGCATCGAGCTGCAGCCGGGCCCGCAGGTTCTGCAGGTAGTCGCCGGGCGGGTTATCGGCGCCGGGCTGCTCGTCCACGTAGCGCAGCGCCACCAGGGCCAGCTTTTTCTGAATCAGCAGCTCCTGCCGCGCCAGCGGAATGACGGTGTATTTGTCTTCCAGCCCGACCTGACGAATCAGCCAGGGCAGCGTGAGGCCCTGCAGTACCAGCGTGACCAAAATGACCACGAAGGTGATGAACAGGATCAGGTTGCGGTACGGAAACGGCTGGCCCGCCGGCGTGAGCAGCGGAATCGACAGCGCGGCGGCCAAGGACACCACCCCGCGCATGCCCGCCCAGCCCGAAATGATGGGCAGCTTCCAGCTCGGGTGAGCGTCGGCCACGGTGATGAAGCGGCTGGCAAACCGCGTAAACGCCACCGCCCCGAACGAGCACAGCAGCCGCCCCACGATGAGCACCAGCGAGATGAGCAGGCCGTAGACGATGGCCGGACCCAGGCCGCCGTCGAGCTGCCGGGTGATGGCGGGCAGCGCCAGCCCGATGAGCAGAAACACCAGCCCGTTGAGCACAAATCCGAGCACCGACCACACGTTCACGCCCTCGATGCGGCTGCGGTACGAGAGCATGGTGTGCCGCCGGCTCGCCATCAGCAGCCCGCCGCTGACGACGGCCAGCACGCCGGAATAGTGGAAGTGCTCGGCCGCGTAGTACATGCAGTAGGGCGCCAGCAGGGTCAGCACGATGTCGATGCTGGGCGTGGTGGGCAGCCAGCGGTGCGCGGCGTAGAAGGCCAGGCCCAGCCCCAGCCCGATGAGCGTGCCGAGCACGATGACCAGCACGAAGCTGCCGGCCGCCTGCCCCAGGTGAAACTGCCCGGTGAGCACCGCCGCCAAGGCAAAGCGGAACACAATCAGCGAGGACGCGTCGTTGAGCAGACTCTCGCCCTCGATGATGCTGACCAGCGCCCGGGGCACCTTCACCTGCCGCATGATGGTGGTGGCCGACACGGCATCGGGCGGCGACACGATGCCGCCCAGCAGGAAGCCCAGCGCCAGCGTGAAGCCCGGAATCAGCGCCTGCGACACCACCGCCACCAGGCAGGACGTGAGGATGACCACCGGAAACGCGAAGCTGGCAATAACCCGCCGCCACTTCCAGAATTCCTTCCACGACACCTGCCAGGCCGCCTCGTAGAGCAGCGGCGGCAGGAAAATCAGGAACACGATTTCCGGGTCGATGGTGAGGTTGGCAAACAGCCCCAGGAAGCTCAGCCCCAGCCCGCCCAGCACCAGCACGATGGGGTAGGCCAGACGCAGCTTCGCGGCCACCATCACCAGGGCCAGAATGATCAGAACCAGGTAAACGAACTCGATGAACAGGCTTTGCATGGCAAGGCAACGACAGAACTGACAGCTTCCCCCACGCCCGGGCGCGGCCCCGGCCCGCGCTTCTCCGTTGCCGAAACCGGGCACTACGAGCCGGGCTTGTGAATGCCCAGCTTGGCGCGCCGGTACTGCTCGGGGGCTTCGATGAGGCGGGTGATGAACGCGGCCAGGCTCCGCTGCGAAATCACCGAGCCTTGTTCGGGCGGGCCCTTCTGCGTGGTTTCGTAATCTACTTCATCGGCCGAACTAAACCACGTCGGGCGCAGGATGGTGTACTCCAGGTCGGAGGCCTCCAGCGCGTCGGCGGCCCGGCGGTAGGGCCGCAGCCCGGGGTTCAGCGGCTCGTCGCAGATGCCGATGGAGCTGATGAAAATCAGCCGCCGCACCCCGGTCTCCTGCATGGCCCGCACGATGTTGCGGGCCATGGCCTCCAGGTCGCCGGCCCGGTTGGCGTACACGAGGTCCTGCCCGGCCACGGCCGCCTTCAGCACCTCGTAATCCAGCACGCTGCCCTCCACGACGCGCGCCCCGGCCGGGGGCGGGCCCAGGCGCCGGGCACTGCGCGCCAGCAGCGTCAGCCGCACCCCGGCCCGCGGCGCCAGCTGGGCCGTGACGAGCCGGGCAATGTTGCCGCCGGCTCCGAGAACAAGAACGTTTTTCATGGCGTGAGGTCTTGCGGAAAGCGGACCGCTGCGCCGGGCGGGGCAGCCCCAGCCGCAGGGCGGCCGGCTAATCCCGCCCGGTGCAGCGGCTCCGGGGCAGCCGCCTCGCTTTGGCCAACGCCACCAGCCGACCTGCCCCGCAAAGGTCCGGCACGCCCACGCGCCCGGAAAGCAGGAATCAAACGGATAGCTACAAATTTCAAACAGCTACCCCGCGCCGGCGCGTGCCGGGCTTGGGCCGCCAGGGCTTCCGCGGCCGGGCCTGAGCGCGGCGGCTCGGCCACTCGGGATGGGCGGCGGGCCGCCGCGCCAGTCGCGCCAGCGCCCGCCGACGGGCGGGCGTGTCGTCGTAACCGGTCATGCCGTCGGGCCGGGCGGCCACCGCGGGCGCGGCAATGACGGTGGCGGGAAAGTCAGCCGGCCGGTGGTTTCGGGCCGGAACCGGGGCCCCGGGCCTACGGCTGCTGGCCCCGCACCATGTCCGGGTAGTCGGTGATCAGGCCATCGACCTGCTGGGCCCGCAGGCGGGCGGCTTCGGCGGCGGTGTTTACCGTCCAGGGTATCACCCGCACGCCGCGCTGGTGGCAGGCCTGCACCAGGGCCGGCGTCACCAGCCGGTGCTGCGGGCTGTAGATGGCGGGCCGGAAGCTGAGGCGCTGCAGATTGGCGTCCAGCCCGTCCTGGTTTTCCACCAGCAGGGCCGTCTGCACGGCCGGGTACCGGCGGTGCACCACTTCCAGCGTGCGCGGGTCGAACGACTGGATGGTGGTGCGGGCCAGCGTGCCCTTGGCCGCCACCACGGCCAGCAGCAGGTCCACAAACTCCGCCGGGGCGGGGTGCAGCACGGCGTCGCCGGCGGGCGTGGTTTTGGTTTCGAGGTTGTAGCGCGGGGCCGGCAGGTGCTTCAGCCGCGCGTACGCCTCGGCCGAGTCGATGACCTCGGCCAGCAGGGGCTTGTAGGTGCGCAGCTTCTGCTGGCGCGGAAACTTCGCGTAGGGCTTGCTGCCCACGTCGTAGCGGCGGATGGCGGCGTAGGGCAGCCCGAACAGGCGCAGGGCTTTGCCCTCAGCGGGCGGCAGGGGCTGGCCGTCGGGGCCAAGCACGAAATCGGCGTTCAGGTACGGGTCGTGCGAGAGCAGCACCTGCCGGTCCTGGCTGATGGCCAGGTCCATTTCCAGCGTCGTCACGCCCAGGGCCAGGGCCCTGCGCATGGCCGGCACGGTGTTTTCGGGCATCAGGCCGCGGCAGCCGCGGTGGCCCTGCAGGTCGAAGGCGGCCGGGCTTTGGGGCGGGGTTTTGAGCAGCAGCGCCAGCAGAAGCAGCAAGGGCTTGGACATAAAAAACAGCTTCAACGGCCCGGCCCGCAGCAGGTGCGTCGGACCGGGCCGCCGGAAAAGACAATCGTGATGCGGCGGCTGACAGAGTCTACATACGGCCGAGAAAGGCCATCATGCTGAGCGCAGTTCGAAACATCTCTCCCGAACGATTTCGTGTGAACGAAGCGGTAGAGATGCTTCGACTGCGCTCAGCAGGACGTTCAGGCTGCAATTTTCGGGTACTGCCAACTTCGCTCAGGCCGTCCACCGCTCGGAGTAGGTTTGCCCGAACCGGTCGGTGACTTCCACGCGCACTTCCCGGGCCTGGGGCGAGGGCGTGGCCGCGAAGAGGTGGTCGGTGGCGGTGGGCTCCACCCACTTGTGCTTGGCGGGCAGCTGGGGGCCGGCGTGCAGCTGCACGGCCAGCGGATCGAGACCGGGGCGCTGCGGCATCGGGCCTTTGCTCACGCCGTCTTCGAACCAGGTGACTTTCCACTGCGGGTCCCAGTTCCAGACGTTGACCACCACGTCGGCGGGCTGCGTGGGCAGGCTGCCTTTGGGGTACACGCGCAACTGGTGGCTGCGGTCGTGCCCCAGGGCCTTGTAGTACCACTTCACGTCCCCGCCGTCGACCTCGTACACCCCGTAGCCGCCGGGCGTGCCGTCGGTGCAGATGGGGCCGGTCCACCACGCCCCGCACACGGTGCCGTGCACGTGCTCGGTCACGTTGGGGGCGGTTTGCAGCACCTCGTTGAAGTGCGTGTGGCCCGACATGATGTGGGCCGTAAACGGCTCCAGCAGCCGGTACAGCTCCTTGCGGTTGCTCACCACGCCGCCCATCGACTCCTCCTTCTGCTTGTCGCGCAGGTGCTGCCGGGTGTAGGCCGGGATGTGCAGACTCACCACCACGGTGCTGCCCTTGGGTACCAGGGCCAGGTCCTGCTCCAGCCAGCTCAATTGCTGCTCCGTCAGGTAGCCGATGTACTTCTTGGCCGCCCCGATGAAGAACACGTCGTCGAGCACTACGTAGTGCACCGCGCCGCGGTTGAAGGAATAGTACGTGGGCCCGAACAGCTTGCGGAACGTAGCCGAGGAGCCTTCGTCGGTGCGGGCCGTCAGGTCCATGTCGTGGTTGCCGATAACCTGGAAGAACGGAATGCCGGTGGCCGCCACGCCCTGCTGGTAGTCCTCGAACAGCTCGAAATGGTCCCACACCAAGTCGCCGCAGCCGATGCCGTGAAACAGCGCGTCTTTGCCGTAGCTGGCCACCAGCTGCTGCGTATCGGGCACGGCCGTGGCCTTGAACTCCTGGGCGTCGGCCTTGGAAATCATCTGCGGGTCGGCCCACACGATGAAGTTGTGCCGGGTGTCGTCCTGCGCCAGCTTCGTCAGTTCGAAATCGGCCCGGAAGCGGCCCTTCGCGGCCGCTTTGCGGCGGTAGAAGCGGGCCACGCCCTGCTCGTGCGGAATGGCGTAGCCCCGCGGCACCGAAAGGTACACGAACTCGGCCGTGGCCGGGCTGGTCAGCGCGTAGTTGCCCTTGCTGTCCGTCACGACGACGCTGACGCCATCCGTCACGGCCACGCCGGCCAGGCCCTGCCCGCCGGCGTGCACCCGGCCGCTGAGCTGATGCAGGCTCAGGTCGGGGGCCGCCGTGGGGCCGGCTGCGGGGCGGGCCAGCGTCAGGCCGGGCGTCAGCGTGAAGCTGAGACTGGCCAGGCCGATGGATTTGAGGAAGGAGCGGCGGGGTTGCTGAAGCATGGGGTAAGAAGGGTAAGCGGGTGTTGGGGTGGTCGGGTGGGGCTTGGTTTATTCGGTTGTCATGTCGCGCTTGTCGAGACATCCCGCGCGCTGACGTCTGAGGGTAATGCTACTAGCAGGCGAAGCGGTAAAGATGCTTGGCCACGCCTTCCTGCGGTTCGGCAAGCGGACGCCAGATCAAGCATGACGTTCGTATTTGGCCGTTCTGCAGCTCCCGCGAGATGTCTCGACTTCGCTCGACATGACGTTCTTAATGGCGGATTCCGCTTACTTCTCCCACCACACTTTGGTATTCACGTCGTCGCCGCCCATCTGCTGCACGGCGCTGCGGTAGTTGGTGGCGTTGGTGGTCTGCACCACCAGCGGGTACTTGAAGCGCACGGGCATGCGGCCACCGTTCTGCAGATCCTGGCCGCGGGGCAGCACGGGCAGGCCGGTGCGGCGGTACTCAAACCACGCTTGGTAATCCACGAAAAACAGCGCGTAGTACTTCTGCAGCAGGATGCGCTGCAGGGTGCCGTCGTAGCTGGCAGCGGGCTGCTGGAAGTAAGTGGCGGGCACCACGGCGCCCCACTGCTCGATGCTGGCGCGCACGCCCCGCTCGTAGTGGGTGCGGGCGTCGGCCGTGGTCCAGCCGCGCTGGGCGCACTCGGCCTTGATGAATTCCACCTCGGCGTAGGGCAGCAGCACCGCCACCATCGGGGCCGTGGCCAGGGCGATGTTGAAGTTGGAGGGCACGTACTGGAACTGCGCGTCGCTGCCGCCGTAGGCGCTGGGAATGCCCCGGTAGCCGATGGTCGTGGTGTTGGTCTTGTTGCGGGCCAGCGTGTTCCACTTCGCCAGGCGCGGGTCCGACCAGGCGTTCAGGTTGTCGATGAAAAACTCGCCCGCCGCCCGGGCGTTGGTGAAGTCGATGGCCCGGCCCCAGGGCGACACGTTCGGGGCCACGCCGGTGATTTTCAGGATGGCCGACTCGCTGTTCTGGGTGAAGACCGGGTAGCGCGTCGGGTCGTTGATGATGCGGGCCAGCTCGGCCGGCGCGTTCATCTCCGGACGCTTCGACACGCGCAGCAGCAGGCGCAGGCGCAGGGAGTTGCAGAAGCGCTGCCAGCTGGCCACGTCGTTGGCGTAGAGCAAATCCGAGCCGTACACCATCGTGCGGCTGCGGTTGAACAGCCCGTTGGCCGTTTCCAAGTCCTGCAGCAGCTGGGTGTAAATCTGCTGCTGCGAGTCGAACGTGGGGTACAGAATGCCCTCCTCGGCGCGGGCGGCCTCGGTCATCGGCACGTCGCCGAAAGCGTCGGTGAGGTTGGCGTAGGTCCAGGCGTTCAGGGTGAGGGCAATGGCCTCGTAGTTCGGGTCCTGGGCGGCCTGCGCGGCCAGGCGCATCTCGCGGATGTTGGCCAGCCAGCGGTAGTAGGTGGTCCAGGTGGAGTTGCCGGCGCTTTCGCTCACCACGTAGCGGTGCACCCCGCCCGACACGCTCGGGAAGGGCAGGGCCACCTGCATGATGTCGAAGGTAAAGCCGTCGGCGCGGCTGGTGTTGAAGCTGCCCAGCTCGTACACAATCGGGTTCAGCAGCGTACCCGGGCTGATTCGCTCAATGCGGTTCGGGTCCACGTTCAGCTCCTCGAGCTTATCGGTGCAGGCCGCGACGCTGCCCAGGGCCAGCAGCAGGAAAAGGGAGAGTTTTTTCATGGGTCGGGACCTCACCCCCCGGCCCCCTCTCCTTAGGGAGAGGGGGAGCCACGGCGGCGCGGGAGGTAGAGGCGTAGAAGTAAGGGTGGAGAACAGGCCTACGGGCCATCAGAGAGGTGCCGCGTAGCGCGAGCGGAGCGGCCCCGCGTCGTCAGCACGATGTTGTTGCTGACGTACGGCTCCCCCTCTCCCTAAGGAGAGGGGGCCGGGGGGTGAGGTCCGCCGCTAAAACTGCAGCGTCACATTCACGCCCATCGTGCGGGTGCTCGGCAGCTGGCCCATTTCCACGCCGGGCAGGATGGTGCTGCCGTTCAGCGCGGCCGTTTCCGGGTCGAACATGGGGAACTTGGTCCACATAGCCAGGTCGCGGCCGTAGAGGCCGATGGTGGCCCCGCGCAGGGCCTTGGTGCGGGCCAGTAGGCTGGCCGGAATGGTGTAGTCGATGCGCGTCTCGCGCAGCTTCAGAAAGCTGGCGTCGAAGGAGTTGGCCTCGATGTTGGCGCGGCGGTAGTACTCGGCGTAGTAGGCGGCCGGAATAACCTGCTTGGTGTTGGGCGAGTACGAGCCGTCGGCATTCGGCACCACCCCGTCGCCGATGATGTAGCCTTCCTCGCGGCCGCGCAGGGTGTGCTCCAGCTTGCCCTGCTCGGTCATCTTGTGGTGCGTCTGCGAGTAGATGATACCGCCGTACTGCCCGTCGAAGAGGATGCTGAAGCGGAAGTTGCGCACCTGAAACTCGTTCAGGAACCCGCCCTTCCAATCAGCAAAGGCCCGGCCGATGTACTTGATGTTGGCCGGCTGCACCGGCAGCCCGTCCTTGGTGTAGAGGATCTGCCCGTCGGGCGCGCGGTCGAAGCCGTAGCCCCAGATGTCGCCGGTGGTGCCGCCCACGGTGGCCAGCAAGGTGGCCGTGCCGCCCGTGCCGATGACCTGCTGATCCACCAGCCCCTCGGCCAGGCTCATGACGCGGTTGCGGTTGCGGGCCCAGGTCACGGTCGATTTCCACTTGAAGTTTTCCGCGTCGACGGGGCGGCCGTGCAGCACCACTTCCACGCCGCGGTTGCGCACCTTGCCCGCGTTCAGCACGGCCCGGCTGTAGCCGGTGGTGGGGTCCAGGGGCACTTCCAGGATCTGGTTGCGGGTCACGTTCTGGTACACCGTCACGTCGGCGCCCAGGCGGCCCTGCAGCATCAGGTACTCCGCGCCGGCCTCGTAGCTGGTGGTGATTTCCGGCTTGAAGTTGGTGTTGTGCAGCGTCGTCGGCACCGAGCCGGAGCCGGGGAAGTCGCTGCGGCCGTAGTACTTGCGGGTGCGGTAGGGGTCGGTATCGTTGCCCACCTGCGCCGCCGAGAGCCGCAGCTTGGCCAGCGAAATGGAAGCGGGCAGCGGCAGCAGCTCGTTCAGAATAAAGCTGGACGAAATCGACGGGTAGAAAAACGAGTTGTTCTGCCGCGGCAGGGTGCTCGACCAGTCGTTGCGCCCGGTGAGGTCCACGAAGATTTTATCGTCGAACGACACCGAGGCCAGCGCGTACAGGCTGTTGATCTGCCGGTTGGTGATGACGCTGTTGACCAGCGGATTGCTGGCCCCGTTGGTGAGCTTGTACACGCCCGGGATGACCAGGTTTTCCACCTCCGCGTCCATGCCGCGAAAGTGCCGGTACATCACGTTGCCGCCCACCGAGGTGCGCAGGTCGAAGCGCCCGGCCTTGGGCTGGTGGTAGGTCAGCAGGAAGTCGGTGTTCGATTCGTACTGGCTGATGGTCTGCTGCTTGTAGTAGCCGCGCTGGAAGTTGGCCGTGCTGTAGGGTCGGCGCTGCTCCCGCTCCTCCTGCGTCGCCGCCAGGCCCGAGCGCACCAAGAGGTCCAGCGTCGGGGTGAACTGGTAGGTGGCCGAGAGGTTGCCCACGGTGGTGCGCGTGTCCACCGCGTTGGTCATTTCGTGGGCAATCAGGTAGGGGTTGTCGATGAAGGTGCTGAACGGGTGCACCTGGTCGATCTGCTCCTGCCCGGTTTTCCAGATCGTGCGGTAGGCGTCCAGCGGCACGTTCGGGTTCTGGAAGATCATGAAGTAGGCCAAGGACTGGTTGTTGTAGCCCGTGGCCGGCAGGTTGTCGCTCCAGCGGTTGGTGAAGTTCACCTTGGTGGCCAGCTTCAGCTTATTGGCAATAGTGTGCTGGGCGCTGACGGCCGCCGTGAGCCGGTCGTAGCCGGTGTTGGGCATGATCCACTCGTTCTTGGAGTGCGTCACCGAGCCGCGAATGGAGCTGGTTTCGTTGCCGCCTTCCAGGGCCACGCTGTTGGTGAGGGTGGAGCCCGTGCGGTAAAAGCCCTTGATGTTGTCCTTGTAGGGCACCCAAGGCAGCCTTTCGGTGGATTGGGTCTGCGTCGCCGGGTCGTACTGGTAGTACAGCTGCCCGTTGAACTTCGGCCCGAAGGCGCTGCTGGTGCCGCCGGTGTTGGCCCCGTCGGCCGAGGCGCCGTAGGAGTAGTACGGTTCGCCGGCGGCGTTGAAGGAGCGGCCGGTGCCCTGCCCGTACTCGTACTGGTAGTCGGGCCACCGGAGCACGGTGTTCACGCTGAAGTTGCTGTTCACCGTCACGCCCAGGCCTTTATTTTGCCGCGAGCCGCTCTTGGTGGTGATAATCAGCGCCCCGTTGGCCGCCCGCGAGCCGTACAGGGCCGTGGCCGAGGCGCCCTTGAGCACCGTGATGCTGGCAATGTCGTCGGGGTTGATGTCGGCAATGCCGTTGCCGAAGTCGATGGGCACGTCGTTGCCCGAGCCGGCCCCGTAGGCGCTACTCACGCCCGAGCCGTTCAGACCGCTGTTCATGGGCACCCCGTCGAGCACGATGAGGGCGTTGTTGCCGTTGGGGTTCAGCGAGTTGTCACCGCGCAGCGAAATCCGTGTGGAATTCACCGGGCCCGAGCCGGGCGAAATCAGATTCAGCCCCGCCACCTTGCCCGACAGCGCCTGGGCGAAGTTGTTGGGGCGGGCGTTGGTCAGGCTTTCCCCGCTCACCGTCTGGGTGGCGTAGCCCAGGGCCTTTTGCTCGCGCTTGATGCCCAGGGCCGTCACCACCACCTCATTGAGTTGCTTGGCATCGGGCGCGAGCTGCACGTTCAGCGCCTCCTGCCCGCTCACCGGCACCTCCCGCGGGGTGTAGCCGATAAAGGTGACGAGCAGGGTGGCATCCGGGGCGGCCTGCACCCGGTAGCGGCCCTCGGCGTCGGTGGTGGCGCCGGTGGTCGAGCCCTTCACCACCACGGTAGCGCCGGGCAGGGCCTGGCCCTTTTCATCGGTCACAAGGCCCGTCACCGATTGGGCTTGCGCCAGTACCGAATGGCCCAGAAAAAGCAAGGGAATACCGGCCGCGCCGAGTTGCGTAACTCGCGCTAAATCACGGAACAACATGTGTTGGGGGAGGTTTGGTCTTGGCGGCAAAACTACCCGCGCCCCGTTAGCGGAATGTTACCGGCGGGCTACCGTATCGTGTACTTCCGCGGGCCGGCCGTAACCGCGCCGTAACCTGGCAAATGATGACTAAACCATAACGCGGACTTCACGGCGGCATAACGGCGCCGCGCGTACTTCGAAGCGAATTTCAACCCGCTGGTTATGAGCCGCTCCGTGCTTGATTCGACGTCTTCCGCCCCGGCCTGGCTGCGCCGGCTGAGCTACGCGCTCTGCGAGCTGATTCTGCTGCTGGCCTACCGCACCGGCAGCCTGATGGCCTGGCAGCGCAGCCTGCACGGCGCCGGCCGGCAGGCCTGGCGCCCGGCCCCGGCGCGCCGCCGCTACCAGCTTCGCGCCGCCGCCTGATGCGCCCTCCCAAACGCCGCGTCGACGTGGTGGTGGTGTCCGACGTGCACCTGGGCACCTACGGCTGCCACGCCCGCGAGCTGCTGCGCTACCTCAAGAGCCTCAAACCCCGGGTGCTGGTGCTCAACGGCGACATCGTCGACATCTGGCAGTTCAGCAAAAGCTACTGGCCCGCCGCCCACATGCAGGTGGTGCGCCACCTGGCCGGCCTGGCCGCCAAGGGCACCCGCATCCACTACCTCACCGGCAACCACGACGAGCTGCTGCGCCGCTTTGCCGGCACCCGCCTCGGCGCGCTCAGCATCGAAAACAAGCTGGTGCTCGACTTACCCCACGGCCGCACCTGGCTGTTTCACGGCGACGTGTTCGACGTGACCATGCGCCACTCGCGCTGGCTGGCCAAGCTCGGGGCCGAGGGCTACGATTTGCTGATCCTGCTCAACCGCCTCGTCAACTGGGCGCTGCGCCGGCTGGGGCGCCCGCGCGTGCAGCTCTCCAAGCTGGTGAAAGACCGCGTGAAAAGCGCCGTGAGCCTGGTCAGCGACTTCGAGCAGACCGCCGCCCGCATTGCCATCGACGAGGGCTACCAGTACGTGGCCTGTGGCCACATTCACTGCCCCGACATCCGGCCCGTCGCCACCGCCGCGGGCACGGTTACTTACCTGAACTCCGGCGACTGGGTGGAAAACCTCACCGCCCTCGAATACACCGCCGCCGCGGGCTGGCAGCTCTACCGCTACGCCGACGACCCGCGCACGCAAACCGCCGACGCCAGCGACTTGGACGTCGACGCCGCCGCCGAAACCTCCGCCGACACCCTGCTGGCCGAGCTGCTGAAGGAATTCCACCTCCACCGCAGCCCCAATTCATAATTCCGCATTCACCACTCAGAATTGGAACCCCGCATTCTTTACGCCATTCAGGGCACCGGCAACGGCCACCTCGCCCGCGCCCTCGATGTGGTGCCCCTGCTGCAGCAGCGCGCCGCCCGCCTCGACGTGCTGCTGAGCGGCCCGCCGGCCGACCTGCCCCTCCCCTTCCCGGTGCGCTACCGCTGCCACGGCCTGGGCTTCATCTTCGGCAAGAAGGGCGGCGTGGACTTCGCCCGCACCTTCTGGCAGCTGAAATCGGCGCGGCTGCTGCGCGAGATTGAGCAGCTGCGGGTGCAGGACTACGATTTGGTCATCAGCGACTTTGAACCCGTGTCGGCCTGGGCCTGCCAGCTGCGCGGGGTGCCCTGCGTAGCCCTGAGCCACCAGAGCGCCGTGCTGCACCCGCTGGCCCCGCAGCCCCCGAAGCTGGATATCATGGGCCGGGCCGTGCTGCGCCACTACGCCCCGAGCACGGCCCAGTACGGCTTTCATTTCCAGGCCTACGCGCCGGGCATCAGCACGCCCGTTATCCGCCGGCAGGTGCGCGCCCTGACGCCCACCGACGAGGGCCACTACACCGTGTATTTGCCCGCCTTCGACGAGGCTACGCTGGTGCAACGCCTGCGCTACCTCAGCCGGGCCGTGACCTGGGAGGTGTTCAGCAAGCACAGCCCGGTGGAGGCCGAGCACGACAACGTGCGGGTACGCCCGGTGAGCGGCGCGGCCTTTCTCGACTCGCTGGCCCGCAGCAGCGGGGTGCTCTGCGGCGCCGGCTTCGAGACGCCCGCCGAGGCCCTGTACCTGGGCAAAAAGCTGCTGGTGGTGCCCATGAAAAATCAGTTTGAGCAGCAGTGCAACGCCGCCGCCCTGGCCGCCCTGGGCGTGCCCGTTGTGAGAAGCCTGAAAGACAAGCACCTGCCCCGCCTCGACCACTGGCTGCACCACGGCCAGCCGGTGCCCGTCGACTACCCCGACCACACCGCCGCCGTTATCGACAAGCTGCTGCTGGAGCAGCTGCCGGCCGGGGTGCGGCCCCGCTTAGCGCAGCCTGCGCTGCAATTGGCGTAAGCGAGGCCAGCAGCGACGCGAAGGCACAACGGGCCAACACGCCCGAAAAAGAACGTCATGTCGAGCAAAGTCGGGACAGCTCGTGGGTTAAGTCAGATAGTATTGTCCTGCTTAGCGCAGCTGAAGCAGCTCTACCGCTCCGGCGGGCTCCCCTCTTCGGAGAGGGGGCCGGGGGGTGAGGCGCAACGCCCGCGGGATGTCTCGACTTTGCTCGGCCTGACGACCTTATCATCAGCGGGCCGCTGAATTATTTCTCCCACCCGCCGCCCGCTTTCCTTCGTTGACTTCGGCATGTCCGATTACCTCTCGCCGGCCCTGCCGCCCGCCTTTTTCCCGCCGACGTCGCCCGCCGCGTACAGCCGCGCCGATTTCGGGCCCGATTTCCACTGGGGCGTCTCCACGGCAGCCTATCAGATCGAAGGCGCGGGCGACTGCGACGGCAAGGGGCCGAGCATCTGGGACGAGTTTGTGCAGCGGCCGGGCAAGATCAAGCGCGGGGAGCACGGCCACGAGGCCTGCGACTTTTACCGCCGCTGGCCCCAGGACCTGGACTTGCTGCGCGAGCTGCACGTGCCCAATTACCGCTTCTCGGTGGCCTGGTCGCGGGTACTGCCCCAGGGCACCGGCCCGGTAAACCAAGCCGGCCTCGACTACTACGAGCGGCTGGTCGACGGCTGCCTGGCGCGCGGCATCGAGCCCTGGCTGACGCTCTACCACTGGGATTTGCCGCTGGCCCTGCAGCAGCGCGGCGGCTGGCAAAACCGGGCCGTGGTGGGCTGGTTCACCGATTACGCCGAGCTAGTGGCCCGCCGCCTCGGCGACCGGGTGAAGCACTGGATGGTGCTCAACGAGCCGATGGTGTTCGTGGGCGCCGGGCACCTGCTGGGCATTCACGCCCCGGGCCGGCGCGGGCTGGGCGCCTTTCTGGCCGCCACCCACCACGCCGCCCTGGCCCAGGCCGAAGGCGGCCGGGCCCTGCGCGCCGCCCTGCCCGCCCCAGCCCAGATCGGCACCACCTTTTCCTGCTCCTACCTCGCGCCCGCCCGCCCCGGCCTGCCCCGCGACGAGCGCGCCACCCGCCGCGCCGACGCCCTGCTCAACCGCCTGTTCGTGGAGCCCGCGCTGGGCCTGGGTTACCCCGTCGACGCGCTGCCCTGGCTGGGCTGGCTGGAGCGCTACGTGCAGCCCGGCGACGAGCAGCGCCTGCCTTTCGCCTTCGACTTTCTGGGCGTGCAGAACTACACCCGCGAGGTGGTGCGCCACTCGCCCTTCGTGCCGCTGCTCTGGGCCACGCTGGTGGGCGCCGCCAAACGGCAGGTACCGCACACGACGATGGGCTGGGAAGTCTACCCCGAAAGCCTCTATTATATGCTGCGGCAGTTCAGCGCGTACCCGCAGGCGCCGCGGCTTATCGTAACCGAAAACGGGGCCGCTTTTCCCGACGAGGCGCCCCTGGACGGCCGCGTGCCCGACCCCGCCCGGCAGGCCTACCTGCAGGCCGCCATCGGGCAGGTGCTGCGGGCCCGCCGCGAGGGCATGCCGGTGGCGGGCTACTTCGCCTGGTCGTTTACCGACAACTTCGAGTGGGCCGAGGGCTACCGGCCGCGCTTCGGGCTGGTGCACGTCGACTACGCCACGCAGCGGCGCACGGTGAAGGACTCGGGCTGGTGGTACCGCGACCTGCTGGCCGGGGCGGCGCCGCTCTCGGCGGGCGGCGGCAGGCTTCACGATACGATAACCCGGCCGTAACGCCGCCGCAACAAGCCCCAAATAGCTTTGACGCACCATTCAACCCGCTTTTTGATGCGTCTAAATCTTTACTTCTTGTGGCCGGCTGCGGCCCTGATGACGGCCCTGGGCCTGGCCGCGCCGGCTACGGCCCAAACGCTGCGCATGGCCGCCGGTACCGTCTCGGTCAGTGAAAGCGCGGGCACGGCTTCGGTTACGGTGAGCATTCAGAACCCCGGCACCACGGCCGCCACGGTGCAGGCCGTGCTGCTGCCCGGCCTGGGCACCGCCACCGCCGGTACCGATTTCACCTACGCCGCCCCGACGACGCTGACCTTCCCGGCCGGCAGCACCGGCAGCCAGACCATCAGCATCCCGCTCACCGACGACGCGCTGGCCGAGCCGGCCGAGTACTTTGCCCTGCGCCTGCAAAACCCCAGCGGTGCCACGCTGGTGGCCGGCGCCACCGACGCGCTGGTGTTTATCCGGGACAACGACGCGGTGGCCCCGGCCCAGGCCCGCAACCTGCGCCTGCAGCACCTGGGCAGCTACCAGAACGGCGCCTCGGGCACCAATTCGGCCGAAATCGTGGCCCACGACCCCGGCACGCAGCGCCTGTACGTGGCCAACTCCATCGGCGGCAAGCTCGACATTCTGAGCCTGGCCAACCCCGGCGCCATTACCGCGGTGGCCTCCATCAGCATGGCCCCGTACGGCGGCATCAACTCGGTGGCGGTGCGCAACGGCGTGGTGGCCTGCGCCGTCGAAAACACCAACCCGCAGAGCCCGGGCGCGGTGGTGTTCTTCAACCAGGACGGCGCGTTTCAGAAGCAGGTGACGGTGGGCGCCATGCCCGACATGATTAGCTTTTCGCCCGACGGCCGCTACCTCGTGACGGCCAACGAGGGCGAGCCGAACGCTGACTATACGAACGACCCCGAGGGCTCGGTGTCGGTGATTGACTACGCGGGCGGGCTGGCCGGCGTGACGCAGGCCGGCGTGACGACGGTGGGCTTCGCGGGCTACAACGGGCAGGCCGCCACCCTGCGTGCGGCCGGCATCCGCCTCTACGGCGGCACCACGGCCGCGCCCGCCACGGTGGCCCAGGACCTCGAGCCGGAGTACGTGGCCTTCGACGCCGGCTCGCAGACGGCCTACATCACCCTGCAGGAAAACAACGCCGTGGCCACGCTGAACCTGGCCACCAAGCAGTTTACCAGCCTGCGCAGCGTGGGCTTCCAGGACCACAGCCTGCCCGGCTTCGCCCTCGATGCCTCCGACCAGGCCGCCGACGTGCTGCTGGCCAACTGGCCCATCCGCGGCCTGCGCCTGCCCGATGCCCTGGCCAGCTTCCAGGTGCAGGGCACTACCTACCTGATTACGGCCAACGAGGGCGACGCCCGCGAGTACACCGCCCTGACCGAAGCCGTGCGCCTGGGCAGTGCGGCCTACCCGCTCGACCCGACGGCCTTTCCGAATGCCGGCCTGCTCAAGGACAACAGCGCCCTGGGCCGCCTGAACGTGACCAACCGCCTCGGCGACACCGACGGCGACGGTGACTTCGACCAGATTTACACCTTCGGGGGCCGCTCCTTCAGCATTCTGAACGCCCAGACCGGCGCCGTGGTCCACGACAGCGGCGACCTGCTGGAGCGCCTCACCAGCACCGACCCGACCTTCGGCGCCATCTTCAACGCCAGCAATACCACCGGCACGCCGGCCCGCAAGAACCGCTCCGATGACAAGGGCCCCGAGCCCGAGGGCGTGACCACCGCCGTGCTGCGCGACACCGTGTACGCCTTCGTGTCGATGGAGCGCATGGGCGGCGTGGCCGTGTTCGACGTGACCAGCCCCGCCCAGCCGCGCCTGGTGCAGTACGTGAACAACCGCTCCGTGACCAGCGGCACCGGCGACCAGGGCCCCGAGGGCATCGTGTTCGTCGCGGCTCAGCACAGCCCCACCGGCCAGCCCCTGCTGATTCTGGCCAACGAGGTCAGCAGCACGGTGGCGGTGTACGGGGTGCAGCTGCGCGGCAGCGTGCTGGCCGCCCAGGGCCCGCGCCCGGCCGCGCCGCTGGTGCTCTACCCCAACCCCGCGCAGGGCGGCCCCGTGCAGCTCAGCCGCCCGGTGTCGGGCACGCTCTGCGACGCGCTGGGCCGCCCGGTGCGCCAGCTTCGCCGGGCCGACCGCCTCGAAACCGCGGGCCTGCCCGCCGGCGTGTACGTGCTGCGCTCCGACGACGGGGCCAACCGCAAGCTGGTGGTGCGCTAAACCGTTTCTCCTCCCGGAACGCAACGACGCCCCGGCTACACGTAGCCGGGGCGTCGTTGCGTTCCGGGAGGTAGTGCGCTGCTGCCGGGCCCACCGGGGCTGGCCCGCCTTGCCCGCCGTTACGCGCGGCGCGGGGGCTCCGGGGGGCGCCCGGGCCAGCGCAGCAGGCCGTAGCCCAGCGTGCCCGCCAGCAGGGAGCCGAGCAGGATGGCCAGCTTGGCCACCGACTCGTCGGCGGAATGCACGCCCAGGGCCAGCAGCGTGACGAACAGCGACATGGTGAAGCCGATGCCGCCCAGCACGCCCGCGCCCCACAGCTGCCGCCACGACACACCCTCGGGCAGCGCGCCCCAGCCCAGGCGCACGGTCAGCCAGCTGGCCAGCCCGATGCCCAGCGGCTTGCCCACCACCAGGCCCGCCACGATGCCCAGGCCCAGCGGTGTGCCGAGCTGCCGCACCACGGCGGTGTCGAGCGTCAGGCTGGTGTTGGCAAAGGCGAAAAGCGGAATGATGCCGAAGGCCACCACCGAGTGCAGGCGCTGCTCCAGCTTCTGGGCCGGGGAGCTGATCTGCTCCGCCAACTCTTCCAGCTCCTCGCTGATGGTGCGCGGGTCGGCGTCGCGGGCGTGGGCCTCGTCGTCGAGCAGGCGCAGGCGCTGCTCCAGCAGGCGCAGCAGCCCCGGCCGGGTGTAACCCGTGCGGGCCGGAATGGCCAGCGCCAGCAGCACCCCGGCCAGCGTGGCATGCACCCCCGATTCCAGGGTGCAGTACCACAGCGCCAGCCCCAGCGCCAGATACAGCCCCAGGATGCGCACGCCCAGCCAGTTGAGCCCCAGCAGCCCGGCCCAGAGGCCCGCGCCCAGCAGCAGGTAGCCGAGGTGGAGCTCCTGGGTGTAGAAACCGGCAATGACCAGCACCGCCCCCAGGTCGTCGACGATGGCCAGGGCCGTGAGAAACACCTTGAGGCCCAGCGGCACCCGCGGCCCCAGCAGCTGCAGCACGGCCAGAGCAAAGGCAATGTCGGTGGCCATGGGAATGCCCCAGCCCCCGGCCGTGGGCGTGCCGTGGTTGAAGAGGGTGTAGACCAGCGCGGGCACCACCATGCCCCCCACCGCCCCGGCAATGGGCAGCGCGGCCTGCCGCACGGAGGCCAGCTCCCCGTCGAGCACCTCGCGCTTGATTTCCAGGCCCACAATGAGGAAGAACACGGTCATCAGCCCGTCGTTGATCCAGTGCAACAGGCTTTTGTCGAGCACCAGCGGGCCGATGCTCAGGCGCAGGTGCTCGTCCCACACGGCCGGAAAGTAGCGCGCCGGGCCCCAGCTGGTGTTGGCCAGCAGCAGGGCCAGCGCGGCACTCAGCAGCAGCACAATGCTGCCGGCCGCCTCGCGGCGGAAGAATTCGGCAAAGGGCCGCACCAGCGGCCGAACGAGTTGTACAACGGCCATAGAACTCAATTAGCAAACACCCGCGGCAACTCCGGCCGCCCACTCCTGGGCACGGCCTGCTGCCCACGCAAAGGTCACGAATCCGCTTCGCCCGGCGGGCCGCGGCGGCCCCGACCGCCCGGCCGGGGCACCTGAAACCACCCTACCCGCGGGTCAGGGCGGGTAGGGTGGCACCCGATCGGGGCCGGCAGCAGTGGTTACGTCTGTTGAGCCGCCCCTCTCCGGCCGGCCGCAGCAAAACGCAGCCACTGCTGCCGGAAAGTCGACGCGGGCTTATCCGGGGCCACACCCGGGCGCATCCGCCGACGAAACGCGCCTACTGCCCGGACGGCTTGGCCACCGGCAGGCGCAGCGTGGCGCCCGGCAGGCCTTTGCTCGTCACCTGCAGCTGCACGCTACCGACCTGGTCGGCGGCCTGCACGGTGGCCACCAGCATGCCGTGAAAGGCGCGCATGCGCGGCTCGTGGAACAGCTCCAGGCTGGTCGGGTCGCCGTTGGCCACGGCCCGGAAGCGGCCCGCGCCCTTTACCTCGAAGCGCAGCTCGTTGGTAGCGTCGGGGCAGAGGTTGCCTTGGGCGTCTTCCACGCGCACGGTCACGTAGGCCAGGTCCTGGCCGTCGGCGGCGAGGGCGGAGCGGTCGGCCGTCAGCTTGAGGTGGTGGGGCCGGCCGGCGGTGCGCACTTCCTCTTCGGCCACGGCCTTGCCGCTAGCGTCGTAGGCCACCACCTTGATGCTGCCGGGCTGGTACTTCACCTCGTTCCACATCAGGCGGTAGCGCGTCTGGGGCTGGGCGGAGGGGCCCTTGGTCTGGCGGCCCTGGCTCACCCCGTTCACGAACAGCTCGGCCGAGGGGTAGTTGGTGTAGGCAAAGACGGGCGTGGTCTGGCCTTCGCGGCCGGGCCAGGTCCAGTGCGGCAGCAGGTGCAGCGTGGGTTGCGTGGGGTTCCAGCGGGCACGGTAGAGGTAGAACCGGTCCTTGGGCAGGCCGGCCAGGTCCAGAATGCCGAAGTAGGAGCTGTGCGAGGGCCAGCTTTCGTCGTAGGGCCACGGCTCCCCGAGGTAGTCGAAGCCGGTCCACACGAACTCGCCGAGGGTATAGGGCAAATCGTCCTGGGCGGCGAATTCCTCGTCGGGCGTCTGCGACCAGTTGCTGGCCTCCAGGTCGTAGGAGCTGGACTGGTTGTCGGGGTAGCGCTTGTCCTTGGCCTTTTCCACCGGGAATTTGTACACGCCGCGGCTGCTCACCGTGGAGGCCGTTTCGGAGCCCAGCAGCACGCCCTGGGGCAGCTTGGTGTAGGCTTCGGGGTAGCGGTGGGGCTTGTAGTTGAAGCCCGGCACGTCGAGCACGGCCGCGAAGCCGTTGCCGACGGCCGCGTCGAACTGGTCCATGCCGGCCGTCACGGGCCGGGTAGGGTCTTCGCGGTGCACCAGGTCCTGCAGACGCTTGGCCAGCTTCGAGCCGCCCGGGGCCCACTGGTCGGGCACCTCGTTGCCGATGCTCCACATCACGACGCTGGGGTGGTTTCGGTCGCGGCGCACCATGTTGACGATGTCCTTCTCGGCCCACTCATCAAAGAGCCGGCTGTAGCCGTTCTTCACCTTGGGCGTCTTCCACTCGTCGAAGGGCTCCACCATCAGCAGAAAGCCCATTTCGTCGCAGAGCTGCACCAGCTCGGGCGCGGGCATGTTGTGGGTGGTCCGAATGGCGTCGCAGCCCAGGTCTTTGAGCAGCACCAGCTGCCGGCGCAGGGCGGCGGTGTTGACGGCCGCACCCAGCGGGCCCAGGTCGTGGTGGTTGCACACGCCCCGGAACTTGCGCGGCTGCCCGTTCAGCACGAAGCCCCGGCCCGCCTCCACGCCGACGGAACGGATGCCGAAAGTGGTCTTGTACTCGTCCTTGAGCACCTCACCAGCATACAGCTTCGAGCTGGCCGCGTACAGCGTCGGCGTTTCGGGTGACCAGAGCCGCGGCTGGGGCACCACCAGGTTCTGCTCGAATTCCAGGGCGTCGGTGGCCGCCAGCGGGGTCGAGGAGGTAGCCACCACTTTGCCCGCCGCGTCGCGGATTTCGGTGTCGAGGCGCAGGGCCTGGAAGGCCCGGCCGGGCGTCTCGACCCTGGTACGCAGCTTCACCTTGGCGTAGTCGGCGGTGATGGTGGGCGTGGTCAGGTAGGTGCCCCACACGGGGATGTGCACGTCGTTGGTCACGAGCAGGTGCACGTTGCGGTACAGGCCCGCGCCGGGGTACCAGCGCGACTGTTCCGGCAGGTTCTGCAGGCGCACGGCCAGCACGTTGTCGGGGCCCGGCTGCACCGCGTCGGTAATGTCGACGGCGAAGGAGTTGTAGCCGTAGGGCCAAGCGCCGACTTCCTTGCCGTTGACGAACACGTGCGCGTCGCTCATGGCCCCGTCGAAGAGCAGCACCGCCCGCTTACCGGCCGCGAAGCCAGGCACCTGCAGCCGGCGCCGGTACCAGCCCGTGCCGATGAAAGGCAGCCCGCCGGTGCGGCCGGCTTTGGTTTTGGCCTCCTTCTCGTTGTTCTGCTCGATTTTCACCGTCTGCAGGTCGTTCTGGGGGCTGAACGGGCCGTAAATGGCCCAGTCGTGGGGCACCTGCACCGTCTGCCACCTAGCGTCCTTGAAATCGGGCCGGGCCGCGTCGGGCACGTCGCCCTTAGTGAATTTCCAGTCGGCAGTTAGCAGCACCTCCTGGCGCGTTTGCTGGGCCCGGGCGGCGCCGGCCGGCAGCAGCAGCAGGCCGGCCAGGGCACCGCGCAGGCTCAGCTGGATGATAAAGTTGGTCATGGGCGAGGGAGAATCGAGGAGCAATACGGTGGAAGGCGTGCGGAACGCCGGGGCGGCGGGCTTCGGCCACTATTCATCCGGACGCGGCACACCTTAAAAACGGCAGCCGGGTTTCGGGCGGCGGGCCCGGTTGGCCGGGTGGATGGTGGGCGCTCAGGCTGCGGGGCCGGCCCCGCTGGCCAAAAAGGCCCTGAAAGTAATGCCCTGCGCCGGATTGAGGCCGGGCTGTCGGGCCCGTTTTGGTTTAAAGCGTTTGTTTGCGCTGCGGCACAAGCGGTGCGCCGGCAACCAAAATACCCGCCGGCCAGGGTAGGTATTTCATCGTTGCGCGCCAGCCAAAAAGCCTTAATTTTCATTAAATACTTGAATACCATTATTTTATAACCACCCCTACTAACTCAGAAGATTCGTTCTCTCTCGGGCTTTGCCCCGCAATGCCAACCGCGTATATCGAACATTTCACCTGGCAGGCCAGGAGTGCCCCGAATGCGTGCGGCAGCCCTTGCTCTTTACTCTCCCGGCCGCCGGCCGGGCCATGGCCGGGTCGTTTGTTTGAATCTCATATCCATTGGTTTGATTCCTATTATTCACCCGAGTCCGATCAACAGAACTTTGTCGTAGCAACTACAGAGAGCGGCCCGCCGACGGAGAGTGGAGGCGGGAGCGGCGGTGCCCACCCTTGCAACAACCGGCAGGCTTGCCGGCTGCGTGAGCAAGCGGGGAGCCTGCCGCCGACGTTGATTTCTGCCGGGATGATTATGAGATGGTTTAAGGCCTACCAGATAGACACTGCTTCCGGGCCCGTTCAGGCCTGCGGCCGCAGCGACTATCATACCATCTACCTGCTTGCCGGCCCCCGGCTGCGGCCGGGCACCGCCCGGGAAGCCGCCGGCAGCGCCGCGTACCTGCTGCTGGGGCAGCCGGCCGGAGGGGCTGCTCCACAGTGGCTGCCGGCCCGCCAACGGGGCTATGCCTGCCTGTTTACCGAAGCCTTTGTAAAAGAGTGCCGCCCTGCGGGCCGCCAGGAGCCGGGCCTGATGCCCACCGGCAAGGCCTGGCGCGTGTTCCTGCTGCACGGCGAACAGGCCGCGTACCTCACCGGCCTGTTTCAGAAGATGCTGGTGGAGCAGCAATCGGCGTACCTCTTCAAACACGAACTGCTGCGTAGCTACCTCCACTTAGTGCTGCACGAGGTCAGGCGCCTGCCAACCGCCCACCCCCTTTTTCGCTGCTACTGCCAGCGGCCCGGGCAGGCGGGCATGCTCGATTCTGGTTGGCGAAGCCGATGTTCCACGCCACCGGCCGGCGGCAGCGCTCCTTGCCCATGACCCCGGACAAGGTGCTCGAAGCCCTGCGTCAACCCGCTTAGCACCCGAAAGCCATTGCCGCCGTGGCCAGCCGCCCGACTTCGCTACGGCCGTGCTGGCGGAGCTGCGGGGTGTCAGCTCGTGCCGTCGGATACCACGGGCTTGCGGCGGGGTCAATCAAATAGCTCTTACCTTCTTCAATAAGCATCTACATGAAAAAGCGACACCTGGGCACCAGCGGCCTGGAAGTATCGGCCCTGGGCCTGGGCTTCGGCTACGGTGCCGTCACGGCCTCCGACGAGGCCATCAATCTGATTCGCACGGCCGTCGACCGGGGCGTTACCTTCTTCGATACGGCCGAGGCCTACGGGGAACTCAACGAAACGCTGGTGGGCCTGCTGCCGGCGACCAAAGGCTTCACGCTGACGTTGCCCGTCAAAGCCGCGGCGTTCGGCCCCTTGCTCAGTGAAGTCCCGCCCGAGCCGCCGGTCCCCCTGGCTCCGCAACGCATCCAAACCGCTTATTGCCCCGCCCGCTGCTGGTGGCCCCGGGCGCTCAAAGCATCCACCACGCCCGCCGGCGAGGGCCGCGCCTCCTACCTCACCCGCCAGGCCATGGCCGAAGCCGGCGCCAAGCTGCTGCTGAGTCGCGAACCGGCGCAAGAGTCCTACGACAGTGCGGGCCACCAGACGTAGTCGCTGGCCGACGTGCCCGCTATTCTGAGCGAGTTGTCGGGCCAGCCGGTTACGTGTAGGCCCTCGGCGACCAAGTTGGAACAACAGCTGAGCGCCTGCGGCATACCGGCCGAAGGCATTCAGGGCGCGTTGACGTTCGGCCAGGCCATTGCTCAGGGCCAGTTTGACTTCCCCACCCCCGATGCTGGCCGAGCTGCCGGGCCACGAGCCGGAGGCCGTGAAAAGCTACTTCAAACAGGAAGTATAACCTGTAAGCCACCCGTCGAGTGCCGGGGTAGTGCCGCGGCACCCTTTTCGTAAAGACTGGTATGGTTCTCACCCTATTCAGTGCCAGCGGCCAGATTGGCCGCCTGCTCTGGGTGTCAGCCACAGTGGTGCCCGGCATCATGGCCCACGGCCCGCTGGCAGCCCGCAGCCGGGGCCAGACAAGCTCATGGTGACGCGCTACGTGGGCCAAATCGACATCGGCGGGCAGCCGTTTGCCGATGTGGCCCGGCAGGTCGAACTTTCGCCAGCCAGGTAGCGCCGGCGCTTCACTAAGCGCAAGCTTGTGTTGGGGAGAGCAAACGCCTGGCGCCGAGAGCTTCTAAGGCCCCTTTCTGCATACGCCCCAATACGACCGCCTGACAGGAGACGCGAGAAGACGACGAAAACGCGTCGGCGGGAGCCGTTTGCTTGGCAAGCTGGTGCGGGATTCCGCCGGCATTGCCCCTTGAGCCGTATTACCGACAAAGAAAAATCCCGACAATAAACTGATCATCAGTTTATTGTCGGGATTTTGTGCGCTCCCTCCTGGGAGCTTCTTTGTGACTTCATGTTGCTCATGTTTAGTGTTTTATGTTTTACCTGTACTGTTTTTTGTACTGGTTCACGAGTTTTGGCCTCTTATGGATGGTGTTCGACTCGGCCCCGCAATGCCAATAGTGGCTATCAAAACATCGCACCTTGAAGGTAAGGAATGGCATGACCAAAGAGTGAAAGTTTATTCAGGCCACGGTTTCGACAAGCCAGTTAATCGAAGGTTGTAGTCGAGGTGTCTTCATTGCTAAAGGCGACCAGTGGCGTTGAACTCAACAGGGCCTGCTCTTTGACCTCCGGGCGGCTGGCCGCCTCGTTTCCAGGCTGTTTGCTTGAATCTCATACCCATTGGTTTGATTTCCATTATTTACCCCGAGCTGGCCAGCAGAACTTTGCCGTAGCAAATACAACGAGTTGCGCGCTGCCTCACGCCCACCCGTCACGCACGACGATGCAGGGCAGAGGCGGACAGCGGCTGTGGCTGCTGTTGCGACAAACAGAAGGCTTTCCCGCCACGTGAGCAAGCTGGTTGCCTGCTACACCGTCAACGCTGATTCCTAGCCAGGATGATTATGAGAGGGTTTAAGGCCTACCAGATAGATACGGATGCCGGTCCGGTTCAGGCCTGCAGCCGCAGCGACTATTATACCATCTACCTGCTTTCTGGCCACCAGCAGCTGCCGGGAGCCGGCCGGGTAACCGAGTTGGAGGCCGCGTACCTGCTGATGCGGTGTCCGGCCCGCGGGGCGGCTTCAAAATGGTTATCGTCCCGCCAAAGGGGCTATGCGTGCTTGTTTACTGAGGCCTTCGTGCAAGAGTGCAGCCCCGCTGGTTGCCGACAGCCATGGTTAATGCCCACCGGCATGGGCAGGGGCGTCCACTTGCTTCGCGGCGAACAGGCAGCGTACCTCACCAGCCTGTTCCAGAAGATGTTATTTGAGCAGCAATCGACGTACCTGTTCAAACACGAGCTGCTCCGTAGCTACCTCCACTTACTGCTGCACGAGGTCATGCGCCTAGCCACTGCCCAACCTCTTTTTCGCTGCTACTTCCGCCGCCCCGGGCAAGCGGGCCCACTGGGTTCTGGTTGGCGAAGCCGTCAGCGCCCTCTTTCCTGAGCACTCCTGTCGCAGGTTAGGCTTCCTGGCGGTCTGACCTGCAACTACGAGGGCCCCATGTTTCACGTAACCCCAACCCCTGGTCACATGATCCGAACCGCAATTGGCATGTGCGCACTGCTCCATATAGCGGCCCTGCGCTGCCCGGCACAGACCACCAATTCCTCCGCTACGGGCACTGTTCAGGCCCCTGTATTCCCCAAGGGAGAACGGGCACCGGCCCAAAATTTTACGGGCACGGTGTGGGTCAAGTCCCTGGTGGCAAACGACAGCACCTTTCAATGCGTAGTCGGCAACGTCGCGTTTGAACCCGGGGCCCGAACCAACTGGCACCGGCACCCTACCGGGCAGATTTTACTGGTAACCGACGGCGTAGGCTATTACCAGGAGAAAGGTCAGCCCAAAAGGTTGATCCGTAAGGGGGACGTCGTTCAGGCACCGCCCGGCGTGGAGCACTGGCACGGTGCCTCACCGACCCAGCCGATGACCCACATTGCCATCGTACCCAACACCGAGAAAGGTGTGGCCTCCTGGTTGCAGCCGGTAACCGACCAACAGTACCGCGGTGCAAATACGAATCCGGAAAGCTCCGGCAAGCCTTAGGCAGGGCATCAGGGATTGTTTGAATTTTATACTGATTGGTTTGATTCTCTTTTTCTGACCGGGTAGTACTCCCGGACCTTTGCTGAGCCAACCCGGTACGGCCAAGTCCGTTCGGCAGGCCAGGATGGATTGGGCCGCGGCGAAAGCCCCAGGCTGCGCGTTCGTCCTTTCACTCACCTCTTAAGTAAACACGATGCAGACCGTAACCTTGAACAACGGGGTCAACATGCCCCTGCTGGGCTTTGGCGTCTTCCAGGTACCCGACCCGGCCGAATGCGAAACCAGCGTATTGGAAGCCATCAAAGCCGGTTACCGGCTGATTGATACGGCCGCTGCTTACATGAACGAGGAAGCCGTAGGTAGGGCAATCCGCAAGAGTGGCGTGCCGCGTGAGGAGCTGTTCATCACCACCAAGCTGTGGGTGCAGGACGCCAGCTACGAAGGTGCCAAGCAGGCCTTTGAAACGTCCCTGCAGAAGCTCGGACTCGACTACCTCGACCTCTACCTTATCCACCAGCCCTACGGCGATGTGCACGGGGCTTGGCGCGCCCTGGAGGAGCTGTACAAAGCAGGCCGCATCAAAGCCATTGGCATCAGCAACTTCGCCCCCGACCGGGTGATGGACTTCCTGGTGCACCACGAGGTAAAACCGGCCGTGAACCAGGTAGAAACCCACCCCTTCCACCAGCAGCTCGAAACCCAGCAGTTCCTGCAGGAAAACGACGTGCAGATCGAGTCCTGGGGCCCCTTTGCCGAGGGTAAGAACGACATCTTCCGCAACGAGGTGCTCAGTGCCATTGCCGGCAAGTACCAGAAGACGGTGGCCCAGGTCATCCTGCGCTGGCTTACCCAGCGCGGCGTAGTGGCCATTCCCAAGTCGGTGAAGCCCGAGCGCATGGCCGAAAACTTCAACATCTTCGACTTCGAGCTGAGCCCCCAGGACATGGATGCCATCAAAGCCCTCGACACCAAGACCAGCCTGTTCTTCGACCACCGCGACCCGAACATGGTCAAGTGGATCAGCGAGCGAAAAATCCACGATTAACCCACAACGGACTACCCCAGGAGCAGCAGCAGTTACCACCCGCGTAACTACTGCTGCTGCCGCTACCGGGGTGCCGGTCTGAGTTGAGCAGTCTACGCGAACCGACGGCGAATCAGCCGGCTGGACTCGCGCTACCGGCCACCTCGTTTTATCTTTCCCTTCCCGGCGCAGTACGTGCGGGCTACTGTTTTACGTATAAACGCCATGGACCAAAAAGCCGCCCCCACGGCCGCGCCGATGAGCAGCCACCAGGACCTGAACCCCCAGGAGCTCAAGCTGAAGGGATTCAAGGCCTACGCAGTGGACACGGCGGCGGGCCCGAGCCACGACTACCGCCGCCGGGACTTTTATAAGGTGGCCTTGGTGACCAGCCCCTGCACCGTGCACTACGCCGACCGCAGCCTTCCGATCAGCGGGCCCAGCCTGATGTTTGCCAACCCGCACATTCCCTACGCCATCGAGCTGCACGACCCGCGGCTGACGGGCTATTCCTGCCTCTTTACCGAGGCATTTATGAAGGAAAACGACCGGTCGGAAAGCCTGCAACAGTCGCCCCTGTTCAAGGTCGGCGGCACGCCCGTGTTCCACCTCGACGGGGCGCAGGCGGCGTACGCCGAGGGCATCTTTCAGAAGATTCTGGCCGAGCAGCGCACCGAGTACCTGTACAAGGGCGACCTGATCCGCACGTATCTGCAGCTGCTCATCCACGAGGCCCTGCGCATGCAGCCGACGGAAAGCTTTGTACAGCACAAAAACGCCTCGTCCCGGATTACGGCCCTGTTCCTGGAGCTGTTGGAGCGGCTGTTTCCGGTGGAAAGCCCGGGCCAGGCCATGCCGCTGAAAACGGCCCAGGACTTCGCCCAGCAGCTGGGGGTGCACGTGAACCACCTGAACCGGGCTGTCAAGGAAGTCACCGGCAAGCCAACCACCGCGCACATTGCCGAGCGGGTCATTACCGAAGCTAAGGCCCTGCTGCACCACACCTCGTGGAGCACGGCGGAAATTGCCTACAGCCTGGGCTTCGAGTACCCCACCTACTTCAACAACTTCTTCAAGAAGCACACCAGCACTACCCCGCTGGCGTTTCGGCGGGATGCGGAACGAGTGGCAGAAGCCTAAAGCGTCGTTTGACCAAACCGGCAGCAAGCGGGCCCCGGCACCGGCCCGTTGGGAAGTCGGCAGATTACACTTATCAAACGAATCAGTAAGGGTTTCAAACAATGCCGGGACAGAACGCAACTTGGATGGCGCCGGCTGGTATACTCCCTACTGGTTCGAGGCCAAGACGTTAGACCAGTGCGGCCATCGGTAGCGCACATGCTTGCGGGTAGCCCAGCTTTCAGGGCGCATCGAGGATGGCGGCCCCGCCTATGGTTGCGGCTTGGGGATAAACGAACCAGGCCGAGTGCCCAGCTCCGGCTGATTCTCCCACATACCACACCTTTTTTGCCATGGAGTCTGACTTGTTTCCTCCCGCCGGTGCGCCGCAGCCGGAAGACGGTTCGCGCCGCTCGTTCATGAAGCAGGCCGGCGGCATCCTGGGCCTGGCCCTGGCGCCGCCGCTGGTGGGCCAGGCCGAGCGCCTGACGGCCTACTCCAAGGTCATCCAGGGGGCCACCGACATTACGCTGCGCGTCAACGGGCAGGCCCACACCGTGCGCGTGGAGCCCCGCGTGACCCTGCTTGATGCCCTGCGGGAGCGGCTCGACCTGACCGGCACCAAGAAAGGCTGCGACCATGGCCAATGCGGCGCCTGTACGGTGCACGTGGGCGGCCGCCGCACGCTTTCCTGCCTGACGCTGGCGGTGATGGCGCAGGGCAAGGAAATAACCACCATCGAGGGCCTGTCCCAGGGCGAGCAGCTGCACCCGATGCAGCAGGCCTTCCTGAAGCATGACGGCTTCCAGTGCGGCTACTGCACCCCGGGCCAGATCATGTCGGGCGTAGCCTGCGTGCAGGAGGGCCACGCCAGCACCGACGCGCAGGCCCGGGAGTGGATGAGCGGCAACCTGTGCCGCTGCGGCGCCTACCCCAACATCCTGGCCGCCGTGCGCGAAGTGGCGCAGCGGGGCTGAGGTGAAATGGTGAACTGGTGAGTGTCGTGCTGCTGGCGCGAAATGCGTGGCACTGCGCCTCCCAAACATCAAACGCACCGGTTCACCATCTCACCATTTCATCAATCGAAAGATGAACGACTTCAGCTACACCCAGGCGGCCACGGCCAAAGAAGCCACGGCTCTGCGCAAGGACACGCCCGCGGCGGCTTATATCGCCGGCGGCACCACGCTGCTGGACTTGATGAAGGCCCACCTCGAGGAGCACCCGCAGCTCATCGACATCAACCTGTTGCCCTTCAAAGGCATCGAGCAGACCAAGGACGGACTGCGCATCGGGGCGCTGGAAACCATGAGCGACGTGGCCGAGCACCCGCTGCTCGTGCAAGCGTACCCGGCCGTGTCGCAGTCGTTGCTGCTGGCCGCCTCACCCCAGCTGCGCAACATGGCCAGCATCGGCGGCAACATCCTGCAGCGCACCCGCTGCGGCTACTTCCGCGACCCGGCCTTCCCCTGCAACAAGCGCGTGCCCGGCTCCGGCTGCCCGGCCCTGGCCGGCGACAACCACAACCTGGCCATCTTGGGCGTGAGCGAGCATTGCATTGCCAATTCCTACCCCGGCGACCTGTCGGTGGCCCTGGCGGCCTTCGACGCGGTGCTGACGCTGGAACGCGCCAAGGGCAAGCAGCGGCAGGTGCCCCTGACCGATTTCTACCGGCTGCCCGGCGCCACCCCCCACATCGAGACAGTGCTGGAGCCCGGGGAGCTGATTGTGGCCGTGACGATTCCCGCGGCCTCCCACGCCCAACGCTCGGCCTACCTGAAGGTGCGGGAACGGAGCAGCTACGCCTACGCCCTGGCCTCGGCCGCCGTGGGCCTGGAGGTGCAGGGCGGCGCCATCCGCGCGGCCCGCGTGGCCCTGGGCGGGGTGGGCGCGCAGCCCTGGCGCAGCCGCGAGGCGGAAAAGGCACTGGTAGGCCAGCCGGCCACGGAGGCCACGTTCCGCGCCGCCGCCGCAGTGGCCCTGCAAGGGGCCCAGCCCCGGGAACATAACCGCTACAAGGTGGAGCTGGCCCAGAACACGCTGGTGCGCGCCCTGCAGCAGGTGGCAGGTTCTTAACTGCCCATCTTCCTCGCCACCGGCTGCCGACGGACTGCCCCCGGAAGCCCCTAATTCTACGCCCAGACAAGCACTGCCTTTCCCGATGGATACCGAACCGCAATTCTTCGAAACCAACGCTGCGCCGGGCGTAGTCGGCCAGCCCATGAACCGCGTCGACGGCTGGGCGAAAGTGACGGGGCAGGCCCGGTATTCGGCCGAGTACAACCGCCTGCCGGGCCTGGTGCACGCCGTGCTCAAAACCAGCGACGTGGCCAAGGGCCGCATTACCGGGTTTGACACCAGCGCGGCCCAGCGGCAGCCTGGGGTGCTGGCCATCCTCACCCACCAGAATCTGCCCAAGCTGGCCAAAACGCCCAACAACCCCGACGACAAAAAGGCCTTCGTATCCTCACCGATGGGCTTTTTCCCAATGGAGTCGGACGAGGTGCACTACGCCGGCCAGCCGGTGGCCATCGTGGTAGCCGATACCCTGGAGCACGCCCAGTACGCGGCGGCCCTGGTCCAGGTGCGTATTGCCGCCGAAGCCCCCATTTCGTCCTACCAGGACCCGAAGGCGCAACGCTACGTGCCCAAAACCGTGAAGGGCACAGCGGGCGTCACCAAACGCGGGGACGCCCAGGCGGCGGTGCAGAGCGCCCCGGTGCAGCTGACGGCCACCTACACCCACGCCGCCAACCATCACAACCCCATGGAGCCGGGCGCCACCACCGCTCACTGGGAAGCCCCGGACCGCCTCACCGTGTACGACACCACCCAGGGCGTATCGGAAACGCAGAAGACGCTGGCGGCCATGCTGGGCCTCTCCACCGAGCAGGTGCGGGTGGTCAACAAGTACCTCGGGGGCGGCTTCGGCTGCAAGGCCTGGGTGTGGCCCCACGTGGTGCTGGCTCCGCTGGCGGCTAAGGCCGTGGGCCGGCCGGTGAAGCTGGTGCTGACGCGCCAGCAGCAGTACACCGGCATGGGCCACCGCGAAGAGCAGGAGCAGACGCTGCGTCTCGGTGCCACCAAGGACGGCAAGCTGCTGGGCATCGTGCACGAGAAAACGTCCACGACCTCGCCCTGGGACGACTACGCCGAGACAAACAGCCGCATCATCAACATGCTCTACGCGCTGCCGGCGTTTGAATCGACCTACCATCTGGCCAAAGCCAGCGTGATGACCTCGACCTCGACCCGCGCCCCGGGCGACATGCCCGGCTCGTTCGCCCTCGAATGCTCCATGGACGATTTGGCCTACCAGCTCGGCCTCGACCCGATTCAGATCCGGCTGCTCAACTACGCCGAGAAAGACCCCACCAACGGCCACCCGTGGTCGAGCAAGAGCCTGAAGCAGTGCTATGAGCGCGGCGCCGAGCTGTTTGGCTGGGCCCGGCGTAACCCCAAGAACGGGCAGACCCGCAACGGCAAGCTCCTGGTGGGCTGGGGCATGGCCACAGCCTCGTACCCGGTCCACAACTCGCAGGGCAACGCCCGCGTGCGCCTCTACGCCGACGGCCGCGCCGTGGTGCAGTCGGGCGCCACCGACCTGGGCACGGGCACCTACACCATCATCACCCAGGTAGCCGCCGACGCCCTGGGTCTGCCGCCCGAAAACATCCGCTTCGAGCTGGGCGACACGGTGCTGCCCAGCACGCAGTGGTCGGGCGGTTCCACGGCGGCGGGTCGGGTGTCGTCGTCGGTGTACCTGGCGGCGCAAGAGGTGTGGCAGAAGCTCATCAAGCTGGCGGTGACGGACAATAAGTCGCCGCTGTACGGGGCCAAGCCGGCGGACGTGGTGGTGGAACAGGGGCGCCTGCAGCTGAAAGCCCGGCCCGCCACCGGGGAGGCCTACGCCGAGGTGATGAAGCGCGCCAGCATGGGCGACGTGGAAGGCTCCGCGCAGGGCCGCTACGGCAGCAGCTACCGGGTGCCCGGCGTCGCGGCCGATGCCAATATGAACAAGGAAGAAAAGGAGGCCGCCGCCGGCCGCTCCATGCACGCCTTCGGCACCCACTTCTGCGAAGTGGAGGTCGACCCGGAGCTGGGCACCATCCGCGTCACGCGCTGGGTGAGCGTGATGAGCGCGGGCCGCATCCTCAACCCCAAGACGGCCCGCTCGCAGGTCATCGGCGGCAGCATCTTCGGCATCGGCGCGGCCCTGATGGAGCAAACCGTGCGCGACCCGCACCTGGCCCGCTACACCAACGCCGACCTGGCCGGCTACCACGTGCCCGTCAACGCCGACATTCCGGACATGACCGTGGACTTCATCGACGAGCACGACCCCTACGTCAACGCTATGGGCGTGAAGGGCATCGGCGAAATTTCCATCGTGGGCGTGACGGCCGCCGTGGCCAACGCCGTGTTCCACGCCACCGGCCGGCGGCTGCGTTCCTTGCCCATGACCCCGGACAAAGTGCTCGAAGCCCTGCACCAACCCGCTTAGCACCATGCTACTCCTCACCGTTCGAATCACGGCGCTGGTTGCCGTGCTCCTGCTGATTGGCCATGCCCTGCAAGCCGGCCCTACTGCCCCGGCGGCCGATGCCCTGACGGGCCGGCAGCAAGCCATAGTGACCGTTGCGACCCTGACGGCCAAAGGGGATTTGCCCCGGCTGCACCAGGCGCTGGGCCAGGGCCTGGATGCGGGTCTGACCGTGAACGAGGCCAAGGAAGTGCTGGTGCACCTGTACGCCTACTGCGGCTTTCCGCGCAGCCTTCAGGGGCTTAATACGTTGCTAAAGGTGCTGGATGAACGGAAAGCCAAAGGCATTGCCGACGTGGTAGGCCGGGAAGCCGCGCCCATCACCAGCACCGCGCCCAAGTACGAACGCGGCCAACGCAACCTGGAAACGCTGACTGGCAAGCCCGACCCCAACCCCAAAACCGGCGCCAACGCCTTCAGCCCGGAAATCGACCGGTTCCTGAAAGAGCACCTGTTCGCCGACATCTTCGAGCGCGACGTGCTGACCTACCAGGAGCGGGAGTTGGCCACCATCGCGGCCCTGGTGAGCCTTGGGGGCGTGGAGCCGATGCTGCAGTCGCACCTGGGCTCGGGCCTGCACGTGGGCTTAACCCCGGCGCAGCTTCGCCAGCTATTAGCCCTGACGGAGGCCAGCATTGGGAAAAAAGAAGCCGATGCCGGCCGGGCCGTGCTAGTGAAAGTATTGGGCAGCGGCAAACAGCCCACTGCCCCAAACCAGAAATAAATCAACCCGATTCATACATGGAAAAGCGACAACTAGGCACCAGCGGCCTGGAAGTATCGGCCCTGGGCCTGGGCTGCATGGGCCTGAGCTTCGGCTACGGTGCCGTCACGGCCTCCGACGAAGCCGTCAACCTGATTCGCACGGCCGTCGACCGGGGCGTTACCTTCTTCGATACGGCCGAGGCCTACGGGGAACTCAACGAAACGCTGGTGGGCCAGGCTCTGGCGCCGGTGCGCAGCCAGGTGGTCATTGCCACCAAGTTTGGCTTCAGGGAGGGCAAGCCCCAGCTGGGCATGGACAGCCGGCCCGAGCGTATCCGGGCGGTGCTGGAGCAATCCTTGCGGCGCATGAAGACCGACTACATCGACCTGTTCTACCAGCACCGCGTCGACCCCAGCGTGCCGATGGAAGACGTGGCCGGCGCCGTGCAAGACCTGATCCGGGAAGGCAAGGTCCGGCACTTTGGCCTCTCCGAAGCCGGCGCCCAGGCCATCCGCCGGGCGCACGCCGTGCAGCCCGTGGCCGCCCTGCAGAGCGAATATTCCTTGTGGTGGCGTGAGCCGGAGCAGAGCGTGCTGCCCACGCTGGAAGAGCTGGGCATTGGCTTCGTGCCGTTCAGTCCGCTGGGCAAAGGCTTCCTCACCGGCAAGATTGACGAGAATACCCAGTTCGACCCGACGGACTTCCGCAACACCGTGCCCCGGTTCTCGCCCGAGGCCCGCAAAGCCAACCTGGCCCTGGTGGAGTTGCTGGGCACTATTGCCGCCGCCAAGCAGGTGACGCCGGCCCAGATTGCCCTGGCCTGGCTGCTGGCCCAGAAGCCTTGGATAGCGCCCATTCCCGGTACCACCAAGCTCCACCGCCTGGAAGAGAACATCGGCGCGGCGGCGGTGCCGCTGACGGCCGACGACCTGCAGCGCATCGAGCAGGCCGTTGCTCGGGTTGAAATCCAGGGCGCCCGGTACTCCGCCCAGTCGCAGCAAGCCATTAACCGGTAACCGGTCTACTGACGCCTGCCTAAATAAAGCCCCGAACCTTCCGCCCTGGCTGCTGCTTTTCAGCGCGGCCAGGGCGGAAGGTTCGGGGCTTTATCGGTGGTACGATACCCACTGCAACGACTCACGGCGTGAACAAGGCGTCAGGTACGGATAGGCGAGTTGGCCCGCTTACTTTTTGCGCAGCAGGTTGATTCGTTTCAGCCAAGCCAGAATTGCCGCCCGCGCCTGCGTTTCTTTAGTGACTTCCATCACGAAGAGCACCCCGTCGCGCTCCACGCCGCCCCGGGTCGTAAACCCCTCCAGGATGGTACTGTTGGGCGCCAGCGCCTTGACCGTCTCGAAGCTGCTGCCCACGCCGTACCCGGCATTGGTGTTGAACGGCACGATGGTTTTGCCGCTCAGATCATGCTGCTTCAGAAAGCTCTTTACGGGTGGCGGCAGCTGCATGCCCCAGGTAGGGAAGCCCACGAAGACGACCTCGTACTGCGCTATGTTGGCAATGCGGGTACGCAACGGCGGCAGATAGCCCTGTTCGTTTTCCCGGGCTACCTGCTGCACCGTGGCCTGGTAGTTGGCCGGATAGGGCTTTTCCAGCTCCAGCGCCACCAGGGTTCCGCCCAAAGCCTGCTGAATCATGCCGGCCACGGCCTTGGTGTTGTTGGTGCGCGACAAGTACACAATCAGCACTTTGTCAGGGCCTACTGCTGGTTCTGCCGACGCCTTCACGTCTGGGGTTTGGGAGAAGCCGCCCGCGGATACCAACATAAACCCGATGAGCAACCAGCGCGTCAAGGCCGCCGGGAACTGCGTCACGCGTTGCGGTTGGCCAGGCTGATTTTTCATTTGATAGGGAGTTTGCAAGCGCGAATGGCGCCCAGGGGAAACGACCAGGACTCTTCATGCCGGGACAACGGGGCACCACCGCTGTCAACCCGGATTATGCCGGCGGACCCGAGCTTATGGTTTGGGGGCGGCTTCTACCCCCGAGAACTGAAGCACCATCGGCGGCAGCCGCTCCCCTTTGACCTGGATTTTGGCCAGCTCTGCGTTGAATTGCCCCAGCTCATCCGCCGTAAACCGCACGGCATCCGCCCCGTTGTTGTCCAGCAGGTGCGCCATCTGCGTGGTACCCGGTATGGGCACGATAAATGGCTGCTGCGCCAGCAGCCAGGCCAGCGAGATTTGAGCGGGCGTGGCCCCTTTCCGGGCTCCCCAGCTTTTTACCAGCTCTACCAGCGCCAGATTGGCAGGCAGGTTCTCCGGTGCAAACCGTGACTCTACCCCACGGATGTCGCCGGGCGCGAAACGAGTGTTAGCGTCGATGGCCCCGGTGAGGAATCCGACGCCGAGCGGGCTCCACGGGACGAACCCGATGCCAAGCTCCTGGCAGAGCGGTAGCACCGCGGCTTCCGCCCCCCGCCAGAGCAGGGAGTATTCGTTCTGGATGGCCGTTACCGGGTGCACGGCATGGGCACGGCGGACGGTTTGCAGGCCGGGCTCCGACAGACCGTAGTGCAACACCTTGCCCTGGCTGATGAGGTCTTTGATCGTGCCCGCCACGTCTTCGATAGGCACGGCAGGATCAACCCGGTGTTGGTACAACAAATCGATGCGGTCGGTGCGCAGGCGCTGCAGCATGTTGTCTACCACGGCCTTGATGTGGTCGGGCCGGCTATTGAGGCCCGGCAGCCGCTGACCGGTTTTTTGGTCGATGTTCCAGCCAAACTTCGTCTCAATGACGATTTTGTTGCGGAAGGGCGCTACTGCTTCCCCCAGGATGCGTTCCACCTCCCAAGGGCCGTATGCCTCCGCGGCATCGAATAAGGTGACGCCGTGGTCGTAGGCGGTGCGGATGATGTTGTGCATCTCGGCCCGGTTGGGAACCTCTGTCGTGTACTTGCGACTCATGTTCTGCACGCCCAGGCCCACACTGCTGACCTCCAGGCTGCCCAGCTTACGCCGGCCACTCACCTTGTTTTTAGCGGAAGCGGAACGGGAGGAAGCAGCCGGCGCGGACACGGTGCATGCCGACGGCAACATGGCGCCGCCGGTTAGGAGTAAACCCGTTTTCAGCATGTCGCGGCGGTTCAGGCCCGGCACCGATGGTTCGAATGATGCGTCCATAGTTCTTGATTAAAATTCGGTAAGCCGACCGTCGAGGTACGTGCCGGAGCGGAAGCAGCCCCGGCCAGGCCAGCATGTTGGGCGAACCAAACGGCTTGAATTGCCAGAACAAAGGTCCGGCAGCAGTACTGCGCTGGAAAAAGGGATTCAAACCAATCAGTATACAATTCAAACACTTAGCTGCGCTTAACAACATCAGCTCATCACGTGGTGACGTTGGTTGTAGCGGCCCCCTAGTAGGTCTGCAGCCAGGCGGCGTGCCCCCCCTACTAATCCCCTCTTAGTTCCACGACAAGGCCCAGGTAACTTCGAGCGGTTTGCGTTTTGCCGTTGATCCGTATGCTATCTGGGAAGAGTACAGGATCATGAAAGCTGATGGTTTATCTACCTACTAGTTGGGCCAGATCTATGGCCTCCCATGCAACTGCAACTTGGCTGCCTCGGATCGAAGCATAGTTGAACCGGTGTTGGGGCATGGGTTGAGAATGGCCGTGAAGTTTTTCTGGCCCCAGTCATAGCACACCAAGGAATACACGTTGATGATGGTCTTTCGTGGCTGGCCGAAGTCGTCAATACCATTGGCCAAATGAATTTGCCTAGCGTCATCAGCCGCCGCTACCTGCTCCAATAAATCCTCAGCAACATTTGAACTCAAGCCCCTATGCGGTAGCAGCATATACTGCACTTCGGGCAGACTAGGCACATCGCCCCGGCATTCGCCACTTCATGCCATTAACCGCTGCTTGTGCTTGAATGCTGTACCTATTCGGCCATAGACTACAAGTATGCATTTCATCTTCCACATATTTTATGTGCGCCGCTTCCTTTTCAGTCACATGCTTTTGTATAAGTCAAAAACAAGAATCTGTAAAGCACTGGTTTTCAAGCCCGACTCAAAGTTGAGTCGGGCTTACAGCGTATACAGCTCTATGTTGGTGAATTGTTAAAGCTCCCCCGCACCTTTCCGTCTTGCCTGAAGGCGTGCTAATCCCCATTCCGGATAACGAGCCCTAAACTCCTGCACTACATCTGCCCCTGTTATATCCAAGCGCTGCACGTTGCAGGAAGTGTACGACGCAACCGGCATCCATATCGCCCGCATTGAGGCTATCCGGCAAAATGTGACCATTATGACTCTGGCTACGCTGTGCCACTACTATGTCACCACCGTCTCGGAGTTCCTGGCAGGCATCGAAGAAGCCGTCAAAAACTAATCCGCAGGGGCAGTACAGGGGAGCAAGCCTTCTTGTAACTCGTTGTTTGATCCGGACTTCTGGTTCAGAACATCTTCTTCGCCACGTTTCCCCCTTCGGCGATGGGAGGGGGAGGTAACCAGGAGTGGGTGTCTCTCCGATGCGCAGAAATTTTTTTTTGGCCTGTTTCGGCTACTTGTCAAGCTGCTTGTGCTTGCTGCCTGCTAAGGCACCATGTAAACAAGGCCCTTATTGTCAAAGTCTTGCGCCTCTCAACCGGCACTTCGCATCCGGCTGAGCTGGTTGAAAAGCGTCCACAAGCCTAGATGCTACGTTTGTATGCACCTTTTCTTGTTGATTTGCAAGCTATTACATCAATCATCATCTTTGCGGCACTACTACGATAGGCAAGTCATTCTAAGGCTTTTTGTCGGTTCGCCTAAAACAGACCGAAGCAGTTGGTTACAGGGCCCGACTCAAAGTTGAGTCGGGCGGTCTGCCCTCCTAAAAGTCCCCATTGGGTAGCCCGGCTTGGTCAGCTACCGACTTCTATCCCGCTGCGGCAGCTACTAATTTTTAACCCTCCCGCGCACGACGACCGGAGGTGGGTGGGGAGGTTGGGTATATGGGTTAACTTGACCAGGCCGGTGTGCCGGTAAGACCTTCGCCGGCGCATAAGCCCCTACAGCTGGTAGCACACCTTACATCGAGTCCGCTAACGCGACTTGGGCGACATGCGTTGAGTCCAGCGTGTCTGGGCGCGGCGGCTTGACGTGTGGTGGCTCGTTGGCGATTTTGGGGTGGACTGGGCTGAATCGCGGCAATCATGCCAGCGGAGCTGCCAGCTATGCGGGTTGGGTCGGGTTCATCGGCTCAGGCACCCACTACGTGCTGTGCAGATGCTATTCCGGTGGGCCGGATACCGCCGGTTGCGGGTGCCTAGGCTGTCTGTAAATACTTCAGGCTGCACACTGGACCGCCTCGTTTGTGTCCGGGGCCTTATTGTGTAGATTTGTTGATACCCGCAGCCAGCATGCCGCTAGTCTGGCCGCGGCTTATCCTACGTTGCGCTTCCTTATCGACTGCTCATGCTTACGCCCGAACAACACGCCCGCCAACTCATCGATGCGCAGCTGCAGCAGGCCGGCTGGCTGGTGCAGGACTACAAGCAGGTGAACCTGGGCGCGGGGCCGGGCATTGCGGTGCGCGAGTACCCCACCGCCTCCGGGCCGGCCGACTACGCCCTGTTCGTGGACCGCAAGATGGTGGGCATCGTGGAGGCCAAGCGGGAAGGCACGGCGCTGACGGAAGTGGCCGAGCAGACGGCCCGCTACCTCACCAGCGCCACCAAGCACGTGCAGCGCATTGCCGAGCAGCTGCCCTTCGGCTACGAGGCCAACGGCCACGAAATCCGCTTCTGCGACTGGCGCGACCCGGAGCCCCGCTCCCGGCCCGTTTTCGGCTTCCATCGGCTCGATACGCTGCGCACCTGGATGCGGCAAACGGCCACCCTGCGGGCCCGGCTGCGGGAGCTGCCGGTGGTGCAGCCGGAAGGGCTGCGGGACTGCCAGGTGGAGGCTATTCGGAACCTGGACGTGTCGTTGAAGGACGACCGGCCGCGGGCGCTGATTCAGATGGCTACGGGCTCGGGCAAGACGTTTACGGCCGTGTCGTTCGTGTACCGGCTCATCAAGCACGCCGGGGCCAGGCGGGTGCTGTTCCTGGTGGATCGGGGCAACCTGGGGCGGCAGACGCTGCAGGAGTTTCAGCAGTACACCGCCCCCGACGACGGCCGCAAGTTCACCGAGCTGTACAACGTGCAGCACCTGACCTCCAACCAGCTCGACTCCGTCAGCAAGGTCACCATCACCACCATTCAGCGCCTGTACTCCATGCTGCGGGGCGAGGCGGAATACGATGCGGGCAACGAGGAACGCTCCGGCTTCGAGCTGGAAAGTGCCGCCCCGCAACGGCCCAAGGAAGTGGCCTACAACCCGGCCGTGCCACCCGAGGCCTTCGACTTCGTGGTCATCGACGAGTGCCACCGCTCCATCTACAACGTGTGGCAGCAGGTGCTCGAATACTTCGACGCGCACCTGATCGGGCTGACGGCCACGCCGGCCAAGCAGACCTTCGGCTTCTTCAACCAGAACCTGGTGATGGAGTACAGCCACGAGCGGGCCGTGGTGGATGGCGTGAACGTGGGCTCCGACATCTACCACATCGAGACGGAAATCACGCGCCAAGGCTCCCGGGTGGAGAAGGGCGCGGCCGTGAAGATGATGGAGCGGCAGACGCGCCGGCGACGTTGGGAAATCCTCGACGACGAGCTGGTGTACGGAGCCTCACAGCTCGACCGTTCGGTGATGTCTACGAATCAGATCCGGACGGTGCTGGAGGAGTGGAAGGCCCGGCTGTTCACCGAGATGTTTCCGGGGCGCAGCATCGTGCCCAAGACGCTCATCTTCGCCAAAAATGACACCCACGCCGGCGAAATCGTGGACCTGGTGCGGGAGGTGTTCGGCAAGAGCAACGAGTTCTGCAAGAAGATTACCTACTCGGCCGATGAGAAGTCCGACGAGCTGATCAAGCGGTTCCGCAACGACTTCAACCCCCGCGTGGCCGTGACGGTGGACATGATTGCCACCGGCACCGACATCCGGCCGCTGGAGTGCCTGCTGTTTTTGCGCGACGTGCGCAGCCGCGTGTACTTCGACCAGATGCGGGGCCGCGGCACCCGCGTCATCAGCCCAACTGACCTGCTGCAGGTGACCAGCGACGCCCCGGCCAAGACGCGTTTCGTCATCGTGGATGCCGTGGGCGTGACCGACTCCGTGAAGCAGGAAACCGAAACCCAGGAACGTACCGGCGCCCTGGGCTTCGAGCGGCTGATGCACGCCGTGGCCATGGGCAACCACGACCCGGCCCAGCTGCACAGCCTGGCCAAGCGCCTGGCCCGCCTCGACCGGCAGCTCACCCCCGACGACCGCGCCACCATTGAGGCGCAGACGGGCGGGCTGAGCGTGCAGCAGTTGGCCGGCCGCCTCTACGACGCCGTAGACCCGGTGCAGCAGGAGCTGGCCGCCGCCACCGTAGCCCGGCAGGAGGGCCACGGCGGCGAACCGACCGACGCCCACTGGGAAGAAGCCACCCGGCAGCTCACCGAAACCGCCGTGCACCTCTTCGACGACCCAGCCCTGCGCGACCTGCTCACCAAGGTGCACGCCCAGAAAGACCTCGTTATCGACCTGGTGAGCCAGGACGTGGTGCTGCGCTCGGGCTTCGGCGAACGGACCACGCCCGAGTCGGCCGCCGCGGCGCTGGCCCAGCAGCGGGTGACGCAGTTTCAGGACTTCATCGAGCGGCACAAAAACGAAATCACGGCCCTGCAGCTGCTGCACAACCAGCCCTACCGGCGGCGGCAGCTCACCAAAACCCAGGTGCGGCAGCTGGCCGACGCCCTGCGCCTCGAAAACCCCCAGCTCACGCCCGAGCACCTCTGGGACGCCTACGAGCAGCTGGAGCGGGCCCGGGTGCGCGGCGCCGGCCCCCGCAAGCTGCTCACCAACCTCATCAGCCTCGTGCGCTTTGCCCTGCGCCAGACCGATACGCTGGAAGCCTACCCGCTGACCGTGGACCAACGCTTTCAGCAGTGGCTCGGGCAGCAGCAGCAGGCCGGCCGCTTGTTCTCCGAGGAGCAGCAACAGTGGCTGACGTGGATGAAAAACAAGGTAGCCACCGACCTGAGCGTGGAAGCGGAAGACTTCACCCTGCCGCCCTTCGCCGACCAGGGCGGCTACGCCCGCGCCAAGGCCGTGTTCGGCGACGAGTTGCCCCAGGTGGTGGAAGAGTTGAATGACGTACTGGCCGCGTAACGGGGCCTAAGTGAATAGCATGCAGGAAAGCAACGAAGGACAAGAGGTAGAAGCGCTGTTTGATGTACCGGTTAGCTGGTCGTGGTGTCAAGTCAAAGACGTTGTTCAAACAGTCTTTGACGGTCCATTCGGTTCCCACCTGAAGACGTCGGATTATACCTCTTCAGGTGTACGTGTTATTCGGCTTGAGAACCTTGCCTATTTGGGTTTCAAGCACGACAAGACGACGTACATAAGCCATGAGAAATATGAAGGCCTTAAACAGCACACGATATATCAGGGAGACGTCATCGTGGGCTCTTTCATTGCCGATGGGGTCAAGGCGGCATTGATTCCACATCTTGAAGACACAGCCATTGCGAAAGCAGATTGCTTCTGTGTGCGTTATAACCCCGAGGCCATCGACAATAAGTACCTGTACTACGGCCTGAGCACCGGTTATATTTCCGAAGGCTATCAAAAAATCATGCGTGGTGTAACCCGTTCGCGGATCAACACTACCCAGTTGAAACAAACTTTCATTCCCCTTGCTCCCCTGCCCGAACAACGCCGCATCGTGGCGAAGCTGGAGGAGCTGTTCAGCAAGCTGGACGCGGGCGTGGAAGCCTTGCGGGCCACGCAGAAGCTGCTGAAACGCTACCGCCAATCGGTGCTGCACGCGGCCGTGACGGGCGAGCTGACCCGCGCCTGGCGCGAAGCCCACCCCGAAGCCGCCGAAACCGGCGAGGCCCTGCTGGCGCGGATTCGGCAGCAGCGCCGGGCGCAGTGGGAAGAAGCCACCCTGGCCAAGCTCCGCGAAAGTGGCAAAGAGCCCAAGGGCGAGGCGTGGAAGCAGAAGTACCAGGAGCCCGAAGCCCCCGACACGGCAGAGCTGCCGGAGCTACCGTTGGGGTGGGTGTGGTCTACAGGAGATACACTCTTCAACTATGTAACAAGTGGCTCACGAGGATGGGCTGAATACTATTCGACAGAAGGCGCATTGTTCATTCGAATTGGAAACCTCTCACATACTACCACTGACATAGATTTCGCCGATGTTCAAAAGGTGAAGCTCCCTAGTAAAGCAGAAGGCTTGAGAAGCTTAGTTGCGCCGGGTGACTTGCTAGTTTCTATTACAGCAGATGTTGGCATGATTGGCCTTGCACCGGAAGGAATAGAAGAAGCTTACATTAATCAACATGTCGCTCTTGCTCGTCCGGTAAACGAGACAACTTCGCCTTATGTCGCTTGGTACCTTTTAAGTGAGGGTGGTGGACAGAAGCAGTTCCAAGAATTACGCAGGGGTGCTGTAAAGGCCGGCTTGGGCCTTGACGATATCAGAGCTGTTCGCATCCCTATTCCACCGACCGGTGAGCAGCTTCAGATCATAAGCGAGATTGAGAGACGATTCTCAATACTCAATGACCTAGAACAGACCCTGACCGCCGAGCTAACCCGCGCCGAACGGCTGCGCCAGAGCATCCTGCACCGCGCCTTCACCGGCCAGCTCGTGCCCCAGGACCCCACCGACGAGCCAGCCGCCGAGCTGCTGGCCCGCCTGCGTGCCGTGCAATTGGAAACCGCCCCGAAGAAGGCCCAAGCCGGCAAGCCCGGCCGCAAGCCCAAGGCCCAGCCCGAACCCGCTGCCGCGCCCGTAGCCGAAGTGCCCGCGCCGGCCGCCGAGCCGCTGGGGGCCGGGGTGCAAGCTTCGTTTGGCTTCTAACGCCCCCGAAACGATGAGCGAAACCCACGTTTTCGAGAAGAAGAGCTTCCGCAAGGCATTCGGGCCGAGTGCCGATATAAACGACCTGGCGCGTACCTGCGTGTGCCTGGCCAATGCCCGCGGCGGCACGCTGCAAATCGGCATTGAGGACAAGCAGGAACTACCCCCGGCCGATCAGCGCATCGACCAGGAGGCCGCCAACCTCCTGATAAAAACCATTGGCGGCCGGGCCGTCAACGTCGGTCTGGCCGATCCGCTCATCATTACCAGTCCGAATGGCGGGCAGTACCTGCAGCTCTGGGTGCATCCGTCGTTGAGCACCATTGCCACCACCGCCGACGGCCGCGTGTACATGCGGCTGGGCGAGCAGTGCCGCCCCGTAGTGGGCGACGACCTGTTGCGGCTGGCCGGCGAAAAGAGCGGGTTTCAGTGGGAGCTGCACACCCCGCAGCGCATCCGGCTGGAAGAGCTGAGCCGGGCGGAGGTATCGTTCTTCATCGAGAAAATACGGGCGGCGCCTACCAACAAAGTCAGCCAGTTCGTCAAAAGCAAAAGCACACCGGAAATCCTGCTGCACTACAACATGCTGCGGGAAGATGGCCTGGCCACCAATCTGGGCGTGTTGTGGCTGGGCACGCCCCACCAACGGGCCCGCCTACGCTATGGCCTGATGGTGCAGTACCTGGTGTATGATGAGCAGGAGCGGCGCATTCGCAAGGAAACCTGGCTCGATCATCACCTCAATCCCCTGCAGCTGCTGGACGACGTGATGAGCCGGGGCGTCGAGCTGCACTACTACCACGAAGTCCCCGAGGGCCTGTACCGCCGGCAGGTGCGGCGCTACCCCGAGGCCGTACTGCGAGAGCTGCTGGCCAATGCCTTCGCCCACCGCCTCTACACCGTTGCTACCGACATAGCCATCCACGTATATCCGGACCGGTTGGAGGTAGAAAGCCCGGGCCAATTGCCCTTGGGCGTCACGCCCACTACCATTCTGCATGAGCGGGTGCGCCGCAACCAGGCCCTTATGGAAACCTTCCAGGCTACCGGCCTGATGGAGGGCGAAGGCTCCGGCTACGACCTCATCTACGAGAAGCTAAGTCGGGATGCCAAGCCCCTGCCCGAGGTAGACGATTCGTATAATAACCTACGCGTGACGATTTACGCGCAGGCCCCGAACCCAACCGCCCTGGCGCTACTGGATACGCTGGCCCGCTACTACGAATTCCGGCAACGCGAAATAATCACCCTCGGCATCATTGCCCAGCAGGGGCATATCAGCGCCACGGATCTGGCCCAGGCCCTGCAGCTTCGGCAGGAAGAGCGGCTACGCACCTGGCTGGGGCGCCTGCTGGAATGGGAGATTGTGTTGGCTCGGGGCGTGAAGAAGTCGACCGAGTACCTGGTCAACCCCAAGGCCTACGCCGCCGCCAATCTGGACGTGAAGCCCAGCCTGAAGACGCTGGAGCCCCATAGGCTACGGGCTCTGATCGAAGAAGACCTACGAGCTTACCCCAACAGCCTCATGGCCGATATCCACCGCCGGTTGGGCGAGCTGTCGGAAGCGGAAATACGCCGCGAAGTGTACCAGATGGTAGCCGATGGCCGCATCCTGCCTCAGGGCAAGGCTACTAAAAACCGGCGCTATTTGCTGCCATAAAAAAAAGAAACTGAAAAGAAACCGAAAAGAAAACCGCCTTTCCAGCCTGGAAGCGCATTCCTTTTCTTTTTAGCACGCTTCTACTAAAAAAAGAAATTGCGTTAACGCGCACCCCATTCCACCATGAACATACAAGCCTCTCAGCTCGTCCAGCGCGTCTGGAACTATGCCACCGTACTTCGTGACGACGGCGTGGGCTACGGCGACTACGTGGAGCAGATTACTTACCTGCTCTTCCTCAAAATGAGCGACGAGCAGGCCGGAGCCCCCGGCACCACCCAGCTGCCCGCCGGCAAGGACTGGGCCTCCCTGCGCACCCTCGAAGGCGACGCGCTGGAGGTACAGTACCGCCACATCCTCATCGACCTGGGCAAGGAGCCCGGCCTGCTGGGTGTCATCTTCAAGAAGGCCCAGAACAAGATTCAGAACCCGGCCCGCCTCAAGCACCTCATTGCCCTCATCGACCGGGAAAACTGGTCGGGCCTGGGCTTCGACGTGAAGGGCGAGATATACGAGGGCCTGCTGCAGAAAAACGCCGAGGACGTGAAAGGCGGCGCCGGCCAGTACTTCACCCCGCGCCCGCTCATCGAGGCCATCGTGGATGCCGTAGCGCCCCAGCCCGGCCAGACCATCTGCGACCCGGCCTGCGGCACCGCCGGCTTCCTGCTCGTGGCCCGCGACTACCTCGTGGACACCTTCGGCGAGGAGCTGGACCGGGAGCAGCTCAAGTTCCTGCGCGACCATACCTTCCACGGCACCGACATCGTGGACTCGGTGGTGCGCCTGGCCGCCATGAACCTGTACCTGCACGGCGTGGGCTCCACCGAAAGCCCGGTCAAGAACCAAGACTCCCTGCTTTCCGACCCCGGCGACCGGTACGACCTGATCCTGGCCAACCCGCCCTTCGGCAAGAAAAGCAGCATCACCGTCATCGGCGAGGAAGGCCAGACCAGCAAGGACACGCTGACCTACGAGCGACCCGATTTCGTGGCCACCACCTCAAACAAGCAGCTCAACTTCCTCCAGCACATCTACACCATTCTGAAGGTCAACGGCACCGCCGCCGTGGTCCTGCCCGACAACGTGCTCTTCGAGGGCGGCGCCGGCGAAACCATTCGCCGCAAGCTGCTCCAGGACTGCGACCTGCACACCCTGCTGCGCCTGCCCACCGGCATCTTCTACGCCCAGGGTGTAAAGGCCAACGTGCTGTTCTTCGAGAAGCGCGCCGGCAGCGAGCAGGCCCAAACCGCGAAGCTGTGGGTGTACGACCTGCGCACCAACCAGCACTTCACGCCCAAGGGTAACCCGCTGCGCCGGGAGCACCTGCAGGACTTCGTGCAGTGCTACGGCCGCCCAGGCCAGCGCCACCAACGCCAGGAAACCGAGCAGTTCCGCGCCTTCCCGCTGGACCAGCTCCTGCAGCGCGACAAGGTGAACCTGGACATCTTCTGGCTCAAGGACGACTCCCTGGAGGACAGCGCCACCCTGCCCGCCCCGGACATACTGGCTCTGGAAATTACCGAGAACCTGCAGGCCGCCCTGGCGCAGTTCTCCAGCATTGCCGAGGAACTGGGCGCCGAATGAGCGGACGTCTTGCAGTGAAAGACCACGGGGGCAGACTGGGATTCCAGCTGCCCCCGTTGTTTGTGATTAACGACTTGCCCCTTTGCGTTGCCCAGTCAGTTCGTCGGGTTGACGGTTGCATGGTCACATGCAGCCAGGCTGTTGCCGGGCATCAGGCCCTGGCCAGTGGGTAGGTCGTTGAGAAGCTTCGGCACGCTGTAAATAAGACCATAAGAATAGATAAGCTATAAGAGACTGATAGCCATTGGGGTACTGTTTCCACTTAGGAACACGAAGGTTTCCACGCCGGAACAAACAGGTGCCGCAACGGCTACTTTTTGCTTGGAATATTTGGCGTATTGGAAATGATACTCGACTTTTTAGGACATAGGCATCGTTGCCTTGCTCATTCGTTCTTTGTCATGAAGGTTTCTGAGTCGCGGAAATTAAGCCGCAACCCCTTCCTGGATGGTGCATTGGAGTCGATCCGGAGCATCAAGCGTCGTCGGTCCATTATGCCCGCCGAGAATAAAGACGCTATTCTCTCCCTCGTTGACCGGTATACAGGAGAGGTAGCGGGAGACGTTAAATTCGTTGCTTATACGGAAGTTGACCCCGAGCCTTTCGTGAAGCTATACTACAAGCAAGGCTTCCAACTGGGAGATTTAAATACATCGGCTCTGCGGGTGTTGGTGTACATAATGCACCAGATGAAGCCTAACTCCGACACCGTTGAGTTTTATCTTCCTGACTGTAAGAATCACACGGGGTATAAAACCAGCAAGCCCATTTATGCGGGCCTACGTATGCTGCAGGAAGCGGGGTTTATCCACCGCGGGCCCGTACCTACCACCTACTTTATCAACCCGTTGGTGCTCTTCAATGGAAACAGGGCTGCATATCTCAAAAAGCAAAAACCCGCTTTCAGCGAACAGCTCAAGCCTATCAGAATTAGCCCCTCTGCACCATCCCTGGACGAGCTTGACCGCGCCTGGTTGGATGAAATGTTTGGTTAATTGACACAACACCCGCTTGGCATCACCAAGCGGGTGTTGTGTTTTATGGCCCAGGTAGCCAGGTAGAGATGCTGCTCACATGAGTTGTATTCCCTGCAAGGCCTACGAAGAGACAACCTTCATCTTCTTGCTGTTCATAAACTTCGTTAGCTCCTTCGGCGGTAGTGGTTGAGTGCTTCCAGGAAGCGCCGCCAGGTGGGCCTTAATAGCCTCGTCGACATGCTCACGCATCAACCCGAACCCCGGTGTCCAGTATTCGGCCTGCTTCAACTGCACGTAAGTGGAGCGGCGAACCTGTATGGTGAAGGAGATGTAAGGATCTTCCTCAACGGGCAACGGCTGGGGCGCGTCAGGCGCGGCGGTGCTTGGAAGCTTCTCTTGCATTGGGGCCGATTCAAAGAGAGGTAAGGGCCGACCATGTTCAGCGGAGCTCATGGGTAGGTGGGGTTTTGGTGGTCAGAAGAATGAAAGCCCAGCCTCCTGCACCCCGCCTGGCAGGAGTGGAAAAGGAAGCCTAACAAAGATAGGTGGACAAGGCAATTTGGTTGCATATATGAGGCCACGCCATTTCACCTATCGGTGAAGCTTGCACCCGTGAAGAATCCGACGGGCGTTGCGGCATTTGGCACTCATTTGCGTCGACTACGCGAGGCCCGGGCGTACAGCCAGCAGGCCCTGGCCGATCAGGCTGATGTAGCCAAAGCGACCATTCAGCGCATCGAAAACGCCCAGTTCGCTGTCACGATAGATGTCCTTATCTCCCTGGCCCGTGCCCTGCACATGCCCTTGCGCGAGCTGATGGACTACCCCAACCCCGAGGAATAGCCGGACGGCCATACCAACTTCCCTCCGCATCAAAGGAGGGGCGGTGAAGTCGAGTGTCTAGCTCTCAGGCGCTGAGAAGCAAAGTTGCCTTCGCTCTTGCTTTGTTTTTGCTTCCCGACTCCCGTTCTTTGTCGGACTAAAGTTATATATCCTCTTTTCTGTTCAACGCTGGGCTAGCAAGCCAGGCCCGAGCAGAGGCAATAGGTTCCGAGCCTACATCCTTGTTGACCCACGTTGGGTCATTATTTACCTATTGTTGCCATGACAAACGGACTCTCCATTTCCGTCCCCGTCGACCTCATCATGCCCCAAATCCAGGCCGCTATCCAGGCCAGCGTTGAGGCGTGCATGAAAAATCAGCCGCAGCCCGATCCGCAGTACGCAGCGGAACAGGTTGCGCACATCCTGAATGTAGATGCACAAACCGTACATGATTACACCCGTTTGGATCCAGGGCATCCGCGCCGTCTGCCCTACGTGGTGGCTTATGACAGCTTCAAAGGCAAACGTTTCCTGTTGAGTGATATTACCGCTTGGCAGAGGCGAAACCAGATAGATGCCTTGACGCAGGTAGTCCCATTGGTACCAAAACGTCCTGCCCGACGACGAGCAACCAGACGGGCAGCTTAACGGGCAATTGAAACGCACAACGGGCCGGCTAGAATCGTCTAGCCGGCCCGTTGTGCGTTTAGTAGTTATGAGGGCTTTACGAGGCGTCTACGGGCACTTGATCGTACCAGTCGCCTAGAATAACCTTCCAGGCATCAAGAACCGCTGGAGCCAACAAACGCGCCTTGTCTTTCGCGTAACGGTCCGTTACATCTTGATCAGCGTGCCCAAGTACCAGCTTTGCCAGCGCCTTGTTGTTCTGCGAAGCCTGTTTGAGTAAGGTGGCGGCGGTGTGCCGGGCCGTGTGGCTGCTGATGACCTGATGTACTGGCCGCCAATTATGTTTGACCTTACCACCGGTAATCAGCCGGTCATCCCACTCCCGGTCCAGGCCAGCTTCTTTGGCTACCTGCTTGATCCACTCGTTACGGTCCTGCTCCCGGCGCCGGGGAAACTGCCAGTTCCACCGTTCGCCGATGAGAACGGCAATAGGCGGCAAGGGCACTGCGGCATCCAAGCCGGTCTTACCTTGCACATGGAGCAACGCGGGCACCTGACGACCATCCTCAAGCGTCAGGGTGGTGCGCTGGCGGCTATGCTCAAACTTCTCCAGGTCCTCATAGCGTCGGCCGCTGAAGCATTGGAACAGCCACCGGTCACGTTCCTCGGCCAAATGAGAAGCCGTAGGACGGTAACGAATCAGGCGGCGCAGTTCTTCCACCTCCAAGTCCAGTTGAGGCGCGTTCTTGGCCGAGTACTGCAGCCAGGACGCATCCGTTGGACGGCCCAGGCGTTCCAGACACTTCCGGATGCCGGTGAAATGCACTTTGATAGCCGCATCGCTCAGTTCCCCATCCAACAGGTGGTTGAGGTATTCCTTCGCCACATCTTCGCCGAAGTGGCCTGGGCGCAGGGCTGGCCGCCACGATTCCATCATGGTGGCCATCTGGTCGTACTTACGTAGCGAGTCAGCAGCCAGATGCCGGTTCTTCTCTTTCCAGTCTTCCAGCACCTCCCGCCACGTCTGCTGCGACACGTCGGGCTTGGCTTCAGCTTCGGGAAAAAGGTGTCGATGTAGAGCCTCCTTGGTTATCTTCTCAAACGGAGCGGCATCCCACAGGTCATAAAAGGCATCTGTCACGTCCCTCTCCCAATCGTTGAGGCGGCCGTTGATGCTGACGTGCTGTGGATGGTCGCGCGTGACACGACGGGCTTCCTTGTCCCATAGGGACACGGCTTCGCCCTTCTTGCCCTTCTTTTCGGACATGACGTGTTCACCGGTGTCTAGGAGGAGTTCTTGGTTGTGCCAGCGCATCGTGATGCGCACGGGGCAATAGCCAGCTTTGTTGATGGCCGCGAGGCGGGGAAAGAAGCTGACTTTGATTTTGCGCCGGTGGACGGGCAAACGTTGCACTTGGGGTCTTGTACTGGTTAGGTTACTGGTTTCTGTACTGGTTATGCTACTGCTATAGCCTCGAATACCGGTTTGACCTTCAATACAAATCCTATCCTGTGCCCTAGAAACAGCAATACCCGCCGGTTTTCGGCGGGTATTACGATTAGGTAGCGCTCCCTCCTGGGCTCGAACCAGGGACCCTCTGATTAACAGTCAGATGCTCTAACCGGCTGAGCTAAGGAAGCGGTTATGGCGGCGGTTGATTGCCGTTGCGGGTGCAATATTAGGCACAGGAAAGACTTTGTGCAAGCTACCGGCAAATATTTTTTTACTACTTCTTTCTAGTTGGTGACATACAGCAAGTTGCCGTTCAACGAAGTGGAGTATTGCCGCAGGGGTCGGCGGGCCGGACCGCTGGTGAGCTGCCCCGTCAGATCGAAGCGCGAGGAGCAACACGTATCGACCAGAAAGAACCGGGAGGCGTCTACGCTGACTTTGGCGCAGGCGTCGTAGGGCTGGAAGGGACAGTTGCGCTCGAAAGCCAGGTACTGCTGGGCATTCTGCCGTACCACAATGATGCCCCGCACACCGCCCGGACGGTAAATGAACCCGTTGTCGAAGCGCAGGGCGGCAGCTTCCTGTGTGCTGAGGTTGATCAGGTCGTTGACAACGGCCGTGGGAATAGCCGGCTCGACATTGGACTTGGAGGACCCACAACCGGCCAGGAAACCCAACGCCAGGACGGCCGCCGGCAGCAAACGACAACGGGACAGGATATGCATGGCGCAATAACGTCAGAAGCCCGCTTTTCTGTTCAATGAGCCGCACCGAGTTGCGGCAGGAAGAGCCGGCTGCGCGTCGACCAAGGACAGCCGGTGGCCCCTGGACTGCCAAAAAAAGCCCCGGCTCCAGGAGCCGGGGCTTTTCAGTAGGTGCGGGCGCTGAGGTCGCCCGGCGCAGGGCGCTTACTGGAGCACCACCTTGCGCGTCAGTACCTCGTGGCCAGCCTGCAGGCGCAGGGTGTAGAGGCCGGCTGCCAGGCCGAGCGTCGATACCTGCTGCTCGCCGCTGCCCTGCAGGGCCTGGCGGCGCACGGTCTGCCCGAGGGCGTTGACGAGCTCGATGCTACCGGCCCCGGTGTAGCCCGCCAGTTTCACGGCCAGTTGGCCCGTGGCGCTGGGGTTGGGGTACACGGCCAGCGCGGCGGCGTTGGTCTGGGTGCGGCTGCTGAGCGGGGTCAGGCCGATGACGAAGCTGCCGCCCGTGTCGTTGCTGGCGTAGCCCGATACGGCCACGTAGTAGAGCTGATTGGGGGTCAGGCCCGTTACCGTGACGGTGCCGACGCTGGTGTTGGCGCTGCCGCTGGCCTGGCAGAACACCTGCGTGAAGGGACCGGCCGAGCAGCTCGGCGTGCTGAATACGCGCACCATACCGGCCGGGTCGCCGCTGATGTAGAGCACCGTGCTGCTGCTGGTGGCCGTGAAGGTAAACCACACGTCTTTCGGCGACTGGGCCGGCGAGCAGGCCGGCAGCGTGATGCCGCTGAAGATGGAAACGGTCGAATTGGCGTTGGAGCTGGTTACGCTGCCGCCGGCCAGCGACACGGCCGTGCACGGGTCGTCGTTGGGCGGGGTCAGCTGGTCGAAGGTGACGGTGCGCGTGTTGTTGGCCGCGTTGGCGTCGGGTTGGCCGTTGGGCAGGCTGCCGGTTACCGTCAGCGTGTAGGTGGCCAGCTGCGTGAGCGTAACGCCGGTAGTAAAGGTCAGCTGCTGCGAAGACCCCGAGCCCAGGCTCAGGCCCGTGAAGTTCTGCACTACGGGAGTGCCGCCGTTCAGCGTGTACGTCAGCGTGGCCGAGGTGAGCACGGCGGTGCCGCCGTTGCGGATGGTCACCAGCACGGGGTTGACGCCGAGCACGGCGGGCGTGGTCGGGGCGTCGATGCTGACCACGTCCACGTCGTTGACCACCGTGCGCAGGGTGTAGGCGCCCAGGTCGGGCGGGCTGGTGCGCGTCACGCCCAGGAAGTCGGCCGGCACGCGGGCCAGCGTGGCCGTGCTGCCGACGCCGATCAGCTGCGTAGCGGCGGGCACCAGGTTGGTGGTGCTCGGGAACTGCGGATTCACCTGCAGGCTGTTCTGGTCGTAGGCGTTGGCGTTGGCGCCTTTCCAGTCCGGCGTGAGCAGGGCGTAATTGGTGGTGCCGTAGCGGCCGGTGTAGAAGTTGTTGCCCGTGCCGATGTGCAGGTCGTTGTAGTTCGAGGCAATGCCCGAGCCCGTGGTGCTGAAGTACAAGGCATAGCGGCTGCCGGTGCCGCCGCGCGTCACGCTCACGATGTTGTTGAGGAACTCGATGCCGGTGGCGGCCGTCAGCTGGTAGAAGCCGTAGCTGGCCGAGGTCGAGGTAGCCGCCGTGTTGTTCAGCGACACGATGTTGTGGTAGTACCGGGCGTTGTCCGAGCCGGAGTTGTAGATGCCGTACTCGATGCCGGCCCCGTTGAAGTCGTACACCAGGTTGTTCACCACGTCGTTTTCGGCGCCCACCGGGGCGTCGTTGGTGGTGGAGTAGATGCCGTAGGCCGTCGACGTGCTGGCGGCGTTGCCGCCGAAGGGCGAGTGAATGCGGTTGCGCTCCACGGCCGCGGCCGTGTTGCCGGTCTGGTAGATGCCGTAGAACAGGCTCACCGTGGCGCGGGTGCTGCGGTGGATGTCGTTGCCGATCAGGCGGGCCCCGTCGGCATTCTCCACGTCGAGGCCGTAGTAGTAGAAGTCACGGATTTCGTTGCCCGTCACGCGCACGCCCACGCTGTTGGTGGTGGCGTTGCCGGTCAGAATCACGCAGTGGTAGCCGCCGCTGAGCACGTTGTTCTCGATGCGCAGGTGGTTGGCGTCGCCGGCCGAAGTGCCCGAGGTGATGCTGCCGCTGGCCGCAATGGCGGCGTTGGCGGTGGAGGAAGTGGCGGCGGTAGTGCCCAGCACCACGCAGTTGGCCACGCGGTTGTGGTTGGCCTGGCCCACCAGGTGCACGCCGATGCCGTAGGTGGCGCCGGCCGCCACGTCGATGGTCAGGTTGCGCAGGGTCACGTAGTCGGTGCCGTTGAGCTGCACGGCCGCCGGCTGGGCCGAGGTGCCGGTGTAGCTCAGCGTCTGCTTGTTGGCGCCGCCGTCAATCAGGATGGTGTCGGTGGCGCTGACGCCCGCTACCTCGCCGAGCACGAACTGCTCGGTGTAAGGGCCGTTGAGCACGTTGATGCGCACCGAGCCCGAAATGCCGGCCATGTTCAGGGCCGTGGCCGCGTCGGCGAAGCTGGCGAAGTTGGTGCCGCCGGTGGCCGCGTTCTTATTGATGGTGAACGTGCCCGACATGCCGGTGTACACCGTCTGCGTCAGCGTGTTGTTGGCCGGGTTGGTGTCGGCGTTGCCGTTGGGCAGGCTGGCGGTGATGACCAGGGTATTGGCGCCGGCCAGCAGCGTGGCCTGCGTCGTAAACGACAGCGCCTGCGTGGCGCCGGGCGCCACGCTCAGGCCCGTAAAGCTCTGCGCCACGGCCGTGCCGCCGTTCAGCGCGTACTGCAGGCGCACCGACGTCAGCGGCGAGAGGCCGTTGTTGCGCACCGTCACCGTCACCGTGTTGGCGCCCAGGGTAGCCGGCGTAGCCGGAGCCGTGAGGCCCACCACGGCCACGTCGTCGGCGCCGGGCGTAAACTCGTAGGCCCCCACGTCGGGCGTGGTGCTGCGGGCGGCGCCGGTGAAGTCGTCGGTCACCCGCGCGAGCGGGGTGGCCACGTTGTTGATGCCGCTGGCGCTGGGCTGCAGGTTGCCCGCGGTGGCGTTGGTAAACTGCGGCGCCACGGCGAAGCTGTTCTGATCATAGGCGTTGTTGTTGGCCGTTTTCCAGTCGGCCAGGGTGGCGTAGGTGGTGCCGGCCGTGGCCGTGCCGTAGCGGCCGGTCAGGTAGTTGGCGCCCGTACCCACCACCAGGTCGTTGTAGTTGGAGCTGATGGTGGACGTAGTCGTGTTGAACACAATGGCAAAGCGCTGGCCCGAGCCGCCGCGGCGCACCGCGAAGATGTTGTTGCGCAGCTCCACGCCCGTAGCCAGGGTGGTCTGGTAGAAGCCGTAGCTTTCTTCGGCGCTGGTCGAGGCCGCGTTGTCCAACGACACGCTGTTGTTATAGTAGCGCACGTTGTCCGAGCCGGAGCTGTAGATGCCGTACTCGATGCCGGCCCCGTTGAAGTCGTACACCAGGTTGTTGACCACCTCGTTTTCCGAGCCCGCCGGGGCGTCGCACGTGGTGAAGTAGATACCGAAGGCAGTGCTGGTGGAAGCGGGGTTGCCGCCCGCCGGGTTGTGCACGCGGTTTTTCTCGATGTCAGCCGACTGGTTGCCGGTGCCCAGCGAGATGCCGTAGAAGGCCGCCAGCACGGTGCGCGTGGGCCGGCTCACGTCGTTGCCGATGATCTGGGCCCCGGAGGTGTAATCGGCGTCGATGCCGTACAGGTAGAAGTCCTGCATGGTGTTGCCCTGGATCTGGTAGCCCGACAGCAGGGCCGCCGACGTGCCCACCAGCTTGATGCCGTAGTAGCCGCCCTTCACCGTGTTGTTGGTCAGGGCGAGGCTGCTGCCGGCCGCGCCGCCGGTGGTCAGCGAGGTAGCCGAGTTGTTGGCCACGATGCCCACGTAGTTGGTCGACGAAGTCGAGGACGTGCTGCTCGTGACGGTGCAGTTGCTGATAACGTCGTTGTCGGCCGCGTTCATCACCTGAATGCCCCAGCCGTAGGTGCTGGTGCTGGTGCCCCCCACCGTGGCGTCCACCACCAGGTTGTTGAGGGTCACGTAGTCGGCCCCGTTCAGCGTGACCACGGCCCGCTGGGCGCTGGCACTCGAGCCGAACTGAATCGTGCGGCCGTTGCCGTTGATGGTCACGCGGTTGGTGGCGCTGGTACCGGTCAGGGCGTTGAGCATGAGCTGCTCGGTGTAAGGCCCGCCGCTGACGCTAATCGTTACCGGGCCGCTCACGCCGTTGGTGTTCAGCGCGGTGGCTGCGTCCGTAAAACTGGCGAAGTTGGTGCCGGCCGTCGGGGAGGCACTGTTGATGGTGTAGGCTCCGCTCAAAGGCGTCTGGGCCCAGGCTGCCGAGGAACCCAGCAGCAGCAGCAACGCGCCCAGGGCACCGCTCCGGCGAGCCGGGCGCGCCAGGGCGGCCCAACGGCCGCTGACGGCTGTACGGCTTGATAAAAGTGTTTGCATCAGGTGTGAGAATGGGTGAAAAAAGAAAGAATATCATACCCATTGCCACAAAATAATCCAAATCCACAGGCCTAACGCCCTGCGTCTCCGAAGTAGCCTGAAACAGCGCGCCCGGAAGGGGGATACAGGGGGTGGGCCCGGGACGCATTGGGTAGTGACAGTGCAACTTATGAAAAAAGCATGAAGAATGCCCTCTCCACCCCTCCATACACCCCGCCCCGCGCCAGTCTTGGCTACTGAACACAAAAAAAAGCCGGTGCCCGCCTCGCAGCGGGCACCGGCTTACCGATTGCCGGACTGGCATTGGGCCAGCAGCCAGACCGATTTTAATCTTAATTTAACCATACTTCGGCCACCACCTCGAAACGGTGCGGGCCGAAGGCGTTGTAGTACGGGGCAGAGCCCTCAAAACCCAGGACGTGAATCAGGGGCATGCCTTCCAGCCGGCTCGGCACCAGCCGCACGGGGTACACGCGACCCTCTTCGGGCCAGTCACCGGCGTGGTTGGCCGGGCGGTTGCCGGCGTCCACGCAGTAGGCGTAGTGCAGCACGGGCTCGTGGCGCGTGGCTTCGGCGAGGCTCAGGTTGGCTACTTCGTTACTCATCTGGCCAAGATACACGAAAGTCGGGTTGATAGTTCACCCCGCGGCGGGCCGGCGGGCGTCAACCTTTTGCCGGGCCCGGCAGTATGCCCCCTATAGATTGGCTGCCCGGTTGCGGCGGCCCGGTTTTGCACCTTCTTCCCTCTACTGCCATGAAACGTTCCCTCCCCTGGCTGCCGCTCCTGCTGGCGGTGCTGCTGCTGCCCCTGACCGGCTGCGAGGTTATCGGCGACATTTTCAAAGCCGGCGCCTACACGGGCATTATCGGCGTCATCGTCGTGATAGTGCTGCTGCTGTGGCTGTTCAGCCGCTTTTTCCGCCGCGGCTAAGCCCCGGCCCTAACCGCCCCAAGCAAACGGCGCCCGACTCAGTGAGTCGGGCGCCGTTTGCTTGGGGCCTTACCAGCCGCGCTACTGCTTCACCACGCGGGCCGTGCGCAGGCCGGCGGCCGTGCTCACCCGCACGTAGTACACGCCCGCCGGCAGGCGGCGCAGGTCGAGCTGCGGGCGCCCGGCGCCTACCACCACGCGCTGGCGCAGCACCTCCGTGCCGAGCACCGATTGCACCGTCAGCTGCAGCGGCGTGCCCGCGGCGGCCTCGGTCCAGAGCTCAAACAGGCCGGTGCCGGGGTTGGGCGTGATGCTCAGCGCGGCGGCTTTGTCGCCGGCCCCCGCGGCCACGGCCACCACGCCCGACAGCGTTTCGGTGCCGTCGTTATCGATCTGGCGCAGGCGGTAGTAGGCCAGCTGGTGGGCCGGGCGGGTATCCACGAAGCGGTAGTCGCGGCGCTGGGTGCTGTTGCCGGCGCCGGCCACCGTGCCCAGCCCCTCGAAGGTGCGCGCATCGACGCTGCGCTCCACCACGAAGCGGGCGTTGTTTTGCTCGGTGGCCGTGGCCCAGGTGCACGTCACGGTAGGCGCGGTGCGCTGGGCGTCGAAGCGCAGCAGCTCCACCGGCAGCACCCCGCCGCCGCTCGACGACACCCCGAACGGCGAGAAGCTGCTGATGTTGCCGCGCTTCACGCCGTGGGCGCCGACGCGGGGCTGGGTGGCGCCCGGGCGATTGGTCACCCGGTCCCACTGCCCGCCGGTGAAGTGGTCGACGAAGGCCTGGGCGGGCACGAAATCGGCCGTGGCGTCGCTGGTATTCCACTCCATGGCCAGCTGCACGTCCACGTTCGGAATGGTAGGCGTTTCCTTACCGATCAGCCAGGTTTTCTTCACCACCTCGCCCTGCACGGGCAGGCCCACCGGGTTTTCGTTGGCGTCGTAGTGGCGGTATACGTTGTTGATGACGCGCACTTCGAAGATATCCTGGCTCTGGGCCGTGTTCTGCTGAATGCTCACGGGCGAGTACGACGTGGCCGCGGTACCCACCGGAAACAGCACCGCCGTGCTCGTGCCGTTGCTCAGGCCCGCCACCGGCAGGCGCAGCTTGCCCGCGCCGTTGGTCACCACGAACGAGGTCGGCGAGGTGCCCACGATGGCGCCCAAAGTCGACAGCGTGAGGTTGTGGGCGCCCAGCGCCAGGTCGGCCCCGCCGCGGAAGCTGAGCGTGTCGGTCACCGTCACGTCGCCGCCGAGGTTTTTGCCGCCGGTGCCGATGACGCGCAGGCGGCTGTACTGCCGGGCCTGCACGGTGTGGTCGGTGGTGCCGCTGTACTCCACGGTGCTGCCCACGTTGAGGGTGCCCAGGCGCAACGTGGCCGAGTTGGTTTTCTCGATGCGCAGCGTGGAGCCGGTCGTCACGTCCACCGTGCCGTTGATGTCGGCCCCGGCGGCTACCAGCAGCTTGGCCGGGGCGCCGGCCACGCCCACCACGATTTTGGAGTTGGTGCCGCTCACCGTCCAGCTACCGCCCAGGCGGTCGGCCGTAACGTCGGCGCCGCGCACGTAGAACAGCTGGTTGGCCGTCGTGAAGCTGGTGGGCGCGGTGCCCGTGCCGTCGGGGTTGGGGCCCCAGGTGGCCAGGGCGTTGTAGTTGCCCGTGGCCTTGCTGTAGAAGATGGTCGATTCGGGCGTCACCGTCACGTCGTCGATGCCCAGCCCGTTGCCGTTGGTGGCGTTGTTGAGCGAGTATTTCCAGCGCAGCATGATTTCCGCGCCGTTGGCCAGGTTCACGTTCGGAATGGTGTACGACAGCGTCACCCGGTTGCTGGCCACGTTGCCGTTCTGGTTGGTAATCGGCTTGGTAGTCGAAGGCGCAAACACGTTCAGCGGCGGCACCGCCACCCAGGTGCCCGCCGCGTCGTAAACCGAGGCCGACGTGGCGGCGGTGCGGTAATGCACCTCGAAGTTGGCCTGGTCGATGGTGCCGGAGTTGTACCACTGCTCCATCGTGTAGGTCACGGCCAGGTTCTTGATGGTGGCGCCGGTGCTGTTCCGGTAGCGCAGGCCCGCGTAGCCCGTCCCCGATTGCCCGGTGGCCAGCCCGCCAATGGCGCGGTCGGTGGAGCCGGCGCTGCCCAGGCTGTAAAACTGCGCCGTCGTCACCGAGCCGTCGTTGGCTCCCAGCTTATCGGGGTTGTAGTCGTAGAAGCCGCTGGGCAGCGGAAACGTAGGCGAATTCACGAAGTACACGTTCGAGCCCAGGTACAGGCCCGTCAGAGTCGCGTTGTTGGTGAAAGCCGGCGGCGTGGCGGCCGTGCTTCTGGTCAGCGTGTTAAAATCCTGGGTGTTGGGATTGAAGTTGCTCAGGATAATCTGCCCGCGAACGGTCAGCGCCTGTAGCAGCAGGCCGGCTCCCAGAGCCAAACGGTAGAAGTGGTGCATGCTCAAACGAAGCTGATGAATGGGTAAAGGCAAGCCCTTCGCCATGAGCAAGGATTACCGTTTACAAATTTAAAAATACCCATCTCATATACCATCTACGTTCCCAAAATAGGAAATAAAATATAATTATTCCAATTAAAGCACTGCACTTGACCTCCAATGAATATCCCCCCTACTATATAAACCAGACAAAGCAGCGGCGCCGGCCGCATCTGCCCTAGGGCAGACACGGCCGGCGCCGCTGCAAACTGGATATTAGTCAGAGCCTAGGACTTGGCTTCCTGCCGCTTATCCTCCGGCATGGTACCGATGATATGGTCCCAGATGGTGGTCGACACGCCGAACGCTACCTCATCCTGGCGGTAGTGGTGCTGGGCGTGGTGGTGCCACCAGAACTTGAGGAAGTTCTTCGGCGGGTTGTACACGTGAATGGCGTAGTGCACGAACAGGTACGTGGCGTAGCCGAACACGAAACCGGCCAGAATGCCAAAGCCCGCGTTGCCGAAGGTGAAGCGGAAGATGAAGAACAGCAGCGAGGCCACGAACACCGTCAGGATGGGCGGCATAGCCAGGCGGGTCTTGTCCTTGGGATACTCGTGGTGCACGCCGTGCATGGTGTACTGAAACTTGGCCTTGCCGGGCGTGTTCGTTTTCATGTGGTACAGAAAACGGTGCATCAGGTACTCTACCAGCGTGAAGGCAAACCAGCCCACCAGAAACAGCCCGAAGGCCGACAAACCGGTCAGCAGCCCGCGGCTCAAGCCGTAGTACAGGCTGACGATGGCAACGCAGAAGAAAATAGACAGGGGCGCGGCGATGTGCGTGTGCGTCATACGCTCCAGCACAGGGTTGTCAAACAATTGCGCCGAACCTTTGTGCTTGGGCTTGTGGAGTTGGCCCGACGCAGGAGCAGCCTTTTGTTCCATGTGGATTGAGAAAGGTGTGGTTCAGGGGCAAAAGTAGCCACCGCCGCGCAAACGCGCCCGTGCCCCGAAAGGTTTAGCTGGTGGCGAGGTAGCGCTGCACCAACGCATACGCGGCTTCCACGGTGCAGGTGGGACCGGCGCAGCGCAGGGCCGCCTGCCCGTAAAACCCCTGCCGGGCCGCCAATGTTTCCGCCAGCCGCCGGGCCAGGGCCGCCGCGTCGGGCAGGGCGGCCAGCAGGGGGCGGGTGGTGGCGGCGTGCTGCAGGCGGGCCGCCAGCTCGGCCACCGGCACGTCGAGCCAGAGCGCGAGGCCGGTTTGGTTGAGCAGGGCCATGTTGTGGTGAAAGCAGGGCGTGCCGCCGCCGGTGGCCAGCACCAGCCGCGGGTGCTCGGCCAGCACCGCCCGCAGCGTATCGGCCTCCACCTGCCGGAAATACGCCTCGCCCTCGGCCGCGAAGATGTCGGCCACGCTGCGCTGCTCCCGCCGCACGATTTCCTCGTCCAGGTCGCGAAACGGCAGCTCGAAGCGCACGGCCAGCCCGCGGCCCAGCGTGGTTTTGCCCGCCGCCGGCATGCCCACGAGGTGAATTCTGAATGCTGGATTATGAATTGTGAATTGGTCGGCGGACATCGGACTCAATTAAAAATACCTGAAGGCAGCAGCTGGTGTTATTGGGCTGGGAATCATCCGTCCGAGCTGCAAAGGCCATTTTCAATTTTTCATTTGTAACGTTTAATTCAGCTTGACGCGCGGGTCGAGCACGGCGTAGAGCACGTCGACGGCGATGTTGATGACCACGAAGAGGAAGGCCACGAACAGCGTGGCGCCCATCACCACCGGGAAGTCCAGGTTTTCGACGGCGCGCAGCGTGACGGTGCCCAGGCCCTTCCAGTTGAAGATGTACTCGATGAAGAAGGCCCCCGCCATCAGCGAGGCCAGCCAGCCCGATACGGCCGTTACCACCGGGTTCAGGGCGTTCTGCAGGGCGTGGTGCCACACGGTGCGCGGCTTCGAGAGGCCCTTGGCCCGCGCCGTGCGCACGAAGTCCTGCGACAGCACGTCGAGCATGGAGCTGCGCGTGAGCTGCACAATGACGGCCAGGGGCCGCACGCCCAGGGCCAGCGCGGGCAGCAGCAGGTTGCGCCACACCACGTGCGACTCGGCCGTGAACGGGTCCGTCTCGAACAGCTGCCCGGTCAGGCTCAGGCCCGTCCAGTGGCTCCAGTAGAAGCCGAAGGTCATGGCAATGAGGATGGCGGCCACGAACGAGGGCACCGAAATACCCAGCACCGACACCGTCAGCAGCGTGCGGTCGACCCAGGTATGGGCCCGCAGCGCCGCCACGATGCCGAAGCCGATGCCGAGCACCGCCGCCAGCAGCATGGCCGCCAGGGCCAGCCACAGCGTGCCGTCGAAGTGGTCGAGCAAAATGTCGAGCACGTCCTTATTCGACTGAAACGAGCGGCGCAGGTAGGGCTTCTTGAGCACCACGGCCCGCTCGCCGCCCAGCGGCAGCAGCGTCACGCCCCCGTAGCGGGCCACGCCGGCCGAGTCGCGCGGGTGCACGCCCACCGGCGACACGTCGTTGAGGTAGCCGGCCAGCTGCACGGGCACGGGCTGATCGAGGCCCAGGTCGGCGGCAATGGCGGCGCGGGTGGCCACGTCGCTGCGCTGGCCCGCCAGCAGGGCCACCGGGTCGCCGGGCAGCACCTGAAACAGCAGAAACACCGTCAGGGCCACGCCGGCCAGAATCAGGATGCCGTGCAGCAGGCGGCGCAGGATGAAGAGGAGCATGAGTCAGTTGTCAGTTGCGAGTTGTCAGCTGTTGGTCCGTTCTGACAGCGGCCTTTGCCCTGACAACTGTCAACTCACAACTGACAACTTCCCTACAGCGCTTCCTCCAGCTTGGCGCGGCTGGGAATGTCGTGGTAGTGGTACTTGCCCTTCACCACGCCGTCCTGCAGCAGCAGGAAACCGGGGTTGGAGCGGATCATCGACTTGAGCACCGTCGCGTCGGCGAAGTAGTACTTGCCGGGCAGGTTCACCTCGTGGCGGAACACGTCGAACTCGTTGGGCGAGCTGCTGGTGATAATCATCGGGGTGATGCGCTTCTTGGAGGAATCGGCGCCGGCAATGAGCTGGTTGATGAGCGGAAACCGGTCCCGGTCGGCCTTGGTGGTGTTCTGGATGATGACCAGCAGCTTGTTGCCGGTCAGCACTTCCTTGGTCAGCTCTTCCTGCTCGCCGCCCCACACCCGGAAATCGGTGATTTTGGGGCCGTCTTCGGGGTTCAGGGCCACCATCTGCTTGAACTTCCAGAGCGTATCCGTGGGGTACTCCGTGAATTCCTGGGTGGTGCCGCCTTTCTCCATGATGTACTTGTAGCGCAGCGGCGCGGCGGGCTGCATCAGCTTGCCGATGTCGTTGCCCACCTTGTAGGGCAGAAAATCGAAGTAGGGCAAGTGGCCCAGGGCGTACACCCCGATGCCCACGGCCACGGCCAGCGCGAAGGTCACGTACATGGTGCCCAGGGTGCCCTTGGCAAAGACGCGGCGCAGGTAGCGCTGATTAAAGAACACCACCGCCCAGAGCAGCAGCAGGAACATGTCCTTGAAAAAGGACGTCCAGGGCTTGAGCTTGATAAAGTCGCCGAAGCAGCCGCAGTCGGTGACTTTGTTGAAGGCGGCCGAGTAAAACGTGAGGAAGGCAAAGAACACCAGCAGCACCAGCAGGCTCCAGAGCGTGGTGCGCAGGTTCCAGCGCAGCAGCAAAGCCACGCCCAGCACCACTTCCAAGGAGCTGAGCGTGATGCTCAGCGTGCGGGCCATGCCATGAAACACCATGAAGAACGAGCCGAAGTCCTGCGCGAAGACCTCGAAGTATTCCTCCAGCTTGTAGGCCGTGCCGATGGGGTCGTTCAGCTTGATCAGCCCCGAAAAGATAAACAACCCGCCGAGCAACAGCCAGCAGAGTCGGACGAGCGTGCGCATGAGGTGGGACGGCTGGTGGCCGGCCGTCATGGCCGAGGTGGCAGCAGCGGAATCGGAAGTGGACATATCTACAAAGTAAGCGGCTGGCAAACGGCCGGGCAACGCGGAAGGTTTAAACCTCACCCCCGGCCCCTCTCCTTAGGGAGAGGGGTGCGTTCTGCTAAACAACCTTATTTCTTCCCTGGGTTGCCTCGCCGCACCAAATCGTTGCTGATGTCTGGCTCCCCCTACCTCGCTTGATGCGCGACATCTAAGGAGAGGGGGCCGGGGGGTGAGGTCACGCCGCCCCGCGCAGAATCAGCGCAAACACGGCGTAGTTGAGCATGTCGCGGTAGTTGGCTTCCACGCCTTCCGAGGCCAGGGTACGACCGTGCAGATCTTCGATCTGCTTGGTGCGGTGCAGCTTCATCAGGATGATGTCGGTGATGCTCGACACGCGCATCTGCCGCCAGGCCTCGCCGTAGTCGTGGTTTTTGGCGAAGAGCAGGCGGCGGTTTTCCCCGATTTCCTCGTCGTAGGTGGCCGCCACGGCGTCGGCCTCCAGGTCCAGGGGCGCGTCGGCGGGCAGGTGCAGCTGCATCAGGGCAATGACGCAGTAGTTCACGATGGCCACGAACTCGTCGTCGATGGGGTCCTGCACCAGCTGCGTGCCCTTCTCCTGAATGGAGCGGATGCGCTGGGCCTTGATGTAAATCTGGTCGGTGATGCTGGGCAGGCGCAGGATGCGCCACGCCGTGCCGTAGTCGTGGGTTTTGGCCAGAAACAGCGTCCGGCACTGCCCAATGACCTCGTCGTACTGCCGCGGGGTTTGGTCGTTCAACGTGAAAATGCTATTTTTAAAACAGAGCGGAGGTAGTAGGGCTTTGGTCTTAGAACGTTCTTTGCGCAGCTGACGGCGTTGCTTTCCGGCAATGCCTTAGCTGGGCCTCGCCTACGTCTGAACCGTTACCCGCCAAGCTTCTAAGCCTGAAATCCATGACTGGTCTGTCCGCGCAAGATACGCTATTTCGAGGCCGGCAGACGCTGCGCTGCCCCGGCGGCTCCGTGCTCGACCTGAGCCGCCCCCAGGTCATGGGCATTCTGAACGTGACGCCCGACTCGTTCTTCGCCGGCTCGCGGCTGGAAGCCGAATCCGACGTGCTGCGCCGCGCCGAGCAGATGCTCGAAGCCGGCGCGGCCATCCTCGACCTGGGCGGCTACTCCTCGCGCCCCGGCGCCGAGGACATCAGCCCCGAGGAGGAGCTGCGCCGGGTGCTGCCCGCCTGCGAAGCCATTCGCCGGCGCTTCCCCGAGGTCTTTCTTTCCGTCGACACCTTCCGGGCCCGGGTGGCCGAACAGGCCGTGCAGGCCGGGGCCAACATGATCAACGACATCGGCGGGGGCCTGCTCGACGCGGAAATGTTCCCGACCGTGGCGCGGCTGCGGGTGCCCTACGTGCTCATGCACATGCGCGGCACTCCCCAAACCATGACCCAGCACACCGCCTACGACGAAGACCTGGTGCTATCGGTCACGCGCTACTTCCGCGACCGGCTCACGGCCCTGCGCGCCCTCTGGCCCGCCGCCGACGTGGTGCTCGACCCCGGCATCGGCTTCGCCAAAACCCCGCAGCAGGGCTACGAGCTGCTGCGGCGGCTGCCCGAGCTGCGCACCGTTTTGGATTTGCCACTTTTGGTAGGACTTTCCCGTAAAACCCTCGTCTGGAAACCCCTGGGCCTCACGCCCGACGCCGCCCTGCCCGGCACCATTGCCCTGAATACCCTGGCCGTGCTCGGCGGGGCCCGCCTCGTGCGCGTGCACGACGTGGCCGAAGCCGCGCAGACCGTTCGCCTGCTCGAAAACACGCTTAGTACCTGACTCCTGACCCCAACGCCCATGTTTAACCCCGTCGCCATCGGCTTCCTGCGCATCGGCTGGATCGACGTCGTCGACGTGGTGCTGGTGACCATTCTGTTCTACCAGATCTACAAGCTGCTCACCGGCTCGGTGGCCCTGCGCATCTTCCTGGGCTTTCTGTCGATTTACCTCGTCTACCTGGTGGTGAAAGCCGCCGGCATGGAGCTGCTGACCATGATTCTGGGGCAGTTTATGTCGGTGGGTGTGCTGGCGGGCATTATCCTGTTTCAGCAGGAAATCCGTCGCTTCCTGCTCAACATCGGCAAGGTGACGGCCCTGGAGCGCATGCGCATGTTCTCGTGGCGCCGCGAAACGCCCATGCAGCGCATGTCCGTCACGCCCTTCGTGGAGGCGGCTAAAAGCCTGGCGGGCAAGAACACGGGCGCCCTCATTGCCTTTCAGCAGGCCTCCGACCTGAAGTTCTACGCCGAATCCGGCGACCTGCTCGACGCGGCCGTGAGCAAGCGCCTGCTCATGAGCATCTTCAACAAGACCTCCCCCCTGCACGACGGGGCCGTCATCATTGCCGCCGGCCGCATCCGGGCCGCGCGCTGCATTCTGCCGGTCAGCGAAAACCCCGACGTGCCCGCCTCCATGGGCCTGCGCCACCGCGCCGCCATCGGCCTGACGGAAGTGACGGACGCGGTGGTGCTGGTGGTGAGCGAGGAAACCGGGCAGATGTCCCTGGTGCGCGGCGGGGAGGTGTTCCGCAACCTCTCGTCCTCCGATTTGCGCGCCAAGCTCAACGAGTTCCTTTTCGACGCGCAGCCCCGCCCGGCGGCCCCGGCGGCGGTGGGCTCGGCGGCGGAGGTGGCGGCCTGAGCCGACCTACAAGCTTCCCACGTCTTGGGAATAGGCTGAAAACGGTTGTCAGACCCCGTTCCGGAATCCGGAACGGGGTCTGACAACCGTTTTTGGGCATTCCGCATTCCGGAATGATACCTGACAGCCGTTTTTGGGCATTCCGAAATGCGGAATGGGGTCTGACAGCCGTTTTTGCCCGTTCCGGAATCCGGAACGGGGGCTGACAGCCGTTTTTGGGCATTCCGGAAAACGGAACGCGTAACAATGCTTGCGGGGGCGGGCGCCGCCCGTTAGGCTACCGCAGTGGCTGGCTTGTTCTTCTTGCGCTGCGTGGAGGGCAGCAGGCTGAGGTTGAAGTACGGCTCGGCCTTTTCGGGTTCGGCGGCAAAGGCGCTGATGAGGGTACCGAAGTTGGCGAACAGGTGGACGGCCAGCTTCTTTTGGTCTTTGCCAATGGCTTGATTGCCTTCCTTGGTTTGCTTGGCGACTTTGCCCTGGTCGGTATCGGCGTCCTCAAAGGCTTTCAGGCGCGTTTGCAGCTCGGCCACGGCGGCAGCGGGCACCAGCGCGTCGTATTTGCGGGCCGTGAGCATGAACGCGCGAATATCGGTGCCGATGGATTTCTGCGAAGCCCCCGAAAACGCCGTGCGGCCCTTCGGGAAGAACTCCTTATACACGGCCGACTTCTCGTCGTGCTTCGGAAGAATATGCACGCGGGCTACCTCGGCGGGGTAGCTTTTCAGGGCGTCGAACGCACTGCCCACCGAACCGGTGTGGCTGCCCCGCTCGGCCGTGACGGCCCGGCCCGTGCCCAGCCCTACCTGAAACTGCTCGTAGAGCGGGCGCAGCCGGGCAGCCATAGCGGCCGTGTCGGGGGCGTCTTCGGGCTGCTTGTCGGCGTCCAGCGCGTCGAGGTGGTCACCCACCAGCTGCTTCATGGTTTCGCGGCTGATGGATTTGCTCAGGAAGAAGTTCCGGAAGCGTTTTTTGAATGGCGAGGCCATACGTTGGGAAAGGATGAAAGTGGAAAAATGGAACGACTCGCAATAGGTAATAGTGGTAATCGGGACGTGGAGGAAATATAGAAAAAGGGCGGAATACTCAACCGTAATAACGGGGCGCTTCCGCCAAGAAATTTCAGTTCTCAACGGACTGATAATGACAGCACCGCCATACGATAAAGGCCGGTCTGGAGGGACCGGCCTGTGGGGAAAATGCGATGGAGTGCCCGCGGCTTTAGTGGGCAGCTGCTTTGGCTGGTTTGGCGGCTTTTGTGGTGGCAGCGGGCGTCGGCACCTGGAACCGGGTCCCCGTTCCCGTGGCATTCTGGAAGCTTCCGCTCACGCCGGCCTTGTCGGCATTGCGGTCGGCTTCGGCCTGCGACACGCTCGACATTCCCTGCACGGCCACGCCCGAGCCGTTTTGCTTTTGCGTCTGGTATATCGTCGTGGGGCTCGACGAAGTCGCGGGCTTGTTGCCCTGGGCAACTGCGCCGGCGGCAATGGTCGTCAGCAACAGAATTACGGTGACCAGTCTTGTCATGGCAGCTAATGGTTGTAAAAACGTGTACGTGTTGGCTCGTATTCCAATGTAGCAGAAGCCCTTTAAAACCAGGTTACCCAGGCATCCCTCTCGCGGTTGATTTTGCGGGCGGCATTACGTGGACTTTGCCCGGGCTCGGGGCCGCCCGCAGCCCCTACCGGTACAGCAGATATTTCTTGCGCATCTGCTTGTATTGGCTCAGGCCCGGCTCCCAGGAGGCGCGGATTTGCTCCGGCGTCTGGCCGGCTTCGATCTGCTTTTTGAAGTCCAACGTGCCGGCCAGACCGTTGATGTTGCCGATTTCCTTGCTCTGGGTGCGGTCGAAGAAGTGCGCCTTGTCGGGGTAGGCGTTGTAGAGCGTAATCATCCAGTCCAGGTTGAGGCGCTTGGTTTTGCGCAGCTCGCGGGTGTCGTACTGGCGCAGGTCGAGGCCGTAGCACACCTGGTTCATGTGCAGCGGCGTTTCGCTCATGCCCGGGATGCTGACGGGCGTGTAGGCGAAGCTGAACTTGCCTTGGAGGGCGGGGCTGCCGAGCACGGTGAAGGGAAACTGCGTGCCGCGGCCGTGGTTGAGCACGGTGCCCTCGAACAGGCAGGTGGAGGGGTAGAGCAGGATGCTCTGCGGGGTATTCAGGTTGGGCGAGGGTTTGACGGGTAGCACGTACTCCATGTCGTGCCGGTAGTTCTTCACCGGGATGATGCGCAGCCGGCAGGGCTTGCCGCCGGGCAGCCACTTTTCGCCGTTGACCATCTGGGCAAACTCGGCGACGGTCAGGCCGTGGGCAATGGGAATGGGAAACTGCCCGATGCCGGACTTGAGCTGCATGTCGAGCACGGGCCCGTCGACGAGGTAGCCGTTGGGGTTGGGCCGGTCGAGGATGAGCAGCTCCTTGTCGTTCTGGGCGCAGGCGTCCATCAGGTTGCGCAGCGCGTTGATGTTGGTATAGAAGCGGCAGCCCACGTCCTGCAGGTCGTAGAGCAGCACGTCCACGTCGGCCAGGTCTGCGGCGGAGGGCTGGCGCTTCGGGCCGTAGAGCGAAATGATGGGAATGCCGGTGGCCGGGTCCTTTTCGTCGGCCACGTGCACGCCCGCGCTGGCGTTGCCCCGGAAGCCGTGCTCCGGCCCGAACACCTTCACGATGTTCACACCCCGGCTCTGCAGGCTGTCGACCAGGTGCTTCCGGCCGATGATGGTGGTGAGGTTAGCCAGCACGGCCACGCGCTTGCCCTGGAGGTAGGGCAGGTAGGCCGCGGTCTGGTCGGCGCCGGTGATGGGACCCGGGGCGGCTACGCGGGCCGGCGGGAAGGGCTTTTCGGCGGGCTGGGGGCGGAGGTAGCCGGCCAGGGCGCCAGCAATCAGCAGGGGGGCTAAGGCAGCGTACAGTTTCATGGGGCGGGCAAGGTGGGACTGGTTGTGGAAGTTACAGTTTATCGATGGCCACTACGCTGATTGGTCCGTCACCCGGCCCGTTGCTGCTTTCTGCCAACCCTACGGCCCGAACACCTCCCGGTGGTACGTCTGCTTGCCCTCTAGAAACCACAGCTTGTCAACCGTGAATGTATTCGGACCTATGTGCAGAATGCGACTCTTCTCTACCCGGCCTTTGAAATCCTTCAGCAGAATATACCGACCTTTTAGCTCGTAGGTGAATCTAAAAGCGGTGTCTCCTCTACTGGAGCCAAGCACAGTGCTGTCATAAAATATTAAGCTAGGCATTATGTAATTGCTCTGGTCATCATTCCTCCACAATTCCCCGCGCTTGTTTATCAGTAGTTCTTTTTGAATGGGCATCCCAACGGTTCCCTCATTGACAGCACAGCCGCTTACACAAGCTGCACTGCCTGCCAACAGCAAGCACAAGGCAACGCTCGAATTCATAGTAACCTGCGCAAATGCGTTTCACTTAGTCACGGCAGTATAATCAAACGAAAAGGCCCACCGAAACTCGGTGGGCCTTGTTGCTTCAGCAGTAGCAAGCCTCAGGGCGTGTTCGTCACCACCTGCCCGGCCTCGGGCTGCTGGGCCTCCGGCGCCTTGATGGTGCCCAGCTCGCGGCCGACTTCGATGAAGGCGTTGATGGCCTTATCCAGATGCGCGCGGGTGTGGGCGGCCGAGAGCTGCACGCGGATGCGGGCCTGGCCCTTGGGCACCACCGGGAAGTAGAAGCCCACCACGTAGATGCCCTTTTCCAGCATCTTGGCGGCGAAGTCCTGGCTGAGCTTGGCGTCGTAGAGCATGACGGGCACGATGGGATGCTCGCCGGGCTTGATGTCGAAGCCGGCGGCGGTCATTTTCTCGCGGAAGTACTTGGTGTTTTCCTCCAGCCGGTCGCGCAGCTCAGTGCTTTCCGTCAGCAAATCGAGCACGCGGATGCTGGCGCCCACGATGGCCGGAGCCAGCGTATTCGAGAACAGGTAGGGGCGGCTGCGCTGGCGCAGCATGTCGATGATTTCCTTGCGGCCGGAGGTGAAGCCGCCCATGGCCCCGCCCAGGGCCTTGCCCAGCGTGCCGGTGATGATGTCGACGCGGCCCATGGCGTTGCGGTACTCGTGGGTGCCGCGGCCGGTTTTGCCCAGGAAGCCCATGGAGTGGCACTCGTCAATCATCACCAGGGCTTCGTACTGGTCGGCCAGGTCGCAGATTTTATCGAGCTGGGCGATGGTACCGTCCATCGAGAACGAGCCGTCGGTGACGATGATGCGGTGGCGGGTGCCTTTCTCCTTCGCGTCCTGGAGCTGCTTTTCCAGGTCCTGCATGTCGTTGTGGGCGTAGCGGTAGCGCTGGGCCTTGCACAGGCGCACCCCGTCGATGATGCTGGCGTGGTTCAGCGCGTCGGAAATGATGGCGTCCTGCTCGTTGAACAGGGGCTCGAACACCCCGCCGTTGGCGTCGAAGGCGGCGGCGTAGAGGATGGTATCCTCGGTGCCCAGAAACTCGGCCAGCTTGCGCTCCAGCTCCTTGTGAATGTCCTGGGTGCCGCAGATAAAGCGCACCGACGACATGCCGTAGCCGTGCGAGTCGATGGCTTCCTTGGCGGCCTTGATGACTTCGGGGTGCGACGACAGGCCCAGGTAGTTGTTGGCGCAGAAGTTGAGCACCTCCCCGGCCTCCGAGGTTTCGATTTCGGCGCCCTGGGGCGAAGTGATGATGCGCTCCTTTTTGTAGAGGCCGGCGTCCTTGATTTCCTGGAGCTGCTGCTGCAGATCGGGCTGAAGGGTGGTGTACATGGGGAATGGGCTTTCTGGGAATGACGGGGAACCGCCGGCGAAGGTACGGCAGCGGCGGAAGTTCGCCCGGCTTATCTTGACGGGCAAACTTCCCCGGGTATGACGAAATATACGCTGTACCGCGCCAGCGCCTGGCTGTTCATCGGCGCGGCCTTGTGCTGTCTGCTGCTGTTTAAGCGCATGTTGGTGTGGGTGTTCGGCCTGCCCGCGCTGATTCTGGAACCGCCGCGCTACTTCTGGCCCCACGAGTTGCACGTAGCCGTCGAGGAAGCCGGTTTCCGGCTGCTCTGCGGCACATTGGTTTTGGGCGTTGCCAACGCCGCGTTGCAGGGATGGGCCGGCCGCGCGCGGCAGCCCTGGGCACGACACCTGTTCATGCTGCGGCGCATAAGCTACCTGTTGTTATTCCTGATTGCCGGCCAGCTGTTCTTTTTCCTGATTTTGCCCCACGGTCCCATCATCTAGCCCGGCATCCAATACGTCCCGGCGGCGTAATACCCGTTGTTTTGCATTTTCGCCCTCTCCTTGGGCTTTGGCCGGACCTTTTCGGCTTTTCCGGGGTTACTTACCTGCATGAACGTCCACCTCCAACAGATTCTCGACAACCCGCTGGCCGCGGCGGCCATCGTCGGCAACCTGATTATCATCGAAAGCCTGCTCAGCGTGGACAACGCGGCGGTGCTGGCCACCATGGTCGGCGACCTGCCCAAGGAGCAGCGCCAGAAAGCCCTGCGCTACGGCATCATCGGGGCCTACGTGTTCCGCGGGGTGTGCCTGCTCTTCGCTTCCTTCCTCATCAACTTCTGGTACCTCAAGCCCCTGGGCGGTCTGTATCTGCTCTATCTCTGCTACCAGCAGTTCCGCCCCAAAGGCCGCAGCGCGGACGACGACGCTGCCGACGCGCCCGACAAGGGCAAAAGCTGGCTGTACCGCCGCACCCTGGGCGCCTTCGGGCAGTTCTGGGCCACCGTGGCCCTGATCGAGCTGATGGACCTGGCCTTTTCCATCGACAACGTCTTTGCCGTGGTGGCCTTCACCGACAACCTGATTCTGGTGTGCGTGGGCGTGTTCATCGGCATTCTGGCCATGCGCCTGGTGGCCCAGGCCTTCGTGCTGCTGATGGCCCGCTACCCGTTCCTGGAAACCTCGGCCTTCCTGGTCATCGGCATTCTGGGCCTGAAGCTGCTGCTGTCCCTGTTCGAGCATTTTCAGCCCGCGCACCCCGTCAGCGTGTTCCTGGAAAGCCACGCCGCCGACGTGGGCCTGACGGCGCTGACGGTACTCATGTTTCTGGTGCCGCTGGCCTCTTCCCTGCTCTTCAACGTGCCCCGCCACCAGCGGCTGCCCTAGCAGCCCGGCCGCGCCAGCCGACGGTAGCACTGGCAGTCATTGCGAGGAGAGACGACGCAGCAGTCTTCAGCAGCACCGCCGCCCGAACTGACAGAAACCGAAAACAGCCCCGCCCGAAACCGGAGTTACTGGTTTCGGGCGGGGCTGTTTTCGGGTAGTGCGTGCTGTACCGTTTGTGCCGCGAGCGGCCAGAGTGGCTACGCCTTCCGGCGGTTGCCGCGCTTGACGACGTCGACCTTCGGTTCGCGCGCAATGACTGCGGGGTGAACCGGCCGCATCAGGCCCGCGAGTTTTCCACACGGCTTTGCACACGCGGTGGATAACGCCTCAGGCCAGCGCGGCTTGGGGCTTTTTCTTTTTTGATTTGTGGCGGCGGCCCCACCAGATGACGGTGCCCGTGACGGGCAGCGAGGCCGCAATCAGGCTGGCCAGAAAGGCCACGATTTTGCCGCCGAAGCCCAGCAGCTGGCCGGTGTGCAGGTCGTAGTTCATGTCGGAGAAGCGGGTGGCCGTGCCCTTGCGGGCGTGGGGCAGGAACTGCAGCACCTCGCCGGATACCGGATGAAAGGCGTATTCGTCGCGGTGGTAGTAGTGCAGGGTTTTGCCGTAGGTCCAGCAGTACACCGGGTCCTTGCGGCTGCCCGTCGGGCCCAGCAGAATCATTTCGGCCCGGGGCGAGAGGCGGCGCGCGGCGCGGTACACCACATCCGGCAGGGGCTGCGCGGCGGCGGCGGCGGGCTGCAGCGTGTCGACTTTGGCCGTTATCTTTTCCCGCGCATCCACTGGGCCGCCGTTGATGACGAACATGCTCGATTCGAGCATCCAGGGGAAAATCATGAACAGGCCCGTCAGGGCCAGCATCAGGGCAATGGCGGCGGCGTAGAAGCCGAGCACGTTGTGCAGGTCGTAGTTGATGCGCCGCCAGCGCGCCCCCCACTTGATGGTCAGGCGCTGCTTCCGCTCCTGCCGGCGCTTGGGCCACCACAGCACGATGCCCGTCAGCAGCATCACCACGAATACGCTGATGCTGATGCCCACCACCCACTTGGCCACCGCCTCGGGCAGCAGCAGGTGCATGTGGATTTCCTGGACGATGCTGAAAAAGTGCGTGCGCAGATCCGTTTCGTGCAGCACCTGCCCGCTGTAGGGATTCAGCGACACCATGATGGGCGCGCCGGCCTTATCGGTGAAGAACACCGTGGCCGAGCGCTCCGGCCCGAAGTAGGTGGTCCAGCAGTCCTTGGCCGCAATGCCGGGGTGCGCGGCCAGCGCGGCCGCCTGCAGCTGCGAGGGCAGCAGATACGCAGTCTGCTGCACCGGCACCTTGCGCCAGGGCTCGGTCAGGTCCCGAATGTCGTCCTGAAAGGTGAAGATGGCCCCGGTGATGCTCACAATAAACACGACCAGCCCGGACGCGAGGCCGAGCCAGAGGTGCAGCTTGCCGATGGCTTTTTTGAAAGGCGTCATAGGCCGAAAGCTAAAAGGGAAAAGCCGGTGGGCGGCGGGCGGCGGTTCGGCGGCCTCAGCCCCCGGGCACTCATCACGCTGCTGGTACTTGTGGTGAACCACCGCGAAGCGGGGCGCCGCCCGCCCCGCTCGTTAGAACTTGTAGGCGATGCTACCGACAATGCTGCGCAGCTTCTGCGGGTTCATGGTGGTGTAGCCGGTCCAGTACTGCTGGTCGGTCAGGTTATCCACCTTGGCCGAAATGCGGTACTTGGGCTGGTCGTAGAAGATGCTGGCGTTGAAGAGCGTGTAGCTGGGCAGCGTAAACACGTTGTTGTTCGCGTTCTGCACGCGGTTTTCGCTGGCGTAGTTGCCGCCGAAGCCCGCGCCCAGGCCGCGCAGCGCGCCCTCGGGCTGGCGGTAGCTCACCCAGGCGTTGGCCAGGTAGGGCGAGGAGGCGGTGTTGGGCCGGCGGCCGTTCACGTCCTCGGGCGAGTCCTCAAACTTCGACTCGTTGTAGGAGAAGCCGCCGACCACGTTCAGGCCGCGCACCGGGTTGGCCACCAGGTTGACTTCCAGGCCCTGGCTGCGCTGGGTGGCATCCTGGGCGTTAATGGCTTCAAACGTGATGGGCGAGTAGCCCAGCAGCCGCAGCCGGTCCTGCACCCGGATGTTGTAGTAGCTCACCGTGGCGCTGAGGCGGCCGCCGGCGGCGTCCAGCTTCACCCCGCCTTCCCACTGGTTGGCGCGCTCGGGCCGGGCCAGCGGCCGGCTGCCGTCGGCGGCCAGGTAGAGGCCCAGGTTGTTGAAGCTGTTCTGGTAGTTGGCAAACACGCTCACCCGGTCTTTCACCGGCTGGTACACCACCCCGAGCTTGGGCGAAAACGTGGTCTGCTTGTACGCCGCCACCGGCGAGTAAAACAGCCCGCCCGTGTTGCTGACGTGGTCCACCCGCAGGGCGGCCAGCACGCTCAGCTGCTCGGTCAGGTTCAGCACGTCCGACACGAAGGCGCTGTAGGTATTCGACTTGGTGGTGACCAGGTAGCGCCCGCCGCCGCCGCTGGCGTACACGGCGTTCATGTTAGCGCCGTTGAACTGATCCAGCACGGGCCGCGGCGAGGCCAGGGCCACCGTGTCGAAGTTGGCGCCCACGAAGTTGATGTCCGAGTTGATGCGCAGGAAATCCAGGCCCAGCACCACGCGGTTGCGCAGGCTGCCCACCTGGAAGTCGCCGTTGAACAGCTGCTGCGCCTCCCACAGCTGCTTCTGGCTGTTGTCCGTCGATTGGTCGGCCCGTACCAGGTAGTTGTCGGCGGCGGGCAGTTCGGGGTGGCGGCGGCGGAAATCCGCGGTCGACGGCGTCAGGTAGAAGTACGCCGAGTTGCCGTTCGAGTAGCTGTGGCTGCTGGTCAGGTAGGTCGTGGCCGTGAAGCTGGGCGAAATCTTGTACTGCACCTGCCCGAACAGGTTGGTGCTGCGCGAGTCCTGAATCAGGCCCGGCCCCTGGTACGACTGGCGGTAATCGAACGGCGACTTGTCGGCCCGGTCGAAGCCCAACTGGGCCGGTGCGAAGTACAGGAAGATGAACTGCTTGCCCGTGCCCCGGCCCTGGTAGATTTCCGCGTCGAGGTTCACCGTCAGCCGGTCCGTGGCGCGCCACTGCAGGCTGGGGGCCACGGCCAGGCTCTTGTTGAAGCCGGTGTAGCCCTTGTTCTGGAAGTTGTCCTCGTAGGTGTAGGCCGTGTTCAGGCGCAGGCCCAGGGTTTTGGGCTCATCGGCGGGCGCGCTCTGGTCCACCAGGTTCACGTCGGCCGACACGCGGTGGAAGCCGTAGGAGCCGGCCGCCACGTTGATTTCGCCGCCGAAGGTGTCGAGCGGCTTCTTGGTGACGCGGTTCATCAGGCCGCCGTACGAGGTCAGCGACGAGCCGAACAGCGTGGCCGAGGGACCTTTGATGACTTCCAGCTTCTCTAGGTTCACCGCGTCGATGTCGCCGGTTACGTTGCCGGCCACCCCGTTGCGCAGCTGGCTCTGCGTGACGAAGCCCCGCGCGGCGTAAAAGGCGCCGCCGTCGCCGCCGCGGCCGGTGGCGTCCCACATTTTCTGCAGGCCCGGCGCGTTGCGCGTCGCGTCGTCCACCGAAAACACCAGCTGCTCGGTCAGCAATTCCTTGCCCACGGTGGCGTACACCTGCGGGTTTTCCAGGTTGCCCAGCGGCATCTTGTTCACGTCCACCGACTGCTTGCGGTCGAACTTGTTGATGCGGTTGCCCTGCACCGTCACCTCGCGCAGCCGTTGGGCGCTTTCGGCCAGCACAAAGTCCACCGTCACCGGCTGCCCGCCGCTCACCGTCACCGGCTTTTCCGTCGTCTGCAGCCCCACGGCCGATACCACCACGCTGTACTCCCCGTCGCGCACCCGGTCGATAACGAACTGGCCCTTGCTGTCGGTAATGGCGCCCTGGGGGCGGCCCTTCAGGCCCACGGAAACAGCTTCGGCGGGCGAGCCGTCCTGGGTGCGGACGGTACCGCGAATGGTGGCAGTGGCTTGCTGGGCCCAGGCGGGCAGCGCAGTAGCCGAAACGATGGTTGCTATTCCTAGCAGGCGGCAGGTATTCATGGGGCTTTCTTTATTTGGAATCATTCCAAAGAGCTACAAAGAAAACGACGCAACTTTGCCGAGTAAAATCGTTACCCGATTTTGTTCTAAAGTTTATATGCTTGATTAGAAATAATCCAAATAACACTCGTTCTGAGGTGGCCATTCAGGCTGCAGTGCCGCCAAAGTCCGCGTATCGAGCCGGCCCGAGCCAGCGGGACTAAAAAACAAACGCCCCTTCGGCCGTTTGCCGAAGGGGCGTTTAGAGGAATCCGCTCGTCCGCATGGTCACCACACCTGACAACCATGCGAGTTGCCGCATCTGACGAGGGCTTCTATAGGCTTAAACGTAGCCCTGTACCCCGCCGGATGCGGCGGAAATGCGGATTTTGGGGTGCGCGGAGTGCGGAATTACAGCTCCGTATTTCACGTCAGGCCTTATTTTTTGGCCTGAGCCCGCTGCAGGTAGGCCTGCACGCCCAGGCGGCCGCTGTCCATGAGCTGCTGCTTTTCGGCTTCCGACATGCGCTTGATCTTGGGCGCGAAGCCGGCGGTATTGATGCTCACGGTGCGCGTCCAGTCCTCGGGCCGGGCGGGGTTTAGGTTTTCTTCCGTCAGGTTGTAGAGCGCCCCCACGTACGAGCCGAAACCCTTGATTTCGTAGGGCGCCAGGGCCTGCCGGCCGGTGGGCAGCGTGTCGAGGGCAATCTGCTCGGCCCGGTCAACGCGCAAGCCGAGGGTTTGGGGGTTGAACACGTTGCCGCGGGCGTCGGGCGTAGCCGGAGCGCCGGCGGGCAGGTAGCGCGGCTTGTCGAAGAGGTCGATGGGGTAGTTGGCCAGCATCCCGCCGTCGACCATCACCTGCACCGGCTGGCCTTTCTCGGGTCGGCCGTGGACGACATTGCCCTGCGCGTCGAGCAGCACGGCGCGGAAGTACAGCGGAATGCTCATCGAGATGCGCACCGCGTCGGCCACGCGCATCGTGGGGTTGGTTTCGTAGCTGAACACCTGCACGCGCTGCAGGGTGAGGTTGGTGCCGGTGGTGTACAGGTCGCGGAAGTGGCCGGGCTGTTGCTGAGCCAGCTGGTGCAGCTCGCCCAGGGTCAGGTTGGGCTTGCCCGTTTTGCGGGCCACCAGCCCCGCTATCTTGTTGGTGAGGGCGTCGCCGAGGTACCAGCCGTACTGCTTGCGCATGCGGTGCGAGCCGCCGAAGAAAAACCAGCGCCCGTCGTTGAAGCGCTGAATCGGGGTGTTGTTGACTTCCTGCACGATTTCGGCCGGGGTGTAGCCCACGGCCAGCAGCGCGGCCTGAATGGCGCCCGCCGAGGTGCCGCCCACCCGCTCAATGCCGCGCAGCACGCCCTGCTTGTCCAGCTCCTCCAGCGCCCCGCCGTAGGCCACGCCGCGGATGCCGCCGCCCTCCATCACCAGGTTGCGGTAGGGATAGGCCGATTGGGCCCGCGCCGCGCCGGCCACTAGTACCAAGCCGCTGAGCAGGCCGAGCCCGCGGCGCATCATCGTCACCGGTATAACGTTGTGCATCATAGCCCAAAGATAACCGTACTAGCCTCGAACGTTGCACGGCCCGGCCGGCGGCGTGCCGCCGGCCCGCAAACCGGGTATCTTTGCCCCCGGCCCGCTGCGGCCCCGAGACACCTTTCCCCTGATCGGCATTCCCCCACTCCTTCCCCCACTCCACCCCATGAGCACTACCGGCACAGGCGACACAATTCTGGTAATTGGCGCCGGCGGACAACTGGGCTTCGAGCTCACCCACGAACTGCGGCAGCGCTACGGCGCCTCGAACGTCATTGCGGCCGACGTGCGCCTGCCCAAGCACCCGGAGCTGGCCGAGGCCGGCCCCTTCGAGCAGCTCGACGTGCTCGACCGCGCCCGCCTCGGCGAAGTAATGCAGAAGTACCGGCCCAAGCAGGTGTATCACCTGGCCGCCCTGCTCTCGGCCACCGCCGAAAAGAACCCCGAATTCGGCTGGCAGCTGAACATGGATGGCCTCTTCAACGTGCTCAATGCGGCGCTGGAATACGACAAGCCCCGTATCTACTGGCCCTCGTCCATTGCCGTGTTCGGCCCGAACACGCCGCGCGACAACACCCCGCAGTACACCGTAATGGACCCCGGCACGGTGTACGGCATCAGCAAGCAGGCCGGCGAACTGTGGCTCGACTGGTACTTCCGCCGCCACGGCCTCGACGTGCGCAGCCTGCGCTACCCCGGCCTGATCGGCTACAAGAGCCTGCCCGGCGGCGGCACCACCGATTACGCCGTCGACATCTACCACCACGCGGTGCAGGGCCTGCCCTACCAGTGCTTTCTGCAGGACGATACCTACCTGCCGATGATGTACATGCCCGACGCACTCAAGGCCACGCTGGACCTGATGCACGCCCCGGCCGAGCAGGTGAAGATTCGCACCAGCTACAACCTGGGCGCCATGAGCTTTTCGCCGGCCGACATTACGCGCAGCATTCAGCAGCACCTGCCCGATTTCCAGGTCACCTACCAGCCCGACTCGCGCCAGCAGATTGCCGACAGCTGGCCCAAGAGCATCGACGACAGCCGCGCCCGCGAAGACTGGGGCTGGCAGCCCGAATTTGACCTGGATAAGATGACCGCCGATATGCTGCAGCACCTGAAAGCCGAGCCCGAGTACCTGGCCCCGCTGACGGCCGCCACGGCCAAGTAGGCGCAAGGCGCGCAGCCGCCCCTTGATTTCCGGTCCATAGCCAAGGCCCTGCGGAGTTGCTTCCGTGGGGCCTTGGTGTTCGTCTGCGCTTCGCAGCGAACATTGAGCCGCCCGCCTACCAGCGGCCCCGGCCCGCGCTGCATCGTTCTGGCCCGGCCTGCGTATCGAAAGCAGCTTTTCGACACGCCCCATGATTGTCAACTACACCGCCGAGGGCTGGCAGATCATCTACCAACAGGCCCACGCCCTGCTGGCGGCCCAGCTGCTGCACCAGTGGCCCGCCTTTCTGCCGCCGGCCCGGTGGGTGGGCCTGCTGGCCGCCGCCGCCCAGCACGACGACGGGCAGCGCCGCTGGGACGGCCGCTACGCCCTCACCCCCAACGGTGCGCCCGCCGACTTCACCATGAAGGCCTTCTCGCCCGAGCAGGCCCGCGAAGTCATGCGCGAGGCGCGGTTCCAGGGGCGCTGGCGCAGCCTGCTCACCAGCCTGCACCTGAGCTTTCTGTACGAGGAGCTGCGCGGCCAAAGCCCCGAAACCGATGCCTTCCTCGACGAGCAGCGGCGCTGCCAGCAGCGCTGGCGCCGGGAGCTGCAGCTGCGCAAAGCCGAGGCCGACCAGGCCTACGCCCTGCTGCAGTGGTGCGACCGGCTCAGCCTCATCCTCTGCCGCCACGAACTGCCCGACCTGGCGCGCGCCCTCGAAATCAGCCGGGGCCCCGATGGCCGCCGCTACGACGTGCGCCGCGCCGCCGCCGACGCGGTGCAGGTGCAGCCCTGGCCCTTCGCAGCCACGGAATTTGAGGTGTCGGTGGAGGCGGTGGAGCTGCGGCAGCTGCAGTTCGGCAGCGACGAGGAGCTGAGCGCGGCCATCAAGGCGGCGCCCATTACCACGCTGCGCTGGACGCTGCACCGTTGAGCTTCGGGCCGGGGCGGGCCAACGCCCGGCACAGGGCCGCCGTAGTACGGCAGAATCCTCCTTCGCCCCTTTCGGCTTCCGCTGCTTATGGCTTCCTCGTTTCGCCTTTCCTCCCTGTCCTCGTTGCTGAGCAATACCCTCGGGCAGTTCAACGAAAACAACTCCCTGCGCCTCGCCGCGGCCCTCTCCTACAACGCGGTGCTCTCGCTGCCGCCGCTGCTGCTCATCGTCATCACCGCCGCCGGCTATTTGTTCGACCAGGAAGCCATTCAGGGGCAGGTGTTTGCCCAGCTCAACGGCCTGGTGAGCCCCGACGCGGCCAAAACCGTGCAGGACTCCATCAACAGCTTCAACCAGCAGCGCCAGGGCGGCATGTCGGCCGCGCTGGGCATCGGCACGCTGATTTTTACGGCCACCACGTTCTTCGTCACCCTGCAGGAAAGCCTCAACAGCATCTGGAACCTGCGGGTGAAAACCGACGGCAACACCGGCGTGCTCAAGCAGTTTATCCGCGACCGGGTCCTCTCGTTCGGCCTGATTCTGAGCATTGCCCTGCTGCTGCTGATTTCCTTTGTCATCAGCGCCCTGCTCACCTTTTTCACCGGCTATCTGCAGCGCATCATGCCCGACGTGGCCGTGGTGCTCATTCGCTTGGTTGATTTCGTGCTATCGTTCAGCATCACCACGGTGCTCTTCGCCCTGATTTACCGCTTCCTGCCCGACGCCATCATCCGCTGGCGCGACGTGTGGGTGGGCGCCCTGGTCACGGCCGGGCTGTTTGTGCTCGGCAAATACCTGCTCACCTTCTACATCAGCACCTCCAACCCCGGCTCGGCCTTCGGGGCGGCCGGCTCCATCATCGTGCTGCTGGTCTGGATTTACTATTCCTCGCTGATCATCTTCTTCGGGGCCGAGCTGACCCAGCAGTACGCCGACTGCTACGGCGCCCACGTGGTGCCCAAAGCCCACGCTGTGCGCATCGAGGTGCGCGAAGTGCCGCCCGGGGAAAGCCAGGAAGAGCAGAAAACCGGCCGCCCCCACGCCGAAGGCCGCTGGCGCGGCTAGGCCCGCCGCTCATTTAAGGGCCTGAATGATTGCGGCAATGCACGAATCCGCTCCGGCAGGGCGTTGTGTTAGTTATCCGCTACTTTCCGGTCTGCCATGAATCGTTTGCTACTCCCCGCTGTGCTTGCCGCTACGGCCTGCACCTCCGACAAAGACGCCCAGCCCGCGCCGGGCCCGGCCACCTACCGCGTCACGTTCGAAGCCACCTGGAGCCCGGCTACGCATCCCGGAGCTTACCCGCCCGGCGCGCATTTTTCGCGGCTGATCGGGGTGGCCCACACCAGTTCCGCCGGCACCGGTATCGGCGACGTTGCTCACCGGGCCCTGTACCGGTCTGGTGCTCCGGCTAGCACGGGCATCAAAGACATGGCCGAACGTGGCGACAACACCGCCCTGCGCGGCGAGTTGGCTGCCCTGGCCACCGGCAACCTCATCAACGACTGGTTTGAGAGCCGCCAGGGCTCCATCGGTTCACCGGGGCAGTTTGTGGATACCGTCACCGTCGACGTGCAGCACCCGCTGGTCACGGCCGTCAGCATGGTCGCCCCCAGCCCCGACTGGTTTGTAGCCCTGGAAACCCCGGCGCTGCTCGACGCGGCCGGCCAGTGGCAGCGGCACCTGAGCGTGCCCGCCCGCACCTACGACGCCGGCACCGACAGCGGCGCGGACTTCACCTCCCCCGACCAGCCCACCGCGCCCGCGCAGCCGGTCCGGCTCATTTCCGGCGGTCCGCTGAGCCCCACAGGTGCCGCCGGGGCCCCGCTGGGCGTTTTTCACCTGGAGCGCATCCGCTAGCCGGCCGGCCGGCCGGCCTTGCGCTTTACGCCACAACCGGCGGAACCAGGGCCTCGACGGCCACTGGGCGGGCCCCCGAGCGGGCGCGCACCGAATCGTAGTGCTTGGCCAGGCAGTGGTAGAACACCAGCTCGTAGGCCCGCTGCTTGGACGGAAACAGGCGGTTGATGAGCATGTGAATCAGGCTGCTGAGGATGCTGTGCAGCTGCGCCGGGCTGGTGGCGGTGCGCTGCAGCTCCAGCAGGGCGGTGCGCTGTAGCACGTCGTAGGTGTCGGCGGCGCGCTGCGTCTGCACGGCGCAGCTGAAGGCCTGGTCCAGCATGGGGCGGTACTGGCGGTACTTGTCGTTGAGCTGGCGGCGCAGGGTGGCGTCGCCGCCAAATTCCTGGAAAAAGCTTTGCTGCAGCTGCTGGGCCAGGGCCGTGCGCGTGGGCAGAGGCATATCCAGCGTGGTCAGCAGGCGCTCCACCTTGGCGGCGGCAAAGCAGAAGCGCGCGTTTTCGTCGAACGTGCCGCTGGTTTGCTCCAGAAAGGCCAACGTGGACAGACTGTCGCAGCAAAACAGAGTTTCGCACAGCTCGATCTGCTGGTAGCCGTAGCGCTCCAGCTCGCGGCGGTAGGTGTCGGTCTGGATGCAGTGCACGCTGCCGGTGCGCACGTGCTCCTTGAGGCTGCGCTCCACTTCCTGAATGACGAAGTGGTAGAATTCCAGGTGGGTATTGCCGCGGAAGCGCAGGCGCAGGTGCGGGTCGTTGTCGCGGTAGCGCACGAAAAAGAACTGCTCCACGATTTTGCGGTCGAGCAGGCGCTGGATGACGGGGTAGAGCGTGTGCGCCAGCAGGGCATCGGAGATTTTTTCGCCGGTGTAGATTTTCAGGTACAGCCACTCCGAGCCGACCGAGAAGCGGCGCGGCGGCAGCTCGGCCGGGCCCGCGGCCAGCCCGGCAATGGCCGGCGCGGCGGAGTTGTAGAAGGGCAGCACCAGCTCGTTGGCGAAGGCCGGCGCGGCACCTTCGGCCGCCTGCAGCACCTCGTAGAGCCGCAGCGTGGGCGTTTTGCGCAGCTCCTGCGCCAGCAGGCGCAGGGAGTCGGGCACGTGCAGCGAGAGGCACAGCTCGTTGTCGCCGCTGGCCAGGGCAAACTGCGCCGGCACCCCGCGGCGGGTGAGCGTGGTGGCCAGGTGCATGAGGTTGTCGACGTCGAGGTCGGCGGCGCGCAGCACCCAGGTGGCCCGGCTCAGGATGATGTTGCGGTAGCGCACCCGGGGCAGGTAGTCCTGCTCGGCCAGCACGCTCCAGTTCCACTGCAGGTTCAGGTGGCCGTTTTGCTGCTGCAGGTCGCAGAGAAACCAGTAGACCGGGGGGCCGAGTCGGAAGTTGTGGGCGTTGGAGAGGCGCGGAATCACCCGCTTGTTGAGCCGCTGCGAGCGGAGCACCAGCTGCCCGTGGCGCACGGACACGCGCAGGTCGTCGAGCGGAATCTGGTACTCGGCGGGCACCGAGGCGCGGCCCAGGTAAGGAATTTCGTAGGTGTAGAGCGTGGGCCGCGTCATGATGTTGCCGGCCCGCGACTCGGGGAAGTGCACCACCTCGGCAAACACCACGTCGGGGTGGTGCGCCTCGGTGCGCTGCACGCAGCCGGCCACGGCGGCGGCCAGCTGCTCGTCGCCCTCGCAGAAGCGCCCCAGCAGCTGCACCGCCGAGGGGCCCTTGCAGGCCAGCAGGTTGAAGCGGTACTCGGCCCCGGCCACCGCGGGGCCGGCCGTGAGCAGGTTGCCGAAGGCGTAGAAGCTGTCGGGCAGGGGCGTGTCGTCGGCGGGGCGCTGCTGCTGAATATACGCCAGGTCGGCCGCCGTCAGCTCGATTTCGGGCTGGCCCTCGCGCAGGGCCCGGGCGTATTTTTCCAGCACCAGGGCCTGCCACCAGTCCCAGGCCGGGCGCGTCGGGGCCGCGCCGGTGGTGGGCAAGGAAAGGTCGTCGATCATAGGCGCGTAGCCGATGCCCAGCGGCGAGCTGCTGCCGTAGCCCACGCCGCACTCCTGGTCGAGGGCCAGGGCCAGGGGCACTTCCTCGTCTTCGTAGCGGGTGTAGAAGCGGCGCTTGAAGTCTTCCAGCTCGGCCGACTGCCCGGGCTGGTTCAGCACGAACAGCTGCTGCAGCTGCTGGCGCAGGTCGCGCAGCAGGGTTTCGCCGAGCTGGGGCCGCTGCGGGTAGTAGGTATCCACCCGCAGCGGCTCGACCAGCGGGGCGGGCAGCTGGCGCTCGGTCAGCCAGGCCCGGGCCTGCCGGCCCACGGTGGCCGGGTCGGCCTCGGCCCGCACCAGCGCCTGCAGCTCCTGCACCTGCGCCACCACCGCTTCGGTGCCCCGGAAAGCCGCCAGTCGCGCCAGCAGGGCGGGCAGGTAGTCGGGCCCGACCACGGTGGGCTCCAGCTCGCTGCGCAGCAGGCCGCTGCTCAGCAGCTCGTCGAGGTAGGCCAGGGCTTCGGCTTCTTCGATGCCCTGCTCCACCAGGTGCAGCAAAAGGGCGGGCAGGGTGGTGCCCGGGCGGGCCTGCCGGAGCACGCCCAGCAGGAAGGCATCGGCCTCCACGGCGCTGATGAAGTAGCGGCGCAGGGCCCCCTCGCGCTGCTGCTCCACGTAGCGCAGGCTCTCGCCGATGCTGTACACCGAGTTGTTGGGGAAGACCAGAGCCTGGCTGCGCACCACCGGCAAGCTCAGCAGCCACTCCTGCAGCAGCAGCAGGTATTCCATGTCGAGGCGGGTGTGGCGGCGCGGCGCGGCCGGCTTGGCTGCGCCGAGCTGCGTGGCCGGGCCCGAGCGCCCGAACGCGCAGCCAGCCAGCAGGCCGTAGGGCGTGCAGCGGCTGCTCATGCGAATGGCGTACTTGTGCAGGGTATCGAGCAGACGGGCTTCTTCCGAAATCGGCTCCCCCGCCAGCCACTGCAGCAGCCGCTCGTACAAGGAAGGCGACGCGACGTAAATGGCCTGCTGCGCGGCCGGCTCGCGGTACCAGTCGCGCATCAACTCGGCCAGGGGCTGCGTCAGCAGACGCTGCTGCAGCTGCTGCAGCCGTTGTAACGAATAAGCCGGCCGCCGTAATAAGAAGAATCCTTGGTCATGAATCATTAAATAAAGGTAGAGAAGTGGACTTTATTGACATTAAAAATAAGTTAAAATAATAGTTTCTTCATCATGTTTCCAGTCATTCAGGTAGGGCTTTGTCAATGAAGCCGGTACCAGCCGGGACTGATGGCAATTATTTACCCGCCGGCCTGCGGCGCCAACGGGCCACCCACGGCCCCAGCGCAGCCGCGCCGGGCGAGGCTCCGGGCGGCTTGGCTCGGGTCCTCACCCGGCGCGGGGCTGGGGCATTTTGGCGGGTAGTGGGGCTTGTGGTTGGGTCAGGTGCCGGGCTGCTGGCGCGCCACGGCGGCCCCGGCCGGATGTTCCGGGGCCAGGCCGCTGTCGAAATACCGCTGCAACGCCCGCTGAAACTGGTCGAAGGAAAAGGGCTCGGCCAGAAAGGCCAGCGGCTGCCAGTCGTGGCCGGCGTAGAGGCGCGCCGGGTAGGGCGAGGTCAGAACCAGCGCGGGCTGCCGGCGCAGCAGCTCCTGCCAGGCTTCGGGCACGGGCTGCTCGGGGGCGGGCAGGCTGGCAAACACCAGGTCCCAGCCCGCGGCGGGCAAACCGGCCGCGGCCAGGTCGGGGTACGCTCCTGCCCAGACGAGGTCGAGGCAGCCGGTGCGCCGGATGAATTTCAGCAGCAGATCGGAAGGCGTTACCCCGGCGTCGCAGAGTAACAGGCACCGGTACATTACATGGTCGTGTTGACGGTCATAATGTCGCACAGAATCGAGGACATGCCCCCGGGCTTGCCGTGCGTGGCGGGCGTCGTCAGGCACACGAGGCGTTCTTTTTTCAGGACGAGGCGGGGCGTTTGGGCTGCGTTTTTCATGGCGGGGCGAACAGTTAGGATTGGCGGTGATTGGTGTTGCAAAACTGTCGTCCCCGCGGCGGCCGGCCAACAAGTTTAGACGAATGCCCGGGCCGGTTTCGATGAATGCCCGCTGCCGGGCCGGGAATGAAAACGCCGGGCGCTACCGGCCGGCGGCCAGCGGCTCCAGCTCCAGCGTCAGGTGTACGGCGTACTGCTCGGCGGCGGCATCCGCGTCGACGGTGAGCTGGTGGCGGTCGGGGTAGAGCAGCTCCAGCCGCTTGCGCACGTTGCTGAGCCCCACCCCGCCGACGCCGGCCGCCGCGGCCGTGGCCGGCAGGCGGTTGACGACGGTAAACGTAAGCTCGGTGCCGTGCATCAGGGCCTGCACGTGCACGTAGCTGCCGGCCTTGACGCGGCCCACGCCGTGCTTGAAGGCGTTTTCGACAAAGGAGATGAGCAGCAGCGGCGCAATGCAGAACGTGGCCGTGCCGTCGTCGCGCACGAACTGAATGTCGACCTGGGCGCCGTATCGCGACTTTTCCAGCTGCAGGTAGCTGTGAATGTAGTCCAGCTCGCGCGCCAGCTCCACCCGGCTGGTATTGGACTCGTAGAGGCCGTAGCGCATCAGGTTGGAGAGCTGCAGCACCTGCTCAGCCACCGCCTCGTGGCTGTCGACGACCTGCACGTAGATGCTGTTGAGGGTGTTGAAGAGGAAGTGCGGGTTGATCTGGGACTTGAGGAAGTCCAGCTCCAGCATCAGGTTGTTGCGCTCCAGGGCAATCCGGTCGCGCTCCAGGCGCAGGTTCTTGGTCTGGTAGATGGTGATGTCGCGCACGAACTTGATGCACAGCAGCACCGTGGCCACGAAGGGGCCGAAGCCGTAGTTCCAGAACGCCACCCGCAGCGAGGTGAAGCAGCCCAGCAGCCCGGCCGGCCGCAGCATCTTCTCCCAGGTGCGCTCGGCGTAGCTCACCTCGGGGCTGCCGAAGCCCTTGCTCAGCGGCTGCAGCGCGTAAAACAGGCCGTAGTTGACCAGGTACACCACGTAGAACACCAGCAGGGCGTGGGCCAGCAGCCGCAGCGGGTGGGGCTGGTAGAGGTAGCGCGGAAACAGGTAGTAGCCCAGCCAGTAGTACACGCCCACGGTCTGCAGCAGCAGCACGCTGGTGGCCAGCAGGTGCAGCGGGGCCGTGTCCTTGAAGAGGCGGCCGACAAAGTAGTACTCGACCAGCAGCGGCACCAGCCACCAGAGCACGTGCACGGCCACGCGCCGCCAGCCCGCGGCGGCGGGGCCGGTAAGGGGCAGGGCCTGGCTCACATCAAGTTGTGTTTCATGGCCTCCATCACCCGCTCGCGGTAGGTCACGCCGATGGGCACGCGCTTGCCGTCGGTGGTGGTAATCAGGTTGCCGTCGATTTCCTTGATGGCCCCCAGGCGCACGAGGTAGGAGCGGTTGACGCGCAGGAACTGGTCGGCCGGGAGCATGCTTTCCAGCTTGGTCATGGTCATGTGCGTGGTGATGGTGCGGCCGGCCAGGTGGATGTTGAGGTAGTCCTTCAGGCTTTCGACGAACACGATTTCGTGGGGCACCAGCCGAATCAGCTTCTTGTCCTCCTTGACGAGGAAGAAGGTGGATTTGCCGGGTTCGGCGGCGCGCTCCTCGGCGGGCGGCTCCGGGGCGGGCGGCAGCGCCGGCTCGGGCGCGGGGCCGGGGGCCGGGGCGGGCTCGGGCAGGTAGCGGGGCGCCACGCGGTTGATGGCCCGCAGGAACCGCTCGAACGAAACGGGCTTGAGCAGGTAGTCGGCCACTTCGTGCTCGTAGCCCTGCACGGCGTACTGCGGGTAGGCCGTAATCATGATGACGGCCGGCGCGGGGCGGCCCGGGCGCTGGGCGGCCAGCACGCGCATAAACTCGAAGCCCGTCATTTCGGGCATTTCCACGTCCAGAAACAGCAGGTCGGGCTGCTCCCGCTCCAGCTCAAACAGCGCGTCGACGGCGTTGGTGGCCTGGCCGATCAGCTGCAGGTAGGGCACCCGGCTGATGTACTTGGCCACCAGCTCGCGCGCCGGCGGCTCGTCGTCAATAATATAACATCGTAGGGTTCGAGTCATAGCCTGGTGGGTAATGGTGGGACGGGAGCAATGGTCAAAAGTATACACGCATTCACCGGGAGCAACGCCTCATCGGTCGAAATATGTTGATTCCGGCAGCGGCGCAGGACTATTTCGGACCGTCAACCGGCCCCCAGGGCTTTCCACCTCCACTTCCAACACCGTTTTCGCTATGAACACGTTCTGCCTTAAAGCGCGCAAGCTGCGGGAAATTCACGGCTACCCGCAGGAATACGTGGCCTTCCAGATGGGCATCAGCCAGGCCGCCTACAGCAAGAAGGAGTCGGGGCGCACCCAGCTCTCGATTCTGTGCCTGACCAAGCTGGCCGAGCTCTACAAGGTGTCGCTGACCGACCTGATCAGCCTGAGCGCCCAGGAGCTGCTGCTGCGCTGTATCCGGGCGGACCACCAGCTGGCGGCCGCCTAAGCCCCGGCCCCGGCCGGGGACACCCCAACACAAAGTCCGCCCCGCGCGGCAGCTGCGGCTGCCGGCGGGGCGGACTGGTTTCCCGTCCAAAGTAATATCGACCCTACCGGGACGGGAGGCGGGGCGGCTACTTGCTCAGGCTCACCGACACGCCCACGAAGACCGTGCGGTAAGCGGGCGGCTGCACCGCGGTGCGCTGGGTGCCGTCGGAGGAGTAGCGGTAGCCGTACACGTTGCGGGTGCCGAGCACGTTGTCGACGGAGGAGTAGAGCACCACGTAGTTGCGCTTGATGAAGAAGAGCTTGCTCACCGAGAGGCTCAGGTTGTGGTAGTCGCGCAGCTCATCCCCCAGGAAGGTGGCCGATTCGGCGGCGTAGTAGCTGCGGCCGCTGGCGTAGCGGTAGGTGCCGCTCAGCGAGATGCCCGGCTTGGGCAGGAAGTGCTTGTAGACCAGGCTCAGGTTGTGCTTGGAGGCGTAGGTGGGCGTGGCCAGGGCGAGGAAGTTTCCGGCCAGGCGCTTGGTATCGAGCAGGGAGTAGGACACCCAGAAGTCGCCGCGCTTGATGCTTTTCTGGTCGCGGAAGAAGAAGTCGAGGCCGCGGGCGTAGCCCTTGCCGCTGTTGTCGGTGTTGCCGGTTACCTGGCGGTAGGGGTCCGGGTCGAAGCCCACGAGGCCTTTCTCGCGCACCAGCTGGTCGTATTGCTTGTAGTAGGCTTCGGCGCGGAAGGTGCGCTCGTTGTGCATGTACTGGTAGTTGAGGATGAAGTGGTTGGCCTGCTCGAAGTTCAGCTGCTGGTTGCGGTAGAGGTAGTTTTTGTCGGGCGTCTGGTAGAACTGGCCCGCGGCCACCGACAGCTGGCTGGTGGCGCTGAGCTGGTAGGCCAGCGAGAAGCGCGGAGCCACGTTGCTGCGGCCGATGACATGGGCCTGCTCGGCACGGGCCCCCACGCGGGCGGCCAGCTTCAGGCCCAGGTGAAACTCGCCCTCGGCAAAGGCGGCCCGGTAGGCGTCGTTCATCACGTAGCTGGCGTCAAACAGCTCGTTGGTCAGGCGGATGTGGTGCATTTCGGCACCCACCAGCAGGGTGTGGTTGCCGGGCAGAAAGCGCGTGAGCGTGGCCCGGTACTGCAGGCGCCGGTCGTAGCGGTCCAGGGACTTGGCCCCGTCGGCGATGTTGACGTAGTCGTTGTTGAGGCTGAAGGAGAGGCCGGCTTTCAGCTCCCACTTGCCTTCGCCGAAGGCGTGCTGGTAGGAGTTGGTGGTGAAGTAGTTGTGGTTGCGCAGCTGCAGGTTGTAGGTCGTGCCGGCCAGCTCGTAGCTGGGCAGGTTGATGTCGGAGGCGCTGTGGCTGGTCATAGCGTACAGCTTCAGGCTGCTGTTGGCGCCGAGCTTTTCGCGCACCGTCACCGAGCCGTCGAGGCCTTCGGGGGCCTTGCGCCAGCTGCGCGTCTGGCGCATCACCCCGAAGTAGGGGGCCATATTGGTGTAGGAGAGGCGGCCGGCCACCGAGCCGCGGTGCGTGTACTCCACGGCCGCGTTGGCCGGGTTCACGTCCAGGGTCAGCTTGTTGGCGTCGCTTTGCTTGTCTTGGGTGTCGAGCAGCAGCACCGACGACAGCGCCTGCCCGTACTGGGCCGAGTAGCCGCCGGTGCTGAAGGCCGTGCCCTTGAACATGGCCGGGTTGAAGCGCCCGCGCTGGGCCACGTCGGGAATGCTGCTGTAGAACGGGTTCTGCACGATCATGCCGTCGATGAGGGTGCTGGTTTCGCTGGCCGAGCCGCCGCGCACAAACAGGCCTTCCTGCTCGCCCACCCGGGCCGTGCCCGGCAGGTTCTGCATCACGGCGGTGATGTCGCCCTGACCGCCGGCGGTAGTCAGGATGTCGAGCGGCTTGAGGGCCGTCATGCGTTTTTCGTCGCCGGCCTCGAACATGCCGGCCGAGATGACCACGCCGCCGAGCACGTTGGCCGCGTCGGGCAGGGCCAGGCGCAGCTGGGTGGTGTCGGCGCCGAGCACCAGGCGGCGCTCCTGGCTGGTGTAGCCCACCGATGATGCTACCAATACATGGGCGCCACTCAACTGCGTCCGCAATACAAAGCGCCCGACGCTGTCGGTGCTGGTGCCTTCGTAGTTATCCTTCAGGTAGACGTTGGCGCCGGGAATCGGCTCGCCGTTTTTGTCGGTGACGAGGCCGCGCAGCTGCTGCGTCTGGGCCTGGGCGAAGGTGGCCGTCAGAAGGGCCGCGGAGAGGAGGAGAGCTTTCATTGGTAGGGTCCGTTGGGGAGGTCGATGAGTCGAAACTATCGGCACCCCCAGGGGCCTACCAGGCAATTCGGGCAAACACAGATAAGGCCGGTATAGACCTCGAAAAAGCCGTCATGAAATTTTGGGCGCCGCCGGATAAACCGCCCGAATCGGGGCGCGAACCGCGGCGCAGGGTGGCTGAAAAACGGGCGCTTTGCGGCGGGCAACCGAAGCATCCAGACTGCTTCGTCGGCTTGCCTTCCGGCGTAGCGGCCCTGTCGATAGCCCGGGAGGTGAAACCTGGGGCGGGTGAGTTGCCCAGACGAAGCGGTAGAGCTGCCGGGCTACGCCTTCCGGCGGTTCGACGGGCGGACGCCAGACGCAGCAGGGCTGTTCGGGGAGCCTTCGGCGGCTCGCCTCCCCCCGGCGGCACCGAGCAAGCCGGCCGTAGCCGCCGGCGCCAAAAAAAGAGGCCGCGCCGGGCCTTTTTCGCTGGTTTCGGGGCGGTTTTTCGGCCGCTTATAACCGCATATAACCGCTTATTCCCGCAGGGGATAAAGTATAACCCGGGGTTATTGAAGCCGGGCCGGCGGTAGTCCACCTTTGAATCACCAACCCGGCCATCCCCGCCCCGGACCCGACGCAGCGGCTGCTTCGGCCCGCCGGCGGGGAGGCCCCCGACCGAAGAACTATTGTGAGCCATGGCACAATACCGGGACGTCGCCGAAAATCCCATTTAACAGAGTAGGCAAACCAACCCCAACCTCTTACCACTATGAAAATCACCAAACTCTCCGCCAACCCGATGGACAGCCGCACCATTGTAGCCGCCGGCTGCAGCAACTGCTGCTGCAACACCTGCTGCTGCTGGGGCATGTTCGCCGAAGAAATGGTAGCTGAGTAAGCCAGGACGAGTCGGCAGACGGCTTTCGGGTCGTCTGCCGGCTCTCTCCTGCTACGGCGCCAGGCACCAGAGTTTGCGTTTTCACCAGCGGTAAGTTCTATCCCTTCTCTCACCCATGCTGCACCACTTCGATATCTACGAAGACCGGAAAAACGGCACGTTCCAGGTCCGTACCAAGACGGACGTGTACGCCATCGAATTCCAGGACCCGGACAAGGCGGCCCTGTTCATCGAGCTGGCCGGCCTGCTCAACAAAGACCCCGACGCGGCCCTGGCGGGCCTCGTGACCAAGCTGGAGCGCAGCTACCCCAAGGAGAAAATCTTTGACGTGCTGCAGGAGCTGGACGCCAACAACTTCCTCTCCTTCGAAAACGCCCGGGAGCTGACCAAGACCCTGGGCCTGAAGAAAGACGACCCCTACGGCATCGGCGAGCAGAAGCTCTCTACCATCAGCTTCGTGGGCGAGAAAAGCCTGGGCAAGCTCTTCGCCAAGAAGGCCGAGCAGTACGGCTTTCCGCAGGTGAAGCTCTTCACGAGCATTGCCGAGGCCGACGACCAGCAGATCCGGCAGGTGCTGGCCGACAGCGACTTCCTGGTGGTGGACGGCCACCACTGGAACCCCCTGTTCCTGGAGCGCTTCAACGAGCTGGCCGTGGAGGCCCAGAAGCCCTGGCTGTACGTGGGCGGCATCGAGGGCGGCAGCCTGAAAGTGGGCCCTATCTTCTGGGGCGAGGAGTGCGGCTGCTACCACTGCCTGAAGCTGCGCCTGAAAAGCCACGACGCCTACCTGAACTACTCCGAGGAGTACGAAACCCACCTGAAGGCCAACAACCTGACGGCCAAGCCCGACCGCCTGCCCGGCTACGACATCCTGGTGGACATGATTGCCGGCTACGCGGTGCTCGAAACCAGCAAGTTTCTCCACTGCTGGAGCGTGCCCGAGACGTGGAAGTCCTACGTGAGCATCAACGTGTTCAACTACGGCATGACCAAGCACCACCTGCTGAAGGTGCCCTTCTGCGAAGTGTGCCAGCCCGAGCTGGCCTACGCCCCGGCGCCCTGGCTCGAACCCGTAACCCTGCGCTAAGCCATGAGCGTCATCGAAACCAGCGTCAACAAGGCGCTCCGCAGCATCTCGCACGAAGTCGGCCTGCTCGGGCGCATCTCCAAGATGCCCATGATGAACCGCGACCCGCGCCTGATGAGCTACGGCATCTGGCCGGGCAACACCAAGGTGATGGGCGCCGAGGAATTCGGCGGGCGCAGCAGCGGCTGCGGCTCCACCTGGCAAGAGGCCTTCATGGGCACCATCGGCGAGACGGTGGAGCGCTACGCCTGCGCCTTTTACGACCTGCGCACGGCCATCAAGTCGCCCTTCCGCACGCTCAATAAGCCGGCGGTGGCCCCGAGCGAGTACGCCCTGTTTCACCCCGAGCAGTACGCCTTCCTGAAGGGCAAGACGCCCATCGAGCCCTTCACCGAGGACACCGACCTGTACTGGTTCCCGATGACGGACCTGGCCACCGGCGAGGAAAAGTGGGCCCCGGGCAGCCTGATTTACCTGCCCTGGTCGCACGAGAAGCCGTGGATCAACGCCAATACCAGCACCGGCCTGGCGGCCCACACCGACCCGCACAAGGCCATCCTGACCGGCCTGTACGAGGTCATTGAGCGCGACAGTTTCGTGCTGACCTGGTCGCAGAAGATTGTGCCGCCCAAGATTCGCATCTCCCCGGACATGCGCGCCTTCATCGACAAGAGCTTCCCGACCAGCTACGAGTGGCACTTTTTCGACATCCGCTACGACCTGGACGTGCCCTCGGTGCTGGGCATCTGCTTCGGCGAGGCCGAGTTCGGCAAGTTCGTGGCGGTGGGCACCTCCACCCGCGCCACCTACGGCGAGGCCGTGCAGAAGGTCATCAAGGAAATCGGGCAGGGCGTGGGCTACTTCCGCTACCTGCTCAACGAGAAGAAGGACTGGGTGCCCTCCGACAACTACAACCAGCTGCTCAGCTTCGAGGACCACTCCATCTTCTACGTGAAGCGCCCGGACATGTGGTTTGTGTTCGACGAGTACCGCGCCGCCCTTGAGACCAAGGACATCGACCTGCACGAGAAGCACACCCGCTCCGACATCGACGAGGTGCGCCACCTGGTGCAGACGCTCAAGGCGGCCGGCTGCGACGTGCTCTTCAAGGACATCAGCACCCCGGACGTGCGCCAGCTCGGCTTCTACAGCGTGAAGGTGCTCGTGCCCCAGCTCATCCCGCTGGCCGGCGGCTACCCGCTCTACTACCACGGCGGCAAGCGCCTCTACGAAGTGCCGGCGAAGATGGGCTACACGTCCCACGACTACGCAGGCCTCAACAAGTACCCCCACCCCTTCCCGTAGGCGCCGGCCCCGCCTCCGCCCGACCCCAACACCTTTCACGCACTCTAACTCCCAAGACCCATGAAACGCATCACGACGGCGCAGCAAAGCCTGGACACCATCGAGCGGGGGATGTACGGCGCCAAGAACGTGCAGGACTCCCTGGCCCTGCTCTACCACCAGAACACCAAGCTCACCCGCTTCGACCAGATCAAACTCTCCCACAGCGTGCGTGGCTTCTTCAACCCCTACATCACGCAGCGCGCCGTGCAGCCCTATAAGGTGTACCCGGGCACCCGCACCGTGCCCCTGGCCGACTACCGCGAGGTGCCGGCGCCGGCGGTGGACTTCGTGGAGCTGGTGCGCCAGCGCCAGAGCACCCGCAACTACCAGCCCGGCTACCAACTCTCGCTCTACGAGCTGTTTGTGCTGCTGAACTACTCCTACGGCATCAGCCGGCAGGACCCGATTCCGGAGGGTGGCCACATGTCGTACCGCTACGTGCCCTCGCCCGGCGGCCTCTACCCGCTGGAGCTGTACGTGGTGCTCTTCGACAGCCACGTGACGCCCGGCCTCTACCACTTCCGCCCCGACACGCTGGAGCTGGAGTGCCTGCGCGAGGGCGACTTCCGCAGCGAGATGCGCAAGCACATCCAGGCCGAGCCCTACATCAACATCAACGCCGCCTCCGGCCTGGTGCTCACCACCGGCATCTTCGAGCGGGTGATGATCAAGTACGGCGAGCGGGGCTACCGCTTCATGCTGCACGAGTCGGGCTTCGTGAGCCAGATGATGACCCTGCTGGGCGAGGCCCTGGGCCTGGGCTCCTGCATGGTGGGCGGCTACGACGACCAGAAGCTCAACCGCTTCCTGGGCGTGAACGGGGTGTTCGAGACGGTGCAGAACGTGATGATTCTGGGCAAGAAACCCTTAGACACCGGCTGCCATGTTAACAACTGAGCTGCGGGATGTGCGCTACGCCGCCGAGGGGCGCGACATTCTGAAGGGTATTTCCCTGCGCATCGAGGACGGCGAGACGGTGGCCCTGCTCGGGGCCAACGGCTCGGGCAAATCCTCCCTGCTGGCGGTGCTGCTGGGCGACGTGCCCGCCACCGCCGGCACGGCCACCTTCAACGGCAAGCCCTTCGCCGACATGCGCGGGCGCATCGGGGTGGTGTACGACCAGGTGCCCTCGTTCGGGCCGCTGAAGGTGCGCGAAATCCTCGATTACTTCGGCTCGATCTACGGGCTGCGCTACCAGGAGCAGGGCGAGCTGCTGCACGTGCTCAGCCTGGAGCCCCTGCTCGATAAGTTCATGCGGGTGCTCTCGGGCGGGGAGCGGCGCCGGGTGGGGCTGTTTCTGGCCCTGATGCACCGCCCCGACCTGCTGGTGCTCGACGAGGCCCTGGCCGACCTGGACCCCAAGACCCGCGAGACGCTCTGGACCAAGGTGCTGCGCCGCTACGCCCGCTCGGTGCTCTTCGTGACCCACGACTGGGAAGAAGCCGGCGCCCACGCCGACAAGGTGATTTTCATGCACGAGGGCCAGCTGCTGCTGCCGCCCGAGTCGCCGGCGGGGCTGCTCTCGCAGCGCTACATCGCGGCCGAGAAGAAAATCATCGTCAGCAAGCAGGAGTGCGACTCGGCCATGCTGGCCGACGAGGTGTACGTGGAAAGCGACGAGAGCTACCACGTGTTCGTGGCCGACATGAAGACCTTCTTCGCCAAGCTCAACGGCCGCATGCCCAACTTCTCCTTCGCCCCGAAGCGCCTGCAGGACGTGTACCACTACCTCATCAACGCCTAAGCCCGCCCCGACCATGATCCGAACCCTGCGGCTCTCGATATACTACCAGCTGCTGATGGCCCTGCGCATGAAGCAGGCCATGTTCTTCACGCTGGCTTTCCCGCTGTTCCTCTTCGTGCTCTTCGGCAACCTCTGGGGCCAGGGCGACCCGGACCACCTCCTGTTCACGCTCACCGGCATCCTGGGCATGAACGTGGCCACCGAGGGCATCTTCGCCATCGGGCCGGCCATCAAGGACTACAACTCCTCGGGCATTCTGCGCTACTTCAAGAAGCTGCCCTTCAATATTCTCACGCACTTCTTCGGCCTGATCAGCAGCCAGCTGCTGCTGATGCTGCTCTCCACGGCGCTGCTGCTCGTCACCGGGGCCCTGCTGTTCGGCATCCGCCTCACGCCGGCGCTGCTCGGGCAGGTGCTGGCCGGGCTCACGGCGGGCCTGACGGTGTTCGGCTTCATCGGCCTCTCGGTGGCTTTCCTGAACGTGAAGAAGGGCGGCGGGGTGGCCCAGCGCGGCAGCCTGGCCAGCGCGGTATACTACGTGCTGGTGTTCCTGAGCGACGCCTTCTACCCGCTGGGCGACATCAACCCGGTGCTGGGCCAGGTGCTGCACTTCTCGCCCATGAACCCGGTGCTGCAGCTGCTGCGCGGCGAGCCGGTGGCCTGGCTGACCCTGGTGGCCTGGACGGCCCTGGCCCTGGGCTTCTTCCTCTTCCAGTTCCGCCGCTTCACCTCCGCCCGCTAGCCCGCCCGATGGAACCGCTGCTGCTCCCCCTCACCATGCTGGTGCTGCTGTTCATCCACGAGTCGGGCCACGTGCTGGCGGCCAAGCTGCTGGGCCTGCGCGTGACGAAGGTGGGCATCCTGACCAAACCGATTCCGCACCCCTACGTGGCCATCCGCTGGTCGCCGGTGCGCTGGAAGGTGCTCATCTTCTTCTTCGTGGGCGTGGCCCTCACCCTCACCCAGTTTGCCCTGCTGCTCGGCACCACGCGCTTCTTCGACCAGCGCTACGTGTACCTCGGCTTCTGCGCCCAGCTGGTGCTCGAAACCAACCCGGTGTACTCCGATTTCACCCTGGCCAAGCAGTTCGTGAGCGGGCAGGGGCGGCAGGCCACCGACATGTTCAGCCTGCGCTGGTACGTGCACGTCACGCTCTGGCTGCTGCTCATCATCGGGCTCTTCAGCCCGCGCTACCTCTACGGCCTGCTCTTCCTCTAGCCCGCGGGCCCGCCCTTCCCGTCACCCCTACTCTTTCTGGACTATGAAAACCGCGTTCGTTCGAACCCCGGTCCTGACCGCCCTTTGCCTGGCCCTGCTGGGCGGCAGCGCCCCGGGCAGCATCCTGCCGGCGCTGCGCCCGCCCCACGCCGTGCTCCAGCTCGATGTGCAGGCCGAAACCGACAAGGCCCTCGACCAGGCCCTGCGGGCCCGCAGCCCCGAGCCCTTCGTGCACCTGCGCCAGCGCCTGCGCCTGGCCGATGCCAGCCAGGCCCGCTACTGGCACGGCTACGTGGCGCTGCACGAGTCCATCTACTACCTGCAGCAAAACGACCGGAAGCGCGCCGAGCAGGTGGTGGAAAACGGCCTGAAGCAGCTGCAGGAGCCGGCCCCGCAGCGCGCCGAGGACTACGCCCTGCTGGCCCACCTGCAAAGCTTCGCCATTCAGTTTCGGCACGGCATGGCGGCGGCCCTGGCGGCGGCCAAGGTGAAAAGCAACGCCGAGCGCGCCCTGAAGCTGGATGCGCGCAACCTGCGGGCCTACTACGTGCTGGCCTCCAACGACTTCTATACCCCCGCCCGCTACGGCGGCGGCAAGAAAACCGAGGGCTACCTGCTGAAGGCCCTGGCCCAGCCCGACCAGTCGGCGGCCGGCGCCCAGGGGCCCAGCTGGGGCCGCGAGCAGACCTACGAGCTGCTGGTGCGCTTCTACCACCGCGAGCAGAAACCGGCCCTGGCCCAGAAGTACTACGCCGAAGCCCGGCGCCGCTACCCCAGCAGCACCACGCTGGCCGAGCTGGGCAAAGCCCTTGAGCAACCCGCGGCGGCTTATAACTAACGGGCATAAGGTACAACCCGCGGTTGTTGAAACTGCCCCGCCCGGCGCCCCACATTTGCTCACCGACATCAAACGCCAAACCTTTCACCTTCAAAACCTTAACCCCAACCCCCTTCTCCAATGAAACGCATTACGCTTACCCTCGCCCTGCTGCTGTCCTTCGCCTTCGCCGGCCTGGCCCAGACGCCCGCCACGCTGGAAACGGCGGTAGCCAAGTTTGCCTCGGCCCACTCGCGGACCGAAGTGCAGCAAACCGCCAACGACTTCGAGCGCCTGAGCTTGAGCGACAAGACGGCCTGGCTGCCGGCCTACTACGCCTCGCTGGTCAACACCATCGTGGCCTTCACCGAGAAGGACAACGTGAAGAAGGACGCCCTGCTCGACAAAGCCGAGAAGTTCCTGGCCCAGGCCACCAAGCTGCAGCCCCAGAACGAGGAAATCGAGGTGCTGCGCGCCAACATCGCCAACGCCCGCATCACGGTGGACCCGCAGAAGCGCTGGCAGAAATACGGCGACATCGTGGAGACCAGCCTGAAAAAGGCCGAGAAGCTGAACCCCAGCAACCCCCGCGTGACGCTGCTCAAAGCCCAGAACCTGTACTACACGCCCAAGGAGTACGGCGGCGGCAAAGACAAAGCCCTGCCGGTGGTGCAGGAGTCGCTGGCCCAGTTCGGCGCCTTCAAGCCCGCCTCGCCCCTGCACCCGGTGTGGGGTGAAGACCAGGCCAAGCAGATCCTGGCTTCCTGCCAGAAGGCCGAGAAAACCTCGAAAAACTAAGCTGGCCGGCGGCTCCGCTCCTCAGGGCGGGGCCGCCGACGCCTTGGCCCGCCGCCCACTCCTGCCGACGCCCCATGAACTTCTCCCGCCACCTGTTTGCCCACTCCCTGCGCGGCGTCCTTGGCTCGCTCGGGGTTTGCGTGCTGATGGCCTACGGCATCAGCGGCATCGTGTACTTCACCACCGAGTTTGTCTACGTCACCGAGGAAAGCCTGGTGTACATGCTCGGCACCATCGGCGCCAACATCGTGGATGCGGTGGTGGCGCTGCTGGTGTGCCAGGTGGTGATGCGCCTGCGCCGCCACGGCCTGCCCCGGCGCTGGCAGCAGTACGCGGCCGTGATGCTGGCCACCCTGGTGCTGGCCCTGGTGGCCGAGTGGCTGATGTGGCTGGTGCTACGCCAGCTGGACGGCAGCGGCCTGCCGCTGGGCGGCGAGTCGGCCCTGCCGGTGAAAGTGTCGCCGGTGGTGGTGGCCGTGCTCTACTACTTCCTCTGGGAGCGGTACTCGCAGCTGGGCCAGACCATCAGCGACCAGGCCTACCAGCTGCTGCAGCTGGAAAAGCTGCGCACCAAGGCCGAGCTGGACGCGCTGCAGGCCCGCATCAACCCGCACTTCCTCTTCAACGCGCTCAACAGCATTGCCAGCCTGGTGACGCTGGACCCGGCCCGCGCCGAGGAAATGACCCTGCTGCTGGCCAAGCTGTTTCGCTATACCACCGGCACCAGCGGCTCGCCCCTGAACGCGGTGCACAGCGAGCTGGACATCGTGCGCACCTACCTGGCCATCGAGCAGGTGCGCTTTCAGGAGCGCCTGACCTATTCCGTGGACGTGGCCCCCGCGCTGGAGCACCTGCTGATTCCGCGCTTTCTGCTGCAGCCCCTGGTCGAAAACGCCGTGAAGCACGGCATCTCGCGCCTGGCCGAGCACGGCCACATCCACGTCGACATCCGGCGCCGCGGCGCCGAGGTGGTGCTGGCCGTGCACGACAACGGCCCGGCCTTCCCGGGGGCGGTGCTCCCCGGCTACGGCCTGCAGAGCATTCAGGACAAGCTGCGCCTGCTCTACGGCCCCGACGCCACGCTCAGCATTCAGGCCACGCCCCGCAAGCAGGTCGAAATTGCCTTTGCGGCCCATTTGCTCACTTCATCTTCCGATTCCCCAACTCATGCAAGCCATTCTGATCGACGACGAGCCCCTGGCCCTCCGGCGGCTCACGTCCTTGCTTAGCCACTACCCCGCCGACGTGCAGGTGGTGGGCCAGGCCGCCAACGGTGCCGAAGGGCTGACCCTGGTGCGCGCCCTGCGCCCCGACGTAGTGTTCCTCGACATCGAAATGCCGCTGCTCAACGGCTTCGAGCTGCTCTCGCAGCTGGAGGAGCTGCCCAGCGTGGTGTTCACCACCGCCTACGACCATTACGCCGTGCAGGCCTTCGAGGAGTGTTCCATCGACTACCTGCTCAAGCCCATCGAGCCGGCCCGCCTGGCCAAAACCATTGCCCGGCTGCGGCAGCTGCGCCCGGCCCGCTCCACCGCCGGCCTCAACCTCGACGACCTGGGCCAGCTGCTGCAGCAGCTCAAGCCGCGCGAGACGCTGCGCAGCCTCTCGGTGAAGTCGGGCGAGAAAATCCTGCTGCTCTCGATGAACGACATCAGCTACTTCGAGTCGCAGGAGCGCTACGTGTTCGTGCGCACGGTGGAGGGCCAGCAGTACCTGAGCAGCTACACCATTGCCGCGCTGGAGGAAAAGCTGCCCGAGCAATTCGTGCGCATCAGCCGCTCGTGCATCGTCAACACCCACCACATCAGCAACCTGCAGCGCTACTTCGGCGGCAAGTTCCTCGTCACGCTCACCGACCGCGCCGCCTCGTGCCTGGAAACCGGGCTGGCCTACGGCGGCAACCTCAAGCGCCTGATCGAGCTGTAGGGGCGGGCCCCAATCGGCCGGGGCGGCGTACCTTTGGGCTATATCCCTCCGGCATGACCCGCACGTTTTTCCTGGTGGCCGCTGCCCTGCTGCCGCTGGCCGCCCTCGGCCAAACCAAAGCCACACCCGCCCCGGCGGCCGCTTCGTCCACCGCGCAGCTGGAAAGCCAGCTCAGCACCGAAATCTGCCAGGATTTCGAGAAGCTGAACGCCGCCAAGCCCTTCGCCCGGCTCAGCCAGGAAGAGGCCCGCAGCACGCTGCAGCAGTCGATGATGCAGACGGCCATGCGGCATCCGGCCGAGGTGGAGCAGCTGATGCAGACCGGCGGCGCCGATTCGCAGCTCGCCATGCAGGCGCTGGGCCAGCGGGTGGGCGTCAAGCTGATGACCGATTGCCCCGTGGCGCTGGTACTGTTTACGCGGCTGGCCGGCCGCCCGGCCGAGACGGTAGCGACCCTTGATCTGACCGTTACGGAGGCCGAACGGCCCCTGCTGGAGAAGCTGGCGCAGGGCGTTTGCGCCGACCTCACCGCAGTTACCGCCAAGCAACCCCTGGCAGGCCAGTCGGTAGACCAGCGCCTGCAGCTGATTCAGCAGGCGATGCAGCGCGTCACCAAGGCCCACGCCAAGGAAATCAGCGCCCAGTACGGCCCCGAAATCTTCCTGGATTCGGAGCGGCTGCAAACGATGGGGGCCAAAGTGGGCAAGCTGACCACAAGTCAGTGCACGGCGCTGGTCGCCGCCTTCGGCACCAATTAATTCCTTGGTCCACACGCGCAACGGCCCGCCGAGCAAATGCTGCTCGGCGGGCCGTTGCGCGTTTCGGTGCCGGGGCTGCCCTACGCCGGCTGGGGCTGGCCCTCCTTGGTGGCCAGCTGCCCGCAGGCTGCGTCGATGTCCTTGCCGCGCGAGCGGCGCACGTTTACCTGCACGCCGCGGTCGGCCAGGTACTTCATAAAGGGCACGAGGCGGTCTTCCTGAGCATTGAGGAAGGCGGCCGGCGCAATGGGGTTGTACTCGATCAAATTCACCTTGCAGGGAATCCACTTCGTGATTTCCAGCAGCGCCTTGGCATCCTCGATCGAGTCGTTGAAGTTGTCGAACACGATGTACTCGTAGGTCACCATGCGGCCCGTCACCTGGTGGTAGTGCTGCAGGGCCTCCTTCAGCACCGGCAGCGAGTTCGACTCGTTGATGGGCATGATGGTGTTGCGCTTCTCGTCGGTGGGCGCGTGCAGGCTCAGCGCCAGGTTGGCCTTGAAGCCGTCGTCGGCCAGCTTCTTGATCATCTTGGAGATGCCGGCGGTGCTCACGGTGAGGCGGCGGGCAGCCATGCCCAGCCCCTCCTTGTTATCGGTGATGCGCTCCACGCTCTTGAGCACGTTGGCGTAGTTCAGCAGCGGCTCGCCCATGCCCATGTACACGATATTGGTGAGCGGGGTGCCGAAGTGCTCCTGCGCCTGCTGGGCGATAATGGCCACCTGGTCGAAGATTTCGGCCGTGTCGAGGTTGCGCTTGCGCTCCATGTAGCCGGTGGCGCAGAACTTACAGGTGAGCGAGCAGCCCACCTGCGAGGAAATGCAGGCCGTCATGCGCTCATCCTTGGGGATGAGCACGCCCTCGACGAGGTGCCCGTCGTGCAGGCGGAAGGCGTACTTGATGGTGCCGTCCGAGCTTTGCTGCTGGGTGTGGATCTGCACCGCGTTGATAGAAAAGTGGGCTTCGAGCAGCTCGCGGGTGCTCAGCGAGATGTTGTTCATCTCGCTGAACGAGGTGGCTACGTTGCGCCAGAGCCACTCCATCACCTGTTTGGCGCGGAAGGGCTTTTCGCCGTGCTCAACGAAGAAAGCTTTCAGCTCGTCGAGCGAGAGTTTGCGGATGTCGCGTCGGGTGACGATGGGCAGCGTAATCATGGCACAAAGGTACAAACTAGCCGCCGCTTAGGTTCCCGGCGCGGGTGGTCATTGTGCTGTATGAATCCATTGACTCAGAACGTCATGTCGAGCCCCGCAGGATGTCTTGCGGGTTGAATCCGAGTAGTTGCCGTCATGCTGAGCCTGTCGAAGCATCTCTACCGCTTCGTTGAACACTATCTGACGAAGCGGTAGAGATGCTTCGACAGGCTCAGCATGACGTTCTTCTAAATCACTCATTCACCTTGCCCCGTCAGGCGGGTGGCCACCTCGGCGGGCAGGCTCCGCAGCTTGCGGGTGGTATAGTCGAAGCAGAGCATGCCGGTTTTGGCGCGGGCAATGTCGCGGCCGGCGGTGGTCTGCACCTGGTACACCACGTCGAAGCCGTACTTGTGCAGTTCGGTAGCAGCCATCTGCACGCGCAGCACGTCGCCGTAGAAACCCTCCCCTCTGTACTCGACGGCCAGATCGGCCATGATCAGGCCCTGGCCGGTGGCGGGGTCCAGCTCCGCCAGCTGCACGTGGCGCAGAAACTGCACCCGGGCCTCGTGCAGCAGGCTCACCAGGGCGTCGTTGCCGAGGTGGTTGCCGTAGTTCAGGTCGGTGATGCGCACGGGCAGTTCCACGGCCACGGAAAAGGACTGGGGCAGGACAAGTTTGATTCGGGCCATGAGCCGGCAAAAAAAGCGCGCCGGCGGTGAAACTTACCGGGCCGCAGATACGATTAAGGCCGCGCCGCCGGGCGAGGCAGCACGTTGAAAGACAAGTTTTTCGGGGGAGGCAAATATCGGCATGCCGAATTGGTGAACGAACGTTTTGCCCGTATCTTACCCCGCCGCCCGGCTCCCCACCGGTTCATTCTCCCCTCTGTTCCCTTCTTCTTCACCGTTCCCCTAATGATTGTAGAAGTACGCCCCACGGCCGACGGCTCCAATACGCTGTACGTGCCCGCGCTCGACGAGCATTACCACTCCACGCACGGCGCCGTGCAGGAGGCGCTGCACGTGTACCTGCAAGCCGGGCTGGAACCGGTGCTGGCCACGGCCACCGGCCCGGCCCCGGTGTGGGTGCTGGAAATCGGCTTCGGTACCGGCCTGAACGCGCTGCTCACGCTGCAGCGCAGCCTCACCGCCAAGGCCCCCATTTTCTACGACACCATCGAGAAGCATCCGCTGTCGGCGGCGGTTATCCGCAAGCTCGGCGCCGAGCGCTACATCCTCAACCCCGAGCTGCTGGAGTGCTATGAATTGCTGCACGAGGCCAGCTGGGAAACGCCCGAGGCCCTGACCGCGCAGTTTGCCCTGCTCAAGCTGGAAGGCGCCCTGCAGGATCTGCCCCTGGCCGAAGACACCTACCAGGTTATCTATTTCGACGCCTTCGCGCCCGAAAAGCAGCCCGATATGTGGACCGACGAGGTGTTTCAGCAGCTCTACGCCGCCGCAGCCCCCGGCGGCTGCCTGGTGAGCTACTGCGCCAAGGGCTCCTTCAAGCGCAGCCTGAAAGCCGCCGGCTGGCAGGTGGAAAGCCTGCCCGGCCCGGCCGGCAAGCGCGAAATGACCCGGGCCTGGAAACGCTAAAACCCGTCGAAGACCCCGTAGCGCGCGATGGAAGTGGAAATAGCCTGCCCCAAATGCGACTGGCAGCCCCAGGCCGGGTCGCGCTGGCAATGCACCTGCGGCCATTCCTGGAACACGTTCGACACCGGCGGCACCTGCCCGCGCTGCCTGCACCGCTGGCACGACACGCAGTGCCTGAGCTGCGCCGGCTGGTCGCCCCACCTCGACTGGTACCGCAACCTGGACCAGTGGGTGGCCGAGCAACTGGTAGCCGAGCTGCAGCCCGTGGCCCGCTAATTCTGATTATCCGTTGACGGCCGGTGCCGGGCACTTCTGCAGCCCGGCACCGGCCGCTTTCGTTTGCCATGAAGCTCAACCGTCTTCTCAACCAACTCACCGAGGCCGAGTACCGGCACCTGCTGGCCAACTACCGGCGCTACACCGATTTCAACTCACTGGGCCTGTTTCGCAGCCTGCTCGAAAACGACAAGCTGGACCTGGCGCAGCGCCAGCGCCTGCGGGATGCCGCCATCGACGTATTTCCGAAGTTCTACGCGTTTCTGCAGCTGAAGGACCCGCGCACGTATTTCCGCCTTTGCACCCTGGGCCAGGAGCTGACCGTGGCCGACGAACGGGCGTTTTGGAAGCAAATCAGCCAGGCGCAGCAGCGCCTGCTGGCCGATAAGCGCCTCCGGCACCGCAACTTCGGCACGTACTCCAAGCACAGCTGCGGCTACGATACCTGTCCGCTTAACGGCCTGATGATTCGCCCGGGCTCACCCATCATGGAAGATGCGGTGTGCTTTTCCACCGACCGGCGCAGTCCCTGGCTCGGCCACAACCGGCGCTCCGACCAGCGCTGCCGGGCACGAACAGCGTGGGCTAACGGCCGCGGGCACGTCGAAGAATAACAATCGACCCGGTCTGTTTCCGCGGTTCCGCGTAAGTTGAAGCCGCATTATGAGTCAACACTTCCTCGATACCGAAGGGCCCGGCTGGGTGGAGCGCGGCATCATCAGCCCCGCGCAGCTGCAGCAGCTGCGGGCGCTGTACCCCGAGCAGCCCCGCGCCATCGGGCTGCTGCCGATTCTGGGCTCGGTGCTGGTGGGCCTGAGCGCGCTGAGCGTGGTGGCCGCCAACTGGCAGGACCTGCCCGAAGTTTTGCGGCTGGGCCTGCTCATCGGCGCGCTGGTGGGCGCCTATGCCGGCAGCGAGTATTTCCTGGCCGGCGGGCACCGCGGGCTGGGCGTGGGGCTGGCCAGCCTGGGCTTGCTGCTGTTCGGGGCCAGCATCGTGCTCACCAGCCAGCTTTACCAGCTCGTGGGCTACGACGTGACCGGGCTGCTGGCCTGGGTGGTGGCCGGCGTGGCGCTGACTTACGTGTACCAGAGCCGCACGCTGCTGCTGCTCACCGTGTTTATCGGGGCCATGGCGCAGGGCTACAGCGTGGGCAGCCTGAGCACCTACAGCTACGCCACCGCCCTGCTGACGGCCGGCGGACTGGGCTACTACTGGTGGCGCCGCCCCGACGGCTTCTGCGGGGCGGTGCTGGCCACCGGGCTGCTGTGGCAATCGGCCCTGCTGATCGAGCACCTGCACCTGAAAATCACCTGGTTTTTCGTGCCGACCATGCTGGTGTACGCCGTCGGTGACTGGCAGCCGGACCGGCCGGCGGCCCGCACCTGGCAGGCCCCGCCGCTGGTGGCCGCGTTCCTGTTCATGCTCGGGCTGGCCATGTTCGGCGAGGCCGGCAGCTACACCGACCGGCTCCGGCCGCAGTTCGTAGGATTTCTGGGGGCGCTGCTGCTGGTGCTGCTGATTTCGGTGGCCGGCAAGCGCGCCCGCGGCCGCCTCGGCAGCACCACCGACTGGCTGCTGCTGCTGCCCGGCTACTACTTTCCCGGCGGGCTGCCGCTGGCCGTGGCGGCGCTGGTGGTGCTCTACGCCTACTCCGGCTCGGTGCTCTACCGGGGCTTCCGCGAGCAGGCGCCCGAGCGCGTCAACCTCGGCACCGTGCTCTTCGTGCTGACCACCATGGTGGCGTACTTCAAGCTGACCTGGGACTTCCTGAACAAGTCGTTGTTTTTCCTGCTCGGCGGGCTCTTGCTGCTCGGCCTGAGCTGGTACCTGCGCCGGCAGGCCCGCACCCTGCCGCCCACCGACCAGCCGCCCACGTCGCTTCCCTGATGGTCATGCTACCGCTTTTTTCGCCCGTGCCCGAACGTCGGCGCCGCTGGCTGCTGCGGCTGGTGGCCGCGCAGGTGCTGTTTGTGCTGCTGGTGGCCGCGGCGGGCTACGCCGTCAGCCACTACGGGCGCACCGTGGCGCTGCGCACCTCCCCCGTCGACCCGCGCGACCTGCTGCGCGGCGACTACGTGAGCCTGAATTACGACATCAGCCAGGTGCCGCGGCGCCTGTGGCGCGGCGAGGAGGAGCCCCGCCGGCGCCGGCCGGTGTACGTGCAACTGCAGCCCACCGCGGCCGGCTACCACCGCGCCGTGGCCGTGTACCCGGCCGCGCCCGCCGCCCTGCCCGCGGGCCACGTGGTGCTGCGCGGCTGGATCGGCAATGTGTGGCGGCAGGGCCTGCAGCTGCGCTACGGCCTGGAGCGCTACTACGTGCCCGAAAACACCGGCCTGGGCCTGCAGCGGCAGCCGCTGCTGGTGCGCATCAGCATCGCGCCCTGGGGCCAGTCGCGCATCACCGGCCTGGAAAAGCTGCCGGCCGACACCGCGCGCTGAGCGGCTTGTCTGGCAAGAACTCCGGCGCATTAACACGTCCCCTCACACAACGGCGCCCGGCTCTCAATCCTGAAAGCCGGGCGCCGCTGGCTGTTATCAGCTGCTAACGGTGCAGCAGCGCCAGATCGGCCGGAGCCGTGTCGACCACAGCGTACTTGTTCTGGCCGGTGATGGTCATTTCGTCGAGGGCGTCGACCATGTCGCGGTAGGTGGCCTCGGGCGTGGTTTTGATGAGTACCAGCAGGTTCGGGTTGCTGCGGCGCTGCTCCAGCAGCACCCGGCGCAGGCCGTCGGCGGCGAAACTGGTGGTGCGCAGCGCGGGCTGCGCGGCGGGGTCGTTCAGGCCGAGGAAGTAGTGTACCTGGCCGTTTTTGTCGAGCAGCAGGGTCAGGGCGTTGCGGGCGGGCACGCCCGTTTCGGGGCCTTTCGCGGGCATGGTCAGCTGCATCACGTTGGGCTTACTGAACGTGGTGGTGAGCATGAAAAAGGTCAGCAGCAGAAAGGCCAGGTCCACCATCGGCGTCATGTCGAGGCGAAAGGCGTGCTTTTTGGCGCGGGGCTTGGCACTGCGGGGCTGGGCGGCGGCTTGGATTTCGGCCATGACGGATAGCGGGTTTGGGGTGAATACCTACCCGCTGAACGGCCCCGCCTTCCCGCTTATTGCCCGCCCGCCGGCGGGCCGAAGTGCCACACCCGCTCGGGCGTCACGCAGGCGTGCAGGGGCACGTCGCCGGGCCACACGTCGTCGATGCGCGGCACCGGCGGCTCCAGGCTCAGCCCGATGCGCCGGGCCTGCGGGCATTCCAGCAGAAACCGGTCGTAAAAGCCCTTGCCGTAGCCCACGCGCTGGCCCTGCTCGTCGAAAGCCAGCAGCGGCAGCAGCACCACATCCAGCTCGGCCGGCTCCATCCGCGGCGCCGCCATCGGCTCCGGAATGCCCCAGGCGCTTTCCACCAGCGGCGTGTCGGGCGTCAGCAGGCGGTGCGTGAGGGTGCCGTCGGCTTCCACCACCGGCACGGCCACCCGGGTGCCGGGCTGCTGGGCCCACAGCTGCCGGATGAGGGGCCAAGTATCCAGCTCCTGCCGCCGCTGCAGGGGCAGAAACACGTGCACCGCGCGCCACGCGGCCACCTCGAAGCTACTGAACAGCCGGGCGGCCACCTGCGCGCTGCGGGCAGCCAGCGCGGCCGGCGGCAGGGCCCGGCGGCGGGCCAGCATCAGGCGGCGCAGGTCGGCTTTCAGGACCACGGAAGAACGATAAGAACGGATAACGACGAGGCGGCCAACGCGGGCGGCGCCCGTTATTCCTCTTCGATGACGGTGAACTGCAGCGCCAGCGGGTCGAAGGCGTCGATGAGCTGCGCGATGAAGCCGGGGTTGTTGGTCAGGATGCTGAGCACGTTGTCGTGGCGCTCCTGCAGGCTGCCGGCCGGAAACAGCTTTTCCTTAAGCCCGCTGAGCTGGTTGTAGGCCGTTTCGTGCTTGGTTTCGGCGGCCTTGCTCAGGCGCTTTTCCAGCCCGGCCACGATGCCCGTCGCCTTCTGCTGCTCGGCCGCCACGGTTTTCACCAGCGTCGGGTCCAGGCGCTGGGCCAGGGCCGACACGGCGGCAAAGGCCTCGGCCAGCTGCCGCTGCTGCTCGGCCAGGCTCACTTCCTCCTGCCCCACGGCGGCGGCCACCTGCTTTTTCAGCTCGGGCAGCGGCCGGAACAAGTCGTCGGGGCTCAGGCCCAGCTTGCGCAGCTTGCCCAGGTGGGTGCGGCCCACGTACAGGGCCGAGTTGCGCAGCAGCACCAGCGGCATGGGCACCTGGTAGTGGTCGAACACGCCCTTGAGCTGCAGCCAGTAGTTCACTTCGGCCCCGCCGCCCACGTAGCAAAGGTTGGGCAGCAGCAGCTCCTGGTAGAGCGGGCGCAGCACCACGTTGGGGCTGAAGTGCTCGGGGTGGTCCTCGGCGTGGCGCACGGCCTCCTCCACCGGCCAGCGCAGGTCGGTGTTGCGCACCACCACCTGGCCGTCTTCCAGCTCCAGCCGCTCGCGCGGCCCGGCATCGGTGAGGTAAAACAGGTTGAGCGGGCGCGTGTATACCTGGGGCTTGTAGCCGGCGGCCTCCAGGGCCGCGTCGGCGGCCTGCACGGCCTGGTAGGCGGGCTGGCGGCGCAGCTCCTCGGCCAGCACCGGGGCCAGCACGGGCTTGAGCGCGGCGTCGTCGGGCTCCACGCTCACCAGGCCGTACTCGCCGAACAGGGTGTGCACGAGGCGGCGCATGGCTTCGGCCAGGGTCTGGCTTTGCTCGTAGGCCTCGCGAAAGGCGGCGGGTACCTCGGGGGGCAGCTGGCTGAGCACCTGCTCGGCCAGGCCATCGAGCCGCAGCCGGCCCACGGGGCCGCCGGTGCCTTCGGTCTGCCACTCCAGCTTGCGGCCGAAGAGGTGCAGGTGGTTGATTTCGGCGAAGTCGTGGTCTTCCGACGCCAGCCAGTATACCGGCACGAAGTCGTGCTGCGGGTACTCGGCTTTGAGCTGCCGGCAGAGCTTAATGACGGTGGCAATCTTGTAGATAAAGTAGAGCGGGCCGGTGAGCACGTTGAGCTGGTGGCCGGTGGTGACGGTAAACGTCGTGTCCCGGGCCAGCAGCGCGAGGTTCTGCTGCACGGCCGGGTGTACTTCGGGCAGGGTTTCGTACTGGCGCTGCAGGGCGGCCGTCAGGCGGGCGCGGGTGGCGGCGGGATATTGTGCCTGTTTCTCCTGCATCTGCTCCCGAAAGGCCGCCAGCGTGGGGAAGCGGTGGTAAAACGGCTGAAGCCGGGGCTCCTGCTGGAGGTAATCGGAAAGGAAGGAGCTGAACGCGCCGGTGGCGGCGTAGGGCAGACAGTGCACGGGCATGGGGGAACCTTGGGGAAACGGTGCGGGCTGCAACGTTCGCAAAAAAACCGCACCCCGCCCCGAATGTTCAGACGTAACCTTATTTCGCCGGCTGCGTCTTTTTTGCACCGTGGTAATTCTGTATATTGCTTAACCACCCTTCACCGCTTGCCTCCACCCATTTATGCACCTCTTCACGCTTCCCTGGGTCTGGTTGACCCTGCTCGGGCTGTTGCCCTGGCTGTTCACCATCTGGCACATTCGCAGCGGTGAATTTCCCGGCCGCTGGGAACGGCGGCGCTGGTTCAATACCGTGACCTACCTGCCCGTCATCGGAATGTGGCAGTACTGGACCAGCGGCGTACACCGCCGCAACCTCTCGCACCACTAAGCCCGGCCCCGGCCGCCGCCGAGCGCCCGGCTTCGATTTATGCCACCGCTGCCACCCTTCCGGGTGCGTTGCGGTGGCTTCTTTTTTGGATAGGCCGGGCAGACATTAAATATATTTAATGTTATATGTTTTATTGCAATTGTTACATTTTGTGGCAAAAAATGAGCATATTTATTCCTGCCCTGCTGCTATGAAACCACGCGCTACGTACTTCTCTCACCTCGATGGCCTGCGCACCGTGGCTTGCCTGGGCGTATTTCTGTTTCACTCGCTGTTCATCTACGCCTACCTCTGGACGCCCCACGACGCGCCCGTGTTTCGCTACGGGCTGCGCCTGCTGAGCCTGGGCGCCCAGGGCGTGAGCCTGTTTTTCGTGTTGTCGGGCTTTCTGATTACCTACCTGCTGCTGCAGGAAGAGGCTGCGCGCGGCCGCGTGAGCATCGGGGCGTTTTATTGGCGGCGCGCGCTGCGCATCTGGCCGCTGTATTTCGTCTGCATGGGCTTCGGTTTCGTACTGGTACCCTGGTACATGCACCTGACGCAGCAGCCCTGGCACGAAACGGCCGACCCGGGCATGTTCGCCCTGTTTCTGGCCAACTTCGACGGATTTCGCCACGGCAACGCCATTCCCGCCGCCTTCAACCTGGCCGTGCTCTGGTCGGTATCGGTGGAGGAGCAGTTCTACCTGGTGTGGCCGGTGCTGCTGATGGTGCTGTTTCGCTGGTGGCGGCCCGGCGCCTGCCTGCTCATCATCGGCCTCTCGCTGTGGTTTCGCTACACCCACCCCACCGACGAGGCCCGGCTCTACGCGCACACCCTCTCGGTGGCCGGCGACCTGGCCGTGGGCAGCCTGGCCGGCTGGGCCAGCTTCCGCTACGCCGGTCTGCGGGCCTGGCTGGGGCGCTGGCCGCGCTGGGCCGTGCCCGCGGTCTACCTCGGCTTGCTGGTGCTGCTGGCCGCCCAGTACGTGCTCGGCCCGCACCCGCTGAACGTGGCCGTGGAACGACTGCTACGGGCGGCGTTTTTCGCCTTCATCGTGCTGGAGCAGAATTACGCCGCGCACTCCCCGTTCAAGCTCGGGCGCAGCCGCTGGCTCACGTACTGGGGCACGTATACTTACGGCTTCTACTGCCTGCACCCCATCGTGCTCATGGTGGTGAGCGAAACCATCAGGCAGTTCGGCCTGCCCACGCAGTTGCCCACGGTGGTGGGGCTCACGCTGGTGAGTTTGCCGCTGAGCGCGGGCCTGGCCTGGCTGAGCTACGAGTACCTGGAGCGGCCCTTCCTGAAGCTGAAAACCCGGCGCCTTGCGGCGCCGGGTGTCGGCAGCCCCCGCACCAAGGAGGCGCGCAAAGCTGTGGTCAACGGCTAAAGGCTTATTTTATCACTTCGCCGTACAGGTCGAAGTCGGAGGCTTCGGTAATCTTCACCTGGGCAAAGTCGCCGAGGCGCACGTACTGCTCGGTGGCGGGCACCAGCACTTCGTTGTCCACTTCGGGCGAGTCGTACTGGGTGCGGCCCACCCAGTAGCCGCTTTCCTTCCGGTCGAACAGCACTTTGTAGGTGTTGCCCACTTTCTGCTCGTTCAGCTCCATCGAAATGCCCTGCTGCAGCTCCATGATGGCGTCGGCGCGCTCCTGCTTCACCTCGGCGGGCACGTTGTCTTCCAGCGAGAAGGCGTGGGTGTTTTCCTCGTGCGAGTAAGTGAAGATGCCCAGGCGCTCAAACTTGGTCTTCTCCACGAAGTCGTACAGCTCCTGAAAGTCCTGCTCCGTCTCGCCGGGGTGGCCGGCAATGAGGGTGGTGCGCAGGGCAATGTCGGGCATGCGCTGCCGGATCTGGTCGACCAGCTCCACCGTGCGGCGCTTCGAGATACCGCGGCGCATCGTTTTCAGCATGTTGTCGCTGATGTGCTGCAGGGGCATGTCGAGGTACTTGCACACGTTTTCGCGCTCCTGCATCACGTCCAGCACTTCCATCGGGAACTGCGAGGGGTAGGCGTACTGCAGCCGGATCCAGTCGATGCCGTTCACGTCCGAAATGCGGCGCACCAGCTCGGCCAGCTTCCGCTCCCCGTATTTCTCCAGGCCGTAGTAGGTCAGGTCCTGGGCAATAAGAATCAGCTCCTTGGTGCCCAGGCGGGCCAGCTTGGTGGCCTCGGTGACGAGGTCATCCATCGTCTTATCCACGTGCTTGCCGCGCATCAGCGGGATGGCGCAGAACGAGCAGGGGCGGTTGCAACCCTCGGCAATCTTGAAGTAGGCGTAATGCTTGGGCGTGGTGAGCAGCCGCTCGCCCACCAGCTCGTGCTTGTAGTCGGCGTTCAGGGTCTTGAGCAGCTGGGGCAGCTCCAGGGTCCCGAAGTAGGCGTCGACCTGCGGAATTTCCACTTCCAGCTGGTCCTTGTAGCGCTGCGAGAGGCAGCCCGTCACGTACACCTTGTCCACCTTGCCGGCTTCCTTGGCGTCGGCGTACTGCAGGATGGTGTCGATGCTTTCCTGCTTGGCGTTGTCGATAAAGCCGCAGGTGTTGATGATGACGATGCCCGATTCATCTTTGGTCGATTCGTGGGTTACGTCGTAGCCGTTGCCGCGCAGCTGGCCCATCAGCACTTCCGAGTCCACCAGGTTCTTGGAGCAGCCCAGGGTGATGACGTTGACCTTGTTGGCCCGATTGCCTTTTACTTTCATTCTGCCTGTGGCGCGAAGCTTCACTTCGCGTATCGTTGAGCGGCACCGCCCGCCGGGAAGCACCTAGTTCTGAACAAATTGCCGCGTTTTCGCCACCGGCGAAAATCGGAGGGCAAAGGTACGAACCCGGCAACGCCTTTTCCTACTGTGAACGTTCCTTTGCCCGTAGCGCGACCTTCCCGTTCGCGTATCGTTGCTGATGTCCGAACGATTGGCGTTCAACGATACGCGAACGGGAAGGTCGCGCTACAGCCCGCGGCCGCCCGTCAGCACCCCGTACGCGGCCGGGGCCACGCGGCGCAGCCCGGCCCCTAGCAATACCGCCAGGGCCACCACCGCCAGCGGCAGCAGCAGAAACGTGAGCATCTGCTGCTCGGGCCAGCGGCCCAGCACGGCTTCGGTGGCGTAGTTGACCAGCGGCACGTGCAGGGCGTAAATCATAAACGAGAAGCCCGTCAGCCAGACAAACCAGGGCCGGCGCATGGAGGCCCGCACCGCCGCGTTCGAGCCAAACCACATGACCAGCACGCCCAGCAGCTCGGCGGCGCGGTGCAGCAGCGTCATCGGAATAAACGGCGGGTGCGCGTAGTGAAAAGCCAGCCAGGTTTTCAGCCCGACAAGGCCCAGCCAGAGCACCGCGAACGGCAGCAGCCGAAACCAGCGCGGCTGCAGCAGCACTTCTTGGTCGCGGCGCCGCAGCCACACGCCCAGCCCGAAAAACAGCAGCCCGGTGCCTTCGATCAGCAGCACGTTGATATCCAGCAGCCACAGCAGCGCCGCTACGGCGAAGTAGGCGCCCGCGGCGCGGCTTAGCACCCAGCGCAGGGCCGGGTAGGCCAGGTTCAGCACCAGCAGGCTGCGCAGAAACCAGAGCTGAAAGGGCACCGGCGCCAGCAGCCAGCGCAGCAGCAGCTGCCCCGGCGAGTAGCCGCTGACAAAGGGGTTATCCGGCCCGAAGATGCTCAGTGCCGCCTGCTGCACCAGCTGCCGGGTGTAGGGGTGCTGCTCCAGCGCCCAGGTGAAGACCAGCCCGAGCAGGCTCCAGAGCAGGTAGGGCAGCAGCAAGGTGCGCAGCCGCCGCTTCACCCGCTCCCGGTGCGGCGTGCCCGCGTCGTGGTGGGCGAAGAGGTAGCCCGAAATGGCAAACAGAATCGGGATGCGGAAGCGCAGCAGCCCGTTGGCCAGAAAGTACTGCAGAAAGGTACCCACCGCCAGCGGCTCGTCGACCGGCGTGAAGGGCTGCAGGTAGCGGCTGTGCAGGTTGTAGGCGTGCACGTACACCAGCAGCAGCATGGCTACCAGCGACCAGAACCGCAGCTTCTGGCTCAGAAACGCATCGAGGCGGGCGGGCGGCACCACAACCGGGGCCGGCGCTTTGTAAACGACTTCCATAACCTAGCAGATGCGCCCGGTGGCGCAGCCGTTGGCTAGATAGTCAGATAATTTGCCCGGCGCACTCGCATAATCGGGTGAGCCCGGGGCCTTACTGCTGCAGGTCGAAGGAACCGTTCTCGATGCGCAGCGTGCTTTGCGCCCCGGTAGCAAAGCGGCCCCGGAGCCGCTTGCTGGCGGCATCGTAGCTGATGGTATGGCTGGCCAGGGTTACGGGCACCACCTGCCCGTTCACTTTCGCCTCCACCTGATAAAGCTGTAATTCGCCCCACCCCGTCACGTACGGGCCTTGCCGGTAGCTCAGCGTTACAGCGGTCCGCCCATCGGCATCAGCACCGGTCACGGCCAGCGTTTTTTCGCCGGGGCTCCAGGTTTCGTACTTGGTTGGCGTCCATTGCTTGAGCTGGCCGTTGATGGTTACCTCCATCGTACTGGGGGCCGGCGGAGCGGGAGCCGGTTGCACCTCCTGCTTCTTGCCACACCCCGCCAGCGCCACCCCCAGCACCAACGGAATAACCCGCACCGCTCTCATCAAATAGCGTCCAGCCACGGGCCTTACTTCTTGGAAAACAGCGAATCGACGAAGGTGCGGCGGTCGAACAGCTGCAGGTCGGTCATTTTCTCGCCCACGCCGATGTAGCGCACCGGCACGTTCAGCTGGTCGGAAATGCCGATGACCACGCCGCCCTTGGCCGTGCCGTCGAGCTTGGTAATGGCCAGGGCCGTCACCTCGGTGGCTTTGGTGAATTCCTTGGCCTGCAGGAAAGCGTTCTGCCCGGTGCTGCCGTCGAGCACCAGCAGCACCTCGTGCGGCGCGTCGGGAATCACCTTCTGCATCACGCGCTTGATCTTGCTCAGCTCGTTCATCAGGTTCACCTTGTTGTGCAGGCGCCCCGCGGTGTCGATGATGACCACGTCGGCCTGCATTTCCACGCCCTTCTGCACCGCGTCGTAGGCCACGGAGGCCGGGTCGGTGTTCATGCCGTGCGAAATGACGGGCACGCCCACCCGGTTGCCCCAGATGATGAGCTGGTCGACGGCGGCGGCGCGGAAGGTGTCGGCCGCGCCAAGCACCACTTTCTTGCCGGCGGAGTGGAAGCGGTGGGCCAGCTTGCCGATGGTCGTGGTTTTGCCCACGCCGTTGACGCCCACCACCATAATCACGAAGGGCAGCCCGTTGGCCCGGTCGCTGCGCTCGAGCACGGCCGTTGAGCCGGAGTCGTTCTTTTGCAGCAGCTCGGCAATTTCCTCGCGCAGAATGCGGTCCAGCTCCGAGGTGCCCACGTACTTGTCGCGGGCCACGCGCTTCTCGATGCGGTCAATAACCTTCACCGTGGTGTCGATGCCCACGTCGGCGTGCACGAGTACGGTTTCCAGCTCGTCGAGCACTTCCTCGTCGACGGTACTCTTGCCCACCACGGCTTTGCTGAGCTGGTCGAAAAAGCTGGTTTTGGTTTTTTCCAGCCCCTTGTCCAGGGATTCGCGCTGCTCCTGGTTTTCCTTGTCCTTCTTAAAAAAATCGAACAGGCCCATGTATCTGGTGCTTCGTGCCTAGTGCTTGGTGCTTGGGAGACAGGCAGCCGCGGCTGCCTTCCGTCTGCGGCGACGGAGGGGTGCCACCGGCCCAGGCACCAAGCTCTGAGCACGCAGCACACCGGGGGTAATACGCAAAAAAGTCCCACGGAAAGGCGGGACTTCTTCACTTATTGAACGGGCGCGTAACGGTGGCCCCATGGGGCACCGGATGGGCGTTGGCACAGCCTCTTGACCGTACGCACCCGCTAAAGGCCTTACTTGGTGCCGGTAGCGAGGAACTCCTGCACTTTGTCAACGGGCACCATTTCCTCCTTGAAGGTGTAGGCGCCGGTTTTGGGCGAGCGGACCGCACGGATAACCTTAGCCCAGTCTTTGCCGCCCGAGGTTTTCAGGGTAGCTACTACTTTCTTAGCCATGACTCAGCTTACTTGATTTCCTTGTGAACGGTCATTTTCTTGAGCACCGAGTTGTATTTCTTCAACTCAATACGCTCCGGAGTATTTTTCCGGTTTTTCGTCGTGATGTAGCGCGAGGTGCCCGGCTGGCCCGAGTTCTTGTGCTCGGTGCACTCCAGGATTACCTGCACCCGGTTTCCTTTCTTGGCCATCGTGGTACGGTCAGAACGTGGGTTTCGATTTTAGGACTGCAAAGATACGAAATGGTTTGAAAAAGTCAAACACCTGAGTGGTTGTTCGTTGTTGATTTCTGGTTATTCCTTGGCCGTGGCCCGGCCCGAATGGCTGGCAGCAGGCCGTATTGCCCGCTTTGGCGACGCCGGAAAAGGAATAGCCAACAACGAAAAACGGGCCGCTTACTTCAGCTCCGGCAGCTTAAAATTGTCCAGGGCGCTGGCCTTGGCCATCATGGCTTCCACTTCGGCCACGGTGCGCGGGGCTTCCTTGGAGAGGTTTTCCCAGCCCGCGGGCGTGATAAGCACGTCGTCTTCGATGCGCACGCCGATGTTCCACCACTTCTTGTCGCAGGGGCTGCCTTCGGGAATGTAGATGCCGGGCTCCACGGTGATGACGTTGCCGGCGGCCAGCGGGCCGTAGCGGCCCCGGTCGTGCACGTCGAGGCCGAGGTAGTGGGAGGTGCCGTGCGGGAAGTAGCGGCGCACCTCCGCGTCTTCCTTGATGATGCCGAGCTTCTTGAGGCCTTCGGTAATGACGCCGGCCGCCGCCTCGTGCGGGGCGCGGAAGGTGGCGCCGGGCTTGCAGGCCAAGAAGGCGGCGTCCTGGGCGGCCAGCACCAGCTCGTAGATCTGCTTCTGCTCGGGGTTAAACTTGCCCGAGGGCGGGGCGGTGCGCGTCACGTCGGCGGTGTAGCCGTGGTACTCGGCGCCGCAGTCCATCAGGATGAGGTCCGAGCCGATGCGGGGCTTGTCGTTGGTTTCGTAGTGCAGGATGCAGCCGTTGGCCCCCGCCCCCACGATGCTGGGGTAGCCCTCAAACTCGGCCCCGTACTTTTTGTACACGTACTCGTGCAGGCCCTGCACTTCCATTTCGCCCATGTTGGGCTTGAGCGCCTTCATCACCTCCTGCTGCCCCACCGCGCTGATGCGGATGGCGCGGCGCAGCAGCTTGATTTCTTCCGGCGTCTTCACCTCGCGCAGCTGGTCCAGGGCCTGGCCCAGCGTCGTGATGTCGATGCGGGCGACGGGGCGGCTGGCCACGGCCTTTTCGCGGGCTTCCTTGGTGTCGGCTTTGAGGTAGGCTTGCACGTAGGCGTCGGCCGCCAGGGCCGGCTGGGCGCTGGCCTGGGCCGTCAGGTAGGGCCGCAGGTTGTCGGCGTTGGCCACCCCGAAGCGGCTGATCATCTGGTGCAGCTCGGCCACGCGGGGGTCGAAGTCGGCCGGAATCTTGGCCTGCTGGCGCAGCGTGGCCACGAGGCTGAAGAGGTCGGCCGGGTCGTTGGCGTCGTCGCGCACGTCGGCGGGCAGCTCCGTCAGCAATACCTGCCCGAACTTATCCCAGTTGATGCCCGCGGCGGCAAATTCCTTGTTGTCGGCCACGTATTGCAGCTTCAGCTCCTGCTTCACGCCGTCCTTGCCCAGGCGGCGGCCGTTCCACAGCTCGCGCTTCGGGTCGCGGGGCTGCACAAACAGGGCCTCGGTCACGCCGCTCTGCCCGCCCACCGTCTGCGGCTCCTTGAAGAGCACGAGCACGCCGTCGGGCTCGTCGTAGCCCGTGAGGTAGTAGAGGTCGGGGTTTTGGTGAAAGATGAAGCTGACGTCGTTGGCGCGGTTGCGCATCGGGGCCGTAAAGATGACCGCCGCCGCGCCTGCGGGCAGCAGCTGGCGCAGGGCTTCGCGGCGGCCGCGGTGGAAGCCCGGGTCCAGAAAATCAGCGGGGCGACCGGGGCCGGCCGGACGCTGGGCCAGGGCGGGCGCGGCGCTCAGGGCGCCCGCGCAAAGCAGCGCGAAGGTTCCGCGACGGAACCACGACATCGACTTCATACCAAAAATAAGCGGGGCTGCGCGCGGCACCGGAGGCGGTGGCGCTGGCCGTGGTTGAAAGAAGCGAAAGTTGGGCGAAAGTTGCGCTGTCGCGGCCACAACTTTCGCCGGGGCCGCCGCTTACGGAGCCGGACGCAAAAAAGCCGTTGGCCGCCCAACAGCTAGTGTCGGGCAGCCAACGGCGCGGTATCAACCAGCCGGGACTAGTATACTACGTAGCCTTCCTGCTTGGCTTTCTTGAGCACGGCCATGATGCCGTTCTTGTTGATCGTGCGGATAGTCGAAGCGGCTACGCGCAGCGTTACCCAAGCATCCTCTTCGGGGATGTAGAAGCGCTTCTTCTGCAGGTTCGGGTAGAACTTGCGCTTGGTCTTGTTGTTGGCGTGCGACACGTTGTTACCAACGCGCGTGCGCTTGCCGGTCAGATCACAAACTCGGGCCATGGCTATGTGTACTTTGAAGTGACGATGCTAGAAAAAGGGACGCAAATATCGGCAAAAGTCTGACTAAGTCAAACTATCCCTGAAAAATAGTGCGTTAGCCTTCCCCGCACCGGGGCCGCCGCCGCGAGTTCTGCGGCCCCGGTGCGTTCTTTGGCGGCGCGCTCCGCCGGCCACTACACGGCGCCGGGGCCCGAGTTGTATGCCTTCTGCGTTTCCCCCCCGCTCTTTCCGCTACGCGCAGCCGGCCTTGCTGCTGCTGGGCCTGCTGCCCTTCGTGGCCCTGTGCGCGTACGCCGAGCCGTACTCGGACGACTTCCTGAATGCCTGGCGCACCTGGACGTACGGCCCCGCGGGCGTGCAGCGCGAGCTGTACCAGCAGTGGACGGGCCGCTTTTTCTCCACCGTGCTGATTACGGTGGCCAACCCGCTCACCTGGGGGTGGCAGGCCGGGGTGCGCTGGGCGGCGGCCGGGCTGCTGCTGGCCCTGGCGGCAGTGCAGTATGCGGGCGTGCGGCAGCTGTGGCCCGACCACCGGCGCCGCACGCCCGCCGCGGTGGCCAGCCTGGCGGCCCTGCTGCTGTACCTGCAGCTGATGCCCGACGTATACTCCGCCTTTTACTGGTACACCGCCGCGGCGGTGTACACGGTGGGGCAGCTGGGCTTCCTGCTGGTACTGCTGACTTCGCTGGCGGGCCTGCGGCAACCGCCCGGCCAGCGCCGCGGCTGGGCCGTGGCGGCGGGGGCGGCCGCGGTGGCCACGGCCGGCGCCAATGAGGTGCAACTGCTGCTGCTGCTGGCCACGCTGGCGGGGCTGCTGGTGCTCAGCGGGCGGCGCGCCGCGCCGGCCACCCGCCGCTGGTGGGCCGGGCTGCTGGTGATTACGCTGCTGGCCGGGGTGGTGGCGGTGGCCGCGCCCGGCAACTTCACCCGGCTGGTGGACAAGGGCTCGGGGCTGGAGCCGCTGCCGCACAAGCTGCTGATGGCCCTGCCGCGCACCGGGCGGGGCGTGCTGCTGCTGCTGGCCCAGCCGCGCCTGCTGGCCGGGCTGGGCCTGGTGTACCTGCTGCTGGCGCCGCTGGTGCGCGGCCGGGGCAACCCGTTTGGGCACCGCATTCCGCTGCGCCAGAGCCTGCCGCTGCTGCTGGCGGGGCTGGGCCTGGCGCAGCTGGTATCGTTTATCGGCCTGGGCGGCAGCCTCGCCCGCATCGATAACGTGCTGATCTACGCCCTGCTGCTGGGCTGGAGCGCGGCGCTGCTGGCCGCTGCCGAGCAGCAGCCAGCAACGTCCTCCCAGCTGCCGGCGCCCGGCCCGGGCTGGCGCCGGCGGCTGGCGTGGGCCGGGCTGCTGGTGCTGTGCGCCACCGGCCCCACGGCCCGGGCCTGGCAGGAATGGCTGTACAGCGCCCGGCCCTACGCCCGGCAGATGCAGCAGCGCTACGCCCTGCTCGAAGCGGCGCGCCGGGCCGGGCGCCGGCAGCTCACCGTGCCGCCCATCGTGCACGTGCGCCCCTACCACGTGCTGCTCACCGGGCAGGACCTGGCGGTGTGGCCGGGCTACTTCGCCAATGCCGAAACGGCCGTGTACTTCGGCCTGACCGAGCTGGTGGCCGACGAGCGGCTGCTGCCGCAGGCCCACCACGACTTCGGCGGGCAGTGGCGCGCCCCGGCGGAACGCTAGGGCCGGCCGTCGGGCTTTTTCTTACGCCAGGGGCAGTGCCGGCAGCCGCTGCCGCAGCAGGAGCCGCGGCGCCGGTGGTACTGCTCGGTGAAGACCAGGTAGCCTTCCGGGGTGTAGTAAAAGTCGCCGGGCTGCAGGGGCTGGGGCTGGGCTTTCATCGGCGGCGCTTACCCCCGCAGGGCGGCAATGCATTCGATTTCGACCAGTGCCTCCAGCGGCAGCCGCGACACTTCCACGGTGGTGCGGGCCGGGCGGTGCGTGCCGAACACCACGGCGTACACGGCGTTCATGCGCTGAAAATCGGCGAAGTTCTTCAGAAACACGGTGGTCTTGACCACGTCCTGCAACCCCAGGCCGCGGGCCGACAGCACCACGTCGAGGTTGATCAGCGCCTGCCGCGTCTGCTCCTCGATGGTGGTGGCCTCGATGCGCATGGTGGCGGGGTTGAGCGGCGTCTGGCCGGAGCAGAACACGAGGCCGCCCGTGACGATGGCCTGGGAGTAGGGCCCGACGGCCTGCGGGGCGTCGGGGTGGTGCAGGATTTCCATGCAGCAGCGGGTGAGAAGTAGCGGTGGCCGCAAAGGTAGCTGCCGCGGGGCATCGGCTGCTCGGCGCCGGTGCCCCGCGGCATCGGTAAGCCGCCGGTACCTCGGGCAGCCGTTTTGCGTACTTTTAGGACCTTCCCCGCTCCCGTTCACCAAACCCCATTCCCCACCATGTCCGTCAGCACGCCCCCCGCTACCGCCGCCCCCATTCAGCTCAGCAGCCACGATGTGATGCAGCTGGAAGACCAGTACGGCGCCCACAACTACCACCCGTTGCCGGTGGTGCTCAGCCGCGGCGAGGGCGTGCACCTCTGGGACGTGGAAGGCAAGCACTACTACGACTTCCTTTCCGCCTACTCGGCCGTCAACCAGGGCCACTGCCACCCGCGCATCATCCGGGCCCTCACCGAGCAGGCCCAGAAGCTCACGCTGACCTCGCGCGCCTTCTACAACGACCAGCTCGGCCGGGCCGAAAAATACCTCTGCGAGCTGTTCAACTACGACAAAGCCCTGCTGATGAACTCGGGCGCCGAAGCCGTGGAAACCGCCCTGAAGCTGGCCCGCCGCTGGGGCTACGAGCAGAAAGGCATTGCCCCCAACCAGGCCCGCATCGTGGTGGCTGAGCACAACTTCCACGGCCGCACCACCGGCATCATCTCCTTCAGCACCGACCCGGACTCCACCGGCGGCTTTGGCCCCTACATGCCCGGCTACCAGGTGGTGCCCTACGACGACCTGGCGGCCCTGGAAGCGGCCGTGCAGGACCCGCACGTGTGCGCCTTCCTTGTCGAGCCCATTCAGGGCGAGGCCGGCGTGGTGGTGCCTTCGGATGGCTACCTGGCCCACGCCCACGCCATTTGCAAAAAGCACAAGGTGTTGCTGATTGCCGACGAAATCCAGACCGGGCTGGGCCGCACCGGCGAGCTGCTGGCCTCCTGCTACGAGGGCCTGCACGCCGATATGCTGGTGCTGGGCAAGGCCCTCTCGGGCGGGGTGCTGCCGGTGTCGGCGGTGCTGGCCCGCAACGAAATCATGCTGGGCATCAAGCCCGGGCAGCACGGCAGCACCTTCGGCGGCAACCCGCTGGCCTGCTGCGTGCTGGTAGCCGCCCTCGACGTGTTGCTGGAGGAAAAGCTGACCGAAAACGCCCGCTTCCTGGGCGAGGTGTTCCGCGAGCGGATGCGCCGCCTGCAGGCCAAGCGCCCCGAAGTGGTGGAGCTGGTGCGCGGCAAGGGCCTGCTCAACGCCGTCGTCATCAAGCCCGCCGCCGACGGCCGCACCGCCTGGGACGTGTGCGTGACCCTGATGGAGCGCGGCGTGCTGGCCAAGCCCACCCACGGCGACATCATCCGCTTCGCCCCGCCGCTGGTCATCACCGAAGAGCAGCTGCACGAAGCCTGCGACGTGATTGAGGAGGTAATTCTGGCGTTTTAGGCGGTAAACCAAAACGAGGCACACCAACGACTTTGCCGGGGGCTTTTGCTCCGTCGTTGTTTCGTTCGTCGTGCCTTGTCTGCGGGCTAAGGGCTGCTATCATGGGGCAGATTTCGGGCGGGGTACTGCTCATTCCCGGCTACGGCACTGAGCTCCGGCGGCCACTGCAGCACGGCCCACTCAGCGCGCATGCCGGCTTCGGAGCGGCGCGACCTTTACTGGCTACTGGTCGCGCCGCTGCTTTCCGCTGGGGTGTAACGGCGCAGGCGGCCGCCCTGGCGGGCCACCTCAATCCGCGGACGCACTGGCGGCTTTACGCCCTGGAGCGCCGGCAGACCACCCGGACCGCCACCTTGCGCGCCCTGCACGAGCAGTGCCGGGCGCAACAGCCGGAAGTAATCCTTTGCCATTCCTTGGGCTGCCAGTTGTGGCTGCACTACGCGGCGGCGTACGCCCTGGAGCCGAGCGTACGCCGCGTGGTCTTCGTGCAAGCTGATGTGGCGGCCGGCTTTGTCCCCGGCTCGGTATCGGTGCAGGCCCGCTTGGTTGCCGGCGAGCTGTCCTGGCTGAATCTGTGGTGCAGTTGGGACCAGGCGTTGCTGGCTTCGGCGGCGCTGCACGGGCGCTGGCCCGCTGGGTTGACCGGCGCCGGGCATCCGCTGGTGCAAAACCATTTTTTTCCGCTGTACCGCCGCTGGAATCTGCACACTAGCAGCATCAATGATGCGGCGCTCTTGCGCTTTCTGACGTAGCCGTCGAAAACGCTCTTCAACGTTGCCCCACCGGGTACCTATTCGCACGCTATCAGCGCTTTGGCCAGCCGGAACGGTTTTTCGCACAGAGGGGGAACAGTTTCGGCGAGGCGGACGGTTAGGGCGCTGAACGACAGGATAGTTTTGTACTGTCGCCACCACCGAACCCCAATTATGCTGCTCCGCTACGCTCTAATATTGACTTTTTCCGCGCTGACGTTGGCCAGCTGCCAGACCACCAAATCGGCGCTGACCACGCCGCAGTGGCAGTTTACCGCCGTCGACGCGACGGATAGCACCGAGGCCGTGGTGCTCATGCACAGCTCGCAGGGCCCCGAGCCCACGCGGGTGGTGCTGCCGGCCACGGAGGCACGGGCGCTGCTAGCCGAGCGGACAGAAGCGGAGCGCTAAACCGGGGAAGGGAAATGAGTGGATGCGTCGCCGCGTCAGGTCTTGTGATGGGGACCGGGCGCGGCGAACTGCTTTGCGGCCGGTGCGTACCTAGGCCCACTGCCGCTTACATTGGCGCAGCTTACGCTACTTGCTGATGCGTTTTTCTACCCCTCGCGTTGTGCGCCAGGCCGCCTGGGCTGGCTTGCTCGGGGGCTTGCTGACCGGTTGCGCCGGCGCCAAGGCCTCCTTTTCCTTTCAGCCCGCGCCCTCGGCCGCTGCCAACCCAGTGGCCTTGGCCGGCCCAGTGGCCTTGGCCGGCCCCGCCGACCTGGCTGTAACTCCTGCTCCCCAGCCAACCGCAGAAGCACCGGCTTCGGCGCCACGTGCAGCGGCGCGCGCCGCCGTTCAGCCATCCGCTGCGGGGGCTATTCCGGCCGCCCGCGTGGTGCACCGCCGTGCGCCCTTTGTGCGGCCGCTGCGCCGCGTGAGCCGCCATCAAGTCCGCCGGCCGGCCGACGAGGGCCGCCGCCCGCACGATACCTGGCACATCGTGCTGGGAGCCCTGCTCATTGTGGGCAGCGTGGCCGTGGGGCTATGGCTGGGCGGCTGGCTGGGGCTGGGCGTGGGCGCGGCCATCATGCTGCTCGGCGACTATTTCCTGGTGCTCGGCATCGGCGGCAAGCACGCCTGGCAGGAAATCTTCCAGGAGTTCTTTAATATGTAAGGTATTTCGCCTCACGTGCCATGCTTCGGTTGGTCAGCCATTGGCTTTGTTCTACCCTGTTGTTGACCAGCGTGCTGGCCGTCGGCTGCCGCACGCAGCAGGCGGCTTTCCACTTCCGCCGGGCCGCCCCGGCAGCGGCCCGGCCCGTTGCGGCGGGCCCGCCACCCGTAGCCGGCGAAGCTGCCGCCCCGGAAACAAGCCCGCCGCGCCCGGTTCGCCGGGTGCCCCACCGGCTGCTTCCGCCCCGCCTGCCCTCCTCGCCCGCCCCCGCGGCCAGGCACCGGGCCCGGCCGGCTGCCGCAGTGAGCCGCCGAGTTCAGCGCCCGGCCGCGGTTCGGCGGCGGGCAGAGCCGGCGCTGCGGGGAGGCGATGTGCGCGACGTTCTCAGCCTCCTGGCGTTGGCGGGCGGTATTGTGCTTTGGGTTGCCGTCGGCGGCTGGGCCGGGGCGGGGCTGTTCGCCCTGAGCCTGCTGGTGATACTGGGCATCATGATCTGGGGCTTCGGCAAGGGCGACATGCCCTAGCACTGCCTTACGTAGTCCGCAACTCTCGCCAGCGTTTATGCGCGTTTATCCGAGGTGCTTTTTGTGTCTGCTGGTGCTGCTGGTGCTGCTGGGCAGCTGCCAGAGCAGCCGTTCGGCGTTCTATTTCGGCTTTTGGCCCGCGCCGCGGCCGCCCGCTTCCGTGGCGGCTTCCGATTCGGCGGTAGTGGAGCGGCCGGTTTCCGCCGTGGCGAGCCAGCAGCCTAAAACGGCCCCACTCGCCGCGGCCCCGACCATTTCTCGACGGGCGGCCCCAAAACCGCCGCGGCCCATTGCTGCGCCGCCGCTTCTGGAGCGGCCCACCCGCTCCACTGCCGGGCAACGCCATCAGGCGGCCCCTCGGTCGTCCCATGTCTGGCGGACGACGGCGCGGGCTTACTCCGTCAATCAGTCGCTTCTACCACTGCGCCCGGCTGTCAGTACCGACGAGTTGTTTTTCCTCGGTGGCCTGGCTCTGGTGGGCATTGGCTTGGCGGTGGGCCTGATCATTGGCGGCTGGCCGGGCTTGTTGAGCGGGCTGGCGCTGGGCGTACCGGGGTACCTGTTTCTGGGGCGCGGCTATGCCGGCAGCTGGAATTCCGCCGCGCGGCCTTTGCGAACTTCTACTCGCGTTGCGGCCGCGCATCCCGCCGATGGCATTGACGCGCTGGGCCGTTTTCTGGTCAAAGTAACCGTGGCAGTGGCTTCGGTTTTTCTAGCAACGCTTGTTCTAGGGTTGATTTTTGGCTCGTCGGCAGCGGCGGTCATCGGAGGCATCGGCCTGGCTCTTGTGGCGGTGCTGGCCCTGGTGCTGCTCAATGCCTAAGCCCGGAGCTGTTTAAGGCTGGTCGTCCTGCGCGGGGCGAGGAAACGCGGCACGTCTGCACGGCTTCGTTCGAGCCGGAGCCGGCTCTTCGCTCGGCGCAGGCTGACCGACGGCTTCGCGCAACGTACTTCCGGCTTTCTTGGTACTGGGCCGGCGGCTAACCAGCCGCCCCGCAACTTTATCTTTGCCCCGGCTGTTTTGCCCGGTTGATTCACACGTTCTCATGGCACTAATCCCCACGCACCGCCCCCGGCGGAACCGCAAGTCCGAAGTCATTCGCAACATGGTGCAGGAAACCACCCTGTCCGTGCACGACTTCATCTACCCCGTGTTCCTGATCGAGGGCGAGAACAAGACCATCGAAGTCACGTCGATGCCCGGCATTCAGCGCTTTACGGCCGACCGCCTGCTCGACGAAATCGGCGCCTGCGTCGACCTCGGCATCAAGTCCTTCGCGCCCTTTCCCAGCATCGATGACCGGCTGAAGGACCGGCTGGCCCAGGAAAGCCACAACCCCGACGGGCTCTACACCCGCACCATTGCCCAGATCAAAAAGGCCTTCCCCGACGTGGTTATCATGTCGGACGTGGCCATGGACCCCTACTCCTCGGACGGGCACGACGGCATTGTGGACCCCGATTCGGGCGAAATCCTGAACGACGCCACCCTGGAAGTGCTCGGGCAGATGGCCCTGGCCCAGGCCCGCGCCGGCGCCGACATCATTGGGCCCAGCGACATGATGGACGGCCGCGTGGCCTGGATTCGCGACGTGCTCGACCGCAACGCGTTTTCGCACGTGAGCATCATGAGCTACACGGCTAAGTACGCTTCGGCCTTTTACGGCCCCTTCCGCGACGCGCTGGGCTCGGCCCCCAAAAAGGGCGACAAAAAGAGCTACCAGATGAACCCCGCCAACCGCCGCGAGGCCCTGCGCGAGCTGGTTCTTGACGAGCAGGAAGGCGCCGACATGGTGATGATCAAGCCCGCCCTGAGCTACCTCGACGTCATCCGCGAGGTGCGCAACCACACCCAGCTGCCCGTGACGGCCTACAACGTGTCGGGCGAGTACGCGATGGTGAAAGCCGCCGCGCAGAACGGCTGGGTGGATGGCGAGCGGACGATGATGGAAGTGCTGATGAGCATCAAGCGCGCCGGCGCCGACGCCATCCTGACTTACTTCGCCAAGGAAGCGGCCGCGGTGCTGCGCCGGGGCTAGTCTGGGCCCCGCCGCTTGCTTACCCGTTTGCCAAAGCGGCCCTCGTCTCGACGGGGGCCGCTTTGCTTTTCTGCCCTACCGCAGCGGCGCCGCCACATTCATAGCGGCCAGGCGCGGGGTCAGGAGCCGAAATCGGCGGCCAGCAGCTGTTTAACGCGTCGGTCGAGCACCCGGTCGTTGAGCAGCTTGCCGGAGCTGCTGCGGCGGTGCCCAAAGTACACCACGCGGTGCTGTTCCCGGTCGTACACCAGCGCGTACAATCCCAGGCGGTTTGCTTCCGGCGCCCGCCCACTGCCCACCGCGCCGTACATGGCGTATTGGTGCCCGAAATGGCTGGCTTGGCGCTGGTAGTTGTCTTTGGTGCGCATGAAGCCGCGGCACACCAGCAGCAAGGCGTAGCGGCCAGGCTGCTCGCCCAACGCGCTTTCCACGGTAGGCAGCGGCTCGGCAAAACCTGCGCCGCCGCGCTGCCGGACGAAGGTGGCCGCGGCCCGCTCTACCTCGCGGCGCAGCTGGTCGCGGTGCAAGGAGTCGTCGGCGGGCCGGGTGGCTTGCAGGTGCAGCGGCCCGGCTTGCCGCAGCAGGCTGCGCTGGAGGCGCGTGGCCGTGTGCGCCGAAAACCATTCGTCGGGCCGAACCTCGTCGTCGCGCACGATCAGGCCCATCGTCACCACGGGCCGTACGCAGGTCATTCCCCGCGCTTCAGCGGGCCGGAAGCCATGGTAGGTATGGCGGGTGGCATTGCAGCTGGTCAGCAGAACGGCGCCCAGCAGGGCAGCTAGCCTGATAAAACGATGCATGGCGGCTGATAATCAATAAGGATGGAGCAACCTCAGCAAATGTAGCAGGCGGGGCAAGGCGCCAGAGCCGCCCACGCGAAAAAAACCCGCCCCAAAGCTGGAGCGGGCTTTCCACGGTAAAGCCATGCCCCAACGGCCGGCTTTAGCAGCAGAAGCATGGAAAACGGCCACCGCACTCCGGCGGCCAGCCGGCGGCGGGTGTATCCCGAATGCTTCCCCAAGTCGAACAAGCGGAACGGCCCGAGCGGAGCAGCGCACAGGCAGTCAGGCCATACTGGTCGCAGCAGCTTGCAGATACGGGCCGCCGTGCTGCGGGCAGTCCGTACGCCGGCGGCCCGCAGGCGGCGGAATAATGTATCAGTTAATATATATTAAATATTATTTAATTACAAATTAATACAATAAATATAACGGTTTCGGGCACGTGTAGCGCGGGCTTGGCTACACCGATTTTGGGAACGGCTATAAGTCCGGTCTTCTCTCAGCCTTACCGGCCCGCCTTTATTCACGCCCGCCAAACGCGCGACCTGACATTTGTCATGTTTTTACGCTGCATGTGTCGCTATATTGGCGCCGTTGCAAGGCAAGAGGCAAGCGTGGCTTTTAGCTGCGGTCTGCTGCTGCCAACTCAATGAGCCCCGGTCGAAGTGGTGTTCGGCCGGGGCGTTTTGCTGGGCCGGCGGCAAGCTTGGGGCCGTGCTAAGGCTGGGGAGCATTCAGCGCGGATGTATGCGGGGGCACATCGAAGTCGCGGGCCAGAAGCGTGTGCAGCACGGTTTCGACGTTGCTACCGTTCAACGGGTCGGCTTCTACCGTCGCAATCGACGGGTAGTTGTAGTAGTCGATGCGCTTTTCCTGCCGGTCGAACACGAACAGCCCCACGTACGTCACCGCCAGGTAAGGCGTGTACCGGACCGTGCCAAGCGAGAAGGCCGTCACCAGGGCGCTTTTCACTTTCTGCTTATCAAAATTGCCGGGCTGCCGGGTGATGCCCTGCTCCAACAGTGCCACCACGTACCGGGTTTTGGCCCCGGCAGTCAGCCGATCCAGCACGGGGAGCAGGCTGCGGTTGCGAAAAGACCGGGTCTCGTTTAGCGCCCGTGATGCTTCCTGCAATTCCTGTAGCAACTGCAGGCGCTGCGCGGGGTCGAGCGGCAGGGTTTCGGCGACGTGCAGCGGCGGCGCAAACTTCTGCGCGGCCCGCAGCAACAGCTCTTCCATCTGCTGCGAGGCCCCCGCATTGTACTCGGCCCGGTCGCCGCGGCTGAGATGGTGCCCACGCTGGCTACGGGCGTAACCAGCGTCAGGTCGGCGCCCTGCCGGGGCACGAAGCCGCCGCTGCGCTTCAGTCCGACATAACCGCGAAAAGGCCCGCAGCTGGTAACGGCACAAGTAAAGACGACAGCCAGCCACGGCCGAAAGCCCAACCGGACGGATCGACCAAATCGAACTACACGCCCGAACGGCTGGCGGCAATCGGCTGCCGGGTACGCTTGGCGCATGGGATAAGCATAGCGCGGACTGGCAGCAACGACGTGAGCCGCTTGCCCACGCCGCGGATGAGGTCCGCCGAAATGGGGCTTTTTATAGCAAGCGCAAGATAAAAGCCGGGCCGCTAACGGCGGAACGGCCAACGCCCCAGCCGCCGGCTCCAGAGCACGAAAATGACGGTACCCAGCCCCATCATCAGCAGGGCCGCCACCTGAAACGGCAAAAACACCCGGGTGTGCGCCGCCGCGTCGGCGTAGAGCACGAAGCCGTCCTTGATGCTGAAAAACACCCACAGCCACACGGCCACGGCCACGATGACGGGCAGCGGGTACAGCGGCATGCGGAAGGGCAGCCCCTGCGTGCCCCGGCGGCGGCGCAGCAGCACCAGCCCCACGGCCTGCCCCACGAACTGCACCAGGATGCGCATGGCCAGGATGGCGCTGATGACTTCGCCTAGCTTGAAGAGCAGGCTGAACACGAAGCCCATGCCACCCAGCAGCAGCAAGGACACGTGCGGGAAGTGCTTGGTGGGGTGGGTGCGGGCGAAAATGGGCAGAAACTCACCGTCGGCGGCGGCGGCGTAGGGAATACGCGAGTAGCCCAGCAGCACCGCAAACAGCGAGGCAAACGCCACCCAGAGCACCAGGGCCGTGGCCACTTGGGCCGCCGCAGGCCCGTAAAGCCGCTCGACGAAGGTGCTGACGATAAACTTCGATTCCTTGGCTTCCTGCCAGGGAATGACCGTGCCCACGCTCCAGTTCAGCAGCAGGTACAGGGCCATGATGCCGAGGATGCTCAGGAAGATGCTGCGCGGAATCACCCGCTGCGGCTCCCGGATTTCGCCGCCCAGGTGGCACACGTTGTAGTAGCCCAGGTAGCTGTAGATGGTCTTGACGGTGGCCTGCCCCATGGCCGCCGACAGCAGAATGCCCGGCAGGGCCGCCGCGCCGCCCGCCGGCAGCCAGGCCACCGCGTGGGTGCTGTGCGTGAGCCCGCCGATGATCAGCCAGGCCATCAGCCCGAGCACGCCCGTCCAGAGCAGCACGCCCAGCCGACCGATGTCGCTGATGCGGCGGTAGAGCAGCGCGATGAGCAGCAGCACGACGGTGCCCGACACCAGCTTGGGCTGCCACCACGCGGGCAGCGGCACCAGGTAGCTGAAGTACTGCGCGAAGCCGATGGCGCCCGAGGCCAGCACCAGCGGGGCCTGCACCAGGGTCTGCCACACGTAGAGGAAGGAGAGCAGCCGGCCCCATTTCTGCTCGCCGTAGGCCAGCTTCAGAAAGCGGTAGGAGCCGCCCGCCTCGGGGTAGGCCGCCCCCAGCTCCGACCAGATCAGGCCGTCGAAGATGCTCAGGCCGGCGCCCACCAGCCAGGCCAGCAGAAAGTACGGCCCCACGAAGCCCATCACCAGCGGCAGGGTGACGAAGGGGCCGATGCCGACCATGTCAATCATGTTCAGGGCCGTGGCCGAGAGCAGGCCCAGCTCGCGGCGCAGCGGGGGCGCGTCGGGCGGAGCAGCGGTATCGGGGTAGGCAGCAGGCGTAGCGGTGTCGGGCATAGCGGCGGGGTGTGAGGGCGGCGGGACGGCCGGCGCGGAGTAACCCGCGAAGGGCACGGCGGGTTTTGGGTGTAAGTTGCGGGCTATTCAGCCAAAAGCGCCGGCTTACGTATAGGTAGGCCGGACGAACCACTCCAACCGCGTTTCTGTGGCCAACCCCAACTCCTCCAAATCCGCCCTTTACGGCGGCCTGCTCGCCAACGTCGGCATTGCCATTAGCAAGTTTGTGGCGGCGTACTTCACCCGCAGCTCGGCCATGCTCTCCGAGGGCATTCACTCCCTCGTCGACAGCGGCAACGCCATCCTGCTGCTCTACGGCATGAGCCGCAGCCAGCGCCCGGCCGACGCGCGGCACCCCTTCGGCCGCTCCAAGGAGCTGTACTTCTGGGGCCTGATTGTGGCCGTGCTCATCTTCGCCATCGGCGGGGGCATGTCGTTCTACGAGGGCATCAAGCACATCGAGCACCCCGAGCCGCTCACCGACCCGCTCTGGAACTACGTGGTGCTGGGCGTGTCCATCGGCTTCGAAGGCTGGGCGTTTTACCTGGCCATGCAGGCGCTCTACCAGCTGGAAGGCGCCCGCCAGGCCGGTTTCTGGAAGACGCTGCGCGTAAGCCGCGACCCGGCCGTGTACGCCTCGGTGCTCGAAAACCTGGCCGCCCTGCTCGGCCTGGTGGTGGCGCTGCTGGGCGTGTACTTCGGCCACATGCTCAACAACCCCTTCCTCGATGGGGCCGCTTCCATCGTCATCGGCGTGCTGCTGATGCTGGTAGCCGTGTTTCTGGTGGCCCGCACCCGCGCCCTGATTGTGGGCGAAGGCGTCGACGAAGCCACCCTCACCGGGCTGGAAAGCATCATCAACCACGACCCGGCCGTGGGCTCCCAGGCCCGCACCCCGCTCACCATGTACCTGGGCCCCACCGACGTGGTGCTGGCCCTCGACGTGAACTTCAACCCCGGGCTGGGCGCCGCCGAAATAGCCCGGGCCGTCGACCGGCTGCAGGACAGCATCCGGGCGAAATACCCGGAGTTCAAGCGCATTTTCATCGAAGCCCACTCGGTATCCGCCCGCGAGCGGGTCGAAGCGTAGCTTGCTGGAGCGTCAATAGCAGAACGTCATGTCGAGCGAAGCCGGGCCATGACGTTCAAGGTTGCTCACCCGGACAGCCGGATTCCCCGTCACCCCGTTTTAGTACCCTAACACCCCAAACTGCCGCCCGCCGCCTGCCACGCCCCCCACTGCGAATCGTTTCTGTGGCCGCCCCGCCGGTCCTCACCTAACCTGTACTTCGCATGACGTACGTCGACAACCGCTCCGCCTCCCCGTTTCAATCTTTCTGGATGGGCGGCTACGAATGCACCGACCAGCAGAACTGCTTCGGCCACCGGGTGGACTTTCTGCACCTGACCGGCCACTACCAACAGCTCGACGCCGACTATGAGCGCCTGCAGCCCTTCGGCATCGGCACGGTGCGCGAGGGTATTCGCTGGAGCCAGGTGGAGCGCACGCCCTACCACTACGACTGGAGCACCGTGGCCGAGCTGCTGGCCGGCGGCCGGCGCCAGGGCATTCAGCAGCTCTGGGATTTGTGCCACTTCGGCTACCCCGACGACCTGACGCCGCTGCACCCCATGTTTGCGCGGCGCTTCGCCTCGCTGTGCCGCGCCTTTGTTGATTTCTACCGCTCGGTGCGGCCCGAGGGCGAGCTGATCGTGACGCCCATCAACGAGGTCAGCTTTATGAGCTGGCTGGGCGGCGACGCCCGCGGCACGGTGCCCTACTGCACCGGCCAGGGCTGGCAGGTGAAGTACGGGCTGATGCGCGCCTACATCGAGGGCGTGGCGGCCCTGCGCGAAGCCGACCCCAACATCCGCATCCTTACCACCGAGCCGCTGGTGAGCATCGTGCCGCCGCCCGGGGCCACGGCCCGGCAGCTGCGCGAGGCCCGGCAGCAGCACGAGTACCAGTACCAGGCCGTCGACATGCTCAGCGGGCGCATCTGCCCCGAGCTGGGCGGGCGGCCGGAGTACCTGGACCTGCTGGGCTTCAACTACTACTACGACAACCAGTGGGAGTGCCACAGCAACGCCCGCCTGGGCTGGGCCAACGAGGCCTGCGACCCGCGCTGGCGCCCGCTGCGCAGCCTGCTGAAGGAGGCCTACAAGCGCTACCACCGTCCCGTCGTCATCACCGAAACCAGCCACCCGCTGGAGCACCGCCCCGACTGGCTGCGCTTCGTGGCCGCCGAGTGCGCCGCCGCCATCGAGGCCGGCGTGCCGCTGCTGGGCGTGTGCCTCTATCCCATCATCGACCGGCCCGACTGGGACCACCTGGACCGGCCCTGGCACCGCTCGGGCCTCTGGGACGTGGAGCAGCGCGCCGACGGCACCCTGGAGCGGGTGCTCTACGAGCCCTACGCCGCCGCCCTGCGCGACGCCCAGCAGCACGTAGCCGCCGCCGTGCCCGGCCGCACCAAACAGCTCAGCAAGGCCCGCAACGCCCCGGCGCTGCTGCTGCCCTGATTGAAAACGAAAAAGGCCGTCATGCTGAGCTTGCCGAAGCATCTCTACCGAACGACTCCAGGCGAACAAGGCGGTAGAGATGTTTCGCAAGGCTTGGCAGAATGTTCTGATTTGTGCATCTGCTCTCCCCTCCCCACCCGCTTTTCCATGCCCACCGCCTCCGCCGCTGATACCGAAGTGCTGCTGACCCGCTTCCGCCAGGCCCTGGCCGATGCCACGCTTTCCACCCAGGAAGCCACTATGCTGCAGCGCGAAACCGCGGCCTTCGTGGCGCAGGGCGGCGACGTGGCCCGGCTGCGGCAGCAGGTATTCGGACTGGCCAAGGAAATGGTAACCAGCCCGCTCGACAAGGCCATCATCAACTGGCTGGCCGGGGCCACGGCGGTGCTGCCCGGCGCGGCGGCCCACCAGCCGCAGGTGTACTTCAGCCCCGGCTACGAGTGCGTGGGCGCCATCCGCCGCTTTATCGAGCAGGCCGCTGCCCACCTCGACGTGTGCGTGTTTACGGTGGCCGACGACCGGCTGACCGAGGCCCTGCTGGCCGCGCACCGGCGCGGCGTGCGCGTGCGCCTCATCACCGACAACGACAAGCTGCTGGACCGCGGCTCCGACGTGCGGGAGCTGCAGCAAGCCGGCGTGCCCGTGCGCGTGGACCACACCACCGACCACATGCACCACAAGTTTGCCGTGGCCGACCACCGCGCCGTGCTCACCGGCAGCTACAACTGGACGCGCTCAGCCGCGCTCTACAACCTCGAAAACCTGCTCGTCACCGACGACCCGGCCGTGGTGCAGCCCTACGACCGGGCCTTCGAGAAGCTCTGGCACGAAATGGCCGTGTTTGAGGGCTGAAAGTCTGGCAGTATGCTCAACGTACAAGGCCGCCCCTAACTGGAGCGGCCTTTTTTATGGATCAGCCAGCAGCGCCGCGGCCCGGCCGGGCAGCTGGCCGAAACCGCCTACCGCTGCGGCGTGCCGGCTCCGACAAAGGCCCGCAGCTCGCGGTAGATGACGTTGCCGGGCCAGTAGAGCTGCAGCACCATGGCCGCGTGCTTTTTGCCGGGCAGCACGTGGTAGGGCGGTGCGGCCCCCAGCGCCGCCAGCCGCTGCCGGAATTTCTCGTTGCTGCGGGTGATGGAGGGGTAGGTCTTGGCGCCCACGAATACCAGAAAGGGCGGCACCCCGGCGTGCAGGTGGTACAGCGCCGAGGCCGCGCGCCAGCCCGCCGGCTCAGGGCCGAAGGGCACCAGGTACTGCCGGTCGTCGGAAAACTCCATGCGCCGCAGGTAGTCGTACATGTCGAGGCCGGCGGCATCGTCGAGGATGACGCCGCGCACGGGGTTGCGCGGCTGCCCGCGGCGGGCAAAGAGGGCGTCGTCGGTGGCCAGCCAGGCGGCCAGGCCGCCACCGGCCGAGTGGCCCATCAGGTAAATGCGCCCGGCGTCGCCGCCGTACCGGCCGATGTGGGTCTGCACCCAGAGCACGGCGCGGGCGCAGTCGTCGGCCATCTGCGGCACGCGCACCTGCGGCGCCAGGCGGTAGTTGACAACCACCGCCACCACGCCCAGCCGGGCCAGCCGCCGGCCCACGTAGCTGTAGAAATCCTTGTTGCCGCTGGCCCAGCTGCCGCCGTGAACGAATACCACCACCGGCCGCGGCGCGGGGCTTGGCTGGCGCGGGGCATACACGTCGAGGCGGTGGCGGGTGGCGTCGTAGGCCGAGTCGGCGGCGGGCACGTAGGCCACGTCGGCCGTGCGGCGGCTGGCGCGGGCCACGGCCAGCTCGTTGGCGGCCACGAGCAGCAGCCCCAGCAAAGCCGGCCCGAGCAGCCAGCGGAAAATTGTCATAAGCAGCCGAAAAAGCGGCACCCGGCGCGGGTGCAGCCGACCTACGCAGCCCCGGCCCCGGCGGATGCGGGCCGAACCGGATTTGGCCGGGGCGGGCAATGATCGGGGCGCAGCGACGTTGGGGGCAGGCGGGGCGCTGTTCGGTCCGGCAGCTTACCTTTAGGAACTCGGGGCGCGCCGCCTGCGTCCCGGTTAGTACCGATGAAACGACTTCCTTTTCTGCTTTCCCTGCTCACGGCCGGCTTGCTGCTGACCGATCCGGCCCTGGCCCAAAAAGTCAAAGCCAAAACCAAAGGCGCCGCCGCCGACGTGCCCGCCGCGGCCCGGCGCCTGCTGCCCCTGTTCGGCGGCCTCACGCCCGAAGCGGGCCAGCAACTGGTGGGCGCGGCCTTCCTGCGGAGCGCCGACCAGAGCTTTGCCTCCCGCACCGAAGCCAGCCAGTTTTTCGCCAACAAGGCCTACGAATACCTCAAGGAAGGCCAGGCCGATACGGCCCGTTACCGCTTCAACCTGGCCTGGGTGCTCGATCCGAAGAATCCCGCGCCGTACCGCGGCCTGGGCCTGCTCACGGCCAGCGCCGCCCCCGACGAGGCCATCGGCCTGCTCAGCCAGGCCCTGGCCCTGGCTCCCACCGACGCCCAGCTGCTCACCGACGTGGGCGGCGTGTACCTGATCCGCTTCGAGCAGACCAAGAAGAATAAGGACCTGAAAACGGCCGACGAGTACCTGCGCCGCGCCCTCGCCGCCGATGCCAACAACGCCTACGCCTGGCAGCAGCTGGGCTGGGTGCAGTTCAAGCAGGAAAACTACCCGGGCGCCTGGGAATCCCTGCACAAAGCCCGCACGCTGGACTTCAGCAGCATCGATTTTGAGCTCATCAGCCAGCTTAAGGACAAGCTGCCCGACCCGCAGGGCATGTTTAAGTAAGTTCGGGCCCGGCAACGCCCGCCGCGCGGCGGGCGTACTCCGGCCTACTCACCATTGCTTCGATTTCGTGCGCATAGCCTCCTTTCTCCTCGGCGCCGCCCTGCTGGCGCCGCTGGCCTCGCAGGCCCAGGGCCCGCGCCGCCACTACGACGCGCAGGGCCGCGGCTTCTACCGCGGCCCGCTGCGCCTGACCGCCGGCGGCGGCGCAGCCCTCTATTTCGGCGACCTGGGCGGCCTGCGCCCGGGCCCGGCCGTCAGCGCCGGGCTGGTGTACACCTGGCGCCCGCACTGGGCCGTGGGCGGCGACCTGACCTGGTTTCAGCTAGCCGGCACCGACAAGCTGCTGGAGCGCGCCCTGGCCTTCCGCGGCCGTAACCTCTCGCTGACCAGCTTCGTGCGCTTCGAGCCGCTGACCGACCCCTCGTGGTACGGCGCCACGCGCAACCAGTACGCCCGCATCAAGCCCTATCTGCAGGCCGGCGGGGGCTTCGCCATCTACAACCCCAAGGCCTACCGGGGCGTGAACATCCCGAACGTGCCCGAAGGCTTTCTGCCCCCCGAGCGGCCCGACTACCCCGGCACGGCCCTGATTGCGCCCGTGGGCGGCGGGCTGAGCTTCAATGTGGTGCCGCGCCTCTGGATATCGGCCCAGGGCCTCTACACCTTCACCACCACCGACCACCTCGACGACGTGAGCCAGCGCGGCAACCCCGCTCAGAATGACGGCTACGCCACCTTCGAGCTGAAAGCCGAGTACCAGATCAAGTAGCGCGTACCGGTAGTTTCGCGTACCGCCGCTGACGGGCGTCCGGTTGCCGCTCAGCGGTACGCGAACTGCCACCTGGTGCTACCTTCCCCTTTCTCCACCGAGCTATGCCCTTTCCCGCTGATGCGGCCACGCGCTGGTCGCTGCAAGACCGCGTGTTTATCGTCACCGGAGCTTCGGCCGGCATTGGGGCCGCCGTGGCCGAGGAGCTGCTGGGCTTCGGGGCCACGGTGGTAGTGGTGGCCCGCCGCCCCGAGCCGCTGGAGGCGGCCGTGGCGGCCTGGCAGCAGCAGGGCCTGGATGCCCACGCCATTCCCAGCGACGTGAGCCGCCTCGACGGCCGCCAGACCCTGCTCAACGCGGTGCAAACCCGCTGGGGCCGCCTCGACGGGCTGATCAACAACGTGGGCACTAACGTGCGCAAACCCACCACGGAGTATACCGCCGAGGAGTATCAGCACGTGATGCAGACCAACCTCGATTCGGCGTTCAGCCTGTGCCAGCTGGCTTACCCGCTGCTCAAGGAAAGCGGGGCCGGCGCCATCGTCAACATCTCCTCGGTGGCGGGCCTGACGCACGTGCGCACCGGCGCCGTGTACGGCATGACCAAGGCCGCCCTGGTGCAGCTCACCCGCTACCTCGCCGCCGAGTGGGCCCCCGACGGCATCCGCGTCAACTGTGTGGCGCCGTGGTACATTCAGACGCCCCTGGCCGCCGGCGTGCTCAGCAACGAGGACTACCGCCAGGAAGTCCTCGACCGCACACCCATGCGCCGCATCGGCGAGCCGCAGGAAGTGGCCGCCGCGGTGGCTTTCCTCTGCCTGCCCGCCGCCAGCTACGTCACCGGCCAGACGCTGTCCGTCGACGGCGGCTTCATCGGCCACGGCTTTTAGCAAACGGTAGCGCTGGCAGTCATTGCGCGGAAGCACGGCAAAGCACTCGGTCCTGACCAATGTGCCGACCAAACAAGCAGCGCCGCCCGAAACCGGTAACTCCAGTTTCGGGCGGCGCCGTTTTCGAGTAGGGCGTTTTGCGCCGTTGGTGCCACGAGAGGGAAGACTGCCGCGCTTCGCTCACGATGACTGCCAGCGCCACCGCCTTTGCTACGCACGGTTCAGCAGCGCCAGCAGCGCGTCGGCGTAGCGGGCGTAGGCGGCCGGGCCGGCCGAGTCGAGGTAGAGGAAGGGCTCGATCAACTCCAGCTCCATCAGCCAGAAGCCGCCCGCACCGTTTTCCACCCCATCGACGCGGGCGTAGAGGCAGTCGGGGGTGAAGCGCTGCACGATGTCGGCGGCTAGCTCCTGGATGAAAGCTGGCGGGGTTTCGGCGTGGATGCCGCCGCCGAACATGTGCTGCACGCGGAAGTCGCCGGACTTGGGCGTTTTGCGCAGGCAATGGCTGAGCTGCCCGCCGAAAAACACCAACGACCATTCGCCCGCGGTCTGAATCTGCGCCAGGAAGGGCTGGGCCATGAAGTCGCCAGTATTCACCAGGGCCTGCAGCTGGGCGGTGGCGGCTGCGGCCTCGGCGGGTGTGAGGGCGAAGGTGTCCTTGGCGCCGCCGCTCACCGTGGGCTTGAGCACCAGCTTCTCCGGGTGGCCCAGCGCGGTGAGCAGCGCGGCGGTATCCACGCGGCTGCCCTTGGGCAGCCACACCGTCGGCACAATGGGCACGCCGGCTTGCTCCATGTCGCGCAGGTAGCTTTTGTCGGCGTTGGGCCGCACGATGCTCGTCGGATTCAGCAGGCGCACGCCGCGGCGGTCCAGCTCGTCGAGCCAGCGGTGAAACTCGGCGGGGCGGTCGAAATAGTCCCAGGGCGACTTGAGCACGGCCGCGTCGAACTGCTCCCAGCGCACCGCGGCATCCGACCACGAGGCGAACGTGACGTCGAGGCCGCGGGCGCGCAGGCAGGCGGCGAGTTGGTGGTCTTCGTCGGCGACGCCGGTGCTCTGGTACTGGGCCAGGGCGTCGCAGGTAACAAGGGCAATGTGCATAGGGCGAAACAGACGCGGCGCCGACGCAACCGGACGCACCGCCGCGGGCTGCAAACATAAAAAAAGCCCGCCGCGCGGCTGCGCGACGGGCTTTTCAGGTCTCTAACAGTAGCGGAAGGCGGTTATTCCTTCACGAAGCGGGTGCGGAAGGCTTTCTGACCGTCCGACAGGCTCACCTGGTAGATGCCGGCCTTCAGGCTGCTCACGTCGAGCTGGCCGCGGTCGAGCACGCGCACCTTCACTTCGGCGCCGCGCTGGTCGTACACCTTCACCGACTTCAGCTCGCCGTTGTTGGGCAGGGCCACAGTCAGCAGGCCGGCCGTGGGGTTCGGGTAAGCCACGGCGTCGCGGCCTACTTCGTTGCCGATGGCCGTAGCGCCGCTGATGCCAGCCACGCCCGGCGTGAGGGCCGCGCCGCCGGTGATGTTCACCGTGTAATCCTCGGTTTCGCCGTAGCTGAAGCTGCCGCAGCTGGTAGTAGCCGAAGCGTCGCTCATGATGACGCGCATCCGCGTCGTGCCGCTCTTGGCCGTGGTGGGCACGGTGAAGGTGCCGCTCAGCGTAGCCGCGCTCGACGAGGAGCCCGACACTACCAGCTCGCCCGCGTCGGTGAACACGCCGTTCTTGTTGTAGTCGATGTATACTTTCCAGTACTCGGTGTAAGCCGTGCTGGTGAAGCCGGCCGAGAAGTAGACGGTGGCCGCCGCGCCGGCCGCCAGGCTGGTGCTGGTGGCCGTGCCGTTGTAGTAGCCACCGGTTTCCTTGCCGGAAGTGCGGTTGATCGAGCCCAGCTGCACCAGGTCAATCCACTCGTACGACTGCGTCGATCCGTTCGAAGCGCAGTACATGGCGGTGCCACCGCCGCCGCCCGCCGCGGCACCCACGCCCACGGCAGCCCAGGCGTTGGTCACGGCCGTGACCTGCGTCGAGCCGGCGCCGTAGAGGTCGGTAGCGGCCGAAATGGAGGCCGTGCGGGCCGCCGCGTAGTTCGAGGAAGCCGAGAGGTACACGCTTTCGGTGCGGTAGGCAATTTTGGCGGCCGCGTCGATGCCGATGCCGGCCACCGAGAAGGCGGTGCCTTTGTCGTTGGTGCCCGAGCCGCCCTGCGCCAGCAGGTAGAACCAGTAGTTGAGCACGCCCGAGTTGGTGTGCACCCCGCCGTAGTCGTTCGACTGCGTGGGCGACGACGTGGTGGCCTTCCAGTAGGTGCCCTGGTAGGTGTCGGGCTGGCCGTACTGGTTGGGGTTGCTCATGGAACGCAGCGCGCCGCCGGCCTTCATGATTTCCTCGCCGATGAGGTAGGTCGACTTGCCGGTCAGGCCGTAGCTCGACACGGCGCGGGCCTCCACGCAGGCGCCCCAGATGTCGGAGAAGCCCTCGTTCATGGCGCCCGACTCGTTCTGGTAGGTCAGGTTGGCCGTTTTTTCGCACACGGCGTGGCCGATTTCGTGGCCGCACACGTCCATGGAGGCCAGCGGCTTGAAGGTGCTGGCCCCGTCGCCGTAGGTCATCACCGAGCCGTTCCAGAAGGCGTTTTCGTAGCCGGCGCCGCCGGGCACGTCGTCGAAGTGCACGTAGCTCTTGATTTTGGCGCCGGCGTTGTCGTAGGAGTTGCGGTTGTGCACCAGCTTCCAGTAGTCGTAAGTGGCCTGGGCCCCGAAGTGGGCGTCGCCGGCCACGTTGTCGTAGGTGGCGTTGTTGTACTCGGCGGCCGTCCAGTTGTTGTCGGCGTCGATGAAGTCAACGGCGGCGGTGTAGCTGTTGCTGCGCTTGGCGTTGTAGGTTTCGATGCCCAGGCCGCGGGTGTACTCGCGCAGGCGGTAGCCGCCGGTGGCAGTTTCGGTGGCCAGCGAGCGGGTGCCCGAGTAAGCCGTGGCGAAGCTGCCGGTGGCGGCGGCGTGCTTGATGATGGCGTCCTGCAGCACGATTTCGCCGGTGTGGGCGTCCACGTAGATGTAAGCGCGGCTCAGCGGCTGCGCGGCGTACACGTCCAGCTTCCAGGCCAGGGTGAGCTGGCCGGCCTTGGCCGCGTCCATGCTCATGGCGTTGCGCACCAGCACCAGCTCCCCGGCCGGCTTGAAGGTGCTCTTGCCCTCGGTGGCCAGCGCCGATGCGCCCTCGTTGGGCAGCTGCCACATGTACTGGCTGGCGCGCACAAAGCTCATGGCCGCCTGCAGCGCCGATTCGGCCGACAGCGAGGGGCGCACGCTCAGGCCTTCGGGCAGCTTCTCAAAGTCGCCGCTGAGGCTTTCCACGGCGCCGTTGCGGCGGTGAGCGGTGAAGGTGGCGTGCTCCACCTTCACGCCTTTGTAGTACTGCTGAAATTTCTCGTGGGAGAAGCCCAGCTCGTCGGCTTCGGTGCGGGCGGCGCGCAGCTCGTCGTGCTGGGTGAGGGGCAGGGCGGCGGCCAGGGCCAGGCGCGCATCGAGGGGCCGGGCGGCGGCGGGGAACTGCACGAATTCGGGCTGGCCATCGGCACCTTTAAGGAGCTGGGGGGCGCCAACGCGGGCGCCATCCTGTGCCTGGGCAGCCAGGCTGCCGAGCAATGCCAGTCCGAGGGCGGAGTACTTGTTAAGCATAAGCGGTGGAAAGGGAGTTTGGCTGGGAAAAGAGTTGGACAGATACCAGATATGACCTGGCGGGTTAGCAAATTAATAATTTTTTAATTCCGAGCGTTTCTTAGGCTGCTTTATGGCAAAATATTTTTCCTGATGGAAAAATCTCAATAAACCCAACCTAATATCCATGGTTTCGTAACGCGCCCGCTCACCCCCGAGCCTTGTATGCGCGGGCCATCTTGTTGAACATTTCCACCAACCGGCTTCAACACGAACCCGCGGCCCGCACCCCGGCGGCCCGCCGGCTAACACGCGCGCCGCCGGCTCCACTTGCGGGGAGCCGGCGGCGCGGGCAGCAGCAAACGTACGATCAGCGGCCGCTGCCGCTCAGGTAATCAACGGCCAGCTGCGCGAGGGTGCGCACCCCCAGATTCAGGCCGGCGTCATCGACGTAGAAGCCGGCGGTGTGGTGCGGGGCGGTGCGGGCCGCATCGGTACCGGCGGGCATGCCGCCGAGGTACAGAAAGAGGCCGGGCACCTTTTCCTGGTAGCAGCCAAAGTCCTCGGCCCCGGTCACGGCGCGCATTTCCGTCACGTTCGGAATGCCCGCCACCCGGCGCAGCGTGGGTAGCATGCGGGCCGTCAGGGCGGGGTCGTTGTAGGTGAGCGGGGCGGCGGGGCGCACCTCCACTTCGGCGGTGGCGCCGGCGGCCTCGGCCACATTGGTGGCCACGCGCCGCACGCTCTGGGCCAGCAGCTCGTGGGTTTTAGTGTTGAGGGCCCGCAGGGTGCCCTGCAGCTCCACCTGCTCGGGAATGATGTTGTTGCGCACGCCGCCGTGCACCATGCCCACCGTCACCACGGCCGCGTCGTCGGTGAGCTGCACCTCGCGGCTGACGATGGTTTGCAGCGCCACCACGATTTGCGCGGCGGCCACCACCGGGTCGACGGCCAGCCAGGGGTAGGCGCCGTGGGCCGATTTTCCCTTCACCTTGATCTGAAACACGTCGGCGCTGGCCATCATGCCGCCGGCGCGGTACTTCAGCTGCCCCACCTCGGTCTGGGCGTTGATGTGCAGCCCGAACACGGCGTCGACCTTGGGCTTGTCGAGCACACCTTCCTGCACCATCAGCTTGGCGCCGCCTTCCTCACCGGGGGGCGGGCCTTCCTCGGAGGGCTGAAAGATAAACTTGACGGTGCCGGGCAGCTCGGCTTTCATGGAGGCCAGCACGCCCGCCGCGCCCAGCAGCATGGCCACGTGCGCGTCGTGGCCGCAGGCGTGCATCACGCCCACGTCCTGGCCGTTGTACTGGGCGCGCACCTTGGAGGCGAAGGGCACTTTGCGCTCCTCCGTCACGGGCAGCGCGTCCATGTCGGCGCGCAGGGCCACCACGGGGCCGGGCTTGCCGCCGCGCAGCAGGCCCACCACGCCGGTATGGGCCACGCCGGTCTGCACTTCCAGGCCCAGGCGCCTGAGCTCGGCGGCTACGAGGGCGGCGGTGCGGGTTTCGCGGTTGCCCAGCTCGGGGTGCTCGTGAATGTCGCGGCGCCAGGCAATGACCTGGGCTTCCACGCGGGCCGCGGCGGCCTCGATGCGCCCGTCGGCGGTGGGTTTCTTCTGGGCCCGCAGGGGCGGGGCAGTTAGTAGCCCGCAGGCGAGCAGCAGGGCAGTAGGGCGAAGGCGAAGCATACGGGGCCGGCAGACAAGGTCGGGCGGCAAGGTACGATGCGCGGCCGGGCGGGCCAACCCGCGTTTAGTCCGCTTGCGGACCCAGCAGATGCGTGCGCAGCAGCTCCAGCAGCATCACGTCGGCGTGGCTGAGGCCGGTATTGACCAGGTTCACGTCCTCCAGCGGCTGATAGCCGTGCACGTAGCGGAACAGCTCGGGGTCGAGGGGGCGGAAGGCCATGGCCCAGTCGCCGAAGCTGCGGCCCACCACGGCTTTGTCGGCCAGCTTCACCAGGCTGTGGTGGCGCGCATCCTGCCCGATGTGCTCGTAGAGGGCGGCCAGGGTCAGCTCGTCGCCTTCGAGCAGCTGCAGAAAGTGGCCGGGGCCGTAGAACAGCATGCCGGTGACGTTCAGCTCCGCGTTGCGGGCGCGGGCGCTGCGCAGCAGCTCGCCCAGCTCGGCGTCGGTCAGGGCGTGGGAGGGCGTGCTGAGGTAGATAAGGTGATGCATAGGGAGCAACGCGGACGGATAGCAAGCAAGATAGAAACCGAACGTCAACGCAGCCAGTCCAGGAACCGCAGGTACAGCGGGGTGGCGCTACCGGCGTGGCGGGGCTGGCGCGGCCCGCCGAGAATGGGCACGTAGAGCACCCGGCGCAGCGAGGCTTCGCCGGGCGTGGCGGCGCGGGCCACGCGGTGCCACAGGCGCCCGTCGTGCACGGTCAGGTCGCCGGCCTCGGTTTCCAGGGCCAGCTCGGCCGGATCGGGGCTGGTATCGAGGAAGTAGCGCTTGCGCCAGAGCAGGCCCGCCAGGCCCTGGCGGTGGGTGCCGGGCAGCAGGCGCAGGCCGCCGTGGGCGGCCGGGCAGGCGTCCAGGTGCAGGCCCACGTTGAGCATGGCGGCGGGGCGGCGGCCGTCGAACACGTCGCGCAGGGCATCGGTGTGCCAGCCCATCTGGCTGAACCGGGAGCCGGGCGCGTGCCGGTACTGGCCCACCACCAGGCCGTTCTTTTCGTCGACGCCGAGGCGCACATCGGGCGCGTCGAGCAGGGCAAACAGGGCCGGCAGGCGCGCGTCCTGCAGCCAGCGGGCCAGCGCCGGGCTGTGCTGGGCGGCAAAGGCCAGCCGCTGGATGAGGGGCCGGCCGGCGGCGTCGCGGCCGAACTTGAGCGGAATGCCGTTGACCTGCCGCACGCCCTCGCGCAGCCAGCGGGCCTGCAGCTCCGCTAGGGCCGCCCGCAGTGCCCCCACCTCGGCGGGCCCGGCGAAGCCGCGAAAGTGCAGGAAGCCGTGCTGCCGGAAAAACGCCACCTGCGCGGGCGTCAGGCCGGCGGCGAGGGTGAAGCGCGGGTAATCGGCAGAAAGCGACATGAGAGCGGCGGGCAGCGGATACCCGGAAGATACCGCCGCGGCCCCGGAGGTTGGTTGGCTCTGCATTTGATGATGGAACTGCTTATGGGTCGTCATTCCGGGCGAAGTCGAGGACCCGAAGGAAGGCGCTAGCCAATCTCGCTGGATGGTAATTCCCTCCTTGAGGTTGCTACCGGCCAGCACCACGCGAGATGTCTCGACTTCGCTCGACATGACGTGCTGTTCCGATGCCGCCCAGCGAGGCTTCCCCTGCGCGCGGCCCGACGTCTGGCAGTTCCCCGCTCACCTTGCCCCGGCGCGGCGAAATGCGTAATTTCGGAGGCCCTGACTGCCGGGCTTGCCCTCCACCCTACCCCGTCCGCATGATTCGTTTCGCCTGGCTGCTGCTGGCCGTGGGCCTGTGGTCCGCCCCCTCACCCGCCGCCGCCCAGCCCGGGCCCGAGGCGCGGCTGGTGCCTTACCGCAAGGGGGCGCAGTGGGGCTACGCCGACCGCCGCGGCCGACTGGTGCTGCCCCTGCGCTACGACGAGGCCGGGCCCTTCGTGGATGAAATAGCCTGGGTGCGCGTGGGGCAGCGCTACGGCTACATCGACGGCGCGGGCAACCCCGTCACGCCGGTGCAGTTCGAGCGGGCCGGCACCTTCCGCGGCGGCCGCGCCCGCGTGAGCTTGCCCGGCGGCGAGTCGTTCGACATCAACAGCAGCGGGCAGCGCCTCACGGCCCCGCCCGAGGTGCTCGAAGAAGACTTTATGGCCCAGGGCGACCCGGTGCGCCGGGGCGGCAAGGTGGGCTTCCGCTTCACCATGGGCCACGCCGAGGTGCCGCCCGTGTACGACGAAGTGCGCGACCTGTACCACGACGGCCTGCTGCTGGTGCGCCGCGGCCCGAAGTGGGGCGTGGTCGACAACCGCGGCCGCCTGCGCCTGGAGCCGCAGTTCGACGCCATTACGGCCGTGGAGCAGAACGGCTACCAGTTTCCCATCGTGGAGCAGCAGGGCCGCTTCGGCTACCTCGGCGCCGATGGCAAGCTGCTGGTGGCGCCCAAGTACGCCGCCGCCGAGCCCTTCGTGGCCGGCGTGGCCCGCGTGACCACCGCCGCCGGCCAAACGGGCTACATCGACACCGACGGGCGGGAGTACTTCGAGTGAAGCCCCCCGCCGCCGGCCCCGGTCAGTGGGGTGGCGAGTGGTTGCCGCCGGTGGAAGTGCCCGGCCGACGGCCCGCTGCCCGGCCCCAACCGGTTGTAAGGCATTAGCGCTCCGGAGGCAGGTAGCCCCAACTGGTTGTAAGGCATCATAGCGCCTGAGTTACGCAGCTCCAACCGGTTGTAACGCATCACAGCCCCTGAATTACAGCGCTGCAACCGGTTGCAATGGCTTATGGCATACGGGTTATGCAGCTACCACCGGCTGTAAGACATTATCATTTGCGGGATAAGCAGCAGGCACTATACCCAACACCTGATTGCCCGCGCCTAAAGCATCATATCCCATGTGCAACGAATCAGCTTCCGACAGGTAGGCAGCAAGCACAGGTGCCAGCAGCGTATTGCCCGCGGCTTACACAACAGTCACCGGTGCCGGCGCCTCATCGGTGGCGCGTATAGGCAGCCGGTGCGGGCGCGGCCGGCAGTTGGCCGCGCTGCCCCGATGCCCTATCTTCCCCGGCGCATACGCTGCTAGTCTACTTTGCTATGTCCGATTCTGGTTTGACCCCTACCGGCGTGGCCGCCATCGATGATTTGGCGGCCCGCATTGCCCGCCGCGACCAGCCCCGTGAGCAGCTCGACCCGCTGCGGTTTACGCCCGAGCGGATTCGGGCCCGCGTGGCAGCGGCCCTGCCGGCCCTGGCGCCGGGCAGCAACGTGCGCGGCTACGCCACCATGAGCCGCATGTGCTACGCCTTCGTGGAGCAGGAAGAAGCTACGGCGGCCCAGCTGGCCGCCCTCGGCGGGGTGCAGCGGCTGGCGGCCGGGCAGGCCCTGGGGGCGCTGGTGCGCGGCGGCCTGCTGCGCTGGCACTACGCGGGGCCGCGCCGCCGCTACCGCCTCACCCGCTTCGGCGAGGACTGGCTGCTGGCCCTGGCCCGCTGCGAGGTGCCGCCAGCGCCGCCGGTAGCGGAGCAGTAGCGGCGGCCACTATTCCGGCCGGCCTGCGCGTTAGCACTGTCTATCCTTCTTATCTGAAGCGGCTGCCCACCATGCTCCACGAACTGCCCGTTGCCAACGTCCGCCTGAGCCCCTGCCACGTAGCGGCCGACCAGCTGATGCCCGTAGCGGGCGGGCACTACTGCGCCGAGTGCCAGCGCACCGTCCATGATTTCACCCAGGCCTCGGCCGCTGAGTTGGCCCAGGCCCGCGCCACCGCGCCCGATGGGCGGTTGTGCGGACGGTTCCGCCTCAGCCAGCTGACCGCTGAAAGCCGCCCGATGCGCCCGCAGTTACGCCCCCGGCTGCGCCAGTTTCTGCTGGCGGCGGTGCTCGTGCTGTTGCGGGGCCTGACGGCGGGGCAGGCCTGGGCGCAGGTGCGGCAACCCACTGCGCCGTTGTACCAGCTCCCGGGCAGTTTGCCGATGCCAGCAGCAGCTGCGCCAGCTGACACGACGAAGAGGCCCTCGACGGAGCGTGAGCAGGCGGTGTTCGGGGCGGTAGCGGAGAAGATGCCCCAGCCGCAGGGCGGCTGGGAAGGCCTGATGAAGTTTCTGCAGCAGGAAGCTCACTACCCAGTTGAGGCGCTGCGCAGCGGGCTGGCGGGGAAGGTATTCGTAAGCTTCACCGTGACGCGCACCGGCCAGATTACCGGGGCCCACATCGTCAGGGGGCTGACACCGCCGCTGGATGCCGAAGTGCTGCGCCTGGTTCAGCTGATGCCGCCCTGGACGCCCGGGGAGCAGAATGGCCAGGCGGTGGACGTGCGGTATACCCTGCCGATAACCTTCGGCTCGCCGATGAGCGAAACCAAGTCCCGCAAGCCCCCCTAGCGCCGGCCCCGAACTGCAATGCGGCCCGATGACCGGTAGCATTCCACTCGGAAACGCTTAAACTTATGGCCGGGCCCGCGCCCTTTGCGTACTTTCCCGCGCCACCTTCCGAACCCCATCCCGGCCATGATCTTTTCCCCGAGCCCGATGCTGCTCAAGCTGCTCTACACCCGCGGCAGCCTGCACAACCTCCCCGACCACGGCGGCGTCGCCTTCTCCCTCAAGAACCGCCTCGACACGGTGCACCTCACCGGCATCAGCTCGGTGCGCGTGGACGGCCGCACGCTCGGGCCCGAGCAGATAACGCTGGACCTGGGCGACGGCAACGTGCGCCCGGCCACCGAGCTGGGCGAGGGCGGCGGCCTGAGCTTTCCGGTGGGCCAGAGCATCACCATCCGGCTGCACACCGACCCATTGCCCGAGGGCATGCACCCGGTCCACCTGCAGTTCCGGGCCGAGCCCTTCGGCGAGCTGAACGTGGAGGTGGAAGACGCCATCGTGCACCAGGAAAACGCGCGGGTGCGCATTCCGCGCCAGGACCAGGACGACTATTCCGAGGCCGCCATTCAGGCCCGGCAGCGCTTCGCCGAGCAGTTCAGCGGGCAGCAGTTCGAGCACATCGGCAAGTACTCCTTCGACCCGCACATGCTGCAGGGCAACTGCGAGCATTTCACCGGCGTGGCCCAGATTCCCATCGGGCTGGCCGGGCCGCTGCGCGTCAACGGGGAGCACGCCCAGGGCGACTTCCTCATCCCGATGGCCACCACCGAAGGCACGCTGGTGGCCAGCTACAACCGCGGCATGCAGGTGCTCAACCTCTGCGGCGGGGTGAAGTGCACCGTCATCGGCGACGCGATGCAGCGCGCCCCGGTGTTCGTGTTCGACGACGCCCGCGGCGCCCGCGACTTTGCCAAGTGGATCGAGCAGGAAATCGGGCCCATTCGCACCGAGGCCGAGTGCACCTCGCGCGTGGCCAAGCTGCAGTACATCGACACCTACCTGGCCAACAAGTTTGCCTACCTGCGCTTCAACTACTCGACCGGCGACGCGGCGGGGCAGAACATGGTGGGCCGGGCCACCTTCGCGGCCTGCTCCTGGATTCTGGAAAACTACAAGGGCGCGCCCATCCGGCACTTCTACCTGGAGTCGAACTTCGCCACCGACAAAAAGGCCTCGCAGATCAACGTGATGCGCACCCGGGGCAAGCGCGTGGTGGCCGAGGCCGTCATCAAGCGCGACATTCTGCAGCAGCGCATGCGCGTGACGCCCGAGCAGCTGGCCTACCACGGGCAGGTGAGCAACGTGGGCGCCTTCCTCTCGGGGGCCAACAACAACGGCGCGCACTCGGCCAACGGCATCACGGCCATGTTCATTGCCACCGGGCAGGACGTGGCCAACGTGTCGGAGTCGTCGGCCGCGGTGATTTACTCGGAGGTGACGGCCGAGAAGGACCTTTACATAAGCATCACCATTCCCTCGCTCATCGTGGCCACGCACGGCGGCGGCACCGGCCTGGCTACTCAGAACGAGTGCCTGCGCATGCTGGGCTGCGTGGGCCGCGGCACCGTGCACAAGTTCGCCGAAATCGTGGCCGGGGTGGTGCTGGCCGGCGAGCTGAGCCTGGCTTCGGCCATCAGCAGCTCCGACTGGGTCAGCTCGCACGAGCAGTACGGCCGCAACCGGTGAGATGGTGAAATTGTGAACTGGTGAGTGTGCAACGGTTCACTGGCCCTCATTGCGCGCGAAGCGCGGCACCCGCAGCAAGGCCGAGCCAATCCTTTCTCTGGCGGCACGACGGCTCAACTGGCACCAACTGAAAACGGCCCCGCCCGGAACCTGCGTCTGCAGTTGCCGGGCGGGGCCGTTTTTGGCTTGTATGGATGGTGGCGGCGGTCCACCCGCTGCCTAATCGGCGCCTAGAGCGGGTCGGCGGTGACTTTGAAGCGCGAGTCGGCGCGCACGGTCACGTCCTGGGGCACGTTGCGGCCCACGGTGGCGCGGGTTTTCAGCGTGTACTGGCTGGCCTTGAGGTAGGCGTCGAGCTTGGCCGCGGTGGGCGTGAGCGTGATGGTGCGCTGGCCCTGCGGAATGGAGGAGGCCGACGCCAGCACGATTTCATCGGCCCCGTCGGCGCTGATGCGGATTTCGATGCTCTGCAGGAAGTCGAAGTTCTGCGACGAGGGGTCGGTGATGGTCAGCGTGAGCTTGTCGAGCTTGACGTCCTTCACCAGATCGGCGCGGGTATCGTTGTTGGCGAAGCTCTGCGACGAATTGGTGGTGACGGCCACCGGGGCCAGCTGGGTGGCAATGCCCAGGGGGAAGTTGGACGAGATGCGAATGTTCTGCGAATCCTCCACGTAGAAGGTCAGCAGCTTGTCGACTTTCTTGCAGGCGGCCGCGCCGATGAGCAGCAGGGCCGTGAACAGAAACAGGACTTTTTTCATCAGTAGCGGGCGTAGGTTTGACGCAACTTACGGGAGTCGCAAGTCACCTGGTTTCGCTCTAACTTCCTTACCGCGCAGATTCGTTCCAGAATCCTACCGCACGGAGCTTAAGTGCAGGCACGGGCTTATTATTGTACTTACACGCTTTTCCGCCCCGCGCAAAGCGCCGCCGGGCGGTTCACCGCGTTTGGCGAGCCTGCACGCGGAAGCGGAGCCGCAGCTGCACGCGGGCCACCACCTGCCCCGGCTGTACCAACTCCACCTGCGGCTTGAGGTAGTACTCCCGGTTGCGCAGGTAGGCCAGCAGGGGCGCCCCGGTGGGCGTGAGCGTCAGCCGGGTGGCGCCCCGCGGAATGTTCGTTGCCGTAGCCAGCGGAATCAGGTCGTTACCCGTCTCCGACATGATGTGGAAAGTCATCTGCCGCAGAAAATCAAAGTTTTGGCCGGGCGGAGCGTCTACCGTCAACGTGGCTTCGCTCAGCGCGGCGCTTTGCAGCTGTTCCAGCGACGTTTTGTTGCGCCGGCAGGTATCCGCGCAGGCCGACCGCAGCCGACTGGTGGGCATAAACAGCGACGCAGGCCCGCCGGGGACGGCGGTGACATCCATCAGCGCGGCCCAGTTGTCGACTACCTCCAGGGTGACAACCGGAGGCACTTCTTTTTTCCGGCAGCCGAAGCTGGCCAACAGCAACAGCAGCAGGCAGAATAGTTTGGCGGAGCGCATACGCGGGAAAATGGAGGCTGGACAATGCAGGGCAAAGCTAGCCCTGGCTCAGAGGCGGCCGCTTGACAATTGTCAAGAACGAAGCGGGGCGGCACCAGCATCCGATTTGCCGGCACCGCCCCGCTTTCCGTACTGCCGGGCGCCGCTTAGTCCATCATATCGGCCGGCTTGGGCCCGGCGTGCGGGTAGTCGGGGTTCCAGCTCAGGGGGTAGCCGGTGTCCTCGTACTGCAGGGCCGTGTCGGTGAGGTAAAGCGGGCGAAACGTGTCCACCATCACGGCCAGCTCGTGCGTCTCCTTCTTGCCGATGCTGGCCTCCACGGTGCCCGGGTGCGGCCCGTGCGGCAGGCCCGAGGGGTGCAGCGTGAACGAAGCCAGGTCGACGCCGCGGCGCGACATGAAGTTGCCGGCCACGTAGTACAGCACTTCGTCGGAATCGACGTTGGAGTGGTTGTAGGGCGCCGGAATGGCCTCGGGGTGGTAGTCGAACAGGCGCGGCACGAACGAGCAGATGACGAAGTTGTGGGCCTCGAACTGCTGGTGCACGGGCGGCGGCTGGTGAATGCGGCCGGTAATGGGCTCGAAGTCGTGGATGCTGATGGCGTAGGGGAAAAAGAACCCGTCCCAGCCCACCACGTCGAAGGGCGTGTGGGCGTAAATCAGCTCGTGCAGGGCGCCTTCGCGCTTCACCAGCACGCGGTACTCGTCCTTCGTGTCGTCTTCCTGCACCAGCTCGTGGGGCGGGCGGATGTCCCGCTCGCAGTAGGGCGAGTGTTCCAGCAGCTGCCCGAAGTGGTTGCGGTAGCGCCGGCAGGTTTCCACCGGGCTGAACGACTCGATGATGAGCAGGCGCACCGGCCCGTCCTCGAAGTGAAACTGGTGGATGATGGTGCGCGGAATCACGATGTAGTCGCCGGGCTCGAAGGCGACTTTGCCCAGCTGGCTCCACAGCTCGCCGCGGCCTTCGTGCACGAAGACGACCTCGTCGGCCAGGGCGTTTTTGTAGTAGTAGTCCATGCGGCCCGGCGCGGGGTTGCAGATGCTCAGCATCACGTCGGCATTGCCCATCATGGTCTGGCGGGCAGCCAGGTAGTCGGGGCCCGTGACGGTCTGCGGGAGGGTGCGCAGGTGGGTGGGCTGCAGCGGGCGGTCCTTCAGCAGCTGCGGGGCGTAGGGCTGGGGCGTGCCCACGCGCTTTATCTGGGTGGGCGGGTGCTGGTGGTAGAGCAGCGACGAGACGCCGTGAAAGCCCAGGGTGCCCACCAGCTGCTCGGCGTAGAGCGAGCCGTCGGGCTGGCGGAACTGGGTGTGGCGCTTGCGCGGAATCTGACCGAGGCGGTGGTAATACGGCATAATCAGACGGGGAACGGGGTGGGAATGCGGCCCGCGGGCCGGGGCGGTGAAGGTACGAAAAAGCCCTACCCGGCCGACAGAGCCGCTTCACCCGCCCGTATGCGGCCGAGCCGGCAGTACCGCCCGTGTCGGAACGCGGCCGGCGCGGGCGTCTTACTGCCCGCTCGTCTCGCCGCTGAGCGCCAGCTTGGCGTTGGCGTCCTGCAAAGACTGCAGCGCCTGAATCAGCTCGTGGTCCTGGTCGCGCAGGATGGCGAAGTACGCGTCCTTGCCGTAGGCGCTGCGGGCTACCAGGGCCTTGAGCTGGTTGCGCAGGGCCGGCGTGCAGCGGCGCAGGGCCACGGCATCCTGCCGGATTTTTTCCTGCGCGGCGCGGGCGGCCAGGGCCTGCAGCTGCACGTCGCTGATGTCGAAAGCCTTACGAAACTGCTCGAAGGTGAGCTGCTCCAGCTCCTCGCGGTGGTCCTGGTAGAGCTGCAGGCCGAACTCGCGCACCAGGTTGGCGCCCTGCAGGCGGGCGTAGTAGCGGTTCTGGGCCGAACTGTCGCGCGGCACGAACACGTCGGGCATGATGCCGCCGCCGCCGTATACGCTGCGGCCGTGGGCGGTGCGGAAGCGCAGGTTGGCCGCGAAGTGCACGCTGTCGGCGTGAAAGGCCTCGCCGCGGCTGTAGCGCTCCTGCAGGTCCTTGTCGTAGGCGGCCACGCCGTCGCGGTAGGGCTTCTGAATGCAGCGGCCCGAGGGCGTGTAGTAGCGCGCAATGGTCAGGCGCAGCTCCGCGCCGTCGGAAAGGGTAATGGGCTGCTGCACCAGGCCCTTGCCAAAGGAACGGCGGCCGACGACCAGGGCACGGTCCTGGTCCTGCAGGGCGCCGGCCAGCACTTCGGAGGCCGAGGCCGAGCCCTCGTCGACGATGACCACCAGCGGGCCGTCCTCAAACTCGCCGGCCACGCGCGAAAACGTCTGGGTGTCGTATTGGTCGCCCTTGCCGTCGGTGTACACGATTTTGCGCGTGCCGCCGATAAACTCGTCGGCAATCTTGGTGGCGCGGTCGAGGTAGCCGCCGGGGTTGCCGCGCAGATCCAGCACCAGGCGCGTCATGCCCTCGCGCTTCAGCCGGCTCAGGCCTTCCTTAAATTCCTCGTAGGTACCGGCGGCAAAGCGGCTGATTTTGACGTAGCCCGTGGTGCCATCCGCCAGCAGCGCCGCCACGTCCACCGAGGTGTTCGGAATGCGGTTGCGCGTCATGGCGAAGGTGAGCGGGCGCGTCTGGCCGCGGCGCAGCACCAGCACGCGCACGGTGCTGCCGCGGGGCCCGCGCAGCCGCGCGAAGACCTGGTCGGTCGTCAGGTGCTGGCCCGACACGCTCTGCCCGTCGACGGCCAGCACCCGGTCGCCGGGCTGCAGGCCGGCCTGCTCGGCGGGGCCACCGCTCAGCGGCGACACCACCGTGACGGTGTCGCGGAACAGGTTGAATTCCACGCCCACCCCGTCGTAGTCGCTCTGCAGAAAGGCGGCGGCCTGCTGCTGTTCCTTGGCCGGAATGTAGACGGAGTGCGGGTCCAGCTTCTCCAGCATGCGCTTGATGGCGTAATCCGACAACTCCTCGGCGTTGACCGTGTCCACGTATTCGCGGTCGACGTAGCTCAGGATTTCCTTGAACTTCAGGTAGCCGCGGGCCGTGGCGTCGGGGTTCTGGTCGGAGGGCCGGAACGGGTTCGAGCCCAGCAGGATGCCGCTCAGCAGGGCCGCGCCCAGCAGCACGGGCTGCCGCCAGCGCTGCCAGCGGCTGCGCGGCGCACGCGCGGCGGCCGGTTCCGGCTGCGAAGCGTCGGGGCGGGGAGCAGGGGTCATCGGCGGCGCGGGCGAGGAGAAGTGGGCGATACGGCGGGGCTGAGGCTCAGAATACTAGTCAAATTTACTTCAACTATTCCGAGACGCTTGGGCTTCGGCCGGGCAGCGAAGTATTTTCAAATAAAAAGCCAACGGCATATTTGAATAGAACAAGCCGCTGTCCGCCGAAGTCAGCAGCGGCAAAGTTCGGCCGCCGCTTGTTAGGCGTCAATCACATATTCAGGCGGCCACAGCGGCCGCAGTGGTGTAGTCAATGCCCCTGTTTCCCATCATCCTTTATTCGCTGCACCACCCGCGCGGCCACAACCCACGCCCCGACCAGCGGCTTCGCTCGGATGCAAGCCCGTCGCCGTATCTTTGCGGGCTGCGACGCCGCGTCGGCGCCGCTGATTGTCCGCTTGTTGCCCCCGTCCCGCTTATGCCCCGCCTGCTCGCCATCGATTACGGGAACAAGCGCGTGGGCCTGGCCGTGACGGACCCGCTGCAAATCATTGCCACCCCGCTCGACACCATTCACAGCAAGGACTTGTTCGACTTCGTGAAGAAGTACCACCAACAGGAAGGCGGCCTGGCGGGCATCATTATCGGCATGCCGCGCACGCTCATGAACGAGGCCACCGACTCGACCTCGGCCGTGGTGGGCGTGGTGCGCAAGCTGCGCCGCGAGCTGCCCGAAGTGCCGGTGCACGAAGTGGACGAGCGGTTTACCTCGCGCATGGCGCACCAGGCCATGCGCGACGGCGGCCTGGGCCAGAAAGCCCGCCGCGACAAAGCCCTGGTGGACCGCGTCAGCGCCACCATCATTCTGCAATCTTTCCTCGACTCCCGTCCGTTATGATTTACCCCATTGTGGCCTACGGCGACCCGGTGCTCAAAGCCCGCGCCAAGGACATTCCCGCCGACTTTGCGGCCGATGAGCTGCAGAAGCTCATTGCCGACATGTACGACACCATGTACTACGCCCACGGCGTGGGCCTCGCGGCCCCCCAGATCGGCAAGAGCATCCGCCTGTTCGTCATCGACTCGGCCCCGATGACCGAGGACGACGAGGACGACGACGCCCCGGCCGAAGCGGGTGTGAAGCGGGCCTTCATCAACCCCGTTATCCTCAAGGAATCGGGCGAGGAATGGCCCTTCGAGGAAGGCTGCCTGAGCATTCCGGGCATTCGGGAGCGGGTATTTCGCCAGCCCGACATCATCATCCGCTACGAGGACGAAAACCGGCAGGTGCGCGAGGAAGGCTTCTCGGGCATGACGGCCCGCGTGATTCAGCACGAGTACGACCACCTGGAAGGCGTGCTGTTTACCGACAAGATTTCGGCCTTCAAAAAGCAGATCATCAAAAGCAAGCTGGCCCGCATTGCCAAGGGCGACGCCAAGGCCGACTACCGCATGCGCTTTGCCGGGCAGCGCGGGCGCTAAGCCCGCCATTGACGCCTGATTTTCTTACGAAAACGCCCGGCCGAGCCGGGCGTTTTTGCTTTCTTTGGGTAGGCCAATCTGCCCTGCCCAACCTTTATGCTCCGCCGTCCCGTCTTTGCTGGTTTGCTGGCCCTCGTGCTGTGGCTGGCCCCGCCCCGCCCCGATTCCCGCGCCTGGGGCTTTTTCGGGCACCGCAGCATCAACCGGCTGGCCGTGTTTACGCTGCCGCCCGAAATGGTGGGCTTCTACAAAGGCCGCATCGAGTACCTCACGGTGCAGGCCACCCGGCCCGACTCGCGCCGCAACGTGGTGGCCGGCGAGGCCCCGCGCCACTTCATCGACCTGGACGTGTACGGCGACTCGGCTGCCTACAAGCTGCCGCGCAACTACGCCGACGCCGTGGCCCGCTTCGGCGAGGACTCGCTGCAGCGCCACGGCATCGTGCCCTGGCACGTGCTGCGCATGAAAAACCAGCTCACCGAGGCCTTCCGCGCCCGCGACGCGGAGCGCATCATCAGCCTTTCGGCCGATATGGGCCACTACATTGCCGATGCCTGCGTGCCGCTGCACACCACCCACAACTACAACGGGCAGCTCACCGGGCAGCGCGGCATTCACGGGCTGTGGGAGTCGCGGCTGCCCGAGCTGCTGGCCCAGAACTACGACTTCTTCACCGGCCCGGCGCCTTACCTCACGAAGCCTTCGGACGTCATCTGGGCCACGGTGGCCCGCAGCAGTGCGGCCGTCGACTCGGTGCTGCGCTTCGAGCGGGAGCTGACGCAGAAGATGCCCGAGGATCAGAAATACGGCTTTGAGGAGCGCGGCCGGGGCACGGTGCGGGTGTACTCGCAGGAGTTCAGCCGCGAGTACCACCAGCGCCTCAGCGGGCAGGTGGAGCGGCAGATGCGCCTGGCCACGCGGCTGGTGGGCGCGTTCTGGTTTACCTGCTGGGTGGATGCCGGCCAGCCCGACCTCAACAACCTGCCCAAGCTCACCGAGGCCCAGATGCGCGAGCTGGCCCTGCAGGACAAGGAAGAAAAAGCTGCCCCCGCCGTGGAAACCCGCGGCCACGTGGATTAGCCTCGCCCCCCGGATTACCTAGTTACGCTTGTTTCTCATTATCAATCTTCAGTCATGCGGTCATTCTTCTCCCCGGAAAAACGCGGGGGCGTCGTCGGCATCTTCGCTTTAGTGCTAGCCACTTCCCCGGCCGCCTTCGGGCAGCAGGGCTTTTTCCGGCCCGGCTACCTGGTGCTGGCCACCGCCCCCGCCGACACGCTGCGCGGCGAAGTGGACCTGTACCGCGCCGGCCGCACCCAGGCCCAGGTGCAGTTTCGCAGCCAGCCGCAGGGCCCCGCCCGCACCTACGACCTGAGCGAGGTGCGGGCCACGGGCGACGAGAGCGGCCTGCGCTACCGCCGCTGCGAGGTGCCCCGGGGCGACACCAAGGTACTGGCCATGCTGCAGGTGCTGGTGGCCGGCCCGGCTAGTCTTTACCAGGACCCGACCGGCAAGCTGCCCGCCACGTTTTACCTCGACAAGCCCGGGCAGGCGCCCATGCCGCTCAAGCGCGAGCAGTTCGTGCAGGTGCTCCAGACCACCTTTGCCGACTGCCCGACGGCCACTACCACGGTGGCCTACATGGGCCGCTACCTCTACGCCGCCTCCGAGCTGCGCCGCTACGTGGTGAACTACAACCGCTGCCGCTACCCGCGGGCCACGGTGCAGAGCGCGTACATTGCCCCCATCAAGGAGCAGGTGCGCTGGGGGGCGCAGGTGGGCGTGGCCCGGCTGTCGATATACTACCCCTACACGGACCGCGAGGAGCCCACGACGGGCCCGCTCACGCCCACGTTCGGGCTGCTCACGACGCTGCCGCTCACCAACCACCTGGCCTTCAATACCGGCTTCACCCACAGCAGCTTCCGCTCCGCCGACACGTTTGCGCGGCCGGTGATTGGCACCGACTACATCCGCACGTACCGCTACCAGACCAAGGGCTCGGTGGTGCGCTGGCCGCTGGCGGTGCGCGTGACGCTGCGCCGGCCCGAAACCGTGTGGCGCCCCTACGTGCAGGGCGGCATTCAGATGAGCTACATTCTCGGCTCCCGCCTCCGGATGCAGACCAGCTACCCCGATCCGAACACGCCCCTGCGCAGCGTGTCCATCACCGAATCCATGAACGGGCTGGGCCGGGGCCTGCACGGCGAGGCCGGCCTGCTGTTTCGCTACCGCCAGGCGCTGCTGGGGGCCGGCTTCCGGGCCGAATCGACCAACGGCTACCCGGTGCGGGGCCGCTCTTACCTCAACGACTTCGACCAGCTCACGTTTGCCCTGACGTATTACCGCTAACGGGCCGGCACCGCGGTACTTTGGGGGGGCGGCCACCGGCCGCGGCTTACCACGCCGCGCCATTCTACGTAGCTACGGCGGCCCTTTCTTTTCCCGTTGCCCGCATGAAAGCCTTCCTCACCATTGCCCTGCTCTGCGTTTCCAACCTGTTCATGACCTTCGCCTGGTACGGGCACCTGTACTTCAAGAAGCTGCCGTGGTTTGCCAAAACCGGCCTGATTGGCGTGATTCTGCTGAGCTGGGGCCTGGCCCTGTTCGAGTACGCGTTTCAGGTGCCGGCCAACCGCCTCGGCTTCGAGGAAAACGGCGGCCCCTTCAGCCTGTTCCAGCTCAAGGTTATCCAGGAAGTCATCACGCTGACGGTCTTCACCCTGTGCGCGGTGTTCGTGTTCAAGTCCGACACGCTGCGCTGGAACCACCTCGTGGGCTTCGGGCTGCTGGTGGCGGCGGTCTACGTGATTTTCCGGAAGTGGTAAGCCGGGCCCACCGGCCTTCCGCCGCCGGCACGTAACAGCAAAAAGCCCGCGTTGCCTTGGCAACGCGGGCTTTGTTGTAGTCTGGGCAGCTATTACGGCTGCTTTACGGCCTTGAGCACCTGGCTACGGCCGTCCACCGTCAGCTGCACGGTGTAGAGGCCGGCGGCCAGCGTGGGCACGGCCAGGGCCAGCTGCTGCGGGCCGGCACCCACCGGCCAGGTGTGCTGGTGCACCACCTGCCCCAGGCTGTTGCGCAGCAGCACCGTCACCGGCTGGGTGCGCTGGGCTTCGAAGCGGACCGTCAGCTCGTGGGCGAAGGGGCTGGGGAAGACGGCCGTGCTGGCGGCGGGACGCACATCGGCGGCCTTCAGGATGTTGGCGAAAGTGCGCAAGGCGCCCCAGGTTTCCACGCCCGTGGCGGTGGGCAGGTTCACCTTGCGGTAGCCGAGCAGGGTGGTGGAGCGTAAGAAATATACTTCCTGCGAGCTGCTGGCTACCATCCCCAGCCCAGAGGCGTAGGTCGTGTTTACCCCGTAGTCGGGCATCAGGCTGAGCAGCACGCTGTCACCCGTCACCGGCTGGCATAGCTGGTACGCGTCGGTGCGCTGCGTGCGGCGGCCTAGGTAGCTGCTACTGTTGCGCACGCTGGGCTGCGTGACGAAGGTTCCCGAGGCGGAAGGAGTGCCCGGCACGTTGTGGGTGAGCCGGCCCAGTTGGCTTTCATCGGCGGCCGTCACCAGTAGCTGCACGCTGCTGCCCGGGCTGAGCACGGTGCCGGGAGTATTCTGGCAGAAGCCGCCCGGCGCACCCGGCATGCCGTTGGTGCGCGTGAGGGTGCGCCGCCAGATGGTGTAGCGGACGGAGTCACCGACGGCGCTGGCCGTGCGGGTGAGCACGCTGTCCCGGGTCCAGGTTTCCGAGCAAATCATGCCCGTGTTCATGCTTTCCTGCTTGTTGTAGCGCAGAAATACGTCGCCGGGCTGGTAGTCGAACATGGCCCGGGCACCCACGGCGGGCTGGCCCGTCCAGCGGCCCGCCACGTTCAGGGCCGTCAGCGTGAGGCGGCGCGGGCGCTGCCCGGTCAGGTAGCTGCCCAGGGCCGGGCCTTCCACGAAGCCGTAGCGCTTGCTAAGCACCAGGATTTGCCCGTCGGAAAACGTGATGGTGGTGAGCGAGTCGGTGGTCCCCAGCACCGTACCGACGCTGCGGGCGGTAGTGCGCGCCGTCAGGCCGGCCGTCGTGGCCGTCCATACCTGGTTGAGCGGCGCCTGGGTTTTGAGCAGCAGGGTGCGGCCGTTGGCGGCGCGCAGCAGGTATTCGTGGCGGTTGAAGCCGATGGTTACCGTGGCCCCAAATAGCCCGTCGGGGCGCACCGCGGCCGCCAGCCACGGGCAGCCGCCGGCCCGCGGGGCTACCCGCACGATGCGCCCGTTGAATCGCCCGGCCGAGTCGGGCGACACGGGCGAGTTGGCGTAACTCAGGCGCAGGGTGTGGGTGGTGTCGCCGGGGGTGCCGCTTTCGCTGAACTGGTATACCACGCCGGGGCGCAGCAGCGGGCGGTAGATGCTTTGGGCGCGGGCGCCGAGGCTGAGGCCGACCAGGGCCAGGCAAGCGTACAGGTGTTTCATAGCAGCAAGGAAAATGAGCGGGAGAAATACGGCCGCAGATTACGCAGAACGAATCTGATGCGCAAGCCGATGCCGCCGAACAACCCGGCTCCGGGCCCTGCGTACCTAGCGCGTTGCACGCCTGCTTCCCTCCCGCTTTATGACCCGATTTTTCCGCCCCGCGTTGGGCTTACTGCTAGTTATTTGTTGCTGCCTGAGCCGGCCGGCCCGCGCCCAGAAAGTGGGCCTGGTGCTCAGCGGCGGCGGGGCCAAAGGCCTGGCCCACGTGGGGGTGCTGAAAGTGCTCGAGAAGAACCGCATTCCCATCGACTACATCGTGGGCACGAGCATGGGCGCCATCGTGGGCGGGCTGTACGCGGCCGGCTACTCGCCCAAGGAAATCGAGGAAATTGTCGTCAGCCCGCAGTTTCAGGACTGGGTGTCGGGCCGCCCGCAGGAGGGCAAGGTGTTCAACTACTACGACGCCAACCCCTCTCCCGCCGCGCTGCACCTGCGCCTGGCCCTCGACTCGACGCTGAAGGCCCGCGTGACGCCCAAGCTCGTCGACGACGTGGCCCTGAACTACGTGCTGGCCACCATGCTGGCCCCGGCCGGCGCCATTTCGGGCTACAACTTCGACAAGCTGCTGGTGCCCTACCGCGCCGTGGCCTCCGAGGTATTTACCCGCGAGCGGGTGGTGCAGCGCAGCGGTTCCCTCTCCGATGCCGTGCGCAACTCCATGGCCTACCCGCTGGCCTTCCGCCCCATTCGCCAGCCCGACGGCCGCTACCTCTTCGACGGGGCTGTGGTCGACAACTTCCCCACCGGGGTGATGCGCGACGAGTTCAAGCCCGACGTCATCATCGGCGTGAACGTGGGCGACGTGGCCTTCGGCAAGTACCCCACCGGCAAGGACGACGCGCTGCTCACCGGCACGCTCATCTTCCTCGGCTCGAACGCGGCCGATACGCTGTCGGTGGGCCGCAACGGGGTGTTCATTCAGCCCAACCTGGAGGGCATGACGGCCGGCGACTTTGCCAAGGTGAAGAAGTTTATTTCCCTGGGCGAGCAGGCCGCTACCGACAAGCTGCCGCTGGCGCTGCGCCGCATTCAGCGGCGCGAGGATACGCTGGCCCTGCAGCAGCGCCGCCGCGCCTTTACCGAGCGGGCGCCCAAGCCGGAGTTCAAGGAAGTGCGGGTGCAGGGCATTCCGCAGATGCAGCAGAAGTTCGTCACGCGCTTTTTCCGGCGCTCGGGCTCGTCGTATTCGCCTTCCGACATCGAGGAGGGCTACTACCGGCTCGTCAACAACGACTTCTTCAACAACGTGTACCCGCGGGTGCGCTACGACGCCAAGCAGGAGGGCTACGTGCTGAGCGTGGACGCGCGCCAGAACTCCAACTTCACCACCGACCTCGGCGTGCTGCTCACCACCCGCTCGATGAGCAACTTCTACCTGGGCGCGGCTTACCGCTACCTCAACCGCTACCTCTACACCATTCAGGCCGACGCCACCATCGGGCGCTTCTACAACGGGGCCGAGGGCTCGTTCCGCGTCAGCATTCCGGGCCGCGTGCCGCTCTACGTCGAGCCGACCATCACCTTCAACAACTTCAACTTCCAGGACACCGGCGGGCTGATCGGCAACGGCAAAGCGGCCCAGAACACGGCCCTGCAGCAGCGCGACCTGAAAACCTACCTGCAGGTGGGCTTCAGCCCGAAGTACCGCAGCCGCTACGTGCTCAGCTTCGGGGCCTTCACCAACCGCGACCGGTTTGCCAACGCCGACCAGATTCGGACCGACGACGAGCTGGATCAGAACCGCTTTCAGGGCTTCACGGGCGCGCTGGCCTTTCAGCGCAACTCGCTGAACCGCCGCCAGTACGCCACCAAAGGGCGTCGCGCCGAGTTTGGCTTCCGCGGCGTGACGGGCCAGGAAAAATACGAGCCCGGCTCGACGGCCGAGGGCCTGCCCGGCCGCGAAAAAAACCACCAGTGGGTGAAGGCCAGCCTGTTTACGGAGCAATACTTCAGCCTCAACAGATCCGATACGGTGGGGGCCCGCACCCACGCCTGGGGCTACATGACGGAGCTGGTGGCCAGCACCCAGGGCACCTTCGCCACGTACCGCTCCACGCTCACCACCTCGCCGGCCTTCCTGCCCCTGCCCGATTCGCGCACCATCTTCCTCGACAACTACCGCGGCACGGCCTACGCCGCCGCCGGCCTGCGCTACGTGAAAGCCGTGGCCGGCAGCCTGGAATGGCGCACCGAGGCCTACGCCCACGCCTTCGTGCGCCCCTGGGACCGGCGCCCCGACGACCCGCTGCGCGCCCAGCGCACCAACCTCTTCAGCCGCCCCTACCTCACCCTGATGACCGGCTTCCAGTACCAGACGCCCGTGGGCCCGGCGGCGCTGCAGTTCGTCCACTACGACGAGAAAAACCACCAGTTCGGCGTTTTCGCCCACATCGGGTACGTGCTCTTCCGCGACCGGTCGCTGGACTAGGCCGTCGCTACCGGCAGGCCCCGCAGCCGCGAAGCTGCTCTTCGGAGTGGTTTCGCGGCTGCGCTGTTTTTGGGCCCGGCCGGCCCGGCGCCCGGCGAGGCGGCCCGAAAACCAGGTAAAACTACCTGGTAGCCGCCGTCCACGACCACGTAATTCTACGTGCAAGGGAACAATCCAATCCAGCCATATTTGTCTTTAAGCAACAGCAAACATAAACAAAGCGCTAATGCTATGAAAAAATAAAGAAATAAGGGTGCTTTGCTTAGGCTATTTTTCGAACTTGGCGCCGAATCAGGAACCTGGCAGCGGCTCACGGGCTGCTTGTGCGGCCGTTCGCTGACTCACCCCCGCCCCGCTTCCTACCAACGCCTATTGCCACGCGCCGTCGACTGGTTTCTACCAGCCCGTCCGGCTTTGTGTTGCTGTTTTTTGGCTTGCCGCTTACCCTTCTTCTTTTCCCTTCACCTCCTTCTCCTCAACAACTCTTCTATGGATCCTTTTGTCGGCGAAATCCGCCTGATGCCCTACTCCTTCGCCCCGTCTGGCTGGATGCTCTGCCAGGGGCAGATCATGCAGATTAGCCGGAACACGGCCCTGTTCTCCCTGCTGGGCACTCAGTACGGCGGCGATGGTAAAACCACCTTTGCCCTGCCGGACCTGCGCGGCCGCACTTACGCGGGCGCTGGTCAGGGCCCGGGGCTTTCCCCGTATCCGCAGGGAGCCATGCTGGGGTCTGAGACGGAAACCCTGCTGCTGACCGAGCTGCCCGCGCATATACATACGCTGACGCCCACGGCCATGCCGGCCAACAACAACCCGGCCGGCCAATCGACGGTGAGCAACGGCTACTACGCGGCCGTTCCGGCCGGCCAAAGCAATCAGTACGCCCTGGATGGCGGCGCGAACATGGCCCCGGACGTGCTCAGCGGCACGGCGGAGCCGGCCGGCAGCGGCAAAGCCCACGAAAACCGCATGCCGTTCCTGGTCATGAACTACTGCATTGCTATCCAAGGCGTTTTCCCCCAGCGTTCCTAATTCTTTCTCCCCCTCCGCATGTCTACTCCTTACATCGGCGAAATCCGCACCGTGGGCTTCTCTTTTGCGCCCGTCGGCTGGCTGCAGTGCCAGGGTCAGCTGCTCAGCATCTCCGAATACGACACGCTTTTTGCCCTGATCGGCACTACCTACGGCGGCGACGGCCAGAACACCTTTGCCCTGCCGGATCTGCGCAGCCGCGTGAACGTGGGCGCCGGCACCGGTACCGGCCTCTCCAGCTACGAGCCGGGCCAGCGGGCCGGTAGCGAAAGTGTCACGCTCACCACCCTGCAGATGCCCTCCCACAGCCACCAGTACGTGGCCTCCGTCGGCGCCAGCACGGGCGGCACCGCCAGCAACGACCCCACCGGCAAATACCCCGGCAATGCCAACAGCAACATTTACTCCGCCAGCGCCTCGGAATCGAGCATGACGGCGGTTAACGTGACCGGGACGGCCGCGCCCAGCGGGGGCAACCAGCCGCACACCAATATTCAGCCCGTACTGGCGCTGAACTGCATTATCTGCTTCGAGGGCATTTACCCGTCGCAACAGTAGTCCCAGGTTTCCCCTTTTATCAGCATTGCTTCCATGGACGAACCATACATCGGCGAAATCCGCGCCATCAGCTTTCCTTTCGCCCCGAAGAACTGGGCATTCTGCAACGGCCAGACGCTGCCCATCAACCAAAACCAGGCCCTGTTCTCGCTGCTGGGCACCACGTACGGCGGCGACGGCGTCACTACGTTCAAGCTCCCCAATCTGCAGTCGCGGGTGGCGGTGGGCTCGGGCCAGGGCCCGGGGCTGCAGAACTACGCGCTCGGCCAGATGGGCGGCAACGAAACGGTAGCCCTCACCCTGGACCAGATGCCGCCGCACGCGCACGTGGTCAGCGGCACCGTGCAAGCAGCGACGTCGGCCGATGAGTCCAGCCCGGTGGGCAACTTCCCCGGCGGCGGCAACCTGAACATGTACTCCAGCGGCCCCAAAAACGCGACGCTGGGCACCGCCAACTCGGTGAAAGGCCAAACGTCTGCGCAGGGCGGCAACCAGCCCCACGAAAACCGCCAGCCCTACTTGGCTACCTACTTCGTCATTGCCTTGACGGGGGTGTACCCCTCGCGCAGCTAAGCGCGCCTACTATCGACCGTCAGTCGCGGCTGCTTTCCGGAGCCAGCCGTGACTGACGGTTATTGGCTTACCTACGCCTCCCCGCGGGGGCGTTTCAATTCTGATTACGATGCGCGTTGCCGTTATCATCAGCAGCCTGCTGGGCTGGCCCCTGCTGCACGACCTGCTCAGCCAGGGCGTGGTAGCGGGCGTAGCCGTGCCCGCTACCGGCACCCCGGAGGCGGAGCGGCTGGCCCAGGCCCTCGGGCAGGCCGGCGTGGCGCCGCTAGTGCTGCAGCGCCCCGGCCTGGGCCCGCAATTAACCACCTGGCTGGCCGAGGAGCAACCCACGGCCGTGCTGGTTCTCACGTTCCCGTGGCGGATTCCGGCGGCCGTGCTGGGCCTGCCGCCGCAGGGCTTTATCAACTTTCACTTTGCGGCGCTGCCCGGCTACCGGGGCCCCGAGCCTACGTTCTGGCAGATTCGGCGGGGCGAAGCGGCCGGGGCCGTGACGGCGCACCGCATGGATGCCGACTTCGACACCGGCCCGGTGCTGGTGGCCGTGCCCGTTCCCATCGGGCCGCACGACACGCACGGGCTGCACCGCGGCCAGCTGGCCCTGGCCGGCGTGGGCGCCGGCCGCCAGCTGCTGGCGGGCCTGCGCGGCGACACGCCGCTGCCCGAGCAGCCCCAGGACGAAGCCGCGGCCCGCTACTGGCCCCGCCCCACCCTGGCCGACCTCTGCATCGACTGGCAGGAACCGGCCGACAGCATTGCCCGGCTGGTACGGGCCGCCAACCCCTGGAACCGCGGCGCCCTGGCGACCCTACGCGGGCAGGAGTTGCGGGTACTGGCCGTTAGCCTCCGCCCCGAAACCGTGGCGGCGCCGCCCGGCACCGTGGTACTGGCTGCGCCCGGACAGGCGCTGCTGGTGGCCTGCGGCAGCGGGCAGGTGCTGCAGCTCGACATCGTGTGCCTGGAAGAAGGCTACTTCACGGGCGGGCAGCTGGCCGGCATGGGCGTGCAGGTGGGCGAACCGCTGGGCACGCTGCTCCTGATGCAGCCGGCCTAGCCGGCGCCCTCGCACCCCGGTAGGCGCCGCCTTGACAGCGGCCCTTTGCATCGTCAGCAAGCTATATAGCTGACTATCCGAATATAACCGGATATTTTTGCACAATACCTGCCTTGCATTGCTTGGCAGCTGCCTACGTCTCACTTCTTTTCCCTAACACATGCAAACATTCTTACGCTACTTATTGCTGCTGCCGCTGCTGCTGGCCGGCTGGAGTAGCCAGGCGCAGACGCGCGATGAGCTTCAAAAGGAGTCGTTCGAGGGCACCAACTGGCCGACTGGTTCGCAGGTGGATGTGGCCAATACGACTATTTATACAACCGCCACCACGGGCAGCAACGAAGCTTACTTTCGGCGTTCCTCCAATAGCACGCTAACGGGCGATGCGCCTGGCTGGACGGGTACTGGCATCGTTAATCCTAGCGGTATCGACGGCACATTCTACTGGATAGGAGAAGACGTGCAAGGAGTTCCAAACCCTTTATCAAACCGCAACGCTACTCCTAGGAAGTCTGGTAAAGTCACACTACTGCCAGTGAGTGTCGCCGGCTACGGCAGTCTGAAGGTCGCCTTCACCCTCATGCTGGGCCGCAGTACGCGCTTGTTTGACCGTATGGAACGGGACGACACTCTCCAAGTACAAGTGCGGTTCAACAACACTGGTGCCTGGACGACGATAGGCCAGTTTGTGGGCGACAAGATTAGCGGAGGCTACTGGCGTCAGGACGCCAACCGCAACGGATTTACAGGGCAGGATAATACCAATGAGCCGGCCATCTACGATGCCTCTGATGCTAGCTCGCCAACTGTCGGCAGCACCTTAACGGAGTACTCTTTTGATGTGATAGGGTCAGGTTCGACAATGCAAACTCGCATTGTTGCCGCGCAGTACAATGGGAGTGAAGAGTTTGCCTTCGACAACATCCGGGTAAGTGGTGTATTGAGCAACAACTCTATACCGGTACTTTCGATCGAATCGGCGAATCTTGTTTACACCGAAGGTGACCCGGCCACTGCTGTTACCACCTCGCTGACTGTAACGGATGCTAACGACGCCAATATGGCCAGCGCCCAAGTCAGCATTTCCCAAAACTTTATTCCGTCTGAGGACCGCCTGACTTACACCAGCCAGTTCGGCATTACCGGTACCCCCGACAATGCGACCGGCGTTTTGAATCTGACGGGTACGGCCACGAAAGCGCAGTACGAAACCGTGCTGAAGTCGGTGCGCTACCAGAACATCGACAACGTGGACCCGATCGGAGGGGCCCGAAAAATCCGGTTTACGGTAACGGACCCGGCAGGCGCCACCAGCACCCCGGTGGAACGCACCATCGACGTAATTCCAACACTGCTGACGGCGAGCATGCCGTACCAAGAGGACCTGGAAACCGACGGCGAAGGCACCCGCTATACCAGCAACGACGGGTTGATGGCCAACGGCCGGGCTTTTATCCGCACCAACGTGGCCTCGGAGCCAAACGGGCAGTGGCACGCCAGCGGATTTCCGGCCACTACCATCACGGGCATCAACAACAGCTACTACTGGTGGGTCAGCGGCACCAGCATCTACAGCGGCGGGACGGGCACCTTCATCACCCGGCAAACCAACACCGCCGGCTACATCAACCTGAATTTCTCGGTGAAGCTGGCCGCCTCCAACAACGTGTGGGAGCGTAACGGGCTGGTCAAGGTGTATTACCGCCTCGGCGGCAGCAGCGGCACCTGGGTGCCGCTGATTTCGTTCCGCAGCACTGACCAAAGCACTACCAGCAACAGCACCACCGGCAACCTGGCCCGCGACGCCGACCCCAACACCACGACGGGCGCTCCGGCCGGCGCGCAGCTGACTCCGGCGCTGACTACGTACTCGGCCGCGCTGCCGGCTTCAGCCAACGGCCAGCTGGTGGATTTCCGCATCGATGCCACTTCCGTCTCGTCCGACGGAGTGGGCGAAGTCATTGCCTTCGACAACCTGCAACTGACCGGTACGCCGGTAGTAGCCCCCACCGTAACGACGGCCACTCCCGGCAGCGTGACGACCACCAGCGCCGTGCTGGGCGGTGACGTAACGGCCGACGGCGGAGCCACGGTGACTGGCCGCGGCGTGGTGTACAGCAGCACCGATAACACGCCCACCATCGGCGAAGGCGGCGTCACGCAGGACACCAACGGCAACGGCACCGGTACTTTCTCCGAAGCTATTTCCGGCCTGACTCCCGGCACCCGCTACTACGTAGCGGCCTACGCCACCAACAGCGTGGGCACCAGCTACGGCAGCGTGTTGCAGTTCGTGACCACCCCGAACGCGCCGGTGGTGCTAACGCCGCCCAACGGCGCGCTGACCAACGACAACACCCCGATCTACAGCGGCACGGCCCTGGCCAACAGCACGGTGGCGGTAATCGTGGATGGTACCTCCGCGGGTACGGCCACGGCTACGGCAGCGGGCAACTGGAGCTTTACCCCAACTACGCCCCTGGCTGAAGGCTCCCATACGGTACGGGCCACGGCCAGTATCAACGGCTCGGCCCAAAGTGCCAGCAGCAACACCAACACGTTCATCGTCGACACGACGCCGCCGGCGGCCCCGGTGGTAACGGCGCCGGCCAACGGCAGCAGCACCAGCAGCACTACGCCGACCTACAGCGGCACGGCCGAGGCTAACTCGACGGTGACGGTGATTGTCGACGGCAGCAGCATCGGCACGACCACCGCTACTGCGGGTGGCAGCTGGAGCCTGACGCAGCCCACGGCCCTGGCTCAGGGCGGCCACACGGTACGCGCCACCGCGACGGATGTATCCGGCAACGTCAGCCCCAGCAGCAACACCAACACCTTCGTGGTGGATACCACGCGCCCAGCGGTGGCCATCAGCTCGACGGCCGGCGCCTCGGGCAGCACCACCACGACTTCGCCCATTCCCTTCACGGTGACCTTCTCCGAAAACGTGAGCGGCTTCGTGGCCGGCGACGTGACGGTGAGCAACGGCTCGATTACCGGCGGCGTGGTCAACGGCGCCAGCCCCGGCACTGTCTTCACCTTCACGGTGACGCCCACCACGCCCGGCACGGCTACCACGGTGAACGTGCCGGCCAACGTGGCCCAGGACGCGGCCAGCAACTTCAACACCGCCGCCCCCGCGCCGTACAGCATCACCTACAACCAACCCAACACCACGGTGGTGTCGGTGACGCGCCTGACGCCTAACCCCACAGCCACCGCTACCGTGAGCTACCGGGTGGTCTTCGCCAGCAGCGTGACGGGCGTGACGACCAGCAACTTCTCCGTGACCAGCAACACCGGCGCCAGCGTCAGCAGCGTCTCGGGCTCGGGCACCGCCTATACGGTGGTGGTGAATACGGGCACCGGCAACGGCGTGCTCACGCTGAACGTGCAGAACAGCTCCGGCATTTCGCCCACGGTCACCAACGTACCTTACACCAGCGGCGAGCAGTACAGCATCACCAAGAACTTTGCGGCGGCTCCTACCCTGCGCATTCAGGCGGCCGGCAGCGCCAGCGGCAACGGCGACGTGACGGCCTTCGTGGACGTGGTGCAGGTGCTGCAAAGCGGCACGAGCACGGTGGTGGCCAACGGCTTGCAAAACGGCAGCTTTGAAACTAACAACGTACCGGCTAACGGCTTCAGGAAGGCGTCCGACGCGGTAGCCGTGGTGGCCGCGCCCTGGAGCTTCACCGGCACGTCCGGCGTGGCGCGCTATGGCAGCCTCTTCGACTCCCAAGTCGCTGGCCATACCCAGCCCCTGCCGCCTAACGGCGACGCGGTGGCCCTGATACAGAGTGCTGGCGACAACAACGCCAGCATCTCGCAGAACCTGGCCGTGCCCACGGGCAGCTACCAGGTGAACTTCCAGACGGCCCAGCGTTACTACACCGCGGTCGACCAGCGACTGAACGTATTCGTCAACGATGTGTTCGTGGGCAGCATTCAGCCCAATAACACCGCCACGTACGAGTCCTTTACCTCGGCCTCGTTCAGCGTGACGGCCCCGGCCCTGACGGCCACCGTCAGCTCCTCGGCCGCCGCCTCGGGCGGCACCACCGGCACTTCGCCGATTCCCTTCTCGGTGAGTTTCTCGCAGAGCGTGGGCACGAGCTTCACCGCCGCCGACGTGACGGTGACGGGCGGCAGCGTGGTCAGCGCCAGCTTCAGCGGCAGCGGCGCCGGCCCCTACACCTTCAACGTGACGCCCGCCACGCCCGGCTCGGCCACCACGGTGAGCGTGGGCGCGGGCGTGGCCCAGGATGCCAACAACACCCTGAACTCGGCCAGCAACTCGTACAGCGTCACGTTCGTTCGCACGGCGGCGCCGACGGTGGTAGCTCCCGCCAACGGCACCACCGTTGCCAGCAACCTGCCTACTTACAGCGGCACGGCCCCGGCCGGCAGCACGGTCACGGTGTACGTGGACGCCACCAGCCGCGGCACGACTACGGCCGATGGCAGCGGTAACTGGACTTTGGTTCATCCCTCCAACCAGCCCTTGGCCGTGGGCGGCCACACGGTGTACGCCACGGCTCAGCTCAGCGGGCAGGGCGTCAGCCTGAACAGCAACACCAACAACTTCGTAGTACCGAACCCGGCTACCTACACCAGCAGCACCACTGATCAGCTCAACACCGACCGCGTGGCGGCGGGCAGCACCAACCAGGAGATTCTGCGCGTGGCCGTGGTCATCGGTGGCGGCAACGATAACCCGCTGAGCGCGCAATCCTTCTCGTTCACCACCGGCGGCAGCACCACTCCGGCCGACATTGCGGCGGCCCGGGTGTACTACACCGGCACCAGCGGCACGTTTGCAACTACCACGCAGTTCGGCAGCGCCGTAAGCAACCCGAACGGCAGCTTTACCATTGCGGGCACGCAGCAACTGGCGCTGGGCACGAACTACTTCTTCCTGGTGTACGACGTGGCGGCCAATGCCACCAATGGCAACCTGCTGGACGCCACCGTGCCCAGCCTGACCGTCGGCGGCACCGCGTACGCACCCACCGTTACCAACCCGGCCGGCAACCGTCGCATCATCAAAACCGACCGCGTGGCGGGTACGGCCCTACGCTTTGCGGGCGACAACACGGCCGGCTACGTGAACTTCAGCAGCAGCCCCACTCAGGCCCCGACCCTGAGCGGCGCCTACACGCAGTCGGTGTGGATTAAGCCGGCCATCGGCACGGGCAGCGAGACGTACTACGTGCTGGGCAACGGCACCGGCAACGGAGCCGCGCCCTACATCTACGTGACGGGCAACGGCCGCCTGGGCGCAGGCTTCGGCACGGGCAGCGCCACGGTGAACCGCCAGACGAGTCCGCAGCTCGTAACGGCCAACCAGTGGCACCACGTGGTGGCCACGTACACCGGCAGCGCGCTGATTGTATACCTCAACGGGGTGCCGGAAATCAACTTCGCTACGGGCAACGGCCCGGCCGCCAACCGCGTCAACTTCATCGGCAACGTAGGCACGAGCACGACGGCCAATAACTTCCCCGGCGACATCGACGAGGTGAGCCAGTGGACCAAGACCCTGACCCAGACGGAAGCGCGGCTGCTGCGCCACCTGACGCTCAGCGGCGCAGAAGACGGTCTGGTATCGTACCTGCAGTTCAACGACAGCGGCCCCTCGACCACCGACGTCGTCAGCGGCGCAGTGGGGGCGCTGACGGGCGCCACCCGCGTGACGAGCACCGCCCCGGTGGGCTTCGGCACCAGCAGCCTGCAGGCGGTCAGTGCCAACGGCACCGTCACCTTCCCGGGCACCAACGCCGCCATCAACTTCACCGGCGTGTCGGGGAGCTTCGAAGTGACGGTAGCCCGCCTCGACGGGCGGCCCCAGGGCATCCAGCCGAGCGGCCTGGCGCACTACTACACGCCCGCGTACTGGATTATCAACCAGTACGGCACCGGCAGCTTCGCCAACGCGGCCGTGACGTACACGCTCAGCGCCACTGATATCAGCCCGGCCGACGCGGCCAGCCCGACGACCACGCTGCGCCTGCTCAAGCGCGCCAGCAACAGCGACGGAGCTTTCGACGCGCCCATTGCGGCCACGGCTGCCAACGCCTCGGGTACGGTGACGTTTAACCTGACCTCGTTCAGCCAGACGGTTATCGGCACCCTCGGCACCTCGCCGCTGCCGGTGACGCTGGTCGACTTCACGGCCGAGCGCCAGGGCGAAGACGCGCTGATCAAGTGGGCCACCTCGCAGGAGAAAAACAACGCCTACTTCGCCGTGGAAAGCAGCGTGGATGGCCGCGAGTTCAGCGTGGTGGAGCGCCGCACCGGGCAGGGCAACAGCACCTCCCGCCACGACTACCAGGTGACGGACCGCAACCTGAGCCGCTACGGCGCGGCCCTGGTGTACTACCGCCTGCGCCAGGTGGATTTCGACGGCACGACCACCTACTCGGACCTGCGCACGGTGCGCGTGCCCGGCCCGGTGAAACCGCAGCTGGCCCTGTACCCGAACCCCGCCCGCACCGCCGTCAAGCTGACGGGCGCCGGCGCCGGCACCGGCATTCAGGTGTTTGACGCCGTGGGCCGCCTCGTCCTGAGCACCCGCGCCGATGCCAGCGGCGCCGCCCAGCTGACGCTGCCCGACACGCTGCCGACGGGCGTGTACGTGGTGCGCGCCGGCAGCCAGGCCCAGCGCCTGGTAGTGGAATAAGCTGCGGCCGCGCCAACGGCCCCCACGCAAAAGCCCCGGTTACTGCACGTAACCGGGGCTTTTTGCTTGAAAACCCGCTGATGCGGCGGTGGCCGGCGCGGCGGCCGCACCGGGCCGCTCACTCATTCGTCACCGGCCACGGCGGCATCGGCGGGGTGGCGGGAAAGTGGCAGGGTGTCGGCGGGCAGTTCCCGCCGACGTCAGCCGCCCGATGCCGTACGGTGCACCAAGCGGCGGCCCGCATGCTTAGTAGCGCACCAGCGGCAACGACACCACCCGGCCCGCCCCGCGCACCTGCACCACGTAGGCCCCGGGCCGCAGCCCGCGCAGCGACAGGGCCGGCTGGCTGCCCCCACTCACCGCTTGCTCCTGCACCAGGCGGCCCGTCAGGTCGAGGATGCGCACGGCGTAACGGGCGGCGGGCAGGCGGCTTAGGTCCAGCGTAGCCTGTTCGGCGGCCGGGTTGGGGTAGAGCGTCACGGCAGCGGGCGCGGCCTGGGCGTCGAACTGCACGGCGCGTACTTCGGAGTAGGTGGCGGTGCCGTCGAAATCCACCTGGCGCAGGCGGTAGTACACCGTGCCGGCGCCGGCGCGGGCGGCGCCCGGGTCGGTGTGGCGGTACTCGCTCACGGTGGTGGCATTGCCGCGGCCGGGCAGCGTGCCCACGCGCTCAAATTCGCGGCCGGTGCGGGAGCGTTCCACCTCAAACCGGTCGTTGTTTTTCTCCTGGGCCGTGTGCCAGGTCAGCAGCGCGTCGGCGCCCTGGGCGCGGGCCGTGAAGTCGGTCAGCGTGACGGGCAGCGGGGCCGCGCCGATGGCCGTGGTGACGGTGGCCGAGTTGTTGGTATCGATGGGGTCGGGGACGGCCGAGGAGGCCGCCGTAGCCAGCCCGTCGACCGGGCCGGTGGTGGGCGCCCGGAACGTCACCGTGTTGTCGACGGGCGCGGCCGTGGCGCTCAGGGAGCTGATCGGCCCGAACGTGACCCAGCCGCTGCCCGGGTCGTAGGTACCGCCGGTGGCCGTGACGTTGGCGGCGGGCAGGCCGGCGGGCAGCTGCAGCTTGGGCACCACGCTGGTGGCCGTCAGCCCGCCGGCATTGGCCGTGCGCATGGCGTAGGTAATCAGGCTGCCGGCCGTGGCCGCGGTCGGGCCGCTCACGGTGGTGGCCACGTCGGCGCCCTGCACCGTCACGCTGATGTTGGCCGGGCTGGAGGTGTAGTCGCCGCGCAGCACCGACTGCACCGTGTAGGGCGCCACCACCGTGCCGGCAAAGCTGCCGCTGGGCGTAAACGTGACCACGCCCTGGGCATTGACGGCGAAGGTGCCCTTGCCCGGCACCGCCAGCGAGGCTTGCACGCCGGCCGTGTTGGGGTCCAGGTCCACGGTGGCCGGGTCGATGTTGCTGCCGGGCGCCACGTCGTTGCTCAGGATGGGCACCGTCACGGCCGCGTTGTAGGCCGTGGTGGCCGCGTCGTCGGCGGCGAAGGGCACCTGCACCAGGTTCAGGTTGCGGATTTCGTGCACGTTGGTGCTGCCGCCGGTGGAGCCGGCGAAGCCCAGGCGCAGGTTTTGCGGGGGCGTGGCCACCTGGAAGTTTTCGATGGCCGTGCGCACCGCGCCGCCGTGCTGAATGCGCACCGTGATGCGGTAGGTGGTGGTGCTGCCTGCGGTGGTGGGCACCACGTCGATGTAGGCGCGGCGGTAGTCGGCCGAGCCGGCCTGGGCGCGGGCAGTGGGCACATCCAGCGCGAAGCCCAGGGCGCCGGGCGCGGTGCCGGTCAGGTAGGGGTAGTCGGTGCCGGCCGAGCCGTTGCCGGCGCCGCGGATGGCCACGCCGTTGGGCACCCGCCCGCTGGCGTCGACGGCGGGGCTGCCGCCCGAGCGGCCTTCGGTGCCGGCCGAGTAGTTGCCGAACTCGTCGATGCCGATGCCGATGTAGCCTTTGGTCACGCCGGCCGACACCGGGTCGATGGTTTTCTGCGCGTAGCCCAGCGAGCCGCCCGAGGCCCCGATGCGGAAGCCGCCGCTGGGCTGGTTGGCATCGACGAGGAACACGCTGAAGCCGTCGGCGCCGTCGGCGGTGGTGCGGCCGTAGCTGAAGAACTCAAACGAGATGGTGAAGCCCGCCCCGGCCGGGAAGCCGATGTTGTCGATGGCGTAGCCGGCCTGGTTGGTCAGCGCGTCGGTCAGGCGCAGGTAGCCCTGGCCCACGGCGTCGTTGCCGGTGCCGCCGGTGCCGGTCAGGCGGGCCGCGCCGCCGAAGGTGAAGCTGGTGGCCGCGCTGCCTTTGAAGGGCTCGTTGCGGGGAAAGGCGGGGGTAGTTTGGGCCAGGGCCGCCGTGCTGCTTAAGAAACCCAATAACGCTAAGGCATGGGCACGTTTCAGCCCGGCGGCCAGGGCCGCAAGAGTACAAGTTGTTTTCATAGCAGTGCAGGAAAGGAGTGGCGCGAGTAGGCAAATCAGATTTGCACCGAAATGTAGATAACCGGGCTCAGCACGCGCAATAGCACATCCTACGACTTTCTTGTAAAAACCCTATTATCTACCCATATTCCTTGCTATATCATTCATTTTACTGGTTAAGGCCTACGATTCAGGTGCTGTCTCGAAAAATAAACAGCAGCCCTGACCAGGCCATTTTTTTGTACTCAACCATTTTTACTGCTTTCACACCCGCGCCCCCTCATTCTTCCGATAGTTACAAAATCACGATAAGCTACTGACCAGCAGAGCAGCCGCGGCAGTTTGGGCAGCATGCCGGCTTATTCCAGGGGCTTTTACCGGTGCCACGGCCCGTTCGACGTTCCGCCGCGGGCGTTGCAAAGGCGCCGGGCGGCCGGGCGGCCGGACGCCGGTTAGCCGCGGGCGAAGCAGGGGCATGCCGGAGGGCGGGCGGCCGGAGCCGGGCCGAATCCGGCTTGGCCAGGCCCAGCGGCAGGCTCCGTCTGCGCGCGGGCCCGCTTCGGCGCAACATTGCCGCCGAATTTGCATCCTTGCACCCGTTTCCCATTCTTCCCCTGCTCATGCAACACGCGCTGCGCGCCGGCCTGCTGGCCACTTTGCTTTCCACCGGCCTCGCGGCCCAGGCCGCCCCGAAGGAGCTGACCTACACCGTGACCATCGACCCGGCCAAATCCACCGACGAGTTTCAGGTGACGCTGCAGCTGCCCCAGAAGCTCAAAAAGGACCAGACCATCTACCAGTTTGCCTCCACCGCGCCCGGCACTTACCAGGTGATGGACATGGGCCGCTTTGTGCGCAATTTCCAGGCCTTCGACGCCAAGGGCAAACCCCTGGAAAGCAAGCAGCTCAGCACCAACCAGTGGCAGCTGGCCCAGCCCGACAAAACCCGCGAAATCCGCTACACCATTGCCGAAACCTGGGATACGCCGGTCAAGGAGCACCGCATCTACCGCATGTGCGGCTCCTCGCTCGAAGCCGACCACGCCCTACTCAACGGGCAGACCATCCTGGGCTACCCGCAGGGCATGCAGAGCGCCCCGCTGCGGCTGAAAATCAACTACCCCAGCGGCTGGCAGGCCGGCTCGGCCCTCACGCCCGACGCGCAGGGCTACTACCACGCCAACAACTACGACCACGCGGTGGACTCGCCCATTCTGCTGGGCCGCCTCACGCAGGCCACCACCAAGCTCGGCGACGCGGAAGTGGCCCTGTACTGCTACTCCAAAACCGACCAGATCAAGGCCGAGCCGCTGCTGGGCGCCATGCAGAAGATGCTGGGCGCCGCCCAGAGCTTCCTGGTGCAGCTGCCGGTGAAGCGCTACGCCTTCCTCTACCACTTCGAGGACCAGAGCCAGGGCGCCTGGGAGCATTCCTACAGCTCGGAGTACACCCTGAAGGAGCAGCCGCTCACGCCCGAGTACGCGCAGAGCATCACCGACATGGCCGCGCACGAGTTTTTCCACATCGTGACGCCGCTCAACATCCACTCCGAAATCATCGAGCAGTTCAACTTCGTGCAGCCCACCGGCTCGCAGCACCTGTGGCTGTACGAGGGCACCACCGAGTGGGCCGCCCACATGATGCAGCTGCGCGGCGGGCTGATTTCCCTGGATGACTACCTGCGGACGCTGCAGGAAAAAGTGGCCTACGACCACCTGCGCGCCGACACCACCTACTCGCTGAAAAAGCTGGGCCTGAACTCCTTCTCCGACGAAGGCCAGCAGCAGTACGGCAACATCTACCAGCGCGGGGCCATGACGGCCGCCCTGCTCGACCTGCGCCTGCTGGAGCTGTCGGGCGGCAAGCGCGGGCTGCGCGAGGTGCTGTTGGAGCTGGCCAAGCAGTACGGCCCGAGCAAGCCGGTGAGCGAGCAGAACTTCTTCGACGACTTCACCAAGCTGACCTACCCCGAAATCCGCGACTTTTTCCGCCGCTACGTGGAAAACGCCGAGCCGCTGCCCCTGCAGGAGTACTACAGCAAGGTGGGCGTGCAGTACGCCCCCGTGTACCGCACCGGCCGCAAGCTGGGCTCCCTCGGCCTGAACGGCTACGCTCCCAAGAACGGCGGGCTGGCGTTTGCCCAGGTCAGTGCCACGCTGCAGGCCTGCGGCGTGGCCCCGGGCGACCAGTTCGTGGCCTACAACGGCGCGCCGCTTACCCTGGAAACGTTCCGCCAGACCATCATGGCCATGCAGTCGGGCAAGCCCGGCGAGGAAGTGGAGCTGACCATCAGCCGCGAGGGCAAGGAAAAGAAAGTGCGCTGCCGCACGGTGGAGCGCGACGAAACCAAGCGCTTCTACTTCGCCGTCGATCCGCAGGCCACGCCCCAGCAACTGGCCCTGCGCCAGGCCTGGCTGAAAAACCTGTAAGCCAGCCGCCCCTCTCGGCCGGCTGATTCGGGCCGCGCTCCTGCACCACGTGGCGGCGGAGCGCGGCCCGCATGCTTTTCGCGGGCGGGCGTCAGGATGGTGCAGGACGGTATTGCCCCGCCGGGGCCGTTGGTTTACTTCCGCGCCGCTTCGTGCGTATTCCCACCGCCGCCCCGCCCCTGCTCGTCCGGCTGCTCCTTCGGGGCCGGGCAGCCGGGGCGCGGCGCCCACGCCCCACCGCATGTCTTCCCACCCGCCCCGGCTTTGCCGGCTCCCCTCCCTGGTCGTCTGCCTCGCCGGGCTGCTGCTGGCCGCTTCCTGCGCCGCACTGCGCCCCGGCCCGCCCGCCGGCCTCTCCGCCACCATTCCCACCCGGGAGCAGGTGGGCGCCGCCCGGCTGCCCGCCGACATTGCCCCGGTGAAGGCGCCGTTTGCCATGCCGCCGTTCCGCAAGCCCACGTTTCCGGCCTACACCCTGCGCATCACCGAGCGCGGCGCTCAACCCGGCGGCCAAGTCACCGCGCAGATTCAGGCCTGCCTCGACGAGGTGAGCCGGCGCGGGGGCGGCACGGTGGTGGTGCCGGCCGGCCAGTGGCACACCGGCCGTATCAGCCTGAAAAGCAACGTCAACCTGCACTTCGAGGACGGCGCCGAGCTGTATTTCAGCGGCGCCGTGGAAGATTACCGCCCGGCCGTGTTTACCCGCACCGAGGGCGTGGAGGTGATGTCGCTGGGCGCGTGCCTCTACGCCAACGGCCAGCAGAACATTGCCGTGACCGGCCGGGGCCGGCTGATCGGGCCGGCTCAGGGCGGCTCGGTGCGCCGGCAGACGATGACCCACGACGTGGTGGAAAACGTGGTGCTGGCCCGCACGCCGGTGGCCCAGCGCGTGTACGAAGGCCACGACGGCGGCATCATCTTCCCGCCCATGTTCATTTCGCCCATCAACTGCCGGGACGTGTACATCGAGGGCGTGTCCTTGGAAAATACGGCTTTCTGGAACATCGTGCCGGTGTACTGCGACGGGGTCATCATCCGGGGCGTGACGGTCAACTCCGTGGGCATTCAGCGCGGCGACGGCATCGACGTGGAATCCTCGCGCAACGTGCTCATCGAGTACTGCACCCTCAGCGCCGGCGACGACTGCTTCACCCTCAAGGCCGGCCGGGGCGAGGACGGGCTGCGCGTGAACCGGCCCACCGAAAACGTGGTGGTGCGCCACTGCCTGGCCCGCGAAGGCCACGGCGGCATCACCTGCGGCAGCGAAACGGCCGCCATGATCCGCAACCTCTACGTGCACGACTGCGTATTCGACAACACCGGCGTGGGCATCCGCTTCAAGACGCGCCGGCCCCGCGGCGGCGGCGGCGAAAACCTGACCTACGAGCGAATCCGCATGAACCTGAAGGCCACCGCCTTCCACTGGGACATGCTCGGTAGCGCGACGCACGTGGGCGGCCTGGCCAGCCGCCTGCCCGCCCGCCCCGTCACGGCCCTCACGCCGCACTTCGCCCACATCACCGCCCGCGACATCCTCGTGGAGCAGGCCAGCCAGTTTGTGAAGGTGGAAGCCATTCCCGAAACGCCGCTGCGCGACGTGCTGCTCGAAAACCTCGACATCCGCGCCCAGAAGCTCTTTACCGCCGCCGACGTGCGCGGCTTCACCGTGCGCCGCGCCCGCATCCAGACCACCGACGCACGCCTCAGCCTGCTCGACACCCGCCAGGTGCTGTTCGACCGCGTGCAGTTCCAGGTGCCCGGCGGCGCGCTGACCACCACCGTGGCCGGCGACAGTTCGGCCGCCATCGAATTTCGGCGCTGCACCCCGGTCCGCCCTGCCAACTGGCCCGGCCGCCGCTGGGCGCCGGCCGCCGCCGGGCGGTAGGCCTGACGCTCGGGTGAAGGACCGCCTAACCCGGCCCCAACCCACACCCGCCGCGGCCTGCAGGGCTACTTTGCCGGCCCGATGTGGTACCGATTCATCAGGGTGAGCAGTACGCCGTTGGTCCAGCCGAAGCCGTCCTGGGTGGGGTACTCGCCGCCGCCGGCCGTCAGGGCCGCATCCTCCACGTTGTATTTCTCCAGCAGCTTGCCCGTTTGCCCGAACACGCGCACGTTCAGCGCCACCCAGCGCGTGGCTACGGTGCGCGCCAGCTCCCGCTGCCGGTACCGCTCCAGCCCCTCGATGGCCACGTACTGCAACGGGGCCCAGCCGTTGGGAGCGTCCCACTGCTGCCCGCTGCGCGTGAGCGTTGTCACCAGGCCGCCGGGCTTCAGAAAGTCGCGCTGCAGGCCGGCGGCCACCTGCCGGGCCTGTTTCGGGGAAGCCAGGCCGTAGTACAGCGGAAACGCGGCCGCCAGGGTCCGCACCGGCGCCGGCCGGCGGGCCGCCAGGTCGTAGTCGACAAACCATTGCTGCCGGGCGTCCCAGCAGTAGCGCCGAATGGCTTTTTTGCGCGCCACGGCCCGCTGCTCGAAAGCCCGGGCCTGCGCCGGGTCGCCCTGCCGGCGGTAGCCCGCGGCCAGCGTCGTTTCGAGGCCGTAGAGCAGGCAGTTCAGGTCGACGGGCACCAGCTCGGTGGTGCGGATGCCGGCCAGCGCGGCGCCCGCCCCAAACCAGCGGGTGCTGAAATCCCAGCCCGAGGCGGCGGCGGCGCGCACGTTGCGGTAGAACTGCGGCGCGGGCTGCGGACTCTGGCGGGCGGTGGCCACGTCCTCGGCGTAGGATTCCTCGCGGGCGTAGTCGCCGGCGTCCCAGTAGCGGTTCAGCACCTCGCCGCCGGGCAGGCGCACGGCGCAGCGCGCGGCCTCACCGGGCCGCAGCGAGTCGGCCCCGGCCATCCAGTACTGGTACTCGCGCAGCAGCCGGGGCTGGTAGCGCAGGCGCACCGAGTCGCCCTGCACCTGGGCCAGCAGCTCCACCATCGAGGCGAAAAACGGCGGCTGCGCGCGGGTGAGGTAGTAGGTGCGGTTGCCGTTCGGGATGAAGCCCTGCCGGTCGATCAGGCTGGCGAAGTTGTCGACCATGCCGCGAATCAGCGCCGTGCGGCCGCTTTCGCGCAGGCCCAGCATGGTGAAGTACGAGTCCCAGTAGTACACCTCCCGGAAGCGCCCGCCCGGCACCACGTAGGGCCGCGGCAGCGGCAGCAGCGAACTGTAGCGCCCCACCGAGTCCTGGGGCTGGCGCGTAAGCACCGTCCAGAGCGTGTCGAGGTGGTGGCGCAGGCCGGCCTGCGGGCGGCTGCGGTAGGCGTCGGTGGGCGCGGTGGGCAGCGCGAAATGCTGCTCCACGAAGCGCCGCAGCTGAAAGCCCGGCTGCCCGCGCTGCTGCTCAAAGGCCCGCTCGATATCGGCCGGCGCCAGCTTCGGCCGCGCATCCACGAAGGTTTTGCTGTCGGCAAACACGCCGCCGAGCTGCACGGCCTCGAACAGGGTGGGGTACAGCTGCCGCGGCGAAGGCTGCGCCAGGGCCACTCGCGCGGTCAGCAGCAGGGTCAGGCAGGAAAGAGCGAGTCGGGTCATAAGACAGGAATACGGGGTCAGAGCCGCCCGCGTCGTAGCGCGAACTTGCCGTTCGCGTATCCTCGAACGACAGTCGACCGGACGCCAGGCATAACCACATCAGCAACGATACGCAAACGGCAAGTTCGCGCTACGCCGCGGGCGCCGGCCCGGCCACGGGCCAGCGCGAGGCCACGCCGCCGGTGCTCAGCCGCGGCCAGCCGTCGGCCGAGTACTCCAGCCGGTCGAGAAGCATCACGCGGCGCGAGTAGCCCTGGTCGGCATCGATGGCGTTGAAGGTGGGCTGGGCCGGGTCGATGGCGTGGTAGGCCAGCCAGTCCTGCCCGGCCGCGTCCGTCACCACGCAGTTGTGGCCGGGGGCGTGCCAGTCGCGGGAGCCTTCGAGGATGGTGCCCGGGCCGCCGGTGGCCTCGGCCAGCGTTTCGAACGGGCCGGTGGCCGTGCGGGCGCGGGCCACCAGCACGCCGTAGTGCGCGTCGGGGCCGCAGCAGTTGTCGCCGGAGTAAAACAGGTAGTACCAGTCGTGGCGCCGTATCACCCAGCTGCCCTCGATCAGGCGCTGGTAGTGGTGCGCGTCGTCGGGGCGGGCGGGCAGCACCTCCAGGGGCTGGCTGCCGACGAGGAAGCTCACGCGGTCGGGGGCCAGCTCCTGCACCCGCAGCGGCCCGAAGCCCGAGCCCCAGTACAGCCAGCGGCGGCCGGTGGCGGGGTCGTCGAAGGCCATCGGGTCGATGTCGGCAAAGCCCGGCAGCCCGGTTTGCCGCAAGGGCCGGCCGCTGTCCACGAACGGGCCGGCGGGCGCCGCGGCGGTAGCCACGGCCAGGCACAGGCCGGGGCCGTGGTCGGGCTCGGCGGAGTAGTAGAGGTAGTAGCGGCCGTCGTGCGCACTCACGTGCGGGGCCCAGATTTCCTGCGTGGTATGCGCCCAGCGGGGTTTTTCGGGCAGGCCTTCGCCCAGGTAGTCCCAGCGCACCAGGTCGCGGGAGCGGGCCACCTGCAGGTTCACGATGCGCCCCCCAAACCGCTTGGTCTGCGTGGCGTAGGCGTAGTACCAGCCGTCATCGGCGCGGATGATGGTCGGGTCCGGGAAGTCGGCGTCGAGGACGGGGTTGCGGTAGCGGCCGGGAGCAAGGGGCATGGCAAAGCGGCGTGGGTGCAGGCTTAGCAGTACGTGCCCGGGCGGGGTTCCGGCCGAGGTGGGCGGTCCGCTACGGGCGCTGCTGCAGCCACACGTAGGCCGAGGCCACGTCGTCGAAGGCCACCACCACCGGCCGCTGCATGTGCTGCAGGGCCTGCTCGGTGTGCTGCCGCATCATAAAGTCGCGCGGAAACACCCAGGCCAGGTACTGCAACCCGGCGGCGGTCATTTCCTCCAGCCACCACGCGCCCCAGAGCGTGAGCTGCATGGTCTGCCGCGTCACGCCGGAGTTGTCGTTGAGAATCTTGCGGCAGGGCTGCCCGCGCAGCGCCTCCAGCATCAGCAGGCACGCCGCCTGCGACGACTCCTGATCGTGCTGCCCGCGCCAGTCGCAGTACAGCCAGTCGTTGGCGGCGTCGTGGCTGATGACCAGCCCGGGAGTATCAACCAGAAAGCGCATGGGCGGGAGCAAAGCGGCCGAAGCGGCCGCTGGTAAAGGTAGCGGCCGGCCGGCACACCTGTCAGCCGGCCATTGTACTACTGTAAGGCGCTTGCATGATTTCCGGTTCATTTCGCCCGCATTCGGCGGCCGAAGCCGCGCCGGTGCAGCCCTTCCCGCGGCCGGGCCGTATCATTGCCCACCTCACCACTTACTCCCCCGCTGCTTATGGAAGGCCTGGCCCGAATCGAAGACCTTGGCAAACCCCGCGTGGTTATCGTGGGCGGCGGCTTTGGCGGCCTGGAGCTGGCCAAGGCCCTGCGCCACGCCCCGGTGCAGGTGGTGCTCATCGACAAGCAGAACTACCACACCTTTCAGCCCCTGCTCTACCAGGTGGCCACGGCCAGCCTGGAGGTCGACACGGTGGTGTCGCCCTTCCGCAAAATCCTCGACGAGCAGGACAACTTCTACTTCCGCCTGGCCGAGGTGCAGCGCATCGACGCGGCCCGGCAGGTGGTCGAAACCTCCATCGGGCTGGTGCGCTACGACTACCTGGTGCTGGCCACCGGCGCCACCACCAATTACTTCGGCGACGCGCAGATGGAGCGCAACGCCATTGCCATGAAAAGCGTGGAGGACGCCATCGAGCTGCGCAACACGGTGCTGTCGAACTTCGAAAAAGCCCTGCAGCTCGGCGACGAAGACCAGCTCAACTCCCTGCTCGACTTCGTCATCGTGGGCGGCGGACCCACCGGCGTCGAAATTGCGGGGGCCCTGAGCGAGCTGCGCAAGCACGTCTTCCCGAAGGACTACCGCGAGCTGGACTTCCGGCAGATGGACATTCACCTGATCCAGAGCGGCGACCTGCTGCTGAAGGGCATGTCGGCCGAGGCCTCGCGCAAGTCGCTGGAATACCTGGAGCGCTTCGGCGTGCAGGTGCACTTGAACAAGCGCGTGAAATCCTACGACGGCTACACCGTCACGCTCAGCACCGGCGAAACGCTCGTCACGCGCACGCTCATCTGGGCCGCGGGCGTGGCCGGCGCCCCGGTGGCGGGCCTGCCGCCCGCGTGCCTGCGCAAGGGCGGCCGCTACGCCGTCGACGCCTGCAACCGGGTGCAGGACCACCCCAACATCTTCGCCATCGGCGACATTGCCGCCATGGAGTCGGCCGAGTACCCCGACGGGCACCCCATGCTGGCCCAGCCCGCCCTGCAGCAGGGCCGCCTGCTGGCCCACAACCTGGAGCGCCTGCTGGCCGGCCAGCCCCTGCAGCCCTTCCGCTACGACGACAAAGGCTCCCTGGCCACCATCGGCCGCAACCACGCCGTGGCCGACATCAAGCTGCTCGGCAAGGACCTCAAGACCCAGGGCTTTTTCGCCTGGTTTATCTGGATGTTCGTCCACCTGATGTCGCTCATCAGCTTCCGCAACCGCCTGTTCGTGTTTCTGAACTGGACGTGGAGCTACTTCACCTTCGACAAGGGCCGGCGCTACATCATCGGCCGCACCCGGGAGCCCGTGCCAGTGGAGGCCACTACCGAAAAAGCCATCGTGTAATCAGCCGCCCCGGGCGCCCCACCGGCCGGGGCGGTTGCGCGTTCGGCGGGACGGGCCGCCGGCGGATGACCGCTGCTGTCCCTTTGGCAAGGCGCGTTTCCGTACCTGATGAGTTCCGCCCGACCGGCCCGGGCGCTTGGCCTGGCTGACGGGCCAAGCGCTGCCGTTGCCGAAAAACCCCGGGCCAAGGGCCGGCTCAGGAAAAACGCAGAACTGCACTTTTTTACTTTATCTAATTTTTATTTGTATATAATAGTTATTAAGATTAGTTTTATTCAACAATAAACCACAAACACCATATTATCATGCGCCCCACCCTCGCTCTGACCGCCCTGGCCCTGGCTTTTCCGCTGGCGGCTGCCTTTGCCCAAACCGCGCCCTCGCTACCCGCCAGCCCCGTGGCCCCGGGCCTACCCGCCAACCAGGCGGACCAGGTTATCCGAGGGCAGGTTATCAACGAAGACGGTCAGCCGCTGCCCGGCGCCACCATCATCATCAAGGGCACTCGGCACGTGTGCAGCACCAACGCCGACGGTCTGTTCTCGCTGCCCAGCACGCGCCCCACCGAGCAGGTGCGCGTGAGCCTGCTCGGCTACACCGAGGCGGAGCTGGCCGTGCGCCCGGGCACTCCCAACGCCGTGACGCTACAGCTGCTGCCCGGCACCCGCATCAAGCACGGCGGCCGCCACAACGGCAAGCTGCTGGCCGTCGGACGGGCAGAGGAATAGCCGCGCCAGGCGCCGGACCGGCATTAACCTCAAAATGATGTCCTGCTGCTTGCCGGCTCGTCACGCGGCGTGGGGCGGCTGGCCGATGCGGCCAGGCAGCGTGGCTGGCACAGCACCCGTCCTCCAGGGTGTGTGGACAGTAGCAGCTTGGGTAAGCGTTTAGCCAGCCCGCACAGCCTAGGCGCTGGTTATCGGCGGTGTCTGCTGCTGGGCCAGCCAGCGCATCGCCGCCTGCTCCTCGATGAAGCGCTGCACCTGGTAGGGCCGGTCATCGAAATAGGTGAGCTTCGGCACGCTGGCATCGGCCTGCAGCTCCTCCAGGTGCGTGGGCGTGAAGAGGTAGGCCAGGTACACCTTGCCGCCCAGACGCGGCGCCAGCTGCGGGAAGAACTCGTCCATCATCCAGCGCGAGTCGGCCTTGTGGGAGTGCAGCCGCCGCCGGCCATCAACCAGCCACCACCGGCACTGGCGCGTGCTGGCCGCTTCCAGCAAGGCCAGGTAGCCGCCCCGCAGCTCGTCGGCCGTCACGGGTTGCATCCAGCGCCCAACGAGCACGTTCAGCTCAACCCGGTAAACAATCTGCAGGAACTCCGGCGAGGGCAATAACAGCATGGCAATAGCACGTCGAGGCCGCAAGGTAACGCATCAGCCCAAAAGCCCCGACGGCTTCGCCCGCCCGGCCGCCGGCCGGGCCCGGCGGCACGCCCGCGCCCCAACCGCACGGCGCCCGGCCAGCCCGCGGTTCTCGGTTGATGTTTTATCATAATTTATATTGTATCCATCGTATATATCCTGCATATTGTTGTCACTCGCTCCAGGCACCCCGCTGCCGCCCTTCTGCTTCGTACGCACCTATTGTTTCACGCTTTTCCCCTCCGTATGACCCTACCGCTACCCGTATGCTTTCCTGCACAAGTGCCGCCCCGGGCTCGGTTCTGGTGGGGGCGCCCCCGACCCTTTACCGCCAAGGCCTGCTTGCTACCCTGCAAACCACCTGGCCCGCGCTGGAGCTAACCCTTGCCCTCGACGCCGCCCAGGTGCCGGCCCTGGTTCACCGGCAGGCATTCACCCTCGTCGTGCTCGACAGTTCGGCCGTCAGTCAGGATCTGCTGACACTTATTGCCCAGATGCGCGCTTTCCGGCCCCAGCAGCCGGTACTGGTGCTCACGGCCCAAGGCCCCGCGTCCCGCAGCCGACAAAAGATTTTGCACGGCGCCACTACCCTGCTGCCCCGGCATTCGTCGCCGCAGGAGCTGGTGCAAACCATTCACCCCTGGCTTAGCCCCGCTGGCGCCGGCCCCGGTTTGCCGGGCGCGGCCGCCCAGCCTGCAGGCCCGCCTACGCCTTTCAGCCCCCGGGAGCTGGAGGTGCTGCGCCTGGTAGTGGGCGACTGCAACAACCAGCAGATTGCCGAACAGCTGTGCCTGAGCGTGCGCACCGTGGAAAGCCACCGCCGGGCCCTGCTCCAGAAAACCGGGGCCCGCAGCCTGATTGGCCTGGTGGCCCAGGCGGTACGCAAGGGCTGGGTTTCGCCCTGACGCGGCCCGGCCCCAGCCTCCGGCTCCCACGCGCCCGGCCCGGCCACTTTCCAAAGTCCTGCAGGTAATATCCAAAAAACAGCCCTAGCTAGCCCGCAGGCGCTTAATAAATAGTGCAATTAATACCCGCCCTGACTCCGCGCCTGGCGGCGTTATACAAATTATCTTACAATCATCTTTCCACCGGGCCGCAACACCCAATCCAATTGTTCGTTATCTTCACCGATGCTTGCCGGTTCTTCCAACCCTGTTTCCCTCTGAAAGCACCGCTTGAGCCCCGGCCGGGCCCGCCCCCGGCCCGACCACTTACTCCGCATGTTGCCCCTGCTATGAAACAACTAGCTACTCTTGTTCTCGGCTTGCTTCCCCTGGCCGCCGCGGCCCAAACCCCGCCGACCGTTACCCGCGCCGACAGCAGCCAGACCGTCGCCGCGCCGGCGGCACCCGCTACGCTGGAATGCGCCACGCTCACCGGCCGCGTCACCGATGCCTTTGCCTACCCCCTGACCGGGGCCACCGTGATGCTGCGCAGCCGCGACAAAGCTTTCGTCACCGACGCCTTCAGCACCAACGCCGAGGGGCGCTACCTCGTCACCTCCAAGAAGCCCATTCCGCGCGACGTGGTGCTGCTCATCACCGCCGCCGGCTACACCAGCCTGGAGCAACCCCTGGCCAACTGCCAGCCCCTGGACGTGACCCTGGAACCGCTGCCCGGCACCAAGTTCAAGTCGGACGGGCGCATCAAGAAGACCAGCAACACGGGCAAGATTCGCTAGCACCTTCCGGGTAGCCCCCAGCCGCCGCCCGACCAGGTTTCACGCCTGGTCGGGCGGCGACGTTTCCGGGGGCAGCCGCCGGGGCGGGGCTCCCGGCCGCCGCGCTTCGCCGTGCCGACGACGGCGCAGGCCAAGCAGTAAAGGCGGGATTGGAGCGGTGCGCGCCCGGGGCAGAGAGCAAGCATTCGGTGACAGTCCACGCTGCTCCAGTACGTCGCCATCAATCTCCGAGTCGTCGCCGCCGTGCTCTGAGTTGTCGCCATCAACCTCCGAGTTGTTCGCATCCTAGTTGCCATTGTACGGTCACGCCACCGCTCCCCTTTGCGCAAATCCTTGTCGCTCCAGATTTCCAGCTTCTGGTCCCGAACCAAGGGTTTGAGGTGAGTGTTCAGCAGGCGGAGCCATTGGCTGTCGGCGTGCCTATAGCTGATAAATACACTGGTACGAGCAGAGGTAGTAGGCGTAAAGCGAAGAATATTAATACTAGCAAAACGGCCTTATGTAGAGAAAACATGCGTCTTCTTTACATAAGGCCGAGCATCTGCAAAGCAAAAGCCGCTTTGCATTTACATATCGGGTATTACCCCAAGCTCCGGTACCGCACCCGCTTGGGCTCCACGTCCCCCAGGCGCTTCTTCTTGGCCTCCTCGTAATCCGAGAAGTTGCCCTCGAACCACACCACCTGCGAGTCGCCCTCGAAAGCGAGGATGTGGGTGGCCAGGCGGTCGAGGAACCACCGGTCGTGGCTGATGATGACGGCGCAGCCGGCGAAGTTTTCCAGTGCGTCTTCCAGGGCGCGGATGGCGTTAACGTCCAGGTCGTTGGTCGGTTCGTCGAGCAGCAGCAGGTTGGCGCCCTGCTTGAGGGTGGTGGCCAGGTGCACGCGGTTCCGCTCCCCGCCCGAGAGCGAGCCGACTTTCTTTTCCTGGTCGCCGCCGCGGAAGTTGAAGTTGCTCACGTAGGCGCGCGAGTTCACCTGCCGGCCGGCCAGCAGCATGGTTTCGGTGCCGCCCGAGATGGTTTCAAATACCGACTTGTTGGGGTCCAGCGTGTCGTGCTGCTGGTCCACGTAGGCCGTCTGCACGGTGGGGCCCACCACGAAGGTGCCCGCGTCGGGCTGCATCTGGTCGGTGATAAGGCGGAACAGCGTGGTTTTGCCGGCGCCGTTCGGCCCGATGATGCCCACGATGCCGCCCTGGGGCAGCGCAAACGAGAGGTTCTCGAACAGCAGCTTGTCGCCGAAGGCCTTGCTCAGCCCTTCGGCCTCAATCACCTGGGCGCCCAGGCGCGGGCCGTCGGGGATAAACAGCTCCAGCTTCTGCTCCTTTTCCTTGGCGTCGGCCGTCACCATCTTGTCGTAGCCGGCGAGGCGGGCCTTGCTCTTGGCCTGACGCGCTTTCGGGGCCATACGCACCCATTCCAGCTCGCGCTGCAGCGTCTTCTGGCGCTTGCTCTCGGTTTTCTCCTCCTGGGCCAGGCGGTTGGACTTCTGCTCCAGCCACGAGGAGTAGTTGCCCTTCCACGGAATACCCTCGCCGCGGTCCAGCTCCAGGATCCAGCCGGCCACGTTGTCGAGGAAGTACCGGTCGTGGGTTACGGCAATGACGGTGCCTTTGTACTGCTGCAGGTGCTGCTCCAGCCACAGCACCGATTCGGCGTCCAGGTGGTTGGTGGGTTCGTCGAGCAGCAGCACGTCGGGCTCCTGCAGCAGCAGGCGGCACAGGGCCACGCGGCGCTTCTCCCCGCCCGAGAGGTTGCCGATGAGGGCGTCTTCGGGGGGCGTGCGCAGCGCGTCCATGGCGCGCTCCAGCTTGTTGTCGAGGTTCCAGGCGTCGAGCTGGTCGAGGCGCTCCTGCACCACGCCCTGGCGCTCCAGCAGCTTGTCGAAGTCGGGGTCTTCGCCGCCGAAGGCTTCGTTGATTTCCTCGAACTCCTTGAGCAGGGCCACCGTTTCGGCCACGCCCTCCTCAATCACCTGGCGCACCGTCTTGGCCGGGTCGAGCTGGGGCTCCTGCTCCAGGTAGCCCACCGAGTAGCCCGGCGACCAGACGACTTCGCCCTGGATCTGCTTGTCGACGCCGGCAATGACCTTCAGCAGCGAGGACTTACCCGAGCCGTTGAGGCCGAGCACGCCGATTTTGGCGCCGTAGAAAAACGAGAGGTAGATGTTCTTGAGAACCTGTTTCTGGGGCGGGTACACCTTGGTTACCCCCGCCATGGAGAAAATAATGGTGGGCTGGTCGCTCATGCAGAGAACTTGTGGGTTGGAGTCAAAAGGGAATTGTAGAACGTCATGCGAACCTTACCGAAGCAGCTCTACCGCTTCGTGCGTTCGTCATGTCGAGCGAAGTCGAGACATCTTGCGTGCTGATGCTGAAGAGTAAACTCAACGAGCAGGTTACGCCTGGACGTCAGCACGCGAGATTCCTCGACAAGCTCGGAACGACGTTCAATGTGAGGCAAACGACGCCCGCGAGAGGCTGCGGCTGCGCTTGACATGACGTTCTGGCGAAACGGCTGGCTTGGTTCTGCCGCCTTGCCGCCCGCCTCCGCAAAGCTACGCCAGCCGCGCTACAGAAAACAGCCTGACAAGTTTACTTGCGTCATATATAGGTTATAATGCAACTTCCGGCAGCGGATGCCGGCGCCGACTGCCGCGCATTCGTTTTATTGCCTAACCAAGCTCGTCCGCCTACGTACCGCCAAGTCGTTACGAAACCCGTAAACTTGTGCGTTTGACGTTTTCCGCCACCCACCACCCCGCACCTATTCAGTAGGTTAGTATCCGTATGGAACAGCAAACCCAGCTGCTCACCCAAGCCCGTCAGTTTGGCTACATTGAAGGCGACCAGGTCTGGTTGCGTCCCTTCATGGAATTTCCGGCCCGCCAGGTTGGGCAGGTCAAAGACACCGAGGACGCCGCCCTCATCTACTTCGCCCAGCGCTTCGAGAGCTTCCGCACCAAGGTCGACGACCTGCTGGCGCGCATCACCGAATCCGAGAACAAGGGCTCGTTCCTGATGAAGGCCCTGCACCTGAAGGAGCAGATCGGGGCCTACGACGGCCTCGGCGACTTCACCGCCCTGCACGAGCGCCTCACCGAGGCCGAGGAGCAGATTCGCACCCTCGTCTCGCGCAACCGCGAGAAAAACCTCGCCACCAAAGCCAAAATCATCGAGGAAGCCGAGGCCCTGCACACCAGCGTGGACTGGCAGGGCGGCGCCGAGGTGCTCAAGGATTTGCGCCAGGCCTGGATCAAGACCGGCCCGGTGGCCAAGGAGCTGACCGACGACATGGAAAACCGTTTCCAGGCTGCCGTCGAAGACTTCTACACCCGCAAGAAAGCGTTCCAGGCCGATAAAAAGGCCATGACCAACCGGGCGTTTGAGAAGTACAAGTCGCTCATTCACAAATCCGAAGCCCTGCAGAACTCCGACGACTGGGAAGGCGTCACGGCCCAGCTCAAAGAGCTACAGCAGCAGTGGAAGGAAGTGGGCGGCTCCTTGCCCCGCAAGACGGCCAACGACCTGTGGACGCGCTTCCGCGCCGCCCACAACCGCTTTTTCGACCGCCTGAAGGAGCACATCAGCTCCAAGCGCAGCGAGGCCAAGGACCACTACATGGACGACAACCTCACCCGCAAGCGCGACCTGGTGAAGGAGGCCGAAGCCCTGGTGGAGCGCCCCATGCACGAGGCCGTGGCCCGCGCCAAGGAGCTGCAGACGGCCTGGAAAAAGGTCGGCCCCGTGCGCGGCCCCGAGTCGGACCGGGTGTGGGAGCAGTTCCTCTCCGCCTGCGACCGGGTGTTCGAGCTCAGCTCGCTGGAGCACTACATCCGGAAGCGCCAGCCCCAGGAAGGCCCCAAGCCCCCGGCCGACGAGCAGTACGCGCAGCGCGTGGCCGCGCTCAAGGATTTCATCAAGTACGACCGGCAGGAACAATCGGTGCTGGAAGAAAACCTGGGCAAGCTCACCGACACGCCCGGCAACGAAGCATTCCGCAGCATGCTGCAGAGCAAAATCCGGGCGTTCGAACGGAAAATCCGCACCAAAAACGACCTCATCGAGTTCCTGCGCCTGCGCTACCAGCAGTAGCCAACATTTCGGCCGCATTTGCGTTGTCAGCCCAATACGCGGCCCTCTCCTGACGCCTTGTCGCCCGGCCACCCCTCGGCCGGATTTTTGCGGGCGGCGCGCCCGATACCCTTTCTCAACTTCCCCCCTTTTACGCACACCCTGACTATGTACTGGACTCTGGAACTTGCCTCGTACCTGGAAGACGCTCCCTGGCCGGCCACCAAAGACGAACTGATCGACTACTCGATCCGCTCGGGCGCCCCGATGGAAGTCGTGGAAAACCTGCAAGCCCTCGAAGACGACGGCCAGCCCTACGAAAGCATCGAGGAAGTATGGCCGGACTACCCGACCAAGGAGGACTTCATGTTCAACGAAGACGAGTATTAGGAGCCAGTTAGTAGTTGTCAGGATCTTTACCGGCCCAAGCCGCCTGCCTGATGAGTCTATCGACTGACAACTCGCAACTGACAACTGCCAATTCTCCTCTCGCGCTGCGCGCGGACGATCTGGTTGCGGGGTACGAACGACGCGTTCTGCTCCGCAACCTTTTTTTGTCGGTACCCGAAGGCGCGTTCGTGGCCATCGTGGGGCACAACGGCGCCGGCAAGACCACCCTGTTCCGGGTGCTGACGGGCCAGCTGCCTTACCAGGGCACCGTTGAAATAGCCGGGCGCGACCTGCGCACGGTGCGCCGTCCGGCCGTGGAGGGCCTGCTGGCGCACCTGCCGCAGCGCAACGTGGTCGGCTTCCCCATCGAGGTGCGCGAGCTGGTGGTGATGGGCCGCTTTCGGCAGCACCGCGGCCTGCTGGCCGGCTACACCTCCGCCGACTACGCCCAGGCCGATGCGGCCCTGCGGGAGGTGGGCGCCGCCCACCTCGCCCACCGCGACTTCACGCTGCTCTCCGGCGGCGAGCAGCAGCTCGTGTGGCTGGCCCAGCTGCGGCTGCAGGACGCCGCCCTCTGGCTGCTCGACGAGCCCACCCAGCAGCTCGACGTGTACTACCGCCGCCGCGTGTTCAGCCTGCTGCGCCGCTGGGGCCAAGAATACCGCAAAACCATCCTCTGCATCACCCACGACCTGGAGCAGCTGCCCGCCATGCCCGGCTACCTGCTGAACATGTCGGCTCCCGAGCCGCAGCTCCAGCCCCTCAGCCGCGCCTCTGTCGACGCCGCCCGCGCGTGGCTGGAGGACGAGGCGAGCCTGGCGAGGATGGAGTAGGCAGGTAGAGGGGTAGGTGAATAGAAAAGGACGTCATCCTGAGCGCAGCGAACCGAAGGTCCTTGGCTAAGGCTTAGGATGACGTTGTTTTGGCTCATCTGCTTACCTGTCTGCCCGCTTTCCCGGCTGCCCAATCAAAACCTGCCCGATGGAGCGCAGAAACGGCCAGGGCGTCACCGAGTTCATCACCTGCAGATTTTCGGGCCAGGAGGTGCGCTCGTCCAGGAAATCCAGGATGCGCTCCACCGGGTTGCGCTGAAACAGCTCGGCGAAAATGTCGCGCGTCTGCTCGCCCCGGCGCTGCATAATGTCGAGCAGCAGGGTGTCGAAAAAGCGGAACTGCCACTGGTCCCCGGTCAGGTCGGCGGGCAGGGCGCCGGTAGCGGCCAGGGCCGCGGTGAGACGGGCGGCCTGCTGCTGCATGCGCAGAAAGGCGTAGCCGGTGCTGGCCTTCACGCGCCCGCCGCGGGTGCCCAGGTTCACGATATTGGCCCCGTCGCGGGCCGCAAAAGGGTGGTCGGTCATCGGGATGGCGCCGGTTTCCGTTTCCACCACGCGGTAGGGCCGGCCGCTGAGCATCGTGGCCAGGTAGTCCCGTAATGCGGCCTCGTATTCGGCCGGCGGCAGCAGCTGGCCCGAAAACAGCGTGTACTCCACCAGCGCCCGGCGCGGGCCAAAGGGCAGCACGTACACGAAGCGGCATTCTTGCCGCTGCTCGACGGTGAAGTCCATGAACACCGGCGTGGCCGCGTCGAAGGCGTCGAAGTCGGCTTCCACCTCCCAGCCCAGAAAGTGCTGCCAGAGGTAGCGCCGGTCGGGCCGCGGCACGGGCTGGGGCGGGCGGCTGTCGAAGGCGTAGCGGGCCGTAAACTCGCCGGCCGAGGTGCGGGCCCGCACGCCGCCGGGCGTGTTCGTCAGCTCTTCGACGTGGGCCGGCACCCGCGTAAACTGCGCCGGCCGGGCTGCCAGGGCCGCCTGCACGAAGCGGTAAAAATCAAGGCCGCGCAGGGTGCAGTAGCGGTAGCGCCGCAGCGGCAGCACGGCCGCAAACTGCGGGCTGCGAAACACCAGCTGCCGCCACTCGGCCGCCAGCACCGCGTCGTAGGGCGTGGGCTGGTCGGTCCAGAACGACCAGGTCCGGTCGTTCTGGTCTTTGGCCGCGGGCTCCAGCAGCAGCACCCGCTTGCCTTGCAGGCGGGGTTCCTGGCTGAGGTGGTAAGCCAGGCTCAGGCCGGCCGCGCCGCTGCCGGCCAGTAAGTAATCGTATTCGGGCTCCAATCGGTGGAAACGTAGCGTGACGGGACCTCGACGTTCCGGCCCCGCCCCAAGCTACGGATTCCGGGCCGGCGGGGCTACGCGCGAGCCAGCCAGGGCGGCAGAAAAGCCCCGGTCATGTCGCGGATGGCGTCGCACACGTCCGGGTCGAGGGCGTTGCTGAAGTGCTGCCGCCCCGGCAGGATATTGACGCGGGCCTTCAGGCGCTCCAGCCACAGCTTTTCATTCTGCTGGTAGCCAGTGGTGTAGGGGTCGTCGTCGGAGAGCATGACCACCAGCTTATCGGCCGGAATGGCGCAGCGGGCCCGGTCGTAGTCCACCGGGGCGTTCATCCAGTTCAGAATATCCTGCCAGGGGTTGTCGATGAGAAACCAGCCGGCCACGCACAGCACCCCGCCCACCTGCAGCTGCGGGTCCTGCTTGTTTATTTCGGCCAGGTGGTGCAGAATAGCCAGGCAGCCCACGCTGTGACCCACCAAGTAGGTTTCCTCCTGGCGCAGCCGCTCCGCCGGCAGCATTTCCGCCAGGTAGTCGATGGCATTGCTGACGGTGGGAATCTGCCAGGCGGGCATGTCCAGCGGCTTCACTTCGTAGTAGCACTGGTCTTCTGCGGAGGAGGCTTCCAGTTGCTGTTTCAGCCAGGGGTACCAGTCGCTGCCCGAATTGCCGCCCCAGCGCGGAATGATGTAGACGTGTTTGACGGGAACCATGCCAGATAATTTGCGTGCCCGGCCCGGCGCCTGCTCTGCCGGCCCATTGATTATTGGCTAAGTATAAACGCCGGAGCCTTATTTACTTACATCTTCTCAAAATGGTCTTAGTTTCTCAAAATGAGAAACCCCGGCAGGTACCGGGGTTTCTCATTTTGAGACAATACCATCTGCTGCGCTAAGCACTGATAATCAACAGCCAAAGTACCTGCACCGGCTTGCTTTGAAAGGCGGCGCTTAAGCCGGGCGGCGCAGGGTTTGGGCGGCTACTGCCGCAGCGTTTCGGTGTGGTCGAAGGCACCGGCCAGGTCGCGCACGGCGTCGCGTACGTCCAGGTCCAGCTGGGAGCTGAAGTGCTGCCGACCGGGCAGAATGCTCACGCGGGCCTGTAGCCGCTCCAGCCACAGCTTTTCGTTTTGCTGGTACGCCGAAGTGTACGGGTCATCATCCGAGAGCAGCACCATCAGCTTGTCTTCGGGAATAGCCTGGCGGGCCTGCTCGTAGTCGATGGGCGCGTTCATCCAGTGCAGGATGTCCTGCCAGGGGCTATCGACCATAAACCAGCCGGCCACACACAGCACCCCGCCCACCCGGGCGCCGGGGGCCTGCCGGTTGATGTCGGCCAGGTAGTGCAGAATAGCCAGGCAGCCCACGCTGTGGCCCACCAAGTACACCTCCTGCCCGGCCAGCTTGGCGGGCGGCAGTAGCTGGGCCAGGTGCTCCACGGCCTGGCTGATAACGGGCACGTCCCAGGCGGGCATGTCCAGCGGATGCACTTCGTAGCGGTAGCCATCCTCAGCCGCCGCTTGTTCCAGCTGCTGCTTCAGCCAGGGGTACCAGTCGCTGCCCGAGTTACCACCCCAGCGCGGAATGATGTAGACGTGTTTGGTGGGATTCATAAGGAAGGGTGGGTGAGGAAAAACGGCCGAAATCCGTTTCGGCACAATAACACGACTTCATATAACTGAAATAATATCATATAACCAAACCTGGACCCGGCAGAAACTAAAAAAACCTCCGGCCGGGCCGGAGGCTTTGCGCAGCTGCGCCGCAGTCGGTTAGAAGTTCGGCGAGAGCAGGTACTTCTGGTAGAAGTCGTCGATGATTTTCACGGCCGAGGCCGCGTCGTCCACGATTTGCACCAGTTGCATGTCCTCGGCCGAGATGTTGTGCTCCTCGTGCAGCATCACCTCCTCGATCCACTTAAACAGCCCGTTCCAGTAGGCCGAGCCCACCAGCACGATGGGGAAACGGCCGATTTTGCGGGTCTGAATCAGGGTAATGGCTTCGAACAGCTCGTCGAGGGTGCCGAAGCCGCCGGGCATGCCGATGAAGCCCTGCGAGTACTTCACGAACATCACCTTGCGCACGAAGAAGTAATCGAAGTTGATGACTTTGTCCGGGTCGATGTAGATGTTATGGGTCTGCTCGAAGGGCAGCTCGATGTTGAGGCCCACCGACTTACCGCCCTCGGAGCGGGCACCTTTGTTGCCGGCTTCCATGATGCCGGGGCCGCCGCCGGTGATAACACCGTAGCCGTGGCGCACCAGCTTGGCCGCAATTTCCTCGGCCAGCTGGTAGTAGGGGTTGTCGGGCTTGGTGCGGGCCGAGCCGAACACCGATACGCAGGGTCCGATTTTGGCCATCTTCTCGAAGCCCTCCACGAACTCGGCCATGACCTTGAAGATCTGCCAGGAGTCGGCAATCTTAATCTCGTTCCAGTCCTTGTCAACGAAGGCCTTGCGGATGCGGTGCTCGTCGTCGAGCTGGGTGGTCCGCTCGCCGTGGGCCTGCTCGCGCAGGTCGCTGATGGTGGTAATCTTGTTGTCGTTGACGTCGGGCTGCACGATGGTCTTGCCGCTGCCGACGTTGTGGGCTTCTTCTTGAAGCTTGGTTTTGCTGGTTTTCTTCAGTTTGGTCATAGCCGCGCTGATGGTAATGGGCCGGGCCGCCTTCGTCGTCAAGGGCTGATGCTACCGCACAGGTTCAGGCACGGCGGGCCGGGAAGTGAGAAATGGGAATGTATGAGGGGGCAAAAGAAAGGCCGTTCGACGCCTGCGCGGCGGAACGACCAAAAGTATGGGCGCCCAAGTTAACAATTTGTTAACATCCAGCCAGCGAGTATGGCGAATTTGTTATGGTTACCCATGCCTGTCATGTCGAGCAACGCGAGACATCTGGGTTGACTTCGTTGGACGAGTCTACTCAGATGTCTTGCGTTGCTCGACATAACAGTTCGTTCTTACTTCGCCCGGATGGCGTCCACGGGGTCCATCATGGCCGCCACCACGGCCGGCACGATGCCCGAGATGATGCCGATGAGCACCGACAGGCCCAGGCCCAGGATGATGCGGTTCAGCGTCATGAAGATGCGGAAGGAATCCTGGGGAATCAGCGTGACCAGCCACACTAGGAACAGGCCGGCGGCCCCGCCGAGCAGGCACAGAAACACGGCCTCGAACAGAAACTGCGAGAGAATAAAGTAGTTCTTGGCGCCGAGCGACTTCTGAATCCCGATCAGACTGGTGCGCTCCTTCACCGACACGAACATAATGTTGGCAATGCCGAAGCCGCCCACCAGCGTGGCCAGCCCGCCGATCAGCGCCCCGGCCACGCCGATGACGCTGAACAGCTTGGTAATGGCGTCGGCCAGCATTTCGGGACGGTTCAGGGCGAAGTCGTCTTCCTCGCGGGGCTTCAGGCCGCGGATGGTGCGCATGGCCCCCTGCACCTCCGCTTCGAGGTTGAGCAGGCCCGGGTCGTCGTCGGAGCCCTTGATGCCGATGGTACCCTGCGCTCCACCCATGCCGCCGGTGCTCAGGGCGTAAATCTTGGTGAAGGCGCCCAGCGGCAACAGGCAGTTGGTGTCGTTGCTGGGCGTGTCGATCAGCTTTTTGCCCTCGCGCTCCATCACGCCGATGATGACGAAGCGCCGGCCGTGCGTCTGAAACTCGCGGCCCACCGCCGAGCCGTTGGGGTAGAGGCTGTGGGCAATGTCGTAGCCGACCACGGCCACGTTGCGGGCCGCCTCCACCTCCTGAGGCGTGAAATAGCGGCCTTCCTGCACCGGTACGTCGGACACCAGGCGGTAATCGAAGGTGACGCCCTGCAGGGCGATGCTTTCCAGGCTATTGGAGCCGGCCTTGAGCGTGTTGCCGCCCCGGGCCGCAAACAGGGCAATGCCCCGGTGGTTTTCCGGCGTGAGCAGGCGCTGCAGCTGGCGGAAGTCGCGGGTGGTAGGGCTGGGGCGGTTGAAGTACTTCCACCAGGGATAGTCGCCGCCGAAGGCCCAGGGCCACTTGGCCACGTATATCACCTTGTCGCCCACGAAGCTCATGCTCTGCCGGATGCTGGCCTCGAGTGAGTCGACCACGGTGAAGACGGCAATGATGGCGAAGATGCCGATGGTGACGCCCAGCAGGGAAAGAATGGTGCGCAGCAAATCGGCCTGCAGGGCCTGCCAGGCAAACCGGAAGCTTTCAAAGGTGAGGCGCAGGGTTTTCATAGCAGCAGAGACTTAGTGGCTTAGTGACTTAGCGAGTTGGTGAATTGGTAGGTTTGACGTTCGGGCATTCGGAACAGCACTCACTAGTTCACTATCTCACCATTTCACCTTTTTCGGGCGGAAGGTAACGATATATCCGGGCGGGTTCCGTACTTTTGCAACTCGAAAAAAATGCGTATTCTCCCCGCATTGTTGCCTGTCCCCAACGCCGGCCATGAAGCTTTCTGAGTTTAAGTTTGAACTGCCCGAGTCCCTGGTAGCGCAGCACCCCGCCAAGCAACGCGACGAGTCGCGCCTGATGGTGGTGCACCGCGACAGTGGCCGCATCGAGCACCGCACCTTCAAAGATATCATTGAATACTTCGACGACGGCGACGTATTCGTGGTAAATGACACGAAGGTATTTCCCGCCCGCCTCTACGGCAACAAAGAAAAAACCGGCGCCAAGATTGAAGTGTTCCTGCTGCGCGAGCTGAACAAGGAACTCCACCTCTGGGACGTGCTGGTGGACCCGGCCCGCAAAATCCGCGTCGGCAACAAGCTGTACTTCGACGACGACGGCGTGATGGTGGCCGAGGTCATCGACAACACCACCTCGCGCGGCCGGACCATCAAGTTCCTGTTCGACGGCCCGGAGGAGGACTTCTACAAAGCCCTGCACGACCTGGGCGAGACACCGCTGCCCAAGGAGGTCATTACCCGCGAGCCGGAAACGGCCGACAAGGAGCGCTACCAGACCATCTACGCCAAGCACACGGGTGCCGTGGCCGCGCCGTCGGCCGGGCTGCACTTCACCCGCGAGGTTATCAAGCGCCTGGAAATCAAAGGCGTGGAAATGGTACCGGTGACCATGCACGTGGGCCTGGGCACGTTCCGCCCCGTCGACGTGGAGGACCTGACCAAGCACAAGATGGACTCGGAAAACTTCATCGTGCCGGCCGAGTCGGCGACGGTGGTGAACCGGGCCCTCGACCAGAAAAAGCGCGTGTGCGCGGTGGGCACCACCTCCATGCGCGCCATGGAGTCGTCGGTGTCGGCCAACGCCCGCCTGAAGCCCACGGAGGGTTGGACGGACAAGTTTATCTTCCCGCCCTACGAGTTCAAGATTGCCAACTGCCTGCTGACCAACTTCCACATGCCGGAAAGCACGCTGATGATGCTGGCCTCGGCCTTCGCCGGCTACGACCTGCTCATCGAGGCGTACCAGACGGCCATCAAGGAGAAGTATAAGTTTTTCAGCTACGGCGACGCCATGCTGATTCTGTAAGCAGGTGATGAGGCAACAGGTGACCCGTAACAAGTCACGGTAGCCTTATCTTCTACCCAAAAGCCCGGCAGCCAACCGCAGCCGGGCTTTTTTGTGGGCGCCTGCCTGGTTATTCGGCCGGGTTACGCTCGGCCGATGAGCCGGGGACGCTCAGGGTTTTACGCACAACCAGCTCGTCGACCTGCAGCCGCCGGATGGTCAGCTCCCCGACTTCCAGCCGCTGCAGCCGGGCCTGGGCCACGCTCAGCCGCCGAATGGCTACCACACCCACCGCCAAGGCCCCGACGGCCAGCGCCCCAATGGCCGCTGCCCCGATGGCCAGGGCCCCGCGTGCCCCGGCACCGGTGGCCTGCGCGCCAATGGCCGAAGCGCCCGTAGCCTGCGCCCCGATGGCCTGACGGCGTATGCGAGTGGTGCCGGCGGCTTCGCCGGCGCCATGTTCAGCGGCTCGTTTCATGACGAAAAGCGTAAGGTGAAAAACCTGAACTCGTTAAGACGCAGCCCCGGCGCCGAGGTTGCGGGCCGATTCGTGGCCGCTGGGGGCTTACTTTTACGCCTCCTTTGTTTGCCAGCTTAGCCTTCTTCCCCGTGTCCTCCGCTCCCGCTTCCATCACTTCCTCCCCCGATACCCGCCTGGCCATCATCGTAGCCGGGGGCAGCGGCACGCGCATGGGCGCCGACCGCCCCAAGCAGTTCCTGGAGCTGCGCGGGGAGCCGGTGCTGGTACACACGCTGCGGCGCTTCGCCGAGCCGAGTCTGAAGGTGGCGCGCCTCGTGCTGGTGCTGCCCGCCGATCAGCTGAGCGTGTGGCAGGAGCTGCACGCCCGCTACGCGCCGGAGCTGGCCCTCACGGTGGCCACGGGCGGCGCCACGCGCTGGGCCTCGGTGCGGCAGGGGCTGGCGCAGCTCAAGGACTACGGTGCCGGCGTGGTGGCCGTGCACGACGGCGTGCGGCCCCTCACCCCCACCAGCGTTATCGAAAACACCTACGCGGCCGCCGCCCGGCACGGGGCCGCCGTGGCCGCCGTGGCGCCCAAGGACTCGGTGCGCGGCCTCTCGGCGACGGGTTCCTACGCCCTGGACCGCGCGCGCCTGCGGCTGGTGCAGACGCCGCAGTGCTTCGAGCTGGAGCTGCTGCGCCGCGCTTACCAGTTGCCCGAGCTGCCCACCTTCACCGACGACGCCAGCGTGGTGGAAGACCTGCACCCGATTCAGCTGGTGCCGGGCGACTACCGCAACCTGAAAATCACCACGCCGGAGGACCTGTTGCTGGCCGAAGCGCTGCTGGGGTAGCACCGGCTGGCGGTGCTGCCGGTTGACATGGCGAGGCGTGGCCCAAGCACCCGCCGGAAGGCGTCGTCAATCGGCTCCGGCTAACGAGCTAACCGTACCAGGAGCCCGGCCGAAACGGGCATCTACCGGTTCGGGCGGTGCTGGTTTCGGTTATTGCCAGTTGTGCCGTCGTGCCGCGAGGGGAAGGATTGGCTGCGCCTTCCCGCGGTTGCCTCGCTCCGCTCGCCATGACGGCAGGGTGAGCTGCCGTAGCTACTTTTACGCTTCCGCATCCACTCACCCACTCATCTACTGGAAATGCCCGAATACTCCAGCCTGCTCTACGAGGTGCGCCCCGACGGCGTGGCCACCATCACCCTGAACCGCCCCGAGGTGTTCAACGCCTTCAACGACGCGCAGAGCTACGAGCTGCAGGACGCCTTCAAGCAGGTGGCCCGCGACGCGCAGGTGCGGGCCGTGGTGCTGACCGGCGCCGGCCGCGCCTTCTGCTCGGGCCAGGACCTGAAGGCCTCGCAGCAGGCCGAGGCCGACGGCGGCAGCCGCTCCTTCTACGACTCGCTGCACAAGCGCTACAACCCCATCATCCGGGCCATGCGCGGGCTGCCCAAGCCCATCATCTGCCGCCTCAACGGCGTGGCGGCCGGCGCCGGCTGCTCCCTGGCCCTGGCCTGCGACGCCATTGTGGCCTCCACCGACGCCTCGCTGATCGAGGTGTTCATCAACATTGGCCTGGTGCCCGACTCGGGCTCCTCGTACTTCCTGCCGCGCCTCGTGGGCAGCCTGAAGGCCTTCGAGCTGTGTGCCCTCGGCTCGAAGGTGCCCGCCGACGAGGCCCTGCGCCTGGGCCTGGTGAACCAAGTGGTGGCGCCCGAGCAGCTCGACGAAGCCGCCTACGGCCTGGCGGCCCGCTACGCCGCCGCGCCCACCAAGGCCATCGGCCTCATCAAGCAGATGCTGAACAAGTCGGGGGCCGCCTCGCTCGACGAAATGCTCGATTACGAAGCCTACTGCCAGCAGATAGCGGGCGAAAGCGCCGACTACAAGGAGGGCGTGCTGGCCTTCAGCGAAAAGCGCAAGCCCGCGTTTCAGGGCCGATAAGATTTCCGCTTCCTGCCCCGACGCCACGCGGCCGGTCTTCAGCGCTGAAGACCGGCCGCGTGGCGTCGGAGGCGCACCGGCCGCCTGGCCGGACCGCTGCCCGGCCCCCGGCGCCGCGTTGGGCGGTCGATACTACCCGACTGGCTAATTAATTTGCGTCCTCAATCCTTTTTTCATTTTATGCGACACCCTTTACGGTTCAACCTCAACAACCTGCTGGCCGCGCTGCTGTGCCTGCTGGCCAGCGCCGCCCGGGCCCAAACTCCTGACTGGCAGACCGCCGTAGCCCTGGCCGGCGACGTGCAGGTGCAGGCCACCGCCGCCGACGCGGCCGGCAACGTATACCTCGCCGGCGGCTTTGCCGGCACGGTGGTGCTGGGCAGCACCACCCTGAACACGCCCAACGGCCAGGAGCTGTTCGTGGCCAAGTGGAACCCGAACAGCGGCTTTGCCTGGGCGCTGAAGGGCACCAGCACCACGACCACCGGCCGCAACCTGGCCACGGCCATTGCCCTATCGGGCACCAACGTGTACGTGGCCGGCAACTTCGTGAGCCAGAGCCTGACGCTGGGCACCCGCCCGGCCCTGATCAACGCCCAGGCCGGCAACAGCGACATCTTTCTGATGCGCCTGATCGAAACGGGCAACACGGTCTCGGTGAACTGGGCCAAGCGGGCCGGCGGCACCGCCAACGACTACGCCAACGCCCTGAGCAACTTTGCCACCACTTACCTCTACCTGGGCGGCACCAGCGGCGGCAGCGCCACCTTCGACAACTACACGCTGCCCGACGCGGGCGGCTTCGTGGCCCGCTACTACCCCGTCAACCTGACCATGCCCGCCAGCCCGGCGCCGGTGGTGCCGGCGGGCGAAGAAGTAACGGCCCTGCAGTACCTGAACGGGGCCGTGTACGCGGCGGGCATCTTCAGCAACGCCGCGAATACCATGCCCGGCGGCCCCCTGGCCAGTGCCGGCGGCCGCGACGCGTTTGTGCTGAAGCTGGACTACCTCAACCTCACCACCCAGCTCTGGGCCCAGCAGGCCGGCGGCCCGGGCGACGACTACGCCCGCAGCCTGCTGGCTGCCGGCAGCAGCGTGTACGTGGGCGGCAGCTACCGCAGCAGCAGCGCCGCTTTCGGCAGCACCACGCTCACCAACAGCGGCGTGGCCAACCTGTTCGTGAGCAAGCTCACCGACGCGGGCAGCTCGGCTAGCTTTGCCTGGGCCCTGCAAAACGGCGGCACCAGCACCGATGCCTCGAACAGCATCAACGGCCTGGGCCTCTACGGCACCAGCCTGTACGCGGCCGGCACCTTCGGGGGCACGGCCAGCTTCGGCAGCCGCACGCTCACCAGCGCCGGCAGCAGCGACGTGCTGGTGGCCAAGGTGGCCGACGCGGGCAGCACGGGCAGCTTCGTGGGGGCGCAGCAGGCCGGAGGCACCGGGGCCGACTACGCCAGCAGCGTGGGGCGCCTCGATACCCGCACCTGGTACGCGGCCGGGCAGGTAACGACGCCCGCCGCCTTCGGCACCGGCTTCAGCATCGGCACCAACGCCGGGGTGCGCCCCGGCTACGTGGCCACCCTGTCTGACCCGGCCCCGCTGCTGACCCTGGCGGCGCCCAACGCCGGGCTGACGGGCTCGACCGTGACGCTCTACGGCCAGGGCCTGACCGGCACGACGGCCGTTGCCTTCAGCGGCAGCGCCAACAACGTGGTCACGTCGGGCTTCACCGTCAACGCCAGCGGCACGCAGATCAGCGGCGTGGTGGTGCCAGCGGGGGCGCAGTCGGGCCCCGTGAACGTGACCACGGCCAGCGGCACCAGCAACGGCCTGGTGAGCTACACCGTGCTGACCGCCAACAACTCCGCCCCGGCCTGGCAGCGCGCGTCGACGGCAAATACGGCCAGCCTCGTGCGCTGGGCCGCGCCCATGGCCAACGGCTCGGTGGTGGTAGCCGGCGAATTCAGCGGCAGCCTCACGCTGGGCAGCACCACGCTCACCAGCGCGGGCGGCACCGACGTGTTCGTGGCCAAGTTCGACCCGGCCACGGCCACCTACAGCTGGGCCGTACGGGCCGGCGGCACCAGCACCGACGACACCTACGGCGGCCTGGTGGTGAGCGGCAACAACATCTACGTGGCGGGCCAGTTCTACACGCAGACGGCCACGTTTGGCGGCACGACCCTGACGGCCGGGCAGTCGTTTCTGAACGGCTACGTGGCCAAGCTCACCGACGCGGGCACCTCGGGCAGCTTCACCTGGGCCCAGATGCTCGACGACGGCTCCGGCGTGTACGTGGAGGCCCTGGCGGCCAGCGGCAACAACGTGTACGTGGGCGGCGACTTTCTCGGGGCGGCCCTCACCATTGGCAACCAGACGCTGGGCGTCAACAACAGCCTCGATGACGGCTACGTGGCCCGCCTCACCGACAACGGCAGCACCAGCACCTGCAACTGGATCAAGGGCATCGGCAATGCCAACGCGAGCAACCTGAGCACCGTCAACGTGTATGGCCTGAGCGTCAGCGGCTCGACGGTGTACGTGAGCGGCGTGCTCTACGGCAACGTCACCTTCGGCAGCACCACCGTATCGGCGGCCGGCGGCGCCAACGGCCCCGGCGACGTGGCCGTGGCCCGCCTGATCGACAACGGCACCTCGGCCAGCTTTACGGGCGCCATCCGGGCGGGCGGCACCGGCAGCGAGTTTGTGTTCGGGCTGACGGCCGGCCCCGGCGGCACACTCTACGTGGCGGGGCGCAACGGCAGCGCGGCCGCCTGGACGGGCGCGACCGTTGCCGGCACCGGCCTCGGCTTCGTGGCGAAAGTCATCGACACCGGCGGCAACCTGAGCTTCGGCTGGGTGCAGCTGCTCAACAGCACGGTGTACCAGACCGCCGTGAACGGCACGGGCCTGTACGCCGCGACGTCCCTGGCCGGCACCGAAACCTACGCCGGCACGCCCCTGCGCAGCGCCGGCAGCTCCGATGGCCTGGTGCTGCGCCTCGACGACAACGGCAGCACCGCCAGCGTACGCTGGGCCCGGGCCGCCGGGGGCCTCGGCCCCGACAGCTTCCGGGCGCTGGCGCTGGACGCCGGCGGGCAGGTGGTGGTGGGCGGCAGCGTCACGCCGCTGGCCGGTTTTGGCAGCCTCGTGGTCAGCAGCCCCGAGGGTGTCGCCGTGGCGGCCCTGGGCGTCCTCTCCGATCCGCTGCTGCTGGCCACGACCCCGGGCCGCAGCCGCGCAGCCCTGGCCCTGTACCCTAACCCGGCCCGCACCCACGTCATCCTGCACCGCCCGGCCGCCGGCGCCCAGCCCGTCCTGCTCGATGCCCTGGGCCGCGCCGTGCGCCATTACCCCGCGGTGAGCGGTAAGGCCGAAACCACGCTGGACCTGCGCGGGCTGCCGGCCGGCGTGTACGTGCTGCGCTGCGGCCCGGCCAGCCAGCGGCTGATTGTGGAGTAAGTCCTACCGCTGCAGCCCCGGAAGCCGCAACAACTGCCGGCTCCGGCCTGAGACAACAGTAAGCCAATAGGCCGCCGTGCTGCGCGTAGCACGGCGGCCTGTTGCATTTGACGCGGCTTCCGGTTTGAAGCCGGGCCGTGCTTCCGCTGGTACAGCCTCGGCGCCGGCCATCGTCGGGTGCCCGTTTCGACACTTCACCCGGAACGCTGGCGCAGGACCACGGCAGTCAGCTTAAAATAAAATTAAAATTGAAGTATACCCATCATTAAACTTTCACTATTCCTACGCATCTTAGGGGTTACAACCGGCCCGCAAGTCAACCACGCGCCGGTCAACCGGCCTCTTCCGACCAAAACCCCTGCCTATGGACCGTAGAGCTTTTCTCCGCAAACCGGCTTCGGCACTGACGGCCCCGGCGGCAGTGCCGGCCGGGCCTTTAGTGCCGCAAACCGATCCGCCCGGCGAAACCCTCAGCCCCTACGCCAACAAAACGCTGCCGGTGCTGCCGCGCACCAACGCGGGCCTGGCGGCCTATGCCGGCCCCTGGGGTACGGCGCAGGCGGCGCACCTGCTGCGGCGCTGCCTGTTCGGGCCCACGCGGGCGCAACTGGCGGCGGCGGCCAGCTCCACCCTCTCGCAGGTGCTGACCACGCTGCTGACGGCCCCCGCGACGCCCGCGCCGCCGGTCAACGTCTCGGCCACCGACACGAGCGTGGCCATCGGGCAGACTTGGGTGACGCAGGCTTTCGACCAGAACTTCGAGGGCGTGCGACGCTCCGCGCTGCGGGCCTGGTGGCTGGGCCAGCTGCTGCAGGGCAGTACCCTGCAGGGCAAGATGTGGCTGTTCTGGCACAACCACTTCGTCGTTGAGCTGGCCGACATCAACGACGCGCGCTACGGCTACCACTACGCCGAGCTGCTGCGCGGGCAGGCCCTGGGCAACGTGAAGCAGCTGTGCAAGGACGTGACCGTGGCCCCGGCCATGCTGCGCTACCTCAACGGCAACCAGAGCACCGCCACCGCCCCCAACGAAAACTACGGCCGCGAGCTGCTGGAACTGTTTACGGTGGGCAAAGGCCCGCTCATCGGCACCGGCAACTACACCAATTACACCGAGGCCGACGTGCAGGCCGCCGCCAAGGTGCTTACCGGCTGGCGCGACAACGCCACCACCATTGCCGGCTACTACACCGCTTCGCGCCACGACACGACGGTCAAGCAGTTCAGCGGCGCGTTTCAGAACCAGGCCATTCCGAACGGCGGCGACCAGGAGTACAAGACGCTGGTCGACATGATTTTCGGGCAGGCCGAAACCGCCCGCCACCTCGTGCGCAAGCTCTACCGCTGGTTTGTGTACTACGTCATCGACGCGACAACCGAGCAGAACATCATCCAGCCCCTGGCCACCCAGCTGCAGCAAAACGGCTACAACATCGGGCCGGTGCTGCGCACGCTGCTGGCCTCCGAGCACTTCTTCGACGCGGTGAACGTGGGCTGCTACATCAAAAGCCCGCTCGACTTCAGCCTGGGCCTGCTGCGCCAGCTGGAAGTAGCCCAGCCCACTTCCGCCAACGTGGCTCAGCAGTACGCGGTGTGGGACTACTTCAACGGGCTGACCAACCTGCAGCAGCAGTACCTGGGCGACCCGCCCAACGTGGCCGGCTGGCCCGCCTATTGGCAGACCCCGCAGTTCAACGAACTGTGGATCAACGCCGTGACGCTGCCGCGCCGCACCCAGGTATCCGACGCGCTGCTCACCAGCACCGGCGTCACCCGCTCGGGCTTCCAGCTCATCGTCGACCCGGTGGCCTGGGCCCAGAGCCTGCCCGCCGCCACCGCCCAGGACCCGAACCTGCTCATCCAGGCCTTTGTCGACGTGCTGATGCCCTTCGCGCTGACCACCAGCCAGCTGGCCTACCTCAACGACACGCTGCTGCCCGGCCTGCCCGACTTCGAGTGGACCGACGAGTGGAACCAGTACCTGGCCGCGCCCACCAACACGGCCAAGAAAAACGCCGTGGCCACCAAGCTCCGCGCGCTGCTCAAGGCCATGCTCAGCCAGGCCGAATACCAACTCAGCTAAGTGGTGAAATGGTGAGGTGGTGAACTGGTGAGTGCCGTGCTGATTGCGCAAGCTGCGCAGTGCTGGCCTCCGGAACATCAACCTCACCAATCACCACCTCACCATTTGACCATCTTCTGATGAAACGCAGAGAATTTATCCAGACCGCGGCGGCGGGGGCGGTGCTGCCGGTGCTGCTGAACGGCTTCCCGGTGGCGGCTTATGGCCAGGAAAACGCGGTGCTGGCGGCGTTGGTCAACACTTCCATTCAGACCGACCGCGTGCTGGTGCTCGTGCAGCTCAACGGCGGCAACGACGGGCTGAACATGGTCATTCCGCTGGACCAGTACAGCGGGCTGATGACGGCCCGGCCCGACATTGCCATTCCGCAGGCCCAGGTGCTGCCGCTGACCACGCTCACCGGCCTGCACCCGGCCATGACGGGCGTCAAGTCGCTCTACGACAACGGCAAAATCGGCGTGGTGCAGAGCGTGGGCTACCCCAACCCCAACTTCTCGCACTTCCGCGCCACCGACATCTGGACCTCGGCCTCCGACTCCAACGTGACCTGGAACACCGGCTGGGCCGGCCGCTACCTCGACGGCGAGTTTCCGGGCTTTCCCACCGGCTACCCCAGCACCCAAAACCCCGACCCGCTGGCCATTACCGTCGGCTCGGTGGTGAGCAACTGCGTGCAGGGCCCCGCCGTGAACATGGGCATGGCCATTGCCAGCACCAGCTCGTTCTACCAGCTGCTCACCGGCACCGTCGATACCGCCCCGAACACGCCGGCGGGCCACGAGCTGACGTTTATCCGGCAGGTGGTGCAGCAGACACAGGTGTACACCACGGCCATTCAGCGGGCGGCGCGGGCGGCCAGCAACCTCTCGCCCATGTGGCCCACCGCCGGCCAGAATGCCCTGGCCGACCAGCTCAAAATCGTGGCCCAGCTGATTGCCGGCGGGCTGCAGACGCGCATCTACTGCGTCAACCTCGGCGGCTTCGACACCCACGCCCTGCAGGTGCCGGCCACCGGCAGCACCGCCACCGGCACCCACGCCACGCTGCTGGGCAAGGTGTCGCAGGCCGTCGAGGCTTTCCAGGACGATTTGCGCCGCCTCGGCGTGCAGGACCGCGTGGTGGGCCTGACGTTTTCCGAGTTCGGGCGGCGCATCAAGGCCAACTCGGGCAAGGGCACCGACCACGGCGCGGCGGCTCCGCTGCTGGTGTTCGGCACCAGCGTGAACCCGCGCATCCACGGCCAGAACGTGCAGGTGCCGGCCAACGCGGGCGTCAACGACAACGTGCCGATGCAGTACGATTTCCGCTCGGTGTACGCCTCCATTCTGCAGGACTGGTTCTCGGTACCCGCCGCCACGCTCAGCGCGCTGTTCGGCCGCGCTTTCCCCTACGTGCCCGTATTGCGCGCCGGCGTGGCCACCGGCACCACCGCGGCCGCCGACGTGAACGTGCCCAACTTCAGCGTGTACCCCAACCCCGTGCGCGAGCGGGCCACCATCACCTTCGACGCCGACGGCGGCCACGTGCAGGTATTGCTCTTCGACGGCACCGGCCGCGAAATCAGTCGCCTGGCGGACCGCGCCCTGCCCCGCGGCCCGCAGCAGCTCCCGCTCGATGCCACGGCGCTGGCGGCGGGCACTTACTACTGCCACGTGCAGGAAGGCTCGCGCCTGAGCACCCGGCTGGTGGTGGTGGAGTAAGGGTTTGGCCCGCCGAATTTGCCGGCCAACCTCAACCGTTACCATCAAAACTTGAAAAACTCCCCGCTCGGGCGTAGCCTTGGCGGGGAGTTTTGCGTAATGCCCAAACACGCCCGCCGGCCTCCGCCAGCGGGCGTTTGTTCCGACCCCCTAACTACCTCATCCGTTCCGTCATGGACAACCAGATCCAAAAACAGCTGGAAGACATTCTCCCGGAGGACATTGCGCGCACCTTCGAAAGCGCCTACCACGTGATTAAGGGCGACAACGAGCACGTTGAAGACCTGCTCCGCCACGGCGGCGCCCTGCTGCGCAAGGCCAGCCAGCGCCTCACCCCCACCCAGCTCGTACTCGGCATTGCCGTGCTGGCCGCCGGCGCCGTGCTGGTGCTGACCAAGTACTCCGACCAGATTCAGGACGCCATTGAGGACTTCACCGACGGCGACGACGCCCCGGAGCCCGCCAAGGACGCCAAGCCGGCCGGCAAATAGCCGCGCTTTCCGGACCCTACCAGCCGACGCAGTCCGTTTCTACCTGAGACGGACTGCGTTTTGCTGAATACTATTAACTATGATAAATCGTATTATTTATTGCATAATTCGGTACATTTCAATTATTATTGCCACTCAACTCGCTCGTTTCTTTTCCACCAACACAATCACTTACCCCTATGCGTAAGCAGCTTTACTATGCCCTGGCCGCACTGATTCTGGGCGGCGCGGCCGTACCCGACGAGAGTTACGCCGAGTCCATAGCCCCGGCAGCCTCGACCACCGCCATTCTGAAAGCAGACGACGCGAGTCACGCCAGCAGCGTGGCCAAACGCAAAAAGCGCAAGAAGCGCCGCGCTGGCCGGCGTCGGCGCTAGCCTCGCATCTTTGGGGCAGTAAAATTCCGGCTTTTTCGGCGTAAAAATCTGCCAATCAAGCCCTAATATCACCCATCTTCGTTCTCTCGACGCGGCCCTGAGCTACGTCAGCCGACGGCTTCACATCTTCATGTGAGGCCGTTTTTTTTGGGCAGCCGCATAGTCGACGTAGAATTGCATCGTCAAACGATTCTAGGATTTCTCCACTTCTTCTTGCTCCACCGCTATGAAAACGCTCTGCTGTTCCCTGCTGCTTGCCGTGCTGGCCAGCGCCCCTTTCGAGGCTGCCTTCGCTGGTGCGCCCGTGGCCGAAACCACCTCACTCACCCCGGCCGGCCACGACGCGTTCGGCGGCGGGTATAAGTTCAAGCGCAAAAAGCGGAAGAAGAACCGTGGCGGCATGCGTCGCAGCAAGCGCCACGGCCTGTTCGGCTTGGGCCGCTAACTGCCCACGCTAGGCCGCGGCGGGCTGCAGCACCGCCGGGTCGTTGTGGGCCGGCGAGTTGACCAGGGTGGTCACCGCATACTCCTTCAGCAGGCCGTCGGGCAGCGGGCGCAGCAACGCCTGGTGTTCGGCGGCCGTTGTGCGGTCATCGAGCCAGGCCAGCTCGGCGGCGCGGTCGGGCAGGATGACGGGCATGCGGTTGTGCAGCTGCGCCATCAGGGCGTTGGGCTCGGTGGTGACGATGGTGAACGTGGGCACCACTTCGCCGGTGTCGCGGTCGGTCCATTCGTCCCAGAGGCCGGCAAAGGCGAAGGGCGCTTCGTCCTGGCGCAGGATGCGGTGCGGAATCTTGCCGCGGCCCGTCTGCTGCCACTCGTAGAAGCTGTCGGCCAGCACCAGGCAGCGGCGGCGCTGCAGCAGCTGCCGAAACGAGGGCTTTTCGGGCAGCGTCTCGGCGCGGGCGTTGATGGGCTTGGGCGCTTGCTTCACGTCCTTCACCCAGCCCGGAATCAGCCCCCACTGCACCGCCTGAATGTCGTGCGGGGCGAGGTTGGTGATAATGGGCATGCGCTGCGAAGGCGCGGCGTTGTAGTTGGCCGCCGTGGGGGCGGCCGGTTTGGCATCAAAGCGCTTGGCCAGGCCCGAATCGGGAGTGATGATGGTGTAACGGCCGCACATAAGAGGAGAACTGGTAAAAGAAAGCCTCGCTTTCTGCAGCGAGGCTTCTCGTCAAGATGCTTATACGGCGGACAGCATTGTGTGGAGCATTTCGCTCAACTGCCTTGCCGTAAGGTGCACCGTCTGTTTTACCCCTCCGGCGACGCCCTGACCCTCCGCGTAGGTTCGCAAACGAATGCACTCTATGCCGTTGGCCGTAACCACATCAAATACAGCATCGGTAGTTCCGACACCAGAAGTAGCGTGTGTGCCTTCGGCTGCTACTTGGTTAAGAGTTAAAAAAGCCATGATAATGGGGTTGAGTTGAAGTGGCTAAAAGTAGTCTTTGACCTTTTATACACATATACATTTTGCTTTACCCCACCGCTAGCTCGGCCAGAAACTGCCGCAGGGCGCTGGCCACTTCGCCGGGCGCTTCGAGGGGCAGCAGATGGCCGGCGCCTTCGATGAAGTGGAAGGTGGTGGCTTCGGCCAGGCAGGGCAGCAGCTCGCGCTGGTGCACCTGCGGGGGCAGCACGGCGTCGGCGGTGCCGGCAAGGAGGAACACGGGCACCTGCACGCGGGGCATCAGGGCGCAGATGTCTTCCTTGCTGCCCTGCAGCAGCCACGCGTCCCAGGCAGCTTTGCTGGTGCGCAGGTTGTCGGCAATGACCTGCTGGCGCAGCGCATCGGGCAGGGCCCGGGCCGTGATGTGCTCGAAGGTGGCTTCGGCGGCGGCCGGGTCGCCGTAGCTGCGCAGGCTGGCCTGCCGCTCCTCCTCGCGCATGGGCTCGGGGGTGGGCGGCGAGGGCGTGAGCAAGGCCACGCCGCGCAGGCCAGGCGGCTGCCGGGCGGCCACGTCCAGCGCAATCTTGCCGCCCATGCTGTGGCCCACGAGCACGTAATCGGCGAGCTGCTGGCGGTTGATGAGGGCTTCCACCTCGCTGGCGTAGGCCTCCACGGAGTAGCCGCGGCTGGGGGCGGGTGCGTCGCCGAAGCCGCCGAGGTCGGGCGTGAGGCAATGGTAGTCGGGCCCCAGCGCCTCAACGACGGCCGACCACTCGCGGCCGGAGCCGGCCCAGTAGTGCAGAAAAATCAGGGTAACGGGCGCAGGAGCAGCGGACATAAGCGGAGACGCGGTGAACAACACCGACTTGCTTACGGGAAAGCGGCTCCGGAGTGGCTGGGAGCCAGGGCGGTATTGCCGTTGCGTAGGCAGTCAGGTTCGGGTTGAGCGCCAGTCATGCTTCGCCTGGCAGACGCGCAGCGAAGGATGCCCCGTCCTGAATAGCTTTATTACCAGCCAGCTGACTCCTCGTTGCGAAATGCGCTTTCGGATGCTGTGAGGCCATTTTTCTGCCTTGCGCTTCAGCCAACAGCGTCTCCGGCAAGCCCGGTACTGTAATTCTGATTATCATTAGTCTCACCCGTTGCCCGCACACCGATGTCCACCCCACTCGCCCCTTCGCCCTGGCCCGCCCTGCCGGCCGACTCCTGGACCGCCACCCGCCAAACCCTGCACATGTGGACGCAGATAGTGGGCAAGACGCGGCTGGCGCTGTGCCCCATGCTGAACCACTGGTGGCAGGTGCCGCTGTACGTGACGCCCCGCGGCCTCTCCACCGGCTCGATGCCCTACGCCGCCGGCGCCTGCGAGGTCGTGTTCGACTTTCACCACCACGAGCTGCAGCTCTACACCAGCGACGGGGAAGTGCGCCGCATGGCGCTGGCCCCGCGCACCGTGGCCGATTTTTACCACGAATACCGCAGCCTGCTGCGCGCGGCGGGCGTGGCGGCCCCCATCTGGCCGGTGCCGGTGGAAGTGGAGGATGCCACGCCTTTCTCCCAAGACCAGCACCACCACAGCTACGACCCCGACGCCGTGCAGCGCTTCTGGCAGATTCTGCTGCGCGCCGATCAGCTGCTGGGCGAGTTTCGCGGGCACTTCACCGGTAAGGCCAGCCCGGTGCATTTCTTCTGGGGCTCGTTTGATCTGGCCGTCACGCGCTTTTCGGGCCGGCCGGCGCCGGCGCACCCCGGCGGCGTGCCCAACCTGGCCGACTGGGTGACGCGCGAAGCTTACTCGGCCGAGGTGAGCAGCGCCGGCTGGTGGCCCGGCGGCAACGGGCAGGAAGCCGCCTTCTACAGCTACGCCTACCCCACCCCGCCGGGCTTCGCGCAGGCGCCCATCCGGCCCGCCGAAGCGGCCTTCAGCGAGCAGTTGGGCGAGTTTCTGCTGCCCTACGAGGCCGTGCGCACCGCCGCTGATCCGCGCCGGCTGGTGCTCGACTTTCTGCAGAGCAGCTACGAGGCCGCCGCCAACCTGGCCCGTTGGGACCGGCGCCACCTGGAGCGGCACTAGGCCCGCCGGCTTACTTCCAGCGAATTTTCTGCCCCGCACCGCGGGCGTGCAGCCGCTCGGGCGTGCGCCGCAGAATCGTGTCGCGCAGCAGGGTGAGCAGGGGCCGGCGCACAAAGCTGTGGTGCACCACCAGGCTGACTTCGCGCACCGGCTCGGGCGCCTCGAAGCGCTTGATCATCGGGTTGCGGTCCAGCTCGTCGAGCACCGACAGCTCGGGCACCAGGGTGTAGCCGTGGTTTTGGCGCACCAGCTGCTTGAGCGTTTCGATGGAGCCGCTTTCGTAGGTGAAGGGCCGGGCTTCGTTGGCCGCGGCGGCGGTGCAGATATTGAGCGTCTGCTGCCGAAAGCAGTGGCCCTGCTGCAGCAGCCACATATTATCGTGGGCCTGCAGGTCGGTGGGGCGCAGGGCAGGCTGCGCGCGCAGGGGGTGGTCGTCGGCCACGTAGGCCAGAAAAGGCTCTTCCAGCAGCGGAATTTCCTGCAGGGCGCGGTCGTCGAGGGGGGTGACGAGCAGGCCCACGTCGAGCTGATTGGCTTTCAGACGCTGCACGATGTGCTCGGTCTGCAGCTCTTCCACCTGCACGCGCAGCTGCGGATGCTGCTGCACTAGCTCCAGCAAGAACAGCGGCACCAGGTAGGGCGCCAGCGTGGGAATGATGCCCAGGCGCAGCTCGCCCACCAGCTCCCCCTTTTCCAGCTGCACCACCTCGCGCAGCTGCTTCACCGAGCGCAGCACCTCCCGGGCGCGCTGCACCACTTTGGCGCCCGTGGCCGTGGGCTCGATGCCGCTTTTGGTGCGGTGAAACAGCAGCACGCCCAGCTCGTCTTCCAGCTTCTGCATCTGCATGCTGAGCGTAGGCTGGGTGACAAAACACCGATCGGCCGCCAGCACGAACTGCCGGTGGGTGTCGAGGGCGACGAGATATTCGAGTTGCTGCAGGGTCATATAGACATCATCAATACTACCATCAAAATTATCGATTTTACTGATAATCCCCGAACGCCCACCTTTGCAGCACCTCAACAGAACCAACTGCTGCCTACGATGTCTGAACAACAGCACCCCAACCGCCTGACCACGGCCGCCGGCCGCCCCATCTGGGACAACCAGAACTCGCAAACCGCCGGGCCGCGCGGTCCGGTCCTGCTGCAGGACTACCTGCTGCACGAAAAGCTGGCCCACTTCAACCGGGAGCGGATTCCGGAGCGCGTGGTGCACGCCAAGGGCTCGGGGGCATACGGCACCTTCACCGTGACGCACGATTTGACGCAGTTCAGCCGCGCCAAGGTATTTTCAGCCGTCGGTAAGCAGACGCGGGTGTTTCTGCGCTTCAGCACCGTGGGCGGCGAGAAAGGCTCGGCCGACACGGAGCGCGACCCGCGCGGCTTCGCGGTGAAGTTTTACACCGAGGATGGCAACTGGGACCTGGTGGGCAATAACACGCCGGTGTTCTTCGTGAAGGACCCGGTGAAGTTTCCCGACTTCATCCACACCCAGAAGCGCGACCCGCAGACCAACTGCAAGTCGGCCACGGCCATGTGGGACTTCTGGAGCCTGAACCCCGAAAGCCTGCACCAGGTGCTGATCCTGATGTCGGACCGCGGCACGCCCTACGGCTACCGCCACATGCACGGCTTCGGCTCCCACACCTTCTCGTTGATCAACGCCGCGAACGAGCGGTTCTACGTGAAGTTCCACTTCCTCACCGAGCAGGGCATCAAGAACTTTACCGCCGAGGAAGCCACCGAAATGAAGGGCATCGATCCGGACTTCGCCCAGCGCGACCTGTTCGAGGCCATTGAGCAGGGCAACTTCCCGCGCTGGACGCTGAAGGTGCAGCTCATGCCGGAGGCCGACGCGGCCACCTACCACCTGAACCCCTTCGACCTGACCAAGGTGTGGCCCCATGCCGACTACCCGCTGCAGGAGCTGGGCGTGCTGGAGCTGAACGAAAACCCGGTGAACTACCACGCCCACGTGGAGCAGGCCGCCTTCGCCCCGGCCCACGTGGTCGACGGCATCGGCTACTCGCCCGACAAGATGCTGCAGGGCCGCCTGCTGGGCTACCCCGACGCGCAGCGCTACCGCCTGGGCACCAACTACGAGCACCTGCCCGTAAACCGCTGCCCCTTCGGCTTCTCGAACTACCAGCGCGACGGGCAGATGGCCCTGGGCGACAACGGCGGCAGCGGGCCGAACTACTTCCCCAATTCCTTTGCCGGCCCGCAGGAAGACCCGACGGTGGGCGAACCGGCCGAGGCCCTGCACGGCCTAGCCGACCGCTACGACCGCAACGCCCCCGGCGAAAACGACCATTACTCCCAGCCCGGCGCGCTGTTCCGGCTGCTGACGCCCGCGGCCCAGCAGAGCACCGTGCAGAATATCGTGGGGGCCATGAGCGGGGTGAGCGGCCCCAAGCGCGAGGAAATTCTGCAGCGCCAGCTCTGCCACTGGTTCCGCGCCGACATCGGCCTGGGCCTGGCCATTGCCAAAGGGCTGGGCCTGGATGTGACCGTGCCCACGCACCACGCCCCGGCCGCCGCCGTGTAGGGTAGAAGCACCGCAAGGCGCCCCGGCGCATGTTAAGCCGGCTCCGTGAGGGGCCGGCTTTTTTCGTAAACGGACAACGCCCGCCGCCGGATTACGTCTATCAAGCCCAACTATTAGCCACCGGGAAGCCAAACGCTTCCCAAAACCTTGCTACCTTGGGCTGGGGTTTTCCCGCCTTACTCCTGCACATTCTTTCCACTCCAACTTTTGCTACATGCACCCAAACAACTACTCTTCCGCTTCCGGGCTGTCGAAAAAAGCCTGGGCACGCCTGACGACCCTGGCCGCCGCCGTGCTGCTGGCGCCCGCCGCCTGGGCCCAGGCCCCCGCCAACGATGACTGCGCCGGGGCCGTGACCCTGACGCCGGCCTTCACCTGCACCACCGTGGCCGGTACGGTGGCCAGCGCCACGCAAAGCCAGGCGCCCATTGCCTGCAACGGCTTTACCTCGTCGACGGCCCGGGACGTGTGGTACAAGTTCACTGCCACCAGCGCCGCCCACACCATCACCATCGGCAGCGCCTTCGACGGCGTGCTGGAAGCCTTCAGCGGCTCCTGCACCACGCTGGCCAGCATGGGCTGCGCCGACGACAACGTGAGCAACAGCTCGGAATCCATCACGCTTTCCGGCCTCACGATTGGCAGCACCTACTACGCCCGCTACTACGCCTACGGCAGCGCGGCCCCGACCAACGGCGCCATCACCGCCTGCGTAACGGCGCTGGCAGCCAATGACGCGGAAGTGCAGGCCATCTACGCCCTGGGCAAGACCCCGGCCGGCACGCCGCAGACGGTGCAAGCCGTTATCCGCAACGCCGGCTCCACGCCCCTGTCCGGCGTACCGGTGACGCTGGCCGTAACCGGCGCCACCACCTTCAACAACTCGCAGCTGACGGGCAACATTCCCGTGGGCGGCACGGCAACCGTAACGTTCACCAACTACACGATTCCGGCTGCGGCCACGGGCACCAACACGCTGACGGTTTCGCTGCTGGCCGACGACAACCTGACCAACAACACGCAGACGTACAGCCAGCTCATCACGACCAACTCGTTCAGCTACGTCAGCAATACGGCCACGATCAACGCCAACAACAGCGTGGGCTTCGGCGCCACGGCTACGGCCGCCTTCGTGGTGCGCTACAACACCACCGTTGCGCGCCGGCTCACGTCGGTAGTTGCCAACATCGGCGACCCGGCTTCCGTGGGCAACACCGTATACGGGGTAGTGGTAAGCTCGACCGGCGCCGTGCTGGGCCGCTCGGCCAACTACGTAGTGACCACGGCTGACGTCAACCAGCGCCGTACCTTCCCCCTCACCACCCCGGTGAACGTGGCTGTCGGCGACTTCTTCGTGGGCCTGGTGCAAACCCCCTCGATCAGCACCCAGTACTTCCCGATGAGCTACGTGCCGCAGACGCCCACGCGCCCGGGCACGTTCTACACCATCAGCCCCTTCTCGGCTACCACCGGCGGCACCCTCACCGATGCGGCTTCCCAAGGCTTCGGCATCTTCGTGGTGGAAGCCACGGCGGACGTTGCCACCGGCACCTCGGCCGCACTGAACCGCGCCATCAGCCTGTACCCGAACCCGAGCACCAACGGCGTGGTAACGCTGGACGTGCGCGGCGCCAACGCCCAGGGCGGCCTGCAGGTGCAGGTAACCAACACGCTGGGCCAGACGGTGTACACCAACACCCAGCTGCGCGACAACTTCGAGAACAAGCTGGACCTCTCGCACCTCTCGGCCGGCGTGTACACGCTGAAAGTGAAAGTGGGCAACGACTACACCATTCGTCAACTCTCGCTGACCAAGTAAGACCGGCGGATTTCCGCCCCACAAAAAAGCCTGCCTCCGTCCGGAGGCAGGCTTTTTTTGTGCGCGGTGCGCGGGGCCAGGCTCAGATATCCACTTTCAGCGAGGCCGGCCGCGGGGATATTTCGAACAGCTCGCCGTGGGGCACCATGGTAATCTGCCCGAACTCGCGGATCATCATCTTGTAGCTTTCCCCCACCGGGCGGATTTTCCGGTCGAGGTCGTAGAGGCCGCAGGGGTTCACGGCGAGGCGCTTTTCGGCCAGGCTGATGTCCCAGTCGAGCTGATCGAGCAGGGAGTACCAGGTGAAGCCGACGACGGGCACGCCGTCCTGCCGGATGCGCGTGACGTTGACCCATTGCTTCCAGAGCCAGCATTCGGCCTCCTTGGCGTTGAAGCTGTTGGTTTCGGTGTGAAAGACGGGCTTGCGGTACCGCTCGTAGTACTGCTTGGTCATGGTGTACCAGCCCAGCACGTCCTCGGCCGAGCACCAGTTGCCGTCGGGCTTGATGATGCGCTCATTGCGGCCGTAGTAGTCGTTGCCCATGATCTGGTAGCCGGGCGGCTCGCCGGCCATAAACCACTGCAGCTCCTCCCGAGTCATGCCGTTGTCGAGGCAGTAAAGCAGCACTTCCGCGTCGATGGTGTGGGCGTAGAGCAAATCCAGCGAGAGAAAGCGCAGCTTGTTGGTGAGCCGGATGTCGGGGCTTTGCACGGCGCGCATCTCGTGGATGTACTCGGCCGACTCGCTCTGCACGATGACGCAGTCGGGCCGGTACTTGGCAATCTGCTGGTTGCCCATGATGCTGGCCGCCGTGATGTGCTTCATGGCGGTAATGAAGGCGCGGTCGTCCTTGAGCTGCTCGTTCCAGATGCCGTCCTTGGCCGAGGCGCGGGCCGTCACGTAAATCTCGTTGACGGGCGTGTAAAAGCGCACCCAGGGGTAGCGCCGGGCCACCGCGCCGCAGTACTCGGCGAAGTGCACCGGCAGCTCGGGGTTCTGGAAGTTGCCCACCCAGTCGGGCACGCCGAAGTGCATCAGGTCCAGGATGGGCGTGAGGCCCAGGCGCTGGATTTCGGCCATGGCCAGGTCGGCAAACTCCCAGTCGTAGCGGCCCGGCCCCTGGTGAATTTTGTAGTACGGCAGGTTGTAGCGCAGCACTTTCAGGCCCAGCTCCCGCACCAGGCCCAGATCCTCCTGGTACCGCTCGTAGTGGTAGCTTTCGGCCAGCTGGTCGCGGCGGGTGCGGCCGTGGTCGATGGTGGGGTAGGAGCACTCGATACCGGTGGCAAACATGAAGTTGCTGGGCGAACCGGTGGGCAGGCCGCGGCCGTCGTGGCCGGCTGCCCCGCCGAATTCGTCGCCGGCGTAGTGCCCGTCGCCGAAGCTGGCTTTGATGTGAGAGAGAAAGTTCTGGGGCATGTGGTGTGGTTGGGGTGGCGGCAGTTTATCCTGTCATCCGGAGCGCGGCAAAGCGGAGCAAAGGCCCTTATCACCTCAGGCAGCAGTCCCTAAGGCTAGTCGTTCACGCGTGGCAAGGGCCTTCGGCTGCCCGTACACCAGATGACAGGTGGAGTGGCTACAGGTCGCGGCGGCGCTGCTTTTCCAGGAATCTATCGGCGGTGCGCAGGCTGAGGGCCATGATGGTCAGGGCCGGATTGACGCTCAGGGCACTGGGAAACACGGAGTTGTCGCAGATGTAGAGGTTGGGCACGTCGAAGCAGCGGCCGTCGGCGTCGACCACCGCGTCGTCGCCGCTCAGCCCCATGCGGCAGGTGCCGATAACGTGGGCGGAGCGCGGGAAGGCCCACACGTCGCGGGCGCCGGCGGCGTCCCAGATCCGGCGCATCACGCGCTCGGCGTGGGCGTTCATGCGCAGCTCGTTTTCCTGGTTGGTGAAGTAGATGCGCGGCTTGGGCAGCCCGCGCGCGTCCTTTTCGTCGGAGAGTTCGAGGTAGTTGTCGGCGTGGGGCAGGCAGTCGCCGAGGATGTTGATGCCGGCCACGTGGTTGTACTGGCTCATGTACTCGCGCAGCTGCGGGCCCCACAGGCCGCGGCCCCGGGCCACCTGGCTGGCGAAGGTCACGGGCATCACGCCGATGCTCTGCAGCAGGTAGCCGCCAGCAAAGTCGGCGTCCCTGGGCCGGTGGGTGTCCTCGGAAATCAGCCCGCCGGGAATGCCCTTGTTGGGCCGCACCAGCTCGTCGAAAGTGCCCCAGAGCTGCAGGCCGGGGTGGGCCATCAGGTTGCGGCCCACGTGCCCGCTGCTTAGCGCCAGCTCGTTGAGCAGCAGCAGGCGGGGCGTTTCCACCGCGCCGGCGCACAGAAACAGCGTGCGGCACCGCTGGCGCTGCTCCTGCCCGTGCTGCTGGTACACCACGCCCGTCACGCGGCCCTGGGCGTCGCGCTCGATTTCCGTCACGAAGCAGTCGGCGCGCACCTCGGCGCCGTGAGCTTCGGCCAGGGGGATGAAAGTGACGTCCATGCTGGCCTTGGCCCCGTTGGAGCAGCCGGCCTGGCAGAAGCCGCGGTTGGTGCAGGCCTCGCGCCAGCCGATGCCCTCCTGGTAGTAGCGCGCCGACAACGCCGCGTTGGCCGCCGGCGAGGTGCGGATGCCGAGCTTTTCGCAGGCCCGCTGCATCAGCTGGGCAGCCCCGTTGAGCGGCAGCGGCGGCAGCGGGTAGCCACGTTGCCGCTCGGGCCCCCAGGGGTAGGGCGAGGGACCCGACACGCCCAGCAGCCACTCCAGCTCGTCGTAGTAGGGCGCCAGGTCGTCGTAGCTCAGGGGCCAGTCCTGGCCCCGGCCGAACTCGGTGCGCAGGCGCAGGTCGTCGGGCTGCACGCGGGGAGTGTAGGCGGTGTAGTGCAGGGTGCTGCCGCCCACGCCTGTGCCGGAGTTATTGTTGCCGAAGGAAAGAGGGTGCTTTCCGGCCGAGAGCCGCTCGTCGTTCCAGAACAGAAACGCCTGGGCCTGCTCGTCGGTGGCGAAGTCGCGGCGCGGCTCGTGGCGCGGGCCGGCCTCCAGGGCCACCACCCGCAGCCCGGCCAAAGCCAGCCGGGCCAGCAGCGGCGCCCCGCCCGCCCCGGTCCCGATTACCACGCAGTCGACCACGTCGGTCGGCTCGGGCAGCTTGGCGGGCTGGGGCTCGGGCGTATCAGCCGCGGCGGGCGCGTCCTGCAGCAGTTGCCGCAGCAGCGGGTCCTGCACCTCGGGCTGCACGGGGCTGACCACGCCTTCTTCAATGAGTTCTTCTTCGTCGGGCACGGTGTGGTGAGATGGTAAAATGGTGAAATGGTGAACTAGTGAGCGGCAGCATGGTAAAATGGAGTGGCGCCAGAACGCCAAACTAACCATTTCACCATCTCACTATTTCACTTCTTGCGGCTCCCGCTCTTCGCGTTCATCGAGGCCGATGCGCGTCCAGGCGGGCAGGTCGGCCATGCCGACGTAGCCGATTTCTTCCTGGGCCAGCGGGTGGGAATAGTAGAGGATGGTAGCTTCGGCCAGCAGCTCTTCGAAGAAGCGCCGGGCATCAACTTTCAGCCACAGGTCGCCGGGGGCCGTGCCGGCCTGCACGGCGGCCAGCACCTGGTCCTGCTGCGCGGCACTCAGCAGCAGAAAATCCTGCTGAAACTGTGCCTGCGCCGTCTGTTGAACGCCTCCGAGGCCGAGGCGGTAGGCTTCGCGGTCGGGCGGCAGCACATCGTAGCGCCAGCCGTCGGCCTGGCCGCTGAACAGGCGCCGGTCGATGCCGGCGGGCAGGTCGATGGCCTCGGCGCCGCGCTCGGTCTGGGGCAACAGGCGCTGGCACACGGCCCCGAGCAGGCGGTAGCTGTCGGCATCGAAAAACTGCGGCTCGTAGGCCGGGGCATCAAGGCGCGCTTGCAAAGCGGCGCGGGTGACGTCGCTCACGTGGGGCGTATCGAGCAGGGCCCGCACGGTACCGGGGGGATATTTCATGTGGTGAGATGGTGAGGTGGTGAACTGGTGAGTTTGATGTTCGGGAGGCGCGGAACTGCGCAGCTTGCGCAAGCAGAACGGCACTCACCAGTTCACCACCTCACCATCTCACCTACTGGTCGCTGCTCATTTTACCGCCCGTTACGTGGACCAGGGAGCCGGTCATGAAAGAGCCGTCCTGGGAGGCCAGCAGCACGTAGGCGGGAGCTATTTCTTCGGGCTGACCGGGGCGCTTGAGGGCTACTTCGTGGCCGAACTTCTCGATTTCCTCGCGCGGCATGGTGCCGGGGATGTTGGGCGTCCACACCGGGCCGGGCACCACGCAGTTCACGCGGATGCCCTTCTCGCCCAGGTACTGCGCCAGGCTTTTGGTGAAGGCGTGAATGGCCGACTTGGTGCTGGCGTAGTCAATCAGCAGCGGAATGCCCGTCAGGCCCACGATGCTGCCGGTGTTGATGATACTGTCGCCCTTGCGCAGGTGCGGAATGGCGGCCTGGGCCATCCAGATGTAGCCCAGAATGTTGGTGTCGAAGGTGCGGCGGATCTGCTCTTCCGAAATGTCCTCGAACTTCTCCTGCGCCATCTGGAAGGCGGCGTTGTTGACCAGCACGTTCAGGCCGCCCAGCTCCTTGGTGGTGCGGCGCACGGCCTGCTTGCACTGTTCCGGGTCGCGCACGTCCAGCTTCAGCAGCAGGCAGCGGCGCTTCTGGCCTTCCACCAAGCGCTGGGTTTCGCGCGCGTCCACGTCGTTTTCGTTGTAGAGCACGGCCACGTCGGCGCCCTCCATGGCAAAGGCCAGCGCCACGGCCCGCCCGATGCCCGAGTCGGCGCCGGTAATCAGCGCGATTTTGCCCTTGAGCTTACCGGCGGGCAGGTAGCCCGAGAGGTTCGAGTCGGGCTGCAGCTTCATGTCGGCCTGCTTGGCCGGGTAGGGCAGCTTCTGGGCGTGCTCCTTCATCTGGGCGGCCGTGGGGCGCTTTTCGCGCTTGGGCACCGGGGCTTTCGTGGCGGCCGCCTTGGGCGCGGTCTTTTTGGCCGGTTTCGGCTCGTCGGGGGTCGGGGGAGCGGGGCGGGCGGGAGCGGCTTTGGTGGCGGGTTTCTTGGCGGCCATAGCGAACGGGCGTCGGTGGTGGTGATGCTCTAGGCCTTACGCAAAAGCGCCGCGAAAAGCCGAGCTTGGCCAGTGACGTTCAGCATACCGGGCCGCCGGGCCGCCCGCAAAAAGCCCCGGCTCCGTCGTACGGAACCGGGGCTGCGCGGGCCGGGGCGGGCCGTCGGGGCTTAGTTGCTCTGGTACTCGGCAGCCTGCTCCTGCGCCGCTTCGTGCAGCGTGGGGTAGTCGGTGTAGCCCTTGTCGCCGGGCACGTAGAAAGTGGCGAAGTCGGGCTGGTTCAGGGCCGCGCCCTGCTCGAAGCGGGCCACCAGGTCGGGGTTGGCAATGAAGGGCACGCCGAAGGCAATCAGGTCGGCTTCGTTGTTTGCCAGGGCCAGCTCGGCGGTTTCCTGGGTGTAGCCCCCGTTCAGGATGAGGGTGCCCTTGAAAATCCGGCGCAGCGCGGGTCCGATGGCGGGCTTGCCTTCCGGGCGGGCCATCGGGTGGCCGGGCAGGGCCTCCAGCACGTGCAGGTAGGCCAGCCCGAAGCGGTTCAGCTGCTCGGTGACGTAGCTGAACGCGCCCAGCGCATCGGAGTCCTGAATGCTGGCGCTGCCCTGGGGCGAGAGGCGGATGCCCACGCGGTCGGCGCCCAGCTCATCCACCACGGCCTGCACCACTTCCAGCACGAAGCGGCTGCGGTTTTCCACCGAGCCGCCGTACGCGTCGGTGCGCTGGTTGGCGCCGTCCTGCAGAAACTGGTCGAGCAGGTAGCCGTTGGCGCCGTGGATTTCCACGCCGTCGAAGCCAGCGGCCTTGGCGTTGCGGGCAGCCTGGCGGAACTGGTCCACCACGCCCGGAATTTCGCTCAGCTCCAGGGCCCGCGGCGTGGGTATTTCCTCGAAGCCCTGGCCGGTGAAGGCCTTGGCGCCCTCGGGCTTGATGGCCGACGGTCCCACCGGCAGCTCGCCGTTGTGGAAGAAGGGGTGCGACACCCGGCCCACGTGCCAGAGCTGGGCGAAGATGCGCCCGCCGGCCTCGTGCACGGCCTCAGTCACTTTTTTCCAGGCGGCTACCTGCGCCTCGGAGTAGATGCCGGGCGTGTTGATGTAGCCCACGCCCTGCGGCGACACCTGGGTGCCCTCGGTGATGATGAGGCCCGCCGTGGCGCGCTGCACGTAGTACTTGACCACCGAGTCGGTGGCGGTGGTTTCGGGGTTGGTGGCGCGGCTGCGCGTCATCGGGGCCATGACGAGGCGATTGGGCAGCTCAATGGCGCCCAGCGTGAAGGGCGAAAACAGCTTCGGAGTGATGTTGCTCATGGCAAAAAAGAGGGTTGGCGCCAGCAAATGGCGTTTTTTCTGGGTTGATTGCCGCCCGGCTTTGGGCGCAATGGCTGTCTAACCCCTGATTCCCCTTCCCGGTTATGACTTCGGCCCACATTGCTCGGTATACTCCGTGAAACCGGCAGGGGGTGATGTAGTGAGCTAGCGACTTAGAGTCCCTGACAAAACCTGCTTCCGGCTTTCAGAAAGCAGATCCAGGTTCTTGATGCAAAGCTGTGCAGAGGTTTAGGTAGAAGCTTTCAGTGAATTGAGGTTCAAGAACTCACTACATCACTAAGTCGCTAACTCGCTGACTCACCGCGCTACCAGCTCCACGCGGCGGTTGCGCGGGCGCTGGTGCGGGTCGCGGTTGTCGGCCACGGGGCGGGTGCCGCCGTAGCCCACGGCCGTCAGGCGCACCGAGTCGATGCCGCGCTGCACCAGGTAGGCCCGCACCAGCCGGGCGCGCTGCTCCGAGAGCTGCTGGTTTTTCTGCGGGTCGCCCACGTTGTCGGTGTGGCCGGCAATTTCAAACTGCAGGGCCGGCTTTTCGCGCAGCACGCGCACCAGCCGGGCCAGCTCCGGGCCGGAGCTGGGCAGCAGCCGGGCCTGGCTCTGCACGAAATAGATGTGCTTCAGCGCCACCGCCTCGCCCCGGCGCAGCTTGGTCAGATCGGGCAAAGAGTCGCCGAGGCCCACTACCGCCGGCACTGCGGCCCGGCGCCCGGCGGGTTCGGGGCGACGGGCCGCCGGCCGGGCCACTGCTGGGCGCGGGGCGGGGGCGGAGCGCCCGGTCCGCGGCGTAGCGGCGGCCACGACCGGGCGGGCCGCGGGCACGGGTGGCGGTGCCGCGGCGGTGACGGGCGGCGTGACCGGGCGGGCGGCGGGCGGCGGCACCGGCTTGGCCGAGGCCGGCAGCGCCGCAAACATATAGGTGGCTCCGACGGGCTGCAGGGCGGCTGCGGCGGGCAGGCGCCAGCGCAGCACGGCACGGCTGTCGAGGATGGTCTGGAAATAATCGACGCGCAGGCGGTAGTAGCGGCCGGCCTCCAGGCGCAGGCGCACGGTGGCGGGCACGTGGTCCTGCTCGCGCCAGGCATCAATGATGCGCTTGCCGCCCACCCACACGCGCAGCCCGTCGTCCATCACCGTCGAAAACTCATACTCGCCCGTAGTGGGCGCCAGCAGGTAGCCCTCCCAGCGCACCGAGAAAAACTCCGGCCCCAGCCCCTCAACGGGCGGCTTCTTTTTCCAGTCGAAGTCGATGTTGGCGTCCTGACGGCGCAGTACCAGCTGCTCGAAGTTGGTGCCGTTGTAATACGCCGCCTGCAGCCCGGTACCGGCGGGCCGGGCCCGGCCGGGCGTCTGGGCATGAGCCAGGCCCGCCCAAACGCCGCTGCAGCATACCAGTAACAGCCCAAAACGTTTCATGCCCAAACAACGGCATCAAACGACAATATTGGATGATCCGGCGGGTAAAAAACTAGAGCGCCCGGGCAGCGGGCACATCCCCGGCGCTCCAGCGCCCCGCCGGCTTTTGGGCAAAGATTCGGCGGACCGGCGGGAGCTCCACGCGCGGCCGCGCAGCTGGATCCGGCGGACCACTGGCAGACGCGAAGCGGCATTGGCTTTTGAACAGAAGATTGGATTTGTTGGGTGGGCCCGACGTCGGCTTGCCGGCTATTTTTTTCAGTTTCTCTTTTGGGAATTACAAGTTGTTGCTTTACTTACCGACCAATAACCGCAACCAGCCGGCGCTGCTCCGTTTTGGACCGTCCGGTTTCGTTTCGTACGTAGTTTGTTGCCCCGCCCTGCTGTTCTGGCCGGGCCCACGGTGCACATCCCGTGGTTTTACTGTGATTCAGCTTTCTTTCCGGTGAATTCCGGCGGCCCGGGGTGCTAAGCCCCTACCGCCCGCGCCGGCCCTGAATACCCGCTCCACCCCGCCCCCGGCGCCTCGGCCTTTTAGCCGCTCCGCCATCCACACCTACCTATTGCATCCTGCCAGGGCATTTCGTGCCCTGCCCCGTCCGCCCGGCTTACGCCGGGCCGGCTGGCGCGCCTCGTCGTGTCCAGTCCCGGGTTATTCGTGTCTTCCGTTCTGTTCACCAGCTATGACCCAACCACTACTTATTGCCATCTGGCGGCTTCTCGGCCTGCTGTCTGCGGGGCTGCTGGCCCCGGGCGGGCGCCCCGGGCTCGTTGGCTTGGCGGCAATGGCCGCCACCGACCCGCTCAACCGGCCGCATTTGCTGGCCGGCGCCGAAACTGCAGCCTTCCCTACTACTCTTGGCAGGGCCGCCACGCCGCACAGCAAGCTTCTTAAAGCCAGGCGCTTGACAATCTTGTCGGATCAAAAAAACAAGGCTATCGGGGCTTTGCGGCGCGTGCGGACCAGTTGGCCCGTAGCGGCTCCCGGCAGCCGATGTTCCGGCAACTCGGCCTGAAGAGCCCGGCTTTATCGGCATAAGCCAATTTTTAAGGCCCCGAGGTGCGGCCTCGCCGTGCGTCCATGGCAATTCCGCGCTATGCGGCCGTTAGCGCACCCTTCAGCGCATATTTTCTCCGGGCCCCATATCTGCCCGAGCTCTGCCTGAGGCTTTTACCGTCGACCACCTCCCATTTCTCACTGCCCGCCAGCGCCCCGGCTGATTTTGCAGCCGCCGGGGTTGCTGGCAGCGCCTACCCCACTTTTGCCTATGTAAAAAGTCCTACTAAGCAGCGGGCCGATCCGCTCAGCCCACCCAACCACCGCCAGCTAATCCGTGCCGGGCAGCCGTTCCCGGAACACGGTTTAAACCATCCACGGCCTCTTTCTTTTCTGCCAGTTTCATGAAAAAGTACCGTATTCTGAGTCTTGCGGCCGCCCTGGCCCTGTCTTCCCCGGCTTTTGCACAGTATTTCCCGCCTTCCAGCACCGACCTCGCGGCGCCCGGCTCCAACGGCACTACTGCCAGCGCAACGGAGCACACCGGCACCGACGTGATAGTGGAACGCAAAAAAGGTCGGCTGCAGACCATGGTGTGGGACAACGCCAGCACGGGCAAAATCTACCTGGCCTGGAGCTTCAACTCGGCGCCCTCTTCCACTGACTTTCTGGAAGTGCAGCCGCCTACCGGCACGCAGGTACTGAGCGACCCGGACGTCACTACGGCGTACTACAACGACGAACTGTACGCGGCCGTCGTATACCTGGCCAAAAACGTCAACCTGGGTGCCAACGCGACGGTGCGCACCTACCTCGATATTTACCGTTGGGACGGCAGCTCCTTCCAGCGCGACAACCCGCAGAATAGCGGTAATCCGCTGGCGCTGGGCGTGGCCGGCATCAGCAACAGCACGGGCACGGCCAACCGCATTCATTCCTCGCCCAACATCGACGCCAACGCCAACGGCACCATGGGCGTCGTGTGGCAGGAAACCAGCGTGGAAACGGCCCAGATCCGCGTGATTTCGCCGTCGTATCCGGGGCCTAGCGGCTACACGTTCACCCAGGATGTGCGCTTCGCGGAAAGCTACGTGCTGAGCGGCAACATCGACGGCACCAACATTCCCTGCACGGTGCCCCGCGGGACCAACGCCGCCCGCATTGCCGCGCCTTCCAACCCCAACCCGCCCATTCTGTTCAACCAGACCCTGCTGCCGGACATTGCCGTGTCGCCCAACGGCGTGCTTTCCTTCTGCTACATTTCCTCGTCGGCCGACCCGACCAGCACCCCCGTTACCTCGGGCACCAGCCTGGTGGTGAAGCAGTACGTGGCCGACTGCGGCGCGTTCGGCCCGGGCTTTTCCCTGCCCACTTACAGCTGGAGCCTGCCCGGCAACCACGGCGCACCGCGCATTGCGGCAACCGGCAATCCGGCCAATGACCAGGCATCCGACGTGGAGGTGGTGATGGCCTGGTCGGGCGGGGCCTGCCTGGAAGGCATCGGCACGCGCGCCTACTACGAAATCCACAACTGGGGCCGCAGCGGTGGCGCCTGGCGCCCCAGCCCGACGGTGGTGAGCATTCCGACGGTGGCCACCGATAACGGCTACGCCGTGGCCAATCCCGTAGTGGCCTTTGTCGGCACCGAGGGCGATGAATTCTCGAACGAATACGTGGTGGCGTGGGAAGGCCTGAACTACCCCGACGAAGGCAAGGAAATCGATGTGTGGAGCACCACGCTCAAGGCCGGCAGCTTAACGTTCGGCAACAGCTACAGCCGGGTAAACGAGCAGGCCGACGGCGAGCAGATCATTCCCAGCGTAGCCGGCCGCTACTCCGGCGAGAACCGGGCCACGGCCTACCTGTTCTACGACAAGACCATTCCGCAGCTTTCCTTCCGCCATTCCAGCGCGCAGGCGGGCGACGGGCCCCTGCAGCGCCCGGCCGGCACTCCGCTGCCGAGCATCAGCCCGAACGGCGTGATTCAGGCCTACCCCAACCCCTCGTCGTCGGCCGTGAACTTCAACCTGCACCTGCGCAAGGGCGAAACGGTGCAGCAGCTGACCGTGGTGGATTTGCTGGGCCGCGTCGTCGACCACGTGAAGGTGCCCGGCCAGCAGGCTACCACGCAGGTGCTGAGCTGGCAGCCCCGGCAGAGCCTGCCCCAGGGCAGCTACGTGGTGAAGCTGGTGACCAATCAGCGCACCGAGAACATCACGGTGAAGCGCGAGCAGTAGAAGCGCGTTCTGCTACCGGACCCACGCCTGGCCCCGTCGGATTTTCCGGCGGGGCTTTTGCCGTGTCCGGCGGCCGGCCGGGCCGCCGGGCGGCCGCTCTGTGCCTGAATTTCCCTAAAGAAAGCGCGCCGAAGCGGCGCGGCGGGCCGCCGCTTGTACTTTAGCCCCCACGACCTCCCACCCACTGGTTAATTCCTTCCACCTCAACCCCCTCACTACCGAATGGGTAAACGTCTACTCCTGTTTTTGGCGCTGCTGCTGGGCGGCCTGGCGGCCCTGCCCGCCGCCCGCGCGGCCACCGGCGACACCACCCGGGTGCTGCTCTTCAGCAACCGCCCGCTCACGCGCTACGGCAACTACGACACCACGGCCACCTTGCCCGCGGCCGGGCGCTACCGCAAAATCCTGCTGCACTACGTGCTCGGACGCTACGCCTGCCCGCCCGGTACCCAGTACTGCGGCTCCTGGGACTACACCACCCGCGTGCTGCTGATGCCGCCGGCCAACGATACTGTGGAGCTGGCCCGCATCATCACGCCTTACGCCACCGACTGGCTGGCCCAGAACCGCCGCCACGACTTCGTGCAGGACGTGACCGACTACGCCCCGCTGCTCAAGGGCCAGCGCGGCCTGCGCTTCCTCTACGACGGCTACTCCTGGGGCTTCACCCTCACGCTGTACCTGGAGTTTATCGAGGGCGTACCGCCGCAGGATGCCCTGGCGGTGAAGAACGTGTACGACGGCAACTTCGTCTACGGCAGCGCCACCGACCTGCTGGAAAGCCACCTCTCGGCCAAGACCGTGACGGCGCCCGCCGGCAGCAGCCGCACCCTGCTCAAAAGCTTTATCACCGGCCACGGGGCCGACGTGCGCAACTGCGCCGAGTTCTGCCGCAAAAACTACACCCTGAAGCTCAACGGCACGGCCGTGGCCACCACCGACCTCTGGCGGGCCGACTGCGGGCTGAACCCGGTGTCGCCGCAGACGGGCACCTGGGTGTACAACCGCAGCAACTGGTGCCCCGGCAGCGCCGTGGCCCCGCTCTACCACGACATCACCGCCGGGCTGAGCGGCGGCGCGGGCACCGTCGACATCGACATGGCCAATTACTTGATTTCCAACCAGAACAACGTGAGTGCGCGCTGGATCTGGCAAACCCAGGCCGTGAGCTACAGCGCCCCCAACTTCACCGCCGATGCAGCCCTGGAGCGCATCATTGCCCCCAGCACCGACCCGAACTTCCGCCGCGACAACCCCATCTGCGACGCCCCGCGGGTGACGCTGCGCAACACCGGCTCGGCCCCGCTCACGGCGGCCACCATCCGCTACCGGGTGGGCAGCAGCCCCTGGCGCACCTACCAGTGGACCGGCAGCCTCGCCTTCCTGGCCCAGACCGACGTGACGCTGCCGCCCGTGCCGGCCGATTTTGCGGGCCAGTCGGTGTTTAAGGTCTACGTGATGACGCCCAACGGCCAGCCCGATCAGAACCATTACAACGACACGCTGAGCACCCGCTTTACCCCGGTGAGCGTGCTGCCGCCGAGCTTCGTGGTGAACATGACCACCAACGGCTCGACCATTGCCGGCGGCCTGAGCCAGACCTCGTGGACGGTGACCGACGCCAACGGCCAGCCCGTGGCCAGCCGCACCGGCGCGCTGCCCAGCACGGCCTACGCCGACACGCTGCGCCTGGCCCCGGGCTGCTACACGCTGAGCATCAACGATACCGGCTGCGACGGGCTGGCGTGGTGGGCCAACCCCAACGCCGGCAACGGCAGCATGCGCCTGCTGGGCCTGAACAACGCGGTGCTCAGCACCATCAGCGGCGACTTCGGCTGCCAGGCCCAGCTGCGCTTCTCGGTGACGCAGGCCCTGGCCGCCGCCCCCGCCCGCGCCCTGGCCGCCCTCGACGTGTACCCCAACCCCGCCCAGGACGGCCGCTTCACTCTGGATCTGAACCTGCCCGCCCGCCAGGACGTGCGCGTGCAGGTGCGCAGCGTGACGGGCCAGTTGGTGCACCAAACTACCCTCGCGCAGGTGCAGGCCGCCAAACGTCCGCTCGACCTGCACCGGCTGCCCGCCGGGGTGTACCTGCTCGAATGCCGCGGCCAGAACGGCCTGCAGCTGCACCGCCGCCTGCTGATTCCGTAATCCGGTCCTGTTCAGATCAAAAAAAAGCCCTTGCCAGTCGCGGCAAGGGCTTTTTTTGATATCGGCCAGGCCGTTGCTAGTCCTGCACCACGAGGCGCAGGGCCTTGCCGCCGGCCACGCGCAGCCAGTACTGGCCCGCCGGCAGCTGATGCGTATCGATGGTCAGCCCGCTTTCAGCCGCCGCGGTGGGGGCAGCCACCGGGCGCCCCAGCAGGTCGAACAGCTGCACGGCGGTGCCGGCGGGCAGGGCGGTGCGCAGCAGCTCCCCGCGGCGCACGGGGTTGGGGTAAGCCGCCGGGCTGGTGGCGCCGCAGCGCACGGCCGCGGCCGCCGTGGTGGCCGACTGCCCGTCGAAGTCGACCTGCCGCACGCGGTAGTACACCGTGCCGCCGGGCGGCTGCGCGTCGTAGGCCACGTAGCGGCGGGCGCTGCTGCTGTGGCCGGCCCCCGCCACCCGCTCACCGCAGGCCGTGAAGCGGCGGCCGTCGAGGCTGCGCTCGGGCTGGAAGTACGCGTTGTTTTTCTCCTGGGCCGTAGTCCAGCTCAGCACGACGCGCGAACCGGCGTATACCGCCCCGAAGCGCGCCCAGCTGACGGGCAGCGGGGCCGCCGTGCCGCTGGTGCGAAACACCAGCGTGTTCACGCCCCCGTCGGTGGCGCCGTTGGGCGGAAACTCGGCCAGGCCCGGCGAAGTCGATACGCCGCCGCGGCCCCCGCTGAGGCTGTAGCTGAAGCCCGTCAGCTCGGCTCCGCTGGTTACGCCGATGTAGCCCGCGCCGCCGCCGCCGCCCGGCCCGTAGGCCTTGATGACGGTGTTGATGGTATTGCCGCCGGCCCCCCCGTTGGCGCTTGCGGCCACGCTCACGGTGCCGGCCGCCAGCACGATGGCCCCGCCACCGCCCCCGCCGCCGGCCCCGTCGGCAAAGGAGCTGCCGCCGTTGGAGGTGGCGCCGGCCGCGCCGTCGGCCACCACGCTGCCGCTGCCGCCGATGGCCGCCCCGAGCAGGTAAACCAGCCCGCCGCCGTTGCCGCCCGCGCCCGATACGGCCGTGTTGCCGTCGCCGCTGCCGCCGCCGCCGCCCAGGAAGAGGCGTCCGGCGTCGTAGCTGAGCGGCCGCCCGCCGATGCCGCCGGTGTTGGGCCGGCTGTACGAGCCCCAGCTGCCCTGCCCGGGCCCGACGCTGAGGGCATCCAGGTCGTTGTCGGACACGCCGTAGCCGCCGCGCCCGCCGCCGGTCGAGGCGCTGTTGGCGAAGCCCGCGCCCTCCAGGTTCCAGGCGGTGGCCCAGCCGGGCGTGCTCACGTTGGGGCGCCCGGTGCCGGTCCACACGGCCGGGTTGCCGCCGTTGGCCCCGCCGCCCCCGCCGGCGTTGACGGAGTTGCCCCCGCCGCCGCCGTTGGCCGCGGCCCCGCGCCCGCGGCTGCCGCCCGTGTAGCTGCTGCCGTAGCCGGCCACGCCTTCGCCCTTTTCCCCGCCGGTACTGCCCGAGCCGAGGTAGTTGGCGTTGTTGTCCACGCCGTTGTTGACGAAAGCCCCGCCGCGGAAGCCCAGCCCGGTGGCCGAGATGCTGCCGTTGACGGTGATGCTGCCCTGGGCTTCCAGCGCCACCACCCCGCCGCTGCTGCCATCCCAGGCCTGCCCCGTGATGGAGCCGCCGTTGCCGACGGTAACCGTGGTGTAGCGCGGGATGCGCACCACCTGCGCGCCGTCGGCGGCCGTGTAGGCGCGGGCCAGCGGCTGGCTCAGGCTCAGCGTGGTGCCGCTGACGGCCTGCACCACGGCCAGCTCGTAATTGCCCGCGTTGCGCAGATTCACGATGTCGCCGTAGGCCGCCGTGTTGGAGTTGTTGATCAGCGCGCCCCGCATCTGAATAAGGAGCACCAGGTCGCCGGCGCCCAGGCCCGCGGCGCTGGCCACGCTGACGGCGGTGCTGCCGGCGGCGGCGTTGGCGCCCAGCGGGGTATACTGGTTCACCACCACGTTGGCCGTGCCGACGGCCAGGGCGCCGTTTTTGCCGGCCTGCGCGTGGGCGGCGGCCAGCGGCGCCAGGCCGGCCGCGGTGAGCAGAAGCGAACTGATGGCGCGTCGAAGTATCGTCATAAACGGAAGCGTTAGTTGGGGCTGAAGAGCGGCTTCCCGGCACGGTGCAAGCCCGCCCAAAATCGCACAAATGTAGTGGGGCTGAAGTAGTAAGCCGGTTATGCCCATATGATTTTTTTCATAGATTATTGTTCTGGTTTGTTATTCCGTGCCCGCTGATTTATCTTCGCTACTGCTTATCCAGAAAGACCGAGGGACTGGGCCCTGTGACGTCTTAGCAACCGGCCATTGCGGCAGAGGTGCTAACTCCCATCCGAGGCGGCGTGCCCGCGTTCGGAAAAGATGAGCGAAACCGGCACTTTCCGAAGTAGCCGGGGCTTTCTGGATAGCGCCTTGCGCACCTCTAGACTCCGAAAGCCACATGCCGACTCTGCCCGCTTCTCCCCTCGCCGACCTGCTCCGCCAGCGCGTCCTCGTGCTCGACGGCGCCATGGGCACCATGATTCAGCGCCACCAGCTCACCGAGGAAGACTTCCGCGGCGCCCGGTTTGCTGACCACCCCAAGCCCCTGCGCGGCAACAACGACCTGCTGTGTCTGACGCGCCCCGACGTGGTGCGCGGCATTCACGCCGAGTACTTCGCCGCGGGCGCGGACATCGTCGAAACCAACACGTTCTCGGGCACCACCGTGGCCCAGGCCGACTACGCCCTGGAGCACATCGTGTACGAGCTGAACTACGAGGCCGCCCGCCTGGCCCGCTCAGCGGCGGATGAGTACAGCACGCCGGAGCGGCCGCGCTTCGTGGCCGGGGCCATCGGGCCCACCAACCGTACCGCCTCCCTCTCGCCCGACGTAAACCGGCCCGGCTTCCGCGCCATTACCTTCGACGAGCTGGCCGAGGCCTACCACGAGCAGGTGCGCGGCCTCATCGACGGCGGCTCCGACGCGCTGCTGATCGAAACCATCTTCGACACGCTCAACGCCAAAGCGGCCCTGTTCGCGGCCCAGCGCTTCTTTGACGAGGGCGGCCGGGTGGTGCCCATCATGATTTCGGGCACCATTACCGACGCCTCGGGCCGCACGCTGAGCGGGCAGACAGTGGAGGCGTTCTGGAACTCCATGCGCCATTTGCCCATCCTGAGCATCGGCCTGAACTGCGCCCTCGGGGCCAAGCAGCTTAAGGTGTACCTGCAGGAGCTGAGCCGCCTGGCCGACTGCTACGTGTCGGCTTACCCCAACGCGGGCCTGCCCAACGCCTTCGGGGGCTACGATGAATCGGCCCAGGAATTCGCGGCGGTGCTGGAGGAGTACCTGCAGGAAGGCCTGGTGAACATCGTGGGCGGCTGCTGCGGCACCACCCCGCTGCACATTGCCGAGGCCTCGAAGCTAACGGACCGGTACGCCCCGCGCCAGCTGCCAACGCGGCCCCAGGCCACGCGCCTGGCCGGGCTGGAGCCGGTGAATATCCACCCCGAAAGTTTGTTCGTGAACGTGGGGGAGCGGTGCAACGTGACCGGCTCCCGCGCCTTTGCCCGCCTGATCCGGGCCGGGCAGTTTGATGAGGCCGTGGCCGTGGCCCGCGCCCAGGTGGAAGGCGGGGCCCAGGTGCTCGACGTGAACATGGACGAGGGCCTGCTCGATTCGGTGGAGGCCATGACCACCTTCCTGAACCTGCTGGCCTCCGAGCCCGACGTGGCCCGGCTGCCCATCATGATTGACTCCTCGAAGTGGGAGGTGCTCGAAGCCGGCCTGAAATGCACCCAGGGCAAGAGCATCGTCAACTCCATTTCGCTGAAAGAGGGCGAGGACGTGTTCCGGCACCACGCCCGGCTGGTGCGCGCCTACGGGGCGGCCGTCATCGTCATGGCCTTCGACGAGCAGGGCCAGGCCGACAGCTACCAGCGCCGCATCGACATCTGCCAGCGGGCCTACCGCATCCTGACCGAGGAAGTGGGCTTTCCGGCCGAGGACATCATCTTCGACCCGAACATCCTCACCGTGGGCACCGGCATCGAGGAGCACCGCCGCTACGCCATCGACTTTATCGAGGCCGTGCGCTGGATCAAGCAGCACCTGCCCGGCACGCTCACCAGCGGCGGCGTCAGCAACATCAGCTTCGCCTTCCGGGGCCAGGACGTGGTGCGCGAGGCCATGCACGCGGCCTTCCTTTACCACGCCATTCAGGCCGGCTTGGACATGGGCATTGTCAACCCCAGCCAGCTGGCCGTGTACGACGAGGTGCCCAAGCTCCTGCTCGAAGCCGTGGAGGATGTGCTCTTCGACCGCCGCGACGACGCCACCGAGCGGCTGGTGCAGCTGGGCGAAATGCTGAGCCTGACCAAGGGCGGCGCGGCGGCCAAGAAAGTGGAGGCCGAAGAGTGGCGCAGCTGGCCGGTGGAAAAGCGCCTGGAACACGCGCTGGTGAAGGGCATTACCGACCACATCGAGGCCGACACGGAGGAAACGCTTAAGCGCCTGGGCCGCCCGCTGGCCGTCATCGAAGGCCCGCTGATGGCCGGCATGACGGTGGTCGGCGACCTGTTCGGGGCGGGCAAGATGTTCTTGCCCCAGGTGGTGAAATCGGCCCGGGTGATGAAGCGGGCCGTGGCCTGGCTGGAGCCCTACATGCAGGCCGAGCGCGACGCGGCGGCCCTGTCGGGCGGCACCGAGGCCCGGCAGACGGCCGGCCGGGTGCTGCTGGCCACCGTGAAGGGCGACGTGCACGACATCGGCAAGAACATCGTGGGCGTGGTGCTGGCCTGCAACAACTACGAGGTCATCGACCTGGGCGTGATGGTGCCGCTGGAAAAGATTGTCAGCGAAGCCGAGCGGCTGCAGGCCGACATCGTGGGGCTGAGCGGGCTGATTACGCCCTCGCTCGATGAAATGGTGTACGTGGCCCAGGCCCTGGAAAAGCGCCGGCTGCGCGTGCCCCTGCTCATCGGCGGGGCCACCACCTCCCGCCTGCACACGGCCGTGCGCATCGCGCCGGCTTACAACGGGCCGGTAATTCACGTCAACGACGCCTCCCGCGCCGTGCCGGTGGCCTCGCAGCTGCTGGGGCTGGGCCGCGACGCCTTTGCCAACGACGTAGCCCAGGAATACCTGCAGCTGCGCGACGACCACGCCGGCCGGCAGCGCAACAAGGACTACGTGCCCATCGAGGAAGCCCGCCGCCAGAAATTCCAAGCCGACTGGGCCGCCGCCGACTTGGTGAAGCCCAGCTTCCTCGGCGCCCGGGTATTCGAGGACTACCCCCTGCCCGAGCTGCTGCCCTACATCGACTGGACGCCCTTTTTCCACGCCTGGGAGCTGAAGGGCCGCTACCCGCGCATCCTCGACGACGCGACGTACGGCGAAGCGGCCACCAAGCTGTTCGAGGACGGGCAGGCGCTGCTGCAGCGCATCATCGACGAAAAGCTGCTGACGGCCCGCGCCACGGTGGGCTTCTGGCCGGCCAACACGGTGGATTCCGACACCATCGAAATCTACCAGGACGACACCCGCCGGCAGCTGCGGGCCGAAACCTTCACCCTGCGCCAGCAGAGCCTGAAAGCCGCCGGCCTGCCCTATCTCTCCTTCTCCGATTTCCTGGCCCCCAAAGACTCGGGCCGCGCCGACTACTTGGGCGGCTTCGCCGTCACGGCCGGCATCGGGCTGGATGAGCTGGTGGCCGAGTTCGACGCCCAGCACGACGACTACTCCGGCATCCTGGCCAAGGCCCTGGCCGACCGCCTCGCCGAAGCCCTGGCCGAGCGCCTGCACGAGCGGGTGCGCCGGGAGCTGTGGGGCTACGCGCCGCAGGAGCATTTCTCCAACGAGGACCTGATCAAGGAGGAGTACCGCGGCATCCGCCCGGCGCCCGGCTACCCCGGCTGCCCCGACCACACCGAGAAAATCGTGCTGTTTGAGCTGCTGGGCGGCCCCGGGCAAACGGGCATCACGCTCACCGAAAACCTGGCCATGTACCCCACCGCCGCCGTCAGCGGCTTCTACTACGCCCACCCCGACGCCCGCTACTTCGGCCTCGGCCGCATCGGCAAAGACCAGGTGCAGGACCTGGCCCGGCGCAAGGGGATGCCGTTTGCGGAGCTAGAGCGGTGGTTGTCGCCGAACCTGAACTACGAACCCTCGGCCGAGCCGGCAACGGTAGCAGCCGGGTGACCAGAACAATTGATTCGGCACGTCATTCCTCGACTGCGCTCGGAATGACGTGCCGAATGACCGGGCCCATACACTCCAATCATTCTAGCTCCTCACGAGCCCCGACACGCAGCCTCACGGCTTGCGCTACCCATGAAAGTTACCGAGCACCTGGCCCGCGCCACCGGCCGTACGCTGTTTTCCTTTGAAGTGCTGCCGCCCAAGAAGGGCGAGAACATTCAGACGCTGTTTTCCAACATCGAGCCGCTGATGGAATTCAAGCCGCCCTTCATCGACGTGACCTACCACCGCGAGGAGTACGTGTACCGGCAGCACCCCAACGGCCTGCTGGAAAAGAAAACCGTGCGCCGCCGCCCCGGCACCGTCGGCATCTGCGCCGCCATCAAAAACCGCTTCGACGTGGACACCGTGCCCCACCTGATCTGCGGCGGCTTCTCGAAGGAGGAAACGGAAAACGCCCTCATCGACCTGCACTTCCTCGGCATCGACAACGTGCTGGCCCTGCGCGGCGACCCGATCAAGTCGGAGGGCCGCTTCGTGGCCGAGCCCGACGGCCACGCCTACGCCTGCGACCTAATCGGGCAGGTCTCGGACCTGAATAAGGGCGCCTACCTCGACGAGGAGCAGGACGATACCTGGGCCACCAACTTCTGCATCGGCACGGCCGGCTACCCCGAAAAGCACTTCGAGGCCCCCAGCCACGCCGCCGACCTGCGCTACCTCAAGCACAAGGTGGACCGCGGCGCCGACTACATCGTCACGCAGATGTTTTTCGACAACGAGCAGTTCTTTAGCTTCGAAAAGCGCTGCCGCGAGGCCGGCATCAACGTGCCCATCATTCCCGGCCTGAAGCCCATCACCACCAAGGCCCAGCTGACAGCCCTGCCCCGCTCCTTTTTCCTGAACCTGCCCGACGAGCTGGTCGACGCCATTCACCTGGCCCCCGACAACGCAGCGGCCCGCGAAATCGGCATCGAGTGGTGCATCAACCAGAGCCGGGAGCTGATGGCCCACGGCGTGCCCGTGCTCCACTACTACAGCATGGGCAAGGCCGAGAGCGTGCGGCGGGTGGCGGCGGCCCTGTTTTAGGCCCACCAGCCACCAGGCGCAACGGCAGCCGGCAGCCTTCGGGTCGTCGGCTGCCGTTTTTATTGGCGTACCTTGTCCGTTGCCTGCTGCGGTTCGTTTAATGATGCGTTGCCAACCGCTTTCCTCCATGCCTGACCGTCCTCAACAGCTTGATGAGCTCTTTCAGCGCCTGCAGACGGCCACGGCCCCGCTCGAAATCGAGGCCTTGCAGCAAGGCATCTGGCAGCTGTGGCTGGAAACCGACGACGTGGCGCTGAACAAGCACCTGGAAAGCGGCATGCGCGCCCTCTCGGCGGAGGACTACACCCGCGCCATTGCCGATTTTGGCTGGATTGTGGCGCAGCACCCCGCCTACGCCGAGGGCTGGAACAAGCGCGCCACCGCCCACTACCTGCGCGGCGAGTACCGCGCCTCCCTGCTCGACATTGCCCGCACGCTGCGCCTGGAGCCGCGGCACTTCGGGGCGCTGTCGGGCCGGGCTACCATCCTGCGCATGGTGGGTGACGACCGGGGCGCGCTGCGCACGCTGCGCCGCCTCAGCCAGCTCTGCCCCCACCTGCCGGGCCTGCAAACCCAGCTGCACGACCTGCAGCGCCGCCTCGACGACTCGGATGCACAATAGATAGGGCTGCTGGAATTTTCGGAGAAAAACACGAAGAACTTCGCAAGATATTTTCGTAAGTTTATGTTTGTGATTGGATTATCCCGGTAATCCAGTCGCATACTGCTCTCGTCCGACTGTCCACCAATCCCCCCGGAACGGCATCCCCACGCCCGCTCCGGCTGCATTCCCCCCATGCGACTACCTCTACTGCTCCTTTGCGGCGCCTGCTGTTGCGCGCCCCTCACGCTGCACGCCCAAGGCAAGGTGCGCCAAACCGACCTCGACAGTGGCCGCGTGGAAAAAGGCCGCAAACTCGGCCCTTGGTCGTATTACGCCATGACGGCCAGCGGCCGCAAGGTGCTGGTGCAGCGCTACGACTACGACCAGAAAAAGCTGCTCTATTACCGCAAGCCCGACGAGCACCCCTACCGCCACCAGCAGGGCGCCGACTGGCAGGTGGGCTACCTCGACCGCCCGCCGCTGTACGTGGGCGGCGAGCCCATGCTCTCGGCCTACATGCGGCAGTTGAATTATCCCGAGCAGGCCCGCCAGAAGAACGTGCAGGGCCGGGTGGTGGTCAGCTTCGTGGTCGACACCCTGGGCGTGGCCCAGAACCACAAGGTGCTGACCGGCATCGGGGCGGGCTGCGACGAGGAAGCCCTGCGCGTGGCCCGCACCATCCCGCCCGACTGGATTCCGGGCCGCAAGGGCGGGCGCGCCGTGCCGGTGGAGTACGAGCTGCCCTTCACGTTCCGCATTGCCCGGCAGTAGCCGCAAGCCGGAGCATCTTGTGTGCGCCGGCTTGCGTAAACTGCTGCCATGAAACCTACCGCCGCTTTTCGCCGCCGTTTGGCAACCACGCTGCTGGCCGCCCCCGCCCTGAGCCTGCTCCTCACCGCCTGCGACTCCACCCCGCGCGAGCGGCAGGACGCCGTGAAGAACAGTGCCCGCGAAATCGATAGCCTAGCCGATAAAGCCGGCACCGCCATTGAGCGCATCGGCCACCGCGCCGCCCGCTGGGATTCTGCCTCGCGCGTGCGCAACGGCCAGGCCCTCGACACGGTGGCTTCGGCCGCGTTTGCCCAGGAGCTGCTGGGGCCCTACGCCAGCGTGAGCACGCTGACGGTGACCAACCTCGACCCGGCCTACACCCAGCTGCTGCGCCAGACGCGCGCCAAGCGCCGGGAGTGGACGCAGCGCGACTGGGACTACGCCACCGGCATCTTCGACCGGCTGAACGCCCGCTACCGCGCCCTGCGCCTGGACCTGCCGGCCCGCCAGGAAATTCACATCAAGGCCCTGCAGGCCGAGTTTGAAACCCTGGAAACCACCCGCGACCTGAAAGACCTCGGCGAGGCCGTGCGCGACAAGCCTGCCAACGCGCGCTAGCCGCCCGGCGCCCGCCTCATACAACGTTTGCCTGCCGGCAACGCTCCTCTTTAGCGGGCGTTGCCGGCTTTTTTTGCGCCATCAGCGGCCCGGGGCTACCCACTTCGTTTTTCCGCTGCTATGCGTTGTTGCTACATCCTCTTCGCCGGGCTCTGCCTTGCCACCTTGCCCGCCCGGGCCCAACAAACGCCCGGCTGGCAAATCGGCCTGCGCCTGGGCCACACCACCACGTCCTGGCAGCAGCGGAGCGCCGCCGAGCTGCCCGGCATCGACTACCGGGGGCCGCGCACCGGCCGCCTCGTGCCCACGCTGCTGGTGCAGCGCACCTTCGCCGGCGGCTGGCTGGCCCGCGCCTCGCTCAACCGCCTGCCGCTTTCGGCCGCGGTGGGCTTCCGGGCCCGCCGCGCCGATACCACCTGGCATTACCGCTCGGGGCCGGTGGCCCGCACCACCGTGCTGCGCCTGGAAGGCGGCCGCAGTTGGCCGCTGGGCGCCAATGGCCGCACCCGCGTGCTGGGCGCCGCCGGCCTGGGCCTGCTGCTGGCCCGCTCGCCCAGTCAGCTGTACAGCGGCCCGGCCGATACGCTGTCGGACCGCCCAGCCTGGGGCGCCACCACCCAATCCCTGACCCGCCTGCACAAGGTGAATGGGCTGCTGAGCCTGCGCCTGGGCCTGACGCGGGAGCTGCGCCGCCACAACGTGCTCAGCCTGGAAGTGGGCCACCAGTACGGCCTGGGTTCGGTGTACCGTACCACCAGCGAGGCGGATTTTGCCGCGCCGGGCGGCCCGCTGCGCCTGGGCGCCAGCTACGACACCCGCGCCAGCTTCACCGAAATCAGCCTGGGCTACCACTGGCAGCTGCGGAAAAAGGAGCTGGGCCTGGCGCCCTACGAGTCCCGGCGGGCAGCGCGCCAGGCGTGGCAGCCGCTGCCCGCGCACGGCCTGTACCTGAGCACCGGCCTGCGCATGGGCGTGGCGCTGGCCCGGCAGGAGCGCGGCGACCCGGCGCAGCAAAGCACCGCGGCCAACGTGGCCCTACCCGTGTTTTCGGCCCGCCTGGGCTACCAGTGGGCGCCCGGCTGGCTGGCCGAAGCCGGTCCGCAAACGGCCTGGGTGCCGCTGTTTTTCAGCATCGACCCCACGGTGGCGGCCCCGGCCACCCGGGGCGCCCGCAACCAGTCGCGCTTCATGGTGGCGCCGCAGCACACCACCGAGCTGTCGGGCTTTCCGGCCAATACGGCCTGGGCGCTGCTGGGCGGCCGCCGCTGGGCCCTGCGCCCCGACCGCCTCTACCTCGCGGCCAAGGCCGGCGCGGTGCTGCACCACTACACCGGCCCCGAGTCGTTTGGCGACCGGGTGACCCTGATGAGCTCCACCCCAACCGACGACTACTCCGAATTCTCGCTGAGCTACCGCCTGCCCCGGCGCTGGCGGGTACTGATGCAGGCGGAAGGCGAAATCGAGGCGCGCATCAGCCGGCGCACCCTGCTGGGCCTGCAGCTGGTCTACGCCGCCCGGCCGGTGGGGCGCCGCGGGGCCGATCAGCTGACGGTGAGCTGGTACCACAACGGCGCGGAACAAGTGCCGGTGCAGGTGTACTCGCGCATGGCCAGCCTGACGGCGGGCCTGCAGCTGCGTCGCGTGCTGCATTTGTAGCCTCCCGGCGCATCCTGGCGCGGCCGGGGCCGTTTCTTTGCAGCATGAATGCTCCCTGGTTTCGCCCGCGCCGGCTTGTTGGCCCGCTGCTGTTGCTCGTTGCCCTGCTCGCTGCGCTGCCCGCCGCGGCCCAGCGCCTACTCGAATCGGCGGAGACGGTGCCGGCCCGCGACCAGTGGCTGCAGCCCGGCGACCGGCTGCAGCTGCGCGTGAAGGCCCAGCCCGGCGCCCGCGTGAGCGTGCTGCAAACCCTGATGCCCGGCCTACCCGGCCCCGACGGCAAGCCCACCAAAGTGCTGCGCGAGGTGCCGCTGACCGAGCTGCCCGCCGCCGACGGCAAGCGCGGCAGCAGCGTCTACCAGCTCAGCTACGTGGTGCAGGCTACCGATACCACGCTGGGCACCGCCGCCGGCCGGCCGCTGCTGGTGCGCCTGAAGCTGCCCGACGGCCGCCGCGACTCGCTGCTCACCAAGACCACCGTGCGCCTGCTCAACCCGGCCCTGCCGCAGCTGGCACGCACCAGTACTTCGCTGGCTTACTTGAACTACGGCCTGGGCGAGGACCGCCTGGGCGGGGCCAAAATCGGCTACCTCGACTCCCTGGTGTTGCTGCACGTGACCGGCCGCGTGGGCGAGTACCTGCGCGTGCGCCTGGCCGAAAACCAGACCGCCTGGGTGCCCGACGAAACCGTGCGCCTGCTGCCGCCCGGCGGCTTTGTGCCCCAGTCGCTCACCGGCTCGTGGAGCGTGAGCGGCGACGAGCAGTACGACTACGTGCGCGTGCCCTTGCAGGAGCGCCTGCCCTACCGCTCGCAGCTGCAACTGGAGCCCACGCGGCTGGTGGTCGACGTATTCGGGGCCACCTCGAATACCAACTGGATAACCCAGCGGACGGGCCTGCGCGAAATCACCAACGTGTACTACGAGCAGCCCCAGCCCGACGTGTTCCGCATCGTCATCGACCTGAAGCACCGCCAGAGCTGGGGCTACGCCATCGGCTACCAGAACAACGTGCTGACCATCCGGGTGCGGCGCCCGCCGGCCCGGCTGGAGCTAAAGGGCCTCACCGTGGCCGTGGACGCCGGCCACGGCGGCGACAACCAGGGCGCCGTGGGCAGCGCCGGGGTGATGGAGAAGACGCTCACGCTGAGCATTGCCCAGAAGCTGCGCGCCGAGCTGGAAAAGGCCGGTGCCACCGTGCTCATGACCCGCGACGCCGACGTGAGCGTGGGCAATGAGCTGCGCATCCGCCGCCTGCGCAAGCTGATGCCGCAGCTGCTGGTGAGCGTGCACGTCAATAGCACCGGCTCGGCCGAGGCCAAGGGCACGGCGGCCTTTTACCGCTACGTGGCATTCCGGCCGCTGTCGTCGGCCATCTACGCGCAGATGCAGCAGACCGGCCTGGCGCCCTGGGGCAACGTGGGCTCGTTCAACTTTGGCCTGAACGGCCCCACCGAATACCCCAACGCGCTGGTCGAAACCGCGTTCATATCCAACCCCGACGACGAAAAACGCCTGCTCGACCCGGCCTTTCAGCAGCAGATGGCCGAGCGCATCACCGCCGGCCTGGAGGACTTTCTAAAAGCCACCCGCGCCAAACGCTTCCTCGGCCACAGCAAGACGGAAGCGGAGGAACAGTGAAATGGCGAGATGGTGAACTGGTGAGTTGACGTGCCAGCGGCACCTCACCATTTCACCTGCTCAAATCAAGAAAGCCAAACGGCCCCGGCAGCAGATGTTGCCGGGGCCGTTTGTGCATTCAGGGCAGCCAGAACGTTAAACTCACCATCTCGCCATTTCACCGCTTAGAAGGGGTAGCCGATGGCCAGGTTCAGGCGGCCGTCGGCGAAGCTGCCGACGCGCGGGATGGTGTCTTCTTCGCCCGAGGGAATGTTGGTGGTAGAGTAGGGCACGCGCATGGGCACGGCGTAATCGAGGCGGATGACGAGGAACTGCACGTCGACGCGGATGCCGGCGCCGGCGCCCACGGCCAGCTCCTTGAAGAAGGAGTTCAGCTGGAACTGCCCGTTTTTGCCGTCGGGGTTGCCGTTGCTGTCGAAGGTGGTGCGGCTCGGGTCGGGGTTGGCCAGCCAGATGTTGCCCGCATCCACGAACACGGCGCCCTTCACGTAGGGAAACAGATCCTGCCGGTACTCGGCGTTGACCTCGAAGCGAATGTCGCCGACCTGGTCGTAGAAGCGGTTGTTGATCTGATTGGCGCCGGTGGGGCGGTAGGTGCCCGGCCCCACGTAGCGCGCCCCGAAGGCCCGCACGCTGTTGGGCCCGCCGATGCCGTACTGCTTCAGGTAGGGCAGCACGCGGGAGTTGCCGTAGGGCGTGCCCAGGCCCAGCAGCACGCGGGTGGCTATTTTGTTGCCGCTGGTCGGGTTCTGGGTGATGCGGTAGTAGTTGCGAAACTCCAGGTCGAGCTTGGAATACTGCGAAAACGCCTGCCCGAAGATTTCCTTTTGGGTGCGGCCGTCGGCGGTGGTGCTGCTCTGCCGGCTCACGGCGCTGGCCAGGTTGCCGGCCAGCTCCAGCCCGCCGCTGAAATACACCTGCTCGCGGCGCTTCTCATACACCTGCGTGTTGTAGGTGTAGCGGTACGAGGAGGCCGGGATGAACTGCTGCTCGAAGCTCAGGCGCAGGAAGGGTCGCTGCACCAGCAGGTCCCGGAACGCCTGCTCGGTGTTGGCCAGGCGGATGTACTGCAGATCGACGGGCCGGAACTCGTGCTCGTTGGTAATCTTGGTTTTCCAGCTGTAGCCGTAGTTCAGGTTGAAGAAGTCTTCCTGAAAAAACTCCCGCCGCTCCACGTAGCGGTAGCCCGCCCCGAAGGTGGTGCGCGGTTGAAAGTCCGACTCGCGCAGCCGGATGTCGAAGGGCGCGATGAAGCGCGGCACCAGCAGCTGCCCGTTCACGCCCACTTCCACCGACGAGAGGCCGAGCACCGGCGCGTCGGGCGTGGCTTTGGGCGGGGCCGAGCGCGTTTCGAAGGTGCCCACGAAGTTCAGAATCAGCTGCTCCGCGCCGCGCAGGGCCGAGCGGTTGCGAAACTGCGCCGTGAAGCCGGGCCCGGTAAAGCCGTTGGTTTTCTGCACCAGCTGAATTTCGGCCCGGAGGGACTTCTTCTTCAGCTGCGTCATGCGCACCTGCGCGTTCAGGAAGCCGTAGCCGGCCGAGTCGGGCTTCTGCCGCGCCGGCCGGAACTGAATGTCGACGAACTTGAACGTGCCCAGGCTCATCAGGCGGCTCAGGGTCTGGTCCTGGCGGTGGCGGCGGTACAGCGAGTCGGGGTAGAGGAAGGTGGCCCGGGTAATGGCCTTGGCCTTGAACACCTCCTCATCAGGCACGTAGCGAAACTTCTGGTAGATGATGGGCTTGATGCTCTCGGTGGTGTCCGTCAGGCCGAAGCGCGTGTTCAGCGTCACCCGGTTGAGCACGTAGGGCTTGCTGGCGCGCTTCGGAATGCTGCCCTTCACCCGCAGGTACACGTCCACCGTGTTGTGCTCGGTGCTGTCGACTTCGTAGAGCAGGTAATCGGGGGCGAAGTAGTAATACCCGGTCTGCTTCAGCTCGTTGTCGATGCGCGTGCGCTCGTCGATTAGGCGGTTGAGGTTGTACGGGTCGCCCACTTTCAGCAGGGAGCCGGCCTGGGTCTTGCGGATGTCGCGGTCGATGAGCGTGTCGCGGTCCGGGAAGTGGATTTCCTTGATGGTATAGGCCTTCTGCACCCGCGCCGTGTAGTCGACGGTGGCGGTGCGCCCCTTGGCCGTCACCTTGCTCTGCACCACCGGATTGGCAAAGAAGCCGTTGTTGTAGAGGCGGTTGAGCATCAGGTTTTTCACCTTCTGCGTGTCCACCTGGCTGAGCAGCACCGGGGCTTCGCCGTACTTGTCGGCCAGCCACTTGCCCAGGCCCTTGGTTTTGCCCGCGCCCATGTGCCAGAAATACAGCTTGGGCCGCAGCCCCAGGATGGAGGCGTTGGGCTTGGGCGTCAGCATCGACTCCAGCTCCGTGGTCAGGGCAGCTTCGTCGGCAATGGGGTAAGGCGAAGTCACCTTCACCGCGGAGCCGGTGTAGAGCTTGTCGTTTTCGGGAATGAAGCGCGTGCCGCTGCAGCCGGCCAGCAGCAGCAAGCCCGCTAGCGTGGCGGCGCGCAGCACCGGGTGAGTCGTCCGCATCGGCGTCGTCGGGGTAGGTTCTGACATCTGCGGTCCTAGTTCAGGGCGTTGTTTTTAAGCGTATCCTGGGCGGCGGCCTTTTCGGCTTTGCGCTCCTTGCGGTCCGTTTTCACGGCCTGCTTCACCTCCGGCGCCACTTTCTGGAACAGCTCCTGCAGGGAGTTGTAGTCGCGCTGGAAGATGAGCGCGGTGCCGGTGCGGATGAATTGGCCGTCGATGTCCTCGTAGGCGTTGTTGCGGAAGGCGCGCAGGCGCAGGCGGCCGTCGGGCAGGATGTTGTACTCGATGCTCACGTCGCCGGCAAACTGGCTGGCGGCGGCCGTGCCCGAGGTGGCCTGGGTGCCGTTGCTGCCCCCGCCCAGCGGCACGTCGGTGCCGAGGCGGACCGAGAGACGGTCGTTGAACAGCTGCCGGCGCATGGCCACGTTCAGGTCAGTGCGGTTTTGCTGGGCCCCGGTGCCCGTCACGGCCGTGTACGAGTCGACGCCCAGCTCCAGACCCAGACCGGCCAGGTACTCGCCGGTGAGGTTGTTGAGCTGGTCCGTGAGCACCTGGCTGGCCGAGCCGCGCAGCTGGTTGCCCACGAAGGTGCCCGGGCCGGCGGTGCTTTGGAAGGGGTTTTCGGCGATGAAGCGGTTCAGGGCCAGCAAGGAGAAGACCTGCTTGTTCAGCTCGTTCACGTTGCTGGGCTGGCGCAGCTGCTCCAGCTTGGCGCGCACCGGCTCGGCCACCGGGCTGGTCGTGCCCTCGGGCACCCGAATGTCGAAGCCGATGGTGGGCTTGAGCAGCTGGTCGGTCACGTTCAGGTACACCTCGAAGGGCAGGCGGTTGCGCGAGAGGTTGCTCAGCTCCGAGCCCGCGTCGAGCTGATTGGCAATGAGGTCGGCGGCCACGGCCCGCACCCGGTAAATGGCCGATACGTTGAGCTGGGCATTGTACGGGTCGCCGCTCCAGGTAATGAACGAGCCCGGCGCAATATCGAATTTGCGCTCGGCCAAATCGTAGAGGCTCAGCACGTACTGGCCCTGGGTTACGTCGAGCCGGCCGGTAAGCGTCTGGGCGCCCCGCTCGTCGAGGGTGGCGTTCAGGGTGCCGTCGGCCCGCACTTTCAGGTTGTCGCCGGCCGCCTCGTCGATGACGATGGTGAAGGGCGTGTTGTCGTTGACGGTGATGTTGGCGCGCACGTCGTAGCCGGTGGCCACGGCCGCGCTGTCGATGTCGTCGGCCATGGCCGTCAGCAGCGAGTCGGCGTTGGGCTTGGGCGCGTCCTTGTCCACGAACACCACGATGCCCTCGCGCTCCACGGCCACGGCCTCGTCGGTGGGCACCACCACGGTCAGGTTCGAGCCCTCGGCCACGGTGGCGCGGGTGCGCACGTTGGGCCGCTGCAGGTTGCCGCGCACCTGGCTGTCCGAGTCCACGAACAGCTTGCCGTAGTACAGCGGATTGTCGCGGCGGGTGCTCTGCACGGCCAGGAAGTGGTCGGTATTCACGTCGAGCTGCAGGCGGTACTGGCCCACTTGCGCCAACTGGCGCGCCGGCACGATGTAACCATCCACAATGGCGCGGCTGCCCAAGGAGTCGATGATGGCAAACTGGTCGAAGTGCAGGCCGCGGTCGGTTAGGGTCAGTTCCTGGTCAGAAAGGCGGAACGGGGCCCCGAGCTGCGTCAGGGTAAAGCCCCCGTCGCGGAAGCGGGCCGCCCCGCGCAGCTGCGGGTTGGCGGTGGTGCCCGTCACCGTGAAGCGGCCGGTCAGGGCGCCCGTCGCCTCCTGAATCTGTCCGGCCGAGAAGGGCTCAATGGCTTTCAGATTGAACTGCGCGATGTTAGCCACCACGTCGATGGCGCCGCTGGTGCGGTAATTACCGGTCACGCGCACGTCGGTGCCGTCGTCCTTGGTCAGCTGAGCGTTCAGGTCGTAGCGGTCGGCCACATTGTTTTGCACCTGGGCGCGCAGGTCGCCGAGCACGTATTTGTTGTAGGCAAAGCCGCCCAGCGTCAGGTCGGCCGTAAAGGCTTGGCCGGTGCGGCCCAGGTTGTAGCCCACCGCCTGGCCGTTGAGGGTGCCGCCTACCAGCGAATCCTGCAGGCCGGCGGCCCGGCCCAGGCCGTTCAGGTCGAGGTTGCCGAGCTGCACCTGCAGCGGGTTGCGCGGGCCGGGCAGCGTCTGCAGGGCCAGAAACCGGTCGGCGGCGCCCTGGCTGCGCGAGATGCGCACGTTTTGGGCATCGATGTTGCCGGTCGACAGCGTGTAGCGCACCACCCCGCCGGGAGCGGCGGTCCACTGCTTGTTGTCGAGCACGATGTCGGGCGCAAAGCTGAACTGGTAGGTCTGCGCCCCGTTGAGCACCTGCAAGGTGCCGCCCAGGCTCAGCCGCTGCACCGAGTCCGACTCGGCAATGCGCAGGCGGGTGCCAATCTGGTTGTTGGCAATGCTACCGGTCAGCGAGGGGTTCGGAATGCGCAGCGTGGTATCCTGGCGCACCTGGTCGATCAGCAGGCCGTAGTCCAGCTTCTGCGGGTCGGAGGTCACGCGCAGCTTCAGCGAGTCGACGGTGGTGCCGGAGTAGCGCAGGCGGGCAATGTCGGTGCGCACCGTCAGGTTGGCGGCGCGGCTGTCGTAGCTGCCGGCCAGCTTGAAGGGCGAAATCCGGGTGAGCCCCGGCACGAAGCGCGGCAGCAGCAGCGCGCCGGTCTTGGGCACGTTCACGTCGAAGGTAAACTGCCGCGCCACCGCCGAGGGCCGGTACTGCACGTCCGGCAGGTCGAAGTACCGGTCGATGTGGCGCTGCAGCTCGGTGGCAATGTCGCCGAGGCGGGTGTCGCCGCGCAGCGTGGCCTGCAGGATGCGCGAGGTGAAGTCCACCTCGGTGCGGCCGGGCTGCTGCAGGATGCGGGCGTCGAGCGAGTCAAGCGGAATGCTCTGCCCGTTGAGGTTGATGACCACGTTGTCGCCCTTCACCGTGCCGTTGAGAGAGTTCAGGTCGGAGCCGCGCAGGTTGGCGTCCAGGTCGCCCTTCAGGCTGAGCTGCCCGCCCGAGTAGAAGCCCAGCGCCGTCAGGTTCAGCCCCTGCAAGGAGCCGCCGAAGGAGTACTGCGGGGCATTCGGGTTGCTCAGATCGACCACCCCCTTGATGTTGAAGGCCGCGTTCGAGTCGCCGGTGCTGCGCGCCGCAATGTCGTAGCGCTGCCCGGTGATGCCCACGTTGGCGTCGATGTTCTGGTAGGTGTAGTTGCCGTAGCGGGCCCGCTGCAGCTTGGCCGTCAGCTGCCCGCGCATGGTCTCGGGGTCGAAGCCGACGCCCTTGTACGTGCCCGAGCCCGTCACCGGCCCGATGTCGGGCTGCTTGAGCAAGCGGCCGAGCTGGAAGTTCTGCAGGTTGAAGCGGGCATCAATGGGCTCCTTGCCCGTGGGCCCCGGCCGCAGATTGGCCGCAATGGTAGCCCCGCCGAAGGAAGTATTGGCCTTCAGGTTCAGCGCGAGGTCGTTGGCCGTGGGCCGCCCCTTGATGGTACCGCTAAGTGTGGCCCGCTCCGGCAGCTCGATAACGTCCTGCGGAATGGTGCCGGCGGGTAGGATGTCGTTCAGGTCGCGGCGGGTGGTGGTCAGCTGCCGGATGTTCAGGTCGGTGTAGAGGCGGCGGTCGGTATTCGGCAGGCCCTGGATGCGGCCCGAGGCCTTCACGATGGTGTTGCGCAGCCCCACGATTTCCACGTTGTTGAGCGCGAAGTTGTCGAGGCGGCCGTTTACCTGCCCGCTCAGCAGCACCGACTGGTTCGGGCCGCTGGTAAAGGGCTTTTCGGTAATCAGGTCGGGCGCCAGGTACAGAATGTCGCGGAAGCCCAGGCGGGTGTTCTGCAGGTTGGCCTCGATGCGCGTCTTGCCGAGGGTACGCGAGTCAGCCAGCGCGCCCAGCGAGTCGAAGCCGATGGCCAGGGTGCGGCGGATGCGGGTGTGCGGCGTGATGAGGTCGAGGTTGTCGAGGCGGATCTGCACCGAGTCGTACACCACGTCAGCCTGGGCCTTATCCACCCGGAAGCCGCTCTGCTCCCGGCCCCGCAGCAGGTCGATGCGGCCGGTGGTGCGGTTTTCAGTGTAGAGCAGGTCGCGGGTGCGCAGGGCCAGCGAGTCGAACAGCAAGTGGTTGTAGTCCATGGCCGGCAGGCGGGTGCGCTGCCGCTTCTCGTCCAGGTTGTCGAAGGCGAAGCGCACCCCGCTGATGTCGGAGTTGCGCAGGGCCACCCGCCAGCTGGTGGGCGCGCCGGTGGTCTGGGCCACCGCCGAATCCACTTTCTGCACCGCTTCGGCCGGGTTCACCACGCGCTGCTCCACCGGCACCGTGGAGTTCTGGGCGTAGCTGATATCGGAGTTGCGCAGCACCAGCGAGTTGAGGTTGATGCGCTGCCGGATCAGGTCGATGTTGTCGGCCGTCACCCGCGCCTGCCCGATGCGCGTCTTGATGTACTGCTTGGAGGGGTCATTGGCGTAGTTCAGGGCCACGTTGTCGAGGGTGGCCTGGCCCAGCCCAAAGGTGAGCGTGAGCGGCTCGGCGGGCGTGTCCGGCGGCACCTTGGTTTGCCGGATGTTGATGCCGGTGTTCTTCAGGCTGGCCGTTTCCACCCGGTAGATGCTGCGGTCCACGTCCACTTCCTTCATGGCCACGGCCAGGTCGCCCACGCGGCCGCGCACGTTCATGCCGTCCACCTGGTCGTCGTAGGTCAGGTACACGCGAGCCAGGTGGGCCTCGCCGATGTCGTACTTGAAGCCGCCGGTGGAGTCGGCCGGGGTGGCGGTGGTGGTGTCGCCGGTGGCGAAGGCCGCCAGGATGTAGTCGAAGTTGTAGGTGGAGTCGGGCAGGGTGCGCGCAATGTGGACGGTGCCGTCGGTCAGCTCCACGTTGCTCACGTTGATCTGCGACTTGGCCAGGGCCCACAGGTCGATGCCGGCGGCCAGCTTGCCCACCGACAGCAGGGTGTCGCCCTTCTGGTCTTCCAGGTACACGCCTTCCAGGGCCACGCCGTGGCGCCAGTCGGTGCGGAATTTATTGATGCGCACTTCGGTGCCGATTTTGCCCTGCAGGTAGCCGGCCGCTTTCTGGGCGGCCCAGTCCTGCACCGAGGGCACCTGCAGTGCGAAATACAGCCCGATGGCCACGAGGACAATCAGACCTACGAGGCCCAGCAGGCCCCAGAGCAGCCAGCGCAGGGGCCCGGGCAGCCGGTGGCGCGGCGCGGGCTGGGGAGCCGGCGCCGCGGGTGGAGTAGTATTCGTAGAGTTTGCCAAGCGAGAGAGAAGGGCTGAGTGCCGTGCGCCCGAAAGCAGAACGGCTACTGAGCCCTTTCGGACGAACAACGAAGCCAGAATGTTACATCGGCCCCTTTTTTGTGGGCCCGCCGGCTTGGGCGGCGCCCCGATTTGTTGCGGGCTTTCTGCGCTGCCCTAAACCTTCCCGCGGCCGCTCGACTTTCTTCCGTGCCGCCCGGGCCCGCGGCGTAAAAAGCCCCGCTGAGCCCGTTCCGGGCCCTTGGCCGGGCGTATAGTAAACCCTCACTCGCCCGCGCAAACCTTCTGCCTCTAATCTGCGGTAGAATCGGCTAAATATCCGACTTTTGCCCTCCGATTTCTTGCATCGTTTTTTTATGCGCCTCCGTTTCCGCATTCCCTATTTCACGACCTGGGGCCAGCGCCTCGAAGTGCGCGGCACCGGCCCCGCCCTCGGCGACTGGCACCCCGCCCACGCCCTGCGCCTGACCTACTACCCCGGCACCAACACCTGGGAAGGCGAAACGGAGCTGCCCGCCGACCCCGCGGCGCTGCGCTACAAATACGTGCTGGTGGACGACACCACGGGCGCCGTGACCTGGGAGGGCGGCCCCGACCGTACGCTCAGCCTCGCCGGCGAAGCCTACACCACAGTGGTGGTCGACGAGTTCTGGCACCAGCCCGAGCTGCCCGAGTACGAGCTGCAAACCAACGCCTTCACCCAGGCCATTTTCCGCCGCCCGGCCGAGTCGCCCTGCCACCAGCCCACGAAGGCCCGGGCCCGCACCGCCGACGCCACCACGCGCTTTTCGCTCACGGCCCCGCGCATCGCGCCCGGGCAGTGCCTGTGCGTGCTCGGCTCCGACGAAGCCCTCGGCGCCTGGGACAACCGCCGGCCGCTCGTCCTCTCCGACGCCACCTTCCCCACCTGGTCGGCCGACGTGGTGCTGGCGGACGCCGAGAAGCCCGTCATCTACAAGTACGGCCTCTACGACCCGGCGAAAAAGCAGTGCATCGACCTGGAAGGCGGCCCCGACCGCGTGCTGCCGCCCTTGCAGGGCCGCGACACCCTACGCTGGCGCCACGACGAGCTGTACCGCCACCCCGAGGGCGCTTGGCACGGCGCGGGCGTGGCCCTGCCGGTGTTTGCCCTGCGCAGCAAGCAGGGCCTGGGCGTGGGCGAATTTCCCGACCTGAAGCTGCTGGTCGATTGGGCCGTCGAAACCGGCTTACAGCTGGTGCAGGTGCTGCCCATCAACGACACCACCGCCACCCACACCTGGGTCGACTCCTACCCCTACGCGGCCATTTCCGTTTTCGCGCTGCACCCGCAGTACGTCAACCTCGACCGCATTGCCCGACTCCAGGACGCTGCGCTGCAGAAGGAGCTGGACGAAACCCGTGAGCTGCTCAACACGCGCGACTTCGTGGACTACCAGCCGGTGACGGAGGCTAAGTGGAAGTTCCTGCGCGCCCTCTATAAGCAGGAAAAGAAAGCCTTCCTGGCCGACAAGGAATATCAGCAGTTCTACCAGGAGCAGCAGGCTTGGCTGGCGCCCTACGCCGTGTTCAGCGGCCTGCGCGACCGGTTTCGCACCGTCGACTTCCGCCAGTGGCCCCAGGAGTTTCAGCAGCCCGGCGCCTGGCTCGATGCCCTGCTCGACCCCAAGCACAAGGAGTTTGACGAGTTCGGCCTACACCTCTTCATTCAGTTTCACCTCGACAAGCAGCTGCGCGAGGCCGTGGCGTACGCCCGGCAGCGCGGCGTAGTGCTCAAGGGCGACCTGCCCATCGGCATCTACCGCCACTCGGTGGAGGCCTGGACCCAGCCCGAGCTCTACCACCTCGACCAGCAGGCCGGCGCCCCGCCGGATGACTTCTCGGTGACGGGCCAGAACTGGCGCTTCCCCACCTACAACTGGGAGAAGATGGCCGAGGACGGCTACCAGTGGTGGCAGCAGCGCATGGGCCACCTCAGCCGCTACTTCGATGCCCTGCGCATCGACCATATCCTGGGCTTCTTCCGCATCTGGGAAATTCCCAACCACGCCGTCGAGGGCCTGCTTGGTCACTTCTCGCCCGCCCTGCCCCTGCACCGCGACGAAATCCGCGACCGGCTGGGCTGGTGGGACTGGCAGCGCCTGACGCAACCCTACATCCGCTGGCACATCCTGGAGGAGCTGTTCGGGGCCGACGCCCACGCCGTGCGCGAGGAATTCCTGGACGAAATCGGCCACGGGGCCTTCCGCCTGAAGGAGGCCGTCAGTACCCAGCGCAAGGTGGAAGCCGTGTTTGAGGCGCGCCTGGAATTTGCGGAGGGCGCCGAGCTGGAGCGGCTCACGCGCCAGCGCACCGGCCTCTACCGCCTGCTCACCGAAGTGCTGTTCGTGGAGGCCGAGGGCTCGAACGGGGAGTTCTGGCACCCGCGCATCACGGTGGACAAGTCGCGCAGCTTCCGCGAGTTGGACGACCACACCCGCCAGCGCATGAACGACCTCTACGTCGACTTCTTCTTCCGCCGCCACGACGAGTTCTGGCGCGAGCAGGGCCTGGTGAAGCTGCCCGCCGTGCGCTACGCCACCGACATGCTCATCTGCGGCGAAGACCTGGGCATGGTGCCCGCCTCGGTGCCCGGGGTGATGCGCCAGCTCGGCATGCTCGGCCTGAACATCCAGCGCATGCCCGCCGCCACCGGCATCGAATTCTCGCACCCCAACGACGCGGCCTACCTCTCCGTGGTGTCCCCTTCGTGCCACGACATGAGCACCGTGCGCGGCTGGTGGGAAGAAGACCACGAGCGGACCCAGCGCTTCTTCGAGCAGCTGCTGGGCCACCGCGGCCAGACGGCGCCCTACTTCGCCGAGCCCTGGGTGGCCAAGGAAATGACGGTGCAACACCTTTACTCGCCCGCCATGTGGGCCATCTTCCCCCTGCAGGACCTGGTGGCCCTCGACCCGGCCCTGCGCCGCCCGAACCCGCAGGACGAGCAGATCAACGTGCCCGCCAACCCTGAGCACTTCTGGAAGTACCGCTTCCACATCCCGCTCGAAGACTTGAAGCAGGAGTCAGCGTTCAACCAGCAGATCAAAGAGCTGGTCGAGCAAAGCGGCCGCGGCCCGGTGCACTAACCGACGCAGCTGGCAGAAACAAACAAGCGCGGCGCCCCACATCCGGGACGCCGCGCTTGTTGCTTACAAACGAATCGTCCGGCTCCCCCTCTCCAAGGGAGAGGGGGCCGGAGGGCGAGGCGCCTACCGCAGCACCAAGCGGCTGCTGCTCACTTCCCGCCCGTTGCTCAGGCGCAGCAGGTACACGCCCGCTGCCTGCCCGCGCAGGTCCACCGGCTGGCTGACCTCCGATCCAGCGGGCAGCAGCTGTCGGTGTACGGGCCGGCCCAGCACATCCACCACTTCCAGCGTCAGCGCGCCCTGGGCGCCGCGCACGGCCACGGTCAGCAGGCCGGCGGAAGGGTTCGGGTACACGCTGGTCTGCCAGCCAGCCTGGGCCTGGGCCACCGCCGTGATGCAGATGCTGGCCTCGTCGGCCCCGATGACGGGCGCCGTGGTGCTGCGCCCGTCGCCGTCGATGTCCGTCAGCACGTTGGGCAGCGGCGTGCCCACCCCCACCAGGGCGCAGTTCTGGGTGGTCAGGTGCAGGTCGGTGGCGGCGACAAAGGCCGGGGCCACCGACACGCTGCGGGCGTCCTGCCCGGTGGCGGTGCGCAGGGCGGGCAGGGTAGCCGCGTCCGTCCCGCCGATGCTGGCCAGCGCGGTCTGCGGGCCACTCACGGAGTAGTCGTTGCTGTTGCTCGTCAGCAGCGTGCTGGCGGCCGGGCCCGCCACCAGCATCGCGTAGGTTTTGCCGCCGGCCGGGGTGCTGGTGATGTTGTTGACCAGAATGTTGTTGAGTACCGCCGCGTTGGTCACGCCGGTGTTCAGCAGCAGGGCCGACGTCTGGGGCGTCGCGCCGCCGCTCATCGTGCCGCTCAACGCCACCGTGTTGTATACAATGGCGTAGCCCCCGCCGCTGCTGGCCAGGATGCCGTGCGGCGCAAAACTGAAGCCGTCGTCGCCGTAGCTGAGCACGCCCCGGACCATGTTGTTATCGACCCGAATGGCCGCAGCCGCATCCGACGAAGCCAGGCGGATGCCCACGGCGCCGTACGCGGTGGCCGTGGTGCTGCCGGTGTGGGTGATGTCGCTGATGCTGTTGCCGCGCACGAAGCCCTCCCGGGAGGTGCCGCTCACCTGCACGCCCGTCACGGCCGGGCTGCTGGCCCGCGTCACGCCCGCCACGGTGTTGCCGCGCACGTCGAAGTGCTGGCTGCTGAGCACTACCACGCCCGTCGTCCCGATTTTCTCGGCCGCGGCGGTAGCCCCGATGACGTTACCGACCACCTGCACCGAGTCGCAGTTGTTCTGCAGCTGCACGCCCACGTTGGCGCGCTGCACCAGGCAGTTGGCCAGCCGGCCCGCCACCACGGCGTCAAACGCCGCGCCGTAGCCCGTCGTGCTGCTGCCCGCTACCAGCTCGGTGTTGCTGATGGCCACGTTGCGCCCCGAGGCGAAAACCACGCCGCTGGCCGCGCCCGTCCCGTCGTTGCGCAGCCGCAGGCGCCGGTTCTGCGCCGTGCCCCCGTCGATGCCCACGTAGCTGGCGTTGATGATGAGCAGCGGCGTGGTGGCCGTGCCGCGCAGCAGCACCGGGCCCGTACCCGGCGCCGGCTGAATCAGCACCGCCCGCGGCACGGTGGCCGGAGTCGGCCGGGTGCCGGGGTTGGCGTTGATGGTTATCGGGAACGTCTCGCCCGCGTAGCTGGCGTCGATGAGGCGGAAGGTCAGGTTGCCGCTGAGCTCCGAGCGGTTCAGGTCGGCCACGGCGGCCGTCAGCGTGGGGTAGTCGGCCGCGGCCGAAGTGCCCACCGTCTTCACCCCGCTGATAAAGCCCAGCACCCGGTACACGTAGGGCCGCGTGGGGGCGCTGCTGATGGCGGCCACCGAAGTGCCCGCAAAGCCCACGCCGGGGCTGGCCGTCACGTTGGGCGTCGCGGCCAGGTCCTGGGCCACCACGAAGTACTGAATGGAGTCGCCGGCCGCCGGGGCCGTGCGCAGCTTTGCCACGTCGAGCAGGAAGCTGAAGGGCGAGGCAGCGTTGGTGGCCTCGGTCCATTTCCAGCCGTTGCCGGTGGCGTCGTTGGCGGCCGCGAAGCTGCTGGCGTCGGTAGCTTTCTTGTAGTACAGCCGCGGCTTGGTGCCCGCCGCCACGTTCACCCCGCTGGCGTCGGTAATGGCCACCCCAGTCAGCGGGCGGCTCGTCAGGCTGCTGGTGTTGCCCAGCGGCGTCAGCACAATGGCCGGCCCGGCCAGGTCGCTGCGCTGAAAGCTGCCCTCGTCGGCCCCGATATCCGGCGTGCCCACGTTGCGCGCCTCCCCGTCGATGTCGGTGCCCACGCCGGTACCGCCCACCAGGCTCTGCCCGCCGCTTTCCACCTGGGTCGGCGTCGTCGCGCTGAGGTGCAGGTCGGTGCTGCTCACGAAGGGCGGATTTTCCGTCACCGAAGCCTGCTCGGCCGGCGCAGCCAGCTGCTTGAAGTCGGTCAGCGTCACGGCCAGCGCGGGCGCCGTGGCATTGGCCCCGTAAAAAATCGGGTGCTCGGCCGAAGGCGCGCCGGCGTAGTACAGGTTGTTGCCCGAGCCGGCCGACAGCGTCGTCAGCGTGTTCGTGGCCTTGAAGAAAGCCGCTCCGATGCCGCCCGTGCCCAGGCCCGTCACGCGGTTCACGAAGATGTTGTTGACCAGATACGCCGGCGTGTTGGCTCCCGACATAAAGAAGGCCCCGCTCTTGTTGCTGGCCACCGTGGCGGCGTACTCCACCAGCACCGTGTTGTGAAACACGTTGTTATTGGTGCCGCCGCGCAAACTCAGGGCCCGCACCGCCGTGCCCGCCGTGCTGGCCGGCGCCGCCACGTTCTGCACGAAGTTGTTCACCACGTTGCTGGTGGAGCCGCCCGTTACGTCGATGCCTACGGCAAACGCCGTCGAGCCACCCGCCCGCACCCCGTCCAGCCGGTTGCGAAAGATGTTCGAGGTCGTGCCGCCGTCGATGTAAATGGCTTCCACGATGCCCGTGCCCGTGGCGTTGCTCACCACGTTGCGCAGCGTGTTGTCGGTCAGGTCCGCCGAGTTGCTGGTGCCCGTTGAGTACAGCCCGTACACGCTGCCCGGTCCCTGCACGTCCGTCAGCTCCAGCCCGAATACCTTCACCCGCTGCTGCGACTTCAGATACACCGCGTACACAATGGTGGTCGTAGGCGGCCCGCCCGTCGCCGACAGCCCGATCTGCGTTACCCGGCTGCGCCCGCCCGGCAGCGTCCCGATTTCGTTGTCCGCGTCGTAGGTCGCGGTGGCGCCCGCCAGGTAATAGGCGCTGGTGCAATTGCTCACCGCGTCGTTGTAAAACCGGTTGGCGCTGTTGTTCCCATCCAGCAGGTATACCCCGTACGATTTATTGGCGTTGCTGCGGCTCAGCTCGATGCTGCAGCCCTGCACGGTGTTGTTGCTGGCACCGTTCTTCAGCCACAGGCCGTACTCCGTCATTTCCGCCGCCGTGGTATTGGCCAGGTTTTCCCGCAGCGTCAGGCTGTCGAGGCGCACGTAATCGGCCCCGTCCAGGGTCAGCACGGCGTCATTGGCGCCGGCCCCCACCAGCTGCAGCACCGGGTTGGCCCCGCGGCCGCTCTTGCTGAAGCGAATCGAGTTGGCCGTCGTGCCCGAAGCGGTAATGGCGGGAATAGTTTCGGTGAACGTGGCCCCCGCCTTTACCTGGAACGTGACGCCGCCGGCGCCCACCCCGCCCGCGTTCAGCGCCTGCACGGCCGCCGCAAACGTGAGGTAGTTGTTCGGGCCCGAGCCCGCCGGATCAATCGTTTTGGTACCCGTCAGTTGGGCCAGGGCTCCGGTGCTGAGGCCGCAGGCCGCCAGCAGAAGTATAAGGTGTCGCATAGGCAGTGGGGAAAGGTTGGAAGGCCAAGTACCAGAAAATCCTGAACTCCTTCAACTACCCCTCAGCCGCTGGCACAACCCTACGCCCCTGCCAGCGGTATTCCTGAGCTACCCTTACTGCTTTGCTGATGCCCGTATCCAAACGCCGCCCTTTCAAACGCCCGCGCCACGTCCCTGCCACCGACTACGAAGTGGTCATTGTCGGGGCCGGAGCGGCGGGTCTGAGTGCGGCCCTGCTCCTGGGCCGCTGCCGGCGCCGCGTTCTGCTCTGCGACGGCGGCCGCCCGCGCAACCACTTTTCCCCCGCCGTCCACGGCTTCCTTTCCCGCGACGGAATCAGGCCCCACGAATTGCTGGCCATCGGCCACGAGCAGCTCAAACCCTATCCCACCGTCGAGCAACGGCAAAATTGCGTCTCTACGGCTACGAAAGACCCCGAAACCGGCATCTTTCACCTCACCCTCGACTCCGGTCGTGCACTCACCACGCGCAAGATTATCCTCGCCACCGGCGTCATCGATATCCTTCCACCCATCAAAGGCATGCACGAGCTCTGGGGCCGCGGCGTGTTGCATTGCCCCTACTGCCACGGCTTCGAAATCTGCGACCAGCCCGTCGCCGTCTACGGCACCGATAAGTCCGTTGCCGGTTTCGCGCTACTGATCAGTCGCTGGTCCAAAGACGTCACCGTCTGCACCGATGGCTGGACCGGCATGTCGGAGCACGCCCGCCACCGCCTCAAACGCCACGGCATTGCTATCTACGAGCAGCCCATCCGGGAGCTGGTAGGCCGCCGCAACCACCAGCTGCACCACATCGAATTCAAAGATGCTAGTACTCTGCCCAGTGCTGCCCTTTTTATTCACTCCAGCCAAAAGCAGCGAAGCGACTTGGCCACACAGCTAGGTTGTCGCCTGCTCCAGCGTAGCGGTGCCGTTTGGGTCGATAAGCGCATTCAGACCTCCGTAGCAGGCGTATACGCCGCCGGTGATACCACCCCCGCCGCCCAACAAGCCATAATTGCGGCAGCGGAAGGGGCGCAGGCGGGCATCAGCTGCAACGAGCAACTGACGCGGGAGGAGTGCGCGTAGGCGGGCCGCCCGCCGGCGGGGCCCGGGGCGCTACGCCGGCAGGCGGGCCGCGGGGGGGGGCTGTAAACGCGAGCAGCCCCGCGGTCCGGGTAAGGGACCAGCGGGGCTGCAGGCGTGATAAGGTTGGCGGCGACCGACTCTCCCGCCGGCGAAGGCAGTACCATAGGCGCTCCGGGGCTT
>NZ_QHKM01000028.1 GCF_003258365.1 Hymenobacter edaphi | reverse complement strand
CACAACCCGTTTTGACCAGGTAGCGCAGGGCGTTGAACACGTCGCGCAACGCATGTTCGCGGTGCGGTGCGTCTTCGCGTACCAGGGCCAAATACGGCGCGACAAACATCCATTCCGCATCTGATACGTCGCTGGGGTAGCCTTTGCGTTGAGCCATCCCCCAAATTACGCTACCAGTCCATAACAGGCTCTAGGGCGCAAACAGAAACGAGCCAGTAAGTTGCGAGCGGAGTTCCTAGGCTCCGTTCGCATTATGGTTGACGGCTATCAACCCCTTACTGACTCGCAGTAGCAAGGTATCACGCCGTGGCTGCCGCTGCAACGCAAACGGCGGCTGAGTTTGCGCACGGTGGTGGACGCGTTGCGCTACGTGTGCCGCTCGGGCTGCCAGTGGCGCTGCTTGCCAGCCGCGTTTCCGCCCTGGCCAGCAGTGTGTTACTACTTCCGCCGGTGGCAGCAGGACGGCACGCTACAGCGCTTGAACCGCGCCCTGAACGAAGCAGACCGGCAAGCCCAGGGGAAGGCGGCCACGCCCGTGGTGCTCTGCCTCGACAGCCAAAGCATCAAACTGGCCCCGCGCATCGCCGAGCACCGCGGCACGGACGGGGGCAAGTGCGTGAATGGGCGCAAACGCCAACTGCTCGTGGACCGACAGGGCCGCGTTTAGGCCTGCTGCGCGCACGCGGCCAACTTGCACAACAGCCGCGGTGCGGCCCCGCTCTTGCTGCAGCGGCGCCCTGGGGCTCGCGCCTGACCACGATGGTGACCGACCGCGCCTACCGCGGCCGCTTCACGGAAGGATTGCTGGCCCGCGGGCTGCGCCACGAGGTCAGCAGCCGGCCGCCTTCGGCCCGCGGCTTCGTGCCGGTCGGGCCGCGCTAGGTGGTGGAACGTTCTTTTGGCTGGCTCAACTTCTTTCGGCGTGTGGTAATGGACTACGAGTACACGCCCGAAAGCCACGCCGCCTGGATTCTCTGGGCCAACGTCACGCTCTGCATCAACAGACTACCTTGAACTTCCAAATACGCTCTAAGGCAAACCCATGTGCGCGTAGGCGGGCCGCGGGGGGGGGCTGTAAACGCGAGCAGCCCCGCGGTCCGGGTAAGGGACCAGCGGGGCTGCAGGCGTGATAAGGTTGGCGGCGACCGACTCTCCCGCCGGCGAAGGCAGTACCATAGG
>NZ_QHKM01000027.1 GCF_003258365.1 Hymenobacter edaphi | reverse complement strand
TCCTATGTTTGAGCGGATGCTTAAACTTAGACCACGACGCAACGGACGGGAGTAAGATGGATTAGAGGCCTGGGGCCAGCCGAGCCCGGCAAACATGAGCATCCCCCGTCCGTTCTACGGCCACCTTGGACAGTTCCGTTAGGCCACTACGAGCCTGCATTAGGATCGAGAATGCTGCCGTGGAAGACGTCGCCCCGTGTTTCCCTTCTAAGCCTGCTTCCCATGCAAACGACTTCCGCCGTGGTGGGCGTCGACGTGAGCAAAGCCACGTTGGCCGTGTGCCACCAGCCGGGCCCCAGCCCGCAACACCTAGACGTGCCCAACACGCCAGCCGGCTTCCGCGAGCTGGTGCGCCGCTGCGGCGTCCGCAGCCTGTACGTGCTGGAGGCCACTGGTACCTACTATCTGGCCCTGGCCTACCACTTGGTGGCGGCCGGCGCCGAGGTAGCCGTGCTCAACCCCATCGTCGTGCGGCGCTTTATCCAGATGCACCTGGGCAAGGGCAAGAGCGACCGGAAAGACGCGCAGTGGCTCTGGCGCTTCGGCCAGCAGCAGGCCACCCCGCGTTGGCAGCCGGAAGAAGCAGCGCTGGTCGAGTGCCGGCAGCTGCAACAGGCCGCTGAGCTGCTCATTCGGCAGCAAACGATGGTCAGCAATGCCCTGGAAGCGCTGTTGCACCAGCCGCTGGTGTGCGCCGAGGCCCGGCGCCAACTGCAGCTCACACGGCGCCGGTTGGACGAGCAAGTGCAGCGCATCGAAGCGGAGTTGCTGACGCGCATCGAGCAGCGCTACGCGGCGGAAATGCCGCTGCTGTGCTCCATTCCCGGCATCGGGCGCAAGACGGCGGCCTTGCTGCTGTTGTTTGCCGGCGGCTTTACGCGCCTGAACAACCACCGCCAACTCATCGCCAAAGCCGGGCTCTGCCCGCACGAATACACCTCCGGTACGAGCGTGCGCGGGCAAACGCGCATTACCAAGACCGGCGGCAACCTGGTTCGCAGCAAGCTCTACCTGTGTAGCTGGTCCGCCTGCCGGGCCAACGCCGCCTGCAAGGCCCTCTACCAGCGGCTCGTAGCCAAGGGCAAACACAAGAAACTGGCCCTGATTGCCGTCTGCAACAAACTCCTCAAACAGGCCTTCGCCATCGTCAAATCCGGTGTGGCTTACCAACCCGACTTCGCTCAAAAAGCCCTGCACATGACTTGACTTTCAACACAGTTCATGTT
>NZ_QHKM01000026.1 GCF_003258365.1 Hymenobacter edaphi | reverse complement strand
TGGGGCGGTCTAGCCGAAACGGACAGAGTGCTAAGGTAGGTGATTGGCGAGGTCGGTTTCGAACTGGTGGGGCGAGCGGTAGCCGAGAGCGGAGTGACGGCGGTCGAGGTTGAAGTAGGTGTCGAGGTAATAGGCCACTTCCAGGCGGGCTTCGTCCAAGCTGGCAAAGGCGCCGCCGTGGGGCAGCAATTCGGTTTTAAGCGTGCTCCAGCCCGCCTCGGCCTGGGCGTTATCGTAGGGGTTGCCCGGTCGGGCGTAGCTGGCCATGGCCCCGGCGTCAGCGATGCGCTGGCGACAGGCCAGGCTGGTGTACTGGCTGCCGCGGTCGGCGTGGATGATCAGGCCCGGGGCCGGCTGGCGCAGCGTCAGCGCCTGTTCCAGGGCGGCCAGCACCAGTTCGGTGGGCATGTGCGCAGCCAGGTGCCAGCCCACCACGCGGCGGGAGCAGGCGTCGCGCCACGTGGCCAGGTAGCACCAGCGCCCGCCGGCCAGCGGCAGGTAGGTGATGTCGCCCACCCACACCTGGTCGGGGGCGGTGGGGGCCGGCTGGCCCAGCAACCGATTCTCGGCCACCACGGCGGCCGGGTCGGCCTGGGTGGTGCGCGGCCGCTGGGGGCGGGTGCTCAGGGCGCGTTGCCCGCTGGCCTGCAGCCAGTGGCGCAGGGCGTAGCGGCCCACCCGGTGGCCTTCGGCGTGCAGCTCGGCCCGCAGGCGACGGGTCCCGTAGCGCCCGGCATGGCGGGTAAAGGCTCGCTGGGCAGCGGGCTGCCAAGCGGGGGCCGGTGGTGGCTCAACCGCCCGCCACTGGTAGTAGCCGCTACGGCTCACGCCCAACACCCGGCACAGGTCGCTCACGGACCAGGTTCCCGCTTCAGCCTTGGTAAACAGGTACTTGCTCACGGTTGAGGCTGTGCGAAGATGGTCACCGCTTTTTTTAAAATGTCGCGCTCGGTTTCCACGCGCTTCAGCTCGGCGCGCAAGCGCTTGATTTCCTCGCGCTCGGCACTGCTGGGCACGGCCTGTTCCAACGCGGCCCGTTGCCAGCGACCTAGTAGGGCGGGGGAAATACCCTGGGCACGGGCCACGTCGCTTTGGCGGGCGCCGGCGGCCACCTGCCGGACGCACTCGGCCTTGAAGGCCGGCGTGTACTTCTTGCGCGGGACGGGTTGACCGTCAGTTGGTTTCTGTTCGGGCATAGACAGCGGAAGGTAAGACTTCTCCCTGTCCGTTCCGGTTAGACCACCTCAG
>NZ_QHKM01000025.1 GCF_003258365.1 Hymenobacter edaphi | reverse complement strand
TTATAATCTCATCATATATATTTCGTACAATTAATAATCTCAATTAATTGCCTGGCTGTTCGCCATGCTCCCCAGCTGTTTACAACTTGGCGTTGACGTGAATGGCCAGCACTCCGTCGTCCTCGGAGCTGCCAATGTTGATGGAAGCCCGTCCGTCGGATCCGACGGTGACGGTCTTGCCCGTGCAGGAGGAGCCGCTCTTGGAGCCGGAGATGACGTCGCAGTAGGTGCCGGCGGGCAGGCCCGTCTGCAGGGAGCTGTTCAGGTCGTAGTTGTCGTTGTTGAAGGCCACGAAGCCGCGGCTGCCTCGGCTGAAGGAGATCTGGTTGCTGCCGTTGTCCCACCAGTTCTGGATCTCGTCCGAGCCCACGGTGTTTCGGAAGGCCACCATGTTGTAGATCTGGCGCCAGCGGTGCTCACACACCCAGCCGCCGCTGCAGGAGTTGTCGCTATTGAAGATGGGCGAGGCGATGTTGTGGCCGTCGGTGGTGGGCGGGCCCTGATCGGTGTCCGTGAAGGAGAAGGAGGACATCACGCGGGGAGTGCCGAAGGGGTGCGCCAGCATGAAGGCGGAGGCCATCTTGTACTGCTTGGGCACCTTGTAGGTCAGAACGTCGGCGCCTCCTGCTCCATGTCCGCGCTGATTGTCGTGGTTGTCGACGAATACCAGGGAGCGGTCGGAGGCAGCGAAGCCCCAGGCGGTGCCCCAGTTGGTCAGGTACTGCAGCTGGTCCTTGCCGCGGAAGACCTTGCCGATGGAGTCGGAGTGGCGGAACTCGGTGATGGCGCCCAGTCCGGTGTACTCGGACTTGCTGATGGCCTCGCCGCCCATGTCGATGACCTCCTGGACGATGTACGCCTTGGATCCCGAGGCGAAGCCGTGGTCGGTGTTTAGGTTCTTGAGGCGGCCATAGATGACGGCCAGGTCGGCGGGCCACATGTGCTTGGCGGCGTCCACGCGGAATCCGGCCACGCCGAGATCAATCAGATGGTCCAGGAACTCGACCACCTTGTCCTGCACGTAGGAGTTGCCCTGGTTAAGGTCGCGCAGACCGACCAGCTCGCAGTTGCGCACCTCGTTGGCGTCGTTGTAGTTGCTGATGGCG
>NZ_QHKM01000024.1 GCF_003258365.1 Hymenobacter edaphi | reverse complement strand
ACGCGGTTGTCGCGGTCCACCACCGAGGCGTTGCCGAAGGTGAAGAGCACCAGCCCGAGCCGGGGCAGCTGCATGTTGGCCTCGTAGCAGGCCTGTTTCAGGTCTTGGTACATGTTGGGAGTTGTCAGTGGCGAGTGGTTGGTTGTCAGGCGCTGGTTCCTTGCATGAGCGAACGGCCGACCACCAACTCCAGCTAAGCCATATTGGGCGTCTGCGCTTCCACGAACTCGCCGAAGGCCAGGTACTGCTGGTAGCGCGCTTCGTAGGCGGCCACGCGGGCGGGGTCGGGCGCGTAGGTGTCGGCAAAGCCGTTGCCCATGGCCCGCTGGGCCGTCGGCACGTCGGGGTGCAGGCCGGCGGCCACGGCCGCGTACATGGCCGCGCCCAGGGCCGGGGCCTGGTCCGACTCGGCCACGCGGATGGGCCGGTTGAGCACGTCGGCCAGGGTCTGCATCAGAAAGGCCGACTTCTTGGCCACCCCGCCCAGGCCGATGACCTGCTTGATGGGCACGCCCTGCGCCTCGAAACGCTCCACGATGCGGCGCGAGCCGTAGCAGATCGACTCCACCAAGGCCCGAAAAATGTGCGGCGCGTCGGTGCCCATCGACAGGTTCATCAGGGCGCCTTTCAGGGCCTGGTTGGCGTCGGGCGTGCGGCGGCCGTTCACCCAGTCCAGGGCCAGCACCTGCGACGCGGCGGGGTCGACGGCCGCGGCGGCCTGGTTGAGCGCCACCATCATCCGGCCGGCCAGCTCCTCGCGCAGCTGGTCCTGCTGCTCGGCGGGCAGCACGCTGCTGTCGGGCAGCAACGCCCGCAGCGGCCACTCGATGAGCTGCCGGAACCAGGCCAGCAGGTCGCCCACGGCCGACTGGCCGGCTTCCAGGCCCAGCAGGCCGGGCACCACCGAGCCGTCCACCTGCCCGCAGATGCCGGGCACGAGCTTCTCCCCTACCTCCTGCACGGGCGCCACCACGATGTCGCAAGTGCTGGTGCCCATCACCTTCACCATCGAATAGGCCTCGATTTCGCCCGCCACGGCGCCGGCGTGGGCGTCGAAGGTGCCCACGGCCACCACCGTGTCGGTCGTCAGGCCCAGGCGCTGGGCCCACTCCTCGCTGAGCGTGCCGGCCACCTGGTCGGCGGTGTAGGTGTCGGTGTAGAGCCGCTCGCGCAGGCCGGCCAGCTTGGGCTCCAGCTGCACCAGGAATTCCTCGCTCGGCAGCCCGCCCCAGCTCTCGTGCCACATGGCTTTGTGGCCGGCCGCGCAGCGGCTGCGCTTGCAGGTGGCCAGCGCGCCGCCGGTGAGCTGCAGCGTGAGCCAGTCGCAGTGCTCCATCCAGGAGTGCGCGGCCCGGGCCACGGCTTCGTCTTCGCGGGTGACGTGCATGATCTTGGCCCAGAACCACTCCGAGGAGTAGATGCCGCCCTCGAAGCGGGTGTAGTCCTCGCCGCCCCAGGTGGTGGCTTTCCGGTTGATTTCGGCCGCTTCGGCCAGGGCCGTGTGGTCTTTCCAGAGCACGAACATGGCGTTCGGGTTTTCCTCGAAGCCGGGCAGCAGCGCCAGGCTCTGCCCCCGCGCGTCCACCGGGCCGGGCGTCGAGCCGGTGGTGTCCACGGCCAGGCCCACGATTTGCTCGGCGGGCACCTGGGCGGCCACCTGGCGCACGGTGGCTTCCAGGCCCTCGAGGTGGTCGAGCGGGTGCTGGCGGAACTGGTTGTGGGCGGCGTTGCAGTAGCGCTGGTCCTTCCAGCGGGCGTAGGGGTGCACGGCCTGCGCCACTTCGGCGCCGCTGCGGGCATCCACGAGCACGGCCCGCACCGAGTCGGTGCCGTAGTCGATGCCGATGACGTATGTCTTGGACATAGGGTGAAAGGGTGAGGGGGTGAAATGG
>NZ_QHKM01000023.1 GCF_003258365.1 Hymenobacter edaphi | reverse complement strand
GGGGGGGCTGTAAACGCGAGCAGCCCCGCGGTCCGGGTAAGGGACCAGCGGGGCTGCAGGCGTGATAAGGTTGGCGGCGACCGACTCTCCCGCCGGCGAAGGCAGTACCATAGGCGCTCCGGGGCTTAACGACTCTGTTCGGAATGGGAAGAGGTGAACACCCGGGCTAAAGCCACCATTATCAGGACGGACACCCCAGTCGGGTGCCGTGAAGGCATTGACGCACGGCCAGCAAACAAGCAGAAAGGAGCAGGTAATTCGGAAGCGTTCGGTTCATTAGTACCGCTCGGCTGGCCCTTTCGGGTTTAAGACCTGCGGCCTATCAACGTGATGATCTCTCACGGACCTTATTAACGGAATGCTCATCTTGAGGTGAGTTTCGCACTTAGATGCTTTCAGCGCTTATCTCGACCCAGCGTAGCTACCCAGCGCTGCACCTGGCGGCACAACTGGTACACCAGCGGCTGGTCCAACCCGGTCCTCTCGTACTAAGGTCAGGTCCTCGCAACATTCCAACGCCCGCCACAGATAGGGACCGAACTGTCTCACGACGTTCTGAACCCAGCTCGCGTGCCACTTTAATCGGCGAACAGCCGAACCCTTGGGACCTTCTCCAGCCCCAGGACGTGACGAGCCGACATCGAGGTGCCAAACCTCCCCGTCGATATGAGCTCTTGGGGGAGATCAGCCTGTTATCCCCGGCGTACCTTTTATCCTTTGAGCGATGGCCCTTCCATGCGGAACCACCGGATCACTATATCCGTCTTTCGACCCTGCTCGGCGTGTCAGCCTCACAGTCAAGCCCGCTTCTGCTATTGCGCTCTGCATCCGGTTACCAAGCGGATTGAGCGGACCTTTGAAAGCCTCCGATACACTTTTGGAGGCGACCACCCCAGTCAAACTACCCACCAGACACTGTTTCCCTTGTTTAGAGATTAGGCTCCAAGCAACGCAAGGGTGGTATTTCAACGTCGGCTCCCCGAGACCTAGCGGCCCCGGCTCAACGCCTCCCACCTATGCTACACATGCGGTGCCCAGAGTCAATGTCAAGCTGTAGTAAAGGTGCACGGGGTCTTTCCGTCCCGTGGCGGGTACTCGGCATCTTCACCGAGACTACAATTTCACCGAGCTCACGGCTGAGACAGCGCCCAGATCGTTACACCATTCGTGCAGGTCGGAACTTACCCGACAAGGAATTTCGCTACCTTAGGACCGTTATAGTTACGGCCGCCGTTTACCGGGGCTTCGATTCAAACCTTCGCTTGCGCTAAGTTCCCCTCTTAACCTTCCGGCACCGGGCAGGTGTCAGGCCTTATACTTCCTCTTGCGAGTTCGCAAAGCCATGTGTTTTTGTTAAACAGTCGCCTGGGCCTTTTCACTGCGGCTTCTTGCATTGCTGCAAGGAAGCGTCCCTTCTCCCGAAGTTACAGGACCATTTTGCCGAGTTCCTTGGCCGTGATTCACTCGAGCGCCTCAGGATACTCTCCTTGACTACCTGTGTCGGTTTGCGGTACGGGTTGTTTTGCAGTAAACGCTTAGCGGGTTTTCTTGGGAGTCTGATTAGGGCAACTATGACCGCGTCCCGAAGGACTTGGTCTACTATCGGCTTTCAGCTAGACTGGCGTACTTTACTACCAATCCAATACCTACGGCTTTCAACGGGCACTTCCGTCCGCCCGCGTGCCTTTCACTTCTCCGTCACCGCATCACTCCACAAAACAAGTGCTGGAATATCAACCAGCTGGCCATCGGTCGTCGCTCTTCAGCTTAGCCTTAGGTCCCGACTAACCCTGCTCCGATTAGCGTTGAGCAGGAAACCTTAGTCTATCGGCGTGGGGGTTTCGCACCCCCATTATCGTTACTCATGCCTACATTTGCTTTTCCAGCCGCTCCACGGCGCCTCCCGGTCACCGCTTCACCGCTGCTGGAATGCTCCCCTACCACTCGTCCATAAGACGAATCCATCGCTTCGGTACCGGACTTGATGCCCGCGTATTATCGATGCCCTGTCGCTCGACCAGTGAGCTGTTACGCACTCTTTAAATGAATGGCTGCTTCCAAGCCAACATCCTGGCTGTCAAGGCAACTGGACCTCCTTTGTTCAACTTAGCCCGGATTTAGGGACCTTAGCGGATGGTCTGGGTTCTTTCCCTCTCGGCGTGGGACCTTAGCACCCCACGCCTCACTGCCGTGTATATCAACGTGCCATTCGGAGTTCGTCTGGATTCGGTAGGCTGTGACACCCCCTAGTCCAATCGGTAGCTCTACCTGCACGTGACTCAACCACGACGCTGTACCTCAATACATTTCGGGGAGTACGAGCTATTTCTCAGTTTGATTGGCCTTTCACCCCTACCCACAAGTCATCCAAATCCTTTTCAACGGAAACTGGTTCGGACCTCCAGTTGGTTTTACCCAACCTTCATCCTGCTCATGGGTAGATCACAAAGTTTCGCGTCTACCCCCTCTGACTCTGCGCCCTGTTCAGACTCGCTTTCGCTGCGGCTCCGAATGTCAACATTCTTAACCTTGCCAGAGAGGAGTAACTCGTAGGCTCATTATGCAAAAGGCACGCCGTCACCCCACCAAGGGGCTCCGACCGCTTGTAAGCGCACGGTTTCAGGTTCTTTTCACTCCCTTATCCAGGGTTCTTTTCACCTTTCCCTCACGGTACTGGTTCACTATCGGTCTCTCAGGAGTATGTAGCCTTACCGGATGGTACCGGTGGATTCAGACGGGGTTTCACTGGCCCCGCCTTACTCAGGATCCTACTAGGACCCCAACAACTGTCGCTTACCGGACTCTCACCGTCTTTGGTTGACTTTCCCACGTCATTCAGCTACCTGTTGGCGGTTCCATATCGTAGTCCTACAACCCCGGGCTGGCCGTAACCAACCCGGTTTGGGCTAATCCCCGTTCGCTCGCCACTACTTGGGGAATCATTGTTATTTTCTGTTCCTCCGGGTACTTAGATGTTTCAGTTCCCCGGGTTCGCCCTATTTGCAAGCAAATAGTACCACCTCTTCAAGGTGGTGGGTTGCCCCATTCGGAAATCGGCGGATCAACGGGTATGTGCCCCTCCCCACCGCTTATCGCAGCTTATCACGTCCTTCTTCGCCTCTGAGAGCCTAGGCATCCCCCGTGCGCCCTTCGTTACTTCCGTAAGTAACGGTCGATCCAGAGTAATCATGGATCTATCGTTTGCTCGTGTGATGCCAACCTCCATTGCTGGAGTTGGCATGTTTTTCTCTTGTTTGCTAGCCGTTACGTCAAAGAACGTGTACCAGACCGATCGTCTGATGCAGATGAAAGAAGGAAAGACAAAGAGGTGAGCAGCTAGAAAAAGCTCACGAGTCGGATTGCTCCAGAAAGGAGGTGATCCAGCCGCACCTTCCGGTACGGCTACCTTGTTACGACTTAGCCCCAGTTACCTGTTCTACCCTAACTGGCTCCGTTGCGGGGCACCAGCTTCAGGTCTACCAGACTTCCATGGCTTGACGGGCGGTGTGTACAAGGCCCGGGAACGTATTCACCGCGTCGTTGCTGATACGCGATTACTAGTGATTCCAGCTTCACGGAGTCGAGTTGCAGACTCCGATCCGAACTGAGAACGGCTTTTTGAGATTGGCTCCGCATCGCTGCGTGGCGACCCTCTGTACCGTCCATTGTAGCACGTGTGTAGCCCGAGGCGTAAGGGCCATGATGACCTGACGTCGTCCCCGCCTTCCTCGCTGTTTGCACAGGCAGTCTGTCTAGAGTCCCCACCATTACGTGCTGGCAACTAAACATAGGGGTTGCGCTCGTTGCGGGACTTAACCCAACACCTCACGGCACGAGCTGACGACGGCCATGCAGCACCTTGCTTTGTGTCCCGAAGGAAAGGTCCATCTCTGAACCGGTCACGCGCATTCTAGCCTCGGTAAGGTTCCTCGCGTATCATCGAATTAAACCACATGCTCCACCACTTGTGCGGGCCCCCGTCAATTCCTTTGAGTTTCACCGTTGCCGGCGTACTCCCCAGGTGGGATACTTAACGCTTTCGCTAAGCCGCGGACTGTGTATCGCCCACAGCGAGTATCCATCGTTTACGGCGTGGACTACCAGGGTATCTAATCCTGTTCGCTCCCCACGCTTTCGTGCCTCAGTGTCAGTACCAGCCTAGTCAGCTGCCTACGCAATCGGGGTTCTGGATGGTATCTATGCATTTCACCGCTACACCATCCATTCCGCCAACCTCGTCTGGACTCAAGCCCTGTAGTATCCATGGCAGTTCTGCCGTTAAGCGGCAGGCTTTCACCACGGACTTGCAGGGCCACCTACGCACCCTTTAAACCCAATAAATCCGGACAACGCTTGCACCCTCCGTATTACCGCGGCTGCTGGCACGGAGTTAGCCGGTGCTTATTCAACCGGTACCGTCGATTTCCCTCGCAAGGGCTTTTTCTTCCCGGTCAAAAGACGTTTACAACCCAGAAGGCCTTCATCCGTCACGCGGCATGGCTGGGTCAGGCTCGCGCCCATTGCCCAATATTCCCTACTGCTGCCTCCCGTAGGAGTCTGGCCCGTATCTCAGTGCCAGTGTGGGGGATCGGCCTCTCAGCTCCCCTAGCCATCGTCGCCTTGGTGCGCCGTTACCGCACCAACTAGCTAATGGCACGCAGGCTCATCTACTCCCGAAATTCTTTAACTACTAGACGATGCCGCCCTATAGTCTTATGCGGTATTAATCCACCTTTCGGCGGGCTATCCCCCAGGAGTAGGCAGATTGCCTACGCGTTACGCACCCGTGCGCCACTATGGTATTGCTACCACCGTTCGACTTGCATGTATTAGGCCTGCCGCTAGCGTTCATCCTGAGCCAGGATCAAACTCTCCATTGTAAAA
>NZ_QHKM01000022.1 GCF_003258365.1 Hymenobacter edaphi | reverse complement strand
CTTTACGGCCACATCCAGCACACTTTCCCGAAAATCACTCATCCTGATAGCTTTATCCTTGCCTTTGTCATCAAGCAAGCCCAGCATCATCTTGAACTCCTGAATGTCATACTTTTTGGATTCGCCCTGGTCTTTCCACTGACTGCAATACTGATAAATCCGCTTAGCATACTTGCTAGTGAGGCGCAGTGCCGAAGCCAATTCATAGCTAGTGAAGTTCTCTTTCAGGTCAAATAGATAGGGGGTAATGTCCTCTGTGAGCTTGATTTCAATGATTCCTTGCCCAAGTAGGTAGTCCACACGCTGGAACATCCAGAGTTGCCGGTACCGGGTTTCGGTTTGCACCTCAAAGACACGGCTACCCATGTCAGCAGTCGCCTTATGGAGATAGGCAGCGTTATATTTTTTGCCAGTTAATGAGGATAAATCCTTGATGTTCAATTCATAAACCCTGTCCTGCTGGTCTTTTCGGAGCTTAGAGATAAGAAAGAACAGCAAATCAAGCTGCAGCTCCGAATACTCGTACCGAGCATTGGTTAAAGCATTGTGTTGGCGAACTTCTAGGTCCTTGCTCATAGTGTCCTAATGGCTGATTACTGGGCAATTATAAGAAAGAAACGGGTATCGTATTCGGATTCCGTTTTTAAATTCCGTTTCTCACCCACTAAAACCCGTTTTCAAACCCACTAAAACCCGTTTCTCACCCACTAAAACCCGTTTCTCACCCACTAAAACCCGTTTCTCACCCACTAAAACCCGTTTTTAAGTGTCATAAATAGCTGTAAATCAACATGAAAGCAGCCCCTCAAATAAGACAAATAAGCTCAAATACACCAATTGTTGTTTCGCGCGAGGCAAAAAAGCTTCTAGGGCTTGTTCGAGAGTACAACGGCGCGAGCAAAACAAAAACAGCAAAAGTCCTAGAGGCCAGTGACTTGCGAGCATTCAATAAAGTATATATTATTGGTAATCAACGGTTTATAAACCTTATTGTTGAGCTTATGTGCTGCTTTGAACTCCGGAATACTGTGCCCACAGAAACGGTAGCAGCTAAGGCCACAGGTCAGGAAAGGAGTACAAGAGGGGAAAGCAAGCGCACCGGGACAGGAGGCAATGACCAGGTGGGAGAAGGTGGCCAGATGGGGCAGCTGGAGGCGAGAGCAAGGTGGCCACGTTGCCGGCAGGGGAGCACCAGAAGTAGGAGGCAGGAGGTAACCGGAAGGGTGCAAGAGTTGGAACGGAAACCAACGGTAAAACCAACTGGGAGGCGCAGCGAAAAGAGTGGGCCAGGGGTTGCGCGTACGTGCGGGGAGCCGTACCTTGTGGGCCTAGTCCACATCGTTCAACGGTTTCGCGCAAGATGTGTTTCCTGAATCGCGCTTCGCGCAATTCAGGAAACCCGTTCGCCCGTTGGGCTCACTACACTTGCCCCTTCGGGGACCTCCCTATGGCAGACCTAGCAGCTCCTGATTCACCTCCCCACCGCCCCCGAAAAGGAGGCCGGAAGGCCGGCCCGTTGGCCGAAAAACAGCGCCACGTCGTGAGCGTCCGGCTCACGGACGCGGAGCACGAGCGCCTGACCCGTGAGGCCGAGCGGTATCAGCTGAGCCAGGGGGAAGTGCTGCGGTCGGTGTGGCGCAAGCAGAACACGGCCACGAAACTGCAGGCCCCGCCGACGCCGGAGGAAGCGCGGCAGCTGGCGCAGCTGGCCGGCATGGCGGCGAACCTGAACCAGCTCACCAAGCTGGCCCACCTGGGCCAGGACCAGCGCAGCGGGGCCACGACGGTACTCGGGCAGATGCACCAGCTGCTGAAGCGGCTCACGGGCGAAGGGGCATGATTGGAAAAGTGAAGGTGAACCAGTCGTTCGGGGCGATGTGTGCCTACGTGCTGCAGGAGAAGGCCCCCGGCAAAGGGGCCGAAGTGCTGGCCGCGCACGGGGTGCGCACGGACAGCGCCGCGCACATGGCGGCGGACTTTGACGCGGTGCGGGCCATGCGTCCCGGATTGGGAAAAGCGGTGCTGCACGTGGCGCTGGCCTTTCCGGTCGAGGAAAAGGAGAAGCTGACCAATGAGGTCATGGGCCGTATTGCCCAGGACTACCTAAAAGGGCTGCGAATCGACCCGGAGAACACGCAATGGGCCGTGGTGCGGCACCAGGACAAAACCCACCCGCACATGCACCTGGTGGTGAACCGGGTGGATCTGGACGGGCAGACAGTGAGTGACCAGTTTATCCGCTCCCGGAGCGTGGACGTGTGCAAGGGCATCGAGCAGGACTACGGACTGATTGTGGCCGACCAGGTAGGGCACCGGCAGGCCCGCGAAATCGGGCCGACCCCCAAGCAGCAGCAGGCCACGACCCCGAAGGAGCAGCAGTCGGCCGACTGGAGCCGCGCCCGCCAGGAGATTGGCCGCGCCCTGAGCTACACGGCGGGCCAGGCCCGCAGCTTCGACGAGCTGCGCGAGGCGCTGCGCCCGCGAGGCATCGAGCTGGAGCTGACGCGGCGCAAGGACGGGAGCCCGGCCGGGGTGGTGTTTGCCCAGGACGGGCACCGGGTGAAGGGCAGCCAGGTGGGCCGGGCGTACAGCGCGGGGAATCTGGAAGCAGGCTTTGCCAAGGCCCGCGAGCTAGGCCACGACCCGGCCCAGCAATGGCAGCAGCTGGGCCAGGATTACGCGCTGGCCAAGCTGGCGGCCGAGTACGCCCAGGCCAAGCAGCGGCAGGCCCAGCAGCAGCTGAGCCAGCAGCCATCCCAAGGCCTAGGGATGGGAGATTAACTTTTCAGCAACGACCGATGCAGGAGCTATTGGAAGATATTAACGCGCTACGGCGGGGTATTGAGACGCTGAACAAGCGCAGCTTGGAGCAGGGCCGGCCGGTGAGCCGGGCCGAGCTGGACGAGGTGCTGGCCACGGTGAAGCAGGAAGTGCGCTTTACCATCAACTACCAGGGCGTAGCGGAGGCCATCCAGCCGCACCTGGCCACGCCGGCGAAGGTGGAAAAGACGCTCACCACGGGCACGGCGCAGCTGCAGCAGGTGATTGACCGGATTCCGCGTAGCGTGCCCGTGGTGGGGGAAGTCTGGGGCTTTACCCATGTGCGGCTGGGGGTGGGGGTGGTGGCCCTGCTGCTGATGCTGACCAGCCTGAGCACCTACCTCTGGAAAGAGAAGGCCGCAGCCGAGGCGCAGGTAGCGCAGCTGCAGCAGGAGCAGGCCCAGAAAAAGCGGGCGCTGGAGTGGCTGACGAAGGGCTATTGGGACCTGAAACGGGACAATCCGAAGGTGGTCAAAAAGTATTTCCCACAGTAGGGCTTTTAGAGGTCTTCTCAGGAAACGGAGAATACAGCACGTTAAGCGCCCACAAGCCGCGTCCTGAGCACAGAGAAGGAACAGTCAACCGTTTACCTTACGTACCCTAAGCCGTCTCATTCATTCCTTGTTCTATGTCCGATTCCCGTTTTTCCCGCCGTGACTGGCTCAAAACCACGGCGCTGGCCACCACGCCGCTGCTGCTAGGCCCCTTGCCCTCCTTCGCCGAAGCCCCGGCCCCCGGCAACACCCCGCCGCTGAGCGCGGCCGACATTGCCGCCATCGAGGCCGCGATGGGCAAGAAAGGGGCCTACGTTGAAGCGCAGGCCACGCACAGCACCCCGTTGCCGCGCAACGACTTGAAGGTGACCATCAAGGGGGAGCCGGTGCCCATTGCCTTTGGTTTTGGCGGGTGGGTGGCCATCAAGCACACGCTGGACGGCAAATCGGCCATGCTCATGAGCGACACGGTGCTGCTGCAGGAGGAAGTCAACCCGCTCATGTCGGCCGCGCTGGCCCAGGGGCTGGAAATCGGGGCCGTACACAACCACTTCTTTTACGAGGAACCGCGCATCTTCTACATGCACATTCACGGCATGGGTGCCCCGGCCGAGCTGGCCCGCAAGTTTGCCGCCGCGCTCAAGGACTCCAAGTTGCTGCCGGCCAACCAGCCGAAGCCCAGCGGCGGCACCCCGGCCGCGCAGGCGGGCAACAACGCTACGTCGGCCCCCGGCCCGCCCACCGGCAAGGAGCTGTTTGATATTCCGGCGCTCGACAAAGTGGTGCAGTACCAGGGCACGGTGAACGGCCCCACCTACAAGTATACCGTGGGCCGAGCGGACCTGCAATCGGTGATGATGGGCACGGAAATGACCGCCGCCATTGGCCTGAACTCGTGGGCCGCGTTCGCCGGCAAGCAAGCTGACGCGCATGTGGCCGGCGACATTGCTATGCTGGAGCACGAAGTAAACCCGGTTATAAAGGCCCTGCGCGCCCACAATCTGGAGGTCGTGGCCGTGCACAACCACATGCTGTTTGACCAGCCGCGCATGATGTTCCTGCACTACTACGGTCGCGGCCCCGCCGCGCAGCTGGCTACCGGCTTCCGTGCCGCCCTCGACCAGTTGGGCAAGGGCAAAGCGGGCATGAAGATGAAGCACTGACGCGCCGGTAAATCGACCCCGTTTTTTAGGGGCCTAAACCGGAAAAGTACCACGCGCCGGCACCGGGGGCGGTGGGGAGCAAAACCGCACGGATTCCAAGATTGCTCCTATAAGCTACATTATGTTAAGGGATAAAACCGGGATGACGGACCCGCTTTTTGCACTCTCCCCACTGCCCCCTAAATCCTATCTGACTAGCCTACCAGCGGAGCCGGTAGGGCCGGGACGAAGTCGTCAAATACCTCGTAGCTGATGATTTTGTAACGACGGGCGTAGGCCCGCAGGTGCACGGCAATAATCCGCTCTCTGGTGGCACGATCGGAGCCCGGGGTGTACTCGATGACCATCATCCGCTTTTCGGCTTCCTGAGCCATCAAGAAGTGGCACGGAATGGCTTGTTGCTCGGCCTCGGTGAGGTGCACCGCGTTGCCGGGCTTCAAAACGACGAGTTCGAGGTAGATTTTTTGGCGCATCGGAGGGAGGGGCTCAGGCGGGCTTAGGGGCTTTGGCCGCGACCAGGCCCAGGCGCACGAGCAGCAGCCCGCCCGGATTGCGCGAGGCTTTGACCTTGCCCGTTTTCAGGTCGTGGTTGTAGCGGTTCACTTCCGCGACGTGGGCCGCACTGGCCAGGATGGTAGCCCGGTGTTTGGGGTCGGTGATGCGCAGCTCGTCCAAGATGCGGGCGGCGTTGTCGAAGTGGCTTTGTTGAACGCCAGGCACGTCCTGAACAGTGGTTACTAAGTCGAAGGGAATGGTTTCCGCTAAGGCTTGCCGCTTGATGGTAAAGACGATGTTTTTGTAGGTTCTAACCCGTTTTTCAAGCTTATAGCTGATGTGCAATTCAGTATGCTCATTGATTTGCTTTACGGCCACATCCAGCACACTTTCCCGAAAATCACTCATCCTGATAGCTTTATCCTTGCCTTTGTCATCAAGCAAGCCCAGCATCATCTTGAACTCCTGAATGTCATACTTTTTGGATTCGCCC
>NZ_QHKM01000021.1 GCF_003258365.1 Hymenobacter edaphi | reverse complement strand
TCGTTCTCGACCTCGAACATCCGGCCGCCCATGGCTTCGGTAGCCTTGCGCAGGTACAGGTAGTCGTACTTCTTGCCGGTGGTGCGGCTCAGCTCCTTGACCGAAATGTCATAAACGCCGGTGGGGTCGTCCTTACGGAGTTGCGAGAGCAGGTAAAAGAATAGGTCCATCTGCAGCTCCGAGTACTCGTACCGGGCAGTAGTGATGGCATTGTGGTGACGAATTTCGACGGGCTTCATCTAGAGATTGGATAAGGCAACAGACGCAAGTTCGTCAAGAAACAGTAATTAGAAACAGACTGTGTTTATGCACTGATAATTCGCACACGAAAACTGTTTTTAAAAGGTATGATTCACACACGAAAACTGTTTTTTGACACACGAAAACTGTTTTTTGACACACGAAAACTGTTTTTTGACACACGAAAACTGTTTTTAAGGCTCATAAAATATTGTCAATCATATGGTTACAAGCCTCTCAAATAGAACAAATAATTCAAATACTCACAAAGTTGTGTTTCGCGTGCGCGAGAAGGCTTTTAGGGTGTGGATAACTATCTGGCGAGCCGTGCGCAGCACCAGCAAAAAACACAGCACAAACACGAAGCCCTTCGACACCGGGGCGCGGCATTAAAAGGCATATATACTTGATAATCAAATACTTGTTTATGCTATATAAGCCTTGTTGATGGGCCCATTTGGGCAGTTTCGGCTCCTCTACGTGTATCTTGTGCTATGGCTGACCGCATCTTCCGCTTATCGAATACCCCCTTGGGAACCGTCCTAGTTAAGTTTTATCAGGTAGATCCGTATAGCGACGAGGAGTTTCAGCGAGTGCGGGCCCGCGACTTCTTGCAAGCCACGTTGCCTGGATCGGGGCAGCCCTGGGGTTTCGCGCTGTGCCAAGGGCGGGTGGCTGCCAACAACGTGTTGCCGGAAGCCGTCGCACGGCTACACGCACAGTGTCCTTATTGCACGGCTGTGCGCATCGAGCGGGCCGGGTGAAGGGGTACCTTCGACCGGTACTTTGCATGCCGTAGCGAAGCTATATGTGCGTTGTCCGGAGCAGGCGAATAGCCAGGCAAATGAGACCAATGTCGGCACTTTACTCTCGTTTGCTTATGATGACCCAAGCTCCCAGCAGAGCACAGCCCGGACGATTACTCGTGCTGCCTGAAGCCGTTCTCGGTATGGATGTCTTTATACCTGACTTGGCAAGCCGAAGCTCCAATTGTTCGCGCAGTTGTGGCCTCGTCTTAGTGGACAATAGTTGCTTGGGCGCCAATCGGGTAAGTGGATACGCCTATTGGCCAAGCACTCTAGGTCAGTAGTATTTGGGGCAGTGGGGCAAAAGCTCCTACCTTGTGGCGCGGCTGTGATCCGTTCAGGCGTTAAGCAAGAAGTGTTTTTGCTTCGCAAAAACCCCGGTCGGCTGTTGGCCTCCCTCTTCTTGCCCCTGCCGGGGGCCACCTCTTATCCGCTCTGTTTAGACCTATGACTGACTCTGATTCTTCCGCTGAACCGCCAAAAAAGAGGCGCGCCCCCGGTCGGCCGAAGGCGCTATTCACGCACGATGCGACCCTTCAGCTGCGGCTCAACCAGCTGCAGTTGATGCGCCTCGACGAGCAGTCTCAGGTCACGGGTTACAGCCGCTCAGCCATCATCCGGGCTGCACTCGACGGCGTGCGGGTGCTGCACGCGCAGCCCACCGTGGAGCAGCGGGAGCAGTACCGGCAGCTGGTGAAGCTGGCCACCAACCTGAACCAGTTGGTGGTGCTGGCCCACGTGGGCCAGGACGTGCAGGCCCAGGCCCGGGCAACGCTCAACCAGGTGCAGCAACTTCTTTCTTCCCTACTGCCCCATGATCGGTAAAGTGAAAATCGGCAAGAGCTTCGCCGGCATCTGCCGCTACGTTTTCCAAGAAGACAAGCAGGCCCGGGTGCTTGATGCCGACGGCGTGCGCACGGACAGCGCGGCGCACATGGCCCAGGACTTTCAGTTTCAGCAGCAGCTGCGCCCGAGGCTGGGTAACGCCGTACTGCACGTGGCGCTGGCGTTGCCGGCCGACGACGCGGCCGGCCGCAGCCCCGAGCAGTTGAGCGCGCTGCTGCAGGAGGTCGGCCGGGCTTACGTACGCGAGATGAAGCTGGAGCACACGCAATGGGCGTTGGTGCAGCACGTCGACAAAGCGCACCCGCACGCGCACCTGGTAGTGAACCGCGTCGACAACGACGGGCAGGCGATTGCCGACAGCTTCATTGGGCAGCATAGCCGACAGGTATGCCAGCGGCTGGAGCAGCACTTCGGGCTGACCGTAGCCGAACAGCAGGGGCGGGCGCAGGCGCGGGAAGTGGGGCCCACTCACCGGCAGGCGGCGGCCACCACGCCGAAGCAGACGCGCACGGCGGATTGGCAACGGACACGGCACGAGGTGGCCAACGTGCTGAAGCATACGGCGCCGTATGCGGGCAGCTTCGAGGAGCTGCAAGCCAAGCTCACCCGGCACGGGGTGACCGTGCAGCTGAGCACCCACCAGAAAAAGCAGGGGCCGGCGGTGTACGGGGTAGTGTTCGAGAAGGATGGGTACCGCTTCAAGGGCAGCGAGGTGGCCAAGCAGTACAGCGCCGGCAACCTGCAGCAAGCTTTTGCCCACTACCAGGCGCAGGCGCCGCAGTTGACCCAAGTGGCAGAGCAGGCCGCGCAGGGCTACTCGGCGGAGGCGTTGGCTCGCTTGTTCGCCGACCAGGCCCGGGAAGCCGCCCGCCAGGCGCCGCAGTTGCCCCCGCGTCCGCAGCTCCCCAGCCGGGATGGGGGCTGGGAGCGCTAGCCGCGGCTGATTACTCTCCTTTTCTCTCTGTTGACCTTATGCAACCCACCGATCTGTTCAGTACCATCAGCGAAATGCGGGATGGGATTCACACCCTTATTCAACGCGGCAAGCCCGTCAGTACCGACGACTTGCAGCAGCTCCTGCAGGCCGTCGAGGCGAAGAGCCGACCCACCTTCGACCCCGCTAGTGTGGCCCGGATATTAGCGCCCAGTTTACTGTCGGAAATGCCCACTCCGGACACGCTGCGTCAGGCCGGCCAACAGGCAGCAGCAGCCGTGAGCCAGGCCGTGCAGCAGGCCACGGCACAAAGCAAGACCGAACTAGCCGCGGCGGCTGCGGAACTGCAACGCAGTGCGCAACGCATTCCTCGGCAGGTGCCGGTGCGCGGCGACGTCGTGGGATTCACCAGCCTGCAAGCAGTGGCTGTGTTTGGCGGGATCGTCTTAGTGTTAGTAGCGGGCTTGGCCTGGGCCATCGCGAGCCGGAACAGTACCCGCACCGAGCTGGCCACGTTGCAGGCTCGCCACGCGCAAATAGAGCGCTGGTTCACCTTCTTCGTGGAGCACCGCCAAACGCTGGCGAAGGAGCGGCCGGAGTTAGCCCGCAAGTACTTCCCTTATCCAAACGATCCAGAAGCCGCTTCCGTGAGGAAGAAGTAATGGTGTGCCTATATGACTAGATTAGTCTTCCCAAATAATACTGATAGTGTAATTAAAGCTCTTTACGTGAAGGCAATATTCATAAAATATTGGATCACCTTCTTCGTTGTGTCTCATTCTGAACCAATCTGACTTCCAAATTTGTTGTTTTTTCTCGTCCTTAAAATAAGTTTTATTTTTTGTAAAAACTTCGTATGCTACTGAGCCGATAGGTGGATTGGAATCATAAGAAAACTCAATATAGTGGTGGAAATCATGAGAAGCTTTCCACCACTTCATTTTGTTGTCTTTGCAGTATACTATGCATACAGGGTGATTGCCGCGATTTACAAATTTAAGTATAGCTGCTGTTTTGCTTACTTGAAATCTTTCGGATAGATGTTCTATGATATGAGGCCCAAATTTTTTTGCTTTGCATTCTTTATAAAATTGCTCAGTAGGCATTAAAAATTCAGATGCAAACTCGTTAGCCTCTGTCTCTTGTGGGCCTGCTTTATACCAATTTATAAGGTCGTATTCAGTGTCAAAGGTTACATTGTCTAAGTGCTTGTGCATCTCGTGATGTCCTAACTCATGAGCGGCAGCAAATCTTTTCTTAGGCTCAAATGTAATATTTGAGTTTATGGTGATTATCGACCTGTTATTTACTGATACAATTTCTCCTTCTTTGCCATTTAAAGGCTTTTCTTCATAATAGGCGCCTCTTCCCATGATAATATCGCTTATTGGAAGCTCAGTAGGATCATCTATTCCACAAGCCTCCAAGACTCTTTTTGCTGTTAATTCTGCTTTGCTATACTTGTTGTTCATCTTGTTCTGTGTTATCGGGATCTACGAATTTTAAATAAAAATATTGTGTAAGACTATTTTTTATATCTTCTTGATTAAATGAATCAATATTTCTGTTGTGTAAAACTAGGTTATTGCTTTTAACGAATGATGGGAAGGAGAAATTAACATCATTTATAAGCGAGTCTACCCAGTCTATGGCTTTCTGTTTTATGCTTTTAGTTGATTCCATTTCGGCGCGTTTTTTTGCTGCTGCTGCCTGTAATTGTAGCTTTTTTATTCGTTTGATTCCTTCTTTATAAATATTGTCAGGGTCTATCTTATTCTCTTTTAAATATTCTTTTGATTTTTCTGGATCACAACTAGTATGATCAACGTTAGATAGTATTATTTTGGCTAGGTATTTTTTGCTGTATGTCATGATGTGGAGTTCTGAATTTGAAATTTTGAAGCAGTATTTTTTAAAATGGTTTCAAGTCTCCTTTTGCCATTGTCATATTCTCTTGCTTCTATGTTGAACTCCTTCATTATTTCTCTTCTTTTCAAGTCCATGTTTAGGCCCAGCAGTATGGACTCGACCACGCTGTCGTCTTGGGCTTGCTGTTCTATGTAGGCTATGACTGCATCATAGTCCATTTGCTGATCAATTAGTGCTTCCGTGTATGAAAGCATCGACTCCAAGTAAGTGGAGCCTGCTTCTTCTTCGTCTGGGTTATCTACGAACAGGTCTAAAGTCTTCCTGTTCTCTGCTGAAACAGCATCATTGCGTACTAAGGTGCGGATGATGTTGAAGTTTATGTAGTCTGCTAACGAGCCCTTTTTCGGGTCATGCTTCTCAGGGTTAGCGAAGTACAGTGCGAGAGCGTCGTCTACGTAGTCGTGCACCTCTTTGCCTTTGATAGAGGAGCCATCACTAGTCCCCCTGAACCAGTGCTTCTTCTTTAAAAGTTTGTGAGTGAAGGTGAAGAGGCATTGATATAGCTCCCCCCAATACTTGTCGTCCTGTTCCTGTGCCACAGTAGTTTTTTAAGCTATAGGACCACACCTATACATGTTGGCAAAGTAAAGTTTTTCGCACCCGGCCGCAAAAAAGAGGCGCGAGTCAACATGGTATAGTAAACCAACTCTACTAAACATGAATAATCCCAAATTCCGGGTGTTCAAGAGTACGGCTAACGGCCAGTACTACTACCATTTGCAGTCAAAAAACGGTGAGAAGATCCTCAGCGGCGAAGGCTACACCACAAAGCAGTCGTGCCTGAATGGCATTGCCGCAGTCAGGGTAAATGCTCCCTACGATATGCGCTACGAGCGCAGAAATGGGTTCAGCAACTACACCTTCAACCTGAAAGCGGCTAACGGTGAGGTGATAGGCCGGAGCGAGAATTACACAACCCTCACGGCTAGGGAGAACGGTATTGAGGCTGTTAAGCGCGATGCCCCTACCGCTCCTATTGAGGACTTAACGTAGTTGACTATGGCCGTTCAGAATACGTGGCCTAGAGACAGATATACCGGCCCGGGCGGTGGCATGTACACCGGCCCGGGTGGCGGTATGTACACTGGTCCTGGAGGCGGTATGTATACCGGTCCAGGTGGTGGTATGTATACTGGTCCTGGAGGCGGTATGTATACCGGCCCGGGCGGTGGCATGTACACCGGCCCCGGAGGTGGTATGTACACTGGTCCTGGAGGCGGTATGTATACCGGCCCCGGAGGTGGTATGTATACTGGTCCAGGCGGAGGGCTCTATGCCGGGCCAGGTGGTGGACTTTACACGGGACCCAGCAACACTCCTTATCGGAGTAACAGGCCTCCGTTTGAAGTACTGCTTCCATACTTCCGTAAGCGCAACATGTACTCTGTACTCCGTTTGCTGGCTGCACACGGAATAGAGTAGTTACCTCATTCTTTTTCAAACAACTCACAATGAATAAGAAAACCACTTCACAAGGTGTGGCCTCTCGCGCCTCCCAGACACTTAGCGATCCGAACTCGTCAGCTACGGCCAAATCTTTGGCTGCTTCGGCGTTGTCTCAAGTAAATCGTGGTCATCAAACAGGTGCAGCTACGGAGGATCTGGCTTCCCGAGTGCTGAGTAGCACTAAGTACAACTCGCAGACAAAGGAGTTTGCTGCCTCAGTGTTGGCTCAATCAGTACGCGAGCGTTAGCGTACATAAATAGTCTCAGTAATGCAGAAGACCCGCTTTACAGCGGGTCTTCGCTGTTTGAGGGGAGAGTAAAGCAGGTAGACAAACTGGAAAAGTGCCACGCAGAAACATTGGGGCGGTGGGGCATAAAACCAGTGCGATTCCGGGAGTCGCTGAATAACATGTATTATGTTAAGCAATTTTTCCAGGAATAAGGGGGAAAGCAGCTACCTCCCCCCTATCACCCATAAAGTCCTATTTTATCCTAATCAAAAAAGCAGTCCCTTCTATCTGACCAAACCCAGCTAAACAAGAGAGGCCCAGTCGCGATAGCGCGACTGGGCCTCTCTTGTTTAGCTGGGTTTGGTCAGCAGACGAGCAAACTTTGCTTCTTCATTTTACCCATCCCAGTGATGTGACTTGCACGACCTCTTGGAGTAAGTATGTCGATGAACTCTCCATCCATGCTCAGCTCTACACAGTATGTCTCACTAGCGAAGCCAAAAGGATTGGGGGCAGTTTGAAAGGAAACAACCCACATTTGACCCGCCGGAGACGATTCGAACTGGACATGGAAGTCCCTGTTGTGATCGTAAGCTAAGCCCTTGTCTCTTAGAATGTCCCTTGTAAGAGCAATGAGCGTCCTTTCATCGAGCCTTTCAAGTACTAAGTTGGCTGTATTCATGGTAGTGGTGGGTGCCCATGCAGCTTACGCACCCGGTTGATGTATGATGTTGCATCTGCAATTTCAGCTGCAGTAAGCTTATGAGCTTTCTCCATCAAAGCATCATAAACATACGTTTCTTTTTCTAAATCAGTTAGAGAAGAGTAATGTTCTTCTCCAATTTGGTGCCAATGCCTAGCATGGTACACTTCATGAGCTATCTCAAAGTACGTGAAGCCCTTAAGTACATAAACAGTTCGGCTCCCACTGTTGAAAGCTGCCCTCTTTAGGTTGTCCACCATAAACTGGTGCAGGTCCATACCCCAAATCATAAAGCCTGGAGTGACTATGACTAGTTCAACTCCATAGCTAGAAAGCAGCCTGTTTGCCCAACTCTTCTGCTGTCGGCGTTCTAATTTTTTGCTACCTAGATAACCTGTTCTGCTTTTAGGAACGTTGATCCATTTTCTAGAATGATATCTCATAATTATAATGTTTTATTTGTCATATATGTTTGGCATACATGACTTTATGTTGTTAAGGTGATGTTTAGAGAGCTCGTCTAGTTCCCGAACAAAGTTATTGAATTAGCATAAGAGTATAAGATACGGCCAAAGTCAGTATGGTTCGTATAAGTAGCTATCAACTAGCTGCTTATCGACAGACTAGTCAAGTAGGCGTTTATGACTAATCAAAAAACTGCCTTATATTCAAGCGCTGACTAGTCACACACTCATGGAAGCGCCCATCGAATTCCTCTCCATTAAGCAAGCAGCTCAACTATATGGCAAGTCTGAACAGACTATTCGCCGACTAGTCAAGCAACACGTCAAGACTAGTCACGTCCGTACGGAGGCAACACCAAAAGGAAACGCTTACCTGATTAGCCAAGCCTTTTTGCAAGAACAGTATCTGACCAGTCAAGCGACTACTCAGACACCAACACAGCCCGAGCAGCTGCCTGCTGTTATCGTATCCAACCAGGCAGAAGAAGTCGCCCAGCTTCAACAACAGTTATTGGAACGCGATCAGACTATTCAGCAGCTGCAAAGCCGCCTGTTAGAGCAGAATGACGTGCTGAACGCCTTGACTAACCAAATGAATAGTCAGCGTATCGGGCACATCGAGGAACTACTGTTGCGCCAAAACGAGCAGCTGGGCGAGTTGCAGAAGCGGCTGCCCGAGGTTACCCAGAATAGCTCGGTGATTACTCAGGCAGCCCCACCCAAGCCGGGCTTCTGGAAGCGTTTATTCGGAGGGTAGGAGGGTGTCAGCTACTCGCGGCCTTGGTGTTGATGCCCAGGATGGTGAGCAGCAAGCCGGCCGGATTGCGCGTCGCCTTGACCTTGTCGGTTCTCATGTCATGCGCGAATTGATTTACCGCCCGCACGTGCTCCGCGTCCTGAAGAATGCGGGCGCGCAGCTGCGGGTCCACGATGCGCAACTCATCCAGGATGCGGCCCGCGTTCTGGGTTCGGTGGTCAGGTAGCTCAAGCGAGAGCTGCTTGACGGGCGCCAGCTCAGGCAGCACCACGCTAACGGTTTGACGGGTGATCTTAAAGACGATGCTCTTAAAGGCCCGGCCTTGTTTCTCTAACTGGTAGTCGATACGCAGATCCGTGTGCTCGTTGATTTGCTTGACCGCCTCATCCAAGACGAACTGCTTAAGCTGGCCAATCTGCCGAAACTTCTCATTACCCTTGTCATCGAGCAGGTAGAGCATCCGGCGGAAATCATCCAGCTCGAAACGCTTGGTTTCGCCCAGGTCTTTCCATTGGGAACAGAGCGAGTAGATCCGCTTAGCGTATTTACTAGTCAGTCGCAAAGCCGCGTACAGCTGGAACGATGTGAAGTTGTCCCGCAGATCAAACAGGTAGGGGCGGATAGCGTTGGTTAGTTCAAACTGAATGCTGCCCGTGCCCTTGATATAGCGCACGCGCTGGAACATCCAAATTTGCTCGTACACTTGGTCGTTCTCGACCTCGAACATCCGGCCGCCCATGGCTTCGGTAGCCTTGCGCAGGTACAGGTAGTCGTACTTCTTGCCGGTGGTGCGGCTCAGCTCCTTGACCGAAATGTCATAAACGCCGGTGGGGT
>NZ_QHKM01000020.1 GCF_003258365.1 Hymenobacter edaphi | reverse complement strand
TGCCGGCCTTGTCGGGCACGAACAGGCGGGTGATGGTGCCGCCGTAATTCGTGATGCTCACCTGCACACCGTGGGCGTTGCGGAGCGTGTACAGCTCGGCCTGCTGCCCGTCGGCGGTGCGGCCGAAAGCCGCGGCCGTCGGGGCTGCGGCGGAATCGGCGGCTTGGGCGGGGCGGTCGGCGGCGGACTGCTCGGCATCGGTAGTCGTTGGGGAGGACCGGTCGCAGCCGCTGAGGCTGAGCAGGCCGGCCAGCCCGACGGCGCCACTGGTCAGCAGGCTAGCGCGGAGGGTGTGGTTCATGGCAGGAGGTGGAATAAGCAGGCGGAAAACGGGAGAAGCCGAAGCGGTACGGGTCGCCAACAAGCTGCTTCCGGGAGAGGCAACGCCGAGCTTAATAAACAGCATCGGCTAATTCAGGGCGTAAAATAGGCAAGCTTTAAGGTGCACACAATCGTTTGTGTGATAATTGTGTTAAAAAAGCCGGTATACCCCCGAACAAGGCCCTCCGCAGTGCAAAAAATAACTTATCCGATTGTGTATGATCTTATCATTTTTCACCAAACTGCCCAAGTTGCCGCCCTACTGCACGGCCAGCTTCTGCGTGAGCGTAGCGGCGCCCTGCCGAAGCTGCACCTGGTAAATACCCGGCCGCAGCGCGGTGCGCACCGTCAGCAGCCGCACTCCCGCTGCGCCCGTTTGGCGGTGCACGAGGCGGCCGCGCACGTCGTATACGTCCACCTGCGTAGCCGGGCCCGCCGCGGCCAGGCCGACGGTGAAGCCCGTCGAGGGGGCCGGCACGGGGTACAGCGTAGCGGCCAGGGCGCCGGCGCCGCTGCGGGCAGCCGTGACGGTGGTCGGCGTCAACGACCAGTGCTGGCAGGAACAGCCGTTGTAGTCCCACAGGCCTAGTTGCTGGCCCGGCGTCTGCGAGGCATTGGGTACTTCCACCACGCGGTTGCCATTGGCGGAAGCCAACACCAGGGTGCCGTCGTTGGCGCGGTCGATGTAGAACTGCTGGCAGGCCTGCTGGGCGTACGCGGCGAGCTGCAGCAAGGCGCCACCGCTCGGCGAGCAGCCCGCTACCGATACGGCGAGGCCGCCCTGGGCGCTGGTGATTTTGTAGAGCCCGTCGCCGAGGGCGGCCACGTCCCAGCGCTGGCAGGTGAGGCCGGCCGGCGTACCCTGCGCCACGGCTTGGCCGGCCACGCCGGTGCAGCCCCAGGCATCCCAGATCAGGTTGCTGAGCTGGTTCTTGATTTCGTAGCGGCCGCCCGTCACCCAGTCGCGGCTCACCACCGGCCAATTGGCGGCGTTCCAGCTGAGCGTGGCCAAGCCCAGCTTGGGCGCGCCGTTGTCGTAGGTGTCGTAGTAGTGGTGGGAAAAGTAGCTCGCGCCGCCCTCCTCGTAGATGCCCGGGTGGCCGGGCCCGGCGAAGCGGCCCGAGCCGCTGAGCAGCGGCGTGCCGCCGCCGGCGTTCAAATCCAGGCCGCTCTGGTCGAGGAAAGGCCCGGTGACGCTCGTCGAGCGGCCTACCTGGATGCGGTAAGTACTGTTGACGCCCTGGCAGCAGGCGCCGCGGTTGATGAACAGGTAGTAGTAGCTGCCGCGGCGGTACAGGCAGGCCGCTTCCACGTCGCCGCTGGCTACGGAGTAGTCCTGGGTGCTCAGGAGCTTACCGGTGCTCGGGTTCAGCTGCGCGAGGCGCAGGCCGCCGAAAAACGAGCCGTAGGTCAGCCACAGGTCGTTGTTGGTGTCGCGGAAGATGGCCGGGTCGATGGCGTTGGCGGAACTGTTGGTGTTGCTCGACACCACCTCCCCCTGGTCCACCCACTGGTAGTTGGGGCTGGTCGGGTCCAGCGTCACATTAGTAGCCACGCCGATGGCCGACACCTTGGAGCCGAACGTGGAGCAGGAGTAGTACAGGTAGTAGCGGCCGTTCTGGTAAATGCACTCCGGGGCCCAGAAATTGCCCTGAAAGCCGGGTACTTTGGTGTTGATCCAGCCCGGGTAAGCGTTGTTGACGAACACGGCGCGCGGGGCCGGCGTCCAGGTCACCAAGTCCGTGGAGTACATGCTGTAGATGCCCTGCCCGGTGGCAAACACCCAGTACTTGTTGCCTTCCTTGACGATGGTCGAGGGGTCGTGCACGCCGGTGAGGCCCTGCAGCGCGTAGGCGGGGCCGCCCAGCCAGCCGAGCAGGAACAGCAGAAGTAAACCGAGCCGCCGGCGGTACGCGGCGGGGCAGCGGAAGAGTAAGCGTGGGGTCATGACGGTGGGAATGGGAGGGTGAGGAAGGTCGCCGGCGGACTCATTCGCCGCCGGGCCGGGCCAGGGGCGTGCCGATGGGGACCGGGGGGCCAAAATTGGGCGTGCCGTCGGCGTTCCAGTTGAATTGCTGCATGCGCGGGTTGCGGCGGTTTTCGCAGCCTTCGCCCGCATTGGAATTAGCGTGGTAGATGATCCAGTCCTGCTGCCCGTCCTTGGAACGGAAAAAGCCGTTGTGGCCGGTGGCGTAGGCGCGGCTCGCCGGGCTCGGGCTGAACACCGGCTGCGCCGACTTGGTCCACGACGCGGGCCGCAGGGGGTCGGCCGAGCTGCTGGCCGTGAGCATGCCCAGGGCGTAGGAATCGGTGCCGCAGAAGCTGGCCGAGTACACCAGAAAGGTCTGGCCCGCGCGCTGCAGAATTTCCGGGCCTTCGTTGACGTAGGGCGGGCCCTGCAGCTCCCAGCCGTACTCGGGGTGCGAGAGTTCCACCCGCGGGCCGGTCAGCGTCCAGGGGTTGCGCATCTCCGAGATGTAGAGGCGTTGAATGGCGTCCTGCCCGTTGTGGCCCGACCACACGAAGTAGCGCCGCCCGTTCTGCTCGAGCACCGTGCCGTCGATGGCCCAGAAATCAGCCGTGGGGTTGTACAGCCGGCCCTTGTCGGTCCAGGTGCCGGTGGTGGGGTCGGCGGCCGCGTTTTCGAGCACCCAGGTGCGCTGCTGGCCCAGGTTCGTGCCCGCGGGCCCGGCCGTGTAGTAGATGTACCACTTGCCGTCGAGCCAGTGCAGCTCCGGGGCCCACAGGTTGCCCGAGGCCGGGCCGGTGAGCGGGGGCGTCCAGACCACCACGCCGGCGGCGGCGCCCAGTTCCGACATCTTAGCCGTTTTCCATAGGCGCAGGTTGGTGCCCGTGGTGTGCATGTAGTAATAGTACCCATCCTTCTGCGTCACCCAGGGGTCGGGGCCCGAGGGCAGCAGCGGATTGGTAAACGTGGCGGTGGAGGGCGTTGCCACCGGGGGCTGCGGGGCCGCCGGCGGCAAGCTGCGCTGGCAGCCCAGCAGGCCCAGCACCAGCAGCAGCGGCCGGGCGCCACGGCCCAGGGGTTGGAGGCTATTCATCGTATCGACGCGAAACCAGACCAGGTGCCGGCGCGGCCTCGAAGGGCTCAACGCCGCGCCGGCGTGCTGGGCCGCTTAGTAGCCCGGGTTCTGGCGCAGGTTCGGGTCGATGCCCAGGTCGCGGCGCGGGATGGGCAGCAGCTTGGAGACGCCCAGGCGGAAGTTGGTGAAGTCCGAGTCGCGGGTGCGCAGCTCGTCGATGCCGACCTGGTTGTCCATCAGGCCCCAGCGCAGGATGTCAAACCAGCGCGTGCCTTCGCCGGCCAGCTCCCGGGCCCGCTCCAGGCGCAGTTGCTGGCGCAGCTGGTCCTGGGTGGAGTTGGTGGGCAGCGGAGCCAGGTCGACGCGGGCGCGCACCTGGTTGATGAGCGGCCGGGCCGCCCCGAGCTGGTTTTGCTCGATCAGGGCCTCGGCCTGCATCAGCAGCACGTCGGCGTAGCGAATCACGCGGTGGTTGATGCCGGAGGAGAAGTTTTCGTCGGCGCGGGTGCGGTCGTTCAGGTACTTGCGCCAGTACTGCTGGTTGGGGTTCCAGCCCCACTGCGCGAAGGTGCGGCCGTAAAAGACGTCCGGGTTGCCGGCGTGAATGATGCTGACGTCGCGGCGCGGGTCGATGCGGTGGCGGGTGGTGCTGCCGGGCACAAAACCCACCGTCGAATCGGTGTACGCATCGAGCAGCCAGCGGCGGGGCTGCACGTCGGCAAAGGTGGGACCGGGAGGGCCGAAGAAGTTGGGCCGGTCGTGGCTTTCCGACGCCGAGCCGTTGTCCTGCCCCTGCCCCACTTCGAGCACGGTGCCCGTAAACTGCACCTCGAACACCGACTCGCGGTTGTTTTCGTTGGTTTCGGTGAAGTTGTCGAGGTAGTTGGGCACCAGCACGTACTGGTTGGAGCCGATAATTTGGGTGAACAAGGCCGAGGCCTGCGCCCACTGCCGCTGCTGCATGTACACTTTGGCGAGCAGGGCCTGCGCCGCGCCCCGGGTCACGCGCCCTTTGTCCACGTCGCCGTAGGTGAGCGGCAGGTCGGGAATGGCGGCCTGCAGGTCGGCAATGATCTGCGCCTCGGTCTGGGCCTGCGTGGCCTGCGGGGCCCGGGCGTTGACGTCGACGGGCTCCTCCAGCATCAGGGGCACATTGCCGAAGAAGTACGCCAGGTCGAAGTACGACAGGGCCCGCACAAACCGGGCTTCGGCCACCAGGCGCTTGCGCAGCGTCTCGTCCATGGCAATGCCGGGAATGCGGTTGATGGCCTGGTTGGTGCGGTAAATCGTGCGGTAGTAGTCGTTCCAGGCAAAGGACGAGATAAAGAAGTCGACGTCGGGCTGGATAAAGCGCGTGAAGTCGGCCAGGGCCACGAAGGGGCTTTGGCTGAACGACTCGTCGGAACGGTGGGCCATGAAGTGCCAGCTGCGGTAGTAGCAGGCAAACTGCTGCAGGCCCGAGTAGCAGGCAAACACGCCCTTGATGGCGTCGTCCTGGTTTTGCCAGAAGTTTTCCTTGGTGGGCGCGTTGGGGTTGCTTTGGTCCAGCAGGTCTTTTTCGCAGGCGCTGGTCACCAGCAGGCCGCCCACCAGCAGCAAAGCCGCTATTTTATTGACTTTCATCGGAGTAAAGGAAACGGGTTGGTCGGGGCCGCGCGGAGGCGCGCCGGGCCCCTCGGGGGGGGAGTTAGAAGTTGACCTGGACGCCGCCGGTGAAGCTGCGCACGTTCGGGTAGGAGCTGATGTCGACGCCGCGGCTGTAGAAGCCGGTGCCGGTAATCTCCGGATCGAAGCCCGTGTAGTCGGTGCGGGTAAAGACATTGCGGCCGGTCACGTACACGCGCACGCTGCCCAGGCTGGGCACCTTGCTCGTCACGCTCTTGGGAATGGTGTAGCCGAGCTGAATGTTGCGCAGGCGCACGTAGGAGCCGTCTTCCAGCCAGCGCGTGGTGTTGAATAGGGAGTTGTTGGAAGCCGCCAGGCCCAGGTTGCCCAGGCCCCCGCCCTGCAGCAGGCGCGGGGTCGTGGTGGAGGGATTTTCCGGGGTCCAGGGCTGCACGTCGGCGTTGTAGTTGTTTGGCCCGACGTAGCTTTCCAGGTCCCGGCGCGCTTGGTTGTAAATCTTGTTGCCGCTCGACGAGTTGAAGAACACCGACAAATCGAAGCCCTTGTAGCCCGCGTTCAGGTTCAGGCCCATCAGCAGGTTGGGAATGGACTTGCCCGCGTACACCGCGTCGCTGTTGTTGATGACCCCGTCGTCGTTCGTGTCGCGGTAGCGCACGTCGCCGGCCGAGGCGTAGGGCTGGATGACCGTACCGTTAGAGCTTTTGTAGTTGGCCACCTCGTCCTGCGACTGAAAGATGCCGTCGAAGGGAATCAGGTAGAACTCGCCCAGGGAGCGGCCCACCTGCGAGCGGGTCAGCAGCTCGCCGCCCTCCAGCACCTGGCCCTTCACGGGCAGGGCCGTCACCTCGTTTTTGATGGTGGTAAGCGTAAAATCAGCGCCGTAGGTGAAAGCCTTGCGGTTTTCGTGGTAGCCCAGCGCCAATTCAAAGCCGCGGTTCTCGATGTCGCCCGCGTTCTGGTAGAGCGTGGTACCGAAGTGGCCCAGGTAGGTCAGCACCTGCACCGGCGCCAGCGCGTTGCGGGTTTGCGAGATGTAGTAATCGGCCGACACGGTGAGCCGGTCGTTCCATAGGCCCAGGTCAAACCCGGCGTCTTTGGTGTAGCGCTCCTCCCAGCGGATGTCGGGGCTGGGCAGCGCCAGCTGCGTCGAGCCGTTGACGATGGTTTGCCCGGTACCGATGACGTAATTCACGTTCTGGCCCACGATGGCCGCCGTCAGGTAGCTGCCGCCGTAGGCGCCGGCCACCGCGTCGTTGCCGTTGGCGCCGTAGCTGGCCCGCAGCTTCAGGTTGTTGATTTGCGGCAGGCTTTCCTTGATAAAGCCCTCCTCGCTTAAGCGCCAGCCCAGCGAGACGGCCCCGAAGTTGCCCCAGCGGTTGTCGGGCTTGAAGCGGGAGGAGCCGTCGCGGCGGCCGCTGACGGAGAGCAGGTAGCGGTTTTTGAAGTCGTAGGCGGCCTGGGCGAAAAAGGAACGCTTGGTAAACTTGTACGAGGAGCCCTGCACCACCCCTACTTTGGGGGCCGCGCTCAGCTCGAAGAAGTACTGCCCGCCGGCCGGCGTGAAGCCCTGCGCGCCGGCCTGCACGCCGTGCTGCCGAAAGCTCTGCTCCGAATAACCCACCAGCGCGTTGATGCTGTGGTCACCGAGGCGCTTGTTGAAGTTCAGCGTGTTTTCGCCGAGCAGAAACAGGTCGTAGCCCAGAAACTCGTTGAGCGAGGAAGTGTTGATGCGCGTGTTCTGGCGCAGAATCCCGCTTTGCTGGGCGTCCGCGTTGCTGTAGGTGTGCCCGTCCAGGGCCACGTTCAGCCGGTAAGTCAGAAAGTCAAAAAACGAGTACTCGGCGCTGACGTTGCCAGCCAGACGGTTGTCCGACTGGGTGCGGCGCAGCAACTCCTGAGCCCCGATGGGGTTGGTGGCGAAGGTATTGAGCACGGGCGAACCGGTGCCGAAGCCACCCTCGTTGGCGGGGTCGCGCACCGGAATGCTCGGCAGCATGGTCAGCACGTCGATAAAGGGCGCCCCGTTGAGCAGCCTCACGTCGAGGTGGGTGAGCTGCACGTTTTCCTGGAAGCGGAAGCGGCCCCGGCTCAGGCCCGAGTTCAGGCGCAGGCTGTAACGCTTGAAGTCGGGCCCCTTCACGATGCCCTCCTGGTGGAAGTATTCGCCCGATACGAGGAAGTTGGTGGCGTTTTTCTCGCCCGCCGAGCCGCCGGAAAAGGACAGGTTGTAGTCCTCAATCACCCCCGTCTGAAAAAACTCCTTCTGCCAGTCCGTATCGACGTTGGGGTTGAAGGCCCCGCCCGGTCCTTTCACGGCCCCGGCCAGGCTGTTCTGCCCGTTGTTAAGCGGATCTAGCCCGGCGTTGCGGTAGGCCGCCACCGCCCGGTCGGCCCACTCGCTGGCGTTGGTCAGGTTGTAGCGCTTGTACACCTGCTCCACACCGCGGTAGCCGTTGAAGCTGATGGCGGGCGCGCCGGCCCGGCCTTTTTTAGTGGTAATCTGAATCACCCCGTTGGCCCCGCGCGAGCCGTACACGGCCGTGGAGGACGCGTCTTTGAGCACCGTCAGGCTTTCGATGTCGTTCGGGTTCAGGTCGCGGATGTTGTCCGTCCACAGCCCGTCGATGACGTAGAGCGGGCCGCTGCTGGCGTTGCCCAAAGTGCCGATGCCGCGGATGTTGACGATGGGCGCGTCGCCCGGGCCGCCCGAGCCGGTGACCTGCACGCCCGACACCCGGCCCTGCAAGGCCTGGGTGGTGGTAGCCACCGGCGCCTTGGTGGCTTCTTTCACGTCGAGGCTGCTCACGGAGGAACTCACGTTCTGGCGGTTTTCCGTCAGGTAGCCCACCACCACCACTTCCGACAGCGCCCGGTTGTCGGGCACCAGAGCCACGTCGACGCTCGTGCGCCCGCCCAAGGCTACCTCCTGGGCCGCGTAGCCCACAAAGGAAAACACCAGGGTGGCGTTGTCAGGCACGTTGAGCGAGAAGCGGCCTTCGGCATCGGTTTGGGTGCCGTTGCTGGAGCCTTTTACCACCACGTTCACGCCGGGTAGGCCCTGGCCTTTTTCGTCCCGCACGCGACCGGTCACGGTGATGTCCGCGGCCCGCGTTGCAGCGGAGCTTTCACGCAAGGAACTGGGAACAGCACTACCCAAAGCCGCCTGCAGTGGCAGGCAGCACAGTAGGACTGGCAGCGCAGATATGCGCTTTTTGGGTATGGACTTTTTCATGAGAAAATATGTGGGAATTTTTGGAACATTAGCACAATCGTTTGTGAAAAAAGCCAACACAAACGATTGTGTTTTGGGGCAAAAAAAAACCGAAAAACCAAGGCAAAAATCCGGTAGCCTCAAGCCAAAACTGCTTTTCTGGCGCTTTGATGGCTTTTTACGGGTTGTTAGCGGGGCAAGCGAGTGGTAAGGTTAACGAAAACACAATAGATAAACAAAAAATTATTAGTGAGCACCTACTTACCTGCAGCCCGAGTGGTATTAACAAGCTGGTACCGAAAAAGCTGCCAGCTGCCTTTTTGGCGGTTGAAATGCCATCTATAGCGCCCCGGTAATCGGGACTAGAACTGGCGTTGAGCTTCTCTGCTAATGGAAAAAGGTATTGCCCTACGGGGTTGAAGTGTTCGTGGCGGTGGCAGAGCTTCGGGTCCTTGCGTGGGGCGCTTGGTGAGGTGGTCTAGTTGAGCTGGACAGAATAGGAACGTGCATTCCATCTGTCATGACAACACCTTCACACGAAAAGCAGCCGGATAAACGGCGCAAATACGATGACGCCTTTAAGGCCGAGGCCTTGCGCTTGGCGCGGGAGAGCCGCTCGGCGCGGGCGGCGGCCCGCCAGCTGGGCATCAGTGAGCGGCTGCTCTACCGCAGGCGGGATCAGCAGGCGGCGGCCGAGTTGGGCAGCACGGAACTGGCACGTGACCCAGAGGTGCGCGCGCTACGCGCCGAGTTGCAGCGGGTGCAGCGCGAGCAGGACATCCTAAAAAAAGCCTTAGCCATCTTCAGCCAGGAGACGCCGTGAGCCGCTACCGCTTTATCGACCAGCACCGCGAGCTGGCGCCGGTACGCGAGCTGTGCACGGTGCTGCAGGTGGCCCCGAGCAGTTACTACGCCTGGCGCAAGCGCCGCCAGCAGCCTGCCCCGGCCTGGGAACGGGCTGTCGTGCGGGCCTTTCAGCACCATGCCCGGCGCGTGCTGCGCGCCCACGGCTTACACGCGCAGCAGCCCCGCTCGTTTGTCCCGCGCACCACCGATTCGGCGCACGGACAGCGCGTGGCGCCCAACCGACTGCTGCGCCAGCCACGCCCCACCGCCCCGAATCAGGTGTGGGTCGGCGCCATTACCGGCCTGCCCAAGCCGGGCGGCGGCTGGTTGTACCTGGCCAGTTGGCAGGATGCCTGCTTGCGCAAGGTCGTCGGCTTTGGTGCCGCCCCGGCGGCACTTAGGACGTGCGCGAAACCATGCCCGAGGACCTGGTCAGCGAAGCCTTGCGCCGGGCCCTGGCCGTGCGCCATCCGGTGGCCGGCCTGATCGTGCACTCCGATCAAGGCAGCCAGTACACGGCTACCCGCTTCCGCGAACTGCCGGCCACCCACGGCGCGCATCAAAGCATGAGCCGCAAAGGCAACTGCTACGACAACGCCCCGGCAGAGTCTTGTTGGAGCCGGCTCAAAACCGAATTACTCGACGGTGGCAGCTTCCCTGGGCTGGAGGAGGCACGCCTCGAACTCAGCCACTACATTACCTACTACAACGACGAGCGGCGCCACTCCGCGCTCGGCTACCAAGCCCCCAACCATTTCGAAATTCCCCTCCAAACCTCGTCACCAAAGTGTCCGGTCTAACCAAACCTCCTCACACGTCCGAAGGCCACGCGGCGTGGATTCTCTGGGCAAACGTAACCCTGTGCCTCAACCAACTTCCGTAATTCCTCAACATGAACTGTGTTGAAAGTCAAGTCATGTGCAGGGCTTTTTGAGCGAAGTCGGGTTGGTAAGCCACACCGGATTTGACGATGGCGAAGGCCTGTTTGAGGAGTTTGTTGCAGACGGCAATCAGGG
>NZ_QHKM01000001.1 GCF_003258365.1 Hymenobacter edaphi | reverse complement strand
CCTCGACACCTACTTCAACCTCGACCGCCGTCACTCCGCTCTCGGCTACCGCTCGCCCCACCAGTTCGAAACCGACCTCGCCAATCACCTACCTTAGCACTCTGTCCGTTTCGGCTAGACCGCCCCACACCTCCGCCGAGGAGCTGAGCACGGCCATCCGGCGGGCGGCGGCCGGGCGCACCTACTTCAACGCGGAAGTGGGCGCCACCCTGCTCGACCACCTCGACGTGCCCGCCAACCGCGACGAGGCGGCGCGCCCCGTGCCCCTGACCGCGCGCGAGCGGGAAATCCTGCAGCTCATTGCCGGGGAGTACTCCAACGCGGGCATTGCCGAAAAGCTCTTTATCAGCGAGCGGACCGTGGAAACGCACCGCAAAAATATCTTCACCAAAACCAAAGCCAAGTCCATCATCGGCCTGATCCAGTACGCGCTCAAGCACCGCCTGATCGTGCTCTGAGTGCCGCCGGCTGCGGCCCGGTTGGGGGTGCCCGGCCGCGGGTCCGCGAGTCGGGCTGGGTGCCCAGAACGCCGGCCGTCATGCCGAGCGCAGCGACGCATGACCGCTCAACGGGCTAACAGCTTACCCAAGCGGCTACTGGCCCCACACCCTAACTCACCACCGCGGCCAGGGGCAGGGGCATTTCCAGCGTAACGGTGGTGCCGCGGCCGGGAGCGGCATCGAAGTGGGCCTGGCCGCCGAGGTAGCTCATGCGCGTGGTCACGTTGCGCAGGCCGATGCCGGCCTCGGAGCCCAGCGTCTGGGGGGCGAAGCCGACGCCGTTGTCCTCCACCGTCACCGTCAGGTCGTCTTCGCCGCGCACCAGCTGCAGCGTCACTTCGGTGGCCTGGGCGTGCTTGATGATGTTCTGCATCAGCTCCTGAATCACCCGGAACAGCACGCTCTCGACCGTCGGCTGCAGGCGAATATCGTCGAGCCCGTAGGCCTGCACTTCCACGCGCAGGCCGTTGTCGGAGGGCAGCTTGTCGAGGAAGTCGCGCACGGCGGCGGCCAGGCCGCGCCGCAGCAGGGTGGTGGGCATCAGGTTGTGGGAGATGCCGCGCACCTCGCGAAACGACTCGTCGACGGTGGCCACGGCGTTGTCGAGCAGCACCTGCTGGTTGCCGAGCCGGGGGCCGAGCTGCTGGCCCAGGGCGTGCAGGTTGAGCTTGGCGGCGGTGAGCAGCTGGCCCACGCTGTCGTGCAGGTCGGCGCCGATGCGGCGCCGCTCGTTTTCCTCGGCTTCCAGCACCGCCGCCGCCCGCTGCCGCTCCAGCTGCTGGCGCTGCTGCTCCAGCTCCACGCGCTGCTGCAGCCGCCGGCGCGCGTAGAGCAGCCAGCCCACCGCCGCCAGCAGCCCGCCCACCAGCAGCCCGCCCAGCAGCTGGGTGTTGCGCCGCCGGATCAGCAACTGCTGCGCCCGCAGCCGGGCCCGCTGCAGCTGCTTCTGCTTTTGCAGCAGGCGGTTCTGGGCTTCCTTCTGCTCGGTTTCGTACTTGGTGCGCATCTCCGTCACCTGCGCGGTTGTCTCGTCGCGAAACAGCGAGTCGTTCAGGTCCTGAAAGCGGGTACGCCAGCGCAGGGCCTGGCGGAAGTCGCCGGTGGCCTGGTAGAGGGTGGCGTAGCCGTCGTACACCACGCGCAGCAGCGGGCGGGCCTGCATTTGCCGGGCCAGCTGCAGGGCCTGCCCGTAGGCCTGCTCGGTTTCGCGGTAGCGCTTGAGCTGCAGCAGGGCGTCGCCCAGGTTCAGCCACGACTCGGCCTGGCCCTGCACGTTGCCCTGGGCCCGGTCGATGACCAGGGTCTGGCGGTAGTACTGGTGGGCGGTCTGGGGCTGCTTGCGCTGCAGGGCAATGGCGCCGAGGTTGTAGAGGGCCAGCACCACCACGCCGGAGTCGCCCAGCAGGCGGCCGCGGCGCAGGGCCTGCCCGAAGTCGGCCGCCGCCAGCGGGTACTTCTGCTGCTCCAGGTACACCGTGCCGCTGTTGTTGTACGTCACGGCCACGCCGCGCCGGGCGGCCGCGTGGCCCTGGCGCACGGCGCGGTCGTAGTAGTGCCGGGCCTGGCGCACGTATTCCAGGGCCGGGCCGTACTGCTGCAGGTTTTTGTAGGTGGTGCCCAGGTAGAGGTAGGCCGAGGCCAGCCGCAGCGTGTCGCGGGCGGCGGCGGCCAGGCGCTGGGCAGCGTGTAGCTGCGCGGCCGCCTCGGCCGCCTGGCCCAGGGTGTAGCGGATGCGGCCGGAGAGCAGCAGCGCATCGATTTCCTGCGGGCCGCGGCGCTGCTGCCGGGCCAGGCGCCGGGCGGCGTCCACCCGCTGCAGGGCTTTGTCGGGGTCGGAGGTACGCAGGGCATTGGCGTCGCGCAGCAGCAGGCGCAGCCGGGCCGAGTCGGGCGCGGCGGCCAGGCGCCGGTCGAGGCTGTCGGGCGGCGATTGGGCGTGCCCCACGGGCAAGCTGCTGGCTAGCAGCCCCAGCGCCAACAGCGTCCGAAGCCGGGGAAGAAAAACAAACGGCATAGCGTCGGGCACGGTGGGCGTAGCACACGCCGCGTAACAAGCCCACGCTAAAGCTACTGTTTACCTATATATATAACAAATTGTATTATGCCTGCTGGGCAGGACGATGCAAAGCCGAGCTGCCCGGCCGCTGCCCGGCTTTCCGGCAACGGCCGGGCGAACTGGCAGCGCTTCAGCCGGCAGGCTTGGAAAAGCCCGTCGCCCGAAAACAAGAACCCCCGGCGGGAAGGCCCGTCGGGGGAACAACGACCAGCGGGCCCCGGGGCTACTCTTTCACCAAGCGCTGCGCCACGATGCCAGCGGCGGTGTGCAGCCGGACGGTGTAGAGGCCCGCGGGCAGGGCGCTCAGATCGAGCGGGCCGGGCCGGGTGGCAGACGGGGCCAGCGCCGGCTGCCACACCACCTGCCCGAGGCTGTTCAGCACCTGCACCGTGTGCAGGGCGGCGGTGTTGCCGGGCGCGGGCGTCAGAACGACGGTACCAGTCGTCGGGTTGGGGGCCAGCTGCCAGCCGGCGGCGGCTGTGCGCGGGCGCGCCGCCAGCACGTAGGACTGGTAGTTGGAGTAGTAGGTCTTCTGCTGGTTGGTCAGCACGTACGCCGCCGCCGTTCCCGAGCCGGTGCGCACAGCGGCCTGCTCCTGTTGGATAATAAGGTCGTCGGTGGCGTTGTAAGTGGGCAGCGAGGCATGGCCAGCGACCAGGCGCCAGCTCCCGTTGAGCCAGGTTTCCGACCGGTAGCCCGTCAGAATACCGCGGCTGTTGTAGTCGTAAGACGTTTTTCGGTCGTTTACCCAGCCGGTGCCCTGCGGGGTTTCCTGCACTTCCACCGAGCTGGCCGTGGTGGGGGAATACGAGTAGGACGTGCGGGCCGTAAGCTGCCAGCTCAGGCCCGTCCAGCCTTCACTGTGCGTAAGAAGGCGGCGCTGCTGGCCATCGGCGCTGATCAACCGCTGCCGCTGCTCGTTCACCCACTGCCCCCCGTTGGACCGCTGAACCGTGAAGATATCCGCCAGCTGCATGCTCCCGATGTAGACATACTGGTAGCGAACAAACGGCTCTACCAGACCGGTCGTGGCGTTAAACGTCGACTGGGTTTCCTGCGTGACGCGGTCGGCGGCATCATACACCAGCACGCTTTGCGCCCCATACTGCGTGACCCAGGCGCCGTTGAGCCAGGCCTGGTTGAAGAAGCTGTCCTGCGCCCCGTGGCTGTTATAAGTCACCACCAGCCGGTAGTTGTCCGCCCAAGCCGCGCCGTTCCACAGTTGGTAGGTCTGCGTAACAATCCGGTTCTGGCTGTCGAAGGTGTTGACGTAGCGCTGTTTGTTCAGCCAGGCCGAGCCCGTCCACTCCTCCTGCCGAAATTCGCTGGTGATGCCCGCCGCGTTGCGAATGTAGCTGCGGCGCAGGCTGGGCCGTTGGCTGGCCGAATCGACGACCAGGGCGGCCACGATTCGGCCCTCGGCGTTGTAGGCGGAAGTTGTCACGGTTGCCTGGTCCGCCCACTGCCCCGCGGCGGCCACCCACCAGTACGTGGAGGAGCGCGTGGATACCCGAACGGTGGCCGATGCCTGCGCGCGGGCATCGGCGCGCGCCGCCTGGGCCAGCCACTGCGCATAAGGGTTGGCCGGCCGGGGCCGGCTCGTCAGGGAGTCGTCGGTCTGGGCCAGCAGGGGGGCACTGAGCCCCAGCAGACTGCACAAGAATAGTAGGGGTTGCTTCATGTGGATTGGGTTAGCGAAAGACGAAGGTAAACACCCGCCGCTGGACCAACCGGGGCAGCGGCGGGGAAAGGGGCGGCAGTCAGCGGCAGTCGAGCGCAAAAAAACACCCCGGCAGGAAACCTGCCGGGGTGTCTGACTGAGTTGCTCGTGGTGCTTCGGTGATTAGTCTTTCACCAGGCGGCGCACCACCGTGCCGCCAGTCGTGTGCAGGCGCAGCGTGTAGACGCCGGTGGGCAGCTCGCGCAGGTTCAGCTCCTGCGTAATGACGCCCTGGCGCACCGGCAGCTGGAGCGTGCGCACCACCTGGCCCACCGGGTTCAGCACTTCCGTTTTCACCATGCCCGTCGTTTCCCGCAGGCCGGCCACGGTCAGCGTCACGGCGCCGTGCGTCGGGTTCGGGTAGAGGCTCAGGGTGGCTTGCAGCTGGGCGGCCAAGGTGCTGGTCACGCGGGGCTGGAACCAGAGGAAGAAGCGCTGGCGGGTGGAGTCGGGGTGCATCGTGAACGAGTACACCGAGTCCAGCGCCAGGTCCTGCCGGCGGTTGAGCAGCCGGTCTTCCAGCAGCACCTGGGTACCGGCGGGCAGGTTCTGCAGGCTGGTCAGCACCAGCGTGTGCGGGCCGTTCTGGCTCACGCGCAAACCCAGCGGCACCACGCCGGCGGTAGCTAGGGCGGGCAGGCCGTTGATGCTCAGCGCGTCGGTGGCGGTTTTGCTCCAGAGGCTGGGGCGGCCGTTGCCGTTGAGCTGCACCTTGTAGGCGTCGTAATTGGCCTGGTAGCCGGCGCCGGCCTGCGGATCGAAGTAGAGCACCGTCTCATCGGCGGCGCCCTGGGCGTTGCGGGCCTCCAGGCGCAGCAGGGGCTTGGGCGCGGTGGCCGGGCCCGTTTGCGCCTGCCGGTCGAAGGCGGGGCTGAGGTACGCGGTGTGGCGCACGGCGTTGGTCATATTGACCGTCGCCGCCGCGGCCGTGGCCCGCACGAAGAAGCCCTGCATGGCGGCCAGGTCCTTGGAGCCGCCGTTCTGGCCGATGCCGTTCACGTAGGAACGGTAGCTACCGGTGTAGCGGCCCGAGGGCACGTACACGTACAGCGCCTTGTCCATACCAGCCGCGCCAGGCACCAGGTCCCAGTCGATGGGGGCCGGGTACGGGTTGCCGAGCAGGTTCCAGCCCGAGCCCGATTGGCCACCGCGGCTGAGCGGGATGTTCACCGCGCCGTTTTGCAGCACGCCGCTGATGTCGACGGTCGTCATCGGGTCGGTCATGGCCGAGTAGCCGCGCATCGGAATGAGGTTATCCGAAGCAGTCGGCACCATCCAGCCCCGGTCGAAGAAGTTGGTCGACGCATTCAGGCGGGTTTCGTCGTACTGGTAGAAGGTCGGGAACGGGTTGGCGGTGTTGCCCACCGTGTTGTAGGCCGGGTTCAGCTCGAAGACCGGCAGGTCGTCGGCAAACTCGTTGACCGTGGCCGAGCCCAGCTGCATCGGCGAGGCGTAGTGACGGTAGCCGGCCACCGGGCCGCTGATGTAGCGTTCCATCGTCGCCTGGCCCGTCACGAGGCCCCCGCCCACGGGGTTGACCACCATGGCGGTGCCCGCGGCGTTGGAGTGCAGGGTCAGGAAGCCGGCCGAGGCCAGGTTGCCGGTGGTCAGGGTCAGCATGTGGGTCACGCCGGCGGCGCTGCCCAGCGTGACGCCCGCGCCATTCTGAATTAGCAGGTCGTAGAAGCGGATGGGCGTGGTGGTCGTGCCGCCGAGGTTCTGGGCGGAAGTGCCCACGCAGTACCAGGGGTAGCTGCCCACGTTGACCAGGCCGCCGTTGGTGAGGTTGCCGTAGAGGTACACCGGACCGTTGCAGGTCAGGCCCACGGTGTTCTGCACGTTCAGCCCGTAGAAGCGGATCTGCGCCGTGCCGCCGATGGTCTGCGCCAGGGTGCCGGTGAAGTACACCGTCCAGGTAGCCGGGTTGAAGGGGCCGTTGCAGAGCCAGTTGCCGCTCACGTAGATGTCGCCGCCCAGCACGCAGCCCACGGGGTTAGCCCAGGTGACGTGGTGGAAGGTGGTCTTCGCGGTCGAGCCGGTGGTGGTAATGGTCTGCTGGGCCGCGCCGTTGAAGGTCACCAGGTAGCCGTTGCCCGAGAAGATGCCCGAGTTCAGCCAGTAGCCGCCCACCACGATGTCGTGCAGCAGCTGCACGTTCACGGCGTTGGTAATCTGCAGGTTGAAGAACGTGCTCAGCGCCGTGCCGCCGATGGTTTGCAGCACCGTGCCGCTGAACAGCACCAGCTGCCCGCCGTGCAGGAAACCGGCGTTGTTCACCCAGTTGCCCGTCACGCCGATGGCGTCGAGCAGGGTCACGCCGTCCGCGTTGTCGAAGGTGACGTCGTGGAAGCGGGTGTTGCCCGAGGTGCAGGTAATCGTCTGGGCCACCGTACCGAGGAAGCGGGTTTTCTTGCCGCAGCCGCAGAAGATGCCCGTATTCACGAAGTTGCCGGTCAGGTCCACGTCGTAGTCCAGGCTCACGCCCACCAGGTTGCTGAGCGTCAGGTGGTGGAATACCGTCAGGGCCGTGCCGCCGATGGTCTGCGCCACCGTGCCGTTGAAGAGCACCGCTAGGCCGTTGGCTACGAAGGTGGCGCCGTTGTTCAGCCAGTTGCCCAGCAGCGTAATGGCGCGGTCGATGCGCACGTTGGCACCCGAAGCCAGCGTGAGGTGGTGGAACGTAGTAGCCACCGAGCCGCTGATGGTTTGCAGCACCGTGCCCGAGAAGGTCACCAGCTTGCCGCCAGCCAGGAAGCCGCCGTTGTTCAGCCAGTTGCCCGTCACGAAGACGTTGTCGTAGAGCGTCACGCCGCCCACGTTGGCGAAGGTCACGTGGTGGAAGCTGAGCGTGCCCGAGGGGCAGTAGATGCCCTGGGCCACCGAGCCGTCGAAGAACACCGTGTGGGCACCGGCCGCAAACAACGCCAGGTTGCGCAGGTCGCCGCGCACCCGGATGTCGTTCAGGAGGCTTACCCCGGCCGTGTTGTTGAAGGTGATGCCCTGGAAGGCCGTCACCACCGTGCCGCCGATGGTCTGGGCCACCGTGCCGTTGAAGGTCACCAGGTAGCCAGCCACGCTGAACAGACCGCCGTTGACGAAGTTACCCGTCACGAAAATCGGCCCGCCGAGCGTTACGCCCACCGTGTTGACGATGTTCAGGTGGTGGAAGGTCGTCACGGCCGAGCCGCCGATAACCTGGGCCACCGTGCCGTCGAAGTACACCGTGTAGGTAGCCGGCACGAACACGCCATTATTCACCCAGCCGCCGCGGACGCGGATGTCCTGGGCCAGCGTCACCGACACCGTGTTGCTGATGACGATGCCGTAGAAGGGCACTACCAGCGCCCCGCCGATGATCTGGTTCACGGTGCCCGCGAAGGTCACCACGTAGCCGTTGGCCAGGAACGCGCCGTTGGTGGTCCAGTCGCCGAGCACCGTAATGGCCCGGTCGATGCGCACGGTGGCAAGTGGTGAAATGGTGAGATGGTGAAATTGTGAAAGCGCAGTGCCGCCGATGGTTTGCAGGGCCGAGCCGACGAAGTACACCCCATAGCCGCCCGCCACGAAGCCGCCGTCGTTCACCCAGTTCCCGGTCAGGTACAGGTGCGAGAGCAGCGTCACCGAAGCCGGGTTCTGGAAGCGGATGTTGTAGAAGCGCGTGTCGGCCGAGGCGGTAATGGTCTGGGCCGCCGCGCCGTTGAAGTACACCAGGTACGAGCCGCCCAGGAATACCCCGGTGCCCAGCCAGTTGCCCAGCACCGTAATCGGCTGCGCCAGCGTCACCGACACCAGGTTGCCCACGCTCACGTGGTGGAACACGGTTTGAATCGCGCCGCCGATGGTCTGGGCCACCGTGCCGTTGAAGAACACCGTGTAGCCGCCGTGCGCGAAGCCGCCCGAGTTCAGCCAGTTGCCGAGCACGTACACGTTCGTCTGCAAGGTCACCGACATGAGGTTGTTCCAGGTCACGTGCCAGAAGTTGTAAGTGCCCGAGCCGCCGATAACCTGCGCCGCCGTGCCGTTGAACAAGCAGGTGTAGCCCGTGTACACGCCGCCCACCAGGTCGTAGCCGTAGAAGGTGCCGTTGTTCACGAACGAGCCCAGCCAGCTTACGTTCTGCAGGATGCGCACCTCGGTATTGCCGCCGATGTTCCAGCCGTAGAACGAGAGGCCGGTGTAGCCGCCCACCGTCTGCACGTAGCCGCCCAGGCCGTTGAAGAACACCGTGTAGGTGCCCGGCGCGAAGCTGCCCGAGTACAGGTAGTAGTTGCCCGCCACGTAGATGTTCGAGGCCAGGCTCACGCCCGCCGCGTTGTCGACGTAGAAGTGCCAGAAGTAGGTCGTGGCGTTGGTGGTAATGACCTGGGCCGCCGTGCCGCCGAAGCGCACGAAGTGGCCCGTGGGCACCCCGCCGGTGAGGTAGTAGCCGTAGAACACGCCGGTATTCACGAAGCCGCCCAGCACGTAGATGTTCTGGTGCAGGGTCACCGAAACCGGGTTCTGGAAGGTTACGTCGTAGAAGTTTGTCACCGCCGTGCCGCCGATAATCTGCGCCGCCGTGCCGTTGAAGACTACCGTGTAGTTGCCGGCCACGAACTGCCCGTTGTTGATCCAGTTGCCGAGCACGTAGATGTTCGACACCAGGCTGACGCCCAACGTGTTGTTGATGGTCACGTGGTAGAAGTTCGTCACGGTCGAGCCGCCGATGGTTTGCAGCACGGTACCATTAAAGGCCACCGACTGCACGCCCACCACGAACGAGCCGTTGTTGACAAACGCCCCGCCCAGCCCGATGCCGGTGTTCAGCGTCACGCCGCCCGCCGTGTTCAGGATGGTCACGCCGCCGAAGTTCGTGACCTGCGTACCGCCGATAACCTGGTTGACGGTGCCGCCGAAGGTCGTCACGTAGGTGCCGCCCACGAATGAGTTGCTCGTGGCCCCGTTGTTGGTCCAGTTGCCCAGCACGTAGATGTTCTGGTTGAGCGTCAGCCCGCCCAGGGTGTTCGACACCACGACCGAGTAGAAGTTCGTGACGGCCGAGCCGCCGATGAACTGCGCCACCGAGCCGTTGAAGTTCACGAAATACGAGCCGCCGATGAAGCCGTTGCTGGTCGTGCCGTTGTTCACCCAGCTGCCCGACACGTAGATGTTGGTGCCCAGGCTCACTACCGCATTAGCGTTGATGGTCACGCCGCCGAAGTACACCGCCGTCGAGCCGCCCACCGTCTGCGTGCCGGAGCCGGCAAACACGTAGGATCCGCCCGTCACCCAGTTGCCGTTGCTCACCACGTTGCCGTAGATAGTCAGCGTCGAAGACACCTGGAACGAAGCGCCGTTGATGACGGTGATGTTGTTCACCACCGCGCCGGTGCCCGTCACAATCGGGTAGTACGTGCCGGTGCTGATAATCACGTTGCTGCTGGCCGTCGGGACCTGCCCGCAGGACCAGTTGCGCGCGTCAAACCAGTTGGTCGAGTAGCCACCCGTCCAGGTGTAGCTCACGGCCTGCACCGCCAGGTTGGTCCCGTTGTCGTTCGAGCTGCTGGTAGCCGGAGCCGAAGCATCCACCCGAATCCGGTAGCCAGTGCCCACGGCCGCGCCGGCCGGAATCGAGGCCGAAACCGAGCCGCTGACGCCGGTGCCGCTCAGGCTGAGCGTGCCGATGCTGGTCGGCGAGGCAAACGAGCCGTTGGCATCTGAGAGCAAAGCCGTAAACACGTTGCCGGCGCTGAATACGCCCTGGGTCGTGAACGGTACGCTCAGCGCCGAGCCGGGGCAGTACGAGCCGCTGAACTGGCCCGTGGTGACCGAGGCCACCGGCTGGCCGATGCTCACCGTAACGGTGCGCTCCGTGGTGCAGCCGTTCTGCGTCACATTCAGCGTGTAGCTGCCCGCGTTGCTCTGCGTCGCGTTCTGAATCTGCGGGTTCGGCTGCGCGGAGCTGAAGCCCGGGCCGGTCCACTGCAGCGCGGCGCCGTTCGGCACACCAGCCGAAGTCAGCTGGATGGTGCCGCCCGCCGCTACCGGCGAGTTCGACGCGGCCACGACGCTGCCCAGGTTAGTAATGCTCCACAGCCCGCTCTCGGCCGAGGTCAGCGCCGGGTTGGTGCTGACGAGGCGCACCCGGTACAGGCTGCCCGTCACGGCCGAGGCCGGCACGGTCACGCCCACCGTCGTGGTGCCCGTGCCCGCGAAGCTGCGCGTGCCGATAACCGTCGGCGCCGCAAACGAGCCGTTTTCATCCGACAGCTCGGCCGAAACCGTACCGCCGGCCGTCAGGCCGCTGCCGTCTACCGTAAAGCTCAGGCTGAGGAAGTTGCCGGCGCAGGTCTGCCGGGCCGCGTTTGAGTTCAGCGTCAGCGTGGGGGCGCCGGGCTGCACCGTCACCTGGATGTTCTGGCTGGCCTGGCAGTTTCCCAGCACCGTTATCAGCGTGTAGGTGCCCGAGTTGGCCACCGTCGCGTTCTGAATCTGCGGGTTCTGCTGCGAGGAGCTGAAGCCCGGGCCGCTCCACTGGTACGTGGCGCCGGCCACCGGCTGAGCCGTCAGCAGGATAGTGCCGCCCGTGGCCACCGGCGAGTTCGAGGAAGCCATGGCCACCGGGGTCGGGTTGATGGTCAGGTTGTTCCCGTTGTCGTTGATGCTGAGCACCGCCGGGCTGCTGCCCACCACCCGCACGCGGTAGCCCGCGCCGGGCGTGGTGTTCAGCGGGAAGGTCACCGGAATCGAGCCGGAGCCCTGGCCCGTAAAGCCCACCGTGCCGATGCTGACCGGCGCAGCGAAGGAGCCCGTAGCGTCCGAGAGTTGGGCCGTCAGCACGTTGCCGGCGGCGAAGTTGTTGCCCGTCACCGCGAAGCCGATGTTGCGGGTGCTGCCCGCGCAGAACGCGCCGCTAAACTGCGTCACGCTCAGAATCGGGTCCGTGGAGGGCTGCACCGTCACCTGCGTGGTCGAGACCGGGCTCTGGCAGCCGCCCACCGTCACGTACAGCGAGTACGTGCCCTGGTTGACCGACTGCGTGGCGTTGGTGATAATCGGGTTCTGCTGGGTGGAGGCGAAGTTCGGGCCGAACCACTGGTACGAGGCCCCGGCCACCGGCTGGGCCATCAGTTGAATGGTGCCGCCGTAAGGCACCGGCGAGTTCGACGACGCCACCGCCACCGGCTGCTGGGTCAGGCTGATGTTCGAGCCGTTGTCGGTCTGGCTGGTCACGCCGGGGTTCGAGCCCACCAGGCGCACCCGGTAGCCGGTGCCCGTGGGCGTAGCCGCCGGAAAAGTCGCCGTCACGACGCCCGAGCCCTGCCCCGTGAAGCTCACCGAGCCGATGCTGGTCGGGGCCGCAAACGAGCCGCTGGCGTCCGAGAGCTGGGCCGTCAGCACGTTGCCGGCGCCGAATACGTTGCCCTGTACCGCGAAGCCGATGTTCAGCGCGACGCCGGCGCAGCCGGTGTAGCTGAACTGGCTCATCGTCAGGATGGGCTGGGCCGAGGGCTGCACCGTGATGCGCACCGAGGCCGAGTCCTGGCAGCCGCCGCTGTTCTGCACGTACACGAAGTACCGGCCGCTCTGGCTGGGCTGCGCGTTGGTCAGGTTCAACGTCGCGCCGCTGCCCACGTAGCTGGTGCCGCCGGCGTTGTAGGCCACGTACCACTGGTAGCTGCTCTGCCCGGCCGGGCCGGCCGAGAGCTGAATCGTGCCGTTATAGGGCACCGTGGTCTGCACCGCGGCCGCCGTGGCAATGGGCGTCGGGCGCACCGTCAGGTTCACGCCGTTGTCGGTGCCCGTCACGGCCGGGTTGGTGGCCACCACGCGGATGCGGTAGCCCGAGCCGGCCGGGGTGCGGAAGGCCACCGAGTCGGTCAGCACGCCGCCATTGGCGTTAATGGAGCTGCCGCTGCCGTACAGGCGGCTGGTCGGGCTGAATACCCCGTTGGCGTCCGAAAGCTGGAACTTGAACTGGTTGCCGGCCAGGTAGGCCGTGGTGTTCGTGGTGAACGGCACCGAAATAAAGGTGCTGGCGCAGAACGAGCTGGGCGACACCGTGCCCGTGGCAATGGTCGGCGGATACGCGTAGCTGGCCGCTGAGCAGGCCGTGCCGCCCGGCGTGGTCACGCAGATCTGCCCGGTGGTGCCACTGGCCGGCGCCGTCACCGTAATCTGGGTGCCGGAATTGACCACGAAGCCCGGCGCCGCGGTACCGTTGAAGGTCACGGCCGTAGCGCCCGTCAGGTTGGTGCCCGTAATGACCACGCTGGTGCCCGGCGCCCCGCCCGCGGGCGTGAAGCTGGTAATGGTGGGCCCGGCGCAGTTGAAATAGTAGCTGCCCGCCCCCGAAATGATGGCGTACTGCCCGGTAGAGTTCTGGATGACCAGGCGCACCACTCGCGCACTGACCGGCGTAGCCAGGGTGCGCACGACCGGCGTGGTGGTATTCACCGCGAAGCTGGCCGTGTAGGTATCCACCGTGGTGTAGGTGCCGCCGATGCTCGGGGCCGTCTGCACCAGCAGGGTGAAGTTGCTGGTGTTGCTGGGCGTGAGCTTGTAGCGCACCTCACTGATGCTCTGCGCGCTGCCCAGGTCGGCCTGCAGCAGGCTGCCGTTGTAGCCGTAAAACGAGTTGCTGGTGTTGGGCGAGGCCGGGTCCGCGTTGAAGGCCACTTCGACCAGGCCGTTGGTGCTACCGCCGTAGTTGTAGCTGCTGGACGGCAGCCCCGCCGCGAAGTTGGGGCTCGACGCGCAGCCGTTCTTCAGGAAGCTGCGCGAAGTTACCAGGCTCCACTTGCCACTGGCGTCGCGGGTGCGCACGAAGAAGCGGTGCTGCCCGTCCGGGAGGGCCGAGGCGTCGGCCAGGAAGCCGAAACCGGCCAGGTCCGGCGCCGGCACGGCCACCGGTACGTCGGTAGCGCTGCCAAAGCCGGGGTCGGTGTCGAAGTAGTACTCCATCTTGGTGATGCTGGGCGCGGCGGCCGGCAGCGGCTCGTAGTAGAAGGGCCGTGCCGTGGTCAGGCTCCAGGCGCCGTTGGCGTCGCGGCTGCGCACGCTCAGGGTGTGGAAACCCGTCGTGAGGCTGCTCACCGGCACGGCAATGGCCACGCCCGCCACGTCCAGGCCGGCCGTTACGGGCACGTCGGTGCCGCTGCCGAAGCCCGGGTCCGCATCGAGGAAGTATTCCACCTTGGTGATGTTCACCGCGGCGGCGGCGGCCGGCTCGTAGTAGAACGTGCGGCGCGTGGTCAGGCTCCACTGCCCGTTGGCGTCGCGGGTGCGCACGCCCAGCTGGTGGAAGCCGGCCGCGAGGCTGCTCACGTTCAGCGAAAAAGCCAGCCCGCTCACGTCGGTAGCCGGCGAAGCCACCGGAATGTCGGTGGCCGCGCCGAAGCCCGGGTCGGTATCGATGAAGTACTCGGCCTTGGTGATGTTGACGGCGGCCGTAGCCGCCGGCTCATAGTAAAAGGTGCGCCGGGTGGTGAGGCTCCATTGCCCGTTGGCATCCCTGGAGCGGACGCCCACGATGTGGAAGCCGGCGGCCAGGCTGCCCGCGTTCAGCGAGAATGAAACGCCGGCCAGGTCGGTGCCGGCCGTCACGGGCACGTCGGTGGCGCTGCCGAAACCGGGGTCGGTATCGACGAAGTACTCCACTTTATTGACGTTGCTGGCGGTGGCGGCCAGCGGCTCGTAGTAGAAGGTGCGGCGGGTGGTGAGGCTCCACGGGCCGGCTGCGTCCTTGGTGCGCACGCTCAGGCGGTGGAAGCCCGCGCCCAGCCCGCTCACGTTGGCCGAGAACGAGAGGCCGGCCAGGTCGGCCGCGGGGGTGCTGATGGTGATGGGCGTTGCGGCGCCGTACCCGGGGTCAGGCCCGTCCAGGTAGTACTCCGCTTGGCTGATGGTTTGGGCCGCTCCGGGTAAGGCGCTGCCAACGATGCTGCCCACGAGCAGCATCAGCAGCATTACCGGGCGCCACTGCCATCGGCCCCACCCCGCGTGGTGTCGGGTAGGGTTTCGCATGGCCGGTTAGTTGTTCGAGCGGGTGCTCAGGTTCACGTTCAGCGTGTTGCCGCTCAGCGTCTGGTTGAACTGGTAAATCGTCGGAATGGCCGGGATGCCCGACAGCTTGTAGGGCGTGTTGCCGCCGAAAGCGCCGATGTCGGTGCCACCCGAGCCGGTGCCGCGGGCCGGGTTGGTGCCGGCTTTCAGCAGGTACCAGGCATCGAACTGCGTGCTGCCGGGCGCGAGGGCAAACACCGAGGTCTGCGGCACGTTGTTCTGGTTGTTGTTGGCCGTCGAGAAGCCCGCCTGCGCGCTGAGGTTGTAGGAATAGATGTTGTTGTTGGGCTGGAAGGCGCCGGCGAAGTAGTTGTTGCGCACGTTGAAGTTGTCGATGTTGGTGTTGCTCAGCACCACGTTGTTGACAAACTCCCCGTTGGTGGCCGCGTTCAGCGAGACGCCGCCGCTGGAAATGATGTTATTGGTCACCAGCACGTTGTTGGCCCCGGCGCTGTAGGTGTACAGCCCGTAGGTGTAGTTCTGGCGGATGTTGATGTTGCTGGTGCTGGCCGCGTAGCCGGTGTAGATGTAGCCGCCCGGCAGGTAGTTGCGCTGCACCGTCACGTTGCTGGCCCCGATGTAGAGGTAGCTGTTGATTGTCACGCCCGAGAGCGAGGCGCCGCTGCTGCCCGCGCTGAAGTACACGTTGTCGAGGATGGCCGTGGCCGGGTTGGCCTGCAGGCCGGCGTTCAGGCCCAGGAAGTAGCCCGGGCCCACCACCGTCACGTTCTTGGTGAAGTTCAGCTGCCCGTAGCTGGTGCCCGAGGGCTCCAGCTGAATCACGTCGCCGGCCGTGGCCGCGTCGTGGGCCGCCTGGGCGGTGCTGTAGATGTTGGTGCCGGTGATGCCGGAGTTGTTGACGCGGCGGATGGTTTGGGCCTCGGTCGACAGCGTGGCGGCCGTCAGCAGCAGGCAGGTCAACAGGGAAGCGTACAGCTTTTTCATAGGAAAACGGAGAGTGTGTGGTGGCGCGGGAAAGGCAATCAGGCCCGGCGGCGACGCGGGCGGCGCAGCTGGCGCAGGGCGTAGGCGGCCCCGCCGGCCAGCAGCAGGGCGGCCCCGCCGTCGAGGGGCACGGCGGTGGGCTCGGGGGCGCCGGGCTCGGGCCCGCCGGAACCGGGCGTCTGGGCCGGGGCCGGCGTGGCGAAGAGTAGCGCCGCCAGTAGGGCGCCTGTCGGGAAGTACCGCATGAGCAGAACCATTGCGCAGAAGCACCACGGCCCGTTTTTTCGGGGCATGGTGCTTTGCTGATATAGTAGGTTTTTTCTGCGGTAAAATTGATTTTATCCTGCCCCGCTCACAATCCGTAGCCAGCGGCATTTTGGCCTACGGGCTAGTACGGAGGAAGGCCCGCGTGCCCCGGTCCCCGGCTGGGCCGGGCGCGCGGGCGTTCGGGAGTAAACAGCCCGCCCCGGTGCCGCGGCCAAGGGTGTGGCGCTTCGGCGGCGCGCACGCAATAGCGCCCGGCGGCCCCGCCGGGCGCTATTGCGCGCCCTTACAGCGGCCGCGCCGCGGCGCCGGGCGCGGCAAGGGCGCTCCGGCGGCGCAGCACCAGCTTGCCGATTTCGCTGAAGAGCACCGGAATCAGGCCCAGGCCGATGACCGTCAGCCAGCCGGGGCCGTCCAGCGGCCGCAGCTTGAAGGCGCGCTGCAGCAGCGGCACGTACAGGGCCAGCAGCTGCAGCCCCAGCCCCAGCACCACCGCGCCCGCCAGGTACCGGTTGGTCAGCAGCCCGGTCTGGAAGATGGACTTGTGCGGGTGGCGGAACGTGAGGGCGAAGAGCAGCTGGCAGGCCACGATGGTCATAAAGGCCATGGTGCGGGCGTAAAGCGTCACGGCGGTGGGCACGGCCGCGGCGAAGGGGCTGTAGCCGTGCTCGTAGAAGCCGAACCAGAAGGCAAACAGCGTGAGCAGCCCGATGAGCAGCCCGCCCGTGGCCACGCGCCAGCCCGCGCCGTGGGCAAAAAAGCTTTCCCGGGGCTGGCGCGGCCGCTCCTGCATCACGTCCGGGTCGCCGGGGTCCATGCCCAGGGCAATGGCCGGCAGCGTGTCGGTGAGCAGGTTGATCCACAGCAGCTGGGTGGGCAGCAGGGGCGCGGGCATCCCCGCCAGAATGCTGGCAATCATGGCTACGACCTCGCCCGCGTTGCTGGCCAGCAGGAAAATGACCGCCTTCTTGATGTTGTTGTAGATGTTGCGCCCCTGCTCGATGGCCGAAATGATGGTGGCGAAGTTGTCGTCGGTCAAAATCATGTCGGCCGCGTTGCGGGCCACGTCGGTGCCGCTCAGGCCCATGGCCACGCCGATGTCGGCCGCGCTGAGCGAGGGCGCGTCGTTTACCCCGTCGCCGGTCATCGACACCACGTTGCCCCGCGCCCGGAAGGCCCGCACGATGCGCACCTTGTGCTCGGGCGACACGCGCGCAAACACCCGGTAATCGGCAATGCGCCGGTGCAGCTCCTCGTCGGGGTAGCGGCTCACGTCCTCGCCCGTCACGGCCTGCCCCGGGTCGTGGGCAATGCCCAGGTCGCGGGCAATGGCGAAGGCCGTGTGCCGATGGTCGCCGGTAATCATCACGGTGGTAATGCCCGCGCCGGCGGCCTGCCGGATGGCGTCGCGCACTTCGGCGCGCGGCGGGTCCATCATGCCCACCAGGCCCAGCAGCACCAGGTTCTGCTCCATCTCCGCGGGCGGCACCGGGTGGTCGACGGGCCGGTAGGCGGCGGCCAGGGTGCGCAGGGCCTGGTCCGCCATCCGCTCGGTGGCCCGCTGCACCGCGGTGCGGTGGGCGTCGGTCAGGGGCACATCCCGGCCGTTTTCGCGCACGTGGGTGCAGCGCGGCAGCAGGCTATCGATGGCGCCCTTGGTGAATACGCGCAGCTGCCCGGCCTCGTCGGTGAGCGTCGACATCAGCTTGCGGTCCGACTCGAAGGCCCGCTCACCTACGCGCGGGTTGCGCTCGGTGAGCTGCCGGCGGTCGAGGCCGAGCTGGTCGCCGAACACGAGCAGGGCAATTTCGGTGGGGTCGCCGGTGCCCTGGCCGTCGGCGTAGGTGGCGTCGGAGCACAGGATCAGGGCCTGGGCCAGCAGGTCGGCTTGCGCGGGCAGCTCCGGGGCCTGGCCCTCGCCCACGGCCAGGTCGGCGGCGGCGTCCGGCAGAAAGCAGCGCGTCACGGTCATGCGGTTCTGGGTGAGCGTGCCGGTTTTGTCGGAGCACACCACGTTCACCGAGCCCAGGGTTTCGACGGCCGGCAGCCGCCGGATGATGGCGTGGCGCTTCGACATGGCCGTGACGCCGAGGGAGAGGACCACCGCCACGATGGCCGCCAGCCCCTCCGGGATGGAGGCCACCGCCAGCGACACGGCCGTCAGGAACATATCGAGCAGGTCGCGGCCCTGCAGATAGCCAATGCCGAACATCAGCACGCAGATGCCCACGGCCACCTGGCCCAGGGTTTTGCCGAGCTGGTGCAGGCGCCGCTCCAGCGGGGTCTGGCTGGCTTCTTCCTCGTCGAGGATGGTGGCAATCTTGCCCACTTCGGTGCGCATGCCGGTGGCCGTGACCACGCCCGTGCCCCGCCCGTAGGATACCAGCGTCGACATAAAGGCGGCGTTGCACCGGTCACCCAGGGGCGTGTCGGCGGCGGGCAGCACCGCCCGCGCGTCCTTGGTGGCCGGCACCGATTCGCCGGTCAGCGCCGATTCCTCGATCTGCAGGTTGGCCGATTCCAGCAGGCGCACGTCGGCCGCCACGAAACGGCCGGCGTCGAGCACCAGCACGTCGCCGGGCACCACGGCGGCCGAGTCGATTTCGCGCACCTGCCCGTCGCGGCGCACCAGGGCCCGGGGCGTGGCCAGCTGGCGCAGCGCTTCGAGGGCGTTGCCGGCCTTCACTTCCTGCACCACGCCCAGCCCGGCGTTGACGAAGATGACCACCAGGATGATAACGGCGTCGACGTACTCGCCCAAAAAGGCCGTGATGACGACGGCCCCGAACAGCACGTAGATCAGCGCGTCGTTCAGCTGGGCCAGCAGCAGCTGCAGCACGGTTTTGGGCTGGCGGCCCCGCAGCTGATTCGGGCCGTAGCGGGCCAGTCGCGCCTGGGCTTCGGCCGTGGTGAGGCCGGTGGCCGGATCAACGGCCAGTTCCTGCAGCGTATCGGCGATGGACGAGGCAACGGACATGGGCGGGGGGAAGACGGTGAAACCAGAACACTGCCGGCCGGGTGCTGCCTGCACAGGTGGTACGCCAGGGGCGGGGCGCCGTCCTAAGATATACGGTCGGCGCCGGCCAGCTGCCACTCGCTTTGCCGCGACGCGGCCGGCCTTCGATTCATCAATGTTAGCAAGCACGCCGGCCAGCGGGCCGGCCCCCGGTTTCCGTGGATTATCGATTGTGTGAGCGGCCTGAAGTTGCTGATTCGGAGATGCCCGCCGCGCCGCTGCCGGGGCGCAGCAGGGTGGGAGTGAGGGCCAAGCTTCGATACCGGACAAGGCAAAAGCCCGCTGAATGAGCCGAAACCGCGCTGTCGGCGCGGTAAAGCGGCAAATTCAGGCCGGGGCTTGATGGCGGGGGAAAGGTTGAAGGCGCGGCCACCGGAGCGAAACAGGCCCCAGTGCCGCGCCCCGAAGCGCGGATGCGGGCTTGTGACAAGATCATATAAGGATTGGAGAACGGCGTATACATGCCCCGCCCACGGCGGCTGTACTTTTGAATTACTCCCTTCGACCAAGAAGCGGTGAAATTCGGCCAGGCTTTGGGCACGCGCCCTGAGCTGGTAGGGGCGGCGCGCAAGAGTGGGAATCATCGCGCCGCCCCCTCGGCCGCCACCGCCCGAAGCAAGCCCCGCCCGCAATCCTGCCACCCGATTGTCGGCCCGCCTGGGACCTGCGGCCCCGCGCCCGACTAGCCCGGCCGCGCCGACCACTACCCCGCGCCGCCCAATGCCCCGGAGTTTCTGGAAATCTTGCACCGCCGGTTGTTTTCTGCTTGCCTGCCTGCTGCTGGCCGGTCTGGCCTTCGCCGGTTCGCCGGCGGCCAAGCCCGTGGCCCGCACCATCGTGCTGCCCCAGGGCGCCCACCCGCGCCTGCGCTACGGCGCCGAGCGGCTGGCCGTGGCCCTGCGGCAGTCCGGCGCCCCGACTACCATCACCGAGCAGGCCCAGCTCAGCGGCAAGAAAGACCTGATTGTCGTCGGCCGCGCCGCCGATGGGCTGCTACAGCAAGCCGCCACCGCCTTCCACGCCCAGGCCGATAAGATGCCCGGCAAGGAGGGCTTTGCCATTACCAGCGGCGACAACAATACCATCGTCATCAGCGGCACCGACAACTCGGGAGCCCTCTACGGCTGCCTGGAGCTGGCCGAGCGGGTGCAGGAGGCCAAGGAGGGCTACGTGCGCAACCTGCGGCTCACCGACCAGCCCGAGATGGTGATGCGCGGGGCCTGCATCGGGGTGCAGAAGCCCACCTACCTGCCGGGCCGGCAGGTGTACGAGTACCCCTACACGCCCGAGTCGTTTCCGTGGTTTTACGACAAGCAGCTGTGGGTGAAGTACCTGGACATGCTGGTCGACAACCGCATGAACTCGCTCTACCTCTGGAACGGGCACCCGTTTGCCTCCCTGGTGCGGCTCAAGGACTACCCCTACGCGGTGGAGGTCGATGACGCGACCTTTAAGAAAAACGAGGAAATGTTCCGCTTCCTCACCGAGGAGGCCGACAAGCGCGGCATCTGGGTGATTCAGATGTTCTACAACATCATCGTCTCCCAGCCCTTCGCCGAGCACCACGGCATCAAAACCCAGGACCGCAACCGGCCCATCACCCCGCTGCTGGCCGATTACACCCGCAAGTCCATTGCCGCCTTCGTGGAGAAATACCCCAACGTGGGTTTGATGCTGGCCCTGGGCGAAGCCATGGAAGGCGTGGGCCAGGACGACGTGGACTGGATGACTAAAACCATCATTCCCGGGGTGCTGGATGGGCTCAAGGCCCTGAAGCAGACCGAGCTGCCGCCCATCGTGCTGCGGGCCCACGACACCGACGCGCCGCGGGTGATTAACGCCGCGCTGCCCCTGTACAAGAACCTGTACACCGAGGCCAAGTTCAACGGCGAGGCGCTGACCACCTACACCCCGCGCGGGAGCTGGGCCGAGCTGCACCGCAAGCTGAGCAGCATGAACTCGGTGCACATCCAGAACGTGCACATCCTGGCCAACTTGGAGCCCTTCCGCTACGCCTCGGCCGATTTCATCCAGAAATCGGTGCTGGCCATGCACAACATCTACGGCTCGAACGGGCTGCACCTCTACCCGCAGGCCTCGTACTGGGACTGGCCCTACACGGCCGACAAGGTGGAGCCCCGGCAGCTGCAAATCGACCGGGACTGGCTCTGGTACAAGCAGTGGGCCCGCTACGCCTGGAAAGCCGACCGGCCCCGCCCCGAGGAAATCGAGTACTGGGGCCGGCAGATCGGCCGGCAGTTTGGCACCGCCGAAACCGGCCGGCACATCCTGGACGCCTACGAGGCGGCCGGCGAAATCGAGCCCAAGCTGCTGCGCCGCTACGGCATCACCGACGGCAACCGGCAGACGCTCACGCTGGGCATGCTGATGACCCAGCTCATCAACCCGCGCCGCTACGGGCTGTTTACCTTGCTGTATGAGTCGGAAGCCCCGGAGGGCGAAATGATTATCGACTACGCCGAGAAGGAGGCGAAAGGGCAGCCGCACATCGGCGAGACGCCGCCGCGGGTGGCCGACGAAGTGGTGGCCCACGGCCGGGCGGCCGTAGCGGCCATCGAGCGGGCCGCGCCGGGCGTGACGCAGAACCAGGCCGAGTTTCAGCGCATCAAAAACGACATGTACTGCCAGGACGCGCTGGCCAACTTCTATGCCGACAAGGTGCGCGCCGCCCTGCTGACGCTGCGCTACAAGTACAGCCACAACGTGGCCGACCTGGAAGCCGCCGTGCCCCTGCTGGCCCGCAGCGTGCAGCACTGGGAACGGATGGTGGCCCTGACCAAGGACACCTACCTGTACGCCAACAGCATGCAGACCGCCCAGCGCAAAATCCCGATGCGGGGCGTCGACGGTACCTACAAAACCTGGGCGGAAATGCTGCCGGTGTACCAGCGGGAGCTGACCAATCTGCGCCACAACCTCGACTCCCTGAAGCAAGTGCGCCCGCTGCCCGCCAGCCAGAAAACCGCCCGCCTGACTTCGGCACCCGTCACGCTGCTGAACAAGGCCCAGACCTACACCGTGGGCGCCGGCCAGCCCGTCTTCACCGATACCACCGCCCAGCTGACGGCCCTGGCGCCGGAGCTGCTGGGGCTGAAAGGCATCCGCCTCAGCCAGGCGCAGATGCGGAGCCAGCGCACGGAGCTGCGCTTTACCACCAAGCAGCCAGTGAAGCTGCTGGTGGGCTACTTCAATCAGAAGAACCCGCGCTATCTGCCCGTGCCGACCCTGGAAATCGACGCCACGGCCAACGACTACGGGCAGGCCGACATCAAAATCAGCAACGCCGCCACGGTGGCCGGCCTGCCGCCCTTGAACGTGCACACCTTCAGCTTCAGGCCCGGCACCCACACGCTCAACCTGGGCAAGGGCGCGGCCCTGCTGCTGGGCTTCGTGCCCGCCGACGAGCCCATCCGTACCTACAACGCCGGCCTGGGCGTGACCAATAAGGACGGGGAGCTGGACTGGCTGTTTGAGTAATCTTGGGTGACCGGTGACAAGTAACACGTGACAGGTTGTTGCCCCCTGCGTCTTCTGCGCTTCTTCCGCGTCCTCTGCGGGCTAACGTCGTCTGCCCGCTTCTGCATCCGAATCCACCCGCATGAGCATATCCATCCGAACGACCTTCCTGCTGCTCGGTCTGCTGACCAGCACCGCCGCCCCGGCTCAGAACAACCCCGCCAGCTTCGTGCTGACCGACGCCACGCTGCGCGCCGACGTGGCCCGCTTCAACGCGCTGGACCAGGAAACGGTCATCAACCACGTGCCCAACGCCCAGGCGGCCGACTGGCTGAGCCAGCAGGTGCCCCGCTTTGAGTGCCCCGATTCGGCGCTGCAGCACACTTATTACTACCGCTGGTGGTGCATGCGCAAGCACCTCAAGCAGACGCCCGATGGCTACGTGTTCACCGAGTTCATCACCCCGATGAAGCACGCGGGCACCCATAACACCATCAGCAGCGCCCTGGGCCACCACATCTACGAGGGCCGCTGGCTGCGCAATCCGCAGTACATCGAGCAGTACACCAAGTTCTGGCTGTACGTGGACTCGAAGCGGACCGCCCCGCGGCTGCACGGCTTCAGCAGCTGGCTGCAAGACGCGGTGTGGAGCTTCCATTTGGTCAGCCCCAACAAGCCGCTGGTGCAGGAGCTGCTGCCGGCGCTGAATGCCGACTACCGGCTCTGGGAAAAGGAGCGGATGCTGCCCAGCCAGATGTTCTGGCAGTACGACGTGAAGGATGCCATGGAGGAATCCATCAGCGGCGGGCGCAAGGAAAAGAACGTGCGCCCCACCATCAACAGCTACATGTACGGCAACGCCAAGGCCCTGGTGGAAATGGCCAAGCTGACTGGCACCGACTCGCTGCAGCGCAAGTACGCCGCCAAGGCCAAGCAGCTGCGCGCCGACGTGCAGCGGGTGCTCTGGGACGACAAGGACGCGTTTTTCAAGGTGCAGTACGAGAAGGGCGGCCTCTGCGAGTGGCGCGAGGAGCTGGGCTACATCCCGTGGTACTTCTCGCTGCCCGCCGACAAGGCCAAGTACGCCAAGCAGTGGGAGCAGCTCACCGACGAAGGCGGCTTCCGGGCGCCCTGGGGCCTGACCACGGCCGAGCGCCGCGCCCCGGGCTTCCGCACCCACGGCTCGGGCCACGGCTGCGAGTGGGACGGCGCCGTGTGGCCCTACGCCACCACCCAGACGCTGAAAGGCTTGGCTAACCTGCTCACCGCCTACAAGCACCAGGACGGCATGAGCCGACAGGTGTACTACGACGAGCTGCGCAAATACGCCCTCTCGCACCGCAAGAACGGCCAGCCCTACCTCGGCGAGTACCAGGACGAGAAGAATGGCGAGTGGCTGAAGGGCGACAACCCGCGCAGCAGCTACTACAACCACTCCGGCTTCGCTGACCTGATCATCACCGGCCTCGTGGGCCTGAAGCCCCGCGCCGACAACGTGGTGGAGCTGACGCCGCTGGTGCCCGAGGGCCAGTGGGACTACTTCTGCCTCGACGAGCTGCGCTACCACGGCCGCACGCTCACCATCATCTGGGACAAGACCGGTCAGAAATACGGCAAGGGCCCGGGCCTGCGCGTGTTTGCCGACGGCCAGGAAATCGGGCGGGCGGCCAAGCTGCAGCGCCTGACGGCCAAGCTGCCGGGGTAGTACAGGACGGAAACCCGAAACGTCCTGCTGAGCTTGTCGAAGCATCTCTACCGCTTCGTTGCGTCGTTCGGTAGAGATGCTTCAACAAGCTCAGCAGGACGGCCTAATTAAAACGGCCGGCTGTGCCTCTAAGCGTCTTTCAACATGAATTGTACTTCTTTCGCTTCCCTTCGCCATTTCAGTTGCGCTATGCTGCTTCTGCTGACCTTCGGCGCCTCCGCCGCCCAGGCCCAGCAGTCCTACAACGTGCTCAAGTACGGCGCCCGCAACGACAGCACCAAGCTCAGCACCGAGGCCATCCGCAAGGCCATTGCGGCGGCCAGCAAGGCGGGCGGGGGCACGGTGTACTTCCCGGCCGGCAAGTACCGCACCGGGGCCATTCACCTCAAAAGCAACATCACCATCGACATCGACGCGGGGGCCGTCCTGTACTTCAGCGACAATTTCGACGACTACCTGCCCATGGTGCCCACCCGCTACGAGGGCATCGACATCACCAGCTTCTCGCCGCTGTTTTACGCCTACAAGGCCGAGAATATCACCATCAAGGGCCGGGGCATCATCGACGGCCAGGGCAAAAAATGGTGGGACTTTGCGGAGGGCAAGTCGCGGGCCAGCCAGGACTCGAAGTGGCAGCAGGAGTTTTTCCGGCTAAACAAGGACATTCTCAAACCCGACCTGCCGGGCGTGATTGAGCGCGGCTTCATGCGCCCGCCCTTCATCCAGCCGATGTACTGCCGGAACGTGCGCATCGAGGGCATTACCATCCGCAACTCCCCGTTCTGGACCGTCAACCCCGAGTTCTGCGACAACGTGACGGTGACGGGCGTGACCATCAACAATCCCAAGTCGCCGAACACCGACGGGATTAACCCCGAATCCTGCCGCAACGTGCACATCTCCGACTGCCACATCAGCGTCGGCGACGACTGCATCACCATCAAATCGGGCAAGGACCGGGCGGGGCGGCAGATGAACGTGCCGGCCGAAAACTACACCATCACCAACTGCACCATGCTCAGCGGGCACGGCGGGGTAGTTATCGGCAGCGAAATGTCGGGCGGGGTGAAGAAAATCACGATTTCCAACTGCGTGTTCGACGGCACCGACCGGGGCATCCGCATCAAGACGGCCCGGGGCCGCGGCGGCGTGGTGGAGGATATCCGCGTCGATAACGTGGTGATGAAGAATATCCGGGAGCAGATGATTGTGCTGGATATGCAGTACGCCAACACGCCCGCCGAGCCGGTGTCGGAGCGCACGCCGCGCTTCCGCAACATCCACTTCAGCAACATCAGCGCCGAGGGCAACCAGGCCGGCCTGCTCAACGGGCTGAGCGAAATGCCCATCGAAAACGTCACGTTCTCCAATATCAACGTCGACGCCAAGCAGGGCTTCACCGTGCGCGAAGCCCGCAACGTGGCCTTCCACAACGTGCAGGTCAACACCCAGATCGGCCCGGCCGTGCGCGCCGAAAACGCCCAGCAGCTGCGCCTCGACGGCCTGCGCGGCACGGTGCCCACCGGCGCCCCGCTCGTGGAGCTGGGCAACGTCACCGACGCCTTCGTGTACAACTGCTTCCCCGCCGCCGGCCTCGACACCTTCCTGAAGCTGAAAGGCGCCGACACCCGCGGCATCGTGCTGCAGAACAACTACCTGAAAGCGGTGAAAACCCCCATTGCCAAAGGCGAAGAAGTAAAGCAGCCGGTGGAAATAACCGCCGCCGAAGTGCCCGCCCTGGCTCCCGAACGAAGTGGTACTACGACTCCAAGTCGTAGCACCACCATCGTCGAACGACGCCGCTAGAACGTCCTTTGCGCCTTCTGCGCCCACCTCTGCGCCCTCTGCGGGCTAAACCGTCGTATGCTCCGCCCGCCACTACTGCTGCTCCTTTTTCTAAGCCTGGCCGCCAAAGCCCAGCAGCCGCTGACGCTCTGGTACACCAACCCCGCCGAGAAGTGGACCGACGCGCTGCCGCTGGGCAACGGCCGGCTGGGCGCCATGGTGTTTGGCGGGGTGGGGCAGGAGCGGCTGCAGTTCAACGAAACCACCCTCTGGACCGGCCGTCCGCGCCCCTACGCCCGCCCCGGCGCCGCCCAGCAGCTGCCGCAGCTCCGGCAGCTGCTGGCCCAGGGCAAGCAGGCCGAAGCCGAAGCCCTGGCCGCCGCGCACTTCATGGGGCTGAAAGACCACGAGGAAGGCTACGAACCGCTGAAAGCCGCCTGGCTGCAAAAGGTGAAGGCCGTCGGTGCGCCGCAGGCCCTGGCCGCCACCGGCTGGCAGCTCATCAGCATCCCCACGCCCAACGGCTGGGAAGCGGCCGGCCTCGACGGCCTCGACGGGGCGGTGTGGTTTCGCACCAGCTTCGAGCTGCCCGCCGCCTGGGCTGGTAAAGACCTCACCCTGAGCCTGGGCCGCATCCGCGACCAGGACCTGACCTACGTCAACGGCCAGCTCATCGGCTCCGACGAGGGCATCAGCAAGAAGCGCCGCTACCGGGTGCCCACCGCCGCGCTCAAGGCCGGCCGCAACGAGGTGCTGATTCAGGTCATCAATTACTACGACAAGGGCGGGCTGATCGGGGTAAAGGAGCAGCAGCCGGTGTTCGTGGCCTACCCCGAGGGCGCCGACCCCGCTACCGGCGTGGCGCTCAGCCCCGCCTGGCAGTACTGGGTGCAGGACCGGGAGCCGCCGCTGACGCCCACCTTTCAGGCCTCGTACCAGCCCTTCGGCGACGTGCTGCTGGATTTCGCGCCGGCAAATACCCCGTTTAGTACTCGGCATTATGAGCGGCGGCTGGACTTGCAACAGGCCAAGGTTCTGACGGTGTACAACTTGGCCGGCACCGCCTTCACCAGGGAATTCTTTGCCAGTTATCCGCGCAATGCTATTGTTGGCCGCTTGCTGGCCAATGGCAAAGGTCTCATTACGTTCAAAGCCCGCTTCGGCAGCCCGCACCAAAGCCGCAAAACCTACCGCGTGGACGACCACACGCTGGCCCTGGCCGTGCAGGTGCGCGACGGGGTGCTGCGCGGCGTGAGCTACCTGCGCGTGGCCGCCAGAAACGGTAAAGTCACGGTGACGGACCAGCAGCTCCAGGTGGAAGGCGCCGACGAAGTGACGCTGTACCTGACGGCCGCAACTAACTACGAGAGCTACCAAAAGACCGACGCTGACCCCGAAAAGCGCGCCGCCGAAACCATGCGCGGCGTCAGCGGCCAGCGCTTCGACAAGCTGCTCCAGGAGCACCTGCGCGACTACCAGCCCCAGTTCAATGCCTACAGCCTCGACCTGGGCCACACGCCGAACGAGCAGCTGCCCACCGACGAGCGAATCCTGAAGTTCAGCCCCACGACCGACCCCGCGCTGCTGGCCCTCTACCAGCAATACGGCCGCTACCTGCTGATTGCCTCCTCGCGCCCGGGCGGGCAGCCGGCCAACCTGCAGGGCCTGTGGAACGAGTCGTTGACGCCCTCCTGGGGCAGCAAGTACACCACCAATATCAACCTGCAGATGAACTACTGGCCGGCGGAAATGCTGGGCCTGTCGGCCTGCACGGCGCCGCTGTTCGGGCTGATCGGCGAGGCGGCCGAAGCGGGGAAGGTCACGGCCAAAGAGCACTACAACGCCGGCGGCTGGATGCTGCACCACAACACCGACCTCTGGCGCGGCACGGCCCCGATTAACGCCTCGAACCACGGCATCTGGGTGACGGGCGCGGCCTGGCTCACCCAGCCCGTTTGGGAGCATTACCAGTTTACCCAGGACAAGGAGTTTCTGCGCCAGCACTACCCCGTAATGAAGCAGGCCAGCCAGTTTTTCCTCGACTTTCTGGTGCGGGATGCGCGCACCGGCTGGCTGATCAGCACGCCCTCCAACTCGCCCGAGCACGGTGGCCTGGTGGCCGGCCCTACCATGGACCACCAGATCATCCGGGACCTGTTCAAAACCACCAGCGCCGCCGCCGAAGTGCTGGGCGTGGATGCCGAGCTACGGCAGCAACTGCAGGAAAAAGCCCGCCAGCTGGCTCCAAACCAAATCGGGAAGCACGGGCAGCTGCAGGAGTGGCTGGAAGACAAGGACGACCCCCAGGACACGCACCGCCACGTCTCGCACCTTTGGGGCGTGTTTCCGGGCACCGACATTCCCTGGGCCGATCAGAAAACGACGCAAGCGGCCCGTACTTCGCTCACCCAGCGCGGCGACGAGGGCACCGGCTGGAGCCTGGCCTGGAAAGTCAACCTCTGGGCCCGCCTGCGCGACGGCAACCACGCCTTGCACATCCTCGAAAACCTCCTTTCGCCCGCCGAAACCGGCAGCGGCAGCGAGCGGGGCGGCGTGTACCGCAACCTGTTCGACGCCCACCCGCCCTTTCAGATCGACGGCAACTTCGGCGGTGCGGCCGGCATGGCCGAAATGCTGCTGCAGAGCCACGCTGGCTACCTGGATGTGCTGCCCGCCCTGCCCGCCGCCTGGCCCGCGGGCGAAGTGCGCGGCCTGCGCGCCCGCGGCGGCTTCGTAGTCAGCCTGCGCTGGCAGGCCGGTAAGCTGACCGGGCTGGAAATCAAATCGGAATCCGGGCAGCCCTGCGAAGTGCGCTACGGCGACAAGAAACTGACGCTAAACACCAAAGCTGGTAAAACCTACAAGCTCAATGGTGAGCTGCAGCCGCTGTAGCGGGGCCGCCTTGGCGACGAAGGCGCCAAGGCGGCCCCGCTACAGCGGCTGACTTCCCGAATTCCCAACGGCCCAGTCCCGCATGGTGGCCGTTGGCCGCCGCGCCGAGCACCGCTCAGCGCTACATTCCCTCTCCAACCAATGCCACGCCTCGCTTCCGCCCGTCTGCTCCCCCTGCTACTTCTGCTGCTAACGGCCTTCGGCGCCCGTGCCCAAGCTCCGCTGCGCACCGAGCTGCCGTTGCTCGACGGCTGGCGCACGGTGGCCGACGAGCGAAACCAGCAGGCCCACCACGGCTTCGAGCGGCCTGACTACGACGATAAAAGCTGGCAGCCGGTGGCCGTGCCCCACAACTGGGACGCCTACGAGGGCTACCGCCGGCAGCGTCACGGCAACCGCCACGGCTACGCCTGGTACCGCAAGAGCTTCACGGCCCCCGCGCCCGGCAAGGAGCAGCGCAGCTTCCTGTTTTTCGAAGGCGTGGGCTCCTACGCTACCGTCTGGCTGAACGGCCGGCCAGTGGGCAGCCACGCCGGGGGGCGCACCACCTTCACCCTGGACGTCACCGAGGCGCTGCGCACGGACGGCAAACCCAACCTGCTGGCCGTGCGCGCCGACCACCCCGCCGGCATCCAGGACTTGCCCTGGGTCTGCGGCGGCTGCTCCGAGGAGCGGGGCTTCTCCGAAGGCTCTCAGCCCCTGGGCATCTTCCGGCCGGTCACGCTGCTGACCACCAGCGCCACCCGCATCCAGCCCTTCGGCGTCCACGTCTGGGCCGATTCGACCCTAACGGCGCAGGCGGCTCGGCTGAATGTGACCACCGAGCTGAAAAACTACGGTCCGAAGGCCCGCACGCTCACGGTGCGCCAGCAGCTGCTGGACCGGCAGGGCAGGGTAGTGGCCGAAGTCAGCGGCCGGCAGAAGCTGGCGGCCGGGGCTGCCGCGGAGCTGCGCCAGCAGCTGCCGCAGCTCAGTCAGCCGCAGCTGTGGTCCCTGGCCGATCCGTATCTGTACCGGCTCGTTACCCGCATCAGCGCCGGCAAAAATCCCGTGGACGAGCTGACGACGCCCTACGGCATCCGCTGGATCAGCTGGCCGATTGGCCGGGCGGCCGCGGCGGGGCAGAAGCAGTTTCTGCTGAACGGTAAGCCGGTGTTTATCAACGGTATTGCCGAGTACGAGCATTTGCTGGGCCAGAGCCACGCCTTTACGGCCGAGCAGATTCGCACCCGCGTGGGGCAGATGAAAGCGGCCGGCTTCAACGCCTTTCGCGACGCTCACCAGCCCCACAACCTGCGCTACCAGGCCAACTGGGACTCTTTGGGCTGGCTGTGGTGGCCGCAGATGGCCGCTCACGTCTGGTACGACTCGCCCGCGTTTCGCCAGAACTTTAAGACCCTGCTGGTCGACTGGGTGAAGGAGCGGCGCAACTCGCCCTCGGTGGTGCTCTGGGGCCTGGAAAACGAAAGCACCCTGCCGGCCGACTTCGCCCGGGAGTGCTCGGCCCTCATCCGCCAGCTCGACCCCACGGCTTCGCGGGAGCGGAAAGTGACGACCTGCAACGGCGGCCAGGGGACCGACTGGGACGTGCCCCAGAACTGGACCGGCACCTACGGCGGCGACCCGAACCTCTACGGCGCCGACGTGGAGCGGCAGGTGCTCATCGGTGAGTACGGCGCCTGGCGCACCCTCGATTTGCACCGCACCGGGCCGCCCGCCATCAACAGCGGGCCGTACAGCGAAGACCGGTTTGCCCAGCTCATGCAGCTGAAAGTGCGCCTGGCCGAGGCCGCCAAGGACCGCACCGCCGGCCACTTCTTCTGGCTGCTGACCTCGCACGACAACCCCGGCCGGGTGCAGGGCGGGGAGGGGCAGCGCGAGCTGGACCGCATCGGCCCCGTCAACTACAAGGGCCTGCTCACGCCCTGGGAAGAGCCCACCGACGCCTTCTACATGTTCCGCTCGCACTACGCGCCCAAGGCGACGGAGCCGATGGTGTACCTGGCCTCGCACACCTGGCCCGACCGGTGGCTGCAGCCGGGCCGTCAGGATAGCCTCATCGTGTACTCCAACTGCGACGAAGTAGAGCTGTTCAACGACGTGGACGCGGCCTCCCTGGGCCGCAAAAAGCGCGGCGCTTTCGGCACGCATTTCCAGTGGGACCAGGTCGACCTCAAGTACAACGTGCTGCAGGCCGTGGGCTACGTGGCCGGCAAACCAGTGGCCCGCGACCTTATCGTGCTGCACCACCTGCCCAAAGCTCCGAGCTTCGACAAGCTGCTGGCTGATGCCAAGCCGCTGACGGCCCCGCAGCCGGGTCTGAATTACCTCTACCGCATCAACTGCGGCGGGCCGCAGTACGTGGACCGGCACGGCAGCCGATGGGCGGCCGACCAGCCCCGCAGCGGCCCCGGCACCGCCGGCTCCGAGTCGTGGACGCAGGACTTCCCCGGCCTGGCGCCCTTTTTTGCCTCGCAGCGCCGCACCTTCGACCCGATCCGGGGCACCGCCGACTGGCCGCTGTTCCAGACCTTCCGCTACGGCCGCGGCAAGCTGCGCTACCACTTCCCGGTGCCCGACGGCGAGTACCAGGTGGAGCTCTACTTCGCCGAACCCTGGCTGGGCACCGGCGGCGGCCTCGACTGCGCCGGCTGGCGCCTGTTCGACGTGGCCATCAACGGCCAGACGGTCATCAAAGACCTGGACCTCTGGCGCGAGGCCGGCCACGACGGTGCCCTGAAAAAAACCGTGCAGGCCCGCGTGACGGGCGGAGAGCTGGTCGTTTCCTTTCCCCGCGTAGCCTCCGGGCAGGCGCTGATTTCGGCCATTGCCGTGGCCAGCACCGATGCCAGCCGCCAGCCTGAGCCGGCCGCGCCGCCCGTTATCAGCAACTTGCAGGTTGGCAGCACCACGGCGGCGCTCTGGATGGCCGAAACCTGGCTCGACACCGGCCAGCAGCCCTATTCGGATGCGCCGGCCACGTTCAGCCAGCTGCCCTCGGCTTTGTTCGGCGCCGAGTGGCTGCGGCGGCCATTGAAACCGGGTAGTGGCGGCAAAACGGCCCCCACCTTTCAGCTGACCGCGGCCGCCGACGTGTACGTGGGCGTCGATGCCCGGCAAGGCAGCCGCCCCGGCTGGCTGCAAGACTACGAGGACACCAAAACCACGCTTGAAATCAACCAGCCGGGCGCCCGGGGCTTGCGCGTGTACCGCCGCCGCTTCCCGGCCGGGGCCACCGTCACGCCCGGCCCCGATGCGCCCGGCCTGCTGCCCTGCTTCGTGGCCGTGGGCCGCACCAGCAACATCGAGCCGGCCTACGACCTGAAAGCCATTACCGGCTACAAGCCCGCCACGGCCAAACTCAGTGGCGCCGGCCTGACGCGCGAAACCGTCAACGGCAAGGAAAGCGTGACCTACAAGGAAGCCGCCGGCGCCGCGGTGGAGTGGACCATTCAGACCGGCGTGGCCGACGTGTACTCCCTCACCGTGCGCTACGCCAACCCGCTCAGCCGCCCGCTCACCGGCAAGCTCACGGTGGCGGCCGCCGACGGTACCCTGCTGCGCGAGGAAGCCGTGGAGCTGCTGCCCTCCAAGCCCGGCAAGTGGAACTACCTGGCCTCGTCCACCGGCACGATGATTAACGCGGGCAGCTACCGCATCAAGCTCACCGCCACCGACGCGGCTGGCCTGAGCGTGTCGGGCCTGGACGTGCAGTAAGGTGCCGTTAGCACGTCATGCAGAGCATTCTGCGCATCAAGCAGAGACGAAGCATCTCGCGTGCTGACGTCCGATGGTATTGTCATGTCGAGCAGCGCGAGACATCTGGGTGCGGCCGTTGAACTTCAACGAGCAGATTAGCACCCGAGCGAGATGTCTCGACAAGCTCGACATGACGTTCCAAACGCCATATGAGGTTCTAAAACTGCTGAAGACAAGATGCTACAATACTCGGGGAAAATCATACACGGCAGGGGCTCAGCGCGAAGCTAGATTTGTAACAGTCACCAACTCCCTTTGCCGGCGCCGATTCGCGGCATTTTGCCCAAACTTGTACCATGAGCAATCTGCGCGTCCTCGACCTTGTCATCATTGCCCTGTACCTGGTTGGTATGGTGGCCGTGGGAGTGTATTTTTCCCGCCGCAACGTCAATCCGGAGCAGTATTCCAGCGCTTCGGGCCTGATTCCGGGCTGGGCTATCGGCCTGTCGATTTACGCGACGTTCCTGAGCAGCAACACCTTTCTGGGCGTGCCCGGCAAGGCCTTTGGCACCAACTGGAACGCCTTCGTCTTCAGCCTTTCGATGCCGCTGGCGGCCTGGGTGGCGGCCCGCTACTTTGTACCATTTTACCGTAGCACCGGCGAAATATCGGCCTACACCCACCTGGAGCACCGCTTCGGCAGCTGGGCCCGTACTTACGCCGTTATCTGCTTTCTGCTCACGCAGTTGGCCCGCATCGGCTCCATCTTCTTCGGTATTGCCCTCACGCTGCAGGCGCTGACGGGCTTTTCGATGGAGCTGATCATGCTCGTCACCGGCATCTGCATCATCGTCTACACCGTGCTCGGCGGCATCGAGGCCGTTATCTGGACGGAGGTGGTGCAGGGCGTCATCAAGACCTTCGGCGCCGCGCTGATTCTGTACCTGGTTGTCGACAACCTGCCGGGCGGCGTGGCCGACGTGGTGCGCATCGGCGAGCAGCACGACAAGTTCAGCCTGGGCGGTTTCGCGCCCGATTTCACGCAGTCGACCTTCTGGGTGGTGCTGCTCTACGGCTTCTTTATCAACCTGAACAACTTCGGCGTCGACCAGAACTACGTGCAGCGCTACCACACGGCGGCCTCGGCCGAGCAGGCGTCCAAGTCTATCTGGCTGTGCGTGTGGCTGTATGTGCCCGCTTCATTGCTGTTCTTCGTCATCGGCTCGGCCCTGTTTGCCTACTACCAGGTGCACCCCGAGCTGATTGAGGCCGTGAAGCTGAAAGTGGCCGCCGAAAAGCTCAATCCCGGCGCCACCGCCGCCGAAATCAGCCGGGCCGCCGCCGCGCTGCTGCCCGCCGACTACGGCGACAAGGTGATGCCGCACTTCATGGTGACCAAGATTCCGGCCGGTTTCGTGGGGCTCATCGTGTCGGCCATTCTGTCGGCGGCCATGAGCACCATCAGCTCGGGCATGAACGCCTCGGCTACCGTCTTCACCGCCGACATCTACCAGCGCTACTTCAAGCCCGAGCTGAGCGGCCGGCAGATGCTGCGGCTGCTGCACATCGGCACGGTGGTGGTGGGGCTGGCGGGCATGGGCGTGGGCATTGCCATGATTGGCGTCAAGAGCGTGCTGGACGTGTGGTGGGAGCTGTCGGGCATCTTCGCCGCCGGCATGCTGGGTTTGTTCCTGCTGGGCGTCATCAGCCGCCAGACCGGCAACGCGGAAGCGCTGACGGCCACCATCATCGGCGTGCTGGTGATTCTGTGGATGACCTTTTCGGGCAAGCTGCCCGAGGAGCTGGCTGCCCTGCGCAACCCGCTGCACAAGAGCATGATTATCGTCGTGGGCACGCTCACGATTTTCCTGGTGGGTTTGCTGCTCGGCAAGCTGCGCCGCCCCAAACCCCTACAAGAAACCCCGGAGCCGGCCCGCCACTCGGTGTATTAGCCGGCTACTCCACGCTGCAACCCCAACCCGGCGGGCCCAACCGCGCCCGCCGACCCTCATAAGACTGGATTCAAGGAAATGGAAAAATCGCGCAAGGGATTTATCCCGGTCATGCTCACGCCTTTTCAGAGCGACGGGCAAGTCGACTACCCGGCACTTACCCGCCTGACGGAGTTGTACTTAAAGGCCGGTGCCGCTGGTTTGTTTGCCAACTGCCTCTCGAGCGAGATGTTCGAGCTCAGCGCCGACGAGCGGCTGCAGACCATTCGCCACGTGGTGGACGTGGTCGACGGGGCGGTGCCCGTGGTGGCCACCGGCACCTTCGCCGGCACGCTCACCGAGCAGGCCGATTTCGTCAAGAAGGTGTACGGCGCCGGCACCGAGGCCGTCATTGCCATTACCGGCCTGCTGGCTCCCCAGCAGGACTCCGACGAGGTGTTCAACGAGCGGGTATTCCAGCTGCTCGAGCAGACCAGCGGCATTCCGATGGGCTTCTACGAGTGCCCCGAGCCCTACAAGCGCCTGCTCTCGGCCGAGCAGCTGCGCGCCTTCGTGCAGACCGGCCGCGTCATTTACCACAAGGATACCTGCCTCGACATCGAGCAGGTGCGCCAGAAGCTGGCCGCCGTCGAAGGCCACCAGTTCGGCCTCTACGACGCCTACATGGTGCACGCGGTGGAGTCCTTACGCGCCGGGGCGGCGGGGCTGTCCTGCATCCAGGGCAACTTCTTCCCCGAGCTCATCGTGTGGCTCTGCAACAACTACGACAACCCCTACCTGACGGCCGAAGTGGCCGAGGTACAGCGCTTCTTCGTGCGCAACATGGGCGTGATGCACAACGTGTACCCCATCGTGGCCAAGTACTCCCTCAAGCAGCGCGGCATCGATATTTCCACCTTCACCCGCCGCAAAGTGGGCACGCTCTCCAGCAGCGTGCGTAAGGGCGTGGAAACCCTCTGCCTCGACTACAGCAACCTGCGCAAGGAGCTGGAGTGGGCGGCGTAGAGGCCTCACCTCCCGGCCCCCTCTCCGAAAAGGAGAGGGGGAGCCAGAAGTAAACAACGAAAACGGCCCCGCCGAGCCTATGCTCAGCGGGGCCGCTCCTTTTGGTTTCCGGCACTTGTACGCCCTCGAAGTCGTCAGGCTCCTCCTCTCCTTTTCGGAGAGGGGGCCGGGGGGTGAGGCCTCTACGCCGCCACCAGCTCCTTGTAGTTGCGCAGGTACTTGCGCTTGTACTCCAGGGGCGTCATTTTGGTGATTTTCTTGAAGTGCCGGTAGAAGTTCGACACGTTGTTGAAGCCGCAGTCGAAGCAGATGACCTCGGTGGGCAGCTTGTCTTCGATGAGCAGGCGGCAGGCCTGGCTGATGCGGATTTCGATCAGAAAATCGTAGTACGTCTTTTTGGTAATCAGCTTGAAGTAGCGGCAGAACGAGGTGACGCTCAGGTTGCTGATGCTGGCCACTTCTTCCAGCGTGATTTCGTTGCGGTAGTTGGAGAGGGTGTAGTTGCACACCTTGTTGATGCGCATCGTGTCCGACTCGTTGGACTGCGTGAAGGCGTGGTGCTTGGAGGCAATGGTTTCTACCTCGCTGGTCTCCGACAGAATCTTGAGGATGGAGAGGAAGATAATGATGCGGTCCAGGTCGGTGGCTTCCACGGCGCGGCGCATCAGCGGGGCCAGCTGCTCGCGGGCTTCGCCGGTGATGAGCAGCCCACTCTTGGCCTTCTCAAACAGCTTGGGCACCAGGTAGGCTTCGGGCAGGCCCAGCAGGTAGCGGCCCAGGCACTCGGGCATAAACTGAATCACGACGGCCTCCACTTCCAGCTCCGGGTCGTTCTGAAAGTACTCCTCGCGGCAGCGCCAGGTGTGGGGCAGGTTCTGGCCCAGCAGCACGATTTCGCCGGCCGAGAAGTTGCTGATGTTGTCGCCGATCAGGCGCACGCCCTCGCCCTTAATGACGTAGTGCAGCTCCAGCTCGGGGTGGTAGTGCCAGATGGTGCCGAAGTTGGGCTTCACGTCGTGGCGGATGCTGAAGGAGTTCTGCGAGCTGATCGGAATTTTGTGAAAGTGAGCCTTCATGTGGGAATGCGGTGAGCAGTCAGGGTGAGCAGTCGGCGGGTCCGGAGTGGGAAACGGGCCCTGGTCAGGAAAGCAGCGGCGAGTGGGCACCGCGGAAACGGGAACGATTTGGACTCGGAAGTTGGACTTCGGAAAGGTGCCGGCGGTTCCGGCACCGCACTCTAGGATATTATCCTGCCCGGTGAGCTGGCCGTGGGAGGGGTGGCCGGGGCACTCCGGGTTAGTGCGTACTTACTAAAGTAGAGCCCGCATCGGCTCATACTCTCCTGTAGACTACTGCCCGCTTAATTTTTTCTTCATGTTCGGAAAGCGCCCACACGCGGCGGGTGGGCCTATATAGCCGCGGTTTAGCGCTGATTTTCTGCGGAATTTAAATCGATTCCGGGGCCGCTGGCGGGGGCCGGCGGGGCTGGTTCGGCGGGCCGAAGCGGGCCGAAAGAAAACCGGCGCCTTTTCGGCCGCGGCGCCCCCAATGCCCATGCTAACATCCTATACTAAGTAGATAATAAGCGGGAGGGGGCCGGGGCAGCCACCCCGCATATTTGCCATTGAAGTCTCATGCGGCGAATGGCCGGCGGGCCACTGGCTCCCGCGCCCGCCCGGCACCGGCTCCCTGCCCGCGCCGCATCACCCCAAAACCCGCTCCGACGTGGCCCCGAACTTTCCCCCGAACGAAGTCCTCCTCCTCGCCAGCGGCGACCTGCGCCTGGCCGCCAACCAAGACTGCTGGGCCGCCCAGCAGGCCATGGAAGAACAGCTGACCGCCGCCCTGGCCCGCCAGGGCTACACGGTGCGCCGCGCCCACGCCTACGACCCCGCCAAGCGCCACGGCTTCCTCGACTCGCAGAAGATGGGCCTGGAAGTGTTTCGCGGCCTGCACCCCGCGCAGCCCCTCATCGTGGCCGAGAGCGTGTGGCAGTACTCGCACCACGTGCTGGCCGGCCTGACCACCCACCGCGGCCCCATCCTGACGGTGGCCAACTGGAGCGGGCAGTGGCCCGGCCTGGTAGGCATGCTGAACCTGAACGGCTGCCTCACCAAGGCCGGCGTGCAGTACAGCACCCTCTGGAGCGAGGATTTCACCGACGCGTTTTTCGAGCAGGGCCTGGGCCAGTGGCTGCGCACGGGCACCATCACCCAGGACGCGAGCCACGTGCGCAGCCTTTCGGCCGTGCAGCTGCCCGCCGCCGAGGAACAGCAGGGCCGCGCCTTCGGCCGCCAGCTGCGCCAGAACAAGGCCATCATGGGCGTGTTCGACGAGGGGTGCATGGGCATGTACAACGCCATCGTGCCCGACGAGCTGCTGCACGCCACCGGCCTCTTCAAGGAGCGCCTGAGCCAGGCCACGCTGTACGCGGCCATGCGCACCGTCACCGACCAGGAAGCCCGCCAAGTGCTCGACTGGCTGCTGGCCAAGGGCATGACGTTCAACTGGGGCACCGACGAGGCCACCGAGCTGACCGAGGCCCAGACCCTGGAGCAGTGCAAGATGTACGTGGCCGCCGTGCGCCTCGCCGACGAGTTTGGCTGCGCCACCATCGGTATTCAGTACCAGCAGGGGCTGAAGGACCTTACCGTGGCCAGCGACCTGGTGGAAGGCCTGTTGAACAACCAGGACCGCCCGCCCGTCTTCAGCACGGATGGCCGCGAGCTGTACGCCGGCCAGGCGCTGCCGCACTTCAACGAAGTGGACGAATGCGCCGGCCTCGACGCGCTGCTGACCTACCAGCTCTGGCAGGAGCTGGGCCTGTCGGGCGAAACCACCCTGCACGACTTGCGCTGGGGCCAGCACTTCAATACTGGCGCGGGCGAGGAGTTCGTGTGGGTGTTCCTGATTTCGGGCGCGGCCCCGCCGGCCCACTTCGCGGGCGGCTACCGGGGCGCCAGCTCCGAGCGGCAGCCGCCGATGTACTTCCGCCTCGGCGGGGGCAGCCTGAAGGGCGTGAGCCGGCCGGGCCCCATCGTCTGGAGCCGGGTGTACGTGCAGGACAACGCGCTGCACTGCGACCTGGGCGTGGGCGAGGCCGTGCAGCTGCCCGAAGCCGAAACCCAGCGCCGCTGGCAGGAAACGACCCCGCAGTGGCCCATCATGCACGCCACCCTGAAGGGCGTGACGCGCGACCAGATGATGGCCCGCCACAAGGCCAACCACATCCAGGTGGTGTACGCCGCCGACGAAGCCCAGGCCCACCAGGCCTGCCGCATCAAAGCTGCCGCGCTGGCCGAAATGGGCCTGCAGGTGCACTTTTGCGGCGACGTGGCGGGCCTCACGCCCCGCGCCGTGCCCCAGGACATCGAGCTGGCCGAAATGACCAGCTAGGCCGCAACCCCGGCCGCCGCTCTACACCCACACCGCTCCCTCACCTATCTGCACCCCCAGCCAATGAAACCACTCTTCCCGCTGGCAGCGGCTTCGCTGCTCTTCGTCGCGGCCGCCGCCCAGGCCCAGACGCGTTCCGTAACCGGGCAGGTCGTCGGGGCCGACAAGGCCGAGGCCCTGCCGGGCGTGACGGTTATCGTGAAGGGCACCACCAACGGGGCCACCACCGACGCCGAAGGCAACTTCACGGTGCAGGTGGCCGACAAGCAGGACGCGACGCTCATCATTTCCTACCTGGGCTACGCCCGGCAGGAGCTGGTGGTGCGCCCCGACCAGACGCGCGTCGAAATCAAGCTCGCGCCCGAAGCCGCCTCGCTCAACGACGTGGTCGTCATCGGCTACGGCACGGTGAAAAAGCGCGACCTGACCGGCGCCGTCACCTCGGTGAAGGGCGAGGAAGTCACCAAGCTGCCGGTAACGACCATCACCGAGGCGCTGCAGGGCAAGATTCCGGGCGCCGACATCACCCGCGCCAACGGCTACGCCGGGCAGGGGGCCAGCATCCGCATCCGCGGCAACCGCTCGATTTCCAACCCCGGCTCGTCGAACAACGTGCTCTACATCGTCGACGGGGTGCAGAACGTCAACGCGGCCGACATCGACCCGAACGACGTGCAGAGCATCGAGGTGCTCAAGGACGCTTCGTCGACGGCCATTTACGGCTCGCGCGGGGCCAACGGCGTCATTATCATCACCACCAAGCGCGGCGCGACGGGCAAGCCCAAAATCAACTTCAACGCCTACTCCGGCATCACCCAGGTGGCCGGCTACGGCGAGTTTATGAGCGGCCCGCAGTGGGTGGATTTCCGCCGCGAGGCCTTCCGGGCCGCCGGCACCTGGAACTCGCCCGCCGACGACGCGGTGGCCTTCAGTCCCCAGCAGCGCGAGGCCATTGCCAACCAGGAGTACATCAACTGGCCCGACCAGCTGCTGCACAACGGGATGCAGCAGAACTACCAGGTGGGCCTCTCGGGCGGCTCGGAGAATACCAAGGTGTACTTCTCCTTGGGCTACTACGACGAGAAGGGGCTGATGAAGATTGACCGCTTCAAGCGCTACACTACCCGCGCCAACATCGACCAGACGGTGAACAAGTGGCTGAAGGTGGGCGTGCAGACGCAGCTGGCCTACATCAACAACGACATCCGCCGCGACCCGTTCAACCTCGCCTCGCAGGCCGTGCCGCTGGGCCGCGCCTACGACGACGAGGGCAAGCTCATTTTCCGTCTGCTGGGCAGCACCCAGATCAACCCGCTGGCCGACGAGCAGCCCGGCGTGTACGACCGCAACACCAAGACCAACCGCCTCTCGGCCTCCGCCTACGTGGAGCTGACCCCGCTGGAGGGGCTGAGCTTCCGCTCGATGTTCGGGGCCAACTACGCCACGTCGGAGGCCGGCAACTTCTTCGGGGTGAATACCATCGACGGGGCCGGCAACCGCTCCCAGGCCTCCATCACCAACAACCAGAACCGCAACCTGAGCTGGGAAAACGTGCTGACCTACAAAAAGGAAATCGGCGACCATTCCCTCACGCTCACCGGCGTGGCCAGCAACCTCTCGTTCGTCAGCACCAGCAGCTTCGCCGGCGGCCAGAACCAGGTGCTGCCCTCGCAGTCGTTCTACAACCTGGGAGCGGCCAACCAGAACCCATTCTTCGGCTCGGGCTACGTGCGCAACGACCTGATTTCCTTTGCCGGGCGCGTCAACTACAGCTGGAAGGGGCGCTACCTGCTCACGGCCACCACCCGCGCCGACGCCTCCAGCAAGCTGGGGCCGGACAACCGCTGGTCCTACTTTCCCTCCGTGGGCCTGGGCTGGCGCATCGTCGACGAGGCGTTTATGCAGCGCTTCAAGTTCCTGACCGAGCTGAAGCTGCGCGGCTCCTACGGCGTGTCGGGCAACGACGGCATCAGCCCCTACGGCACCCAGAACTCGTTGGTGGCCACCCAGTTTTCCTGGAACGAAACCACCGCCACGCCCACCTACACCATCAACGGCACCATCGGCAACCGGCAGCTGGGCTGGGAGGGCACCTACACCGCCGACTTCGGGGTGGACTTCGGCGTTTTCGACAACCGCCTGACCGGCACCGTCGACTACTACGACGCCAAGACCCGGGACCTGATTTTCCCCCTGACCCTGCCCGCCTTCACCGGCGTGACGACGGTGAACCGCAACATCGGCAGCACCCGCAACCGCGGCTGGGAAGTGTCCCTGACTTCGCAGAACCTGCGCGGGGAAAGCCTGTCGTGGTCGACCACCCTGACCTACGCCCGCAACCGCGAAACCATCGTGGAGCTGCCCAACGGCGACGTCATTGCCGACGACTACCGCAACTCGCTGATTCAGGGCCAGCCCGCGCAGGTCTACTACGACTACAAGAAAATCGGTATCTGGCAGCTGGGCGAGGAAGCCGAGGCCAACTCCTACGGTACGCCCGGGCAGTTTATTCCCGGCGACATCAAGGTGGCCGACCTCTCGGGCCCCGACGGCGTGCCCGACGGCAAAATCACCGCCGCCGACCGCACCATCATCGGCTCGCGGGTGCCCAAGTGGACGGGCGGCCTGAGCAACGACGTGCGCTACAAGGGCTTCGATTTGAACGTGCTCGTCATTGCCCGCGTGGGCCAGTGGATCAGCTCCGACTACTACGCCAAGTACACCCGCAGCGGCAGCTCCAACGGCGCCATCGTGGACTACTGGACGCCCGAAAACCCCACCAACGAGTACCCGCGCCCCCACGCCACGCGCACGCTGAGCTACATCACCACGCTCACGGAGCGCGAGGCCTCGTTTGCCAAGCTGCGCAACGTGACCCTGGGCTACACCCTGCCGAAGAGCATCGTCGGACGGGCCAAAATCGACAACGTGCGGGTGTACGTGTCGGGCCGCAACCTCTACACGCTCAGCAACCTGAAGGACTTCGACCCGGAAGGGGAGGGCGTTATCGACCGGCCGCTGAACCGCGCCTACGTGGTAGGCCTGAACGTGGGCTTCTAACTCGACCAGACCGTCATGCATAAGATCATCCGACCCCTGACTTTCGCACTGCTCGCGCTGGCCGCCACCGCCTGCAAAGACCAGCTCGACGAATACAACCCCAGCGGCGCCACCGCCGAAGCCGTCTTCACCACCCCGGAGGGCTTCGAAACGGCCGTCAACGGCGCCTACACCTACAACCGCAACATCTACGGCAAGGAATCGGGCTACGCCCTGCTGGAAATGGGCACCGACCTCTGGACCGCCGGCGCCTCCAACGACGTGACGGCCGCCAGCAACACCCGCCCGCAGCCCGCGCTGATGAACTACCAGGGCCTGACCACCGACAACGTGTGGGTGAAAAACAACCTCTGGACGCCCTGCTACCAGGGCATCAACCTCGTCAACCAGGCGCTGAAGTACATCGACCGGGCCGGGCTGAGCACCGCCCGCCGCCCGGCGGCCGAAGCGGAGCTGCGCTTCCTGCGCGCCTGGTACTACTACCACCTGGTGGAGAGCTTCGGGCCGGTGCCGCTGCGCCTGGAGCCCACCGAGGGCGTGGTCAACACCGCTACCCGCGCCTCGGTGAACGAGGTGTACGCCCAGATTTTCGCCGACCTGGAGTTTGCCGTGCGCAACCTGCCCGTGACGCTGGCGCTGTACCCGGCCCCGGCCACCGCCAACGACTACGGCCGCATCACCCGGCCCGCCGCCGAGGCCTTTGCCGCCAAGGCGTATCTGTCGAATGGCCAGTACCAGAAGGCCGCTACCTACGCCCGCAAGGTGACGACGGCCTACACCGGGCAGGGCATCCGGCTGGTAACCAGCTACGCCAGCCTGTGGGACTTCACCAACCAGCGCAACTCGGAGGTGCTCTGGGCGGTGAACTACTCGACCAACCTGACCTTCAACGCGGGCAGCCACACCGGCCACCAGTGGTTTTTGATGAAGTACGACGACCAGCCCGGTATGGTGCGCGACGTGGCCAACGGCCTGCCGGGCGTGCGCTACATGCCCACGCGCTTTCTGCTCGACCTCTACAACGAGCAAAACGACGCGCGCTACCTCGGCTCGTTCAAGCAGGCCTGGATTGCCAATAGTGCCACCAACATTCCGCGCTGGTCGGCCGCCGAAGTGGCCCAGAACCCGGCCCTGGCGCCCCTGCTGAACCAGCCCAAGTTTGCCGTCGGCGACACGGCCGTGCTGACTACCAAGCGCAGCATTCCGACGTTCGACCAGCTCTACACCCGCCGCTACCGCTACAAGGTGTACGACATCGACGACCTGTACAACCCCAACGGCTCGCTGCGGGGGGAACGGCGCTACTACCCCTCGCTGCGCAAGTTCGACGACCCGACCCGCGCCACGGCCACCGTCACGGAAAGCGCCCGCGACGCGAACATGCTCCGCCTGGGCGACGTCATCCTGCTCGGCGCCGAAGCCCAGGTCCGCCTCGGCCGCACCGACTCGGCCGCCTACTACGTGAACCTGGTGCGCACCCGCGCCGCCCTGCCCGGCCGCTCGGCCGCCATGCAGGTCACGCCCGCCCAGATGACCCTGGACTTCGTGCTCGACGAGCGGGCCCGGGAGCTGGCCGGCGAACAGGTGCGCTGGCTGGACCTGAAGCGCACCGGCAAGCTGATGGACCGCGTGCGCCTCTACAACCCCGACGCGGCCCCGAGCATTCAGCCCTTCCACGCCCTGCGCCCCATCCCGCAGAGCGACATCGACGCGGTGACCAACAAGGCGGACTTTCCGCAGAACCCGGGGTATTAAGCCCGCGGTTGTCATGTCGAGCAACGCGAGACATCTGGGTAAACGACCTGCTCAGCAACGCCTGCGGTGACCAAGCAAAACGCTGACCCAGATGTCTCGCGTTGCTCGACATGACAGCCTTGCCTCTGACAACCTAAGCCGCTAAATCTGCCGCCCACCACTTCCGCCTTCCCATGAAAAACCGCCTGCTTTTCCTCTCCGTCACCGCTGCGGCGGCTTGCGCGGCCCAGCCCGCGCTGGCCCAGTACCCCACCATCCCGCCCGACGTGCAGGCCAAGGCCGACGCGCTGCTGGCCGACGCGCAGAAGCGTTCCGACGAGGCCTGGGCCAAGGCCCTGCCCATCATCGAGCAGGAAGCCAAGCAGGGCAAGCCCTACGTGCCCTGGGCGGCCAAGCCTTCGGATCTGCCGCAGGCCAAAGTGGTGGCGTTTCCGGGCGCCGAGGGCGGCGGGGCGTACTCCTTCGGCGGCCGCGGGGGCAAGGTGTTCGTGGTGACCAGCCTGGAAGACAGCGGCCCGGGCACGCTGCGCGAGGCTTGTGAGCAGGGCGGCGCCCGCACCGTGGTGTTCAACGTGGCCGGTATCATCAAGCTCAAAAGCCCCATCAGCATCCGGGCGCCCTACATCACCATTGCGGGGCAGACGGCCCCCGGCGACGGGGTGTGCGTGGCCGGCGAGTCCTTGTGGATTGACACCCACGACGTGGTTATCCGCTACATGCGCTTCCGCCGCGGGGCCACCGAAGTAGGCCGCCGCGACGACGGGCTGGGCGGCAACGGCGTGGGCAACATCATCATCGACCACGTGTCGGCTTCGTGGGGGCTCGACGAGAACATGTCGATGTACCGCCACGTGTACCACAACCCCGAAACGGGCAAGGCCGACAAGCTGCCGACGGTGAACGTGACCATCCAGAACAGCATCTTCTCGGAGGGGCTCGACGCCTACAACCACGCTTTCGGCAGCACCATCGGGGGGCTGAACAGCGCCTTCGTGCGCAACCTGTGGGCCAACAACATCAGCCGCAACCCCTCGGTGGGCATGTACGGCGACTTCAACTTCGCCAACAACGTGGTGTTCAACTGGTGGAACCGCTCGGCCGACGGCGGCGACAACCGCTCGGAGTACAACTTCGTGAACAACTACTACAAGCCCGGCCCCATCACCCCGCTCGATAAGCCCATCAGCTTCCGCATTCTCAAGGCCGAGGCCAGCCGGGACAAGCAGCTGGGCCAGGTGTTCGGCAAGGCCTACGTGGCCGGCAACGTCATCGAGGGCAACGACAAGATTACCAAGGACAACTGGGCCGGCGGCGTGCAGCTGGAGGACGTGCCCGAGCCGGAGAAAATCCTGGCCGGCATCCGCACCGACAAGCCCTTCGCCATGCCCAACGTGGGCACCGTGCTGTCGGCCCCGGACGCCTACCAGTACGTGCTGGCCAACGTGGGCGCCACCCTGCCCAAGCGCGACGCCGTCGACGCCCGGGTGGTGGAAGAGGTGCGCACCGGCAAAATCGTGTACGCCAAGGACGCCAAGCCCTACGTCAAGAGCCCCTACATCAAGCGCCGCCTGCCCGAGGACTCCTACAAGCAGGGCATCATCACCGACCCGCAGCAGGTGGGCGGCTACCCCGACTACAAGGGCACGCCTTATAAGGACGCCGACAAGGACGGCATGCCCGACGACTGGGAGAAAAAGCACGGCCTGAACCCCAAAGACGCCACCGACGCCGCCAAGGACCGCGACAAGGACGGCTACACCAACATCGAGGAGTACCTCAACAGCGTGGTGGACCCGCAGAAAGTAAAGCCCGCCGCGCCCGGCGTCCGCAAGTCGTAAGCCGGTCGTTTGCGCGCAGCGCCGACGGGTAGTCGGCGCTGCGCGCGGAACGCGGCAATGCCGTTCCGTGTCGTTGCTGATACCCGCCGGCGCGGTGCCGCGCCGGCGCCGAGTACCGCTCCGCCCCGCCCGCGGACGACACCGAATACCCTACCGAAGTAAAACACCCCGCTCTTGACCCCGCCCGCCACCACTCTGGTTTTCCGCTTTCACCCGCGCCTGCTCGGTCTGGCCCTGGGCCTGGCCCTGAGCGCCGCGCCCTGGCCGGTGGCCGTTTACGCCCAGAAGCCCAAGGTGGAGCGGCCCCTGCCGCCGCTGGCGGAAGACAAGGACCACCGGCTGGTGTACGTGGCCGACGCGCAGGGCAACCGTGTGCCGGACTTTTCCTACTGCGGCTACGCGGCCAGCGAAAAAGCCATTCCGCTGGCGCCCGTGCGCGTGGTGGTGCCGCTGAAGCAAGGCGACGCCACCGCCCGCATTCAGGCGGCCCTGGACTACGTGGCCGCTCTGCCCGCCGATAAAGCCACCGGCCTGCGCGGCGCCGTGCTGCTCGAAAAAGGCACCTACGACGTAGCCGGCGGCCTGCTGATCCGGGCTTCGGGCGTGGTGCTGCGCGGCAGCGGCATGGGCGAGGACGGAACGGTGCTGCTCGGCAGCGGCCTGGACCGGCAGACGCTCATCCGCCTCATCGGCCGCGACGACCGGCAGCTGGATAAGGCCGTGGCCGTGACCGATGCCTACGTGCCCGTTAATGCCAATCAGCTGAAACTGGCCGGGCACACGCTGAAAGCGGGGGATATGGTGCTGGTGCGCCGGCCTTCTACGAAGGAGTGGATTCAGGCCCTGGGCACCGAAGCCTTCGGCGGCGGCATTTCGGCCCTGGGCTGGAAGCCGGGGCAGCGCGACCTGACCTGGGACCGGCAGGTGGTGAGCGTGCAGGGCGACGTGGTGACGCTGGATGCCCCGCTGACCACCGCGCTGGAGGCGCAGTACGGCGGCGGTACCGTGCAGCCTTACCGCTGGGCGGGCCGCATCAGCCAGGTGGGCGTAGAAAACCTGCGCTGCCGCTCCACCTTCGACGAGAAAAACCCCAAGGACGAAGCGCACCGCTGGATGGGCGTGACGCTGGAAAACGTGGCCGACGGCTGGGTACGGCAGGTGGCGTTCGAGCACTTTGCCGGCTCGGCGGTGGCCGCTTTCGAATCGGCGAAACGGGTGACGGTGGAGGACTGCCTGAGCCTCGCGCCGGTGTCGGAAATCGGCGGGCAGCGGCGCAACGCCTTTTTCACCGCCGGGCAGCAGACCCTGTTTCAGCGCCTGTACTCCGAGCAGGGCTACCACGACTTCGCCGCCGGCTTCTGCGCCGCCGGGCCGAATGCCTTCGTGCAGTGCCAGAGCCGGGAGTCGCTGGGCTTCAGCGGGGCCGTGGACAGCTGGGCCTCGGGCCTGCTGTTCGACATCGTGAATATCGACGGCCACGCGCTGAGCTTTGCCAACCGCGGGCAGGACGGGCAGGGCGCGGGCTGGACGGCCGCCAACAGCGTGGTCTACCAGAGCACCGCCGCCCGCATCGACCTCCCCAAGCCGCCCACCGCCCAGAACTGGGCGTTCGGCACCTGGGCCCAGTTTCAGGGCGACGGGTACTGGGGCGAGTCCAACAACGCCATCAACCCGCGCAGCCTCTACTACGCCCAGCTTTCGGAGCGTCTCGGCGGCAAAACGGCCGTGCAGCCGCAGATCATGGCGTTGCCGACGGAAGCCTCCAGCAGCCCCTCGGTGGCCGTAGCCCAGCAGCTCACCGCCGAAGCCAAGCAGCCCGCCCCGCAGCTTATCGACTGGATTCGGCAGGCCCCGCAGCGTCAGCCGATTTCGGTTGCGACTAATGGCGCGAAGAGCTTTGACCAGCTGAAAATCAAGCCCGCAGCCGTCGTGCCGACGCAGGCGCCACTGCGGGTGCAGAACGGCGTGCTGGTGCGCGGCAGCGTGGTGCAGACCGGCAGCCGGGGCTCGGTGCCGTGGTGGAGCGGCTCGTCGCGGCCCTACGGCCTGGCCCAGGCCAAGCCCGCCATTACCCGCTACGTGCCCGGTCGCACCGGCCGGGGCCTCACCGACGACCTCAGGGCCCTGACGGACTCGATGCAGAGCCGCCACCAGGTCGGGATGGAGCAGAACTACGCCCTGTGGTACGAGCGGCGCCGCGACGACCACGAGCGAATCCGGCGCATGGATGGCGACGTGTGGCCGCCCTTCTACGAGCTGCCCTTCGCCCGCAGCGGGCAGGGCGCCGGCTACGACGGGCTGAGCAAGTACGACCTGACCCGGTACAATCCCTGGTACTGGGGCCGCCTGCGCGAGTTTGCCCAGCTGGCCGACCAGAAGGGCCTGGTGCTGGTGCACCAGAACTACTTCCAGCACAACATCATCGAGGCCGGCGCGCACTACGCCGACTTTCCCTGGCGCCCGGCCAACAACGTGAACGAGACGGGCTTTCCGGAGCCGCCCAACTACGCCGGCGACAAGCGCATCTTCATGGCCGAGCAGTTCTACGACGTGACGCACCCGGTGCGTCGCGCCCTGCACCGCGCCTACATCCGCCAGTGCCTCAATAACTTCACCGAGCAGAGCGGCGTCATCCAGCTGATCGGGGAGGAGTTTACCGGCCCGCTGCCCTTCGTGCAGTTCTGGCTCGATACCATCAAGGAGTGGGAGCAGGAAACCGGTAAAAAAGCCTTGGTTGGCCTGAGCACTACCAAGGACGTGCAGGACGCTATCCTGGCCGACCCCGCCCGCGCCGCCGTCGTGGACATCATCGACATTCGCTACTGGCACTACCAGGCCGACGGCTCGGCCTACGCCCCACTGGGCGGCCAGAACCTGGCCCCGCGCCAGCACGCCCGCCTGCTGAAGCCCAAAGCCACCTCGTTCGAGCAGGTGTACCGGGCCGTGCGCGAGTACCGCCAGCAGTTTCCCGACAAAGCCGTGCTCTACTCCGGCGACGGGGCCGACAAGCATGGCTGGGCCGTGCTACTGGCCGGCGGCTCCCTGCCCGACGTGCCGGCGGTGCCCAGCCAGGAGTTCCTTACCGCCGTGGCCCGCATGAAGCCCGCCGAGCAGCAGGCCGCCGTGGCCAGGCAGTGGCAGCTGGTAGCGCCCGGCCAGGGCTACATCCGCTACTGCGAGCCGACGGCCGCCACCCAGCTCGACCTGAGCAAGGAATCCGGCGCCTTCCGCGTGCAATGGCTGGATGCCCGCAACGGGCAGCTGCTCGGCAAGGCCCAGAAAGTGAAGGGCGGGCAGGTGCTCGACCTCAAAAACCCCCAAGCCGCCCCCGCCATCCTGTGGGTGGACAAAGGCTGATTTCCCCCAAGTTTGATGTTCCGATTTCCCTCCAACCCCTCGCGCCTGATGGCCGCCTCGGCCCTGCTACTGTCGTTGGCGGCCGCCGCGCCCTCCGAGCCGCTGGGCAAGCTGAAAGTTGCCAGCAACGGCCGTTACCTGCAGACCGAGGCCGGCAAGCCCTTCTTCTGGCTGGGCGACACCGGCTGGCTTTTGTTCAACAAGCTCAAGCGCGAAGAAGCCGAAACCTACCTCGAAGACCGCCGCAAGAAGGGCTTCAACGTCATTCAGGTGATGGTGCTGCACCAGGTGCCGGCCGTGAACGTGTACGGCGACTCGGCCCTGGTGCGCGGCAACGTGGCCACGCCGCTCGTCACCAAGGGCAGCGCGCCCACCGATGCGGCCCAATATGACTTCTGGGACCACGTCGACTACATGGTGGACCTGGCGGCCAAAAAGGGCCTGTACATGGGCCTGGTGCCGGTGTGGGGCACCAACGTGAAGGGCGGCAAAGTCAACCAGCAGCAGGCCAAAGCCTACGCCACCTTCCTGGCGGAGCGGTACAAGAACCGCCCGAACATCATCTGGCTCAACGGCGGCGACATTGCCGGCTCCGACTCGCTGAAGGTCTGGAATACCATCGGCAGCACGCTCAAGAGCGTCGACCCGAACCACCTGGTGACCTACCACCCGCGGGGGCGCACGCAGTCGTCGGACTGGTTTCACAACGCGAAGTGGCTGGATTTCAATATGTACCAGTCGGGGCACCGGCGCTACGAGCAGGATACTTCGCGCAAGGAAAAGAAGCTCTACGGCGAGGACAACTGGCGCTACCAGCTGGTCGATAACCAGCTGAAGCCCGCGAAGCCCAGCATCGACGGGGAGCCGTCGTACGAGGGCATTCCGCAGGGTTTGCACGACATCACCCAGCCCCGCTGGACCGACGCCGACGTGCGCCGCTACGGCTACTGGTCGGTATTCGCGGGGGCTTTCGGCTACACCTACGGGCAGAACTCGGTGATGCAGATGCACAGCGCCTTCGACAAGGGCAGCGCCTACGGCTCCTCGGAGCTGTGGTCGTCGGCCATCAACGCGCCGGGCGCCGCGCAAATGGTGCATCTGAAGAACCTGATGCTGTCGAGGCCCTTCTTCGAGCGGGTGCCGGATCAGTCCATCATTGCCGGCGGGGAAGGGGAGAAGTACGAGCGGCTCATGGCCACGCGCGGCAAGAACTACGCTTTCGTGTACACCTACACCGGCCGGAATATCAAAGTGAACCTGGGCAAAATCAGCGGGGCTAAGGTGAAGGCGTCGTGGTTCGACCCCCGGAACGGAAAAACCACGGCTATCGGCACCTTCCCGAACAAGGGCACGCAGGAGTTCAACGCCCCCGGCGAGCCGAAAAACGGCAACGACTGGGTGCTGGTGCTGGACGCGGTGTAGACCCAGCAATGGGAAAGAAGAAAGTCATGACGCGCTTGTCGAGACATCTCGCGTGCTGACTTCCACCAGTAGGTCAAACAAGAACAATTGTATCTGACATCAGCACGCGAGATTCCTCGACTTCGCTCGGAATGACGCTCTGATTTGCAGTCTGTCAAATGCTCAACACCAAAGCCGTCCGCTTCCTCGCCCCGCTGCTCGGCGTGGCCCTGCTCACGGCCTGCTCGCGCGACGTGTACATGTTCACGTCCTTCCACGAGCCGGCCAACGAAGGGCTGCGCCTGCTCTACAGCTACGACGGCTACAAGTGGCAGGATATGAACCGCATCTTCCTCACCCCGCAGGTGGGGCCGAGCAAAATCATGCGCGACCCGAGCATTGCCCGCGGGCCGGACGGGACGTACCACCTCGTGTGGACCTGCGGCTGGAAGGGCGACAAGGGCTTCGGCTACGCCTCGTCGAAAGACCTGGTGCACTGGTCGGCGCAGCGCTTCATCGACGTGATGGGCCACGAGCCGACCACCGTGAACGTGTGGGCGCCCGAAATCTTCTACGACGCGCCGACGCAGCAGTACCTCATCGTGTGGGCCTCGACCATTCCGCTGCGCTTTCCGCGGGGCATCGAGGACGAGGACAACAACCACCGGCTCTACTACACCACGACCAAGGATTTCCAGGCCTTCACGCCGGCCAAGCTGTTTCTGGACCCGGGCTGGAGCGCCATTGATGCGGTAGTGGTGCCGCGCGGGCCCCAGGATTACGTGCTGGTGGTGAAGGACAACACCCGGCCCATGCGCAACATCAAGGTGGCCTTCGGACCGTCGGCGCTCGGGCCGTTTCCGGAGGTGTCAGCGCCGTTTACCGGCAACTTCACCGAGGGCCCGAGCGTGCTGGCCTTGCCCACCAAGGAATGGCTGATCTACTACGACGCCTACAAGGAAAAGCGCTACGGCGTGATGAAAACGGCCGATTTCAAGTCGTTCACCGACGTGTCGGCCCAGACCAGCGTGCCGCAGGGGCACAAGCACGGCACCGTATTTAGGGCGCCGCGCAAGACGTTGAAAACACTGCTGCGCGGCGCCCCGGCGGCCCCGGCAACCACCACGACGAGCGGAAATCAATGAGGAAGCAGCTAGGAATTTGGGCGGCGGTAGCGGCGACGCTCAGCAGCCACTCGGCCCAGGCCCAGACGGCCGAAACCATCCGCTACACCGGCACTACGCTCAGCAACGTGGACTACCACCACGGCCAGCTGCGCCCGGCCATCGGCACGCACGCCCGGCAGGTGCTGCGCGCCAACCGGGAGCAGCCCAGCGCGGCGAACGGGGAAGGGTGGACCTACAACCACGCGCCCATGCTGGCGTACTGGCAGGGGCAGTTCTACTACCAATACCTGAGCAACCCCGCCGGCGAGCATATTCCGCCCGGCCGCACCCTGCTGCTGACCAGCAAGGACGGCTACACCTGGACCAATCCGGTGGTTATTTTCCCGCCCTACAAGGTGCCCGACGGCTTCACCAAGCCCGACCAGCCCGGCAAGGTGGCCAAGAACCTGGAGGCGGTGATGCACCAGCGCATCGGCTTCTACACCTCCAAGAAAAACCGCCTGCTGACCCTGGGCTACTACGGCATTGCCCTGGACGCCAAGGACGACCCCAACGACGGGCAGGGCATCGGCCGGGTGGTGCGTGAGGTGCTGCCGGGCGGCAAATTCGGCCCCATCTACTTCCTGCGCTACAACAAAACCTGGGACCAGGCTAAGTCGGCCTACCCCTTCTACACCAAGAGCAAGGACAAGGGCTTCGTGGCCGCCTGCGAGGAAATTCTGGCCAGTCCGCTGATGATGCAGCAGATGGTGGAGGAGCAGGACCGCGACGACCAGCTCATTCCGCTGCGCAAGGAGTACAAGGCCTTCAGCTACTACCACCTGCCCGACGGCAACCGCGTGGTGGGCCTCTGGAAGCACGCCCTCACCAGCATCAGCCCCGACGGCGGCAAAACCTGGCCCAACCCGGTCGTCCGCGCCCCGCACTTCGTCAACAGCAACGCCAAAATCTGGGGCCAGCGCACTTCGGATGGGCAGTATGCCACGGTGTACAACCCCTCGGAGTTCCGCTGGCCGCTGGCCGTGTCGACTTCCCCGAACGGCCTCGATTACACCGACCTCTGGCTGGTGCACGGCGAACTGTCGCCCATGCGCTACGGCGGCAACTACAAAAGCTACGGTCCGCAGTACGTGCGCGGCATCCAGGAAGGCGACGGGGTGCCGCCCGACAAGAAAATGTGGGTCAGCTACAGCGTCAACAAGGAGGACCTCTGGATTGCCTCGGTGCCGGTACCCATCCGCGCCACGGCCACCAGCCACGCCAACGAGGTTTTCGCCCAGCTGCCCGCCGGCCAGGAGCTGGACCAGTGGAACACCTACAGCCTGGTGCAGGCACCGGTGGAAATCGGCGCGCTGCCCGACGGCTCCAAGGGCCTCGTGTTCAAAGACTCGGACCGCTTCGACTACGGCAAGGCTGAGCGCATCATCCCCGAAAGCAAGCAGCTGACGGCCGAGCTGTCGGTGGTGCCCGCGCAGAACGACCACGGCCTGCTGCAAATCGAGTTTCAGGATGCCAAGGGCCAGCCCGCCGTGCAGCTCAGCTTCGACTCCACCGGCACGCTCAGCTACAAGGCCGGGGCGCGCTTCAAGGGCGTGACCAAGTACCAGGCCGGCCAGCAGCTGGATCTGAAAGTGACCCTGGACGCGCCCAACCGCACCTGCACCATCACGACCAACGGCAAGACCAGCACCTTCATCTTCTTCGCCCCGGTGGCGTCGTTCGAGCGGGTAATGCTGCGCACCGGCCCCGCCCGCCACTTCCCCACGCCCGACACGCCCGCCGACCAGACCTACGACCTGCCCAAAGCCGGCGACTCGGAGAAGTTGGCGGTGTTTTACCTGAAGTCGCTGAAGACGTCGGCGGGGGAGGTGAAGACGCCCTAGCGGCGCCTCGTGTGCGCCTCACCCCCCGGCCCCCTCTCCGAAAAGGAGAGGGGGAGCCACGGCGGCGCGGGTGGTTTTGCTAGCTTGTTGGTTTTCTGATTCAAGCCGAATTATATGGAAACCAACGGGCCTTACCTGCCGCAGGACAAAATCTTTACCGCTGACCGGAAGCTATACGCCAAGCTCGATCTGAAGGCCCGCTCACGCGGAATGCGCCACGAGCCCACGCCGGCCGAAGAACTGCTCTGGCACCGGCTGCGCGGTAATCAACTCGGAGTGAAGTTCCGCCGCCAGCACAGCATCGACCGGTTCATTGCCGACTTCGTCTGTCTTCCGCACAAGCTGATAATAGAGCTGGACGGCGCCGGACATCTAGAGCCTGATCAAGCCGAATACGACAAAGGCCGCTCCGAAATCCTGGCCGAACTAGGCCACCGCGTCCTGCGCTTCTCCAACGACCAGGCCCTCTACGAAACCGAAAAGGTCCTCCAGGCCATCAAAGCCAACCTGCAAAAAGTATAATCCTCCGCACCTACACCACCCCAAGCAAAGGAGTCGTCAGGCTCCCCCTCTCCTTTTCGGAGAGGGGGCCGGGGGGTGAGGCGCACGTGAGGCACCTCCAGTCCGATATGCCCAAACGTTTCCTCCCATACCTCCTCGCCCTGCTGCCCCTGGCGTCCGTCCACGCCCAGCAGACGCAAATCCAGTACCTCTCCGGTACCGACAAAGACCACACGGTGAAGTGGAAATTCCACTGTTCGGCCGGCCGCAAGGCGGGCAAGTGGACCACCATTCCGGTCCCTTCCAACTGGGAGCTGCAGGGCTTCGGCAAGTACAACTACGGCCACGCCAAGGACACCGCCCGCGGCAAGGAAGTGGGCCAGTATAAGTACGAGTTCAAGGTGCCCAAAACCTGGGACGGCAAGACCGTGAACATCGTCTTCGACGGCGCCATGACCGACACCGAGGTGAAAATCAATGGCCAGTCCGCCGGCCCCATTCACCAAGGCTCCTACTACCGCTTCAAGTACGACATTACCAAGCTGCTCAAGCCGGGCAAAACCAACCTGCTCGAAGCTACCGTGGCCAAGCACTCGGCCAACGAGTCGGTGAACGACGCCGAGCGGCGCGGGGACTTCTGGCTGTTCGGCGGCATCTTCCGCCCGGTGTTCCTCGAAGCCCTGCCCGCCACCCACATCAGCCGCGTGGCCGTGGATGCCAAGGCGGATGGAAGCCTGCGCGCCGACGTGTACACCCAAGGCAGCGGGGCCGATGAAGTCGTGGGCCAGCTCTACACGCTCGACGGGCAGAAAGCCGGCGCCGAGTTTCGTGCGGCCGTAGCCGCCGGGGCCACCACCCGCCTGCAAACCTCGCTCAGCCAGGCCCGGCTCTGGACGCCCGAAACGCCCAACCTCTACCGCGTGGCCTTCACCCTGCGCAAGGGCGGGCAGCCGGTGCACTCTGTCGACAAGCGCATCGGTTTTCGCACCATGGAAGTGCGCGAGCGGGATGGCATGTACCTGAACGGCGTCAAAGTCAAGTTCAAGGGCGTCAACCGCCACTCGTTCTGGCCCTCTTCGGGCCGCGTCACCAGCAAGGCCCTGAGCATCCTCGACGTGAACCTGATGCGCGAGATGAACATGAACTCGGTGCGCATGGCCCACTACCCGCCCGACGACCATTTCCTGGCCGCCTGCGACTCCCTGGGCCTGATGGTGCTCGACGAAATAGCCGGCTGGCACGGCAACTACGACACGCCCACCGGCACCAAGCTCACCGAGGAAATGGTGCGCAAAGACGAAAACCACCCCAGCATCGTGGTGTGGGTGAACGGCAACGAGGGCGGCCACAACTTCGACCTCGACCCGGTGCTCGACCGCATGGACCTGCAGAAGCGCCCCGTCATCCACGCCTGGCAGGTGTTCCGCGGCACCGATACCCAGCACTACATCAACTACGACTACGGCAACGGCACGCACTTGCAGGGCCACAACGTGGTATTTCCCACCGAGTTCCTGCACGGCCTCTACGACGGCGGCCACGGCGCCGGCCTCGAAGACTACTGGGAGCAGATGTGGGCCCACCCGCGCTCGGCCGGCGGCTTCCTCTGGGACTTCTCCGACGCCGGCGTGGTGCGCACCGACAAGGGCGGCATCCTCGACACCGACGGCAACCACGGCGCCGACGGCATCCTCGGCCCCTACCGCGAAAAGGAGGGCAGCTTCTTCACCATCAAGGAAGTCTGGAGCCCCGTGTTCTTCGAGCGCCGCGAAATCACCCCGGCCTTCGACGGCACCTTCCGCGTGCAAAACCGCTTCCACTTCACCGACCTGAACCAGTGTAAGTTCACCTGGAAGCTCGCCCAGCTGCCCGGCCCCGGCGCCAAAGCCGCGTCCCTCGCCACCCAAACCGGCACCCTCACCGCGCCCAGCATCGCCCCCGGCGGCACCTACGGCACCCTACGCTTCGAAATGCCCTCAAAGTGGCAAGGCTTCGACGTGCTCTACATCACGGCCCAGTACCCCGACGGCCGCGAAATCTACACCTGGAGCTGGCCCATTGCCCGCCCCAGCGCCGTGGCCCAGCAGCTCGTGCGCCTCGAAGCCCCCGGCGCCGCCAAGCTCACCGAAACCGACTCGCTCTACTCGGTAGCCGCCAACGGCGTGGAGCTGACCTTCAGCCGCCGCTCGGGCCTGCTGCGCCAGGTGCGCAACGCCAAGGGCCTCATCCCGCTTTCCAACGGCCCCGTGCTGGCCGAGGGCGAAACCGCCTTCGAGGGCCTGAGCCAGCGCCAGGACGGCTCGAACGTCGTCATCGAAGCCAAGTTCGGCAAGCAGAGCCGCTACCAGTCCTTGCAGTGGACGGTGTACCCCTCGGGCTGGGTGAAGCTGACCGCCAAGTACTTCCCCAAAGACTACGACTTCCAGCTGGCCGGCCTGAGCTTCAACTACCCCGAAAAGGAAGTCAAAGGCATTCAGTGGCGCGGCGACGGGCCCTACCGCGTCTGGAAAGACCGCCTGAAGGGCACCAACCTAGGAGTGTGGACCAAGGCCTACAACAACACCAGCACCGGCGAAATGGAAGGCACCCGCGGCCCCGAGTACCCCGAGTTCAAGGGCTACTACTCCAACTTCTACTGGCTCACCCTGCAGACCACCGGCCAGCCCCTCACGATAGTCTGCGACCAGGAAGACGTGTACCTGCGCCTGTTCACGCCGCGCTTCTCGGCCACGCCCTACAACACGGCCCCGGCCTTCCCCGGCGGTCAGCTCTCCTTCATGCACGGCATCTCGGCCATCGGCACCAAGTCGCAGAAAGCCGAGAACATGGGCCCGATGGGCAAAACCAACATGTACTACGACTACGGCAAAGACCCCTCGTACGCCAAGGAAATGACCCTGTACTTCGATTTCTCCGGCCAGCAGGCGCCGGAGAAGTCGGTAGGGCAGCGGTAGACGCTTAGGGCTTGAATGCAGCAGCGGGTAGTGAACCGATGAGGTTTGCTACCCGCTGTTTGTGTGAATAGATTATAAATTCGTTATTTGGCAACTTGCTCTGACATCTGAATAATAGACGTATGAACGACATTCCAAGAAATAAAAATACTGAGCATCAGTTTACTGCTTTTGTGGATTATCACTTGAGCTTTCCTAGATACCTTGGGAGCTATAAGCGTAGCTTTGATATTTTAATGAAAGACGTTTTGGACTCAGGGTACCATGTGGATTCTGTGGCTTATCCTCTTCTATTTATTGCAAGGCATTGTATAGAGCTGGGGTTGAAGACAAATATAAGATACTTTGCGAAGTACTCTGGAAAAGATGATTTTACTGTTGCAGGTACACATGATTTAGAAACGCTTTTTAGAGCTTTTAAAATGCATGTATATGAGTCGATAGTGAAGTTGAGTGAAAAACATGGTATTAAAGTAGAGAAAGAGGATAAAAAGGCATTTGATGAATTGTGTCTAGAAGTAGAGTCGCTTAAAGATGTTTTTCATGCATTGGATAAAAACTCGGATGCGTTTAGGTATCCTGTAGATAAGCAGCAAAATCCATCTTTTAAAGAAGGAGTTAAGCTAAATGTGTTAGATGTTAATGAATTACTTGAGAAAAGTATGATATTGTTTTTTCATACATCTGATGTATTTGCAAAATATACAGATTATGCTGATATGATCGATAAAATGTATGAGGATACCATGCGGGAGCAGTATGAGCAGGGTATGCAATTTTAAGTATCCTAATATTTGAATAGCAGTCAATATGGAATCTTGTGAATTTTCGGAAACGCAGTTTTCGTTTTGTTACACATTTGAATATGTGCGACAATTTCTTCCTTTTGTTCCTCTTCCAATTTTTCCGAATACCGTAGAGGAAGGTCGGGTAGGTGGCGGTTATGATGTGGAAATAGCTGGCAGTTTGTATTTTCAATTTAAAATACCTACTTATCACGATAAGGTTTCTAATTTCTTTAGAAAACATTGGGATGTGTATGGTCATGATTATTACAAAATAAAGCTCAATACAGATGGTGAGCAATTTAAGTTATTAAAGGATTTGAAAAGATTAAGCCTTGGTAATAGGGTTTTTTATGCTACTCCTGAGTTTTGGCAAATACCCGCGTTGTCTTCGCATTACAGTGGAGACCGTGTCTTAGCTAATTCTGCGTTATTCGCTATAGAGGATCTGCCTGCACACGGTAGTGGCTACCATCATTTGATTTATAGCCCACGTCACAGCTTGGGTAGGCTTTTCTCAGATCCTACTGATGTTAAAAAACTCAAGAATGTTAATCCTTTCGAGCTACTTGTAGATTCTGGTAAGCCAGAGACTATATATTCACAGGCTAGAAGAATCAGTATTATGTTGCGTGAGCGGCAGTTTATAAGCTCTGAAATGTTCGAGCTTAATGATAATAACCCTGTTCAGCTAGTCAAGGGTGTTTACTCAATACTTATGACGCATTATGATATTCACTGGTTTCCGGTTATTTCACGTCGCCAACGAGCTCGGTTCTAAATAGTTTAACAGTAGCATAAAGTATATGTGGTGAGAAATTTTGCAGGCTTTATTAGAGTAAAGCTGACCCACCATGCCCAAATCCTAAAGCTTTATGCTAAGATCGTAGAATGTTGGCACGGGAAAAATGGTGAACTAGTGGACGCCAAAAGTGCCTAGCACCGCCCCGTGGCGCCGGCCCGTATAGCGGCCGGCTTCCCCGCTGCTGTCGTAGCGGGGGCCGCGGGGTGCGGCAGCCCGTCCCGATGAACCTGCGCATTGTACTTTCTTCGCTTCTCACCGCCCTGCTGCTGACGGCCTTCCGCGCCGACCAGCCCGCGGCCGTGCAACTGCTGCGCCTGCGCTGCGAGCTGCTCACCAACCCTGAAGGCATCGACGCCACCGCCCCGCGCCTGAGCTGGGAGCTTAGCGGTGCGGCCCGCGGCCTGGAGCAAACCGCCTACCAGGTGCTGGTGGCCTCCTCGCCCGACAAGCTGGCCGCCGACGAGGGCGACCTGTGGAACTCCGGCCAGGTCACGTCCGGGCAGTCGGTGCACGTGCGCTACGCCGGCCAGCCGCTGCGCAGCCGCACCCGCTGCTACTGGAAGGTGCGCACCTGGACCAGCCAGGGCGCCACAGCCTGGAGCGCGCCGGCCGCCTGGAGCATGGGCCTGCTCAACTACCTCGACTGGAAAGGCCGCTGGATCGGCTTCGACCGTGCCTTTCCCTGGGACAAGGAGGAAAGCCACGCCCGCCTCTCGGCCCGCTACTTCCGCAAGGAGTTCCAGGCCGCCAAGCCCATCCGCCAGGCCACGGCCTACATCATCGGGCTGGGCCTCTACGAGCTGCACCTGAACGGGCAGCGGGTAGGGGAGCAGGTGCTGGCCCCCGGCCCCACTGACTACACCCAGGGCGTGAAGTACAGCACCTACGACGTGACCAGCCTGCTGAAAGCCGGCCCCAACGCGGTGGGCGTGACCCTGGGCAACGGCCGCTTCTACGCCATGCGCCAGAACTACAAGCCCTACAAAATCAAGACCTTCGGCTACCCCAAGCTGCTCATGCAGATTGAGGTGACCTACGCCGACGGCTCGCGCGACATCGTCAAGACCGACGACACCTGGCAGGGCACCGCCGACGGCCCCATCCGCACCAACAACGAGTACGACGGCGAGGAATACGACGCCACCAAGGAAATGCCCGGCTGGGCCACGGCCGGCTTCGATGCCAAAAGCTGGCTCAAGGCCGAGCTGGTGCAGGAGCCCGGCGGCACCTACGAGGCGCAGATGAACGAGAACATGAAGGTGATGGAAACGCTCCGGCCCGTGGCCATCAAGCCCCTGGCCGGCGGCAAGTACATCCTCGACCTGGGCCAGAACCTGGCCGGCTGGCTGCGCCTGCGCGTGCAGGGCAAGGCCGGCGACCAGGTGACGCTGCGCTTCGCCGAGACCCTGCAGCCCAGCGGCGAGCTGTACGTGCGCAACCTGCGCGACGCCCGCGTGACCGACGTGTACACCTTAAAAGGCGGCGGGCCCGAAACCTGGGAGCCGCGCTTCGTCTACCACGGCTTCCGCTACGTGGAAATCAGCGGCTGGCCCGGCGCGGCGCCCACCCTGGCCGACTTCGACGGCCGCGTGGTGTACGACGATATGCCCACCACCGGCGCGCTGACCACCTCCGACCCGACCATCAACCAGGTGTACCGCAACGCCTACTGGGGCATCCGCAGTAACTACAAGGGCATGCCCGTCGACTGCCCGCAGCGCAACGAGCGGCAGCCCTGGCTCGGCGACCGGACCACCGGGGCCTACGGCGAGAGTTTCGTGTTCGACAACTCCCGCCTCTACGCCAAGTGGCTGCGCGACATCGAGCAGGCCCAGAAAGCCGACGGCAGCATCCCCGACGTGGCCCCCGCCTTCTGGCGCTACTACGGCGACAACGTGACCTGGCCCGGCACCTACCTCACCGTGGCCGACATGCTCTACCGCCAGTACGGCGACGAGCAGGTGCTGGCCCGTCACTACGACTCCATGCGCCGCTGGCTCGTCTACATGGGCCAGAACTACTCCGAAAACGGCCTCGTCACCAAGGACAAATACGGCGACTGGTGCGTGCCGCCGGAGTCGGAGAAGCTCATCCATTCCAAGGACCCCGCCCGCAACACCGACGGCGTGCTCATTGCCAGCAGCACCTACTACCACATGCTGGACCTCATGCGCGGTTTCGCCGCGACGCTTGGCAAAACCAATGACGCCGACGAGTACACCCAGCAGATGGCCGCGCTGAAAACGGCCTTCAACCAGAAATTCCTGAACCCCGAAAGCTGCCAGTACTCCAATGGCACCGTAACGGCCAACCTGCTGCCCTTGTCCTACGGCATGGTGCCCGCCGAGGCCGAGGCCAAGGTGTTCCAGAACATCGTCGACAAAATCATGGTCGAAAACCAGGGCCACATCAGCACCGGCGTCATCGGCACGCAGTGGCTGATGCGCGGCCTCACCCGGTACGGCCGCCCCGACGTGGCCCTGCGCCTGGCCTCCAACCGTGACTACCCGAGCTGGGGCTACATGGCCGCCAACGGGGCCACCACCATCTGGGAGCTGTGGAACGGCAACACCGCCGACCCGGCCATGAACTCCCAAAACCACGTGATGCTGCTCGGCGACCTGCTGATCTGGCAGTACGAAAACCTGGCCGGCATCAAATCCGCCCCCGACGCGCCGGGCTTTCAGCGCCTGGAAATGAAGCCCACGCCCACCGCCGGCCTGACCTCGGTTTCGGCCTCCTACCAATCGGTGCGCGGCCTGATCAAGAGCAGCTGGAAGCAGGATGCCAAGCGCTTCAGCTGGAACCTGACGGTGCCCGGTAACACCAAGGCGCTGGTGTACATCCCGGCCAAAGACGCGGAGCGGGTGCAGGAAGGCGGCAAGAAAGCCGCGTCCGCGCCGGGCGTGAAGTTTCTGCGCCAGGAAGGCGACCGGGCCGTGTTTGAAGTCGGCTCGGGGGATTATGCTTTCGTGGTGAAATGAGTTTGAACGACCAACCCTAGAACGTCATGCTGAGCTTGTCGAAGCATCTCTACCGCTTCGTCTCAACAGTCAAAAAGAACGTCATGTCGAGCTTGCCGAGACATCTCGCGTGCTGACATCCGAGAGTAACCCCAACGAAAAGAATTGCACCTGACGTCAGCACGCGAGATTGGCTAGCGCCTTCCTTCGGTTCCTCGACTTCGCTCGGAATGACGACCTGATGGCGTGACGTTTAGGATTCCAACACAGAACATGAAGCACACCCTTGCCTTACTACTCGCCAGCGGCCTGACGGTCGGCTGCTCCGTTGCCCAGAACCCGGCGAAAACCGCCCAGAAAAACCCCTGGCAGCGCGCTGTCATCGTGGACGAGTTTATCCAGGAGAAAATGCCCTTCCCGGAAAGCCACGCCGCTACCATTGCTGAGACACCGCAGGGGCTGGTGGCCTCGTGGTTTGGCGGTACTAAGGAGCGTAACCCCGACGTGGGCATCTGGGTGAGCCGGCAGGAAAACGGCCGCTGGACCGCCCCGGTGGAAGTGGCCAACGGGGTGGTGAATGAGACGCTGCGCTACCCGACCTGGAACCCGGTGCTCTACCAGGTGCCCGGCGGCGAGCTGCTGCTGTTCTACAAAATCGGGCCGAAGCCTTCGGACTGGAAGGGCTGGCTGCGCCGCTCGAAGGACAACGGCCGGACCTGGTCGGCGGCCGAGGCGCTGCCGGAGGGCTACATCGGGCCGGTGAAAAACAAGCCGGTGCTGCTCTCGAACGGCACGCTGCTGAGCCCCACCAGCACCGAGGGCAGCGGCGGCTGGCGCGTGCACCTGGAAGCCACCACCGACTTCGGCAAAACCTGGTCGATGATCGGGCCCATCGACAACGGCTCGACCCAGGGCGCAATTCAGCCCAGCATCCTCAAGCACGCCGATGGCCGCCTGCAGCTGCTCTGCCGCAGCCGCGACCGGGCCATTCTGGAGTCGTGGTCCTCGGATCAGGGCAAGACGTGGACGCCGCTGGCCAAGACCACGCTGCCCGGCAACAACTCCGGCACCGACGCGGTGACCTTGCAGGACGGGCGCCAGCTGTTGGTCTACAACCACGTATTGCCGCCCGGCACGCTGGCGAAGGGCCCGCGCACCCCGCTCAACGTCTCGATTTCCAAGGACGGCAAGGAGTGGTACGCGGCTGCTATCCTGGAAGACTCACCCATCAGCCAGTACTCCTACCCCTCGGTGATTCAAACCAAGGACGGCAAGGTGCATTTCGTGTACACCTGGCGCCGCAAGAGCATCAAGCACGCCGTCATCGACCTCAAAAAGCTGAAGCTGGTCAAGATTGAGAATGGCCAGTGGCCGGCCTTGAAGGGCTACACCGCCCCGACGGGCACGGCGGAAATCACCAAGGATTGACGGCCTGACGTTGCGCCTCACCTGCGCCTCACCCCCTAGCCCCCTCTCCGAAAGGAGAGGGAGAACTAGCTCAAAAAAAATTAGCTCCAACACCTCTTCCGTCCGATTCCTTCTGCTCGTCTGGCTCTAGAAAACTAGCAGCTAGTTCCCCCTCTTCTTTTGGGAGAGGGGGCCAGGGGGTGAGGCGCCCAACCGCCCAATGTTCCACAAACTCCGCCTTCTCGCCGCCGGTCTGCTCCTAACGGCCGCCAGTGCCGCCCATGCCCAGACGGCTGATGAGCAGTACCGGGAGCCGCTGCAGCAGGTGCTCGACGAGATTCAGCAGCGCTACGGGGTGAAAATTCGGCCCGACGCGGCCATGGTGAAGGACAAGTACGTGACCTACGCCCAGTGGCGCTTCCGCCCCGACGTGGACGAAACCTTGCGCAACGTGCTGGGCCCGCTCGATTATCAGGCGGCTAAAACGGGTGAGAAGACCTACAAGCTCAAAACCTACCAGTACCACCTGAAAACGCCGGAGGAAGGCGCCGCCCAGCTAAAGGAGCTGGCCGCCCGCTACCACGACCAGGCCAGCTGGGAGCAGCGCCGGGCCGAGCTGCGCGGCTGCATGTGGTCGGCGCTGCGGCTGGCGCCCGTACCCGCGAAGCCGGCGAGCAAGCCCATCGTGACCAACAAGCGCGCGTACGACGGCTACTCGGTGGAAAATGTGGCCCTGGAGACGCTGCCCGGCGTGTACGTCACCGGCTCGTTGTACCGACCTTTGAAGCCCAAGGGCAAGGTGCCGGTCATCATCAGCCCCGACGGCCACTTCGGCGACGGGCGCTACCGGGCCGACGCCCAGAAGCGCTGCGCCACGCTGGCCCGCATGGGCGCCATGGTCTATAGCTACGATCTGTTTGCCTGGGGCGAATCGACCCTGCAGTTTAAGCCGGAGGACCACCGCCGCAGCCTGGCCATGACGGTGCAGGCCCTGAACGGCCTGCGGGCCCTGGACTTCCTGCTCGCCCAGAAAAACGCCGACCCGGCCCGCGTAGCCATTACCGGCGGCTCGGGCGGCGGCAGCCAGACCATGCTGCTCACCGCCCTGGATGAGCGCATCAAAGTCAGCGTGCCGGTGGTGATGCTCTCGACCTACCACAGCGGGGGCTGCCCCTGCGAAAGCGGCATGCCGGTGCACCTCTGCGGGGGCGGCACCAACAACGCCGAGCTGGCCGCTATGGCCGCCCCGCGCCCGATGCTGGCCATTACCGACGGCGGCGACTGGACCGCCCAAACCCCCGACGTGGCCATGCCTTACCTGAAAACCATCTACGGCTACTACGGCCAGCCCGACCGGGTACAGAACGTGCACCTGCCCAAAGAAGGCCACGACTACGGTGCCTCGAAGCGGCAGGCCATGTACAAGTTCATGGCCCAAAACCTGGGCCTGAACCTGCGCATGGCCGAAGACGCTGCCGGCCGGCTGGACGAATCGAAAGTGACTGTGGAAAAGCAGGAGCAGCAGCTGGTGTTCGGCCCGAAAGGGGAGGGGCTGCCGGCTGGTGCCATCCGCAGTTTCGAGGCCCTGCAGGCGCTGTTCAACCAGAACGCGGCGCAGGGACAGGCGCAGAAGAATTAGGCCGCCCGTATGTAGCGCCGAGTTGTCCTCGGCGCCGAGGCGGCACCGCGCCGTCTGCACCTTCCTAACCGCCCAGAACAACGTTGTCGCCTTCGGCGCCAGCGCCGACTGGAAAGTCAGTGCTACACTCAAATCCGACGAATGACTCGCTCGATTCCCGCCAGCCTGCTTCTCGCCGCCAGCCTGCTAACTGCTCCGGCCGTTGCGGCCGACATCTGGGTGGCGCCCAAAGGCTCCGACCGCAACCCCGGCACCGCCGACCAGCCCCTGGCTACGCTCAACATGGCCCTGCGTCAGGCCCGCGACCTGCGCCGCCTCCGCGATGCCTCGGTGCAGAACGGCGTCCACATCTGGGTGCGCGGCGGCGAGTATCGGCTCCAGGAACCCTTGCTTTTCCGCCCCGAAGACGCCGGCACGGCCAGCAGCCCGACCATCATCGAAGCCGCGCCCGGCGAGCAGCCGGTGCTCAGCGGCGGCGCGGCGGTGAGGGGCTGGAAAAAGGCGGCGGGGGCTGTGCCGGGTTTGCCGAAGGCCGTGCAGGGCCAGGTGTGGGTGGCCGATGCGCCCCTGCTGGCCGGCCGCAGCTTCGATTTCCGGCAGCTGTGGGTGAACGGCCGCAAGGCCGTGCGCGCCCGCACGGCCACCGACGACAACCTGCCCCGCCTGCTGCGCTGGGACACCGACCGGCGCGAAGCCTGGATTCCGGCCGCCGCGCTGAGCGGCGTGACGCGGGCCGGGCAGCTGGAAATGGTGCTGCACCAGATGTGGGCCGTGAACGTGCTGCGCGTCAAGTCGGTGACGGTACAGGGCAAGGAAGCCCGCGTGACTTTCCACGAGCCGGAAAGCCGGGTGCAGTTTGAGCACCCCTGGCCCCGGCCCATCATCAACGGCAAAAACGGCAGCTCGGCCTTTTACCTCGCAGGCGCCCCGGAGCTGCTCGACCAGCCCGGCGAGTGGTACTACGACCAGCAGCACCGGCAGGTGCTGTACTGGCCCCGACCTGGCGAAACGATGAGCACGGCCCAAACCGTGGTACCCGCGCTGGAAACCCTGGTGCAGGTGGCCGGCTCCCTCGATGCGCCGGTGAGCCACCTGCAGTTCAAGGGCCTGACCTTCGCCTACACCACCTGGCTGCGCCCCTCCGAGCAGGGCCACGTGCCGCTGCAGGCCGGCATGTATTTGCTCGACGGCTACTCCCTGGCCAAGCCCGGCACGCCCGACAAGGCCGGCCTCGAAAACCAGGCCTGGATTGGCCGCCCGCCCGGCGCCGTGCAGCTCAGCGGCGCCGACCACACCCGCTTCGAGCGCTGCCGCTTCGAGCACCTGGGCGCCTCCGGCCTCGACTACCAGCAGGGCACCCACGACGACGCCATCGTTGGCTGCACCTTCCGCGACGTGGCCGTGAACGGGCTGCAGCTGGGCAAGTTCTCCGACCCCGGCATCGAAACCCACCTGCCCTACAACCCCAAGGACGAGCGGGAAATCTGCAGCAATGAGCTGGTGGAAAACAACCTCTTCACCGACTGCGGCAACGAGGACTGGGGCGCCTGCGCCGTCACGGCCGGCTACGTGCGGCAGACTACCATCCGCCACAACGAAATCAGCCAGGTGCCCTACACCGGCATCAGCCTGGGCTGGGGCTGGACCAAGACGACCAACGCCATGCAGGGCAACCGCGTGAGCCGGAACTACATCCACCACTACGCCCAGCACACCTACGACGTGGCCGGCGTGTACACCCTTTCGGCCCAGCCCGGTACCGTCATCAGCGAAAACCGCATCGACGAAATCGGCCGCGCCGCCTACGTGCACGACCCGGAGCACTGGTTTTACCTCTACCTCGACGAAGGCTCCTCGGGCATCACGGTGCAGGACAACTGGTGCCCGGCGGAGAAATTCCTGGCCAATGCCAACGGCCCGAACAACGTCTGGAAAAACAACGGCCCGATGGTGTCCGACGCCATCAAGCAGGCCGCCGGGCTGGAAGCGGCTTTCCGCGACCTGCGCGGCACGGCGCCGAAAGCGGGTGCTGAACAGAAATCGGTCAAGAGTAAGTAAACCAAGATAGAGCAAAAAGAACGTCATGCTGAGCCCCGCGAAGCATCTCTACCGCTTCGGCTGAACGACTCGAAAAGCCCTGCATGTAAAAGGAAGAAGCCCATCCTCTCATCAGCCAGCTGAATACAACGAAGCGGTAGAGATGCTTCGACAAGCTCAGCATGACACGTGCTGATAATTCGCCCGACATCAACTCCCCCGGATGCCCCACGCTACCCTGAAACGCTTTACCACTGCCGCCGCCGCGCTCCTCACGCTACTGGCCGCCGAAACCACCCAGGCCCAGCAGGCCAGCAAGGCCACCTGGATCTGGTACCCCGGCGACTACGAAATCTGGCTCAGCAACCAGATGCAGAACCGCCGCACCGAGCGCGGCTCCTTTTTCCCGCCCTTCTGGCGGCTGGATAGCCACTACCCGCTCATCGACTTCCACCAGGATTTCGACCTGAAAGAGGCCGAAGAAGTGGAGCTGCGCGCCGAGGGCCAGTACAACGTCAAGCTCGACGGCAGGCTGATAACCGGCTACCCCACGCGCCTCACGGTGCCGGCCGGCAAGCACCGGCTCAATATCAAGGTGTACAACCAGCAGCACGTGCCGGCGGTGTTCGTGCGGGGCAAAACCATCGGGACCGACGGCAAGTGGCTGGTGACCTACGAGGATAAGGAGTGGATTGATGCCTCGGGCAAGGTGTCGGACCAGTCGGGCACCACCTGGCTGACGGCCGGCAGCTGGAACTTCAATGACGTGCAGGCGCTGCCGTCGGCCTTTAAGCTCAAGACCGAGCCGCGGCGGGCTGCCAAGGTCACGCGCAACCCGGACGGCAGTATGCTGGTGGATTTCGGGCGCGAAACCTTCGGCTACGTGCGCCTGCACGGGCTGCAGGGGCAGGGGCCGGCCACGCTGTACTTCGGTGAGTCGAAGGAGGAGGCGCTGAGCGTGGAGGGCTGCGAGACGCTGGAGCGCCTGGAAGTAAACCAGCCCCAGAAGGCCGACAAGCTCACCTCGCTGACCAAAGCTTTCCGCTTCGTGAATATCCGGCCGGAAAAGGGCGTGACCCTGGATTCGGTGTCGATGCTCTACGAGTACGCGCCGCTGACGGAGCGGGGGCGGTTCCGGTGCTCGGACGAGCAGCTCAACAAGATCTGGGACGTGGCCGCCTACACCATGCAGCTGACGAGCCGGGAGTTTTTCATCGACGGCATCAAGCGGGATAGGTGGGTATGGTCGGGCGACGCCTACCAGAGCTACCTGATGAACTACTACCTGTACTTCGACACGCCGACCGTGAACCGGACCACCTTCGCCCTGCGCGGCAAGGACCCGGTGACCAGCCACGTGAACACCATCATGGACTACACCTTCTACTGGTTTATCGGCATCTACGACGCCTACCAGTACTCGGGCGACAAAACCGTGGTGCAGCAGCTCTACCCGCGCATGCAGAGCCTGATGGACTACTGCCTGAGCCGGCGCAACAAGGACGGCTACATGGAAGGCCTGGCCGGCGACTGGGTGTTCATCGACTGGGCCGACGGGCTAAGCAAGAAGGGCGAAGTCAGCTTCGAGCAGCTGCTCCTCTGCCGCAGCCTGGAAAGCATGGCCCTGTGCGCGAATCTGGTGGGCGACCAGGCCGGCGCCCGGAAGTACCAACAGCTGGCGGCTGACCTGAAAGCCAACATCTTCGCCACCTACTGGAACCCCGCGAAAGGTGCCCTGGTGCACAGCCGCATCGGCGGGCAGCCCACGGAGAACGTGACGCGCTACGCCAACATGTTCAGCATCTTCTTCGGCTACCTCAGCGCCGAGCAGCAGCAGCAGGTAAAGCAGTCGGTGCTGCTGAACCCCGCGGTGCCCAAAATCACCACGCCCTACATGCGCTTCTACGAGCTGGAAGCCCTCTGCGCCCTGGGCGAGCAGCCCTACGTGCTCAAGGAAATGAAAAGCTACTGGGGCGGCATGCTCAACGAAGGCGCCACCGCCTTCTGGGAAGAATACGACCCGGCCAAGAAGGGCACCGAGCACCTCTCCATGTACGGCCGGCCCTTCGGCAAAAGCCTCTGCCACGCCTGGGGCGCCAGCCCGATCTACCTGCTGGGCAAGTACTACCTGGGTGTGAAGCCCCTCTCCGCCGGCTACGCCACCTACGAAGTCGTGCCCACGCTCGGCGGCCTGCAGTGGATGGAAGGCTCCGTGCCCACGCCCCAGGGCGACATCACGGTGCGCGCCACGCCCAAGGAGCTAAAAGTGAAAGGCACTACCGGCACCGGGGTTCTGCGCTTCCGCAGCAAATCCAAGCCCAGCGTCAAAGGCGCGAAAATCGAGGCGAAAGGCGGCGGACAATACGAGCTGCAGCTGCAGCCCGGCCGCGAGTACGTGGTGACCTACCAGGCGGTCTGATGCGGTACCGGACGATTGTAGAGACGCAACCTTGCGTCTCGCCGTTGAACGATGACACCGCTCACCCGGCGCGGACGACGAGCCGCAAGGTTGCATCTCTACCGGCGGCCCTGCTGCTCTGGCTGCTCCCGCTGCTGGCTCCCGCCCAGGCCCGCGGCCCCATGTCCATCGTGGAGCTAACCGACTTCGACAAGCGCCTGCAACCGGCCAAGCTGCAGGCCCTCGGCCAGCGCTACCCTGACGTAGACCTGCGCCGCTGGCGCGACGCCAACCACCTCACGCACCTGGTCGCCTACGCCCCCAAAGCCCGCCTCCTGGAGCTGCTGCCGGCACTGAAGCAGGCCTACCCCACGGCCCGCGTCAAGGAGTACGCCGCGCCGTTCTACCGCTTCGAGCGCAGCCGCTGCGCCGACAAAACCACGGCGAAACAGTGGGACAACATCATCCTGACCGCCAGCCTGGTGGCCGACACGGCCAGGCAAAACGAGTACCTGCGCTACCACGCCACGCAGTTCGAGCAGTGGCCCGAGGTGTCGAACGGCTTCTGTAATGCCAGCTTTCAGCAGCTGCTGGTGTTTCGCCGGGGCCGGGAGCTGATGCTGGTCATCAGCATTCCGAAGGGCCAGAGCCTGGACGCCTTGAACCCCAAAACCACCGAAAACAACCCGCGCGTGGACGAGTGGAACCAGCGCATGCGCCAGTACCAGGAAGGCCGCAACGGCGCCAAGCCCGGCGAAGTCTGGGTGTTTCTGCCGCCTCTGCCGCCGCTTGTAGCCAAGCCGAAAACGCCGGTCAGGAAGTAGGGCTTTAGCCCGCGTCCGGCAGAACGGAACCAGTCGGGGCACCTGGCCGCCACACCCTCAACACCAACTCCAAGGGGCGCAAGCGGCTCTTGGCGGACGCGGGCTAAAGCCCGCGCTACACTCAACAAACCACCAACTAATATGCTGAAACTAGGAATACTGGGCCTGGGCGAGGGCAGAAGCACCATGTCGGCCGCCCTGCAAAGCCAGAAGCTGGAGCTGCGCGCCATCTGCGACCGGAACGAGGAGCTGTGCCGCCACCGCGTGGCCGAGTTTCAGTTCCAGGGCCGCGTCACGCAGGAGTATCAGGACCTGCTCGACGACCCGGAAATCGACCTCATTGCCATCTACACCCCCGACCACCTGCACGCCCAGCACGTGGGGCAGGCGCTGCGGGCGGGCAAGCACGTGGTCTGCACCAAGCCCTTCATCGACGACCTTAGCCAGGCCAAAGAGCTGCTGGCGCTGGTGGAGCAAACCGGCAAAAAGGTGTTCGTGGGCCAAAGCTCCCGCTTTTTCGAGCCCATGAAGCGGCAGCGCGCCGACTACGAAGCCGGCCTTATCGGGGAGCTGATAACGGTGGAAAGCTACTACCACGCCGACCACCGCTGGTTTCTGGCCAAAGGCTGGTCCCTGCAGGAGTCGTTCAAGTGGCTCTACGGCGGCCTGAGCCACCCCGTCGACTTCATCCGCTGGTATTTGCCCAACATCGAGGAAGTCATGGGCTACGGCATGCTCAGCTCGAATGGCAAAGAGGGTGGCCTCAAGCACCAGGATACCATGCACTTCATCTTCAAAAGCACCGACGGCCGCGTGGCCCGCGTGAGTGGCTGCTACACCGGCCCGGTACAGCCCGTCACCCGCGACTCGGAAATGAGCTGCGTGCTGCGCGGCACCGAGGGCGCCAGCCAGGGCGACTACATGGACCTGCGCTACGCCATTACCGACCGCACCGGCGAGGAACGCCTCGTGACCTGGGAGCATAAGCTCAAGCACTATTTCCGCTTCGAGGGCAAAAGCCACCACGCCGGCGAGTACCAGAACTACCTCGAATACTTCGCCGACTCCATCACCGACGGCTTCACGGCCTACCCCGACGTGCGCGAAGGCATCGGCACCATCGCCCTGCTCCAGGCCATGGACCGCTCCCTGCAAACCGGCCGCCCGGTGCGGGTGCAGGAGCTGCTCGACGAGCACGGGCTGGCGCTGTAGTTGATAGAACAGCTATATCAGACCGTCATGCTGAGCTTGCCGAAGCATCTCTACCGCACGATTCAACGAAGCGGTAGAGATGCTTCGGCAAGCTCAGCATGACGGTTACTATCGGACGTCAGCCCGCGAGATGTCTCGACTTCGCTCGACATGACGTCCAACGATTACCGCTCCAATTTCCCTTCCCTCCCGAACTAACCCCACCCGCCCGCATGGGAAACAATCTACTCGGCCACCTCAGCCCCTGGGACTACGCCATCGTGGCGGTTTACGTCGTCATCCTCGTGGGCATCGGCTACCGGGCCAGCGCCTCGAAAAAGGAGCAGACCGAAGACTCGCAGTTCTTGGCCAGCAAGTCGCTGGGCTGGGCCAGCATCGGGTTCAACATGTGGGGCACCAACGTGGGGCCGTCGATGCTACTGGCCTTTGCCAGCATCGGCTACAGCACCGGCATCGTGGCGGTGAACTTCGAGTGGTACGCTTTCGTGTTCCTGCTGCTGCTGGCCACCGTGTTTGCCCCGCGCTATTTGGCGGCCCGCGTCAGCACCATGCCGGGCTTTATGGGCCAGCAGTACGGCGGCTCCACTCAGAATATACTGGCCTGGTACGCGCTGATCAAGATTCTGATTTCCTGGCTGTCGTTGGGTTTGTTTTCCGGTGGCGTGCTGGTGCGCCAGATCCTGGGCATTCCCATGTGGCAGTCGGTTATCGTGCTGGTGCTCTTCGCGGGCTTTTTCACCTTCGCCGGCGGCCTCAAGGCTATTGCCAAGGTCAACGTGTTCCAGATGCTGCTGCTCATCGGCGTCTCGCTCACGCTCACCGTCATCGGCGTGCTGAAAGTGGGCGGGCTCACCCAGCTCTGGCACAGCGTACCGGGCCACTACTGGAACCTCGTGCAGCCCGCCTCCGACCCGAAATATCCCTGGTACGCCATCCTGCTGGGCTACCCGGTGTCGGCCGTGGCCTTCTTCTGCACCGATCAGGCCATGGTGCAGTCAGTGCTGGGCGCCAAGAGCCTGGAGCAGGGCCAGCTGGGCGTGAACTTCATCGGCTGGCTGAAAATCCTGTCGCTGCCGCTGTTTATCCTCACCGGCGTACTCTGCTACGTGCTCTTTCCCAATCTGGCCGACCCCAACCAGGCCTACATGACGATGGTGACGAGCCTGTTCCCGGCCGGCATGAAGGGCCTGGTCATCGTGGTGCTGATTGCCGTGCTGGTGGGCACCATCAGCTCCTCGCTGAACGCGCTGAGCACCGTCTTCGCCATGGACGTGTACGCCCGCAACATCAACCCCAACGCCTCCGAAAAAGACGTGGTCCGCGTCGGCCGCCTCACCGTGCTGGTCGGCTGCGCCTTTGCCGTGCTCATGGCCCTGGCCATCGACGCGGTGAAGGGTCTGAACCTGTTCGACGTATTCCAGGCCGTGCTCGGCTTCATCGCGCCGCCGCTCTCGGCCGTGTTCCTGCTGACGGTGTTCTGGCCACGCACCACCCGCCGGGCCGTCAACGCCATCTTGTCGGCCGGCTCCGCCTTCAGCCTGGGAGTGGGCGTGCTCTACCTTTGGGTGCTGCCCCCCAGCCGGTACGAGTTCTGGCCGCACTACCTGGTCCTCTCGTTCCTGCTGTTCATGGTGCTGCTGCTGGCCGCCGTCGTCATTTCCCTGCTCGATGGCACCCACCAGCCCCGCGTGCCCTTCGACCGCACCGCCCTACCCGCCACCACGCCGCGGGTGAAGCTGCTTTGGGCCGCGCTGGCCGGGGTGATGGTGGTGCTGTACCTGGTGTTCAACGGGCATTAGCCGGATCATCCGTGCCGCCCGCGTGGCCCGCGCCGTGGGCGGCACGGGCCACGCGGGCGGCCGAAACTTTTTTTGCCGAATCGAGTTATGATACCAATCGGTATATTTACGCCTGATTCTGCCCGCCACCATGTCCAAAGCCGAGCGCACCCGCCAGTTTATCATCGAGCAGACGGCCCCGATCTTCAACAAGCAGGGCTACGTGGGCACTTCCCTCCACGACCTGACGGCCGCCACCGGGCTGACCAAGGGCGCCATTTACGGCAACTTTGAAAACAAGGAGGAAGTGGCCGTGGCCGCGTTCGACTACAACCTGGGACTGGTGGAAGAAGGCCTGAAGGCGGGCATCGACCGCGGGGCCACCGTGCGGGAGAAGCTGCTGGCCATGCCGCGCTTCTACCGCGATATTTACCCCCGCATGTGCGAAAAGGGCGGCTGCGCCATCCTGAACGCGGCCATCGAAACCGACGACGCGCCGCCCACCGCCCTGCGCCAGCGCGTGCAGCGCAGCCTGGCCCGCTGGCACCGCATCATCGTGCAGCTCATCGAGCAGGGCCAGCGGAGCGGAGAAATCCGCCCCACCGCCGAGGCGGACCGCTACGCCACGCTGTTCATCACCCTCACCGAGGGCGGCATCATGATGGCCAAGGCCACCGGCGACGCCGCCGCGCTCAACATCAGCATGGCCCACCTGGAGCACCTCATCGAAACGGACCTGGTCAGCCGCTGACCTTTTTTTGTTTGAAATTATACCGATTGGTATAAAAAACAACCAGCTTTTTCTCATGCCCGAATTAAAACGCGTAGTCATCACCGGCGTCGGGGCGCTGACGCCCATCGGCAACACGGCGCAAGCTTTCGGCCGCGCTCTGCGCACCGGCGTCAGCGGGGCCGGCCCCATCACCCGCTTCGATGCCACCAAGTTCAAGACCCGCTTTGCCTGCGAAATCAAGGGCTTCGAGCCGCTGGACTTCTTCGAGCGGACCGAGGTGCGCAAGTACGACCCGTTTACCCAGTACGCCCTGGTAGCCGCCGACGAAGCCATCCGCCACGCCGGGCTGGATTTCGCGGGGCTGAACCGCAACCGCATCGGCGTCATCTGGGGTTCGGGCGTGGGCGGGCTGGGCACCTTGCAGGAGCAGCTGCTGGAATTTGCCGCCGGCGACGGCACGCCGCGCTTCAACCCGTTTCTGGGCACCAAGATGCTCGTGAACATTGCCGCCGGGCTGATTTCCATCCGCTACGGGCTGCGCGGGCTGAACTTCGCCGTCGTTTCGGCCTGCGCCACCTCCACCACGGCCCTGATCGAAGCCTTCAACTACCTGCGCTGGGGCCAGGCCGACGTGCTGATTGCGGGCGGCTCCGAAGCGGCCATCAACGCGGTGGGCGTGGGCAGCTACAACGCCCTGCGCGCCCTCTCCACCCGCAACGACGACCCCACTACTGCCTCCCGGCCCTTCGACGAGACGCGCGACGGATTTGTGGTGGGCGAGGGGGCCGGGGCGCTGGTGCTGGAGGAGTACGAGCACGCCCGGCGGCGCGGGGCCACGATTCTGGCCGAAGTGGTGGGCGGGGGCATGGCCGCCGATGCCTACCACCTCACCGGCACCCACCCCGAGGGCGAAGGCGCCACGCTCAGCATGCAGGCCGCCCTCGACGACGCCGGTTTGCAGGCCGCCCAAATCGACTACCTGAACGCCCACGCCACCTCCACCGGCCTGGGCGACGCCTCCGAGCTGCAGGCCATCGGGCGGGTATTCGGGCCCCGGCCCCAGCTGCACATCAGCGCCACCAAGAGCATGACCGGCCATTTGCTGGGCGCCGCCGGGGCGGTGGAGGCCATTGCCTGCGTGCAGGCCGTGCAAGACGACGTGGTGCCGCCCACCATCAATACCACCCGGCCCGGGGCGGAGTTTGCTCACCTGCAGCTCACGCTGGGCCGGGCGGCCTACCGGCCCGTGACTTACGCCATGAGCAATTCCTTCGGCTTCGGCGGGCACACGGCCACGCTTATCGTGCGCAAGTACGCGGGCCAGTAACGACGTCATTTCCGCCTGGCGGGTAGCGCAAAACGGTTTTTTCTCACTTTTCTCAACGACAACCTCATGAAAACCACCAATCACACTGTACTCATTACCGGCGGCGGCTCGGGCATCGGGCTGGCTCTGGCCCAACTGCTGACTGAAAACGGCAACCAGGTCATCATTACCGGCCGCAACGAAGCCCGGCTGCAGCAGGCCGCCGCGGAGCTGCCCGGCGTCACGCCCATTGCCTGCGACGTCAACGACGCGGACGCGGTGGCCCGGCTGGTGCAGCGCATCGAAGCCGATTTCGGCGGGCTGAGCCTGCTCATCAACAACGCCGGGCAGGCCTCGGCCTACGAGCTGCTGCCCGGCGCCGAGGCCTTCCGCAAGGCCGAGGCCGAAATCCAGACCAACTACCTGGCCCCCATCCGGCTGACGGAGGCGCTGCTACCGCTGCTGCAGCGGCAGCCCGCGGCGGCGGTGGTCAACGTGTCGAGCATCGGGGCGTTCGTGCCGGCGGCGGCTATTCCGACGTATTCGGCCAGCAAGGCGGCGGTGCACGCCTACACCCAGGCCCTGCGCCACACCCTGAGCCAGCACGCGCCGGGCGTGAAGGTGTTCGAGCTGATGCCGCCGCTGGTGGATACCGAGTTTTCGGCCGAAATCGGCGGGGCCAACGGCATTCCGCCCCGGCAGGTGGCCGAGGAGTTCCTGGCGGCGCTGGCGCAGGACGAATACGAAATCCACGTGGGGCAGACGGCCGGCTTTTACCAGCTGTTCCACGCCGACCCGGCGCAGGCCTTTGCCGTGATGAACAACACCCTGCGGGCAGTGAAGGCGTAGCAACGTGCGAATGGAACGCGGCCCAAAGGATTGAAGGCTGCGTTCCGTTCCCGGGGCCTTCCTCGTCCGGGCCGCGGGTACAGAGAAGGTGGTTTTATCCTGCAGCTGTAAAATTTGATTTTAGAGCGTGTTTGGGTTGCGTTGAAAACACCTCTAGCACGTCATGCTGAGCTTGTCGAAGCATCTCTACGGATTCGTCTGGGCTCGTTCAACGAAACGGTAGAGATGCTTCGACAAGCTCAGCATAACCCAAACCCCAATTCCCCAACACCCTCTTAATAAGATTATAACTGGCAACAGGGGCGGGAGCGGAAAGCTTGGCTGTCAGCCAGCAGTTAATGTTGGGCAATTGATGAAGTTAGGAGTGTATAAAACAAGCGTCAAAAAGAAAGAGGAGAGTACCTGGGCAGAAATATCTCAAGTGTTATTTTAACTGCTGTATCACCTGCACATCCTGACGTCTTGATTCCGGCGTCACTTTCAGCTCCGTGACCTGGCCATCCTTCACGGTGCATTCGACGGTGGTCTGGTAGGGCGCGTGGAGCTTGAAATGCACGTCCCAGGCGCGGGGCCAGGCGGGGAGCAGGTAGATTTTTCGGTCGTCAGTCTGGAGCAACATTTCCTGCAGACCAATCATGCCCGAGCCGCCCCAGTTGTGGTCGGGTGCCCAGTCGTAGCCGGGGCCCCAGAAGGCGGGGAAGCGGCGGCCGGAGTCCTGCAGCTTCTGCACCGTCAGCGTGGCGGCTTCGTCGCGCAGGCCGAGGCGGGCGGCGAAGATGTTGTGCTGCTTCCAGCCGACGTGGGAGCGGAATTTCTGCACGTCCGGGTCGTAGCGGTAGGTATTCTGGGCCGTTTCCAAATCCGGCTTGCCGACGCCGTACAGGCCCCAGGGAAACACCGGGTAGAGCTGCGGGCTTTCCACGTTGTTGATCCGCTCCCAGCTTTTGGCCGGTGAAATCAGCCGGTGCCCGTCAATTTCGCGGAAGCTGATGGCTGGGAGGCGGTTGAGCCTGGCCGTCCACTCCTTGCGCTGCTCCGGGGAGCCGATGGAAGACGGCAAAGCCAGCAGCCGGCTGAGCACCGTACGCAGACCGCCGATGGTGGCGGTGGAGTTGTAGGCCATCTTGTAGGTCTCGGCGCCCGAGCCGGGGTAGAGCACGAGGTGGCCTTCGCCGTCGAGGGCTTTGGCGCCGCGCTGCCGGGCCCGGTACTGGTAGTGCTGGTCGAAGAAGGTCAGGCAGCTTTCGATGAAGGGCAGGTCGGGGAGGATGTCCTGGCCGGCGTACTGCGCCGCGTCGAGCATCATCAGGCAAAACTCCAGCACGGTGTCCCACTCGTACTCCAGCCAGGCATTGTGCTCCAGGCCCTTGTCGAAATTGGCCGGGCGCTTCCAGTTGTACTCGGCGGGGTTGGGCAGGCCGAAGTTTTCGAGTTGCTCGGTAAAGCAGGCGCCGGGGTGGCCCCAGTAGAATTCGCTGCGCAGCTCGGCGTTTTTCAGGTTGCGCCGGTAGAAGTCGAGCTGCGGCTTGAGCAGAGCCGCGTCGCCGCTTTTGAGCAGGGGCCAGTACACCAGGCGCTGGTTCTGGGCCGTGTGGGTGCCGCCGCCCCAGTTGCGGAAGTCGGGGGTGAACCGGAGCGTGGAGTCGGTCAGGGCCGGGTCGTAGGTGAACAGGCCGCCGTTGAACTTGGTGGGCCACTGACCCAGGGCGTTGCAGCCGAGCAGGTAGCGCATCAGCTGGTAGTTGCGGCCGGCCTGCCACTCGGGGCTGTTCGGCGCGGCTTTAGCGGGCTGCACGTAGATAAAGCTGCGCTGCCAGAAGGTGCACCACCAGGCCAGCGTCTGCTGCCGGGCGGCTTTGGGGTTTTGCCGGGCCGATTTCAGCGTCTGCTGCAGCTCCTGCTGCCACTGCGCCAGGTCGGGCGCGTAGCTGGTGTGCAGCACCAGCGTGAGGGCGTGGCGACGGGCCGCGGCGCGGCTTTTCAGGGCATAGGCGCGGTAGGGTGTGCGGAGGTACTGGCCGTCGAAGGTGCCGGCCGGCTGCATGTTTTCACCCGTCAGCGCGCCGCCGAAGATCAGGTTGCGCAGCGGGTTGAACAGCTGCTGTTTTATCGGCTCCAGGCCCTGCTGGCGCACGGTTACGTCGAAGACCGTTTCGGGGCGGTTCTGGTGCACGAACTCCACGCCGTTGGGGCGGAAACGGAGGCTGTCGTGGCGCGTCTTCACCTCGCCCTGCGGGGCCCACTTGTAAGAGTTCTGGTTGTTTTCCTTGCCCTTGAGCACGCGGTCCTGGTGGCGCCAGCTTTCGTAGCGGGCCTCGGCGGTCAGCGGCTGGTTGCTGCTCACCTCGAGGTGGACCACCGGCCGGAATACATCCACCCAGAGGTGGACCTGGGCTTTCAGCGCGCCTTGCTCCGCGGTCAGCGTCACGTCGCCCTGCGCCAGGTTCAGGATCTGGGTGAAGCGGCCGTTTTCAAACGGGTTCGGCGTGAGGCGCAGGCGTACGCGGCCAAGCTTGAGCAGGGAGTTGTTTTCGTCGAAAGTGCCGCTGCGGGCGGCGTAGAACAGCACGTCGCCGGCTTCGCTCCACACGTTCAGGCCGATGTCGCCGCCGCCGCAGGGCATGGATTCGGCGCTGTTGCGGCTCGGGCTGGTCCAGGTGATGTTGTTGGTAGGCAGCTCGGGGGATTGGGCGGCGGCTGGCTGCGTGCTTAGCAGCAGCAGGGCCCAGACGAGACGCCTCCCCCCCCGGCCCCCTCTCCGAAAAGGGAGAGGGGAAGCCAGGTGAGAAAGTGCTGCCTTGCAGAACCGTCGAACGCACCCCCTCTCCACCCGGAGAGGAAGCCGGGAAGTGAGGCGCTCATTCATTGCGCCCAATCATCGGTGCGGAACGACGACACCGGCAAGCCCTCGGTGCTGAACAGGGTGGCGCGGGTGAAGTCCTGGAAGGCGTAGCGCACGGCCACCGGCTGCTTCACCGCCTCGGCCGATACCTTCACCACGCTGCCGTCGATGCTGGCTTTGGCCGGGTACCATTTCTGGTCGGCACCGGCTACCTCGAAGCCCGTCAGCGCCTCGCCGAAGCTGGTCATGCCGTTGGGCGCGTCGCGGAACTTGACCACGGCCGTGCCGTCCTTGACTTCCAGCGACTCGTACGCCGGGCTCACTGCCCCGAAGCCCTTGCGGCCGTAGGTTTTCTGCAGGGCCAGCAGCGCCAGGCGCTGCCCGCCGGGCTCCTTGCGCATGGGGTGGATGCTGGCTTCCTCGCCCACGTCGAGCAGCACGGCCATGGCCGCGTTGGGAATCGTGGCTTCGGCCTGGCGCTGGGCGTCGCGGATAAAGGCGGAGTTGAACTTGCCGCCCTTGTTGTAGGGCGGCAGCTGGGCGTAGTTGTAGGGCGCAATCTGGGCGTAGTAGAACGGAAACTCGCCCATGTTCCACGCCGCGCGCCACTGCTTCACCAGCGCCTGCAGCCGGGCCGGGTACTCGTCGGGGTGCTCGTAGTTGGACTCGCCCTGGTACCACAGGGCCCCGCGGATGCCGTAGCCCACGACCGGGTGTAGCATCCCGTTGTAGAGCGTGGTGGGCGTGCGGTTGACCACCTTGATGGAGTCGGTTTTGGGCGGAATGGTCACGCCCGCGAATTGCCGCAGCGTCTCCTCGCTCAGCCACGCCTCGATGGTGGAGCCGCCGTAGCTGCAGTTGATCAGCCCCACCGGCACCTGCAGCTGCTCCTGCAGCAGCCGCCCGAAGTAGTAGGCCGTGGCGCTGAAATTGGCCACCGCCTCGGGCTCGGCCACCTTCCAGGCGAAGGGCTTGCTGTTGTCCTTGGGCGCGGTGCGGGAGCTGCGCGGCACGTTGTAGAGGCGGATGTTGGGGTTGCTGGAGCGCAGAATGGCCTCGTTCGACCCCAGAATCGGCTGGCCCTTGAAGCCCTTCATTGGCATTTCCATGTTCGACTGCCCCCCGCACAGCCACACCTCGCCCACCAGCACGTTCTGCAGGGTCACGGGCTTGTCGTCGCCGCTGACGCCGAGCGTGTACGGCCCGCCGGCGGCCGGGGTCTTCACTTTCAGCTGCCAGCGGCCCTTGTCGTCGGCCTGGGCCTGGTACTTCTGCTTGCCCCAGGAGGGCGCCACGGTGATGCGGCTGCCCGGCTTGGCCCAGCCCCAGACGGCGCACTGGGCCTGCTGCTGGAAAATCATGTTGTCGGTGAAGATGGAGGGCAGGCGCAGCTCGGCCCGCAGCAGCAGCGGGGCCAGGAGCAGGGCGGCGGAAAGCAGGAAGGGCTTGGTGTTCATGTGGTAGGGCGCCTCACCCCCCCGGCCCCCTCTCCGAAAAAGGAGAGGGGAACCGAGGCGGCGCGGAGTATTATCTGTGAAGCTGAATGAGTAAGCAGAGAGCCGAAAATCCGCAACGTTTACTCGTGGCTGAGGTCCGGCTCCCCCTCTCCTTTCGGAGAGGGGGCTTGGGGGTGAGGCGCCTACCGGCTCACCGGAATCCACACTTCCATGTCGGCGTGGCCGCGGTTGCCCCAGGCGTAGTAGGGCACCAGCGTCAGCGGCACGGTGGTGGGCTTGCGCGCCGACACCGGGCGGTAGAGTGGCCCGCTCCACTGCGCATCGGCGGCCAGCAGGCCCTTGCCGGTCAGGCTCATCACCCGGCTGCCGTCGATGGTAATGGCCTTGGGCGTGAGCTTGGCATCGGCCGGGATGGTGAGGGCCGACAGCGGCTGACCGGCCGGGAAATCCTTGGTTTCGAGGCAGTACACGATGGGGCCGCGCTTTACGGCCACCTGGTTGCGGGTTTCCTCCACCAGCGGGTTGGCTTCCACCAATTGCGCGGGCATGGGCAGCATCAGCTCCACTTGGTCGCCGCTTTTCCAGCCGCGGTTGACTTCGGCGTAGCTGCCCGGCGTCAAGGTCACCGTCTGGGCCTTGCCGTTCACCAGCAGCTTCGCGCCTTCGGCCCAGCCGGGGATGCGCAGAAACACGGAAAACGCCGTGGCCGGGGCTTCCTGCACCGTCAGCTGCACGGCGCCGTCCCAGGGGTAGTTGGTGGTCTGCCGGAGCTTCACAGCCGCGCCGCCGCGGAGCTTGGTCGTCAGGTCGTTGGCGCCGTACAGGTTCAGCCACAGCCCGCGGTCCGACACGCTGTAGGCGTAGTTGCCGACTTCGGCCACGGTGCGCACCACGTTGGGCGGGCAGCAGTTCGAGAGGCTGATGTAGTCGACGCGGTCCTTGCTCCAGCGCTGGTGGAAGGGCAGCGCGTCGGAGGTTGCCAGCGGATTCGTGTAGAGAAACTTCGTGCCGTCGAGGCTGATGCCCGACAGCACGCTGTTGTAGAGCGCGGTTTCCATCACGTCGGCGTACTTGGCCTCGCCGGTGAGCTGCAGCATCCGCCAGTTCCAGAGCACGTTACCGATGTTGGCGCAGGTTTCGCCGTGGGCGGTGTGGTTGGGCAGCTGGTAGTCGCGGCCGTAGGCCTGGTGGATTTTCTGCACCGTATCGGGTTTGTAGGCCGTCCCGTCGGGCGACACGCCGTCGTACAGCGCCCCGCAGGCGCCCGTCACGTACATCTTGCGCGAGGTCACGTCGTCCCACATCTTGTTGAGCGTCGTAAGCAAAGTCGCGTCGCCGGTTTCGGCGTACACGTCGGCCACCCCGGCGAAAAGGTAGTTGGCGCGCACGGCGTGGCCGCCGGCCTTCTGCATCTGCCGGAACGGGAGGCGGTCCTGGTTGTCGTCGGTGCCGATGTCGCCGGCCAGCCCGCGGATGTCAATCAGCTGCCGGGCCAGCTCCAGGTAGCGCGCATCCTTGGTGGTGCGGTACATTTCCACCACGCCCATGTAGTGCGAGGGGCAGATGGCGTTGCGGGCCAGCTCGGGCGAGGAGCGTTTGTAAAAGGCGTAGAGGTAATCGGTGGCCTTGCGGGCCAGATCCAGCATCGAGGTCTTGCCGGTGGCGCGGTAGTGCACGCAGGCGGCCGTCATCAGGTGGCCCAGGTTGTAGCTTTCGAAGTTCAGCCGGTTCTGAAACGCGGTGCTCTTGCCCGTATTGATGGCCGCAATGGTGGCCTGGGTGTTCAGATACCCATCGGGCCGCTGGCACTTGGCAATGACGCTGATAGCCTCGTCCATCATCTGGTCGAGCTTCGGGTCCTTGGTCTGGGCGTACGTCGCCGCCACCGATTCCAGCAGCTTGTAAAAATCACCGTCGTGAAACGAGGGGCCCATGTGCGTGCCCTTCTCCAGCCCGGCCGCAATTTCGAAGTTGCGGAACGCGTGGTTGCGCACCGGGTCGTGGTACAGGGCCCACATGGTCGGAATCATCGATTCGCGGCAGACCTGAAACCGCTCCCCCCAGAAGCCCTGGGGCTGCCACTGCACGCTGCCCATATCAACATTGCTGAGCTTGACGTGCTTGCTGGCGGAGGTATTGACCAGTCCTTTATCCTGGGCGGCCACCGGGCGGGCCGCTACGGCCAGGCCGGTGAACAGGGCGGCGGCGAGGAGTTTATGGGTGGGGAAATTCATGGGGTAGAAGCGGGTAAATGAGGTCGTCATGCTGAGCCTGTCGAAGCATCTCTCCCGCTTCGTTGAGTGGTTGCAAGCGAAGCGGGAGAGATGCTTCGACAAGCTCAGCATGACGTTCTATTTTGAGGTTTTGGGACTCGATTCAGTAGCCGTGCTGATGCCCACCGGCCCCAGCAGCCCCGCCGGCAGCAGCGGCTTGGTAGCGGCCGGCGCGGGCGCCGTGGTCAGGCTGGTGCGGCGCTGCTCCGGGGGCAAGGCCGCGTCGCCGATGAGGCGGTTGGCCCAGGTGTTGGTTACCCGAATGCGCAGCTGATTGTCGCCCTTGCGCACGGCGTCGGTAATGTCGAGGCGGTAGGGGGCCGTCCAGGCCGTGCCGCAGCTCCGGCCGTTCAGCTCCACTTCGGCCAGGTTGTTTACCTGCCCGAGTTCCAGGTACACGCGCTGGCCGGGCCGTTTTTTCGCCTTCCAGCGGAAGGTCTGGGTGCAGTCGGCCGTGCCGGAGTAGTGGCGGACGGCCGCGTCGGGGTGCTGGCTCCAATCGGTGAGCTGCGCAAACGCCACGGGCTGGGCCGGGCCGCCGGCTTTCGGGTCGAACTGCACCTGCCAGGGGCCGCTGAGCGACTGGGCGGGCGTGGTCGTCAGCCAGTTCGAGCCTGAATGGACAGCCGTTTGCGTAGTGGGCTGGCGCAGCACCACGAACACCGAGCCGCTGGGCTCCAAACGCAGCGGCAGCCGGGTGCGGCCATTGTCGATCTGCCAGTCCCGCGCCGGTCGGATTTCGCCCGTCACTGCGTCCCACAGCTCCGGCTGCCGCCCGGCCACGCGCAGCGACAAATCGATGGTCTGCACCGAGTCGAGCTGGTTGGCAATGAAGTAGATATCGAACTGCTCGGCGGTGCGGTGCGTCCAGGCCAGGCCGCGGGCGCGCTGGCCGCTGGCGTAGCGGGCCGTCACATCGGGTGCCAGGCCCAGCGGCTCGAAGGAATCGGCGGTGTAGGGGCCGCGCAGGATGCGGCCGCCGCTGGTGGCCGCGACGCCGGCCGGAGCCGCGGCCGCGGATGCTTGTGCGTCCGCAGCGGTGCTTAGCCGGGCCGTGAGTTGCTGCACCTGCTGGTCGGCTTGCGGGAAGTTGCGCAGCTCGGGGCTGCGGTCGGGCTGCCGGTCGAGCAGGATGGTGGCGCCGGCCTGCTTCAGCTCGCCCAGGCGGCGGGCCACGGCCGGCGTCATGGAGGTGCTGTCGGGCCAGAGCGAGGTGACGCCGGGCACGACGAGCAGACCGTAGCTGGCGCCGCCGGGCAGCTCGATGCGGCCGTTGCGCACCGTGGCCAGGCGCAGCAGCGCGTCGGGGTTGAACGAGTCGTAGGCGTAGCCGCGGAGCGGGTCCACCAGCATACCGGCGGTGAAGCTATTGGCCGTGGCCGACACCTTTTCGGGCATTTCGCGCATCGGGGAGCCGGCGTTGGCCAGCCGCTTTTTCTCGCTGGCTACCTTCGCCGGCCCCACGATGCCGGGCAGCGTGCGGGTCAGGCGCTCGGGCAGCACGGCGCGTCGCGGGGTTTCCTCGCCGTTGAACACGGCCACGTCGACTACCGGGCGGCCCAGCTGCAGCAGGGCCTGGCAGCGGCGGGCGTAGTCGACCCAGGCGCGGCCGGGGCGCCACCAGGTCTGGTCGCGCTGGAAATAGAGGCCCACGCCGTTCAGGGTCATGCCCGGTTTTCGGTCCAGCCAGGGGTTGTGGGCGAAGACGTGGTACACCAGCCGGTTGACGCCCAGGGCGTAGTTGCGGTCCTGCACCGCTTTGAGCATGGCCGGGTGCTCGTCCCAGGCCATTTTCAGCTCGGTAAAGGCCTCCGCCTGCACGATGTTCTTGCCGTAGATATGCGCCCCCGAAATGGCGTCGAGCATGTCGTTGGGCTTGTCGTGGGTGGGGCTGCGCAGCCAGAACTCGCCCATCGGCGCGTCGGCGTACTGGTAGTGCAGCAGTCCGTCGCTGACCATCGTGGGGGCCACCGCCTCGGCCGAAATGGTCACGCCCTTGGCCCGGGCTTCGGCGGCCAGGGTGGCGTAAAACTTGTCGCCGATCAGCTCGGCAATGGTCTGGCGCAAATCGAACAGCACCCGCTCCGATACCTCGGCGCTCTGCAGGGGTACGCCGGCCAGCACCGGCAGATAGGGTAGCAAGTCGTAGCCCCGGCGCTGCCGGAACTCGGCGGCGAAATTGCTCGACCAGTTCTGGGAGCCGCACTCCCAGCTGTCGATGTGCAGCGTCTTGAGCACCCGCCCGGCCAGCTCCGGCCCGCCCTGGCGCAGCGCCTCGCCAAACCAGCTGTCGAACTGCAGCTTCACGGCCGCGGGGTTGAACTTGTCGCACTCCAGGCCCAATGCGCCGCCGCCGGTGTAGTTGGTGTAGCCAGTGGCGGTGTGGCCCACGCGCAGAATCGTCCAGCGCCCGGCCGGGGGCGTCCAGTTCAGGCGGCCATCGGGATTGAGCTTATCGGTGAGGTTGAGCACCTTGCCCAGCGGCACGCACAGGGAGTCGGGCAGCTGCTGGGCGGTGCTGCGCGGACTCACGCGCCAGACTTCCCCGTTTTTGCCCTCGTACTGGTTGATGCGCGCCTCCGCCGACAGCCGGATTTCCGAGACTTTCAGCGAGGGTTTCCACTTGGCCGCGTCCAGGTCCTCGCCGCCCGGCTCGGAGCCGGCCGGGTCGTAGCGGAAGCGAAAAAAGCGGGCGGTGGTGGTCGGCAGCGCGTGGGTGACGGCGCTGCTGTCCTGCCAGCCGCTGCGCGGCGGCGTCAGGCGCAGCACGGGCCGGAAGGTCTGCCCGTCCTGGCTGGCTTCGACGATGAGGCGGTTGGCCTGGTAGTTATAGCCGTTGGAGCGGATGCGCAGGCTGCGGACGGTGAAGGGCTTCTCAAAGGCATACTGAATCCAGCCCGGCTCCGAGAGCTTGAAGCCGTCCTTGTTGCCGGCCACGGTCAGCCGTTCGGGCTTGCCCTCGGCGGCGCTGCTGGTGACGGTGGGCTTGGTGGTGTACGTCGATACCCCGCCGCCGGTGGGCGTGGGGTAGGCGTACACGGCAATGTCGCGGTAGTAGCCCTTCACGGCCGCCGGCTGGGGCAGCTGGATGGTTTGCTTGCGGCCGCCGGTCAGGCGCGTTTCGCTGGAAACCACCTTCTGCATGGCCAGCTCGGGCGTAATCCAAGGGCCGCCGGCCAGCGCGAATCCGTCGCTCACGTGCATGGCCAGCTTCAGGCCGAGGCGGTCGGCCTCGGTCATGGCGTGGCGCACCATCTGCCACCAGCGGGGCGAGAGCTGCTGGGCCGGCGGGTCGATGAGCGGCTTGTCGCCCGCGCCGCGGATGGGCATCAGAAAGGCCCCGCCGATGCCGGCCTGCTGCATGGCCTCCAGGTCGGCGGTGAGGCCCTCGGGCGTCACGGCCGCGTTCATCCAGTACCAGATAACCCAGGGCCGGGCCGCTTCGGGCGGGTTCTGGAAGGCGGCCTGCAGGTCCGTCGCGGTAGTGGCCGCAGTGGCCGGCGCCGACTGCGCCCAGACTGACGTCGACGGCAGCCAGCTCAGGGCGGGCAGCGTCAGGAGCAGCAGGGACAGGGGAAGGTTGCGCCGGTTTTGCATGGTTTTATGTGCGTTTCGCTAGCACGTCATGCTGAGCGAAGTCGAAGCATCTCTCCCGCTTCGTCAGATACTATTCAACGAAGCGGTAGAGATGCTTCGACAAGCTCAGCATGACGTTCAGTAGATCATAGCTGACTTACACCAGCTTCTTGTTGATGCGGTAGCCGTACTGGCCGAAGAGCAGAATCACCAGGAAGCAGCCCAGCGGGATGAGGTAGCCGATCTGGATATTGTCGCCGCGCATATCGATGAGCGTGCCCATCAGGTAGGGCAGAATGGCCCCGCCCACGATGGACATCACCAGCCAGGACGAGCCGGGTTTGGTGTCGTCGCCGAGGCCGGCAATGCCCAGGGCGAAGATGGTGGGGAACATGATGCTCATGAAGAAGCCGATGCCGCCCAGCGCGTAGATGACGTAGGCCCCGTCGCCGAACACGGCCACCGCGCACAAGGCCACGGCAATGACGGCGTAAATCGACAAGAGCCGATGGGAGGCCACGTACTTGAGCAGGGCGGTGCCGGCGAAGCGCCCGATCATAAACAGCAGCCCGTACACGGCCAGGTAGTAGCCGGCGGTTTTCTCATCGACGCCCGCGCCCTGCTTGGCCATGCGGATAAAGAAGCTCGTCACGCAGACCTGCGCCCCGACGTAGAAAAACTGCGCCACCACGGCCCAGGTCAGGTGCCGGTGCTTCAGCACCGCGAAGAAGCCGCCGCCCTGCGAGGGCTCAGCTTCGGCGGCCTTTACCTCGGGCAGCTTGCTGAAAAAGAAGAGCACCGCCACGGCCACCAGCACCGCGCCCAGCACCAGGTAGGGCAGCTTCACGGCGGCGGCTTCGTGGTTGAGGTAGGCAATGCGCTCGGCCGTGGGCATGGCCGCCAGCTGGGCCTTGCTGTACTCCGTGCCCGAGAGAATCATGTTGGCGCCGATAATCGGGGCCACGAACACGGCCAGGCCGTTGAACGAGGCGGCCAGGTTCAGCCGGCTGGTGCTGCCCTCGGGCGGCCCGAGCACGGCGGCGTAGGGGTTGGCGGCGGTTTCCAGCGTGGTCAGCCCGCAGCCGATGATGAACAGCGCGGTCAGGAACATGCCGTAGGAGCGGGCATCGGCGGCGGGGATGAACAGGAACGCGCCGCCCGCAAAAGCCAGCAGGCCCAGGATGATGGTCGTTTTGTAGCCCAGGCGCTTGAGCAGCATCCCGGCCGGAATAGCCATCAGGAAGTAGGCCAGGAACACGGCCGTGTCCACCAGCGTCGACTGCCGGTTGTTGAGCTGGCAGGCCTTCTGCAGGTGCGGAATCAGGATGGAATCCAGGCTGTGCGCCATGCCCCAGAGGAAGAACACGCCCACCACCAGGATGAACGGAAGCAGGTAGGTGCGGGCACTGGCAGGGCTGCCGGTGGCAACCGGCGGCGGGGTGGGAGCGGGGGCAAGGGCCATCGGGCGGAGCGGGTTTGGGTGGGGTTGGTCGGAGGATGATTTTGAACGTCATGCTGAGCTTGTCGAAGCATCTCTACCGCTTCGTTAAATCGTTCGGTAGAGATGCTTCGACAAGCTCAGCATGACGTTCAAGCGGGATTCTGCGGCCGCAGCTTCACCACCAGCAGATGGTCGCAGGCCAGCACCACTTCGCCGTGCTCGTTGAAGATTTCCACGTGCTCGGTTACCTGGCCGTAGCCGGGCTTCTTGCCCTCCGTCTTCTCCGAAATCGTGACTTCCGAGCGGATGGTGTTGCCGATGAACACGGGCTTGATAAAGCGCAGCCGGTCGTAGCCCTTGGAAAAGGCTTCGGGGTTGATTTCCGAGGCCGTCAGCCCGATGCCGATGCTGAACACCATCGTGCCGTGGGCAATGCGCTGGCCGAAGGGCTGGGTTTTGCACCACTCCGCGTCGAGGTGGTGGGGGAAAAAGTCGCCCGTGTGCCCGGCGTGGACCACGAAGTCGGTTTCGGTGAGCGTGCGGCCCAGCGTCACGCGCTTGTCGCCGAGGGTGTAGTCTTCGAAGAAGGTGGATTTGAAGTACATAGGTGGTGGCCTCACGATACCCCGCCGGGGCCGGCCCCCTCTCCAAGGGGAGAGGGGGAGCCTGACAGAGCAGCGCAGTCAAAGCGGCACGGGCCGCTTTGACTGCGCTGCGACTAGAGTTGGCGGGGAGTCGCTGAGTGGTTTTGAAGGATTATTGAGCAGGTAAGATGCAGCAGTAAAGCCGGGCAAGTCTCCTGCTCTCTACCGCTTTTCGTTGGTAGTGGCGGCAGATGCGGGTGCGGCTTCGCCCGGAGCACTGGGCGTCCCGTCGCTCGACGCGTAGGCGGCTTCCACTACGGCCATGGTTTTGATGACATCCTCCACGCTGGTGGGCAAGACATCAATTTCGCCGTTTTTGAACTGCATCAGGCTGCCCATCGTGCCCATGAAAGCGTCGGGAAACCAGGAGCCTTCCAGCTCCACGGTGTGCCAGGTCGGGGCTTCGTTCTCGCGCAGCAGGCAGTACTCGAACTTGTCGGGCACGCCGTGGGGGTAGTCCATCAGCAGGCCCATGCGGGCTTTGATGGCGCCTTTCGTGCCTTCCCACTTGATGAAGCTTTCCTGGTTGTGCGGCCCGAACGAGTGGTCGTGGTTGGTGTTGATGACGGCGTGCAGGGTGTCGCCGTAGTCGAACAAAATGGTGGAGCGCGACGAGGACAGCGCCTTGGCCGGGTGCCGGAGCGTCTTGGCCATGACGCGGCCGGGCTCCCCGAGGAAGCTGCGAATCAGGTCGATGTAGTGGATGCTGTGGTACTGGATTTCCAGGCGCGGGTGCACCATCACGTGCGGAAACAGCTCCCAGGGCGTCTCCAGGGTCACGCGCACTTCCAGGTCGTACAGCTCGCCGATGAGGCCCTGGCTGAGCATGTGCCGGGCGGCGGCCACGTAAGGGGCGAAGCGCAGCTGGCAGTTGATGGCCGCCACCAGGTTTTTGCGCCGGCACACTTCCAGAATTTCCTGGCTCTGCCAGAAATAGTCGCCCATCGGCTTCTGGATGAGCACCGCCGCGCCGTCGGGCAGCTGCTCCAAGGTGGCCACGAACTGCTCGGGCATGATGGTCACGTCGTACACCGCATCGGCGGGGGCGTGCTGCACGGCTTCGGCCACCGAGTGGTACACGTGCGGGATGTTCCACTCGGCGGCCAGCTTTTCGGCGCGGGCGCGGGTGCGGTTGGTGATGCCCACGACTTCGAAACCGGCCTTGCGGTAGGCCGGCAAATGGGCGTCGCCCACGATGCCGCCAGCCCCGACGATGACGATGGGCAGGGGCCGGGCGGGCCGCGCCGGCTTATAGGGAATCGGGGTGCCGTCGATGCTAAACATGGTGGGGAGGGTTATCCAGGGCGTTGATTTTCAGTTGCGCGGCCGCCAGCAGCTCGGCTACCGGCTCTTCGGTGTTGAGGGCCCGCAGCACCACCTCGTCGATGACCGCGGCCAGCTGCGCCCAGTTGGCTTTCTGCGGCAGCGTTTCGGCCTTTTCGTGCAGCTCGGCCAGCTTGTGGTAGTAGGGCACGCGGGCATTGATGTCCGCGTCGTGCCAGGTGGAGAGCCGGCAGCCGATGCCGCCCTCCAGGGTCAGGCGCTTGTCGTTTTCGGGACTGACGGCGAAGCGGATGAAGTCGTAGGCTACCTGCTGGTGCCGGCTGCCCGCGCCAATGGCGTAGAGCCAGTACACGTTCAGCGAAGCCGAGCTGCCCACGGTGTTTTCGCCCCGGGGCACGGCGGTAATGTCGACCTTGCCGCGCACCGGGCAGGCGTCGTCCACCTCGCACACGGCCGCGAAGCCGAACCAGTTGATCATCAGCGCCGCCTCGCCCCGGGCAAATGCCTGCCCCGCCTGCACCGACTCGTACTGCATCGACTGCGGGTGAATGGCCGCCGGGTCGCGCAGCAGCTGGCGGTAGAAGCTCAGGCCCGCCCGCGCCGCCTCGGAGTCGATTTGCAGCCGGCCCTGCCCGTCGTGCAGCTGTCCGCCGCGGGTCCACAGGTGCAGGCAGAAGTCGAAGACGGTGTTGTGCCCGTCGGGGTAGCCGGCGGCCACGAAGCCGTACAGGTTCTGCTCGGGGCGGTGGAAAAAGCGGGCCACCTGCTGCAGCTCGCCCCAGGTAGCGGGCGGCAGCAGCGGCCGACCGTGCAGCTGCTGAAACGCGGCTTGCTCGGCGGGGCTGTCGAACAGATCCTTGCGGTAAATCAGGCACTCGGGCCCGTCGTGGAAGGGCAGGCCGAGCGTGGTGTCGCCAAATTCCTGCATCCCCAGCAACGACGGGCTCCAGCCATCCGGAAAGTCGGCCGGCGGGTTCTGCTGGATGAGTGGCGTGAGGTCGAGCAGGGCGCCGGCGGCCTGGGCTTCGGGCAGCCAGTCGGTGTTGATGTGGGCCAGGTCCCAGGCGCCGTTCTGCAGGCCCTTATCCGTCAGCAGGCTCTGGTGCAGCGGGTGCAGGTCCAGCGGCACGAACTCGGCGGGCAAGGTGCAGCCGGAGTGGGCGCAGTAGGCGGCCCACAGCTTCTGCATGTGGGCTTCGAAGGGCGCGAACTTGCGCACGGCCACGCGGAAAGGCTGCGGCTCAGTCATGCTGCACGGCGTTGACGTTCATGAATTCCTGTTGCAGGCGGGCGTTGTCCTGGCCCAGCTGGGGCGAGCCAACGGGCGAAGTCAGCCGCTCCCCGTCGAGGCGAATGGGGCAGCGGGTGGTTTGGTACTGGTAGCCGTCGAGCTGCCGCACGGTCTGCGTCATTTCCAGCCCGCGGAAGCCTTCGTGCTGCAGTAGCTCGTCCCAGCGCAGCACGTTAGCGCACCAGATATCGGCTGGCTCCAGCACGGCCAGCCAGGCCTCGGTGGTATTGGTGCGCAGGTGCGCGGCCAGCGTGGCCTTGATTTCGTCGCGCTGCTCGAAGGCCTGCTTGGGTTCGGGGTAGTTCAGCAGCGCCGGGCAGCCGAGCAGCTCGCCCAGCTTCGGAATGGAGCCCATGGCCAGGGCCAGGTAGCCGTTTTGGGTCTGGTAGATGCCGTAGGGCGCGCCGAGGTAGGCGTGGGCGCTGTTGTGCCGGGTCCGTTGGGGCAGCTGCCCGCCGTCGTTGAAGAAGGTGGTCAGCGTCTCGAACTGGAAGTCGATGGCCGATTCGAGCATGCTCACCTGTACCAGCCCGCCTTCGCCGCGCAGGCTGCGCCGCACCAGGCAGGCTAGCAAGCCTTGCGCTAAATGCGCCCCGGCCAGCATATCCACGATGGAGAGGCCCATCGGCACCGGGCCGCTGCCGTCGTTGCCGCTCAGCCAGGTCAGGCCCGACACCGACTGCAGCAGCAAGTCCTGGCCGGGCTTGTCGCGCCAGGGGCCGTCGGGACCGTAGCCGGAAATTTCGCCGTAGACCACCGTGGGGTTCTGGGCCCGCACCGAGGCGTAGTCGAAGCCCAGGCGCTCCATCACGCCGGGGCGGTAGTTGTGCAGCACCACGTCGGCGCGGCGCACCAGCTCCCACACCTGGGCGCGGTCGGCTTCGCTTTTGAGGTCGGCGGCGAAGCTTTCCTTGTTGCGGTTGATGGCGTGAAACACCGACGACTCCCCGTTCATAATCACGTTGGAGGTGTACAGGTGCCGGCAGATGTCGCCCGTCTCTGGCCGCTCGATCTTGATGACCCGCGCCCCGAAATCGGCCAGGCGCAGGCCCGCCGAGGGGCCGGAGAGGAACTGGCTGAAATCAACCACCAAGTAGTCTTCGAGCGGCTTCATAGGCGTAGTTTTGAACGTCGGGCGTTGCGCCTCACCCCCCGGCCCCCTCTCCGAAAAGGAGAGGGGGAGCCGGACGATTCTGAGGACTGGGGCTTGGCGCGGGCAGTTCGTTGACGTTTCTATTCGGTTGGATTAAGAGTTTGTCAGATGAAATTCCCGGTCGATTTCGGCCGTGTGCTGGCCGGGGCGCGGGGCGGCCTGGGGCGAGTACAGCTTCCGGCCGTCGATGCGGATGGGGCAGCGGGTGGTGGCCAGCTGCTGGCCGTCGGGCAAAGTCACCTGCTGCTGCATACCCAGGGCCTGGAAGCCGGGGCTGGCGGTGGCCTGCTGGTAGTTCAGCACTTCGGCGCACCAGATGCCCAGCGGCTCCAGCGTGACCAGCCAGTCTTTGGTGGGCTTCTCGCGCAGGGCGGCGGTCAGCTTTTCGGCAATGGCGTCGCGGTGCTCAAACCAGGAGGCCGGCTCCGGGTAGGCTGCGAGGATGCCGCCGTTCAGGGTTTCGTCGAGTTGGGGCAGGTTGCCCATGGCCAGGGCCAGGTGCCCATCCTGGGTGGGGTAGATGCCGTAGGGCGCGCTCAGGTAGGGGTGGGCGGTGCCGCGCACGGCCCCGCGCCGGGGCAGCTGCCCGCCGTCGTTGAGGTGGGTGGTCAGCAGCTCAAACTGCATGTCGAGCACCGATTCCAGCAAACTGGCTTCCACCAGCACGCTCCGGCCCGTCTTGCCGCGCTTGAGCAGGCCGGCCAGCAGCCCCTGGGCGAAGTGCGAGCCGCAGATGATGTCGGCCACGGCAATACCGAAGGGCGTGGGACCGTCCGCGGCGGTGCCGCTCAGCCAGGTCAGGCCCGACATCGACTGCACCAGCAAATCCTGTCCCGGCTTGGTGGCCCACGGGCCCGTCGGGCCGTAGCCCGTCACCACGCCGTAGACGATGCGCGGGTTCAGGGCGCGGACGGAATCGTAATCGAGGCCGATTTTCTCCATGATGCCCGGCCTGAAGTTGTGGGTCATCACGTCGGCTCGGGCCAGCAGCTGCCGCACGCGGGCCAGGTCCTCGGGGTTTTTCAGGTCGGCCGCGTAGGACTCCTTGTGGCGGTTGATGGTGTGAAACACCAGGCTTGAGCCGTCGACGAACAGGTTCTTGATGGCAATCTGCCGGCCCGCCTCGCCCGCGCCCGGCCGCTCAATCTTGATGACGCGCGCGCCGAGGTCGGCCAGGCGCAGCCCCGCCGAGGGCGCGGCCAGAAACTGGCTGAACTCGATAACGAGCAGGCCTTCCAGGGGAAGTGACATGGGTGTGTTGCGTGTTAGTTGTGTCATGCTGGGCTCCGCGAAGCATCTCTCCCGCTTCGTTGGGGCAGCTACCCTACCGATAGCCCAGGGTTTAAACCCTGGGCTAGGGAGGTATTACCGCCGTTTGGATCGGCTCAGCATGAGGCTCTTTGGGAGTTGTGCACGCGAAGCGGCAGAGATGCTTCGACAAGCTCAGCATGACGTTCTAGTTTTATTCAGCTGCAGTCGCTGCGGCTTGCGGTTCTGCCGCCTGCATCTGCCGCGACTCGCGGTAGAGCTGGTTCAACTCCTGCAGCAAAGCCCGTTCGTTGCCGCCGTGCAGCAGGTATTGGCGCACCGGCTCGCCGGCGTGGTCCTGGAAAAACATGTGGCCGTGGTAGCGCGGGCGCAGAAAGGCGCGCTGCAGCGCGGGCAGCGTGGCGCGGAAGTAGTCGTGGCTCTGCTGGTTGGGGTGCTCGGCCTGCCAGGCGGCGAGGTGACCGGGCTGCCCGCCGTTGTCGAAGTACAGCGTCTGCTGGCAGCTGGGCGAGGCCACGAACTCGGCGTACTGAGCGGCTACTTCCACGTGCTGGCACTTGGCCGAAATAGCCAGGCCGGTGCCGCCGAGGGTGCTGCGCATCGGCGTGCCGCCGGGCTGCAGCGCCACCAAGTCGTGGAAGTGCAGCGGCTGGCGGGCGTAGCCGCGCCGGGCGTAGTTGCTGTAGCCGTAGGCGAAGGGGCAGTAGGCCAGCTTATCGGTCTGCGTCATGGCCTCGTACACCTGAATGGGGTTGCGCTGGAAGCAGGCCGGGTCGACTTTGCGGGCCAGCTCGCGGAACATTTGCAGCGCCTGCACGCCCACGGCTTCGCTCACCACTTCGTCCTCGCGCTGGCAGGGGTCTTCGCCCAGCGAGCAGCAGAACATGTAGAAGCTCATCAGCGTGTCGATGGGAATCAGCGCAAAGGCGACCAAGCCGCGGTCGGCCAGCCGGAGCAGCTCGTCAAACGTCTGCGGAACGGCGAGGCCGTGCTTGGCCAGCAGATCGGGGCGGCTGGCGGCTACGGGCGTGGCCGCGTCGATGGGCAGGGCCCACTGGTGGCCATTGAAGCTGTAGCTTTCGTAGGAGTGGCCCACGGTGTTGGCCTCCTGATCGGCCAGAAAGGCGGCGGGCAGGTGCTCGTCGAGGGGCAGAATAGAGCCGGTGCGGGCGGCAAAGCCGGCCCAGGGGTGGTCGATGACCAGCAGGTCGAACCGCTCGGCCAGCTGCTGAATCGACTCGTCGGCAAACTGCTGCAGGCTGCGCTTTTCCCAGCTGATGCTCACGTGCGGGTGCAGCTCCGAAAAGCGTTGCGCGGTGGCGGCCATCGGCACGAAGCCGCGGCTGTGGTTCCAGGTAATGCCTTTCAGGTGAATGTGTTCGGCGGACATGGTGGAGTGGTGCGCCTCACCCCCCGGCCCCCTCTCCGAAGAGGAGAGGGGGAGCCAGACGCGGGATTAGGCGGCTTGGACGAAATGAATTGTAGGAACTCAGCGCAGGGAGCCGGTTGCTCCCGCGGGCGGCGTAGTGTTCTGACGGGCCGTCGGGGTGGGAAACTGGATGCGGCGGGCCAGCTCACCGGGCTTTTTCTTGCCATCCACCGGCAGCAGGTAGAAGCTGTAGCGGTAGGGCTTCGACGGGAGCTGGTACTGCGGAATCGGGGCGGCCTGGTCGTCCCAGCTGGTGTTGCCGCCCACGCCCATCTGGGCCAGGTCAAGGTTCAGGCTGATGAAGCCGGCGTCTTTCAGCCGGTTGGTGTGGCGGGCCGACTGGATGTTCTGCTCGGTGAAGGGCAGGGCGGTCATGCTCAGCAGCGAATCGGCCACCACCAGCAGGCCGCGGCCCTGCTTGTCGGAGAGCTGCAGCCAGCGGATATCGGTGCGGGTGCCAAATTCCTGGGGCACCACGTAGGAATCGGCCGCGCCCGGCAAAGCGTGGCTGTAGATGCCCGCGTCGATGCCGTAGCGGCGGTCCAGGTAGTTTTCCCAGGGGCCGCGGCCGTAGTAGCTGAGCTGGTCGTAGCTGCGCCGGATGCCGCCCCGCAGGCCCACGCGGGGCAGGTTCGGCAGGCCGGCGGCGGGCGTCAGGGCGTAGTCGACTTTGAGCACCCCGTCGCCATTCAACGTGTAGGTCACTCGCACTTTGGTGGTAGCGTCGATGAGCGAGTAGGTGCTGGTGAGGGCGGCCAGGCCGGCGGTGGACTTGTCGAGGGTCAGGCTTTCGAGCTTGGGCTGGGCCTCAAACCAGGGCTTGAGTTTCTTGGGGGCTTTCCAGCCGCGTCGGTCGTTGTCGGTGAGCGGGCGGGTGAAGTGGGGCAGCAGCGGGGCGGCCAGCTGCTCGGCCCCGTTCTGCTGGTAGCTGGTCAGCGCGCCGGTGGTTTTGTCGATGCTGACGGTGAAGCCCTTGCCGCTGATGGTGTAGGCCTTGGCGTCGTCGCGCACGGCTACGGCGGGGAAGCTTTTGGCAGGCTTCTGGGGCTGGGCCAGACCGGTTAATGCCAGCTGGTTGGCGGCTACTTCGTGGCCCTTCGGCGCCCATTGCGTCGCCTCCGGCAAGGTGAACGAAACCGTGGCCAGGTACTCCGCGCCGGCTTTGAGCTTCGGCAGGTAGGGCTGCAGGCTGATAAGGGTATCACGCTGGGCGGCGAGGCGCAGGCGCGGCAGCAGCTTGGTAGCCACCACGCGGCCGTCTTCGCGCAGGGTCAGCGTCAGCACGTAGTCGGCGGCCGACTTCGACGCGTGGCGGTTCTGCACTTTTACCAGGGCCTTGCCGGCGTCGGCCAGCGTGGTTTCCAGCGGCTGATTCACGCGCTTGCACTCGTAGAGGGCGGGTTTCGGATTGCCCTCCGAATCGGCTATGCCTTTGATGGTGAAGTCGTCGTAGTACTTTTCCTTAAAGTCGCCGCCGTAGGCGTAGTAGGCGGTGCCCACCGAGTCGCGCTTGAGCAGGCCCTGGTCGCGGTACTCCCAGATGCAGCCGCCGATGATGCGCTTGGTGCTGCGCCAGGCGTCCCAGAACTCCTTGATGTTGCCGGTGGCGTTGCCCATGGAGTGGGCGTACTCGCAGAAAAAGATGGGCCGGTTGTCGCCGTTTTGCTGATTGGCCAGCAGCTCGGCGGTGAAGATGCCCGGGTACATGCGGCTGACCATGTCCACGTAGGCTTGGTCGCGGGGCACCTGGATGCGGTAGGCGTGGTTTTTGGGGTAGCCCGGGTCGGAGGGGCTGATGTAGCCGTCGAGGTGCGGGTCGCCCTGGGCCGGCTCGTAGTGCAGCGGGCGGGTGATGTCGAAATCGTGCAGCCAGGCGGCCATGGCGGCGTGGTTAGGCCCGCGGCCCGACTCGTTGCCCAGGCTCCAGAACACCACGGAGGGGTGGTTTTTGTCGCGCAGGGCCATGCGCATGCTGCGCTCCTGGTAGGCGGCGGTCCAGGCCGGGTCGTTGCTGAGCTTGGCGCCGAGGCCGTGGGTTTCCAGGTTGGCCTCGTCCATCACCAGGATGCCGTACTCGTCGCAGAGGTCGTAGAAGTACGGGTCGTTGGGATAGTGCGAGGTGCGGATGCAGTTGAAATTGAACTGCTTGAGCGTCATGACGTCCTTGCGAATGTCTTCGCGCGACACGGCCATGCCCTTGGTCGGGTGGTGGTCGTGGCGGTTGACGCCGTACAGGTACGTGAGCTTGCCGTTGATGAGCAGCTTGCCCGTCTGCTTGTCGAATTCCACGCTGCGGAAGCCCACCTTGCAGCTCTTGCTTTCCAGCACCGCGCCCGTCTTATCGGTCAAGGTCAAGACCAGCGTGTAGAGGTTCGGCGTCTCGTCGCTCCACTTCAGCGGCGCCGGAATCTTGGCTTCCAGCAGCCCGAACTTGGCGTTGTCGAGGCGCGGGTAGGGCTCGTTGATGATGCTTTCGGCCGTGCGCTGCAGGGGCTGGGCCAGCACCGGCTTGCCCGCTTTGTCGTACAGCTGAGCCCGGACGTTGTAGCCCTTCAGGTCGTTGTCGCCGGTGAAGTTTTCCAGGCGGGGCCGAATGCTGAGCGTCGCGTCCTGGTACTGCTTGTCGAGCTTGGCCTGCCAGTGGAAGTCGGCCAGGCGCATTTTGGGCTCGGCCAGCAGCAGCACTTCGCGGTAGATGCCGCTGAGGCGCCAGTGGTCCTGATCTTCGAGGTAGGAGCCATCCGACCAGCGCATCACCTGCACCGACACCGTGTTTTCGCCCGCTTGCAAATACGGCGTCACGTTGAACTCCGAGGGCAGGCAGCTGTCCTCGGCGTAGCCCAGAAACTTGCCGTTCACCCACACCTTAAACGCCGAGCTGACCCCGCCGAAGTGCAGCGTCACGTTCATGCTCTTCCAGTCGGCCGGCACCGAAAAGCTGCGCTGATAAGAGCCCACGCCGTTGTAATCCTGGGGCACGAAGGGCGGCGTGACGGGCCGAAACGGGTACTTGGCCGATTTGTAGATGGGCAGGTCGTAGCCGTTCATCTCCCAGTTGGCGGGCACCGCCAGCTGCTTCCAGCCCTGCACGCGGCTCTGCTGAAAATCCTTGGGCGCGTCACTCGGCTTCGCGGCGAAGCTGAAGTCCCAGCTGCCGTTAAGCGACATCAGCCGGCCGGATTTGTCGCGGTTGCCTTCCAGCGCGGCGGCTTCCGAGGCAAAGGAGTAGGCCGTGGCCCGGGCCGGGTCGCGGTTCAGCTCGGTAATCTGCGGAATCTGCCAGCCATCAGCCTCGGGGCCGGGATACACCTGCGGCGGGTGCGACACGCCGGGGAAGAAGTACACGCTGGCTTCCTGAGCGTAGGTGGCCGCTGGCAGTAGCAGAGCCGCCGTCACGGCCGCCCAGACGGTGCGCCTCACCCCCCGGCCCCCTCTCCGAAAATGGAGAGGGGGAGCCGGACGATTTTCGCGGCTGTTGGAAGGAGGGAGGTGCTGATTCATCAGGTTGGGTTCTTAGTTGCCGGCTACCGTGGCGGCCGGGTTATTCTTGGTGGAAGCGGAGCCGGAGGCGCCGCTTTTGAGGGTGATGGTGGCCGGCTGCAAGCCCTCGGCCGAGGCCTTCAGGGTGATGGTGCCGGCCTGCTCGGTGGTTTGCACGATGGCCAGGCACTGCCCGTTGTAAGCCTTGCGCTCCGTCGCCTTGAAGGGCTCCAGGCTGGCCTGGTAGCCGTTGTCGACGCCGGCAATGCTGGCGGGGCCGCCGAGGTCGAACTTCACTTGGTTGGCCGCGTCGGGCACCAGGTTGCCCTGGGCATCGAGCACGCGCACGGTCACAAACGAGAGGTCCAGGCCGTCGGCGCGCAGGGCGCTGCGGTCGGCGGTCAGCTCGATTTTGGCGGCGGGGCCGGCGGTGCGGATGGTGCGCGTCAGGACGGTTTTGCCGGCTTTGCGCGAAATGGCCTGCAGGGTGCCGGGCGCGAAGGGCACCCGCCACAGCACGTGCAGCTGGTCGGTGGCTTTCTTTTTCGTGCCCAGCGACTTGCCGTTCAGGAATAACTCCACTTCGTCGGCCTGGCTGAAGTAGGCCCACACGTCCACGGTCTGGCCGGGGTGCCAGTTCCAGTGCGGCAGCAGGTGCAGCACCGGTTTGGCGGTCCACTCGCTCTGGTAGAGGTAGTAAGCGTCCTTGGGAAAGCCGGCCAGGTCGATCAGGCCGAAGTACGAGCTGCGCGCCGGCCAGGGGTAAGGCAGCGGCTCGCCCAGGTAGTCGAAGCCCGACCACACGAAGGTGCCGGCGATGAACGGGCTGCGCTTGACGGCCAGCCAGGCCGGCTCGTGCGTCGAGCCCCAGTAGGGCCGGGCGTTGTCGTAGGAAGAGGCAGTGAAGTCCGCGTTGCCGGTGGTGAGCTTGGTTTTGCCATCCAGGGGCCACACGCGGACGCTGTCGGAGGGCAAGTCGTAGTGGCCGCGGGTTTCGAAGGCGGCGGCAATTTCGGTGGCCAGGAAGGGCTTGCCGGGGAAGCTTTGGGGCAGCAGCGGGTAGCCTTCGTGCTTGTAGTTGAAGCTCAGAATATCGAGCACCCCGGCCTGGCTGATAAAGTTCTTCTGCGGCTCTTGCTCGGTCAGCGCCGAGGTCACGGGCCGGGTTTCATCCAGGCGCTTCACGGTGGCCACCAGCTCCTTGGTCAGGCGCACGCCGGTGCTGTCGAACTGCTCCCGGATTTCGTTGCCGATGCTCCAGACGATGATGCTGGGGTGATTCCGGTCGCGCCGCACCATGTCCTGCAAATCCCGCCGGTGCCAGAGCTTGAAGTCCTGGTGGTAGTCCTTGCCGTTCTTCTTCTTCTGCCACATGTCGAAGGCCTCGTCCATGACGAGCAGGCCCATCCGGTCGCAGAGGTCCAGCAGCTCCGGCGCCGGCGGGTTGTGCGACATGCGGATGGCGTTGCAGCCCATCTGTTGCAAAATCTGCAGCTGCCGCTCCGCCGCCCGCACGTTGAAAGCCGCACCCAACGCGCCCAAATCGTGGTGCTGATTGACGCCCAGAATCTTCAGCGGCTGCCCGTTCAGCGAAAAGCCCGTCTGCGCGTCGAAGGCGAAGGTGCGCACCCCCAGCGGCGTTTCGACCTCGTCCACGGCCGTTTTGCCCTGCACCAGCCGCGTCAGCACCCGGTACAGGTACGGCCGCTGCACCGACCACAGCTGCGGCTTCGCGAGGCTGATGGTCTGCGTCAGCACGGTGGTTGAGTCGGTCAGCTGCACGTTGTCGGTAGCCTGCTGGGCCACCGCCTTACCCTGGGCATCCAGCAGCAGCGTTTCCACGCGCACGGGCCCCGCGCCCTTGCCGGCGGCGTTGCGAATGGTCGTCTGCACCCGCACCGTGGCCGCCTCGGCCGCAACCTTGGGCGTCGTCACGAAGGTGCCCCAGTGGTCCACGGCCACGGCCGCGGTCGTCACCAGTCGCACGTTGCGGTAGATGCCCGAGCCGGAGTACCAGCGCGAGTTGGGCTGGGCCGAGTTGTCGACGCGCACGGCCAGCACGTTGGCCTGGCCGGCGGGCCGCAGGTGCCGGGTCAGCTCGTAGCGGAAGGAGATGTAGCCGTTGGGCCGCTTGCCGAGCAGCTGCCCGTTCAGCCACACCTCGCTCTGCTGGTACACCCCGTCAAACTCGATGTACACGCGCTGATTCTGGCCGGCCTTGGTGCTGAACGACTTGCGGTACCAGCCGATGCCCGTCGGCAGCCCGCCGCCCTCGGGCTTAGCGGGATTTTTCTCGTCGAATTTGCCTTCGATGCTCCAGTCGTGCGGCAGGCTGAGCTGCCGCCAGCCCGCGTCGTTGAAGCCGGCTTCCTTGGCCTGGGTTTCGTCGCCGAGAAAGAACTTCCAGCCCTTGTTGAAGTTCTCCACCCCGCGCACCGGCGGCTGGGCCGCTACCACGGGGTGGGCGACGCTGAGCAACAACAGGAGCAGGCAGGGGAGGAGCTGGCGCATACAGTTTAAGTTTTGGCGGATCGTCCGATTCGTTAGGTCGTCATGTCGAGCTGGTCGAGACATCTCGCGTGCTGACGTTTGAGAAGTAACCTGACGATTGGAATTATTATCGAGCGAGACGTCTCGACCAGCTCGACATGACGTTCATTTTCAGTCTTGCAAAGCTTTAGTTCGTGGAAGCCTTGGCCTCCTTTTTCTTTTTCTCGGGCGGGGCGATAAACGTCACCTTGCTCTTGCCCAGGTCCTTGGACGTGGCCACGGCAATGCCGCGCTGGTCGGGCTTGTTCACGGCGCAGTAGTAATGGTAGACCACGCCCTTGTGCTTCACCACGAAGGACTTGTGGGCAAACAGCTCGTCGTAGGGCTCGGAGGGCTCCACCAGGTTCTGCCCGCTCCAGTCGGTCCAGTTCACCAGGTCGTAGGAGCAGGCAAAGCGGTTCACCGCGCCCTTGATGCCGGGGTAGAAGGCGCCGAAGTAGAACATCACCCACAGGTCCTTGTCGATGCCGTCGACCTTCTGCAGGTAGGCGTCGCCGGTGATGCCCTTGTGGTGGTTGAGCACCGGGTTCTTCAGGTAGCGCGACCAGTGCACCATGTCGTCCGACACGGCCATGCCGATGCGCTCGGCCCCGCGCTTGGCGTCCAGGGAGTCGCCGTTGGCATTGTAGTACATCACGAAGGGGTGGCCGGTGAGCTGGCTCTTGTCCCAGATGACGGAGCTTTTGTAGATGGTGTGGTTTTCCCACCAGCGCACGTCCTTGTCGTCGGGGCGGAGCACCGGCTGGGGCAGGCGTGGCCAGGGGTGCACCGTCGTCGGGTCCTTATCGGTGGAGGCAATACCGATGGAGAGCAGGCCCTTCTCGTAGCCCCGCGACTTGCCGCCGAAGTACGACATCCAGTACTTGCCCTGATACTGCTGCCACTCGTAGGAGCCGCCCCACTTGTAGTCCTGCAGGGCCACGTAGCCGGCTTTCTGGTTGGTGTCCCAGTCGGTGGTGTCGGTGAAGGCCATGATTTTACCCTTCGTCTCCCACTTCAAGAGGTCCTTGCTTTGCGCCAGCCAGGTTTCGTAGCCCCGGCCGTCGTAGATGATGTAGGTCATGTACCACTTGCCGCCCTTGCGAAACACGCTGGGACAATCCATCTTCTTCTTATTGTCGTCGGTGACGAGCACCAGGCCGTACTTGTAGGGCGTCTTCACCTCCTCGTACACCTTCTGCATCACGGTGGCCGGCACTTCTTTCGGCTTGGCCGATTGGGCAAAGGACTGCTGGTTGAGCAAACCCAGGAGCAGCAGGCTGGCGAGTTTCAGTTTCATGCGGAAGCGGGAAGTAGGAGCGAAGTCAAACAATCAGTTGGCGCCAGCCGGGGTGCTGACGGCGAAGCGGTACGTGCCCGAGCCCACCGCAATGCGTGCCCGGCCGCCCTCGAAGCCCAGCACCCGCAGCTCCGGGCGCTGGCCCAGCGGCTGGCCCGATTCGGTGATGGTGGCGGCCGCCGCGGCCGGCAGATACACCGTGGCCGTGGCGCCCACCGGAATGGTCGTCGTCAGCTCGAAGCCCGCGGCCGTCTTCTGCCACTCGTTGGCAATCAGGCCGTAGGGCGAGTGGTGCGTAGCCCGGGCCGACGTGACGTCGCCCACCGGCTCGGGGCGGATGTCGATTTTGTCGAAAGCCACCGAGCCCGCGGCGGGGCGGATGCCGGCCAGCGCGCCGTACAGCCACTCCTGCAGGTGGCCCAGCATCAGGTGGTTGTTCGACACCGTCGGCAGGGCGGCCCAGGACTCGGTGAGGGCGGTGGCGCCCTGGGCCAGCTGGTAGCCGTAGCCGGGCACGTCCGAGCGGTTGTTCATGGCGAAGATGAGGTCGGAGCGGCCCGCGTCTTCCAGCACCCGCAGCACGTAGCGGTACCCGATGTCGCCGGCCGTCAGGGCGTTGTTGCGGCTCTGAATGTCGCGCACCAGGTTCTCGACGACGGCGGCTTGTTGCTCGGGCTCCACCAGGCCCATGTACACGGCCACGGCGTTGGCGGCCTGGCTGCCGCTGGCGTACTGCCGGGTCGTGGGGTTGAAGAACTTCGCGTTGAAAGCCGTGCGCACTTTGGCAGCCAGCTGCGCGTACTGCGCGGCGTCGTCGGGCTTGCCCAGCAGGCGGGCCACGGCGCTGAGCGTGGTCAGGTCGTAGTAGTAAATAGCCGTGCCCGTCACGCCCATCGGGGTGAGCTGGGAGGTGCCGGGCGGCTTGGGGCCCAGGTCGTACCAGTCGCCGAGGCCCTGCGTGAGAATGTGGCCGTTGGCCTTCGTCGCCAGGTAGGCCGCGTAGCGCTGCATCATGGGGTAGCTGCCTTCGAGCACCTGCCGGTCGCCGTACCACTGATACACGTACCAGGGCAGCAAAATGGCGCTGCTGCCCCACTCGGGCGAGTCGCGGAACATGTCGCCGCCCCACTCGAACTTCACGAACTCGGGCGCAATTTCCGGCACCAGCCCGCTCTCCAGCTGCGACACCTGCAAATCCTGAATGACCTTGCGGCTGAGGGCGGCAATGTCGTAGCGGTAGCGGATGGAGCTGCCCATCAGGTGGTTTTGCTCCTGCCAGCCCAGTTTTTCGCGGTGCGGGCAGTCGGTAAACACGCTGGCCATGTTGCTCTTCACGGCCCAGTCGATAAGCGTGTTGGTTTGGTTCAGCAGCTCGTTGGAACAGCTGAAGGCGCCCACCTCGGGGGCCGCGTTGCGGGTGTGCAGCATGGTCAGGGCCAGCACCACCGGGCGATTTTGGGAGTTGGCCTCGCCCTGGGGCACGCCGCCTTCCAGCTGCGCGTAGCGGAAGCCGTAGTAGCTGAAGCGGGGCCGCCAGGTTTCCACGCCCGAGCCGCGCAGCACGTAGGTGAAGTAGTAGGGCCCGCCGCTGTTTTTCTGCGTCACGGTCCCGTCGGTCTTCAGCAGCTCGGCCGGCACGAGGCGCACCGTGTCGCCGGCGCGGCCCTGCACCCGCAGCTCCACGATGCCCGAGGCGTTCTGCCCGAAGTCGTACACAAACTTGCCCGGCTGGGGCTGGCTGATGCGCCGGGGCTTGAACTGCTCGTGCACCTTCAGCGGCTCGGCCTGCTGGGCGTCCAGTCGCGCCGGGCCGTCGACTAGCAGTACCGGCCGCCAGCCCGCGGCTTTAAAGCGCGGGGCGTCCCAGCCCGGCTGCTCCCGGCGGGCGTCGTAGTCCTCCCCGCCGTAGATGCTGCTAAAGGTCACCGGCCCCGGCGCGGTCTGCCAGGAGGCGTCGCTGACCACGTTGTCCTGGGCGCCGTCCTGGTAGTCGAGCACCACGCGGCACAGCAGCTTGGGCAGCCCGAAAGCCGACTTGAGCTTGCGGAAGCGGCCCTTCACCGGCGGCACGTAGTAGAAGCCGTTGCCGAGCATGACGCCCAGCGTGTTGTCGCCCCGGCGCAGCTGCTCGGTCACGTCGAAGGCGACGTACTGCGCGTGCTTATCGAACTTGGTCCAAGCCGGGTCGAGGAAATGGTCCCCGACTTTCTGCCCGTTCAGGTGCAGCTCAAACTGCCCCAGCCCGCAGACGTAGGCCGTGGCCCGCCGCAGTTTTTTCGGTACCGTGAAATCCTTGCGCAGCAGCGGCAGTACGTTGCCGCCCTGGTAGCCGTCCTTTTTGCCATCGACGGGCAGCACGTTCACGTGCTCGGCCGGCAGCTTCTCGTAGGCAATCCACTGGGCCCCGCGCCAGTCGGCCGCCGTCAGCAAACCCATCTGCCACTTGGCCGGCTGGCTCCAGCTGGAGGCCTGCTGCCGGTCGTCCCACACCATTACCTTCCAGTAGTAGGTTTTGGTGGCTTGCAGCGCCGGGCCGGCGTAGGGCACTTGGATGGCGGCGGCCGAGGTGGTTTTCTGCGAGTCCCAGACGTTGCCCACGTTGCGGGCCAGCAGCTTCTCGTCGTCGGCCACCAGCACGCGGTAGGCGCTCTGCCGGGCGTTGCGGTGGTCGGCCTGCAGCTCCCAGCTCAGGTTGGGCGCGGTTTGCTGCACCCCCAGCGGGCCGGGCCGGTAGCCGCAGCGCAGGTGGCTCACCGTCGGGGGCGCCGCCAGGGCCGCCAGCCCGCTCAGCAGCAGCCCGGCCAGCAACGTCAGGGCACGCGAAACGGAGAAAACCGGGCGAAAACAGCGCATGGGCAGCGGGTGGGAGGTAAGCGGGGCGACGACTCCGGCTGCCACCAGCCGGCTACGCGGCGCGGGCAGAATTAGAGCCTTTACAAAAGTAACCGCCCCGGTCCCCGGCCTTTGGCGGCCTTTGGCAAGTTGTTGTAGGATGTTAGCACGGCTGCGAAGCCGCATTCAACCCCGCTTCGGCGGGTGGCCGACCGCGCAGTTTCGTGGAACAAGCTCCGGCGGTGCTATCAGGCACGTTCCGGAGCTACTGCGGCGCCGTCGGCTATATGCAAGCTTCCTACAAAAAGAGGCCTCCGTGCCTTCTGCCGAACCCTGCGCGCCCTCAGCGGGCTACTAAACGTCGGAACGAACTCAGTTCAGCTCCACCATGGCCTTGATGACGCCCGTGGCCGGGTCGAGCCAGCCGGCGAACTGCTGCTGCACGTCGCCAAACGCTACGCGGTGGGTGATGTAGGTAGTGGGCTGCACCAGCCCGGCCTTCATGCTGGCAATGACGTGCTCGAAGTCTTCCCGGGTGGCGTTGCGGCTGCTCATCAGGGTCGCCTCGCGCTTATGAAACTCGGGGTGCGCGAAGCTGATGTCGCCCTTCTGCAGGCCCACCAGCACGAAACGCCCGCCGTGGGCCAGGTACGGAAACGCCCCGTTGATGGCCCGCAGGCTGCCCGTCGCGTCGATAACCACCGTGGGCATGTCGCCATTGGTAATGGCGCGCAGCTGCCCGGCCACGTCCTCGGCGGCGGCGTTGATGACGTGCGCCACGCCCAGCTTCTGGCGGCAGAAATCCAGGCGCTGCTGGTTCAGGTCGAGGGCAATGACCTGGGCGCCGGCAATGCGGGCAAACTCCATCACGCCCAGCCCGATGGGCCCGGCGCCCACCACCAGCACAAACTCGCCCGGGCGCACGCCCGCGCGCCGCACGCCGTGCGCGCCAATGGCCAGCGGCTCCACCAGGGCCAGCTCGTCGTAGCTCAGGCCCTGGCCGTGCACCAGCGTGCTGGCGGGCACGGCCAGCAGCTCGGTCATGCCCCCGTCCACGTGCACGCCGCACACGTTGATCTGGGTGCAGCAGTTGGGCAGCCCGTTGCGGCAGGCCACGCAGTGGCCGCAGCTGAAGTAGGGAATAAACGTGACGGCCTCCCCGGGCGCGAAGCCCTCGGCCCCGCCGGCGTCCACCAGCTCCCCGGCCAGCTCGTGGCCCAGCACCCGCGGATAGTTGAAAAACGGCTGGGTGCCCTCGTAGGCGTGCAGATCGGTGCCGCAGATGCCGATGCGGCGGATGCGCAGCAGGGCGTGGCCGGGCGCGGCGGTGGGGGTGGGGCGCTGCTCGTAGGCCAGCTGGCCCGGCTCGCGGCAAACCAGGGTGTTCATCATAGCAAGGGGGAAGAAAGGGGGGCAGGCGGCCGGCAATGGCACCGCCCGGTTACAAAACTGCGGCTCCGGCATCGGGCAGCTCTCCTGAGCCCACCCGGCCGGAGCCGCGTTTTTTGGTAGTCGGTCGTAGGTAAGGTGGGCAGTAGGTGACGGCGCGTCCTGCTCCGGACTGCCGGGGGCCCGCTACCCGCCGATTACTGCAGCGGGTCGAACGCGCCGCCCCAGGTGTTGTTCTGCTGCAGGCGGGGGTTGTTGTCGATGGCCGACTGGGGCAGGGGGAAGAAGTAGTACTCCGGCCGCCAGTTGATGTTGTAGCGCGTGTCGAGGTCCCGCACTTCCAGGGTGAAGTAGTCCGTGTACACCTGGTCCAGGTTCAGCCCGTCGCGGGTAGTGGCGAAGTTGGCGGGGGCGTTGGACTTCAGGGTGATGTGAAGACGCTTGCGGCGCTTGCCGTTGAGCGTGCTTTCCATCTTCTTCCAGCGGCGCAGGTCCCAGAAACGCTTGCCCTCGAAGGCCAGCTCGATCTGCCGCTCGTAGAGAATGGCTTCGAACATCTGGGCGCGGTTCATGCCCGGGTTCAGGCCGTAGTTGCCGTCGCCCGGCTCGATGCCGGCCCGTTGCCGGATGGCTTTCAGCTGGGTCAGCGCCTCGCTCAGGTTGTTGACGCCGGCGGCGGCTTCGGCCAGGTTCAGCAGCACTTCGGCGTAGCGGATTTCCATCCAGTCGGTGCCGGAAAACTGCACTTCGCTGGCCGCCACCGAGGGGTTGATGGCCTTGCGCAGGTAGAAGCCGGTGGTGCTGGCGCGGTTTTCCGTCGAGGTGTTGCCGACGTAGTAAGTCCAGATCTTGTACGAGTTGTTGCCGTTCAGGGGCCAGGTGGCGCCGTTGAAGGCAATGGTCTTGGCGAAGCGCGGGTCGCGGTTCTTGTAGAAGAGCTGCTGGTTGTAAGTGTAGCGGCCGGTTTCGCCGGGCTTCTTGCCGTCCAGCATGGGGTAGGCCTGCACCAGGTCCCAGCTGGGCTGGTTCGAGCCGCCGGCGGTGCCGGTGTACGAGGGCCGGGTGGCGTTGTCGTAGGCGTTGTTCTTGCGGGTCTGGTCGCCGGTGGAGTTGTTGAAGCCCGACACGAGGACCGCCTCCGGGTTGTTGGCCTCCGGGTTCTGCAGCCACATCTGGTCGTAGGAGGCGTGCAGGCCGAAGCCCGCCGCGGTAAGCTTGTTTTTGGCGTCTACGCTCGCGTTGTAGGCGGCCTGCCACTTGGCCACGTCGTCGGAGGGGTTGAACTGCGGGCTGGCGGCGTACAGCAGCACCCGGGCCTTCATGGCCGCGGCGCCGCCCTTGGTGATGCGGCCCCAGTCGGAAGCGGAGGCCCACTTACCGGGCAAAAACATCGAGGCCGAGTCCAGGTCGCTGGCAATCTGGCGGAACGACTCGCTGGTGCTGTTGCGGGGCATGAAGGCCTCGTCGCGGGCGGCTTCGCCCACGGCGTACAGCGGCTTGAGCACCAGCGGCACCCCGCCGTAGAGGCGCACCAGGTCGAAGTAGCGGTAAGCGCGGAAGAAGTAGGCCTGGGCCAGCAGGCGGTTCTTGGATTTCTCCGCGATGCTGCCCTGGCGTACGGCCACCAGGAAGGTGTTGATGTTGCGGATCTTGCCGTAGTTGTTGGTGGCGCTCAGGGCGGTGCCGAAGTCGGTCACGTCGTTGAGCGTAACCGTGCCTTCCATAAACCGGTTGTCCCCGCCGGTTTCGTCCGAGAGCGTGCTGGGGTTGGTGTTGCCCAGGCCTACGCCCGTCTGCCCGAACCAGGTCGGCAGGTTCTGGTTGTAGAGGTAGTCAACGTTGAGCTTGGCCAGGGTCGAGTCGTTGAAAATCAGCTTCTCGTCGATGGCGCCCAGGTTGGTTTTATCCAGTGCGTCTTCGCAGCCGGTCAGGCCGGTGAGCAGGGCGGCCCCGGCGGCCAGGGCGGTGAGGTGAATGCGTTTCATGGGTGGGAAAGGGTTACAGGCCGATGTTCAAGCCCAGCGACATGGAGCGCAGCGTGGGGTAAGCGTCGTAAGAACCCGAGTAGACCTTGAAGTCGTAGGGATTGTAGAAGTTCACCGGGTTGATGGCCACGAAGTACACCCGCAGGCTGCTGATGCCGGCCTTGCCGATCAGCTGGCTCGGGAAGCTGTACGAGATGTTGGCGTTGCGCATGCCGGCCTGGAAGGAGCTGCGGAACCAGAAGGACGAGGTCTTGTTGTAGTTGTCCTTGTAGTAGGGGTTCGGGTACTCCGCGCCCTGGTTGTCGGGCGCCCAGTGGTCGGCCCAGAAGGCGGGGCGGTTGGCCGTGAGCGTGGCCTGCGAGCGGGCCGTCGATTCCAGCACGGCCTGGCCGCCGAAGGAGGCGCCCATGGTGAAGCCCACCGAGAGGCCCTTGTACGTGATGGAGGGGTTCAGGCCCACCGAGTAGTGGTTGTTGGCCTTCTTGGTGAGGTACTCCACGTCCACGTCCTCGGTGATTTTGCCGTCGGGAGCGGTGAACTGGCCCGTGACCGGGTCTTTGGGGCCGCGCAGGTCTTCGTAGTAGAGCATGCCCGGGCGGGGCACTTCGCCGAAGATGGTGTAGTTGGGGTACAGCTCCCGCCAGGCGTTAACCTCTTCCTGGTTGCGGAACATGCCCAGGTAGCGGTAGCCGAGCACGCCCGGGTCGCCGGAGCGGCCGTTCGGGTCGAGGAAGGTCCCCACCCGGCCCTTGTCCACGTCCACCTTGATGTTCTTGCTGTCGTTCCAGGTGAAGAACGAGTTGAGGCGGTAGTTCAGGTCGTTGCCGATCTGCCCGTTGTAGCCCAGCGAGACTTCGTAGCCGAACGCGTTGACGACGGCGTAGTTTTCCGACGGCACCGTGGCGCCCACCAGCTGCGACACCGAGCTGCTCAGGCCCGTCAGCATGTTGTAGTGGTGGTTGAAGAACGCGTCGCCCGTAAACGAGAGGCGGTTTTCGAGGAACTGCATGTCCAGGCCAGCGTTGAACTTGTTCACGTCGTCCCACTGCACGAAGGGGTTGGCCATCGTGCTGTTGGGAGTGATGACCAGGCCCATGTCGCTGTTGCCGGCCACAAAGCCGCGGCCCGTCTGGGTGGCGTAGTTGGTCTGCCACTGGTAGGGCTTGGTGGCGTCGTTGCCCATGTGGGCGGCCGAGCCGCGCACCTTCAGCATGTTCACGAACTGCACGTTGTCGCGGAAAAAGCCCTCTTCCGAAATCACCCAGCCCACCGACAGCGAGGGGAAGGTGCCCCAGCGGTAGCCCGGCGCGAAGTTGGTCGAGCCGTCGCGGCGGATGGCAAACTCCAGCAGGTACTTGTTGGCGAAGCTGTAGTTGAGGCGGCCGGCGTACGAGACCAGGCCGTTTTCCCCCTCGGTTTCCGAGGTCGTCTGCACGCCCGTGGCGTAGCGCATGTTGTCGAGGCCGCCCACGATGGCGCCCTCGGCCATGGCCGCCACGTCGTCGGTGTGCAGCTCCGATTGCTCGTAGAAGGCAATGGCCGATACGTGGTGCTTGCCGAAGTCGCGGTCGTAGGTTACGTAGCCGTTCAGCTGGTAGCTGTCGTAGTAGCTGGGATTGATGCGGACCCGGTCACCGTTGTTGAGCGACACCGCGTTCAGCACGTCGCCGCCGTAGATGTGCTTGTTCTGGCCCAGCATCGAGAAGCGGTACACGTTGTACTTCGTGCCGTACTGCTTGCCGAAGCTGTTGTCCATGGTCTTGCTGAACAAGCCGCGCACTTTCAGGCCCTTCACCCACGGCAGCTCGTAGTCCAGGTTGGCCGTCAGGTTCAGGCCCGTGCCCCGGGTGGCGGTGTAGTTGTTCGAGCGCTGCACCTCAAAGAAGTGGAACGCGTCGGTGGTGTTCACGTTGCTGGCGTTGGAGAGCAGCACCGGCAGCCCGTTCACGTAGGGCTGGTTGAACTGCGGCGTGAAGAGCAACGACTGCATGTCCTTCTCCGGGCTTTCGCCGCCCTGCTTGAGGTAGTACATGCGCTTCTGCGCCAAGTCCCCGCTCAGCGAGAGGCCCAGCTTCAGGCCCTTGGTCACGTTCACGTCGGTGCTGGCGCGGAACGTCCACTTGTTGGAGTTGATGTTGCGGAAGTTGGCGTCCTGGCCGGTGTAGCTGATGCCGGCGAAGTACGTAGCCCGCTCCGAGCCGCCGCTCACGTTCAGCGCGTGGCGCATCAGCAGCGAGGGTTTCCAGGCTTCCTGCAGCCAGTTGTAGTTGTTCTGGCTGAAGTACTCCAGCTCGTCGGGGGTGTAGATCAGCGGATCCGTAATCGGTTTGCCGGCCGTCAGGTTCACCGTGTTCAGGTACCGGGCGTGGTCCACGCCGCTCATCATCGAGGGCAGGCGCACGGCGTCGGTCACGCCCACGGAGGTGTTGTAGCTGAACTTGGGCGCGCCGGATTTGCCGCGCTTGGTCGTCACCACCACCACGCCCTGGCTGGAGCGGGCGCCGTAGATAGCGGCGGCGGCGTCCTTCAGGATGGTAATGGCGTCAACCTCGGAGGCGTCGAGCAGGTTGAAGTCCTCCTCCGTGCGCACCACGTTGTCGATAACGAAGAGGGGGCGCAGCGTGCCGCCGTCCTTGGAGAGCAGCTGGGGGTTGCGGACGGTAATCTGGCCCGCGTCGCCGGGGCGACCGGTGCCGCCCGAGACGCCCACGCCCGGCAGCTGGCCGGCAATGGCCGTCGAGAGCGAGCCGACGGGCAGGTCCTGGATTTTCTGCATGTCCACCGGCGCCACCGAGCCGGTCAGGCTGAGCTTGGTCTGGGTGCCGTAGCCCACCACCACCACTTCGTTCAGCGACGAGGTTTCCTCGTCCAGCGTCACGTCGATGGTGGTGCGGCCGCCGATGGCAATTTCGATTTTCTTGAAGCCCACCGAGCTGACAACCAGCGTCTCGGTGCCGGTCGGCACGTTGATGCGGAACACGCCCTGCGCGTCGGTCGACGTACCGGTGGTGGTTCCTTTCAGCACCACGCTCGCGCCGGGCACCGCGCCGCCCTTGGCGTCGCGCACCGTGCCGGTGATGTTCACGTTGATCTGCGCATCGGTGGTCGAGGCGGGCGGGGTCGTGGGCGTGCCCGCCGTGGCGGCCGTAGCCCCAACCAGCAGTCCGCTCAGCAGGGCGCCGGCCAGGCGCGGGGCGCTACCGGGCGCCTGAAGCGTGGGTAAAAGGTTTTTCATATGAGGTTGGTGTGTGGGAAAGCAGTGGGCGTGTCGGGGAGGGAGGGGGGCTTACCGGCCCTGGGCGTCGGCGGCGGCGCGCTGGCGCCGGGCCTCCCAGTCCTTGCCGGCCTGCTTCATATCGATGCCGGCGGCGGATAGGTAGTTGTTGATTTTGCCTTTGTATTTGCCAAACCAGGCGTGCTTCTGCTCGGAAGTGCCCGCGTCCATGGCCTTTTCGCGGGCTTCGGTGAGCCAGGTCAGGATCTGGGCTTTCTGGGCTTCGGTGAGGGTGGGCAGCATGTCGTTGTAGGCCCGCACCGTGATGGGCAGCACCCCGTAGGTCAGCCCGTCCTTCACCTGATCCACCTGGGCGGCGGAAAGCTGGCGGCCCAGCTTCTGCAGGAACTGCGGGTGCAGCCGCTCCAGCGAAGCCGTGGTGGCCGCCTCGATTTTGTCGGTTTCGGCCTTCTTGGTGGCCTCGTCCGGGTTCTGGGCCTTCAGGGCGGCCAGCTGGGTTTTGCGGCCCTCGTGAATCTCGTTCAGCGCCCGGTACTGCGCCACGATGATGTCGCGCACCTTGGTGGTTTTGGCCGGCTTCAGCCCCTCGAGCTTGGCCACGATTTTGTCGGCGCGCTCGGTGATGGTGCGGGTGTAGGCGGCTTCCTTCGACTCGGTCGGCTGCGAAACGGGGGCCTGCGCCAGGGCGGCGGAGCCGGTGGTCAGCAGGGCGGCGAGCAGCAAGCTTCTGAGCAAGAGATTCATGGGCAAGTAGGGACTACTGTAGTGGGACCAAATTACTAGCCACAGGCTGCGGCGGAATGCAGCTTTTAACCATCTTATTATACAATGTTGTCATGCCGTTGCACCCCCGGCCGCTTTGGGGGTAATATCCGGCAAAAAAGCCCCTCAAACCGGGCGGCCGCGGCGGCCGTGCAAGGTTAGCCAGCCCCCGGGACAACCCACCGGCGGTTTATCCGAACGGCGGAATTTAGTAGCTGAAATAGAGCGCGCTACGCTTAAACGGCGGCGCAAATCGGGCACTGCGACGGTGACGGGCAAGAATAGCGGCATCGATGGGCGGTAGCAACCCGGTAAGCACTTACTCACTGGCTATGCCAAAGCCAAGATGCTAGAGTAATGGTTCCAGCCCACTGCCGGATAAATGGCGCGCCGGCCAGCCCGGGGCGGCCCGGCGCTGTTCCGGGCTCCCGGTCGGCCGCAAAGGCGCGTCAGATAGCCTGGAAGATGGACTTCATATAAGCCGTGTTGGCCCCGAAGTTCTTCTTCACGTTGCGCGGGTCGGTGGCGTCGCGCGAGCGTTCAATCACCAGCCAACCCTGCCAGCCCATGTCGGCCAGGGTTTCTTTCACGCGCTTCATGTCCAGGCGCGGGTTGTTCTGCAGCCACACGCCGTCGTCGTCGGTGCAGTGGATCTGGCAGATGCGCTTGCGGCCGAGGGTGCGCAGCTCCTGGTGCAGGTCGCGGCCGTTCTTGAGCGCGTTGGAGAAGTTGAAGTAGCTCTGCACGTGCTTGGAGCCGATGTCCTTGAGCAGTTGCACCTCGCCGGCCGCGTCCAGCGCCGTTTCGATGCCGACGACGACGCCGGCCTTCTCGGCCATGCGGCCCACCACCCGCAGCCGCTCCACAATGGCCGGGCGCAGCTCCGGGTTCTTCACCAGGTCGCCCTGGTTGCCCAGCGGCAGGAAAGCCACCGGCACGTTCATCAGCTTCATCGTGTCGATGCAGTCCTGCACCATGCGCTCATAAGTCGGGCGCGTGGCGAAGGACTGGGCGTAGAAGCCCGTCATGGCCAGGGAGCAGATTTCCAGGTTCAGCTCCTTGGCCTTGGCCAGAAACTGCTGGCGGATGTCGGGGTTGCTGAGCTGGCTGTCGAAGGTGTCGCGGTTGCCGAGCCCGCCCATGTCCACCTCCACGCCGTCGGCCCCGATGTCCTTGGTGAGTTGAAAAGCGCCCAGCTTCTGCCGCTTCAGAATCATCAGGTCCACCACGGCAATCTTATAGGTGAGCTTCCGGGGCCGGGCCAGCGCCGCCAGCGGGCGGGGCAGCAGCAGGCCACCGGCGGCCAGCAGGGAGGAGGCAAGAAAGTCGCGGCGGGAAGGCATCGGGGAATGTGCGGAATGTGGGAAATGTGGACGGGGGGGCGCCTGCGTCGTAGCGCATAGTGGGGCTACGCGCTACGACGCAGGCGATGCAGACTACCCGGACGACCCCCACCGCTACCGGGCGGCGTGGCTGAGCGCGGCGGCGGGCTTATCGGTGCGGAAAGGCCGGGCGGGCAGCCCGGCGCTGGAAAACAGGTTGGGCTGGGATGCCTCGTGCCAGGCAAAGCGTACGGCCGTCGGCCGCGCCACCGCGGGGGCCGACACCAGCACCCGCTTGCCCTTGATGCGGGCCTCGGCGGGCACAAACCGGCCGTCGGCGCCGGCCACGGTGAAGCCGGTCAGCGGCTGGCCGTCCTTGCTCACGAGGCGGCCCTGCAGCGGCCGAAAGCTGATTTCGGCGCGGCTCCCCCGGAGGCGCAGGCTCTGAAACACCGGCCCGGCGGCGGCCACCTCGCGGCGGTTGTAGGTGTCGTGCAGGGCCAGGGAGGCCAGGCGCCGGCCGATCTGCCACTTGTAGGGCGGGTGAATGTCGTCGAGCTTGGTCACCAGGTCGGTGGCCACGATGAGGCCCGTGCGCGGCACCGTGGCCAGCACCGCCTCCTGGGCTTCCCAGAACAGGGGCAGCGTCTCGGGCGTCAGCGGCTGCTTGGGCTCCTTGGATTCGGAGTACTTGAACGGGGCCAGCTGCACGTAGTAGAAGGGCAATTCGGCGTCCTGCCAGGCCGCGCGCCAGCTGCTGATCAGCGTCTGCATCTTATGCGTGTAGCTGCTGGTTTCGGCCAGAAAGCAGTTCGACTCGCCCTGGTACCAGCAGAAGCCGCGCAGCGCGAAGGGCACCAGCGGCCGGATCATGGGCTCGTAGAACTTGCCCGGGTCGCCGCCGACGGGCGGCTGGTAGTAGCTGTCGGCCTGGAAGGCCGCCTCCGCAATCCACGGCTCGATGCGGCTGCCCGGCACGGCCGAGCTGATGACGCCCACCGGCACGCCGAGCTTGGTTTGCAGCTCCTGGGCGAAGAAATAGGCCGGCGCCGAGAAGACGCGCAGGGCCGAATCCTGGGCCACGCTCCAGCCCCGGTGCAGCGAATCGGGCCGGGCCAGCTCCTTGCGGTTGACCAGGAAAATACGGAGCTGTGGGTTGTGGGCGCGTTCCAGCTCGGTTTGCGGGTTGGGCTCGGGCTGCGGGGGCACCGTGGCCTTGCTGCTCTTGCGCATGGTGTACTCCATGTTCGACTGCCCCGAGCACAACCAGACTTCGCCCACCAGCACGTCCTTTAAACGGATGACGTTCGTGCCCGTGATGCGCAGCTCGGCGCCGGTAGCATTGGCCGGCATGGGCGGCAGCGTCACCCGCCACTGCCCGTCGGCGGCGGCCGCGGTGCGCTGCTGCTGGCCCCGGAACTGCACCGTCACCGCCTCGCCGGGTGCGGCCGAGCCCCAGATGGGCACCGGCTTCTCGCGCTGCAGCACCATGCCGTGGCCCAGCACCCGCGGCAGCACCACCCGCGCCTGGGCGGCGCCGAGGGGCAGGGCGAGGAAGGGCAGCAGGACGAGCGGACGGAGGTTCATGCGGGCAGGAGTAGGCAGAAATCGGGTAAAACAGAACGTCATGCTGAGCGCAGTCGAAGCATCTCTCCCGAACGACGCAACGAAGCGGTAGAGATGCTTCGACAAGCTCAGCATGACGCTTACTATCAGAAGCCGTCCTTACGAGGGCTTCACGTTTTTCACGGCCACCAGGCTGTTGAGGTACTCCTCGATGTTGGTGTAGCCCTCCTTGCCGCGCACCTGCCGGGCGTCGGCCGCGTCGTTGGGGTTCAGCTTGTTTTTCTTCTCGTACTGATCGGGCATGCCGTCCTTGTCCGAGTCCTGGTAGGGCGTGCCCTTGTAGTCGGGGTAGCCGCCCACCTGGCTGATGTCGGTGATGATGCCCTGCTTGTAGGAGTCGATGGGGAGGCGGCGGTGCTTGAACTGCGTTTCGGGCAGCTTCACGTTCGGCAGGGCGTTGATTTTGCCGGTGCGCACCTGCTCCACCACGCGGGCGTCGACGGCGTCGCGCTTGGGCAGGGTGGCGCCGGCGTTTTCCAGCACGTAGCCGAAGGCCTTATCGGCCGGCATAATGGTAATCTGGGGCATGGGCAGCGGCGCATTCACCCGCATGTCGGCCATGTACTTGCCGGCGTTGGGCAGCTCTTCCACCTGCACGCCGCCGTCCCAGTTGTCCTTGGTCACCTTGTCGTTGCCTTCCACGATGTTGCCCGCCACGTAGGCGCGGCCGTACACCTGGTACTTCAGCTTGCTGCGGCCCGATTCGGGCTTCAGGATGCGGTGGCCGATGTTGGTGCCCTGCGGCGTGGAGGGACCGGGCTTGTAGTAGTTGTTGATGATGTTGTAGAGGGCCCGGTAGTCGCCGCCGTCGGTCGAGCGGTGCACCCAGTTGAACATCACGTTATTGGCGAAGTTGAACACCCCGTTCCAGCCAATCGAGGGGTTGCGGCCCGCGTTATCGGCCCACAGGTTGCGCATGAAGGTGCAGTTTTCCCCGCCCAGCGTGCTGCCGAAAGCGTGGTTCCAGGTGTCCAAGGACTCCGAGAAGATGCTGTTCTGGATGGTGATGTTCACCGTGCCCAGCTTCTGCTCTGCAATGCCGGTGCTGTCGTTGTACATGTGGCGGTACATCGACATGTTCTCGTCCAGCCCCCAGCTGGCCGAGACGTGGTCAATCATGATGTTGCCGATCGGGTTGCCGCCGATGGCGTCGTCGCGGCGGCCCACGTTGGTTTCGCCGCGGCGGAAGCGCATGTAGCGGATAATCACGTCGTGGGTGTTGATCCAGACCGATTCGCCGGCCACGCACACCCCGTCGCCGGGGGCCGACTGCCCCGCAATGGTGATGTAGGGCGCCCGGATCATCAGCGGCGACTTCAGCCGGATGATGCCGGCCACGTTGAACACCACGGTGCGGGCGCCGCCCTGCTCACAGGCCTCGCGCAGCGTGCCCGGGCCGCTGTCTTCCAGGCTGGTCACCACGATGACCTTGCCCCCGCGGCCGCCGAAGGAGTACGCCCCGCCGCCCTCGGCACCGGGGAAGGCCGGAATCGGGGACTGCGGCAGGTCAATCGGGCGGGCCGCCCACGGAATGTAAGGCTTGCCCTCGCGCTGCTCCTTTTGAATGATGGGGTAGGCCTTGGCCCAGGCCAGATCGGACTGGCGGCGGGCTTCCTTCATCAGCTCGTCGCTGGCCTTCTGCACGTCCGGCGGAATCTGCGGGTACTGGGCCAGCGCCACCGGCGCGGCCGACAAGAAGAGACCTAGACTGGCAAGGAAAGCAACGGGCGTTTTCATGGGCGGGAAAGACTGGTTTGATCGGGGCTAAAGGTCGGGGCTGCGCGGGCCGGCACCGTATACCATTTTTTCGACCCTCTGTAGCATCTTAGCATGGCCGCCTTATAAGCAGGGCACCAGCGCGGGCAAAGATTGTAGAATTGGGGCGCGGCGGCGGGCGCAAGGGGCTGGCGCGCTGCTACAACCAGCGCAGCTGCTGCGCCCCGAAGCCGGCCTGCTCCAGGCAGGTGGCCAGGCGCCGCCGGGCCTCGGCCGTGCGGCAGGCCTGGGCGCGCACCAGCAGCTGCGTGCCGGGGCCGGGGGCCAGCTCTTCGTGCCAGGCCGCCAGGTGACCGGCCAGCACTTCCAGCTCGGCCGGGGCCAGGCGGGGCGCCAGGCAGGCCAGCTGCGCCCCGCCATTGACGGCGTAGAGCGCGTAGCCCGCCACCTCGCGCTGCTCCACGGCGGTGCCCGGGGGCAGGCCCAGGTGCAGCAGCAGTTCGGGCAGGGTGGCCGCGGCCGGCGGGGCCGCTGGGGCTTTGGCCGGTGCAGCCGACCGTTTGCGCGGCTTGGGGGCTGCGGCCGGACCTTCGGCCAGCCGGTACACGCGGAAGCCCAGGTCGGCGGTGGTAGCGGGGTGGGCGGCGCGCAGCTGGGCGGCGGCGCGGCGCAGGCGCTCCTTGGTCAGCTCGGCGATGGTGCGGGGGCGGCCCCGCTGGTCGCAGTAGGCCGCCGCGTCGCACTGGTCCTTGTTGGCCGGGTCCAGCGGCTCGGGCAGCTGCACCAGGATAAAGCGGCGCGTGCCGCCGTCCTGGGCGTTCTGGCTCATCACGGCGTGGCCGGTGGTGCCCGAGCCGGCGAAGAAGTCGAGCACCAAATCGGCTGGGTCGCGGGCCCAGAGCTGCAGCATACGCTCCACCAGCTCCACCGGCTTGGGCGCGTCGAACACGTCGGCGCCCATCAGGGCCTTGAGGCGCGCGGTGGCCGTGGCGGTGTAGTACTTATCGTCCCACCAGGTGGTGTCGGTTTTGCGCACCCGCTCGGCGTCGTGGCGGTAGTGCTTCTGCTGCAAGCCGTTGCCGGCCTTGATGATCAGGCCCTGCTCGTACATGGCCTGCATGCGCTCCGGGGCGAAGCGGAAGTAGCCCGTCACGCCCAGAAACGTGTAGTGCGGGTTGCCCTTGGCCGCCCCGCCGGGCCCGTCGACCGGGGCCAGCTTGTAGGCCCCGCGCCCGTCGTAGTGGGTGAAGCCCGCCAGATCGGGCGGCAGGCCGAAGGCAGCGCGCCGGGCGTGGATGCGCGCGCGGTCCTTGGCGTAGAGCAGGATGAAGTTGTGGCTGGCCGAAATAATCTTGTCGTTCGACACCGAGGCGCGGGCCTTGTGGCAGATGATGGCCAGGCGGTTTTCCTCCCCGTACAGCTCGTTGAGCAGCTGCAGGGCGTTTTCCAGCTCGTTGTCGTCGATGGAGACAAACAGCACCCCGTCGTCGCGCAGCAGGTGGCGGGCGGCGTGCAGGCGCGGGTACATCAGGTTCAGCCAGTCGGTGTGCAGGCGGCCGGCGGTTTCGGCCGCGTCGGCGGGCGCGGCGGGGCCGGCCTCGGGCTGGCCGGTGAGCTGGCGGTGGCGGCGGCGGCTGCGCTGGTAATTGTCGCGGTAGACGAAGTCCTTGCCCGTGTTGTAGGGCGGGTCGATGTAAATCAGCTTGACCTGGCCCTCGTACTGCTGGCGCAGGAGCTTGAGCACGTCGAGGTTGTCGCCTTCCACCACCAGATTCTGGGTGCTGTCCCAGCTGAGGCTATCGGCGGGGGCGGGGTGCAGGGCGGCGGCGGGCGGCTGCAGGGCCTGCTGGCGGGCGGCGCGCTTGCCGTGCCAGCTCAGGCCGTAGTGCTCCTGCTCCTCGTCGGCGGGGGCTTCGCCCAGCAGCTGGCGCAGCACGTCCACGTCGAGCCGGCCCGCGCGGAAGGCTTCGGGAAACAGCTGGCGCAGCTGCTGCCGGTTGGCGGCGGTGACGTCAGCGGAAGGCGGCGGGGGGGGAGCGGAGCGGGCGGGCACGGGGCAAATAGCGGCGCGCGAAACGCCGGACGAAAGAGGCCGGACCGCGCGGGGCGGCCCTAACAGGTCGCAATATCGGGCAAACTGCACCAATGCCGGCGCGGGCCGGCGTTCGGCCCCGGGCCGGCGGCGCGTAACTTGCCGGCTCATCAGGCCCGTTCCGCTGTTATGGCTGCTCTTATCAAACCCTGGCAAGTACTTGGCTCCGAGCTGGTGTTCGAGCACCGCTGGTACCGCCTGCGCCGCGACCGGGTGCGCCTGCCCTCGGGCGAGGAGCTGGACGACTACTTCGTGAGCGAGCGGCCCGACGCGGTGCTGATTTTCTGCCTGACCGCCGACGAGCAGGTGGTGCTGGTGCGCCAGTACAAGCACGGCGCGGCCGACGTGTTCGTGGAGCTGCCCGGGGGCGTCATCGACCCCGGCGAAACCGACCCGGTGGCCGCCGCCCGGCGCGAGCTGCTGGAGGAAACCGGCTACGCCGCCGACGAGCTGGACCGGGTGCTCAACGTATCGGACAACCCTACCAAGGACACCAACCTGCTGCACTTCTTCCTCGCCCGCAACGCCCGCCGCGTGGCCGCCCAGCACCTCGACGCGACGGAAAACATCGAAGTGCTGACCGTGCCGCTGGCCGAGCTGGAACAGTGGGTGCTCGGCGGGCGCATTCGGGTGGCCGGCTCGGTGGCGCTGTGCCTGCTGGCTTTGCGCCGGCTGGGCCGTTGAGCGGGTGGGGCGGGAATGGCCTGCAGGCCGGGTAAGCTAACAATAGGCGGACGCATATAGAACGTCATGCTTCATCTGGCGTCCGCGCAGTCGAAGCATCTACCGCTTAGGCTCTTTCTCAGTTCGTCATTCCGAGCGAAGTCGAGGACCCGAAGGAAGGCGTAGCCAATCTCGCGTGCTGATGGCCGGTAGTGATTTTACTATCGGGCGAAGCGGTGGATGCATCGACAAGCGGACACCAGATGAAGCATGACGTTCTGATTCTCCCATCCACCGACCACAGCTGAGCGGCGCTAAGTCTGCTAGGGCTGGCCTGGTTAGTAACCACCCACTTCTTCGGTGGCCGCACCGCAGAGTACAGGAGAGTTTCGCCGCAGCGGTTTGCTCTATTGGGGCAGGTTTAACGTCCGCCGCGCATGGGCTTCGCTGCTTCCGTCCGGGTTTGTGTGCGCACCGCCGCGCTGGGGCTGGTGGCTGGCCTGCTGACGGCCGGCGCCGCCCACGGCCCGCGCCGGGTGCCCGAGCGGCTGGTGGTCCTCACCTTCGACGACGCGGTGCGCAGCCACGCGACCTACGTGGCGCCGCTGCTGCGCCAGTACGGCTTCGGCGCCACCTTTTTCGTGTGCGAGTTTCGCGACCCGCCCTTCGCCGACACCACCCGCTACATGAGCTGGGCGCAGACCCGCGAGCTGGACCGGCAGGGCTTCGAAATCGGCAGCCATACGCTCACGCACCGGCACGTCAACAAGCTGACGGCCGCCGAGCTGGGCGCCGAGCTGGACTCCATCGAGGACCGCTGCCGCCGCTACGGCATCCGGCGGCCCACGTCCTTTGCCTACCCCGGCTACGACACCCACCCCACGGCCCTGGCGGTGCTGCGGGCCCGCGGCTACACGCTGGCGCGGGCCGGGGGCGCTAAGCAGGGCCGCGTGCGCGCCTACGACCCGGCCCGCGACGACCGGCGCCTTATCCCGAGCTTCAGCACCGGCGCCGCCAACCGGGCCGACATCCTGGCCGCGCTGCCGCAGGCCCGCGACGGACGGGTGGCAGTGCTCACGCTGCACGGCGTGCCCGATACAGCCCACGACTGGGTGAGCACGCCGCCCGCGCTGTTCGAGGAATACCTGCGCTACCTGAAAAGCCACCACTACCGCGTGGTGGCCCTGCGCGACCTGGCCCGCTACCTGCCGCCCGAGCCGGCCGCCAATTGACTCTGCTCCTTCACGACCTCCCCCAACCCCCGCCCGACCTCATGTTTGCAGCACCAAGCCACCGCCGCCTTGGCATCCTGGCCGTTCTCGGCGGGCTGCTGGCCGGCGCCCCCGCCCGGGCCCAGCAGCGCCTGGTCACCGGCAGCCAGCAGCCCATGCCCGCCGCCGAGTGGATCGACCAGGACACGGGCCACCGCGTGCGGCGCCTCACCCCGCTCGACGGCGACAACGCCAGCTTCTACTTCCACAACCGGCCCTTTCTCGCGGGCAGGGGCGGGGAGCGGATGGTGTTCTACCACACCGACGCGCGCGGCAAGCAGCTGCGGCTGCTCGACCTGAAAACCCACGAGGTGACTCCGCTGACGCGCTACTTCCCGAAAGTGAGCGGCGAAATCGTGGCCCCGAAGCTGCGGGAGGTGTTTTACCAGACCGGCGACTCGGTCTACGCCACCCACGTCGACACGCGCCGGACGCGGCTGGTGTTCGTGTTTCCGCAGGATTTTCGGGCCAGCATCACCACCCTGAACGCCGACGAGACCCAGCTGGGCGGGGCCTGGAGCAGCGACGCGGAAAAGGAAATTTCGCGGCAGTACCCCGAGAAAAAGGACTACTTCCGCCGCATCTACGAGGCCCGGCTGCCGCGCACCCTCTTCACTGTGGGCACCGAGGGCGGGCAGCTCACCAAGCTTTTCACCGACACGGCCTGGCTGAACCACGTGCAGTTTTCGCCCACGGACCCGCACCTGCTCATGTTCTGCCACGAAGGACCCTGGGAGCTGGTGGACCGCATCTGGACCATCGACACCAAAACCAAAGAGGTGAAGCTGGTGCACAAGCGCACGATGGAGCGCGAAATAGCCGGCCACGAGTGGTTCGGGGCCGACGGCAAGACCATCTGGTTTGACCACCAGCTGCCGCGCGGCGCCACCTTCTTCGTGACGGGCACCGACCTGAAATCGGGCAAGGAGCGGAAGTACGAGCTGACGCGCGACGAGTGGTCGGTGCACTACACCACCGCGCCCGACCAGAAAACCTTTGCCGGCGACGGGGGCTACCCGACCTCGGTGGCGCACTCGCCCAACGGCCAGTGGATTTACCTGTTTCGGCCCGATGGCTCCACCTTCAAGGCCGAAAAGCTGGTGAACCTGGCCCGGCACAACTACCACCTGGAGCCCAACGTGCACTTTTCGCCCGACGGCAAGTGGCTGATCTTCCGCGCCAATTTCGAGGGTCAGAGCCAGGTATACGCGGTCGAAATAGCCAAAGCGGCGTCGTAGAGACGCGACCTTGCGTCTCGGCGCCAGAACGCTGGACACCTGGACTAACGGCCTTCGCCGCCCCGGTTTTAACAACATCAGCAATCGAAGATCAACGCAGTTCACGATTGAGTCGCAAACAGGCGGCTCTACAGCCCCCGATAACCATGCATTCCTTTTCTGCCCCGATAACCCGCCGCACCTTCGCCCAGTCGCTGGGTCTGCTCGGCGCCGGCCTGCTGCTGCCCGACTGGGCCGGCGCGGCCCAGCAACCGGCCAAGCTGCCCCGGAAAAAGGATATCCTGAAAGTGCTGACGCTCACCAACGGCTACTTCATGCAGAAGTGGCCGGATACGGGCAAGGAAATCGTGACCAACAAGGCCCGGCCCAGCAACATCTGGACCCGCGCCGTGTACTACGAGGGGCTAATGGCCCTGTACGGCGTGGACAAGCAGAAGCGCTACTACGACTACGCCGTGGACTGGGGCCAGAAGCACCAGTGGGGCCTGAACCGCGGCGTGGAAACCCGCAATGCCGACAACCAGTGCTGCGGCCAGACCTACCTCGACCTGCACGCCATCGACCCGCAGCCCGAGCGCGTGCGCGACATCAAGGCCAGCATCGACCGTATGCTGCAAACCGAGCAGGTGGACGATTGGTGGTGGATTGACGCGCTGCAGATGGCCATGCCGGTGTTTGCCCGGCTGGGCGTTATGTACCAGGACGAGCGATACTTCGAGAAGATGTTCCAGCTCTACGACTACGCCAAAACCCGGCACGGCGGCAACGGCCTCTTCAACCCCGAGGACAACCTCTGGTGGCGCGATAAGGACTTCGTGCCGCCTTACAAGGAGCCCAACGGCGAGGACTGCTACTGGAGCCGCGGCAACGGCTGGGTGGTGGCGGCCATGGTGCGCACGCTCAGTATTTTGCCCCCGAATGCCCCGCACCGCGCGGAGTACCAGCAGATGTATTTGCGCATGGTGCAGGCCCTGCCCCGGCTGCAGCGCCCGGACGGCTACTGGAACGTGAGCCTGCACGACCCCACGCACTTCGGCGGCAAGGAACTGACCGGCACCGCCCTGTTCGTTTACGGTATGGCCTGGGGCATCAACCAGGGCCTGCTCGACGCCAAGCAGTACCTGCCCATCATCACCAAAGCGTGGACGGCCCTGGCCTCGGAGTGCGTGCACAAGGACGGCTTCCTGGGCTACGTGCAGGGCACCGGCAAAGAGCCCAAGGACGGGCAGCCCGTCACCTACGACTCCCGGCCCGACTTCGAGGACTACGGCCTGGGCTGCCTGCTGCTGGCCGGCACGGAGCTGTACAAGCTGGTCGACAACCCGCCCGCGGCGGCCAAGAGCTAGGTCTGAAAAGGTGCGCTAAGCAGCTGAATGGAACGTCATGTCGAGCATGTTGCGCATCAAGCAAGGGGCCGAGACATCTCGCATACGTCGTTGAGCTGATTAGAACGTCATGCTGAGCCCCGCGAAGCATCTCTACCGCTTCGTTGAATAGTATCTGACGAAGCGGTAGAGATGCTTCGCGGGGCTCAGCATGACGGCCAGGAGTAGGAGTACGATTCTGGTCCTGAATCCAACTGCCTTGACGCCGCTCCCACTCAGGCAGAAAGCTAGACGCAACGCTGGCGCCTCAATACCCGAATCCGCCTTCCCACATGAAAAACACCCTCGCCCTTTCCCTGCTTCTTGCCGCCGCGCTGGCTCAAACGCCCGCCCGGGCCCAGGCGCCGAAGTGGCCGGCCATTACCCAGCAAGCCAAGCCCTGGACGCGCTGGTGGTGGGAGGGCAGCGCCGTGAACCAGCAGGACCTCACCCGGCTGATGACGCAGTACCAGCAGGCCGGGCTGGGCGGGCTGGAAATTACGACCATCTACGGGGTGAAGGGCGCTGAAAGCCAGTTCATCGACTTTCTCTCGCCCAAGTGGGTCGACATGCTCGCCTACACGCTCAGCGAGGCCCAGCGCCTGGGCCTGGGCATCGACGTGGCGCAGGCCTCCGGCTGGCCCTTCGGCGGGCCCTGGGTGAGCCCCGACGACGCCTGCAAGTACGTGACCTACCGCACCTACGAGGTGCCGGGCGGCGGGCAGCTGGCGGAACCCGTGCGTTACCTGCAGAAGCCCATGATGCGCGCCGTGGGCCCGCCCCTGGACGTGAAGACCATGCAGCAGCCGGTGGCCCGCAACCCCGACCTGCAGCTCCACGCCTTCGATCAAGTGCGCTTCGAAAAGCCGCTGCCGCTGCAGACGCTGATGGCCTACTCCGCCAAGGGCCAGGCCGTAGACCTGACCGGCAAGGTGGGTGCCGACGGCAAGCTGAGCTGGACGGCCCCCGCGGGGAGCGGCTGGACGCTCTACGCCCTGTTTCAGGGCTGGCACGGCAAGCAGGTGGAGCGCGCCGGCCCGGGCGGGGAGGGCGACGTTATCGACCACCTCTCCAAAACCGCCACCGACAACTACCTGCGCCATTTCGATCAGGCCTTCAAGGGCCGCGACCTGAAGGCCGTGCGCGCCTTTTTCAACGACTCCTACGAGGTGGACGACGCCCAGGGCGAGGCCAACTGGACCCCGCAGCTGCTCACCGAATTTCAGCGGCGCCGCGGCTACGATTTGCGCCAGCACCTGCCCGCGCTGCTGGGCAAGGCCCCGGACGACGAGCAGAACCGCCGCGTGCTCAGCGACTACCGCGAAACCGTGTCGGAGCTGCTGCTGGAAAACTACACCCGCACCTGGCGCGACTGGGCCCGCACCCACGACGCGCTCATCCGCAACCAGGCCCACGGCTCCCCGGCCAACATCCTCGACCTCTACGCCGTGACGGACATTCCCGAGACGGAAGGGGAGGACCTGCTGCGCATCAAGTTTGCCTCCTCGGCCGCCCACGTGACGGGCAAGCCGCTGACCTCGGCCGAAACCGCCACTTGGGAAAACGACCATTTCCTCTCCTCCCTGAGCGACGTGAAAAAGGCCGTGGACCGCATGCTGCTCGGCGGCGTGAACCACATCTTCTACCACGGCACCAACTACTCGCCCCAGGCCGCCGCCTGGCCGGGCTGGCTGTTCTACGCCGCGGTGCACTTCAACCCGAACAACTCGTTCTGGCCCGACTTCGGCCAGCTCAACCGCTACGCCGCCCACTGCCAGAGCTTTTTGCAGGCCGGCCAGCCCGCCCACGACGTGCTGCTTTACCTGCCCACTTACGACTCCTTCGCCCGCCCCAACAAGCAACCCGCCCCGGCCGACGTGGACCGCGCCAAGCTGCTCTTGCAGCACTACGACGGCATCGACCACGGCTTCAAGGGCCTGCCCGTGGCCCAGACCGGCGAGGAGTTGCTCCGGCGCGGCTACGGCTTCGACTTTATTTCGGACCGGCAGGTGCAGCAGCTGAAGGGCCGCGGCGCCGCGCTGCAAACCGGCGGCACGAGCTACCGCACCATCGTGGTGCCGGCGGCCCGCCTCGTGCCCCTGGCCACGCTGGCGCAGCTGGTGCAACTCGCCCGGGGCGGCGCTACGGTGGTATTCCAGGGCGGGCTGCCCACCGACGTCAACGGCCTGGGCAACCTCGACGCGCGCCGCGCCGCTTTCCAGAAGCTGCTCGGGCAGATCAAACTGGGGGCTGCAAGCAACGGCGTGCAGAAAGCTGCCGTGGGCAAGGGCACGGTGCTCGTGGGGGCGGACGTGGAGCCGCTGCTGGCCGCCGCCGGGGTGCGCCGCGAAACCATGGTGGACACCGGGCTGGAGTTTATTCGCCGCCGCCACGCCCAGGGGCACTACTACTTCGTGACCAACTGGAGCGGCAAGGCCGTGGACGGCTGGGTGCCGCTGCACACGGCCGCCAAAGCCGTGGCCCTCTACAACCCGCTCACCGAAAAGCTGGGCATGGCCGGCCTGCGCCCCGGCGCCCAGGGCACGCCCGAAGTGTACCTGCAGCTGGCCCCGGGCGAGTCGTGCATCCTGGAAACCAACGAGGCCCCGGTCAGCGCCCCGGCCTACGCCTACCTGCGGCCGGCCGGGGCCGCCCAGCCCCTGGCGGGCCCCTGGAGCGTGCGCTTCGTGGCGGGCGGCCCCACCTTGCCGGCCCCCGCGGAAACCCGAGCCCTGACTTCGTGGACCGCCTTCAGCGACGCGGCCCGGGCCTTTTCGGGCACGGCCGCCTACACCACCACCTTCGCGGCCCCCGCCGGCGCAGCCCCGGATGGCTGGCTGCTCGATCTGGGCCGGGTGGCCCAGAGCGCCCGCGTGCAGCTCAACGGCCAGGACCTGGGCACGCTCATCGGCCCGACCTACCAGATGTTCATCCCCCGGGAGCAGCTCAAAGCCTCGAACACGCTCACGGTGCTCGTCAGCAACGGCATGGCCAACCGCATCATCGACCTGGACAAGCGCGGCGTCGAGTACCGCCACTTCTACAACGTGAACCTAGCCGCCAAACTCAAGGAAAACCGCGACGACAAGGGGCTCTTTACCGCCGCCCGGTGGGAGCCCAGGGAGTCGGGCCTGCTGGGGCCGGTGACGCTGACGCCTACCACGGCCCGGGCCGAGAAGCTGCAGTGAAACCTCACCCCCTAGCCCCGTCTCCTTGAAGGAGAGGGGAGCTAGTTTTAGTTTCTACCTCTTAACTTATTCTCTTCCTGATAACTGGCTTTTAGCTGACACTAGAAACTAGTTCCCCTCTCCCCAAGGAGAGGGGCTAGGGAGAGGCCCACACCATGAACCGCCGCACCTTTCTCACCGGCCTGGCCCTGGCGCCGTTTGCGCGGGCCTGGGCCGGCTTCGTTCGGGACGAAAAGCCCTCCCTGCTGCTGCCCAAACGCAGCCTGGCCCGGTTCAGCAGGCACTTGCGGCCCCTCGGGCGGGTGCTGGAAATGGAGGACTACTTCGTGTGGTGCAACAGCCCGATTTACGGCCCCGACGGGCGCGTGCACCTGTTCTTTTCGCGCTGGCCGAAGAGCCGGGGCATGGGCGGCTGGCTGAACAGCTGCGAAATCTGCCGGGCCGTGGCTGACCGCCCCGAGGGCCCCTACGTGTACCAGCAAACCGTGCTGACCCCGCGCGGCCCGGGTTACTGGGATGCCACCACCTGCCACAACCCCCACATTCAGTACGTCGACGGCCGGTACGCGCTGTTCTTTATGGGCTGCGCCAACGGCAAGACCGACACCAAGCGCATCGGCCTGGCTTTGGCCGACCGGCTGGAAGGCCCCTGGACGCGCCCCGACGCCCCGCTGCTGCTGCCCGGGGACGAGGGCGCCTGGGACGACCACTGCACCACCAACCCGGCCTTCGTGCGGCACCCCAACGGGCAGTACTGGCTCTACTACAAATCGTGGAACACGCGGGAATACCAGACCAGCAAGGACCCCGTGGTGCGCGGCAACCGCAAGTACGGCCTGGCCGTGGCCGACCGCCTCGAAGGGCCCTACCGGAAGTTCGCCGGCAACCCCGTCATCGACTTCTCGCGCCTCGGCGACAACGCGCAGAACAAGCAGTTTGAGGACGCCTTCGTGTGGCAGCAGCACGGCCGGTTTCACCTGCTGGCCCGCGACATGGGCGTGTACAACCACGAAGTCGGGCTGTACCTGGACTCCAAAGACGGCCGGCAGTGGCGCTACCCCAAGGTGGCCTTCCTGCCCCTTCGCGCGTACGGCGTGCAGGAGCCGCCCGCGCCCAAAAACCTCAAGCGCTACGGCCGCCTGGAGCGCCCGCAACTGCTGATGAAGGACGGCAAGCCGGAGTACCTGTTCTGCGCCTCGCAGGGCGGGCGCTACATGACGGCCTCGTCGTTCGTGTTTAAAATTATCTGAGCCGTTCGAGCGGAGCTTCGCGCTACGCTCGAACGATTGTCACCAAACGGTTTCAACGATGGTCGTGCTGCATTGGCGAAGCAGAGCTTGGCTGGCGCCGAACTTCGTTTCGCGCTACGACGCTTACGACACGTTCTGCTTCCCGCCATGCTCCACCGCCTGCTTCCCGCCGCCCTGCTGCTCGCGCTGCCCGCCCGCGCCGACATTACCTTACCCAAGCTCTTCGCCAACAACATGGTGCTGCAGCAGAAAACCAGCGTCGCGCTCTGGGGCGGGGCCGAGCCGGGCGAGCGGGTGACGGTAACGGCCGGCTGGGCGAAACAGCCCGTGCAAACCACCGCCGACGCCCAGGGCCACTGGCTGGTGCGCCTGCCCACGGCCAAAGCCGGCGGCCCCTACACGCTCACCTTCCAGGGCAAGAACCGGCTGACCGTGCAGAACGTGCTGCTGGGCGAAGTCTGGCTGTGCGGCGGGCAGTCCAACATGGTCTTCCCCATCAGCAGGCGGCCGGGCAGCAGCTCCTATTCGGGCGTCGTCAACGAGGCGGCGGTGAAGCCCCGGGCCCACTACCCGCAGATCCGCATGTTCACGGTGACGACGCAAACGGCCGCCGAGCCGCAGCGCGACGTGCCCGGCGGCAGCTGGGCCGTGTGCAGCCCCGAAACGGTGGGCGAGTTTTCGGCCGTGGCCTACTTCTTCGCTCAGGAAATCTACGAGCGCACCCACGTGCCCATCGGGCTGATCAACGCTACCTGGGGCGGCACCCCGGCCGAGGCCTGGATGCGCCGCGAAGTGCTGGAAGCCGACCCCGAGTTGCGCCCCCTGGTGGAGCGCTACCAGCGCGGCCTCGACACCTACCCGCAGGATTACGCCGCCTACCAAACCGCCCGGCAGCAATACCGGGCGCAGCAAGCCGCCAACCCGCAGCTGCGCCTGCCGGCCCCGAAAGAGCCCCTCGGCCCCACCAGCAACAAGGCGCCCTACCGCAACTACAACGCGATGATTCACCCGCTGGTGCCCTACGCCCTGCGCGGCGTCATCTGGTACCAGGGCGAAACCAACGCCGAGCGCGGCTACCAGTACCGCCGCCTGTTTCCGGCCCTGATCCGGAGCTGGCGGCAGGAGTGGGGCCGGCCCGAGCTGCCGTTCTACTTCGTGCAGATTGCCCCGCACCGCTCCGCCCGCCCCGAGCTGCGCGAAGCCCAGCTGCTGACCATGCAGACGGTGCCCCGCACCGGCATGGCCGTCATCACCGACGCGGGCGACTCCCTCGACATTCACCCGCGCAACAAGCAGGTGGTGGGCCACCGCCTCGCGCAGTGGGCCCTGGCCCGCGAATACGGCGAAACCCAGCGCCCGTACTCCGGCCCGATTTACGAGCGCATGCAGCCCGAAAACGGCCGGCTGCGCCTGCGCTTCAAGCACGCCGACGGCGGCCTCGTCGCGCAGGGCGGCCCGCTGCGCGAGTTCCTCGTCGCCGGCCCCGACAGCGTGTTTCACCCCGCCCAGGCCCGCATCGAGGGCCGGGAGCTGGTGGTGTGGAGCCCCGCCGTGCAGCAGCCCGTTGCCGTGCGCTTCGCCTGGAAACCCGTGCCCTTCCCCAACCTCTACAACGCCGCCGGTCTGCCCGCCTCGCCCTTCCGCACCGACCAGTGGCGCCGCCGCTGAGCCGGCGGTAGGGCCGCGAATTTGCGGCTGGTCGGCTGCGGGGCGGCGTCAGCTTCGTGCAATGACGCGCCAGCACGCCGCCGGCGGTGGCCGCGGGCCGGTAATTTTCGGCGGCGGGGCACCAGCGGCGCCCGCCGAAATGCCGGATAGCAGGAGGGTGCGGGAAGGTGCCGGGCCGGTCGGCGCCCAACTTGCCGGCGAGGGAATCGTTCTGGCTGGCAGCCCGCGGCTCCGGTCCGACACCCGGAGCGGCAGCGTCACCTGCCGTTCCGAGGGCACCAGCCAGAACTCCCGCTCCCGTCCGCTCCAAGCCCGCCCGCCATGCATTCCCTCCTCAACCTCCTGCTGCCCCTGCTGGCCTGGCTCGGCAGCCACGCCCCCGCCGCCACGCCCCCGCCCGCCGCCGACCCCGACTGGGTGAAGCAGACCGGTGCCAAAACCCAGCCCGCGGGCAAGGCCACGTTTCTCGTCACCAAGTACGGCGCCGTGGCCGACGGCAAAACCCTCAACACCCAGGCCATTCAGAAGGCCATCGACGCGGCGGCCAAGAAAGGCGGCGTGGTCACCTTCGCCCCCGGCCAGTACCTCACCGGCTCGATCTTCCTCAAGAAAGGCGTCACCCTGAACCTGCCGAAGGGCGTGACCCTGCTCGGCAGCCAGGACCTCAAAGACTACCCCGACATGCCCTCCCGCGTGGCCGGCATCGAAATGGTGTGGCCCGCTGCCCTCATTAATATTCTCAACCAGGACAACGTCGCCATTACCGGCGAAGGCACCGTGGATGGGCAGGGCAAGCCGTTCTGGGACAAGTACTGGGCCATGCGCAAGGAGTACGACGCCAAGGGCTTGCGCTGGATTGTCGACTACGACGCCAAGCGCCCGCGCACGCTCATCGTGGCCAATTCCAGCAACGTCACGCTCACGGGCATCACCCTGCAGCGCGCCGGCTTCTGGACGGTCCACATCCTCTACTCCAAGAACGTGACGGCCGACGGGCTCGTCATCCGCAACAACGTGGGCGGCCACGGCCCGAGCACCGACGGCATCGACATCGACTCCTCGAGCTACGTGCTGGTGCAGAACTGCGACATCGACTGCAACGACGACAACTTCTGCCTGAAAGCCGGCCGCGACTGGGACGGGCTGCGCGTGAACCGCCCCGCCGAGTACATTCTGATTCAGAACTGCGTGGCCGGCGCCGGCGACGGGCTCTTTACCTGCGGCTCCGAGACGTCGGGCGGCATCCGCCACGTCATTGCCCGCGGCCTGAAAGCGAAGGGCACCAAGTACGGCATCCGGCTGAAGTCGGCCACCAACCGCGGCGGCACGGTGGAGGATATCCTGGTCGAAAACATCGAGATGGACGCCGTACGCGTGCCCATCATCATGACCATGAACTGGAACCCGGCCTACAGCTACTCCACCCTGCCCGCCGGCTACACCCAGGAAACGCTGCCCGAGCACTGGAAGAAGATGCTGGCCCAGGTGACGCCCGAGCAGGGCCTGCCGCACTTTCGCAACGTGACCATCCGCAACCTGCGCGCCACCGGCGCCAAAACCGCCGTGTCGGCCGAGGGCCTGCCCAATTCCGTGCTCGACAACTTCACGCTGGAAAACATTACCATCACGGGCGCCACCGCCGGCAAAATCGACCACGCCCGGGGCTGGAGCATCAAAGGCCTCGACGTGAAAGCCGACGACCAGGAACCCGTCGCCGTGACCAACAGCGCGGATATGAAATTCTAAGTCAATCATTGCACGATCAGACCAGAATGTCATGTCGAGCTTGTCGGGACATCTCGCTGGATAGTAACCTTCTCGTTGAGGTTATTACCTGCCATCAGCCCGCGAGGTGTCCCGACAAGCTCGGCATGACCTTCTAGAATCCCCCAACAACCCCACCTCTCATGTTCAACCTAAGCGGCAAGACGGCCGTCATTACCGGCGGCGGCTCGGGCATCGGCCGGGCCATCAGCCTGCTGTTTGCCCGCCAGGGCGCCACCGTCCACATCCTGGAGCTAAGCGCCGACGCCGGCCAGGCCACCGCCGCCGAAATCGGTGCGGCCGGCGGCACGGCCCACACCCACGCCGCCGACGTGAGTCAGCAGCCGCAGGTGAAGGCCGTGTTCGACGCCATCGGGCGGGTGGATATCCTCGTGAACAACGCCGGTATTGCCCACGTCGGCAACGTGGAAACCACCTCGGAAGCCGACCTTGACCGCGTGTACCAGGTGAACGTGAAGGGCGCCTACAACTGCCTGCACGCGGCCGTGCCGCGCATGAAGCAGCAGGGCGCGGGCGCCATCCTGAACCTGGCCAGCATTGCCTCCCACGTGGGCCTCGCCGACCGCCTGGCGTACTCGATGAGCAAGGGCGCCATCTTCGCCATGACCATGTCCGTCGCCCGCGACTACATGGCCCACGGCATCCGCTGCAACAGCGTCTCGCCCGCCCGCGTGCACACGCCCTTCGTCGACGGCTTCATCGCCAAGAACTACCCCGGCCAGGAAGCGGAAATGTTCGAGAAGCTCTCCGCCAGCCAGCCCATCGGCCGCATGGCCAAGCCCGAGGAAGTAGCCGCCCTGGCCCTGTACCTCTGCTCCGACGAAGCCGGCTTCGTCACCGGCTGCGACTACCCGCTCGACGGCGGCTTCATCAAGCTGAATAATTGACTTTGCAACCCAGCAGAACGTCATTCCGAGCGCAGTCGAGGAACCGAAGGACGGCGCAAGCCAATCTTGCTCGATAGTATTCTTCTCGTTGAACGAAGAAATTACTATTCGCCATCAGCACGCGAGATTCCTCGACTGCGCTCGGAATGACGTTCTGGTTGAATCAATCAACCACCAACGAATGAAACTCATCCGCTTCGGCCAGCCCGACCAGGAAAAACCCGGCGTCCTCCTCGACGGCACCCGCTACGACGTGTCGGCCCACTTCGTCGACTACGACGAGAAGTTCTTCGCCCACGGCGGCCTGCAGCAGCTGGCCGATCTGCTCCAGCACCAGGCCGGGCAGCTGCCCGTGGTACCCGCCGAGGTGCGCCTCGGCCCGCCCGTGGCCCGCCCCTCCAAAATCGTGTGCGTGGGCCTGAACTACGCCGACCACGCCCGCGAAACCGGCGCCACGCCGCCCTCGGAGCCGGTGCTGTTTATGAAATCGACCACCGCCCTGGTGGGGCCGTTCGATAACATCGTCATCCCGCGGGGCTCGGTGAAAACCGACTGGGAAGTGGAGCTGGCCGTCGTTATCGGCAAGAAGGCCTCGTACGTGGAGGAAGCCGACGCGCTGCAGTACGTGGCCGGCTACGCCCTGCACAACGACGTGTCGGAGCGCGAATTCCAGATCGAGCGCGGCGGCACCTGGGACAAGGGCAAGGGCTGCGACACCTTCGCGCCCATCGGCCCCTGGCTGGCCACTCCCGACGAGCTGGGCGACGTGGACAGCCTGCGCCTGTGGCTGACGGTGAACGGGCAGAAAATGCAGGACGGCACCACCGCCGAGTTCATCTTCCGCATTCCGCACCTGATCAGCTACATCTCGCAGTTTATGACCCTACTGCCCGGCGACGTGATTTCCACCGGCACCCCGGCGGGCGTGGGCCTGGGCATGACGCCCCCCGTGTACCTGCAGCCCGGCGACGTGGTCGAGCTGGGCATCGACGGGCTGGGTACCTCCCGGCAAGTGCTGAAGGCGTATGGCCAGGATTGACGCCCACCAGCACTTCTGGCTTTACCAGCCCGAGCGCGACGCCTGGATAACCGACGACATGGCCGTTATCCGGCGCGACTTCGGGCCCGCCGATTTAGAGCCGCTGCTGGAGCAGCACGGCTTCGACGGCTGCGTGGTGGTGCAGTCGGACCAGACGGAGGCCGAAAACGACTTCCAGCTGGCCAACGCGGCGGCAAACGACTTCATCCGCGGCGTGGTCGGCTGGGTGGACCTGCGGGCCGCCGACGTGGCCGAGCGGCTGGCCTACTACAGCCAGTTCGCAAAGCTGAAGGGCTTCCGCCACGTGCTGCAGGGCGAAGCCGACCGCGCCCTGATGCTCACGCCGGCCTTCCAGCGCGGCATCCGGGCTTTGGCCGCCCACGGCTTCACCTACGACGTGCTCATCTTCCCCGACCAGCTGCGCCACGCCGCCGCGCTGGCCGCTGCCCACCCCAACCAGCCCTTCGTGCTCGACCACATTGCCAAGCCCTACATCAGGCACGGCGACATCGACGGCTGGAAGCAGGATCTGCAGCAGCTGGCCGCGCACGAGAACGTGTGGTGCAAGGCTTCGGGCCTGATTACCGAGGCCGACTGGCACCGCTGGCAGCCCGCCGACTTTCGCCCGTACCTCGACGTGGTGTTCGAAGCCTTCGGGCCCGGCCGCGTCATGTTCGGCTCCGACTGGCCGGTGTGCCTGGTAGCCGGCCGGTACGGGCAGGTAGTCGATGTGGTTCAACAGTATCTGCAGAGCTTCTCCGCCGATGAGCAGCGCCGGTTCTGGGGCGACAACGCCAGGCAGTTCTACGGGCTGTAGCCCGAACGTTCCGTTCGCGTGCTTCAGAACACTACACATCCGGTCGGCAAACAACGGCTGCCGTTCGGGAACACGCGAACCGAACGTTCGCACTACAACACAACTACCCACCAACCATGAACTTAGAGCTTCAGGACAAAGTCATCATCGTCAGCGGCGGGGCCAAGGGCATCGGCGAGGGTATCGTGCGGGTGCTGGCCGCCGAGGGCGCGGTGCCCGTCATCATCGGCCGCAACGAAGCCGATAACCGCCAGGCCGTAGCGGCCGTGGAAGCCGCCGGCGGCCGGGCCGGGCAGGTCGCCGCCGAGCTGGCCGACCCCGAGGCCTGCGCCCGGGCCGTGCGGCAGGTCATCGAGCAGTACGGCCGCATCGACGGGCTGGTGAACAACGCCGGCGTCAACGACGGGGTGGGGCTGGAGCACGGCGACTACGCGGGCTTCATGGCCTCCTTGCACCGCAACGTGGTGCATTACTACCTGCTGGCCCACCACGCGCTGCCGGAGCTGAAAAAGGCCAAGGGCAGCATCGTCAACATCACCAGCAAAACGGCCGAAACCGGGCAGGGCAACACCTCCGCCTATGCCGCCGCCAACGGCGCCCGCAACGCCCTGACGCGCGAGTGGGCCGTGGAGCTGCTCAAATACGGCATCCGCGTCAACGCCGTGGTGGTGGCCGAAAGCTGGACCCCGGCCTACGAAACCTGGATTCAGACCCTGCCCAACCCCGAGGAAAAGCTGCGCGAAATCACCAGCAAAATTCCGCTGGAAAACCGCATGACCACGCCCGAGGAAATTGCCAACTCAGTCGCCTTCCTGCTCTCCGGCCGCAGCTCGCACACCACCGGCCAGATCATCCACGTCGACGGCGGCTACGTGCACCTCGACCGCGCCCTGGCCAACGCGTAGGGCCTCACCCGATGGGGTAAACCGGCTGTCATTCTGAGCAAAGCGAAGGACCTCATAACGTTGGAACGAGTCGTTGTTACAAGTGTCGTTCCGAGGTGATAAAGTTTTTCGCTCTGCTCAGGATGACGTTCTTTTTCGGCAGGCGTCGCTAGCGCAGCAGCACCACCAGGCTGCGCGCCCCGTGCGCCCCGATAACCAACGACTGCTCGATATCGGCCGTCTTGGAAGGCCCGGCGATGAACACGCCGTAATTGCCGGTGTGCTGCACGGCGGCGTAGGCCTGGTGCATGGTCGCCACGATGCTGCGGTGGTCGAGCACCAGGGCCAGGTGCTGGCTGATCATGGGCAGGGCGCGGTGCAGCATGTTGGCTTCGGGCACCCAGACGGCTCCGTTTTCGGCCACGCCCAGCTCCCCGCGCAGCACGGCCACATCCACGGCTTCGAGCACGGCGGTGGGCGTGTGCTGGTCCACGGGCACGGTGGCCGGAATCAGGTCGGAGGCCACGCGCACGGCTTCGGGGTACAGCTGGCGCACCGCGTCTGTGAGCGGCTGCCCGGCGGCCAGGCGGATAACCTGCCCGCCGATGAAGTGCAGCCAGTGCGTGAACTGCTCCACCGTGGCCGCGCCGCCGAAATCGGCCACCGGGGGCAGGGGAGCGGGCTCAGGGCGGTTGCGGCGCACGGCCGCCAGAATGGATTCGCGGGAGGACATAGGGTGAGGTGGTGAAATGGTGAGGTGGTGAGTTTGAGGTTGTGGTGGCACGAACCGCGCAGGTTGCGCAAGCGGAACGTCAACTCACCACTTCACCATCTCACTGTTTCACCGCTTGCTGCGCGTACCAGTCGCGGAAGCTTTGCTTGGGGGCTTCGGGCAGCTCGCGGGCTTTGGCCCAGGGGTTCAGGGCCTGGGCGTGGGTGAGGCCGTGGGGGAGGAAGCGCAGGCCTTCCCGGGCGATTTTGCCGCCGAGGCGGTAGATACCGGGCCGGGCCAGTACGCTGCTCAGCAGCTTCATGCCCAGCTTTTTGGCGGCCGGCAATTCGCCTTCCTGGGCAATGATCTGCCGCCACTTGTAGAGCTGGGCGTGGATGTCGATTTTGACCGGGCACACGTCGGTGCAGGAGCCGCAGAGCGTGCTGGCGAAGGGCAGCGAGCTGTGCTGGCGCATGTCGATGTTGGGCGAGAGGATGGCGCCGATGGGGCCGGGCACGGTGAAGTCGTAGCTGTGGCCGCCGCTGCGCCGGTACACCGGGCAGGTGTTCATGCAGGCCCCGCAGCGGATGCACTTCAGCGAGGCGCGGAAGTCGGGTCGGCCCAGCTGCCGGGTGCGCCCGTTGTCGACGATGACGATGTGCATCTCGCGGCCCGCCGCGGGCCGGGCGAAGTGCGAGGTGTAGGTGGTGACGGGCTGGCCGGTGGCGCTGCGGGCCAGCAGGCGGGTAAATACGCCCAGGTCGGCGGTGCGCGGAATCAGCTTTTCCAGGCCCATGCAGGCAATGTGCACGCGGGCCAGGTTCACGCCCAGGTCGGCGTTGCCCTCGTTGGTGCACACCACCACGGCCCCGGTTTCGGCCACCGCGAAATTGACGCCGGTAATGGCCACCTCGCCGATGAGAAACTTCTCGCGCAGGTGCAGCCGGGCCGCCTCAGTCAAAGCCTGCGGGTCTTTCTCGCCCTTGGGCGTGCCCAGGTGCTGGTGAAACGTCTCGCCCACGTCCTCCTTCTTCAGGTGAATGGCCGGCAGCACCAAATGGCTCGGCGCCTCCTCGCGTAGCTGCACGATTCGTTCCCCGAGGTCGGTATCGACCACCGCAATACCGTTGTTGACGAGGTACGGGTTCAGGTGGCATTCCTCGGTGAGCATAGACTTGCTCTTGACCAGGCTGGTGGCGCCGGCTTTACGAATCAGGTCCAGCACAATGCGGTTGTGCTCCTCGGCGTCGGCGGCCCAGTGCACCTGCACGCCGTTGGCGCGGGCGTTCTGCTCGAACTGCTCCAGGTACTCGTCCAGCCGGCTCAAGGTGTGTTCCTTGATGTCGGAGGCCAGCTGCCGCAGCTGCTGAAACTCGGGGATGCCGTACACGGCCTTGTCGCGCTTCTGACGCACAAACCAGAGCGTTTCGTCGTGCCAGGTGGTGCGCTCCGCGTCGCTGGTAAAAGCGGCCGCTCGTAGGGGGTGACTCATGGATTTGGGGCGCAGCGGTAGTACGAATCAAAGTCGTACTACCACTATCGTTGCTGATGTTAGAACGAAGCGGATATGCTCCGCAGGGTGGTCGTTCAACGACAGTGGTACTACGACTTTGGAGTCGAAGTACCACTTCGCGCTACAACGCGGCCACGGCTCCGGGCACGAAAGTCGACACCGGCTTGCTGGGCTGCTGCAGCGCCGCGTTGAATATTTCGGCCGCGTGCATCACTCGCATCGGCAGCTGGCGGCGGCGCACGATGCCCTCCAGGTGCATCAGGCAGGACATGTCCCCGCCGGTCAGCACCTCGGTGCCGTTCAGCACGTGGTCCTGCACCCGGTCCTGGCCCATGCGCGCCGATACAGCTTCCTCGGTGATGCAGAAGGTGCCGCCGAAGCCGCAGCACTCGTCGTTGCGGTTAAGCTCGGTCAGGGTCAGCCCGTCGACCGTGCGCAGCAGGCGGCTGAGCTGTCCCTCGCGCACCGGCGTCATTTCCGACTCGTTGGCCTGGTGCAGCCCGCGCTGCCCGTGGCAGCTCAAGTGCAGCCCGACTTGGTGCGGAAAGCGGCCCGGCAGCTCCGTCACGCCCAAGACGCTCGTGATGAAGTCGAACAGGTCATACGTGGCCTGGCGCACGTGCTGCACCTGCGCGGTCTGCTCCACCACGTCGTAGTGCTTGCGCACGTGGTACACGCAGCTGCCCGAGGGGGCCACCACGTAGTCGTAGCCCCGGAAGGTATCGACGAAGTGGCGGTACACCGGCTTGGCGTCCTGCTCGCAGCCGGTGTTGGCCATCGGCTGGCCGCAGCAGGTCTGCTGCCGCGGGAAATCGGCTTTCACGCCCAGCTTTTCCAGCAATTGGTAGGTCGCAATGCCCACCTGCGGGTAAAACTGGTCGATGTAGCACGGAATAAAGAGCCCTACTTTCATTGCCTCACCCCCTAGCCCCCTCTCCGGGGAGAGGGGGAACTAGCTCTAGTATTAGAATTAATGAAGCCTTGCTTCACTTGAAACTTTGTAGTCTACCGACTGAGCTAGCTCTAAAAATTAGAAGCTAGTCCCCCCTCTCCATCGGAGAGGGGGCTAGGGGGTGAGGCTACGTAAACAACAGCTGCGTTTTGGTCCAGGCTTCGCCCTGCTCCAGGTGCGTGAGGGCGCCCAGCGCGGTGGCCTGGGGTACTTCCAGGGTGCGGATATCGGCCTGCGGGAAGTTCCAGCCCAGCACCTGCATAAACAGCGGGTTGCGGGCGAAACCGCCGTCGACGTAGATGATCCGCTCGTCCTGGTACACCAGCCTGATCGACTCGGTGAGAATGTCCATCAGCCCGTGAATGAGCTGGTGGTAGGCCTCGCCGGCGGTCTTGAAGCCCAACAAATCCCACTCGGTCACCGGCTCGTCCGGGAAGGGGCCCGTGCCGGCCATGCACCAGGGATGGAAGGGCGCGGCGGCGGGGTCGTAGGGGCGGGCCAGCACGAAGCTGTGGTAGAAATCGGGCTTGACCTGGAAGTGGCTGGCAATGCGCTGCACCTGGTAGTCGTGCTCCCGGCCGAAGAAGCTCCGCGCCGCTTTGGTCATGCGGCCCTTGGGCGAGAGGAAGCTCAGGCAGTCCCGGCGCAGCAGCTCGGGGGTGAGCGGCTGGTCGTTGAACGGGTTCAGCACGACGGCCCAGGTCCCCGTCGAGACGAGCAGGAAGGGCTCCGGGCACTCCAGCAGGTAGGGCAGCACGGCGGCGGAGCTGTCGTGCAGGCCCACGCCGACGAGCACCCCGTCGACCACGCCGGCCACCGAATCCTGGGTGAGCGGGGCCAGCTTGTCGTCGATGCCCTCGCGGTACACCCAGTCGTGGTACTGGCCCTTGCCGTAGTCCCAGAGGCCGGTGTGGCAGCCCACGGAGGTATAGTCGCTGAAGGCCTCGCCGGTGATGAGGTAGGAGAGGTACTGCGGCAAATGCAGGGAGGTGCGGATGCGCGAAAACTGCTGGGGCTTGGCGTGCTTCAGCCAGTACAGCTGCAGGCCCGAGTTGAGCATGCCCAGCTGCGGCGAGCAGGTGGCGGCGGCAAATTCCGCCGGCGACTGGCCCAGCTCCTGGTAGAACCGCTCCAGCCACTGCTCCGGCATGGGCTTCAGGTAGTTGTACAGCGGCAGTACCGGCTGCCCGTTGGCGCCCAGGTGCACGAAGCTGGCCCCGTAGGAGGTAAAATTCACCCCCTTCACCGAGAAGCGCGCGTTCTGGCGCAAGGCGTGCCAGTGGTCCTGCACCCACTGCGTGAGGCGGGCCAGGCTCTCGCAGGGAAACCCGTCGTCGTCGACGGTTTCCACGCACACGTGCTGCTTTTCCTCGATAATCTGCCGGTCTTCGTCGAAGAGGATGACCTTCTTGTTGGTCTTGCCCACGTCGAACACGGCATAGATGGTCTTTTTCATAGTCCGGTCGAGAGGCTGAGCTTGCCGCGTTGCTGGATGAGTTGCTCGCGCACCGTGGCCGTGCGGTAAGCCGAAATCGGGTCGAGGGCGCCGCCGGCCTGCCGGTAGGCTTCCTGCACCAGCGGCCGCACGTCGGTCAGGAAGGCGTCGCGCAGCAGCTCCTCGGCGCGTACCACGTCGTTGTTCTGCTGCAGCTCGGCCAGGGTCGGGCGGTCTACCAGCAGGGCCTTGGCGTAGGCGCCCAGGATGTTGTCGACGGACTGCAGCAGGTCTTCCAGCGGGTCTTTGGTGTTGTGGCTGGCGTCAATCATGTAAGCCACGGCGGGGTTGTTTACTGCCAAGTCCTGCGCGCCGTCCACCAGCTCGTTGAAGATGAGGAACAGCTGGAAGGGCTTCATGCTGCCGGTGGTCAGGTCGTCGTCGCCGTACATGGAGCCGTTGAAGTGGAAGCCGCCCAGCCGCCCGAAGTGCAGCAAACGGCCCACAATCTGCTCGATGTTGGTGTTCGGCAGGTGGTGGCCCAGGTCCACGAGCACCTGCGCCTGCTGGCCCAGCTGCTGGCACAGGGAGTAAGAGGTGCCCCAGTCGGGGATAATCATCGAGTAGAAATTCGGCTCGTAGGGCTTGTACTCGATGAGCATGGTCCAGTCGGAGGGCAGCGCCTCGTAAATGGCCGCCAGCGACTCCTGGGTGCGCTGGTAGGCGCGGCGGAAGTGCTGCTGGCCGGGAAAGTTCGAGCCGTCGGCCAGCCACACGGTGTGCGTTTTGGCGCCCAGCTGCTCGCCGTAGCGCACGCACTCGATGTTGTGCTGAATGGCCTGCTCGCGCACCCCTTGCTCGGTGTGGCACAGCGAGCCGAACTTGTAGGAGTAGGCCTGCTCCTTCTGGTCCTGGAAGGTGTTGGAGTTGACCGAGTCGATAACCAATTGCTGCTCCTGCAGCCGCTGCTGAATGGCGGCCACGTCGGAGGGAATATCCCAGGGAATGTGCAGCGAAATCGAGTTGGAGGAGCCGTTGAGCTGGTTGAGCAGGCCGATGTCCTGGATTTTCTCCTCTAAGTTGCGCGGCTCGCCGCCCAGCGGAAAGCGCCCGAAGCGCGTGCCGCCCGTGCCCAGCGCCCAGCTCGGAATGGCCACCTGAAACTGGACCAGCTGCCGAATCACGTCCTGGGCATCGATGCCGCGGCGGCTCAGCAGGTCGGAGAGGTAGCTCAGGCGCAAGTCGTGCTCGGCCTGCTTGGCGTGGTTGAAATCGTGTAGGCGTTGGAGGTCAATCATCGTCGCGCAGCGGAATTAGCGGGCGGGGGCTGAGTGAGTAGTCACCGCTCCGTCGGGTGGGACATGGCTTAGAAGTAGCAAAGTAGTTTTGCCCTCGCCCGAAACTGTTCTGAACTCTCCTGCCTGCAGGCAGGCCGGCGTCGATTTAGCGAGCGAAGCGAGGGTAACCGGTGCCCACCTCCCCGCAGGCTTTCAGCCTGCGGATAGCGTCAGCGCTAGATAAGTGGATTCGCGCCGCTGTGGCAACGCTGCACGCAGGTTGAAAACCTGCTTTATTTCGGGCGCTGGTTTAGCCGGGTAGCGGCGTAACCGGTGCCCTATAAGCTAGTTATGAACCAGCCATGGGGCCTACAACGACCCCCGGCGGATGGTGTAGAACGGGTTCTTGATTTTCTCGCGCCGGCCCTGCAGCAGCATTTCCGCCGCCGTCTGGCCCATGGCCTCGAAGTCGGTGGAAATGACGGTGATGCCCAGCAGCTCCTTCAGGGTGCTGGTGTTGAAGGACAGAATGCCGATTTCGCGGCCCAGCAGGAAGGGCGTCTGCCGCACTTTCTTGATGAGCTCGGCCAGGTCGGTGGTTTCCACCACCACGTAGGCGGTGCCGGCTTCCAGCACCTCGTTCATGGCGTTTTCCTTGATGGCAAACTCCTTCCCGTGCTTGGCGCAGAAGGTGCGGAAGCCCCAGCCGATTTCCACCGGGTAGTTGTTGCCCACGCTCGGCAGCACCAGCACCAGCCGGTGGTACTTGGCCAGCAAATCCTGCACCCCCTCCAGCGCCCCGAAGATGTCCTTGTCGAAGTCCTGAAACACGGCCAGGGCGGGGTGCTTCAGGTCGGGAATGTCCTTGTCGAGCAGTACCAGCTCCCCGGCCGGAATGTTATTCAGAATCGTCTTGAAATCCACCTTATCCAGATCCTGGGTAAAGTGCGGCATGATGACGTAATAATTGTATTTGCCGAGGCTTTTTTCCATGATGTCCTGAAACAGGCTGGCGCTGTGATGGTGAATTTGTAAATCCACCGTCGCCCGGTCACCCAGTGCATTCAGGAACGAGTAATAAATAATTTTTTTGTAAGAGCTTAATTTGTTGAAAACCAGCAAAATCTTCAGCTTGCTGGCGTCCGTAGCCTGCACGTAGTAGCCCTTGCCCTGCACCGACACAATGAAGCCCCGGGCGCGCAGCTCGCGGTAGGCCTTTTCCACGGTGTCGCGGGCCAGGTAATATTCGGCGCTCAGCTCGCTGATGGAGGGCAGCTGGTCTTCGCGCTTGAGCACGCCGCGCTCAATGTCGGTGATGACCGACTGCACGATCTGCTTGTATTTCGGGGTTTTATCAAACGGCTTGAACTGCAGTTTGTACATCGGGAGCTGCTAGGTGGCAAGGCCGGTTTGCCGGTGCTTCCGCCGCCTCCGGCGCGAAGGCGGAGGCAAAGTGAAGCGGCACCGTGGGATAGTGCCGGGCAAACCAGGATGGAGAGGAGGTCTGGAGTAGACAAAACTTACTCAAATCAACTGAAAATAGAAAATATGCCAATTGTTTATTTGCGCAAACGTTATCGGGAACGTTGCCATAAATCAAGTTAAAATAATTTAAGATTGCGTTTGAATAATAGTAAATAAATCAGCTCCCCGCAATCGGTATAAAATAAAAAAGCCGACCAGTTGGCCGGCTTTTTTATCCCACAACGCACGCCGAAAAAACGCGCGTTTCCCTTTTTTAATTCGTTAGCGCACAAAGGCCATGGCCACGCCGCCGTCCACGTTCAGCACGTTGCCGGTCGACTTCGAGAGCGAGCCGTCGACGAACACCAGCACCGCTTTGGCAATGTCCTCGGCCAGCACTTCCTCGCCGAGCAGGGTGCGCTTGGCGTAGTGGGCGGGCAGGTCTTCCACCGACACGCCGTAGGCCTTGGCGCGGCCGGCCGCCCAGTCGCCTTCCCAGATTTTGCTGCCGCGCAGCACGGCATCGGGGTTCACGGTGTTGACGCGGATTTTGTCGGGGCCCAGCTCGGCCGCGAGCAGGCGCGACATGTGCAGCTGGGCGGCCTTGGCGGTGCCGTAGGCCACGTTGTTGGGGCCGGCCACCAGGCCGTTTTTGCTGGCAATGTTCACCACGTCGCCGCCCAGGCCCTGCTGGCGCTGGATTTCCACCGCGTGCTGGGTCACCAGGAACTGGCCCTTCACCAGCACGTCGTTCAGAATGTCCCAGTCGGCCTGGGTCGTCTCGCTCAGCGGCTTGCTGATGGAGAGGCCGGCGCAGTTCACCACGATGTCGACGCCGCCGAACTGCAGCACCGACTGGCGCAGCGACTCGGCAATGCTCTCGGCGCTGGTCACGTCGATGGGCGCGGTCAGGGCGTTGTCCTTGCCGTACTGCTTGCGCAGCTCGGTCTGGGTTTCGTCCAGCCGGTCGCGGTCGGTAGCCACCACGCAGGCGCCGTTTTGCAGCAGCACTTCGCAGATGGCCTTGCCGATGCCGCCGGTGCCGCCCGTCACGTAGGCCACCTGGCCCGAGAGGCTCTTGGGCTTGGGCATGCGCTGCAGCTTGGCTTCTTCCAGCAGCCAGTACTCGATGTCGAAGGCTTCCTGCTCGGGCAGGCCCTGGTACTCCGATACGGCCTCCGCGCCCTTCATCACGTTGATGGCGTTGGTGTAGAACTCGGCAGCCACGCGGGCGGTCTGCTTGTCCTTGGCGAAGGTGAACATGCCCACGCCGGGCCACAGAATCACCACCGGGTTCGGGTCGCGGCGGGCGGGCGAGTTGGCGTGCTTGCTGCGCTCGTAGTAGGCGGTGTAGTCTTGGCGGTAGGCCTCAAACTGCTCCTGCAGGTACTCCTTCACCGCCGGCAGCGGCTGGTGCATCTGGGCCGGATCGAGGACGAGCGGGCGGATTTTGGTGCGCAGGAAGTGGTCGGGGCAGCTGGTGCCCAGGCGCGCCAGGCGCGGCAGGTCGTTGGAATTCACAAACTCCAGCACGCGCGCATCATCCGTGTAGTGGCCGAGCATGCGGCGGTGGCCCGAGGCCAGCCCGCGCAGGGTGGGCATTACGGCGGCGGCCTGCTGGCGGCGCTGGGTGGCATCCAGCGTCTGCTCCTGCTTCACGCCGCCGAAAACGGGGCGCTTCTTACCGTAGTTTTCTTCGAGGTAAGCCGCGGCCTGCTCGATGACTTCCAGCGTATTGATATAGGAGTCGTAGCTGGTGTCGCCCCAGGTGAAGAGGCCGTGGCCGCCGAGGATGACGCCGCGCAGGCCGGGGTTGTTCTTGACGGTTTCCTCCAGCTGCAGGCCGAGGTCGAAGCCCGGACGCTGCCAAGGCAGCCAGGCCATGGTGTCGCCCCAGATGTCCTTCATGATCTGCTCGCCGTCCTTGCTGGCGGCAATGGCAATCAGCGCGTCGGGGTGCAGGTGGTCGATGTGCTTGAAGGGCAGCAGGCCGTGCAGCGGGGTATCGATGCTGGGCGCGGCGCACTTGGGGTCAAACAGGCAGTGGTCGAACAAGGCCACCATCTCGTCTTCGAACGCCAGGCCGCGGTAGCGCTGCTTCAGGGCGTGCAGCTTTTCCACGTAGAGGTTGGCGCAGCCGGCCTTGGTGAGCGTGCCGATGTCGCCGCCCGAGCCCTTCACCCACATGACCTCCACCGGCTGGCCGGTAACGGGGTCGGTTTCGGTGATTTTGCAGGAAGTATTGCCGCCGGCGTAGTTGGTCAGGCGCAGGTCGGCGCCCAGCAGGTTCGAGCGGTACAGGAACAGGGCTACTTCGTCGCCGGCCAGCTGGGCGGCCTTGGCCTCGTCCCACAGGTAGCTGACGTGCTGGAAGGTGAGCGTTTTTTCCATAGTGCGCCTTGGTTGAAATGTCGCGGAGAAGGGTAAGGGAATTAGCTTTAGCACAAAGTACGTCCCTGCCCCGGCCGTCTACATCCTGCACTCTCCTGCTCGCGGCAAAAAATAGCGGGCCGTGGGCAAGCAAGTTAGCGTCGGTGAGTAAGCATTTACTCGGGGGTCAGGAGGGAGCAGGAGAGTTCCGGCTATTTTTAGGAGCAGATTTGCTCATTACCGATTCTCAACATCACCACCGAACTATGGCCGTCCTCTGGGGAGTCATTCTGCACGCACTGGGAGGCTTTGCCTCGGGCAGCTTCTACCTGCCCTACAAAAAAGTGAAGGGCTGGGCCTGGGAAAGCTACTGGCTGGTGGGCGGCATTGTCTCCTGGCTGATTGCGCCCATCGTGCTGGGCCTGGCCACCGTGTCGGACCTGTTTCAGGTGTTGGGGCAGGCTTCGGGCTCCGATCTGGGCTGGGTGTACTTCTGGGGCGCCATGTGGGGCCTGGGCGGGCTCACCTTCGGGCTGGCCATGCGCTACTTGGGCCTCTCGCTGGGCATGGCCGTCACGCTGGGCCTGTGCGCGGTGTTCGGCACGGTGGTGCCCCCGCTCTGGAAAAGCGAGTTTGCCCAGCTGCTGGGCACGCCCTCGGGCCGCATGATTCTGATTGGCCTGGCCGTGTGCGTGCTGGGCATCCTGATCTGCGGGGTGGCGGGCATGATGAAGGAAAAGTCCTTGTCGACCGAGCAGAAGCAGGCCAGCATTGCCGAATTCGACCTGCGCAAGGGCCTGCTGGTGGCCGTCTTCTCGGGCGTGATGTCGGCCTGCATGTCCTTCGGCCTCGACGCGGGCCAGGGCATTGCCGACCTGGCCGTGCAGCACGGCACCGACCCGCTGTATAAGAACAACGCCATTCTGGTGGTGGTGCTGCTCGGCGGGCTGACCACCAACGGCCTCTGGTGCCTCTACCTGAACTTCAAGAACAAGACCTTCTCCGACTACACCAACGTGTCGGCCCCGGTGGCGCGCAACATCTTCTTCTGCGCCCTGGCCGGCCTGACGTGGTACCTGCAGTTCTTCTTCTACGGCATGGGCGACACCCAACTCGGCGAGTACCGCTTCTCGGGCTGGACGCTGCACATGGCGTTTATCATCACCTTCAGCTCGTTGTGGGGCCTGTACCTGCACGAGTGGCGCGGCGCCAACCGCCCCACCATGCGCACGGTGGCCATCGGCATTCTGGCGGTGGTCTTCTCCACGGTCATCGTGGGCTACGGCAACTACCTCGGCTCGGAGAAGCCGGCGCAGGAAGCGCAAGTTCCGGAAACCAGTCAGTCCCAGGCCCGTACCAGTACCGACGCGCCTTCGATGCTGGCCCGGCAATAAGGCGCTGGGCACTTTTTTAGAATACACGTTCCGATTACCCTGAGTGAGTGAAGCAAAAGAGGTCGGCCCGGCAGGGGCCGACCTCCTTTGTTTTCAGGGGTCGGGCGTGGCCTCGTCCCGCCAGCCCGACAACGGAAGTTCTTGGCGGTTTAGCGGGCCCGCAGGCGGTGCAAGCGCCGCCAGCTGCGGCAGGCCAACAGCTTGATGCGCCACGGCCAGTGCTTCCAGTTGACGTTAAACCGCTGGCCGTTCACCGCGAAAGGAGGCACCGCTACCAAGACGTGAAGCGGCGGGTAACCTTCCTGCTCATGAAACAGATTCACCGTATCCCGCCGCAGCCGGCGGTCAATGAACAACTCCAGAGCGGTGCGGTGCCGGCTGGCTTGGCAAACGGAGATGTTGATGTAAACGGGCACCTGCTCTGCCACCCATAACCGCTGTACTACCTCGGCCAGCGTAAACCGCTGGCCTATCTCGCGTTTTCGGTCTAGAAAACGGGCTAGTTCCAATGCACTTGGGTAAGGAGCCAATTCACTTAAATTATCCGGCTGAATGAGGAAATCTAAGTAGTCGGACAGTCGGTTTACGCAACGTGTCCGGGTAAGCACGAGGGCGCGGTGCGCTGCAGCGGCTAAGTGGCGCTGGAAATCGGCCCGGGCCATGTGGGGTAGGGGATGATGCGCGCAGGTAAGGAACTAGAAGCGCCAAGAGGCTACTTAAGGCAGGGAAAGGCCATAATACCGTGCGCCGGCTCTGCCTAGGCGTCTCGGGCCAAGTGTACGGGGCAAGCCAGCAAGGTGGCGCTCCAGGCCTGTAACGGCCATGTTAAGCCTAGCAGGCCTTCGGGTACTCTCCTGCCCGGGGCGGGCAGCGGGGCAAAAATTTCGGTTTTGCGATGTTTGACGGCGGTAATCCGGCGTGGGTTGCCGCAAACGTTTGGGGAAAATCGGGGAGTGACGGCAGAAAAACGGGGCTGGGACTAAGCAAGGCTGGTGAGTGCTTGCTTACTATCCAGCAGTCTACAGGACAGTTTGGGTGGAGTGGGCCGATAGTTTGGCCTTCAGAATCAGACGTCTTCCCACTCTTTTTCACTCATAGGTCATGAAGAAATTTTACAATTGGCACCGGTACCAGCCCGCGGCCGCGCTGACGCTGCTGCTGCTGACCGCGCCGGGCGTGGCGCCCCTCGCCGCCCACGCCACCGAGGCCATGGCCCCCGAGTGGCAACTCACGGGCCGCGTCGTATCGAGCAAGGGCGAGGGCCTGCCCGGGGTGACGGTGGCCCTGAAAGGCACCACCCGCGGCGTCACCACCGGCATCGACGGCAGCTTCGCGCTGGCCGTGCCCGAAACGGCCGGCACGCTGGTGTTCAGCTTCGTGGGCTTCCAGACGGTGGAGCGCCCCTTCAGCGGCACGCAGAGCTTCGACATCACCCTGCAGGACGACACCAAGGCCCTGGAGGAAGTGGTGGTGGTGGGCTACGGCACCCAGAAGCGCAGCGACGTGACCGGCGCCATTGCCACCCTCGACGCCACCAAGCTGGAGGAGCGCCCCATCACCCGCGTCGATCAGGCGCTGGTGGGGCAGCTGGCTGGCGTGCAGGTGCAGCAGAACACCGGCCTGCCCGGCCGCGGCTTCAACATTCAGGTGCGCGGCAACGGCTCCATCACGGCCAACAACCAGCCGCTGTACGTCATCGACGGCTTTCCGCTCGAGGGCACCTCGCCCAACGGCAACGGCAACTTCGCCACCGGCTCGCCGCTCGACAACATCAACCCCAACGACATTCAGTCGATTGAGGTGCTGAAGGATGCCGCCGCGGCCGCCATCTACGGCTCGCGCGCCGCCAACGGGGTGGTGTTGGTGACGACCAAGCGCGGCAAGACCGGCAAGCCCCAGATCAGCTTCAACACCTACGCCGGCATCTCGCAGCAGGCCACGCGCCTGGATTTGCTTTCGGCCGAGGAGTGGGTGGAGCGCTCCACCCAGATCATCAACAGCGCCTGGGAGCGGTCGGGCACCGGCCGCTCGGCCAGCCAGGACAACGCCACCCGCCGCCAGATCATCAACAGCACCCGCCTGCCCAACGGCAGCCTGCCCACCCCGCTCGGCCCGAACGACTACAACCCGGCGCTGATGCCGGACGAGCGGTGGGCCATTCCGGGGCACCCGGGCCTGGATTACCTCGACTGGCAGGACGCCATTTTCCGCACCGGCAAGATTCAGAACTACCAGGTGTCGGCCAGCGGGGCTACCAACAACGTCAACTACTTCCTCTCCGGCAACTACACCAACCAGGAGGGCATCGTCATCGGCGTCGACTACAAGCGCTACTCGGCCCGCGCCAACGTGGAAGTAAAGGCCTCGGACAAACTTAAGTTCGGCCTGAACATGACCCCGACCTACTCCGTCTCGCGCGACCCGGGCGTGGAGGGCAAGGACAACCTGGCCCAGAAATTCATCACCATGGTGCCGGTGGCCGAGTCCTCGGCCGGCCTTTACACCAACTACGGCGAAAACGACCGGTACCTCTGGGCCGGCACCAGCATCAGCCCGGTGGGCGAGCTGCAGAACCGCCAGCAGCGCACCACCACCTTCCGCTCCCTGAGCTCGGTGTACAGCGAGTACGAGCTGGTGAAAAACCTGCGCGCCCGCGTCTCCTTGAACCTGGACAACACCGACGCGCGCTCCAAGTCCTACATTCCGAACTCGCGGCTGGTGGGCTCGGGCGCCACGGGCACCTACAGTGGCTACCGCAAGCAGGCCTTCGTGAACGAAAACACGCTGACCTACGCCAACGTCATTGCCGACCGGCACGACATCTCGGCGCTGGCCGGCTACAGCTACAACTTCTTCAAGACCGAGACGGACAAGCTCCGCTCGTCGGGGGGCTTCGTGAACAGCGCCGTGACCACGCTGAACGGGGCCACCAACATCACCGGCACCGCCGACAACGGCACCTCGGAGACGCAGAACGTGCTCGTCTCGTACTTCGGCCGCCTGCAGTACGCCTACATGGGCAAGTACCTGCTCACGGCCAGCGTGCGCCGCGACGGCTCGTCCCGCTTCGGCGACGAGCGTCGCTGGGGCGTGTTCCCGGCCGCCTCGGTGGGCTGGCGCATCTCGCAGGAGCCGTTTATGCAGAACGTGACCCCCGTGAGCGACCTGAAGCTGCGCGGCTCCTTCGGCATGTCGGGCAACAACGGCATCGGCGACTACAGCTCCATTGCCACGCTGGGCATCTACAACTACTCGTTCGGCGGGGCGCTGGCCACCGGGCAGGCCCCCAACAAGGCCCCCAACGGCCTGCTGCAGTGGGAAAAGTCGCGCACCTTCGACGTGGGCCTGGACTTCGGCCTGCTCAAGAACCGCGTGTACGCCTCGCTGGACTACTACACCAAAACCAGCCAGGACCTGCTGCTGAACGTGCCGCGCGTCAGCGCCTCGGGCTACGAGTCGCAGCTGGTCAACATCGGGGAGGTGCAGAACCGCGGCTGGGAAGTGGAGCTCAAAACCCGCAACCTGGCCAGCGGCGGCTTTGAGTGGAACACCTCGCTGAACTTCGCCCACAACCAGAACGAGGTGAAACACCTCGGCCCGGGCGACGCGACCATCGAAATTCCCTCGCCCTACGGGGCCAGCAGCACCCTGCTGATGGTAGGCCAGCCGATGTACGTGTTTTACGCCATTAAGCAGACCGGCATCCTGACCCAGGCCGACGTGGACGGCGGGGCGCCCATCATTCAGGGCGAAACCGTGGGCGACCCGAAATACCACGATGCCAACGGCGACGGGGTCATCACCGACCAGGACCGCGTCATCATCGGCCGGCCCAGCCCGAAGTATACCTGGGGCGTGACCAACACCTTCAGCTGGAAGGGCTTCGACCTGAACGTGCTGGTGCAGGGCCAGAACGGCGGCCAGCTCTACTCGCTCATCGGCCGCGCCATCGACAACAGCGGCATGGGCTACAACCAGAACGTGCTCGGCACCCAGCGCGACCGGTGGATCAGCCCGGAAGAGCCCGGCGCGGGCCTGCGCGGCAAGTCCAACATCAACTTCTCGCCCCTGAAGAGCGACTCCTGGCTGTACTCCACCAACTACGTGCGGGTGCGCAACATCACCCTGGGCTACAACCTGGGCAACGTCATCAGCAAGCGCGTGGCGCAGGGCGCGCGGGTGTACTTCTCGATGGAGAACTTCTTCGGCCACGACAAGTACACCGGCGGCTACAACGTGGACGCCGTCAACTCCGACACCGGCGGCGGCGGCTTCTCGGTGGGCACCGACTACGGCGGCCTGCCGCTGACCAAATCGATGACCCTGGGCCTGAACGTGACCTTTTAAAAGAAGCCAGGAGATAGAAGCGAGGAGCTAGAATGGAGCTATGACTCATTCACTTCCTGCGCCTCTAGCTCCTGACTCCTAACTCCTGCAAAATCCCATGAAAAAGATATTTCTGCTGCTGGCTGCGGCCGCGCTGCTGACCGCCACGGGCTGCGAAGACCTGAACCAGGCCCCGCTGTCCTCGGGCTCGGTGCCCACGTTCTACAAGTCGGCCGACGACTTCAACCAGGGCCTGAACGCGGCCTACAACAGCCTGCGCGCCTGGCCCGACCGCACGCTGACCATGTCCGAAACCCGCTCCGACAACATTTACGGCGTGTCGGCGCAGGGCATCCGCGTGTGGGAGCCCATCAACAACTTCTCCCTGGGCGTGGTGGCCAACGAATTTCCGGCCGATACCTGGAGCGCCGACTACCTGGCCATTTACCGGGCCAACATCCTGCTCGACCAGCTCGACCAGAACGGCACGGTGCTCACCGACGCCACCCGCAAAAGCTTCGACGCGCAGGCCCGCTTCCTGCGCGCCTTCTTCTACTTCGACCTGGTGCGCTACTTCGGCCGGGTGCCGCTGGTGGACAAGCCCCTGGAGCCCCAGGAAGTGGCCAAGATCGGGCGCACGCCGGTGGCCGACGTCTACAGCCTGATCATCAGCGACCTGCAGACGGCCGCCGCCGCCCTGCCCGCCTCCTACGCCGCCACCGACGTGGGCCGGGCCACCGCGGGCGCGGCCAAGAGCCTGCTGGCGCTGGTGTACATGACGCGCTCGGGCCCGACCTACGGCATTCAGGGCCCCGGCCTGGGCACCAACGACTACGCCACGGCCCTGAACCTGCTCAACGAGGTCATCAACGGCGGGCAGTACCAGCTGATTACGGCCGCCGGCACCTCGCCCAACGCCTACGCCAACGTCTTCTCCTACACCAACGAAAACAACCGCGAGGTGGTCTTCGACGTGCAGTACATCAGCGGCGGGGTGGGCCTGGGCGCCAGCTACCCCTCCATCCTGGTGACCAACAACTACTTCACCTCCATCGGGGTGGGCACCACCTTCGGCACCGGCGACGAGCTGCGGCCGGCTTCCAATAGCCTGCTGAACTCCTACGGCACCGGCGACCTGCGCAAGGCCGTCAACTTCCAGGTGGGCTACACCGCCGGCACGGCCGTCGAGACGCGCGCCGCCTTCAAGAAGTACATCAATGGCACGCTGCGCGGCACCACGCGCACCGACTGGCCCATCAACTTCATTGTGCTGCGCTTCGCCGACGTGCTGCTGCTCAAGGCCGAGTGCCTGCTGCGCACGGGCGACCAGGCCGGGGCCCTGGCCATCGTCAACCAGATCCGCCGCCGGGCCTACGGCCTGCCCATCACCACCCCGAGCACCGCGGCCGACCTGACCTCGCTCACCCTGGACCAGCTGCTGGAGGAGCGCCGCCGCGAGTTTGCCGGCGAAGGCATCCGCTGGCACGACCTGGTGCGCTCGGGCCGCGCCGTCGACGTGATGAACGCCTGGGTAACGGCCGACGACGCGAGCAACCGCATCCGCAAGCCGTTGACGAGCAACGACGTGCTGTACCCGGTGCCCCAGCAGGAGCTGGCCGCTTCGTCGTACGCCTACGAGCAGAATCCCGGCTACAACTAGCCGCCCTTTGACACCTGAGTGAGCCCGGTTTTCGCCTCTGCTGGCGGAAATCGGGCTTCCTATCTTTCGCCCGCCGTTTCTCCTTTTCCCCGGCCAATGGTCGACCCCCAACGCTTCGCTTACCCGTCCGCTTACCGGCTTGTGTGGCCCGGCCGGCACTTGCTGCGCGGCCTGTGCTGCGCCCTCGGGCTGCTGATGGCGGGCGAATTTGCCGCCGCCCAGACGCCCGCGCCCCCGCTCTGGCACGGGCAGCCGCGCACGCTGCGCTACCGCCCCGCCGGCGAGGATTTCGTCATCCGCAACGGCCGGCGGCGCTTCACCCGCGCCCTCTACGGCACCCATACCGCCTTCCGCGTGGAGGCCGGCGACCTGCCCGAGTTTGCCCTCTACCTGCCCGGTATGGGCGGCAACCTGAAATTTGGCCTGGTGGCCGGCGGCCGCAGCAAGTGGCTGATCGAGGCCGACAGCATCGAGGCGCGCTACCGGCCCGGCACCATGCGCTACCGCATTCAGGATGCGCTGCTGGGGCCGCAGGGCCAGCTGCGCCTCACCGTGCTGCCCCTGGCCGACGCCGAGGGCGTGCTGGTGCGGGCCGAGCTGGAGCGCGTGGCGCCCGGCGCGGTGCAGCTGGTGTGGGCCTTCGGCGGGGCCACGGGCCGCAAGTTCAGCCGCGACGGCGACATCGGCGCCGACCCGGAATCCAGCTTTTACCTTAAGCCCGAAAACTGCCAGGGCAACGCCGTCGAGCTGCAGCGCGACGCTTTCACGCTCACGTACGGGCAGCCGCCCAAAAACGCCCCGGCCGGCACGCCCCGGCCGCGCCTGCTGGGCGTGGTGCCGCCGGCCACGGCCCTGCGCGTAGCCGATGCCGCGCAGCAGCCAACCCCGGCGCAGCTGCTGGCCGCCCCGGCGTCGGCCGCGGCGCCGGTACTGGTCGGCCGCCGGCCGGTGCGGGCCGGCGAAACGCTGTACTTCGCGGTGCAGAAAGCGGTGGAGCCCGGCCCGAACGGCGCGCCCCCGGCGCTGCGCTACGCCGATTTGCCGGCGGCCTTTGCGCAGGCCGAAGCGGCCCGGCAGCAGCTGGCCGGCCGGGTGCGGGTGAGCACGCCCGATCCATTTCTGAACACCCTGGGCGGGGCGCTGAGCGTGGCCGCCGACGCCATCTGGGAGGCCCCTTCCTACATGCACGGCGCGGTGGCCTGGCGTATGCGCCTCAACGGCTGGCGCGGCCCCTACGCCGCCGACCCGCTGGGCTGGCACGACCGGGCCCAGCAGCATTTTCGCGCCTACGCCCAGTCGCAGCTCACGCAGCCCGAAATCGGGCCGGTGGTGATGGACACGGCCCTGAACCTGGCCCGCTCGCAGGAAAAGCTGGGCACCAGCGTCTACTCCGAGGGCTACATCAGCCGCAACCCCGGCGGCGACCTGCGCGCCCACCACTACGACATGAACCTGGTGTTCGTGGACGAGCTGCTGCGCCACCTGCGCTGGACCGGCGACCTGAATTTTGCCCGCGAAATGTGGCCGGTGCTGACGCGCCACCTGGCCTGGGAAAAGCGCAACTTCGACCCCGACAACGACGGACTTTACGACGCCTACGCCGCCATCTGGGCTTCCGACGCGCTGCAGTACAGCGGCGGGGCCGTCACGCACTCCTCGGCCTACAACTACCTGGCAAACAACATGGCCGCCGAGCTGGCCGCCCTCATCGGGCAGAACGCGACGCCTTACCAGCAGGAAGCCCGCAAGATCCGGCAGGCGCTGAACACGCGCCTGTGGCTGCCCGAGCAGGGCTGGTACGCCGAGTTTCAGGACGCGCTGGGCCGCCGGGACCTGCACGCGGCGCCGGGCCTCTGGACCGTCTACCACGCCATCGACTCGGAAGTGCCCGACGCGCAGCAGGCCTACCAGGCCCTGCGCTACGCCGATACCGATCTGCCGCGCATTCCGGTGCGGGCCGCGGGCCTTGCCGACGAAGGCTACTACCTGCTGTCGACCACCAACTGGCAGCCCTACGACTGGTCCCTGAACAACGTGGTGCTGGCCGAAAACCTGCACGCCGCGCTGGCCTACTGGCAGGCGGGCCGCGCCCAGGATGGGTTCCGGCTCTGGAAAAGCGCCCTGCTCGAAAGCATGTACCTGGGCAGCAGCCCCGGCAACTTCCAGCAGATCAGCTTCTACGACGCCCACCGCGGCGAGCTGTACCGCGACTTTGCCGACCCCATCGGCGTGGCGGCCCGCTCGTTGGTGGAAGGCCTGTTCGGCCTCCGCCCCGACGCCCTGCACGACACCCTGCTGGTGAAGCCCGGCCTGCCCGCCGCCTGGGATTCGGCCAGTCTGGTGGTGCCCGATGTGACCTTTCGTTTCCGCCGCCAGGGCCAGCGCGAAACCTACCAGCTGGCGCAGCGCTTGCCCAAACGCCTGGCCTTGAAGCTGCAGGTACCCGCCCTGGCCACCGAAGTAGCGGCCGTGACGGTGAACGGGCAGCCCGCCGCCTGGCGCAATCTGGCCGCCGCCGTGGGCCGGCCGGTTATCGAAATCCGCAGCGCGCCGGCCGAGCGGTACGCGGTGGAAATCCAGTGGCGGGGCGCGGCGCCGACATTGCGCGTAGCAGCGGCCGACAGCGCCGCCGCGGTGGCCCGGCAGCCGGGGCGCCGTACCGTATTCGTGCCGCAGAACCAGGGCGCCTTGCGCTGGTGGACGCCGCTGCATGTGGCTCCGCCCGCCGCCCCGGCTGCCGGCAAAACGGCCACGGCCGCGCCGGTTGCCCGGCGTTGGGAAACGCAGGACCTCACGCGCTACTTCAACGACCAGGTGACCAGCATCTTTCAGCCCAACAAGTACCTCGCGCCGCGCCCCCAGGGGCCGACGCTGCAGCTGCCCACCCAGGGCATCGGCAACTGGTGCTACCCGCTCACGCAGGCCGTTATCGACGACAGCGGCCTGCGCCAGCTGGCCGGGGCGCAAAACGAAATCCGTCTGCCCGACGGCGTGCCACTGCGCACGCCCGGCGCGGCGGGGGCGCCGAACGTGCTGTTCGTGTCGCAGTGGAGCAATTACCCCAAGCAGGTCACCGTGCCGCTGAAGGGCCGCGCCGCGCACGCCCGGCTGCTGCTGGCCGGCTCCACCAACCCCATGCAAAGCCAGCTCGACAACGGGGAGGTACTGGTCGAGTACACCGACGGCACCACGGCCCGCCTGGCGCTGCGTAATCCCGACTCGTGGTGGCCCATCGAGCAGGACTACCTCGACGACGGCTTTGCCTTCCGCACCGGCGCGCCCCACCCGCTGCGGGTACACCTGAAAACCGGCCGCATGGTGCCCGGCAGCGAATTCGACCAGTACACCAGCATCAAGGGCTTCAGCACCCGCGCCATCGACGGGGGCGCGGCCACGGTGCTGGAGCTGCCCCTCGACCCGAACAAGAAACTCAAAAGCCTGACGGTGCGCGCCCTGGCCAATGACGTGGTCATCGGCCTGATGAGCGTGACGCTGGCGCGCCTGTAATCCATCAGAACGATGTAGAGACCTGGCGTCTTGTCATTGAACCGTCGGCAATGAATGGCCAACTGCCCCGCTGGAGTTGCACCGACGCGGTAATCACAACCTCAGCAATCGAAGATCAACGCAGCTCACGATTGAGTCGCAAACAGGCGGCTCTACAGTCTCCACCATATGCCCAACACTCGCGTCCTCTTTTTTTCTCTGCTCGGCTTCGGGGCCGCTTTTTCGGCTTCCGAGGCGCTGGCCCAGGCCATCAACCGGCAGGCCGTGGTGGAGCGCCACAAGGTTGTGAACACCACCACCGATTCGCTGGCTTCGCTGAACGTGGGCAACGGCGTTTTTGCCATGACCGTCGACGTGACGGGGCTGCAGTCATTCCCGGAGTATTACGCCAAGGGCGTGCCGCTGGGCACGCAGTCGGAATGGGGCTGGCACAGCTTTCCGAACCGGGAGGGCTACAAAGTGGAGGAAGCCCAGCGGCAGTACGAGCTGAACGGGCGCAAGATTCCCTACACCGTGCAGGTGAAAGCGCCCGAGCGCAACAAGCAGGCGGTGGACTTTCTGCGCGCCAACCCGCACCGCCTGCAGCTGGGCAACCTGGGCTTCGTGCTGCTCAAAAAAGACGGCTCCCGCGCTACCATTAAGGACCTGAAAGATTTGCGGCAGGAGCTGAACCCCTGGACCGGCGAAATCCGCAGCCACTTCACCCTGGAAGGTACGCCGGTGGACGTGCTGACGGTGGGCCACCAGCAGCAGGACGCGGTGGCCGTGCAGGTGAAGTCGCCGCTGGTGAAGCAGCAGCGCCTCCAGGTGTTTCTGCGCCTGCCGTACCCCACCGCGCAGTGGGACGACGTGGGCGTGAACTACCAGAACGCCGACCGGCACCAGTCGAAAATCGAGTGGCAGCGGGAGACCATGGCCGTGGTGTCGCACCGGCTCGACGCCGACCAGTACCAGGTGGCTTTCGGCTGGAACGGGAAGGCCCGGCTGGCCACCGGCGCGCAGCCGCACGAGTTCGTGCTGACGCCCGATGGCCAGCAGGACGTGCTGGAAGTCAGCGCCCGTTTCACGCCGCCGCTGGAGGAGAAGATGCATCCGGTGAGCTTCGCCGAGGCGCAGAAAAGCAGCGTGGCGGGCTGGAAAAGCTTCTGGCTGAGCGGCGGCGCGGTGGACTTCGGTGCCACCAAGGACCCGCGGGCCAAGGAGCTGGAGCGGCGCATGATTCTCTCGCAGTATTTGATTCGCAGTCAGGAAACGGGGCAGTTTCCGCCCCAGGAAACGGGGCTGGTGTACAACAGCTGGTTTGGCAAGCCCCACCTGGAAATGCACTACTGGCACGCCATGCACTACGGCCTCTGGGGCCGCACCGACCTGCTGCAGCGCAGCCTCGACTGGTACCTGCGCCCCGAAATCATAGCCGGCGCCAAGGCCATTGCCCAGCGCCAGGGCTTCGAGGGGCTGCGCTGGCAGAAAATGACCGACAACCAGGGCCGCGAGGCGCCCTCGTCGGTGGGCGCGTTTCTGATCTGGCAGCAGCCGCACTTCATCTACCTGGCCGAGCTGGTGCGCCGCGACGGGGGCGGGGCCGCCGCGCAGCAGAAGTACCAGGAACTGGTGTTTGCCACGGCCGATTTCATGGCCTCGTACCCGTTTTACGAGAAAGACAAGGACCGTTACATTCTCGGCAAGGGTCTGATTCCGGCCCAGGAGCGCTTCAAGGCCGAAGAAACCTTCAACCCCACCTACGAGCTGGTGTACTGGCACTGGGCCCTGACCACGGCGCAGGAATGGCGGAAACGAGCCGGCCTGGCGCCCAATCCCAAATACGCCGAAGTGCTGCAAAAGCTCTCGAAGCTGCCCCAGGCGCAGGGCGTGTACCTGGCCGCCGAAAGCGCCCCCGATTCCTACACCAACCCGGAATTCATCACCGACCACCCCTCGGTGCTCGGCGCGCTGGGCATGATGCCCGTCACCGGCCAGCAGGACCCGGCCACCATGCGCCGCACCTTCGACCTGGTGTGGAAGGGCTGGAACTGGCCGCACACCTGGGGCTGGGACTTCCCGATGACCTCCATGACGGCCACCCGCCTGGGGTTGCCCGACAAAGCGGTGGACGCGCTGCTGATGCCCATCAAAACCAACACCTACCTGCCCAACGGCCACAACTTCCAGGACGACCGGCTGCGCCTCTACCTGCCCGGCAACGGCGGCCTGCTGGCGGCCGTGGCCCTGATGTGCGCCGGCTACGACGGCAGCAAAACCGCCAATCCGGGTGTTCCGAAGGGCTGGAAGGTGAAGTGGGAGGGGCTGAAACCCATGCCGTAGTGGAACGACCAGCTTCCCTTCTTCGGCGGGGAGGAGACGCCAAGCCGCAGGCGTGGCCGGGGTGGTTGACGGGCGTCCGCGCCGCGTGAACGACGCCCTGAAACGGCAAAATTCAGTTAGTATCAGCCCGGTCGAAGCATCTTTGCCGCTGAATTGCCGACTTCTGGCCGGGTTTTCGAGCCCGAATCAACCCCAGCCCTTCCATAATTGAGCAAGGAAGCTGGTTTCAAGCCCTAGCGCTACTTCATGACCAACTACCTGCCCATCCTCGCGCTGCTGGTTTCAGCCGGCCTGCCCGCCGCTGCTCAGTCGTTCACCCCGAATCTGCCCAAGGTCAACCCGACCGAGTTTCGCCCGGATACCTTCAACATCACCAAGTACGGCGCCGTACCCGACGGCCTCACGCCAAGCACCCAGGCCCTGCAGCAGGCCATTGACGCCTGCGGGCAGCAGGGCGGGGGCGTGGTGCTGGTGCCGCGCGGGCACTGGCGCACGGCGGGGCTGACCATGCGCTCCAACGTCAACCTGCACCTGGCGCTGGGCGCGCTGCTGCAGTTTTCGGCCAACCGCGCCGACTACCCGCTCATCAAAACCAACTGGGAAGGCCTGGCCGCCGTGCGCAACCAGGCGCTGATTTACGGCCAGAACCTGGAAAACGTGGCCATTACCGGCCGCGGCATCCTCGACGGGGCCGGGGAAGCCTGGTGGATGGTGCAGAAGGGCCGCACGCCGGAGGGCGAGTGGAAGCAGCTGGTGGCCTCGGGCGGCGTGCTGAACGAGAAGCAGGACAGGTGGTACCCGTCGGCGCAGTCGCTGGCCGGCACCAAGGTGAAGGAGGCGGGCGTCATCACCGAGGAGAAAAAGGAGGTCAAGGACTTCGAGGAAATCAAGGACTACCTGCGGCCCGATTTCCTGGTGCTCGACGGCTGCAAGCGGATTCTGCTGGAGGGCGTAACCTTCCAGAACTCCCCGGCCTGGACCATTCACCCGATGATGAGCCAGGACGTGGTGGTGCGCGGCGTATCGGTGCTCAACGGGCCCTACACGCCCAACACCGACGCGCTGGATCTGGAATCCATCAACCGCGGCTTGGTGGAAAACTGCACCTTCAGCGCGGGCGACGACGCCATCTGCATCAAATCAGGGCGCAACGAGCAGGGGCGGCAGCGGGCCCTGCCCACCGAAAACATCCTGGTGCGCAACTGCACGGTGTACCGCGGGCACGGCGGCTTCGTCATTGGCTCGGAAATGTCGGGCGGGGCGCGCAACATCTGGGTGCAGAACCTGACCTTCATCGGCACCGACATCGGGCTGCGCTTCAAGACCACGCGGGGCCGCGGCGGGGTGGTGGAAAACATATTCATCGAGAACGTGGACATGAAGGACATTCCCGGCGAGGCCATTCTCTTCGACATGTACTACATGATCAAGGACCCCACGCCGCAGGTGGCCGGCTCCAAGGAAAGGCCCGTGTCGCCCGCCCAGCCGGTGGGGGAGGGCACGCCGGCTTTCCGCAAGATTTCCATGCGCAACGTGACCTGCAACGGCGCCCGCACCGCCATGCTGGTGCGCGGCCTGCCCGAGCGCGCCATCGAAGACATCAGCCTGGAAAACGCCGTGCTGCAGGCCGATAAAGGCTTGGTCTGCATCGAAGCCAACCGCATCAGCCTCAAAAACGTGAGCCTGCTCAGCAAGAATACCGACCCGGTGATGGAAGTGCACAACAGCCAGAACATCACGCTCGACGGCATCAAGTACCAGCCCGGCGCGGCGGTGCTGCTGCGCGCCTCCGGCGCTGATAAAGCCAAGGATATCAAGCTCAGCAATACCGATGTAACGCAGGCCAAGCTGCCGGTGGAAGTCGGCACCGGGGTGAAGAAAAAAGCCGTCAGCGTGGCGAAAAAGTAGCCGGCTGCAGCGTGATTAAGCCAGATTGGTCAGTGAGCTTACCATTATGGCTTCAATTACTACCGGCCTTCAACCCGTAACCTCTGTTACCAATCACCCGCTTTGTGGAACATGACAGCACATGACGCCGCTGGTAGCCGCCGCTGGTAATCTTGCTGACGGCATTTCCTTTCTCTGACTTTCTGCTGATTTTCCTATGCGTGTTTACTCGTTTTTGCTGCTGGCCGGCCTGGCCCTGACCGGTCCGCTGGCCGTGGCCCAAAGTAAAGTCAAGGTCAAAACCAAAACGGCCGCGCCCGCCAAGCCGGCCGCCGCCCGCCCGCCCGCCGTGGCCGCCGCCTTGCCCTGGTCGCAGCGCATGGCCGACTCATTTATGAAGCTCTACCCCGACACCGTTCCGCCGGAGCGCAACCGCGCCGCCCGCTGGGGCTACGAGCACGGGCTGATGCTCAAGGCCCTGGAGCGCACCTGGCAGCGCACCGGGGAGCGGAAGTACCTGGATTACGTGGTCAAGACCATGGATTACTCCATCGGCCCGGACGCGAGCATCCGCTACTTCAAGATGGAGGACTACAACCTCGACAACATCAACGCCGGGCGGGTGCTGCTGACTTTGTACCAGCAGCCGCAGCTGCCGCGCCGCGCGCTGTACCGCAAGGCCGCCGAAACCCTGCGCCTGCAGCTCGAAAACCAGCCCCACACCTCCGAGGGCGGCTACTGGCACAAGAAGCGCTACCAGAACCAGATGTGGCTCGATGGCCTCTACATGGCCGAGCCGTTTTCCGCCGAATACGCCAAACTCTTCAACCAGCCCAAGGATTTCGACCACGTGGCCCTGCAGTTTGCGCTGGTGGAAAAGCACCTGGTCGACCCCAAAACCGGCTTGCTTTACCACGGCTGGGACGAAGCCAAAACCGAGAAGTGGGCCAACAAGGAAACCGGCCTCTCGCCCAACTTCTGGAGCCGCGGCATCGGCTGGTACGGCATGGCCCTGGTCGACGTGCTCGACTACTTTCCCAAGGACCACCCCCAGCGCAAGAACCTGATCAGCTACCTGCAGCGCCTGGCGCCGGTGCTGGCCAGGTACCAGGACCCGAAAACCGGCGGCTGGTGGCAGGTGACGGACCAGGCTGGCCGAGCCGGCAACTACATTGAAACCTCCGGCACCTGCATGTTCGTCTACGCCCTGCAGAAAGGCGTGCGAATGGGCTACCTCGATAAACAGTACGCCGCCGTGGCTCAGAAGGGCTACCAGGGCGTACTCCAGCAGTTTGTGGCGCCCCAGCCCGACGGCACGGTGGCCCTGAACGGCACGGTGAGCGTGGGCGGCCTGGGCGGCAACCCCTACCGCGACGGCAGCTACGAGTACTACCTCTCGGAGCCCATCAAGCAGAACGACTTCAAGGGTGTGGGGCCGTTTATCATGGCCAGCATCGAAATGGAAATGGCCGGAAAAAAATAGCGGCCGGAGCCGCGCAGCTTGCCCGAGCGGCCGGGCCGAGGGGCAATTTTCCGCCGCTCGGCCCGGCCGTTTAGCTGCCGCGGGCATTTTTTCGTACGCGCGTTTGTCCCTCTTTTCCCCGCACATATGACGATGATGCCGCTTCTTTCTCACCTGCTGCCCTTGCGCCCCGGCTGCCTGCTGATGTTCGGGGCGCTGGCGCTGCTGAGCCCCGCTCGCCCGGCCTGGGCCCAAAGCAAGCTCGGCAAGGTCACCGCGTACCCGGCCGGCAAGGACTTCAACCAGATCGGCTCCGACGCCCGCGCCGTGGCCCTGGCCGACAGCGTGATGCAGGCCATGGGCGGCTACGATGCCTGGCAGAAGACCCGCTTCATCGGCTGGGAGTTTTTCGGCGAGCAGTACCAGGTGTGGGACAAGCAAACCAACGACTTCCGCTGGCAGAAGGGCGACCTGGTGCTGACCGGCAACCTGAACTCGCGCACGGGCAAGGCCTACCGCGCCGGGCAGGACATCAGCGAAACCGAGGAGGGCAAAAAGCTGCTCACCAACATGTACGCCACCTGGGCCAACAACTCCTGGTGGCTGCTGATGCCCTTCAAGCTCAAGGACTCGGGCGTGAAGCTCGTCTATAAGGGCACCGGCAACACCGTGCAGGGCAGCCCGGCCCGGGTGGTGGAAATGACCTTCGAAAACGTGGGCGTGACGCCTAACAACCGCTACGAGCTGCTCATCAGCCCGCGCACGTACCTGGTGGAGGAGTGGGCCTTCTACCGCAACGCCGCCGACGCCGCGCCCAGCTTCCGCCGCCAGTGGAGCGACTACCGCCCCTACGGCCGCATCCTGCTCGCCGCCAACCGCTCGGACGGCAAAGACGGCCGCCGGCTCAGCAATATTGCCGCGGCCCAGAAGGTGCCGGCCGGCTACATGCAGAGCCCCAAGCCGCAGCCGAAGCTGCAGTAGCCCGGGGCTGCCCCCGCATGCCCCGGTTCACCCCGCTGTCATTGCGAGCGAAGCGAAGGTCGACGTAGTCAGGCGCGGCAACCGAGGAAGGCGTAGCCAATCGGTCCTGGCCAACGTGCCAACCGCTAACCCTGGCAGCACGCACCATCGGTTCAGACCAATGAGCTGACCAGACAAGCAGCCGCGCCCGAAACTGCAGTTTCGGGCGCGGCTGTTTTTGAGCCGTAAGTATTTTGGTGCGGTAGCACTGGTGGTCATTGCGAGCGAAGCGCGGCAATGACCGCCAGTACTACCGCCTTAAAACAAGTCGTCCTTGGCCGGGGCAGTGTAGGGCTGGGGCGTGCTGCTGACCGGGGGCAGGCCGAAGAAGAAGTACAAAGTGCGGCGGCGCGTCCCGCTCAGGTGATTCAGCTCACTCTGCGGGCCGAGGGCGGCCGTGTTGGCGTCGATGTTCAGGGCCAGTTTGGTGCCCAGGGGCGGAATGGCATCGAGAAAGGAGAGGTTGCCCACGGGCAGCCCGGGGTGGGGCTGCACGCCGGAGAGGCCGTAGAAGTCGAAGAGGCGCACGTACAGCCCCGGGTCGGGGGTGGCGACGAGGAACTTGCCTTCCACCGTGTTCAGCTCCAGCCAGCTGATGTCGGCGAAGTAGCCCTTGAACTCGGGGTACAGCCAGGGGGCGGCGCCGGTCTGGGTGTTGTTGTAGGCGTTTTCCCAGGTATCGAGCGTGACGCCCTGGGGGCGGTTTTTCCAGACGCGGTAGGGGCCCCGGCCCAGCCACCGGGCGCCGAGCACGTAGTTTTCGGGGTAGCGGAACGAGAGGCCGGCAAAGGGCAGGTCGCCCGCGGCGGCGTACTCATAATCGAGTTGCAGCCAGCCCGAGCCGTAGAGCTTCCAGCGCACGGCGCGCAGGTCGCCGGCGTACCGCGCTTCCACCACTTCGCCGTCGGGCTCCGAGCGGCGCGTGAGGCCCTGGAAGGTGGCCGCGCCGCTCACCAGCAACGGGCCGCCGCCGAAGCTGAGCTTGTCGCCGTTGTTGCCGCGCAGCCCGGTGAGGCGGCCGGTCTGCCGGTTCCAGCCCACCGTGATGCCCGCGGCCTTGAGCGTGAGGGTGGAATCGGTTTCGGTGGCTTCTATCGGCTGCGGCCCGGCGGCCAGCGTCACGAGGCCGGCCAGGGCCTGGCGGGCGGGGCCGGTGCGCCAGGTCCAGCGGTACACCAGGTTCTTCTGCGCATCGAAGGCGGCCAGCTGCAGCGCGTCGTAGCGCCGCCAATCTTTGGGCAGTTCCAGCTTCAATTGGCCCCGGGCCAGCGGGGCCACATCGGGACTGGCGGCCCGGCCGCGCTGCCGGGTCACGTGGCCGCTGAACGCGTCGCCGGGCTGGCGGAAGTTCACCAGCTCCCACTGGAAAAAGCACTGGCGCAGGTTCAGGAAGTGGTAGCGGTTTTCGACCTCGATAACGCCCCGGAAATCGGCCGGCAGCTCGGTCGGCGGAGTGGCAGCCGGGGCCGAACCGCCGGCCGTTTGCTGAGTCGCCGCCGCTGGCTCAGGTGGAGCCGCAGCAGCTGAAGCCGGGGAGGTTGTGCCTGCTGCGGCCTTGGGCGGCTTGCTGCGTTTCGCGGTTTTCTTATTGGCTTGCGCTGCCCCGGCCACGCGCACTCGAATCGGCGCGAAGATTTCCCGGATGGCGAAGAAGCTGCCTTCCTTTTCGCGGTGCGGGCCCAGCACGCCGTCGGGCGCATTCACCCCGTTCACGTCGATGATGCCGCGCTGGTCGGTGCGCACCAGGCCCTCGTCGACCAGGGCCCAGAGGAAGCCGCCGCCGGAGCGCGGGGCCTGCCAGTGCAGCTCCCAGATGTCCTGCAGCCCGGCCGCCCCGCCGCCGTCGTCCTGGCAGTGCAGAAACTCGGTGGGCATGTAGATCAGCGAGTCGGCCAGGAGTTTCTGCGAGCTGTAGAAGTTCTCGTAGTGGTTGGTGTCGATGCCGTTGTGCTGGTTGCCGGGGCGGTGGTGGGCGTGGATGACGGGCCGCTGCGAGAGGTCGTAAAGGCCAAAGTCATCGTCCAGCTCCTTGTTGGTGCCGCCCTCGTTGCCGTTGCTCCAGAACAGAATGCTCGGGTGATTCGCGTCGCGCTGCACCATCTCGCGCACCAGCGGCGCCCCGGCCGGGGTCGAGTAGGCCTTCTGCCAGCCGGCCAGCTCGTCGAGCACGTACAGGCCGAGCGAGTCGCAGAGCTCCAAAAAGCGCCGGTCGGGCGGGTAGTGCGACATGCGCACCGCGTTCATGTTCATCTCCTTGATGAGCCGCACGTCCTGCAGATGGATGGCGTCGCTGAGGGTGCGGCCGGTTTCGGGCCACCAGCTGTGGCGGTTGGTGCCCTTGAGCTTTACCTGCGTGCCGTTGACGAAAATGCCCCGCCCGCGCCGGATTTCGATGGTGCGGAAGCCGAACCGCTCCTCGGTCTGGTACAGCGGCTGCCCGCCGGCCCGCAAGCTCACGCGGGTGCGGTACAGATTGGGCGTTTCCGAAGTCCACAGCCGCGGCTGGCTGACGGTGGTTTTGACGTTAACGAGCGTATCACCCGCCTGGGCCATGCCCCGCGCCGAGCCCACCGTCTTCCCGTCGGCGTCGAGGATGTCGGCCTGCACTTCGGTGGCCTGCCGCAGCCCGCGCACGAATACGTTCAGGGCAAAGGAGCCGTCGGCGCGGGCATCCACGGCCAGGCGGGGGATGAACTGCTCGGGAAACGCCTCCAGCTTCACCGGCCGGAAAATGCCGCCGAACACCCAGTAGTCGGCCAGCCGCTCGGCATTATTCACCGACTTATCGGCCGACATCTTGCTCACCGTGACTTCCAGCAGATTAGGCTGGCCGGCGGGCCGCAGCTTGTCGGTGATGTCGTAGCGAAACTCGTAGAACGCGCCCCGGTGCGTAGGCCCGGCCAGTTGCCCGTTCACCTTCACCTCGGTGTCGGTCATCGAGCCTTCGAACACGATAAACACCCGCCGCTGCTGCCAGTCCGGGGGCGTGCGGAACGCGTGCCGGTAGCGGCCCTGCTCGTCGGCGAAGCGGAAATTCTTGCCGTAGGTTTTGTAGTCGCGGCCGTAGTTGTAGCTGCCGAAGCCCTGCTGCTCCCAGCACGAGGGCACCTGAATGGTGGTCCAGACGCCGCTTTGCCGCCCGCCGGTGCAGTAGAAGTCCCAGGCCACGGTGCGGTCCTTGTCGCGGCCCGAGAGGTACTGCGTCTGCCGGGTGGGGGCGGCGGGCTGGGCCCGGGCCGCGAAGCCGCCGAGCAGCCACAGGGCACACAGGCAGCGGGTAAGTAACGAGGACATGCGGGGCGGGAAGTGGGTTGGCGCGCCTAACATAGCCAACGCCCGCCGCGCCGGCGACCTGTAGCTTCCTGCTTGTGGAAGGAGCCAGGAGGTAGAATGTCGTGCAAATCCGCAACCCAAGTCCCACAACGCTATCCACTCCTAACTTCTCAGAAGCTCAGCGCCACGCTGCTCGTCACGTTGGCGTAGCGGGTGGTGGGGCGGTCCGCATCGGTCCGGAAGGGCGCTTGGCGGCTGCGCAGGGCCCGGCCCTCCACGCGCACCAGCACGTGAGCGGTGGGCGCGTAGTCGAGGTTCAGCGAGGCCCCGCCGAGGTTGAAGTCCGCATCGGCCGGGGCGGGGGAGATGCTGCGGATGATGACGCCGCGCCGGGCCCGGTAGTACTCGTAGCGGGCGGCGGCGGCCCATTTATCGGTGAGCTGGTAGCGCAGCAGGGCCGCGCCGGCGTGCCAGGTATCGGCGCCGCGCTGGCTCGCCGGGCGTTGCTGGGCACCCACGTCGAACACGGCGGCCAGGCTGAGCCGGTCGGTGGCGGCGTAGCTGAGGTAGAAGTCGTGGAAGAAGCGCCGGCGGCGGGTGGAGTCCCGGGGCTGCTCGTTGCCGTAGAAGGTGCTGCTGTTGACGAGCAGCTTGGCCGTGGGCTTCCACTGCAGCTGGGTGCCCAGGGCCTTGGCGCGGTTGGTGTCGCGCAGGTTCTGCCAGCCGTTGAGCACCAGCCCGGTCACCGTCAGCTTCGGCGAGGCCTCGTAGCTGAGGCGGGCGCCGGCCTCGTAGTAGGGCGAGTTTTCGGCCATGATGGAGCGCGTCAGCGTCCAGTTGTCCTTGCTCAGCGCTGACTCAAACCCGAGGTGCGAGGGAAAAATGCCCACGTCGAGCCAGGCCTTGGCGAAGGGCCGGAAGCCCGCGTAGGCTTCGTAGACGGGGCGCAGGGCGGCGGGCTCATTGGCGTAGTTGGCCTCCACGTAGGTGCCCGCGTGCAGGCCCAGGGCCCCGCGCACCCGCCCGTCGTCGTAGCGGGCGCCGAGCACGGCGTTGTTGAGGGCAAACTCGTTGGCGCGGTGGTGGGCATAGAGAAAAGCCGGGCGCGTCTGGCTGCGGCCCGTGAAGTCGTAGCCGTAGTAGCCGTCGACGAAGCCGTAGACGGTGAGCGGGCGCGGGGCGGCGGAATCGGCGGGCGTCTGGGCGGCGGCCGGAACGGCCAGCGTCGCCGTCAGGGCGACAAGCAGCAGTGCTTTCATCGAAGGAAAAGGCAGCGCGGGAAACCGATTTGGTCAGGCGCGGCAGATGGTGTCGATTCGGAATGCCAAATTGCGAGCCGAAGGGACGCGAGGAATTAAATTGGGTGGTAATTGCCTGATGGTCAAATGACAATCGTTTGTATGTGGTCGTGTCAGGCCATGGTAATTGCCAAAATGAAAAAGCCGCTTTGCCAATACGGCAAAGCGGCTCGGGAAGTCGTCGGACCGAAAACGGGCGGCGGAACCCCGCAGCGCGAGCCGCGGGCCGGCCGTTACAGCATCAGCTTGTAGCCGATGCCGCGCACGTTCACAATCTGCACCTGCGGGTCGTCCTTGAGGTAGCGGCGCAGGCGGGTGATGAACACGTCGAGGCTGCGGCCGTTGAAAAAGTTGTCGTCGCCCCACAGCTCGCGCAGCACGGTGGTGCGCTCCAGCACCTGGTTGCGCTGGTCGTAAAGGCGCTTGAGCAGCTCGGCTTCGCGGTGGGTAAGCTGCTCTTCCTGGCCCTGCCGGTGCAGGCGCTGCTTGGGGTGGTCGAACTGGTACTGGCCCAGCGTCAGCACGCCCGCGGGCGCCGGGGTGGCCGCGGCCGCCCCCAGCCGCGCCCGGATGCGCACAATCAGCTCGTCCATGCTGAAGGGTTTCTTCAGGTAGTCGGAGCCGCCGAGCTCGAAGCCGCGCACCACGTCGGCGGGCTGCGAGCGGGCCGTGAGGAAGATGATGGGCACCCCGGGATTCTCGCGCCGGATGATTTCGGCCAGCGAAAAGCCGTCGAGCCGGGGCATCATCACGTCGGCCACCACAATGTCGGGGCACTGCTGCCGAAACAGCTCCAGCCCCTCCTGCCCGTCGGCCGCGTAGCGCACCGCGAAGCCACGCACCTCCAGGCTGTCTTTCACAATCATGCCCAGGGCGGGCTCGTCTTCGATGAGGAGGATGGAGGGCATATGGCTGTTTGGGGATTTGCACGTCATTTCGAGCAAGGCCGAGGAATCTCGCGTGGTGACGGCCAAGAGTATTGTCATGCTCCTTCTGGCGTCCGCGCAGCCGAAGCATCCACTGATTCGTTGAAATTAGTATCTCGCATCAGCACGCGAGATTCTTCGACTTCGCTCGGAATGACGTGCAATCGTATTTTCTGTCTCAAACCGGCAGCCACAACGAAAACTCGCTGCCGCGGTTTGGCTCGCTGCGCACGGCGATGTGGCCGCCGTGGCGCTCCACCACCTGGCGCACGTAGTAGAGGCCCAGGCCGAAACCTTTGACGGGGTGCAGGTTGCCGGTGGGCACGCGGAAAAACCGGTCGAAGATGGCCTCCTGGTAGCTTTTCGGGATGCCGATGCCGTCGTCCTGCACGGTGAGGCGCCAGCCGGTTTCGTCGCGGCGGCCGCGCAGGCGGATGGTCACCTGCTCGCGGGAGTACTTGATGGCGTTGTCGATAAGGTTGTTGATGACGTTGCCCAGGTGCAGCGCGTCGAGCGGCACCACGTCCGCGGGCTCGATGTCGACCTGAAACTGCACCGGCTTGGGGGCCTTCAGCTGCTGGCGCTGCACCAGCTCCTGCACCAGCGCGGCGGGGTGCACCGGCTCCAGATGGAGCTGCAGGGCCTGCCGCTCTTCCACGGCAATGTGGAGCACCTTCTCCACTAGGTCCGACAGCCGCTGCAGCTCGCCCTGCGAAATGCTCAGGTAGGTCTGGGTTTTCTGCGGGTCGTTGAGCGCGCCGAAGTGCTGCATGGCCTCCACGGCGGCCGACACCGTGGCCAGCGGCGTTTTCAGCTCGTGGGTCATGTTGTTGATGAAGTCGTTTTTCACGTCGGCCAGCTTTTTCTGGCGCAGAATTGTGTTCAGCATCAGGGCGAAGCAGCCGGTGGTGAGGCCCAGCAGCAGCACCGAGCCGGCCAGCAGCCCGCCCATGCGGCGCAGCAGGTAGAAGGTGGGGGGCCGCAGCCCGGCCTGCACCTGCCAGCCGCCGCCCACGTTCAGCGCGCCGAGCGGCACCGGCCTGGTGCGCAGCGAGTGGGTGGCCGGCACGTCGAGCACCGGGCCCCGGCCCGCGGTGGGGCGCAGCAGGCTCACGGTGTCGAGCACGAAATCGGCTTCGGTGTCGCGGCGGCGCAGCTCGGCGCGGTAGTCGCGCCCGAGCTGGCGCAGGTTTACTTCGGGCGGCGTGGCGGCTGCGGCGCGCAGCACCCCGAGCCGCCGGGCGCCGGCGGCGGAATCCCGGTGGTGGTTACGCACGATGATGCGCTCCAGGCGCGGCACCGGCGCGGCCGTATCCGCCGCGCCAGACAGCACGATGACGCGGTTGGCGCCGGTCTTGGGCGTCGCGGCCCGCACCGACATGCTGGCGTCGTTGATGCGGAGCTGAAACTGCGTCAGCCCGGCGCGGGCAAACTGCTGCTGCAGCTGCGCCGCCTGCTGCCGGAATACCACGGCCTGCAGGGCTTCGGTGGTGGTGCGCTCAAACTGCGTGCGGCTGAGCTGGTAGGTGGTGTAGAGCCAGTAGGCCTGGAAGCCGTTGATGCCCAGGATGCAGGCCGCCAGAAGCCAGAAGATGGTGCGGATGCGGCGTTTCATGGGCGGAGTGGGAGGGAAGTGCCCGGCGAAAATACGACCCCGGCCGGGCCGGGGCGGCGGCGTTAACACTCTTTAACACAAGATAACAGTGCTTTACAGGCCGATGCCGGTGCTTTGCAAGCGTCAACTCACTGCAACCACTGCCCGCCATGAAAGCCCTGCTCACCATCCTCTTCCTCGCCCTGCTGCTCGTCACCGGCCTGAGCGCCTTTCAGCACCTGCGCGCCCAGTCGGCCGGCCGCATCAGCTACGAAGCCTCCCGCCGCATCGACCCCAGCCAGCTGCGCGTGGTCATCAATGGCCAGGAGCTGCGCCCCGGCTCCCCCGACTTCCCCGCCGACATTCCCGACGTGCGCACCTTCGCCCAGACGCTGAGCTTCGCCGGCGACTACGCCAAGGAAACCCAGGAAGGCGGCGGCCTGATGATTCGCACCGTCGACGGGCCCGGCGGCCCGGGGGGCGCCGGCGGCGGCCGCGCCCCGCAGACCACCAACCTCGGCCGGCCCTTTGAGGAAAGCACTTATCTGAACCTCAAGGACCGCACCGCCGCCACCGTGCTGACGGTGAAAAAGGACGACAAAGCCAGCGAGTACCGCGCCGATGCGCCCATCAGCAAAACCGAAGGCTGGCAGTTGACCGAGCAAACCAAGAAAATTGCCGGCTACACCTGCCGCAAGGCCACGGTGCCCTTCCGCAAGGAAACCTACACCGTGTGGGTCACCACCGAGCTGCCCTTTACCTACTCGCCCATCCGCGAGCTGACGCCCGACAAGGGCGTGGTGCTGGCCGTGGAAGGCGCCAACGAGCAGTTCCGGGCCAGCAAAGTCGACCTGAAAGCCGCCGTGGCTGAAGCCGACGTGCGCCCCGGCGCCCGGGCCCAAAAAGTGTCGCCGGAGGAGCTGAAGGACCTGCGCGACAAAGCCCGCGCCGACTTCCGCCAGCGCGCCATGGAAAACTTCGGCGGCCGCAACTAAGCTCAGTTGGGCTCTGCGGAAGGTGACAATGCCTTTTGAACGGGCATGCTGAGCTCCGCGAAGCATCTCTACAGATAGTAGTTTCTGTCTGACGAAGCAGCGTCATGCTTCGCGGAGCTCAGCCTGGCGCTGCTTCCCGATTCACGGGCCCCAACGGCGCCAAATCTTCCTGCGCCCAACCCATCAAGCACAACCCCTGACGCAATTCTCCCTACGCCATCGTCAGGCTCCCCCTCTCCCCTTGGAGAGGGGGCCGGGGGGTGAGGCTCCTATGCGCTACGTTCTACTCTTTCTGCTCTTCTGCCTGGGTGCGGCTATGGCCCGGGCCCAACAACCCGCTGCCCCGCGCCCGGCCGCCGGCCAGATTCACGGCGCCGTGGCCGACAGCGCCAGCGGCAAGGTGCTGCGCGAGGCCTCGGTGTCGTTGCTCGCGGCCCGCGACTCGTCGTACCTGAGCTTCACCATCACCGACGGCGACGGGCGCTTCACCCTGCGCGGCGTGGCCCCGGGCCGCTACTATCTGCTGCTGACCTTCCTGGGCTACCGCAGCCGCCTGGTGCCGCTGCAGCTCACGGCCGCCGCGCCCGCGGCCGCGCTGGGCACCCTGCGCCTGCGGGCTGCCAGCCACACGCTCGGCGAAGTGGTGGTGGAGCAGGAGCGCGCCCCGGTATCGGTGCAGGGCGACACGGTGGCCTTCAACGCCCGCGCCTTTAAAACCCAGCCCAACGCCGTGGTGGAGCAGCTGCTCCGGAAGCTGCCCGGCGTGCAGGTCGACCGCGACGGTACCATCCGCGCCCAGGGCCAGCCGGTGCAGCGCGTGCTCGTCGACGGCAAGCCCTTCTTCGGCGACGACCCCAAGGTGGCTACCCGCAACCTGCCCGCCGGCATCATCGACCAGGTGCAGCTGTTCAACCAGCAAGGCGACCAGGCCCAGTTCAGCGGCATCGACGACGGGCAGCAGCAGAAAACCATCAACCTGGTGACCAAGCGCGACAAGCGCAAGGGCTGGTTTGGGACCGAAGGCCTGGGCCTGGGTACCGATGGCCGCTACCGCGCCCAGCTGGGCCTGAACCGCTTCAACAACGGCCGGCAGATTTCGGCCATCGGGCAGGCCAACAACGTCAACCAGCTCGGCTTCTCGGACAATGGCGCACCCGCCGCCGCCGACCTGAGCGGCGGCCCCGGCGCCAATGCGGGCAGCAGCCTGCCCGGTGGCTTCGGTGGGGTGGGCGGCCCCGGCAGCAGCGGCGGGCCGATGATAATGCAGGGCGGCCGCGGCAGCAGCGCGGGCGCCGCCAACAACCAGCCCAGCAGCATTACCGAAAGCCTGACCGGCGGGCTGAACTACCGCGACGCCTGGGGCCGGCGCGCCGAAGTGGCCACCAGCTACCTGGCCGCGCGCAGCACCGTGCGCACTGAGCAGGTCAGCCGCCGCGAAAACGCCACCGGCCGCCTCGCCGGCGAGGAAGCCGCGCCCGCCCTGCTGACCGACCAATCGACCGCGGCCCGCAACCGCACCCTGAGCCAGCGCCTGAACCTGCGCCTCGACTACAAGCTCGACTCGCTGACCTCGCTGCGCTTCACGCCGGCGCTCTGGTGGCAAAGCACTGATCAATGGCGCAACGTCGGGCAGCAGACGGCCCGGGGCGCGCAGCGGCTCAACCAGAGCCTGAGCCGCTACGAGGCCACGGCCGGCAGCGCCTGGGGCAACGGGAACCTGCTGCTGATGCGCAAATTTTCCAAGGCCGGCCGCACGCTTTCGGCCAACCTGAGCGCGGTGCTCAACAGCCAGGACGGCACCGCCTTCAACCGCGCCGACAACACCTTTTTCAGCCCCGACGGCCCGGCCCGCCGCGCCCGCCTCGACCAGCGCATTGCCCAGGACTACCCCGCCCGCACCCAGGCGCTGAACCTGGCCTACGTGGAGCCGCTGAGTTTGCAGCAGAAGCTGGAGCTGCACTACAACGCCTCGGACTCGCGCAGCCAGGCCCGCCGCGACGCCACCGACTACAACGACGCCACCGGCGCCTACGACCGGCTGAACCCGGGGCTGAGCAACCGCTTCCGCAGCCAGTTCCGGACCCACCGCGCCGGCCTGACCTGGCAGACGCGCCGCCTGCGCTACGGCTACGCCCTCGGCCTCGACGCGCAGCAGGCCCGCCTTGGCGTCGACAACCAAAGCCGCGACTCGGCTTTCACGCGCCGCTACCAGACCCTGCTGCCCAACGCCATGTTCAGCTGGAACGGCAGCCGCGGCCGCACCCTGCGCCTGAACTACCGCACCCGCCTGCAGGCGCCCTCGGCCACCCAGCTGCAGCCCGTGACCGACAACTCCAACCCGCTGTTCGTGCGCCGCGGCAACCCGCTGCTGCGCCCCGAGTACCTGCACTCGCTCACGGCCACCTACCAGCAGTTCAACGCCGTCAGCAACCGCAGCATCTTCGGCCTGCTCAGCGCCACCCAGGTGCAGGACCGCATCGTGTCCTCGACGGCCTTCGATGCCCAGGGCGTGCAGACCACGCGGCCCGTCAACGCCGACGGCTACCGCACGCTGAACGGGTTTCTGTCGCTGGGGCAGCGCCTGGGCTGGCACAAGCTGAACGTGAACCTGAGCACCAACGGCAACTTCACCCAGGGCCGCAGCCTGGTGAACGAGCAGTGGAACCAAGCCCGCAACTGGAGCCTGGGCCAGGGCCTGAGCGTGAATACGGCCTTCAACGACCAGCTGGAATTCGGCCTCGACCTGAACGTGACCTACCTCGACGCGCGCTACTCCCTGCTGCCCCAGCAAAACACCGCCTACTGGAGCCAGAAGCTGGAAGCCGACGTGTTCTACCAGCTGCCCGGCCGCTTCACCCTCGGCTCCGACCTCTGGCTGACGCGCTACGCCGGCCGCTCGGCGGGCTTCAACCAGGGCGTGGCCCTCTGGAACGTGGCGCTGGCCCGGCAGCTGTTCAACAACAAGCAGGGGGAGCTGAAGCTGCAGGCCTACGACCTGCTCCGGCAAAACCGCAGCGTGGTGCGCAACGTGACCGATACCTACCTGGAAGACGTGCGCAGCCGGGTGCTAACCCGCTACTTCATGCTGAGCTTCAGCTACAACGTGCGCAGCTTCGGCAAGTAAGCCGAGGCTGCAGCCGTATCACGTCCCCGGCCCGGCCCCGGCAGAAACGCCCGGGCCGGGGGCTTTCAGGCAGGCGAAAACAGCCGGCTTCAGATCCAGTGCCGGGTGGCGGGGAAGCGGGGGCGTGAGGCCGCGGGCGCGGGGGGCGCCGGGCGGCCCAGGGCCAGGTGCTGCAGCAGTACGGCCACGTTGGAGGCGTGGGCCAGGGCCTCGGCGGCCTGGGTGCGGGGCAGGTGCGAATACAGCGTGGCGCCGAGCAGCAGCTGCCACCGCTCGTACACGGCCAGCAGGTGCGCGGGCGCCTGCCGCCGGGGAAACGGGCGGCCCTGGTAGCAAGTGCCGCTGAGCACGCCCCGCCAGAACTGGTATTCCTCCGCCGTTAGCGGGCGGTGGGCGGTCGGAAACAGCGGGGCCAGCAGCGTATCGGTGCCGAGCTGGTGGTGAAAGTCGCGCACGAAGGCCGGCAGGTGCACGGCGGCTTCGGCCGGGGAGGCAGGAGCGGAAAGGGACATACCTGAATCAGGAACGGAAATCCGGCAAACGACGGCAGGCAAGAACGGCGCCCGGGCGGTGGCGGGGCGTCGGCGGCCGCGGCCGGCAGTGCCGCGGCAGAATCCGGACCCCGCGCCCGCGCCGGCGGTTTGGGGCGGCGGGCAAGCTGGGGTAGAGCGGCGCGCAGGCGAGGCGGCGCCGCGGTCAGGCCTCTCGGGTGGAGTAGGCCATTCAGCTCTAAGATACGGCTTAGCGGGCCGCTAGGTCAAATATTTCGCCGTCGGCCAGCTCGTAGCGGATCAGCCCGTCGGTTTTGTCCCAGTAAAAGGCCTGCATGCGGCCGTTGCCGTAGTTGGTGGCGTTTTGGCCCTGCCGGAATACGTAGGCCGCCGGGTAGGTCTTGCCGCTGCTCAGCGTGCAGACCTGCTGCTGCAGCGTGGCCGTGGGCTTGCCCGGCAGCGCGTCGGTGGTGCCGTCGAGGCCGGCGGCGCTGAAGGTGAGCAGGCCGGGCCGCTCGGGGTGGGTTTTGCGGATGTTGAGCACAAAGTCCCGGTGCTTTTCGTCGTAGGCGCTGGCGGGGCGCAGCACCACCTGGCTGAAAATGAAATGGTAGGGCCCGGATTCCAGCTTGTTGCACGGCTTGTTTTCGTACCATTCCTGGCGGGGCTGCACCGTGAGGGTATTGGTGGCGCCGCGGTTGCTGCGAAACGTCAGCGTGGTGCCCTGCTGGTAGTCGGCAAACCACGCCCGCTCCTCCGGCGTGAGGTGAACGTCCTCGCAGTCGCCGCAGCCGGTGAGCAGCAGCGGCAGAAAAGACAGCAGCTTTTTCATGGGAGGCCGGCGGGCCGGGTGGTGGTGTGCCCCGGCCCGCCAGCTCCTCTATACGCAGGGCACCCCGACCAGGGCTGCGCAACGCCGGGCCGGCCAAGGCGCGAGCTGTCGGGCTGCAACGTAGGGCTGGCCAGCGCGGCGTTTTCAGCCCTGGCCGGCCAGCACCTGTTCGCCGGCCGCGCGCAGCAGCCGGGCCACCTGCGCCCGCAGGTCGGCCGGGGTGCCGTCGTTGCGTAGCACCGCGTCGTAGTGCGGGTAGGCGTCGAGGGCGGTTTCGGAGGGGTGGTTGTCGTCGCGGGTACCGTCGCCGCGCTGGCGCAGCGGGTCGCCCTCCACCCGCCAGATCAGCCCGCCGCGGGCGCGCAGCGTGTCGGCCTCGTCGGGGAAGCGCAGGTCGGCCACGATGACGGGGTGGTCGGTGGGCAAATTGGCCAGTAGGGCCTCAATCCACACCGGCCCGCGCCAGGCGCGCAGGGCCGCGCCCACCTGCTGCAGCAGCTCGCCGCGCGTCAGGTCGTAGGTCGGAATCCGTTCGGCCTTGCCCGGCTGGGTGTAGTAGGGCGCCGTCGATTCGCCCGCCAGCACCGCGCACACGCCCTTGATAGCGTCGCCGAAGGAGCGAATCTGCCACTCGCGCGCCGGCTGCAGCTGCTGCACGAGGTGGGCGACGGTGTCTTTGCCGCTGCCGCGGCGGCCGGCCAGGCCAATCAGGTGAATCATGGGAGGGGAGGCTGAAGTGGTGCTACGACGCCAACCGCAGGTCAGCGGAGCCAAAGTCGTAGGACCACTATCGTTGAACGACCCGTCGGGCAGCGGTACGCCCGCGGGTCAGACCAATTTTTCGGCAAACAACGCAGCAAAGTTGCGGCTTTCGCACAAACCGGAGCCGCGCCCGGCCCGGCCCTCAACAACCCGGCCACTGCCGCCGTAGTACATTGCGCTACGCTATGTCCGACACCACCCCGCCTGCTCCCTGGCGCCGCCCCGATCTGCTGCGCCTTTCCTACGACGACTACCGCGCCCTGCCCGCCATTGCCAACTCGGACCTCTCCCGGCTGCGCGACGCGCTGAACGGCCGCCCGCGGCGCGAATCCAGCGCTTCCTCGGCCCTGAGCTTCGGCACGGCCTTTCACACGGCCCTGCTCGAGCCCGACCAGTACGTGCCCAGCTACCCGGCCGTCAACGACACCCTGGTGTGGTGGCTGGTGGAGGGCGTGCGCATGCGCGACGACCTGCGCGACCTGCTCGACCAGGGCGTGGCCGAACCCAGCTGCGTGTTTACCGAGCCCCTGACCAACACCATGTGCAAGCTGCGGGCCGATCTGGTGGTGGACGTGCCCGGGCAGCCCTACACCGTGGTCGACTTCAAAACCACGCTGGCCCGCGACTACGAGCATTTCGTGGCCCAGTGCTCGGGCTACGACTACGACCGGCAGGCCGCCTTTTACCTCGATGCGCTCCATGCCGACCGGTTTTTGCTGGTGGGCGTGCAGAAGCAGCCCCCGCACCACCTGTTCGTGTACGAAGTGCCGCCGCACATGCTGGCCGAGGGCCGCGCCAAGTACCTGCGCCTCCTGCGCCTGCTCGACCCGGGCAAACTGCCCGGCTACCTCGACCCGGCCGTGCGCGACGTGGTGCTCGACCTGGGCCATACCCCGCCCGAGCAGGAAGACGACCCGGCACCCGCGCCAGCCGGGTAAAACCCGGCAATTCGGGTTTTCTGCCGTATTTGCCCCGGCACACTCACCATTTCACCATCTCTCTATCTCACCGCCATGCTGAAGCGAGATTTTCTGAAAAACAGCCTGCTGGCCGTGGTCGGCGCCGTCATCAGCCCGGCCGTGCTGGCCGCGGCCCACGAGGAAAAGCTGCTGCGCGAGGCCCGCGCTATGCCCATGGCCGACGGCCCCTTCACCCTGCCGCCGCTGCCTTACCCCAACAACGCCATGGAGCCGCACATCGACGCGCGCACCATGGAAATTCACCACGACGCCCACCACAAAACCTACGTCTCGAAGCTGAACGAGGCCGTGGCGGGCAAGCCGGAGGAAAAGATGAGCCTGGCCCAGCTGCTGGCCTCGGCCGGCAAGCAGCCCGACGCCATCCGCAACAACGCCGGCGGCCACTGGAATCACTCGTTTTTCTGGCAGCTGCTGGCCGCCAAGGGCGGCGGGCAGCCCGCGGGCGCCCTGGCCGCGGCCATTGCCAAGGACTTCGGCTCGTTCGACAAGTTCAAGGAGGAATTCACCAAAGCCGCCACCGGCCGCTTCGGCTCGGGCTGGGCCTGGCTGATTCACGACGCCAAGGCCGGCAAGCTGGCCATTACCAGCACCCCCAACCAGGACAACCCGCTGATGGACGTGGCCGGCATTCAGCGCGGTACCCCACTCATCGGCCTCGACGTGTGGGAGCACGCCTACTACCTCAAATACCAGAACAAGCGCCCCGACTACGTGGCCGCCTTCTGGAACGTGGTGAACTGGTCGGAAGCCGGCAAGCGCTACGACGCGGCCCTGAAAGGCTAATTCGGTTTGTTGCTTAAACGCGAAGAGCCGCTTCCTGCGCAGGAAGCGGCTCTCCGCGTTTGGCGGGCCGGGCTCAACGCACCGTCCGGGCCGAGTCCAGGGCCTGGCTCATCAACCGGTCGAGGGCGCGCAGCTCCTCGGCTTCGGTGGCCCAGAAATCCTCGTACTGGTGCGCCGTCAGCCGGGCGGTGTCGGGCTCCTGGTACTGGTGCATCCACGTCATCATGGCCTCCTCGGCCGCGCGCAGGCCGCCGAGGAGACGGCGCAGCCGCCGGGCCTCGGGGCGCCGCAGGGCTTCCGGCGCGGTGTCGCGGGCCAGGGTCTTGAGCTGGCCTTTTGAGCGGAGCTGCTCCTGCACGAGGCCGTTCAGGCGGGCCATCAGGGCATCGTGGTGCTGCAGCACGGCCGCGCGGGTGTTTTCCGGCGCCGGGCCGCCGGTGGGGCTCTGTTCCGGGGTCGATTGGCAGGCCAGCAGCAAGGCCAGGCTGCCGGGCAGTAAAAAACGCCTCATGGGTAGAACTGGCAAGGCGGGCTATTTCACTTTCACAAACAACCACAACCCCAGCAAAGACACGGCCAGCACGCCGGCGGCGGCCAGCATGGTAACGGCGTCGCGCACGTTTTTGCCCAGGCGGCCCACGGCGTGGTACTTGTGCAGAAAGGCGAAGCTCAGCCCCTCGTAGCGGTCCAGGTTGTCGACGCGGGCGGCGAGGCGGCCGGTGGCGGGCTCCACGTACAGCGTGGTGTTGCTGGGGGTACGCAGGGCCACCTTCACCACCGGCAGGCGCTTGTTGATGAAGCCGTACTCGCCCTCGAAATGGTCGACCAGCTCGGTTTGCCCGATGGCGGGGGTAGGGGCGTAGGGGCCGGCGGCCTGCTGGTAGAAGCGCGTGGCCAGAAAGCGGGCGTGCCGCTCGGCGCCGCCGGGCAGCAGCCGGCCGGTGCTGGCGTAGTAGTAGCTGATGGGTACGGCGCGCACGGCCTCTACCGGCTGGCCGGTGCTGGCCCCGGCGGGCTTGCCGCTTGCGTGGTCAGCAGCCTCGGCGGGCAGCTCAAATACCTGGTAGTACAGCTCACCGTCGAATTCAGCCAGGGCCACGTTCTGCACCCGCGCCCAGTCGAGGGGCAGCCGGGTGAGGTCGACCACGAGGCGGTCGGCGGCCAGGATGGGGGCGTGCTGGTAGCGCAGCCGCTGGTCGGGGTGCCGCTTGAGGTACACGTGAAAGGCTCCGCTGCCGGCGAAGGTGAGCGTGACCAGGGCCACGGCCAGGCCCACGGCGCGGTGGTACTTTTTCAGCCCGCCCACCTTATCGGCCGCGTTGCGCGGCTTCCGGAAGCGGCCCCACATAAAACCGTAAATCACCAGCCCGCTCACCGCCGAGCCGATGATGACGCTCAGCAAAGCCAGCATCAGCAGCACGCGCACGGCGGGGCTGCCGCTGAGCCACTCCACCCAGCCCCAGCTGTGCAGCGCGTCGAACGAGCGGATGAAGGCGGCGCGGGTCGTGTTGTTGAACGTGGCCAGCCGGGCAGGCATGGTTTCCACGTACACCGTCAGCCCGTCGGGCCGCCCGAAGGTGATGCGCCACACCGGCAGCAGGCGGTTCACAAACTTATACTCGGCGTCGAAGCGGGTCAGGCGCGTGGCCTCGCGGATGCCGGCCGTGGAATCCTGGGCGAAGTAGCGGGCCAGCTGCTCGGCGTACCGGCGGTCGGCATCGGCGGGCAGGGCGGCCCCGGTGCTGGCGCTGAAGTAGCGCGGCCGGGCCGTGGGCCCGTCGATGAGCAGCTGGTAGGCCGGCTGCCCCTGCCAGCGCACCAGGCGCACGTTGCGCAGCTGCGGCAGGTGGTGTTGCCGCAGCACCTGCGTTAGCGGCCGGGCCGGGCGCGGGGCGGGCAGCGGCGGCAGGGCTTCGCGGGCAATGCTGGGCCGCAGCCAGTTGCTCATCAGCGGGTGCAGCAGCCCGCTGAGCGTCCAGCAGATAACGGGCAGCACGGTGATGAGGCCGATGATGCGGTGCCAGCGGTACATATGGCGCTGCACGGCCCGGCGGATGCCGCCACGGGCCGGCGCGGGTTGTTCGAGGATTTGCATAGGGATGAACGGCGTAGCGCGGGCGTCAGCCCGCGTCCCTCAGATAGTGGTTCTATCGTCCAAACGACGGTCGTCCCACGACAATCGTTCGGGCGGACGCGGGCTGGAGCCCGCCGCGCTACACGCTATTTTTTACCAACAAAATTGTATTGCACGCCCAGGGACACCGTGCGCGGGGCGCCGGGGGTGTAGGTGGTGCGGTCGGGGCGAGCGTTGCCGCGGGTGGCGGCGTTGGCGTACAGCTCGTCGGTCACGTTCAGCACGTTCACGAACACCTCCGCCGTTTCGCGCCAGCTGTAGCCCGCGCGGGCGTTGAGCAAACTCACGCCGCGGGCCCCGAACAGCGTCCGGTCGTCGTAGCGTACGCGCTGCACCTGATCTTGGTACCAGGGGCCGATGCGCTGGTACTCCACGGCGGCGCGCAGGCCCGGCAGCCACGTAGGCTTGTACGTCAGCTCGGCGTTGGCCACCCAGCGCGGGGCCTGGGGCATGTCGCGGCCGTTCACGTTCTGCACCGCGTCGTTGGCATTGGTGCTCAGCACGAACTGCTCGAAGCGGTGCACCGCGTTGGTGCCGCCCACGCGGAACAACAGCTCCGCCGTGGGCTTCCAGGTTAGGCCGTACTCCACGCCGCGGTGCAGGGTTTTGCCCGCGCTCTGGTAGTCGGTCGAGCCGTCGGGCTGGCGGATGCTCAGCAGCTCGTTGCGCCCGTCGAGCTGGTAGAGGGCCACGTCGACGTACACCTTGCCACTCAGCAGCGCGGCCCAGCCGCCCACCTCGCGGTTGCGGAAGCGGGCCGGCGTCAGGTTGTAGTAAAAATCAGCCGGCACGCTCACCCCGCCCGTCGTCACGCCGGTGCCGGGGCGCTTGCGGAAGATGGCCGTCAGGCCGGGCGGTGCGAAGCCCCGCGAGTAGTTGGCGTAGAGGCCGCGGCCGCGGCCCAGGTCGTAGGTCAGCCCGATTTTGGGCGTGGCCTGCTGGTAGGCCTTCGTGCCCCGGGACTGGTCCAGGCGGTTGCGGTAGTCGAACGACAGGCGGTCGAAACGCCCGCCCAGGGTGAGCTGCAGGCGGCGCAGCGGGTGCACGTCGAGTTGGGCGTACACGGCCGAGCTGACGAGGTCGGTGGCGTAGTCGGCCAGGGGCAGGTCGGGCCGCTCGGCCACCACGGCATACTGCTCCACCGACCGGCCGCCGGGCCGTAGCCGGGCCGCCAGGTCGAGCTGGTGCGCCTCGTAGCGGGTGGGGGAGTAGTCGAGGCTGGTGCCGGCCAGCAGGCGCGAGTCCAGCCACTGCCACCGCACGCTGTGCTGGGCCAGCAGGCCGTAGCTGCGGAAGCGGCTCACGTTCACCTCGCCGCGGGCTTTGGTGGGGTCGTTGGTGGCCGAAGCGGTGGGGTTCCAGCGGATGCCGTAGCTCGGGTTCTGGCCCAGCGCATTATCGCGGAAATAGCCCGTCAGGCTGGTCGACTGCCGTTGCGTCCACTGCTGCTCAGCCGTGAGGCGGGCCCGCAGGGCGTAGGCCTGGCGGTAGGTGAAGTCGGAGGTCGAAGAATACTCGCGGCGGTAGTAGGCCGCGCTGTCCACCGCGCTGCTGGTCTGCGAGTCGTAGTCGTTCACCGCGCCGGCCGCCGTCAGCCGCAGCCGCGGGCCGGGGGCGTACTCCACCCGGGCGTTCAGCGCGGCCTTGTCGTAGTCCGACGACGCCAGCCAGCTGTTGCGCTGCCGGGCCACGTAGCCGCTCGCGTAGGCCCCGAGCTTCGCGCTGATCATGCCCCCGCCGGCGGCCTGCACGCGGCGGTAGCCGTACTGGTCGCCCTGCACGCCCACGCTGGCCGTGGGCACGCTGGTGGGCCGCTTGGTGAGCACGTTGAGGGCCCCGCCCACGGCCTCGGGCCCGTATAGCGACGAAGCCGGCCCCTTCACCACCTCGATGGAGCTGATGGCCAGTGGGTTGGTTTCCAGCAGCGCGTTGTGGTTGAACACGCCCATGGGCCGCAGCGGAATGCCGTCTTCCAGGTACAGAAAATAGGCCGCCGTGCCCATGGGCTGGCGGATGCTCATGGCGTGCTGCTCGTTGCCGTAGTTGAGCATCACCACGCCCGGCACCTTGTTCACCAGCTCGGCCAGCAACGTGGGCTTGGTGTCCTGAATCACGCTCGAGGCGAGCTTGCTGATGGCCACCGGCGCGTCGGTGCGCAGCTGGGCCTCGCGCGAGGCCGTCACCACCACCGGCTGCAAATCCTGCACGGCCGGCAGTAGTGCCACGCGCAGCGGGGCGCTACTGCCGGCCGTCACCGTCTGCGGCTGGTAGCCCACGGCCGAAACCACCAGCGCGGGGGACGCGATAGGAAGGGAAAACTGTCCGCTGGCATCGGTGACGGCGCCGGTGGCCCCGTCCGGGGTGCGCACGGTGGCGCCGATGAGCGGTTCTTTGGTGGCGGCATCGAAGACGCGGCCGGCGCAGACGGGCTGCTGCGCCCAGGCCGCCGGGCCCCCGCCAAGGGCCACGAGCAGCAAGGGAAATATGGGTTTCACGGGTGAATAGGCTGATTGGGGCAGGCCAACGCCGGCGCCGGGCGCCACGAACGGCGCCGCGCCGGACCGCGGTGGTCCGCCGATTTCCGGGAAGAAACGGGACGCAATCAGCCCTCCGCGGGCGGGTAATCGGGCCCGGGGCGGGCCCAGGCGTAGGCCGCCACGCGCAGGGCGGCGTAGCGGGGCGGGGCCTCGGCAAACCAGGCCGGGGCGGCGGGCAGCAGCGCGGCCGGGGCCGGGCAGGCCAGCACGATGTCCTGGAAGGCCTGCCGGTGGCTGCCCGGTTGCTGCTTGGCCTCGCGGGCGTCGGCGGCTTTCAGCTCCTTGCGCAGGTGGCACTTGCCGTTGCAGCGCAGCCGGGGCTTGTCGCGGTTGATGCACAGCACCCGCGCCACGTAGTCGCGCTGCAGCCACCAGCTGGCCACAATGCCCAGGCGCCCGGCGCAGTGCACCGAAAGCGAGCAGAGGAGCAGAATGGCAATGGCCTGGCGCATGCGCGGCGACGGGGAAAGAAGGGGCGGGCTAAGTCTTGGCGGAGCGCGGGAGCACCGCCAAGCTGCCGCCGGAGGGCAATCGGCTGCAAAGGAACAGCCTCCGCGCCCAAGCGCCAAACCCGGCGGCCCAACCCCCAACCCCGGCGGGCCCGGCTGCGTAACGATAGGTCCCACGCGTACGCGAGAAACCGGCCGCCGCGGAAAAATTATTTGTGCAAATTTTTTGCGGCGTAAGAATCGGTTTCTATTTTAGCCCTCGAAACGCCCCCCAAGCACCCTCATGCGTCAGTTCGCCAACAGCCTCAATAATCAGAATCGGAACAATAATCTGTTCCGAGATGGAAGGCTATTGGTCTGATTGGCAGACTCCTAATCAACTGTTGATTTTGTAGGCCTTCCGTTTCTCGGAAGGCTTTTTTTTCGCCCTTACGCGCGCATTTCAAGGTTCGTGGCACCGAAAAAACAACGAGTTTTTTCGGCCGGGCGCAGCCTTGCCAATACTTGGCAAAATCCTAAACCCAGAAACACTTTCTCATACTTCCAAAACGCACGTTAATCATGGAAACGGCCCCCACCCAAGTTCTGAGCCCCGCTGAGCTGCTCAAAACCGAAGAAGCCATCAGCTTTGTGAAGGACACCTTCGCCAAGGAGCTGGCCCGGCAGCTGCAGCTCACCAAAGTATCCTCGCCCATTGCCGTGCTCGACGGCACCGGCATCAACGACGATTTGAACGGCGTTGAGCGCCCCGTCTCGTTTCCCATCAAGGCCCTCGACGAGCAAAAGGCCGTAGTGGTGCACTCCCTGGCCAAGTGGAAGCGCCTGCGCCTGAGGCAACTGGGCATCCCGGCCGGCCGCGGCATCCTCACCGACATGCGCGCCCTGCGCCCCGACGAGGACTACTCGCCCATTCACTCGATCTACGTGGACCAGTGGGACTGGGAAAAGCACATCCTGCCCGAGCAGCGCACCATCCCGTTGCTGCGGGAAACGGTGACCAGAATCTACGACGCGCTGCGCACCACCGAGCTGCGCGTGGCCGAGGAGTACGGCGACATCCAGCCCATTCTGCCCGAGCAGATTACCTTCATCCACGCCGAGGAGCTGCTGCTGCGCTACCCCGGGCTGACAGTGAAGCAGCGCGAGACCGAAGCCGCCCGCGCGTACGGCGCGGTGTTTATCATCGGCATCGGCGGCGAGCTGAGCCACGGCGAAATCCACGACGGGCGCGCCCCCGACTACGACGACTGGAGCACCGAAACCGACGCCGGCCGCCGCGGCCTCAACGGCGACATCCTGCTCTGGCACCCCGGCCTGCAGGCGGCCTTTGAGGTGTCGTCGATGGGCATCCGCGTCGATAAGACGGCCCTGCGCCGGCAGCTGGAAGTGCGCGGCTGCCCCGCGCGCGCCGAGCTGGCCTTCCACAAGCTGCTGCTCGACGGCGGGCTGCCCGAAAGCATCGGCGGCGGCATCGGCCAGTCGCGGGTGACGATGTTTATGCTGCGCAAGACCCACATCGGCGAAGTGCAGGTGAGCATCTGGCCCGAAGCCGTGCGCGCGGAGCTGGCGGGCTCGGGCGTGGAGCTGCTGTAGGCGCGGCTGAGGCAAGTACGGTTTGACCCCAGAACGGGCCGGTTCCTTTAGCGGGAGCCGGCCCGTGCGTTTTTCGGCCGGAACGGGCGTACTTGCAAAGGGAATTATACCCTATGCAGGATGACGAAATTCAAGCCGGCCTGAGCAGCGCCGACGACGCAGAGCGGCTGCGGGCCGTGCGCTACCTGGCCGAGCACGAAGCCCGCCCCGCTTTTTTTCAGCCGCTGACCAACCGCATTGCGGATGCGCACGAGCACATCCGCTTCTTCGCGCTGACGGCTTTGGTGCGCCGCTACCCGGAGCAGCTGCGCGCCGATGCAACCCGGCTGGTGCCCCTGCTGATGGAGCGGCTGCTCGACGCCAACGGAACGGTAACCGACCGCGCCCTCTGGGCCCTGAACATCACGGGCGAAACAGCCCTGCCCCAGCTGCTGGCCGCTACGGAGGACCCGAACGTGAGAATGCGCAAAATGGCGACTGGTGCCCTGGCCCGCAACCATCAGATGCACGTAGCCACCGAAGTAGCGTTGCCGGCTCTGCTGCGCCGGCTCGATGATGAAGACGAAGGCGTGCGGTTCACGGCTCTGGGGGAGGTGATGGACCTGACGCCACTACGGCCTTGGGGAAGCCTTCCGGGGGGTGACTTCGAGCCCATCTACGTCCGCTTGTTGCCGGTAGCTGAGTATTTTAGCCGGCACCCGAATCCAAATTACCAAGAATGGGGCGGTTTCCTATTAAAGCTGCTGATGGAGCGGTAATCTGGTCGTACAATCAAGCTGCACAGCAGCATCGGAAATTCCGCTGTGCTACAGCAAGTCTGGCTATGCACGCAAAAGCCCGGCCGCAAGCTAATGCGACCGGGCTTTTTGATTCTTAGCAGGACGACAGGCTACTGGCCCTGCGGAAACTCCCGGAACGAGGAGAAATCCACCAGCTTGCCCTTTTCGAGCATTTTCAGCTCGGCCTTCAGGTTTTTCTCGTTGCTCTTGGTGGTGTAGTTCGTGTCGAGCTTGGTCAGGTCGGGCTTGCCGGCATTCACCCAGGCGGTGTACCAGAAGTTGGCCGTGGCCTGGGCGGCGGTGCGCAGCTGGCGCTCCACCATGCGGTTCAGCTTCTGGTGGACGGCGGCCGTGTAGGCCTGGGTGCGGTACGAGCTGTTGAAGATGTTTTTGCGCGGCTGCCCGTTGCTGGCCTCGATGACCTGGTCGGCGGGGGTGGCGGCGGCCAGCTGTTTTTCCACGGCCAGCAGCGTGTCGGCGGCGGCGTGGGCCTGCAGCACGATGCGCCAGACTTCGGCCGTCGGGTCCTGGATGAACTTGGGCTCGGCCAGCTTGAAGTTGTAGCTGGGGCCGAACTGCTCCACCATCTGCGACTCGTAGAAGGCGTGCACGCCCTTCTGGCCGGTTTTCTGCCCGTCGTGGTTGGCGGAGGTGTGCAGGGGCTGGGTGGCGTCGCCGAGGTAGTGGCCCAGGTCGGCGGCTACGAAGAGGATTTCGTCCTTGTGCTGCTTTTTCATGGCCGCCGTCAGCTTCACCAGCATGTCCTGGATGTACCAGGGCAGGCGGCCTTCCTTGTCGAGCAGGGCCGCGTCGTATTTGGCGTAGGCATCGGCGGCGGCGCGCGGAATGGCGTTCAGGTCGTCGCCGTAGTTTTCCAGGTCCACGTAGTGGCGCGGCCCCTCGGCCCGGTCGTTGAGCACGTACTTGCGCGAATCGGGAATGACGGACTCGGTCACCACAAAGTCGATGTGGTTGTAGAAGAACGTGCGCATGGGCGCGGGCAGGGCCAGCACGGCGGCGCGGTTCACGCGCTGGTGGCCCCAGTTGCCCCAGGCCATCAGCAGCGAGGGAACGGCGACCAGTGCGGCGGCAGCCAGCACGGCGCGGCGACGAATTGAAAACATGGCGAAACGTGGGAGGTTGAGAACGGTCAAGGCAGCAAAGGTCAGCGGTTTGCCGCCCTTGTGCAAAAACTCGCCTAAAGAAAAAGCCCGCCCGCCGGCCGGTACCCCAAAAACACGAGCCCGCCGCGGCAGGACCACGGCGGGCTCGGACTGAGTCGCGGTGCCGCTCAGCGGCTGCCGCGGGCGCTTAGCGGCGCTTGCGCAGGCGGTTGAGGGCGTAAGTAGCGCCGCCGGCCAGCAACAGCGAGGCTCCGCCGTCGATGGGGACGGCCGTGGGCTCGGCGGGGGTGCCCGGCTCGGGGCCACCCGAGCCGGGCGTCTGGGCGTGCAGGGAAGTAAGCGGGCTGGCCAGCAGCAGGGCGGCAACGGCCAGGGCGGCGCGCAGGGTGTTCAGCAAAGCAGTCATGAAAGCGGGTGAAGGAGGCGGTGCCCCAGGAGCAGGCGGCGCCGCGTGAGAGTTAGAAAGGAAAAGAATTCGTTATTCGACAACCAGGCGCTTGGTGACGGTGCCACCGGGCAGGGCCACGCGCACCGAGTACACGCCCTTGGCCAGACCCGTCAGCGGCAGGGCCACGGCCGTGCCGCGGCCGGTGGCCGGCACCTGCTGCGTGCGCACCTGCTGGCCCAGCGCGTTCAGCACGCGCACCGTCACCGGCTGCGAGCTGGCGGGCAGGCCCAGATACACCGTGCCGTGGGCCGGGTTCGGGTACACCGACACCGTAGCGGCCAGCTGCGCCTGACCGGCCGAGGTCACGCGGGGGGCAAACTCCACCGAGAAGCGGCCCGGGGCCTCGTTAGCGGCAATGGTGCAGCTGTAGCTCGGCTGCTGCTGCAGGTCGGTGGCGGCGCCGGTCAGCGCGTCGCGCAGGGTAGCCGTCCAGCCCGGAGGCAGGTTGAGGAGCTGCCCGGCCTGCAGGGTGTAGGTAGCCGTCCGGGCCACGCGCACCAGCAGGGGCACCGTCACCGGGGCCGCGCCCAGCGCCGGCATGCCGCTGATCGACAGCTCCGAGGCGCCGGCCAGGGCGCCGAGTTGCACCACGTTGCCGTTGCCGAGGCGGTAGGCGTCGTACTGCGCGTCGAAGCCGGCGGTAGCGCCCTGCTCGAAGTACACGGCCGTTTCATCCGACGCCGAGCCGGCGGCATTGGCCAGCGTCAGGCGCAGCAGCGGGCGCGTTTCGGCGGCGGTGCGCTGCAGGGCCGGGTTCTGGTAAGTGGTCAGGCGGGCGGCGTTGCTGAAGGCAATGGTGCCCGGGGTACCCGGCGCCGTGGTGCGCACAAAGAAGGCCTGGCCCATCGGCAGGATGTTCGAGCCGCCGTTGGCCGGCACGCCGTTGACGTAGCTGGCGTAGGAGCCCGCGTACTGCCCGCTCGAGCGGAACACGTACACCGCGTTGTCGAGGCCCGTGCGGGTGAGCTGGGTGAAGTCCAGGGGGGCGGGGTAGGGGTTGCCCAGCAGGTGCCAGCCGGCCTGGCTGCCCGCGCCGCGGGTCAGGTTGACGCGGTTGTAAGTGCCGTTGCCCAGCGTGCCCACGAAGTCCATGATCTGCCGGCCCATCATGTTCACGGTGAAGCCGAAGGTCGGGAACATGGTATTGGTCACCGGCGACACCCAGCCCCGGTCGAAGTCTGCCACGGCCGCGCCGCTGGTTACGCGCGTTTCGTCGTAGCCAAACACGTTCGGGAAGGGCGTCACCAGGCCAGGGTTGGAGGCCGAGTTATAAGCCGGGTTCACCACCGGGCTGAAGCCGCCCCCGCCGATGGCCATGTCGGCCAGGGTGGTATTGGTGACCGGGGCCGCGAGGTGGCGGTAGCCCATCTGCGGGCTGGTCGTCGGGCCGATGAAGCGCTGCACGGTCACGTTGCCGCTGACCGCGGCCGCGCCGTTGTTCACCACCATGGCCGTTTCCGAGCCGTCGAGGCGGGAGAGCAGCGTCAGGTTGCCGTTGGAGGTCAGGCTGCCGTTGAGCGTGAGCAGCTGGTCGAGGGCCAGGGGCTGGTTGAGCACCGCGCCCGCCGCGCCGATGGTGGCGCGGTAAAGGCTGCTGCTGCCCGTGCCGCTGAAGGTCTGGGACGCCGCGCCGTTGGTTTGCAGGGTGCCTGCGCCCAGCAGCAGGCCGTTGTTGCTCAGGTTGCCGCCCAGCGTAAACACGCCGCCCGCGGCCACCGTCAGGTTGGCCCCGCTGGCAATGGTGAGGTTGTTTACCGCGGCCGTGGTGCTGAGCACCGGCATGCGCGGCACCCCGCTCGGAATGACCACGTCGTCGGCGGCCGTGGGCACGGTGCCCGCGCTCCAGTTGGCCGGGTCGGTGTACACGGTGCTCACCGCGCCGGTCCACTGGTTGCTGGCCAGCACCACCACCGTCAGGTCAAACTGCCGCGAGGCCACGGGCGTACCGTTGTCGGTGGCCAGCAGGCTGATGGTGTGCGTGCCCACGTTGCAGGCCGCGCCGGTGATGCTCAGGTTCACCGTCGGGTTGGGCTGCCCATCGTTGACGACGCTGGTGTTGCAGAGGCCGTTGGTGGTGGTGGCCACCGTCACCGTTTGGCCCGTTTCGGGGCCCAGGAACTGCAGGGCCAGGTTGCGCGTCTGGCCCAGGCTCAGGGTAATGGTGTTGCCGGCCGGCAGACCCGCGGCCGTCGGCTGGGCGTTGGTCGAGACCGAGCCTACCTTGAAGGAGAAGCACTGGTTGTCGAGCCAGTGCACCCCGCTCTCGTCCTGGTTGTTGGGGTGCGAGCCGTCGTCCTTGCTGAAGCGGCCCACCTGGATGAAGTTGGTGCCGTCGCCCTTGTTGACGCCCACCGTGGCGGGCACCCCCCCGAAGCCGAACCCGAACCCGCCCTGGCCGCTGTCCGCGTCGCCGGTGGTCCACTGCATGTCGCCGTAGGAGAAGAACACGTCGTCGCCGCTGAAGCCCGGGGCCGTGTTGGCCTTGATGACCAGCTGGAAGGTGTTTTTCTTGTCGGAGTGCCGGGCGAAGTAGGCTACCCGGTTCCAGGTCACCACGAACTTATCCGGGAACTTCTTGAAGAAGATGTTGCCGCTGGTGTGCTGGGCCGTGGTGTCGCTCATTTCCACGTCCACGTCGGCCCAGAACGGGGCCACCATGGGCACGCCCGTGGGAAAGCCCGTGGCCGTAAACGAGGTGAAGCCCTGGCCGAAGGTGATGTTGCCGTTGGAGTTGACGTACACCTCGTTGTACACGCTGCCGTAGAGCGAAAAGCTGAAGCCCAGCGGAATCGGCCCGATGAAGGAGTCGTCGAAGCCGTCGACGCGGGGGAAGTGCTGCCAGCCGCCGGCCGCGGTGGTATCCAGCGGCTCGAAGCAGGCCGGCAGGGTGATGGCCGCCGGCACGCCGCCGGCTTTGGCCGCCGGGCGCGGCGGCTGGGGCTGGGCCTGCAGGCGGCCCGCCGCCCGGCGCTGCTTGCGCGTGGCGTAGGTGGGGTCGTCGAAGCTCGGCGACCAGGCATTGGCAGGGCGCACCGGGGGCTGGCTGGTTTGGGCCTGGGCCTGCTGGCCAGCCCAGGCCAGCAGGACCGCCGGCACAAGGGCAAAGGATAAGCGGGGAAGTGGTGCGGTCATAGCTAGGGAAGAAGGGTGAGAAACTGGATGTCGGCACGAAAATATTGGCCTTATCCAAATATTGGAGTTTTCTCACATTATTATGTGAGTCTCACAAACTTCTTTTCCCAACGCCCGCGGCCGGCCGGGCAGCGGGCCGCCCTGCTGCATATGCGGCACCACGCCGTCACGCGGGAGTAAAGCGGCCGGTTGTCGACGCTGGCCGCCCTACTGCAGCTGCGGCACCACGGCCACGGCACTGGCCAGGGCGGCTTCCACGGTGCCGCCCGCCGCCCCTTCGTACAAGGCTTCGCCCGCGAAAAACAACGTGTCGGCCACCGGCGTGGCCAGCACCTGCCGGGCCGCGGCGCCGCCCACGGTGGGGTAGGTGTAGGCGCCGCGGGCCCACGGGTCGGCACCCCAGTCGAGCACGCGGTGGGCGCGCAGGCGGCGGCGCACCTCGGCCTCCGGCACCCCGAAGATGCCGGCCAGCGACGCCAGCGCCTGCGTGAGCAGCATATCGGGCGGGGTGGCGGCGCTGGCCGCCGGGCCGCCCAGCCAGCCGGTGAGCAGGGGGCGCGGGTCGGGCTGCTGGCTCCACCACGTCGGAATGGCGGCCTCGGCGAAGAGGAAGCCCAGGTCGGGCGCGGGCCGGGGCGCGTCGGGCGCGGCCCAGAACGCGGCGTCGAATTCCAACAGGATTTTCACCACCGCGCCCATGCCCAGCGCCGCCACGGCCGCGCGCAACCCTGGCAGCTCCGGATCGAAGCGCAGCGCGCCCGGCGCCTCGGGCGGGGCCTGCAGCACGCCCAGGGGCACGGTTATCAGCGCCTGCCGGGCCTCGAAAACGCCGCCCGGCCCCTCGCAGCGCACGTGCCCGTCCTGCCAGCGCACCGTGTGCACGGGCGCGTGGCAGCGCACCGTCACGCCCGCGGCGGCGCACTGCCGCGTGAGCAGCGCCAGCAGCCGGGCGTAGCCGCCGGCGGGCCGCGGCGAGTCCTCGGCCCCGCCGCCGGCCCACTCCTCGCGCAGGGCGAGGGTGCTGGCCCGGCGCAGGTCGGCCAGGTCGAAGCCCTCGGCAAACTGCGTGACCTGCCGGCGCAGCTCGGCGTTGCCGGCCCCGCCGAAGTACTGGTGGAGAAAGTCGGCCAGCGGCAGGTCGTGCGCCACGGCCTGCAGGGCCTGCAGCAGGCGGGGCATTTCGGTGATGAACGCCTCGGCCTCGCGCAGCTGTCCGCCCTGCACCTGGTAATTCCGGCCCGCCGTGTCGTGCCAGGTCCCGCCGGCTTCGCGCAGCAGGGCCCGGGTCAGAGGCGCGTCGCCGTGGATGAACTCGGCGCCGCCTTCCACCGGGGCCGAGAAGCCGCCGCCGCTGATGGGGTAGATGCGCCCGCCCACCCGGTCGCGGGCTTCGAGCACGGTGACGCGCCGGCCGGCGCGGGCCAGGTCGCGGGCGGCCAGCAGGCCCGCCACGCCCGCGCCGATAACAAGCAGGGAGGAATCCGACATAAGACAGGGTATTCGGCCGGGGCTGGAGCAACACGCGCCCGGCTGCCCTGACTTACGCAACAACGCCCGGCGGGATATACCCGCCGGGCGCGGCCGAAAAACCGGCGCAGGGACCGGGGCGGCTAAAAATCGGCCGCAATCAGCTCGTGGTTGATAAACGCCGCGGCTTTGCTGCCGTTGGCCACGGCGGCGGCCAGCTGCCGCATCGGCGAGGAATTGTCGCCGGCCACGTACAGGCCCGGCACCGCGGTGCGCCCGAACTCGTCGGCGGCGAGCAGGCCGGTCGGGGTCAGCGCCAGGCCCAGCTGGGCGCCCAGCTCCGAGGCTTGGCGGAACGGCACCCGGGCAAACAGGGCCCGGAGCGGCAGCCGGGCGCCGCCGGCCAGCCGCAGGTGGTGCAGCTGCCCGGCCTGGTGCTCCACGGCCTGCAGCGGCTCTTCGATGACGGCCACGCCGCGGGCCGCGAGGTGGGCCGCCTGCTCGGCGCTGAGCGTGCCGGGGCCGTTGGTGAGCAGGCGCAGATCGGGGCTCCAGTGGTGAAGGAGGCGGGCAAACTCGAAGCCCGCGTCGCCGTTGCCGAGCACGGCCAGCGGCTGGCCGTGCACCTCGTAGCCGTGGCAGTAGGGGCAGTGCAGCACCGAAATTCCCCAGCACTCGGCCAGGCCCGGCACGGGCGGCAGCTCGTCGTGCAGGCCGGTGGCCAGCAGCAGCTTGCGCGCCGCGTAGGCCGGTCCCGCGGCCGTGTCGACGCGGAAGCCGCCGGCTTCGGCCGTGGCGCGGACGGCGGTGGCGGCCCGCAGCTGCACGCTGGGGTAGGCCGCCAGCTGGGCCCGGGCCAGGGCCGCCAGCTCGGCGGGCGGCGTGCCGTCGCGGGTGAGGAAGCCGTGGGCGTGGGGCGTCTGGCGGTTGCAGGGGCGGCCGGCGTCGAGCACCAGCACGCGGCGCAGGGAGCGGCCCAGCACCAGGGCCGCGCTCAGCCCGGCGTAGCTGCCGCCGATGATGAGCACGTCGTAGGATGAATCGGGGGACATGGAGCGGAGGGAAAAGGGTGGATTGTCGGCCGCAAGCAAACTTTTCGGCTGGCAGCCGGCTTTACAAACCTACTGCCGGCCGCCCCGCCGCGCGCTGGTGTTTTGGAGAGCTACTTTCCCGTTGTATAGCCCGATGTCGACCCTCAATCCCCAGGAGCTGCGCCCGATCTGGGACGCGCTGGCCGTCGTGTGCGGCCGCTGGCGCATGCCCATCATTCACTGCCTGTGCGGGCAGCCGCTGCGCTTTTCCGAGCTGGAAGCCCACCTCGACTGCATCACGCCCAAGGCCCTGGCCGAGCACCTGCACGCGCTGGAGCTGAACGGCCTGGTGCACCGCGAAGTGGTGCCCTCGCGCCCCGTCATCACGCGCTACGGCCTCACCGCGCACGGCCGCACGGTGCTGCCGCTGCTGCAGGAGCTGCGCCGCTTCGGCGAAACCCACCGCCAGCATCTGACGACGGAGGTTTAGGCGTTTATGAGTTTAAGAGGGTAAGAGTTTAGGGGTTGTAGAGGAACGGTCAGCCTTCGTCTGGCGTACGGCGCAGCCGAAAGACCTTCCTCGCACCTTGCACCAACCGAAAAGCGCAGCCACCAACGCCCTGTCGTCCGGGCGTGGTGGCTGCGCTTCGGCGTTACTGACGTCACCAATAACGCGTTTGCGCTTCGTCGGCAGCGGTGGTGCGGGGTGCGGGGAAGGTCCTTGGCTGCGCCGACCTGCGGTTAGCTGCGCTCCGGATGACGTGCCACATACAACTCCTAAACTCAACCCTCCCACGCAGCTCCTAAACTCGGCCTCACTCCCTGGCCAGCACTTCGTCGATGAGGCCGTAGGCTTTGGCTTCGTCGGCGCGCAGCCAGTAGTCCCGGTCGGAGTCGTCGTGGATTTGCTGGACGGTTTTGCCCGTGCGCTCGGCGTAGATGCTGTAGAGCTCCTGGCGCAGCTTTACCACCTCACGGGCGGTTATTTCGATATCGGCCGAAGGGCCCTGTACGCCGCCCGAGGGCTGGTGAATCATCACGCGGGCGTGGGGCAGGGCCGAGCGTTTGCCCAGCGCCCCGCCGCACAGCAGAAAGGCGCCCATGCTGGCCGCCAGCCCGGTGCAGATGGTGGCCACGTCGGGGCGGATGTACTGCATGGTGTCGAACATGCCCAGGCCGGCGTAGACGGAGCCGCCGGGCGAGTTGATGTAGAGCAGGATGTCCTTCTGCGCGTCGACGGATTCCAGGAACAGAAACTGCGCGATGATGATGTTGGCAATGTTGTCGTCGACGGCCTGACCCAGGAACACGATGCGGTCCATAATCAGGCGCGAAAACACGTCGATTTCGGCGAAGCGCGTGGGCCGCTCCTCGATGACGGAGCGCGTCATGCTCTCGAGGTAGGGCCGCGCGAGGCCGGCGGCGTGGTGCAGGTACTGGTCGACGCGCAAGCCGCTCAGGCCCTGGTGGCCGACGGCAAAGCGGCGAAATTCGGTGGATGCGTGCATGGTGGTTTTTTGTTGTTGGTTTTTCGTTTTTCGGCGGGGCACCAGGGCGCCGTGGGCGGCTGAATATTGGTCAGCCGCCGTAGCGGAAGAGAAAGAAATGGGCAAAGCGCGGCCCGGCGGCGGGCGTGAGGCCGCCGCTACGGGTGAAAAAACACGGAAGCAAGGCCGCTAAGCCCGACCCGCCTCAGCGGCGGAAGCGCCGCAGCAGGGCGCGCAGCTCCCCCGCGGCGGCGCGCAGCCAGCCGCCGGGCGGGGGGCCGTAGAGCTGGCGGTGAATGGCCTGCAGCTCCTGGCGCAGCTGTCGGCGGCCGGCCCGCTGCAGGCCCTGGTAAAGCTGCTGCTGGGCGGCGGCATCGGCGGCCAGCGCGGGGTCGAGCAGGCGCTCCAGCTGCCAGGCCGCGGCGGCTTCGGCGGTGGGCGCGGGGCCGAGCAGATGCTGCTCGATGCGCTGCAGACGGGTGAGTTCGGAGCGCATGGCTTAGCGGGCTAGCAGGTCGGCGGTGTCGGCCCGGGCGGTGCGCACGGCCTGGCGCAGGCGCTCCAGGCACTTGAATTTCTGCACCGTGGCCGAGCGCACGCTGCCGTAATCGTGGGCCGTGGCAATCTGCTCCAGCGGCTGACGATGGTAGTAGAAGGAGAGCAGAATGCTCTGGCACCGCTCGCCGAGCCGGGCCAGGTAATCGAGCACCGAGGCGGTTTCCGCCGGCGCTTCGGCGTCGGGCAGCTCCTCGGCCTGGGCGGGGCTCAGCTCGGTGTAGGGCAGCTGCTGGCGGCGTTGCCGCTCGCGCCGCCACAGGTTGCGGCTGATGGCCACGAGGAAAGTGCTCGGCGCGGCCGTGAGGGTGAGCGTGCCGGCCACGGCCTTTTCGTAGAGCACGATGAGCGCGTCCTGAAACACGTCCTGCGCGTCTTGGCCCGAGCCGCCGTGGCGCCGCACGTGGCGCTCCACCATCGGAAACGTGCGCCGGTAAAGGCGGGTGAGCGTGCCGGGGCGGTCGGCCAGCAGCTCGGCGCGCAGGGCCGCGGCGCGGTCGGCGGGGAGGGCCGGGGGCGGAAGCAGGTCGGTAGTCATAGCGGCGGGTGATGTACTGATTAATCGGCAGAACGCGCAGGTATCACCGCCGCGCCGGCAAAAAAGTTTGGGCGCCGGCCCCGGCAGCTCCGCCGCTGGGGTTTCCTGGCCGGCGGGGGCGCGCCGGCCTCGGGGCAGCAGGAGCAGCACCGGCGAAGAAAACCCCCGGCTACCGTTATTTTACGCCGCCAGCCACTGCCCGCCATGCTCTACGCCGACCACGCCCTCGCCCAGCGCCTCGAACGCACCGAAGCCCGCAGCAACGCCGCCTTCGTGGAAGCGCGGGCCCGGCGTCAGCCCGCCAGCGGGGCCGCCTGGCGCACCGTGGCTGGCGCCTACGTGCTGTTCGACGGCCCCGCGTCGCCGCTGACGCAAACCTTCGGACTGGGTTTGTTCGAGCCCGCCGACGCGGCCGCGCTGGCCGCAATCGAGACGTTTTTTCAGGAGCGCGGCGCCCCGGTCCAGCACGAAATCAGCCCGCTGGCCGATGCCGCCCTGCTGCCCCTGCTGGCCGGGCGCGGCTACCATCCCATCGAGTACACCAGCGTGCTGTACCGTCCGCTGACCGCCGATTACCAGCCCGCGGCCCGGCCCGAGACGGCGCTGAGCACCCGCCGCATCGGGCCGGGCGAGGAGCTGCTGTGGGCGCAGACGGCCGCCGCCGGCTGGAGCACCGAAATGCCCGGCCTGGCCGACTTTATGCTCGAATTCGGGCAGCTCAGCGCCCATAGCGCGGGCGCAGCACCGTTTCTGGCCGAGCTGAACGGCACGGCCATTGCCGCCGGCGGCCTGTTTATTTATGACGGCGCGGCCCTGCTGGCCGGGGCCAGCACCGTGCCCGCGGGCCGGCGCCGGGGCGCCCAGCTGGCCCTGCTCGATGCCCGCCTGCGCCACGCCGCCGCGCAGGGCTGCACCGTGGCCATGATGGGCGCTGTGCCCGGCAGCCAGTCGCAGCGCAACGCCGAGACGCAGGGCTTCCGCGTGGCTTACACCCGCACCAAGTGGGCGCTGGGCCCGCCGGCCGGCTAGCCAACCGGCGGGCCCGGGGCCCCGCCGAACCTATCAGCGGCCGTTGCCGTTTGCCCACGTAATTTTGCGGGCTGCGCCGGGGTGGGTTGACCGCCCGGCCGTCCGCATTATTTCCGCCCCTTCATGCCACAGCCCAGCCCGAGTCCTTCCGTACGGCCCACCGCCGAGCGCGTGCAGCGCGGACAGCGCAGTACCCTGGTGGGCGTGGGGGCCAATCTGCTGCTGGCCATGGTGAAGGGCGCGGCCGGGGTGCTGGGCCACAGCTACGCCCTCATTGCCGACGCCATCGAGTCGGCCTCCGACATCTTCACCTCGCTGTTTGTGTGGCTGGGGCTGCGCGCCGCCGCCCGGGAGCCCGACGAAAACCACCCCTACGGCCACGGCAAGGCCGAGCCCCTGGCTTCCCTGCTGGTGGCCGGGGCGCTGGTGCTGGCCGCGGGCATCATTGTGTGGCAGAGCATCGGGCACATCCTGACGCCGCACAAGATTCCCTCGCCCTTCACCCTGCTGGTGCTCGGCGGCGTGGTCATCGTCAAGGAATGGCTGTTTCGCCACATCGACCAGGTGGGCGAGGAGGTGGGCAGCGGGGCCGTGAAGGCCGATGCCTGGCACCACCGCAGCGACGCCATTACCTCACTCACGGCTTTCGTGGGCATCAGCATTGCCATCATCGGCGGCCCGGGCTTCGAAAGCGCCGACGACTGGGCGGCCATCGGCGCCTCGCTCATCATTGTCTTCAACGCCTACCACATCTTCCGGCCGGCCCTGGGCGAAATCATGGACGAAGCCCCCGCCGGCACCTGGCCCGAGGACGTGGCCCGGGTGGCGCGCACCGTGCCCGGCGTGCTCGGCACCGAAAAGTGCATTGTGCGCAAGATGGGCTTCGAGTACTTCGTCGACCTGCACGTGCTCGTCGACGGGGACATCAGCGTGCGCGAAGGCCACGCCGTGGCCCACGCCGTGAAGGACGCCGTCATTGCCCAGCTGCCGGCCATCTACGACGTGCTGGTGCATATCGAGCCGGAAGACTGGCACCAGTAGCAAGCGGCCAGCACCGCCGGCAAACCAGAACGTCATTCCGAGCGAGGCGAAGAATCTCGCGTGCTGACGCTGGATAGCAACTTCCTGCACAAAAGGAATACTACCGGACTAGACACACGAGATTTTTCGCTGCGCTCGGAATGACGGGCTTTTTGGCCGTCCAAGGGCATTAAGCCTCTAGCCCTGCCAGTTCTGCTCGTCGGCGCTGGGGCCGTAGGGGCCGGGCACGGGCACGTCGAGCAGGCGCAGGTACACGGTAAGCTGCCCGCGGTGGTGAATCATCTGGCTGATGAGGTGGCGCACCACCGAGGCGCGCGACTGGCTGACGAGCACCTGCTCGCCGCTGCGCATGGTCCAGAGCTGCTCCAGGTCGTCGGCCGTGGCGGCCTGCAGGCCCGCGGTGGCCGCGGCGGCGCGCTCCTCCAGGTACGCCAGCAGCTCGGCGGTGCTGCTGATGGGCGTGGTCGCCGCGTTGTCAAATACCGACACGTCCAGGTCGGTAGAGTCGAGCGTGTCCTTGATCCAGCCGAGGACGTCGGCGGTGTGGCGCAGGAGCTGGCCCAGGGTCATAGACTTAGCGTGGGGCTGCCAGTCGAGCTGCGCCACCGGGGCGCGCTCGAACACGCGGCGGGTCTGCGGCACTTCGTCGTGCAGCTCGGCGAGAAAGGCTTGGGCGGGGGCGGCTACCAGGGTGGTTTCCATGGGCTTACTGGGGTTTGGGGTGATTGATAGCCCAAACTTCGCGGCCCCCACTGACAGCCCTATGTCAGCAGGGCTCGGCCGGGCCGCAAAAAAAATCGTGGGCGGCCCGGGCCAGCGCCTGCACCCCGGTTTGCAGCTCGGCCGGTGCCACCACCTGCACCTGCCCGGCGAAGAGCAGCAGCCAGCGGCCGAAATGCTCCAGGCAGCCGGGCACCAGGGTCATTTCCACCCAGCCGGCGGCATCGGGGGCCTGCTCCTGCTTCCAGCCGAAGGCGTGCTTGTGGTCGTGCACCTGCCCGAGCACCTGCGGCCCGAAGCGCACTACGGCCACCAGCGTCTGGCGCCGCCGGGCCTGCGCCGCCCAGTACGACTGCAGAGTGTCGGGGCGCGGCTCGAAAGGCTCATCCAGCACCTGCAGGGCGGCCATGCGGTCGAGGCGAAAATCGCGGAACTCCTGGCGCAGGCGGCAGAAAGCCACTAGGTGCCAGTGCTGCCCGAAGTACACGCCGATGGGCTCCACGTCGCGGCGGGAGGGCGTGCCCTGGTGGCCGGCGCGGTAGTCGAGCCGCACCACGCGCTGGCGCGCAATGGCGTCGAGCAGGGGCTGCTGGGTGCCGGCGGCGGGTGCGGGCGCGGCCGGGCGGCGCGGGCCGCCAAACACGCGGATGCGGGCGCTGAGCGTTTCCACGTAGTCGCGGTCGGGGCGGCGGAGCACGGCGCGCAGCTTGTCCATGGCCGACTGGCTGAGCTGGGCCGTGTGGGCGTCGGTGAGCTGGGCGGCCAGCTTTTCGGCCGTGAGCAGGGCCGTGGCTTCCTCGCGGGTAAACATCACCGGCGGCAGGCGGTAGCCTTCGGCCAGCGAATAGCCCACGCCGGCCTCCCCGCAGATGGGCACGCCGGCTTCTTCCAGGGTGCGCAGGTCGCGGTAGATGGTGCGCAAACTCACGCCGTGGCGGGCGGCCAGCTCGGGGCCCTTCACCACGCGCCGGGCCTGCAGCTGTACGAGCATAGCCGTGATGCGGTCGAAGCGGTTCATGGCCGAAAGTAGCGTAAGTCGGCCGCTTGCCGGGCGCGGTAACTGCTCAATGGGAGCGAATCGGGGGCACGCCTAGCGGCCCATGGCGTATTGGATGCCGCCCCACAGGTGCTGCCGGAAAGCCGGCTCGGCGTAGCTTTCGGGCGTATGCCCCAGGCCCGTGTAAAAGGCCCGGCCGCCGTCGTAGGCGTGGTACCAGGCAATGGGGTGGTGGGCGCCGTGGGTGCCGCCGCTGTAGCTGGTTTCGTCCACCGTGGCCAGCACGTGCAGGTCCGGGGCGAGGTTGCGGAAGTTGTACCACTCGTCGGTGCGCGGCCACGCGGCGGGCAGGCCGGCGGTGGCCGGGTGGCTGGCGTCGGTGATGCGGACGGTGGCCGGCTGCACCTTGGGGTGGTTGTCGAAGTAAGCGCCCACCAGCCCGTTGTACCAGGGCCAGTCGTACTCGGTGTCGGTGGCCGCGTGCACGCCCACGAAGCCGCGCCCGGCGCGGATGTACTGCTCGAAGGCCGCCTGCTGCGCCGCGTCGAGCACGTCGTGGGTGGTGTTGAGGAAAACGACGGCCCGGTAGTGCTTCAGCTTGGCGGGCGTGAAATAGCCCGCGTCGGCGGTGGCTTCCACCGTGAACCGGTGCTCCTGCCCCAGCTCCCGAATGGCCTGAATGCCCGTTGGAATGGAAGCGTGCTGGTAGCCAGCGGTTTTGTGAAACACGAGCACGGCCGGCCTGGCCGCCGGGGCAGGTGCCGAAGCGGGACGAGCGGCCAAGGCCACGCCGGCAGCAATCAGCAGGGGTATGGTTTTCATGGGCAGCAGCAGGATAGGGTGGAAAGATAAGGCGGACCAGGCAAGACCGCGCAGGCAACGTTCCCGACAACGTTTGCATAAATAAAGCCCGGCCGCGGGCCGCGGTATTTGGCGCGGCGGGTGAAACTTCCGACCACTGCCGGGCCGTTGGGCCTGGGGTGCGGCACCGGGCCGCGCCTTTTTCTCGGCCTGATTTCACGTTTTCGCGCATGCGTCATTGCTTTTCCCGTCCGGCTACTGGCCCGGCTATTCTTCGTACCGCCCGCACCCTGCTCCTGGGCGGGGCCCTGCTGGGCAGCCTCGCGGCCTGCGGCAGCAAAGCCAAAACCACCGACCCGGACCCGACCACGCCCGACACCGGCGCCAACGAGCCCGCCATTTTCGCGCAGACGGGCTTCTCGACGCAGAACGGCGGCACCACCGGCGGGGCGAGCGGCAGCACCGTCACCGTGCGCACCCTGGCCGATCTGCAGCAGTACGCCAGCAGCGCCACGCCCTACGTCATCAAGATTGAGGGCACCATCACGGGCGGTACCCAGGGCGCGTCGGTCAGCGTGAATTCCAACAAAACCCTGCTGGGCGTGGGCTCGACGGCGTTTCTGGAAGGCGTGGGCCTGACCATCAGCAACAAGCGCAACGTCATCGTGCGCAACCTGAAGTTCACCATGTCCACCGTCACGCGCACCGCCATCAACGACGAGGGCCGCCCGCAGGTGGTGGCCAACGACGGGGACTGCGTGACCATCGAGGGCAGCCAGAACCTCTGGATCGACCATTGCGAGTTTTACAACCTCGACCCGGTGACGCAAACCAACCAGGACCTCTACGACGGGCTGGTCGACGCGAAGGGCAGCAGCCAGTACATCACCGTGTCGTGGAGCTACTTCCACGACCACCACAAGTGCCACCTGATCGGCTCCTCGGACTCGGACAACGCCGACCGGAAGATGACCTTCCACCACAACTACTACTCCAACATCAAGGAGCGCCTGCCCAGCTACCGCGGCGGCACGGCCCACGTGTTCAACAACTACTTCAAGCACGTGACCGGCTCGGGCGTGAACTCGCGCGTGGGGGCCTGCCTGCTGGTGGAAAACAACGTGTTTGAGGACGTGCGCGACCCGGTGACGAGCAAGAACAGCGCCCTGGGCTACTGGTCGGCCAGCGGCAATCAGTACCTGAGCTGCACCGGCTCGCAGCCCACCAACGCCGCCTGCACCCTCGCGGTACCCTACGCCACCACCGGCGTGCTGACCCCGGCCGCCGAAGTCAAAGACGCGGTGACGACCAAAGCCGGCGTGGGCAAGCTGTAATTCCGGCCCGCCCGCCAATGCAAAAAGCCCCGGCTCCGGCCGGGGCTTTTTGCATTGGCGCGGCGCGGGCGCGTAGTTTCGCCCCATGAACTTCCGCACCACCCGCCCCGCCGCCGCCGAGTACGGCGCCTACTACGACCGGTACATCCAGCAGATTCCGGCCGGCCACGACCCGGTGCAGCGCCTGAGCGAGCAGCAGGCCGAGCTGCACGCCCTGTTCGGCGGCCTCCGCGACGAGCAGGCCCGGCTGCGCTACGCCCCGGGCAAGTGGAGCATCAAGGAAACCCTGGTGCACATCATCGACACGGAGCGGGTGTTTGCCTACCGCGCCCTCAGCCTGGCCCGCGGCGACCAGTCGCCGCTGCCCGGCTTCGACCAGGACGCCTTCACCGCCCACAGCGGCGCCGACGCCCGCCCGCTGGCCGATATCCTGCGCGAGTACGATGCCCAGCGCGCCGCCACCCTGGCCCTGCTGGAGTCCGTCGGGCCCGAGGCCTGGGCGCGGCAGGGCACGGCCAGCGGCATGCCGGTGAGCGTGCGTGCCCTGGGCTACATGCTGCCCGGCCACGAGGCCCACCACCTGCAGCTCTGGCGCGAGCGGGTGTGGCCGCTGCTGGGGTAGGCACTGGCGGCGGGTTATTGCTTTACGGTTAATTATTGCTGGTAAGCGGACAATATTTATTGATAAACAATAAATATTGCGTTGGTTTACGTCCTCGTAAACCCCTTCCTGCTATGACTGCTTTCTTACCCGAACCCTGGCTGTTTCGCGGGTTGCGCTGGCTGGCGCTGGCGCAGTACGTGGCCGCCGGGCTGGGCCTGGCCCTCAACCTGCTGTTCGGCCTGTGGGACGCGGGCCCGGCGCACCACGATTTGGTTTTCGTAACGCTGCAAGCCAATTCGCGGGCCCAGGGGCAGCTCAGCACCGCCGAAACCAGCCCCGGAGCCGCCCGGCCCACGCACTACCTCGTCGAGAAAAGCAGCCAGCACCGGCTGATCTACCACGAGCCCAGCGCGGCCAAACGCGTGGCGCTGGCCCTGCTCGGGGTCAAGAATTCCTCGCTGGGCCGCTCGTCCTTGGGCATTCTGCTTTTTGCCATGCTGGCCGGCCGCCTGCTCTACCACATGCTGCGCGACATGCGCCTCGATACGCCCTTCACCGATGCCAACGCCCGGCGCATCCGCTGGCTGGGCTTGTTGGCCCTGGGCATCGACGCGTACGAATTTCTGGCCCTGAAGGCGTTGCAGGCGCTGGTGCCTGCGATTTCCCTCGGCGATGAGCGCCTCGGCACGGTGACGCGCTACATCATCCTCGATCCGGCCATGGGCGGCTGGGGCAGCTGGAAGTTCGGGCTGCTGCTGCTGGTCATTGCCACCATCTACCAGCGGGGCGTCGAAATGGCCCGCGAAGCCGAACTCACCATCTGATCATGCCCATCGTTGTCAACCTCGACGTGATGCTGGCCCGGCGCAAAATGTCGCTCAGCGCCCTGGCCGCCGCCGTCGATATCACGCTGGCCAACCTCTCGGTGCTGAAAAGCGGCAAAGCCAAGGCCATCCGCTTTTCCACCCTCGAAGCCATTTGCCGGGTATTGCAGTGCCAGCCCGCCGACCTGCTCGAGTACGTGCCGGAGGCCCCGCCCGGCGCCGCCGGCTAGGGCCTGCGGACGGTAAGCGAAAAGTGTATTTTGGGGCTTTCGAGGTCGTGCTGCTTCGACCACGCTCAGCAGGACGTTTTGTTTGCGCGCTGCCCACACAGCCTGAGCTACTGCGCCACGGCCGCCGCCGGCAGCACAATTCGGAACGTGGTGCCCGCGCCTACCACGCTCTCCACTTCGATGCGGCCGCCGGCCTGCTGCACGATGCGGTTGACCAAATACAGCCCCAGGCCCGAGCCACTCACGTGGTCGTGGAAGCGGCGGAACAGCTGAAACAGGTCGGGGCCGAAGCGGGGCACGTCGAGGCCCAGGCCGTTGTCCTGCACCAGCAGCACCGGGGCACCCGCCGCCGTCAGCTCGGTGGCCACGCGCACGGCGGGCGCCCGGTCGGGGTGGCGGTACTTGAGCGCGTTGCTGAGCAGGTTGTAAAGGATGCTCTGCAGGTTGAGGCGGGCGAAGCGCAGGGCCGGCACGGCCGCAAAATCCAGCCGGAAAGCCGCCCCGGTGGCCGAGGCCTGCTCGTGCATGCTGCGGATGACGTCCTGCGTGAGGGGCAGCAGCGCCACCGGCTCCACCGCGTCCTGAGCGTTGCGGCGCTCTGCCTGCACCACCTCCGAGAGGCCCTGAATGGTGTTGTGAATCTGCCCGAGCGCGGCCTCGAACATCTGCATCAGTTGCGGGGCCTCGGGGTCGTGGAACGTGGCCGTGCGCTTCAGCTCCTGAAACACGCCCGCCAGGTTGTACACCGGCTGGCGCAGGTCGTGCGAGGCGGTGTACACGAAGTTGTCCAGGTCCTGGTTGATGCGCGTGAGCTGGCGGTTGGTCAGGGCCAGCTCCTGGTTGATGGCCTGGGTTTCGTCGTTGGCCACGCGCAGCTCGCGGTTGGTGGTGGCCAGCTTGCGGCTGGCCAGCCGCAGGGCTTCGGCCAGGCCTTTCTGCTCGTGCACGTCGGTGCCGGTGCCAAACCAGCGGGTAATCTGGCCGTGCTCGTCGCGCAGGGCCAGGGCGCGCACCATAAACCAGCGGTAGGAGCCGTCGTGGCGGCGCAGGCGGGCTTCCACCTGGTAGGGCTGGCCGGCGTGCAGGCTGCCGGCCCAGTGCTGCTGCAGCTGCGGCAGGTCGTGGGGGTGGTAGTAGCGGGTCCAGCCGTCGTACAGGGCATCGGCCACGGTGCCGCCGGTGTAGGCGCACCACTGCTCGTTGCAGTAATCTACCGAGCCGGCGGGCGTGGCCGTCCATACCAGGTGCGGAATGGCGTCGGAGAGCAGGCGGAACTCCATTTCGCTCTGCTCCACCCGGCGGCGGGCCTGCACCAGCGCCGTCACTTCGTAGGCAAACACCAGCACCCCGTCGATCAGGCCCGCCGCGTCGTGGCGCGGCTGGTAGATGAAGGTGAAGTGCCGGTCTTCGACGGGCCCGCCGGCCTGGCGGGCGGCCTGCACCAGCGTTTCGCGGCCCTCGTGCGGTTCGCCCGATTGGTACACGCGCTGCAGAATGTGCCAGATAGGCTGCCGGGCAAATTCCGGCATGGCCTCGGCCAGGGGCCGGCCCAGCAGCTCGCGGCCCGGAAACAGGCGCTGGTAGCCGGGGTTAACCAGCTCGTACACCAGCGCCGGGCCATCGAGCACGCAGATGGCGGCCGGGGCCTGCATAAAGAACCGCTCCAGGCGGGCCCGCTGCCGCTCGGCCTCGGCGCGGGCGGCGTCGGCCTCGTGGGTGCGCTGCTGCACGCGGGCTTCCAGGTCCTGGTTGAGCTGGCGCAGGGCCTGCTGGGTGTGCTGCAGCGTGGCGTTGTTGCGGCGCAGGCCTTCGTTGACGCTGGCCAGCTCCTCGTTGGCCACGCCCAGCAGCATGTTCAGGGCCCGCAGCTCCTGCTCCTTTTCCTCGATCTGCCGCCGGGCCTGCACCTGCGCCGTCACCTCGTAGGCAAAGCCCAGCACCCCGTCGACCTGCCCGGCCGCGTCGCGGGTAGGCTGGAAAAACACGTTGTAGTGGTTCTGGCTGAGCGCCGGCGCGTTGTCGGGGCCGAGCAGCACCGGCAGCTCCGTGGCCGACTGCAGCTCGCCGGTGCGGTAGGCCGCCCGCAGCAGGGCGTAGATGGGCTGATGCACCAGCTCGGGCAGGGCTTCGCGCAGCGGCCGGCCCAGCAGCGCGCGGCCGGCCAGCAGCGCCTGGTGCTGGGCGTTGACGAACTCAAACACGTGCTCGGGTCCGCGGTAAGTGGCAATCAGGGCGGGCGCCTCCATCAGCAGCTGGTGCAGGCGGTTGCGCTGCATGTCGGCCTCGGCGTGGGCGTGCTGCTCCCGGGCCCGGCTGTCGCGCAGCACCTGCTCGGCGGCGGTGCGCGGCTGCGCGTCGGTATCGGTCAGGCTCACCAGCAGGCCCGGCCCCACGCGCCGGGCGGCCAGGCGGTAGTAGCTGTCGAGGCCGTGGCGCTGGTAGTGCACATCGAGGTGCAGCGGGGCGGGCGAGGCCAGGGCCTGGCGGTAGAAGCCAAGCACGCCGGCGGCCCCGGCGTCCGGAAACACTTCCAGCAGCGTGCGGGTGGGCTGGGCGGGCAGCCCCAGGATGCGCTGCGCCGCCGGGTTGACGTAGGCGTAGGCAAAGTCGGCCACGGCTTCCGGCGGCCCGGCGGCGGGCAGCGGCCGCAGCAGCAGCAGCCCGGTCAGCGACACGTCGAATACGCCCGCCAGCAGCTCCTCCGGCGGAAAAGCAGCCCAGGAGTCGGCCGGCGAAAAGCCGGAAGCAGCGTCAGAAACGGTCACGGGAGGGCGGGGAAACGCAAAGGAAAGCCCGTCGGCAGCGACGGGCTCGACGAGGAAATGCTGACCGCGCCGACCGGGCAAGGCCGGGGCGTGCCAGCCGCAAGCCGAGCCAAGGTAGCCCGGATTTGGCCGAAAACCGTGCGGCCCGTCGGCCGGCCCGGAGGACTCCGGGCCGGCCGACGGGCCGGGGTGTGGTGGCGCCGCGCTGTCTAGTAGCGCCGCCGCTCGTCGCGGTCCTGCCAGTCGCGGCGGTTGTCGCGCTCCTCGTCGTCGCCGAACCAGTCCGACACGCGGTCGGCCATGCGCCCAAAGAAGCCGCGGTGCTCGTCGCGGTCGTGCCGGTCGTCGTGGTCGCGCACGTGCTGGTAGCGGCTGTTTTCGTCGGCGTCGTAGTAGCCCTGGCTGTAGCCGCCGGCCGAGCGGCCGCCGGCGTAGCGGTCCGAGGCGTGGCTGCGGCTGTCGCGGTCCTGGTCGTAGCGGCCCAATGGCTGCTGCGAGGCCCAGTTGCTGTTCCGGTCGCTGCGGCCGTAGGCGTTCGGGTCGGAGCCGCTGGTGTAGGCCTGCGGCCCGTAGCTGCTGCCGTAGCCCTGGTTGCGCGTGCCGTAGCCCGGGGTCGAGGAACCGTAATCGGCGCTGCGGTCCTGCCAGCGGCGGTCCGCCTCGGAGCGGCCCCACTGGTTTTGCTGGTCGTAGCTGCGCGCGCCGTAGTCGGCGCTGCTGCGGCCCGTGCCGCCCGGGCTGCCGTAGCGGCTGCTGTCGTCGTGGCTGCGGCGGTTCCAGCTTTGCTCGCTGTGGCTGTTGGGGTTCATGCCGCGGCGGCTCAGCTCGCTCCGGTCGCGCTGCCAGTCGTTGTCGCGGCCGTAGGCCGACGAGGACGACGAGCCGCTGCTGTAGCCGTCGTTGCCGCTCACGCCGCGGGTGTTGCTGTCCTCGTCCTGCCAGCGCTGCTGGCCGCGGCGGTTTTCATCGAAGCGGTTGTTCCAGTCACGGTTCTGGTTGCTGTAATTCTGATTGCGGCCGCGGTAGTCGCGGTCCTCATCCGGGTGCTGATTGTAAGTGGCCATGATGGGAATGAGGGTTTTGGTTTGTCCCCGATTTTACCGGCGGCCACGGCCAAAGGTTGCGTTTTGGCTGGGCTGGCCGCCCGTTCCGGCCAGCCTCAGCCCGCTTGGAGCGGGTCAGGCTACCGGGTTGAAGGGCAGGGCGGTGGAGGTTGAAACGGGGTTGCTGCAGCGGCGCTGGCGGCGGGTGTCGGCGCCCCGGCTGTCCTTTGCCAGGACCGGGCACCCCGGCCGGGGTGCCCGAAAAAATAGCAGCGCGTTGCCCGCGGTGCTGGCTATATTTCCCCGGGCCGGCGCCGCTGCCGGTTCCGCCGTTTCGCCCGCCATACCCTACTTCCCATGGATCAACCCAATCAGCTTCTGGCCCCGATGAAAAACACCCAGCACCGCGAAGTCGGCGGCGTGCAGGTCGACGTGGTAGCCGCCGGCACGGCCCGCGTCAAGCGCATCATTTACCCGGTGGGCTTCCGCTGGTCGGCGCACATGCAGCCGGTGGTGGGCACGGCCCTGTGCATGCACGCGCACGTGGGCTTCCTGGCGCAGGGCAGCATCAGCATCCGCTACGCCGACGGCTTCGTGGAGGAGTTTGTGGCCCCGCAGGCCGTGGCCATCGAGCCCGGCCACGACGGCTGGGTGGTGGGCGAGGGCCCGGCCGTGCTCATCGAGTTCGACTTCGAGGGCAACACCGTGGAGCGCCTCGGGCTGCCCACGGTGCACGGCAAGGCCTAGCGCCGGGCTACGAAGGCTGTACCAAAAACCCGCCGGCGTGCTTCGGCCCCTCAAGCCCGGCGGCGCCACGTTTTGGCTGCACCGGGCAGGCTTATCGTCGCCCTTGCCCGAAAACCAGGGCCGACGCTTGCGTAGCTCTGGCTTAACCAGGGCGAAATCAGCCGCCGGCGCAAGGCTTGCTGTAACCGCAACGCGCCCGCCGTTACTGAAGAAGCCAGTAACGGCGGGCGCGTTGCTACCAAGCCGGTTGTGCCCGTTCTACAGTACCATGCCGCCCGTTGCTTCGAGGCGCTGACCGTTCAGCCAGCGGGCGGCGTCGGAGCAAAGGAAAGCTACGATGCCGCCGATGTCGTCGGGCTCGGCGGTGCGGCCCAGGGCCGTCATCTGGGCCACCCAGGCGCGGATTTCGGGCGTATCCGTCATGGCGCCGCCGCCGAATACCGCCCCGGGCGCCACCACGTTGGCCGCAATGCCCCGCGGACCCAGCTCCAGGGCCAGGTAGCGCGTGAACACCTCCACGGCCCCCTTCATGCTGGCGTAGGCCGAGGCCCCCGCGAAGGAGCTGCGCGTGGTAGCCGAGGACACGTTGACGATGCGGCCCCCGTCGCGCAGCAGGGGCAGGGCCTTCTGCGTGAGGAAATACACGCCCTTGAAGTGAATGTTGAGCATGTCGTCGAACTGCGCCTCGGTCAGTTCGGCAATCGGGGCGCTGAGGCTGGTGCCGGCGTTGTTGATGAGAAAGTCGAACCGGTCGGTACCGAAGGTGCTGCCCAGCGCCGTGCGCACCTGGGCGAAGAAGGCATCGAAGGTGCTCAGGTCGGCCGCATTGAGGGGCAGGGCCACGGCGCGGCGGCCCAGGGCCTCGATTTCGGCCACCACGGCGGCGGCTTCGGCCTGCTGGCTGCGGTAGGTCAGGATGACGTCGAGGCCCTGCCGGGCCAGTTTCAGGGCCATGTCTTTGCCCAGGCCGCGGCTGCCGCCGGTAACGAGGGCTATTTTCGGGGAAGTGCTCATAGAGAGTCGGTTTGTCGCGTTGAAATTGAACACGACAAAGGTCCCCGGGCCCGCGGGCGCCGGCGTTGTACCGGCCAATCAGCTTGTTGTAGAAATCAAGCCGGCACTGCTTCCTGCGTCCGAAAAGCGCCGGGACTCAGGGCGGCGTAGCGGCGGAAGAAGTGCGAGAAGTGCGCCACGTCGACGAAGCCCAGGCCGTCGGCAATTTCCCAGAGCGTCCAGTCGGTGTGGCGCAGCAGGGCCTTGGCCTCCTGCGCCAGCCGGCCGCCGATGAGGTCGGTGGTGGTGCGGCCGGTGCTGTCCTTGAGCACCTTGTTGAGGTGGTTGACGTGCACGGCCAGCTGGTCGGCGAAGTCCTTGGCGGTGCGCAGCCGCACCCGCTGCTGGGGCGTGGTGAGCGGAAACTGCCGCTCCAGCAGCTCCACGAAGCGCGCCGAGAGCCGGGCCGCCGCCGAAGGGGCGGGGGGCAGCGCGGGGGCGGGCTGCCGCTTCTGGCCCAGGTGCAGCAGCTCCAGCACGTAGGCCCGCAGCAAAGCGTATTTGTGGGCGTAGTCGGAAGCCAGCTCCTCGTGCATCCGCGCAAAAATGGCCGTGGCCCGCGCCGCCTCGGCCGGCGTGAGCTGAAACACGGGGTAGTCGCGGTGCTGAAACAGCGGCAGCTCGTCCGGGGCAAGGCCGCCGAGCACCGGCAGCAGAAACTCGGCCGTGAACAGGCAGAAATGGCCCTGCTGGGGCTCGGCGGGCCACCACTGAAACGGCACTTTGGGCGTCGAAAACACCAGCGCGTCGGCCTCGATGTCGATGGTCTGGCCCTGATATTCGCTGCGGCTACGGCTGCGCAGCAGGCTGATCTTGTAGAAGGAGCGGCAGGGGTAGGGCACGCCCGCCTGCAGCTGGGTCGATTCCCAGAAGCCGGCCAGGTCGAACACGTTGAAGTGACCGACTTCGCGCTGCAGCTGCTGGGGCAGCAGCGCGCTCAGGTCGGTGCCGATGCAGGGGGCCAGTTCCTGGTAGAGGGCCGTCAGCGCGGTGGTGGTCATGGCAGCAGCTAGCTTGTAGGATTCAACGCCACGGCAACCCGCCCCGGCGCGGAAAGTTTGCCGCCGGCAGTTGAACAGTTGAAGATTATGAAGCTGTTTTGGAAGGCGCCGAAAATCAGGCAAGGCGTCCTGCTGAGCCTGTCGAAGCATCTATTCCGCTTCGTTGCATGGTATCGGACGAAGCGGAATAGATGCTTCGCGGAGCTCAGCAGAACGTTTGGGAGTTTCCGGTCAGGCTTCAGACTTCGGTCCGCGGAAACATCTGGCGGACGGGCGGTGTTGGCGTACTTGCCGCGCTTTCCGTACGCATCCGCATGTCCGCTTCCCCCGTTTCCCTCGATCAGGCCCCGTTTCAGAACTCCTTTGCCGACGCGCTGCGCGCCGACCCCTCGCGCGAGCTGCAGCCCCGGCAGGTGCCCGGCTACCACTACTCGCCCGTAACGCCCACCGCCGTGCGCGACCCGCACCTGCTGGCCTGGTCCGAGGAGCTGGCCGCCGAACTGGGCTTGAGCCGCCCGCCCACCCGCGGCCCGGCCGTGGAGGTGCTGGCCGGCAACCGGGTGCTGCCTTCCATGCGGCCCTTCGCGGCGCGCTACGGCGGGCACCAGTTCGGCAACTGGGCCGGGCAGCTCGGCGACGGGCGCGCCATGGGGCTGGGCGAGCTGCCGGCCCCCGACGGCCGCGCCTGGGAAATCCAACTGAAGGGCGCCGGCCCCACGCCCTACTCGCGCCGCGCCGACGGGCGGGCCGTGCTGCGCTCCTCCCTGCGCGAATTCCTCTGCTCCGAGGCCATGCACCACCTCGGCGTGCCCACCACCCGGGCGCTGAGCCTGGTGGGCACCGGCGAGCCGGTGGTGCGCGACATGTTTTACGACGGCAACCCCCGGCCCGAGCCCGGCGCCGTGGTGGCCCGCGTGGCGCCCTCGTTCGTGCGCTTCGGCAACTTCCAGATCCTGGCTGCCCACGGCGAAACCGAGCAGCTGCGCGAGCTGACGGACTACGTCATCGGCCGCTTCTTTCCCGAGCTGGGCCCGCCCTCGGCCGACGTGTACGTGCGCTTTTTCGGGGACGTGTGCCGGCGCACGGCCGTGATGGTGGCGCACTGGATGACGGTGGGCTTCGTGCACGGGGTGATGAACACCGACAACATGAGCATTCTGGGCCTGACCATCGACTACGGCCCCTACGGCTGGCTGGAGCCCTACCAGCCCGACTGGACGCCCAACACCACCGACTTCGGCACCCACCGCTACGCCTTCGGGCAGCAGCCGCGCGTGGCCCTCTGGAACCTGATGATGCTGGCCCAGGCCCTGAGCCCCTTGGTGGCCGATGTGCAGGCCCTGCGCCCGGCCCTCGACGAGTACGTGCGCGTGTTCACCGCCACCCGCAACGCCCAGCTGCGCCGCAAGCTCGGCCTCACCCGCCAGGCCTCGGTCGACGACGCCCCGCTGCTCGACAGCCTGCTCGAAGCCCTGGCCGCCGCCGAAGTCGACATGACGGTGTTTTTCCGCCGCCTCGCCCACCGCGTGCCGGCCCTGCTCACCCGCCCCGCCGAAGCGGATGAAGCCCTGGAGGCCCTGCTAACCGCTGCGGCTTACCCCGAATCCGCGGCCGAGGGCCTGCGGCAGCTGCGCGAGTGGCTGGGCCGCTACCTGCTGCGCCTGCGCCAGGAGCCGGCCGATGCAGCCGGCATCGGCGCCGGCATGCTGGCCGCCAATCCCAAGTACGTGCTGCGCAACTACCTCGCCGCCCAGGCCATCGAAGCCGCCGAAGCCGGCGACCTGGCCCCGCTCAACCGCCTGTTCGAGGTGCTCAAACGCCCCTTCGACGAGCAGCCCGAACACGAGGAGCTGGCCGCCAAGCGCCCCGAATGGGCCCGCGAAAAGCCCGGCAGCGCCACGCTTTCGTGCAGCTCCTAGCCGCAAAACCGGCCCCATCCGGGGCAAGCCGGCGTACCAGGCACCCCCGACGGCAACGGCCCGCTCGTCGCGCTGCAGTAGCGTGCGAGCGGGCCGTTGCCGTCCGTGGGCCGGCTGCCACTAGCGCACGACTTCCAGGCGCCCTTTGTAGCTGGTGGCGCCCTGCCGGAGCAGGTAGTAATACACGCCGGGCGGGGCATCCGCGCCCCAGTCGTGGCGGTAATCGGCGGTGCGGTACACCTGGCGGCCCCAGCGGTTATAGAGTTCCAGCTGCCAGGGGCCGCGCGTCAGCCCGTTGATGACAAACCGGTCGTTCTGCCCGTCGCCGTCGGGCGTGATGACGTTCGGCAGAAACAGGCAGCTCTGGTAGCGCACGTGCCGCGTGACGGTGCGCGTATCGCAGAACCCCGTGACGGTCAGCGCGTAGGTGCCGGGCTCGGCGACGGTGAGCGTGGGTCCGGTCGTGCCGTCGGACCAGTGGTAGCGCAGGCCCGGGCCGCGCAGGGCGGGGGCGCGCAGCCGCAGCGGCTGCTCCAGGCACAGCGTGGTATCGGGGCCGAGGGTGAAGGCGGGCACCAGGGGCGCGGGCTGCACCAGCAGCGAGTCGCGGCTGGTGCAGCCGCCGGCGTAGGTGAGGCGCACCGCGTACAGTCCGGGCCGGGAAACGCTGATGGCGGGCGTGGTGGCGCCGGTGCTCCACAGGTAGCCGAGCGCGTCGGGGTGTTGGGCCGTGAGCTGCAACGCGGCGCCGGGGCAGAGCAGCGTGTCGCCACTGACCGACGCGACGCTGGCCACCGGCGGACTCACGGTGTGAGTGGCCGTCCGGCGGCAGCCGTCGGCGAAGGTAGCCGTGACCGAGTAGGTGCCGGTGGTGCCCACAAGCAGCGTGGCGGTGGTGGCGCCGGTATTCCACAGGTAGCTGGTCACGGGGCTGCCGGTGGCTGTAGCGGTGAGCGGGGTGCTCTGCCCCGGGCACAGCTGCTGGCGCCCGCCGATGCTCACCGCGTTGGCCGCCAGGGTGGTAGTGGCCGTGGCCGCGCAGCCGCTGCCGTAGCGGGCCGTCACGGAATAGGCTCCGGCCTGGGTCACGCTGATGGCGGGCGTGGTGGCGCCCGTGCTCCACAGGTAGCTGCCGGCGCCGGGGGCCACGGCCGTCAGGGTCCGGGCCGTGCCGGGGCAGAGCGGGGCGGCGCCCGTAATCTGCACGCTCGGGCTGATGCTGCGCACCCGCAGGCGCTCCGTCAGGGTGTAGCCGCCGCGAAACGTGGCCGTGACGGAGTAGGTGCCGGGCGTCGTCACGGTGATGCTGGCGGTGGTGGCGCCGGTGCTCCAGCGGTAGCCCGTCACGGCGCCGGTGGCGCGGGCCGTGAGGTGCACCTGCCCGCCCTGGCAGAGCAGCGAGTCGCCCGCGAGCTGCAGCGCGGGCGGCGGCAGGGCCCGGGTCAGGTACGTGGAGGTGCCGTTGTGGCCGGGCAGGGTGAGGCCCTGGCCAAAATTCAGCAGGGGCGAGTCGTAGTTGCCCGCCACGCTGGGGGTGGTGCCCCCCGGCGGCAGGGCAATGCAGCTCGTCTCGTCCCGGTAGGTGCCGTGCACCGCCATGGCCCAGCGCCAGTTGCCGGCGGCGTCCAGCTGCCCCACGAAGCCGTCGTTGTAGCCTGCGCTGGCCAGCGCGGTAGAGCCAAGCTGCACGTTGCCGTAAAAATTACCGCAGACGTAGCTATTGCCGTCTGCGTCCAGCGTGAGGGCGGCTGGGAGCCAATCATTGCCGTCAAACCCAGATGACGGCCGGACCCAGCGGTAGCCGCCGTTGGCATCCAGCTGGGCCACGTAGGCCGTGCGCGTCGTAGGGGGCCGGGTGAGTGTGATGGCGCCGAAGCTGAACGTGCCGCTGAAGTTGCCGGTGAAACGGCAGTTGCCGCGGGCATCGACCACCAACGCCGACTTGAGCTGGAGCACTTGGCCCGGGGCAATGTTGCTGCTGGGCACTGCCCAGCGGTAGTTGCCCTGCGCGTCCAGCTTGCTCACGAACGTGCAGCCCGTCGCAAAGGTCAGCGGCCCAAAACGGCTGTTGGCACCCAGGCTAAAGCCGGCCTGATACACATTGCCCTGGGCATCTAGGGCAAGGGCCACACCGCCGTCCTCCTGCTGGCCGCCGCCGGCCACCGCCCAGGTCCAGTTGCCCTGGGCATCGATGCGGGCCACGTAGGCGTCGGGGGTTACGGGCCGGGAGACCGGCACCACGTTGGCAAGGGTGGTGCTGCCGAAGGTGGCCGCCTGCCAGAACTGGCCGGTGATGTAGGCGTTGCCCGCTCGGTCGACGGCAATATCGGCGCTTAAGTGCGGGCCGCTGCCACCGGGGCATTTGGCCCACAGCCAGTTGCCGCTGCTGTCGAGCTTGGCCACGAAGGCGGCGTACCCCGTCACTTGGTTGGATCGGGTGATGGGGCTGGCGAGCGTGATGCCGCCAAACGAAGCCGTGGTACTGACGAAATAGCCCGTCACGTACACGTTGCCGCGGGCATCGAGGCCCAGCCCCAAGCCCGCGTCGCCGTTGTCGGGGCCGCCGGCCTGCCGCATCCAGCGCAGGGTGCCGCGGGCGTCGAACTTGGCCACGAAGATGTCGTCGCCCAGGTTAGAAGCGTTGTACGTGGCAGTGCCGAAACGCACATCGTTTCGAAAGCCCCCGGTTACGTAGGTGTTGCCGGCCGAATCGGTGGCCATATCATTGATGTGCGAGCTGCCGAGGAAATTGCTGCTGGGCACCGGCGCCGACACCGTGACGGCCCAGTCAAACGAAGGCCCCTGGGCCCGGGCCAGGCCCGCGCAGAGCAGGCCGCCCAACAGAACGCAGCTCACGCAAAGCTGCCGGAGTAACCGATAAGGCAAAGGAATCGGGGGTTGGTGACGAGCTGAGACAGCGCCGCCGGGCAAGAGGCCGGCACGCCGGGTAAGGGCGCCGCTGTGGGCAGCGACGGGCGGTAAACGCCTTTCCAACGTCCGCGGACCCTTTGCTGGTATGCCTGCCCGGCAATGAATGCTAGCTTTGGGCCTATCTGCTTCATGCCGCGCCTTCCCAACTCCTGCTACCCGCTGCTGCTTGGCTGCCTGCTCGGCTGCGGCGAGGCCGTGCAGCGGCCACCGGCTGCGCCCGCTGCTACCCCGCCAATAGCTGCGCCGGCCAAGCCCGATTCCGTTCCCATCCCGTACGGCCCGCCGGCGGTTATGGCCCGCGTCGACTACGCGGCTTACGACAGCCTGCGCCGGGCCGAAAACCAGCTGGCCTTTACCGATAGCGTTGATCAGCGCATTGCCGACGCGGCCCGGCCGCCCGGCCCGCAGGCCCGCGAGCGGTGCGAACTGATGCGCTACGTGCCGGCCGACCGCCTCGACGAAGAAGAGTGCTGCAACGAGTGGACGCCCTGGCTCACCGAATTCTGCGCCTTGGAAGAGTTCATACCCACGGGCGCCGCCGAAGGATCGTACCCGCGCCCGGTGCCGCTGCCCAACGCGGCCGGCCGCCAGCTGTTTCTGGCCGGCAGCCCGTACTTCGGCCCGATTGTACTGCTGGAGTTTCGCGGCCCCCGGTACCGGGCCCGGGTGCTGGGCCGGCACAGCGGGTTTGGGGGCATCCGCCACCAGCTTTACCGCTCTGCCGATGCGGAGTTGCTGGTGCTCGAAAACACCTACGGCCACATGGGGGCGGGCCGGGGCTCCAGCGGCTCGGCCGTTACGTGGCTGCAGATCTACGACCTGCGGCGCGACCAATGGCTCTTCAGTGCCCTCACCAGCCGCACGGAGGAATACCACGGCTACACCGACGACGAGGGCCGCGAGGTGCCCAGCCGCTACCTCGAAGCCAGCCGCGACTACGCCGTGCGCGACCAAGGCCGCACCGTCGTGCTCGGCCGCTACCGGCCGCATGCCACCGCCGCGGACGACCGGTCCGACACGGTGGCTTATTCCCTGGCCGGCGCCGCGGGGGCCGATCTGCCCGCGGGCACTTACCGCCTCGGGGCTGGCCGCTACCGGCGGGCCGGCAACTAGCCCGCCGGCCCCAGGCCGGCTATGGTGCCAGCTCCAGCACCAGCATCAGGGCGGCGGGGCTGAGGGCTTCCAGCTCCGCTTCATCGGTGTCCCAGAGGGCCAGAGCGTCTTTTTCGTGCAGCAGGCGGCCTGCCAGCTCGAAGGCCCCGGCCAGCACGAAGGCAACCAGCCGGGCGCCCTCGGCCAGGCGGCAAACCGCCTCGTGGCGCCCGCCAAAACGGCCCAGGTGCAGCGCGAAGCCCATGCCGCTGGCAGCCGGCACGATGGGCGCCAGCTGGTTGTCCAGCGCCTCGGGCGCGAAGGCGAAGCGCTGCGGCGCCAGCAACGGGGCGGCGACCGGGGCCGCGTCGAGCCAGAGGTGCAGAAAGTTGATGACGTCGGCCGCGTAAGGGTTCTGAAAGCCAACCTCGGCGCCGGCGGCCAGCGGCAGCAGCAGCGCTTCGCCCACGTCGACGGTAGCCGGGGCGTGCTGCGGGCCGCACACTTGCACGTCGCCGGTGATGGGCAGCACCAGCAGCAGCGCCGCGGCATCGGCCCGGAAGCTGACCTGCTGCCCGCCCGCCAGCAGCTCCTCGTTCAGGGCCCGCAGGCGGCCCACGGGGCCCTTGTGCGCGTCGGCGTAGGAGCCGAAGCTCAGGGTGCTGTAGCGGCGAAACTGCGCGGTTTCCGTCAGCCCGCGCTGCTCGGCCAGAAAGATGTTACCGGGCGTCTGCTTCATCGGGCGGGGCGGGCAGCTGGAGGGAGTGAATCGATAAAAACGGCTGCAGCGCCAGCAGGTGCGTGGGCAGCCCCGCGCCGGGCGCCGCGGGCCGGGCCGCGGCCACCGACACCAGCAGGTAGGTGCCGATGGTGTCGTGCCAGCGCAGCGCCTCGGAGTAGAAGTTGACGGCCACCTGGTGGCGGCTGCGGTCCTGCAGGTCGGAGTTGATGAGTTCGAACTGAAACTGGCTGAACGGCAGAAAGCGCCGGCCCAGGTTGTCGACGATGTCGGGCACCAGCCCGCCGAGCTGCTGCAAATAGCCCCGCACGGCCGCGCTGACCAGAAAGTGCAGCCGCTCGGCCCCGGCCGCGTGCTGCAGCAGCTGCCCGAAGGTGCGGTACTGCCGCGCCGGGTCCACCGTCTGGGCCTGCAGCCGAAACTCCTGGTAGGTATCCTCCCACACCAGCTTGTCCCAGGCGTGGGTGGCGCCGGCGTCGATGATTTTGCGGTAGCAGAGCGTGATGGTGCGGGCCATGGGGTGAGGTGGTGAGGTGGTGAGTTGATGTTCGGGAGGACGAAACCGCGCCCGTGGCGCAAGCAGCACGCCACTCACTATTTCACCACCTCACCAGTTCATCGTTACGCCGGTACGCCCAGCGAGATGGACAGTTGGAAGCCGCTGGTGGTGTTGCCCGTTACCGAGGCCAGCTCCAGGCTCACCCCGTCGCTGAACACGTTGTCCTGGGCGTTGGCGGTGTAGCCCGTCAGGCCCTTGGCGTAGCCGTTGACGGCCGCCACGGCCGAGCCCGTGCCCTCGGGGAAGGCAATCTGGGTGACTTTCAACGACTGCCCGCTGGCCGAGTACACGTGCACGTGGATGTGGGTGGCGCGGCCCGAGTACCAGCCCGGGAAGATGCTGGTGAACGTGACCAGCCCGTTGGCGCCGGTGGTCTGCCGGCCGCGCAGGAAGTGCACCGACTGGTAGTTGGTCGACTGCATCCCGGTGCCGCCGTACTCCGAGTAGTTGCCCTCGGCGTCGCAGTGCCAGATGTCGACCAGCGCCCCGGCCAGGGCCGCGCAGCCGTTGTTGGTATTGGTGATGGTGATGTTGGCCGTCAGCAGGTGCCCGGCTTTGCCGTCGCGGATGTCGGAGCGCACGTAGGAGGCCGGCTGCTTGGTGGGGAAGGGGCCTTCAGTTTCGGTGGGCGCCGCCGCGCAGCTGCCCGAGCCCGTGGTGCCGGTGGTGCCGCCCGTGGTGGTGGCGCCCGAAGTGTCCGGCGTCACCTCGTCCTTGCCGCAGGCCGACAACAGGGCGGGGGCCGACACGGCGCCGACCAGAAGGCTCTTCAGAAAGTGCTTGCGTTCCATAAGGGTAGTTGCGTTACGGATGGCTGATTCGTTGAGTCAAAGTTGTATTTATCCTTTTTGTAGCGCAGGCTCGAATCGACCACCAGCACGATTGTGCCGACGAATACCAGAGCTGCTGTTGACGGACCGTACAGGCGGAAAAGGGGAGGCGTAGGAGTGATTTTATATTGAGAGGGTGCGTTTTTGGGTGAAGTAAAACGGTTTTCATCCTGGCTTCTGCCTCAGGCGGGGCCGTCGTCAGCCAAATGACGTAGGCCCTGTTGCGCCTTTAGCCGGAGCGCGGCGCCTGGTTGGGTTACGATGGTGAAATGGTATTCTGGTGGTTGGTGCCGAGCTAGTCTGCTCTGGGCGGCTCGTGGTCGGGGAAAAGCGCCGATTGGTCGATTGCGGCCCCTGCTTCGCCCGCGCCCGGGGCGCCTGCGCGTCGCGAGGCTCCCCTGCGAGCCGGCGTCGGGGCCCGGGCGGTACCGGCTTCGGGGCGGTTCCGGCCGCCGCTGCCGACCTTTGCCCCGATGCATACCCTCGAACAGCTTCGCGCCGGGCAGTTGGCCGGCGCCACCCGCCTCGACCTCGCCGCCGGCCTCACGGAATTTCCGCGCGAAATATTTGACCTCGCCGACACGCTGGAAATTCTCAACCTCTCCGGCAACCGCCTGCGCACGCTGCCCGCCGATCTGCACCGGCTGCACCGGCTGCGCATTCTGTTCTGCTCCGACAACCTGTTCGAGGAAGTGCCCGCCGCGGTCGGCCAGTGCCCCGCGCTGAGCATGGTGGGGTTCAAGACCAACCAGATTCGCACCCTGCCGGCCGCCGCGCTGCCGCCCCAGCTGCGCTGGCTGATTTTGTCCAACAACCGGCTGCAGGCCCTGCCGCCCGAAATCGGCCGCTGCACGCGGCTGCAGAAGCTGATGCTGGCCGGCAACGAGCTGCGCGCGCTGCCCGCCGAGCTGGCCCAGTGCCACCACCTGGAGCTGCTGCGCCTGGCCGCCAACCACCTCGACCACCTGCCGGCCTGGCTGCTGCGCATGCCGCGCCTGAGCTGGCTGGGCTACGCCGGCAACCCCTTTGCCGACCGCAGCGAAGCCGCCGTGCTGGCCCGCCACCCCACCCGCCAGATTCCCTGGCTTGAGCTGACGCTGGAGCAAAAGCTGGGGGAGGGCGCCTCGGGCGTTATTTCGCGGGCCCGGTGGCAGCCGGCCGGCGAGGCGCCGCGGGCCGTGGCCGTGAAGCTGTTCAAGGGCGCCATTACCAGCGACGGGCTGCCCCGCAGCGAAATGGACGCCTACATCAGCGCCGGTCGCCAGGCCAGCCTGATCGGGGTGGAAGGGCAGATAACCGGGCACCCGGCCGGCACCGAGGGGCTGGTGCTGACGCTCATCAGCCCGCGCTACGGCAACCTGGCCGGGCCGCCCAGCTTCGCCACCTGCTCCCGCGACGTGTATGATGCCGATACGCGCTTCACCCTGCCCGCCGCCTTGCGCATCGCCGCGGGCATTGCCGGGGCCGCCGCGCACCTGCACGCGCAGGGCATCACCCACGGCGACCTGTACGGCCACAACATCCTGGTGGAGCCCGGCGGCCACGCCCTGCTCGGCGACTTCGGCGCGGCCAGCTTTTTCGAGCCCACCGACGTGGCTACCGCCCAGGGATTGCAGGCGCTGGAGGTGCGGGCCTTCGGCTGCCTGCTGGAAGAGCTGCTGGAACGCTGCGACCCGGCTTCGGCCGCGGAACAGGCGGCGCTGGAGCCGCTGTGGGCGCTGCAGCGCCAGTGCGCGCAGCCCGAGGTGGCCGCCCGCCCCACGTTTGCCGCTATCGAACGGGCGCTGGCCGCTGCCGCGCCGGCTGCTTCCCCGGATTAGGCTGTAAAAAGTAGTCAGGAACGCCAGGCTGAGCAAAGCCGAAGCATCTTTACCGCACGATTAAGCAACGTGGGAGCGATGCTTCGGCTTTGCTCAGCACGACGGTTGGTTTGCTTGCTGTCCACTCGCCTGGGTTTGGTTTGTAGAGCCGGGTCGAAACCACTGTATTTCGCTATGCTGCGCTGGGCCGACGTCCTCAAATACGCCAGATACAGCAACCCCGAGCCGCCCCGGCGCCTGGTGCTGACCGAAGCGGAATGGGCCGCGCAGCTCACGCCCGCCCAGCTGGCCGTGCTACGCCAGCACGGCACCGAGCCGCCCTACCGCAACGCCTTTTGCCGCACCTACGAGCCCGGCCGCTACGTGTGCGCCGGCTGCGGCAGCCTCTTGTTCGATGCGGCCACGAAGTACCACGCCATTTCGGGGTGGCCGAGCTTCACCCAGCCCGCGGCCAGAAACGCCCTCAGCTACCACTTCGACGACAGCCATAACATGCAGCGGGTGGAGGTGCGCTGCAACGTGTGCGCGGGCCACCTCGGCCACGTCTTTCCCGACGGCCCCGCCCCGGCCGGGCTGCGCTACTGCATCAACTCGGTGAGCTTGCGGCAAGAGCAGGACGCACCGCCGCACCCGTAGAAGCCGGGACCGGCACCCGGCGCCGCATGGTGACCGGTCTGGCGGCTTTATCTGACCACTTCCACCCAGCCTTTGTAAAGCGCGCCGGACGTGCTGTGGCGCAGGCGGTAAAAATATACGCCGGCTGCGGCGCCGGAGCCCCACTGGCCGGTGTAATCATTCGTGTGGTACACCTGCTGGCCCCAGCGCGTAAAGACTTGCAGCTCCCACGGGCCAGCGGGCAGCCCGCGCACCACAAACCTATCGTTGAGGTCGTCCCCGTTAGGCGTGATGATGTTCGGAATGACGATGCAGGCGCGGAAATCGACGCGCCGACTGAGTTGCTGGCACCAATCAGGAGCCGTCAGCTGCAGCGTGTAGAGCCCCGGCTCACTGACCGGTAAGGTGGCCTGCGTGGAGCCGTCGGACCAGCGGTAGGTGGTGCCCGGCGGCAGGGCCCCGGCCGCCGGGCCGCGCAGCAGCAGGCTGCCGCCCTCGCACAGGGTGGTATCGGGGCCAAACCCGAACGCCGGCCCGCGGGGCAGGAGCCGCACGCGCTGGGCCGCCGCGGCCCGGCAGGTGCTGCCGAAATAGACCTGCACCGAATACTGGCCGGGCTGGCTGACGGCAATGGCGGGCGTGGTAGCACCGGTGCTCCAGCGGTAGCCGGTGGCGTTGGGCGTGGTGGCGTCCAGCTGCACCACGCCATCGGCGCACAGCAGCGAATCGCCCCGGATGCGGATGGGGGGCGTAATGAAGGGCTGCACCGTATGCTGAAACGTGACCACGGCTCCCCCGGGAAAGGTGCAGGTGAGCGTGTAGAGGCCGGGCTGCGTGACGCTGATGCTGGCCGTGGTGGCGCCGGTGCTCCACCGGTAAGTGGTGGCCCCGGCCGGTCCGCGCAGCACGGTGGTTGCGCCGTGGCACAGCAGGGCGTCGCCGCTGATCTGGGGCAGGCCCAGGCGGATCAGCCACATGTCAAACGAGTTGCCGCGCGTCGGCTCGCTTTTGTCGCCGCTCACTTCCGAATAAGAGCGGGCCGCCAGCACGTACTCGCCGGCGCCCACGGCCGCCAGCGTCCCGGTGCGGCCCGCCAGCTCGTCGCCGCTGCCGCCCACGCAGTAGTTGTCCTGCAGCTGCCCATCGGCCCGCAGCCGCACCAGCCACATATCGGAGGCGCCGCGGCGGGGGGCGGTGCTTTCGCGGCCGGCGCCGCGGTTGCTGCCGCTCACCAGCCAGCCGCCGCCGGGCAGCCCGAGGGCCGCCGTGGCGTAATCGTCGGACGGGCTGCCCACGGTCCGGTCCCAGTTGACGGCCCCGGTGGCCGGGTTGATGTTGACCAGCCAGTAATCCAGGCCCCCGCGGCTGTCCTCGCTTTTGTTCCCGCCCCGGTTGCCGTTGGAGCGGCCGACCAGCAGCGCGCTGCCATCCGCGCCCAGGCTCAGGTTGGCCAGCCCGCTGTCGGCGCCGGGCGCGCCGTAGGTGGCCTGCCACTGCTGCGCGAAGCCGGCGTCGAATTTGATCAACCAATAGTCGCGCTGGCCGCGCAAGGGCGCGGTTTTAGTGCCCGAGGCCGGCGAGCTGGACGTGCCGCCGAGCAGGTAGCCGCCGTCGGGCGTGGCCAGCAGCCGCACGCTCGCATCCTCCTGCGGGCCGCCGTACGACCGGTCCCAGAGCCGTCGGCCGCTGGCATCGATTTTCACGACCCAATAGTCGCCCCGGCCGGGCACGACGTTGTCGAACGAGGCGGTGGTTTTCTCGCCGCTGCTGGGGGAATTGCTGAGGCCCGTAAGCAGAAAGCCGCCGTCCGGGGTGGGCAGGATATCGGTTAAGTAGTCGTCGTGGCGGCCGCCGTAGCGGTGGTCCCACACTTTGTCGCCGCGGGCATTGAGCTTCACCACCCAGAAATCATCTTCGCCCCGGGACGCCTCGCTGATGTCGCCGAAGGGGGCGTAGCGCGTATCGGTGTGGCCGCCGACGAGGAAGCCGCCGTCCGGCGTCGCGGCCAGCGCGGTGAGGTCATCATCGGTAACGCCACCCAGCGCCTTGTCCCATTGTTTCACCCCGAGCGAATCGGTCTTGACCAGCCAGTAGTCGAACTGGCCGCGGGAAGGCTCGGTGCGGTCGAACCCGCTCCAGGAAAGGCTGCTGCCGGCCAGCAGGAAGCCCCCGTCGGCGGTGCGCAGCATCACACTGACGTCGTCGCCCGAGGGGCCGCCGTAGGTTCGGTCCCATTTTTTGGTGAACGTCTGCGCCCACGCGGGGGCGGCCAGCAGCCACAACCCGCAAATCAGTACGCGTGCGAGAGGAATCATCGGGCTAGCTATTCAGGCATCGGATGATTAAAAGTAACGGATTAGCGGTATCCAAAGCCGCCTAACCGGCCCCGGCTCCTGCATTTAACCGGCTTAGCGTCTGGCAATAGTGGCCGCAGCGGGCAGAAGGCGCCGATTGCTTTGGGTTGCGCTGCGTATGCTTGCGCAGGTAGTACCACCCGCGCCAGCCGGCGCCCTATTCCGCACGACAATGACTGCTGTGTCCTCTACTTCCTCCACCCAAGGCTTCGTGCAGGTGCGCGGCGCCCGGGAGCACAACCTCAAGAACGTCGACGTGGACATTCCGCGCGACGCGCTGGTGGTGTTTACCGGCGTGTCGGGCTCGGGCAAGTCCTCGCTGGCGTTCGGCACGCTCTACGCCGAGGCCCAGCGCCGCTACCTGGAATCGGTGTCGCCCTACGCGCGGCGGCTGTTTCACCAGATGTCGGTGCCCGCGGTGGATAGCATCGACGGGCTGCCGCCAGCGGTGGCCCTGCAGCAGCAGCGCGGCACGCCCACCACCCGCTCGTCGGTGGGCTCGGTGACGACGCTGTCGAACCTGCTGCGCATGCTCTACTCCCGCGCCGGCGACTACCCCGCCGGGCAGGGCATCATCTACGCCGAGGCGTTTTCCTCGAACACCCCCGAAGGCGCCTGCCCGCAGTGCCACGGCCTCGGGCGCATTTACGAAGTCACCGAGCAGTCGATGGTGCCCGACCCCACGCTCACCATTCGGGAGCGGGCCATTGCCGCCTGGCCCCAGGCCTGGGGCGGGCAGAATCAGCGCGACATTCTGGTGACCCTGGGCTACGACGTGGACGTGCCGTGGAAAGACCTGCCGCAGCAGCAGCGCGACTGGATTCTGTTCACCGACGAGCAGCCGGTGGTGCCGGTGTACCCCGGCTACACGCCCGCCGAAACCCGGCGCGCCCTCCAGCGCAAAGAGCCGCCCAACTACATGGGCACCTTTACCGGGGTGCGGCGCCACGTGCTCCACACCTTCGCCACCACCCAGAGCCCGCTGATGAAAAAGCGCGCCCTGCAGTACATGCTCAGCACCGAGTGCCCCACCTGCCACGGCAAGCGCCTGCGCCCGGAGTCACTGAGCGTCACCTTCGCCGGCCTCGACATTGCCGACATGGCCCGGCAGCCGCTCAAGCGCGTGGCCGAGCTGCTGCGGCCCTACGCCGAAGGCACGGCGAAAGGCCGCAAAAAGCACGACGCCGAGCACCCCGAGCAGGCCGAAGTGGCCCGCCGCATTGCCGGCGACCTGACGGCCCGCCTGCGCGTGCTCCTCGACCTGGGCCTGGGCTACCTGCAGCTGGAGCGCAGCACGCCCACCCTCTCGCCGGGCGAGCTGCAGCGCCTGCGCCTGGCCACCCAGCTCTATTCCAACCTGTTCGGCGTGGTTTACGTGCTCGATGAGCCCTCGGCCGGCCTGCACCCCTCCGACACGGAAGCCCTGCTCACGGCCCTGCACAGCCTGAAAGCGGCCGGCAACACGCTCTTCGTGGTGGAGCACAACCTCGACGTGGTGCGCCAGGCCGACTGGCTGGTCGACGTGGGCCCCGCCGCCGGCGAGCAAGGCGGCCAGATTCTCTACAGCGGCCCGGTAACCGGCCTGGCCGAAGTCGACGCCTCCCAGACGCGCCGCTACCTGTTGCGGGAAGAAGCCCCGGGCAGCCGCCCGCCGCGCCAGCCGGCCGGCTGGCTGCGGCTCGAAGGCGTGCGCCGCAACAACCTCGACGGGCTCAGCGTGCGGTTTCCGCTGGGCGTGATGACGACGGTAACGGGCGTGTCGGGCTCGGGCAAGTCCTCGTTGGTCAGCCAGGTTTTGGTTGAACTTGTGGCGCAAGCCCTAGGCGTGAAAGGGGACGACGAAGGCGCCGCGGAAGCGGCCGAGGAAGACCTGCTACAGTCGGCCGCCGCGCCTTCCCTGGAAGGTCGAATTACCGACGGCCTGCAGACGATTCGCCGCTTGGTGCGGGTGGATCAGAAGCCCATCGGGCGCACGCCGCGCTCCAACATGGCCACCTACACCGGCCTCTTCGACCACGTGCGCAAGCTGTTCGCGGCCACGCCCCAGGCCCGGCAGCGCCGCTACGACGCGGGCCGCTTCAGCTTCAACGTGGCCAAGGGGCGCTGCGAAAACTGCCAGGGCGAGGGGTTTGTGATGGTGGAGCTGCTGTTTCTGCCCTCGGTGTACGCGCCCTGCCCGGTGTGCCACGGCGCCCGCTACAACGCCAAAACCCTGGAAATCCAGTACCGCGACCGAAACATTGCCGAAGTGCTGGGCCTGACCGTGGACGACGCCTACGCGTTCTTCGATGAGGAGCCCAGCGTGCAGCGCGCCCTCGGGGTGCTGCGCGAAGTGGGGCTGGGCTACCTGCGCCTCGGCCAGCCCGCCACCGAGCTGTCGGGCGGCGAAGCCCAGCGCATCAAGCTGGCCACTGAGCTGCAGAAGGCCCAGCGCGGCGACACGCTCTACGTGCTCGACGAGCCCACCACCGGCCTGCACCCCGCCGACGTGGAGCGCCTGCTCATCCAGCTCAACCGCCTCGTCGACGCGGGCAATACGGTGGTGCTGGTGGAGCACGACATGCGCGTGGCCGCCGCCTCCGACTGGCTGCTCGACATGGGGCCCGGCGCCGGCGACGAAGGCGGCCGGGTGGTGGCCGAGGGCCCGCCGGCCGCGGTGGCGAAATCGAAGGAAAGCCGCACGGCGCCCTACCTGGCGCGGTTTCGGCGCGGCTAGCACAGCTCCGCGTCCTCTGCAAAACTCTTCGCGCCCTCTGCGGGCCGAAACCGGTCCCACGCCGTAAAACCCCGTTCTTTGCCCTTCGAACTCCACCTGCACCCCATGCCCGCTGATACTCCCGCGTTGCGCACCGTCGACGTGACGCGCTACGTGACGCCGCTGCGCGAAGGCGGCTCGCTGCCCGCCCTGGTCGAAGCCGACGACGGCTTTCTGTACGTGCTCAAGTTCCGCGGCGCCGGCCAGGGGCCCAAGGCGCTGATTGCCGAGCTGATTGTGGGCGAGCTGGCCCGCGTGCTGGGCCTGCGCGTGCCCGAGCTGGTGTTCGTGAACCTCCACGAAGCCTTCGGCCGCACCGAGCCCGACGAGGAAATCCAGGACCTGTTGCGCGCCAGCGAAGGCCTGAACCTGGCCCTGCACTACCTCTCGGGCGCCATCACCTTCGACCCGCTGGTCACCGCCGTCGATGCCCGCCTGGCCTCCCGGGTCGTGTGGCTCGACGCGCTGACGCTGAACGTGGACCGCACCGCCCGCAACACCAACATGCTGATGTGGCACAAGGAGCTGTGGCTGATCGACCACGGCGCGGCGCTGTACGCCCACCACACCGGCCCGGGCTGGGCCGGCAAGGCGCGGCCGTTTCCGCAGATCAAGGACCACGTGCTGCTGCCCCGCGCCACCGAGCTGCCGCAGGTCGATGCCGAGCTGCGCCCGCGGCTCACGCCGGCCGTTATCGAGGGCATCGTGGCCCTGGTGCCCGAGGCCTGGCTGCTGGAGCCCGACCAGAGCCCGGCCGAGCAGCGCGCCGCCTACGTGCAGTTTCTCACGGCCCGCGTGGCCGCTTCCGATACCTTCACCGCCGAAGCCGACCATGCCCGACAAGCACTTGTTTGAGTACGCCGTGCTGCGCGTGGTGCCGCGCGTGGAGCGGGAGGAATTCCTCAACGTGGGCGTGGTACTCTACTGCCGCGACCAGGGCTTTCTGCAGTGCCGCTACCACCTGCCCGAAGCCCGCCTGCGCGCCTTCGCCGGCGCGGCCCTGGACCTGGGCGAGCTGACGGCCCGTCTGCACGCCTTCGACCGCATCTGCCGCGGCCGCCGCGAAGGTGGCCCCATCGGACAATTGGGCCTGGCCGAGCGGTTTCGCTGGCTCACCGCCACCCGCAGCACCATCGTGCAGACCTCCGCCGTACACCCCGGCCTCTGCCACGACGCGGCCGAGACGCTGAACCGCCTGCACGCGCAGCTGGTGGAGTAATTGGGCCTCACCCCCCGGCCCCCTCTCCAAAGGGCGAGGGGGAGCCAGCCGCCAGCAACGACAGCGGCAGCAATGAGCGCAGGCTCATTGCTGCCGCTTTGTGTTTCCGCCTCCGTGTGAGTCCAAATAGGGAGCGTACTCACTTGCTGTTTATCCAAGCCGTCAGCGGCGAGCCAGCGGGGCAGTTCTGCCCCGTTGCTGACGTCAGGTTTCCCCTCTCCATGGGAGCGGGGGCCGGGGGAGGCTCCTATGCGTCCGTGGCCACGCGGTATTCCGGGTCTTCCAGGATATTGACCTCAACGAGGGCACCGGCGTTGCGCAGCAGCTGGCGGCAGTCGGGGCTGAGGTGGCGCAGGTGCAGGGTTTTGCCCAGGCGCTGGTAGCGTTCCGTGAGCTTGTGCAGCGCGTCGAGGCCCGACATATCGGCCACGCGGCTGTCGCGGAAATCGATGACGACCTGCTGCGGGTCGGCGGCGGGCTCAAACTTCTCCGCGAAGGCCTGCACCGAGCCGAAGAACAGCGGGCCGAACAGCTCGTAGTGCTTCACGCCGGCCGCGTCCACGTACTTGCGGGCCCGAATGCGCTTGGCGTTTTCCCAGGCAAAGGCCAGGGCCGAAATAACCACGCCCAGCAGCACGGCCAGCGCCAGGTTCTGCGACACGGCCGTTACCACCGTTACCAGCAGCATCACCAGCACGTCGGTGCGGGGCATGCGCCGCAGAATGCGCAGGCTGGCCCACTCGAAGGTGCTGATGACCACCGTGAACATCACGCCCACCAGCGCCGCCAGCGGCAGCCGCTCGATCAGGCCCGCGCCCACCGCCACGAACAGGGCCAGGGCCACCGCCGCCACCACGCCCGAGAGCCGGCCGCGCCCCCGGGATTCCAGGTTCACCATCGTCTGCCCGATCATGGCGCAGCCGCCCATGCCGCCGGTCAGGCCCGAAGCCACGTTGGCCAGGCCCTGGGCCACGCAGTCCTGGTTGCCGCGCCCGCGGGTGTCGGTCATTTCATCGACCACCGTCAGCGTCAGCAGGCTTTCGGTGAGGCCCACCAGCGCCATGATCAGGGCGTAGGGCGCCACCAGCGCCAGCGTGGCCCAGCTAAGGGGCACCTGCGGCAGGTGCAGTTGCGGCAAGCCGCCCCGGATGGAGGCAATGTCGCCCACCGATTTGGTGTCGAGCCCGCCCAGCAGCACCAGCGCCGAGGTAACGATAATGGCCGCCAGCGACGCCGGCACGGCCTTGGTCAGGCGCGGGAGCAGGTACACGATGAGCATGGTCAGCCCCACCAGCCCCAGCATCAGCAGCAGCGGCGGACCCGTGAGCCAATGCTCCTGGCCCGTCAGCGCATCGCGCACCTTGAACTGCTCCAGCTGGGCCATGAAGATGATCAGGGCCAGGCCGTTGACGAAACCGAATACCACCGGCTGCGGCACCAGCCGGATAAACTTGCCGAAGCGCAGCACCCCGATGGCCACCTGAATCAGCCCCATCAGCACCACGGCCGCAAACAGGTATTCCGGGCCGTGCTGCACCACCAGGCTCACGATGACCACCGCCACCGAGCCGGCCGCGCCCGATATCATGCCCGGCCGGCCGCCAACGATACTGGTGACCAGGCAAATAATAAAGGCCGAGCCGATGCCCACCAGCGGGCTGATGTGGGCCAGCAGGGCAAAGGCCACCACTTCGGGCACCAGGGCCAGGGCGGTGGTCAGGCCGGCCAGAATTTCGTTTTTAACGTTGAGTTGGTACTGCGCCAGGTAGGCCCGAACGGAGAGCATGCGGAAGCTGAGAAAGGCAAAAGAAAAGCCGCACGCTTCGGCTCCGAAGCGGCGGCGCAAGGCAAACCGGCCCGTTCTCAGGGTGGCGTAAGCTGAAAGGTACAGGCGGAGAAACCAGGCATGGACGCCGCAAAAGTACGGCTTCAGGCCCGGAGTAAGCCCGGGCCGCCCGGGCTCAGCGCACCTCCAGCAGGCTGGCGGCCGGCGGCAGCTGCGCGGGCATGGCCTGCAGGATGCCGGTGGCGGCCGTGACGCGCCCCGCCGCGTCGTGGTACACCAGCACGTACTCCGTCAGGGCCCCCGGGGGCAGCGGGCAGCGGTCGATAAACGGGCTGCGGGCGTTGTGGGCAATGCACTCCCAGGGCGCGGAACGGCTGCGGCGGTAGATGTACGCGTAGTGGCCCGGCACCTGAGCAAAATCAAGGCGGCGACCGGCCGGCACTATGTGCAGCTGCAGCGAGGAACTCAGGGTAGACGTAGGCATAACGGTGCTGGTGAAGGTGGGGCCAGGCCCATGCAGCAGGCGGATGACGGTGCTGAAACGACCGCGGCCCCGGCTTTTTACGGATTTTCAGGCCGGTAATTCCCGATTTGCGGCGGCTCAGGCGTCGTCCTCGGGGGCGAAGTACTGCTCCGTATCGAGCAGGGAGGTGGCAATGGCCCAGGAAATGTGCGTGGAGCCTACCAGCGCCCGGGTATCAGGGTAGGCATCGAAGTACTGCTCGGTGATGAAGGCGGCGGCCTGCTCGGTGCCCATCGACGCCCAGAGCAGCCGGGGCATTTCCAGGTTCCAGCGGTGCGAGCCGGTGTCGGTGCGGCAGCGGATACGCACGCGCACCATGGCCGAGAGCGGAGCCGCGCTGGCCTGAATGGTGTAGGAGATGGGGACGCTCATGGGGAAACGACGGCGGGGAGCAGGGAAAGATGCAGGGGCACCGGGCGGCTAAGAACCCGGGCCAGGAGCCCGCTGCTGGTGATGCGCGGCCAGGCCCGCGGCAATGCGCCGCCGCACCGCGCACAGCCCCAGGTGCCGCACCGATTCGGGGCAGTGGCTGCGGTAGAGGCGGGTGACGAAGCCGGCCGCCGCCCGCGGGCCCAGCGCCTCCCACAGCAGGTAGGGCAGCTCCACTTCGTACACGTCGGTGCCGGTGCGGGTGTGCGTCACCAGAATCAGGGCCACCGCGGCGCCGCTGGTTTCGGCGTACACGCGCAGAATGCGCCAGGAATGGGCCGGGTGCATAGAGCAGGCAGGGGAAAGGAGGAAGTTGCAATCAAAGATGACCAAAATGCCGGTCACAAGGGCCCGTACAAATTGGGATTTGGCGGCGGCGAATACGGAACTGCCGCGAGCCCGGCCGGCGGCGGCAAGGGCCTGGCCAGCACAACGGTAGCGGCGGGGCGGGTCGTAGCCACCCGTCCGGGGCGGCTGCCGGCGCTACGCCACCGGGGCGTGAAACGTGAGCACCGGCGCGGCTGCCTGCACGGCCACGCTTTCGGCAATGCTGCCCTGCAGCCAGTGGCGCAGGCCGGTGCGGCCGTGGGTGAGCATCACCACCAGATCGGCGTGGGCCTGGGCCGCGTAGCGCGGAATGCCCGCGCTGACCTCGGGCGCGTCGAACACGTCGGGCTCGTAGGCCGCCAGCTGGTGGCGCCGGGCAAAGGCGTGGATGCGGGAAACGGCCGCGGCGTAGTCGCTGGCGCTGGTCACCACGTCGAGCAGGTGCAGGGTGGCTTCGGGAAAGGCGGCGCACACCTGGCGCAGGCTGGCGGCGGCCAGGTCGGCTTCGGGCTGAAAGTCGGAGGCGAAGACGATGTGGTGCACTTCGAACTCCGGGGCCGGGTGCTTCACCGTCAGCACCGGGCAGGGCGCCAGGCGCACCAGCCGCTCGGCGTGCGAATCGGGCGCAAACAGCAGGTGCGAGCCGGGCTTGTGCTCGTGGGCCCCCACCACCACCAGGTCGATGTGCTGCGCGCGGATGGTGTCGAGCACCGCCGCGTCCACGTCGCCGGTGGCCACGATGTCCTGCACCGCTACATCGGGGTGGCTGCGGGCGGCTTCGGCCATCAGCGCGTGCATGCGGCGCTTGGTGTTCTGCAGCAGCTGCACCATAAACACGCCGTCGAGGCCCGAGCCGCCGCTGGCCGAGCCGGTAGCTACCACGCCCGCGGCGCCGGGCGTATCCACCACGTGCAGCAGCGTGAGGCGGCCGCCGGTGCGGCGGGCCAGCTGCAGGGCCACCTCGAAGGCGTGGTGCGCTTCGGGGGAAAAATCAGTGGGAACCAGTAGGTGTTGCATGGCTAGGACCGTTGGGGAAGGGGGACAATATCCGGGCCGCGGCGGGAGGGTTAGGATGATAATATAATTATTTTTTGTATTTGTCCAATGCTATTTTAAAAGTAAGTACCGCCGGATTGGGCGGCGCGGCGGCTGAGGTGGCTGGTGGGCCGCCGGGCACCGGGGCCACCGCTCCCGCCCGAAAGCAGCTGGCGTCGAAATACTTCGCTAAACTGCTATACTTAACCCCGAACGTACTCCGCCAACCCCCATGACCCCCACGCCACACCCCGCCGCCACCGAGCCGCTGAGCCGCGGCCTGCTCAGCGAGGACCTCGCGCCGGTGCCCGCCGCGGCCCGCACCTGGACCACCGCCAACTACGCCGCGCTCTGGATCAGCATGAGTTTGTGCATTCCGACGTACATGCTGGCTTCCTCGCTGATTGAGGGGGGCATGAACTGGTGGCAGGCGCTGCTCACCATCTTCCTGGGCAACACGGTGGTACTGGTGCCCATGCTGCTCAACGGCCACGCCGGGGCCAAATACGGTATCCCGTTTCCGGTGTTTGCCCGGGCCGCGTTCGGGGTGCGCGGGGCCAACGTGCCGGCCCTGCTGCGCGCCGTCATTGCCTGCGGCTGGTTCGGCATTCAGACGTGGATCGGCGGCTTTGCCCTCTACCAGATGGCCGTGCTCTGGTGGCCCGGGCTGGGCAAGCTACCGGCGGTGTTTCCGGCCTCGTGGGGGCTGGCCACCGGGCCGGCGCTGGTGTTTCTGGTGTTCTGGGCGCTGAATATGTACGTGGTCTACCTCGGCGTCGACAGCATCAAGAAGCTGCTGGTGTTCAAGGCATTTTTCCTGCCGGTGGCGGCTGCGGCGCTGCTGTGGTGGGCCATTTCGGCCGGGCACGGGCTGGGCCCGATTCTGGCCCGCCCCAGCAAATTCGCCACTTCGGCCGAGTTCTGGGCCTTCTTCTTCCCGGCCCTGACGGGCATGGTCGGCTTCTGGGCTACCTTGTCCCTGAACATTCCCGACTTCACCCGCTACGCCACTTCGCAGCGGGCGCAGGTGCTGGGCCAGGCGCTGGGGTTGCCCACCTCCATGACGCTGTTTTCCTTCGTGGGGGTGGTGGTCACGTCGGCCACCTTCGTTGTCTACGGGCAAACCATCTGGGACCCGGTGGTGCTGGCCGGCAGGTTCGAGAGCAAGCTGCTGGTGTCGGTGGCCATGCTGGCCGTGGCCCTGAGCACCCTGGCCACCAACATTGCCGCCAACATCGTGAGCCCGGCCAACGACTTTGCCAACCTCAGCCCGCAGCGCATCAGCTTCACCACCGGCGGCTACATCACCGGCGTCATCGGCCTGCTCATCTTTCCCTGGAAGCTCATTGCCGACCCCTCGGGCTACATCTTCACCTGGCTGGTGGGCTACTCGGCCCTGCTCGGGCCCATCGGCGGCATCCTGATTGCCGACTACTACCTGCTGCGCCGCCGCCACCTCGACGTGCCCGACCTCTACCGCTACGACGGCCGCTACGCCTACCGTAACGGCATCAACGGGCCGGCCATGCTGGCGCTCATCATCGGCATTCTGCCCAACGTGCCGGGCTTTCTGCAGGCCGTGGGCGCGCTGCCCGCCGGCGCCGTGTGGCCCTGGCTGGCCGACGTGTACCACTACGCCTGGTTCGTAGGCTTCTTCCTCTCCGGCGGCCTCTACGTGGCCCTGATGCGCCCGCGCCCCGCGCCGGTGCCGGTGGCCGTGGCGGGATAGGCTAGATCAGAAACAGCTTTCAACGGAAGCCCGGTAGCTGATATCAAGCCTCAAAAAAAGGCCCCGGAGCGCGTGCTCCGGGGCCTTTTTACTTACTGGCCAGGGGAGGCGGAGCCGGCGGCCGGCTCCGTTCCCGCTTAGTCGACCACCAGGCGCTTGACGAGCACGCCCGCTTCGGTGGTCAGGCGCAGGGAGTACACCCCGCGCGGCAGCTGCGTCACGTCGAAGGCCACCTTGCTGCCCGCGGCGGCGGCCGGCAGCAGGCGCTGCTGCACCTGCTGGCCGATGCTATTGAGCAGCGTTACCGTCACGGCTTTGCGCGTGAGCTGGGCCGGCACTTCCAGCCAGAAGCTGCGCTGGGCCGGGTTGGGGTACAGCTGCACCTGCCGGGCCAGGGCCGCGTGCTGCGTCGCCGTTACCAGCGTCGTGAACGTGACGGCCGTCGAGGGCGCCGAGCTGCCGTTGCTGCCGCAGTTGCTGACCACCGACACCGTGTACTGGGTGTTCGGCGCGAGGCCCGTCAGCGCGGCCGGCGAGCCGGTTACCAGCAGCGTTTGGGCCGTGCCACCCGCGGGCGTGTAGCTGACGGAGTAGTTCAGGGGGCTACCCGCGGCCGTGAAGGTCACGCTGGCCGCCGTCGACGTGATGCCGCTCACCGCTACGCCGGTCGGGGCCGGGCAGCTGGTGGGAGTGGCCGTCGTGAACGTGGCGCACACCTGCGCCCCGGCCGTCGTGCCGCAGCTGGGCGTTACGCACGCCGAGTAGGCCGTGCCCGGCAGCAGGCCCGTGAACGTAACCGGGGAAGCCGTAGCCTGAATGGTGAGGGGCGTGCCGCCGGCGGCGGGCGTAACCGAAACGGTGTAGGTGGTATTGCCCGCGCCCGGCACGAAGCTCACCGTAGCCCCGGAGGTCGTGCTGCTCACCGTCAGCCCCGTAACGGGCGGACAGGCGGCCGTGGCCAGGGTGGTGAACGTGGTCGTTGCGGCGGCCGAGCTAACGCCGTTGCTACAGTTGCTGACCACCGACACGGTGTAGGACGTGTTCGGGGTCAGGCCCGTCAGGGCCACCGGCGAGCTGCCGGGAGCCGGCGTCACCGTCGTCGGGGCGCCGCCCTGCGGGGTGTAGGTCACGGTGTAGCTGGCGCCCGTGCCGCTGAAGGTCAGCGACGCAGTAGTAGTCGAAATGCCCGTGGCCGTCAGGCCCGTTACGGCGGCGCAGGTCGGCAGGGCCGAAGTGGTAAACGTGGTGGTAGCCGCCGCGGAAGTCTGCCCGCCACCGCAGTTGCTGATGACCGCCACCGTGTACTGGGTGTTCGGCGTGAGGCCCGTCAGGGCTACCGGGGAGGCCGTCGGGGCAGGCGTCACCGTCGTGGCCGTGCCGCCCTGCGGCGTGTACGTGACGGTGTAGCTGGTGCCCGCGGCGGGGGCCGTAAAGGTCACCGAGGCCGAGGTCGTGGTGATGCTCGTGGCCGTCAGGGCCGTCACCGCGTTGCACGGCGCCAGCGTGGTGAAGGTCGTGGTGGCAGCCGTCGAGCTGAGCCCGTTGGCGCACTGGCTGGTCACCGCCACCGTGTACTGGGTGTTCGGCGTGAGGCCCGTCAGGGCTACCGGCGAGGCCGTGGGGGCGGGCGCGACGGTGGTAGCCGTGCCGCCTTGCGGGGTGTAGGTCACGGTGTAGCTGGCACCCGTGCCCACAAACGTCAGGCTGGCCGACGTGATGGTGATGCTGCCGGCCGTCAGGCCCGTCACCGGGTTGCAGGGCGTCAGCGTGGTGAAGCGCGTAGTGGCGGCCGCGCTCTGGCCGGCGCCGCAGTTGCTCACCACCGACACGGTGTACTGGGTACCCGGCGTGAGGCCCGTCAGGCTCACCGGGCTGCCCGTGGGGGCGGGCGTCACCGTCGTCGGGGCGCCGCCCTGCGGGGTGTAGGTCACGGTGTAGGTCGCGCCGTTGCCCACGCCGAAGCTCACCGTGGCCGACGTCGTGGTGATGGCGCTGGCGCTCAGGTTGGTCGGGGCCACGCAGCTGGTCGTGGTGAACGTGGTCGTGGCCGCCGTCGAGGTTTCGCCGGGCTGGCAGTTGCTCACCACCGACACCGTGTAGCTGGTGCCGGGCAGCAGGCCCGTCAGGGCCACCGGGGAGGCCGTGGGGGCGGGCGTGACCGTCGTGGCCGTGCCGCCCTGCGGCGTGTACGTGACGGTGTAGCTGGTACCCGCGGCGGGGGGCGTAAAGGTTGCCGAGGCCGAGGTCGTGGTGATGCTGCCCACGGCCAGGTTGGTCACGGCCGGGCAGGCCGGGTCGGTGGCGGCGCACACGGTGAACGAGCCGCCGTTGGTGCTGCCCACCTGCCACACGCGGGCGTACACGGTGCTGCCGGGCGTGAGGCCCGTGGCGCGCACCTGCGAGAAGTTGCCGGCGCCGAAGTTGTCGTTGCAGCCCAGCGAGGTCAGCGCCGCGCAGCTGCCCGCGTACAGCTGCAGGCCGGTGTCGGTTACGGGGCTGCCGCTCACCGCGCCGGTCGTCACCTGCACGATGCCGTTGGCGGGCACGGTCAGGCTAAACCACACGTCGTTGACGGTGCCGCTGGTGCAGCTCGGGGCCCCGATGGGGGCGGCTGAGGCCGTGGCGCCCAGCGTGGTGGCCGTGACGGGCGCGCAGGTGGTGCCCACCGTCAGCGCCGTCGGGGCCGCGCAGTTGTCGTTGGCCGGGGCCGGCGGGGCGGTGGTGAAGGTCAGCGCCAGCGGCAGGCCCGAGCCGCCCGCGCAGGTGGCCTGAATGGTGACGGTGTAGGTGGTGCTGGCCGTCAGGCCGGTGAGCAGGGCCGGGGAGGCCGTGGGGCTGGGCGTGAGAATGGCCAGCGAGCCGCCCGCGGGGGTGTAGGTGACGGTGTAGCTGGTGGCGCCCGTGGGGGGCGTAAACGTCAGCGCGGCCGAGGTGGCGGTGATGTTGTTCACGCTCAGGTTGCTCACCGTGCCGCAGGGCGCCTCGGTCTGGGCGCACACGGTGAAGTCGGTGCCGGCCGTGGCGCCGAACTTCCACACCCGCACGTACACGGTGCTGCCCGGCGTGAGGTTGGTGCGCCGGATCAGCGAAAAGCTGCCGGTGGGCGAGTCGTCGTCGTCGCATTCAATCAGCGTGAGGCTGCCGCAGCTCCCCGAGTAGAGGGCCATGCCGGTGTCGTTCATGCTGTTGGTGGCGCCGGGGCCGGTTTCCACCTGCAGGGCCCCGTTGGCGGGCACCACCAGGCTGAACCACACGTCCAGCGTGGTGGCCTGGAAGCCGGCGCAGCCCGGGGCCGGTGCCCCCGTCGACGACGAGGCGGCCGTGATGGTGCCGGGCACCGCGGCCCCGCAGGTGCCGATGCCGATGCTGGTGATGGGCGTGGCGCCCAGGCACTCATCGTTGGCCGGGGCGCCGCCGCTGGCCGTGTAGGTGCGCGTGAGCACCGAGCCCACGCCGGCCGGGCACACGCTCTGCAGCGTCACCGTGTAGGTGGTGCCGGCCGTCAGGCCTGTCAGCGCCACCGGGGAGGTGGTCGGGGCGGGCGTCACGGTGGTTGTGGTGCCCCCGCCCGTGGGCGTGTAGGTCACGGTGTAGCTGGTGGCGTTGCTGCTGGGCGTAAACGAGAGGCTGGCCGTGGTGGCGTTGACGCCGGCAATGGCGAGGTTGGTGGGGTCGGGGCAGGCGGGCGCCCCGGTCACGCAGATGGTGAAGTTGCCGCGCGGGCTGGTGTCGCCGTAGCCGGCCACCAGCACGTAGTAAGTGGTGCTGGGCGTGAGCGAGGTGTAGCTCAGCGGGGCCGCGGGGCCGGTGGCAGACTGCGAGCAAGCCAGCTGCGTAAACGGACCGTTGCACGAGGCGGCCGAAAACAGGCGCACCTGCCCGGCCGTGGGGCCGGTTACGGTGATGGTGGCGCTGGTGCTGGCCCCGCCGGTGGCCGGGGTCGTAAACTGGTACCACACGTCCAGCGGGCTGGCGTCGGCGGCGCAGCTGGGGTTGGTGTAGCCATTGGGCGTGGTGGTGCCGGCCCCGAACGTGGTGCCCGTGGTGGCCACGCAGGTCGAGCCCATGGTCAGGCTGAGGGCGCCGCAGGGGTCATCGTTGAGCAGCGGCACCGTAAAGCTGAAAAACGGCGACTGCAGCGTGGTGCCGCCGCAGTCCGTCCGGATCGATACGAAGTAGGTGGTGCCCGGCGTCAGGCCCGCAAACACCACCGGCGAAGTGGCGTTGTTGACGGTTTGCTGCCCGCCGGTGCCGCCCTGCAGCACGGCCGTAAAGGTGGTGTTGCCGGGCCCGGGCGTAAACGAAACCGAGGCCGAGGTGCCCGTCGGGAAGGTCACGCCCAGCACGGCCGGCGCGCCGCAGGTGGGCGGGTCGGTTACGCAGATGGTGAACTGGCCCTGGGTGTCGGTGGAAGTGAAGCCGGCCACCTGCAGGTAGTAGGTGGTGCCGGGCTGCAGCGCCCCGGTTACCAGGCGCGGCGCGGCCGTGTTGGCGGCGTTCGAGGCCGAGCACGTCACCTGGGTGAAGGTGCCCGAGCACGAGCTGGCCGAGAACAGGCGGATCAGGCCGGCGGGGTTGCCCGTCACGGTGATGGTGGCGCCGGCGCTGGCCGCGCCCGTGGTAGCGGTGGTAAACTTGTACCACACGTCCTTGGGCGCCGTGTTGTTGAAGGCGCCGCAGGTGTTGGCCACCGTCCCGTTGACGGTGGTGGTGGTGGCGCCCGCGTTGGTGCCCACGGTCGGGGTCACGCACAGGTTGCCGTTGAGGCTGAGCTGCACGGCGCCGCAGGGGTCGTCGTTGACCGGCGCCTGGGCCTGCGCCGCGAAGCTCAGCAGCGAGCCGAGCAGTGCAGCGGGCAGCCAGGCTACCGGCGGCCCGAAGCGCCTGCAGAGGGTGAGCAGCCGCTGGGTAAGCCGCTGGGAAAAGGGTAATGCTGGGGGCATAGGAGAGAGAAAAAATGGATGGAAGGGAATCGGCGAAGCGGCCGGACCGGGGGCCGGAGCCAAGGCGTTGGCGCTCTGTCGACAATGTAAAGATTTAATTGTCGTATTCAAGTACTCAGATACCTGGCCGGCCCGCCGCCCCGCCCGGCGCCGGCAGCCCCCGTCGGCCCGCCGCCGTACAAGGCAGCAGCGCCCCCCCATGGGGCGCCGCTACGTCGTATGGCCACGTTTCTCGGCGAATTTCTGCGCAACCCCGCCGTCGTCGGCTCGCTCGTGCCCAGCTCCCCCGAGCTGACGGCCCAGGTGCTGGCGCCCATCGACTTCGCGCGGGCCCGCTGCATCGTGGAGTACGGCCCGGGCACCGGCGTCTTCACCGATGCGCTGCTGCAGCACCGGCGCCCCGGCACCCGCATCGTGCTCATCGAGGTGAACCGGCGCTTCTGCCAGCTGCTGCGGCAGCGCTACGCCGCCCACGCCGACGTGCACATCATTCACGGCTCGGCCGACAAAACCGCCGAGTACCTGCGCCCCCTCGGCCTGGCCGGCGCCGATTACGTGGTGTGCGGGCTGCCGTTTGCTTCCCTGCCGCGGCGCCTGGGCTGGCGCATTCTGGCCCATACCCGCCAGCTGCTGCTGCCCGCCGGCCGCCTGATCTTGTTTCAGTACTCGCTGCGCAACTGCCGCCTGTTCGAGCGGTTTTTTCGCCCCGAGGGCCACGTCCGCGTGCTGCTGAACCTGCCGCCCGCCCACGTCTTCACCTACGCGCCCGCCGCCGAGGCCCCGGCGGGTTAGCCAGCGCCCGCGGCGCGTTGGGAGCTGGGCCGCCGCGGGTGGCCTCGGCGCCAACCGGCCGCGGCGCCCAGGCTGCCGGGCGCCAAGGGTCCGCGGCCGGGGGCCGGGCATGCGCTGCTGCCGCCGCGCCGGGCGGGGGGGCGTCAGTCCCAGTTGTCGAGCAGGCGGCGCACCAGGATGATCTGGCCGGTGTGGTAGGCGTTGTGGTCGGCGATGAGCAGGGCCTCGCGCAGCAGCGTCTGGCCGGTGCCGTGCTCGAAGGGCTGCAGCAGGTCCCGGGCCGGGTCGCGGAGCAGGGCCAGAAACTGCGCCCGGTCGTGCTGAATCTGCCGCAGCGTGGCCTGCCAGCGCGCGGCGTCGGCGTGGTCATCCTCGGCGGGCCAGTAGCCCGCGGGCCACTCCGGCGACTGGTGCCCGGCGTCGCGGCTGAACTCCAGAATGTCCCACTGCGCGATGCGCACGTGCTCGGCCAGCTGCCAGAGCGAGTAGGGGAGCCCGTCGGGGCGCTGGTTGAGCAGCGCCGCCGGCACGTCGGCCGTGGCGGCTTCGAAGGTGGCGTGGGCGTGGCCCTGCTCCAGCAAGGCCGTCAGGGAGCCGACGAGGGAGTCCCGGGTGTGTTTGTCCATGGTGCAAAGGGGCGGCCGGCTGAAGGCGGCGCGGTGCATAACTACGCAGGGACAAAATCCGCGTTTGTCGCGCCGCGAAATCGGTACTAATAGCACCACGCCCGGCCCGCGGGCTGCGTTTAAGAATCCGGGGCCGGTCGTCATTTTGCGGCAACTCGGTCGGTTTCAGGTGTGGGACCGGCTGTGACGACGGGCCTTTCTTCTGACGACCCCGCGGCAGCTGGCTGCGGGGTCGTTTGGTGTTGGGGCCTACCCGCGCCGCCGGGGGCTACAACGAATCGGGCCGGGGCAGCGGAAACAATTGTTTCCACCGCCCCGGCCCGCGTACTTGAACGGGTGGCGCTTTAGTGCGTCACGACCAGGCGCTGCACGCCCACGGCCCGGCCGGCCTGCACGCGCAGGAAGTACACGCCCTCGGCCCAGGTGCTCGTGTCGAGCGTGTGCTGCAGGCCCTGGAAGTCGACGGTGCGCAGGCGGCGGCCCTGCCCGTCGTACACCTGCACCTGCGCGGGGCCGGCGGGGGCGCCCTGCAGCGCCAGGCGCACCTGCCGGGCGGCGGGGTTGGGGTAGAGCTGCAGGTTCAGGCCGGCCTGGGCCGTCTTGGCGGCGGTGGTCGTCGAAGTCAGGCGCAGCAGCCAGGTCTGGTTGGCGCCCAGCGCGGGCAGGTTCACGGCCCAGCCGCCGACGCCGCCCTGCGCGTCCAGCGTCACGGTGCCGGCCGCCTGGCCCGAGTACAGCTCCGTCACCTGGTAGGTGCCGGCGCGCAGCGTGGAGAGGGGCAGCGCGAGGGTGGTACCGGTGGCGGCCGTGCCGCCCAGGTTGCTCACCATCACCACGGCCTCCTGCCCGAAGACGCGGGCGTAGCTGAGCAGGGTGCCGGGCGCGGGCGTGGTCACGGGCAGGTAGTAGCCCTTGCGCAGGGCCGCCTGCCCGGTGCGCAGCCCGATAAGCTTCTTGTAGTGGTTGAGCAGCGAAGCCGGGTCGGCCTGCGCGGTGGCTACGTTGAACTGGGGGTAGTTCGAGTTGAGGGCGCGCCAGGGCGTGCCGCTGGTGAAGCCCGCGTTGGTGCCGGCCGTCCACTGCATGGGCTTGCGTTTGTCCTCGTCGAGGCCCGCGCCGAGCAGGCCCACTTCCTCGCCGTAGTAAAGGAAGGGCACGCCGGGCATGGTCAGGTACAGGGCTGCGGCCTGCTTCATGCGGGCCAGGTCATTGCCCAGGGTGCCGAAGATGCGGTTCTGGTCGTGGTTGCTGAGGAAGGTGCCGTACTGCAGGCGGGGGTAAGCCGCGTCCACCGCGGCCAGCTGGGTGCGCAGGGCGGTGGCGCTGCCCGCGTTCAGGCTGCTCACGATGGCGGCCGAGAGGTCAAACTCAAAGCAGGCGTCGAGGCGCTGGTTGACCACGTAGGGCACTACCTGCGGGGTGCTCGACCACGCCTCGCCGATGGTGAAGGCCTGCGGATTCACGGCGCGCACCGAATCGTGGAATTCCTCCAGCACGCTAAAGGTTTCGGGCGTGTTTTCGATGGTGGTGCCGTTTTCCACCAGGTACTTCACCGCGTCGAGGCGGTAGCCGTCGACGCCCTTGCGCAGCCAGAAGCGCGAGGCGTCCCACATGGCCGCTTTCAGCTGCGGGTTGCGCCAGTTCAGGTCGGGCATGCCGCTCCAGAAGTAGCCGTAGTAGTAGCTGCCCCCGCGCGGGTACCAGCCCAGGCCGCCGGGGTTGGTGGCCGACCAGCGGTACCAGTCGCGGTAGGGGCTGGTGGCCGAGCCGGCCGCCTGCTGAAACCACGGGTGCTGGTCGGAGGAGTGGTTGAGCACCAGGTCGATGATGACCTTGATGCCGCGCTGGTGGGCGGCGGCCATAAAGGCCTCGAACTCAGCCATGGTGCCGTAGTCCGCCTCGGTGGCCTTGTAGTCGGTCACGTCGTAGCCGTGGTAGCTCGGCGACTCCATCATCGGCATCAGCCACAGGGCCGTCACGCCCAGGTCGGCGGTCGTGTTGGGGTTGCCGTCGTTGAGGTAGTCCAGCTTCTGGGTGAGGCCGGCGAAGTCGCCCTTGCCGTCCCCGTTCGAGTCGTAGAAGCTGCGCACGAACACCTCGTAGAACACCGCGTCGTTCCACCAGTGCGTGGCGTAGGTGTCGAGCGAGGGGCCGCAGTTCTGGCAGGTATTGAAGCACACCGCCGGCGCGGTATTGACGGCGCCGGTGGCGTTGAGCACCCGGGCCAGGGTGCCGGTGCTGCGGCCGTCATCCACGCCGCAGGTAGCGGGCACGGTTTCGGCGGCCGTGGCCGCGGTGCCGTTCACGAAGCGGTACAGAAAGCGGCCGGGCGCGGGCAGGGCCACCTGCGCCTCGTAGATGTCGTCGCCGTTGTTGTCGGTGAGGGCAATGGCCGTGGGGTCCCAGTTGGTGGCGTAGCCGGCCAGGGTCTGGAAGTTGCCCATCACGTGCACCCCGGCCCGCGGCACCGTCAGCCCGCGCATGTTCACCTGAAACGTGACCAGCGTAGGGCAGCCGCCGAAGGGCACGGCCGGCAGGCGCAGGGCGGTGCTGCCCAGCGTGGCTTGGCGGTTCACGTTGCCGCCGCCGTCGGCCACGCCGCAGCTGGCGGGGGGCAGCTCGGCCCCGCCCCAGGCGTTGCCGTTCACGAACTTGTAGAGGTACTGGCCTGCCGGCACGTCCACCGTCACCTCGTAGATGCGGTCATTGTCCGGATCGGTGAGCAGGGTGGTGGCCGGGTTCCAGTCGCCCCCGAAGCCGGCGGCGGCCTGGAAGTTGCCCGCCACGTGCACGCCGGTGCTGGCCACCGTCTGCTGGCTCATGTCGACGCGGAAGGTGAGGGGCACGGCGTGCGCCCCAAGGCTGCCAAGGAGCAGCCAGGCCGCCAGGTACAGGTGTTTCATGGGTGGGTCGTTGCGGATAGAATCATAAAGATACGACGCAACTATCAGCCACCGGAAGACAAACGCAATTACCCCGAAAAAACCTGTCGGGCAGGACTACCCGCGACGCTTCACGGGCGGGCGGCGCGCCGGCGGGGGCGGTGGGTTCAGCAGGCGCTGGCGGCGGGCTTCCTCCTGCTGGTAGAACGCGAGTTCGTTCTGGTAGGCATAATAGTCCCACGAAGGCCGGGCGCCCGCCGCCGTGCGGGCCGCCGCGGCAATGGCGTCGAAGCGGGCGGGCGGGCAAAACGACTGCGCCGAGTCGGCCCGCATGGCGGTATAGGTTTCTTCCAGCAGGGCTTCCAGGGCCAGAATTTCGGTGCTGCCTTTGCCCTTGAGCTGGTCGGCGGCCGTGCGTTGGTGCGACACCGTTTGCCCGCGGTAGGTAAAGGGCGTCACGTACTTCACGGGCGGGGCAGCGGCCTCCTTGGCCTTGGCACCGGCCTTGGTGGGGCGCTTAGCCAGCGAGTGGGCCGAGACGGCGGCCCGGCCCCCGGTTTGCAGCAGCCCGATCTGAGCCTGGACCGCGTGCCCGAGTAGCACGAGCAGGCCAGCGAAAACATAACGCATGGGGTAGGAATGAAAATGAAGCGGAAAACATAGCGGCATAGCCGGCTCCAAAGCTACCCTATCTCCTGCGTATTCACCAAGCGCCGGGCCTTACTCGAAGATGATGGTCTTGTTGTGGTGCACGAACACGCGCCCGCTGAACACCAGCCGCAGGGAGCGGGCCAACACGATTTTCTCCACGTCGCGGCCGGCCTGGGCCATGTCGGCGGCGCTGTGGGTGTGGTCGACGGGGATGATGCTCTGGGCAATGATGGGCCCCTGGTCCAGCTCGTTGTTGACGAAGTGAGCCGTGGCCCCGATGATTTTCACGCCCCGCTCGAAGGCCTGGCCGTAGGGATTGGCCCCCACGAAGGCGGGCAGCGAGGAGTGGTGAATGTTGATGAGCCGGTCGGCGTAGGGGGCCACGAACTCGGGGGAGAGGATGCGCATGTACTTGGCCAGCACCACGTACTCGGGCTGGTAGTGGTCGAGCACGGCGCGCACGGCGGCCTCGTGCTGCGCCCGGCTCAGGCCCTCGTGGCTCACGTGGTGGAAGGGCACGCCGAACTGGGTGGTGAGCGGCCCGAGCAGGGCGTGGTTGCTGATGACGGCCAGGATGCGCGCGCCCAGCTCGTCGAAGGCGTGGCGCACCAGCAGCTCGCTCAGGCAGTGGTGCTCCTTGGTGGCCATCACCACGATGTTGCGGGGGCGCGGGTCGCCCAGCTGCACCTCGGCGGCCGGGGGCAGGGCGGCGCGCAGCTCGCTGAGCAGGGCCTCGGCCTGGAAGTCGCCGGCTACCTCGGTGCGCATGAAGAAGGTGGGGCCGGTGGGCTCCACGAACTCGTCGTTGCGCACGATGTTGAGGCCGTGGCGGAAAAGCACGCCGGTGATGCGGAAGATCAGGCCCGGCTCGTCGGGGCAGCGGATGAGCAGGTAGTGGGGGGCGGGCAAAGCGGCTGGAGGCACGGCAGGCGAAAATCAGACAGGTGAGCTGCAAGGTACGCGTGCGGCGCCCCGGCGGATACGGCCCGCCGCCGCGGGCCCGCCCCGCGCCGCCCATGCCCGCGTCCCCGGCCTCCGCTGACCGGCCCCGGCCGGTGCGGGGCGCGGACGCCTATTTGGGCGCGAAGCCGTGTTCGGTGAGGCGTACCTGGGTCAGGTCGAGGCCAAACTGGCTGCGGAAGCTCTGGCCGATGGTGCCGCGGAAGGCGTCGGCCTTGCCGTTCTGGACGCTTTCCTGCCAGCCGGCCATCAGGATGACGGTTTGCAGCTTCAGGTCCTCGCCGAGGCTGGCCAGCTGGGCGGGGCTTTTGGCGACGGCGTTGCGGGCGAGCAGTCCGGCCATCTGCTGGCGCAGGCCGCGGTCGACGGCGGGGGTAATGGCCTTGGTGTCGCGGATGTTGTTGACGACCACGTAGGCCACTTCCATAAACGAGGCCAGGGCCGAGGCCGCGTCGTTGTCCTGGAAGCCGGAGCCTTTCAAGCCGGCGCGGTAGAGCTGGCTGTAGTCGGCCTTGCCGCCGGGGCCGAACATAGTGCGCATGGCCTGGGCCTGGCCGGCGTTGTTGGCCGCCATGCGCCGGGCGAGGTTGTCGACGGTCTGGCGGCGCAGGGCGGGGGTGGCGGTGTAGCTCAGGCGGGCGCTGCCGGCGGTGGCCGCGCCGGTGGCGGCTTTCGATTTGTCGAGGGAAACGCCCATTTCCTTGGCCCTTCGCTCGGCGTCGGCGGTAATGGCGGCGCTCAGGGCCAGGTCGCGGCCGAGCATGGGCAGGTCGAGGGCGCCGCCGAGGTCCTGGGCCTGGGCGGCGGGGCGGGTGAGCAGGAGCAGGCCGAGGGCGGTGGCCGTGAGCAGCTTGGCGTTCATCGGGAGCGGGGCTTGTGGCAAAAAACGGCGCGGGGGCCTTTCCGGGTCTTACGCACGCGCCGGCCGCGCGGGTGCGCGGCGGCCGGGCCCGGGGTAGGCCGGGCGGGGGATAAGCCGTATCTTGGGTCAGCAAGGCCGGCGACAACCCGCCGCGGGCCCGTGCGCATCGGCCATAGCAATGACTGCCCTCACACGCAACAACGTCTCGGTAACGGGCACCGGGGAAGTGGCCCTGGTGTTTATCCACGGCTTCGGCTGCGACCAGCGCATGTGGCGCCTGGTGGCCCCGGCGTTCGAGGACCGCTACCGCGTGGTGCTGCTCGACCTGGTGGGGGCGGGCGGCTCGGAGGTGGGCGCCTACGACCCGGCGCGCTACGCCGCGCTGCAGGCCCATGCCGACGATGTGCTGGCCGTGGTGCGGGCGCTGGCGCTGCCGCGGGTGGTGCTGGTGGGCCACTCCGTCAGCGCCATGATTGCGGTGCTGGCGGCCATTGCCGCGCCCGCGGGCATCGTGGAGCGGCTGGTGCTGGTGGCGCCCTCGCCGCGCTACCTCAACGACGCGGGCTACGTGGGCGGCTTCGAGCGGGTCGACATCGAGGAGCTGCTGGAGGCCATGGACGCCAACTACCTGGGCTGGTCGGGGGCCATGGCGCCGGTTATCATGGGCCACCCCGAGCAGCCGGCGCTGGCCCAGGAGCTGACCGACAGCTTCTGCCGCACCGATCCGGCCATTGCCCGGCACTTCGCCCGCGTGACCTTCCTGGGCGACAACCGCGGCGACCTGCCGCGGCTGCACACGCCCACGCTCATCCTGCAGTCCGCCCACGACGTCATTGCCCCGCTGCCCGTGGGCCAGTACCTGCACCGGCAGCTGCCCGGCAGCGAGCTGGTGGTGCTCGATACCTCGGGTCACTGCCCGCACCTGAGCGCGCCCGCGCCCACCATTGCCGCCATCGACCACTTTTTGGGTGCTGCGCCCCGCCCGTAGCCATGACCCCGCCCGACGACGCGTCCCTGCCCGCCCTGGACCTGCGCCTGACCGAGGAAAACCTCGACGACCTCTACGAGCACGCGCCCTGCGGCTACTGCACCTGCCTGCCCGACGGCACGCTGGTGAAGCTGAACCAGACGCTGCTCGGGTGGCTGGGCTACCGGCGCGACGAGCTGGTGGCCCGCCGCTGCCTGCAGCAGCTGCTGACGGTGGGCGGGCGCCTGCACTACGAAACGCACTGCGCTCCGCTGCTGCTGCTGCAGGGGCAGGTGCGCGAAATGAGCTACCTGCTGCGCCGCCGCGACGGGAGCACCCTGCCGGTGCTGCTGAGCGCGGCGCTGGTGCGCGAGCCCGACGGCACGCCGCTGGCCGTGCGCGTGAGCTTGTTCGACATCACCGAGCGGCGCAAGTACGAGCAGGAGCTGCTGCGCGCCAAGGTGCAGGCCGAGGAGCAGCGCGAGCAGCTGGCCCGGGCCAACGAGCAGCTGCGGGCCAAAAACGAGCAGCTCACCCGCATCAATGCCGACCTGGACAGCTTCGTGTACACGGCCTCGCACGATTTGAAGCAGCCCATCAACAACATGGTGGGGCTGTTCGAGGAGCTGCGCCGCTCCGTCACCTTCCACGACGCGGAGGCGGGCCCGATGATGAGCATGTTCGAGGACGCGCTGGCGCAGATCCTGGCCACCATCGACGGGCTGACGCAGGTGGTGCAGCTGCAGCGGGCCATGGAGCAGGTGCCCGCCGAGCCGGTGGCGCTGCTGCCCTTCACCGAGGACATCATCCGCAGCCTGCAGCCGGCGCCGGCCGGAACCCGCTTCGAGCTGGACTTTGCCGCCGCGCCGGTGCTCCGCATTGCCCGGCCGGGGCTGCACAGCCTGCTCTACAACCTGCTCTCGAATGCGCTGAAGTACGCGGCCCCGGACCGCCCGCCGCGGGTGCGGGTGAGCACGGCCCGGACCGCGCACGCCACCGTGCTCAGCGTGCAGGACAACGGCCGGGGCATCGACCTGACGCGCCACCACCGGGAGCTGTTTCAGCTGTTTCGGCGCTTTCACCCGGAGGTGGCCGGCACCGGCATGGGCCTGTACCTGGTCAACCGGCTGGCCCGGCAGGCGGGCGGGCGCGTGGAGGTGGACAGCGCCGTGGACGCGGGCACCACCTTCCGCATCTTTCTGCCGCAGGAGGAAGCGGGGGATTCAACCCCGGACGCCCGCCCGCTCGCCGCGCCCCCCGGCCCCCTCTCCGAAAAGGAGCGGGGGAGCCAGGCGACGCGGTAGGATTGGGCCTGCCGGACGGTTGGGGCGCGCTTTGCACGATAAACGGGGACAAACGCGGCCGGTGCTCATCTGATCAGCCGGTGCCTGCGCGCTGCCTGAGGGGCGGAAGGGGCTGCGCACCTCCGCGGTTTGGGGGCGGGAAACCTCGGTGAGGAACACGAAAAAGCCCCGGCGGTGGGCCGGGGCTTTGGCGGATAGCAGGCGCAGGGAGCGTTAGCGGCGGTAGCCGTCGTTGCGGCCGCGGTCGTCGCGGCGGTCATCGTGGCGGTCGTTGCGGTGCTGGGCTTCGTAGCGGGCGCGCTCGGCGGCGCGCTGCTGCTCCAGGCGGCGCTGGGCCTGCAGCTGGCGCTGGCGTTCGAGCTCCATTTTGCGCTGGCGCTCGGCGGCTTCGCGGCGGGCACGCTCGGCCCGTTCGCGTTCGAGGCGTTCGGCCCGCTCCCGCTCGTAGCGGCTCACTTCGCGGCGGTCGTTGAACGGGTTGGCGGCCGGGGCGGCGAAGGCCGAGGCGGAAGAAGCGAACAGGCCCAGGGCGGCAACGAAGGAAAACAGGGAGGCTTTCATGGCAAGTGGATGTGTGGGGGTGAGAAGGGGGCGGGGCAGTAGGCAACCGCTTGCCAGGGTAGTTGCAAGCGGGGTGCCAGGGCGGGGCGCCGGGGCGGCGGCGGGCCGGAACTGCCGTCCAAGAAGCTTGGATTATCGCCCACCGGGCGGGTTTCTTCTGCGAATGGGGCGGGGGCTGGTGGAGGCGCTTGGTTGTCTTGCCGGCGCAGGTGCGCTTTGCTGCCCTCACGTTCGCCTCAACCCCCCCGGCCCCCTACCTCGCTTGATGCGCGACATGAAAAGGAGCGCGGGAGCCTGACGAGCGGGGGAGCTTGGTGGCACGAGGCGGTAGGGGGTATGCGGAATGCTCGCAGGAACCGTCAGTGAGCTTGCAGGGGCGGGCGGAATGATTGCAGGAGCCATCGGAATGACTGCAGGGGCTGGCGGCGAGGATGCAGGAATCGATGGCGAGCCAGCCGGCCGGGGGCTTGTTGGGGGCGGATGGGGTGGGGTGGGTCGGGTGGCTATATTTGGGGAAACTGCCCTGCTGATGCCCGTCCTTCGCTACCTCGCTTATTGCTTGAGTGCCTGCCTGCTGCTGGGCTGCTCGACGCCCGCTACGCCGCTCACTTACCGGGTGCAGGACGACGAGCAAGTGCTCGACTTGAAGGGCAGCCCGGGCTGGCAGCCGGCCTGGAATGACTCGCTGATTGCGCGGCTGGAACGGGGTGCCCTGCCCGCCTACGACCGTGACAACCGCCCGCTGCCCGCCGACTCGCTGCGACGGGAGCGGCGGCTGCGGGGGGTGGTGCTGGTGCAGAACGCGCAGGGCAAGCTGGAGGACGGCACCCTGCTGCACCGGCCCCGGGAGCTGAAAGCGGTGCTGCACCTGGCCGGGCAGGCGCACGATATCGACCTGTATTTCTACGATCAGGCCGTGGCGCTGGAGCTGTTCTACGCCCGGGTACGGCAGGCCGAACTGGAAGCGCTGGCCGGGCAGCGGTTCGCCTTCGTGCCCGCTAAGTAGGGGCAGGAGCCTACTCTAATAGACCGGTTCCGGCATAGCGTCGGGGGCTGCGGGCGCGTGGCGGCGTTGTGGGGGTAGAAGATCAGGAGGCTCAGGCCATGACGCTGGCCGGGCGGCGGCACGGCCTTGCGGATGTTGATGTTGCTCGTTCGAGGCCGGGCCGTTGCGCTGCAGCCTGGTCGTTCCGGTGTCTTGGTATTGCTACCAACATGGCGCCGCTACGCGGCTGTGGCCCCCACACTATGCCAGACCGTTCCTGTCTGCGAGGCGGTGGGAACGGTCGGCGAGGTGGTGGGAACGGTCGGCGAGGCGGTGGGGGCTAGCGGTGAGGCGGTGGGGGCTAGCGGCGAGGCGGTGGGGACAGTCGGCGGGGTGGTGGGAACGGTCGGCGAGGTGGTGGATGAAGGCAGAGAGACGGTGGGAATCGTCGGCGAGGTGGTGGGGGCGGTCGGTGAGGTGGTGGATGAAGGCGGTGATGATGAATTGTATTTGTTTGGAATAGGGGGATTGATATATTGTTGGGCTTTTTCGGGTGAAAAGGCGGCTAATCATAATCAAATACCTTTTAGCATGAAAACTTATCAACAAAACCAGTTGGCCATGTACCAGACGGTTTTGCGCTTCTTTGACGAAGCGGGGACGCCGTTGCTGGCCGTGAAGCGCATTGAGGCCGGGCGGGCGAAGCTGGCGGACGTGGTGACGCGTATTGGGGCGGCGGGGGAGTCGCAGGACCGCGACACGACTAAAATCACGGAAAGCAGGACGGCCACGAAGGGGCACGCCGCGCAGAAGGCGGAGGTGTTGCGCCTGCTGGTGGTGACGCTGACCGCTGATGCCGGGTTGCGCGGGGAGCTGAAGCAGCCGCTGAGCAAGGTGGCCAAGGGCAAGGAGGCGGAGCTGCTGGCCTACCTGCGCAAAATCGACGGGGCGGTGGGCACGCTCAAGCCCGCCGACCTGGCCGAGGCGGGCTACGAGGAGCAGGTACGCACGGACCTGCGGGCCGACATCCAGGCGCTGACCGATACGCAGGGGGCGGCCCGGCAGGTGGAAACCGGCACCAGTACGGCCACCGATGCGCTGGAAACGCTGATTGACGAGGCCACGCGGGTGCTGGACGAGCAGCTGGACCCGCTGGTGACGGCCCAGCAGCTGAAGCACCCGGAGCTGGTGACGCAGTACGAGGCCGCGCGGCGCATCGTGAAGACGGCGGCCCGGCGCAAGGCCGAGTACCGCGGGGTGGCCCGCTACGGCAAGCCGGTATTGGTGTACGACCGGCGCGAGGCCGGCGTGCCCCAGCCGACGCTGGGCAACCGCAGCGGCAAGGGCCTCACGCTGCGCTACTACACGGCCCTGACCAGCACGGCCGCGCCCGCGCCGGGGCAGGGCGTGGTGGTGAAGCACAAGACGGATCAGCAGCTGGCGGATTATAGCGGGCTGGGGGCGGCCGATGCGCCGTACCTGCTGGTGGTGCTGGAGCAGGTGGACGGGGAAGGACGGTGGGTGGTGCGGTAGGGCGCCTAGTGGGCTTGGTCGGAATGGAAACGCCCCGGTTTTGGTCGGGGCGTTTTTGTTTGTGTGTGATACATTGTAATTGTAAAATTTTGTGATGCTTAATGTATGGCCAAGTTAGTTATGTGGTTGTATATTAGAATGCGGATTTAATTTTATTTATTTCATATGGTAGTAGTCCAAATTGAGTAAGCATGCTATTTGGTAATATGCTTAAAATATTAATAAGTTCTTCTATGCTGTCGTTTGGGTTTAGAATGTTTGTAAGTTTTTGAATTGCTGAAACAGGAATGTCATATTCTTTTAGTGAAGAAAGGTTTCCAGGGAGAAAATTGTGTTCTAATGTTCTTGCATAAAGAGTATAGTTGCCAAAATCAATGCCATGTTTTTTGAATACATATTCTTGTAAATCGGATATAACACATATCCATTTTGGCAGCTTGTGGTCAAACCAATGTCTGGTGATATTGAGTGTGAAGAAAGTCAAGGTGTTTAATCTGGTTTTATAATCTGGTATTATTTTTACCCAATAAGGATCATCTACAATTATTTTTATTAATATAGGCAATGATTTTACTTGGGTATATCGACTTGTCATGAAAGTTAAATGCTTAGCTGATCTGATTTCTGCTCGATTCTCTTTTGGCTTTAACAAAAAGTGCCAGCATAAATCAATAACCGCTAATAGTTGTTCGTATGTGGGGTTTGATGACCAATTAAGTAAGTAGTGATATTTTTGTAGATTATTTTCTATCTCATTTATTATTTCTATCTGTCCATTAACATTGATTGAGCTGTTCTTTCTTATAGTTTCTAATATATCTGGTGGGTGGTTTTGGTATTCACTTAGCTTGGCAAGTCCGTCATTGTTAATATCTTTTGTGTCGATAGAAAATAAAAATTCAATAGGTGCATTTTTTTGATCGTATAATGGTAAATCTATAAATAAATCTGTCTGAATAGGTGGTTTTTCGAATCTATATACATTGCCAATAAAATAGTTGTTCATTCTTCCGGATCTGCCAGCAATATTCTTGTAGTCAAAAAAATCGATAGGCTTTCTTCCTTTCTCTTTGTCAAAGAGCACGACATTCTTTGCAGATGTATTTACTCCTTCAATCAGTGTAGAGGTGCAAAACAACCATTTGATGTTGCCTTGATTGAATGCGTCTACTAAAGCACTGCCTAAATGCCTTGGTATTGCTCCATGATGAAAACCTATGCCTTTTTGCAGTGCTTCGATTAGTAGCCACTCATTATTCAAATTTTCTTCAATCCATTCAATGATTTCCTTGTTGTCAAAATTTGGCAGCTCTATCGGGTTATAAACGTCTTCGTTAAGATATTCTACGAAGTCATTACAAAGTTTTGTTGCCTTCAACGGTGCGGAGCAATATATGAGTGTTGGTTCTTGTAATTGAACTAATAGATCTAGTAGGTTTTGGGTTTTTAGTGCTTTCTTTTCAGCTGCTTTTAATGATCCTCTTGTTTCGTGGTTAATTTCATCTACAGCAACAGTTGCAAACTCCGTGGGAAACCACAATAGGTCAAACTGTTCTTTAAACGCAACAGGTATGTTTTTAATCATAGGCCCTAAAAGATAGAACCTGTTTGTCATTTTGAGCAGTTTGTAGAAAGCTTGATTTAAAACAACCGCTCTGTCATCATCTCTTTCTACACTTAGTTTATAAAATTCATCAATTATAAAAAAATCAACTCCAATGAATTTAGAGTACTCAACAGTTCTCTCTCCTGTAAAAATGAAAATATTTCCTTTGTCTATATCTGGGTATTGAGATGTTGAGACAATGATTTTGTATTCTCGCTTGTATTTTAATAACTTCTTTCTTGTTTCGTCAATTAATGCTAATGTGGGTTGTATAATAACGATTTGCTTATAAATATTGCTTGCTACTATCTCTTCAATCAGTAGGCTTTTTCCGAAACTAGTCGGAGCACTGACGACTACTGACCTCTTTTCTAATAAATTCATGGATATTTTTTGTTGTTCCTCGTGTAAGTAGACATTGTTCAGATGAGGAGATTTGTGATATTCATATCTCAGAAGTGAGCTTGAGGATAGTCTTTCAGGCTTAACGTACGGGTACAAGCCAGCTGCTTCAGTAATGTCATTCCACATTTCATGTGTTTGTGGGGCTACTAATTCCCATATATCTTGTATTCTTATGACTAGGTCTCTTCCATTAGATTCTAACTCTTTGTTTCTTAATAAGGACGTGCATAGTTTTGCTATAGCAAAACTGGTTGAAGAGTCAATGAATGACTTGTTGCGGATTATGCTAAGTGCCTGTTCGTAATTCATAGTTAAATGCTTTGCATGGCCTTTAATCTTTTATTTAGTTCTTTATTAAGTTCGTTTTTGCATGGGACTGGTAGTAGCATTAATATAATCTCAACATTATTTGGTATTGTTAGCTTTAGTTTTAGTTTATCAAATTCTGAGCATAAATACTTGCATTCATTTTCAAATTCTTGAAAATAATCTACTGTTTCATCAGTATGCTTGTTGAACAAATTACTAGTATAAGTGCAGACCATCGGTATTACTAAGCTTGAAAATATGGTTTGAGCGCGCTGATGTTTATCCATTAAGTTTCGCCAGTAATCTATTTCGGGTACTTCAACAGGTAGTTTTCGCGATACCAAAGCGAATTCTTTTCTTATGTAATCTTCATTTACATGTTTGTGAATATCTTTTGCAAGATCTTGAATGCCTCTTTTGCCAGTTTTAAACATTTTGGACTCACCTAACCATAATTTTTTTTCTTCTCCATTAATAGTTACATGCACTCCATCGAAGCCGTGTACAGGTACATCATGGGAATCTTTGAAATAAATTTTTGATACTAAAGGTATGCTATTTTGAAAATCTCTTAGCAAAAGATGTAATATTAATTCTCCGAATTCTCCTCTCTTTTGGTATTTATCAGTTTGATAAACTGTATCAGCAGCTTCTTTTAATCTATCTACCATTACGGTTAAAGAAAATCCTTTTCCTTCATGGTAACCCAATGAAAACTCGGGTATAACTCTTCTTATTACATCAATAAGCGGTAGGAATCTGAATTTGTTGTTGTCGAACCCGACATGGTAAGCCTTTAATGCGGGCTCACAGATGCGTTCATCTATGACTAAGTCGGACTGGAAAGGTCTTGGCATAAGCTTCTTAATAGTCAGATAGGACTTGTGGAGTAACTGTTATTAAGGTGATGCAGCGCACACATGATACCATTTGGTACAGGGCGAAGACAAATCTAATAATGTTAATCATGACTATGTACAACAAATTTTGAATTGTCAGAACAGTACATGGTTGTTGATTCACACCTAGACTCCTCCCAAACTCAAATGCCAGCGACCGTAGAAACCTAAATTACAGATTCCCCACACTAAGCGCCCCGGTGCGGCTGATGCGTCAGCTGTACCGGGGCGCTTGGTTTTAGGGCGCGAAAGGGCGGGGCATTATACCGTCCATAGCCGCAAGCTGAGCCAGCCGTAGGAGGCCAGAGCAAAGGCCAGCCAGCCCAGGGCGCCGTAGGTGAGCAGCAGGTACCAGGCCACGGTGCGGCTGCGGAACTGGCGGAAGCGGCGCAGCGTGAGCAGCAGGCCGGCCAGGATGAGGGCGGCGAACAGCAGGGGGCCGAGGCTGACCAGGATGGGGAGGGGCTGCCGGGTGCCGGTCTGGGTGATGTGGTCGACGAGGCCGAGGAAGCCGATGAGGGTGCCGACGAGGGTGAGGCTGGCCAGCAGGGGCAGCAGGCGGGGCAGCACCTGGCCGCGGGGCACCTGGCGGCGCAGGGCCAGGATCAGCCAGACCAGGCCGGCGAAGCTGCTGCTGAGCATGAGCAGCACGGTGAGGCCGAGCAGGGCGGGGCGCAGCCACCACCAGGTGTTGCTGGCTTCGAGGGCGTAGGTGCCGTTGCCGACGAGGGCGCGGCGGCCGTCGCGGTCGTGGGTGAGGGCCAGGGAGGCTTGCTGCTGGCCGGGGCGGCGGAAGGTGAGCGGGGGGCCGGCGGGCAGCAGGGTATCGGCGTCGCCGAAGAGGGGCTGGAACAGCAGCAGCGGGCCGCGGCGCACCAGCTGCCGGTCGCCGAGCAGGTAGTCGTTGAGGCCGGCCATGTGCTGCCGGGGCGCGGCGGGGCTAAAGTGGCCGAGGAAGGGGGCGAGGGCGGCGGAATCGAGGGGGCGGGTGGCCGGGGCGGCGGGGGCGGGCACGCGGCGCAGCAGGAAGTCGCGGATCAGCTTGTCGAGGCTTTTGGTGGGCTGGCCGCCGTTGTTGGAGAGGGCGTAGCCCACGCCCAGTTCGCGCTGGTAGGCGAAGGTGGAGAGGAAGCCGTCGATGCCGCCGCCGTGGCCGCGGAAGGCGGCGGGGCCTTTCCAGTTCATCACCTGGTTGGCCAGGCCGTACTGGGCGGGCAGGCCGGCGCGGGCGGCCAGGGTGCTGTGGGTGGTTTCGATGTCGCGGAGGGTGCCGGGCGCGAGCAGGGCGGGGCCGGTGGGGCTGGTGCGCAGGTCGTGGAGGAAGAATTGCACCCAGCGCGTCATGTCGGCGGCGGAGGCGCTGAGCGAGCCGGCGGGGCCGGAGTAGATGGGCAGCGGGGCAATGGGCTGGTAGTGGCCGTCGGCGAAGCGGTAGCCCCGGGCCAGCTGGGGCAGGGCGGCGGGGCGCAGGGCGAAGGTGGCGTCGGCCATGCCCAGGGGGCGGAGCAGGTGCCGGGCGAGGTAGGTTTCGTAGGGCTGGCCGCCGCGTTTTTCGAGCAGGTAGCCGGCCAGCAGGTAGCCGGGGTTGGAGTAGCTCATCCGCTCGCCGGGGCGCCAGCGGCAGCGCAGCTCCGGCCGGAACACCTGCACGCTGGCCGCGCCGCGCGGGTCGGTGGCGGTGGGGTTGTAGACGTGGTTGAGGTGCATGTCGTCGAAGCCGGCGGTGTGCTCCAGTAGATGCACGACGCGCACCGGGTCGGTGGCTTCCCAGGGGTTGTCGATAGGTACTTCGGGGGCCAGCTTGCGCACCTCATCGTTCAGGCTGAGCTTGCCCTGCTGCACGAGCTTGAGCAGGCCCACGGCCACGAAGGTTTTGGTGACGGAGCCCATGCGAAACAGCGTGTGGGCGGTGACGGGCTTTTGCTGGGCCACGTCGGCCAAGCCCAGCCCGCCCTCGAAGAGCACCGAATCGTGGGCAACGATAGTGAGCAGCAGGCCGGGCATGTGCTCCTTCTGCATGATGCGCTGCAGCGAGTCGGTGAGCTGGGGAATGGTGCTGATGGGCCGGCGCTGGGCGCGGGCGGCGGGCTGGGTAAGGCCGGCCAGCAGCGGCAGGAGCAGGAGTAATCGTTTCACGCTATAGAGGAAGGGGATTTTGGGGGAAGATAGGAGTAGTTTTTAGTCGCCGCCTGACGGGCTGGTTACCCGGCTTCCTCTGCCAGCCCGGTCAGCGCGTCCGCCTGGGGCTGGAGCGGGTCGGGCTGCGGCCGGCTGCCGCGCAGAAACCAGAGCAGCGCCAGGGTGGCGGCCAGCACGTTGGCGGCCACGAAGCTCCACCAGAGGCCGCGGAAGCCCAGGGCGGTGTGGCTGCTGAGGTACCAGGCAATGGGAAACTGCAGCACCCAGGTGCTGATGAGGGTGAGCAGCATGGCGCCCAGGGTGTTGCCGGCCCCGCGCAGGGCGCCGGATACCGATTGCTGCACGCCGGTAAAGCACAGGCTGGCGGCGGCGATGCGCACGAACTGCACCGCCTCGGCGGCCACGGCTTCGTCGCCGGCCAGGAAGAAGCGCACCAGCGGCTGAGCGGCGGCGTAGATGGCCGCGCCCACCAGCAGCAGCCCCAGAAAGCTGGTGCCGATGGCGTAGCGGGCAGTTTGGCGGGCGCGGTCGGGGCGCTGGGCGCCCAGGTTCTGGGCCACCAGCGTGGAGCAGGCCAGCGAGATGCCCAGGGCCGGGATGATGCCCAGGGCCAGCAGGCGCGAGCCGATGCCGTAGGCGGCCAGCACGGTGGTGCCGAAGCCGGTGGCCAGGATGGTCATCATGGAAAAGCCCAGGGCGCGCGCCGATAAATCGATGGAGGAGGGGGCACCGAGGCGGAAGGCGCGCAGCATCAGGGCGGTGTCGGGGCGGAAGCCGCGGAAGCTGAGCTTGAGCCCGGCCGTGCCGCGCAGCATCAGCGCGAGGCCCAGTACCACCGACAGGGCCTGGGTGCCGACGGTGGCCAGGGCGGCGCCGGCCACGCCCAGGCCGGGCACGGGGCCGTAGCCGTAGATGAAGAGCGGGTCGAGCAGGAAGTTGAGGGCCAGGGCCAGCAGGTTGATGTAGAGCGGCAGGCGCACCTGCCCCACGCCGCGCATCAGGGCCTGAAACATGAGGAAGCCGAAGTTCAGCGGCAGGCCCAGAAAGAGCACCTGCTGGAAGCGGTTGGCCAGCGGGAAAATGTCGGGCCCGACGCCGATGAGGCGCAGCAGCAGGGGCGAGGCAAAGTAGGCCCCCACGGCCAGCAGCAGCGACAGGGACAGGGTCAGCACCAGGGACTGGGCGGCCACGTGGTTGACCATCGGCAGGTCGCGGGCGCCGAAGTGGCGGGCCACCAGCACCGAGCCGGCCACCGAAAAGCCCGAGCCCAGGGCCACCAGCAGGAAGTTGATGGGGAAGCTCACGGCCACCGCGGCTACGGCATTGGCCCCGAGCCGGCCCACCCAGTAGGCATCCACGAGCTGGTAGCCGGTCTGGAGCAGGTTGGCCAGCACGATGGGCACGGCCAGGCGCAGCAGGGCGCGCAGGATGGGGCCTTCGGTAAGCGGGGCGGTGGTGGTAGTGGAGGGAGCGGGCATGGTTTGCCGGCTAACGGGCGGGCGGGGGCGGGCGTTTCGCGGTGGAGCTTCCCTTTCCGGGTCCTGGCGGCCCCTGCCCCGGCCCCAACGCACTTGATGCGCGCCATCCTCCGGAAGCGGGGAAGCCGGCCGAACGGGGGAAACGCAAGCGCCCCGGTGTTGGCCGGGGCGCTTGGGGTTGGTGGTGGCGCCTGTGGTGAACGGTAAGGCCCCGCGTGACGCCACGCTGAATCTGAACCGCGCGGAGGCTTATAGTTCCGCCAAATCAGCTTAGTTCAGGATGCCGTCTTGGGTAAATTGGTCAAGCAAGGCGGCGATGGATGAGAACTTAGCTTTCATCTTTTCAGCAATTGCACCGCTGGCAATATCCAGGTAAATGGCGCTAAAATCACTGTCGTACAGGGCCGACCACCAGGCCCAGGCGGGCGAGCTTTTAGGGCCTCCCAAGCCTGCGGCCAGGTATTGGGAGACGGCGCTTCCGGTTCCGCCGCCGATGACTCCAACGTCGAGCGTAGCGCCGCTGAATTCCAGGCCGATGGCGTATTCTCCCCACGTTGGGCGAGCCAGCGCGCAGGGCGATTCATTGACAAAATTCTTGAAGGCTTCAACATCTGCCGGGCAGGAAACAAGCTGCAGCCCAAGCTCCCGGGCCACTGTCAAGACGTAGCCCGCAAATTTCTCGCGTAGCTGCTGCTCTGCCGTTTGAAGAACCGTCGGAAGCTGGTAGGCGGCTTCAAGCAGGTTTGGGTCGTTGAGCAGAAGCTTCGCAATTTCCGCGTGGTTGACGGTCGGCATAGGGGAAGTAGTGGGGAAATGCAGCTGGGTTTCGATTTGAAAACGGAAGTCAAGTAGAAATTCCTTGACTTTGGGTGCGTGCGCCCGCCCGGACCAGCTGCTGAGCAGGGGCAGTAAGAATTCCTGGTAGGTGATATTGCGGTAGTGGCCGGAGGCGGTCAGCTGCTCACGCTGGTCGGTCGATAAACTGGTTGGGGCCGGATGGCGCGTCGTCCGACTTAAGTACAGCAAGATGTACCCGTCGCCAAAACCGCCCACGCCGGTAAGGTATTCGTGGTAGGCCTCTAACTGGCGAGGCGTATCCCCGGTGCTGTCGTGCGGTTTGTTCTCAAGGCAGATGGCGAATCGATGCTGGCGGCCTGTCAGCAGCAGATCAATTTGTCCGTAGTTGCCGCCACCATGCCGCTTCTCTGCCACCACGTTGTAGGTATCCTCAGGAATATGGCGGCTGGGCAACAGCTTGCGGAGCTCTTGGAGAAAGTGTTGCTGAAAGACGCCTTGCTGTCCATGCTGGTTGGTATGGTTCAGGAAAAAGGCCAGCATGTGGGTTACAGGCACCTCGCCCCAGGGAATGAAGTGGAACGGCGAGAATTCAAAGGCGGTAGCAAGCTTAAGCGCGGTAAGCTCCTGCTGATTGCGCTCCGTAATCTGATGCGTTTGCCTCAACAATGATTGATACAGGTCGATGTCGCTCATGCCTGATAGATAGAAGCGTTTGTAAGTAAGCTTAAGGGGTACCGTACTGGCAACGCCTGCGGGCTTGCCGGGCAGCGGGCCGGCGCCGGAGCTGCGCCGGGTAATTCGGGCTACAGCAGCCAGGCCAGGGGCATAATAGCCAGGCCTAGCGCAATCAAGGCGTACGTCCCGCGGCGGTACAGCGGGCTGTCGATGGCCACGTGCGCGGGCTGGGCCGGATCGTAGTAAAGTGGCACGGCGGCGCCCGGTGCCAGGCGGTAGCGCGACTCCACGGTTACCGCCGTGCCCTCCACGGTTTGGAAGCTGACCTGCGCCCGGGGCGGGCTGGTTTCGAGGCCGGTGACCCGGCCCCAGACGTGCTGGCCGCGGCGGCGCAGCTGGCTGCTGTGCAGCAGCAGGTGGGCGCCGGCCAGCACCAGGCCCAGGCCGAAGGCGAAAATCAGGGCGTTGGAGCCCGTCAGCGGTTGGGCAGTCATGCGTGGTTAGTTGTTTTTCAGCGCCTCCCGGATGCCGCTCAGCCCGCCGGCAATGCTTTCGAGCTTGTCGAGCATCTGCAGCAGCTGGCCGGCGCCGGAGTTGCGCAGGTTTTCCAGGTAGGTTTGCTTGATCTGCTGCCAGCGCTGCTGCTGCTCGGGCGTGAGCCAGCCGAGCAACTCGCGCAGCTTGAGCAGGTTGGCTTCGGTGGCGCTGGTCAGGGTCTGGGCTTCGCTTTCGTAGTGGGCGGCCAGCAGCTGCTCGATTTCCTGGTCGTTCATCACCGGGCGCACTTTTTCGGCCAGCTTGTTCATGTTGCGGTAGGAGCCCTGCAGCTTGAACGGCGGCTCGGTGCGGTAGGCGTCGGCCTGGGCGGCCGAGCTGATGTAGGCGGCGTTGACGCGGGCTACCACGTCGCGCAGGCGCAGCAGCTGGCGCAGCACGGCCACGTACTCATTCAGCTCCTCCGGCGAGTGGTTGCCCTCGAAGCTGAGGCCGTCGGCCGAGTTGGTTTCGGCCAGGCGCAGCAGGGTGGGCACGTCCTGGGGGGCCTGGGCGGCCAGGCGGGCCAGGGTGGGGTGGCTGGTGAGGGCGTTTTCGAGGTAGGAGAGGCGGAAGGCCTGCTCGGAGCCGGCCGTGAGGATGTCGCCGAGGTTGTAGATGTCGGCGCGGTTGGCCAGCATGTCGGGAATGCGGAATACCTCCCCGCTTTCGGTGTAGGGGTTGCCGGCCATCACCACGCACACCTTGCGGCCGCGGAAGTCGTAGGTGCGGGCGCGGCCCTGGTACACGCCCTCGATTTTGCGCTGGGCGTCGCAGAGCGAGATGAACTTCTGCAGGAACTCGGGGTGGCAGTGCTGGATGTCGTCGACGTAAATCATCACGTTGTCGCCCATCTCGAAGGCCAGGTTCAGCTTCTCCAGCTCCTGCCGCGCCCCCGCGTTGGGCGCCTGCGCGGGGTCGACGCTGGTCACCGCGTGCCCGATGGCCGGCCCGTTGATTTTCATGAAAATCAGGCCCAGGCGGTTGGCCACGTATTCCAGCAGGGTGGTCTTGCCATAGCCGGGCGGCGAAATCAGCAGCAGCAGGCCCATCAGGTCCGTCCGCTTGCCTTCCCCGGCGGTACCGATCTGCTTGGCAAGGTTGGCCCCGATGAGGGGCAGGTACACCTGGTCGATGAGCTGGTTGCGCACGAAGGAGGTCAGCACGCGGGGGCGGAAGTCGTCCAGGAGCATGTCCGCGGCGGCCTGGGCTAGCAGGTCTTTTTTCAGCGTCTGGTAGGCCTCGAACTGCGGCAGCGTGTGGGTGCGGTACTGGTGCAGCCGGCGGCGGAAGGCCGGGAAGTCGAGGTGATATTCGTTTTTCGTTGTTTGTTGGTCGTTGCTGGTGACGATGCGCGGGTGGTTGCCGCGCATGTCGGGCAGCACCTCGGTCAGGGGCGTGCGGACCACCTTTTCCGGCGCGTAGCCGCCGGTGGCGAGCAGGACGGCAACCTCACCCCCCGGCCCCCTCTCCTTAGATTCCGCGAATAAAGCGGCGGAAGGGGGAGCCACGGCGGCGCTGACGAAAGCCTGGAGCCACTGCCGGATCAGCTGAAACTGCGCCGTAGGCTGCCCGCTCAGGGCCGCAACGGACGACTCGAAGGTTTCACTGGCGCGGCGCTCCTTGAGCTGCTTCTGGAAGGCGTCGTACAGGTCGGCGGCTTCGGCGGAAGTGGTGAAAGGCGTCGGCGGCGTCTGAAGCTGCTCCACGGGGAGGCTGCCCCGGCCTTCTACCAGTCCGCCCGGGCCGGCGGCTGGTTGCGGCGCGGCGAGGGAAGGCGCGCTGCTCTGCTGAATCAGCTCGTGCAGCAGGTATTCGCCGGCTTCGGCCACTTCCTGCGGGGTGAACAGGCCGGTTTTAGCGGCAAAGGTTTCGATGGCCGCCTGCAGCTCGGCGGTGAGCTGGCCGGTTTCCTGGGCGTCGGGGAAAACTTGCAACAGCAGCGCGAGGCCCTGAATCTGGCGCTGCCAGTGAGCTTTCTGCTCAGCTGGGGCGAAACGGTGCCAGTAGAGCGCGGCGGCGGCGCGGGTGTCGGCGGGGTAGCGCAGCAGGCCGGCGGTGCGGGTGAGGCGCACGAGGGCCGAGAGGATCTGGGCCGCGTCGTGGTCGTGGACGCCCTTGAGGTAGCCTTCGGCGTAGCGCGGGGCCATGTGCTGCTGCACGTAGCCCAGCAGCTCGGCGGGGCCGAGGCGTTCCAGCTCGGCTACCGTCAGCACGGCGGGGGCGCCGTCCTGGGCGGGGCGGGGATGCTGGGCGGCGCGGAGCAGGTAATCGGCCAGGAACTCGGCGCGGTACACGTCCTGGTTTTCCGAGGGCAGGGTTTGTTCCCACACGGGGCGGGCCTGCTGCACGGCTTCGCTCTCGACGGGGCGGAAGAAGTTGGTGCCGGTGAGGTGGTAGTGCAGCGTCCCGTCGCGCAGCACCAGGGTCAGCTCCAGCGGCTGGGTGTTCACGGTGAACGTGTGCGGGCCGAAGCGCACGGCCTGGCCGCCGTCGGTGAAGAGGTCGGCGCGGTCCTTGAGCTGGCGCACGGCGTCTTCGCGCAGGGTTTTCAGGCGGGACTGCAGGTCGTCGGCCTTCACCGCGTCGCCCAGGCTGAGCAGCTCATCCACGGTGCGGCGCACTTTCTCCACCATCACGTCGGCGGCGAAGTAGCCGTTGATGTCGGCAATGCTGGTCAGCTTGGTCACGCGGTTGTGCACCGCCTTAAGCATCCGCTCGGCCGATTGGAGCAGGGCGGAGGCGCGCTGGTTGCGGGCGGCCACCAGGCTTTGCTTGCGGGCCTCGAAGGCTTCGTAGGCTTCCTCGCGGCGGGAGGCCAGCTGGCTCAGGAACTGGTCGAATTCGGGGAATTTGCCCTCCAGCTCCTCCAGCTGCACCATCAGGCGCGAGAGGTACTCGTCGCACTTGGCGGGCGTGTCGGAGAGGTCGAGGTAGTTCACCAGGGCCTGTTCGAGCAGCTTGAGCTGGGCCGAAAACTCGGCCTGGGCCTCGGTGCCGGCCAAGGTCTGGCGGCGGCGCTTGAGGGCGGCCCGCAGCTGGTTGAAGCCCGCGTAGATGCCCGAAATGTTGTCGATGATGCGGGTGGTCTGCGTCGGGTCGGCAATGGGCAGGTTGCCCACCACTTCGATCAGCAATTCCAGCTCGGCGGCCACCCCGTTCAGCTCCTGCTCCAGCTTGTTGGCCTCGGTGACGGTCGGCAGCTGGTCGATGCCCGCGCCTAGGGCCTGCACCCGCGCGGCGTAGGGCGCCAGGGCGTCGTCGCGCAAGAGGAAATCCACGGTGCGCTGGGCCACTTCCTGCGAGAGGCTTTGCAGCTCCCCGGCGGCTTTGTCGACGGCGGGCAGCTCCACGTAGCGCAGCTCCTTCAGCGAAATGACTTCGCCGCGCACGGTGCGCAAATCGGCCAGCTGCTGCACGTACTGCTGCACCTCGGTGGCGTCGGCGGTACGCTTGATCAGGTCGCGCAGCTCGGCGGCGCGGCCGAGTACCTGCTGGGTCGTCTCCTGGGTGCTGCGGCGGATGCGCTGCACCTTGTCGAACTCCTCCACGGCGGCGGTGGCGGCCTGGCGGATTTCCTGCAGGGGCTCGGCCAGCTTTTCGGCGCCGGGTTCCGCCAGCCAGTGGTAGGTGTCGGTGAGGGAGGTGGTGCGGCGGATCAGGTCGAGGTAGAGGCCGGTGTAGGAGTCGTCCTTGCCGATGAGCGTCAGCACTTCCTGGGCTTCGGCCATGGCCCGCACGATTTCCTTGTTGCCGAGCTTGCCCAGGTAGCCGTCCTGGGCGGCGGGCAGCTGGAAGTCGGGGGCGGTGTAGGGCGTCTGCCAGATCTGCACGGCGTGGTGCTTCTTGGGCTCCTCGTCGGCGCGGAAGTAGCACAGCTCCCCGTTCTCAAACAAGGCGTAGCCGTGGCAGACGATGGGCGCGGCCACCCGCTGGCTGATGAGGTTGTAACTCAGCAGCAGGTACAGGCCGTTGTCTTTTTGGAAGAACACGTACAGAAAATCCTCGCCGTTGGGCGCCGCCACCCGCCGCTCAAACACCAGCTCCGGCGGCACCTGCTCGAACTGCTTTCCGTCGCCGGTCTGCAGGTAGTAGCCGTGGGGGAAAATCAGGCCGTGGCCATCGGGCAGCAGCACGCAGGCGTCGGCCAGCGCGTCGAGGCGCTGGGCCTGCCGCAGCTTGGTGTTGTAGAGAAAGTAGCGAAACTGCGGCTCCTGGTAGGGCCGGATCTTGAGCAAGACCAGCTGGCCGACCACCGCGTAGTGAATTTCGGCGTCGTCCAGGGTCTGGTCCTTGTTCTCCACCGGCTCGGCGTAGATGCCCTGCCCGGTCTTGGTATTATCCTCGACCTTGATGGTCAAGTCGCCGCCCACCGTCTCCACGAACACCTTGTCCTCGATGCTGATGTGCGGGTACTTGCCGGCCCGGTGCATGTCGCGGGTGGCGCGCTTCCACTGGAACTCGTGCTGGGGCGGGAAGGTGTACTCGTGGTCGGAGCGGTTGTCGAGGTAGGTCAGGGTCTGGCCCTGCACCAGCCACTTGAAGGTCTTGATGTCGTTGGGCGTCTTGCCCACCCGGAACACCATGAACAGGTGCTCCCCGCGCTGGGCAAACTTCACGAAGCGCGTCTTCTTGTAGTACTTATACAGGTTGCGCAGCTCCTCGATGAACGTCTTATCGTTCAGCAGCTCCAGCCCCACGGGGTGAAACTCCGGCCGGCGGTAGGCATACACCCCGAAAATGTCCGTCAGCTCCACCTCGGTCTTGAGGCCCAGCAGCACGTTGTAGCCGAACAGAAACTGGTCGCCCAGGGCCACCATGTCCATCGGCACGCAGTTGTGCTCGGTGGTGATGCGCCCGGTGCCCAGCAGCTGCCAGTCCAGCGCGCCAAAGACTTTCTTGCGCTCGGTATTGAGCTTATCCAGCCGTACGCGCAGTTCCGAGCCGCCCTTGGTGAGGCGGTTGCGCAGAATTTCGTAGGTGCCGGTTTCGAGTTGGGGCGCGGCGGTTTGTTCCATAAAGCGGGTAAGAACCTGACGTTTGGACGTAAGGAGTAATTAGTTTTTCTCGCGCAGCAGCGTGGCTTTCAGCACGGCCTTCGACGGGTCGGCCTTGGCGTACACCACGGCCGTCGTGTCGCCCATCTGGTGGCCGCGTAGGAAGGCGCGGTTGACGCGCGTGCGCAACGTGTATTTCCGGCCGTCCACCCGGTAGGTGACGGTAACCCGCTTGTGCTTGTAGCGCCGCCGCCGGGTGATGATGCCCGTGGTAACGCCCGGATCCTTCAGGATAAATGCCCGCTTCTGCGCATCGGCCTGCTTGCCCCGGTAAATGATGACTCCGATAAGGGCGAATGTCAGCAGCAGCACGAGCAGCAGCCCCAGCACCTGTTTCTTGTTAGTAGGAATGGGGTTCGAAGAGGGTGCTTGCATCCTGTTCTAAGAGCTGGTAGGCAGCCTTGGCTTTATTTTCTAAAAGGCTAGAAACTAGTTCCCCCTCTCCTTTTTCGGAGAGGGGGCTAGGGGGGGAGGCGCCGGCGCCGTTAGTTCAACGAACTCACCTTCGTATCCCCGATGCCCATCATCTGGGCCGTGCTGGCCAGTTGGGTGATGGTGTTGCGGGTGGCGTCGTCGCCGGCCTTGTTCAGCAGCTTCAGCAGCAGGGCCGAGATGGTGAGGTTGCGCACATCCTCCGATTTCAGCCCGAACTGGTTGATAAAGCGGGTGATGTTGTGCTTGAAGTCGCCGCCCCCGTCAGCCGCAAAGAACGTGTCCTTCACCGTGGTCAGCACCTGGGAGTTGCCCACGGCCCGGTCGATGCTCTTGCCCTTGGTAATCGAGCCGATGATCTGGTCGAAGAACATCGTCTCGCCGCCCACGATGTCGATTTTGGCGGCTTTCAGGGCCTCGGCAATGACGCCCGACTGCGCGCTGGCAATGTCCTTCTGGATGTTGATTTCAGCCAGCTCCACGGCCTGGTCCTTGGCCAGGCGCAGCTTGAATTCCTCGTGCTCCTTGCCCACGCCGTCGAGCTTTTTCATGGCGTCGGCCTTGGCTTCGATGCCCTTGGCTTCCACCGCAAACCGCTCCTCGTTCACGCGTACTTCGGCCAGCCCTTTCTTCTGCTGGGCGTCGGCCATGGCGTCGATAACTTCCACTTCCACCATGGCCTTTTCGCGGTTCACCTTGGCGGCCACGAGGCCGAGCTTCTCGTCGGCTTCGGCCTGGGCGCCGGCTTTGGCCTGGATGGCCTGGGCCTCGGCCGTAGCCGTCAGTTGCAGCACGGTGGCCTGGGTTTCGCCCTCTTTCTGGCGGGCGGTGGCTTTGGCCTGCATCACCTGGGCTTCGGCCAGGCCCACGGCCGTGGCTTTCGAGGCTTCGGCTTCGGCCAGCGTGCGGATGGCCTGGGCCTTGAACTCGGCCGTGGCCTTCTCGGCTTCGGCGTCGATGAGCGACTGTTTGGCGCGGAACTCGGCGGCCTGCTTGGCCATGTCGGCTTCGCCCACCAGGTTCACCGTGGCGGCTTCGGCAGCCTGCTTGGCGGCCGTAATGGCGACCAGCTTTTCGCGCTCGGCCTGGGCCTGGGCGCGGGTATCCTTGATTTTCTCTTCTTCCTGCACCGTGGCCTTTTCCACCGAAATCCGCTCCCGGATGATGGCCTGGATGTTTTTGCGCTCCTCCTCCACGGCCTTGTCCTTCTCAATCTGCGCCAGGGCCACAATCCGCTCCCGCTCGTTGATTTCGAGGGCTTTGGCCTGGCTTACCCGCTCGGTTTCCACCGCGTCGGTGCGCTGCTTGTTGCGCTCGGCCACCAGGATCTGCCGGTCCCGGTTCTGCTCGGCCACCTTCACTTCCTCCTCGGTCGCCAGGCGGGCCCGCTCCGATTTCAGCAGTTCCTCCTGCTGCACTTTGGCAATTTCGGCGGTTTCGCGGGCCCGGATGCTGGCAATTTCGCGCTTCTGCTTTTCCTGGTTTTCCATCAGTTGCTTTTCCAGCTGCAGGATGGTTTCCTGGGCTTCCACGTCCTGCTTCTTGATGGTTTTCTGCGTCTCCCGCTCGATGGCGTTGGCCTGAATCTTCTGCTCCGAGGTCAGGGCAATAATCTTCTTGATGCCCTCCGCGTCCAGGATGTTGTCGTGGTTGAGCGCATTAAGGGGAGTCTGCTCCAGGTAGTCGATGGCGCAGTCGTCGAGCACGTAGCCGTTCAGGTCGGTGCCGATGATGCGCACGATTTCCTGCTTGAACTGCTCCCGGGAGTTGTACAGCTCGATGAAGTCGAAGTGCTTGCCCACGGTCTTCAAAGCCTCCGAGAACTTGGCGTCGAACAAATTTTCCAGCGCCGCCGGGTCCGAAGCGCGGTGGGCGCCGATGCTCTGGGCCACGTTCATCACGTCCTCGTGGGTTTTGTTGACGCGCACGAAGAAGTTCACCTTCACGTCGGCCCGCAGGTTGTCCTTGCACACCAGCCCTTCCTTGCCGGCGCGGGCAATGACGATGGTTTTCAGCTTGATATCCATCACCTCCATGCGGTGCAGGATGGGCACCACGAAGATGCCCGAAAACGAGACCTTGGTGTCGCCCATGCCGGTGCGTACCAGCGCCTCGCCCTGCGCGGCCTTGTGGTACATGCGGGCAATGATGGCAATGATGCCGAGCAGAAACAGGCCGAGCACGACGAGCACGGCCAGAGAAAGTTGACCAACCATAAAAGGAGGTAGTAAAAGTGTATGCAGTAGGAGAGGGGAAAGGTGAAGGGCGGTTAAGCCAGGACCAGATCGAGCAGGGCGCCCAGCAGGCGGCCAATGGTTTCAAGCCCGGCCGCGGCCGAATTGGTCCACGACAGGAAGGGGCCGGCCGCGCCGGTGGCGGCGGCCCAGAGAATGAAGAAATGCAGCGGCGTAGTCATAGCAGGCAGGTGTTGGAGTTGGAAAGCAGCGGGGCAGTTGTGCGGTCAGGCCACCTCGTAAGGCTCGATAAGGTAGCAGCGCCCGGCCACATCGTAGTCGATGACCAGGGCCGTGTCGCCCTTGCGCAGCTCGGTGGCGGCGGAGGCGGCGCGTACGTTCAGGGTCAGGGCCACTTCGCCGGTGCGCACGGCGGCCTGGCCCAGCCGCTCCCGCGTGGTGGGCAGCAGCACCGTGCAGATTTTACCCACCGGGTTGGTGTGGTCGGCGTGGTCTTTTTCCAGCGAGGCAAACAGCCGCACGAAGGGCGTGGTCAGCACCTTGGCCACCAGCAGGCTGCCGATAAACAGCGGTCCGAGAAAGGCCAGGCCCAGCAGGCCGGAGGTGTTGCCGGTGTAGTAGTTCGTCAGGATGCTGCCCACCCACAGCGGCAGGGCCACGAAGCTCAAAAACACCATCAGCGGAATGCGGCCGAGGTTGAAAAAGGCCAGCGCGTGATTCAGCCAGGCCACGCCCAGGTGCGCCTCGGTGTCCAGGTCGTGGTTGAGGTCGAGGTCCAGGGTTTTGAAGTCGAGCAGGCCCACGATAACCGTCAGCCAGTACAGCAGCACGAAAATCAGCAGCCCGGTGGCCGGCAGATTCGGGCGCGAAAGCGCGGCTTGCAGCAGTTCGGTCATAGGCATAACAAGGGCAGCTTAAAAGTAAGCAAAGCGCCACGGGCCGGGCCGCGTGGGGGTTAAGGTCGAGCCGCGGGGGCCTCGCCCTGGCGCGTCCGCAGGGCGGTGTGTTGGGCTTTCAGGCGCTTGTGGTGCCCGGCCACGGCGGCCGCCGCAAACAGGCCGCCGAAGACCAGCAGCGTCAGGGCCACGCTGGCGCTGATGTAGTGGCTGATGCGGAGCACCGCCATGCTGGTAATCAGCACCGTGCCAATGAGCAGTAGGGTTCGTTCGTGGCGGGTCATGGGAGTAACAACCGAGAAAGTGAAGCTCAGCCTCGCTGCGGCCGGCGGTGGCGGTAGCGCGCGACGCCGGCCGAAAGGGTGAGCAATCCGAGCAGGATGGGAGTGGTGGCCCCGGGCTGGCCCGCCAGCAGCCACGTGCCGGCGCCGAGCAGCAAGCCGGAAAGCACCAGCAGAAGGAATTCGAAACGAGGCACCTCAGGTGGATTTGGGTGAAAGCAACGGCAAGCCGGCCCGGGCGGCAGAACGCTACTGCTGCGGCTGCTCCGGCGACGTCAGCCCCAGCTTCTGCTTCAGCGCCTGCAAATCGGCCGCGGCCTGCCCGCCGGCGCTGGTCTGCAGGGCCTTGTCGATTTCCTGGTCGACGGACTTGCTTTCCTGCGCAATCTGCCCGTACGACTCGGCCAGGGCTTCCTCCACGGCCACTTTTTCCTTCATGCGCTCCAGCAGCGCCACCGTGCCCGAGGAGTCGAGCTGGGCCAGCTGCTTGTTGATGGTCTTGGTGGCCGAGTTGACGGCGGCGCGGGCCTTGAGCGTCTTCAGCTCGTTTTCCCACTGGCCGATGGTCTGCTTGAGCTGCTGCACGTTCTGGTCGAGCTGCTGCGCCGACTGCTCAAACCGCTGCTGATCCTGGCCCGCGCGGGTGGCGTGAGCTTCGTTCTCGGTTTTCTTCACCAGGGCTTCGCTGGCGAGGCGGTCGGCTTCGGCGGGGGGCAGGTCGCCGCGGTGGGCGCGCTGCAGCAGCAGCACGGCCTTGTTTTCGTAGTCGAGGGCTTTGGAGCGGAAGCCCTCCGCCTCGTTGCGGCTGCGAATGGCCATGGCCTTCACTTCGGCCAGGGCGTGCAGGCTTTTGTCGAGGTCCAGACGCAGGTCGCGCAGGGCCTGCTCGGTCATCTTGATCGGGTCTTCGAGCTGGTCGATGGCCGAGTGCGTTTCGGCCTGGCCGATTTTGAAAAGGCGGGCGAAGATGTTCATAGCGGGGTAGGGCTTTGTGAGTTTACCAGACCGTCATTCCGAGCGAAGCCGAGGAATCTCGCGTGCTGGCGTCTGCAGGCAACTTGTTCAACAAGGGAATTACTATCGAGCGAGATGTCTCGACTTCGCTCGACATGACGGCCTTTGTAGGTCGTTCTACCGTCGGCTGAAGCCGATCAGCTCGTCGGAAAACTCGCTGAGCAGCAGGCTGAGCGAGTTCAGCACGGCTTCCAGCTCCGAGAGCTGCAGGGTGTCGAGCTGCAGCGTGTCGCGGAAGATGACCTTGCGGCCCGACTCGTCGAGGGCGAAGGCGCCGTGGATGATGTCGCGGTTTTTGGTCAGCAGGCGCTGGTACACCTCGCAGGAAGGAGCCGGCAGCTCCAGCAGGTACTGCTCCAGAATCAGGAGCGGCTCGCCGCAGCCCAGCACCAGGTTGCGGATGCCCTGCTCGGGGTGGTCGACGACGAGGATGCCGTCCGGTTCGTCGGCGTGGCGGATGTCGAAGCCCAGCGTGAGCAGGTGCTGGTGAATGATAGCGAAGTAGGGGTGAGCCATAGGCAGCGCGGGGCGGGTGGGAAGATTCGTTAGCACGGCTCAAATTGCTGGCGTTGCTGGCAGAGCCTTCGGGGTATTTGTGGTAGCTTTACGGTGCAAGAATACTGAAAGTTCTGGCATTGCTCAAACTTTGAGCGTAAAATTTTTTCAGCAGAATGTCCTATATCGGCAACAACATCCGCAAGATACGCACGGTTAAAAAGCTGAGCCAAGCAGCTTTTGCGGAATTGTTCGGACTGGCCCGGCCCAGCGTCGGGGCCTACGAGGAGGGGCGCTCCGAGCCCAAAATGGAGACCCTGATCCAGATTGCTCAGCATTTTGGCCTTTCCGTCGACCTGCTACTGACGAAAGAGCTGACGGTAAACGACCTCTACGGCTTCGATATCTTTCAGCAGGATCTGCAGGCCGCGCCGCCCGCCGATGCCAGCCCAGTGGCGCGGGCCGACCAGCAGGCGGCCCTCACGCCCTTCGTGCGCGCCGACCGCCTGCTGGAGTACATCGTGCATTACCACGACAAGCACTTCGTGGACGCGCTGCCGGCCCTCACGTTGCCGCACGCGCTCGGGCCCGCCACGCGCGCGTTTGAAATCCAGGGGGCCGAGATGCAGCACCAGCAGCAGGGCCTGCGCCACCAAGACGTGGTGCTCTGCCGCCGCATCGACCGGGCCGCGCCCACGCTGCGCGCGGGCCGCATCTACGCCTTCGTGACGCAGAGCCGCCTGCTGGTGCGCCGGCTGGTGGAGCGCCTGGGCGAGCAGCAGCTCAAGCTGCGCGCCGACAACCCCGACTACGGCGCGCAGGAATTTGACCTGGGGCAGGCGCTGGAAATCTGGGAGGTGAAAGCCGTGTTTACCACGCACCTGCGCCCGCCCTCGGCCCTGGAGGAGCGGGTGAGCCGCCTGGAGCGGCAGGTGGAAGAACTGCTCAGCCGGCTCGATAAGGAGCAGGACTGATATCTTGGCGCTTCGTTCTCCCTACTTCCGGCCGGCGCTCCGTCGGCCGCCTCCTCACCTTCCCCATGAGTCTTCTTACCATCCGCAGCCTGGCCGAACTCGAACAATTCCAGGGCCAGGAACTCGGCGTTTCGGAGTATTTTCCCATCACCCAGCAGCAGATCAACCGCTTCGCCGAAGCCACACTCGACCACCAGTGGATTCACACGGATGCGGAGCGGGCCCGTACGGAGTCGCCGTTTGGCGGCACCATTGCCCACGGCTACCTGACCCTCTCGCTGCTGCCCTACCTCTGGGGGCAGATTGTGCGCATTGAGAACCTGAAGATGCAGGTCAACTACGAAATCGAGAGCCTGCGCTTCAACCAGGCCGTGATGGTGGACAGCGAAGTGCGGCTGCGTACCAAGCTGCTGGCGGTGAAAAACCTGCGCGGCATTGCCAAGGCCCAGATCGAGGTGACGCTGGAAATCAAGGACCAGAAAAAGCCCGCCTACAGCGGTGTGGTGACGTTTTTGTACCACTTCGCCGAGTAAGGGCCCGGCTCCGGACCGCAAACTGGCAGCAGCGTTGAGCCGACCCCGCCGCGGAAAAACCGCCGGTGGGTCGGCTCAACGCTGTTTCAGCGGGTGGCGTCGGCTGCTAATGCGCGTATTGCTCGAACACCGGCAGCACGCCCAGCATCTGCAGCACCCCGACCCCCGCAAAAAGCAGCCCCACGACCAACCCGAACCCGTAGCCGCCGGCTTGGGCCGTGGCCAGGTCGACGTTTTCGGGGTTTTCCGGCTCGTAGACCACCTGCACCGTCTGGCCGACGGCGTACTGCCCCGCAACGGCTGCGGATTCGGGGTCGGTTTCCACCACCTGCCCCGCGGCCGTGGTGAACCGGACCCGCGGGGTGAACAGCTGGCGCGCGGGCGTCAGGGCCACGATGGTGGCCTCGGCCCGCCGGCCGCGCTGCTGCCGGGCCCGCTGCTGCCGCCGGCCAAACAGGGCAGCGCCGGTGAAAAACAGGCCCAGCAGCAAAAAAATGACGGCTTCGGCGGGAAAGGCGAGGTGCATACACTCAAGAAGTTGGCTGCCTAAGCTAGGCACAAGACGCCGGGAAATCAACCGACGACTTTGCTTACTTACTAATAAGTAAGTATGTTTGAGCCGTCATGTCTACCGCCGCCCCCGCCACTGCCTTCGATACCCGCACCCGCATCCTCCATCTGGCCGAGGAGCTGCTGCTGGCCCGGGGCTTCAATGCCTTCAGCTACCAGCACATTGCCAAGGAGCTGGGCGTGAAGCCGGCGGCCATCCATTACCATTACCCGAGCAAGGAGGAGCTGGGCGCGGCCATCATCCAGCGGCAGCAGCGGCGCCTGCGCAAGTGGCGCGACCTGCCCCGCGTGACCGAGCTGACGCCCCCGCAGCAGCTGGACGCCCTGCTCGACGTGTACCGGCACCGCGCGGCCCATGGCCCGCAGGTGTGCTTGTTCGGGGCCCTGGCGGCCGATTTTCTGACCCTGCCCGCCGTGATGCAGCAGGAGCTGCGCACCTTCAGCGGGGAGCTGACGCACTGGCTGGCCGGGGTGCTGGCCGCCGGCCGCGCCGACGGCTCCTTGCAGTTCAGCGGCCACCCCTTCAGCAAAGCGGCCCAGGTGCTGACCACGCTGGCCGGCTCGCTGCAGGTGGCGCGGGTGCACGGCGAAGAGCAGTTTCACTACATCCTCCGGCAGCTGCGCACCGAGCTGCTGCCGACCCGCGAAGCCTGATTCCGCGTTCCGCCACCCGTTCCGGCGGCCGGCAGCATTGCCGCCGCCGCGTCGGTGGTGCGCCTGTTTTACCAGTCACCTTCACCGCTACCGCTATGGTGAATACCTTCTCGCCCGCTTACCAGTGGCCGGCCCGGCAGGAGCCGCTGCCCGCCCCGCCCACGCCGTTCCGCTACGCCGAGCCGCCCGGTATCGGCTTGGTGCGGCTGAAGTTTCGGCTGCTGGCCGCGGTATCGACGGAATGGGCATTTCGGGCGGCCTGGCGGCTGTTTTGCACCCCGCAGCGGCTGCCGCGCAAGAAGTGGGAAGACGCCGCCCTGGCCACCGCCCGCGCCTTCCGCGTGCCCTTCGAGGGCGGGGAGCTGGCCGCCTACGAGTGGAACCCGCAGGGCCGGCGCACGGTGCTGCTGGTGCACGGCTGGGAGCACCGCGCCGCCTTCTGGGGCGTGTTTGCCGACGGCCTGGTGCGCGCCGGCTACCGCGTCGTGGCCTTCGACGGCCCCGCCCACGGCGACTCGCCCGGCCGCCTGACTACCCTGCCCGAGTTTGGCCGCGCCACCCAGGCCGTGGCCGATTACCTGGGCGAAGTGTGGGCCGTGGTAGGGCACTCCTTCGGGGCGGCTACCACGGCCGGGCTGCCGGTGCAGTTCAACCGCGCCGCTGATGGCACCTTGCCGCGGCTGGTGCTGATGAGCGCGCCCGGCAGCACGCCCGCCGTGGCCCAGCGCTTCGCCGATCTGCTGCAGCTGCCCGCCGCCGTGGTGCAGCGCATGGGCCGGTTTATCCGGGAGCAAACCGGCCGCGACGCCGAAAGCTTCAGCCTCACGCAAGCGGCCTCGAAGGTGCCGGCCGCCCGCGTGCTGCTCCTGCACGACTGCCAGGATGAATCCGTGCCCTTCGCCGAAGCCCAGGACATTGCCCGCAGCTGGCCCGGCCTCGAGTTTCAGTCGACCACCGGCCTGGGCCACAACAAGATTATGCGCGACAAAGGCGTGATTCAGGCGGTGGCGCAGTTCCTGCAGGAGTAGCGCAAGGAAGCGGCGCGGGTAGCAGTCATTGCGAGGCGCAGCCATTCCGCGCATCAAGCGGCGTCAACCGCAGGAAGGCGTAGCCAATCGGTTTTGGCCAATGCGCCGCCGCTACAATACATACTGACCGAAAACAGTCCCGGCTGAAACGGCAGTGTCAGTCTCAGTCGGGACTGTTTGCTGTTCGAACGGCAGGGCATCCCTACCGCAACGGGTTTTCGGTTGCTGCCAGTTAGGCCGTTGGGCCTCCGACCAGAACCGATTACGCGTCGTGCCAGCGTTACCGTCTGTGCTCCGGCCAGGACCGATTGGCTACGCCTTCCTGCGGTTGCCGCGCTTCGCTTGCAATAACTGCCAGGGCTGCCGCGGCTAGATTTCCTCCTGGCCGGCGGCGTCCAGCTCGCGCAGCAGCTGGCGCAGATTTTCGGGCTCCTGTACGGCTTTCTGCACCAGGTCCAGGTACTCGGCTTCGGCGCGCAGTTCCCGCTTGATCTGGCGCAGCTCGGCTTCCTGCTTTTTGCCGGTGCCCATAAAGGCGTTTTTGTCGCCGTACTTGAGCTGCTGCAGGCGCAGCTTCAGCTCGTTTTGCTGCTGCTGCAGGGCGCGCACGTAGCGCAGCAGCAGCTCATCGGATTCCTGGTCGGTGTCGACGGCGCTGTGCTCGGCCAGCAGCTGCAGCAGGGCGTAGAGGTCGTCGGCTTCGTAGGCGCGGGTGATGCGCTGCATCCGCTCGGTTTTCTGCCGGGCCAGGGCCGGGTCGCGCTCCAGGTCGGGGTGGTTGGCGCGGGCCAGCTGCCGGTACACGGCCTTGGTGCCGGCCTGCAGGCGCTGCTGATCGGCCTGCAGGGCGCGGGCGGCGGCTTCCTGCTCCCGCTCGGACTTGCTTTTGCGCTTGTCGCGCTGGTGGGCGTGGTGCTGGTGCTCGGCCGGGGCGGCGGGTTTGCGCGGGGCCTCGTCTTCGTCTTCGAACCGGGGCACCGGCCGCTGGGGGGCGTAGCGCAGCAGCAAATCGTCCACTTCCTCGCCGAAGCGGTGCTGCAGCGTGCGGGCGTTGCGCCACAGCAGCTCCTCGATGCGCTGCTCCTCCAGGCGGCTGAAAAAGCCGGTGGTCAGGGCCATTTCCAGGGGCTCAAACAGCTGCCGGCGCTGGCTCACCACCGCGTCGGCCAGCGGGCCTACCTGGCGCCAGTACTTGTTTTTGGCCTCGCGCTGCTCTTTTTCCAGCTCCTGCACCTGCAGGCGCAGGCTTTCCACCTTCTCGATGGCCTCGCGGAAAGCCTGCTGCGCGGGCGTGCCGGGCTCGGGCTGGCCGGGGCGGCTCAGGCCGCGCTGCACGGCGGGCGTCTGGCTGGAATCGAAGTCTTCAAACTTGGGCAGGGGCATGAGCGGGCGTCGGCAGATGAGCGGGCAAAGGTCGGCAGGGCGCCGGGCGCGGCCAAACCAGCGGGCCGATTGTCCGGGCGACGGACCAGCCTCGGCGGGTTTGTCGGTTCGGGCGTGTATGTTTAGGACCGGCCCGGCGCGACGGTGACGCGGGCCTTAACCGTGGGCCTATGGTACTACTGGATATGCTGCCCAGCGCGCCCCTGCGGACCTGGGTGCGCCTGATTCAGGTTATCGAGTTTGCCTTCGACGGCGCCGGACCGCTGCCCTTCAAGGCCTACCCGCCGAGGCCCGAGCACTGCCTGGCCTTCTACCCCCGCGACGCGGAGGACGTGGCCTACCCCGATGGCCCCGCCCGGCAGGCCAAGCCCCGGGCCGTGCTCATCGGGCAGCACGCGGTGGTCAGTCACCGCTACGTGGGGCGGCGGTTTCTGGCCCTGCAGGTGGTGCTGCAGCCCGGGGCGCTGTACCGGCTGACGGGCATTCCGCAGCCCCTGCTCACCAATACCTACGTCGACGCCGAGGCCGTGTGGGGCGCCGAGCTGCGGGCCCTGAACGAGCGGCTGAGCGGCCTGGCCAGCTGGCCGGAAATGCTGCCTCACGTCGAAGCCTTTTTGTTGACCCGGGTGGCGCGCAGCCGGGGCGCGGCGCACCCGGTGGAAGCGGCGGCCCAGCGGCTGCTCCTGGCCCCGGCCGGCCTCTCCCTGGCCGCGTTGGCCGACTACGCCTGCCTGAGTCCGCGCCAGCTCAACCGGCAGTTCGAGCAGCGCCTGGGCGTCAGCCCGCACCTGTACGCCCGCATCAGCCGCTTCGACCGCGCCTTCCGCTTCAAGAACAGCCACCCCGACCTCGACTGGCTGAGCGTGGCCGTGGCCTGCGGCTACCACGACCACCAGCACCTGGCCAAGGACTACCGCGCCTTCACCGGCCACTCGCCCAGCGCCTTTTTCCAGCTCGACAACCAGGCGCCGGAGCGGCAGTTCGGCCTGTTCGAAGGCTGAGGCCACCGGGCAGAATGTCCGGATTTTACCAACGGGCCGGGCCGCGGGCCGTGCATGTTTGTCCCGAACAAACCGCTGCCCGTCATGAACCGTCGCCACTTCGTAGTAACCGGCCTGCTGGCCGCCCCCGCCGCCCTCGACCTGCGCGCCGCTGGCCTCGCCGCGCCGCCGGAAGCTGCTCCGCCCGCCTTCGTAGTGCCGCCCGCCCAGAGCCGGGCCGCCGAGCAGATCCTGATCAACGGCAACCCCAATGACGTGAAGATATCCGGGCAGGACACCGCCGGGGCGCTGGCCGTGTTTGAGTACACCGGCCGGGGCAAGGGCGGGCCCAGCCTGCACCGCCATTTGCAGCAGGACGAGACGTTCTACGTGGTGGAGGGCCGCTACCTGTTCGTGGTGGGGGAGGAGCGGCACGAGCTGGGGCCGGGCGCCACCATCTTCCTGCCGCGCCTCGTGCCCCACACCTGGACGCAGCTCACCCCCGCCGGCAAGCTGCTGTACTGGGTGCAGCCCGCCGGGCAGCTGGAAGACTATTTCCGCCGCATTGCCACCGGCCAGCCCAAGGGCACCCCCGCCGAGCGGGCCGCCGTAGCCCTGGCCCACGGCATCGAGCAGCTCGGCCCGCCGCTGCCCGTTCAGCCCTGATAACTAAACCAGTGGCCCAACAGCGTTGTATTTTACAGCCGCAGCGCGGCGTCATATTGGTAGAACCAGCGCCCCTAAAGCACGGCCGAGCTGCAGCGCAGCGACATGGCCTCGGAGCTGTATGGGCGTCAATAGCCGTTCAACGTCAGCAATGCCATACCGCTGCGCTGCAGCTCAATCGTTCTTTTTGCCCCGGGGCTACCAATATGGCGCCGCGCTGCGGCTGTAGGCGCAAGGGTAAAAGATGATGCAGGGGTGGTTCCATTCACAGGCTCTATCCCCACAGCCCGTAGGCCACCCGAAACGTGTTGCAGTGCGCATCCACGATGTCGGCCAGCCGCTCGGAGTAGCCGCCGCCCATGCTCACGGCCACCGGTAGCTGCTGCGCGTGGCAGAGGCCGAGCACGAATTCGTCGCGCTGCCGGCAGCCGGTGGGCGTCAGGGCCAGCTTGCCCAGCTTGTCGGTAGCCAGCACGTCGACGCCGGCCTGGTAGAAGATGAAATCGGGCCGCACCCGCTCGATGAGGCCGGGCAGGGTAGCGCGCAGCTGCGCCAGGTACTCCGCGTCGCCCATGCCCAGCGGCAGGGCCAGGTCCAGGTCCGACTGCTCCTTGCGCAGCGGATAGTTCGCCCCGGCGTGCATCGAGAAGGTAAATACCCGCGGCTCGTCGCGGAAAATGCTGGCCGTACCGTCGCCCTGGTGCACGTCCAGATCCACGATGAGCACCTGCCGCGCTTGGCCGTGGTGCAGCAGCCGGGCCGCGCTGATGGCCAGGTCGTTGAGCACGCAGAACCCCTCGCCGCGGTCGGCAAAGGCGTGGTGGGTGCCCCCGGCCAGGCTCAGGCCGATACCGTCGCGCAGGGCTTTTAGGGCCGACTGCACCGTGCCTGCTGCCGACGAGAGGCTGCGCCGCACCAGCTCCGGGCTCTGCGGCAGGCCCAGGCGGCGCACCTCGGCGGGGGAGAGGCGCAGCTCCTTCACCTTGCCCCAGTACTCGGCCGTGTGCACGCGCAGAATGTCCTCCTCGGTGCAGAACCCCGGGTCGTAGATGTCCGTGGGCCGGGCAATGCCCTGCCACAGCAGCTGCTCCCGAATCAGCTCGTACTTGGCAATGGGGAAACGGTGGCCGTCGGGCAACTGAATGGAGTACCGGTCGGAGGAGGCGAGGCAGGGCATACGGGCGGGATACGCTGCAAGTCTACGGCCAGCACCGCGAATGGGTCGCGCCCCAGGGCTACGGGCGGCTCAATCAGCCAGCAGGCCCTGCCCGCGCAGCCAGTCGAAAATCAGCTGGTCGACGGCCGACACGCGGGGGCGGTCCTGGTAGCTGAGCCAGGTGATTTCCTCGATTTCGTTGGCGGGCCGCAGCGTGCCCGTGTACGCGGCCGCGTAGCAAATCATACGCACGAGCACACCGGGCGCATGGCCGTGCGCCTGCGCCTCGAAGGTGCCGAGGTAGCGCAGGCTGTCGGACCGCAGGTGCACGGTCAGCTCTTCCTCGATTTCGCGCAGCAGGGTTTGCGCGTCGGTTTCGCCGGCCTCGCGCTTGCCGCCGGGAAAGTAAAACCGGTCCTTGCCCCGGCTGCGGGTGCTCAGAATGCGGCCGCCCTGCCAGTGCAGCCATGCTACTTTGTCGATCATGCGCCAAAGATTCACCGGCTGCGGCGGATTTGCGGGCCTCGGCAGCGCAGCCGGGTAGGTGTGGTGAGGATTTCAGGGTGTATCATAGCCGTGGCGGGAATAATTAATTAAAGAAATTACGGCCCGAATTATTCTGAATAAAGAAGTGCAACCGCGGCTATTTAGCTCGGAATAAGGTTTGGTAAAATTGATGAAACTTTTTTTCAAAAAAATTTCATCAACTATTGCATTGTGCGAAATAACCTTTCTACCTTTGACCCGTTCAAAGCCCAAAACAACAAACGACAAAACGACTTCACTCGTCATGCGCCGCCACTTTAATCAATACCTAGGTATGCCAACCAGCTCGGAGGATAAGGTCCAGCCGGGGTTCGGCGCGCACGCAACGGAGTGAAGCTCTTTCGATAGAAGCTCATCCTGCAAAACGCCCGAATCCCACCAGATTCGGGCGTTTTGTTTTTACTCATAGCTCTTCTAACTCGTTACCGCCATGATGTCGGCCCCTCAACCCCAGCCCCGCCTCGTTGCCCGCTTATCGGTGCCCGCGCCGCTGTGGCAGGGCGTCATCAGGCCGGCCAGTTGCCCGGATACAGCGCCGCGAAAACGCGGCTGCTAACGACCCTGGCCACCGCCCGAGTGCTTTCCAGTCGGGCCTGATTCACGGTAATTAATTCCTGGTTTTGCGACTAAATAAATGTCGCCTGGGAAAATATTGCCTGAATTATTTCTGTAATAAATACCTGCGTAACGGCAATTAATTCCGCGTGAATTGCCGAACGGAATTTTACACCCTTTTGCCAAGCACCGCCATGTACGAATCGTTCAGACTTCTGCTTCAACTCTCCGCCGCTCCGGCGCATTCCAAGTCTGATTCTTCAATCGGTAACCGCCCCCGCGAGGGGCACCCCGACCGATGGCCAACCGCCTCAAACCCCTATCCTACGAAGCCCAGCGCGCCCAGCAAGCCGTAGCCGCCCTCACCCAGGCCCGCCGCACCGACTGGCGCAAGTGGGCCCCCAGCCGGCAGATCGACTACCTGTTTTCGCTCACCGGCGAACCACGGCACTGCTACAACCTGCTCGGCGAAGAAACCCCGCTGGCCAAGCTCTACGAGGGCTGCGTGTACGGCCAGAACGGGGCCGAGCGCCAGCGCCGCCAGCAGGTGCTGCTGGCCCTGGCCGCCAAGCGCACCGAGCTGCTGCAGCGCCCCGAAGTCAGCGCCGCCGTGGCCGCCCTCACCCACTACTACCCCCTGCGCCGGCGCGAGCTGGCCGACTGGCAGCCCCGCTCCCGCAACGTGTACCGGCAGCTGGAAAGCCTGGTGCGCCACCTCTTTGATGAGTACGGCGACGTGCCCGGCTGGCTGCTCAACTCCTGGACGGCCGGGCGCCTGCAGGACGGCGGCGTGAACATCGCCGAGCTGACCCTGCACCTGGGCAGCGGCCACGCGCTGCGCCGCTTCCAGGGCCTGCCGGTGCCGCTCACCAAGAAGCTGGAGCACCACCTGCGCCTGGCGCCGGCGGGCTGCACCTTCCTGGAAGCCCTGCGCTACGCCCAGCTCGCCGCCCGCGACGCGCTGGCCTGGTTCGGGGCGGTGCTGGAGTCGCGGATGGGCCGCGAAATCGGTCCCGACGACGCCTTCTGGCTGACGGTGGTGGACTTTTTCGTGGCCGCGCCGATGGTGGACCCGCGCCACTTCGGGCCCGTCTGCGACTGGATTCACGAGAAGCGCAGCGTGGGCATCGGCGACGAGCCGGCCCAGCCGGGTTTCTCGCTGAAAGGCCGCTCGATGGTGAGTGTACTGGCTCAGACGGAGCAGTGGCACCGCCAGCTGGCCCAGGTGCGCCGCTACGCCCCCGGTCCCGTCATTCCGCTCACGACCACCTGGACGCCCATGCCGGTGCCCAATTTCACGAACAACAGCAAGAAGAACCCGGTGCTCATCACCCAGCTGCTCACCTACGGGGCGCTGCTGGAGGAAGGCCGCGAGCTGCACCACTGCGTGGCCTCGTACCTGAGCTCCTGCCGCCAGGGGCGCTGCGCCATCTTCGGCCTTACCCAGGCCGGCCTGCGCGCCGTCACCCTGGAAGTAGCGGCCGGCGGCGTCATCGTGCAGGCCCGGGGCAAGCACAACCGGCCCATGGACGCCTCTGAGCGGCTGTGGGTGCAGCGTTGGGCTACCGACGCCCGCCTGACCATTTCCAAGCACGTGTAGGGGCGCGGGGCCGTCGGCTTTGGCCGGAATAGCGCCACCGCTCCGACCACGAACTCATACCGCCTACCGGACGAAGCCGGGGCATTCCGTGCAAGGTTGCCGGCTGACAGAACGGGAAGACTGTCGGCCAGCGGAATGCCCCGCTTCGCCCGAATGCGGGCCCCGAAAACGCACCAGTTCACCACCTCACTATCTCACCACTTTTATGCGCTTCAACTTCGGATTCCGCAAAAACAAGCCGGCCGACGTGGTGAACCACGCGGGCGCGGCTGCCTACTCCCTTACGCCCCAGCTGGAGCTGTACGCCGCCGTGGCCACGGCCGCGCTCAGCGACCAGTTCTACGAAAAAGCCGATACCCGCCTGCAGCGCCTGCGCGAGCTGGTGGCCAAAAACGACCCCCTGTTCGTGGCGCAGCTGGCCGTGTACGCCCGCGAAAAGATGTACCTGCGCACCGTGCCGCTGGTACTGGCCGTGGAGCTGGCCCGCCTGCACCGCGGCGACAACCTGGTGAGCCGCCTGGTGGCCCGCGTGGTGCAGCGTGCCGACGAGATTACCGAGCTGCTGGCCTTCTACGCCCTGGCCAACCAGCGCCAGGGGCAGAAGCAGCTGAACCGCCTCTCCAAGCAGCTGCAGAAAGGGCTGGCCCTGGCCTTCAACCGCTTCGATGGCTACCAGCTGGCCAAGTACGACCGGGCCGGGCAGGTGCGCCTGCGCGACGCCCTGTTCCTGGTGCACCCCCAGGCCAAAACGCCCGAGCAGCAGCAGCTGTTCGACCAGCTGGTGCGCGGCGAGCTGCCCACGCCCTACACCTGGGAAACCGAGCTGTCGGCCCTGGGCCAGCAAACCTTTACCACGGATGCGGAGCGGCAGACGGCCTTCTGCCAGAAGTGGGAGGAGCTGATCGGCAGCGGCAAGCTGGGCTACATGGCTTTGCTGCGCAACCTGCGCAACATCCTCGAAGCCGACGTATCGGCCGGGGCCATTGCGCAGCTCACGCAGGCCCTGACCGACGAGCGGGCGGTGACGCGCAGCAAGCAGCTGCCCTTCCGCTACCTGGCAGCTTACCGCGAATTGCTCACGGTGCGCTCCGGCCACGTGGCGGGCATCCTCGCGGCGCTGGAAACGGCCATCGGGCACTCCACGCAGAACCTGCGCGGCTTCGGCGCCGACACCCGCGTGGTGGTGGCCTGCGACGTGTCGGGCTCCATGCAGCAACCCATTTCGCCGCGCAGCAAAGTGCTGCTCTACGACGTGGGCCTGGTGCTGGGGATGCTCTTGCAGCGCCGCTGCCAGAACGTGGTGACCGGCATGTTCGGCGACCGGTGGAAGCGCGTGCCGCTGCCCCAGAACCAGGTGCTGAGCAACGTGCAGGAGCTGTACCGTCGCGAAGGCGAGGTGGGCTACAGCACCAACGGCCACCTGGTGGTGCAGGATTTGATCCGCCACAACGAGCGGGTGGACAAGGTGATGATGTTCACCGACTGCCAGCTCTGGAACAGCACCGGCGACGGCAACGACCTGGCCAAGGCCTGGCGCCAGTACCGCCGCACCGTGGCGCCCCAGGCCCGCCTGTACCTGTTCGACCTGGCCGGCCACGGCAATACCCCGCTGGACGTGCGCGAGCCGGACGGCGTGGCGCTCATTGCCGGCTGGTCTGACAAAGTCTTCGACGTGCTCCAGGCCCTGGAAAACGGCGGCTCGGCCCTGACGGAGATGGAGCGGATCGACTTCTAACTACTTGACCCCAGGCCGTAAAGCAGCCTGATTAGTGCCCATCGTTACCCCACATTCCTTCGCTACCCGATTCCGCCAGCTGATGCGCGTGCGCTGCTTTACGGCCCATTTTTCCTTCTGATTCCAAACTCACACCCGCAACCCCCAAGCGGTACGGCGCGGCGGCAACAGGGCCGCCGCGCCCCGCGTCCGGAACCCCGATTTCACGCCTGCCCCAATAAACCGCGAACCGCGTCAACACCTGGCCCGCCGCCCCTCGATGCCCCGCAAACGGGCCGTTACCCGCCCGCCTTTGGTCGGGCGGCGACTACCGAGGGCTCGGCAACACGCTGCCCATTACGGCAGCCTGCGCTACCGGCCGGCGGACGCCAACGCGCCGGGGCAGGAACTCGGGGCTGTTTCCGGCCCGCTGAGGTGCGCGGAGGCATTTGCTCCTTCACTTTTTAAGCGCTGTACTTTCATGAAGCTCACCTAAACAACCTCACTGTTCTCGACGGCTAGCCAGGTGCCGTAGCGGGGCGTTACTTCGTGGCTGTTTCGGGTGGCCCCACGGGCCGCTTCGGGTTCGAATCCCGCGCCGGTGCTTTGGCATCGGCAGGAAAATAAACGCGCTGCGCCCATTGCCCTGGCTGTTGTTGCCAAGAACTGCCCACCACCCCGCCGGGTGTCGTAGACCAGCGTTACTTCGGGTCACAAGTTCGAATCTTGTTTTCCGGGCTGCAGATTACCGCCGCCGGAAATAGCTCAGCGGGTAGAGCAGAACGGCTACTCAGCCGCACGTTACGCTTGTTGCTTTTTTACCCCGGCGGATTGTTCATTATCGGGCCAGGCGGGTGCCGTAGGAGCGCATTCCTTCGCTAGGGACTGGTGCCGCAAGGCGTGCGGGTTCAAGTCCCGCCCGGCCGCCCGCAAGGGCCGCCGGTGGCGAAACGAAGACGCGCCAGTGATAAAGGGCGCCCCGTTTGTTGCCTCGCTCTTGCCCGATAAAGCAGCCGTACCGAGCGCCGTAGCTCAGCCATCCTTCGTGCCAACTTAGAGTTCTGTCGCGGGTTCGACTCCCGAAGTGGGGCCGGCTTGCCGGGCCTGCGCTTACGAGCGGTAGGGCAGACTCGTGGCTGGGCCGTGGTTGCCTCGGGTTGACTTTGCCGTTGGGTGCCGTAGCGCAGCCCTACTTCGCACTTTTAATGCCCGGGTCGGGGGTTCGAGTCCCTCTCGCTTCTTCGGAGGCGGTAGCTCAGTTGGTTAGAGCAGGAAACGGGCTGGGCGCCCCGTTGCCCCAACGGTTTTTTTCTTACTGCCTACCGGGTGTCGTAGGCGGGCGTTACTTCGGTAAGACGTTTTCGTTGAGTAGGTTCAATTCCTTCACCCGGCTGCTTCGGCGGCCGGTAGACGTCCGGTCCGCAAGGAGCGGCGTCAGCAACGCCCGCCGCTGGTTGCCCCGGTAAGCAGCTGGTTTTTTGATTGGTGCCGTAGCGCCGCCATACTTCGTCAGGGATACTGAGGTCGGAGGTTCGAATCCTTCCCGTTTCCGCCAGGAACGGTGGCCTAGTGGTTAGGGCGCAGTGTTATCGAGGGCGGCGCGCCCCGTAGCCCAATCTAAAATGAATGTGGGACGGGCAAGGTGTCGTCGGGCAGCATTCCTTCGACTGAAAATTGAATCTGAAGCTGCTCACCCGTAACCCTTGCCCGATACCACCCGCTCCCACGGCCGGATGCCGTAGGTCCGCGTTACTTCGACCTGTCACGTCGGGCAGTACGCCGCAAGGTGTATCCCATGGTACGCGGGCCGTCCTGTTGCTCCGGCTCTTGAGGGGGACAACCATGCCGCGCGAGCCGTCGGCCGCGCTTTTTCTCCAACTCACCGCGCCCCAGGGGCGCACCCACCATCATGGCCAATCAATTACGCGGCAACGACCTTCGTCAACTGGGTTTCCCGGAAGGTCGCGCCATCGGGCTGGCGCTGGCCCAGCTGCAGCGCAAACACCTCAAGCGCCTCTCGCACACCGATCAGCTGGCGCTGCTCAAGCTGATTCTGCAGACTCCCAACAACTTCCTCACCGACCTCGACTGGAGCCATACCGCGGCGGCCCTGCTGCCCCCGCCCAGCCGCCACATTGCCCTGGCGCCGCGCAAAGACTACGTGCTCTACGGCGCCGAGCACATCGAGCCGGGCGCCATTCACCAGATGGAAACGGCCATGAAGCTGCCCGTGACGGTGGCCGGCGCCCTGATGCCCGACGCCCACCACGGCTACGGCCTGCCCATCGGCGGGGTGCTGGCCACGGATAACGCCGTCATCCCGTACGCGGTGGGCGTCGACATCGGCTGCCGCATGGCCCTGAGCATCTTCGCGCTGCCGCCCCAGTACCTCGCCCAGCGGGTGCAGGAGCTGCGAGGCGTGCTGCTGACGACCACCAAGTTCGGCAACCGCGACGTGTTTCGCCACGGCCAGAAACTGGGCCACGAAGTGCTGGAGCGCGACGAATTCGCCGCCATTCCCTTCCTGCGCAACAAGCACGAATCGGCCATTGCGCAGATCGGTACCTCCGGCTCCGGCAACCACTTCGTGGAATTCGGCATCGTGGAAATCACCGACCCCGCCAACGACATGGGGGTGCCGGTGGGCCCGTACCTGGGGCTGCTCTCGCACTCCGGCTCCCGCGGCCTGGGCGCCAGCATCGCGCAGCACTACACCAAGCTGGCCCGCGAAACCTGCCAGCTGCCCGCCGAAGCCCAGCACCTGGCCTGGCTCACGCTGGACTCGGAACTCGGGCAGGAATACTGGGCGGCCATGAACCTGGCCGGTGACTACGCCTCGGCCTGCCACCAGCAGATTCACCAGCGCGTGGCCCGGGCCCTGGGCGAGCGGCCCCTGGCGAAAGTGGAAAATCACCACAACTTCGCCTGGAAGGAGCGCCTCTCGGACGGCCGCGAGGTAGTGGTGCACCGCAAGGGCGCCACGCCGGCCGGCCGGGGCGTGCTCGGCGTGATTCCCGGCTCGATGACGGCCCCCGGCTTTATTGTGCGGGGCCGCGGGGTGGCCGAGTCGCTGGCCTCGGCCTCGCACGGGGCGGGGCGCCTCATGTCGCGCACCCGGGCCAAGGCCGAGCTGGGCGAAGCCGAGGTGCGCCGCCACCTGCAGCAGCACGGCGTGGAGCTGATCGGCGGCGGCCTCGACGAGGCGCCGATGGCCTACAAAGACATCCACACCGTGATGCAGAGCCAGCAGGACCTGGTGGACGTGCTCGGCACCTTCACGCCCAAAATCGTGCGCATGGACGGCGGGGCGTAGCCCCCAGTTGGCGCGCTTTTAGTTCCGTCAGCCGGAGCGCAGCGAAGAACCTTGTCTCGTCGGGTCGATGTCGTCACAACGATTTCGTTTGCGCCTGACAAGGTCCTTCACTGCGCTCCGGCTGACGTTTCTTTTCATTCATCCAAACCCCATGCTCCGTACCCAACTAGCCGAATCCATCTTTACCGTCGACGACTTCCTGACCCGCCAGGAATGCCTGCACTACCTGGCGCTCAGCGAGCAGCTGGGCTACGAGGCCGCCAAGGTGAATACCACCAAAGGCGCCCGGCTGATGCCCGCGGTGCGCAACAACAGCCGGGTCTTTCACCGCAGCGAGGAGCTAGCGCAGAAGCTTTGGGAGCGGGCCCGGCCGTTCATCCCGGCCGAGTTCGGGCGCAGCCAGGCGCTGGGGCTCAACGAGCTGTTCCGCTTCTACCGCTACCAGGCCGGTCAGCAGTTTCGCGGCCACTACGATGAAAGCTACGTGCGCAGCCCCACCGAGGCCAGTCTGCTGACCTTCATGGTGTACCTGAACGACAACTTTCAGGGCGGCGACACGGCTTTCCGCGAGTTGCGCGTATGGCCGCAGCAAGGGCGCCTGCTGGTGTTCGAGCACGGCCTCTACCACCTCGGGCGCACGGTGGAGCAGGGCGTGAAGTACGTGCTGCGCACCGACGTGATGTTTCGCCTGCCGGCGGAATAAAGGCCACTCTCTGCAAGTGCCCGGGAGGATGGAAACGGGCGGCAGATGTAGCGCGGGCTTCCGCCCGCGTCCGCCCGGGTGGCAGTATCGGCCAGGCGGACGCGGCCGAAAGCCCGCGCTACTCTGCGCAACCTCGGCCGTAACCCGCCGTGCAGCCCCTGCGCTACACGCTTACCATCCTTGCTCCCGACCACCCATGGCCAAGAACACCACCAAGCTCCACGGCAAAGACCTGCGCCAGCTCGGCTTCACCGACGATAAGCAGATCAGCCTGGCCCTCGACATCCTCGACCAGCGCGAACTGCGCCGCCTCGACAAAGGCAGCGCCCTGGCGTTGCTGCGCGACATCAAAGCCGACCCGTTCAAGTACGTGCGCGACCCGACCTGGCGCCCCCTGGCCCAGGAGCTGGTGCCCCAGCCCAGCCGCGAGGTGCGCCTGAGCCCCGAGGTGAAGGATTACCGCCGCTACGGCGACTCCTTCATCGAAGACGGCGCCCGGCGGCAGATGGACACGGCCATGCAGCTGCCCATCACCATCGACGGGGCCCTGATGCCCGACGCCCACCAGGGCTACGGCCTGCCCATCGGCGGGGTGCTGGCCGTCGACAACGCGGTCATCCCGTACGGCGTGGGCATGGACATCGGCTGCCGCATGGCCCTGTCGGTGTTCGATGTGCCGCCGCGCTACCTGGAGCAGCGCCGCGCCGAGCTGAAAAAGCTGCTGCACCACCACACCCGCTTTGGCGGCAAGGAAGTGTTCAAGGACCCCTACGACGATGCGGTGCTGCACCGGTCCGAGTTCAAGGAAATAGCCGTGGTGCGCGGCCGGCGCGAGGCCGCCATCAACCAGCTGGGTTCCTCCGGCTCCGGCAACCACTTCGTGGAGTGGGGCGTGGTCGACATCACCGCCGAGGACAACGAGCTGAACCTGCCGGTGGGCCCGTACCTGGGGCTGCTCTCGCACTCCGGCTCCCGCGGCCTGGGCGCGGCCGTGGCCCAGCACTACACCAAGCTGGCCATAAACCGCTGCCCCTTGCCGCCCGAAGCCCGCTACCTCGCCTGGCTCGACCTCGACACCCAGGAAGGGCAGGAATACTGGGCGGCCATGAACCTGGCCGGCGACTACGCCTCGGCCTGCCACCGCGACATTCACCGCCGCCTCAGTCAGGCCCTGGGCGAAAAGCCCCTGGCCAAGGTGGAAAATCACCACAACTTTGCCTGGAAAGAGGAGCTGGCCGACGGCCGCGAGGTGGTGGTGCACCGCAAGGGCGCCACGCCGGCCGGCCGGGGCGTGCTCGGCGTGATTCCCGGCTCGATGACGGCCCCGGGCTTTATCGTGCGCGGGCGGGGCGAGCGGGACTCGATTCAGTCGGCCGCCCACGGGGCGGGGCGGCGCCTCTCGCGCACCCAGGCCAAGCAGCAGGGCAGCGAAGGGGAGCTGCGCCGCCTGCTGCGCGACCAGGGCGTGGAGCTCATCGGCGGCGGGCTCGACGAGGCGCCGATGGCCTACAAGGACATTCACCAGGTGATGGAGCACCAGCGCGACCTGGTGGACGTGCTCGGCTCGTTTCTGCCCAAAATTGTGCGCATGGATGCCGGGAGCGGCGGCAAAAGCAAGTACGGCGGGGAGTAGGAGCGTACCTGGCGCAGCGCCCGCAACAATTGCTGCGCGCTGTCGTGTGGAAACGCAAGGCGGCGCGCATCCACCGGGTATTCCTGGTTCAATCACCCGTTTCCGCTGCTTATGTCGCCCCGTCGTCTGTGTTATTGGCCCCTGCTTGGCCTGCTCATCGTCCTGCACGGCCTGCCGGGCCCCTGCGCTCTGGCCCAGCAGCCCGACACCTCCTTGCGGCACCCCGCGCCGCAGCCGGTACGCGTGGGCTCGGGGCCAATATTTCTGGTGAATGCCCGGCTCATCGTCGGCGACGACGGACTGGCGGCGCTGGACCCGAACCAGATTCTGCGCCTCGAGGTGCACAAGGGCGGCCTGACGACCCCGGCCAAATGGCGCAGCCTGGCGCCGCACGGCATCCTGGCGCTGACCATGAAGCCCGGCTTTCCCCTCAATACCATTGCCAGCAAGAGCCTGCCGCAACTGCGCCGGGAGCTGAAGCTGGCCCGTCCCGTCCGGTTTGAGCTGGACGGGCTGCCGCTGGAAGACCCGACGTTGCGCGTCGCCACGGCGGCTATTGCCGGGCTGGAGGTGAAGCAACCGGCCACGGTGGCCGACGCGCCGGTCATTAACATCCGCCTCGTGCACCGGCCGTCCCGGCCAGCCAAGCCCGGCATCTACATCCGCGGCACGGCGCGGCGCTGAGGCGGGGGAGGGGCGGTGCGCAACGGGCGGGCCAAACACGGGTATTTGGGCCGCGGGCAGCTTCACCAATACCTTCGCCGCCCCGAATCCTTATCCGTATGCTTCGATTTCCTGCCGCCGCGCTGCCGCTCCTGCTTTGCGCCGCCACGGCCCACGCCCAGGTGCCCGCCGCCACCCGCGCCGCCGACTCGGCCTACGTGCGCGACCATTACCAGAAGCTCGACCGCCGCATCCCCATGCGCGACGGCGTGCAGCTCTACACCGTCATCTACGTGCCCAAGGACGCCGGCAAGGGCCACGAGTACCCCATCCTGATGCGGCGCACGCCCTATTCGGCCGGGCCCTACGGCGAGGACAATTACCCCAAAGCCGGCCCCGGCCAGAGCCGCGAGCTGACCCGGGAGCGGTTCATCTTCGTGACCCAGGACGTGCGCGGGCGCTACATGAGCGAGGGGCAGTTCGAGGAAATGACGCCCACCGTGCCCGCCGCTCACGGCAAGCCCACCGCCAAACGCAGCAAAGCCTACGGCCACGACGAAAGCACCGACACCTACGACACCATTGAGTGGCTGCTCCGGAACGTGCCGCACCACAACGGCCGCGTGGGGTTGATGGGCATTTCTTACCCCGGCTTCTACGCCGCGGCCGCCCTGCCCGACGCCCACCCGGCCCTGAAAGCCGTGTCGCCGCAGGCCCCGGTGACGGATGAGTTCATGGGCGACGACGCCAACCACCACGGCGCTTTCTTCCTGCTCGACAACTTCGACTTCCTGCAGAGCTTCGACGCGCCGCACCCCGGCCCGCAGCCGACGTACACGCCCCTGTTTCGCGCCGAGTACGCCGACGCCTACCGCTTCTTCCTCGACCTCGGCCCGATCAACAACGCCAACGGCCCGGCCTACTTCAACGGCCGCGCCAAAACCTGGAACGAGTACCTCGCGCACCCCACCTACGACGCCTACTGGCAGGCCCGCAACCTCCGCCCGCACCTGCGGAACGTGCGGCCGGCCACCCTGGTCGTGGGCGGCTGGTTTGATGCGGAGGACCTGTTCGGGGCCCTGAACACCTACCGGGCCATCGAGCAGCAGAGCCCGGGTGCCCACAACCGCCTCGTGATGGGCCCCTGGACCCACGGCGCCTGGGCCCGGCCGGAGTGGAGCAAATTCGGCCCGCTGCGCTTCGGGCAGAACACCGCCCAGTGGTACCGCGACAATCTGGAGCTGCGCTTCTTCAACCACTACCTCAAGGGCAAGGGCTCCTTCGACGCCGCGGAAGCCACCGTGTTCAACACCGGTACCAACCAGTGGGAGCAGCTTTCGGCCTGGCCGCCCACAGGCAGCGCCTGGGCCCTGCGCCTGCAGCCCGGCGGCGCCCTCGGTCCGGAGCAGCCCGCCGGCACCGGCAGCTTCGATGAATACCTCAGCGACCCGCACCGCCCGGTGCCCTATACCAACGGCATCCACGCCGGGCGCAACAACGAGTACATGGTGGAAGACCAGCGCTTCGCCGCCCAGCGCCCCGACGTGCTGGTGTACCAGACCGCGCCGCTGCCCGCCGACGTGACCGTGGCCGGCCCCCTTCGGGCGGAGCTGTTCGTGTCGACCACCGGCACCGACGCCGACTTCGTGGTCAAGCTCATCGACGTGCTGCCCGACTCCGCCCGCGGCTGGGCCGGCGGAGCCATGCCCGCCCCCCGCGCCGGCTACCAGCAGCTGGTGCGCGCCGAGGTTATCCGCGGCCGGTTCCGCAACTCATTTGAAAAACCCGAACCCTTTCAGCCCGGCCAAGTCACCGCAGTCAGCTACCAGCTGCCCGACGTGCTCCACACCTTCCGAAAGGGGCACCGGCTGATGGTGCAGGTGCAGAGTACCTGGTTTCCCCTGGTCGACCGCAACCCGCAGCAGTTCGTGCCCATCCCCGGGGCCGGGGCGGCCGATTTTCAGCGGGCCACCATTCGCGTGTACCACGACGCGCAGCACCCCTCGGGCGTGGTGCTGCCGGTGCTGGCGCGCTGAGCGTGCCGTCGCCCCCCAAACAAAACCGCCCGGACCAGTACGGTCCGGGCGGTTTTGTTTGGGGGCGGCGGGGCTAGGCCCGACGACGCTTGCGCAGGCGGTTGAGGGCGTAGGCCGCGCCGCCGGCCAGCAGCAGCGAAGCCCCGCCGTCGAGGGGCACGGCGGTGGGCTCGGCGGGCGTGCCCGGCTCGGGGCCGCCCGAGCCGGGCGTCTGGGCCTGAGCCGCGTAGGAGAGCAACAGCAGGAACGCGCCGGACAACAGCCGGCACAGGGAAGAGGCAATGTGATTCATGTAGCAGAAGCTGAAAACGGGTAAGATCATAGGTCCGGGAGCGTTTTCAGGACTCCCGGACCCAATGATACAGTTTATTCAACGACCAGGCGTTTGGTGACAATGCCCTGGGCCGTGGTCAGGCGCACCGAGTACACGCCTTTGGCCAGGCCCGCCAGCGGCAGGGTCAGCGCGCTCTGGGCGGGGCGGGCGGCGGGCAGCACGCGGGTGAGCACCTGCTGGCCCAGCGCGTTCAGCACCGACACGGCCACCGGCTGCTGCGCCAGGCTGGCGGGCAGCTGCAGCGTTACCTGGGTACGGGCCGGGTTCGGGTAGAGCCCGACCTGCTGGCTGAGGGCGGCCGGCGCGGTGGCCGTCACGCGGTTCTGGGTCAGCAGCAGGCTGAAGCGCGTGGTCAGGCCGGTCGTGGCCAGGGTGAAGGCGTAGCTGGGCTGCGTCTGCAGGTCCACCAGGGTGCCGGTGTCGGCGTCGCGCAGGTAGGCGTAGGTGCCGGCGGGCAGGTTCAGCAGCTCGGCGGCGCGCAGCGTGTGGGGGCCGGCCTGCAGCGCTTGCACGTGCAGCGGCACCACGCGCTCGGGCGCGGTGGCCGACAGCGGGGGCAGGGCATTCACCGCGAGGCGGGTGCTGGCGTCGATGGGCGAGGCCAGCACCGGGGCGCCGCCGGCCTGCAGCTTGTAGGCATCCATCGAGGCGTCGAAGCCGGCGGTGGCGCCGGGCTCCAGGTACACCACGGTTTCATCGGCCGGGCCGGAAGCCGCTTGCAGGGCCAGGCGCACCAGCGGGCCGGTGATGGCGGCCGGGCGCTGGAACACCGGGCTCTGGTAGGTGGTGAAGCGGGCGGCGTTGGTAAACGAGACCTGCCCGTTCGAGGAACCCGGCGTGCTCACCCGCACGAAGAAGCCCTGGCCCGAGCCGAGGACGTTGGTGCCGCCGTTGGTGCCCGCGCCGCCCGCCACGTAGGTGGAGTAGGTGCCGGCGTACTGGCCCGTGGAGCGGTACACGTACACGGCCCCGTCCACGTTGGTGCGGCCCACGGCGTCCCAGTTCAGGGGCGCGGGGTAGGGGTTGCCCAGCAGCTGCCAGCCCGATTCGGTCTGGGTGCCGCGCGTCAGGCCCCCGAGGATGACGGGGCCGTTGCCCAGCACGCCCACGAAATCGGGCGTCTGGCCGGCCGGGATGTTGACGGTGTAGCCGCGGCCCGGTACCATCGGGTCGGAGGTGGCGTTGGGCGAGAAGAAGCCCCGGTCGAAGTCCCGGGGGGCCGGGTTGCCGCTGGTATTCACGCGCGTCTCGTCGTAGCCGAACACGGTGGGGAAGGGCGTCACGTTATTCGGCACCGGGGCCGAGTTGTAGGCCGGGTTCACCACCGGGCTGAAGCCGGCCGTGGCCAGGTCGCTCACGGTGGTGCCGACGACGGGCGCCGAGAAGTGGCGGTAGCCGGGGCCGGCGTTCAGGCCCGTGTCCACGTAGCGCTGCACCGTGGCGTTGCCCGTTACCGCGCCGCCGTTGTTGACCACGTGGGCCGTGCCGGTGGCGTTGCTGAGCAGGGTCAGGTTGCCGCCCGAGGCCAGGTTGCCGTTGAGCAGCAGCACGCGCTGCACCTGCACTGGGGCGCTGGCCGTCACGCCGGCCGGGCCGGCGGTGAGGTTGTTGAAGAAGGTGGTCGTGCCGCTGATGGTCTGGGCCGCCGCGCCGGTGAAGGCAATGGTGCCGGTGCCGCTGCCCAGGGTGGTGCCGCCGTTGTTGGTAAACGAGCCGTTGACCGTCAGCGTGCCGCCGTTGGCGGTGGTCAGGGTGGCGCCGCTGGCCAGGGTGATGTTGGCCGCCTGCTGGGCGTTGCTCACCACCGGGTCGTTGGCCACGTCGGGGATGGTCACGTTATCCGTGGCCGTAGGCACCTGGGCCGGGCTCCAGTTGCCGGCCGTGCCCCAGTCGGTGCTCACGGCGCCGGTCCAGGTCAGGCCGGCCGTAATGACCGGGCCGGGCGTGAGGAAGGCGGCCAGACCGGTCAGATTCGAGCCCGAGCCGATGCGGCCCAGCGAGGTGGCGTTGCCGCCGTTCAGGTCCACGGAGTAGAGGTTGTCGCTGGGGCTGCCCGTGGCCGCGGCGGCCAGGAAGGCCGCATTGGTGGGGGAAGACGGGGTCGACAGGTCCGAGTAGATGTCGAAATCAGCGCCCAGCGCGGCATTGAGCGTCACGCCCAGGCTGCCCTGGTCCACGTAGGTGCCGGCGTTGGCGTTGGTGGAGCGCAGCAGCACGTTGCGGGCCTGGTCGATGCCGTAGAGCGTGGTGCCGGTGTTGGCGTTGTTGTCGTTGTTGGTATAGGCTGCGCCCGTCATTACGGGCGTCCCGCCGGGGTTGGTCAGGCCGGTGTCCACCGTCACGGCCCCGGTGGTGGGGTTCACGCGCAGGTTGGCCTGCGTCGTGCCCGACACCACCCGGATCAAATCCACCGTCGGGTTGAAGTCGAAGCCGATGGTGGCCGCGTTGTTGCCCAGAGCCATGCCGTTGAGGCTGCCCACGGCCGTCAGCGCGCCGGTGGTCAGGTTCACGGTGTACAGCTGGCCCTGCTGGGTGGCCGCGTTGTAGCCCAGGGCAAACAGCTCGCCGGTGGCGGGGCGGAAGTCGGTGCCCACCAGCACCTGCGAGCCGTCGGCGGGCAGGCCGGTGATGTTGACGGCCGTGCGAATCACGGTGGGGTTGCCCGAGTCGAACGAAACCAGGTTGCCGCCGGCCACGCCGTAGAGCAGCCGGCCGCTGAGCTGGGCCGACGCGTTGGCGCCTTCCAGGCTAGCCGAAATGTCGCGCACCGGAATGCCCAGGCCGATGGCGCCTACCTGGGTGGGTGCCCCCGAGCCCAGGGCCAGGGTGTACAGGTTGCTGGTGGCCTGCCCGTTGGGGTTGGCCGCCAGGAACGCCAGGTTGGTCAGCGTGCTCCGGTCGAAGTAGATGTCCAGGTCGACCAGGGCATTGGTCGGGCTCAGCGTCAGGCCGGTGGTGTTGCCCACCACGTTGAGCGTGCCCGCATTCGGCGGGTTCTGAATGGCCAGAACGCTGCGGTTCTCGTCGATGTCGTAGAGCGTGGTGCTGGTGCTGCCGGGGTAGCTGTTGGTGTAGCCCACCGCGCCGATGCGGGCCGTGGTGGTGTCGCCGGCGGCGTAGGTGAGCAGCCCGTCGGTGGCGGCCAGGGCGCCGTTGTTGGGGTTCAGGCGCAGGTTGGCCCGGTTGGTGCTGGTGACGCGGATGCGGTCCACCGTCGGGTTGAAGTCGAAGCCGATGTTGGCCGTGGCGCCGCCCAGCTCCAGGCGCGTAGCCGCTGCCACGGGTGTGGCCACGCCCGTCGTCAGGTTGATGGTGTACAGCTGGGAGTTGTTGCCGGCCGTGGTGGCGTCGTAGCCGAAGCCGAACAGCTGCCCGGTGTTGGGGCGGAAGTCGGTGCCCACCAGCGTCTGCCCGGCGGTGATACCGCTGATGGCCACCGAGCTGTTGATAAAGCCCGGCGTGCCCGAGTAGAAGCTGATCAGGCTGTTGCCGGTCGTCACGCCGTAGAGCAGCTGCCCGCTTACCGCCGGCGCCGTGCGGTTGATGCGCACGGCAATGTCGGTGATGCCCACGCCCTGGCCGTTGATGGCCCCGGCCAGGGTGGTTTCGCCGGTGGTCAGGTTCAGGCGGTAGAGGAAGGAGACGAAGTTGCCGTTGCCGTCCACCTGGTTCACGTTCAGGTAGGCGTTTTCAGCCCCGGCCGCCACGGTGAAGATATCCAGGTCGGTGCTGGCGCCGGGGGCGTTAATGGGCGTGGGGTTGCCCCCGGCCGTCGGGGCAATGGGCACCAGCGTAGTGAGGGTGCCACCGTTGGGGTTGTCGGAGCGCACCAATACGCTGCGCTGCTCGTCGATGTAGTAGAGCGTAGTAGTAGCCGCCCCGATAAACGAGTTGGTATAGCCGGCCGCGCCGATGAAGGGATTCTGCCCGGCGTTGGCGTCGCCGGCCACGAAGGCCAGGTTGGTATCGGTGGCCGCGGAGGTGCCGGTGATGGGGTTGAGGCGGTAGTTGGCGTCGTTGGTGCTGGCGACGCGGATGCGGTCTACCGTGGGGTTGAAGTCGAAGGCAATGCGCTCCGAGGCCCCGCCCAGTTCCAGGCGGAAGGCCGCCGCGCCCACGGGCGTGGCTACGGCCGTGGTCTGGTTGATGACGTAGAGACGGGAGTTGTTGCCGGCCGTGCTGGCATCGTAGCCCAGGGCAAACAGCTCGCCGGTGGCGGGGCGGAAGTCCAGGCCCACCAGCGTCTGCCCGGCCGTGACGCCGGTAATGGCCACGCGCGTCTGCGACGTAGCCGGCGAGGCCAGGTTAACGGAGGTCAGGTCGGTGCCGGAGAGGCCGAACACGACCTGCGCGTTGGCGGGATTGGCGGCCAGGCTCAGCAGCACGGCCCCCCCCAGCAGCCCCAGGGAGCGGCGGAAGGCGGAACCGGAAGCAGTGGACCGGAGTAGGGGTGTGGGCATACGCAGTAATTGGGTTTGGTTTGTGGAGGTGAATGACAAGTGGGAAGCGGCGCAGCCGACGGGAAACAGCGGGCTGAGCGGGCCGCAGAAGCATACGACAAAGTAGCGGTAGTGGATTGTATTATTTTGAATTAAAAAGATATTAAAGGGATTTGCCCTTCCGGCGGGCCCCCGGGCCTCACCCCAGCCCCTCGCCGAAGGGCAAGAGGGAGGCAGACGAAACGGGCGTGCAGCGCTACCGGGACGGGAGTAGGTGGGGCAGGAAGCGGCGGGCAAAGGCAAGCGGGAAGATTTCCCAAAAAAGGAGGCAATCAGGCCGGTTTTGGCTCAAAATAGGATGGGTAAAGCCTGGCAAAACGGGGCGCAAACGCCTAGTTTTCCGGCATTCCCAACCCTAACCTTTTAACTGCCACCTACTATGGCAAGAGTATCCAACAACATTATTACCCAGGGCCTGAGCGGCACCATCGGCGGCACGCTGGTCTTCCGGCAGGTGGGCGGGCAGACGGTGGTGGCGGCAGCGCCGCGGGAGTCGGACAAGGCACCCACGGCCCGGCAGCAGGCCCATCAGGAGCGGTTTCAGATGGCCGCGCTGTATGCCAAGGCCCAGCTGGCGGACCCCGGCAGCAAGGCCGAGTACGAGGCCGCGCGCCCGGAAGCCGGTACGGCCAGCGCCTACGCCATTGCCGTGGCCGACTTTATGCAGGCCCCCGATATTCACTCCATCGACCTGAGCCAGTACGAGGGCCGGGTCGGCGACACGATTCGGGTGCGGGTAACCGACAATTTCAAGGTCACCGCGACGCGGGTGCGCATCGAAAACGCCGATGGCACGCTGGTGGAGGAGACGGCCGCGGTGCGGGAGGCCAACGGCCTGGACTGGGTGTTCACGGCCACGGTCGCCAATGCCTCGCTGGTGGGCGACAAGATTACCGTGCTGGCCAGTGACAAGCCGGGCAACCAGACGCGGGAAACCCGCTCCCTGTAAGCAGCGGGTTTCTTGGTTATGTTTAAAAAAACGCCCCCGTCGGCTTCGGCCGGCGGGGGCGTTTTGGATATACCTCGGATTTACCTACCCTTTCCCTACGGCGAAGGAGCAACAGCGGGAAAATGCAAACGGCCGCCCGGTATTGCCGGGCGGCCGTTTGCCTGATGACCGGCGCAGCGGCCTTACTCCACCACGACCCGCCCGGTGCAGGCGCGGCCGTGGGCATCGAGGGCGCGGAGGACGTAGAGGCCGGCGGGCAGGTCGCGCACCGACACCTGGCCGGCCGTGACGCGGGTGTCGCGGGCCACGCGGCCGAGCGCGTCGAGGAGCTGCACGGCAGTGCCGGCGGGCAGGGCGGGCAGGTGCAGCCGGTCGTGGGCGGGGCTGGGGTAGAAAGCCAGGGGCTGAGCCGCAGCGGCGGGGCGCGCGGCCAGCGTGGCGTTGGCGAGGCGGGCCAGAAACAGCTCGCCAGTGGCCGTGGCGGTGGTGAGCGAGGTGCTGCCGAACAGGCAGGTGCCTTCGAAGCGGCCCAGCACGTGCAGGGTGCCGGTGCCGTCGAAGCCCAGGTTGTAGGCCACGTCGAAGCCGGGGCCGCCGGCCCGCTGCACCCAGCGCAGCTGGCCCTGCGCGGTGTAGGCGGCCACCGTGGCATCGCGGCTGCCGGCGCTGGTGAGCGTGACGGGGCCGTACTGCGCGGTGCCCTCGAAATTGCCGGTGACGTAGGGGTTGCCGGCCGCGTCGAGCACCACGTCGCCGAAGCCATCGGAGCCGGGGCCGCCGCAGGACTGCACCCACTGCACGGTACCCTGGGGGGCGTATTTGAGCAGGAAGCCGTCGTAGTCGCCGGCGCTGGGCAGGGTGAGGCTGCCAAACTGGGCGGCGGCGTTGAAGTAGCCCGCCACGTAGAGGTTGCCGGCGGCGTCGACGGTGGCGCGGCGCAGCCGGTCGTCGCCGGTGCCGCCCACCTGCCGGGCCCACTCCAGCGCGCCCTGGGCCGAGTAGCGCGCCACGTACACGTCGTAGCTGCCGCGGCTGCTGAGGGTGGTGCCCCCGAAAATCATCGGCTGGGTGGAGTAGTTGAGCAGGTAGTCCTCGCCGGTGGGGGCCACGGCCAGCACCGGATAGGCATAGGAGGCCGCCCCGACGGGCGCGGCGTAGTCGCTGGCTCTGACCAGGGCCAGCGGGGCCCCGCTGCTGCCGGCAAAGCGGGCCAGGTAGTTGCCGGGCAGGGAGTTGGAGGCGGTGGTGACGGTGGAGGTTCCCACGGTCAGGCCGCGGAAGAAGTAGCCGGCCACGTGAACGGTGCCGGTGGCGTCGAGGCCGATGCCGTTGCCGTAAGCGGCGGAGCCGATGGCGTTGATCTGGCTTTGCTGGGCCCACTCGGGCGTGCCCTGGGGCGAGTAGCGCACCACGAACATCTTGCCCGAGGCGCCGCTGGCGTCGCTGAGCGTGAGGCCGTTGCCCAGGCTGATCGAGCCGGCAAACTGGCCGGTGATGTAAACGTGGCCGGCCGGGTCGAGGACGAGGTCATTGCCGGCATCGACGCCGGCCGAGCCGAGCTGGCGAATCCAGGCCAGGGCGCCGCCGGCCGTGTACTTAGCCAGGTAGGCGTCGGTGTTGCCGGCGCTGGTGAGGGTGGTGCTGCCCACGGTCAGCGTATTGTTGAACGAGCCGACCTGGTAGGTGTTGCCGGCCGCGTCGACGGCGGAGACACTGGCGTAGATGGTGCCGGTGCCGAGGCTGGCCGCGCCGGTCCAGGCGGGCGGGCTGGACGTTTGGGCCCGGGCGGGTACGGCTAGGGTGGCGGCAAGGAGCAGGGCAGCCGCGGGGAGGTAGCGCTGTAGCATAGCTTACAAGAATGAGAAAGGAAAGATGAGTGAGACAGGGGCGGCCAGTGCTGCCGTCGGCCATCCGGGGCCGGGCGAACCTGAAAGCCCAAAGAAACGGCATGCAGCGCGCCGCGACGCATCTCGCGGGCCAATAGTACTCTGGTGCAACGAGCCGAATACCACCCGGCGTAGATGCGTCGGCCTGCGCTTCGCGGTGCTCGGCCCGACTGTTCGACGGGCCAGCCGATTACCCGGGCTGCTACCGGCCACACGGCCTGGCGGCACCTGCGGAGCGGCCGTCAGCGACGCCGCAACCACCCCGGCCGCGCCGGCGGCCCCTCCTTCGACAAGGAGGAGAGGTTGGGGCGGTTACTCGACCAGCACGCGGCCGGTGCAGGGGCGGCCCTGGGCATCGGGGGCGCGCAGCTGGTAGAGGCCGGGGGCCAGGCCCCGCACCGACACCTGGCCGGCCACGACGCGAACGGTGCGCGCCACGCGGCCGAGCGCATCCACCAGTTGCACGGGAGTGCCGGCGGGCAGGGCGGGCAGGTGCAGCTGGTCGTGGGCGGGCGAGGGAAACAGCTCGGTAGCGGCGGTCCGGGCGGGGCGGGTGGCCAGCGTAGTGCCCAGGCGGGCCAGGAAGTAGCTCGGCACGGCCGGGCCGGGGCCGGGCAAGGTGAAGGCGCCAAACGCCGCCGGTCCTTCGGCCGCGCCCCGCACGTAGGCCGTGCCGGCCGCGTCGAGGCCGAGGTAGAACGCCTGGTCGTTGGCGGGGCTGCCGGCCTGCTGGGTCCAGCGCAGCTGTCCCTGGGGCGAGTACGAGGCGAGCAGCACGTCGGTAGCGCCGGCGCTGGTGATGGTGGTGGCGCCGTATTGCGCGGTGCCCTCCGCATACCCGGCCAGGTAGGCATTGCCGGCCGCATCCAGGCTTACGTGGTTCCAGCCATCCTGGGCGGGGCCGCCCCCGCCACGGGCCCAGAGCAGCGCGCCGGTGGGCGCGTATTTGGCCAGAAAGGCGTCGGAGCCGCCGGCGTGGGGCAGGGTGGTGCTGCCGAAGGTGGCCGGGCCCAGCATCCCGCCGGAGACGTACACGTTGCCGGCCGCATCGAGGGCGCCGCCGGTCACGAACGTGCCGTCGGGGCCGCTGATCTGCTGGGCCCAGTCGCAGGTGAGCAGCGCGGAATACTTAATCACGGCCACGTCGGCGGCGAAGCTCGGCGGCGCCGACGTGGCCGTGGGGGTGAGGACGGGGCCCTGCGGGATGATGGGGGCGGCGCCCACAAACGAGGTCAGCACCAGCGGCTCGCCGGCGGCGCCCACGGCCAGCTGCCGCCCCCCGAACACGTTGGTGGTGCTCGGAAACTGAAAGGCCGTGCGCAGCCATTCCACCACGCCCGTGGCCGCGGAGAGGCGGGCCAGGTAGGTGGCGCGGATCATCGCGCCCGCGCTGCCCGCACTGATCGTGACCCCGCCCATCTGCATCAGGGTCATGTAGTCGCCCAGCAGGAATACGTGGCCCGCCGCGTCGGTCTCGACGCCGAGGGACCGGTAGATGGCCGAGCCGGGGGCGCTGAACTGCACCCACTCGGCCGTGCCCTGGGGCGAGTAGCGGACCACGAATGCCTGGGTCTGGCCATTGGGGCTGGGCAGGGTTACGTTGTTGCCCAAGGCGACGCCCCCCGCGTAGACGCCGGATACGTAGGCGTTGCCCGCGGCGTCCACGGCTACATCATCGGCAATGGTGAAGGCCGGCGAGGCGAGCTGGCGCACCCACAGCACCTGCCCGGTGGGCGCGTATTTGGCCAGGAAGGAGTTTTCGACCTGACTGGTGAGGGTGACGGAGCCCACGGTGACGGAGCCGTTGAACACGCCCATGGCGTAGAAATTACCGGCGGCGTCGACCACGCCTTTGCCGGAATTGTGGGCATTGGTGGCGGTGAGGCCCTGCCAGGGCGGGGCCGACTGGGCTTGGGTGCTGCCCCAGGCCAGCGCAAGGAGGGCCAGCAGACCGGCGGCGCGGCGGAGGGAGGAGAGTAAGGTCAGTGACACGGTAAGGACAAGTAAGGACGGGAAACTAAGCAGCGTAAGCGCCTTCGGGCGTGCGGCGGATAAGCGAGAGGGCGGCCAGGGTGGCCAGCAGGGGCTCCACCTTCTCGGGCTTGAGGCGGCGGAAGCGGGCGGCTACCTGGGCGGCGGTGAGGGGCTGGGCGGCCTGCTGCAGCGCGTCGCGCAGGGCCTGCATCTGCTGGGCCAGCTCGGCGGGGAAAGCCTCACCCCCCGACCCCCTCTCCAAAAGAGAGGGGGAGCCGGACGATTTGGCTTTAGGGGCTTTCGTGGCTTTTGCTTCCGGCTCGGGCAGGGGCAGGGCGGCTTGCTGCTGCTCGGGGGCCTGGTAGGCGGGGCGCAGGTAGCGGATGTGGCCGGCTTGCTCTTCGCGGGCGCGCTCGTGGTTGAGGCGCACGAGGCGCTGGAGCAGCTCGGCTTCGGGCAGGTCGTGGGGCCAGCCGTAGGCGTCGGCTACGGCGGCATCGAGCTGCTGGTGGAGGCTGAGCACCACGGAGGCCAGGCCCTGCTGGTTGACCTGCTGGTCTTTGGCGGAGAGGGGCTGCTGGGCGCGCAGCTTTTCCACCACGTTGTAGAGGTCGGTGAGGGTGAGGGCGGGGTGCAGGGCCTGCTGGCGCTTGCGGTGGGCGTCGAGCTGTTCGGCCAGCTCCCGGATGCGGGTTTGCTGGGCGGGCGTGGCGTCGGGGAAGGGGAACGGGTCGAAGCAGCGGGATTTTACATACACTGAATCGTTGCCGACACCTAGACGGCTGCCTGCGGCCATTGCCCAAACGACATGAAATCTGCTCGAAAGGACACCTAGGTAATAGGCGTCATCCAAAGCAATAGCACATAATTTATTATCAGGTAAAATGCCTGCATCAAGAAATTGAAACGTGCGGTGCTTCGCGGTTTCTACAGTTCCGATGTAACGAGGCAAGCCTTCTAGCATCTTCCGCATTTCCTGACGCGGCTTGCCGTGAACCCACCAGAATTTGGCATAACCCGCACCATCTTTTGTATTGCCTTTCGCATCACGTTCAGGCTTTACATTTTCTACCAAGTGTTGATAAACACTTGGGAAGCGCGTCAATACTTCAGTTGAAGTCAAGCCGAACAAGTCAATGACCATTGCCTTGCGGGACTTGCCAGTGAAGTCTTGGCCGTTCAGATAATGCCGAATGTGGTTTTCAAGTCTAGGAACCTCACCTAAACCTAATTCCTTGGCTTTGTCCTGACTTACAATGAATCCAGCGCCGTGCAGCTTCACGCCGGGGCTAGACATTCCTTCATTCGACTTCAACACCTTAGCGCTATCCAACGCAGCACCAATTGACAAATCAGAAAGAATCTGCCCTTGCTTCTCCTCAAAAGTCACCTCAGCCGCTTCGTCGCCTTCCGCTACTGATTCGGTTTTGAGCGTCAGCAACTGGCCCACTGAGCCAGCGGCCGTGCGCTCGGCTACCGTCATGGCAATGCGCACGGCGGCACCTTCGGCGGCGTCTACCCAGGGGTGGTCGGGGATGGCGAAGGTGAGGGTCAGCGGCGGGGTGTCGCCCTCCAGGAAGGGCTGCATCACGCGGCGGTTGAAGGTTTGTTTGAGGCTGTTGGTGGTGATGAAGCCGAACCGCTCGGCGGGTCCTTGCTGCACGGCGCGGGCGGCGTTGTACCACCAGTACATCACCAGGTCGGCCGAGTCGGGTACCTTGCCTTTGTAGGCTTTGCGCAGGGCTTCGGTGTAGCCGTCGCCGAGGGCGTCGCGCATGCGGGCCGGCCCCACAAACGGCGGATTGCCCACGATGAAATCGGCCTGGGGCCATTCGGCGGGCTGGGGGTTGGGGTAGTCCAGCACGGGGGTGCGGGCGGTTTCGTCGGGCACGGGCTGGCCGGTGGCCGGGTGCAGGCGGGTGCTGCCGTCCCAGCGCGTGACGGGCTGGCCCTGGGCGTCGAGGCGGGGCAGGGGCGGGTCGTGGCGCAGGGCGGCATCCTGCTGGCGGATGTTCTGGTACTCATCGAGCAGGGGCTCGGCCAGCTGGGTGGCGCCGTGGGTGCGCAGGTGCCACTGCAGGTAGCCGATGCGCAGCACCACGTCGGCAATGGCGGCGGCGCGCGGGTTCAGCTCCAGGCCCAGCAATTGGCGGGGCGATACTGTTGTTCCGCCGCCCAGGTCGAGCAGGCCGGAGTGGCCGAAGGCGTTGATGGCGGCCAGCACTTCGCCTTCGAGGCGCTTGAGGTGCTCCAGCGTGACGTAGAGGAAGTTGCCGGAGCCGCAGGCGGGGTCGAGGATGCGCAGCCCGGTGAGGCGGGTGAGGAAGCGCAGCAGCTCCTGGCGGGCTTCCTTGGGCTGGCCTTCCTCGAGGCGGCGGGCCGAGGCGGCCTGGGCGGCCGTCCACTCCCGGCGCAGGGGCTCGAGCACGGTGGGCAGCACCAGGCGCTCCACGTAGCGGCGCGGGGTGTAGTGGGCGCCGAGGGAGTGCCGCTCCTTGGGGTCGAGGGCGCGTTCGAGCAGGGTGCCGAAGATGGCGGGCTCCACCTCGGTCCAGTCGGCTTCGGCGGCTTTGAGCAGCAGGGCCATCTGGTCGGGCGAGAGGGGCAGGGCGCGGGCGTCGTGGAAGAGCTTGCCGTTGAAGCGCCGCACCCGGGCCTTGAGGTCGGAGGCGTAGCCGCCGGTGTCCATCACCTGCCAGAGGCCGCTGAGGGCCTCGGGCAGAAACTCGCGCAGCTCGGGGGTGGAGTAGGTGCGCAACATGCCGGTGAAGGAGGCTTTGGGAATGAGGCCCACGTCCTCCGAGAACATGGTGAAGAGGCAGCGCATCAGGAACTGGGCCACCACCTCGGCCGGGTGCCCGGCCCGCTCCAGCTGGGCCGACACGCCGGCCAGGTAGCCGGCCAGCTCGCGGGTGACGCGGGCGGCGCGGCGGGAGGGGTCGAGCGCGCGGGGCTCCAGCCAGAGCTGGCGCAGCAGCTGCCGGGTGGCCTCGTCCTGCAGGGCCGCGAGCGGGAGGCGGAAGCGCGTCTGGTCGGGGAAGGGCACGAAGGAGTCGCCGACGCCGGCGAAGTTGGCGTACACGTCGAGGCAGTAGCCCACGTCGACGACGAGCAGAAACAGCGGGCGGGGCTCCTCGGGGGGCAGGGCGCGCACGTAGCCCAGGGCCTGCTGGCGGGCGGCCTGCATCATTTGCTCCCACCGCACGGAGCCGCGCACGGCGTGGCCCTTGCGGCGCTTTTCGGCGGGCAGGCCCAGCTCGGCCCGCTCCGATTTCTGCTGCTGGTCGGGGGTGTCGGTGCCCTGCTTGGTTTCGAGGATAAAGCAGCCGCGCCGGTAGAGGTCGATGCGGCCGGTGCTCTTCTTGCCGCCGTCGCGGAATTCCACGGCCCGTTCGAGCACGTACTGGTCGGCGGCGGGGTTGTCGGTGGTGGGGTCGGGGCGGGGCACGCCGAGCAGGTCGCAGAGGTCTTGCAGGAAGAGGCCGTAGTTGGCGCGCTCGGCGCCGCCGGCCGGGCGCCAGCGGGCTTCAAAGTCGGAGTAAGTCAAGGCTAATTCTGAATTAGAAATTCTGAGTTATGAATGGGGGTGGGAAGATAGGGCGGGGTGAGGAAATGGCCTACTCGGGGCCTCGGGGCCTCGGGGCCGAAAGGCGGCGCCCGGGCGGGCGCAGGCGCCTGGCGCCCGCGCCGAAAGCCCCGGGCCGTCCGGGGCTCGACTTCGCTCGGCCGGCCTTTGCCCGCCGGGCCGGCTGGTCGGCGGGGCTCTTGGTCCGGCGCGTCATCTGCCGAAACGCCCCGCCGTAGTGCCGCCCGCGTGCCGAAAAGGAGCGGGAAACCGGCCGAATTTTTATAGCAAGGCTGATTTTCCTGGCGGAGCCCTGGGGGCGTTCTGTACTTTGCGCCCATGCTTTTCTTTGCGAAGTCAGCCGGCCGGGGATGGTCGGCAGTGGTTGGCCTGCTGCTGGGCACCGGCGGCGCGGCCACGGCCCAAACCCCGCCGCCCAACGCGCCGGCCCGGCACATTGTATTGGCCGATGTAACCGTGCGCGGCCGGCGGCCGCAGGCGGTGGGCACCTACCACGGCGCCTACATCCGGGGCGTACGGCCGCTGACGCCGGGGCAGCGCTGCGTGGTGTGGCTGGCCTCGCCCGATACCAGCCAGACCTTCGGCCTGCAGGCGCTGACCGTGCCGCTGCACCGGCGCTACACGGCGGGGCGGCTGCAAATCAGCTTCTACGCGCGCGGCGCCGGGCCCGAGCTGCTTGGGCCCCTGCTGTCGGCGCAGCCGGTGGTGGTGGCCCCGCCCGACTCCATTGCCCGGCGCCGCACCCAGGTGCGCCTCGACCTGCGCCCCGCCGCCCTGCCGCTGCCCGCGGCGGGCGTATACGTGGTGCTGGAGTGCCTGCCCACCTTCCCCGACGAAACCTACCTGCGGCGCGTGGCCGTGCCCCGGCGGGCCAAAAAAGACGGCTCCACCATCGTCAAGCCGTACATCCTGACCCGGCGCGGCACCGACACCACCACCATCTGGACCTCCGTCGACGACTTTCCGAAGCTGCGGCAAAGCCCGGCGGGGTACACCGCCAGCACCTGGATGCGTTGGGGGCCCACGCTGCCCTACCGCCGGGAAAGTGCCCAATCGTTTCGCGGCAAGGCGGTGCAGGCTTTCGACACCGTGCTGCTGCTGGAGCTGCAGCCCCGGTAGCACCGGCCGGGCGGGCAGTGCAGGTCCGTGTGCCCCCGCTCCCTACCTTTGGCTTCTGCAATGCGCTATTCTTTTCTTTTCGCGGCCGCCAGCCTTTCGGGGTTGCTGGCTGCCCCGCTGCCCGCCCGGGCCCAACGAGCGGCCAACCCCACCCAGCCCTGGGGCAGCTGGTTTATCGGTACGCTGCAGCTGCCGGGCAGCGAGGAGCACCGCTGGGGCGGTTTCTTTGAGTTTCAGGCCCGCACCAATGCCGTGTTCCGCCAGTACTTCTACAACGAGCTGAAGGGCGGGCTGAGCTACGACATCAACAAGAACTTCGTGGTGCTGCTGGGCGGCGGCCGCTACGCCACCCGCGACTACCAGGACTGGGGCGCCGGGCCGCTGAACGTGGAGAAGCGCCTCTGGGGCCAGCTCACGCTGACCCAGTACGCCAGCCGCCTGAAGCTGGAGCACCGCTACCGCGTGGAGCAGCGCTGGTTCAGCTACCGCGCCGACAGCACCGGCCAGCGCAACCGCCTGCGTTACCGCATCAACGCCTTTCTGCCGCTGAACCACAGCGCCCTGGGCCCCAAAACGGTGTTTCTGTCGGTGTACGACGAGATATTTCTCAACCCCCGGGGGCCGGTGTTTGAGCGCAACCGCGTGTACGCCGGCGCGGGCTACCAGCTGACCCGGGGCCTGACCCTGCAGGCCGGCTGGGTGCTGCAGGCCAATTACAACCTGCCCACCATCAAGCAAGGGCAGTTCGTGCCGCAGAATACCTCGGCCAAAAACAACGTGGTGCTGGCCCTGAGCTACCGCCTGGCCCGCCGCAATGCCACCGCCCCCGCGCCCGAGCGCCTGCCCTCGCAGCAGGATTAATATATTTTGGAATAAAACTATACCAATTTTTGGGCGCGTCGTTTAATTTGTCGGCCCGGCCCGGCGGACACTTTTTCGGTGCTTCGGCGGGCCGGGCCGCGTGGTATTTTTCTTCTTAATCAGTTCATTTATGCTGCAATCATTTACTCTGGGGCGCGCCTGCGTGGCGGCCGGTTTACTCACCCTTGGCACGCTGGGCGCCCGGGCGCAGAGCGTCTCCCGCGACGCGGCGTTTGGCACGGCGGGCTCCGTGGCCACCGGCCTGCTGGCCGAGCGGTTTAATTTTTCGCCCGTCGCCCCGGGCGGCGCCGCGTGGTCGGTGATGGGCCAGACGCTGGTGCAGCCCGACGGCAAAATCGTGGTGTGCGCGGCCAACGCCAACACCTGGACCGTGCGCCGCTACCACGCCGATGGCACCCCCGACGCCGGCTTCGGCGCCAACGGCAGCGTGACCAGCGCCTTCCCCGGCAACCGCTCCGTTGCCAGCGGCCTGGCGCGGCAGCCCGACGGCAAGCTGGTCGTCGTCGGCGGCATTCGGGGCGACGCGGGCAACGTGTGGGCCGCCGCCCGCTACACCGCCCAGGGCCAGCCCGACCCGGGCTTCGGCACCGCCGGGCTGGCTTACCCCGACCCGCAGCTGCCGACCGGGCCCACCGAGTTGGCCCGGGTGGTAATCCTGCCCGACGGCAAGCTGCTGGCCGCCGCCAGCTTCGACCACCTCAGCCCCACCCGCATGGTGCGCCTGCTGGCCAACGGGCAGCCCGACAACAGCTTCGGCACGGCCGCGGGCAGCGGGGCCGGCTCCCCCGTCGGCCCGATGTACTACGCCATGTTCAAAGACATGACGGTGCAGCCCGATGGCAAGATTCTGCTGGTGACGCACGCAGCGCCGGGCAGCCCCCTGTCGCTCAACAGTACCCGCATTGCCCGCCTGAACGCCAACGGCACGCCCGACACCGGCTTCGGCACCAACGGCGAAACCAGCGTGGTGGGCTACAGCACCGCCGCAAACGGCCAGCCGCCCCTCGAGCGGCCCACCGCCATTCACGGCGTGGCCGTGCAGCCCGACGGCCGAATTCTGCTGGTGGGCAGCGTCAGCGGCTCCTGGGAGTCGCCGATTCTGTTCCGCCTCAACGCCAACGGCAGCGCCGATGCGGCCTTCAATACCGCCGCCTCCCGCAGCTTTGGCACCACCGTGGGCGGGCTGGCCGCCGTGGCCGTGCAGAGCGACGGCAGCATTGTGGTGGGCGGCTCGTACTACCCGCCGGCGGCCCAGGTGCCCGCGCTGCTGCTGGCGCGCTATTCCGCCGCGGGCGTGCTCGATGCCTCGTTTGGCAGCACCCCGGGCCTGCCCGCCGGCGCGCACGGGATGCCCGTAGCCGATGGCGGCCTGGTACGCACGCTTACGGCCCTGCCCAACGACCAGCTGCTGGCCTGGGAGGCCGTGTTTACCGCCGGCGCTACCAACCCGGGCATGCGCCTGACGCGCTACACCGCCGGCCGCGTAACCGGCCTGCGCCCGCGCCAGGAGGCGGTGCTCCAGCTGCAGCCCGCGCCGGTGCCCACTGCCGGCGAGCTGCAACTGCGCTACGTGCTGCCCGCCGCGGCGGCGCCCCAGGCCACCGTGCGCGACGTGCTGGGCCGCGTAGTGGCTACGGCGCGGGCCGGGCAGCAGGCCGCCGGGGCGCAGCAGCTGGCGCTGGACGTGCAGCACCTGGCCGCCGGCAGCTACTCGGTGTCGTTGGAAGCCGGGCAGTGGCACCAGACCACGCGCATCGTCAAGCAGTAAGTTTCTGCGGTAAGCCGACTTGCGCGTCTGAGCGGAAGTGAGTAAACGATGGCAGCTTGGGCAAGCTTTTAGCCGGCTAACTCTCCACAAAGCCTGAATCAACGCCGCCCCGGTAGCCTGTAGGTTGCCGGGGCGGCGTTGCCGTTTGCCGGGGAGCGTAGCCGGGATGCGTCAGCTCGGTGCGGGGGCATCCGGTTCCACCCGCACCGCGTCGCCCAGGCGGATGCGGCCACCCTGCACGATGCGGGCGGTGAGGCCGCCGTGGCCGCGCATGGCGTTGTAGCCGCCGGGACCCAGCTCTTCCTCCATGCGCGAGCAGGGGTGACACTCGCCGGTGATGTCGAGCAGCACCTCGTCCCCGATGCGGATGCGGCGGTTCTTCAGCGCCAGCAGGTTCAGTCCCCCGACGACCAGGTTGCGCCGCAGCCGGCCGGGCTCGAGGGGTTCGGTGAGCCCCAGAAAGCCCGCCACTGCCGCCAGGTGCTCGTGCTGAATCAAGGTGACCTGCCGTTTGCCGCCGGGCTTGATGCGGGCATGGTCGCCGGCCAGGTGGGCGTCGGTGAGCACCTCCACTGCGGGCAGGGCCAGCAGCGGCTCCCGCCGCCTGGGCCGTACGCCGATCCACTCCACGCGGCCGGTCTGGGGGAGGGTGGAGAGCAGGCGCGCCACCACCGATTTGTCGTCGCCGAAGTTGGGAAAAGGCATAGCTCGTTTTTCGTTATTTGGTTGTTCGTTGTTCGGGCCGGTACTGGTTTTGTTGCTGCTAGGCTGTGCAGACGCCAAAAGAACGTCATGCGGCGCCCCGCGAACTAAAGGCCGAAGCAGTCAAGCATCTCTACCGAACGATTTCGGGCGACCAACGCAGTAGGGATGCTTCGACAAGCGGAGGCCAGATCAGGCATGCGGCCAAAAAACATCAAAACTCAATTTTGGGGTTGCTGTCCGCAGCCCCTGGCTGTGGGGTTGCAGCGGTCAGCCCTGGTCCGGATCAGCCCCGGCGGCTGATCGTGCACACGCAGTACGAAAAACGAATAACGAGCAACGAAAAACGTAGAAATCAGCCCCCCACCAGCCGGGCCACCCCGAAGGCCGCCGCCGCCGCCAGCGCCCCGATGGCGGCCATCTTCAGCGCCCCGGCTACCGGCGGCTGGCCCGTCAGGCGGCTTTTAAAGAAGCCGAACACCAGCAGGCACAGCAGCGTGATGACGGCCGACCAGAGCAGGCCCTCGGCGGGCGTGGCCGTAACGAAGTAGGCACTGAGCGGAATCAGGCCGCCCGCGGCGTAGGCCAGCCCGATGGTGAGGGCGCTGTGGCGGGCGCGGCGCGGGTCGGGCTCCTCCAGGCCCAGCTCGTACTTCATCATGAACTTCACCCACTGGTCGCGGTCGGCGGTCAGCTCGCGCATGGCCAGCTCCTGGGTGGCGGCCGAGAGGCCCATGTCGGCCAGCAGCTCCCGCACCTCGGCCCGCTCCACCTCGGGCACTTCGTCCACTTCGCGGTACTCGCGGCGCTGCTCGGCCGCGTAGTGGTCCAGCTCGGTGCGGCCCGAGAGGTAGCCGCCCAGGCCCATGGCAATGGAGCCGGCCACGATTTCGGCCAGCCCCGCCGTAATCACCAGCTCCGACGACTGCACCGCCCCGCTCAGGCCCGCCGCCAGCGCAAAGGGCACCGTCAGGCCGTCGGAAAGACCGATGACAATGTCCTGCAGCAGGGCGGAGCTGCCCAGGTGCTCTTCGGGGTGGGGGTGCTGGTGGTGGGCCGACATAGGGAGCAAAGCACCCGGCCGCAACCGGGAATGCGGCTAAATATACGCGCTGGCCCTAACCTGGGCCGGTTGCTTGGCGTACTGCCGTCAGGCGAGGCCCTGAATTCGGGGCTCCCGCCCCGGCCCCGGCCGGCTTCCCGCATCATCCGCACTTCTTTCCTCTCATTACCTCCATGGCAACCAAAGCCACCCCCGCCAAAAAGGCCCCCGCCGCCCCGGCTCCGCGCGTCGCCGCCGCCAAAAAAGCCGCCAGCTCCAACGGCAAAGCCGACACGGCCAAAGCCGCGCAGGCCGCCGACATCGACGCCCCGGTGCGCCCCGTCGACCGCAACCAGCCGCTGGTGCAGCCCATCCTGAACCAGCAGAAAAACGCCCCCGCCCCCCTGCAGAAATACGGCACCGTGGCCCAGCGCCTGCCCATCGGCCTGAGCGAGCAGGTGCGCCAGGAAAGCGTGACCATGCTCAACCAGCTGCTGGCCGACACCATCACGCTGCGCGACATGTACAAAAAGCACCACTGGCAAGTGGTGGGCCCCACCTTTTACCAGCTGCACCTGCTCTACGACAAGCACTACGAGGAGCAAAGCGAGCTGGTCGACACCATTGCCGAGCGCATTCAGATCCTGGGCGGCGTGGCCATTGCCATGGCCGCCGACGTGGCCGAGCTGACCAGCATTCCGCGCCCGCCCAAGGACCGCGAAGAGGCCCCGGTGCAGGTGTCGCGCCTGCTGGAAGCCCACCAGATCATGCTCAAGAACTGCCACGACTTCGCCAAGCGCGCCGATGACTCGGGCGACGACGGCACCAACGACCTGGTGGTGAGCGACGTGATGCGCGCCAACGAAATGCAGGTGTGGTTTGTGTCGGAGCACGTGGTGAACACCCCGCTGGCCAAGGCCGACTAAGCCCCGCCCATCTTATTCCAAACACCAGCGCGGCGGCTTTTCCTTTCCGGGAAGAGCCGCCGCGTTGTGTGCAGAGGGCGCCGGCGCGGCTAGGTGCGCTGGTGCTCCAGCTTTTCGGCGTGGTTTTCCTCGGCTTCCTCCACGGTGTGGGTCAGGCCCAGGTCATTGTCCTTCTTGGCTTTTTCGGCCAGCAGGCAGTAGAACTGGTGCAGCAGCACAATTTCCTCCTCGGTGAAGTCCTGCGCGTTGATGAGGCGGTTGCTGGCGCCCTTGGTGGCCGCAATCAGCTCGTTGAGCTTCAGGTGCAGCACCAGGGAGTCCTTGTTCTGGCCGCGCTGAATCAGGAACACCATCAGAAACGTGACGATGGTGGTGCCGGTGTTGATGACCAGCTGCCAGTCCTCGGAGTACTTGAAGATCGGGCCGGTAATGGCCCAGACCAGCACCGTGCCCAGCGCCAGCAGAAAGGCGCTGGTTGAGCCCGACCACTGGGTAATGGCCTGGGCGACGCGCTGAAAAAAGGAACCCCGGCGCTGCTGGCCGATTTCCAGAAATGCTTCGTTGCGGGTCATGACGAGAGGGAGAGAAAACGCGGTGAGGAATGCTCGGCAACTTCGTCACAAGGCATGACAGTCCGGTGAAAGTGCCCATGGTGGTATTTTTTATGCCTGATACCCTTGCTGCTACGCATTGAAACGCAGAAAAGCACTCCGCCGGCTTGCACTGCCCAAAAGCTTCTACTACTTTTGTCGCCACTTCGCCGCCCTCGACGGCGGAGCGGACGCCCTCAACAGCGTCGTTATCGTGTTCTGCGCACATGGTGAAATTGGTAGACACGCCATCTTGAGGGGGTGGTGCCTTCGGGTGTGGGAGTTCGACTCTCCCTGTGCGCACACCAGCCCAGCGGCCGGTTCCTTATTCAGGAGCCGGCCGCTGTTGTTTTGGCGGCCCGTGCGGATCCGGCCGCGGCTTCGAGGGCCCTAGCGAAGGCAGCCGCCCCGAAACGCCGCTGCAGGATCAGTAGCCGCTGGTGGCATCGGGACCGGCTCCAGGCTTTGCTACGGCTATTCACCGGTGTACTGCCTGGCTGCAGCAGGGGTAGCCGAGCGGCTCCTGGAGCCGGGAAACCCGCCCCGGCTGCCCGGCGCCGGCACGCAGGGGCCTACGTCCGCTCGAAGGGGTTGGCCGGCACCACCAGCACCACTTTCTCGCGCTCCACCACCACCTGCCCGGGCAGGGCGCCTTTGGGCTTGCGCACGAACTTCTTGGGCGTGACGGTGACCGGGCAGAGCGAGTCGTTCTGGCGGCGCGAGTACCAGGCGGCCAGCTGGGCGGCGCGCTCCACCACCGGCGCGGGCACCGCGTGGCCCGGCCGCTGCCGGATGACCACGTGCGAGCCGCTCACGTCCTTGGCGTGCAGCCACAGGTCGTCCTTGTGGGCGTAGCGCTGGGTGAGCAGGTCGTTGTTCTGCGCGTTGCGCCCGACCAGGATGGTGAAGCCCGAGTCCTCGAACACCTTGAACGGCAGCTCCGCGGCCGCCGCCTTGGCCTGCACGGCCGGGTCGAGGCCGTGCTGCTTGCGCCAGGCGCGCAGCTGGCGCAGGTCGGGCAGGGTGGGCAGCTCCTCCAGCCGCTCCAGGCACCACAGCGCCTCGGTTTCGCGGCGGTCGGCGCGCTCCTGCAGCTGCCGCTGCTCGATCTGCTGGTTTTTGGCCTTGCGGTAGAGGTTCTGGGCCGTGCGCTGGGGTGTTTCGGTGGGCTTGAGCTTGATCAGGCGCGGCTGGTCGTTCTGGTAAAAGTCGAGCACCTCCACCGCGGCGGCTCCGGCCGGAATCTGGTGCAGGTTGGCCATGATCAGGTCGGCCGTCTGGCGGTAGCTGGCTTCGTGCTCCAGCGCGTGCAGGCGCTTGCGGGCCATGCCGGCGCTGGTGGTGGCCTCGTCGGCGCGCTTTTCCAGGGTTTGGCGCAGCAGGCGCAGCTCACCCTCGTAGACGCCGCGGCCCAGCAGCAGCGGCACAAAGGCGCGCAGGGCGGCCACCGGGTCGGGCGGCAAGGTCTGCTCCACCTCACCCACCGGCAGCAAACTCAGGCGCGTGCGCCCCTCGAGGCTGACGATGTAGAGGGCCGGGGGCTGCTCCAGCAGGGCCAGCAGCTCGTGCAGCAGCGCCACGCGCCCGGGCGGCGGGGTCGCGTCGTAGCCGCGCTGCCGCAGCCAGTGGCGCGGCACCTCGCCCAGGGTGGGGTAGAGGCGGGCCGGGTCGGGGTGGGCGGCCACTTCGGCGGGTGAGGGGTCGGGCCGTGGGGGCACTGCGCGCAGGGCCGCATCGGCGGTGAAGCGCTGCTGAAACAGCTGGGCCGGTGCGGTGGCGTCGGCGGGGTAGAACACGGCATTGGCGTGCGGACCGAATAGCTTCAGCAGCAGCTCGGCGCCGCTGCCAAACTGCAGGTGCAGCACCCGGTCGTTGGGCGTTACGGCCACCCGCTGCACCTGCTGGCCCAGCAGGGCGGGCAGCAAGTCCACCGAGTTCTGGCGGGCGCGGTGGAACTCGGTGGACAAACTCAGCAGGGGCTGGGTGCCGGCCAGCCGGGCCTTCAGCCAGAACTCCGCCGCGCCGTTGGTCAGCCCGATGACCAGCTCGTCCTTTTCCTGCGAAAAACACGCGGCCACGCGGTAGCCGGCCAGCTGTTGGGTTAGCGCCGGCGCCAGCAGGCGCAGGAAGTAATAGTTGTTGTGCATAGCGAAAGGCGCGGGCGTGCAACGCAAGTTGGGAATTTTGCCGCGCCGCCTACGCCCCGCGGTGCCGCCAGGGGGCAAGGGCAGCGGCTGGCCGGGACTGGTTTGGGCCCCCGGTGCCAGCTGCGCCTCACCGGCTGGCCGTTGCGCCAGGCGGCGCACTCGTCACCCGATTTCGTAGAACTCCAGCGGCAGCTGGTCGGGGTCGAAGAAGAAGGTGAAGCGGCGACCGGTGTACTCGTCGGTGCGCACCGGCTCGCACGTCACGCCGTGCCGGGCCAGGTGCTGCACGGCCGCCTCCACATCGGCCACGGCGAAGGCCAGGTGGCGCAGGCCGGCGGCCTCGGGGCGACTGGGGCGCGGCGGCGGACCGGGGAAGGAAAACAGCTCGATCAGGTACTGCCCTTGCAGCGCCAGGTCCAGCTTCCAGGAGTCGCGCTCGGCGCGGTATACTTCCCGCACGATGCTCAGGCCCAGCACTTCGGTGTAAAAGCGCTTGGACGCGGCGTAGTCGGTGCAGATGATGGCGACGTGGTGCAGGTGTTGGAGGTGAAGCATGGCGCGGACGTTACGGAGCAAAATCCAGGTGGTGATTGAAAAAGGGCAACAGCTGCTGGTACATGCGCCCGTCGGGGCCCATCACGCGGTTGCCGTGGTCGCCCTGGTACTCCTCGGCCGAGTGCGCCACGCCGAAGGCCGTCAGCGCGGTGCTCAGCTGCCGGCAGGTGATGGGGATGTGCCGCAGCTGGTCCTGGGCGCCCCAGTCGAAGGCCAGACCGCGCAGCTGGCGCAGCGCCGCCAGGTGCGCGGGCAGCAGCGCCAGCGGCGTCGCGGCGGCCCACTGTCGCAGCACCGCGTCGCGGCGGGCGAGGCTGTCGGGGCCAGGGTAGCGGAGCAAGGCCGCGCCGAAGGGCTTTTGGGCCGGCATGGGCGAAAAGGCGCGGGCCACGGAAAGCAGGCGCACGGCGTTGAAATCCTTCAGCACCTCGGCCCGGGTAGCGGCGCGGGCGGCCACGGCCTGGCTGGGGCGGTCGGCCATCCATTCGGCGTGGGGCGCCACCAGGCCGGGGCTGAGGGCGTAGGCGGCGGCCCAGGTGCCGGGGTAGAGCAGGGCCAGCCGCAGCACGCCGTTGCCGCCCATGGAGTGGCCGGCCAGCCCGCGGCTGCCGGGCCGGGCCAGCGTGCGGTACTGCTTATCGATGAAGCTCACCAGCTCGCGGGCGGTGAAGTCGGCCCAGGGGCCGTTGGTGGCCGAGTTGGCGTAGAAGCTGCCCAGATACAGCGTCGACTCGTTGGGCACCACCACGAGCAGCGGGCGGATCTGCCCGGCGGCAATGGCCGCGTCGAGCAGGCGGGCCATGCCGTCGGCGTGGAAAATCAGGCTGTCGTTCCAGCTGAAGCCGTGCAGGTAGTAGAGCACCGGGTAGCGCTTCGCCGGGCTGGCCTCGTAGCCCGGCGGCAGGTACACGCTCACCCGCCGGCGCGGGTTTTCGCCGCCCGCGTTGCCGCGCAGCAGCCGGGAGTCGAGGTAGGTGGTGACGACGCGGCCGGTGGGGGCGGTCTGCGCGAAGGCGTGCGGCAGCCCGGTCAGTAGCAGCAGCGCCAGCAGGAGGTATTTCATCGGCGGCGAAGATACCGGTGAAGCCGTAGGACCGCGCAGCGTACTGGCCATCTATTCGCCCAGAAACTTGGCCGTGCTCACAGCTCCAGCCGCAGCCCGTCGTAGGCCAGGCGCACGTGGGCGGGCAGGGCGGCTTCCACCTCGCGGTGCTTGCCCAGCAGGTGGCTGATGTGTGTGAGGTAGGCGCGCTTGGGCTGCACGTCCTCAATGACTTCCAGGGCCTCCGTCAGGCTGAAGTGCGAAATGTGGGGCTCGTGGCGCAGGGCGTTGAGCACCAGCACGTCGGAGCCGCGCAGCTGCGCGCGGGCTTCGGGCGAGAGGTGGTTGGCGTCGGTCACGTAGCTGAAACGGCCCACGCGGAAGCCGAGCACCGGCAGCTTGTAATGCAGGGCGCGGATGGGCTGGAACTCGATGCCCTCGACCTCGAAAGCCGCCGTGTCGCTCAGGATGGGTACCGTCTGCACCCGCGGCACGCCGGGGTACTTGTGCTCGGCGAAGATGTAGGCGTACTCACGCTTGAGCTGCTCCAGCACCCGCGGCTCGGCGTACACGGGCATGTCCTGCTGCTGCTTGAAGTTGTAGGCGCGGATGTCGTCCATGCCTGCCGTGTGGTCTTTGTGCTCGTGCGTGAACACCAGCGCATCGAGCCGGTCGACCCGCTCGCGCAGCACCTGCTGCCGGAAGTCGGGCCCCGAGTCGATGACGATGCTGCGCCCCTGCACCTGCAGGTGCACCGACACGCGCAGGCGCTTGTCGCGGAAGTCCACCGAACGGCACACGTCGCAGTGGCAGCCGATAACCGGTACGCCCTGCGAAGTGCCCGTGCCGAGGAAAGTAACTTGCATAGGAAAGGAGCTAGGAGTTAGAAGCTGGGAGCCAGGAGTTCGAAAATGGATCAAACAGCCATTCTAACTCCTAGCTCCTAACTCCTATCTACTTACCCAATGTGCTGCTTTACGGTGCGCACCAGCGCGTCGAAGTCCAGGGGCTTGGGCAGGTAGTCCGTCACGCCGGCTTCGCGGAAGTCGTCCATGGAGTAGTTGTTGGCGTTGCCGGTAATGGCAATGATGGGCACCTGGCGGATTTTGTCGTTGGTGCTCTGGCGAATTTCGCGGGCCACGGTCATGCCGTCTTTTACCGGAATATTTATATCCAGCAAAATGCAGTCGATGGGCTGGGCTTCGAGCTGTTTCATCACCTCGCCGCCGTTTTTGGCCGACACGATGCGGTACTTCTGCAGCTCCAGGATCTTCTTGGTCAGGTTCAGAATCACGGAGCTGTCCTCCGCAATCAGAATGGTTTTCGAGTCGGACATGACTGCTAGCTAAGGGTTTGGGGGAAGGTGGTGTGGAGCGGTACTGCCAAAAAGGCCCGTCAGGGGGCACTGGTGCGGGCCGGGTACTCCCGGATGAACTCTGCGAAGTAATGCAAAAGCGCCTGAAAATCCCGCACCGCGTGTTCTGTACGGCCTTGTTTGAGCTCGTGTTCGAGGTGCTTGGCCTGTTCGGCCAGCCGCGTCAGGCCCAGGGTGAAGCCCGTGCCCTTGAGCTGGTGCAGGTGAGGCAGGATATCGGCGGGCCGGCCGGCCTCCACCAGCGCCTTGGCTTCGTCCAAAAGCGGGCCGGCTTCCTGCTCAAAGTCGCTGAAGAGGCTGGCGGCAAAATCGGCCCCGCCCAGCTGGCGCAGCTGCTCCACCGTGTCCAGGTCGATAACGGGGCGCGGGTCCGCCGCGTAGGTGGGCGCGGGTTCTTCGGCCACGGGCGGCGCGGTCGTTTCAGCAGCTTGCGAAGCCGCGGGCGCGGTCTGGGCGCCGTCCTCGTTATCGGCTACCGGGGCCAGGGCTACGGCTAGCTGCGGGCGCCAGCGGTGCAGCACCTCGTAGAGGTCCTGGCTTTTCACCGGCTTGGGCACGTAGTCGTCCATGCCTTCCTGCACGAAGCGCTCCGCATCCTCCTTCATGGAGTAGGCCGTCATGGCCACCACCGGGGGGCAGCCGGGCCCGAGGCGGCGGCGGATTTCGCGCATGGCCGTCACGCCGTCCATTTCCGGCATCTGGATGTCCATAAAAATCACGTCGTAGCGCACCCCGCTGGTGGCCAGGCCGATGGCCTCGAACCCGTCGCCGGCCACGTCGGTCTGGCAGCCGAGCTTGTCGAGCAGGCGCACGGCCACTTTCTGGTTGATGGGGTTGTCGTCGACCAGCAGCACCCGCGGGCTCTGCTCGAAGCGCAGCACGCCCACCTGCGACCGGTCGCGCGAGGCCTGCCGCTCCTGCAGGATGGCTTCCTCGTTTTCGGCCACCCGGCAGCGAATGGTAAACCAGAACGTGGCCCCTTCGCCCACCACCGAGTCGACGCCAATCTGGCCGCCCATCAGCTCGGTGAGCTGCTTGCTGATGGCCAGCCCGAGGCCGGTGCCGCCAAACGATTTGGTGGGCGTGGTGTCGAGCTGGGTGAAGTTGGTGAAGAGCAGCTTGGCGTTTTCGGGCGAGATGCCGATGCCCGAGTCCTTCACCTCGAAGCGCAGGGTGTGCTCCACCCCGTCGGTGAAGACGGAGGTGGCGCGCACCGTCACGCGGCCCTGCTGGGTGAACTTGATGGCGTTCGAGGTCAGGTTCGAAAGGACCTGCAGCAGGCGCGTCTCGTCGGTGATGATGAAGCGCGGGGTGTGCGGGGTGATTTCGTAGGTGAAGTCGAGCTGTTTCTGCTGGGCGCGGTTGGCGAAGAGCGAGTGGATTTTCTCCAGCGTGTAGTGCAGGTCCATGCCCTCCTCGTTGAGCTCCATCTTGCCCGCCTGAATCTTGGAGAGGTCCAGGATGTCGTTCAGGATGGCCAGCAGCGCGTCCGAAGACTTGCGCAGCGTGTCGATGTACTCCTCCTGTTCTTCCGAGGCCACCGTCTGGTGCAAGAGGTCAATCATGCCGATGATGCCGTTCATCGGGGTGCGCAGCTCGTGGCTCATGTTGGCCAGAAACTGCGTTTTGGCGTGCAGGGCGGTTTCGGCCTCGTCCTTGGCGCGGCGCAAATCGTCCTGCATCTGCTTGAAGTCCGTCACGTCGCGGGCAATGCCCTCGATGCCGGCCATGCGGCCCTGCTCGTCGTAGAGGGCGCGGGCATTCACCAGCACCTTGATGGGGTGGCCCTCCTTGTGGATGAGCGCGGTTTCGAAGTTGCGCACCACGCCGCCGCCGATTTCCAGCTCGCTGATCAAATCGGCACGGTGGTCGGGAAATTCGTAGTAGTCGGCCACGCGGTGGCCCACCACTTCCTCGGGCAGGTAGCCCACGATGTCGACCACCGAGGGCGAAATAATGGTGATGACGCCCTTCTCGTCGGTGCGGTAGTAGATATCCTGGAACGACTCGAAGATGGCGCGGAATTTCTCTTCCTGCGCCGCCATTTCCAGCAACGAGCGTTTCTTGTCGGTGATGTCGTGCGCAATGCCCGAAATTTCCTCGAAGGTGCCGTCGTCGAGGTAAATGGGGTTGAGGTAGATTTCGCGCCAGGTGTCGTGGCCGCGCACGTCGCGCAGGCGCACCTCGAAGCGCTGGGGCACGCCCTCGAAGGCCCGGGTGTAGTGCTCGATGAACAGCTGCCGGGCGTCTTCCTCCATCATGGCCAGGTCGGCGTGCCAGAGGTTGATGTTCAGGGCCGGGTGCACGCCGTTGCGCCGCAGGAAGTAGGCGGCGTAGTTGCGGTTGAACGAGGTCAGGCGCGACTTCAAATCCACCGACCACATCAGGTGCGTCCCACTCTCGAAGATGGCGTTCAGGCGCGCGTTCTGCTTGTTGATCTGCACCTCGTTGCGCTTCCGCTCGATGGCCAGCGCCACCTGGTTGGAGATGAAGTGCAGGATTTCAAGGTCAGAAGGGGCGTAGGCGTCGGGCTTGGTGTAGTCCTGCACCGTGATGACGCCGATGATCCGGTCGCCGATGCTGAGCGGGGAGCAGAGCATCACCTCCGGCATCAGCCCGTAGGCCGTGATGGTGCCGTCGGCAATAAGACCCTGCAGGTCGGGCTTGAGCAGAATCTGCGGCTTGCCGGTGCGGATGATGTACTCCGACACGCCCGAGGAGAAGGGCCGCATCACCATCGCCTTCTCGCCCTGGGAATTCTGGTCGACGAAGTAGGCGAACTGCAATTGCGTGCGGGCCTCGTCGCAGAGGGCAATGTAGAAGTTGTTGGTTTCGATAATCTTGCTCAGCTCCCGGTGAATGGCCCCGTACAACGAGTGCAAGTCCTTGGAGCTGATGGCCAGGTTGGCAATGCTGTAGTAGACCTTCTGCAGCCGCTCGGCCTTGATGCGGTCGGTGATGTCGTGCAGGATGGCGCGGGTGCTCACCGGCTCGCCGTCGTCCCAGGAGCAGGTGATGGAGCCGATCAGGTGCACCGGCTTGCCCGTCTTGGTCAGAAAGACGGTTTCGAGCTTGTTGACTTTCTCGCCCTTGTAGAGGTTGCGCAGCTGGTAGAGCAGCTTGGCCTTGTAGTAGGGGTGCACCACGTCGGTGAGCGAGAGGCCGGGCAGCTCCTCGGCCGCGTAGCCCAGCTTTTCCTTCCACGCCTTGTTGACGAACAGGAAGCGGTTGTCGATGCTCAGGTTCTGGATCAGGTCGTGGGCGTTGTCCAGAAAGTCCTGCAGCCGCGACTGACTTTCGCCCAGGGCCCGGGCCGTAAACTGTCCCTTGGTCACGTCGCGCCCCACGAACATCACGCCGTTGACCTGCCCGTCGGCGTCGCGCACGAACTCGGCGTACCAGTACACCGTGCGCCGGTGCCGGTCGTGGGCCAGCAGGGAGCGTTCGAAGAAATCCTGCAGCTCCTCGTGCTCCAGGGCCCGGCGGTAGGCGTAGCGGCGCGGCTCGCGCTCCACCTCGGCGGCAAACAGGCTGAAGTACTCCTGGCCCACCACCTGCTCGCGCGAGTAGCCCGTCATCACCAGGAAGAACTCGTTCACGTCGACGATGCGCCCCTCGCGGTCGAGCTGCAGGAAGCCCAGGTCGGCGCGGCTGAGCACCTCGCGCAGCTGCTCGCGCGAGCGGGTGGCGGCTTGCTCGTGCTGCAGGGCCTCAAACTGCCGGCGCGTCTGCGTCACGTCGCGCAGGCTGAGCTCCACCACGATGCGCTGGTCGGGGGGCAGCTCCAGGCGGTGCAGCGTGGCCCAGCCGTCGAGCAGGGTATCGTCTTGCCGGCGGCCGTACCAAATGCGGGCCGCGGGCTGGCCGGTACGGGCCGTCTGCAGCAGGGCTTCCTGCAAGGTTTCTTCGCCGTCCCAGTGCTGCTCGGTGGTCTGCTCGGGGCGCAGAAAAGCCATCAGCCCGGCCGAGAGCAGCACGGCGCGGGTGGTGCCCAGCAGGTCGAGGGCCCGCTGGTTGCAGTCGAAAAGCCGGCCGTGCTCGTCATAGAGCAAAATGCCGTCGTAGGCGCCGTCGAAGAGGGCGCGGTACGTGGCGGCGTCGGTTGCGGCCTGGGAGTGGGTGGTATCGGAAAGCAGCGCCATGCGGGAGAACGAGCGGCCGGCCGCGCCGCCGTGGGGGCGGGGCGCAGGCGGGGAGCAGGGTTTACTTCTTAAATTTGTCAAATATATCCGAACCCCGGTGCGCATTCGTTGCCCGGCCGGCTTGGTTTTTTCCTTTTCTCCCGTGCGCCGCCTGCTCTTCGCCGTCACCACCGACCTGAATTACGACCAGCGGATGCAGCGCATCTGCGCCTCGCTGGCCGGGGCGGGCTACCAGGTGCGCCTCGTGGGCCGCCAGTGGCCGAATTCCCAGCCGCTCACGGCCCAGCCCTACGAGCAGCACCGGCTGCGCTGCTGGTTTAGCCGGGGCAAGCTGTTCTACCTCGAATACAACCTGCGCCTGCTCCTGTACCTGCTCGGGCAGCGCGGCTTTGCGGCCTACGGCTGCGCCGACCTCGACGCGGCGCTGCCCACCTGGCTGCGCGCGCGCCTGGGCCGCGTCCCGTTCGTGTACGACGCGCACGAGCTGTTCACCGAAGTGCCCGAGGTGGTCGGCCGCCCGGCCGTGCGCCGCCTGTGGCTGGCCGTGGAACGGTTTGTGGTGCCCCGGGCCACGCTGGCCTACACCGTGGGCCCGGCGCTGGCGCGGCTGTTCGAGCAGCGCTACGGCCGCGCCTTCGGCACGGTGCGCAACATCAGCCGGCTGGCGGAAAACGCCCCGGCGACGCCCAACGAGGGCTACATTCTCTACCAGGGCGCCCTCAACGCCGGCCGCGGCCTGGAAGCCCTGCTCGAAGCCATGCCCGCGGTGTCCGCCCGCCTGGTCGTCTGCGGCGAAGGCGACCTGTCGGACGGCCTGCGGCGGCGGGCCCAGGACCTGGGGCTGCTGCAGAACGGGCGGGTGGAGTTTCGCGGCTACGTGCTGCCGGCCGAGCTGCGCGAGGTGACGGCGCGGGCCGCCGTGGGCATCAGCGTACTGGAAAACCTGGGGCTGAGCTACTACTACTCCCTAGCCAACAAGTTCTTCGACTACCTGCACGCCGGCGTGCCCCAGTTGATTTCGCCCTTCCCCGAGTACCTGGCTCTGAACGAACAGTACCAGGTGGCCGAAGTGGTGCCCGAGCTGACGCCCGCCGCCCTGGCCGCCGCTCTGAACCGCCTGCTCGGCGACGCCACGCATTATCAGCAGCTGGCCCACAACTGCCAGCGCGCCCGCCTGGAGCTGAACTGGCAGCACGAGGAGCAGGAGCTGCAGCGCCTGTTTGCCGCGCTCTGGCCCGCCGCCCCATCCCCCGTATCCGCATGAGCAAGCAACCCACTCTGCTGGTGGTAGCCGGCCCCACGGCCGTGGGCAAAACGGCCCTGTGCGTGCGCCTGGCCCAGCATTTCGGCACCGAGGTGGTATCGGCCGACGCCCGGCAGTTTTTTCGCGAGATGCACATCGGCACGGCCAAGCCTACTGCGGACGAAATGCAGGGCGTGCCCCACCACTTCGTCGATTCGCACAGCATCACCGAGGACTACAGCGCCGGCCGTTACGAAGCCGACTGCCTGCAGCTGCTCCACGAGCTGTTCCAAAAGCACGAAGTCGTCATCCTCACCGGCGGCTCGGGGCTGTACCTGCAGGCCGTCACCGACGGGCTGGACGAGCTGCCGCCCGCTGACGCGGCAATCCGCGGGCAGCTGCAGGCGGAGCTGGCCGAAAAGGGGCTGCCCGCCTTGGTCGAAGAATTAGCCGCGCTGGACCCGCTCTGCCACCAGCGCATCGACCGGCAGAACCCGGTGCGCGTGCTGCGGGCGCTGGAGGTGTGCCGCAGCAGCGGCCGGCCCTTCAGCAGCTTCCACCAGGCCGGCCCGAAAGCCGAGCGGCCCTGGCGCACCCAGAAAGTCGCCCTGACGCGCGAACGGGACGAGCTGTATGAGCGCATCGATCAGCGCGTGGACCAGATGTTGGCCCAGGGCCTGCTGGAAGAAGTAACGGCACTGCTGCCGCACCGCCACGCGCAGGCGCTGCAAACGGTGGGCTACCAGGAAATCTTCGGCTACCTCGACGGGGCTTACGACTGGCCCGAAGCCGTGCGCCTGCTCAAGCGCAACACCCGCCGCTATGCCAAGCGCCAGCTCACCTGGCTGCGCCGCGACGAAGCCTACCAGTGGCTGCACCCGGACGCGGCCTTTGAGGCCATTGGTGCGTTAGTAAGTTAGTGAATGTCCGAGCGGCACTTCACCAACTCACTAACGTAACCACATTTGCGCTAGAACCGTCTGGCCAGGCGCAGCTGGGCCCCGGGCAGTATGTTGCCGTAGGTGTCGTTTTGCAGGGCCAGCTTGGCGCCCAGCAGCCAGCGCTGCTCGTCGTCCACCACGTAGTCGGCATTCAGCGAAGCCAGGTAGCCCACGTGGAAGCCTTGGGTGTTGCGGGGCCGGGAGTCGAACACCCACTCGTTGTTGGCGTTGCGGCCCCAGCCGGCGTAGTAAAAGTCGTGCTGCCGGGTGTGGCCCACGTAAGCCCCGGCCCCGAAGGCGAAGACAAAGCGCCGCTCGTAGCCGAAGGGAGCGTAGTAGGCTTCGCCCTCCAGGTTGATGGCGCGGTAAGTGATGGGCAGCGTGGCGCCCTGCCCGAAGTAGATGTCCGTGGAGCCGTTGATCAGGGCCAGGCGCGGCCCCACGCTGAAGTGGCGGCCCAGGGTGCGGGCGTAGCCCACGTGGAATTTCTGGCAGAAATAGTCGCCCGAGCCGTTCAGGCTCCGGCCCGCGCCGAACTCGACAAGGTTGCGGGGTGCCGGGCGGGTGGATGGCGCGGTTTGGGCCAGGGCGGGCAGGCTGAGCGAAACGGCCAGAGCGAGCGGGTAAAGAAGCTGCATGCGGAAACGGTGGAAAGGGGTAGATAAGCGGGACAGTTACCCCAAGGGGAGGCCCGGAACCCGAAAGGTTGGCCTGCCCGCTCCCGCAAGCCGAATTATTTTCCGGCGCCCCGCCGCCCGCCAACGCCGGCAGGGCGGGCCGTACTGCTACGGCCCGCCCTGCTGCCCGGCCGAAGGGCGGCTTACACGCTCAGGATTTCCACCATGCGCATGAAGCCCTGGTTGATCATCTTCTTGCGCGAAATGCACTCCTGGAAGGGCGTGTACACCAGCTTGCGGTCCACAATGCCGGCCATCACGTTGCGCATGCCGTTGAGCAGGCCCTCCACGGCGGCAATGCCGATCTGCGAGGCCAGCAGGCGGTCGGCGGCCGACGGGGCGCCGCCGCGCTGGATGTGGCCGATGACGGTCACGCGGGCGTCCATTTCCGGAATGGCTTCCTTCACCTTGCTGGCAATGGTGGTGGCGTTGCCCTCCTCGTCGCCCTCGGCCACGATGATCAGGAACGAGGATTTCTGGCGCTTGCGGGCCACCTGCAGGGTTTCGATAACCGTGTCGATGCTCTGCACCTGCTCGGGCACCAGCACGATTTCGGCCCCGCCGCCGATGGCGCAGGGAATGGCGATGTAGCCCGAGTCGCGGCCCATCACCTCCACGAAGAAGGCGCGGTCGTGCGAGTCGGCCGTGTCGCGGATTTTGTCGATGGCGTCGAGGGCCGTGTTCACGGCCGTGTCGTAGCCGATGGTGTAGTCGGTGCCGTAAAGGTCGTTGTCGATGGTGCCGGGGGCGCCCACCGTCGGAATGCCGAACTCGCGCTCAAACAGCTCGGCGCCGGTGAACGTGCCGTTGCCGCCAATGGCCACCAGGCCCTCGATGCGGTGGTTCACCAACTGGTCGAAAGCTTCCTGGCGGCCTTCCTTGGTGAGGAACTTCTGGCTGCGCGCCGACTTCAAAATGGTGCCGCCGCGCTGCACGATGTTGGCCACGGAGGTGGAATCGAGCTTGACGATTTCCCCCTTAATCATGCCCGAATAGCCGCGCATGATGCCGTAGACTTCGATGCCGTGGTACAGGGCCGTGCGCACCACGGCGCGCACGGCGGCGTTCATACCGGGCGCGTCACCGCCGCTGGTAAACACTCCAATTCGCTTCATTCTTTCGTGGGTCAGAAGGACAATGCATCCGCAGATGGGCCGTCCATGAAATGGCAAAGGTACAAGAACCGGCCAACCGCCGCCGCTTGAGCTAAAATTTGTACGCAAATATGACCGGCAAAATGGCAGTTTTTTTCGCTTTGCCGTATTGAACGGTTGCGGGCGAAACCCTACCTTAACCTCGCACCCGCTACTGCCCGCCATGGTCGCCGGGCCGGTGGCAAAACTCCCAGCCTACTCCGCGGCCGCTCCCTCTTCACCGTTTTACCCTGCCCGACCTATGTTTGGTTTCTTCGAAAGCGAACAGAATAAGAAAGTCCGCAGCCACATTCACAACCTGGCCGCCCTGGCCCGCGTCGACGGGCACATCGACGAACGGGAAATGAATTTCCTGGTGGCCGTGGGCAAGAAAAATGGCCTGAACGCCAACGATGTGCGCAGCGCCGTGTCGAATGCCAGCTCCCACGTGCTGCACATCCCCGACAACGACTCCGAGCGCTTCGACCAGATCTTCGACCTGGTGGATATGATGCTGGCCGACGGCGTGGTGGACGACAACGAAATGGATTTCTGCATCGACATGGCCGAGAAGCTGGGTTTCCGCAAGGCCATTGTGGGCGTGCTGGTGCGCAAAATCTCGATGGGCGTGCGCGACGGGCTGCCCCGCGAGCAAATCAAGGAAGAGTCGCAGGCCTTCCTGAATTTCCAGGGTAAGGGCGAGCCGGCCCACGGCAACGGGCTGTAACCGCGCCGGCGCCGCACCCCTAACAGTTATTAAAACAGGCGTTCCTGCGCGCAGGAACGCCTGTTTGCGTCGTTGGGCCTGCGTAAAATCGGCCCGGGCGGGCGCGGCCCGAAAACGGCGCCAGGCCCCCAGCCGGAACGGGGGGCGTACCGGCGGGCGCGGGGCAAGACGCCCCGCTAGCCGCCCGGGAGCCGGGCCAGGCGGGGCGTTAGCGGCGGTAGCCGCGGGCCAGCAGCTCGGCCTTGGAGTTGACCTGCAGCTTGCGGTACACTTGCCGGATGTGGCTGCGCACCGTGTCGATGCTCAGGAACAGGCGGTCGGCAATGCGCTGGTAGCTCAGCCCGTCCTCGATGCCGCGCACGATGTCCTGCTCGCGGGCGGTGAGCGGCTCCAGGGCTAGGCGCGGAGCGGGCTGAAAGTAACGGATGACGTGGCGCGCAATGCCCGGCGACATGGGCGAGCCGCCGGCGGCTACCTGCAGCAGGTTTTCCTTGATGACGGGTAGGGGCGTATCCTTCTCCAGGTAGCCCACCGCCCCGGCGCGCAGCGAATCGAACACGCGCTGGGCGTCGGAGTACACGCTGAGCATGACCACCTCGGCCGTGGGCAGCAGCTGGCGCAGCGGCACCAGGCCCTCGATGCCCGACAGCCCGGGCAGCCCGATGTCGGAGAGGATAAGCGTGGGGCGGTGAATCATGGTGGGCACCGCCGCCAGAAACTCCTCCACCGACGCCGCGCTGAGCACGCAGCTGAACTCGGGCTGGGCGCAGAGGTAGCCCGTCAGCGCTTCCCGAATCGTGGGCTGGTCTTCAATGATGCCGAGGTAAATCACGGGGCAAAGGTCGGAAGTGGGCCGGGCCGAAAGTATCGCATAAAGATGTGAAACGCGCCGGAGCCAATGAAGGTCGGCGCGCGTGTACGGCCGGCGGGAAAGCCCGGCCGGCAAAAGCCCGCCGGGACCCGCTAAGGTGTGTGGACAGTAGCTGAAAACGGGGTTCGGCTGCTTTCCAGGCCGTTATGCTTGAACTGGTATCCGCTTGTCAAAGCTCCTCTAGGGCTTCGTTGTTCGGTAGAGAGGCTTGACTGCGTCGACCTGCGGTTCGCGGGGCTGCGCATAACGTTTTTTTCGCTCGCTATCCACGCACCCTAGCTCAGCGGGAGCCGCGCCACCACCCGAAAGCCCGGGCCGCTGGCGTCGTAGCTGACGGTGCCGGCGGCGGCGGCGGCCCGGGCCTGCATGTTGCGCAGGCCCTGCCCGGCGCTGGTCCGGGCGGGTACGGGGGCGCCGCGGCCGTCGTCGTGCACATCCAGCTCCAGCTGCCGGCCGTGCAGGCGCAGGCGCACCGTCACCTGCCGGGCCCCGGCGTGCTTGACGGCGTTGTGCAGGGCTTCCTTGTAGATCAGGTACAGGGCCTGGCGCGAGGCCAGCGGCACGGCGGTGGCCGTCAGGTCCGGGTCGGCCGCAAAGTCCAGCTCCACCCCGGCCGGGGGCAGCACCAGGTAGGCATGGTCGCGCATGCGGTCGAGCACGCTGGAGAGCGAGTCGTTGCGCGCGTCAATACCCCACACCACGTCGCTCATCTGGCGGGCGGCCTGCCGGCTGGTTTCGGCCATGTGGTCGAGGTGCTGGCGCTGCTGCTCAGGCGGGTACAGGCCCTCGCGCAGCATGGTGCTCTGCATGGATATCTGCGTGAGCAGCGAACCCACGTCGTCGTGCAGGTCGGCGGCCAGGCTGGTGCGCAGGGCGGCTTCGCGGGCGGCCTGGCGGCGGCGGTACTGCCAGAAAGCCAGGCCGCTCAGCCCGGCTACCACGCCAATCAGGCCCAGCAGCAGCAGGGCCTGCCAGCGCTGCCGCAGGCGGTTCAGCTCCTGCTGCTGCTGCTGCAGGCGCGTTTTCTGGGTGAGCAGCTGAATCTGGGCCTGCTGCCGGCCCAGCTCGTGGCGGTACTGCAGGGCCCCGGTGCGGCGGCTTACCTCGGCCCCGGTCAGGCTGTCGCGGGCGGCCATGAACTGCTGCTGAGCCTGGTAGGCGCGGGCGAAGTCGCGGCGGTGGGCGTAGGCGCGGGCCAGCACCTCGTGGGCGTCCCGGATGCCTTCGGGCGCGCGCAGCAGCCGGCTTTCCCGCAGGCTTTGGTGGGCATAAGCCACCGCGCTGTCGGTCCAGCCGCGCGTCAGGCTGCTGCGGCCCAGCAGCCCCAGCACCCGCGGCACGGCCAGCGGCAGCACCTGGCGCGTGGGGCCCAGCACCACGTGGGCGCGCGTCATGGCGGCGGCCGGGTGGCCGAGCTGCTCGTCCATTTCGGCCAGGTTGATTTCCATGCGCAGGATTTCGGGGGCCAGGTGCAGCCGCTGGCTGATGGCCATGCTCCGGGCGTAGTAGCGGCGGGCCTGCGGCCAGCGCCCCTGCGCCCGGCGGATTTCGCCCAGCTCCCCGTAGATCAGGTTGAGCCGGTCAGGGTAGTCGTAGCGCTGCGACACCTGCAGGGCGTGGCGCAGGTACCGCTCGGCGTGGTCCAGCTCGCCGAGTTGGCGGTACACGTTGCCGATCTGAATCTGCAGGCTGGTATAAAAGCGGCGGGTGTCGCCGGCGTCGTAGGAGGCCGGCACCCGGAGGCAGTAGGCGAGGGCCGTGGCGTACTGGCCCTGCTGGGCGGCAATCCTGGCCAGGCGGCCCAGGCAGCGGATCTGCCCGCCGACGTTGTGCAGGCGCGTGAATTCCGTGTTGGTTTTGCTCATCCAGCGCTTGGCCGCGTCGTACTCGCCGAGCAGAATGTAGCAGTCGGCCACGTCGAGCAGGGCTTCGGCTTCGTAGTCCTTGTAGCCCAGCTGCCGGGCCAGCCGCAGCGCTTCCAGGAGCACCGGCAGGCTGGCGCGGGTGTCGCGCTGCTGGATTTCCCAGGCCAGGTGGGTGGTCAGCGCAATCTTGACGGTATCCAGCCGCGGCCGGGCCCGGATCAGGGCCTGAATGCTGTCGAGACGGTGCTGACTGGTGCGCTGCACCCGGCCGGCCGCCAGCGTCGTCGGCCCGGAAGGCGGGGGCGGGGCCGTTGGGTGGGCGTTACGCGGCGTTGCTTCCGCTCCGGATACCACGAGCAGCCAAAGGCTGAAGAAGGCAGCGGAAGCAAACAAAAACCAGCGCATTGAGGAAAGGACAGAGTACAGGCAAAATAAGTGGTACAATATACCACAATTCCGGGGCTATTTCTTTCACTCTGCTGGGGTAGTTGGTTTTTAAATCAACCAGCGCGCCTCGCCGGGGCTTGCGGAAGCGGTGCCCCGGCTGCCGGGCCGTGCGCCTCCAAGAGCCCGCGCAAGGGCACAGCGCCCCACCCCGCGTGCGGCCGGTCGGTCTACTTCTGGTTGCAGTGATTGGCCGACGCCGGCGCCCTGGCTTGCTCCGCGCTGGCACCAGGGGCAGCATTTCCGCGCAGCGGCTCCGCGCGGAGCCGGCCACCTCTGCGGGCGGCATTCCGCGCGGCCCGGCCGGTGGACCCTAGCCGGCCGGCGTCCCGGTCACGTGGGCCACGGCCCGCAGCAGCGCCGCGCAGGCCCAGTCGATTTCCGCGTCGGTGATGGTCAGCGGCGGGGCCAGGCGCAGGGAGTTGTCGCAGAACAGAAACCAGTCGGTGAGCACGCCCTCGTGCGCCAGAGCGTGGTCGATAATGGGCTTGAGCACCGCAAACGACTCGAACTCCACGGCCAGCAGCAGCCCCAGCCCGCGCACCCCGCGGATGGCCGGGTGGCGCAGCTGCCGCCGAAACCGTGCGGCCTTCTCTGCCACGCCGGCCAGCAGGTTTTCCTCCTGAATCACGCGCAGCGTGGCCAGCGCCGCCGCGCACGACACCGGGTGCCCGCCGAAGGTGGTCAGGTGGCCCAGAATCGGGTCGGACTTGAAATCCTGCATGATGTCCTGGCGCGCAATGAACGCGCCGATGGGCATACCGCCGCCCATGCCCTTGGCCGTGAGCAGGATGTCGGGCACCACGCCGAACTGCTCGAAGGCCCAGAACGTGCCGGTGCGCCCGAAGCCGCACTGGATTTCGTCCAGAATCAGCAGCGCCCCCACGTCGTGGCAGCGGCGGCGCAGCTGGCGCAGGTAGTCGCCGGCGGGCACGCGCACGCCGGCCTCGCCCTGCACCGTCTCCACGATGACGGCGGCCGTGCGCCCGGTAATCAGCGCGAGGTCCTCGACGTGGTTGTAGCGCAGGTGGCGCACGTCGGGCAGCAGGGGGCGGAAGCTGCGCTTGAAGCTCTCGGAGCCGGTAACGGACAGGGCGCCCTGGGTGGAGCCGTGGTAGGCGTTGTGGGCGCCGATCAGCTCGGTGCGGCCGGTGTGGCGCTTGGCCAGCTTGAGGGCGCCCTCCACTGCCTCGGTGCCGGAGTTGGTGAAGTACACGTTGTCCAGCTCGGGCGGCAGCGTGTGGTGCAGGGCCTGGGCCAGCTCGGCCGGCGGGGCCTGCACCAGCTCGCCGTACACCATCAGGTGCAGGTACTTATCGAGCTGATGCTGAATGGCCTGCAGCACCCGCGGGTGGCGGTGCCCCACGTTGCTGACGCCAATGCCCGAAATCAAATCGAGGTAGCGGCGGCCGTCGGGGCCGTACATCCACACGCCCTCGGCCCGCTCGATTTCGAGCAGCAGGGGAAAGTCGGATGTCTGGGCCTGGTGGCGCAAAAAGAGCTGGCGGGGCGTGAGCATGGGTACTGCAGTAGGCTGAAATCAGCCGCAAAAGTACCGCGCCGGGGACGAAACCGGGGCTGTGGCTAAAGTCGAAATAAAAAGGCTACAGCCCGTCCTGTCGAAGCTTGTCGAGACATCTCGCGTGCTGACGCTGGCTAGCATTATTTTCGTTCAACGAAGATTTTACTATTGGACATCAGCACGCGAGAGGTCTCGGCAAGCGCGACAGGACGGCCAATTAGCACCGGAGAACCTGGCCAAAAAACAACCGAGGCGGCCTTTGCGGGGCCGCCTCGGGTCGTTCAGGGGCAACGCGGCCTATTCTTGGCCGCTCAGGGCACCGCTGGCGGCGCGGCGGTTGTCGAGGCGCTGAATCAGCTCCCGGGTGAAGTCGCGCTCGGCCTGCATGAGCTGGGCCACCTGGCGCAGGCTGATGACCTTGGCGAACTTGTCGACGTACTCTTTTTCCAGGTTGATTTCGCCCTGGCGGAGCTTGAACTGCTCGTCGAGGGCGGCGCGGATGTCCTTGTCGCTCATGGCGCTGAAGTCCTGGCCGCGCAAACCCATCTTGGTTTGCTTGCGCAGGTCGCGGCGCTTGTCGGTAAACTCGTTGAAGAGCGGCCAGAAGCGCTGGGCCTGCTCGGGCGTCAGCGCAATTTTGTCGGTGATGTAGGCAATGCGCGCGTTTTCGAGGCGCTGGCTGGGGCGCTGCCGGACGCCGGACTGGGCCCGGGCGCCCAGGCTGCCGAGCAGCAACAGCGCCACCAGCAACACGGGGCGGGCGAGGAAGCGAGTCATGCGGGGAAAAACAAACATCGGGGGCGAAGTAACACTACAAATACACATCCAGGCTTGGCTGCTCGTCGAGGGCGGCCTGGATTTCGGCGTCGGTGCCGGGCAGAAACTCGGTGGGCAGGGCGCGCTCGGCCACGTGGGTGTCGGCCAGGTCGGCCAGGGTCACGCGCGGGGCGGCGTCGGAAAGCAGGTACTGCACGGCCTCGGCGCGGGGCACGGCGGCCAGGGCCCGGGCGGCGTTGGTGCGGCGGGTGATGCCGGCCGCGGGCCGGCCGCTGGGGCGCGACGTCAGCCAGAAGCTGCCCACGAAAGTGAGCAGCAGCACCACAGAAGCCAGGGCCGTGCGCGCCGGGGCGCTCAGGCGGGCGAGCCAGCCCCACAACGGAGCCGGTTCGGCGGCGGGGCGCACGCGCTGCATCACGCGCCGCGGCAGCTGATCGAAGTACTCCGCGGCGGGCGGGGCCAGCGGCGGCTGGGGCCGCCGTGGGTGCTCATCGAGGCGGAAGGGCGTTTTCATATCGGTTGGAGGGCCGCAGGGGCCGCAGGTTTAATCGGTTTCCTGGTTTACGTACTGCTCGATTTTCTTGACGGCGTGGTGGTACGAGGCCTTGAGGGCGCCCACGCTGGTGCCCGTCACTTCGGCCATCTGCTCGTAGGGCATCTCGTCGTAGTAGCGCAGGTTGAACACCAGGCGCTGCTTGTCGGGCAGGCGCAGAATGGCTTTCTGCAGCTTCAGCTCCACCGTGTCGCCGGCCAGCTGCTCGTCGGCCTCCAGCTTCTGGGCCAGCTCGGCGCCCACGTCGTTGAGGGGCAAAAAGAACTTGCGCCGCTTGCTGGAGAGGAAGTTCAGGCACTCGTTGGTGGCAATGCGGTAGATCCAGGTGTAGAGCGAGGCGTCCTGGCGAAAGTTGTCCAGGTGGCTCCACACCTTGATGAACACGTCCTGGGTGAGGTCGTCGGCGTCGGCGTGGTCCACTACCATCTTGCGCACGTGCCAGTACACCTTGCTCTGGTACTTGCGCACCAGCTGGTTGAAGGCCAGGTTGCGGCTGGCCGGGTCGCGGAACTTGAGGAGGATGTCCTGATCTTCCAAGCAGCGGGGAGGAGGTGAGGTGGAGCGGGGTGCGTGGGGGTTAGAGCGCCCGGGCGGGGCCGAGTTTAACGAGCTTGCCGAAAAACCTTTTCATCCTGGGCCAGAGTAGTTAGTATTCCAAGCCTATCCTATTATTGCCCAATGATATCCGTATTTCCACTTATAGCTACCTGCTGGCTGGCCCTGAGCGCCGCCGCGCTGCCGCCCGAAAGCGAAACCTACCGCCGCCGCGTGCTGGCCGATCCGGCCCTGCTGCCCACGGAACTACTGCCACAGTACGCTGGCCGCTCCTTCGCGCCCGTGTGGCTGCCTCCCAAGGACGCCGCCCTGGGCTTTATCGGCCCGAATTACCAGCGCCTGGACCTGAAGCTGCTGACCGTGACGCCCACCGCCGGGCAGCCCGGGCAGTACGCCGTGACGGGTAAATCCAGGGTGAAAACCAACGTGGCGGCCTTTCAGGGCACGCTGCGGGTGCTGCACGTGCGCGTCAACCGCGGCCGGCCCCGCACCCTCGACAACGAGCCTGCCATTGCCGTAAAATCGGGCATCGTGCTGGCCGAATACGAACTGCGGGAGCGGGAAGCGCAGCCCGGCACCGGCGTATTTCGGGGCGTGCTGCACGCCAAATGGTACAAGGACGCCCGGGGCCGGATTTACTACGACGACCTGCTGAGCTTTGCCGACAGCTACGCCAACAACCAGGGCGTGGGCACCTGGACCTCCTACCGCAGCAAGCAGGTGAAGCGCTGCAACTGGGGCCGCCACCGCATCCCGAACAGCGGCGACCTGGACCAGGGCGCGGGCGAGTTCAGCCCGACTGACAAGTACCTGGCCTACGGCTGGCAGCAATACCGGCAGGCCTGGACCGGGCAGGACCCGGCCGCGCAGCGGCTGGAACAAGCGGCGTGGTGGCGGTAACGGCCGCGCAGCTGCGCCGCTTCTGCTTTTTCTTTATAACCCTTTTTCGGGCTTCCGGCCGGGCCTTTGGCTTGCTCCCCGGCCGTGGCGGCGCCGCACTCCTGCTTATGTCTACTACTTTCTTCCGCTTCCGGTGGCTGGCCGTGCTGGGCGTAGGGCTGCTGGCCCGGCCCGCCGCCGCGCAGCAATTCGAGCTGAACAGCCTGCCGGTGGCCCCGGCGCCTGCGCCGCCTCCGGGCGCGCCGCTGCCCAAGCTGACCAGCGTGCCCGCGGCCGCGCAGTACCGCCTCGCGGCCATAACCATCGACGACGCCCGGCCGCTGACGTCGAGCCGGGCTATCAAGCTGCCGGCGTTTTCGCGACCCGGGCAAATGGACAAGGTGTGGCCGATGCTCACGCCCGAGCAGCGCGCCGGCATTCAGCGGGTGTTGCGGGCGCCGTTTTCGGCCGATTCTACCAAGCCCGCCGTGACGCTGCGCTGCCAGCTCGATGATGCCTACCAGACGTTTTTCGCCACGACCGAAGACGAAAACGTGGGAGCGGGCGCGCGGGTGACACTGGAGCTACTCGACGCCCAGGGCGAACTGTTGCGGACCGCCACTGGCCAGCAGCGGCTAACCCGCCGCAGCCTGGACGCCCGCCAGAGCGTGTTGGAGGAGCTCTACCAGCAAGCCCTGCTCAGCGCAGTGCGCCACGGGCTGCTGCAGCTGATTATGACCGCTGCGGCGGAGTAAGAGACGTTGGCGCCTCACATATACATGCTATTGCGACCGGAAAAATACCGCGCGGCAGCGGATTCGGCTTGGGAAAAGGCAACCCCGCCGGCGGGCAGTGGCGCCCGGGTCGGGCAGAACCGTATTTTTACCGCCAGACCCCAACCATCCGCCAGAACCCCGTGAGCAACCTGATCCAATTCGTCGCCAACTACGACGACCTGAGCACCGATAAAGGCTTCCAGTTCAAGTTCCACTGCGACAAGTGCCGCAACGGCCACATGTCGCGCTTCCAGCCCAACGCCGTGGGCATTGCCGGGGAGCTGATGCGCGCCGCCGGCAGCCTGTTCGGCGGCTACTTCTCCGATGCCGGCAGCGCCGCCTACCACGTGCAGCGCGCCGTGGGCGGCAAGGCCCACGACGACGCCCTGGAAAAAGCTGTGCAGGAGGGCAAAACTTACTTCAAGCAGTGCACCCGCTGCGGCCACTGGGTGTGCCCCGACGTGTGCTGGAACCACCAGGCCGGCCTCTGCGAAGACTGCGCCCCCGACGAGCAGGAGGAGCTGGCCGCCCAGCAGCGCCTGGCCGCCCGCGACCAGATTTACACCAAAACCCGTGAGCAGGACTACACCCAGGGCCTCGACTTTCTGAACAAGGGTGGCCTGCAGCAGTGCCCCAGCTGCCAGACCAAGCTGGCCGCCGGCCAGAAGTTCTGCCCCAGCTGCGGCACCGCCAACCCCGGCGCGCAGGCCCAGGCCAAGGACCGGTTCTGCGGCAACTGCGGCGCCGGCATGAAGCCCGAGCAGAAATTCTGCGCCGAGTGCGGCTCGAAGCAGTAGCTCCCTTCCCATTTTTCAACAACCGCGCCCGGCTGCCAATACGGCGGCCGGGCGCGGTTGCGAATAGCCTACGGCGTGGCGTAGCTGAAGCCCACCGTCATGTTGTAGTTGTCGGGGTTTTTGCCGGCCAGCACCCGGCTTTCGTGGGTGTAGTTGCTGGTGGCATTCACGGCCAGGCGCTTGGTCACTTTGAAGGTTACCGTCGCCAGCTGGCTTACCCGGAAATCTGATACCGTTGGGATAGAAGGCTGGTAATAGGTGAAGGTGGACACGGTGAACTGCCGCAGGGTGTAGAGTAGCTTCAGCCGCAGCGAGTTGCGCGTGACCAGGCGCCAGCTGCCGTCGATGTAGTACGTGGCTTCGCGAATGACGAGGTTGCTCAGCGCCACCTCGCGCGTGCCCAGCGAGTCGCGGTAGAACGACCAGCCGGGGCCCGCGCCCACCTGCCAGCGGTCCGCAATGCCGCGCAGGTTGCTGCGCTCGTAGCCGCCGAGGCCGTAGGCGCGGAAGCGGCCCTTCCAGTAGTAGGGCGTGGCGTTGAGCAGCGCCTCGCGCTCCTTGAGCTGCCGGTCCTGCTTGCCGTAGGTGAAGGTGCCCGTCAGCGGGAGGCCGAAGTGCAGGCCGCGGCTGAAGCTCACCGAGTGCGTGGTGGTGAGCAGCGTGCGGTACACCCCGCCGGCCGACAGCGCGCCGGTGAGCGTGCCGGCGTAGTGAATGATGGTGGTGTCGGGGCGCTGGGCCTGGGCGCTGTGGCCGGCCAGCAGCAGGAGGCTAAACAGGAAAAAGCGGTGGCAAATCGTCAGCATCAACAGCGGTAGGGGTGGCACAAAGGACGGCAACACGGCCCGGCAAAGGTACCGGCCCGGCCCGCAACCGCAGAAACCGGAGTGGCAGCTTCCACCCGGTGCGCGGCCACCACCACCTCATCGTGGTCGTGTAGTCGCAATTGCTTAGGTTCGGCCCGACCCGGACGGCTGGTCGGTAGGCTGCGGCCCGCCGGGGCCTGGGCTACTACTGGCTATGATGGAAATGCTGCGGGCGCACATTGCCCGGTTTATTGAGTTGCCGGAGGAAGAATGGCGGGGCATCCGCCGCTTCTTTCAGCCGCTGGACGTCGGCAAGAAAGCCAACCTGTTGGTGCAGGGCGAGCTGTGCCAGGCGCACTACTTCGTGGCCCAAGGCTGCCTACGGCTGTTTTTCGTGAACGACAAAGGCACGGAGCAAACCACGCAGTTTGCCCTGGAAGGCTGGTGGCTGACCGACTACGCCGCCTTCGGCACGCCCGCGCCCGCCGCCTTCGGCATTCAGGCCGTGGAGAAATCGACAGTACTGGCCATTTCCTTTGCCGGGCAGGAGCAGCTGCTGCATGGGTTTCCGCGTCTGGAACGCTACTTCCGGCTGATTCACCAGCGGGCCCACGCCGCGGCCCAGTTCCGCATCAAGAGTCTCTACACCCTGTCGGGGGAGGAGCGGTACTGGCAGTTCCATCAGCGCCAACCTGCGTTTGTGCAGCGGGTGCCGCAGTACCTGCTGGCTTCGTACCTGGGTATCACGCCCGAGTACCTGAGCGAAATCCGCGGGCGGCGGCATTCTTAAACCAGTTTAAGGATTCTGGCCGCGGTGGCGCCCGAGCTTTGTGAGCATCAACTCATTCAATCACAGAGCAATAAACCCCATGGAAAAGCGCGTGAACATCGAGGCCGCCCTGCCCACCGTCTGGAAAGCCATGTACAACCTGTCCATCAGCATGGCCAAGACCAGCCTGACGCCCGTGCAGCAGGAATTAATTAAAGTTCGGGTGTCGCAGATCAACGGCTGTGCCTTCTGCCTCGACATGCACAGCAAAGAGGCCCTGAGAATCGGGGAAACGCCGCAGCGGCTCCTGCTGCTGAATGCCTGGCGGGAAACTGATCTGTTTACGGCCGAGGAAAAAGCCATCCTGGCCGTGGCCGAGGAAGTGACGCTGATTCACCAGCACGGGGTTTCGGATGCCACGTACCAGCAAGCGGCGCAGCTGTTCGGCCCCGAAGTCGTGGCTCAGATCATTGTAGCGGCTGTGCTGATTAACACCTGGAACCGCATTGCCGTCAGCACCCAGCTGCCCGTGGCGAAGGCCGCGTAAGCGGGGCAGCGCAGCGCATCTGAAACGACCATCCCGATACCCACTAAAACACGACACCGCCCCGGCTGCCAGCTGGCAACCGGGGCGGTGTCGTGTTACGAGCCTAGCGCAGAAACTACTTCCGGCGGGCCATTACTTTCTCCACGGCGGCCACAATGGCCTGCTCGTTGAGGCCGTACTTTTCCATCAGCTCGTCGGGCGTGCCCGATTCGCCAAAGGAGTCGTCGACGGCCACCATTTCCAGGGGCAGCGGCTCCTCGCGGGCCAGCAGCTGGGCAATGCTGTCACCGAGGCCGCCGTTCATCTGGTGCTCTTCGGCCGTCACCACGCAGCGGGTTTTGCGGGCCGAGGTCAGCACGGCTTCCACGTCCAGGGGCTTGATGGTGTGGATGTTGATGATTTCGGCGTTGATGCCTTTCTCAGCCAGCAGCTTGCCAGCCAGGATGGCTTTCCAGACCAGGTGGCCGGTGGCGAAGATGCTCACGTCGGTGCCCTCGTTCAGCATCACAGCCTTGCCGATTTCGAACTTCTGGTCGGCGGGGGTGAAGACGGGCACCACCGGGCGGCCGAAGCGCAGGTACACCGGGCCCTCGTAGTCGGCAATGGCAATGGTGGCGGCTTTGGTCTGGTTGTAGTCGCAGGGGTTGATGACGCACATGTGCGGCAGCATCTTCATCAGGCCGATGTCCTCCAGAATCTGGTGAGTGGCGCCGTCTTCGCCCAGGGTCACGCCGGCGTGCGAGGCGCAGATCTTCACGTTCTTGCCCGAGTAGGCAATGCTCTGCCGGATCTGGTCGTAGACGCGGCCGGTCGAGAAGTTGGCGAAGGTGCCGGTGAAGGGAATTTTGCCGCCGATGGTCAGGCCCGCGGCCAAACCCATCATGTTGGCTTCGGCAATGCCCACCTGGAAGAAGCGCTCCGGGAAGTCCTTCACGAAGGCGTCCATCTTCAGGGAGCCGATGAGGTCGGCGCAGAGGGCCACCACGTTCGGGTTGGTCTGGCCCAGCTGGTGCAGGCCGGCGCCGAAGCCGCTGCGGGTGTCTTTTTTCTCGGTGTAGGGGAAGTCTTTCATAGGAAAAGGGAGAGGTTTCAGTGAAAAAAGCAGCTATGACGCCGGGGCGGCGTCTTCGCGCCAGCGCAGGCCGGCGGGCAGCCGCTGAGAAGAAAATTCGAGGTGAATCACGCGCCGCGGCCGCTCGTCGAGGCTGCGGTGCGAGGCGTGCAGGGTCAGGGGCTTCATCAGCATCACCGCGCCGGCCGGCACCGGGCAAACCTGCGCGTGCGGGGTGAAATCGGCAATGTCGGCGGCCGGAATTACGCCGTGCCGGTGCGAGCCGGGCACCACGCGCAGGGCCCCATTACCAGCGTCGCAGGCGTCGAGGTGGATGCGCAGCGTGCAGATGCCGTCGAGGTACTGGCGGGGGGGCTGCACGTTCACGCCCTCGGGCCGCACGTTCCACGGGCCGAAGCCCGGCAGCTCGGCGCGGCGGTCCACAGCCACCATCAGGTCCTGGTGCCAGGCCACTACCCAGTTCGAGCCGGCGGGCTTGTCGAAGTAAATGGCCTTGACGAGGTGTTGCGGCGCGGGCAGCAGCTCGTGCAGCAGCTCCTTAAACCGCTCGTTCCAGATCAGCGGGCGCAACGCGGGCAGCTCCGCGAGCAGGTTGCGGATGGCAAACACGTCAGCGGTGCGGCGGAAGCTGCCGCCCTGTGCGCCGGCTTGTTCGATAACGGCCAGCAGGGCCCGGATTTCGGCCGGGGCGTACACCTGCTCCACCACGGCAAATCCGTCGCGCTGGTAATCCAGCAAGGTATGTTGCGCGGTCTGGATCATTTGCCGAAGATGCTGACCGAAGAGGTTTGCCCGCTGCGGATGGTGAACGTGCGCACGTCGGTGAACTTGCTGCCGGTGGCCGTGGCGGTGCGGTACACCAGGCGGTAGGGGCCGGGCTGCATGGGCAGGTTGATTTTCGAGGAGCCGCCGGGCGGCAAATCGTACACCCAGGTCTGCGAGTCGTCTTGGTTGAGGCGGTAGATGCTGCCGTAGCCTTTCAGGTCGCTGATGATGTTCAGGGTGCCGGGCGCATCGTAAGTGACGGTGGTTTCCTGGCCCTGCTTCACCGTGACGCGCCGGACGAGGCGCGGCAGCGTCAGGATTTCCACCTCGTAGTTGCCGGCCAGCAATTTCTGCTTCGAGCCGAAAGCCCGGGCCAGCACCGTGGCGGGCGAAGCCTGGGCGCGCACCACCGCCTGCACCGTGCCGTAGGGGTTGGTGGTGATGGGCGGACTCTGCAGATTCAACGTGCCCTGCGGGGTTTTGTAGGTCAGCACGTTGGCCTTGCCGGGCTTAATCACCAGGTTGGCCTGGCGCACCGGCGGCACCGTGTTGATAACCAGGTCGTAGCTCTGCAGCGCGTCGATGTCGAGCACGTCGGCCTGGCCCTTGGCGTCGCGCCAGTGCACGTAGTTGTACTCCGGCTGCTCGGTCACGTTGTTGATGAAGGTCAGGTTCACGTTCGACTCCACCGGCCGGCCCGCCTCGTCGGTCAAATTCACCGCCACCGTGGTCTTGGCCAGGGTCTGGGCAATGACGTCGCTCAGGATGGTGCGGAAGGTCTTCACGTCGGCGGCGTTGTAGTACTGGCCCAGGCACTTGAGCTGCTCGCCAAACTCCCGCTCCGCCCCAATCCCGATAACAAATGGCTTGAGAAACACCCGCTTGCGCTGCAGCGCCAGGGCCGTGGCGCAGGGGTCGCCCTTGCACGATTCCAGCCCGTCCGTTATCAGGATAAGCACGTTGCGGGCGTTGCGGTCGGCCGGGAAGTCGTTGGCCGATTGGCCCAGCGAGTAGGTAATGGGCGTGTTGCCCTGGGGCCGCAGGTCCTGCAGCTTCTGCTTGATGGCGGCGGCGTTTTTGCGGGCAAAGGGCACTTCCAGGCGCGAGTCCTCGCAGTTGTTCTCGGTGTTGGGGTGCTGATGACCGTAGGCGCGCAGGGCCAGTTCCAGGTTGGGGTAGGCGTTGAGCGAGTCGGCCATCTTGGCCAGCAGCGCCTTGGCCACGTTCCAGCGCGGCTGGCCTTCCCAGGGCGCGTTCATCGAGCCCGAGGCGTCGAGCACGAAGAGGATGCGCGTGGTCTTGGGCTGGCTCGACGGCGTCCCCTGCTGGGCACGCAGCGGCTGGCTGACCACCAAGCTGGTCAGCAGCAACAGCCAGAACGTGCGTGCGAGTCGTGCCATGGGCGCCTCGCCCCCGACCCCTCTCCGAAAAGAAGAGGGGAGCCTGGCGTCAGCAGGCGAGGAGGCAATGTGTTTGATTGGTTGTCATGTCGAGCGGAGCCGAGGCATCTCGCGTGCTGCCGTCCAAGCGTAATTCCTTCGCTGAACGAGTAGGATATACTGCCTAGCATCAGCACGCGAGATGCCTCGCCGCGCTCTGAACGACGTTCTGCTTCCGGTCTAGTAATCCGACGCCTTTTCCACGCTGAGCTGCTGCAGGGCTTTTTCCAGCTGCTCGTCGTTCGGAGCCACGCCGTGCCACTTGTGGCTGCCCATCATGTAATCCACGCCGAAGCCCATCTGGGTGTCCATCAGGATCATCACCGGCCGGCCTTTGCCCAGGCGGGCCTGGGCGTCTTCCAGGGCGGGCAGCAGCTGCTCCAGGTCGTTGCCGTTGGCTTCGAGCACTTCCCAGTTGAAGGCCTCGAACTTGGCGCGCAAATCACCCAGGCCGCCGATTTTGTCGGTCGGGCCGTCGATCTGCTGGCCGTTGCGGTCCACCACCGCAATCAGGTTGTCGACTTTGTGGTGCGGGGCGTACATGGCCGCTTCCCACACCTGGCCTTCTTCCAGCTCCCCGTCGCCCATCAGCACGAACACGCTGCGGTCGTCGCCGTTGAGCTTCTTGGCCTGGGCCGCGCCGATGGCCACGCTCAGGCCCTGGCCGAGCGAGCCGGAGGCTACGCGGATGCCGGGCAGGTGCTCGTGGGTGGCGGGGTGGCCCTGCAGGCGCGAGTTTAGCTTGCGGAAGGTGCTCAGCTCGCTCACCGGGAAGTAGCCCGAGCGGGCCAGCACCGAGTAGAACACCGGCGAAATGTGGCCGTTGGAGAGAAAGAACAGGTCCTGGCCCACGCCGTTCATGTCGAAGGGCTCGGGCTGGTGCTTCATCACCTTGAAGTAGAGGGCCACCAGCAGATCGGTGCAGCCCAGCGAGCCGCCGGGGTGGCCCGAGTTGACGGCGTGCACCATGCGCACGATGTCGCGGCGCACCTGCGCGGCAATCTGTTTCAGCTCGGCAACGGAGCGGGTGGCCGTGGCTTCGGCGGCGGGAGAAGTAGATGCGGACATAGGGGAAAGGAAGTGAATGAGCGAAAGAGAGAGGGCGCCGGCCGTGGTAGCCCGCGGCGGCGCGGCCGGCTAAGTTCGGCCCTCGGGGTGGCTTGCGCCAAACCCGGCGGCAGTGAATCCTACCGAAAACGAAACCGGCGGGCCCTCAATGCGGGTCCGCCGGCGGCCAGGGCTACTTGAGCAGTTGCTCGGCGTGGTTCTTCGTGTCGGGGCGGCGAATGATGCGCTCCACGCGGCCCTCGGCGTCGAGGAGGAAGGTGGTGCGCACCACGCCCCAGTAGGTGCGGCCGTAGTTTTTCTTTTCCTGCCACACGCCGTAGGCTTCGGCCAGGGTGCGTTCGGGGTCGGCCAGCAGGGGGAAGGGCAACTCGAACTTGTCGGCGAATTTCTGGTGCGAGGCCACGTCGTCGGGGCTCACGCCGAGCACCTGCAGGCCGGCGGCGCGCAGCTGGGTTTCGCCGTCGCGCAGGGAGCAGGCCTGGGCCGTGCAGCCGGGCGTGTCGTCCTTGGGGTAGAAGTACAGGGCCACGCGCTGGCCGCGGTAATCCGCGAGGCGGCGGGTCTGGCCGCTTTGGTCCTGAGCCGTGAAGTCGGGGGCTTGGTCGCCGGGGTTGAGCGTAATCATCGGCCCCAAAGGTAAACGGTTGGCCCGGATGTGCTACCCCGCGGGCGCCGGTTTAGCCGCGCAGCGGCGTAACCGGCGCCGGAAGTAAAGCAGGTTTTCACCCGGCGTCGAACGTTGCCAACGGCTGCGGGCGCAATGGCTGAGCACCCACGCAGATTGAAAGCCTGCCCGCTGCCGGGCCCTGGTTACGCTACTACAAATGGCGTAACCAGGGCCCGTGCTGATTTTTATTCCGCTTCGGGCTGCTGGGTGTAGATGAGCTTATCCACCGCAAATCCTTTCTGCCGGGCCATTTCCGTCAGGTTGGCCAGGGCCGGGTGGCTGAGCTGCGGCTCCCGGCTCAGAATCCACAAGCCTTTGCGGTCGGGGGTGCCGACGAGGGCAAAGCGGTAGTGCTCATCGAGGGCTAGAATCCAGTAGTCGCCTTCGAAGGGCCACTGAAACTGCACTTTGAGCTTGGCGTTGGTTTTGGGGTCGACCACCCGGGCCAGGCCGCGCACGGTTTCGGCGGGGCCGTTCACCGAGTCCTGGTGGCAGGTGTTGTGCACTTCGATGTTGCCGTCGGCCAGGGGGCGGTACTCGGCCGTGACGTGGGTGCAGCCCTGCTCGAAACGCTGGGGCAGGCGGGCAATTTCGTACCAGCGGCCGGCGTAGCGGTGCAGGTCGACGTGGGGAACGGTGGTCAGCTTGGGTCGACGGCGGCGGGTGAGGGCGTACACGGCGGCGCTGGTGGCCAAAACGGCCGCGGCGGCGGGCCAGAAGCTGGGTTTGCGGATGCGAGGAGTTGCCATGCGAAAGGTGTGGGGTGCGTAACGCCTGTACGCAGCGCGCGGGGCGCACGTTCGGCCGGTCCGCCGCCCCGTTTCGGGAATGCGCCGGGCTGCTTACCTTTGCCGGTCTGGGGCCGCCCAAACGCCGCTGCCGGCGCCGCCTCGGTCCGGATTTTTTTCACCAGCCCTTCCTTGATGAGCACCCCTCCCGATAAACAGCAGCTTTTCGCGCACACCGAGCAACAACTCCGCCAGCAGGGCTTCGGCATCGAGCGCCAGGACCAGACGCGCCCCTGGGGCGGCTTCTTCGTCATCGACGAAGGCCAGGCCCAGCAGTTTGCCGACACCTACTTCGACGGCCTCTCGGTGGACGAGCTGCGCATTTCGGGCAAGCTCAGCCCCAAAATCCTCATCGTGGCCCCCGGCCAGCGCCTTTCGTGGCAGTACCACCACCGCCGCGCCGAAATCTGGCGCGTGGTGCAGGGCCCGGTGGGCGTCGTCACCAGCGACACCGACGCGGAAGGCGCGCTGAAAACCTACCAGGTGGGCGAGCAAATCACCCTGCGCCAGGGCGAGCGGCACCGCCTCGTGGGCCTCGACGGCTGGGGCATCCTGGCCGAAATCTGGCAGCACACCGACGCCCAGCAGCCCTCCGACGAGGACGACATCGTGCGCGTGCAGGACGACTTCGGGCGGTAGAGAATTAGACATGGGATGGTGAGGCATGAGAAGTGCGACAGACGACTTCTTGGTCTTTGTCGGCCTACACGCTGACCTGTCGCCTAACTAGAAGCAGAAAGCCCCGCCGGAGCAATCCGGCGGGGCTTTTCGTTTTGGTCGGGCTAACGCGAAAAGCCGACGTCCGTCTCACTTCTCATGTCTCACTATCCCATGTCTAGCCTTTCAGCGCGGCGGTCAGCTTCCGCACGCCTTCCAGCGCGTTGGCGCCGAGGTCCACGCGCAGGGTGCGGCGGTCGTAGCTGCGCAGGGCCTCCAGGTCGCCCTGGGCCTGGGCGTTCTTCAGCGTGCCGAAGGTGTAGCTGCGGCCGGGCAGCGGCAGGTCGGGCTGGTTGTCGGCGGTGAGCTGCAGGAACAGGCCGGTGTTGGGCCCGCCCTTGTGGTACTGGCCGGTGCTGTGCAAAAAGCGCGGTCCGTAGCCGAAGGTGGTGGCCGCGTGCAGGCGCTGCTGCAGGGTGGCGCGCAGCTCGTCGATGGCCGCGTTCAGCTCGGGCGTCTCCGTGAGGTAAGCCTGGATGGACACGTAGTCGCCGGGCCGGGCCTGGAAGAAGCCGTCGAGCAGGGCGTGGGCGTCGGGGCTGCCGGCCGCGCCGCCGTAGTAGCTCAGGCCGTCGGCGGCCAGGGTTTTCGCTTCCTGGGGCAGGCTGCCTTTCTCGGCCACTTCCTTCATCAGCTTGTCGGTAGCTGTTTTGGCCGCCTGCACGTTGGGCTGGTCGAAGGGGTTGATTTCGAGCACGGCGCTGGCCACGGCCGTGGCCACTTCCCAGCGGAAAAACTCCTGGCCCAGGTCCAGCGCGTCGTGCATCCGGATGCTGATGACCGGGTGGCCGGCGGCCTGCAGGGCCTGCAGCTTTTGCTGGTTGTCAGCATCCGCGTCGCCCTCGTAGCCCACGTATACGAACACGCGGTCGGGGCCGTAGAGCGAGAGGTCGGCCAGCGGCTCGCCGGCCACGGGCAGAATGCCCACGCCGTGCTTGCCGGTGCTTTCGGCAATGAGCTGCTCCAGCCACAGGCCCAGGTCGCTGAGCGAGGGCGGGGTGACGAGCGTGAGCTTGTCGCGGCCCTGCTGGGCCAGCACGCCCAGGGCCACGCCCAGCTCCAGGCCGGGGTTGTGCTGCACGTCGCCGCTGGCGCCGTTGGCCTCCATCATGCCCACCGCGCGGCGCAGCAGTTCCTCGATGTCGATGCCGTAGAGGGCGGCGGGCACCAGGCCGAAGTAGGAGAGGGCCGAGAAGCGGCCGCCCACCTCGGTGAAGTTCAGGAACACGCGGCGGTAGCCCAGGCTGTCGGCGGTGGCAATGAACTTGGAGCCCGGGTCGGTAATGGCCACAAAATTCTCGCCGGCCCGCTCGCCCTTCAGGGCCTTGAGCCGGTCGTAGAAATAGTCGCCGAAGGCCAGCGGCTCGGCCGTGGTGCCCGATTTGCTGGCCACGATGCACAGCGTGGTTTCCAGCGGTACGGCCTGTTCAATCTGCTGCACGGTGCCGGGGTCGGTGGTGTCGAGCACCAGCATTTCCAGCCCCTCGGCCGACTTGGGGAAGGACTTCTCGAACACAATCGGGGCCATCGAGGAGCCACCCATGCCCATCACGATGACGTGGGTGAAGCCGGCGGCTTTCACTTCCTGCACGAAGGCGTTGATTTCGGGTACGGCCTGCTGCATGGTTTCGGCCACGCGCAGCCAGCCCATGTAGGCGCGCAGCTCGGCCTGGGCCGCGGCGTCCTGCACCCACAAGTCGGCCTGCTTCTGCCAGAAGCCGGCGGTGAAGTTCTTGGCGTTGAACTCGGCGATTTTGGCGTCGACGGTGGCCTGGTACGGGCCCAGGTGCAGCGCGGCGGCGGGCACGGATTGTTGCGTTTCTCCCATCGGGGGTTGCGGTAGTGTGGAGTGAATCAGGTTTGGGGCCGCCGCTGCGCCAAGGCCCGGGACGGGTCGGAACGGCTGCGGCGGTAAAAATGCACCTCCTTTCCGAAAAGGCGGGGTGGAAAAAGCAACTTTCCGCGGAAAAGCTGCTTCGAGGCAGGGCAAAATACTGACAGCCAAAGCCTATTATCACGGGGCTTACTTTAGCTGCCCGCTTGGTTATGCGGGTAAGTTGCGTTGTTTATTTATGTATTGCCTGCCGGTCACACGTCGGGGCCAGGGTGCGGGAGTAGCAGGGCAATGTCTGCCGAAGGTGCCGCGCCTAGTGCCAAGACGTAACGCCCTGCCGGCGCAAGGCCAGCAGGGCGTTTGCCTGAGCGGGCCAGCGGCCATTACAGCTGCAGCTTAATCACCTTCTCATTCCCGGCCTGATCGGTGAGGCGCAGGGTGGCGGGGCCGCGCAGCGCCGGACCCAGCGTGTCGGTGCGCTCGGTGAAGAGCGTGGCGTTTTTGTTTTCGAAGCGCAGCAGGCGGAAGCGCCCGTTGATTTCCAGCTCGTAGCGGTTCAGGCCCGAGAGGTTGTCGCTGACCTTGAACACCAGCCCGCCGGCGCGGCTGATGAGGCGGGCCGAGGGCGGAATCGTGTCGGTGAGGATGCGGAACTGCCCGTAGTTGCGGGTGCTGAAGGTCAGCAGCTCCCCGTCCCAGGTGCCGCCGGCCCAGCTGGCCGTGGCGCCCCGGATGAGGTAGGCCGCCGCGTGGGCTTTGTCGGCCACGGGCCCGGCGGGCTTCAGGGTCACGCGCATGGCCTGCTGAATGGGCGTACGCGGGTTCTGGATGGTCCAGGTCTTGTCCTTGAAGCTCGTTTGCAGGTAGAGCGTGTCGTAGTTGGTGCGCGGGGCAAACACCAGGTTCACCAGGTTGTTGGCAAACAGCTGCTCCTGGCCGGCCGGAATGGCCGCCACCCGGTCGAAGCGCTGGTCGGCGGCCAGGCCCGGGAAGCGCAGAAACTCCGGCAGGCCGGCGCGCAGGTCGAAGAGGTACACCGTGCGGCCCTGATCGGTGTAGCTGGGGCGCAGCTGCAGCTGGCGGCCGTTGCGCAGCAGGGTCAGGTTGGGAGCCTGGCGGGCCGAGTCGTCCACGGTCACGCGCAGGATGTTGCGCAGCACGTCGTAGCGCAGGGCGGGCTTGCGCACCGCGGCCGCGCGCGTCTGCCAGTAGGCGGGCTGCTCGCCGCGCAGCACCATGCGCAGGGGCGTGAGGTTGCCGTAGGCGTCGAAGAGACGCATTTCCACGTCGTACACCTGGCCGGCTTCCACGCGCAGCTTGCCCTTCGTGGGGCCGGTGCGGGAAATCGAGAGGTCGTTGCCGTCGTCCACCCACAGCTTCTCGAAGGTGCGGCGCGAGGTCATCAGGTACTCGTAGTCGATGTGCTGGTTGACCACGCGCGTCTCCTCCGGAAAGCCGATGCCGTTGATGACGTGCGAATACAGCGGCTGCCCGTTCACGCGCACCTCCACCCGGTACAGCCCGTTTTTGTTCCAGGCATTGTCGAAGCGGTCGAAGGCCTGCAGCAGCAGCCCCACGGTGCCGTAGGCCGCAATGGTATCGGGCACGCTGAAGCCGGCGCCGGGCGCGCCCACGGGCGTAAACAGGCGCTTCTCGAAGCGGCCCTGCACCCGCCCGTCGATGCTGAGCGGCTCCACGGCCGCGCCCACCACGGTGGGGGCCACGTGGTCCTGAATTTCCGGGAAGCCGCCCCACTGCAAGGGGTTGAGCTGCCGGTCTTTGGCGTCGCGCACTTCCCAGTGCAGGTGCGGGCCCGCCGAGCCGCCGGTGTTGCCCGACAGGGCCACCACTTCGCCGCGCTTCACCGGAAACTGGTTGGGCTCGAAGAACAGCTCCAGCTCGTAGCTGCGCTTCTCGTACTGGCGGCGCAGCATCTCCTGGGCCACCGGCCCGCGGAAGTGGTTCAGGTGCCCGTACACCGTCACTAGCCCGTTGGGGTGGGTGATGTAGAGCACGTTGCCGTAGCCGAAGCTGCTCTGCTTCATGCGCGAGATGTAGCCGTCGGCGGCGGCGTACACCGGCAAGTCCACCCCGCCGTTGGTCTTGATGTCGAGCCCGCCGTGGAAGTGGTTGGGACGCAGCTCGCCCATGCTGGCGGCCAGTAGGTTGGGCCGGCCGGGCTGAATCGGGAACAGAAAGTAGCCCTTCAGCGCGCCGGCGGTGGTATCCTGGGCGGCCGCGGCCGGCTTGGTCGCTTTCGGCGGGTCGGTCTGCGCGTCGGGGTCGGCAGAGCAGGAGAAGGGCAGGGCCGGCGCGGCCAGCAGCAGCAGCTTGACAAGGAGGTGGTTCAACAACACAGGGACAACAACGGGCTTGGGGCGGCCGCAGGGGTGGCGCCGCCGGAAAGAAAAAGCAGAAACAGCGTGAAGTAAAAGTCAATAGAACGTCCTGTCGAGCGCAGCCGAGACAGGACGTTCTATTGACTTTTACTTCACGCTCACGTCGAAGAACGGCTCGTCTTCGATGTAGCCCACCAGCCGGTCGCCCACCTTGATGGGCCCCACGCCGCTGGGCGTGCCGGTGAAAATCAGGTCGCCCATCTTCAGGGTGATAAACTGCGAGATGTAGCTGATGATTTTGCTGAAGTCGTGCAGCATCATGGCGGAGTTGCCCCGCTGGCGCAGCTCACCGTTGACTTCCAGGCGAAAGTTGATGTTTTTCAGGTCCGGGAATTCTGAAACCGGCTTAAAGGTGGCGCCCAGCGGGGCCGAGCCGTCGAAGCCCTTGGCCAGCTCCCAGGGCAGGCCCTTGCTTTTGAGCTTGCTCTGCAGGTCGCGGGCCGTCAGGTCCAGGCCCAGGCCGATGGCGTCGAAGTAAGTGTGGGCGAACTGCTCCTCGATGTGGCGGCCGTTCTTGCTGATGCGCAGCACCAGTTCCACCTCGTGGTGAATGTCCTGGGTGAAATCGGGGTAGAAGAAGGGCTGGTTGCGCTGCAGCAGCGCCGTATCGGGCTTGGCGAAGATGACCGGCGCGTCGGGGACTTCGTTCTGGAGCTCGGCAATGTGCTCGGCGTAGTTGCGACCGATGCAAAGTATTTTCATGGAAGGCGGAATCAGGGAAGAACAAAAATCGGGGCGGTAGCGGCCCTGAGCAAAAGTAAGGGATTGGCTCAGGCCGAAAAACCGGGCCCCGGCCGCCCTGCCTTACGGCGCAGCGGCCGAGGGCGTTAGCGGCGGCACAACATTTTGCCCGCCCTGCGTCGTATAGCACGCACCCGGCCCAGTCGCCCCAAATGGCGTATTCTCGCGCTGCCAGGCGGCCCTGGGCCCGTTCGTTCACCTAGCCACTTCCCGCTCATGTTCAAAAAATTCCTCTTGGCCGTAGCCCTCTCGGCCAGCGCCGGCTGCGCCTCGGTGCCGATAACCGGCCGCAACCAGATCAGCCTCGTGTCGGACCAGGAAATCAATACCATGGCGGCGCAGGAATACCAGAAAGTGCTGCAAACCAGCAAGCTATCCACCGATGCCAGCCAAACGGCCATGGTGCGCCGGGTGGGCCAGCGGATTCAGCAGGCCGTCGAAACCTACTTCCGCCAGCAAAATCAGTCCAGCCAGCTGGAGGGCTACCAGTGGGAGTTCAACCTGATTGACGACCCGCAGGAAAATGCCTGGTGCATGCCCGGCGGCAAGGTGGCCGTGTACACCGGTATTCTGCCCATCACGGCGGACGAAAGCGGCCTGGCCGTGGTAATGGGCCACGAAATTGCCCACGCCGTGGCCCGCCACAGCAACGAGCGGATCAGCCAGCAGATGGCCGCCCAGGGCCTGGGCGGGGTGCTGTCGGCGGCAGTGGGGCAGAATCCCTCGGCCACCCAGAACATTTTCCTGCAGGCCGTGGGCGTCGGCTCGCAGGTAGGGCTGCTCAAGTTCAGCCGCACCCAGGAGTCGGAGGCCGACCACCTGGGGCTGATTTTCATGGCCATGGCCGGCTACAACCCCGATGCGGCCGTGCCGTTCTGGGAGCGGATGGCGGCCAAAAACCAGGGCGGCAACATCGAGCTGCTCTCGACTCACCCCTCCGACGCCACGCGCATTGCCAACATCCAGAAGGAGCTGCCCGAGGCGCGTAAATACTATACTGCCCGCTAATCAGCGGCCCCCCTGCCCGTGCTCCGACTTCTCTCAACCCGATTCCTGGCCCCGGCGCTGTTGCTGGGGGCCATTCTGCTGAGCGCCTGCGAAACCTCCCGGCGCACCCGCGAAACCGCCAACCCCGACGACGGCACCGGCACCTCCGAGCCAACGCGCCGCAGCACCCGCATTGAGCGCAAAGAGCAAAAGGAAACCGCCGAGCTGCGCATCGTGGACTCGCCCAACCGCCTGGTGGCCAGCGTGGTGGAGAGCAAGGTGCAGTACAAGGTGCCGCGCGAAATCCTGATGCAGCAGTTCAACCGGCAGTTCGACGACGGCACCGTGGTCGACAAAGCCCTGGTGCGCCCCATTCAGGGCAAGGCCAAAACCAAGGAGAAGCCCGTGTACTACCTGGTGGGCATGGGCCTGCGCAACGGCATGTTTCGGGCCATGGCCCTGCCGCTGCAGCTGAGCACCGACAACGAGCTGTACCTGAGCACCACCGCCGAGCGGTACGTGCTCGAAGGCCGCGGCTGCCAGATGTGCTACTTCAATTTCGAGGGCGACAAAATCACCGGCACGCTCTGCGACGACAACTCCGGCGGCGGCACCTGCACCCTGACCGTGGTCGACAGCAACACCTTCTTTCCCCCCAAACAATGAGCCGCAAATGGCTGCTGCGCCTTGGCCTGACGGCCCTGGCCCTGCTCGTGACCACCGACCGGCGCCGCCGGTCCGCCCCCGCGCCGCCCCGGCCGGCGGATGACCAGCCGGACGCCAAATGAAAACGGCCCGCTTCAACCGAAGCGGGCCGTTGTTGGTTATTACTGCGCACTCCACTGCTGCTCATGCTGCGCAAACTCCTGCTGATTGCCCTTCTGGCTGGCTTCTTCAACTGCGGGCTGCTGCTCGTCGTTTCGCTGTTCGGCGTCACGTGGGGTGCCCCCAAACCCGCGTGGCTAGCCGGGGCAGCATTGCTGGTCGGCTTGCCTTACGACCTGGACGCATTTGGGCGTTATTTTTTCTGGGCGGCGGCCCTGAACGGGGCCATTTGGGCCAGCGGGCTGTATGTGCTAAGCTACGCGCTGAAGCGCCGGTTGACTAGCGGGTGGGCGAGGCGAAATCAGTAGCCCCGACAAATTCCCGAATCCGCAGGGCCAGCGCCGCCGCGTCGACGCGCTCCAGCGGGTGCGGCGTATCGGGCAGCACTTCGAAGGTGGCGTTGGGCAGGTAGGCGGCAAACTGCCGCGAAGCTTCCACGCCGGCCGTTTTGTCCAGCGCGCCCACCAGCACCTGCACCGGAATGGTGAGCTGCGAGAGGTTCAGCTCGTTGAGCACCGGCGTGCTGCCCAGCTCGCGCATCATGGCGGCGGTGGCGTCCACCACGGCCGTCCACTCGGTGGGGGCGTGGGTGTGCTGCAACTGCTCCACGAACTGCGGCACCTTGGCCTGCATCTTCGCCGCGTCGAGCAACCGGGTTTCGGCCTCTGCCGTTTCCGGCGACCAGTCGAACTTGGTGCCCAGGGTGGTGATGCTGCGGATGCGGCCCGGGTCGGAGGCGGCGCTGAGCACGGCCGCGTAGCCGCCCATGCTGTAGCCGAACACGTGTACCTGGTCCAGCCGGTGCTCGGCCAGGAAGTAGCTGATTTCGGCCGCGAAGTGCGTCATGGTGAAGCGCGCCGCGTCGAGCGGCTGCCCGCCGTGCCCGCCGAAGGAAAACGTGTGCACCTCAAAATCCGCCGCGAGGCGCTCGGCCAGCGGCTGCAGCTGCCGGGCCGAGCCCAGCGCGCCGTGCAGAAGAAGCAGGGTAGGTTTCATAGCGGAATGTAGCGCGAACTTTGACTATGTCGACCTGCGGTTCAGTTCGCGTATCTCAGAACGACAATCGTTCAATAAAGGCGTGCAACGATACGCGAACCAAACGTTCGCGCTACTTACCCACTACCTCCGCGGCCAGGTGCACCAGGTCCAGCCCGTCGAAGGTGCCGCTGGTCATCATCAGCAGATTGGCGTGCTGCCAGTCCTGCTCGTGCAGATACTCAGCCAGCTGCCGGCTGTCGGTAAACACGCGCAGGTCGGGGCGGTGGAAGGCTTCGGCCACCTGCACCTCACTCAGCGGGGGCAGACGCTTGTGGGCCAGCACCTGCGGGTTGAAGTATACCACGGCCACGTCGGGCGCGTCGAAGGTGCCGGCGTACTGGGGCAGAAACTCGGGGTTGAGCGAGCTGAAGGTGTGCAGCTCCAGGCAGGCCACCAGCCGGCGGTCCGGAAACTGCCGCTTCAGCGCGGCCGAGGTGGCCTTGAGCTTGCTGGGCGCGTGAGCGAAGTCCTTGTAGACCACCGAGGTAGGGCCCTGCTGCACCAGCTCCAGTCGGCGGGCGGCGCCTTTGAAGGAGGCAATGGCCTCGTAGAAGTCCTTGCCCTTGATACCGAGCTGCTTGCACACCTCGCGAGCGGCCGAGATGTTGCGCAGGTTATGTTCGCCAAACACCTGAATGGGCACCAGCTCGTCCTTCTTGGTGATGAGGAAAGTCTGCCCGTTGCGGATAACGTTTTCGTGCGGGCCGTAGCCCACGTACTTCACGTCGGGGTTGGAGGGCACGCTCACCAGCTGGGCCTGTTCGTCGTCCTGATCGAAGATGAGCACGCCGGCCTTGGGCGTCATGCGGGCAAAAATGGCGAACTGCTCGCGGTAGATTTCCTCGGTCGGAAACACGTTGATGTGGTCCCAGCTGATGCCGGAAATCACCCCGATGTGGTGCTGGTAGAGGTGAAACTTGGGGCGGCGGTCCACCGGCGAGGAGAGGTACTCGTCGCCTTCGATGATGATAATCGGCGCGTCGTCGGTGAGCTTCACCATCAGGTCGAAGCCCTCGAGCTGGGCGCCCACGGCGTAGTCGAACTTCAGCCCGTGGTAGCGCAGCACGTGCAGAATCAGCGAGGTAATGCTGGTTTTGCCGTGCGAACCACCGATGACGATGCGCTGCTTGTCCTTCGAAGCCTCGTAGATAAACTCCGGGAAGGAGAAGATGCGCAGCCCCAGCTCCTGGGCGCGGTGCAGCTCGGGGTTGTCGGGGCGGGCGTGCATGCCCACGATGACCGCGTCGAGGTCGGGGGTGATGCGGGCCGCGTCCCAGCCCAGCTGCGCGGGCAGCAGGCCGGCGTGGTGCAGGCGGGTGCGGGCCGGGTCGAAGATTTCGTCGTCGGAGCCGGTGACGTGCACGCCCTGCTGGTGCAGGGCCAGGGCCAGGTTGTGCATGATGCTGCCGCCCACCGCAATCAGGTGGACGCGCCGGTACGGGGGGTAAGCCATGCGGGCAGTCGGGGGGGGGGACGCTACTTTATCAGGAAAGACCCGGCCGAAAAGCCGGGCCGGCCGTAAACAGCCGGGCGGCAAAGATAGACCGCAGATGGCAGTGATGCCGCGCTGAGTGCACTGATGCAAACGGCTCGGGTAGCCACTGGCCGTCATTGCGAAGGAAGCGCGGCAACCGTAGGAAGGCGCAGCCAATCGTTCCCCTCGTGGTAGACTGGGTAAAGCTAGTATTCCCCAAAACCTTCAGACGCCAGGTGTCGGTCCTGAAATTTCGTTCAGGTAGCTTTTCGGGTAGTAAAGGATTGTAACGGCGGGGCTGCTGGAGAAAGGATTGGCTACGCCTTCCTACGGTTGCCGCGCTTCCTTCGCAATGACGGCCAGCGTTACCGCTTACCGCTGCGCTATTCTCATCCCCGACCCATCACCGCAATCAGTGGTCGGTCAAGGTAGCGAAAACAACGTCCGCAATCAACGCCAATAAATCAGCGGCTCAGCCGTATTTTTGACACCCCATTCCGTATTTTCGGAACGGAGAGGAGCAGCAAATGTCGACGGAAGATAGCAACAGCCGCGTTAAACAACTGGCCGCCAGAGCCCACAAGGCCTGGAACCGTCCGGTGATGCCCGCCGCGCCTACCGGCAAGCTGCCCCCGCAGGCCCTCGACCTGGAGGCGGCCGTGCTCGGGGCACTCATGCTGGAAAAAGACGCGCTGACCAGCGTTATCGACATTCTCAAGCCCAAGAGCTTCTACAAGGAAGCCCACCAGCAGATTTTTCAGGCCATCCTGAGTCTGTTCGACAAAACCGAGCCCATCGACATTCTGACGGTGACGCAGGAGCTGCGCAGCATGGGCACGCTGGAAATGGCCGGCGGCCCGCAGTACGTGGCCCAGCTGACTTACCGCATTCAGTCGGCGGCCAACATCGAGACGCACGCCCGCATCATTACCGAGCACGCCATCAAGCGCGAGCTGATTGCCATTGCCTCCAACGTCCACCGCGACGCCTACGAGGACACCCAGGACGTGTTCAACCTGCTCGATCAGACCGAGCAGGCGTTGTTTGAAGTGTCGGAATCGAACATTCGCAAGAACTTCGACGACATGCGCAGCCTGATGGGCAAGGCCATCAAGGAGCTGGAAGAGAAAAGCAAGCAGACCGGCGGCCTGACCGGCGTCACCTCCGGCATGATGGCGCTGGACCGCGTCACCTCGGGCTGGCAGAAGTCGGATCTGGTGATTATTGCCGCCCGCCCGGCCATGGGCAAAACGGCCTTCGTACTCTCGTGCATGCGCAACGCGGCGGTGATGGACAACAAAGCCGTGGCCTTCTTCTCGCTGGAAATGTCCTCGATTCAGCTGGTGAACCGCCTGATTTCGGCCGAGGCCGAGCTGGATTCCGAGAAAATCAAGAAGGGCAACCTGGCCGACTACGAGTGGCAGCAGCTCAACCACAAGATTGCCACGCTCTCGAACGCGCCCATCTTCATCGACGACACGCCCGGCCTGAGCATCCGCGAGCTGCGCACCAAGGCCCGCCGTCTGAAGTCGCACCACGACATTCAGATGATTATCATCGACTACCTGCAGCTGATGACCGGCAACGGCGACGGGAAGCCCGGTGGCAACCGCGAGCAGGAAATTGCCTCGATTTCGCGGGCCCTGAAAGGCATTGCCAAGGAGCTGAACATTCCCGTCATTGCCCTCTCGCAGCTTTCGCGCTCGGTGGAAACCCGCGGCGGCGACAAGCGCCCGCAGCTCAGTGACCTGCGCGAATCCGGCTCCATCGAGCAGGACGCCGACATGGTAATGTTCCTCTACCGCCCCGAGTACTACGGCATTACGGAGGACGAAATGGGCAACCCCACCCAGGGCGTGGGCGAGGTTATCATTGCCAAGCACCGCAACGGCGGCCTCGACAACGTGCCGCTGAAGTTTATCGGGCGCTTCACCAAGTTCATGGACCTCGACGGGCAGGGCGGCTTCGCGCCCGAGGCCAGCTACAACACCGGCCAGCTGCCGGCCAGCACCTTCGACGAGCCCGACCCGGGCTTCGCGCCGAACACCATCCGGCTGGGCTCGCGCATGAACGACGCCGCGCCCTCGCCCCAGCCCTTCCCCAAGAGCACTTTCGGCAACGACGACCCGCCGTTTTAGGCCCTGGCGCAGCCCGTTATTACCGCGAGGCCCGGCAACTGCCGGGCCTCGCGGCGTTTTAGGCGGTAAGGCCGCCGAAATAGCCTAGCTTGCTCCGGTATTTATCCACTCAGAGGTGTTTCCAGTGCCATGAAGGCAAACCTACTGCTCGCCGCGGGCCTGCTGCTGACCGGAGCCGCCCGGGCGCAGACCGCCGCGCCCCCGGCGGACCGGCCCTGGCTGATCGGGCTCGGGCTGACGTCCATGTCGGGCTACTACATCGGCACCAACGAGTCGCTGGACGGGGTGCGGCTGGCTCCGGGCCTGCACGCCCGGCTTGCGCTGAGCAGCCGCCTGGCGCTGCAGAGCGGGGTGGCCTACCAGAAGAAAACCACGGACCGCGACGAGAGCAGCACGGCCCAGCGCTACGTGCAGCACAAGGTGCTCCGGTCGACGGTGGTGCCGGTGCTGCTGCGGGTGGCGCTGGGCCAGCCGCGGCACAAAGTGCAGGTTGCGCTGCTGGGGGGCCTCGCGTTCCGGCACTCCGACCTGGTGGATCAGGAAACCTATTACTACCCGGGGGCGGCGGGCGGCACGTTTCAAAGCAACCAGCTGGAAAACCGCCTGGACGTGTTTTTGGCGGTGGGGGCGGGGCTGCGTTACCAGGCAACGCCGCGCTGGGCCGCCCTGGCCGACGTGACCCTCAACCCCCGGCTGGGCGGCGAGCGGACGCAGTACTACGAGCTGCTGCCCACGGGTCTGCTGGCGGTAGGCGTTGGCTACAGCCTGGGCGCGGCGCGGCCCTGAAGCCCTGCCGAAGAAAAACGGCCGCCGGAGCTTGCTCCGGCGGCCGTTGGCGGGGGGCTAGCGCGTGGCGTAGCTGAGCTTGCGCGCCTTCTTTTTCTCTTTCTTCAGGCGGTTCAGCCACATAATCACGCCCGTCACCGGGAAGGTCACGCCGAGCACGCACACGATGAGGGCAATGATTTTGGAGGGCGTGCCGAAGATGGCGCCGGTGTGCACCGGCTTGAAGGTGCGGCGCACGCGCTGGCCGAGGTTGCGGTCCTCGAAAGCCAGCTTGCCCAGCGGCCGGCCGGTGTACTGGTCGAGGTACAGCTCGTCGGTGGCGCCCTCGTAGGCGGCGTGGGCCGTGGTGGTCATCACGCGCACGGCCTCGGCGGAGTCCTTGGGCAGCGACACGGCGTAGGAGAGGGCGCCGGGCACCTGCTGCCGGGCCACGGCCAGCGCCTGGTCGAAGCCGAGCTTCTGGCCGGAGGCTACCAGCTCGGACTTGGGCGCTTCGGGGCCTTTCGGGTCGGAGCTGGTGACGGCGAAGATGCCGTTGTTGAACCACTCAAACGACCAGGCCAGGCCGGTGAAGGCAAACACGAACAGGAACAGGGCCGAGTAGAAGCCGAGCACGATGTGCAAATCGTGGTTGAGGCGCTTGAAGCTCGCGTCCCACTTCACCGTCAGCCGCTGCTTCAGAATCTTGTTCGAGGCCGGCCACCACAGCACGAGGCCGGTGGCAATGATGAAGAGGAACATGAGCGTGCTCACGCCCACCACCAGCTTGCCCACCGGCCCGCCCACCATGCCGCGGTGCAGGGCCATCATGGTGAAGAAGAACGTGTCGCGGTACACGTAGGGGCCCACCACGGCGCCGGTGTAGGGGTTCACGAAGTATTGCGGGCCGCGGCCGCCTTCGCCGCCGCCTTTGCCGCCTTTTTCTCCTTTACCTTCCTTGGCACCCTGGCCTTCGCCGCGGCCGCCGCGGGCGCCCGGGCCGCCTTGCTCGGGCCGGCCTTCGCGCTGCTGGCCACCTTCGCCGCGCACGCTCCCCTCGCGGCCGCCTTCCTTGCCGCCGGGGCCGCCCGGGCCACCGGCCAGGCTGACTTCAACGGTGCGGGCCGGGTCGGCGTAGATTTTCACACCGGCTACCTTGGCCTTGGGACCCGCCTTTGCCTTGACGGCGGCTACCAGCTGCTCCACGCTCAGGCGCTGGGCGGCGGCGGGGGGCGTCACGTAGTACCGTTCGGGGTGCAGGCCCTGCTCCAGCTCTTTTTCGAACACGAGCACGGCGCCGGTAAAGCACACGACGGCAATGATCAGCCCGGCGACGAGGCTGAGGTAGAGGTGAATGTTGCGGAAGAAAATCTTCATGACCGGTGAGCGGGGGCTAGGTACGCCGAACCCACCGGACCAGGTGGCCCGATGGGTTGGCGGCAAGGAAAATTGGGGGTGGTTAGAGCTTGTAGCTGACGGTGGCCGAGAAGTTGCGCGGGGCAATGGGGTTGATGCTGTTGTCGTCGTGCATGTTGTAGCTCAACTCGTTCAGCAGGTTGGCCATTTTCACCCGCAGCGCAAACCGGTTGTGAACGTAGCCCAGGGAGGCGTCGAACAGCAGGTAGTCGGGGATGGAGATGAACTTGTTGGTGTCGCCGTTGGGGAAGGGCTGCCCGCTGCCTTGCAGTTCGCGCGGGTTGCGGCCGGCCAGCTTGTCGCCCACGTAGTAGCCGGTCACGCCGGCGCTAATGCCTTTCAGGGCGCCGGCTTCCACGGTGTAGAACAGGCTCATGTTGGCCGTGTGGGCGGGGTTATAGCGCAGGCGGCTGCCGTTCTTGTAGATGTTGCTGTTGGTGTAGGCCGTGTTGTTGTAGCTGTAGCCGGCGATGAGCGACCAGCCCAGGTAAGGCTTGCTCTGCACGTCCACTTCCACGCCCTTGCTGGTTACTTCCCCGGCCAGTTCCTGCGGGTTCGTCTTGTTGACGGCCGTCTGGATGCGCGGGTCGTTGAGCAGCACGCTCTGAATCTGGTTGCTGTTGACGATGCGGTAGGCCGTCAGGTTGGCCGACAGCGCGCCGTTAAACAGGTCGTTCTTCACGCCCACTTCGTACTGGTCGATGATGGACGGGGGCAGCGGTTGGCCGTCGAGGTCGGTAGCGGTGTTGGCCTGGGGCGAGAAGGAGTTCGAGTACGAGGCAAAGACCGACATGGTCTTGATAGGCTGGTACACCAGGCCCAGGCGGGGCGAGAAGGCGTCGTCGTAGCGGCGGCGTTGTTCCAAGTTGCCGTCCACTGGCGGATTGGCGTTGCGGTTGGCCACCGTTTTATAGTAATAAATGTCGCTGGGCGTCTCCTGGTAGCTCCAGCGCAGGCCCACCAGCGCCTTGATCTTTTCGCTGAAGCTCAGCAGGTCTTGCACGTAGATGCCCGCGCGGCGGGTGCCCGCGTCGGTGATGGTGTTGCGCACCAAATCGTTGAAGCCAGTCAGGCGCGGCCCGGTTACGGCTACCTCGCGGCTCGGGTCCAGCAGGTTGAGGGCGTCGTAGGTCGAAACCGCCTGGTTGGCGTTGGTCGGATTGGCCGGGTTGGTGTACTGCAGCGTGTTGGTCAGGTACTGGTCAGCGTCGGCGCCCACCAGCAGGGTGTGGCCCAGGAAGCCGGTGTGGAAGTTGCCGGTCAGATCCAGCTGCGCCAGGAAGTAGTTCTCACCGGTTTCACTGCGTTGCAGGGTGCGGTTCCAGTTGCCGTAGTTGGCGCCCTGGACGGTGCTGCCGGTCGGGCGGCCAGCCGTGCGCAGCTCGTTGTCGTAGCGCTGGAATCCCGTTACCGCGCGCACCTGCCAGGTATCGTTGAGGCGGCTGGTCAGCGTGGCGGTGGCGCTGGTTTGCGAGGTGGCGTTCAGCGCGTCGGGCACGTTCAGGAACCGGCTGCGCGAGGGCTGAAACACGTAGTCGACCGCGCCGATGCCGTAGTCCGGCGTGCGGTTGTCGCGCAGGTAGTCGCCCTCCACCAGCAGGTCGGTCTTGGGGCTGAGCTTGAAGAGCAGCGAGGGGTTGACGTAGAAGCGGTCCGACTCCACTTGGTCGCGGAAGCTGTTCCCCTGCTCGTAGGTGCCGTTCAGGCGGAACGCTACTTTGTCGCTCTTGCCCACGGCGCCGTACACGTCCACCATCGGCTTCCAGAAGCCGAACGAGCCCACGCGCAGGCCCACCGAGCCGCCCTGCTCAAATTTGGGCTTCTTGGTTACCAGGTTCAGCACCCCGCCGGCGGCCACGTTGCCGTACAGGATAGCCGCGCTGCCCTTCAGCACTTCCATGCTCTCCAGCGAGGAAGTCTCGGGCATCACGCCGTTGTTGAAGCGCACCCCGTTCTTAAAGGTGTTGTTCGAACCGTAGGCGAAGCCGCGGCTGCCCAGTTCCTCCTGGGTGCCGCCGGTAGTGCTGGTCACGTATAAGCCGGGCGTATTCGCCAGCGCGTCGCTCAGGCGCAGCACCTGCTGCTGCTCCAGCGTCTGCTGGTTCACCGTCACCACCGCCTGGGGCAGGTCCAGCGGGCGAATGGGCATCTTGCTCACGCCGGTGGGCCGCTGGTTGATGGTGCGCGTCTCGGTGATTTTCACCTCCGACAGCTGGCTGGTGCTCTTGATCAGCGTTACCGTCGGCACGCTGGTGGTGCTGCGGTTCGCCACTTCTACCTCGATTTCCTGCGTCACGTAGCCCAGGTAGGCCACGGCCAGCGTCTGCTTGCCGGCCGGCAGGCGCAGGCGGAACGACCCGTCCGCTTCCGTGCTCGTGCCGATGGTCGTGCCCTTCACCATCACCGACACCTGTTCGGCCGACTGCCCGTCGGCCAGCACTACGCGGCCGACTACCTGCCCGTGGGCCGGCTGGGGGTTGGTCGGCTCGTCGCCGGAGTGAAGGGGGGCATAGCTCAGATTGGCGTACGCCGAGGCGGTCAGGGGAGCCACGGCAAGGAGCAGGAAAGGTAGGGAGCGGGTCATTCAGCTATTTAGACTGATTCAAAAGTGGTGCAAAGCAACGCACTGTTTAGATTCCGTCCAAACAAACATTAAAACAAAATGAAACTTTTCTAAATAAGCCGCCGAAAGGTGCCCGTCGGCGGCCGGGCGTAACAAGAAACCGCGCTGGAACCAGCTGGCTCGGCGCGGTTTAGGCTTAACCGAAAAGGTTGCGCAGGTTATACGGTGGCCGCGGGCGTCAGCTCGAAGGCTTCGGCCAGCAGCTCGTAGGAGCGGAGGCGGTCCTCAAACTCCGCCGTGATGGTGACGGCCACAATTTCATCAACTTGGTAGCTGCGGGCCACGTCGGTAAGCTGCTCGCGTAATTGGGCGGGCGTGCCGCTCAGGATGCGGCCGCGGTTGTAAGCCAGGCGGCCGCGCTCCTCGGCGGTGTAGGGGTAGTCGCGGGCTTCCTCATAAGTAGGGAAGGGCCCGCGCCGGTTCTGCTCGATGCGCAGCATCTGCAGCTCCATGGCGGCGCGCAGCTGGTGGGCCTTGTCCTCGGTACCGGCGCAGAGCACAAACACGGCCACGTTGGCGGTGGGCTGCTGGAAGAAAGCGGAGGGCTGGAACCGGTCCCGGTAGAGCTGCATGAGCTTGGGGCCGCCGTTGGGGTTGATGAACTGGGCAAAGGAAAACGCCATGCCCAGGTGGGCCGCGTACAGCCCGCTCTGCCCGCTGGAGCTCAGCAGCCAGGGCTCGGGCACCGTGGGCGCCTGGGGCATGGCCTTCACCTTGGCGTGAATGGTGTCGGGTACTTCCTCGTCGAAGAGGAAAGCCTTCAGATCCATGAGCTGCTCGGCAAATTCCTCGTCGCTGAACTGGTTGCCGGGGTTGAGCACGTGGGCGGTGAAGCGGTCGGAGCCCGGGGCGCGGCCGATGCCCAGGTCGATGCGGCCGGGGAAGAGCGTTTCGAGCATGCGGAAGTTTTCGGCCACCTTCAGGGCCGAGTAGTGCGGCAGCATCACCCCGCCCGAGCCCACGCGGATGCGTTGCGTCTGGCCCGCGAGGTGGGCCATGAGCACCTCCGGGGTGGTACCGGCCAGAAACGGCGTGTTGTGGTGCTCCGATACCCAGAAGCGCGAGTAGCCAAGGCGGTCGGCCAGCTGGGCCAGCTGCACGGTTTCGAGCACGGCCTGCCGGGGCGTGGCGCCGGGCCGCACCGGCGACTGGTCGAGCATGCTCAGGCGAATTTGCGGGGTGGTTTCCATGGAGGTGGGGTGGATGTGGCCCGTATAACCGGCCGCCCGGGGCGGCGGTTCGGCCCGTGCGGTACCTTCGCCGATACCCGCCGGCCACCTCCCATACCCGCCAGCGGGCCAGTCTACCGCCGATATTGCGCCCATGAACCCGCCCGCCGACGCCCAGACCGTCCTGCTCGAGTACTTTCGCCGCCACCTGCCCGGGGCCAGTGCCGCGGAGCTGGCGGCCATCGGCAGCCTGTTCGAGGGGCGCCAGCTGGCCCGGCACGAGGTGCTGCTGCGCGCCAGCGAAGTCGCGCGCGTGGGCGCCTTCGTGGCGCGCGGGTGCCTGCGTTCCTTCGTGGTCGACGCCCGGGGCAAGGAGCACATCGTGCAGTTTGCGCCCGAGAATTGGTGGATCAGCGACCAGAACAGCCTCAACCGCCACGAGCCCGCCCAGTTCACCATCGACGCGGTAGAGGCGTCCGAGGTGCTGCTCTTCGACGCCACGTTTTTTCGCAAGCTCAGCCAGATCACGCCGGCCTTCACGGAGTTCTTCCACCGCCTGCTCCAGAACAACGTGCGCACCCTGCAGCGCCGGCTGGTGCTCACGCTCAGCGCCTCGGCCGAGCAGCGCTACGTGGATTTTCTGCAGACTTACCCCACGCTGGCCCGCCGCCTGCCCCAGCGCATGATTGCCAGCTACCTGGGCGTCACTCCGGAGTCGTTGAGCCGCATCCGCCGCGAGTTGGCCGGGCACTGAGGCCGAAGAACCGCCCGCATCGTCCGCGCCGACCTTCGGTTCGCGCTACGGCGCAGACGATTCGCGCGACGACGCTTGGCCGCTCGTTTCACCCCAGCAAATCCATTTCGTCCTTGAGCGGCACGCCCGAGAGCTGCCGCCGCAGGGCCTCCTGCACCAGCCACTGCAGCTTGTCGGCGGCGGCCGGGTAGGGCAGGCCCTCGGGCCGAATGTTCGACACGCAGTTGCGGGCCTCGTCGGTCAGGCCGGGGCGCGGGCCGAAGGTCAGGTAGGCGCCCAGGCTGTCCGGGGCGCTCAGCCCGGGCCGCTCCCCGATAAGCATCAGAGCCAGCCGGGCCCCCAGCGCCGCCCCGATTTCGTCGCTGAGCGCCACGCGGGCCTGCTCGGCTACCACGATGGGCGCCAGCCGGAAGCCGGCCCGTTGCAAGGGCGGCACCAGCAAGGCCAGTACCGGCGCGGCGTGCCGGTTTACGGCTTCGGCCGAAAGCCCGTCGGCCAGGATCAGCACGATGTCGGGGGCTTCAGTGGCGTGGGTGGCCAGCTCCGGCCCGCTTGCTACCCCGAGGCGGCGGCCCAGGTCGGGGCGGTGCAGGTACTGGGAGCGGTCGGGGGCCTGGCTGCGCACCCGGCACACGGGTAGCTGCAGCGGCTGCAGGGCGGTGAGCAGCGGCTCCAGATCCAGCGCCGAGTACACCGCGTCGCGGGCGTGGGCGTGAGCCAGCCGGAAGGCCAAGGCCTCGCGCAGAGGCACGCTGCTGCCGGTGCGGCCCAGGGCAATGCGGGCGGCGGTGAAGGCGCGCAGGCCGGCCCAGGGGTCGGGGGCAGCTGGCTCGGCGGGTAGCTCAGTCATGTCAGGCCATTGTAAACTGCGCAATCAGCTCCCGCAGCTGCGGGAATTCCGCCGTCAGCTCCGCCCGTTGGGCCAGCTCGAAATCGGCAAAATCGAAGCCCGGCGCCACGGTGCAGCTGACCAGGGCGAAGCCCGCACCCTCCTGGAGGCGGGCCCCAAACCAGGCGCCGGCCGGCACCACGGCCTGGGGCACTTCGCCGGCCGCGAAATCCGGGCCCAGGACGATGCTGCGGGCCTGGCCGTCGCTCAATACGACGATTTCCAGCGCCTGGCCCTGGTGGAAAAACCACAGCTCGTCGGACTGGATGCGGTGGAAGTGGGATTTGTCCTGGTTTTCGAGCAGGTAATAAATGGCCGTGCTCACGCTGCGGCGGTGGCCCGCGTCGGTCGAGAGGGCCTGCGCCGCGCGGTACGTTTCGCGGTAGTAGCCGCCCTCCGGGTGGGGCAGCAGCTGGAGGTGGCGGATGATGTCCTGGGCAGTCATGGGAGAAAAAGGCGGAGCTGAAGGAAGCGGGGAAGATACGGCCGGGCTACGCGGGCGGCGGGGCGGCCCCCAGCAGCCGGTGCGTGGCGGGGGCCGGCAGCTGCCGGCCCGCCGCGTCGAACAGGCCCTGCTGCTGCAGCCAGGCCTCGAACTCGGGCGCCGGGCGCAGGCCCAGCACCCGGCGCAAATACAGCGCGTCGTGGAAGGAGCTGGACTGGTAGCCGAGCATGATGTCGTCGGCGCCGGGCACGCCCATGATGTAGGTGCAGCCGGCCACCCCGAGCAAGGTGAGCAGCGCGTCCATGTCGTCCTCGTCGGCCTCGGCGTGGTTGGTGTAGCACGCGTCCACGCCCATGGGCAAACCCAGCAGCTTGCCGCAGCAATGGTCCTCCAGCGCCGCCCGGATGATCTGCTTGCCGTCGTACAGGTACTCGGGGCCGATGAAGCCGACGACGGAATTGACCAGCAGCGGGCGGAAGCGCCGGGCCACGGCGTAGGCGCGGGCCTCGCAGGTTTGTTGGTCGAGGCCGTGGTGGGCCCGGGCCGAAAGGGCGCTGCCCTGGCCGGTTTCGAAGTACATCACGTTGTCGCCCAGCGTGCCGCGGCCCAGGCCGAGGGTGGCTTCGTGGGCTTCCTGCAGCAGGCGCAGGCTCACGCCGAAGCTGCGGTTGGCCGCCTCGGTGCCGGCAATGCTCTGGAAGGTAAGGTCGACGGGAGCACCGCGGCGGATCAGCTCCAGCGTGGTCGTGACGTGGCCGAGCACGCAGGTCTGGGTCGGAATCTGAAACTGCGCGCGTACCTCGTCGAGCAGGCGCAGCAGCGCGGCGGCGGCGGCGGGCGAGTCGGTGGCGGGGTTGATGCCGAGCACCGCGTCGCCGCTGCCGTAGAGCAGCCCGTCGACCAGGCTGGCGGCAATGCCGCGGGCGTCGTCGGTGGGGTGGTTGGGCTGCAGGCGGGTGCTCAGGCGGCCCGGCAGCCCCAGCGTGTTCCGAAAGCGGGTGACGACCACGCACTTGCGGGCCACGCTGATCAGCTCCTGGTTGCGCAGGAGCTTGGACACGGCCGCCACCATTTCGGGCGTCAGGCCGGGGGCCAGGGCCCGCAGGGCCGCCGGGTCGGCCGCATCCGAGAGCAGCCAGTCGCGCAGCTGGCCCACGGTGAAGTGCGCCACCGGGGCGAAGGCCGCCGCGTCGTGCGAGTCGATGATCAGGCGGGTGACTTCGTCCTGCTCGTAGGGCACCAGGGCCTCCTGCAGAAACCGGCGCAGCGGCACGTCGGCCAGGGCGTACTGGGCGGCCACGCGCTCCTCGTAGGTGCCCGCGGCCAGGCCGGCCAGCTCGTCGCCGGAGCGCCGGGGCGAGGCCCGGGCCAGCAGGGTTTTCAGGTCTGCAAAGGCGTAGACGCGCTGGCGGATGGTGTGCCGGTAGCTCACGGGCAAGGGCGGATTGGGCGGAAGGGCGCCCGGGTGTCGGGCAACAACGCCCGCGCGGCCGCGGCGGGCCGCGGAAGATATCAAACAAACCCGCCCAACGCACCCCGCCCAACGCCGCTCGGCCCCCAGCGGCGCTGCCGGAGCAGCGCCGCTGGGGGCCGAGCGGGGCCAGAATGTGGCGTAGAAATTACTTCTGGTGCTCCAGGCTGATGACGAACAGGTTGGTGCGCTCGGGCTGGCTCAGCAGCAGCAACTGGTCCTCGAAGCCGGCGTAGCCGCAGGTCAGCGTCAGGCGGGCGTTGGTGGGCAGGGTGAGGGTAAACTCGCCCTGCGAGTTGGTCACGGCCAGGATTTCGCGGGTGTTGGTTTTCCAGACGGTGGCGCCGGGCAGCGGCTGGCCGTCGGGGGCGGTGATGGTGCCGGCCACACGCACGGGGAAGTGGGCGTGCAGAACGTCGGTGCTGGGGGCCACCAGCTGGGTTTTGATGCGCGTGGGGGCGGCGGCGGCGGGCCGGGCGGCGCCCTTGGCGGCGGGCTTCACCGTGCCGGCGCGGCGGGCCGGTACCCCGGTGGCGGCCGAGGCCGAGGCAAACGAAGCAACGGTGAAGAGCAGCGCGGCGAAGAAGGTGTGGAAGTGGCGCATGGTGGGTAGGTGTGGGTTAGCAGTGAAGACCTGGGCCAGCGGGCGGCAACCCGGCTTGAGCGTTGGATCTGAGGCAAACCTACGCCGGCCGCCGGCCCCCGGCCCGGCTTATTTGCCCACGGGCGGCCCGGCCTGTGCGAACGGCCCGATTTCCTCTGCCGACCGCCGCCGCCCGGCCTTGGTTGCGTCCGGTCGGGTCCCCATTTCTTACCATACATCAATGCCCGGCCCCGGCCCGCGGCGGTACCTTTGCCCTGTACTTAACCGGAGGCCCCGATGGACCGCCTAGCCTTCCTCAAAACCCTGGCCCTGCTGCCCTTCGCCTCCGTTGCTGCCATGAATCTGCAAGACCTGCACAACGTATCCTCCGCCTTCCAGACCAGCGCCAAAATGCCGGTGCTCTTCATCGGGCACGGCTCGCCGATGAACGCGCTGGAAGACAATAAATTCACCCGCGCCCTGAGGAAAATGGGCGAGGAGGTGCGCCAGCGCCAGAAGCCCAACGCCATCCTGGTGGTGTCGGCGCACTGGCTCACGCGCGGCTCCTTCGTGACGCTGAACGAGCGGCCCGAAACCATCCACGACTTCGGCGGCTTTCCGCAGGAGCTGTTCGCCATGCAGTACCCCGCGCCCGGCGCGCCGGAGTACGCCCGGCAGGCCCTGGCCCTGGTGCCCGACCTGCACGGCTCCGACGAGTGGGGCCTCGACCACGGCACCTGGACGGTGCTGCACCACCTCTTTCCCGCCGCCGACGTGCCCGTGTTCCAGCTCAGCCTCGACGTGCAGAAAACGCCCGCCCAGCACTTCGCCCTGGCCGCCCAGCTGCAGGAGCTGCGCCGCCGCGGCGTGCTCATCATCGGCTCGGGCAACGTGGTGCACAACCTGCGCCTGAGCATGCAGAAGCTGATGGCCGGCGACGCCTCGGCCTACGACTGGGCCGTGGAATTCGACGAGTGGGTGAAAACGCGCATCGACCAGCGCGACTTCCGGGCCCTGCTGGACGTGCAGCAGGCCGGCGCCAGCGGCCCGCTCGCCGTGCCCACCCCCGACCACTACTGGCCGCTGCTCTACTCCCTGGCCCTGGCCGACCGGGACGAGCCCATCAGCCACGCCTTTGAGGAAGTCAGCTTCGGCGGGCTGAGCATGCGCACGGTGGCCATTGGGTAGAGGCCGGAACTGCCGCAGAAGCTCCGCTCCGGTACAATGAACCACCAAGCAAGCATCTGTTATCCTTTATCTGGCGTCCGCAACGCGAAGGACCTTGTCCCGTCCGCACAGGTGGTTCGAGCGTGATAGGGATGATAGATAACGTCCAATAGGCTGACTTCCCAAACAGCTGGAGTGTTTCGGCGGCCATTCTGCATTTCAGAATGGCCGCCGAAACGTTTTTTTGGTCATTCCGAAATCCGGACCGGCCTCCGAAACAACTTTTTGCCCATTCCGCATTGCGGAATGACCTCCGAAACAACTTTTCGCTCATTCCAGAATCTGGAACGGCCGCCAAAACGTTTTTTCTCTCTTTCCGAAATTCGGAAAGACCGGCCCAACTCAGCAGGACCGGTTGCTGCTACTGCCCCCGGAACCGCCAAACCGGCAGCACCTCGCCGGCTTGAAACGCCTGCCGTTCGGCGGGCAGCTCCACAAATCCGTCGGAGGGCAGCAGGCTGGCCAGGTCGCCGGAACCGTGGGCGCGCTCGGGGCGGGCCAGCAGGCGGCCGTCGGGGCTGCGCCGCAGGCTCACCAGCAGAAAGTGCGTCAGATTCGGCTTAAACGTGACGTCGGCGGCCAGCACGGCGGGCTCCGGCGCGGCAAACTGCGGCGCGGGCAGCTGCACGGCTCGCAGCCAGGGCGCGGCGTAGCGGTAGTAGTTGATGAACGTCGAGACGGGGTTGCCGGGCAGGGCGAAAACCACCGCGCCGGCGGGGTGACGGCCAAACCAGAACGGCTTGCCCGGCCGCTGCTGCACCTGGTGAAACAGCTGCTCGGCCCCGGCCCCGCGCAGGGCCTGGGGCAGGTAGTCGGCCTTGCCCATCGACACGCCCCCGCTGAGCAGCACCACGTCGTACTCCCGCATCAGCGGGGGCAGGCCGGCGGCCAGCGCGGCCGGGTCGTCGTCGAAGTGGAAGAGGCTGCCCGCGGCCCCGGCCTGCTGCACGGCCGCCAGCAGCATGTAGGCATTGGAGCGGCGAATCTGGTGCGCGGCGGGCACCTCGCTGATGTCCACCAGCTCGTCGCCGGTGCTCACCACGGCCACGCGGGGGCGCCGCGCCACGCTTAAGGTCGTGGCGCCCACGGTGGCCGCCACGGCAATTTCGGCCGGCCCGAGCACGGTGCCGGCGGGCAGCAGCAGCGCCTCCGCCGGGTGGTCGGAGCCCCGGCGGTGCACGTTGTGGCCCGCGGCGGGCGGCGGCACCTGCAGCGTGGCTACGCGGCGGCCGTCGGGCTGCTGCTCGATCAGCAGGTCTTCGTAGCGCACCACCGCATCGGTGCCGGGCGGCAGCACCGCCCCGGTCATGATTTCGATGGCGGCCGTAGCGTCGCGGAGCGGGGTAGGGGGCTGGCCGGCAAACTGCGTCTGTTCGATTATAAACTGCCGCTGCCCGGTGGCCACGGCGGCGAAGCGCAGGGCAATACCGTCCATCGTGACCCGGTCGAAGGGCGGAAAGGGGCGGTCGGCGTGCACGGCTTCGCGCAGCACGCGGCCGGGGGCTTCGGTGAGCAGCACGCGCTCGGCGGGCAGGGGCGCGGCGGTGGCCCGGACGAGGCGGGTAGCTTCTTCGACGGAAATCATGCGGCGAAGGTAACCGGCTGCGGCGTCGTTGCTGTTGTAGGAGTCGTGGCGTTATTAGCGCCGTAAGCATCGTAGCGCGAACTTTGGCTGCGCCGACCTTCGGTTGTAGTTCGCGTATCCTGAACGATAATCGTTGTTTACCCGTCAACGATAACCGTCCGGGATACGCCAAGCAGGGCTTCGCGCTACGACGCTGGCGACGCTAACAGCGCGGACGCCCCCTTTACTGACCTGACTCATGCCTGATACCGATTCCCAGAAACTCACCCACCTGAACGCCGCCGGGCAGCCGGCCATGGTCGACGTCGGCCTGAAAGCCGTGACGCGCCGCGTGGCCCGGGCCCGCAGCCGCGTCGTGCTCGGGGCCGATATCCTGGCCCTGGTGCAGCAGGGCGACCTGCCCACCCGCAAGGGGCCGGTGTTCCAGACGGCCATCCTGGCCGGCATCATGGCCGCCAAGAAAACCGCCGACCTCATCCCGCTCTGCCACCCCCTGGGCCTCGACGACTGCCAGGTGACCGTGACCGTGGCCCCGCCCGCCGCGGTGGTCATCGAGTGCACGGCCACTGTGACGGGCAAAACCGGGGTGGAAATGGAAGCCCTGACCGGCGCCAGCGTGGCCGCCCTCACCATCTATGACATGTGCAAGGCCCTCTCGCACGACATTGTCATTCAGGAAACGCGGCTGCTGTCGAAAACCGGCGGCAAAAGCGACTTTCAGCACGTGGAGTAGCGCGGAGCGGTGCTCGGTGCTGGCGCGGAACGCGCCAAGGCGGAACCGGGCCGTCCGGCCGCATCCGCCATGCCCGCCGTTCTGCAGCCAACCCAATTTTCCTTTGGCGTCTTCGCCGCCCGCGCCGGGCACCGCTCCGCGCTACATTTAAGACCCCCCATGACTCACCAGAAACACGCCGCCCTGGCCCGCCCCGCCCTCGGCGAATTCGGCCGCCACGAGCTGGGCATCCTCGGCGCGCCCTGCGGCGTCATCAAGGACCTGGCGGCCCGCCTGCTGCCCCTGCTCACGCCCGCACTGCGCGTGGCCTACGTCGACGCCGACCACGCCGCCGGCGACGAGGCGGCCGACGGGGGCGCGGGCGGGGCCGATGCCATCCTGCAGGCCGGCGCCGCGGCCGAGCTGACCGATAAAATTCACTTCCGCCGCCTCGATGTGCGCCGGGGGATGGACAAGTTCATCCAGCCCCAGTGGCTGAACGAGCAGAGCCTGGTGCTCGTCAACGGCAACCACTTCCCGGCCCGGCAGCAAATCGTCATCATCGACCCGCGCAAGCCGCTCGACAAAAAGCTGGACCGCCTGACCGACGTGCGGCTGGTGCTGCTCTCGGAAGGCCAGACGGAGCTGCCCGCGGTGCTGCAGGCGCACCTGGGCGAAAAAGCCGTGCCCGTGCTGCCCCTGGCCGCTACCGCCGCTATTGCCGCCTGGACGCAGCAGTGGCTGCGCGAGCAGCAGCCCCCGCTGCGCGGCCTGGTGCTGACCGGCGGCCGCAGTCAGCGGATGCAGCAGGATAAAAGCCGCCTGCGCTACCACCAGCAGGAGCAGCAGGAGCACGCCGCCGCCCTGCTGGCCCCGCTCTGCCAGGACGTGCTCATCAGCTGCCGCCCCGACCAGGCCCCCGAGGTGCCCGCCGGCCTCACCGCCCTGCCCGACCAGTTCCTCGACCTGGGGCCCATGAGCGGCCTGCTCACCGCCTTCCGCCACGACCCCAACGCCGCCTGGCTGGTGGTGGCCTGCGACCTGCCGTTCCTGACCGAAGCTACGCTGCAGCACCTGGTGCAGCACCGCCACCCTGGCCGCGTCGCCACCGCCTTCCAGAGCCCCGACAACGCGTTTCCCGAGCCGCTCATCACCATCTGGGAGCCGCGCAGCTACCCGGTGCTGCTGCAGTTTCTGGCCCTGGGCTACTCCTGCCCCCGCAAGGTCCTCATCAACTCCGACATCGAGCTGCTGCCTGCCCCCGCGCCTCAGGAGCTGCGCAACGTGAATACCCCGACGGAGCGCGAAGCGGCGCAGCAGGAACTGGCGGGTGGCTGACCCGGTGAGGTACCACGACTTGAGCGCAGCGAAGTCGTGGTACCACTATCGTTGCTGATGTTGGGCCATGTGGGTTCAGTGTGCGTGCTGCAAAGCCCTGTAATCAGCAATACCCCAGCCGCGGAGCAGCGCCAAGTCAATAGAACGACCAACGCCTAAACGTCTTGAGCTCCGGAGGAGCGGCACCCGACCCGCGCGGTTGAGGTGCCGCTCCTCCGGAGCTCGGTCGTTCTTGTCGGCTCCCTTTTCTATTGATGTGGCGCTGCTCTGCGGCTTGATTCAGCACTGCTCTGCACTGGAAAGCAGCCGCGGAGCAGAAAGAAGCAGCCGCGAAACCGAGCCGCCTACTTGAGTGAAGGGTGTTTATATCAGTGCTTTATTTATTGAGCTTTCATCCCGATACCGAGGCGTTGTAGTTCAACAAACCAAACGCTTCGGCCAACTCCGGCGCCGGGGCAAGCGTAGGGCTTAACCAGCGGCGGTCCGGCTCTGCGGAGTCGGCCGCCGGGGTTCCCGCCCGTCTTGTCCCTCTATTCCAACCCAAGCGCCTCTATGAGTACCGTTTCCACAACCAGCGCCGCCGACGGCCAGCTCCGGCCCCTGGTGCCACCCAGCCCCGTCACCCTGCGCATCAACGGCCAGGACCACACCCTGCAGCTCGCGCCCTGGACCAGCCTGCTCGACGCCCTGCGCGAGTACGCCGGCCTGACGGGCACTAAAAAAGGCTGTGACCACGGCCAGTGCGGCGCCTGCACCGTGCTCGTCGACGGAAAGCGCATCAACAGCTGCCTAACGCTGGCGGTGCTGCAGGAAGGCGCCGACATAACGACCATCGAAGGCCTGGGCTCCGAGCACGCGCTGCACCCCTTGCAGCAGGCCTTTATCGACCACGACGCCTTTCAGTGCGGCTACTGCACGCCCGGTCAGATCTGCTCGGCGCAGGGCCTCATCAACGAGGGCAAAGCCCAGACCGAGGACGAAATCCGGGAGCTGATGAGCGGCAACGTCTGCCGCTGCGGCGCCTACGTGGGCATCCTGGCCGCCGTGAAGGAAGTAGTCGACGCGAAGCGGTGAAATGGTGAGCTAGTGAAATGGTGAGTTGGCTGTTCAACGACTCGCCACCATTTCACGCCTCGCAACTCACCATCTCACCACCTCACCAACTCACCAACTCACCAGATGAACCCCTTCACTCTTACCCGCGCCGCGTCGGTGGATGCTGCCGTGCGCGACTTCAGCGGCCACGAGGCCGCGGCCTACATCGGGGGCGGCACCAACCTGCTCGACCTGATGAAGGAAAACGTGGCGCACCCACAGCACCTCGTCGGACTCAATAAGCTGCCGCTGTCATCCATCGAAAGCACCACCGGCGGCGGGCTGCGCCTGGGCGCTACGGCCACCAACGCCGATACGGCCTGGCATGCGGAAGTCCAGCAGCGCTACCCGCTGCTCAGCCAGGCCATTCTGGCCGGGGCCTCGCCGCAGCTGCGCAATATGGCCACCAACGCCGGCAACCTGATGCAGCGCACCCGCTGCTACTACTTCTACGACACGGCTACGCCCTGCAACAAGCGGGAACCCGGCTCGGGCTGCGCGGCCATCGGCGGCTACAACCGCATCCACGCCATCCTGGGTACTTCGGATAGCTGCATTGCCACCCACCCCTCCGACATGTGCGTGGCCCTGGCCGCGCTGGAGGCCGTGGTGCAGGTGCAGGGCCCCGACGGGTCGCGGCAGATTAAGTTCGAGGACTTCCACCGCCTGCCCGAAGACGCGCCCGAGCGCGACAACACCCTGCAAGCCGGGGAGCTGATTACCAGCATCGACCTGCCCGCCCAGGGCTTCGCCGAAAACTTCGCCTACCTCAAGCTGCGCGACCGGCAGAGCTACGCCTTTGCACTGGTTTCGGTGGCCGTGGGGCTGGAGCTGGACGGCAATACCATCAAGGAAGCCCGGCTGGCCCTCGGCGGCGTGGCCCACAAACCTTGGCGCGACAAAGCCGCCGAGCACCTGCTGAAAGGGCAGCCCGCCACCGAAGCCACTTTCCGCAAGGCCGCCGAGGCGGTGCTGAAGGAAGCCAAAGGGCAGGGCACCAACGACTTCAAAATCGAGCTGGCCAAGCGCGCCATCGTGCGCGCCCTCACGCAGGCTGCGGCCGGGGAGCAGAAAGCATCCGACGTCTTTACCAACAGCAATCCATGAGCACCGATAGCAATACCAAATACGTCGGCAAGGCCCCGAGCCGCGTCGAAGGCCCCCTGAAGGTGACCGGCCAGGCCAAGTACTCGGCCGAGTTCAGCGTGCCCGACCTCGTGTACGGCTACGTGGTGAGCAGCCCGGTGGCCAAGGGCAAGATCCGGAAAATCCACGCCGACAAAATCCTGGCTCTACCCGGCGTCATCCAGGTGTTTTCGCACGAAAACGTGCCTACACTGGCCTGGTTCGACCGCAGCTACAAGGACGACGTGGCCCCCGGCGGCTCGCCCTTCCGCCCCCTGCACGACGACGAAATCAAGTTCAGCCAGCAGCCCGTGGCGCTGGTGGTAGCCGAAACGTTCGAGCTGGCCCGCTACGCCGCTTCCGTCCTCGAAATCGAGTACGAGCAGGAGAAGCACGCAACCGACGTGGAAGCCCTGCGCGAAAAGGGCCAGGAGCCCGGCAGCGGCAAAACCGGCTACAAGCCGCCCGTGCGCCGCGGCAACGCCGACAAGGGGCTCAGCAAGGCCGAGCACCGCATCAAGCAGGAGTACATCCACGGCACCCAGCACCATAACCCGATGGAAATCTTCGGGGCCACGGTGCACTACCACCCCGACGGCAAGCTGACGGTGTACGACAAAACCCAGGGCGTATACAACTGCCAGCAGTACCTGAAAAAGGTGTTCGGGCTGAGCGCCGACAAGGCCCGGGTGGTGAACCTGTTCATGGGCGGCGGCTTCGGGGCGGGGCTGCGGCCCCAGTACGAGCTGTTCCTCTCGGTGCTGGCCGCGCTGGAGCTGAAACGCTCCATCCGTCTGAGCCTCACGCGCCAGCAGATGTTCAGCCTGGGCCACCGCCCGCACACCGTGCAGACGGTAGAGCTGGGCACCGGTCCCGGCGGGGAGTTGCTGGGCCTCAAGCACAAGGCCGTGCACGAAACCTCGCGCTTCGAGGAGTACACCGAAAACGTGGTAAACTGGTCGGGCATGCTCTACCAGTGCCCCGACGTGCACCTGGAGTACGAAGTGGTGCCGCTGGACGTGTTTACCCCGCTCGACATGCGGGCGCCCGGTGCGGCCACCGGCTCCATCGGCCTGGAAGTGGCCATGGATGAAATGGCCTACGAAGCCGGCATCGACCCGCTGGAATTCCGTCGCCGCAACTACGCCGACCGCGACCAGAACGAGGACAAGCCCTTCAGCAGCAAAAAGCTGCGCGAAGTGTACGACGAAGGCGCCCGCCGCTTCGGCTGGGACCAGCGCAAGATGGAGCCCCGCTCCATGCGCGAAGGCAACAAGCTGGTGGGCTGGGGAATGGCCGGGGGCGTATGGGATGCTTCCATGCAGAAAGCCGCCGCCAAAGCCAGCATCACCGCCGACGGCAAGCTCACGGTGAGCAGCGCCGCCGGCGAAAACGGCACCGGCACCTACACCGTGATGACGCAGATTGCGGCCGAAACCCTGGGCCTGCCCATGGAAGCCGTCACCGCCAAGCTCGGCGACACCACCTTGCCCGAAGCCCCCGTACAGGGCGGCTCCTGGACGGCTGCTACCGTCGGCTCGGCCGTGAAAAGCGTGTGCGAGGCCCTGGGCGAAAAGCTGCTGAAGCTGGCCCAGAAAATGGACGACTCCCCGCTGAAAGGCGCCAAGCCCGAGGACGTGGAATTTGTCAACGGCCTGATCCGGCTGCGCAAGGAGCCCCGGCAATCGGTGGTGCTGCGCGACGTGCTGCAGGTGAGCGGGGAGCGGGAAATCGAGGCCGACTCCTCGGTGATGCCCAACCCGCTGAACATGCAGAAGTACTCGATGCACGCCCACAACGCGGTGTTCGTGGAGGTGCAGGTGGATGAGGACCTGGGCACCATCCACGTCACGCGGGTGGTGAACGTGGTAGCCGCTGGCCGCATCATCAACCAGAAAACTGCCCGCTCGCAGGTGCTCGGTTCGGTGGTCTGGGGCATCAGCATGGCCCTGATGGAGGAAACCGTGATGGACCACCGCTACGGCCGCTACATGAACCACAACTACGCCGAGTACCACGTGCCCGTCAACGCCGACGTGCGCGACATCGAGGTGCATTTCGTGGAGGAGGAAGATCCGCACGTGAACCCGCTGGGCGTGAAAGGCATCGGCGAAGTGGGCCTGCTGGGCGTGGCCGCCGCCATTACCAACGCCGTGTACCACGCCACTGGCAAGCGCGTGCGCAGCCTCCCGCTGACGATTGATAAGCTGCTCTAGCCTCGGCTGGAGCCTCAACGGCAACGCCCCGGAACCGGACTGGTTTCGGGGCGTTCTTATGTCTAATGCAGGCTTCTACTCGTGCTCTGGCAAGGCATCTGCCTCGTGTATTACGATTTCTCCCTTCCAGAAACAGCCCACTAGGCAGTCCATATAAGGGTCGTTGCCACTCGTATTCAAAGTCCATTGCCAGTCGACGATATCTGCATCCGTTGATAAGGTCAACTTGCTGTTATTATCGAAGCTCAGGGTCAGATTATAAGCATCATCCAAGGCCACCTCCGTAATCAACCGCTGCCGGTGTGCGGTCATGACAGTGGTTTTGCTGATAAATTCTTTATCGACACAGTCAGCAAAAGGAGGGTAATTGGCCTGATACCATTGATTAAGCTGTATTTCGTCTTCCGAAACAACTTCCTGCGCCACCAAATAATAGCCACCCAGATACAAAACCCACCAATCACCGACGCTAAAGCCGGAAATAAAATTTCCCTGTAAGGCATCAGATAGAATAAGTAAGGCACGGCTTCTTTTTTCATTTTCAATCATAGTCTGATGCATCAGTTATGGGTTTTTATCCGCGTCATTTTGCTTGTTAATTGATTTGAGGGCTAGAATATCCTCCTGGACTTTCGCCCGATTCGTGGCCTGTTTGCTCAGAATAAGGTCTGCCAGCGCAACGGTGTAAATATTGAAGCCATCCAGTTTGGGAACCGTCTTTCAACGGAAAGCGTCATTGAATCTGCCAAGGCCCAGGATTTTGGGTAGAAAATCTACCGTGAAATCCTCGAAACTGTGTTTGAAAAATGACTTCTTCGGGTTCGGTGATAGTTCGTTCCGATAGGAATCGACATTGATACCAAACTCTTCCAATGCCTCCAGGAGCCGATAGTAATTGGCGTAGCTGGGATTATACCAGAAGTCAAAATCATATTTATTGGACATCTCTCCAGACGGCAGCATGCTCATTCGGTAGTGCCCGTAAATAGCCACCGCCGCACCACCCACAATCAGATATTCTACCGCATGCTTGTGCAATAAGTCGGCAGAGCTGCAGCAGCGTCTCATTCGCCGATTCAGTCATGCGCTTCCGGCTTATCCGCCGTCTTTACAGATTCCCGGACCAGATTCAGAAACGCAATAATTTTCTCTTCGGCCTGCGGCTTAGCGGCGGCCGGGTTGCTGTGCGAATCAGATACCTTTTTCAGGCTTTTAAAAGAGGGGTAACGCTTCATCTGACTACTCTTTTCAAGGCTTGGCTTCGGATCAGTCCGTTCGGAAAGATAGTGAGCCAGCGCTATTGCGTTGACACACTGCTAAATGACGAGGCCAGCCGTGGTGGGGTTTAGGGCCCGGCGGGCTTGCTGCCTTCCACTGCCCCCAGTATAGCGGTTAATCCCAGAGGCCCGTAGCCGCAAAAGCTGCCACGAGGCTGAGCCACAGCAGCACGCCATACACCGCCAGGCTGACCACATTAGCCACTATTTTCTGCCAGCCGCCCTGGTAGCGCAGATGATCCAGCAGGTAGTAGAGCAACCCCCCGAAAGCCCCCGCCACCGGCACGGTAAGTAGCGGCAGCACGGTCCAAAGGCCAAATGCCAAGCGCGCCCCGCTGGCGAAAAAGACCATGAAAACAGCGGCCAGGATAAAGGCAATACCGGCGCCCTGCGCGACGCGTTTGCCCCAGGGGCTGGGATGCAGGTTTGGCGAAAGAGAGGATTGAGCAGGCATGGTTTTCTGGTTTATGGGGGTTGACGATGTAAAGTGCGAGGTCGAGGGGAGCCGGCTTTTCAAACGACGCCCCCGCTTGCCGCCTCAGCGGGAAGGGCTACCGGCCAGCCGATGTGCTTGCCGTCGGCAACGGCGTGGCCGCTGAGTCGTCGGGGCGTTGTCGGTACTCGGCCAGGGCTTGGTCGAGCGGCAGGCCCTGCTGGTGAATGCACGCGCAGAAACGGTAGCCCGCCGTGGTGCGGGTACTGCCCTCAAACTGCCGTCGGCAATCAGCCAAGGTGTTGTAGGGCTTCACGTCGAAGGAGGTGATGCCCACGACCACCAGCGCCACGGCGGCGGCCACTCCGGCAAAGAAGCCCGTCGGGAATTTGCTGCTGGGTGGCGGTGCGGGCAGAGCGGCCGGTGCGGGCGGCGGCTGGAAGGGCAGCAGGAACTTCAGTCGGTCGTAGTACCAGCAGAGCAGGTACAGATTGGCCAGCACCATCAGCGGCGAGGTGAGCAGCGAGCCATCGAAGCGCACGGCCAAAGACAGGATGCAGATATTCAGAATGATGGGAAAGTAGAGCACGGCCCCGAGCGCCGCCGTGCCGGGAATCAGCAGCAGCAGGGCCGCCGTCAGCTGCAGCACCCCGATAAAAGGGTAGTAGTAGCCGGTGTGGTGCAGCGCCTCCAGGTAGTGGCCCATCGGGTGATTGTTGGAGAGCGAGGTAAACCGCTCCCCCATGATTTTCACGAACCCCGACGGAATAAACCCCGCCGCCAGCGCCAGCCGGTTGAACACCGCGAAGTAGCGCAGCCAGCGGTTTTGCCTGGCCTGGGCATGCAGGCGGTCCAGGGTAGCGGGGAGGCTCATGGCAGAAGCTGAAGGAGGTCAGGAGGCTAGTATTGATTGCAAATGTATAAAGTTCTTTGAATTTCAAAGTAAGCGCGGCCCATTAAATCATTCGGCCGTCCCGTACGGCGCCGGGGCAGCGGTTAGAGGCTGGCTGCCGGGTGCCTGGCCAGGAAGGCCCGGGCCGCCACTACTTCCGGGCGGGCGGGCGCGGCGGCGCGGGCCACCTCGGTCAGGCGTTGGTAGTAGGCCGCGGCTTTGGCGGGCTGGCCGGCCTGCTCGGCCGCCCCGGCCGCCCCGTACAGGCCGTTAAACCGGTTAGGGTGCTGCTGCAGGTCGGCTTCGTAAGCGGCCAGGGCCGGGGCGGGCTGCCGCAGCTGCAGCAGCATATCGGCCAGCAGCTCGCGGGCCGGCACCACCTCGCCGGGCGTCACCGGGTGCTTTTCGGTGCGGTTTTCGAGGTCGGCGGCCTGCTGCATGCGCCGCAGGGCTTCGGCCGACTGCCCGCGGGCCAGGGCCAGCCACGCCTCGGCGGCCAGCAGCTGCACTTCCACCTGCCGGGCCTGGTAGTCGTTGTGTTGCCCGCTCAGGGTGGTGCGCAGGGCCGCCAGGTGGTCGATTTCGCGTTGGGCCGAGTCGGGCTGCTGGGTGCGGGCGTGGCCCAGGGCGCGGGCAAAGTGCGTGATGGCGCGCTGCCACGGAAACTGCGCCCAGTCGAGGTGGGCGCGCTGCGGCCGGAGCCGGGCGGCGGCGGCCCACTGCTTGTTTTCGAGCACGTAGCGGGCGGGCACGGCCGCAAAGGCGTAGGCCACCTTGAACGTGACCGGCGATACCTCGCGCACGGCCGCCAGGTAGCGCTGCTGCTCCCGGGCCCGCCGGTTGTCGCCCTGCTGCAGGTAGGCGTAGGCGAGGTAGTCCACGCTGTGCAGCTCCTCGTCCCAGTGGCCCTTCAGCCCCGCGTTTTCGGCGTAGCAGCGGGCCGAAGCCGCCGCGGCCAGGTTGGAGCTGATGCATTCGTCCCACAGCCCCAGGCGGGTGAAGATGTGCGAGGGCATGTGCAGCGCGTGGGCCGACGAGGGCGCCACCGCGGCGTACTGCCGGGCCGCCGGCAGGGCCAGCGCGGCCAGCTCGGGGTAGTCGTAAGTGTGGATGAGGTAGTGCACGATGCCCGGGTGCCGGGGCGCCTGCGGCTGCAGGCCCTCCAGAATAGCCCCCGCCTTGCGCTGCTTGCGGAAGGTCTTGTCGGCCGGGTCGGCGGCCGCGTCGAGGGCTAGGGCGTAGAAAATGGCCGCCTCCGGATCGGTGGGGAAGCGGGCGGCTACGCGGGCCATGGCCTGCTCGAAGCGCCCGCTGCGGGTGCGGTGGTCGGCGTGCGCGTGGTCCTGGTAAAACGCGGCCAGCGCATCGATGTAAGCCGCTTCGCGGGCGGTTTTTTTCGGCAGCCGCTGGGCCAGGGCCACGGCCCGGGCACCCTTGGCCAGCTCGGCGGGCGTGGGGGGCGTCCAGAGCGGGTGGTAGCTGCACATGGCCACGCCCCAGTAGGCCATGGCGCAGTCGGGTGCCTGGTCGATGACGCGGGCAAAGACCTTTTCCGCCTCGTCGTACTCGAAGGAGTGCAGCAGCGACACGGCCAGGGCAACATCGGCCTGCACCGACTGCGGGCCGCTTACCTCGAAGGCCACGCGGCCGAACTGCTGCTCGGCCGGGCCGCACACCGAGAGGTTGCCGCGCTTCAGGCTCAGCTCGGTTAGCGTCCCGGCGGGGGCGGCTTGGTTGTGTTGCCGGCACGCCGAGGGCAGCAGGCTCAGGCCGTAAACGAGCAGCAGGGGCAGGCAGGACGTGTTCATAGCCGGGAGGGAGCAGTGGACGGGTGGCCGTTATGGCCCATCGGGCAGGCGCTTGCGGCCGCGCAGCACAACCGAGGCCGCCCGCAGCGGCCCCGCGAGGCGTTGGGCGTCATTTCTGGCCGTAGGCCACCACGGTGCCGTAGTTCAGGGCCGTCGAGCCGTCGGAGCACTGCTCGTCGATGCGGGCAAAGACCTCGGTGCGGATTTTTTCCCGGGTGGCGGCGTCGGCCTGGCTCAGGGCGGCCACCACGGGCGCGGCCACTTCGTTCATAAACTGCCAGTAGGCCTCCTTGCTGCTGCTGCGCAGCTGCCCGGTTATTTCCGCCTCGTGCACGTGGTCGAAGCCCGCCTGCCGCAGCAGCTCGGGGAGGAAGCCGGGCCCGGCGCAGCGAAACATGCCCGGGGCCCCGGCCGGCGGGGCCGGCAACTGCAGGTGGCGGCTGATGGTGCCCATGATGGTGGTAATCCAGGCGTTCTGGGCGGGGCCGCCCCACACCGACGCGGCCAGGCGCCCGCCGGGCTTGAGCACGCGGTGCATCTCGCGGGCGGCCAGCGCCATGTCGGGGAAAAACATGAAGCCGAAGCGGCAGCTCACCGCGTCGAAGGTGTCGTCGGGAAAAGGCAGCTCGCTCACGTCGCAGGCCACGGTTTCGTAGTTGCTGATGCCCCGGTCGGCGGCTTTGTCGCGGGCCACGGCCAGCATGCCCTCGGCCAGGTCGGTGATGACGACCCGCCCGTCCCGGGCCAGCGCGGCGATGCTCAGGCCCGGCTCCCCGGTGCCGGCCGCCACGTCGAGCACGAGGTCGGTGGGCCGGATCTGCAGGCGGCGGATGATTTCCTCGCCCATGGGCCGCAGCCAGTCCATGGTGAAATCGTCCCACTTGCGCCAGCCGGCCGAAAACTTGTTCCAGGTGGCTTTTTGCTGTTCACGGATGGTTTCGAGTTCTGCGTTCATAGCCTTGGGAATTGGGATGTGGGAGCGGGGAGCAGCAGCGGTGCAATGGGGCCGGGCCCGGTGCCGGCGGCGACTATAGCGAATATACAATATTGTCACTCGCAAAAAGGCAGCTTCGCCGCAATACGCCGGCGGTGGGCCGCGCCGCTGGCCCCGAACAAGATCGGGGCGGGCGGGTTGATAACCAGCCGCCGCCGCGGCGCGTACTGCCTCCTTACGCCGCGCCCGCCGCCGCCGGGGCGGTTTCTTTTTTGCCGCTTTTCCATGACCGAACTCCAACGCCTGCTTGCCGCCTACGACGACTACCGCGCCGCCGGCCGGGCCTGCGCCCTGGCCACCGTGGTCGAAGTGGAAGGCTCGGCCTACCGCCGCCCCGGTGCCCGCATGCTCGTCACCGACGACGGCCAGCTGACCGGCGCCATCAGCGGCGGCTGCCTCGAAGGCGACGCCCGCCAGCGCGCCCGGCAGGCCCTGCAGCGCCGCCAGCCCGCGCTGGTCACCTACGACACCTCGGACGAAGACGACCCCCGCCACGGCCTCGGCCCCGGCTGCCAGGGCGTGGTGCGCATTCTGCTCGAGCCGCTCGATTTCGAAGACGCCGACAACCCGCTGGAGCTGCTGCGCGGCTTTGCCCGCCACCCCGAGCCGGCCGTGCTGGCCACCGTGTTTCGCTGCGCCGCCGGCCAGGCCGTGGCCGACCTCGGTCAGCGCCTGCTGCTGATGCCCGGCGGCCAGGTGCGCGGCTCCGCACTCGACAACCTCGCCCTGACCGCCCAGCTCCGCGCCGACGCCAACCAGGCCCTGGCCCAGGATCAGTCCCTGATTCGCGAGTACCCCGCCGCCCCCGGCAGCACCGTGCGCGTGTTCCTGGAAGTGCTACGCCCGCCGCTGCGCCTGGCGGTGTACGGGGCCGGCAACGACGCCCAGCCGCTGGTGCGCCTCGCCGCCGGGCTCGGCTGGCACGTGACGGTGGTCGACGGCCGCCCGCGTCAGGCCGCTGCGGAGCGGTTTCCGGAAGCCGCCGACGTGCGCGTGGTGACCCTGGGCGAAGTGCCCGCCCTGCCGCTCACCGCCGACTATGCCGTGCTGCTCACCCACAACTACGCCTACGACCTGGCCGTGCTCCAGCGCCTGCTGGGGGCGCCCACCTCGTACATCGGGCTGCTCGGACCGCGCCAGAAAGCCGCCCGCCTGCTCGAAGAGCTGCGCGAGGAAGTGCCCGACGCCGAAACCCGCCTCGCCGGCCGCCTTTACAGCCCCATCGGCCTGAACCTGGGCGCCGAGACGCCGGAGGAAATTGCCCTGTCCATCGTAGCCGAAATTCAGGCCGTGCGCCAGGGCCGGCCTGGCGGCATGCTCACCCATTCCCAAGACCCCATCCACGCCCGCCCCACCCACGTCGCCGCCCCCGATTCGGCCGCCGAAACGGGGGGCGGGAAGCCCCGCTACCGCCACGTGGTGGTGACGGAGCCGAGCTGCGGCATCTAAATTCACGGACGGCCGGGTGATGGGTTGGTGCGCTATACAGGAAAGCCCGCAACGGAAATCGGCTTCTCCGGTGCGGGCTTTCCATTGCTTAGTTGCGCTTACACCCCCGTGAACTTTACCGTCACGATGGGTCGGGTTTCGTCGCAGCAGATCAGGTAAGGCTGGGTAGCCAGCAACGCGGCGGAGTCTTTGTACGCAAAATCAAACTCCTGCAGAATGCTGCTATCGAAGTCGCCCTGGCGGTTGAGCAGCTCCGCAAAGCGCTGTCGGTAGGCTTCCTTGTCGGCTTTTTTGAGCGAGTGCCAGTGCTTGAGCGTATCGGTGCGGCTGTAGCGCCGGCCGGCGCCGTGCGCGCAGCTCCACAGCGCCTGCTCCAGCGCGGCGGCCCAGCGGTTGGGCTTCACGATCAGGGAGCCGCGGCTCATCGAAAGCGGAATGACCACCTCGCCATCGGCCGCCAGCTGCGTGCTGCCCTTGCGGTGAATCACCCCATCCGGCCGAAACTCCAGCAGGTTGTGGCAGCTGTCGGCCAACACCGGCGTGCCGGCCGCCACGTACTGGTTGCGCTGCAGGAACTCGTAGGTTTTGAGCAGGAACTCCCGCCGCCGGCTCGCCGCATACGCCAACACCCGCTCATACTCCTGCCGGTAGCTCGGCGTCGCCAGCCCAATGGGCAGCCAGTCGTGGCCGGGGTTGTGCTGCTGCAGCAGGCGGGAGTTTTCCTGGTACATATAAATGCCCAGGTTGCGGCTGCCGGTATGCACGATGAGGTAGAGGTAGTCGGCCGATTCCTCCAGCGACAGGAAGTGGTTGCCGCCGCCCAGGCCTTCGTTGGTCATGCCGTGGGCCTCCCGCTCGAAGGCGCGGTAATGCCGGGCTTTGTCGAATGGGCGTAACACGTCCGGCCGGGGAATGCGCAGGTAGGCTACCCCGCAGCCCATGTCCTTGCCCGTGACCAGCGGGAAAAAAACCTCGGTCGTACGGAAAGCCACACCCACCGGGATGGCGCGCTCGGAGCAGTAATGGATATCGGGGAATACGGCGATTCGCCCGATGGTGGGTTTTTCCTCGAACGCGAGAAGGGACTGTAGCGCGTTCTGCTCCACGCCGCTACGATCCGTAAAATAGACCGTTTTCACGTTGTCTGCTTTTACGATGTGAATAAAAGGCGCGCGCCGGGAAGCAGCCGCATAAATGCGCGCGAAATCAGGGCCTCAGCAATAGGCCGGGGGCAAAGGTAGAAAAGACAGAGGATTGGAAACAGGGGCACCCGCCGCCTGCGGTTCGCTGCGCTCAGGATGGGAGGATGAGAACAATTCTGCTATGCTTCGAACCCACCCTACGGGTGCGCGGCCACCCACACGGTGCCATCCTCGTACTCCTCCTTTTTCCAGATGGGCACCACCTCTTTCAGCGTGTCGATGATGTACTGGCAGGCGGCAAACGACTCGGCGCGGTGCGGCGTCGATACGGCTACCACCACGGCCACGTCGCCGATGTCGAGCGTGCCTTTGCGGTGCACCACGGCCACCTCTTGCAGCATGGGCCACTTTTCCACGGCCTGCTCGGCCACCTTGCGCAGCTGGTGCACGGCCATCTGGTCGTAGGCCTCGTAGTGCAGGCGCACCACCCGGCGGCCGGTGCTGCGGTTGCGAATGGTGCCGATAAAGGCGTTGACTGCCCCGGCGCCGTCGGCCTGCACGGCCTGGAGCACGGCGGCCACGTCGATGGGCTGGTCGGTGAGCTGAATGAGCATTTCCAATTAATGATTAAGAATGAAGAATTAATAACTAAGAATGAAGCCTTTTTGCGGTGGGTATCAAGCCGGTAGTGTTTGGAAGCAGTGCCTTCCGGGAACGACAAATCGGAACCCCACCAATTATTAATTCTTCATTCTCAATTACTAATTACCTCACCCACCGCTGACGGGCGGAATCAGGGCAATTTCGTCGCGCTCGTGCAGCTGGGTGTCGGGCTGGGCGTATTCGTTATTGACGGCCACGGCGAGGCTGCGCAGCTGGCCCAAAGCGGGGAAGGACTGGTGCAGCCCGGCCAGCAGCTCCTGCACCGACTGGCCCGCGGGCACGGTCAGCTCCAACTGGGGACTCCCGACGATTTCGCGGGTGATGCCGAAGAGGGCAATGGTTAACTTCATGGGGCCTTAACCGGAAAAGCGGCCGGTTGGGTTGCGAAATTCGCCGAAATCGAACACAAATGCCGCCCGGCCGTTGTTGGGAGCACGCGGCCGCTGCCCCGGCGCCCGCCCCGCTTCTGCATCCATGACTGAATCCGCTTCGCCCGTTTTGTTCGACAGCCACGGCCGCCCCCTGGAGTACCTGCGCCTGGCCGTGACGGACCGCTGCAACCTGCGCTGCTTCTACTGCATGCCCGCCGAAGGCATTGAGTACGTGCCCAAGCAGCAGCTGCTCAGCTACGAGGAGATGGAGCGGCTGGTCGGCCTCCTGGCTGGGCTGGGCGTGCGCAAGGTGCGCCTGACGGGCGGGGAGCCGTTCGTGCGCCGCGACTTGGTGCCTTTTATGGAGCGCCTGAGCCAGCTGCCGGGCATCACGGAGCTGACGCTGACCACCAACGGCGTGCTCACCGCCCCGCACGTGCCGGCCCTGGCCCGCATGGGCGTGCGCGCCGTCAACCTCAGCCTCGACACGCTCGACCGCAGCCGCTTCGCACGCATCACCCGCCGCGACGAGCTGCCGCGGGTGCTCGACACGCTCTACGCCCTGCTGGCGGCCGGTATTCGCGTCAAAATCAACGCGGTGGTGATGGATGGGCAGAACACCGAGGATTTGCTGCCCTTGGCCGAGCTAACGCGGGAGCTGCCCGTCGACGTGCGCTTTATCGAGGAAATGCCCTTCAACGGCGGCTCGCACGAGGCTACCGCGGCCACGCTGCCGTGGAATCACCGCCGCATCCGGGAGCACCTGGAGCAGTACTTCGGCGCGCTCCTGCCCGAGCCCACCCGCCCCGGCGACACGGCCTCGCACTACGCGGTAGCGGGCCACGCGGGCCGGCTGGGCATCATCGCGGCCTACTCGCGCACCTTCTGCGGCACCTGCAACCGCATCCGCCTCACCGCCGAGGGCAGCGTGAAAACCTGCCTCTACGACCAGGGCGGCCTCGACCTGCGGGCCCTGCTGCGCGGCGGCGCCTCCGACGAGGAGGTGCGCGCCGCCCTGCGCCAGGCCTTTTACCAGCGCGCCGCCAACGGCTTCGAGGCCGAGCAGCGCCGGCCCCTGCACCAGCTCAGCTTCGAGTCGATGTCGACGATTGGGGGGTAGAGGGACGAATCCCGCGGCCGCCGTGCGTAGCTTGCCGGGCCCGATTTCCGGGCCATTTGGTTTAGCTTGATGAAACTGCTGCTTATCCTGCTCGGCGCGGCGCTGAGCCTGTACGTGCTGGTCTGCCTGCTGCTCTACTTTCAGCAGGAGCGCCTGCTGTTCTTCCCCGCGAAGCTGCCCGCCGATTACCGTTTCCGCTTTCCCGGCCGCTGGGAGGAGCGGTGGACCACGGCGCCCGACGGCACGCGCCTGCACGGCCTGCTGTTTCATACCGAGGCGCCGCGCCGGGGGCTGGTGTTCTACCTGCACGGCAACGGCGGCGCCCTCGACAGCTGGGGCGAAGTGGCCCCGCTCTTCACCGCGCTGGGCTACGACGTGTTTCTGCTTGATTACCGCGGCTACGGCAAAAGCCAGGGCCGCATCAGCACGGAAAACGAGCTGCTGACCGACGCCGACGCCGCGTACCGGCAGCTGGTGGCTGAGTACCCCGAAGACCAGACCGTGGTGCTGGGTTACTCGCTGGGCACGGGCCCGGCAGCCTGGCTGGCGGCCCGGCACCGGCCGCGGCTGCTTATTCTGCAGGCCCCGTACTACAGCATGCAGGACATGGCCCGCAGCCACTATCCCTGGGTGCCCGGCTTTCTGGTGCGCTACCCGCTGCGCACCTACGAGGTCTTGCCGCGCGTGGCGGCGCCGGTGGTGCTCTTCCACGGCGACCGGGACGAGGTTATCTACCCCGGCTCTTCCCAGCGGCTGCGGGCCCTGCTCCGGCCCACCGACCGGCTGATCGTGCTGCCCGGCGCCGGGCACAACGGCATGACCGACAACCCGCGCTACCGGCAGGCGCTGCGCGGGCTGCTGGCCGGGCAATAGAAGAGGGGCGCCGCCGTTCAAACCGAAAAAATCCGCATTTTGCGGGGGCGTCACCTTTCCGTCCCGTTGCCATGCCTATTCCAACCGTTCACGAGTTTGCAGCCGCGCTGCACGCGTCCGCTGCCGATGCTGAGTCCGCGGAGCTTGCTGTACTGAGCAATCCGCTGCTGACGGCATTCGAAGAAGTAAAGTCGTTTCGCCCGCTGAGCGTGCGACTGGTAAAGGCGCCCTGGGAGGGGACGGCGCTGGCTTTCGAAGCCTCCTGGCCCGATACGCACGCGCTGGTGGTAGCTGCCCGCGTGTCGGCCGAGCACGGTACCTCGGCCCAGCTGATGCTGCGCCGGGCCGGGCAGACGATTTACGCCGTCAACTCCACCCCCGAGCAATTGGCTACCGACGTGGCCCAGTGCCTCGGGCGCCACATCCGCTACCACCACGCGGCGCCCGCCGCCGCCCCGGCCCCCAGCCCCGACGTCAGTCCGGCCCAGTCGGCCTAAGCTATTCGGCAATGCCTAAACCAACGCCCAACGCCCGCGGTAACGCTGCGGGCGTTGGGCGTTTGCGGTTTCAGAAAGGGCTCAATGGCTGGCAATTCGGTTCAAATGGTTATTTGCCCAGGCCCACCCAGCCGCGCCGCATGGCGTAGTACACCGCGGTGCCCACCGCCAGGCCCACCAGGTAGCCGTAGGGCAGGCCCCAGCACAGCAGGCCCACCAGCAGCACCAGCAGCAGGCCGGCGCGGGTGTCGGCCACGTCGCGCAGCAGCGCGGCCAGCGTGAGGGCTTCGAAGAGCAGGAGCACGCCCAGCACCGGCAGGGGAAAAATCTGCACTACCTGCTGAAAGCCCTGGCTGAAGAACAACCCCAGCACCAGAAACAGGCCGCCGTAGAGCAGCACCGAGCCGCCCGTGCGCGCCCCAAAGGCGTAGTGTCCGGCCAGCCCGCCCGAGCCGTGGCACACCGGAAAGCCGCCCAGCAGCGGGTTCACCAAATTCATCAGGGCGTAGGTGAAGCTGATCTGGCGCACCGTGATGGCGCGCTCCGGAAAGTGGTCGTGCAGCACCTGCCGGGTGGCCAGGATGGAGTTGCCGAGGGAAAGCGGAATCTGCGGCAGGGCCAGCAGCACGGCGCCGGCCACCACATCGGGCCAGGTGGGGGCGTGCGGGGTAGGCAGGTGCAGGCCGAGGGCGCGCTGGGCGGTGCCAAGGTCGAGCTTGAACAGCAGGCCGTAGGTCACGCCCAGGCCGATGACCAGCAGCGCCGCCGGCACGCGGCGGTTGCCGAGCAGCACCACCGTAATCAGAAAGGCCACGGCCGCCAGCACGTAGCCGCCCAGCCCGTCGGCAGGTACGTATTCCTTGAGGGCCAGGGTGGCGAGCTGCAGGGCCAGCCCCAGCTGAATGCCACGCACCACCGGCTTGGGCACCAGCCGCGCCAGCGCGTCGATCAGGCCGGTTACGGTTAGCAGCAGCATACCCGCGCCAATGGCCAGCCCGCCGCCGAAGATGAGGCGCCCCGGCAGCTTTTGGGCAATGACCAGCGCGGCAAAGGCCTTGAGCGGCTGCACCGGCATGGGCAGCCCGTACCACAGTCCCGAAAACACCTGCATCAGCCCGAACATGATGAGCACCCCGGCCGCGTCGACGTCGGAGGCGGCGATGATGCCGATGAGCAGGGGCAGGTCGGTGCCCAGGTCGCCGAAGGCGCCGGCCAGCTCGTTGCGGTCGAAGCGGATGCGGGGGCGGGCGGGTGGCGTAGCGGTTTCGGGCATAAGGCAGTGAACTGGCGCTGGTTTGGCAACGGAAAGCGGCGCAACCAGGGCCCAACATAAGGCCGGGTTTCGGCCTGCGGCTGAGCACAAACAGCCCTGGCATACGAGCAGGGCCTTTACGCAGGCTGAAAACCTGCTTTATTTCCGGCACGGATTCCGCCGCTGCGCGGCTAAACCGACACCGGCCGCTACCCAGCTGCTACGGGCTCAGGCCTCCGTCCAGGCCAGGAGGCCGCCTTCCAGGTTCTGCAGGTTGCGGAAGCCAAACTCCGTCTGCAACTGCTGAATGGCGCGGCGGCTGCGGGCGCCGGAACGGCAGTACACCACCACCGGCTGCTCGCGGGGCAGGGCGGCCACGCCGGCGGCCAGCTGGCCCAGCGGCAGCAGCCGGGCGCCGGGCAGGTGCTGCGCCTCGAATTCGGCCGGTTCGCGCACGTCGAGCAGGAAGGGCGGGGTGGGGGAGTGCAGCCACGCCCGCAGCTCGGCAGCGGTGATGCCGTTGGTGGGCGGGGCGGCGCAGCCGGGGTCGTGGTAGTCGGCGGGGTTGGCGGTGTCGGTCGTTATCAGGCTGCGCTCGGGGTGACGGGCAAAGCGCAGGGTGCGCGTCTGCATGGTCAGCGCGTCGAGCACCCATAGGCGGCCGCTGAGCACTTCGCCCAAATCGAGCACCACCTTCAGCGCCTCGGAGGCCTGCACCGTGCCGATGAGGCCGGGCAGCACGCCCAGCACGCCGGTGGCGTCGCAGTTGGGCGCCTCGGCGGCACCCGGCGGCTCGGGAAACAGGCAGCGGTACGTGGGCCCGCCGCGGTAGTTGAACACCGATACCTGGCCCTCGAACTTGTAGATGGCGCCCGACACCAACGGTTTGCCGAGCAGCACGCAGGTGTCGTTGAGCAGGTAGCGGGTCGGGAAGTTGTCGGAGGCGTCGACCACGAGGTCGTAGGCGGCCACTAGCTCCAGCACATTGGCCAGGCTCACGCGCACGGCGTGTACCTCGCAGCGCACCAATGGGTTGAGGCGCTGCACCTCGCGGGCGGCGGTGGCGGCTTTGGGCTGGCCGAGGTCGGCGGGGCCGTAGAGAATCTGGCGCTGCAGGTTGCTGAGCTCCACCTGGTCGGCATCGGCCAGGCCGAGGGTGCCCACGCCGGCAGCGGCCAGGTACTGCAGCACCGGGCAGCCCAGGCCGCCTGCACCCACCACCAGCACCCGGGCCGCGCGCAGCTTCAGCTGGCCCGCCTCGCCGATTTCGGGCAGCTGGAGGTGGCGGCGGTAGCGGTGGCGTTCATCGGGCGTAAGCATGGTGGTGGGGTGACACGTAACAGGTAACTCGTGACAGGCTCGGTGGAAGGGCGGAAATGTACGGGCCGGCGTACGTGCTGAACTGCCGGACGCGGGGAAAGGTTGGCGCGGCGGATAACATATGCCCGCCGCCGCAGGTTGGCAGAAGGTGCCGCCGACCAGTTGCTGCGCCGATTCGCCCCCGGGCCTGAGCTGCCGAATAACCCGGCAGGCGCCGCCAAACCCCAATCAGCAGGCTGCCGTTGCCTACCTGTCACCTGTCACCTGTCACCTGTCACCTCACCATGCCTGCTCCCGTTTTTCTGCCGCCCACCAGCTACGAATACGCCCGCGTGCAGCGCGTGCAAGGGGAGGCCCGCACTCCGGCCGACGACGTGCTGGCCGCCGAAGAGCCGCTGGAAATCCGCCTGGGCTACGGCCCGAGCGGGCAGCGGGAGCACCGCACCCTGGCCGTGACCATGCGCACCCCCGGCCACGACGAAGAGCTGGCCGCCGGCTTCTTGCTCACCGAGGGCCTGATCCGGCGCCGCGAGGAGCTGCTGGGCGTGCGGCCCTGCCCCGACGTGCAGAAGCCCGAGGAGCAGGGCAACGTGGTGCGCGCCGAACTGGCCGCCGGCCTGCCCCTGGACCTGCCGCGCCTGGAGCGGCACTTCTACACCAGCAGCAGCTGCGGCGTGTGCGGCAAAACCAGCATCGAAGCCGTGCACGCGGCCGCCTGCCCGGTGCTGCCCGCCGACGGCCCGCTGATTGCGGCCCCGGTGATTCACCAGCTGCCCGAGCGGCAGCGCGAGGCCCAGGCCGTGTTCGAGCAAACCGGCGGGCTGCACGCGGCGGCGCTGTTTTCGCCCGAGGGCGAATTGCTGCTGCTGCGCGAAGACGTAGGCCGCCACAATGCCCTCGACAAGCTCATCGGCGCGGCCCTGCTGGCCGGGCAGCTGCCCCTGCACCGGCACGTGCTGCTGGTGAGCGGCCGGGCTTCCTTCGAGCTGGTGCAGAAGGCCGCCGTGGCCGGTATCGGCGTGCTGGCCGCTGTGGGCGCCCCCAGCTCCCTGGCCGTGCAGGCCGCCCAGGATTTCGGCATGACCTTGCTGGGCTTCGTGCGCCAGCAGCGGTACAATATCTACACGCACCCGTGGCGGATTACGTAGGACGGTAGCGCGGGCTTTAGCCCGCGTCCGGCAGATAATACTTCCCAATCGTTCAACGACAATCGTGCGCGCTGACGCGGGCTAAGGCCCGCGCTACACGCCACTGCGCATCATCGCCCACCCGTAGCTCCGTGAAACTCCGCATCGAAGACAACACCCTGCGCCTGCGCCTTTCCGAGGAGGAGGTGGCGCAGTTTGCCCGGGCTGGCCGGGTGGCCGCCGCGGTGCCGCTGGCGCCCGGCCCCGATGGTCAGCTCACCTACGCCCTGCAGCTCACCGACGACGATTCTACCGCCGCCGCGCAGGCCTTGCGCGTGGCCTACACGCCCGGTTCCTTATCCGTGCTGGTGCCCGCCGCGCTGGCCCAGGCCTGGCTGGAACCGGCCGAAATCAGCCTCGCGGGTACCGTTGATATGACGGACGGGCAGGAGCTGCGTATACTGGTCGAGAAAGACCTCGGCTGCCGTCACTGAAGAGGTGACAGGTGACCCGTCGTCACCGACGGTAGCCGGCCATTTCGTAATCCATTCCCATCCACCGAAATAAAAGCCTCCCGCAGTCGTCAGGCTCCCCGCTCCCCCTGGAGAGGGGCCGGGGGGTGAGGCTCCCACCATGGAAAAGTCGCCCGCCCAAGACCCCAGCCAATCCGGCAAATCCAACGAGCAGCACGCGGCCAGCAACGTGCCCAGAAGCGGCGAGCGGCCCAGCCAGGGCACCGCACCCGTAGCCGACCACGAGGACCCGGGCGGCAAGCCCGACGCCGATAAGCGCATTATGGAAGCCCCCGATACCCTTGGGGCCAAGCACAAATACCCCGTGCTGGCCCAGCCGCCCGAAGACTTCACCGGCCTCACCCTCACCAAGCCCAGCAAAGTGGCCGCGGGCCTGCAGGCCGTCATCAAAAGCATGGAGTTCAGCTGGGGCGAGGCCGGCCTGGGCCGCGGCACCCACGCCCTGCTCAAGCTCAACCAGACCGACGGCTTCGACTGCAGCAGCTGCGCCTGGCCCGACCCCGACACCCACCGCTCGGTGGCCGAGTTCTGCGAAAACGGGGCCAAGTCGACGGCTTCCGATGCCGACCACCGCACCATCGGGCCGGACTTTTTCGCCCAGCACAGCGTGGCCGACCTCTCGCGCTTCACCGACCGCGACCTGAACAACGCCGGCCGCATCACCCACCCCTTGGTGCTGCGCCCCGGCGCCACGCACTACGCGCCCATTGCCTGGGAAGAAGCCTTTAAGCTGATCGGGGAGAAGCTCAACGGGCTGAAGTCGCCCAACGAGGCGGCGTTTTACACCTCCGGCAAGGTGCCCAACGAGCCGGCTTACGCCTACCAGCTATTCGTGCGTGAGTTCGGCACCAACAACCTGCCCGACTGCTCCAACATGTGCCACGAGTCGAGCGGCTCGGCCCTGACCAACACCGTGGGCCTCGGCAAAGGCTCGGTCACGCTCAACGACCTCTACGAGGCCGAGGTCATCCTCATCATGGGGCAGAACCCGGGCACCAACCACCCGCGCATGCTCACGGCCCTGCAGAAAGCCAAGCGCAACGGGGCCCAGATCATCAGCATCAACCCGCTGATGGAAGCCGGGCTGAACCATTTCCGCAACCCCCAGGACTTCCTGAACCCGCTGCGGGCCCTGGGCGCCCTGCTCGGCGACGGAACCCAGATAACCGACCTCTGGCTGCAGGTGCGCGTCAATGGCGACCAGGCGGTGCTGCGCGGCATCATGAAGTATTTGCTCGAAGCCGAGGAGCGCAACCCCGGCCAGGTCATCGACCACGACTTCATCCGCGAGTACGGGGCGCACTACGAAGAATTCCTCACCGAGCTGCACAACACCAGCTGGGAGGACATCGAGCAGATGAGCGGGGTGCCGCGGGCGCAGCTGCTCGAAGCGGCCAACATCATCGGGCCGAAAAAGAAGATTATCACCTGCTGGGCCATGGGCCTCACGCAGCAGAAAAACGCCGTCTACAGCATCGGCGAAATCGTGAACCTGCACCTGATGAAGGGCGCCATCGGTATTGCGGGCGCGGGCCTGTGCCCGGTGCGCGGGCACTCCAACGTGCAGGGCGACCGAAGCATGGGCATCTGGGAGCGGCCCAGCAAGGTGTTTCTCGACGCGCTGGAAAACGAGTTTGACTTCCAGCCCCCGCGGGCGCACGGCCTCGACTCGGTGGAAACGGCCAAGGCCATGCACGACGGGCGCGTCAAAGTATTCGTGAGCATGGGCGGCAATTTCCTCTCGGCCATGAGCGACACCGAGTTCATTGCCGAGGCCATGCGCCGGCAGGAGCTGACGGTGTTCGTGGCGCCCAAGCTCAACCGGGGCCACCTCGTCACGGGCGAGACTTCCCTGCTGCTGCCCTGCCTGGTGCGCGCCGAAATCGACACCCAGCGCAACGGCAAGCAGTTCGTGACCTGCGAAAACTCCATGGGCGTGGTGGAAGCCTCGCACGGCGTGCTGCAGCCCCTCGAAGGCCAGATGCTGAGCGAAACGGCCATCGTGTGCGGCATGGCCATTGCCACCCTGGGCGAGCAAACCACCACCGATTGGGTGGCCATGATGGAAAACTACGACGTCATCCGCGACCATATTGCCCGCACCATCAAGGGCTTCGAGGACTTCAACCAGAAAGTGCGCCGGCCGGGCGGCTTCTACCTGCCCAACGGCCCGCGCGAGCGGAAATTCACCACCGACAACGGCCGGGCCAACTTCACCGTCACCGCGTTCAAAAAGCACCAGCTGCTGCCCGATCAATTGGTGCTCTTCAGCATCCGCTCGCACGACCAGTTCAACACCATCATCTACGACTACAACGACCGGTACCGCGGCGTGTTCGGCGAGCGGCGCGTCATCTTCCTGCACCCCGAAGACATGCAGGCCCGGGGCATTCAGCCGCGGCAGCTCGTCAATATCACCAGCCACTTCGAGGGACAGCAGCGCCACGCCGAGCGGTTCGTAGCCATTCCCTACGATTTGCCCCGCGGCAACTGCGCCGCCTACTACCCCGAAATGAACGTGCTGGTGCCCGTGGCCAGCGTCGCCGACGTGAGCAATACGCCCACCTCCAAGTTCGTGGTAATAACGGTGGTGCCCCTGCCCGAAACCCTGCCCGAAGGCGAAACCAAGGCTCATCCGCTGCAGGCCGCTGCCGTCAGCAGTCGGTAAGAACGTATTTGGGATTAGAGGTTTTGGTCATGCTGAGCTCCGCGAAGCATCTCTGCCGCTTCGTCCGGGCTCGTTCAACGAAGCGGTAGAGATGCTTCGGCAAGCTCAGCATGACGTTCCGGGTTTTAAGGCCTGCATGATTTTCGGCGCATAAAAAAAGCCCGCGTGCAGCTTGCACGCGGGCTTTTTGGTTGAATCGGGCGGGCCGTTAGTTCTGCCGTTCGGCCAGGTTGCGCAGCTGCTCCACTACTTCGGCGGGGCCGCGGTACACGAGGCGGCCGTTCTGCAACTCGCCGGTGTAGACTTCCATTTCCGGGGCGGCGGCGCACAAGAACACCCGCAGGGATTCGCGGGCGCCGGGACGCACGAAGGTGATGCCCGGTTTGGCGTCGGGACCATCGGGCCAGGAAATCTGGTAAAAGCCGGTGGCGACGAGGTAGTTATCAAGCATAGGGTGGGGGAAATGTTCGGAGCCACAAGCATATTCCGTTCCTATATAGTTCCAACTCAGATAAATAGTAAAACACTTATTTTAGACGGCGCCTACTGCGAAGCCGGCTGGTCCTTTGCGGGCCCGCGGCCGGCTGGCGCCCCTGCCCGTACCGGCGGGCTTAGGCGCTGCCGCTAAGGCGGTTGGCTCCGAAGGCGGTCGGGCATACCGGGCAGCTGGCCCGGTTTTAGCGACCCGCAGAAGCTGCACAATTGAGCGGGCAACAAACGTTTGCGCTCCGATACGGCTGAGTCCAAACTACTTAGCCACCTAACTATCGGCGGGGTAGCTTACGTAGAAGCCCGAAAACCAACTCGCGCCAGGGACCAAACGACTATTGGATATGAGCACGCGCCTTCCAACCTCTCGGCTGCCCTTGCGCCCTCTCTCAACCTTTACGCTCAAGCCCCGGCCCCGGCCCGGGCTTCGCCATACAGTTCATGACGCAGGAACAACTACGCTTAGCCGCTTCCAAGACGGGGGAAGCCGCCTGGCTGAAATTCGGGCCCTACCTGACGGAGCGCCAGTGGGGCACCGTGCGCGAGGATTACTCCGCCCACGGCAACGCCTGGGACTTCGTGTCGCACAACATGGCCCGCAGCTACGCCTACCGCTGGGGCGAAGAAGGCCTCGGCGGCATCAGCGACGACCAACAGCTGCTGTGCTTCGGGCTGGGCCTCTGGAACGGGCAGGACCCCTTCCTGAAGGAGCGCCTGTTTGGTCTCACCAACGGACAGGGCAACCACGGCGAGGACGTGAAGGAGTGCTATTACTACCTCGATAGCACCCCCACGCACTCCTACATGAAGATGCTCTACAAGTACCCGCAGCGGGCGTTTCCGTACCGGCAGCTGCTGCTGGAAAACGCCCGCCGCTCGCGGCAGGAGCCGGAGTATGAGCTGCTCGACACCGGCATCTTCAACCAGGGCCGCTACTTCGACGTGTTCCTGGAATACGCCAAGGCCGGCCCCGACGACCTGCTCATCACCGTGACGGTGCACAACCGCGGCCCCAAAACGGCCCGCCTCGACGTGCTGCCGCAGCTCTGGTTTCGCAACACCTGGAGCTGGGGCTACGACAGCTACCGCCCCGAGCTGCGCGCCGCCGGCCCGGGCGAAATCCGGGCCGAGCACCGCGACCTGGGCCGCTACCACTTCTACTGCGAGCAGGCCGGGGAGCTGCTGTTCTGCGACAACGACACCAACGGCACCGTGCTCTACGAGCTGGAAGCCGGCCCCGACGAGTACTTCAAGGACGGCATCAACGACTACGTGGTGCAGGGGCGCCGCCGGGCCGTGAACCCCGCCCGCCGCGGCACCAAGGCCGCCGCCCACTACCAGCTCAAGCTGGCCGCCGGCGCCTCGCAGCAGCTGCGCCTGCGCCTGAGCCGGGCCGAGCTGGCCCAGCCCTTCGCCGATTTCGACCAGCTGTTTGCCCAGCGCCACACCGAGGCCGACGAGTTTTTCGACTGCCTGCAGGAGCAGCTGCCCGACCAGGACGCGCGCAACATTCACCGCCAGGCCCTGGCCGGCATGATGTGGAGCAAGCAGTTCTACTACTACGACGTGACGCAGTGGCTGCAGGGCGACCCGGGCAGCTTCACCCCGCCGCCCACCGGCCGCCGCCAGGGCCGCAACAGCAACTGGCCTCACCTGCACAACGCCGACATCATTTCGATGCCGGACAAGTGGGAGTATCCGTGGTACGCGGCCTGGGATTTGGCCTTCCACTGCGTGCCGCTGGCCGTGATGGACTCGGAATTTGCCAAAAACCAGCTGCGCCTGCTCACCCGCGACTGGTACATGCACCCGAACGGGCAGCTGCCGGCCTACGAGTGGAATTTCTCCGACGTGAACCCGCCCGTACACGCCTGGGCCACCTGGCGCGTGTACCAGATGGACAAAAAGCTCCACAACGGCCACGGCGACACCGTGTTTCTGGAGTCGGTGTTCCACAAGCTGATGCTGAACTTCACCTGGTGGGTGAACCGCAAGGACCGCAACAACCACAACATCTTCGAGGGCGGCTTCCTGGGCCTGGACAACATCGGCGTGTTCGACCGCTCGGCCCCGCTGCCCACCGGCGGCTACATCGAGCAGGCCGACGGCACCAGCTGGATGGCCATGTACGCCTTGAATCTGATGCGCATCGCGCTGGAGCTGGCCAAAACCAACCCGGTGTACCAGGACGTGGCCGCCAAGTTCTTCGAGCACTTCCTCTACATCGCCGAGGCCATGACGCGCGCCGGCGACGGGTCGTTCAACCTCTGGGACGAGGACGACGGCTTCTTCTACGACGTGCTGCACCTGCCCGACGATGAGCGCATCAAGCTGAAAGTGCGCAGCATCGTGGGGCTGATTCCGCTGTTCGCGGTGGAGGTGCTCGACGAGGAAATGCTGGAGGCCATGCCCGATTTCACCCGTCGCCTGCGCTGGCTGCTCGACAACCGCCCGCAGCTCTCGGCGCTGGTGTCGCGCTGGCAGGAGCCGGGCAAGGGCGAGCGGCACCTGCTGAGCCTGCTGCGCCGGCAGCGCCTGGAAAAGCTGCTCACCCGCATGCTCGACGAAGCCGAATTCCTCTCCGACCACGGCATCCGGGCGCTGTCGAAGCACCACGAGGAGCACCCCTACGTGTACAACACGCCCGAAGCCGACTTCGAGGTGCGCTACGAGCCGGGCGAGTCCAGCTCCGACCTGTTCGGCGGCAACTCGAACTGGCGCGGGCCGGTGTGGTTTCCCATCAACTACCTCATCATCGAGTCGTTGCAGCGCTTCCACTTCTACTACGGCGACTCGCTGACGGTGGAATACCCCACCGGCTCGGGCCAGTACCTGAACCTGAATGGCGTGGCCAATGCCCTGGCCGCGCGCCTGACCAGCATCTTCCGCCGCGACGAGCGGGGCCGCCGCCCCGCCTTCGGCCACTACGAGCTGTTGCAGCGCGACCCGCACTTCAAGGACTACCTGCTCTTCCACGAGTACTTCCACGGCGACGACGGCCACGGCCTCGGCGCCAGCCACCAAACCGGCTGGACGGGCCTGGTGATGCGCCTGCTGCAGCCGCTGGCGCCCATCGGCGGGGCCATCGAGCGGCCTCAGCCGCAGCAGGAGAGCGTGCGGCGGTAGCGAGCTGTTACCTTCGAGAGGATGAAGCCACTTGTTGTCCTCTCGGTGTTTGGGGGCCTTGCTTTGGGGTCTTGTGCGCGGCGGCCGGTTTACGTGCGCTTCAAAAACGATTCCCCGGAAACGTTCGTCCGCATGCAGGCAAACTTGATGGGTCAAGTCTTTGCATTTGACTCCTTATGGCCTGGTCAGCTTACCCGAACGGTGGCCGTCGATGACACCTACGACTACTGCTGGCTGCAAGTCGTCACTGCCAATGACACGCTGCTGTTTCGCCCCATTGATTACGTGGGCGAAAAACTGTACCGCTCGGGCTAGCTGGTAATTAAGGTGCGCATCGACACCGTTATCAACCGCCGCGGAGTACAAGTGCGGGGATTGAACATGATTTCGAATGCGTGGCGGCGTAAGCTTTTCAGGCAATAAATAGCGCCGGGGCTTTGGGCAACGGCTACTGAAACGGCTGCATCTTGCGTCCCGAAAGGCGGCTGCGAGTGCCGCTTCGGTCATTCATTTGTTTCGCCAGTGCGCCTATTCCTGCTCTGTCAGCTCACCGCTCTGCTAGGGCCTGCCGTGGTGCTGGCTCAATCCTCGGCCGCCCCGCCGGCCCTGCCCATCCACGACAGCCCGCCGCGCCTCAACGACCTGGTGCACACCCGCCTGGCCCTGCGCTTCGACTACGCCCGGCGCTACGCCTACGGGCAGGAGTGGGTGACGCTCCGGCCGCACGCCTACGCCACCGACTCGCTGCTGCTCGACGCCAAGGGCATGGATATCAAGGCCGTGGCTTTGGTGCAGGGTGCGGGCCAGCAGCCGCTCAAGTACCACTACAACGGCCGGCAGCTGCGCATCGGGCTGGATAGGGCGTATAAGCCCGGGGAGGCGTACACCGTCTTTCTCGACTACGTGGCCCGGCCCGACGAGCTGGGCGCCAAGGGCAGCGCCGCCATCCGCGACGCCAAGGGGCTGTACTTCATCAACCCCGACAGCGCGGTGGCCGGCAAGCCCCGGCAGATCTGGACCCAGGGCGAGACGGAGGCTTCCTCGGTGTGGTTTCCGACCATCGATAGGCCCAACCAGAAAACCACCGCCGACATCAGCCTGACGGTGCCGGCTCGCTACGTGACGCTGAGCAACGGTCTGCTGGTCGGTCAGAAAACCAACGGCGACGGTACCCGCACCGACCAGTGGCAGCAGGCGCAGCCCCACGCGCCCTACCTGTTCATGCTGGCCGTGGGCGACTTCCGCATCCGGCGGGAGCAGTGGCGCGGCAAGGAAATCAGCTATTACCTGGAGCCGCAGTACGCCGCCCAGACTCAGGCCATTTTTGGCCGCACGCCCGAGATGCTGGAGTTTTTCTCGCAGAAGCTCGGCGTGGAATTTCCCTGGGCCAAGTACGCCCAGGTGGTGGTGCGCGACTACGTGTCGGGGGCCATGGAAAATACCAGTGCCTCGCTATTCGGGGAGCATGCCCAGGGCTCGGCCCGCGAGCTGCTCGACTGGGAATACGCGCTGGTGGAGCGCGAAATTGCCCACGAGCTGTTTCACCAGTGGTTCGGCGACTACGTGACCTGCGAGAGTTGGGGCCAGCTGACGGTGAACGAGTCATTCGCCAACTTCAGCGAAGTGCTCTGGGCCGAGCACAAGCTGGGCCCCGACGCCGCCGGCCGCCAGGCCTACCGCTCCCTGCGCACCTACCTGGCCAACCCTGCCAACTTCACCAAGCCGCTGGTGCGCCGCCAGTACGCCGACCAGGAGGACGTATTCGACGCCGTGACCTACCAGAAGGGCGGGCGCATTCTGCAGCTGCTGCGCCACGAGCTGGGCGAGGACGTGTTCTTCCGCGGCCTCAACCTCTACCTGACCCGGCAGGCCCTGGGCACCGGCGAAGCCGAACAGCTGCGCCTGGCCCTGGAAGACGCCTCCGGCCGCGACCTGACCAACTTCTTCCAGCAGTGGTACTACCGCCCCGGCCACCCCGTCGTCAGCGTCGACTACGGCCCCTGGGACGCGGCTACCAAAACCCAACCGGTGACCCTGCGCCAGACCCAGGGCGGCACGCCCTACGAGCTGCCGCTGGACGTAGACGTGTACGCCGGCCCGGGCGCCCCGCAGCGGCACCGGCTGCGGCTGCGCGAGGCCACGCAGACCTTTCAGCTGCCAGCCCCGGTGCGGGCCGATTTGGTGAACGTCGATGCCGAGAACGTGCTCGTCTGGCAGAAAACCGACAACAAGCCGCTCAGCGCCTTTGTCTACCAGTACCGGCACGCCCCGCGCTACCTCGACCGCCTCGAAGCCATCCTGGCCTGCGCGGCGCACCCCGAAGACGCGGCGGCCCGCCAAACCCTGCTGGCCGCGCTCAGCGACAAGTATTACGCCCTGCGCTGGACGGTGCTGGAAAACCTGGACCTGGTAAAGCAGCCCGCCCTACGCGCCACGGTGCTGCCCACCGTGCGCCGCCTCGCCGCCCACGACCCCAGCCCGCAGGTGCAGGCCGAGGCGCTGAAGGTGCTCGGGAAACTGGGCGAGAAACGCGACGCCCGCCTGTTCGCCAAAGCCCTCGACCACCGCTCCTACACCGTGCAGGGGGCCGCTCTGCAGGCCCTGGCCGCCGTGGATTTGCCGCAGGCCGTGCGCCGGGCCGCGGTGCTGCAGGCCGACCACCGCGCGCCCCTGAGCGCGGCCCTGGTGGCCGTGTACGCCCAAGCCGGCGAAGTAGCCCGGTTGCCCTTCGTGCTGGCGCAGGTGCAGGCCGCCGCGCCCCTGGCCCGCCTGAATATGCTGCCCAGCCTGGCCCAGTTGCTCGTCCGCGCGCCCGATGAGGCCGCGTTTCGGGCGGGGCTGGCTCCGTTTCAGCAGATGGGCATCGAGTACAAGCCGTTCATTGGCCCCCAAATCCTGACCATGCTGCAGAACCTGCGCACCCAGATGGCCGCCAGTCCCGTTGCGGCCCCGGCCCGGCAGGCCATCGACGAGGTGGTGCGCGCCATCGAACAAACCAAGTAAGGCCGGCTGCCGAAGCTGTTTTTCAATGAAAAGCCCGATCCTGCCGGCAGGATCGGGCTTTTCATTGAGCACGCGGTACTAGCGCGGCGCGCCCGGGGCGGGCTTAGCTGCGGGCGTCCTTTTTGGCCACCACGTTGAAGTTCAGCGTGAAGTTGTCGTCGATGACCTTGTCGGCGGCGGTGTCCAGCAAAGACTTCGAGCGGAACTTGATGTCGAACTTGGTGCGGTCGACGGTGGCTGTGCCCGAGGCGGCGGCCACGCCATCCTTCACGCCCACCTTGGCCGGGAAGCTGATGGCCTGGGTGATGCCCTTGATGGTGAGGTTGCCCGTCACTTCGGCGTTGTTGCCGGCGGCGTCGGGCTTGGTGGTTTTCAGGCTGGTGATGACGAAGGTGGCCGTGGGATTCTTCTCGGTGCTGAAAAAGTCGTCGGACTTCAGGTGGGCCAGCAGACGCGGGCTCTGGGAGTCGGCCACCGTCAGGCCGGCCACGTCGAAGGTGAACGTGCCGCCCACAATCTGCTTGCCCTTCACCTGCACCGCGCCTTCTTTCAGGGGCACCGCGCCGTTGTGCTGGCCGCCCACTTTCTTGGCCACCCAGCCCAGGGTGCTCAGCTGCGGCTGTGCGGCGTAGGTTTCGGCGGCGTCTTTGCGGCTTACGGCGGAGCCGGCGGGGGCCAGCGGGGTGGTGAACGAGGGCAGCGTGAGCAGAGCGGCTGCGGTCAACAGGGGGAGTACCAGGTTTTTCATGCGGGGTAGAGGGATGTGAGAAGGGAAACGTCGGGATTGTCGGCGAAGATAAACCAGCGGGCTCAACCTCCGGCGGTTTCTCCGCCGCACTCGGAGCGCCGGGCTCACCTGGTTGCCTGGCGGGGCCAGGAAGGTGCTGCACCGTAACTCCCGCCGACTGCCGGCGTTACAGGCAATTCCCGCATTCCGCCGCCCTGATGCTGTTTTTCTGGCTTTTTTCCTAAACCCCAACGTGTTTATCCTGTGCGGCGCGGCCTGCCTGCTGGGCCTGTTTGGGGGCTTGCCCCTGTTGCTGCGCCGGGCCGGCCGCGGCGCCGGGGCGGTTCCGACCGAGGGCGAAGTGCTGAACTTCACAGAACACGAGCACGACCCGGACGCGGGCCCCTTCGGCACGCGCGTACTGGTGCGCTTTCGCACGGCGGCCGGACACACCATCGGGGCGGCAGCGGGAGGAAGATTCTGGGGGCAGCCGCCTTTCTGCCGCGGGCCGCGGGTAGCGGGGCGCTACCACCCGGCCAATTCCCGGCCGGTGGTCATGCCCACCGTCGAGGCCGCTCGGCGCACCTTCCGGGTTGTCGTGTTCTGCCTGGTCGGGGCGGGGTTGCTGGGGCTGAGCGTGCTGCTGTTCCTGCTCAGCGCGCTACGGCCCGGGGCCTGAGGAGCAGGCAGCCGGCGCCGTATGTGCCGCTGGCCGTACCTTGCCCCGCATCATGCCCGACACTTCAACCCCGCCCGTCATCCGCGTCCGCGGCCTCACCAAACGCTTCGGCCCGCGGCGGGTGGTCGACGACGTATCCTTCGAGCTGGCTGCCGGCGAAACGCTGGTGCTGCTCGGCCCCTCGGGCTGCGGCAAAACCACTCTGCTCAAAATGCTCAACCGCCTCGTGGAGCCCGACGCCGGCACGGTGGAAATCAACGGGCAGGACGTGCGGCGGCAGCGCCCCGAGCAGCTGCGCCGCGGTATGGGCTACGTGATTCAGCAGGTGGGCCTGCTGCCGCACTACTCCGTGGCCGACAACGTGGCCGTGGTGCCGCGCCTGCTCGGCCACGCGCCGGCCGCCATCGAGGCCCGCACCCGCGAGCTGCTCACCCGCCTGCACCTGCCCCCGGCCGAGTACGCGGGCCGCTTTCCGCACGAGCTGTCGGGCGGGCAGCAGCAGCGCGTAGGGCTGGCCCGGGCCCTGGCCGCCGATCCGCCCATCATCCTGCTCGACGAGCCCTTCGGTGCCCTCGACCCGGTGGTGCGCGCCGGCATCCGCCGCGACTTCCGCGAGCTGCCCGAGCTGCGCGGCAAAACCGCGGTGCTCGTCACCCACGACGTGGCGGAGGCCTTCGAGCTGGCCGACCGCATCCTGCTGCTCGACGCCGGCCGGGTGCAGCAGCTGGGCCGCCCGCGCGAGCTGCTGCTGCGCCCCGCCAACGACTTCGTGCGCCGCTTCTTCGCCGCCGAGCGGCTGGCGCTGCAGCTGCGCACCTTCACCCTGGCCGAGGTGCAACCGTATCTGCCCGCGGCCCCGGCGCTGCCCGCGCTGCATCAGCTGCCGGCCCACACCTCGGTGCAGGCGGCGCTGGAGCAGCTCACCGCCGCCGACCCGGGGGGCGCCGCCGTCGGCCCGCTGATGCATGCCTTTCACCACGCCCTGCAAGCCGCTTCCGCATGAACCTACTGAGCGAACTGCTGGACTTCTGGCGCCTGCAGGCCGATAAGCTGGCCGCGCAAACCCTGCAGCACATCGGCCTGACGGCCGCCGCCGTGCTGCTGGCCGTGGCCCTGGGCGTGCCGCTGGGCCTCTGGCTCACGCGCCGGCCGCGCTGGGCGCCGCTGGTGCTGGGCGTGGCCGGCGCCCTGCAAACGGTGCCCAGCATTGCCCTGCTCGGCTTTCTGATTCCCTGGCTGGGCATCGGGGCCGCGCCGGCCATCGTGGCCCTGCTGCTCTACTCGCTGCTGCCCATCATGCGCAACACCGTCGCCGGCATCCGGGGGGTGAGCCCGGCCGTGGTGGAAGCCGCCCGCGGCCTGGGCCTGACCGACGGGCAGGTGCTGCGCCGGGTGGAGCTGCCGCTGGCCCTGCCGGTGCTCATGGCCGGCATCCGTACGGCCGCGGTTATCGGGGTGGGGGTGGCCACGCTGGCGGCCTACGTGGCGGCGGGCGGCCTGGGCGAGTTCATCTTCGGCGGCATTGCCCTAAACAATCCGGTGATGATTCTGGCCGGGGCCCTGCCTGCCGCCGCGCTGGCCCTGGCCTTCGACGGCGCCCTGGCCGCCGTGCAGCGCCTGAGTTTGCGCCGCCTGCCGCGGGTGGGAGCGACGCTGCTGGGGCTGCTGCCGCTGCTGGGCGCCCTGTACCTGCTGCCGGGCGCCGCGGGCCGGCTGCGGGCCGGCTTCAGCCCCGAGTTTGTGGGCCGTGCCGATGGGCTGCCCGGCCTGCAGCGCGCCTACGGCCTGCGCCGCCTGCCCAGCGTGGTGCTGGCCCCGGCCCTGGTCTACGAAGCCGCCCGCGCGGCCGACGTGGACGTCATCGACGGCTACAGCACCGACGGGCGCATCCGGGCCTACGGCCTGCTGGTGCTGCGCGACGATAGGCGCGTGTTTCCGCCCTACTACGCCGCCCCGGTGCTGCGGCCGGCGCTGCTGCGGGCCCACCCCGAGCTGCTGCCGGTGCTCAGCCAGCTCAGCGGGCAGCTCTCCGATTCGGCCATGACCGAGCTGAACTACCGCGTCGATTACCGGCACGAGGAGCCCCGGGCCGTGGCCGAAGCCTGGCTGCGCCGCCGCGGCCTCTGGCGGGCCCCGCGCCCCGGCGTGCCGGGCGCCGCCACGGTGCGGCTGGGTTCCAAAATCTTCGGCGAGCAGTACATCCTGGCGGAAATGTACGCGGCCCTCATTCGCGGCCACACCGACCTGCAGGTGCAAACCAAAACCGGCCTGGGCGGCACCACCATCTGCTTCGAGGCCCTGCGCTCCGGCGCCATCGATATGTACCCGGAGTACACCGGCACCGGCCTGCAGGTGCTGCTGCAGCCTCCGCCCGCCGTGCTCGACTCCCTGGGCGGCCGGCCGGCGGCGGTGTTCGAGTACGTGCAGCGGGAGTTTCGGCGGCGCTACGGGCTGCAGTGGCTGCCGCCGCTGGGCTTCAACAACACCTACGCCCTGCTGATGCGCCGCCGGCAGGCCCGCCAACTGGGCATCAGCTCGTTGTCGGAGCTGGGGGCGTACCTGGGGCGCTGAGCCGGCCGGCCCGGTTATGTTTTCCTGCCGGCCGAAAAAAGCGCGGCCGCCGGCCGCTGCGCCCTCACGGGCATTCGGGCAGCACGATGGGCGGCGTGCTGGCAATGACCTCGCTGCTGGTGGCGCTGGTGTTGCGGTGCAGGTAGAAGTAGCAGGTAATCGGGCGCTTGAGGCTGGCGTTGCCCAGAACCTGCGTCATGGAGTAGCTCAGCGTGAGCGTGTCGCGGCGCTGGGTGACGGCCCGCTCCCCGTCGAGGCCCCGCGAAAACGTGCGGCCCGGGTTGGTGGTGGCGAATTTGATCGATACGGTGTAGCCGTAGGCCGACTGCTCGCGGGGGCCGAGGCGGTAAGCCAGTTTCGCCGTCAGCAGCGAGGCGGGCTTCAGGCAGGCCGGCCGGTCCAGGCTCAGCAGCCGCAGCTTGTTGCCCTCGGCAACCAGGGGCGGCGGGGCCGGCTCGGGGCGCAGCAGGGCAATCAGCGGATAGGCGAGCAAGCGGAATACAGGTAGCAGCATGCCCTAAAGGAAGCGCAAAAGTCCCGGACGCGGGCGCTATTCCACCCCGAGCACGGTGGCGCCGTTGCGCGGGTCCTCGGCGCGGCTGAGCTTTTTGTCGTGCACCACGATGGTCAGCTCCACCGAGCCGGTGCCCACCTCCAGGGCCAGCAGGTGGCCGCCCACGGGCACGAAATTCTTATCGGCCCCCACGCCGTGCAGGTGCAGGGCGGGCTGGCCGTCTTTCCAGGCAATGCTGCCGGTGAGGCTGGCCAGCTCCAAGTCGCGGAAGGCTTTGGGCGCGTAGGTTTTGGTTTGGGCGTTCCAGAAGCCGAAGGTGGGGTGGCCGAAGCCCAGGCCGGTGAGGCTGGCGCTGGGAATGTTTTCGCGCAGGGCCAGCTGCTCCAGCTCGCGCAGCACGTCGTCGCCCTGGCGCAGCACCAGCAGAAAGCCGGTGGGCGTGCGGGTGTATTTCGGGTGGGCAGCCGGGGCGGCAGACGTAGCGGGCATGGGGCGGGCGGTTTGGGCGTGGGCGGCCCCGGCGAGGCAGCCGCTGAGGCCGAGCAGCAGGAACAGGTGACGCATGGGGCGGCGGGTAAAGCAGAGCCGGGGGGTATACTGCTCTGCCGCGCGCAAAGGTTGCCGCTCAGCCCAGGCGCAGTTGGTCGTGGTAGGCCGCCCCCACGGGCACCGTGTGGCCCTGCACGCGCACCTGGTGCCGCTCGATGCGGTCGACGTGGCCGGTGGCCACCACGAAGGAGCGGTGCACGCGCGCAAACTGCCCGGGCGGCAGCAGGGCCAGCACCTCCTGCATGGTGAGGCGGGCGAGCAGGCGGCGCCCGGCGGTCAGGGCGAAGGTGACGTAGTTGCCGGCCGCCTCCACGTAGAGGATGTCGGCGTGGTGCACCTTCACCTGCTCGTAGCCGGTTTTCAGAAACAGGTAGTCGCGCGGGGGCGGGGCGGCAGGGGCCTGGCGCAGCAGCAGGCGCTCCTGGGCGCGGTTGCAGGCCTGCACGAAGCGGGCCAGCGCGAAGGGCTTCAGCAGGTAATCCACCGCGTCGAGCTCGAAGCCCGTCACGGCGTGCTCGGCGTAGGCGGTGGTGAAGATGATGAGCGGGCGCGTGGGCAGGGTGCGCACCAGCTCCAGGCCCGAAATATCGGGCATGTTGATGTCGAGAAACAGTACGTCCACCGGCTCGCGCTGCAGGTAAGCCAAGCCCTGGAAGGCGTCGGTGAAGCCGGCGGCCAGCTCCACGAAGGGCACCTTGGCGGCCAGGGCGCGCACCACGTCCAGGGCAATGGGCTCGTCGTCGATGGCAATGGCTTTCATGGGCGGCAAGGTAACGAGCGGAGTAAGCAGCGACAATCCGGCCGCCGGGTAAAAACGCCTGATTGCGCCTCAATCGTTGCTGGGAGTGGCGGCAAGATGGGGCGAGCAGCCAACCACGACCGTTCTGCCGCTCGCAGAGAGGAACATACGCCTCTCTGCAAGCGGCAGAATCACCGGTTTACAATTGCAGCGTCAGGTGCACGAAATACTCGTCGAGGCTGCGGCGGATGATGAGTTCGTGCCGCTCGGGGTAGAGCAGCAGCAGACGCTGGCGCACGTTGCGGAGCCCGATGCCGCCGGGCTCGTCGGCCGGGCCGGGCGCCGGGCGGGCGTGCACGCTGTTGTACACGTCGAAGTACAGCGTGCCGTGCTCCACGTGCAGCGTCACCTTGATCCACGACGGATGCTGCAGGCTGATGCCGTGCTTGAAGGCGTTTTCCACGAAGGGAATCAGCAGCATGGGCGCAATCTGGGCCGCCGGGGGAGCCTCGCTCAGGCTGGTGGTGATGCGAATGGCGGGGGAGGTGGCCGTGCGCAGGGTCTGCAGCTCGATGTAGTTGCCGAGGTACTCGACTTCGCGCGCGAGCGGGATGAAGGGCTGGTGGTTTTCGTGGAGCATGAAGCGCATCATGTCGCCCAGCAGCTGAATGCCGTGGGCCGTCCGCTCGCCGTTTTCCTGCAGGGCCGTGCCGTAGAGCGTGTTCAGGGCGTTGAAGAGGAAATGCGGGTTGATCTGGGAGCGAAGCAAATCCAGCGAGGCCGTGGAGTGGCCCAGCTCCTGCTGCAGCCCGGCCACGGCCTGGTGGCGCCGCAGCCGCCGGCGGTAAATCAGCCACGACAGCGGCGCCGTTAGCAGCAGGTGAAAAAACACCTGAAACACGCTGAAGCCCACCATCACCTCCGGGTCGCCGGTGAGGATGAGCACCACCAGCCCCACCGGCACCACCGAGGCCACCAGCACCAGGAAAGCCTTCAGCCAGTAGCTGCCGAACGGCCGCGGCCACGCCAGCGCTGCCGGAATCAGCCAGCGGCTGGCCACGGCGTGAAACAGCACCGCCACGGCCAGCAGTGTGCCCCCGTAGAGCTGCGGCTCGTGGGGCGCGCCGATGGCGACCAGAAACAACAAAGCCATAAACCAGAGCGCCAGGCCCAGCAGCAGGTCGCGGGCAATGGGGCGCGGGGCGCTGGGCGGGGCGTCGGGGCCGGGGGCAAACAGGTCGTGGAAGCTGGCGGGGAAGGACAAGGCCGACATGGGACGGGAAAAAACGGGCGAAACGGCAGCCGGCCCCGGCACTCGGGGCCTTTCGGGGGCAAGGATACGGCCGCCCCGGCCCGGCCGAAACCCGCTGGGACGAACAGCCGCGAAAATGGGACGAATAGCCGACTGGCCAGGCTGGCGCCGGCCGCAGCAGCCCCGGCGGCGCCTGGCCGAACTACCGGCCGCGCGGCCGGGGCGCCGCTTCCCGGAATTCGGCGCGTGCCCCGGCCGCGCGGCCGGCTGCAACAATCTGGCAGCTGCACGCGCCACCGGCGCCGGCCGAAGCGCCGCGGCCCGCGGGCGGCAGGCTGCCAATGGAGCGCCAAAACGGCTTATATTCGGGCTTCATCAGCCACACGTGCAGCACCAGCCTTACGCCGACGTCTTGCGGCATTCCCCCGATTTTGTGGTGCGCTACCGCTTTTATACCCCGGAAGAAGGCGGCCGCTGGCAGCTGCCGGTGCAGGGCGTGCGCTTCGATTTCACCTACGCCGATAAAGCCCTGAACGGCCCGTCGGTCTGGATGATCTGGCCGGAGCTTGAGGACGAAACGGGCGCTGTGATACGGGATAAAACGGAGCCGGTGCCCGCAAGCGGAACGGCGCGCATGTGGATCATCAACGCGGCCAACCGCTACCTGCACCAGGGCAAAATCAGCCTCGGCACCAAGGGGTATTTTATGGAAGGCACCCGGCGCGTGGCCGCGTGCGAGGTCATCGAAATAGCGGGCCTGCTCACCAATCCGCAACCACCCCGGCCGCCCGCGGCTCCGGCGCCCCGGCCCGGCACCCGCCGGCGCAAAAGCCGGGCCTGAGCGGCCGGGCGGCGGCCCCGGATGGGCCCGGCGCGGGGCAGCAACAGCCGGCACCCGCCGCCCCGGGCCGGAAAGCAGCCGGCTTTGGCTTACTTGCGCTCCACTTATTCCCGCACGTATGCTTGAGTTTTTTGGTCGAGGGCGGCGGCTGAGCCGCTGGCTGGGGGGCCTGGGGCTGCTGGCCAGCTGGCCGGGGCAGGCCGCCGCGCCCGCCGCCCCGCCGCGGCCGGTGGTCATCCTCTTCGTGGGCAACAGCTTCACGCACGGCAAGTACCAGCCGGTGCTGCAGTACAACGCGGCCGGCGTCACCGACGAAAACCACAACCTGCCCGCCGGCAACCCGCGCCGCCCCCGCTACGCCCACGAGCCCGGGCCCTGGGGCGGCATTGCGGGCATTTTCCAGCGGCTCACCGCCGAAGCCGGCCTGCGCTACGAGGTGCACCTGGAAGCCGTCAGCGGGCAGACGCTGCAGTTTCACCACGACAGCGCCCGCAGCGTTATCGACCGGCCCGCTGGCTGGGACGCGGTGGTGCTGCAGGAGTACAGCACCCGCCCGCTGCCCGTGCGCCGCCGCGGCCAGCCCGCGCTGTTTGCCGATTACGCCACCCGCCTGGAGCAGCTGGTGCACGCCCGCAACCCCCGGGCCCGGGTGTTCCTCTACCAGACCTGGCCCCGCGCCGACCAGGTGTACCCCGCCGCCGCGCCCTACTACGGCCTGCCCCTGGATTCGATGACCCGGGACCTGCACCGCGGCTACTACGCCCTGGCCCGGCAGAATCGCCGCATCAAGGCCGTGGCCCCGGCCGGCGACGCCTGGCTGCGCGCCGTGCAGCAGGGCGTGGCCCAGCGCAACCCCTACGCGCCCGAAGCCGGCAAAGTCGACCTCTGGGGCGCCGACCATTACCACCCCGGCAACGCGGGCGCCTACCTCAATGCCTGCGTGCTCTTCGCCCAGATTACCGGCCGCGACCCGCGCCGCCTCGGCCCCCGGGAACAGGCCGCCGCCGACCTCGGCCTGAGCCCCGACGTGGCCCGGCAGCTGCAGCGCGTGGCCTACGAGCAGGTGAAAGCCGGGCGCAAGGCGCAGTAGCCGCGCCCGGCACGGCGCCCGGCGGCGCTGCGCTGGAAGAAGAGGCGCTGGAAAAGCTGCCCCGCCCGCGGCGGGTGCCCGCGCAACGGCCGCCGCGCTGCCGTTGCAGCGCCTCGGGCCGGAGGAAGCAGCGCGCGGCGGGAAGAAAATGCGCGCCGGCCGGACACCCGGGGCTGCCGCCCCAACGCAAAACGGCCGGGCCAGAGTGGCCCGGCCGTTGCCGGCAGCAGTCCGCAGGGCGGCGCTTAGCCTTTCAGCTTTTGCTCGATGAGGGTAATGACGTCCTTGTTGCCGCCGGCTTTGGCCGCGGCCAGCAGCGTGGCACCCTGGCCGTCGGCGGCTTTTACGTCGGCCCCGTTCTGCAGCAGGTACTCCACAATGGCCTTGTTGCCGAGGGTGGCGGCGGCAATCAGGGCCGTTTCGTTGCCAGCGTCCTTGGCGTTTACCTGGGCTTTGTGCTGCACCAGCGACTTGACAATGTTCAAATTGCCGTTGGTGGCAGCGGTGATAAGGAAGGTAGTGCGAAAACCGGGCATCACCTCGATGGCAGCGTTAGCGTCGGCGCCCCCGGCCAGCAGGGTTTCGGCGGAAGCCGCGTCGTTTTTCATCACGGCCTTAAACAAATCCTTGGTGGGCGTCTGGGCGGCGGCGGTGCCGAGCAGGCCCAGCGTGAGGGCCAGCAGGAGCAGGTAATGCTTCATGGGAAAACCGGAAATGGCAGAGGGGAAAGACCGTAAAAGTACCAAATGCCGCGAAAGTGTCCAAGCCGTGCCCAGGCCCGGTCGGGTAAGTGGCGCTAACTCAGCCACAACGGTTTCGGGCCGAGGGCGGCCGGGCCGAGCCCGGCGAGGCGAGCAGCGCAGTGCAAAACGGGACGCGCCGCTTAGTGCTTCACCAGGCGCTGGCGCAGCACCTGCCCATCGGCCCGGGTGGCGGCCACCACGTACACGCCGGCGGCCAGGCCGCGCAGGTCGAGGGCCGACGGGGGGCGGGTGGGCAGCGGAAATGCGCGCACCCGCCGGCCTTCGAGGTCGAACAGGGTGAGCGTGCGCAGCGCCGGGCCGGCCGGCAGGGCGAGGTGCGCGACGTCGCCGGCGGGGTTGGGGTAGAGCGTCAGCGGCGGCCCGGCGGCGCGGGGCGGGCGGGCCGCCGTGACCAGGCTGGCGTCGGTCCAGTACACGCGCTCGTCGCGGTGCTGCACCATCAGCAGCTTGCCGTCCGACGCTTCGGCGAAAAACTGCGGGCCGCGGCGGCCGCCGGCGTCGAGGCCCAGCCCCTGGCGCACGCGCTTCCAGGAGCGGCCCTGGTCCTGCGAAACGAGCGTGCCGCCGGTGTTGACGCTGCCGGTGCAGGAGCTGTACCAGTCGCCGTTGCGGGCGAAGTGGACGCGGTTGAGCACCGTGCCGTCCCACCACCACGAGCTGAACAGGGCGGGCTGCACCGTCCAGAGGGCCGCCCCGTTGGTCAGGTCGGCCAGGCTTTTGGTCAGGTTCAGCGCCACCCCGAAGTTGCCGCCGGAGCCGGTAAAGCTCAGCAGCAGCGAGTCCTGCTGCGGGCGCACCGCCAGGGCCGTCACCTGGTACACCGTCAGGGGGGCGAAGCCGCGGCCGACGTGCACGGCCAGCCGCTGCCAGTTCAGGCCGTTGTCGGCGGAAAGGTAAAGGCCGGGCCCGTTGGCCGCATCGTCGTCGGCCACGCTCAGGAACAGGCGCCCGGTGCGGTCGGCCGCCAGCTGGTTGACGAACCGCCCGGCGCCCAGGCCGTTGTTGCGGGCCGCCCAGCTCTGGCCGTGGTCGGCCGAGAAGAACACGCCCCCGCCCAGAAAGCCGTCGATGGCATCGAGCACGCCCACGCCCGCCAGCAGCCCGCCGGCGGGCGTTTCCACGAAGGCCGCCACGGGGTAGGGCGAGGGCAGCGCCACGGAGTCCCAGCTCAGGCCGGCGTCGGGGCTGCGGTAGATTCGGCCCAGGCCGCCGGCCAGCAGCAGGCCGCTACGGGTGGTGTAAAAGGCCGTGATGCCGCGGGCACGCAACGCCAGCGTCCAGGAGCGCCCCTGGCTGGCGGTGCGCAGGATGCCTGGGCCCACGGCCGTGCACAGCACCGAGTCGCTGAGGGCGACCAGGCCGGTTTTGGGGCCTTCGGGAAAGGCGGGGGTGGTCAGCCAGAAGCGCTGAGCTTGGGCCGCCGGGGCCAGGTGCAGCAGCGGCCAGAGCAGCGCCAGCAGCCAGCGGCGCGCGGGAAACGGGAGCGTAAGTTTGAACATAGCGGAGCAGGCAGAAGGAGCGGTAGGACAAAGCTACCGCGTGCCTGCCCGCGCCGCTACCGCATGTACATGTGGTGCCGGGGCCAGCGCCGGCGGGCAATTCAGGCCGCGGCCGGCCGGGCCGCCATGCGCTGCCCCACGCGCTGGGCAATGATGCTGGCCAGGATGATCTGCAGGGCGTGGTAGAGCATCAGCGGCAGCAGCAGCGCGCCCGAGGCCACAGTGCCGGCGAAGAGAATCTTGGCCAGTACCGAGCCGTGCACCAGGGACTTCTTGGAGCCGCAGAACACGGCCGTGACCCGGTCTTCCGGGGCAAAGCCGAACAGGCGGCTGGCCAGGGTAATAAGCCCGAGCACGGCCAAAAACAGCGCCACCATGCCCGCGGCCAGGCCCAGCAGGTCGCCCCAGCTGTAGTCGCGGAACACGTTGCGGGCAAAGGACTCGCAGAACGAGGTGTACACCAGCACTAGGATGATGACTTGGTCGAACTTGCGCAGCTGGCCCTTGCGGGCCTCGGCCCAGGCCCCGAAGCGGCGGTGCAGCAGCAACCCCAGGCCCACCGGCGCCACCACCTGCAGCACCAGATCGAGCACCAGGGGGCCGAGGTGGCCGCCGCCCGCCGCGCCGGTGTGCAGCACCAGGCTCACCCACAGCGGCGTCATCACCAGGCCGATCAGGCTGGAAATGCTGGCGTTGAAGATGGCCGCCGGTAGGTTGCCGCCCGCCACCGACACCATCACCACCGAGGTAGACACCGTGCTGGGCACCGTGCAGAGGTAGAAAATGCTGCTCCACAGCGTCACGCTCGCCGCATCGGCCCCGAACAGCGGCCGGATGGCCAGCCCGATCAGCGGAAACAGCAGAAAGGTGCTGGCCTGCACCAGCAGGTGCAGCCGCCAGTTGCGCATGCCGGTGCGCAGGCTTTCGGGGCTCAGGCGCAGCCCGTAAAAGAAAAACACCAGCGCTACCCCGAAGGTCAGCAGCCGGTCCCAGGGCACCGGGCTGGCGTCGCTGCCGATGCCGGGGCGCAGGTACGCCAGCGTAACGGCCAGGATCAGGCCGAGCAAAAACCAGTCGATGCCGACGCGGGCCAGCAGGGCCACGAGGCGGGAGGAAGCCGCCGGGGCGGAAGGGTGGGGCATAGCAGGCAGAATGGCCGGTGAACGGGCCGGTAAGCACATACGGGCCGCCGCGGCAGCGGGCGGTCTGGCCGGTGGTATCAGCACCGAAACAGTAGGAATGACCGGCAGCGCCCCGCTTTTGTTTGATCGGGCCCGCCGGGCGCCCGGCCTCAGCGGTACTCGATGGTGCGCAGCTGCAGGCGCCGCGGCCGGCCGTCGACCAGGAACGTGCGCCGCACCCAGTTGCCGCGGGCGTCGTGCTCCTCCGTGTAGCTGTAGCGCCGGCGTTCCTGCTCCACGCCGTCGAGCAGGTAGCCCGACTCCCGGAGCACGTCGTCCTGCACCCGCGTCCAGTGGATTTGGTGGGCCCGGACGCTGTCGGCCGGGTGGCGCGGGCCGAAGTAGTGGTTGCGCTCCAGGCGGGTAGCACCGGCGGTATACACTTCCCGGATGGGCGGGTGGGCGTCGAGCAGGGGCCCGGCCAGGCGCACGCTGCGCACCAGGCTGGTGTCGCCGTGGGTGGAGTAGGCCAGCAGCCGCTGCAGCTGCCCGTTGCGGTACCAGGCCTGGCTGACGGGCCGCCGGTGCCAGTCGTAGGTGGTGTAGTAGCGCAGCGTATCGTTGGGCCAGGGCGTAAACGTCGGCGTCGGCCCGAGGGCATTCGTGAGGCCCGCGCCCCGCGCCGTGTTGCGGAACAGCTGTTCGGCCAGCTGCCCGGCCTGGTCGTAGCGGTAAGTCGTCGAACTGGTCAGCTGCCCGTCGGCCCGGAAGGTTTCGGAGCGCAGCAGGCGCGCGTGCCGGTCGAAGGTATCCACGGTGCGGCTGAGCGCCGTGGAATCGGGCGCGTACAGCAGCGTGAGGCGCCGCCGCTGCCGGTCGAGGTACTGATAGCGGGTGAAGTGCCCCTGATCGGCCACGAGGCGGCGCTGCAGCAGGCGGCCGCGGGCGTCGTAGCGCCATTCGGCCGTGGGCCGGCGGGTGTCGCGGCGCAGCGCCTCCCGCCGGCGCAGGCGGCCGCGGCGGTCGAAGGTGTAGCGGGTCAGGCCGAGGGAGTTGTAGAACGTCTGCTCGGCCGTCAGGGCCGAGTCGCGCACGGTCACGGCGGCCACCGGGCCGCGCACGGCGTGGTCGGCCGGCTGGTAGGGCCGGATGGTCGGCTCGTCGGAAGTGTCGCCGGGCAGGCGGCGCTGCGCCCGCGCCGGGAGAATGGCCGCGCTGAGCAGCAGGCAGAGCAGGTAACGCATGCGGAGAAGCCGCCCGGTACCGGCGGCCGGTAAAAATACGGCGCCTACGCGCTTACCTGCCCCGTCAGGCGCAGCACCAGCAGGCCCAGGGCCAGCAGCATCAGGGCGCCGGCCAGCAGCGTGGCCCAGCGCGGCCGCCCGGCCGTAACCGGAAACCGGCCCAGCACCCCGAAAATGACCACCAGCGAGGCGAAGATGAGCACGCGCGACCAGGCGGCGCCATTGACCACGGCCAGTCCCAGCGCCACGGCCGAAGCCAGAGCCGCCAGCCAATACAGCAAACCGCTAGGGAGAAAAGGACGAGGCATCCGGCAAAGAAAGCAGAGAAACCCATTCCGGCACGTCACCGCCCGCCGGGGGCCGCCCCGCGGTTTGAGTTTGTGCAAAATGGGTCAGCAAGCTGTAGCGACGCAACCCCACGTTTCGTCGTTGGCCGGTTTCGCTCAACGAGCAGACGCAGGTGTAGGCAGCTTGGCACCACGCTGGCCGCTGACAATGATTAACTCAAACAGCTTCCCCGCATCCTGAAGCCATTAATCGGGCCCCGCGCTGCGCAAACGAAACCCAACCCGAACCAGCAAGTACCCTTACCTCACCACCTCACCACCTCACCACCTCACCACCTCACCACCTCACCACCTCACCACCTCACCACCTCACCACCTCACCACCTCACCACCTCACCACCTGCGTCAGCGCTTATCTTCGCCGCCTCTTATGGAGTTTCTTGACGCGACGCTGGCGCTGCTGTGCGCTTTTGCCTTTCTGGCCGGGTTTATTGATTCGATAGTGGGCGGCGGCGGGCTGATTCAGCTGCCGGCCATGCTGCTGCTGCTGCCGGGCGTACCGGTGCCCACGGTGCTGGGCACGGGCAAGGTGTCGTCGGCGGCGGGCACGGCGGTGGCCCTGCGGCGCTACGCCGGGCAGGTGCCGGTGCGCTGGCGGGCGGTGGGCGCGGCGGCCGTCACGGCGGGCGTATTTTCGTTTCTGGGCGCGCGGGTGGTGAGCCTGCTGCCCACCGAGCTGCTGCGGCCGCTGGTGCTCGGGCTGCTGGTGCTCATTGCCATCTACACCTTCTGGCGCAAGGATTTCGGCGCCATTCACGCCCCGCGCCTGCCGGAGCGCAAAGAGCCGCTCTACGGGGTGGCCGTGGGCCTGGTCATCGGCTTCTACGACGGCTTTTTCGGGCCCGGCACCGGCTCGTTTCTGCTCTTCGCCTTCGTCGGCCTGTTCGGCTACAACTTCCTCAGCGCCTCGGCCTCGTCGAAGCTGGTGAACCTGGCCACCAACCTGAGCAGCCTGGCCTATTTCGCCTACACGGGCCAGATAATCTGGCCCGTGGCCCTGCCCATGGCCGCCTGCAACATGCTCGGCTCGGCCCTCGGGGCCCGGCTGGCGCTTCGGCAGGGCGTGGGCTTCGTGCGGGTACTGTTCCTGGTGGTCGTCTGCGCCATCATTCTGAAGCTGGGCTGGGAGACGTTCAAAGCGCAGTAACAGCCGCCCTGCGGGCGGTGCATGTAGGCCGCCGCTACTTTCACGGCGCTCAACTACCCCATCGTATGGCCCTCTGGCACGTTTCCGCCCGCAACGCATCCGGCCTGCGCCTCTGGCGCACCGGCGCTTATGCATTTCGGGTGGTGGAAGCGGGTGAACCGGGCGACTTGCTCACCAACTCCGACTACGTGCTCATCCACCGCAAATACGAAGGCGCCCTGCGGAGCACCGGGGCCCAGCTGCAACTGACCCCGGTAGTCATTGCCGACCAGGTACGCCAGCGGCAGTGGCACCAGTACCTCGAAGCCACCATCCGCGACGAAGCTTCGGCGGCGGAAATCTGGCAAAGCAAAGAACCCCGCCCGCTCATCCGGAGCAGCGGGCCCGAAAATGACGTATTCGTGTCCGAAGCGCTGAAAAACCTGCTGCAACTTGTCGACGGGCAGAAACTGTGGTTCAGCTACGGGCTATCCTGGTTTGCGTAACGGGCAGCTCCGCCCTACAGCAGTTGCTGCAAGTCGCCGAGCTGCTCGATGCGGGCCTCAAACCCGGGCACCTCCCCGAAGCCGTAGGCGGCAAAGACAAAGGGAATGTCGTTGGCGCGGGCGGCGAGGTAGTCGCCCTCGGTATCGCCCACGTAGGCCGGGTGGCGCAGGCCGAAGTGGCGGATGAGGGCGCGCACGTTGTCGGCCTTGGGCTGCTGCCGCGCCCCGAAGCAGGTGTGGCCCTCGAAGTAGCGGCCCGTCTGGGTATGAGCCAGAAACGCTTCAATGTAGCCCTGCTGGCAGTTGCTGACGATGAACAGGCGGTACTTGGCGGCCAGGTACTCCAGCGTGGGCTGCAGCTGCGGGTACGGCTCCCCGCCCTGCTGCCGGGCGCTGAGCAACTCCTCGCGGGCGCAGATGTGGCGGAATTCCTCGCGCTGCTCGGCCGTCAGGTACGGAAACAGCCGCTCGTACACCACCGGGTAGGGCTGGCCCGTGACGGCCTGCACCGCCGCCGCCGTGATGTCGCTGTGCACGTAGCTGACGCGCTGGCGGGCCTGGCGGAAGCCCTGCGCGACGGTGGCCGAGGCATCCCAGAGCGTGCCGTCGAGGTCGAAAATGAGGCTGTCGAGGTGTAGCTGCATAAGGGTGGAAACGAAGTGCAACACGGGCCGGGTGGCGCCGGCCGTTCCAAGGGGCAACTTCCTGAGTACGCGCTTTGTTGCCGGGCGGCTGAATTCAGGGCGGCGTCGCCGCGCCCGGGGGGGGGGGCCGGCTGCCCGCCGCAGCCCCGGCCCGCAAAACGCCGCGGGCTGCCCCGAAGTAGGGCAGCCCGCGGCTTCTCAACGTTACTTCGGCGGCCGGACTCAGCGCACGGCCATGCTGTACTTGTTGGCCAACTCGGTGTATTTGGCCGCTTCTTCGGGCTTGCCCTGGCTGGTGAAGGCCTTGGCCATGCCGGCGCAGGCCTGCCCGTTTTTCTTGTAGCGGCCCAGGGCCAGGTCGTAGTAGCTCAGGGCGCGGGCGGGGTTGGCCTCGGCCAGGGCCTTGTCGCCCTTCAGCACGTAGTAATCCGACCAGTCGCGCGGGCTGAGGTCTTTCAGGGCAAACACCACCGGGGCCGTGAAGCGGGCGGGCTGCTCGCTGCGGCGGGCCAGAGCCAGTGCGGTGGGCGGTATCACCAGGGTGGCCGGGTCGTTGATGACCTGCACCGCCCGCGCGTCGAGGCCGTAGCCCAGGCCCTGCAGCACCCGCGTCGAATCCGGGATGACGCGGCCCTGCCGGTCCAGCGCGTAGCTAACCTGCACCTTGCCCTCGATCTGCCGGTCGATGGCCTCGAAGGTGTAGTGCTTGCCAATTGTCTGGGCCCGTCCCGCGACGGAACTCAGCAGCAGAAGGCCCAATAGGATCAGTCGCATACGCAGGAATTTTTTGGTGAAACGAAGGAAGGTGAGTAACCACTCAGTTCTCCTTCAATATACAAAAACTCCTATCAAATGCAACTGACCGGGGGGCTTATTCCTCGCCGCGGCCGGGCGGCAGGCCGGGCACGGCGTTGCCCTGGTTGCCCTGCACGTTGGGCACGCCCATTTTCTTTTCGCGGGCCTGCTGATACTTGTTGAACTGCGCGGGCGTGAGCACGTCCTTGAGCAGGGTCAGGCGCGAGCCGCCGATGTCGTCGATGATGCCGTTGAGCTTGCGCAAGTCCTGACGGTACTGCAGGCGGGCCACCTCGACCTGCCGGATGCTGCGCTGGTTGATCTGCAGCACTTTCTCTTCCTGCAGGGGCGTCAGGCCCAGGGCCTGCTTCAGGTTCTGGGTCAGCGTCCGGGCCTGCGCTTCAATCTTAGCCTCGTCGATTGGCGGCGCCGGCGTCTGGGCCGCCGGGGCGGGGGCAGCGGTTTTCGTTTTGGTCTTGGTCTTGACGGTCGTCGTCTGGGCCCAGACGGCGGGGGCGGCCAGCAGCAGGCCGGCCAGCACAAGGAAACGGGGGGAAGTAGGCATGGGGTTCGGCATCAGCGGTAGCGCCGCACGGGCGGCACGGGCGAGTCGGGGCCACGAAAATAGCGTGCCAACCCGCTCGGTGATGCCCTAACGCCGCCGCCGCCCGGAATATTCCCCGATTCGGCGGCATTTCGCGGCGCGGGCGCAACCTTTCCGGTGCGGGCCTCATAGAAAGCAGCATGAAGCAAGCATCCTCCCGTTCCACCTGGCTGAAGGCCGCCGGCATCGGCGCCGCCGTGGCCGCCGCCGCGCTCTGGGCCAACCGCCGCGGCTCCTACGACCTGCGCGGCCGCGTCGTGCTCATCACCGGTGGCTCGCGCGGCCTCGGGCTGGTGCTGGCCCGGCAGGCCGCCGCTGAGGGCGCCAAGCTCGCCCTCTGCGCCCGCGACGCCGACGAGCTGGCGCGCGCCCGCCAGGAAGTGGCCGGCAGCGGCGCCGCCGAGGTACTCACCTTCGTGCGCGACCTGGCCGACGAAACCGCCGTGCGCACCCTGGTGAGCGAAGTGCGCCAGCAGCTCGGCCCCATCGACGTGCTCATCAACAACGCGGGCATCATCACCGGCGGCCCGCTGGAGCACATGGACGTGCGCGACTACCAGGAAACCATGGACATCCATTTCTGGGCCGCCCTGCACGCCATGTACGCGGTGCTGCCCGAGATGAAAAAGCGCCGCGAGGGCCGCATCATCAACATTGCCTCGGTGGGCGGGAAGGTGTCGGTGCCGCACCTGGCGCCGTACTGCGCCAGCAAATTCGCCCTGGTCGGCCTCTCCGAAGGCTTCCGGGCCGAGCTGCTGCGCTACGGCGTGTACGTCACCACCGTCTGCCCGGGGCTGATGCGCACCGGCTCGGCCCGGCACGCGGTGGTGAAGGGCCAGCACATTCTGGAATTCGCCTGGTTTATGCTCTCCGACTCATTGCCGGCCCTCACCGTCAGCGCTGAATACGCCGCCCGGCAGATCTGGAACGCCGCCCGCCGCGGCGACGCCGAGCTGATTCTGGGCGTGCCCGCCAAGCTGATTTCGCTGCTGCACGGCGTGGCGCCCGGCACCGTGGCCAACCTGATGAGCTGGGTGAACCGTACCCTGCCCGACGCCACCGGCCCCGCCGGCGACGTGCGCCGCCGCGGCTTCGAGAGCGAGTCGGAGGTGACGGACTCGTGGCTGACGGGCCTCACCCGCCAGGCCGAGCGCGACAACAACCAGCTGAACAACCACCCGCCGTACCCGGCCTAGCACGGGCGGCTACGATGCCAAAAAGGCCGTCATTCAGAGCAAAGCGCCGAATCTCGCCTGGTTTCGTCCGGTGGTAAACTCAAGCCGAGAAAAGGCTATCCGGCGTCAGCCCGCGGGATTCGGCGCTTTGCTCTGAATGACGGGCTACGCTAGCTGTTCAGGGCTTCACGGGAAACAGCTGCTCATTGACCTGCGTGCCCTGCCCGGCCACCCGGCACCAGTTGCCGCCCTGCTTGATGTACACTTCCAGGCGCCGAACTTTAAGGGCAACATCCTGGCCGGCCACGGTCAGGCGCACATCGGCCAGCCAGTTGACCACCGCCGAGCTGGCGTTGTAGACGCGGATAATCTCGCTGCCCGGCACGATGCTGATGGATTTGAAAACCAGCTTTTCCTTTGCCTGCGCGGCCCGCCACTCCGCTTCCGAAAAGGAAATGTCGCCTTTGGGCCCCACGGCCACCATGTCGCGGCAGGCTGTGGTGGGGTGGTAGCCACCGGGCTGGTGCAGCAGTGCGCGGATCTGCTGCCGCTCGGCGGGGTAGCTGAGCGTATCCATCTGGGCGTAGGCGGCCGTGGCCAGCGGCAGGAGTAGGGCGCTTAGCAGGGGGGCTTTCATGGGCATGGGGTTGAGTTGGCCCAAACCTACCGGTCCCGCAACCCGGGAAATAGTATAAAAACGACGACTTCTAGAGCCGCAAATCGTCCTGCAGCGTCAGCGGCGCGGCCAGGATTTCCTGGGTGATGAGCTTGGGCGTAGTGCCCGTAAACTCCTTGAAGTCGCGGATCAGGTGCATCTGGTCGTAATAGCCGCAGTGGTGGCTGATGGTAGTCCAGGTGGCGCGGGGTTGGTGCACTTTCAGGCGGTACGCCCGCGAGAACCGGATGACGCGCGCGAAGAACTTGGGCGAATAGCCGAGGATTTCCCGGCTGCGGCGCTCGAACTGCCGCAGACTCAGGCACGACTGCGCGGCCATATTGTCGATGGTATCGGCCGGATTGCCCTGCAGCATAAGCCGGACGCTGTGCTCCAGCGGACCCGCCGGCGTACCGGGCCCCAGCTTGCGCAGCAGGTAGGCCTCCACGATGTGCTTCATGGCCGGCGGGTGCCGGGCTTCCTGCAGTTGCTCGCTCACCTGGCGTATCTCGCGGCCGAGCACGTCGGCCGCGTCGAGCGGGCGGTCGAGCAGCTCCGGCATGGGCAGGCGCAGCAGGCGAAACAGCCCGCCGGGGTGAAACGCCACCGTTACGAACCGGTGGTGGGTGCCCATGGCCAGGTCCACCTTGCGGGTCTGCGGGCCGATGATGGTGCAGGCCGGCAGCTCGGCGAAGCTTTGCTGGCCGATTCGGCTGCGGGTGGCGTCGCCGGGGTAAAAGTTGAGGCTGTGCTGGGGCGTGGGCGGAAAGGGGGCACTGCGGCCGTAGGCCGGGCCGGGCAAGTGCAGGTCCACCACCATGATGTGGCTCACGGCGGCGCGCAGGCAGGGATGAACCGGATAATAACTGGCACTCATGACGCAGGGGGCAGTTGGCTGCCGAAACAGGGTGCTGACAAGCTAAGACTTACGCTGAGAATGTATGTTCCGCAGGGAGTTGCTGCGGTAGTGGCGCCGGCCTCGGCACCCGCCAAGCCCAAGGGCGGGCACCAGAAGCCAACTCAACGCCTACGGCCGCCGTATGGGCGTAGCATCAAGCCGCTGGGCAACCGCCGGCGGCGGGCCAACGGAGCTGCGCGCCGCACGCCGCCGGCTTGGGTTGCCAAAAAAAGCCCCATCTTTGCCCCATGCTCACCCGCTTTTCGTCGCGCTATTATTATTACCGCTCCTGCCAGCCCACCGGCTTCGGCAGTGGTCGTGTATGCGCGACGGCACCCGAGCAGACGACGTAACGTCGCCGCCAGGAACCGCTTCATACTCGCCCCTCTCCGATAGCCGGAGAGGGGCTTTTTGTTTTTCACCCCTTCTAACTCCTCCGAGCCATGACCCTGCTCCAACAACACTACGACCAGTACACCGCCGAGGACCGCCACGTGTGGCAGCTGCTCTTCGAACGTCAATTGCAGGCCCTGCCCGGCCGTGCCGCCCCCGCGTTTATGGAGGGCCTGGCCCGCATCGGCTTTACGGCCGACCAGATTCCGGACTTCCGCCAGACCAACCAGGTGCTGCGCCGCCTCACCGGCTGGGAGCTGGTGGCCGTGCCCGGTATCGTCGACGACGCAGTGTTTTTCGGGCTGCTGGCGGCCCGGCAGTTTCCGGCCACCACCTGGCTGCGCAAGCTCGCCGAGCTGGACTACCTGGAAGAGCCCGATATGTTCCACGACGTGTTCGGCCACGTGCCCTTGCTCACCAACCCCGCGTTTGCCCGCTTTCTGCACCAGCTCGGCCACATCGGCCTGCGCCACGCCGCCGACCCGGCCGCCGTGGAGCTGCTGGCCCGGCTGTACTGGTTTACGGTGGAGTTTGGCCTGATCCGCGACGCGGGCAGCGGGCAGGCGCGCATCTACGGGGCGGGCATCCTTTCCTCCGCCGGCGAGACGCGCTACAGCCTCGGCCCCGAGCCCCGGCGGCACACCTTCGGCACCGACGCCGTGCTGGCCACCGCCTTCCGCAAGGACGTGTTCCAGACCGATTACTTCGTGCTCGACTCGCTCGACCAGCTCTTCGATACCCTGCCCGAGGTGCAGCGCCAGCTGCGCGCGGCCTCGGTAGGAGCGGAGGTCTGAAGCGGCTACCCCAACCCGCGTCCCGCCCGTAGCCAGGCGGGGCGCGGGTGGTGCGGGGGAGTTGCGGCCGGCTGTCTATCTTGCCCGCCGTGACGTTTCCCGTTCAGCTTCAGCTCGGCCCCGTAGTTCTGCCCGCCCACCTGCTCTTTGAGGTGCTGGCCTACTCGCTGGGCTACCGCTACTACCGCTACCTGCGCGCCCGTACCCCCGACCGCATCAGCACCGACCATCGGCTGTGGATTTTCATCGGCGCCGCTGCCGGGGCCTTGCTGGGCTCCCGGGCGCTGGGCCTGCTGGAGCATCCGCCGCTGCTGCTGCACCCGCCCGGCGGCCCGCTGTACTACTTCACCAACAAAACCATCGTCGGCGGCCTGCTCGGCGGGCTGATCGGGGTGGAATGGACCAAGAAGCGTCTCGGCGTCACGGCTTCCTCGGGGGATTTGATGGTGTTTCCCATCATCCTGGGCATGGTGCTGGGCCGCACCGGCTGCTTCCTGTCGGGCCTCGAAGACGGCACCTACGGCACGCCCTCCACCTTGCCCTGGGCAATGAACCTGGGCGACGGGGTACCGCGGCATCCCACCAACCTCTACGAAATCCTGTTCTGGCTGCTGCTCGGCGCCGCCCTGTGGCTGCTGGAGCGCCGCCGTCCGCTGCCCGAGGGCTGGCGCTTCCGGCTGCTGCTGAGCTGTTACCTGCTGTTTCGCCTGCTGGTGGAGTTCATCAAGCCCACGCCGCCCTTGCCGGGCCTGCTGCTGACCAGCATTCAGTGGGCCTGCGTAGCCGGGCTGCTGTACTACGCCTGGCTGTGGGGGCAAGACGCCCGCCGGCCTCGGGCGGGTAGCCCGCCGGCATTTCCCGTTCCGGCCCGCGTTTCTTCGTTTTCTGATTAAGTCGTTCTAAAGTTGCCCATGCCTGCTTTGCAAATTGCCCCACGCCCTGACCGTCAGTGGCTGCCTTTGATTTTTCTGTGGCTGGCCGTGCTGCTGCCCGCCCTTGGCTTGGCCCAAGCCAAGCCCCTGCCCGACGAAGTGCGCCGCGCCAACCTCGAAACCCAGGTTACGGCCATGGAGCAGGCCTTTTTGAAGGAAGACTTTGAAACCTTCGCCGACTTTATGCACCCCGACGTGGTGCGCCTGGCCGGTGGCCCCGACGTGCTGGCCCGGCAGCTGCGCAAGGGCCTGGAGGACATGAGCGCCCAGGGCGGCAAGGTCAGCAACGTCACGCACGGCGCGCCTACGCGCATCGTCGCCGTCGACCGGCAGCTGCAGTGCACCCTGCCGCAAACCACCGAGTTTCAGCTGGCCGCCGCTACCAAAACCACCCAGTCGACCCTGCTGGCCGTGTCGAGCGACGGCGGCAGGACCTGGGCCTTCCTCGATACGGCCGGCAAGGACTGGGAAGCGGTGCGGCGGCTGGTGCCCAACCTGAGTCGGGAAATCGTGCTGCCGGCCAAGAGCCAGTAACAAGCACTTTATCAATTTCGCATGCATTTATCCTACTCCCTGCAAGCCGACGATTTCCTGCACTATCAACTATATGCGGCCAGTCATTCGCCGGTGGTTCGGCGCAGCCGCCTACGCAGCTGGATTATTATAACGTTGGCTTTTGTTAGCCTGGCCTATATATTTTACCAGGAGCACGTCACGAGCCTGATGGTATATTTTGCGCTGTTGGCGGTAGCCAGCGCCGCGCTGTATCCGCTCTATTCGCGCTGGCGCTACAAACGGCATTACCGCAAGCACATTGAAACCAACTACCAAGGTCAAATCGGGGCGACGGTCGTTCTGGAGTTAACCGATTCCCTGCTCAGGTCGGTGGATAAAGCCAGTCGCAATGAGTTGCAATTGCGTGAGCTGTACCAGATTGTGGAAACCAGCCAGGCCTTTCTGCTGCGCTACAACCCTGCGGGGGCGGTGATTGTGCCAAAAAACCAGGTCGACGTCGCGGCTCTGGCAAGCGAGTTGCACCGGTTGGCCAATCTGAACGGAATAGAGTATGTTGACGACCAATCCTGGCAGTGGAAGTAACTGCCAGTTGACCTCCACGATGCTGCCGCCGCCATGCCCGAACGCCCCTATACCTACTACGACTTCACCCTGAGCCTCTGCCCGCACTGCCTGCGCCGCGTGGAGGCCAAAATCGTCTTTCAGGACGAGGCCGTCTACATGCTCAAGCGCTGCCCCGAGCACGGCCGGCAGAAGGTGCGCATTGCCTCCGACATCGAATACTACAAGCAGATCCGCAACTACGTGAAGCAGAGCGAGGTGCCGCGCCGCTTCAACACCGCCACCCACTACGGCTGCCCCTACGACTGCGGCCTCTGCACCGACCACGAGCAGCACAGCTGCCTCACGGTCATCGAAATAACGGACCGCTGCAACCTGACCTGCCCCACCTGCTACGCCGAAAGCAGCCCCACCCACGGCCGGCACCGTACCCTGGAGGAGGTCGAGCAGATGATTGACACCTTGGTGGCCAACGAGGGCGAGCCGGACGTGGTGCAGATTTCGGGCGGGGAGCCCACCCTGCACCCGCAGTTCTGGGAAATCCTCGACCTGTGCAAGCGCAAGCCCATTAAGCACCTGATGGTGAATACCAACGGCGTGCGCCTGGCCAAGGACGAGGAATTCGTGGCCCGGCTGGCCACCTACATGCCCGCCTTCGAGGTGTACCTGCAGTTCGACTCCTTTAAGGAAGAGGCCCTGCGCCAGATGCGCGGCCGCGACCTGCGCCAGGTGCGCCTCGACGCCCTAGAACATCTGAACAAGCACAACCTGAGCACCACGCTGGTGGCCACCCTGCAGAAGGGGCTCAACGACGACGAGGTGGGCCAGCTCATCGACTTTGCCCTGCAGCAGCGGTGCGTGCGCGGCGTCACGTTCCAGCCCACCCAGGCCGCCGGCCGCCTCGACCATTTCTCCGACGAGGGCCGCATCTCGCTCACCGACGTGCGCACGGCCATCCTGGAGCAGAGCCCGGTGTTTTCGGCCGACGACCTGCTGCCGGTGCCCTGCAACCCCGACGCGCTGGCCATGGCCTACGCCCTCAAGCTCGACGGCGAAGTGTACCCGCTCACGCGCTACATCAAGCCCGCCGAGTTGCTGCAGAACTCGCGCAACACCATCGTGTTTGAGCGCGACCCGCGCCTGCAGGGCCATTTGATGCGCATGTTCAGCACCGCCAACACGGTGGATACCGTCACGCCCGAGCTGAATCAGCTCTTGTGCTGCCTGCCGCTGGTGCAGGCGCCCACGCTGCGCTACGAAAACCTGTTCCGCGTTATCATCCTGCAGTTTATGGACGCCTGGAACTTCGACGTGCGCGCCGTGAAGAAGTCCTGCGTCCACATCGTGTCGAAGGACAACAAGATCATTCCCTTCGAGACGATGAACATCTTCTACCGCGACCAGCCCAAGCAGGAACGCCTGGAGGTGCTGCGCGACATTCCCGTGCTCTAGCCCATGTACACGCCGCCGCCCGCGCCGCCCCAGCCGCCCGGCCATCTCGGCCGGGTGCTGCTCGTTCATCTGGGCCTGGTGCTCGTACTGCACCTGGGCCGGCAGTGGCTCGACGACGACGAGGGCATCTTCTTCATCCTCTTCGGCCTGGCTTTCCTCGACGGGCTGGCGTTTCTGGTGCTGATTACCACGGGCCGCTCGCGCCTGGGCCTGAGCTTCGTGCTCAGCGGCCTGCTGATGTTCGTCATCGGCTTCGGCGACTGCGCCACCCACCTGAAGCTGGGCTCGATGCACTGACGCGGACCCGGCTCCCGCGTATATTCTCCAGCTTGCCCCGGTTGTTTTATGCACCGCACCACGGCCACTATTCTCGGCATCAACCTCCTGCTCGTTTTGCTGCTGGGCGTCGTGGCGCTGGCGCAGAGCAACGACCACGCCGCCGCGGCTTTCGCTCTGTTCTGGTTGGCCGTGCCGCTGTGGCTGCTCAACGGGCTGGCCTGGCTGGTTTCGCTGTTCAAGCTGCCCGAAAGCAAACCCTACTTCCAGGGCTTCCTGCTGGCCTGCCTTATCCTGCCTATTATCGGGCTGGGCGCCTGCGGGCTGGCCTTCGTAAACGGCTAACCGGTAAACTCCCGCCCCGATACGCCGCCCGCCCGGGGCCGGCGGATTCGCTAACCCTTGTTGCGCCATGCTCTCCGAGTACAACCGCCGCGTCGTACGCACCAACCTGCTGATTGTGCTAGCCGGCGCCGCGGCGTTCGGAATGCTGGCCAAACTGAATGACGGAAGCGTCTTCGTCTTTTTCGGTGTCCTGATCGTGTTGCAGGCGCTGGTCAACGCGGCACTGGGCCTTGTGCACAGCTTCGGTAAGTCCCAGGGCACGGCGGCCGGTTACTGGCTGAGCGCGCTGCTGGTACTCATCATCGGACCCGGCTCCTGCGGCGTAGCCGCGGCTCTTGTGCAATAGCGCCATAATATTCCCGCACGAGCCGGCAGCCCAGAACAAAAAAACGCCCGACCACACAGTGGCCGGGCGCCCCCACTGGGTGGAGCCAGCGGGACTTGGGAAATCAACAGCGCGCTTAGTGCGCGAAAGTGCTTTCGTAGCTCACGGCCTTGTCGTCCGTGCCCTCGGTGAGCTTCAGGCGCAGCTGGGTGGCGGTGAGTTCCTCCACCGAGTACACGCGCTCCAGGTTGGGCAGCGTCACCGTGAGGGTCTTGTTGTCGTCGCTCAGCTTGTAGCTGCCAGCTTTCTGCTGGGCCATAGCCGGGTTGAGCTTGGTGGCGCCTTCGTCCTGAATGTAACGGCCATCGGCCGTAAACTGGGTCAGGTTGTCGCGCATGGTGGGTTTGAGCTGCCCGAAGATGCTCACCGTCACCGCGTCGGGCGAGCCGGCGGCTTTGCTGGTGGTTTTCAGGTCGGTCAGGCGCCACTGGCCGCCCGAAAGCAGTTGCAGCGGGGTTTGCTGGGTCTTCGCATCAGCCGCCGCTTGGGCCGAGGGCTGGGCTACTTCATCAATTTCTTTCTCACACGATGCCAAACCAGCAAGGGTCAGCGCCAGGCTCAGGTAAACGGTCAGTTTCTTCATGAAAACGGGTAAATGGTTTGGTGAAGAAGATCGAGCTCCTCGCTCGGTCGGCGTTTTGCTTTCAGTACACATTCCAACTTCACGTCTGAGGCCAAGGTGGCTGGCCCTGCGTTGTCGTCACAATGCTAAGCTACTGCGGATAGTTCGGGTTTTCGCGGAAAAAGTCAATAATTCAAACATTATATCTGAAAAATTCAATGCAATTTATATTTGTACTTTTGAATGTAGGCAAAATGCAAAAGCCGCCCGCAGAACTTGCAGAGCGGCTTTTAGTTAAGTGCGGTTTGGAGAAGTATGCGTTATTGTTCTTTCTGGCACACCGGGCAATAATAGGTGGCCCGCCCGCCGACGTATTTTTTTACAATTGCCTGCTGGTCCGTGGGGCAATGCTTATACGCCTCCGAGCCCGGCACCGGGTACGCGTCCCACTCCCGGGCATGAATCAGAAACGAGGTCGGAAACTGGCGGTAACGGGCCTCCGCCTCGATGGCCGTGGTCAGCACCAGCCCGATGGCGGCGTGCAGCTGCGCCACTTCCGCCGGCGTGAGCGAGCCGGCCACCCGCTCGGGGTGCAGCCGGGCCTGAAACAGCACCTCGTCCACAATCCAGTTGCCAAGGCCGGCGGCCAGGCGCTGGTCGAGCAGCAGGGGCTTGAGCAGGGTTTTGCGCCCGCGCAGGGCCGTCTGCAGCTCCGCCAGCGTCAAATCCAGCGCGTCGGGGCCCAGCTTTTTCTGCCGCTGGAAGTCGGCCACGCTGTCGGCCAGGCGGAGGCGGCCAAACTTGCGCGGGTCGATGAAGGCCACGCGCAGCCCGTCGGCCAGTTCGAAGGCCACGCGGGTAAAGCGCGGCCGGTCGGGCTCGTCGCGGTAGGCACCCACGTCGCCGGTCATGCCGAAGTGCAGGACCAGCATCCGGCCGGTGGAGAGTTCGAGAAACAGGTTTTTGCCCAGGCGCCGGGTGCCCGTGACGGTGGCGCCCACCACGGCCTGGCGCAGCGCGGCCTCGGGTTCGGCCAGCACGTGGGCGTCGAATACGTCGAGCTGCACAATGGTCTGGTGCAGCAGCAGTTCATCCAAAAAGCGCCGGTAGGTTTCGACTTCGGGTAGTTCGGGCATTCGATAAAATTTTCTGCGTGACAGATTGGAAAGCAGTCAATCCAAGGTCTACGATAACAGCAACGCTCCAGCTTAAATCTCATTCGCTGCCAAACATTCTCTGGCCTCCGATGCACCGCTAAGACTGCGTTTGGATTTACGCTAAAAGTGCCTTCAGGGCGTCCTGCTTCATCTGGCGTCCGCTTGCCGAAGCAGGACCAAAACCTGAAATTCCAAACCTCGCTCTAAAAGGGCATCATCCCCCGCGCAGCGCCCCGCACGTCGACGTGGTCAAGCATAAAGCTCAAGCTGCTTGGGGCTGACCATCAAAACGGCTTCTCCCTGAACCCAGGCAGTCCCAAACGACAACCGCCCGCTGCCAACAAGGGCAACGGGCGGTTAAACGGTCCGACGACGGAGTGCCTTATATCTGATGACGCGGTTACGACGGGTCGGTCAGGCGGCCGATCTGCTGGCCCTGCGGATTGAAGATGCCCCCCTGGGCGCTGACGTAGAGCCGGCGCTGCTGCCCGTCGATGAGCACGAAGGGAAAGTCGGCGCTGTTGGAGCGCGTGAGGCGGCCCACCACGGCGGCGGTGCGCTCGTCCTGGTCCACGCGCACAATGTTCAGGCCTTTGGTCACGTACAGCGGCTGGGCGGGGTTGTCGCGGAAGGTGAGCTTGCCCACGAAGCTGATCTGCTGCTGGGCCACCGGCTGGGCCTGCACCGGCCGCGGCGTAATGGCCACCGGCTGGGCCGAGGGCACCGACGAGCGGTTGCTGGCCGCAATCTGTCCGCTGGCCTGCTGCCAGCCGCGGTTGATGGCCGCCAGGCGCGTGCTGCGGCCCGGGTGGGTCGGCGAGTCGTATTCCTGCGACACCACGGCCAGGGCCGTCTGGGCTTCGGCCAGGCTGGCGCCCATCTTGCGGAGCACAAAGCCCGAAAACTCATCGGCCTCCAGCTCGTCGGTGGGGTTCGAGCCGCCGCCCTGCAGGGTGTGGCCGTTCAGGTGGTGGCCCATTTCGTGGGCCAGAATGCTCACGCCGGCCCAGTCGGTGCGGCTGGCGCGGTTCACGGCCGCCACGAAGCTGGGGTTGTATAGAAGGTAGCGCTTGCCGCCGGATACCACGGCCGCCGCGTTTTCCACCTGGGTGGTGGCGCGCAGCTCGAAGCGGGGCTTCAGGCCAACGACGTCGGTGATTTCACGCAGCACGTCACGCTGCGGCGCCGGTTGGGCGGCTTGGGCCACGCCGCTCGTCAGCAGCCCTACGAAGAGGAGCGCGCTGGTCAGCAGCTGGCGGAAAGTGCGGGTGCGGTTCATGAAAAAATCCTTTTGTTTCAGCGTGGAGTTTTGCAAGAATGCTGCCAAAGTCAACACGAAGCCGTGCTGTCATCTGGCATTAGTATAACGTGAGGTGACCCGTTTTTCGTTTATTCTCAAGAGCAATATTTGCTGGTCATAACCCCAGGATAACTTGTTTTATGCAGGGTCCGGCCGTCCTGGTGCGGGCGCCTTCCCGCTCAAGTACAAAGCCGCTGGTACGATGCGCCTCGGTGCTGGCCGCGCCGGACAGCCGAAGCCCACCTGGCCCCTCGCAACGCAACCCGCCATGCTGAAAGCAGCATGGCGGGTTGTTTTTGGTGTTGAGAACGAGGCCTTTGGCCTAAGCCGGCAGCGGGGCCGGGCGTGCCACGCCGTCGGCGGCGGCCACCAGCGAAGCCGGCCGCTGCCGCTCCCCGATCTGCTGCCGCCACATGGCGTAGTACAGGCCCTTGCGCTCCAGCAGCGCCTCGTGTCGCCCGGCCTCCACAATGCGGCCGCGCTCCAGCACGTAGATGCAGTCGGCGTGCAGGATGGTGCTCAGGCGGTGGGCAATGAGGATGGTCAGGTGGCGCCGCGTGGCCGATAGCTCGCGCACCGTGCGGCTGATTTCCTCCTCGGTGAGCGAGTCCAGGGCCGAAGTGGCTTCGTCGAACACCAGCAGCGTGGGGCGCCGTAGCAGGGCCCGGGCAATGCTCAGGCGCTGCTTTTCGCCGCCCGATACCTTCACGCCGCCCTCCCCGATAACCGTATCGAGCCCCTGCGGCGCCCGGCGCAGCAAAGAGTCGGCGGCGGCTTCGCGCAGGGCGCGCAGGCACTCCTCGTCGGTGGCGTGGGGCGCCACGAAGCGCAGGTTGTCGCGGATGCTGCCGGCGAAGAGCTGCGGGTCCTGGGTCACGAAGCCGATTTGCTCGCGCAGGGCGTCGAGGTCGAGCTGGGCGCCGGGCACGTCGTTGTAGAGGATCTGGCCCTGTGCCGGCGGGTAGAGGCCCACCAGCAGCTTCACCAGCGTGGTTTTGCCCGAGCCCGAAGGCCCCACAAAAGCTACCGTCTGGCCCAGCTCGGTGCGGAACGAAATGCCGTCCAGCGCGGGCGTGTTGGCCGTGAGGTGGCGGAAATGCACGTCGTCGAACGCCAGCGTGCGCAGCGGCCCGATGGCCGCAGGCGCCTGCGGCCTCACGTCGCGCGGCGTGTCCAGAATCTGCTGGAAGTTGGCCAGCGAGGCTTCCGTTTCGCGGTAGATGTTGATGATATTGCCCAGCTCCTGCAACGGTCCGAAAATGGCGAAGGAGTAGATAAACAGGGAGAAAAACTCCCCGAGCGTGAGCTTGTGCTGCGCCACCAGAAACAGCATCATCAGCAGAATCACGCTGCGCAGCAGATTCACGAAGGTGCCCTGCACGAACGACAGGGAGCGGATGTAGCGCACCTTTTTCAGCTCCAGCTGCAGAATCCGGTCGGTGGTATTGTTCAGCCGCTGTGTTTCCTGCTGGGCCAGTCCCAGGCTTTTCACCAGCTCGATGTTGCGCAGGCTTTCGGTGGTCGAGCCGGCCAGGGCCGTCGTTTCAGCCACGATGGTTTTCTGCACCACCTTGATTTTCTTGCTCAGCAGGGAACTGACGGTGCCCAGCAGCGGAATCGTCAGGAAGTACACCGGCGCGATGGGCCAGTACACCGTAGCGGCGTACCACATCACGAAGATGATGCCCACCAGCGAGGTGAACAGCACGTTCACGAAGTTCTGGATGAGCTTCTCCACGTCGGTGCGCACCTTCTGCAGCTTGCCCAGCGTCTCGCCCGAGCGCTGATCCTCGAATACCTGGTAGGGCAGATCCAGCGAGTGGCTCAGCCCGTCGGCGTAGAGCTGCGCGCCCAGGCGCTGGGTGATGACGTTGACGTAGTAGTCCTGGAAGTTCTTGGCAATGCGCGATACCATGGCCACGCCCATGGCTTTGAGCACGAGCAGGCCCGCGCCGCCCAGCAGAAACGCGCTCAGCGTGGGCAGCACCGGGCTGCCCAGCGCGGGCGTCACGTGCCGGTCGATGATCTGCCGAAAAATATACGGGTCGAGCAGGGAGAAAACCTGGTTGATGGCCGCCAGCAGCAACGCCAGCGCCAACAAGCCCCAGTAGTGGCGCAGGTAACCAAACAGCAGTTTCATGGGAGGAAGGTAGGGGAGAACGGTCCCCCAACAACCAGCCGCACCGGTAGAAGTTTTCCCGCGGCCGGCGTGCTCAGGCCGGCTCCTCCTCGGCCATTTCGGGCCGGGCTTCCGGGGCCACGTCGGCAAAGGCCTGGCGCACGGCCAGGGAGGCCGGGCCAAGCACGAGGCGCACCGATTGGCGGCCCAGGCGCTTCTGGTAGCGCAGCAGCAGGTCGCGGGCGGCGGCGGGCAGGTGGTGCAGGCGGCTGCAGTCAATCCAGACGCTGGCCTTGCCGCTGCGGTAGGCCTGCAGCAGGCAGCGGGCGAGGTTGTCGGCGGCCGAGCCGGCGGCGGGCGAGGCGCTGTCCGTCAGCAGCAGGACGTAGCGGTCGGGCAGAATTTCGTGGTAGACATCCATGGGTGGGAAGGGGCGGAGCAAGTGAGCGGAGGCAATGCCGGCCGCGGGAAGCAACCGGTACGGTTGATACGCACGAAGCTTCAGAAAAGATAAGCCTTTGATTGCGAAATCAGTGGCTGGGTAAGTGCCGCTTTGCCGGATTGGCAAGCCGGGACTCGTCGACTGCAAAATCCGTATTTATTGCGGCCCCAAATCCGTATCGGCGCCCGCCGCGGGGCCGCCCCCGGCGCCGTTCTTTGCCGGAGTGGGCTGCCTGTCAAATGCGGCAACTGACGTGGCCTCAGGTGTGGTGTCACGTCATGACAGGCAGCCTGCTTTTTTTACGACTGGCCCGGTTTGTCCCCGGCGCCGGCCCGGCTTGCGGGGCCGCTGGTACGGCCGTGGAGCGGGGTATTGCGCCCCTTGGAAAAATTTCAGCCTGAAAATCAGGTCAATTTATCTGCAAAGGCACTTTTTTTACGGCATGGTATTGCGGTGAAAGTCGGTCTGTCTATCTTTGCACCATCAAACGGCAGCGGCTGGTTATCTGGTCCGTTCGTCTAGGGGTTAGGACTGCAGATTTTCATTCTGCCAACAGGGGTTCGATTCCCCTACGGACTACTCCGATTGCCGTTTGAACCTGGTCCGTTCGTCTAGGGGTTAGGACTGCAGATTTTCATTCTGCCAACAGGGGTTCGATTCCCCTACGGACTACTTCAACAAAAGAAACCACCCTGCAAGCATTTGCAGGGTGGTTTCTTTTTATAGCCTCCGGGTCAGAAAGAAGGAGACGAAATGCGGTAATTGGGCACTCCGCCCAATTGCTGCCAGCCGCACTGGCGGGCCGGCACCAAACCGCGCCCGTGCAGGCGGCGCATTCTGCCCGGCCGGCGCTTGGATAGCCGCTAGGCTCTGGTCAACGGATCTGGCCGGTACCAGCAGGGCTGGAGCAGCGCAGCGACGAACAGACGGCCCCTGTCATTTCGAGCGAGGGGCCGACGACGGGCCGTGCTGGCCGCGCCAGCTACGGGTGAAACGCCCGCCGAAAAGGCTCGTCAGGCCACGGCCAGGTGGGCGCGGCGGAAAGTGAGTGGGGTGATGCCGGTGTGCTTCTTGAAGAAGTTGTTGAAGTATGTGGGGTACTCAAAGCCCAGGCTGTAGGCAATTTCGCCCACGCTCCAGGCAGTGTGGGCCAGCAGCAGCTTGGCTTCCATTACCAGCCGCTCGTTGATGTGGCTGGTGGTCGACTTGCCCGTCACCTCCTTCACCATGGCATTCAGGTGGTTGACGTGCACGGCCATGCGGTCGGCGTAGTCGCTGGCGGATTTCAGCACCGGCTCCCGCAGCTGCGCCGTGACCGGGAACTGCACCTCCAGCAGGTTCAGAAACAGCGAGGTGATGCGCTCGGCTGCATTAGCCGGCGCGTGCTGGGCCGTGGCCGGCTGCAGGCGGGCCGCTTCGTGAATGATGATGGAAAGCTGGTTGCGCAGCAAATCGTCCTTGTGGGCGTAGTCCGACTGCAAATCCCGGCGCATGCGGGTGAAGGCGTCGGTGAAGTAGCGCAGTTGCTCCGCGTCGAGAAAGTACACCGGGTTGCCTTCCACCTTGTAGAGCACGGTGTCTTTCAGGCTCACGCCGCGCATGGCCGAATGCAGAAATGACTCGGAGAAGCAGCACAGGTGGCCCTGTTGGTCGGTGGAGCCTTCGACTACTTCCCAGGCGTAAGGAATCAGGCGGTTGGTAAACACCAGCGCGGGCCGGTCGACGGCGTAGCTACGGGTGGTGTAGTGCAGCTCATTGGCGCCCTCCACCACCAGCACCACCTTGAACATGTCGCGGCGGTCGAAGTTGCTCATGCCGCAGCGGGCTTCGTGCATGGTCAGCACTTCGATGTCCGTGGTGGCGAAGTCCGTAGCCGGCTGCGAGAAGGCGCGTGACGTGGTCATGGGGTTGCTCAGCGCTTTGGCCAACCGGCGGCGTTGCTGTAAGCCTATAACAGACGCGGGCAGCTGGGGTTTTGTTGCCGACATAAGCGCAAACGAAAGGAGAAGGGGAACAATGGCTTTTACCAGGCGGGCAGTGGGAACAGGCGCCTGGCCCTGCCGAGCCGCCGCGTCAAGGCAGCAATTCCAGCTTCACCGTCACCGGGCCGGCCGCGCGAAACGCCTCCACGTCGCCCTCCAGCTTGCCCAGCACCACTAAGCCGGCGGAGTAGCGGAAGTCGCGGTAAAACAAGGCCAGATTGCCCCAGGGCGCGTAGTAGGCCAGTTCACCGGCCGCGGGCGTGTGCCCGGCAGGGGCGCCCTGGGTTGAGAGCCGCGCGGGCAAGTCGCTGATTTTCTCGGTGCCGGCGTAGTCCTGCAGGGTAAGCGTGAGCGGCAGCAGGGCGGCAAAGTCGCGGGCCGCGGCGTTGTCGTACAGCGTGGCGGTCAGCACCTGCGCGCCCACGCTAATGCGCAGTTTGGGCGGCTCCATCGGGCTGGACAGTCACTTGTAGCTATTGTATTCCTGGTCGGTCACCGCCCGGCCCCAGGTCACGACGCCCTGTTCGGTGTTGACGTTGAGGGCAATGTGCGTCATGGCCTGCCGGGGCGAGGCCCCGTGCCAGTGCTCCACGCCGGGCCGGGCCTTCACCACCTCGCCCTGGCGCAGCAGCCGCACCGGCTGGCCCTTTTCCTGGTAGTAGCCCACGCCGCCGGTCACCATCAGAATCTGGCCCGCCGGGTGCCGGTGCCAGTTCGAGCGGGCGCCGGGCGAAAAGCTCACGCTGCTGCTCGTGCAGTTGAAAGCCGGCTCGTCCTTCACCAGCGGATACACGTGCACCTCACCGGTGAAATTCTGGGCCGGCGCCCGCTCGCCCTTGGGAAAGATGGCGCCCGGGGCCGCGGCTGATTTGGCGGCGGGCGCCGGCGGAGTGGTCTGGGCGAAAGTGGCCAGGCCGGTACTTACGGCCAGGACAGAAGTCAGTGCAATGCGTTTCATGGTCGGGGATTAAGTGGTGCGTTCTGTAGGGTCGGCTGCTTACAGGTGCTTAACCACCCGAGCCGGTACGCCCGCCACGATGCAGCCGGCCGGCACATCCTTGGTCACCACCGCGCCAGCGCCCACAATGGCGTTTTCGCCGATGGTCACGCCGGGCATCACCGTCGCGTTGGCCCCTAGCCAGGCGCCCTGCCGGATGACGATGGGCCTGGAATAGGTGCTGCGGCGCTGCCCCGGCTCGGTGGGGTGGTTGGTGGTGATGAGGTTCACCTTCGGCCCGATCAGCACGTTGTCTTCCAGCGTGATACCGCCGCGGTCCATGAAGGTACAGGCGTGGTTCACGAACACGTTCCGGCCGATGCGGATGTTGTGGCCGAAGTCGGTGTAGAAGGGCGGAATCAGGAAGAACGTGTCGTCGACGGGCCGGTCGATGAGCTGGCTGAACGCGCGGTTAACCTGCGCGTTGTCGTCCACCGGCATGGCGTTCAGCTCCGAGGTGAGCCGGATGGCCTTACGGATGACGGCGTAAATCAGCGGGTAGTCCGGGTCGTCGAGGGAAATAAGCTCGCCGGCCAGCTCCCGCTCAAAAATGGTTCGGGCTTGGGGTTCCATGGGTTCGGCTGGTAGGGTATTGCTTCAGCACGCGCCGCGTCGGTCTGCGGCTCACCCACCGCCGTTTCGCTATGATGGGTGGTACCCGCTGCGGAGTGCTCTGCCCGCCGGGAAGTCCGATGCTGAGGTGAACTGAAGCGGCAGCTGCGCGCGAGGCGTTCTTAAGAGGGCCTTACTGGTGTGCGGCGCGGTATTCTTCGTCCGTGACGGGCTGCCGCCAGTCGGCCACGCCCTGGCCGACGCCAGGATTGACGGCCAGGTGAGTAAAGAGGCTGTCGGCGGTGGCGCCGTGCCAGTGCACCACGCCAGGGGCAATGCTCACCGCGTCGCCGGGCCGTAGCAGGCGGGCTGGCTGACCCTGCTCCTGGTAGTAGCCCCGGCCGGCCGTCACCACCAGCAGCTGCCCGGCCGGGTGGGCGTGCCAGTTGTTGCGCGCCCCTGGCTCAAAGGTCACGTCGCCCACGGTGCAGTCGGTGGGGTTGGCCCCGACGAGCATGGTCACCCAGGCGGTGCCGGTGAAGTATTCGGCCGGGCCGCGCTTGGTGCCGGCCAGCGACTGAGGAGTGTTGGTTGGGTTGCTCATAAGAGGTAAATACGAGTAGGAGGGCGCATCGGCGGCTGGCTTAAGGCCAGATGCTTAAGCAATACCATCGGCGCCAGCTAAGGTGACTTGCAATGCGTGCCGCCGACTCGAAAAGCACAACACAAAGGTCCCCTGCCTTGCAGCGGAGCGGGTAACGACAATCAAAGCAACCAGTAAGAATTTCAAATAATCAGGCTGGATTCGACAACGTGACGCGGCCAGCAGATTGATAAGGGCCTGGCCAGAGGTTTCTCAACGCAAAAGCACTGACTACGGCAAGGGCGGATAATAGCTGCCTAAAGGTTACGAAAAAGGCCGCTCAGCAAGCTGAGCGGCCTTTGGTTGTTGCATCGGCTGATGAAAGCACTGCCGTTCGGGCCGGCCGTGGTTATTCCGACTGAGCCTTGCGCTCGGCCCAGGTGCCGTAGCCGCCGGCCTGCACGGCGCGGTCGGCGGGCACTTCGCGCAGCGGCTCGCAGGGCTGCAGGGTGGCGTGCAGGTCGGCCGGGAGCTGCATGTATACCTGCGTGCCCTCGGTTTTCCAGGCCAGCATGTCGTCGCTCACCTGGCGGATAATCTTGTGCGGATTGCCCACCACCAGGCTGCGCGGCGGAATCACCTCGTCGGCCCGGATAAAGCTCAGCGCGCCGATGATGCTTTCGTCGCCGATGACCACGCGGTCCATGACGACGGCGTTCATGCCCACCAGCACGTTGCGGCCCACGGTGGCGCCGTGAATGATGGCCCCGTGCCCGATGTGGGCCATTTCCATCAGGCGCACGGTGGTGCCCGGAAACATATGCAACGTGCAGTTTTCCTGCACGTTGCAGCCGTCCTCGATGATAATCTGGCCCCAGTCGCCGCGAATGGCCGCGCCAGGACCGATGTACACCTGCCGGCCGATGATAACGTTGCCGGTCACCGTGGCCTGCGGGTGCACAAAGGCCGTTTCGTGCACGACCGGTACGATACCGTTGAAGGAATAAATCATGCGGAGTGGGTGCCGGCGGCTACCGGCGCGGGAAAGAACGTCTGACCGGCTCTGACGCGGCGGCGCAGCAGCGGGCTGGCGCGGTAGCGGTCCTCGTGGTATTCGTCGTAGAGTGCGTCGAGGGTTTGGAGCACGGCGGGCAGGCCCAGCTCGTCGGCCCAGCGCAGCAGGCCTTTGGGGTAGTTCACGCCCTTGGTCATGGCCAGCTCCAGGTCGTCCTGCGAGGCCACGTTCAGCGCCAGCGCGTCCACGGCTTCGTTGATGAGCATGGCCAGCACGCGCTGCAGAATCTGGTGGCCCAGGGCCGGGTCGCGGGTGGGCTCGGGCGTGGTGGCGCCGTCGCGGTAGTCGTAGAAGCCGCGGCCCGATTTGCGGCCGTAGTAGCCGGCCTCGAACAGGCGCTTCTGGGTGAACGAGGGCTTGAAGCGCGGGTCGAAGAAGAAAGCGGTGAAGACCGACTCGGTGACGCGGTAGTTCACGTCGTGGCCGATGAAGTCCATCAGCGCGAACGGGCCCATGCGGAAGCCGCCCAACTCGGTCAGGGCCCAATCGATGGTGGCCGCGTCGGCCACGCCTTCTTCCAGCAGCCGGATGGCCTCGCCGTAGTAGGGCCGGGCAATGCGGTTGACGATAAAGCCCGGCGTGTCCTTGCAGACCACCGGCAGCTTGCCCCAGCTCTGCACCAGCGCCTTGGTTTCGTCGGCCAGCCCGGCGCGGGTCTGCACCGCCGGAATAACTTCCACCAGCTGCATCAGCGGGGCAGGGTTGAAGAAGTGGATGCCGATAAACCGCTCGGGCCGCTGGCAGGCCGCGGCAATGCTGGCAATGGAGAGGGACGAGGTATTCGTGGCCAGTACGCAGCTGGCCGGTACCACCGCCTCCACGTCGCGGAACACGGCCTGCTTCACGCCCAATTCCTCCACAATGGCCTCGATGACCAGCCCGCAGGCGGCGAAGCACTGCAGCTCGGAGCAGGTGCGCACGCGGGCAATGGCGGCCTCCGCGTCGGCCGAATCGAGCTTGCCCTTTTCGGCGAGCTTGCGCAGGTTGGTGCCGATACCGACGGTGGCGCGCTGCAGGGCGGCGGCGTTCAGGTCGAACAGGAACACGGGGTGGCCGGCCTGGGCTACCACCTGCGCAATGCCCGCGCCCATGGCGCCGCTGCCGATGATGCCGATGGTAATCTTTTCCATGCGGGAATAAGGTAGGAGGGAAGGGTCAGGAGTCAGGTCATTAGCCCGTCATGTCAAGCGCAGCCGAGACATCTCGCCTGATAGTATTCTGCTCGTTGAACAGAAGTTACTTGTGGAAGTCAGCACGCGAGATGTCTCGGCAAGCTCGACATGACGGGCTGAAGGCCAATCAGTGGCACTTGAAGTAATCAAAAGGCTCCAGGCAGTCGTTGCACTGGTAATGCGCTTTGCAGGCGGTGGAGCCGAACTGGCTGATGAGCCGGGTGTTGGTGGACTGGCAGTGCGGGCAGCGCAGCACCGGGTCCTGCCCGAACAGGTTCAGCACGTGGCCGGTGGCGTCCTGGGGCGGGGCAATGCCGTAGGCCTCCAGCTTCTGCTTGCCGGCCTCCGACATCCAGGCCGTCGTCCAGGCCGGACTGAGCTGGTTATGGATGTGCAGCTTGGTGATGCCCTCGGCCAGCAGCCGCAGCCGGATATCGGTGGCAATGGTGTTCATGGCCGGGCAGCCCGAATACGTCGGCGTGATGGTCACGTGCACCTCCTCGCCCTCCAGCCGCACCCCGCGCACGATGCCCAGGTCCAGGATGCTGAGCACCGGCACCTCGGGGTCGGATACTTCTTCCAGCAGCTGCCAGATGCGGTCCTCGGTGGGGAAGGGTGAGTTGTTATTGGGCGTCATGCTGAGCGAAGTCGAAGCATCTCTCCCGCTTCGTTGAATAAGAAATTACTATCAGTAGAGATGCTTCGACTTCGCTCAGCATGACGTTCAGAATGGATTAGCGTTCGGGCTCTACCAGGTCAGGCCCGGATAGGTGCGCTGCAGGTACTGCAGCTCGGCCAGTAGGTAGCCCAGGTGCTCGGAGTGGCGGCCGGTTTTGCCGCCCTTCTGCATAAATACGCCCTGCGGCACCGGCAGCGTGGCTTCCGCGAATACCCGCGCCACGTGCTCGTCGATCTGCCCTTGAATGGCGGCGTAATCGGGCACGAAGCCGGCCTGTTGCAGGGCCTGCTCGGTGGCCGAGGGCGTGGTCAGCTCGCCGCTGTAGCGCCAGAGGGCGTTGATGGCAGCTTCCACGCGGCGGCGGCTTTCGTTGGTGCCGTCGCCGAGGCGGATGATCCACTCGGCGCTCCATTTCACGTGGTAGGCGGCTTCCTTCACCGATTTTTCGGCAATGGCGGCCAGCTGCTGATCGGGGCCGGCCTGCAGCTGCAGCAGCAGGTGGTAGTGGAAGGCGTCGTACAGAAACTGCCGCACGATGGTGTGGGCGAAGTCCCCGTTGGGCTGCTCCACCAGCAAGGGGTTGCGGTACTCCACAGCGCTGCGCAGGTAGGCCAGGTCGTCCTCGGTGCGGCCCCGGCCTTCCAGCTCGGCGGCGTACTGGTAGTAGCTGCGCGCCTCGCCCAGCAGGTCGAGCGAGATATTGGCCATGGCCAGGTCCTGCTCCAGAATGGGGCCGTGCCCGCACCACTCCGAGAGGCGGTGGGCCAGGATCAGGCTGGTATCGGCCAGCTGCAGCACGTAGTCAAGCAGCTGCTGGCGCACTTCGGCCGACACGTCGGGCACGACGATGGTGTGGGTTTCCTGCATGGTCAGCCGGATTACATGTGCTTGATGGAGTCCGGCACCGTGTAGAACGTGGGGTGGCGGTAGATTTTGTCGTTGGCCGGCTCGTAGAAGGCGGCCGCGTCGTCGGGGTTGGAGGCGTGCACGTGCTTGGACTCTACCACCCAGATGCTCACGCCTTCGAGGCGGCGGGTGTACACGTCGCGGGCGTTCTGGACGGCCATTTCGGCGTCGGCGGCGTGCAGTGAGCCCACGTGCTTATGGTCGAGGCCCTGCTTGCTGCGGATGAAAACTTCCCACAGCGGCCATTCTTTCTGGGACATGTTGTAGTCGCCTCACCCCCTAGCCCCCTCTCCGAAAAGGAGAGGGGGGACTAGCTCTAGTTTTTAGTCTAGAAACTATGTCTATGCCAGGTGGCAGAGGTATTAAGGGTTTGGGGAAAGGAGGAAGCTAAAACTACTTGCTAGTTCCCCTCTCCTTTTCGGAGAGGGGCTAGGGGTGAGGCGAAACGAGGCGTCCGTCAGGCAACTACGCCGCAACAGTTTCGGCCCGCTGCCGGCGCTTTTCGGCGTGGGCCAGGGCCGCTTCGCGCACCCAGGCGCCGTCTTCGTGGGCCTGCACGCGGGCCTGCAACCGTTCGCGGGAGCAGGGGCCGTTGCCCTTCACCACGTCCCAGAACTCGGCCCAGTCCACGTCACCGAAGTCGTAGCCCTGCTTGGTTTCGTTCCACTTGAGCTTGTCGTCGGGCACGGTGAGGCCCAGGAACTCGGCCTGGGGCACCATCATGTCCACGAATTTCTGGCGCAGCTCGTCGTTGGTGAAGCGCTTGATGCGCCACTTCATCGACTGCTCGGTGTTGGGCGAGTCGGCGTCCTTGGGGCCGAACATCATCAGCGTGGGCCACCACCAGCGGTTCAGCGCCTCCTGGGCCATCTGCTTCTGGGCCGGCGCGCCTTCGCACAGGGTCTGCATGATTTCGAAGCCCTGGCGCTGGTGGAAGCTTTCCTCCTTGCACACCCGCACCATGGCCCGGGCATAGGGTCCGTACGAGGTGCGGCACAGCGGCACCTGGTTCAGAATGGCCGCCCCATCCACCAGCCAGCCGATGGTGCCCATGTCGGCCCAGCTCAGGGTGGGGTAGTTGAAGATGCTGCTGTACTTGGCCTTGCCCGAGTGCAGGTCGGCCAGCATCTGGTCGCGGGAGGCGCCCAGGGTTTCGGCGGCGCTGTACAGGTAGAGGCCGTGACCGGCTTCGTCCTGCACCTTGGCCAGCAAGATGGATTTGCGCTTGAGCGAGGGAGCCCGCGTAATCCAGTTGCCTTCCGGCAGCATGCCCACCAGCTCGGAGTGCGCGTGCTGGGAAATCTGCCGGATCAGCGTCTTGCGGTACGCCTCGGGCATCCAGTCCTTGGGCTCGATGCGCACGTCGGCGTCGATGCGGGCCTGAAATTGTTCTTCCTGGGTGAGTTCAGCCGTTTCCATAGGAGGCTAACAAAGATTTACTAACGGGCGTTAGCAAAAGTGGGAAATATTTCTGCTGGGCTTACCAGAACTGTCATTCAGAGCGAAGAATCTGGCTTGATAGTAATTCTCTCGTTCAACAAAGAGCTTACTATCTGGCATCAGCACGCGAGATGTCTCGACTTCGCTCGACATGACGGCCATTGCTACGCGTTCCAACAAATCTGTTCTACTGGTCGAAATCCACGCTCACTTTCTCCGACGTGGGGCGGGCCTGGCAGCTAAGTACGTAGCCTTTGGCCACTTCGGTGTCGGAGAGGGAGTAGTTTACGTCCATTTCCACCGTGCCCTCCGTCACGCGGCAGCGGCAGGTGCTGCACATGCCGTTCTTGCAGGAGTAGGGCGCGTCGACGCCGATTTCCAGCAGCGCGTCCAGCACCGTGTCGCCGTAGTACGACATTTCCAGCGGGTACTTCGTGCCTTCCAGCTGCACCGTCACGCGGCTGTGTTTGTCGTCTTCGCCCGCGGGACGCTGCTGCTGCCGCTCCGCCTTCCGCTTCTGCCCTTCTTCGCCGGCGGTGAACATTTCGAAGTGCACCTTTTCGGGCGCCACGCCGGCTTCGGTCAGGGCTTCCTTCACGCCCAGAATCATGTCCTCCGGGCCGCAGAGGAAGGCCTCGTCGATTTCCTGGGGCGGAATGATTTTCTGCAGAAACTGCTGGGCCTTGTGCTTGTCGATGCGGCCGAAAAAGAGGTCCGCCTCGCCGTGCTCCCGGCTCAGGATGTGGTACACGCTCAGCCGGTCCACGAACTTGTTCTTCAGGGCCTCAATCTGCTCCTTGAAGATGATGGAGTTGCGGCCCCGGTTGCCGTAAATCAGATACACCTGGCTGCCCGGCTCGGTGAGCAGGATGGTTTTCAGGATGGACATGACCGGCGTGATGCCCGAGCCGGCGGCGAAGGCCACGTACAGCTTCTGGTGCCCGGGGTGCAGGTCGGTGTAGAAATGGCCCATCGGCGGCATTACCTCCAGCTCCTCGCCCACGCGCAGCTGCTGCACGGCGTGCGAGGAAAACCGCCCCTCCGGCACCTGCTTGATGGCCACGCGCCACTCCCCGTCGAGCGGGCTGCTGCAGATGGAGTAGGAGCGGCGCAGCTCCTCGCCGTTCAGCTCGCGCCGAAACGTGAGGTACTGCCCCTGGGTGAAGCGGAACGTGTCCTGCAAGTCGGCGGGCACGTCCAGCGCCACCGATACGCAGTCCGGCGTCTCGCGCACAATGCTCTTAATCTTGACTTTATGAAAACGGCTCATGGTGTTTTAGTTGTCAGTTGTCAGTTGCAAGTTGTCAGGCAGGCGTCAGCACAAACTGACAACCGACAACTCAAAAACTGTCAACTCATTTCGCCAAACCGCTCAGCAGCATGGTGATAATGTCCTCTTCCAGTTCTTCGGCCGACAGCCCGCGGCCGGGGCGGTACCAGAGCTCTACCCAGCGCACCGCCGAGAGGATGGTAAACAAGGCTACCGACACGTTCAGCGGCTGAAACTCGCCGGCCGCCATGCCTTGCTCAATTAGCTGCGCAAAGCCTTTTTCGTAGTCCTTACGGGCCTGTTTGAACGCCGTCAGCTGGGGCTCGGGCAGGTATTTCCAGTCGTGGTTGGCCACCGACACGGCCGGGCCCTCCTCCACCATCAGCCGGATGTGCAGCCGGATCAGCGCCTTCACCTTGTCGGCGTAGGAAGCGGCCGTCTGCTCGATGTCGTGCAGCTGCGAGATGTAGATGCCGGCAATGCGCGAGCAGATCAGCTCCAGGATTTCGTCCTTCGACTTGATGTAGTTGTACATGCTGGCCGCTTCCAGCCCCACGTTGCCGGCCAAGTCGCGCATGGACGTGCCGCCGTAGCCCTTCTCCTTGAAGAGCTTGGCCGCCTCGTCCAGAATAAACTGGCGCCTGATGGTTTTCTTGGTCGTGAGCATGCAGGGAGGGAAGTGCGGGTCGGAGCAGGCAAGTTACTGCTTTTTCTAACAAGTGTTCGTAAGAGCCCGGTGCCCGAAAATTTCGGTAAACAAGCCGGGCTGCCAGGCGGTTTAAGCGGCAGAATCCGGCTCCGCGGGGCCGGGACTCCTTTTTATATAAGGGGCGAAACCGCGGTGGCTTCGCGGGGAAAATGACCGGGCCGCCGGCTCAATCCGGCTTACCAAAGCCCCACCGGGGCAGTGCAGGAGAGTTGGGTTGGCATTTCTCCCTAAGCCGTGTACCTTCGCCCGCGCATTCTCTCCATCGGCCCGGAGCTTGGGGCCCAAACCGTTTCCTTTCCCCTTTATGGCTAAAATCAAAGTTGCCATCAACGGCTTCGGCCGCATCGGCCGCCTGACGTTCAAGTCGCTGCTGAGCCGCCCGAACGTGGAGGTAGTCGCCATCAACGACCTGACCGATAACAAGACGCTGGCCCACCTGCTGAAGTTTGACTCGGTGCACGGCCGCTTCGACGGCACCGTGACCTACGACGAAAACAGCCTGACCGTCAACGGTCAGCGCATTGCCGCCCTGGCCGAGCGCGACCCGAAGCTGTTGCCCTGGGGCGACATGGGCGTGGACGTGGTGCTGGAATCGACCGGCCGCTTCACCGACGAGGCCGGCGCTGGTCAGCACCTGACGGCGGGGGCCAAGAAGGTCGTTATTTCGGCTCCGGCCACCGGCAACATTCCCACGGTGGTACTGGGCGTCAACGAAGACATCCTGACCGGCGACGAAACCATCCTCTCCAACGCCTCCTGCACCACTAACTGCCTGGCCCCGATGGCCAAGGTGCTGGATGATGCTTTCGGCATCGAGAAGGGCTACATCACCACGGTGCACGCCTACACCTCCGACCAGAACCTGCAGGACGCGCCCCACAAGGACCTGCGCCGCGCCCGCGCCGCCGCCTACAGCATCATCCCGACTTCGACGGGCGCTGCCAAGGCCGTGGGCCTGGTGCTGCCCCACCTGAAGGGCAAGCTCGACGGCGTGGCCATGCGCGTGCCCATTCCGGACGGCTCGACCACCGACCTGACGGTTATCCTGAAAAAGGAAGTAACCAAGGAGCAGATCAACGAGGCCGTGAAAAAGGCCGCCGAAGGCCCGCTGAAAGGCATCCTGGAGTACTCGACCGACCCGCTGGTGAGCATCGACATCGTGGGCAACCCGCACTCGTGCATCTTCGACTCGGAGCTGACCTCGGCCAACGGGACGCTGGTGAAAGTGGTGGGCTGGTACGACAACGAAACCGGCTACAGCACCCGCACCGCCGACCTGATCGAGAAGCTCGGCAACATGGTGAAGTAAGCTTCGCCTAGCTGATTTGAAAGCCAGCTCCGTTTCGGCGGGGCTGGCTTTTTTGCTGTTGGCGACAAAGCTGGCGCCGGTTTAGCGACGAAGTCGTGTAACCGGCGCCAGCCCCTTCTATCTTTGCCGCCCTATGCCCGCCAACCTGTCGCGCCTGTGCTTTATCTTCAACCCGATTTCGGGCACCAACCGGCGTTTTGACCTGCGCGGGCTGCTGCACCGGCAGCTGGGCAAGCAGTACGCCCTGAGTTATGAAATCCGCCCCACCGAGTACGCCGGCCATGCCGAGGAGCTGGCCCGCACGGCCGCGGCGGAGGGCTTCGGCATCGTGGTGGCGGTGGGCGGCGACGGGACGGTGAACGAGGTGGGCCGCGGGCTGCTGGGCACCGGCGCGGCTATGGCCGTGCTGCCCCGGGGCTCCGGCAACGGCCTGGCCCGGCACCTGGGCATTCCGATGGACGCGGCGGCGGCCGTCAGCCTGCTGCGCCGCCCCCGGGTGCTGCCCATCGACGTGGGCCGGCTGAACGGGCGGCCTTTTTTCTGCACCGCCGGCCTGGGCTTCGATGCCCACGTGAGCCGCTGCTTCGCCGAAGCCGGCACCCGTGGCCTGGCCACCTACGTGCGCGTGGCCCTGCGCGAGTACGGCCGCTACCGCCCCACGCCCGTCACCATCGAGCTGGGCGGGCAGCAGCTGCAGTCCGACTGCTACATGCTGGCCTTCGCCAATGCCGCCCAGTACGGCAACAACGCCTACATTGCCCCCCTGGCCGACATCCGCGACGGGTTGCTGGACCTCTGCCTGATCGACCATATGCCGCTGAGCCGGGCCATCCGGGTGGCCTACGGCCTGGCCGCCGGCTCCCTGCCCAGCTCCGGGGCCGTGGTGTACCACACCGCCCGCACCGTGCGCGTCACGGCGCCGCATCCCCTGGGCTTCCACCTCGACGGCGACTTTGCCGGCGAAGCCCGCGAAATTCAGGTGGAACTGGAGCCGCTGGCCCTGCCGGTGGTAGTCGGCACGGCGTTCAGATAAATTGTCAGCTGGTCAGATGGTTGAATGGCTGGCCGTTTTGAACTGTACACGGCAGAACAGCCAGCCATTTGGCCATTTAACAATTCAGTCATTTTAAAAGATGAGCAAGCAAAACCGCACCGGGGTGGTGTACTCGACCAACCCCGACTTCGAGTACCAAAGCAACGACGAGCCCACCGCCGCCACCCTGCCGCCCCAGCAGCAGCAGCTGCGCGTGCAGCTCGATAAAAAGCAGCGCGGCGGCAAGCAGGTGACGCTGATTACCGGCTTCGTGGGGCGCGACGAGGACCTGCAGACCCTGGGCAAAACCCTGAAGACCAAGTGTGGGGTGGGCGGCAATGCCAAGGACGGCGAAATCCTAATCCAGGGCGACTTCCGCGAAAAAGTGCTGGCGGAGCTGCTCAAGCTGGGCTACAAGGCCAAGAAAATCGGCGGATAGTTGAGGACTGCTGAATTAGGAATCGGGCCACCGGGCTAATGCCTAAGTCAGCATTCAGAATTCATTTTGCAGCTGCCGCAGGGCGCGCTGCACGTCGTCGGGCGTGTCGATGCCGTGGGTGGCCAGGTCGGTTTCGGCGGTGCGGATGCGGAAGCCGTGGGCCAGCCAGCGCAGCTGCTCCAGCGACTCGGCCAGCTCCAGCGCGTCGGGGGCCAGGCGGGTGAGCTGCTGCAGCACCGTGGGGCGGTAGGCGTAGAGGCCGATGTGGCGCAGAAAGCGGTGGTGGTCCAGCCAGCTCATGCTGGGGTACTGGCGCAGATAGGGGATGGGGTGGCGGCTGAAGTACAGGGCCTCCCGCTGGGCGCCGAGCACCACTTTCGGCAGGTGGGGGCTGAACAGCTCCTCCTGGCTGATAACCTGCTTCACCAGCGTGGCAATCTGCGTGTCGGCATCGGCAAACAGATCAATCAGCGCATTGATCTGGGCGGGCTGGATGAAGGGTTCGTCGCCCTGGATGTTGACCACGCAATCGGCCGGCTGCCCGAGCTGCTGGTAGGCCTCCCACACGCGGTCGGTGCCGCTGGGGTGGTCGGGGCGGGTAAGCACGGCCTCGCCGCCGAAGCCAAGGACGTGGTCGAGAATCCGCTGGTCGTCGGTGGCCACCACCACGCGGTCGAGGGCGGCCAGGCGGGCCTGCTCCACCACGCGCTGAATCATGGACTTGCCCGCGAGGTCGACCAGCGGCTTGCCGGGCAGGCGGGTGGAGGCGTAGCGGGCGGGAATGATGCCGATGCTGTGCATAGAAGCGCAAAAACAAAGGCCGGGCGGTGGGCGCGCCGCGGCGGGACGGGAGGGTAGGACTGAGGCCGGCAAAATTGGCACGATGCTGGCCAAAATCCTGCGCCGCAGGCAACTTTCCGTATCTTTCGCCGAAGCAGCGCGGTGTCCGACGGGTCTGAACCACTTCTTTAACCCTGGCAACCCGCGTGCTCCTTGCCGTACGCTTCCCTCCGTATGCCCCGAATTTCGCCGACTCTCTCCGCCTTTTGCTTTTTCCTGCTTCCCCTCGCTGCCCCGGCCCACGTGCTCCGGCCCACGCCCCCCGATTCGCTGGGCGTGCTGGTGCAGCAAAACAAGACCTTTGTCCGGCACCGCGTAGCGCCCGGTGAAACGCTCTACGGCCTGGCCCGCCGCTACAAAGTCTCGGTGGAGCAGATCATGGAAGCCAACCCCGGCATCAAGGGCGCCCTCGTCACCGGGCAGGAAGTGCTGATTCCGCGGGTGCGGGCCGTGCTGCCCGCCACCTCGGGCACCGTGGCGGCCAAGCCGGCCGCCACGCCCGCCAGCAGCGCCTCGGCCCGCAGCCTGCCCACCGATGCGGCCGGCAACCACGTCTACAAAGTGCAGCCGGGCCAGACGCTGTTTGCCGTGGCCCGCAAGTTCGGCGTCAGCGCCAGCGCCCTGCAGAAGTACAACAGCAAGCAGCTGCCCGCCGACGGCGCCGTGAAGGCCGGCCAGACCCTCATCATCGTGCCCGCTGCCGGTGGTGCCGCTGCCGAAACCGTAGCCGCCGCCCCGACGCCCAAACCCGCGCCGCCCACCAGTCGCCCCGAGCGCGACGACGAGGCCGAGAAGGAGCGGGCCCGCGAGCGGGAAGCCGAGCGCGCCCGCGAAGCCGACAAAGCCCGCGAAACGGCCGCCGCCCCGGCGTCGTCGCCGGTGGCCAGCAGCCCGGCCGCTCCGGCCCCCGCAGCCACGGCCGACGAGGAGAAAGAGCCCACCCGCGCCAGCGAAATCGTGCGCAAGGTGACAGAAAGCGGGGTGGCGGCCATCATCGAAGGCGGCAACTCCGAAAAGTACCTGGCCCTGCACAAAACTGCCCCGGTGGGCACCATCATGATGGTGCGCAACATCATGAACGGGCAGGTGGTGTACGTGCGCGTCATCGGCAAGCTGCCCGACACCGGCGACAACAGCGCGGTGCTCATTCGCCTCTCCAAAAAGGCCGTGGCCAAGCTGAACACGCCCGACCAGCGCTTCCGCGTCGAAACGTCCTACCTGCCGGAGTAGGGCCTGAAACAAATCAGAACGTCATTCCGAGCGCAGTCGAGGAATCTCGCGTGCTGATGCCAGATAGTAAAATCTCCGCTCAACGAAGAAATTACTCTCGGACGTCAGCACGCGAGGTTCCTCGGCTGCGCTCGGAATGACGTTCTATTAGCTTCAAAGCAAGTGACCCACCAGGAAATTCAGGCCCTGCTCGACGACCGGTACCGGCGCTACGACCAGCCGGCCTTCATTGCGCCCGACCCCATCAGCCTGCCACACCGCTACTCCGCGCGGGCCGACATCGAAATCAGCGGGCTGTTTGCGGCCCTGCTGGCCTGGGGCAAGCGCAGCATCATCCTCAAGAAGATGGACGAGCTGCTCGCGCGCATGGACCACGCGCCGCACAAGTTCATCCTCGGGCACCAGGACGACGACCTGCGCCGCCTCGAAAAGTTCTGCCACCGCACCTTCTGCGACACCGACCTGCTGTACTTCGTGCACTGGCTCAGCCAGTACTACCGGCAGCACGAGACACTGGAAGACGCCTTCCTGCACGGCCAGACCCAGCGCGAGCGGCTGGAAAACTTCCACCACCTGTTCTTCAGCCTGCCCGACGCGCCCGCGCGCACCCGCAAGCACGTGGCCACGCCGGCCCGCAACTCGGCCTGCAAGCGCGTGAACATGTACCTGCGCTGGATGGTGCGCCGCGACGCGTACGGCGTCGACTTCGGCCTCTGGACGCGCCTCTCGCCCGCCGACCTCGTCTGCCCGCTCGACGTGCACGTGGAGCGCGTGGCCCGGCGCCTGGGCCTGCTCCAGCGCAAGCAAACCGACTGGCAGGCCGCCACGGAGCTGACCGCCCGCCTGCGCGAATTTGACCCCCAGGACCCGGTGAAGTACGACTTCGCCCTGTTCGGGCTGGGCATCGATGAGAAGTTCTGAGGCGGCAGGGCCAGCTGCACCGTAACTTTATTTAATAATCCGCCGCCACCGGCGAAGAAACCGGTATGGTATAGCTTTGCCTGAATCTTTCTGCCCCAGCGGCTGTTAGAGAAGGCTGCCGCTGCCGTCCGCGGCTGGCCCTTGTTCCTCCTTCCGACTACCCCGTACCCCCGATACCCTTTTGATTTACCCGCAAACCTTCGAGCAGAAAATCGGCTTCCAGCAGGTGCGTGAGCGGCTGAGTGAGCTGTGCCTGAGCCAGCTGGGCCGCCACTACGTGCAGAAGATGCAGTTTCAGCCCCGCGCCGACGAGCTGAAAAAGCTGCTGCTCCAGACCGACGAGTTCCGCCAGCTGCTCAACGCCGGCGCCGACTTTCCCAGCCAGTACTACCACGACGTGCACCCGCACCTGCTGCGGGCGCAGCTGCCCGGCGCCTTCCTGGAAGTGGCGGCGTTTTTCCAGATCAAGATGTCGTTGCGCACCATCCGCGAGGCACTGACCTTCTTCACCCAGTCGCCCGAGGGGCTGTACCCCACGCTGCGCCTGCTCGGCATCGGCGTGCAGGCCGACCGCAACCTGCTCCTGGCCCTGGACAAGGTGGTGGACGACGAGGGCCACGTGCGCGACGACGCCACGCCCCTGCTGCGGCAGCTGCGCCAGGAGCTGATCAACCGCCAGGGCATCCTGCGCCGCTCCATTGCCGACGTGCTGCGCAAGGCGCGCTCCGAGGGCTGGACGCCCGAGGGCGCCGAGCCCACCATCCGCGGCGGCCGCCTGGTGCTGCCCATCGTGGCCGAGCACAAGCGCCGCATCAAGGGCCTGATCCACGACGAATCAGCCACGGGCCAGACGGTGTACATCGAGCCGGAAGCGGTGTTCGAGCTGAACAACGACATCAAGGACCTGGAAAACGCCTGGCACCGCGAGCTGGTGCGCATCCTGATCAGCCTGACCGACCAGCTGCGCCCCCACATTCCGGACTTGCGCCGCGCCTACCAGTTCCTGGGCCTGCTGGACTTCGTCCGCGCCAAGGCCCGCCTGGCCCAGCAGCTCGAAGCCGTGCTGCCGCGCCTGCACCCGCGCCCGCTCATCCGCTGGGAGCAGGCCCGTCACCCCTTGCTTTACCTCAACTTCACGGAGCAGGGCCGCGAAGTGGTGCCGCTGGATCTGGAATTGACGCCGGAGCAGCGCATCCTGGTCATTTCCGGGCCGAACGCCGGCGGTAAGTCGGTGGCCATGAAGACGGTGGGACTGGTGCAGTACATGCTGCAGTGCGGCCTGCTCATCCCCGTGCGCGAGGGCTCCGAAGCCGGCGTGTTCGACGACATCTTCCTCGACATCGGCGACGAGCAGAGCCTGGAAAACGACCTGAGCACGTACTCCTCGCACCTGACGCACATGAAGCAGTTTCTGCTGCTGGCGAATAAGCGCAGCCTGGTGCTCATCGACGAATTCGGCACTGGCACCGAGCCGGTGCTCGGCGGGGCCATTGCCGAGGCCGTGCTGTCGGAGCTGAACCGGGTGCGGGCCTTCGGCGTCATCACCACGCACTACACCAACCTGAAAAACCTGGCCGAGCGCACGCCCGGCCTCGTCAACGGGGCCATGCGCTACGACCCGAAGCACCTGCAGCCGCTCTACCGGCTGGAAACGGGCAAGCCGGGCTCGTCCTTCGCCCTGGAAATTGCCCGCAAAATCGGCCTGCCCAAGACCATTGTGGAGCGGGCTTCGCAGCTCGTGGGCAAGGAAAAAGTGCGCTACGACCGGCTGCTGGAAGAGCTGGAAGCCGAAAAGGCCCAGCTGGAAAAGCGCAGCGCCGAAGCCGAGAAAAACGAGCGGCGCATGAAAAAGCTGGCCCAGGAATACCAGGACCTGAAAAACCACGTCGAGGAAACCCGGCAGGACGTTATCCGCGAGGCCAAGCAGAAAGCCAAGCTGCTGCTCAAGGACACCAACGCCCAGATCGAGGCCACCATCCAGGAAATCCGCACGGCCGGGGCCGAGAAGGAGCAAACCAAAGCCGCCCGCCAGAAGCTCGACGCCTTCGTGCAGCAGGAGCTGAAAACGGAACTGCCCAAGCCCCGCGGCACCCGCGAGGTGGCCGACCCCAAAGCCCTGAAGCCCGGCGACAAGGTGGCGCTGATCGGGCAGGAAGGCTACGGCGAGCTGGTGGGCCTGAAGGGCAATACCGCCGAGGTGCTGTTTGGCGGGCTGAAAACCATCGTGAAGGTAGCCCAGCTGGAAAAAGTGACGCGCTCGGAAATCCGGGAGCGGGAAAAGGAAGCCGCCCGCAAGGCCCCGGCCGCCGAAGCCCGCAGCGGCAGCAACATGGACGTGACCGGGCGCATGGCCGGCTTCAGCACCACTCTCGACCTGCGCGGCGAGCGGGCCGAAGACGCCCTGCAGCGCGTGATGAACTACGTCGACGACGCCATCATGCTGGGCGTGCCGGAGCTGAAGTTCATCCACGGCCGCGGCAACGGCGTGCTGCGCCAGGTGGTGCGCGACTACCTCCACTCCCAGCGCGCCGTGGCCAGCGTGGCCGACGAGCACGCCGACCGCGGCGGCGACGGCGTGACGGTGGCCGTGCTCAAGTAAATAGCTAGTTGCGTAGCGCGAACGGAAAGTGCGCGCTACGCAACTAGCCTAAACAAGCGGGGCGGCTCTTCACCAGGAAGAGCCGCCCCGTTGTGCGTTTGCGGCAGGGTGCCGCCTTACTTCTTGCGGGTAATCATCGGCACAGCCGGCTGGGTGCTGATGCCCTGGCTGTTGCCCGACGACACGCGGATGTAGTAAGTGGTGCCGGCCTGCAGGTCGGTCAGCGTCATCTGGTGCTGGGTGACGGGCGTTTTGTCTTCCACCATGCCGCCCAGGGCGGGGGTGGCGCCGTACTCAATCTTGGTGGTGCCGGGGTTTATCGTGCTGAAATCCACCGTGATGCTGTTCTTGGTCACGGCCACGGGCACCGGCTCGCCCTTGATGACGGGCAGGCCGCCGGCCACCACGAAATCGGTGCTCAGGCGGGGCAGCAGCTGGTAGCCCGTGGGGGTGCCGGCGGGGGAGTGCTGGCCCACCACGCCCACCAGGTCGAACTTGCCCTCGGGCGGGGTGAAGCCCACCAGGCCGTTGGGGCCGGTAGAGGGCGCCGAGATGCGCACGATGGCGCCGGCCTGCCCGTTGATGAGGTAGTTCACGTTGCCGACCAGGGCCGGGGCCGGCTGGCCGCCGGTGGTGCTCAGGCGCTCCACTTCGGTGATTTTCACCAGGCGGCCTTCGTAGGCTTCGCTCAGCACCTTGGTCAGCTCGGCGGCGGGCACCGTCACGGCCGCGAACCGGCGCCCCGAGGCCAGCTTCTTCACCGACTGCACCGGATCCATTTCCAGCAGGCTGTTGTAGTTTTTCAGGGTGCCGGTGGCCTCCACGCTGTCGCCGGGCATCAGGTTCTTGAGCGCGTCAAGCGTGTTGGAAAACAAACCCAGGCCGGCTTCCTTGTCCTGGATGTAGCGGATGTTGCCCAGCTCCGGGCCGTTCACCACCACGCCCCGCACCGTGACGGTGGCGCCCGGCTCGGCCGTGCGCACCGAGGCCAGCGTGGGCGGGCCGGCGGGAGCCGCCGGGGCCGCCGGCGCGGCGGGGGTGGCGGGCGCCTTGGTGGTCGTAGTCGTCGTGGTGGTACGCTTGGTGGTCCGGGTCTGCTGGGCCCGGGCCGTCATCAGGGCGCTGCTGAGCAGCAGCGCCAGAAAGGTCAATTTTTTCATTGGAAGCAAAGGAGCAGCAATAGGTATAAGGGCGGCAAGGTCTACACAAATTTGGGCTTAGTTCCTGACACTATTGCAATGAGAGGGGGAGCTATTCCAGAATTCTACTATTTAAGTCCTGTTTGGGCTACATAATGTTGACCTCCGGGTGCAGCTCGATGCCGAATCTTTCGCGCACCGAGGCAATGATTTCCTCGGCCAGGGCCCGCACCTCGTGGCCGGTGGCCCCGCCGTGGTTGACCAGCACCAGCGCCTGCCGGTCGTGCACGCCGTAGCGGCCCTCGCCGGCGCGGTGGCCCTTCCAGCCGCACTGCTCGATCAGCCAGCCCGCGGGCACCTTCACGCCGCCGGGCACCGGGTAGCCGGGCAGCTCGGGAAACTGGGCCTTCAGCGCGTCGAACTTGGCCTGCGACACTTCCGGGTTCTTGAAAAACGAGCCGGCGTTGCCGATCTGGGCCGGGTCGGGCAGCTTGCTGCGGCGGATGCTGATGACGGCCTGGCTGACCTGCTGCGGGGTGGGCTCCTCGGTCACGCCCATTTCCTCCAGGGTGGTCCGGATGGCGCCGTACGAGGTGTTGGCCTGGGGGCGGCGGTGCAGGCGCAGCACCACGCCCGTCACGATGTACTGGCCCCGCAACGGGCCCTTAAACACCGATTCGCGGTAGCCGAAGCCGCATTCCTCGCGCGAGAAGCGCCGCAGCTGGCCCGAGCTGATTTCTACCGCTTCGAGGTACTCAAAGGCGTCTTTTAGCTCCACGCCGTAGGCCCCGATGTTCTGCAGCGGGGCCGCGCCCACCGTGCCCGGAATCAGGGACAGGTTTTCGATGCCCGACAGGCCCTGCGCCAGCGTGTATTCCACCAGCCCGTGCCACGATTCCCCCGCCCCGGCCCGCACCAGCATGGTGCCGTCGGCCTGCTCGTCGAGGGTTTCCAGCCCGCGGATTTCGTTTTTGAGCACTACGCCGTCGAAGTCCTGGGTGAAGAGCAGGTTGGAGCCGCCGCCGAGCACCAGCTTCGGGGCCTGCTGCACCTCGGGCAGCTGCAGCAGAGCGCGCAGCTCCTCGGCCGAGCGGAAGGGGGCAAACAGGCGGGCTTTGGCGTCGATGCCGAAGGTATTGTAGGCGCGCAGCGACACGTCGTGCTGCAGGGCGGGAGAAGCGCTAGACATGGGGCAAAGATAGCGGGGCCGGCGCGCCAGCGGCGAAAACAGCCGCGCCCGCTACCGAAGAGGCAGCGGGCGCGGCGCATTAATCCGGGCAATGCAGGGCTTACCGCACGCGGTAGCCGCTCACGGCGTAGTAGAGCAGGTAGGCGTAGCAAAGGGCGGGCAGCAGGAAGGCCACACGCAGGCCGCCGGCGTAGGTGGCCGCCCAGCCCATCAGCAGCGGCACGATGGCCCCGCCCACGATGGCCATGATCAGGTACGACGACCCCTGCTTGGTGAACGGCCCGAGGCCCTTGATGGCCAGCGGGAAAATCACCGGCCACATGATGCTGTTCATCAGCCCGCAGAGCACCACCAGCCACAGGGCGGCTTCGCCGCGCACCGCAATGGAGGCCAGCACGAACACCACCCCGGCGGCGCACACGGCCGCCAGGGCTTTCCGGTCGTTGATGCGGGTAAGCAGCGGAATGCCCACCACCCGGCCCACCAAGGAGCCAAACCAGTACGAGGCTACCAGCACCGCGCCCACGGCCTTGGTGAAGCCGGCAGTGGTGTCGATGGCGGCCGGGGCCTGCCCGAAGAGCACGGCCAGGAAGTTGGTAGCCACATTTAGCCCGCGCACCAGCGCCTGGGTGAAGTCGCTGAGCTGGGTGATGCCCTGGGCCTCGCCGTAGCGGATCAGGAAGGAGCCCAGGCCCACTTCGACGCCCACGTAGAGGAAAATGGCCACCACGCCCAGGCGCAGGTGGGGGAAGTCCAGCGCCGATTTGCGGCCACTGACGGCCGTCAGGTCCGGGGTGTCGGCTTCGTTGTCGGCCTGCATGCCTTCGATTTCGGGCAGCTTCAGCAGGAAGAACACCCCGGCCAGCACGGCCAGAAACGCGGCCAGACCCAGGTAAGGCGCTTTCACCAAGGTGGCTTCTTCGGCCAGCCGTTCGGCGGCGGGCAGGGCCGCCAGGCGGGCCTTGAGCACGGCCGAGCCGCCGAACAGCAGCATGCCGCCGAGCAGCGGCGAGAGGGTGCCGCCGAGGTTGTTGGCCACGCCCACGATGCTCACGCGGCTGGCGGCGCGGCTGGCCGGCCCGAGCACCGAAACGTAGGGGTTAGCGGCCACCTGCAGCAAGGTCACGCCCGCGCCGAGCACGCCCAGGCCGAGCAGAAACACGGCGAAGGTGCGCGTGTTAGCGGCCGGCACGAACAGCAGCGCGCCCGCCGCCATCACCAGCAGCCCCAGCACGATGCCGCGCTGGTAGCCCAGGCGCCGCAGCACGTAGCCCGCCGGCAACGACATCAGGAAGTAGGCCCCGAAAAAGGCAAACTGCACCAGCGAAGACTGCAGGTCGGTGAGCTGACACACGTCCTTGAGGTAGGGCATCAGCACGTCGTTGAAGTTGGTGACGGCCCCGAACAGGAAGAACAGCGAGGTCATGGCCGCCATGGGCAGCGCGTAGCTGCGGGCGGGGCCGGCGGCGACGGTGGTGGGAGTGGAGGACGTAGTGGGAGCGGCCATCGAGGCGGGGGTAGCGGGGAAGAAGGCCTTAAATATAGGAAACCGCCGCGCTAAGCCGGGTTGCTGCGGGCTTTTGCGCACCTTTGCAGCCCCGTTTTCCTTTCCCCGTTTGCGTATGGCTTCCCGCGCCGCCGAATTGTACCTGACCGCCACCACTCAGTTTGGCCTCGAAGAATTGCTGGCCGAAGAGCTGCGCCAGCTGGGCGCCACCGACCTGCAGGTGGGCACCCGCGTGGTGGAATTCAAGGGCAACAAGCAGCTGCTTTACGAAGCCGTGCTCTGGTGCCGCACCGCCGTGCGCATCATGCTGCCCTTCGCCAGCTTCGCCGCCCCCGACGAGCGGAGCCTCTACCGCGAAGTTAGCCGCATCGACTGGAGCCAGTACCTGCGCCCCGACCAGACCTTCGCCATTACGGCCGTGACCAACCGCTCCAACCTGGAGCACTCCCTCTACATCGCCCAGCTCTCGAAGGACGCCATCGTCGACCAGTTCCGGGCGCGCACCGGCCAGCGGCCCAGCGTCGACCCGGTGAAGCCCGACGTGCGCCTGCACCTACATTTGTTCGAGAACGAAGCCATCCTCTCGCTCGACGCGGTGGGCGAATCCCTGCACCGGCGCGGCTACCGGCAGCTCACCAACGAGGCACCGATGAACGAAGTGCTGGCCGCCGGCCTCATCCTGCTCAGCGGCTGGGACGGCCGCCGGCCCCTCATCGACCCGATGTGCGGCTCGGGCACCATCCTGTGCGAGGCGGCCATGATTGCCCAGCGCATTGCGCCCGGCCTCTACCACCAGGGCGACTTCGCCTTCCAGCACTGGCCCGACTTCGAGCAGGCGCTCTGGGATTCGGTGCTGATGGATGCCAAGCAGGCCCGCCTCGAAGAGCCCCAGGCCTACCTGGCCGGCTCCGACCTCTCGGCCGAAACCCTGGAGCGGGCCCGCCAGAACGTGGCCGCCGCCGACCTGGAAGACTACATCCGCCTGGCCGTGCGCGACGTGCGCGACGCCCAGCCGCCCAAGACCGAGGAGCCCGGCATCGTGCTGATGAACCCGCCCTACGGGGAGCGAATCGGGGCCGAAGCCGAAATGGCCGGTCTCTACAAAACCATCGGCGACACGCTCAAAACCAACTTCCAGGGCTACGACGCCTACATCTTCACCGGCAACGCGGAAGCGGCCAAGAGCGTGGGGCTGCGCACCTCGCGCCGCATCCCACTCTACAACGGCCCCATCGAGTGCCGCCTGCTGAAGTACGAGCTGTACCGCGGCACGCGCAAAGGCCCGAAGGAGGAATAGCCGGGAAATAGCCGTGCCCCGTTGAAGCAGGGGCCGCGTTTACGTTCCGGTGGCTTTGCCGCCGCTGATGCGGTTCAGGCCGAAACCATAAGCCGCTGCCTGCCGGTTGTGCTGGCTTTCAGCGCAACGCGGAACCGGCATTGGCTGCTGGCGCTGGCCGCCGCGTGTAGCGCCCCGCCCAGGCAATGAGTACGCCTTGCAGCGGCAGCCGCGCCCACAGCAGCCACTGCGGCGCCCCAATACCGCCGCCGGGCAGCAGGGCCATGTATACGTTGGCCGGAAAGACGGCCACCAGCAGTGCCACCAGCCCCCAGGCCGCCGGCCGGCGCGTACGGCGCGGCAGCAAGAGCAAGGCCAGCCCGATTTCAGCCGCCCCGCTCAGATACACCAGCGCCTCGGGCGCGGGCAGCTGCGGCGGCACGATGCGCACAAAAGGCTGGGGCCGCAGGAAGTGCAGCACACCAGCCGTGCCGAATAAGCCAGCCAGGACCAGCAGGCCGAGGCCGGGTAGTCGGCGCGGTGAGGCAGCTGAAATGGGAGCGGGCACGGGTGAAAAAAACAGAGGTTACGCCCGGCGCCCGAGAAGGATGCAGTGCGTATCCGCCGGCCTGTCGGCCCGCGGGTAGAGCTTGCGGAATTCCTCTACCAGTGCAAAGCCCGCCGCGGCCAGATCGGCCCGCACCTCGGGGGCCGGGTGATAATACACGTAGGCCGTGGCCTGCCCGTTGCTCGACGCCTCAAAGCCCGAGCGGGCCGCGTCGTCGTCGATGAAGCTAAGGTAAACCACGCCGCCGGGCGTCAGCAGGCGGTGAGCGGCGCGCAGCAGCTGGGCGGTATCGGCCGGCGCGAGGTAGGGCAGGCAGAAGCCGGCCACCACGGCCTCGAACTGCCGGGGCGCCAGCTGGTCGAGGGCGCGTGCGTCAAGCACGCGGCACTCGGCCGTGGGGTTATTCTGCCGGGCCAGCCGGAGCATGTTTGGGGCCGGGTCGGTGGCCAGGAGGCGTAGGTCGGGGCGGCGGCGCAGCAGGGCGCGGGTGATGTTGCCGGGGCCGCAGCCCAGCTCCAGTACCCGCGCCGCGGGCGGCAGCAGCTGCCCGAGCCGGTCGTAGCTGTCGTCGTACAGGTCCAGGTCCATAAACTTGTCCTGGTAGGCTTGGGCCAGCTGGTCGAAGGCGGCAATGCTCAGGGCGTGGTGGTCCATCGGGGTGGGGGTTGCGGCTTGGCCGTTGCCGAATATTAGCGGAGCCAGCCGCGCCAGGGCCGCCGCCCGTGAGTCGACAAAACTGACTTGCCCCCGCTCGTTGCTTTCCCGGATAAACTCCTGCAGGCTGCGGCCCGAACCGGCGCTAAAGTCGCCGACAATGGCCAGCCGCAGCCGGTAGGTCGAAAACTTCTGCAGCACCTCACCCGCCAGCCCGGTTTTCAGCTCGAAAAAGGCCGGGACGAGGTGTCGTTCAAGCAAAATGACGCCGTCGAAGCCTTGGAAGTACAGGTTGCCGACCAGGTCCGCGCCGTCGGTGGCCGAGTTGATGACGACGGTATCGGCCACCACTTCGGCCAGATTAGTACCGTCTACCGGGCGCAGGCTAAGGTCCATGATTCGGGCTATTTGATGGCGAACTTGACGTAGATAGTCGACTGAATCCGCACCTTCTGAAACTGCAGGTCGTCATCTTCTTCTGGGCCCTCGGTCAGGCCACTGCGCTGCAGTTTGTAGCTGCTGACCGAAACGTTGGACAGCGTCGGGTTGCCCTGGCTGTTTTCCTCCCGCACAATCAGGGGCTTGCCCGCATGCTCCCCGATGGCCGTCAGCAGGTACTCGGCTTTGTCCTTGGCGGCTTTGATAGCAGCAATTTTGACTTCCCTGCGCAGGCTTTCCAGCTGCGAGTGGCTGACCCGGCCCACGGCGGCATCGGTAATTTCCAGCTTCTCCAGCTCCTGAAACACCCGGCCCACCGTGGCCGCATCGGTTACTTTGAGGGTGTAGTCCTTCTGCGTGAGTACGTCTTTTTTCTGCCAGCGCACCTTCACGTAGTCGGCGTTGGCGTCGGCCAGGTACAGGTTGGCCGGGCTGATGCCCAGCGCCTTAACCAGGTTCTTCAGCTTTTCTTCCTGCTCCTCCAGCGTCACCTTGGTTTTGCCCGCGTACCGCTCCCGAATGGCGATGCGCAGGTAGATTTCGTCGGGCACTACCTCCTTTTCCGCCGTCCCGCTCACTTCAATGTAGGGCAGGTCGTCGGCCTTGAGGGTGGAGGACTGGGCCTGGGCCAGCGTGGCCGTCAGCAGGAGGGAGGCGGCCAGGAACAGCCGCTGCGGATGATTCATGGGAAAAAACAGCAGGGACCGGGTCGGGGCTTACCAGCCACCGCCCGGCGAGTACAAAAAATCAATGTCGGCGGCTGAAGTTTCGCAAAGCCAGTGGTAACCGCTGCCGGCGGCCACGGCCCGCAGGCGCACCAGCAGCACGTGGTAGGCTTCCGGCGTCAGCTGGCAAATGAACTGCTGCGGCTGCCCGGTTTCGACGATGCCCGCATCCGCGGCGCCCAGTACCAGCGTCAACTGACAGTTTACGGCCCGAATGAACGGCACTTCCGCCAAGGGCAGCGGCCGCCCGGCGCCCAGCAGGCGGGCTTCAATAAGGCCGATCAGCGCGGCTGTCTGCGCTTCGTCGAAGTCGGAGAGGCGCAGCAGGCACTCCGATACAACGTCGGCAAACCGGCCGCCGGCACTGAGGTCGTCCAGCAATTCAAGTTTCATTAGCGGGAAGTCGGGCCGGGCGAGGCAACGCGCGGCCGGCGGGCAAGATACTGAGCGACTGCCGCTGGCCACCTCGCGTTCGAGGCCGGGCAGAAGCAAAGCCGAAAATTGCTGCCCACGGTCGGCGCACCATTTTAGCTTTTCTCTAGTTTTATTAGCTTAGGACTCCCGCAAAAACCGCCGTATTTTTACCCCGATGTTAGCAGCTACCCAGCCCCTCACGCCCACGCTCGAATCGGCCCGGCGCGTTTTGAAGCAGTACTACGGCTACGACCAGTTCCGGCCGATGCAGCAGGATATCATCCAGTCGATTCTCTCCGGCCAGGATACCGTCGTGCTCATGCCCACGGGCGGCGGCAAATCGGTGTGTTTCCAGATACCGGCCATGGTGCAGGAGGGCGTGTGCGTGGTCGTCTCCCCGCTGATTGCCCTGATGAAAGATCAGGTGGAGGCGCTGAAAGCCAACGGTATATCCGCCGCCTGCATCAACTCCAGCATCGGGCAGGCCGAGCAGAGCAGCATCGGCCGCGCCTGCCAGGCCGGGATGCTGAAGCTGCTCTACGTCTCGCCCGAAAAGCTGCTGTCCGAAGGCTTCCTGAGCTTTCTGCACCGGCTCAAAGTCAGCATGTTCGCCATCGACGAGGCGCACTGCATCTCGTCCTGGGGCCACGACTTCCGGCCCGAATACACCCAGCTGCGGGTGCTGCGCGAGCAGTTTCCCGAGGTGCCCATCATTGCCCTCACCGCCACCGCCGACCGCCTCACCCAGCGCGACATCCAGCAGCAGCTGCGCCTGACCGAGCCCAAGGTGTTCCTCTCCTCGTTCGACCGGCCCAACCTCTCGCTGAGCGTGCGCCCGGGCCAGGACCGCGTCAACGCGGTGGTGAACTTTCTGAAGACCCACGAAAACGAGGCCGGCATCGTGTACTGCCTCTCGCGCAAGCAGTGCGAGACGCTGGCCGGCAAGCTTAAGGAAAAGGGCATCCGCGCCGGTTTCTACCACGCGGGCATGACCGACCGCAGCCGCTCCGACGTGCAGGAGCAGTTTCTGCGCGACGATTTGCAGGTGATTTGCGCCACGGTGGCCTTCGGCATGGGCATCGACAAGAGCAACGTGCGCTGGGTGCTGCACTACAACCTGCCCAAGAACATCGAGGGCTACTACCAGGAAATCGGCCGCGCCGGCCGCGACGGGGCCCCCGCCGAGGCCGTGCTGTTCTACTCGTACGCCGACGTGGCCCAGCTGCGCGACATGATTACCAAGGACGCCGACCCGCGCCTGGCCCAGCTGAATAGCACCAAGCTGGAGCGCATGCAGCAGTTTGCCGAAGCCGCTTCCTGCCGCCGCCGCATCCTGCTGGCTTACTTCGGCGAGGTACTGGAAAAAGACTGCGGCAACTGCGACATCTGCCGCAACCCGCCCACCACCTTCGACGGCACCGAGCTGGCCCAGAAAGCCCTGTCGGCCGTGGCCCGCACCCGCGAAGCCGCCCCGCTCACGATGATTTGCGACGTGCTGCTGGGCCGCCGCAACCAGGGCGTCGTCTCGCGCGGCTACGACCAGATCAAAACCTTCGGCGCCGGCGGCAACCTCTCGTTTCTCGACTGGCAGAGCTACCTGCACCAATTGCTGAACGACGGCCTCCTGTACATTGCCTACGAGCAGGGCTACGCCCTCAAGCTCACCGACCTGGGTTGGCAGGTGCTGAAAGGCGAAAGGAAGCAGGCCCTGAAGCAGTTTCAGGTGCCGCAGAAGGCCGAAAAAGCCCCCAAGGGCCGCGCCGCCAAAGCCGCCACCGGCCAGCGCCTGCCCTCCATTGCCGACGAGCTGTTCGACCGCCTGCGCCAGCTGCGCAAGCAGATTGCCGACGAGCAGGGCGTGCCGCCCTACGTGGTTTTCTCCGACGCCACGCTGCAGGAAATGGCCATCGAGCGGCCCCGCACCCGCACCGCCATGCTGGCCGTGTCGGGCGTGGGCATGAAGAAGTTTGAAACCTACGGGGAGCGGTTTATCGACCTCATCACCCAGCACGCCGGCGCCCCCTCGCCCGACGACGTGCCCGACGTGCCCAGCGACGAGGACGACGCCCCCGCGCCGGCCAAAAAGCGCAGCCCCGGCACGCCCAGCGGCACCGCCCTCGACAGCTGGAAGATGCACCGGCAGGGCCTCTCGGTGGAGCAGGTGGCCGAGCAGCGCGGCCTGGCTGCCAGCACCATCAAGTCGCACCTGGAGGCCTTGTACGAGCGGGGCTACCAGCTACGCACCGAGGAGTTTATCAGCCAGGACGACTACGCCCGCATCAAAACCGCCGTGCAGGAGCTGGGCCCCGATTTCCGCCTGCGCGACCTATTCGACCACCTGCGCGAGCAGTACGACTACTTCCAGCTGCGCGTGGCTCTCACCTACGACAAGCGCCTGCGCGGGGAGCTGCCCTCGCAGCCGCCGGTGGAGTAAGAAACCTCAGCCATTCAATTGTCAGCCGGGTTGGTGCCGTAAGGTGCGGGCCCGGCTGATTTGTTGTGCTGCTACCCCGCTGCACAGCCAGAAGGGCGGCCACCGCTGCGCATTCAAAATATTCGGGGGGCTTTATACAATGACGCCGCAATAATCCGTTCAGCAAATGCAAACGGCTCGTGGCAAATTGCTACTTTACGTCAAGCTCGCTTTTCCGCTTTCTATGGCTGCTGCCACCTCCTTTCCCCGCCTTGTGCAGGGCCTGCTTGGCCTGGGCGTGGTGCTGTTTACGGGCCTGATGCTCACCAAAGTAGTGCCGTACCTCAGCTTCGAGCCCGGTATTGACTTTCTGACCACCAAAGCCGCTGAAACCAACGCCAGCGCGCTGTTTCGGCTGGGCTTCTACGTGCATATCACCAGCAGCCTCTGGGTAATGGCGACCGGGCTGGTGCAGTTCTTCCCGCGCCTCTGGGCCGGGCGCCGCGCCCTGCACCGCACCCTGGGCAAGGTGTATGTGGCCTCGATTCTGCTGCTGGCCGCGCCATCGGGGCTGATTCTGGCCCTGTACGCCAACGGCGGGCTGGTGGCCAAGGTAGGCTTCAGCTTGCAGTGCATCGTGTGGTGGCTGAGTACCTGGCAGGCCTACCGCACCGCCCGGCAGCGCCAGTGGCAGGCCCACACCGACTGGATGCTGCGCAGCTACCTCGTCACGCTGGCCGCCATGAGCCTGCGCCTGGAAAGCTTCGGGCTGTTCTACCTGTTCCAGACCAAGCCCATCGAAACCTACCTCACCGTCACCTGGCTTTCCTGGACCGGCAACCTGCTGCTGGCCGAAGTGCTCATTCAGGCCGGCGTGACCCGCCGCCTGCTGCGCACGGCTCTGGCCGCCGCTGCCCCCCACTCCTCCGTCTCCAACGCTAAGCCTCAACTGGTATGATTTCGCGCACCACTTGCCTGGCCGGCCTCGGCGGCTGGGCCCTGCTGACGGCCCTGGTGGCCGCGCGCCCCGCCGCACCTGCCCCGCCCGTTGGCCGCGCCGTTCCCGCCGCCAAAACCCGCGTTCTGCTCTCGGCCACGGCCGCGCAGAGCTTCTGGCGGCGCTACAGCTGCGCGCCGCTGTGGCAGCTGTCGTCGTCGGGCAACAGCGCCCGCAGCGGCTTTTTCGGCCGCAGCGGCTTCCGGATCGACTTTGCCCTGCTGCGGGTGCAGCGCGACGCCGACAACCCCCACATCTACCGGGTGGAGGGCAAAAGCCGCTGCCTGAAAAACATGGCCGTGCCCTTTCAGGGCGTCATTGTGCTCAAGCAGGTGTACCAGGCCCCGATGGAACCCAACACCCTGCCCCGCTACACCGTCGTGGGCACCTTCGAGTTCGTGGAGCAGCGCATTGCCCGCAACACCGGCACCTACCGCGGCACCGTAGCCGCCGACGTGACGCCGGAGGGCAGCCGCCTCGGTCTGGCCAATATCGAGGGCAGCCCGGTTGGCTTCTGCGGCTACAAGTTTGAGGGCCAGTGGCGCAGCACCGAGGGCGAAGTGGAGCGCGTGGTGTGGGCCGATAACTGGCGGACGCTGGCCGGGCAGATATTTCAGGATTTCGAGATAGGTGACCGGATGCCCAGCATCAATCCGAAGTACGCCGAGCGGGGCTGGAGCCGCTACTGGGACAACGACGAGTGGTGGGCCGACACGCCCGGCACCAGCGCCCGCCTCAGCCTCTGATGCCGCGCCGCGCTGCCGCGTAGTTCACTGACTTCAATCTGAACTCAACCAAGCTCCCTTGCCATGAAAACGCACGTTTACCTGTTGCTCGGTGCTGGCCTGCTCGCGGCCTGCCAGCATGCCACCGAAACGGAAACGCCTACCACAGCAGCGCCCGTTACAGCCGTCAACCACGCCGTTGACCAGGCCAAACCGGCGCCTGAAGCCCCGGCTGCTCCGGCGCTGCCGGCCGAGCAGCTGGCCGTGCTCCGCGAGCTTGATCTGGCGCCGCTGCTGCTGCCCGCCAGCTACGAAGACGAAGGAGGTCCGCAGGCCGGGCAGGCCATGAACGGCTTTTTCGGTTCGGATCATTACCGCATTGAGTTCGTTTTCACCCGCGTGGAGCGCGACGCCCACAACCCGGCGCTGTACCACATCCGGGGCAAGGACCGCTACAAAAAGCGCGTCAGTCCGCTGGAAGGCACCATCGAACTGACGCAGCTACGGCCGCTGAAACCACTCAAAGACTACCCCAACAGCGACATGACGGCCGCCTATGCTGGCACCGGGCGGTTTGAGCTGCGCGAAGGCGCTGAGGGCAACGGGAGCGGGGTGTTCCGGGGCAAGTTTGCCGTGGATTTCGGCCGCGGCTCGGAGCAGAAACTGGAGCTGGCCACCTGGGGCTTCACCGAGGAGTCGATGGCGGCGCGCCGGGCCGGCAGCCGCTTCGAGGGCCAGTGGATCAGCAACCAGACCCGCAAAACCAAGCCTGTGCTCTGGGCCGACGGCAACGGCCTGTTTGCCATTGCCCAAGACGTTTTTGCCGACTTCAACGTGGGCGAGCGGGGCCCCGAAATCAATGAGAAATACGCCCGGCTGGGCTGGAATACCTACTGGGAAAACGACGAATGGTGGGCCGAAACGCCGAAAATCGCCACCGTCAGCCTCTGAGCGGGGCCGGGAGCAGCCGCTAATGTACCCCCGACCGCCGGCCCGATAAATACCCGGCGGGTGTTCCTGGACCACACAGCAAGGCCCACTCAATCGCGCCCGAAACAGGGAAAGCAGAACGCCAGAAGCCCGACAAGGGTACCCACGGGCCGGCGACTCCTAAGCAATGGTAGAGGTGCCTGAACGGGGCGAATCATACCGGCCCGATAACCGGCAAGCAACCTGCCCCTTACTACTGCACGGTCCCGCCGTGGCTCCGCCAGTTGGGGCTGCGGCGGGGCCGTTGCCGTGGCCGAATCCGGGCGGGCGGCCCACTGCATGGGCCGGGTTGTGAAATGTTCGGCCTGGAAAAAAAACTTTCTGCTAAATGAATTAGTAAAACCAGGAAGCCGTTAGTACCTTCACGAGCCGGCAAGCCGTTGAGGGCGAATTACGTTAGCCGGCCACCCCGCCCCATGATCAATACCAACCTGAAATTCTGGCGCCGTGAGCTTAGCTTGACGCAAGCGCAACTGGCTGATAAACTGAGCATCAAACGCTCCCTGATCGGGGCCTACGAGGAAGGCCGCGCCGAGCCAAAACTGACCACGCTGGTCAAAATGGCTCGCCTCTTCGGCATTTCGCTCGACGCGCTGGTCACCACGGACTTCTCCAAAAAGCGCCAGGCGGCGGCCGTGCTGCGCCAGCTGCAAAACGCGCCCGCCCTGGAAGCCGCCGGCTCCGACGGGGCCTCGGTCGCCGAACCCGAGCGCGCCAAAGGTGAGAACCTGCGCGTGCTGGCCTTCACCGTGGGCCAGGATCAGCAGGAAAACATCGAGCTGGTGCCGCTGAAAGCCGCGGCCGGCTACCTCAACGGGTACGCCGACCAGGAATACATCGAAGACCTGCCCAAGTTCCGCCTGCCCATGCTGGGCCAGACGGGCACGTTTCGCGCCTTCGAAATTGCCGGTGACTCCATGCTGCCCATTGCCTCGGGCACCGTTATCGTGGGCCGCTACGTGGCCGACTGGAACGAGGTGAAGGACGGCACGCCCTGCATCGTGGTCAGCAAGAAAGAAGGCATCGTGTTCAAGCGCGTGTTCAACCGCCTGAAGGACGCTGCCGCCCTCACGCTGCACTCCGACAACCCCGTGTACTCGCCCTACGACATTGACGTGGAGGACGTGCTGGAAATCTGGGAAGCCAAGAGCTACATCAGCAGCACCTTCCCCATTGCCGACCTCTCGCTGAACCGCTTGGCCAGCATCGTGCTCGATCTGCAGAAGCAGGTGACGACGATGAAGAAAGCCTAACGACGGGTTTGCCGGATTGTCCGGATGTTGTGGACGATTGCCGTCCGAACGAAGCAGTGCCCCGGCTTTGAGCCGGGGCACTGCTTTTTTATGGCGCAAATGACCGCCGCCACGTGATTACCGGAATGGACTGACGCCTGCTGCTGGCGTTAGGTAAGCCGCAGCGGGTAGCCGACTCGCTGCGCGACGAGGCAGCGGCGCAGTGGCCCCGCCCCGGGCTTGGTGGTAGCGGCCCGGCCCACCGGGTAGTTTCAACCGGCTGGCGGGCAGGGGGCGGGTAAAGTAGGTGCGGCCACGGCCCGGCGGTGGCGGGGCGCTGCAGTGCCGAATGGGCTACGAAATCCGCGAAAACCGAAAAATCCGTCGAATCCCTGATTTAACTTTCGGCCGCCCCGCCGCGTATGCGGGGCAGCGCTGCTGGCTTTCTGTCGCCAGCCCGACCTCACGCCCGACAACTATGCTCTCCTACATTTCCGCCAACGACCGGTTTCACGCCCAGCCCGTGGCCTGGCTGAACAGCTACCACCTCTTCAGCTTTGCCAGCTACTACGACCCCAAGAACATGCACTTCGGGCCGCTGCGGGTGTTCAACGACGACACGGTAGCGGCCAAGTCCGGCTTTCCGCAGCACCCGCACCACGAAATGGAAATCGTGAGCATCGTGCTGGAAGGCGAAATCACCCACGAAGACACGATGGGCAACAAGACGACCATCAAGGCGGGCGAGGTGCAGCGCATGACGGCCGGTACCGGGCTGGCGCACTCCGAAATGAACCAGCAGGACGAGCCGCTGAAGTTCTACCAGCTGTGGTTTATCCCGAATCAGAAAGGGCTGGCCCCCAGCTACGAGCAAAAGGAGATTGACTTCCTGGACTTGAAAAACGAGCTGGTGCCGCTGGTATCGGGGCAGAAAGTGCTGGAGGATGTGGTCTACATCAACTCCAACTCCTCCGTGTACTGGAGCAATCTGCGCGCCGACAAGGAGCTGGAATTCAAAACCTTTCCCATTCGTTTGACCTTCGTGTACGTGCGCGAGGGCGCCATTTTCATCAACGGCACCCGCCTGGGCCCCGGTGACCAGGCCCGCATGACCGACGAGCACGTCATCCATTTCCGCGCCGAGCAGGATGCGCAGTTCATCCTGGTGGACCTGCCGGCGGCCGAAGCCAACTACTAGCCGCGCATCTGCCCGGCGAAAACAAGCCCGCCCGGTTGCTTCAGCAGCATCCGGGCGGGCTTTGGGTTTTCTAACGGGCCGGGGCATCGGCGCTACTTCGAGGCGGCGGGCTTGAACAGCAGCCGGAAGGCCCGCAGCGCTGCCGGGTGATAAATGGTGGCGTGCGTTTCGGTGGGCAGCGGCTCGTAGTAGCTGCGCAGGCCGGTGCGCGCCGCCGTCGTGGTCAGCACATCGGCGAGCTGCTGCATGGCCGCAAGGTCGCCCTGGCTGCTGGTGGTCAGGTACACGGTTTTGGAGCTCAGCTTACCGGCCTGGGCCTGCAGCAGCTGGGCTGATTGGCGCACCAGGGCGTTTTTGTTCCACCACAGGCTGGGGTCGATGGCCACGTAGGAAGTGAACAGGGAGGGCTCCAGCAGCAGCGTCTCGACCACGAACAGCCCCGCCAGCGACTCGCCCACCACGGCGGTTTCGTCGGTGGTGCGGTAGCGGGCGCGCACGGCGGGCATCAGCTCGGTGCGGATAAACTGCCGGAACGCGGCCGAGCCGCCCACGCGCGGGGCAATTTTGCGGTCCTCGGCTACGTCGGTGGGGCCCGTCAGGTCGCGCCGCCGCTCGGTGTTGGCAATGCCGACGAGCATGAACGGCCGCATGGTTTCGTTGCCGACGGACACCTGCACCAGCCCCGCCACGTGCAGAAAATCCTCGTTCATGCCCCCGTCGGGCATGTAGAGCACCGGCAGGCGCAGCGTGGCCGATTCGGCGTAGCCGGCCGGCAGGTACACGTTGATGCGGCGGGTTTCGCCGAGCACCTTGGAGTCGACGGTGAACGTCTCGCCGATGACGAGTGGGGCCGCCGCACCGCCGGTTTGGGCGGCCACGCGCAGGCTGCCACTCAGCCAGAACAGCAGCAACAAGATGTTAAGCAAGCCAAAGCGCATGGCAGGACGGGTAAGGAGACCAAAAATGTAAGCAGAGCGCCCGCGCCGGGCTACCGGGGCCGGCCCACCGCAGCCCGGCGCGGGCCGCGGACGACGGCAAAGCCGGTGCAAAGTAGCGGGCAAGTTGTTTTTTTGCCCGCCCTGGCTGACATTGCCCCTGCGTAACTGCCGGTACCCTCCCGGTCGCGGCGGCGCTGCAAAGGAAAGGCCGCAAAACGGCCACCTGGGAGGAAGACTGCTTTCTGATTTTTAGCCATTGTCTATGCTTCGTTCATTACCCGCCGTGTTGGTCGGCGCGCTGTTGGTAACGGCCAGTGCCTGCGGAAAAAAGGACGCCCCCCGGCCCGAGCCCTCCTTCACCGGCCGCTGGGACTACCTCAGCGTCACCACCTTCGTGTACAACAGCACCGGCACGGTCGCTTCGCAATACACGCAAACCTTCCCGCTGCAGAACGGGCGGCACAGCGTCCTGGCCGTCACGCCCACCACGCTGCAGTATTTTCTGCCCGACGGTACCGCTTTTCTCACGCCCACGCCCTACACCCGAGCGGGGGCCACGCTCACGGCCGACGGGTTTTGGACCAGCAACCCCAGCAGCACCGCCATCACGCAGCTGACGGACGCGGAGTTGACCATCCGCCACGAATACCAGCGCAGCAGCGGGCGCTTAGCCGAAGAAGAACACTACGCCCGGCGCAACCCCTAAGCAGCAACGTTAGCGGCCTTTCCGGCAGTGGGAAGGCCGCTGCGTTGGCGGGAGAGCGGTAAGCGGCGGTACGGGCCGGGTACTACATGGTGTACTTGCGGCCCTTGTTCTGCTGCTTGAGGTAGGCCATCAGCGGCTGGAAGTAGTCGACCATGGCGCGGGCGGAAAGGTCTTCGCCGGTTTTCTCGCGCAGCAAGGTGCGCCAGTCGGCCGAGGCGCCGGGGGACATCATGTCGCGCAGAAACCGGCCCACCTGCTCGTTGCCGAAGTAGTTGGTGGCGTGCGGGTCCTGCTTCAGAATCTGCTTGCTGATGTGGTCGTGGAGCTGAAACAGGATGACGTACGACAGCGCGTAGTCGTAGTACTGGGCCGGGTCGTCGTTGATGTGGGTTTTGGTGGCCGGGTCGAGGTAGTTTTCGCCCCGCGCGGTGGGCGGCACGATGCCCTGGTACTGCTTGGTGAGCTGCCACCAGCGGGCGTTGAGCTGGTCGGCGGGCAGGTTGTCGGCGTAGAAGCTGTTTTCCCACTCGCTCATCACGCCCGAGGCAAAGGGAATGAACACCACGTAGTTCAGCGCCTCCTTCAGCAGCTGCTGGGTCTGGTTGGTCTGCGCTTTGGGGTCGATGAGGCCCAGGCCGGCCAGGAAGGGCTTCTGGGTGGCGGCCAGGCCCATCAGGCTGCCCATGGCCTCGTGGTAGGCGCGGTTGGCGCCGCTGCGCAGCAGCACGGGCACGTCGGGGTTGGTGTAGGTGAGGTAGTAGTAGATGTGGCCCAGCTCGTGGTGGGTGGTTTCGTACCACTCGGTGTTGGGCTCCACGCTCATCAGGCTGCGCACGTCCCGGTCGAGGTCCAGGTGCCAGGCCGAGGCGTGGTTGTTTTTCTTGTAGCCCGCCCCCGCCGGCAGCGGGTAGAGGCTGCTCTTGCTCCAGAAGGTTTCGGGCAGGTTGGGGAAGCCCAGGCTCTGGTAGAACCGCTCGGCCTGCCGCACCTGCCATTCGGGGCCTTTCTGGGCGAGAATGGGGTCGAGGTTGAGGCCTTTCACGTCGACCATGGCGCTCCAGTCCTGGCCCCAGCGGTTGGGCAGCCAATGGGCGGGCAGGTAGTCGGGCACCTGCTGCTGGCCGTATTTTTTGGCCAGCTCGTAGCGGGCGTAGGTGTGCAGCTCGCGGTAGAGCGGGCGCAGCTCCTGGTTGATTTTGCGCACCATCTCCATCATTTCCGGCCGGGTCACGCCGTAGTCGGAGGCCTGGTAGGTGAAGTAGTCGGGGTAGCCCAGGTCCTGCACCACCTTGTTGCGCAGGCCGCGCAGGTTCAGCAGGCCGTCCTTGAGGGTGGGGCCCACGGCCTTGGACGCCTGCCAGGCCGCCAGGCGCTTCTGCGGGTTCTTTTCCTCGCGCAGCACGCGGTCCAGGTCGTTGGTCGTCACCGACTTGCCCTGGTACTTGTACTCGAAGCCGTAGAGCTTTTCGGTTTGCTGGGTTTCGGCCTTGATGCGCAGCTTCACCGTTTCGGCGGCCGTCTGGGGCGAGGCGGCGGCGTTGTAGAGGGCGGTGCGCAGCTGCTTTACCTGCAGGGGCGTGAGATGCGCTTCCAGCTCCAGCAGCTCGCGCAGGCGCTGGATGTTGCCGGTGCTGCCGGTAAAGGCCGCCAGGGCTTCGTTGGCGCGGGCCGTAGCGGCGGCGTTGCTGGTGTCGCCGGCCACGATGTGGGTGTTGGAGCGCCATTCCGCCTCGCTCGACTGGGTGTAGAGCTGCTGGTACTTGGCCGAGTAGGTGCGCAGAAACTCGTCGGCCTGCTGCTGGTAGCTGGGCGCGGGCGGGGTAGCCGGCGCGGCGGGAGCGGGCGGCGGGGTGGTGGCTGCCGGGGCCGTGGCTTTCTGGGCGCAGCCGGCCAGCAGCGTGGCCGTGAGCAGGGGCAGGAGGTGTTTGTGCATGGGGCTGGGGCGGCGTGGGATGCCGGAGTTGCCAAATGTAGCAACCGGCCGTAAACCCTACGCCGGTCCCTTGGCCAACCGCCGCTTACCTGCACCAGCCAGTCCGCCTTTTTTGCCGCCGATTTCCATGATTTCTGGGACGACAACGCCTACGCCCTGAAAAGCTACGTGGAGCCCGCGCCTGCCGACGAGCTGATCCGCGCCGTGCAGGCCGAGCTGGGCCACAAGTTCCCGGCCTTGTACGTCGACCAGATGCGCCAGCACAACGGCACCATGCCGCGCAGCACCTGCTTTCCCACTTCCTGGCCCCGAACTTCGAGACATTCGTGCGGGGCTTGGTGAGCGAGAAAGTGTACGGCGAGCAGCCGGACCGCTCCGCAGGTCATTTCTGGGGCCGAGCAATCGGTTTCTGGCCGGCAGCAGTCCGTTTCGCTGGCTAGCAGAAGGTTTCCGGCGCTCCGCAGTTCGTTTCCGGTGCCCCGCAGTTCGTTTCCCGCGGCCAGTAATCCGTTTTCGGTGCCCAGTAGTCGGTTTCCGGCGCTTGGTAGTTCATTGCGGCCGGCTAGTAGAAGCTGGCAGGACCCGGACGCCCGCTGCGCAGCTACCCAAGCCGGTGCCGACGACCCAAACGACCCGGCGGAACCTGCTTCTGTCGGCGCCATGAGTTAAATGTCTGCACTGTGTAAGACAGCGAAAGGAGCATGATGCCCCCTCCCAGTACGTAGAGCAGCCAAGGGCCGCCAGTAGGGCGGGGCGGCTGGCCGTGAACAACATAGGTGACGGACTCTGCGCCGCGTAGCTGTAGCCACAGGCCCAAGCCGATGAAGCCCAGGCCAACCAGCTGCGGGGGGAAAATTCCCAGCAACTGTCGCCACGCCGGCACCCGCGGCGTCCAGTCACAACCTTCCCGGATGGTGCGCAGCAGGCTCATGCGGGCAAAAATACGTGGTACTACGCCGCTTCCGCCTCTTGCTTGAGCTGGCAGCAGTTCTTGAACTTCTCGCCCGAGCCGCAGGGGCAGGGGTCGTTGCGGCCGAGGCGCTTGGGGGCTTTGCGCAGCAGGCGGCGCGGGTCGAAGCGGGCGAAGCGCAGGCCGGGGTCTTGGCGGAAGGTGCGGGTGAGCAGCTCGTAGAGCTGCGGGTGGTGCTGCTCCAGCTGCTCGGGCTTCTCGAAGAAATACTCCAGCACCACGGCGAAAAACTCGGCCGTGCTCGTGCCGCCGTAGTCGCCGATGCTGGACTTGCCGGCCCGGATCTGCTCGATTTCCTGGTGCATCACGCGCTGCCACTCGGGCACCAGCGCCGGCGGCAGCAGCAGCAGCGGCACCCCGTCGATTTGGCCGTCGGCCTCGTCGAGCAGGTGGGCAAACTCGTGAATGCCCACGTTCTGCTTGTCCTTCGCGTCGCGGAAGCCCTGCTCCAGCGCGGCCTTCGAGAGGCGCATGTAGTGGTCGGTCTGGAAGTTCTGCACCGAGCCGAGCAGGGTGCCTTCCAGCGGGGCAATTTCCCGGCTTTCGTCGCGCGGCAGCTGCCAGGCGTCGGGGAAGACGAGCACCTCGCCCAGGTTGTCGTACTCCCAGCCACCACGAAAACCGAAGATGGGAATCACGGCCGAGCTGGCCACCAGCAGCCGGGTCGCGTCGTCGATGCCGGTTTTGATGCCGGTGATGCGCGTGCGGGCCAGAAACAGCTGCACCTGCTTCTCGAAGCGCAGCTTTTCGGTGTCGGTGAGGGCCGAATAGAAGGCCACGCGCTCGGTGAGCAGCTGCCGCCAGGGCTCCGGGAAGGGCTGGCGCAGGATGGCGGCGCGCTGCCGCCCGCCGGCCGTAGCGAAGCGGTAAATCAGGAAGGCCACCAGGGCCAGCACGGCCAGGCCGACGAGGTAATTCATAGCGGGCAAGAACGGCAGGCGCGGCGGATAGTTGCGGCCGGGCCACTGTAGGAACTGTTCTCAATTGCGGGCTGGTTTTAGGTGCATGAACGCAGACAGGACCTTGTTGACGGACGCGATGTGGGCGGAGTTGTCGCCCTTGTTGCCAGGCCAAGCCGGCAGCCGTGGGGTGACGGCCCGTGACACGCGCGGGTTTGTGGAAGCCGTCCTCTGGCTGGGCCGGACGGGGGCGCCGTGGCGCGACCTGCCAGCCCACCTGGGCCACTGGCACCGGGTGTATGTGCGCTTTGCCCGCTGGCGGGACGCGGGCGTCTGGGAGCGGGCCGCCGTGTGGCTGATTCGCCACAAGCGCCGGGTGCCGCATGCCCGCCAGCGGCAGGTGCAACTCGACTCGACCAGCGTGCGGGTGCACCAGCAGGGTACGGGCGCGAAAAAAAAGCGGGGGCACAAGCCGTTGGCCGCAGCCGGGGCGGCAACACGACCAAACTCCATTTGACCACGGACGGGGCGGGCAACGTGTTGGGCTGGCAGCTGACGCCCGGCCCGGCGGGGGACTGCCCGGAAGCGGCCGGCCTGCTGGCCCCGTGGCCCGCCCCGGCGCAGCAAGTGGTGGCCGATGCCGCTTACGACAGCGACGCCTTGCGGGCGCAAATCGCGGCGGCCGGAGCCGTCGCAGTCATCAAGCCCAACCCGCGGCGCAAGCACATGCCCCACTTCGACCCGCTGGCCTATGCGCAACGCCACCACATCGAACAAACGATCAACAAACTCAAGCATTTCCGCCGGGTGGCCACGCGCTACGACAAATTGGATAGCTCCTACAACGCATTTGTAGCACTACGCGTCAGCACCTCATACCTCAATTGAGAACAGATCCTAGGGCAGAAATAGAACGTCATCCTGAGGCGCAGCCGAAGGACCTTTCTCGCACCCTGCCTCGCCGCTACCGACGAAGTGCAGACGCTTACGATTGGGCGTTAGTGGCTGCGCTTCGTAGTTGGTGCAGGGTTCGAGGAAGGTCCTTCGTCCTCGCTTGATGCGCGACATGCTCAGGATGACGGGCGTTTTACACCGCGAAACGCCTCTGCTCTGCCTCTACTGCTTCACCACGCGCCGGTGCACCTGCCCGGCGGCCGTGCTGACCGTCAGCGTGTAAACGCCCGCTGGCAGGCCGTGCAGGGCCAGCTGCCCGCGGCGGCCGAAGGTTTGGCGGCGGCAGGCTTTGCCCGTCAGGTCGCGCAGGGTCAGCTCGGCCGTTTCGGCGCCGGTTTCCACCGTCAAGGCGTCCTGCACCGGATTGGGGTACAGTTGCACGTCGGCCCCGGCGCCCGCCGTTTCGGTGGTTGTAGCCGTAGCGTTGCTGGCGCGGGCCACCGGGGCGGGCACGAAGCCCTGGGCGTTGAGGCGCCACTTAAACGAGGAGAGACTGGGGTCGAGCACGTTCTGCACGATGGCGGCGTTGTCGGCCGTGGAGCCGCTTTGGGGGCGCAGGTACTTGCCGGAAGAGCGGTTTTTCAGCCAGTAGTAGTCCGCGTCGCCCGAGGGCTGCAGCTGCCACTGGCTCACGTAGTCGTAGCGGTTGGTGGCGTCGAGCACGATTTGGCCGATGGGGCGCCCGTCGAGGTTGTACTCGGCGCTGGTGCCGGTGGGGCGCAGGGCGCGCCCGGTGTACTGGTTTACGAGGTAGAAGTAGCCCGGCTCGGCCGGCTGCAGCCGCCATTCGAAGGAGCTGAGCGTGAGGTCGGGGCTGGTGTCCTGCACGAGGTTGCTGGTGCCGAGCCCGTCCAGGGGGCGCAGGTAGCCTGCGGTGAGCTTGTCGACGGCGTGGAAGGTCTGCTGCTCCACCGGGGCCGCGTCGCCCTCGGCGTATACGAGCTGGCTGAGCACCTTGCCCTGGGCGTCGAGGTGGTAGAGGTGGGTGCTGCGCGGGGCCAGCGTGCCGTGGAGCTGCGTAGTCACCCCGGAGTAACCCTCCAGCTTGATGCGCACCTGCTCCGCGCCGTGGTAGAGGTTGTCGAGGGAGGCGCGGTAGGTGTAGCTGGTGGCCGCCTGTAGGTTCATCAGCAGCACGGTGTAGCCGGCCGCGGGGCCCGTTTGCCCGCGCATGCCGAGGAACACCACGCGGTCAGCTTCGCCGCTCTGCTGGCCGTTCATCACGTTGTCGCGGCGGTGCTGGCTGAGCAGGGCCAGGTGCTGCAGGGTGGAGCGGCGCGAGCCGCCCGGGTTGAACAGCGAAAAGTCGGTGCTGCCCTGGCTGCCCGAGTTTTCGTAGATGCTCCAGGGCGTGACGGCCAGGCCGCTGCGCTTCATCACCTGCTTGGCCATCAGGGCCACAAACTGCCCGGCGCGAAAGTCCCAGGGCTTGAGCTGCCCGCTGCCCGAGCCCGCCTCGGCATTCACCTCCATCAACGCCAGCCGCAGGGCCGGGGAGCCGATGCCCAGGCCGGTGCGCGTGGCGTTGGCCGCGTCGATGAGGGCCTGCAGCGCGTCGAAGCGCGCGTCCAGCTCCGACTCGGTTTTGTCGCCGTAGAAGTGAAAGGCGAGGTAATCGAGCATGGGCACCGCGCCCACCTTCTGCACGCCCACGTCCTCCAGAAACTTCTTGTAGTAGTCGCTGATAACCAGCTGGTAGAACAGCCGGAAATCCGGCCCCACCAGCTTGCTGCCCGGCGCGGTGGTTTTCAGGCGCGTGGCCAGCACCTTGAACTGCGCCACCCAGGTGGCGTAGGTGTAGCCCTTGGGGTTCTGCAACGTGCCCGCCGACCACGCCAGCGGCTCGTTGACGTTGGTAGTAGCGCTGTTGTCGGCCGGGTCGGCCTCGTTGCCGATGGACCAGTAGGTGATGTTATAGCCCTTGGTGGTGTTGAAGTAGGTGATGAACTGGTCGAGCTGGGCGGCCGTGAGCGTGATGGGCACCTGCACGACGGGCTCACAGCCGGTGGCTTTGGCGTACTGAATGGCCGCGTCGTACTGGCTGGGCGCGGTCTAGGTGTCGTCGTAGAGCTTGCCGCCGATGCGCATCCACTTCAGGTCGGCCTCTTTCAGATTGGCCTGCAGGGGCGTCAGGCTGGCGCCCGGGTACCAGTAGTTCACCCCGAAAAAGCGGGCGTTGATGGCCTGAGCCCAGATTTTGGCCGGACCGGCCAGCAGCAGTAGCACCAGCAGAAGCCCCCAACGGCGCGGCGTGCCGAGGGCTTTGGGAGTAAGCAAACGGGAATGCGGTAAGGTGTTGGGCATGGTGGGAAGGTTGGTTGTGGTGGGAAAAGGAAGCACTCAGCCCGCCAGCCAAGCCGGCGGGAGCTGATTCGGAAGGAGCAGCGGCGCCGGCAAGCGGCGCGGACAAGCCAGGGCAGAAACTGACTGGTGGCTACCGGCATAGGGCCGGCGCGCCGAACCCGGAACTTAGTGCGCGGCAGTTGAGCCCGGGTGCGGCGCTTGGGGCACAGCGCGTCGGCGTACCCGTTCGGGCACGATGAACAAAGCCCCCTTTGGGGCTGCCGTCCGAGAAAACATCTATGAATGAAGGCCGCTCTAGTACAGCCGTTTGACTTGCAAACCGTTCAGCACTGCTTCCCCGCGCAGCGCTTGAAACTCAAGCGTAATGCCCTGCGCGGCCTGCACCGTCACCGGAAACGTGAAGCTGACCGCCTGCAGGGGCGTCAGGTAGTTGTCGGGGCCCAGGGCGGGCAGCACCAGCTGGCCGTTGAGGCGCACGTCGAAGCTGCGGGTGGGGCGGGTGGCCGGGGCGGGGGCGCTGCCGGCAGCGGCTTTTTCGAGGTTGTAGGCCAGGGCTTCGGCGGGTGGGGCCTGCTCCAGCTCGGCGAAGTGCAGCGTCACCTCGTACTGACCGGCGGGCACGTCGAGGCGAAACTGGCTGAGGCCCACGCGCTGGGTCTGGTACAGCGCGTCGTAGTCGGTGCCGAGAATGTTGCGCGCCGAGCCGTAGGGCAGCTGGCCGTTGCCTTCCTGCTTGTAGGCGCGGCCGCCCACGTAGCCCCAGCCGCCGGGCTGGTAGGCCTGCTCGGGCAGCCACACCTGCTGCCGGGCTTCGTCGCTGAACTGCCGCTCGTCGCCCAAACTCACGTTCAGTTCGGTGAAGGGCAGGGCCGCCGACGCCAACTTGGTGGGCAGCAGCTGAAAGTCGACGTCGGCCTGATCGGTAACGGCCTGGCCCGGCACGCTGGCCGTGAGTTGATTAACTCCCGGACCAAACGGCACCTGGAAGCGCGCCACACCCTCCGCAGCCGGCTCCATACCCAGCACGCGGCCGTTCAGCCGCAGCTCCACAGTGGGTTGGTTGGTAAATACCTCCACCGGCTGCACGCAGTACAGCGAATCGGGGCCAGCGGCCACACCCGCCCGCCGCCGCCAGCCCCGGGCACCGATGGCCACAAAAGGAGCGGCGAGCAGCCGGGCCTGGTAAAACAGGTAGGCGTCCTTGGGCTGCCGCTCCCCGGTCATCAGGCCCTTGTTGTTGACGTGCGGCACGGCTTCCTGCCGCTTCTCGGAGTTAAACTCGGCCAGGTTCCAGACCGCGCTGCCCGCCACGAAGGGCCGGGCCAGGATTTCCCGCAGGTAGTATTGGTGGTAGCGCGTGGCGTACTCGCTGGTTTTGTCGAAGCGGCGGGGCTGCGGGCTGTGCAGGCGGATGTCGGCATCGGCGCCGTACTCAGTCACCAGCAAAGGTTTATCGGGCAGCTCGCGGCGGTGACGCTCCAGAAACGCGGGAAAGTCTTCGAGTCGGGGCGAGTACCAGCCCTGGTAGAGGTTCCAGCCCAGCACCGTCGGAATCCGCAGCAGGCCCGCGTCGCGGTACAGCTCGAAGGCGCCGTGGCAGACGAGCATGGTGGCCCGCGTGGGGTCTTCGCGGCGGGTGAGGTTGTCGAGGCGCCGGGCCAGGCGGGCCACGTTCTGCAGGTAGGCGCGGCCGGCGTCGTTGTCCTTTTTCAGGCCCGCCGGCAGCTGCAGCAGCACCTCGTTCATGTAGGCCCAGATGATGACCGACGGGTGGTTGTAGCTCTGCCGGATCATCTCCGTCTGCATCGAGTCGCAGCGCTGGTAGAAGGCTTCCGATTCGGTAATGGCGTTGACGACGGGAATTTCCACCGAGGCGAGGATGCCCAGCCGGTCGCAGGCCTGCAGCACTGCGGGGTGCTGCGGGTAGTGCGACACGCGCAGGAAGTTGCCACCCAGCTGCTTGACCAGGCGCACGTCGCGCTCGTGCAGGGCCTCGGGCAGGGCGTTGCCCAGGCCGGGCTGGTCCTGGTGGCGGTTGGTGCCAATGAGCTTGAGCGGCTGCCCGTTCAGAAAGAAGCCCTGCGCGGCATCAAACCGAAACCAGCGCAGCCCCACGGGGTTGGTCACCTCGTCCAGCGCCTGCCCCCGCTCGTCCAGCACTTCCGATACCGCCCGGTACAGGTAGGGTGCGGCCGGCGACCAAAGCCGCGGCTGCCGCAACGGCTTGAACGCCTGCGCGAAGGACGCCTGCTGCCCGGCGTTCAGTTTCAGCTTGGTGGTGTGCTCGCCCACCGTCTGCCCGGCCGCATCGAGTAGGCGGCTGCGCACCCGCACGGTGCGAGCCGTAGCGGCGTCGTTCTGCACCGCGCCGCGCAGCTGCACCGTGGCCGCCGCGGCCGATACCTGCGGCGTGGTCACGAACACACCCGCCGAGGCGTAGTTGTCGAGGTCGAAGTGCACGGGCTGGGCCGCCAGCAGGTACACGTCGCGGTACAGGCCGCCGTAGAAGGTGAAGTCGGCCGACAGCGGCGGAATGCGCGGGTTGTGGCGGTTGTCGACTTTCACCAGCAGCTCGGCGGTGCCGGCTGGGGCGCCGGTGGCCGCCAGCGCCGCGTTCAGCGGCACCCGGAAAGCGGTATAGCCGCCCGCGTGCTGGCCCACCAGCCGGCCGTTCACGTACACCGCGGTTTCCTGGTTGGCGCCCTCGAAGTGCAGGTACAGGCGGTGCTGCGCCCAATCGGCGGGCAGGTGCAGGGTTTTGCGGTACCAGCCCGCGCCGCGGTAGTAGCCCGGCTCGTCGTCGAGCACGTCCTGCGCGTTCCAGGTGTGCGGCAGGCTGACGGCTTCCCAGCCTTCGGCGGGCGGCGCGGCGGGGTTGAGGCGGCGCGCCGCGTCCTTGCGAAAAAGCCAACCTGTGTTTAGGCGCTGCGTGACCCGGCCCTGCGCCCGCCCGGCCGTGGCCACGAGCCCCAGCAGCAGCAACAGAACAAGCTGCCGCCCCGCGGCCCGCAACGGCCGGAGCGCGGCCCCGACGGGCCAGGAGAAAACCATGATGGAGCGCGAGATGGTGGGAAGTGCCTTCAAGCTTCCGAAACCCGGCCGTGGCAAGCAAGCAAAGCGCCGGAATTACTCACGGAAACGTTTGCGGGGCGGGGGAGAGGACGGAGGATTTTAGCCAACAGCTTCGCTCAGAATGGCTGAGGAAATGAAGTGCTGGGTCATGCTAAGCGCAGCCGAAGCATCTCTACCGCTTCTCTCGCACGAAATCGTTCAGTAGAGATGCTTCGCTCAGGCTCAGCATGACGGCCTAGTATGGTCGTTCAACGAAGCCCGCGAGATGTCTCGCCAAGCTCGACAGGACGTCCGGTTTGGTCTTGCGCATCCTTTCGCGCCTCCGCTCAAAAGCCGCCCAGCGGCAGGTGCTCCGCCAGTTTTTCGCGCAGCAGGGCCACCAGCTGCGGGTCCTGAAACTGGTACTGATCCGGAATGCGCAGGCAGACGACGCGCTTGCCGCGCAGCGCCTCGGCAAACTTGGCCCGCAGCCGCTCGGCGTGGCGTTTCTCCATCACGAATACCACTTCCGCCCAGCCCAACTGCCCGGCCGTGACGCGCACGCGGGCCCCGGGCTCGGTGCCGGCCGAACGGGCTGCGTAGTGCGGGTGCTCATCGAACAGCCGCTCGGCGGTGAGGCTGCGCCAGCGGTTCATGCTGCAGATGAACAGGAGTTGGCGCGGGGCGGTTGGCGTTGGCGAATCGGGCAAAAGCAATCTACTGGGGTAGGGGCGTGGCGGCGTCCGGCAAATATGAAAGATCAGGCTGGAAACATCGGCCGGTGGGCCGAAGGTAGCATTCGGTTGGTTATTTTCAAAGGTACCTTGCAAAACAAAGTACCTTTTCATACAATTGCAGGCCCCGGCGACGTGACTTCCGCCGTCCGGCTCCTGCCCATGAGCCTCGTCCTGCACAACCTTACCAAAACCTACCCCAACGGCGTGCCCGCCCTGCGCGGCGTCACGCTCACCATTCCGCGCGGCCTCTACGGCCTGCTGGGCCCCAACGGCGCCGGCAAATCCACCCTGATGCGCACCATTGCCACCCTGCAGGCGCCCGACGCGGGCCGCATCACCTTCGACGGCCACGACATCTTCGCCGACGCGGAGGCCCACCGCGCCCGCCTCGGCTACCTGCCCCAGGATTTTGGGGTGTACCCCGGCGTGTCGGCCTTCGACCTGCTGGAGTACGTGGCCGTGCTCAAGGGCCTGCACGACAAAGCCGCCCGCCGCGCCCAGATCGAGGGCCTGCTGGTGCAAACCAATCTGTGGGAGCACCGCAAACGGGCCGTCAGTGGCTTTTCGGGCGGCATGCGCCAGCGCTTCGGCATTGCGCAGGCCCTGCTGGGCCAGCCCCGCCTGATGGTGGTCGACGAGCCCACCGCCGGCCTCGACCCGGAGGAGCGCAACCGCTTTCATAACCTGCTCAGCGAGATAGGGGAGCAGGTGGTGGTGATTCTGAGCACCCACATCGTGGAGGACGTGCGCCAGCTCTGCCCGCGCATGGCCATTCTGGCCGGGGGGCGGGTGCTGCGCGAAGGCGCCCCCGACGCGCTGGTGGACGAGCTGCGCGGCCGGGTGTGGAGCAAGGCCGTGCCCAGGGCCAGTGGTGCCGCGCTGCGGGCCGACGGGCTGTGGGTGCTGTCGGCGCAGCTGCACGCGGGCCAGACGCGCCTGCGGGTGCTGGCCGACGCGCCGCCCGCGCCCGGCTTCGCGCCGGTGGAGCCCGAGCTGGAAGACGTGTATTTCTACGCCCTGGCCCAGGGCGAGGGCCGCGTGCCGGCGCCCATCTTAGCCTTTGCCGACTGATGCTGCTCGGTTTGTTGAGTTTCGAGTGGCGCTACCACACCCGGCGCGCCACTTTTGCGGTGGCTGCGCTGCTGCTGGCCGTGATTAGCGCGTTTTTGGTGGGGACCGGCTACGGCCCGGCCAACGTGCACGTCAACTCGCCCTACGCGGTGGCCCAGAGCCTGGGCGTGCTCAGCCTGCTCGGCGTGTTCGTGCTGACGGTATTTTGCGCCCCGGCCGCCCTGCGCGACGCCGAGCAGGGCATGACGGGCATCGTGTGGGCCACGCCGGTGGGCCGGCCGCGCTACCTGCTCAGCCGGCTGGGCGGGGCCCTGCTGGCCGGCGCGGCCGTGCTCACGCTGGCCGCGCTGGTGCTGCTGCTGGCCCCGCTGCTGCTGCCCGTGGCGCCCGAGCGCCTGGGTGCGGTGCAGCCCGCCGCCTACCTCTGGGCCCTGCTGGTGCTGGCCCTGCCCAACCTGCTGCTGGTGGGCGCGGTGCTCTTTGCCGTGGCCTCACTCACGCGCAGCACCCTGGCCACCTACGTCGGAGCTGTGGCCATCTACGCCCTCTACCTGGTCACGGCCCTGCTCATCGACTCGCCCCTGATGGCCGGCACGGCCCCGCCCACGCCCGAGGGCCTGGCCCGCGCCGCCCTGCTCGACCCCTTCGGCCTCTCCGCCTTTTTCGAACAAACCCGCTACTGGACGCCCGCCGAGCGGGACTCGCGCCTGCTCACGCTGTCGGGCCACCTGCTGTTCAACCGTCTGCTCTGGCTGAGCGTAGCCGCCGCGGTGCTGGGGCTGACGTACGCCCGGTTTTCGCCGGACGCAACGCCCCGCCGCCGGGCGCGGCCGCTCCAACCGGCAGCCGAATCAGTGCCGCTGGCCGTGGTTTATCAGCCCGTGGCGCCGGCGCCCCGCTCGGCGGCTGCGTTCCGCCGCACCCTGGGCTGGGCGCTGCGCCGGGAGCTGGGCCACATTCTGCGCGGCTGGCCGTTTCTGACCTTGCTGCTGCTGTGGGTGTTCGTGGTGGGCATGGAGTGCGGCGCCCAGTCGGGCGGCGGGGAGTATGGCATTCACTTGCTACCCACCACCGGCCTGATGCTCGACGCCATCCGCCTGCCCTTGCTGCTGCTGGGCACCGTGGTGGTGGTGTACTACGCCGCCGAAGTCGTGTGGCGCGAGCGGGTGCTGGGCATGGCCGCCCTGCTCGATGCCACGCCCGCCCCGAACGCCGCCTTCTTCCTCGCCAAAGCCGCCGCCCTGAGCACGCTGCCCCTGCTGCTGGCGCTGGCGGGCATGGCCGTGGGCGCCGTCACGCAGCTGGCGCAGGGCTACGCGCACGTCGACGTGGGCCTGTACCTCACGCTGCTCTGGTTTGCGGGCCTGCCGTTGGTCTTGTTTGCCCTCGGCGCCCTGGCCCTGCAGGTTATCAGCCCCAACCGCTGGCTGGGCATGATGGCCGGGCTGCTGCTGGCCTTCGTGGCTTACCGTGGCAGCGTGCTGGGCCTGGAGCATCCCATGTGGCACTTCGGCAACGGCCCCACGGGCGCCTACTCTGAAATGGACGGCTTCGGCCCCGTGCTGCCTTCCTTTGCCGCATTCATGCTCTACTGGGCGCTGCTGGCCATCTTGCTGGCGGCCGTAAGCGGGGGGCTGTGGCAGCGCGGCACCGACGCCCGCCTGAGCGCCCGCCTGCGCACCTTGGGCGCGCAATGGAGCCCGCACACCCGCCGCTGGCTGCTGGCCGGCGCCGGGCTGCTGGCTGCCGTGGCTGGTTGGCTGTACTGGCAGACTTCGGTGCAGCATCCCTGGCAAAGCCAAAGCCAGCAGGAAGCCTGGCAGGCCGACTACGAGCGGCAGTACCGCCCCTTGGCCGCCCGGCCGCAGCCCGGCATCGTGGCCGTGCGTACCCACGTCGAGCTGTACCCGCGGGCCCGCCGGGCCGTCATCCGGGGCCACTACGTGCTCGAAAACCAGACCGCCCGCCCCCTGGATACGGTGTGGGTGCAGCTGCCCGAAGCCCTGACCACGGCCCGCCTGACGCTGCCCGGGGCCCAACGCCTGCGCCAGGACTCCCGCTTCGGCGTGGAGCTGTGGCGGCTGCCGCAGCCCCTGGCGCCCGGCGCCCGCACGCGCCTGCACTTCCGCCTGGCCCTCGACCGCGGCGGCATCCGCGCCGAGGGCTTCAGCTACGACGTGACGGCCAACGGCTCCATGCTGATGAGCGCCGAGGTCTTCCCGAGCCTGGGCTACCGCCCCGGCCGGGAGCTGAGCGACCCCGCCGCCCGCCGCCGCCAGGGGCTGCGCGCGGCCCCCACGGCCCCGGCGCCGCTGCCCCGCACCGCCGCCGCGCTGGCCGCCGTGCACGCCGCCGGCCCCGGCCGCGCCTGGCACACCCTCGATGCCACCGTCGGCACCGACCTCGACCAGACGGCCCTCGGCCCCGGCCAGCTCGTGCGCAGCTGGACGCAGGCGGGCCGGCGCTACTTCCATTACCGGCAACTGCGCCCCACTACGCCCAACTTCGGTTTCCTCTCGGCCCGCTACGCCGTGCACCGCGCCCGGCAAGGCCCGGTGACGGTGGAAGTGTGGTATCACCCGGCCCACGCCGCCAATGCAGCGCGCGTGCTGGCTGCCGCCACCCACTCCCTGCGGGTGCTCAGCGCCCGGTACGGCGCCTACCCGCACGCCACGCTGCGCATTGCCGAAGTGCCGGCCTGGGCGCCGTTCGGGGCCTACGCGCTGCCCGGCCTGGTGCTCTTCACCGAAGACCGCGGCTTCACCGCCGCCCCGCAATCCGCCGATGTCGACCTGCTGCTGCGCCGCGTGGCCCACGAGGTGTCGCACCAGTGGTGGGGCCACACCCTCGACCCGGCCGACGTGCTCGGGGGCAGCACCCTGATTGAGACCCTGGCCAAGCACTCCGAGCAGCTGGTGCTGGCCGATGCCCACGGCCCCGGTGCCCTGCCCGCCGTGCTGGCTTTCGACGAGGACCGCTACCTGGCCGGCCGCACCGACGAAGCCGCCACCGAGCCCGCCATGCTGGCCGTCGACGACCAGGCCTACCTGTACTACGGCAAGGGCGCGGTGCTGATGAACAGCCTGCGTGCCCGCCTCGGCCCGGCTGCCGTCGACCGGGCGCTGGGGCGGCTGCTGGCCGCGTACGGCGGCCCCCACGGCGCGGCCACCACCCGCGACCTGTGGACGGCCCTGCTCACCGAAGCGACAACGCCCGCCGACCGCGCCGCCGTGGACGAGTGGCTGACCCAGCAAGTGGTGCGCGAGCTGCGCGTGGACACGGCCCTCGTAAAGCCCGCGGCCGACGGCCGGTTTCAGGCCGAAATACGTATCAGCGCCCGCAAAACCGACAGCCGCAACGGCCGCGAAACGCCGTTGAGCACCGATGGCGAACGGGTAGAAGTGTCCGTGCTGGACGGCCCGCCCGGCCGCGGGCGGCGGCTGTACCACGGCGAGGAGCGCGTAGCCGGCAGCCAGATTCACCTGCAGCTGCGGCTGCCGAAGCGCCCCGCGTACGTGGTGGTCGACCCCGCCGTGCGCTACCTCGACCGGAACCGGGTCAACAACCAGCGGCGGTTTGAGGCAGGGCGCTAGGGGGGAATGGCGGTAAACAACTACGGCCCGACTGCGCAGAGTTCATCGCGCAGCCGGGCGGTACCCTCTCCTCGGAAATTCTACCGAACCTCCGTCACGCGCACTTTCTGGCCCTTGATGCGGGCGCCGGCCATGCTGTCCTGCACGGCGCGGCCGGCCTCGCGGGGCACGGTGATGTAGCTGTAGTGGTCGAACACCTCGATGCGGCCGATGGCCTCGCGCTCCAGGCCGGCCACGTTCACCAGCGCCCCCACCAGGTCGTGGGCACTGACTTTCTCCTTGCGCCCGGCCGAAACGTGCAGCGTCACGGTAGTGGGCTTGGGCGTTTTGGCGGCCGGCGGCAGGGCAGGAGCGTGCAGCGGCTTCCACTTGATTTCCTTGGCCACGGCCCAGCGCAGCACCAGGGCCTGTTCGGCGGGCGTGGCCAGGATGTGGGCCGTGCCGGCGGCCCCGGCGCGGGCCGTGCGGCCCGCCCGGTGCTGGAAGGTATCGGCCTTTTCGGGCACTTCGAACTGGATAACCGTGTCGAGGTCCGTCACGTCGATGCCGCGGGCGGCTACGTCGGTGGCCACCAGGGCCAGGGCCGAGCCGTTGCGCAGCTTCAGCAGGGCTTTGTCGCGCTCGGGCTGGGGCAGCTTGCCGTGCAGGGCCACGGCGGCCAGCCCGCGGCTGGTGAGGAAGCGGGCCAGCTCCTCGCAGCGCTGGCGGGTGTTGCAGAACACCAGCGTGCGGCCGGTTTCGGGCTTTTGCAGGATGTGAAACAGCGCGGCCGGCTTCTTCTCGGTGGTACCCACGTGGCCCAGCAGGGTCAGCGACTCGGGCAAGGCGTCGGCCTGGGCATCGGCCTGCACGTGGCGGGGGCGGGTGAGGTTTTTGCGCACCAGCTCCAGCACTTTGTCGGGCATGGTGGCCGAGAACAGCAGGGTCTGGCGGCGGCGCGGTAGGCGCTGCACGATGTTGGCCAGCGCCTCCTGAAACTTCAGCTCCAGCAGCTTGTCCGTCTCGTCGATGACCAGCATCTGCAGCTTATTCGGAATAATCGTGCGGCGGTCGAGGTGGTCGAACAGGCGGCCGGGCGTGGCCACCACCACGTGCGGGGCCTGCTTGAGGCTCTTGGTTTCTTCCTGGAAGCTGTGCCCGCCGTAGAAGGCCGCCACGCGCAGGTTGGGCAGAAACTTGCCGAGACGCTTCAGCTCGTCGCGCACCTGCAGGGCCAGCTCGCGGGCCGGCACCAGCACCAGGGCCTGCACCGCTTCCTGCGTCACGTCGATTTGCTGGAGCAGGGGCAGGCCGTAGGCAGCCGTTTTGCCCGAGCCGGTGGGGGCCTGCCCGGCAATGTCCTGCCCGGCCAGCACCAGCGGAATTACCTGCTCCTGAATGGCAGTGGGCTGGGTGTAGCGCAGCTCCGCCAGGGCCTGCAGCAGCGGCTCGCTAAGCCCGAGGGCGGTGAAATCGGGGGCGGGGGCAGCGGCGGGAGCGGGCGTGGCGGAGGTATCGGACATTATCAAAAAACGAAAAGCAGACCGCGAAGGTACGAAAGGCCGCCCGGGCAAAGCGGTAGGACGGCTCCGCGCCGTCCTACCGCTGTCGTTGAACGACGGGCAGCGGATGATTTTCATTTCAGCAGCGCGGGTTGGCGCAAGTCAAAAATTCCCCGCCTACGGCCCGGCTGCACCCTCCGCCTGCCAGCGCCCGGGGCAAACCAGCCGCATTCCGGCGCGGCGGCCGGCTTAGTGCGGAAAATGCAGCCCGCGCACGGCCCGCTGCAACCGGCTTACGGTCGCGCGGCGGTGGCGCGCCCCGGCGGCGGGTTCTTCGGTCGCGGCCAGCTCGGGCACGTTCACCAGGCGGTAGCGCACGCCCGAGGGCTTGGGGCGCAGCGGCTGGCCGCTGTACTGGGCGTAGACTTTGGTGAAGCTGGCGCCGAAGTAGAACATCATGGCCGAGTAGAACACGAACAGCAGCAGCAGCACGATGCTGGAGGCCGGGCCGTAAATCGGGCCGAGGTTGCGCGGCACCAGCAGCAGGTGCAGCACCCGCTCGCCCAGCTCGAACAGCAGGCCCGTGAGCAGGGCCCCGCGCCAGAGCGCCGCCCGGGGCACGTGGGCGTGGCTGAGGTTGCGGAAGGCCAGGGCAAACCACGCCGTCAGAATCAGCAGCGACACCACGTTGTTGAGCAGCTGCACGAGGATGAGCACGAGTGTCGCGTCGAAATCGGTGACCATTTCGCCGAACACGTGCAGGATGGAATCGGTCAGGATGGCGGCCACGGCCAGCGCGGCCGTGCCCAGCAGGGCCGCCCCGGAGCGGGCCCGCTCGCGCAGCACCCGCCCGAAACGGCCGGTCTGGCGCTTCGGGCGCACCTGCCACAGCTCGTTCAGCGAGTTCTGAATGACCACGAACAGCGTGGTGGCCACGAACAGCAGAAAGCCGAAGCCGGCGGCCGTCACCCAGTGGCTGCGCTGCACGTTGGTTACGTTGGTCACAATCTGGGCCAGCAAATCGGCCCCGGTGCTGCTGATCAGGTCGGCCACTTTTTCCAGCAGCAGCGCCCGCACCTGCGAAGCCGGGTAAATGGCCCCGAGCACGCTGATAAACAGGATCAGGATGGGCGGCAGGGCAAACGTGGTGAAAAACGCCGTGGCCGCGCCCAGCCGCAGCGGGTCGTGGGCCGACAGCTCGCGGGCGGCGCGGCGCAGCAGCGTAAAGAAATCAAGCCAGCGGTGGTGCAGCCGGCCGGTGGGGCGTACTTTTGTCATGCCGAACCCCGACGAACGGGACGTGACCGGCCTAACCCGGCCGGCCGTAAAAGTGTTGAGTGAAACGCGGTGCGGCCCCGCTCAGTTATCCGGGCTAGCCACTGCTCCAACCGCCGGGCCCTCGCGCGGCCCCTGCTGAATAGATGTCGACTGACTCCGCCGCCGCCCCGCCCCAACCCGGATTTTTCCGCCGCCGTCTCGTCGAGCCCCTGCTCGGGCAGCTGCGCAAGGGCCTCTCGCCCCGGCAGCTGGCCCTCACCGTGGCCCTGGGCGCCGCGTTCGGGCTGGTGCCGCTGCTGGGCGTAACCACCGTGCTGGGCACGGCCGTGGCCGTGTGGCTGCGCCTGAACGTGGGCGCCCTGCTGCTGGTGAGCCACCTGATGAGCCCGGTGCAGCTGCTGATTTTGCTCCCCCTGCTGCGCTACGGCGCCCAGCTGCTGGGCGGGGCCACCCACAACCTGACCCTGGAGCGCCTCCAGTACCTGCTTCGCCACGACTGGCAGGCCGCCCTGCAACTGTTCTGGCGGGCCGAGGCCGGGGCGCTGCTGCTCTGGCTGCTGGGCTCGGTGCCGGTGGTACTGGTGCTCTACTTTCTGCTGCTGCCCCTGTTTCGGCGCGTGGCGCGGCGGCAGGCTGCCCAGGCTGCTGAGGCCTGATATTCAGTTGCCGGATTAACCGCGAAAAACCCCGCGTCAACTCAATGGCGCGGGGTTTTTGCTGTCAGTAGCCGGGCAGCCAGGGCCGAAGCTTAGGCCAGGGTGTCCTCGTCGGCGTCCTCGGCCGTGGCGGCCAGGTCGGCGCGCAGGTACACGGGCTCCTGCTGGGTGAAGAAAGCCGTCAGCGGCTCGTTCGGGTCGGGGCTGAGGCGGGCCACGTCGATGGCCGTCTGGTCGAGGTGCTCCTGAATGGCCGGACCCATTTCCTGCAGGAAGTCCATGTCTTCGCCTTCCACGTTGAAGGCCAGCAGCAGGCGCGACGGGGCTTCTTCGCCCTCAATCTGCACCTGGGCCAGGTAGGCCGTCATGATGTGCGGGTGCTGGGCGCAGAAGGCGCGCAGGGCCGTGGCCAGGCCCTCGGGCGGCTCGGGCATGGGCAGCAGCTGGGCCTGCGGGCCGCCTTCCTGGCCTTCCTCGGGCTGGGCGAAGATGCGGCCGGTGACCATGTCCTCGATTTCGGGGGCCACCAGCAGCTTGCCGAAGGGCGAGAAGGGGTTCAGCACGCACTCGGCGCCCTGGGTCATCTGGAAGAAGCCCGGGGCCGGCACGCGCAGGTACGACACCTCGCCGCGCTGGGCGCCGCCTTCGAAGATGCGGTCCTCGGAGGAGAAGATGGGCAGGCGGCCGTCGTGGAGCACGTGCAGCTGCACTTCGGTGCCTTCGGCCACGGTTACTTCGCCGGCCTCGGCACCCTCGGGCGCGTTGGTGAGCACGAAGAGCTCGGCCTGCATCAGCTCGTGGTAGAAGGCCAGGCGGTACTGCGGATCCTGGGCGGCCAGCAGCAGCACCTGCTCCAGGCTGTTGCTGGGCTCGAAGGGCGGCAGCATGGGCTGCGGCTCGGGCATGGGCGGCATGGCCGGCGCCTGCGACGAGAAGGAGGGCTGAATATCGGCGGCGCTTTTCGCGGCGAAGGCCGGGCGCTGGTAGCGCGGGCCGCCTTCGGGCTTGGCCGGGGCGGGTTGGGCGGCGGCGGGGCTGCCTTCGGTGGGGGCGGGGGCAGCAGGCTGGGGGGCAACGGGCGGCGTAGCAGCCGGCTCGTCCTTTTTCTTTAGAAAGTCAAACAGACCCATGAGGCAATAAGCGGATGAAGATGCAAACTACGGATGTTTGGCCGAACCACCAGCCGAAAAACCCGGAAAGCCCGGGCGGCCGGCTTAGCGCCCGTCGGAGCCCTGGCAGGCCTCCAGCAGCTGGCTGACCTCCCGGATGGTGTGCTTGGCCCCCTGGTTGCCCCAGGCGTTGTGCACGTAGTTCAGCAGGTTGGTTATCTGCGAGTCGGTCAGGTCCTCGTGGGCGGGCATCACCTGGTCGTAGGTTACGCCGTTGACGACGATTAGCCCCTTCTGCCCGCGCCGGATCAGGCAGGGCAGCTCGTCGCGGTGCCGGCGCAGGTAGTCGGAGCCGGCCAGCGGGGGCATCAGGCGGCGCAGGCCCTCGCCCTGCGCGCCGTGGCAGCTGGCGCAGTGCGTGGCGTAGAGGCGCTGGCCCTCGTTTTGCCGGTCGGTGAAGCAGGCGGATAGCACGGCCGCGCCGGCCAGCAGCGCGGCCGCTGTGCGCAGCGTCAGGGAAACCACGGCGGCCATCGGTTACTTACGGGCCGTGGCGGGGGCAGGGCCCAGTTCCTTCAGCAGGCGCGGCAGCTCTTCCAGCAGCCGGTCCACTTCCTTCTCGTTCACCCCGTCGTACTGGCCGCGGATGTGGCGCTGCGGGTCCACCAGCACGAAGGCGCCGCTGTGCACGGCCCCGCCGGGGGCGGTGCTGTCGCGCTGGGCGGCCACCATGTACTGGCCGGCGAGGCGGAAAATGGTGTCGCGCGGGGCCGTCACGAAGTGCCACTGCTTGGCCGTGGGCACGCCCAGGCGCTGGGCGTAGTCGCGCAGCACCGGCAGCGTGTCGTGCGCCGGGTCGATGGTGTGGGACAGGAAGCCGACGCGCGGGTCATCCTTGTACTTCTCGTACACGCGCAGCATCTGGCTCTGCATCTTGGGGCAGATGCTGGGGCAGGTGGCGAAAAAGAAATCGGCGATGTACACCTTGCCGGCGAAGGTGGCCGGCGTGACCACGACGCTGTCCTGGTTGAGCACGCTGAAGGTGGGAATGCGCGGAAACAGCGTGTCGCCGGGGGCCACGACGGTGGGAAAGCCCAGCGTGGGCAGGGGCCGGTCGGCGGTGTCGGGGCTGCCGCCGGGGCGGCAGGCGGGCAGCAGCAGGGCGGCGCAGGCCAGCCCCAGCAGCGGGCGGAAGAAAGCTTGTCGGGACATGGAATCAGGGGGCGACCGGGGCGGCAGACAGCTCCGCGCGGGCCGAGTCAATGTTACGCTCCATCAGCACGCCCACCGAGTCGATGCGCTTGAACTGGCGGTTCAGGTAGGCCATGGCCACCTCGTGCCGGGTGGTGTCGGCGGGCTTGCGGTACTGGTGCATCCAGGCCATCATGCCCGCATCGGCGGCGAGCAGGGCTCGGCGGCGCGGGGCGGTGGCGGCCGAGTCGGGGCGCTTCGCGAGCTGCTGGCGCAGCTGGTACAGCTCGTCCATCCGGGCCATCAGCTCGTCGTGGCGCTTCAGCACTTTTTCCTCGACGAAGCCTTGCTGCTCCTGGTCGCTCTGCAGCTGCAGGCAGCCGGGCGCGAGCAGCAAGGCCAGTAAGGGCAGCGCCTGCCACCCGCTCAGGGTACTACGGTGGGTATTCACGCCCGCAAAGGTAGCCCCCAAACGCCGGAACGTTGTTGTCGGGCTCGTACTACGGGCTAGCCAGGCTGGGGCCCGGTCAATATGCCGAACGCAAGCATTGCTGCTCCCACTAGCCAGAAAACAGTAAAGGTTGTTTTGATGCCCCGTTGATAGTCGATGAGTACGCTGAGGGGAAAGCGGTGCCTATTTCCCGCATTGTTTTCCTCGTGCCACCTTAGCTGGTAATCGACCATATAGTGGCTGACTTGATTCATTAGCGTTAGCACAAGCGCAGTTTGGAGCAGGGACAGGGCTTGTCCTAACCCGGGCGACAGGGAGGCGTTCAGCCAGCGAACAGCCACTGCCACGCCCAGCACCATCACCAGCAGCATCAGCAGGGAGCCACCAATGAGGGCCCCGCGGCTAACGTAACGAGGCAGCCGAAAAAACGAGTAGTAGAGGAGGCCCGCAAAAAGCAACGCCAGTAGCACCTTCATCGAAAACGTAGTGTAGCGGCGCGGCAACCACCTGCCGACGCGGCCACGAGGCAGGGATGAGCGTTGCCCTACTGAAAATACGCCCAGGCCCAGCGGAACAGCTCGTAGCTGGCCCAGCCCACCAGCACCAGAATGCCCAGCAGCGCCAGCACCACCAGCAGAATGAGGCCGTTGCCGCTGCCCTGGTAGCGGGCCTCGCCGTAGTGGCGGCGCAGCAGGCGCACGTTCCGCTCGTTGCTCTTGTAGGCGAAGTCGAAGAGGTTGCCGATGACCGGGATGCTGCCCACCACGGTGTCGAGCAGGATGTTGAGCACCATCAGCACCACCACCTTACGCGAGGCCCCGTGGCGCACCATCGTCAGCACCAGGGCCGCCGAAACGGCGAAGGTGCCCAGCTCGCCCACCACCGGGATAAGGCCCAGCAGCGGGTCGAGGCCGAAGCGGAAGTTGGTGCCGGGCAGCCGGAACTGGCTGTCCATCAGCTGCGCCACGTGGTCGACCCAGCGCAGGCGGGCATCGGTTTCGGCCGGGCTGAGGGTGGAGCGCAGGCGGCTGTATTTGTTGGGCAGAGCGGTTTCCATGGGGTAGTAGAGAGGAGGTTGAGAATTCTACGCAAACCAGCGCGTGCGGTATAGGTAGCGGCTACGCCGCAGGCCTGAGTGGCTGTCACAATTGTCCTTGTCACATTTTAAAAATGTGACAGGGACAATTGTGACAGCTCCGCGGAGCTACTGTTTTTTCGGAACCGGCCAATCAATTTGCCCGCCGGCGCGGTTGTCTGCCGTTGTTCCATCCATCCTTCTCCAAACACCTTTTCGCATGAGCACTATCCCAACGCGCACCCTCGGCCGCCAGGGCCTGCAGGTTTCGGCCCTCGGCCTGGGCTGCATGGGCATGTCCGATTTCTACGCCGGCCGCGACGACCAGGAAAGCATCCGCACCATTCACCGCGCCACCGAGCTGGGCCTCACCTTCTTCGACACGGCCGACATGTACGGCCCCTACAAAAACGAGGAGCTGGTGGGCCGGGCCCTGCACGACCGCCGCCAGCAGGTTGTCATTGCCACCAAGTTCGGCATCGTGCGCGACCCGAACGACCCCACCAAGCGCGGCATCAACGGCCGGCCCGAGTACGTGCGTCAGTCGGTGGAAGGCTCGCTCCGGCGCCTCGGCACCGACCACATCGACCTCTACTACCAGCACCGCGTCGACCCCAATACGCCCATCGAAGAAACCGTGGGGGCCATGAGCGAGCTGGTGAAGGAGGGCAAAGTGCGCTTCCTGGGCCTGTCGGAAGCCGGCCCCGACACCATTCGCCGGGCCCACGCGGTGCACCCCATCACCGCCCTGCAGTCGGAGTACTCGCTCTGGAGCCGCGACCCGGAAGACGGCGTGCTGCCGACGGTACGCGAGCTGGGCATCGGCTTCGTGCCGTACTCCCCGCTGGGCCGCGGCTTCCTCACCGGCCAGATCAAGCAGTTTGAGGACCTTGCGCCCGACGACTACCGCCGCTTCACCCCGCGCTTCCAGGGCGAGAACTTTCAGAAAAACCTCGACCTGGTGGCCCGCATCAACGAGCTGGCCCAACAGAAAAACTGCACGCCCGGGCAGCTGGCCCTGGCCTGGGTGCTGGCCCAGGGCGACGACCTCGTGCCCATCCCCGGCACCAAGCGCGTGGCCTACCTCGAAGAAAACCTGGGCGCCCTGCAGGTCTCGCTCACGGCCGACGACCTGCGCCAGCTCGACGAAATAGCCCCGAAAGGCGCCGCCGCCGGGCCCCGCTACCCGGCCGAAATGATGCAGGCCGTGAACCGGTAGGGACCGGTCGCCGGGCTGGGCCGTATTTCTACGGGCAAGCCAAATCGGGTATTTATGCCCGCGTTCGGTAAGCGAAGGTGGCGCAGGTTTGTGGCGGCCGGAAAATGGTCTTCCGGCCGCTAACCCCCACACCATACCAGTCATGGCTTACCCTCCCGTTCACATCACCAATTCCACGCCCTACGCCGTTTCGGGCACCGTTACGTATCCCACGTTCTTCTGCAGCGACGACAACTACAATATGTCGGGCAACGGGCAGTGGACGGCCGGCGGCCGCGGCGTCTGCCTGGTCACCAAAATCACGGCCACGGTAGCCGTCAACAACCAGTCGATTGAGGCCGCGCCTTACACCTCGTCGGGCACGTCCTACAGCCAGTTTGCCGTCATCCAGACCGGCCCCGGCTCCTTCGCCGTGACCCGCGTCACCACCGAAGTAGGGGATGCCGGTGACAGCGTCGACGTGGGCGAACTGCTGGCCGAGCCCACCGAGCAGCAGAAATAACCTGAAGTCCCGGCGCGTCGTTCAGCCGCGCCGGGCCCTGGTGCAGGTTCCGCAAGGGCCGGCAAACCACATGGTTTGCCGGCCCTTTGTCGTGTTACAGGACGCTTCGGATTTACTTCTTCGACGGCAGCAGGTCAATCCAGCCGTCTTCGCTCACCACCACCGCCAGCGTAGCGTAACGGGCCGATTCGACGTAGCGCACGGCCGAGTTGTAGCGGGAGCCGCGCGAAGAGTCGCCCTTTTCGGTGGCCAGCCCGTCGAGGATGGCGCCGATGGCGAAGCAGGTGCCCTGCGGGTCGATGAGCACCGCCCCGTCGATGTTGGTGACCAGGCGCAGCACCGAGGGCGTCATGTAGCGCGGCGCCACCCGGAAGCTCTGCCGCGTCAGGCGCTGGGCCTCCAGCCCGGCGTTGTCCGATACCACCAGGATGGTGCCGTGGGTCTGGTTGGTGGCCTGCATGGTCAGCTCCCAGAGGTTGGCCACGGCCGCGTCGTGCAGGTCGGGCCAGAGGCGGCGCACCGTGTCGGCAAAGGCCTGCTCGTTGATGCGCCCCTTCGGCAGCCGCGGCGTGCCCGATACCACGCGCATCATCATGTGGTCGGCGTAGCTCAGCTCCCAGTTGTGGTGGGTGGTGAAGCGCACCGTAAACAGCGGCTCGTACAGCGGGTCGGTGGGCTCGGCCAGGTAGCCCAGCCCAAACACGTGGGCCGCGTCGGAAACCAGGGAGGTGCGGTCCTCGCTCATCTCCAGGAGCTTGCGGATGCTGCGATGGTCGCGCAGCGGCACCGGAGCCTCCAGCGTGAGCACCGGCACCACGGCCGGGTGGTTGCGCCGGGCGATGAGCATGGTGCCGTGCACCTCGGAGCCCTCGTGGCGCAGGCCGGCCACGCCGTTGCAGGCGTCGTAGAGGCCGTGGTTGCCGCCGGCCGGCCCCTGCATGAAGCGCCGGGCCGCCGAGCGCAGCAGCTCGTTGTAGTCGCGGTCGAGAATGGGCCGGTCTTCTTCCTGGTCGAGGTCGGAGCCGCGCAGGGCCTTGCTGCACTCCAGCAGAAACTCGCGCACCACCGCGTGCAGCAACGACTGCGCCCTGGACTCGTGGGTGACCTCGCCGGGCAGGCGGTAGTAGCTCTTGAGCGCCTCCGTGGAGAGCTGCAGCACCGTCATGATCAGGTAGCCGTTGATGAGAACCGGCAGCGCGCAGAACGCTTTTTTGCCCTCCTCGGCGGCCAGCGGCGTCAGCTCCAGCTCCACGGCCTGGCGCAGCATGCTGTACCAGCGCAGCTTCTCAAACCGGTCCTCGTCGTCGTGCTGCAGGTGGTACACCAGCTCCCGGGCGCCATCCAGCTCCAGGGCCGCGGCGCGGTCCTTCACGTGGGCAAAGGTTGCGGGCTTGTAGCGGTGCGTGGCCGGCTCCACGCGCACGGCACCGGGCACGTCGGCTTCGCGGGCGGCCGCAAGGCCCACCAGCAGCACTTCCGGCCGCAGGTTGCGGTCGAGCAGGTTGAAAACGCCCTCGGCGAACAGCTGGGCCGAAACCCGAAACAGACTTTGATAATCCCACATGCGGAGCAGAAGAGGCCCGCCGGCCTAGGGAGGACCGCCGGTTGTCGGGCTTTCCATACGGCAAAGCCGCGCCGGAAGGTACATACCGGCCCCGAACCCGGGGCGGCGGCTCTTTTTTTTTGCCGCCCCGCGGCCCGCCCGCAGCCTGCGGCGCCGGCCGGGCTTGCGTCGGGGCGGCGGCCGTCGTACCTTAGACTAAAGAGCTGATGCTCTACCGGGTTCTATGCTGTTTGATCTGATGGTTGGGGCGCTTTGCGCGTTGCTGTGGCTGCCGCTGGTCACCGGCTACTGCGCGTACAGCTACGAACGATCATTCTGGCTGTGGTTTGCCCTCGGCCTGACGCTGCCCGGCCTCTCCTTCGTGGTGCTGCTGGCCCTGCTCTGGCGCGAGCAGCGCAGCCCCGGCTACCGCCTGCTGCAGGAAGCCCGGCGCATCCTGGCCGAAGCCGAAGCGCACGAAGTCGAGCCGCACGAGTAACCGGTTGACCAAGCCGGAGTCCGGTGGGCCGCTCAGCCCCGCAGCCACTGTTCGATGCCCCGCGCCGCCCAGGCCCCCGTGCTGAAGCAGCCCTGCAGCAGGTAGCCGCCCGTAGGCGCCTCCCAGTCCAGCATTTCGCCCGCCACGAAGGTGCCCGGCCGCCGCCGCAGCATCAGCCACCCGTCGACCTCGGCAAACGGCACCCCGCCCGCCGTGCTGATGGCTTCGTCCAGCGGCCGCAGGCCGGTGACGGGCAGCGGCAGGGCCTGCAGCAGCGCGGCCAGCGGCGCCGGCTCGGCCAGGGCCGCGGCGGGCGCCAGCTCGCGTAGCAGCGTGGGCACCGGCGGCCCCAGGCGCAGCGTCTGCCGCAGGTGCTCGGGCAGGGAGCGGCCGCGGCGGGGCTGCTGCAGGCGCCGTAACACTTCTGCGGGTGGCAGGTCGGGCTTGAGGTTGAGCAGGAGCGGGGCCGGCACGCCGGCCCCCAGCGCCCGGCGGATGGCGGGCGTGAGGGCGTACACCGGCGTGCCTTCCAGGCCGTAGTCCGTGAGCAGGATTTCGCCGCGCACCTGCGCGTCGCCGCAGCGCAGGGCCACGTTCTTGAGCGGGGCGCGGCCCACTTTTTCCCGCAAGAAAGCCGACCAGGCCACTTCCGCCCCACAGTTGCTGGGCTCGAAGGGCACGACGGGCACGCCCGCTTCCCGCGTGAGCACGGCGGCCCAGCGGCCGTCGGAGCCGGTTTTAGCCCAGCTGGCCCCGCCCAGGGCCAGCAGCGTGGCCCGGGGCCGCAGCTCGTATTCTGCCCCGCTGGGCTCGTCGCGCAGGCGCAGGCCGCGGGGGCCGCTGAAGCCCAGCCAGCGCTGCCGCGGGTGCACCGCCACGCCCAGCGCGGCCAGCCGCTGCAGCCAGGCGCGCAGCAGCTGGGCCGGCTTGTGCTCCTCCGTCGGAAACACGCGCCCGCTGCTGCCCACGTAGGTCGTGATGCCCAGCTCGGTGGCCCAGCGGCGCAGGTCCGCTGGCCCGAACGCGGCCAGGAACTGCTCAAACTCGGCCTGGTGGCCGCCGTAGCGCGGCCCAAAGTCGGCCACCGGCTCCCCGTTGGTGAGGTTGAAGCCGCCGTGCCCGGCCACCAGAAACTTGCGCCCCGGCGTGGCCCGGGCCTCGTACACGGCCACGCCCGGCACGCCGGCCTCGGCCAAATGCTGGGCCGCCAGCAGGCCCGCGGGCCCGCCGCCGATGATGGCTACGGTAGGGTGGTGCATGGGTGAAGGCAATCGGCAGGCGCGGCCTGAAAAGTCGGCAGCCAGGCCGCAAAAGTAAGCACGCCGCCGCCGGCCGCGGGCAGCGCGTTCCGGCTGGGTTGCGTATGTTGCTTGCATGGGACCTTACTCCATCTTGATTTACCTGAGCATCGCCGTTATTCTCTCGTACCTCTTCGACATCGTGGCGCGGGCTACCAAAGTGCCCTCCGTGCTCATGCTGCTGCTCACCGGCATTGCCATCAAGCAGGCCGTCGACTACGCCGACGCCACCGTGGTGCTGCCGCGCGTCACGCTGGAGCTGCTCGGCATTGTGGGGCTGATCATGATTGTGCTGGAGGAGTCGTTGAACCTGAAAATCAGCCGCGACAAGGGCCCGCTGGTGCGCCGCGCCTTCGCCGCCGCCGCCCTGATGCTGCTGGGCCAGGCCTACGCCATCGGCGGGCTGCTGCAGTGGTACCTGGGGCCTACGGTACCGTTTCAGAGCTGCCTGCTCAACGCCGTGCCGCTGGCCGTCATCAGCTCGGCGGTGGCCATTCCGAGCGTGGCCGGCCTGGGGGGCGAAAAGCAGGAGTTTATCGTGTACGAAAGCACGTTTTCCGACATCCTGGGCATCATGTTCTTCAACTTCGTGGCCCAGGACAACTTCGCCCGCGGCATGTCGGCCCTCACTTTCAGCCGCGACCTGCTGGCCATCCTCGTCGTGTCGGTGCTGGCCACCGCCGTGCTGGCCTTTCTGCTCGACCGGTTGCGCCTGCACGTCAAGTTTTTCCTGATCCTGGCTTTCCTGATCCTGATTTACTCCCTGGCCAAGAAGCTGCACCTCTCCTCGCTGCTGGTGGTGCTCGTGTTCGGCCTCGTGGTGAAGAACGCCGACCAGTTTCTGCGCGGCCCGCTGCGGCGCTGGTTTCAGCTGGAGCGCCTGCAGGACGAGCTGCACCAGCTGCAGAGCATCACCGCCGAATCGGCTTTCCTGATCCGCACGTTCTTCTTCCTGCTCTTCGGCTACTCCATTTCGCTCAGCGGCATCCTCGACGCGCGCCTGCTGCTGCAGGGCGTGCTCATCGTGGCCGTGCTCACCGGCATCCGCTATTTCTACCTGCGCTACGTGGCCCGCACCAGCCTCATTCCGGAGGTGTTCATTGCGCCCAAGGGGCTGATTACCATCCTGCTGTTCTACAGCATTCCGGCCAAGCACCTCATCGGCGAAGTCAGCGAAAACATCCTTTTCGTGGTCATTCTGCTCACCGGCGTACTCATGCTCGTCGGGCTGCAGCTGCCCAGCAAGGCGCAGCCGCAGATCGGGGAGTACTGATCCGCGCAGAGACGCCAAACGCCCCGCGCAGCCGTTGTACTCGGCTGCGTGGGGCGTTTTTGGCGTTGGTAGCCGCCAGGAACCTACTGCGGCTGGTACTTGCGCTTGATGAAGTCGAGCATGTCGCGTACGTGCTCGTCGGTCTTGTTGGCCTCGATTTTCCAGAGGGCTTCCACGAGCAGCAGCAGCAGGCTGGATTCTTTTTCCGGTTCGTCGTAGCCGAGGGCCTTGAAGGCCTTTTCCAGCAGGGCCGGTACCGGCTGCATAAACCGCTCGTGCTGCTGCCGCGCCGATTCCACGTTGGCCAGACGGTACTGCAGCTTCCAGAAATGCGGCTCGGTCTGCACCAGCTTCACCGGCAGATCGATGACGGCGTGGATGAACGTGAGCGGGTCCTGTTCGGAAAGCCAGCCGCGGTTTTCCTCGATGATGCGCTTGTAGCCGCTGCGAATGACGAAGTCGAGCAGTTGATCTTTGGAGCCGAAGTGCTTGAAAATAAGGGCTTCCGAAACGCCGGCTGCTTTAGCAATCTGCTGCGTGGAGGCGTTTTCGAAGCCTTTCTCCCCAAAGAGCTGCAAGGCTACCTGAGCGATGTGCTGTTTGCGGTTGACTGTAGACATGGAGGCTGGTGGTACGGCCGAAAAAACCGACGCGCTGGGTTATTGGCGGCCAAATATGGCCAAAACGCCGCAAGTTCACCCATTATGCGGTTCGTTGCGCGATTTTTTTACGGTGCCCTTCCCACAAGTCAGCAGCCTTGGACGCCCGCCGGAAAGCGGGCCGCCCCAATACAAAAAACGACCGGCCGACTCGGGGTTTCCGAATCGGCCGGTCTTGGGGCTCGATAAGTCAGCTTGGGAGCTGATTCTCGAAAGGGTTCCGGCTGGGGTGGGACAACAGCCGGTAGAACAGAACGTGGTAGTAAGCTAACTAGCAACTAGTGGGAGTCATTGCCCGTTAGTGAGAGCAATATTACGCAAAGGATTGCAGATCCAAGTAAGTGTTAGCTTACTTTTTTTTGTGAGTATCCACTCACCAGTGCTGAAGTAGAATATAAGCGCCTGGCTATAAGTTGATTTCGTAATGAAAATTTTTTTAAAGTTGCGTGGTTTTTTTGTGCTGATATATCGGCCGAAGTGGCGCTGACGGGCTGGAATACCGGTTTTGCCCAACAACAAACCCCGGCCAATCTGGCCGGGGTTTGTTGTTGGGTCGGGCTGTTGGGGCCCCGCCACAAAGGATTGCGGAAAACCGGGGCCGGCGGCCAGGCTAGCCGGGCAGCAGCCTGCTGCGCTGCCGGAACTGCGCCACTTTCGCCCGGATGTCGGCCAGACCCAGGTTGTGCACGCTGCCCAGGTGCGTGGTCTGAAAGTCGCGGTGGGGCTGGTAGCTGCCGTCTTCCACGGCGCGGCCCACCTGCTTGTAGGCCTCGCGGAAGGGTACACCGGCCTGAATCAGCTGGTTGATGTTTTCGACGGTGAAAATGGCGTCGTACTTGGCCTGCTCTACCAGATTGGGCTTGATCTTCAGCTCGGGCAGGGCAAAGAGCACGATGTCGAGAATATCGAGAAATTGCGTCAGCGGCTCGAACAGCAGCTCCTTCAGGATCTGGAAGTCGCGGTGGTAGCCCGAGGGCAGATTATTGGTGGCCAGGATGAGGGTGTTGGGCACGCCCTGCAGGGCATTGCAACGGGCCCGGATCAGCTCGAACACGTCCGGGTTTTTCTTGTGCGGCATGATGCTGCTGCCCGTGGTGAAGGCCGCCGGCAGCTCCACGAAGGCCAGGTCCTGGGAGTTGTAGAGCACCAGGTCGTAGGCCATCTTCGAGAGGGTAGCGGCGGCGCCGGCCAGGGCAAAGGCCACCGTCTTCTCGGTTTTGCCGCGCAGCATCTGGGCGCCCACGCTGCTCACCGCCAGGCTGCCGAAGCCGATGTCGTGGGTGGTCTGGGCCCGGTCGATGGGGAAGGAGGAGCCGAAGCCGGCACCCGAGCCCAGCGGGTTCTGGTCGGCCACGGTGTGGGCGGCCTCGAACAAGGCCAGGTCCAGCAGCAAATGCTCGGCGTAGGCCGAAAACCACAGCCCGAACGAGCTGGGCATGGCGGCCTGAAAGTGCGTGTAGCCGGGCATCAGGTCGGCCTGGTGCTGCTCGGCCTTGCGCAGCAACACGTCCACCAGCTGCAGGATTTGGGCGGCGGCGCGTTCGGTGTAGTCTTTCAGAAACAGCTGAATGGCCGTCAGCACCTGGTCGTTGCGGGAGCGGGCGGTGTGAATTTTCTTGCCCGCGTCACCAAACTTCTCCGTCAGGTAATACTCGATTTTGGAGTGGACATCCTCAAAGCTTTCCTCGATAATAAACGTGCCCGCCTCGATCTGCGCGGCCAGCTCCGCGAGGCCCTGCTGCAGCTGCTCGTTTTCGGCGGCTGAAATCAGCCCGACCTGCGCCAGCATGCGGGCCTGCGCCCGCGACGCCTGCACGTCGAACTGCGCCAGGTACATATCCAGCTCCCGGTCGCGCCCCACGGTGAACTGCTCGATTTTCTTATCGACGGCAATGCCTTTGTCCCAAATCTTCATGGGCGCAAAAGTAGCGCACGGCGGCGACGAGCGGACGATGCGGCGGGGCTTTGCCCGCGGTGGACGCGGCGAGAGGGGGCGGGCTTGGTCGCAAATGCCCCGGAAGTTGACGCAGACGGCCCGGGTCACGGCTACGCCCGGCCGCTACTTTTGAGCCGACACCAAGCGCCCGCCCCCATGCAGAAAATCACCACTTTTCTTACCTACAACGACCAGGCCGAGGACGCCGCGCGGCTTTACACCAGTCTGTTCCCGGACTCAGCCATTACCCGCGTCACCCGTTACCCCGCCGCTGGCCCCATGCCCGCGGGGCAGGTAATGACCGTGGAATTCAGCCTGGCGGGCCAGCAGTACGTGGCCCTGAACGGCGGCCCGCATTTCACTTTCACCGAAGGCATGTCGCTGTCGGTGGCCTGTGAGAACCAGGCCGAAATCGACCGGCTGTGGGCCGCGCTGACGGCCGACGGCGGCCGGCCAGACCAGTGCGGCTGGCTGCAGGACCGGTTCGGCGTGTCGTGGCAGATCATGCCGGCCAACATGGGCGCGCTGATGCGCGGCGACACCCCCGAGCAGGCCGAGCGCCGCATGCAGGCCATGCTGCGGATGCACAAAATCGACATTGCCGCGCTGGAGCAGGCCTGATGAGGCGTAGCGCGGAACAATATCGTTCGGGCGGACGCGGGCTGAAGCCCGCGCTACAGCACCAGGCCGTCGAGCAGCTCAATGTAGCCTTGAATGCCGCCGCGGATTTCGCTGAGCAGGATGTACTCGTCGGGGGTGTGGGAGCGGGCCGAGTCGCCGGGGCCCACTTTCACGGTGTCGAAGGGCATCATCGATTGATCCGACAGCGTGGCGGAGCCGAACGTGCGGCGGCCCAGCGCCCGGCCGCGCTGCACCAGCGGGTGCTCCAAGGCAATGCGCGAGGAGTTCAGGTGGGTGGAGCGGGGCTTGACTTCGGCACTGATATGCTGCTGCACCAGAGCCACCACCTGCTCGTTGGAGTAGCACTCGTTTGTGCGCACGTCCACCACGAAGAGGCAGCGGTCGGGCACCACGTTGTGCTGGGAGCCGGCCTGAATCTGCGTTACGGTCATTTTCACCGGGCCGAGCAGGGGCGAGACGTCCGGAAATTGATAGCCGCGAATCCAGTTGATATCGTCCAGGGCTTTGTAGAGGGCATTTTCGCCCTCGTTGCGGGCCGCGTGGCCGGTGCGGCCGTGGGCGGTGCAGTCGAGCACCACCAGGCCTTTTTCGGCCACGGCCAAGTCCATCTGCGTCGGCTCGCCCACGAGGCCCAGGGCAATAGGGGGCAGTAGCGGCAGTACGCTGCGGATGCCGCCCGCGCCCGATATTTCCTCTTCAGCCGTGATGGCGCAGACGAGGTTATAGGCCAGATCCTGGCGTTGGTGAAAGTGCAGAAACGTCGCCAGCAAGCTCACGGCCGAGGCGCCAGCATCGTTGCTGCCCAGGCCGGTGAGCCGGTCGCCCTCCACCACGGCCCCGAACGGGTCGTAAGTCCAGGAAGCACCGGCCTTCACCGTGTCGTGGTGGGAGTTGAGCAGGATGGTGGGCTTGGCCGGATCGAAGTGCTGGCTTCGGGCCCACACGTTGTGGCCGGCGCGCTGCGGCTCGGCGCCGTGCCGGCGCAGAAAATCTACCAGCAGCGCGGCCGTTTGCGCCTCCTCCCGCGAGTAGGAAGGCGTGCGAATCAGCTGAATCAGCAGCCCGATGGCCGCGTCGCCTAAAGCAGCGGTTAGCTCCGGCATAGCACGGTCTTGACGGGCGCGTTAATCTTCAGCGCGTGTTCGATAACCACTTTTTCCACCCCGGCTTCCAGGGCCGCAAAGGCGTTGTCGAGCTTCGGAATCATGCCTGCCGCAATGACGCCCGCGGCCTTAAGCTGCTGGTACTGCCCCGGCTCAATCTGCGGAATCACCGAAGCTTCGTCGTGGATGTCGGCCAGCACGCCGTCCTTCTCGAAGCAGAAGTGCAGCTCCACCTCGTACTGCGCCGCCAGGGCTCGGGCTACGGTGCTGGCAATGGTGTCGGCGTTGGTGTTCAGCAGCTGGCCCCGGCCGTCGTGGGTGATGGCGCAGAGCACCGGCGCGAGGCCGGCTTCCAGCAGCGTGCCCAGCAGGCCGGTGTCGACGCTACCCGCGGGCAGGTCGCCCACGAAGCCGTAGTCGATGTCCCTGACCGGGCGCTTGACGGCGCGGATAACGTTGCCGTCGGCGCCGCTGAGGCCCAGGGCGTTGGTGCCGGCGGCCTGCAGGGCGGCCACCAGCTGCTTGTTGGTTTTGCCGGCGTAGAACATGGTCACCACGTCCAGCGTGGCCGCGTCGGTGATGCGGCGGCCCTGCACCATCTGGGGCTGAATGCCCAGATCCTGCAGCATCTGGCTGGCGCCCTTGCCGCCGCCGTGCACCAGGATTTTGCGGCCCGCTACCCGGCTGAACTCGCGCACGAATGCGAGCAGCTGCGCCTCGTCGTCGAGGATGCCGCCGCCAATCTTGAATACTTTGAGGATGTGTTTCATGAACGTTGTAAAGACGCGTATTCGCGTCTCAATCGTTGCTGATGTTTGGGGCAGATCCGATGAATCAGCCACTGCCAGGCTGCATCTCTACATGCCGGCCTGACAGGCCGAAATCAGCCCGCAATTCTACGAGGTTTTTGAAACGATTTTTGGCCGGTACGCATTAAGGCAGCAAAATGACCAATTGCCATTCGGCACCTGCCATGCTCCGACGACCCCCGTATATTACGCTGCTTTCGTACCCCAGGCGGGTGCGTCGGTTGGGGGCGGAGCCGTCGCGGTCCTCAGCCCGCATTTGATACGAGAGAAGCCGGCCGGTTGCGTTAATTTTTTGCTAACCGCCGCTTTTTTCACCGTCGCTTTTCAGTCACGAAGTCCCGGGAATCGTAGAAGTTAGCCAGCTTTCCGGCTAAGCGCGCCCGGCCAGTCAGCGTACCCCCGCCCCGCGCGGCGCCAACGTACGTTTGCATTGTAACGACTGAGGAGTATGTTTGCGAAAAATTTCAGGAGTGGTACCCGGCGCCGATGTCGGCGCGGCCCACGAGCGGAGAGGACTCTAACGACACAAACTGGCTGCACGAGTGTAGGACGCGGTACATGTACTGATGGTGGGTTGACCTGGTCCCCGCCTGCGCGACGCCCCTGAGGGCGCGTTGCCCGCCCCAGCCAACCCTCCCCAACTGGCACTTTTCCCGGATACCGGCCGCTCATTCGGAGCCGGCTGGTCGTTGCGACAACCCCGTGCGGGGGCTGCTTCGCGCCGCGTACCCGCGCGTACATCTGCTGCTGTTTCCTGACCCTTCCGACTTTCCTGCCGCGTCCGCTTGCGAATGGCCGGCACCATTGTCTCCCTCCCGATGATCCTACGAGTTGCTGATGCTGCCGACGTGCAGTATGTGGACACGCTTTGCCAATGGTACGAGGAATCGGCCAAGCAGCGCGGCGTGGGCATTGCCAAGCGCGACCCTAAGTACCTGATGAAGAAGATGGAGAGTGGCAACGCCATCATCGCCTTCATCGACAACCAGCTGGCCGGCTTCTGCTACATCGAAACCTTCGAGGACGAGAAATTCGTCGTCAACTCGGGGCTGATCGTGAATACGCAGATGCGCAAGGAGGGCCTGGGCCGCGCCATCAAAAACGAGGTGTTCAAACTCTCGCGCTCGAAGTACCCGCAGGCCAAGCTGTTCGGCATTACCACCTCCGGGCCGGTGATGAAGATGAACACCGAGTTGGGCTACCGGCCGGTGGCCTTCCCGGAGCTGACGCAGTCGGACGACTTCTGGAAGGGCTGCTCCTCGTGCAAGTACTACCCGATTCTGCAGGAAAACCAGCGCCGCATGTGCCTTTGCACCGGCATGGTGTACGACAACCTGAACGACGAGTACGGGCAGCGCGCCCAGGCCACCATCGACTTCCTCGATAAGCCCAAGGACGAGCCCGGCTCGGCAGAAGCGGCCGTGGCCTCGAACTCGAACTTCACGATTTAGGGTCGCTTCTGACGTTCAAAACAGCACGTCATGCTGAGCGCAGTGGAAGTAGCTCTGCCGCTTCGATAGCACGACTCAGTAGCTCAGGGGTTAAACCCTGGGCAATCGATAGGGCGGTCATCAGCCCGCGAGATGTCTCGGCTGCGCTCGGCATGACGTTCTAATTGAACCTCAAGGCCCAACCCAACAACGCAAACCTTCTCTCAAGAACCTTCTCATAGTCTCATGTCCCAAAAAAAGGTAGTTCTCGCCTATAGCGGCGGATTGGATACGTCCTACTGCGTCGTGTATCTGACGAAAGAACTGGGCCTGGAAGTCCACACGGTCATCGTCAACTCGGGCGGCTTCTCGGCGGAGGAGCTGGCCGGCATCGAAAAGCGCGCCTACGAAATGGGCTCCAAGCGCCACGAGGTCATCGACGTAACCGAGCGGTTCTACCAGCAGTGCCTGCGCTACCTGCTGGCGGGAAATGTGCTGAAGAACGATACGTACCCGCTGAGCGTCAGCGCGGAGCGGATGTTTCAGTCCTTGGCGCTGGCCGAGTACGCCCGCGAGAACAAAGCGGACTACATTGCCCACGGCAGCACCGGCGCCGGCAACGACCAGGTGCGTTTCGACGTGGCCTTCTCGGTGATTTCGCCGAACACCGAAATCATCACGCCCATCCGCGACCTGGGCCTCTCGCGCCAGCAGGAAATCGAATATCTGCAACAGAACGGCGTGGAGATGAGCTGGGAAAAAGCCAAATACTCCATCAACAAGGGCATCTGGGGTACCAGCGTGGGCGGCGTCGAAACGCTGACTTCGCGGCAGGGCCTGCCGGAGTCGGCCTGGCCGACCCAGCTGACGAAGACCGAGCCGCAGGAAATCAGCATCACTTTCGAGAAAGGGGAGCCGGTGGCCCTGAACGGGGAGGCGATGAAGCCGGTGGATTTGATTATTGCGCTTAACGAGCTGGCCGGGCAGTACGCCATCGGCCGCGACACCCACGTGGGCGACACGATTCTGGGTATCAAAGGCCGCGTAGGCTTCGAGGCCCCGGCGCCGCTGATTCTCATCAAGGGGCACCATTTGCTGGAAAAGCACACGTCCTCGCGCTGGCAGCTGCTGCACAAGGACTACATAGCCAACTGGTACGGCACGCTGCTGCACGAGGCCCAATACCTCGACCCGGTGATGCGCGACATGGAGGCGTTCCTGGATTCGTCGCAGGCGCGGGTGTCGGGCACGGTGTACGTGACGCTGAAGCCCTACCAGTTTGAGCTGCTGGGCGTGGAGTCGAAGTTCGACATGATGCAGTCGAAGGTGGCCACCTACGGCGAAGAGAACAACGCCTGGGACTCGCGCGACGCGAAGGGCTTCATCAAGATTTTCAGCAACCAGCTGCGCATTCACTCCTCTTTCGATGAATAACGAGTCGTTCAACGATAGTGGTACTGCGACTCAGAGTCGTGGTACCACTGCGCCCGCGCCGGACGGGGTGAAAATCAAGGTGGGCATCGTCGGCGGGGCCGGCTATACGGCGGGCGAGCTGATTCGCATTCTGCTCCGCCACGAGTTCGTGGAGTTTGCCAGCATCGTCAGCTCCTCCAACGCCGGCAACGACGTGAGCAGCGTGCACGACGATTTGCTGGGCGACACGGACTTGATTTTCACCGACAAGCTCCGCGGCGACGAGGACGTAGTGTTCCTGTGCCTGGGCCACGGCAACTCGCGGGCGTTTCTAGAGAAGCACCCGCTGCCGGAAACCACCCACGTCATCGACCTCAGCAACGACTTTCGCCTGCAGGCCGACCGGGAGTTCCAGGACCGGGAGTTCGTGTACGGGCTGCCGGAGCTGAACCGGACACGCATTCAGCAGGCGCAGAGCATTGCCAACCCCGGCTGCTTTGCCACGGCCATTCAGCTGGCGCTGCTGCCGCTGGCCCAGGCCGGCAAGCTCACCGACGATGTGCACGTATCGGCCATTACCGGCTCGACGGGCGCGGGGCAGAGCCTGGCCGACACGGTGCACTTCTCCTGGCGCAGCAATAACGTGTCCATTTACAAGCCCTTCACGCACCAGCACCTGGGCGAAATAGGGGAGAGTCTGGCGCAGCTGCAGACGCCGCTGGAGCTGGACATCAACTTCGTGCCCTACCGCGGCAACTTCACCCGCGGCATCTTCGCTAGTGTCTACACGCCCTCGGATTTGACCCAGGACGAGGCCCGGGCGCTGTACCAGCAGTTCTACGCCGACGCCGCGTTTACCACGGTGTCGGATAAGGAAGTGCACCTCAAGCAGGTGGTCAACACCAACAAGTGCCTGCTGCACGTGCAGAAATTCGGCAAGCAGCTGCTCATCACCTCGGTTATCGACAACCTGGTGAAGGGCGCTTCGGGCCAGGCCATCCAGAACATGAACCTGCTGTTCGGCCTGCCTGAAACGACGGGTTTGAATCTCAAATCGGTGCTTTTCTAAGGGATTAGCACGATCATGCAAGTTGTTGCGCCTCACCCCCCGGCCCCCTCTCCGAAAAGGAGAGGGGGAGTCGGACGAAGCGGTAGAGATGCTTCGGCAAGCTCAGCATGACGTTCGGTAGAGGCGGCCGCGTCTCACTTCTCATGTCTCACAGTCTCACTTCTCGCTACAGAATGGAGCTTTTCAACGTCTATCCGCTCAACGACATCACGCCGGTGCGCGCCCTCGGGGCGCAGCTCTGGGACGACAAGGGCGCGCAGTACCTCGACTTCTACGGCGGCCACGCGGTCATCAGCATCGGCCACAGCCACCCGCATTACGTGCGGCGCATTACCGAGCAGCTGCAGAACATCGGGTTCTACTCCAATTCGGTGCACATCCCGATTCAGCGGGAGTTGGCGCAGAAACTCGGGGAGGTATCGGGCTACCAGGATTACACGCTGTTCCTCTGCAACTCGGGTGCCGAGGCCAACGAGAATGCGCTGAAGCTGGCGTCGTTTCACACCGGCAAAAGCCACGTTATTGCGTTCCGGGGCGCGTTTCACGGCCGCACCTCGGGCGCGGTAGCCGCCACCGACAACGCCAAAATCGTGGCGCCCTTCAACGCCGGGCACCAGATCAGCTTTCTGCCCTACGATCTGACGGACGTGGAGCGGGTGTTGCAAGCGGGTCAGACCTGCGCCGTCATCATCGAGCCGATTCAGGGCGTGGGCGGCATCATCATGCCCTCCGACGAGTTCCTGCGGGGCCTAGAGCAGCTGTGCCGGCAGTACGGCGCGGTGCTCATCGCCGACGAGGTGCAGAGCGGCTACGGGCGCAGCGGCAAGTTCTTCGCCCACCAGCACGCCGGCGTGCGGCCGGGCATCATCTCGGTGGCCAAGGGCATGGGCAACGGCTTTCCCATCGGCGGCATCCTGATTTCGCCGGAGTTCCAGGCCTCGTACGGGCTGCTGGGCACCACCTTCGGCGGCAACCACCTGGCCTGCGCCGCCGCGCTGGCCGTGCTGGAAGTCATCGAGCAGGAAAATCTGCTGGCCCACGCCACGGAAATGGGCGAGTACCTGCGCCAGGAGCTGCTGGCCAATGCCGGCGCCCAGGAAGTGCGCGGCCGTGGGCTGATGGTGGGCATCAAGTACGACTTCCCTATCAAGGAGTTGCGCGACAAGCTGCTGACCGACTACCACATCTTCGTGGGCAACGCCTCCGACCCCGGGGTGCTGCGCCTGCTGCCGCCGCTGAACATCAAACGCGAGGAGGTAGACCAGTTTTTGCGGGCGCTGTACGCAATTATTCCGGCGGAGGTAAGGAGTTAAGCGACTTGTGGCCTAACTTGCGGCCTTAATGAGTGGCACCACAAGGTTCACGAGCAAAGCTCACCTTCTGATCAGCTGCACGCTGCCGTTTCCTGGAATTGCGCAGCCCCTGGCCGGTTTTTTCCCTGAAACAACGGCCACCCAAGCCCCTTTCTTCCAGCAGGCCTGCCCGCCCGATTTCCCGATGCCTGACATCTGGGAGCGGCCGGGCGCGGGACCGATTGATCTACCTTCTTTCGCTCCCGTTTGGCTTAAGTCCTCGTTCGGCTGGAATAGACCCCTGATGTTTGGTTCTGTTCCAGCCGAAATTGTATCCGGGCGGTTCCGACAACGGGCAGTAGCCACACGGCACACCCGCCGCCCCGCGCCCGGTCACCGCCGCTTGGCTCCCTTGGCTGACGCTAGTTCCCGTCAGGCTCCCCCTCTCCTTTTCGGAGAGGGGGCCGGGGGGTGAGGCGCACCGCAGAAAATCAACAGAGTAAACCCTTTTTCGCAAAACAGAGTGGAAAACGCTAAATCGGTGAAGCTGGTGCTGGAAGACGGCACCGAAATTCAGGGCCAATCTTTCGGCGCATTCACCTCGGCCGCGGGCGAAGTGGTGTTCAGCACGGCCATGACCGGCTACCCCGAAAACCTCACCGATCCGTCCTTCGCCGGGCAGATCCTGGTGCTGACTTACCCCATCGTGGGCAACTACGGCGTGCCGGGCGAGGAGCTGTACGAGTCGATTTCCAAAATTTTCGAGTCGGACAAGATTCACGTGGCGGGCCTGGTGGTCAACTACTACTCCGAGGAGCACAGCCACTGGAACGCCGCCAAGAGCCTCGGCGACTGGCTGGCCGAGTACAACATCCCCGGCATCTGCGGCGTGGATACCCGCATGCTCACCAAGAAGCTGCGCGAGAAGGGCGCCATGCTCGGCAAAATCGTGGCGGAGCAGGACATTCCGATGCACGACCCCAACCAGGACAACCTGGTGGCGCAGGTGAGCCCAGAAGGCGTGCAGCACTACGGCACCGGCAAAAACAAAATCGTGCTGGTGGACTGCGGCACCAAGACCAACATCATCCGCTGCTTCCTGGAGCGCGACGTGGAGCTGATCCGCGTGCCCTGGGACTACGACTTCACCCAGCTCGACTACGACGGCCTGTTCCTGAGCAACGGCCCCGGCGACCCGAAAATGTGCGTGCCCACCATCGAGCACCTGCAGAAAGCCCTGCAGCAGGACAAGCCCATTTTCGGCATCTGCCTGGGCAGCCAGCTCATGGGCCTGGCCGCCGGCGGCGACACGTTCAAGCTCAAGTACGGCCACCGCAGCCACAACCAGCCCGTGAAGCTCACCGGCACCCAGCGCAGCTACATCACCAGCCAGAACCACGGCTTCGCGGTGGACACCGCCACGCTGCCCGCCGAGTGGGACATGCTGTTCGAGAACCTCAACGACGGTACCTGCGAAGGCATCAAGCACAAAACCAAGCCCTTCTTCTCCACCCAGTTTCACCCCGAAGCCGCCGGCGGCCCCCAGGACACAGAGTTTCTGTTCGACCAGTTCCTGGATGAGGTAGAGAAATACAAGGCTGGTAAGTAGCCGGACGACCAAGCTCAGCACGACGGAAAAGAACGTCATGCTGAGCTTGCCGAAGCATCTCTACCGCTTCGTTGGCTTCCTGTAGCCGCTAAACCTGATGAGCACTGCCTCGATGTGGATTGAGCACCTTGTAAACCCCAAAACGATAACGAGTATCTACTCGGCAGAGCCGCCCTCGTTAGCGCAAGTGCAGTTGTCTGAGGTGGCTATTGTCTGTGGCGGTGACCTACAATGCAAGCTCCACTTCGATTTGAAGGATTTTCCTACTGATGCCCCAATCAAATGGGTACAGCGGAAGTACAATACGGTCCAACTGAGCCTGAACCTGATTCAAACCGAGCTAATCCAGTGCACTATTCCTAGCGGAAGCGGCATAGGAGACTTGAGTATCATTCATGATGGGACACGCTTTCAGATAACATTCACCACCCAGCCGCAAGGAGTCGTTTTTCAAGCAACGGCTACTTGGATACATGTCGACAACATATCGGGCTACCAAAAAGAACAAGCTTAGTTGAGCGTCTAACGAAGCGGTAGAGATGCTTCGACAAGCTCAGCATGACGGTCTGCACCCCACACAAACTCACCCTCTAAATTCGCTCCCTCAACCGCACTGTCCACATGCCAGAAAAACGTAGAGGTCTGCCGAATTGGGTGTTTATCGTAGCTGGTGCCCTGGTGCTGGCCGTGTACTTGTTCGGCAAGTTCGTGGGCCAGAAGACCATTTTGAAAGCGGTGCTCGGGGAGCCGGGCGACTTGGTGGCCCGGGCCATGAAGTCGGCCAAATACTCCCCGCGCATCACCAACCGCATCGGCGAAATAAGCGGCACCAACTTCAAGGTGAAGCAGCTCGGGGCCAAGAAAGACACGAACGTTTTTCAGTTTGTGCTGCAAGGCGAGCGGGGCGAGGCCACCCTCAAGATGTGGATGGTCAAGCGACCCTCCGGGCAGTGGGACATGATTAAGACCGACACGCTGTTCCGCGAAGAGCGGACCGTGCCGCTCACGGAACTCAACAAGCTGTAGTCAGCTTCCACAAGACTTTTCACTACGACTCCCGCGCGGGTCGGGTACGCTAACTCCTAGAATGGAAAAACCACAGAAAGTTCTCATCCTCGGTTCCGGTGCCCTCAAAATCGGGGAGGCCGGTGAGTTCGATTACTCCGGTTCGCAGGCCCTCAAGGCGCTGAAAGAGGAAGGCATCCGCACCATCCTCATCAACCCCAACATTGCCACCGTGCAGACGTCGGACGACATTGCCGACGACGTGTACTTCCTGCCCGTGACGCCCTACTTCGTGGAGGAAGTCATCAAGAAGGAGCAGCCCGACGGCATCCTGGTGGCCTTCGGCGGCCAAACGGCCCTGAACTGCGCCGTGGCCCTGTACCGCGCCGGCGTGTTCGAGAAGTACAACGTGCGCGTGCTCGGCACGCCCGTGCAGAGCATCATCGACACCGAGGACCGCGACATCTTCAAGGAAAAGCTCGACCAGATCGGCGTGCTCACGGCCCGCAGCGAAGCGGTGACGACGATGGAAGACGCGCTGGCGGCCGCGGAGCGGATTGGCTTCCCCATCATCGTGCGCGCCGCCTTCGCGCTGGGCGGCCTGGGCAGCGGCTTCGCCAACAACATGGACGAGCTGCGCACCCTGGCCCAGAAATCCTTCTCGACCTCCGACCAGATTCTGGTGGAAGAGTCCTTGAAAGGCTGGAAAGAGGTGGAGTACGAGGTGGTGCGCGACCAGTTCGACAACTGCATCACCGTCTGCAACATGGAGAACTTCGACCCCATCGGCATCCACACCGGGGAGAGCATCGTGGTGGCTCCGTCGCAGACGCTGAGCAACCGCGAGTACCACAAGCTGCGCAGCATCGGCATCAAGACCATCCGCCACCTGGGCATCGTGGGCGAGTGCAACATTCAGTACGCCCTCGACCCGCACTCGGAGGAGTACCGCGTGATTGAGGTGAATGCCCGTTTGTCGCGCTCCTCGGCCCTGGCTTCTAAGGCTACGGGCTACCCGCTGGCCTTCGTGGCCGCCAAGCTGAGCCTGGGCTACTCGCTGGCCGAGCTGAAAAACAGCGTGACGCAGACCACCTCGGCCTTCTTCGAGCCCTCGCTCGATTACCTGGTGGTGAAGCTGCCGCGCTGGGATTTGAGCAAGTTTGCGGGCGTGCAGCGCCAGATCGGCTCGGCCATGAAGAGCGTGGGCGAGGTTATGGCCATCGGCAAAACCTTCGAGGAAGCCGTGCAGAAGGGCCTGCGCATGCTCGACACAGGCCGCCGCGGCTTCGTGGCCAACAAGCCCGAGCCCATCGACCTCTCGGACCTCGACACGCTGCTGAGCGAGCCGAACGAGGAGCGCATCTTCGCCATCAACGAAGCCTTCCAGGCCGGCTACGACGTGGAGCGCGTGTACGAGCTGACGCGCATCGACCGATGGTTTTTGCAGCGCCTCTACGGCATCTACCAGCTGGGCCTGCAGCTCGGCGAAAAGCGCCAGCAGGGCGGCCTCGATGCCCTCGACACCGACCTGCTGCGCCAGGCCAAGAAAGCGGGCTTCTCGGACCAGCAGCTGGCCGTGCAATTGCTCGGCCCGGCCGAGGTGAAAGCCAACGAAATGCTGGTGCGCGCCCGCCGCAAGGCCCTGGGCGTACTGCCCGTGGTCAAGCAAATCGACACGCTGGCGGCCGAATTCCCGGCCCAAACCAACTACCTCTACCTCACCTACCACGGCACCGAAAACGACCTGGCGCCCGAAACCGACAAGTCGGTGGTGGTGCTGGGCTCGGGCGTGTACCGCATCGGCTCGTCGGTGGAGTTTGACTGGTGCGGCGTAAACGCGGCCCAGACGGTGAACGAGGAGGGCTACAAGTCCATCATCATCAACTACAACCCCGAAACCGTAAGCACCGACTACGACGTGTCGGACCGCCTGTACTTCGAGGAATTGAGCTACGAGCGGGTGATGGACATCCTGGACTTCGAGGCGCCGCAGGGCGTGATTCTGAGCACCGGCGGGCAGATTCCGAACAACATTGCCACCCGCCTGGAGCAGGCCGGCGCGCCCATCCTGGGCACCGCCGCCGCCCGCATCGACGAGGCCGAAAACCGCCACAAGTTCAGCAGCATCATGGACGAGCTGGGCATTGCCCAACCGCGCTGGAGCGAGCTGACCACGATGGAGGCCATCTACGGCTTCGTGAAAGAAGTCGGCTTCCCGGTGCTGATCCGCCCGAGCTACGTGCTGTCGGGCGCGGCTATGAATGTGGTGTCGAACCCGCAGGAGCTGGAGGAGTACCTGAAACTGGCCGTGGAGGTCAGCGCCGAGTACCCGGTGGTGGTGTCGGAGTTCATCCAGGAAGCCAAGGAAATCGAGCTGGACGCGGTGGCCGACAAGGGCGAAATCGTGTCGTACGCCATATCGGAGCACGTGGAGTTTGCCGGCGTACACTCCGGCGACGCCACCATGTACTACCCGCCGCAGCGCGTGTACGTGGGCACGGTGCGCAAGCTCAAGGTCATTGCCGAGAAGATTGCCAAGCGCTTCGAAATCAGCGGGCCGTTCAACATCCAGTTCCTAGAGAAAAACGGCGCCATCCGCGTTATCGAGTGCAACCTGCGCGCCTCCCGCAGCTTCCCGTTCGTGAGCAAGGTATCGGGCCACAACCTGATCAAGAAGGCCACGAAGGTGCTGCTGGGCCAGCACGTGGAGCGCGACGCAAGCGAGCTGGTATATGACCTGCCCTTCGTAGGCGTGAAGGCCTCGCAATTCTCCTTTACCCGCCTGCAGGGCGCCGACCCGGTGCTGCGCGTGGACATGACCAGCACCGGCGAAGTGGGTTGCCTGGGCGACACGGCCGAGGAAGCGCTGCTGAAGTCCCTGCTGTCGGTGGGCTACCGCATTCCGGAAAAGACGGTGCTGATGTCCAGCGGCCCGCTGCTCTCCAAGGTGGCCCTGCTCAGCGCCGCCAAGCTGCTGGTGCAGAAGGACTACACCATCTACGCCACCCACGGCACGCACCTGTTCCTGACCGAAAACGGCGTGGCCAGCACCCTGGTCTACTGGCCCGACGAGCTGCAGGAGCCCAACGCCCTGACCTACCTGCGCGAGCGGAAAATCGACCTGGTCATCAATATCCCCAAGAACCTGACCAAGGGCGAGTTGGACAACGACTACAAAATCCGCCGCACGGCCGTCGACTTCAACATCCCGCTCATCACCAACGCCCGCCTGGCCAAAGCCTTTATCAAGGCCTTCACCACGCTGAAGCTGCAGGATTTGAGCATCAAGAGCTGGAAGGAGTTCAAGGCGCAGACCGAGCCGGTGCTGTAAGCGGGGCCTACGGCAGGAACCGATGGTTTCCGGGCAAGTGTGAAGTCACATGTGCTCGGAAACCATCGTTTTTTGCCAGGTGTGAGGTCACATGTGTTCGGAAACCATTGATTTCAGGCACGTGTAAGGTCCCATGTGCTCGAAAACCATTGATTATGGGCAGGTGTGACGTCCTATGTGCCTAAAAACAATGGTTTCTGAGCACATGGGACCTCACAGGTGCTCAGAAACCAAGTTGGCGCGAGTTTAGCGCAGTGTACCTTATGTCAGCGGTGTTTACAAGAACGCCAGATGGAGCATGCCGTCACGCGTTTCCAGGTTTGACCTTCTTATTCTTGTTTACCAGCTATGGGACACAAAAACGTCTGCCTGAACTGTCGCAAAGCATTCAATATGCCTTTTGGCGTGACTGGCGAAATGACGTGCAGAGAATGTGGGCAGCAGATGATTCGACTGCCACACCGGTTTCGCCCGCCGAAGAAAACGGAAACGGCTAAATGGGAAACCGTGAAATTTCTTGTTGAAAACGGCTTTTCATATCAGCACATCTATCATGTGGATGAGAACCCCGTGCGAAATGCCAAGATTGAAAACTATGTCCAGTACCCGGAGAATATGCGGGAGGCGCAGGAGTTTGTAGTCATGTATCAGACACAAGCGAGACGTACTGATAAGTAATTGGTGAATCTCCCAGCATAACGGCCGCATATCTTGAAATCAAAACTGAATACAGACCAGTACTGGTTTGTCGCCTTTCTAGTGCTTCCCTTGATAAGTGCTATGCAGTTTGGTGATGCATACACGACTGATAAAGGCATGAAAGTTCTTTACAGTGGTCTAGCCGGCCTAGTCGCTGGCGCATTAGGGGTAGCCGGTTATTATTTTACCAGCAAGCGTTCTGTTACCGTCCGAGTGGTTGTGCTAGTAGTTCTGGTAATCGGATTGGCACTACCAACTATTCTGATGCCGCAATCCGGCCAGGTGATGAGCAAAGACGGTATTGTATATTCCACGTGCCCAGTCTGCGGCTACATAGCCTTTAATGCGCAGGAAAAGCACTGTGACAATTGCGGTGAAGAGTTGACGGAGGAAGAAATGCACAAAAACGGACTGACCTCACTGGATTCGATGATTCGGATGGGGCAGCTGTATCAATTCATTCCAGAGGATGAGAAAGCCGCCGTCAGCTTCGAGCAACCCGCTGTTTCAGAAGACGGCTACACATTAGATAAATCTTGGCGGCCCAGCGTGACCAAGGCTGAGGTTGAAAAGGAAGCCCTTCAGTACTATGAGAACCGTCGGACGCATCATGTCAAGGTTGAAATAATCAAGAAAGAGCAGAAATAGCCCTGCGTTCCACGAAGCGGTAGAGATGCTTCGACAAGCTCAGGATGACGGCCTTTGCCGTCTGACGTTCTGAAATCCCGTAGAACACCCCATGAAAAAATTTACCTCGTTCGCCGACGTACCCGACTACCGTGCCCTGCTGCAACAGGCGCTGGAGATTAAGCAGAACCCCTTCGGCTACCAGCACCTGGGCAAGAACAAGACCATCGGGCTGATTTTCTTCAACCCCAGCCTGCGCACCCGCCTCAGCTCCATCAAGGCCGCCTACAACCTCGGGGCCCAAGCCTGGGTGCTCAACGCCGGTGCCGACTCCTGGACCCTGGAAATGGCCGACGGCGCGGTGATGAACGGCAGCACGCAGGAGCACATCAAGGAAGCCATTGCCGTGATGAGCCAGTACTGCGACGTGCTGGGCGTGCGCACCTTCCCCGGCCTCAAGGACCGCGACGAGGACTATAATGAGGTGGTCTTCAACAAGATTCTGCAGCACGCCACCGTGCCCGTCATCAGCCTGGAAAGCGCCACCCTGCACCCGCTGCAAAGCTTCGCCGACCTCATCACCGTGGCCGAAACCAAGAAAACCGAGCGCGTGAAAGTGGTCTTGACCTGGGCCCCGCACGTGCGCGCTCTGCCCCAGTGCGTGCCCAACTCCTTCGCCGACTGGTTCTCGGAAGTCGACTGGGTGGATTTCGTCATCACCCACCCCGAGGGCTATGAGCTGGCCGAGCAGTTCACCAAGGGTGCCCGCATCGAGTACGACCAGCAGAAGGCCCTGGAAGGCGCCGACTACGTGTACGCCAAGAACTGGAGCAGCTACCAGAACTACGGGCAGGTCATCACCCAGGACCCGAGCTGGATGGTGGACGCGCGCCACATGGCCCTCACCAACGACGCGAAGTTCATCCACTGCCTGCCCGTGCGCCGCAACGTGGAAGTGAGTGACGCGGTGCTGGACTCGCCCAACTCCCTGGTGGTGCAGGAAGCCGGCAACCGCGTGTTTTCCATGCAGACGGTGCTGCACGAGATGCTGAAGCCGCAAGGCTAAGCGCTAAGCGGAAAAGAGGGCCGTCATTCTGAGCCGCAGACGAACCGGAGGAAGGCGAAGCCAAGGACCCTCCTCTGACCCTGCACAAGCGAAAAGCGCAGCCACCAACGCCTTGATGTTGGTGGCTGCGCTTTGTTGTTCCAGCGGATTAGCGCTTGTTCGTTGGCCTCAGCGGCGATGCTAGCTCGGAGGAAGTTCCTTGGCTTCGCCTTCCTCCGGTTCGCTCTGCTCAGGATGACGACCCTTTCTTAAGTAAAAACAGCAACTAAAGCTGATGCCCGCCTACTCCGTGCGCAGGCTTTTAACCGGGTTGGCGCGGGCCACGCTCACCGTCTGCGACACGATGGTGGCCAGGGCGACGCCGGCGGCGGCCAGTCCGGCCAACGGAAACACCCACCAGGGCATATTGATGCGGTAGGCGAAGTCCTGCAGCCAGCGGTGCATCACGTACCACGAGAGCGGAAAGGCCAGCAGCGCGGCCACCAGCACCAGCTTCATAAAGTCGCTGGAGAGCAGCATGACGATGGTGGAGGTGCTGGCCCCGAGCACCTTGCGAATACCGATTTCCTTCACGCGCTGGGTGATGGCGAAGGACGATAGCCCGAATAAACCCAGGCAGGCAATGAGGATGGCAATGCCGGCGAAGATGCTGAAGAGCAGGGTCTGGCGTAGTTCGGCTTGGTAGAGCTTGGCGTAGCTCTCGTCGAGGAAGGTGTAGGTGAAGGGCTCGTCGGGCAGAAACTCCTTCCAGGTGCGCTCCAGGTGCTGCAAGGAACCCGCGACGTTGCCCCCGGCCAGCTTCACCGACACGTAGTTGTAGGACGAGCGGGAGGTGGCCGAGCTCAGAAACATCACCATCGGCACGATGGGTTGGTGCAGGGACTCGAAGTGGTAGTCCTGGGTCACGCCCAGCACCCGGCCCAGCACTCCGCCGTAGCGAAACGCCTGGCCCACCGCTTCCGCCGGCGACTTCCAGCCGATCATGCGCACGGCGGTGGCGTTCAGGATAAAGCCCAGGGTGTCGGTGGGGAAAGCCTTGGGGTCGAAGTTGCGCCCGGCGGCCAGCTTGATGCCGTAGGTGGGCAGAAAGCCCTCATCGATGCCGAGGTACTTCACGTTGGCCGAGGTGGGCCGCAGCGAGTCGCCGATGCCGGCCGCGGCGTCGCTGGCGTCGAGCAGGCGGCCCGTCGGGATGCGCGAGGAGCGGGCCAGGGCCTGCACGCCGGCTTGCTGCTGCAGGGCTTGGCCGAAGGCTTCGTACTGGGGCCTGAGGGGCAGCGGATAGGCCAGCGTAACAATCTGCGCCCGGTCGTAGCCCAGCGGGGCCTGCCGCAGGTAGCGCAGCTGCAGGCCCACCACGGCGGTGCTCACCAGCAGCCCGATGGACACCACGAACTGCACCACCACCAGCACCCGCCGGAACGCGAGGCCCCCGCTGATTTTGGTGAAGCCCTTCAGAATCTGCTGGGGCTGGAACGAGGACATGAACAGCGCCGGATACAGCCCCGATACCACGCCCACCACCAAGGGCAGCACCAGCAGCCCGAGCAGCACCGCCGGTTGCCACAGCAACTGCGGGGGCAGGGCCGTGCCCGCCAGGCGGCTCAGCCAGGGCAGGGCCAGCACCGTGCAGCCCACCGCCAGCCCCGTGGCCACGGCCGTTATCAGCACCGACTCGCCCAGAAACTGCAGGATGATTTCGGAGCGCTGCGCGCCCACCACCTTGCGCACCCCCACTTCCTTGGCCCGCAGGGCGGCCCGGGCAGTGCTCAGGTTCATGTAGTTGATGCAGGCAATCAGCAGCACGAACAGCGCGATGATGCCGAAGATGTACACGCGGTTCACGTCGCCGTTGGGCTCCAGCTCGTCGGCGCGGTTGGAGTGCAGGTGCACGTCGGTGAGGCGCTGCAGCTGCAGGGCGGTCATCTTGGAGGGCCGCACGTAGTCGGTGGCGCGCTTGTTCTGGGGCTGGTGCCGGTCGAGGAAGGCCGGAAACTGGGCTTCGAGCTGGCGGGCGTCGTAGCCGGCGGGCAGCTGCAGGTAGGTGTGAAAGGCGTTGTTGCTCCAGCTCGTACGCAGGTTTCGCTCCCCGTACACGGTCGAGTCGTTCAGGGTGCTGAAAGACACGAGCACGGCCGGGTGCAGGTGGCTGTTTTCGGGCAGGCCCTGGTACACGCCGGTGACCTTGCAGGCAATGCGCCCGTCCAGCTTCAGCTCCTGGTTCATCGGGTCCTGGTCGCCGAAGTACTTGCGGGCCGCGCTCTGCTCCAGAATCAGCGAATTGGGCTCCGAAAGGGCCGTGCGGGCGTCGCCGCTGAGCATGCGCACGGCGAACATGTCCAGAAACGCCGGCTCGGAAAACATCAGGCTGTCCTCGGTCAGGATGCGGTCCGCGTGGCGCACCACCACCGGGCTGAAGAGGAGCAGCCGGGTGATTTTCTCGATCTGCGGAAAGTCGTTTTTCAGCAGCGGGCCCACCACCGGCGCCACCGCGCTCAGCTGCAGGGTGGCGGCCCCGTCGGGGTTGTAAAAGTCGCGGGTGACGCGGTAGATCCGCTCGGCCTCGGGCACGCGGCGGTCGTAGCTGGTTTCGTGCAGGATGTAAGCCAGAATCAGCAGGCAGCAAGTCAGCCCCGTGGTCAGGCCGAAGAGGTTGATGCCGGCTATCAGCTTGTGCTTAAGCAGATTCCGCACGGTGACGGTGAGGTAATGACGGAGCATGGCGGTTGGAGAAGGAGGGAAGCGTGTTTTCGGGTAGCTCGGAAAGGCAGGGCGGAAAAAGCAGCGGAATTAGTGGGTCGTCCTGTCGGGCTTGGCGAGACCGGACGTGCTGTTGGCGCCGTACTGGCTAGGTCAGGATGTTCTCGGCCACGGTCTGCCCGTCGAGCATGCGCACGATGCGGTGGCTGTAGCGCGCGTCGTGCTCGGAGTGGGTGACCATGACGATGGTGGTGCCCTGCTCGTTGAGCTCCGAAAGCAGGTCCATCACCTCGTTGCCGTTCGAGGAGTCGAGGTTGCCGGTGGGCTCGTCGGCCAGGATGAGGCGGGGGCGGTTGACCACGGCGCGGGCCACGGCCACGCGCTGCTGCTGCCCGCCCGAGAGCTGCTGGGGGTAGTGGTTGCGGCGGTGCATGATGCGCATCTTGTCGAGCACTTCTTTCACGCGCTGCTTCCGCTCGGCGGCGGGCACGCCGGTATACACCAGCGGCAGCTCCACGTTTTCGTACACCGTCAGCTCGTCGATGAGGTTGAAGCTCTGGAACACGAAGCCGATGGCGTGCTTGCGCAGCTCGGCCCGGCGCCGCTCGGAGTAGCCCACGGTTTCCTTGCCGTCGAAGACGAAGGAGCCCGCGTCGGGGTCGTCGAGCAGGCCCAGGATGTTGAGCAGGGTGGATTTGCCGCAGCCCGACGGGCCCATCACAGCCACGAACTCGCCTTCCTGCACCTGCAGGTTCAGCTCGTGCAGCACCGTGGTTTCCACGTCCTCGGTGCGGTAGGTTTTTTCCAGGTTGGTAATCTTGATCATCGGAGTCAGGTGGCGGTTGAGAGAGAAGGAAAAAAAAGGAAAGCGGCGAAGCAGCGCGGCCGGTAAGGTCGGGGCCACTCATTCACCACAACTCGGGGCTGCGTCACTGCCGGGCAGCACCGCTTCGGCGCGTTCCTTGGGAGCTGGGGTTTATTCGACTATGATTCTGCGCATTGCGAGCCGGCGGCCGGCGGAGCCAAGGGCCTTGCCCGGTCAGCCCAGGTTGTTCTTCAGTAATCAGGGCCTTGCTTCGTGAGGATGACCGTTCTGAAGGCCTCCGGGCTACTGCCTGAGCACCAGCTCCTGCATGGTGCCGTAGGTGTCGTAGCCGGAGGTGATGACCCGCTCGCCGGGCTGCAGGCCGCCGAGCACTTCGTAGTAGTCGGGGTTTTGGCGGCCCAGGCGCACGTCGGCGCGGTAGGCGCGGCGGCCGTCGGGGGTGAGCTTGTATACCCAGGTGCCGCCGGTCTGCTGGTAAAAGCCGCCCTTGGCCAGCAGCAGGGCCCGGGTTTCGTCGCCCAGGGTCAGGCGAATCTGCAGCGACTGGCCGCGGCGGATGGCCTTGGGCACGGCCTCGGGAAAAATCATATCGACCTGAAAGCGGCCCTGCGCCACCTGGGTATACACCTTGCGGATCTGCAGCGCATACTCGCGGCCGGCCACGGTACACTCGCCGCGCAGGCCGGGGAAGATGCGCGAGATGTAGTGCTCGTCGATGTCGGCGCGCACCTTGTGGCCCGTCACCGCGTCGAGCTGGCCCAGGCGGGCGCCCTTGTTGACGCTCTGCCCGATTTCGGCGTCGAGCGAAGTCAGCTGCCCGTCGATGGGGGCGCGCACCACCAGGTCGCCCACTTTGCGGCGCATCAGGGTCAGGGCGTTTTGCATGCGGGCGTAGGAGCGGGCGGCCTGGGTGGTTTCCTGGCGGGTGGCCGCGGAGTCCTGGTGGAGCATGGTGCGGCTCAGGCGGCGGCGGCGGGTCTGGTAGTGGTAGGCGTTTTCGGCCTGCCGGAAGTCCTGCAGGGCAATGACCTTCTGCTCGTAGAGCGTTTTCTGGAGCTTGAACACCCGCTCGGCCTCCTGGTAGGCGTTGTCGGCGTCGGCCAGCTGGTTGAGGCGGGCGTTGGTGTTCTGCTGGGCCGCGTTGCGCGACATCTGCATCTGGGTGAACAAGTTCAGCACGGCCGTTTCCTGGTTCACCAGGCTCAGCTCCAGGTCGGCGTTGGAGAGGCGCAGCAGGGGCTGGCCTTTCTTCATCAGGGCGCCGTCCTCCACGTATTTTTCCTCCACCCGCCCGCCTTCCAGCGCGTCGAGGTAGATGGTGGTTTCGGGCAATACCACCCCGCTCACCGGGATAAACTCCTGAAAGCTGCCCTGCCGCACCTCGCTCACCGTCAGCCGCGCGGGGTCCACGTTCAGCTGGCTGGGGCCGGCGCCGTAGTAGTAGCCGCCCACGGCCAGCAGCCCCGCCAGGGGCAGGCCGCCCAGCAGCAGCACGTTGCGGGTTGTCCATTTCTTGGGGGGAATAGCGCGGTCCACGGCGGCAGCAGTTTTTTGCGTCGGGCCGAAAATATTTTCAGCCGGTTTCCCTTGGGGCGCTGCCAGCGCCGTGCCGAAAATTCAATTGGCTTATTTTCAATAGCTTGTTAAATAGCTGTTTCCGGGCAGTGTTCGGTTTTGATACAATCAGTGTGCGGGGCTGATACAGTCGTCCGGACGGCGGGCGGAGCTCCCGGCCGAAACTGGCCGGGAGCCGCTCCGGCGGGACTTGATTTTGCCCTCGAAAATTGCCGTGCTTTGTTGGGGTTGTCGGGGCGTCGTAGCGACGCGTACTCGCGTCTCCTCGTTGAGTTTACCGCCCCAGGCGTTCAATCGGAAGGCTCGAACGCATTGCCTCGTTCTTGATCATACCGCCAAGTGATGCGGACGGCAAGACGCAATACGCGTCGCTACAACGCCCCGGCATGCCACTGCTCCCGCTCTTACTACCGCTCCGCTATGAACCTGCGCTCCGCTTCCGTACTCGTGCTCGACGACGACCCCGACATCCTGACGGCGGTGCGGCTGCTGCTCAAGACCCAGGTGCGCGAGGTGACGGTGGAGCGCCGCCCCGAGGCCCTGCCCAACCTGCTGGCCGCCCGCTCGTTCGACGTGATTCTGCTGGACATGAACTACCACAGCGCCGTCAACACCGGCAACGAGGGCTTTTTCTGGCTGAAGCGCATCAAGGAGCTGGGCTCCGCCGCGGCCGTCATTATGATAACGGCCTACGCCGACATCGAGCTGGCCGTGCGCGCCCTCAAGGAAGGCGCCGCCGACTTCGTGGTGAAGCCCTGGCACAACGACAAGCTGCTCACCACCATTCAGGACGCGCTGCGGCCCGCCGGGGCGGCGCCGGCCCCCGCGGCCCCCGCCGACCCCGATTTATTGGGCTCGTCCCCGGCCATGCAGCAGATTTTTCGCACGCTGGAGAAAGTCGCGCCCACCGACGCCAACGTGCTCATTCTGGGCGAAAACGGCACCGGCAAGGACCTGGTGGCCCAGGCCGTGCACCGGGCTTCGCGCCGCGCCGCCGGCCCCTTCGTGAAAGTCGACGCCGGGGCGCTGACGCCCTCGTTGTTTGAGTCGGAGCTGTTCGGCCACCGCAAAGGCGCCTTTACCGACGCCCGCGAAGACCGCGCCGGCCGCTTCGAGGCGGCCAACGGCGGCACCCTGTTCCTGGATGAAATCGGCAACCTGGGCCTGGCCCAGCAGGCCAAGCTGCTCACCGCTTTGCAGAGTCGGCAGGTCACGCGCCTGGGCTCCAACCAGGCCATTCCGGTGGACATTCGGCTGATCTGCGCCACCAACGTGCCGCTGAGCGAGCTGGCCGACGAGCGGCGCTTCCGCAAGGATTTGCTCTACCGCATCAACACCGTGGAGCTGCTGGTGCCCCCGCTGCGCAGCCGCCCGGCCGATGTTGCCGTGCTGGCCCGGCACTTCGCGGCCCAGTACGCGGCCAAGTACCACCGGCCCGCGCCCACGCTCAGCCCGGCGGCCCTGCGCAAGCTGGAGCACTACGCCTGGCCCGGCAACGTGCGCGAGCTGCAGTACACCATCGAGCGGGCCGTCATCATGGCCGACGCGGCCGAGCTGCAGCCCGACGACCTGCTGTTCTCGCAGCTGGAGCCGGCGTCCACCGCTTCGGCCGCGGCCGAGGGCCTCACGCTCAGCGCCGTGGAGCGCAACGCCATCCTGCGCGTTATCGAGAAGCACGGCGGCAACATCACCCGGGCGGCCCAGGAGCTGGGCCTCACGCGCACGGCCCTGTACCGCCGCCTCAACAAGCATGCGCTCTGATTTTCGCTTCCGCCTGGCCGCCACCGTGCTGCTGCTGGCCGCGGCCCTGGGCGCCGCGGCCGGGCTGCTGCTGCTGGGGCGCCCGGGCGGGGCCGCGCTGGCGCTGCTGCCGGCGCTCTGGGCCGCGGCCGACCTGTACCGCGGCCAGGCCCGGCTGCAGCAGGAGCTGCAGGACTTCACGGCCGCCGTGCGCTACGGCGACTTTTCGCGGCAGTACGGGCGGCGCAGCGGCCGGCCCGAGCTGCAGGCGCTGCACGCCGGCTTCCAGGAAATCAACGCCGCTTTCCGCCGCCTCAGCCGGGAAAAGGAAACCCAGTACCAGCACCTGCAAAGCATCCTGGAGCTGATTCAGACCGGTATCCTGTCCTACGAGCCGGCCACCGGGGCGGTGTGGTGGCTGAACGGGGCCCTGAAGGAAATGCTGCGCCTGCCGCACCTGAAGCACTTCAGCGGGCTGGTCCGGCGCTACCCCGCCCTGGCCGCCCAGCTGGCGGAGCTGCGGCCCGGGCCCGCGCAGGTGGCCACGGTGGCCGTGGGCAGCGGGGTGCTGCGCCTGCTCGTGGCCGCCAGCGTGTTTCAGACCGAGGGCCGGCAGTACAAGCTGGTGGCCCTGCACAGCGTGGGCGACACCCTCGACGAAACCGAGGCCGACGCCTGGCAGAAGCTGCTGCGGGTACTCACCCACGAAATCATGAACTCGGTGGCCCCCATTGCCTCGCTGGCCGCCACCCTGCAGCAGCGCCTGCACGCCGCCGACCCCGCCGACCCCGACCTGCGCGAAGACCTGGAGCTGGGCATCGAAACCATCAAGCGCCGCAGCGACGGGCTGCTGCAGTTTTCGACCACTTACCGCAGCCTGAGCAAAATCAGCGCGCCCAACCGCCAGCCCCTGCCGGTGTACGAGCTGTTCGAAACCGTGCACCACCTGCTGCTGCCCCGGCTGCAGGAGCGCGGCATCGGGCTGGACGTGGTGCTGCCCGACCCGCAGCTACGCCTGCTGGCCGACCGCGTGCTGCTGGAGCAGGTGCTGATCAACCTGGTTATCAACGCCATCGATGCCCTGGCTGGCCGGGCCGCGCCACGCATCACGCTCACGGGCGCCGCCGAGCCGGGCCGCACCGTGCTCAGCGTGGCCGACAACGGCGCGGGCATGGACGCCGAAACTCAGGAGCAGGTGTTCGTGCCGTTTTTCACCACCAAGAAAAACGGCAGCGGCATCGGCCTAAGCTTGTGCAAGCAGATTATGCTGCTCCACAAGGGCAGCATTCAGCTGCGCTCGGCCCCGGATGTGGGCACCGTCATCACGCTCACGCTGAGCGCGGGGGAGCCGGGCTGAACGGGCGCGGGCCGCGGGCGGAAGGGGCCGCGCCGGGCTGCCCGGCGCGGCCGGCAAACAGTCGGCGCCACCGGCGGTTGATGTTGCATTCTGCCCCTCACTTTCTCGCCTGCTCGTCGTAGGTTGCGCCCCGTGCTCCAAGTCGCCCCCGTCCCCGCCATGCTTTCCGAACCTACCTACCTGGCCGCCCGCATGGCGGCGCCCACCATCGCGCAGCACTTTGCCGACCACCGCCTGCTGGCCACCGCGCCGCAGCGGCTGCAGCTGGCCGCGCTGCCCGAGCGCGCCGTCATTGAGGCCCTGATCGACGTTACGTTCTGGGCCAGCCTGCGGCGCGAGGAAGGCCATCCGCCCAAAATCACCCTGGCCCTGCTGCCGCCCGGGCAGGCCCGGCAGCCGCTGGTGTTCGGGCAGCCCAAGCGCCTCACCCCGCAAAGCCTGATCAAGCTGGCCCCGGCCGTGGAGCAGCCCGGCATTCACCTGGGCGTGTGGGCCGACGAGGACGGGCTGCACGTGTGGGGCACCGTCACGGAGCTGCCGCCGCTGTGCTTCGTGCTCGAAGTCATCGAGCCGGGCCTGCTGGTGGTGAAGCACCCGCGCGTCGACGGCTTCGGTAAGTTCGTGAACGTGGCCATTCTGCGCGGCGACCAGCTGCAGGTGGTCGATGCCGAAAACCACGGCGTGGCCGACTGCCAGGCCCTGCGCCGCTTTCTGCCCGGCAGCGGCCTGCCCGGCCACGAGGCCGACGAGGTGCTGGTGGAGCTGGCCGCCGTGATGCGCGCCCACGGCCGCGGCGGGCTGGTGCTGGTGGTGCCGCCCGCGGCCGCGCAGTGGCAGCACTCCATCGTGCAGCCCATGTCGTACCCCGTCACGCCCGCCTACGAGGCCATTGCCCAGGTGCTGGCCCAGCGCCACGACGACCCCGACTGGCCCCGCGACCTGCGCCGGGCCATCGGCATCGTGGGCGGCTTCACCTCCGTCGACGGGGCCACGGTTATCACCCAGGACTACCACCTGCTGGCCTTCGGGGCGAAGGTGGCGCGGGCCAAGGGCAGCACCGCCGTGGAGGAGATGATGATAACCGAGCCGGTGGTGGGCAGCGCGGCCCGCCGCCTGCACCCGGCCCAGAACGGGGGCACCCGCCACCTGGCCGCCGCCCAGTTCGTGCACGACCAGCGCGACGCGCTGGCCCTGGTGGCCTCGCAGGACGGCTTCTTCACGGTGTTTGCCTGGTCGCCGAAGCACAACATGGTGCACGCCCACCGCATCGACGTGCTGCTGCTCTGAGCCGGCCCGCGCCCGTTACTCCCCACCGCCCACAAAAAACGCCCGGCCGCTGACTGCGGCCGGGCGTTTTTTGTGGTTCAGAAGAGGCGGTTAGCGACTGATGACTTCCACCCAGCCCTTGAACGTCTGGCGGGTGCGGGCCTGGTCGGCAAACTCCACTTCCACCAGGTAGTAGTAGGTGCCGGCCGTGGCTTTGGCGCCGGAGTCGCGGCCGCCGCTGTCGGGGGTGCCGGTGCCGCCGCCGTCCCAGAGGCGCAGGTCCTGGCTGGCCTTGCCTTCGTACACGCGGGCGCCCCAGCGGTTAAAGATTTTCACGTTGACCTGCGTTACCGGGCTGGCGAAAATGGGGCGGAAGGTGTCGTTTTGCTGGTCGTTGTTGGGCGAAAACACGTTGGGCAGCACGAAGATGCGGCAGTTGTCGCTGGTCACGATGTTGCTGGCGGCCGAGGTGCCCTGCCCGTCCACGGCCAGAATGCGGTAGCAGCCCGCCGCCGAGGTCAGGTTGGTGTGGGCGAAGGTGAACGTGGTCGTGGTGGAGGAGCCGGGCACGCGGCCGATTTCCTGGAAGGCCGCACTGTCGCAGACGGGGCTGTAGAGCACGCGGTACTCCACGATGTCGGGCGAGCAGCCGGCGGGCTGGTTGCTCAGTGTCCAGCTCAGGTTATTGGTGAAGGTGAGCGGGCGAGGCAGGGGCGAGGGAAACTGCCGGGCCAGCTCGGCCAGCCGGTCGCAGTCGGGGCCCTGCAGGCTGAGCACCGGGCGGCAGGGGCGCGGGGCCAGCAGCACGCACAGCTCCTGGCTGCGGTTGACGAGGTTCTGCGGCTGGCGCGGCGAGTCGTAGCGGCCCACGGTTTCCACGTAGTAGCAGTAGGTCTGGTTCAGGCGCAGGGCCGGGTCGTTGTCGAGGTACGAGCCCTCGGTGCGGGTGCCGGCGGCCGTGCTGCTGATCAGGGTGAATGTGGCGCTGCCCGGGTTTTTGCGGTAGACGCGCGTCACGTTGCCGCTGTTGTTCCACGGCACGTTGTACGCCCAGGTGACGCCGATGGTGGGCACCACGCCCGGGTTGGGCGTGGCCGTCAGGCGCACGGAGCTGGCCGGCCCGGCGGGCTCCACGACCTCGGGCGTGGCGCGGAAGAACTCCAGGCGGTAGGTGTAGGCCCGGTCACGGGTGTTCAGGTTGGTGTCGGTGTGGGTGGTGTCCGTCAGGCTGGTGGCCGTGCGTACCAGCGTGTAGTTGGAGCCCTGGTCCTCGGCGCGGTAGAGGCGGTAGCCCAGCGGGGCGGCGAAATTGGCGGCCGGAGCCGGGGCCGTCCACCGCACCCCGATCTGGCCGGTGGCCGCGTCGGTGCGCTCCACCGTCACGTTGGTGAAGAGCATGGCCCGGCCGTCAAACGGCACGCAGGCTTCCTGGGAGGCAATGCTGGCCCCGCCCGCGGGGCGCGGAAACTCGGCGTAGATGCGGTAGCAGTAGGTTTTGCCCCGCTCCAGCCCGCGCCCGCCGTTGGTGTCGGTATAGGTCTGCAGGTTGGCCGCCACTTCCCCCACCAGGGTGTAGCCCGCGCTGGCCGGGATGCCCGCCTCGCAGCTGCCCGGGCTCCAGCCCGACTGGTTTTCCTTGCGGTAGATCAGGATGCGCGTCGCGTTCTGGCACACGTACCGGTCCCAGGTCAGCGTGGCCGCGGTGCCGGCGGCCACGGCGCGCAGGCCCGTCGGCGGCGGGCCCACCACGGTGATGCGCCAGGGCCGCTCGTCGATGAGCGTCTGACCCGAGGCGGGCACGTCCTCCACCTTGAACACGACCAGCTGCGGGTCCGAGGCCACGTCCGCGCAGCTGGTGGCCCAGCTGAAGCGGCCCACCGCCCGGCCCGCGATGTTGACAATCTGCTGGAAGCTGGCCGGCGCGGGCAGCATGCCGCCGTAGGCCGAGAGGCGCAGCAAGTTGTCGTCCGGGTCGGTGGCCGTGACTGTGCGCGTAATGGTGGTGCCGGCCACCACGCAGGTGTCGCGCGGCACGGTGATGACCGGGCGCCGGTTGCTGCTGGCAAACACCGTTATCTGCATGTCGCGCACCACTTCCCCGATCTTGCGCCGGCCCCCGAACGCGTCGCGCCGCCACTCCTCCACCACGAAGGCCACGTTGTAGTCGCCGGTCAGGTTGGGCGCATTCCACACCATCTGGCCGGTGCGCACGTCCATTTCCAGGATGGAGGGGCCGTTGCCGCTCACCGGCGGCCCGGAGTAAGGCACCTGGTTGCCCCCGCTCGACACGTTCGGGAAGGTGTAGCCGGGAATGTCCACCGGCCGCGGGGTATTGTCGGTCGAGACGATGGAGGCCACCGTGCGCGGCTCGTACTGGCACACGCGCAGGCGGTACACCAGCGAGTCGCCGTCCGCGTCGGAGGCGGCGGGGTTGTGCAGGTACACCTGCCCGCTGGCGGCCCGGTCCACGGCCGGGGCGTTGAGCTCCGGCGAGTGGTTGATGCCGATAATGGGGTTGATGTTGACTTGGGTGTGAATGTAGAAGCTGCGGTTTTCCGACTGCGGCACGTTGCGAATCCCGGTGGCCCGCAGCTCGCCGATGTGGCTGACCACGTAGAGGCCGGCCGCGTTGTAGGTGTGCTCGAAGTAGTACACGCTGCGGCGCACGTTGTTGGCCAGCTGCACCGGGGGCAGGCGCACGGCCACCAGGCTGGTGCCGTCGCCGAAGAAGATGGTGGCCTCGTTGCTCGACTGCTGGCTGGGCGTGTCGGCCGGCGAATTGGAGTCCGTGTAAGTCACCATCTTGAAGAAGATGCGCAACGGGTTACGGGCCGGGGTGGTGTCGGGCTTGGCCTGAATATCGCCGGCGCGGATGTGGCTGGCCCGGCCGGGCAGGGCCAGCAGGCACAGCGCCAGGAGCAGGGGCATCAGGGCGGGCCGCAGCAGATAGCGGAGTAAGGAAGATTCCATAAGCACTGCAGGGGGTAAGAACAGGAAAGGAACGCAGGATAGGGCGACATTCCTACGCCGCCCCCCGCAAAAATCGTACGCACGGGGCGGGCCGGAGTTCGGGCCGCCCCGCCTATTGATGCACGAAGTGAACGGATGGCACATCGAGGGCCGCAATTTGGGCCCGAAACGCGGCCGGCAGCAGGCTGGTGCGGGCCCAGCGGCTCGGGGCCAGGTGCTGCACCCGGCGGTACACGCCGATGACCGGCCGCAGCGCGTGGCCGGCGCCCAGGCCCAGCTGCGCGCGCACCAGCGGCGGCACCACCAGCCCCTGGGCCTGCCGCAGCAGGGCGTAGCGCACCGGCCCGAGGTGGCGGCGGTACTGGCGGTACAGGTCGGTGGTGTAGCGGCTGGGAGCCAGGTCGGCGGCCAGGTGCTGCTGCCGCTGGCGCTGCCACTCGGCGTGGGTGGCGGGCAGGTCGGGCACGCCCATGCGCCGGCCCACGCGCCCGAACACGTCGAACACCTCGGCCTGCTCGGCCGGGGTCAGGGGGCGTTCCAGCGCCTCGTAGGCCCGGATGGAGTAATCGATGAGCATAAACAGGACGTCGCGGTAGGCCCAGTCGGGGATGCGGGCGCCGCGCTTGGCTTCCACCGCGCGGTGAATGTGGGCAATGGTGTCGATGGCGCGCTCGGCCCCGGCGCGCTCGGCAAACACGATCTGCCGGGCGTACTCGACCGTGGAAAACAGCCGGCCCAGCGGGTCGGCGGGCAGCCGCCCGGTGAAGTACAGCCAATCGACGGCTTTGTTCAGGGCAAATTCGGCCGCGGCCCCGGCGAAAATGAACAGGACCGTATCGGCCTTGCCCCAGATGGTGCGCACGATGGAGTGCGGCGCGACGAAGTAATCCATATGGCAGCTAACAGAAAAAGGAGCCAGGAAAGTTTGGTGATTCAAAGTTATCAAAGAACTTTGTAATGCAAAGTTTATTAAAAACCGCCGGTGCCACTACCGAAGCCGCTTCGCGCGTGGTCGTCAGGCCCGCCGCCGATGCAAACGGCCGCCGGGCGGGCGGCGGGTGCGTTTTCCATCGATTCAGAAACCATGCTTGTCCGTCCCGCTGCCTGCGCCGTCCGCCTCCGCTACGCGGCCCTCTCGGGGCTGGTGCTCGGGCTGGGGCTGGCGTCGCGGCGGTTTCGGGCGGGGCTGCCCGCCTGGGTGGGCCTGTACGCCGGCGACGTGCTGTGGGCCCTGCTGGTGTTCGGGCTGGTGAGCGGGCTGCGTCCGACGTGGCCGGCCCGGCGGCGAGCGGCGGTAGCCAGCGCGTTTGCCCTCGTTATTGAGCTGAGCCAGCTGTGGCAGGCGCCGTGGCTGAACGCACTGCGGGGCACCACGCCGGGCGCGCTGGTGCTGGGCCGCGGGTTTCTGTGGTCTGATCTGGCGTGTTACGCCGGGGGCGTGCTGCTGGGCTGGGCGTTGGATGGCTGGCTGCGCCGCCGCCCGTCTCAGAATCGGTAGGTCAGACCCAGGGACCCGCCGCCGCCGAAAGGCGACGTTTCGGCCCCGAACGCAACGGTCAGCAAGATCAGCGGCGAGAAGCTGGCGCCGCCGTCAGCGGTCAGCTCCAGGTGCTTGCCCAGCCCGTAGCCGACTCGGCCACCGGCGGTGAAAGTCACATCGGCCGAGGATTCCGGGGTTTCCGCGTGCTGCTCGTACGGCTCGGGTCTGTTCGTCGTGGTGGAATACTCCCGCAGGCGGTACCGGGCCGCAAGCAGGGTGACGCCCGCCCGAAATTCCACCCGCCACGCAGTAGGCGCCAGCCGGGTGGAGGCAATGGGGAGGCCGACGGCAAACGGGACGGCCACGGTGGTTACCTCCCGGGTCGTCTGCCAGTAGTAGTAGCGTGGCAGTTCGGGGTAGGTTGTCAGCAGCGTCGTGGGCGTCCGTCGATGCCGGTACTGCAAGCCCAGGTACAGGGTGTTGCCATCGTTCAGGCGCACGCCCAGGCGCAGGTGCACCGGCAGCACGGAAAACACCGACTGCCGCCCGCGTCCCCACGGCGTCTCGAACCGGGCATAGCGCTGATACAAGCCCCCAACCTCCAGGCTCCAGCGGGGTAAGGACGGGGCGGCGGGCGGGGCCTCAACGGGCGCGAGCAACAGCATAGGGCAACGGGGAAGGGCTGACCAACGGCTCAATAAACCTATTCCGCGGCTGCCAGGCCAGTCATAAATGCAGCTGATCGGACCTTGCCGGGCGGTGGGTGGGACGGGGACGGGGCCTGTTCAGCACCCGCTTGGCCGGTTTTGGCGCTGGCGGCAGCCGGTTCAATCAGACTTCAGCGCGCCCAGCCGGCTTACTCGCTTTCCTTGATAAGCTGCTTGCGGTAGCTGGCCAGGATGGCCGATTTCAGCAGGAAGCCCACGTAACGACCGTTTTTGAGCACCGGCAACGACCACACGTTCAGCTGTTCCATGCAGCGCAAGGTGTCCAGCAAGGTATCGTCGACGTTGACGGTGGCCGGGGGCTCGGTCATCAGGTCGCGCACGCGGGTGGTGGTGTAGTGCTCCTCGTCAAAAAGGGCGTCGCGCACCTGATCCAGCGAAATGATGCCGACCAGGGCCCCGTCGTCGTCGACCACCGGGAAGAGGTTGCGGGTGGCGTGACGAAAGATGTCGACCAGCTCGCCCAGGGTGGCCTCGGGCTGCACCGGCTCGAAGTCGGTTTCGACCAGGCGGGAGAGGTCGAGCTGGGCCAACAGGCCCCGGTCACGGTCCTGGTGCACGTACACGCCGCGCTGCACCAGCTTGCGCGTGTACACCGAGTAGGGCTCGAAGTAGCGCGTGATGAGGTAGGAGCAGCTCGTCACCACCATCAGGGGCACGAACAGGGCGTAGCCGCCGGTAATTTCGGCAATGAGGAAGATGGCCGTGAGCGGGGCGTGCACCACCCCGGCCAGCACCCCGGCCATGCCCAGCACCACGAAGTGCACCTCCGGCACCACAAACCAGCCGCTGATATTGATGAGCCGGGCGATGAAAAAGCCCAGCAGCGCCCCCGAAAACAGCGAGGAGCCGAACATGCCCCCGTTGCCGCCGGCCCCGATGGTGATGCAGGTAGCCAGCACCTTCAGCAGCATGGTGCACAGGGCCACGGTGAGCAGAATCCACACGTTCTCGTCGCGGTACACCGAGAAGATGCTCGCGTCGAGCAGGTGGCGCGGCTCGCCGCTGAGCAGGGCCTGCACGATGTTGTAGCCCTCGCCGTAGAGCGGCGGAAACACGAACACCAGCACGCCCAGCCCCACGCCGCCCAGCACCACCTTGCGAAACGTGCCCTTCCACCGCTCAAACACCTTGTCGGCGGCGAAGTACACCCGGATCATGTACACCGACATCAGGGCCGCGCACAACCCCAGCACGATGTAAAACGGGATGGTGTCGACGTCCCAGCGGGTGGTGATGAGCACGAAGGGCTGGCCCGAAAACAGCAGCTTGGACACCACCGTGGCCGTGGCCGAGGAAATCAGCAGCGGAATGAAAAACGGGGCCGACAGCTCGCTCAGCACCACTTCCACCGCGAACAGCACGCCCGCAATGGGCGAGTTGAAGATGGCCGCCACGCCCGCCGCCGCCCCGCAGCCCACCAGCAGGCGCCGCTCGCGCCGGCTCACGCGCAGAATGCGGGCCACGTTGGAGCCGATGGCCGAGCCGGTGACGGAAATCGGGGCTTCCAGACCGGCCGAGCCGCCGAAGGTGACGGTGAGCAGGGAGCTGACCCACTGCGAGTACAGCTTGGAGCGCGGCACGATGCTGCTCTGCCGGGCCACCGAGTAGATAATGGGCCCGATGCCGCGGCCGAGGTTGCCGTGCAGCACGTAGCGGGCGAAGAGCACCGTCAGGCCGATGCCGATGATGGGGTAGAGAAAGAGGGCGAAGACCCGGTTTTGCTCCGGAATCCAGCCGTAGAGCAGCTCCTGGCCCCAGTGCACCGCATTTTTGAGCAGCACCGCCGCCAGGCCCGCCAAGGCGCCCACCAGCACGCTCACCAGAATCAGGTACACCCGGTCGCTGACGTGGCGCAGGCGCCAGAGCAGCAGGGGCCGCAGGATTCGGTGAATAATGCTTTGGGACATGCAGTACGCGGCAGGAGCGACGGGGCGGCAACAGGGCACCTAACGTCGCGGGCTGCCCGCATGATACGGGGAATTGCGGAAATGGTGAAATCGGCGGGGCGAAACGGCGGGCCGGCCCGGCTTAGTGGGGCACGAGCAGCTCCACCAGGAAACCCCGCTCGGGGCCGGGGCCGGTGCTAAGCGTGCCGCGCAGGGCGGTGGCGCGCTGCTGCATGCTGCGCAGGCCCAGGCCGCTGCGGCCGCTGGGCACGGCCGGGGCCGCCCCGTCGTCGGCCACGCGCAGGCGCAGGTGCCCCTCGAGGCGCTCCAGGCCGACGCGCAGCTCGGTGGCGCCGCGGGCGTGGCGGGCGGCGTTGCTGACGGCCTCCTTGAAAATCAGGTACAGGTGCTGGCGTAGCTCGGGCGGCAGGTATTCCTCGTCGCGCAGGCCGTGCACGTGCAGCTCGGTGGCCAGCCCGGCGGGCGGGGCGGTTTGGTCGAGGTGGTCGCGCATGCGGTCGAGCAGGGCGCCCACCGTATCGGCCTCGGCGTCGATGCCCCAGACGATGTCGCGCATGGTGCTGGCGGCGTGGCGCGAGTTGGCGAGCAGGCGTTCCAGGGCCGCGTCGGCCTGGGGCTGGGTCTGGCGCAGCAGCTCGGCCTGCAGGTTCACCCGGGTCAGCAGGGTGCCCACTTCGTCGTGCAGGTCGGCGGCAATGCGGGTGCGCATGCGCAGGGCGGCGGCCGTGGAGTTGAGCAGGTGCCGGGCGCGCTGGCGCACCAGGGCCAGGATCAGCAGCAGCCCACCGCCCACCAGCACGGCCACGAACAGGAAGGTGCGGCGGTCCAGCTCGGCTTCGCGCTGCTGGTCGCGGGCGTGCAGCGAGCTGATGCGCTGGCGCTGGCGGGCCAGCTCCCGCTCGCGCCGCTCGGTTTCGTAGAGGGTCTGCAGCTCCTGGCCCTGGCGCAGGGTGCGCTCCTCGTGCAGGCTGTCCTGCAGCTCGGTCAGGCGCTGCTGATGCTGCAGGGCTTCGCGGTAGCGGCCCAGGCCCGAGAGGGCCGGTATCAGCGCCCGCAGCACCTCCAGCTCGTGGTACTGGGTGTGGGAGCGGCGGGCGGCGCGCAGCGTGGGCAGCAGCGCCTGCACGGCAGCCTGGTGGCGGCCCTGGCGCTGGGCCAGCATGCCGGTGAGCAGCGGAATGCCCTCGCGCTCGGGCGCGTCGAGCACGTGGCTGAGGGCCCGCACGGTGTCCAGCTCCCGGGCCGCTTCGGGCAGGCGCTGCTGGTGAAGGTAGTTCAGCACGATGTTGCTGCGGCAAATGGCCTCGTTGACCGAGTCGCGGCGCAGCTGGGCGCGCCGCAGCACCTGCCGGTGGCAGCGCAGCGCCAGGGTGTAGTCGCGGGCCTGTTCGGCGGCAATGGCCAGCATGCCGTAGGCGCGCAGCTGCAGGTGCAGGCGGTCGGGGCCACCGGCGGTGCGCACGGCTTCGCGGCCGAAAAACAGCGCCCGCTCGGGCTGCTGCAGCAGCGAGTAGGCGTAGCTCAGGCCCGCCGCGGGCCGGCTCCAGCGGGCCGAATCGGGGGTGGCCAGGGCCAGCTGCCGGGCTTCGAGCAGCTGCACCACCACGCTGCTGGGCCGGTTCATCAGGAAGGAGTAGTCGGCCAGGTGCAGCAGCAAATCGACGCGCAGGGGCGGGGGCAGCTCGGGGCGGCGCAGCAGCGCCTGGGCCACCGGGCCGCTGCGGCGGGAGGCGCGCAGCCGGGCCAGGCGGTGCTGCGTGGCCCGGGGCCAGCGCCGCAGCTGGCGCAGGCTGTCGGTCTGCGCCGGGCTGATGTACTGCGCACGGGCCGGCGGGGCCAGCAGCCCCAGCCACAGGCCCAGGCCGGCCACCCGCAGCAGGCGGCCGCGCCCCGCGCCCAACCGGCGCAACAGGAAGCCGAGCATTGGCAACATAAGTGAAAGGTAGGGCGGAAGCGGCCAAAGCAGCCGGGAGCCGCCGGAAAAACACAGCGGCCGCACCGGCCGAAGCCGGGGCAGCCGCCGGAAAACGCCGCTGAGCGGGTATTAGTGGGCCTGGGCCTGGGCGCCGAGCAGGTGGTTCTCCAGGGCTTTCAGGCGCTGGGCCAGCGCGGCCGTCTGCGAGGCCTGGGTTTGCAGCGAGGCCTGCTGCTGGTCGAGGCGGCTGCCCTGGGCCTGGTTTTGCTGGCGCAGCTGGGCGTTCTGCTTTTCGAGGTCGGCCACCTTGCGGGCCAGCTCCTGGGTGGCCGACACGTTGAGCATCGAGAGGGCCTCGTAGTCGACGGCGCGCACGTCCGGGTGCTCCAGGCCGAAGACGAACACCTGCTGGCCCGCCAGCTGCCGGGCGCCGCGCAACACGAGCTGGGGCCCGTTGATGGCTTTTACAGTGGCCGTGACTTCGCCGGTCTGGGTGATGAGCTTCACGCGCTGGCCGGCTTTGGGGGCCGTGGCCGGGGCGGCGGGCAGCGTCAGCTGCAGCAGCGAGTCGCCGGGCAGCAGGGTGGCCCGGGCGGCCTGGGCGTAGATGTCGGGCAGAAAGCCGCTGTGCTGGGTGACGGCCTGCGGGAAGACCTGCTCGACTTCCTGGGCAATGACTTTCTTGAAGCGGCGCGGGCCGTACTGCACCCGGTCGCGCAGGGTGTAGTCGGTGATGCGCAACTGATTCAGCAGGGCCAGGTCGGCGGCGTTGTCGGAGAGGCCGATGACGGTTTTGAGGCGGCGGTCGGAAGTGGCGTTGAATTCGGTGGCCACCACCCGGCCGGCGGCGCGGATACTCACCGGACCGGTGTTGCTGCCCGAGTAGCCGGTGGCGCCGCTGCCGTTAAACCAGCCGTAGGCGTAGTTGCCCGGCGTCACGGTGCCCTGCACGTCCAGCGGGAAGCTGGGGTTGGTCGTGCCGATGCCCACGTTCGTGCCGCTGAAGGTCATGTAGTTGGTGCTGCCGAAGCCGTTGCCCTCCGATATTTTGATTTTTCGGCCGTCGTTGAAGTCCATGCCAAACGAAAACCAGGCGTCGTTCGGGTCGTGCATCACGAGGTAAGGGCTGGCGTTGTCGCGGCGGATTTCCAGCGGTCCGCTCGGGCCGGAGTTGTTGCTGTAACCGGCCCCAATGCCCAGGAAGCTGTTTTTCAGCACCATCTGGGTCGAGCCCCCGCCGGCGTTGAACTGCGTGTCGTGGTGGCTGCCGCCGGCGTACCAGGCAAAGGCTTCGCCGGTGCGGAAGTACTGCGTGCCGCCCTGGATGCCGATGCCATAATCCTGGTTCCAGAGGTTGATCATCTGCCGGGTAGCGGCCCCGAAGCTCAGGCTGCCGCGCACCAGCTGGCTGCCGTTTACGTCGAGCAGGGCTGCGGGGCTGGTGGTGCCGATGCCCACGCCGCCCGAGCCCTTGGGCATCAGGTTCAGGGGCTGGTCGGCGTTGGAGCCGGCCGCGTAGAGGGAGTTGTAGCCGATGCCCACGCCCTGCGTGCCGTTGTAGTGCCGGAACTCCGAGCCGCCGGCGGCCTGGTCGAAGTCGCCCGTCACGTACAGCGGCCGGCCCGAGGCGTGGCTACCGGAACGCCCGGCGGTGGTTTGCACGTCGAGCCGGTTGGCGGGCGTGTTGTTGCCGGTGCCGATGCCCACGTGGCCGTTGCTCTCGAAGCTCACGTTGGCGGTGGTGCCCGCGTCGTCGTCGGCGTAAAAGCGGATGGGGGCGTTGTTGGTGACCAGGCGCAGGAAGTTGCCGTTCAGGCGCGAGTACAGGCCCAGGTCGGAGGTGGCCGTAATGGCCGGCCCGCCGCGCTGAATCACCCCGGCCGGCACGAGCAGCCCGCCGGTGCCGGTCACGCCCAGGCCCTCCGAGCCGCCGTTGACCAGCTTGTTGCCGGCCAGGTTCAGGTTCTGCGTCGCCGCGTGGTTGCCTAGGTTATCCGCGCCGTTGGGCAGCGTCACCGCGTTGCCCCCGCTGATGCTCAGCTGCTGGCCGCTCAGCGTCAGCGCCTGCGCGTCCGTCGGCAGGGGCTGGGCGGCGAGCTGGCCGTTGTTGTCGGTGGTTACCATGCGGGCGCCGCCGCCGGCCAGGCCGCTGATACGGGCCTCGCCGGCCACGTGCAGCTTGGCCTGCGGGCTGCCCGTGCCGATGCCCAGGCGGGTGCCGACCGCGTCCCAATACAGCTGCCCGGCGTTGCCGGCCAGCTTCGCGCCGTCGCTGTAGATAACGCTGCCCGCCGCCTGCGAAGTAGTGGCGTTGCTGAGGCTGAGGTAAGGCGCTTCGGGGCCCACGTTGAAGCTGAAAGTGACGAAGCCCGAGCCGCCGCGGGCGCCCTGGGTGTGCGTCACGTTGCTGGTCAGCCCGGGGTCGGCGTACGACGAGCCGCCGCCGCCGCCGCTGTAGTCGGAGTGGCTGGCGCCGCCGCCGTAGTAGCCGCCGCCGCCGCCCGCCGTGGCCCACGGGGTGCTCGTGGTGCCCCCGCCGACGCCCAGGTCGGCCGGGGTGGAGGTGCAATAGCAATACTGGGCCGGGTTGCCCGCCCGCTGGCCGCCGGCCGATTGGCTGCCGCCGGTGGCGTTGCCGGCGCTGCCGCCCGTCAGGCCGCCGCCCGCCCCGCCGGGGCCGGTGGTGCTGAAGCCACCGCCGCCGCCGCCGGCCACCAGCACCCGGTTGGTCAGGGCCGTGCCGCCGATGCGGATGTCGGTGGCGCCGCCGCCGGGGTAGGAACCGCTGCCGCCGCCGTTGTAGCCGCCGGCCAGCCAGCCGCTGCCGTTCACCACGGCCCCGCCCACCTCAATGGTGAGCACCTGGCCGGGCTGCACGGCCAAGGTGGCCTGCACCCGCCCGCCGAGGCCGGGGGCGGCGCAGTTGCCGCAGCGCGGCACAAAGTAGCGGCCCTGCGCCCCGGCCATGTCCACTTGCAGGCTGGTCACGCCCGCGGGCACGGTCCAGGTTTGGGTGCCGCCGGTGTAGTTGAACGTCGCGTTGCCCGTGGTGCCCGGCGTCACGCTCTGTACCGCGTCGGTCCACCGGCCCGTCACGGCGTTATAGGTGTTCAGCTTCTGGGTTTCGAGGTTAAAGACGGTCAACCCCGCCGCCGGGCTCTGGATGGCGTCGCGCTGGGCCGAGGTCAGGCGCGGCGGCAGAAAACCCTTGGTGGTGGAGGTCATGTCCACCAGCGCCGAAGCCGCCGGGCTCACGGTGCCGATGCCCATGCTGCCCGCGCCCTTGGGCAGCAGGTTCAGGTTCTGGTCGGTGTTGGTGCCGGCGGCGTAGAGCGAGTTGTAGCCGATGCCCACGCCCTGGGTGGCGTTGGAGTGCCGGAACTCCACCCCGTTTGCCGCCTGGTCGAAGTCCCCGGTCACGTACAGCGGCCGGCCGCTGGGGTGCGTCCCCGTGCGCCCCGCCCCCTGGATGTCCAGCCAGTTGGCCGGCGTCGCCCCGCCGAGGCCCGCCTGCCCCGTGCTGCTGAGGCGCAGGCCCTGGGTGCCGCCGTTGCCCACGAGCAGCTTATCGGCCAGGTTCATGTTCTGGGTGGCGGTGTGGCTGCCCAGGTTGTCGCCGGCCGGGGTGGGGTTGAGGTAGGTCCAGGCCGCGCCGGTGTAGTACCAGAAGCCCATCTGCAGGCCGTCGGTCTGGTACACCAGCAGCCCGGGGGCCGGCGCCTGGATACCGGCGCGCTGGCTGGCCGTCATGCGCGGGGCCAGCAGGCCCTGGGTTACCGACGTCAGGTCCAGCACGGCCGAGGCATCGGGCGCGGCCGTGCCGATGCCCACCGAGGCCGGCGCGGTCTGGGCCAGCGCGGCGAAGCTCAAGCCCAGGGCCGCGGCCAGCGGAAACGCGAATCGTAAAAGTCGTTGCATACAGGTGGAGAAGAAGTGCGTGGCCGGTGCCGAGCAGCTGCGGCCCGCCTCCGATGCCGCAAACTTCCTCGCCGCGAAAGTCAATGCCAATTTTTCGGTGTACCGCAAATGGGGGTATCCGGTCCGTGGCCGGCCCGCTGTGGGCTCCGGCCCACAAAAAAGCCTCGCCGGATGTCCGGCGAGGCTTTGCAGGGCGCGGGTTGCCGCCGCCTGCTATTGGCGCAGCAGTTGCGTGCGGGCCTGATGCGCGCCCTGCCGTACCGTGAGGGTGTACACCCCCGGCCGCAGCTGCCCCGTCGCCTCGGCCGGCAGCGTAGCGCCGCCATGCAGCAGCGGCAGCTGCTCGCGTAGCACCACGCGGCCCAGCGCGTCAGCTACCGTCAGCAGCACCGGCTGCGCGGCCTGGGCCCCGGGCAGGGCCAGCCGCAGCGGCTGGCCGGCCGTGAGCGGGTTGGGCCAGGCCTGCCACTGCGCCGCCAGCGCCGAGGAGGCCTGCGCGGCCAGCAGGTTGCTTTCGGTGGAATAGTCGGCGAAGCTCGGGGTGGCGTACTGGCGGTTGGGGTAGAATAGCTCCAGCAGCGGCTGGGCCGAGCCCGTGCGCCAGAAGTGGTCGAGGAAGAAGGTGGTCACCCGGCCCTGGGTCATGCCGAAGGCGGCCAGCAGCGTGGCCGGGGCCGGCTGGCCGTTCAGGTACACGCTGTCCTGCCGGATGGTGCGGCTGCGCACCAGCAGCACCGGCAGCGGGTCGGAGCCGGCGGGGCGGCCCGCTGCCGGGATGCGCAGCGTGCCCCAGCCGGCCACCGAGTCGACGTAGGTGTAGCGCTGCACCAGGCGAAACGGGGCGCGCGTCAGGCCCGCGGCGGCCACCGTCAGCGTGCCCGTCACCCCAACGCGGAAGCTCTGCTGCGAGCGGCTGCCGGCCGTGAGCGGCAGCGGGAAGTCGGCAATGCCGCCGGGCCCGCCGTAGGGCACGTTCTGGCGGCTCACCACGATGGAGTCGTTGGCGCCCCCGGTGCGTGCGGCCAGCGAAAACGGCTGGCGGATGATGCTGCGCCCCAGGGCCATGCGCCCGGTGGCGGCCAGGTTGAAGTACGTCGTCAGCACGTAGGACAGGTTGCCGACGGTGCTGCTGTTGGCGCGCGTCCACTGCGCGCCGGCAAAGGCCGGGCTGGGCGGCACCGAGAGGTTGAGCAGGTTGTAGGCCGCGCCGCTGGGCGTCAGACCGCGGTAGTCCCAGGCCTGGTTGGCGCCGGTGGTGGGGGCACCCAGGCCCGCGGGCAGGGCCGCGTCCTGGTAGCGCTCCACGGTGGCGGCCGAAGCCGGGAAGGTGGCCTGGGTGAGCGTGATGGGCGACTGGGCCAGGGCCGGCAGCGTCAGCAGGGCCAGGGGAAGCAGGGTAAAGCGTGGGTTCATATAAGAGAGGGAAAGGAGAAAAGCAGCCGGGAAAGCGCCCGGGGCAGGGCGGGTCGACGGTGCAAACTTGGCAAGGCAAAATCCCACTCGCAACTCCCGCGTGTACCGCATTTGGGGACGTGCCGCGGCTTGGTTGCGCCCCTGGAAGCCCCGTCCTTTGCCCCCATGAATCCCATCCGCCTGGCCCTGGTCGAAGACGACCCCGAAGTGCGCGAGCTGCTGCGCGGCTACCTCTGCCGCCAGCCCGAGCTGAATTGCGTGCTCGTGGCCGACTCGGTGGAGGCCTTCCTGGCCGAGCTGCCCGATCTGGCGGCGGCCCCGCAGGTTGTCCTGCTCGATATCCACCTGCCCGGCATGAGCGGGCTCGACGCGCTGCCCATCATCAAGCAGCGCCTGCCCGAGGCCGACGTGCTGATGCAAACCGTGTTCGACGACGCCGACCGTATCTACCGCGCCCTCTGCGCCGGCGCCTCCGGCTACGTGCTCAAAAACACGCCCCTGGCCGACATCAAGGCCGCCGTGCTGGAAGTGGTGAGCGGCGGTGCGCCCATGAGCCGGGCCGTGGCCCGCAAGGTGCTGGCCCACTTCAAGCCCAGCCCCGCCACGCAGTCCGATTTGCTCTCGGAGCGCGAGCGGGAAGTGGTGCAGGCCATCGTCGACGGCCTCGGCGACAAGCAGGTGGCCACTCGCCTCGACCTCTCGGTGGAAACCGTGCGCACCTACGTCAAGCGCATCTACCGCAAGCTGCAGGTCAGCTCGCGCACCGAGCTGGTGAGCCGCCACGCCCGCGGGCAGATCTGAGCCGGGCGCCGCTGTCGGTGGTTAAGGGCTGACGTTCAGAGGTACAATGCCGGGGTGCGTTGGCCCGCCGGGGCTTAGCCCACGGTGGCCGGTTCGGGGTAGCCCAGTTCGCCCAGGCGCTGGCGCACGGCCTGCATCAGCTCGCTTTTCAGCTCCAGCACGCCCCGGCGGTAGTCCTCGGCGCTGGTCCAGAAATACACGTGCAGCGTCAGCTTGGAGCCCTCGGCCTTGTCGAGAATGATGTAGCACTTGTGCGCTTCCTCGTCGATGACGTCGGGGGAGGCGCGCACCACCTGCATGATCTGCTGCTGCACCTGCTCGGAGCTGCCCGCGGCCCCGAGGTCGACGGTGACCTGAAAATCGGGGCGGATGTAGCCGTCGCGGGTGAAGTTGATCAGCGCCTCGCGCAGCACCATGGCGTTGGGCAGGTAGATGTGGCGCCCGTCGAAGGTCTGAATGACGGTGGTGCGCAGGTTCAGGGCCGCCACCCGGCCCATCAGCTCCTTGTTGTCTTTGATCTGAATGGTGTCGTGGATGCGGAAGGGGCGGTTGAAGGCCAGCACCATGCCGGCCAGGAAGTTCTCGGCAATGTCCTTGAGGGCGAAGCCGACCACGAAGGCCGTTAGGCCGGCCGCGCCCAGCACCCCGCTCACCACGCCCGTCATGCCCAGCACCTGCAGCACCAGCATCAGGCCCACCAGCAGCAGGGCCCACTTGGTCAGGCGCGTCAGAAACTCGGCCAGCAGCGGGTCGTGGGAGCGGTTTTGCAGCCGCCCGCCGATGAGGCGGCTAAGCCGGTTGGCCACGAAGATGGCAATGATGAGCAGCACCAGCGCCACGCCAAGCTTGGGCAGCAGGTACAGAAACTGGGTCCAGTAAGTATTGATGACCCGGTGCAAATCGGTCAGAATCATGGGTGAAGAATTGGGGGAAACAAACCGCCCGCCGCGCACGGGGCGCGGCGGGCGGGAGTAAGGTTGTACGGCAAAGGCCGGGGCCGGGGTTGGGCCGGGCGCAGGCGGCGCGGGACTTACGGCCGGTTCAGCCAGCGGCGGAAGGCCCAGGTGCCCGCGGCGTAAGCCAGCACGTCGAGCCAGTCGGCGGTGTAGCGGGCGGGGCGCAGCCAGGGCGCCAGCAGCTCAAACCACACGCTCACGTACAGCCAGGCCGCCAGCAGCCAGCCGTCGGGCAGCACAAACCGCGGGCGGCGGCGCAGCAGGCGCTGGGCCACCAGGGCCAGCGTGAGAATGACGGGCATGGCCAGCGCATCGGCCAGCCAGCTCGTGACCCAGCCGGGCAGCGGCTGGTGCAGGCCGCGGCTGAGCAGCTGGTAGCCCCCGTACAGGGCGGCGCCGGCCACAAACAGCGGACGGCGCAGCGGGGCCAGGGCTAGCCGGCCAGCGCGGTGAGAAACCATACGATAAACGACACCGTGGCCGCAAACAGCAGCTGCCCGCCGCGCACCAGGTACTGGGGTTCCACTAGAGTAGGAACGAAAACCAACGCTAAGGAAATTCGGCCAAGCGTTCTTCCCAACGGGCGGGGTCGCGCAACGGGTGGAGGTCCCCGTCGGCAATGCGATCCGGTAACGTACAGTCGTAAACGCGGCCGGTTCGTTTACAGGTGGTACGCCATAAGCCACTCGTAGAGCGCATCACACAGCGTGGGCAGGTGCTGTCCCTACACGACAACCTTCGCTGGCGAAGTCGTGCTCAGCAGTGCCGGCTATACTCCACACACGTCCCTGGGCGTGGCGACCCTACCCTTGTATAATGCGCTCGATGGCGGCGCAATTGTAAACCCCTCCTGGTTGGTTGCCGGAACAGGGCGCGTGGTGAGCGGTGCGATTGTGTGCGTCGTTTACAATGCGGTGACAGCTGCTGTCCCGCAGCGGGAAACGAGAACTGCCCGGCCCCGTGTAAGCGCACTAGACCGTACGGAACGGGCGGTTTTATTACTGTGCCCGAAATGAGCGATTTAATGGGATCGCAAGTCGTTTTTACGCACGCTGGGTATCTTTTTTCGCTTAGCTTGCCCGCATTTAGTCTTCACCCTCAATCTTTTTCCTGCTTATGCATTTCAGAATTACCCCCCCCCCGACGCGGCTGCAGACCGCGTCCCGTGTTTCGGTACGGCTGCTGGCTGGCCTGCTGGGCTGGTTGCTCTACCTAAGCACCGCGCCGGTGGCCGCGCAAGTGCCCGGTAACGTCAGCTGGAACGTCGGCCCCTGCACGTTCGCCAGCAACGTGCCGGTATTGGGCAACGCCACGACGACCACCGTCATCAGCGGCAACCAGACGTATTCGGGCACGTACCACGTCGTCGGCGACCTGGTGTTTGAGAACGGCTACGTCGACGTGCGGCCCGGCACGGTGTTTTACATCGACGGGCTGGGGCGCAGCGTGCCGGCCAAAGTCACCGGCCGGAAGCTGCGCCTGGGCAAGAACGCCGTCTTCCACGCCGAGCAGGCGCAGTTTCGGGCGGCGTGCTCGTTTATGTGGCGCGGCTTCGAGCTCGACCCGGACGTGGCGGGCCAGCGCCTGGAATTGCTGGATTGCCAGATCGGACAAGCCTACGTCGCCGTCTACGTGCTGCCCAGCTCCAAAGTGAGCCACTACCAGCTGGAGCGCAACGTCTTCTATTGCAATTACCAGCACGTGTACGACGAAGGCCGCCACGACGGGGCCGCGGGCGGACCAGGCGCCAGCACCATTTCCTACAACCTGCTGTATTCCGATTCCCAACCCATGCTGGCGCCCTTCAGCAACTCCGGCAGTGGCGCGGCAAACCTGATATTCACCTACGAAGGGCTGCGTCTGAATGCGCTGTGCCCGCTGGACGGCGCCACGGACGTGCAGGTGGACCACAACCTGCTTCACAACGCGCTGTACGGCATCTCCAACACCGTGACCAAGTCGGCGGATATTGATTTCGAGCAAAACCAGCTGGAAGGCATTCAGGTAGTGGGGTATTGGCTGGACGAAGCGCCGACCTCCCGGCTGATCGGCTCGGTGAAGCTGATCACCAACAACGTCACCACGCCCCAACTGAGCGCCACCACGCCCGCCTACGGCGCCCTACTGCGCCGGCATACCAACCCGCTCCTGAAAGTGACGGTGCAAGGTGATGGGGGGCAGGACACACTGACTAATCAGAAACGGGCCCAAACGGGCATTCTGGTGGAAGACATGGCCGCCAACCTCACCGGCCAGACGCTCACCGACCTGACCTACGGCATCAGCCTGCGCGGCACGAGCCAGCCGGTGTCGGTGAATACCAACGTCCTCAGCAACTGCGCCAATGGCTTCCGCATCCTGCCCAATCCCGGCGTGAGTGCCAACTTTGCCCTGGAGTGCAACACCATCGCCCCGCCCGCGCTCAACGGCATGCGCGGCCTCTGGATTCAGAGCGGCGCCTTTTTGCAGGATCAGGGGACGGCATCCGTGCCGGCAGGCAATAAGTTCGTGCCTGCTTCGGGTGGGACCTTCTCGAAGGTGACCAATGATGGCACAAATGGCTTCTTTACATACAATCGTTACAATTCAAGTGACGAATTGGTCCTGGCCATTGATGGTGGTACGAGCGGTTTTGTTAACAATACCGGCGTTACGCCTACTCCCGGCGGCACCGGCAACGGCTGCTTGGGGCGCGGCTTCAGCGACGTGGTAGGCGTGAACCGCGGCACGGGCACGCTCAGCAGCTACGTAACCGCGCTGATGGATACGGTACGCCGCCAGGCCGCGCCCGCCGAGCGCCTGCGTCAATACACCGCCATTATTGCCCGGGAGCACCTGGCGCTGGGCTTGACGGCTGCTCTGGAAACCTACGCGCTGAGCCTGCCCACGGCCAATGCCGCCGCGTACAACGAGCTGGCGCTACCGTTGCTGCGCCACTACACGTACGAAAGCCTCGACGTGGCCGGGGCCGCCCGCGTGCGGGCGCATCTGGTGAGCAACGGCACCGCCGACAGCCGCGCTTGGGCCAGCTACCTGGCCGTGGTGGAACGCCTGCGCACGGTGCGGCCGGGGCCGGGCGAGGCCTTGGCCGCCGCCGACAGCCTGGCCCTGCGCCACGTGGCCCTGACCGGCACGGGCGCGGCCGAGCCGGCGGCCGTGCTGCTGCGCTACTACTGCCCCGGCCTGGAGCTGCTGCCGACCAGCGAACGAGCCGCGCCGGCCCCGGCCGGGCTGCGCCGCGTGGCCGTGGAAGGCCAGCTGACGGACCTATACCCCAACCCGGCGGGCCGGCGCGTGCAGGTGGCGTACGCGTTGCCGAAAGGCGTGGCCAGCGCGGAGCTGCGCCTGAGCAGCCTGCTCACGGGCAACGCCGTGCGCACGCTGCCACTGGCCGCCGGCAGCCGGGAGACGACCTTGGAGCTGACCGGGGTAACACCGGGGCTCTACGTTTGCACGCTGGTGGTCGGCGGCCGTCCGGTGAGCGTACAACGGTTGCAAGTAGGCCATGAGTAAGTACCTACCGGCGCGGGCGGCGTGGCTGCCCGCGCTGTTCTTGTGGCTGCTAGCCGGCGGCCAAGCGGTTGCCCAGCGCGTGGGGCCGCCCTGGGAGCAGAGCATCCGCCTGCCCGCGCCGGTGACGCAAAGCTTCTTCATCTGGCTGCGCCCGACGGCGGGTGGCTACGTGGCCACCGGCAACGCGCAGGCCAGCCCGAACTTTCCGCACCTGCTGGCCCGCTACGACACGGCCGGCAACGTCGTGTGGCAGCGGCGCGGGCGGGTAATGATTTCGGGCGAACAGGACGTGCAGCCCTGGGGCGGCGGCTGGGTGTTCGTCGGCAGCCGCCACGGCCCGCCGGTCAACGGGCAAATCAATCCGCAGCCCTTTCTGCAGAAAATTCGGGCCACCGGCGACACGCTGCCGGGTATTACTTATCGTGACGCCGCGTCGGCCGGCTTTCTGCCCTCGTGCGTGTTGCCCGACCGGCGTGGGTTTACCTTGGCGGGCTATGCCTTGGAGCGCATTGCCGGCTCCGGCATCACCCCCCAACGCATGCAGGTGATGCGCACCGATACAGCCGGCGCCGTGCGCTGGCAGGCTACCTACAACTCGCTCACATCTTATGGCAACGCCGTGGGCACGGACATCCTGGCCCGGCCGGGCGGGGGCTACTTGCTCACGGGCACGACGCAGTACCGGCAGGTGGCCGCGCACCCGACGCTGCTGCTGCTCGACTCGCTGGGCCGGGAGCGGCGCCGCCGGATGGTTATCCTCAAGGACTCAATCAGCAAGGAGTTGTACAACCGCCTCTGGGGCCGCACCCTGGAGCTGCCCAACGGCGAAGGCTACGTGCTCAACTGCCGGGTGGACGTGCAGGCGCCCAACCGCCCCACGGGCACCACCGACAGCGAGGCGTGGGTGGTGGCCGTGGACACGGCCCTGAACGTGCTCTGGCGCACGCGCCTGCCCAACGGGCGTAGCTCCCTTATCATTGGCTTGCGCGTGTACCGGCAGGCCGACGGTACGCTGCTGGCGGCCACCTACGACGAGTTCGGCGGCAACCGCCCCGAGGCCCAGTACTCGCCTTACCTGTACGTGCACCGGCTCTCGGCCACGGGCCAGTGGCTGAGCCGGCGCCAGCTGCCGGCCGCGGCGGGCACGCCCTATCTGCGCGCTTACGACTGGCAGCCCGTGGCCGGCGACTCGGTGGCCGTGGTCTGCGGCTCGGCCCCGGCGGGCGGGCTGACGCCCAACGCGGCCTGGATAGCGCGCCTGCGCGCCACCACCCCGCGCCAGGTCACCGCCGCGCGCGGCGCCACTGGCCTGGGCGCGTTGGTCGTGTACCCCAACCCGGCCGCCGGTGCCACGGCGCAGGTGGTCTTGCCGCCCGGCCTGGGCCGCGGCGCCACGCTTACCCTGCGCGACGCGCTCGGCCGCACAATTCGCGTATTCCCTGTGGTGGCAGGGCAGACCGAGGTAGCGGTGCCGCTGGCCAGCCTGCCGGCGGGTTTGTATACCTGTTCGCTCCTGTTGGAAGGCCGCCCCGTGGCTACCCAGAAACTCAGCGTCACGCACTAACGGCCCTTTCACTAGCTTGCTGGGCGAGGCGGACCCAATAAGGGACCGCCTCGCCCAGTCTTGGTGAAGTCATGTGCCTTTACCAATGCCCGAATTGCTTAGCGTCGGTTTTCGTTCCTACTCTAGTGGAACCCCTGACAATACGGCGCCTTCGCTCATTGGGCGGGCCGCAATCGTTCTCTTCTGCAGGCGCTAGAAGCGCTAGCCTGCCAAGCGGCGGCTGAAGCGGTAGCCCATCAACGCAAACGGACCGGAGACCACGCCGCCGTAACCGTGCGGGGCCAGACTCATTTGCTGCTCCGGCAAGCCGGTCTGCACAACACATTGGAATAACCTGTGGACCAGCGATGCCTAGTGGGTTGCTGCACCTGGAGTCATCACGAAAAAGCCCGTCCCTCAGAGAGGGACGGGCTTGGGGTATGCCAAACAGATCGTTTCCTTTGCGCATTAGTGCGTGACCTGAATCTGGCGGTGTTCCACCTGCTGGCCGCGGCGCAGCTGCAGGTGGTAGAGGCCGGCGGGCAGCGTGCGCGTGTCGAGGCGCAGGCGGCCCTGCGGGGCGCTGTGCTGGCGGCGGGGCTGGCCCTGCGCGTCCTAGAGGGTGGCCTGGAAGGCGGCCTGCTGGCTTTCCTCCACGGTCACGTCGTCGGCGGCGGGATTGGGGTAGACGGCGTAACGGCCGGCCGTGGGCCCGGGGCAGGGCGCGAACTGCACGTAGCGCTGGGCCGTGAGGAGGCCACCGCAGTCATCGGCCACGCTCACCTCCACCAGCACCGAGCCGGTGGCGTTCAGGTCGTAGAGCTGGTGCACAAAGTGGCTGCCGGTCAGCGCCCCCCGGACCACCCCGTCCACCTTCCAGGTATAGCGGGCGGTGGAACCGACACCCACCGTGCGCGCGTCCGCAATGATTTTGTCGCCGGCGCACACCGGGTCCGCCATCGGCTCGATGTCGAGGCGGCCCTGGCCGATGGCCACGGGGAAAGCCAGCGGCGTGCCGCAGAACCCAACGTTCGCGCGGATGGTGACATCGGCGGCGCTGGGGCCGGCGTACTGCACGTCAAACGCGGGCCCGGTACTGGGGCCGGTGGGCGTCAGCGCGCCGGGCGGGTCGACGTACCAGTTCACGGTGGCCCCGGCCGGCAGGTTGGCAATGGTGTAGTGCCCCGCGCTGTTCGGGCCGCTGGCGCAGATCAGCTCGTCGCCGGCGATGCGCAGGTCCGGGAAGGGGTTGCAGTCGAGGGTGCAGAAGTTGCCGGCCGGCCCCAGGTTCTGGATTTCCCGGAACAGCCACTCGCTGTTGCGGGCGTTGAAGGTGGGGTGAAACTGGTTAAAACGTCCCCCCAAGGGCCCTTGGGCGATAAACCGCTCGGCCAGCGGGCGGCGGGCGGAAGAACCGCCGTTGGCATAGACGCCGAAGATGCTGGCGTTGGTCTGCTCCGGCACGTCCAGCGCGCTGAAGGTGGGCACGAAGCAGAACGCGTCGACGGCGTCCAGACGCAAATCGAACCCAAACAGGTTACGCCAGTTGAATGGATCAGGAGCGGTTGGCTCAATTCCAGCATAACCAGCTACGTTGTAGAGGCCACCCGGCACCCGGTCCCAGTCGCGCACGTTGGGCGGCGAGTCGGCGGCTTCGCGGAACAGGTTGGCCTGTACACTGACGCCAAGGATGCGGTACTTGGCGTATAGCTTGAGCAGCGAAATGCGCTGGGCGCCCCCAAAGTTCGGCACCGAATTGATGATGGCCTGCACGCGCAGGTCGCTGCGGCCGATGCTGGGCAGCGGGGTCAGAAACATCCCGCTTTCCAGCCGGGCCAATTCGTGGTAGGACTGCAAGCCGTTGTCGGTGCCGCATTGCGAGCCGAGGCTGGCCGCCTTGAAGGTGTAGCCGGGCACCGGGTCGCCGGGGCCGAAGGTAATCATCGAGCGGTACTCCCCGTCGAGGAAGGTGTTGGTCGCGTAGCCGCCGTTGGCGTTGGTGGCGTACTGCAGCAGCAGCTGCCGCGACAGGGGCGCTTCCAGCACGTCTTTGAGCTGGCGAATCTGCGGAAACACAATACTCAGGGCGATGCCGCCGGCCGGCCCGGCAATGGTGTAAGCCGTCAGGAAATGATTCATGGCGCGGGTAAAGGACTGTACCCCCAGGGGGGTGTTGGCCCCGCGGTGGGGGCTGTCCCAGGTCACGAACTGGCGCGTCTGCGGATCGTCGTTGCCGCGCTTGGTCATTTCGGCCAGGCCGTAGCGGGCCACCAGCCCGCCCATGGAGATGCCCAGCACCACGTTCGGCTCCAGCGGCCCGCCCGGCGTAGCGGGCACTTTGTGCTGATTCACCCAGCGCACGACTTTCTCAAACGCCGCCGCGTTGCGGCGGATGTCGTCCGTGCCATCCAAAAAATCGATGTAGACGATGTCGTAGTTGCCGATGGTGCCCAGTGCGCCGTTGTCCAGCGCATTGCGAAGGTTGAAAGGGCCATCGTTATCTATATCATCCAAAAAGTCCCGAATGGAAAGGTTCGGGAATTTCGAGGCAATGCCGGATACATCGTAACCTTCCACCACAATCAGCGGCTTGACCAGCTGGATGGGCCGGGCGTTTGGCGTATGGTTACCGCCGTAGCGAATGAAGGCGATGGCGCCTTCGTGCCGGTCGATGGTAGGGGAAAAGAGGACGGAATCACCGCGCAAGTCGTAGCGGCAGCCGGCGCAGCCGATGCCGTTGAGTTGCACGTCGAACCAGCTTTCCAGCACCGTAAAAGTGGGTTGCGGGGCTGCTGCCGCGACCCGGATGCTGCCCGGCATGGGCGGCGCGCTGCTGCTGTAGGTCACGCGCACTTTGATGCGCTTGGCCCCCTCGGTGGTGTAGGAGGCTTCGATGGGCTGGTCCCGGGCCGCCGGCACGTAGCCGTTGCCGTCGCCGAAATCCACCTGCAGGGCGGTGGGGTAGCCGCTGGTGCGCAGGTGCAGGTTGCTGGGGAAAATCAGCGAGAGGACGCCGTCGCGGTCGTAGCTGCGCAGGGGGGCAGCGGCGAAGAGGGTGCGGCGCAGGTAGGGGCTTTGCGAACGGCCGGCCACGTCGTGGAACTGCTCGTTCTGCACCGTGAGCAGACCGGCCGTCAGCGCGTCGGGCCGCAACGTAGCGTAGTCCAGGCGCTGCACGGCCACCGGGATGCTAGCAGGCGCAGCGGTTTGGGCCGCGTCCCAGCGGGTGTCGACGTCCTCCAGGCCGGGCAGGGCGCTGCTGCCCGCCAGGCGGCTGCTGCCCCAGGTGGCGTAGAGCATGCGCCAGGCCTGCGCGTTGGTCAGGCTGCTGTCGGTGAGCGCGCCGGCGAAGGGCGCGAGCGTGAGCAGCGGCGTGGCGTACTCGGCCAGGCAGCCGGTGGGCACCTGGCTTTTGTCGAGCGGGGCGAAGAGGTAATCTAGCCGCAGCCTCAAGGAGTCGGGCGGGGTGGTGGCCCACGCAGAAGTAAGGCCCAGCCAGAGCAGGGCTACACACAGGTAGATTTTGCGCATACGCGACGAAGGAGTCGGGATGAAAAAAGAAGGGTCAGAGCTTGCGGTCGAAGCGCCCCTGCGTGACCTTGATCGTATCGCAGCCCGGCTTGGCCAGCACGAACTCGAACGTGCCCGAAGCCACCGCCGCGTCCAAGCGCGTCAGCGTCAGCGTGCCCTGGCAATGCACCAAAGGGTCGGCGCTTCGGTATTCTTGGCAGCTACTGGGGCGGAAATCGTCGTAGAAAGAGGCGCCTCTTGCGTCTGATACAACCAAGGCATAAGTGCCTACATGGCTTATATCACCTCCACCTAGGGTAATGCGCTGCCTACGACTATCGTCGGAGTTAGGCAAACGGTAGGCACGGATGTCGATGGTGCCCCCTGCGTAGGTGGGGTCGTAGCTGACGTAGAAGTTGGGCACGCCGCCTAGGCTGCCTTTGGGCGTCCAAGCCTGCCCGTTGACGAGGCAGCCGAAGGTGTTCTTGCCTTCCTGCGTGGCGGCGGGCAATGCGTCCTCTGGATTCTTGGGCTGCGGGTCGTCTTTGCACTTGGAACATTGGGTGAGCAGCAGCAAAGCCGCGTAGAGATATAGGCGGTTCATGGTAAGGGACGTGGTGAAATACAAATGCCAGCAGCCGGCGCACTCCGGCTCGGGGAGCGGTACGCAGGGCAGCTGGCAATAAGGAGTGGTAGGACGGGAAGGGCGAGGCGAGCAAATATAGATGTAATTCCTTGGCATTCACGAGCCCCGGCATGCCTCCTGGGCCCGTGCTTCGGCCTTGAGCAGCTGCACGTATTTGTACACGGTGCCGTAGGCAATGGCGGCCTGTTTGCTGATCTGGTTCATCGACAGGCCTTGCGCGTGCAAGCGGGCAATTTCCCGCTGCTGGCGCAGCGGCAGCGCGGGCCGGGAAATGGGTTTGCCCTGGGCCTTGGCCCGCGCCATGCCGGCGCGCACGCGCTGGCTGATGAGCGCGCTCTCGAACTGGGCCAGCGAAGCCATGACGTGGAACACCAACTCGCCCATGGGCGTGGTCGTGTCGATGTGTTCCTGGTAGGAGATGAAGTCTACGCCCAGGCTCTGGAACTCCTTCAGGGCGTTGACCAAGGCCTGGGTGGAGCGGGCGAAGCGGTCGTAGCGCCAGACCAGCACCGCGTCGAGCTGCCGTTTCTTGGCGGCGGCCATCATCCGTTTGTACTGGGTCCGTTCCTCGCTGGTGCCCGAGGCTTGGTCGACGTATTCCTCGACCACGGCAAAGCCCCGCCGCTGGGCGTACTCGCGCAAGGGTTGCAGCTGCGTCTCCGGGTCCTGTCCTTTGTCGAGGGTGGAGACGCGGGCGTAGAGGGCCACACGCGGAGGCGGGGCAATCGGGTTCAGAGGCATCGGTAGGGTTATCAAAAAGGAACTCCTTTGTAAAGCTACTTTTTCAGGCGTAAAATCGGTCCGGACACCCCGAAAAACCGGGGTGCGTTTGGACACCCTTTTCGATAGGCCGCCGCCCATGCCGCTCGACTTCCTCTCCGCCCCGGAACGGGCGCGCTACCAGACCGTGCCCGCGGCCCTGCTCGAAGCCGACCTGCGGCAACACTTCCACCTCACCGAGGCCGACCGGTTGTTCCTCGCCGCCTTTCGCGGCGCGGCTAACCGGCTGGGGGTGGCGGTGCAGCTGGGGCTGTTGCGGCTGATGGGCTTTCTGCCCGACACCTGGTGGGAGCAACTGCCGCCCGACGTGCCGCCGTTCGTCGCCGCTCAGTTGCAGGAGGTCTCGCCGGAACTGAGCGCGTACGGCCGCCGGCAGCAAACCCGCAGCGAGCATTTTCTGGCGGTGCTCAAGCACCTGGGCTTTCGCAAGTGGGAGCCGCTGGACCTGGCGTGGCTGGAACCGTGGCTGGTGGAACGGGCCCTGGAGCACGACGACGAGCGGGGGCTGCTTGCCATGACCTGCTTGCGCCTGCAGCAGGCGAAAATCGTGCGCCCGGCCATCGGCACACTGGAGCGGCTGGTCGGCAGCCTGAGCGAACTGGCCCACCAGGAAACCTACCGCCGGTTGGCCCCGCTGCTGAGCGAAAACGTGTGCCGGCAGTTGGATCAGTTGCTGGTGCCGGACGAGGCGCTGCGCATCACCCGCCACCGCTGGCTGGTGCAGACCGCCACGGCCGGCAATCCGGCTGCCATCACCACGGCCCTGGACAAACTCCGCTACCTGAGCGAACTGGGCGTGCCGGACTGGGACGTGCGCAGCCTGCACCCGAACCGGCAGAAACGCTTGGCGTTGCTGGCCCGCAACCGCTCCAACCGCCACCTCGAGCGCCTGCCCGTAGCCAAACGCTACCCGCTGCTGGTGGCCTTCCTGCGCGAGAGTTACCTGACGCTGACCGATGAGGTGCTGGGCCTGTTCGATGCTTACTGGGAACACAGCCTGGCCAAAGCCCGCCGTGCCCACGACCAGTACCAGCAGCAAATTGCCGCCGCCAAAGATACGGCCCTGCGCACGCTGGCCCAGGCCGTGGCAATCGTCTTGGACGAGGACCAGACGCCGGCCGGGCAGGTACGCCCCAGCGTGTTTGCCCGCATTCCCCGCGAGCAGCTGGTGCTGGCCTGGGAGGCCGTGCAAACCATGCTGTACCCGACGCGCCATTCGCACCTCACGTTCCTGGCCAAGCGCTACAGCCTGTTCAAGCAATTCACGCCCCGGCTGCTGGCGCAGATGGACTTCCGGCACGGCTTTACCGGCGACGACTTCCCGGCCGCGTTGGAACTGGTCGCGGACCTGCAGGCCGGCCGGCGCCGCAAATTGCCGGCGGCCCTGCCCACGGGCTTTCTCAAACCGACCTGGCGCAAGTTGGTCGTGGCGGAAGACAGCCCGGAACCGGACGTGCGCCACGCCTACGAGCTGTGCGTGCTCTCCACCCTGCGCGACCGGCTGCGCTCGGGCGACGTGTACGTGGCCCCGTCGCATCAATATGCCGATCCTGAGCAGCTATTTGATTGGTCCCTTCGAATGGCAGCAGGTAAAAGGGGAGCTATGCGCGCAGTTGAACCTGCCGCCGGTGACCACCGACCGCCTCACGCAGCGCCTGCAGGAATTACAGGAGTTGCTGGCCCCGATGCAACAACTGCTGGAAGCCGGGGGCGACGTGCGCCTGGAGGACGGGGAACTGGTCGTGGGCCGGGTCAGCGCGGAAGAGGTGCCGGCCGGGGCCCAGGCCCTGCAGCAGGAAATCAGCCGCCGGCTGCCCGTGGTGGATTTGACCGACATCCTGGTCGAGGTCAACGGCTGGCTGGGCTTCCCCGACCAGCTGCCCGGGCTGGAACACGCCCCGCGCGGCGACGGGCACGACACGCGCCTGCTGGCCGGGGTGCTCGCGCTGGGCTGCAACATTCCGCTCACCGACATGGCCCGCAGCACCGGGCTGCCCTACCAGTCGCTGTGGTGGACGGCCGCCAATTACCTGCGCGACGACACGCTCAAAGCGGCCAATACGCTCCTGGTCAACGAGCACCACCGGCAGTGGCTGGCTGCGTACTGGGGCAGGGGCACGTTTTCCTCCTCGGACGGGCAGCGCTTCGCCGTCAGCGGCAAGGTGCGCAACGCCCGGTCCCTGCCCACCTACTTCGGCACGGGCCGGGGCGTGACCATGCAGACGCACTCCTCGGATCAATATGCGCAGTACGGCAGCAAGGTCGTGCCGGCCACCTTGCGCGACGCCACCATCGTGCTCGATGAAATCGTCGACAACCAAACGGAATTGGCCATCGTCGAGCACACGACCGACACAGCAGGCTACTCGGACATCATTTTCGCGCTGTTTGATTTGCTGGGGCTGTATTTCTGCCCCCGCATGCGCGACCTGGCGGACCAGAAGCTGTACAAAATCCGGGGCGAGGACTGGACCTATCCCGACCTCAAGTTCACGGGCACGCTTAACCCGGACTACATCCGCCGGCACTGGGACGAGCTGCTGCGGTTGGCCGGCTCGATCAAGTCCGGCCGGGTGACGGCCTCGCTCTTCATCCGCAAGCTGCAGGCGTACCCCCGGCAAAACCACCTGACCTACGTGCTGCAGGCTTACGGCCAACTCATCAAGACCAACTTCATTTTGCGCTACCTGCAAAGCCAGCCGCTGCGGCGGCGCATTCATGCCCAACTCAACAAGGGCGAGGAGTTGCACGCTTTGCGGGCCTGGCTTTGGTTCGGCAGCGAGGGCGTGATCCGGCGCAAACAGCAGGAAGAGCAGGCGGAGGCCGCCCGCTGCCTGACCTTGCTCACCAACTGCGTTGTGCTCTGGAACACGGTCTACATGCAGGAGGCCCTGCAACAGCTGCAAGCGGAGGGCTACCCGGTGGACGAAACTCATTTCGAGTACCTCTCGCCCAGCCGCTACGAGCACATCAACCGGCTGGGCAAGTACTCCTTCGAGAATGCGGCCCAGGTGGACCCGCAGCACCGCCGGCCCTTACGCCGGCCGTAAGAGCCTTGGCTAGAGCGGGCGAATTCCTTAGCGTGTAAATCCGCCCCGTTGGAAGAAGAACCCCATCATTGGTGGTTTCACTATCAGACCACATTCCTACTTTATTGGAAAATATTCACATAAATGTAACAGAGTAGTTTGGATTGCCAAACCGGATGCAAAGGGAAAGAGGAAATCATGGGTATTGGCACCAATGGGGACGGCGAGAGTAGTTAGCCATTGGGCTTCACGCCCTAACCTCACCCATCACTACGTCAGCTTGGCAGGCACCAGAGTTCGTTTGCACCTCTGGTTACAAGTTAAGAACGGTCGTCTTTAGGATGTAACTTGGGTATTCAACGGGCCTGTTTACAGGGTCGACTCCTTATATAATGGACTACATTCTCTACCTGCGGGCCTCGACCCTGCGCCAGGGCCAGAGCGGCCTGGGCCTAGAAGGCCAGCGCCTGATTGCCCACCGTTTCCTGCAGCCGGGCGACCGGATCGTCGCCGAATACATCGAAGTGGAGAGTGGCCGCAAGAACAACCGGCCGGAGATGGCCAAGGCTATTGCCGAGACGAAGGCCGCCGGGGCGACACTGCTCGTGGCGGAGATGTCGCGCTTGGCGCGCAGCGTGTATTTCACCTCCAAGCTGATGGAGGAGCGGGTGCGCTTTAAGGCCTGCGACATTCCCAACGCCGACGAATTTACCATCAACATCCTGGCGGCCGTCGCCCAAAAAGGGGCCAAGGACATCTCCGAGTCGACCAAGCGCGGGCTATCGGCCAAGAAGGCGCGCGGCTTTACCCTCGGCAAGCCCGAGAACTTTACGGCTGCGTCGCGGGCGCTGGGCCGGGCCGTGGTGCAGCGTAACGCGCAGGAGGCGTTGCCCAATAAACAGGCCCGCCGGCTGGCCACGCTGCTGCGGCGGGACGGCCTGACACTGGCCGCCATCGCGGCCGAACTCAACGCTCACGGCTACCGCACGCGCCAAGGCAAGTCGTTCCACAAGACCACGGTGATGCGCTTGTTACTACCACTGGACTCCGAGCAGCCGGCAGTAGTAGTTGGTACTGCAGCAGCATAAGCCCCTACTGGCCACATACCCCTTCATGCTACCTGCTCTTCCATAAGGGCTGCTCCTGCCAATCCGTTGGAAAACCCATGGCGCCGGTATCAACTTCGGGGAACTCAGCAAACAACTCCACCAAGTGACGGCGCAGCGAGTACGCTGGTTCGATGGTATACAGCAGGTAGTTCATCACGCACAGCACCGCATAAAGCTTGTGCCGCTGCGAGTCGCTGATCGGATTGTACCGCAACTCGGGACGTTGAATCCGTTTGATGTGGCGGGGTGTGGCTGTGATGGTGCGGTTCCACAACCGGGCGTGGTGGGCGCAGATGTTGCGTACCTGGCTAATGCTTTGCAGCCAGCCTGAGAGGTAGTTCTCTCGCGGCACCAGGAAGAAGTCGGCAATGTCGCCCCGACCAGCGAGGGTCGGACGGATGTTACCATACAGCCGCGACAGCGCGCCAAACGTGGCCACTTCCAGTGTCTTCCACGCCGGCGGGCGCCGCTCGTCGTCCCCATAACGGCGGCGATGATCTCGAATAAACTCCTCGTGCGAATGCTCCAACTCGCGGTCAACAGCTGCCAGAAAATCGGCGTGCTCGTCGGGGCTGTTGAACAACGAAGGGTCTTCAAACCACCAAGGCGAATGCTGCAGCGACAGAGTGTAGATCAGGCGCGTGCGGATGCTGACCTCGATTAGCTCGGTGATGCTCAACACCAGCGCCCGGAGCTTCTGATCAAACCGGTACATGTCCACGGCCTGCTCAAAGTGGCTGCCAGGCTTGTAGAGGTGATTGACTTTGTCGTTCTGCAGCGGCAGCAGGTATCCGGCTAGGCGGTAATAGCTGATGGTACTCAGGTAATGCGCGGCCAGAGGTTCGTCAGCAATCACTAGACCGCGCTCTCGCAGCATCGCAATCTGGTCGGCGACGGTCACCGCGCCCTTCGTGTACTTCATCGTGGCTGGTGCGTATCGTTCACCACAGGGCAAAAAAAAGACTCGCCCTGGTACGCGGGCCCGAAGACCTGAAGCGTGGCGAGTACTGTTAGTACAAAGGTACGGATTTTCTAAGTTAACAGATAACTCGGAGACAATTCTGCTTCCTCAAACATGATCGCTTTACCAACTCTCAGTCGTGGTAAAGATGCCTCTATTTTAAATTAAACTTCTGATATTAAATTAATTATCACTTGTTTTCCTTGAATGTTTATGTAGATTAATTGATAACAATCATCCCTTAATCCTATAGACTCTGGTGAACTGAATGTGTAGCAAAGCCAATAGTCACAAGCGTGATACTGCAAAAAAATCCTGCTATCTTTCCTTTCTACATTGTTTTCACACCATGGCCCAATCTATTCTTCAAAGCTTTCTGAATGAGCACATTATTACTATTGACCAGAACGAAGAGTTCGGTTTTCTGCAAAAAGCCGTCTCTGAATTCGAGAAAAAGCTACGCACTAAAAAGTCGCGGATTTCAACGGTTGTCCAGCTAGCGTTTGATCCTGAAACAGATCCTGCGGAACCTCTGGTGGCCGAAGTTCAGGACCTGATTACCAGCAAGTGGAAGGCATTTCCAAGTAAGTGCAAAGACCGCCCAATACCTTACGTTCGGGCGGTCATGCTGGCGGCACTACAGCAACTGTCGGTTGACGTCCCCTACGCAGGAATGATCTGGCTGACGGCCAGCAACTTCTTTTCTTACATGAAACCGCTCGAACGGGAGGCCAGCATTCTGCTTGGATTTCTGGAAGGAACAGGTGCACTATTTGAACAAGGGAGTCTGCACGTTTGGGGTGTTGACAACACAAACCTCGCACTACCCTCCCTGGTCATTCCCAAAGCATCTTTGCCCGCCGTCAGCTCCACAACGAAAGAATACATTGTCGATCAACTAGCGCTATCAATAAAGGGTGATGACGATGGCGGAAACAAACACAGTTTTGGAACTGCATACAACTCAAACTACGGTAACAATCATAATGTTACAGTCTCATCGAATTGGGTAGAATCTTTCAGTATCATCGCAGGAGCAACAATTAAAGCTGTTGCTGACGCGATTACGACTTCGGCTAACAAATCATTAGGTCAGGCAGCAAGCGTGAAAATGCTTGAGGAATTCACTCAGGCCATGAACCGCTACCTAAATGATATAAATACGACCATGCAGCGACAAACCGCTTCGCACAACCTGCGTGGTCGTTTGCTGTGGTTGAAAGAAACACTGTATTCGACCAGCCAACAGACCAGCTACCGGCGGTTGCCGCTCGCTCTGCAAGGTCCAGTCTTGGCACACGATGCCGCCGAACTGGTACCTGCCATCTATCCGGCAAGCGTAGAGTACTTCCTGCGGGAAACGTTACGCGAAGCAAGCGCTGATACGGAAGCAGAACTCACCTTTGCAGACCTATTGCCGGAACTAGCGGCCACCCCAGCACTGCAGACCCTTCTGCCTGTTGTTGCTCCAGAAACAGGCCGCATGAGCTTATCGGCTTTTCTAAAAAAGCTCGCCGATGGCACGACGACGGTCGTATCATTTGAAGCGGCAACGGGCGTAGGCCTGGACGAGCAGATTTCTCGGCAAGAAATGGCTGTGTGGCTATTTCGGGAACTGCAAGTACTAAAATTAGCAGAAACGAAGTAGACGGGCCGATGCAGAACGGACGATGCACAAATATCAAGTGCGGAGCCAATGCCACTGGGCTATGCCTCCTGAATAACCCTAAGCTGACTGATTGCGAGCACTGGCAACCTGATGCGACCAACGCGGCGGATGCATCGAATAAGAAAGCGAAATCGACCTCGGGGCAAACCCGCGCCAAGCGCGGCCAAGCTCTGGAGGGCCAGAGTGTCGAATGGACCGGCTATCCGTTGCGGTTAGCCGAAATTGAACTGGTCAGCCGCCGCACCAACCCACTCATCATTGCACCCGTTGGCGCTGTATCCGCAGGCAAGTCTTCCTTCTTGGGTATGTTGCACAGCCTGCTGCTGCGCGGACACGGATTGGCCCAGTACACTTTCGCCGGCTCGCTAACCTTGCTTGGTTGGGAAGACTTGGCCGTTGCATTACGATTTCACCGGGGGCAAGCCACCGATCAAATTGCTACGCCCAGCGACCCAACGTACTACAGCCTGTTGCATTGGGCGATGCGACGGGCCGATGGTTATCTACGAGACGTGCTTTTTCCGGACGCTTCCGGCGAAGTCTTTAGCCAGTGGGCTGTAAACCAGAGCGACCCCAACGCGGACAACGTGCGCTGGATTCACCGACACGCCGACGCTTTTGTTTTTTTCATCGATTGCGAAGCCTTGGTGTTGCGACGGGGAGCCGCGGTTTCCAATTTGATGGACTTGGCGGGGCGCCTGGCTCACGGCCTAAACGGCCGTCCGGTAGTCGTTGCATGGGCGAAAGCAGACATGATGGACCAGGTACGGCCAACCGTGAAACAGAGCCTGCTTAGTCAACTGGAACAAGTCCTGGGTGCAGTACCACATTTCGAGATCAGCAAACAGTTACAAGGCCAGCCTGATCCGCGGCAGCTGGCCAACCTCGGGCTTGTGGATCACATTCTGCAAGTGATAGAATCCAACCGGCCAGACTCGCCCGAGGTTGCCATCCCTGTCGGCACGCAGGATCATTTCTTTTTATACCGGGGCAAATGAACCAGGGGGGAAACAGTGTGCTGATTATCGGCAAGCCGGGCACGTCCAAAACAACGTTCTTGGCGCAGCTGTACGGCAAGTTGGTGACAACGCCAGGCCGCCTAAAACTGCGTCAGGCGCCACAGGACTTGTTGGCAATTGACGAAGCGCGGCGGCGGCTAGCCGAAGGGCAACCCACCGAGAGCACGCCGGCGGAACAAAACAAGGTGCTGCGGCTAAGCTTACTGCTAGACGACGAACCGTTGGAAGTAGAATTTCCAGACTATGGGGGTGAGCAGGTAAAAGCCATCATCCGGGACCGGCAGTTGGGACTGCAATGGGCCGAAATGTGCCGCAACAGCAATACCTGGCTCATTTTCATCCGCCTGCACGACCATGTCGAACCCCACGACGTGCTGACAAAATCCTATACGGAAGTGGCGCCCGCGTCCACTGAGGTCACGAGCGATACGCACGTCGAGCCGGTGCACACCAACGAAGCGGTGGAACTCGTCGAACTTCTCCAAATGCTGCTGGCGACACGGTCCATCGGGACGCAAGTGCCAATTACGCAGCCACGGCTTAAGTTAGTCCTGACGCTTTGGGATGAGCTGCAGACCGATGACCTGCCGGAAGCCGTACTGGCTCATCGGTATCCGCTGCTGCTTCAGTACGCACGCAGTAACTGGCATCCGGCGGCGCTGCAGGTGTGGGGGCTATCGGCGCAAGGGTTTCGGCTTGACACGGAGGAAAACCAAGACAAGTATCTGGATTACACCCCTGCCGAACACGCTTATGTAATCCTGCCCAGCGGAGGAGAGCCGGTACACGACCTCTCGCTGTTGTTCGAGTAATTTCGGGGAATCGACGTCGACCGTGAGCTTCACCATTCACCAAGCCTTTTTTGGACAGGACCAACAGCACGGCCAAGGCTACGAACTGCTGCAAACCACACATCCTGACAAGGGACTTGTTCGGCAGATGGGCAATTCGACGGACTTGATCGAAACCGTGCCGAGTCAGATAGCCTGGCAGCCAGCGCTGCGCGGGCGGGCGTGGAACGATCACTACCTGCTCTTTAGAACGTACGCGGATAAATCTCCGGATGTCCGCCCAGGCCGGGTATTCTCGCACGCGCTGATCATTGAGCAACGGATGCTAGCCCAGCTGTCGGATATCCGGCCATTGCTGGAGCTGTTTCCTCCTCTGCTGAACAAGGAAGCTGTGCTGCAGCCGGTTGAGTTGCAGCCCGTGAAAAAGGCAGCGATACCTCTTACTCCCCGGCTAGGCTATCTACTTAAAGAACTGGTTACCCCAACACGAACCGGTCCCATTATTTGGGCTGGTCAGGCCGGATTTGACGCCGCCGCCGCCTTGCTCTGGCAATGCCTTAGCGGGACTGAACGCGGGGAACTGAATCTCAACGTGGGCTTCATGCCGCACCAGCTACGCGACGTTTCCGCACCGTTACAACTCATCGCGGTGCCTGAAGCGATTCTGCCACGCTGGAAAGCCCACCACTTCGTCATTGCCGCTACGGATGCTCATGTGGCGCTTTCGGAAGCCGAAGCGTATTTGGCTGGGGATACTATCCGGGCACCATCGCTGATGGCGCTCTTGCAAAAGCTGGCAGCGCCGGCCGCCAACAGGGCCCAGCTAGATATGTTGCAACGGGTAGCCCCAACGGCTACAACGTTGGCGCAGGCGCCGCTGCAAGACGTATTGACCTTGGCCACCATCTTGTATTGGTATCATCCGGCACCAACAGAGGTAAGCCAGCAGGTCCTGGCCCGTTTAGTGCAGTTGGTACACACAAGTGGAGCAGGTGAGTTAAACCGCTTGCGCTCGGTGACCAAGGACATGCTGCCTGCCGATGCACTAGACCAGCTCGCAGTTGCGGCCAGTGCGCAAATCCCCACGCTACTTGCCAAGTTACCGGCCGAGCAGCTCGTCCCGCTATTGGCGTGGGAGGCCGAGCCCTTGCGGCAGTGGTGGAGGGACAGCCTACGAGTAGCAGTCGGTAGCGTTTTCAAAAGTGGGGGCACCACTACTGGCAAGCTGGTAGTAAGCCTGTTGGAGCAACCGTGGGACAGCGTAAGAGATTATTTACGGCTTCTACCGGCTACGTCCCAAATCGAAGATTTACTGCTGGCTGCCTTGCCTGCTTCCTGGCCAAAAGCAGCGTGGGAAAACGGTGCCTTGCTGGCGCAAGCTCAACACTGGTACCGCTTGTACATGACGTGCCAACTCCACCTGTTTCCACTCGCCGAAGCATTACAACGGCAACTGGCCTACGACACCTCCCCAACGCATGTGGCGGCTCTCCGGATTGCCGTCGCCCACGCCAAGCCCAAGGACTTTGTGGCAGCAGCGGCCGAACTCGATGACCAGCGGATCACGCAATTAGCGGGCGAGTTGTGCGCCAAACAGCCGGCGTTGTTGCGCGCGATCAACGTTACCGTTTCAGGATGGCAAGAAATATGGCTTGCCACAGCCCGGCAGACGGGCAACGTCTGGACTGGTATCCAGGAGCCGATGATGCTGTTGTCGCAGCTATTGGATGAAGGGCTAACCAGCAGCGTGCCCCCCGCACTGCTGGAGTTAATCGGTGCCACGCCGTACGCAGATATACGCAGCTATGCGAATCGCAAAGCGGTCTGGTCAACGTTGCCAACCCGAGCCCGCGCTGCTTTCTTACGTGCCACAGCACGCGGGTTACTTACGGATAATGGGGCTGACATATGGACGAAAAAACTCGAGCCGGAGTTAGAGACGCTGTTTGGGTCTAATGATTATCAGACGGAGGTGTTCACATACCCAGCGTTGTCATTGGGCCGTGTCATTGACTACAGCAAACGGTTCGCTGTTCCCGAGCATACCGTGCTTCGTTATTTACGTAGCTACCGCGGTACCCCTCTAGCCGCCGAGGCACGTGCGTTCGGCCAATTGGTGATGCTGAAGCGCTGGAACGCCACGGCGGATGAACTATACACCCTAAGCCGTATGCAACCAGGCTGGCAGGAAGCCTTGGCTGGATGCCTTAGTTTGCTGGGGGGCATCAATCGGTTTTTTGCTTATCTAATGCCTGGTTTGAGTTCGCTCCCGACACGTCACCAGCTGCAGGATAGTTGGTGGAAGTCCTTGCAAGAAGCACTGCTGATAGCATATTACGAAGGCCCCTTGCAGGACGGCTTGTGGGAAGAGGGGGGCGGAGAAAACCACGAAATCAATACGCGCCGCAGTGTGGAAGAGCAGTGGACGGATGCTATTCGGAGGCTGCGCACCCGGAAGACACGGGCTAGAATTGACCTGCTAATGGATGCGATAATCAAACAACATCCGCGCAACGACACCTTTACAACCTTGCGTCACAACTTGGCCCATGCATAACCAAACCGTCGTCGTTCTCTCTGCCTTGGAAGGCAACGAGCGCCAAATCTTTCGCCCGTTTCTCACGAATGAACAGGTAATCCGCCACCCGGCCACGCAAACCGACTATTACAGCGGCACACTGCAAACCGAAACAGGAGATGTTCGGCTGATATTAGGCCGCACGGACCAAACCAATGTCAGCGCCGCATTGGAAACGGATCGAGCGCTGGCTCACTTTACGCCACGATATGCCTTTTTTGTAGGTGTGGCCGGGGGGCTAAAGGATGTGGAAGTGGGAGACATTGTCATCGGGAAGGATGTATACGGGTATGAACGCGGTAAAACGACTGCGGACGGATTTAGAGCGCGCCCGGGTGCCGGGAATTCTTCTTATGCGTTGGAACGAGCTGCTACCGGTTTTGTGCATTCGCAGCCCTGGCAAGACATAGCGCGGGACCTGCCTAACGGCAACTTTCCGTCACCGGTAAACATTGTCACCGGCACAATTGCTTCGGGGGAAAAGGTTGATGGAGCGGTTACTTCCGAACTGCACAGATTTCTGCAAGAGCATTGCAACCACGCCTTAGCTGTGGAAATGGAAGGATTTGGTTTCTTGGAAGCCGCTCGCCAACACCCGCAGGTGCATGCATTGATAGTCCGGGGAATTTCCGATTTAGTCGATGACAAGAGCAAATCGGATGGCTTAGGGTCGCAACCCTACGCTAGTGCAAACGCAGCAGCTTTCACCATCGCTCTGATCAAGCAGCTGTATTCAACTACGTATACCAAACGACTACCTACTCCTGAAGAAGCCAAGCAACTAATTGCTATAGCAAGTGAATTATACTCCGGAGGTATTCGGGACGCTGCCATTTGGGAACGGGCGGGAGGACGAGTATCCGATATTGCGGTGAGTCCCAATGGGCGAACCCAATGGCAAGACGCTATGCGTCATATGCGTAACGGGGGAAGAGGTGCTTCCTTCTCTAAACTCTTGGACGAGATGCTGGAGGATTTCCCAGATAAAGTAGAACTACTATCAATCCGCGGTTAATATGTGAATACCGAGGAGAGTGACGGGGTGCTGGTTTAATATGTGGTTTCGCCGTACAAGCGGTATGATTCAGACCACGTTGAACTGCGGTAAGTGTGGGAGCACGGCCACAGTCATGGTCAGGTCAACTATCTCTGCACCGCTTGGCGGCTCGAAGCCTTGTTTGCGCCAGCCGCTCCGCGCAAGGCAGCACAGTATGCGCAGGTGGAAAGGTTGCTGCTCGAACACGTTTCCTAACGCGCTATCGTGCGCCTGACGGGCGTGGCGCATATGACCGTGGCCAGGCGGCAAAAAAAGTGCAGGCCAAGCCGAGTAGTTATCCGCTGCCGCGGCAGGTGAAGGAGCTGGAACGGGATGAGTTGGGGACGTTCGTGCCGCCGCTGGGCATGCGGCGTCTTCTACCAGCGGCCAGGGACTGGTTCGTTGGGATATGTCCCCGCTCGCCTAAGCTGCCGTGCGCGGCTGCGCCGTGCGTGCAGCGCCCGAAAACACAACCAGCGTACAGTTCTATGCCCGTTGAGTTCCTGAGCGATGAGCAGGCGGCCCGCTACGGCCGTTTCTCGACCGGCCCCAGCGCCGAGCAGCTGGCCCGCTATTTCTACCTGAGTGCGGCTGACCGGACGGTGGTCGCGCAACGGCGACGAGCGGCCAACCGCCTGGGCTACGCGGTCCAGCTCTGTACACTCCGGTTTCTGGGTACGTTTCTGCCAAACCCGTTCCAGGTGCCCGCGGTCGTCGTCGACACCCTGGCGGCCCAGCTGCTGCTGGACGCCGCGGCGTGGGAGGCGTACCGCGCCCGCCCCAGCACCTGGTACGAACACCAGGCCCACATCGTGGCTTACCTGGGCTACCGTCCCTTCACGGGGCGTGAAGGGTTTCGGCTCGCCCGGTGGCTCTACGCTCAGGTGAGCACCAGTACGGTGCGCCCCAGCGTGCTGTTCGACCTGGCCACGGCCCACCTGGTCGCTGAGCGCGTGGTGCTGCCGGGCGTGTCGCCGCTGGCCCGGCTGATTGCGCGGGTGCACCAGCGCCACGGCCGTCACCTGTACCGGCTGCTGTGGGGCCGGCTGACGGCGGCCCAACAACAAGCGCTGGACGCGCTGCTCCTCGCGGCCCCCGGGCAACGGCTGACGCCCTTGGAGCGGCTGCGCACCCCGCCCACGCGCGTGTCGGCCCCGGCCTTAGGTGAGGCCCTGCAACGGCTGGAGCACATTCGGGCCGTAGGGGTCAGCGACGTATCCGTGCGCGATGTACCTGACGCCCGCCTGGCCCGGTTGGCCAGGCACGCGCACCAGGCCTGGGCCCAACCCCTGTTGCGCATGGCCCCCGAGCGCCGGGCCGCGACCCTGCTGGCGTTTGTACAAAGCTTGGAGCGCACCGCCACCGACGACATCCTGGACTTGTTCGACGGGCTCTTGGCGACGCTGGCGTTACGCGGGGAGGCCCAGCGCCGGCGCGAGCGGCTGCGCACCCTCAAGGACTTGGACGCGGCCGCTTTGGTGCTGCAGCACGCTGCGCGCCTCGTGCTGGACCCGGCCGTACCCGACGACGCCGTGCGCGCCCAGGTGCTGGCCACCGTCGGCGAGACGGCCCTGCGGGACGCCGCCGCAGCGGTGCAAGCGCTGGCCAGTCGCGCTGACGATCCGGCGCCGCTGGTCCTGGCTGGGCGCTACGCGACGGTACGGCGGTTTTTGCCCGCCCTGCTGGCGGGCCTCGCCTTTGCCGGCACGCCGGCGGCCACCCCGCTATTGCAAGCCTGGGCGTTCCTGCAGCAACGCGAGCAGCCGGGACGAGGCCGGCCCGGGTGGGCGAAGGCCCCGGCGGCGGTCGTGCCCGCCAGCTGGCGTCGGCGTGTGTTCCCCCGCCCCGGTGAAGTGGACCCGGCGGCTTACACGCTGTGCGTGCTGGACCGCTTGCACCATGCGTTGCGCCGCCGCGACGTGTTTGTGCCGGTGAGTGAGCGCTACGGTGACCCGCGGGCCGATCTGCTGCGGGGCGAGGGGTGGGAAGCCGCCCGCGACTCCGTGGCCCGGGCGTTGGACCGCTCCACCGACCCGGCGGTGGAACTCGCCCGTTTGCAGCAGCAGTTGCACACTGCTTACGCGGACGTGCAGGCTAACCTGGCCCAGAATACCGCCCTGCAGCTGGTGCCCGGCGACCCACCCACGCTGGTGCTCAGCCCCCTGGCCGCGCAGCCCGAGCCGGACCGCCTGGTGCAGCTACGCGAGCAGTTGGCGCAGCAGCTGCCGCCGGTGGAACTGGCCGCCTTGCTGCTGGAGGTGGATGCCTTCACCGGCTTCGCCCGCGCGTTTAACCATGTCGCCGACGGGCAGCCGGCTGACCCCGACTTGGCCCGCAGCCTCTGCGCCGTGCTGCTGGCCCAGGCTTGCAACATCGGCCTGAAAACCGTGGCGCGGCCGGAGGTGCCGGCCCTGACCTTGCCGCGCCTGGCGTGGGTGCAGCAGCACTACCTGCGCCAGGAAACACTCGCCGCCGCCAATGCCCGGCTGGTTGACGGGCAGGCTCGGCTGCCACTAGCCCAAGCTTGGGGCGGCGGGGAAGTGGCCTCGGCCGATGGCCTGCGCTTCGTGGTGCCGGTGCGCACTATTTACGCCGGGTGGAACAGCAAGTATTTTCCGGGCCAGCGCGGCGTAACGTATTACAACTTCACCAGCGACCAGTTCTCCGGTTTTCACGGCATTGTGATTCCGGGTACCCTGCGCGACTCGCTCTTCATCCTGGCCGGGCTGCTGGAGCAGCAAACCAGCCTGGACCCGCGCGAAATCATGGCCGACACGCACGGCTACAGCGACGTGGTGTTCGGCCTGTTTGCCCTGCTGGGCTACCGCTTCAGCCCCCGGCTGGCCGATTTGCCCGACCAACGCTTCTGGCGCCTGCAGCCGGCCGACGACTACGGGCCGCTCAACGGGCTGAGCCGCCACGTGGTCAACGCCCGGCTCCTCGCCGAGCACTGGGACGACATGCTGCGGCTGGCCGGCTCGCTCAAGCTGGGCAAGGTCAAAGCCACCGCCGTCATGCGCACCTTGCAGCGCGCAGGTTCCCTGTCGGGCCTGGGCCGGGCGGTGGCGGAGCTGGGCCGGATAGAAAAAACGATCTACTTGCTGGCCTACGTCCAGGACGAAGCCTACCGGCGGCGTATCCTGGTGCAGCTCAACCGGGGCGAGGGCCGCCACGCGCTGGCCCGCGCCGTGTTTCACGGCCGCAAGGGCGAACTGCGCCAACGCTACCGCGAGGGCATGGAAGACCAGTTGGGGGCGTTGGGGCTGGTGGTGAACGCAGTGGTTTTGTGGAACACGCGCTACCTGCAGCACGCGTTGGAGCAGCACCGGGCGTCGGGGCACGACGTGGCGGCCGACGACATAGCCCGCCTCTCCCCGCTGCTGCACGAGCACGTGAACATGCTGGGCCAGTATGACTTCAGCTTGCCTGCCCACCTCGCGGCGGGGGAGCTGCGTCCGTTGCGCGACCCGGCGCAGTGGCAGGAACGCTTTGTGCCGGTGGGGTAAAGGCAGCCAGCATCAACAGAGACCAGCGCAGCACCGTACGGGGTGGGGTAACACGTGAGGCAATCAGTCACCTGCATGAGGGCGACGGAAAGCCGCCGGTTTACCCGATATACGGTGTCCGCTGTGAACCCCAACGCTGGGCAGAGGGAGTTTGTCGGGTGCAGGTGGTGGCCCCACGGTATCTGCAGGCTGCGTATGGTGCTCGAGGTAATCGGCCAGCACCTTGGCGGGTTTGCCCGCGACCTGGCTCAGGCTAATACAAGCCAGGGCGGCGAACCCCAGGCTCACGCCACACACGAGTCGGGCAAAACAGAGCAGTTGCTGGGGTGGGAGTCGCTCCGCAACAATGCTGAGGACTTTCCACAGGCCGGTTGGCGCGGGGCTGGGAAGTCGGGTGGGGCGGGTGTCCGTAGGCGTATCCATACAATTCCTGGGTGATGTTGTGACGGGTGAGGCCGGCATTCAACACCGTCTCCACCGAAGTAGTGAGGCAAGAATAGCCAGCCCGACAAAGCACGAATTCAGGAGTTGCCCAAACTAGGACAGGGTATGATACCTTGATTCCAGCACGCTAAAGCACTTTTCTGCTGTCTGGACTAGGCTATTGGAAGCGCTTGTCATCCCCAAACGAAGGGGGAGCAGTGTGCACTCGATCAGCACAACGAGTTGGCTTGGGCGTAGCCAGAAAAGAAGCGATGTGAAGTCGACCTTACTTGGTGGGATGTGCGGGAGTCCATGTGCCACTGGGCAAACGTGCAGCGCTACGCTCAGGTGAACAGAAACAAAAAAGCCCCTGAACAAGGGGCTTTCAAAACGACACAAGCACTTTCCAGCTATGGGACACCGACTAATGGGGAGTTCTGCGAACTTTAAAAGCCCGCTGGTTGGCAGGGTGAGGTTGAGACAACGATATGGCTGTATTGGCGGGATGGCAAGGTTGGATAACGAGCCGCGATTCGCTTAGCGGGAATTTTGGTTCCAACTATTGTACTACCCCGTACTTCAGGGCGCGCAGCCAGGCCGGGTCGGTGGGGGGAATGGGCAGCAGCAGCATCGGCGGCATCTCCCACTTCCAGGCCCGCGCCAGCTCGGCCTGGCGCTGCGGCCCGAAGGGGTCGAGCAGCTCCTGGCAATGCTCGCACCGGTCGTCGGGCTGCAGCTGGTGGGCCGACCACTGCCCGCAGTGGGGGCAGCGCTTGGTGGCCGAAAGCGGGGGACGTTCCATGCCCGTAAACATACGCCCCGTCGCCCGCACGGCCGCTCACATCTTCGGGGGAGCGGGCCGGGGGCAGCGGGGCGCAATCAAGGATACAGGCGGGGCCTACAGCTCCATGATGTCCTCGTTCCAGAGCGTGGGCTCGGCCGTGATGAACTCGTTCATCATGTCCACGCACTCCTGCAGGTCGAGGATTTCCACCTCCACGCCGTGGCTTTCCAGGAACTCCCGGGACTCGCCGAAGGTGCGGGCCTCGCCCACCACCACTTTCGGAATCTTGAACTGCACGATGGTGCCGGCGCACATGTAGCAGGGCATCAGCGTGGTGTAGAGCACCGTGTCGCGGTAGGTGCGCTGGCGGCCGGCGTTGTTGAGGCAGTCCATTTCGCCGTGCAGGATGGGGTTCAGCTCCTGCACGCGCTTGTTGTGGCCCTGGGCCACGATTTCGCCGTTGCGCATCAAGACCGAGCCAATCGGGATGCCGCCCTGCGAGCGGCCCAGGCGGGCTTCGTCGATGGCGACTTGCATGAATTTGTCCATGGGGAGAGGGGGAAGGTTAAGAAAGGAAGTTCAGTTGTTCATCGGCGTCGGCCGGGGCCAGTTCCAAATCGAATAGGGCCTTCGACGCGCCAAATTCGGTGCAAAGTTGCGTAAGCAGCCGCTGGGCCTCGGCTTCGTTGGGTTGGTCGGGCCCATATGCTTCAATGGAAAGGCCCAGGAGTAGCCGGTCACGGGGGCTAAAGTACATCAGGACGCCGTTGACGCGGGGAAGCCGGCTGGCGAAATACAGCGCAAAAGCCCTGCTGGGGTCGGCCAGACCAAAAGCCAGGGTGGCTTCCAACGTCCCCGTTTCAACGCTCACAGCGGTATCCGTGAGCAGCACGGAAAAGTCCGCGCGGCGCATGTCCTTCGACAAATCCGCGTACCGGCTTAAGAAACGGTCGATAACGGCGCGGGTGCGCGCAACCGGAATGTAGAGGTCCAGACAGGGAGGCATGGGCAGGGCAGGGCAGGGCAGGGCAGGCGTCCGGTAGTACGCGTGGAGCGGGGAAGAAGGCAACCCGCTAGCGGAAGTGCCGGCGGTGCCCCCGGACGAGCAGGCCCACCGGAATGAGCACTGCGCCGGCCAGGATAACCGCCTGGCTGGCCGCGGCGCTCAGCTCAAACGACCCGCAAACCACGCCAAGGCCGGCCAGGTCCAGAAACGTGCGCTTGGCGTGCCGCCACCACACGGTGCCGGCCTCCACCTCATACCTGTCGAACCCGAGCAAGCCGTGGTACAGCAAATTGCTGACGCTGACGCATAAGAGCGTCAACAGTACCAACGCCAGGGGAATGGTAAAAGCGGCAAACATGGCAACAGCGGGGCGTTAGCGCGCGCAGATGCCCTTGTAGGGGCAGTACTGGCACACGTTCAAGTCGTCGGTTTTGCGAATGGGCTCCTGCGGGTCCAGCATGCGGTCGACGAGGCGGGTGAGGGCCTGCTGGCTGGCTTCCTCGAACAGCTGGCCCTCGGCGGTGAGGAAGCTCAGATCGGCGGCCAGCAGCTTGGGGTCGGGGCTGCGCAGGGGCACGATGGCGGCTTCGGCGGCCGCGTAGCCGCGCTGGGCCAGCATCAGGCGGTAAAGCCAGAGCTGCCGCACCTTGTCGGGGCCGCCGCCGGCTTCGCTCACGAGGCGTTCCAGGGCTTCGGCGGGCGAGTATTTCTTGTAGCCGCTGCCCATCAGGTTCAGCCCGCCGCCGTGCACCGAGCCGGTTTTGTAGTCGATGATGCGGCGGCGGCCGTCGGGCAGCTCGTCCACGCGGTCGGCAAAGCCGATGAGGTGCACCGTCACCCGGTCGCCGGCGCGGGTTTCCACGGTCACGTCGCCGGTCAGGCCTTCTTCCAGGCCCACCACGCGCAGCGGCCCCTCATCCTGCAGCTGCTGCGCGAGCGTATCGAGGTAGCGCTCCACCAAGCGCACGCCCACGCCGCGCAGCACGTGGTTGAGGCCTTCGTCGGGCAGCTGCTGGCGCGGGGTTGAGGTTTCGGCGCCGTCATCGAGGGCCAGACCGCGCTCCAGCAGGCCGGCAATCTGCGGGCGCCAGGTGGCCACGTCGTCGGCCGAGATGGGGCGCCGGTCGAGGACGAAGGGCGTCATCAGCTGCTCCAGCACGTAGTGCACGGCCGTGCCGAACACGTCGGCGCCCAGGTCCTCCTCCACGCCGTCCTGCTCCTTGAAGCGGGCAATGCGCGAAAAGTAAAACTGCAGGGAGCAGGTCAGAAACTGATTCAGCGCCGAGGCCGACAGCCCGCGCTCCAACAGCCCCCGAATGGCACCCTGCATTTCGTAGTCCTTTTCCAGCACCAGGTCGCCCTCGTACTTCTGGCCGGTGGTCAGTTGCGGGTTGTCAGTTGGCCGTTGCTCCGCGAGTGGGACGCCGGGCGTAGGGGACGTGGCCGAGCCGCGGGCAATTTCGCCGCCGATCAGCTCGCCCGAGGGCAGCAACGTGGCCGAGGCTACCAGGTCGAGCACCTGCAGGCCGGGGTTCTGGTCTCTGAGGTCGTGTTCGATCTGCAGCAGAAAGCGGCTCCTTTCGCCGGCCTGCACGCCCTCGGCCCCGGGCAGGATGTAGACCAGGTCGACGCGGCGGGCGCGCTGCAGCAGGCGCCAGAACTGGTGGGCGGTGGCGGCTTCGTGCTCGGCGTAGGTGGGCAGGCCGTACTTGGTGAGCACGTCGTAGGGGAAGAGCGAGTTGTTGCGCTTGGGGGCGGGCAGAATCTGCTCGTTGCAGCTCAGGATGACGACGTGGTCGAAGTCCAGGGCGCGGGTTTCCAAGAGGCCCATCACCTGCACCTGCGCAATCGGCTCCCCGGCGAAGGGCAGGCGGGTGCGCGTCATCTGCTCGTAGAGAAAGCGGCGGAAGGAGCGCACCGAGGGCCGCTGCTGGCGGCAGTCGAAGGCCGAATCGAGCTGGCGCACCAGGGTGTAGAACAGGTACAGGTACTCGGCTTCGATGGCCGTGTGCTCCTGCCGGTACACGTCGCGCAGCAGCTCGATGACCTCGTAGCAGGCCCGCACCACGTCGTCGCAGTTGCGCCAGGGCCGGAAAAGGGCCTCCACCAGCGGGTGGTGCCGGCCCAGCTCGCGCAGCTCCTCCTCGGTCAGCAGCACCGCGTTGCGCTGGATGATCTGCCGGCAGAGGTGGTCGAGCACGTGGTGGAATTGCTCGTCGGGCTGCTGATCCAGCCATTGCTCGTAGCGGCGCAGGAAAGGGTGGGCCAGCAGCTTGGTCACCGTCAGGTGGTGGTAGCGCCGCACGCCGTAGTCGGGCCCGGTTTCGCCCTCGCGGATGCCGGTCAGGTGCACCTCGAAGAGCAGGTCGATGAGGTTGAACAGCGGGGTGCTGCGGAAGCTCAAACCCATGGTCACGTTGAACTGCGGCACCTGCTCCGGCGGCAGGCCGTGGAGCACGGGCAGCAGCAGCGTCTCGTCGGGCAAGACCACGGCCACCGAGCCGTGCGGGCTAAGCTGCAGGCCCTCGGCCACCAGCTGCCCGGCCACCTTGCCCTGCATGGAGTTGTTGGCCACCCCGATCAGGCGAATCTGCCGCGGCACGGTGCGCAGCAAATCCTCGGCCCCGGCGTCGGCGAAGCCCAGGGCCTCCACGCCCAGGTCGAGGTGCTTGCGCAGGTCGGCGAAGGGCAGGCCGGCGCGGTTGGGGCCGTCGAGGTAAAACCGGTCGGTGTCGAAGCGGATTTCGGCCCTGCCCGCTTTCTGCAGCTGGCGCAGCAGGTATTGCTCCGCGCGCGACAAAATGCCCAGCCCCAGAAACACGTGCCGGGGCACCGGCTCCTCGTTCTTGAGCCGCCGCTGCATCACGTCGACGGCCAGGCGGTAGGCCAGGCCGGGGTAGGCGAGGTTGTCCTGCTTGAGGCGGCGGCGCAGGCGGCGGTACACCTTCTCCAGGTCGTCCCAGAACCGGAACCAGGCCGCCGTGGCCGAGGCCGGCGCGGGCGAGTCGGTGAGGTCCCAGCGTTCCAGGGCTTTGGCTTCGGAGAGGTACTCAAACAGGCTGGCCGGGTCGGCCAGGTTCTGGTCGAGGTTGGAGAAGTCGTCGAGCAGCAGGCGCGACCAGCCGGTGAACAAATCGAAGTCCAGGTTGGGGTCCAGCTCCCGCAGGATGTCGAAGAGCAGCAGCTGCAGGGCAATGGGCTCCTCCACCTGCACGCCCGCCAAGTCCACCATGTAGTCCTCCATCGACGTCACGCGCGGGCTCCACAGCGCCTCGCCGACGGGCGCGGCCAGGGCCAGCTCGTTTTTGAGGTACACCACCGCCCGGCGCGTGGGCACCACCACCACCAGGTCCGACAGCTCGGTGCCGCTGAAGCGGCCGAGCAGGTCCTTGGCCGCCTGACGCAGAAAGGGTTGCAGCTGGCGGGCGTCGAGGGCGGGCGGGGGCAGGAGGGGAGCGGGGGCGGAAGCGGGCGAATTCATGCTGAGTAAAGATAGGGCCACGGGCGCGGCGGGGCTGTATATTTGGCTATTGCGCTTAGCCAAAGGTGATAATGTTATGCGGAAAACAACAGTAGGAATGCTAATGCTGGGCGGGCTGCTGGCCGCCTGCACTGCCCAGCCCGATCCGGCCGCCCGCGCGGCCCCGACCACCGTCCGTACCGAGCCCGTACCGGCTTCGCCCGCCGCGCCGCAGCTCGCACCGGCTTCCCCGGCTGCCGCCCCCGTAGCCGCCGCCGCCGAGCCAGCCGCCGAAACCGACACCGCCGACCAGTACGAAACCATGTACGTGGTCATTGCTGATACCAGTCGGCAGTACCGCCCGCTGCGTCGGCAGATGCTGCGCCTGCAGGCCGTCACCAGCCAGCGCATCGACACGATGGGCCGCTTCTACGACCCCAAGAAGAACCTGATCCGCTTGCCCGATAACGACGCGGATGAGGTGTACGCCGGCGACTATTTTCCGCGCCGCACGCCCGACGCCACCCTGAGCGTGGAGTATACCACCCTCTACACGTCGGCCCACGATAAAAGCATGGCCCTGGTCACCGGCATCTACCAGGAGCCCGCCCGCGCCGACAGCCTGCTGGCCGTGGTGCGCCGCACCGTGCCCACGGCGTTTCGGGTGAAGACGCGCATGTTCATGGGCTGCCTGCACTAAGATGCAGTGGCGCGTCAGCAAGGCAACGGAGCCCCGGCCGGCGGCGGAAAGCAGCAGTTGGGGGCTGATCTTCTTTCTGCTACTGATTAGTCCGCTGGTACTGCTGGGGCTGTTGATCGGGCTGGCCATGTTGGCCTTGCTCGGCCTCTACTACACCCTGCAGGGTTGGCTGCGCCGGTCTGAGCCGATGAAGCCGGCGCCTCCGGCCCCGCCCGTGCGGGTGCTCGACACGCCCCGGCTGGTAATCGAGCTGACCGATGAAGCGGCGCTGGCGCTTTCCCTCGAGCAAGAGCAGGTGAGCGACGCCTGGGCCGATGTGGGCGATGAAAACCTGCTGAGCCTGGCTGCGACTACGCCGATATTGCCCGGTTTGCATGGCCAGTTGGTTACGGGCTTTTGCCATCCCTGGCACGGCGGCCTGCTGCTGCAGGTGGTGGAAGCCACGGACGGTGAGCCGGCCGTAACGTCCGTTCTGGGCTGGGCCGATCCGGCTACGCAGACCTGGCAGCCCCTGGCGGAAGCCGGGGCTTTTCTGCTCTTCCATCCCGAAGACGCTCCAGACAACGTTATCGAAGGCTGGAACCAGGACCAGGGCAAAATCAAGCTGACGCTGTTGCTCGAACCTTCCTTGCACCCTTGAGCCAGCCTGATTTGCAGCGCCGCCTCTACCTCATCGTCGATCCGGCTTACGGCGAGCAGCTGGCCGCCCTGCCCACCGACACGGCGCGGTGGGTGGTCGACAGCCCGCAAAACACCCCCGTGGCGCACCGCCTCTGGCAGGAGCGGCCCCGCAAGGCGCCACTGGCAGGCCTCACCGTATTCAAGCCGCCGGCCGACACGCCTACCGAGGTGCTGCTCGCCATCCTCGATACCGTGGACGAGCACGAAGGCGAAACCACGGCGGGCGGCGGCTACGCGGCCTTGGAAGTCATTGGCTGCGCGCCCGATGCGGATATCGAAGAGGCCCTGGCTGAGCTGGACTTGCGCGTGACCGAGCGGACGGAGCTGAGTTTCGTGGCTACCTCTGGGACGACTAACCGCCCGGCTCAGAGCCCGTAAATCTCCGCCCACACGGCCGGCAGCCACACCTCCGTGCCGGCGGGCAGCTCGCCCACGCTGTCGGCGTCGAGCAGCAGCACGTAGTCGGCGGTGGCGGCGGCGCCGGGCGCGTCGGCGGGCCGCTGCAGCTCCTCCACGGTGGCGGGCACCAGCCGCGGGCCGGCGGGCAGGCGCAGCTCCACTTCCAGGCTGCTGTGCAGCGGAAAGCGGCGCAGGGCGGCTTCGTAGCGCGGGGCGCGCAGCAGCGTGCCCAGCCCGGGCAGGCGCAGGGTGGCGTCGACGATGAGCAGCAGCTGACTTTGGCTGGCGCCTTCCTTCGGTTCGGGCATATCAGGGCTGTACGGGCGCCGGGTTATCGATGGTGTAGAAGCGCTGCTCGGCGCCGTAGTAGTGAGCCGGGCCCTGGTAGCGCAGGCCGCACTTTTCCAGCACGTGCTGCGAGGCCACGTTATCAGGCGCGGTGATGCCCACAACCTGGGCCAGGCCCAGCGGCCCGAAACCGTACTCGATCAGCGCCCGGCCCATTTCGGTGGCGTAGCCCCGGCCCCAGGCCTCGGGCAGCAGGCGGTAGCCCAGCTCGATGTGCGCGGAGGTGTCCAGAGGCTTGAGCAGGTGAATGCCGACCACCCGCCCGCTGGCTTTTTCGACGGTAAACCAGCGGCCCATGCCGGGCCAGCGGGCGTAGTCGGCGGGCATGTCGTCGAGGTACTGCCGCACCACCTCGGCCGGGCGCGGCGCCCCGATGTGCCGCATGATCTGCGGATCGGACTGAAAGCGCAGGTACAGGTCGAAGTCGGCGGCGGTGATGGGGCGCAGGGCCAGACGGGTGGTTTCGGGCAGGGCGTGGGGCATGGGCCAAAACTACGGCGCGGCGGCAACACGGGCCAGACCGGCCCGGGCATAACCAGAACCCGGCGGCCCGCGGTGCGTACGTTTTCAGGGCCCGCCCGGTGCCGCGAAGCCGCCCGAAGCGCCCCTTGCTTTTTCAGTTGCTCATCCACTCATCTACGCATCTGCCCATGAACCCCACCCAACTCAGCCGCGAGCTGCGCACCGCCCGCACCCCCGACCTGAAGCGCCGCCGCTGGATTATCGGCCTGTCGCTGCTGGGCGTGGCCCTGGGCCAGATCGTGACGCTCTACCAGACCGGCATCATTCGCCACCTGCCCGACCCGCCCGTGGGGCCCTTCGACTCCGACAAGGTCGACGCCTCGGACTACGCCTACAAGCGCCTCGATCTGCCCGACGCGGCCGGCATGATCATCACCTACGGCCTGACCACCGCCCTGGCCGCGGCCGGTGGCAAAGACCGCGCCCTGATGAAGCCCTGGCTGCCGTTGCTGATGGGCGCCAAGCTGGTGGGCGACATTGCCACCAACCTCACCCTGGCCCGCGAGGAGTGGCAGGACAACAAGGCCCTGTGCTTCTACTGCCAGACGGCCTCGGTGGTATCGGTGGCCTCCCTGGCGCTGGCCGTGCCCGAGCTGCTGCGCGCCGGCCGCAACGCCCTCGACAGCGGCCCCAACAGCGTGGCGCAGGTGTAGCCCGGGTTTCGCCCCGGTTTCGCAAGTTGCAGCCCCGGCCACGCGTCCGATGCAGGACGCGGCCGGGGCTGTGCTATGTCTATTCTTCGTTATTGGCCCCTGGCGGGCGTGTTCGTGCTGGCCTGCGAAGCGCGCAAGCCCGCCGCCGAAACGGCCGCCGCGCCGCCCGCGGCGGAGCCGGCCCCGGCTCCGCCGGTTCAGCCAATCCGGCCGCTCGTAGCCGATACGGCGGCGCCGTTTGAGCAGCTGCCGGCCCGCCTGCACTCGGTAGCGGGCCGGCCGGTGGTGCGCCTGGATGGCCAGGCCTACCGCGTCGAAACGGCCGTGCAGGTCGACCTCAGCCGGCCGCTGCCGACTGGCACTACGGAACCGGAAGCCGACCTGGCCGATTCGCTGAGCCGGGTCCTCGGCTACGGCTACGACGCGGTGTACACCATTCGGCTGCTTGATGGGGGCGGCAAGACCCGTTTTGCCACCACGCTGCGCAAGCCCGATTTTGCCCCTGCCATCGGCCGGGAGGCGGTAGCCGGCTACGCCACCAGCGCCCCTGCTTTGCTGGCCTTCCTGCCGGGCTTCCATGCCCTGGTTTTTGAGGTGGGCTTTGTTATGGATGGGACGGACAATATTTCGACGGCCCTGCTGCTGCTCGACGCCACCACGGGCCGCGTCCGGCAGGTGCTGCCCTACGGGCAGTGGGACGACGGCGACTGCGCCAATACCCTGACCACCAACGGCCGCGCCCTGCTCACCGGCTCCGATCTGGTACGCACCGACGGCCGCCGCGTCTCGCTGCTGCGCCCCGGTCAGCAGGTGGCCGGTACGCGCTGGCTAAACGACCAGACCTTGCTGGTGGCCTACGTGGGCGCCTACGACCGGCAGGGCAACCGCCGCCCGCTCCGCGGCCCCAACGCCCATCTGCTCAACCTCGACGGCCGGGAGCTGGGCGCTTTCCGCCTCGCTGGGCTGGAAGCAGAAGTAGGCTTCACGCTGCGCGACCAATACCTGCAGCAGACGCGCACCTACTACTTGCTCGACGACGAGCACCGCACGCTGCGGCTCTTTCCGCACGAGCAGCCGCTGCGCTACCGCACGCTGCGGCTGGCACAGCTGCCGCGCTTCGCGCCGCCGCAGTCCGCTTCACCGTGTATTCGACGGGCGGCCTGCCACCGGTTTTCTACGTCGATACCCGCAGCGGCGCTATCCGCTACCAGCCGGCGGCGGCGGTGCCTTCGGACTGACTTTCCGCGGCGGCGGTGCATCTTGCGGCCCGTTTGCCCGTTTAGGCGTCGATATATGGTGAAGAACAGCTGGCTTGCGGGCCTTTTGCTGGTGGCGTGCGGCGTGGGCTGCGGCCCCAGCCGGCACCCCGTCGCCGCGGCCGACGACGCGGCCGCGGCCACCGGCCCCGTGGCCGCGGCCGATACCGCGCTGCCGTTTGCCCAGTTGCCCGCCGAGCCGGTGGCCCGCACCGTGCAGCTGGCCGGGCAGCTGTGCCGCGTCGAAACCGACGCCCGCGTGGATGCGCGCCGGCCCTTGATGCTGCGCGACTCCCTGGCCGGGCAGCTCGCCGCCCGGGAGCTGACCCAGTTGAAAGCCAGCGGCGCGGGCTTCGATGCCGTGTACACCCTGCGCCTGCGCGGGGCCGATGGGCGGGAGCAGTTTCGCACCGAGTTGCGCAAGGCCGATTTTACGGCGGCGGTGGGCGAGGAGCTGGTGACGGAAAGCCTGCCCGCGGCGCCGACATTTGTGGGCTACTTGCCGCGCCTGCACGCGCTGGCCTTCACCGTGTGGTTTCAGGCCTACGACACCGACTGGGCCGCCGCGGCCCTGCTGCTGCTCGACGCCACCACCGGGCAGGTGCGCTACCTGGGCCTCAGCCAGCGGGCCGAAGACCAGCCCGCCGCCAACGTGCTCACCCCCGATGGCCGCACCCTGCTCACCCGCTACGCGGTGCTCACCGCCGGCCGCCCGCCCGTCGAGCTGACGGTGCCCAACCTGCAGGTGGCCGGCACTCGTCTGCTCAATGCCCGCGCCGCCCTGGTGGCCTACGCCCCCGCCCTCGACGAGCAAAACCAGCCGCTGCCCCTGCCGCGGGCCAACGCCCTGCTGCTCGACCTCGTGGATGGCCGGGTGCTCACGCGGCTGCACCTGGGGGCCACGGCCACCGGCTACCAGCACGGGCGCGGCCTGAGCTACCAGTACCTGCATCAGACCCGCACGCACTACTTTTTCAGTCCCGACGACGAGACGCTGGTGCTCGTCCCGCGCGAGCGGCCCACCGCCCTGCGCCGCCTGCGCCTCGCGGCCCTGCCCAAATTTCGCCTGCCCCAGCGCCCCGCCGAAGTCCGCTTCCGCCTGCCCGCCGGCCTGGGCTCCAGCCTGATTCTTTACGCCGATACCGTGAGCGGGGACTTGCGCAGCCAGGCCGCCGCCCCGCCGCAACCCTGAGCAGGGTGGTAGGGTGAACCGCCGGGGGCGCATTTGAAACTACCAGAACGTCATGTCGAGCGCAGCCGAGGCATCTCGCGTGCTGACGTTGTGGTGATAGAACGTCCTGGTCGTTGACCCACTCACTAGGGTCTGTGGACAGTAATCGAAAAATGTGTTGTGAGGCTTTCCAGGTCGTCATGCTCAGCATGACGTTCTTTGTGCTTGCTGTCCACACAACCTAGCCCGGGGTTTGAGCCCTGGGGCAATCGAGAGGAAATAACTCGTGGGATACACTTACGAAGCGGTAGAGATGCTTCGACTGCGCTCAGCAGTACGTTCAACGCTGACGCTGAAAGTGGAAGACGCTAGCTTTCCTTCGGGCTGGGCGCCAGCTTCCAGGGGCGGATGGGCAGCTCGCGCACCCGCACGCCGCAGGCGCGGTGCACGGCGTTGGCAATGGCGGCCGCGGTGGGGCCCTGAGCGGCTTCGCCGGCGCCCAGCGGCGGCTGGTCGGGGCGACTGACGATGCTGACCTCCACCCGCGGCACCTCGTCGAAGCGGTAGATGGGGTAGGATTCCCAGTCGTGGCTGCGCACCTGCTGCTCGTCGAACTGCACCTGCTCCAGCACCGTCCAGCTGGCGGCCTGAATAAGCCCGCCCTCGGTCTGGTTGCGCAGCCCGTCGGGGTTGATGACCTCGCCCGCATCGATGGCCGCCCAGAGCTGGCGCACCCAGGGCGTGTGGTCTTCGGGGCTGACCCACACGCGGGCCACCACGGCCAGGTAGGCCGCCTGGTTTTTGTATTGCGCGAAGGCCACGCCCAGGCCCTCATTGGGGCCGAGCTGCACGCCCTGCGTCAGGCGCCGCACTTCTTCGATGACGGCCCGGGCCCGCGCATCGGTGAGGTGGGCGAGGCGAAAGTCGTACGGGTCCTGCCCGGCCAGCTGGGCCAGCTCGTCCATGCCCGATTCCAGCGCGAAGACGTTGCCGAAGGCGCCCAGGCTGCGCAGGGCCGATACCCGCAGCGGCCCCGCGAAGGAATGGGCGTTGACGAGCAGGTTCGGAATCTGGTACAGCGGCTCGGAGTTGCGGGAGGTGCCGCCGCTCAACTCGGCCCGCTTGTATTCGAAGGGCTTGGCCAGCAGCTGGGCGGGCAGCAGCTTGTCGGGCTGCCCGGCGGGGCGGGCGCTGTGCGTGTCGGACCAGAGCTCCATGTGCCAGTGCGTGAGGCGGCCGCGGGCGTCGAGGCGGGCCTGCAGATCGAAGAGCATGGCCGAGCCGTAGGGCTCATGCAGGTGCTCGTCTTCGCGCGTCCACTGCAGGCGCACGGGGCGACCGGGGTAGGCGCGGGCCAGCAGGGCGGCTTCGGCGGCCACGTCGTCGGCGCCGTTGTGGCCGTAGCAGCCGGCGCCGGGCACGCCCTTGGCGTGCACCTGATCTTCGGGCAGGCCGAGCAGTTTGGCCACTGCGGCCCGCAGCGGGTACACGCCCTGGCTGTGGGTCCAGATATGCAGCTGGCCTTTCTCGAACAAGGCCACCGCGCACGAAGGGCCGATGGCGGCGTGCATCAGGTAGGGCTTGAAGTAGGTGGCCCGGAAGGTTTTTTCGCCCGCCGCGGGCGCGCTGCCCACGTCGCCCCGGCGGGCTACTTCGTCCACCTTTGCCGGCAGGGCGCGGATAACCTGAGGCAGGGGCTTGCCGGCCGGCAGGGCCGGGCCGGGCGTCCATTGCAGGCGCGGCTTCAGCCAGTCGTGGGCTTTGATGGCCGTCCACTCATCCGCCGCCAGCAGGCCCACGAACGAGCCGTCGACCACCACGCGCAGCAGGCTCGGCACGGCCTGGTGCAGCGCCGCTTCGTCGACGCCCCGCAGGCGGGCGCCGGGGGCGGGCGGGTGCAGCACGCGGGCGTGCACGGTGCCGGGCAGGCGCATATCCTGCACGTACACCGGGGCGGCCCGCACCATCCGCTCGATTTCCTCGCGGCGCAGCGGCTGACCGACTACCTGGTGCTGGTTTTGGGGCTTGAGCACCGTGTCGGCGGGCACTTCGCCGGTGAGCTGCCGGCCTTGCAGCAGCTCGGCAAACGTGAGGCGCTGCCGCCCGTCGGTGGTGCGCACAGCGCCGTCGGCCAGCTGCAGGGTGGCGGCGGGCACGCGCAGGCGCTTGGCGGCCAGCTGCAGCAGTTGCTGGCGGGCCGCCGCTGCGGCCCAGCGCACCGACAGGGCACTTTGCTCGATGGAGGCGCTGCCGGCGGTGTACCGCTCGTCGGGGGTACGGCCGGTTTCGGCCAGCACCACTTCCACGCGGCTGAGGGGCAGGTTCAGCTCCTCGGCCGCCATCTGCGCCACTGCCGTGCCGATGCCCTGGCCGATTTCAATCTTGCCGGTGAGCACCCGCACGCGGCCGTCGGCCAGCACTTCCAGCCAGGCGTTCAGGCGCGGGTTGTCCTGCAGGGAGCCGGGGCGCGGGTCGTCGGCGGCCAGGGCTTCGGCGGCGGCCGGCAAGGCCCCGAGCAGGCAGAAGGCGATGGTTAGGCGGCCGGTGTCTTGCAGAAAGGCGCGGCGGGAGGGCATAAGCGAAGGCGGGGATAGAGCTGAAACAAACGCGCGACAACGGCTCCGACGTAAACTGTCGTTGGCGGGGTGGTGCCGAAACGACGGGGCCTTGGGGCCAAGACTTCCTGGGTTTCGGGCCAAACGTCCTCATGTTTTACTTAAGAGATGAGGACGTTTGGCCTTAAGGCCGGCGGGAAACCATCCTCGCTACCCCGAGGCGCCCAGCTCGGCGGCCCGCTGCACGGCGCGGATGTACCGCTCGTGGGTGCCGCAGCGGCAGAGCACCCGGAAGAGGGCGTTGCGGATGGTCTGCTCGTCGGGCCGGGCGTACTGGCGCAGCAGCCCGGCGGCGCACATGGCCACGCCGTTGAGGCAGTAGCCGCACTGGGCGGCCTGCAGCTCCACCAGCGCCTGCTGCACCGGGTGCAGCGAGCCGTCAGGGCAGGTGAGGCCCTCCAGGGTGGTGATGGGGGCCGCGCCCACGCGGTGCACCTGCAGCTGGCAGCTGGGGTGGGCAAAGCCGTCGACCAGCACCATGCAGGCCCCGCACTGCTGCATGCCGCAGCCGAACTTGGGCCCGTTCAGCCCGAGCTGGTTGCGCAGCACGTAGAGCAGCGGCGTGGCCGGGTCGGCCTGTACCTGGTGGGTTTTTCCGTTGACGTGCAGGGTGAAAGAGGCTTCGTCCATAGTGGCGGCGTTTGGAGGAAGGTACTGCCGGGGTGGGGAAAAGGATGTGGCACGGTCTTGCCATGCGGACCCGACGCAGTAATCTTGTGCCATCAAGCAGCACTTATATGGATACCGAACACGAGGAACACAACCGGGCTGCTGAGCAGCGGATTATTGCTGATATCGAGCAATACGGATGCCATCTGGGTCTCATCAGAGGGGATGACTACCTGCCAGCCTTTGCTTATACCATTGGGCTCTATCGCACGTATCAGCACCCCGAAATTATTTGCCTAGGATTACCAGAGTCGGTTTTGTTTGCCGTGTTGGCGAAAGCGCATGAGTTAGTCAAAGAGGGGCGGCGGTTGGCACCAGGTCAGCGGTACGACGACTTTTTAGAAGGTTATGACGTGCAGTTTCTGCCCGTTGATCAAGCCTATTACCCTAGTCACCTAGGGTATGCTGGGTGGTATTACGGCAGCAGCTGGGAGTTTCCGGTGTTGCAGCTCGTATGGCCCGACAAGCAGCACCGTTTTCCCTGGGAACCAGAGGCTAACCCGAATTGGAAGTTTAAACAGCCGCTGCTTGATCGTAACGCTGATTTTAGATTTCTGGAGGAACGCGACTTAGGCGTGTACACCACCACAGAAGCCCTGCAAGGCCAGCCCATCCGGTACGTGTACCACAATGCGGATGGCGACTGGCAGTTTCACAGCGAAGATTCCCCAAACATTGAACACGCGGCCGTGGTAGCGCTGGAAGTGCTGGTGCAGCGCGACTCGTCGCTCAATGATCTACATCAGCTGCCGCTGGGCTGGATGGCCTGGCGCGAAACAGCGAACGATGAATGGAGTTGGGAAGCCGATGAGGTTGCCGAAGAAGAAACCGAAGAATAAGGTACCAGTTCCGAAGAGCAACAGTCTTCAGCACCCAAACGTCACCACTTCCTCCGTCTCGAAGTAGTACACCAGTCCGCGCACGTCCTGGTAGCCCAGGCGGCGAAACAGCTGCCCGTACTGGCGCAGCATGGTCTGGTGCCGGTCTTCGGGCGGCGGCACGCGGAAGTCGATGAGCGTCACGCGGCCGGGCGCGGGGCCTTCGGTGGGCTCGAACACCACCCGATCGGGCTTGTAGTCCTCGCGCGGGGCACCGCCGACCAGGATTTCGCGCTCCGTTTCGGCAATGACGTCGGGGCGGAAGTAGGGAGCCAACTGGGCGTTGGTGACTACCTGCCGCAGCCGCTGCAGCAGCTCGGGCTGCTCGCGGCGGCTCACCAGGCCCTCGGCCGTCAGCTGCCCGGCCACGCGCTCCACGTCGCGGGCGGTGATGACCCGGCGCAGGGCGAAGTGCAGCTTGCGGTTCCACTCGCGCTGCTGCTGCTGCTCCGAGAAGTCGAACACGGTGCTGGCGTGGCGCCGCAGCCGCAGGCGCTGCTCCCAGGCCGCCGTGGCGAGGTTGGTGAGGGGGAAGAGGTTGCCAGTTGTCAGTTGCGCGTTGTCAGGGCTTGGCGGCTCAGGTTTCATTGCTGCCGGGGCGCCGACGCTGAGCACGTAGGTCAGCTGCTCCTCGTTCCACTGACCCAGATCCACGAGGTAGCGGTAGAGCAGCTGGGCCACGTTGCTGGCGGGGGTGCTGGCGTCGTCCTTGGCGGCGCGGGCCGCGTCGGGGCGGCGGGTGAGGATGTAGAGGCGCTGGCGCGGGCGGGTGAAGGCCACGTAGAGCAGGTTCAGGGCCTCCACGAAGGTTTTTTCGCGCTCCTCGGCGTACTGGGTGGCCAGCACCGTCTGGGCCAGCTCCTTGCGCTGCTTCACCACGGCCACGGGCGGCATGCCGGGCACGGGCTTGTCCTCCTCGGCCAGGCGGCCCCAGAGGTAGGCCCCGCCGAAGGCCGAGGTCGGCTCCAGGCTCCAGTCGGCCCAGGGCACGATGACCACCCCGTAGGCCAGGCCCTTGGCCTTGTGCACGGTGGTGATGGTGACGGCCCCGCCGCGCCCGGCCGGGGCGTTGATGCTCAGGTTGGCCTTGCGCTGGTCCCAGTAGCCGAGGAAGTTGCCGAGGTTGTTGCCGAAGCGCAGGGAGTATTCCAGCGTCAGGTCGAGGAAGCGGAACAGGTACTCACTTTCCTCGCGGCGGTGCAGCAGGCCGAAGAGGCCCATAAGCGTTTCGCACAGCTCGTAGAGGTCCTGGTTGCCGGTCTGCGTTTCCTGCACGTCGTAGCCCAGGCGGCGCAGCTCGTCGAAAAACGGCCGGCTGCGCTCCTCCCTGGCAATGTCGCCGATGCGCCGGGCCCGGGTGGGCGTGGGCGGCACCCCGCGCACCACTTTGTCGACCAGCAGCAGCGCTTCCACCCGCGCCAGTGAGTCGGCCGGCTGGTGCAAGACGCGCAGAATGGCCACCAGCAGGTTGACCACCTCGGCGAATTCCAACGACAGCGAATCGGCCGAAATGATGTCGTAACCGCGCTCCTTCAGAAACTTGGCCACCCGCCGCGACTGGTCGCGGCGGCGGCAGAGCACGGCCACGTCCTCCAGCCGGAAGCCGTCGGCCAGGGCCTGCTCCACCAGCGCCAGCGTGAGGTAAAGGGTGCTTTCGTCGTAGTCGAGCACGTCGGTGGCGAGGTGGCCGGGCAGGGGCTCATCCGCGTAGCGGCCCGCGGCGGGCTGGTACAGGCGGGCCGGGGCGTCGGCCTGGGTCAGCAGGATTTCGACGTGGCTGGGCGGGCCGGCCAGGGCCGCCGCGGGCGCCTGCTGCCCGAAATGCTCATCGTAAATCGAGCCGACCAGCTCCAGCCCCGGGTGCCCCTGCGCCACGTGGGCGAAGAAGTCGTTGTTGAACTCGATGATCTGCGGGCCCGAGCGGTAGTTGGTTTGCAAGGACATCGGCTCCAGGGCCCCGGCCAGGCCGATGTAGCGCTCGGCCAGGATGGCGCGCAGCTCCGGGTCCTGGGCGCGCTCCACCAGCGGGCGGGGCGTGCCCTGGTAGAGGCGCAGAATCTGCTCCATCTCGCCGCCGCGCCAGCGGTAAATAGCCTGCTTGGCGTCGCCCACGGCCAGACTCAGGTGGCCGCCGGCCACGGCGTTTTCCACCAGCGGCAGCAGGTTGTTCCACTGCAGCTCCGAGGTGTCCTGAAACTCATCAATGAGCAGGTGCTGGTACCGCTCACCCAGCCGTTCGTAGAGGAACGGCACCGGCTCGCGCAGCACGATGCTGGCCAGGCGGCGGTTGAACTCCCCGATGAGCACCACGTTGCGGTCCTGGCTGACCTGCTGCACCGCCTTGCTCAGCTCGCTCAACAAGGACACGTGAAACAGCTGCGGCAGCAGCCCTTCGATCAGCAGGTACGGGCTTAAATACCGCTCCTGCAGCAGCTCCAACTCGTTGAAGGCCTCCGTCAGCTCCCCAGTCACGGCTTCCAGAGCCGGCTTCAACGGCCCCTTCATCGCGTCGCCGCTGCCCCACTTGCCCGATTCGGCGGCTTTGCGGGCGGTGCTGGTGGGCGTGCCGGCCGGGTCGTCGAGCCAGCGCAGGGGCTTGGTGAAGTGCGAATGCACACCCCGGCTGCCGCCAGCCAATTGGTCCGGCTGCAGGCCGTGCTGGGTCAGCGCGGCCACGGCCCGGTCGCCCACGGCCTGCAGGTCGTTGCGCATCTGCTCGCGCCGCTCCTTCAGGGTCTTGTGCAACTGCCGAAACTCCTTCAGCTCCATCTGCTGCAGCTGGGCCACCGCCTCGTGCACCGATTCGTTGAGCAGAAACTTGCCGAAGCGCATGATTTCGTCGGGCAGCATGTTCCAGCTGCGGCCTTCCTCGGCCTTGCTCAGGGCGTAGTCCTGCAGGGTGCGGGTGAGCAGCTCGTGCTCCTGCCCGCGGTTCACCTTGTCGAGCAGCAGCGCCACCGCCGCGTGCAGCACCGATTCGTCGTCCAGTTCCACCTCGAAGGCCGCCGGCAGCCCCAGCTCCCGCGTAAAGGCCTGCACCACCCGCTGCACAAACGAGTCGATGGTGCTGACGGCGAAGTCGGCGTAGTGGTAGAGCACCAGCCGAAACGTCTGCCCGGCGCGGCGGCGCAGTTCCTGCTCCGCCAGCTCGGGCGCTTCCGGCGGCAGCAGGCCGTCGGCGGCCAATTCGGCGGCCAGCTCCCGCAGCAGCGCGTCGGCCTTGGCGTCGGTGCCCGGGTGCACAAAGCCGCGCAGCGCCCCGATGATGCGCTCCTTCATTTCGGCCGCGGCGGCGTTGGTGAAGGTAATGGCGAGGATGTTCTTGTAGTAGCCCGGCTCGTCGGCGCCCAGGGCCAGGCGCAGGTATTCCTTGGTCAGCTGATAGGTTTTGCCGGAGCCGGCGGAAGCGGAATAGATGCGAAAGGTGGCGGACATGCGGGGCGGAATAAGCTTGGTAAAGGTCGGATTAATCGGTCTATTTGAACAATGGATTATACTGCCGACTTGTCCGCTGTACGTTGGTTGAACCCAGCGTACTATTCCGGCCCTGCTGCCGAACCGCTTAAGGTCAAGCACTTGATTCCGGCAAACTACGCGCATTACGCGGCGCTGCTGCCGGCCGTAGGCGTTCTGGCGGGCTTTCCGTTCGAGCAGGTTCGGCCCAATAGCGTATCCATCGACCAGACAAACCAAAACGTGGCCATCTGGACGCAGTATGGCGTCTACAGCGCGGGCCGTACCCCAGATTATCAGCCGACTACTTTTCGGCAGCTGGTTACTCAGTTTGGCTTGCCCTACGACCTGAGCTTGGTAAGTAAACTTCCCTGGGCAAAACGGGGCTTTGCCGTGGTGGACGAACTCACAGCGGCGCGTTTGCGCAAGCTGTTGAACGAACTCACGCCGATGGCTAAACTCAATTTGTATGTGGAGGATTACTGGCGCTGGGGTCCGCAAATGCATCAGGTGTTGCCCTGCGAAGACGAAGTGCTGTACCGTGTAACGGCGGACGAGTTCGTAGCTTTCCTGCAGCAGGCCATGTTCGACGCTACTGCCTACTTGTTTCCCGATGACCGGAGCTGGTGCTTGGTCAATTTCGAGGATGGCCCGGCGCCGATAATAGGGCTAAGCACCGCATCTCAGGTCAGCGTGCTGACGCTAGCGGAGGGCGAAATACTGTTATTAGGCTCCGAAAGTGAGTTATTCTAGCTCGAAGTTCAGTGAAGGCTCGTCCTAGAGTTGCACCCTGCCACCGCCAAACAATACCTACCTTGCAGCCCCATTATTAACGCTCCCAACTGCCGCCCCGCTCCGATGTTTAAAGCCCTGGTCAACTCCATCAAGCGCAAAATCGCCCGCCGCGTCACCAAGAAATACCCCACCCGCGTCGACTCGTTCACGGTGGGCCGGTTCGGGACGGTGAAGTTTGCCAACTGGGAAAACCCGCTGGTAACGCCCAAGAGCATTGCGGCCGAAAACGTGGAGTTCTACCAGCAGTTCCTCGGCGAGGGCGACGTGGCCATTGACATCGGCGCCAACATCGGCAACATGACCATTCCGCTGGCCCTGGTGACCGGCAAAACCGGCCTCACGCTGGGCTTCGACCCGAACCCCTACGTGTTTGAGGTGCTGGAGGAAAACACCAGGCTCAACCCCGACAAAACCAACATCGACGCCTACAACTTCGCCATTTCGGAGCAGGACGGGGAGTTTTACTACAACTCCTCGGAGGCCTCCTTCAACAACGGCGGCATCAGCACCGAGCCCAGCAACCGCCACGGCAAATACTCGCTGAACGTTAAAATCAAGGGCGTGAACCTGCAGCAGTTTCTGGAGCAGAACTACGCCGCCCGCCTGCCCCGCCTGAAGCTGGTCAAAATCGACACCGAGGGCTACGACAAGGAAATCATCAAGTCGATTTCGGGCCTGCTGCGCCAGTACAAGCCGGCCGTCATCACCGAGTGCTTCGGCAAAAACGACAGCGCCGCCCGCTTCGAGCAGTTCGAGCTGCTGAAGAACCTGGGCTACTCGCTCTACTACTTCGCCGACTTTGCCAGCGACGCCGAAGTGGTGCCCATTCGCCAGAAGGAAGACATGCTGAAGTGGAAGCACTTCGACCTCTACGCCGTGGCGGAATAGCCTTAACCGCCAAGCGAAAAGCCGCGCCAAAGTAACTGGCGCGGCTTTTTTGTGCTCGTTGTCAACGCTGCTTAACCTGCACGCAGTAGCCGCGTAAGCCTTGGCTCACCAAATGGCCCGCGCTACATCCCCTAATCACCTACCGGCCCCCACAGGCGCTCCGCCACGCTAGCTTCCACGCGCTTGGGACGCTGCGTCTGCGGGTCGAGCAGTACCCACTTGGTTTCGGCCTCGCAAAGCAGGGCGCCGTCTGAAATCCGCTCGATGCGGGTGAAGCGCTGCGAGGTGGCCCCTTTGAATTCGCCAATCCACGTAATCAGCCGCAGCTCGTCGCCGAGCAGGGCCGATTTCAGGTAGCGCACGTGGTGCTCCATCACCACCCACACGTACTGCTCCCGCTCGCCCACGGGGTAGGCCGTGAGCCAGTGCGCGCCGGCAATGTCCTGAATCCATTGCACGTACTGCACGTTGTTGACGTGGCGAAGCTCGTCGATGTGGCTGGCCACCACGGTGACGGGGCGCGAAAAACGGAAGGCGGGCGTCGGCATGGGCAGGAGCGAGGGCGCAAAGGAAGAAACTCGTACGCAAAAACCTTCGCCGCGGCCCGGCAGTACAGGTTAGTTCCAACCAATGCACCCACAACCATGCCCTACGAACAGGATTTCGAGTTTCGACCCATGAACGACCGGCGCCCCCAAGACGAGCCGCGCCACCGCCAGCCCCGCAGCCGCCACCACGATGACCGCCGACCGGCTGACGACCGGAGCCGCCCGCAGGAGCGCTCCGGCAGCCGCTACGACCACGACCAACAGCAGCGCGGCGACCAGTACCAGGACTACGACCGCAGCCAGCCCCGCGGCGACTACGGCCGCGAGCCGGGCTCGTTCAGTTACGGCCGCCGTTCGGAGTATAACGACCGATACGACACCGACTCCTTCAGCACCTCGCGCGAGCGGCAAAACCCGAGCGCCTTCCACGGCGGCCTCGGTCCGGGCCACTACGAAGGCGACTACCGCGGCGGCCGCGGCTACTACTCCGATGAAGACGCGCGCTGGCGCCGCGGCCACGACGTAGACCGCCCCGAAAACCGCGGCCGGCGGCAGCAGGACCCCTACGACGACCGGGGGCGAGCCTATGACCGGCCCTCGGGTTACGGGCAGCCCGGCGAGCGGGTCCGTCAGATCAATGACCAGTACGGGCACGATGGCTACGATGGCAGCAGCCAGGGCGGCCGCTACCGCGAGGATAACCGCCGCCGCGACGACGACTACCCCGGCCGCGACCGGGCCCGTGACGACCGTGACGGCCGCTACCACTACGACGAGGAGCCGCAAAACCGCCGTGGCGAACGGCGCTAGCCCGCGGCCCTAGGCCATGAAAAAAGGCGTCGGAAGCTACGGGCTCCCGACGCCTTTTTTACGGCCGCTCAATCAGGCCTTCACCGCTTTGCGCGCCCACATCTTGGCCAGATACGGCCGGATGGCGGGCGTCTGGCAGGCCGTATCACCGTGGTCGATGACGACGGGACCAATGCGGTCGGCGGCCAGTTCTACCTGCCGGCGCAGGTTTTCGCTGCGGCCGCCGATGGCAATCAGCGCCCCGTTCATGCCTTCCTTCGCCCGGTTCGGGGCGGCCTGCAGCCGCTGTTCGATGCGCGCCACGTACGGCGCAAAGGCGTCGTCGGGCGCGGTGCTGCCCGGCAGGGCCAGGCGGCTCAGCAGCGCGTAGCCCAGGCGCTGCGCGTACTCGCCGGGAGCCTCGGTCCATTCGGCGGCCTTGGCCCAGGCGTAGTCAGTGCCCGCAACGAAGCCCGCCAGCGCGTCGGCCAGGGCGTGGTTGCGCACCTCGGCGGCCCAGGCCTCGGCCTCGGCGGGCGCAAGCTGCTGCGGATCGGCAATCATGGTGGCCAGGGTCCGGGCGTCGTGGTTGCCGGTTTGCCAGAGCTGGCGGGCGAGCTGCGTGGCCAGGGCCTTGTCCTTGCCGCGCCCAACGAACTGCTTTTTGAGGACACCAAGGTGAGCATAGCTTACCCCGAACGTGTTGTCGCCAAAACCGTGGCGCAGGTAGGTGTTGCGGGTCTGTTCGCTGCCTAGGGCGCGCAGCTGGGCGAAAAGGTCGTCGAACGTCATGAGGGAAGCGGGGCTAAGTAGATTGGCGCCGTTAAGTTAATTTATGCCAATAAATTTAGCAAATACCCCGGCCAACTATCATCCGGCCGCGCTTGCCTAGCAAACAAATACCTCTATATTTACCGGCGTTTAAGATAAAATGCTTCCGTTTCATTGGGTTGGCCGTTTAGGCTGACGCAGGGTTGTGGCGCGGTTTGGCTTAAATAGTTTCCTTCATCACCTCCTTACCATGCAGACTGGAACGGTAAAATTCTTCAATGAGACCAAAGGCTTTGGTTTCATCAAAAACGACGCGACCGGCGAAGACATCTTCGTTCACGTAACCGGCCTCATCGACGAAATCCGCGAAAACGACAAAGTTCAATTCGAGGTAGAGCAGGGCCGTAAGGGCCTGAATGCCGTGCAGGTTCGCCGCGCCTAGTTCGCGCTGCCCGCCACGGACATACCGTCGCTTAAGCGGCCCGCCTCAGCTGAGGCGGGCCGCTTTGTTTTGGGCCGCTGGGGCCGCGGGCGGAACTAATGGCAGCGGTATTGCGTCCGGCAGGGGCAACGATGCGGAAAGCACGGCTGCAATCCGCCGGCCGGCGGCCCGTCAGGGGCCGCGCCGGATAGGGTTGGAGGCACGGCGGCGGTAGATTACCATCTTACCTCGCTATTCGGCTATATTTTCCGTATCTTTGCACCCGCAATTGCAAATCGGTCCGCGTCCCGGCCGAGGCGGCTACTGTTGTTTTGCCGCTTGCCTCAAGTAAAAAAGAGTTCGTCTGCTGTCGTCGTCCGTTGTCCTGTCGTGTTGCGTAGGGAAAGGAACGCGCTGGTTTCCGATTGCCGTTCTAATCACTCCCTACCAACATCATGGAGAAAGTAAAATTTGAAGAGCTGAGCCTCTCGCAAGAGGTGCAGCGCGCCATCACGGACATGGGCTACGAGGAAGCCTCGCCCATCCAGACGGCCGCCATTCCCGTGCTGCTCGAAGGCCACGACGTAATCGGGCAGGCCCAGACGGGCACCGGTAAAACCGCCGCGTTCAGCATCCCCGCCATCGAGAAAGTCGACGCCGACTCCCGCGAGGTGCAGGTGCTCGTGCTCTGCCCCACCCGCGAGCTGGCGGTGCAGGTATCCGGCGAAATCCAAAAACTCGGCAAGTACAAGCGTGGTCTGGCCGTGGTGCCCATCTACGGCGGCTCGTCGTACGACCGGCAGTTTAAGGCCCTGGAGCGCGGCGTGCAGGTGGTCATTGGTACCCCCGGCCGCGTGATGGACCACTTGCAGCGCGGTACGCTGAAGCTGGACCAGTGCAAAATGATCATCCTCGACGAGGCGGATGAAATGCTGGACATGGGCTTCCGCGACGACATCGAGACGGTGCTGTCGCAGATGCCGGAGGAGCGCCAGACGGTGTTCTTCTCGGCTACCATGAGCAAGCCGATTCTGGAGCTGACCAAGAAGTACCAGAAGGACCCGCAGATCGTGAAGGTCAACCACCAGGAGATGACCGTCTCGAACATCGAGCAGGCCTACTACGAGGTGCGCGGCCCCCAGAAAAAGGATGTGCTGTCGCGCGTAATCGACATGTACAGCCTCAAGTCGGTGATTGTGTTTGCCAACACCAAGCGCATGGTCGACGACATCGTGGCCGATCTGCAAGCCAAGGGCTACTTCGCCGACGGGCTGCACGGCGACATGAGTCAGCAGGCCCGCCAGAACACGCTCGATAAATTCCGCAAAGGCACCCTGGAGGTGCTGGTGGCCACCGACGTAGCCGCCCGCGGCATCGACGTGGACAACGTGGAGGCCGTTATCAACTACGACCTGCCCGCCGACGAGGAATACTACGTGCACCGCATCGGCCGCACCGGCCGCGCGGGTAAATCGGGCAAGGCCTTCACCTTCGTGTCGGGTCGCGACATTTACAAGCTGCGTGACATCATGCGCTTCACCAAGGCGCAGATCAAGCAGGAGCGCATTCCGTCCTTCGAGGACGTGTCGGAGGTGAAAACCACCGTGCTGCTCGGCCAGATCAAGGAAATCATCGAGAAGGGCAACCTGGAGAAGCACATCGGCCGCGTACAGCGCCTGATCGACCAGGAAGAAGAGGTAACGTCGCTGGACATTGCCGCCGCCCTGCTCAAAATGGTGATGAAGGAAAGCAAGCAGGCCGACAAAGGCCTGGAAGCCGACCGCCAGAAAGGCACGCCGCGCGAGGGCTACACCCGCCTGTTCGTGACCATGGGCAAGAAGGACCGCCTGCACCCCCGCGACCTGGTCGACCTGATTGTGTCGTCCTCGAGCATCGCGCCGGGCCGCGTCGGCGACATCGAGCTGTACGACAAGTTCAGCTTCGTGGAAGTGCCGAACGAGAACGTAACCGAAATCGTGGAGCAGCTGGGTCGCACCTCGCTGTACGGCCGGCCGGTATCATTTAGCCTGGCTACGCAGCGCGAAGCCGGTGCCGAGGGTGGCGAAGGCGGCGAAGAGCGGCCGCGCCGCAGCTTCGGGGGCCCGCGTGAAGGCGGCTACCAGCGCCGCGAAGGCGGCTACGGCGGCGGCAACCGCGAAGGCGGTTACGGCGGTGGGCAGCGTTCGGGCGGCTACGGTGGCGGGCAACGCTCGGGCGGCTACGGCGGCAACCGCGAAGGCGGCTACCGCGGTGGCAACAGCTACGGCGGCGGTAACCGCGAAGGTGGCTACGGCGGCAACCGCGGCGGGGGCAGCTACGGCGGCAACCGCGAAGGCGGCTACAAGCCCCGCCGCGACCGGAACGAGGGCGGCGGCTTCGACGAATAGGACCACGGATTAGCTTCGCTGAACTCTGTTTCGTCGGATTCCGCGGATTTCGTGGACGATTAAAATGGCGCCACAGCTCGATGCTGTGGCGCCATTTTATTGCGTAGTTGCCCCAACAGCTGACCTTGACGCATGCTCTGGGTATGCTGACACTTGGGGCCCCGTGCCGCAGCAAACAGAAAAGCCACCTCACTGAGGTGGCTTTTCTGTTTTATCGGGTTGCGCGGCCGACGGAACGTATCCGTCTACGAAATCCGCGCAGCCCGAAAAATCCTGAGGTTTAATCGTCTGCGAAATCCGTGCAATCCTAAACATTCGTCGAAACGAAGTTCAGCGAAGCTAATGCGCGGTCTATTTAGACGAGTCGCGCAGGCCGCGGATGGTGTCGTGGGCTTCGCGGATGCCGCTGAACTGCTTCTCGATGATGGCTTTGATGTCGGACGGTACGCCTTCGGCCTTGGAGGCTTTTTCGTAGGCTTTCTTGGCGTAGTCTTCGCCCCGCTCGCACTCGGCCAGGATGGCGTGCCGGTCGTTGCCGGTTACCACCGACTTGATGTTGATCCAGGCGCGGTGGGCGGTGCCGACCACGGAGTCGGTTACGCTTTCCTTGGCTTCTTCGGGGTGCAGGTTCAGCTTGTGCATGGCGCCTTCCAGTTCCGTGAGGAAGCCGTCGCGCTGCAGGGCGTACTTCTTGAATACGTCCTTGAGGTCTTGGTCTTTTACGTCGGTCAGGGCTTCAGAATAGCCCCGCTCACCGTCTTTCAGGGTTTCTACCAGTTCGTTGAGTACGCTGTGCAGAGCTTTATTATTTTCAGCTGCCATGATGTTTTGGAGTTTTGGTTTGGAAAGGATTCGGATGGATAAGCTACTTTACTGCGGAGCGGGGGAGAAGGTTGCGGTAGAAACGGTATGTTAACGACGGTATGTGGACGGATATCCGGCAGGAAATCGAACGGGCGCGGCAGGAGCTGGGGCTGACGCCGGCGCAGTTTCGGCCGTTGGGCTTGGCAGAGTGGCCAGCGGTGGAGAAGCGTACCGCGGAAGCCTTCTGCCAACTGACGCCAACGAACCGGCAACCTACGTGGCTGTGGAATCAGCTGAAGCCAGAGCTGCCTAGCGCCTTTTTCGACCTTGAGGGTCTAAGCTGGGCAGTTGTTAAGGAGCTGTTACAACCTACGGATGAAGTCTTTCTGTTTGCTTCCGACGGCGACAAATGGTGGTGGCACCGCGGGACAGGTTCCGCTGCGGAGCAGGTAGCCATCAAGCTAAGCCGGAACAGTGCGCATCTGGACGAGTGGAGTATCGTAGACCAGCACTTCCGTTGGCTGCTGTGCCTGACCCATCACGACGAGTTGGTTGCGGCCGGGCCGTTTATGGTCCAGCGGCTCCGGCAACTGGCCAATAAGCTGAAAAGGCCTCTGCGGTTTTACCCCGCAATAGCCCGCCCCGCCAAATAGCCTGTCGTCCAGGCAGCCTGGAAGTTGAAGCCGCCGGTAATGCCGTCGATATCGAGGACTTCGCCGGCGAAGTGCAGGCCGGGTACTTTGCGGCTTTCCAGGGTCTTCATGTTGACTTCGGTCAGCGGAATGCCGCCGCAGGTCACAAATTCCTCCTTGAACGTGGTCTTGCCGCGCACCTGCAGCGGCATGCGCAGCAGCAGCTCCAGCAGGCGGTTTTGCAGCTTGCCGGCCAGCTCGCTCCAGCGCGTTTCCGCGCCGATGCCGGCCTGCTCCACCAGCGTCCGCCACAGGCGCTGGGGCAGGCCGAAGAGCGGGTTGGCCAGCACCGTTTTCTTGCCGTTATCGGCCCGGAACTGGTGCAGCCACTGCCGCAGGGGCTCCTCCTGCTGGGCCGGCAGCCAGCTGATGAGGGCCGTGCCGGTGTATTGCAGCTCGTGCAGGCGGCGGGCGCCCCAGGCCGAGAGCTTGAGCACGGCCGGGCCGCTCACGCCCCAGTGCGTGATGAGCAGCGGGCCCTCGTACTCCAGCTTTTCGCCGGCCAGCACCACCCGGGCGTGGGGCACGCTCACGCCCATCAGCTCCTTGAGCGGGGAGTTGGGCACGTTGAAGGTGAACAGCGACGGCACCGGCTCCTGCACCGCGTGGCCCAGCTGCCGCAGCCAGTCGTAGCCGCTGGATTTGGGGTTGCCGCCGGTGGCTATCAGCAGCTTGCGCACCTGCAGCTGCCGGGCCGGGGCCTGGGCGCCGCTCAAGGTCAGCCGGAAGCCGCCCTCCGCCAGCGGCTCGATGTGGTCGGCGCCGGTGCTGGCCAGCACGCGGATGCCGGCGCGGCGGGCGGCTTCTTCGAGGGCCTGGGCAATGGTTTCGCTGGAATCGGTGACGGGAAACATGCGGCCGTCGGGCTCAGCCTTGAGCTTCACGCCGCGCTCCTCAAACCAGCGCACCGTATCCTGGGCGCCGAACTGCCGGAAGGGCTCCTGCAGCTGCTTGCCGCCGCGGGGGTAGTGCCGGGCCAGCTCCACAGGCTGGAAGCAGTGGTGCGTCACGTTGCAGCGCCCGCCGCCCGACACGCGCACCTTGCTCAGCAGCTTGGTGGTTTTTTCGAGCAGCACCACGGTCAGCTGCGGATTGGCCTCGGCGCAGGCAATGGCCCCGAAAAAGCCGGCGGCCCCGCCGCCCAGCACGGCCACGTCGGCACTCAGCAGGTCTTTCACGGGCGCAAAGGTACGGCGGCGGGCCGGCGTTTAGCAGCAGGACAAGGCCGAACCTTACCCGAAGACGCCCGGACGAAGTGGTAGTTACGACTCCAAAGTCGTACTACCACTATCGTTGAACGATGAAGCTAGCCGTCGGCTCAGCAGTAGAGCAGCGCCGCTAGCGGGTCGTCGTAGCGGAAACCGTACGCTACGGCGCCGCGCAGCTGCGCGGTGCGGATAAGCTTGCCGCCGGTTTCGTCGGGCCGGAACTGGGGCGCCGGCAGCCCGAGCTGCGCCGCCGCGGCCTGGTAGAACTGCTGGCGCGGCGGATGCCCGGCGGCGCACACGTTGAGCGTCCGGCCCCAGACGCCCTGTTCGATAACGGCCCGGATGACGCCCACCGCGTCGTCGAGGTGCAGCAGATTGACGGGCGCGGCGGGCTGGGGCAGGTCGGTGCGGCCGGCCAGGAAGCGGCCGGGCGCGCGGCCGGGGCCCATCAGCCCGCCCAGGCGCAGCACGGTGGTCTGCCAGCCTTGGCCGGGCTGCCGGAATACGGCTTCGGCCCGCAGCAAATGGTTTTCGGCTTCCGCAGAAGCTACGGCGTCGGCTTCCGTCATGGGGCGCGGCTCGTCGGGGTACACGCCGGTGGAGCTGACGAACACCACGTGGCGCACCGACGAATCGGCCAGGGCCGCGGCTACGGGCTGCAGGGCGGCGGCGTAGGCGCTGCGGTTGGCCGCGGCGCGGGAGGGCGGCACGCTGCTGACCAGCACCGCGGCTCCGGCCAGCAGCGGGGCCAGGTCAGCGGCCGTTGTTTCGGGGCCGAGGCGCAGCAGGTGGGGCCGGATGCCGGCGGCTGCGAGGGCGGGCCGCTTATCGGCGGTGGTGGTGCTGCCGGCTACCGCGTGGCCCACCCCGGCCAGGGCCCGGGCCAGCGGCAAACCCAGCCAGCCGCAGCCGAGCACGGCGATGGAAGTGTCGTTCATGGGGCAAAGAAGCGCGTCCGCCGCGAAACAATCGGTAATATGCCGGGCGCAACGGCGGGAAAAGTACGCGGCATGCATACAATTTCCGGCAAATGCCGTTCTTGCGTCACCGCAATTCCCACCTCAAAAAAATCTGACGGATGTCCACTGCTCCCTACGCCCAACCCATGCTGCGCGACGGCGCCCTCGACGGCAAAACCATCATCGTCACCGGCGGCGGCACCGGCCTGGGCCGCGCCATGACCACCTACTTCCTGCAGCTCGGGGCCAACGTGGTCATCAGCTCGCGCAAGCTCGACGTGCTGGAAGCCACCGCCGCCGAGCTGCGCACCCAGACGGGCGGCAAGGTGCTGGCCGTGCAGTGCGACGTGCGCAAGTACGACGAGGTGGAAAAGCTGCTGCAGCGCACCATCGAAGAGTTCGGCCGGGTGGATATTCTGGTCAACAACGCCGCCGGCAACTTCATCAGCCCCACCGAGCGGCTGTCCAACAAGGCCTTCGACGTCATCGTGGATATCGTGCTGAAAGGCAGCTACAACTGCACCCTGGCCGTGGGCAAGCACTGGATCAAGGAGCAGCAGCCCGGCACGATTCTGAACATCGTTACCACCTACGCCTCGGTGGGCTCGGCCTTCGTGGTGCCCTCGGCCACGGCCAAGGCCGGCGTGCTGGCCCTGACCCGCTCCCTGGCCGTGGAGTGGGCCAAGTACGGCATCCGCTCGGTGGCCATTGCGCCCGGCCCGTTCCCGACGGAGGGCGCCTGGAGCCGGCTGTTTCCCGAGCCGCTGGCCTCCAAGCTCGACCCGGCCGCCTCGGTGCCGCTCAAGCGCGTGGGCTCGCACCAGGAACTGGCCAACCTGGCCGCCTTCCTCGTGTCGGATTTCGCCAGCTACATCAACGGCGAGGTCGTGACCATCGACGGCGGGGAGTGGCTGAACGGCGCCGGCGAGTTCAACAAGCTGGAGCTGCTCACGTCCGATATGTGGGACATGATCGAGAAAACGATGCGCCGCTAACCACGAATTAGCTTCGCTGAACTCCGTTTCGCCGGATTTGGCGGATTGCACGGATTTCGTGGACGAGTGCAACGGTTCGCGCTGGCTTCATTGCGAGCGAAGCGCGGCACCCGCAGGAAGACCTAGTCAATTGATTCTGGCCCACGTGCCAACTGTAGAAACAGCCCCGCCCGAACCTAGCGTCTGCAGGTTCGGGCGGGGCTGTTTTCGGTCAGTAGGGACTGTATCGGCGGTGGTGCTGGAGGAAGGAATGCTTCGGCTACGCCTCGCAATGACGGTGGGGGCACTCCACCCAATCGTCCCGAAAATCCGTGTGAGCCGACGAAACGGAGTTCAGCGAAGCTAATCCGTGGTCAGAATTTATACCCGGGGAATTCCTTGGTGAATTCGGCGGCGGGAATGGGCTGGTTGGGCACCACCTGCGAAAACTCGAAGGACTCGAACAGGCCTTTGTCGTCCCACACGGCCACGGCCATGGGCAGCATCATTTTCTGGTCGACGCAGAGGATGGTGCGGCGGCCGTAGGCGTTGGGCACCTGCAGCGTCTTGCCCTCGGGCAGCACCTCTTCGTAGCCCAGGTCGTTGCGCTGGGCAATGCGAAACTCGCCGCAGCCGAACCGCTCGGCAATCTTGGCTGCCGTCTCGCCGCCCACGGTTTTGTAGCTGATGTACTTGAACTGCGGGAAGTCGGAGCGGAGCAGGTAGCAGGGACGGCCCTGAATGGTGGTGTCGCCCAGGTAGCGGAACGAGCGGCGGTAGGCTTCGGAGCGTTGCGGCGGCACCCGAATCAGGTCGGCAATGACGCCGTAGCCCGCGTCGAGCACCGAGTGGTGCTGGTTGCGGTGCATGAGCGAGCCGTTCGGGTCGAGGCTGATGGTGACGTAGGGGAACTTGGCCGGGTACACCCAGGCGTCGCCGTTGTTCTGGCCCTGCACGTAGAGCACCTCGATGCCCTTCTGGTTGCGCAGGTAAATGCGCAGGGGGGTGGTGGCAATTTTCATCAGCGTGCGGGCCTGCTGGTAGCCGTCGGGGTGCCGCTCGTTGGCCTTCACGTTGCAGCGCAGGGTTTGCAGCTTGCTGATGGCCGTGCCCAGGCGCGTGAGCAGGGCATCGGTGGTAGGGGCCTCGGCCGGGCCGGGGAGCGGCGGTGCGGTGACCGGGTGGAACAGAGCCAGCAGGCTCAGCGGCCAGAGCAACAGGGACATCATGGGGAGAAAAAAGCTCAGGGTGGAAGGAGCGCGGGCGGAATACAGGGAGTAAGCTACGCAGACTCTGCAACAACCGGGCTATTCGCCGCCCGCCGCCCAGGCGCGGGCCGCTCCGACGGCCTCGAAACGGCGGATATCGAAGCCGACCGCGGCCGCGGCCCGCTCGTACATGGCGGCAATGGTGTGGCGGTTCAGCGCCTCCGTCGACTCGACGAGGGCGAAGCGCTGCAGGCCGGCGCGGCTCAGGCCGCCCAGCAGCTCCTGGCGCGACCATTCCAGGTCGCGGGGGCGCACGGCACCGAGCTGCCGGTCGTCGGCCAGCCAGCCCCGCACGCGGTGCGCCAGCCCAAGCTGCAGCAGCTGCCGGATGGCCCCGCGAAACTCGGCGCTGGTGGCAAAGCCCCGCCATTGGGCCTCGAGCACGGGCGCCGGGCCGGGGTGCAGGTGCACGGAAAGAAACGGAAGCGACAGAAGGGACTGCATAAAAGACAAAACGAGTAAACCCGGGGCCCCGGTATTGGCCGGCTCCCACGCCCGGCGCGCCGGCAGAACGCCGGGGCGCCGGGCGTTAGTTCAGGCTGATTTTGGGCAGGCGCGTGGCCGTGCTGTCGAACACGAACAGCTCGTCGACCTCGATGCTCTGCAAAAACCGATACAGCGGAAACTGCTCCACCACGCCGCGCACGGCTTCGGGCGTGGCCCCGTGCATGGTCACCCAGCCGCGCGAGCGGTCGGCGCTGATGGCGTAGGAAAGGATAACGTTTTCCTCGATCAGGCTATTGATAAACGCCCGGTGGCGCGGAATCAGGGCAACGAATTCCTCGTCGAAGGAATCGGGTAAGCGGAGCGAAACGACGTACAAGCCCATAGGAATGCGGCGGCGGGAAGAGTTGCCCGAATTAACGCCAGCCGCCGCCCGAAGGTTGACAAGAGCCCCCGAAAGGCAACTTTTTTGTCCCGCGCCCGAACAAGCAGCCCGTATGCAATTCGCCGTCATCACCCCCACGCACAACCGGGCCGCCTTCCTGCCCGAAGCCGTGCAGAGCGTGCGCGCCAGCGTGCTGGCCCCGCTCGACGCTCAGTACCAGCACTTCATCCTCGACAACGCCAGCACCGACGACACGGCCCGCTTCCTCACCGAGGCCAGCGGCTGGGAGGGCCCGCCCCTCCGCACCTGGCAGCACCGGGGTGCCGAGCGGCTGCTGCCCGGCCCGGCCCGCAACCGGCTCATCCACGAAACCGACCCGGCCGCCTGGCTGGTGCCCCTCGACGACGACGACCTGCTCTTGCAGCGCTGCCTCTACCACTACGGCGCCCAGATCGAGGCGAATCCGGAGCGGCAGTGGCTGGTGGCCGACTTCCTGCGCGTGGATGAAGAACGCCGCTACCTGCCCGGCGAGGATTACTACGCCTGGCGCTTCGACACGCCCGCCAAGATGTTGGAAGCCATCTTCCGGGCCGAGCACTTCATCCAGGGCAACGTGTGCTACAGCCGCCGCCTCTTCGATGAGGTGGGCGGCTACGACGAGCAGCTGCGCATGGCCGAAGACCTGGACCTGTACGTGCGCTTTCTGCTGGCCGGGCACCTGCCCGTCATCTGCCCGCACCTGAGCCACCTACACCGCTTCCACCGCGCCAACGTCAGCATCGGCGTGGACGCGGCCAAGCACGGCGCCGACCTGCAGGTGATTTACGACAAGTACGCCGCGCAACTCAAGGACCTAGGCGTAGAGCGGCCGGGGTAATCGGGGTGACAAGTAACAGGAGACACGTGACATGTTGGTTTTACTGACCTGTTACGTGTCGCTTTTTACCAGAACTTCCACCATGGTTTGGGCGGGGTTGCCTGCTTCGTGGCGTCTGGGTTCAGGTTGTCAAGACGCGGTACGAAATCCGGAATTGGATTTACAAAGCCTGGTTTCAACGTGCGGGGGCCTATATCCCACAGAAGAATCAACGGGGTAAACTTTAGGCCATGGATATTTCTTCCTTGTTCGTGCAGCGAGTTGATAGCATTAACTTCTGCACTGCCCAGCGCCACGAGCTGATGAAGCTGCATATTCCAGGTTCCATTCGCGGCGGCTTCCTGCGCTAATAGCAGTGCCGCGCAATAGATTGGCTCATCAGTCAAAGGAAGAACCAGGTGGGTGCCATCGACTTCGGATAAGAGGCAGTAGACATCATGAAAGCGGGGTGAATAACGCTGTAGCGCTACCCGTCCGAAAGCCGAGGGCACAAACCCCGAAAGCTGCCGGGCAGTATCGCGCGAAACGCCTCGTTTCATCAGTTCCTGAATTAAACCAGCTTCTGAAGGGGCAGCGGCAATTATTGGCAAAGCTGCCGTTACCGTTGCCAGGGCTTCTTCGTTGCTCATGGCTGGCTAAGATATACCGCGCCACCCTTCATCACCCACTGCACCTGCCGCAGCGCTGCCACGTCCTGGGTGGGGTCGCCGGACACGGCCACAAGGTCGGCGAGCAGGCCGGGCTGGATCTGGCCGCGGTCCGGCAGGTGCAGCAGCTGGGCGTTGCCGCTGGTGGCCTGGCGCAGCACCTCCATTGGAGTGAAGCCGTACTCGCGTACCAGCAGCTCCGGCTCGCGGGCGTTGTCGCCATGCGGGAACACGCCCACGTCGCCGCCGAGCACCAGGGCTACGCCAGCCCGGCGGGCGGCGGCCACGCTGGCTTTTTTCTGGCTGATGCGCTCCGGCTCGGGGCCCTGGCCTTTGCGCCAGCCGCGGTACTGCAGAATGGCGTCGCCGGCGGCCACGGTGGGGCAGAGGGCCACGCCGCGCTGCTTCATGAGCCGGAAGACTTCCGCCGTGCCCTGGTCGCCGTGCTCGATGGTTTCGACGCCGGCCAGGGCGGCCCGGCGCATGCCTTCGGGCGTGGAGGCGTGGGCCACCACCGGCTGGCCCAACCCGCGGGCCGTGGCCACCAGCACGTTGAGCTCGTCCTGCGAAAAGGTGGGCACCGCGGGGCCGCCCGCGCTCAGGCGGTAGTCGGCGTACACCTTCACCACGTCGGCGCCGCGGCTGATTTGCTCGCGCACGGCCCGCACGATTTCCTCGGCGCCGCTGACTTCCTGCGCGCCCTGCGGCACCGCCACGTCCACGGACAGCTTGGGGCCGTAGCAGCCGGTGGCTACCAGGGCGCGGGTGGCAATGAGCAGGCGCGGGCCGGGAATGAGGCCCTGATCGATGGCCTGCTTGAGGCCCACGTCGGCGTAGTCGGCGCCCTCGGTGCCCAGGTCGCGGGCGGTGGTGAAGCCGGCCAGCAGGGTGCGCCGGGCGTGCGCGGTGGCCCGCGCCACCCGCAGCGCCTGCGACTCGCGCAGCACCTGGTCGTCCCAGCTGGTTTCGTTGTAGGGATGCAGCAGCAGGTGCGCGTGGCCTTCGATGAGGCCGGGCAGCAAGGTCAGGCCCGGCAGCGGCACGGTGCGGGCGTCGGCGGGCGCGGCCAGCTGGGCAGCCGGACCCACGGCTTTGATTCGGTCCCCTTCGACGAGCACAGCCCAGCCGGGGTGCAGCGCCTGGCCGTCGAACACGGCGGCGGGCTGCAACAGGAGCGGGGCGGGCGGTGCGGATTGGGCCCGGAGGCTGTGAAAGGAGCCGAGCAGCGCAAGCAGAAGCAGATACAGGCGCATGGGCGGAGGTCAGGGTTTGGCCGGGTCGCGGCGCAGGTCGAGGGAAAGACCCAGCTGGGCGTCGCACACCAGCAGGTTGACGTCGCCGAAAGCCCTGCTGACGTCGGTTACTCTGGGGCCCTTGGTGAGGATGCGCGGGTGCAGCACGGCTTCCAAGCGCAGTCGGCTGCCGGGGCGGGGGTGGTAGCTCAGGTTGGTCCACAGCCCGAAGCCTAGCTTTTCGCCGCCCCGTTTCTCGCGACTACCCACCACGTTCAGCCCGACCGACGGGGCCACCGTCAGGCTCCAGGGGCGGGCGTAGCTGCTGCGGTAGCCCACCAGCAGGTGCCCGGCGTAAGCGTAGTTGTGCACCTGCGAAACCCAGCGTCCGGGGCGTGAAATATCGTACCAGGGGCCGGGCAGGTAGAGGTCGTACGCCTGCCGGGCGCGGGCGGCGGAGCCCGTCAGGCCCAGCACCAGGTGCCGGCCGAAGCTGGCGGTGAAGTGCAGGCCCCCGGAGGGCGCCCCCGGAAACGAGGCTTGGCCCACGCGGGTGTAGCCGCCGGTGAGCATCAGCCGCTGGGCCGAAACCGCGGGAGCGAGTAATAAAAGAGCGGGGAAAAGCAGGTAGCGAAGCTTCATAGGCGCCATAAAAAAGCCGGGAGCCGCTTCATCAGCAGCTCCCGGCGAAACTAACGGAATCGGGCGGCTTAGTTGGCGGCCGCGGCCTTTTCGCGCTTCACTTTCACTTTGGTCTTCTTGGCTTTCTTGTCGTCCGAACCGGCGGCTTCGGCCGGGGCCGAGCCGGGGCCGTTCACCAGCTTCATTTCGCGAACCAGGTGCGTGGCGCCGGCGTACTTATCGACCACGAAGAGCATGTAGCGCACGTCCAGCGTGATGTTGCGCACCCGGTCCGGGTCGTACATCAGATCCGACATGGTGCCCTCCCAGTTGCGGTCGAAGTTGGTGCCGATCAGCTCGCCGCGGCCGTTGATAACCGGGGAGCCGGAGTTGCCGCCGGTGGTGTGATTGGTGGCCGTGAAAGCCACCGGCACCGTGCCGCCCGCGGCGTAGGGGCCGTAGTCCTTCTTCTCGTACAGCTCCGTCAGGCGGGCCGGGATTTCAAAGTCCACGTTGGTCGGGTCGGCCTTCTGCATGATGCCGTCGAGGGTGGTGTAGTAGTCGTACTGCACGCCGTCGGCGGGCTGGTAGCCAGCCACCTGCCCGTAAGCCACGCGCAGGGTGGAGTTGGCGTCGGGGTAGAACTTGCGCTGGGGCTGCTGCTCGCGCAGGCCGGCCACGTAGGTGCGCTGCAGCAGCGTAATCTGGTCCTGGGCCTGGGTGTAGGTCGGCAGCACCTGCTGGCGGTACGTGGCCACGATGGGCGCCACCAGCTGGTAGGCCGGGTCGTTGAGGATGCTGCTGATGTTGCCCTTGGCCACCTCGTCGAGCACTTTCTGGGCGCTTTCCTCCGAGGTCAGGCGGCTGCGCGCATACAGGTCGGCCACGAAGCGCTGCCAGGCTTCGGGCGTGGTGTTTTTCTGGCGCAGGGCCTTGATGTGGTCGGGCAGCAGCTCGGCGGGCGTGTTTTCGGCGTAGATGGGCAGCAGCGCGGCGGCCACCTTCTGGTCGGTGGCGATGTTGATGTTGCGGAAGGTGCCGGTGGTGCCCTTGCGCGTTTTCTCCAGCGCCGCGTTGATTTCGCTTTGCGGGGCTTTGTCCTTGATCAGGTCCACGTACTGCTGCAGGGCGTTGGCGTAGGTCAGCAGCTCGATGCCCAGGGCGGCCTCCATCACGTAGTCGCGGGCCTGCACGTAGGGGCGCACGGTGCGGTACTGCTGCTCCAGTTGCCCCAGAATCTGCCCGTACTTGGCCTGCCGGGCGGCGTCGCCGGCCTGCACCCACTGGCGAAACTGCTGCTCCTGCTGCTGCTTGCGGCGCACCGCGTCGAGGCGCTTGAGCCCGCGCATCTCGCCGATCCACTTCTTCCAGTAGTTGGCCAGCGAGGCGTACTTGGCCGCGTACTGAATGCGCACCTTGTCGGAGGCCTTCATGTCCACGTCGAGGATGCGCAGCTTGGTGTCGCGGATTTTCACCTTGGCCGGGTCCGACACGGCGTAGGTTTCCTCCACGCCCCAGCTGGTCAGGTACTCGGTGGTGCGGCCGGGGAAGCCGAATACCAGCGTGAAGTCGCCGGGGCGCACGCCGCCAAGCGAAATCGGCAGGGAGTGGCGCGGCACGTAGGGCTTGTTGGCCTTGGAGTAGGGCGCGGGCTTGTTGTCGGCCCCGGCGTAGATGCGGAACATCGAAAAGTCGCCGGTGTGGCGGGGCCACATCCAGTTGTCGGTGTCGCCGCCGAACTTGCCGATGCTGCTCGGCGGAGCACCCACCAGGCGGATGTCCTCGAATACTTCCGTCACGAAGAGGTAGTACTCGCCGCCGTTGAACATGGGCCGCACGAAGGCCTTGTAATGCGTGCCGGCCACGGCTTTCTGGGCCACTTCCGCGCTGCGCTGCAGCACGATTTTCTCGCGGTCGGCTTCCGGAATGCCGGCCGGAATGCCCTGCAGCACCGGCCCGGTCACGTCCTCCATGCGCACGATGAAGGTGGCGGTCAGGCCCGGGTTGGGCAGCTCCTGCTCGCGCGTCATGGCCCAGTAGCCCTTGGTGAGGTAGTCATTTTCCACCGACGAGTGCTGCTGAATCTGGCCGTAGCCGCAGTGGTGGTTGGTGAGCAGCAGGCCCTCGTTGGAGATGATTTCGCCGGTGCAGCCGCCGCCGAACTGCACGATGGCGTCCTTGAGCGAGCCGCGGTTGACCGAGTAAATGTCCTCGGCCGAGAGCTTGAGGCCTTTTTGCTGCATGTCGGCTTCGTTGAGCTGCTTGAGCAGCAGGGGCAGCCACATGCCTTCGTCGGCACGGGCGGCGGCGGGCAGCACCAGGGCCAGCAGCAGGGCCCAGGTGCGCGCGGCGCGGCGGGTTAAGAATGGAGTCAGCAAGAGAATGAGTGTGGGGAATGGTTAGGGTAAAATTACGTTGCAAACCCGACTCGCTTCATCCCGGCGTCAGAATCTGCCGTTACCTTTAGTGGTTCGTGCGCCAGAGCCGGCGCCGAAACTGCCGCTCGCTCAATGCCTTTCACCTTCAGCCATCCTGCCGCGGCCGTGCCGCTGGCCCGCCCGCTGCGGCTGCCCCTGTCGGCCCTGTGGGTGGGCAGCCTCAGCCCCGATTTCATCTATTTCCTGCAGCTGAAGGCGGAGGGCGAGTTCGGGCACTCGTTCTGGGGACTGTTCTTTTTCTGCCTGCCGCTGAGCCTGCTGGTGCTCGGGCTCTGGCACGGCGTGGTGAAAGGCCCGGCCGTGGCGCTGCTGCCCGCGTGGGCCGGGCGCCGGGCGGCCCGCGCCGCCGCCGAGCCGTTTGCCTTCGGCCCCGGCCGGCGCCTGGCCCGGGTGGCCACGGCGGTTCTGGTCGGCGCCGCTACTCACGACGTCTGGGACGCCTTCACCCACACCGACGGCTGGGTGGCCGAGCACTGGCCGCTGCTGCTGCGCGAGGTGCCCTTCCCGTACTTCGAGCACATGCCCATCTGCAAGCTGCTGCAGCTGCTGAGCACGGCCGTGGGCGGGGCGCTGCTGGCCTGGTGGGCCTGGCAGTGGCTGCGGCGGCAGCCGGCCGGCCCGGCCCCGGCGCTGCGCCACCGGCTCGGGTGGGCGGCGGGCCTGCTGCTGGGCGCGACGGCGCTGGGCATCGCCTACAACGTCTGGCGGCTGCCCCCGCTGACTTCCTACGCCGCCGTGCGCTGGGTTATCGTGCAGAGCATCGTGGCCAGTTGCTCGTTTCTGTGGCTGGGCCTGCTCGCGTTCAGCCTGTGGTACCGGCTTAAACCGAAAAAAGCCGGCCCCGAAGAGCCGGCTTCCGCGCCGGTGCCGCAGCCCGAGGCTGCGCTTTACGAGTGACCCAACTCGGCCACGGCCACCGCGTTCTGGGCCGAGCTGGCCGAGGCGGCGGGGGCCAGGGCCGTGGCGGACGCCTCGGCCGAACGGGCGCTGGCCTCCCACTCGCGGAAGCGGCGGATTTCGTCCTGAAACTTGCCAATAAACCAGCTGACCAGGCTCAAATCGTCCAGAAAGCCGAGCACCGGAATGAAGTCGGGCACCAGATCAATGGGCGACAGGACGTAGAGCAGCACGCCCAGGCCCGAGACGATGGTGCCCGTCTGCACTTCGCGGTACGAGCCGCCGACGTAGGCGCGCACCAGGCGCACCAGGGTCAGGGCCGCGTCGAAGAGCTGCTTGAATTTGTTGTCCTTGCTTTCCTGGCTGGCCAGCTTGTCGGCCACTTCGTTGAGCACGAGCACCACTTTGAAGGGCTTGCCGAGCAGCTTGCCGGCCCGGGAGGTAAAGACGTTGAACAGCGCGTTTTTGGAAATCTGTAGGCCGCGTTCGGTGAGGGTTGCCATCTTGGGGAGAAGAGAAAAGGTTGGTTGTGCCGGTGTACGCGCGGCGCCGGGAGGGTGTTGTGCGCGGATTTCGGCGGCGGCGTGCTAAGTTGAGCCCGTATCCGGTTCGCCATGAAAATCACCCTGCTGAGTCTGCTAACGGCCGAGCTACCCGCGCTGCGCCATTTCTACGGGCAGGTGCTGGGGCTGACCGTGGCCGTGGCCGAGGATGATCCGGGCGCCATCCGGGTGGAAGTCGGCTATTCGCAGTTGCGCTTCTACCCCGCGCCGGCCGGCACGCGGCCGTTTTACCACGTCGCGTTTTCGGTGCCGCACAATCAGCTGGCGGCCGCCCGGCAGTGGGTGCAGGCCCGCACGCCGCTGCTGCCGGTGCCCGCGGGCGGCTTCGTGGCCGATTTCGCCGACTGGAACGCCCACGCCTTTTACTTTCTCGACCCCGCCGGCAACGTGCTCGAATGCATTGCTCGCCACGCGCTGCCCAACGCCAGTTCCGCGCCCTTTTCCGCCGCCAGCCTGCTGGGCATCAGTGAAATCGGGCTGGTCGTGGCCGACGTGCCCGCAGCCCTCAAGCGCGTCTGCGCCGAAACGGCCGCGCCCGTTTTTCACCGCGGCCCCGTCCGTGAGGATTTTGCCGCCGTCGGCGACGACGACGGCCTGCTGATTCTGGTGCGGGAGGGCCGCGCCTGGTTCCCGACCAGCCGTCCGGCCGAAGTTCATTACCTGCGGGGACAGGGCCTCGCGGGGCGGCACCGGACGCAGTGGGAGCAGGGCTGCCGCCCGGGCCCATACCCGAGCCGAACTCCGTAAGCGCCTTGCTGCCAACCCGCCAATTCATGCGCATCCTGCACAACAGCGTGCTGCTCAGCCTGGTCGCCGGGCTGCTCTCCTGCTCCCGGGCCGACCGTCCGCAGGTAACGGCCGAAGGACGAACCACCAAAGCCGGCACGCAGTACACCGTGTTGTACCCCAACCAGCTGGCCATTCGGGTCGTCACCCGCCGCCCGGTGCCCGACAGCCAGCAGTACCAGCTGAGCGTGGCCGCCGCGTACACCGACCTGGCGACCAATCAACCGCTGGACCTGCTGGTCTGCAACGGCCGCGCGCTGCAAGCGCGGGCCACCGTCGGGTTTCTGAACGGCGTGCTGACGATTACCGGCGACTCGCTCCGCATCACGCGGATTGCCAGCGGCCACTCGCCGCCGGAGGCCGTGCTGCACCGAGTGCGCCGGCGGCAGGGCACCCTGCTGCTGCAGGAGCTGCTGGTGTACCAGGGCCGGAACCAGCGCCCGGCCGGGGGCAGCCGCTTTCAGCGCCGGGCCTTGGTGGAGTTTGCCGCCCACCGGTTTGCGGTGGTCGAAAACCAGGCGGGCCGGCTCACCATGCAGCAGTTTGCCGCCGAGCTCGTGGAGCTCGGCGCCCACAACGCCCTGTACCTTGACATGGGCGACTGGGACGAAGGCTGGTACCGGGCCGGCAGCCGGGTGGTGGCGCTGGGCACCCTGCGCACCGAAACGGCCCGGCAGTCCAACTGGCTGGTGTTTGTCCGGCCAGCCCGCTAGCCGGCCGCCAGCCTGAGCGCCGCCTGGGCCAGTAGCCGATCAACTCCACTTTTGCTGCATTAAAAAAAGCCCCGTTCCAGGCCGGAACGGGGCTTTTTTGTTGAAGCCGGAAGGCTCAGCCGCAGCTTACTGCTTCACGAAGCGCTCCACGTAGGTCTGCTGCTCGCCCACGATACGTACCACGTACATACCGGCGTGCAGGCCGCCCACTTTGGCGTTCAGCTGCTGGTTCAGCCGCTCCACCGAGCCGCTGGTGCTCAGCACGAGGCGGCCGTCGGCGGTGCGCACTTCCAGCTGCAGCTTCTGGCCTTTCTCGGGCACGTCCACGCGCACCGACTTGCTTACCGGGTTCGGGTACAGGCCCAGCTTGGCGGTGCGGGCATTGGCCGTAGCCGTGGTCGGCGAGAAGGAGTAGCGCGTCAGCACCGGGTAGTGGTCGGTGGTGGTGCTGCCGTAGTTGCTCACCAGGCCCGCTACCTGCGACTGAATTTCGGCCGAGGCGGGGATGTAGTAGGCGTTCATCTCGTTCGATACCACCACGTGGTCAATCACGTCGTTGTAGCTCACCGTCGACTTCTTGCCGGCCAGGCTCAGCGCCAGGGTCGGGGCGGGGTAGTTGGCCGCGTCGTTGGTGAAGGCGCTGTACGAGGTGGTGTTCGGCGTGATGCCGGTGGTGATGGTCTGGTCCAGGTCATCGTTGAAGTCACCCAGGATAACGAAGTTCTGGGTGGGGTAATCGGCGTCCAGCTTGGCTTTCAGGCCGTCGGCGCCGCTCTTACGCCGGGCGTAGGAGGTGGCCGTGGGGCTGGTGTTGGCCTTGGCGTGGATCAGCACGAAGGTCACCTGCTTGGTCACGCCGTTCAGCGCCACGTTGGCCGTCATCACGAAGGGGAAGCGGCCCGACGACCAGTAGTTGCGCTCGGGGCAGGCCTGGGCCTCGGTGCAGCGGAAGAAGGCGCTAAACTGCGGGTTCGACACCACGCTGGTGCGGTAAACGAAGGCCAGCTTCTGGGCGTCGGCGTAGTCAGCGTCGTTGCGGTCATCGGCGTACGAGCCGAAATCCGATACGCGGTAGGCGTAGCCGGGCATGGCGGCCACCATCGTGCGCAGACGCACGGTGTCCACCACTTCGGAGAGGGCGTAGATGTCGGCGTTCAGCGAGTTGAGGATGGTGCTGACGTTGGTGGCCTGCTGGCTGTCGTTGGTCGGGCCCATGGTGGCCGAGCCGAACCACTCCACGTTCCAGTTCACCACTTCCAGCGTGTTGGCCACGTCGTAGGTGTTGCCGCTCACGGCCACCACCACGCTCGTGGCGCCGGTCGAGGCCAGCGTGATGTTGCCGGTGTAGTTGCGCGAGGCCGTGGTCGGGGCGAAGCGCACCGTCACGGTGATGGGGCCGGCCGCGGCGGCCGCCGGCGTCACCGTGGCCGTGCTGCCGAAGGTGGTGCCGTTGGTCGATACCTGGAAGGCCGCGTCGGAGGAGGTGATGGTGGCGCCGGCCGTCAGGTTGCTGAAGGTGGCCGTAAAGGTTTGCGTGGGGGTGCTGTTCACGGCGCGGAAGCCGAAGGCCAGGCTCGGCACGTTGGTGCGGATGGCGGGCGGCGGGGCCGTGGTCGAGTTCGTTACGGCCACGTCGTCCAGGGTCCAGCGGGCCCCTTCGTCGTTGGTCGAGTTGTACACGAAGGCGATGTACACGGTGGCCTGCTTGTAGGCCGAGAGGTCCACGTTGGTGGTCTGCGTCCATTCCGCCGTGCCGGTGGCCGGGAACGAGCCGTTCAGGTCGGTCCACGTCACCCCCGCGGCGAGCGGGCTGCCCGAGCCGGAGTAGTTGGTCGACACCATCAGCTTCAGCGGGGCGCCGTTGAAGGCCACGCGGCTCCAGTAGGAGAGCAGGGGGTAGGTGGTGGCGCTCAGGTTCAGCACCGGCGAAATCAGCCAGTCCTCGTTCAGCACGTTGGTGCCGTTAGCGAAGCCGTTGATCTGCACCCCGCTCGGGAAAGCGGTGGTGCCGGCCGGGTTCTGCGGGTCGCGGCCAAAGCTGGTGCAGGCCCAGGTCTGCGGGCCGCTCACGCTGAACTGCGTCCAGCCGTCGGAAATCGAGGTGGTGCCGGTGCAGGCCTGAAAGTCGAAGCTGGTCTGGTTCGGGTCGAGGGCCGTGCCCGTCAGCGTCACGGTGCGGGTGCTGGCGCCGGTGCTGGTGTGGGTGAGGGTGCCGGTGGCCGGGCCGGCCACGGTCGGGGCAAACTTCACGTACAGCGTCTTGGCCGTGGCCACTTCCGCCGCCGTCAGCGTCACCGAGCTGGCGAAGGTGGTGTTGTCCTTCGACACGGTGAAGGGGCCGGTGGCGGCCACGGTCACGCCCGTGGTCAGGTTGGCGCCCGTCAGGGTGTAGTTCTGCGCGGCCGAAGTCGTGCCGATGTTCTGGCTGCCGAAGGCCAGCGTCGTGGCCGAGGTGGTCAGCGTCGGGGCGTTGGGGTTGCCCTGCCAGCTCAGCGAGAAGTCGTCGATGGCGGAGGTGGGGCGGCTGCCCGAGCCCGTGCTGGGCGCCAGGGCCACCACGCGAATCCACACCGGGCCGGCCTGGTTGTCCAGCGCCGTGCCGAAGCTGGCCGTGATGGTGTTGCTGCCGAAGGTCGGCGAGGTGCTGCCCGTGCCCGAAGCCAGCGGGGTAAACGCCGTGGGGGTGGCGCCGGTGGCGTAGTCCACCGTCCAGTTCACCGTGCGGCCCACCGAGTTGTCGAGGGACTGAAGCTTGAAGCTGACCGCGAAATCGGTTTTACCGCTGGTGCTGGCGGCCTGAAACACGAAGGCTCCGCCCGGGTCTCCCAGGCTACCGGTCTGGCGCAGCGCCAGCGCGCGGTTGGTCGACGCATCCTGGTCGGCCACGGTCGAGGCAGCCGTCAGGCCCGTGGCCGAAGCCACGTTTTTGAAGCCGCCGGCCGTCGCGTTCCACGCCGCTTTGGCCGGGGCAAACGTAGCCGCCGTGCCCGGGGCCGTAGCCGAGGCGCCGGTGTATACCCCGAACCCCGCCGGCAGACCCGATGCCAGGTTGTCAAAGTTCTCGGTGTAGGGCGTGCTGCCCAACGCGACCGGGGTTTGAGCGTAAGCTGCCTGGCTTGCAAAGCTCAGTAAACCAGTGCTTAACAAACCAAGTAGTAAAGGTGATTTCATCGACATGAGGTCGTGTTAAGTGGGAAGGCAAAGTTACTTCTGCGTGAGGGCTACAATGTTACCTAAATGTTACCAAAAGATCATGAAGATGAGCGGAATCCGCGGCGGCCGGCGACGGCGCGGCCCGTAACTTACGCCCGCAACTCTCGCCCGCCTTATGTCCGAACTGCTGCGCCCGGTGCCGGGCACCTACCCGCCCTACTTCGATACCTACATTCGCCGCGTCGCCCGCGGTGCTGACCCGCTCGAGATGCTCGGGGTGCGGCCCACCGCCCTGCACCAGCTCCTGGCCGGCGTGAGCGAGGCGCAGGCCACCCTGCGCTACGCCCCCGGCAAGTGGAGCATCAAGCAGGTGGTGCTGCACCTGGCCGATACCGAGCGCATCTTCGCCTACCGCGCCCTGCGCTTCGCCCGCGCCGACAGCCAGGAACTGCCCGGCTTCGACGAAAACCGTTACGCCGAACACTCCGGCGCCGACGACCGGACGCTGGCCAGCCTGCTGACCGAGTACGCGGCCGTGCGTCAGGCTACCCTGGCCCTGTGCCAGAGCTTCACGGCGGAGCAGCGGCAGCGCGGCGGCACCGCCAACGGCCAGCCTGCCACCGTGGACGCCCTGCTCTACATCCTGGCCGGTCACGAAGCGCACCACGCCGACATCCTGGCCGAGCGCTACCTGCCGCTGATTACCGCCGAGGCATAAGCCCGCCGCCCGGCCCGTAAAACAGGACCGCCCGGCCAACTTGGCCGGGCGGTCCTGTTGCTGTCAAGGTCACGCCTTGGTGTAGTAAGGCTCCTTTTCTTTGTCGTGGTAGCGCAGGTAGCCGTGCAGCACCAGCTTGATGAGCATGCGGTGCGCCCGCCGCTTCGATACGTTCACCAGCTTCACGTACTGGGCCAGCGTGAGGCGGGGCTGCTGGCGCACGTAGTCCAGGGCCGCCTGTTCGTGGCGGCTCAGGGGCAGCCACTCCAGGCGGTGCTCGGGCGGGGGGGCGTTGCGCAGCACCTTTTCGGTGAGCTGGCTGGTTTGCACGCTCTGGTCGCCCACGCGCACGTAGCCGCGCCAGTCGCCCTCGCCCACCAGCGCCCGGTGGGGCTTGCGGGGGCTTTCGGCCACGGTCACCACCAGCACCACCCGCTCGTCTTCGTCCTCTACCTCGTCGATCTGCAGCGGCAGCGGCGGGTCCACAAACTGCTCGGCGGCCTGCTGCAGCAGGTAGCGCTCCTCCTCCGCGTCGCGCACTCCCACCAGGCGGCCGTTGTCTTCCACGCCCACCAGCACCCGGCCGCCGCGGGCATTGGCCAACGAGGCGAGCGTGCGCGAAATACGGCTCGGGTGCGTCGTGCGCTTTTTAAATTCCAGGAATTCGTTTTCGCCCTGGGCAATCAATTCCCGCAGACGCGGCAAGGTGAAATTCATCTGCTAACCAATATCGAAAGCGCGCCGGGCCGCTGCTCCAATAGCAGTGCCGTCGGCTTCCTGGTGGAATAACTGCGCCGGCGCTTCCGAGGTTTCCTCCGCCGCTGGTCTTCTGACTATGCCGCCGCGCAATTTTTTTATGCTGTAAACCTTCAGGGAATTATTGGCATTCAACCCGGGGCAGGCGGGCCGAAACAATATTGCTCGTCGGCCACTCCGGCACCGCAACCCGGCGGCGGCGGCGGATAATAAAAAAAGCCCGTCGACCGGGCGGACGACGGGCTGGGCACTGCCGCAAAACGGCGGTGCCAACGACCAACTTACGCGTTGGTGGCATTTTTGGGCGGACGGCCCGGACCGCGGCGGCGGCCTTCGCCGGCCTCGCCGCCTTCCGCGGCGGAAGCTTTGCGGCCGGGCTTTTTACGCTCCGTGGGGGCGTAGGCCGGGTCCAGCAATTCCGCCAGCTCGTTCAGGGCAGTCTGAACTTTGCCGTGGGCCCGGCGAATTTCGCGCACCAGGTTTTCATTGCGCGTCGCGTCCGACAATACTTTTTGTAGATGCTGCAGGTTGAGTTCGGCCATTGGTAGGAGTCTGTTAAAGGGGTGCAAAACCTGAGCAAAGGAACGAGAAATAGAAAATAAAGTAGCGCCGTGGTGGTAGGTTTTTTTCGTGATAATGATTAAAACGCCTAAAACAAGCCGCAAATGGCATGTTATTCGTCGCAATTAATTTGCGCAGCCGGCAATAACCCGTGCAAAAACGGATATTAATACCTTCGATTAATTCGAAATTAGCCTGAGTGATATTGGGCTTTGCCACCGGCTTTTTCCCCCGGCTGATTACTCGCCAACGCCGGTTTCCTCCACCGAAATTCGCCATAGCCGGTGAATTTCGGCGCGGTTGGCCGCCCGGCTCGAAACCCGCGCCACCCGCTTGTTCTTGAAATAGTGGCCGTTGGCCTGAGCGGCTTGCGGCAGCGTGGCCAGGTACGTAATGGTTTCGGCGGCCCGCTCGCAGGAACGGGCGAAGGGCTGGGCCCCGGCCATCAGCAGGCGCAGCAGCCAGGAGCTGTGCGACCATAGGTTGGAGCGCACAATGCCCGGGTGCAGGCAGTGGGCGGTGATGCCCGTCAGCTCCAGGCGGTCGGCCAGGGCTTTGGTAAACAGGATGTTGGCCAGCTTGGAGTCGCAGTAGGCCGTGAAGGCGCTGCTGCGGTTGGCGTTGGCGCGGGCCGCCGCCGTGGCCTCGATTTCCCCGATCCAGTGCGCCTCCGAAGCCACCGTGATGACGCGGGCGCCCGGGCCGGCGGCCTCCAGCAGCGGCAGCAGGCGGTTGGTCAGGATAAACGGCGCCAGGTGGTTGGTGGCCCAGCACAGCTCGTGGCCGTCGGCGGTGGTGATGAGCTGGTGGGGCAGCACCCCGGCGTTGTTGATGAGCACGTCGAGGCGCGGGTACCGGGCCAGGATTGCGTCGCTGAGGCGGTGGACTTCGGCCTGCACGGCCAGGTCGGCCAGCAGCAGGTCGGGCGCGGGGGCGCGGGGGGCAGCGAGGCGCACGGCCGCGCGGGCCTGTTCGCCGCGGCCGGCGTCGCGGCACACCAGGATCAGGTGGGCGCCGAGTAGGGCCAGCTGCCGTGCGGCGGCCAGGCCAATGCCGGCCGAAGCGCCGGTTAGCAACACGGTGCGGCCCTGCAGCGGGCCAGCAGCGGAATCAACTCTCATGCGAAGGTGGAGCGGTGCCCGGGCGGGCGCCTACCGGTACGTACGCAAAAATGCCGCTTCCGACAGGCAGAAGCGGCATTTTTTTACGCAGGCGTCAAGCCGGATTAGAACGGCAGGTCGTTGTCGTCGTCCGAGGCAATGGGAGCCGGGCGCTGGGGCTGGGCGTCGCGGCGCAGGCCGGGGTTCTGGTTGGCGGCCGGAGCAGCGTAGCCACCGCCCTGGTTACCAGCCGCGGGGGCGCCGCCGGCCGGCTCGATGCGCCAGGCTTCCAGGTTGGTGAAGTACAGCATCTGGCCGTTCTTGTTGAAGCCGCGGCCGCGCAGGTTGAACTGCACGCGCACTTCATCACCAACCTTGTATTGGTCGATCAGCGCGGTTTTGTCCTGAACCAGCTGAAACTTGATATGCTCGGGATACTGGCCGTCTACGACTTCCAGCACGAACTCGCGCTTGCGGAATTTCTCGCTCACCTGTTGCTCATCCATGATGTCGTGCAGGCGGCCGGTAGCTTCGTAAGCCATAGTCAAAAGAAGGGGAGGTTTGAAAATTAGTAAGCCAAATCTACGAAAAATAATTCCCTGGTAGAGGCCTAAAACGGGGTTGGTGTCAGGGCTATTTTCGCCTGCTAATATAAGCGTCAGGGAATGAAGGCACTGCCCCAAAAAGGCGATTTTGCTCAAAAAAATAGTTGTCGGAATGAGCTTGCTAAAAAAATAGGCATGGGTGCAGGCGGACTCTGGACGCTGGGCCCGCCCGGGGCTGCGGACCCGGCCCGCAGCAGCGGCTCCTATATAATAAGGAGTGCTCAGTCGAACCACCCGGCCGCGTCGTCGTAGTTTTGCCCACGCACTCCCCATCTTTGCTGCATGTCATCCATTGCCCTTGCCCTGCACGGCGGCGCCGGCACCATTGCCCGCCACCTGCTCACTCCCGACGCGGAAATCCGCTACCGCCAAGCCCTGCACGACGCCCTGACCGCCGGCTACGAGCTGCTCCGCCAGGGCGCTTCGGCCCTCGACGCGGTGGAGCACACCGTGGTGCAGCTCGAAGACTGCCCCCTGTTCAATGCCGGCCGGGGAGCGGTGTTCACCCACGAAGGCCACCACGAGATGGACGCCTCGGTGATGGTGGGCCATACGCGGCTGGCCGGGGCCGTGACCGGGGTGCGCGCCATTCAGAACCCCATCCGGGCCGCGCGCCTGGTAATGGAAAAATCGGAGCACGTGCTCCTGGCCTGGCCCGGCGCCGAGGAGTTTGCCCGGCAGCAGGGCCTGCCCATGCAGCCGCCCGCGTATTTTTTCACCGAACACCGCTACCAACAGCTGCAGGAAGCCCTGGCCAGCGGGCAGGTGCGCCTCGACCACAGCGAAGACGCCCCGCTGGAAGAGCCGAAGGCTGTCGACGAGGACCCGAAAAAGAAAATGGGGACCGTGGGCGCGGTGGCGCTGGACCAGCACGGCCACCTGGCCGCCGCCACCAGCACCGGCGGCATGACCAACAAGCGCTACTCCCGCGTCGGCGACTCCCCGCTCATCGGCGCGGGCACCTGGGCCGACGACCGAACCTGCGCCATCAGCTGCACCGGGCACGGCGAGTATTTCATCCGCGCCGTGGTGGCCCACGACATTGCCTGCCTGATGGAGTACCGCGGCCTGAGCCTGGCCGAAGCCTGCCGCGTGGTGGTGCACGACAAGCTGGCGCCCGTCGGGGGCGAAGGCGGGCTGGTGGCCGTTGACGCCCGCGGCCACCTCGCGCTGCCCTTCAACTCGGAGGGCATGTACCGCGCCAGCGTCAGCAGCGAATCGGGGCTGTTCGTCGGCATTTACAAGGACGAGCAGTAGCGCAGGCCTTTTAGTTCGTGTAGCGCAGAACGGTATGCTGGGCGGACGTCAGCAACGATACGCGAACGGGAAGTTGGCTTCGCCGACCTTCGGTTCGCGCTACAAACACGCGGGCCGGAACGACAATCGTCGCTCCGGCCCGCGCACTATATAATAAGGAGTAGCCGCTACGAAACTGCCGGCGTGGGCAGCACCGTGGCGGAGGTGCCCACGGCCTCGTCGTGGGTGCGCTTGTCGACGAAGAATTTCCGTTCGCGGATGTCGTACACGTTGCCCTTGGCCAGCACGTGCATGGTCATGTTCTCGATGGACAGCGCCGTGCCCTTGGCGGCGGCCGGCGTGTTGTTGTGCCGGATGTTGTGGCCGTCGACGATGATGACCAGGTTCGAGCCGATGGTTTCAATCAGGTTGCCGTCGCGGATGAGCACGCCGGTGTCTTCGCCCAGACCGATGCCGATGAGCTTGGGGTGCAGGCCCACCGCCTCGATGAGCCGGCCGAAGCGCCCGCGCTTGACGAAGTGCGAGTCGATGACCACGTTCTGAATCAGCGCCAGGCCGGTGCCCATCTTCACGGCGCCCTTGAGCAGGGCTTCCGGCACCGAGCCGCCGCGAATCATAATCTGCGACATGGCCATGGCCCCGGCCGAAGTGCCGGCAATGACGAAGTGCGGCTCCTGCTGGTAGCGCTCCGTCAGCAGCTTCAGAAAGCGCGTGCCGCCGAACATTTCCTTGAGCCGCGACTGGTCGCCGCCCGAAAACATGATGATATCGGCCTGGGCCAGGCGCTGCAGATGGTCGGGCTGGTCGGTGTCGGCGGGCACGCGGATGTCGAGCACGCCCACGTTCAGGCAGTTCAGCATGCCAAACGAGGACACGTAGATGGCGCCCACTTCCTCCGGAATCATGGAGGCCGTGGTCACCACTTCGATGCGCGGATCGGTCTTGCCGCTTTCCAGCACGACGCGTTTCAGAATGCCGAGCTCGAAGAAATTCAGGTAGTATTTCTTGCGCCGGCGCGGGTTGGCGTAGGTGCCTTTGTCTTCGTTGCCGCCAACGGCAATCAGCTTACCCAGAGGTTTTGGAGCGTCCAATTAGCTAGGGGAGGGTGACGTGGGGTGAACAATAAACCGCGGGCCCGTATGCAAGTCTGCGGCCAAAAATGACGGCCGGCCGCCTGGAGCACGTCCGGCCGGGGCCTCGCAACGCCGGCCGGGCGTTGCGAGGCGGGTGTGCGGGGCTTACGCCGTGGCGGGTTTGCCTACTAACGTATCCAGCGTGCTGGTGGATACAGAATGGTAGTTGGGCCGGGCCTGCTGGTAGAGTTGCCGGGCGTGCTCCGTGCCCGCGGGCGTTGCCAGCAAGGCCTTATAGAGCGGTACCAAAAACTTACGCCGGCCCACGCGCGTGAGGAAGGCGGCCAGGGCATCACCGGCGGCGGCGTAGCCGGCCCGCACCGTCAGCGGCAGCCAGGCCGTCAGGATTTCGGCGTTGCCGGAAGTGGTAAAGCGGAACGCCTGGTCCAGCTGCTGCAGCTGTTCGGCGCTGATGTGCTCGGGCAGGCCGTGCAGGAAGTGCACCCACTCGTGGGTGCTCCACGCGGCGGTTTCCAGCGTAGCGGGCGTCGCGCCGTGGCGCCAGCTCTGCAGAGCCGCGGCCACACCGGCAAAGCGTTCCGACTGCACCGGCGGCGCCACGGGCGGAATGCCAGGGGCGTTTACCCATTTGTCGAGCTGCAGCTTTTCTTCCGCGCCCGGCACCTGGTCGAGCAGCTCCCGCCGCAGGTAGGCAAGGAAGTGCGCCGTGTCCATGGCCTGGAAGGCGTGGGCGGCGAAGTACTGCGTGATAAACGCGTCGAGCTTTTCGCGGCCGACAATACTTTCCAGGGTCAGCAGCAGGTAATTGCCCTTCTCGTAGGCAATTTCGTTGAGGCCTTCGTCCGGGTCGCGGCCGGCCAGGTCGAGGTGCAGGTGCGTATCGATGCTTTCTTTGCCCAATTCGTCAATGGTGTGGTGCAGGGCCGTCTGGCCGAGCACCTGCAGCATGTCGGCGTAGGGGCGGCCGTAGAGGCGCTCCATGATGCGCCGCTCGAAGTACACCGTGAAGCCCTCGTTCAGCCAGAAGTCGTTCCAGGTGGCGTTGGTCACCAGGTTGCCCGACCAGGAGTGGGCCAGCTCGTGGGCCACCAGGCTGGTCAGGCTTCGGTCGCCGGCCAGGATGGTAGGCGTGACGAAGGTGAGGCGCGGGTTTTCCATGCCGCCGAAGGGGAAGGAGGGCGGCAGCACCAGCAAATCGTACCGCTCCCAGCGGTAGGGGCCGTACAGCTCCTCGGCGGCGGCCACCATGTTTTCCAAGTCGCCGAATTCGGCCGTGGCTACCGGCAGCGTGGCGGGCTCGGCGTACACGCCGGTGCGCGGGCTCAGCGCTTCGAAGCGCAGGTCGCCCACGGCCAGGGCCATGAGGTAGGCCGGAATCGGCTGGGGCATGCGGAAGTGGTACTCGCCCGTGGCCGACAGCGCCTGCGGGTTTTCGGCGCTCATCAGCGCCAGCAGCTCCCGCGGGCCGCGCACGGTGGCCTCGTAGGTGAAGCGCACCCCGGGCGAGTCCTGGCAGGGAAGCCAGGTGCGCGCCAGGATGGCCTGCGACTGGGTGAAGAGAAACGGGTGCTGCTTGCCGGCGGTCTGCTCCGGGCTCAGCCACTGCAACGCGGCCGCGTCGGGGGCGGTGCGGTAGCTGATGCTGATCTGCTGGGTGCCGGCGGGCAAATGAATGCGCAGCGGGCGGCCCAGTACCGGGTCGTCGTCGTCGCTCAGCTCAAAGTCGGTGAGCGTCGCCCCATCGGCCAGCGTCACGGCTTCGATGGCCAGGCCCCGGGTATCGAGCCACAGATCCGTCGCACCGGGCCGCACCTCCAGCTGCCAGGTCGCCCGGCCCTGGAGGGTGCGGGCGGAGAAGTCCACGGTCAGGTCGAGCGAAAGGTGACGCACCGCGGCCTCGGCGGGGCGGGCGCAGCTGTGCGGGTCGGCGGCGAGCAGGGGAGCGGCCATATATATAAGGAGTGCGTGAGGTGAACGGGAGGGCAAAGATAACCGGCGGGGCGGCGGGCGGGTTTAGGCCACCGGCCGGAATCCATCGGAGCAGCCGCCGCTGCCGGGCCAGCAGCCAGCTCGGCCGGGGTGGGCGACGGCACCGCAAATATGGGGCTAAGCGGGCAGCCGATAACCCAAAGCGAGGCGCCGGCAGCGGATATATATCTGTTTAGAAATGTTTTCGGCACTGCGGTTTTCGGCTATCTTGCAGGCTGGAAACCGCAGGAGCAAGGCAACCCGCCGCCCACCGACGGAGTACAACGGGGCAAGCGCCGCCGCGGCCAAACGAGCGTTTGGGCCTGCCACCGCGGATGCGCACCACTTGCCGCATTGTTTTTCCACCCTCCCCAATGAAATCATCGGTTCAATCCGTTTTCCTTTCCACCCTCATGCTGTGGCTGGCTTTCTGCCTGCTGCTGGTTACCAGTGCGTGTAGCCAGGAGCAGAAAGAGAAAGTGCAGGATGCAGCCGCCGGCATTTTGCCCGGCAAGGACCTGACCACCGGCCCGCAGCCCCACGTCGATACCGTGTACGTCGAGAAGTACATGGCCGCCAAGCCCGCGTTCAAAAACGAAATCGAGTGGGGCAAGAAGTTCTACAAGGAGCGCGACGGCCGCCTTGGGTGGTTCAAGAACCACCAGCTGGTGCCCCAGACGGAACGCATGCTCACCGAGTTAAGCAAGGCCGGCGAAAACGGCCTCGACCCCAAAAAGTATAAGGTCGTCGACTTCGAGCAGCTCTTTGCGCAGATCAAAAAAGCGCCGGACACCACGGCGCGCAACGCCCTCGAAAAGGAAATCGACGTGGCGCTGTCGGCCACGTACTTCAACTGGGCCGACGACTTCTACCGCGGCATCGTGGATCCGCGCGAAGTAAAAAACATCGATTGGAAGGTTAAGCGCAACAAAATCAAGTTGCACAAGGCCCTCATGACCATACTGCAGGAGCGCGAAAGTACTTATCCGTACTACGAATTCGCGCCTTTGCACCCCGAGTACGACCGGCTGCGGAAGGCGCTGGCCGGCTACCGCGCCATGCAACGCAACGGCGGCTGGCTGCCCGTGCCCGCCGTGAAGAAGGCGCTACGCCCCGGCGACTCGTCGGCGGTGGTGCCCGCGCTGCGGCGCCGCCTGCTCGGCTTCAACCCCGACGGCACGCCCAGCCCGGCCGTAGCCAACGCCCCGATGCAGGCCGTGCCGGTGTCGAACAAGCCCGGCCAGCCGGCGGCTACCGCGCCCCGCGAGTCGCACCAGTACGACGCTGAGCTGGCGGATGCGGTGAAGGCGTTTCAGCAGCAGACCGGGCTGAAAGCCGACGGCCGCCTGACGCCCGAAACGGTAACCCTGCTCAACGTACCGCTGCAGCGCCGCATCGACCAGATCATCGTGAACATGGAACGCTGGCGCTGGATACCCAAGCGCTTCGAGCCGAACTACCTGCTCGTAAACATTCCCGACTACCACATGTGGGTGTACGAGAATGGCAAGCCGGCCCTGGACATGCGCGTTATCGTGGGCAAGACCCTGAACGCAACGCCGGTGTTCAGCGACAAGATGGAGTACGTGGTCGTGGCCCCGTACTGGAACGTGCCCTACAGCATCATCGACAAGGAGCTGCGCAACAAGCTGGCGGCCGACCCCCACGGCACGCTCGACCGCCTCGACATGGAAGTGGTGAAGGGCTCCGGGGCCAAAGCCACACCCGTCGACCCGACCAGCATCGACTGGGCCAACCTGACTCCGAATACCTGGCGCTACACGCTGCGCCGGCGGCCGGGCCCCAAGAACGATTTGGGCGACGTGAAATTCCTGTTCCCGAACTCGCAGGACATCTACCTGCACGACACCCCGCACGACGAGCTGTTCAGCCAGGCCAAGCGTGGCTTCAGCCACGGCTGCGTGCGCGTCGAGAAACCCCTGGTACTGGCCGAGTACCTGCTGCGCAACAAGCCCGGCTGGGACATGAGCAAAATCCAGCAGACCGTGGCGGAAGGGAAGGAGCAGTACGTGACCCTGCCCGAGAAGCTGCCGGTGTACCTGGTATACTTCACCGCCTGGGTGGATGATGCCGGCAACCTGCATTTCCGCGACGACATCTACGGGCACGACAAGGCCCTGGCTCAGGAATACTTCAGCACCTGATTACTCGCCGCCGGAGGCGAACCTACGCAGGACCGCATTGCCAAAGCCGCCGCTTCCCAATTGGGGGAAGCGGCGGCTTTGGTTTTTCTGGGTCCTGTCGTCTGCTGCGGTGGCCGGGCGGCGCAAGGCTGAGCGGGCAGGGTCGTAGCCGGCACTGGCACTCTTCCTCCGGGAGCAACCAACGAGCGGGACGGTAACAGTATAAGGATGAAGAAACGGCTGGATTACAACTGTTACTTATGTAGTCAGGTGGTTTACATGTGTTATTAATGTAAATTCGCTCTTGCCTCTGTTTATTATTGTAACGGATGGTTGTGGAATCATAAAGCCGCCCGTTTGGTGAGGGTCTGCCGGGATGTTAATAGTTTTGTAAATACAGCTCCCGCACTATGGTCGACCGAATCCGCCAGCTTCTACAAGCCCGCCAGCTAAGCCCTACGCAGTTTGCGGATACAATTGGGGTAGCACGTCCTATTATCAGCCACATACTGGGAGGGCGCAATAAACCCAGCCTGGAGGTGGTTCAGAAAATCATTGCCGCCTTCCCGGATGTGGCCATGCCCTGGCTGCTGACCGGCCAGGGAGCAATGCTGGCCGCGGAAAGCCCTGCCGACACGGTTGCTAAGCAGCCGGAGCGCCTCGTAGCAGCCTCGGAGCCCGTGGCCCAATCCCGGCGCCCCTCCAAAGCCGCCCGAGCCCCTGAGCAGCCCGAAGCTGAGCTGCGCGCCGCTGCGCCGCTGGACGCGCCTATTGCACCGGCTTTGCCGCTCCCACAGCCCCCGCCAGTTGCGGCCCCACCGCTACCCGACGCCCCTCCCGTGCCAGCAATGGCATCGGCGGTAATGGCCCTGGCTCAGGCCGCCGTTCCCGCTAAGCCTCCCAAAACGATTCGTCGGGTACTGGTCTTCTACAACGACGGCACCTTCACGGACTTTAGCCCATCCACAGAGGATATCTGATCAATTGACGAAGGTCAATGACCCTTGGGTGTGCTTAAGTTACATTAACTACTGCTGATAGGTGGCCGGACATGTTTGGTTACGTTATATCGTAACCGTTTAAGGGCAAAGGCTGCTGTTTAAGGGGTGGTGTAGTAGTATAGTTTAAGTTGTCAGGTTGCGAATTCTAGATGGTTAATAGTGTCATATGCTATTGTTTAACATGTTTATTATCAGAGTTATTAATCATTTGTATTTAAGTCCGGCTTGTGGTTGTGTAGTGGCTGAAGGATGTGTCGTTTTTAAAGGATTAGTTTAAAATTTATGGTGCAGATATTTGCAGCCCATTTGGGCGCTGGTGAGTCAGTATTTTGCTAAAAATAAGGTCTGGCCATTCTATGGGTAAAGTGATATTGTTATGAAGCGAATGATTAGCCAACTCGCTTAGCTTTTTCACGGATGATGATTTTGGGTGTGGAAATGTAAAACCAGGGCGCGTGCCTACTTACTGTGTTTTGCATTGGTGTGAGTATGTAAACAATAGGGTTGCTTATAATCGGCCTCGCCTGCAATGACATCATTTTGTAAACGCCTTCCGCCATCGGTTTCCGGCCGTGTGCTCTTCCGTAAACTCCCGCAGAAAAGATGATCGGAACGAATCCTAGGCATACATCTCATTTAGACCTTGCCGGAATCAACGGGCGCTGCTTACCTTTGGGGCATGAAGAAGACCTGCCTGCTCGCTTTATTTGCCTGGGTGGCCGTGCTGGCCACGTCGTGCACGCCCCCGCCGAATGCTGAACAAGACCCCAACGCCGATGCTGCCTACAAGCGCAGTCACCGGGCCGAGGGCTACCGCGAGGCCCAGAGCAGCAATCCGAACGCCATCAAGTAACCCGGCTGGCCCAACGCGGCCCCCGCAACGCAACGCGCCCCACCTGACAGCTCGTCAAGTGGGGCGCGTTGCGTTGCGGGGGTACGGTAACCGTTCCGCTGGGCTTACTCGGTAACTGTCGCGGCCGACGCTAGCTGCCACTCGGGCAACTCAACCCCAGCCAGCCACTGGGCTTCCAGCAGCTGCGCCCAGGTGCGCAGGTACAGCACCACGTCGTCGCGCTGGTTGTGGCGCAGGGCCTCACGCCGCTCAAACGGAATGGCGGCGCGGATGGCCGGGTCGGACAGGCGTTCGAGGTGGGCCAGGTCGGTGCGGGTGAAGCCGGCCGCCAGCATCTCGTCGATGGTGTCATCGATGGGCAGGCCGCTGGTGGGGCAGTAGTCGCGCAGCTGCTGGTGCCAGTCGCCGTGGCGCTGCAGGGCGCGGGCATGGATTTAGGCCTTGCTCAGGCGCGTGATGGTCTGGGCGAGGTGGCCGCAGTTGCAGCTGCCCATGTGGCCCCATTGGTAGGGCGCCTGCGTGCTCAGGCGTTGGGCCGTGGTGCGCAGCGCCTCAATAACCGAAAGGGAACAGCTAGCCATAAAAACGCGGAAGTGAAATGGCACATGCAAGGCCCGGCAGCCGCCGGGCTTCCCTATAAGCGTCGTCCCCGGAAATTTGTTCGCACCAGACGCTGCTGAAAGGCCTAAAAAAAGCCGCCCGTCCTGGCAGGACGGGCGGCGAAATCAGAAACGAACTACGATGGGCGGTTGGGCCGGGAGTTGCGGCTGCGGCGCCGGCCGGAGCGGCCGTTGCCCGCGCCACCACTGCCTCCCGCCGGAGCCGTGCCGGAGCGCTGCTGGCCGCTGCGCTCCGTCTTGGGGCGCGGGGCCGAGGCAGCCGAGCGTCCGCCGCCGGTAGCGGCTTTGGGGGCTTTCGGGGCCGAGCCACCACGCTCGGGACGAGGGCCGGAGCGCGGCGGCCGGCCGGCCGAACCTTTGGGCTTGGTGATGTTGGGGCCCTTCAGCGGCACCGGCTCCACGTCGTTCTGGGCGTAGGAGTGGGTGTCGACCACCGTAATCTGCTGGTTGATCAGGCGCTGAATGTCCTGCAGGTAGGCGCGCTCCTCCGCGTCGCAGAAGGAGAGGGCCCGGCCCTCGGCGCCGGCGCGGCCGGTGCGGCCGATGCGGTGCACGTAGGTTTCGGGCTCGTTGGGCAGCTCGTAGTTTACCACGTGGCTCAGCTCGTCCACGTCGATGCCGCGGGCGGCCAGGTCGGTGGCCACCAGCACCCGGGTTTCGCCCGACTTGAAGTTCTGCAGGGCCCGCTGCCGGGCATTCTGCGACTTGTTGCCGTGGATGGCCTCGGCTCCGATGCCTTTTGCGTTCAGGCCCTTGGCCACGCGGTCGGCGCCGTGCTTGGTGCGGCTGAAAACGAGCACGCGGCGCAGCGCGGGGTCTTCCAGCACTTCCAGCAGCAGGTAGGGCTTGTCGGTTTTATCCACCAGATACACCACCTGCTCCACCGTTTCGGCGGTGCTCGAGACGGGCGTCACGGCCACCGGCACCGGGTTGCGCAGGATGGTATCGGCCAGCTCGCGGATGGTGGGCGGCATGGTAGCCGAGAAGAACAGCGACTGCCGCTGCTTGGGCAGCAGGGGCAGAATGCGCCGGATATCGTTGATGAAGCCCATGTCGAGCATGCGGTCAGCTTCATCGAGCACGAAGATTTCCAGGCGCTTCAGGTCGATGAAGCCCTGGTTGATGAGGTCGAGCAGACGGCCGGGGGTGGCCACCAGCACGTCGACGCCGCGCTTGAGGGCCTGCACCTGCGGGTGCTGGCTCACACCGCCGAAAATAACGGCGTGGCGCAGCGGCAGGTGGCTGCCGTAGCTCTCGAAGCTCTCCCCAATCTGAATGGCCAGCTCGCGCGTGGGCGTCAGGATGAGGGCGCGCACGGCGCGGGGGCCGGTGGGCTGGTGCGCGGGCCGGGCCAGGTGCAGGCGCTGGAGCAGCGGCAGCGTGAAGGCGGCGGTTTTGCCGGTACCGGTCTGGGCCACGCCCAGCAGGTCGCGGGCGTCGAGCACGTGCGGAATGGCCTGCTGCTGGATCGGCGTGGGGCGCTCATAGCCCGCGGCGTGCAGAGATTTCAGAATCTCGGGCAGCAGGTGAAGGTCGTCAAATGTCAAAATCGATGGGAAAAGAAATGCGGCGGAGTGGGCTGCAGGCCGAACATTGGCCCGCATATTTGGCGTAAGGAACGAGGTTCGAACCCTAGCCAATCCACCCCATGAAGATTACAAAGGTAGAAACGGTTTACGACGGCTTCTATAAGCTGCGCAAACTCACCGTGCAGGACGGCGACCAGCAGCTCACGCGCGAGCGGTTTGAGCCGGGTCGCGCCGTGGCTGCGCTGGTGTATGACACCAACAAGCAGGAATATGTTTTCGTGCGGCAGTTCCGCATCGGGGCCGAGCAGGAGGTGGAAGAAATTGCCGCCGGCATGCTCGACAAAGGCCACGAGTCGCCGGAAGAGGCGCTGCGCCGCGAAATCGAGGAGGAGCTGGGCTACGCCGAGGTCGACCACCTGGAGCACATCGTCACCATCTTTCCCTCGCCGGGCGGCAACGCCGAAACGATTGGCATCTACTACGCCGAGGTTAGCCAGCAAAGCGGCGCGGGCGGCGGCGTCGCGAGCGAAAACGAAAATATCACCCTGCTGCGCCTGAGCCGGGCCGAAATGGACGCCCGCGAGTGGCGCGACGCCAAGACGCTGATAGCCGTGCAATGGGCGCGGCTCAACAAAAAATAGCCGCACCCATTTGGAAAAACGCGGGCCGCGGTGAGCAGACTGTACTGGTGCTGTTCGTTGCGGCCCGCGTTTGCTGTCAACGCTCGTGCTATAGGTTATTGCTGCGTATTGACAATGTAATCAAAGTGTTGCTTGAGCTTGGCGTCGGTGATGATGACCGATACGGGGCCGGCTTGCTCGGTTTTAACAAAAGGTATGGTGCGCGTGCTCAGGTACAGGTCGCGGTTCCAGAAGCGGCCGGTGCCGGGCGTGAGCTGCTGGCTCATCAGCGGCTGGCCGTCCTTGGTCAAAGCCGCCACGGTGAGCAGGCTGGGGTCGGCGTTTTTGGGGCCTTTGCGGTGCATGATGATGGTGAGCGTCCCGCCGGCGGGCAGGGTGTTGAAGCGGCGCTGGTAGGTCGAGTCGGCCCAGTTGTTCATTTTCCGCAGCTCGTTGATTTCCGTCAGCAGCTCGCTGTAGGGGCGGTAGGCTAGGCGGGTGAAAGTGCCTTCCACTTCCTGGTCGTCCTCCGTGTTCTTGGTCACGTTCTGCACGTAGGGGCACTCGCTGTCCTTTTTGGGCAGCATGTATTTTTTGCGCTCAGCGCCGGGCAGGTACTGGGCGTGCGCCGCAACGGTACCGAGGGCCAGCAACGCGAACAGGGTAACGAACTTCTTCATAGAGGGGTGGAGGGAAACCAATGGGAGCTTTTCAGCCGACAAAAATAGCTAACCCGGCGCGCCCGGCCGCGCTCCTTCGGCCAGGATAGCCGCCGCTTCGGCGAAAAAGCGCGGCTCCGGGAAGGGGGGCGCTAACCGGCTGGGGCCGCTGGGCTGCGGCGGGTGACGGCGGCGGCCGGAAAGTGGCCCCGGCGGGCCGGCGACGAGGCACCACCGGCAAACGGCTCTATCTTGCCCCGAAAGGCCTTCCGCAGGCCGATTCGTATCGATATTACAGCTATGCTGCTCACCATTACCACCACCCACCAGCCCGCCACCGACCTGGGCTACCTACTGCACAAGAACCCCGCCCGCCTGCAGACGCTGGAGGTGGCGGCGGGCCACGCCCATATTTTCTACCCCGAAGCCACCGCGGAGCGCTGCACCGCCGCCCTGCTGCTCGACCTCGACCCCATCGGGCTGGTGCGCAACCACCGCGGGCCGGCGGGGGAGGGCTTTGCGCTGGAGCAGTACGTCAACGACCGGCCCTACGTGGCGTCGTCGTTTCTGAGCGCGGCCCTGGCCAAGGCCTTCAACACGGCCATGAATGGCACCTGCAAGGACCGCCCCGAACTGCCCGACACCCTGCTGCCGCTGGAAGCCACGGTGGCGGTGGTGCCGGCCGCCGGGGCCGAGCAGCTGCACCGCCTGTTCGGACCGCTGGGCTACGCGGTGGAGGCCGAAGCGCACCCGCTCGACCCCACCGTGCCGGCCTGGGGCGCGGGCCGCTACTTCACCCTGCGCCTGCGCCACCCGGCCCGGCGCCTGCGCGACTTGCTCAGCCACCTCTACGTGCTGCTGCCCGTGCTCGACCGCGGCGACAAGCACTACTGGATCAACCAGGCCGAGGCCGAAAAGCTGCTGCTGCGCGGGGCCGGCTGGCTGCCCGAGCACCCCGAGCGGGAGTTTATCACCCGCCGCTACCTGCGCAACCTGGCCCAGTACGTGAACCCCACGCTGGCGCGCCTGCTGGCCGCCGACGAGCCCGCGTCGGACGATACGGAAACGGCCGCCATCGGCGGGGCGGAAGCGGCGGGCGAACCGGCGCCCGCCGACGAGAAAACCCAGAAGCTGCACGCGCTGCGCCTCGACCGCGTGACCGAGGAAATCCAGCGCCTCGGGGCCCAGCGGGTGCTCGATTTGGGCTGCGGCGAGGGGCAGCTGGTGCGCCGCCTGCTGCGCCTGCCGCAGATCGAGCACATCCTGGCCCTGGACGTGTCGTGGCAGGAGCTGCAGCGGGCGCAGCAGCGGCTGCACGTGGCCGAAATGCCCCCGCGGCAGCGCGAGCGGCTCACGCTCACGCAGGGCTCCTTGCTCTACCACGACCCGCGCCTGGCCGGCTACGACGCGGCGGCCGTGGTGGAAGTTATCGAGCACCTCGACGAAAGCCGGCTGGCCACGTTCGAGCAGGTGGTGTTTGCCCGGGCCCGGCCCGGCGCCGTGCTTGTCACCACGCCCAACGCCGACTACAACCAGCGCTACGAAACCCTCTCGGCCGGGCAGTTCCGCCACCACGACCACCGCTTCGAGTGGACGCGGGCGCAGTTCGAGGCCTGGGCCGCGGGCGTGGCCGCGCGGCACGGCTACCGCCTGCGCGTGGAGCCGCTGGGGCCGCCGGACGCGGAGGTGGGGGCGCCTTCGCAGCTGGCGGTGTTTGAGCGGTAAAGGCGCGAATTCAACTTCGGCGCTACGGGTTGAGCCCTCTGGACGAGGTATGCCAGCGGAAATAAGCCTGCACGATTTCCCGATCGAACCAAGCGCCGGCTGGTGCCGGGTCAAACCCGACCAGCAGGCCGTCGGCGTTGGTGTCGTGAGGGCCGAAGCGGCGAATGAAGTCGTACGTGCGGAGCAGATGCTGCCGGGCCGTAGCCAAGCGGGGCGAAGCGGGCTGATACTGCTGGATGTAGCGCAGAATCAGTTCGATGTCGAAGCTCTGCCAGTGCGGACTTTCCGGCGCAGGGGGCTGGTCAAGCAGATCCAGTGCGAGGCCGTTAAGCAGGGCGAGGCAGCCTTCCTCTACCAGCTTCTGGTAGTGCGCCGACTCGGCCCGTTCCTGATCGAACCCGATGGAGAGAAACTGCCAATACGGCTGGCAGAGCTGCTCGTAGGGCAGCAGCACGTTGATTCCCTCCCCGAGGTTATCGTCGAAATACAGCAGAATATCCTGGCGCAGCGCGTGTATCGCGGCGAAGCTGACCGGTACCCGCGCACCGGTCAGCTCCACCCGGTAAAATCCGCTTTCGTCCATGCTGGATAGGGAGGGTTGTAGTAGGAACCCGTCAAGATAAGGCGCTGGTTGCCTACTGCCCGCGCCCCACGCCGTGGACCTTTCCGCTCGGGCCAACTCCTCGCAGCCGACTGGTTGGCGTCGACAAGGGTGCCGGTGCCATAGTGGTAGACCCACCGTTCCGGGTACATGCGGGCGTGCTGCTCCTCGTTGGCGGGCCTTGGTTGCTGACGACGCCTCTGTCAGGCCTGCGCCCGCGGCGCAGCGGGCAGGAAGGCCGACCGGTCGCGCACGAAGGCGGCAACCCAGACCAGGGCCAGGATCAGCGCGGCCGGGCCGGGGCTTTTGCCGTGGGTGAGGTCGGTGGCAATGGCGCCGGCGAAGTAGCTGGTGAGCAGCAGCAACCCCAGCTTCATGGTGCGCGGGAAGAGGAACAGGGCGGTAAAGGCCAGCTCCATCAGGCCCAGCGGCACAATCAGCTCGGCCGCGCCCATTTTTTCCATGCCGGCCTTGATTTCGGGGCTGCCGGTGAGCTTCATGATGCCGCTGGCCGTAATCAGCAGCGCGGGTACGGCCGTGGCCAGCCCGGCCACGAGGGTTTTCTTGTTGAGTGCCATCGACGTAACGGTGGAGAGTGGGACGAACGGCGGACCGCCAGGGGCCCGCAACTGCCCGTAAAAGTGCCCGGGCCGCGGTGTATTCCGGATAGCGGTTTACCGAAGTATACCGGTGTGCCCCGGTATAGCGGCCTGATTTCTAACGACCTTTGCCCCATGCTCCCCAACTCGTCGACCCCGCATACGCCCCAGGAATGCAACGCTGCCATGCGCCCCGTGCGCGACGCCCTCGACCTGCTCGGCGGTAAGTGGAAGCTGCCCATCATCGTGGGCCTCACCAGCGGTCCGCGGCGCTTCAAGCAGCTGCAGCGCGAGGTGGCCGGCATCACGGCCAAAATGCTCAGCAAGGAGTTGAAGGAGCTGGAAATCAACGGACTCATCATCCGTCATGTCCAGGCCGATGCGGCCCCGGTGGCTGTCACGTACACGCTGGCCGCCTACGGCCGCACGCTCTACCCGGTCATCGAGTCGCTGCGCACCTGGGGCCAGCAGCACCGCCGCCACATCATGCACCCCGAAACCCTGGAGGCCGCCGCCGGTGAGTGGGCCGCGCCGGAGGCGCTGTCGGCGTAGGACCGGGGGCTGCCTGTTGGGTAAAAAACCAGACGGGGTTAGCAGCTGGTCGGTTGAGCGGGAAAGTGCCTTTTGAACGTCATGACTGATCTGACGTCCGCCGGTCGAACCGCAGGAAGGCGGAGCCAAGCAGCTCTAGCGCTTCGTTGAATTTGGCTGCCCGTCGTGTCCAGCGCAGCCGAGGCATCTCGCGGGCTGACGTTGCGCCCCACCCCCGGCTCGCTCTCCGAAGAAGGAATGCGCATTAAGCCTTCTTCGGGGGAGCCTGGCGAAGCGGTAGGCCTTTCTACGGTTCGGCAGCGCGGACGCCGGAGGAGCAGGACGCACCTTTTTACTCGTTATGGAATTGCTTCAGGCCAGGCTTCTGCTTGATTATCAGCCGTAGACTACACCCGAAGCCATCTGCGTGGGCCGGCGGGCGGCGGTAAATTGCGGCCGCAGGGAGCAAACCGGGCGTAACTTCGCGTTAATAGGCCGGCCGAACGCCGTAGTTCGGTCGTTGCGCGCCGAGTTTGTTTTGTTGCCTATGAAGGTTTTGCTGACGCTGGTTTTGCTGATGCTGTGCGGGCCGCTCCTGCACGCGCAGACTCCGGCGGCGGGCCAGGCCTACACCGATGCCCGCCTGGGTTACCGGCTCACGTACCCCTCCACCTGGCAGGTCAGCCAGCAGGCCGGCGCGGTGACTTTCTACGCCGGCGGCTCGCCCCAGGCCCCGCCGGCCGCCGTCGAACTGACCGCCCGCGTGCGGCCCCAGGCCCCGCACGCGCCGAACCCGCTGGCCCAGGGGCAGCAGGACACGCTGTGGCGCCGCCTGCGGGCCCTGCCCCGTAGTCAGGTGCTGCGCCTGACCGAGCACGACGCCGGCACCTTCCAGGAGCTCAGCTACGACTACACCTACGCGGCCCCGGGCGCCGCCGGCCGCACCCGCGTGCTGGGGCGCCGGCTATGGCGCGGCGGGCAGGTGTTTCAGGTGGAATACCGGGCAGCGGCGGCCGAGCGGCGCTACCTTGCCGAAGGCCGGCAACTGGTCGAGTCGTTTGCGTTTGTGGGCAACGCCCCCACGGCCGCCGCAGCGGCCAGTGCGCCCGCGCCCAAACGCGCCGCTGAGCCAGGCTGCGACGACAAGATGTACGGCATTGCGGCCCTGCGCGCCCACAACGGCATCTGGGAGGACGACTGCCGCACGATTCACGAGTTCAATACCGACGACCTTTCGGCGCCGCCCAAGGTGCACCGGCAGGTGCTGCCCTTTCAGTCCTACGCCCTGGCCAAGGGCTTCGACAACTGCCTCTACGCCGTGACGAAGGCGCCCACCAACGCGCCCGAGTACGTGTACCGCTACGACCCGGCCACCCGGCAGGGCGGCTACACCGAGTGGCAGCTGCCGGCCCAGGGCGGGGAAAGCGTCTGGATTTCGGCCGCCACCGACGAGTGGGGCCGCCTCTACTTCATTACCTCCGACGCCAACCAGCTCGTGCGCGTGAGCCCCGCCGACGGCCGCGTGACGGTGGTGTGGACCCACGACCCGGTGCAGCAGGCGCCCTACTACCCGGCCATCGGCTTTGCCGGCGCCGGCACCCACGCCAACTTCTGCCTCGACGACAAGGGCACGCTCTACGAGGTCTACAGCACCGACGGCGCCGTGCTGCGCATCGACCTGGGCACCCTCAAAGCCGACCCCGATCTGCTGCCCATCGACGGGCTGCCCGAGCGCGGCGGCTACAGCGACTTGCTGATGCAGAAGGACGCCAGCGGGCAGCGCCGCCTGTACCTGGCCGGGCCCAAGTCGGTGTACGAGGTCGACCTCTCGTTCCGCGACGCCCGCCGGGTGCACCGCGGCGTGTATACCGATCTGGCCGGCTGCAACCTGTTTCGGCGCAGCCCCCCGCCGCCGGCCGACCCGGCGCCCGCTGCGGTAGCTGCCGCCCCGGCCAGCGCCACCTGGCGCGGGCGCGTGCTCGATGCCGTCACGTTTCAGCCCCTGCCGCGGGCCCAGCTGCGCCTGCGCGGCCGGGCCGTGCCCGTCGCCGCCGACGGTGCCTTCAGCTTCACGGCCCAGCCCGGCTTTTCGTACGCGGCCGAGGCGCAGCTGGCCGGCTACCTCGCCGCCGACAGCCTCTACCTGCTGCCACCCGGCGCTTCGGCGCAGGATATCCTGCTGCGGCCCCTGGGCGTGGGCACCGTCACGGCCCTCGACAAGGTGCAGTTCGAGCAGGGCCAGGCCGCGCTGCTGCCCTCGTCCTTCGCCGCCCTCGACCAGCTGGCCGCCCTGCTCGCCCAGAACCCCGGCATGAGCATCGAGCTGCGCGGCCACACCGATAACGTGGGCGACGCGCAGAAAAACGTGGAGCTGAGCGAGCAGCGCGTGGCGGCCGTCAAGACCTACCTCGTCAGCCACGGCGTGGCCGCCGAGCGCATCAGCGGGGTGGGCCTGGGCGGGGCCGAGCCGCGGGCCAGCAACGAGCGGGAAGAAACGCGTAAGCTTAACCGCCGGGTGGAATTCCGGGTGACGAGCGTGGCGAAATAGCCCACGACGTTAAAACCGGTCGTCATGCTTGGCGGGGCTCAAGCATGACGTTCGGATAGGTTGCTGCTCACCTATTCTGGTATGGGTTGGGTAATCAACGCTCGACCGTGGGGGCCTTCTTTTCGTTAGAAGCAGGGTTCCACCAACGCTTTTGCCGCCATGACAACGCTGCTGTTGCCCCTCGCTGCCTGGTCCACGCTCTTTTTTGCCAGCCCCAATGCGGCCGGCGTCGCCAATTGGGCCGGCGCCTACCTCTACGAGGAAGAACCCGTGAAAGCCCTGGCCGGCTACAGCATGGCCATGACCTGGAAGCTGGGCCTGCAGCCGCAGAATGGCGCCCTCGGTGGGCAGCTGAGCGTGGAAGGCCAGCAGACGTTCATGAAGCTGAAAGTGCGCGCCACCGGCACGCCCACCGACGCCCAGGTCATCTTCGTGCAGGGCCTCGACGGCGCCGGGTTCCAGCAGCTTAAGTCCGGCGACGTACTCTTTCGTCTGCACAAGGATGCCCGGACCGGCCGCACCCTCACGTACTGGGGCAAGCTGCAGCCGCGCCTGCTGGAAACCTACAAGGATGGGCAGGTGGCGTTTGTGCGGAAGTAGGCCTCGGCCCAACCAGCTGCTGACGAGCAGAACTACCGGCCTGGGCGTTGCGGCTCCGCGCGAGTTTCTCTGATAAGAACGTTATTCCTGCTGCCCGGGCTTCAGTCGTGCGTAATGGCTCGGGGCGTCGACGGGGTTGTGCAGGCAGATTTTCTGGATCGGCCGCTTCCTTAGTTCACCTTCGTCGTCGAAGTAAACCCAGGCGTGCCGGCCGATGACCAGCAACGGGTGATGCTGGTTGAGCGGGTCGCGCATGACCTCGTAGGGCCAGCCGCGCTGAACCAGCTGCCGCTGCGTTTCGGCGTAAGTCAGCTCCTGGTTGATCCAGCCAAAATCAAAGCAGCTGCTTGCCGCAGCGGGCGCGATGCGCCAGGCCGCAACGAGCAGCATCCACAGGCCTTGGCGGCGCTCCACAAAGTAGAACTCCACCCCGTCGACGTTCAACAGCGTCTGCCGACCGATGCGGCCGGTGGCCCAGTCGTCCAGCGGGTTGTCGGTGAGAATCGGCGCCAGGTCGGCGGCATTCATGCCCCAGCGCAGCGGGCTGATGTCGCCCTCCCGAATCATTTGCTCGACGGATATCTTCATCAGAAAAGCCGCCGTTAGCGGAGTTTGCGCATTTTTACCGGACTTACCCAGTATCGAAAGCGGCTTAATATACGCCCCTTACCCATGCCCCTGACCTCCCTCAAGCTCCCCGAACTTTCCCTGGTGCTGCTCATCGGTACCTCGGGAGCGGGCAAGAGCACCTTTGCCCGCCGGCTGTTCCGCAGCACCGAAATTGTGTCGTCCGACCAGTGCCGGGCGCTGGTGGCCGACGACGAAAACGACCAGGGCGCCACCACCGACGCCTTTGCCCTGCTGCACTACCTGGTGGGCCTGCGCCTGAAGCGCGGCCTGCTCACCGTGGTCGACGCCACCAACGTGCAGCCGGAGGCGCGCAAGTCGCTGGTGCAGCTGGCCCGCGACTACCACGTGCTGCCCGCCGCCGTCGTGCTCGACGTGCCCGACCGCGTGGCCGAGGACCGTAACCGCCAGCGCGCCGAGCGGCAGCACCTGGGCCGGCACGTGGTGCCCCAGCAGCGCCAGCAGCTGCGCCGCTCCCTGAAGCTGCTGAAAGGCGAGGGGTTTCGCCACATCTACCACCTGCGCGGCCCCGAGGAAATCGACGCGGTGCAGGCCGTGGTGCGCGACCCGCTGCACAACAACCGGCGCCACGAAACCGGCCCCTTCGACATCATCGGCGACGTGCACGGCTGCTACCACGAGCTGCTGCAGCTGCTCGACCGGCTGGGCTACGCCGTGGAAAACGAGCCGGTGCAGGACGTGCGCGACCTGGGCGTGCGCGTCAGCCGCCGTCCCGACGGCCCGGCCGCCGGCCGGCTCCCTTCCAATGACCCGGACGCTACCCAGTCATCAGGCTCCCCCTCTCTTTTGGAGAGGGGGCCGGGGGGTGAGGCCCCGCGCAAGGTCGTCTTCCTCGGCGACCTGGTGGACCGCGGCCCCGACTCCCCGGCGGTGCTGCGCCTGGTGATGCGCATGGTGCAGGACGGGCTGGCCCTGTGCGTGCCCGGCAACCACGACATCAAGCTGCTGCGCCACCTGAGCGGCAAGCAGGTGAACGAGCAGCACGGCTTTGCCGCCACCCTGCAGCAGCTGGCCGGCGAGTCGGACACCTTCAAAAACCAGGTGCGGCAGTTTCTCGACGCGCTGGTGAGCCACTACGTGCTCGACGAGGGCCGCCTGGTGGTGGCCCACGCCGGCCTGCGCGAAGAAATGCAGGGCCGCGGCTCGGGCGCCGTGCGGGCTTTTGCCCTGTTTGGCGAAACCACCGGGGAAATCGACGAGTTCGGGCTGCCGGTGCGCTACCCCTGGGCCGCCGAGTACCGCGGCCGGGCCACGGTGGTGTACGGCCACACGCCCGTGCCCGAGCCCGAATGGCTCAACAACACCATCGACATCGATACCGGCTGCGTGTTCGGCGGCCGCCTCACCGCCCTGCGCTACCCCGAGCGGGAACTGGTCACGGTGCCCGCCGCCGCAGTCTACTGCGAGTCGGTGCGGCCGCTGCGGGGAGTTGTCAGTAATCCGTTGTCCGTTGTTGGTGAAGATGGGGCCGACCACCAGAACGACCTGACAACTGACAACCAACAACGGACAACTCACCTCTCTGCCCAGCAGCAGCACGACGAGGTGCTGGACCTGCGCGACGTGATGGGCAAGCAGATTGTGAAGACGCGGCTGCTGCCCTCGGTCACGATTCGGGAGGAAAACGCGGCCGCCGCACTGGAGGTCATGTCGCGCTTTGCCCTGAACCCGAAGTGGCTGCTGTATCTGCCGCCCACCATGTCGCCCTCGGAAACCTCGGCCTTGCCCGATCTGCTGGAGCACCCGGCCGAAGCCTTCGACTACTTCCGCCGGCAGGGCGTGGAGCGGGTGGTGTGCGAGGAAAAGCACATGGGCAGCCGCGTGGTGGTGGTGCTGGCCCGCGACGAAGCCGCCGCCCGCCGCCGTTTCGGGGTGGTGGGCGAGGGGCCGGGCAAGGTGTACACCCGCACCGGCCGCAACTTCTTCACCGACGCCGACTTAGAATCTGCCTTCCTCGCCCGGCTGCAAGCGGCCCTGACGACCAGCGGCTTCTGGGAGCGGTTCGGTACCGACTGGCTGTGCCTCGACGCGGAGCTGATGCCCTGGTCGGCTAAGGCCCAGGAATTGATCAAAAACCAGTACGCCGCCGTGGCGTCGGCCGCTACCGCCGCCCTGCCCGAAGCCGCCGCCGTGCTCAGCCAGGCCGCCACCCGCGGCCTCGACGGCATCGAAGCGCTATTGGCCCGCACCGTGGCCCGGCAGTCGGCGGCCGAGCACTACGCCGAGGCCTACCGCCGCTACTGCTGGCCGGTGGGAAGCCTCGCGGACCTGCGCCTGGCGCCCTTCCACCTGCTGGCCACCGAGGGGCGCACCTATTTCGACCGGGACCACGCCTGGCACATGGAAACCCTGCGCACCATCTGCCGCGCCGACGAAGGCCTGCTACGCGCCACGTCCTACCGGGTGGTGACGCTGCGCGACATTCCCGACGTGGAGGCCGCCACCCAGTGGTGGCTGGACCTGACCGCCCGCGGTGGCGAAGGCATGGTGGTGAAGCCCTACGACTTCATTCCCGCGGGCCAGAAAAACCTGGTGCAGCCCGCCCTGAAGTGCCGCGGCCGGGAGTACCTGCGCATCATCTACGGCCCCGACTACCTGCTGCCCGGCCACCTGGAGCGCCTGCGCGAACGGAACGTGAAGAGCAAGCGCAACCTGGCCCTGCGCGAATTCGCCCTCGGCGTGGAAGGCCTGGAGCGCTTCGTGGCCGGGCAGCCGCTGCGGCAGGTGCACCAGTGCGTGTTCGGCGTGCTGGCCCTGGAAAGCGAAGCCGTGGACCCGCGCCTGTAAGGGCGGACCCGCGGCTTCGCTGTTCGGGGGCTGCAGGCCTGCTGGCGCGCCGCAAGCCGAACGTGGCCCGGCCGCTTACGGCTGCCGGATTTCCACGAGCGGGTAGTTCAGGCGGAGCCGTTCGGTCAGCTCCTCCGCCAGGTCGGTGTCCACCTTAAAAGAATACAGGCCCCACCGGTCGTTGGCTTTGTAGAACGTGAAGGTGAAGCGCACGGGCTGCTGCTCGAAGCGCACCAGGTAGGAGCTGGCCGCCAGGTTCCAGCTCAGGCCGTCTGTCCGGAGAAGCTGCCGGCCGTAGTACCGCCCTACGGCTTCCGGGGTCAGCTGGCGCAGCGCCGCGCGCTGCTGCTCGAAGGCGGCCCGGTTGCGCTGCGGCGCGGCACTGGTGGCGTAGAGGTGTTCAAGGGCTTTGTCGGGGCCGAGGGCGGTGTACTCCGTGAAGAACAGCTCCACCAGCGTCGTGTGGTCCATCTGGCAGTACGCCGGCAGCGTCAGCAGACTGAGCAGGGCGAAGAGAAGAAGTTTTTTCATGCAAGGAATAAGCAATAGGCTGACGAATGGCGGGCGCAATATCCGGGTCAGCCCCGCCGGTAACTCCCGGGCTGAGGCCGGGTGCGGCTCAAAAACCAGTCCAGCCCCGCTGCCCGGCCGGCCTGAAGCGCCGGGGTACCCGCAGCGCCGCCCGGCTTGGTCGCCGGGCCGCCGCCGGGCCGGGAGCATCCAGCTACGCCCGGCGGGTCCGAAACCAAAAAGCAAAGCCCAAGGCCCGTGCCGGCCGGGGTGGCGGGGCACACCGGCACGACACCCAACAAAACCGCCGCGCTTTCCCGGGAAGGCGCGGCGGTTTTGTGAGCAAGGTGGTCGGGCTTACGCTACGGCCGGCTTGCTGCGGGCCTTCGAGGCGCGCTTGACCCGATTACTTTCGCGGGTACCGCCGGCCTGCTCGTACTGGTTGCTGTCCTTGGTAAACTTCTGGCCCACGGCCGTCAGCACCCCCGACGAAAACTTGTCCAGCTCTTTTTCGGCCTTGTCGACCTCGTTTTTCAGGCTGCTGAGGGTTTTGAGGGCCTCGTTGTAAATTTTAAGTCGAGCTTCCGTATCGTCAATTTTGGTCGCCAGGCTTTCGGTGCCATAGCCGTTGCCCAGATCGAGTTTGCCCGAAGGGTCAATAGCATTGAGTCCGGCCAGGCGTTGCTTGGCCTTGGTAATGGATTCGGAGTCGCGCAGCTTGTACGCCATGATAGTAAGGGAAAGTGGTGGGTAAACAGTGCTCCGGCCGGCCTGGCCGAAAAGCATCCCAAAATGCAGGGCCGCGCGTCGCACCACATCAGTGCCAGCACTGAATTTTAGCCGTATACAGCGGTTTCACGAATGGGGTCAAGACACGTATTCGCGTCTTGGCGCGCGCGCCGCGCGCCGTTCAACGGCGGGATACGAATACGCGTCTCTACATGCCCAATACCCCGTTCAAGAAACTGCTATACCTCACAAATGAATCCTCCCAAGTCACTTCCGAGGGTTAGGAAGTGACTTGGGAGGATTCGGTAAGAACTTCCGAAGGTTTAGTAAGGACTTCGGAGGATTAGGAAGTCACTTCCGAGGATTCGCCAAGGGCTTCGGAGGATTCGCCAAGGGCTTCGGAGGGTTAGCTAAGGATTTCCGAGGATTAGCTAAAGACTTCCGAGGATTCAAAAGTGACTTGGGCGGGTTCAGTCGTCAACAGCCAATCCTCGCAGGCCACCTGCCTGAGCAAGTGCAGCCGTAGCATCGGAGCAGGGCGCCGGATCATTTTCCCATGCTCTTCTCCCGCGCTGCCCGAAACTCCGAACCCGGGCGCCACTGGGGGAAGGTAGTTTCGGCGGCCAGGCGCCGGCCCACTAGGTAGTACAGCTCCGCGTCCTGGGCAATGCCCCACAGGTCCCAGCCGGCGTCGAACTGATCGGCGGGCTTGTGGTACATGCTGGTGGTGTACTGGCGGCGCTTCTGGGCAATGAAGTCCTTGCCGTGGGCGCGGCTCTCGGAGCCGCCGGCGGCGTAGAGGGAAGGCACGCCCATGTGGGCAAAGCTGAAGTGGTCGGAGCGGTAGAACATGCCGGTTTCGGGCGTCTGGTCGGGCAAGAGGTAGCGGTCCTGGGCCTTGGCCGCCGCCCGGGCGTAGTCCTCCAGCTCCGACTGGCCGTAGCCGATAACCGTCAAATCCTTCATCGGGCCGTAGGGCCAGAGCATGTCCATGTTCAGGTCGGCCACCGTCTTGTTGAGCGGGAACGGCGGGTGCTGGGCATAGTAGGCCGAGCCGAGCAGGCCCTGTTCCTCGGCCGTCACGGCCAGGAACACGATGGTGCGCTGGGGTTTCTGCTTGTCCCGCTGAAAGGCTTCGGCAATGCTGAGCAGGGCGGCCAGGCCGGTACCGTCGTCCACCGCGCCGTTGTAGATGGAGTCGCCCTCGATGGCCTTGCCGACGCCGAAATGGTCCCAGTGCGCGGAGTAGATGATGTACTCGTCGGGGCGCTGGGAGCCGGGCAGCACCCCCAGCACGTTCTGCGAGGTCTGGCGGCGCAGCTGGTTACGGATGCTGCCCGTGAGCGTGAGGTTCCCGAGCGGGCGCGGCCGAAAGCCCTTGGCATTGGCGGCTTTATAGAGCGCCTCGTAGTCCTGCCCGGCCGCCTGAAACAGCCGCTTGGCCGCCTCCAGGGTCAGCCAACCTTCCAGGGCGCACTTGTCGGCCCCTTGGTTAGCCGTCTGGGCGCGCAGTTTGGGGCTGATGGCCCCGCTCAGCACCACCGACCAGGGGTAGGCCGCCGGCTGGGTATCGTGCACGATGAGCACGGCGGCGGCGCCGTGGCGGGCGGCTTCCTCGTATTTGTAGGTCCAGCGGCCGTAGTAGGTCATGGCCTTGCCGCGGAACAGGGTGGTATCCGCGCCCGCGTTGCCCGGGTCGTTGACGAGTACCACCACCGTCTTGCCCTTCACGTCGAGGCCCTGGTAGTCGTCCCAGCCGTACTCGGGCGCCGTCACGCCGTAGCCGGCAAAGACCAACGGGGAGTTGGTAACGGCCACTTCGGGCTGCTCACGCTGGGTGAAGGCCACAAAGTCGGTCTTATAGTCCAAGCTGAGCGCCGGGCCCTTGCCGCCCCTGATCTGCAGGGTAGATGCGGGCGTGCCGGTTATTTCCACCAAGGGCACCGGCTGAAAGTAGCTGCCGCCCGGCGCCGGTTGCAGCCCCAGGCGCTTGAATTCCGCCGCCAGGTAGGCGGTGATGCGCTTTTCGCCCTCGGTAAAGGGCTTGCGCCCCAGCATATCATCCGATGATACCGCCCGCAGATAGCGCCCGATGGTGGCCGCGCTGATAATGGGGTCGGCCGGAACCGTGGTCGAAGCAGGGGCAGAGGCCGCCGGCTGGACGCGGTAGAGTGGGAGCAGGCCCAGCAGGCCCAGGGGCGCGGCCAGCAGCAAACGAAACCAGGCGGGAGGCATAAGCGAGCAGGTGAAGGCCCCGGCGCAACGGCGGCCGCGGTCCGCCAACTTACAACGCCCGCGCCAGACCAAGTGCATCGGCTGGCTTCGTTCAGACAGTCACCTCCGGCACGTCATGCAGAGCGCAACGAAACATTTCGCGGGCTTTGTTGAACGACAACAATAAGAACGGTCATGCTTCATCTGGCGTCCGCCTGTCGAAGCGTCTCTACCGCTTCGTCAGATACAATGCAACGCAGCGGTAGAGATGCTTCGACAAGCTCGGCATGACACTACTATCTGGCGAGATGTCTCGGCTGCGCTCAGCATGACGTTCAGGGTACTTTCTGTCTACCTCAGTGCCCCATCGGCCCGGCGGCTTTGCGGGCCAGCGTGCGTTCGATGCGGCGGTCGGGAATCAGCCACATCAGCGCCACGAACACGTAAACGGCCCCTGACAGCCAGGGCTGCCAGAACGAGGCCAGGATGCCCAGCATGTAGAGCGGGGGCGAGGCTTTGCCCTTCAGGTCCTTGCCGATGGCGTGGGCCAGAGTGGAGTCGGGGCCGTCGTCGCGGATGATCAGGCGCTGCAGCACCCAGTACGCCACGCCCGCCAGCAGCAGTACAACGCCGTAGAGAGTGAGCGTGGCCGGGGCAAAGTGGTTTTCGCCCATCCAGTCGGTGGCAAAGGGCACCAAAGACAACCAGAACAGCAGGTGCAGGTTGGCCCAGAGCACCGCCCCGCTGATGCGCGTGGCGCTGCTGAGCATGTGGTGGTGGTTGTTCCAATAGATGCCGATGTAGATGAAGCTGAGCAGGTAGCTCAGCGCCACCGGCACCAGGGGCTTCAGCTCGGCCAGGGTGCCCCCGCCGTGCGGCACCTTGATTTCCAGCACCATAATGGTAATGATGATGGCGAGTACACCGTCGCTGAAGGCTTCAAGCCGACCCTTGTGCATGGCTGAGTGAATGATGAATGGAGAATTATGAATTCTGAATCGGGGTCAGGCAAAATTCAGAATTCATAATTCAGAATTATCCATTCACTTCGGGTTATTCTCGGGCTGCTCGCCGGTTTCTTCGGGCTGCTCGTACTCGCCCACGCGCCCGAACTGCCGCTCGTGCCGGATGCCCGCGTCCTCGCCGTAGGGGTGGCCGCCGAAGCCGTGGCGCATCATGGCAATGGCTTTGGCCCAGGTTGGGTCTTTGTCGCGGGAGGTGAAGAGCTGCACCACCGACTGCGTGATGACCGGGATGGGCACTTCCATGTGCAGGGCATCGGCCACCAGCCAGTTCACCTCGCCGGTGTCCTCGATGTAGCTGGGCACGGTGAAGCCGCCTTCCTGGTCGTAGGTTTTCTTCATCAGTTCGATCAGCCAGCTGCGCACCACCGAGCCGTTGTTCCAGAGCTGCAGGATGGCGCTGATATCCAGCTTTTCGCGGAAGTGGGTGAGCAGGCCCATGCCCTCGGCAATGGCCTGCAGCATGCCGAACTCGATGCCGTTGTGCACCAGCTTCACGTAGTGCCCGGTGCCGGCCGGGCCGGTGTGCAGAAATCCGTCGGGCACGGCCGTGGCCACGAAGAAGTCGCGCAGCAGGGCCACCGCGTCGGCGTCGCCGCCCACCATGTAGCAGGCGCCGCTGCGGGCACCGCCGGGGCCGCCGCTGGTGCCGCAGTCGAGGAAGTGGATGCCGCGCTCTGTCAGGCGCTTGGCCCGCCGGATGGAGTCGCCCCAGTAGGAGTTGCCGCCGTCGACGATGATGTCGCCGGGCTCCAGCACCCCGAGCAGCTGCTCGATGATGCCGTCGACGGCCGCCCCAGCCGGGATGTACAGAAAGACCTTGCGGGGCCGCTGCAGCCGCTGGGCCAGCTCCGGCAACGTCGGCACGATGTCAATCATATCCGATTCGAGGTCGGGCCGGGGGCGCAGGTCCATGCCCACCACGGGGTAGCCTTTTTCGGCCGCCTGCTGGGCCAGGGCGGCGCCCATCTTGCCGAGGCCGACGATGCCGATTTGGGTGTTGCTCATGCGGTGATTTAGTGAAATGGTGAAATGGTAAACTGGTGAAATAGTGAGTTTGACGTTTGGGAGGTCAAACTGCGCGGTTTGCGCAAGCAGCACGACACTCACCAGTTCACCAACTCACTGTTTCACCTAAAGCCGTCGGGCAATGCAGCGGGCCGGGGCGCCGTCGGCGCCTTCGATGAGCAGGGGCAGGCAGAGCAGCTCGTAGGGGCCCGGCTCGGCGGGGGCCAGGTTCAGGCCCTCGATGACGGTGATGCCCGCCCCGAGCAGAATCTTATGGGTATCGGCCGGCCCGACGGAGAGGTAGTCGACGCCCACGCACACCACCTGCTTTTCGCGCAGCCACTCGGCCGCGTCGGCCCGCACTTTCACGAAGTCCTGGGTGAAGGGCTGCGCGGCCCAGGTCCGCTCGGTGTTGCGGGTGCGGAAGAGCAGGCGGGCGCCGGGCGGCAGGTCGGGCAGCTGCTGCTCCAGCTCCTCGCGGGTGACAAAGGCGGCGTGCTCGATGCGCACCACCCGGGCCGGGCCCATGAGCGTGTGCAGGTCCAGCCGGGTCACGTCGGCGCCGTCGGCCAGGAAGTGGCGCGGGGCGTCCACGTGGGTGGCGGTGTGGGCGCTCAGGCTCAGCTCGGTCACGTTGGCCGCGTCGCCCCAGGCCATGCTGCGCGTCAGGCGAATGTGCACCGGGGCATTGTCGGGCCAGTGCAGCATCTGGTCGGTAATGGGCGTGGTCAGGTCCAGCCAGGGCGTGGCAGCGGGAGAGTCGGGCATAGAGGGAGGTTTTGGTTGAACGTCATGTCTCGACTGCGCTCGACATGACGTTCTTTTTTACTGGCAACTGGCAACTGGCAACTGGCAACTGGCAACTGGCAACTGGCAACTGGCAACTGGCAACCTGCTACTTGCCCGGCGCTTCCTGCACTTCTTGCTCCCGCATTAGCCGCTGGTCTTCGGCTTCGTCGGTCACGCTGGCGTAAAGGGCGCCGTCCGGGCGGCGCGGGTGCAGCAGCTTGGCAATGAGGCCGGTCCAGCCGGTCTGGTGGCTGGCGCCGAGGCCCTGGCCGGTTTCGGCGTGGAAGTATTCGTGGAAGAGCAGGTAGTCGCGGAAGTGCGGGTCGTCCTGGAAGTGGGCGTCGGGGCCGAGGGCGGGGCGGCGGCCCTGCGCGTCGCGCAGAAACAGGCGGGTCAGGCGCTCGGTCAGCGCGTCGGCAATGCCGAGCAGGGTGCTGTACTGGCCCGAGCCGGTGGGGTATTCCACCCGAAAATCGTCGCCGTAGTAGTGGTGAAAGCGCTGCAACGACTCGATGATGAGGAAATTCATCGGCAGCCACACCGGCCCGCGCCAGTTCGAGTTGCCGCCGAACAGATCCGTTTCCGATTCGGCCGGCTCGTAGCGCACCGTGAAGTCCTTTTCGGGCGTGTGGTACACGTAGGGGTGCTCCTGGTGGTAGCGCGAGAGGGAGCGGACGCCGTAGTCGGAGAGGAACTCCGCCGGGTCGAGCATGCGCTTGAGCAGCAGCTTCATGCGGTGCCCGCGCAGCAGGCTCAGCAGGTGGCGCTGGCCCTTGCCCGGTTCCTGCCAGCGCGACACCAGCGCCGCCAGCTGCGGCCGGTTTTCCAGAAACCAGCTCATGCGGGCCACAAACTTGGGCATCTCCCGCATCAGGTCCTCGTCGAGCACTTCCACCGCAAACAGCGGCACCAGCCCCACCAGGGAGCGGACTTTCAGCGGCTGCCGGCCGCGCTCGGGCGTGCTGAGCACGTCGTAGTAGAAGCCGTCCTCGTCCTCCCACAAATCCAGGCAGCTGCCCGGGCCGTTCTGCCCGGCCATGGCGTCGGCAATGTAGAGGAAGTGCTCGAAGAACTTGCTGGCCATGTCCTGGTAGATGGGGTTGGTCTTGGTCAGCTCCAGGGCCATGCGCATCATGTCCAGCGCGTACATGGCCATCCAGGCCGTGCCGTCGGCCTGCTCCATCACCGTGCCCGGCGCCATGTCGGCCGAGCGGTCGAACACGCCGATGTTGTCCAGCCCCAAAAAGCCGCCCTCGAACACGTTGCGGTTTTCCACGTCCTTGCGGTTCACCCACCAGGTGAAGTTCAGCAGCAGGCGGTGAAAGGCCGCTTCCAGGAAGTCCACGTCGCCCTGGCCGCCGCGCTGCTTCTGGTCCATCTTGTACACGCGCCAGGTAGCCCAGGCGTGCACCGGCGGGTTTACGTCGGAGAAGTTCCACTCGTAGGCCGGCAGCTGCCCGTTGGGGTGCATGTACCAGTCCTGCAGCAGCAGGCGCAGCTGGTTTTTGGCAAAGTGCGCGTCAATCATGGCCAGCGGCAGGCAGTGGAAGGCCAAATCCCAGGCCGCGTACCACGGATACTCCCACTTGTCCGGCATCGAGACGATGTCGGCGTTGTTCAGGTGCCGCCAGTGGGCGTTGCGGCCGTGCTGGCGCTGGGCGGGCGGGGGCGGAAAGGCCGGGTCGCCCTTAAGCCATTCCGGCACGTCGTAGTAGTAGAACTGCTTGCTCCAGAGCATGCCGGCCAGCGCCTGCCGCTGCACGTTGCGGGCGTCGTCGCTGGGCAGCTCGGTTTGCAGCGCGGCGTAAAACTGGTCCGTCTCGTCGCGGCGCTGCTGCATCAGCTCGTCGAAGTCGGCGAAGGGCTCGGCCAGTTCGGGCGGGCCCAGGCGCAGCCGCAGCCGCTGCTGCTGCCCGGCCGGCACCAGCAGCTGGTAGTGCGCGGCGGCCTTGGTGCCCGTGCCGGCCGGGTTCACGGCATCCGCCTGCTGGTGCAGCAGGTAGTCGTTGATGCCGTCCTTGAAGAACTGCTCCGTGGCCGGCGGCTCGGCCTGGTGCAGCCGCCGGGAGTTGGTGTGGTTGTCGCAGAAGAGCAGCGCGGGTGCGGGCTGCTCGGCCAGCGGCTCGCAGTACAGGCGCAGGGCCGGCAGCTCGCGGTGCTCCACGCCGATGTGGCCGTCCTCGTCGGCGCGCAGCTCGGGGCGGTAGGCATCGAGGCCCCAGCTCCAGGTGTTGCGAAACCACAGCTGCGGCAGCACGTGCAGCGGCGCGTCCTCCGGCCCGCGGTTGAACACCGTCAGCTCGATCAGAATGTCGGTGGGGCCGGCCTTGGCGTACTCCAGGCAGATGTCGAAGTAGTGGTTTTCGTGGAAGATGGCCGTGTCGAGCAGCTCAAACTCGGGCTTGTGCCGGTTGCGCCGGCCGTTTTCCTGCACCAGCCAGTCGTAGGGAAACGCCCGCTGCGGATACTTATACAGCATCTGCATGTAGCTGTGCGTGGGCGTGTTATCGAGGTAGTAATACAGCTCCTTCACGTCCTCGCCGTGGTTGCCCTCGGGCCCGCTCAGGCCGAACAGCCGCTCTTTCAGAATGGGGTCGTGCCCGTTCCAGAAGGCCGGCGCGAAGCACAGCCGCTGCTTGTCGTCGCTGATGCCGCCAATGCCCTCCTCGCCCCAGCGGTAGGCGTAGCTGCGGGCCATGTCGTGGGTGGTGGCGTGCCAGGCGTCGCCGCCGGCGGAGTAGTCCTCGCGCACGGTGCCCCACTGCCGGTCCGAGAGGTAGGGGCCGAAGCGGCGCCAGGGCGTGGCCCCCTTGGGAGCGTTGGCCGCGGCCAGCCGTTGGTGTTCGGGAGTGTCCATTTAGAAGGAGCTAGGAGCTGGGAGCAAGGAGCAAGGAGTTAGAATAGGTGCGGCCAGGAGCCCGGCACCAGAACTCAGGAATGCTCGCCTGACGTGGCGACGCTCCTGACTTCTAGTTTCGGGCTCCTAACTCCTGAAAACTCACCCGTTGCCCACGAAGCCGGGGTAGAGCAGCATCCCCCCGTCGGCAAACAGGGTGTGGCCCGTCACGTAGTCCGATTCGTCGGAGGCCAGCCACACGGCCACCTTGCCGATGTCGGCGGGTTCCCCGATGCGGCCGTAGGGAATCAGCTTGAGCAGGTCTTTTTCTTCCTGCGGAGTGTCGCGGGCCTCCAGGTTGATGGGCGTGGCAATGGCGCCCGGCCCGATGCTGTTCACCCGAATGCCCTTGGGGGCCAGCTCCTGGGCCACGCTCTTCATCAGCAGCATCAGCCCGCCCTTGCTGGCGGCGTAGTTCACGTGCCCGGCCCACGGAATCACCTCGTGCACCGAGCTCATGCAGATAATCTTGCCCGTGGCCCGGGAAATGTCGGGCTGCGGCCCGCGGCGCACAAACTCCCGCGCCGCCTCGCGCATGCACAGAAACTGCCCCGTCAGGTTCACCCCGATGACTTTGTGCCACTGCTCCACGGTCATGTCCAGAAAGGCCGCGTCCTGCTGAATGCCCGAGTTGCTCACCAGGATGTGCAGCGTGCCGTATTTCTCGATGACGGCTTTGAACATGCGTTGCACGTCTGCTTCCTGGCTCACGTCGGCCTGCACGGCCAGGGCCTCGCCGCCCTTGTCGCGGATGGCCTGGGCCAGCTTTTCCGCCGGCTCGGCTTCGCGGTTGTAGTTGATAACCACGGTGGCCCCGGCCGCCGCCAGGGCCTCGGCCACGCCGTAGCCGATGCCGGAGCTGGCCCCCGTGACGAGGGCAATCTGGTGTTGGAGGGGGAGGGAAGCTGGCTGCGTCATGTCGGCTGTTTGGAATGGAAAACCTAAGTGCTAGACAGCAAAACCGGCCCGGGGGTTACACCCAGCGGGTTTCGTGGCCGCCACCGGGACGGCCTGCCGGCTGCGCCGGCAAACTCTTCGGTATTAGCTGATCTTTTCGTGAAGAAGCCAATTTTATGCGCCGCGGCCGCGGCAATGCACCACTTGGGCAGTCCGCACTTCGGCTTACCAGCGGCCAGTCAGCACGAATTGCTCGAAAATAAAGGCGCTGATAATTAACCAATTATTAATTATGTATCACAAGTTTCAATAATTATTGAAACTTGTGATACATTTGGAGCGAACAAAGGCAACACGGATTCTCAACGCCTCCTTTCGCTGTTTGCTATGGCACCCACGCGCATCGTTCTGGCCGGTGGCACCGGCTTTCTGGGCCAATGCCTGATCCGCCACTTCCGCCGCCCCGGGGTGGAAATCGTGGTGCTGTCGCGGGAGCAGCTGCCCGCCTATGCCAACGTGCGCTACGCCTGCTGGGACGGCCGCACCCTCGACGAGTGGGCCGCCGAGCTCGACGGAGCCGACGTGCTGGTGAACCTGGCCGGCCGCAGCGTCGACTGCCGCTACCACGAGGCCAACCGCCGCGCCATCCTCAGCAGCCGGGTTGACAGCACGCGGGTGCTGGGGGCGGCCGTGGCGGCCTGCCGCCGCCCGCCGCGGGTGTGGCTGAACGCCTCCACGGCCACCATCTACGAGCACACCGAGGGAGAGCGGCCGGCCAACACCGAGGCCGACGGCGTCATCGGGCGGGGCTTTTCGGTGGAAGTGGCCCAGGCCTGGGAAGCAGCCTTTTGGGCCTGCCCGGCGCCCAATACCCGCCGGGTGGCCCTGCGCACGGCCATTGTGCTGGGGGCGGAGGGTGGGGCCTTTCCGGTGCTGGCCCGGCTGGCGCGCTGGGGCATGTGCACCCCGCAGGGGAGTGGCCGGCAGTGGATCAGCTGGCTGCACGCTACCGATTTTGCCCGGGCCGTGGAGTTTCTGGCCCAGCAGCCCGGCGCCAGCGGGGTGTTCAACCTCTGCGCGCCCCAGCCCATCCAAAACCGAGACTTCAACGCCCTGCTGGCCCGGACGCTGCGGCCCCTGCTGCGCCTGCCCCAGCCCGAGTGGCTGCTCGAAGCCGGCGCCTGGGCCCTGCAAACCCAGACCGAGCTGGTGCTCAAAAGCCGCAAAGTGTACCCCCAGCGCCTGCTCGAATGGGGCTTCGAATTCCAGTTTCCCGGCTGCGAAGCGGCCGTTGCCGATATTGTGCGTACCGTAGAGGCCTGATCCGCGGCCTTTGCGCTTTTCCTTCATGCCCGACCCAACCAACCCGACGCCCGACCCCGCCGCTGCCGCCCCTCTGACGCTGGAGCAGGCCAAAGCACAGTTCATCCACCTCTGGGGCGCCACCAGCGCCAGCTGGGGCATCAACCGCACCATGGCCCAGATGCACGCCCTGCTGCTGGTATCGGCCGAGGCGCTGAGCACCGAGGACCTGATGGCGCAGCTGCAGATTTCGCGCGGCAACGCCAGCATGACCGTGCGCGAGCTGCTCGATTGGGGCTTGGTGTACAAGGCCCTGAAGCCCGGCGAGCGGCGCGAGTACTTCGTGGCCGAGAAGGACATGCTGCAGGTCACGCGCTGCATCATCCGCGAGCGGAAGCGCCGCGAGCTGGACGCCATGAAGCGCAGCCTCGACCAACTGGCCGCCCTGCCCGGCGACCCCACCGAGCCCGGCTACCGCGAGTTTCACCGCGTGCTCGGCGACATCCAGCAGCTGGCCGACAGCGCCGACACGGTGCTGACCGGGGTGATGAAGGCCGAAAAAACCTGGCTGATCGACAAACTCCTCCGAATGTTCACCTAAGGGCGGCCGGCTCCGGTCCGCCCGCAACGCCCGCGCGCTATGGACCCCGCCAACCAACCGCCCCGCCTCTACCCCGAAGACGACCAACCCGCCGCGCCCCGCTCCCTGAAGCAGTGGCTGACCGGCACACCCCTGGGCTGCACTCTGCTGGCCGTGCTGCCCACGGCCGCCCTCAGCGCCGGCCTTACCTACCTATCGACCAACATCTTCCACACCTACGGCGGGATGGTGTTCGTGGCCGTGCCCTTTCTGGCCGGGCTCATTGCCAATGCCCTCTACACCTGGCTGAACAACCCCGACGAGGCCCGGCCCGGCCTGTTGGCCTCGTGGGTGACGGTGGTGCTGGCTGCGCTCAGCACGCTGGCCCTGCTGGTGGCTTCGGCCCTGGAAGGCCTGATCTGCGTGCTGATGACCGCCCCGCTGGCCCTGATTGTGGCCCTGGCCGGCGCCGTGGTGGGCACTTCCCTGGGCCGGCTGCTGGGGGAGCGGACCTCGCTGCGCATGTTTTCGGTGCTGGTGCTGCTCTACCCGGCCGGGCAGGCGCTGGAAGCACGCTACCCCGCGCCGGTGCCGCCGCATAGCGTCGTTACGCGGCGGCGGGTACAGGCCTCGCCCGAGCGGGTGTGGCAGGTGCTCACGCGGCCGGTGCAGTACCCGGCCGAAGTGGGCTGGCTGTTTCGGGCCGGCGTGGCCTACCCCACGCGCACGGCCTTGAGCACCGGTCCCGGCGGCGCGCCGCAGCTCGTCTGCACCTACTCGCAGGGCGAGGCGCGGCTGCCCATCAGCAGCTGGCAGCCGGGGCGGGAGCTGACGTTTCGGGTGCCCCACATGCCCGCCCCGATGCGGGAGCTGAGCCCGTACCCGCGCATTCATGCCCCGCATTTGCACGGCTTTTTCCGGGTGGAGCAGGGCACCTTCCGCCTGCTGCCCCAGCCCGACGGCAGCACCGTGCTCGAAGCTACCACTACCTACCGCCACAGCATCGCGCCGCGCGCCTACTGGCAGCTCTGGAGCGACTACCTGCTCGACGACATGCACCAGCGCGTGCTTTCCGCCATCCAAACCCAAGCCCAAGATGAGTAGCCGCGTCATGAGCCGGCCCCGCGCCCGCCGCCGCACCCCCGCCGATACCGCCCCCGACGCCGCCCTGTTCGGCCCCGGCTTCGTGCGTCACCTCTTCAACCAGATGGCCCCCAGCTACGGCTGGCACCAGTGGATGGCCCTGGGCCTGACGGCCTGCTGGCGCCGGCAGGCCGTGCAGCTGCTGCCCGCGCTGCCCGCGGCCGGGGTGGTGGTGGATTTGATGTGCGGGGGCGGGGAGCTGTGGCCCGCCCTGCGCCGCCGCCTCGGGCCCGCCGCGCAGCTGCACGGCGTGGACTTCGCCAGCGCCATGCTCGGCCTGGCTGCCCGCCGGCAACAGGCGGACGCCGCCCACACCAATACCACCCTGCACCTGGCCGACGCGCTGCGCACTCCGCTGCCCGCCGCCGCGGCCGATGCGGTGGTGTGCGCCTACGGGCTGAAAACCCTGGAAACCGAGCGGCTGCTGGACCTCGCGGCCGAAGTGCGGCGCCTGCTGCGCCCGGGCGGCGCCTGCGTGCTGCTCGAATTCACCCTGCCCCGGCAGGGCTGGCGGCGCTGGGCATTTCGGCAGTACCTCGGTACCGTGCTGCCGCTGCTGACCTGGCTGAGCCGGGGCCGCGCCGCCCTGCACCGCTACCTGCCCTTCTACGCCCACAGCTTCGCCAACCTCGACGCGGCGGAGGGCGCCTTGCTGGCCGCCGGTTTCGCCGAAGTGCGGCAGGTGCCCTTGCTGCTGGGCTGCGCCACGGCCCTGGTGGGCGTGCGTCGGGACTGAGGCTGAGCGAGGTGACTTTGCTCAGATGCGGCGGCTGAATCCAGTCGGGTAATAGGCCGCGGCTGATGGTGTTGAATCCGCGTGATTTTATTGTTAGGGTTTGATTAATAGCTGATTTATAATTCTTGCTGATCCAACATCGGCCGCGGCCTTTGATCCGCCGCGCCGCCTGCCAATGCCGGCTGGTGCTGCTATTGCTGCTGCGGGCGGCCGAAACGGCGCTAATTTGCCCGTATGCAACCGCGAATCGAAGCCGAGCTGCGCCGCCTGGAGGCTGCCCACGACGTCCGCATCCTCTACGCCTGCGAAGCCGGCAGCCGGGCCTGGGGCTTTCCCTCGCCCGATTCCGATTACGACGTGCGCTTCATCTACGGCCGCCCCGCCCGCTGGTACCTCACCCTCGACGACGGCCCGGACACGCTCAACTTCCCCGTCGACGCGGACCTGGACCTGGCCGGCTGGGACCTGCGCAAGGCGCTGAAGCTGCTGCGCGGCTCCAACGCGGCGCTGCTGGAGTGGCTACAGTCGCCGGCGGTGTACCTGGAGGCGCTGGACTTCCGCCGCGCCGTGCAGCCGCAGCTGGCCGAGTGCTTCAACCCGCTGGCCGGGCTGCACCACTATCTGGGCCTGGTGGGCCGGGGCGTGAAGGAAGACCTGCCCGGTGCCGAGCTGCGCCTGAAGCGGCTGTTCTACGCCCTGCGCTCCGTGCTGGCCGCCCGCTGGATTCGGGAGAGGGGCACGGTGCCACCGATGGAGTTTCGGCAGCTGCGCGAGCTGCTGCCCGCCGAGCTGCAGGCCGAAATCGACGCGCTGCTGCGCCAGAAAGCCCAGGCCACCGAGAAAACCACCGTGCCCCGCCCCGAGGCGCTGGCCCGTTTCATCGAGGCGGAATACGCCGCCGGGAAGCTGGCCCGGGCCACGCCGCCCGCGCACCGCCCCGACCCCACGCCGGCCCTGAATCAGCTGTTTCAGGAGCTGCTGGCCGCCGCTTTTTAGCCTTGCCTCGGCGTCCGCTGCGTTGATCTTCCGCGCCCTCTGCGGGCTAAAAACCACCCGCGCCACCCACACCCCATGCTCATCCAGGACCTTCGCGCCCAGCAGCTCATCCTCTTCGAAGCCATCAGCGGCAGCCGGGCCTACGGCACCAACCTGGCCCACTCCGATACCGACCTGAAGGGCGTATTCGTGCTGCCCGAGCGGCAGTTTCTGGGCCTCGACTACGTGGCGCAGGTGGCCAACGACTCCAATGACGAGGTGTTCTACGAGCTGCGCCGCTTCGTGGAGCTGGCCCTGAAAAACAACCCCAACGTGCTGGAGCTGCTGGCCACGCCGGCCGACTGCGTGGTGCAGCGCCACCCGCTGTTCGCGGCGTTCCGGCCCGAGCTGTTTCTCTCCAAGCTCTGCCGCCAGACCTTCGCCGACTACGCCGTGGCGCAGATCAAAAAGGCCAAGGGACTGAACAAGAAAATCAACAACCCCGAGCCGCCGGCCCGTAAGTCGGTGCTCGATTTCTGCTACGTGACCCGCGGCGCCGGCGCCCAGCCCGCCGCGCAGTGGCTGCAGCGCCAGGGCCTCGCGGCGGCGCAGTGCGGCCTGGCCAACGTGCCCCACCTCACCGACCTCTACGCCTTGTTCGTGGACCGCTCGCCCGACGGCCGCCTGGGCTACCGCGGCCTCGTGCGCGACGCCGAGGCCAGCAACGACGTGCAGCTGTCGGCCGTGCCGAAAGGGGAGGAGCCGGCGGCCTACCTGTCGTTCAACCGCAACGGCTACAGCACCTACTGCCGCGTGTACCGCGAGTACTGGGACTGGGTGCAGAAGCGCAACGCCGAACGCTACCAGAACACCGTGCAGCACGGCAAAAACTACGACGCCAAGAACATGCTGCACGTGTTCCGGCTGCTGCAGATGGCCGAGGAAATTGCCCGCGAAGGCCGCCTCTACGTGCGCCGCCCCAACCGCGACTTCCTGCTCCGGATCCGCCGCGGCGAGTTCGAGTACGCCGACCTCGTGCAGCAGGCCGAGGAACTGGTCGCGCGCGTCGACGCGGCCTTTGCCGCCTCCGCGCTGCCCGCCGAGCCCGACCGCGCCGCGGTGGAGCAGGTGCTCATCGAAACGCGGCAGCGCTTTTACGCCGGAGCCTAAAAAAAGCGGGGCCGCGACCCGGAGGCGCGGCCCCGCAAGGGAGCAATCAGGAGCAGGCGAACCGCCGGGTGGTGGGGTTGTCGGGCGCGGTTAGAAGCGCGTGGTGCTGTGCTTGGGGCGCAGCTGGAAGGTCCTGTTGCTGCTCTTGCCGGTTTTGCGCAGGCTGAAGCGCTTGGCCTTCTTGCGGCCCTTGTAAGTCTTGTAGCTGGGGCGGTGCGTGTAGATGCGGCCCTTCATTTTGGCTTTGGCGTAGGAGCTGATGCGGGCCGCTTCGGCCGGCGTGGTAGAGGCCACGCTGCTCACCAGCAGCGCAAAGCAGAGAAGCAGGATTCGGATCATCGGAGAGAGAAGGTTAAGTGGCGGTTCGTATCTGTTAAACTCTCCAGGTCACTTGAAAATTGTGTGCCAGATTTTATACTCCTGCTGCCAGAATGATAACACTGCTCATCCACAGTAAATGCATATTGATGGTAATTATCTTTTTATCAGCTTGTTATTGTTGCGAAAAAAGTTCCGCTGCCTGCTAAAAAAACCAGATAAAGCAATTTTGTGCAGTTCGGTTTTGCGCAAAACGCAGATGCTGCTCAGTTGCCAGAAAAAAAATGGCGCTGGTTTGTGAAAAAAATTGACCTCCTGCATCTACCAACCGAGTCCAAACGGACTCATCAAGCGCAAGCAAACAGTGGTTTGATCGTAGGAGGGACCGACTGTCTGCCTAAAGCCCGCCGGTTTCCGGCGGGCTTTTTTTTGCGGCGCAAGCGCCTGCCCTGCCACCAGCGCGGTCGTACGGTGCCGCCGGATGGGCATCGTTGTTACTTTCGGGCCTTATTCCTTCCGCCAATGCCCGTAACCCCAGCCTCCGCCGAAGCCCAAATCCGCGCCGCTCTGCTCGGCCTGGCCGTCGGCGACGCCCTCGGCGTGCCCGTCGAGTTCGAAAGCCGCGCCCGCCGCCATCTGGACCCCGTCGTGACCATGCGCGCGTACGGCACGCATAACCAGCCCGCCGGCACCTGGTCCGACGACGCTTCGCTCACGTTCTGCCTGGCCCAGGCCATTGCCGACGGCTTTACCGTGGGCATGGTGGCCGAATACAGCTGCCGCTGGTACTACCAAAACCTCTGGACGCCGCACGGCCACGTGTTCGATATCGGCATTACCACCCGCGAGGCCTTGCAACGCCTGAAGGCTGATCCGGACCTGATTCTGGCCGGCGGCACCGACGAGTACAGCAACGGCAACGGAGCACTCATGCGCATCCTGCCGCTGGCTTTCTACCAAGTCGATATGCCGTTGGAAGACCGATTCCGGCTGATTCACGAGGTATCGGCCATTACCCACGGCCACATTCGCTCGGCCGTGGCCTGCTGGCTGTACCTGGAAATGGCCCGCCACCTGCGCGCCGGCCTCGCACCCGTCGATGCTTATGCCCAGCTCTGCGCCGCCGCGCCTGCCCAACTGCGGCAACTGAATATTCCCGCCAAGGAAGCCGAGCACTTCGAGCGTATCCTGAGCGGCCGCCTGCCCGATGTACACGCAACGGCCATCGGCAGCGGCGGCTACGTCATGCACACCCTGGAGGCCGCCTTCTGGTGCCTGCTGCGCTACGAGAGCTACGCCGAAGCCGTGCTGGCCGCCGTCAACCTCGGCGACGACACCGACACCACCGGCGCCGTCACCGGCGGCCTGGCTGGCCTGTACTACGGCGAGCAGGCCATTCCGCCCGAGTGGCTGCAGGTGCTGGCCCGCCGCACCGACATCGAAGCCCTGGCCGTCCGCATGGCCGCCGCGGTGAAAGGAGTTGTCGGTGGATAATTGTCGGTTACCCGGTTTAGGAACGTCATTCAGAGCGCAGCACAGCATCTCACTGGATAATGCTTTCCTCGTTGAACGAGAAAATGCTATCTGGTGTCGGCACGCGAGATGCTGTGCTGCGCTCTGGATGACGTTTCCAAATAGCTTCAATAAAAAAGCCCACAACGCAAGTCGTGGGCTTTTTTATAACAATGCTCAGGTCAAGAAGTAAGCACTGCCAACTGCCAACTGCCAACTGCCAACTGCCTATGCCTCAACGACTACGCCCATGCGGCTGAACTTGTCGATGCGCTGCGAAATCCGCTCGTCGCCGGGTAGGGCTTCCAGCTCGTCCAGGGTTTTGAGGATGGTCTTTTTCAGCGTTTGAATCATCTTATCCGGGTCGGTATGGGCCCCGCCCAGCGGCTCTTTCACGATGCCGTCGACCAGCCCGGCCTTGAGCATGTCGGTGGCGGTGAGCTTTAGGGCTTCGGCGGCCTGCTCCTTGTAGTTCCAGGAGCGCCACAGGATGCTGGAGCACGACTCGGGCGAAATCACCGAGTACCAGGTGTTTTCCAGCATCAGCACCCGGTCGCCGATGGCAATGCCCAGGGCCCCGCCCGAGGCGCCCTCGCCGATGATGATGCAGATAACCGGCACCTTCAGCATGAACATTTCCTTGAGGTTGCGCGCAATGGCCTCGCCCTGCCCGCGCTCCTCGGCTTCCAGGCCCGGAAACGCGCCCGGCGTGTCAATCAGCGTCACGATGGGCTTGCCGAACTTCTCCGCCAGCTTCATCAGGCGCAGGGCCTTGCGGTAGCCCTCGGGGTTGGGCATGCCGAAGTTGCGCAGCTGCCGCTGCTTGGTGTTGCGCCCCTTTTGCTGCCCGATAAACATGACGGTGCGCCCGTCGAGCTCGGCAAAACCGCCCACCATGGCCTTGTCGTCGGCCACGGTCCGGTCGCCGTGCAGCTCCACGAACTTCTGGGTCATGCCCTCGATGTAGTCGAGGGTGTAGGGGCGGTCGGGGTGGCGCGAGAGCTGCACGCGCTGCCAGCGGGTGAGGTTGGCGTAGGTCTCCTTTTTAAGGGCCTTGATTTTGGTTTCGAGGGCCTCAACGGCTTCCGAGACGTCAACCTGGCTTTCCTGCGCCAGTTTTTGCATCTCGCGGAGCTTGCCTTCGAGGGCGGCAATCGGTTGTTCGAAGTCGAGCAGCATGGCCAAACGGGCGGCGGCCGAAAGTCGCCGCGCAGTTGTCGTGGTTACGGTGGAAAATGGGGGAGGGCAAAGGTAAGCGACGCGCGCCAAGCATAGCACGGCTATTTTGGGGGCACAGCCCGAAAACTTCGGCGGGGCCTGGGGAAATTTTTCTGGTTGGGTATCAGCCAGAACAGCCCGCCGGGTAATGATTTGGTGAAAAACTTTCGCTCAGGGCTTGCAAAGCGGCAAAATCGCCCCCTACCTTTGCAGCGCAATCGGGGAAACGCCCCGGCCACATTGCAGCCTGGTTCGGTAGTTCAGTCGGTTAGAATGCCGCCCTGTCACGGCGGAGGTCGCGGGTTCGAGTCCCGTCCGGACCGCAAAGGCCCTTCAGCAGCACGCTGGAGGGCCTTTTGCTTTTCCGGCGTGGCCGCAAGGCGCCGGCCGGTCGCCAGCGCGGCGGGGCTATTCTACCTGCGGGCCCCTATCTTGCCAGCCCAATTCTTTTTATCCGATGCTGACGACGATGACCCGTTGGAATAAACCGGCGAGCTACGCCCTCGCGGGGCTGGGGCTGGCCGCGCTGCTGTCTTTTCAGACCAAGCCTACCCAGACCAAGCCAACTCAGAAGAAACCGACTGCGGCCAAGCCCGCGCCGTCCACCCCGCCGGCCTACAACCGCCTGAAATCGGGCATCGAGTACCGCATCTACAAGCGCGTGAACGGGCGCTACACGCGCCAGCCCGCCCTGGTGCCCGCCGCCGCTGCTGCGGCCTATGCCAAGCGCATCGGGCAGGTAATGGCCCTGCACGTGGAGTACCGCACGGCCAAGGACTCGGTGCTGTTCCGCTCGCGCCAGCAAACCGGGGGCTTCCCCGTGCGCGTGCCCCTGGAGGCGCTGGTGCGCAAGGGCGGCCTGGAAGAAGCCATTTCGCTGCTGCAGCCCGGCGACTCGGCCGCGTTTCGCTTCAACGCCGACTCGCTCTCCCTCAAAAGCTCCGGCCAGCCCGCCCCGCCCCAGATCAAGAAGCACGGCAACACCATGCGCCTGCTGGTGAAAGTAGCCGCCATCCAGAGCCAGGCCGACGCCATGGCGGCCCAGCAACAGATGATGGAGGCCATGCAGGCCAAGGCGAAGCTGGGCGAGGAAAAGCAGAAGCCCGTCGACGACAAGCTGATTCAGGACTACGTGCAGCAAAACAACCTGCAGGTCCAGAAAACGGCTTCGGGCCTGTACTACGTCGTTACCCAGCCCGGCAGCGGCACCCCGCCCACCAAGGGCCAGACGGTGTCGGTGCATTACCGCGGCACGCTGCTCAGCGGCAAGGAATTCGACTCGTCGCTCAAGCGGGGCCAGCCGATTGATTTTCCGCTGGGGGTAGGGGCGGTGATTCCCGGTTGGGACGAGGGCATCGGCTTGCTCAGCAAGGGCAGCAAGGCCATCCTGCTGATTCCGTCGGGCCTGGCCTACGGCGCGCGCGGGGCCGGGGCCGACATTCCGCCCCATGCCGTGCTGCGTTTCGACGTGGAGCTGGTGGATATCAAGGCCGCGGCCTCGGAGCCGCGCTAGGCGCGAGGTGGCCGCGGTTTAGAAAAAAAGTTGCTTGGCTATTTGCTTAAAAACCAGCTCCATGTCTTGGAATCAGGTTTTTTTCAACAAATAAGTGCGTAGGTCAATTTTGAAATGTCAAAAGCCGCCTTACCTTTGCAGCACCTTAACGAAAAGCACACGGCTTCGAGAGCGGGTTACCTGGTTCGGTAGTTCAGTCGGTTAGAATGCCGCCCTGTCACGGCGGAGGTCGCGGGTTCGAGTCCCGTCCGGACCGCAAAGGCCCTTCAGCAGCACGCTGGAGGGCCTTTTGCTTTTCCGGCCTGTGACGTGCGCTCGGGCCCGGGTGCATAAAAAAGGCCCCGACCAGCTGGTCGGGGCGTTACCATTGTTCACCAAGTGCCGCCGAGCAGTGCGGCACCCGGCGAAGGTAAAGGGCGGAGTGGGCTGGGGGCGTCACATATATATGTGATGCCAGGGCGTCGGGGAATCAGGTTACGGGCGTTAGCCGCTGGAGCGCCACGGGGGTGCGCCCGCCGTGTTTGCTGAAAAACCGCTCAACCCGGGCCTCAAGGCTGGCGCGCGCGGCAGCGGAGCTTTCGGCCGCTGCCGTCGGGGGGATGGACAGGTACAGGCGGGCGCCGTCGCGGGCGGGGCAGCGGTGCACGTACATGGTCGTCTGGAGCGGGAGCAGGCTCACCCACCGCTCAAAACCGATTGCGAGGAAGTAGGCTTCGTCCATAGGGCTGGGTAAAAAACAATGGCGAGTACAACTTCCCAGAATAACGCAAATGAGCGCCTTTGAGGTATCACATTATCATGTGAGGCCCGGTTAGGCTGGTCGATCAATCTGCCCTCAGACGCCACAAACGTAGTTTGCCCGGCGCGGGCGTTTGTTTTATCAAGGCTTTTATTGTTAAAATTATATAAATAATCAATTTGACTTAACCGCGTAATTGTGTAAATAATCATATTATTTTCTTGTTATTTGGTTTATATGATTGGTTATGTTATAAATTAGTGTCAGTAACGGACCTTTAAGCCTTCTGAGTTATGAACAAAATGGTACTTCTGCTCGCTCTGATTGTGCTTGGCTGCGCTGGCCAGGCGGAAGCCCGCCCCCGCCCGCGCTACGTAAAGTCCCTGATGAAGGGCAAGCCGCACACGCACCGTCCTAACTACACGCCTTACCGGGGCTCGGGCAACCCCTTCCGGGGGATGCTGGCCTGGATGCACTAGGTCTCTTCGGCCTGGGGCTTACCTGAAAGCCGCCGGATCCACTACGCGTGGGGTCCGGCGGCTTTGTGCATCTTGCGGGCATGAACGTTTTCACCCTCGATACCGGCCTCTTCAAGCTTGACGGCGGCGCCATGTTCGGCGTCGTGCCCAAATCTTTATGGTCGCGGCAGTACCCGGCCGACGCCAACAACATGTGCACCTGGGCCATGCGCTGCCTGCTCATCGAGGACGCGGGGCGGCTGGTGCTGGTCGACAACGGCATCGGCAACAAGCAGGACGAGAAATTCCGCGGGCACTTCTACCTGCACGGCGACGCCACGCTCGACGGCTCATTGCGCAAGCTGGGCTTCGCGGCGGCCGACGTGACGGACGTATTCCTGACCCACCTGCACTTCGACCACTGCGGCGGCTCGGTGACGCGCACGCCCGACGGCAAGCTGGAATTGGCCTTCCCGAACGCCACGTACTGGTCGAACCAAAGCCACTGGGACTGGGCCACAGCGCCCAATGCCCGCGAAAAAGCCTCCTTTCTGGCCGAAAACATCCGGCCCATTCAGGAAAGCGGGCACCTGCGCTTCGTCGACCCGGCCGCGGGCGTGCCGGCCGAACTGCCCGTGCTGCAGGACATCGTGTTTGCCGACGGCCACACCGAGAAGATGATGGTGCCGCTGCTCGACTACCGGGGGCGTAAGCTGGCGTTTATGGCCGATCTGCTGCCCAGCACGGCCCATCTGCCCATGCCCTGGGTGATGAGCTACGACGTGCGCCCGCTGCAGACGCTGGCCGAGAAGGAACAGGTGCTGCGCCGCGCGGCCGAGGAGCAGTGGGTGCTGGTGCTCGAGCACGACGCCCACACCGAGGCCTGCACCGTGCAGCTGACCGAGCGCGGCGTGCGCCTGCACGAAACGCTGCGCCTGAGCGACCTGTAGTCATGGCCACGCGCAAGCTAGGCATTGCCCTGTCGGGCGGGGCGGCCCGGGGCATTGCCCACCTGGGTATGCTGGAGGCGCTGCGGGAGCTGCAATTGCCCATCGGAGCCCTGTCGGGCGTGAGTTCGGGCGGGCTGGCGGCGGTGTTCTTCGCGGCCGGCATTCCGCCCCGGGAGGTGCTGCGCCTGCTCACCGACACGCGCTTTCTGCGGCTGGTTCGGCCGGCCTACCGGCGCGGGCTGGTGAGCCTGACGCTGCTGGAAAAGCTGTTTGTGGCCCACCTGCCCGGCAACCAAACCTTTGCCGACCTGAGCCTGCCCGTCACGCTCTCGGCCGCCGACCTGGTGGCCGGCGAAACCGCATTTTTTGACGAAGGGCCGCTGATTCCGCCGCTGCTGGCCTCCTGCGCCGTGCCGGTGCTCTGCCAGCCCATCGACTACCGGGGGCGGGTGCTGGTAGACGGCGGCCTGCTCAACAACCTGCCGGTGGAGCCCCTGCTCGACCGGCCCGAGCTGGCGGTGGTAGGCGCGCACACCAACGTGTTCAACCCCGAGGGCCGCATTGAGAGCATCCGCCACGTGGCCGAGCGCACCTTTATGCTCGCCATCGGCACCAACGTGGCCCCGCGCCTGGCCCGCTGCGCGCTGGTGCTACAGCCGCCCGCCCTGCGCGACTACCGCGTGGCCGATTTGCGCCACGCCCCGGCCCTGTTCGACATTGGCTACCGCTACACCCTGGCGCACGCCGCCGCGCTGGAGGCCCTGCTGGTGGCCCCCGCCGGGGATTTTGGCTAGCTTTGTTGGCTTTTCCCCTGACGCCCCTTTTTCCGTTGCCCCTATGAACAGCTTCTGGCTGGCCTTTTCCAAGTTCTGGTTTAAGATTACCGGCTGGCGCCTGCACTCCAGCATTCCGCCCGAGGTGCGGCAGGCCATGATGATTGCCGCCCCGCACACCAGCAACTGGGACTTTATGTACGCCCGCGCGGCCTTTTTCCTGATGCGCCGCAACGTGCGCTTCACCGTGAAAAAGGAGTGGACCGACATTCCGGTGCTCGGCCAGCTGATGCTGAGCCTGGGCGCGCTGCCCATCGACCGCAGCAAGAACAACAGCATGGTGGAAGCCATGACCGAGCTGTTCGAGCAGTACCCGGACCTGATCATTCTTATCACCCCGGAAGGCACCCGCAAGTACCAGCCCCGCTGGCGCCGCGGCTACTACCACGTGGCCCAGGCCGCCGGCGTACCCATCCTGCTCGGCTTCCTCGACTACGGCCGCAAGGAGGCCGGCGTGGGCCCGGTGGTATACCCCACCGGCAACTACGAGCAGGACGAGGAGAAAATCAAAGCCTTTTACCGCACCAAAAAGGGCCGCTTCCCGGAGAAGGGAATTCGGTAGAACCGTTTGTCATTCCGAGCGCAGCGAGGACTCTGGGGCAGTCGTTGAACGATGCTGCCCCAGAGTCCTCGCTGCGCTCGGAATGACCGTTTCCAACTCCGCAAGAATCGGGTCGGCGGGGCGCAAAAGGCCCGGTAATTTTACCCCATGAGCACCGCCGATACCCTCAGCCCCGACTACCAGCGCATTGCCCGGGCCATTCAGTTTCTGGAAGCCAATTTCCGCCGCCAGCCCAGCCTGGACGAGGTGGCCGACGCCGTGAGCCTGAGCCCGTTTCACTTCCAGCGCCTGTTCAGCGAGTGGGCCGGCATCAGCCCCAAGCGCTTCCTGCAGTTTCTCACCGCCGATTTTCTGAAGGAGCGGCTGGCCCGGGCCGGCAGCCTGGCCGAAGCAGCCGCGGACGCCGGCCTCTCGGCGCCCTCGCGCCTGCACGATCTGTTTGTGACCCTGGAAGCCGTGACGCCCCAGGAGTACCGCAGCGGCGGCGCGGGCCTGCGCGTGGCTTACGGCACGCACCCGACGCCCTTCGGCCCGGCGCTGCTGGCCGCCACCGAGCGCGGCATCTGTGGCCTGCACCTGCTCGATGCCACCCGGCCCGACGAAGCCGCCGCGCTACTGGAGCTGCGCAAGAACTGGCCCCGGGCCGATTTCGAGCCCGCTGCGGAGCGCACCGCGCCGCTGGCCGCCCAGGCGTTTGCGCCGACGGCCGGGCAGCCGCTGCACCTGCTGGTACGCGGCACCAATTTTCAGGTGAAGGTGTGGGAAGCGCTGCTGCGCGTGCCGGCCGGGCAGGTGGTCAGCTACCAGCACGTGGCCCGGGCCATCGGGCAGCCCAGGGCGCTGCAGGCGGTGGGCTCGGCCGTGGGCGCCAACCCCGTGGCCGTGCTCATTCCCTGCCACCGCGTCATTCGCAAGGAATGCGTGCTGGGCGAGTACCGCTGGGGCTCGGCCACCAAGAAGGCGCTGATCGGCTGGGAAATGGCGCGGGCGGAGCGGGAAGCGGTTAGGCAGACTGTGCCTGATTAATTCTACAAAGCGGTTTAGTAACTCGCCTTAGGCAGCAAGGGCGACATATCCAGCCCTAGCTGCTCGGCAACGTCGACCTGCAGCTGCTGAATAAAGGCGCTGCTGGCCGCCACGAAGGCGGCTTCGGGAATGCAGGCAACTGACACAATAGGTGCGGCAACGCCCTCTGCTGCCGGCCACCAGCGCTTGGTAGGCACCGGCCAGCACATCGAGACCACGCCATCTTGCTGCACCAAGCTCAGCTTGGCGCTGTGCTCGTAGTCATCGACGACTAGGCTGCTTTCCACCCCGTCGGCCGGGCGGCTGCATAGCCAGCCGGCCAGCAAGTTTGCAAACTGAAAGAGCGGGAAGTACTCTTCCTCTATGCTGACTTGACCATTCACAATAATGGCCAGGTTGCCGTCCAGCGTATACCAGAGCAACTGGCTCAGACTGGCCAGTGGCTGCTGCTGGTACTCGCGTACCCACTCCGTTGGCGGCGAATCAGTGAAGGAGGAGTACGTAAAGCTCGCTGAACTGTCCGGCCGGCCGCCCCGGGCCGTTTCGAAATCAATGCGGCGGCTGTGGTACGAATTCACTGCTGCGTCAGGGCGTAGGCCAGCAGGTTGGCGCCCATGCGCAGGGCTTCTTCGTGCTTGTCCACCGGGTCTTTGTACACCTCGGGGTCTTCCCAGCCGTTGCCCAGGTCGCACTCGTAGGTGTAGAAGCACACCAGCCGGCCCTTGTAAATCAGGCCGAAGCCCTGGGGGCGCTTGCCGTCGTGCTCGTGGATTTTGGGCAGGCCCTTGGGAAAGGCGAATTTCTGGTGGTAGATGGGGTGGGTGAAGGGCAGCTCGACGAAGTCCAGCTCGGGCAGCACCTTCTTCATCTCGGGCCGGATGTACTTGTCCAGGCCGTAGTTGTCGTCGATGTGCAGGAAGCCGCCGCCGAGCAGGTAGCGGCGCAGGTTGCGGGCTTCCGCGTCGGTGAAGGTGACGTTGCCGTGGCCGGTCAGGTGCACGAAGGGGTACTGCAGCAGCAGGGGCGAGCCGGGCTCCACCACGGCTTCTTCGGGCGCGATGTTGGTTTTGAGCGTCTGGTTGCAGAAGCGGATCAGGTTCGGCAGGGAGGTTTTGTTGCCGTACCAGTCGCCGCCGCCGCCGTACTGCAGGCGGGCAATCTGGAAGCTGGGCGCGGCCGGGCCGGCGGCCGCGAGCGGCAGCAGTAACACCAGCAAAAGCAGAAGACGGGAGCGGAGTTTCATCGGGAAGGCCGGAGAAGGCGGAAATGACGCGGGCGGCAGCGAAGCCGACCGAAGCCGGTGCCCGCCCGCCGAAGCTAAGGACAACGCGGCGGCTAGACTAATTCCCGCGCCACGTGCACGGTGTGGCAGGCGGCCAGCGCGGCCGTTTCGGTGCGCAGGCGGGTGTGGCCCAGCGCCACCGGCCGGATGCCCCGGGTCAGCGCCAATTGAAGTTCATCGGGGGTAAAGTCGCCCTCGGGCCCGATGAGGATGCAGCAGCCCGCGCCCTGCGCCGCCACCTGGGCCAGCGAAATCCGGTGGTCATCGACCAAATGGGCAATGAACGTGGTTTCGGGCGCCACCCCGCGCACGAAGGCGGCGAAGTCGGTCAGCTCGTCCAGCTGCGGCAGCCAGGCCTGGCCCGACTGCTTCAGGGCGCTGACGGCAATACGCTCCAGCCGGTCGAGCTTCAGCTCGCGCCGCTCGGAGCGGGCGCAGCGCAGGAAGGTGAGCCGGTCGATGCCGATTTCGGTGGCTTTTTCCACCAGCCACTCCATGCGGTCGAGGTTTTTGGTGGGCGCCACGGCCACGTGCACCGCGTAGGCGCGGCGCGGCACCTGCTGCTCCTGCGTGATGCGCAGCTGGCAGCGCTTGGGGTTGTCGTCGCTGACTTCGGCCTGGTACACCCCGCCGCGCCCGTCGACAAGCTCCACCGGGCTGCCGGGCTGTAGGCGCAGCACCCGCACGGCGTGCTTGCTTTCGTCTTCGGGCAGGGTGTAGGTGGGGCCGGCGAGGTCGGGGGCGTAGAAGGTGTGGGGCATGGTGGGGCAAAGGTAGGGCGGAGCAATGGTTGCCGGCGTCCGGTTACCTTGCGGCATCACCTTGCCGCCGCCGGGCTTATGGACTGGAATCAGCTACGGGAAGAAGTCTACTACGTCGATGGCTCCCTGCGCGACATCTACGTGCTGAACACCACTGCGGAAGACTGGCGGCGCTGGGTGGAGCTGGTGAATGGCAGCTATACTGTGGCGTTCAGCAACAGCGTCAGCGGCCGAACCGAGGATCGGATTGATTTTGCCGTTATTCAGCAATGGTGGGCCACTCCCGATGAAGTGGAATGGAGCACAGTTCGCATTCACGTGCGGAACTACACCATCAACTGCCACTTCCTCTGGGACGGCGACATCGAAAACGACATCAGGCCCAGGGACTTTCAGTCAGTCGAGGACCACGAAGCGCTGCTGCTGTACCTGCAACGGGTGTCGGAAGCCCTGCAGAAACCCGTGCGGCTGACGCCCGAAAACACGGAAGACGTGGCGTTGATCGAAGTAAACGGCTCCGATGTCCGCATAGCTCCACCGCACTGAAAACGCGCAACGCCCGCGGCGGAAGAATCCAGCGCGGGCATTGCGGCGGGCCAGAACGGCGAAGCCTTACTTCAGCGCCTCGTTCAGCACTTCGGCCAGGCGGATGCCGCCCTGCTGCAGGCGCACGCGCACCTCGTCGATGTGCTTTTTGTAGTATTCCGCGTCGAGCGTGGTGCCGTTGGGCGCTTCGGCGTACTGCTTGGTGCTCACCAGGTACGACTCGAACAGCCACTGCTCCACCGGCTCTTTGGCCCAGACGGCGGCCAGCTGCCGGTCGGGGTGGTCGTACTCGGCGGCCATCTTGTCGTCGGACAGGCCCTGGGCGTGGATCAGGCCGCTGTCCCACATGCGGTGCAGGTTGGTGCCCTCGCCCTGAAACTGCAGCTGAATGTCGTTGCCGCCCTTGTCCTCGGCCCGGCTCACGTGCATGGGCTCGTGGATGTCGCCCACTAGGTGCACCACGAACTTGAGCGCGTCGAGGCGCTTTTCGCGGGGCTGCTGCTTGTCGGCCAGCAGGCGGAGGTTGTCGTTGAGGGCCTGGTAGGCGTTGGCCTCCGTCTTGGCCTTGAGCTGCTGGGTGAATTCACCGAAGCCGTAGCCCAGCGGCAGGTTCACGAAGTGCCAGGCGCCGGTGCCCTTGTACTCGGGCTGGTTGCGCACCTCGTCGGCCCAGGACGCCACGTCGGCAATGGACTTGTCGCCCAGCAGCTCCTTGACCTGGGCCGCGGCCTTGTTGGAAAGGTGCTTCTGGGCAATCAGGGCAATGGTGCGGTGCCCTTCGCGGCCCCAGGCCGCCACGTCGAGGGGGGAGAGCAGCAGCAGGGCTGCGGCAATGAGGGGGGCCGCCGTGCGGGGGGCGCGGCGGAGCAAACGGGACAAGGAACGCATGCGGAAAAGGGGAAAAAAGAGCCCAACGACGCGGCCGGCGCGCCGTGGGCTGCACAAAGGTCCGGCAAAAAAAGTTCGTACCGAAGCCGCGGGCCCGCCGTAGAAGAAAGCTTACAAGCCTTCATTTTTAAATCCACAACCAAAACCATCACCAATGGCCCTGCACCTCAAAAAGCTCAAAGACCAGGTTATCGTCATTACCGGCGCCAGCTCCGGCATCGGCCTCGTAACGGCCCGCATGGCCGCCAAAAAGGGCGCCAAGCTGGTGCTGGCCGCCCGCTCCGAAGAAGCCCTGCGCCAGCTCAGCAGCGAAATCAAGCAGGACGGCGGGCAGGCCGTGTACGTGGTGGCCGACGTGGCCGAGCCCACCGCCGCCCGCACCATTGCCCAGAAAGCTCAGCAGGCCTTCGGCGGCTTTGATACCTGGGTAAACAACGCCGGCGTGAGCATCTACGGCAAGGTGGAGGAGGTGCCCGTGGAGGACATGCGCCAGCTGTTTGAAGTGAATTTCTGGGGCCTGGTGCAAGGCTCGCTGGAAGCCGTGAAACACCTTAAGCCCAAGGGCGGCGCGCTCATCAACGTGGGCAGCATCCTCTCCGACGTGACGGCCATTCTGCAGACGGCGTATTCGGCCAGCAAGCACGCCGTGAAAGGCTTCACCGACGGGCTGCGCATGGAGCTGGAAATGGACGGCGCCCCGGTGTCCGTCACGCTCATCCAGCCCGCGGCCATCGATACGCCGTACCCCATCCACGCCAAAAATTACATGGACCGCGAGGCCATTCAGGCCCCGCCCACCTACGCCCCCGAAACGGTGGCCCGCGCCATCCTGCACAGCTGCGCCACGCCCGAGCGCAGCGTGGTGGTGGGCGGCGGCGGCCGCGCCATGATTGGGATGGAGCACTGGACGCCCGGCCTGCTCGACAAGTTCATGGAGAAATCCTTTGCCAAGCAGACCAAGGCCGACTACGCCCCGCGTCCCCTCAGCCAGAACGGCCTCGACCGGGCCATGGGCAGCCTGGAGGAGCGCGGCAACTACGACGGCCACACCCGTGAAACCAGCTACTACACCGAGGCCGTGACCAGCAAGAGCCCGGTGCTGAAAACCGCCCTGGCCGTGGGCGCCGGCCTGGCCCTGGCCACCTGGCTGAGCAAGTCGCGCAGCCACAGCACCTCCGACGGCCACCGGGAAGGCAACGGCTACCACCCCCGCAGCACCCCCGACGACGGCCGCCCCGCCGGCTACGCGGCCAGCCTCAACCACCCCGATTCGGCTACCCTGGCGGGCCACGACCACCGCTACTCCACCCAGACCGGGCACGAGGATCTGCCCTAACGGAAACGACGGTTTCACTGCTAAAAAAGCTCTTCCCGCCCCGGAAGAGCTTTTTTTGATGGCGACGCGTGGCCAAGGCTGCCCGGGCCACGCGAGGTGTTAGGATGCAGCGGCGTGTTCCAGCAGCCGTTGCAGCCGCCGCAGGTAGCGCCCCATCATCCAGCCGGTGTAGCCGCGCAGCAGCCACCGCGGCGGGGCGAAGCGCAGGCCCCGACGCACCACCGCCAGCTCGAAGCGCAGCGTGTACGTGAACTCGGTGTGGGCCGGGCCCGCGGGGCAGAACCGGCGCTCCACGTCCTGCCAGGCCGTTTCGCCGGCCAGCGCCGTGCAGCGCACGAAGTGGTCGGGCTCGTAGGCCACGTAGGCCAGGCGCGTGAGGGCGTGGGGGCAGGCCGGGGAGAGAAACGCGTCTTCCGTCGCCACCACGCCCGGTCCGGGGGCGGGCGCGTCGAGCAGGGTCCGGTGGATTTCGCGGCGCCAGCGGGTGTCGTGGCGCAGGTCGGCGGCGAGGGCGAAAACGGCCGCCAGCGGGGCCGCGATGGTGACGCGGCGCTCTACCTCGATGACGGGTGTACGGGGGGATGCAAGAAGCAGCATGGCAACGAAAGCCGGCCGAGGCAGGGCACGCAGGCTGCGGCGGGCCGGCCGGGTACCGCGAAAGTGGGGCCCCGGGCGGACACTGCCAACCACACAAGCATGTGACGCTGCCCGGCTGTCGGTAGTCCGGTTGTGGGTGCTTAAGATGCTGATGGTTTGTTGTTTGACAGCAAATTTTCGGGGCCATACTTGGTGCCGGTACTGGGCTTTGGCCCCGATGATGCTATTCCCGGCCCTGCGTGGGCCGACTACTTTCGGGGAGTCACAAATGCGTTTGCTCCCTTATGTCCGACAAAAAAATCATTGCCGTGTTCGGCGCTACCGGCGCCCAGGGCGGCGGCCTGGCCCGCGCCATTCTGCACGATGCCCACAGCGAATTTGCCGTGCGCGCCATCACCCGCAACCCCGATTCCGACAAAGCCCGCGAGCTGGCCCGCCTCGGTGCCGAGGTGGTGCAGGCCGACCTCGACGACCCGCAGAGCCTGCGCCGCGCCCTGCAGGGGGCTTATGGCGCCTTCTGCGTGACCTTCTTCTGGGACCATTTCTCGCCCGACCGGGAGCTGGCCGAGGCCCGGCACCTGGCCGAAGCCGCCAAGGCCGCGCAGGTGCAGCACGTCATCTGGTCGACGCTGGAAGACGTGCGCCAGTGGGTGCCGCTCAACGATAACCGGATGCCCACCCTGCAGGGCCACTACAAAGTGCCCCACACCGACGCCAAGGGCGAGGCCGATCAGTATTTCCGCGACCTGGGCTTGCCCACCACCTTCCTGCTGACCTCGTTCTACTGGGAAAACCTCATCTACTTCGGTATGGGCCCCAAGTCCACCGCCGACGGCCGCCTGGCCGTGGTTTTTCCCATGGGTGACAAACGCCTTTCCACCATTGCCGCCGAGGATATTGGCCGCTGCGCCTACGGCATTTTCAAAAAGGGCAAGGCAATGACTGGTAAGACGGTAGGTATTGCCGGCGAGCAGTCTACCTGGCACGAAATGGCCGCGTCGCTGAGCCGGGCCCTGGGCCGTGAGGTGCACTACCACGCCGTGGAGCCCGCCGCCTACCGGCAGTTCGGCTTCCCCGGCGCCGAGGACCTGGGCAACATGTTCCAGGCCAACCGGGACTTCGAGCCGCATTACCTGGCTGCCCGCGACGTGGCCTTTTCGCGCGAGTTGAACCCCGAGCTGCAAAGCTTCGACGCCTGGCTGGCCCAGAACGCCACGCGCCTGCCCGTAGGGTAGCGCGGCCCCTTGCTGGTTGCAGGCAACGGCCCCGCCGGCGGACACCGACGGAGCTTTGCGCAGCCACCAAACTGAGTTACGACCACTGCCCAGTAACTGGTAACTTGTAGTCCTTTTTGCGCTGACAATGCCCACCGTGACTGCCGAGGCCCGCTTCGAAACCCTGCGCCGCTGCGCCGCCGACCCCAATGCCTACGCCGCCCTGCAGCCCGGGCTGCAGTATTTCGACCACCCCGCGGGCTTTGTGGCCTACCGCCGGGCCCTGGCCGGCCCGGTGGTGCTGGGCGACCCGGTAGCCGCCCCCGCCGACCTGCCGGCGCTGCTGACGGCCTTTCTGCGGGCGCACCCGCGCAGCGTGTTTGGCTACCTGAGCGAAGCCGGCGCCGCGGCCTTGGCCCAGGCCAGCCGCCGGCGCATGCGCTTCGTGCGCATCGGGGTGGAGCGTTGCCTGGAGCTGACGGGCGAGGCGGCTTTCTCGCCGGCCATTCTCGGGGCGCTGAAAAAGGCCCGCAAGGCCGGGCTGCGGGTGGTGGAGCGCGACCTGACCGCGCTGACGCCGGCCGAGCTGGCGCCGCTGCGGGCCATCAACGCGCAGTTTATCAGCCTCTCGCCCGCCAAAAAGGAAATCGGGTTCATTTCCCGGGCCCTGCAGCTGGCCCCCGAGCCCGACGTGCGTTTCTTCGTCCTGGAAGCCGGCGGGCAGCCCATCGGCTTTTGCGTGCTCGACCCCTGGTACGAGGGCGCCCGGCTGAAGGGCTACCAGCTGCACCAGTTCCGACTGCTGCCCACCAAAATCTGGGGCGTGTTTCTCTCGGCGGTGGCCATGCTGGCCGAGCAGCTGCGCGCCGAGGGCTACCAAGTGCTGTCGTTGGGCGGCTGCATCGGGGCGGCCTGCGCCGGGGCGCAGCCATTGCCCGCCTCTGCCGTCTACGACTACTGCCGCGACACCACCTTCCGTCTCATCGACCGGTACCACCCGCTCACCAACCTGTCGCGCAACAAGTTTGAGTTTGCCGGCCCCGACCTGCCCCGCTACCTGGCCGCCCCGCACCGGCTGCCGCTGCTGCCGCTGCTGCGCCTGGCCCGGGCCAATAACATTCTGTAGCCGTCTGCGCCCGGGCAGCTGAATGACTTGGCTGGGCCAGAGCCCGGGCTACCTTGGTCGGTCTTATTCCGCTCAGCACAATGCTTCGCACCAACTACAGCCACCAGCGGGCCACTGAACTGTATCGACTGGGCCAGTCGCCCGAGGCCGTCAGCCACATGTTGGTGGCGGAGGGCGCCGCCGAAGCCGAAGCGCCCGCGCTGGCCCGGCAGTATTACCGCAGCTTCCTGCTCTACCACCTGGCGGAGCAGCGCAAAGCCAGCAAAGCGGCCGACATGCACCAACTGATCGGCGCAGTGCTACTGGCCGCCGGTGCCGCCTTCCATTTCTTGCTTTACCTGGCCCTGGACGGCGACACCTACGTGATTTTCTACGGCCTGATGCTCGGCGGCCTGATCTGGCTGATCCGGGGCTTCAGCGCCAAAAAGGAGGCCGAGGCCAACATCGAGCGGCTAGCCGAAAAGCACCAGTTCAGTGAGCTGGTAGGGGAGACGCTGGCATGACTTCCGCCGAATTCTGGCAGCGCCTGCCGCCCTTCGACCACATCGTCACCTATTCCTTCAACCGCGGCCCCAAGCTGCAACGGTTGAAACAGGCGGCGGCGGAGCTTCAGAAAGCCACTCAGCTGGAGCTGCTTACGGCCCGCTTCATGCGGCAGCGCGCGTTGCGGCAGCGCCTGAAAGAGTTGGCGCAATTTGGCCAGCGCCAGGACGTACCCCTGACTACTGCGGCGGGCAGTTTCGACGTTACCGCCAGCCCCGTTGCCCGCTTTGTTGGAATCGATAAGCAGACCGAACGGCTGCGCGGTATTCTCACCACTGCGGTAAATAATAGCCTGGCCGCCGGCTGCCGCCCGATTTTCCGCGACGCGCTGGTGTTTCACGATTCCGCGGGCCACCTTGTGGAGGTGTTGAATATTTGTTTGCAGTGCCGCTATCTGCAGAGCGAAGCCGGGGAATTTATTGAAGCCGATACGTCGGTATACGACCAGCTACGGCAACTGCTGACGGCACTGGGCCACCCCGTCGAAATCAGCTACCAGCACTGAACTCGGTTAAACAAAAAGCCCCGCCGGCAGCTGCCAGCGGGGTTTTCCTTGGTGAGTGAATGAGTGGTTGGTAGTGGGTTAAGCGGATTTTAGGCTTCCACGGCGGCCTTGGGGGCGCCAGCCAGGATTTCTTCGTTGGCGAAGTCGGCAAACTTCTGGAAGTTGTCGACAAACTTGTGGGCCAGGTCGTTGGCCGTTTTGTCGTAGGCTTCCTTGTCGGCCCAGGTGTTGCGCGGCTCCAGGATTTCTTCCGGCACGCCGGGCACCGAAGCGGGCACTTCCACCCCGAAAATCGGGTGCTTGTGGAATTCCACGTCGTTCAGCTTGCCTTCCAGCGCGGCCGTAATCATGGCGCGGGTGTAGCCGAGCTTCATGCGGTGGCCGGTGCCGTAGGCGCCGCCCGTCCAGCCGGTGTTGATCAGCCACACGTTCACGTCGGGGTGCTCTTCCATTTTCTGGCCCAGCATTTCGGCGTACTTGGTGGGGTGCAGCGGCAGGAACACCTGGCCGAAGCAGGCCGAGAAAGTGGTCTGCGGCTCGGTCACGCCCATTTCCGTGCCGGCCACCTTGGCGGTGTAGCCCGACATGAAGTGGTACATGGCGTGCGACTTGTCCAGCTTGCTGATGGGCGGAATCACGCCAAAGGCGTCGGCCGTCAGGAAGAAGATGTTCTTCGGCACGCCGGCCACCGAGGGCTCCACCGCGTTGGGGATGAAGTTGATGGGGTAGGCCGTGCGGGTGTTTTCCGTCACCGATTTGTTGGCGTAGTCCACCGTGTGGGTGCCCGGCAGGAAGCGGGTATTCTCCACGATGCTGCCAAACTTGATGGCGTCCCAGATTTCGGGCTCCTTCTCGCGCGAGAGGTCGATAACCTTGGCGTAGCAGCCCCCCTCGAAGTTGAAGATGCCCGCCTCGCCCGGCATCCAGCCGTGTTCGTCGTCGCCCACCAGGCCGCGGTTCGGGTCGGCCGACAGGGTCGTCTTGCCCGTGCCCGAGAGGCCGAAGAAAATGGCCGTGTCGCCCTGCTTGCCCACGTTGGCCGAGCAGTGCATGGCCAGCGTGTTGTGCTCGTGGGGCAGCAGGTAGTTCAGTACCCCGAAGATGCCCTTTTTCATCTCGCCGGCGTAGCCCGTGCCGCCGATCAGAATCATCTTCTTCGAGAAGTTCAGGATGGCGAAGTTGGCCTGCCGGGTGCCGTCCACGGCCGGGTCGGCCTCGAAGCCGGGGGCGCAGATGATGGAGAAGTCCGGCGTCCAGCTGGTGTCCGCGCCGGCTTCGGGGCGCAGGAACATGTTGTTGCAGAACAGGTTGTGCCAGGCCAGCTCGTTGACCACGCGCAGCTTCAGCTGGTAGTCGGGGTGGGCCCCGGCGTAGGCGTCGCGCACGTAGATTTTCTTGTCGGCCAGGTAAGCCACCATCTTCTCGTGCAGCTGGTCGAACTTCTCGGGGTCGAAGGCGATGTTGATGTCGCCCCACCACACCGAGTCGGCGGTGCTCTCGTCCTTCACGACGAAGCGGTCCTTGGGCGAGCGGCCAGTAAACTTGCCGGTGTCGGCCATCAGGGCGCCGGTGTCGGTCAGGGTGCCTTCGCCGTTTTTGAGCGCCTCTTCCACCAGTTCGGCAGGCGTCAGGTTCAGGCAAACCTCTTTCGCCTGGCTGATGCCCAGCGGCTTGAGGCGGTTCATGGCAGAGGTGGAAGCAGCAGTTTCCATCATAAGCACAGACTGTGGGATTGGAAATGGGGTGGGGACAGGGGATTAGTGGGACAAAAGTAGGCGAAAAACCGTTAGGACTGCAAACGTTTGCGCTAACACTTGTAAGGTTGGTTACGACACCAGAAATTAGAAAGATTTCTTAGATTTACCCGTAAGCCCCAGCCCCGCCACGGCCGCTGTCGGGCTTTTTTGCTACCTTTTTCTCTCACTCTTACCCCACTTACCCCGCACTCATGCAAGTAGCCACCGCCCAGGCGCCGCCGCCGACTCCCACCAGCTCCGGGCACCCGAAGGGCCTGTACGTGCTCTTCGCCACCGAAATGTGGGAGCGTTTCAGCTATTACGGCATGCGCGCCCTGTTGTCGCTGTACATGATCAAGGCCCTGCTCCTAAATAAGGAGACGTCCTCGCTCATCTACGGCAACTACACCTCGCTGGTCTACCTCACGCCGCTGCTCGGGGGCTACGTGGCCGACCGCTACTGGGGCAACCGCCGCTCCATTCTGGTGGGGGGCTTGGTTATGGCGCTGGGGCAGTTCGCGCTGTTTTTCAGTGCTTCCTTCTACGAAGCCGGCCAGACCACCGTGCCCACCATGCAGCTGGCCCTGTTTTTCCTGGGCCTGGGCTGCCTGATTTTCGGCAACGGCTTCTTCAAACCGAATATTTCCTCGATGGTGGGTACGCTGTACCCCGCCGGCGACAAGCGCATCGACGCGGCCTACACCATCTTCTACATGGGCATCAACCTCGGCGCATTCTTCTCGCCGCTGGTCTGCGGCACCCTGGGCGACACGGGCAACCCCGCCGACTTCAAGTGGGGCTTCCTCGCCGCCGGCATTGGCATGCTCATCGGCTCGCTCACCTTCGAGCTGTTCAAGAAAAAGTACGTGGTAACCGCCTCGGGCGCGCCGCTGGGCGCCAAGCCCGAGCGCACCGTGGAGCACGCCCCGCAGGTGCCCGTGAACACCGATTCGCCGGTACGCAGCGAAACCATTGCCCAGCCGGCCGCCAAGGGCTTCGCCAGCAAGCTGCCCATGCTCATCGGCGTGTTCGTGGTGGTATACGCCGCCATTGCCTGGCTGATGAACTACGACTGGGTGGGCGCGCTGGTCTTCTCGGCCATGATTGTGATGCCCATGGCCGTGCTGTCGGATTCGTCGCTGAGCAGCCGGGAGCGGGAAAAAATCTACGTGATTCTGATCCTGAGCTTCTTCGTAATCTTCTTCTGGGGCGCGTTTGAGCAGGCCGGGGCCTCGCTCACCTTCTTTGCCGACGAGCAAACCAACCGGCAGCTAACCAGCACCTACACCGTGCCGGCCTCGTTCTTCCAGTCGGCCAACGCGCTGTTCATCATCATCTTCGCGCCGATTTTCGCCGTGCTCTGGGGTGGTCTGGGCCGCAACGAGCCGTCCTCGCCGCTGAAAATGTCCATCGGCCTGATGCTGCTGGCCGTGGGCTACCTCATCATTGCCTTCGGCGTGAAGGGCGTGGATGCCAACACCAAAGTGAGCATGTTCTGGCTGATTACCATGTACTTGCTGCACACCTTCGGCGAGCTGTGCCTGTCGCCCATCGGCCTGGCGCTGGTCAATAAGCTGGCCCCGGCCCGCTTCGCTTCGCTGCTGATGGCCGTGTGGTTCCTGGCTACCGCCGCCGGCAACAAGCTGGCCGGCGTGCTGTCGGGCCTGTACCCGGCCGGCCCCGGCGAGTTCAAGAAAGCCGCCGACGCGGGCATCGACCTGCCCGCCATCCTCAACGGCACCCAGCAGGCCACGGCCGAGGTGGTAGCCAAGCTGAAGGAGCTGGAAATTCCTTACCAGTGGCCCTCGTTCCTGGGCTACCAGATCCACAGCCTCTACGACTTCTTCATGATTTTCGTGGTGCTGTCGGCAGCCGCTTCGCTGATCCTGTTCGTCATCTACCGCAAGCTGACGAAGATGATGGATGAGCCGGTGGCGCCGGTGGCGTAAGCGCCCCTACTTCGGTCAGCCTGATTATTACCAAGCCCGTCGATTGATTTCGGCGGGCTTTTTTTCGCCCTTATTCGCGCATATGACGCACCAATACGTCACCTTGCCAGCCCGGCCGCAGACCCGCCCCCGTACCTCGGCTGCCCCGAACCTGCTTTGGCTGGGCATGATCATCGGCCTGGAGCGCCTGACTTACTACGGCACCCGCAGCGTCCTGACCATCTTTCTGGTGGAGCAGCTGCAGGTGCCGCGGGCCCGGGTTAGCCCCTTGCTCACCACGATTGATGCGCTGCTGTGCCTGCTGCCGCTGGCCGGAGCGTTCATTGCCGACCGATATTGGGGCCTGGCCCGCGCTCGGCTGGCCGGCGGCGTAGTGCTGCTGGTGGGGCAATTGGTACTGGTCGGCGCCAGCCTAAGCAGTGCTTTTGCGTGGGAGCTCGTGTGCATCGGCTTGGTGCTACAGGTCATTGGCAACGCGCTGCTGGCCCCCGCACTGTACGCTTCAGCAGGCCAGCTGTTTACTCGCGAGGATTTGCGTAACCTGCTGACGAGCTTTGTGTTGCTGACGGCTTTCGTCATGGCCGGGGCGTTCATGGCCTCGACGGTGGTCATACCTCTTGCCTCGGGGTTTGGCTACCCCACGGGCTTGGGTATGACGGCCGCCAGTGCTGCCGCTGTGGTCATGTTGCTGGCGCTGCTGCCCAAGGCGGATGCAGCGGAAACCGAAGAATCCCCGTCGCCGGGCCGTTTGTGGCTGGGCCCATCAATTGGGCTGATGTTCCTGGCGGCCGGCAGTGCCTGGTGGCTGTTGCGAGCCGAGCCCGTTTGGATATTGCAGTTGCTCAGTGCAGCGTTGGTTTCAGCTGCCTTGATTTACTGCAGCTTCCGGGTCGGCCTGCGCCGCCTCGGGCTGCTGGTCGTGCTCATGCTGACCGACGTGCTGACGGTGGTGCTAATGGTGCTGATGCCAGGCCTGAGCTACGACGGCATGCAAATGAGCTCGTCGCTGAGCATCGGACTGATGGTGGCCGGGCCGTTGGTGGGGCTGCTGCTCGCTTGGCTGTGGGTCAGCCGGCAGCCGGCTGGCGGGCCGGGGCCACTGGGCCGCCTCGTTGTTGCCTGCGGAATTGTGCTCGGCCTATCGGTACTGCTTTGGCTAGCCGCCTTGGCCCTGAATACCACGCCCGCGGCTGCCCCTGTATCTGCGTCGGCCAACAGTTGGGCCCTGGCCTTGGCTGCCATGGTGCTGCTCTATCCGGCCAACAACGTCCTGAACGTGCTGCTGCCTACGCTGACGGCCCGGCGCGCCCCGGTCCGGCACTTGGCCCTGCTGATGGCGGTAGGCTTCATCATGAGCCGCCTCGGTGGAGTGCTGGGCGAAGTGCTGCTGGCCTGGTGGCAAGGCCGCTAAAGCCGACTGCCTACCACGCAAAAAAGCCCCGCCGGACCAGGTCCAGCGGGGCTTTTTAGTAAACCAGAGCCGTGCAGCTCGGGCCGGCTGATTACATCATGCCGCCCATGCCACCCATGCCGCCCATGCCACCAGCGTGGCCGGCATCGGCTTTCTCCTCGGCTTCTTCCGAAATCACGCATTCCGTGGTCAGCAGCAGGCCGGCGATGGAGGCAGCGTTTTCGAGGGCCAGGCGGGTCACCTTGGTCGGGTCGAGGATACCGGCAGCCATCAGGTTCTCGTACTTGTCCTCGCGGGCGTTGTAACCGAAGTCGCCTTTGCCTTCGCGCACTTTCTGCACCACTACCGAGCCTTCGCCGCCGGCGTTGGCCACGATGGTGCGCAGCGGAGCCTCCAGGGCGGTGCGGATGATGTTCACACCGGTACGCTCGTCGCTGTTGATGGTGTCAACGGCTTCCAGAGCATCGAGGGCGCGCACCAGGGCCACGCCGCCGCCGGGTACCACGCCTTCCTCAACGGCGGCGCGGGTAGCGTGCAGCGCGTCGTCCACGCGGTCTTTCTTCTCTTTCATTTCCACCTCGGTGCTGGCACCGATGTAGAGGATGGCCACGCCGCCCGAGAGCTTGGCGAGGCGCTCCTGCAGCTTCTCCTTGTCGTAGTCCGAGGTGGTCGTCTCGATCTGGGCCTTGATCTGGCCGACGCGGGCGGTGATGTCTTCTTTGCCGCCTTTACCGTTGACGATGGTCGTGTTGTCCTTGTCAACGATGATTTTCTCGGCCTGGCCCAGGTAATCCAGGGTGGCGTTGTCGAGCTTGTAGCCGCGCTCTTCGCTGATAACCGTGCCGCCGGTCAGGGCCGCAATGTCCTCCAGCATGGCCTTGCGACGGTCGCCGAAGCCCGGTGCCTTCACGGCCGCGATTTTCAGCGAGCCGCGCAGCTTGTTCACTACCAGCGTAGCCAGGGCCTCACCGTCCACGTCCTCGGCGATGATCAGCAGGGGCTTGCCGGTCTGCACCACTTGCTCGAGCACGGGCAGGAGCTCCTTCATGGTGCTGACCTTCTTGTCGTAGATCAGGATGAAGGGCGAGTCCAGCTCCACTTCCATCTTCTCCGCGTTGGTCACGAAGTAGGGGGAGAGGTAGCCGCGGTCGAACTGCATGCCTTCCACCGTTTTCACTTCGGTTTCGGTGCCGCGGGCTTCTTCCACGGTGATGACGCCTTCCTTGCCCACTTTGTCCATGGCGTCGGCAATCATTTTGCCGATTTCCTGGTCGTTGTTGGCCGAAATGGTGCCTACCTGGGCAATTTCCGACGAGTTTTCAATCTTCTTCGACTGGGCCTTCAGGTTGGCCACCACGGCGTGTACCGCCTTGTCGATGCCGCGCTTCAGGTCCATCGGGTTGGCCCCGGCGGCTACGTTTTTCAGACCGGCGCGGTAGATGGCCTGGGCCAGTACCGTGGCGGTGGTGGTGCCGTCACCGGCCTGGTCGGCGGTTTTGGAGGCCACTTCCTTCACCAGCTGGGCGCCCATGTTCTCGATGGGGTCCTTCAGCTCGATTTCTTTCGCAACGGTTACGCCGTCCTTGGTGATGGTCGGGGCCCCGAATTTCTTGTCGATAACCACGTTGCGGCCTTTCGGGCCCAGGGTTACCTTCACGGCGTTAGCCAGTTTATCTACGCCGGCAACGAGCTTGTTGCGGCCTTCAATGTCAAAGTGAACGAGTTTAGCGGCCATGGGGCTGTGCTATAGGTATTAGGGGGGAAATGCTTACAGGATGGCGAAAATGTCCGACTCCTTCATGATGAGGTAGTCCTGGCCGTCGACGGTAATTTCGGTGCCGGCGTACTTGCCGTAGAGCACTTGGTCGCCCACCGATACCTGCGGCTTCACCAGCGTACCGTTTTCGGTCTTACCGGAGCCTACGGCCACTACTTCGCCGCGCTGCGGCTTTTCCTTGGCCGTGTCGGGGATGATGATGCCCGACTTGGTTTTCTCTTCGGCGGCAGCCGGCGCGATGATAACGCGGTCGGCCAGCGGTTTGATGCTAACTGCCATACTGTGGTGTTAGGTTTGGTATGTTGAAGTTGGAGGGAAAGACGACTATAGAGTCGGCAGCGGCCGGGCATTTCTTGTGCCAGCCGTGGCCAACGGGCCCAAAACTGACAGAATGCCCCCGAATAGGGAGCTTTCGGCCCGGGTTGGGACCCCGCACCTGACACGCAACCTGACAGGACGGCGGCCGGAGCGGCGCAAGTATAGGCAAACTGCCGCCGCCACGCCGCAAAAAAGAACCGGCGGCTTTTCGCTGCTGCGAAAAGCCGCCGGTCTGAAGCGGGGCGAAGCGGATTACTGAGCCGGGGCCGTGGCCGGCGCAGCGGGCTGAGTTGCTGCCGGAGCCGTAGCGCCCGGCTGGGCCGGAGCGGCAGCACCACCGGGAGCCGGAGCGCCGGGGGCGGTTACGGGCGGGGCAGCGGGCAGGCGGGCCTCCATGGCCTTCTGCTGGTTCACGCTGCGCACCGGGCCGTTGCCCGAGGTGCTCAGCACCACGTGCGAGCCCAGAGCCAGTACCATCAGGGCAATGGCGAAGCCCCAGGTCAGGCGCTCCAGCAGGTCGCCGGTGCGCTTTACGCCCATGAGCTGGGCCGTGCCGCCGGCCGAGAAGCCACCGGCCAGGCCGCCGCCCTTCGAGTTTTGGGCCAGCACCACCAGGGCCAGCAGCAAGCAGACGAAGAGGGCAATGACAATAATAGCGGTGTACATCTACTCCGGTTGTTGGTTCAGTAAGTCAATTTGAGCGGCAAAATACGCCTTTTTTTCCGGCTGCCGCTGCATGAGCTGCTCGTAAATTTCAATGGCCCGCCCGACTTTCCCCTGCCGGACCATGATTTTGGCCAGGCTCTCGGATGCCAAGCTGGGCGCCGCGCTGGTGCTGCGCACCGACAAATCGGCCTGCGGCGAGTCGGTCGGGGCGGGGCGCTGGGCGGTTTTGATGCGCGGCTGACTGCGCAAGAACTTGTCAATCAGCGCCAGCGAGGATGGCACGGCGGGCAGGGCGGGGCGGTGGGCGGCCGCGTGGGCCTGCAGGGCCGCGTCGGGATGCCACGCGGCGGCGGTGGGCAGGTCGTGGGTCAGCTCGGCGTCGCGCGGGGTGAGGGCGGCCCCGAAGCGGCTGCCGCTGCTCAGGGCGTAGGCCAGCAGCTCGTCGGCGCGGTAGGGCGGGATGGTGCCGGGCGCAGGCGCCTCGGGCAGCTCGGGCAGCAGGTAGGCCGGGCCGGGTTCGGGCGCGTCGCCCAGGCCGAACTCGAAGCGGGAACTGCCCGCTTCCACCGGCGGCCGAATGGGCAGCGCGGCTGCGGGCAACTCGTCGGCTGCTGCCGCGGCGGCAAGCAGGGCTATGGAAGATGGCGGCACAGCGACGGCCGCTGCGCCAATACTGATCAGGCCGGTTTCCGCAGCGGCGGCTTCGGGTTTAGGCGTCGCTTCCGTTTCGGGCGCGCCGTCCGCTGATACTGATTCCGCGTCAGGGGGTGCCAAGTTGGCAACGGGCTCGTCGGCGGCGGGTTCCACCTTCGTAGCAGCTGGCTCAATACCCGCCGCTTCAAGGCTGACGGGCGCTTCTGCTACCTCACCGGCGCCGATTGCAGCTGCTGATTCAGCATCCAAGGCGGCCTCATTTGTGGCTCCGACTGTTGTGTCACCGGCCGCTTCGGTCGGAGCAGCAACAGTAGTTTCATCCGATACTAGCTCCTGGGCTGCTGAGTCAGCCTCCGCTGTTGAGGTTTCAGCCGCGGGGGATTCTGCTTCCGTTGCAAGGGCTAGATCGGACTCCGCATCGGAAGTAGCAGCCGGCGCATCAAGCGTAGCAGTTGGCTCATCCGCCGTGAGCTGATCGGCAGCGGGGGGAGCGACTTCGCTGACCGCAGGCTCCTCGGTAATGGTCAGCGGGGCCGCACTGGGAGCCTGGTCCGCTGACTGAACGGCTACAACCCCCGCAGCGGACGTAGCAGAATAGGAGGCCGCTGGGACTTCCGCTTCAGCAGCCGGACCAACGGCCACCCGGTCGGCGGCGGCCGGCTGCTCGATCAGGGCGCGCAGCAGTTCCCGATCGGCGGCGTAGGTGGCGGCGCGGCGCAGGCGCTGCCCGGCCAGCATGCTGCCGCGGTCGTGGGCGGCTTTGGCCAGCAGCAGGTGGGCCGTCTGGCAGTAGGGGAAGGCCGCGGCCAGTTGCTCCAACTCCCGCACTTCGGCTTCTGAAATGCCGCTGGCGTGGTCCAGGATGTGCAACAGGGAGGCGCGGTTCATCTGCTAAAGAGTTGATTGTTAAATGGCTGGCGCGGCGAATAGGATCCGGTCAGCCACTGCAACAAAGACGCGGGAGGGCGAATTTGCCAAACGGGGCCGCAACAATACGGGAATTTAGCCGGTTGGCAAGCCAAAAACCGCCCGCTTACCAGTTGGCCACCGATTTATTGAACGCGTCGGTGATGATGCGGTCGGTGATGCGGCGGTTGGCCACCGGGTCGTTCAGGATGCTCGATACGTTGGTGGCCGCCGGAAAGTCGGCGTTGCTCTGAAACGTCTGCTCGAAGTCCTGCTTGGAGTCCTTGGTGTTGGTGAATTTCACCCGCACCTGAATGGTGAGGCGGTTGATGCCGGCCTGGTCCTGCCCGTTGGTGCTCTGAATGGCCGCCGGCGCGAAGTCGTAGGCCACAATCTGCCCCTCAAACTGCAAATCCCCGTCGCGGGGCACCAGCTTCAGGGTGGTGTTGCGCAGGAAGTAGTCCTTCATGTCCTCGGTGAGGCGCTGGGCCAGAAAGGACGGGCCGTTGGAGGCGTTGTTCTGAAACACCGCAATCGAGAACGTCTTGATCTGGGTGTAGTCGATGCTGGTGCCGGTGAAGGAGTACACCCCGCAGCCCGACAGCGGCAAAAGGCTGAGCAGCAGCGCTGTCAGCAGCACGAAGGGGCGGAGCACGCGGTGCTTATTCCAGGTCATACTGCTTGAGCTTGCGGTAGAGCGTGCGTTCCGAGATACCCAGGTCCTGGGCGGCGTACTTGCGCTTGTTGTGGTGCTTTTTGAGCGCCTTGATAATCATTTCCTTCTCCTTGGCTTCCAGCGAAAGGCTCTCCTCCTCGGTCTCGTGGGTGATGTCCTCTACGCGCTGCACCTCGTCGTCCACGTAGTCGGCGTCGGCTGGCTCGGCGTTGAGGATAAAGGGCTCCGCCGATTCGGTCGGGCGGCCGCCGAGGCGGCTGCCGCCGTCGTAGGGCGTCACGCTCAGGTTGCTGCCCACATTGGTGAAGAGGTGGCTGTTCTGGCGCACCAGTTCCTGGGCTTGGCCGGCGCCGCCGTCGCCGCGGGCCGCGCCGGCGGCCACTTCCAGCACCAGGCGCTTGAGGTCGGTCATGTCGCGGCGCATGTCGAAGAGCACCTTGTAGAGCAGGTCGCGCTCCGAGAGGCCCTGCGGGGCCGTGCCGTCGGCGGTGGCGCCCAGCAGCATCGGCAGGTTCGACGACTGATCCTGCGGCAGGTAGCGCCGCAGCCCGCGCGACTCAATTTCGCGGTCGGTTTCCAGCACCGACATTTGCTCCGCTATGTTCTTGAGCTGGCGGATGTTGCCGGGGAAGCGGAAGCGCATCAGCTCCTGCTGGGCGTCGGGCGTGAGGGTGATGGGCTTCACGCGGTAGCGCTCGGCGAAGTCGGTGGCGAACTTGCGGAACAGCAGGTAGATATCCTCGCCCCGCTCGCGCAGCGGCGGCACCGTGATGGGCACCGTGTTGAGGCGGTAGTACAGGTCCTCGCGGAAGCGGCCTTCCTGCACGGCGTTAAGCAGGTTCACGTTGGTGGCGGCCACCACGCGCACGTCGGTTTTCTGCACCTTGCTGGAGCCCACGCGGATAAACTCCCCGTTTTCGAGCACGCGCAGCAGGCGGGCCTGGGTGCCCAGCGGCATTTCCCCGATTTCGTCGAGGAAGATGGTGCCGCCGTTGGTCACCTCGAAGTAGCCCTTACGAGCTTCCGTGGCGCCGGTAAACGAGCCTTTTTCGTGCCCGAACAGCTCCGAATCAATGGTGCCCTCCGGAATGGCGCCGCAGTTGACGGCAATAAACTGCCCGTGCTTGCGCGGGGAGAGGGCGTGGATGATCTTGGAAAACGATTCCTTGCCCGAGCCGCTTTCGCCCGTGATGAGCACGGTCATGTCGGTCGGGGCCACCTGCGCGGCCACCTGGATGGCGAAGTTCAGCGACGGCGCGTTGCCGATGATGCCGAAGCGCTGCTTGATGGACTGTATTTCAGAAGGTGTCAAATCTTCGTTTTTCGTTGTTTGTTTTTCGTTTTTCGGATAGACGCCACCAGTCGATACTTATTTTGCTAGGGTGCGGTAGTAGCAGATAAATCCCTGCAACAGCTGAATCATCTTCTCAATCTTTTCTACGGCTGCTTCTAAATCGGCTTCGGTGATATAGCTCAGGTCGAAGCACAGATAAATCTGCGTTTCCAGCTCATACAAGGAGCCGCGGGCAATAATCAAGAATTGAATCGTGTCCTTCGGATGCTGCCGGCCACAGCCTTCGGCAATGTTCGACGGAATGGAAACTGCGGCCCGCCGCATCTGGCTGACCAGATCGTAACGCTCCTCAGCGGGAAACGTCTTGGTCATCAGGTAGACGTATTGCACCAGCTTGCGGCCCTGCTGCCAAACCGTTAGGTCCTTGTATGACTTGGGCTCGGCAGCAGGGTTCATGGCGCATCACGAAAAACGAACAACCAAAAACGAACAACGCGCTACGAAACCGCGTTGCCCAGCAGCGTCGTGCTGGTACATTCGTGGACGAGCACGTTCACGTAGTCGCCTTTCTTAAAGTGCTGCCGGGGGAAGATGACCACCTTGTTCTGGTCGTTGCGGCCGCTCAGGTGCTCCTCGCTGCGCTTCGAGACGCCCTCCACCAGCACGCGGTGCACCTTGCCCACGCCCTGCTGACTGCGCACGAGGCTGTGCTGCTGCTGCCGCTCGATGATTTCGGCCAGGCGGCGCTTTTTCACGTCCAGCGGAATATCGTCTGCCAGCTTGCGGGCGGCCAGGGTGCCGGGGCGCTCGGAGTAGAAGAACATATAGGCCATGTCGTACTTGACGTGGTCCATCAGGCTCAGCGTTTCCTGGTGCTCTTCCTCGGTTTCGGAGCAGAAGCCGGCAATCATGTCGGTGGAGATGCCGCAGTCCTCGCCCAGGATACGGCGGATGGCGGCCACGCGGTCGAGGTACCACTCCCGGTCGTAGGTGCGGTTCATCAGCTTGAGCACCCGGGAGTTGCCGCTCTGGGCGGGCAGGTGGATGTAGTTGCACACGTTGTCGTACTTGGCCATCGTGTGCAGCACCTCGTCGGTGATGTCCTTGGGGTGGGAGGTGGAGAAGCGGATGCGCAGCTCGGGGCTCACCAGGGCCACGCGCTCCAGCAGGCCGGCGAAGTTTACTTGCTCCGTGCCGTCCTCCGACTGCCACTTGTAACTATCTACGTTCTGGCCCAGTAGCGTCACTTCCTTGAAGCCCTGGTTGAACAACGCCTGCGCTTCGGCCACGATGCTGTGCGCGTCGCGGCTCCGCTCCCGGCCCCGGGTGAAGGGCACCACGCAGAAGGAGCACATGTTGTCGCAGCCGCGCATGATGCTCACGAAGGCGGTGATGCCATTGGAGTTCAGGCGCACCGGCGTGATGTCGGCGTAGGTTTCCTCGCGGCTCAGCAGCACGTTCACCGCCCGCTGCCCGTTGTCGACGTCCCGGATCAGGTTCGGCAGGTCGCGGTAGGCGTCGGGGCCCACCACCAGGTCCACAATCTTCTCTTCCTCCAAGAACTTGCTCTTGAGGCGCTCGGCCATGCAGCCCAGCACGCCCACCAGCAGGCCGGGGCGCTTGCGCTTGTGGGAGTTGATTTCCTTGAGGCGCTGCCGCACCGTCACCTCCGCCTTTTCGCGGATGGAGCAGGTATTAAGCAGCACCAGGTCGGCCTCCGCCAGCTCCGTGGTGGTGTCGAAACCCTCGTCGTAGAGGATGCTCGACACGATTTCGGAGTCGGAGTAGTTCATCTGGCAGCCGTAGCTCTCGATGTAGAGCCGGCGCTGGCGGCCGGTGTGGGTAGCTTCGGTCACGCGCACGTCGGCGGACAGCTGGCCCGGGGCGGCCGGCGCGGGGGCGTTATCCAGGAAATCGAGCGTAAGCAGGGGTTGAGACATGGCCTCGGAAAATCAGCGTAAGGAGCGCAAAGGTACGGCTTCCGGGGGAGAAATGACAGTTTGGCAGTTTGGCCGGATTGTTACATGGCTAAACGAATGAATGGCTGAATGTTGCTTCCGAAGCAGGCAACGGCTGCAAGCCGGTTGGTCAGGAGCAGGCCTGGGCTCTGCAGCCGCTAAGTCCGGCGCGGTGAAGCGTTGGGATTAAGCGGGCGCTTGCCGGCAATCTGGGCGCCGCAGTGTATATGGTACAGAATCAGTTGCCTATCTTACTTGCGCAGTCGAAGAAAGCCAGAGTCAGGACGGCGCAACAATCCGACAACGAAACGCACAGTTGCTATGCTGCTGGAAAACCTTCCGCCTGCGGCTGATCTGGCGGCCTACGTGAAGCAATACCGCATTGCCGATTTCTCGTTTGCGGGTGGCCAACCGCCGCCGTTCAAGGCGTACCCACCCCGGGTGCAGGAGTGCCTGCAGTTTTATCCCAAAGACCCGGAGCAGGTGGTGCTTCCGCAAAGCGGGCGGCGCTGTCCCCAGACCAGGGTGGCCCTGACGGGGCAGCCTACCGTCGTCAGCAACCGCCATATCGGGCAGAACTTCCTGACGCTGCAGGTGGTGTTCCAGCCCGGCCAGCTGTTTTTGCTGACGGGTATTCCGGCCCAGCAGCTCGTGAACGGCTACCTGGATGCCGAGGCGGTGCTCGGGGCCGAGGTGGCGCGCGTAAACGAGCAGCTGGCCACGGCGGCATCCTACCCGCAGATGCTGAGCGTGGTCGAACAGTACCTGCGCCAGCTGGTGCGCCGGGCGCGGGGCAAGCCCCATCCCATCGACCGAATCGGGCGGCTGATGGGTCAGTACCCCGATAAATACCCCCTGGAGTGGTTTGCCCGGGAAGCCTGCCTGAGCTACCGCCAGTTCGACCGGAAGTTCAAGGAGCGCATGGGCGTTGGGCCGAAGCTGTACCGCCGAATCATCCGGTTCGACCAGGCATTCCGCCGGAAAAACCAGGCGCCGGAGCAGGACTGGCTCAGCATTGCGCTCCACTGCGGTTACCACGACTACCAGCACCTGGCCAAGGACTACGCCGCGTTTACCGGGCACAGCCCCGCGGCATTTTATGCAATAGAAACCCGGGCGCCCGAACGGTACTTCGGGGAGTGGGAGGTGTAAAGCGGTAAACGTCCATTTTTTACCACCAAACGGCAGCAGATGGGCGGCAAATTGGCCCAACCAACCACTGTTGCCATGAAACGCAGAACATTCCTGGGCGCGGCGGCCGTCCTGCCTTGGGCCGCCGCGGGCGTGCCGTTTTCGCTGACGGGCGAGTCCAGTCCCAGCCCCTTCGTCGTGAAAGCGGGGCAGAACCGGCGCAACGAGGTGCTGACCTTCCGGCGGGTAAACCGGCAGGACGTCAAAGTCTCGGCCGACGACACCGGCCAGCAGCTGAGCGTGCTGCAGTACAGCGGGCGGGAAAAGGTCGGCCCGCCCTTGCACATTCATTACCACCAGGACGAAATATTCTACATCGTGGAAGGCCAGTACCGCTTCGTGGTTGGCACCGAGGAATTCGTCGCCAGCACCGGCGACACGGTGTTCCTGCCCAGAAACGTCCCGCATACCTGGATTCAGCTCACGGAAACCGGCAAGCAGCTGTACCTGCTGCAGCCGGCCGGGAAGTTCGAGGAGTTTCTGCGGAAGCTACAGGGCCTGGCGAAGCCCCCGGCGGCGGCGGAACTGCGGAAAATCCACCTCGAGCACGGCATGAAAATACTGGGGCCGCCGTTGCAGCTCTGAGCAAGCAGGGCCTGGCCTCTACGCGCTGATGGCCGTTCCGAGCACCTCCAGCAGGGCCCGGGCCTTCAACAGGCATTCCTCGTACTCGCGTTCCGGCACCGAGTCGTAGGTAATGGCCGAGCCGACCTGGAAGCTGAGGTAGCCGGTATCCTGGCGGTACTGCAGGCTGCGGATGACCACGTTCAGGTCGAAGTCGCCGCCGGGCCAGGCGTAGCCGATGCTGCCGCTGTAGAGGCCGCGGCGGGCCCGCTCGTACTGCTCGATGAGCTGCATGGCGCGGATTTTGGGCGCGCCGGTCATCGAGCCCATCGGGAAAGTGGCGCGCAGCGTATCGGCCAGCGTCGTGCCGGGGGCGGGCTGGCTGGTTACCGTCGAAATCATCTGCCACACGTGGCGGAAGGGGTAGAGGCCGAACAGCTCCGGCACTTGCACCGTGCCGGGCCGGCTGACGCGGGCCAGGTCGTTGCGCACCAAATCCACAATCATCAGGTTTTCGGCGCGCTCCTTCTCGTCGTGCAGCAGCCGCTGGCGCTGCTGCTCGTCTTCTTCGGGCGTGCCGCCGCGCCGGCTGGTGCCCTTGATGGGCTGGGAAAGCAGCTGGTCCCCGTCGCGGCGCAGAAACCGCTCGGGCGAGGCGCAAAGCAAGTAGCGGTCCTGCCACTTGTAAAAGCCCGCGAAAGGCGTGGGCGAGGCGTCGAGCAGCCGCAGAAACGTGTCGACTGGGTCCAGCTGCACGTTTTCGGCGAAGAACTCCTGGCAGAGGTTCAGCTCGTAGACTTCGCCGCTCAGAATGTCTTCGCGTACGGCTTCCACCGCCCGCAGGTACTCCGCGCGGGGCAGGCGCGGGCGCAGCGCGGGCACCGGGGCGGCGGGTGCGTCCTCCATCGTCGCGGCGTCGATGGCGCGCCGGTCGTCGGCGGTCAGGCCGTGGGTTTCCAGGCGGCCGTCGGGGTGCCAGCGCAGCCACTTGTCGGGTACGAAGAAGTGCAGCGCGGGCCAGTGCAGGCCGTCGGGGTGCTGGCTGCCAAGCGGGGGTTCCACCTCGTTTTTGAGGTCGTAGGTAAGCAGGCCGCAGCGCGGGGCCGTCGAACCAGCCTGCGCCGCGAGCCAGGCATCCAGCTCCGCCAGCGACACTGGACCAGGCTCCGCTTCCGTGCCCACGGCCAGCAGGTGCGCGAAGGCGCCGCCGGGTGCGGCGGTGCCCACGGCCGGCACGTAGTAGGCGCAGTACGGAAACTGGGCGGCCCAGCGCAGGGCCTGGGCCGGAGAAACTGTGGGCGTCATTTCAAACTCGCCAGCGCCACCTTGGCCTTGGCGTCGGTGCTGGTCTTGTATTCGTGCTTACCGTAGCCCAGCGCCTTCTGAAAATACGCCTTGGCCTGGGCTTTTTGGCCGGCTTCCTGGCAGATATAGCCCAGCTGCAGGGCCGATTGCGGGGCAAAATAGTACGGCGCCGGGCCGCTGGCCGCGATGCAGCGGCCGTAGTACAGCCGGGCCGAGTCGAGGCGCTGCAGGCCGTGGTAGGCGCGGGCGCGGCGGTAGGGCTCCTCCAGCCGGTCGCGCAGCGGGGTGGCGGCGGTAGCCCGAAACTCGTCCAGCGTGGCCAGGGCGGGGCGGTAGTAGCCCCCGTCGATGTGCAGGCGGGCGCGAGTGAGTGGGCGGCTGAGCGGCACCCGGTCGTCGACGAAGCGCTGGGCGTAGCGGTCCTCCTCCACGGTGGTGTCGCCGCCCTTGCTGATCTGCTGGCGGCTGCGCTCGGCCTGGGCCGCGTCGCCGCTAAGCCAGTAGGCCAGGTAGAGCTTAAACCACGCGTCCTTGCGGTAGTGCACGCCGCGGTACTCGCTCAGAAACTGCTGGTTGGCGCGCTCCGAAGCGGTGTACTGACCCTGGTAGAGCAGCAAATCGGCCGCCATGTGGTGCAGGTAGGCCACGGGCACGTAGGTGGGGCCGGTGGGCCGATTGCGGTAGTAGGCCAGGGCCTGGTCGGCGTGGTGCAGCTTTTTCTGCACCGACATGCCCAGGTAGCTGAACAGCAGGTTGTCGGGCTGTTCGCGGCTGAGGCGCGCTACCAGCGTGGCGGCTTCCTCGTCGGCGCCGTAGTAGGTCTGCCGGATCAGGGCCACCAGAATCTGCGCTTCGGGCTGGAAGTCGTGGGGGCGCTGGGCGGCCGTGCGTAGGTGCTGCAGCCCGGCTTCGGTGTTGCCGGGCAGGCCCAGCAGGTTCAGAAACCAGCGGTAGCCCTCGGGCACCGAGCCGATCAGGAACTCACACAAACCCAGCGTCTTCACCGTCGGCAGGTAGCCGGGCCAGCGCCGGGCGTTCTGCTGCACCTGCAGGTAGGCCTGGCGCAAACTCCAGGCGCCCTGCAGCTCGTGGCCGAACATCACCTGGACCACGGCCTGGTGCAGGCGAATCTCGCCGCGCACGTAGTCGCGCAGGGCCGAGCGGGGCTGCGCGTCCAGCGCCGCCAGGGCCGCATCCTGCTGGTCGATGATGATTTCGTAGCGGGCGGCGTCCTGGCTGATGACCAACTCGGCGAAGCCCGCGCCCTCGGCCACCAGCAGGGCGCCGGCGCTGCCGGGCTGCTGCCGGAGCTCCGCCCGCGCCAGGGCCTGGGCCGTGCCGGTGCGCAGCTTCAGCAGTTCGGTGTAGGCGCGGCGGGCGGCGGGGCTGAGCTGGTCGGCGGCCGTTTCGTTATTTGTTGTTCGTTGTTCGTTGTTCGAGTCCGGTTCCTGCGCCGTGAAGGCGCAAAGCGGCAGCAGGAGCAGGGCCGCTCGTAGCGCGCCTGCGCGCAACCCTCGGCGCACCTCTGCGAGAACCTTCATCTGAACAATGAAAAAAGGAACGACACGGGGCCGTTCCTTTTCGAAAAACAAACAACGCAAAACGCGCAACGAAAACTTACGCGCGGGCTTCCACGTCGGCCAGAATGCGGCCGCAGTGCTCACACACGATGATTTTCTTGTGGGCAATGATGTCGGCCTGGCGCTGCGGGGGCACCGTGTTGAAGCAGCCGCCGCAGGCGTCGCGCTTCACCATCACCACGGCCAGGCCGTTGCGGGCATTGCCGCGGATGCGGGTGTAGGCCGACAGCAGGCGGTCTTCCACGGGCTTAGCAGCCACTTCGCGCTCGGCCACGAGCTTCTGCTCATCGGCTTCGCTCTCGCCCACGATAACCTGCAGTTCCGACTGCTTGTTGGTCAGGTCCTTGCGGCGCTCGTCCAGGCGCAGCTTGGTGCCGCTGATTTCCTGGTTTTTCTGGTCGATCTGGTACTGGAATTCGCGAATCTTCTTCTCGGAAATCTGGATTTCGAGCTTTTGCAGCTCCATTTCCTTGCCGATGGCTTCGTACTCGCGGTTGTTGCGCACGTTCTGCTGCTGGTCCTCGTAGCGGCGAATCAGCACTTCGGCGTCTTTGGCGGCTTGCTTGCGGGCCTTGATCTGGTCGTTCAGGCTCGCTACTTCCTCGTCGAATTTCGAAACGCGGACTTCGTAGCCGGCAATTTCGTCTTCCAGGTCGCGCACTTCTTCCGGCAAGTCGCCGCGCACGCGCCGAATTTCGTCGAGCTGCGAGTCAATGCGTTGCAGGTTGAGCAGGGCTTCCAGCTTGCTGGCTACGGTGATGTCCGAAGCGGAATTAGAAATCATAGCGAACAGGGTTCGTGGGGGTCTCGGCTAACAAGACCGCAAAAGTACGCGCAAATTTCTCCCTAAGCAATTCGCGAAACAACTCCCCGGTATATTGCTCGCTCTCGTAGTGGCCCACGTCGCAGAGCAGCAGGCGGCCTTCGGGGGCAAAAAATTCGTGGTACTTGATGTCGCCGGTCACGTAGGCATCGGCACCGGCCGCCACGGCCTTTTTCGTGAGGAAGGAGCCGGCCCCGCCGCACACCGCCACCCGGCGAATCACGGCGTGGAACTCGGTGTGCTTGACTACCGGCACGTCGAGCCGCTCGCGCAGCAGGCGCAGAAAGTCCCGGGCCGGCAGCGCCTCGGGCAGCTCCCCGATCATGCCGGAGCCGACCTCCTGATTCACGTTTTCCAGCTTGATCAGCTCGTAGGCCACTTCCTCGTAAGGATGTGCCTGGCGCAGCGCCGCCAAGGCCTTGTGCTGCAGGTGCAGCGGCAGCAGCACTTCCACGCGCTGCTCCGGCACGGTTTCGGGCTGGTTCGGGGCGCCGACGGCGGGGTTGGTGCCGGGGCCGGGCGTGAAGGTGCCGGTGCCGTCGAGGCGAAAGCTGCAGTCGTGGTAGTCGCCGACCTGGCCGGCGCCGGCGGCGTAGAGGGCCTGCAGCACGGCTTCTGTGTGCCGGGGCGGCACGTAGGTGACGAGCTTGCCGAGCAGGCCGGGCTTGGGGTCGAGGATGCGCAGGCTGGTCAGGCCCAGCTTTTCGGCCAGGTGGCGGCTCACGCCGTGGCGCACGTTGTCGAGGTTGGTGTGGGCCGCGTACACGGCCACGTCGAGGCGCAGGGCGCGCATGATGGTGCGCTCCACCTCAGTGGCGCCCGTGAGGCGCTTCAGCGGCACGAAAATGACCGGGTGGTGCACCACGACCACGTTGCAGCCGCGGCGCACGGCCTCGTCGATGACGGCGGGCGTGCAGTCGAGGGCAATCAGGACGCCTTTGACGAGCATCTGCGGGTCGCCGCACTGCAGGCCGGCGTTGTCGTAGCTTTCCTGGTAGGGCAGGGGCGCCCAGGCTTCGAGGGCGCGGGTGAGGTCTTGGACGGTGGCGGACATGGTGCTGCGAAGGTAGTTCTAGGTTTTTAGCCCGCAGAGGGCGCCGAAGTTTCCACTGAGGACGCTGGGTTCTGCGCCTTCTGCGGGCTAAAAAACGTCAGATAGAAATTAATTCTCCCAGCTGCGCCGCGTACCGCGCTACGTACTCGGGCACCTCGCGGCGCTTGTACTGCATGATGAAGCGCGGGTGGTCGAAGACCAGAATCCGCTCGAACAAGCCCAGCTCCGCGTTCAGCCGCTCGAAATATTCCCCGTTGCGCCGGCCCAGGCTGATGGCCACGTCGCGGCGCAGGCCGGCGGCCACCTGCTGCTGTAAGGACTGCTGCATGTCGGGCCAGAGCGCCTGCGTCGCGGTCCGGGAGTCGTAGTAGTTGTAGTTGCGGCCGTGGCGCACGAGCACCAGCGGGTACAACGAGCCGAGGTAAAAATGCCCGTAGAACGCCGCCGGCCCGCCCAGCGCGTCGATGAGCTGGTACACGAACTGGCTCGACAGCTCCGGCCGCCGCGGCAGCGCGTTCGGAATACCGCAGTGCCGTTCCAGCGCCGCCGGGTCGGTGAAGGCCACGCCGGTGCTGCCGGCGCCGAAGCGGCCGGGGTTGATGCCGAGCAGGGCCACGCGCGGCTCATTATCAGCGTAGTAGCGCTGGGCAAACTGCATGAGCAGGCCGTGCGTCGGTTCGGTTTGGTAAGGGTTCAGGGCCTGCACGTCGTCGGGCAGGAGCGGGGCGGCGGGGAAGGCGGTGAGCAGGGCCAGCAGGCGCTCGGCGAAGGTGGAAGGCGCGGTCATAGGCCAAATCAGTACGCAATAGCGCCCCGGGCGGCCGGGCCGGCGGCATTTCGCGTATTTTTGCCGCCCGTCGTGGCCGTGCGCCGCGCGGCTGCCCTTGCCATGTCCCGTTTGCTGACCCTGTTGCTCTTGCCCCTGAGCTGGCTGTACGCCGGCGTGGCGGCGGTGCGCAACTGGCTCTACGATACGGGCTTCTGGCAAAGCACGGCGGCGGCCGTGCCCCTCCTCAACGTGGGCAACCTGCGCGTGGGCGGCACCGGCAAAACCCCGCACGTGGCCTGGCTGACGCAGCAACTGCTCGATCAGGGCCAGCACCCGGCCATTCTCAGCCGCGGCTATGGCCGCCAGACCCGGGGCTTCCGCCGCGCCACCAGCGCCGACACGGCCGCCAGCATCGGCGACGAGCCCTGGCAGCACCTGCACGGCTTCGGCGGCCGGGTGCCGGTGGTGGTCGACGAGGACCGCCGCCACGGCCTGGCCGAGCTGGCCGCCCAGGCGCCCGAAGTGACGGCCGTGGTGCTCGACGACGCCTACCAGCACCGCCGCGTGCGCCCCGAGCTGAACGTGCTGCTCACCGAGCTGGCCCGGCCGTTCTGGCTCGATTACGTGCTGCCCGCCGGCCGCCTGCGCGAAAGCCGCCGCGGCGCCCGCCGCGCCGACGTCATCGTGGTGACCAAGTGCCCGGTGACGCTGCCCGCGGCGGCCCGGCAGCAGGCTACGGCCCGGGCCCTTCGCTACGCCCGCCCCGGGGTGCCGGTGCTGTTTTCGAGCTACGAGTACGGCGCGCCGCAGCCGGTTTTCGCCACTACCAACCAGCCGCCCGGACCGGACCAGCCCGTCGTGGTGCTCACTGGCATTGCCCAGCCCGAGCCCCTGCTGGCCGAACTGCGGCGGCGCGGCCACCCCATTGCCGCCCACCACCGCTTTGCCGACCACCACGCCTTCACGGCGGCCGAGTTGCGGCAGGTGGGCGCGGCGGTGCCGGCCGGGGCCGTTATTATTACCACCGAAAAAGATGCCGCCCGCCTGCGCGAGCCGGCCTTGCACACCAGCGCGGCGAGTTTGCCGTTGTTTTACGTTCCCATCCGGGTCGCTTTCCTGGCCGACGGCGCTGCGCGCCTGCAGGCCCTGCTCACGCCCTTGCTTACGCCCCGTGCCGTTGCCTGACGCTATTATCTGCCGTTCGACCTCCCCACGCCCTGGCCGCTGGTGGCTGCTCCTGCTGGGGCTGCCGCTGGCCTTGCTGCCCACGCTGAGCCGCGCCCAGGTGGTCGACGATTCCACCAAGGCCATTTACGGGCCCAAAACCACCCTCGTCGTGCGGGAGGTGGATGTGCTGCGCAACCAGCCCGACGGCCACCCGCTGGATACCACCCTGACGGGCATGCACAACAGCCGCAACTGGTACTACGACAGCACCTTTCAGCAAAGCCTGGGCAACGTGGCCCTGGCCTCGCGCCGCCTGCTGTGGGAGCCAAATACCCGCTTGGGGGCCCGCGTCGGCCGCAACGCCTTCGACCGCTACTTCCGCGACGCGGCCACCATTCCCTACTACGACACCCGCTCGCCCTACAGCTTTTTCCGCTTTGTGCAGGGCGGGGTGGGCGAGCAGCTGTTCGAGGGCGCCTACACCCGCAGCATCAAAAAGGCGGTGAACGTGGGCATTGCCTACGAGCGGTTCGGGGCCAACAAGCAGCTGGGCACCACCAACAACCGCGACCCGCAGGTAACCCACGCGGGGGTGCTCATCTTCGCCCGCTACCAGACCAAGAACGAGCGGTACCACGCGCTGCTCAACTACTACCAGGCCCGGCACCGGGCCATCGAGCAGGGCGGCATCAAGCCCCGCGCCACCGACGGCGACACGCTCGCCAACCTCTTCGACTACCGCAGCGAGGACGTGTGGCTGCGCCAGGCCCAGAACAAGGACCACCGCGACCAGTTTCACCTCACCCATACCTACAACCTGGTGGGGCGCGGCCTGACGGCCTACCACCTGCTCGACTGGCGCCGGCAGTACAACCGCTACACCGACGACTTTACCGTCGGCCCGCTCGACCGCGACTACTACGCCCGGGTGTTGCGCAGCTCGACCCAGACCGATGACCGCTCCACCTACCGGCAGCTGGAAAACACGCTGGGCGTGCTCGGCCGCACCGATTTTCTGGAGTACCGCCTCTACGGCCGCTACCGCAACGCCCGCCTGCGCACCCAGTCGCGGGCGGCCGACCCCGACCGGGAAATCGACGTGCTGCCCGAAGTGGCGGCCAACCAGCTGTTTGTCGGCGGCACGGCTTCCTTCCGCTGGCGCAAGCTCTTCGACGTGGAAGCGGCCGGCGAGTACAAGTTCTTCAACGAAGTGTGGCTGCGCGGGCGCCTGCGCTTCGGCCCGCTCACCGGCGAGGTGCTGCACTCCACCTACGCGCCCACGCTCACCCAGCAGCAGTTCCGGGGCAACCACCACGCCTGGCCCGATACCACCGCTACCGGCGACATTCTCAGCGTGGGCAATACCACCGTCGACCAGCTCACGGTGAGCCTGAACCAGCGCCTGAGCCGCGCCGACGCCGCCCTGCAACAGCGCGTGCAGGCCTCGGCCTCGTTCGTGACCATCTACAACCTGGTGTACTACGGCCAGCGCGAAAACTACCGGCGCGACCTGCTGCCCATGCAAATCGACGGCAGCAAGCAGCTGCTGGTGGGCTTTCTGCGCCACCAGCTGAGCTACGGCCTGCTGCACCTCGACAACCAGGTGACCTTCACCCAGGGCGGCGAGGGCGAGGGCCTGCGCGTGCCGAAGCTGGTGGGCAACTCGCGCATCTACGCCCAGGGGTTCATTTTCAAAAAGGCCCTGTTCAGTCAGTTCGGGGTCGAGACGTACTTCCAGTCGGGCTGGACGCCCTACGACTACGCGCCGAGCGTGCAGCAGTTCTACGTGCAGGACCACTTCACCGCGCGCGGCTTCGCGGTGGCCGACGTGTTCTTCATGGCCGACATCAAAACCGTATCGGTGTTCCTGAAAATGGCGTACGTCAACCAGGGCCTGCCCCAGGCCGGCTACTTCCCCACGCCCTTCTACACCGGCAACCCCCGCAGCTTCCAACTGGGGCTGAAGTGGAATTTCTTCGACTAAATGACTTTGAATGGCTGCATTGTTAAATGATTAACTTGTTGGCTGTTCATTCTTGTATGCTAAACAATAGCTTCAAGTAAAGAGCGGCCGGTAATTTGACCATTTAGCCATTTGACAATCCCCGATATGTCCGATCATCACGCCGCACTGCCCTCGGCCGAGGTAGCCCAGCAGCGCGAAAAAACCATCCTCAAGCTCAAGCTCAACACCGACCCGCGCTGGGTCGATATTGCCAGCAAGAACATCGGCGACATCCTCGTCGACCACGCCTACTGCGAGCAGAAAGCAGCCAGCACCGGCATTTCGCTGATCGTGAGCTACCCCGAGAAAACCCGCCTCGTCGACGAGCTGACCGAGCTGGTGGCCGAGGAGTGGAGCCACTTCGAGCGGGTGCTGCAGGAGCTGCGCAAGCGCAATCTGCCGCTGGGCCGCCCGCGCCGCGACGAGTACGTGGTGGAGCTGCTCAAGCACGTGCGCCGCGGCGGGGCCCGCGAGCGGCAGCTCATGGACCAGCTGCTGGTATCGGCCCTGATCGAGGCCCGCAGCTGCGAGCGGTTCAAGCTGCTCTGGAAGCACATTCCCGACGCGGAGCTGAGCAAGTTCTATTACGAGCTGATGGTGTCCGAAGCGGGCCATTTCGTGGCCTACGTGGACCTGGCCAAGGAATACTGCGACCCGCAGGAAGTGGACACCCGCCTGCAGGAGCTGCTCAAAATCGAGGGCGACATCGTGACCAGTCTGCCGGTGCGGGATGACCGGATGCACTAAGCGGCGGGCGGCGCGGCGCTGGCTGCAACTACCTGGCGGCTGGCTACCTGGCCTGCTGTGGCTACTGGGTTTCGGGCAGGCGGCTGTAGCCCAGGAAGCGCCGGCCGGCACCGCGGCGCCCGCGGCCCTGCCCGACACCGTGCGCAGCACCCTCACGGCCCGGCACCGGCGCGTGCCCGGCTCCACGTTTTACGTGCGGGCTGCCCCCGGCTACGTGGCCGAAGAGTCGCTCAACGGCCTGGCCCGACCCGACGGCTCCCTGCTGGAAGTGCTGCGCGTGCCCGAGGGCAACTTCCTGAAAGTGCGCACTCTGGTGGTGGAGCAGTACCTGGCCAAGCGCGCCACGCAGGTGCAGCAGCACGAGCTGCAGTTCAACGGCTACCCGGCCGTGTTCGGCCAGGGCGCCAGCCTGGAGCCGGGCAAAGACCTGATGGTGCTGGCCTTCGGCGACTCGGTCGGCTTCACGCTGGTCTTCGGCCTGTACCCCGACAGCGACGCGGCAGCCGAAGCCGAGCTGCGGCAGATGCTGCTCGGCGGCTACTACGACGCCCGGGGCCAGGTGCCGCCGCTGGAGCTGGCGCCTTTCGTCATCAGCCTGGCCGGCACGCCCTACCAGCTTCTGGAAGTGCGCCCCGCCGACAAAACCTACGTGTTCGGGCCAGCCGGCAGCGCCGGGGCCGTGCCCGATACCTTCGCCACGCGCTTCACCGTGCAGGTGCTGCCGCCCACGCCGCCCGACGAAGCCCGGCAGCGGCTGCTGCGCCGGGCCCAGGCCCTGACTACGCCCGGCGCCCTTCTGCAGAGCCAGGAGCGGCAGCTGCCCCCGAGTCCGGCCTACGGCTACGAAGTCAGCGGCAGTAGCAACCTGCGCGGACGGCGCCCGGGCTTTTACCAGCTCATCCGCACCGATGAGGATGCTACGCTGATTTTCCACGGCGTGGTGTTCGGCGCGCCGGCTGCGGCGGCCAGGCCCACGCCCCCCGCAAAGGGCCGCAAACCCGCCGTAGTCAAACCGGCTGCTGATCCGTTGGCAGACTTTCGCAAAGTAGCCGCGACGCTGCGCATGAAGCGGTAGTATTATAGGTTCATTGTGAGTGTGTTGTGCCTGCTGCTCGATCTGGCATCCGTCCGGTGAAGCATCCCGGCCGCTGCGGCCGCCGCTGCTCAACGACGCGACGGGGCAAGCGCGCAAGAGGTGGCGGTGGCGTGCAGGCTGGCGTCGAATAGGCCGGTTCAGGGAGCGGAAAACCCCCAGCATAGTCGATTGGGAAGATAAAACACGAACCTCCGGTACGCCGGCAGCCCCGGGCTATTGCCGGGGGAATAGTATCTGCCAAGCGGCCCGTCGGCGGCCCATGCCCGAGGGCCGCCGACGGGCCGCGTTGCCAATCGTCCGGAAGTTGCCGCTTACACCGTGGGCATGGGCGGGTCAGGTGAGGCCTCGGGCTTGGTGCGCGAGTCCAGCAGCCCGGCCGGCACCGACAGCTCCCCGGTCTGCGGATCGATCAGGCCGTTGCGCTCATCCTCGATGTTGGTGGCCTGGGTGTACACGTCGCCGGCAATGGGGCGCTGGCGCAGCTCGTGCTTGAACTGCCGGATCTGCTCGGTGCGCGCGTCGGCGTCCTGCGGGCCGCCGTAGTCGGGAAAGCCGAAGCCGCCCCACTCGCTGACGATGAGCGGCACCTGGTGGCGGTAGAAAAACGGGTCGCCGACCACCAGCGGGAAGGCCGCCACCCCGTCCATTTGTCCGGCGGTGAGCTGATCGAGCACTTCGCGCCAGCGGTCCAGGGCGGGCGTGTAGAGGTGGGCCGTGAGCAGGTCCGATTTCAGCCGGCCCTCCCAGGAAATGTGCTGCCAGCCGTCGTTATCGACCACCAGGAACTGCGGGTGCTCCAGGTGCATGTAGTGGTAGGTCTCGATGATGTAGCGGCGGGTGGCGGCGTTGGAGGCAATGTCCTGGGCGCCCCAGTCCTCGTTGTAGAGGCTCCAGATGACGATGGACGGGTGCGTTTCCATCAGGGCCAGCATGCGCAGCAGCTCGGCGCGGTGGTTTTGGCGGCTGCGCGGGGTGGAGGAGTGCGGGCTGGGCACTTCCACCCACAGCAGCAGCCCCAGCTCGTCGGCCAGCTGGTAGATGCGCGGGTCGACGCCGGCAATGTGCACGCGCACCAGGTTGCAGCCCAGCTCCTTCATGGCCCGGAAGTGGCGCCGAATTTCCTCGTAGCTGGCCGTGCCGGGCTGGTAGAGGATGCCGTCGAGGTAGGTGGGCTCGTTGTTGAGGTACACGTAGCGGCCCCGCGCCTCAATCTTGCGCAGCCCGAACTGCGCCTCGATGCGGGCCGCGTAGCCGTGCTCGTCGATGAGCTCGGCCACCAGGCGGTAGAGCTGCGGGTGCTCCGGCGACCAAAGCTCCGCGCCGGGCACTTCCAGCACCACGCGCTGCTGTTTCTGGCCCGCTTCCAGCCGCAGCGGGAAGTCCGACGAAGCCAGCGGCTCGGTGGCGGGGCTATGCCCGTTGGGGCGCTCAAACACCTGCAGGCGCAGCGTGTACTGGCCCGGGTCGTGGATGCGGGTGGCCACGTTGAAGCGCACCAGCCGGTCTTCCACCAGGCTTACCACGCTCACGCGGGAGCGGAGGCGGTTGCGCTCCACCACTTCCAGCCACACCGAGCGCACGGCCCCGGTGTAGGTCTGGTACCAGATGCCGCCGCGCTTGTACACGTGCGACTCCTGCTTGCCGCGCGGCGTTTCGGCGTCCATCGTGTCGGCAATGCGCACGGTGAGGCGGTTGACGGGCAGTAGCAGGCTCTCGTCCAGCTCAAAGGAAAAGGACGTGTACTCGCCGTAGTGCACGTCCTCGCCCTCGATGGTGCGCAGCGGGCGGCCGTTCAGCCACACCCGCGTTTCGTAGCCGCAGGCCCCGAAGGTGAGCTGGTACATGCAGCGGCCGCCGGGCTCGGCGCAGGCCGGCACGGTGAATTCGCGCTCGTACCAGGCCACCACCTGGTCGTGCCAGCGGGCCGGGTCGCTCAGGCCGCGGGCTTCGGCCAGGTGCATCTCCACCGAGCCGGGCCAGGTGGCGCGGTGCTCGTAGTCGCGCCCGAGGTACCAGCTCTCGTTCAGGCCTGCGTCGTCGGCGTCGAGGGCGAAGCGCCACTCTCCGTCGAGCAGCATCACGTTGTTGAGGCGTAGCACCGCCCGCGGCAGCGGGTTGGGCGTGTCTTCGATGGGCTGTTGTTCCTCGGCGCTGAGCGCGAGTCCGTAGTTGACGTGGTTGGTATCCATGCGGGCTGGGAAGGGTGCAGCCCATTCAAACGCACGCGGCCGGTGCAGGGATGCCTGCACCGGCCGCGTGCGGTGGCCAGGCCCCGAAGCTGTTCGAGGCGAAAACGTGGTGCGGTTGAGGATCAGGTTGCCCCCGGCCCCGCACAAAGGAGTTGGCGCCGGCGCCGGGCCGGCGGTTATTGCCGCGGAACGTAGCGCAGCGAAAAGCTGCCGGCGGTAACGGCAACCGTCTGGCTGCCTGGGGTTTGATTGGAGCCGGCCGCCTGAAAGCTGAAGGTGCCGGCCAGGATACCATTGACCGCGTCGAACCGGCTCACGGTAACGGACCCGGCCGCCGGGCTCGTCCAGTACGCCAGTCCCAGGCCGCCGTACGTGGCCGCCGGGTTGCTGTACCCGGCAATAGTTTGACCCGGTGCAACGCCAAACGAATAGGTGCCAAGGCCCCGGAAGTTGCCGTCCCAGGCAAGCTTTACCAGCTCCCCGCCGCCCTGGGCCAGCGTGGAGAGGTAGACCGACGCGTGGCCGGTGACGGGCGATACCGCACCCGTCGCAAAGAAACCGGTGTAGCTGCTGCCGTTGGCCGTCCAGCTGCCGCCGCCCCGCGAAACGGTGCCATTGCCCTGCAGCGTGACCACGCCGATGTCGGTGGTGAGGCCGCGCACGGTGCTGGTGAGCCGCTCGGCCGGGCGGTTGTAGCCCGGCGAAGGCGTGAAGGCCAGCGTGTAATTGCCAATTGGCAGGTTGCTGATGGTAAAAACGCCCGTGGTCGTGTCCGGTTTGACGGTCCGGCTCAGGCCCCGGGTATCAGCGACGGTGACGGTGGCGGCCCCGGCCGGCCGGATGGTGCCGGTGATGTCCGGCACCGGGGTCGGCGTCTGCGGCGCCAGTGGCGTTTCGTTGGCGCAGGAGCTTAGTCCAGCGGGCAGAAGCAGGCCTAGCAGCGCGGCCGTAGCCAGGCAATGTATCGGCAGGCGAGTCATGCGGTGATAGGGGAGATAAGGGAATACAAACGCCCGGAAATATATAGCTATAGCGGAAGGTAATATCAGGTCTTCTGCTTTTTCTTCTTGGCGGCCGGAAACAGGATGTTGTTCAGAATCAAGCGGTAGCCCGGGGAGTTGGGGTGCAGCGAAAGGTCCGTCGGCTCTTCTTCCACCAAGTGCTGGTAGTCCTCCGGGTCGTGGCCGCCGAAAAAGGTCCAGGTGCCCTTGCCCAGCTCACCGTGCATGTAGCGCACCTCGCCCGAGCCCTTGTTTTCGCCCAGCACCAGCACGTCGGACTTGATCAGGGACCTGCGGAAGGCCGTGGTCTGGCCCATGAAGCCCTTCACGGTCTTTTCGTGGTCCTGGGTGAGCATGGTGGGCACCGGGTCGTTTTTGGCCGAGAAGGTGAAGAGCTGGAAGTAGTCGTTGTCTTCGCCCACGCCCCGCTCGATGGGCTGCATGTCGATGTTGGAGTACTCGTACTGGTACGGGTCGCGCACGATCTGGAAGTCCTTGAAGGCCAGGGTGCGGTTGTAGTTGAGCTTCTGCTGGGCCTGCGGGTCGGCCGGGTCGCCGTCATACATGCCTTCCACCATGTCGAGGCCCAGGCCGGCCAGGGCAATGTCGTAGGTGTCGGTGGCCGAGCACATGGCGAAGAGGAAGCCTCCGCCGGCCACGAATTCCTGCATCTTGGTCACCACCGCGCCCTTCATCTGCGACACCTTGGCGAAGCCGTGGCGCTTGGCGGCGGCTTCCGAGTCGCGCTGCTGCTGCTGGTACCAGGGGCGGTTGCGGTAGGAGGCGAAGAACTTGCCGTACTGCCCGGTGAAGTCCTCGTGGTGCAGGTGCAGCCAGTCGTACTTGGTGAGCTTGCCGTCGAGCACCTCGTCGTCGTAAATCTCGGTGTAGGGAATCTGGGCGTAGGTCAGCACCAGGGTCACCGCGTCGTCCCAGGGCTGCTTGCCCTTGGGCGTGTACACGGCAATCTTGGGCGCCTTCTCCAGCTTCATCACGTCCATGTTGGCGTTGGGGTCGGCTATCTGGCTCAGGACGCCCGCGTACTGGGCGTCGCTGATAACCTGGTAGCTTATCCCGCGGATGGCCAGCTCCTGCTCCATGCCCTGCATGGCCGGGCAGGCAAAGGCCCCGCCGCGGTAGTTCAGCAGCCAGTCCACCTCCACGTCCTTGGTCAGCAGCCAGTAGGCCGCGCCGTAAGCCTTCAGGTGCTCCTTCTGGGCCTCGTCCATGGGAATCAGAATCTCGCTGGCGCGCACCGCCGCGGGCAGCAGCGTGGCGAGCAGCAAGAGCCCGCCGGTCAGCACACGATTAAAAACACTACGCATCACAAAGCAAAGGAAGGGGGGAGCGGCCGGTTCGTTGCATCCCTGAACGGCGGCGGCGGGCCGGGCGTTCCGCCGGGGCGCCGGCCGGGCCCAAGCAGCGCCCGGCCCGGCCGGCGCGCGGTGGGCCGGAAGCCAGCCAAACAAATGTAGGCAAACGCCTACAGGTTTACCCCAAAGCCGTTACCTTTCGGCGGGCTGATTGGGCAGTTGCTGCCCCGCGGCCAGTGGTTGGTTTTGTTGGCTTTTTTGACCCGGTAGGCATGCATTTGCTGGAAAACATTCGCGAAGCGTTCCGTTCCATTCAAAGTAACCTGCTGCGTACCGTCCTGACGGCACTCATCGTGAGCATCGGCATTATGTCCCTGGTGGGCATTCTCACCGCCATCGACGCCATGAAGGCTTCGCTGAACTCCACCTTTGCCAGCCTCGGGGCCAACTCCTTCGACATCGAGGCCAAGGGCTACTCCAATAAATTTCGGCGCGGCGGGGTGCGCGGCAAAACCTACCCGGCCATCAGCTACCTGCAGGCCACCCAGTACAAGCAGCAGCTCGGCGACGAAGGCCGGGTGGGCCTTTCGGCCTTTATCCGCGGGGCGGTGAAGGTGAAGGCCGGCAGCGAGGAAACCAACCCGAACACCAACGTGGTGGCCGGCGACGAAAACTACCTGCTCAACCAAAGCTACAACCTCGCCTCGGGCCGCACCTTCTCCCAGCAGGAGCTGGAAAGCGGCGGCAGCGTGGCCATTATCGGGGCCGAAATCCGCGAAAAGCTCTTCGGCAGCGGCTCGCAGTCCGCAGCGCTGGGCAAGTACGTGTACCTGCTGGGCCGCCGCTTCCTGGTGGTGGGCACGCTGGAGCGCAGCGGCTCGGGTATGGGCGGCGGGGGCGGCGCCGACCGCATGGTGCTCATCCCGCTGAGCACCGGCAACCAGATGCCCCGGCAGCAGGCCCTGACCTACGACATCAAAACGGCCGTGGCCCGGCCCGAAAACCTGCCCTTCGCCATGGACCAGGCCCGCGGCCTGATGCGCGCCGTGCGCCACGACCGGCTCGGGCAGGAAGACAGCTTCGAGATGGAAAGCAGCGACTCGCTGGCCGGCAAGCTCGATACCATGTCGGGCAGCCTGCGCATCGGCGGCTTCGTGGTGGGCTTCATCACCCTGCTCGGCGCCAGCATCGCCCTGATGAACATCATGATGGTGTCGGTGACGGAGCGCACCCGCGAAATCGGGGTGCGCAAGGCCCTCGGCGCCACCTCCCTGCAGATCCGCCAGCAGTTCCTGATCGAGGCCATTGTCATCTGCGTGATGGGCGGGGCCTTCGGCATTGTGCTCGGCGTCTCGGCCGGCAACGCGGTGTCGCTGCTGGTGGGCGAGGGGGGCTTTCTGGTGCCCTGGCTGTGGATGACGGTGGGCTTGATTATCTGCATCACCGTGGGCCTGGCCTCGGGCTATTACCCGGCCAGCAAGGCCGCCGACCTGGACCCCATCGAGGCGCTGCGCTACGAGTAGTCCGGTCATGAAACAAGTGCTGTGCGCGTGGCTGGCCGCCGCGCTGCTGAGCGGGGCAGAGTCTCAGGCCCAGGTGGCCCCAGGAAGCCAGGCCACCGTTGCGCCCGTAGCTACCACCGGCCCGGCCGCCCGCTTTCAGGTGCCGCAGGTGAAGCTGCCCAACGCGGCCGTGGCCCGGCGCATCAACCGGGAGTTGCTGCGGCTGGTTGCGGAGCAGCACGGACTAGAAAACTCCGGGGCCAGCCCGCGCCGGCAACTGGTCGCCGCCGCCCGCGAGTGCTGCTACGACGAGGAAACGGAACGCTGGCGCGCGGGCGGCGACGGGCTGACCGAGCTGGAGTACGCGGTGCTGCTCAACCAGGATTACCTGCTGTCGTTCGAGTTTCAGCGCTACTACCAGGGGCTCAACGACCCCGCGACCCAGCATCTCACATTCGATCTGCGCACCGGCAACCTGCTTAGCGTAACCGATCTGCTGGCTGATTCGCCGGTCCGGCTGCGCCGCCGGTTGCGGGCGGCCGTCAGCCGGCGGCTGCGGAATGAGTTGGCGCAGGTAGCCGCCAATTACGGCGACTCAGCCGCGGTGGCGCACGTAGCGGAGCTGTACCAGCTCGCCAACTGGAACGCCGCGCCCGCCCGCGGCCTGGCCGAGGATCTGGCCGCACCCGACGAAGATTTCCCCGACCACCTGGAATTCGCGCTGACGCCGCAGGAGTTGCTGCTGTTTCATCCGGTGGGCATGGCGCGCCTCGACTTCGAGTTTCTTCCCGACGAAACGTACCGTTTTCCTTACGAGCGGGTGCAGCCCAAAGGGTTGCTGCTAGTCGTGGCTCGGAAGGCCAGCGCAGGAAAAAACAGCAAGGGGAAATAAGATAGATTTTGTTTGTACATTTGTTTTATAAAAACCATTTGGGTATATGGCAAATGTAGAAACCGTTGGGCAGCGTTTTACCCAACTAATCCAAGCAGTCGGGCTTTCTAAAAACGCGTTTGCATTGTCGTTGGATAAAACGGCTACGGTTATCCAACACATTGTGGAGGAGCGCAATAAACCCGGGTTTGACCTTTTGTGCAAGGTATTTGATGTATACCCAAATGTGTCAAAGGATTGGCTTTTGCAGGGTGTTGGCCAAATGTATAATGACGTGCAACCGCCGCAACAGAGCCAGGCCCCGCCTGCCGACATTGTTGCCCCGGAGGCAAAGCCGGTAGTGCCCGTTCCTCCTGCCTTGCCTCAGCTGCGAACTGCGGAAAAGCCCGTGCCGGCACTGCCGCTAGAAGAACAAGAAAGCTCCAACTTAACTCCGTCCGTGCCGGTGCTGCCTGCTGAGTCCGTCCCGGCTGCCGCTCCTGGCCCTACCGTTCAGGTACCCGCAGCCCCTGCCGTACCAGTTGCGGCCCCGGCCCCCAACTGGGAGGCGGCCCTGTATGCCCAGCAACTGCAGCACCAGCTGGCCCTGGCCGAGCTGCGCAACCAGCACCTGCAGGAGCAGCAAAAGATGCTGCAACAAATGGTGGAACTGCTGCGCCAGCCGCGCTAGTGCCCAGGGTTACAAGGCAAAGGGCCCGCCCGGATGATCCGGGCGGGCCCTTTGTTTGAGGAAGCTTGTTCTACCGGTGCCTAGTGGGTCAGCACCTCGAAGCCCAGCTCTTCGGCTTCCATCAGCCCGTTGGCGTTGATCTGCGTAAGGCGCACCTGCTTCAACTCGCCCACCAGCAGCGGGTCGTAGTTGGCCACCACCCGGATGTAGTTCGGGGTGAAGCCTTCCATGCGGCCATCGGGGCCAAGGTCGTCTTCGAAGAGCACGGTGGTTTCCAGGCCGCGGTGCTGCTCGTAGAAAAAGCGCTTTTTCTTTTCCGAAAGGCTGCGCAACTGCGTGGTGCGCTCGTGCCGCACGCGGTCCTGCACCCGGCCGGGCAGGGTCGGGGCCAGGGTGTTGTCACGCTCGGAGTAGGGGAAGACGTGCAGGTAGGAAATCGGCAGCTCGTTCAAAAACTGGTATGTCTCCCGAAAATCGGCTTCCGTCTCGCCCGGGAAGCCCACGATGACGTCGACGCCGATGCAGGCGTGGGGCATCACCTCCTTGATGAGGGCCACCCGCTCGGCGTACAGCTCGCGGCGGTAGCGGCGGCGCATCAGCCCCAGGATTTTATTGGAGCCCGACTGCAGCGGAATGTGGAAGTGCGGCATAAACCGCTCCGAGGCGGCCACTGCGCGGATAATGTCGTCGGTGAGCAGGTTTGGCTCGCAGCTGCTGATGCGAAAGCGCTGAATATCTGAGCCGTTATCCAGCTCTTTTACCAAATCGGTAAACGTTTCGAGGCGCTGCCGTTCCGCGCCCTGCAGGCCAAAGTCGCCCAGGTTCACGCCCGTCAGCACGATTTCCTTGACGCCGGTGGCGGCCAGCTGCTGCACGCGCTCCACCACGCTCCGCACCGAGCCGGAGCGGCTGTGGCCGCGGGCCAGCGGGATGGTGCAGAACGAGCAGGAATAGTCGCAGCCGTCCTGCACCTTCAGGAAGGTGCGCGTCCGGTCGCCGAAGCTATGAGCGGCGTGAAACTCGGTGGCCTCGGAAATCGGGGAGGCAAACACCTGCCCGGGCTGCCCGGCGGCGGGCTTGCTGAAGTCCGTTTCGGCCAGGATTTCGGCCAGGCGGAATTTTTCGGCGGCGCCGAGCACGGCGTGCACGCCCGGAATTTCGGCTATTTCCCGGGGCTTGAGCTGGGCGTAGCAGCCCACGATGGTCACGTAGGCCTCGGGGTTGTGCTTGAGGGCCTGCTGCACCACCTTGCGGCACTTCCGGTCGGCGTGGTCGGTGACGGAGCAGGTGTTGATGACGTAAACGTCGGCGCCCTGCTCGAAGGCTACTTTCGCGAAGCCACGCTCCTCGAACTGCCGGCCCAAAGCCGAGGTTTCGGAGAAGTTGAGCTTGCAGCCCAGCGTGTAAAAGGCAACGGTGCGCGTGTTCATAGGATCGGCAAAGATACAACGCCGGCCGGGGTCGTGGTTCCGCCGGTTACCCGGTAGTCACTGGCGTCGCCCTGATTTCGCGGCCCGTCGGTGTGATTCGCCGGGTTTTCTGTAGTTGTTTTGCGCCATGACGCTACGCACGCCCCAGCCGCCCCAAGCCGCCCGCGCCGCCGACCTCGACGGCGTGCCCATTCACCACGCCCTGCCGGTGGGGGCGCTGGAGCAAATCGACCCGTTTCTGCTGCTCGACCACATCGGGCCCGTCACGCTGGCGCCCCACAACGCCGGGCTGCCCTTCGGCCCGCACCCGCACCGGGGCTTTGCGACGGTGACGCTGGTGCTGGCCGGGGCGGTGCTGCACCACGACAGCCGCGGCAACCGGCAGACGGTGGGCGCGGGCGGAGTGCAGTGGATGACCGCGGCCCGGGGCATTATTCACGCCGAAAACCTGCCGCGCGAACTGCGCGAAACGGGCGGCGAGCTGGAGCTGCTGCAGCTCTGGATCAACCTGCCCGCGGCGCTGAAAATGGAACAGCCCGCCTACCAGGGCCTGCCCGCCGAGCTATTGCCGCAGGTGGCATCTGACGAGGGCCGGGCCCGACTGACGGCCGTGGCCGGCAGCTGGCCGGGGGCCGCCGGGCCGGCGCAGCCCCTGCGCCCGGTGCAGCTGGCTTTGCTGCAGCTGCAGGCCGGTGGCCGCTACCAGTGGCGCGTCGACGAGCCGCAGAACGCCTTCGTGTACGCGGTGCGCGGCTCCGTGCGGGCGAACAGTCAGATCCTGGCGGCCCGCGAGCTGCTGCCCCTGGCGGCCGATGGCGACACCATCGAGCTGCGGGCCGAGGCCGACGCGCTTCTGTTGCTCGGGGCCGCCGCGCCCCTCAACGAGCCGCTGGCCCGGCAGGGCCCGTTCGTGATGAACACCACCACGCAGCTGATGGAAGCCGTGCGCGACTACCAGATGGGGCGTATGGGCATGTTGATGGAAAGCGAAACGCGCTGATGCCGGCTTACGCCGCGGGGGCCAACCGCTCCCGCAGCAGCGCCATCAGCCCCGGCAGATCCAGTGGCTGCATTTCCGCCGCCGTAACCAGCGGGGCCACCTGGCCGGCTTCGGCCTCGATAAACACTGCCGACAGCGGCTGCCCTACCAGGGCCGGGTACGTGTCGGGCAGCTGGTCGCGGTAGAGGAAGCGGGCGGGCAGGGGCAGGGTCCGCAGAAACGCCTTCCACTCGGGGCGCATGCTGGTCAGGCCGTAGGTGAGGCCGCACAGCGTGCAGGGGTAGGTGCCGGGCGAGAGGACCTTGTGCAGCGAATCGAGCAGGGCGTGGCCCGGGCCGGCGGTGGCGTTGTAGACGAAGAGCAACTGGCGCATGGGGCGGAGGCGGACGAAACGGAAGACGGCTTCAGCGCCGCATAAAATCGGCAAACGACTCCTGCTGGTACGCCTGCCCCTGGAGCAGCTGCCGGTCTTTCACGGCCGGCGCCCGGTACATCAACTGGTGCGCCACGTTGTCCATGGTCAGCTCCCCGTCGGGTGTCATCAGGCCGAAGCCGTCGGTGAAGCAGTAGAAGGCAAAACCGCCGGGCGCCGCGGCCGGGTCGGGGGCCAGCAGGTTGCGGCTCCAGGCGTAGTCGCGGGCGGGCAGGCCGAGCTGGGGAAGCAGGGTGGCGGCCACGTCGGTCTGGCTGCCGAACGTGGTTACCTGGCGGCCGGCCAGGTCGGGCCGCAGCGCCCCGCCGGTGAGCAGCAGCGGAATCCGGAACTTCTCCGGCGACTGAATGGCCGACCAGCCCGGCAGCGGGTGGCCGTGGTCGGCCACGATGACCACCAGCGTGTTCGACCACCAGGCTTCCTGCCGGGCCGTCCGCAGAAACTGGCCCAGGGCGTGGTCGGTGTAGGCCACCGAGCTGCGAAACTGATTGTCGAGGTCGGTGCCGGGGAAGCGCGGGCGCATGGGCACCTCGAAGGGCTCGTGGCTGCTGAGGGTGAAAGCCGTGACGAAGAACGGCGCCGGCTGGGGCTGGCGCAAATCACGCAGCAGGCGCGCGAGCAGCACGTGGTCGTGGGCGCCCCACTTCGAGTTCTGGTCGCGCTGGTGGAAGTCCTGCCGCTCCACCAGGCGCTGGTAGCCCCCGGCCAGCAGGTAGGACTTCATGTTGGCAAAAGCCAGCTCGCCGCCGTAGTAAAACGCCGACCGGTAGCCCTGCCGGCCCAGGGTGCGGGCCAGGCTGGGCAGCCCCTCGGTCTTGCGCGGGTACTTGATGATGCTGGTCGTAGGCTGGTTGGGGTAGCCGCTGAGCAGGGCCACGATGCCCTTCTGGCTTCGGTCGCCGCTGGCGTAGAGGTTGCGGAAGGATACGCCCGTGCGCGCCAGGCTGTCGAGGGTAGGCGTGACGCCCGCCTCGCCGCCGAGGTGGCCCACCAGTTTGGCCGTAAAGCTTTCCAGGATGATGAACAGCACGTTGGGCCGCCGGGCGCGCAGCAGCCGCACCGGCGCCGAATCGGGCGCGGGGCGGTACAGCTCGGCCACCACGCGGCGGGCGGTGCTGTCGGGCAAATACACGGTGGTGCTCGGCTTCACCTCGCCCAGCTGCAGGGACTGCACCACGTTCCAGGGCACGTTGATGGCCGCGTGGTTGGCGAAGGGAAACTGCGTGGAGAAGTACACGTCGCTCTGGTTCACCGGAATCTGCTGCACGCCGCCGCGCAGCGGCACCACCAGCAGGGCTATATATAGGAGTCCGACGAGCACCGCCCGCCAGCGCGGAAACCAGGCCGGGGCCGGCGGCAGCGGCGCGAGCAGGCGCCGGTAAAGCCCGTAGCCCGCGGCCAGCAGCGCGCCAAAAATCAGGGTAAGCGGCAGCCAGGGGGCCGAGCCGGCCGAGGCCGCCATTTCGCCCGGCGTGTCGAGGTATTGCAGCGGGGTGCTGTCGAGGCGGAAGCCCCAGGCCTTGTACAGCTCCAGGTCGACGGTGGTCAGCAGCCCGACCACCACGCCGGCCAGGGCGGTGTAGGCGCCGAGCGCCCGGGCCCCGCGCCAGCGCGGCAACAGGCCGCCGAGGGCCAGCAGCAGGAAGGCCGGCAGGCTCAGGTAGGCCGCGGCCGAGCCGTCGAGGCGCAGGCCGTAGAGAAAGGTGCGCGCCACGGTACCCGCGTCGAGGGTGGCCGTGTGCTGCGCGTAGTGGTAGAGAAGGAAGACGGCCCGCCCGAGGGCGAACAGCAGCAGCCAGAACAGAAAATAGCGCGGCTGGTAATGAAAGCGGTTTCTCACGGGCGGAGTGCGAAGCCGCAAAGGTAACGGCCGCGCCCGTGCCGCCGAATACGCCCCGCTCGGCGCGGCTGGTAGCGGGCGGTTGGTCGGCGGGTTTTCAGGCGGTTCGGCCGCCGGAGTGGTAATTATTTTAGGGGGTATGGTCGATGAAAACGTTTGCTTCGTCGAAAAAGGCCCTAAAAAAACAGGGGGTACTTGTGAAAAATAAGTTTCGCTTCTACCTTTGGCCCTATCAAAAGCATTTCCCCGCTTTTCTAACCTTTCCCCATTTCGTGGCAACCCTCCGTTTTCGTGCTTTGAATTTGGTCGACCAGCGTAAGCCGGTGCCGGTCACTTCGTCCGAACGTCGTTCGGAATCCTTTGGTCGCAACGTGTTCAACCTGGAGGCCATGCGCGCCACCATGTCGGGCGACTATTTCAAGAAGCTGCAGGCGGCCATCAAGCAGGGCCAGCCGGTGGAGCGCTCGGTCGCCGACGCCGTGGCCGGGGCCATGAAAACCTGGGCCATGAGCAAGGGCGCCACGCACTACACGCACTGGTTCCAGCCGCTGACGGGCGCCACCGCCGAAAAGCACGACTCGTTTTTTGATTTGAACTCCGACGGCCGCCCCATCGAGAACTTTAAAGGTTCGGCGCTGGTGCAGCAGGAGCCCGATGCCTCGTCGTTCCCCAACGGCGGCATCCGTAACACCTTCGAGGCCCGCGGCTACACCGCCTGGGACCCGACTTCCCCCGCCTTCATCCTGGAAACGGCCGGCGCCAAAACGCTGTGCATTCCGACCATCTTCGTGGCCTACACCGGCGAGGCCCTCGACTACAAAGCCCCGCTGCTGAAGTCGCTGGCCGCCCTGGAGCGCGCCGCCCTGCCCATCTGCCAGTACTTCGACAAGGACGTGCAGCGCGTGAACACCACGCTGGGTATTGAGCAGGAGTACTTCCTGGTCGACAAGGCGCTGTACTCGGCCCGGCCCGATTTGCTGATGACCGGCCGCACGCTGTTCGGCCACGCCCCGGCCAAGGGCCAGCAGCTCGAAGACCACTACTTCGGCTCGATTCCGCCCCGCTTCCACGCCTTCATGCTGGAGTTTGAGGAGGAATGCAACAAGCTGGGTATTCCGCTGCGCACCCGCCACAACGAAGTGGCCCCGCACCAGTTCGAGTGCGCCCCCACCTTCGAGGACGCCAACCTGGCCATCGACCACAACCAGCTCCTGATGGACGTCATGGACAAGGTGGCCGACAAGCACGACCTGAAAGTGCTGCTGCACGAGAAGCCTTTCGCGGGCGTCAACGGCTCGGGCAAGCACAACAACTGGGCAATGAGCACCGACACCGGCGTGAACCTGTTCTCGCCCGGCCGCAAGCCCAAGGAAAACCTGCAGTTCCTCACCTTCTTCATCAACACGGTGAAGGCGGTGCACCAGCACGCCGATTTGCTGCGCGCCAGCATTGCCTCGGCCTCCAATGACCACCGCCTCGGCGCCAACGAAGCGCCGCCGGCCATCATGTCGGTGTTCGTGGGCAAGCAGCTGTCGGAAGTGCTCGACGAGCTGGAGCGCAACGCCAAGCTGCCGCTCGACAAGGGCGACAACCTGTACCTGAAGCTGGGCATCGACAAGATTCCGCCCATCCTGCTCGACAACACCGACCGCAACCGCACCTCGCCCTTCGCCTTCACCGGCAACAAGTTCGAGTTCCGCGCCGTGGGCTCGTCGGCCAACTGCTCCTCGGCCATGACCGTGCTCAACGCCATCGTGGCCGACCAGCTGGACGTGTTCCGCAAGGAAGTGGACGCGCTGATCGAGACCGGCCGCAAAAAGGAAATGGCCATTATCGACGTGCTACGCCAGTACGTGATTGACTCGAAAGCCATCCGCTTCGAGGGCAACGGCTACAGCGACGAGTGGAAGGACGAGGCCGCCAGCCGCGGTTTGTCGAACGTGCCGACCACGCCGCCGGCCCTCGACGCCTTCGTGACGGACGCCTCTTCGCAGTTATTCGAGCGTTTGGGTATATATTCGCACGTTGAACTGCACGCCCGCCACGAAATCCTCCTCGAGGATTACATCAAGCGGGTGCAGATCGAGAGCCGCGTGATGGGGGATTTGGCCGTAAACCACATTATTCCGACCGCGGTAGCCTACCAGAACAAGCTCGTGCAAAACGTGCGCGGCTTGCGCGAACTGGGCCTCGATGACGAGTACTCGCAGGTAACGGTGGACTCCATCAAGGAAATTTCGCGGCGCATCGCCACCATCAAAAACACGGTGGGGGAGATGATTGACGAACGGAAAAAAGCCAACAAGCTGGAGGATACGCGCGAGCGGGCCCTGGTCTACGGCGCAACTATTCGTCCGCTGTTCGACGTTATTCGTCGGCAGGTTGACAAATTGGAACTTCTGGTGGCCGATGAAGATTGGCCGCTGGTAAAATACCGCGAGCTGCTCTTCTTGCATTAGCAGCCGCCGGTGCAACCGGTTCGAATTCGGGTGGGAATGCAGTTCGACCGGTTCGCCACTAAGCCCGTTGGCCCCGCAGCAAGTGCGGGAGCCGGCGGGTTTTTTCATTTTTAGTCGGTTTTCGCTGCCGACGGCTAGAGCCCGGTCAACCCGTTTGGGTGGCCGGGCTTTTTCGTTTAGGTGTTAGTCGCCGCCTCCGCCGCAGCCCCCGCAGCCGCTGCTGCTGCAGCCCGAGGAGCAGCCGCTGTCGTCCCCGAAGTCGGCGCTGGCCCCGCCGCCGCCGGAGTGCCCGCCGCCAAAGTCTGCGTCCCCGCCGTCCGCATCGGAGCCGCTTACGTCGGCGCCCCAGTCGCTCCCTGCACGATTGGCGCGTAAGGCCCGCAAGAATTCCTGATCAAACAGGCGCAGCGCCAAAGGCGGTTCTACTCCGACCAGCAGCGCGTTGCCATACAAAAGCGGCAACACGGTGGCTACTGCTGGCACCTCGTGGGCCATCTGGGTGATAAGCGCATCCGTTTCCTGCCGCAGGGTGATGCGCAATACGCTTCCGTCGTGAGTCAAGGCAAACGACTGGAAAAACTTGTACCAACCATTGCGCAGGATGCTGCCTTGTAACCCTAGAGTCTCGGCCACTACCAAGCAGAAGCGGTGCGGCTCGGGCATACTTTCCAGCAGCACACCTACGTAGTGACGGAGCAGCATCATTTGTCGGCCTGTTGGCAGCACTTGCAACAATAGCTGCTCGTGAGGGCGGGGCTGGTAAGTAGGCGCTGCGTTGCCGAGGCGCACGTAGTAGCAGGGCGCGAGCGGGGCATGGGGCGAGGTCTGGAAGGGACGGTTTTCCAGCCGCAACACATCCCGTAGGATCAGGTCGGCGAAGGTGAGGCGCAGCATGCGGCGCACGGGGGGCCAGGTGGTGCGCTGCAGAAGTAGCACTTCCGCGGGCGAGAAGCGGAGCAGCTGCATCAGAAGCGGAATTTGGGCAGCAGCCAGTAGCGGCCGAGGTTGACGCGCCGGAAGTTGATGTCGCCGAAGCGCGTGGCGCTGTCGGGCCAGAGGTCGGCGGGCGGCGCGTGGCCGAAGGTGTGGGCATACAGCTCCCGGGTGCGGGCGTACCAGTCGGTGAACTGCTCCTGCTGCCGGGCGCCGCCGCGGGTAGGGCCGTGGTGAATAGCGCGGCCCAGCGTGCCCTGGCAGAAATCGTCCCAGTAGGAGCGGGTGTAGAGCAGGTGCAGGTGCCACACCTGGTCGACCTGGTCGGAGGGCGTGAGCGGGTGCTCGGCCACGCACAGCAGCAGCATAAAGCGCTTGTACTCGTGCACGGCGCGCAGGCTGAAGTGCAGCGGCCAGCCGTTTTCGCGGGCCAGGCGGTCGGTAAACGTCAGGGCCGCGTGCGGGTCGTCGAGCTCGAAGGCCTCGATTTTCTGCCAGAGCGCGAGGTGGTCGGGGCGCATGGGGCGAGGAAGCGGCGGGGAAGGACGGACGAGCTTTCTACGCTACGGAGCTTCGGCGGTTGGGGCGGCGGCCGGCAGCTCGGGCAGGTCGTGCTCCAGCACCTCGGCCCGCGAGCCGAAATCGGGCAGGACGGCCCGGCGCAGGCGGGTTGTCAGCTCGTCCAGGGTCTGGCGCACGTTCGTCACGGTGGGGTGCTGCTGCATCCTGGCCGCCATGTCGGTTTTGAGCACGGCCCGCACGATTTTCTCCACTACGAAGGGCAGAATCCAGCCGACCACGTTGGAGGCCAGCGCGCCGCGCAGCCCCAGGCGGGCCAGCAGCCGGAGGGTCATGCGCTCCAGCAGCAGGGATTTCACGGCCGGGGCGGCCTTGTCGGTCAGGAAGTCGGCCACCACCTTAGCATTGCCCTTCTGCACTTCGGCCCGCAGCACTTCCTGCACCGATTCGGCCGCCGAGCGGAAGGCCTTGCGGAACAGCGGGCCGGTTTGCCAGGCGCGCAAGCCCAGGGCGCGGGTGGCGTCGAGCAGGGTGGGGAAGATGGCGGGAGCTTTCATCAGTGCCAAGAACGGAAAAGCCGGGGAAAGGTGACGCGGCCGGCGGCAACGGAATTAGCCCGCAGAAGACGCAGAAGCTTGCGCGGAGGGCGCAGAATCGTTCTATTGCGAGGCCAAGCCTTATCCCCGGCCTGGCTACGCCCTCCTCCACTAACCTACCTAGCATGCACGCCATTGTCATCAGCCGCCCCGGCGGCCCCGAAGTTCTGCAGCTCCAGCACCTCGACGCCCCGCAGCCCGCCCCCGGCCAGGTGCTGGTGCAGGTGCTGGCCGCGGGCGTCAACCGCCCCGACGTGCTGCTGCGCCAGGGCAAGTATGGCGGCGCGGGCGAGGTGACGGGCACCGTGCCGGGCCTGGAAATAGCCGGCGTGGTGGCCGCGCTCGGGACGGGCGTGACGCGCTGGCGGGTGGGCGACGAAGTGTGCGCCCTGCTCGCGGCCGGCGGCTACGCCGACTACGCCGTGGTGGATGCCCGGCACTGCCTGCCAGTGCCCGCCGGCTGGCGCATGACGGAAGCCGCCGCCCTGCCCGAAACCGTGCTGACGGTGTGGCACAACGTGTTTCAGCGCGGCGCTTTGCAGCCCGGCGAGACGCTGCTGGTGCACGGGGGCAGCAGCGGCATCGGCGTGACGGCCATTCAGCTGGCCCGGCTGCTGGGCGCGGAGGTGTACGCCACGGCCGGCTCCGACGAAAAATGCCGCGCCTGCGAGGCGCTGGGCGCCACCCGCTGCTTCAACTACCACCGCGAGGACTTCGAGGCCGAACTGCGGGCCCGGGGCGTCGACGTGGTGCTCGACATGATCGGGGGCGACTACACGGCCAAAAACCTGCGCCTGCTGCGCGACGACGGCCGGCTGGTGTTCATCAACGCCATGAAGGGCGCCCAGGCCGAATTCAGCGCCCTGGAGGTAATGCGCCGCCGCCTCACCATCAGCGGCAGCACCCTGCGCCCGCGCTCGGCCGACTTCAAGGCCGCGCTGGCGGCCGAAGTGGAGCGCCACGTGTGGCCGCTGCTGGTCAACAAGCAGTTCAAGCCAGTGCTATTCCGTAAGTTTGCCCTTCACGAAGCCGAATTAGCGCATCGGCTGATGGAAAGCAGCGCCCACATCGGCAAAATCGTGCTGCGCGTAAACCGCTGACCGGCGCCGGCGTCGCTTACTCCATCGACCGCGCGGAATATTTGTTGCCCGAATGCAAACGCGGCCGCTTCGTGCCCGTACGCTTCAGCTTAACGGAGCTGGGCTGCGGCCCTGGCACCCGCGCTCCTTTTCTCTTTGCCGCCGCCCGCCTTGCCGGGCGGTGGTTTCGCTTACCTCGTCCGCCATGGATTACTCGTTGCTGAAGCAGTTGCTCGACCAGGTCGAAGCCTATGAGCAGCACCAGCAGGGCAGCCACAGCACGTCCAACAAGCTGGCGCGCTTTGCCGCGTGGCTGCACGCCCAGGCCGTGCTGACGCCCGCCGCCCACGAGCCCCACCCCGACGAGATGCACCGCTCGCACGAAACCGTGGAGGTGCAGATCAGCAAGCTGGTGGTGTTTATGAACCGCTACGCCCGCGTGTACAGCCGCCTGGCCCTGGCCGGCACGCCGCTGCTCACCATCGACGACTTTGCCTACCTGGCCAGCCTTTACCGCGCCCAGCCGCTGAGCAAAACCGAGCTGATTACCCGCAACGTGCACGAAAAAGCCTCGGGCACCGAGGTCATCAAGCGCCTGCTGGCCAACGGCCTCATTGCCGAGCAGGCCCACGCCACCGACCGCCGCCGCAAGCAGCTCAGCGTGACGCCGGAGGGCCACGCGGTGCTGCGGCAGGTGGTGGGCCGCATGACGCAGGCCTCGCAGCTGGTGGCCGGCGACCTGAACGCGGAAGAGCGCCAGCAACTGCTGTACCTGCTGCAGCGCCTCGACCGGTTTCACCTGCCCATTTTCCTCGCCCCACGCCCCGAGAGCTTCGCGGAGCTGCTGCAGCAGTGGGAGCCGCTCCGCGCCGCAGCCGCGCCGGAGCAGTAACCCGCGGCGCGGCTCGACAGTACACTTCCATACCGGCGCGACCTGCCGCCGGCTGTTGAACCTGACTGTACCCGCATGAAAAAGACGGCCCTCGTAATCGGTGCCACGGGCCTGGTGGGCGAATACCTGCTGCGCCAGCTGCTGACGGACGCGCGCTTTGAGCGCGTGAAAGTGTTTACCCGCCGCCCCACCGGCTACCACAACCCCGCCAAGCTCGAAGAGCACATCGTCGACTTCGACAAGCCCAGCGAGTGGCAGGAGCTGCTGCAGGGGGACGTGCTGTTTTCCGCCCTGGGCACCACGCTCAAGCAGGCCGGCAGCAAGGAAGCCCAGTACCGCGTCGACCACACCTACCAGCTGCAAACGGCCGAACACGCGGCCCGCAACGGCACCGATACCTACGTGCTGGTATCGGCCGCCGGAGCCGACAAGGACTCCGCCATCTTCTACAACCGCATGAAGGGCGAGCTGGAGCGCGACGTGCAAACGCTGGCCTTCGCCCGCACGCGCATTCTGCAGCCGGGCGTGCTGGCCGGGCCGCGCGAAAATTCCCGGGGGCTGGAAAAGCTGGCCATCGGCGCGGCGGCGCTGCTGGGGCAGCTGCCGCTGCTGCGCAGGTACCGGCCCGTCCACGGCCGCACGGTGGCCCGGGCCATGATCAACGCCAGCTTCGACGAGGAAGTGGGCGTGCAGGTCGATACCCTGGCAGACGTCTTTAAGCGGGCCGGGGAGTAGGCGCGGGGCCGCCGTAGCGCACCCCGATGCTGCTGCCGCCGCTGCGCGCGGCGTAGCCCACCCACACCTCACCTCAGTCGAACTGCCGCTGGTCGGCCCCCAGCTGCGCGTCGAGCCACTGCTGAAACTCCTGGGCCTGCCGCCGATCGGCGGCCTCGTTCCAGTCGTCCCAGGTTCTGGCGCGGGTCTCGGCGGGGTAGTAGGCCAACTGCCACTGCACGAAATAACGGCCGACCAGCCACAATACCAGATTGACTCGCCATGCATCCTGTTCCAGCCGCACGTGGTACTGCTGCCAGCCGTTGTCCATATCGTAGGGCGTGATGGTGGCCGTGGGTAACAGCCGGGGCAGCTCGGCCGGGGTCGTGGTGTCGGTGATGACGCCGGCGCTGAAATGCAGGTGGCCGGTGTGCCGGTCGAGGTGGATGGGCGGAGTGGGCATGGGGGCTAAGGTCAGCATAAAGGCACGTCGTGTCGGGCTGGTCGGGACAGTTCGACATGACGATAGTAACCTCAACGAAGGAATTACCATCCGGCGAGATGCCTCGCGGGGCTCGACATGATGTTCTGATAGCATTCCGGCACCCGCAAACCCTCGTACCTTTGCCCGCTGGCAACTTTGCCGCCCGGAATGCGGTTTTTGCCCCGACTACGTTACCCCGCGCATGAGCACCTCCTCGGAATCCAAGATTTACTGCCCCAGCCTGACCAAGTACCAGCGCCGCGAGGCCCGCGTCGTCAACATCGGTGACCTGCCGCTCGGCGGCCATTACCCCATCCGGGTGCAGAGCATGACCACCGTCGATACCATGGACACCCTGGGCTCGGTGGAGGAGACGCTGCGCATGGTGGCGGCCGGCTGCGAGTACGTGCGCATCACGGCCCCCAGCATGAAGGAGGCCCAGAACCTGCTCGAAATCAAGAAGGAGCTGCGCCGCCGCGGCTGCACGGTGCCCCTCATTGCCGACATCCACTTCACGCCCAACGCCGCCGAGCTGGCCGCCCGCATCGTGGAGAAAGTGCGCGTGAACCCCGGCAACTACGTCGACAAGAAGAAGTTTCAGACCATCGAGTACACCGACGCCGAGTACCAGGGCGAGATTGAGCGCATCCGGGAGCGGTTCCGGCCCTTGGTGCAGATCTGCAAGCAGTACGGCACGGCCATGCGCATCGGCACCAACCACGGCTCGTTGTCGGACCGCATCCTCTCGCGCTACGGCGACACGCCGCTGGGCATGGTGGAGTCGGCGCTGGAGTTTCTGCGCATCTGCGAGGATGAGAATTACTACGACGTGGTCCTCTCCATGAAGGCCTCCAACACCCAGGTGATGGTGCAGGCCTACCGCCTGCTGGTGCAGAAGCTCGAAGCCGAGGGCCTGCAGCCCTACCCGCTGCACCTGGGCGTGACCGAAGCCGGCGAAGCCGAGGACGGCCGCATCAAGTCGGCCGTGGGCATCGGCACGCTGCTGGAAGACGGCCTGGGCGACACCGTGCGCGTGAGCCTGACCGAGCCCCCCGAAGCCGAAGCCCCCGTGGCCCGCATGCTCATCGACCGGTACACGAATCGGGCCGCCGAGGCCAAGCCGATTGCGCCGTTATCAGTTGACAGTAATCAGTTGTCAGTTGTCAGTGATGTTCAGGCCGAGAGCAGCCCTGACAACTCGCAACTGACAACTGACAACTCCCTTATTCCCATCGACCCCTACCAGTACCACCGACGCCCGACGCACGAGGTGCTGAACATCGGCGGGACGAACGTGCCGCGGGTGCTGGCCGATATTTCGCGCCTGCCGCAGGTGGAATACAACGACCTGCGCTGCGTGGGGCACCTGTACTCGGCCTTCCTCGACAAGTTCCAGATGAACGACCTCGGGGCTGACTACCTCTACTCGGGCCAGCGTCCCATTCCGTTCATGCTGCCCAACGGCCTCAAGGAGCTGGTTGACTACTCGGCGTGGCTGGATGCGGGCCAGCGCGCGGACCACTTTCCGGTGCTGACCCAGAGCGAATACGCCGTGGCCGCCGCCAAGCACCCCGAGGCCAACTTCGTGTTCCACCACCTGGATTCGCTGACGTCGGCCGCCATCGACCAGCTGCGGGCCGATAAGACGGCCGTCGTCATTCTCTACACCGACAACGCCCACGCCATGCCCGAAATCCGCCGGGCCTTCTTCCGGCTGTTGAACCTGGGCGTGACCAATCCCGTCATCATCAACCGCCAGTACCCCGACCAGGCGCCCGAGCAAACCCAGCTCTACGCCGCCACCGACGTGGGCGGCCTGCTGCTCGACGGCCTCGGCGACGGGGTGGTGCTCAGCACCGAAAAGCTGCCCGATGCCGACCAGAACACCTGGCTGGCCCGCCTCGACGCGCTCAACCAGCTCAGCTTCGGCATTCTGCAGGCGGCACGCACCCGCATGAGCAAGACCGAGTACATCAGCTGCCCGAGCTGCGGCCGTACCCTGTTCGATTTGCCCGAAACCACCGCCATGATCCGCCGCCGCACCGACCACCTCAAGGGCGTCAAAATCGGCATCATGGGCTGCATCGTGAACGGCCCCGGCGAAATGGCCGACGCCGACTACGGCTACGTGGGCGTGGGCCGGGGCAAAATTGCCCTCTACCGCGGTCAGGAAGTCATCAAGAAGTCGGTGCCCGAAGAAGCCGCCGTGGACGAACTGATCAACCTCATCCGCGAAGACGGCCGCTGGGTGGAGCCGGTGGCGGTGGAGGAGCCGGTGGGGGTGTAGGTGGTAGAACGGCTTGGATAGAACGACGGGAAAAGAACGTCATGCTGAGCTTGTCGAAGCATCTCTACCGCTTCGTTGGGTGCGCCGGAACAGCTATCAAGCAGCTCTTCTAAAGGCATTACATGAAGAAGAACCGAATAAGAGCCACGGTTTCCTTTATAGTGGAGCACTTGGCTGCTGAGAGCTATGATGCATTACAGGAACTTGACTATAGCCAGGAGTTACCATCTGGCTATATCAAGCACGCTGTTATAGAATACGGCGGTAGGGTGACCTTGGCTCCAACTGCTAGTGCATATAAAGTCGACGTAATTAGACACGCAGACATCACAGATAAAATCTTTGTCGATGTTCGCTTGTGGTTTGATGGTCAGGAAAGTGACATGTGGCTGCAGTGCGCCTTTCACACCGACAAAACGCTGAACGGACTTTACCGCTTCTCCATTACCGACTTGGACGTGCTATAAGCAATTGCGTTTCGCCTGACGTTCTAATCTTGCCAATATGTACGTCTACATCCTGACCAACCCTACCCAAACCGTCCTCTACATCGGTGTCACGAATGACCTTAAGCGCCGCTTGTATGAGCACAGCAGCGGGCGGGGCGACGCTGGGAAGTTCACCGGGCGGTATCAGGCGGACTTGCTGATATATTTTGAAGTCTGCCCCGATGCCACGCAGGCCATAGCGCGTGAAAAGCAGCTGAAAGGCTGGACCCGGCAGAAGAAAGTCGCGCTCATTGCCGCGTTTAATCCAACCTGGCAACCCATTGATTTGGAAACCTGGGCTGGCTGACCCCAACGAAGCGGTAGAGATGCTTCGACAAGCTCAGCATGACGTTCTGGATACGTCACCCATCAAAACCCCAACCGCCTTGAAAGCCTTCCTCTTCGACCTGAACGGGACCATGATTCACGACATGGACTACCACACCCGCGCCTGGCAGCGGCTCTTCAACGAGGAGCTGGGCGGGCAGTTTACCTACGAGCAGGTGAAGCCGCAGATGTACGGCAAAAACCAGGAGGTGCTGGTGCGCGTGTTCGGGCCGGAGCGGTTCAGCCAGGCCGAAATGGACCAGCTGGCTCGCCGCAAGGAGGAGCGGTACCAGGCCGAGTACCGGCCCCACCTGCAGCTGCTGCCGGGGCTGCTGGCGTTTCTGCGGGCGGCTAAGCAGCACGGCATTCCAGTGGCCATCGGCTCGGCGGCTATTCCCTTCAACATCGATTTCGTGCTCGACGGGCTCGATATCCGTCAGTACGTGCAGGCCGTGGTCAGCGCCGACGACGTGCAAGAGAGCAAGCCCCACCCCGAAACCTTCCTCAAAGCCGCCGCTGCGCTGGGCGTGGAGCCGCAGGACTGCGTGGTGTTTGAGGACGTGCCCAAGGGCGCCGAAGCGGCCCGCAACGCCGGTATGAGCTGCGTGGTGCTGACCACGACGCACCAGGAGGCCGAATTCAGCTACCTCGACAACGTGCTGCACTTCGCCGAAGACTTTCGCGACCCGTTTTTTCGGCAGCTGCTGTAGGCAAAGGCACTACTTTCGCGGAACGGCCGGCCGCTGGCAGCTGCTGGCTATCCGTTTTCATCCCCCGATCCTGTGATTCGCACCGTCATTTTCGACATGGACGGCGTGCTCGTTGATACCGAGCCGCTGCACCACGACGCCTTTTTTCGCCACTTCGCCGAGCTGGGCCTGCTGATTTCCGACACCGAGTACGCCACCTTTCTCGGCTCCTCGACCACCAACATGTACCAGCGCCTCAAACAGGAATACGGCCTGACCCAGGAGGTGCCCGAACTGGTGCGGCGCAAGCGGGAGCTGTTCGGCGTGGCCTTCGAGGCCAACACCACGCTGACCCTGCTGCCCGGTGCCCTCGACCTAGTGCTCGACCTGCACCGTGCCGGCGTGCCGCTGCAGCTGGCTTCCTCGGCCTCGCACGAAACCATCAACCGGGTGTTCACGCGCTTCGCGCTCTACCCGTACTTCGACAACATGGTGAGCGGGGAGGACTTTCCGCAGTCCAAGCCCAACCCGGCCATCTTCCTGCAGGCGGCCCAAATGGCCGGCGTAGTGCCCAAGCACTGCCTGGTCATCGAAGACTCGGCCAACGGGGTGACGGCGGCCAAGGCGGCAGGCATGTTCTGCATCGGCTACCGCAGCGAGCATTCCAGCGGCCAGGACCTGCACCACGCCGACTTCGTAGTGGCCGACCTCACGCAGCTGTCGGCCGCGCAGATTCAGGCGTTGGAGTAGGAGCGGAGCTGGGGCCCCATCGCCCGGCTTGGGCACCTAGCGCACGGCGTACACGCGCTGGATGCGGCGGCTTTGGCCCAGCTGCGCGGCCAGCTGGGTGGAGCCGGCAGGGTTCTGAATGACCTGGGCCAGGGTGGCGTTGAGCAGGCGGGCCGTGCGGCGGCACAGCGGCGTGCCCTGGCTCAGGTTGAGGCAGAGGGCGTCGAGGCGCTCCTCGCGCAGCAGCTCGTCCTTGTCGTTGTAGAAGCGCACGATGGTGTAGTCCTGGGTGGTAAGGTTGGTTTCCAGGTTCCAGTAGCCGCTTTTTGGGGCTTGCTGCGCGTGGGCGAGGGCCGGCATCAGCAGGCAGAAGCAGGCGGCAAGTAGGGGCGTTTTCATGGCGTTGGGGTAGGCTAGGGGTGAAATACGGGTTAGGGGCCAGCCGCTAACTGACGTAAAGATGGCCCGCCCCGACAGCCCGCGCCGGCCTATTCGCCCGGCGACGCCCGGGGCCGGAAATACGGTAACCGTTGGTCGATGAACCGCCGGTACTGCCGTTGGTCGATGAAGCATTGTTGTTGGTCTATAAATCAGATAACAAGCGGTTTACCCGCGGCAGAATCGGTATATTCAGCTGGGCTCAACGCAACCGGTGGATATGGCTCAGGCACTACAACAGACACTCTGGCAGACGCTGCGGCAGGCGCTGCGGACGGTAGAGGAGCGACGCGGCCTGCGCCACGGGCTGTTCTGGCTGGCCATTGGGCTGCTGGAGGCCGTGTTGCTGCGCTACAAGTGCGCGTTTGTCGACCACCTGAGCCTGGGCCTGCTTTTCGGGCTGCTGCTGGTGCTGACGACCTACGGGCCGGCCACCTACGCGCTGCTCTACGGGGTGCTGCCCGAGCTCTGGGCCGAGCAGCCCCGCTACGGCCGCCTGCTGCTCCGGGCGCTGGGCTGGCTGAGCGCGGCGGCGTTCCTCTCCTATGCCGTGTGGGTGAAGCTGCTGCTGCCCCTGCGGGTGGCGCTGGCCGTCGGCGGCCCGGATGAGTGGCTGGCCCTGTCGGCGGGCATGCACCTGCCCCTGCTGCTGACGGCCGGGGCCGGCGCCGGGCTGTGGGGCTACCGCCGCTGGCGCCGCAAGGAGCTGGCCAACGAGCAGCTGCAGCAGGAAAACTACCAGGCCGAGCTACAGCTGCTGCAGGCCCAGATTCACCCGCATTTTCTCTTCAACACCCTCAACAACCTCTACGCCCTCACGCTCCGGCAGTCGGAGGAGGCGCCGCGGGTGGTGGAGCGGCTGCGGGGGCTGCTGCACTTTGTGGTGGAGCAGGGCCACGCGCCGCTGGTGCGCCTGCCCGACGAGCTGGCCCTGCTGCGCAACTACGTCGCCCTGGAGCAGCTGCGCTACGGCCCGCGCCTGACGGTGGTGTTCGAGGCCCCCGCCATGCCGCCCCGGGCGGCCATTGCGCCCCTGCTGCTGCTGCCGCTGGTCGAAAACGCCTTCAAGCACGGCTCCGCCGAGCAACTGGGCGCCGCCCGCATCAGCATCCGGCTGGCCCTGGAGGCCGACTGCCTGACCTGCACCATCCATAACACGAAAAATGCCGATGCCCCCGCCGGGGCCGGCGGCATTGGCCTGCGCAACGTGCGCCAGCGCCTGCAGCTGCTCTACCCCGGCCAGCACCAGATAGCGGTGGAGGCACGGCCCGATACCTTTAGCGTGCAGCTGCGCCTGCGCCTGCGGGAGCTGGATGAGGCCGCGGCGCCGCGCCGGCGCCGGCGCGGGTCGATGACGGCGCGGCGCCGGCGGCCGGCCCTGGCCCGGCTGCTGGAAGGCGCGACCAGCCCGGTGCCGGCATGAGCACCTGGCTACGACACCGGGTCGTCCGGCACGGGCTGTTCTGGGCGGCCATGCTGGCCTTTTCCCTGATCATGCAGCTGCCCGCGCACTGGGGCAACGGCGCCCGGCTGTACGTGAGCGGCTTGTTTTTCAACCAGCTGCCGGCCTCCATGCTGGCCACGTACCCGCTGCTGTACTGGCTGCTGCCCCGGCTGATGCGGCAGCGCCAGTTCCTCGCGTTTCTGCCGCTGCTGGCCGCCTGGGTGGCCGCCTGCGCCCTGCTGACAATGCTGACGGTCCTCTGGTTTGATTTGGTGGTAACGCCGGTTCTGTTTCACGAACGGCCCCATTCGGCGTTTCACCGGGGCAGTTACTGGAGCCTGAACTACACCTTTTTCTTCACCATGCTGACGGCCGGCATTGCCGTGACGGTGAAAATTACCCGCCAGTGGGAAGCGCAGCGCCGCCAGCGCCAGCAGTTGTGGCAGCTGCGCCTGCGCACCGAGCTGCAGCTGCTGAAGGCCCAGCTGCAGCCGGCGTTCCTGTTCGGCACGCTCCGCTCCCTGCAGCGCCTCACGGCCGCGCAGGCGCCCGAGTCGCCGGGGGCGGTGCTGCACCTGGCCGAGCTGCTGCGCTACATGCTCTACGAAGGCCCCCACGACACCGTGCCGCTGGCCGACGAGGTGGCCATGATGCGGCGCTACGTGGCCCTGGAGCAGCTGCGGCTGGGCCACCGCGTGGAGGTGTCGCTCAACTTCAGCGGCGCGTTCGAGGACTACGCCATCGAGCCGCTGCTGCTGCTGCCCTTCCTGGAAAACGCGTTTCGGCACGGCACCGCCCCCGCCCTGGACTGCGCCTGGATCAGCATCGACCTGGTGGCGCGCAACCGGCAGCTCGTGCTCAAAGTCATCAACAGCCAGCTGCCCGATGCGGCGGGCTGGACGGAAGGCGCGGGCCTGCGCCGCGTGCGGCAGCGGCTGGAGCACCACTACGCCGGGCAGTACCGGCTGCAGGTGCTGCCCGAGCCCGATACCTTCCTGATCATCCTACAGCTGCCGCTCACGCCCCGGGCCCAGTCGGTTCCCGGCCGGCCCCAACCGACGGCCACCGCCGCTACGCTTCAACCGCAACTGCCATGAAACTCAAGTGCCTGTTGGTCGACGACGAGCCGCCGGCCCTGGACGTGCTGACCGCCTACGTGCGGGAAGTGCCCCACCTGGAGCTGGTGGGCACCTGCGAAAATGCCCTGCAGGCCTTTGCCGCCCTGCAGCAGCAGCCCGTCGACCTGCTCTTTCTCGACATCAAGATGCCCAAGATGCTGGGCACGGACTTCTTGCGCAGCCTGCCGCATCCGCCGCAGGTTATCTTCACCACGGCCTACCGCGAGTACGCCTACGAGGGCTTCGAACTCAGCGCGGTGGACTACCTGCTCAAGCCCGTGTCGCTGGAGCGGTTTCTGAAGGCCGTGGCCAAAGCCACCAAAACCGAGGCCCCGCCCGCGCCCGCCGAAACCCCGGCCGGGGCCAACCCCGACGCCTTTCTGTACTTCCGCATCGACCGGAAGATGGTGAAGGTGGTGCTGCGCGAGGTGCTGTACGTGGAGGGCCTGAAGGACTACGTGAAGATTCACTGCGCCGCGGGCCCGGCCCTGGTGGTCAAGCAAACCATCAACAGCATGGAGGAAAAGCTCTCGGCCAGCAACTTCCTGCGGGTGCACCGCTCCTTCATCGTGGCCCTCGACAAAGTGCGCACCTACAGCCCGAGCCACCTGGAAGTAGCCGGGCAGGAGGTGCCCATCGGGCGCATGTACCGGCAGCAGGTGGGCGGGGCGCTGAAGTAGGCCGCGCCGTGTCTGGAGCCTGGGCCGCTACTTGCAGCCGTCCTTGCGGCGCGTATCGATGACGTAGGCAATGCGCCAGCCCTGCGGCAGCTTCACCAGCTGAAAGGAGTTGTAGCCGCAGTGGCTGAACGTGGCGCCGGCGTAGAACTGGTAAGGCGTCCAGACGCTGGCCAGCTGGGCGTCGATGAGCACCCGCTCGAACGTGATGCGCTCATCCCAGACCTCCTTGTGCGGGGTGCCCACGGCTTTCAGCAGCTCCTGCGGGGTTTCGCTCATGATCTGCACGCTCCCGCCGCGAGTGCTGATGGTGCGCAGCACCACCGTGGGCGCCAAGGTGCTGCGCACCACGGCGCTGTCGCCCTGGCGCAGGCCCTCGAAAAAGCGGTTGACGGTGGCCTTCACGGCTTCGGTTTCGGCTGCGGCCGGCGCCGCGGTGGTGGTTTGGGCCACGGCGGGCGCGGCGGCCAGCAGCAGGCAGGGCAGAAGCAGGAGAAGGCGCATGGGAATAAGGAAGGAGTTGCGGGAGGCAAAGAAACCAGCGGCGGCCCGGCGTTGCACGACATCAGCCGGCCAGCGCAAAGCTGGTCAGGCGACGCACCGCAACCAGCGGGCCCTGGCGCACTATTTCAGCTGGGCGTCGGTCAATCGGCGCGGAATAAGTCAAGGCCGGTAGTATCTTTACCTCAGTAAGTTCCGCCACCTGCGCCCGTATTGCGGCCGCGCGGCGGGCGGCTGATTTCACCTCATTCCTTTTCTTATCGACTGCATGAATACCCGCTTTACGCGCCGCGGCCTGAGCCGCGGGCTGCTGCTGGCGCTGCTGGCCGCCGGGCCCGCCGTGGCGCAGGACGTTACCATTCCCGACGTGGAAGCCTGGTCGTTTACCGGCTTCAAATCGGCCGACGGGCAGCTCTACTACACCATGCGCCAGGAGCGCAACGTGTACGATTTGTTTCACCTGGAGCTCTACGGCCGTGACCTGAAAAAGCTCTCGACCACCGACGTGCGCCTGGGCCGCAACGGCAAGCTGCTCACCGCCCGCGCCGTGGGCGACAAAACGGTGTTCTGCTTCTACAACGGCAAGGACGGCACCCTGCTGCAGTTCAACGCCGCCGGCCAGAAAACCCAGGACATTCACGTGCCGCTGGCCGACGTGTTCGGCAGCATCACCGCCCTGGAGCCGGCCGGCACCGGCGGCGACTTTTACCTGGCCTACCCCATCGACGCCGACAAGAAGGGCTACTCCGTGGCCCGCTACGGCGCCGACTTTAAGCCCAAGTGGCAGAAGGACTTCGCCCCCGAAAAGGGCAAGTACCAGCTGCGCCGCTTCGCCGCCGACGACGCCCACGTCTACGCCATCGACGAGTACTCGAAAGCCGGCTGGGAAGTCGCCTGCCTCGACGGGGCCACCGGGGCCGAAAAAGCCCGCCCGGCCCTGCCCGCGGCGCCCAGCGAAGTGCTGCCCAACATTGCCCGCGTCGACAAGGCCGGGCGCCTGCTGCTGGCCGGGCCCTACGCCGACAAGTCGCCGCGCCCGGCCGTGTACACCGAAAAGCCCGATGCCCCGCCCCGCGGCGGCTTTTTCTCCATGGGCCTCTCGCCCGAGGGCAAGCAGGAATTTCTGACGACCACGCCCTACACCGAGGAGCTGGGTCAGCAGCTGAATTCGCGCTCCAGCGTGGCCGTCTTCACCGTGCGCAACTACCCCGGCATCAAGCTGCACGAAATCCTGGAAAAGCCCGGCGGCGGCTACCAGCTGGTGGGCGAAACCTACAAGAACTTCGGCTACAACGACGCCGACTACGAGCGGGCCGGCGGCATGAAGTCGGCCCCGGCGCCGGCCGCCAACAGCAACAGCAGCTTCGGCTCGATGGGCGGCTTCGGCATTGGCAACACCCGCAGCTACATCCTCGACTTCGTGGTGCTCGACCTCGACGCGCAGGGCAAGGTGCAAGCCATCCGCCGCATTCCAAAGCCCTACAAGCTCTACCAGAACCGCAGCGTGGGCGGCGGCCCCGAGGACTGGTCCCAGCGCACGATGTACAGCTACCGCTTCCTGGCGCCCGGCGCCACGCCCCGGCTGGTGTACCTGAACTGGCACCAGAACCTGCAGTACGTCAACTCCGTGGCCCTGACCGACAAGCGCGACGACCTGTTCTCCCGCCTCTACCTGGATCAGCCGGTGGTGCCCGCCGACAAGGACCGCGGCGAGCTGACGGTGCGCGAGTTTGAGCACGAAGTAGCCGCCCCCAACCAGGACCTGGCCTACGACGACGTGCTGCCCCACGCCCCGGGCAAGCTGCTCTACTCGCACTACGACAAAGCCGCCAAGACCCTGCGCCTGCAGGTGCTCGACGTGCCCGGCCTGAAGTAATTCCGCGTGTTTATTCCGTTTATTTCGATGACGACTTTCCCTAAGCGGCCCCTCGGCGGGCTGCTCACCCTGGCCCTGACGGCGGGCCTGCTGCTGCCCGGCCGCGCCCAGGCCCAGCAACAACTCTCCATCAAGGGCGTACCCGGCCAGCCGCAGCTGCTGCCCATCGAGGGCAAGGGCTACCTGGCCCTGTACCGCAGCGAAGCCGGCGAAGACGGCCACGACCTCTACGCCGTGCGCGTGCTCGACCCCGAGCTGAAGGTGAAGTACCAGTACGCCCTGCCGGTGCCGGTGGGCGCCGTGCCGCTGGCCACGCTGCCCGGCAAGGCCACCTACACGCTGGCCTTCCACAGCCGCGGCGGCGCCGGCCTGGCCCTGTACTCCTTCAACACGCAGACCGGCGCTCAGCTCGGCCGCGAGCTGGAGGCCCTGCCCGAGACCCGCCGCGCCCCCGCCGGCACCCCGCTGGTGGTGGGCACGCCCACCGACGGCGTGTGCCTGGTGCAGCCCTACCGCAACGACACCACCGGCTACGCCATCACCGTGCTCGACGCCAACCTGAAGCCGGAATGGTCGCAGATGTACTTCCCGAAGGATCTGCGCCAGCACGTGCCGCTGAAGGTGGCCGTGAGCAAGGACGTGATTACGCTGGTGCTGTCGGATACCTACGTGGTAAACCGCAACCTCAAAACCCAGCGCACCATCACCGATTTCGCGGTGCTCGGCATCGACCGCGCCAGCGGCCGGGTGCTCTACCGCACGCCCACCCGCCGCGACGGCCTGACCATGCTGCCCGAGCAGCTGCTGCCCCTGGCCGACGGCCGCGTGGCCACCACCGGGTTGTACTTCAACAGCCGCGCCACCCGCGTCGACAGCGCCCAGGGCGTGTTTCTGACCACCTACAAGCCCGACGGCTCGGCCGCCGCGCCGGTACTCACCAGCTGGGCCGACCTCGGCAAAAGCCTGAACGACCCCTCGCTGGGCCCGCGCGTCCAGTCGCGCCGCGGCTACCTGCCCCTGCACGAACTCCTCACCACCACCGGCAACGACGTGAAGCTGATCGGGGAGTACAGCACCTCGGTGCAGCCCGGCGGCGCCCTGCAGCCCGGCCCGTTCGTCGTGCTGAACTTCGACGCCACGGGCAAACCCGCCGGGATTTACCCGGTGGCGCGCACCTTCAAGGCCGGCAGCTCGGCCGATGAGCTGCGCTACAGCCACTACCGCCATGTGGTGGGCAAGCAGGCCGAGCCCTACCTGCTCTACACCGGTGTGGAAGGCCAGCAGGAGTACGCTTACGCCACGGTGCTGGCCAACGTGCCCACCCGCACGGCCGTGCGGGCCGCCTCGTCGCTGGAAAAGCTGCCCGACCCGCCCGCGCCGCCCCAGCCCACCAACGAGCTGCAGCAGGGCATCGATTTGTTTCGCAAGAACCTGAACACCACCGCCGAAGTCGTCAACAAGTTCGTGTACGGCGAGGCGCCGCCCCAGCCGGTGTACTTCCGCCAGGACCCGCTGACCGGCTTCGTGGCCGCCACGCCCGGCAAGGTGCTGCTCTACCGCTACGAGCCCGGCCGCAAGATGCTGCGCCTGCAAACGGTGGCGCTGCAGTAAACCCGTCCCGCGCTTGCCCAAACAAGGCCCCGGTGCCGACACCTTGTCGGCGCCGGGGCCTTTGCCGTGGCCGAAGCCGTACTTTCCGGCCGGCTAGTTCCCGCCGCCCGATGTCCGACCTGCTGATCCGCCCCGAAACGCCCGCCGATTTCCCCGCCGTAACTGCGCTGCTGCGCGCCGCCTTTGCCGGCCCCGGCGAGGCCCGGCTGGTGGAGCGGTTGCGCCAGGGCCCCGGCTACGCGCCCGCGCTGGCCCTGGTCGCCACGCTGGCCGGCGAAGTAGTGGGCCACATTCTGCTGACGCCCATCAGCATTGAGCCGGCGGCCGGTGGCTCGTCCACGCCCAGCCTGGCGCTGGCCCCGGTGGCCGTGCAGCCCGCGCAGCAGCGCCGGGGCATCGGGGCCGCGCTGGTGGAGGCGGGGCTGACGGCCGGCCGGGCCCGGGGCCACGGGTCGGTCATCCTGCTGGGCCACCCGGAGTATTACCCGCGCTTCGGCTTCGCCCCGGCCAGCTTGTGGGGCATCCGGGCCCCGTTCGAAGTGCCCGATGCCGCTTTTATGGCCCTGGAGCTGCGGCCCGGCGCGCTGGCCCGGGCGGCGGGCACGGTGCGCTACCCGGCGGCGTTTGCGCAGGGTTGAAACCGGTGCTGAAGCGGCCGCAACGGCAACTATCCGGCCCGCGAAGCTGTTACCAAGGCCCCGCACGCCGACGGCCGGCGCCGGGCGTTTTGCTACCTTCGCTTTTCCACGGCTCTACTGCTTCTGCCCCATGCGTACCAAGGACTTATTCGACTTCGGCCCGGTGTTCGGCTATTTCTTCCGCAAGAAGGACCCCAACCGCCACACCAATTTCAACCTGCGCACCATGCACACGATCAATAAGATATCGATGCTGATGTTTCTGGCCGGGTTGATTTACATGCTCTTCAAGTTCGTCATCCTGCGCTAACTGCCCTGCCGTTCGTCGCCCGTTATGAACATCGAAGAATTCCGCGACTACTGCCTCGCCAAGCCCGGCACCACCGAGGAAACGCCCTTCGGCCCCGATACGCTGGTGTTTAAGGTCGGCGGCAAAATCTACGCCCTGACCAGCATCGACGACTTCAGCAGCGTGAACCTGAAGTGTGACCCGGAGCGCGCCACCCAGCTGCGCGAGGAGCACGACTTCGTGCTGCCCGGCTACCACATGAACAAGAAGCACTGGAACACGGTGCTCATCGGCACCGGCGTCACCGGGCGCCAGCTGCGCGAGTACATCGACCACTCCTACGACCTGGTGCGCGCCTCCCTGCCCCGCGCCGTGCAGGCCGAGCTGGCCGAAGCCGAGCAGGAGTAGGCCCGCCGCCGAACCTTGTTGTAATCTACTTGGTTACAGCTGCCAAGCCAACCCCGTTCATCTTTCCCCTTCACTCATGCAGATCAGCAGCCGCTTTTCCGTTGCCGTGCACGTGCTGGCCCTGCTGGCCACGCACCGCCCCACCGACGGCCTGCTGACCTCGGAGCGCATGGCCGGCAGCGTCAACACCAACCCGGTGGTTATCCGGCGCATTCTGGGGCAGCTCAAGAAAGCCGGGCTGGTGGAAGTGCGCCCCGCCTCGGGCGGCACCTTCCTCTCGCGCCAGCCCGCCGCCATCAGCCTGCTCGACGTGTACCGGGCCACCGAGGTGGTGGAAGCCGGGCAGCTGTTCAGCATCCACGAGCAGCCCAATCCGGCCTGTCCGGTGGGCCGCAACATTCAGGCGGCGCTGAACGACACGCTGCAGCGGGCGCAGGCGGCGCTGGAGCAGCAACTGGCTACCGTCACCCTGCAGCAGGTCGCGCTGGACATTGTCGCGCGGACGGCGGTAGGGGTGGGTTAAATTTTTTTCTCAGTTATTGTAACAAATATGGTTACAATAGGTTGTTCCTTTGCATCACCAACTCAAATGACCGAACCCATGAACATTGCCCTCCTCGGCGCCACCGGCTTTGTCGGCTCGAACCTGCTGCGCGAAGCCCTGCAGCGCGGCCACCAGGTAACCGCCATCGTGCGCGACCCAAGCAAACTCCCCGAGCAGCCCGCCAACCTTACAGTAGTGCAGGGCGACGTAAACGAGCCCGCGCAGCTGGCTGCGCAGCTGAAAGGCCACGACCTGGTGCTCAACGCCTTCAACGCCGGCTGGACCAACCCCAACCTGTACGCCGATTCCCTGGCCGGCAACCGCGCCATCGAACAAGCCACCGAAGCCGCTGGCGTGCCGCGCCTCGTGGTCATCGGCGGGGCCGGCAGCCTCTACATCGGCGACGCGCAGCTGGTCGACGGCCCGCAGTTCCCGGCCGAGTACAAGCCCGGCGCCACCGCCGCCCGCGACTACCTGGGCGAATTGCGCGGCAATGAAACGCTCGACTGGACTTTCGTCAGCCCGGCCATCGAAATGCACCAGGGCATCGACACCGGCCGCACCGGCCAGTACCGCCTCGGCACCGAAAATCCGGTGTTCAACGAGCAGGGCCGCAGCATCCTTTCGGGCGAAGACCTGGCCGTGGCCGTACTCGACGAGGTAGAAAAGCACCAGTTCAGCCGCCAGCGCTTCACAGCGGCGTATTAACCTCACCCCCGGCCCCCTCTCCTTAGGGAGAGGGGGAGCCGAACGATTGTGTGAAATGAAAAGGGCCTCCGGTGTGCACCGGAGGCCCTTTTCATTGCCTTAGCATATGCTCAAAGTTGACGCCTGGCTCCCCCTCTCCCTAAGGAGAGGGGGCCGGGGGGTGAGGTTTACACCACCACGTTTACCATACGGCCGGGCACCACGATAACCTTCTTGGCGGGCTTGCCCTCGGCGAAGCGGGCCAGAATATCGGTGGCACGCACGGCCTCCTCGATTTCGGCGGCGGTGGCGGAGGCGGCAAACGTCATCTGCTCGCGCACCTTGCCGTTGATGGCCACCGGGTAGTTCACTGAGTCTTCGACCAGGAATTTCTCCTCGAACTCGGGGAAAGGGGCGGTGCTGAGCGAGCCGGCCGCATGGCCCAGCTGCTCCCACAACTCTTCCGCCAGGTGCGGGGCGTAGGGCGAGATGAGCACCGTCAGCGGCTCCAGGATGGCGCGCTTGTGGGTGTTCAGCGCCGACAGCTCGTTCACGCAGATCATGAAGGTGCTGACGGAGGTGTTGAACGAGAACCGCTCGATGTCCTCCTGTGCCTTCCGAATGGCCTTGTGCAGGGCCTTCAACTCGGCCGGCGTGGCGGGCTCGTCGGTCACGGCCCAGTCGCGGTCCTCGGGGAAGTACAAGCGCCAGAGCTTCTTGAGGAAGCCCGAGACGCCGGTCATGCCCTGGGTGTTCCACGGCTTGAACTGCTCCAGCGGCCCAAGGAACATTTCGTGCAGGCGCAGCGCGTCGGCCCCGTACCGCTCGGTCAGCGTGTCGGGGCTCACCACGTTGTACTTCGACTTCGACATCTTCTCGATTTCGACCCCGCAGACGTAGGTGCCGTTGTCTTCGAGGATGAATTCGGCATTGGCGAAGTCGTCCCGCCACTTCTTGAACGCTTCCACGTCGAGAACATCGTCTTCCACGATGTTCACGTCCACGTGCAGGGCGGTAGTGTCGTAGTCCTTGCGCTTGGAGGCCGTCACGAAGGTGTTGGTACCGTTGAGGCGGTACACGAAGTTCGAGCGGCCCAGGATCATGCCCTGGTTGATGAGCTTCTGGAAGGGCTCCTCGGTCGTGACCAGACCCAGGTCCTTCAAGAACAGGTGCCAGAAGCGGGAGTAGAGCAGGTGGCCGGTGGCGTGCTCGGCGCCGCCCATGTACAGGTCCACGTTCTGCCAGTACCGCTCGGCTTCTTCGCCCACGAACCGGTCCTCGTTTTTGGGGTCCATGTAGCGCAGGTAGTACCACGAGGAGCCGGCCCAGCCGGGCATGGTGCTCAGCTCGAACTCAAACTCGTTGCGGTAGCGCCAGTCCTGGGCGCGGCCCAGCGGCGGCTCGCCGGTTTCGGTGGGCTTGTACTCGTCGATTTCGGGCAGCACCAGCGGCAAATCCTGCTCGGCCACGCCGAAGGCCAACCCGTCGCGGTAGTACACCGGAATCGGCTCCCCCCAGTAGCGCTGCCGGCCGAAAATGGCGTCGCGCAGGCGGTAGTTGATTTTGCCCTTGCCGATCTGCTTTTCCTCCAAACGCTTGATGACTTCCTGGATGGCGGGCTTCACGTCGAGGCCGTTGAGGAAGTCGGAGTTTATCACCCGGCCTTCCTTGGCCACGTAGGCCTCGCCGGCGGCTTCGTCATAGCCTTCCACCACCGGCACGATGGGTAGGCTGAAGTGCCTGGCAAAGGCGTAGTCGCGGGTGTCGTGGGCGGGCACGGCCATGACCACGCCGGTACCGTAGCCGGCCAGCACGTAGTCGGCCACCCAGATGGGCAGCTGCTCGTCGCTGAACGGGTGCCGGGCGTAGGCGCCGGTGAATTCGCCGGTGATGGTCTTCACGTCGGCCATCCGGTCGCGCTCCGAGCGGTTTTTGGCGTACTCCACGTACTTGGTTACCGCCTCGCGCTGCGCCGCCGTGGTCAGCACGTCAAGCAGCTCCGATTCGGGCGCCACGGCCAGGTACGACACGCCGAACAGCGTATCGGGGCGGGTGGTAAACACGGTCAGCGGCAGCTCGGGGTGGTTTTCGACCTCGAAGCGCACCTCGGCGCCCACCGAGCGGCCAATCCAGTTGCGCTGCATTTCCTTGACCGCGTCGGGCCAGTCGAGGTGGTCGAGGCCGTCGAGCAGACGCTGGGCGTAGGCGGTGATGCGCAGGTTCCACTGGGGCATCAGGCGGCGCTCCACCGGAAAGCCCCCGCGCTCCGACACGCCGTCCTTCACTTCGTCGTTCGACAAGACCGTGCCCAGGCCGGCGCACCAGTTCACGTAGGTTTCCGACTGGTAGGCGAGGCGGTAGGGGTGCACGGCGGCAATTTTCTGGGCCTCCGTCATCATCTGCCACTGGCCCGCGGAGAAGTCGTGCACTTCCTCTTCGTCACACACGGCGCGCACGCCCTTCGAGCCCTCGGCGGCAAACTTGTCCTGCAGAGTCCGAATCGACTCAGCCTTATTGGTATCGAGGTTGTACCACGAGTTGAACAGCTTCAGGAAAATCCACTGCGTCCACTTGTAGTAGTCGGGGTTGGAGGTGCGGATTTCGCGCGACCAGTCGTAGCTGAAGCCCAGGGCCGAGAGCTGCTCGATGTAGCGGGCAATGTTTTCGCGGGTGGTCTTCTCGGGGTGCTGCCCGGTCTGGATGGCGTACTGCTCGGCGGGCAGGCCGAAGGAGTCGAAACCCATGGGGTGCAGCACGTTGAAGCCGCGGTGGCGCTTGTAGCGCGACACGATATCGGAGGCAATGTAGCCCAGCGGGTGACCCACGTGCAGCCCGGCCCCGGAGGGGTAGGGAAACATGTCGAGCACGTAGTACTTGGGCTTGTCGGAGTGGTTCTGGGCGCGGAACGTCTGGTTCTGGTGCCAGAACTGCTGCCATTTCTTCTCTATCTCCTGCGGTCGGTAGCCGGGCATAGCGTCGTCGGAATCAAAGCGGTTGAGCCGGCGAAAATACGCGGAAATGGCGGCAAGCCGGCTTCCGGCCGGAAAATCGGGCGTGGCCCGGTTTCGTTGCTGCCTATTCGGGCTGGTCGAGCACCGCCGCAAACGCAGCGAGGCAGCGCTGGTACTCGGCGCGGTTAAACGCGAAGGCCGGAATCAGCGGCAGCCACTGCATTTCGCGGCAGCAGTCTGCGGGGTCCGGACTGGTGGTGGCATCCCAGCCGATTCGGGTCCAGCGGACAATTTCCTCTTCTATGACTACCTCGGCGGCAACGACGGTGCAGCTCAGGTCCAGGTCGTCGGGGCACATGAGCAGCTTCACGCAGTTGTTGCTGTGCAGCGTGGCCCGTTCCCACACCCCCTGTCGCTCGTCTGGCCGGTCGAGCCAGCTTAGCAGCGTAGTCACCAGGCCCTGGTAATTGTCTTCGGGATAGTATTGGTGCAGCAGCTCGTCCAGCGGCTGCCCGTCGATGAACAGGTGCAAGTGCGGTTGGGCGGCGTAGAGTGTCTGGTGCGGAGTGGCTGCAATAGTATTCATGCCACTGCTCTAGGACTCGCTCCAGTGCTGGGCCAGCTGCACCAGGGCCACCGCGTCGCGCACGGAGCCGCGGTAGAGCACGTCGGGGTGGAGCAGGTGGCCGGTCGACAGCTCCACTTCCCGGGTGGCGTCGAAGGGCACGAACATGCGCAGGGCGCCGGTGGCCGTGAGGTGGACGTAAAGGTGGCCTTCGGCGTAACGCGGCGCGGCGGTGATGGAACGGGCGGATATGAATCCGGCCTGGGCCAGCTCATCGGGAGTCATAACGGAAAACAAAATGGTATACCCGGAATACAGTGCTATCTAATGTGAATTTACTGCCAATATCGTTAGGGCCATCGGCCGGCGTCCGGAAAATAGCTGCGACTACTACGTAGCCGCAGCGCGCAACGGATTGCCGTTTCCGGCTTATACAGGCTCAAGTGTGCTCCTAAGCTCGACCGGATTCCGTACTAATAACCGGCTAAAACCCGTAGAAATGCGGTTTGGCGCGCCCGCGGGATGTCGCACCTTTGTCGTGAGCAGGCTGCCCGTCAAATGCGGCAACATGGCGCGACTTCAGGTGTGGGGTCGTGCCGTGACGGGGGGCCTGCTCTTTTTTTTTGTCCCTAGCTCAGCGGCAGCGGGTTGCGCCCGTCCCAGAGCCCCTCGGTGCGCTGCACCGCAAAGCGGGCAAATAGCTCCTCCGAATACCAGCCTTCCTGCCGGGTGCGGCGCACCACGTCGCGGTGCCGGCCCTCGTGCTGCGCGCCGTACGCGTACTGCTGCATCTGCCGCCCCGATTCCCACAGGCTGAACGTGGCCTGGCGCACAATCGGCAGCTCACCCAGGCCGATGGCGGCCAGCAGCCCCGGCGCCGCGGCCACCGTGCGGCTCACCGGGGGCACGGCCCGCCAGAAGCTCCACGCCCGCAGCGGCCGGATGCTGGCCCGCGTGAGCACGGCCACGGGAGCATCGGGCGCGGCAGATGCGGCCGACGCGCCAAACGGGGCAAGGCCGTCCCAGAGGCCGTGGGCCTGCAGGGGCGCGAGGTAAGCCGTCCAGAGTTCCTGACTGCGCTGCTGATAGGCCTGCCAGACGGGGTCTTGAGCGAAAAACGCCTGCGCCGCCGCCTCATCGGCCCAGCTGGCCATAAAGCCGTAGCGCTGAAAATTGGGCCGCAGGCCGAAATCGAAGCCCGAGCCGAGCAGCTTGTGGAAGCCCAGGCCCGGCACCCGGCGCAGCTGCGCGGGCACGGTGCCCATGCGGGCCAGGGCCCAGCGGCGGGCCGCGGGCCGAACGGTGATGATGGAGAGCGTGGCGACGGACAAGGGCAACAGAAACGAAAAGAAGTGGGGCAAGGCCACAAAAAACGGGACGGAATGGCTTCCGTCCCGCTCAACAATCGGTGCAAGGCCGAAAATAGCCGTTAGCGGGCCTTCACCTGCGCGTGCTGGTTCACGTCGTCGTCCTTGCTTTTCTCGCCCGTCACCACGGCGCGGGCGTAGGCGTAGGCCTGGGTGAGGATGGAGCTGGGCGAATCCCAGTACTCTGCCTTGTCGATGACGATTTTCAGGATGCGGATGCTCGGGTCTTCCTTGCCTTTGGGAAACCAGGCGCGCATCGGCTCCGACCACAGCTCGCTGATCTTGGCCTGGTCGTGGTACACCGAGGCATGGCCCGTCACGGAGGCGTACACGTTGTCGTCAGGGTTGGAGTAGCTCAGGTTTACGCTGTCGTCGCGGCGTACTTCAAACACCTTGGCCGAGTCGGCGTCGGTGAAGAAGAGCAACGAGCCGTCGTGCTCGGGCTTGATGGTGTACATCGGGCGCGAGTGGAGCTGGTGCTGCTCGTCGGCGGTGGTGAGCATGGCAATGCGCACGTCCTTGATTTTCTCGAACAGCTTGGAGAGGTCGTGCGTCACGGGCGTTTTCTCGGACATGGGGCGGGTGTTTTGGTGTGGAATCAAGGAGAAATAACTACCCCGGCTTACGGGCCGGAGCGGTGCGGGGTTCAGCCCCCATAACCATTGGTGTGAAAACATTGTAGTTATCCGCCGGGGCCCGTTCCCGGCCGCTCCACCCGCCGCCCCGCTGTGAATTTTCTCGCCCACCTCGTCCTTTCCGGCCCCCACGACGACGACCGGCTCTTCGGCAACTTCGCCGCCGAAGCCGTGCGCGGCCGCGCGGCCGTGGCCGCCTTCGCGCCCGCCGTGCAGCGCGGCATCCGCCTGCACCGCCTCATCGACAGCTTCACCGACGCCCACCCCGTGGTGCGCCGCAGCACCGCCCGCCTGCGCGCCGCCGGCCTGGGCAAGTGGGCCGGCGTGGTGGCCGACGTGGGCTACGACCACCTGCTGGCCCGCGACTTCCAGCGCTACCACTACGACCCGCAGGAGCCGCTGCCGGCCTTTGCCCAGCGCATGTACGCCCTGCTGCACCAGCGCCGCCACGAGCTGCCCGAGCGCCTGCGCCACATGCTGCCGTACATGCAAGAGGGCGACTGGCTGACGGGCTACGCGTATCCCGAAGGGCTGAAACGCGCGCTGCAGGGCTTGAGCCGCCGGGTGCCGGGCGCCGCAGTGCTGGCTACCGGCGGGCCGGCGTTTCTGGCCGAGCTGGCGGCCTATCAGACGGATTTCGAGGCGTTCTGGCCGGAGCTGCGGATGGCGGTGGAAGCGTCTGCGTAGCTGCCCGCCGCAGCCGGGGCGTTTTCGGCTGGCCAGTCGGCCAGGGACGCCTGCGCCGCTCCGGCCGCCGTTTGGCCGCCGATAATACTTCCGGGCTTATAATCAATTAACGATATATTGCCCCGCTTGAGCGCGGCCTTTCCGCACCTGCCCCGGGCAACCCCTCACTTTATCAACCACCGCAATGGAATCCCTCAATTCTATTCTCGCAGAACTGCGCGGCAACCGCTCGGCGCTCTTCTCCTTTTTCAGCATGATGCCGAAAGGCGGCGACTTGCACCACCATTACTCCGGCTCGATCTACGCGGAAAGCTACATCGCCTACGTAATCGAGAAGAACTATTATATCAATACGGAAACGCTGGAAGTCGTCAAGGAACTGCCGACGCCGGTGGCCGCTACGCTGCCGGAGTGGCAACGCTTTTCCAAGCTGGAGAACCTGGAGCAGGTGAAGCTGCGGATGCTGCGGAAGTGGTCGGACAAGGACTTTACCAAAGGCGTTGAATCAAACGATGAGCACTTCTTCGCTACGTTTCCCAGCTTCTCGGTGGCCAGCAAGGAAAACTACGTGGAAGGGCTGATTGAGCTCAAGAAACGGGCGCTGAACCAGCGCATCAGCTACATCGAGACCATCTTCATCAGCCTGGACCTGAAAACCATCACGGTGCCCAACGAGGCCCAGTATGATCAGGTAATGCTGTACTGCCAGCGGCTGGAAAATAAAGCTCTGCTGACCAGCGTGCTGGATGAATTAGTTGAACGCCACGAATTTGATATTCAGAAGGTGGCGGACAAGCACAACGAAATGGTGAAGCAGCTGCATACCGTCAGCAAGATGGATGACGCCAGCTTCATCATGCGCTACCAGAACTACGCGGCCCGGTTCCGCCAGCCGACCGACATGTTTATTGAGCTGCTGGCGTGCTTTTACTCCGCCGCGCAAAGCCCGCTTATTGTCGGCGTAAACATTGTGGCCGCGGAGAACGGGGAGGTAGCCATGCGTGACTACTGGCTGCATATGCAGTTTTACGCCTACCTGGAAGCGAAGTACAAAGGCGTGCAGTACGCCATTCACGCCGGGGAACTTACCACGGGCATGGTGCAGCCCGAGAAACTAGGGCGGCACATCCGCGACGCCATTACCATTGCCAAGCCCACCCGCATTGGCCACGCCGTGGATATTATCTACGACAACGAGTTTACCAGCACCATCGAACTGCTGAAAGAAAAAGATGTAGTTATTGAGATAAACCTATCGAGTAATGAGTTCATTCTGGGCGTGGCGAATGATATGCACCCCGTTGAGCTGTACTACAAAAACGGCATTCCCATCGTCATCTGCACCGATGATGAAGGCGTGCTGCGCTCAAGCATTACCGAGCAATACGTGATTTTGGCCCACCGTTATAAATTCACGTATGACCAGATTAAAGAGCTGGTTATTAACTCAATCAGGCGCTCCTTTATTAAAGAAGATACTATTAAAGATCAGCTGGAGGATTCAGTCAAAAAAGGGTTCGTGGATTTTGAACAAAAGATTATCAACCACTATATGGCCCTGGTGTTTGAGGCACCCGCTAACCCACAGCTGACGGCCGCTTTTACCGAAAAGGCGGTCAATGGCAATGGCGCAAACCGGCCTAAGCTGAAGCTGACAAATTTCGCCCTCTAAATCCACCAGCCTCCGCTGCCAAGCTGCAAAAAACCAGTTTCTAACGCGGATTTACGACCGGCGCGGCCGCCAAGACGCACCCTTGCGCCTTGGCGGCCGCGCCGGTTGGGGGTTGTCATTCACCGAGACGACGCAGGGGGCGTCCCTGCGCGCCTGATACGCCGTTCGTAGATTCGCTGTAACGCAGAACCGGCCCTGAGTGGGCCGGTTCTGTGGTTTTAACGAGGGCATTGTTTAGGGCAGCGAGGGGCGCAACGGCCGCTCGGGGCGCGTTAGCCCAAAGCCGGCGTGCGTCTGAATGGGCTGAACAACTGCTGCCGCCCGGCTCCTGGTTGGCGTGCGGCTGCCGGCCCGCTACTTGGCCGGCACGTAGGTAATGGCCGGGGCGTTGGGGGCCTGGCCCAGCAATACCAGCCGGTCGGCGGTCAGCTCCACCACCTTGATTTTCCGCTCCCCGCCTTCCTGATCCACCACGGTAAGCGTACGGCTTTCCTCGTCGAGCTGCCAGCGCAGCTTGTGGCCGGCTATCATCAGCTTGGTTTTGACGATGCCGTCGGGCCGGAAGTCATAGCGGGCCGATTCCATGACGCGGCGCACGGCGTCGGGGTTTTTCTCCAGCATTTCGGCCTTGTCGCCCGATTGGGCCCGCACCCGGGCGGTGATTACCCGGGCAGCGTCATCGAGCGAAGCCGGTGCGATGCGCCACTGGCGCAGCAGCAGCTTTTGCAGCTGCACGTAGCTGACCTGCACCTCGCCAATCAGGTAGCTCTGCTCGGCCAGGCTGACTTCGGCGCCAAGCTGCCCCGCCGGCACCGTCACGGGCTGGAAGCCCAGGTGCGAAAACGTCAGGGGCGTCTCGGCGGCGGGCACCGTCAGCGAAAACCGCCCGGCCTTGTCGGTAACGACGGCCCCGGGCTGGCCTTCCACCCGCACGGTTACTTCGGGCAGGGGCTCCTTGGTGGTTTGGGCCACCACGCGGCCGCTGATGGTGCGCTGGGCAAAGGCCGTGGTGGTAAGCAGGACGAGCAGCAGAAAGCAAAGAATTCTAGGCATGCGAGGAGCGAATAGAGAGGATGAAGTTGAGTGACCAAGAAAGCAGGCCGCGGCCAGTTGAGAGGGAGAGGACGATACCGCCCAATTGGTTGCGCCAGCCGGCTGCCGCAAGAGCAAACCCGGTATGCGCCCCCAGCGCCGGCTACTTGGGCCTCAGCGCAGCGCCTGAACCGCTTCGTGTAGGAAGTAGGAGAAGACGACGACCAGCAACACGCCCGTGTACAACGGGGAGTCTGAATCGGCGTCCAGCAGCCGCGCCTCCGGCTCAACCTGCTCGGGGCGGCGGGGGTGGTACCAGAGCGCTATTTCCTCGCCCTCGGCGTACTGAAAATACACGGTGTCCGGCACGTTGAGGACGGCGTGGTGGCGCGTGCCCGGCTCGGTACGGTACGCCACTTCCAGGCGAAGCTGCGGCGGCCGGGCCAATGGCCGCCGCACCACCCGCCGGATGGTTGCGGTGACCGGCTTGCCGTGGCGGCGCAGCGCCCGGCCCCGAAACCACTGGTAAATCTGATACAGGCCGAAGCCGATTCCGCCCACGGCTGTGGCTCCGACGGCTGAGTAGTTAGTAGGCATCCGCAGTTTAAAAGTCACCATGCTTCACCAAGGCCCCGTTGTGCGCCTTGGGCCAGGGGCGGGCACGGTGCTGGGGGGCAGCGGCGAAAAATAAAAAAAACGGGGCTGTAAGGCCCCGTTTTTAGTTTTAACCAGCCATACAGCTTAGTGGTGGTGGCCACCTTCGCCGTGCACGTGGCCGTGGTCCAGCTCTTCCTTGGTCGCGTCGCGCACGTCCACCACCTGCCCGTCGAAGTGCATGGTCATGCCGGCCAGCGGGTGGTTGAAGTCCATTTTCACGGTGTCGTTGCCGACGTACACCACCTTGCCCTGCAGGTGGTTGCCGTGGTTGTCCGACATGGGCAGGTAGTTGCCGATCTGCAGCATCTCCGCGTCGGTCTGGCCGTCGACCTCGAATACCTGCTTGGGCAGGTCCACCAGCGCGTCCTGGTCGTATTCGCCGTAGCCCTGCTCGGGCGAGAGGGTGAAGCTGAACGAGTCGCCGGGCTGCTTGCCCTGCAGCTGCTGCTCGAACTCCTCGGGCAGGCCGCTCATGCCGAACAGAAACACCATGGGCGAATCGGCTTCGGCCTTTTCCACGAGCTGTTTGGCTTGCTCGTCGTTGGTTACGCTCAGGTCGTAGGTCAGCGTCACGACCTTTTGATCTGCAATCTGCATGGGTTCGGGGGGAGGAATAAGGAAAACAATGGCAAGTAAGGGAAAATAACGCGCCGGGCGCCGCTTTGTTCGGGCTGAGGGCAGATTTGTAACGGTGCCGGTGGCTGACGGCAACGCCCCGTAGTCACTGCGAGCGAAGCGCGGCCATCCGTCCTCCAGGAGCACCGCCGCTACGCCACTTGCTGCCCAAAAATAGGACCGCCCGAAGCCAGCTGCTGTGACGTCGGGCGGCGCCGTTTAGGCCAGTACCAGTGGGGCCGTCGTGCCGCGAGCGGAAGGATTGGCTCCGCCTTCCTGCGGTTGCTGCGCTTCGCTCGCAATGACTACGGGGCGTTGCCGTCAGGCTGCGGCGCCCGCTCCCGTCCTACAAATCCTGAAACTCCCAGGCCGTGCGGTAGGCGCCGATGTCTTCCACGTAGTTCACGAACTCGCGGTAAAAGGCATTGGAGCTGAGCGTGGCCGAGTCGCCGGTCAGCAGCAGCTTGCGGCGGGCGCGGGTCATGCCCACGTTCATGCGGCGGATGTCGGCCAGGAAGCCGATGTCGGAGGCCGAATTGCTGCGGGTGAGGGTAATGGCAATGATGTCGCGCTCCTGGCCCTGAAACGAGTCGACGGTGCCGATGCTGAGCTGCCGCTTGTTCTGCAGCGCCAGCAGCTCCGGAATTTCGTCGACGCGGTCCTTGAGGTAGTTGATCTGGGCGCGGTACGGGGCGATGATGCCGATGCTCAGGGGCTGGTGCTCGTGGTCCGTGGGGTGGTAGTCCTGCAGCAGCTCCACCAGGCGGCGCAGCAGCAGGTCGGCTTCCTCGGGGTTGGCCACCGAGGGCGAGTCGAGGATGCCCAGCTCGGAGAAGCCGCAGCCGGCCGTGTCGATAAACTCCACCGCGCCGGGCTCGGGCGGGAAGCGCAAATCGAAGGCGTGCAGATCGGCGCGGCGCACGCGCTCATCGGCCACCAGGCGCCCGCCGTAGAACTGGTCCGACGAAAAGCGCATGATGTCCTCGTGCATGCGGTACTGCACTTCCAGCATGCGCGCCGTGGCGGGCTGGCGGGTGATGCACTTCTCGAACAGGGTTTCGCGCAGGCCCTGGGCGGCCGCTTTTTCGCTCTTGACGGTGGGCGGCAGCTGGCAATGGTCGCCGGCCAGCACCACGCGCTCGGCCTTCGTTATCGGAATCCAGCAGCCCGGCTCCAGGGCCTGGGCGGCCTCGTCGATAAACACCGTTTCGTAGGTCAGGTGGCGAATGGCGCGGTTGGCCGCCCCCACCAGCGTGCAGGTAATGACCTGCACCTTGTCGAGCAAATCCTCGGTGATGTACTTTTCCAGCTGATCCGACTCCTGCAGCAGCTGGTGGGCCTGCTCCTTGAGGTGCTGGCGCTGCTGCCGCTCTTCCCAGCCGAAATGGCGCTTGAACTTGCCCGCTTCCTCGCGGTACTGCTCGGCCGTCTGCCGCAAGGACTTCAGCTCCGGGTAGTGCTTGTGGGTCATGATCTGCGCGTCGAGCGTGTGCTCCAGCAGCAGGTCCGATACCCGCGAGGGGTTGCCCATGCGGATGACGTTGACGCCGCGCTCGGCCAGCTTTTCGGTGAGCAAGTCCACGGCCGTGTTGCTCGGGGCGCACACCAGCACCCGCCGCTCCCGGCGGATGGTTTCCAGGATGGCCTGCACCAGCGTGGTGGTCTTGCCGGTGCCGGGCGGGCCGTGGATGATGGCCACGTCCTTGGCGGCCATAACCAGCTGCACAGCCGCCAGCTGCGAGGCGTTGAGCGGGTTGGGGTAGTAGAGCTTCTCCGCTTCGGCCACCGGCTTGAACTCGGCCGGGCGGTGGCCCAGCAGGGTGTCGCGCAGCTCCTGCAGGCGGCCGAAAGCGCCCTGCACCTTCTGCAGCGCAAATTCCATCTCGCGGTAGCTGACCTCGTCGAAGGTCAGGTCGATGCCCAGCTTGCCCTCGTCAATCCAGTCGGGCAGGTCTTCCTTGTTGGTGGCCAGCGTAATCTTGTTGCGGCGCACCGCCGTCACCACGCCCTGCAGCGTGGGCTTGTCGGAGCCGCCGCGGCCGGGGATGTTGCCAAACAGCGCGGCGTTTTTGCCGACCTGAAACAGGTGCAGCTGCTGGCTCTGGCCGGCGGGGCGCTCCAGCTCCAGCACCAGCTTGCCGCCGAAGCCGATGTCTTCCTTGGTAATCTTGACGGGGTACCAGCTCAGGCCCCGGCTCACGCGCTCCGAGATGGTACTCTTGGCGTTGCGCAGGCGGTATTGCTCCAAATCCTCCTGTTGCTCCAGCTTCAGCAAAGCCTGGACGCGGCGGAGTTCTTCGTAAACGGAGTCAGCGGGTAGGTGGGGGGCAGTGTCGGCCAACTTCTTCGGGCTTCTGATCTAAACGTAAACCGGGACAACAACCGTTGAACGGCAAACGTGCGGCCGAAGGTCGGGCAGAATTGTGGAATGGCCGGCCGGCGCGGCCCGCGGGCCGGGAAGTGGCGCCGGCGGCCCGGCAAAATTTCTCGGCCGGTTGCTGGAAAACCAGCGGCAGCGGGCGAAATTGCCCTGATTTTGCGGCTGCGCAGCTGCGCGGCGGCAGTCGTTACCGCACCTATCCGACGTTCGGAATGAAGAAACTCTACTTACTGGGGCTGCTGCTAAGCCTGCTGGCCCCGCGCGCCCACGCGCAGTGGCAGCGCATCTACCCGCTGGGGCTGTACGCCAACGACGTGTTTTTCGTGTCGGACCAGACGGGCTACGTGGGCGGCAGCTTCGCCAACAGCCGGGCGGCCCTGTTCCGAACCACCGACAGCGGCCGGACGTGGCAGGCCCTGACGCTGCCCGGCAACGCCTCGCGGGTGCAGTCGGTATGCTTCACGGCGGCCGATACGGGCTACGCCCTCACCGACGTGGCCCTGCTCAAAACCACCAACGGCGGGCAGAGCTGGCAGGCGTCCAGCGTCGGGCTCGGCGCGGGCTACGCGCACCGGCTGCGCTTCACCAGCGCCCGCATCGGCTACCTGAACACCTTCGACGGGGTAGTGTACAAAACCACCGACGCCGGCGCCAGCTGGCGCAACCTGAACGTGCCCCACAACAGCGGCGGCACGGTGCAGGGCGACCCGAGCACCCTTTCGATGGTGAACAACCAGGTGGGCTACCTCGCCGTCGATTTCAGCCTCTACAAGACCACCGACGGGGGCGGCAGCTGGCAGCGCCTGGGCCTGCAAACCAGCCGCTTCCGCACGGTGCACTTCCGCACCGCCCTGGAAGGCTACGCCGTCACGTCCTTCAACGGCACCTACCAGACGCAGGACGGCGGCCTGAGCTGGACGCGCCTGCCCGTGGGCAACAGCGCCACCCTGGTGTACTTCCTGAGCGCGCAGCGCGGCCTGTTCTTCTCCAACTACTCCTACATCAACCTCACCCAGGACGGCGGCCAGACCAGCCCCCAGGTGTACCAGTCGGGCTACACGTTCAGCTGGACGGGCGTGCACTTTCCCACGCCCGCGTTCGGCTGTGCCGTGGGCAACGACGGGGCCATCGTGCTGACCCGCGACGGGGGGCAGAGCTGGCAGATGGTCAACCCGGCCTCGACCAACCTGCGCGACAACTACGCGCTGCACGTGCGGCCCAACGGCGAGGGGCTGGTGGTCGGGGAGGCCGCCGGCCTGCTGCGCACCACCGACGCGGGCCGCACCTGGTCGGTGGACGAGCAGACGCTGCGCCAGACCTCGGAGTACGGCCTTTACTTTGCCGGGGCGGATACGGGCATGGTGCAGACCGTCAACAACGGGCTGTACTTCACCTACGACGGCGGGCGCACCTTCGACATGAACAACGGCCGCTCCGGGGCCTTCATCGGGCACCAGTCCTCCTCCGACTATGCGCTGGTGAGCGGCCGGGTTATCTACTCCACCGGTGGCTCGGTGGGCAGCCCTGCGCGCATCGCCAAATCCACCAACGGCGGGCGCACCTGGACCTACGCCCCGACGACTTTTCAGAACCGACTGGCCTCGCTGAGCTTCCCGACGCCCGCGGTGGGCTACGCCTGCGGCCTGGTGGGTAAGGTGGTCAAAACCACCGACGCCGGCGCCAGCTGGCAGGAAGTGGACCCGCCCGTCAACAACGACCTGCTGAAAGTGCGGTTTCGCTCGCCCGCCTTCGGGCTGGCGGTGGGCACCTTCGGGGGCATCGTGCGCACCGTGGACGGCGGCGCCAACTGGACCGTGGTGCCCAGCGGGCTGACCGGCAACCTGATTGCCCTGCACTTCTTCTCCGACTCGCTGGTGTACGTGGGCAACGAGGTGGGCGACCTGGCCCGCAGCAGCAACGGCGGCCGCAGCTGGCGCGTGATTACCACGGCCGCTGAGCGCGTGACGGACCTGCGCCAGTACCACTTTCGCGACGTGAACTCGGTGCTGGCCCTGGGCCGCACCGCCCTTTACCAGCGCGACCTGACCGACCGCAGCGGGGCGCCGCTGGCCGCCGCCGCGCCCGCCGCGCGCACCGGCAGCCTCCGGCTGTACCCCAACCCGGTCCGGCAGGCCCTGACCTTGGCCTACCCGCCCGGCTTCGTGCCGACGAGCCTGTGGGTGTACGACGCGCAGGGCCGCTGCCGGCGCCGGCTGGCGCCCGCCCGCGCCGCCGACCGGCAGCAGCTCGACGTGGCCACCCTGCCGGCGGGCATGTACCTGCTGCGCGTCGAAGACGCCCGCCACACGATTCTGACCACCCGCTTTATCAAGGAATAAGATGATCAAGTTATTTGCCGGCTTGCTGACCGGCGCGGCCCTGCTGGCCCTGGGCAGCTGCGAACCAAAGAAAAAGGAAGACCCCCGCCCGACCGACCCCGTCCCGGCCCGGCTTACGCTGGTGCGCGGCGGCACCCAGAGCGGCACCTTCGGCGCCTTCGTGCCCGACAGCGTGGTGCTGCAGGTGCAGCCGGCTGGCAATGCCCCGGCCAACGGCTACCTCGTGTCTTACCGCCTGACCGGCAACGGCTACGTGGAAGCCGCCAACAACTGGGGCATGCCGCGCGGCTTGCTGCGCGCCGACGCGCGCGGGCGCATCCGGGTGCGCTGGAGCCTGGGCTGCGACCTGCTGCAGCAGAAAACCACCTTCTACCTGTTCGATGCCAGCTGCGCCGACCCCAGCCAGGGCCAGTGCACGCCCCTGGACTCGGTGAGTGCGCGGGCCACGGCCCGCCAGGGCAGCGGCTGGGTGCGCGCCTGCGGGGGCGAGCCGATGAGCGGGGGGCTGCAGAGCAGCATCTGCAACTGCGCGGGCCGGCTCTACATGGTCATGGGCGGCAAGGGCTACGCGTCGCAGGACGAGGGCGTGAACTGGCGTCTGCTGCCGCTGCCCGCCGTCAACGACTACGTGCGCTTTCTGAAGTGCAACTCCCGCGGCACCGTGTACGCCCTGATGGAAAACAGCGGCGTACACGTTTCCAACGACCAGGGCGCCACCTGGACGGCCGTCAACAACGGCATCCTGGACCACCGCTACCCCATCGACCTGGTGGCGGAGGACAACAACGTGTTTGTGAGCTTCTTCAACGACGGGCTGTACCGCAGCACCAACAACGGGGGCTTCTGGCGCAAGCAGCTCGTGGCGGGCCAGTACTGGGAGCAGTACAGCCTGCTGACCCGCCTGCCCGGCGGCGAACTGTTTTTGGTGGACAAATGGAGCAACCTGTTTAAATCGACCGACAACGGCAGCAACTGGCTGCGCCAGACCCCGGCCGCGCAGTACGTGCGCAGCCAGGTGACGGCCCTGGCCGTCGACCACACCGGCAACCTGGTCGTCGGCTCGGGCGACGCCCTGCTGGCCGTGCTCAACCCCGCCTCGCTCACCGGCACCGTCAGCTCGTTCTACACGCCCCAGACGCACACGTCCCACTCCATCTACAACATCACCTCGGCCCGCAACCGGCTGTACTTCGTGGTGCTCGGCAACCTCACGCCGGGCGTGTACGCCGGCACGCCCGGTAGCTACGCGCTGGCCACCCCGGGCTTCACGCCGCGCATCTACAACTACTTCGTCAAGGCCGACGGCTCGCTGATGCTGATTACCGACAGCGGGGTGTATTACCACGCGCCCTGATTCGCGGCAGGCCCCCAAGCGCCGGACGGCCCCGCTACTGCTCGTAGCGGGGCCGTCCGGCGCTTGGGGGCCTGCGAGCGGGGCTGAGAGGGCGCGTCAGGGTTGCGCCGCCTTCGCCACGTCCTGGCCCTGAATGGCCGCCGCCATCAGGGCCGGAAACTTATCCGGGGTGCAGGCAAACGACGGAATGCCCAGCGCGGCCAGCTTTTCGGCCACGGCGCGGTCGAAGCTCGGGGCGCCCTCGTCGCTGAGGGCCAGCAGGACCACCAGCGTCACGCCCGCGGCTTGGAGGGCGGCGGCGCGCTTGATCAGTTCGGCCGGGTTGCCGCCCTCGTACAGGTCGCTGACGAGCACCAGGATGGTGTCGGCGGGGCGGGTGATGAGCTGCTGGCAGTAGGTGAGGGCCAGGTTGATATCGGTGCCGCCGCCCAGCTGCACGCCGAACAGCAGGTCCACCGGGTCCTGCAACTCCTCGGTGAGGTTGACCACGGCGGTATCGAACACGACCATGTGGGTGCGCACCGCCTGGATGGAGGCCAGCACCGCCCCGAACACGCCCGCGTACACCACCGAGGCCGCCATCGAGCCGCTCTGGTCCACGCACAGCACGATTTCCTTGAGCGCCTGCCCGCGCCGGCCGTAGCCCACGAGGCGCTCCGGAATGATGGTGCGCTGGGCAGGCTGGTAGTGCCGCAGGTTGGCCCGGATGGTGGCATGCCAGTTGATTTCGCGGTAGCGCGGGCGCGGGTTGCGCACGGCCCGGCTCAGGGCGCCCAGCACGGCCTGCCGCAGCGGGTTGGCCAGTTTCCGCTCCAGCTCCTGCACCACGCGCTGCACCACCTCGCGGGCCGTGTGCCGGGCCTTGGCGGGCATCACCCGGCCCAGGGACATGAGCAGGCCCACCAGATGCACGTCGGGCTGCACCGAGCGCAGAATTTCGGGCTCCAGCAGCAGCTCGTTCAGGCCCAGGCGCTCCATGGCATCCTGCTGCATCACGGCCACCACCGAGGCGGGAAAGTACTGCCGGATGTCGCCCAGCCAGCGCGACACGCGGGGCGCGGAGGAGCCCAGCCCGCCACGGCGCGCCTGGTTTTGCTGGTCGTAGAGCTGGGTCAGCACTTCGTCCATGCGGCCGTAGTCGGGCGAGAGGGGCACCGCGTTGTCGGCGTCGGCGGCCGAGCCGAGGACGAGCTTCCAGCGGGCGGCGTGGTCAGCGGGCATAGGGCAGGTAGCAAGAAGTGAAGGGCGGGCCGAGGCGCCGCCCGGGTATGGGAGGGAAGTGCCCCGCCCGGCGGGCCGGGCGGCAAGTACGCAGGCAAAACCGGCCCGGGCAACTCCCGCCCGGGCCGCGCGTTCCGCGAAGGTGGGCCAAGTGGGCGGGTTTGGGCTAATTTCGGGCTTTTGCCCGCTATTCGATATGAACCGATGCCCTCGTGCGCTGCGCAGCTGGAGCGTTTGGCTGCTGCTGGCCCCTGCCGCCTGCACCAGTACCCGCCCCGCCCGGCCCCTGGACGCCCCGAGGGAAGCCGAAGCTGCGGCATCCGCCGTGCCCGTGGAGCCGGGCGTGAGCCGCCGGCTGGCCGAGTACCGCCGCCAGCAGCTCAGCGGCCTGAGCTACGCGTTGGCCCTGACAGTGCCCGCCGACAAGCAGGCCGATATTCAGGCCGTTGAAGTCATTCGCTTCCGCCTGCAATCGGCGGCCCAGCCGCTGCAGCTCGACTTCAAGGAGCAGACCGAGCGGCTGCGGCGCCTGACGGTCAACGGCCGGGCCGTGGCCATCGACCACCGCGCGGAGCACCTGGTCGTCCCGGCCGCTGCGCTGCGGGTGGGGGCCAACGAAATCGGCCTCGAGTTTCGGGCTGGCAACCTCTCGCTGAACCGCAACGACGACTTTCTCTACACCCTGCTGGTGCCCGACCGCGCCCGCACGGTCTTCCCGGTGTTCGACCAGCCCGATCTGAAAGCCTCGTTCAAGCTTACCCTTGACGTGCCCACCGGCTGGCAGGCCCTGGCAAATGCCCCGCTGGATTCCACCCAGCTAAAGCTTGACGGGCTGCTCCCTGGCTCGACTACCTACTTCTTCGCCCCGTCCGATACCATCAGCACTTACCTGTTCGGCTTCGTGGCGGGGCGGTTTCAGACGGCCGAAAGCCCGGCCGCCGTCGGGCCGGTGGCGGGCCGCAATCTGCACCTGCTGCACCGCGAAACCGACGCGGACAAGCTGCGCCTGAGCTTGCCGGCCATTTTCCAGATTCACCGCGCCGCGCTGGGCTTCCTGGAGCAGTACACCGGTATTCCGTACCCGTTTAAGAAGCTGGATTTCGCCGCCCTGCCCGATTTTCAGTACGGCGGCATGGAGCACGTCGGGGCCATCGACTACAAGGCCAGCACGCTGTTTCTGGACGCGGGCGCGACGCAGGACCAGCTGCTGGCCCGCAGCAGCCTCGTCAGCCACGAAACGGCCCACATGTGGTTTGGCGACCTGGTGACCATGCGCTGGTTCGACGACGTGTGGATGAAGGAGGTGTTTGCCAACTTCATGGCCGACAAAATCACCCAGGTGGCCGTGCCCGGGGCCAACTACGACCTGAAGTTCGTGGTGGACCACTTCCCGGCGGCCTACGGCGTGGACCGCACCGCCGGCGCCAATGCCATCCGTCAGCCCCTGGCGAACCTGCAGGACGCTGGCTCGCTCTACGGCAACATTATCTACCACAAGGCGCCCATCATGATGCGCCAACTGGAGCGGCTGATGGGCGAAGACGCCTTCCGCGAAGGGCTGCGCGAGTACCTGCGCACCTACGCCCGCGGCAACGCCACCTGGCCCGACCTTATCCGCATGCTGGACGCGCGCACGCCCGCCGACCTGCAGGCCTGGAACCAGGTGTGGGTCAACCAGCCCGGCCGCCCGGTGTTCGACTACACGCTGCACACCAGCGGCGGCAGCATCAGCAGCCTCACGCTCACGCAGCGGGCCGAGGACGGCAGCACGCGCCTCTGGCCGCAGCGCTGCGAAGTGCAGCTGGTGTACCCGGACGGCCGCAGCAAGGAACTGACGGTGAACCTGACCCAGCCCGAGGTGACGGTGCCCGCCGCCGCCGGGGAGCCGGTGCCGCTGTTCGTGCTGTTCAACTCCTCGGGCCTGGGCTACGGCGTGTTTCCGGTGGACGACCAGCTCGGGGTGCCGCGCAGCTACAGCTACAAGGAAATGGGGCAGGTGCTGGGCCAGCGCTTCGCTCTGCTACCGAGCCCCGTGGCGCGGGCGGCCAGCTACGTGAACCTCTACGAGAACGTGCTGAGCCGCCGCTACCTCACGCCGCGCACCCTGCTCGACGTGTACCGGCAGCGCCTGCTGCACGAGCCGGAGGAGCTGAACCTGAAGCTGCTCACCGCGCAGCTCGGCGACCTGTACTGGAAGTTTCTGCGGCCGGAGCAGCGCCAGGCCCTGGCCGCCACCTTGGAACAGGAGCTGTGGTATGCGCTGGAGCGGAACCCCGCGCCGAACCAAAAGAAGCTGCTGTTCAAAACCTATCAGTCGGTGGCGCTGAGCCGCACGGCCCAGCAGCGGCTGTACCAGATCTGGGATGGGCAGCAGCCGCCCGCCGGCGTCAAGCTCACCGAGGACGACTACACCGCCTTGGCCCTGGCCTTGGCCGTGCGCGACTACCCTGCCCCGGACCCCATCCTGCCCCGGCAGCTCGCCCGCATCCAGAACCCCGACCGGCAGCAGCGCCTGCGCTTCCTCATGCCGGCCCTGGCCCCCGAACAGGCCACCCGCGACCATTTCTTTGCCTCGTTGGCCGACGCGCACAACCGCGAAAAGGAGGCCTGGGTGGTAACGGCCCTGGGCTACCTGCACCACCCGCTGCGCGCGGCCGCCTCCGAGCAGTACCTGCCGCAGAGCCTGGCCTTGCTGGAGGAAATTCAGCAGACCGGCGACATTTTCTTTCCCCACAACTGGCTGCAGGCCACCCTGGGCTATTACCAGACGCCCACCGCCGCCTGCACCGTCCGCGGCTTCCTGGCCGCGCATCCGCAGTACAACCCCCGGCTGCGCGCCAAGCTCCAGCAAGCCGCCGACGACCTGCTGCGCGCCGAGCAGCTGACGGGGCAGTAAGGGGCGTAGGTATCATGCGCCGGGGGCGCCTTGGAGCAGGGATGCAACCTGCCTGCGGTTTACTGACCGTCATTGCAATACGTAGCCGAGCACCCGCAGGAAGGCCTGGCCAACCCATTCGCTCGCGGCGCAACGGCCCAACCGGCACTGCCCACAACCGCCCCGCCCAACGCTGTCGTTGTGCAGGTTCGGGCGGGGCGGTTTTAAGTCTGTAGCTATTGTGGCGGCGTTGCTGCTGGAAGAAGGATTGGCTACGCCTCGCAATGACTACCGGGTGTTGCCGTTGGCCGCGGGCTCGGGTCTGCGGGGCTGATTGCGGCGAAACAAGCCTACGCCACCCCCAATAGCTCGCGCAGCACCGGCAGCACCCGCCGGCCGCGCTCCAGGTCGAGGTCGACGGCTTCGGTGGCGGGGCCGACGCCGGGGCCGCTGACGGCCAGGGCCAGTACCTGCTGCCGCTCGGGCGGGCTGAACTCGGCAAAGGCGCGGCGCAGCAGGGGCACGGTTTCCTGGAAGGCGTCTTCCGCGAGGCCCGCCAGCCAGGCGTCGAGCAGGTCGAAGAGCACTTGGTTGTGGATCAGCAGCAGGCCCGAACCGCGCAGAAAGCCTTCGATCCAGGCGGTGGCGTAGGCGGTGGGCTGGGCGGCGGCCAGGGCCAGGCCCAGCAGGCGGGCGGTGTCGTCGGCGGGCAGCTGCTGGGCGTCGAAGAGCAGGCGGGCGGCGGCCCCGGCCAGCAGGCCGCTGCTGGCCGGCTGCCGCGCAATGGCGTCGAGGGCGGCGTACCAGTCGGCCTGCTGGGCGGCGTCGGGGAGCAGGGCCACGGCCTGGTGGGCGGCTTCGAGGCTTTCCAGCAGCGCGCGGGCGGCGTCCACGTCGAGGCCGGTGGTGGCCCGGGGCAGCGAGATGCAGAGGCGCGGCACCAAGTGATGCACCACCTGGGCCACCTGCCCGGCTTCGGTGCGGCGCACGTTGCCGTAGCGCAGCACCTGCACCAGCGGGGGCAGGGCGGCCAGCAGGTGGGCCACGTCGCGGGTGCCGGCGCTGATGGTTTCGAGCCGGGCCACCAGGGCCGGCAGGGCCGGGGCGAGGTCGGCGCGCAGGGCCTCTTCCAGCAGCTGGCTGATCTGGGCCAGGTCCTGGGCTTCGCTGGCGCGGTGGCCGGCGGCGGCGCTGGCGGCCGCGAGGATGGTGTTGCCCCAGCGGCCGGCTTCGAGCACGGCCAGCACCAGCTCGGGCTTCCACTGCAGCTCCCACACTTCGTGGAAGGTACCGCTCTTGCCCGATACCCGCTGCGGCCGGCCCCAGCGGATGCCCAGCAGCTGCAGGCGGTGCAGCAGGTGGCTGCGGCCCAGGTCGGTGTCCTTGCGCAGGTCCAGGGCCAGGGTTTTCGCGGCGGCTTCGGGCTTGAGGCGCAGGGCTTTCTGGTGCTGCGCCAAATCCTGCTGCAGCGGCGAGGCCGGCAGCTCTTCCGGCACCTGGCCCAGCTTCTGGCCGATAACCAGCTGCTGGTGCACCAGGCTCAGCACCTCGGCGTAGCCGCCCCCGAAGATGCTCACCGCCGCTTCCTGCAGCTCCTCGATGCCCGGCAGGGCCAGCCCGCGCACGGCCGCCAGCGCCTCCGCCAGCCGCACCCCCTCGATGGCGTGGGCCGACGAGGCATCGATCTGTTGCTCCCGCAGTAGGTGCGCCGCCCGCACCATCCAGTGCGTGACCACCGCGGCGTGGGGCTGCTCAAACAGCAGCTCGTACCACGCCGGCGACACAACGCCCGCCCCGTAGCCCGACTGCCGGGCCAGCCGCTCGTAGGTCCAGGGCACCCAGGTGGCTTCGGTGGGCGCCTTCTTCAGGCCTTTCAGCCGGGCTTTGTCGTCCTTGGCGTAGGCCGCCAGCCCCTCGGCGCGCAGCACCGGCGCGTGCCAGGCCCCGCACACCACCGCCACGCGCTGGTAGCCCTGCTTGAGCGTGGTGCGCAGCGTCTCGCGCATATAGGCCTCGCGCAGCAGCGTTTCCGCCGATTCGGGCTGGGCCAGCGCCTCGCGCAGCGCCGTCATCATCTGCAGCACCACCGCGAAGGCGTCGGCGTGGCCGGCGGAGTGCTCAATGCGCGCTTCCCACCACCGCTCCCCGTCGGCGTAGCCGTCGAGGCGGGCCAGGTGGGCAATGGGGTCGAGGCGCAGCGGGGGCGCCTCACGGGACCCCGCCGGGGCCGGCCCCCTCTCCGAGGGAGAGGAGGAGCCTGACGGCGCGGCTTCGTTTTCGGCGGCCTGGGCGGCTTCGTCCGCGGGCGCGGCGGTTTCGCCGGGCAGGTGTTCCACCGAGTCGGGCAGGGCGAAGCGCAGGGTCATCGGCAAATCGAAGGCGCGCAGGTGGGCGCCGTGCTGCTGGCACCAGCGCACGGCCTGCCACTCGGGCGAGAAGTAAGCGAAGGGCAGAAACGTGGCCTGCTGGTGCTGCCTGGGGTTGTAGACGAGCAGGGCCACCGGCGGCTGCAGGGCCGCGTTGGCTACTTCGGCCAGGGCCTTTTCGCCGTCGGCGGGGCACTCCAGCAGCACGATGTCGGGCTGGTAGGCGTCAAGGGCCTGCAGCAGCGAGGCGGTGCTGCCGGGGCCGTGGTGGCGGATGCCGAAGAGGCGCAGGTCGGTGGGCATGATAATTTAGGATTTAGCCCAAGGCACTATTTCTTCATCTGAACCAGCCCAACGAGCTTTTAAGCATCTATTTCGGTATGATTCATTGAAGTTTAATATATAAAGAAGACATAGTTCGGTATACCATAGCCCTATTTGTAGTGCTTCATACTGAGACATTGAAGGTATATCCATTAATTTTCTTCTCTTTTCTTCTTGTGAATGGACAATGATATTTCTGATCTGTACAAAAACGTCAGGCCCATCAGGTTCTTCGTTTTTGATTGTTTCAAATAGTTTAATATTATTGAGTATTGCTTTTAAATTTTGGGGTATTTTTACTGGTAAATTTATTTGATTTAATAATAGTCTTATTTTATTCGAGGCTGAAATATTTTCTGCATCACGACCAATTAATATTCTTTTTTGCTCAATAAGGAGCCAATTGTATATTAGTTCTAATGCAGTTTGTGTCAATACGATTGATCCTTCAGTAAAAGCTGCATGTCCATTTGCTTCAATATACCAGTGGATAGCGCCGCTCAGGAAATTCTGGTCACTCTTATTTTTCCATAATTTATTAAAGTTTTGCCAAGCCTTAACTAGTCCTTCGTTATTAAATTTCTGTGCCCATGAAAAAACAGGCTTATACTGATCTGTGAATCTAGGTGTGAAGTCTTGCCAAATAATCTCGTTATTAAAAACCCCATTCAAAAAAAGTAAAGAACATCTGCGGCCATTTATAAATGTTAAATATGTGGAGAATGAATGGACTAAGTCTTGTATTTCGGATAGTTTTACTGGGTTTCTTTTATTTGTAATTGTTCCGTTGTGTAATATAAAATAACCTCCTTGATCATTTAAGTTGTCTTCTTTGTCTTTGAAATTTTTAGATTCTTTGATAGATATTGACCAATCTTCATAAGTAAAGATTAATTCTGTAGTAGCTAGTCGTCTAAAATTCGCTATGCTGAAATGAACCGAGTCAACTGGTATATTGCCTTCGCCAATAACTGCCTGGCCAGGTATTATTCCTTTTATTGTTGTATCTTTAGAGATATTTACTTGATTGATAAAACCCTTCCCAAATAGAAGTCCATTAATTATAATGTCGGTTTTTTCATCATGATTAAAGAAAGCTATGTGGTCTGGGTTGTCATGCTCATGATGTTGATGTATTCCTTCGAATCTTACCATTGCATCAGGAAGCCATTTGAAATATATTTGTCCATTTAGAGTTGCAGTGCCAGTAAGATTGGCTAGTTGGAAAAGGCCTTTGTAGATGCTGATTGCCTCGTTAGGTGAGGCCATGGCAGTAGTTTTTTGGGTGTCTTGATCTTGCATTGCTGTATTATTATTCGTTTGTAGATTTCTTACTCCACCACCTCCCGGCAGGCCCGGTACAAATCCTTCCACCCGTCGCGCTCCTTCACCACGGTTTCCAGGTATTCCAGCCACACCACGCGGTCCTGCACCGGGTCTTTCACCACGGCGCCGGTCAGGCCGGCGGCCAGGTCGGCGGCCTGCAGGGTGCCGTCGCCGAAGTAGGCGGCCAGGGCCAGCCCGCTGTTGAGCACCGAAATGGCTTCGCCGGTGCTCAGGGTGCCGCTGGGGCTTTTGAGCTTGGTTTTGCCGTTCTCCGTCACGCCGCCGCGCAGCTCGCGGAAGATGGTCACCAGGCGGCTGATCTGCTCCAGGGCGGCCGTGGTGGGCGGCAGCTGCAGGGCCCGGCCGGTTTTCTCCACCCGGCTCTGCACAATCTGCACTTCCTCGGCCACCGACGTGGGCAGGGGCAGCACCACCGTGTTGAAGCGGCGGCGCAGGGCGCTGCTCAGCTCGTTCACGCCCTTGTCCCGGTCGTTGGCGGTGGCAATGACGTTGAAGCCGCGCGTGGCCTGCACCTCGGTGGCCAGTTCCGGCACCGGCAGCACCTTTTCCGACAGCACCGTAATCAGGGCGTCCTGCACGTCGGCCGGGATGCGCGTCAGCTCTTCGATACGCACCAGCGCCCCGTCCTGCATGCCTTTGAGCAGGGGGGAGGGCACCAGCGCCGCCGCCGAGGGCCCCTCGGCAATCAGGCGGGCGTAGTTCCAGGAGTAGCGGATGGCGTCCTCACTAGTGCCGGCCGTGCCCTGGATGAGCAGGTTCGAGTGCCCGCTGATGGCCGCCGTCAGGTGCTCCGATACCCAGCTTTTGGCCGTGCCGGGCACGCCCAGCAAGAGCAGGGCGCGGTCGGTGGCCAGCGTAGCTACGGCAATTTCCATCAGCCGCCGCTGCCCGATGTACTTGGGCTCGATGGCGAAACCATTATCGAGCTGGCCGCCGAGCAGGTACGTGACCACGGCCCAGGGGGAGAGCTGCCAGCCGGGCGGTTTGGGCCGGTCGTCGGCGGCGCGCAGGGCGGCTAGCTCTTCGGCGTACTGCACCTCGGCGTGGGGGCGCAGAATGTTATCGGGGTTGGGCGTGGCGGACATGGCGAAGTAGGTGGAACGTAACTAAAGGCAGGTCGGACGAGGAAGGCACCCGGTGGGGCCGGTTTCGGGCTTTGGCCGGGCTGGGGTTGGCGGAGGTTGATTGTGCGGGGAAGGGCAACGCAGCGCGTCACCTGGCCGTCAGCTGTCCGGGCCGGGCGGCTCGGTGAGGGTGGCGGCCAGCTGCTGGCGGAAGTACAGCGTGTCGAGGAGCTGGTTGATGGGATTGTTGAGGGCAGTTTCTGCCTCGCGCAGCGGGTTGAGCACTTCGGCGCAGCGGGCGTACTGCCCGGGCGGCACCACTAGCTGCATGTGGCGCAGCAGCTGGGTGAGGCGGTAGTGAAACGTGTAGCGCGGCCCCGCGGCGGGCACCGTCAGCGTGTTATCGATGATGCGCAGGGCCTGCTCGGTGAGGGCCGCGGGCCAGGGGCCGGGCAGATTCAGCAGCAGCGGCTCCCAGCGGGCCTCGGGCTGGCTGAGCCGGGGCTGGCGGGGCAGCTGGGCCAGCAGCGTTTCGGCCAGCTCGGCGGGGCTGAGCAGCTCGGCCAGCGCGTCGGCGGGCAGCGGCGGCACGTCGTCGCGCTCCAGCTGCAGCACGAGGTAGGCGCGGGCCCAGTCGGCGGCGCGGTGCAGCTGCAGGGCGTGGCGCCAGGCCGTCAGCAGCAGGGCGGCCCACTCGCCGTCGGCAGCCAGGGTGAGTAGCCGGGTGGGCAGCTGGCCGAAGTGCGCGGCCCAGCGGGCGGGCGGCAGCAGGGCCAGCAGCTGACCCAGCCAGGCGGCTTTTTCGCCGCTGAAGCGGCCGTCTTTCGGCTCGATGCCGTCGGCCTGCCAGGCAGGCACCCAGGCCTCGGGCAGCCCGACTTCCAGGCGGGCGGCGCCCAGCAGCGGCTTTTTCAGGGTGAGCCGGGGAGCGGCGTGCGGCCAGAGGCGGGCCACCAGGGCATTGCTGGGCACGCGCACCAGCAGGCTGGCGGCTTGCTGGCGCACGTCCCTGCTTTTGGAGGCCAGGTAGGGCTCCAGCAGGGCAGCGTCGGCGGCGAGCAGGCCGTCGGGCCGGGCGGCCAGGGTGCCGAGCAATACGGCCTGCTGCCGGGCCGGCTCCTGGGGCAGGGCGGCGGCCAGCAGCGCCCGGGCGCGGGCCGGGTCGCGCGGGAGCAGGCCGAGCAGGTAGTCGCGGCGCTGGGCGGGCGTGCCGGTGTCCCAGGTGGCATCGTCGTCGGTAGTGGCGGCGTACTGCGCGGCCCAGGCGGCGTTCAGGCCCAGCAGCCAGGCCCCGCGCACGCCCAGCACGGCGCTGGTGGCCGCGCGCAGCTCGGGGCGGCCGTGGGCGTAGTCGAGCAGGGACACCAGCAGGCGGTGGGGCACGCGGCGGCCGTGGCGGGCCAGCTCGCGCAGGTAGTCGGGCAGCACCTCGGCGTGGTGGCCGCCGAGCAGCTGGCGCAGCATGTCCTGGCCCTGGGGGCCGAGGGTAGGCTGGGTTTCGGGGCCGGCCGGGGCGGGCGGGGCTTCGGCGGCAGCCGCGGCCTGGTAGCCGGCCCGCTGCAACAAGCCCAGCGCCCCGGCGCTGCGCAGCACCTGGGCTTCGCGGGAGGCGTCGGGCGGGGCGGGCAGCTCGGGCAGCGTGGGCACCGGGGCCCCGCCGCCGTGGCGGGTGCCCAGCAGCGCCAGCTGCAGCAGCTGTTGCCAGTCAGCGGAGGGGTTCATAGCGCGGCGGCAGGGGTGGGGGGCGCGGCGGCGCCGGTGTAGGTGATGGGCAAAAGCGCCCGGCCGTCCCATTCGCCAAATACGGTGATGGGGTAGCCGCCGCTGACGGCCAGCAGCTCCCAGCCCAGCTCGCTGGCGGGGTGCAGGGGCAGCTGCTGGCCGCTGCCGGGGTGGCAGAGCTGCACCGTGCCGTCGGGGCCGGGCCGGGGCACTACGCCGGCCAGGGTAGCGGGCCACTCGCGCAGCCAGGGCAGCTGGCCCAGGGCGGTGGCGTAGGCGTCGAGCAGGGCGGCGGGCGTCAGGCCGGGGTCCAGGATGTCGTCGTGCAGGCCCTCGAACGTCCAGGCGGGGCCCACCACGGCGCGCAGGGCCCGGGCGCCGGGGTAAAAGGCCAGCTCGCCGCGGTACTGCCCCCCGGGCACCAGCGCGGTGCCGAAGGCCTGCCCGCCGAAGGCGTATTCGAGCACCAGGGCGTAGCGGCCGGTGCGCTGCCCCCACAGCCAGCTGCGGCGGGCCAGCAGCCGCTCTTCTTCGCTGGTCACCTGGCCCAGCACCTGCCAGCTGTCGGCCACGGCGGGCTGACGGCCGAGCACGTCTTCCTTCTTCACGCTCACGCCCACCAGCTGCAGCACGTCGGCGCGAAGGGCCCCGGGCAGCTCGTTCAGGCGCCCGAAGGCGGCGGCCAGCAGGTACAGCTCGCCGAGGCGGGCCAGCTGGCGGGCGGGCCAGTCGGGGCCCTGCTGGCGCAGGTCGGGCAGCTCGCGCAGGGCGGCGGCCAGCCCCGGCAGCTGGTCATCCACGAGGCGGGCGGCCTGGTTTTCCCAGAAGCCGGCGGGGCGCTGCTCCGCCTGGGCCAGCCCCGCCCCAATCAAGTCGTGCAGCCAGTGCAGCAGCTCGGCCGCCCCGCGCTGCATGCGCTCCAGCCGGGCCGCACTCACGGCCACCCCCGGCGCCGACGCCGTTGCCGCATCCGGCGCGGGTGCTGCGGCCGGAGCCGCCGGGGCGGCGGCGGGCGCGGCTTTTCTGGCCGGGGCGTGCTGGCGCTTGTCCAGCCACTCCTGCAGCCAGGGCGGCGGGGTGGCGGGCCCGAACAGCTGGGGCTGGCGGGCCAGCAGCAGCAGCAGGGCCGCGCCGTGCTTGCACGGAAACACCCGGCTGGGGCAGGAGCACTTAAACGCCGGCTCCGTCAGGTCGATGCCGGTCTGGTAGGGCTTGGCGCCGCTGCCCTGGCACTCCCCCCAGGCGGCGGCGGCGGTCTGACCCAGGTTCTGCCACTTGGGCGGCGTGGCCAGCTCCAGCCCGCGCTTGAGCGTGCCGGCGTCGGGTACGAGGGCGCGGGCCTGGTCTTCGGTCCACATCAGCATCAAGGAATAGATAGAATGGCTACGGCCGTAGGCGGCGGCAAGATAGCAGCGGCCGGCCACGCCGCCCCCGGCGGCGGGGGCGGCTCAGGCCGAAAAGTCGTAGCCGCAGTGCTGGCAGTGGTAGAGGGTGGTGCCGGCGTAGAACAGGCGCTTGTACCAGGGCCGGGCCCCGGCCGGGGCAGGCCATACGTGGTAGGAGCCGCAGCGCGGGCAGCGTACGGCAGCCCGCTCGGTGCGGCGCTGCTCAAACTCCTCCACGATGGCCTGGGCCGCCGCCACGTCAGCTTCTTCGATGAGCAGGCGGAAGTACAGCCCGTCGCCGAAGGGCAGGGTGGCCGGGCCGTAGTTTTTCACCAGGCTCACGATGGCGGCCTCGTCGTGCAGGCGGTGGTAGAGGCCTACGGCCTCGGCGTACGTCAGGTATTCGGCGGCTACCACGAGCATGAGCGCAAAGGTAGGCGCCGATGGGGCGGGCTGGTACCTGAAGAACAAAGCGGCCGACCCGTAGAGACGCGTATTCGCGTCTCATCGTTGAACGGCACGCGGTGCGGACGACAAAACGCGAATACGCGTCTCTACGACGTTCATGGAACTGCTATCAGGTGCTTTGCTGCGCTCAGGATGACGGGCTGGATACCCGCCCGGCCCCGGCGCCGGCCCTAGCGGCGCTTGGCGCTGCGGCGGGGGGCGCCGTTCAGCTGGCCGCGCAGCTTGGCCACGTAGCCCAGCAGGCCCAGGCTGAGCAGGGCCAGGCCCACGGCCAGCAGCTGGGGCGTGGTGCGGCCCGATTGGGCCTCGTGGGCGGCGGCTTCGGCCTCGCGGAGTTTTTTCTCGCGCTGCTTGTCGCGCAGCTCCAGGTTGGCAATCTGGTTTTCCAGGTCGTAGAACCGCTCCTTGGTGGAGGTCTGGTCGGTCTGGGCCACGGTGGCCTGCTGCACGGCCTGCTGCTTTTCGGCCACGATGCTGGCCTGGCGGCGCAGCTCCCCGGCCTTCAGCGCCTGCACGATTTCGGAATCCTTGCGGATGATGCCCTTCAGCGCGCCGATGACTTCCTCCAGGTCTTTCTTGGAAGGCTTGTTGGCCAGAAAGGCGTTGCGCTGGGCGCTGGCGGCCTCGTATTCTTTGATGAGCTGCTCCCGCTCCCGGATCAGGCCGGGCACCGCGTCGTCGGGCGGCGCGAGCGTTTGGGCAACGGACGGAAAGGCCAGCGTGGCGGCCAGCAGCAGGCAAACGGGGTATTTCATAGCTGGGCAAAAGTACGCAGCCCGGCCGCGCTGGTTGGGTGCCGCGCCAAAATCAGGGGCTTCTGCTGCCCCGCCAGCCCTGCCCACCGCCGCTCAGATGCCCCCCACGAAGCGCCACCGCTCCCCGGCGCCCGACCCGGCCACCAACTTCGTCCCCGGCTACCCGTCCCCCGCCTACCCGCCTGGCCGGCAGCTCTACCCAAGTCAGGTCGAAAAATCCGGCGACGTAGTCGACGCCTCCGACCTGGCATCCGAATGATTCGGACACCTTCCCGACACGTCCGACCCTGCATCCGAATTATTCGGAAACAGGGTCGGACGTGTCAGATACACTGTCGAAAATTTCGACATGAGGGGAGAAGGCGCCGGACACACTGTCGAAAATTTCGACATAGGGGTAGAAGGCGCCGGATATGCTGTCGAAAATTTCGACATAGGGGGATAATGCTTCTCCGCTGCATCCGAATCATTCGGAAACAGGGTCTAGCTATTGCTCACTTTTCTGAGGCCGTCAGCCGCCGGGCCCGGCCCACGCGGGGCTTCTTGTAGAAATGCAGGATGAGGATGGGCAGCAGCGTCAGCTCGGCCACCACGCCGAAGAGCAGCGTCAGGCCGATGAGCAGGCCCACGTAGAACGTGCCGTCGAAGGAGGAGAAAAGCAGGGTGCTGAAGCCGCCGACCAGGATGAGGGAGGTGACGATGACGGCCTTGCCGGCCAGCCGGTAGGTGTGGCGCACGGCCGCTTCCACCGTGGGCTCCTTGCCCAGCATCAGGCGCAGCTTGGTAATGAAGTGAATGGTGTCGTCGACGGCAATGCCGAAGGCAATGGTGAAGATGATGCTGGTGCTGACTTTCATGGGCACCCCGCACAGGCCCATCACCCCGCCCACCACCACGATGGGGAGCAGGTTGGGAATGAGCACCACCGGCACCATGCGGAAGGAGCGGAACAGCGCCAGCACGATAACCGTGACCATCACCACGTCCATCCCGATGCCCAGCAGCATGTCGCGGGTGAGGTTCTGGTTGTTCTTGTCGATGAGCAGGGCCGAGCCGGTCTGGCGGGTGCGCAGCACGCCCGGGTCGGTGTGGGTGCGCAGGAATTGCTGCAGGCCCCGGTTCAGGCGGGCCACCGTGGTGCTGCCCGGGTCGGGCATGCGGCCGGTCAGGCGGCCCTGCCGGGCGTCGTCGAGGGCCAGGGCCCGAAACTCGGGCTTCTTCCGAAACGGGCGCAGCCGCCGCAGCAGGCGCTGCAGCTCGGCCTCGGAGTCGGGCAGACGGTATTCCGCCAGCGCCCCGCCGTTCAGGGCCTTGCGCAGGGACTTGACCACCGTCACCGGCGAGGCCACGAAGCGCAGGCCGTACCGGCTTTGCAGGTACGCTTCGATTTCCTCGGTTTCGCGCAGCACGTCGAGGCTGTAGACGGTGCGCCCGCCCTGCGGAAGCAGGTGCAGCTCGAAGGGGCGCACGCCGGCAAACGCCCGCTCGAAAAAGCGGAAGTCCAATTGTACCGGGTCGTCGTCGGCCAGGTCATCCAGCAGCCGCGACTCAATGCGCACCTGCGACGCGGCCGCGAGGGCGCCCACCACCAGCACCGCTGCCGCCCCCACGATGAGGGCCCGCCGCCGCAGCACCCAGGCCAGCAGGCGCATCAGCGGCCCGTCCCAGCTGCGCCCGGCCCCGAACTTCTGCTGCGGCCGCGGCAGCAGCACCAGCAGGGCCGGCAGCAGCGTGAACGACAGGGCGTAGGCAATGAGCACCGCCAGCCCTGTGTACAGCCCGAAGTTGTGAATGGGCCGGATGTGGCTGGCCGTGAGCGTGAAAAAGCCCAGCGACGTGGTCAGCGCCGACAGCCCCGAGCCGAACATCGACTCCCGCATGCTGATGCGCAGGGCCGGCACCGTGGGGGTGCCTTCCCCCGTCTCCGTCACGTAGCGCGTGAGCAGGTGCACCGAGTCGGCAATGCCCACCACGCACATCATCACCGGCAGCAGGGCGGTCATCAGATCGATACCCGCCCCCGACCACCCCACCAGCGCCAGCCCGCCCACCGTGGCCCCGGCCACCACCGACAGGGGCAGCACCACGCCCCACCAGGCCCGGAACGTGAGCCAGAGCAGCCCCATCACCAGCAGCACCGAAAGCGACACGAACACCGCCATTTCCACCCGCAGCCGGTCCACAAACACCGACTGCGCCACCATCTTGCCCCCGAAGTGAATCTGCTCGTCCCCGACGCCCAGGCGCCGCAGCTCCCCGCGCAGCGCGGCCAGCAGCGTGTCGCCGGGCGGCTTCTTGAGGTCGGGCGTGGTTTGCAGTACCACCGCCACGGCCCGCGCGTCGGGCGCGAAGAGGTTGCCCACCAGCCCGGGCGTGCGGTAGATCAGGGCCGAGTCCCGGGCGCGGCTGGCCGGGTCGCGGCCGAGCTGGTCGAGGTGCAGGTAGGGCACGTTGAACACGCCCAGGCCCTCCACGATGGGGTTGCTGGCCGTGGTGGGCGACACCACCTGGCGCACGTTGCGCTGCCGCTGGGCAAAGCGTGTAAACGCGTCGACGCGGCGGGCAAAATCGGCGTCGAACACGGTGCGGCCGGCCGGGGCCTCCAGGCCCACCAGCACGTAGTCGTTGTCGTTGCCGAAGCGCCGGGCGTAGTCCTGGTAGTAGGCCAGGTCCGGGTCGCCGGTGGGGTAGAAGTCGTTGAAATTGTAGTTGAAGCGCAGGCGCAGCAGGCCGGTGAGGGCCAGCAGGCCCAGCAGGGCCAGGGCGGCCAGGGTGAGCAGGCTGAGGGAGCGGGGTTGGAGCACGGAGGAGCGGAGGCGGGGGAACTAAGCGGGGCCGGCGGCGGTATCGAAGTCGTTGCGTAGATTAGGGCCGGCGCTGAGCCAACCACCCGTTTCTGGCTTTTGTTTCCTTTTCCACTTCTCCATTTTCGCCCCATGAAAAACGCCCTGCTCGCCCTGGCCCTGTTCGCCTTCGTCGGTACCGCCTCCGCCACCGACGGCAAAGACAAAGACAAGAAAGGCGCGAAGAAAGAAAACTGCTCGGCCGAGATGAAAGCCGGTTGCGCTTCGAAAGGTGCCAGCGCCGGCACCCCGTCGTGCTGCATGAAAAAGGGCGCTTCGGCCGCCGTAACCACTCCGGCCGCCGCCCCGAGTGCCGCCCCGGCGGTGAAGTCGCTGTAAGCTCCCGACGGCCAGTCAGTAAAACGGCCCCGTATCCAGCAGGATGCGGGGCCGTTTGCGTGCAGCGCGCTACGCCGCGCGTAGCGTGGCGAGCTACTGCCCTTCCAGCGTTTTGCGCTGGTAGTCGTTGATGACACCCTCGCAGATCCAGTTGGCCAGCGCCTGCCGGTTCTGGGCCAGCACGAAGCGGCGCTGGTCCTTGCTGTTGCGGATGTTGCCCAGCTCGATAAACACGGTGGGCGCGTAGCTGTTGCGCACCACGTAGAGGCTGGTGCGCGGCGTGACGGTGCCCACGTACGGCCGGTTGGGCTGGTAGCGGGCGTAGCGGCGCCGGAACACCTGGTGGATGTTCTTGGCCAGGCGCAGCCCCACGGCGCTGCGCTCGTGGTGGTAGAAAAACACGTCGGTGTTCAGGCCCGCCGAGCGGCTGTCGACGTGGATGGTAATCATGCGCTGGTAGGTTTTCCGGCCGTAGCGCCCGTGCAGGCGGTTGATGGCGTTGGTGTACTGGCGCAGGCGCGCCACGTGGCCCAGCGGAATGGTCAGGTTGGGGTAGGTCAGCTCGTCCGCGTCCATCTTGAGCACGCCCTCGTCGCGGATGCCGTCGTCGGGGTCCTGCACGATCATGTGGACGGTGGCGCCGTGCTCCATCAGCACCCGGGCCAGCCGGATGGTCACGTCGTAGGCGTACTCGTCCTCGGCCAGCTTGGCGTTGCCGTACTGGCCCACCGCGCCCGGGTCGGGCCCGCCGTGGCCCGACATGAGGTAGAACACCGCCCCGCCGAGGGCCTGGTCGCTGGCCGAGGGCCGGCCGTACTTGCCAAAGAGCACGGCGGTGCTCCCGCTGCGGCCCTTCACGGCCTTTACCTTTTCGGCCCGGGCCGCCACCGCTTTGGCCGCGGCGGGCTTTCTGGCCGCCAGCTGGGCCGCCGTCTTGCGCGGCGGCAGGCGGTACGATTTGCCGGCCCGCAGGCTGTTGCGCGGCCCCAGCAGCGGCTTGTTCAGCGCCACAAACTCCCGCTCGTAGTAGCGCGGATTCAGCCCGTGGCGCACCAGCAGCGTCGAAATCACGTCGCCGCGTTTGGGAACCACCTTGCGAAAATGCTGGCTAAAGGCTGCAACCGGAACAAGCAGGAGAAGGAGCAGAAGTATTCGCAAAGCGGCGGGAGAGTCGGGTTTGGAAGAAGGGCCGGGCTGGTAAAGCTAAGTAGCGGAAAAACCAGGGGTAAGGCCGGGGCAGCCGGGGAGAAATTGCACCGGAGGTAAGGCAAGTACCGCAAAAGTAGCGACGGGAGTTGCCGCGGGAAGAATAAAGGCCACAAATCGGGCTTCACACCGAAAGCCGCCCGCAGCCCGGGCGGCTTTTCCTATTTTTGCCGACCACCCCAACTTGACCCGCCGCATGAAGCAGTATCTCGACCTTGTAAAGCACATACTCGATACCGGAACACTCAAGACCGACCGCACCGGCACCTGTACCGTGTCGGTTTTCGGCTACCAGATGCGGTTTGATCTGAGTCAGGGTTTCCCGTTGGTTACCACCAAGAAGGCGCACCTGAAGAGCATCATTCACGAGCTGCTCTGGTTTCTGAAAGGGGATACCAACGTGGCTTACCTGCAGCAGAACGGCGTAAAAATCTGGAACGAGTGGGCCGACGAAAACGGCGACCTGGGCCCCGTTTACGGTTACCAGTGGCGCAGCTGGCCCGACGGCCACGGCGGCCACATCGACCAGATCAGCCAGATTCTGCAGCAGCTGAAAAATCAGCCGGATTCGCGCCGCATGGTGGTGTCGGCCTGGAATGTGGCCGACTTGCCAGCCATGAAGCTGCCCGCCTGCCACGCCCTGTTTCAGTTCTACGTGGCCGACGGCAAGCTCTCCTGCCAGCTGTACCAGCGCAGCGCCGACGTGTTTCTCGGCGTGCCCTTCAACATTGCCAGCTACGCCCTGCTTACGCTGATGGTGGCCCAGGTAACGGGCCTGCAGCCCGGTGAATTCATCTGGACCGGCGGCGACACCCACCTGTACTCCAACCACCTGGAGCAGGCGCGGGAGCAGCTCAGCCGCGCCCCGCGCCCGCTGCCGCAGATGCGCCTGAACCCGGCCGTCACCGACCTGTTCGGCTTCCAGTACGATGATTTCAAGCTGGAAAACTACGACCCGTGGCCGGCCATCAAGGCTCCGGTAGCCGTGTAAGCCGCCCGAGCCAGCGGGCTTTTGTACCAGACGAGCCCCCGGCCAGCGCTTTTAGCCGCTGTCGGGGGCTCGCCTGTTGATGATTGGTACTTTGTTAATAAAGTTAATTCTGTTCTGGTGGGAGAGCTAATGTGAAGGATTGGAAAAAAGCAAACAACTATTCCTGCTAGAATGGCTTTTCAGGCTTGCTGATGCCTGTTTGCGGGAGCTAGAATCATATTTTTATCTGATGACTGCATCATTTGGGTGGCTTGTGCCGTTGTAGGATAAATTTTGGAACATAAACGCGGCTGGTATGATGGCGACTCCAGAAAAAGGCTCGATCTTTGCACCGGGGAAATTAAACCTGTCCGCCAGAATACAATCAATCGGCGCAGACTCCGCCAACGCCGTGAACCTCACTACGCCACACCTGTTTTCTGACCCCGTTCCGCTGCCCCGCCGTCACCGGGTGCTTATTGCTTTGTACGCGCTGGAGCTGGGCCGCCAGTCCCGCGCCGAAATCCTGACCGCCAACGACGTGACCGAAGCCGACCTGGCGGAATTCCAGGCCGACTGGCTGCGCATTCGCCGGCGGCGGCGCGCCTCGGCTGCCTAAGCGGCTTCCCAGCGCCGCAGCGCCTCCAGCAGCGGATGAGCCGCGGCCAGCGGCGTTTCGCCAATGCTGGCCAGGGGCCGAATCCCGGCGACGTTGGCCGTAAAAACCGCTTCGGCCGCCAGCACCGCCTCGGCCGGAAACAACCCCACGTGACAGGGCAGGCTACGCTGCTGCGCCACCCGCAGCAGGTGGGCCCGCCGCACCCCGGCCACGCACCCGCTTTCCAGCGCGGGCGTATACAGTGCCCCGTCCTGCAGCCAGAACACCGCCGCCGCCACCGCCTCGGCCACGTGGCCCTGCCCGTCGAGCAGCAGCAACTCATCGAAGCCGCGGGCGGCGCGCTCCTGCGCGGCCAGCACGTAATGCAGCGCGTACGGCCCCTTGCAGAACGACACCGGCGAAAAGTGGGTGCGGATGCTGCCGGCAAAAGCCGCGCGGGCCGCCGTGGCGGGCCCGGCCTCGAACGGAGCCGCCACGGCCAGCCAGTGCGCGGCCGCCGTGCCGGGGGTATACAGACCGCCGCCGCCGCGCCAGAGCTGCAGCCGCAGGCGGCACGCAGCGGCCAGGCCGCTGGCTTCGGCTAGGTGCCGCAGTGCCTGCTCCAGGCCCGCGGGCGTGCTCAGGGCCGCGGGCAGGTGCAGGTGCAGGGTGGTAGCCGCCCAGCGCATGCGGGCCGCGTGGTCGGCGGCGTAGCGCAGCTGGCCGTTGATGAGCACCAGCGTTTCAAAAAAGCCGTCGTTGAACTGCAGGCCGCGGTTGGGCAGCGGCAGGGCGAGGTCGGCGGCCGGAAGCAGCGCGCCGTCGAGCAAAACCAGGGACATAGACCGGCAAAATAGTCCGCCCGGCCCACAAGCCACGAAAAAAGGATGAGCCGGGGGCTCATCCTTTTGCGGGAAGCGGCCCGGCGGGGCGCTTACTGCACGCTGACGCGGCGCGTCACCGCGCCCTGGGCTTACTGCACGCTGACGCGGCGCGTCACCGCGCCCTGGGCGTAATGCACGCGCAGCAGGTACTGGCCGGTCGGCAGCCCGTCGACGGCCACCGTGGCGTCGTCGGCCGCGCTGCCCAGCGCCTGCTGGCGCACCGGGCGCCCGAGCACGTCGAGCAGCTCCAGCGTCTGGGCGCGGGCGCCCGGGTCGAGGCGCACGTGCAGGGTGGTGCGGGCGGGCACGGGCCAGGCCTGGGTGCGGTCGGCCACGGCCTGGGGCAGGGCGGCGTGCAGCACGTTCGGGGCCGATATGCGGGCCAGGGCCATGGCCGGCTGGCCGCTCAGGCCGGTGAAGAAACCGCCGGCCATGATGCCGCCATCGGCCTGCACCAGCAGGGTGCGCACGATGCTGTTGGGCACGGCCGTGGCGAGGTAGCTGGCATCGGCCGTGCCGTCGGCGTTCAGCCGCGTCAGGTTCGCCGACAGGTTGGGGGCGCTAAACGAGCCGCCGAGCAGCACCCGGTTGTTGGGCTGCAACGCCAGGGCCGAAACGGCCCCGTTGAACGTTGCCGGGACGAAGCCGGCGTCCAGCGTGCCGTCGGCGTTCAGGCGCGCCACGTTGCCGCGGGCCGCGCCGCCCACCGCGCCGAACGCGCCGGCCAGCAGCAATTTGCCGTCGGGCTGCAGCACCAGGTTGGTGGCCCGGAAGGTCGACGAATTGACGTTGCCGGCGCTGGTAATGGGCAGCGAGGTGTAGGTGGCGTCGACGGCGCCGGTGGCGCTCAGGCGCAGCACCCGCGACACGGCGCTGCCGCTGGCCGGGCGCACGTACGCCGCCACCAGCAGCTTGCCGTCGGGCTGCAGGGCCATCGAGTGAAACTGACTGATGGAGTTGGCGCCGGTAGTGGCCGGCACGAAGGTGTTGTCGTGGGTGCCGGCCGCGGTGAGGCGCAGCAGGTAGGGGGCCGACTGGCCGTTGTAGCTCAGGTGAGTGCCGCCCACCAGCACCTTGCCGTCGGGCTGGAGCAGCAGGCGGTTCGGAGTGCCCACGAAGGTGCCCGCGGTGAAGCCGTTGTCGGGGCTGCCGCTGGCCAGGAAGCGGCGCACCTGCGCGCCGGCCGCGGCCAGCACCTTGCCGTCGGGCTGCAGGGCCAGGTCGTTCACCACGACGCCCAGGCCGCCGGTGTTGGTGCTGAAGGCGGCGTCGAGCGAGCCGTCGGCGTTGAAGCGGGCGAGGCGGCGCGCCACCTGCCCGTTGATTTCGGAGAAGGTGCCACCCACCACGTACTTGCCGTCGGCCTGCCGGGCCAGGGCGTTGACGCCGCCGTTGGTCTGGATTTTGGGCAGGAAGCTCGCGTCGACGGCGCCCGTGCTGGTGAGCTGCACCAGGGTGCGGTCCGTCGTGCCGTTGAATTCGGTGAACGAGCCCATGACCAGGCTCTTGCCGCTGGCCAGCAGGGTAATGGAGTTGATAAACCCGATGGGGTTGGTGCCCGACTGGTAGCTGGCGTCCACGGTGCCGTCGGCGTTCAGGCGCACCACGGGCGCGCGGGTGGGGCCGGAGTTGATGACCAGGATCTTGCCGTCGGGCTGCACCTGCATGCCGTCCCCGTAAATGGTGTTCGGGTAGAGCTGCGTCGGAATGGTGAAGCTGTTGTCGATGGAGCCGTCGGCGTTCAGGCGCATCAAACCCGCGTTGGCTTGGAGCGTGCCGCTGATGAGGATTTTGCCGTCGGGCTGCACCACGATGTTGATGACTTCCAGGGCCGTGACGGACCGGGAAAACGTGGCATCGAAGCTGCCGTCGGCGTTCAGGCGGGCCAGGCCCTGGCAGGGGTTGCCGTTGTAGCTGGTGAAAAAGCCGCCGATGAGCAGCTTGCCCGAAGGCAGCGCCACCACCGTGCGCACGACGGCGTTGGCGCCGGTGCCGGGGTTGAACGTCGGGTCGAGGGCGCCGGTGCTGGTCAGGCCCACGATGTAGTTGGCCACCGCGCCGTCGAAGTGGTCGAACGGGCCCACCGCCACCACCTTGCCGTTGGGCAACGACACGGCATCGTCGAGGTACATGTGCGTGCCCTGCTCCTCCGGCCCGGTGCCGGCATCGAAGCTGGCATCGGCCGTGCCGTCGGCGTTCAGGCGCACCAGGTCCTGGCGCGTGATGCCGCCGGCCGTGGTGGCCCCGCCGAGGCCGATGAGCAGGATTTGCCCGTTGCTGAGCAGGTGCATGCGCTGCATGAGGGTCGACGGGCCCACGTTTTGCAGAAACGGCGTGTCGAGCGTGCCGTCGGGGTTGAAGCGCACCACCCGGGAGGAAACCGGCGTGCCGTCGATGCGCACGAACGAGCCCGCCACCACCCGTTTCCCGTCGGGCTGCTCCAGGGTCGCCGTGGTCGTACCGGGGGCGTACACGCTGGGCGCGGCGAAGGACGGGTCGAAGCCCTGCGCCGCGGCGGGCCGGGCGGCCAGCACGGCCAGGCTCAGGACGGCGGTAAATAGTCGAACTGTTTTCATGGACGATAAAAAAGGAGGAATGAAAAGGGAAAAATGCAAGGCGTCAACGCCGTCGAAATACACGTTGGTATACCGGAGCCACAGCTCGGCCGGGCTGCGGGGCAGCGCGCACCGGTAGAGCCAGTGGTCGGATAAGCGGAGCGTGCTTATTATCAGTGTAATGCCGCCGCGGCGGCCACGCGGTGGCGGGCAGGCCCCGTCCCCAGCTTAGAGCAGCGCAAATTTCTTGCCGGGCAGGGCCCGCACCACGCCCCGGAACTCCAGCCCCAGCAGCAGCGTCGAGACCTGGTTGATGGGCAGCTGGGCCTGCCAGCTCAGCTCGTCGATCTGCTTTTCCTTGTGGGCCAGCAGGATTTCCAGCAGGCGGAACTCCTCGGGCGTGAAGTCGGCCGGGCTGAGGCCCGCGGGCACGGCGGCGGGCTGCAGGGCGCCGTCCCAGTTGAGCAGCTGCTCCACGTCCTGCGGGCCGGTGTAGATGGCGGCGCGCTGGGTGCGAATCAGGTGGTTGCAGCCCTCAGACGCGGGCTGATCGAGTCGGCCGGGCACGGCCAGCACCTCGCGGTTATAGTCCTGGGCCAGCTCGGCGGTGATGAGCGCTCCGCCTTTTTTAGCGGCTTCCACCACCACCGTGGCGTCGGTCAGGCCGGCAATGATGCGGTTGCGCGCCGGGAAGTTGTACTTGTCGGGCGGGGTGCCGAAGGTGAATTCGGTGAGCAAACCGCCGCCCTGCTCCAGCATCTTTTCGGCCGTGCGGCGGTGGGCGTGGGGGTAAATCGAGTCCAATCCGGTGGCCATGACGCCCACCGTGGGCAGGTTTTCCTGCAGGGCCGCCCGGTGCGCCACGATGTCGATGCCGTAGGCCAGCCCGCTGACGATGAGCGGCTGGTAGGGCGCCACGCCTTTGACGAGCTTTTCCGTCTGCTCGCGGCCGTAGTCGGTGGCCTGGCGCGTGCCCACCACGGCCAGGGTGCGCGGGTTGTTCAGCTCGGCCGTGCCCTGGTAGTAGAGCAGCACCGGCGCGTCGGGCACGGGGCGCAGGCGGGCGGGGTAGTCGGGGCGGGTGTAGTAGAGCAGGCGGGCGCCGTCTTTCTCGGCCCGGCGCAGCACCTGCTCGGCCTGGCGCAGGGCGGGCGTGGCGCTGCGCAGCACCTGCGCCAGCGCGGGGCCCACGCCGGGCACTTTCAGCAGCTGGTTGGGGCCGGCGTTGAGCACGTTCTGGGCCGAGCCCAGGTAACCGATCAGCTGACGCGTGACCAGCGGGCCGATGCCGGGCAGCAGCGTGAGGGCAACTTCCGAGAGGAGGGAAGTGGTAGTGTCGGATGCGGGGGCCGGCTGCGCGTCAGCGGCAGATGAGAATAACGGCACGGGAATGCGTGGTTAATTGTCCTAAAAGTCGGAAAAGGGCGGGAGTCGATAGGTGGTAAATATAGAAACAGGTTCGGCTTTGCCCGGGCAAGGGCCGGAAGCTAGAAACGCCGCGCCAGGGAATGGTTGGGCGGCCGGCCGTTGCGGCGCGGGTTGCCTTCGACGCCCACGGCCAAGCCGTTGGCGAAGAACACGCTGCCGTGGCTCAGCCGGGTGATGGTGTAGGTAGTAACGCCGCAGGCCGTCAGGGCGGTGACGTGGCGCAGGCGGGTGGGCGCGAGCCGGGCCGCCCCGCTGAAGACCAGGCAACTGTCGCCGGGGCGCAGCAGGCGGGTGGGGCCGGTGGCGTAGCGGGCGGTGGTCAGGGCGGGCGCCAGCGACGCCCAGCCCGCGTGCTGCACCCAGAACGGGTGGTCGGCCGTGGCCGTCACGGTGCGGCCATCGGCAAACGCGAGCAGCCGCAGCGAGTCGTGCACGACGGTGGCCAGGGCTGCTACCTGCGCGGTGTCGAGGGTGGCGGTGGCCGGGTTCCAGCCCAGCACGCTCTGGCCCACGCGCAGCTCGCTGATGGGGCAGGTGGCGCCGCCGGGCAGGCTGATGCGGGTATCGGCCGGGAAGCAGCGGCCGCACCCGTGAACGAGGCGCTGCTTAACCAGCCGGAAGGGCAGCACTTTCTCCAGCGTCCGCCCAATAGGTTTGGTACGCCGGTTTACCCAGCGGCCAAATGTTCCCGGTGGCCGCGCCGCTCCTGCCATTACAGTACGCTGGCGCGCGGCCACCACCGATTGCTCGTGCGGGAAAGCCCCGGTGACCAGCAACATGTTCAGCGCTACGGGTATCAGCCACGCCCTCATAGCCTCAAGTTGGAGTACGTTTTATTATAGCCGGTACTGCCGCCAGGCGGTAGGGGTTACTGCTCGTTCGCGGAACCGGCGCTGGCCTGCTTGCCGGCCACGTCCAGCTCCTTGCGCAGCTGCACCAGGAAGTTGCGCACCTTTTCCAGCGAGTGAATTACGTCGACTTTCTCCTTGAGCTGGGGACCACGTTGCTTCATCAGGTCGCGGGCGCCGGGGATGGTGTAGCCGCGCTCCTTTACCAGGTGGTAGATGGTGCGGAACGTCTCGATGTCCTGCGGGGAGTAGAGGCGGTTGCCCTTCTTGCTCTTGCGCGGCTTCAGGTCGTCGAACTCGGTTTCCCAGAAGCGGATCAGCGACGGGGCCACGTCGAACTGCGCGGCCACCTCGCCGATGGTGTAGTACTGCTTCTCGATGTCGCGCTCTTTGTAGGGCATGGACTGGTAGTAGGTAGTGGGTAGTGGGTATTAGGATAAAAAGGCTGGGTGGTGGGGCGCGAAACAATGTCCCACGACCTATTACCCAATACCTAATACCTTTCTACCTTTGCCGGAAGTGCTTTCCGGGGCCGCAGCGGCGGCTTCGGAAGCCGAAAAGTAGCCAAAAACCGGCGGCGCCCAAGTTAGCCGCGCCGCTCCTTCTAAAGATACCAACCGAAAGACGCGAAGTGAAATTTCGCGCTACGCCGCTCATGTCGCTCCCATCCGCCAATCAAGTCCGCCAGCAGTTCCTCGACTTCTTCGCTTCCAAGGGCCACCACATCGTGCCCTCGGCTCCCATCGTGGTGAAGGACGACCCGACGCTGATGTTCATCAACTCGGGCATGGCCCCGTTCAAGGACTACTTTCTGGGCAACAAGCCCGCCCCCTACAAGCGCATTGCCGACACGCAGAAGTGCCTGCGCGTGTCGGGCAAGCACAACGACCTGGAGGAGGTAGGCTACGACACCTACCACCACACCATGTTCGAGATGCTGGGCAACTGGTCGTTCGGGGACTATTTCAAGACCGACGCCATTGCCTGGGCCTGGGAGCTGCTGACCGACGTGTTCAAGCTGCCCAAGGACCGCCTGTACGTGACCTACTTTGAGGGCGACCAGGCCGACGGCACCGCCGCCGACACCGAGACCCAGCAGCTGTGGCGGCAGTACACCTCGGATGACCGCATTCTGCCCGGCAACAAGAAGGACAACTTCTGGGAAATGGGCGACACCGGTCCCTGCGGCCCCTGCACCGAAATCCACGTGGATTTGCGCAGCGAGGAGGAGCGGGCCCAGAAGCCCGGCGCCGAGCTGGTGAATGCCGACCACCCGCAGGTGGTGGAAATCTGGAACAACGTGTTCATGGAGTTTGAGCGCCGCGCCGACAAGTCGCTCATCAAGCTGCCGCAGCAGAACGTGGACACCGGCATGGGCTTCGAGCGCCTGATGATGGCCGTGTCGGGCGTGAAGTCCAACTACGACACCGACGTGTTCCAGCCGCTGATTCAGTTCATTGCCCGGGAAGCCGGCGTGCAGTACCACGGCACGGCCCCGGCCACGGTGAACACCCCGCCGGCCACCGAAAACGAGAAAACCGACATTGCGGTGCGCGTCATTGCCGACCACATCCGCACCATCGCCTTCACCATTGCCGACGGGCAGCTGCCCTCCAATGTAAAGGCCGGCTACGTCATCCGCCGCATCCTGCGCCGGGCCGTGCGCTACGCCTTCTCGTCTTTGAATCAGAAGCAGCCCTTCCTCTACAAGATCGTGCCCGTGCTGGCCGACCACATGAAGAGCATCTTCCCCGAGCTGAAAGCCCAGGAGAAGTTCGTGACGCGCGTCATCGAGGAGGAGGAAATTGCCTTCCTGCGCACCCTCGAAAACGGCCTGCGCCGCTTCGATGCCCTGGAAGAAGGCTTCCGCCAGCACGGCGGCCACGTCGACGGCAAGTCGGCGTTTGAGCTGTCGGACACCTTCGGCTTTCCCTTCGACCTGACGGCCCTGCTGGCCCGCGAAAAGGGGCTGACGGTGAGCGAGGAGGAGTTTAAAAAGGAGCTGGAGCAGCAGAAGGCCCGCTCGCGCAACGCCTCCGAACAGGAGCAGAGCGACTGGACCATCGTGGAGCCCTCGCAGGAGCAGCCGCGCTTCGTGGGCTACGACGCCACCACGGCCGAGGCGCGCATCCTGCGCTACCGCGCCGTGACGCAGAAGGGCAAAACCGAGTACCACGTCGTGCTCGACCAGACGCCGTTCTACGCCGAGTCGGGCGGGCAGGTGGGCGACACGGGCTACCTGCTCACGCCGCTGGCCAAGGTGCGCGTCATCGACACCCGCAAGGAAAACGACCTGATCGTGCATACCACGCTGGATTTGCCCCAGGACATCGACGCCCCGGTGACGGCCCAGGTGGACGAGGCCCGGCGCCAGCAGATTCGCAAAAACCACTCGGCTACCCACCTCATGCACGCGGCCCTGCGCCAGGTGCTCGGTACGCACGTCGCCCAGCGCGGCTCCCTCGTGAACGAAAAGCTGCTGCGCTTCGACTTCTCGCACTTCAGCAAGGTGACCGAGGCCCAGCTGCGCGAGGTGGAGCAGATTGTCAACCAGCGCATCCGCCAGCAGATTCCGCTGGGCGAGGAGCGCAGCGTGCCGCTGCAGGTGGCCAAGGAGCGCGGCGCTACGGCTTTGTTCGGCGAGAAGTACGCCGACGTGGTGCGCGTCATCACCTTCGATGCCGACTACTCGGTGGAGCTGTGCGGCGGCATTCACGCCCCCAACACCGGCGAAATCGGCTTTTTCCGGATTGTGAGCGAGTCGGCCGTGGGCGCTGGGGTGCGCCGCATCGAAGCCGTGACGGCCGAGCTGGCCGAGCAGTACGTGGACGAGCAGATGGACCTGCTGGCCCAGGTGCGCGAGCTGCTGGGCAACCCCCAGCACCTGACCACCACCATCCAGAAGCTCTCGGAGGAAACCGCCGCCCTGCGCAAGCAGCTGGAGCAGGCCGAGCAGCAGCAGCTCGGGCAGCTCAAGGACCAGCTGGCCGCCCAGGTGAAGCCGCTCGGGGGCGTGAACTTCCTGGCTGCCAAAGTACCTGCCCGCTCGGCCGACGCGCTCAAAACGCTGGCTTTCGGGCTGCGGCAGGTGACGGAAAACCTGGTGCTGGTGCTCGGCGCCGACGTCGACGGCAAGCCCCAGCTGGCGGTAATGCTCGACGACGAGCTGGCCAAAGGCGGCAAGCTCAATGCCTCGCAGCTGGTGCGCGAGCTGGCCAAGGAAATCCAGGGCGGCGGCGGCGGGCAGCCGTTCTTCGCCACGGCCGGCGGCAAGAACGCCGCTGGGCTCGATGCCGCCATCGGCAAGGCCGAAGGGCTGGTGAGCGGGCTGCTGGGGTAAGTATCGGGCTGAAAGTCAATTCAAGCGCAACGGCGGCTCCGGGCAATTCCGGGGCCGCCGTTCTTTGTTTCTGGCCGCCAAGTCGGGCTAAAGTTGGTTGTGGTGTGCTATTTTTACTCAAACGATTCCGTAGATGAAAATAGCATTACTCGTTGCCGGTGGGCTGGTGGGCGCGGCGCCGGCCTGGGCCCAGGCACCCCAAGGCTGCATCAAAGATTCCCTCGTGAGCTTCTACGACACCGATCTGCTGGAAGCGAAGCCGGCCAATGCCTACTACACCCAGGTGAAACTGCCCGCCCGGGCCGGGGCGTCCGCGCTGACGCAGATATTCTTTCCCGACGGCCGCCTGTACTCCGAAGTCAGCTACCGCAGCCCCGACCGGCGCGTGGTGCAGGGCCCGGTGCGCACCTGGTACCCCGACGGGCAGCCCCGGCTGGAGTACCGCTCCGACGACGGGAAAATCGACGGCTACCTGCGCACCTACTACCCCGACGGCCAGCTGAAGCGCAACGACCTCTACGACCACGGCCGGCTGATCAAGGGCCAGTACTTCACGCCCGAGGGCCAGCTGGTGGAGCCCCACGTGGCGTTTCGGCAGGAGCCGGCGTTTCCGGGCGGCAATCCGGCTTTGGTCGCCTACCTGCAGGCCCACCTCACGTACCCCACGTCCCTGACCGACGTGGGCGACGGGCAGGTGCTGGTGGGCTTCACCGTGACGGCCCGCGGCGACGTGACGGACGTGCGCGTGCAATCCGGCATCAGCCCCGAGCTGGACGCGGCCGCCCTGGCCGCCGTGCGCACCCTGCCCGCCTTCGAGCCCGGCCGCGTCGACGGGGAGCGGGTGCCCATGGCCATGCTGGTGCCCATCACCTTCAAGGCGCCCGGCGTCATCAAGGCCCTGCGCCAGCTGGGGCTGTAGCGGGCCGATTGGTTTAATTCCGCGTACTTTCCGGCCGTACTCCCAATTCCGCCCGCTGCATGTATCTGCTGATTCCGCTGCTCCTGCTCGCCTTGCTGCTTTTTCTCTCCTTTGTCGTGGTGCAGCAGGGCACCGTGGCGGTCATCACCATTTTCGGCAAGTACCAGCGCATCATGCGGCCGGGGCTGAACTTCAAGATTCCCTTCATCGAGTTCGTCTACAAGCGCATCAGCATTCAGAACCGCTCCCTGGAGCTGCAGTTCCAGGCCATTACCTCCGACCAGGCCAACGTGAACTTCAAGGCCATGCTGGTGTACGCGGTGCTCAACCACGAGGAAGAGGCCATCAAGAACGTGGCCTTTAAGTTCGTGGACGAGATGAGTCTGATGCAGGCGCTGGTGCGCACCGTGGAGGGCAGCATCCGCACCTTCGTGGCCACCCAGCGCCAGGCGGCCGTGCTCAGCTTGCGCGGCGAAATCGTGGCCCACGTAAAGGAGCAGCTCGACGCGACGCTGGAATCGTGGGGCTACCACCTGATCGATCTGCAGCTCAACGACATCACCTTCGACGAGGAAATTATCCGCTCCATGGCCAAGGTGGTGGCCTCCAGCAACCTGCGTGCCGCCGCCGAAAACGAGGGCCAGGCCCTGCTCATCACCAAAACCAAGGCCGCCGAGGCCGAGGGCAACGCCATCAAGATTGCGGCCGAAGCCGAGAAAGTGGCCGCCCAGCTGCGCGGTCAGGGCGTGGCCCTGTTCCGGGAGGAAGTCACCAAGGGTATGGCCCACGCCGTGCAGGAGCTGACGGAAAACAACCTGGACCCCTCGCTGGTGTACTTTTCGATGTGGACCGAGGCCATCAAGCACTTCGCCGAACAGGGCAAGGGCAACGTGATTTTCCTCGACGGCTCCAATGAGGGCATGCAGAAAAGCATTCAGCAGCTGATGGCCATGCAGCAGCTGCCCGCCGCCGGCGGGCCCGGCGGTTCGCCGCCGGTTCGCCGCTCCTGAACCGGCCGCCAACGGCCGGCCCGACTGCCCGCGCCCGCGCTTCCGCCCAACGGAAGCGCGGGCGCTGCGTTTAATGGGGGTGCCCACCCGCCGCCCCATCCGCCTATGGCCCTACGCTCGACTCTCCGCCTGCCGCTTCTGACCTGCCTGGCCGCCCTGCCGCTGGCCGCCCGCGCCCAAACCGCCCCCGTGCCCGACCTGCCGGTCGTGGCCGTGCTCGACGAGCTGCAGGACCAGCGCGCCGGCCTGCGCTACTACGACGCGGCCGGCGCCCCGCTGCCCGCGGCCGCGGGCGCCGCCAGCTACGAAGTGCTGCAACGCCTCGACAGCGCCGGCATCAGCTGGCGCGTGCGCCGCTACGACATGGCCTCGCGCCGGCCGCTGCTGGCGTTGGGCTTCGGCGGGGCGCTGCCCTGGGGCGTGCCCGAGGGCCCGAGCCGGCAGTGGTACCCCTCGGGGCAGCTGCGCGAGCAGGCCAGCTACCGCAAGGGCATGGCCGAGGGCCGCCTGCAGACTTATTACCCCAACGGCGAGACGCGCCGCCTCGTCGACTACTACAAGCAGAAAGCGGTGCGGGCCGAGTGCTATACCGCCACCGGCGACGCGGCCGAGTGCCCGCCCTACCACACCTTCGCCCAGCCCACCAGCGGCAGCCCCGACGTGCAGCAGCAGCTCAGCCAGGACTACCCGCAGTACCTGCCCGCCGACTACGCCCGGCCGGGCAAGGGCATCGTGTACTTCGCGTTTTACGTCGACACGCTGGGCCGGGCCACCGCCCCGCGCATCCTGCGCGGCGACGACGAGGCGCTGAACGCGGCCGTGCTGGAGGCCATTCGGCACCTGCCGCGCTTCGAGCCGGCCCGCCTGGAAGGCCGCCTCGCGCCCGATCCGATTGAGGGCTTCGTGCTCTACAGCCCCGCCGTGGCCAAGCGCCGCAAGCCCTGAGCGAACAAGCGTCGTCTGGTGGTAGCGGGCGGCCTGTGTATCTTGCCCGCATGGCTACTCTACAAGTTCAACGCCGCGCCGCCCTGGCCGGCGCGGCCGGGCTGGCCCTCGGGCTGAGCAGCGCGGCCACCGCGCAGGTGAAAGTGGTGACCCGCCTCGACCAGCTCGAGGGCCAGCGCGTGGCCCTGCGCTACCTCGACCGCAACCTGGTGCCGCTGCCCTCGGCCGCGGGCGCCTACGCCTACGACATCCTGCGCCGGGCCGACAGCCTCGGGGTGCGCTGGCGCGTGCGCCGCTTTACCGTGCAGGGCCACCAGCAGCTGCTCGATGCGGGCTACGCGGGCGAGCTGCCCGGCCAGGTGCCCCACGCCCGGGTGCGCGAGTGGTACCCCGGCGGGCAGCTGCGCGAGGACGTGAGCTACCGCCTCGGCAAGCCCGACGGCCCCATGAAAACCTACTACCCCTCGGGCAAGCTGCGCCGCGACCAGCAAAACCGGGCCGGCGCGGTGGTCAGGAGCGAGTGTTTCGGGCCCGATGGGCAGGCGCTGGACGTGTGCCCCGGCTACCGCAGCAGCGCCAAGCTGGCCGGCAAGGGTGCCGGGCAGGCCGCGGTGTTTCAGAGCCTGCAGAAGCAGTTTGCGCAGTTCGTGCCCAAATCCTACGCCCGCGCCACCGACGCCGTGGTCCACGTCGCGTTTCAGGTCGACAGCCTGGGCTACGTGCAGGACGCGCGCGTGCTGGCCTCCGACGACGAGCAGCTGAACGCGGCTGCACTGGAGGCCGTGCGCAAGCTGCCGCGCCTGGCCCCGGCCACCGCCGAAGACCAGCCGGTGAGCAGCGTGCTGGAGGGGGACTTTTTCTACTACCCCGCGCGGCGCACGGCAGCCAAAGACGAATAGGCAAGTGGCACACCGCCGGGGCATAGCCGGGAAGCAGCGCTTGACTACGTCGATCTGCGGTTCGCGCTACTTCCCGGCTACGCCCCGCCGGGCCCAAACCGGCCCGGCGCGCGTAAAAAAAGCGCGGGGGTTTCTAACTTGCAGCTTCGACGGCCGCGCCGCTGCGGTGCCCGTCGCTTATTCCCCTTATGGACGACACGATCAAAGCCAAATACCAGCCCGTCATCGGGCTGGAAGTGCACGCGCAGCTGCTCACGCGCAGCAAAATGTACTCCGCGGATGAAAATGAGTACGGCGCCCTGCCCAACTCCAACCTTTCCGTCATCACCCTGGGACACCCCGGCACTTTGCCGCGCGTGAACCGCACGGCCGTGGAGTACGCCATCAAGATGGGCCTGGCCACCAACTGCCAGATTACGCGCGACAACCTGTTTGCGCGCAAAAACTACTTCTACCCCGACCTGCCCAAGGGCTACCAGATAACCCAGGACAAAACCCCGCTCTGCACCAAGGGCCACGTCGACATTCGCCTGGCCGACGGCACGGTGAAGCCCGTGGGCATCACCCGCATCCACATGGAGGAGGACGCGGGCAAGTCGATGCACCTGGCCGGGGAAACCGAGACGCTGGTCGATTTGAACCGCGCCGGGGTGCCGCTCATTGAAATCGTGTCGGAGCCTGACATCCGCGACGCCGACGAAGCCTACGCCTACCTCTCGGAAATCAAGAAGCTGGTGCAGTACCTCGACATCTGCGACGGCAATATGGAGGAAGGCTCGCTGCGCTGCGACGCCAACATTTCGGTGATGCTGCGCGGGGCCGCAAAGTTCGGCACCAAGGTGGAGGTGAAGAACATGAACTCCTTCCGCAACGTGCAGCGCGCCATCGAGCACGAAATCGAGCGGCAGATTGCCCTGCTGGAAGCCGGGGAGGAAGTCATCAGCCAGACCCGCGGCTTCGACGCCACCACCGGCACCACCCAGGCCCAGCGCACCAAGGAAACGATGAACGACTACCGGTACTTCCCGGAGCCGGACCTGCCCCCGGTCATCGTCGACGACGCCTGGCTGCACCGGGTGCAGAGCGAGCTGCCGGCCCTGCCGCAGCAGCTCTACGCCCGCTTCACCGGCGAGCTGGGCCTCTCCGACTACGACGCGAACGTGCTCACGGCCGAGAAGGAAATTGCCCTGTTCTTCGACGAGCTGACGCGCCGGACCCCGAACGCCAAGGCCGCCGCCAACTGGATGTCGGGCCCGGTGAAGTCGTTTTTGAACGAGCGCGCCCTCACCATCGCCGAATTCCCGCTCACGGCTCAGCACCTGGCCGACATCATCGGCCTCATCGACGCGGGCCACCTCAACCACTCGGTAGCCTCCAAGCAGCTGTACCCGCACCTGCTGGAGCACCCGGGGCAGTCGGCGGCGGAAGCGGCCGACCAGCTGGGGCTGCTGCAGCAGGCCGATTCCGGCGAGCTGGAGGCCCTGGTGCAGCAGGTCATCGACGCCAACCCGGCCAAGGTGGCCGAGTACCGCGCCGGCAAGAAAAACCTGCTGGGCATGTTCATGGGCGACCTGATGAAGCTCACCAAGGGCAAGGCCGACCCCAAGCTCTCCAACCAGCTGCTGCGCGACAAGCTGGAGCAGGCCTAACACCGAGCCTTCGGAACAGAGAAAAAGCCCCGGCTGCCGCGCGCAGCCGGGGCTTTTGGTTTGGCGCCGCCGGCGCAACGAGCCCCACCCACCCATACCAAGCCCCGCCTTCGGGCGTTGGAAGCACCATGCGAACCGCGAAACACCTGGCCGTATTGGGCCTGCTGGGCCTGTTGCTGCCGGCCTGTGGCCGCTGGCCCGGGCACCCGGCTCGCGCTGGCTACCAGCTGCGCGGGCAGCTGAGCGGCTTTCGGCCGGGCAGCCAGGTGTACCTCAGTGCCTACGATTCGGTGCGGGGCGAGGTGCAGCTCGACTCGGCCCGGCTGCGGCCGTCCGGTCGCTTTACGCTGCGCGGGCAGCTGCCGCAGCCGGATTTTTACGCGCTGGAGGGCACCATGGCCGACGCCGCCGACCAGCTGCCCGAGCCCATTGCCAGTGTTCCGTTGGCCAACGGCCAGCAGCTGCGGCTGCGCAACAGCGCGGCGCTGCAGCAGACCGGCCAGACGGTGACCGAAGTAACCGGCTCCCCGGACGCGTACTGGTGGCAGCTGTTCGTGGGGTGCTACCAGTTCGCGGAAGTCAACAATTCGTACGGGGAGGTAACTGTATGGGACGCGGGGGAACGGGCCACTCCCCGCTGCGCCGCGCTGGCCCTGCGCCGCTACCTGGCGTGGTTTGCCGCCCCGCAGGCGCAGCGGCCGCGCCTGCCGCGCCAAGCCGGCCCCGCCCGCCAGGGCCCCGGGCGCTTCTCGTTCGTGGCCGCGCAGCTGGCTACCCTGGTGCTGCCCGAACCGCAGTGGCACCCGCTGGCCGACTCGGTGGGCCGGCTGGCCGACCAGTACCTGCCCGCCGCCCGCGCCACCCGGCAGCTGCGCTTGTGGCTGCAGCCCGTGCGGCGCACCGCCGTGGGCCAGCCGGCCCCGGCGGTGGTGCTGCCCGATTCGGCCGGCCGGCTGCACCGCCTGGCCGACTGGCGCGGTCAGTACGTGCTGCTGGCGCTGTGGCAGCCCGACTACGAACGGCCCGACAACGGGGCGTTTGCGCAGATCCGGACCCTGCACGCGCAGTTTGGCAGCCGGGGGCTGCGCTGCGTCAACATTGCCGAAGGCGGCACCCGGCCCGAGTGGCTGTGGACCCTGCGGCAGGCCGCCCTGCCCGGGCTGAGCCTGCTCGACGCCCAGCCCGGCGGGCAAAGCGAAATCTACCGCAGCTACGTGAACTACGCCCGGCTCCAAGAGCAGCCGGTGCTCGTGCTCATCGGCCCCGACGGCCGCATCCTGGCCCGAGGCCTGCAGGGCTGGGCCCTGGGCCAGAAAATAGCGGAGTACATTCCCCTCGACTAAGCGGCCCCGCCCGGCCCTGGTGCAACGCTGACGCGCGGCGCGTATCTTTCGGCTCAATCCACCACCGCTAGCCGATGAACAAGCCCGTGTACCCGCTGCTGGTCCTGACTGCCCTGCTGACCGCGCCCGCGCTGGCCCAGAAACCCGAAAAGCCCGCGAAAGCCGACCCGCGCTTCGAGGTGAGCGGCACGCTGCAGGGCCTGCCGACCGGCAGCCGGGTGTTTATCGTCGATACCCAGGCCGAGCCGGCGGCCGTGCTCGGCTCGGGCAGCGTCGATGGCAAGGGGCGCTTCACGGTGCGCGGCAAAGTGAGCGAGGCGGCCGTGTACTACGTGGCCGTGCCGGAGAAGCGCGAGCTGCTGGCCGTGCCGCTGGCCCCGGGCGCCCGCGTGGAGGTTAGCGGCGACGCCGAGCGGCTGGCCAGCACCGGCCGGGTGGGCGGCACCCCCGAGGCCGAGGCCCTGATGACCTACGAGCAGGCCCGGCTGGCCAACGTGCAGAAAATGCAGGCGCTGATGCAGCGCTACAACGCCACCCGGGACGCGGCCACCCGCACGGCGCTCAACCAGGAGCGCCGGGAGCTGGAAGCGGCTCAGGCGGCGGCGGCCCGGGGGCTGGCCCGCCGGCCCACTTACCTGGCGCCGTTTGCCGCCCTGCAGCTGATCGGCGAAGAAGCCCAGGCCGAATTTCTCGATTCCGTGACGGCCGTGTACCAGAAGCTGGAGCCGGTGTCGCGCTACACCAAGGCCCTGCTGGCCAACCAGGCCCGCCTGCGCGCCACCGCCGTGGGCGCCCCGGCGCCCGACATTCAGCTGGCCGGCGTCGACGGCAAGGTGGTGAGCCTGAGCAGCCTGCGCGGCAAGTACGTGATGATTGACTTCTGGGCCTCGTGGTGCGGCCCCTGCCGCCAGGAAAACCCCAACGTGGTGCGGCTCTACAACGCCTACAAGGCCAAGGGCTTCGAAATCTACGGCGTCTCCCTCGACCAGGAGCGCGACAAGTGGGTGAAGGCCATTCAGGCCGACGGGCTGAGTTGGCCGCAGGTGTCGGACCTGAAGGGCTGGCAGTCGGCCGCCGGGCAGCTCTACGGGGTGCGGGCTATTCCGGCGGCCGTGCTCATCGACCCCGAGGGCCGCATCATCGCCAAAAACCTGCGCGGCCGGGAGCTGGAAAAGAAAGTGGCCGCGCTGCTGAACTGAGCCCCCGCGGCCGGGAACCAAACGCCGCCCCACCGCTGTAGCCGAGCTGGAGCGACGGGCCTTGGTGCACAAATCACCATAAATCGGCAACTTGCGTCGTTCTGCCTTCGGTGCGTCTGCCGGCGCGCCGCCGTCGACTTCTGATTTCATGAAATACCCTATGACCAGCCTGCTTCTGGTGGCCTCGCTGCTGAGCCTTTCCTCCACCGCCTGCTCCGACGCCTCGTCGTCGACCACCGCCGCCGCTGCCCAGGCCGGCTACGAAATCAGCGGGCAACTGCGCAACGCCACGGCCGGCACCAAGGTGTCCTTGGCCGAGCTGACCGACAACCAGTTCGTGGCCCGCGAATCGACCACCACCGACGCGCAGGGCCGCTTCACGCTGAAGGGCACCGCCTCGGAGCCCGCCCTCTACCAGCTGAAGCTGGAAGGCGCCAAGCAGGAAGTGTGGTTGGTGCTCGACAACAAAACCAAGCTGCAGCTCAGCGGCGATGCCCAAAAGCTGGCCGCCGACTACTCGGTGAAGGGCTCCAAGGACTCGGAGCTGATGCAGCAGCTCACCCGCCAGATGCAGCGCAGCAGCGGGCAGCTGCAGGGCATCATGGAGCGGTACCAGGCCAATGCTCAGGCCGGCCGCCAGGACTCGATGAAGGTGCTGGAAGCCCGCTTTATGACCACCCAGGCCCGAAACACCGGCGCGCTCAAGAGCCTGATCCGCCGCAACCCGACCTCGGTCGTATCGGCCTTTGCCCTGGGCACGCCGCAGATTTTCAACGCCGACGAGAACTTCACGTTCGCCGACTCGGTGGCTACCCAGCTCAGGAAGGCCCAGCCCGACTCGCGCTACACCAAGGCCCTGGTGCAGACGCTGGAGCCGCTGCGCAAAACCGCCATCGGCACCGTGGCGCCCGATATACAGCTGACCAACCCCGCGGGCAAGGTAGTGTCGCTCAGTTCGTTGCGCGGCCAGTACGTGCTGCTCGACTTCTGGGCTTCGTGGTGCGGCCCCTGCCGCCAGGAAAACCCCAACGTGGTCAAGACCTACGAGCAGTACAAGAACAAGAAATTCACCGTCTACGGCGTGTCGCTCGACCAGGACAAGGGCAAGTGGGAAAAGGCCATTCAGGCCGATGGCCTCACCTGGACCCACGTTTCGGACCTGAAGGGCTGGCAGTCGGCCGCCGGACAGGCCTACGGCGTGCAGTCCATCCCGATGAACTTCCTGCTCGATCCGCAGGGCCGCATCATCGCCAAAAACCTGCGCGGCGAAGCCCTGTCGGCCAAGCTGGCCACGGTGCTGAAGTAAGTTGTCAGTTGGTAGTTGTCGGTTGTCAGACCGACGCCCACCAAAAAAGGCCCGCGGCGCAAGCCGTAGGCCTTTTTCGTAACTCCCAAGCCGCCGCCCAGTACATACTGACAACTGACAACTGACAACTGACAACTGACAACTGACAACTACCCCAGGAACATCCGCTGCAAGGCCTGCCAGAGCTGTTTCTTGCGGCCGTTGTCGTACTCGATGATTTCCACTTCGGCGGCGGGCAGGTAGGCCACGTCGCCGATGCGCACCGGCTCGTAGGGCTCGGTGCGCTTGGTGGCCACGTCGAGCAGGTTTTTGCCGAAGCCGATAACCTCGCGCACCGCCAGGCCGCGGGCCCGCAGGTCCTCCAGGCTCACCGGGTAGGGGGAGCGGACGTTCACCACGACGCACTCCTCCATCACCCGCTGAATGGCTTTGAGCATGTTGTTCAGAAACACGTTGCGCTGAATGCGCGGCAGCCGTTCCGGGTCATCGAGGCGCACCAGCAGCACCAGGCCGTTGGCGTTGCTGCCCAGCGTATCGAACGGGGTGGGCTGGCGCACGGGGGCCGCGGGCGGTGCAGCCGGCACGGGCATGGGGGCGGCCACGGGCGGCGGGAGCGGAGCCGGAGCAGGTCCCGGGGGCGGCGGAGCCACCGCCAGCCGGGCGGCGCGCAAATCCGCCAACGAAGGCAAACGGCCGGGGGCGGCCGGGGCCGCTTCGGGCGCTGGCGGGGCGGCCGCGGCCGGCAGCCTGGGCGCTGCTACGGGGCCAGGGGCAGCAACCGGCGGCGTAGGGGCGGCCGCTGTCACAGAAGTTGCTGCAGGAGCCGCCGCCGGGGCGGCCGGCGCGGCGGGAAGGGCGGCCCCGGGCTCGGGCACCACGTAAAGCGGCGTGCCCGCGTAGAGCTGCTGGTAAAAGGCGAGGGTGGCGTCGTCCACGGGCGAAAGGGGGCTAGGCGAGACTGGATGGCGTCGGCCACCGAAGATACCCAACGGCGGGCAGGAATCCGCGGGCTATTCCAGCTCGAAGAGGGCTTTCAGCTCGGTCGCGTCCTGGGGCTTGAGGCGGCCGGCCAGCACCAGGCGCAACTGCCGGCGGCGCAGGGCCCCGTCGTAGTGGGTTACTTCCTCGGGCGTTTCGGGCACGGCCTCGGGCACGTCGATGGGGCGGCCCGACTGGTCGACGGCCACGAAGGTGAAGAAGGCTTCGTTGGACTTGATCTTGGTGCCCGACGGAATGTCTTCGGCCCACACGTCGATGTGCACTTCCATCGATGAGCTGAACGCGCGCGTGACCTTGGCTTCGAGCGTGACCACGCTGCCGAGCTTGATGCCCTCGCGGAAGGAAACGTTGTCGACGGAGGCCGTGACGACGATGCGGTTGGAGTGGCGCTGGGCCGAAATGGCGGCGGCCACGTCCATCAGGTGCATCATCCGGCCGCCCATCAGGTTGTTGAGCGTGTTGGTATCGTTGGGCAGCACCAATTCGGTCATTCGCACGAAGGACTCGCTGACGGGCTTCTGTTTGCGCATAGCAGGAAAAACGGAAAATTCGGCCGCAAAGATAGCGCCCCGGCCGCCCCGTCGCCGCCCCGGCCCCAAAATGAACCGCCCCCGCACCTTTCGGCACGGGGGCGGTTGCGGGGTTCGGGCGCGGGGCGCGGGGCTATTGCACCAGCACGCGCGAGGTCAGGCGCTGCTGGCCCACGGTCAGCTGCACCAGGTACACGCCCGGGCTCAGGCGCTTGCCCTCGGTGCCCAGCGCAATCTGCTGCTGGCCGGCGCCGAAGCGTTGGGCCGGCAGGCTCAGCACGGTGCGGCCCAGCAAGTCCTGCACCTGCACCTGGGCCGTTTCGGGCTGATCCAGGGTGAACTGCACGGCCGTTTCGTGGGTGAGCGGGTTGGGCATCACGCTGAAGCTGCGGGTGTTCATGTCGCGGGTGTGCGTGGCCGTCGGCGAGGCAACGCGGAAGTTGTCCAGGAAGAGGCTGTTGCCGCCCCCGGCTACCTGCTCGATGCGCACCAGCAGGCGCGACGCGCCCTGCAGCGCCGCCGGGACGGAAATAGTCCGCGTGCGCCATTCCGATGCCGTGGGTACGAAGGTGCCCGTTACCGGCTGGGCGCCGGTGTTGCTCACCAGCTGGTTGGTGGAAATGGTCAGGTTGCTGGTCCACGACACGCCGCAGTCGGCGCTGAAGGCCACCCGCAGCACGTCGTTGGAATTCGCAGTCAGGCGGGCGTAGGCGTAGTCAAACGCTACCTGGTAGTCGTTCACGCCGCCCACGGCCGTCAGGTTGAAGAGGGGCGAGTAGAGGGTGGTGCTGGTGCCGGGGTTGATGTTGACCGGGCGCAGGCGCAGGGCCGAGGAGCCGGGCAGGCTCGGGCCGTTGGCCGGCGTTACGCGCGTCCAGCGCTCCGCACCGCCTTCGTTGCGCCAGTTGCGGTCGGCGTCGGTGGGGTTCACCAGCCAGGTGTTGTCCTCGAAAGTCTGGGCGTAGGGTGCGGGGAAAGCCGCGTTGGTGCCGAGCACGCGCACGCTCTGCTGGGTCACGGTGCTCGTGCCGTTCGGGCCGGTGATGGTCAGCGTGGCCGAGTAGGTGCCGGGCGCGGCGTAGGTCACGGTCGGGTTCTGAACGGTGGAGCTGCTGGGCGTGCCGCCGGGGAAGCTCCAGGCGTAGCTCACCGTGCCCAGGTTGCCGTACGAGCCGTCGACGAACTCGACGCGGCCGCCGGGGCAGATAACGGTGTTGTCGACGCCAAAGGCGGCGACCGGCGGGCAGGCCGGGGCCTGGTAGCCGTCGTTGGTGCCGGTGGCCACCAGGTTGGCGGGCGTAATCAGCGAGGCGCGGCAGGCCAGCTGCAGCGAGGCGCGCATCACCGCCCGCTGCCCGATGGTGAACATCTTGGCGCAGGTGGCATAGTCCATGTAGTTTTCGGTGTTGGCCACCGGGCCGCAGGTAGCCTGGTTCAGGTTGCAGTCCTGGTTGGCGCCCACCGTGTTCGGCGTGTCGGCAATGCCGTCGTCGATGCCGCAGTTGGAGGGCAGGCCCGGCGTGTTCGAGCCGCCCCAGGTGTGGGGCAGGCCGAAGTAGTGGCCCAGCTCGTGGGTGAGCGAGCGGACGCAGAAATTGGTGCGGCAGGAGCGGCCGATGCTGCCGAACTGCGTGTTGGTAATCACGATGCCGTCGAGGGTGGAGCCGCCGCCGCAGGGCAGGATGGCGTAGCCGCCGGCGCCGTTGGCGCGCTCCGATACCCAGATGTTCAGGTAGCGGCTCACGTCCCAGCGGATGACGTTCTTCAGGTTGGCGTCACCCACCAGCGTTTCCGTGGAGTAGGTGTGCGTGATGCCGGTGGTGCAGTTGCCGTTGGGGTCTTTCTGGGCCAGGCGAAACTGGAAGCCCGGGCGCGAGGCCAGTCCCACGAAGCGCGGGTCGATGCTAATCGTGTCGGGGTTTTCCTTGTTGAAGTCGCGGTTGATGATGCGCAGCGCGTCCAGCACCTGGGCGTCGGAGATGTTGCTGGCCCCGCCGTTGTGCACCACGTGAAACACCACCGGTATCACCACGTCGGGGGCGGCGTTGATGCGGGCCTGCTCGGCCGGCGTCATCGAGGCCACGCGGCGCAGGAAGTTCTTGTAGTCCTGTTCCATGCCGGGGAGGCGCTGAAACTCGGCCTGCCGCACGCTGTCGTGGGCGCAGCGGAAGCCGTAGGTGTGTTCCGGATGCTCGCGGCGCTGGGCCACAGCCTCGGAGGCCGTGCCAAACACGGCCGCAGCAGCCAGCCACAGGGCGGGTAAAGCTTTGCGTAACATGAAGGAAATTAGGGTGAAGAAAGGGTGGTAGACGCGCCAGTCAAGCCCGCCGCCCCACAGACCGGGTGAGGGACCGAAGGGTTGCCCAAGATAAGCACAAATGAGCGGATTCGGACCCGTCGGGGCCCCTTAGCTGCCCCAGCCCGCCGCCCCCAGCAGCGGCACAAACCGAAACTCCGCGAAGTCCTCGCGGGCAAAGCCCGCGGCCGATTCGCGCGCGACGCGCACCATGCGCTGCGTCTGCTCCGAGCCCACGGGCACCACCAGCAGGCCGCCCACCCGCAGCTGCTCGAGCAGGGGGCGGGGCAGGGCCGGGGCGGCGGCCGTCACCAGAATGCGGTCGAAGGGGGCGTGGGCGGGCAGGCCCACCGAGCCGTCGCCGCAGAACAGGTGGGCGCCGCGGTAGCCCAGCTGCCCCAGCCGCTGCCGGGTGCGCTCAAACAGCACCCGGTTGTACTCGATGGTATACACTTCGGCCCCGAGCGTGAGGAGCACCGCGCACTGGTAGCCCGAGCCGGTGCCCACTTCCAATACGCGCTGCCCCGGCTGCACCTGCAGCAGCTCGGTCTGGTAGGCCACCGTGTAGGGCTGCGAAATCGTCTGGCCCTCGCCGATGGGAAAGGCCTTGTCGTGGTAGGCGTGCGACTCGAAGGCCGGGTTGAAGAACAGGTGGCGCGGCACCTGCCCGATGGCCCCGAGCACCCGCTCGTCGCGGATGCCCTTGCGGCTCAGCTCCGTCACCAGGGCGCGGCGCTGGCCGCGGTGGCGGTAGGAGTCGGGAGCGGCGTCGGCGGGGAAAGCGGGGAAGGCGGGCATGGCGTACGGCGGACAAAACCGCCCTACCTTTGCGCGCGGCGGGCGGTGGTTTCCTCCCGCAAAGCTACGGCGGCGCGCTATTGGTGCCGCCGGTCGAGGTTCGGTTCCCTACGATTTTCATTTCTGCCGCGTTGATTCGCTCCCTGCAAAAATTTAAGCTGCTGGCCGCCGATTTTGGAGCGGGTCTGCTGGCCTGGGGTTGCTTTTACCTGCTGCGCAAGTACCTGCTGAGCGAAATCAACGCCGGCTACCGCTTTACCGGCGACCAGCTATTCACCCTCACGGGCTCGGCCCTGATGATTGCCGCCTTCTGGGTGGCCCTGTACGCGCTCATCGGCGAGTACCGCGATATTTTTCGCAAGTCCCGGGTGGGCGAGATTATCCGACTGGCGCGCATCTCGTTTCTGGGCGCGGTGGTCATCTTCTTCGCCCTGCTGCTCGACGACCAGGGCGTGAGCAACTACCGCCTCTACTACAAGACGATATCGGCCTACTTCCTGCTGCACTTCAGCATCACGGCCGTGCTGCGCACCTGGGCCATTACCAGCATTCAGCGCCTGGTGCGCCGCCGCGTCATTTCCTTCAACTCCCTGCTGGTGGGCTCCAGCCCGCTGGCGCTGGAAACCTTCCGCGAGCTGGACCGCTCCAACTCCCACCTGGGCCTGAACATCATCGGTTTCGTGCCGGTGGGCGACGCCGTCGACCCGCAGCTGGCCCTCGAACTGCCCCGCCGCGGCAGCTACGAGCGGCTGCCGGCCCTGATCCGGGCCCTGCACATCGAGCAGGTGGTGGTGGCGCTGGAGCCCTCCGAGCACCGCATGATTCAGCAGGTGCTGGCCCAGCTGGAAGGCACGCCCGCCCGCGTGAGCGTGCTGCCCGACGTGTACCAGATTCTGCTGGGCTCGGTGAAGGTCAACCACCTGTTCGGCACCCCGCTCATCGAAATCAAGCACGATTTGCTGCCGGTGTGGCAGGAGGTGGTCAAGCGCATCATCGACGTGGCCGGCTCGGCCCTGTTTCTGCTGCTGGCCTGGCCGGTGTACGCCTTCACCGCCGTGATGGTGCGCCTCTCGTCGCAGGGCCCGATTTTCTTCGCCCAGGAGCGCATCGGCATTCACGGCAAGCCCTTCAAAATCTACAAGTTCCGCTCGATGTACGTGGATGCGGAGCGGCTGGGGCCGGCGCTGTCGAGCAAGAACGACCCGCGCATTACGCCCTGGGGCCGCTTCATGCGCAAGGTGCGCCTCGACGAGCTGCCGCAGTTCTGGAACGTCATCAAGGGCGACATGAGCCTGGTGGGGCCGCGTCCCGAGCGGCAGTTCTTCATCGACCAGATTACCAAAGTCGCGCCCCACTACCGCCACCTGCACCGCGTGCGCCCGGGCATTACCTCGCTGGGCCAGGTGAAGTACGGCTACGCCGAAACCGTGGAACAGATGGTGCAGCGTCTGAAGTACGACATCCTCTACATCGAAAACATGTCGCTGGCCATGGACTTCCGGGTGATGCTCTACACGCTGAAAATCATCGTGGAAGGCAGGGGCAAGTAATTAATAATGAATAATTAAGAATTAAAAATTGGATGATTGACCACTGGGGCGAACAGCGCCAAACGGCCAATTGTTAATTACTAATTCTTAATTACTAATTGTGCAAAGCACCATGTTCACCGGCATCATCGAAGCACTCGGCACCATCACCGCGGTGCGCACCGAAGGCAGCAACCGCCATTTTACCGTCGCTTCGCCCTTTTTCAGTGAGCTGCAGATCGACCAGAGCGTGGCCCACGACGGGGTGTGCCTGACCGTGGTGGCGCTGGACGCGGCGGCCGGCACGCACACCGTCACGGCTATTGATGAGACGCTGCAGAAAACCAACCTCGGCAGCTGGGCCGAGGGCCGGCAGGTGAACCTGGAGCGCTGCCTGGCCGCAGGCGGCCGCTTCGACGGTCACATCGTGCAGGGCCACGTGGATCTGACGGCCGAGTGCGAGTCGGTGCAGGACCAGAACGGCTCCTGGCTGTACCGCTTCCGCCACGCCACCGGCCCCGGCCGCGTGACGGTGGAGAAAGGGTCCATCTGCGTCAACGGCGTGAGTTTGACCTGCTTCAACAGCACCGACGACGGCTTCTCGGTGGCCATCATCCCGTACACCCACGAGCACACCACCTTCCGGCACCTGCAGCCCGGCGACCGGGTGAACCTGGAGTTTGACATCGTGGGCAAGTACGTGGCCAAGCTGCTGAGGCGGTAAGGCGCCCGGCTCCACTGTGGGCAAATGAACGCCGCCGCGGTGCAACTACGGAGGGAGGGCGTTGCTCATGTAAAAGTGGAGCAACGATGATCCGATGAGCTTGAGGTTTTCAACGAGTCGCCTGGGGGTGCTTGTGGTAAGCGTGGCCAGCCTTATGGCAGGTTGTCAGCGCATCGAGTGCGCGGAGTTCCAGCTCGACCACCCGCTGATGGGCTGGCACTGGTTTGCCGATCTGCAGCCCGGTTACACCTACGTTAACGCCCAGGGCGGGAGCGTGCAGCTCGTGCGAACCGAGTACGACCGGGCCGCTGCTGAAAAGCGTTGGTGCCACATGTGCGCCTGCTACACCGAACTGCAAACCGATTATACCTGCGCGGCGCTGAATACTCTTTTTCAGTGCAATGTGGATTACGAAGGGTTGGCTGGGCCCGATGAAAACGGCGGCAGCGTGTACTACGGCGTAAACCGGCTAGCCTCCACTGAACGCGGCTACAGCTCGTTTGGTAGCCGCGACTCCACCCTGGAGGGATACGTGAGCGACTATTTGCCCCAGCGGTTTACCGTGCGTCGCCGGGCTACGGTGATGCTGCTGACGACCCCCGTCGCCGATGTGCTGGAGCTGACGGTGCTGGACACGGCAACAGCCGGGGTGGAAGCCGTGTGGGTGAAAAAAGGCCAGGGCCTACTGGCCTTTCGGCGGCGCGGCGTAGTGTGGATAAAGCAATGACCCCCAATGCGGCGCTTGCGCAAAACGATAGTGTCAGACCCGAAGCAACTGCGGAGACCTACCTGCCCGATGGTCAGCTGGTTACTTTTATGCTGGGCAGCCGTAGCCTGCCAGTCAGAGCCGCCGCGGCAAGCGCCGGCGGCGCATGAAGCTCCCTTCGTCACGTACCGCGTGGACCCGCGCCGCCAGCCGCTGGCCCTGTACTGGCGCGACGAGCACCAGCAGCCCCTGCGCAGCCTGGGGCGCTTGAACGGCTGGCTGGCCGGGCAGGGGCAGAAGCTCGTATTTGCCACCAACGGCGGCATGTACCGCGCCGGCAACGTGCCGGTGGGCCTTTTCATTCAGGCCGGTAAAACCCTTGTGCCGTTGGACACGGCCGCGGGCACCGGTAACTTCTACCTGCGGCCCAACGGCGTGTTCTACCTGACCGCCGCCGGCCGGGCCGCCATCTGTCGCACGCAGGACTTCCGCGCCGCCGGCCGCATCCGCTACGCCACGCAGTCGGGGCCCATGCTGGTCATCGACGGGCAATTGCACCCGGCGTTTCGGGCCGGCTCGACAAACCTGAACGTGCGCAACGGCGTGGGCGTGTTGCCCGACGGCCGCGTCGTGTTTGCCATGTCGAAGCAGCCCATCAGCTTCTACGACTTCGCCCGCTACTTCCAGCACCTGGGCTGCCGCCAGGCCTTGTACCTCGACGGCTTCGTGTCGCGCACGTACCTGCCGGCGCAGGGCTGGCGGCAGACGGACGGGGACTTCGGCGTCATCATCGGCGTGACGGAGCCGGCCCGCTAAGCTCCGCCGTTGGCACTTTTCGCGACCGGCTGCGTAGGAGGGACGGAGTACCAACTCCTTCACCGTCATGTCGAAACGCGAATTAATCGAGCCTACGCCCGGCGACAAGCGCTACGTGCGCCGCAACGATAAAGGTCAGTTTACCAGTGAGGTGGATATTCACCGTTCCCTCTCGCAGGACGACCGACACAACTCCCGCATCACCAGCCGCCCCGGCCAGGGCGACCGGGGCGACGGCCACACCGGCAACCGCAAACCCGCTCGCTAAGCCCCGCCTTTCATAAGAAAAGCCCTTCAGCCAACGCCGAAGGGCTTTTTCGTGTACGCCAACTGCCAACTGCCAACTGCCAACTGCCAACTGCCAACTGCCAACTGCCAACTGCCAACTGCCAACTCACGCCGTCGGTGGGGCGGGGTACCAGCGCTGGGTGCCTTTGCGGTACAGCCGGTGGCAGCCCCAGGCCAGCAGGCTGCCCAGCGTGGCGCCGGCCAGCACGTCGGAGGGGTAGTGGGCGGCCAGGTAGATGCGGCTGAAGCTGACCAGCGCGGCCCAGGCGAGCAGCAGGGCTTTGGCGGCGCGAAAGCGTGGCGGCAGGGCCAGGCACAGGAACACGGCCAGGGCGAAGGCGTTGGCCGCGTGCGAGGAAATGAAGCCAAACTGCCCGCCGCAGCCGTTGGCCAGGTTCAGCGTGGCCGAGAGGTCCGGGTCGTGGCAGGGGCGCAGGCGGGCGAAGTAGGGCTTGAAAAAGCGGCTGCTGATGCTGTCGGCCAGGGCCACGCTCAGGCCCAGCAGGGGCAGCAGCAGGGTGGCGCGCCGGCCAACGTAGTAGCACAGGGCCACGACGATGACAAAGTATGCCGGAAACCACACGAGGCGGTCGGAAAAGAAAATCATGAGCCGGTCGAGGCCGGGGGTGGCGGCGTTATTGGCCGACACCAGCAGCCAGCGGTCCAGTGCCTGCAGGTGGTCAATCAAGCGAAGTGGGCGAATGGGCCAGCCAATTTACGCCCTTTTTCAGCCACTGTTGGGTTTCGTCCTCCCGGGAGCCCGGCTCGGGCTGCTGGTTGTAGTGCCACTCGCAGCGCGGGGGCAAGCTCATCAGGATGCTTTCGGTGCGCCCGCCGGTTTCCAGCCCGAAGCGCGTGCCGCGGTCGAAGGCCAGGTTGAATTCGGCGTAGCGGGCCCGGCGCAGCATCTGCCACTGCACTTCCTGGGCACCGTAGGGCCGGTCGGCGTTGCGGCGCATCAGCTCGCAGTAGCTGCGGCCGTACACCTCGCCCACGGCCTGGACGAAGGCGAAGAGCTGGTCCCGGTCGCCGTCCTTGCCCACGGTGAGGCGGTCAAAGAAAATGCCGCCCACGCCGCGGGTTTCCTGGCGGTGGGGCAGGTAGAAGTAGTCGTCGGCCCAGGTTTTGAACCGCTCGTAGTAGCTGGCGTCGTGCTGCGCGCACACGGCGTGAATCTGCTCGTGAAACCAGCGCGCCTGCCGCACGTCGACGTAAATCGGGGTCAGGTCCAGCCCGCCGCCAAACCAGGCCTCGCCGTTGCCGGCCTCGAAGTAGCGCACGTTCATGTGCGAGATGGGCACCAGGGGGCTGCGCGGGTGCTGCACCACCGACACGCCGGTGGCGAAGTAGTTCGGGTCGGGCATGAGCAGCACGCGGGCGGCCTGCTCGCTCATCTGGCCCTGCACGGCCGAGAAGTTCACGCCGCCTTTCTCCAGAATGCGGCCGTTTTGAATCACGCGCGACTCGCCGCCGCCGCCCGAGTGGTGCTGCCACACGTCGGGCTGGAAGGTAGCCGCGCCGTCGGTGGTTTCCAGCTCGGTGGAGAGCCACTGTTGGAAGTGGCGCATCCACTGCTCCACGGTGTGGCGGAAGGGCGTCAGCGTCGGGGCGGTATCGGTCGTCATGAGGGGAGCTAAGGCGGAGGAAAACAGCGGGGCGTTCATGCGTCGGCGGGATGTTTGGGGAGGATGACGCCGCAAAGCAACGGGCCGCCGCCGCGCGCCGGACTGACGAAAATCAGCCCCGCCGGGTGTTTGTTGTCAGCCGCAAAGGTGGCAGATTTTCGGCGTTGGCGCGTCGGGGCGGGCCTGGTCGCGCCGGTGCAGGTCGCGCGGCAGCACCGGGGCGGCCCGCTTGCGCAGGCGCCTGTGCAGCAGCTCTACCAGCCGCGAAAAGGCCCTCTGGCGAAGTACACGTAGCCCTTCGGAAGGTCCTGGTGAACGGCCGCGGCCACCAGCGTCACCCCGGTCATAATAACGCCAGCGCCAGCATCTGACCGTGGGGTAGCAGTTGACGAAATCGGCAATGACGCGGGCGCAGGCCGTGAGGTCGAACATATCCGGCAATGCGGTAGCGCAGCCGCAGGCGGGACCGGCGGCGCCCCGCCCGGCGGGCCAAAAACGGCGTCTGCGGCCCGGGGGCGGAAAAAACTAACAGGTGTTTGGTCCCGGCCCCGCGCATCTGCGTTCGATACCGTAATTTCGGGCCTTCGCCACCGCTTGTTTTCCAGCATGCAAACCACCTCCGCCCTGGACGCTCCCGAAACCGACGTTGCCGCCGGCGCCGCGCACCCCGACCGCGCCACCCTGCTGCGGGCCTACCGCCTGATGCAGACCTCGGCCGAAATGGCCCGCCTTTACGAAGAACACAAAGCCGTGACGGCCAAGTACGTGCACGCCACGGCCCGTGGCCACGAGGCCATTCAGCTGGCGGCGGCCTTTCAGCTGCGCGAAACCGACTACTGCGCCCTCTACTACCGCGACGACGCGTTCATGCTCGGCCTGGGCCTGCAGCCCTACGAGCTGATGCTGCAGCTGATGGCCAAGCGCGACGACCCGTTTTCGGGCGGGCGCACCTACTACTCGCACCCCTCGCTGCGCCGCCCGGGCATCCCGGTCATTCCGCACCAAAGCTCGGCCACCGGCATGCAGGCCATTCCGGCGACGGGCATGGCCCACGCGGTGAAGTATTTGGAAAGCCAGCAGCAACTGCCGACCGCGGCCGAGCAGCCTGTCGTGCTTTGTTCCATCGGCGACGGGGCCATGACCGAGGGCGAGGTGGCCGAGGCCCTGCAGATGGCCGCGCTGCACCAGCTGCCGATGATTTACCTGGTGCAGGACAACGAGTGGGGCATTTCGGCCACTGGCCGCGAAATGCGCTCCATGAACGCCTACGAGTTTGCCGCCGGCTTCAAGGGCCTGCACCGCCTGCAGTGCGACGGGGCCGACTTCGTCGACAGCTACGCCACCATGCAGGCCGCCACCGAATACGTGCGGCAGCGCCGCGGGCCGGTGCTGGTGCACGCCAAATGCCCCTTGCTGGGCCACCACACCAGCGGCGTGCGCCGCGAGTGGTACCGCGGCGACAACCTCTCGGAGCACCAGCAGAACGACCCGCTGCCGCGCTTTCACCAGCAGCTGCTCACCGAGGGCTTCTCGGAGGGCGAGCTGGGCTACGCCGCCGCCGCCGCCCAGGCCACCGTGCAGGAAGATTACCAGCGCGCCCTGGCTGCGCCCAACCCCGACCCGGCCACCTTCGCCGACCACGAATTCGCCCCGCCCGCGGTGACGGAAGAAGCCGGCGAGCGAAGCCCCGCCGGGGCCGACAAGGCCATCATGGTGGACGCGGCCCTGCACGCGGTCGACGACATCCTGCGCGAGTTTCCGGAGGCCCTGTTCTACGGCCAGGACGTGGGCGGGGAGCTGGGCGGCGTGTTCCGCGAGGCGGCCCTGCTGGCCAAGAAGTACAGCGACGCCCGCGTGTTCAACACGCCCATTCAGGAAGCCTACATCGTGGGCTCGACGGCCGGCATGTCGGCCGTGGGGGCCAAGCCGATTGTGGAAATTCAGTTTGCCGACTACATCTGGCCGGCCCTCAACCAGCTGGTGGAGGAGCTGTCGAAATCCTGCTACCTCTCGATGGGCAAGTTTCCGGTGCAGAGCCTGATCCGGGTGCCCATCGGGGCCTACGGCGGGGGCGGGCCCTATCACTCCGGCTCCATCGAAAGCACCCTGCTCACCATCCGCGGCATCAAGGTGGTGTACCCCTCCAATGCGGCCGACATGAAGGGCCTGATGCGCGCCGCCTTCCTCGACCCGAACCCGGTGGTGATGCTGGAGCACAAGGGCCTGTACTGGAGCAAGGTGCCCGGCACCGAGGACGCCAAAACCGTGGAGCCCGCCGCCGGCTACGTTATTCCGCTGGGCAAAGCCAACGTGGTGCAGCAGGCCGCGGCCGAGAAGCTGGCCCAGGGCGACACCTGCGTGGTCGTCACCTACGGCATGGGCGTGTACTGGGCCAAAGCCGCCAGCCGGCAGCTGCCCGGGCAGGTGGAAATCCTGGATTTGCGCACCCTGAACCCGCTCGACTGGGAAGCCGTGCAGGCCGCCACGCTGCGCCACGGCAAGGTGCTGGTGCTCACGGAGGAGCCCCTGATGAACAGCTTCGCCGAAAGCCTGGCCGGCCGCATTCAGCGCCACTGCTTCCAGCAGCTCGACGCGCCCGTCTTCACCCTCGGCGCCGCCAACCTGCCCGCCATTGCCCTGAACGTGGAGCTGGAAAAGCAGATGCTCCCCAACGCCGACAAAACCCTCGCCGCCCTGCAGGAGCTGCTGGGGTATTAGGTGAGGTGGTGACATAGTGAAATGGTGAGTTTGGCATTCTGACCGTAGGAAACGCACAAACGGCCCCGGCAACACCAGTTGCCGGGGCCGTTTGTTTGCCTGGGTTTGGCCTGAATGCCGCGTGAGCCTGAACTCACCAGTTCTCCATCTCGCCATTTCACTACTCAAAACGGGTACCCGATGCCGATGTTCAGGCGCACCGGGTTGGCGTCGGAGCCGGTGCGCTTGTTGAGGTTGAATACGCTCACGTTGGGCAGCACAAACTTGCTGCCCTGCGCCACCACGGGGTTGTAGGCCTTGGCGGCGAAGTCGAGGCGCACGATCAGGAACGTGAAGTCGAAGCGCAGGCCCAGGCCCGAGCCGACGGCGAATTCGCGGTAGAAGCGGTTGAGCTCGAAGGTGGAGCCCGGGCGCCCGGCGCCGCCGCGCAAGGCCCACACGTTGCCAAAATCGGTGAAGACGGCCCCGTTGATGAAGTCGTAGAGCGGAAAGCGGTACTCCACGCTGCCTTCCAGCAGCACTTCGCCGGGCTGCTCGAAGGTTTCCGCGTCGGTGGGGTTGCCGTCCTTGTCGCGCGGGATGTAGCCGCCGGTGCCCAGGCGCCGCGGGTACCAGGCCCGCACGCTGGAGCCGCCGCCGGCAAACACGTACCGGTCGTAGGGAATGATAAACGCCGACGGCTGACCGGCGCGCCCGTTCAGCCGGGTATTGGTCAGGGCCGTGGCCAAGCCGCCGTTGAGGCGCCATACCAAGAACTGGTGGGCACTAAGCTTGTGGTAGCGGCGGTAATCGGCACTGAGGCGGATGAAATCGTAGACCGCGATGTTGCTCTTGCCCACGTCGTGGTCGGTGGAGTCGCCGTCGACGGTGTAGAGGCCGCGGAACGGGCCACCCAGTTCGGCAAACAGGCGCAGGTAGCGCGCGTCGCGCGTCTGGGTGAAGTCGTTGTCGTTGTAGAGCGAGGTGGCGTTGATGCTCGGCACCAGCACCGACTGAAACGAGCGCAGCAGCGCCGCGCCGTTGGGCAGCGAGTCGAGTTTCGCGCGAAACCCGTCGTCGAAGCGCTTGGTAAACACCAGGCTCACGTCGAGCGGCGTGAAAATAAACTGGTGGTAGGCGTTTCGCTCCCAGATGTAGTCGTACGACGCCTCCAGGTTGGTGCGCTTGTATTCCGGGCGGCCGACGTAGGTGGCGCTGGCCGTCAGGCGCGTGCGCGGGCTGTAAGTGGTGAAGTAGCGGTTGGAGCGCCAGGGCACCAGAAACTGCGGCAGAATCAGGTTGACGTTGGCCCCGAGCTGGGTGGTGAGCTGGGGCTGATCGGGCCGGCTGCTGGTGGTGCCGGCCAGCGGAAACTGCCCTTCCAGGCCCGCGCGCAGGCCCAGGTCGAGCACCTCGGCCCCGCCGAACACATTGCGGACGCGCACCCGGAAGTTGCCGAACGGCCCGGGCAGGGTTGCCACGTAGGTACCGCCGATTTCCGAAGAGTACTGCGCCCGTTTCTGCGGGGTGGTGCTCACCGTCGCGTCGAGCACGCCCTGCAGCGAATCGGTCAGCGGCGGCTTCTGGTAGTTGATGGACGCGTAGCGAAACACGTCGAGGGAAGCCAGCTGGCGCTGGGTCTGGATGGTGTTGGTCAGGCTGTACTGCTCGCCGGGGCGCACCAGCAGCTTGCGGTCCAGGATGCGGGTGCTGAAGCGGTGGTTGTAGGCCAGGTAGTCGATGCCGTTGCGCCGCACCGTGTCGCGCTGCAGCCCGAAGCGGTTCACGCCCGCATCGGCCACGAAGCTCACCCGGCGCACCCGGTACACCTGGTGGCGGGCGGCGCCGTCCGGGTTGGCCACCTGCACCAGCAGGCGCACGGTGGTGGGTGCAAAGCTCGTGTCGGCCTCCAGGGTAATGTAGCGGGCCTGGAAGTCGTAGTAGCCGTGGTTTTTGAGCAGGGCTTCCAGCCGGGCGCGCTCCTGCCCGATGAGGGCCTCGTCGTAGGGCTGGCCCACGTGCAGCAGCTGCTGGGTGGTGTCGCCGCGAACGAGCCGGGCCACGGCCGTGTCGGGAATGTCGTAGCGCAGCTGCTTGACGAGGAAGCGCGGCCCCTCGTGCACCTGGTACTCCACCGTCACGCGGCGGCTGCGCGGCGTGCCCGGCGCCGGGGCTTTCACCGAGTCGGCCCGGCCGAACAAGCGCGAGAAGTAGCCCAGCGGCTCCGGCGGATTGTCGGTATACGCCACGCGGGTGCGGAAAAAGCCCTTGCTGCGCAGGTAGATGCCCATCTGCTCGGTGGTCAGGGCCGTCAGGGTCGAGTCGTAAATCACCGGCGGCTCGCCGATGCGCATGATGGCGTTGCCCTTGTCGAGCTTGCGCTGCAGGCGCTGGATGCGCCGCTCGCGCTTCTGCAGCAGCTTGCCCACCGCCACCGAGTCGGTACCGGCGGCGGCAATGCGCGCCGCGTACTCGTGCTGGGTGGTGTCCAGCTTGGCCCGCAGCCGCTCCGGATGGTAGAAGGTGTAGCCGAGGTTGTAAATTGCGAGCTGCGGAACCGGAAAGCGCCGGTTGGGGCGCTGGCGCAGCAAGGCGTCGAGCTGCTCTTTTTCCAGCTGCCGCACGCCCTCAATGCGCACGGTGCTGAGCAGGCGCTGCTTCGGGCCCAGCAGGTGCAAGGGCGAGCAGCCCGCGGCCAGCTGAGCCGCCACCGCCATTCCTGCCACCCAAGTAACTCCGCGCCGCGGCGCCCAGCCGAAAGGTCGTATCACTGAAAAATGGTTTCGAAAGCCGTTGTCAAGTACGTGCAGCAATTGCACCAGAAAAAATACCGCCAGCGCCTCGGCGCCTTCCTGGTGGAAGGCGCCAAAAGCCTGCGCGAGCTGCTAAGTTCCGAACTGCAGCCCGAACGGCTGCTGCTCACGGCCGAATTTGCCGCCCAGCCCGGCCTGCGCCTGCCCCCGGGCGTGCCCGTCGACGTGGTGTCGGGCGAGGAGCTCACGCGCCTGGGCACGCTGCAAACCAACGACGCGGGCCTCGCCGTAGTACGCACCCCCGCCGAGCGGCCCCTGCATCCGCAGCCCGGCCAGCTGCTGCTGGCCCTCGACCAGGTGCGCGACCCCGGCAACGTGGGCACGCTCATTCGCCTGGCCGATTGGTACGGCCTCGCGGGCGTGGTGTTGTCTGATACCTGCGCCGACGCCTGGAACCCCAAAACCGTGGCGGCCACCATGGGCTCGTTCACCCGCGTGCCCGTGTGGCAGCGCGACCTGCCCACCTGGCTGCAGGAGCTGCCCGCGGAGCTGCCCGTCTACGGCGCCGACCTGCACGGCGACAACGTGCACCGCCTGCAGCTGCGCCCCGCCGGCGTGCTGGTCATGGGCAGCGAGTCGCACGGCCTCACCCCGCCGGTGGAAGCCTGCCTCACCCAGCGCCTGCACATTCCCGGCCGCGGCCAGGCCGAAAGCCTGAACGTGGCCATATCGGCGGCGATATTGCTGGATAACTTCTTTCGGAATAGCTGAAAAAAGGAGTCAGGAGCCAGAAGCTAGAATGTTGGAGGTCATCCAACTCTAACTCCTGGCTCCTGACTCCCAGCTCCTCAGGTGGCGTAGCGGCCTAAATGTCGCTAAAGGTGATGCCGAAGCTGACGGTCTGGGCCTTGGGGCCGCGGTCGGCCTTGAACACGTCGTTCAGATTGTACTTGGCGAAGAGGTCGAAGCCTTTCACGCCGATGTTGCCGGAGAGGCCGTACTGGAAGTCCTCCAGGTTGTAGCTGCCGCGGTCCTTGTCCTTGTGGGTGCGGCCTTCCTGCTCGTACTTGATCTTGGTGTGCGCGCCGATGCGGTAGCCCACGAAGCCGCCCGCGCCGAGGCGGAAGATTTCGTCGTGGTCCTTGTCGCGGAACTTGAGGGTGAAGCCCACCGGCAGGTTCAGCGTGGTCACGGCCAGCTTGCTCTTCTGCAGGTTCCGCGCGTCGTCCTTCAGGATGTCGGTGCGGCCCGCCGTGGTGTTGGCGGCGAAGTAGCGGTTGCCCTCCAGCATGTAGTTGTTGAAGGCCACTTCCGGGCCGAGGTGGAAGTACAGCGGGCTGTTGCGGCCGGTGCGGGCCCAGAATTTCCAGTTCAGCGCCACGTAGCGGGAGCCCCAGGTGCGCAGGTCGTAGGGCTGCTCGGTGCCGCCGGGGGCATAGGCTTTCTTGTTGACCAGCGCGTTCAGGCCCAGGTCCACGCCGAAGTCGGTGCCGGTGAGCTTGTTGCGCCGGGCCTCACGCTTGGCGTGCTTCACCGAGTCGGACTTGGCGTCGCTGTTGATGCTCACTTTCACGTTGTCGCCGCCGTTGGCGTCTTCGCTGTTTTCCACCGTCACGCCCAGCTTCTTGTTCATGAACACCTCCACGCGGTCGGCGTTGGGCTTGGAGCCGCGCACCGTCACGCGCACCTGCTCGGGGGCGGCGGTGCTGCCGGGCTTGTCCTTGGCGGGGTAGAACTCCATCGTCACCTGCCCGTTGCTGCCCTTGCGCCCGGCCGCTTCGGCCTGGCTGATGTAGGCGTCGAGCAGGGTCATCAGCGAGTCGAGCTTGTAGTTTTTCAGCTCGCGCAGCTGCTGCTTGTTGCGGGCCACAATGGTCATCGACACCTGGTTGGGCAGTTTCACCATGATGGTGTCGTCGTTGCCGGGCACGCGGGCCAGGCTGCCGGCCGAGGCGAAGGAGCTGGAAAGCAGCAGGCCGGAAAGTGCAGCGAAGAAGGAAGCAGGTTTCATAGTAGGAGGAAGCAGAAAGTCAGGGGAGAGGGAAGAAGCGGGGCGCCGGGGCGGCGCGGGCAATTAGAGCGAAATAGTCTTGGTGAGGGTGTGGCCGGCCACGCGGGCCTGCAGGGTAAGGGCGGGGTTGGTGGGCAGCCCGACTTCAGCCAGGTTGGGCTTTTCGCCCTGGGCCACGCGCCGCATCTGGCGCAGCACGCCCCGCACGCTGGGCCGCGTCCGGCCCGGGGCTTCGGCGGCGGCGGCCGGGGCCAGGGCCACGGCTTGTTCCGGGTGCTGGCGCACTTCCACTTCGATGGCGCCGGCCGGCAAGCTCGGGGCCCCGGCTGGGGCGGCTGGCGTCAAGGAAGCGGTGGTTTGCGCGGGGGCCGGCTGCGCGGCTACGGCTTGGCGTACATCAGCTACTGAATGCTCGTCGGTGGGCTGGAAAACCGGTTTTTCCGGCCGGTCCGACGTCCGGGGCGCTGCAGCGCGCTCGGTGCGGGCCAGTAGTTGCTGCTGTTGATGGGTAGATGCGGGGCGGGGAGTCACCGTTGCCTGAGTTGCGGCCGGATTCGCAGAATTTTTCGCGGCTTCCTCAGCCGTCGGGGCCGCAGCGGGGCGGGCGGCAATGGTGGCCGGGTCGAGGGGCATCCGCACCGTGCTGTCGACGCCAAAATCAGCGTCAGCGGGCGTGCTCGGGGCCGTCGGGGTCGTGGTGGCGGGGGCTTCGGCGGGGCGCGGCTGGCCGGGGCCGCCGGTGGTGGTGCCCGAAGCCAGCGGGCCCGCGTTGCCGGGGCCCAGCGGCTGATGCTGCCACACCAGCCAGCTGCCACCGGCTACCAGCAGCAGGGTGATGGCCGCGGCTATGGCCATCCAGAAGCCGCCGCGGCGTTTTTTCTCTTCGGGCTCCAGCTGCTCCTGCAGGTCGTACCACAAGGAGGGTGGGGGCGGGGTGGCGTGCTGCTCGAGCTTGGCGCGAAACAGCTTATCAATATCTTCCGGTTGCATGGTGCGTCGAGGTTGAGGTGGATGGAATAGCCGAAGCCGAGGCGGCTTCGAGGCGGCGCTGCAGCATGGCGCGGGCCTTGCTGAGCTGGGACTTGCTGGTGCCCTCCGAAATGCCCAGCATCTCGCCGATTTCGGGGTGGGTGTAGCCTTCGATGGCGTACAGGTTGAACACCGTGCGGTAGCCGGCCGGCAGCTCGCTCAGCAGCTGCATCAGGTCGGCCGCCGCCATGTCGCTTTCGGCCGTGGCCTGGGTCGAGGGCACGTCGGTCACCATGTCGTCGATGGCGAGGTGCAGCGGCTCTTTCTTGCGCAGCTGCCCGAGGGCTTCGTTGACCATGATGCGCCGGATCCAGCCCTCAAACGAGCCTTCGTGGCGGTACTGTTCCAGGGCCCGGAACACCTTCACGAAACCCGTGAGCATGGCCTCCTCGGCGTCGGCGCGCTGGCGCAGGTAGCGCAGGCACACCGTCAGCATCAGCCCGGCGAAGCGCTCATAGAGCTGCTTCTGCGCCCGGACGCTACCTTGCCGGCAGGCACTGATGAGTTCGACTTCGTTCACGGCTCAGAAAGTAGGAGTAGGGCAGGAGCGGGGTGTTTGAAGCGCTAGATGGAGAAGCCGGGAATGGGGTTGCCCGCCGGCTGGAAAAATTTTTCGCAAGGTGCAACCGCGGCTTGGATCAGGCGCCCCTCCGCGCCTGACAGGCTGGTTTCGGGCCAATGAATGCGCACGGGCGTTCAAGGTACAATGCTGGTTTTCCGAACAAATGCCGCTGCCAGCGGTATTATATGTACCAACATTGATTTAGAATACCATGAGCAACATGCAAGGAAAAGTCGTGCTGATAACGGGTGCGGCCATGGGCCTCGGCCTGGCCGCCGCCCAGGAATTGGCCCGCCAGGGCGCCCGCCTGGCCTTGGTCGACTACAACGAGCAGAGCCTGCGGGAGGCGCAGCAGGCCATCGGGCAGGCGTTTGCCGAAGCCGAGGTGCTGACCATCGTCGCCGACGTATCCGATGAAGCCGCCGTGCGCAACTACGTCGACAAAACCGTGGAGCGCTTCGGCCGCATCGACGCGTTTTACAACAACGCTGGCATCGAGGGCAAGCAGGCGCCCATCACCGAGTACGACCTTGCGGTGTTCAAAAAGGTCATCGACATCAACCTGATGGGCGTGTACTACGGCCTGCGCTACGTGCTGCCCGTGATGCAAAAGCAGCAGTACGGCCGCATTGTCAACGTGGCCTCGGTGGGCGGCATCCGCGGGGTGCTCAACCAGATGCCCTACGTGGCCAGCAAACACGCCGTGTCGGGCATGACCAAGAACGCGGCCCTGGAATACGGCCGCTACGGCATCACCACCAACGCCATTGCCCCCGGCGCCATTCTCACGCCCATGGTGGCCGAGGCCTTTAAGCAGGTCAACCCCGCCGACCCCAAGCAGGCCGAAGCCCAGTACGCCAGCCACAACCCCACCCGGCGCCTGGGCCAGCCCGAAGAGGTAGCCAAGCTGGTGGCCTTCCTGCTCAGCGACGACGCCTCCTACGTCAGCGGCCAGACCATTGCCATCGACGGCGGCGAATCCAACATGTACGGCAACGCGGAGTAACGCCGCGCCGCCAAGAAAAAAGCCTCCGTGCCAAGCGCACGGAGGCTTTTTTCTTGGCGGCCGACGGACTGATCTGTTTGGTGCCTATCCGGAAGCCATCCGGGGCAAAAAAGGCCGTCATGCTGAGCGCAGTCGAAGCATCTCCACCGCTTCGTCAGATACAATTCAACGAAGCGGGATAGATGCTTCGACAAGCTCAGCATGACGTTCTGCGGGGCGCGGGCTTTGGGTAGCTTGTCGTAACATGACGCCCTGATAGCCGCCATACAGCCAGCCTTAGTAATTGCCCACCGACAGCATCACCAGCGTGCAGGCTTCGATGGTTTGAATGCCCTGCTCGCGGGCCCGGCGCTCCAGCTCGTAGTTCTCGGTGCCGGGGTTGAAGATGATGCGCTTGGGCTTCAGATCCAGGATGTAATCGTACCAGGCGGGCTGGTTTTGCGGCCCCACGTACAGCGTCACAGTATCCACGCTGTTCACTTCGGGCTTGTCGACGTGAATATCGAGCCCGGCCACCTGGCCCTTGCGGATGCCCACCGGCACCACTTCGTGCCCGTAGCTTTTCAGCCGGTTGACGGCCTGAAACGAGTAGCGGGCCGGATTATCGGAAGCGCCGATGACGACGGTTTTCTTGTTAGCCATAGGAGAGGAGCGCGGCGCCCGCGCCCGGTCAGGGTGGAAGAAAGGATTTGGTAGTGCGGCTATACGAAAAGCACCGACCGGAAGCTGCCGCCGAGACTTACAGCGAAGCCAGGGCCGCCTCGGCGCACCGCTCGCCGTCCATGGCCGCCGACACGATGCCGCCCGCGAAGCCCGCGCCCTCGCCGCACGGAAACAGCCCGCGCACCTCCGGGTGCTCCAGCGTGGCCGCGTCGCGCGGGATGCGCACCGGGGCGGAGGTGCGGCTTTCCACGCCCACAATCTGCGCGTTGTTGGTCGTGAAGCCCGGAATCTTGCGCCCGAAAGCCCGGAAGCCCTGCCGCAGCCGGTCGGCCAGGCCGGCTCCCAGCACCTCGTCCATGGCCACCGACACCAGGCCGGGTTGGTAGGAGGTTTCGAGCAGGCTGCGCGACGTCTTGCTCTGCACGAAGTCGCCCAGCAGCTGGGCCGGAGCCAGCTGGGTGCCGCCCGCCAGCTGGCAGGCCCGCTGCTCGATTTCCTGCTGCAGGCGCAGGCCGGCCAGCACGCCGTCGCGCTTCAGGTTCATGTCCGCCGGCTCGATGGCCACCACGATGCCCGAGTTGGCAAAGCGCGAGTCGCGGCGCGAGGGGCTCATGCCATTGACTACCACCTCGCCCGGCGCCGTGGCCGCCGGCACGATGAAGCCGCCCGGGCACATGCAGAACGAAAACACCCCGCGCTGCCCCCCGGGCCCGTCCGACTGCTGCACCAGCGCGTACGAAGCGGCCGGCAGCTGCCCGCGGTCGGCGCGGTGGTACTGAGCCTGATCGATCAGGCTTTGCTGATGCTCCACGCGCACGCCCAGGGCAAAGGGCTTGGCCTCGATGCGCACCTTGCGGCGCAGCAGCAGCTCGTACATATCCCGCGCCGAGTGGCCGGTGGCCAGAATCACCGCGTCGCCGAGGATTTCCTGGCCCTGCCCGGTCACCACGCCGCGGATGCGGCCGTCGGCGAGAATCAAGTCATCCACGCGGGTATCGAACAGCACTTCGCCGCCGTGGTCGAGGATGCTCTGGCGCAGGGCCTGCACCACGTAGGGCAGCTTGTTGGTGCCGATGTGCGGGTGCGCGTCGACCAGAATTTCCGGGGTGGCGCCGTGCTGCACCAGCAGGCGCAGCACCCGTTGCACGTCGCCGCGCTTCTTGGAACGGGTGTAGAGCTTGCCGTCGGAGTAAGTGCCCGCGCCGCCCTCGCCGAAGCAGTAGTTGGAGTCGGGGTTGACGACGTGCTCCTTATTGAGCGCGGCCAGGTCGCGGCGGCGGGTGCGCACGTCCTTGCCGCGTTCCAGCACGATGGGCTTCAGGCCCAGCTCGATGCAGCGCAGGGCCGCAAACAAACCCGCCGGCCCGGCGCCCACGATAACGACGCGCTTCGGCGCCCGACTCACGTCCTGGTACTGCACCCAGGGCCCGAACAGCTCCCGGGGCGGGGGCGTCTGGTACACGTCGGCCCGCAGCCGCACGCCCACGTTGCGCCCGCGCGCATCAATGCTGCGGCGCAGCAGGTGAACAAAATCAGCTTCGCCGGGCTTCAGGCCGGCAGCATCCAGCAGGGCCCGGTAGCGGGCCAGCTCGTCGTACGCCTCGGCGGGCGAGAGGACGATTTCAACTTCGCGTTTTTGCATCAGAAAGAGCGGCGGGGAGTTGGGCCCGCAAGCCGGTAGGGGTAGATGTCAGACGGCAAAGATACGGCGAATGGTTCCGCGGGCGGGAGCCGCGGCTGAAGCCACCCTTTAGTTGATGCGGAACGTAAACGGCACCTTGTAAACCAGCCGCACCGGTTTACCTGCTTCCGTTGCTGGTAGCCACTGGTTATCGAACACGTGCCGGGTAACGCGTAGCGCCTCCTGATCGAGGGCGGGGTCCTGGCCTTGGGCGACGCGAAAACCCGTCGCGTTGCCCTGTTCGTCGATGATGAATTCAATTAGGACCAAGCCACTGGCCTGGCGCTTCAGGGCGGCATTGGGAAACCGTACCCGGCCGTCACCGCCGAGCCAGCGCGTTTCATCACCGCCGACAAACAGCGCGGGCCGAATCCGGGGGCGCCGCTGCCGCTGGCCGTTCTGCTCCACCACCCGGGTTACGGTGTCAGCAGCAAGCAAAGCCGAAGGCATATCCAGCGCGTTGCGGGTGTGGTCGTAGTGGTAAGCCAGCGCACCGTCCGGTTGCCGGTATTCCCAGATGCCGGCTTTCTGGCCCGCCCGGTAGCGTCCGCGCGACTGGACCTGTCCGCTGGGGGCGTAGTAAAAGGTCCAGACGCTATCCTTTTGCCCGTTGTGGTAGTAGCCGCGCACCACCGCCCGGTTGAGCAGGACGTTTTTGGCGTAGGCGCCGTGCCGGGTGCGGCTGTCGGTCAGCAGCACCGAGTAGCTTTCGGTGAAATATTCAGGTTGCTCCCGCTTGATTGTTACGGCGCGGGTGGCCTGGGCCAGACCCGCGAACGGGAACACGCCAAGCATAACGAAGCAGGCCCGCACTAACGGGAAAAAGCAATGCATACGGAACGCCAACGCAACTCGGCAGCAGATTGGTATGGGCAGCGGTCAGATCAAAAAACGGCCGAGGCTTACAAGAAGCCCCGGCCGCGTAAACATCAGGAAAAGCCCTAAAGAAAAGCCCGGCTACACCGCCCCGGCGCTGCGGGAGGCCGTCTGCTTGCGGCTCTGGTAGTACAAGGTCAGCCGCTCGTAGTACTTGTTGGCGCCCTGGTTCTGCACGTCGTAGCGCTGGGCGAGTTGGAAGTAGCGGTGCGCTGCCGCCGCTTCGCCCTGCTCGGTAAGGCAGGCGCTGAAGCCGTAATACACGTTGGCGTTGGTCGAATCGAGCAGCCAGGCCTGGTTGAAGCGCTTGATGCTGGTGGCTACGTCGCTGGCGTAGAAGTGGCTCCAGCCTTCCGATACCGAGCTTTCGGAGGCCGCGCGGCGGTCCTGCCGGTACTGCTTCAAGGACTGGTTGATGAACTCCTGGTCGAGCTTGCGCAGGGCCTTGGATTTGCTGGCGCCGCCGTAGCGGGGCAGGGTGTTCAGCGGGGCCGGGCCGCTTTGGGTGCCGCCGGCCAGCGAAACAGTCAGCGTAAAGGCGGCCAGGGGCAGGGCGATAAGCAAGCGTTTCATAGGCAGGCAGAACGGCGGGCGGCGGCTACTATCGGGTGCAATATAACGAAAGCGCCCGGGCAGTGGTATGCCCGGGCGCCTGCGTAGTGCAAAAAATTAGTGGGAGCTGGCAACGGCCGTTTCTTCCAGCACTTTATCCACCCAGCTGCGGCCCCAGTCCTCAAATTCCTGCTCGGTCCAGAGCTGGGGGTAGAAAATACGCTTCTGAAACTTCGGGGGCAGGTACTTGCGCCAGTTGGTGCCGCCGGTGGCGGGCACCGCGTCGCCGGCCTGGCGCTCCAGGTAGCGCACTGCCGATTTGTAGTGCATCAGGGGCCAGTTGATGTTCACGTTCACGTCGAGCTGCTTGAGCTGGCGCAGCAGGCGCGGGTGGCGGCGGTCCTCCTCGGGCAGGCGCTGCACCACGGCCCACACGTTGCGGTGGCGGAAGCGGGCGGCGTGGTCGAGCAGGGTTTGGTGGTACTTGGCCTCGAACTGCTTCAGGGTAAGCGTCTTGGCGCCGTCGGTTTCCAGGGTGGCGCCGGCTTTCCAGTAGATGCAGCCCATCAGCTCCTCGTGGTTGTCCGACTCGCCCAGCAGGCGCTGCTGCTCCTTGTCGACGAGGTTGCCCAGGTCGGTCGAGCTGATTTCAATCAGCCGGTACTGCACCGACTGAAAGCCGGAGGCCGGCATCAGCGCCATGCGGAACTGCAGAAACTGCTGCCGGTCCATGCCGTCGACCATCACGTCGAACGAGTCGATCAGGTTCTCGAAGTAGCGGTTGATGCGGCCCAGGCGCAGCACCAGCTCGCCCAGGGCGGGCTGCTGCAGGTTGCCGATCTGTTCGTACTCTTCCAGGCAGAGCTTGAAGTACAGCTCCGTAATCTGGTGGTACATGATGAAGATTCGCTCGTCGGGAATCTTGGTGAGGGGCCGTTGGAGCGAGAGCAGCGTATCCAGCTCGATATAGTCCCAGTAGTTGACGTAATCCGCGTGGTACAAGCCTTCGAGGTACCCCGCCAGGTCTTGACCGTCAGCGGCATACTTCTCCTGTAAGCGCCGCAGCTGGGTGAGGACCGCGGGCGAAAACTCTTCCTGGTTTGGCATGGAGGGGGAGGGAGGAAGCAGGTAGGGGGTGGGGGTGGGTGGGTGTGGGAAGTCACAAAGAACGAAAAAGAACAGAAAATGCCAGCGTGGGGCCGGGTTTTGTATAGTGGATTGCCGGGAACCGGCGGGCGGCGGGCGGGTTGGTCGAATATGCCGTTGGTTTTGTGGGGTGAGGCAGTACCTTTAGCCCGCTTTCCCGCAGAAAAATGGCTGAGAAATCGTCGATTTTTGATATGATTGGGCCGGTGATGATCGGGCCCAGCTCCTCGCACACGGCCGGGGTGGTGCGCATTGCCCGCGCCGCCATCCGGGTGCTCGGTTCGCTGCCCACCCACGCCACCATCACCTTCTACAATTCCTTCGCCCGCACCTACGAGGGCCACGGCTCCGACCGCGCCATCGTGGCCGGGCTGCTGGATTATCCTACCGACGACAAGCGCATCCGCGAGGCCTTCGACCACGCCCAGGCGGCCGGGCTGCAGTACACGTTTCAGGGCGTGGGCAACGCCTCGACCATGCACCCGAACACCATCCGCCTGCAGCTGCGCGACGAGCGGGCCGGCACGGCCGTCGACGTGGTGGGCCAGAGCCGGGGCGGCGGGGTGATTCGCATCGTGGAGGTCGACGGGTTTCCCTGCGACTTTTCGGCCGCGCTGCACACGCTCATCATCGACGCCGACGACGTGAAGGGCTCCATTGCCTTCATCGCCGACATCATCGCCCACGACGACTGCAACATTGCCACCATGAACGTGTCGCGCAAGGGCAAAAACCAGGTGGCCCGGCAGTTTATCGAAATGGACTCGCCGCTGAACGACATCTCCCTGCAGTACCTGCGCCACCTGCGCTGGGTGCACCAGGTGCGCTACATCCCCAGTATTGATTAAGCTTGCGGCCGTGCCGCTTCCTATTTATCATTGTCCGGATACCGCGCCGGCGAGCCGGTGCCCGGCGGCCCCGCTGCCGCAAGCTGCCTTAATCCGCCCCCCGAAATTGCCTGCCCGATGAAACAAACTGCTACGCTTCTTCCCCGCGGCCTGCGCTCCGGCGCCGTGCTGGTGGCCGCCGCCCTGGCTGGGCCCGCCGCGGCCCAGGTGGTGCCGCCCGCCGCGCCGCCCGCGGCTGCCGTTCCCCAGGCCGCGCCTTCCGGTCCGTTCACGCTGCAGCAGGCCGTGGAGTACGCCATTCAGAACAACCTGACAGTGCGCCAGTCGCAGCTGCAGGCCGAGCTGAGCGAGGCCACGCTGCGTCAGACCCGGCTCAGCCAGCTGCCCACGGCCAACGCCAACGCCTCGCAGACCTGGAACTACGGCACCAACGTGGACCCGCTCACCTACACTTTCCAGAGCCAGACCACCCGGGCCAACAACTTCTCGGCCACGGCGGGCCTGAACGTCTTTTCGGGCTTTCAGGTGCGCAACAACATCAAGCGCTACGGCCTCGACTACCAGGCCGCTTTGCTCGACATCGACCAGGCCCGCAACGACCTCTCGCTGAACGTGGCCTCGGCCTATCTGCAGTATTTGCTGGGCGAGGAGCTGCTGCGCGCCAGCCAGCTGCGCATCAACACCGACCAATCCCAGATCGACCGCACCCAGAAGCTGCTGCGCGCCGGGGCCGTGGCCGAAAGCAACCTGCTCGACGCCCAGGCCCAGCTGGCCTCCGACGAAGTGAGCGTGGTGACGGCTCAGAACCAGCGCGACCTGGCCCGCCTGCAGGTGGCCCAGCTGCTCAACCTCGACCAGGCCCGCACCAACTCGCTCACGCTGGTGGTGCCCCAACTGCCCGACCCGGATGAAATGCCGGCCATGGACAGCGACGCCGACGGCACCTACCAGATTGCCCAGACCACCCAGCCGCAGGTGAAAGCTGCCGATTTGCGCGTGCAAAGCGCTCTGCGCGGGGTGGAAGTGGCCCGCGGGGCCTACTACCCGCGCCTTTCGTTCGGGGCCAGCATCTTTTCGGGCTACTCCTCGGCCCGCATTGCCCGCAAGCTGTCCGGCGACTCCGTTATCGTGCCCTCGGGCTTTATTTACCAGATCAACCCCACCACCGGGGTGCCGGTGCTGGTGCCGGGCGTGTTTGCCGGCATCCGGCAGCCGGGCTTCCAGACGCTGCCCGAAGGCTTCGGCTCGCAGGTAAAAAACAACATCGGTAAGCAGCTGAGCTTCAACCTGACCATTCCCATCCTCAACGGCTGGCAGGCGCGCACCAACGTGCAGCGCTCCATCATCGGCACCAAGCAGGCCGAGCTGCGCGCCGAGCAGACGCGCCTGACCCTGCGCCAGACCATTCAGCAGGCTTACGCCGACGCGCTGGCGGCCCAGCGGCGCTACGCCTCGAACAAGCGGCAGGTGGAGGCGCTGACCACGGCTTACCGCAACGCCGAAATCCGCTTCAACAACGGCCTGCTCAACGGCACCGACTTCAACCAGGCCAAAAACAACCTGGCCGGGGCCGAATCCAACATGATTCAGGCCAAGTACGAGTACCTCTTCCGCCGCAAAGTGCTCGACTTCTACCAGGGCAAACCCCTCGATCTGTAAGTCTTATATGTGCAGAATGTGGTTGAATGTGAATAATGTGCTCAAGGCCGACCTCAATGGCCAAGCGCATTAGAAGCATATTCAACCACATTTCTCACATTCTGCACCTTCCCCTTCCTTCTGCACATTCCAAACATTGATATATGCGAAACAACCGCTTGTTGTTCATCCTGCTCGGCCTGTTGGTGGTCGTGATTGGCGGAGGCATTGTGGCCAAGAAAAAGGGCTGGATTGGCAAGCCCACCGGCACCGAGGTGCTGACGGCCAAGGCGGCCCCGGCCAACATCGTGGAGAAGGTCAGCGCCTCGGGCAAGGTGCAGCCCGAAACGGAAGTGAAGATTTCCTCCGACGTGTCGGGCGAAATCACCGAGCTGTACGTGCACGAGGGCGACTCCGTGCGCAAGGGCCAGCTGCTGCTGCGCATCCGGCCCGATAACTACCAGGCCATGGTCAACCAGCAGTCGGCCATGGTGGGCACCCAGCAGGCCAACGTGGGCCAGTCGCAGGCCCGGCTGCAGCAGCTGATGGCCAACGCCAAGCAGACCGAGCTGACCTACCGCCGCAACGCCTCCCTGTTCAAGCAGAAGGTGATTTCGCAGGCCGAGTACGAGCAGGCCAAAGCCGCCTACGATGCCTCGCAGGAGGAAATCAACTCGGCCCGCGCCAGCATCCGGGCGGCCCAAAGCTCGGTGCGCTCGGCCCAGGCCGGCCTCGACGAAGCCCGCAAGAACCTCAACAAAACCACCATCTACGCCCCGGTGAGCGGCACCGTCTCCAAGCTCAACGTGGAGAAGGGCGAGCGGGTGCTCGGCACGGCCCAGATGGCCGGCACCGAAATCATGCGCATTGCCAACCTGAACTCGATGGAGGTGCGCGTGAACGTGAACGAAAACGACGTGAGCAACGTGGACCTGGGTGACTCGGCCGACGTGGAAGTGGACGCCTACGCGGCCCGCAACCTCAAGTTCCGCGGCATCGTGACCAGCATTGCCAACACGGCCAAGGACGCGCTGACGGCCGAAGCCGTGACCGAGTTTGAGGTGCGCGTGCGCCTGCTGCCCGAGTCGTACCGGCAGCTGGTGCGCACCGTGGGCGGCCGCACGGTGGTGCCCTTCCGCCCCGGCATGACGGCCTCGGTGGACGTGATTACCGACCGCAAGAGCGGCGCGCTGGCCGTACCCCTGGCCGCCGTGACGACGCGCTCGGACAGCGCCTTCGCCAAAAACGACAAGGCGGAAAGCGGTGGCGTGAAAGTGGGCCGGGGCCGCGGCGGCAACAGCGCCGACGGCGGCGAGGCCAAGCCCAAGGGCGACATCGAGGAGGTCGTGTTCGTGGTGCGCGGCGGCAAGGCCGTGCTCACGCCCGTCAAGACCGGCATCAGCGACTTCGACCACATCGAAATCCTCTCGGGCGTGCAGGCCGGCGACGAAGTGGTGAGCGGGCCGTTCCGGGCCGTCTCGAAGACGCTGAAGGACGGGGCCGTGGTGCAGGTAAAGGACGCTAAGTCCCTGGACCGCGCCGCCTTGAAGGAAGGCGAAGGCGACAACGAGGACTAAGCCGCGGCCGGAGCGCCGCCGCGTCGAGGCCGGCCCGAACGAACGTTCGGGCCGGCCTCTCGCTTTTTTTAGCTAAAATCGGCCATCCGTACGCTTGTAGCGCGAACTTGCAGTTCGCGTGTCGTTGAACGATGTAACCGGACGATTACGCCTCCTGGTGGCAGCAACGATACGCGAACTGCAAGTTCGCGCTACATTTCCCCGCATTCCCCTTGGAAAAAATTGCCATGATTGGCGGCGGCTCCTGGGCCACCGCACTAGCCAAAATTCTCTCCGAAAACGGCGCCCGCGTGGGCTGGTGGCTGCGCCACAAGGACGACGTGCAGCACCTGCGCACCACGCGCCACAACCCGCGCTACCTCTCCTCGGTGCAGTTCGACCTGACGCGCGTGTTTCCCTCCACCGACGTGGAGGAAGTGGTGCAGGAGGCCGACTGGGTGGTGCTGGCCGTGCCCGCGGCCTTCGTGAAGGAAACCCTGGACAAGCTCGACCGCGACGCCTTGAAGAACAAGCGCGTCATTTCGGCCATCAAGGGCATGATTCCGGGCCGCAACGAGCTGGTGACGGACTACGTGTCGGAGCGCTTCCGCATGCACCGGGAGAAGATGGGCTGCGTGGCCGGCCCCTGCCACGCCGAGGAAGTGGCCCTGGAAAAGCAGAGCTACCTGACCATCGGCTCGCCCGACCTGGCCCTGGCCGAGGACTTCAGCCAGCTGCTGCGCAACCGCTACGTGAAGGCCCACGCCGCCGCCGACCTCGACGGCATCGAGTACTGCGCCGTGATGAAGAACATCATTGCCCTGACCTGCGGCATCGCGCACGGCCTGGGCTACGGCGACAATTTTCAGGCGGTGATGGTGGCCAACGCCGTGCAGGAAATCCGCCGCTTCCTCTACGCCCTCAACCCCCAGCCCCGCGACCTGTCGGCCTCGGCCTACCTGGGCGACCTGCTGGTGACGGCCTACTCGCAGTTTTCGCGCAACCGCACCTTCGGCAACATGGTGGGCCGCGGCTATTCGGTGAAGTCGGCGCAGATGGAGATGAACATGGTGGCCGAGGGCTACTACGCCGTCAAGAGCATCTACGAGGTCAACAAGGACCTGCGGGTGAACATGCCCATCACCTCGGCCGCCTACCACATCCTGTACGAGAAGATTGCGCCGGCCGTGGAGATTGAGCTGCTGAAGGAGAAGTTTCGGTAGGCCAATGCGGGGCTTGGTCAACATCGGCAACGGCCTGCTACTCGTCGTGGCCTGGCTGCTCCTGCTGCCGGTGCTGCACTTCAGTCTGGTTACAGGGCTGGCGCCGGCAATAGCCGGGGTATTATTCTTAGGCGTTACGCTGGTCATGGTGGCTGTATTTCGCGCCTCCATTGCTGGGCCGGCCGTGTGGCGTAAGATGCTCCCGGTTGGAGTAGCTGTTCTGTGCTTCATCGGCAGTTACCGAGCTGTCGAGCGGGTCGTGCAGCCAAGGACGCAGCAGAACGGAACGCCTCGGCGTTACTACTCCAGCGAAAAGAATCCGTAGCTACCTCCAGCTTACTGCTAATGCGCCGCGCCGCTAGCAACCCGGCACGGCTTCTTTTCAATCAAATGACCACTTTTCTCTATGGGCACCTGGGACTACCACAACTTTGACAACGACGCGGCGGCTGACTTCGCCGAGGATTTCCGCAAAAGCCCCAACGAGGCCGTGCTCTACGAGGCCCTGGCCACGGCTGCCGAGGAAGAAGGCTACCTCGAAACCGACGAAGCCAGCCAGGCCCTGGCCGCGGCCGAGCTGGTAGCGGCCATCATCGGCAAGCCCGCCGCCGACATACCGGTGGGGTTGCTGCCCGCCACCACCCAGCTCGACGCCGACGGGCAAGAAGATTTGCAGGAGCTGGCCATTGAAGCCGTGGAAGCGGTGCTCAAGGGCTCGGAGCTGCAGGAACTATGGGCCGAATCGGACAACTACGCCGCCTGGCAGGCGCTGCAGCAGAACCTGCTGGAACGGCTGCAGCTGGACGACGAATAACCATGCCCTGGCTTGTACTGGCCCTGCTCACGGCCCTGGCGCTGGCCTTCTACAACTTCTTCATCAAGCTCGCCGCCGACCACGTGCCGGCCGCCGTGGGCGCGGTGGTGCTGCAGCTGGTGGCCGCCGCGCTGGGGGCCGCGTGGCTGCTGCGTCTGAAGCTGCAGGGCCAGCCGCTGCCCGTCACGAGCAAGGGCCTATGGCTGGCGGCGCTGGCCGGGCTGGGCGTGGGCCTGGGCGAAATCCTGACTTTCGTCGTGTTCAGCCGGGGCGTGCCCTCCTCGGTGGGCACCCCGGTAATCGTGGGCGGCTCGGTGCTGCTGACGGCCGTGCTGGGGCTGGTGGTGCTGCGCGAGGCGCTGACGCTGCCGCAGGCGCTGGGGCTGCTGCTCATCGTGGGCGGCATTGCGCTGCTGGCGCGCGGGCACTAGCCCGGATTTCGGGCGGCGAAGCACCCGGCGTACCGCGCTGCGCGGGTGTTTTGCTTTTCACATGTTCATGTGATTGTGACATTATCCAAAGATGTTGTTTATTGCATATGCGCTTTGGCCCCCGGGCCGAACTGCTGTCCGCAAATGACATACCCGCATCCGCCGCGAGGCCCGAGGAATGGTTAACTCGCGGGTGGGCGCTGCTCCGCACGGAGCGGCCCCGGAGAGGCAGCCGGCCCTCCGCCACACCCACCGCCGCCCGGCGGATGCAGGTGGAACAGGCGCCCCCCGGGGCGCCTGTTCGCGTTTTGGGCGGTGGCTGATGCCCCCGCTGCCAGGAAGCAGCCCGGGCGCAAACGAGGCCGGCAACCGTTTGCCTGAAAAAAATAGCGGAGCGCAAACGTTTGTATTTCTCCGCGCCCCAACGCTTTTCGCGGCGTCCCGTAACTTTGCCGAACTGCACTAATCCACTTCCCACCCCGAGAAGCACGCGGCCCGTCGGCTGCTATGGTTAAACGCTTTTTGCCGGGACTCTCATGATTACGTTGGCTTTGCCGGGACAGGTAACCCCGCGTACCCACCGCCTGGCGGTGGCTGCGTGGTTTTTTCTTCAAGGACTCATTTTCGCGAGCTGGGCCTCGCGCATTCCCACCATTCAGCAGCGCCTGGGCCTCTCCGAGGGCGACCTGGGCCTGCTGCTGCTGGCTATTCCGCTGGGGCAGCTGCCTTCCTTGCCGCTCACCGGCTGGCTGGTGCACCAGTACGGCAGCCGCCGCACGGCCCTGGCCGGCGCCATGATCTACAGCTCGGCGCTGGTGGGCCTGGGCTGGGCGCCCAGCTTGTGGCTGCTGGTGCCCTGCCTGGTCGTGTTCGGCTTTGCCAGCAACCTGATGAACATTTCCATCAACACCCAGGCGGTGGGGGTGGAGGCGCTGTACCCGAAGCCCATCATGGCCTCGTTTCACGGCATGTGGAGCCTGGCGGGCTTCACCGGCGCGGCCATCGGCACGGCCATGAACGGGTTTAGCGTGCTGCCCGAATTCCACTTCCTGCTCATCCTGGCGCTGATTCTGGTCGGGGCCATGCTCAGCTTCAACGGCCTGCTGCCCCACTCCGTCAGTGAGGATACCGCCGAGCAACCCCTGTTCGTGCTGCCCGACCGCACCCTGCTCAGCCTCGGGGCCATTGCCTTCTGCGCGCTGATCTGCGAGGGCGCCATGTTCGACTGGAGCGGGGTGTACTTCAAGAAAGTGGTGCAGGCCGACAAAGCCTGGGTTAGCGCCGGCTACACGGCCTTTATGAGCACCATGGCCCTGGGCCGCTTCGGGGCCGACTGGCTCACGGCCCGCCTCGGGGCCCGGGCCGTCATTCAGCTCAGCGGCTGCCTGACGGCCGTGGGGCTGCTGATTGCGGTGCTGTTTCCGACGCTGGGGCCGGCGCTGCTGGGCTTTATGCTGGTGGGATTCGGCACCTCGTCGGTGGTGCCGCTGGTGTATAGCGCGGCGGGCCGCTCCACCGTTATGTCGGCCGGCATGGCGCTGGCGGCGGTGTCCACCATCGGGTTCCTTGGCTTCCTGATCGGGCCGCCGATTATCGGCCTGGTGGCCGGCGCCACCAGCCTGCGCATCTCCTTTTCGCTGATTGCGCTGATGGGCCTGTGCGTGGCGGCGGTGGCCTCCAGGGCCCGGCTGTAAGGCTCCCCGGCTTCGCCCCGGGAATTGCGGCCCCGGCCCGGCGCAGCCTTGCGCCGGGCCGGGGCCGCGTTATTTTACCGTGAAAGACCGTTGCTAGCGGAGAATTATTCTCCGAAAGAAAAACAGAATGGGTATCTTGGGGGTATAGCATCTACAACCTCAACCCAAACGCCCATGACCCCAGAACAGCCCAATTCTCCGCACAACGCCCATAACGGCCATTCCGACGGCAACGGCCACTCGCCCGTCGACGGCACCGGCACGGCCGTCACGGGCGCTGGCACCTCCCAGGACCAGCGCACGGCGGAGGGCGAAGGCGCCCAGACTCTGACTACCCGCCAGGGCCACCCGCTCACCAACAACCAGAACCTGCGCACCCTCGGCAACCGCGGCCCGGCGCTGCTGGAACAGTACGCCTTCCTGGAAAAAATCAGCCACTTCGACCGGGAACGGGTGCCCGAGCGCGTGGTGCACGCCCGCGGCGCCGGCGCCCACGGCGTGTTCGAAGCCTACGGCAAGGTGGGCGACGAACCCATCGAAAAGTACACCCGCGCCAAGCTCTTCAACACCACCGGCAAGCAGACGCCGGTGTTCGTGCGCTTCAGCACCGTGGGCCACGGCGGCCACTCGCCCGAAACCCTGCGCGACCCGCGCGGCTTCGCGGTGAAGTTCTACACCGAGGACGGCAACTGGGATTTGGTGGGCAACAACCTGAAAGTCTTCTTTATCCGGGACGCCATGAAGTTTCCGGATCTGATTCACTCCCAGAAGCCCGACCCGGTCACCAACCGGCAGAGCGGGGAGCGGATTTTCGACTTTATCTGCAACACCCCGGAGGCCATGCACATGGTCTCGTTCCTGTTTTCGCCCTGGGGCATCCCGGCCAACTACCGGCAGATGCAGGGCTCGGGCGTGAACACCTACAAGTGGGTCAACGACAAGGGCGAGGCCGTGCTGGTGAAGTACCACTGGGAGCCGCTGCAGGGCATCAAAAACCTGACGGCCCCGGAAGCCGAGGCCATTCAGGCCAAAAACTTCAACCACGCCACCCAGGACCTGTTCGAAGCCATTGACCGCGGCGACTTCCCGCAGTGGGAGCTGCTGGTGCAGATCATGTCTGATGACGAGCACCCGGAGCTGGACTTCGACCCGCTCGACGACACCAAGATCTGGCCGCAGGAGCAGTTTCCGTGGCGGGCGGTGGGCAAGATGACGCTGAACCGCAACCCCGAAAACTACTTCGCCGAGGTGGAGCAGTCGGCCTTCGGGACCGGCGTGCTGGTCGACGGGCTGGACTTCTCGGACGACAAGATGCTGCAGGGCCGCACCTTCTCGTACTCCGACACCCAACGTTACCGCGTGGGCACCAACTACCTGCAGCTACCTATCAACGCGCCCAAAAAGCACGTGGCCACCAACCAGCGCGACGGGCAGATGGCCTACCACGTGGATGCGGCGCCGGGCCAGAACAACCACATCAACTACGAACCCAGCTCCCTGAACGGGCTGAAGGAGGCCCCGCGCACGGCCCCCGACCACATGCCGCAGTACTCCGGCCGGGTGATGCGCCAGACCATCGACCGGCAGAACAACTTCCAGCAGGCCGGCGAACGGTACCGCCTGCACGAAGACTGGGAGCGGGACGACCTGATCAACAACATGGTGGGCGCCCTGGCCGACGCCAGTCACCGCGTGAGCGACAAAATGGTGGAGCTGTGCACCAATTGCGACCCGGACTGGGGGCGGCGCCTGGCCGACGGCCTGGCCGCAGCCCGCAACGGCCAGCCGGCCCGGGGTGGCAACCAGCAGAACGAAGGCCGGCAGGAGCGGGCCGTGGCGCAGGCCGAGGCCCAGGGCCACGAGGCCAAGCCGTACTAACGGCCGGCCGCGGAGCCGGCGCACGGCCCCGCGGCGACTGCCGCCATTCGTAACCAACAACCGCTGCCGGTTGGCCTTCTTCGCAAGGCCGGCCGGCAGCGGTTGTTGTTGGGGGCCTGCGCGTCCGTTGGCGCCCCGCTACTCCCCGTTTTCCAGGGAGTCGGCGTCGAGGTAGCCCGGGCTGGGCGCCAGCACCGAATCCGTGGCCGCCGGTCCGGGCTGGGCGCCGCTGGAGTCGATGACGGGGTTGTTGAGGCGTTCTTCCAGCGGCGAAGGCGCGGTGTCGGTGGGCTCGGCATCGGCGGCGGGCTCGTCGGCGGTGGGTGCGGGGCCGGGCCGTTGGGCTTCCCGGCGCGGCGCGGCCGGTTTGGTTTGCGCGCGGTACAGCTGCCGCAGCCCCCAGCCCGCGCCCAGCAGCCCCAGCACCACAACCAGCACCGCCACCGCCCGCCAGGGCTGCAGCTGCCAGGTGGAATAGCGCCGGGGCCGGGCCACGGGCCGGGCGGCCGTCGTGGCGGCCGACGGCGCAGCGGGCGCCGGGACCGGAACCGGGGACGGGGCGGGCCGGGCCGGTGCCGGGGCGCTAACTGTCGGGGCCGCCGGGCGGGTCTGCAGCTGCTGAATGAGCACGCCCAGCTGGGCAATGCGGGCGTCCAGCTCCCGGTTGCGGGCCACCGACTCGGCGCGGGCCAGCTGCAGGGCCTCGTGCATGGCTTCCTTGTCGCGCGTTTCGGCGGCCAGCCGGGCCTGCAGCTCGGCGGCGGAAGGCGCCGCGGCGGCGGCCTGGCTTAGCTGCTGCTGCAGCTGCCGAATGGTGGCTTCGCGCTCCACCTCGCGGGCCGTCAGGGCTTGGGTGTGCTGGTCGAGCTCGGTGCGCACCTGCTGGCGCAGCTGCTCCAGCCGCTGCTTTTCGGCGGCGCTGACGGCGGCCGGGTCGGGCGAATAGCCGGCGTAGCCCGTGTCGGGCGGAATGTCTTCGGCCCCCAGCCAGCGCCAGAGCTGCCGGGCTTTCTGCGTCCAGAACTCGGCGGGCTGGTCCTCGGCGCTGGCGTCGGCGGCGGCGTCGGGGCCGCCCGACTCGGCCTGCAGGTGCTGCAGCCACTGGTGCAGAGCCGGGGCGGGCAGGGCCGCGCCCGGCAGGTGCAGGCGCTGCAGCCGGCGCGGCAGGTGCGGCAGGCTGCTGAGCAGCTGGAAGTTATCGGTGCCCGACTGCGCGTTCAGGCGCGGCTCCACTTCGGAGCCGAAGGTGACGGGCTGCGCGAACAGGGCCAGGCCGGCAATGGCCTCGGTGCGGATGGGGCCGAGGGCGGGCTGGGCCGTGAGCCAGGCCGCCAGGGCCCGCCGCTGCCGCTGAAACTGGGCGTACGGGTTGGCGCTGCCCGCCTGCCCCGTCAGCGGCTGTCCGGCCAGCTGCCACGCGCCCTGGTTCAGGGCCGGAATGTGCAGCGCTCCGCCGCGCCCGATAAACTGCAGCAGCACGATGCCCGCCGGCCGCACCAGCACCGCATCGAGGGTGCCCGCGTCTTCCAGCGGCAGGTTGCCCAGCAGCAGCAGCTCGTCGCCGGCCGCCGGGGGCTGCAGGGCGGCGTGCAGGGCATCGAACTGCGCTTCGGCGGCAGCATCGGCGAAAGGGGCAAACAGAAAGCTGTGCAGCATGAATGGCGAGGGGAAAAGGGCCCGGCAGGTATTGGCCGGGCCCGCCAGCGCCCGCCAAGTACGGGGCGGCGGCATAAAAGTAGGGCCCAGGACCGCATTAACTGCCGTCGAGGCGGATGGACATAACGCCGGTGCCCGGGCGGGGCGGAGGCGGTCGGGTGGCGGGTCCTGATTGGCGCGCGGCATCACATCAAAAAGTGGCTCTAGTGGGGCCTACACGCCCATTTATGCGATTGTGCCCCGTGGCTTTTCGGCGGTCCTTTGTCCTGGTCGCTGCCCCGGCTGATGGGCGCGCCGATGTGCCACTGCCCAGCCCTATCCGCCATGAACAAGGTCGCCTTTCTGCTGCTGTTTCCCTTCGCCGCTACCCATCCACTGCCCCCGCGCCCCGTGGTGGCCCCGGCCTCCTGTCAGGTGGTGCTGCCCGCTGCCCTGGCCGCCGGCTGGTCGGTGGGGGCTGGCTGGCGGGTGCAGGGTGGGCGAGGCCCGGCAGCCACGCGGCCCTCGGCCATTCGGGCGCTAAGCCGGTTGCTGCGGACCTACGCCGAGCCGGCGCGCCCCGAGGCGGCTGCTCCGGTAGCAGCCGGGGCGCCGCTGCCCACTTTTGCAATTCACTACCTATGAACTGGTCCCTGTTGCCGCCCCGCCCGTTGGCCGGCCCGCTGAAACCCCTCCATTCCGCCCAAACCACGTTTCGGCGGCTGCGCCACGGCTCCTTCGAGCTGACCATTGCGCACGAGCTGGTGCGCGGGGTGACGCCCGCCATGCTGGAGTGGTGGTTTCGCCACATCGGGGAGCCGATGTCCTACCAGGGACGGCAGTACCCGCGCTACCTGGTCTGGCATCCCGTCGACCACATTCACTGGGCGCTGGCCCGCCCCGCGGCCCATGGCGGGGCCGGCGTGGGCAGCCGCTTCCGCATCGTGGAGGCCTTCGGCGGCGACGCGCGGCACCTGGTCGACAGCACCGAGGAAGTGGTCAAGCTCGATTCGACCGGCATCCGGCTGGTGCGCCGCGTGCTGGGCCTGGAGGTTTTTTGCCTGGAGCACTGGTTTGAAGCCGCCGCGGAAGGCACGCGCTACACGTCGCGCATGCAGGTGGGCCACGAAAGCGCCCTGGGCCGGTACCTGCTCAACCCGCTGCTGCAGCGCCGGCTGTTCACGGCGCGCATGGGCTACGCCTGGCTGCGCCACAACGTGGAGGAAGTCGGCAACTTCGAGCAGTTTCTGCCCGCGCTGTACGCCGCCGAGCAGCCCGTCGTGGCGGCCGGGGGCGGCCAGACCCTGCCCGCCCGCGGCCGGTAGCCGATCTGGCCGCCTGCTACCGGCCCGGCGGCCCCGCGTACACGCGCACATCCTCGTTCTCGAAGACGGGCGGCCGCGGCACCCGAAATTTGTGGTGCTGCTCCCGGTCGAGCAGGTAGAACTGGTAGCGCGCCCCCGGCTCGGCCGCGGCATCGACGCGCAGGGCGCCGCCGCTGGTCTGGCTGAAAAACTGCAGGTACAGCTGGTAATGCGGCGCCTCGACCTGCACGCGCCGGGCGTGGCGGGCCTGCAGCCAGGCGTAGGTGCGGGCCACGCGCGCGTTGCGGGCCGCTTCCTGGTCGGCGCGGCGCAGCAGCAGCAGCACGGCCACGCCCGCCCAGGCCAGCACCGGCAGGGCCACGGCCAGCGCCGGGCGCCGGCGCAGCACCGCCAGCGGCGGCCAGCGCAGGGCCGTTTCGAGCAGCAGTGCCGCCAGCAGAAACAGGCCGAACACCCGGTACGAGAGCACCCGCGCCGGCGGGTACACGCCCCGCACGAGCAGCGGCAGGTAGGGCAGCCACAGCAGGGCCAGCGCCGACAGCACCAGGGGCCGCAGCGCCCGCTGCCGGTAGCCGAGCAGCAGGCCCGCCAGGCTAAGGCCCCCGGCCAGCGCCAGCCCCAGCGGCCCGGTGCCGAGCAGTTGCCCCTCGGTGCGGGCCACGAACCCGAGGGCCGTCAGGCCGGCCGCGTAGCCGGCACCGGGCGCCACGTAGTCGTTGGCCAGCAGTGCCCACGGCCCCGATACCAGCAGCACCGGCGCGTAGAGCAGCGCGGCCCCGCCGCCCGTCACCAGGCCCGCCAGCCCGAGCGGCCACAGCGGCGCCGGCCGCTGCTGCAGCGCCAGGCCGGTGGCCAGCCCCGCCAGCAGGCTGCCGAACACCAGCAGGTACGAGGGCATGGCGTACAGCCCCACGACGCTGCTGCCCACGAGCAGGGCCCACGCCAGCCGCGGCCGCGCCGGGCGCTGCAGCAGCGTGAGCACCGCCACCAGGCCCAGCTGCGCGCTTACGGCCAGCAAAAAATACCCGCGGCCCACCACCGCCTGAAACAGCGCGTAGGGAAAGAAGGCGAAAAGAAATACCGTCAGCGCCGCCACCCGGAAGCTGGTGTGGCGCAGCAGCAGCAGGCCTACCCCGGTCGTGCCCGCCGCGCTGATGAGCAAGGTGGGCAGGCGCGTGGCCCAGTAGAAATTCGGGCTGACCAGGCTGCTCAGCCAGCAGAGCAGGCTGTAGCCGACGTGGTTGTTGGGGATGGGGTAAAAGCTGATGGCCGCCAGCGCGCCTTCGCGCACGAAGCTCAGGTACGTCACGAGTTCGTCGCCGTAGAGCGGGTAGCGCAGCACGTAGTACGCCCGCACCAGCAGCAGCGCGCCGAACAGCAGCCGGGCGGTGCGGCGCTCCGCCGGGCGCAGCTGCCGCCAGGGCGCCAGCAGGGGCGGGGCCGCGCGCCATTCCTGGTGCAGCGCGGCCAGCTCCCGGTACAGCCGGCCCCGGCGGCGCCATTGCCAGCGCAGCACGGCCGCGCTCAGCAGCGTCAGGCCGAGCCAGGCCAGCTTGGCCTGGGCGTAGCCGGCGGGCGTGAGCGAAATGGGCAGGTAGCGAAACGTCGCGTCGTGGTAGCGCACGTGGCGCAGGTGCTCCACGTCGGCGTAGCGGCTCAGGCCGAAAATCAGGCCGGGCCCGAGGCCGGCCGCCAGCACCAGCAGCACCGCCAGGGCCCCAAAGAAAGCCGGTGCGGGCGGGGCGGCGGGCCGGCTCATGCCCCGGGCAGCAGCTGCGCGTCGGTGAGGCGCTGCAGCTCCTCCCACACGCGGTGCACCGGCAGGCCCATCACGTTGAAGTAGGAGCCCTCCAGCCGGGTCACGGCCACCAGCCCGATCCAGTCCTGGGCGCCGTAGGCCCCGGCTTTGTCGAGCGGGCGGTAATGCTGCACGTAGTAGCGGATTTCGGCCTCCGTGAGCGGGCGGAAATGCACCCGCGTCTGGTCCGAAAACACCACCTGCCGCCCCCCGCCGGTGAGCAGGCACACGCCGGTATACACGTCGTGGGCGCGGCCCTGCAGCTGGGTGAGCATGCGCACGGCGTCCTCGTCGTCCACCGGCTTGTTGAGTACCTGCTCGTCGAGGCACACGATGGTATCGGCCGTGAGCAGCACTTCGTCGGGCTGCAGGCCGGCGCGGTAGGCGCTGGCCTTGTGGGCGGCCAGGTACTCGGCCACGGCGGCCCGCTGTAGGTGGGCCGGGTAGCTTTCATCGACTTCCTGCAGCCGCACTTCGTAGCGGAGCCCAAGGTCGGTCAGCAGCTGGCGGCGGCGCGGCGAGTTGGAGGCGAGAATCAGGCGCATTTGCAAGGAGTGAGTTAGTGATTTAGCGACTTGGTGATGGTGGGGCAGGAACCGGACTGGCGGCTAAAGTGACAGGTGAATCGACTCCAGTACATGCAGAAGCCGGTATTCACTAAACCACTTAGTCGCTAAATCACCGCTGGTCACAGCAGCCCCACCGGCTCGTCGTCGCGGATGCTGGTGAAGAGCAGGCCGCCGAGGGTTTTGGGGTAGAAGAAGGTCGATTTCGGGGGCATCACGGCGCCGGAGTGGCACACGCGCTCCACCTCGTCCATGGTCACCTCGTTGGTGATGAGCGCGGCGCGGGCTTCGCCCGAGTCCACGCGCTGCAGGCCCTCGGCGAAGTTGCGCACGTAGGTCACGCCCGGCCACTGCCGCTGCGCATCGATGCCCACTACGCCCAGAGCGCGCTCCAGCACGAAGTAGTGCAGCACCGTCAAATCCAGCTGCTTCACCTCCGGGGTGGTGTCCCAGTCGAGCTGCGGGTGCACCTCGGGGCGCAGGCGCAGCTTGTAGGGCTGCCCGCCCAGGTACAGCCCGAAGGCCCAGGGCTTGCCGGCAATGACTTCGGGCAGGTCGAACGCGTCGTCCTTGGGCGTGACGACGAAGTACGGCTCCAGCCGGGCCAGAAACGCCGCGTCCGTGAGCCCGTCGGGCAGCTCCAGCAGCAGCCGGTGCGTGGGCAGGATGCGCAAGTCGTCGGAGGCCGCGTTGGTGAGGTACATCAGGTGGTAATGCCAGGGCTCGGCGCCGGTGGGCTGCGCGTCGGCGGCCATGCGGGCCTGCCGGTAGGCCAGGGAGCCTTCGTAGCGGTGGTGCCCGTCGGCGAGGATAACCTGCCGCCCGGCCAGCAGCTGCTGAAACCGCTGAATCACCCCGGCGTCCTGAATCACGGCCAGCACGTCGCGCACGCCCTGGTAGTCCTCGGTTTCAAACAGCGGGTCCTCGACGGCCTCGTCCAGATAACGTTCCAGCTCGTGGGCGTCGTCGCGGTAGAGGCCGTGGGTGGCGCTGGTCTGAAACTGGGTGCGCGCCAGCAGCTCGGCCCGGTCGTTGACGGCCGCGGGCAGCGTGTTTTCGTGGCGCAGCACCACGTTTTCGGCCCAGTCGTAAGCCCGGATGTGGCACATGAAGCCCTTGCGCACGTACTCGCGCGCGCTGCCCGGCAGCCGGAAATACTGGTAATAAGCGTAGATGCCCGGCAGCGCGTCCTGCCGCAGCACCCCCGACTGCTCCCACTCCGTGAGGCGGCGCAGGGCCTCGCCGGCCGGGTCGGGCCCGGGCCGGGGCACCGAGAGGTGGATGCTGTTGAGCGGGTTGCGGTACAGCGCCTCGCGCTGCTTCGCCGACACCACATCGAACAACGGCGACACGTAGTCGTCGATGCGCTGGCTCAGCTCCGGATTGTAGCGCCAGGCGCGAACAGGTTGAATTTCGGCCATTTTCTAATGAAGAATTAATAATTAATAATGAAAGAACCAAGCAGGTGTCGGCAAGCCAACCACCCAATTATTCATTATTAATTAAGGCTTAGGGCGCCAGCCGGCGGCGCTGCCAGCCGTCGTCCGTTCGTTCGTACTCCAGCCGGTCGTGCAGGCGGGAGGGGCGGCCCTGCCAGAACTCGATGCGGCTGGGGCGCAGCACGTAGCCGCCCCAGTGCGGGGGGCGCGGCAGCGGGTCCTGCCCCGCGAAGCGCTGCTCCACGTCCTGCTCGCGCTGTTCCAGCTCCCGGCGGCTGCCGATAACCTGGCTTTGGGGCGAGGCCCAGGCGCCCACCTGCGAGCCGTGCGGCCGGCTCTGGAAGTACTCCGTCGACACCGCTTCCGGGGCTTTTTCCACCGTGCCTTCCACCCGCACCTGCCGCTCCAGGGCCGGCCAGAAAAACGTCAGCGCGGCCTTGGGGGCGGCGGCCAGCTCCCGGCCCTTGCGCGAGTCGTAGTTGGTAAAGAAGAGGAAGCCCGCTTCGTCGGGCAGGCCCTTGAGCAGCACGATGCGGGCCGAGGGCTGCCCGTCGGGCGCCACCGTGCTCAGCGTCATGGCCGTGGGTTCGTCTGCGTGGGCCTGCAGGGCTTCGTCGAGCCAGCGGCGAAACTGGCGCAGGGCATCGGGGTCGGCGGCGGCTTCGTCCAGCGCGTGCTGGGCGTAGGTTTTGCGCAGGTCGGCGAGGTGTTGGTCTTGCATCGGACGGGCGGCGGAGGTTCGGGCGCAAAAGTAGGCGCAATTTGCGGGCCCCGGCGCGTTGGGGGCCGGCTGCCGGCGGCAGTTGGCCGCGGAAGGCCGCCGCGAATGGAACCTGCGGGGCCTTGCCCAACGTAAGGGTAAAGCCCCCGCCAACTTGCCGGGCCCGATTCTTCGCGCATCTTTGCGCGGCCTGCGGGCGTCAGTGGTCCTATCGTTCACCCTTATTTCGCCTTCGTCATGGCCACCAACCTGCGCAGCGGTAGCCTTCTGATATCGCAGCCTTTTCTGGGCGACCCGAACTTCGAGCGCTCGGTGGTGCTGCTGTGCCGCCACGACGAGGAAGATGGCACGTTCGGGCTGATGCTCAACCGGCCGACCACCGTGCGCCTGGGCGACGCGATGAGCCTGCCCGGCGGCGACGAACACCCCGCCGCTACGCTGCCGCTGCACGTGGGCGGCCCCGTGCAGCCCGATACGCTGCACTACCTGCATCAGCGCCCCGACCTGCCCGGCGCCGAACCCCTGGCCGACGACGTGTACTGGGGCGGCGACTTCGAAGCGCTGCTGGGCCTCATCGCCGCCGGCGAATTGACGGAGAACAACTTGCGCCTCTACGTCGGCTATTCGGGCTGGACGGCGGGCCAGCTGGCCGGCGAAGTGCAGGAAAAGACTTGGATAGTCCACCCGAATGCTGCCGGGAAAGTGTTTACTTTGACCACCGATGCCTTTTGGCAGGCCATTTTGCGCGAGAAAGGCGGGCGCTACCGCGTGCTGTCGAACTACCCCCTGGACCCGCGCCTGAACTGATTATGTAGCCTGCCCGGCCCGCCGCTGTTGCGGCTCGCCGGGTGGGTTTGTCGAGAGAGAACCATGCAACCGGAGAACGAAACCCCCAACCGCCCCGAGTCGAACCAGGATAATCCCATGAGCATCCTGGAGCGCCGGCTGGCCGAAATTGCGCAGTCCCGCCAGCAAGGCGGCCCGGCTGCCGATGCCCCTGCTGACCCGCAACCCCAACCCGCTACTGCTCCGGCCCAACCGGCGGCCCCGGCCGAAGCGCCGGCCGGCGCCGCGTCCGAGGTGCCCCACGCGGCCGCCCGGCCCGACGTGGACGCGGCCGCTTCGCCCTCGGCGCAGCCCGCCGCCGCGCCCAGCCCGGCCGTAGCCGCCGAGGATATCACCGAACACGCCGACCACAGCGCCCCGGCCGCCATCGACCCGACGGCCGAGCCCGGCACGGCCGGCACCGAGCCGACGCCGGTGGTACCCGCCGAAACCGGCACGCCGACGGCCGAAGCGGCTTCGAGCCCTGCTGCAGCTGACTACGGTCAATCGGCAGCTAACAAGGCCTTTGCCGAGCAGCAGCAAGCCGAAGCAAGCCAGGCCGACGCCCCCTCGGCCGCCCAGCAGCGCGCCGAGCAGCACTACGGCAACGAAGGCCCCGGCGCCGTGGCGCAGGCTTCGGAAACCAACCCGCCGGTGGAGGCCATTCAGCCCGACGTGACGCCGGCGCCGGCCACCGAGCCCGTCGCCGTGACCTTGCCCGCGCAGCCCCTGGCCTCGGCCGAGGCGCTGGAAGATGCCCCCGCCCCGCTGGCCGCCCTGCCGACTTCCAATAATGAGTCGGCCGCCGAGGCGGCCCACGCGGCGGAGCATGTTGCCCCGCACCCCGAGGACGACGAGGACTACGTGCCGGAAACCCCGGCCCCGGACTTTGCCAAGCTCGACCCGACCGCCCAGGGCGCCTACCTGCTGGAGTTGCTGCGCCGCCCCGACGCGCGCCAGAACCGCCGCCAGATCCTCGACCTGCACCGCCAGTACGAGCAGGGCGTGGGCTCGGAGCGCGGCACGGCCCGCCAGCGCTTCACCGAAGCCGGCAACAACGCCGAGGACTTCAGCTTCAGCGGCCCCGAGCACTACGCCGAGGTGACCCGCGCCATGCAGGACTACCGCGACGCCCGCGTGCGCGACGCCCGCCAGGAAGACGAGCAGCGCGCCAAAAACCTGGCGCACAAGCAGCACCTCCTCTCGCAGCTGCGCCAACTGGTGGAGTCGGCCGAAACCAAGGATTCGTCGGCCCGCATCAAAACGCTGCAGGCCGAGTGGAAAGCCACCGGCCCGGTGCCGCAGCAGCAGTCGCAGGAGCTGTGGAACAGCTACCACGCCCTGCTCGACATCTACTACAACAACCGCGGCCTCTTCTTCGAAATGAAGGAGCTGGACCGCCGCCGCAACCAGGAAGCCAAGGAGGCGCTCATCAAGCGCGCCGAGGACCTGGTGCAGCAGCCGAGCATCAACAAGGCCCTCACGGAGCTGCGCCAGCTGCACGAGGAATGGAAGGGCGTGGGCCCGGTGCCCAACGAAATGCGCGAGCCGCTGTGGCAGCGCTTCCTGCAGGCCTCCGAGCAGGTGCACAACCGCAAGCGCGCCTTCGTGGACGCCCGCTCGGCCCAGGAAAACGCCAACCTGCAGCGCAAGCAGGAGCTGCTGGCCCAGATTCTGCCCTTCGGCGACTTCAAGACCGAGCGCGTGAACGAGTGGCGGGCCAAAACCGACGAGCTGCAGACGCTGAAGGAGCAGTGGGACGCCGCCGGCCTGGTGCCGCGCAGCCAGGCCGAAACCATGAACAAGCAGTTCTGGGCTTCCTACAAGGGCTTCTTCCAACACAAAAACCAGTTCTTTAAGGCTCTCGACGAGGAGAAAAACCGCAACCTGAAGGCCAAAATCGCGCTGTGCGAGCAGGCCGAGGCTGCGCTGGAAAACCCGAACTGGGAGGAAGGCCGCGAGGTCGTCATCCGGGTGCAGAAGGAGTGGAAGAACATCGGCCGCGTGCCCGAAAAGCAGTCGGACAAGATCTGGCACCGCTTCCGCACGGCCTGCGACTCGTTCTTCGAGCGGAAGCAGACCGAGACGCGCCAGCGCGAGCATCACCAGCAGCAGCTGTCGCAGGAGCAGGCCGCCCGCCTCGACGGCGTAGCCTCGCACATTGCCACGCTGTCGGAGGACAACCCCGGCACGCAGGAAGGCCTGCAGGCGCTGGTGGCCGAGTGGAGCCAGAGCGAGGTGCCGCAGCCGGGCCGCCGGGGCGGCAGCGGGGCGCAGGCCGAGGAGAAATTCCTGGAGCTGATGAGCAAGTACATCGACACCATTCCGGGCCTGAGCTACGCCGAGCGCGACGAGCAGCGCTTCCAGCTGGAGGTGCAGCGCTTGAAGTCCAACCCCGAGGCCCAGCAGCTGCTCTACCGCAAGGAGCAGAACCTGCGCCGCGACATCAACGAGCTGGAAAACGACGTGGCCACGCTGCAGACCAACCTGGACTTCTTCGCCCGCTCGAAGAATGCCGGCCAGCTGCGCGAGGAGTACCAGGGCCGCATCGACGAGGCCAAGCAGCGCATCGAGCGGCTCAAGCGCCAGCTGCGCGTGGTGCGCAGCTAAGGCCGCGCCTCAACGATAAGAAAAAGGCCCCGCAGCTTGCTGCGGGGCCTTTTTTTGTGGCTGACCGACGGCTTGCCGCCGGCAGGTGAGGTGCGGGAAGCAGCGGGTTTTTTGCCGGACAATCGGCGGCTCACTGCCGGCGCGGCTCTACATTTGAAAGCGGCAAGCTGTTGTGAGGCCGCCTTATTCTTCCGCCAATGATTTTTTTTGGTACCAACGGTTCGCACGTGCGGACGGAGCCGCTGCCCGGGGTGACCTGCCCAGCCTGCCACACGGCCAACCAGCTGCGCGTGAGTATTTTCAGCCGCTACGTGCACCTGTACTGGATTCCGGTGCTGCCCTACCGCAAGCCCGCCGTGGTGCAGTGCCAGCAGTGCCAGGCCAGCTGGGAGTATGGCAAGATTCCGGCGGAAGCCGACGCGGTGAAACAGGCCGTCCGGGTGCGGAAAGCCGCTACGCGGGCCCCGTGGTGGCATTGGTCGGGGGCGGCGCTGCTGGCCCTGGGGGTGGCCTGGGCCGCCATCTTCACCATCCGCAAAGCGCAGCACAGCGCCGTCTTCCTGGCGGCGCCGCACGTGGGCGACATCTACACCGTGCGCGACGACTCCACCCGCAACTACTCCCTGCTGAAAGTGGTGCGGGCGCAGGCCAACACGGTGGACGTGGTGGCTAATGCCTACGAAACGGACGACGCGCACCCCATTCGCAAGCTCAACCGGCCCGGCAACTTCAGCAAGGAGCCGTTCACGCTCACGCAGCTGGATTTGCAGAGCATGAAAAACAAAGGCCAGCTGACGGATGTGGACCGAGTCGAGGAGTAGGCGCTACAGATTGGCCGGCACCAGCCCGCTGAGCTGCCGGTAGAGCACGCGGGCGCAGTGCGGGGCGCTGGTATCGGCCGCGCCCCAGGCCAGGTGCACGCTCTGGCCGGCCGCGGTGTAGCCTTCCAGAAAGTAATAGTGCTGGCCGGGCTGCTCGAAGCCCAGGCTGTCGGCGGGCAGCGCGTCGAAGCGGCGCAGGGCGGCGCGGGCCTGGGCAGAGCCCACCCGCAGCGCGGCTACCGGCGTGCCGGGCCGCAGCCCGAGGCCGGCCTGGGCCAGCAGCACGCCGTCGGCCTGCAGGGTGTAGGTGGTGCGGTGCCCGGAGTAGCGGCTGCCGTAGCCGAACTGCAGCCGGCGCACGGCGGCGTCGGCGGCCGGGGCGGGCGTGGGGCCGCTGAAGGCCGGGCGCTGGCAGCCCGCCGCGGGGCCGAGCAGCAGGCCGGCGCCGAACAGGGCCAGCAGGGAGGAAAGGAAGTTGGTTTTCATAGCGCAGAAAGGGTAGGAGCGGAGCCGCCCGGCAAGCGTGCCGGCGACGAAGACAAAGGTCTTACGCGCTGACGTACAGCTCAATGCCACGATGATGTGGCGCTTATCCGGGGTTGATTGAAGTTTGCCGGACTGCCCGGCCGAGGCCGCAGGCAATTCGCCGCCGTGCGCCCCGATGATGTGAGCTGCCCGACGGCTCCGCGCCGAGCCGCGGAATTTGGCACCTTTGCGCCGCGGCTCGCTCCCTCACTTTTCGCCGCACCCTTCGCCGCCATGCCCCAAGGCACCATTCTCATCATCGACGACGAACCCCGCCTGCGCCAGCTGCTGGCCCGCCTGCTGGAGCTGGAAGACTACCACGTGCTGCAGGCCGTGAATGCCGCCGAGGGCCTGGAGCTGCTCGGCCAGCACCCGCAGGTGCTCGTGGTGCTCTGCGACGTGAAGCTGCCCGACGCCCACGGCGTGCAGCTGCTGCCGCGCCTGAAGCAGAAGGCCCCGCTGGCCGAAGTCATCCTGATGACGGCCTACGGCACCATCATCGACGGGGTGCAGGCCATGAAAGACGGCGCCTTCGATTACCTCACCAAGGGCGACTCGAACGACCAGCTGCCGGTGCTGGTGGAACGCGCCGCCGACAAAGCCCGCCTGCGCTACCGCGTGCAGGAGCTGGAGCGGCAGGTAGGCCAGCAGCACTCCTTCGAGTCGATGATCGGCCACGCGCCGGCGCTGGAACGGGCCAAGGCGCTGGGCCGGCAGGTGGCCGCCACCGACGCCACCGTGCTGCTGGAAGGGCCCACGGGCGCGGGCAAGGAGCTGTTTGCCCAGTCCATTCACCAGGCCTCGCCGCGCAAGGGCAAGCCGTTCGTGGCCGTCAACTGCTCGGCCTTTCCGAAGGATTTGCTGGAATCGGAGCTGTTCGGCTACCGGAAGGGCGCCTTCACCGGGGCGCTGGGCGACAAAAAGGGCCTGCTGGAAGAAGCCTCGGGCGGGACGCTGTTCCTCGACGAAATCGGGGAGCTGGAGCTGGCCGTGCAGGCCAAGTTTCTGCGGGTGCTCGAAACGCAGACTTTCACCAAGCTCGGCGACACCAAGCCCACCAAAGTGGACGTGCGGCTGGTGGCGGCCACCAACCGCAACCTCAAGCAGGAAGCCGCCGCCGGGCAGTTTCGGCCCGACCTGTACTACCGCCTCTCCGTTTTCACCATCCCCGTCCCGCCCTTGAAAGACCGGCCCGAGGACGTGGCCCCGCTGGCCGAGTACTTTCTGCGCTACTTCGCCGCCCGCATGAGCAAGCGCCTGCCCGGCCTCGACGCGGACACGCTGCGCCTGCTGCAGCGCTACGACTGGCCCGGCAACGTGCGCGAGCTGAAGAACGTGCTGGAGCGCGCCGCCATCCTGGCCCCGGCCGATCAGCCGCTGGCCCCCGCCTACCTGCCCGACGAGTTTCACGCCAGCGGTACCCCGGCCGCCGGCCTGGCCGGCTTCAGCCCCGACGACCGCAGCCTGCGCGCCCTCGAAGCCCGGCACATCCGGCAGGTACTGGCCGAAACCGAGGGCAACAAAACCGAGGCCGCCCGGCAGCTCGGTATCGGCCTGACCACGCTCTACCGCAAGCTGCAGGAGTTCGGGCTGTAGCGCGGGCCTGGCTACGCCGACCGCCGGTTCAGCCCGCGCTTGCCTTCCTTTTCGACAAACCAGACCCTTCCATTATGGAATGGTTTGCTGTTTTATAGTCCGGCATAATTCAGGTGTTTTGACTTTTATCGACTGATAATCAAGTAGAAGTAATATTAATCGGGTCTGGTCGCCGCTCATCGGCACCTGGATTGGCTTAGGGTCCGCGTCCCGCAAGACGTTACCCTAACCGCCTTTTCCAATGGCCATCTTCGACAACCTCGCCAAAGCCGCCAAGGACTTCTTCGTTGAAAGCGACGGTCCGGCTGACGCCGCCGCCCCGCCACCCCAGCCCCGGCCGCTGCCGGGGGCGGCCCCGGCTGCCGGCCCGGCAGCGTCGGCGCCCGCCGCCGGAGCTCCGCTGCCCGCCTTCGGCCCACCGACGGCGCCCGCGGCCACCCAGCCCGAACAGCGCCACACCGACCACATCAACGGGCTGCTGGCCGGCAACGGCAAAGACTTCGCCGCCTACTGCAAGATGGTGCGCAGCATGGCCGCCAGCGGCCTGGCGGGGCCGGTGCTCTACCAGACGGCCTTCCACGCCTTCGCGGCCGTGACGGGCCTCTCGGTGCCGGAGCTGCTGGCCTCGGCCGACCAGTTTGAGCGCACGCTGCAAGCGGACCGCAACAAGGTGCTGGAGCGGCACCGCGAGAAGCTCGGCGACATCAAGATTCCCAACACCCGCCCCAGCGTCATCGTGCAGCTGCTGGCCCAGGAGCAGAAGCTGCAGGCCGATTTGGCCGAGCTGACGCGGCAGCTGGAGGCCAAAGGCCAGGAGCTGCAGACCACCCAGCAGCAGCTGGGGGAGGAGCGCCAGAAAGCCCAGACGGCCCTGGCCTCCTACGAGCTGGCCAACGCCAGCGCCGCCGCCGACCTGCACGCCCACTTCCAGGCCGCCCAGAGCTTTCTGCTGACGCTGCCGGTGAAATAGCGAGGTGGTGAAATGGTGAGTTGAAGTTCAACAACTCCTCGCCCTTTCGCCACTTCTGAATCACGGCACCAAACTCACCATTTCACAAACTCACCTTTTCACCAAATGGACACAATGCTTTCAACTGACCACAGCGCCGGGCTGGCTAAGTGGCAGAAGCCGGAGAAAGTTGCCGGCTGGATTTTCCTCGCGGGCGCCGTGGGCACCGGCGTGTACTTCTGGGGCGCCATCGTCCCGTTTCTGGTCGATATGGTCTTCGACACGGTGAAGCTCGGCATCGGGCTGGGCGCCCTGTTCGCCATGTTTCTGCTCGTGACCAGCAAGCGCATCAAGGCCGGCCTGTGGTACGCCGGGCAGCGCATCTTCCGCACCGCCGCCGGCATTTTCGTCGAGACGGACCCCATCGGCATCATGCAGGACTACATCCGCAACACCGAGCAGGAGGCCAAGAAGATGGACGCCGAAGTGGCCCACGTGGAGGGCGCCCACGAACTGGTGAAGCGCAAGATGGACGGCAACAAGCAGCAGATGCAGGAGTACCTGAACCTGGCCACCTCGGCCCAGCGCCAGGGCGAAAAGGACGCCGCCGAGCAGTATGCCTCCCGCGCCGCCCAACTCGAAGACTACAACGCCCGCCTGCAGCCCATGCTCACCACCACCGCCAACGTGAGCCTGGTGATGCGCCAGATCCTGAAAGCCGCCCTGCGCCAGATCGACAACTCCAAGTTCAAGGTGAACCTGCTCAAGGACGAGTACGAGCTGGTAAAACGCACCTCCTCGGGCATGCGCGCCGCCATGAACATCCTGCGCGGCGACCCGGACAAGAAGTACTTCTTCGACCTGGCTACCGACCGCGTGGCCCAGGACATGGCCATGAAGCTCGGCCAGATCAAGCAGGCCATGCGCTACTCGCAGGCTTTCGTGAAGGAAATGGACATCCAGAACGGGGTGATGAGCCAGAAGGGCCAGCAGCTGCTGGAACGCTACCAGAAAGGCGACTTCAACTCCCTGCTCGACGAAAAAGCGGCCCCGGCCACGCCCCGCACCACCGCCCAGGCCAGCAACGACGCCTTCAGCCGGCTGCTGGACTAATCCACCCCGCTTGAACGTCATGTCGAGCCCCGCGAGACATCTCGCGTGCTGTAGCCTCAACGAGCCGATTACTACCCAGCGAGATGCCTCGGCTTCGCTCGGCATGACGGCTTGGTGAACCTTAAATCAACTCTCAAAACCCACTTTTTCTCCTACCACAATGACAACTCGCGGTAAAATCGTCATCGGCCTGCTGCTGGTGCTGGCCGCTTACTTCGGCATCAACAAGCTCATTAGCAGCGGGGCCGTCTTTCAGAAAGCGGAGACGCAATCCGTCCTGCTCAACTCCATCGAGCTGCCCACCCAGGCGGGCGGCACGCGCACCAACCTGGCGGTGCCGCTGGCCCCGCTGCCGACTAGCACGCCGGCTGAGAAAGGCACCCCGGTGACCTGGGAAGTAATGGCCTGGAACTCGCAGATGGGCGCCATGCTGGCCAACGGCGGCCCGCGCAGCACCGAGGGTTCGGCCATGGCCGCCAACGGTATCGACATGCAGATTGTGCGGCAGGACGACGTGGCCAAGATGCAGGCCGACCTGGTCAAGAATGCCCTGGACCTGCAGAACAACCCCCAGACGCCCGGTCTCATCGTGAGCATCATGGGTGACGGGCTGCCGGCCTTCTCGGCCGTGCAGCAGCAGCTGGAAAAAGCCGGCACCGGCCTGCAGATTCTGCCTTACAGCCCCGGTAAGTCCTTCGGCGAAGACAAGCTGATGGGCCCGAAGGAGTGGCTCGACAACCCCAAATCGGCCCTGGGCAAAACCATTGCCTGCTACCTGCGCGACGGCGACCAGAACATTGCCCTGAAGTGGTGCGCCGACAACGGCTTGAAAGTCAACCCCGACGAGACGACCTACGACCCCGAAGCCGTGAACTTCATGGCCGCCTCCGACTTCCTGGTGGCCGCCGAGAAATACATCCTCGGCAAGCCCGAGCAGCGCCTGAAAGTGGTGAAAGGCCGCAGCACTGGCGTCAAAGTCGACGTGGTAGCCGACGCGGTGGCCACCTGGACGCCCGGCGACGTGAACATTGCCAAGCAGAAGGGCGGCCTGGTCAACATCGTCTCGACCAAGGACTACAGCAACCAGATGCCCAACATCATGGTGACGACCAAGCGCTGGTACGCGGCCCACGAAAAAGAAGTACAGGGCATCATCACCGCCCTGGCCGTGGCCGGTGACCAGGTGAAGTCGCACCCCGAAGCCCTGCAGCGCGCCGCCGATATTTCCTCGGAAGTGTACGGCGACAAAGACAAGCCCGGCAGCTACTGGTTGCGCTACTACAAGGGCGTGAGCGAAGCCGACCGCACCGGCGAAGTGGTGGAGCTGGGCGGCAGCAAGGCCTTCAACTTCGCTGACAACCTCACCCTCTTCGGCCTCGACAACGGCGGCACCAATATCTACGCCTCCGTCTACAAAACCTTCGGCGACGTGCAAAGCCGGCTCTACCCCAAGGAGCTGCCCAGCTACGTGCCCCTGGAGCAGATGCTGGACCTCTCGATTCTGCGCAAGCTGCAGGCGCAGTACAAGGGCAAAACCATTGCCCCGGCCGAGCAGCAACAGTTTGCCGCCGACGACGAAATCCGCCAGAGCGTGAGCCGCCGGGCCTGGAACATCGCGTTCGAAACCGGCCGCAGCGCCTTCACCCCGGCCGCTGAGCAGGACCTGAACCGCCTCTTCGACGACCTGGTGGTAGCCGGCCGCCTGAAAGTGGCCGTGCACGGCCACACCGACAACGTGGGCGCCGCCGCCAGCAACCAGCAGCTCTCCGAGCAGCGCGCCCTGGCCGTGAAGAGCTGGCTGGAAGCCAAAAGCCGCTCCTCGTTTCCCGACGGCCGCGTGCAGGTCTACGCCCACGGCGCGCTGGAGCCCGTGGCCGCCAACACCACCGAAGACGGCCGCGCCAAAAACCGCCGCGTCGAAATCGTGCTCGGCAACTAAGGGGTCTTGCGGGCCCTGGTATCCAGCGTGTGTTATTCCTACGCCCGATTCATTAGCCGATTATCCGCCAGATGCCGCAGGCGCCCCGCCGGTAACGGGGCGCCTGCCCGCGGCGGCCCAGGCCGGGTATCTGCTCGGCTGGCTGATTTGCCGGCCGCTGAGTTGACCCGAACACACCAGACCGTCATGCTTCGGCAAGCTCAGCAGGACGGCCTTGATTCATCTTACTAACGACCCCAATTGCCTCGAGCCAGGTCTGTCCCCATGAAAACCCTGTTCCTTCCCAACGCCACCCCGCGCCGCGCGGTGTTCACCACGATGGTGGCCCTGCAGGTGCTGGTGCTGCTGCTGCTCTGGGCCTTTTACCCGGTGCAGATCTTCCCCAGCCTGGGCCAGGTGCTGGCCGCCCTGCGCGACCTGGTTACTGCCCAGGGTCTGATCCAGGAGCTGTGGGCCAGCATGACCACGGCCTTGCAAGCCCTGGCCATCGGCACGGTGCTGGCCCTGCTGCTGTCGTACCTGACGGCGCTGCCCTTTTTCCGCCCGCTGGCTTACGCGGCCACCAAGATGCGTTACCTCACCCTCACCGGCCTCACCTTCTTCATGGCCCTGATGCTCAGCTCCGGCCACGAAGTCAAGCTCTCGGTGCTCGTCTTTGCCACCACCGTGTACCTGGTCACCGGCATGACCAGCGTCATTCTGACCACCACCCAGGAGGAAATGGACCACGCCCGCACCCTGGGCCTGGGCGAGTGGCGCAGCTTCTGGGAAGTGGTGGTGCTCGGCAAGCTGGACCTGATGCTGGAAGTGGTGCGCCAGAACTTCGCCATCATCTGGACGATGATAACCCTGGTGGAAACGCTCTACCAGTCGGAAGGCGGCATCGGACTGCTGCTCTACAAGCAAAACCGCTACCTGCACCTCGACGGCGTGCTGGCCATTCAGCTGGTCATCCTCGCTACCGGCGCCGCCCAGGACTACGTATTCGGCCTGCTGCGCCGCGTGTTCTTCCCCTACGCGGCCCTGATGGCGGCCGGTCAGGGGTAGTCGTGCGGTTTTCTGCCGGAATCCTGCATACCGGACCCGATTGTTTGCAGGCTGGACGCAACCGCGTGCAAACCAGTCCTAAGCGTTGGCAACTTGGTCACAGTTGTTTGTAAGCTGGCCCCGATGGCTCGCAGCCCGGTTTCAGTCGTCTGCAACCGGGTTCCGAGCAGTTGCAGCCCGGCCCCGATGGTCGGCAGTTCGAACGCAGGACCTCTAAGCCTGGATTCGGGGCTGTGCAGCCTCGTCACAATCATTCGCCGCCCGGCACCAACTGCTCTGCGCAAGTGCACTGACTGGCACACGGCACTAAATCACCATTTCACCAACTCACTATGTCACCATACAGCCACCACGAGCCCGTACTCACCCTTGACAACATCTCCATGAGCTTCCACGGCGAGCTGGTGCTGCGCGACATCAGCGCCCAGGTGCGCAACGTGGTGCGCCCCGGCATGAGCCAGGGCCAGGTCGTAGGCTTCTACGGCCGCTCCGGCATCGGCAAATCGGTGCTGTGCCGCATCATTGCCGGCCTCACGCAGCCGAGCAGCGGCGCCGTGCAGGTAGGAGAGGAGCAGCACCCTGTGCGCCCCGGCGACGTGGGCCTGGTGCAGCAGCGCTACCCCCTGTTCAACCACCGCAGCCTGGCCGACAACCTGCTGCTGGCCGCCCAGCAAAAGCATCAGCCCGAGGCCGCCCGGCAGGAAGTCGAAGCCTTCCTGGAGCGGTTCTGCCTCGCCCCGCACCGCAAGAAGTTCCCCGCCCAGCTCTCCGGCGGCCAGCGGCAGCGCGCCGCCATTGCCCAGCAGCTGCTCTGCTCCGAGCACCTGATCCTGCTCGACGAGCCCTTCTCCGGCCTTGACGTGGCCATGATCGACGAGCTAAAGAAAATCATCGTCGAAGTCACCACGATGGACGAACTGAACACCGTCGTCATCGTCTCCCACGACCTGGCCACCACCACCGCCCTCTCCGATACCCTCTGGCTCATGGGCCACGAACGGGACGAGGCCGGCCAGCTCATCCCCGGCGCCACCATCTCCCGCCAGCACCAATACGACCTGGCCGCCCTGGGCCTGGCTTGGCACCCCAACGTGGAAGCCGAGCCGGAATTCGGCCGCTTCGTGGAGCACCTGAAGGAGGAGATTCGGCGGTCGTAGAATCCCCTAGAACGTCATGCTGAGCTTGTCGAAGCATCTCTCCCGCTTCGTTAGATAGTAATATCAACCTAGCCAATCGTCAAATACCCAGCCTGGATTAATATTAATTATTACGAAGCTGGTCACGATACTAACCACCGGAATGAGTAAAGTCGCTGGATGCATAATAGGCCTTTTTTTAAGAACGAGCAGGATAATCGTAGTTGGTAGCCAGATATACACTGACCAGCCAGTAGTGATGAATCCGAAGAAAAGACCTGCTTTTAGAAATTGATTTTGAACCAGTAGATAATAGATAATAATGAATAGCCACACGGCCGGCGTAATACTCGTAATGAGTTGGAGGAGGCGGAGTGTTGCAAATAATTTGTCCTTGAATTTCATAATGTAAAAGAGCAGTGAGGGCTAGAGCGGAGTTGCTCCGTGGAGCATCTGAAGGAGAAGATTCGGCGGTCGTAGGGGCTAGGGAACTAAGGTCGTTCAGACTCTGATAACAAGTTTCCATATCCCCCGGGGCTTTCCAAACCACTCCATACATATAAATTAATAGCTCCAATTGGTTTGGTGGTGGCAAGTCCTAATAGCTTTCCTTGAATTAAAGTGATTAATTTTTGTCCATAGGGTAATCTGCGTCTGGAATGCATTGATAATATGTGAAGTAATGCATTGGTGTGCTCAGGCTCTAATGTATTTAGGTTCCGAAAAATAAAGACAGTTCCATTGGTAGCTACTTTCCAATCACGTAGACAGTCATTCAGCGCATCGAAGTTGTGGCCATACCACGGTGGGAACTGTAGTTGCTGGTATAGATCAAAATGCAACTCTGCTTTAGTAGAAATAAACCTGCCATCAAATTCAATTATTTGCTAGTCTTTATCAATGAGAAGTTTTATGTCGTAGTCCAAAGCTGCTTCTTTGCGGTAGAGGCTTATGCCGCCATTAGCAAGAATTATTTTGTCAACATTTTGAGCGCGCAGCTTTCTAAAAAACTCGACGTCGTCTTCACGTACACTCATTGGCAATACTTAAAACATTTAAGATTACGTCACTGGACGAAATAAGGCAAAGTACTCAAGAAATCATAGGGGCTGGTTCTTGACGTGCAGCAGGCTAAAACCGCCCCGCCGTACCTTGTCCCCTGATTCCCCGCCCCGGCGGCCCCTCAATGAACATCCGCACGAAAATAAGCCTGGGTTTCGGCGTGGTACTGGCCCTGCTGCTGGTGCTGGGCGCCTACGCCACCACGGCCCTGCTACGCCTCGACAACACCACCCGCCGCATCCGCCAAACCAACCTCTACTCCGTGGAGGTGGGCCAGGTGCTGCTGCGCGCCATCGACCAGTTGGAAACCCAGCCGGCTGCGCCCGGCGGGCTGCCGCTGCTGGGCCAGGCCCTCAGCCGCGCGGGTGCCAACGTCACCGAGCCCGGCGAGCAGGCCGTCATCGACAGCCTGGCCCAGGCCGCGGCGGCCTACCAGCAGCGCGTGCAGAATGGCGCAGTGCCCGCCGCGCTGGCGCCCTACCGCAGCTACCTGCGCGGCCTCGCCCACCGTTTAGTCGATCTGAACGTGGAGGCCCTGGAGCGCAAAAGCCTGGTGGCCGACCGCCGCGCCGCCGAGTCGTTTCGCATCATGCTGGCGCTGGCAGCGCTGGCCGTGGTCATCACCCTGGGGCTGATTATTGCCACCGCCGAGGCCGCCGCCGTGCCCATCGAGGAGCTGACGCGGGCCCTGGAGCACGCCAGCAAAAACAACTTCGAGTCGACCATCCCGGCCGGGGAGTACAACGAGCTGGGTCGCGCCGGCCGGGCCTTCAACCGCCTGCTGCTGGAGCTGCAGAAGTTCCGCCGCACCGCCCTCACCGAAATCATGACCGAGCGCACCCGCCTCGAAGGCGTGGTGAGCAGCCTCGACGAGGGCCTGCTGCTGCTCGATGAGCGTGGCGTCATCCTGCTGGCCAATCCCGCCATCTGCCGCCTGCTCGGCCGCGCCGATACCGAGCTGGTGGGCCGCCGCGCCACCGAGCTGGCCCCGGCGCAGGAGCTGCTGGCCCGGATGCTCCGCCCCGTAGCCGCCGCCCACGCCGGCCGCCCGGAGTCTGATGACGCCGAAGCCGAGGCCCCGCCGGCCGCTGCGGCCGATGGCGAAGCCGCCCCGCTCATCACCGTGCGCATCAGCGGCTACGACCAGTACTACCGCCTCAGCGCCCACGAGCTGCGCACCTTCGACGAGAGCGGGCAGCACGTGCGCCCGGCCGGGCAGCTGCTGGCCCTGCGCAACGTGTCGGAGTTCAAGAAGCTCGACCAGCTCAAATCCAACTTCCTGGCCACCGTCTCGCACGAGCTGAAAACCCCGCTGGCCAGCATCGGCCTTAGCCTGAAGCTGCTGCAGCACGAGCGCACCGACGCCGAGGAGCGGCAGCGCCTGGCCCAGGGCATCGGGCAGGAAACCCAGCGCCTGCAGCGCATGGTGGGCGAGCTGCTCACCGTGGCCCGCCTCGACGCCGGCGCCGGCATCCAGCTCAGCCTGCGCCCCAGCAGCCTGGCCGCCGTGGTGCAGCGCGCCGTCGACACCGTGCGCCCCCAGCTCGACGACAAGCGCCTGCCGTTGCGGCTGGAGTTGCCCCCGGACCTGCCCCCCGTGCGCGCCGACGAAGAAAAAACCACCTGGGTGCTCATCAACCTGCTCTCCAACGCCATCCGCTACTCGCCCAGCGAAGCCCAGCTGACCATCCGCGGCGCGCTGAGCGCCGACGGCCGCGTGCAGCTCAGCGTGGAAGACTGTGGCCCCGGCATTGCGCCCGAGCACCACGAGCGAATCTTTCAGCGCTTCCACCAGAGCCCCGAAGGCGAAGTGCGCCGCGGCAGCACCGGCCTGGGCCTGAGCATCAGCCGCGAGTTCATGGCCGCCCAGGGCGGCCGCCTCTGGGTGGAAAGCTTCCCCGGCTGCGGCAGCACCTTCCACCTCACCCTGCCGGTGGTTTAGTGAGATGGTGAGATGGTGAAATAGTGAGTGTAGTTCTGTTCTGATTGCACGAGATGCGCAGTACCGCGCCGTCTGAACATCAAACTCACCACCTCACCACCTCACCATCTCACCATCTCACCACCTCACCACCTCACCATCTCACCATCTCACCACCTCACCACCTCACCACCTCACCACCTCACCGCCCCGCCAGGGTGGCGCCGGCGCTGGCCACCACGATGCAGGCCACGGCCAGCCATTGGGCGGGGGTTAGCTGCTCGTGCAGCAGCAGCCAGCCCGAGAGGGCGGCGGCCACCGGCTCCAGGCTCATCAGGATGCTGAAGGTGCGGGTGGGCATGGTCTTGAGCGCCTGCATTTCCAGCGAAAACGGCAGCACGCTGGAAAACAACGCCAGCAGACCGCCCAGCAGCAGTAGCCAGGGCGTCAGGGCCAGCAGCTGGCCGCTGCCCAGGCCGAAGGGCACCACCGGCAGGGCGGCAAACAGCATTCCGATGGCCACGGCTTGCGCGCCCGGCAGCGCCGCCGCCGTGCGCCGGCCCAGCACGATGTACACGGCCCAGCAGGCGCCCGCCGCCAGCGCGAAGCCTATGCCCGGCACGTCGAGGCCGCGGCCCTGCCAGGGCGCAATGAGCGCAATGCCAGCGGCGGCCAGCACCGCCCACAGCGCATCGAGCCAGCGGCGGGAGCCCAGCAGCGCCAGGCTCAGCGGCCCCACAAACTCCAGCGTGACGGCCAAGCCCAGCGGAATGCGGGCCAGGGCGCAGTAAAACAAGAAATTCATGCTGCCCAGGGCCAGGCCGTAGGGCACCACCGCCCGCCACTGCTGCCCCGTCAGCCGGCTGAGGCGGGGGCGCACGGCCAGCAGCAGAATCAGGGCCGAGAGGCCGATTCGCAGGCTAGCCGTGCCGGCCGGGCCGAGCACCGGAAACAAGCCTTTGGCAATGGCCGCGCCGCCCTGCACGCTGAGGATGGACAGCAGCACGGCCGGCAAGGGCGGGAGTTGAAGTCGGGGAATACGCATAAGCGGCATCGCAGCCCCGCCCGCCGGGGAGGGGCTGCACATCAGGAATGGGGCGGGGTACGACAGGCCGCGCCGGCCCGTTTCGGCAGGGGCCGGCGCCGTGGCCGCGGCAAAAATCCGCTTTTTTATTCCGCCGCGTCCGGGCGCGCCGGCGGCAGCCGCAGCGTGAAGGCCGTGCCGTGCTCGTCGGAGGCAGCCGCAATGCCGATCAGGTGAAACTGCGCCACCGAGCGCACCACCGCCAGGCCCAGCCCGAAGCCCTCCACCCGGCCGTCGTCGAAGCGGCGGAACCGCTCGAACAGCTGGGGCAGCTGCGCCGCCGGGATGGGCCGGACGGCGGTGTTGTGAATCACCAGCACGTAGGTGCCGTCGGGCTGGGGGGCGCCGGTGAGGCTGATGCGGCCGTCCGCGGGCCGGTTGTACTTGATGGCGTTCGAGAGCAGGTTGTAGAACAGGGTGAAGAGCAGGGTGCGGTTGGCCGGCGCCAGCGTGGGCGCGCCCTCCAGCTGCTGGTGCAGGCGGATGTGCTGGTCGAGCAGGCGGTAGTCCAGCTCCTCCACCACCTCCCCGAGCAGTGCGCGGAGGTCGACGCGGTCGGGGCGGGCAAACTGCGCGTTTTCGATGCGCGAAATCAGCAGCAGCGTGCGCAGGGTGGCCGTGAGCCGCTGCAGCGTCTTCTGGGAGGTGACGAGCTGGGTTTCGGCCTCTTCGGGCAGGTTTTCGGCCTGCAGCATGTTCTCGAAGCGGTTCTGCAGAATGCTGATGGGCGTCAACAACTCGTGCGAGGCGTTGGCAATGAACTCGCGCTCCTGCTCAAACACCCGGCGGATCTTCTGCAGCATCTGCTGGATGGTGTCGTCGAGGTAGCGGAAGTCCCAGGTGCTGGTTTGCAGCGGCGGCAGCGGGGGCGGCGTGGGCCCCTGCACGGCCCGCAGGCGCTGCACAATCTGGTCGACGGGCCGCAGCAGGTAGGTGATGACGCCCAGCTCGATGAGCAGGGTGCTGAGTACGGCAAACACCAGGGCGTAGGCCGCGAAGCTGCGCAGCAGCCCGTACACGTCCTCCACCGACTCCATGCTCTTGCCGATTTCCAGGGTGTAGGGCCGTCCGTCGTGCTCGAAGCTGGCCCGCAGCACCCGAAAATCCACCAGCGCGCCCTGCTGCCGGCGCGGCAGGGTGGCAATGGTGTCGGGCTGCCGGTGGCCGGGCCGGCCCCGCCGCAGCTCGATGAATTCGTCTTCCAGCAGGTCGTAGTGCAGGCGCTGGTCGTTTTCCTGGCCCCGCAGAAACGACGTGACGCCCACCCGCTCGATGCGCCGGCGCACTTTCACCAGCTCGCTGCGCAGGCGCGCTTCGGTGTGGCGCAGGGCAAACACCTCGATAGCCCAGGGCAGGGCCAGCAGCAGCACCCCGGCCATCAGGCCCTTCGAGAGGGTGGTGAGCAGCACCAGCTTCTGGCGCAGCCTCACGCGTCCGCCGTGGTTTTGATGCGGTAGCCCACCCCGCGCACCGTCTCGATCCAGTCGCCCGGGTCGTAGGGCGTCAGCTTCTTGCGGATGTTTTTCACGTGCACGTCGATGAAATTGGAGTCCCGGTCGTCGCTGTCGCTGATCAGGCTGCCCCAGATATGCTCGCTGAGCTGCAGGCGGGTGAGCACCTTGTGGCGGTGCAGCAGCAGGTAATGCAGCAGGTCAAACTCCTTTTTGGTCAGGGGCACTTCCTGTTCGCCGTGGCGCAGCGTCCGGTCGCTCACGTTGAGCACGAACGGCCCGAACGAGAGCGTGTCCTGGGTCACGCCGTGCTTGCGCCGCACGATGGCCTGCATCCGGGACACCAGCTCCAGCAGGGAGTAGGGCTTGGCCAGGTAGTCGTCGGCGCCCAGGTCCAGGCCCTTGATGCGGTCATCCACCGTGCCGCGGGCGCTCAGGATGATGATGCTGGCTTGCTGGTTGCGCTCCTGGCGGGCCTCGGCCAGCAGCTGCAGCCCGTCCTGGTCGGGCAGGCCCAGGTCGAGGAGCACAAAGTCGTATTCGTTTACGAACAGCTTTTCCGAGGCCTCGCGGCCGGTGCGGGCAAAGTCGCAGTGAAACCGTTCGTTGTGCAGGTACAGGCCCAGCTCGCGGGCCAGGGCCTTGTCGTCTTCGATGATGAGAACGTTCATGGGAAAATGAGCAATCAACAATGAGCAAGTACGGCCATCAGACCGATAATGGCCGGGGATTCTACCAGCGTGTCCGGCCGGTGACGGGGCGGCGAGTTAGCGCGCCGCATCTGAATAACTGATGAGCACCTCAACGTACGGCCGGACGGCGCTTTTCTGGTTGGGCCAGCCACGCGGTAGCGGCGCCGGTAAGTTTGCGCCGGGGTACGTCCGGTGCGCAACCGGCCGGATAATCCAGCCGCCCAGGCGAGGAATAATGCGACAACCGGGCGCCGGGGCAGAGAAGACGTAATCGAACCCGTGCCAGACGCGCCGGCCACAGGAGCGCGGGGCCGAGCTGCCCGGCTTGCGAGGGCGTCATTGGTAATCAACGGCCTTCGCCACGTCCCGGCTGCCCGGCCCCGCTGGGTACCCGACCCGCCGTGCGCTAGCGTTCCAACCTCATGGCGCACGGCCGGAGCCGGGACCTTGTCAGGCCAGCCTCCCGTCGGCTGGCATCCTGTCTGTCAGCGCGATGCGCAGCCGCGTCGGCGCGCGAGGCGGCGCATGCGGCAACTTCGCCCCAAAGCTGCCTTGGAATCCATGAAGCCGGGATGAAGCTGAGAAGCCAAGGAAATCACCCCGCCGGGGTTGTGCGTGTGCCCCCGATGCATTAGGTTTGCACCACTGTTTCGCCTCCTTAGCTCAGCTGGTAGAGCAACTGACTTGTAATCAGTAGGTCGCTGGTTCGATCCCGGCAGGGGGCTCACAGACGCAAAAAACCCGCTGTAAACCACGTGTTTACAGCGGGTTTTTTGCGTCTATGCAAGCCGATAGGCCGCCTCTGCCTTTTGGGGTTTGTGCAAGGCCTAACTAAAAAGCCCTGGCCACCCAGCCAGGGCTTTTTAGTCTCTTGGATCTGCCACGCCGACCGGTAGCGGCGAAGTAACAAGTGCCGGGGTAAGCCGGCTAGGCCGCGGCTTCCGACAAAGATGCCCCGGCCGGTAGCTGGGCAGCGGTGAGCATCAGGGCAAGAGCAACAAGCGGAAGCGGGCAGGAAGACATGAGAGGCATGGTAAGATTTCGGTGCAAGGTAGGCCTGCCCGGGCCTTGCAAAACAGGAAGACGCTGGTGGTGCTGTGACATGGATCTATCAGGCACTGGGTTGCTGGCTATAAGCCTATTCATGCCCTCGCCGCGCTGTTGAGTGGTGTCACGCCACTGAAAACGGCGTGTAATCCCGTGCTGCGTGACGTGTACGTGCTGGGGTGTCCCCGGCCTTTACTGATCGAAGTAGGCTTTGCCCGCGTGGGTCGACCATTCCGCAATGCGCCCGCGGCGGGCCGGGCGGGTGCTGCGCGTGGGCTGCCGCCGCGGGCACTGGCCCGGGCGGGGCCAGAGGGCGGGCGGGGGGGGCGTAACAGCCGGCCGGGCGGGTTTGCCGGCGGCGTTGTCGGCAAACAGGGCCGCCCGTCCGGTGCGGTCAAGAATCCAGCCGTGGTGCACCCAGCCCAGGTAGCGGCCGCTGGGGGCGTAGAGCAGCCCGTCGTCGAGCCAGGCCGCCAGCCGCCCGTCGGGAAAGTAAAGCAGGCGGCAGGCGTCGTCGGCAAAGGCCACCGCCGTGCCCGCCGGCGAGTATAGCGGTATCATGGAAAGCGGATGTGGTTAACGAATGGGGCATAAACGAAACGCGGCGGCCGGCGGATTAGCGCGGCGGCGGGCCGCCATAACCAAAAACGCCCCGCCGGCCGAAGCCAACGGGGCGCGAAAGAATAGTTTTGGTAGGGCCAAGGTAAGCACTTTTTTGCATATCCGCGCCGGGCGGCGGGGGCGGACCCGCAAACAGCAGCTTTTGCGTTATTTCGTGCTCTGTTGTCCTCCCGTATTGCGCCATTGCATGCAGCTAGTTGAAGTCAGTTCCCCGGCTCAGGCCCGCGAGTTTCTGGAATTTCCGCCCCGCGTGGTCTACGCCCGCGACCCGCATTACATCCGCCCGCTCGATCAGGATATCGAAGCGGTGTTTGACCCCGCTAAAAACAAGCTGTTTCAGAAAGGGGAGTGCACGCGCTGGCTGCTGCTCGACGAGCGGGGCCAGACCGTGGGCCGCATTGCCGCCTTCTTCAACCGCGAAACGGCGTTTCCCGCCGAAAAGCCGGCTCTGCCCGCGCCCGACGGGGCCGAGGCCCCGCCGCCCCGGGAGGATTTTGCCCGTGGCATGGGCGGCTGCGGCTTTTTCGACTGCATCGACGACCAGGCCGCGGCCAATCAGCTCTTCGACGCCGCCCGCGACTGGCTGGCCGCGCGCGGGCTGGAAGGCATGGACGGCCCCATCAACTTCGGCGACCGGGACCGGTTTTGGGGCGTGGTGACGGACAACTACGGCTCGCCGATTTACGGGGCGGCCTACAACCCGCCGTACTACGTGGAGCTGTTTCGCCGCTACGGGTTCGAGACGTTCTTCAAGCAGGTGACTTTCTACCGCACCGTGGCGGCGCAGCTGCACCCGTCCGTGCAGCTGCGGGCCGAGCGCATTGCCAACGACCCGAAGTACGAATTCCGCCACATGCGCAAGAAGGACTGGAAAAAGTACGCCGAGGACTTCCGTACCATCTACAACAAAGCCTGGGTGAAGCACGAAGGCGTGAAGCCGATGTCGCCCGAGGCGTCGGTCAAGCTGATGAAGAGCATGCTCGACATCCTGGATGAGCGCATCATCTGGTTTGGTTACTACGACGGGCAGCCGGTGTCTTTCTACATCAACCTGCCCGAAATCAACGAAATCCTGCGTCGCTTCAACGGCAAGCTGGGCTGGTGGCAGAAAGTGCAGTTCAAGTACCACCAGCTGCGCGGCACGGTCAAGACCCTGTTCGGGGTGGTGTTCGGGGTGGTGCCCGAGCACCAGCGCAAGGGCGTGGAAGCGGCCATGGTCTACGCCTCCTCGCTGCTCATTCAGAAGCCCGGCGCCGTGCCCTACACCCAGACGGTGATGAACTGGATCGGCGACTTCAACCCCAAGATGATGAGCATCGTCAAGCTGATTGGCGGGCAGCCGTGGCGGGAGCACCAGACCCTGCGCTACCTCTTCGACCGCACCCGCGAATTCCAGCGCCACCCCGTCATCGACTAGCTTTTTTTCCACCCGTCTTTGGCGCAGAGTATCAGCCGGCTTGCCGCCGGCGACGCCCGCAGCGCCGCACGGCCGCGGCTTTCTTCGCCGCGGCCGTTGCATTTTTGCCCCATGATTCCCGACGCATCCCCCGACCTGGTGGCCCGCACCGCGGCCATGGTCGAAGCCCAGTTCACCGGCGAAGGCTCCGGCCACGACTGGGCCCACATCCGCCGCGTGTGGCTGGCCGCCCGCGCTCTGGCCCGGGCCGAAGGCGCCGACCTGCTCGTGACCGAGCTGGCCGCCCTGCTGCACGACATTGCCGACTGGAAATTCCACGGCGGCGACGAAGAAGCCGGCCCCCGCGCCGCCCGCGCCTGGCTGCTGGCCCAGGGCGCCGAGGAAGTGCTCATTGCCCGCGTGGAGGCCATCATCCGTGAAGTCTCGTTCAAGGGGGCCGGCGTGGCCACGCCCGTGGCTACCCTGGAGGGCGCCTGCGTGCAGGATGCCGACCGCCTCGATGCCATCGGCGCCATCGGGGTGGCCCGGGCCTTCGCCTACGGGGGGCACAAGGGCCGCCCCCTGCACGACCCGCAGCAGCCGCCGGTACAGCACGGCACCTTTGCCGAGTACAAATCCAACGGCGGCCCGACCATCAACCACTTCTACGAGAAGCTCCTGCACCTGCGCGAGCGGCTGCACACCGCCGCGGCCCGGCGGGTGGCCGAGGAGCGCCACCGGTTTATGGAACAGTTTCTGGCGCAGTTTCTGAACGAGTGGGAGGGAAGCGACCTGCTGCCCGGCCATTAATCGGTTTTATCCAATCCCGCCGGCACGAAAGCGGGCATTTTTGCGTTGTTTTGCTGGTAAGATGAAAACACCCAACTCCCTGCTTCGCCGCGCATGGTGGCTGCCGGTGCTGCTGCTCACGGCCCTGGCCAGCTGCCGCACCTGTCCCATTGCCTCGTGCCACGTGCGCAAGGTGCACATCCACGGCGGACAGAAATACCGCGGCCAGCCGCTCTGGAAAAAACAGAATCCGGAGATAGGCGAGAAGATCAAGGTGCACCAGGAGCCCGACAAGAAAATGGGTAACGACCGCAGCAAGTCAAAACCGTGATTTTGCTAGGGAAAACGGCCTTTTTTCGGTATCTTGCCAGCTTAAATACCACTTCACATCCGGCGTCTGCGGCCCCCATTTCGGGGGTGCCGCGGGCCTTTCGTTTTGACTAATGGCTGAAGGCGAAAAAATCATTCCCATCAACATTGAGGACGAGATGCGTGGCGCGTACATCGACTACTCGATGTCCGTCATCATCTCCCGTGCGCTGCCCGACGTGCGCGACGGCCTGAAGCCGGTGCACCGGCGCGTACTCTACGGCATGTCGGAGCTGGGCGTATCCTACACCAAAGCCCACAAGAAGAGCGCCCGTATCGTGGGTGAGGTGCTCGGTAAATACCACCCCCACGGCGACTCCTCGGTGTACGACACCATGGTGCGCATGGCCCAGGACTGGTCCTTGCGCTACCCGCTCGTGGACGGGCAGGGCAACTTCGGCTCCATCGACGGCGACTCGCCGGCCGCTATGCGCTACACCGAAGCCCGCCTCAAGCGCTTGGCCGACGAACTGCTGGGCGACCTGGACAAGGACACGGTGGACTTCCAGCCCAACTTCGACGACTCGCTGGAAGAGCCGTCGGTGATGCCGGCCAAGTTCCCGAACCTGCTGGTGAACGGCTCCTCCGGCATTGCCGTGGGCATGGCCACCAACATGGCCCCGCACAACCTGACGGAAGTCGTGGACGGCATCGTGGCTTACCTGGCCAACCCCGACATCACCGTGCAGGAGCTGATGGAGTACGTCAAAGCGCCGGACTTCCCCACGGGCGGCGTGATTTACGGCTACGAAGGCGTGCGCCAGGCCCTGGAAACCGGCCGCGGCCGCGTGGTGATGCGCGCCAAGACGCAGTTTGACACCACGCCCTCGGGCAAGGAGCAGATCATCGTCACCGAAGTGCCCTACATGGTCAACAAGGCGGCCATGATTGCCCGGACCGCCGAGCTGATCAATGAGAAGAAAATCGAGGGCATTGCCGACCTGCGCGACGAGTCGGACCGCGACGGAATGCGCATCGTGTACGACCTGAAGCGCGACGCCGTGCCGCAGGTGGTTTTGAACAACCTGTTCAAGTACACCCAGCTGCAGTCGACCTTCGGCGTCAACAACGTGGCCCTGGTGAAGGGTCGCCCGATGACGCTCAACCTGCGCGACCTGATTCACCACTTCGTGGAGCACCGCGGCGACGTTATCGTGCGCCGCACGCGCTTTGAGCTGGCGGAGGCCCAGAAGCGGGCCCACATCCTGGAAGGCCTGCTCATCGCCCTCGACCACCTCGACGAGGTCATTGCCCTGATCCGCAGCTCCCGCGACCCGGAGCTGGCCCGCACGCAGCTCATCGAGCGGTTCTCGCTCAGCGACGTGCAGGCCCGCGCCATCCTCGATATGCGTCTGCAGCGCCTGACCGGCCTGGAGCGCGACAAAATCGTGAACGAGTACAACGAGCTGATGAAGCTCATTGACCACCTGAAGGCCGTGCTGGAGTCGCCCGAGATGCAGCGCGACATCATCCGCCAGGAGCTGCAGGACATTCGTGACCGGTACGGTGACTCGCGCCGCACCGAAATCGAGTACGCCGGCGGCGAAATCGACTTTGAGTCGCTGATTGCCGAGGAGTCGATGGTCATTACCATCTCCAACGAGGGCTACATCAAGCGCACCTCGCTCGACGAATACCGCGCGCAGGGCCGCGGCGGCACCGGCGCCAAGGGCGTTTCGACCAAGGAGTCGGACTTCACCGAGCACATGTTCGTGGCCTCCACTCACGACTTCCTGCTGCTCTTCACGGAGGGCGGCCGCCTGTTCTGGAAGAAGGCCTACGAACTGCCCGAGGGCGGCAAAGCCGCCAAAGGCCGCCCGATTCAGAACCTGATTCCGGAGCTGGCCAACGACCCGGTGCGCTCCGTGCTGAACGTGCGCGACCTGCGCGACCCGGACTACGCGCAGAACAACTACCTGATGTTCTGCACCGAGCAGGGCACGGTGAAGAAAACCACGCTCGAAGCCTACTCGCGGCCGCGTACCGCCGGCATCAACGCCATTACCATCAACGAAGGCGACCGGCTGCTCGACGTGCAGCTCACCACCGGCAGCAGCGAGGTTATCCTGGCTTCCCGGCTGGGCCGGGCCGTGCGCTTCAACGAGGAGAACGTGCGCCCGATGGGCCGTACCGCTGCCGGGGTCCGGGGCATCACCCTGGCCGAAGGGGCCGATGACCGGGTGGTCGGCATGGTCTGCCTGGCCGACCCAAACAAGGAACTGCTCGTCGTTTCCGAACACGGCTACGGCAAGCGCAGCCCCATCGACGATTACCGCATCACGAACCGCGGCGCGAAGGGAGTAAGCACACTGAAAATCACCGATAAAACCGGCGCGCTGGTATCCATCAAAGACGTCAACGACGACGACGATTTGATGATCATCAACCGCTCGGGCATTACCATCCGGCTGCGCGTGGCAGATGTGCGCTCGATTGGCCGTGCCACCCAGGGCGTGCGCCTGATCAAAATCAGCGAGGGCGACGAAATTTCGTCGGTTGCCAAAGTAGCGGCGGATGACAAGGAGCTGGCCATTGAGCTGGCTGAGCTGCCGACGGCAGGGGAGTCGGTTGACGCCGACGCCGAGCCTACGCTAAACGAAGAAACCCCCGGCGCCGAATAACCCGGTGCCGGGGTTTCCCGTTTCCCACGAATTCTCTCAACCTAAGTTTCCCACTCTTTTCATTCCCATGAAAAAGACTTTTCTGACGATTTTGCCGGCGTTGGCGATGCACGCCGCCGTGGCGCAAAATTCGGCCGTGAACAACGCCCAGTTGTTGCAGAAAAACGGTACGCTGGACAAAGCCCGCACAGAAATCGACAAGGCCATTACCAATCCGAAGACCTCGGATAAAGCCAAAACCTGGTACGTGCGCGGTGAGATTTACGAAGGCCTCGCCCAAAGCCCAATCTACGGCAAGACGCTGCAGCCGGGCGAAGGGGCCAAAACGGCTTTTGAGTCGTATCAGAAAGCCATTTCGCTGGAGGGTAAGGACAGCGACTACGGCAAGCAGGCCACCCAGCGCCTGGACAACATCTACGCCATGGCGCTGAACTCTGGCGTCGAAAACTACAACGCCCAGAAATACGACGACGCGCTAAACGCCTACCGCATGGCGCAGCAGATTCGTCCGCAGGACACCACGGCGCTGCTGTACGCGGCGTACGCAGCCGAAGCCAAGCAGGATGTGGGCCAGGCGAAGGAAAATTACAACAAGCTCGTCGCCATCAACTACAAGTCGCCGCAGCTCTACGACCGGCTGCTACGCATTGCGCGCCAGGAAAACAACGAGGCTGAAGCGCAGCGCGTGGTGCAGCAGGCCCTGCAGGCGTACCCGACCAACAAAGCCTTTCTGCTCGAAGACCTGAACATGGCGCTGAGCACCGGCCGCGGCCCGGAAGCCATCGACAAGATTCAGAAAGCCATTGCGGCCGATCCGAACAATTCAAACCTGTATTCGGTGCTGGGCTCGGTTTACGAGCAAAGCAAGCGGCCGGACGATGCGCTGGCGGCCCACAAGAAAGCCATTGAGCTCGACCCGAAGAACTTCGACTCGCAATACAACCTTGGTGTGTACTACTACAACCGAGGCGCGGATATCTTCAAGGTGGTCAACAAGATGGACATCAAGAACTACCAGGCCAAAGGCAAGAAGATGGAGGCAGATGGTAAGAAGTACATGGAGCAAGCTATTCCGTACTTCGAATCCGCAATGCAACTGAAGCCGGATGACGCCGGGGTGCGCAGCGCCTTGCAGAAAGCCTATGTAACGGTAGGGCGTAAAGCTGATGCCGAGCGGCTGATGAAGTAGGGGTTAAGTCTCTCAGCAGGCCCGCCTAATCAGGCGGGCCTGCTTTTTGGGAATACTACTTAACATAATATAAATTATAGCACATATCGATACTGGGTGTTCTGTAGCTTCGTGGTATCTCGTGTTGAGTTGCTGTCTGATTCTAGGTCTGTGGCGGCTGTTAAGTAACTCGGGAGTGCTCTGCCGGGTGTGCTTTCTGATTTGCTTGGTGCGGCTGATAATCTTGGATTTGATCGGCTTGTTCCACCGGCGTCTGGTGAGCTTCTAGTTGCTGCGTGGTATGACTATGGTGCAGGAAACCCATGGTCTCACGACCAGTACCCAGCCGTACTTTAGCTCTATTTCCTAATTATGGACCAGCATTGATTTTGCTGAGTTTCTGTCCTCTCGATATCAGCTTAGTAACGTTTACCTCACGTCTTTTTATTTTCTCCAATGCCTCATGGGTGTCGACCATAAGGCTTTTCAGGCTTTGTATCGAGACTTGTGTTATGATGGCTATCAGGATGGTGTTAGTTGCAGTTGTTCCGGTGTGGCTTGTCTGTGATTCTAATAGAGCCTCTCTCCTCTTCGGAACCCGCCTGTGGCCGTCTGTTAGATAGATTTTTTTTATATCAGGTGTTTGATATTGTATTAGGCAATTCTATAGTCATTGAAAGTACAAAAAAGCATAAAAAGTTTAAATTGGTATATACTATTTTATACTTTATGTGCGTTTATATACTTGTTATTCCCGTATTTAGGACTCTAATTATTCTCTCTTCTACTACAACATGCCCAAGACCATAGACTACCCGCGCACCAGCTATCTGTCGGCTTGGGAAGTGGCAGAGACGGTTGATGATACTGGAGGCAAGTGCTCCGTGGAAACGTGTGCCCGCAAACTGAACAGAAAGGTTAGCGGGAGCTTCAAAGCCATCCTGGGGTCTGCCGTCAAGTTTGGTCTACTGACCAGCAAGCGCGAAATGCTCACCACCACTAACCTCTTCCGGCGCATTAAGAATGCCTATGACAAAGAGGAAGAGAAGGTCTACCACCGCGAAGCCTTCCTCCACCCACCGCTGTTTTCCCACATCTGCCGCAAGTTTCGCAACCGGGAGCTACCCGTGCACATGTTTGATGTGATGCTGGTGCGCGAGTTCGATGTAGAGGAAATCAATGCGCAGAATGTCGCCAAAGCCTTTGTGGAAGGAGCGCGCATGGTGGACATACTCGATGAGCGCAACTTCATAGCCGACATCGACCTGCTGGCCAAAGCCACTCCGCGCCGAGAACTTGCCAGCCCTGGCATGAACGTGAACCTGTTTCGGCCGGACGCTGATAGCGGCAGCAGCCCGGCCTCGCCGGTAGAGTTGCCCGAGCCCCTGACGGGAACCGGGCCAGTGATTAGCCCCCCCGCATTTACGGATGATGCCGTTGCGGACCTCTTCGGGCTATCGGGCCCCGGGATGCAGTCTACAACGCCCGTAACGCTTGTACCACCACTTAGCGGCCCAAACGCCCCATTGGCACCGGTTGGGCTACCGCGGGCGGCGACGGATACCAGCGCCCCCATACCGGCCCCGCTTGTACCAGCTCCCGAGGCCGGTATTCCGCCTCAGCCGGCGCATGTACCCACGGTAGTGCCAGTAGCCGGGGCAGCAAATGATACCGGCGCGCTTTATACCGTTCGTATTACCGGTCCGGGACTCGATACCCAGCTCTCGGTTCAGGAAGATGCCGACCTGCTTATTGTGCAGGCGCTGCTGGAGAAGATCCGCAAACACCTGCAACGCCGGAGCTGACCAGGCAAAATCACCAGGCCCGGCGGGGCAGGAGCACAAGCCGGTCATGGCTACTCTCCTGCCCCGCCGGGCCTGCTTCGCCCCGGGAACATTATTATGTTAACTAAGGCCGCGGCCGAATTTCCGTTACGTACCAGCGGCCATCCGCAAACTGGTGGCTCAGATCGAAGCTGTCGACGGTTTCGATTTGAAAGCGCCGGGCCACGGATGGCGGAAACGGCGCAGTGCCTCGCGCGCCGGCGTACACGAGCACCGGCAGCTGCGGCAGCGAATCGACTTCGGGCCGCCACTGCGGCACCACCCGGCCGGCCGCCCAAATCCACTTAATCTGCATCTCCCCTACGCTGAGCACCGGCTGGTGCCGCAGCCCCGCCCGCTCGCGCACAACCCGGGCCAGGGGCCGCAGCCCCGGGTCGTCGCGGCGGCGCTGCCACTCGGGATAGGCCGGCATCAGCAGCCCGCTGGCCAGCAGCACCGCCGACAGCGTGGCGGCCACCGCAGCGCGGGCCCGCGCCCCGCTGCGCCAGAGCCACCACGTCGCGGCGGCGGCGGCCACGGCCAGCCCGCTGGTGAGCCAGTACCGGGGCGTTTCGGGGGCAAAGCTGGCCAGGCGCACCAGGCGTAGGGCCACCGGCAGCGCCAGCAGGGCCAGCCCCACCACCCCGGCCCAGGCCCGCAGTAGCCATTGATCGGCCCCGGTGGGGCGCAACGCGCTCAGCCAGTAGCGCAGCAACCCGGCCGTGAGCAGGGCCAGGGGCGGCAACACGGGCAGCAAGTACCGCTCCTTCTTCTCGGGCACCAGGCTCAGCAGCACCAAGGTGGCCAGCGCCCAGGCCAGCAGCAGCGCATACGGGGCATAGGGCCGGATGCGCGGGGCCGCGTAGGGCCAGGCCAGCGCGGCCCCGGCGGCCAGCGCCCAGAAGCCCATAAAGGCCGGAAAGCTCACGTAGAACCACACGGGCTGCACGTGGCGGTTGGCCCAGGAGCTGGATTCGGTTTGCGCCACCTGGCTGGCCTCGCTCAGGTGCTGCCCGAGCACGTACAGGGGCCAGGCGGCCCCCAGCAGCAGCCCCACCCCGGCCATGAGGACCAGCCCGGGCCAGTGCCGGCGCAGCGCGGCCCGGTCGCCGCGCAGGGCGCAGGCCAGCAGGAACGGCAGCAGCATGCCGTAGGGCGCCACGGGGCCCTTGCTCAGAATCGAGAGGCCGATCAGCGCGCCGGCGGCGGCAAACCAGCCCCAGCCCCGGCCCGGGCTTTGCAGCCCGCGCACGGCCGCGGCCAGGGCCCCCGTCATAAAGCAGTAGCAGTAGATGTCCCAGCCGTTGCCGTCGCGGCCGGCGGTGAGCAGCAGCAGGCTGCTGGCCAGCACCACGGCGGCCAGCCAAGCGGTGCGGCCCCGGTCCTGGGGCGGGGTGAGGCGGCGGGCCAGGGCCCAGAAGAAGAGCACCAGCAGGCAGGCCCCGGCGGCCGAGGGCAGGCGCAGCAGGCCCAGGTCGGTGGTAGAGCCGGTCAGGTGCATCACGCCGGCCACCAGCCAGGTAGGCAGCGGGGGCTTGGCCAGGCGCAGCTCCCCGTTCATGGTGGGCAGCAGCCAGGAGCCGCCGGCGTGCATTTCGCGGGCGGCCACGAAGTTACGGGCTTCCATCAGGCCGATTTCCGGCGCGTCGAGCCGCACCAGCAGCCCTATCCCCAACACGATGGCCAGCCCCAGCCATTGTACCCACGGCCGCGGCCAGCCCGCGGTGGTCAGAAAAGTATCCGTCATATCCAGGCAAAATCGGAGCGTATACGGCCCCACGGCCCGAAAGCTACGTATGTCCCTCGCGCGGGGCGGCATTTCGGCTACCTTTGCGCGCCTTTCCCGGGCGCCGACTCCCCTGCCGCCCGGGCTCCTGACTCCTTTATCAACTGCTCCGCTGTATGCCCACGGTTCTTGTCACCGGTTGCGCAGGTTTTATCGGCTCCCACCTCTGTCAGCGCCTGCTCGCCGACGGGTTTCGCGTGTTGGGCCTCGACAATTTTGATCCGTTCTACGACCGTGGCCTGAAGGAGCGGAACCTGCGGACCCTGCTGGCCCAGCCGCGGTTTACGTTTCGCGAGCTGGATCTGCGGGCCGGCGCCGCAGCCCTGGAAACGGCCTGGCCCGACCCCACCGACACCCCCGACGTGGTGGTGCACCTGGCCGCCAAGGCCGGCGTGGGCCCGTCGGTGCAGCAGCCGCTGGCCTACCTCGACAACAACGTGCTGGCCACCGGGCACCTGCTGGAATGGCTGCGGCAGCGCGGCGTCGGGCGGCTGCTGTTCGCCTCGTCTTCGTCGGTGTACGGCAACACGCGGCGGCTGCCGTTTAACGAGGACGAGCAGCTGCAGCAGGCCTGCATCTCGCCCTACGCCACCACCAAGCTGGCCGGCGAGGAGCTGACCTACACCTACCACCACCTCTACCGGCTCAACGTGCTCAACGCGCGGTTTTTCACCGTGTACGGCCCCCGGCAGCGGCCCGACCTGGCCATTCACAAGTTTGCGCGCCTGCTGCGCACGGGCCAGCCCATTCCGGTGTACGGCGACGGGTCGACGGCCCGCGACTACACCTTCGTGGCCGACACGGTGGACGGGGTGGTGCGCGGCGTGCGCTACCTGCTCGCCCACGACGGGGTGTACGAAACCGTGAACCTGGGCAACAACCGCCCCGTGCCCCTGCTCGAGCTGATTCAGGCCGTGGCCACGGCCGTGGGCGTGGAGGCCCGGCTGCAGTTTGAGCCCATGCAGGCCGGCGACGTGGACGTGACCTTCGCCGACATCCGCAAAGCCCAGCAACTGCTCGGCTACGCCCCCCAAACCTCGCTGGCCGACGGGCTGCGGCAGTTCGTGGAGTGGCTGGACGCGCAGGGGGAATAAGGCGCGTACGGCTCTTTCTGCCCGCCGTCATCACCAGCGAGCGGGCCGGATTTGCTATCCGGCCCGCTCGCTGGTGATGACAGTTCTTGCTTGGAGCCGCCTAGCCCGTGGCGGCCGCATTTTCCGGTTCCAGATCGGGCTCAACGGGAGCTTGAGCCGCGGCCCGGGCCGCGCGCCGCAGCTCCCGGCGCAGCAGCACGATGTTGCGGGCGTACACCACCGTACCGAACACGTTGCCGACGATGAGCACCACGTCGACGGGGCGGCGCAGCACGGCGTAGGTCAGGATGAGCACCGAGCCGACCAGGCTCACCACCCAGAAGCCCAGCGGCAGCACCGACTCGCCCTTGCGCTCCGAGTAAATCCACTGGTACACGAAGCGCAGCAGGAAGATGGTCTGCCCGATGGCGCCCAGGGCCAGCACCCCGCCCGGAATGCGGTGGTGTAGCATCTGCTGCAGGCTGAAGTGCTGGTTGCCGACCACGAACCAGGCCAGCACGGCCAGCGGAAACACGTAGGCCCCGGCCCGGAACCAGGCGTTGAGCTTGCCCCACTCGCCCAGCAGCTGCAGGTTGCGGATGTAGATGCCGTAGCTGATGAGCTGCGCGCCGAGAATCACCGGGTCGTGGCGCAGCATGCCGTAGATAATCATCAGAAACGACGAAATCAGGCTGATCTGCCAGAACAGGGTGGGCACCAGCACCCGCCGGGCCCGCTCGCTCTGCACCCACTGCAGCACGATGCGGCTGGAGAAGAGCAGCTGCGAGGTCAGCCCGATCAGCAGCGCGACGGTTTCGGTTGTCATGGCGGCGGCGGGCGCTTAGGCCGCGGATTGGTGGTGCTTCTCCCCGATTTCGTAGTTCTTCCAGCGCGAACGAATCCAGCGGTAGCCAAACGTGTCCACCAGGGGCTTCCAGAGACGGTTCCAGAGGTTGTACTTGGCCGTGCCGGCAAAGCGCGGGAAGTGACGCACGGGCAGTTGCTTGACTTTGCCGCCCTGCAGCTGCACCAGGGCCCCGAGGAAGCGGTGCATGCCGTGGAAGAGCGGAATGCGGCGGGCGTACTCGGTCTTGAGAATCTTCAGCGGGCAGCCCGTGTCCACGATGCCGTCGTTGATCAGCAGGCGGCGGAAGTTGTTGGCAATCTTCGAGGAGAGCAGCTTCACGGCCGAGTCCTGGCGCTTGGCCCGGATGCCGGTGACCATGTCGTAGTCGGGGAAAAACCGCAGCAGCTCCACGAAATCCAGCGGCGTGGTCTGGATGTCGGAGTCGATGTAGCCCACGAGCGTGCCGCGGGCGTGGTCGATGCCGGCCTTGATGGCGGTGCTCAGGCCGCGGTTCTGGGCCAGCGAAATGAACTCGTAGCGCGCGTCGTGGCGGCAGATGTCGCGCAGAATGGCCAGCGAGCCGTCGGTGGACCCGTCGTTGACGAAGAGCACGGTGGTGGCCACCGGGGCAATTTCCAGGTACTTGTTCATCTCCACCACCAACTGCCGCAGGCTCTCCTCTTCGTTGTACACGGGGACGAGCACGGTCAGCGACTGCGTGGCCAGGTAAGAAGCGTTGTCGGACATAAAAACAGCAAAACGGCGCGCAAGGTAGCCAGGATTTCGGCGGGCCGCGTGCGGGCTCTACGCCCACCCCGGCCGGGAAGTTTGGCCTGGGTGCCCGGCCGGCGTATTATTGCCATACCAAACCCGCCCGCCCCGGCGTTGTTTGGCTTGTTCGATCCTTACGTTACATCGTCCGTGAAGCTTCTTGCGTGTCTGCCGGCCTTGCTGCTACTGGCTGCGGCCCCGGCCGCGGCCCAGCAATCCTCCGAAGCCGCTGCTCCCGCCCCGCCGGCCCCGCGGCAGGCGCTCAAGCTCGGCGTATTTTCCAGCGAAACCATCGGCCTCAGCTACGAGCGGCAGCTGGCGCCCCGCTACAGCCTGCAGGCCGCGCTGGGCGGCTGGTTTACCGGCTACGACGGCGGCCGCGGGTTCGTGTACGACTCCGCCTATTCCTACTATATCCCGACGCAGCGCTTCCGGGCCCGCGGGCATCGCCTGGCCCTGACGGCGCAGGTGCGCCGCTACCTGCAGCCCCCCAAACCCGCCCTGGCGGGTTGGTACGTTGGGGCCGGGGCGCAGCTGCTGGGCCAGTGGACGCGCTACCGCTTCGACGACGGGCATACCGAGCGCCGCCGACGCCGCGAGCAGGCCCTGCAGCTGCGCCTTGGCCGGCAGTGCCAGCTCGGCCCGCGCTTCACCTTCGACGCGAGCCTGGGGCCCGAACTGGTGGTGGGCACCGAGCCGCGCTACGCCTACAATTCCAACACCGGCCTTTACGCCCCGACGGCGGAACGCTATTTCTACGCCCGGCCCTCCTTCGGCCTGGCCCTGCAGGCCGGGTACCGCTTCTGATTCGTTGCTTTCCGTCATGTTCCGTTCCGTTTTCACCCGCGTACTACTGGCCAGCGTCGCCCTGGCTACCCCGCTCCTGGTCCGCCCCCGCGGCCCGCACGCATCAGGTTAAGTTAGGGGTGCACGCCGTCGCCGGTCAGTCGGGCATCCGGCCCACGCTGGCGTACGAGTGGCAGCTGGCGCCGCAACTCGCACTCGAAGTCAGCGGCAGCTACTCCGGCTCCACTTCCGCCAGCGGCTACGACTACGTGCTTTCCACCGACAGCATTTACCGCTGCCGCAGCACCATCCGCCAGCGGCAGCTCTCGGCCGGAGTCCACGGCCGCTACCACTTTCCAGCCGCCAGCCGGCGCTGATTGGCTGGTACGCCGACCTCGGCCTGCAGGGCAACTACCACTTCCTGCGCCACACCGTCACGGCCGGCGAGGGGCTAAACGATGCCCGCCGCCGCTTCGACCTGACGCCCCAGGTGCGCGTCGGCCGCCAGTGGGCCTGGGGTCAACGGCTGAGCCTGGACACGTATCTGGGATTGGAACGGTCCCGTTCCAGGTATACCCTGTCCGCGGCATCCCCGCAATTTCTCAACGCCACGGCCGGCTTGCAGCTGAGCTACCGGTTTTAGCCGCCCCGACCGCCCAACAAGCCAAACGCCCCGCGTCAATCCAGCTGGATTGGCGCGGGGCGTTTGGCTGAAAGCCAGTTCGTGGACTTGTCAGGAGTCCCGTCGTTCACCGGCCGCAATGGTCGTGTGCCGCTGCCGCAGCACCTGCACCACGTCGTCGAGGCTCAGGCCCGAGGCGGCCAGCAGCACCAGCAGGTGATAAAGCAGATCAGCCGCTTCACCCTTCAGGCCCTCGGTGTTGCCGGCCACGGCGTCAATCACGGTTTCGACGGCCTCCTCCCCGACTTTCTGCGCGATTTTGGGCAGCCCGCGCCGGAACAGCTTCGCGGTGTAGGAATCCGGCTCTTCCTCGGGCCGCTGCTGCCGGCGCTGCACGAGGCGCTCCAGCTCGGCCAGGAAACTAATCGGCGCCGTGGGCAAAGCCGTCTGCGCCGCCTGCTCAAAGCAGCTGGTGGTACCGCGGTGGCAGGTCGGGCCGTCGGGCCGGGCGCGAATGAGCAGCGCGTCCTGGTCGCAGTCGGGGTGCAGGCTCACCAGCGTCAGGTAGTGCCCGCTGGTTTCGCCCTTGGTCCAGAGCCGGTTTTTAGAGCGCGAGAAAAACGTCACGCGGCCGGAGTGCTCGGTCTGCCGCAGTGCCGCCTCGTTTACGTACCCAAGCATGAGCACCTGGCCCGTGTCGGCATCCTGCACCACGGCCGGAATCAGGCCGCCCATTTTTTCAAAGTCGAGGTTCATCAGGTCGTTCGTTGAATGACTAACGGGTTTACTATCAAGCTATTTCAATTATAAGTAAACTACTTTACATTACAGGTATACCATTTAGTAATCATATTTACAATCTAACTGGAATGCCATTGGAATGCAGGTGCTGCTTCAGCTCGGGAATCCCGACTTCGCCGAAGTGAAAGATGCTGGCGGCCAGCCCGGCATCGGCGCCGGCCTGCTCAAAGACGCTGGTGAAGTGTTCCAGGCGCCCCGCCCCGCCCGAGGCTATTACCGGCACGGTTACGGCCGCGCACACCGCCCCGGTCACTTCCAGGGCAAAGCCATCCTTGGTGCCGTCGTGGCTCATGGAAGTGAGCAGCAGCTCCCCTGCCCCGCGGTCGGCGGCTTCGCGGCACCACTGCACCGCGCCGCGGCCGGTGGCCTGGGTACCGGCCCGGGTGTATACCTGCCAGCCGGCCTCCGGCGTACTACGCGCATCGACGGCCACCACGATGCACTGGGAGCCGAAGCGGCGCGCCAGCTCGTCGATGAGCGCGGGGCGCTGCAGGGCGGCGGAGTTGATGGACACCTTGTCGGCCCCGTTGAGCAGCAGGGCTTCCACGTCGGCCACGGCCGAAATGCCGCCGCCCACGGTGAAGGGAATATCCAGCTCGCGCGCCACGTCGCGCACGAGGGCCACCAGCGTCTGGCGCTTCTGGTTGGTAGCCGTGATGTCGAGAAACACCAGCTCGTCGGCGCCCTGGCGGGCGTATTGGGCCGCCAGGGCCACCGGGTCGCCCGCGTCGCGCAGGCCCTCGAACCGGATGCCCTTGACGGTACGCCCGTCTTTTACGTCGAGGCAGGGAATGATGCGTTTGGTCAGCATGAGCCGCAGAAAGCTTGTACCAGGGTATATACTATTACTAAGGAGTGGCCAAGGCCGCTGCTTACGCCACGAAGGGCGCCAGCTCGGCCAGGCTGATGGTGCCCTCGTAGATGGCTTTGCCGATGATGGCCCCGTGCATGCCCAGCGCCGCCAGGGCTTGCAGATCGGCCACGGTGGTCACGCCGCCGCTGGCCACCAACCGGGCCGCCGGCAGCTGGCCGCGCAGCTGCTGGTAGGTTTCCAGCGCCGGCCCCTGCAGCTTGCCGTCCTTGCGCACGTCGGTGCACACGAAGGTATGGGCCCCGGCGGCCAGGTACCCGGCCACAAACTCCTGCAGGGTCCGCTCCGATTGCTCAGCCCAGGCGTTGATGGCAATGTGCTCATCCCGAAAATCGGCCCCGATGATGATGCGCCCGGCCCCGAAAGTGCGCAGCCAGTGCTGCACGGTTTCGGGTTCCCGCACGGCAATGCTGCCGGCCGTAATCTGGGCAGCGCCCGCGTCGAAGGCCTGGCGCACGGCGTCCTCGTGCTGCAGCCCGCCGCCGAAGTCGATGTGCAGCGTGGTGTGGCGGGCCAGGCGCTCAAGCACGGCCAGGTTGACGGGCTGCTTGGCCCGGGCCCCGTCGAGGTCGACCAGGTGCAGGCGGCGCAGCCCGTGCTGCTCGAAGCGCTGGGCCACGGCCAGCGGGTCGGAATCGTAGGTGGTTTGCTGGGCGAAGTCGCCCTCGGTCAGGCGCACGCACTGGCCCCCGATCAGGTCGATGGCGGGAATGATTTCCATGGCGGGTCGATTACAGGTCGAGGAAGTTTTGGAGGATGCGCGTGCCGACGGGGCCGCTCTTTTCGGCGTGAAACTGCACGGCGTAGAAGTTCTGGTGCTGCACGGCCGCGCTGAACGGGCCCGGGTGGGCGCCCTCGGCAATGGTGTAGGCGCCCACCGGCGCGTAGTAGCTGTGCACGAAGTACACGTAGTCGTCTTCGCGCAGCCCCCGGAAGAGCGGGGAGCGAAGGTTACGCAGGGTGTTCCAGCCCATGTGCGGCACCTTGTGCTGCGCGTCGGGTTGGAAGCGCTGCACGTCGAAGGGCAGGATGCCGAGCAGCTCGGTGTCGCCTTCTTCGCTGTGCCGGCCCAGCAGCTGCATGCCCAGGCACACGCCCAGGAAGGGCTGCGTCAGGGTGGGCAGCAGCTGGTCGAGGCCCTGGGCACGCAGCTCGCGCATGGCCGAGGCGGCTTCGCCTTCGCCCGGAAAGATGACTTTGTCGGCCCGGCGAATGGCGTCGGGTTCCGCGGTCAGGGTGGCCTGCACGCCGAGGCGCTCCAGGGCAAACAGCACCGACTGCACGTTGCCTCCCTTATAATCAATGACGGCTATTTCCATTTGCTGATTCAAACCATGTTTAACAAATGAATAAACATGGCTTTCCTTTCCATCTGCCTGCCTTGCATTGGCTGCAAACCCGGAAACCAGGACTTATCCATTTGTTTCAACATTTGTGTAAAGCCTACAGCACCCCTTTGGTGCTGGGAATTTCCATCTTGCTGGCGTCGCGCTGCAAAGCGGCTTTGATAGCTTTGGCCACCGCCTTGAAAATGGCTTCGATCTTGTGGTGTTCGTTGTCGCCCTCGCACTTGACGTTGAGGTTGCAGCGGGCCGCATCGGCGAAGCTTTTAAAGAAATGGTAAAACATTTCCGTGGGCATGTCGCCGATTTTTTCCCGCTTGAAGTGGGCATCCCACACCAGCCAGGGGCGGCCGGAGAAGTCGATGGCCGCCTGGGCCAGCGCGTCGTCCATGGGCAATAGGAAGCCGTAACGCGCCAGGCCGCGCTTGTCACCGAGGGCCTGGCTGAAAGCTTCACCGATGGCAATGGCGGCGTCTTCGATGGTGTGGTGCTCGTCGATGTGCAGGTCGCCTTGCACCTGCACCCGCATATCCACCCCGCTGTGCTTGGCCAGCTGATCGAGCATGTGGTCGAAAAACCCGAGTCCGGTTTTTATACTGTGCCGGCCGCTGCCGTCCAGGTTCAGCTCGACGCTGATTTTAGTTTCGTTGGTGTCGCGTTGTACCACGGCTTGGCGGGCGGGCAGGCGCAGGAACTGGTATATCGCGTCCCAGTTGGTGGTGGTCAGCGCGGCGCGCTCGTCGCTGAGCTCGTCGCTGAGCAGGACGGCGCGGCAGCCCAGGTTCTCGGCCAGCTGCACGTCGGTGAGCCGGTCGCCGAGCACGTAGGAATTCGGCAGGTCGTAGCCGTTGGCGGGGTCGAGGTACTCACCGAGCAGGCCGAGGCCGGGCTTGCGGGTGGGCTGGTTTTCGTGGGGGAAGCTGCGGTCGATGAGGGCGGCGGCAAACTCCACTCCTTCCCCGCGCAGAATGTCGAGCATCAGGTTCTGGCAGGGCCAGAACGTATCCTCGGGAAAGGAGTCGGTGCCGAGGCCGTCCTGGTTGGTGACCAGCACCAGCTCGTAGTCCAGCTCGCGGGCAATGCGCGCGAGGCCGGTGATGGCACCGGGCAGAAACTGAAACTTGTCGAAGGAGTCGACCTGCTGGCTGGGTTGCGGCTCGACGAGGATGGTCCCGTCGCGGTCGATGAAGAGTACTTTTTTCATGGCAGGCGCGCCGTCGTGGGGCGCGGTGGTCGTGGTCGGAAAGAACGGGCGGGCCGGCAAGGGCCTAGCCGGGGTACTGGTGCAGGGCGGCGAGCAGCTGCTGGTTTTCGGCGGGCGTGCCCACGGTCAGGCGCAGGCAGCCCGCGCAGCCGGGTTGGGTGGTGCGGTTGCGCACCACGATGCCGCGCCCGAGCAGGTACTCGTACACGGCGGTGGCATCGGGCCGGAAACGCACCAGCAGGAAGTTCGCGTCGGACGGAAACACGTGCTCGACGATGCCGACGGCGGGCAGGGCGGCGGCCAGTTGCTCCCGCCCGGCCAGCAGCGCCCGGCGCATCTGCTCGAAGCCAGTGGTATCGGCCAGGCCGGCCAGCGCGTGCTGCTGGGTGGTTTCCGAGACGTTGTAGGGCGGCTTGATTTTGTTGAGGTAGCCGATAAGCGCGGGCGAGGCGAAGGCCATGCCCAGGCGCAGCCCGGCCAGGCCCCAGGCCTTGGAAAACGTCTGCAGCACCACCAGGTTCTCAAACTCCGCGAGGCGCGAAGTCCAGCTCGGCGCGGCGGCAAAGTCGCTGTAGGCTTCGTCGACCACGACCAGGCCCGGGAAGCCGCGCAGGATGCGCTCCACCGCCGCCGCGTGCAGCAGGTTGCCGGTGGGGTTGTTGGGCGAGCAGACGAACACCAGCTTGGCCGGCGAGGCCAACACCTTAGTAATAGCGTCGTCGGAAAGCTGGAAGTCGGCCGTCAGCGGCACCCGCTCGATGGCCACGTCGTTGAGGTTGGCAGCCACTTCGTACATGCCGTAGGTCGGCGGCAAAATCAGGATGCTGTCCCGGGCCGGCACGCAGGTCAGGCGCAGCAGCAGGTCAATGGCTTCGTCGGAGCCGTTGCCGAGGAAAATCTGCCCGGGGCCGACCTGCTTGAGGCGGGCCACTTCGGCCTTCACGGCGCGCTGCAGCGGGTCGGGGTAGCGGTTGAAGGCCTGCCCGCCGACCGAGCCCAGGCTGTTCTCGTTCGCGTCGAGCATGACCTGCGCCGTGCCCTGAAATTCGTCGCGGGCCGAGGCGTAGGGTTTCATGGCCCGCACGTTGGGCCGGATGAGTTCGTCGAGGTTCATTGCGTTCAATGATCAATTGCCAACGAACGATGAGCACTGCGGGTGGCAGCCGGCTCAAGCGCCGCTGCCCCGGTTGCTCATTGTTCAGGGCTGCTTGTTAACTACCAATTGAGTCCAGCCGCAGGGTCACGGCCCGGGCGTGGGCGCGCAGGCCCTCGGCTTCGGCCATGGTTTCGACCACCGGCCCGAGGGCCCGCAGCCCCGCGGGGGTGATGCGCTGGAAGGTGATTTTCTTCACGAACGAGTCGAGCGACACCCCGCTGTAGCTGCGGGCGTAGCCGTTGGTGGGCAGGGTGTGGTTGGTGCCGGAGGCGTAGTCGCCGGCGGCTTCGGGCGTGAGGTGGCCCAGGAACACCGAGCCCGCGCTGGTTACGTCGGCGGCCAGCGCCTCGGCGTGGTCGGTGGCCAGGATCAGGTGCTCGGGCGCGTACTGATTCGAGAAGTGCAGCATGTCGGCGGCGCTGCCGAGCAGGATGGCCCGGCTTTCCCGCAGGGCCTGCGCGGCCACGTCGCGGCGGGGCAGCTCGGCCAGCTGCCGCTGCACCTCGGCCGTCACGGCGTCGAGCACTTGCGCCGAATCGGACAAGAGCACCACCTGCGAGTCGGGGCCGTGCTCGGCCTGGCTGAGCAGGTCGGCCGCCACGAATACCGGATTGGCCGAGGCATCGGCAATGACCAGTACTTCCGACGGGCCGGCCGGCATGTCGATGGCCACGCCGCGCTGGGCGGCCAGCTGCTTGGCGGCCGTCACGTAGCGGTTGCCGGGGCCGAAGATTTTGTCGACGGCCGGCACGGATTCGGTGCCGCCGGTCAGGGCGGCAATGGCCTGGGCCCCGCCGGCCTTGATGACGGTATCAATGCCCAGCAGCGCAGCGGTGAAGAGGATGACCGGGTTGACGGAGCCGTCCTTGGTCGGGGGCGTGCACAGCACGATGTCGGGGCAGCCGGCCAGGCGGGCGGGCACGCCCAGCATCAGCAGGGTGCTGAACAGCGGCGCCGTGCCGCCCGGAATGTAGAGGCCCACGCGCTGCACCGGCACCGGGCGGCGCCAGCACTCCACCCCGGGCATGGTTTCCAGGCGCAGCTCGGCCTCGCGCTGGGCGCCGTGGAACCGCTCGATGTTCTGGCGGGCCTGCCGGATGGCGGCCTGCAGCGCGGCGGGCACCGCGGCGGCCGCGGCCGCCAGCTCGGCGGCGGAAACCCGTAACTCGGTCAGCGCGGCGCCGTCGAAGGCGGCCGCGTAGTGGCGCAGGGCCGCGTCGCCGCGCTGGCGCACGTCGTCGAAGATGGCGCGCACCCGCTGCTCCACCTCGGCGGCTTCCTGCTGGGCCGGACGCAGCTGCAGCGCCGGCCACTGGGCCGGGCTGGGGTAGTTGAATCGTTGCATTTCGGTGAACTGGTGAGATGGTGAACGGGTGAGTTTGATGTTCGGGAGGCCGGCCCCGCGCAGTTGGCGCAGGCAGGACGGCACTCACCCGTTCACCATCTCACCAGTTCACCGCTTAGCTAATCATCTTCTCAATGGGCAGCACCAGGATGCCTTCGGCCCCGACGGCCTTGAGCTGGTCGGTGATGTGCCAGAAGTCGTCCTCGTTGACCACCGACTGCACCGACACCCAACCGGCTTCGGCCAGCGGCGTCACCGTGGGCGACTTGATGCCCGGCAGCAGGGCCTTCACCGCGTCGAGGGCCGCCACCGGGGCGTTGAGCAGGATGTACTTGTTGCGGCGGGCGCGGCGCACGGCCTGCATGCGGAAGCGCAGCTGCTCGAGCAGGCGCTGCTTCTCCTGCGGCAGCTGCGGGCTGGCAATGAGCACGGCCTCGGAGCGAAACACGGTTTCCACCTCGCGCAGCCCGTTGCCGAGCAAGGTGGAGCCCGACGACACGATGTCGCAGATGGCGTCGGCGAGGCCGATGCTCGGGGCAATTTCCACCGAGCCGCTGATGGTGTGCAGCTGGGCTTGCACGCCTTCGCCGGCCAGGTAGCGGCCCAGGATTTCGGGGTACGAGGTGGCAATGTTCTTGCCCTGCAGATCGGCCACCGAGCTGTAGGCCTCGCCGCGGGGCACGGCCAGCGAGAGGCGGCACTTGCTGAAGCCCAGCGCCTCGACCTGGAGCTGGGGCAGGCCGGCTTCGGCCAGCACGTTCTGGCCCACGATGCCCAGGTCGGCCACGCCGTCCTGCACGTAGCCGGGAATGTCGTCGTCGCGCAGGAACAGGATTTCGAGGGGGAAGTTGGTGGCTTCGGTTTTGAGCTTGTAGGAGCTGCTGACAAAGCCGATGCCGCATTCGCGGATCAGGGCGAGCGAGTCTTCGCTCAGACGACCAGATTTCTGGATGGCCAGACGAATCATGGGAAAAAGGAAAAGCGGGAAACAACGCCGACCGCGGCAAAGCGCGCCGATTCGTTGTCGAAAACATCATCAAAGGGGGCCGGGGTCCGAAGCAGAGCTGCTCTTGAGCGGCAAGGGGCCAAAACCGGCGGGGCGACGTAGGTTCGGACCGTAGCCGAACGCCTATACGTAATTATTCCTCTCCCGGGGAGGAATGGTGGTGATGATGACCGGCATGCCCCGGCGCGGCGGCCCAGTGCGGGGCGGCCGGCGACGTAGTGTAGCGCAACGAGGCGACGAGGGACATGCGGGAATTGGGAATTATGCGGGCAAAGGTACGCGCCAAAATCAAATACCGAAATTTTTCGCCGCGCAGTTGCCATTGCCGTATTTTTTTCCGCCTCTAACGCGCAGTTGCTCACCGCCTCCGCGGCTCACATGATGATGTGAATTAAACCCGGCGGCGGCCCGCTTGTCGTACCTTGGCACTTTTCTTTCGGCCCGCCGCGTTAGCTCCACACCCATTGCCCCTGCCATGTCCCGCTTCTTTTGCCTGATTCTGGCCGCCTTTCTGGGGGCGGCCGAAGCCCACGCCCAGCAATTCGTGCAGCCCCAGGCCAGCCCGCACGCCGTCGTCACCCAGACCATCGGCCTGGCCGACGTGACCGTGGACTACCACACGCCCGGGGTGAAAAACCGCAAGGTCTGGGGGCAGCTGGTGCCCTACGAGCAGGTGTGGCGGGCCGGCGCCAACGAAAACACGCTCATCACCTTTTCCGACTCGGTGCGCCTCAGCGGCAAGCCCGTGGCCGCGGGCACCTACTCGCTCTACGTGCTGCCCTCGGCCGACCACGACTGGCAGCTCATCCTCAACAAGGTGACCAACCACTGGGGCAGCGAAGGCTACAAGGCCGAGGACGACGTGCTGCGCGTGGCGGTGCTGCCCGAAACCACGCCCATGCGCGAATCGCTGCACTACTGGTTTTCGGACGTGCGCCCCAATGCCGCCCGCCTGAACCTGTCGTGGGAAACAAAGACCATTTCGGTGTTTATCCGCACCAACGTGCACGCCAAGGTGCTGCAGAGCATGCAGGCGGCCCTGAGCAAAACGCCCAACGACCCGCAGCTGCTGGCCGCCGCCGCCGACTACCTGATCCAGAACCAGATCGAGGCCGAGCTGGCCCTGCGCTACATCAACCGGGCCATCGAGCTGAACGAGAGCTACACCAACCTCTGGCTGAAAGCCCGCCTGATGGCCCAGAAGGAGGATTACCTCTCGGCCGTGGAAAGCGCCCGGCGCGCCATCAAAGCCGGCGACAAGGACGACGACAAGTTTAAAACCCAGCTGCCGGGCATGAAAGTGACCCTGACGCAGTGGCAGTCGAAAGCCTACTAGAAGATACGTCCGTGCTGCGGCCCGCCGCCCCAGGAGCCCGGAATTCCGGACTTTTGGGGCGGCGGGCGTTTGTTGGCCGCCCCCGGATTCCCGTTTTCGCCTATGGATGCGCTGCTGCTTCGCCTGCGGGCCCTTTATCCCCTCTCCGACGCCTGCCTGCGCGCCATCACCGAGCAGATGCGCCGCGAGGAGCTGCCCGCCCGCCGGGCGCTGCTGGCCCCGGGCCAGGTGGCGGGGCGGATTTACTTCGTGGAACGCGGGCTGGCCCGGGGCTACTACCTGCACGAGGGGCGCGAGGCCAACACCTGGTTTATGCGCGAGGGCGACTTTATCATCTCCATCGTGAGCTTCCTGACCCGCACCGCGTCGCAGGAGTTCATCGAGCTGCTCGAAGCCAGCGTGCTGTACTCCATCAGCTACGAGCAGCTGCAGCAGCTCTACCGCGACTTTCCCGAGTTCAACTACGTGGGGCGCGTGCTCACCGAGCACTACTACGTGCTCAGCGAGCAGCGCACCCAGCAGCTGCGCCTGCTGCGGGCCGAGCAGCGCTACGCCCAGCTGGTTCAATCCTTCCCCGAAGTGCTGCAGCGCGTGCCGCTCAAGCACCTGGCCTCCTACCTCGGCGTGACGCCCGAAACCATCAGCCGCATCCGGGCCCAGGGCGCCGGCCGGGAGCGAAATTGATATTTGTCAAGCGCGGGCGGCGGGCGGCGCGGGACTTTTGGGGCATCGTTTCACCCCAAGCTCTGCGCTCATGCTCCCCATCATCTTTCTCGTTTTTGCGGGCTGTTTCGTGCTCGAACGCCTGCGCCCGGGCTGGCGCCTGCCCGCCGTGCCCACCTGGCCCGCCCGCGTGCTGCTGCTCAACGCGGTGCAGCTGCTGGTGGTGCTGCTGGCGGGCATCAGCTGGGAAAAGTGGCTGTCGGCCTACTCCGTGTTTCACCTCTCGGCCCACGTGGGGCCGGCGGTGGGCGGGCTGCTGGCCTACCTGGTGGCCACGTTCGTGTTTTACTGGTGGCACCGCTGGCGACACCGCGTCGATTTTCTGTGGCGGCACTTTCACCAGATTCACCACAGCCCGCAGCGGCTGGAGGTCATCACCTCCTTCTACAAGCACCCGGTGGAAATGGTGGTCAATTCCCTTATCGGCACGCTGCTGGTATTTACGCTGCTGGGCCTGAGCCCGGCCGCCGGCGCCGTCTATACGCTCTGCACGGCCCTGGGCGAGTTTTTCTACCACACCAACGTGCGCACCCCGCAGTGGGTGGGCTACATCTTCCAGCGGCCCGAAATGCACCGCATCCACCACGAGTACGAGCACCACGCCCACAACTACGGCGACATCGTGTGGTGGGACATGCTCTTCGGCACCTACCGCAACCCCCGGGAATTCCGCGCCACCTGCGGCTTCGACAACGCGAAGGAGCAGCGCCTGCTCGACATGCTCCGCTTCCGCGACGTGCACCAGGACGCCGATAAGTAATCCACGCCGGTGCGCCTGCTCCATTCCTGGTCGTTCGGCCCCGCGCTAGGCTTCGCGGCCTGCCTGCTGGGACTCACGCTGCTGGCGGCCCACTTCTTCGCGCCGCTCGGCTGGCTGATTTCCCCGGTAGTGCTCTACCAATCCGTCAACCCCCTGAACGCCGCGGCTGCCCGGCGCGGCTGGCGCGGCGGCTTTGCCCTGGCTACCCTCGGCCTTGTCTGCCTGCAGCACATGGGCCTGGTGCTGGTTGCTGGCGGTACCCTCGACGCGGCCGGACGCGGCTGGATGCTGCTGGTGACGCTGGCCAGCGGCTTGGGGGTCTTCACCCAGCTAATTGACCTGGTCACGCCCGCTCCGCGGCCCTGGCCCGGCAAAGCGGCCATCCTCCTGCTATTTCCGCTCGGCCTCGCGCTGTACTTGTCCTACTCCCAGCGCCTGGGTTTCTGACCGGCCTTTGCCAGCGGCGCCTCCCCCTTGATCAACGTGTTGCATTCCTACGCTCAATAGCTACCGCATTATACCAACGCGTGCCCGTCCCGAAATTCGGGGCGGGCACGCGGCATTCGGGCCGTTGTGGCGGGTTTAGAAGCGGGCAATGACGCGCAGGTTCACCACGCGCTGCGAGAGGTAGTTGGGCACGCCGTAGGTGGCCCCGTTCAGGTCCTGGATGTAGCTGTAGCCGGCCACGTTGTTGGCGGCAAACACGTTGAGCACTTCCAGGCCCATCCAGAGACTTTCCGGTTGGTAGAACTTGCTGGAGCGGATGGTGCGTAAGCTCAGCACCTTCGAGAAACCCAGATCCACGCGCTTGTAGCTGCGGGTGAGCTTGCTGGTGCCGCGCAGCTCGGGCAGGGCGGGCGGGCTGAAGGGCAGGCCGGAGCCGAACACGAAGTTCACGTAGCCGCGCACCGAGGGGTTGTTCGGCAGGTGGTCCTGGAAGAAAATACCCAGGTTCACGCGCTGGTCCGTCGGGCGCCGGATGTAGCCCTTCTCCTTTTTGCCAATGGGCTGCCCGTCGCCGTTGTAAACGGTGAGCGAGTCGCCGCGCAGGTTTTCGCGGGTGGTGAGCAGGCCCAGGCTAAACCACGACTCGGCCCCGGGCACAAACTCCCCGCTCAGGCGCCCGTCGACGCCGGCCACGTAGGCCGTGGCCAGGTTCTGGGCGAAGTAGCGCAGGCGCACGTTGTCCACGTCGTAGGGAATCACGTCTGTCAGGTACTTGAAGTAGGCCTCGCCGGTAAGCTGAAACGGGCGGCCCCAGTACCGGAAGCGGTACTCGGTGCCCCCGATAACGTGCACGGAGCGCTGCGCCCGCAGCGCGGGGTTGAGCACGCCCTGCTGGTTGCGCAGCTCGCGGTAAAACGGCGGCTGGTAGTACAGCCCCGTGGCCGCCTTGTACGACACGCTCGGGTGGCGCCGCGAGCGGGCCGCAAACTGCACCCGCGGGCTCACCGTCAGCTGCTGGTTCACCGACCAGTAGTGCAGGCGCACGCCGTAGGTGACGGTGCGCAGCGAGTCGAGGCGCCAGGTGTGCTGCCCGTAGCCCTGCACCCGGGTCGAGGTCAGGTCCAGCTGGGTGCGCAGGCGGCTGAAGCGCTTGGCCGGCACGTAGTCGGCCGAATCGGTGAAGGCGTACTCGTCCAGCCGGTCGTCGACGTGCTCCCGGCCGGCTTTCACGCCCACGCGCAGCTCGTGGCGCGGCGCCGGCGCGTAGGTGGCGCGCGCCTCCACGGTGCCGATCCAGGCCAGCAGCCGGTTGCGCGAGTGGTCGAAGCGCGAGCCCACGTCGCGCTGGCGCACGGCCTGGTTGAAGTCCGGCGAGTTCGGGTCGCGGTTGATGTCGGCCAGGCGGTAAGAGGCTTCCACGTCGCGCATCTCGTATTCGCGGGTGATGAGCCCGCCGCCGATCAGCTCCCCGGTCAGCTTCGGGGTGAAATGGTGCCGCAGGTTCAGCCCGCCCTGGTAGGTGTCGTACTGCATCCGCTCGCGCCCATCGTAGAAGATGGTCAGCCGCTGAAACTGGTTGGTGCCGGTGCTGAACGTGACCTGGCCCGTTTGCGGGGCGAAGCGGTAGTTGTTGTGGGCCCAGGAGCCGAGCACGCCCAGGCTGGTTTTCTGCAGGTCGTCCTTGGGCCCCAGCCCGATGTTGACGTACAGCTGCCCGTCGGCGTAGTCCGCGTTGTAGCCGCCCTTCAGCTGCCGCAGCGTGCCCAGGATGTAGTCCGCCGTCTTGTAGCGCAGCCCGCCCAGGTAGCTCACCCGCCCCGATTTCGACACGTTCTCGTAGCTGAGCGCCCCGCCCACCAGGCTGGCCGTGGCGGTGAGGCCGCGCTGCGTGGGCTGCTTGTACTCCACGTTCAGCACCGAGGAGAGCTTGTCGCCGAAGCGCGGCTGCCAGCCGCCCGACGAAAACTCCACCTTGTCGACCAGGTCGGGGTTGACAAAGCTCAGGCCTTCCTGCTGGGCCTGCGTGACCAGAAACGGCCGGTAAATCTCGATGCCGTTGACGTAGACCAGGTTTTCGTCGTAGTTGCCGCCGCGCACCGAGTAGGTGCTGGTCAGCTCGTTGGTCGACTGTACGCCCGGCAGGGTCTTCAGAATGGCGTTGAAGTCGCCGAAGGTCGAGGGAATTTCCTTGGCCGTGCGCGGCTCCAGCGTCGTGAGGCTGATCTGCTCGCGCGTGTCCACGCCGCGCTGCCCGCGCACGGTCACGTTGTCGAGGGCGCGGGTGCTGGCCTGCAGACTCAGGCTCAGCTCGGCCGCTCCGTCGGCCAGCTCGCGGGCCGAGACCGTGCGGCGCACGGTGGCGTAGCCCAGACGCTGCACCACCACCGTCAGGGAACCGCCCCCCAGGGAGCTGCCCGCGGGCCGGGCCGCGCTCAGGCGAAACCGCCCGGCCTCGTCGGTGCTGGTGCCCCCGGGCTGGCCCTCCACCGATACCGAGGCCTGCTCCACGGGCTGGCCGGCGGCGTCGCGCACGGTGCCGCGCAGCTCCACGCGGCCGGCGGCGGGCTGCTGGGCCAGAGCGGTGGCGGGCACTAAGGCCGCAGCGGGGCCGGCCAGCAGCAGGGCCCGCACCGTCACGGTCGGCCAGAACGAGGGTCGACGGTTCGTCATTAATTCGCGGCGGAAAACAGGCCGTTGAGTTGGGCGCGCAGCTCGGCCAGGGTCGCTACGGGGTCGGGGGCGCTGAACACGAAGGAGCCGGCCACCAGCACGTCGGCGCCGGCTTCCACCAGCGGCAGCAGGTTCTGCTCGTTCACGCCGCCGTCCACCTCAATCAGCGCCTCGGAGCCGGCATCGGTGAGCAGTTCCTTTAGCTCGGCCACTTTCTGCAGGGTGTGCGGAATAAAGCTCTGCCCCCCGAAGCCGGGGTTTACCGACATCACGCAGACCAGGTCCACGTCCTGGGCAATGTCCTGCAGCACCCAGGCGGGCGTGTGCGGGTTCAGGGCTACGCCGGCGCGGCAGCCCAGCTTCTTGATCTGCTGGAGCACGCGGTGCAGGTGCGGGCAGGCCTCGTAGTGCACGGTGATGCCCGCGGCGCCGGCGTCGCGCACGGCCTGCAGGTAGTTCTGGGGGTCCTCGATCATCAGGTGCACGTCGAGCGGCTGCTTGGCGTGGCGGTGAATGGCCTGGAGCACCGGAATACCGAAGGAAATATTGGGCACGAAGCGCCCGTCCATGATGTCGCAGTGCAGCCAGTCGGCGGCGCTACCGGCGAGGCGCTCGGTTTCGGCCTGCAGGTTGGCAAAGTCGGCGGCCAGCAACGACGGCGCTAGCAAGGGAGTGATGCGGCGGGGAGAAGTGCTCATGACCGCGAAATTAGGCAATGGGGTGACAAGTAACAGGTGACACGTGACAGGTTGGGAGTGATTGGGTAATTAGGTGATGAAGGGAGCAGGTGCCGGGTTCCGCCGGGCGGGGTGTTTCCGCTTATTCGTTGCCGGGGCTGGTCGGGGCAACGGGGCCTTTCAGCAGCCCGCAGCCCAATGGACCTGGCAGAACAAGACCGGTCGCGCCATCCGAACGGCCCCCAAACGAACGGCCCGGCCACAAAGTATGGCCGGGCCGTTAATAAGCCGATAGTCGCACGGGGTAAGCTAGCCGGGCAGGCTGCGGGCCGGGCGTCTCACCACACGGCCCCGGCCCAACCGCCATTCACTCCTAACTCAACTTTTCACCTGTTACCTGTCACGTAGTACGCGTCACCTTTTCTACTCCCCTTTCTTCCAGGCCTGCCAGTCCAGCTCGCCCGACTCGCGGCGGCGCAGGAACACGGTCTGGTCGTCGCGCTGCATTTTGCCGAAGGTCAGGTCGCCGCGGCAGTCCAGGCACTTGACGGAGGTGTACTTGAATTTGTCCTGGGCCACGCGCGAGGTCAGGTCCAGGTTATCGGAGCCGCAGAGGCCGCAGGCGGCCACGTCGGGAAAGCTCAATCGGTCGTACTCGGCCACGACTTCGTGGAAGGAGCCGCCCTGTACGGTGAAGTGGAATTGGCGCCGGCCAATTCGCTTAGTGGTCATCAGTTGGAGCATGATGCGCTGTGCTTGAATGGTTCTGCAATACGATTTAAAGGTACCCAATATTTTTAGCAATCCAAAATAGTTAGCAAACAGAACTCATAAAAAGGCCCTCCCGCCGGACGGACCAGCGAAAGGGCTCAGAAGCCAACAGCCCTCTGGGAGCTGCAGAAGCCGGGTTATTGCCGCACAAAGCGCACCGTGCGCGACTCGCTGCCGGCTTCCACCGTGCAGGTGTAGGCGCCGGGGCTGAGCGCGGGCAGCTGCAGCGGCACCTGCTCGCGGCCCGCCGCGGCCAGGCGCTGCTCACTGACCAGCGCCCCGCGGCTGTCCCGGATGCGCACCCGCAGGGCCTGGCGGCGGAAGGGCTCGGGCAGGTACAGGGCCAGCTCCGAGCCCGCGGGGTTCGGAAACACGCTCAGCTCCTCGGTGGGCTGGCGGGGGGCGCCGGCGGCCAGCGGGGCGCCGGGGTTGGCCAGGTTGTAGGCCCGCACGAAGTTGGGCACGCCGTAGCCCACGAAGTTGTCGGGGCTGGAGGCCTGGGTGCCGCTGCTGCGCAGAAACTGCCGCACCTGCTGGGCCGTGAGCGAGGGATTGGCCTGCCAGAAACCGGCCGCCATGCCCGCCAGGATGGGACAGGCGTAGGAGGTGCCGTTGCCCTGCAGGATGCCGTTGCCGGGCGAGAGGCCGGTGGCGCGCACGCCCCGGGCCGCGAGGTCGGGCTTGATGCGCCCGTCGGCCGTGGGGCCGATGGAGCTGAAGCTGCCGCGCACCAGCAGCGTATCCACCGCGCCCACGGTCAGCACCGAGTCGGCGTCGGCGGGCGCGCCGATGTACTGCCAGCTGTTGTTGCCGTCGTTGCCGGCTGAGTTCAGCACCAGGATGCCCACCCGGGCGGCCACGCTGGCGGCGCGGCTGGCAATGGCGGTGCGCCCGTTCAGCTCGGCGTAGGTGTGGTCGGTGGAGGGCGCATCGAAGGTGGTGTAGCCCAGGGAGGAGCTGATGACGTCGACGCCGAGCGAATCGGCGTATTCGGCCGCAATCAGCCAGTTGGCCTCTTCCACCGGGTGCTCCGAGCGAATGTCCTCGGTGATGCAGAGGTGGTAGCTGGCCTTGGGCGCCGTGCCGATGAAGTAGCCCGTTTGGTTGGCCGCCAGCGTCGAGAGCGTGAGCGTACCGTGGTCGTTCTTCTCGTACACGCCGCGGTCCTTGTCGACAAAGTCGAAGGTGCTCAGCAGCCGGCCTTCCTGCCGCAGCGGGGCAAAAGCGGCCATCTGGTCGACGCCCGGAAAGCCCGCGTCGAACACGGCAATCTGCATGCCTTCGCCCCGGTAGCCGGCGTTGTGCATGGCCACGGCCCCGATCATCTCGGCTTGCCCGTACGCCAGCCCGTAATCGGCGGGCACGGCGGCGGTGCGCGCCGCGGCGGGGGCGGCCTGCGGCCTGACGGGGTTGCGCACCGGCAGCGAAGCCGCGGCGTTGCGGTTGAGGGTGGTGGCCGTGCGCACGAAGGGCAGGGCCTGCAGCTGCGCCAGCGCCGTAGCACTGCATTCCACCACGGCGGCGTTAAACCAGCGCGAGGTGTAGAGCAGGCGCACGCCGGCGGTGTTGCGCACCTGCGTGGCGTAGGCGGGCGTCACCGGCAGGTCGCGCGGGAGCACGGCAATGCCCTGCCGGGTGCGCCGCTGCACCGCCCGCGCCGACAGAAAGGCCTGCGGCTGCGCCACGGTGTAGGGCGTGCCGGTTTTGTCGCGGAAATACACCAGGTGCCGCTGCACGGGGCTGCTTTGGGCCTGCGCCGCCGGCGCGGCCAGCGTGAGGGCCGCCAGCACGAGTCCCAGGGAAAGAAGACGCATGAATACGAGTGAAAATGGAATAGGCAAGATACTGAATTAGCGCAGGAGCCCCAACGGACCGCCCGGCGGGTTTTCCGGACACGACAACGCCCGCCGGCTTGCGCTGGCGGGCGTTGCCCGTTCGGGATGCCGCCGCGGCCTATTGCACCAGGGTTTCGGTGTGCGTCTTGCCCGAGGTGATGTAGTTCACCCCGACCTGGCAGCCGGAGCTGCCGTTGGGCTGGCAGTAGTTCAGCGCCCGCGACTCGCGCAGCACCGGCCCGATGCCCTTGGCAAACACCTGCCGCGAGTTGAACTCGTAGTAGAGGTTGTTGCGGTCCGGGTCGTCGTCGTAGGTGGTCAGGGTGTTGTCGTAGCTGCGGGTGCCGGCCGCGAAGCTGGCCCCAACGTCCTGGTAGCGGCGGTTGAGGGCCACCAGGGTGTCGCGGTCGTTGAAGGCGTTCTTGTTCCACTCGGCCCCGTCGCGCACCGGAAAAATCAGCTCCACGGTGCGCCAGTTGCTGCGGGTCAGCAGCAGGTTCTGGGCATTCACCGTCAGCGTCTGCACGCTGTCGACGCGCCAGCCGTCGGTGGCCAGGGCCCGCGAGGAGCGCACCAGCTTGTAGGTCAGCGCGCCGGTGGCGTCGGTGTAGGACTCGGTCAGCTGCTCGCGCACCTGCGAGCGGGTTTCGGTCGCGCGGTTGTTGGTGTAGCTGCGGTCCACCACGTCGTAGACGCGCTCGGTGCCAACTTTCAGCGGGTAATAGTCGCGGCCCGAGGCCGTGGGCGCTTCGCTGGTGTTTTTGCAGGCTCCCAGGCCGAGCAGCAGGCCGGCCGCTACCGGAAATAACAGACGCTTCATAACGACAATACAGTGGATGGCTTAGACAGCAACCCCGGCGCGGCCGACGACGGGCAGGGTCGGCACGCTGAGCCCGGCGGGGCTGCGCTCGATCCAGCCGCCGCCCAGCACGTCCAGCCCGTCGTAGAATACGGCGGCCTGGCCCGGGGCAATGGCGTGTACGGGCTCGGGAAAGTAAACGTACATTTTTCCGTCCTTTTCCTCCAAGAACGACGCGGCGCCCGCATGATTGTAGCGCACCTTGGTCACGGCCGGCACCAGCCCCTGGCCTTCCAGCGAGGCGAACTTGCCGTGGTTGAGGCGGCCGACCACCGTGGCGGTGCGGGCCAGCTCGTCGAAGTTGCCGAGCACCACTTCGTTGGCCTCGGGGCGGATTTCGACCACGTAGGCCGGGAAGCCCAGCGCCACGCCCAGGCCCTTGCGCTGCCCGATGGTGTAGAACGGGTAGCCCTCGTGTGTGCCTACCACCGTGCCGTCGGTCAGCACGAACTTGCCGCCGGCCACGCGCTCCTCCAGGCCTTCGACGCGGCGCTTGAGGAAGCCGCGGTAGTCGTTGTCGGGGATAAAGCAGATTTCGTAGCTCTCGGGCTTGTTGACCAGCTCCATAAAGCCGCGGTCGGTGGCCATCTGGCGGATTTCGGCCTTGCGCAGCTGGCCCAGCGGGAAGATGGTGCGCGCCAGGCTTTCCTGCGACACGCCCCAGAGGGCGTACGACTGGTCCTTGCCTTCATCGAGGCCCTTGGTGATGACGTAGCGGCCGTTTTCCTCGCGCACCTGGGCGTAGTGGCCGGTGGCAATGTACTGGCAGCCGAGCTGGTCGGCGCGGCGCAGCAGGGCGTCCCACTTGATGTGGGTGTTGCAGAGCACGCAGGGGTTGGGCGTGCGGCCGGCCAGGTAGCCTTCCACGAAGTCGTCGATGACGTGGCCGCCGAACTCGTTGCGGATATCGATGATGAAGTGCGGGAAGCCCAGCTGCACGGCCACGTCGCGCGCGTCGTTGATGCTATCGAGCGAGCAGCAGCCGGTTTCTTTCTTGGAGCCGCCGGCCGAGGCGTAGTCCCAAGTTTTCATGGTCATCCCGACCACTTCGTAGCCCTGCTCGTGGAGCATCACGGCCGCGACGGAGGAATCAATGCCGCCGCTCATCGCGACGAGGACGCGGCCTTTCGAGCCGGCGCCGGGGGTAGTTTCTACGGTCATAGAGTAGCGCCCGGGAGGTCAAAGTTCCCGGCCGAATGGCAAAGGTAACACCGAACAGCCGCGTTGGGTTTCCTACCTTCGCGGCGGTGAGATGGTGAAATGGTGAATTGGTGAGTGTCGTTCACGCTGCCAGGAGCCCGAACATCAACTCACCATTTCACCATTTCACTATCTCACCACCTTGGCTCTTCTGACTTCCGTTCTGGTTCGCGGCATCAACAACCTCTCCGACGTGCGCTACTGCGCCGGCATGGGGGCCGACTACCTCACGTTTCGCCTCGACCCGGCCCTGCCGGGCGCCGTCACGCCCGAGCTGGTGCAGGAGCTGAGCGGCTGGGTGGCCGGCGTGGAGCTGATCGGCGAGTTTGGGGCTATGCCGGCCGAGCAGATCAACGCCCTGGCCCGGCAGTGCGGGCTGCACGCGGTGCTGCTGCACGGGCTGCGCACGGCCGAAGAAATGGCCGAACTGGCCCTGCCCGCGTGGCTGCTGGTGGGCTGGGTGCCCGATATGCTGCCCGAAGACGTGGACCGCCGCTTTCAGCTGCTGGCCCCGCACGTGGCCGGCTTCGTGTTTGCCGAATTGCCCCCGCAGCCCCTCACCGAGGCCCAGCTGACGCGCCTTACCGAGCAGGCCCGCTCCTACCCCATCTGGCTGGCGCCCGGCTTCGCGCCCGGCACGGTGCGGCAGCTGCTCGACGCGGTGCAGCCCCGCGGCCTGGTGCTGGAAGGTGGCGACGAAATCCGCCCCGGCGTGCGCGACTTCAGCGAAATGGAAACCGTGTTTGAAGAGCTGGAAATTGATTGACAAATGGCTAAATGGCACTACCTGCGCCACAACGGCTTACAAGAAAAAGGTCCTTTCCGCGCGGAAAGGACCTTTTTTATTGGCTACCGATTGAACGCCCAGCCATTTAGCCAGTCAATCACACCATCACGGCCACCAGGTCCATGATTTTCTCGCCCAGCCACTGCTCACCTTCGGTGTGCACGTGGCGGGCGGCGTCGGCGGGGTCCAGCTCGTTGCTCAGCAGCCGCCAGACCACCGCGCCATCGATGGTGACGGTGGCGTCGGGGGTGGGGCGCTCGGGCGTCAGCTGCCAGTGGTCGGCGGTGCGCACCAGCTGCCACTCGCCGGGCACCGGGCCGCTCAGGCGCACCCGCAGCTGGGTGCCCTCGGGCGCCAGCACCGTGCGGTAGTGGTGCGGCAGGGCGCGCATGGACGTTTGCAGGTAGGGCTCGTAGAGGGCCGGGGCCAGCAGGGCATCTTCGCCGCGGCCCACGGCCTGGCGGATCTGCTGCTGGTGGTGCCACTTCTCGGTGTACTCCCGCGCCACGTGAAACCAGTTCGGCGACTCAGCCTCGCCGGCCCAGGCCACGGCAAAGGCCGCCGGTGCCCAGGGGTCGAGGGTCTGCAGAAACGCGGTGTACTCGCGGCCGCTCAACTCCAGCAGCCACGTGACCACCTGCGGACTCAGGCGGCGGGTGGCGGTAATCCAGTCGGCGTTGAGCTGGTTGAGAAACTCCACCAGGCCGGTGTGGGTGCCCATGTCGCCGGTGGGCGCCACGCCGAAGTGCCCGTCGCGCAGCATGGAGAGGGTGCGCAGGTTGCCGTCGAGCAGGTGCAGGGCCACGTCCATCACCCGCCAGCGCGGGGCCAGCGTCTGCCGCTCCCACTCCTCGGGGCTGAGCGTGCGCAGAAAGTCCAGCAGCAGCCGGTCCAGCTCGGCAAACAGCGGCAGGGTGACGATGGGGGGTTGCTTCATGGGTAACACGCGACTGGTTTTTGGGAGGTAACACGTGGCAAGTAACAGGTGACCAGTGATACATGGTACGTATAGGTCAGCACGGCGAACCTGTCACGTATTACTTGTCACCTGCTTCAAACGAAAAGTGCAGGTACTTGATGGGCACGCCCAGCGCGCGGTACCGCCGCTCGTAGGTGGTCTGGATGTCGTACGCGTGCGGCAGCAGGCCGGTGGTCTGGTAGAGGTCTTTGGTGAAGACCAGGTTCGGGGCCGGTTGCTCCTGCAGCAGCTCCAGGGTGTAGTCGAAGAGCAGGTCGGAGTCGGTTTTGAGGTGCACCAGGCCACCGGGGCGCAGCAGCTGGCGGTACAGCTCCTGGAAGCGCGGGGCCGTGAGGCGGCGCTTGGTGTCGCCCAGGCTCGGGCGCGGGTCGGGGAAGGTAATCCAGATTTCGTCCAGCTCGCCGGGGCTGAAGTGCTCCAGCAGCTTTTCGGCCTGCATGCGCAGGAAGCCCACGTTCGTCAGGCCTTTTTCCTCGGCCAGCTTGCTGCCGCGGTACATCCGCTCGCCCTTGATGTCGAGCCCCAGGAAGTTGCGCTCCGGGTAGCGCTCGGCCATGCCCACGGTGTACTCGCCCTTGCCGCAGCCGATTTCCAGGGTGATGGGGTTGTCATTCTTGAAAAAATCGGCCTGCCAGCGGCCGCGCAGCGCCCCGAAGGTGTCCTTGCCCGGCTCGACAATGTCGGCCCGCTGGGCGTTTTCGGCAAAGCGCCGGAGTTTAATTCGACCCATCTAGAGGTGAAATGGTGAAGTGGTGAAGTGGTGAGTTTGTGGGGCGCGGGTGACGCTACGCCGCGACCTGCCATTCTAACGGGCCGGTGCGGCTTGACGGCCGTTGTGGCGGTGGGCCTCTGCCCTACCGCCGCCCACTGCTAAGCCGCGGTTTCGGGCCCGGTTTCGGCTTCGTACAGGTCGGGTACTTCGGCTACCACGAAGGTGCTGCCGCCGACGAAAATGACGTCCTCGGGCCCAGCCTGCCGCCGGGCTTCGGCCAGGGCGTTGGCCACCGAGCCACAAACCGGGCCGCGCAGGCCGTGGGCCTCCGCCTGGGCCGCCAGCTCAGCCGCCGGCAGCGCCCGCGGAATGTTGGCGGCGCAAAAATAATAGGTGGCCTCGGTGGGCAGCAGGGCCAGCACCTTGCCCAGGTCCTTGTCGGCCACCATGCCGAGCACCACGTGCAGGCGCTGGTAGCGCAGCCGGCCGAGCTGCTGCACCACCAGGCGGATGCCGGCCTCGTTGTGGCCCGTGTCGCAGATGGTGAGCGGCTGGCGGCCGATGATCTGCCAGCGGCCCCGCAGGCCGGTAAGCTCGCGCACGGCGCGCAGGCCCTGGCGGATGTGCTCGTCAGTGATGATGAAGCCCTGGCGGCGCAGCTCCTCCACGGTAGCCAGCACGCCGGGCAGGTTCAGGCGCTGGTAGTCCCCCACGAGGGCCAGCTCCACCTCGTCCAGCCACACCGCCCCGTCGCGCCAGAGGCGCAGGTACTGGCTGGCCGCGGCGGGCGCGTCGCGCAGCAGCTCGGCGCGGTAGCGGGTAGCGGCGAAGAGCAGCGGGGCGGCGCGCTCGGCGGCGGTTTGCTCGAACACGGCCTGCACCTCGGGCTGCGTCTGGCTGACAACGGCGGGTACCCCGGGCTTGATGATGCCCGCTTTTTCGGCGGCAATCAGCGGCAGCGTGTCGCCCAGGATGGCCTGGTGGTCGTAGCTGATGTTGGTGATGAGCGACACCAGCGGGGTGATGATGTTGGTGGAATCGAGCCGCCCGCCCAAACCCACTTCGATGACGGCCACGTCCACCTGCTCGGCGGCGAAGTAGTCGTAGCACAGGGCCACGCACATTTCGAAAAAGGACGGCTGCACCTCGTCGAACAACCCGCGCCAGCGCGCCACCCAGGCCACCAGGTATTCGGGCGTCAGCTCCCGGCCGTTCAGCCGAATGCGTTCGGTGAACTCGCGCAGGTGCGGCGAGGTGTAGAGTCCGGTGCGGTAGCCGGCCGACTGCAGGATGGCGGCCAACAGGTGCGAGCTGCTGCCCTTGCCGTTGGTGCCGGCCACGTGCACGCTGCGAAATCCGCGCTCCGGGTGGCCCATGGCGGCTACCAGCTTCTGCACGCCCACCAGTCCGTCCTTGAAGCCGGCAGCACCCACCCGCTGAAACATCGGCAGCTGGCCGTAGAGAAAGTCGAGGGTTTGCTGGTAAGTCATGGCGGGCGGGGAAATCAGGGTGCAAAAAAACGCCGCCGGCCGGAGAATTCCGACCAGCGGCGTCAGCTTTTGCCAAGTAAGCGAGTCGAGCGGCGGCTATTCCACCTTGAAGCGGAAGGTGAAGAAGCCCGTGGCGGGCCCGGCTTCGGCCTTGAGCTTGCGCACCCCGAACCGCTCCTGAATCAGGCTACGGCAGATGCGTACCTGCTCGGCCGACATGTTGCCGGCTACTTTATCTACCGACTCGATTTCGCCGTCGGCGCTGATTTTGATTTTAAAGCGCAGGTAGCCGTTCTGGTTGTCCACGGCTTCGGGCTTGGGCGTCGCGGCGAAGGCCCAGCCGCCGCCCACGAACCCGTCGCCGTCGCCGCCGCCCGAGCCGCCGCCGCTGCCCGGGTCGCCGGAGTAGGCCTTGCCGGTGTAGGTGCCGCGCGGGTCGCCTTTGTCGCCCACGGTGCCGGGGTTGTCGCCGTTGTTGTTGCCGGCGGGCGCGTCACTGCTGCCGTTCACGCCGTTGCCGCCGGTGTTGGCCGTGGCCCCGCGCGGGGTGAAGATGGCGCGCTGATTAACCTTGGGCCGCTCGGGCTCGGGTTCCTTCACCGGCTCGCGCACCGGCTCCTCGCGGGGGCGCGGGGTGGGCTTTTCCACCGGCGGAATCTTCACGTCGTTTTCCTCCGCCTCGCTGGTTACCACCTTTTCCTGCACGTCCTCGGCGGGCGTGGGTGGCGTGGGGGTGCTGGCCTGCTGGGGCTCGGGGTCGGGCTGCTGGGCCGGCGGCTTGGAGTCCTCCCGGTTGGGCGACGCGTTGGCCTGGGCCGAGGTCTGCACGTCGCCGTCGCCGACCTGGTCCATGCCGTAGTTCAGCTCCACGCCGCCCCCGTCGCCCATTTCGGCAATGCTGTCGGGCGGGTTTTTGAAGACGATAAAGAGAAACAGCAGCGCCAGCAGCGCGTGAAACGCAATGGTGCCAATCAGGGCTTCGCGGCGGTGCTCGTGACGAAATTCAGCCATGACTGCGGTGATTTAGTGACTTAGTGACTTAGTGATTTAGTGAGGTGGGCTGGGTCAGACCGTCCAGCCGGCAACCCGGTCCTGGGCTGGCTCAGCCCTGCAGCGGCCTTGGCCTAAACAACGCGCCCCGGTGCGGCTGGGGTTCAGCGCACCGGGGCCAGGGTTGGGCAAGGGTCGGGCCAGGTTGCTGCGGCGGCCGGGCTATTTGCCCGATTCGGCCGCGGTGGCCATGACCATTTTGATCTTGAGCCGGTTGCCGATTTCCAGAATGTCGACCAGTTTCTGCACGTTCAGCGACTTGTCGACGCGCAGCACGGCGGTGGGGCTTTCCAGGCCCTGCACGCGGCGCCCCAAGTCGGCCTCCAGCTCGGTGGCCGTTACGGGCTGCCGGTCGATAAAGTACTGCCCGTTGGCGTCCACCGAAATGGTAATGGGCTGCTTCATAGCCTGCTTGCCCGAGCGGGCGTTGGGCAGCATGAGCTTGATGACGTTGGGATTCACCATGGTCGACACAATCAGGAAGAACAGCATCAAGAAGAACATGATGTCGTTCATCGAGCTGGTCTCGACGTGCGAAGAAAGCTTACGACGGCGGCTGAGGTCCATTTGGTAAGATGGTGAACTGGTGAGGTGGTGAAATAGTGAGTGTCGTTCTACTGGCGCAACCTGCGCGGTTTCGGTTGCCCGAACCTCAAACTCACCATTTCACCACCTCACCATCTCACTAATTGTCTTGAAGAATGTCCATGAACTCGATGGCCGAGTTTTCCATACGGAACACCAGGCGCTCGACCATGATGCTGAGCCAGTGGTAGCCGATGTGGGCAATCATGCCCACGATCAGGCCGGCGGCGGAGGTCACCATTTTGGTGTACAGACCGCCCGAAATCTGGGCGATGCCGAAGTCGCCGGTCGAGGCAATGGCGTAGAAGATGTTGATTACCCCGACGATGGTACCCACAAAGCCGAGCATCGGGGCAATGCCGGCGATGATGCCGAGGATGCTGATGTTCTTTTCGAGGCGGGCAATTTCCACTTTGCCCACGTTTTCCACGCTGGTTTCGATGTCCTTCAGCGGCTGGCCGATGCGGCGGATGCCCTTCTCGATCATGCGCGCCAGCGGCGAGGCCGTCTGGGCCGAGAGCATCTTGGCACCCTGCAGGTCGCCCTTCACCATCAGGTTGCGGATCTGGTTCATGAACCCGTCGGGCAGCGCGGCGGCCTTGCGGATGGTGATGTAGCGCTCAATGATGATGTAGAACGACACCAGCGAGAGGGCGAAAATCGGGAACATGATCCAGCCCCCCTTCAGGATCAGGTCGATAACCGAAATGGAGGAGGGCTGGGCGGCGGCCGTGGCCGCGGCGGCGGCGGTGGTAGAGTCGGCGGTGACTACAGCGGTCTGCAGCAGCAGGGTTGCGAGCATGCTTAGTAAGGGTAAACCAGAATTTCGTTGCCGAACTGCTTCTTCAGTGCGGGCAGGCTTTGGTTGGCCGATTTCTTGTCAGCGAAATCAGCAACGGTGACGCGGTACTTCTTGGTATTGACGACGCCGCGGTGGCCCCAGCGCGGCAGCAGAATCTTGGCGGCCACGCCCTTGCCGGCGTAGTTGCTCTGCACCTGCCGGGCGCCGGCCAGGGAGTTGAACGTGGCCTTCACCACGTACCAGCGGTTCGACACGCCCGACACGGTGTTGCGGCCCGCAGCAGCCGGTTTCACGGCCACCGGCTTGGCAGCCTTGCGGCCTTCCACCGCAGCTTTGGTGGCTGCGGCAACGGACGCCGTCGTGGCGGCCGGGGTTGCAGCGGCTTTGGCCGGTGCGGCCACGGCGGGCTTGCCGATTTCCGGTGCGTCTTCGGGCGTACCGTCGGGCACGGCGGTTTCCGTCCAGGGTTGGGCGGCGAGGTTGGCGGCCTGCGGGCGCACCTGCGGAGTGCTGGCCATGCCGGCCGGGGCGTAGGGCCACCAGCCGTCGGGCCACCAGCCTAGCTTGTGCACCGCCTGCAGGTTGGCCGACAGCACCAGGCCCAAGATGCTCACGCTCAGCACTCCGTTGAGCACGCGGCGCAGGGCCTTGCGGCGGGCCGGGGCCAGCACGGGCAGCGGGGCCTGATGCACCCGCTCGCGGGCCAGCAGGGCATCGGTGGCGCGCACGGGGCGCGAGGTCAGCTCGGGCAGGCCAAAGCTGGCGGGCAGCAGGTTCTGGTGCCCGGTATATTCGAAGTCGAGGCCGCGGCCGGGGGCCTGGCGAAAAATGCCGATGCCGGGCAGCTCGGTGCGCTGCTGCTCGTCCAGTTCCTGCTGCATGCGCTGCACCGCGTCGCGCACCTGCTGGCGGGCCATGCCGGGCGTCAAGCTCAGGCGGCGGCTCACCGTGTCAACCAGCAGGCCGTCGTTGCGGGTGAGGGCCTGGTTGAAGGCCACGCGCTTGGCCGGCGGGGCCAGGGTGTGGCGCACCGGGTGCAGGCGGGCCGGCTCGTAGTCCGCAATCAGGCCGCCGAAGTCCGGAATGATGACGCAGTCATGGTCCCGGAGCAGGTGCTGGATGTGGTCGGTAAGCTGCAAAGCAGTGAGTGGTGAGATGGTGAAATGGCGAGCGGCAAGATGGTGAAACAGTGACTGATGCGTGAACATCAAACTCACCATTTCACCATCTCACCAGTTCACCTTAAAACTGGTAGCCGGCCCCCACGAGTACGTTGACGCCTTTGGACGGGTAGTTCAAAAAACGCTCGTATTTGCGGCCCAGCAGGTTGTTGCCCAAAACAAAGAACGAGAGATTTTCCGAAAAGCGGTAATCGGCCCGCAGGTTGAGGTCGATGACGGCGTCGGTTTTCTGCACGGTTTCGGTGTACGTCAGCGGCACCAGGGAGCTGCGGCGCAGCGTCGAGCCGTAGCTGGAGTTGAGTACGTACAGCTCGCCGCCGAGCATGAGCTTCTCGTTCATGTTGTACGAACCGAAGAACACGCCCTGGAAGTTGGGCCGGTGGAAGGGCTTGGCCAGGGTCTTCACCTTGTAGCCGTTGTAGTCCACTTTGGTGCCGAGGCGCAGCTTTTCGGCCGCGTTATAGATCAGCTCCCCGTGCACGTTCACCAGCTGGGTGCTCCCGTCGCGGTTGTACACCAAATCGAAGCGCGAGGAGTCGCGCCCGGAGTTGTTGTAGAAGTACAGGTTGTAGTCGTTGGCCAGCGTCACTTTCACCGAGGCCTGCAGGGCGCGGGCCGGGGCGGCGTTGAAGCCGAAGAACACCGAGGGGCCGCGGCGGGTGTCGGCCACCTGCTGGCGCTTGCCCAGCCAGGCGTTTTCCTGGCTCAGGTCGTAGAGCGTGACGCGCTGCAGTCCGCCGCCGAGGCCGCCGAAGAGCACGAACTTGTCCTGCACCACGGCGTAGCCCACCCGGATGGCCGGAAACACCGTCACCTGCTTGGCGTCGTTGATGGTGTCGCCGGTGTAGCCCAGGGTGGCGCCGATGCCCACGTCGAGCCGGTCGCCGATGCGCTGCTCGTACTGGGCCGTGGCCTGCACGAAGGGGCGGCTCACGGAGTAGGCCGAGTCTTTCTGCGAAATGAACGACAGGTCGCCGTCGAGGCGCACGCGGCCTTTTTCCGTCACGTAGTAGGCCGTGCGCAGTTGGGCGTACAGGTCCGATTCCTTGGCCTCAAATCGGTCTTTCCAGTAGCGGTAGCCGCCGGCCAGGTCGTACTGAAACTTGGCGTCCCGGTCGCGGTTGCGCACGAACACCTGCGCGTCGGTGCGGAAAAAGGTCTGCTTGATGGAGTCCGGCGAGGGTTTGGGCTCCGTGGTGGGGTTGTAGCCGTAGAAGTTGGCCCGGTCGCGGCCCAGCTTCACGTTGGCGCCCAGCGTCACGGCGCCGCGGTACAGCTCGCCGTTCAACCCCAGCCGGCTCTGGCTCACGGCGGAGTTCTTGCCGTCGACGGGCCCGCGGGCCGAGGACAGGTGGCGCAGATCCAGGCCCAGGGCGTGGTCCTCGTTGCGGGTGGTGTGGGCGTGCGCTTCGCCGAAGAGCGAGGCGTAGTTGCCCACGCCGAGACGGGCGTAGTTGCCCTGCAGCGGGGCCAGCTCCTCCTGCTTGATGGTGAGCACCCGCACCGTGGGGTTGAGGTTCTGGCTGGGCAGGCGGAAGTCGGGGAAGGTGTAGCGCACCGCTCGGTCGGCCTTGGTCGGGGCGGGCAGCTCCACCTTGTCGTAGTTGCGGGCGGCTTCGGGCAGCTGGTTTTCCCGCTCCTTCACCACTTCGATTTCGGCGTCCTCGATGGTGCCGCGGGTGCGGGGCTTGGTGGGCTGCCCCTGCGCCAATGTGGCACCGGCGGCGGTGGCCAGCAGGGCAGTCAGGGCAAGGCGTTGGGAAGGGCTAACGCTCATGTACGGGGGTATGATGGATGCGCTACGGCCTTCGGGCGTTGCTGGAGCCCCTGGGTCGCAGCGCATTCTTTTTCAGTTGACTATAAATTCCAAAAGCACCTCGCTCCTATTCCTCGTCGGCCGGCGCATCCGGCTCGGGCGCGGCGGTATCCGTCTTGGTGGTGTCGGCCGGCGGCACCAGCGACTGGCGGGCGCCGGTCTTGCCCGCGGGCGTTTTCACCGGGGCCTTGGTGGTGCCGGGCTTGGCCGGGGTGCTCGTGGTTTTGCCCTTGCCAGTGGTGCTGGTCGGGGCCGGGGTGGCGGCGTCGAGGGCGGCGAGCTTGCGCTTGGCTTCCTCGATGATTTCGGGCACCGGGAATTTGTTGTCGATGATGGAGTTTAGCGTGGCCTTGGCCTGGAAGGCCTCGCCCTGGTCGCGGTAGATGTCGGCGATGAGCAGGAAGGCGCGGCCCAGCCAGAGGTCAAACTGGTTGAAGTCGGAGTTCAGCTTGAAGGCCGCGTCGAGGGCCGGCTCGTACTTTTTCTGCTGGTAGAGCACGTCGGCCAGCAGGTACTGGGCCTCGGCCCCGTTCACGTCCACCGTGCGGGCCGACTCGGTCAGGCCGGCCACGGCCGCGTCGAGGTTGCCGGCTTTGTAGTCGGCCTTGCCCACGTAGAGCTTGGCGGCGCTGATGATGGTGGGCGCGGCGCTGCCCTCGGTCACGATTTCCGCGGCCACGCGCTTGGCTTCCGGGTAGTTGGCGGCTTCGTAGTAGCTGCGCACCAGGCCCAGGCCGGCCGTGGCCCGCTCGCGGGCTACGCGGGTGGTCTGGCGCAGCCGGTCGTAGTACTTGGCGGCCTCCGCGTAGTTCTTGTTTTCGAACTCCAGGTCGGCCACGCGGGCCACGGCGCGGTTCACGTACTCGCTCTTGTTTTCATCAACCACGGCGCGCAGCCTGGGCAGCGCGTCCTGCTTGCGGCCGGTTTTGAGGTAGGCATCGGCCAGGAAGAAGCGCGCGTCGGCGGCCAGGGTGCTGCTGGTGTGCTCCTTCAGGTAGGCTTCCAGGCGCGGAATGGCCTGGGCGTACTTCTCGGCGGTGTATAGGGACTTGGCCGCCTCAAACTCCACGCTCTCCACCGACTTGTCGTTGGGGTTGGTGGCTTTGTACTGGGCCAGGTACTGGTCGAACTCCTCCGCCTTGCCGCCGGCCGAGAGGCTTTCCTGCAGGCTGGCAATGGCGTTGGTGGCGGCCTTGGTGCGCGGAAACTGCTGGAGCACCTGCTTGAAGTCGGCGGCGGCTTTGTCGTACTGCTGCAGGTTCTGGTACGAGGTGCCGCGCTTGACCAGCGCCGAGGGAATCAGCGTGGAGTTGGGCCGGTTGTCGATGAGCTTCGAGAAGCCCTCGATGGCCGGCTGGAAGTTGCCGCTTTCGTAGTCCAGGTTGGCCTGCTGGTACACCGCGTCCTCGGCGTAGCGCGAGTTGGGCGACACCCGCAGCAGCGTCTGCAGGGTCTGGGCGGCCTCGTCGCGGCGGCCCATGAGGCCCAGCGTGAGGCTTTTCTGGTAGTAGGCAAAGTCCTTGTCGGCCGCGTTGGCCTGAATGACCTTGTTGTACAGCTCCAGCGCCTGCGCGTAGTTTTTGCTGATGTAGTAGGTGTCGGCCAGGCGCAGGGTCACATCGTAGTAGTTCGGGTCCGAGGCGGGCTTGGCCACCGGGTCGCCGAGGTACTGCTGGAAGAAGGGCCGGGCCTGGTCGTACTTCTTGGTGTTGTAGTAGGCGTAGCCGAGGCCGTAGCGGGCCTTCTGGTCGTAGTCGGTGTCGGCGGCGGCCCCGTCGCGGGCGGTGCGCAGGGCGGCGGTGTAGGAGCTGATGGCCTTGGGAAACTCCTGGCCGATGCTGTACACGTCGCCGCGCAGCACCTCGGCCCCGGCCCGGATGGCGTCGTCCTGGGAGTACTTCAGGCTTTTCTCGAGCACCGGCAGGGCCTGCTGGTACTGCCCGTTGTTGTAGAGCGTGGCGGCCTGGTAGTAGGCAATGCGCTGGTAGGAGGCGTTGAGCTTGCTGGTGCGCTCGTCCACGTTGTCCAGGTACGCCAGGGCGCGGGCGTAGTCAGTGGTCGTGAGGTAGGCGTCGGCCAGCAGCTCGTTGGCGGTTGCGCGGTTTTTGGAGCGCGGGTACTTCTTGCCGAACTCCTCCAGGGCCGTAATGGCGTCGGGGGTGTTGCCCAGCTCGTAGCTGACCTGCGCGTACTTGAGCGCCGCGTTTTCGGCCACCTGCTTGTCGAAGGTGGCCTTGCGGGCCGCGTCGAACGAGTTTAGCGCAAGCTGCTTGGAGCCCGTCTGCAGGTAGCTCAGGCCCAGGTGGTAGGCCGCGTTCTGGCCCAGGGAGTCGCGCCCGGCGGCAATGCCCTTCAGGGAAGCCGCGGCGCCCTTGAAGTCGCCCTGCTTGAAGTTGGCGTAGCCGATTTTGTACTGCACCATCGGCTCGATTTTCTTGCGGCCGGCGGCGTATTTGTCGAAGTACTCGGCGGCTTTGGCCCAGTCCTGCTTCTGGTAAAAGGCGTCGCCCACCAGCAGCTGAATCTCGTCGGCCGACTGCGGCGGCGGGGTCTGGGCCAGGGCCTTGGTGCCGTAGCTGATCAGCCCGTCGTAGTTGCCCTCCTTGTAGTAGATCTGGCTCATGATAGCCGGCACCACGGGGCGGTAGGCGTCGTTCTGCTCGGCGGTGGCCAGGTCGGTGCGGGCGGCCTTGAAGTCGCCGGCGCGGTAGGCCAGGTAGCCCGCGTAGTAGCTGCTGGCGTAGCGGAATTCGTGGTTGCCCTGCTTGTTGCGGTCGAAGAGCAGGCGGGCCTTGTCGTATTCCTTGAGCTGGAAGTGCGCGTAGCCCTGCTTGAACTCGGCCTCGCCGCGCTGCGCGGCCGTCAGGTTATCGGGCGCCACCCGGCTCAGGTAGCTCACCGCCGACTTGTAGTCCTTCTTGTCGAAGTAAAACTTGCCGAGCTCGAAGTAGGCCGCGGCCGCTTTGGGGTGGGCCGGGTTGTTTTCGGCGAAGGCGAGGATGCGCCCTTCCGCGTCGGGGTGAAACAGGTAGAGGCCGCTGACGGCCACGTAGTATTCCGCGTCGGCGGTTCGGTCGCGCAGCTCGCCGGTGCGGCGGATGGTCGCGTCGAGGTACTGCTGGAAGGACTGCTGGGCGGCGCCGTACTGGCCGCGGTCGAACAGGTCGAGGCCTTCGAAGTAGTAGCGTTCCTCGTTGGTGAATTTCTGGGTGTGCTGGGCTTGCAGGGCCAGGGGCGTCGCGGCGCTGAGCGAGGCCGCCAGCGCCAGGCGGGGCAGTAACTTCATTGGCGGTGCGTTGCGGGAAGGCAGCCCCGGGCGGGGCCTATCTGGTCAAAAGTAGGGAAAAATGCCCGCGGGTTGCGGCTTTTGCCTGCTTTCAACGCGGATTGGGGGAAATGGGGTATACGGGCTTGCTGCGCGGGTCGCGCAGTCGATATGGCCCTCACTAAAAAAGCCCGACATCATCAGGCTTTCTGCGGGTGCTGGCCGAAGACTACCACCACGCTATTCCACGACCAGTCGTTGCGTGGCCAGGTACCCAGTTGGCCCCTCTACCCGCACCAGGTACAGCCCGGCGGGTTGCGGGCCCAGCTCTACCGATTCCTGCGCACCGCCGTGCACGAAGGAACGGGTCAGCACGACGCGGCCCGTCGCGTCGTGCAGGCGCAGCCGCAGCCGGCCCCGTGGCGCGTCAGCGAGGCGCAGGGTGATGCGCTCCTGCGCCGGGTTAGGATGAAGCTGCAAGTGCCGCGGAGCCAGGGGCGCAGTGGTGGCAGTGGTGGCGCTGCCGCTTAGCTTGACCAGCCAAAAGTCCTGCCCGCCCAGGCTGGGCTGGGTTTTGTCGGCATTAACCCCCGAGTGGGAGTAGCCGCCGAGCAGGTAGCCGCCGTCGCTGGTTTGCTGCAGATCGGTAAGGTTATCCGCGTTGTTGCCGCCCAGCGTCAGGTCCCACTGCTGGCCGCCGTTGGCGTCAATCTTCACCACCCAGTAGTCTTCTGCGCCTTGGTTGGCCTGCGTTTTTGTTCCGCTCACCCACGACCTGGATGTGCCCCCGAGGAGGTAGCCGCCATCAGGAGTTTGCTGGACGGCCGTCAGCATGTCTTTGTCGCGGCCGCCGTAGGTTTTGTCCCACTGCTTGGTGCCGCTGGCGTCGAGTTTTACGACCCAGTAATCCTCGTAGCCCTGCCCGGCCTGCGTCTTGTCGCCACCGACGGGGGAATCGGAGTTCCCCGCCAGCAGGTAGCCGCCGTCGCTGGTGAGCTGCAGCGCCCACATATCATTGTATTGAGCGCCCCCAAAGCGTTTGTCCCATTGCTTGTTCCCACCGGCGTCAATCTTGATCAACCAGTAGTCCGAGCCGCCGCGGCGTGGCTGGGTCTGGTCGCCGCTGATGGGCGAATACGAATACCCACCGAGCACATAGCCCCCGCCAGCGGCCGGCTTGAGCGTGGTCAGGACGTCGTTGTCGCTGCCGCCAAACCGTTTGTCCCACTGCTTGGCGCCAGTGGCATCAAGCTTCACGACCCAGTAATCAGCGGCTCCCTGGGTGGGCTGCGTCCGGTCACCGTTGGCATTCGAGCTGGAATAGCCGCCCAGCATGTAGCCGCCGTCACTGGTGTTCTGCACAGCATACAACTGTTCATTCCCAAGGCCCCCAAAGCGTTTGTCCCATTGCTTGGCGCCGCTGGCGTCGATCTTCACGACCCAAAAATCAGCGTTGCCCTGGCTGCCCTGGGTTTTGTCGCCGCTGATCGGCGAGAGAGAGTTACCGCCGAGCAGGTAGCCGCCATCAGGGGTTTGCTGCAGGGCTCTCAGGTCGTCCCCCGCGCTGCCACCGAAGGTCCGGTCCCATTGCTTGGTGCCACTGGCACTGTATTTTACCACCCAGTAATCGGAGTCGCCCTGGCTGCCTTGGGTTTTATCTCCGCTGATGGGCGAATAGGACATGCCGCCGAGGATGTAGCCCCCGTCGCGGGTGGGCTGCACGGCCCATAGCTGGTCTTGGCTACTGCCCCCAATGACTTTGTCCCATTGCTTGACTGGTGCCTGGCCTTGTGCGGGTGCGGCTGGGTGCAGGCAAGTCGCAACAACCAACAGGCTAACGTAAGCCCAGGAGCGGGTAAATCGATGGAGCATAGGGGTGACGAAGCGTAAATTTCAGGGAGCAATATACAGTGGGGCTCTTACTCGGCACCCGGGTGGCCAACAAGGCATGACTTCGTTTCAGGGCCCGGCTTCTCTATTCCTGGACAATGCCTTCCACCACCACACGGCCGCTACCACCGCTCCTGAAGCCGCCGTGGTCACGCGGGGCGGCTGCTTGCTTTTGAGCCGAACAGCATCCTGTAAACTATTCGGCAGCCGGCGCGGCGGCCCTGGCCCGCAAAGACGCCGAAAATCCTACGGGCCCAGAGCGAGGCGGCCCTAGGGTGTGTGGACAGCAACCAAAAAAATGAATTCTGGTGCTTTTTGGCCGGCATGCTTGATCTGGCGTCCGCTTGTAGAAGCATGACGTTCTTTTGGCTTGCTGTCCACACAGCCCAGCCGGCCTCAGCGCCCAGGAGCTGCTGCAGGCCGAGCGCAAGAAAATCGTGCGCGACAACCGCGCCAGCACCGGCAACGCCCGGTTTCAGGCCCGCCTCGACGCCGTGCAGGTGCAAGGCCAGGTCGATATCCTGACGGCCGCGCGCGCCGGCATCGCCGCCCGCCGCGCCACCCTTACTGCATAAGCCAACCTGCCGACAGCCGCTTACTGACCGTTTGCAGCCACTACTTCCTAGCCCTTCCGGCCGCCCGGCCGGAAGGGCTTTTTCGTGGCAGGCGGGCGGCGCTGGTTCCGGCGGCGGGGCGGCTTGGCCTCTGCGCCTTTCCCCTAGGTTACCCCGGCGGAGCGGCCTGGCTGTCGGGTTTGCCGTATGACAACGTTCTGCCTTATGCCGCCTGCCATGCCCACACCCCCCCGGCCCCTTACTGCCCTCGGCGCACTCGTCCCGGATTGCGCGTTGCCCGACGGCTCGCGCCTCGCCGACCGCCGCGGCCAGCCCCTCATCCTCGCCTTCGCCGCCCATGCCTGGGACCCCGCCGCGGCCTACCAGAGCGCCCTGTTTGCCCGCCTGGTGCAGGAGTTCGACGGCGGGGCGGCCTTTGTCGACGTGCCCCCACCGGCCGAGACCTGGCATGCCCTCGACGCCCACGGCGCGGTAGCCGCCCGGTTCGGCCTGACCGGGCAGCGGGCCCTGGTGCTGCTCGACGAGCAGGGCCGCCTGCGCTGGCAGGTGACGGTGGCACCCGGGCAGCCCATTCAGGCCGGGCAGGTGCTGGCCGCGCTGGAAGCCCTGCGCCCCGCCCCGGGCGCCGCGCCGCGCCCGGCCGTTTCGGCGCCCGCCGAGGCCCCCGCGCCGGGCAGCGGCCTCTCGCGCCGCACGTTTCTGACGGCCACGCTGGCCGCTTCGGCCCTGCTCCTGCTGCTCGGGGCCGGCACCGCGGCCGAAGCCGCTCCGCCAGAGCTGGCACCCAACGTCGCCCCGCGGCCCGCCGCCGATGGCACCGTGCCCCTGACCCTGCGCATCAACGGGCAGAGCCACCGCCTGCAGGTGGAGCCCCGCGTGATGCTGCTCGACGCGCTGCGCGAACAGCTGCACCTCACCGGCACCAAGAAGGGCTGTGACCACGGCCAGTGCGGGGCCTGCACCGTGCACCTCGACGGGCACAGCGCCCTCGCCTGCCTCACGCTGGCCGTGATGAACGAGGGTCGCACCATCACCACCATCGAGGGCCTGGCCCGGGGCGAGGAGCTGCACCCGGTGCAGGCCGCCTTCGTGAAGCACGACGCGTTTCAGTGCGGCTACTGCACGCCGGGCCAGATCATGACCGCCTCGGCGCTGGTGCAGGACCAGCAAAAACGCTCGGCCGCCGAAATACGAGAGGCCATGAGCGGCAACCTGTGCCGCTGCGCCGCCTACGCCAACATCATTGCCGCCATCCAGGAAGTCCAAGGCGCCTAAGCGCCGCCCCCGCCATGCACCCGTTTCAGTACCAACGCGCCAGCTCCCCCGCCCAGGCCAGCGCCGCCGTGGCCGCCCAGCCCACGGCCGCCTTCGTGGCCGGCGGCACTTCCCAGCTCGACCTGATGAAGGAAGGCGTGCTCCACCCCGAGCTGCTGGTCGACGTGACGCCGCTCGGCCTGACCAGCATCACCCCGCTCGAGGGCGGCGGCCTGCGCCTGGGCGCGGGCGTATCGAACACGGCCGCGGCCCTGCACCCGCTGGTGCGGCAGCGCTACCCGGCCGTGAGCGAGGCCCTGCTGGCCGGAGCTTCCACCCAGATTCGCAACATGGCCAGCCTCGGCGGCAACCCCCTGCAGCGCACCCGCTGCCCCTACTTCCGCGACCCGGCCCAGCCCTGCAACAAGCGGGAGCCCGGCTCGGGCTGCGCGGCCCTGGGCGGCTACAACCGCGTGCACGCCCTCTTCGGGGCTTCGGATAAGTGCGTCGCCACCCACCCCAGCGACCTGGCCGTGGCCCTGGCCGCCCTCGACGCCCAGGTGCAGACCCTCGGCCCCGGCGGCCCGCGCGTCATCCCTTTCACCGAGCTGCACCGCCTGCCCGGCGACACCCCGCAGCAGGACACCACCCTGGCCCACGGCGAGTTGATTACCAGCCTCGACCTACCCGCCTTCAATGGCCGCTCGCACTACCTGAAAGTGCGCGAGCGGGCCTCCTACGCCTTTGCGCTGGTGTCGTGCGCGGTGGCGCTGGAAATGGAGGGCAAGAAAATCCGGCGGGCCCGGGTGGCGCTGGGCGGCGTGGCCCACAAGCCCTGGCGCCTGCCGGCCGCGGTGGAGACTATGCTAGCTGGCCAAAAGCCCAGCGAAAAGCTGTTCCGCGCCGCCGCCGCGCAGGCTTTTGCCGAGGCCCGGCCCCTGGAGCACAACGCCTACAAAATCCCTATGGGCCGCAACCTGCTGGTGCGCGCCTTGCTGGAAACCAGCGGCCTGCAGCCCCTGCAGGGCCCGGCCGGCACGGCCTTCGCCGCCAGCGTGGGCGGGGTCAGCGGCGAGGTAGCCGCGCAATGATCGAATAGCACAGCGGCCCGTCCTGCTGAGCGCAGTGGACGCCAGATCGAGCAGGACGGACGATTGTATTCCGGGCTTTTTCCCGCCAGGACAAGCTTTTACCCCGACTTCCCTTCCAATGCTAGAACACACCGGAAAACCGCTCGACCGCGTGGATGGTCGGCTGAAAGTCACCGGCGCGGCGCGCTTCAGCGCCGAGTGGGACGTGCCCAATCTGGCCTACGGTGCCATCGTCGGCAGCACGGTGGCCCGCGGCACGGTCCGTGCCATCGATACCGCGGCGGCCCGGGCGGCGCCCGGCGTGCTGGCCGTGCTCACCCCCGAAAACGCCCCGCGCCTGCAGCCCCTGCCCGAGAAGGTAGGCGGCACGCTGTTTCGGGGCGAGGGCGGCATGACCGAAACCCGCCAGCCCCTGCAGGACGCCGCCGTGCATTACGCCGGGCAGCCCGTGGCCGTGGTGGTGGCCGATACCCTGGAGCGGGCCCGCCACGCCGCCTCGCTGGTGCGCGTGCGCTACGAGGAGCAAGCCCCGGAGCTGACCATGCAAGCGGCCAGCCACCGCACCCTGCCCGAAACCTTCGTGGGCGCCAAGGACGAAAAGCTGCAGGTAACCGTGGGCGACCCGCAAGCGGCCCTGGCTGCGGCCCCGGTGCGCCTGGAGCGCGTCTACCAGTCGGCCATTACCCACCACAACCCCATCGAGCCGCTGGCCACCATTGCCCGCTGGGAGCAGCGCCCCGGCGGCCCGTTTCTGACCCTGTACGACACCAGCCGCGGGGTGGAGAATCTGCAGGAAGTCGTGTCGACGTCGCTGGGGCTGCCCAAGGAGAGCGTGCAGGTGGTCTGCCCGTTTATCGGCGGCGCGTTCGGGGCCAAGGGCTGGCTGTTTGCCCCGCCCCTGCTCACGGCCATGGCGGCGCAGCTGGTCGGGCGGCCGGTCAAGATCGAGTGGCGGCGGCAGGACATGTTCAGCGTGGCCGGGCAGCGCGCCGCTACCCACCAGACGCTGCGCCTGGGCGCCACCCGCGACGGGAAGCTCCTCGCCCTGCAGCACGACACCCAGACCCACGCTTCCATCACCAGCGGCTACACCGAGCCCTGCGCCCGCGTCTCGCGCATGCTGTACGCGGTGCCCCACCTGGGCTTCTCGCACCAGCTGGCCCACCTGCACCTGCCCTCGCCCTGCCCCATGCGCGGCCCCGGCGAAACCGTGGGCGGCTGGGCCCTCGAATGCGCCATGGACGAGCTGGCCGCCGAGCTTAGCCTCGACCCGGTGGAGCTGCGCCTGCGCAACTACGCCGAGAAGAACCCCGAAACCGGCAAGCCCTGGTCGAGCAAGCACCTGCGCGAGTGCTACGAGCGCGGCCAGAAGCTCATCGGCTGGGACCAGCGCAACCCCAAACCGCGCAGCATGCGCGAGGGCACCCAGCTCGTCGGCTACGGCATGGCCACCACCATGTACCCGGCCGCGCGCCGCCCCGCCGAAGCTCGGGCTACCCTCTTTGCCGACGGCCGCGCCCTGGTGCAGAGCGCCACCCACGAGCTGGGCAACGGTGCCTACACCATCTTCCGCCAGATCAGCGCCGACGGTCTGGCCCTGCCCTTGGAGCGCGTGCGCTTCGAGCTGGGCGACTCCGCGCTGCCCACCGCGCCCACCAGCGGGGGCTCGGCCACTACGGCCACCATCGGCCCGGCGGCGCTGGAAGCCTGCCGCAACGTGCTCACGGCCCTCAAACGCCTGGCTACTCAGAGCCCCCAATCCCCGCTGCACGGCCAAGCCGAAGACGCCATCGAGGCCCGCGACGGGCGGCTGGTGCTCAAGGCCGACGCGACGCGGGGCGAGGACTACGCCGCCATCCTGCGCCGGGCGAAGCTGCCGTCGGTGGCGGCCACGGCCTCGGTCAAGCCCGGCGAGGAGCGGGAGCAGTACTCGTTCTACTCCTTCGGGGCGGTGTTCGTGAAGGTGCGCGTCGACGAGGCCAGCGGCTCCATTCGCCTGGCCCGGCTCTGCGCCGTGTACGACGTGGGCCGGCTGATGAACCCCAAAACCGCGCACTCCCAGATTATCGGCGGGGTGATGATGGGCCTGGGAGCCACGCTGATGGAGGAAACCCAGTACGACCAGCGCACCGGCCGCGCCGTGGTGCGCAACCTGGCCGACTACCACGTGCCCAGCCTGGCCGACACGCCCGACATCACCGTGGAGTGGCTCGGCATCCCCGACCCGCACATCAGCGAGCTGGGCGCCCGCGGCATCGGCGAAATCGGCTGCGTGGGCACGCCCGCCGCCATTACCAACGCCGTGTACCACGCCACCGGCCAGCGCCTCCGCTCCCTGCCGCTTACGCCGGACAAGCTCTTGCGCAGCTAAACGCACCGCGAACCAGCGGCAGAAAAGAAGGTCATGCTGAGCGCAACGAAGCATCTCGTAGGCTGACGTTGACCAATTGGGAAAAGCACGTCCTGCGGAGCCCGGCGAAACCTCTCTGCCTTTTCGTTGAATCGTTCGGTAGAGAGGCTTCGCCGGGCTCCGCAGGACAATACCACCAGGCCAAACACGCGGGATGCTTCGCTCGGAATGACGGTCTGTTGTGGGCGTTTCTGCGTCAGGAAGCCAGATGCTTCGGGCCGCAATGGCGGCCCGATGGGCTGCTTCAAGCTGCCTACGCCGCGCCGGCGTCGGAGGCCTTGATGCGGGCGTCGAAGCTGAACGGCTCCCGGGCCACGATGCGGATGCGCGGAAAGTCGGGGTGGCGGCTGTGCAGCAGGTAGTTGCTTTCCTGCGGCACGATGGACGAGGGCACGCGCAGCACGGCCGAGCGGCGGGCTTCGTACCACTGGCTGCCCAGGGGCTGGCACAGGGCGTAGCGGCTGGCCTTGGCCCAGTCGGGCGGCAAGTCGGTCAGCAGCACTTCTTGCACCAGCAGGTCGTCGGGCACCTCGATGACGAGCACCCGAAACTGCTCGTTGAGGCCCTCCCCGCTGCGGTGGACTACGTTTTCCAGGCAGGCCAGGGCCCGGCTACTGGCGCAGTAGATGACGAACTGGTCCTTGAAATTCCAGCGCGCCCGGTAGCCCGAGGCAAAGAGGCCGTCGGCGTACTTGGCCAGGCAGATGCGGTAGAGCAGCACGGGCTAGGACAGGTCGCCGTGGGCAATGCGCTGCAGCTCCTCGGCCACCAGGTCGATGCCACCCGAGGTTTCGAGCAGGCGTAGGGGCACTTCCTGGTCGAGGCCGTGGGCGGGCTTGTCGAGCCAGCGCAGAAAGGCATCGGCTTGCCCGAACACTTCCACGCCCAGGTTGTAGAGGGCAATAATCTTGAGCGTCTTCTCGCTGCTGGCGGCGCTCAGGGGCCGGTTTTCCTGGGAGTAGCTGCGCAAGGTCTTGGTCGACAGCTCGTAGATGGCCTCCAGCTCGTTGGGCTGCAGCTGGTAGGCCTGGGCTACTTCGAAGGCCGTGGCGGCGGGCACGCCCTTGCGGGCCTCCAGCACCAGGGCGAAGGAGTCCTTACCGGTGCGGCCCCAGGCCGCCCACTTCTTGCGCAGGGCTACGGGCAGCGCCGTCGCGTCTTTGGGTTTGAGGCTGGCAGTGGCCATAGGTGTGGGTTGGTTTGGAGGCCGAAACCTAGGGAAATTTTTCCTTATAACGTGGAAATTTTTCTTTTGGGTTCCATTCATTTAAGAACTACCACCCTTATCTGGCATCCGGCGCAGCACAGGATCTTGCCACGTCAGCTGGTAATCAAGCTATTCAACGTGGTAAGGCCCTTTGCTGCGCGGACGCCAGATGAGAATAACAGACGGGCGGATCATCTGCTCAAAAATTGCAGTAGTCCTCGGTGCCGGTCAGCTGAGCCCAGCGGGCGGCGAGCAGCCTGGCGTAGGGCACCGGGGCCAGCCCGTAGGCGCCGATGGCGTAGCCCTCGTTGGCCTCGACGATGAGCGTGGTACCGGCGTCGGTCAGGCCAAAATCCAGCGCGTAGCCGTGGGGCGCGTCGGCGTAGGCGCCCACGGCCTGCTCCACCACTTGCCGGCTGGGGGCGGCGGCCCAGTCGCCGCGGTAGCGGCGCAGGTCCAGGATGCGGCCGTAGCGCACGAAGCAGCGCCACTCGGCCACGAAGCGGACCGGCTCGGCGCACCACACGGCGGTATCCTGCCCCTGGGTGCCGCAGCCCACCAGGTCGCGGGGGCTGCGCACCAGCACGCCGGTAAACTGCTTGAGCGCGTGCACGGGCTTGACGAACACCGGCCACAGGTCGGGCGTGGCGGCCACGGTATCGAGGGTGGACTGCCAGAGGCGGCGGCCCAGGAAGGGCCGCAGCGCCTCGGGGTAGCTGGCCTCGGCCGGCACCGCTACGCCCAGCTGCCGCAGCGCCGCCTGCACCGAGCCGATGGGGCCCACCACCACGTCGGCGGGTTCCCGGTCGGGCAGCGTTACGGCTTCCAGCTCCGCGGTTTGGCGGAAGGGCACGATTTCCCAGCCCATGTGGCGGAAGCCGTCGAGGGCCACGAAACTGTTGGGGTTCGACCAGTGGCCGTCGGCGTCCTGATGAATAAAAGCGCGCATGATGATTCGCTTGAAACGACACCGCCCGCGCTCCGACGGCGGGAAACCAGCCGGAGCGCGGGCGGAGCCCGAAAGTAGTGTTACCGGGGCTGGGCGGCCTGAATCTGCTGGTTCAGCACCTCGATAACGCGCAGCATTTCCTGTTGGGTGGAATCCTGGTAGGCCAGGGCGTTGGAGCTGTCGGCGCGGTCTTCCCAGCCCGTCAGCGCGGCCAGGGTTTCCAGCCGGGTCACGGAGTCCTCGATGCGGGCGTAGATGGCGGCCCACAGCTCCTGGTTCCAGCGCGGCTGCTGCACCAGGGCCACGCGCAAATCCAGCAGGCTCATCACCACGCCCGACAGCCGTTCGAGCAGGGCGGCTTCGGCGGGGCTGAACGGGCGGGGCTGGTTGTCAATCACGCACAGCACGCCGATGGGCTGCCCGTCGGGGGTGCGCAGGGTGTGGCCGGCGTAGAAGCCCAGGTGCAGGTTTTGCACCAGCCCGGGGTTGATCAGCGCGCAGGGCTCGGCGTGCAGGTTTTCATACACCGTCACGCCCTCGCCCAGCAAGGCCACCGAGCACAGCGTTTCCCAGCGGTTCACGCGGTCCATATCGGGCGGCAGGCCGTGGTTCAGCCCGAAGCGCACCACTTCTTCCTCCACCAGGGCAATGATGCAGATGGGCACCCGAAACAGCTGGGCCGTGAGGCGGGCCAGCTCGGCGAAGGTTTCGTCCTGCATGGTGTTGAGCAGCTGGTAGGGGCGCAACGCCTGCAGGCGGGCCGCTTCGTCGAGCGGCAGCGGATGGGCAACGGGTAAGGGCATACGGGGGTGTGGGTAAGCACGTCATGAAGCCGGAGCGGACACGCGTGGCGGCCGTGCAAAAGTACCGCCTGTTTTTAGTATAGGAACAATGCGGTGGTACGCAGCGGCGGCTACCAGCAGCTCCGCCACGTTCATATCCGCCCGAGGGGCGAACCTATGCAACTCGATGGCCTCGCCGGCCAGCCCAAGCGACATCCCCAACGCGGCATAGATCCAGAATCCATGCTTGTTCCCGGGCGCAAACTCCACCACCCAAAAATCGGGGTGCAGCTTTTCCGTCGGCCCCAGCTCCCACTTGAGGCGGCGGCCGGCCACTGCGCCTCCAGGTGACGCTGCAGGGCGTCGAGATCGTAGGTCATCACGCTGGCCGTTAGCCCAGCACCGCCGCCACCGGCACCTGCGGGTGCAGCACCATGAACACCAGCTCCTGCAGGATGTCGGCCTCCGACATCGAGCCGGCTTCCACGCCCTTGCTCTGCAGATCGGCCCGGCGAATCAGGCGGATAATGTCGCGGGTGCGCGGGTACGGGAAGACTTTCAGCGCCTGCTGGTACTCCTTCTGGGCGTACGGGTTGGCCACGCCGATGCGTTTCCAGTCGGCCGGCGAGGGGTTGGGCAGCGTGTGCAGCTGCAGCAGGCGCAGGAAGAAGTTGAAGAGCAGGGTCAGGTTCGGAATGAGCGGGTTGTCCTTGGGGTTCAGGGCGAAGTGCTGAATGATGCGGTTGGCCTTCAGGATGTCGCGCATAATCAGCGCCTTCTGCAGCTCGAAGATGTTGTAGTCCTTGCTGATGCCCACCATGCGCTGCACCGTGGCCGCGTCGATGGGCTGGCCGGGCTGCAGGTTCAGCTCGATTTTCTGGATTTCGCCCAGCAGCCGGCCCAAATCGGCCCCGATATACTCGCTCAGCAGCTGCACCGCCTCGTCGTGGATGGGGCGCTGGCGCTGGCGCATGGTGGCCTGTAGCCATTGGGGCACCTGGTAGTCGCGCAGCTTATCGGAGGTCAGCAGCACGGCGTGCTCCGCCATGAGCTTGCCGAGCTTCTTGCGGCCGTCGAGGGTTTTGTGCTTGTGGGCGAAGACCAGCACCGTGCTCGGCAGCGGATTTTTCAGGTACGCTTCCAGCATGGTCTGCCCGGCCTCCCCTTCCAGCCCCGGCAGGTTCTGGGCCTCCTTCACGATGACGACGGTGCGCTCGGCCATCATCGGGAAGCGCCGCGCCTGCCCGAGCACCGTCGCAATGTCGGTATCCTTGCCGTAGAGCACCACCTGGTTGAAACCCTTGTCCTGCTCGCTCAGGGCGTTCTTCTCGATGAAGTCCGACACCAGGTCGATGTAGTACGGCTCCTCCCCCTGCAGAAAGTACACCGGCTGAAACTGCCCCTTCTGGAGCTGCGGCATGATCTGGTCGGCGGAAAGGGCGGGCATTGGCGAGGTGATGAGGTGGAGAGGTGGTGAGTTTGATGCGCTGGCATTAGGTAAGTTGAGCGTCAACTCACTATTTCACCATCTCGCCATTTCACCACTGGCAAAGATATGCCCGTTTCCGCTCCTCCCCTGAATGCCCGCCCGGTACGCCTCGGCGCCGGGCTGCTGGCCGTGGCCGCCGCCAAGTTTCTGGTGCAGCTGCTGCTGTCGGGCCGCTACGGCCTGCACCGCGACGAGTACCTCTACCTCGACATGGCCCACCACCTGGCCTGGGGCTACAAGGAAATTCCGCCGCTGCTGGCGCCGCTCTCGTGGCTGGCGCAGGCCGCGTTCGGGCACAGCGTCCTCGGGGTGAAGTTTTTCCCGGCCTTGTTCGGAGGGCTGACGGTGCTGCTCACCGGGCTGATTGCGCGCGAAGCCGGTGGCGGCCGCGGGGCCCAGCTGGCGGCGGGCCTGGCGGTGGCCCTGGCGCCGGTGTACCTGGCCATGCACGGCTTGTTCCAGCCCAATTTCCTGGACGTGTTCTTCTGGACGCTCTACGGCTGGCTGGTTATCCGCTTCGTGCACACCCACGAGCCGCGGCGGCTGCTCTGGCTGGGCGTGGCCATCGGGCTGGGGCTGCTGGCCAAGTACACCACCGCCTTTTACGTGCTGGCCCTGGTGCTGGCCCTGCTGCTCACCCCGCAGGAGCGGCCCTGGCTGCTGACGCGCTGGTTTTGGGGCGCGGTGGGTCTGGCCGCGCTCATTGTTCTACCCAACCTCGTCTGGCAGGCCACGCACCACTGGCCGGTGCTCGGGCACATGCACAAGCTGCAGGAAACCCAGCTCACCAACGTCTCCCCCATCAGCTTCCTCGTCGAGCAGCTGCCCATGACGCTGGCCGGCGCCCCGCTGTGGCTGGCCGGGCTCTGGTTCGGCTTCACCCGCGCCGGTCGGCCCTACCGCCCACTGGCGCTGGCCTACTTTTTCGTCATCGGCCTGCTGCTGCTCAGCCGGGGCAAAAACTACTACGCCGCCGCCGTGTACCCGCCCCTGATGGCCCTGGGCGCGGTGTTTCTGGCGCGCAAAAGTCGGCCGGTGCTGCCCGGCGCCTTGGTCCTGGGCATCGGGCTGACCTTGCCCCTGGTGCCCGCTCTGCTGCCGGTGCTGTCCGTCGAGCAGCTGGCGCGCTACGTGCGGCAGCTGCCCGTCGCCGCCCTCACGCGCTGGGAAGACGGCCGGCAGCACCAGCTGCCCCAGGACGCGGCCGACATGCACGGCTGGGACGAGTACGCCCCGCTGGTGCAACGGGCCCTGGCCCAACTGCCGCCCGCCGAGCGCGCCCACTGCATCGTCTACGGCGACAATTACGGGCAGGCCGGGGCGCTGAACTGGTTTGGGCCCGCCCTGGGGTTGCCCCGCGCCTACACCCTCAACGGCTCCAACGCCTACTGGATGCCCGCCCCCGATTCGGTTACGGCCTTTATCTACGCCAACGAGGGCGACGGACCCGAAGACCTGCGGCAGGCCTTCGGGACGGTGGAAGTCGTGGGGCGGGTGCAGAGCCCGTACGCCCGCGTGCGGGGCAGCGAGGTGCTGCTGTTTCGCCACCCCCGCGCCGACCTGCGGCCCTTCGTCCTCAAGCGCATCAAGGAGGCCCGGGAAGGCTTTGAGTAAAACCCATGCGCGCGGCAGCGCCCCCGCCGCTTACCTTTGCGGCTTCCGTTTTTCGTTGTTGATTTTTCGTTGTTCGAACCACACGATCAGTCGGCGCCGAAAAACGAAAAACCAACAACGAAAAACGCAATGTCCCTTATCGACGAACTGCGCTGGCGCGGCATGTTTCACGACATGATGCCCGGCACCGACGAGCAGCTGAACAACCACGCGCCCGTCTCCGGCTACATCGGCTTCGACCCCACGGCCGCCTCCCTGCACATCGGCAACCTGGCCACCATCATGCTGCTGGTGCACCTGCAGCGCGCCGGCCACCGCCCCGTGGCCCTGGTGGGCGGCGCCACCGGCATGATCGGGGACCCTTCGGGCAAATCGGCCGAGCGCAACCTGCTCGACGAAACCACCCTGCGCGCCAACCAGGCCGGCATCAAAGCCCAGCTGGAGAAGTTCCTCACCTTCGACGACTCGCCCACCGGCGCGGTGGTCGTCAACAACTACGACTGGTTCAAGGAGTTTGGCTTTCTGCAGTTTCTGCGCGAGGTGGGCAAGCACCTGACGGTGAACTACATGATGGCCAAAGACTCGGTGAAGCGCCGCATCGGCGGCAACGAGGACACCGGCGCCGACGGCATCAGCTACACCGAGTTCAGCTACCAGCTGCTGCAGGGCTACGACTTCTACCACCTCTACAAAACCCTGGGCTGCACCTTGCAGATGGGCGCTTCGGACCAGTGGGGCAACATCACCACCGGCACCGAGCTGATCCGCCGCCTCACCGGCGGCGAGGGCAAGGCCTACGCCCTCACCGGCCAGCTCATCACCAAGGCCGACGGCACCAAGTACGGCAAGTCGGAAACGGGCACCGTCTGGCTCGACGCCTCGATGACCTCGCCCTACCAGTTCTACCAGTTCTTCCTCAACGCCGCCGACGCCGACGTGCCGCGCCTGATCCGCGTGTTCACCCTGCTCCCGCAGGCCGCCATCGAAGCGCTGGAAGCCGAGCACGCCCAGGCCCCGCACCTGCGCACCCTGCAGAAAGCCCTGGCCCAGGACGTGACCATCCGCGTGCACGGCCAGCAGGCCTACGAAGCCGCCGTGTCGGCCTCCCAGGTCCTGTTTGGCGGCGGCGACCTGGCCTCGCTCGACGAAGCCACCCTGCTCGACGTGTTTGCCGGCTCGCCGCAGGTGGCAGTGCCCCGCGCCGCGCTGGCCGAGCAGAACGTCGTCGGGCTGCTGAGCGAAACCACTGGCAGCACCATCTTCCCGAGCAAGGGCGAGGCGCGCAAGATGATTCAGGGCGGCGGCGTGAGTTTGAACCGCGAAAAAGCCACCATCGAGCAGCAGGCCGCCGAAGTGCCGCTGCTGCTGGATAAGTACATTGTGGCCCAGAAGGGCAAGAAGAACTACTACCTGATCAAGCTAACGTAGTCGGCTCCGCGGGAAACGCGAAACGGGCGCCTGGTTTGCACCAGGCGCCCGTTTGCGTTTGAGCAGTAGCGTGGAGCGGCGTGACCGGGCCGCCCCGAGGCATTACTTCTTCTTGGCCGGAGCAGCTTTTTTAGCGGCCGGAGCGGCAGCTTTCTTAGCCGGAGCGGCTTTGGCAGCCGGAGCGGCGGCCTTGTCGGTGGCGCTGTTCTTGGTGTTCTGCACCTCAGCGCGGATTTCCTGAGCCATGTTCTTCAGCTCCTGCATGCCTTTGCGCACGCGGGTGCCGGCCGCCGAATTGCTCTTGTCGTAGAACTTCTCGAAGTCAGCTTCCAGCGAGTGAACGAGGTCCCGGAGTTTGCCAAAATTGTTAGCCATGAGAAAGAGAGGGGGGTTAGTGGTGTGAAACAAGGGTTTGACCGTGGCTAATATACGGGCATTTCAAATCAAAGCTAATTTTCGAAAAAATTTTTCAAGGCCGATTGCAGCCCGTACGGGGCAATTTCGCCACCCAAAATCCCCATTTTAGATTTTTGCCCCTCCCTCGATTCTCTTGAATAAGTACAATAACAAAGCCGCCCGCTGCATTAGCAACGGGCGGCTTTGTTATTCGGGCCAAAAGTGCGTTTTAGGCCGTTGCGGGCTGTTTTGAGTACAGGCCCTTATCGAGCTTGGCGGCAATGGCTTCGAAGGCGGCAATGGTCTGGTCCACGTCGGCCAGCGTGTGCACCGCCGTCGGGATGAGGCGCAGCATAATCACGCCTTTGGGCACCACCGGGTACACCACGATGGAGCAGAAAATGCCGTAATTCTCACGCAGATCGAAGGTTAGGGCCGTGGCATCGGGAATTTCCCCGTTTAGAAGCACCGGCGTCACCGGGGTGCTGGTGGTGCCAATGTTGAAGCCCTTTTCGCGCAGGCCGGCTTGCAGGGCGCGCACGATGGTCCACAGGTTTTCTTTCAATTCCGGCTGGCTGCGCAGCAGCTCCAAACGCTTCAAAGCACCCACTACAAGGGGCATGGGCAACGATTTGGCGAAGATCTGGCTACGCATGTTGTAGCGCAAATATTCAATTACCGGCTCGGGTCCGCCGACGAAGGCGCCGATGCTGGCCATGGACTTGGCAAACGTCGAAAAATAAAGGTCGATGCCGTCCTGCACGCCCTGTTCTTCGCCCGTCCCGGCGCCGGTAGCGCCCATCGTGCCGAAGCCGTGGGCGTCGTCGACGAACAGGCGGAAGTTCCACTTCTGCTTCAGGGCCACGATGGACTTCAGGTCGCCCTGGTTGCCCGACATGCCGAAGGCGCCCTCGGTAATGACCAGGATGCCGCCGCCCGTCTCGTCGACGATGCGCTTGGCGCGCTCCAGCTGCTTTTCCAGCCCGGCCATGTCGTTGTGCGGAAACACGAAGCGCTTGCCCTGGTGCAGGCGCACCCCGTCGATGATGCAGGCGTGCGACTCGGCGTCGTACACAATCACGTCGTGGCGCGAGACGAGCGAGTCGATGATGCTCACCACGCCCTGGTAACCGAAGTTGAGCAGCAGCACGTCGTCCTTCTGAATGAACTCGGCCAGCTCCTTTTCCAGCTGCTCGTGGTAGTTGGAGTTGCCGCTCATGATGCGGGCGCCCATCGGCAGGGCCATGCCGAACTCGGCGGCGGCATCGGCGTCGGCCTTGCGTACTTCGGGGTGGTTCGCGAGGCCCAGGTAGTTGTTCAGGCTCCAGGTCAGCACTTCCTTGCCCCGGAAAATCATGCGCGGCTTGATTTCGCCTTCAAGCTTGGGAAAGGTGAAGTAGCCGTGGGCGTAGTGCGAGTGGCTGCCGAGCGGGCCGCGGTTGGCGGCAATTCTCTCAAAAATGTCCACGCGGGGATGCTTTTTGGGTGAGTAAGCGGGAAAAACCGTTTGGCCCACGCCATTCAGGGCGCAGGCCAAATGTGGCGCAAGTTACGAAACCGCGCTCAGGCAACGAGCGTTAGGCGCCGCGATATTCGGCATGGCGAATAGAGTGACAGGTAACAGGTGCCACGTGACAGGTTAAATAAATGGAGCGCCCAATGAACAGCCCGGCCATTTTGCTAAGTCCTGCCAAGTGTCTATATCTTCCTCAACGCCCAGCCCTATTGCTACTATTTGGTCTCGACACATTACCTGTCACCGGTTGCTTGTTACCGAATTTAGCCCTGTTACCTGTCACGTGTTACGTGTCACCCTATTACTTTCGCCACTCCCTTCCCTCCCCCTGCCCCTCTCCGGCATGACAAAAATCACCAAGCTCCTCGTCGCCAATCGTGGCGAAATTGCCCTGCGCGTGCTGCGCTCGGCCCGCGAAATGGGCCTCCAGACCGTGGCCATCTACTCCGAAGCCGACCGCAACGCCCTGCACGTGCGCTACGCCGACGAAGCCGTGTGCGTGGGCCCGCCCGCTTCCAAGGACAGCTACCTGCGCGGCGACAAAATCATCGAAGTCTGCAAGCAGCTGGGCGTCGACGCCATTCACCCCGGCTACGGCTTCCTCTCCGAAAACGCCGAATTTGCCCGCATGGTGAAGGCCGCCGGCATTACGTTCGTGGGCCCCTCGCCCGAGGCCATGAACATTATGGGCGACAAGCTCTCGGCCAAGCAGGCCGTGAAGGCCTACAACATCCCGCTGGTGCCGGGCCTCGACGAGGCCATCAACGACGTGCAGGAGGCCAAGCGCGTGGCCGAGCAGGTGGGCTTCCCGGTGCTCATCAAGGCCTCGGCCGGCGGCGGCGGCAAGGGCATGCGCCTGGTGCACGCCGCCGCGGAGTTCGAGGAGCAAATGCAGCTGGCCGTCAACGAGGCCACCTCCGCTTTTGGCGACGGGTCGGTGTTCATCGAGAAGTTCGTGACGGGCCCGCGCCACATCGAAATCCAGGTGCTGGGCGACGAGCACGGCAACATCGTGCACCTGTTCGAGCGGGAATGCTCCATTCAGCGCCGCCACCAGAAGGTGATTGAGGAGGCGCCCTCGGCGGTGCTCACGCCCGAGCTGCGCGCCGAAATGGGCCGCTGCGCCGTCGACGTGGCCCGGGCCTGCAACTACACCGGGGCCGGCACCGTGGAGTTTTTGCTCGACGACCAGCGCAACTTCTACTTCCTGGAAATGAACACCCGCCTGCAGGTGGAGCACCCCGTCACGGAAATGATTACGGGCCTCGACCTGGTGAAGGAGCAGATCAAGGTGGCGCAGGGCGAGCCGCTCTCCTTCCGCCAGGAAGATTTGAGCATCACCGGCCACGCCCTGGAGCTGCGCGTGTACGCCGAAGACCCGCAGAACAACTTCCTGCCCGACATCGGCCGCCTGCAAACCTACGTGCGCCCCCAGGGCCCGGGCGTGCGCGTCGACGACGGCTTCGAGCAGGGCATGGACATTCCCATCTACTACGACCCGATGATTGCCAAGCTGGTCACCTACGGCGCCAACCGGGAGGAAGCCATTGCCCGCATGCTGCGCGCCATCGAGGAGTACCAGATTACCGGCATCGAAACCACCCTGGGCTTCGGCCGCTACGTGCTCCGGCACCCCGCCTTCACCTCCGGCGACTTCGACACGAACTTCGTGCGCGACCATTTCCAGCCCAGCGTGCTGCAACAGCAGCCCAGCCCCGAGTTGGCTCAGCTGGCCGCCGTGCTGGCCGCCAAGCTGCTCACCGAGCAGAAAGGTGCCGGCGCCGCTACGGCCCCGAATGGCGCAGTTGCGGCCGGGCCGGCATCGAACTGGAAGAAAAACCGGCTGGCCGGGCGCTAGTCCGTCCGCCAGCCCCCTAAAACAGCGCTGCCCGACCGGTCCCGGTCGGGCAGCGCTGTTTTAGGGGGCTGCGTCCTCGTAGCACTCGGGCCGCCAGCCCCGTTGTTCACGGCTGAGGGCGGGGCGCCTCGGCCCTTACTCCGCCTTGATGGCGCGAATGCGCTGCCCGAACTCCGTCACGTAGAGCGTGCCGTCGCCGGCGCTGGTCATGCCGGCCGGCAGGTCGAACTGCGCGGTGCCCACCGGCCCGTCGGTGGCGCCGCTCACCCGCGTGCCGGCCAGGGTGCTCACGTCGCCGGCGGGCGTCACCTTGCGGATGCAGTGGTTGCCGATATCGGCCACGTACAGGTTGCCCTGCGCGTCGAGGGTGATGCCGGTGGGCCCGGCAAACTGGGCCGTGCTGCCGGCGCCGTCGTTGCTGCCGCGCTGGCCCGTGCCGGCCAACGTACTCACGGTGCCCTCGGGGGTAATCTTGCGGATGCGGTAGCCGGCAAAATCCGCCACGTACACGGTGCCCTGCGCATCGACGGCCAGTCCTTCGGGCCCGGCAAACTGGGCTGTGCTGCCGGCGCCGTCGGCGTAGCCGCGCTGGCCGGTGCCGGCCAGGGTGCTCACGGTGCCATCGGGCATGATCTTGCGGATGCGGTAATTGGAGTAATCCGACACGTAGAGCACGCCCCGGGCATCCACCGTCACGCCGTTGACGCTGCTGAACCGGGCGGCCGTGGCACTGCCTTCGGCGTAGCCGCTGGCTTCGGCGCCGGCGTAGGTGCTGACGGTATTGCCGGCAATGCGGCGGATGCAGTTGCCATCGGCCACGTACAGGTTGTTCTGGCTGTCGATGGCCACGTCCACCGGGCCCACAAACCGGGCCGTCGTCAGCGCCCCGTTGAGCGTCCCGGCGGTGCCCGTACCGGCCAGCGTCGACACCATGCCGGCCGGCGTAATCTTGCGGATGCGGGCGTTGCCGGGGTCGGCCACGTACACGTTGCCCTGCCCGTCCACGGCGGCGCCTTCGGGCGCCGCAAACCGGGCCGCGCTGCCCGCGCCGTCGGCAAAACCCTCGACCCCGCTCCCGGCCAGGGTGCTGACCGTGGTATACACCCGCGGCTTCTGCGGGTCCGATTCCTTTTTACCACAGGCGGCAACTCCCAACAGCAGGGCGCCCAGCCGAACCGTCGACCACGACGGGAAAGAGTTAGTCATAAAAAGAAGGGGAAATTGCCCGAAGGTACTGCCCGCCCCCGCACCGGCAAAGCCGCCGCGCTGGTCGCCCCGCACCCAACGGCTCACCCACCTACCGTATCGGCCACGAGGGCCAGCCCCCGGGTCAGGAGCGCGTCGTCGGCGAGGTTGCCCAGGGCCAGGCGCAGGCCGTTGTGCGCCGGGTCGGGCCGGAGCTGGTAGGCGGCGCTGGTTACCACTTCCACGCCGCGGGCCAGCAGCTGCCGCTCCAGGGTGGGCACGTCGGCGGTGGCGGGCAGGGGGAGCCAGAGGTGGAAGCTGGTGGGCTGGGCCTGGTAGGGCAGCCCCCGAAGCGCGGCGGCGGCCAGGGCCTGGCGGCGGCGGGCTTCCTGCTGCTTTTCGGCAATAAGCTGGGCGAGCAGCCCGTTTTGCGCCCAGGCGCCCAGCAGGCGCGTGAGCAGCATCACCGAACCGCCGGTGAGCGTGCGGATGGCGTTGATCAGCTCCTCCCGCCACGGCGGCGGCGCGACGATGTAGGACAGCTTGGCGCCCGGGGCCACGGCCTTGGCCAGGCTGAAGATGTAGAAGCTGCGCTCGGGCGCCAGGTGGGCAAAGCTCGGCGGCGCCCCGGGCTGCAGAAAGCCGTAGGCGTCGTCGTCGATGAGCAGCACGTCGGCGCGGCGGGCCACTTCTACCAACTCCCGGCGCCGCGCCAGGGGCATCACCAGGCCCAGCGGGTTGTGCACGGTGGGCGTCAGGTACACGGCCGCGGCGCGGTGCTGCCGGCACAGGTGCTCCAGCGCCGCCGGCTCCATCCCGTCGGCATCCAGCGGACATGCCACCAGCTGCACCCCGAAGCGCCGGGCCAGCAGCAGAAAGCCGTTGTAGGCCACAGCATCCACCACCACGGTGCGGCCGGCCAGCTGCGCGGCCAGCAAAATGGCCACCAGCGCGTGGTGCCCGCCGCAGCCCAGGTGCACCGTTTCGGGGTCGATGGGGTAGCCGGGGCGCGTGAGCCAGGCGGCGGCTACGGCCCGGTCGGCGGCGTAGTGGCCGGGCGGCTCCATCAGCAGGTAGGCCTCGTCGGATGGCAGCGTCGCCAGGGCTTGGCGAAACAGCTCATGGTGGGCCGGCAGCACCGGGTAGTTGTAGCGCAGGTCAATCATGGGGCCAAGGTAGCGCCACCCACTGAACAGCAGACTGAGTCAAGGCTTCGTGGGTGTACACATGCAGCTGGCTTCCTACCACCGCTTTGTATTTTGCCTTCACCTCCGGCGACTTCGATACGAATTCCGTGCGCGTCCATTTTCAGCTCCGCGTGTTGCAACAAACGCCTAGCCCAGCTCGCCGCCAAGCTACTCACCGAGCAAAAAGGCGCCAGTGCCGCTACGGCCTCGAACGGCGCAACGGCGGGCGGCGCGGCCGTGCCGGTGTCGAACTGGAAGAAGAATCGGTTGGCGCGGTAAAGTTTCCACTGATAGGCTGCAAGCAGAACCGCCCGGCTGGAATCAGCCGGGCGGTTCTGCTTAATTATGCTTACTTACAAAGTAACTTACTTTTGCGCTACTTTATAAAAGCAATTTTCATCTGACTCATACCCAATACAAAATTTAATAGTTTCATTTTGGGTTTCAAAATAAGTATTCACTCCCCCTGCTGTATCCTGTACCAGTTCCGGAAACTTCACTAAATCATCGTCCAGATTAAGGTAAAACCTATCCAGCAATATCCTATTTTCACTTTCAAAAGACCATTCGCCTCTCATCTTTAGTAATAATTTTTTATTGGAGTCATATACTCTACGCTGATATACACCTTGCGGCCGTAATTCAAGTGTATCAAAATTCCCTATGTATTTTGGGGTGTAATGACCGTACACTTCTGCCTCTTCAAAATGATCAACACAAGATGAAAGCAAAAGCAGTGAAAAAAGAAAATATTTTGTTTTCATAACCCGAACTTAATTAAGTCCATTAACTGTAAAAAATAGTTAACTAACCTATTTATACTAAAACCACCCCGCTAAATCCCGTACCCCAATCGGGCGCTCCACGGTGAAGCCTTCCCCGAACTCCACCCCGATAGCGTGGCCGAACTCCCGGGCCCGGCCTTCCATGAAGTGCCAGAATTCCGGCGAGGAAATGTGGGTGTGCGGCTGCCCGTCGGCGGCTACGTTGAACTGCGAGCCGTAGGCGGCCACCGCGGCGCGCTTGGTTTCCCAGTGGGCCGAAATGTCCACCACGAAGTCGGGCTTGAGGTAGCGGTCCTGGATGAAGTGATACACCCGGCCGGGGCGCCAGGCGGCCTGGGGCTGCCCATCCTCGCCCAGCGTCTCAATCATCTTCAGGCCCGAGAGGAAGCAGGCTTCGGAGGCCAGCTGGGAGCCGCGGCCGTGGTCGGGGTGCCGGTCGTGGACGGCGTTGCAGAGCACGATGTCGGGCTGGTAGCGGCGCACGGCCTGGATGATGGGCAGCTGATGCTCCCGGTCGTTGCGGAAGAAGCCGTCGGGCAGGCCCAGGTTTTCGCGCGCACTCAGGCCCAGCAATTCAGAAGCAGCCTGGGCTTCGCGGGCGCGGGTTTCGGGCGTGCCACGGCTGCCCAGCTCCCCGCGCGTGAGGTCCACCACGCCTACTTTTTTGCCTTGCGCAATGGCCGCGGCAATGGTGCCGCCGGCGCACAGCTCCGCGTCGTCGGGGTGCGAAGCCAAAACCAGAATATCGAGTTTCATGCAGTAGTTGTCGGTTGCGCGTTGTCCGTTGTCAGGGCGTGAGGCTTGCAGAACGAACTGGCAACGCGCAACTGACAACGGACAACTCTTTACTTGATCCGCAGCGTACGGCCGACGCGCAGGGTGGTTTTGCCGGTGATGTCGTTCAGACGGCGAATCTGAGCCTGGGAGACGCCGTGCTTGTCGGCAATTTCCGACAGCGTATCGCCCGAGCGGACGCGGTACGACACGGTGCGCCGGGCGGCCGTGGGCCGGTGGCTGCTGCTGCCGCTGCGGGCCTGCACGGCGGCGCGCATGCGGGCCGCCTGCCCGGCGTAGTTGAACAAGGCGGCCGTAATGGCCAGGTTTTCCTTCTTGAGTTGATACTCCGGGAAATTGTAAATCTCCTCGGGGTTGATGGGGTTGCCCTCGTAGCGCACTTCGTAGTGCAGGTGCGAGCCGGTGCTGCGCCCGGTGCTGCCGCCCTTGCCGATCAGGTCGCCGGCTTTCACGAAGGTGCCGGGGCGCACCAGCTGCTTGCTCAGGTGGCCGTACACCGTCTCCAGGCCGTTGTAGTGGCGCACCACGATGTAGTTGCCGTAGCCGCCGCCGTCCCAGTTCACCACGCGCACCACGCCGTCGAAAGCGGCCTTCACCGAGTCGCCGGTTTCCAGGTCCAGGTCCACGCCGTAGTGCCAGCGGTAGCCGCGGAAGCGGAAGCCCGAGGTGACGGGCGTGGTGGTCAGCGGCATCTTGGCCAGGCGCTGCCGGGCGGGGTCGGTCAGGTGCAGGGTGAGCGTGTCGCGGTAGCGGCTTGGGTCGCGGCGGTAGGGGTTCACGTAGCGCGTGTCCCAGATGGAGTAGTAGCCCGCCACCTTGATCCAGGACGAGTCGATGAGCACTTCCTCCGACATTTCCACGATGCTCTGCTCGCCCAGGTTGAGCGTGCTGGTATCCTCGCTGACGATGCTCAGCGGCTTGGCCGGCTTGAACACCGATTTGGCGGCTTCCGAGTTATCGTCGGGCAGCTCTTCCGTCTCAACGACCACCGACGTATCGGGCCGCACGTAGCGGATTTTGGGAGCCCGGATCTTGAAGAAATCCTTGGGAGTGCCCGCTTTGGCCTTGGGCCGGGGCGTGCGGCGCCGTTGCGCCTGGGCCGCCTCGGGGGCGAAGCTCAGCAGTAGAGCCAGCAAACCGAGCAGCCAGAATTTGAATGTGGTTGACAAGTGCAATAGGACTGGGTGGACGTCCCCGCGGGCCACGCTCACCGGCGCAGCCCTCGGGAGCCCGCAAAGGTACGGAAGCCAGGCAAAACGGGCCGGCCCGCCCGTAAGGCAAGCCGGCCCGTTGCAACGGCCAAATCCAATTTTTAGTATTCTGCCGGGACTGAGATGCAGCGCGAAGCTCTGCTGCGCGTTTCGTTGCTGACGCCCGAACGTTACTCGCCGGTTGCCTGGTCCAACGAATCGCGCAGCAGAGCTTCGCGCTACGACCCTTAATGCACGCCCAGCGCCGCCAGGTACCGTTCGGCGTCCAGCGCGGCCATGCAGCCGGTGCCGGCGGCCGTTACGGCCTGCCGGTACACGAAGTCCTGCACGTCGCCGCAGGCAAACACGCCGTCGACGTTGGTCTTGCTGGTGCCGGGAATGGTTTTGAGGTAGCCCTGCTCGTCGTGGTGCAGATACTCACGGAAGATGCCCGAGTTCGGCTCGTGCCCGATGGCCACGAAAAAGCCGTGAATCGGAATTTCGCGCGTCTCGTGGGTCAGCAGGTTTTTCACCCGCACCGCTTCCACGGCATGCTCCCCGAGGATTTCGTCGGTAGCCGAATCGAATAGCACCTCAATCTTGGGATTGTCGAGCACGCGCTTCTGCATGATCTTGGAGGCGCGCATCTCCCCTTTCCGCACCAGCATGTACACCTTGTTGCACAGGTTGGCCAGGTAAGTAGCTTCCTCGGCCGCCGTATCGCCGGCGCCCACGATGGCCACGTCCTTGCCCCGGTAGAAGAACCCGTCGCACACGGCGCAGGCCGATACGCCCGAGCCGTTCAGCCGCGCCTCCGACTCCAGGCCCAGCCACTTGGCCGACGCCCCGGTGGCAATAATGACCGCGTCAGCCGTCAGCGTGTGCTTCTCGTCGATGGTCACGCGGTGCGGGTGGCCCGAGAAGTCCACCGCCGTGGCAATGCCGTAGCGGATATCGGTACCGAAGCGGGCGGCCTGCTTTTTCAGGTCTTCCATCATTTCCGGACCCATGATGCCGTCGGGGTAGCCGGGGAAGTTCTCCACGTCGTTGGTGATGGTCAGCTGCCCGCCGGGCTGCAGGCCCTGGTACATGACGGGCGCCATGTTGGCGCGGGCGGCATAGATGGCGGCCGTGTAGCCGGCCGGCCCCGAGCCAATAATCAAACACTTGACGTGTTCAGCGGCAGTATTCTCCATGAGTTAAAATGCGAATTCCGTAAGGAGCGGCAAAGGTAAGGTCCTCCGCGGGTAGTGCTAGTCAAAACTCGTACTACTCGCTTCAGAATGCGGCTTAATGGCCGAAAAGTACCATTGTGGCAGCCAGCCGGAGCGGGCACCTGCCACTTGGTCAAACAAAAACCCCGACCGTGGGGCCGGGGTTTTCGTCACTGGCAAAAACCAGGAAGGTTATTAGCCCAGGTACGGCTTCAGCGCCTTGCTGCGCGAGGTGTGGCGCAGGCGGCGGATAGCCTTTTCCTTGATCTGGCGCACCCGCTCGCGGGTCAGGTTGAACTTCTCGCCGATTTCCTCCAGCGTGAGCGAATGCTCGCCGTTGAGGCCGAAATACAGCGTAATCACGTCCGCCTCGCGCTTGGTCAGCGTGGAGAGGGCGCGCTGCACTTCCTTGCGCAGCGAGTCGTTCATCAGGCCCATGTCGGGCGACTCCTCGTCCTCGTTTTCGAGCACGTCGAGCAGGCGGTTTTCCTCGCCCTGCACAAACGGCGCGTCCACCGATACGTGGCGGCCCGAAATCTTGAGCGTGTCCACCACTTCCGAGGTGGTCAGCTCCAGCACTTCGGCAATTTCCTCCGGCGAGGGTTCCCGCTCGAACTTCTGCTCCAGCTCCGAAAACGACTTGCTGATCTTGTTCAGCGAGCCGACGCGGTTCAGGGGCAAACGTACGATGCGCGACTGCTCGGCCAGGGCCTGCAGAATCGACTGGCGAATCCACCACACGGCGTAGGAGATGAACTTAAAGCCGCGGGTTTCGTCGAAGCGCTTGGCGGCTTTGATCAGGCCGAGGTTGCCCTCGTTGATCAAATCACCCAGCGACAGACCTTGGTTCTGGTATTGTTTGGCCACCGACACCACGAAGCGCAGGTTGGCCTTGGTGAGCTTTTCCAGCGCCTGCTGGTCGCCTTCCTTGATGCGTTGCGCCAGCGTTACCTCCTCGTCGGGAGTGAGCAGATCGACCTTGCCAATCTCCTGGAGGTACTTATCCAGCGACTGACTTTCGCGGTTGGTAATCTGCTTGCTGATTTTAAGTTGTCTCATTGTAGACGGGCGCGAAGGGTAAAAAGGTGCAGGTTGGTCTTGTTGAGAGGATTCCTAACGTGAACCTCGGTCAGAAGGGGCTAACAGCACCTTCCAACCGAAAGTTCGCGTCAAGGGTTAGGGCCTTCCTACGGCGAAACTGGTACTAGCGGGTAAACCGCTCCGGACGCGGGCCCCGGTCGGGGCGCGGGCCGCGGTCGGGCCGGTCGCCGCGCTCCGGACGGTCACCCCGCTCGGGGCGCTCCGACGGCTCGACGTAGCCTTCCGGCTTCGGCGTGAGGCTCTTCATCGACAAACGGAATTTGCCGGTCTTCTTGTCAACCTCAACCAGTTGCACTTTCACTTCCTGGCCCACCGTCAGCACGCCTTCCAGCGAAGGCAGACGGTCGTAGCTTACTTCGGAGATGTGCAGCAGGCCGTCTTTGCCGGGCATGAACTCCACGAACGCACCGTAGGCCTGGATCGAGCGAACCGTACCGCTGTACGTCTCGCCCACTTCCGGCGTCGCGGCGATGCCGCGGATGCGGCCCACTGCCGCCGCCATGTCGTCGGCGTTGGAGGTGTAGATGTACACGTGGCCCTTCTCGTCCTTCTCCTCGATGGTGATGGTGGCGTTGGTGTCCTTCTGGATCTGCTGCACCACTTTGCCGCCCGGGCCGATGATGGCGCCGATGTACTCCTTGTCCACCAGAATCTTGGTGGAGCGCGGGGTGTGGGGCTTCAGGTCGGCCGCGGTTTCGCTGATGGTCTTGGCCATTTCGCCCAGGATGTGCAGGCGGCCTTCGCGGGCCTGGTGCAGCGCGGCGGTCATGATTTCGCTGGACAGGCCCTGGATTTTGATGTCCATCTGGCAAGCCACGATGCCTTTCTCCGTGCCGGTCACTTTGAAGTCCATGTCGCCGAGGTGGTCCTCGTCGCCCAGGATATCCGACAGCACGGCGTACTCACCGGTTTCCTTGTCCTGCACGAGGCCCATGGCAATGCCCGAAACGGCGGCCTTGAGCTTGATGCCGGCGTCCATCAGCGCCATCGAGGAGGCACACACGGTAGCCATCGACGACGAGCCGTTCGACTCCAGGATGTCCGACACCACGCGGATGGTGTAGGGGTTTTCGTCCTCGGCGGGCAGCACTTTCTTGATGGAGCGCATGGCCAGGTTGCCGTGACCGATTTCGCGGCGGCCGGGGCCGCGGTTGGGCTTCACCTCGCCGGTCGAGAAAGCCGGGAAGTTGTAGTGCAACAGGAACTTGTTGTAGCCCGACACCATGGCCGAGTCCACAATCTGCTCGTCGAGCTTGGTACCCAGGGCCACCGTGGTCAAGGACTGGGTTTCACCGCGGGTAAACAGGGCCGAGCCGTGGGCACCGGGCAGGTAGTTCACCTCCGACCAGATGGGGCGGATTTCCGTCAGCTGACGACCGTCGAGGCGGGTGCGCTCCTTGATCATCATGTCGCGGATGGCCTTCTTCTCGGCCGAGCCGTAGTAGCGCGCGAACATCTTCTGGTCCAGCTCCGGCTGCTCAGCCAGCAGCTTTTCCAGCAGCGGCTTCTTGATGGCCGAGAAGCCTTCCTTGCGGCCGGCCTTGCTCGGGTTGCCCGATTTAGCCACCTCATACGCAGCCTGATACACGGCTTCGTTAATGCGCTGCTTCAGCTCTTCGTTCTCGTCGTACTTGGGGTACTCGCGCTTCACGTGCGACTTTTCGATGGCCTGGGCCAGCTCCTGCTGCACGCGCACCTGCTCCTTGATGGCCTCGTGGGCGTAGGCAATGGCTTCCACCATTTCCTCCTCGCTCACTTCGTTCATCTCGCCTTCCACCATAGCCACCGAGTCGGCCGTGGCGCCCACGATCAGGTCGATGTCGGCGCGGGCAATGTCGGCGGTTTTGGGGTTGATCTGCAGCTTGCCGTCGATGCGGGCCACGCGAACCTCCGAGATGGGGCCGGCGAAGGGAATATCGGAAATAGCCAGGGCAGCCGACGCGGCCAGGGCGGCCAGGGCATCGGGCTGTACGTCCTTATCGGCCGAAATCAGCGAAATCATCACCTGCACCTCGTAGTGATAGTCCTTGGGGAACATCGGACGCAGGATGCGGTCGACGATGCGGCATACCAGGATTTCGTAGTCCGACAGGCGGCCTTCGCGGCGCTGGAACGAGCCGGGAATCTTGCCGGCACCGCCGAATTTCTCCTGGTAGTCTACCGACAGCGGCAGGAAGTCCACGCCTTCGCGCTGCGAGGGCTGCGACACGACCGTGGCCAGCAGCATCGCGTCGCCGAGGCGCACCACGACGGCGCCATCGGCGAACTTGGCTAGCTTGCCGGTTTCGAGGGAAATCTGCCGACCGTCGGGCAGGGTAATGTGTTTGGTAACCGCGTTGTAAGGAGGCATTCCTTCAGGGGTAGCTTGGGGTTGGAACAGCGTTTTGGCAGCGAAGCCGGGCCGGCTCAGGGAAGCGGCGCGGAATATCCGACTCTTTTAAAGCAACGTGCCCGGCCAACGAACGTGTGCCGGGCAACGCAAAAAAAGCAGGGAACCCGGCCGGCGGGCTCCCTGCTTTCTGGAGTGGGTTACTTGCGGATGCCCAGCTCCTTAATGATGGCGCGGTAGCGGGTGATGTCGCGCTGCTGCAGGTAGTTCAGCAGACGACGGCGCTTACCTACCAGCTTGAGCAGGCCCAGACGGGTCGAGAAGTCTTTCTTGTTGACTTTCAGGTGCTCCGTCAGGTGCGAGATACGCGTGGTAAACAGCGCGATTTGCGATTCGGCCGAACCGGTGTCGGTTTTGGTCTTGGCAACGCCGTGCTGTTCGAAGATAGCCTGCTTGGCTTCGGTAGTGAGTTTCATCGGCAGATAGGGAGAAAGCCCCGTCTTGGATTAAAAGTGTGAAAAAGGGTATACGCCGGCAACATAGCTAGGCGTGGCGCAAAGGTAAGAAAATATTCGGCCCGTTGGACGGAATGCGGATTGAATAAGGTCTGAATCCGTCAGTTACTGAGCATTAAAAAAGCGTTTGCCCGGGCTTGCGACCCGGGCAAACGCTTTCATTTCAGGCAGGACGAGCCCCGCCTCTACCCTGCCGTCGTCACCGGTGCGGGCTTGCGCACAAACCACTTGGGCAGCTTGCGCGAGAGGCGCAGCCAAAAGTCGACTTCGAACAGGCTGGAGTCGCGACGGGCCTGGTAGAGGAAAAACAGGCCAGCGGGCAGCAGCACGAAGTTGGACATCCACATGCCTACGCCCACCGGCATCACCGCCTCGCGGCCGTATTTCTCGCCGATGATGGACACGACGTAGAAGATGATGAAGAACAGAATCGACACCAGCACCGGCACGCCCAGGCCACCCTTCTTGATAATGGCCCCGAGCGGCGCGCCAATGAGGAACATCACCAGAATGGCTACCGACTGGGTGTATTTGCGGAAAACCTCGATGCGGTAGTTGCCCATTTCGCGGGCCGTGCTGCTCAGCCGCTCCGAGTAGGTGGTCATAAAAGAGCGCATGTTGCGGGCCCGGTTGGCCGCCGCCTCCAGCACCATCGCCGACGAGGCCGGCATCTTCGTGGCTGGCACCTGCCAGGCGGCGGTGCGCTGGTCGAAAACCTGCCCCGTGGTATCGAAGCGCTGGTAGAGAAAATACGGGTTCAGCTGCATGCCCGCCTGCCGCCGCTCCTTATTTAATACCAACTGCATAGAATCGACGAAGCCGCGGAGCTGGGGCAGCGTGAGCATGATTTTGTTTTCCTTAAACAGATCCTCCTTGGTGCGGTCGAGGCTGAAGGAAGCCAGCGAGAAAATAATATCGGTGCGGTCGAACTTCTGCTGCACAAAGCCGGCGCCGGACCGGTCGCGGGCGGTGGGCTGCTCCACGTATTTGCGGCCATTGAACAGCTCCAGCGCGAGGTACTGCCCGTCGTAGCGGGTAGCCATGCGGCCGGAGTCGGCCAGGACCATGGCCACGTTGCCGCTGTTGCCGCTGTGGTCGTAAATCATCACCCCGTACAGCTTCTCGCCGTTTTCGCCGGCTTTGCTGTTGACCTTGATGGTGTAGCCCGGGATGCCGCTGTAGAACACGCCCGGCCGGATGTCCAGCGCGAGCTTCTGCTGGCGCACGTCCCAGAGCAGACTGTAGGCCTTCAGGTTGGCCTTGGGCACAATGGTGTTGTTGAACCAGAAGGCAAAGCCGGCCAGCAGAGCGCTGAACAGCATCACCGGCCGCAGAATCCGCGTCAGCGACACGCCCGAGGTCTTGATGGCCGTTAGTTCGTGGTGCTCCCCCAGGTTGCCGTAGGTCATCAGTGAGGAGAGCAGCACCGCCAGCGGCAGCGAAATGGGCACGATCAGCACGCTGAAGTACATCAGCAGCTGCAGGATCACGCCCGTGCCCAGGTCCTTCCCGACGAGGTCGTCGAGGTATTTCATCATCGTCTGGGTGAGGAAGACGAACTCCACTACCGCAAACGTGAGCAGGAACGGCCCAAAAAAGGCCTGCAGGATTAGTTTATCGATTTTCTTCATACCAGCAGTAAGCCGCAGCAGTTGGCTCCTTAACGCCGAAAACGGCCGCAAAGGTACGTTGCCTCGGCGCCGGGAAACGGTCGGCGAACAAAAAAGGAGCGGTGCCGCCCGGGCAATGGGCTGGCTCCGCTCCTTTCGGAACATCCGGTCGTCGGAAAAAGTGGCTTAGCCGCCCACCTGTTCGCGCAGGTTCTGGACCAAGTTGTCCCACATTTCGGTCAGTTCGATGTCGTCGGTTTCCTCGGAGTAGTCCACCACCTTCAGAAATACCTCCTGCGTCAGCTCCGACGACTCGATGGTGAAGTCGAGGTAGTTGGCATCGGGCAGGTGCCGGCGCTCCGGCCCCAGGAATACAAAGCGCACCGAGCGGTTGGTCCGTTGCGAAGTAATTTCGGCGAGGTGGGGCTGGTTGTCCCACACGAAGTTGTAGATGTGCGGGTTCACCATCTGCACGTCCTGGCAGAACCATTGGCGCAGTCCGGAGGCTGAAGCGAGGTAGGGATAAAGAATCTTAGCCGAGGCATTGACGGGGTATTCCTGCACGAACCGGTGCTTGGAGCGAGTAGCGGAAATGGGCATAGGGCAGCGAGAGAAGCGAAAAATTTGTCTAGCTGGCAATCAGCCAGATTGGGGAGTAGCGGCAAGATACACGGCTTTTTTTTCCGTCAAAGCTTGCGTGGGGTTAAATCTTCGCTTTACCTTTGCACCACCAAACAGGGCGGGGTAGCTCAGTTGGTTAGAGCACAGGATTCATAACCCTGAGGTCACGAGTTCAACTCTCGTCCCCGCTACAAATAAAAAAAGCCAGTCGCATCATGATGCGACTGGCTTTTTTTATTTCGTGTTTTCCCAAAAAAATATTTTTATAATTATTATTTACACATATTGATTTTTTTGTTTAAATTATACATACGATTAAATTCCAATTTCATAACATATGCCTGTTTCGGATCTTGTTTACTCACAGCTTTATATAAATCATTGTATATAACTTTAATTTGTTTATCCAGTGAAGGCGACCCATCAAGCACAAAATGCCAGAATTTAGTATTTCTATCATTAGAGTGCTTTTTCAACTCTTGTATAATCCACGGAGTCTCGTTAACTATCATTTTTCGCAAACAATTTTGAAATAAATCAACTGCATCTGCACTCCATCTACCCTCACATGCTATAGGATAAATTTTTTTTATAATCTCATCAACACCCACTCTTCCGGTCTTATAACTATCAAAGAAGTAGGGTATGTGTTTATCATATAGATTATACAGATTGTTTTTATTCCTGGCATTGTAATCATAAGAATATATGAGATTGTTAAAATTACTGGGGAAATTATTGAAAAAAATATAATATTTTTTCTCGTTGTATGATTTATATAATATAACCATTTTATTATTCAGGTCATTATTATTACACGTTTTATATGAAAAGCATTGCAGAAAAGACATCATGAACACTGAAAAAATCAAAAATTTCTTCATGGCTGTATTTTGTTATTAATTATCATCTTTGTATTAGGAACACCTTGCGATTTTATGTAAGTACGCAGTTCGTCCATCGCAGCTTTGCTATTACCAACAGAACCATTAGATTTTTTCTTTCCTGGCATTACACATCCTTCTGTTTGAGAACCTCTATTACCACTATGAAGCAGTATTTTCCTGTCTTTAGAAACTTGATCATTATAGATAATAAAATTATCAGGATGCTTTTGGCTTGAATAATTATCGATATTATATACTCCTTCAGGAATACGTTTGTCTTTTTCCTTTTCAGTGGTTGACGGTCCGCCAGGCTCTAAAGTGTACCCTGTAACAGAAGATTCACCCGTAGTGTTCAGGTCGCTGATTGTGTAATCAGAACCTTCTTCTACTCGATCCATGATAATTAACCCACAAACTTCCGTAGAATATTTTTTCAATTGATCCGATTGCTTCTTAGTCAGTTCACCTCCCCAATTTATCGAACAATCTTCGGTCCTAGCTCTTACACCTTCGTTCAGCAGGTATATCTTATCATCATTTATACCATCATTGCCAAGGTTATTACCTTGTCTATCCCTGAATTCGCCTTCCAATCTACCATCAGGATCGATATTTTTAATAGGGTTATCAAAAAAAGCTCTATATAGGCTCCAGCTCGGCTCTTCCTCAGACAAAGGGTCTGCAGTCATCCATCTTCCTATTACCGGGTCATATAGTCTCGCTTCATAAGCACTATAATTCACTCCAAAATCATCCAACTTCTCTTTACCATTAAAAGTAAATTCATTTCCTGAGCAGACTATATGATTTAAACCTATCAAATCCAAACCAAACGGATCATACTGATTCTCCTGTACCAGCAACGTCGGCTGATAGTCAACGCTGATGTCATCAAAGTACACGTCGGTGTCACTTTCATTACCTACATAGGCTTGCACGAAGCCATCCTGCGGGGCTGTCAGGTCGATGTTGAGCCGTTGGTAGTTGTTTTTGCCAGCCATGGTGAGCTGCTGAGTATAGCTGGTAAGTAAGGCAGAATCTTGATCAAAAACCAACACGCGTAGGTAGCTTTTGGGCACGCCGTTGCTAAGCTGGGTGAGCTGTGGTACCAGGGCCAGGCTCACTCCAAGGAAGGGTAGCGCGCGTGTACGGGCCGAACGAGTATCACCGGGCGCCGCTACCGGAGGTTGCTGCAGCAGCGACGTGACAAAACTTAGCAGTGAGAAGCCGTAGTTGATATTGTGAACCGGCTGATTGTACCGGCCGAACGCCTCAATTCGCAGCGTATCGCCTTTGCGCACGGTCAACGTTTTCAACGGACCAATCGGTTTGCCAGCGGCGGCGTTCAGGCGGGCAACGTACTGGCCCGCCGCGGCATCGGTGGTCTGGAGCCGGGTTTCGCGCACGTAATCGAACTGTGCTTCTTCCTGCTCCGCCAGGCCAAGTTCCATCGTTGCGCGGTGAGTGGCTCGGTCGCCGCGGCGGAAGGCCACGCGCAGGTTGCCGAGGTGGTCCTTGATGGTATATTCGTAGCTGTAGCGTACGTGCGGCTGGCGCGCGGCATCCAGTTGCACAAAGCGCAGGGCGCGGCCTTCGCTGGTATTCAGCCACCGAAGCGAGTCGCCTTCGTATTGCCAAGCGCCCAGGTAGTCGGTGCGGACGGTGAGCTTGCCTGCGGGCGTGGCTAGTTTGGCTACTTTCTGCCCGGCGGCGCTGTAGCGGAATTCCAGCCGGTTGCCATTGGCCCACACGATGCGGGTGGGAAGGTGCAGGTGATTGTAGCGGATGGTATCGATGCCCTTGTTACGGTCGCTGATGAGCGAGCCGGCATCGTCGTAGGTGTAGTCGGGCTGGGAGCTGCCGCTCGTGGCTCCATCCTGGAAATCGGGGCGTGTAGGCTGCCGGAGGCCAAACTCGGCAACTGCAGGAGCTAGATCATCAACGCGCAGCAACCGGTTGCTGGCAGCTGAAGCACTATTCAGGTCGGCCTGATAGCGGTAGCGCAGGTTGTCAATTTCGCCGTACCGACGCGGGGTGGTGCGGCTGGCGTCCTGTACCAACCCGCGGCGGCGGGCAGTCAGGAAATTACCGTTGGCATCGTAGCTGGCGGCCCAGAAGCGGTAATTGTCGCGCTCGGCACTCCACGTACCGGCGGCGTTGCGGGCAACGAAGTCGCCCTGTAGAATGCGGCTGAGTTGGTCGTAGCGGTAGCCGTAGGCTCGCTCTACGTTGTCGGAGGCAGCGCGCCATTTCTGACCGGCAATGTTGCCGTTGAATTGGTTTGTGCTGAACCCCTGGTCGTAGCTAAGCTCGAGCCCGAAGAGGTCGGGCCGCTGCCCGGCTTGCGGCGCAAGTTGGGCGTCGTTCACTTGCGTCAGCCAGCCCCGGATGTTGTAGCTAAAGTCCACGGTTTGCAGGGCTTTGGCGGCGGTACTATCGCCTAAGTGCTTTTGCAGCAGTTGGCCAAGCTCGTTGTAGCGGTGTGCGGCCAGCGTTACTGCGGGGCCGCTGCCCAGGCGCTGCAGCGTGGCCAGCAAGCGGCCGGCGTGGTCATAGGAAGAAGTTTCGGCTACAGCCACGGAATCTTCGCCGGCGCCCTGGGGGCCGTGGTGTACCGCGTAGCTACCCAGCACCTTGCCCGTAAAGTCGTAGCGGTTGGTAACCAGGTCTTGATACCCGCGGGCATTGGTGCTTTGGACCTGCAGGGCACGCAGCTTCTCATCGACAAAGCTGGAGGTGGTCAGCCACGCGCCCGGAGCGTTGGCGGCCGTTTCCAGCACGCGGACGCGGGAGCGGGTAGGCAGCCCAACGGTGCGCAAATCCGGCGCGGCCTGGTAAGAAGCATCGCCCAACAATGCGTCGTGCCGCGTGAGGTACTGCGCATCAGGAGCGCCGTCGTGGTTGAAATCGTAAGAATCGTAATCCGTCGTGCTCAGCACCGGATCAGTGGAACGCAGGACGGGGAAGGCCTGATTGGTGTAGTAAGCCCCGCCGGGTCCGGGCACCGTTGCCGGTTGTTCGCACAATACCGTGGCAGCGGAAGCGGCCGTTTGCCATTGCGCCCGGGTTTGGCCCCGGTCGCTGAGCAGCGCGGTGTATATGACTCGTCCCAGCGTGTCGTACTTGGTAGCCAGCCACTGGCGCTGCGCCCGCTGCCCGGGGTCCTGCACGAGGATGGGGCGGTTCAGCCCGTCGTATACCGTGCAGGTATAGCCGTCCTGATCGGGGATTTTCTTTTCAATCAAGCGGCCCTGATCGTCGTAGTGGTAACGAAACAGCAAGCGTTCCAATCCAGCGCCGTCGACGACCCAACGGTGCTGACGTAAACGCTGTACGGCCAAGGGGGGAATTACGGCTCGGAGCCGGCCAAAGTCGTCGTAGACGTAATAAGTGCTGAGCCAGGCACGACGCTCGTAGCGCAGCGAATCGGTGCCGCGCACAACGGAATAGTACCCTACCCGCCCCGTGCTGACCTGCTTGAGAACGACCCGGCCTTCCATGTCCGAGTACTCGCGGGCCACCTGGCCTTGCTCGTCCGTTGTCTGCTTCACCCAGAGGGTACCGGAGGCGTACACACCGGCCGTATCCAGGTTTTCACGTTCGCTGCCGTAATCAGGCTGCCAACGGCGTACGGTGTCCTGTTCGGCATTATTGGACCGCTCTTCCAGGTGTATCGTGTGGTTTTCCAAGGCGTGCAGCTGCCACGTTTCGCCGGGGGAAGCCTGGACCATTGGCCGGTTGAGCGGGGAAGTTTCAAACTGGGTTTCGGCAAACGCCACACCCGAGGCCGGTATTCCGGGAATGACCGGGGTGCGATAAAAATCGTATTGTTCGCGCAAAGCATTAGGCCGGTAGGCGCCAGCAGCTCCGCTACCGGCAGCGGCCGTGTAGGGTAAATATTGCTTCGGCTGGCGGTTTAGCTCATCGTGCGCTTGCGGATGCACCACATCGCGGCGGCCAGGCGAATCCTGGTGCAGCACGGTTTGCACGGGCCGGCCTAATCCATCGAGATAATCCGTTTTGATTTGTGCTTCTTCAACCGGCGCCTGCCGCAACGCTTCCGGGTCGGTGAATGCCGTCCGCGCCGTGTAGGTCCGCACGTAATTGATGAGGTCGTCACTGCCGGTGCGGTTGGCGGGCGCAGCATTAACCAAGGAGGAACTTGGTTGGTTGACCGGCTCGTTGCGCGCCGGCACAGTGTACGGTAGCATCGACACATACACGCTTTTGGTGTACAAGGTCATCCATGGCAGCCAGTCATTTGTTACCCGCACGCGGTACGTACCTTCTACCGATTCCGTGACGTTGGGGAGTAAGAGCGAGTCGGCGTCCTGCGTGGGCGCCACATCGATCCATGCCTGTCCTACCTGCCGCTGCCAGTGGTAATGGTTGTGTGCGCCACCGAAGCGTTGGCGCAGCCACGGCCGGGTACCTGCCACCACATACTGGGTATCGGCTGGGCTGGGCACGCGTTGGCCGTAATCAAAAAACTGGTACTGACCAGAGCCCGGGTTAGTCAGATTAGCTTCGTAGGAATCAAATTGCAGGTAGTTATTTGTCAGACCTATAAATAATTCACTACCAGGTGGGCGGACAAAGCTAGGAATACCGGTTAGGCTATTGCCCTCCAGGCATAGTCGGTACGTGCCTTGCTGCCAAGCCGTAGCGTAACTGACCGGTAGACGTTTAGAGAACTGGTTGTAGCTAAGATCTAGTACCGGGCTACTCATGCCTTCGGGTACCTCCCCCGAAAGCTGGTTTTTAGCCAAATTCAGCCGTAGCGTACATGACCATTGCTTCCAAGTGGCAGGAATGGGCCCGCTGAGCTGATTTGCTGACATATCCAGTAGTTGCAGAGGTGATAAAGTAGACCATCCAGCTGGTAGAGCCCCGCTTAGTTGGTTATGGCTTATATCAATCTGTCTCAATGCTACGAGTTGACTCCAGCTGTGAGGCAGCGGCCCTGTTAGTCGGTTAAAAGGCAAATGCAAATAACAGAGTGTGGATAATTGCCTCCAGGCGGCAGGCAATGAGCCTTCGAGCAGATTATTAGCCAAATCGATACGAACGACATGCTGCCAGTTTCCCCATTCAGTAGGGAGTGCTCCGGTGAAACGATTATTAGCCAATTGCACATCCTTGAGTTGAGTGCAGCGTACTAACGAATCAGGCAGTTGACCAGAGAGTTCGTTGTTGAATAGCCAGAGGTAGCGTAATGCAGCCAGCCGCCCCAATTCAGCAGGAAGTGGGCCGCTGAAGTGATTACCAGCCAGAATAAGATCCGTCAACTCGCGTCGACTTGCCCACGTAGCAGGCACGCGGCCCCTCAACTTATTATAGGCTAGGTCAACTATTTGCAAAGCGGGAGCTGCAACTAATGCAGAGGGCAACTCCCCTGTAAGTTCGTTATAGGCCAGCGCTACAATAGCCAAATTTGGCTTGTTATCAAACTCATTTCCAAGTTCGCCATGCAGTCCGCATCCGTACAGATATAACCCTGCCAGGTTTGGCAAGCCTGTCAACGCGCCACTTGGCCAAGAAGTGCCGGAGTCTTGGGAGCCGGCCAGCCCGGAATTGCCCCCCAAGTGCAGCACCTGCAGCCCCGTCAACAGCCCTACGCAAGCCGGAATATCCCCGCGCAGGTTATTATTCGGCAGATAAATTTCACTTACATCCCCGTTGTTCACGCGCAGCCCCTGCCAGGTCGCCACATCGGCGATAGTGTTGGCCGGGCCCAGCCAACCGCTCTGTCCGGTCCACTGCGCTCCACCGGTGTGGTGGTAGAATTGGCGCAACACGCGTAACTCCGTAGAATCAGGTACCATTCCCTGGGACCAGGCCGAGTGCTCGGCAAACAAGGCCACTAGCAGGCCAAGGGCAGCGACCAATCGCTGCCACGAACGTAGCAATAGCATTATGAAAAGGGATTAGTGTTGACGGACGTAGTGATACTGCTGCTCGCTCAAAATGCGTCCCTGCTCATCGCGTATGCGCAGCAAGCGACCCAATTCGTCGTATTCGTAGTAGCTGGTGCGCCCGCTTGGATCGGTTTGCGAGGTCAGGCCCACCAGTGGAGCATAGGTGTAAGTCGTGACCCGGGCCTGCGGCAGTTGACTGCGCAGCGGCGCCAGCAGTTGGCGCACTTCGGCATCGGTGCCCGGGTTGGCGCTAAGCAGCCGGGCCATGGTGGCAGGCGAAAGCACCGCGCGCACCGCAGCCGATGTAGCATTTTCCACTTGCGCTACTACCTGGGTGCGGTCATACCCCCACACGTAGGCCATGGGCGCGGCCTTGGGCTGCTGGCGTTGCTGGAGCAGCCCGGTGGCCGGGTCGTAGCGCACACTATCGTCGGGGCGGTAGCGCGAGTCGCTTTTGAAGCTGGTGAAATAGCCGTTTCGCGTTGCTTCAGCGTTGGGCCGGGCGGCAGGCCGATCCAGCCGCAACGACCATGCCCCCGCCGGCGCACGTCGTACCGGGTCGAAGAACATCAGTTGCCCTCCGATCAGCATTGAGTCGCCGACGCTGGTGCGCCGCCAGGTCTGGGTTTCCACTACCGGATCAAAGTAGCTGGCGCGCAGGGCGTTGACGGCCGGCGTGGCGGCGTACTCGTGCAGGCGCTTGTAGCGTTGCACAGTCCAGCCGGCACTGGTACGGGTGCTGGTGCGTACCACCTGCTGCTGCTGATAGGACTGGTGGGTTTCGGTGATGAAACGGCTGCCAAGCTCATCGTAGCGCACCAGGCGCGTGTAGCGCGGCCGCGTCAGCGCCACGTTCAGCAGTCCTTGTTCGCCTTCGTACGTATTAGCCACCACGCACCACACGCCGCCGTGGTAAACCAGGGACTGCCGGGCCCGCAACAAGGGAAAGGAGGATAGGCTGTCGGTGCCGTACGTGGTTTCCTCCTGCTGGGCAAGTTGCAACTGCCCGGCATGTTGCGGGTGCTCCCGAAACACCTGCTGCTTGACTTGCAGCACGTCGTTGAACTGGGAACTGAAATGCCCAAAGTAGCTCACCGTGGCGCCGTTGCGTACGCTGTCGCGCACCGTCACGCAGCTGTAGTAAAAGGGGTAGCGGCTGAATTCATCGCCCAGTTGCGACACGTCGGAGGACGTATGTATTTGGTTGCAATGGCCGCAGCCCGTGTTGATGGCGTCGCCCCACCACTCTTGAAAGGTATTGGAGGTGAATCCCCGGGTCCGGCTGATCTGCACGCCCGAGCTATACGGCCGGACCGAGTCGGGCACCAGGTAGTCGTAGTACTTTACCAACGGTGCAGCGCCCGAGGTCCACGTCCGGGTGCGGCGCACGCGCACCCCGGCGCCCGGCTCGCCCTCCACCGCCGTGCCCGCCAACGACACGGTGTGCGGAATACGCAGTCCCACCTCAATATCCTCGTTGGCTTCCGCGTACAACTGCACTTCGTATTGCCCGGGCTCTAGGTCAAAGCGGAACCGCTGGAACGTCTGGCCATAGCCCACGGTGTAGGCCGGATCCGGGGCAGTCGTTACGTACGTGCGGGCCCCGCCCGGCCCGAGGCGCCAGAGGTTGAATTCGCGGTAGAAGCTTTTGTGCGTGGGGTTGCCGTCCAGCGGGGCGCAGCTTGCGTTCAGCACCACCGTGCCCTCTTCCAGGAGTTGAAAAGGCAGCAGCGCCGAGTAGGTCACCAGCTTGGGCCCGGTGGGCGCAGCGTGTCGATTGTCTGGGTCGTACTGCACCCTCACCTGCAGGCCAAGCGTGTCGCGGCGCGTGGTAGGCGCTGTTGCGCCAGTTGGGCCGATGCGGCCGCTCTCGTAGTCCCACCGCGTGCGCCCGCCGGTGGGGTATGTCACTTCTTCCAGCGCGCCGCTTACGGCCAACTCGAAATGCGCCTCGCGGTCGGGCATCAGGCTGCCCAGCTTGGGGTCGGCCAGCAACGCCGGGCCGTTGACCGGATTTTCAGCATCACCGCCGTTGGTTTCCGCGCCGTTGTAATACCCCCAGTAATCCTGCGCCGCGCTCCAGCGCGAAGGCATGCGCGCGTTGAGGTAGCGAAACCGGTAGCAGGGCAACTTGACCGAACCGGCACTTTCCCGCAGAGAGTCCAGCCGCAGGCGTCGGTCAAAGGAGCTGCGGCCCTCGAAATATGATTGAAACAAGGCAAAGCGCTTCACCTCGCGCCGCCGGCCGCCCGTGGCCACCAACCGCACGTGCTGCACCACCTTCGCCGCGTCGCGCTGCAACAGCACCCGGGCCCCGCGCACAACAATGGAGTCCAGGAACTGCGGTGACAGCAGCGTGGTGCGGGCCGTTTGGTTGGTAAACTGGTACGTGAGCAGATTATTGCAGGCGTTCATACCCGGCTCGTTGGTGCCGAAGTAACTTTCCGAATACCGCCCCGTGGTGGTGGCGCAACGCCGGGGGGTGGGCAGGTGGTTGCCCTGCGAATAGTAGAGCCGGATGGTATCGGCATTGCCGGCGGAGATGACGCGCGTCAGCTGCCAGGACGAGGTGAAATTGCCCAGCCCAAATTCGCTGCCGCTGTGCGTGGTTTCCGGGGCCTGAAACTGGTACCGAACCCCGTCTTCGGTGGTTACCTGAAACCCGCCGCCCACCGAGCGCAGCATCCGGATATGCACCGGCTGGCGGGGAACCAGCACTACCGTTGTGTCGAGCAGGCGAAAGCGCCCGGAAAGCCCGCCCGGCACGGCATAGGAATACAGATCCGGACCGGTGTCCACGTCGCGGGCGGTGGCGCGGCGCAAATAGCGCTGGCTCGAAGCAACGATGGAGTCCGGATTGTACCGGTCGACGGGGCTGGTGGCCGCTGCATCCAGCAGGCCGCTGACCTGTAATGAAATGCAGCTACCAGCTTGCAGCGACCAGCCCAGCCCCACCAGCTCCCATGGCTGATACACCTGCAGCCCCGTGTAGGAATAATTCAGCGAAACCGGCAACTGCAGACTACCACACCGCACATCCAGTAGCGGCACAGCGAGTTGCGCGGCCCCGGTAGGCAGATTGACCAGTTGCTGGGCATCGAATCGAGTCAACGTGCTAACCGTAGGCGACTTTGGCAGAAAGGAAGCTGGCAAAAGGCCAGCGGAGGTGGCCGGGGGCGTCTGGGCGCGTGCCACAATGCCTAACGTCAGCATGATAACCCATTGTCCGAGCCGGCTCGGGAGATAATGGGGTCTTGCAGCAGGGTGTTGCCCGAGCCATTTATTGCATCTGGCAAAAGTTTGGTAGATCCATGTTAGCATAAGAGAACTATTAGTGGTTGGCTTTATGCAAATGATAAATAATCGCATCAAATGAAATAATCATCAGGCACAGATGGCTGCTCCAGCCGATTCGCAGCTGGATTGAGGTTGCACTAAATTCAAATGCTGTTAAAATATTGCTTTACCGCCCACGTGAGTAATTACCACGCAGCCATTGCTGAACTTGCTAAAAGGTGGTAAAAGGGGCTTGTCAGGGATGTATAGTCAGCTTCTACTGTTGATTAGTTTTCGTACTTTTTGTGTGGACTCTCGGTGCTGAGGCAATTATACATCATATGTGTATAAAAATACTCATCACTTGAAAATATTTTTTTCTCAAGTATGGGACCTTCTGCGGCTGAGCGCTTACAAGAGCTAATCAAGATTGTCGGTGCGAAGTCAGTAAGTGCGTTTGCCGCCTCTATAGGGGTTCGGAGCACCGTATTGGCTAATATGCTGGGGGGGCGCATGTCCAAACCCAGCTTTGATACCCTGGAAAAAATCAAAGCCCAATACCCGCAGGTGAATCTGGAATGGTTGGTGATGGGCACGGGTCAGCCACTCAGAGGCGCCCTCTACCCGGTCAGCGAGTCGTCCGTGGCAGGGGTCAGCGAGCCGGACATCAAACCGCTCGGCAAACCTCAGCGCGAAGACCCAGGCCTTCAAGCAGCCCTGGCGGAATGCCAGCGCGAACTAGCCATCTGGAAGGAAAAGGCCGAAACCTACAAGCAGTTGGCCGACGACCGGCAGACCATCATCGAACTAATGAAAAAAGCGCGCTGACGCTACCTGGCCCCGTAGTGCCCGGCAACGTCAGGGCACAACAAAAAAGCCCGGCCAAATGGCCGGGCTTCTTTATGTCGCGCGAGGCGGAAAGCTTAGGCTTTCACTTTCTCCACGATGCCTTTGAAGGCTTCGGGGTGGTTCAGGGCGAGGTCGGCCAGCACCTTACGGTTCAGGTCGATACCAGCCTTTTTCAGGCCGCCCATGAACTGCGAGTACGACAGGCCGTGGATGCGGGCCCCGGCGTTGATACGCTGGATCCACAGGGCACGGAAGTCGCGCTTCTTGGCTTTCCGGTCGCGGTAAGCATAGAGCAGACCTTTCTCAACCGCGTTTTTGGCAACGGTCCAGACATTCTTGCGGCGGCCGAAGTAACCTTTGGCCAGACGCATTACCTTTTTGCGACGGTGGCGCGAGGCCACGTTATTGACGCTTCTTGGCATAACCTACTTGTTTTTGGCGGCCGGTGCCTCCCTCATTCTGAAGGGGCTTGGCGAATAACCGGACGCCGGGTTGAAAAAAATTACTGCGGGAGCTCGAAGGCCGCCGCTTAGAGGACCAGCATGTCCTTCACCCGGTTCATGTCAGCAGAGCTAACCAGGGTGACATGGGTCAGGGCGCGCTTACGCTTCGTGCTCTTCTTGGTCAGAATGTGCGACTTGTACGCGTGCTTACGCTTTACTTTGCCCGTGCCGGTCAGCGAGAAACGCTTTTTGGCGCCGGACTTGGTTTTCATTTTCGGCATTGTGAGAAAGGTTGAAGGGTAAAACATCGGCGGCCGGCTGCCTAGGGCCGGCTCGCCTGAACAACGGAGCGGCTCACGCCGCGCTGGAGTAACTTATTCGGCCGCTTCGTTGGAAGCCGCAGCTTTGGGAGCCTTGCCTTCCGCGGCGGGCTTGGGAGCCGGCGAGCCGGCAGGCTTCACCACCACGGCCTTGGGCGCGAGGTAGAGGAACATGCGCTTGCCTTCGAGCTTGGGTAGCTGCTCTACTTTGGCCAGATCCTCGAGGGCCTGGGCAAACTTGAGCAGCAGGATTTCGCCGCGCTCCTTGAAGACGATGCTACGGCCTACGAAATGCACATAAGCCTTGATCTTAGCACCTTCGCGCAGGAATTCCTGGGCGTGCTTGAGCTTGAAAGCGAAGTCGTGGTCGTCGGTGTTGGGGCCGAAACGAATTTCTTTGACCACCACCTTGGTCTGCTTGGCCTTCATTTCGCGCGTGCGCTTCTTCTGCTCGTACTTGAATTTCGAGTAGTCGATAACGCGGCATACCGGCGGAACGGCCGTGGGAGAAATCTCCACGAGGTCCAGGCTTTGCGCTTCCGCCATGCGGCGGGCTTGCTCGGTGGGGTAAATGCCCTGCTCCACGTTGTCGCCTACCAGGCGGACTTCGCGGGCCGTAATCTTGCCATTGATTTTGAACGGCTCCTCCACTTGGCGCGGAGGGAGGCGGCGGTTAGGGGTTCTGATAAGACTTCAGAGTTTAGGTGAAACGTGGTCGGGTCAACGGCTGGGAAGCAGCTGTAAATCAGCGCCGCCAACTATTTGAGCGGGCGAATATCCGGCAATTTTCCCGAATGACAAAATTCAGCGCGCCGAAAACCGTGTTTCCGGCGGGCTGCAAGGGTTTTAACGACTGAGGCGCGGGATTAGTTCTATTCCACAACCGTCGGGAAAAGAAGAACGATTAAAATAGAACGTCATTCCGAGCTTGTCGAGGAATCTCGCGTGCTGACTCCTGATAGCATCCTTCACGTTGAGGTCACTAGCAGACTAAACACGCGAGATTCCTCGGCTTCGCTCGGAATGACGTTCGGGAGGCCTCGCTCTTACGAATGCGCCGTTACGGCGCGGCCGCTCATCATTTCTTCGACCTGCTCCTGGAAGTTGCGGATGAACAGCTCGATGGGCATGGAGCCCAGGTCGCCTTCGCCGTGGCGGCGGACCGAGACGATGCCGTTTTCGGCTTCCTTCTCGCCCACCACCAGCAGGTAGGGAATCTTCTGCATCTCGGCGTCGCGGATTTTGCGGCCGATTCGCTCGTCGCGCTCATCCGTGCTGCCGCGCAGGTCGGCCTGCTGCAGCTGGGCCAGCACCTGCTGGGCGTAGTCGTGGTACTTCTCCGAAATCGGCAGGATGATGAACTGCTCCGGGGCCAGCCACAAGGGGAAGTTGCCGGCGCAGTGCTCGATGAGCACGGCCACGAACCGCTCCAAAGAGCCGAACGGGGCGCGGTGCAGCATCACCGGGCGCTGGCGCGAGTTGTCCGGGGCCACGTACTCCAGCTCGAACCGCTCGGGCAGGTTGTAGTCGACCTGGATGGTGCCGAGCTGCCACTTGCGGCCGAGGGCGTCGCGCACCATGAAGTCGAGCTTGGGGCCGTAGAAGGCCGCTTCGCCCAGCTCCGTGACGGTGCGCAGGCCGCGCTCCAGCGCCGCCTCCTGGATAGCCGATTCGGCGGCGGCCCAGTTCTCGTCGGTGCCGATGTACTTCTGCTTGTTTTCCGGGTCGCGCAGCGAAATCTGGGCGGTGTAGTCCTCAAAGCCCAGGGCTTTGAAGGTGTACAGCACCAGGTCAATCACCTTCAGGAACTCCTCCTTCACCTGGTCCTGGCGGCAGAAGATGTGGGCGTCGTCCTGCGTGAAGCCGCGCACGCGGGTCAGGCCGTGCAGCTCGCCCGACTGCTCGTAGCGGTACACCGTGCCGAACTCGGCCAGGCGCAAGGGCAGGTCGCGGTAAGAGCGCGGCTTGGTTTTGTAAATCTCGCAGTGGTGCGGGCAGTTCATGGGCTTGAGGAAGAACTCCTCGCCCGGGTTCGGCGTCTTGATGGGCTGGAACGAGTCGGCGCCGTACTTCTCGTAGTGGCCCGAGGTGACGTACAGCTCCTTGGCCCCGATGTGCGGCGTGACGACGGGCTGGTAGCCGGCCTTTACCTGCGCGCGGCGCATGAACTGCTCCAGCCGCTCGCGCAGGGCGGTGCCCTTGGGCAGCCACAGGGGCAGCCCCGCTCCTACCCGCTCCGAAAACGCAAACAGCTCCAGCTCCTTGCCCAGCTTGCGGTGGTCGCGCTTGCGCGCTTCCTCCAGCTTGTGCAGGTATTCCTTCAGCTCCTTGTCCTTGGGGAAGGTAATGGCGTAGATGCGGGTGAGCTGCTTGTTTTTCTCGTTGCCGCGCCAGTACGCGCCAGCCACATTCAGCAGTTTGGCCGCCTTGATGCCGGAGGTATCCGGAATGTGCGGGCCGCGGCAGAGGTCGGTGAAGTTGCCCTGCTCGTAGAAGGTGATGCTGCCGTCTTCAAGGCCTTCCAAGAGGTCCAGCTTGTACGGGTCGCCTTTCTCGGTGAAGTAGGCCACGGCGTCGGCTTTCGACACCTCGCGGCGCTCGTAGCGGCTCTTGTTCTTGGCCAGCTCCAGCATTTTCTGCTCGATCTTGGCAAAGTCGTCGGGGCCGATGCTGCGGCCTTCGCCCAGGTCCACGTCGTAGTAGAAACCGTTTTCGATGGGCGGGCCGATGCCGAACTTAATGCCCGGGTACAAGGCTTCCAGCGCCTCGGCCAGCAAGTGGGCCGAGGAGTGCCAGAAGGTATTCTTCCCCGCCTCGTCGTTCCATGTGAGAATCTCCAGGTTGGCGGAGTCTTGGATGGGGCGGTGCAGGTCGCGGACTTCGCCGTTGACGCGCACGGCCAAGGCATTACGGGCCAGGCCTTCGCTGATGCTGGCGGCTACGTCGTAGCCGCTCACACCCGCTTCGAACTGACGCACGGAGCCGTCGGGGAGCGTGATGTTAATCATTAGATGAAACGTGCAAAAAATTGCGGTAGCCCGCAAGTTAGCAGCTTCAAACGCAGAAACCGCGCCGGAAGCGGAGAATTGGGCTTTACCGGACTGATAACGCCGCTGCGGGCGCGTTAAGTTGCCCCGCTAGTTGGTCGGCGTAATCAAGGTTGGCGGCTTGACTTCCAGCGGCTCGATGGTGGTCGGGACGGTGGTGGGCACGCGGCGCGGCTGCGGCAGGGGCGGCGCCCCGTACACCAGCTTCAGCGAATCCAGCTGCCGGCCGGGCAGGCGCTGGCCCACTTTCCAGACTTTGTAGGTATAGTGCCGGTTGCCGGGAAACTGCTTGACCAAAGCCCGGTAGGCAATCCAGGCCGCCTGCGTCTGCCCCACCCACTCGTAGCTCTCGGCCAGCATCAGGCCCACGTCGGGCAGGTACTGGCTGCGGCGGCGGGCGCGGCTGAGCGGGCGGATGGCCTGGGCGTAGCGCTTGCCCTTGTAGTGGTAGAGGCCGAGGCGGTAGTCGGCGCGGTAGAGCGTGGTGTCGAGGCGGGTGGCGCGGGCGTACTGGCGGGCGGCGCTGTCGGGCTGGCCAGCGAAGTCGAACACCCGGCCCCGGTCGTACCAGAGGGCGGCGTAGCTGCGGTCGGCGCGCAGGCCGCTCTCGATGTAGGGCGCGGCGGCCAGCGGCTGGCGGTTGGCGTTGAGCAGGTAGGCCGTCTGGTGCAGCACTTCGGGCAGGCGCGGGGCGCGGGCGGCGCTGGCGCGCAGGTAGTCGAGGGCCTGCACGGTGTCGCGCAGCGCGGAGTACACGAGGCCCTTGTAGAACAGCGCGGCGGCGTTGTCGGCATCTTCGCGCAGCACGCGGTCGAGGTAGTCGAGGGCGGTGGTGTAGCGGCGGGCGGCCAGGTTGGTTTCGCCGAGCAGCAGGTGCAGCTCGGGCGGGTTGTAGCCGCGCTGCTGGGCCTGGGCCGTGGCGTCGATGGCGGCCTGCAGCTGGCCCTGGGCCCGGAGCACGCGGGCTTTGGTCAGGAAAAACTCCCCGGGCGCGTCGTCGTCCAGCTCAATGGCTTGGTTGATGTCGCGCAGGGCGGCATCGAGCTGGCCGTCCTTCACGCGAAAATCGGCCCGGCGGGCGTACAGCACGGGGTTGCGCGGCTGGCGGGCAATGGCGCCGTTCAGCTCGTTGGCCTGGATTTCGGGCCCGCTGCGCACCGTCGGCAGATCAACCATGGTATCGGGCTGTTCTTCGCCGGGCGTGGCGTTGCTGCAGGCCAGCACCCACGGCGCCAGCACCAGCGGCAGCAAACGGCAAACGGGTCGAAGCACGGGGTTTGGGGGTAAGGCAGAGGCGGCAAAGGTACGCACCTCGCCCCAAGCCCGCTACTCCCCAGCCACGTCGGCCGGGGCCGCGTCGCCGCGCAGGGCCGCCATCAGCGCCCTATCGCGGCCGTAGATGTCGGGCAGCAGGCGCAGCGTGGGGCCCTCGTCGGCGTGGCAGGTGAGGTAGCGCACGTAGATGGGCATGGGGTAGCGCAGCGGCAAATACTTGCTGTAGCCGCCGTAGACGCTGTCCCACATCCGCTCGACGTTGCGCTGGGCGCGCTCGGGCTGGGCGGCCTGATCGTGGCGCAGCAGGAAGACGGCCAGCTGCAGCGGGTTCTGCAGCCGGATGCAGCCGTGGCTGAGGGCGCGCTTCGGGAGGTTGAACACGCGGCGGGCGGGCGTGTCGTGCAGGAAAATGTCGTGCGGATTGGGAAAGCGGAACACCACGTTGCCCAGGGCATTGTCGCTGGTAGCGGCCTGCCGGATAACGTAGGGAAACGCCTCGGCGGATACACTTTTCCAGTCGATGCGCCGCGGATTAGGTACGCGACCCCGCTGGTCGTAGAGGATGTAGTTGTTGGCGTCGAGGAAGCCGGGGTTGCGGCGCAGCTGGGGCAGCATTTCGCGGGTGGCAATGCTACGGGGCACGTTCCAGCGCGGCGAGGTTTCAAAGAAGCGGATGCGGCTGCGCAGCTCGGGCGTGGGCGTGGTGGGCGCCCCTACTACCACCCGAAACGTGCGCAGCACCTTCGCGTGGCGCACCACCTGCAGGGTGTAGGCCGGAATGTTGACCACGCAGTAAATCGAGTCGGCTACCGGCTCCCAGCGCAGGCGCTGCAGATTGGCGGCTACCAGCCACCGCTGCCGCCGCGCCGCCACCGAGTCGGTGCGCAGCAGGCGCTGCCAGGCCCCGAGCAGGCGCACGTAGCTGCGGCTGCGGGGCTGGGCGGCCAGCACCTGCCGGCTGAAATCGGGGCACTGCCGGGCCGAAAGCAGCCAGAACACGGGGTCGAAAACCGAATCGGCGGCGCAGGACGTGGGCTGCAGGCTCTCGGGGCGCAGTTGGCCCCGTCGCAGTTGGCTGATAAGCTGCAGCAGCCCGGCCGTCAGCAGCAATTCGGCGCGCACCCGGCGGCCCAGCAGCTGTGCCGGCGCGGCACCGGGCAGCGCCAGCGAGTCGATGGCCCGCGCCACGGCCTGATTGGCCAGCGTATCGGGCCGCAAGCCGTAGTCGGGGGCCTGCCGCAGCAGCCGGGCGCCGGCCCGGGCCGCGGGCCGCGGGCCGGTGCCGGTTGTCCAGACTGGTTGATAGTTTGCCTGGCGGTAGAAGCGCTGCACCTGTTCTGCTACCTCGGCCTGCCCGCCCGGCAGCGCGCGCAGCTGCTGACGCAGCTGCGCGGCTACCTCGGCATCCGACTGGGCCGCGGCGGGCCCACTCAGTCCCAGACAGGCCAGCATTCCGACACAGACGCGCAGCTTTGCTCCTATTGATTGGCGCATGAGGCCGCAGCCCAGCCGGAAAGTAGCCGGCCGTACTGGCTAATAAGTTAACCCTAATTTGCGGGAATCGATTGGAGCCCGGCAAATAAAAACCGGACGGCTGGCGGGCCCTCCGGCGGGAAAAGCAGGTAAGCAGACCGGCGCCTCAGCCGCCACCGAGCTGCTCCAGCATCTTGCGGCAGCGGCGGCTGATTTCCAGCTCTTCACCGGTCATAGGCTGCACTTCAGCGGCCTCCTGCAGCACCTCGCGGGCCGACTGCTGCAGACGCTGGTTCTGGTAGACCCGGGCCAGATCGTAGCAGTACTGAATGCGGCAGGGGTCCAGGGCGTGGGCCTTGCGCAGGGCTTCCATGGCTTTGGTGTTGGAGGCGCCGGTGGGCGGGCCGCCCAGAAACAGCCGGCAGTAGGCGCGTTCCACCAGGTTCAGGTGCGCTACGCGGTAGTGCCAGCGGCCCAGCACCTGCCAGGCTTCGGGCATAGCGGGGCTGTATTCCACGGCCCGCTGCACGTATGGTTTCATGCTCTTGTAGAGGCTAAGCCGGTCGCGGGCACTGCGAATGGTGGCCTGCTGGGCCAGCGTCAGGGCCACGGCGTAGTTGGCCTCCCCGCCCTTGGGATTGACGGCGTAAGCGCGGTCGGCAAACTGCCGGGCAGAGGTGTAATAGGCCCCGCGGCGGCTTTCGTCGGTGTAGCGCGTGCCGATGTTGACGCTGAGCACGGCGGCCTGCCACAGCGCTTCGTAGTTGCGCGGGAAGGCGCCCAGCACCTGCTCGTAACGGGCCAACGCAGCCGATTCGCGGTACTGCAGCTGCAGGGCGCGGGCCTCGCGCAGCAGCGCCGCCACGTCCACCGAGTTGGGCGCATCCTTGGGGTCGTCGGCGCGCGCGGCCAGGCTCGGCAGGCAGCAGCACGCCAGGCCCAGCAGGAGGCGGCGCGGCACTAACAAACGCAGGCGGGCGGAAAGCATAACGGTCAAACAGGAGCGCCGGCGGGTGATTCGGCAAGGGTAAGATACGGTTTCGCGGCCAAAAGGCTGCAAACGCAGGGCGGCCCGGCCTTGCTGTCCGCCGTTTGGCTAGACAACAAAACCGGGCCGCAGTTTAATTCAGTAGCGGGTAGTCGGACAAGGACCATTCCGTCCTACTCCTCCTGATTACCTATTACTAGCTACTCTAAAACAGGGTCATCTGCGACTTGGGCTTGCGCTGCAGCAGGGCCTGGGCCTGCGCCACTTCCTCGGCCGAAATTTCCACCGGGCCGTCGTGCTCGGGCAGCGGGCCGTCTTCGGGCGCGGCGGCCGACGCGGGGCGCGGAATGATGGCCGGGCCCTTGCGCTTGGCCTGGGCCTTGCGCTCCGGCTCGGGACCTTCGTCGGTGAGCAGCTCCACCCCAAGCACCTTGAAGTAGTTGAGCTTGTTGCCCATGGCCTTCCAGCCCTTCACGTCGATGAACTCGTGCAGGTGCAGGCGCTCCGCGAGCTTCTCCCCTTTCTTTTCCTTCTGCACCTTCACCTCGATTTCGGGCGCCACGCCGCAGGTAGCCACCAGCAGATGCGTGCCCTTGGTTTCGGGAATAAAGAGGAATTTCTTGGCCAAGGTGCTCGTCTCGATGCGGAACCGCTTGACGAAATGCGTCTTGGTTTCGCCTTCCAGGTACACCGCGTTGATAACCGTGTCGGGCTCGAACTTGCGCAGCAGCACCAGGTCGCGCATCACGAAGTGAATGGCCGGGTCGGGCGCGGTCAGCTCGTAGCTGCCGTCCTTGTAGATGGCCAGCACCGCGTCGTCGGTATCGAAGGTGCCCAGGAAGCGGCCGTGCCCGCCGGTGTTGAGGCGGCCCACCACTTCGTCGAAGAACACCTCCCGACCGCCGAGCGTGGAGTCGCCCTTCGACTTCTGGGTAATCTTCTTCACCGGCTGCTTGGTCACGATGTTGCCCATCGAGCCCTTGCCCTTGATGGCCAGCTCGGCAAAGTCGAAGTCGAACTGCTTCACCCGGGCCGGCGCCTTGTCGGAGAGCTGCACCGACACAATTTCCGACTCCGAATTGGGATTGGCCGTCATGTAGAGCACCTTGGAGTTCTTCCCGCCCTTCGTCAGATCGTAGGATTTGTCGCGGGTGATGCCCGTCACCAGGAAACGCTTGGCGTAGCTGACCTGCGAGGGGCCGTCCACGTAGATCATGTTGTACACCAGCCGGTCGTCGTTCTTGTTGTAGACGCCCACGTGCAGCAGGTCCTTGCCCACGAAGGTCTTCTCCGCAATGCGGGTCACCACGAACGAGCCGTCGCGGCGGATGGCAATGATGTCGTCCAAATCGGAGCAGTCGCACACGAACTCGTCCTTCTTCAGCCCGTGGCCCACGAAGCCGTCCTGCCGGTTCACGTACAGCTTCTGGTTGGCCACGGCCACTTTCTGGGCCGTCACCACGTCGAAGGTGCGCAGCTCGGTTTTGCGCTCCTTCGCGTCGCCGTATTTCTTGAGCAGGCCCTCGAAGTAGCGGATGGCGTAGCGCGTGAGGTTGGCGAGGTTGTCGGCCACTTCGGCCAGCTCGGCTTCCAGCTTCTGAATGTACTCGTCGGCTTTGAAGCCGTCGTACTTGGAAATGCGCTTGATGCGGATTTCGGTCAGGCGGGTCAGATCCTCCTCCGTAATGGCGCGGCGCAGCACGATGCGCGTGTCATTGGCCTTTTCCCGCTCCCCGTCGATGCGCACGTACTTTTTCAGCCCGGCGTCGATGGTTTCCAGAATCTGCTCCCAGGTTTCGCACTCTTCGATCTTGCGGTAGATGCGGTTTTCGATGAAGATTTTCTCCAGCGAGGCCGAATGCCACCGCTCCTGCAGCTCGTCCTGCCGGATTTCCAGCTCGCGCTCCAGCAGGCGCAGCGTCTTGCTGGTGCTCAGCCGCAGCATGTCCTCCACCGCCACGAAGCGCGGCTTCTCGTCGATGATGACGCAGGTGTTGGGCGAGATGCTGATTTCGCAGTCGGTGAAGGCGTACAGCGCGTCCATGGTCAAGTCCGGCGACACGCCCGCGGGCAGGTGCACCTGGATTTCGACCACGGCGGCGGTGTTGTCCACCACCTTCTTGATCTTGATTTTGTTGGCTTCCGAGGCCTTCACGATGCTTTCCATCACGCCGGTGGTCGTGGTCCCGTAGGGCACGTCGCGGATGATGAGCATGGTTTTGTCGACCTTCTCGATGGTGGCGCGCAGGCGCAGCTTGCCGCCCCGCAGCCCCCCGTTGTAGTTGGAAATGTCGCAGAGGCCGCCGGTCGGGAAGTCCGGGTACAGGATGATGTCGCGGCCCTTGAGCACGTCAATCGAGGCCTTGCACAACTCGCGGAAGTTGTGGGGCATGATCTTGGTCGAGAGGCCTACGGCAATGCCTTCGATGCCCTGCGCGAGCAGCAGCGGAAACTTCACCGGCAAGGTCACCGGCTCCCGCTTGCGGCCGTCGTAGCTGGCCTGCCACTCGGTGGTGTCGGGGTTGAACACCACGTCGAGGGCAAACTTTGAGAGGCGGGCTTCGATGTAGCGGGGCGCGGCAGCGCCGTCGCCGGTGCGCACGTCGCCCCAGTTGCCCTGGGTTTCGATCAGCAGGTCCTTCTGACCCAGGTTCACGATGGCGTCGCCGATGCTGGCGTCACCGTGCGGGTGGTACTGCATGGTCTGCCCGATGACGTTGGCCACCTTGTTGAAGCGGCCGTCGTCCATTTCCTTCATCGCGTGCAGGATGCGGCGCTGCACGGGCTTGAGGCCATCCTCGATAGCAGGCACGGCGCGCTCCAGAATCACGTAGGAGGCGTATTCCAGAAACCAGTTCTGGTACATGCCGCCGATGCTGCTGATGTCGTGGATGGTTTCGCCGGGCCGGAAGTCGCCTTCCTCGGCCGGCACGACCAGGGCCAGCTCATCGGCCGACTCGTCGGAGGCGTCGGCCTCGTCGGGGCTCAGCTCGTCGGCTTCGGCCAGCAACTCGCCATCGGGGCCGAGGGCAGCTTCCGGGGCGGCGGCTTCGTCATTATCGGCCGCGGCGGGTGCGGCCCCAAAATCGATGGTATCCCCGACGCCGAACAACTCGGGGTCTTGGCCGTTCAGGTTCTGCTCGTAGGGGGTGTGGTTGTCGTTTGACACGCGCGGGGTGGCTTGGGCCACGGTTATTGTTCTTGTACCTCTCCTTGGCGGCGCCGAACCGCCAAAGGCTCCTTTAAACACGCCTGCCGCGGGATTAGTGCGCAGGCCGCAAACGTAGGGGTTAACTCATCAGAGAAACGTAAAAGCCAGGAAAATGCAGCAACGCCCGCTCAGCCTCGGTACTGATCAGGCCGCGCCAATGGCCTTCAAAAGTACCGTTTGCCGGGCAGAGCACAACACCCCGAAAGCCCGGTGGCGCACATAAAGTTCCTAAAAAAATTAGTCATTACCGAACCTCACAACCAAATCACGCTGCAAAAGCGCAAAAACAGCTTCCCGGAAAAACTAATACTATTAGCAAGCTTTATTTGCCGCCCGCAGCCCGGTGGACGACGCGACGCGCTGCCTCGCCCGGCCAGCGGCCCGGCCCTACCGACTGCTCTTAAACGCGGCCGCCCGCCGGCGCACTCCTCGGGGTAGTGCGCCGGCGGGCGGCCAGCAAAGCAGGCGGGGCTATTCGACCGGCATCTCGTGCTGAAAATGCTGCAGCAGCACGCCGTCGACTTTTTCCTTGGTCAGGGGCTTGTTCAGGAACCCGGCAATCTTGAGCTGCTGCATGCGCTCCACGTCCTGCGGGTGCAGGGAGGTAGTCAGCATCACAATGACGGTTTCGGCTTTGTGCGCCGCGGGCAGCTGCTCGTAGGCCTGCAAAAACTCAAACCCGTCCATCACGGGCATTTTCACGTCCAGAAACACCAACACCGGCTCGTTCAGCTCCGGGCGCTGGTGGTGCGCCTGCAGCATCTGCAGAGCCTCCAACCCGTTTTGGGCCGTCAACAACTCATCGGCCACGGCCAGGCGCTTCAGCAGCAGCCGGTTAAGGTAATTTGTGGTTTGGTCGTCGTCGACAAGCAGAATACAGGGGGGAAGAGGCATTGCAGCGGCAAAATGGGCGTGGGCCGCGGGTGTCGGGCACCCGCGCAGGGACGCTTACGGAATTCAGCGGCGGAAGTACACGGAAAACGTTGCCCCAGTACCGACCGTGCTTTCGACCTCGACCCGGCCGCCGGCGTTTTCCATGATGCGCTTGACCATGTAGAGGCCGATGCCCGAGCCCTCGACGTGGTCGTGAAAGCGCTGAAACATGGCAAACAGCTTGGCGTTGCCGGCCACCTGCAAGCCCAGGCCGTTGTCCTGCACGGTCAGCACCTGGTACTCGGCGGTGGCGTGGCAGCGCACGCGCACCCGGAGCGGGCGGGCGGGGTGGCGGTACTTGAGGGCGTTGCTGAGCAGGTTGTACACGACGGAGCGCAGGTTTTTCTCCGAAAACGACACCGGCGCGCAGTGCTGCACCTCCACGTCCAGCTGCGCCCCCGAAGACTCCAGCAACGGCGCCAGGTCCAGCATCACGGCGCGCACCACCGGCTCCAGCTCGATCAGGCCCTGGGGCTGCTCGTGCTCCTTCTGCAGGCGCGTCACCTCGGTCAGGTGCTCGATGGTGCGCTTGAAGCGGTCCACCGACCCCTGCATCATGCCCACCAGCGGCTGAATGGCGGCCCCCTTCACCAGCTCGGCGGGCAGTTCGGAGAGCAGCGCCGAGAGCAGGCCCTCGATGTTGTTGATGGGGGCTTTGAGGTCGTGGGAGGCGGTGTAGATGAAGTTGTCCAGGTCGCGGTTGATGCGCAGCAGCTGCTGGTTGCTGGCGCGGAGCTGCTCCTGGGCTTCGGCCACGCGGGCCTGGGTGACTTTGTGCTCGTGGATGTCGGTATAGGCCCCGATCCACTGGATAATCTCGCCCTGCTCGTTGCGCGAGGGCAGGGCCCGGCCCAGCATCCAGCGAAACTCGCCGGTGGCGCTGCGGATGCGGCACTCGATTTCCAGCGCTTCGCCGCTTGCAATGGCTTCGCGCCAGCGCTGCGCCGCACCCGGCAGGTCGTCGGGGTGGATGAGGGCGCTGAAGCTGTGCGCGGGGTCGGCCTGCGCGTGGTGGCCGGTGTACTCAAACCAGCGGCGGTTGAGGTAGGTGTTGAGGCCGGCGGGGCTGGCCGTCCAGGCAATGTGCGGCATGCCCTCCAGGATGCGGCTGGTTTCGGCGGCGGTCTGCTCGGCGGCGCGCTGGGCCTGGGCCTGGGTGCGCAGCGTCTCCTGCTGGCGTTCCAGCAGGGTGTTCTGCTCGGATACCCGCGCCCGAATGGCGCTGATTTCGCGCTGCTCCGATACATCCGTCACGATGACGGCCAGCACCTGCGTCTGGTTGAACACCAGCACGTTCAGGGCCAGGGCCACGGGGTGCTGGTGCCCGTCGGTGGCTTGCAACGGCATTTCGCCCTTGCTTTTGCCCGTCCAGGCCGTGCTCAGCAGCTCCAGCCAGTATTCCTGGTAATCGAGGGGCACAAAGTCGTGGAACGAAACGCCCATCATGCTCTGCAGCGGGGCCTTCACCATGCCGGCCAGGCAGGCGTTGCAGTAGAGCACGGTGCCGTTCTGGCTGAGCAGCAGCGCGCCCTCGCTCATCTGCTCGATGAGGTTGCGGTAGCTCTGGTCGGCGCCTTCGAGGGTGAAGATGCGCGGGCCTTCGGGCGCCTGCACGGCCAGCGCATCGATGGTGCCGGTGCGAATGGCCGTGATGAGGTCTTCGGCTTCCTGCAGCCGGTGGCGCAGCGCCTCGTTTTCCTGCGCCAGCGCCGCGGCGCTACGCGGCCCGCGGTCAGTCATGGAGGTAGGGGTCGAGGGGGTCGGGCGTGAGGCCGAGCAGGGACAGCACCCGGCGGCGGTCCGACAGGTCGCCGACCAGGAAGCGCACCAGGCCGGGCTGCTTCTTGATGAGCGTGGGGGCGGCCACGATGCGCTCGGACCGGGCCAGCTCGGGTTGTTGGTAGATATCCACAATCTGCAGCTCAACGCGCCCCGGCAGGTACCGCTCGCAGATGTCCTGCAGGTTGCGCACCGCCTGGGTGGAGTTGGGGGTGGCGCCGGTGATGAAGAGATGCAGCACGTACTCCGGGCCCGTGGTAGCCGGGGCTTGCTCTGGTTCCATAGGGCCTGGGCTTACTTATGCAGCCCCGAGCGGATGTCGAGGCCCACCAGCACCCGCTCCTGGTTCGACAGGTCGCCGATGATTTTGCGGATGGGCGACGGCACCTTACGCACCAGCGTGGGAATGGCCAGAATCTGGTCCCCTTCGGCCAGCTGGGGGTGTTGCAGCAGGTCGATGACTTCCAGCCGGTAACGCCCGGACAGGTGCTCCTCGCAATACTTTTTGAGGTTGGCCAGCGCGGTAACGGATTTCACGGTCTGGCCAGCCACGTACAGGCGCAGTTCCCAGGTTTCCTCGTCCATGCTTGATTGAGTTGGGGCCAGTGTCATCTGCATACCGGCCTGTTACGAATTTGCGGGCGCGGCGGCCGAATGAGCACCCGGGCGGGCGTTGTGCCCGGCCGCAATCTGCTGGCGGGCCTGGGCAAGTTCCTGGTGGCGCTGCTCTTCCTCCTGATTGCTGCGGCGCAGCTCCTCCTCCACCGATTCGAACTCGGTGCGCAGGTTGGCAATGGTGGCCTCCAGCACCCGGCGCTTGCGCTCCAGCTCCCGCTCGCGCCGCTCGATTTCCTGCTCGGCGGCCAGCGAGGCGGCCTGCTCCTGCAGGTACTGGGTGTGGCGGCTGGCGCCCGTCACGATGCCGCCCGGGCCGATGACCACGTCGAGCAGGCGGATGCCCTCCTCGGTGACCAGAAACTCGCGCACTTGGTTGGAGTGGGCCATACCGCGGGCCTTGAGGATGCTCACGCCGCGGTTCCGCTCGCCGATGCCCTCCAGGTCGCGCACGTGAATCCAGGTATCCACCAGCGACGAGACGCCCTCTTCGGTCATTTCCTGGTTGGCGTTGCGCCCGCTCACCAGGGCCGTAAACAGGGCCGTCACGCCCTGCACCTTCAGGTAATCGATCAGGCGCGTGAGCATGCCGCGCACCTCCGTGATGCTGCCCACCGACACCAGGTTGCTGATCGGGTCGATGACGACGGTGCGGGGCTGGTACTGGCCGATGAGCTTGTGAATGGTGACCAGGTGCTGCTCCAGCCCGTTGAGCGTGGGCCGCGAGGCTTCGATGTGCAGCAGCCCCTGCTCCACGAAGGGCTGCAGATCCATGCCCACCGACTGCATGTTGCGAATCAGCTGCTGCGGCGACTCCTCGAAGGCGAAATAGAGGCACCGCTCGCCGCGGCGGCAGGACTCGGCGCTGAAGGCCGCGGCCAGCGTGGTCTTGGCCGTGCCCGCCGTGCCGGTGATGAGCGTGCTGCTGCCGCGGTACAGCCCGCGGCTCTTGAACATCTCGTCCAGCCCCGGCACGCCCGTCGACACCACCTCGTTGGATACCTCGTGCTCCAGCTTCAGGCTCGTCACGGGCAGCACCGAAATGCCGTCCTCGGTAATCAGGTAGGGGTACTCGTTGGTGCCGTGGATGCTGCCGCGGTACTTCACGATGCGCAGGCGGCGGGTGGTAATCTGGTTGATAACCCGGTTGTCGAGCAGAATCACGCAGTCCGACACGTACTCTTCCAGCCCCTGCCGCGTCAGGCTGCCCTCGCCCCGCTCGGCGGTGATGATGGTGGTGACGCCCTTGTCCTTCAGCCAGCGAAACAGCCGGCGGATTTCGGAGCGGAGCACGGCCTGGTTGGAGAAGCCCGAAAACAACGACTCAATGGTATCGAGCACCACGCGCTTGGCCCCGATGGAGTCGATGGCGTAGCCCAGGCGGATAAACAGGCCTTCCAGGTCGTACTCGCCGGTTTCCTCGATTTCGGAGCGGTCGACGTGGACGTGGTCGAGGCGCAGCTTCTTGTCGGCCACCAGCTGCTTGAGGTCGAAGCCCAGGGAGGTGACGTTGGCGGCCAGCTCGTCGGCGGTTTCCTCGAAGGCCATCAGCACGCCTGGCTCGTCGAACTCCTGGATGCCGCGCACCAGGAACTCCACGCTCATCAGCGTCTTGCCGCAGCCGGCCGAGCCGCAGAGCAGGGTGGGCCGGCCCAGGGGCAGGCCGCCGTTGGTAATTTCATCGAGCCCATCGATGCCCGTGGGGGCTTTGGGTAACTGGGGCAGCGCGGGGGCAGCGGTCATACGGCGGTGTGCGGTAACGGCAAGGTAAGGTGGCGGCTCGACGGCTTTACGAACGGCTAAAGGACCGGTTTCGGAAGCAGTCAGACGGGCAAGGTACGGTTTTATCGGCACGGGGGCTGTTTAGAGCTGCGCCCGTACCCACCGGTACAGGCAGGGCTCGGCCTCATCGAGCCATGCGTAGCTGGCCCGCATTCCCGCGTCGGGTGCCCTGCAGCACCATTCCAAAGGCGGCATCCAGCGCCTGCTGGTTAGGGGCCAGACCAAAGTGGTTGATGCCAGGTGATGCGGGTGCCAACGTACCAGCCTGCCGCGGGCCACTGCCAGTATAGCGGCTCCCCTTCATTGGGCGGGTTGAGCTGCCGGAATACGCGGTCATTAAGAAGAGCCGCCCCCCACCGCTTGAATGGCAGGAGCGGCTCTTCTTGTTGCTGCTTCTCTTTGGGCGGTGATACGTCTAGCCAGCGGCCCCGGCAGGGTGCCAGGAAGGTCCTGCACTGCGCTGAGGATGACGGGCCTTACACCAGTTCCGCCTCGGCGGCGGGCACGATGGTTTCGCTGGCGGGCAGCGTATCGGAAGTCACCAAGTCCTTCTCGATGCGCAGGTGGTCGATGATGAATTCCTGGCGGGCGGGCGTGTTTTTGCCCATGTAGTAAGTCAGCAGCTTCTGGATGGAGCGGTCCGACTGCAGAATCACCGGCTCCAGGCGGATGTTGTCGCCGATGAACTTGCCGAACTCGTCGGGGCTGATTTCGCCCAGGCCCTTGAAGCGGGTGATTTCCGGGTTGCGGCCCAGCTTGCGGATGGCGGCCTGCTTTTCGCGCTCGTCGTAGCAGTAAATCGTCTGCTTCTTGTTGCGCACCCGGAACAGCGGGGTTTCCAGGATGTAGACGTGGCCGTTGCGCACCAGGTCGGGGAAGAACTGCAGGAAGAAGGTGAGCAGAAGCAGGCGAATGTGCATGCCGTCCACGTCGGCGTCGGTGGCAATGACCACGCGGTTGTAGCGCAGCCCTTCCAGGCCTTCCTCGATGTTCAGCGCGTGCTGCAGCAGGTTCAGCTCCTCGTTTTCGTAGACGATTTTCTTTTTCATCCCGAAGCAGTTCAGCGGCTTGCCGCGCAGGCTGAACACGGCCTCCAGCTCCACGTTGCGGCTCTTGGTGATGGAGCCCGAGGCGGAGTCGCCCTCGGTGATGAACAGGGTGGTCAGGCCTTCCTTGTCCAGGGTCTTGCCCTCGCCGAAGTGGAAGCGGCAGTCGCGCAGCTTGCGGTTGTGCAGGCTGGCTTTTTTGGCGCGCTGGTTGGCCAGCTTTTTCACGCCGGCCATGTCCTTCCGCTCCCGCTCGCTCTGCTCGATGCGGCGCTTGAGGCCCTCGGCCGCCTCGGGGTTTTTGTGCAGGTAGTTGTCGAGGTGCTCCTTCACGAAGTCGACCACGAAGTTGCGCACCGTCACGGCGCCCTCGGGCTCCATCGTAATCGAGCCCAGCTTGGTCTTGGTCTGCGACTCGAACACGGGCTCCTGCACCCGGATGGCAATGGCGCCCACGATGCTGGCGCGGATGTCGGTGGCGTCGTAGTCCTTCTTGTAGAACTCGCGCAGGGTTTTCACGATGCCCTCGCGGAAGGCCGCCAGGTGGGTGCCGCCCTGGGTGGTGTACTGCCCGTTGACGAAGGAGTAGTACTCCTCGCCGTAGTCGTTGCCGTGGGTCAGGGCCATTTCGATGTCCGTGCCCTTGAGGTGAATGACCGGGTAGCGGATGGCCTCGGGGTCGGTTTTGCGCTCCAGCAGGTCGCGCAGGCCGTTTTCGGAGTGAAACTTCTGGCCGTTGAAGTTGATGGTGAGGCCCGCGTTCAGGTAGGCGTAGTTCCAGAACTGGCTTTCCAGGAAATCCGGGATGAAGCGGTAGTTGCGGAAGATGGTCGGGTCGGGCTCGAAGGCCATCATCGTCCCGTTGCGCTGGGAGGTCTTGACGGGTTTCGGGTCGCTGATGAGCTTGCCGCCCTGAAACTCGGCCGACTTCATCATGCCCTCGCGCACGCTCTGCACCACGAAGTTGGTGCTCAGGGCATTCACCGCCTTGGTACCCACCCCGTTCAGCCCCACCGACTTCTGAAACACCTTCGAGTCGTACTTGCCGCCGGTGTTGATTTTGCTGACCACGTCGACCACCTTGCCCAGCGGAATGCCGCGGCCGTAGTCGCGCACGGTCACGCGCTGCTCGGTGATTTTGACCTCGATGGTGCGGCCGTAGCCCATCATGTGCTCGTCGATGGAGTTGTCGATGACCTCCTTGACCAGGATGTAAATGCCGTCGTCGGGCGAGCTGCCGTCGCCCAGCTTGCCGATGTACATGCCCGGGCGCAGGCGGATATGCTCCCGCCAGTCCAACGAACGGATGGAATCCTCGTTGTAGCCGTGGTCGACGGGGGCGGTTTGCGCGCTTTCGAGAGGCAGTTGCTGCTCAGCCATTGGGTAATATCCTTCAGTACGTTTAAGCGGTAAAATAACGCAGAAAAGGCAGGGTTTCCACCTCGGCCGCGTTTGGCCCGCCTGCTATTGACATTGGCAAAACGAGCCATTCCCTAACCGGCATTGGCCGGCGTAGGTTCACCCAAATTTGCGAAAAAACCACCAGACCCGCGCATACCGACCACACCTTTCTCCCAATAATTTTAGCAAATGCTTCCTCCTCCCAACAATTTTAACCGGCCGCAGCACCCGAACCAGATGCCCGAAGTGAAGCAGGCCCCGGTGATTCACTACACGTTTGTGCTCATCGGGCTCACGCTGCTGGTGTTTGTGCTCCACAAGCTCGACGACATTCTGCTGCCCATTGCCTTTTCGGCGGTGTTCACGCTGCTGCTGCTCCCGGTCAGCCGCTGGCTGGAAGCGCACCGGGTGCCCCGGGTGCTGGCCATCATCATCTGCCTACTGCTGGTGCTGCTTTTGTTTGCCGGCGTCATCCTAGGGTTTGGCTCGCAGCTCACCCAGTTTCGCGACGAGATTCCCAAGCTGCAGGTCAAGATGATGGAAATCTTCAACCAGGCCCAGGCCTGGGCCCACGACCGGTTCGGCTACGTGCCCATGAGCATCGAGGAGGTGAAGGAGTCGACGGTGAAAGCCCTCAAAAAATCGGGCACCACCTACCTGGGCACCACCCTGAACACCACCACCGACGTGCTCAGCAACCTGGCCCAGGTGCTCATCTACATCTTCTGCTTTCTGTATTACCGCGACCATCTGCGCCAGTTCATGTTCCGCTTCGTGGCCCCCGACAAGCGCACGATGATGCTCAACACCGTCGATAGTATTCAGACGGTGGTGCAGGCCTACATTTCGGGGCTGCTGAAGGTCATTGTCATCGTCAGCATCCTGAACGCCATCGGGCTGCTGGCGCTGGGCGTGAAGTTCGCGGTGTTCTTCGCCATTTTCGCCTCGGTGCTGGCCGTCATTCCCTACATCGGCATCATGATCGGGGCCACCGTGCCGGCCATCATCACGCTGGTCGAAACCGGCTCCCCGCTGCAGGCGCTGGCCGTGATTGGGGTGTTCGTGGTGGTGCAGTTTCTGGAGGGCAATTTTATCACGCCCATGATTACCGGCTCGCAGGTGAGCATTAATCCGCTGGCGGCCATTCTGGCGCTGATTCTGGGCGGGGCGCTGTGGGGCACGCCGGGCATGATTCTGAGCATTCCGCTCACGGCCATTCTGAAAGTCATCTTCGACGCCTACAAACCCTTGGAGCCGTTCGGCTTCCTGCTCGGCGACGTGGCCGACGGCGAAGACAACCTGACCAGCAAAAAGCAGGCGGAGGAAGAAATCCGACCGTGGTACCGGCGCTTCTGGCACATGATCGGCAAGTAGCCCCGCGCAAGAAATTCCGCGCCGCGGCGTAACCCCGCAGCGCGGCCCGAAGTATAAGCCCTACAGAAACCGCAAGCGCACCGTTTCCTCCACTTGCCGCGCTTCGGTACCACCACCAACCAAGACACGACCATGCCAGCCATAACACCTGAATCCGCCCGGGTCTTCAATGACCTGGTAGAAGTGAACAAGACCGGTGCCAAAGGCTACCAAGAAGCAGCCGAAGGCGTTTCGGACCCGCAACTGAAAGCCGAGCTGAGCCGCCTAAGCCAGCAACGCGCCCAGTTTGCGGCCGAACTTGAACAACAAGCCCGTCGGCTGGGTGTAGAAGCTCCCAGCAATGAAGGTACCATCGAAGGTGCCCTGACCGACGCCGCCGCCGCCGTTCACCGCGGCTGGATCAACGTAAAATCGGCCATTACCGGCCAAGACGACTCGGCCATTTTGGGCGAGTGTGAAACCGGGGACAAAGTAGCCCTGGAGGCCTATGAATCGGCCCTGAAGTCGCAAAGCGTACCCGCGGAAGCGTCTTCGGTTATCCAAAAGCAACACAGCGAAATCCTGGCTGCTAAAAACCAGGTCACGCAGTGGAAAGCATCCAACCGCTAGGGTTAACCTGGCTGTTGAGAGAAGGGACGGTCCGTCGAAAGGCGGGCCGTTCTTTTTTGTATTACAGCTCAATTCCATCTGCACACACTGGCGCATCATCTGTAGCAGTCAAGCTGCTGGCTTGAGGACTATTCCAACCCGACTCGCACTGCTGCTCCGAAGAACTGAAGCCACAGGTTTTTGGAAGAAGCCGCGTAGCAACGACTTCTTTTTCGCACGCCCTTTTTCATTGCTCAGAAGTAAGGGGGCTTGACTCACCCACTTCTTGAAGCCCCGGTTGGTAGCCCAGCCGGGGCTTCGTCTTTGCAGACGACGCGTTGGCGGGGTGACTACCGTGCGAATAGAACGCAGGAAGTCAGGGCAAGCCGCAGGAAACAATTTTATGAGCCGGCAATGCTAGCCGTTTTAGCAGCACGCCCTTTTAGCAGCCGGCACCTTTTCGGCGGCTAACTTTGTTATCCACCGTCACCACGTCGGATATCCTTTAGCTGCTGCCCGTTTGTACGCCATCATCGACCTTGAAACCACTGGGGGCCAGCCCACGCAGGACCGCATCACCGAAATTGCCATCTACATCCACGACGGCGACCAGGTGGTCGATTCTTACGCGACGCTGCTCAACCCCGGCCGGCCCATCCCCTTCTACATTCAGCAGCTCACCGGCATTACCGATGAGATGGTGAAAGAGGCGCCGCGCTTCCACGAGGTGGCCAAGAAGGTGGTGCAGATGACCGAGGGCTGCGTGTTCGTGGCCCACAACGTGCGCTTCGACTACTCGTTTCTGAAAAAGGAGTTTGCCGACCTGGGCTACACCTACTCGCGCAAGACCCTGTGCACCGTGCGCCTGAGCCGCTCTTTGATTCCGGGCCAGCCGAGCTACTCGCTGGGCAAGCTGTGCCAGAACATCGGCATTCCGCTCAACAACCGCCACCGCGCCGCCGGCGACGCCGAGGCCACGGCCATTCTGTTCGACCGCCTGCTCAAAATCAGCCAGGAGGCCGAGGCGCCCGGCTACGAGCAGGCCGCCGCGGCCGACAAGCTGATGGCCGTGGACGCGGCCGCGCCCATGGGCCAGCGCCCGGCCCTGAAGAAGCCCTCGGCCCGCAAGGTGGCGGCCGTGCAGCAGGCCATCAAGACGGCCCTGCTGCCGCCGCTGATTACGCCCGAGAAAGTGGCCGCGCTGCCCCAGGAGGCGGGGGTGTACTACTTCCACGACGAGCACGGCGAGGTTATCTACGTGGGCAAGAGCATCAACATCTACAAGCGCATTCAGCAGCACTTCGCGGTGGATTATAAGTCGCGTAAATCAATGGATTTCAAGAACTCCATTGCCGACATCACCTGGGAGCTGACCGGCTCGGAGCTGGTGGCGCTGCTGCACGAGTCGTCAGAAATCAAGCGGCTGAAGCCCCACTACAACCGGGCGCAGCGCCGCTCGGTGTTTCCGGCCGGCATCTACATGCGCGTGGACGAGAACGGCTACAAGCGCCTCTACTACGGCCGCGCCGACGCCAACAACCAGGAAATTCCCATCATCGCGCTGGGCAACCAGTTCAAGGCCAAGGGCTTCCTGTACCACAAAGTAGCCAAGTACAACCTCTGCCAGAAGCTCTGCGACCTGTACAAGAGCAGCAGCTCCTGCTTCGACTACCAGGTGCACCGCTGCAAGGGCGCCTGCATCGGGCTGGAGCCGGCCGAGGCGTACAACCAGCGCGTGGACGAGGCCATCGAGAGCATCACCTACGAGCACCAGAGCTTTGTCATCGTGGGCGAGGGGCGCCGGGCGGGTGAGCGGTCGGTAGTGGTGGTGGAGCACGGCCGCTACCTGGGCTTCGGCTACATCGACGAGACGTTCACGGCGCGGCGCCTGGAGGCGTTCAAGGACGTCATCAAGGCGCAGGTCGACAACAAGGACGTGCAGCAGATCATCCGCCAGTACATGCGCACCAAGCACAAGGACAAGGTGAAGGTGTTTGCCTGAGTGGGGAACTGGTGCGGTGGTGAAGTAGTGAGTTTGAGGTTCGGAAGGCCAAAGCGGCGCCGCCTGCGCAATAAGCACAACACTCCCCCATTTCACCACCGCACCACCCAGGCAACCCTGCGGGGCTGTTCCTCCGAGTCAGGAGCTGGCGCGGTGGTTTCTCTCAGCCCGCCGCCCAGCTGCCTATGAAACGCATTCTGTACCCGGCCCTGGTCGGCCTGCTAGCCTTGCTGGCCTGCGAAAACAAGCACGTGTCGCCCAAGGAGGAGGTGGGCGAGCTGGAAATGCACGTGGAAAACGTGGTAGGCAGCAGCCCGCTGGCCTACAACACTGCCTACACCACGGCGGCCGGCGACGATTTTAAGGTCACGGAGCTGCGCTATTACGTTTCCAACGTGCAGCTGGTGCGCGCCGACGGCTCGGTGTGGGCCGAGCCGGAAAGCTACTACCTCATCGATCAGGCCAAGACTGCCTCGCAGCACCTGGCCATCGAGGATGTGCCGGTGGGCGACTACACGGCCCTGCGCATCACCATCGGGGTGGATGTGGCGCGCAACACCGCCGGGGCGCAGACCGGCGCGCTGGACCCGGCCCACCAGATGATCTGGGACTGGACGACGGGCTACATCTTCCTGCGGCTGAACGGCAGCTCGTCGAAGGCGCCCGGCAACGGCGGCCTGTTCTTCGACGTGGCCGGCTTCCGCGACCCGTACAACAACATCCGCACGCTGACCCTGCCGCTGCCCGCGGGCACTGCGGCCCTGCACATCAGGGAAGGCGGCGCGCCGGAAATGCACCTGAAAGCCAACGTGCTCAAGCTGTTTGATGGCCCGCAGCCGGTGCGCTTTGCCCAGCTGAGCACGGCCGCCGGCGGGGCTGAGTCGCAGCGGCTGGCCGACAACCTGGCCGCCGGCATGTTCCGCATCGACCACATTCACGGCAACTGAGTCCGACGAAGCTGTGGCACGTCATTCCAGACGTCAGCACGCGGGATTCGTCGCAGCGACGAATGGCGTTCTGATTTACGTGCTCGAGATTTAATACAGCCGGTGGCGCAGCAGCCAGCCGTAGCCGTCGTATTCGTTGGCTTTGGGCTGGTAGGCTTCGAGGTCGACCTGCTTTTTGTCGATTTTCAGCAGGTTGCCGTCGCCGGAATCGTGGATGGTTACGCGCGTTTTGAGGGCGCGGGGCAGCACCTGCAGCTGCTGCACCAGGTCCTGGCCCTGGCCGTCGTAGAGGTGGATGCGCAGGCGGCGGTCGGGCTGGCCCACGAGCTGAAACTCGTCGTTGCCGCCGAGGCCGAAGAGGCTCACGCTGCCGGTCTGGCGGGCGTCGAAGAGGCGCTGGCCGATCAGGCGGCCGTTGGTGCCGTCGGGGCGCAGGGCGTACACGCGCACCCAGGCCTGCCAGGGGCCGGCGGCCTCCACCACAAACCGCTCGGGCTGGTCGGTGCCCGGAATTTCCACGTCGCGGGCCAGCTGGCGGTAAAACTCCTCGGCCACGCGGGGCAGCTGCTCGCGGCGGCTCTGCAGCTTCTGCTGAAATTCCTCGCCCGACAGCGCGTACACCTCCTTGGGCCACACCTGCAGGGCCTCGGCAATAACTTTATCGGTGAGGGCCAGGCGCATGGAGTCGGCCACCTGGTGGAAGTCCTGCTCGCTGAGGTACACCAGCAGGGACTTGTCCATGGGCCGCGCGGCGCGGTTGAGGCCCTCCACGTCGTGCAGCTTGATGTCGCGCGTGAAGGTCTGGTAGTTGGTCTTCACAAAGCTCACGATGCGCGTGAGCACGCCGTCGTCGAACTTGAAAAAGGCGTGGTCCCGGTCGCGCGGAATGGCGCGGAGCACGGTGGTGCTGTCGGGGCCGGGAAAGGCGGCCCAGCGCCACTGGTCCTCGCGCCGGCTCCAGTCGCCCAGCCACATATCGAAGAGGCGGCTGCGCAGGTAGTGGCGGGCATCGACGTGGACCCGGGGCGTGGCCACCAGCTGGGTAAACGCGTGCTTGGAGCTGATAACCCGGTCGGAGGCGCCGAAGCTGCTGACCATGCGCTGGTCGCCCTCGGGCCGCTCCTCGAAGAGGTAGAGCGCGTTGGCGAAGGCCGAGCGGAACTCGCCCAGGGCGGGGTCGTCGGGCAGGAAATAGAGGCGCGGGTTGGTGTGGTACACGCCGGCGGCCTGGGCCAGTCGCGGCACGATGTAGGCGCCGTAGGGGTGAATGACGCTGGTCTGATCCTTCATCAGCCGCCCGATCCAGCCGTTGCGCAGGTCTTCGGGCAGCGCGGCCGTGGCGTCCTTGTCGACCGAGCGCAGCACGTACTGGCGGCCGTCGGCGGCCACCAGGCGCAGGTTGCGCGTCTGGAAGCTGCCGCCTTCCTTCACCGGCTTCAGCCCGCCGGGCACGGCCGTGCGCAGGTTGAACACCGGCGCCGTAACGGGCTCGGCCCACTCCTGGCGGTAGTGAAAGCCCCACATCAGCTGGTGCAGCCAGCCGCGGCGGTACTGCGGGCCGGCCGCCACGTGCACCAGCGAATCGGCGGGAATAACGGACGGCGGCGGAGCCTGCGCCTGCGCGCGGGAAGAAGCGGCCGGCAGGCTCAGCGCCAACAGCAGCAAACGGTACGTGGGTAGCAAGGTCAGCAAGGCGGCAACGGTAGTGGGGCCAGCGGCGGCCCCGACCCGAAAGGCTGCCTCTTATACCGCGGCGGCGGCGGAGCGGTTGCCCGCGGCGGCCCGGTTCGTCCGTTTCCGGCACGCTTGCGTAAGGACACCTGAACCGTATGCCTTACCTCTGCCCTACTCCGACCGCATGACGCGCTGCTCTTCCGGCGCTGTGCTGCTGCTCGGCCTGCTCACGACAGGCTGCGCCCGGCAGCACTTCTTCCAGCCCGATGCCCGCATTCCTGATACCGCCGCCCAGGCCGCCGTGGGCCCCGACAGCGCCCGCGTAACGGCCGGCCGCCACTACCGCCGCGGCTGGTCGGGCCGGCTGTTGTTTGGCCAGCACTACCGCGCGGCCTGGGCCCAGCCCGTCACCCTGCCCGTGCTCAGCCTGCCGCAGGCCGCGCCCGGTGGCCTGCAGCCCGGCAAGATGGGCGGCGGCTTCCAGACCACCAGCATGACGCTGAACGGCGCCAACGGCCGCACCTACGCCCTGCGCAGCCTCGACAAAGACCCCTACAAAACGCTGTCGAAGTTTCTGCGCCACACCTTCGCCCTGAACGTAGTGCGCGACGCCACTTCGGCCGGCACGCCCTACGGGGCCTTCGTGGTGCCGCCGCTGGCCCAGGCCGCGGGCGTGCTACACACCACGCCCCGCCCCTACTACATCCGGGCCGATGAAACCGGCCTGGGCAAGGCCTCGGAGCGGTTTCAGGGCAAGGTGGTGCTGCTGGAGGAGAAGTACGAGAGCAAGGAAAACCTCGTGCCCGCGTTCGGCCCCGGCGCCCAGGACTTGATGGAAAGCGACGACGCGCTGGAGCAGATTTACCGCGACGGCCGCCACCGCTTCGACCAGCCCGCCTTTCTGCGCGCCCGCCTGCTCGACCTCTGGCTGGGCGACTGGGACCGGCACGAGGGTCAGTGGGACTGGGTGGCCGTGCAGCAAGAGGCGCGCACGCTCTACCGCCCCATTCCCATCGACCGGGACCAGGTATTTTTCCGCTTCGACGACGGGCTGATTTCCTGGCTGGTGAGCAAAGCCGTGCGCAAGTTCCGCACCTTCGGGCCCGAGTACCAGAGCATCGGCGGCTACACCCGCAACGCCCGCTTTATCGACGCGCGGGCCCTGAACGAACTGACGCGCCAGCAGTACGCGGCCACCGCCGCGGCCCTGCAGCAGGCCCTCACCGACGAGGTAATCGAGCGGGCGGCGCGGCGGCTGCCGCCGGAAGTGTACCGCCTGGAAGGGGCGCGCCTGGTGGCCGCGCTGCGGGCCCGCCGGGCCGCGCTGCCCCAGGCCACGGCCGAGTTTTACCGCCGCCACGCCGAAGAAGTGGTGGTGCCGGGTACCGACGAGGCCGAGCGGTTCGTGGTGGAGCGGCTGAGCGACTCGCTCACGGTGGTGTCCGTCTTCAGCCGCGACAAAGCCGCCACCCTGCTTTACCGCCGCGGCTTCCATCCCGCCGAAACCAAGCTGGTGCTGCTGCACGGCCTCGGCGGCAAGGATGAATTCGTGCTCCGCGGGCAGGTGCGCCGCTCCCCCCGCATCGACATCTACGGCGGCCCCGGCGAGGACACCGTGGCCGACAGCTCACGCGTGGCCGGCCCGCGCCGGATGACGCGCTTCTACGACACCAAGCGCAACAACCAGGTGGAGCCCGCGCCGGAACTGAAAATCAACACTGAAAGCGGCGTAACCACCCACGCCTTCGACCGAGACGGGTCGGGACGGTAGCAAGTGGTGAGATGGTGAACTGGTGAGTTTGATGTTGGGGAGGCCAGAACCGCGCAGTTTGCGCCGCCAGAACGTCAAACTCACCAGTTCACCATCTCACTATTTCACCGTCGCAGACAACATATCCAGCACCAGGTGCTCGGTCGGGCTGAGCTGGTCCTGGTCGCCGGGGTCGGCGTCGTGGCGGCGCAGGTACTCGATGAGCTTGTCGGACTGAAACAGCTCCACCACCTGCGGGTGAATGTAGTACTTGGAGCACACGGTGGGCGTGTTGCCGAGGTCCTTGGCTACGTCCTTCACGGCCGTTTTCAGGGCTTTTTCCTTGGGCAGCTCGGGCTCGGCCTGCAGTACCTGCTCCAGGCACTGCACCATGCGCACGGTACCGCCCCAGGTGCGGAAGTCCTTGGCCGAAAGCGGCAGGCCGGTGGCCTCGCGCAGGTAGTCGTTCACGTCGCCCGACTCCAGCTCCTGGCGCTGGCCCGCGGCGTTGTAGTACTGAAAGAGGTGCTGCCCGGGAATTTCCTTGCACTTCTGCACCAGCCGCGCCAGCTTCCGGTCGTGCAGGGTCACGTCGTGGGCCACGCCCTTCTTGCCGACGAACACGAAGCGCACGTCGGCGCCGTCGACCTGCACGTGCCGGTCGCGCAGCGTCGTCAGGCCGTAGCTCTTGTTCTTTTTGGCGTACTCGCGGTTGCCCACCCGGATAAACGACTGGTCCATCAGCGTCAGCACCAGGGCCACCACTTTCGGCTTGTCCAGTTCGGGGCGTTTCAGGTCCTTTTGCAGCTGCTGGCGCAGCTCGGCCAGCTTTTCGCCGAAGGCGCGCAGGCGGCTGAACTTGGTCAGCGAGCGGGCCTGGTCCCAGAGCGGGTGGTAGATGTACTGTTTGCGGCCCTTGGCGTCGCGGCCGGTCACCTGCAGGTGGGCGTTGGGCGAGGGCGCAATCCAGACGTCGGTCCAGGCCGGGGGAATGACGAAGCCCTGGATGCGGGCCAGTACCTTCTCGTCGGTGATTTTCCCGCCCCGGGCGTCGAGGTACTGAAAGTGGGCGTTGCGGCCCAGCTTGCGGGTCAGGCCGGGCTTGGTGTCGGGGAAATAGCGCAGGCCCGCCAGCTCGGCCTGCCGGGCGGGGTCTTTGTAGAGTTCGTGCACATCGGCCTCCACGGGCACGAGTTTCTTTTTGCGGACTTTGAGGCGCGGGGTGGCGGCAGTGGTGGGCATGGGCGGAAAAGCGAGAAGGTGCCCGAAGAAGCCGGGCCCTGGCGTGTCCTGTACGCAGGCGCGGGCGCGGCGGCTGCCTGCGGCACCGGCACCGCGCCCTGGTGCCCGCGGCCGGTAAAAACTATCGGCCTGAAAACGACCCGCGAAACGGCCGAGCTACGCCTGAAATATGCCTGCAGGCCTCAACCGGACGTTACCGGCGTGCGTATCGGGGCCCAGGCGGGTTTGGCACCGTTTTTTCTTTGGGCCGCGCAGCCGCGCTTTTCACCACCGACTTTTTCCACTCCCCTCGCATGTTCCGACGCTTTTTTTCCCGCTTTGGCCTGCTGGCCGCCCTGGCCCTGCCGCTGGGCTTCGCCGCCTCTTCCTGCACCGATAAAGACGGCAACCCCCTCCTCTTCAGCCTCGAAGACGACATTGCCCTAGGCGACCAGGTAGCGGCCGAAACCGACTCCACGTACCGCGCCCAGGGCAAGCTGGTGGAGCGCGCCAGCAACGCCCGCGCCTACCAGCTGCTCGACGCCGTGGTGAACCGCGTGCTCAACTCCTCCGACATCCAGCACCGCAACGACTTCGCCTGGGACGTGAAGATCATCAAGGAGGACTCGACGCAGAACGCGTTTGCCACCCCCGGCGGGCACATTTATGTGTTTACCGGCCTGATCAAGTACCTCGACGACGAAAGCCAGCTGGCCGGGGTGCTGGGCCACGAAATTGCCCACGCCGACCGCCGCCACACTTCGCGCCAGCTGCAAAACCAGTACGGCATTCAGCTGCTGCTGAGCGTGGCCCTGGGCAACAGCGAGAGCACCGCCGCGCAGATTGCCTCGGGCCTGGCCGGCCTGGGCAGCCTCAAGTTCAGCCGCGACTTCGAAAACGAGGCCGACCAGTACTCGGTCATCTACCTGAACGGCCCCGGCTACTACGCCTGCGACGGCGCGGCCGGCTTCTTCATCAAGGCCCAGAGCCAGGGCCAGGCCAGCCCGCCCGAGTTTCTGAGCACCCACCCCAACCCGGACAACCGCATCCAGGCCATCCAGACCAAGGCTACCGAGCTGAACTGCCGCAACCGCACGGTAAACAGCAGCGACCTGCGAGAGCTGCAGCGCCTGCTGTAATCAGCTTCGTTTCTAAATTTGATAAGGCCAGCTGCTTTCGGGCGGCTGGCCTTAATTTTTGCGGTACACGGTGACCGTTTGGCTGGTGTCAGCTTGTAAGTAGTATCCGTTGGGCTTAGTCAGCAGCCGCGTCACGAGACGAAAGGTATAGGCGCCAGTGGTGCGGTTCACAAAGCGGGCGCACGTGGTATCGGCGGGCGAGCCGGTGCGCGGGAATACTTGGTTGAAGTCGAGGCGCACGGCGGTACGTAGCTGCTGGCCCGGCGCAAGCCTGCAGGAACGCAAGACGGGCTTGAAGCGGGCACGCGAAGGCTGCACGCAAGGGCACAGAAACAGCTCCCGCCCGGCGGGCGTGCGGCCGATTAGTTGAAAGCTGCTGTAGGCACCGCAAGGCACGGTGATACTATCGGCCGCGTTGAGCAGCCACAGCGGGCGGCGACTGGTGTTGCGGATTGTGATGCGCAGCCAGACGAGGTTGAAAGCAGAGTCGGCGGCGGGCCTAAGCTGCACTTCGGCTGGCGGCCCGGAAACAGTGAGCCGGTTGGTCCCGCCGCAGCCCGTCAGAATCGTTGCCAGAATAGCGCAGGAGAATACCGGTTTGATCATCAGTCGAACTTACGTAAAGCGCACCGAACCCAACTACGGCGCTATGCGGCCCGTTACCTAGTTTCGCACCTCCTTATTCCGCTTCCGCTTATGTCCTTCCTCGACCGCCTCAGCAACCTGGCCGAAGACGCCGACGACCTGCTGCGCCGCGCCCGCACCCGCCTGGGCCTGCTGCACCAGGTGCACGTACTGCCCTACCGCAGCTACGGCACCCCCGACCGCCTTTACGTGAAAGGCCGCGTGCTCACCGACAAAGGCATCAGCGAGCCCGACCCCTCGGACTCGCGCTGGCACAACCTGCTGAACATGTACCGCCGCTTCGATTCGCAGGAAATGCCCGGCGCCCAGCTCGTCATCCGCCCCGGCGACGGTACCGAGCACCCCGTGGTGACCGACGAGGAAGGCTACTTCACCCTCAACATCGAGCCGCGCCAGCTCAGCCCGGCGGTGGATTTCCTCTGGCACCCGGTGGAAGTGGAGCTGCTGCACGCGCCCGGGCCGCTGCCCCAGCAGCGCGCCGTGCACGCGCCCGTGCTGGTGCCGCCGCCCGACGCGGAGTACGGCATCATCTCCGACCTCGACGACACGGTCATTCAGACCTCGGCCACCGACCTGCTGCGCATGGCCCGCACCGTGCTGCTGCGCAACGCCCGCTCGCGCATGCCCTTCAAGGGCGTGGCCGAGTTTTACCGGCAGCTGCAGCTGGGCCGCAACGGCAAGCGCAACAACCCCTTCTTCTACGTCTCGTCGTCGCCCTGGAACCTCTACGACCTGCTCGAGGACTTCCTGGCCCTGAACGAGATTCCGCCCGGCCCGCTGCTGCTGCGCGACATGGCCCTGAAGCGCAAATCCGCCACTGACACCTCCGAGCACCACGGCCACAAGCTCAAGGAAATCGACAACCTGCTACTGACCTACCCGCAGCTGCCCTTCGTGCTCATCGGCGACTCGGGCCAGGAAGACGCCAACATCTACCGCGAGGTGGTGCGCCGCCACCCCGGCCGGGTGCTGGCCATCTACATCCGCGACGTGAACCTGCCCGAGCGCACCGTGATGGTGCAGCGCGTGGCCGAGGAATTGCGCAACGACAAGGTGGAAATGCTGCTGGTGAAAGACACCGTGCACGCCGCCGAGCACGCCGCCGCCACCGGTCTGGTGTACGTGGAGGCCGTGCCCGCCGTGGAAGCCGAAAAGCAGAAGGATGAAGCCACCCCCGAAGACCCCGGCGACGTGGCCGAGGAAGAAGGGAAGAAATAATGGCTAAAGCGTATTACCTGCGCCACAACGGGTTATAAAAAAGGTCCTTCCCGCGCGGGAAGGACCTTTTGCATTGGCCGCTGATTGAACGACCCGCCATCTGGCCATTTAACTCGAATGATCCGCCACGATAACCCACTTTCCGTCGAGCTTGCGGAAGATAAGCGTGAACCAGCCCTGCAGGTTGCCCTTTTGCGGGCGGGCCAGGTGCCAGCGGCCGACTACGTGCGCGGCTTCGGCCCCGATGGGGTTGATGCGCAGCTGCGAGAAGTCCAGCTGCCCCATGGCGGCGGCATCGGGGTAGCTGCGCTGGTAGTTGGCCAGGGTGCGCTGCCAGCCGTGCTGGGGGCCGTTTTTGCCGATGAACAGCAACGAGTCGCTCTGCCAGTAGCCCTGCATGTAGGCGGGCAGGTCGCCGCGGTTCCAGGCGGCGGCCTGGGTGCCGAGCACGGTGCGGATTTGCTGCACGTCGGCGGCGGTAAAGGCCGGGGCAGCTACGGCCGTCGTGGCGGGGCCCTCGGGCTTGGTGGGTGAGCCGGGGCCGCAGGCCGGCAGCAGCAGCAGCAGGACGGCCAGCGCCAGGCCGGGCAGGTAGAAGGCAGTGCGCATGGCTTAGTCGAGGATGGCGCCGATGAATTTGGTGCCGCCGAGGCGGCGCATGTTGCGCAGCACGCGCTGCTGCTTGGTGCGGGCCTGCGGGCCCGGGTGCCCGGCCTGAAACTTCAGCGGGTTGGGCAGCACGGCGGCCAGCAGCGCAGCCTGGCTGGGCGTGAGGCTCTTGGCCGAGCGGCCGAAGTGCTTCTGGGCGGCGGCTTCGGCCCCGAACACACAGTCGCCCATTTCGGCGATATTCAGGTAGACTTCCAGAATGCGCTCCTTGCCCCAGAGCAGCTCGATGAGCACCGTGAAGTAGGCTTCGGCGGCCTTACGCACGTAGCTGCGGCCCTGCCAGAGAAATACGTTTTTAGCCACCTGCTGCGAGATGGTGCTGCCCCCGCGGATGCCCCCGCCCTTCTCCCCGAAGTTGTGCTTGGCGGCCTTGATGATGGCGTCGGTATCGAAGCCGTGGTGCATCAGGAAGCGCTGGTCTTCGGCCGCCACCAGGGCCAGCGGCAGCTGCGGCGATACTTCGCGGAGCGTGACGAAGCGGTAGTGAATCTTGCGCGAGGCGTCTTCGGGCAGCAGGCCGCCGTAGTTGGCCTCGGGGCGGTGGCTGCGGCGCTCCAGCATCAGCCAGGTGGCCGGCGGCGACACCCAGCGGTACACCAGCACCCAGGCCAGCGACACCAGAAACAAAGAAGCCAGCACTTGCAGCGCCACGCGCCGCGCCAGCCGCAGCTGGGTCGCAAATTCTGCCATGCGCAGGATCAGTTCAAGAAATTAGGTGGTCCGAAGGCGGCCCACCCGCGGCGAAATTACAAACGGCCACCACCCAATAGTGCACCCGCGCGGTGGAATGCAGCTGCCGGTTGATTTTTTCGCCACTTGCGGGCGTTCCAACGGCTGTCGTGCTGCCCCGGCGTAGCGGTTTATGAACGGTGCTGAGCCGCGTATTGACCGGGCCTTCCTACGCCTCGCGTCTTATCATCGACACGCGCAGACGACGAGACGCAAGTACGGGTCTCTACACGCCTGATGCCCCGTTCAGGAAACGAGTACAGCTTTCGTGCAGCATACCGCCCGCCGGCCAACCCGGTTGTTCCCAATGCGGTCAGGCCGGGAAGACGTTCTTCCAACGGCCCCCGTTTGCCGCCCGGCTGACCTGCGGGCTTCCGCCGCGTCTTCACCCAAAATCCACCTGCCGGGCCGAGCTTCGTTTTCGATTTACCGCCGACGCTACGCTTCTTCCCATGTCCCAACTCGTGCTGGTCCGCCACGGCCAATCGGAAGCCAACCGGGCGGGCGTCTTCACCGGCTGGCTCGACGTGCCGCTGACGCCCCGGGGCGAGGCCGAAGCCCGCGGGGCCGGCCGCCGCCTCCACGATTTTCACTTCGACGCGGCTTACTGCTCCACGCTGGTTCGCTCGCGCCGCACCCTGGAGCTGATTCTGGCCGAGCTGAACCAGGCCAGCCTGGCAATCCACGCCGCCGACGCCCTGCGTGAGCGGATGTACGGCGCGCTGCAGGGCCTCAACAAAGCCGAAACCATTGCCCGCTACGGCTTGGAGCAGGTCACGCGCTGGCGCCGCAGCTACGAAGACGCCCCGCCCGAAGGCGAAACCCTGCACCACACCCTCGACCGCGTGGTGGCCTACTACAACGAGGTGCTGGTGCCCGCGCTGCGGGCGGGCCAGCGCCTGCTGGTGGTGTCGCACGGCAATACCCTGCGGGCCCTGCGCATGCAACTGGAAGGCCTGACGGTGGCCCAGGTGGAAGCGCTGGAAATTCCCACCGGCGGCATCCGCGCCTACGAGCTGAGCCCGGCGCTGGTCATTACCTCGATGGCGGACCTGTAAGCAGCGGCTGTCGTTGGCAAAATGGTTCAGCAAGGTGCTGAAACGCCTTTTCGCGTCTGTTCATGGGGCGAAATCGGCTAACGACGAGACGCAAGCAGGCGCCCTACACCAGGCTCTGTTAACCCGACCATCTTCCCAGCCTCCTGACCTGCGCAGCGGCTGATGCTCGGCCCAGAGCAGACGGCGCCGGCACTCGGAAACGGCGTGCCGGCCCTGCCCCGGGTTGGCGGACGTGGCCCGGCAAAAAGATGACGTCTGTCACCCGATACGACGACGACGGTCAACGCATTGGCCGTGGGCAACCAACATATTTGCCTACCCGGCCGGCGCTCCGGCCCGCGTTTGTTCGTTTCCCCACCGCCGGCCGTCCTGAGCCCGCCCCCGGGCCTGACGGCCGGCCCGCTTTGCCCCGGCCGGCGCCGCGTGCCCGGTCTGCCGCGGCCCGCTTTGCCCCGTTGCCCGCGGCCAGCCAGGCCGCCCGAGCTGCTGCTTTTTTCCCGGCTCGCCCTCCACCCACTTTTTCCTGCTCCCCTGTCATGCCTCTCCCCGCTTCCCCCCCGGCGCCAGTTGAGCGCCTGGCCGATGACGACATCACGACGGCCGTCGAACGATTCATTTTTACCAAGAAAGGCATGGCGGCGCCGCTGATTGAAGTCGTCACCCACGACGGCATCGTGGAGCTGACGGGCTTTGCCGGCACCTTGCTGGAGCGCGAGCGAGCCACGGCCCTGGCCCAGGCCGTGCGCGGGGTGCGCGGGGTCATCAACGAGGTCATCATCCGAGCCCCCGACGTACCCGACCCGGCCCTGCGCAGCGCCGTGGACGCGGCCCTGGCCCGCGACCCGGCCACCACCGGCTACAACGTGCGCTGCCACGCCAGCTGCGGCGAGGTGACGGTGGAGGGCGCCGTGCAGTCCTGGGCCGAGCAGCAGCTGGTGCTGCAGGCGCTGCGGGGCGTGCGCGGCGTGACGGCCATTCACAACAAGCTCGACGTGCACCGGGGCGAAATCACCAATTCCGACTCGGAAATTACCGTTCAGATCCGCGAGTTGCTGAACTGGGACATTCGGGTGCAGAGCGAGCTGGTGAGCATCCGCACGGCGCACGGCGTGGTGCACCTGGCGGGCACCGTGGGCACGCCCGCCGAGCGCGACTTCGCGGTGGCCACGGCCTACCAGGCCGGCGCCACCCACGTCAACGCCCGCGACCTGTTCGTGGCCCGCTGGGCCCTCGACAAGTCGCTGCGCCGGGAGAAATTCGTGCGCCGTGCCGACGAGGATGTTGCCCAGGCCGTGCGCGACGCCCTGCGCCTCGACCCGCGGGTGCGCGCCTTCGGGCCCACCGTGCGCGTGCGCGACGGCGTGGCCACGCTGGCCGGGGCCGTGAGCAACCTGCTGGCGCAGCAGGCAGCCGAGCGCGACGCCGAAAACATCGTGGGCGTGCGCGAGGTGCACAACTTGCTGCAGGTGGCAACCCACTACCCCGCTCCCGATGCCGCCACCCAGCAGCACATCAAGGCCGCGCTGGCCTGCGACGCCTACGTGAGCCCGTATGCCTTCACGGTGAACGTGAGCAACGGCAAGGTCCAGCTCTACGGCACCGTCAACACCCACTTCGAGCAGGAGCGCGCCGCCGATGTGGCCGCCAGCGTCGCGGGCGTGGTCACCCTCGACAACCACGTGCAGCACGGCCCCGCGGCCACCCCGGCCGCCCGCCGCAGCGGCGCTGCCGGCCACCCCGAGCCCGACCACGCCCTGGAGCAGCGCCTGCGCAACCACTATTACTGGTCGGCCCTGCTCCACGACCAGGACCTCGACATCCGGGTGCGCGAGGGCCGCGTGACGCTCATCGGCACCGTCGATACGCACTGGCAGCGGCGCATTGCCGCCCAGCAAGCCCGGGCCTGCGGCGCCCGCGACGTCAACAACCACCTGCGGCTGGCCGCCTGGGGCCGGGGCGGGCCGTGCTAGCTCCGGATGCATCCGCTTACTGCCTCTCCCCCGATGCCCTATGTCTACCGCGCCCACCCTGCCGGCGGCCCCGGCTGCCGCCCCGGCCCGGAGTTTGTCGCTGCTGGTTTTCACCAGCTTCTTTCCCGAAAGCCGGCGGGCCCTGCGGCTGGCCGCCGAGCTGGCCCGGCCGCTGGGCGCCCGCCTGGTGCTGGTCCACCTCGATCAGCTGACCGTGCTCAACGTGGAAGTGCCCGGGCCCGCCTCGCCCGAGGCCGCCGGGCAACTGCACGAGGCCCTGCAGGCCCTGGCCGATCAGCAACCCGTGCCCACCGACCTGGCCCTGATCAACGACCAGCTCCCGGATGCGCTGGACGCCCTGGTGAACGAGTACCACCCGGCGCTGTTCGTGCTCGGCCGCCCGGCCGATGACCGCGCCGATTTCGATGCCGGCGCGGTGTTGCTGGACGTGCTGCGCGCCGCCCGGGTGCCGCTGCTGCTGGTGCCCGAAACCTACCCGGGCCCCGCGGCGCCCCAGCACCTGGCCGTTGCCGCCGACGCCGAGCCGTTTGCCGTGGCGGCCGGCGGCGCCGCGGGCCGGCAGTTGCTGCAGCAGCTGCCGCCGGCCCGCGTTACCGTGGTGACGGTGACGCCCGCGCAGGCCGATGAGCGCTGCGCCGAAGCCCTGGAGCACGTGCGCCGGAGCGGGGTGCTGCCGGCGACCGGGCCTAGCCCCCAGGTAGCGGGGTTTTATGCCCAGCACCCCGCCGCGGGGCTGCTGCAGGCCCTGCCCGCCACCGGCGCCAACTGGTTGCTGCTCCTGGCGCGTGAGCATGGCCTCCTGGGCGCGCTGTTTCACCACAGCGTCATCAGCGCCCTGCTGGCGCGCAGCCCCGTGCCCGTGCTGGTACTGCCCGCCGCGGCTTGAGGCCTGTACGCTGCTTCGCCCTCCCGGTCACGGCCGGGCGCTCTGGCCGGACTGGTAGGCGGCCCGGGCCTGCTTTTTCTGCTGGCGCTTGAGGTAGCCGCGCAGTAGGAAGTTGTGCTGCAGGGCCTCCATGCTGCGGCTGAAGCCAGCCGTACCCTGCTCCACGTGCTGCATGCTCTGGCGCAGCTGCCGGCTGAAGGCGGTGTCGGCGAGCAGGGTATTGAGTGGGCCGGCGCCCGTCTGCACCTGCCGCTTCAGCCCGGCCAGGGTGGCGGCCAAGGTATCGGAAGTGCCGGCCAGCTGCCGGGTGGCATGGCCCAGGCGGCCGGCCATAACGGTATCGGTGAGCAGGTAGCCGGCCAGGCCTTCGCCGCGCCGGATGCCGCGGGTCATCAGCTGCACGTCGTGGGCGGCCACCTGCAGCTGCCCGGTGGCGGTGGCGGCGTTGCGCAGCGTGCCGCGCACGTGCTGGGCCAGCTGCTGGTCGTTGAGCAGCTGCCAGAACGCGTCGCTGCGGTTGAGCTTGCGGGTGATTTCGTGCATGTCCTGGGTGATGCCGACCAGGTTGCGGTTCGACACGCTCAGGGTGCTGAGCAGGTCGTCGATGCCGGGCAGGGTGCGGGTGGGCAGCCGGTCGCCGGCCCGCACCGGCGGGGCGGGCGCGGGCTGGGCGGTCAGGTTGATGATGGTATTGCCCACCAGCCCGTCGGTGCCGATGGTGGCCACGGCGTTGCGGCGCACGAAGGGCTGCGCGTCGCGGCTCAAGCTCAGCGTCACCCGGATGGTGGTGTCGTTGATGATCTGAATCCGGCGCACGGTGCCCACCGGGATGCCGCCCAGGCGCACGTTGTTGCCGGTGAGCAGGCCCGACACGTTGCGGAAGTCGGCCTCGACGAGCAGGCTGCGGCTGAACAGGTTCTGCTGGCGGCCGAGCATAAACAAGGTCACAATCAGGCAACTCAGGCCCGCCAGCACGAACAGGCCGAGGCGCGCATGGTTGCTGGCAGAGCGTTGGGCCATGGTGGGCGGGGGTTAGGCGAAGAATTCGTGAATGCGCGGGTCCGGCAGGGCCTGCAGCTGCGCGTAGGTGCCCTCGGCGTAGCAGCGGCCGTCGACGAGCAGGGCCACCCGGTCGGCGGTGAGGCGCACGCAGCTCATGTCGTGCGAGATGATGAGGGCGGCGGTGCCGTACTTCTGCTGCACCTCGCGAATGAGGTGGCTGATTTCGCGCGAGGTGACCGGGTCGAGGCCGGTGGTGGGCTCGTCGTAGAGCAGGATGTCGGGCCGCAGAATGAGCGTGCGGGCCAGGGCCACGCGCTTGCGCATGCCCCCCGACAGCTCGGCGGGCATCATGTCGGCGGTGTGGCCCAGGCCTACGTCTTCCAGGGCCTGGCGCACCAGCGCAGCCTCCTCGGCGCGGCGGTGGGCCAGCCAGTGGCGGCGCAGCGGAAACAGCAGGTTGTCGCGCACGGTCATCGAGTCGTAGAGCGCATTGCTCTGGAACAGGAAGCCCACGCGGGCGCGCAGCTGGTCCATGGCCGCGTGGTCGAGCCGGGTCACGTCCTGGCCCAGCACCGTAATGCGGCCCGCATCGGGCACCAGCAGGCCGATGACGCACTTGATGAGCACCGACTTGCCCGAGCCCGACTTGCCGAGCACCACCACGTTTTCGCCCCGGTGCAGGGCCAGCGAAAAGTCCTGCAGCACGTGGTTGTCGCCGAAGGACTTTACCACGTGCTCCACCGCCAGCACCGTTTCCGGAGTGGCCATTTCGGCCGGGGCGGGCGGCGCGGCAGGCAGCGTTTCGGGTTCGGGCAGCATGGGGCAGTGCTAGTTGAGGCCCAGCAGGCCGGTAATTTGCACGGCCAGCAGGTCGAGCACGAAAATGACCAGCGACGACACCACCACGGCCGAGTTGGCGGCCTGCCCCACGCCCTCGGTGCCCTTGTCGGCGTGGTAGCCCTTGTAGCAGCCGATCAGGCCCACGGCAAAGCCGAAGAAGAAGGTCTTGATGAAGGCCGGCAGCACGTCGCCGAAAGCCAGGCGCGAGAGGACGTTGTTGGCGTACAGCGCCAGGGTGGTCACGCCGCGCATGTTCAGGCCCACGAAGGAGGCAAACAGGGCAATGGCATCGGCCAGCAGGGTGAGCACCGGCAGCATGAGCGTGGTGGCCAGCACCCGCGTCACCACCAGGTACTTAAACGGGTTGGTGCCCGACACTTCCATGGCGTCAATCTGCTCCGTGACGCGCATCGAGCCCAGCTCGGCCCCGATGCTGGAGCCAATTTTGCCGGCGAAAATCAGCGCGGTGATAATTGGCCCCATCTCGCGAATGATGGTCAGCCCCACCATGGCCGGAATCCACGACTCGGCCCCGAACTGGGCCATGGTGGGGCGGCTCTGCAGCGTCAGCACCATGCCCATGATAAAGCCCGTCACGCCCACCAGCGGCAGGGACTGGTAGCCAATGACGTAGCACTGGTACAGCCACTCGCCCACTTCGTAGCGCGGGCGAAACCCCTCGCGGAAGAAACGCCCGGCGAAATGGGCCATGCCGCCGGCTTCGGTCAATAAGGGCTGTTCGAGCATGATACGCGGGAATGAAGGGTGAAGCGCCGCGGACCGCGGCGGCGGAAACGAGCGGCCGCGCCCGGAGGCGCAAGGGCCGGATCAGTACAGCAGCCCGTCGGCGGCCTGGCGCGCGGCCGTGGGTGCCGCCACGGCCGCCGCGGGCAGCAGCAGCACCGGCACCGGGCTGCGCGGCAGCACCTCGGCCGTGGCGCTGCGGTGAAACAGCTCGTCGAGGAAGCTGCGCGGCCGGGCCACCAGCACCAGCAGGTCGGCCTGCGTGTCGACGACGGCCTGCACCAGCCCCGCTCCGCACACGGCGTGGCGCAGCTGGTAGGTGGAGCTGCTAATGACCCGCGCCGAGAGCAGGCCCCCGTCGTGGGCGGTGGTCACCACGTCGTGCATGTTCAGGGTGGGGCCGTCGGGCGGGGCCACGTGCACCACGGTGTACTCGGCCTGCCAGCTTTCCACCAGCGCCGCCACCCGGCACGAAGCCGCGCTGAGCTGAAACCGCTCCCCGTCGATGGCCAGGGCAACCTGACGGGGCAGTTGGGCCTCTTCCGGGAGTCCGGCGGCGGGCACCAGCAGCAGCGGCAGGTGGGTGGCGCGCAGCACCGGCAGGGCGTAGCTGTAGAGCAGCTGGTCGATAAGGGCGTGCTCGGGCGCGAGGCCCAGCACCAGCAGCAGCGGCATCTGGCGCCGAATTACCAGTTGCAGCGTGTCGTGCAGGCCGCCGCGGTTGGGCTGCACGCGCACCGGGGCCGCGAGGCTGCGGGCCAGCGCGGCCAGGGCCGCCACCGTGTCGCGCTGTTGCTGGTCGAGGTAGTGGGCCGGCAGCGGCAGCAGGCCGAATTCGGGCTCCACCACGGGCTCGGCTTCCAGGTGCAGCAGCACCAGCTCCGCCCCGGCGGCGGCGGCCAGCAGCGCCGCCACATGCGCCGCCCGCGCCGCGCCGGGCGACAGATCAGTCAGGACCACAAACGTCGGTTTCATCGCACAAAACGGAAGAGGTTCGGGGAAGTAGCCGCGGGACGGGCGCCGCTCACGGCGAGGCCTCGGGGCGCACCTGCAGCCGGTTGCCGACGGCCCGGGCGCCGCCGTCGTAGGCGCAGAGCGTGGCCAGCTGCTGCTCCTGGCGCGTGGCCACGGTGCCCGTCAGGGTGGCCCGGCCGTTGGCCACACTCACCCGGATGGCCTGCTCGCTCAGGCCCGGCGTCCAGGCCAGGTGGTCCCGGATGGCCTGTCGGATGGCCGCATCGGTGGGCAGCCGGCCGGGCAGTGGCTGGCTGAAGGCCACGTGGCAGGCAAAGTACTCGCCGTCGGGCGTGGTGTTCCAGGCCGGCACCACCAGCCGGTTGTCGACGGCAATGACGCCGCTGATGCCGGCGGCCACCTGTTCGGCGTGCTGCTTGTCAAACTGCGAATCCACCGTGCCGTAGAGGCTCACCTTGCCGTTGTCGACGACCACCTCCACCGCCACGCGGTGCAGGTAGGCGTCGCGCTGCAGGGCGGCCCGCGTGCGGCGCTGCATCTCGGCGTCGGGCGTGGGCCGGGCGGGCCGCACGCGCAGGTAGTTGCTGACCATCGTCACGCCCACGATGCCCAGCGCGTCCTGCTCGGCGGCGCGGCAGGCCCGCAGGTTGCCCACGGTGCCGCGCAGCGTGACCAGGCCCCGCCGCACGTCGATTTCGGCCGCGTGGGTGCGCACCCGCGGGTCGGCCCGCAAGCTGTCCTGGATGGCCTGACGGATTGCCGCGTCGGGGCGGGGGCGGTACTTGTCGCCGCGCAGCTCCTGGCCGGGCGTTTCGGGCGCCACCCGCAGCTCGGCCGCCTCCACGCCGGCGGCGCCCGCCCGCCAGGCCGCCGCAATGGCGAGGCTGCGCTCGGCCGCGCTGGCCACCGCCCCGCGTAGCACCACGCGCCCGGGCTCCTGCGTGCGCACCTCGATGAGGGCGTGGTTGATGCGCACGTCCCAGGCCAGCAGCTCGTCCATTTCGGCCCCGATTGCCGCCGCGGCTTTGGGCGGGTGGCCGTAGCGGTAGTGCAGGTGGTCTTCGAGGCTGCATACGCCCCGCACGCCCTTGGCCACGCGCAGCACCAGCTCCTTTTCCGGCCAGGAAGGCACTTCGCCCAGCAGCATCACCACGCCCGCGCGGGCGGTGCAGCAGATGTCGTACTCGCTCGCCACGGCGTCCTGCAGCAAGGCTTCTTCCACGTCGCGGCGCAGCGTGGCGTCGGGCAGGTCGACGGCCCGCACCCCGACTTCGTTGATGACCCCGCGCACCCCGCGCACGGCCTTGGCAATTTCCTCGGCCCGCTCCCGGGCCAGCAGGCTATCCACGTAGCCGCTGAGCGTGACGATGCCCTGCTGAGTGGCCACGTCCACCAGGTGCGGGGCCACTCCCTTTTTGCGGGCCAGCAGGCGCTCCACGGCGGCGGTGATGTCGCCATCGGCTAGGGCTGGCGCCGGTTGGAGCGTGGTTTCGAGCGTTTCCATAACGGTTGATGCGTCAGCGGGTAAACCAGCCCGACCGGGCTGCACCGGCCGGATCTACCGTTATGAAAATGGCAGTTTGACCGCGCAGGCGGCATGACGAAAGGCACCGGCGGCAATGATTTATGTCATGCCCGGCGGCGGCCGGCGGCCCCGGCTGGCCGCAGAGGCCCGTGAGTGGCCCCCTGGGCGCAGTCCGGGACCGGGCTTTGGGGCAGGCGGCTGCGGAAGTCCTATTTTAAAGTGCAATTTCAGCGGTTTCTTTGCCGCCGGGCCGCCGCTGGGCCCGGGCTGTTCCGCTGCCCACTATGTTTGCCGCCCTATGCACCTTCTTCCGCTGTTTCCGCTCAACCTGGTCGTATTCCCCGGCGAAAAGCTCAACCTGCACATCTTCGAGCCGCGCTACCGCCAGCTGGTCACTGATTGCCTCGAGACAGGCCAGACCTTCGGCATTCCGCCGTTTCTCAACGACCAGGTGCAGCTCATCGGCACCGAAATGCGCCTGCTGAAAGTAGAGCGCAGCTACCCCGGCGGCGAGTCGGACATCCGTACCCAGGCCGTGGGCCGCTTCCGCATCGTGGACATGCTGCGCGAGGCGCCGGGCAAGCTCTACGCGGCCGGGCAGGTGGAGGACCTGCCCGACGATACGCCCGAAGACCCGGCGCTCAAGCTGCGCATCAGCCGGCAGGTCGAGCAGCTCTACGGGGCGCTGAGCCTGCAGAAACTGTTCATCGAGCTGCCCCCCGACTACCGCACCTTCGACGTGGCGCACCACCTGGGCCTGTCCACCGAGCAGGAGTTTGAGTTGCTGCAGCTGCCCACCGAGCCCGAGCGGCAGCAGTACGTGCTGACGCACCTAGAGCACATTCTGCCGGTGGTGCTCGAAACCGAGCGGCTCAAGGAGCGCGTGCGCCAAAACGGCCATTTCAAGCACCTGACGCCCCCCAATTTCTAGGGCAACCCGGAAAAAAGCCGGCCGGGCCGCCCGCGCGGGGCTACCTCCGCGGCCCGGCGCCCGTACAGTAGGGCGTGACGTCCTACCTCATCGGGCCGCTGCTTGCGGCTTCCCTCCTGCTCATTGGCTGGCTGGCGTACCGCTTTGCGCTGGAGCGCCGCCACCGCCGCCGGCCGTTCGTGGCGGCGGCGGCGCGGCACTGGCCCGCCCTCGCGCCGCCCGCCGCGGCGCCGCGGCACCGCGTCTGCTTTATCGGCGACCTGGGCGCGGTGGCCACCGACGGCCACGACCCGGTGCTGAACCTGCTGCGCCGCTGGATGCAGGAAGCCGGCGCCGAGGGCTCCGTGGTCATGCTCGGCGACAACGTGTATCCCGTGGGCCTGCCGCCCGTCGGGCACCCGCTGCGCCCCGCCGCCGAGCGCCGCCTCGACGTGCAGCTGAACCTGCTGCGCGAGTTTGCGGGGCAGGTCGTCTTTCTGAGCGGCAACCACGACTGGAACAAGGGCCGCCCCGACGGCTACGCCTACCTGCAGGCCCAGGAAGCCTACGTGCGCCAGCACCTGCCTAGCGCCCTGTACCTGCCCGAAAACGGCTGCCCCGGCCCGGTAGCGCTGCCCTTGGCCGAAGGGCTGATGCTGCTGGTGCTCAACACCCAGTGGTGGGTGCAGCGCGGCCCGCGCCCCCTGGGCCGCGCCCACGGCTGCAGCGCCGACGATGCCCGCCAGCCCTTCGCGCAGCTGCGGCAGCTGCTGCGGCAGTACCCGGGGCAGCAGCTGCTGGTGGCCGGCCACCACCCGCTCTACTCCAATGCCATGCACGGCGGCAAGTTCACCGTCAAGCAGCACGTGTTTCCGCTGACGGCCGCCCACAAGCGCGCTTACCTCCCGCTGCCCCTGCTAGGCTCCCTGTTTCCGGCCTACCGCCGCCTGCTGGGGGCCGCCGAAGACATGGCCCACCCGCGCTACCGCCGCCTGCGCCGCCGCCTGCTGCAGGTGCTGCGCGAGTTTCCGGGCACCGTGTACGCCGCCGGCCACGACCACAACCTGCAGTACTTCCTGCGCCGCGGCGTGCATTACCTCGTCAGCGGCTCGGGCAGCAAGACGGCCTACGTGGCGGCGGGCGGCAAAGCCACCTTCGTGCACGAGCGGAAAGGCTTTTTCAGCCTCGATTACTACGCCGACGGCCAGCTGTGGCTGCACACCTGGGAGCCGGCCGATCAGCAGGGCACGCCCGCTCCCACCTCGTTTCGCTGGCCCCTGGTGCCGGTGCCCGCCCCGGCCGCTACCCCGCCGCCGGCACCAGCACCCGCAGGTTCTGCGGGTTAATCGTGGCTTCCACCGGCGTGGGCAGGTGCAGCGGCTCCCCGTCGACCTGCACGCGCACCGCCGTTTCGCCCACCACCTCGATGCGCACCCAGCGGCACTGCAGCCGCCGCGTGTACGCCGATTCGTCGAAGCCGTCGGTGTAGAGCTGGTAGAGGATGCCGGGGGCCGCCGTGGCCGGAAACGGCTCGATGACGCACACCTCGAAGCGGCCGTCGTCCATGCGGCTGGCGGGGTTGATGACCACGTTGCTGCCGAAAGTGCGGGCGTTGGCCACGGTGAGCATAAACGCCTCGCCTTCCCAGGTTTCGCTATCCGTCACCACGCGGTAGCGGGCGGGCTGGTAGCGCATGTATTCCTGCAGGGCAATGCGCACGTAGGCGCCGGGCCCGCGGGTGTCGCCTTCGGCAAACCGTTCCACAATCAGCGCATTGAAGCCCAGATCGGCCAGGTGAGCCGTGAAGTGGCCGCTCACCATCAAGGTATCGACGCGCAGCACCTCGTGCTGCCAGATCAGCTGCAGCGCCTCTTCCACGTCCTGCGGAATGCCCAAATCCTTCGACAGGCCGTTGCCCGAGCCCAGCGGCACGATGCCCAGCGGCAGCTCGGTGTCGCTGAGGGCCTGCGCCACCAGGTTCACGGTGCCGTCGCCGCCGGCGGCAAACACGGCGTCCTGCGGGTGCTGCTGCAGGTAGGCGCGCAGGCGGTTGAGGTCGTCCTCGCCGCTGGTTTCGTAGAAATGCGCCGTGCGGCCGCGCTCGGCGCAGATGGTTTCGATCAGCTCTTGCACGCTGGCTTTGTCGATGTCGCCCGAAATCGGGTTCATCACAAACAGCAGCCGGCGCAATATGGAAGGGGCAGTAGGCATGGAGAGCAGGGGGCGGCGGCAATCCCGCCCGGGGAGGAAAGTAAGGACAATAACGCACCGGACGCCAAAACGGCCGAAGCAGGAGCTTCGGCCGCTGTCGGTTGCCGGAAATACGGAGCGGGCGGCGGCCAGCGCCGGCCGGGGCTTACGGCTTGAGGTTGCTGGGCACGCCGTTGGGGAATTCCTCCTGGATCTGGCGCTCCAGCACCCCGATGCGGTTGCCCGGGTCGGGGTGGGTGCTCAGGAACTCGGGGCCACCGCTGCGGCCGCCGGCCTGCTGCAGAATCTGCATCACCTGAATCATGGCGCGCGGGTCGTAGCCGGCCTCGGCGGTGTACTGCACCGCGTCGCGGTCGGCCTCCAGCTCGTCTTCGCGGCCGAAGCGCAGGCTGACGACTTTGGCAATGGCCGCGGCCACCGCCGCATTGGCTATCGAGCCGCCCGGGCGGTCGGGGTCGTAGGCGGCAATGCCGGCCGCGCCGGCCAGGCCCTGCGTCAGCCGCGACTTGGCCAGCTGCTCGGCCGAGTGTCGCCCGATGACGTGGCCGATTTCGTGGCCCAGCACCCCGGCCACCTGGCCTTCGGTCTTCAGGTTTTTCAGCAGCCCGGCAGTGATGAACACCTGCCCGCCCGGCAGGGCAAAGGCGTTGATGGTGTTTTCATCCGCCAGCAGGTGAAAGTCGAACTTGTAGGGCGACTTGGTGGCGCCCGACGACTGCACCAGCTGCTGCCCGATGCGGTCCACCTCGACCTGGGCCCGCTGATCCGGGTGCAATCCGCCGTACTGCTGGGCCATTTGGGGCGCGGCCTGCAGCCCCAGCGCTATTTCCTGCTCGGCGGTCATGCTCACGTGCTGCACCTCGCCCGTCACGGGGTTGGTCTGCCGGTTGCAGTAGTAGGTGATGAAGGAAAACCCTGCTACCAGCAGGGCTATGATGTAACGCAGGCTGCCTCTCATGGGATGGAAAAGGTCGGGGGTGTGGGAGAAGGAAAACCGCCGTAGGCCGGCGGCAAGGAGTCTAACGCGCCCTGCGCAGCAGGGTTGTACCCCCCGAAACACCCAAATCCGCCAGGCTTGCGTATCAGGCACAAAAGCCGCCGGCCCGCGGGCCGGCCCGGCTGTTTCTCCACTACTCTTCCCGACTCATGAATCAGAAACGCACGTTCGGCTCCCTGCTTACCCTGCTCGGCATTGCGGGCATCATCTACGGCGCCATGGGCCTGCTCGGCATGGTGGCCCTGAGCAAAATCAACTCCTTTGTTCCGCTCGGCGTCGGCCTGATTTTCTTTTTCGCCGGCATCAGCCTGGTGCGCGCCACCGGCGACCGGGCCTGAGGCCCTTTGCGCCCTCCTATCAGCTCCTAAGCAAAGCGGCCCGCCTCCGAAGCATCGGAGGCGGGCCGTTCGTTTTGGTAGCGGGCGTTTCGAGCGGAGGCTACTGGCCGGTGCTGCTGGCTACGTCCATTGTGCGCATAAAGGCCGGCAGCGCCGCGTTCAGGTTCAGCCAGTCGGAGGCGTAGGCCGCGGTGCTGGGGCCCTGCACGTAGAGCACCGAGCCGCTTTTAATCGTTTTGATGATGCCGGCCGACTGGGCGGGCGGCAGCGCCGGGCAGCCCTGGCTGCGGCCCAGGCGGCCGTTTTGCCGGATGAACTCCTCGCCCACGTAGTCGGCCCCGTGAACCACCACCGCGCGCTCGGCCGCGTGCGAGTTGTAGCGCGCATCCAGCCCCTGCAGCTTCAGCGACAGGCCGTGCTTGCCCTGGTACGTGTCGCCGGTGACGTAAAAGCCCAGGCTGCTCATTTCCGAGCCTTCGCGGTTGGAAAACGTCTGCGCCAGGTCGCCGCCCGAGTTTTTGCCGTGGGCCACCAGCGTGTGGTACAGCAGGCGGGTGCGGCTCAAATCGATAACCCACAGGCGGTTCTGCCGGCTCGGGCGGCTGAAGTCGATAACCGTCAGCACCGGCCGCTTGGCCAGCCCGCGGCCGCGCAGATTGAAGTAGCCGATCAGCGCGTTGCGCAGCACCTGCACGCTCATGCCCGTCTGCGCCAGCCGGGCCCCGGCGTAGGTGCGCACCAGAAACTGCTCAAACGCGGCCACGGCGACGGTCTGCGACGCGGTCGGCACCTGGGCGGGCGGGGCGGCGGCCAGGGCCGGCCGTAGCCCCGCGCTGAGCAGGAGCAGCCAGGCCAGGCAAGAGCGAAAAAGCTTCATAGAGTGGTGGAGCAGAAGGTACTAGCGGACCGCAAGCCGGCGCAAAGACAAAAATAGTAGTTTTGTCCAACCGCAGGCCTCCTAACCGCCCGTTGGCTTTGCTGGTTCCCCCGATGTTTCAACGCCCGGCCTTTGTTTTTTCGTGTGCGCTGCTCCTGCTCGGCAGCTGCGGCCACTCCCAGCCATCCTTGCCGGGCTTCGACGGGGCCGCCTGGCGCCGCGACGTGCGCGGCTGCGCCGGCCTGCGGCAGGCCCAGCTTCCGGCTCTCGACCAGCACCGCGAAGCCCTTTACAACGTCCACGTCGATGCCGTGGCCAGGCTGCTCGGCCGCCCCGACGAAGAGGAACTGCAGGAACAGACCCAGCGCGTGTACTACTATTACGTGGCGCCCGGCCCGCAGTGCGCCCCCGGCCGGCCGGCCGCAGCCACCCGGCGCCTGTCGGTGCGCTTTGGCTCCCTCGGCACCGTGACGGAAGTACTGTACACCACCCCGGCCGGCCGGCCATAAAAAACGGGTGGCCTTCCGAAGAAGGCCACCCGCAGGCAGTCGAAGCTAACGAACCCGGTTTAGCCAAGGCCGTTGCCGGCCGGCGTGGTCGGCGTGGGCACGGCGTCGCGCTTCAGCTCGTCGCGCATCAGGCTGATCTGCGACGGCGTGAGGATGCGCTGGCACTCCTGCTCGTACTGGGCTTCCAGCTCCGTCAACAGCCGTTGTCGTTCGGCTGGGTCCTGCTGGTGCTGCCACTGGATTTCGTCCATCCGGGCCAGTTTGACCTGGTTGATGGCGCGCAGGCGGATGTACTGCGCTTCGTTGAGCTTCAATCGGTTGCTCATTTGCCGGGTCAGCTCGGCCGCCGACGTAACGGGCTGGGGCTGCCCGCCGGGCACCGCCGCAATCCGGTCTTTCATTTGAGCCGAAGCGGCTACGGTGATGCCGCTCAGAATCAGGGCGAGGGTAAGGGCCTTCGTCATGGTGGAAAAGGTTGGTGGTTTATATTGGACTTAAGCAGCATTATATTTCCTTTTAGCTGCTTTTAATCCAAATATATATTATTAAAGTTTCAATGCAAGTCAATTAGATAAACATTTGCTTGACCACAAAATGTTCCCATTTCGGGAACATTGTTCATAATGGGATTAGGGCGCGGGGTTACAAGCAAAAAGGCCCTGCAGCAAGCTGCAGGGCCTTTTTTAGCTGTTCAGAGGAAGCCTATTCCACGTGCTGCTGCAGCGGGTTGTGGTCGGGGCTTTTGAAGTATTGCATGGCAATGAGCGAGATAATCACGCCGGACATGACGCCCTGCAGCAGGATGGCCAGGAAGGCAATGGTTACCGACAGTTCAAAGCCGAACAGGTCGGAGGCGCGCAGCTGCTCCATCAGGCTGGGGCTAATCACCGTGTAGAGCACGAAGAACAGGGCGAAAGCGACGCTGGCCACGGCCGTGGTAATAATGCCGGTGCCGAAGCCCTGCAGGTAAGGCATCCGGTCGTGCCGCACGCGCTTGTAGTGCGAGATGGCGGCGCAGGCACCGATGCCCAGAATCACGATGTTGCCGTAGCTGTACATGATATTATCGGCCAGGCCCAGCAGGCTGGCGACGATAAAGTAGAGGGCCATGCCGACGGCCGTAAACAGGCCGTAGCGCACGCCGTTGCGCTCGGGGGAAATGTGTTGATCAGCCATGAGGCGAGAGGAGTTTTGGGTAGTTGTTAGAGAGAGGGACCGGGCACCACCGGTTCCGGGCGCCGGGGCGGCCCTGGTACTCAGCGGTTTCTCCCATAATACTGCTATTCTCAGCCGCCGGTTGCCGGCTTGGCCGCTTTTTCGCCGGTTTCTTTGGGCCAACCCGCTGACAATGAACTTTCAGCCGCCGGGATTTTTTCGGGCACTGGTGCTGTTAAAGCTCCTGGCCGGGCACCCGAAGCGGGCTTTTTTGCCTACCTTTGCGCGGTTTTTTTGCGTGGCGGTCCGCCCTTATTCCGCTTTTTCTTTCTGCATGATCAGCACTACCAATGTCAGCCTGCGCTACGGCAAGCGCGTGTTGTTTGAAGACGTCACCATCAAATTCATGCCCGGCAACGTGTACGGCCTTATCGGGGCCAACGGCGCAGGCAAATCGACGTTCCTGAAGATTCTCTCGGGCGAAATCGAGGCCAACACCGGCTCGGTGGACATGCCCAAGGGCGCCCGCCTGTCGGTGCTGAAGCAGGACCAGTTTGCCCACGACCAGTACCCGGTGCTCCAGACCGTGATTATGGGCCACCAGCGCCTCTGGAAGGTGATGGAAGAAAAGGACGCCATCTACGCCAAGCCGGATTTCTCCGACGCCGACGGCGAGCGGGCGGCCGTGCTGGAAGGCGAGTTTGCCGACCTGGAAGGCTGGAACGCCGACTACGAAGCGGCCGAGCTGCTCTCGGGCCTCGGCATCGGCGAAGACAAGCACTACACCCTGATGGGCGACCTGGGCACCTCCGACAAGGTGCGCGTGCTGCTGGCCCAGGCCCTGTTCGGCAACCCCGACGTGCTGCTGCTCGACGAACCGACCAACGGCCTCGACGCCGAAACGGTGCTCTGGCTGGAGAACTTCCTCGACTCGTTCCAGAACACGGTAATTGTGGTGAGCCACGACCGTCACTTCCTCGACGCGGTGTGTAACTACATGGCCGACCTGGACTTCTCCAAAATCACCATGTACCCCGGCAACTACTCGTTCTGGTACGAGTCGAGCCAACTGGCCCTGCGCCAGCGCCAGGAGGTGAACAAGAAGACCGAGGACAAGCGCAAGGAGCTGGAGGAGTTTGTGCGCCGCTTCTCGGCCAACGCCTCCAAGTCCAAGCAGGCGACTTCGCGCCAGAAGCTGCTGCAGAAACTCACGCTGGAGGAGATTAAGCCGTCGTCGCGCAAGTACCCGTACATCGCCTTCAAAGCGGAGCGCGAGGCCGGCAACCAGCTGCTGACGGTGGACAATCTGTCGGCGACGGTGGACGGCGAGGTGATTTTCCGCGACGTGCACTTCACCCTCGACAAGAAGGACAAAGTGGCCATCGTGAGCCGCGACGACCGCGCCGCCTCGCTGCTGTTCGACATCCTGTTTGAGCAGCGCAAGGCCGACAAGGGCACCTTCAGCTGGGGCACCACCATCACGCCCAGCTACTTCCCGAAGGAAAACACCGAGTTCTTCGACACCGACCTGAATCTGGTGGACTGGCTGCGTCAGTACTCGACGGAGAAGGATGAGTCGTTTATCCGCGGCTTCCTGGGCCGCATGCTCTTCTCGGGCGAGGAGTCGCAGAAGAAGTCGAACGTGCTCAGCGGGGGCGAGAAAGTGCGCTGCATGCTCTCCAAGATGATGATGGAGGCCGGCAACGTGCTCGTGCTCGACGACCCGACCAACCACCTCGACCTGGAAAGCATCACGGCCCTGAACAACTCGCTGCGCGACTTTCCGGGCTCCATGCTCTTCGCCTCGCACGACTTGCAGTTCATCGACACCATTGCCAACCGCATCATCGAACTGACGCCGGAGGGAATTATTGACAAGCGGATGTCGTATGAGGAATACCTTGCCGACGAGACCATTAAGGCCCAGCGCCAGCGCATGTACCAGACGGTAGGCGCCTAACGCTTGCAATCGGGAAGGCCGCGGATACAACCATCCGCGGCCTTTTCGTTACTTACTATTCGTACGACCTTTCCTGCTCACTCCTATGAAGCGTTTGTTACTGGCCACTGCCCTTGGCGTCGCCGGACTGTTCGCTGCCACCGATGCGCTGGCCCAGCGCACCGACACCACCTACGTGAAGCCCCAGCTGCCCACCGGCCCGCCGGCGGTGCCGCCGCCGGCGCCCGCGCAGCCCACGCGCCCGGTGTACACGCCGCCCCAGCAACCGACGCAGCCCACCCAGCCGGTGCGCCCCAGCGGGGGCATCGATGACGACGGGCGCTCGGCCCAGCCGCTGCCCGGCAGCCGCCCGGCGACGCCCGCGGCCCCGGCCACGCCCCAGCGCCCCGGTGGGGGCATCGACGACGACGGGCGCCCGGCCCAGACGCTGCCGCAAAACGGCACCGTGCCCGGCGCCACGCTGCAGTCGGAATACCAGCCGGGCAAGCTGTTCCTGTACGGCAGCCTGCTGCGCTTCGGGCTGAGCAGCAACATCTTCAACGGGGTGGACTTCTCGGCCGGCTTTGCGCCCGCGCTGGGCTACCGCCTCACCGAGCGGCTGTCGGTGGCGGCGGGCCCGGTGTTCGTGTACCACAGCGCCGATTTCGGGCCCGACGCGACCAGCCTGGGCCTGCCGTCCGGGGGGTACAAGTTCAAGGACCTGGGCATGCGGGGCCTGGCGCAGTTTACGGTGTACAAGAACATCTTCCTGCACGCCGAGTACGAGTCGACCCGCTCGCAGGACTACGGCGTCAATGAGCTGGTGCGCGGGCAGCAGTACGAAGCCTACGAGGTGAAATTCAACACCCAGGCCTTCCTGGTGGGCGCGGGCTACCGCCAGCGCCTCGGCGACCGGTTTGCCGTGGAAGGCACGCTGCTCTACAACACGAACGTCAATTCCAACTACTACGGCATCCTGATTCAGCGCCTGAGCCTGGTGTATAACCTGGGCGGCAAGTAAGCAGGGCCACTGCCTAACACACGCAACGGGCGGCCTCCCTGGTGGGAAGCCGCCCGTTGCGTGTTTTTCAGACTACAGTGGCGGTAGCTACACCGCGCTGCCGCGTATCAGGCGCAGCACGACGGCGATAATGGCAATGACCAGCAGGACGTGAATCAGGTTGCCCATGCCGAAGCTGTTGAAGCCCAGGAAGCCGAGAAGCCAGATGATGACCAGGATGACGGCGATGATGTACAGTAGGTTGCCCATGACTCGGGGAAGGTTTTAAGGTGAGAGGTTGGTTGAGAGAGTTGGTTGTGAACGGGTGTTCGGCGCCCCGGTTGCATCCTAGTTAGGAAGGCCATTGGCGGGGCGTTCTGCGGGTTTGTACGCGGGGTTGTACAAAAGGATATCCGCGGGCAAAAAATATTTCGATACATAGTTGTGCGGCTATGCCAGCGACTTGGTTATCTGCGCTCAAACAATTCCATTTTTTTTCGGTTAGGCGGCGCGGCGCTTATGCGGGGCGGGGCGCCCTGGCTTGGGCATCGGCGGCTTTGGCTTAGCTTTGCCGCCGCCCGGAGCCGCCGAGCGCTGTTTATTTGCCCAATCCCCCTCCCCCTCCCACACATGCTGAACGTCGCCGTCATTGGCTCGGGCACCATGGGCAATGGCATTGCCCACGTGTTTGCCCAGCACGGTTTCCCCGTTACCCTTATCGACCTCAACCAGACGGCCCTCGACAAGGCCTGGACCACCATCGGCAAGAACCTGGACCGGCAGGTGGCCAAGGGCGGCCTGAGCGAAGACGCCAAAAACGCCACCCTGGGCCGCCTGCAGCGCAGCACCTCCCTGGCCGACGGCGTGCGCGACGCCGACCTGGTGGTGGAAGCCGCTACCGAAAACGTGAGCATCAAGCTCGACCTCTTCCGCCAGCTCGACGAACTGACCAAGGCCAGCTGCATCCTGGCCACCAACACCAGTTCCATCAGCATCACGCGCATTGCCGCCGCCACCCAGCGCCCCGACAAAATCATTGGCATGCACTTCATGAACCCGGTGCCGGTGATGAAGCTGGTGGAAGTTATCCGCGGCTACGCCACCTCGGATGAGGTAACGAAGCAGGTCATGGACCTGTCGCGGCAGCTGGAGAAGGTGCCTACGGAGGTCAACGACTACCCCGGCTTCGTGGCCAACCGCATCCTGATGCCGATGATCAACGAGGCCATCATCACCCTGCACGAGGGCGTGGCCGGCGTGGAGGAAATCGACACGGTGATGAAGCTGGGCATGGCCCACCCGATGGGCCCGCTGCAGCTGGCCGACTTCATTGGTCTCGACGTGTGCCTGGCCATTCTGAACGTACTCTACGACGGACTGGGCAATCAGAAATACGCCGCCTGCCCGCTGCTGGTAAACATGGTGACGGCCGGCCGCCTGGGCGCCAAGTCGGGCGAGGGGTTCTACAGCTGGACGCCCGGCTCCAAGGAGCTGGTGGTGGCCCCGCGCTTCCGCAAGTAAGCTGATCCGCTGCTGCTTACCGCCATTCTGGCGGGTCTGTCAGGCCCCGACGCCCCTGTGGTGTCGGGGCCTGGTATTTGTATGGTCGGGGGCAGCGGTGAGCACGCCGGCGGGGGGCTTCGCAGCCGCTGCTGCAACCTTCCCGGCGGAATTACGCTTAACCATCATTCCACACCTTATTTCCCTCCCTTCATGGAATTAGCAACCTTCGGGGCCGGCTGCTTCTGGTGCGTCGAAGCCGTATTTCAGAATCTGAATGGCGTCGAGAAAGTTGAATCGGGCTACACCGGTGGCCGCATTGCCAACCCCACCTACAAGGAAGTCTGCTCGGGCCTCACGGGCCACAACGAGGTGATTCAGCTCACCTTCGATCCGCAGATCATCAGTTTCGAGGAGCTGCTCGAAATCTTCTGGAAAACCCACGACCCGACGACCCTGAACCGCCAGGGCAACGACGTGGGCACCCAGTACCGCTCGGGCATCTACTACCACAACGACGAGCAGAAGCGCCTGGCCGAAGGCTACAAGCAGAAGCTCAACGAAGCCCACGCCTTTGAGCAGCCGGTGGTGACGGAAATTCTGCCCGCCGGCCCGTTCTACAAAGCTGAGGCCTACCACCAGAACTACTACAACCTGAACAGCTCGCAGCCCTACTGCCAGTTTGTGGCCAAGCCCAAGGTGGACAAGGTGAAGGCCTTGTTCGGGGAGAAGCTCAAAACGTCCGTGCAGTAGCCCACTGCACTGCCCGCAACTGCAAAAAGCCCGGCCGAAGCCGGGCTTTTTTGTTGCCCAGGTGGCGGCGGTCAGTCATCCGCCCTGCCCGGGCGCCAACCATCCGCCGGGCCGGCCGTACCAACGGCACGCCGCATTGCTCGTTAGCCGCACCTTCCTCCTTCCCAATCAGCACCGAGTTATGGGCAAGTACGTCATCATCATCCACGGCGGGGCCGTCAACACCGACCCGGGCACCATTCCGCCCGAGAAGGAAGAACAGCTCAAAAAGGGTCTGCACAATGCCCTGACGGCCGGCTGGGAAATCCTGCAACGCGGCGGCACAGCCCTCGATGCGGTGGAAGCTGCGGTGATGAGCCTGGAAGACAACGAGTTGTTCAACGCCGGCCGGGGGGCCATGTTCAACCTCAATGGCGAAGTGGAAACCGAAGCTTCCATCATCGATGGCCTTACGCTGCGCGGCGGCGCCGTGAGCGGGCTCAAGCTGGTGAAAAACCCCGTTCGGCTGGCCCGGCTGGTGATGGAGAAATGCAAACACACCTTCCTCACGGCCGAGGGCGCCCAGGAGTTTGCCCTGGCTCAGGGCCTCACCCTGCAGGACCCGAGCTACTTCAAAACCGAGGAGCAGCGCCAGGAGTGGCTGGATATCATTCAGGAAGCCCGGGCCGAACACGCCAACAAGCACGACACCGTGGGCGCGGTGGCCCTCGACCAGCACGGCAACGTAGCCGCGGCCACCAGCACCGGCGGCATCGAAGGCAAGCTGCGCGGCCGCGTGGGCGACAGCTGCATCTTCGGGGGCGGCGCACTGGCCAACAACGAGGTGTGCGCCGCCTCCTGCACCGGCGACGGGGAAATCATCATGCTGGCCTCGCTGGCGCACGAGGTATACGCCCTGCGCAAGTACCGCAAGCTCTCCATCACCAAGGCCACCCGCGCCGCCATCGAGATGTACGCCGACAAGCTGCAGGGCGACCGGGGCATCATCGCCCTGGACCCGGCCGGCAACCTGGCCATCGACTCGAACACCAACGTGATGCGCTGCGCCTACCGCGTGGACGAGGACGCGCCTTTCGTGACGGTGTGGAAGGCCGAGCTGGACCGGCACCTCAAGCTGTAAGCATGAAAAAAGCCCGGCTGCAGCAGCCGGGCTTTTTTGTGGGGGCAAGCGCCAGGGCTACACGGCCACGTTATGCTCGCGCAGCGCGTCGTTGAGCGAGGTTTTCAAATCCGTGCTGGGCTTGCGCTGCCCAATGATGAGGGCGCAGGGCACCTGGAACTCGCCGGCCGGAAACTGCTTGGGCAAGGAGCCGGGAATGACCACGGAGCGGGGCGGCACGTAGCCGCGGTACTCCTGGCCTTCGGGCGTGCTCACGTCGATGATGCGAGTGCTGCCGGTGATGGTAACGCCCGCCCCGATTACGGCCTCCTTGCCGATGTGGCAGCCTTCGACCAGGATGCAGCGCGAACCGATGAAGGCGCCGTCTTCCACAATCACCGGCGAGGCCTGCACCGGCTCCAGCACGCCGCCCAGGCCCACGCCGCCCGAGAGGTGCACGTGCTTGCCTACTTGCGCGCAGGAGCCCACCGTGGCCCAGGTGTCCACCATCGTGCCCTCGCCCACGTAGGCGCCGATGTTCACGTACGAGGGCATCATGATGACACCGGGCGCCAGGTAGGCACCGTAGCGGGCCACGGCCGGCGGCACCACGCGCACCTGCTGCCGCGCGTAGTCGGTCTTGAGCTGCATCTTGTCGTGAAACTCGAAAATGCCCACTTCCTCGGTTTTCATTTGCTGCAGCGGGAAGTAAAGGATGACGGCTTTTTTCACCCAGTCGTTGACCTGCCAGCTGCCGTCTTCGCCGGCGCTGGGCTCGGCCACGCGCAGCTGGCCGCGGTCAAGCTGGTCGATGACGTGGCGGATGGCGTCCTGGGTGGCGGCGTCCTGCAGCTTGCTGCGGTCGGCCCAGGCGGCTTCGATGAGGGGCTGAATGTCGGTCATAAAGTCAGATGTCGGAAACGGTTGTACGGGGGCCGGGGGCCGGCGGAGGCGCGAAAGTAGTAGGTTTGGCCTTGTGCTACCACCCTCCCGCCCCGTTGCGCCGCTCATCCTGCTGGCTTCCGTGCTGAAGCCCACGGACGATACGCGCATGTACGAGAAGTTTGGGCGCACCCTGGCCGGGGGGGGCTACGGCGTCATCGTAGCGGGGCGCGCCAGTCAGCGGCCTCCAGCCTCCATCGGCATCGAACAGTTCCCGCTGTTCGGCGGCACCCGCCTGAGCCTAGCGCGGTTGCGGGCCCAGTGGCGCTTCTGGCAGCTGCTTTATCGAGAGAAACCGGCACTAGTCGTAGCTCACGCCCCCGAGCTGCTGCCGCTGACGTTGCTCTGGCACCGCTTCACCGGCAAGCCCTTCCTCTACGACGTGCGCGAGAACTACGCGCTGAATATTCGCACCCAGCAGGTATACCGGGGCCTGCTGCGCCGGGTGCTGGCGGCCGGCGTGACGTGGATGGAGCGGCAGGCGGCCCGGCGCGCCGCGGCCGTGCTGCTGGCCGAGCGCAGCTACGCCGACGAGCTGCCCTGGCTGCCCCCGCGCCGTACCGTTGTGCTCGAAAACAAATACGCTCCGCCGCCGGGCGCCGCTACCTCGCCGGCTCCACCGGCCATGCCCCAGGCGGGCCAGCCCCTGCGCCTGCTGTTCTCCGGCACCATTTCCGCCCTGACCGGGGTGTTCGACGCCATAGCGTTTGCCGAGCAACTGCGCACGGCCTGGCCGCAGCTTACGCTGACCATCATCGGCTACTGCCAGCAGCCGGCCGAGCTGGCGCGGCTGCAGCAGCTGGCCGCCGCGCACGCCGACTGGCTGCACCTGCGCGGCGGGGCCGAGCCGGTGCCGCACGCCGCCATCGTAGCCGAAATCGGGCGGCACCACCTCGGCCTGCTGCCCTACCGGGAGCATCCCAGCTCCTGGCGCTGCCTGCCCACCAAGCTCTACGAGTACCTGGCCGCGGGCCTGCCGGTGCTCATTCCGCCGAACCCGCTCTGGGCTGCCGAGGTGCAGCACTACGCGGCGGGTCTGGTAGTTGACTTTCGCCAGCCGCTGCCCCAACCAGCTGCGCTGATGGCTCAGCTCCGGAGCGCCCACTTCTACCCCCAGGGCCCGGTGGCCGCCGCCCGCTGGGACTCCGAGGCGCCCCGGCTGCTGACGGCGGTGCGGCAAGCCCTAGCGGCCTCCACCGGCGCGGCAACTGCCCCGCCCTAGCCGTCGTTCTAAGCCCGGTGCTATTGTTATCTTTGGCGCCTTTTTCCCCGCTTTTCACCGCTCCGCTTCTTCCCCCTCACCCCATCATCATGTCCCAGTTGTATAACGCCGAAATAGCCGGCATGGGCCACTACGTCCCTTCCCGCGTGGTCACCAACGCCGACCTCGAAGGCATCATGGAAACTACCGACGCGTGGATTCAGGAGCGCACCGGCATCCAGCAGCGCCGCTGGTTCAACGAAGGCGAAGACACCACCGCCAACATGGGCGCCCGCGCCGCCCGCATGGCCCTGGAGCAGGCCGGCCTGCAGCCCGACGACGTGCAGCTCATCGTCTTCGCCACGCTCTCACCCGACTACCTCTTCCCCGGCTCGGGCGTGCTGCTGCAGCGCGAGCTGGGCATCAAGGCCCCCATCCCGGCCTTCGACGTGCGCAACCAGTGCTCGGGCTTCATCTACGCCCTCTCGCTGGCCGACCAGTTCATCAAGACCGGCATGTACGAAACGGCGCTGGTCGTGGGCTCCGAAATCCACTCCTCCGGCCTCGACAAAACCACCCGCGGCCGGGCCGTGTCGGTTATTTTTGGGGATGGCGCCGGGGCGGCCGTGCTGCGCCGCAGCACCCGCGAGGGCCACGGCATCCTGAGCACCCACCTGCACGCCCAGGGCGAGCATGCCGAGGAGCTGATTACCAAAGAGCCGGGCTCCAACCGCGAAAACCGGGTGCAAGTGGTGCTCGATGATCCAGAAGCCATGTACCCGTACATGAACGGGCAGCAGGTGTTCAAGCACGCCGTCACGCGCTTCCCGGAGGTCATCAACGAGGCCCTGCAGGCCAACGGCTACCAGGCCAGCGACATCGACCTGCTTATTCCGCACCAGGCCAACCTGCGCATCACCCAGTACGTGGGCCAGAAGATGGGCCTGGGCGCCGACAAGGTGTTCAGCAACATCCAGAAGTACGGCAACACCACCGCCGCCTCGGTGCCCCTGGCCCTGAGCGAGGCCGTGCAGGAAGGCCGCGTGAAGCCCGGCGACCTGATCTGCCTGGCCGCCTTCGGTTCGGGCTTCACCTGGGCCTCGGCGCTGATCAAGTGGTAGACTTGGTCAATTCTGAATTATGAGTTAGTCCTTCTGCTTGTTCAGCGACTTCAGAAGGTGAGGCCGGCGCGGTGCGTTGGCCTCACTTTTTTTTGGGACCTTTGCCCCGTGACTTCTGAGCCAGTTCAGAATTCATAATTCCTAATTCAGAATTCCCTTGCCCAGTCACACCGAGGAAAACTACCTGAAGGCCATCTACAAGCTTTCCGAAGCGGAGCCCGGCGCCGAAGTCAGCACCAACAGCATTGCCGAGGCACTGCAGACCCGGCCCGCCTCGGTGACGGATATGCTGCGCCGCCTCGGCGAAAAAGGTTTGCTGAGCTACCAGCGCTACCGCGGCGTGCTGCTCACCGCGGAAGGCCGGCGAGTGGCCCTGCTCACCATTCGTAAGCACCGCCTGTGGGAGGTGTTTCTGGTGCAGAAGCTGGGCTTCGCCTGGGACGAAGTGCACGAGGTGGCCGAGGAAATGGAGCACATCAGCTCCCCGCTGCTGGTGCGCCGCCTCGACGAGTTTCTGGGCTTCCCCGAGGTCGACCCGCACGGGGACCCGATTCCGCGCGAGGACGGGGCCATGCTGCGCCCCCAGCACCGGCTGCTGTCGGAGCTGAAGCCGGGGCAGCAGGGGCTGCTGGTGGCCGTCAAGAACACTTCCCAGCCCTTCCTGCAGTATCTCAACAAGGTGGGCATCGTGCTGGGTTGCGACATTAAAGTCCTGGACAAGATCTTATTCGACAACTCACTAGAAATAAGCATCAATAACGCGCCAAAAACCCAGGTATCCGCGGAAGTCAGCCGCAATCTGTTTGTCACCTCCTGATGGGTGAACGGGTGAGTGTAGGTCTGGCTGCGCCCTCTGCGCAGCACCGCGCCTCCTGAACAGCAACTCACCAGTTCACCATCTCACCACCTCACCACATGCTGCCCCTCGCCCTTTCCGATACCATCGTTGCCCTTTCCACTCCGCCCGGCGCCGGGGCCATTGCCGTCGTGCGCCTGTCGGGGCCGGCGGCCATTGGGCTGACCAACGAGGTATTCCGCGGCAAGGACCTGACCACGCAGCCCGGCCACAGCCTGCACTACGGCACCCTCCGCGACGGGGAAAGTATCCTGGATGAGGTGGTCGTCAGCCTGTTCCGCGGGCCGCATTCCTACACCCGCGAGGACGTGGTCGAAATCAGTACCCACGGCTCCGACTACATCGTGCGGGAACTGCTGGCCTTGCTGGTGCGGCGCGGGGCGCGACTGGCCGAGCCGGGCGAGTTTACCAAGCGGGCCTTCCTGCACGGCGCCTTCGACCTGGCCCAGGCCGAGGCCGTGGCCGATTTGATTGCCGCCGACTCGGCCCTGCAGCACCGCGTGGCCCTGAACCAGATGCGCGGCGGCTTCTCGCGCGAGCTAGCCGATCTGCGCCAGCGCCTCATCGACTTCGCCGCCCTGCTGGAGCTGGAGCTGGACTTCGGCGAGGAAGACGTGGAGTTTGCCGACCGCACCGGCCTGCTGCGGCTGCTGACGGAGGTCAAAACCCTGGTGCAGCGGCTGCTGCGCTCCTTCGAGCTGGGCAACGTCATCAAAAACGGCGTCACCACCGTCATTGCTGGCCGGCCCAACGCGGGCAAGAGCACCCTGCTCAACGCCCTGCTCAACGAGGAGCGCGCCATCGTCTCAGCCATTCCGGGCACCACCCGCGACTTTATCGAGGACGAAGTCAGCCTGGAGGGCATCAAGTTTCGCTTCGTCGACACGGCTGGCCTGCGCGACACCACCGACGTGGTTGAGGCCATCGGGGTGGAGCGCACCCGGCAGCGCGTGCAGCAGGCCGCCGTGGTGCTCTACCTGCTGGACCTGGTCACCGCCACGCCCGCCGAGGTGGCCGCCGACGTGGCTGCGCTGCCCCTACCCGCCGGCACCGTGCTGCTGCTCGTGGGCAACAAGCTGGACGAAGCGTCCGCCGCCGCGGTGGCCGAACTGCAGGCCGCTTACCCGGAAATGCAGCTACTCTCCGCCGCCAGCCACGCCGGCCTGGAGGAGCTGCGTCAGCGCCTGCTGGCCACCGTGCGCCGGGAAGGCCTCGACGCCGGCGCGGCCACTATCGTCACCAATCTGCGCCACGCCCGCAGCCTGGAAGTAGCCGCCGAAGCCCTGACGGCCGTGCAGCACGGCCTGCAGCACGGCCTGGGCACTGAGCTGGTAGCCTCCGACCTGCGCCGCGCCCTGCGCGCCCTCGGTGAAATCACCGGCGACATCAGCTCCGATGACCTGTTGGGCAGCATCTTCACCCGCTTCTGCATCGGCAAGTAGCGGCGGCTACCGGTGCTGCTACCCTGGCCTACCCTGGCGCGAGTCTTAAGCGCAGCGTGACTCGTGCCCACGAATGGGTGGGAGTCTCCAGACTCCCGTAGCAGAACAACCATCTGCAAAGCCAGGCGGCACGGTTCCGCCTGGCCGCCGGTGGCGGCCGCGAGTCGGAGACTCGCGTTCATCCGTGGGCACGAGTCGCGCTGCGCTTAAGACTCGCGCCAGTTGCGCCAGTTGCGACTCGCGCCAGTTGCAGCCAGTTGCGGACTCGCGCCAGTTGCAGCCGACCACGGTCGTTACCGGTGCTGCTCGTACCGATTGGCCGGCACCGCACTGCGCAGGTGCGCCAGTTCCGCATCCGTCAGCAGCGGCGCCTGTCCGGCGGCCACGGCCTCCCGTAATTGTTCCGCGGTTCGAATACCAAGTACCGCCGACGCAACGGCCGGGTGCGCCAGGGCGAACTGCACGGCCGTTTCTGCAGCAGGGCGCGGCGGCTGCGCGGCCTGCTGCCCGGCTTGGGCCGCGCGGGTCACTTCTTCGGCGGCGTAGTTCAGGTAAGGCGTGGCCGGTTTGCCGAGCAATAGTCCCTGGGCGTAGCTGCCGCGCGTTAGCACGCCGATGTGGTGCTCCTGCAGCAACTCCAGGACGGCTTCCTCGGGGCGGCGGTCCAACAGGCTGTACTGCAGCATCACGCTGGCAATGCGGGAACGGCGCACGTACTCGCGGATAACGTTCGGGCGGATGGAGGAAATGCCGTACGCGCGGATTTTGCCCTGCTGCCGCAGCAGCTCAAAAGCTTCGATAGTCTCGTCCATCGGGTCGTCGATGGTGCCGCCGTGCAGCTGGTAGAGGTCGATGTAATCCGTCTGCAGGCGTTCAAGGGAGCCTTCCACGGCTTGCAGGATGTAGGCTTTGGTGGGGTTCCAGTTCCAGCCGCTGCCGTCGGGCCGCCACTGGTTGCCGACTTTGGTGGCCAGCACCACTTCGGCGCGCCGGCCCCGGAAAGCTTTGCCGACGCTGACTTCGTTTTCGCCTTTTTGGTACAAATCGGCGGTGTCGAACAGGTTGATGCCCGCGTCGAGGGCTTGGTGCAGCAGGCGGGCGTTGGCCGCGTGGTCGTCGCCGAGTGACATGCAGCCGAAGCTGACGGCGCTGACGCGCAAATCGGAGGTGCCGAGGGGATGGAGCTTCATGCGGAGCAGGGAGAGTACCGCTGAATAAGCCGCTACGCCGTGAAAAGTTGCCGTTGGCCCGTTTCGGCAGGCGACCAACTCGGTTGCGAAACCGCCTGGCGGCCCCGTCGAAAAGTGCACGGGCCAGCAAATCCATCACCTTAATTTTCTTTAACCTCAGTCAGAGGCCGCTAGTGGTATTAATTGGCTGTCAAGGCCAAACAACCGCTCAGCTTCATTTGTACTACACCTGGCCCGTGGCAAACTCGCCGCCGGGTTGCAGGGCAAAGTGCTAATGCCGTACTTCGCCCCCGCACGCCACCCACTCTCCCTGTCCACTAATAAGTTTGTAATGGCAGAAACCGCTGAAATTATCCTCGACGGCAAATCGTACCCGATGCCGGTGTTCGAGGGTACTGAGAACGAAAAGGCTATCGATATCAACAAGCTCCGTGACCAGACCGGTTACGTGACGCTGGATTCGGGCTACAAAAACACCGGCGCCACCAAAAGCGCCATCACCTTCCTCGACGGCGAAGAGGGCATCCTGCGCTACCGCGGCTACCCCATCGAGCAGCTGGCCGAAAAGTCCAGCTTCCTGGAAGTCGCTTACCTGCTGATCTACGGCACGCTGCCGACCGAAGCCGAGCTGAAGGACTTCTCGGGCCAGATTACCAAGCACACCCTCGTGCACGAGGACGTGCGCAAGATTTTCGACGGCTTCCCGTCGGCGGCCCACCCGATGGCCATTCTCTCCTCGCTGATCTGCGCCCTGACGGCTTTCTACCCGGAAAGCGTGTCGCCGGACCTGAGCAAGGAGGAAATCGACCTGAACGTCATCCGTCTGATGGCCAAGCTGCCCACCATTGCGGCCTGGACCTACAAAAACCAGATGGGCCACCCGCTGAACTACCCGCGCAACGACATGGACTACGCGTCCAACTTCCTGCACATGATGTTCAGCTTCCCCACCGAGAAGTACGAGCTGAACCCGGTGGTCGTCAGCGCCCTCAACAAGCTGCTCATCCTGCACGCCGACCACGAGCAGAACTGCTCCACCTCGACGGTGCGCCTGGTGGGCTCGGCCAACGCCTCGCTCTACGGCTCGGTTTCGGCCGGCATCAATGCCCTGTGGGGCCCGCTGCACGGCGGCGCCAACCAGGAAGTGGTGGAAATGCTCGAAGCCATTGAGCGCGACGGCGGCGACACCAGCAAGTTCATCGCCAAGGCCAAGGACAAAAACGACTCCTTCCGCCTGATGGGCTTCGGCCACCGCGTGTACAAGAACTTCGACCCGCGCGCCACCATCATCAAGAAGGCCGCCGACGAGGTGCTGTCGGCCCTGGGCCTGCAGGACAGCCCGCTGCTGAAAATTGCGAAGGAGCTGGAGCAAGCCGCCCTCACCGACGAGTACTTCGTCCAGCGCAAGCTCTACCCGAACGTGGACTTCTACTCGGGCATCATCTACAAAGCCCTGGGCATTCCCACGGAGATGTTCACGGTGATGTTCGCCCTGGGCCGCCTCCCCGGCTGGATTGCCCAGTGGAAAGAGATGCGCGAGAACAAGGAGCCCATCGGCCGCCCGCGCCAGATCTACGTGGGCGAGAAAGAGCGCAACTACGTGCCGATCAACGAGCGCGGCTAGTCAGCAGCTTTCCGAACCGCATAAAAAAACGCCAGCCCCAGAAAGGCTGGCGTTTTTGCGTGTGGGCGGGCTGCTGCAACAGCCTACCCGGCTAAGCAAAAAACGGAGTGAGTGTGAGTGAAACGTGGTGAGTGAAAGCGAGTGAATGGTTGCCGGCCAGGGGCTTAGCGCTCCGATGAGGAGCCCAGGGCCGTCATGTTGGTGCGCGACTGGCGGTAGGCCGTCATCTGGCGGGGCCAGAGAATAGCGGCCATTTCCCAGTCGAAGCGGTCCTGCAGCTCGGCCAGCTGCTGGTCGAGGGCGCCGGGGTTATCAGCCAGGCGCGTTTTCAGGTCCTGCGTGGTGCTGAGGAACTGCAGGTTGAGGCGGCGTACCTTCACGAACTGGGCTTCGTTGAGGGGTACTTTCTGGGCTATCTGCTGGGTAAGCGTGGTAGCCCGGTCGTTGAGCGTGGGTTCCTGGCCAGCCGTGGCCCCTTGGGCCAGCACCAGGCAGAGCCCCAGCGAGGGAAGAAAAAACAGTTTGTTCATGAGCGGTGGATTGTGTTGTGGCGTGGCAATGAATGCGGCAGACAACCCGGCCCAAGCTACGTCCCCGCCGTGTGAGCTCGGCAGGGACGTTGTCAGGAGCACTAGCGGCCGCTGGGAAGGCCCAGGGCGGTCATGCTGGCCTGGCTTTGCTTGTAGGCCGTGAGTTGGGTCGGACGCAGCATCAGGGCCAATTCCATGTGGTAGCTGGTTTGGGCTTCGGCCATGCGGATGTCCCGGATTTCGGGGTCGGCGGCGAAACGGTCCTTCAGGTCTTCCATGGTGCTGAGCATGCGCAGGTTCAGCTGCTTTAGCTTCAGGTACTGGCCTTCGTCGAGCTGCATTTTGCTGGCCATGGCCCGCGTCAGCACGGTGGCGCGTTGGTGGAGCGGGTTTTCGCTTTCGGAATCCTTGGTAGCAGCCGAAGCGGCGGTCAGGAACCCAAAGGCTAGGCCAGCCAGCAGGAGGAGCTTTTTCATGGGACGGGAGTGTGGAGATTGGACAATGGTGAAAACGGGTTTAAGTGAAGTGACTAAGAGCGAAACCCGGTATCCGGGCCAAAACGGCAGCCCGGGAACGGCATTGGGTTCGACCAAATGTGTGGGGATAAAAATGAAATAGCAAAAAGAAATTTTGTAACTATTCTATCCGCCAGCTTTTATCAAAACGTCAATAAAAGCTCATTATCAACCCATTAATCTACCATTGAAAAAGCCCCGATATAGCACAAAAAAAAGTCAAACGGCCGGTTTTGCGGGGCAAAACCGGCCGTTTGACGGACCAAAAAGGCTGACTATTGGACTGGTAGTGTAGCGCGGACTTTAGCCCGCGGCCGCTCGAACGATGCCGTTCTGCCGAATACGGGCTAAACCGCCGGAGGGCGTAGCCAAGCCCGCGCTACATTACAGGATGCGCAGCTCGATGCGGCGGTTCTGCTGGCGGTGCTCGTCCGAGTCGTTCGGGGCCAGCGGCTTCGATTCGCCGTAGCCGCGGAAGCGCAGCCGCTCGGCTTTCACTTTGTGCTCCACCAGGTAGCTGTACACCGATTTGGCGCGGTTCTTCGACAAAACCATGTTGTCGTCGTCGGTACCCACGTCGTCGGTATGGCCCGAAATTTCCACCTGCACCTCGGGGTACTGGCTCATAAATTTGATGAGGCGGTTCAGCTCGGTGCGGGAGTTGGGCTTGAGGGCGTACTCCTTGGAGTCGAAGAAGAGGTTGTTGAGCACGATGGCGCGGCCGGCGCGCACGGGCTCCAGGTAAATGTCGAGGGTGAGCGGGTCGAAGCTGCGCTTGTCGGAGTAGTCGAAGTTCAGGCTGCGCATCAGGTACTTATCGGCCACGGCGTACATGCCGTACTGGTGGCCTTCGTTGAGCACCACGGTGTAGTCGCCGCTTTCCGGGTCGCTCATCACGGCCTGCACCATTTCGTCGGTTTTCAGGTCGTAAAGCTGCACATCGGCCTGCAGCGGCTTCTTGGTCACGGCGTCGAACACGCGGCCCTGGGTGTAGGTGCTTTGCTCGCTGGAGCGCACCGCGGCGGGCACCTCGAAGCCGAACAGCTCCACCGGCCGGTCGCGCTCGGCCACGGCGGCCTCGGCGGGCCGGGTGCGGGCACAGAAGCCGCGGCGGTTGTCGGAGCTGATGAACAGCGAGGCTTCGTTTTCGAAGGTGTTGAGCGGGTAGCCCAGGTTTTCGGGGTTACCGAACTTGCCCGCAGTGATGTTAGCCTTGTATACGTCCAGCCCGCCCATGCCCACCATGCCGTCGGAGACGTAGTAGAGCGTGCTGCCGCTGGCGTGGATGAACGGGGCCATGTCCTTGCCCACGGTATTCACCGGCGCGCCCACGTTGCGCGCCACCGCCCACGTGCCGTCTTCCTGCAGGGTCGTCACGTAGATGTCTTCCAGTCCCACGCCGCCGCGGCGGTCGGAGGTGAAATAGAGCGTGCGCCCGTCGGCCGAGAGCGTGGGCTGCGAGTCCCAGGCCACGGAGTTGACGTTGCGGCCCAGGTTGCGCGGCTTGCTCCAGCTGTTGCCGGTGCGCCGCGAAATGTACAAGTCGCAGTTGCCCACGGCGCCGGGCCGGTCGCAGGAGGCAAACACCAGGGTTTTGCCGTCACCGGAAATCGAGCCCGCGCCTTCGTTGAACTGCGAGTTAATGGCCGCGGAAATCAGCTGCGGGTCGCCAAACGAGCCGTCCTTTTCGATGCGGCTGATCAGGATGTCCTCGTCCGACTCGCCGGTTTTGCGGGCGGTGTAGACGAGGAAGCGGTTGTCGGCCGTGACGGCGGGGAAGTACTGGAAGCGGAAGGTATTGAGCGGGGCGCCCAGTCGCTCGGGGGCCTTGCCCACCGGGCTCTGCAGGGCTTTCAGGGCAAACTCGCAGTTGGCCACCTGCTGCTGGGCCTTCGGAATGTAGCGCTGGCCCTTGGGCGCCACCTTCAGGAATTTCTGGTAGGCATCCAGCGCGGGCTGGTACTCGCCGAAGCCCATGGCCAGCTCGCCCAGGGTGAAGTAGTCGTTCATGCGGCCGGGGTCAAAGGCCGTCTTCTCAACGCCTTCCCGGTACGACTCGAAGGCCGAGCGGGTGTCGCCCATGGCCTTGTAGAGCTGGCCTTTCAGCAGAAACGGCTCCCCCATCGAGGGAAATTTCTGGTTGAGCGTGCCCAGCGTCTCAATGGCCTTGTTGAATTCGCGGTCCTTGACCTGCTGCTGCGCTTTTTCCCACAGGCTTTTGGCTTTGGAATTGGTGATGGGCACTTTGACTTGCGCAAGGGCCGGCTGCAAAGGCAGCAGACCGCCGGCAGCCACAACCAGCAGGGGCAGCAACACGCGACGCATAAACGGGGCGCTAGGGAATGTCGAGGTATTTGTGCGTCTGCAAGGACACCTGCCACTGCGGGTGCTGCTTGACGTAATCGATGATGAGCGGCGTGACCTGGGCGGCCTTGCCCCACTCGGGCTGCAAAAACAGCCGGCAGTCGGGCCCGACCTGCGCGGCGTGCTCTTCGGCCCAGGCAAAGTCGCTTTTGTTGAACACCACGACTTTCAGCTCGTGGGCAGCGCGAAGCACTTCGGGCAGCGGGGCCTTGAATTTCTTGGGCGAGAGGCAAATCCAGTCCCACTCGCCCGTCAGCGGATGGGCGCCGGAGGTTTCCATCCAGGTCTGCATACCGGCTGCGTGCAGGGCGCGGGTGAGCGGGCCCAGGTCGTGCATCAGCGGCTCGCCGCCGGTAACGACCACGTTGCGGCCCGGATGGGCCGAAGCTTCGGCCACCAGGCTTTCGAGGCTCAGGCGCGGGTGTACATCGGCATCCCAGGATTCTTTTACGTCGCACCAGTGGCAGCCCACGTCGCAACCGCCGAGGCGGATGAAGTAGGCGGCCCGGCCGGCGTTGGCTCCTTCGCCCTGAATGGTATAAAACTGCTCCATCACGGGCAAAGCCGCGGGAGTGGTCAACGCATCAGACGGGGCAAGGGTAGGCAGAGGGTAAAGCAAAGCGAAACGGTAGGGCAGAAAACAAGGTCGGGCCGCTTGGTAAACGAAGCTCCCCCCGGTTGGGGTTCCTCCGGCCACCCGGCGGCCCGACCTTAAAAATACAATTCCCCGGTGAATTTGGCAATTCTGCGGGGATATTTGCCCGCCGCTAGCGCGCTTATGCCGCGCAGGCCGTGTGGACAAAGGCCCTCATGCTTGGTTGCTACCCGCCGTACTAGCGCGGGTACACCTCGCCTTTGGCGGCCCGCAGCGTGTTCAGCAAGAGCATGGCAATGGTCATCGGCCCAACGCCGCCCGGTACCGGGGTGATGTAGGAGCACAGCGGAGCCACGCCGGCAAAGTCCACGTCGCCGCGCAAGGCCCAGCCGGACTTCTTCGAGGCATCCTCCACCCGCGTGGTGCCCACGTCGATAACCACCGCGCCGGGCTTCACCATGTCGGCCGTCACGAAGCCGGGGCGGCCCAGGGCGGCCACCAGAATATCGGCGGTGCGGGTGATGCTGCCCAAATCCTGGGTGCGGGAGTGGCATAAAGTAACGGTGCAGTTACCGGGCTCCAAGTTCTTAGCCAGCAAGATGCTAACCGGCGTACCTACGATATTGGAACGCCCGATTACCACGCAGTGCTTGCCGTCGGTGGGCAGCTCGTAGCGGCGCAGCAGCTCCACGATGCCCGAGGGCGTGGCGGGCAGCAGGGCGGGCAGTCCGGCCACCATGCGGCCGATGTTCATGGGGTGGAAGCCGTCCACGTCCTTTTCCGGCCGGATGGCCTCGATGACCTTGTTCGGGTCGATGTGCTTGGGCAGCGGCAGCTGCACGATGAAGCCGTCGATTTCCGGGTCGTTGTTCAGCGCATCGACCTGGCGCAGCAACTCGGCCTCGGTGATGTCGTCCTCGAAGCGCAGTAGCGTGGAGCCGAAGCCCACGGCCTCGCAGGCCAGCACCTTGTTGCGCACGTAGGTTTCGGAACCGCCGTCGTGGCCCACGAGGATGGCGGCCAGGTGGGGCTGCTTCTGGCCGGCCGCTTTGCGGGCGGCTACTTCGGCGGCAATTTCCTGCTTGATGTTCTCGGCGGTCTGCTTGCCGTCGATGAGGCGGTAGGTCGTGGCGTCGGGAGCAGTGGTCATATGTGAGAGAAAGGTTGGTGTTCGAAGGCAGGTAGTAACTAGCTGGTCCGGGAACCAACTGACGTCAGGGCAATGGAGCCATTGGGCTGCACGCAGTGGCACTGCTGCCCGTTGTGAATGATAGACCAACATTCGTCGAAGGCACGGCGGGGCGAAAAGTCGTTCAGGATGTGTAGCTCCTGACCGTTGCTGAGCCGCATGACCAAATCATACCAGCTAGACAGTTCGGCACCGGTTACCGTGTGGCCTTCCAGGGCAGCTAGGCCGGGCGCGAGTACTTGGTCGGGGTCGTCGTGCCAGCTGAGCCGTATCTGCTCTTCCCGCACGATGTGCCACGCACAGAATACCATCAGCGAAAACGCTCCTTCCCGGGGATTGGCCGGCAGCGGCTCGCCGAACTGCAGGGTAAAGATGGAGCCGGTCCCGCTACCGGCACGGCTCCGCCAAGGCTGCGTTCCAATCAGCTGGCTAATGAGCCGTTGTAAAGCATCAGTAGTCACGGATTCCTGGGACATCAGTCGAGCAGAGTGGCGGGCGGCGGCAGCCGGGGTTACTTCTCGCTGGCAGCCGTTTCGGTGTTGCGGGCAATGGCTTCGCGGCCGGCTTTCAGAATGGCCTGTTCCATCACGGGCCAGTCGTCGCGCCAGCGGAAGCGCAGTTCCTGGCCGCGGCGGATTTTTTCGAGTTGGGCTTCGCTCGTGCAGTTCTTGGTCAGCGCGTCGTTCATGGGGTTGGGATTAGTCACACAGCGCTTTTGCAAGAATTGCATGAAGTGAAAAGGGAAATGGTCAAACAAAAAACGCGGCCCGTCCGGAGCCGCGTTTTTCGCAATCAGTCAATCTTGAGGACGGCCAGAAAGGCCTCTTGCGGAATCTCAACGGACCCGACCTGGCGCATCCGCTTTTTGCCTTCTTTCTGCTTTTCGAGCAGCTTGCGCTTCCGCGAAATGTCGCCGCCGTAGCACTTGGCAATTACGTTTTTGCGCAGGGCCTTCACCGTTTCGCGGGCCACGATTTTCTGCCCGATGGCGGCCTGAATGGCAATTTCGAACATCTGGCGCGGCAGCAGCTCCTTGAGCTTCTCGCAGAGGCGCTTGCCCCAGTCGTAGCTCTTGGAGCGGTGCACGATGGCCGACAGCGCGTCCACCTTCTCGCCGTTGAGCATCACGTCCAGCTTCACCATGTCGGACTGCCGGAAGCCGATCAGCTCGTAGTCGAGCGAAGCATAGCCGCGCGAAATGGTCTTGAGCTTGTCGAAGAAGTCAAACACGATTTCCGACAAGGGCAGCTCAAACGACAGCTCCACCCGCTCCGAGGTCAGGTACGACTGCCCCTTGATGAGGCCGCGCTTCTCCATGCAGAGCGTGATGATCGGGCCTACGAATTCGGCGGCCGTGATGATCTGCGCCTTGATGAAGGGCTCCTCGATGTGCTTGATCAGGTTCGGCTCGGGCATTTCGCTCGGGGCCGATACCATTTTCAGCTCGTCGCGGTTGCTGATGACCTTGAACTGCACCGAGGGCACGGTGGTAATCACGGTCATGTTGAACTCGCGCTCCAGGCGCTCCTGCACGATTTCCATGTGCAGCATGCCCAGGAAGCCGCAGCGGAAGCCGAAGCCGAGCGCGGCTGAGGTTTCGGGCTCCCACACCAGCGAGGCGTCGTTGAGCTGCAGTTTCTCCATGCAGGAGCGCAGCTCTTCGTACTCGGTGGTATCAACGGGGTAAATGCCCGCGAATACCATCGGCTTCACGTCCTCGAAGCCCACGATGGCCTCGGTGGTGGGACGCGCCACGTGGGTGATGGTGTCGCCCACCTTCACTTCGCGGGCCTCTTTGATGCCCGAAATCAGGTAGCCCACGTTGCCGGCCGACATTTCGCCGCGCGGCTCCTGGTTGAGCTTGAGCACGCCGATTTCGTCGGCGCCGTATTCCTTGCCAGTGGCCAGGAAGCGCAGCTTGTCGCCCTTGCGCATGGTGCCGTTCTTGATGCGGAACAGCACTTCGATGCCACGGTAGGAGTTGAAGACCGAGTCGAAAATCAGGGCCTGCAGGGGGGCTTCCGGGTCGCCCGAGGGCGCGGGTACGCGCTCCACGATGGCGTTCAGGATTTCCTCAATACCGATGCCGGCCTTGCCCGACGCGTGGATGATGTCCTCGTGCTTGCAGCCGATCAAATCCACGATTTCGTCCGAGACTTCCTCGGGCATGGCGTGGGGCAGATCGATTTTGTTGAGCACCGGGATGATTTCCAGGTCGGCCCCGATGGCCAGGTACAGGTTGGAAATCGTCTGGGCTTCGATGCCCTGCGAGGAGTCGACGATCAGCAAAGCGCCTTCGCAGGCGGCAATGGAGCGCGACACTTCGTAGCTGAAGTCGACGTGGCCGGGGGTATCGATGAGGTTGAGCGTGTACATTTCCCCTTTGTAGGGGAACTGCATCTGGATGGCGTGGCTCTTGATGGTGATGCCCCGCTCGCGCTCCAGATCCATGTTATCGAGCAATTGGGCCTGCATATCGCGCTTGGCTACGGTGCTGGTAAATTCCAGCAGGCGGTCGGCCAGCGTGCTTTTGCCGTGGTCGATGTGGGCGATGATGCAGAAGTTGCGGATGTTCTTCACTCAGCGGTAATAAAGGCGTGTTGCAACCGCGAAGGTAGCGTTTTCGGGCCGCAAAAACTACCGGCGGCCCCGCCGCTGCCTTGGTGGTACGAGGGCAACCCGCTTACATTAGCGCTAGTTCCCCCCCCGCTATGTCCGTCACCGATACGTCCCTGCAGTCTTCTTCCACCGATATCGGCCAGAAGACGCTGATTGCCGGCTTCAACGCCACCCTGCTTTTTGTGCTGGCCTACCTCACGGCCGATACCGTGTACCGGCTGGCCACCGTGCTCATGGCCCGGCAGCTGCACATTCCGGGCGTGTGGGGCCTGAGCCGGGTGCGGTTCCTGATTGCCGACACGAGCTGGTGGCGGCAGGCGGTGGTGGCCGTTTACAGCGTGGGGCCGGCGGTGTGCCTGGTGCTGGGCATTGTGGCGGCGCTGTGGTTCTGGCAGCGGGCCCGGCTGCGGCGCGGCTTGCTGAAGCAGTACCTCGTGTGGCTGGTGCTGCACTGCCTCAACCTTTTTTTCGGGGCCATGGTGGCCGATACGATTACGCAATCGGGCTTCTGGTACGTGCCGAGCTGGGTGTTTCTGGCCGGCAATGCCGTCAACGTGGCCGTGGCCGTGCTCAGCGGGCTGACGCTGCTGGCGCTGGGCTACCTGGCGGCCCCGCTGTTTCTGCAGAGCCACGACTCGCGCACGCTCATGCGCTACGAGCAGCGCCGCCGGCTGCTGTGGGCCACGCTGTTTGCGCCCTGGCTGCTGGGCTCGGCCCTGATCGGCCTGGCCAAGTACCCCGACATGAGCACCAACGAGTGGCTGCACCTGGCCACGCTGATACTGGCCCTGGTGCCGCTGGCGGTGGGCAGCACCAACGAGCTGTTTGAGTTTACGGTGGAGATGCCGCAGAAAACGCGGGTGGCGGGCGGCCTGGTCGTGCTGGTAGTGCTGGCCCTGGTGGCGGCGCGGGTGGTGCTGGGCCACGGCCTGCACTTCGGCTAGGGCTGCCTACTGGGGCCGGCCCTTCCGCTGCCGTTCCCGCTGCTGCATCTCGGCCCAGGCCTCGGGGCTCAGGTCGCAGTTGAAGTACAGCAGCCGGGCCTGGCCGGGCGGCAGCTTGCGCAGCTCGCTTTGCACCAGGGCCAGCTGCTTGCGCGTTTCCCGGTCCCAGTACTTGATGCCGAACAGGCCCACGTACAGCCGGCTGCCGTCCTGCACCTGCTCGAAGCGCAGGGGCTGGCCGTCGGCGGTGGTGAAGCCCGCCGCCACGGCGTCGAAGTCGGCGTTGTACTTGCGGGCATCGATGCGCAGGGGCTCGTTGAGCTGGGCCACGGCCGGCTTGATGATGCTGTACTTGCCCGGCTCGCAGCGGTTGTCGGGGCTCAGGCGCAGGCCGCGGCCCTGGGCATCGAAGAGCAGCACGCTCGGCAGGGCAAAATCCACCGGCAGGGTGTCGAGGCGCTGCACTTTCCCGCCCTCGAAGCGCACTCCCCCGGTTACGTTGGGGTTGGGGTAGAGCAGCGTGTCGCGGCGATGATCGAGCACGAAAGCGGGCCGGGCCAGGGCCACCTGCGCCGGGTTCATGCCCAGCTGCTGCGCGTAAGCCAGCCGGCTGGCATCGGTTTCGGGTTTGGGATTCTGGTAGCCGAAAACCAGCCGCACCATGGGCGCGCAGCCCAGCAGGCCGGCCAGCAGCCCAGCGCTGCCAAAACGAATCAGTAAACGAACCATACGCGCTGTTGGATTATAATCAGGAGCCGGCAAATAAGCACTTTCCGGCGGCAATTGCCGCGCGGGCCGGGCGGCCCGCCGGGCGCAAGCGGCTTTTTGAGCGCGCCGCGCGTAGGAAGGCGGGTACTCCTCGCCTGCCCCCCTGCTTATGCCGCCCTACCCCCCGCTGGAAGATTACGGCCTGATCGGCAACCTGCACACCGTCGCGCTGGTGTCCAAAGCCGGCTCGCTCGACTACCTGCCCTTCACCCGGTTTGATTCGCCGACCATCTTCGCGGCCCTGCTCGACGCGGACCGGGGCGGCTCCTGGCTGATCGGCCCGACCGACGCGCAGGTGCGCAGCAAGCAGCTGTACCTGCCCGACACGGGCGTGCTGCTCACCCGCTTCTACTGCGCGGCGGGCATTGCCGAGCTCACCGATTTTATGCCCGTCAAGCAGCCCGGGCAGCCCTGCGCCGTGGTGCGCAAGCTGCGCCTGGTGAAGGGCGAGCTGACGTTCCGGCTGCGCTGCGCCCCCCGCTTCGACTACGGCCGCCAGCCCCACGAGGTGCAGCCCCAGCCCGACGGCAGCCTGCTGTTTCGCGGCGCGGGGCCGGCCGGCCAGCAGTTCCGCCTGCTCGCCGACCAGCCCCTGGCCGCCGCCGACGGGGCCGCCACCGGCCAGTGGACGCTGCGCGCCGGCGACACGGCCAGCTTCGTCATCGAGGCCACGCACGCCGACGACCCGGCTTTCACGCCCGGCGCGCTGGCGCACTACGCCGAGGGCGCCTTTCAGGACACGCTGCACTTCTGGCAGAACTGGGTGGAGCAAAGCACCTACCGCGGCCGCTGGCGCGAGACGGTGCTGCGCTCGGCCATTACGCTGAAGCTGCTCACCTCGCTGGAACACGGCTCCACGGTGGCCGCGGCCACGTTCGGGCTGCCCGAGGCGGTGGGCGGCGCCCGCAACTGGGACTACCGCTACACCTGGATTCGCGACGCGGCCTTCACCATGTACGCCTTCCTGCGCCTGGGCTTCATGGAAGAATCCAAGGCCTTTCTGCGCTGGATTATGGAGCGCTGCGAGCAGCTGCCCGACGCCGGCGACCTGCAGCTGATGTACGCCGTCGACGGCAACCCCGACCTGCCCGAGCAGGAGCTGCCGCACCTGAGCGGCTACCGCAACTCGCGGCCGGTGCGCATCGGCAACGGCGCCGCCCGGCAGTTTCAGCTCGATATCTACGGCGAGCTGCTCGACACGGTGTACCTCTACAACCGCCACGGCGGGGCCATTACCTACGACTTCTGGCAGCACCTGAGCCGGCTGGTCGACTTCGTGGCCGACAACTGGCGCCGGCCCGACCACGGCATCTGGGAGGTGCGCGACGAGGACCGGGCCTTTTTGTCGGGCAAGATGATGAGCTGGGTGGCCCTGGACCGCGCCATCCGCATTGCCCGCGACCGGTCGTTTCCGGCCCCGCTGGTGGAGTGGCTGCGCGTCCGCGACGAGATTTACGAGGAGGTGTATCACGGCTTCTGGAGCGAGGAAAAACAGTCCTTCGTGCAGTACCAGGGCGGCCACGTGCTCGATGCCTCGGTGCTGCTGCTGCCGCTGGTGCGCATGTTCAGCCCGGCCGAGCCGCGCTGGCAGGCCACGCTGCGCGCCGTCGAGCGGGAGCTGGTGCTCGACTCGCTGCTGTTTCGCTACCGGGCCGAGGGCGGGGCCACCGACGGGCTGAGCGGGGCCGAAGGCGCCTTCACCATGTGCTCGTTCTGGTACATCGAGAACCTTTCCCGCGCCGGGCAGGTCGACCGGGCGCGGCTGCTGTTTGAGAAGCTGCTGGGCTTTGCCAGTCCGCTGGGGCTGTACTCGGAGCAGATCGGGCCCGAGGGGGAGCAGCTCGGCAACTACCCGCAGGCTTTCACCCACCTGGCCCTGATCAGCGCGGCCTTTCAGCTGAACCGCGACCTGGACGCCCGCCGCCAGGGCCCCGACCCGGGCCACCAGTACGTGTAGCCGGCAGCTCGACGTTAACGCCCGGCGGCCGGGGCGCGTACTGCGGGGTTGCACCTACTCCCGCCAAGCGCCATGTCCGTCAAACTCAACCCCGATGCCGTCCGCTACGCCCAGCAACTGATCCGGGACGGCAAGTTCAAGAACGACTCCGGCCACTGGCGGGAGCACAACCCCGATACGGCGGCCGAAAACCGCTACCTCGCCAAGCACGAAATCGAGGAGTACGCCCGCTGGCACCTGGGCCTCGACACCAGCCTGGGCGAGGACACCAAGGGCCGCTACAAATTTCCCTTCGGCGACTTCCGGGCCGTGCACCGCGACGGGCTGCTGGCGGCCAAGGAGCGCGCCGCCCAGCAGGGCTACCACGACATCGAAAAGGCCGCCGCCGAGTTGGAACAGGCGCTCGAACGGCAGGCCGCCAAGTAACGCCGCTTACCCAACCATCTTCATCGTATGAATATCACCCTCGCCCAGGCCCAGCAGGTAGTGCAGGCCGCCCTGGCCAAAGCCCAGGACCAGGCCCTGAAAATGAACATTGCCGTGGTCGACGCCGGGGCCAACCTCGTGGCCTTTGCCCGCATGGACGGCGCCTGGCTGGGCTCCGTCGACATTGCCATGCGGAAGGCCCGCACGGCCCGCTTTTTCGACATGCCCACCGGCGAGCTGGGCAAGCTCAGCCAACCCGGCGAGTCGCTCTACGGCATCGAGCACTCCAACGGCGGCCTGATCAGCTTTCCCGGCGGGGTGCTGCTCCAGAGCGGCAGCGGCGACATCATCGGCGCCATTGGCGTGTCGGGCAGCTCGGTGGAAAACGACGATCTGGTGGCCCGCGCGGGCGCCGCGGCGCTGGGTTAGCCCCGGCCCCGCTCCCGCTGCCGAAACGCCGGGCCCCGGGTCCGGCGTTTTTTTGCGTTGCCGCTGAGCCTGTTCCTGGTCTATCTTCGCTGCCCGATCCGCTTCCTGTATTTAATGTTCCGACGGCTTCTTACCTGCCTCGCCTGTGGCGCCGCCCCGCTGCTGACGGCTGCCCAAATCCCGCCGCTCACCGGGCAGGTGCTCAATGCCCACACCGGCCAGCCCGTGCCCTTCGCCACCCTCGGCGTGCCGCGCCGCGGCCTGGGCACCGTGGCCGACGAGCAGGGCCGCTACGTGCTGCGCCTGCCCTCCCTGGCCGACACGGTTATCGTGACCAGCGTGGGGTTTTCGCGCGAGGTGGTGCCGCCCGCCGCCCTGGCCGCCGGGCAGCGGGAAGTCAGGCTGCGGCCCGAGCCCACTACCCTGCAAACCGTGCAGATTGCCCACCGCCCCGTGCGCCCCGCAACCCTGGGCCGCACCCAGGACAAGGGCGACGTGCGCTGGATGGCCGGCTCCTCGGGCCAAGAAACCGTCGACAATGAGTGGGGCTGGGAACTGGGCGCGGTGCTCACGCCCAAAGCCCCCTCTCTGCTCGAAGAATTCCATTTGTTCCTCTTCGACAACACCTACGACCACCTGCGCTTCCGCCTCAACCTTTACACCCTGGAAAACGGGCGCCCCGGCAAGGCCCTGCTCAGCCAGGACGTGCAGCTGACCACCGGCCGCTGGCAGAAAGGCTGGCTGACGGTGGACCTGCGCCCCTACCATATTGCCCTGCCCGCCCAGCCGGTGGTGGCCACCGTTCAGTGGCTGCAGAGTGAGACCAGCAAGCCCGAAAACAAGTACTTCAGCATTCCTGTCCGGCGCGACCCAAAGCAGGTGATGGTGGAGCGCGAAAACAGCCAGGCGCTCTGGACCATTCACCCACTACAGCCCAGCCTGTACTTCTCGCTGCTGACCGAGTAGCGGGAATGCCCCGGTAAAACGGCAGGTCGAGCTTGTTGCGGCATCTGGCGGGCCGATGCCGGCTGGCAATCAGTCAACGCTCTGCGCTGCATCCCCAACTTGCCGCGGCTACCGTTTTTCACCCTTCTTATGCGCCCTGCCGATACCCGCCACCGCGGCCCCCACCCCGCCGATACCGAGCTATTCGCGCCCCGCTGGCTGCCGGAGCTGCGCCGGGCCGTGGCGGAAATGTCGTGGCTGCTGACGCGCGGCTACCCGCCCGGCGGCACCCTGAAGCTGGTGGGCGACCGGTACGCCTTCACCGAGCGGCAGCGCTGGGCCGTGGGCCGCGCCGCCTGTACCGACGAGCAGTACCTGAGCCGCAGCGCCAAGCAGCTGCCCGCCGCCGACCTGGGCGGCCGCCCCGTGGCCATCGATGGCTTCAACCTGCTCATCACCTTGGAAACGGCCCTGAGCGGCGGCGTGGTGCTGCGCGGCCGCGACGGCGCGCTGCGCGACCTGTCGAGCATCCACGGCACTTACCGGGCCGTGCAGGAAACCGACCGCGCCATCCGCCTGGCCGCCGCCGCGCTGCGCCCCTTGAACCCCGGCTCCGTCCGCTGGCTGCTCGATCAGCCCGTATCCAACAGCGGCCGCCTGGCAGCCCGCCTGCGCGACCTGGGCGCGGAACTGGGCCTGCCGTGGACGGCCGAAGTGGTGATGAACCCCGATACGGTGCTGGCCGCCACTACGGATACCGTCGTGACTTCCGATTCGGTGGTGCTCGACCGCGCCGGCAGCTGGCTGAACCTGGCCGCCCTGGCCCTGGAGGCCGAGCCACCGCAGTGGCTTCTGGATTTGGGGCCGAGCGGTATCGATACAACGGCAGCGTTTTAGCCAGAGTCGGGGTACTGCCCTCTCAGCTGGCCGGCAGGGCTATTTCCGCGTATCTTTAGCCTATGCGTAATTCCTTTGATTCTGGTGGCATTCTGCTGGGCGGCTCCTACCTGGGCCGCATGACCGACGACGAATTCTTCGACTTCTGTCAGCAGCACCCCGACCTGCGCATTGAGCGCACCGCCCACCACGAAATCCTGCTTATGTCGCCTACCGGCAGCCGCTCCGGCAAACGCAATGCCCGCCTGAATGGGCAGCTCTACTCTTGGTTTAGTCACCACAGCGAGCTTGGTGAGATATTCGACTCCAATACCGGCTTCACATTACCCGATACTTCTATCCTCTCACCGGATGCCTCCTGGGTGTCGGCCGCCGAGTGGAACGCCCTCACGCCAGCCCAGCAGGACAAGTTTGCACCCGTGTGCCCGGAGTTCGTGGTGGAACTGAAATCGAAAACAGATTCGCTCAAAGACCTGCAAGCCAAAATGCACGACTGGCTGCGCAACGGCGCCCAGCTGGCCTGGCTGCTCGACCCCGACACCGAAACCGCCTATGTCTACCGCCCCGGCCAGCCCGAGCCCGAAACCGTGCAAGGCTTCGACAACGAGCTGTCCGGCGAAGCGGTGCTGCCTGGCTTCCGGCTGCGGCTGGCGGAGCTGCGCTGAAATCTTAAGGTAAATTCAATCTCTATGGCATCAACAGTCAGACCTGCCCGTCCTAAGCGCGGCTTTCTATGGTACATAGGCGTCATTGCCGCAGGAGCCTTCGGGTTGGTGGTGCTGTTTTTTGTAACGCTTGTGATATATGCTGTAAATGGGCTCAGCCCGCGTTCTTTCTTGGTTTCAGACGATGAAAATACATACCTGGAAGCTGTTACTTCCAACCATGGCGAAGGATTTCTAGACGGTTATGATTGGCTGAAAGTGTATTATGTTCATGACGGTTGGTTTTGGAATGAGCGGGTGCTGGTAAGAAATATTCCCCATATCAGCGCTTCCGATATAGGCTTCCGCCGTCGCTGGGACCGAAATGGAAAGTTCCGGATCGAGGTAAAGAAGCGAAGTGCTAGCCAAGACAGCTCGGTACTATTCGTTTTTGTGCCTCCTTCGTCTTTCTCTGAATACTCCAGCACCAAATTGATGACGCTACCTGATGGCTCACAACATAGAGTAGAATAAGTTCTGGCAATTAAGAGAGCCATACTGGGTGAATGAACTTTAATAACAGTCAATCATTTCCCGAAGTGAGCAGATCTTTGTGAGGGGAATGAAGCAACCCTAACACCCGTTAGCCCCGCGTGTCATCCCCGCCGGGGCTTTTTCGTACTTTAGCCGCCCATTTCCCACTCGTTCGGATTCTGCCATGCACCCAGCTCCCGTAGCTCCCTATAAACCCCAGAACCACGTCCGCATCGTCACCGCGGCGGCGCTGTTCGACGGCCACGACGCGGCCATCAACATCATGCGCCGCATCATCCAGAGCAGTGGCGCGGAGGTCATTCACCTCGGCCACAACCGCTCGGTGCAGGAAATCGTGGACTGCGCCATCCAGGAAGACGCCCAGGCCATTGCCATTACCAGCTACCAGGGCGGCCACAACGAGTTCTTCAAGTACATGCACGACCTGCTGCACGAGCGCGGCGCGGGTCACATCAAAATCTTCGGCGGCGGCGGCGGCGTCATCCTGCCCTCCGAAATCGAGGAGCTGCAGGGCTACGGCATCACCCGCATCTACTCGCCCGACGACGGCCGCGCCATGGGCCTGCAGGGTATGATCAACGATTTGCTGCAGCAAGCCGACTTCCCCACCGGCCAGAACCTGAACGGCGAAGCCGGCCACGTCAAGGAAAAAGACGCCCGCAGCCTGGGCCGCCTGATTTCGGCCGCCGAAAACTTCCCCCAGGAGTTTGAGCTCGTGAAGGGTCAGCTGATTTCCGACTTCCAGCGGGCCGAGTTCGGCGGCGACCAGCGCCTGAGCGACGCCTCCGCCACGTCCAAGAAAGCCCCGATTCTGGGCATCACCGGCACCGGCGGCGCGGGCAAGTCCTCCCTCGTGGACGAGCTGGTACGCCGCTTCCTGCTCGACTTCCCCGACAAGACCATTGCCATCATTTCGGTCGACCCCTCCAAGCGCAAGACGGGCGGGGCCCTGCTCGGGGACCGGATCCGGATGAACGCCATCAACAACCCGCGCGTGTACATGCGCAGCCTGGCCACCCGGCAGAGCAACCTGGCGCTGAGCCGCTACGTGCAGGACGCGGTGGACGTGGTGCGCGCCGCCGACTTCGACCTGATCATCCTCGAAACCTCGGGCATCGGGCAGAGTGACACCGAAATCATCGAGCACAGCGACGCCAGCCTGTACGTGATGACGCCCGAGTACGGGGCGGCCACCCAGCTGGAGAAAATCGACATGCTCGACTTCGCCGACGTCATTGCCCTCAACAAATTCGACAAGCGCGGTGCCCTCGACGCGCTGCGCGACGTACGCAAGCAGTACCAGCGCAACCACCAGCTCTGGGAAACCAAGCTCGACGAGCTGCCCGTCTTCGGCACCATCGCCTCGCAGTTCAACGACCCGGGCATGAACCGCCTGTACCGGGCCGTGCTCAGCACCATCGAACGCAAAACCGGCGCGGCTTTCCTTTCCCACCTCGAAACTTCGGAAGACGCCAGCGAGAAGGTGTACATCATTCCGCCCCACCGCACGCGCTACCTCTCCGAAATCACCGAAACCATCCGCCAATATGACCAGTGGGTCGATAAACAAGCCGAAACCGCTCAGCAGCTCTACGGAATCCAGCAAAGCCTTGACGCCGTCCGGAGCCTTGGCGCCGCCCACGGAACCGGGGGGAGCAGCCGCGACGGATTCCAGCCCGATCAGCTCGCAGCCGGCCTGGCGCAAGCCTTCGAGGAAATCAAGCTCCGGCTGGACGGGCAGAACTGGAAACTCCTGGAAACCTGGCCGCAAAAGGTAGCCGCCTACAAAGCCCCGGAGTTCGTGTTCAAGGTGCGCGACAAGGAAATCCGCATCCAGACGCACTCCGAAACCCTCTCCCACCTGCAGATTCCGAAGGTGGCCACCCCGCGCTACTCGGCCTGGGGTGATTTGCTGCGCTGGCAGCTGCAGGAAAACGTGCCCGGCGAGTTTCCCTACACCGCCGGCGTGTTTCCCTTCAAGCGCGAGGGCGAAGACCCCACCCGCATGTTCGCGGGCGAAGGCGGCCCCGAGCGTACCAACCGCCGCTTCCACTACGTGTCGGCCGGGCTGCCCGCCAAGCGCCTGAGTACGGCCTTCGACTCGGTCACGCTCTACGGCGAAGACCCCGACCACCGCCCCGACATCTACGGCAAAATCGGCAACGCCGGGGTGAGCATCTGCTGCCTCGACGACGCGAAGAAACTCTACTCCGGCTTCAACCTCGCCGACCCGGTCACCTCCGTGTCGATGACCATCAACGGCCCCGCCGCCACCCTGGCCGCTTTCTTCATGAACGCGGCCATCGACCAGCAGTGCGAGCTGTACATCCAGGAGCAGGGCCTCGAAGCCGAAATCGACCAGAAAATCGACGCCATCTACCAGGAGCGCGGCCAGGAGCGCCCGCGCTACCAGGGCGCCCTGCCCGCCGGCAACGACGGCCTGGGCCTGCGGCTGCTCGGCGTGACCGGCGACCAGGTGCTGCCGGCCGAGGTGTACGGGCCCATCAAGGCGCGGACGCTCAGCCAGGTGCGCGGCACCGTGCAGGCCGACATCCTGAAGGAAGACCAGGCCCAGAACACCTGCATCTTCAGCACCGAGTTTGCCCTGCGCCTCATGGGCGACGTGCAGGAGTACTTCATCAAGGAGAAGGTCCGCAACTTCTACTCGGTCTCGATTTCGGGCTACCACATTGCCGAGGCCGGCGCCAACCCCATCACCCAGCTGGCGCTGACGCTGTCGAACGGCTTCACCTTCGTGGAGTACTACGTGAGCCGGGGCATGGACGTGAACGACTTCGCGCCCAACCTCTCCTTCTTCTTCTCCAACGGCATGGACCCCGAGTACGCCGTGATGGGCCGCGTGGCGCGTCGCATCTGGGCCAAGGCCATGAAGCTGAAGTACGGCGCCAACGCCCGCTCGCAGATGCTGAAGTACCACATCCAGACCTCGGGCCGCAGCCTGCACGCCCAGGAAATCGACTTCAACGACATCCGCACCACGCTGCAGGCGCTGTACGCCATCTACGACAACTGCAACTCGCTGCACACCAACGCCTACGACGAGGCCATTACCACGCCCACCGAGGAATCGGTGCGCCGGGCCATGGCCATTCAGCTCATCATCAACCGGGAGCTGGGCCAGGCCAAAAACGAAAACCCCATCCAGGGCTCCTTCATCATCGAGGAGCTGACCGACCTGGTGGAGGAAGCCGTGATGCTGGAGTTTGACCGCATCACCGAGCGCGGCGGCGTGCTGGGCGCCATGGAAACCATGTACCAGCGCGGCAAAATCCAGGAGGAAAGCCTCTACTACGAGATGCAGAAGCACACCGGCGAGCTGCCCATCATCGGGGTGAACACCTTCCTCTCTTCCAAAGGCTCGCCCACGGTGCAGCCCGCCGAGGTCATCCGCGCCACCGAGGACGAAAAGCAGTACCAAATCACCATGCTGCAGGCCCTGCACGCCCGCAACCGCGACAAGGCCGACGACGCCCTGAAGCGCCTGCAGCAGGTGGCCGTGCAAAACGGCAACCTCTTCGAGGAGCTGATGGACACGGTGAAGTCCTGCTCCCTGGGGCAGATTACCAATGCCCTGTTCGAAGTAGGCGGCCAGTACCGGCGGAATATGTAAGCTGGGGCGGCTTTGGCTGAATGGAAACGGGTGCTACCTTGTGAGAGGTAGCACCCGTTTTTTAATGCAAAAATCCACATTCAAGAATATCTAGTATATTCCCCCATCGTAGAACATTTAAAATTCACCTCTCAGACATATCACTTCCTTTCCTTATCTATGGTCACATAAGCAAGGTAAAGAAGTAGACTCCACAAAACATACATAAAAATGAGCTTCAAAAGATGGATTAACCATGAATCAAAATCATGGTCATACGCAGTATTTAAACGGCACCACACTTTACTAAACCGAATGTTATGGTCACAAATACCTGTGATAGACTTCACAGAGAAGCATGTTGCAATAACACCAGGCGATGTGCAAACGATTTTGTCCTGCAAACCTGAAGATGCTTTCACAATAAGAAAAGACAAAATAGATTGGAAGCAGGACTATAGAGAATTCAATAACTGGACTAGGCTCAATGCTATGATGAGCTTAAATTCATATCTTGAAATTTATCTATCATCAATCATATCAACAGCTATCGAATCAGACCCAGGTATACTCCATAATGCCTCTAAAAAGATTGATGGAGCTGTCATACTTAAAAATTCAAGAAATTACAACTACTTGTATCAAGCAAGCAAGTGTATTATTGGTGAATGGTCTAAACGTATTTCAGAATTCAAAAATATATTTGGATCAGCTCCAACTGAATTAGAGGCTAATGTAGGAGAACTTGAAAAGTTACGCATTCTACGAAACAATATTGGTCATGCTTTTGGGCGAGATATAGAGGAGTCGAGAAAAAAAGGAAGCAGAAGTATTTTGCCAAGCGACAGAATAAGCTTAAAGCGAGTCAAAGAGGTCTTGGGTGTAGTCAATTTAGTAGTGCTAGGAATCGATAAATTTCTACTTACCAATCACATTGGTGATTACGAAACTTTATATCATTACCATGAAGTAAGCGAAAAAATATCTTCTGGGCTTACATTGAATGACAAAGCGTTATTGTTCAAGAATAGCATAGGCAAAGCAGCAGCAGTTCCTCGTAGCAAAGACTATTGTAAAGAAGTTGTTAAATATTATGAGGCCTTATAATCATTGCCACAAACCAGCCATTATCAAATTTTAATCACGCTGTACGGCACGATAAAAAGACTCGAATCTAAGAATATTGCTCTATTTGAACCTAATTCCACACAACATGTATAAGAAAAACAGTTTGACACATGGGCAACGATTATAACAAAGATAAACCTGATGGGTTGTGGGCTGCTTGTACTCAAACAGAGTTAGCTGCCATTACCACACTTGAAGAAAAGATGCAACCTTTTTCAAAGGTTATAGGCAATTTATACGAGTCAGGAGTAGAAGTTCTCACATTGCCAGGGCAGCGACATCACCTTGATGACGTATTGATATCAGCTTTACTACTTAAAAGAGTATTAAATGATTTAAGAACAGTCTGGATTACACTGCTATCAGGATATACTTCTCAGGCAGCTTCTATAGCAGCTTCACTTTATGAACACGCTCTATCTATAAATGCAATAGCAGGCAATCCAGACAAATGCAGGCTACTAAAAAACAGCTCTTCCGGTGACTTACCTTGGTCTCCAATGGAACTAGCAAAGCTATTTGCAAATCAAATGAAAGAAGAATCAATTATTATTAACAAATCTTTCGATCAACTGGATGAAAGGCTAATTTGTTTAGAGGTATACTCGGCGTACAAATTCCTATGCAAGATCAAGCACCCAACTTTAAGATCTGTACTACACGATTCTCAAAGCACTGCACTTGACAACAAACCTTATGTTGTTATGTCTCTACCTGATACAAGAGAAGAAGATATGCCTATAAAAGCGACTATATTAATAATATCTATAAGCAGAACTTACCAGGCTATTAGACGACTATCCTTTTATCTTAAATGCGACATAAGATCTGAGGCACATACTGCCTTCGTATCAAAGTTTAGAACCATACTTGAACATGCAACAGAAGCTTATAAAATTATAATGAATGGAGCCTCGCTACCATATGATATTAGAGAAGAGAGTATCGCAAAAGAGTATTTCAATTTAAGAAGGAACAAAATTTAGCATTCGTCCTGACGAAGCTCTAGCCTCCCCCAGCCGCCCCAGCGGCCAGCCGGTACCGCGCCGCGCGGAGTCGTCCGGGCTGTTCTGTCTGGGAGATGCAGCTCCCCACGTTGTACAAAACTGGCAACAGGTGAAGCTGTTTGCATTTCCCTCACATAGGTTGTTAACGTCGCACCTCCCGCCATCAAACAGCATCGTCATGTCTGACCCAATACAGGATTTAATTAACAGAACTAAAATGACTACTCTGAACAAGTTGCCAATGGCAAGACTATATGCCAGCAATAACATTCAGAATGAAAGACAGTTTGCCCAAGTCATCAATGATCATTTAAAAAAACATCATGACTATACTATCAATGACATAATTGACAAGTGCTTTCAGATGAGAAATTTACGTGATGAAATATATAATTTTGATTACAATCAGATGAGAGCAGCTGTATTAAAAACACTCATTACGGATAAAATACCTGGATTCAAATGGGAGAAAAAGGCACAAAAACTTTTGCAAATAACTTTTCCAACTATCGAAATTTGCTATGACGCTCAAACGGACGAACAAGATGCAATTGATTTCTTCCTATGCCATCCAAAAACTAAAGAATCGTTTTATGGCATACAAGTAAAATCAAAAAGATTCAAGCACTTTTCTAAAAGCAGAGAAGCAATGAAGAAGGCAGAAGAAAAACATGAAGCGTATAAGCAAAAGCACAATATACCAGTATCATTCCTTTACTATGGAAAACATCACTTTGAAAATGGACCAGAGGTAATAAGCAAGATTCACAAAGAACTGGAAAGCAAAAATAATTATTACAATTACTTTAATCCTGACTTTGTAACTGGATTCAAACAATAGATTCATGCGGCAATAACCCAGAAGCCCTAAGCCTCCCTAAGCCGCCGCAGCGGCCAGCCGGTACCGCGCCGCGCGGAGTCGTCCGGGCGGCGCGGGGCGATGTAGAAATGCAACCTTGCGTCGCACTCGTTGCTGATGTTATTTACTCTGGCCTTATCGTTCAACGACGAGACGCAAGGTTACATCTCTACAAAACAACGCCCCGCGCCTGGGATTCAGGCGTGGGGCGTTTCACTACCAATGAGGCTAGTGCGGCTCCACCTTCACGCCCTACCCACTCGTCGTTACCAGCTTGCGGGCTTGCTGGCAGTCGTCGAACAGCGCCCGGTTCAGCAGCTTGAAGGCCTTCACGTCCGCGTCGGGTTGGCGCACTTCCTCCGCCAGGCGGCCAGAACAACATTCGTCGTTCGCCATATTCGATCAGGAAGGATAAATTGCCGGTTATGAGAAAACCCCTACTCGTGACACTGGCTGTTATTGGGTTGCCCTACGCGCTGCGGGCGCAGGTATCTATCAATACCAGCGGGACAACACCCGACGCCAGCGCCATGCTCGACGTCAGCTCCACCACCAAAGGGCTGCTGCCGCCGCGTATGACCCAGGCCCAGCGCACCGCTATTACCTCGCCGGCCACCGGGCTCGTGGTGTATCAGACGGACGGGACTCCGGGCCTGTACTGCAACAACGGCACGCCCGCCACCCCGCTGTGGCAGCAACTCGCGGCGCAGGCCCAGCCAGCCTACGGGCACTACATCAACAATACGTTCCAACAGCTGGTCTCAAACGGCAGCATGGTCACCGTCAACCTGCCCACGGCCCTGGAGTCGTCGGGGCTGACGTACGCAGCTGGTGCAAGTACAGTCACGGTTACCACTCCGGGGCTGTACCGCATTTCTTACAGCATGGGGCTCTATTTTATCAACGCCGGCAACGCCGTGGGATTACTCCACAAAAACGGCAGCGTTATTGGTCGGGCTAGTACCCTCTTCATGAGCCAAAACCAAAACGTATCCTGGGTAAGCGACGACGGCCTGTACACGCTCAACGCAGGTGACGTCATCGCGCTGAAAACAGCTCTCTACTCCGGCACCGCGCAAGTGTACGGCGGCACCCTGACGCTGCTGCAAGTTCGGTAAGGACTGCTGCGGTCCGCGGCCCCTCAGGGCCGGCTGGGCGGTGGGGGCCTTCTTATCGTATCCGCCGTCGCGGCACGCGCCCCCCAAACACAGAACCGGCCCGCCCCTCTGCCCGAGGGGCGGGCCGGCTCGCATTTCCACCTTATTCGACTACCCCGACTTCGTCGGCCCGCCACCACGGCTTCGCGGGCCGCGCCGGCGCGGCGTTGTCGCATCAACATGCGACAAAACCGCGCCGCCCGGGCTTCTACCTTGCCCGCTCAACCACTTCCACCAATTTCTTCGCACGCATGGCATTTAAAGCATTCACCGGCCAGCCGTTTCACCTGTTTGCGCAGCACAGCGGCCTGGTGCTGGGCGTGAGCCGCCGCGGGCACGGCGCTGTTCTTGAGCAGCAGACCTTCGACCCCAACCTGCCGGACTCCCAGCAGTTCGAGTTTTACCCCACCGACGACCGGCAGGTGTTTATCCGGCCCAAGGGCCAGGGCTCCGAGCCGCACGTGTGCCTCTTCAACAAGGCCCACCACGAAGGCGCGCCCATCGGCATCGGCGGGTGGAACGGCAACACGCCCGAGCTGCGGTTCAAGTTCCTGCACGGCGGCGACGGGTATTACTACATCCAGTGCGTGGAGAGCGGGCAGGTGTGGGACGTGCTGGGCGAGTCGAAAGCCGACAAAGCCCCAATTACCCAGCACGGGCAAAAGCCGCGGGCCAACGGCCAGTCGGCCAACCAGCTGTTCCGGCCGGTGTCGCCGGCGGCCAGCCGCTTCACCCCCGCGTCGACCCTGCCCTTCGTGATTCAGGAAACGCCCGAACGCATGCGCGACATGGTCATGAACATTGCCGGGGCCGTGCCCGAGGTGGGCAAGGGGCTGCGCGGGCTGCTGAATTTTATGTGGCCCGAGCGCAAAAGCGACGCCTTCCAGCAGATGCGCGACTACGTGGTGACGCTGGTGCGGGACCTGATCGACGAGAACAACACCCAGACCCTGAAGAACATCCTGGAGGGCCTCTACACCAACATCCGCGACTACGAAAAGGAAGACGCGTACCAGCCCGCCAGCGCCGGCAAGCCGGCCGTCGACGGCTCGCCCAAAAAGCAGACGGCCTTCGGCAACGTGCTGGGCGACATCAACCGCGCCGAGCCCTACTTCTTCGACCTGAACCGCCCCGAAACCCGCCTGACCTACCTCGTGTCGCTGGGCACCACGGCCCTGACGGCCCTGCGCGAGCAGTGCCTGTTCTGGTACCAGATTTACGGCCGCAACGACAGCCAGCCCAACGTGCACCTGCAGGCCTTCGAAGATGCCCTGGCCCGGTACACGCGGGCCGTGGCCATCAGCCGCCAGCGCGCCCTGGATTGGCGCCTGACCAAGTGCGGCTTCCGCTACAAGAGCAGCAACCGGGTGCTGTACACGCTCTATACCTACACCGCCTACGATAACTACAGCGGCTGGGAATTCTCCCTGGAAAACACCACCAACGGCAGCAACCCCAAGGCCGAGCTGCTGGTGCGCGAGGCCGACAACAACCACCAGCAGCGCATTCGGTCGGAGTTCAGCGCCGAGCTGGAAGACGTTCTGGCGCCCACCTACATCTGGCCCCACCTGCACCCCGGCAAGGCCGGCAAAGCCGCCCTGGTGCGCACCCGCCAGACGCTGGCCCTGGGGCCCTACGGCGGCAAGGAACACGCGGCCTTCGCCGACGCCGGGGGCCAGCCCATCACGCGCGTGGTTATCCACGCCGGGCTGTACGTCGATGGCCTGGAGGTCTTCTACGGCGGCGTATCCGGGGGGCTGCACGGCCACGCCGGCGGCAACTGCTTTGATCTGACGCTGCACCCGGGCGAAACCATCGTGGCCGTGTACGGCCGCTCCAACAACCGCCTGACGGCGCTGTGGGTAGAAACCAGCGAAGGCCGCGTGGTGGGCGGCGGGCAGGGCGCCGGCTACTTCTGGGAGTCGGAACCGCCCGCGGGCCTGCACGCCCACCTGGCCCGGGTGGAAGGCCGCAACGGCGCGGCGCACCTGGAGGCCCTCACGCTGCACTGGGAGTACCTGCGCGACGAGTAACCGCGCCTGCCGCCCCGGCGCTTCGGTGCGCCAACCAATGCCAACGGCCCGCTCCCACCTGCTGGGGGCGGGCCGTTGGTGCTCCTGGAGCCTGCCCCGGCCTTGCCCGCTGCTACCAGCCCGTTCTTTGCCGCCCGTGGCCGGGGAGCGAAGCAGAACGCTCGGCGACAATCCCGGCCTGTTCACCGAACCGCCCGCCCAGCCGCCCCACAATTGCCTAGCTTTGCCGGTATGCGCACGGCTTACAATCGTTGTAGACAGGGCCTGTTGGCACTATTCCTGGGTCTGGTTGCCTGCTCCTCGCCCGACCAGCAAGCCGGCGGCCCCGCGGCCGGCCCCGGCGACGTGCGCGTGCGCTACACCGCCCGCCGCGTGCTGCTGCCCGACGTGCCCCAGCGCGGCCGCATCCTCGACCGCCACGACTCGGTGCTGGTGGCCACCCGCCCCCAGTACCTGCTGCAGCTGCCGCGCCGCCCCCCGCTCGATACCCTGAAGCTGGGCGAGCTGCTGGGCTGGGACTCCACCACCGTGCGGCGGCGCATTGCCGAGGCCCTGCCCTACCCGGATGCCCGGCCCGGCTACGCCGTGCAGCTCCGCCTCAGCCCGGCCGAGCTGGAGCGGGTGCGCCGCGACAGCGCCAACTGGCCTGCCCTGAGCTGGACCGAACGCCGCCGCCGCGTGTACACCACCCCGGCGGGCGCGCCGGTGCTCGGCTACCTGGCCGCCGAGGCCCAGCCCTTTTTCCGGCAGGCCAAGCGCAGCGGCCGCGGCCGCTTCTACCGCCTGCGCAACGGCGGCGTGGAAGCGTACTACAACGGCCTGCTCAGCGGCCACCGCGGCTACCTGCACCCGCTGGTGGACCAGCAGGGCCGGCAGCACGGCAGCTGGGCCAAGGACACCTTGTTTCAGCAGGGCCAGGACCTGCACCTGACCATCGACGCGAAGCTGCAGGCCTACGCCGAGAAGCTGATGGGCAACCGCCGCGGCTACCTGGTAGCCCTAGACCCGCGCACCGGCGAAATCCTGGCCTACGTATCGGCGCCGGTGTACCCGGCGGCCACCATCACGGCGCCGGACCAGGCGGGGGTGCGCGCCGAGCTGCTGGAGCACGAAGACCTGCCGCTGCTGAACCGGCCCGCCATGCTGGCCAACCCGCCCGGCTCGGTGTTCAAGCTGGTGAATGCCGCCGTGGCCCTGCAGCTCAGCGCCATCACGCCCGCCACCTCGTTTCGCTGCGACCAGTCTTTGGTGAGCTGCGTGCACCACCACCCCAAGGCCACCAGCCTGGCCAAGGGCCTGAAGTACAGCTGCAATCCGTACTTCTACCAGGTGATGCGCAACCTGATTGAGTGCGTGCCCGACTCGCTGGCCGGCGACACCGTGGCCGCCCGGCACGCCAACCTGGCCCAGTGGCGCCGCTACGTACGCTCGTTCGGGCTCGATGCGACGCTGGGCGTGGACATGCCGCGCGAAGCCCCCGGCTTCTTGCCCACGCCGGCGTACTACGATAAGGCCCGCCGCACCCGCAGCTGGTCGTACCGCTCCATTTACTCGCTCAGCCTCGGGCAGGGCGAAATCAACCTGACTGGCCTGCAAATGGCCAACCTGGCCGCCATCGTGGCCAACCGCGGCTGGTACTACCCGCCCCACCTGGTGCGCGGCATCGGCGCGGGGGGGCCGCTGCCGCGCTTCCGCCAGAAGCACCGCACCCTCGTCGACAGCGCCCACTTCGCCGCCCTGGTGCCCGGCATGGTGGCCGTGCTGCAGCGCGGCGGCACCGCCGACGCCTCCAGCCTGGCCGACGTGGGCATCACCGTGGCCGGCAAAACCGGCACCGTGCAAAACGACGAGGGCGACGACCACGCCGCCTTCGTCGGCTTCGCCCCCGCCGACCACCCCAAGATAGCCGTGGCGGTGTACCTCGAAAACGGGGGCTTCGGGGCCACGGCCGCCGCCCCCTGCGCCGTGATGGTGATGGAGAAGCACCTGCGCGGCTACATCGCCCCCAAGCGCAAGCACTGGGAAAAGCGCATCCAGCGCCGGGCCCGGGGCGAATAACCGGCGGCGGCACCCACGGGCCCGGCGCTTATCTTGCACGCCCTTATGGCTATCTGGCAATACCGCTTAACTGCCCTGCCCGCCGCCGGAATCCGGCGCCGGTGCGGCCACCTCCCCGCCCGGCTTTTCATCGACCACGAAGCCCGGAAACAGCATTGGGCCGCGCCGCCGGCTGATTCGCTGGCCGCACCCGCCATCGACGACGCCTATACCACCGACTGGTGGGAGGGCGTGAGCGTGGTCGGCGCGCCCGTTGCCGCGCAGATCGACCAGTTGATCCAACGGGCCGCTTGGTCGAAGCCCGAAAGCTGGTCGTGGAAAGGCAATGAAGACCATCAGCAGGATCATGACTGCTGGATTTCCGTCCGGCCAAACGCGCACACGATAGAAGAATTTCAGTTTAGAACCGATCTGCGCGACGTCAGCAAAGCGGCCGCTTTCCTCTTGCCCATGCTCGGCCTTTGTCAGCAATACGACCTGCTGGTGCTGGATGCCCAAGGCCGGTTGATGCCGCCCGATCTGGCCGCGGTTTATCCGTCGATCAAAGAATCCAGCGCGGTGCGCTTTCTGACCAGCCCGCAGCAATTTCTGGCGCAGGTGCTGCGCGAACAAAAAGGCCGGTAGCGGGTAGTATTTCCCCGTCAGCTTCTTCCGCCCCCGCCCCATGCCCGCCACCATCACCATCGCCCCGGATTCCGCCCGGCCGCTCACCGTTTCGCGCCTCGGCTACGGCACCATGCGCCTCACCGGCCCCGACATCTGGGGCGAGCCCGCCAACCGCGCCGAAGCCCTGCAGATCCTGCGCACCGCCGTGGAAGCGGGCGTCAACTTCCTCGACACGGCCGACTACTACGGCCAGGACGTGACCAACCGCCTGATCCGCGAGGCCCTGCACCCCTACCGCGCCGACCTGGTCATCTGCACCAAAGTGGGCGCCACCCGCCGCCCCGACAAAAGCTGGGTGCCCTTCAACCGCCCCGAGCAGCTGCGCCAGAGCATCGACAACAACCTGCGCACCCTCGGCCAGGAGCAGGTGCAGCTGGTGCATCTGCGCCTGATGGGCCCCGGCCCGGTGCCGCTGGACGAGCAGCTCGGCGCCATGTTCGAGCTGCAGCAGCAGGGCAAAATCCTGCACGTGGGCCTGAGCAACGTCACGGCCGAGGAGCTGGCAGCCGGCCTGCGGCTCGGCCCCGTTGCCACCGTCGAGAACATGTTCAGCTACGCCCAGCGCACCACCCTGCAGCTGCCCCACGGCGCCAACCCCGGCGGCGAGGAAGTGCTCCACCTCTGCGCGCAGCACCAGCTGCCGCTGATTCCGTTCTTCTCGCTGCTGCACGCGCTGCCCAAGCCGCTCGACCGCGTGGCCGAAGTGGCCCGCCGGCACGAGGCCACGCCCGCCCAGGTCAACATTGCCTGGCTGCTGCACCACTCGCCCTGGCTGCTGCCCATTCCGGGCACGTCGTCCTTGGCGCACCTGCGCGAAAACCTGGCCGCCGCCGCTATCCGGCTCAGCGCGGAGGATATGGCCTACCTGGGCTAAGTTCGCCGCTTCCAACGCCCTACGCCGATGCCTCGTTCTGCCCGCCTCCTGCCCGTTCCGGCCGCCGTGCTGCTCGCCGCCGCCTTTCTGCCCGCCTGCGACGCCCTGCTGGGCCAGGAAGTGGCCCGCCTGCCCATCAACGCCCTCAGCGCCCCAGGCAAGGACCAGCCTCAGGAAGTGACCGTGGCGCTGAAAAAGGGCGAAACCGTGGCCGTGTGGTCGGAGATGGATATGCGCTACAAAGGGGAGCAGCGGCTGGAGTTTCAGCTGACGGTGCTGCAGAACGGGCAGCCCTTCCAGCAGCTGGCCTTCGACCCGCGCGACAAGAACCTCAGCCTCAAGGAAATCAAGGCGGATAATAACGGCGACGTCAGCTGGAGTTTCACCGGCAAAAACACCGAGCTGACCATTCCGGCCGATGGCCGCTACACCTTTCGGGGGCGCCTGCTGGCCGCCCCCGCCCACGGCCCCGACATTCGCAAAGCGGAACTGGTACTACGGCGCTAAGAAGGAGCGTTTGCAGCCCTTGCTGGCCCCGTGGAGTCATTTTTGACATCCGGTGTGTTAGCCAGAGGCCCCCATTACCCCATGACCAGCGTTTCCTGCTCCCTGCTTCCCGTTCGCTTCTTCCCCTACCTGCTCTGGCTGGTGGCCGCGCCGCTTTGGCTGGCGGCCCCGGCGCGGGCCCAGTCCACCACCTCCCTGGCCGGCATCTGGCAGGGCGTCGAGACGGATAGCGACGAACCGGGCGCCACCTGGCCGGCCCTGATGCGCCTGCAGAACGGCCGTGAAAACAGCCTGTTCGGGGTGCTCTACCAGGAAGCGGGCAACCGGCCGGGCGTCTCGGTGATGTTTCAGGTGCAGGCCTCGCGCACGGCCACCGGCCTGCGCCTCGACCAGGTGCGCAAGCTCAACGAAACCGGCCGCAGCCGCTCCAGCTACTGGTGCGAGGGCGCCATCACCTTCAGCTACGACGCGCAGGAGGAAAAGCTCACCGGCCGTGCCACCTACGACCCCGTCGGCGACTGCAACCACGGCAGCTTCACGCTTTACCGCGTCAAGCTGAAATCGGCCGCCACGGTGCCGGCCGCCGTGGCCACCACCATCCGCGTATCGGGCCGCGCGGTGCGCTGGTACGCCGATGCCGAGCTGAAGCAGCCCCTGGCCAGCGGCAATGAGTACCGCACCAAACTCAGCAAAACCACCACCTTCTACCTCACCCAGGGCTACTACCCCACCCGCGAAAGCGCCGCCGTGCCCATCACCGTGCGGGTGAGCGGCACGGCCCCGAAACCAGCCCCGCCCAAGACCGCCGCCCCGCCGGTGGCTGCCCCGCCCCCGCCCACCGCGCCGCCCCTGCCCCCGCTCGACACCGCCCGCCGCGTGCCCGCCCCGCCGCCCGTGGTGACGGAAACGCCGGTGGTGCTGCCCACGGTGCTCTTCCGGCTGGGCACGGCCGAGCTGCTGGCCGAAGCCTTTCCGGCCCTGAATCAGCTGGCCGCCGAGCTGCGCCAGCGGCCCGCGCTGCGTCTGCAGATTGCCGGGCACACCGACCGCATCGGCGAGCCGCAAAAAAACCTGGTGCTCAGCGAGCAGCGGGCCGAGGCGGTAAAAACCTACCTGGTAAAAGTCGGCGTGGATGCCACCCGCCTGCGCACCGTGGGCTACGGCGACGCCCGCCCGCTCTTCCCCTCACCCGACGCCCGCAACCGCCGCGTGGAAGTGGCCGAGGTGCAGTAAGCAACGGCAAACGGCCCGCCCCGGAACTACCGGGCCGGGCCGTTTGCGTAGCGGGCTTGTCACCGTTACTCTTTCACCAGCAGCCGGCTGATGCGGGCCCCGTCGATGTCGAGCAGCAGCCGGTAGCTGCCCGGGCGGCGCAGGCCCAGCTCGGCGGCCGTAAAGCGCCATTGGTGCGTGCCCGCAGCGGCGGCCCGCTCCTGCACCACCGTGCGCAGGCGGCGCCCGGCGGCGTCGAGCACGGTTACCGTCACCGGGGCCGGGCGGCTGAGCCTGTAGCTCAGGCTGAGCGCGTCGGTCATCGGGTTGGGGTAGGTTTCGAGCTGGTACTCAAAGGTGCTGGCCTGCAGGTGGGTGCCGGTGGCGGTGTTGGTCACGGTCCACTGCGTCACGTAGGTGTGCTGGCTGAGGTGGGCGCCGGCCCGCGTCATGGCGGTGGTGTCCGTCACCTCAGCCCGGATGGTGTGCGTGCCGGTGCTGAGCGCGGCCAGCGGTACCGTCACCTGACTGGTGTTGCGGGCCAGCAGGGCGCCGTCGCGCTGCCAGGTCACGCGCAGGGTGTTCGGGGCGGGCGCCAGCAGCGTCAGGGCGAAGGGCACGGCGGCCGTGGGGTTGCTGATGGTGGTAGCGGTCGGGCTGAAGCCCTGCACCGGCCGCACCAGCGCGTGAATGCGCTCCACGAAAGCCTCGCGGCACACGTTGCAGAAGGCCACGCCCAGAAAGCGCATCTTGCAGTTCTGGTGCGGGCGCTGCCAGACGGGGTTTTCGGCGTGCGGGTACACGCCCACGCTGCCGGTGCCCACCCAGGCCGCCCACCGCACCAGCGCGGGGTTGGTCTGGGCCGTCATGTTCAGGCCTTCGCGGGCGTAGCTGGCCCCGGCCCAGTACTCGTCGATCAGCGAGGCAAAGGAGTGGCCGATTTCGTGGATGCTGATTTCGCGGGCGTTGACGTTGACGGACGAGGTGGCCAGCGCCCCGCCCGAGCCACCGTACTCCGCGGAGTTGACGAGCACGAAGGCCTGGTCGTAGAGCGGGAAGTTGGCCGCCAGCACGCTGGCCACGGCGCTGCTGCGCGTGGGCACCAGCAGCCGGTGAATGCCGCCCTGGTCGAAGCTGCTGCCGAAGTAGTTGTTGGGCGTGGCCAGCGGCAGGGCGCTGCAGTCGGCGGCGGTGCGCGGGTGCTTGGCCCCGGCATCCACCGAAGGTACCTGCACGGCAAACACGTTGAAATAGCCCTGGTACTCGCGGAAGGGCGACTGGGCAAACATGCCCGTCACCACCCCGCGCACGTCGCTGAGAAACTGCGGCAGCTGGGTCGGCTGGTACCCGTCGCTGAGGAAAACCAGGTTGATGCGCTGGTTAAGCGGCCCGGTTTTCACCAGGGTATCGACGGGAAAGGTCTGGCAGAGGGCCGCGCGGCTGAGCAGCAGGCTGAATAGCAGGAAAAGTGAGTAGCGTGTTTTCATGGGCGGGTTGGTAAGGCGAAGTCGGTGGTTTTCACCGGCCGGTGGTTGATAAACTCCTCCACGCGCACCGAGCTGGCTTGGGCGGCCAGGGTCAGGCGCACAAAAAACTCGGCTTCGGGCAGGCTCACCTCCTGGCGCCGCAGCTGGCCGTCGGTGCCGGCCGTTTCCACGGCCCGGCGCAGCGGATGTTCCAAGGTGGTCGAGCTGAGCACTTCCCGACTGGCTCCGCGCGTGGTCACCGTCAGGTAATCCGGCATTTCGCTAGCGCCCGTGGGGGCCGCCTTCGGGGCTCCGGCGGCCACGGTGCTCTTGAGCAAAGTAATCGTAGCCGGGCCAGCGGTGGTAGCAGTGACCTTGAAGGACAGAAATACCATTTCGGGCCGGGCCGCCGCGGCAGGCGCTGCCAACGCGGGCGCCGTAAACTGGTGCTGCGCCGCGGGCGGACGCTGGCAGCCAGTCAGCAGGCCGCCGAGCAGCATCAGGCCCAGCGCGTGAGATAAAGCCGGCATAAAATGAAGCGGTAAAGCAGTGAGCTAAAGGTATCAGCAAACGGGTCGTTTTAGTGCTGCGCCTGGGTATCTTCTCTTCAGCCGCTCGCAACCGCCGGGCGGCAACGGGCACAGTACAGTGAGCAGCGTTAAGGAGCGGACGTGTGGAAAACAGAGGTAGCCAGCATCGAAGGGGTATTCGTTTGTCTTTCGAACCAGTTATGCGCTTTCGGCTCTTGCACTTGTTTTTGTGCCTCCTGTTGACTTTCCATGCTTTCGGTCAAATCGATACGCTGCGCCACAAAAGCGGCATCGAAGCTTATGTAAAGGCGCGGGGCGGCTACGCAGCCGTGGAGTTGATGGCAGTTAATCAAGTGCTGGGCGACAGTGCAGCAATACCCGCGCCGGTCCCGACCTACTGGTCGCGTGCTGATTTCAACCACGACGGGGCTGATGATCTGCTTGTACGAGCCAACATCCGTCGCCAGCCTACAACATCCCCGCACGACAAATTTCTGGTGCTAACCGGCGGGACCAATCCTCAACTGGTGCAATTGGATAACGGCTACTACTCTTCACCAGATGCAATGTGGCGCACGGTTCGGCCCATTACGCTAGCAAACAAGGTTTACCTGATTTACGCAGCTCTGCAGACCATCGAGACGAGGCGGCAGCTGTTCCGTCGGTTCAGCCAAGACACCCTCTACCTGCAGACCAATCGGCCCATGCTGTTCACCACCCACCCCGCCCCGACAGCTCCGGTGACGCGGATAACCTATGCTACGACGCAATGCTTTGGCATCTGCCCTGCTTTTCGGGTTGTCATCAAGCCCAACGGCGTGGTGGAGTACGCTGGCATGGCTGACGCTCGTCCCCGGGGCAAGTACCGCTTGCGCATGTCGGCGACTGATTTAGCTTACTTGAGCGAGCTATTGCGTAATCTGAACCTGCCCGAACTAGCCGACAAGTACCAAATGCATTGGTCTGATGGTCCGACTTGTTACCTAGGGGTAATGTTTGCCGACGGCCGGGCTAAGCATATTGAGGACTATGGCATGCAGGGCACCTACGGGTTGGCGGTGCTCTACCAGTTTTTGTGGCAGCAGTACCAGCCCCGGTAGGTACCAACGCTCGAAAAACCCCATCTTCGGTTTATGCTTTTCCGCTACCTCGTTGCCCCACTCTTGCTATCTGGTTCGCTGGCCGTCAATGCTCAGGCCCAAACCACCGCTTGGCAGGGCAAGCAGTGCGCCGTGGTGCTGACCTACGACGACGCCATCGACGCCGACCTGGACCGCGTCATCCCGGCCTTGGATTCGCTGCAGCTGCGCGGCACGTTCTACCTCATCGGCTCGTCGCCGGTGGTGGCCCGGCGCCTCGGCGAATGGCGCAAGGCCGCCCAGAAAGGCCACGAGCTAGGTAACCACGCCCTCATGCACCCCTGCGACGGCACGCTGCCCGGCCGCTCGTTCGTCACCCCCGACAACGACCTGAGCAAGTACACCGTGGCACGGGCCGTCGGCGAAATCCGGGCCACCAATACGCTGCTTACCGCCATCGACGGCCGCACGCGCCGCACCTTCGCCTACCCCTGCGGCGACCGGACCATCGGCGGCGTCAATTTCTACGAGCCGCTGCGGAGCGACTTCGTGGCGGCCCGCGGCGTGACCAAGGGCCTGCCCACTGCCGCCCAGGCCGACCTCACAAACCTGGCCTGCTACTCCATCAACGGGCAGTCGGCTGACTACATGATTGACCTGGTCAAACAGGCCCGGCAGACGCACACGCTGCTGGTGTTTCTGTTTCACGGCGTGGGCGGCGGCCACGCGCTGAACGTCGACGCCAATGCCCACCGCCAGCTGCTGCGCTACCTCAAGGCCCACGAGCGGGACATCTGGGTGGCGCCGCTGGTGGAAGTGGCCGAACGCGTAAAGGCACAGCAAACTGCCGCGGCGGGCAGCGCACCGGCCCGCTGAAACCGGAATCAGCCGTGCAAAGGCCGGCGCTACCCCGGGCCACTACGTCGGTCACGCTCACCAACAGCTACGAATCAGCGGTGTAAAGGCCGGCGCTACCGCCGGCTGGCAGCCAGCAGCCGTAATTGGCCTGAGCCGCCCTATATTTCCGTCTGACGCTGCCCCTGCCCCATGCCCCACTTCCAGCCCGCCCCCAGTCAGTTCGAGCTTCGGTTCGACCGCCCCAGTGAACCGGCCAGCCCCGCTACGGACTGGCCCTGGCCCCTGCCCGCTGCCGATGAAGCCAGCCCCGCGCCGCACGTGCTGGAGCTGACCCGGCTGGAAACACCGCTGGGCCCGATGATGGCCGGTGCCACCGCCGAGGGCGTGTGCCTGCTGGAATTTTTCGAGCGGCGGGAGCTGCAAACCGAGCTGCAGGACCTGGCCCAGCGTTTCAACGCCCGCGTGGTGGAGCGCGACAACGCCCACCTGCGGCAGCTGCGGGCCGAGCTGAGCGAGTACTTCGCCGGCGCGCGGCAGGCCTTTACGGTGCCGCTGGTCACGCCCGGCTCGGCGTTTCAGCAGGCCGTGTGGCAGGCGCTGCAGCAGATTCCATACGGCCACACCCACAGCTACGGGCAGCAGGCGCTAGCGCTGAAAAAGCCCGAGGCCGTGCGGGCCGTGGCCGCCGCCAACGGGCAGAACCGCATTGCCATTGTCATTCCCTGCCACCGCGTTATCGGCGCCGACGGCAAGCTGACGGGCTACGCCGGCGGCCTCTGGCGCAAGCAGCGGCTGCTGGCCCTGGAGCAGCAGCACCGGCAGCCCGTGGCCGGCCAGCAGATTGCCCTGTTTTAGCCCGGCCCAGCAAACGCGCCGCCGGCCCGGCGGCCGCAGCCGCGGGCAATTTCCTTCGCCCGCGGCTGCGGCCGCCCAACGAGCCGCGCCCGGACCGGCCGGCTGCTTGCGGCGGCGGTTCGGCGCCGCCTGCCCGGGTGCTGCGGGAGCATCGGGCTCCGACAAATAATGATGCATGCATAACAATCATGTAACATTTGCGTAGTATCTTTGCAGCAAGATTCTGAAAAACACCACCATACAACATAGACAATGAAAAAGACCACCGCCGTTTCGACGCTGTTGCTGCTGGGTGGCCTGGGGAGCCTGGGCCTGTGGGCCGCCCGCACGCTGAACTTCTCGCTCCGCATCGACTCGCTCGAAGAGGATTACAGCGACTACTGCTGCTAGGCAGCAGCGGGTTGCTGGCCGACGCAAACGGCCCCGTTTCCTACCCAGGAAACGGGGCCGTTTTGCGGGTTAAGACCTGGCCGGCCGGTCAGGGCCCCGCTACTGCATGGCCACCGGCTTGGCGGCCGCCGGCAGCTCGGTCATCGGCTTCACGTTGTCGATGTAATACCGCTCGATGAGCTTCTGGTAGGGGTCGACGCCGGCTTTGGCGGGCTTTTCGGCCACCACGAAGCGCAGGGTGGTTTCGGGCTGGGTCAGCTTGACTTTTCGGAGCACCAGGGCCTTGCCGCGCACGTCCCAGGCCTCGCCGGGCGCCCGGTCGGCCCCGAACACGCCCACGTCGACGTAGTCGCCGAGCACGGGCGTGGACGTTTCGTTGCCCAGCGAGTCGGCGCGGAGCTTTTCGGCCCTGATGGTCAGGGCTACGTCGAACCGGCCGTCGGGGCGCGGGGTGTAGGTGGCGGTTTTCAGCTCGTTTTTGTAGAGCGTGATGGTTTCGAACATGTCCCGGATCAGGTACTGCAGCGAGTCGGGCGTTTCGCGACGGATGTAGGCCATCAGGTCGGCCGAGTTCGGGTACGGGTCGGTTTTGTAGCGGTGGGCGGCGGCAAAGTCGCCGAGGGCTTTGTTGAGTTTCTGCTCCCCGATAAAGTCCTGCAGGGCGTAGAACACCATGCCGCCCTTGTAGTAGTGAATGTAGGGCTGCGACTCGACCAGCATCAGCGGCATTTCCTTTTTGCGCTCCTGCCGGCGGCCGCGCAGGTAGTTGTCCAGCTCGCGGCGCATCACCTGCTGCATCTGGGCGGGCGTAAAGCGGTGCTTGCAGGTCATCAGGGCCGAGTATTCGGCCAGGGACTCGACGAGCATGCTGCTGCCCTGCACGTTGGCCCCGCAGACCTGGTGGCCCCACCACTGGTGGCCCAGCTCGTGGTTGGTGATGAAGTAGGTGAAGTCGGGCGCGTTCCGGTCGCGCGGGTCGTCGATGAAGCCGGCCGATTCGGAAAAGGGCACCGTGTTGGGCTGGCTCTGGGCAAAGCTCTTGTAGCGCGGAAACTCCAGGATGCGGATCTGGCGGTACTGGTAAGGCCCGAAGGCGGCCGCGTAGTACGGCAGCGCGTCGCGCAGGGCCCGGGCCATGCGGCGCACGTTGTAGGGGTGGTGCGGGTCGTAGTAGATTTCGATGGCTACGGGCTGGCCGCCTCCCTTAGGCTGCCAGGTTTCGCGGTGCACCCGGTAGCGGGCCGAGAGGATGCCGGTCATGGGCATCATGGGCTGGTCCATCTTGTACTGGAAGTAGCGGCGGCCGTTCTGCACCCACTCCCGCTGCAGGTAGCCGGGCGTGACGGCCAGCTGGTCGGCGTCGGTGCTGATGGTGGCCTGGTAGCGCACGTAGTCGGCGTCGGGGCCGAAATCGGCGATGCGGCGGCCGCGCGGGTCGTTGAGGCGCAGGGCGCGGTCCTTGGGCCGCAGCCCGTTGCGCTGGCGCACGTCGTCGTCTTCCAGCTCGGCGGCCGCCTGGTAGCCGATGCGCAGGCCGGCGTCGCTGAGAAAGGAGCCGTTGGACGTCAGCCGGTCTTCGGGCGAGATGGTGGCCCAGTCGAACACACCGCTGCCCTTGAGCCGGGACGTGAAGCCGCGGGCGCGGTAGCCCACGTCGAAGCGCAGGTCGAGGGAGTCGTTCGGGGCCAGGGGCTGCTGCAGGCGGTAGAGCCGCACGCCGCTGACCGGGTCGTCGTGCAGCACCCGGGCGGGGCGGCTCAGGCCGAGCTGGGTGGCGACGCTGCGGCTCGGGTCGTAGTTGATCAGCAGCGTGTCGATGGGGCGCGGCTCCTTGTTGCGCAGGGTGAAGGTGCCGCGCATGCGGTAGCCGCGGGGGCTGGCCGTGGGAAACAGGTCGGCGGCGAGGTCAATGGCCACGATTTTGGGCTGCAGCAGGCGGGCGTAGCGCTTGTACTGCCGCTCGGCGTTGGCCTGGCGGGCTTCCAGGTCTTTCGGCGTGAGGTACTCGTTGAGGATGTTGGTGTTGTAGAACACCCAGCCGCCGGCCGTCAGCAGCAGCCCCGCAGCCGTGGCCAGGGCGGGCCGCACCCCGGGGGTGCGCAGGCGCTGGCCCAGCAGGTGCCGGCGGCTGCGCCACGCGGTATCGGTGCCGCGCACCCAGAGCAGGGAGGCCAGCAAAGCCAGCAGCAGCCCCCCGGCCAGGTAGTACAGGTTCAGGGCCAGCAGCGGGGCCACCATGTGGCCGTAGCCGTTCATGTCGGAGTAGGTGTAGGTGACGCCGGCCCCGAACTTGAGCAGGGCGTGGTGCAGGCCCAGCGCGTCGGCCAGCAGAAACACCACCCCGTAGTAGAGCATCATCAGCGCGTGGCCCACGTACTTGTGGTTGACAGCTGTCTGCACGACCACGGCCAGGGTGCTAAGCACCAGCAGATTGGCGGCCTGCAGCCCGAAATTCTGCAGGTAGAGCACGGGCTCCACCAGCTCGGGGGCGCGGTAGAGCTGAATGCCCACGCCCACCAGCAGCAGCACCAGGCTCAGCAGCAGCTGCACGCCCAGCAGGGCCAGCAGCTTGCTCACGAAGGGCAGCCAGGTGGCGTAGGGCAGGGCATCGAACACCAGCTGCAGGCGCACGTCCCGCTCGCGCCACACCAGCTCCCCGGCGTAGATGGTGGTGATAATCAGGAAAAACAGCGTGAAGTTATCGTTGACCAGATTCAGGATGAGGTAGGTTACCGGCATCTGAATGCCGCGCGGGTCCTCGTAGGTGTAGTAGGCGTTGAAGAGCACGAAGACGACGCCCAGCAGGGCCAGCGCCCGGAACGGCCAGGCGCCCACGACGTTCAGAAACTGCACCCGCGTAAGGCGCCGCAGCTGCCACCAGCCCAGCCCACTGCCGAATTCCTGCGGGGAGCGGCGCAGCCCGGCGGCGGCCGGGGCCGGAGCGGCTTCGGCCGCCTGCTTTTTCTGGCGCACGCGCGGCAGTCCCAGCCGGAAGTAGGCGCAGCCGGCCAGCAGTATCACCAGCCCCACCCCGCTCCAGAGCAGGCGGTTCTGCCCCAGCTCCCCGCCGAGGTAGTCGAGGATGCGGGTGTTGCGCTCGGCAATGGTCCAGTAGTTGGCGTCGATGCCTTTGGCGGCCAGGCCGAAAGGGTCGAGCAAGGCAAACAGGTGGTCGGAGCTGATTTTGCCGGTGAAGTTCATGGCCACCTGGTAGCACACGAACAGCACTACCCCGCCCAGGTACACCACCAGCGGGGAGCGAAACACGAGGTAGGCGGCAAAAAACACGCAGCCGGCAAACCAGGCATTCACCCAGGCCGCGCCCAGCAGCGGCACCAGCAGGGCCAGCGGCTGCACCGGGCCCAGCTTGGAGGCCTCCACCCACGGCATCAGCATGCCCAGCAGCGCCCCCACCGAAATACCCGTCAGGATAAACCAGATAGCCAGCAGGGAGCCCAGAAAGCGCCCGGCCAGGTAGCCCGGCTTGCCCAGCGGCGTGGTGTAGAGCAGTCCGGTCATGCCGTCCTTGTCGTCGCGGTAGATGGGCGTGCCCAGGATGGCCGCCGTCACGAACATGCCCAGAATGGAGGCAATGGTGTGCAGCTGGGCCAGGGCATCGGGCGAGTTGACGTGCACCTTGGCCGAGCCGAAGCCGAAGTCGTCGACGGTCTGCGACAGAAAGCCCGCCAGCGCGAAGACGCCGAAGTACAGGTAGGTGCTCGGCTGCGTGAAGCGGAAGCGCAGCTCGAAGCGGAAGATATGGGCGAACATGGGAATCCAGATTTAGAATAGGCCGTCCTGTCGCGCCTCAAGCGAGGATCGATCCTCGCTTGAGGCGCGACAGGACGTTCAGGACTTAAGCCTCAACTCCTTTCGCCTTCCGTGCCAGGCGGTGGAAATACACGTCTTCCAGCGTGGCTTCGGCGGGCTGGAAGATGCCGTTGATGGGCGTTTCGCTGAACACGCGCACCACCGGCTGCCCGGCCACCAGCTTGGAGCTGATAACCTCGTGTTGCTCGCGCAGCTGGGCCAGGGCGGCCTTTTCGGTTTTGGTGCGGTACACCTTGCCCCGGATTTCGCCGATAACGTCCGTGGGCGAGCCGGTGGCCACCACTTCGCCCTGGGCAATGATGGCCATGTGGGGGCACAGCTCGGTCACATCCTCCACGATGTGGGTGCTCAGAATCACCACTACGTTTTCGCCGATTTCGCTGAGCAGGTCGAGGAAGCGGTTGCGCTCCGTGGGGTCCAGCCCGGCGGTGGGCTCGTCGACGATGATGAGCTGCGGCGAGCCGAGCAGGGCCACGGCAATGCCGAAGCGCTGGCGCATGCCGCCGGAGTAGCCGCCCACGGCCTTTTTGCGGGCGTCCCAGAGGTTGGTTTGCTGCAGCAGGTTGTCGACGGCGGCCTTGCGCTCGGCCCCGGCGCGGATGCCCTTGAGGCCAGCGAAGTAGTCGAGCAGCACCTCGGCCGACACGCTCGGGTACAGCCCGAACTCCTGGGGCAGGTAGCCCAGCACCCGGCGCACCCGCTCCTTCTCGCGCAGCACGTCGATGTCGCCGAGGGTGATGCTGCCGCTGTCGGGCTCCTGCAGGGTGGCAATGGTGCGCATCAGCGAGGATTTGCCCGCGCCGTTGGGGCCCAGCAGGCCGAACATGCCGTTGGGAATGGTCAGCGACACGTCGCGCAGAGCCCGCACGCCGTTGGGGTAGGTTTTCGAAAGATTCTGTATGCGTAGTTCCATGCGGCTGAAGGAGTTATGATTTCGAATCAATAACCACCGCCCGGCAACACGGCGCAATCACATAAACGGGTGATAGGCCCGCGGGCGGGCCGGGTTCCGGCCCGCCCGCGTAGCTTTGGGCCGGGTTTGATTTGCCCGCGTTTACTTTAACCTGCCCGCCCATGCGCTTTTCCCTATCCTTTCCCGGCCGGCGCGGCTGGCTCGTGGGCAGCTTTGTCGGCCTCCTGTCCTGGCCGGCGCTGGCCCAGCAGCCCGCCCCCGCCCCGCGCGACACCTCCTTCACCACGCACAGCGCCTACGTGAAGGCCCGCAAGCAGCACCCCACCATCACGGTAGCCCGGCCGGCCGCGCCGAAAACCATCCGCACCGCCCCGAACCTGCCGTACTGCACGCTGGAAGGCGGCCGGGCGCTGCGGCTCGATGTGTTTTACCCAAAGGCCAGGCGTAAGCAAACCTTCCCAGCCGTGCTCATCGTGCACGGCGGCGGCTGGCGCAGCGGCGACCGAAGCCAGCACGTGCCGCTGGCCCAGCAGCTGGCCGCGCGGGGCTACGTGGCCGTCACGGCCGAGTACCGGCTGAGCACCGAGGCGCCCTACCCGGCGGCGGTGCAGGACCTGAAAACCGCCCTGCGCTGGCTGCGCGCCCACGCCCGCACCTACCAGGTGGATACCAGCAAGGTGGCCATCTGGGGCTTTTCGGCGGGCGGTCAGCTGGCCACGCTCGTCGGCACCACCGCCGGCGACCCGCTCTTCGAGGCCGGCGCCTGCTACCGCAGCCGCAGCAGCCGGGTGCAGGCCATCGTCGATGCCGACGGCACCTTGGCCTTCATTCACCCCGAATCGGGCGAGGGCGACGACCGAAAGGGCCCCTCGGCGGCCACGCTGTGGTTTGGGGCGAGCAAGACTGAGCGGCCCGACCTCTGGCAGCAGGCCGCCCCGCTCAACCACGTCTCGGCCCAGACGCCGCCCGTGCTCTTTATCAACAGCGGCGTGGCGCGCATGCACGCCGGCCGCGACGACATGCGCCGGCAGCTCGACGCGCTGGGCATCTACAGCGAGGTGCAGAGCTTCCCGGAGGCGCCCCACCCCTTCCCGCTGTTCAATCCCTGGTTTGAGCCCACGGTGGAGTACACGGTGGCGTTTCTGCGCCGGGTATTTGGCCAGTAGGCGGGGCACCTCATGCCAATGTGGCGGGCCGGGCAGGCTGGCGCGGAAAGTGCCAGCGGCTGGCCCGACCGCGGCGGCCCGCGTTTTTTGCGCACCTTCGCGCCCGCCGTCGTATAACCGTCCGTTTGGCGGCTGCGGCCGTCCTTTTCAATCCAACCCCAACTCCATGGAACTGACCTCGCTCAAGCAGCAAATCAGCTACATCATCGGCCGCGACCTGGCCCGTAATTTCGCCCAGCAGGGCCTCGACCTCGACGTGGACGTGCTGGCCACCAGCCTCAAAGAAGCCCTCAGCGGCAAGCCCAGCCAACTCTCGCCCGAGCAGATGCAGCAGGCCATGCAGCAGTTTCAGCAGCAGATGGGCGGCGCCGACGAAGAGGAAGAGGACGACACCCCCGGCGCCGGCAACGACAACAAAGCCGCCGGCGAAGCCTTCCTGGCCGAAAACGGCAAGAAGCCCGGCGTGACCACCCTGCCCAGCGGCCTGCAATACGAAGTGCTGCAGGAAGGCTCGGGCCCCAAGCCCGGCCCGCGCAGCTCGGTGACGACCCACTACCACGGCACGCTCACCGACGGCAAAGTGTTCGACAGCAGCTACCAGCGCGGCGAACCGGCCACCTTCGGCGTCAACCAGGTTATTGCCGGCTGGACAGAAGCCCTGCAGCTGATGCCCGAGGGCTCGAAGTGGCGCCTCTACATTCCCTCGAACCTGGCCTACGGCCCCCGCGGCGCCGGCCGCGACATCGGCCCGAACTCGGCCCTGATTTTCGACGTGGAGCTGCTGAAAGTCAACGGGTAGGTGATGAAGTAACAGGTGACGGGTGACAAGTCGAACGGCAGCAGGTGCGACACCTGCCCCGCCAGGCCGCTCAAACCGGCGGCCCCCGACGTGTTACCTGTCACCTGTTACCTGACGCCATGGAACAGCCTTACTACAGCTTCGCGCCGCCCCCGCCGTTGCCGCCGCCCCGCCCGCCCGTGCAGAGCGCCGACGGCCGCTGGCGCCTCACCGACGACGAGCTGATCCTCGACGGGCGGCACTACAGCCTGCTGGAGCTGGAACGCGTGACGGTGCAGCACGTGCGCTGGCTGCTGTGGATTCTGCTGGGCGCCTTCACGCTGGGCGGCGTAGCGCTGGCCTTTCTGCAGAACTGGCTGCGCACCCCCTCGGCCATGCTGGGCATGGTGGCGGGCGCGCTGATGCTGGCCTGGGGGCAGCGCGGGGCCAACCGCGTGCGCCTCGCCCGCCTCGGCCTCGACGACCAGCACCACGCCCTGCCCGGCGAGCTAACCGGCTGGCAGCAGCTGGGGGCCGAAACCAACATCCGCATTCACCTGCGCCACCAGCGCGCCGCGCAGCAAGCCCTGGCGCTGCTGGCCGCCCAGGAAGCCGAAGCCGCCCAGGCCGCAGCCCTGCGCGCCGCCGAAGCCGGTCCCGCCTCGCCGGATGACCCGGCCCCGACCAACGGGCTTTTATAGCCCCGCTCGGCCGGCGCGGTCCGGTTCGGGCCGCATCCTTACCTTTGCGCGCCTCATTTCAGAGGCTCACCTATTCTTCGTTGTCGCGCCCTTATGAGTGACACCCAAACCCTGGTCGACGGCAAGGCTACTGCCACCGCGCCCCACGCCCACACCGCCATTTCCACGGCGGGTCTGCTCATTGCCCTGGGCATCATCTACGGCGACATCGGCACCTCGCCGCTGTACGTGATGAAGGCTATCGTGCCCGAGGTCATCACCCAGGACTTGGTGTACGGCGGCATCTCGGCCGTGCTCTGGACGCTCACGCTGCAGACCACCATCAAGTACGTGCTGCTCACGCTGAATGCGGACAACAACGGCGAAGGCGGCATTTTCTCGCTCTACGCCCTGGTGCGCCGCCGCGGCGCCTGGCTGTCGGCGGTGGCCATCATCGGTGGCGCGGCCCTGCTCGCCGACGGGGTCATCACCCCGCCCATTTCGGTGTCCTCGGCCATTGAAGGACTGGAAGCGGTGTACCCCGGCATCCCGACGATGTACATCGTCATTGCCATTCTGTGCGGGCTGTTTCTGCTGCAGAGCTTCGGCACCCAGATTGTAGGCAAGGCCTTCGGGCCGATTATGTTCCTCTGGTTCACCATGCTGGCGGTGCTCGGCGTGCACGGCATCGTGCAGCACCCCGAAATCCTGAAGGCCATCAACCCCTACTACGCCTACAACATGCTGGTGAACACGCCGGGCGGCTTCTGGCTGCTGGGCGCCGTGTTCCTCTGCACCACCGGGGCCGAGGCCTTGTACTCCGACCTGGGCCACTGCGGCAAGGGCAACATCCGCATCAGCTGGGTGTTCGTCAAGGCGTGCCTGCTGCTGAACTACTTCGGGCAGGGCGGCTGGCTGGTCAGCCACGCCGGGGAGCAGCTCAACGGCCGCAACCCCTTCTTCGCCCTGATGCCCGAGTGGTTTCTGCTCATCGGCATCGGCATTGCCACTATTGCCGCCATCATTGCCTCGCAGGCGCTGATTACGGGCTCCTTCACGCTGGTGGCCGAGGCCATCCGCCTGAACATGTGGCCCAAGGTGCGCCTGAACTACCCCACCGACGTGAAGGGCCAGCTCTACGTGCCCTCCATGAACCGCCTGCTGCTGCTGGGCTGCATTGCGGTGGTGCTCTACTTTCAGCGCTCCGAGCACATGGAAGCCGCTTACGGCCTGGCCATTACCATCACCATGCTCATGACCACGCTGCTGCTCTCGATGTGGCTGCGGGCCAAGCGTGCCCCAATGGCCCTGATTGCCCTGTTCGTGCTGGTGTACGGCGGCATCGAGGGCTCCTTCCTGGTGGCCAACCTCATCAAGTTCCCCCACGGCGGCTGGGTGTCGGTGGCCATCAGCCTCTGCCTGATTTCGGTGATGTACATCTGGATGCGGGCCTACTTCATCAAGCGCCGCCTGACGGAATTCGTGAAAATCGAGCCGTACATGGACGCCCTCAAGGAGCTCAGCAACGACGAAACCGTGCCCAAGTACGCCACCCACCTGGTGTTCATGTCCTCGGCCGAGCGGCAGTCCGAAATCGAGTCGAAAATCATCTACAGCATCTTTCAGAAGCGCCCCAAGCGCGCCGACATCTACTGGTTCGTGCACGTGGACACCACCGACGAGCCGTACACGATGGAGTACAAAGTGACCGAGCTGGCCCAGAACGACGCCTTCCGCGTCACCTTCCGCCTGGGTTTCCGCGTCGAGCAGCGCATCAACCTCTACTTCCGCAAGGTGGTGGAAGACCTGGTGCGCAACAAGGAAGTGGACATCACCTCGCGCTACGAGTCGCTGAGCAAGCAGCACGTCACCGGCGACTTCCGCTTCGTGGTGCTGGAGAAGTTCCTCTCGGTGGAAAACGAGCTGCCCTTCGTCGAAAACCTGGTGATGCAGGCCTACTTCTACATCAAGCAGTTCATTGCCTCCGAAGACAAGTACTTCGGGCTGGATACCTCGTCGGTGAAAATCGAGAAGGTGCCGCTCATCATCACGCCCACGCGCAACGTGTCCTTGAAGCGGGTGTACTAACCCCGGATTTGCTCCTGCTCGTTACGGCCGCCGGCCCGCTTCCCTTTCGGGCAGCGGGCCGGCGCTTTTTAGTCCATCTTACTCGTCGCAGAGCAGAATGTGGTAGGTCTGGTCAATCAGCTGCCGGTCGTCCATGATGCGCCGGCCCTTGGCCAGCCGGCCCACGGTCACCACCAGTTGGTCGCCGCCCTGCACTTTCGTCCGCATGGGTAATTCGTAGCGGCGCGGCACCTGCTGCGCCGACGGCGGGGCCACGCCGGGCGTGTTCAGCCAAGCCAGTACGTCGAACTGGTTGAACGCGGCCACCGACGGAAACTGCCGCACCCCGATGGGCCGGTAGCCGCGCACCACGATAAACTCCACCATCAGCGTATCGGGGCGGCCGACGGGCAGCGCCAGGCTGCGCAGCTCCCGCAGCGGCTGGCAGTCCTGAAACGGGGCGCCGTTGACGACAATGGCCGGGCGGTTCTGGCCCCGGGCGGCAGTGGCCGCTGCCAGCCCACCGGCCAGCAGCACAATTCGAAAGAGTGGATTCATCGGCAAAGACGGGCGGCGGGCCTGGCGCAAGGTCCGCCGGCGGCGCTACCTCCTACGCGCAGTCCGCCCGAATGGCCGGGTTTCGCCCGCCGAATCTGGCCAGCAGGACTCAGTCCTGCACCGGGGAAGCCTGAAGCCCAAGGGGATATTTGTTATGCATGTTGCAATAGTCGCTGATTTTTCGTGCCTTGGCGGAATGTTCTCATTCTCACCCCAAAACACCCTTTTATGCCCCATTTTACCCGCTATGCCGCGGCTGCAGCCTTGCTGTGGCTGGGCGCCTGCCAATCGGCCGACAAGGAGCTGAGCCAACTGCAGCCCGAGCCGGAGCTAGCCGGCGAAGCCCTGAGTGCTGCCCAGCTCGACGAGCAGATCTGGACCCGCGTGCGCCAGACCGGCAGCTACGACTGGCGCCAGGCCACCGACCACGTCGTGTGGAGCGCCCTGCAGCGCTCCGACCAGGTGCTGAGCGTGGGCTACGCCCCCGCCGGCCGCTGCGGCCAGGATGCCGCCCTGCCCGCCGATGCCGCCGCCGACCCGGACTACGCCCGCGCCCGCCAGCAGGTGCTCGACCTGGTGCTGGCCTCGGAGCGCGCCGCCCACCCCGAAGTAACGGCCGATAACCTCATCATCTTTCAGCAGTCGGCCCTGCCGGTGCTCACGGTGCGGGTGCGCGAGCTGGCCACCGTGCGGGCCCTGCGCCGCTCCGGCTTGGTGCGCTACGCCGAGCCCATGGGCTACGAGCCCTACCACCCCGCCGGCGCGGCCAGCCGCACCACCGCCAGCCTGAGCAGCAGCGGCTGCGGCAACAACACCGCCACCGCCGGCCTGGTGGCCGGCTCCGACTACACGGTGCTTACGGGCGGCAGCAAGTCGTCGTGGAACCAGGCCGACCAGTACCACGGCGTGCGCACGGCCTGGACGCAGAGCACCGGCGCGGGCGTTAAAATGGTCATCATCGACACTGGCTCGTCCGATACCCAGGAAAACCTTGGCGCGGCTTTCAACCAGGGCCTGAGCACGGGCCGTACCGTGGAGCGGCTCGTCACGCTGCCGCGCAACAGCATCTTCGGCATTCCCTACGGCGCGGCCGAAACGCCCAATGACCCCTGCGGCCACGGCACCAGCATGGCCGGCGCCGCCGCCGCGCCCCGCGGCACCGACGGCGCCTCGGTGGGCATTGCCTACGGTGCCAGCCTGATTACCATCCGCGCCGCCGAGGACGTGTTCATCGACGCCTCCCGCGAAGTGCAGGGCGTGGCCGATGCTTACACCCTGGCCGCCGGCCGGCCGGACGTGCGCATTGTCTCCATGAGCATGGGCCGTGTCACCAGCTCTTCGCAGATTGCCGATGCCATCCGCTACGCCTACGGGCGCGGCAAGCTTATCTTCTGCGCCGCCGGCACGTCCTTCGACTGGTCGGCCGGCTGGGTGGGCGTCATTTTCCCCGCCAGCCTGGCCGAAGCCGTGGCCGTGACGGGCGTAAAGGACAACCTCACCACCCGCTGCGACGAGTGCCACGTGGGCGCCGACGTGGAATTCACCGTGGTGATGCAGCGCAACAGCAACAACCTGCGCCCCCTCTCCCTGGCCATGAGCGGCGACGCGCCCAGCACCGTGGGCGGCTCCTCCGTCAGCACCGCCTCCATGGCCGCTATGGCCGCCGTGGTCTGGAGCCGGTACCCCGCCGAAACCCGGGAGCAGATCAAAGCCCGCCTCGTGGCCGCCAGCTCCAACGCGACCCGTCGCGACCCGAACTTCGGCTACGGCCGCGTGAACCTGGCCCGCGCCGTGGGGGCGCTGGTACAGTAGGCAGCAACCGGGCGCCGGTTTAGCGCACGAAGCGAGTATAAGCAGCGCCCGCCACGCAAAAAAGCCCTGCCGGAACCATCCGACGGGGCTTTTTTGCGTCATGCTGAACCGTGCGTTACGGGGCCAGCTGCAGCCACTTGCGGCGCACGGCCAGCTGCTCGGGGGTGGCGTCCGGCGCCATTTCGATGCGGTAGCGGGCGGCGGTGCCGGCCAGCAGCGCAATCGGCAGCTCCCGCGTCTGTCCGTCGCGCAGCACCAGCAGGCGCGCCGTGCTGCCCACCGGACGGGCCGCCAGCGTCTGGCTGATGTCGGAGGGCGGGCGCAGGCCGTCGACGGCCAGAATTTCGTCGCCGGTGTTCAGGCCGCCCTGCCAGGCGCTGCCGTCGCGCAGCACGCTGCTCACCACGGGCTTGCCGCTGGTAGTGCTGATGGTGGCGCCCAGGGCGGCATCCGGGCCGGGGGCCGTGGCCAGGCGCAGGCCGGCGTAGCCCAGCGCGCCCTCGTAGTCGAGGCGCTTGGTGCCGTACACCGACTGCTGGAAGAACTCATCGAAGCGGCGGCCGGCGACTTTGGCCACCGCGTCCTGGTACTCCGCGTCGGTAAAGCCCCGGCCCAGCTTTTGGTAGTACTGCGCGTAGAGGTAGCGCATCACGTCGTCGAGGCTTTTCTGGCCCTTGGTGGCGTTAATCACCATCAGATCCAGCACCGCCCCGATAACCTCGCCCTTGTCGTAGTAGCTGATGGTCGAGTTCGGCGAGTTTTCGTTGGGGCGGTAGTACTTGATCCACGCGTCCCAGCTGGCTTCAGCGGCCGACTGCACCTTGTTGCCGGGCGTATTCTCGACGCGCGTAATGCCGGTGGCCAGCTGGTCGAGGTACTGCTGGGGCTTCTGGAAGCCGGCCCGCTGCACGATGAGGTTGGAGAAGTACTCGGTGCCCCCCTCGCTCAGCCAGAGCATGTGGGTGTAGTTTTCCCGGTCGTAGTCGAAGGGCCCCAGCGCGATGGGGCGGATGCGCTTCACGTTCCAGAGGTGGAAGTACTCGTGCGCGGCCAGCCCGAGGATGCCCTCGTAGCCCACCGGCGTGGTGTAGGCGTTGCGCGAAATTTCCAGGGTGGTCGAAAACAGGTGCTCCAGCCCCCCGCCGCCGCGCTCCAGGTTGTGGATGATGAACAGGTAGCGGTCCAGCGGGTTCTGCCCCACCACCTTCTGCGCCGACTCGCAGATGCGCTTAAAGTCGGCCACCACGCGCTGCTCGTCGTAATTCGCCTGCCCGTACATGGCAATGCGGTGCGGCGTGCCATTCACCTCGAAGCTGAGCACCTTGTGGTTGCCGATTTCGATGGGCGAGTCGGCCAGCTCGTCGTAGTTCGAGGAAAGGAACGTAAACGACGGCCCGGCCTGCGTAGCCGGCTTCAGGCTGGTCGACACCTCTTTCCACCCCTCGAAGGGCCGCACTTCCACCTGCGCGGGCAGCTGCTTCTGGCCCTCGGGGTACATAAATACGCTGGTGCCATTGAGGTAGCCGTGCGAGGCGTCCACGAAGCTGGTGCGCACGCTCAGCTCGTTGGCGTACACGCGGTAACGCACCGTGAAGTCTTTCTGGCCCGCGTGCGTGATGCGCCAGGTGTTCTTGTTGAGCTTGTCGACGGCCAGCGCCTTGCCGCCGGCCTGGGCCGCGAAGCCCTCCACATTCTTGGCAAACTCGCGCACCAGGTAGGAGCCCGGCGCCCACACCGGCATCTTCACGTCGGTGCTGCGGCCCGAGAAGCCGCTGAGCTGCATTTCAACTTCGAAGTAGTGCGTCTGCGGCGCCGGCATCGATAGCACGTAGCGCAGCGTGGGGGCGGCCAGCGCCGGGGCCGCGCCGAGCAGGCCCAGGGCCGCCGCGGCGCCGAGGCGGCGCCAGGTAGTGGTCAGCATGAAAAACGGTGGAGTGAGTGAAACCGCAGCTGCGGCGTGCCGCCACTGACGGCCGCGCGCGGCACGGGGCTGCAAGGTAAGCCTGAAAAAGCCCGCTTCCGCTCCCCGCGTAACGCCCGCCGGCCCGGCTACGTTAGCGCAGGCAGCCGCCCGGCGTTCCACACCGCGCCGGGCTGGCCCGAATTATGCGTACTGTTTGGCTCATGTTTGGAGCCCTGATGACTTTGCTGTTGGGCGTACTGGGCTGGCAGCAGCTGCGCCCCGACGCCCCCGTGCCCGCCAGCGGCGACCTGCCGCCCGTGCGCGCCGTGGTGTACCGCGCCGCCACCGCCCCCCGCCGCCACGCCGACCAAGGCCGCGCCGATCAGCTCGTGAGCTTTGCCCTGCGCCAGCTCGGCAAGGCCTACTGCTACGCCGGCACCACCCCCGAGGGCGGCTTCGACTGCTCCGGCTTCCTCACCTACGTCTACGGCCAGTTCGGCATCGACGTGCCGCACTCCTCGGCGCTGCAGTACAAAACCGGCACCGCCGTGGCGCGCCCCGAAGCCCGTAAGGGCGACCTGATCATCTTCACCGGCACGGCCAAGGACGCCACCACCCCCGGCCACGCCGGCATCGTCATCTCCGAGCCCGGCCAGCCCCTGCGCTTCGTGCATTCCTCGTCCTCCAGGCGCGACCCGGGCGTAAAAATCAGCCAGGTCGACGGCACCGACTACGAACGGCGCTTTTTGGGCATCCGGCGGGTATTGTAGAAATAGCTTGATGGCTGGATGGCTGATCGTTCAACGAAACCGTCGGAACGACCAGCCATTCAGCTATCAAGCTATTTGGTCGATTATCTAAACACAGCGAGGCCCGGCTGCCTTCACAGGTAGCCGGGCCTCTAATCCTGGGGCCATCTTACCAAGCGACCGGCCACCGGGGATACCGGTGCGGCCATCTCAGTTCAGACCTGCCGTAATGCAGGGAAACATACGCTCCCCCGCGACACTTGAGTGCTACGCGCGTTCGGCGGTGAAGCGAACGACATTACTCAGGCTTGGCAGGATGGATTTGGGACTATCAGACATTTTGTACCTCCTTTCTTTTTGGTGAAACATAACCGTCGGGGGCGCTACCAACAACTTAGGTCCGCTGGCCGGGGCTGTAGCACTCGCTACGATGACTAAAGTTATACGCCTAACGAATGGTTCAAAACAAAAAGCTGCTTTTTTTCTAGCCTGGGGCTGATCCAGCAGCATATTCCTGATTATCAGCGCTATTTTTTTTAGCTGCGCCAACGTTTTTGGCGCCTGGGCGGCGGGCTTGGTACACTCCTTGCCAAGTGCTCGTAGAAGGTCTTGTTGCGTCTTCAAGCTGGTTTTGTATATTTTCCCCACCAACCTCATTTCCTACCCTTTTCAGCCCATGAAAAAGCTCCTCCTGTGCCTGGTGTTTCTGCTAGGCGCGCTCGGCGTGGCCTCCGCCCAAAGTCTCTCGCCGCTGGGCGTGTGGACCAACGGTGAGAAGAAAGCCACCTTCGAGATTTACAAGTGCGGCAACAAGCTCTGCGGCAAAATCGTGTCGCTGACGGTGCCCAACGACCCGGCTACCGGCAAGCCCAAAACCGACTCGCAGAACCCCGACCCCAAGCTGCGCACCCGCCCGCGCCTGGGCCTGGTGTTTATGCAGGGCTTCGAGTACGACGACGACAACAAGTGGGACGACGGGAAAATCTACGACCCGGAAAGCGGCAAGACCTACTCCTGCTACATGAAGCTGCTCAACGCCAATACCATGGAAGTGAAAGGCTACATCGGCTTTTCGCTGATTGGCCGCTCGCAGACCTGGACGCGGGTGAAATAAGCCCCCAGCCCTTTCTGACTGGCTCAGCCGCCGGTTCCGCAAACGGAGCCGGCGGCTGTTCGTTTGGGGGTGAGCCGTTCTGCGGGGCGTTGCGTACCTTGGGCCTCCTGCCTAATGCCTCCCGCCGTGCGCTTTTTTCGTTTTCTGCTTCTGACGCTGCTACTGGCCGCCCCCCCGGCGCTGCGGGCCCAAACGGCCGCGCCCCCGGCCATGCCCCTGGGCGTGTGGGCCGACGAGCCGGGCGAAACCCAGGTGGAGTTTTACCGCTGCGGCGAACAGCTGTGCGGGCGCATCGTGCAGCGGCTGCACGCCACCGACGCCGAAGGCAAGCCCCGCCTCGACGTGCACAACCCCGACCCCAAACGCCGCAACCAGCCGCACGTGGGCCTGACCATCATTCACGACCTGCACTACAACCGCGAGGAAAACCGCTGGGACGGGGGGCAGATCTACGATCCGGACAACGGCCGCACGTATTCCTGCTACGTGCGCACGGTGGCCCCCGATCTGCTGGAGGTAAAAGGCTACATCGGCTTTGCGCTGGTGGGCCGGGCGCAGGTGTGGAAGCGGGTGCGCTAACGCGCGGCCGGCCGCGGGGCCGAAACTATTTCGGGAAATGCGTGTTTTCAGCTCGTTCCGCGCACCTTTCCCACCTTGCTACACTTTATCCGCCGCTTGCTTAAGGGCCCGGGGCCCGACGCCGACTGGCAGCCGCTGCACCGCTCAGCGGCCGAGTTGCGGGCGTATGAGCAGTGGCAGCAGCAGGCCGCCTACCGCCCCTGGCTCGGTGCCTACTTCAAGGCCTATCACTACGCCAAAGCCGGCCTGCCCCCCTGCCACGGCGGCCCCCGCGTGCAGCGCCTCGAAGCCTGCGGCCAGCCCGGGGCCCTGCTGTTTTTCGACCCCGGTATCGGCGCCGCCAACTTCCAGCACCTGTTCGATTTGCTGCGCGACCGGACGCTGCCGCTCGGCTACCACCTGGCCGCCTCGGATGTGCGCACCCGCCGGCTGCCCCAGTGCACCGAAACCATTGCCAAGCACTTCCTTAAGCCCAGCCCCTCGGACTGCCCCGACACGGGCCGCTGCCAGCAGCGCTTCGGTACCGTCACCATCGATTTGATCAGCCTGAACGGCCGCCCGGGCTTTATCCGCGTGGCCTGCAACCCCATTGCCGACAGCATGTTCTGCGAGGCATACTCCTTTGATCAGCTGATGGACGCGCTGTTCAATCAGGTGCCGCAACCGGCGGCCGGCTAAGTCCTGCCCTTCCGCTACCAACGCCGCGCCCCGGCTGCCTTGCGGCAGCCGGGGCGCGGCGTTGGTAGCGGAAGGGCTATTCCTTCACGAAGCGCGTCCAGCCGGCCGGGGAGCCGTCGGCGCGGCGCAGGCGCAGGTGATAGAGGCCGGGGGCCAGGGGCTGCACGCGCAGCCGGGCGGCCGTACCGTGCAGCGGCTGGCGCAGCACCACGCGGCCGGCCAGGTCGGTGACTTCGGCCGTGGCGGCGTGCGGCGGCAGCGCGGGCAGCTGCAGCTCGTCGCGGCAGGGATTGGGGTAGGCGGGCAGCGCGGCGGCAATCTGCGCGGCGCGGGCCGCCAGCACCAGGGTGTTGTCGCGGGAGGCCGTGCTGTTGTAGTCGAGCAGCCACTGGTCGGGGTCTACGTCGATGCCGGCCACGGTCTGGCCGGCGGGCACGGTGCTGACCACCTCGGTAATGGCCTGGCTTTGGGTGGTGCGCAGCAGGGTAGACTGGCCGCTGGTGTAGCGCACGCGGTAGGTCACGTCGGTGCGGAAAAAGGGCGTAACGGTGGGCATCGACACAGTTTCGTTGACGCGCAGGTAGAGGTTGGTGCCCACTTGGTTCCAGCGCACGGCAAACGAGGGGTAGCCCTGCCCGCTGTACCACTGATCGAAGAAATACTGCAGCGAGCGGCCGGCCTGCTGCTCAAACACTTGCTGCAGCTGGCGGGTGCGGGCCGTGCGGCCGCTGTAGGTGCTCTGGTAGGTGCGCAGGGCGTTGAAAAACTTGGCGTCGTCGTCGAGCAGGTAGCGCAGCATGTGAATGACGGCGGCGCCCTTCTTGTAGCTCAGGCGCGAACTGAAAATGCGGCCCACGTTGGTGGTATCCGGCACGCGCACCGAGCCGCCGGGCTGAAACAGGTCGTAGGCGCTGGTGCTCGGGTTGTAGCCATTCTGCGCCTGCGCAAACGTGAGGTTCAGCCACTGCCGGGGCGCCGCAGTGCCCCCGAACTGCACCAGCGAGAGGTACTCGCCGTAGGACGCAAACCCCTCGTTCAGCCAGATATCCTCCCAGGAAGCGCAGGTTACGTTGTCGCCAAACCACTGGTGAAACAGCTCGTGGGCCGTCAGCGTGAAGCTGAACCCGTCCTGCGTGGTCATCGTCTGGTGCTCCATGCCCCCGCCGATGGGCGCGGTGCAATGGCCGTACTTCTCGGTGGCGAAGGGATAGAGGCCCACCAGGTTGGAGAAGTTCTCGACAAAGCCCGGCGTGCGGTTGATTTCGGTCAGGTAGTCGTTGAGCGCGGCCTGGTTGTAGACGTAGTTGACGATGGGAATGCGCGGCCCGCCCGCGGGGTTGGCGTAGTTTACGTACTCCACGTACGGCGCCACGGCCACCGACAGCAGGTAGTAGGCGATGGGTTTGCGGGAGTGCCACTCGTAGCGGCTGCGGTTGCCGCTGAGCGGCGTCACGCGGCGCAGCACGCCGTTGGAGCCCGCCTTGTTGGGGTTGGTGGTCGTCACCCACACGGCCGAGGAGTCGGCCTTGTCGGTGAGCACCTGCTTGACCGGGAACCACTCGTGGGCGCTGAAGGGCTCGGAGAGGCTCCACGTCACGTTCACCCCGTAGTCGGAGTCGGTGTCGAGGGCGTTGCCGATGGCGGCCGTGCCGCCGTGCGGGGCCGTGCCGCGGTAGTAAACGCGGGCCTCGAAGGTGGCCCCGGGGGCCACCGCCTGCGGCAAGGCGGCCGTCACGTCGTGGCCGGCGCGGCGCCAGCCGCTGCTGCGGCGGCGGTCCACCACCACCGAGTCGATAAAGTAGCCCCAGTTGTTGACGGCGTCGCGGTTGAACAGCTCGAAGGCCACCGAATCAAGCGGCTGCCCCGACACGTTGCGGGCCCGGATCAGGCCCGAGCCGCTCACGTTGCGCGAGGTATTTTCCAGGTTCAGGTCCAGCTTGTACCAGAGCACGTCGTAGCGGTCCATCTTCTGGCGGTGCCGCACCGAGGTGCTGGCCGTGCGCGCCGCGGCCCGAATGTGGCCCTGGGCACATTTCTCGCCGCCCAGGGCCAGCTCGGCCGTGCTCAGGCGCGGGGCGGCCGGCTGCTGGGCGCGGGCCACCCCGGCAACGAACAGCAGGCCTGCGGTAAACTGATAAATAAGTCGCATAAACAGTGTGGGAAAAAGGTTCTGCGGAAAGCTGGAACCGGCCCCGCCCGGGTAGTGCCCCCGCTCGTTGCCAAACCCGCTCAGGAAAACGCCCCGAGCCGGCCAATTCAGCCCGATTCGGTTGTAATTTGCAAGCTACGTCGGCGGCGCCAATCTCATACGCGGGCGGCCCGCCGACGGACCGCTTTTTCCCCTTACCTCTATGCGCTTACACGTTTACCTTCGTCGGTTGCTGCCCCTGCTGGCCCTGCTGCTGGCCCTGCTGCTGGGCCTGCTGCGGCCGGCCTGCGCCACGCACATCGTGGGCGGCGAGCTGGACCTGCAGTACCAAAGCGGCAGCGTGTACCGGCTCACCCTGAACCTGTACTTCGACGCCATCAACGGCAGCACCGGCGCCCTGGACCCCGACGCTACCGCCGGTATTTTCGAGAAGGGCACCAACCGCCGCATACAGGACGTAACCCTGAGCGCGGCCGGCAACAGCTTCGTGCCTTACACCAACATGGCCTGCGCCATCGGCACGCTCAGCACCCGCCGGTTGGTGTACTCGGCCCTGCTGGCCCTGCCGGCCACGGTTTACGACAGCCCCAACGGCTACTACGTGGCCGTGGAGCGCTGCTGCCGCAACGGCGTCATCAACAACATCGTGAACCCCGGCAACGCCGGCCAGGCGTACTACCTGGAGTTTCCGGCCGTGGTGCGCAACGGGCAGGCCTTCCGCAACTCCACCCCGCGCATCTTTCCGCCGCTGAGCGACTACGCCTGCGTGGGCGAGCTGTTTTACTTTGACTTTGGCGGGCAGGACGCCGACGGCGACTCGCTGGCCTACGACATGGTGACGCCCCTGAACGGCCACGCCAACACCAACGTGCCCCGCCCCGCCCAGGCCACGGCGGCCCCGTACTCCGAAGTCACCTGGTCGACCGGCCTGAACCGCGCCAACCAGATGCCCGGCACGCCCACGCTGGGCATCGACGGGCGCACGGGCCGGCTGACGGTGCGCCCCACCCGCCTGGGCCTCTACGTGTTCGGGGTGCGCTGCTCGGAGTACCGGCAGGGCATCAAAATCGGGGAAACCCGCCGCGACTTTCAGTTGCTGGTGGTGGCCTGTCAGGCCAACCAGACGCCGCAGATGGTGGTGCGCGGCACCGGCCCCCGCGCCTACCGCCCCGACCGCGACACCCTGCACCTGCTGCCGGGCCAGGACCGCTGCCTGCGCCTGAGCTTCACCGACCCCGACCCGACCTCGCAGCTGCGGGTGGAGCTGCTGGCCGTGAACTTCCCGCAGGCCATGGTGCCCGCGCCCACGCTCACCCAGGGCATGGTGCGCGCCCCCGGCATGCCCGATACGCTGACCTCGACGGTGTGCTTCCCGGAATGCTTCAACTCGCGCGGCCGGGTGTTTCTGCTCGACGTGGTGGTGGCCGACAATGGTTGCTCCTTGCCCCGCCGCGACACGGTGCGCGTGGCCTTCACCGCCGTCGGCCCGCCCAACCAGCCGCCCTCAGTGGCCCTGGTGTCGCCGCCCACCCAATTTCCCATCAGCGCCCGCGTGGGCGACCTGGTGGAGGTTGATGTGGAGGGTGTCGACCTCGACCTGGACGTGGTAAGCCTGGAGCTGAACGGGCGCGGCTTCGCCCCGGCCGCGGTGGGCGCGCAGCTGGTGGCGGTGAGTGCGGTGCCCGGGCGCACGGTGGCCCGCCTGCGCTGGCGCGTCGATTGCCGGGCCGTGGCGCGGGGGCTGCACGAGTTTGAGGTAGTGGCCGCGGCCTCGCCCTGCCTCGACCGGCAGGCCAGCCCCGCCGCGGTTATCCCCATCCGGGTGCAGTACGCCAACACGCCGCCGCTGCTGACCTCGACCTTCGCCACCGCCCCGGCGCCCCCGGACACCATCGTCATCAAACGCCGGCTCGGCGACACCTTCTCCGCCACCCTGGCCGGCAGCGACGCCGACCGCGACAACCTCGCGCTGACGGCCACGCCCGCGGGCTTCGACCTGGGAGCCGCGGGCATGAGCTTCAGCGCCAGCGGCGGGGTCGGATCGGCCAGCGGTGCGTTCAGCTGGACGCCCAGCTGCGAGGCCGCCCGGCTGGAGCCGCTGGTCGTCACGTTCTCTGTGACCGACAATACCTGCGTGCCGGCCCCGCGGCAGCAGGTGGTGCGCTTTGAGGTAGAGCGGCCGGGGGCACCGGAATTCCTGCCCGTCAACATCATCACGCCCAACAACGACGACCGCAACGACTACTTCGCCCTGTCCACCCTGCCGCCCGATTTCTGCGAGCAGCGGTTTGCCTCCGTCACCATCTTCTCGCGCTGGGGCAACCAGGTGTACCAGTCGCCCGACCGTGACTTTCGCTGGGACGGCCGCGGCGTGGCCGAGGGCGTGTACTACTACCTGGTGGAATACACCGACGGCCGCCGCTTCAAAGGCACCGTGACGGTAATGCCGTAGGCCAGTTGCCAGTTGCCAGTTGCCAGTTGCCAGTTGCCAGTTGCCAGTTGCCAGTTGCCAGTTGGCGTACTGACTAGCGGTAAAAGCGGCTGATGCAAATGCTGCTTCCCTAAAAGGGCAATCGGGCCCGGCATTGCTGCCGGGCCCGATTGCGTTGTGCAAGGTTGAGCTGACTGGCCGAAACAGCGGTCAGAACAGGAACAGGAAAATGGTGAACAGGGCCACCCAGAGCGCATCCACGAAGTGCCAGAAGATGCCGAGCAGCCGCAGACGGACCCGCCAGTAAGGGTTGCGGATGAACACCAGCGTGCGGATTCCGTCGCGGGAGGCGCGCAGGGCGTGGCCCAGCAATACGCCCAGAAAGATCATGCCGCCGAGCAGGTGCAGCACGTGCAGGGCCGAAATCAGGTAGACGTAGGTGCCCGAGGGCTCCTGGGTGAAAAACACGCCCTGGTGCTGCAGCTCGCGCCAGCCCAGCACCTGCAGCCCGGCGAAGATGCAGCCGAGCAGCAGCGTGGCCCCAAGGCAGCGCACCAGCGCGGGCACCTCGTCGGCGCGGTAGAGGCGCGGGGCCTGGGCCAGCACGTAGCTGCTGAGCAGCAGTACCACCGTGCTCAGCGAAAACCAGCGCGGAAACGGGTGCGGGCTGCCCACGTCGCCCTCACGGGCGCGGGTGTAGAGGTAGAGCGCCACCAGGGCCGCAAACATCATCGTGACGCCGGCCAGGGTAAGGTAGAGCACCAGCTCGAGCAGCGGCAACCTCGCCTGGCGGGCGGAGGTGGGGGTGGGGCGGCCGGCGCCTACTTTGTCCTTGCGTTCCTTGTCCGAATTCATGGCCGACGGTGGGGATGCCACCAAGCCGGATAACCGCGCGCAATCCAAATAGTTGGCCGGCCAAGCAGGGTGGTGCTTCCCTCCAAGGTACGCAAAAAGGGCGCGGGTAGCCAGCGTTACCCACGCTTTTTCCGGCCGGAAATTTTCACCCCCGGAAAAACGAACCAATCTTGCCCAGCACCGCGTTCAGCGTGATTTTGGGCCCGCGCCCGGCCCCAAAAGTCACCCAGGTTTTGCCCGCCACGCGCAGGTCGAGCACCAGCCCGAGGCGACGCATCAAATCGTTGAGCTGCTGCAGCGGGTCGGGGCCCTTGGGGCCTTTGGGCCGGTTAGGGTCCTTGGGTTTGCCGGCCCCGGTCAGCTCGTCGAGCACCTGGGCGCTGGGCAGGTTCAGGATGACGTAAGTACCCGAAGCAGCCAGCTGCAGGTCGTGGCCGTTCCAACTGATGACGAGGCGGGCCTCCAGGTCGAGGCCGCTAGCCACCGATGCCGGGGTTCGGGGTGGCTGGCGCGGGCAGCTGGCCCGAGGGCGGGTTTTCGCCCCGGGTGCGGATGCGCAGGGAGCCGTTCAGGCGCCAGGTAGTGGGCGAGCCGGCGGGGTTTTGCGGGTTGGGCATCTGCAGTTCCATCTGCTCGAAGGTGCAGGCCAGCTCCACGCCGCCCGAGAGTTTGGAGAGCAGGGAAGCGGCCATGTCGGCCCAGTTGGCGGAGGATTGGGTGGAATCAGCCATAGCGTAGCGGCGAAAAAGGGGTTGCGAAGGCGCAAACCGGGCGCAAGAAAGCACCGCGGGCGCATTCCTCCATACGCAAGCCCGGCGCGGGCGATGCGTACCCCGCGGCGGGCTTTTGCGTATGCAAGCCCGGCAGCCCCGCTGCCTCCCAGTTGCCGAGCCACCTTTCGCCCTATGCCGCACCTCCCCTTCCGCCTCCCCACGCTCCTTTCCACCCTGGCCTTCGCCGCCGTTGCCTGCGCCCGTTCCGCCGATGCCCCGCAGGCGCCCACGACGGCCGCTCCCGCCGGCACTCCACCGGTCGATACGCAGGCCGCCGCCGCGCCGGCTCCCACGGGCAGCGCCGCCAGCTGCGAGCATCCCTTCGGCCTCGACGACGGCACCGAGCTGACCTACCAGCTGCTCAACGAGAAAAACAAGCCCGAAGGTCTGCAGGTGCTCAAAGTGGCCCGCATCACGCCCCACGAAGCGGCCAAAAAAGCGCCGGCCTACACCGAAGTGCTGCTGAAAAGCAGCCTTTACGACGCCAACAACCGCCTGCAGCGCAACGACGAGTACGTGTACCTGTGCCGCCGCGACACGGTGCTCACCGACGGGCGCCTGCTGCTCGATCCGGCCATGCTCCGCTCCTTCCGCGACCGGCGCTTCGCCTTCGAGCCGGTGCACCTGGCCTGGCCCAACCAGCCCACCCCCGGCGCCCTGCCCGGCGGCAAGCTCACGGTGCAGGTCAGCAGCCCCAGCGTCGACATTGCGCAGGTGATGACCAGCGTCACGGAGCGCAAAATCAGCGGGCCCGAGAGCGTGACCACGCCAGCCGGCACGTTTCAGTGCTATAAAGTGGAGGCGCGCTACGAGTACGTGACGCAGGCCCGCGCCGACATGGCCCGCCGCTCCGTCAAGCGCGTCGTCGATTACTACGCGCCCGGCGTGGGCATGGTGCGCTCCGAAATGCGCGACGCCGACCGGGAGCCCGACCACGTGGCCGTGCTCCTGAAACGCACGGCCGGCACCGCGCGCTAACTCCCGCTGAATGCGTAAGTTTGGGGCGGTTTGTCCTACCCCATTTCCGCATGAAACGCACGCTACTCGCCCTCACGGCCGCCACGGCCCTCTTCAGCGCCTGCCAGCAGCAGCAGCCGGCCGACACCGCTGCCGCCGACAACAAGCCGGCCACCGAATCCGCAGCCGAGGCCGAGGCCGAAGCCAACTCGGCAGGCCCGCAGGCCAAGACTACGGCCGCCGGCAAAGTCTACGGCGCGGAAGTAACCGAAGACGGGGCCCAGCCCATGTCGGCCCTGCCCGTGGTGCTCGGCCAGCAGGACTCGGCCCGGGTCAAGCTGATCGGCGAGGCCACCGACGTGTGCCAGGCCAAGGGCTGCTGGATGACGCTGCAAACCGCCGACGGCAAGCCGATGCGCGTGCGCTTCAAGGATTACGCCTTCTTCGTGCCCAAAGACTCCAAGGGCAAGACCGTGGTTGTCGACGGCTGGGCGCACCGCGAGGAAATTTCGGTGGCCGACCAGCAGCACTACGCCAAAGACGCCGGCAAGTCGGACAAGGAAGTGGCCGCCATTACCAAGCCCCAGCAGCAGCTGACCTTCATGGCCGACGGCGTGCTGATCAAAAACTGACCCCGGATTTAGACGGATTCGTCCGGATTTCACGGATTTTGTGGACGATTGTCCGCACTGGTGCCACGACTTTGGGAGTCGTGGCACCAGTGTTTTTACCCGGGCCGTAACAGCGCGAAAATGCCCGCCGCATCGAGCCACACGGCCTATCCAGCACTAAGCGACTGGCTTTCAATTCACAAAAGGCAACTGCGCTAAAAGTACCGGGGCTACTATTTTTAGCCGGACGGTTCGGGGTATTTTTACCCCACCGAACCCGGCTTCGCCCCTTTCTTTGCCTTCCATGCTCGACCTATTTGCCACCCACGACGCTCCGCGTGACGCCCAGGACCAAATCCGCACCCTCACCGAGCGCCTGCACTACCTCAACCACCAGTACTACCAGAACGACACGTCGGAGGTGACGGACCAGGAGTTCGACCAGCTGCTGCGCGAGCTGCAGGCCCTGGAAAAGCAGTACCCCGACTACGCCCAGCCCAACTCGCCCACCCAGCGCGTGGGCGGCACCATCACCAAGCAGTTTCCCACCCAGGAGCACCGCTTTCCGATGCTGAGCCTGGCCAACACCTACTCCGAAACCGACCTGCGCGAGTTCGACGAGCGGGTGCAGCGCGGGCTGGAAGGCGCCGAGTACCAGTACGTGTGCGAGCTGAAGTTCGACGGCGTGGCCATGAGCCTGCGCTACGAGCACGGCCAGCTCACCCAGGGCGTGACGCGCGGCGACGGTACCCGCGGCGACGTGGTGACCAACAACGTACGCACCATCAAGACGCTGCCCCTGCACCTGCGCGACGACGCCGGCCAGCCCCAGGACTTTGAGGTGCGCGGCGAGATTTTCATGCCCCTGGGCGTGTTCAACGACCTGAACGCCGAGCGGGAGCAAAACGGTGAGGCCCTGCTGGCCAACCCGCGCAACGCCGCCTCCGGCACCCTGAAGCTGCAGGACTCGGCCGTGGTGGCGGCCCGGCGCCTGCGCTTCTACGCCTACAGCTTTCTGAGCGGCGGGCGCCACTTTCCCACCCACAGCGCCGCCCTGCAGGCCCTCAAGCGCTGGGGCCTGCCCGTGTCGGACACCTGGCGCCTGTGCGGCAGCATCGATGAGGTGCTGGCCTTCATCCACGAATGGGACAAGCGGCGCTTCGAGCTGCCGGTGGCTACCGACGGCATCGTGATTAAAATCGACGACCTGCGCCAGCAGGAGCTGCTGGGCTACACGGCCAAGAGCCCGCGCTGGGCCATTGCCTACAAGTACCCGGCCGAAGCCGGCCGCACCCGCCTTAATGAAATCATCTACCAGGTGGGCCGCACCGGGGCCGTCACGCCCGTGGCCCTGCTCGACCCGGTGCCGCTGGCCGGCACCGTGGTGAAGCGCGCCTCGGTGCACAACGCCAACCAGATTGCCGCCCTCGACCTGCGCCTGGGCGACCTGGTGTTCGTGGAGAAAGGCGGCGAAATCATTCCCAAAATCACCGGCGTCGACCTCTCGGCCCGCCCAGCCGATGCCGTGCCCATCGTGTATCCCACGGCCTGCCCAGCCTGCGGCACCCCGCTGGTGCGGCCCGAGGGCGAGGCCCACTTCCGCTGCCCCAACGAGCGGGGCTGCGCCCCCCAGCTCAAAAGCAAGCTGGAGCACTACGTCTCGCGCAAGGCCCTGAACATCGACGGCCTAGGCGCCGAAACCGTGGGCCGCTTCTTCGACCTGGGCCTGGTGCGCGACGCGGCCGACCTCTACACCCTGCCCGACCAGCGTGAGAAGCTGGTGAACCTGGACCGCATGGGCGAAAAGTCGGTGCAGCGCCTGTTCGCCGGCCTCGAAGCCAGCAAGGAAGTGCCCTTCGACCGGGTACTGTTCGGGCTGGGCATCCGCTACGTGGGCGAGACGGTGGCCGAAAAGCTGGCCGCGCACTACCGCAGCATCGACACGATGCTGGCCGCTTCGGTGGCCGAGTTGGCGGCCGTGCCCGAGGTGGGCGGCGTCATTGCCGAGAGCGTGGCCGCCTGGGCGCAGGATGCGGCCAACCTGGCCCTGGTAGAGCGCCTGAAAGCGGCCGGCGTGCAGCTGCAGCTCACCGGCGAGGCCCCACAGCCCCTCAGCGACCGGCTCAACGGGCTCACGTTCGTCTTGTCGGGCGTGTTTGAGCAGCACAGCCGCGAGGAGCTGGAGCAGGTGATTGTGCGCAACGGCGGCAAGGTCACGGGCTCCATCAGCAAAAAGCTCAGCTACCTGGTGGCCGGCGACAAAATGGGCCCGGCCAAGCGCGAAAAAGCCACGGCGCTGAACGTGCCCATCATCGGCGAAACCGACCTGCTGGCCATGGTATCGGACGGTGGGCTGTAGCAAAATTTAATCTACCCCGGCACGTTATGCGGCGGACGCGTTGTTTACTTTGGCAGCGCGTCCGCTTTTTTTCATTCTCGCTATGAAACAGCTTCTACCCTACGGCCTGACCTTGATGCTGGCCGTTGCCGCCGCCGCCGCCCAGGCCCAGACGGCCCCCATCCTGACGCCCCCGCAGGCCCAGCAGCAGCTGGCCAAACCCGGCGTGATCCTGCTCGACGTGCGCACGCCCGCCGAGTTTGCCGCCGGCCACCTGCGCGGCGCCCGCAACGTGAACTTCCTCTCCACCGACTTTGCCGACCAGGTAGCCAAGCTCGACCCGAACGCGACCTACGTGCTCTACTGCAAATCGGGCAACCGCTCCACCCAGGCCGGCACGCTGATGCTGCAAAACGGCTTCAAAAACGTGGTCAACGCCGGCGGCTTCGAGGCGCTGAAGGCCGGCGGGCTGGCGGCGGAGTAGCATCCGGTAGCGTGGTCAAACGCTTTACCTTGATGTTCCTACGGTTCAATCCCCTATTACTGTTTGTGCCGCTGCTGGCCGCCTGCGGCAAGCAAGACGCCGATTGTAAGTGCCCGCCTGCCGTGCGGCGAGTAACGCCCGCCGGGGCGGCCGAGGGCAGCAAGGTGGTGCTGGAAGGCAGCAATTTCGCCCCCAACCCCGCTGCCAACGACGTGCGCATCAACGGGGCAGCGGCGACGGTAACGGCCGCCAGCACCGGTGAGCTGACCGTCGAAGTACCCGCCGGCATTTACAATGACTCGCTGCCCTACGGCGAGCTGACCGTCACCGCTCGGGGGCGGCAGAGCGGGCCGGCGCAGGTGTTTTCCGAGCAGTACCCGCAGATTACGGCCATAGCGCCCACGCGCGGGCCGGCGGGCACCGTCGTCACCCTCACCGGCACGCACTTCGCCGCGTCGCCCGAACGCAACCGGGTTATGTTCTGGCAATCCACCACCTTGGTCGCGCCCACCTTTACCTCGCCCACGCGCTTACAGGTGGTAGTGCCCGCCGATGCCAAAACCGGCACCGTGATGCTCTATAACTACGTTTCGCGGCACATTGGCCGGGCTGGTTCCAAGCACGTGGCCCAGTACGCCCCCGTCGAATTTACGGTCACGCCCTAGTTTCTCCTTGGCTCTGAAACGCACAGCGCCCCCGCCGGGATTCGGCGGGGGCGCTGTGCGTTGCCCGGTGGCGGCTTACTTGCCGTCGAAGCTGTTGACAATGCTGTTGTGCAGCGTCTTGGGGCTCCAGTAGCCCGAGGCGATGATGCGGCGGATGGTGAAGAGCGGGTCCTGCTGGTCGCGCTTTTCGGCCAGCACGAAGGCGGCCACCATGCCGCGCTGCTTGAGCTGCGGAATGGCCTCGGGGTTCCACAGGCCGAAGGGGTAGGCGAAGTACTTGATGTCCTTACCGGTAATTTCCTCCAGGGTCTTGGTGGGCTTCTCAATCTGCGTCACCCAGTCCTGGCCCTGGTACTTCTTCACGTTGTGGTGGTCCCAGGTGTGCGAGCCGATGACGTTGCCCTCGTCGGAGAGCTGCTTCACCTGCGCCTTGCTCATGTAGTTGGGGCGGCCCAGGCTCACGGTCATGATGAAGTACACCGCCTTGTAGCCGTACTTGTCGAGGGTGGGCTTGGCCACCGTAAACTGGTCGAGGTCGGTGTCGTCGAAGGTGAGCATCACCGGCTTGCTGGGCAGCTTGGCGCCGGTGGTCAGGTAGGCGTAGAGCTGGTCGGGCAGGATGGTGTGGTAGCCCGAGTCGGCCAGCATCTTAATCTGAGCCTTGAACTGCTCCACCGGCACGATGTAGTCCTTGGCGCCTTTCGAGTCCTTGGCGCGCCAGTCGCGGATCTGGTGGTAGCACAGGATGGGCACCTGCGGGCGGGCCAGGATGGCGGCGGCGTTGCCCGCGGCCGAGGCCGGGATGCTGCTCGGGTCGGGGGCCGTGGTAGTCACGTCGGCCGGCGTGGCGGCTTTTTCCTCCGCGGCCGTAGCAGCGGCGCCCGACATGGCTTCGGCGGCGGCCGTGGGGTTTTCACCTTCGGAAGCCGAGGCTTTTTCGGTGTTGCAGGACGACACGGCGAGGCCGGCGGCCAGGGCGGCGGTGCCCAGCAGAAGAGAGGTGAAACGTTGGGACATGCGGGGGAAGAGGGCGGCCAGCGCGGCCTGAGAGAGGTAAATCGAACTGAGAGAACCGGCCAAAGCCTGACGCCTTCGTACCTTCGCGCGGCCGGTTGTTCCCACAAAACTAACGGATTCGGCCCCTCATGCACAAACTTGATTCCCGTCTTCCTGCGCTGCACGGCACCGGCGTAGCGTTGGTTACGCCCTTCTCCCCCACCGACTTCGCCGTCGATTACCCCGCCCTGCGCCGTTTGCTCGATTTTGTCATCGACGGCGGGGTGGAATATATCGTCATCAACGGCACCACGGCCGAGTCGCCGACCACCACGGCGGCCGAAAAAGCCGAAATCCTGCGCGTGGCCAAGGAGCACGTGGCCGGGCGCGTGCCGCTGGTCTACGGCATCGGCGGCAACGACACGGCGGCCGTGGAGCGCACCATTCAGGCAACCGACCTCGACGGCATTGCGGCCATCCTCTCGGCTTCGCCCTACTACAACAAGCCCACCCAGCGCGGCATCGTGGCCCATTACCAGCGCCTGGCCGACGCGGCCCCGGTGCCGGTCATCCTTTACAACGTGCCCGGCCGTACCGCTTCGAATATCACGGCCGAAACCACCCTCACGCTGGCCCAGCACCCGAACATCATCGGCATCAAGGAAGCCAGCGGCAACGTGGAGCAGTGCCTGCAGATTGCCGCCGGCAAGCCCGAGGGTTTCCTGCTCATCTCGGGCGACGACATGCTCACCACCCCGCTCATCAGCTTCGGCGGCGTGGGCATCATCTCGGTGCTGGCCAACGCCTTCCCGCGCCGCTTCTCCGACATGACCCGCCACGCCCTGGCCGGCGACTACGCGGCGGCCAGCCAGCTGCTGTTCGGGCTGCTGCCGCTGAACCCGCTGATGTACGAGGAGGCCAACCCCGTGGGCGTGAAAGCCGCGCTGGAGCTGCTGGGCGTGATTCCCGGCGCCGTGCGCCTGCCGTTGATGGAGGCTTCGGAGGGGCTGACGGCACGGATTAAGGCGCTGCTGTAACAGCCCCACTGGCTGTCATTGCGAGGACGAAGGGTGAAGCAATCGGTCCTGGCCAATGGGCCGCCGAGACAATGCCTGCTGACCGAAAGTCGACTGAATAAAAGCAGCACCGCCCGAAACTGCAGATGCAGATTTCGGGCGGTGCTGCTTTCGGCTTCTGCCAGTTGTGTCGGCGGTGCTACTGGAGGAAGGATTGCTTTGCTTCGCTCGCAATGACGGCTGATTCTGCCGCTGCCTTTACCACCCACTCGCCAGCACATCGGCCACGTGCAGGGTGCGCAGGGGTAGTTTTTCCTTGCGGATGTAGGCGTCCAGGTGCATCAGGCAGCTGGTATCGGTGCTGACGAGGTACTCGGCGCCGGTGGCCAGGGCGTGCTCCACCTTCTGTTGGGCCATGGCGACGGAAATCGGCTCGAACTTCACGGCGAAGGTGCCTCCGAAGCCGCAGCAGGTTTCGGTTTCGGCCATTTCCAGGCGCTCCAGGCCGGTCACGGAATCGAGCAGCTGCCGCGGCTCCTCGCGGATCTGACACTCGCGCAGAGCCGAGCAGGAGTCGTGGTAGGTGTACTTGCCGCTGAGTCGGGCCCCCGGAATTTCCGTCACGCCCAGCACGCCCACCAGAAACTCGGTAAACTCGAACACCCGGCGCTGCAGGGCCGGAAACTCCGCGCAACGGGGCGAGTCTTCCAGCAGCTCGCCGTAGTGGTTGCGCACCATGCCCACGCAGGAGGCCGAGGGGCCCACCACGTAGCGTTCGGCGGGGCCGGCAAAGTCGGTGAGGAATTTTTCGGCTACCTGCTGGCTTTCCTTGCGGTAGCCGGCGTTGTAGGCGGGCTGCCCGCAGCAGGTCTGGGCGGGGTTATAGTTCACCTGGCAGCCGACGGCCTCCAGCACCTTCACCATGTTCATGGCGGTATCGGGGAAAAGCTGGTCGACGAAGCAGGGGATGAAAAGGTCAACGAGGGCGGCGGGCATAGGGCTGTGGCTTAGAAGTCAAACTGTAGATTATAGGTCAAGGAAAGAATAATCCTCTATCAATTCCCAGGGGATAGATTCCTGCACGTTGGCAACCACCGGCCTGCGGTACACCTTGGGACTGTAAGCTTTTTGCAGGTAGAAAGTGATGGTATCATGATCCATCTTTAATCCATACTCGGTTTCAGTTGATTCGACCCGATACTCAAACTCAGGCTGCAATTCAACCTCTATACAGAACGGTTCGATCCACAAGGTGGTGGCGGTCCGATTATAAAACTCAATACCGACGATATTATCCATAACTAAAGGTATCAATGCCCGGCAAACACTTGCTGGCTCATCACCTGCGCCTCGCGCAAGGCGGCTTGGTCCAGGCCGGTGGGTACGCCCTGCGCCTGCAGGTACTGCACCAGGTTTTCGGTGGCCATGTTGCCGGTCAGCTCGTCGGCCGCCATCGGGCAGCCGCCGATGCCGCCCAAGGCGCCGTCGAAGCGGCGGCAGCCGGCGCTGTAGGCGGCTTCCACCTTCTCGCGCCAGCTCTGCGGGGTGGTGTGCAGGTGGGCGCCGAATTCGATGTGGGGGAAGGCGGCCGTCAGCTCGCGGAAGGGCGGAATGATGGTTTCGGGCGTGGAGGCGCCGATGGTATCGGACAGGGCCACGATGCGCACGCCCAGCGCGTCGAGCTTGTGGGTGAACTGGCCGAGTACTTCGAGGTTCCACGGGTCGCCGTAGGGGTTGCCGAAGCCCATCGAGAGGTACACCACCAGTTCCTTGCCGCGCTGCTGGCAGAGGTTCTGCATCTGGGCCACTTCGGCCAGCGCCTCGCTGATGCTCTTGTTGGTGTTGCGCTGCTGAAACGTCTCCGACACCGACAGCGGGAAGCCCAGGTACTGAATTTCGGGGTAGCCCGCGGCCGTTTCGGCCCCGCGCAGGTTGGCCACGATGGCCAGCAGCTTGGTCTTGGTCTGACTCAGATCCAGCCCGGCCAGCACCTCGGCCGTGTCGCGCAGCTGCGGAATGGCCTTGGGCGACACGAACGAGCCGAAGTCCAGCGTGTCGAAGCCCACGCGCAGCAGCTGGTTGAGGTAGGCAGTTTTGGTTTCAGTCGGGATGAAGTCCGGCCAGCCTTGCATGGCGTCGCGGGGGCACTCGATGAGCTTCATGGGCGGGGAGCGGGTAGTGGGAATGGGCCGTAAAGGTAGCGGCCCTACTGACAACCGCCCGGCCCCGCCCGGGGTTGGCACCGAGGCTAGCGCACCACCCCAAACCGGCCGCCCGGCGCGTCGAGAATGATGGTGCGGCCCACGAACGGCTCGTTGCCGAGCATACCGGCCATGCCCGAAACTCGCGTCAGCAGTTGCTGCATCAGGTTCATGCCTGTCATGTAGCTCACGGTACCCAGCGGCAGCTTGGTCGAGCCCAGCCGGAGCGCGGCGACGGTGGGCGTGGTGTAGGTGGTGAGCGTCTTGCCCCAGGAATTCACCGCGTTGGTGCGCACGGGGGCGGCAGGTTGGGCCAGCTCCTGCCAGCGGCTTTGGCTGGTGAGCAGGGCAAAGGCGCTGCTGCCGCTGTCGAAGAGCAGCGGGCCCGACTGCCCCGGCAGCTCGGCGCGGAGCATCACCCGGCGGCCCTTCAGCTCCAGGGGCACGAAGTCGGCGCGGCCGGCCAGGCTGTCGGGCAGGGCGGCGAAGAGGCTCAGGCGCCGGCGGGGGTAGTCGACAACCAGCACGCGGCCCTCCAGCACGTCGGCGCCGAGCGTGCCGATGACGAAGGGCGCGGCGGTATCGGCGGGCAGCTGGTGGGCGCCGTAGCGCAGCACCGGCGCCCGGCGCACCTGCACCGCGGCCCCGCCCAGCCGGAACTGCACGTTGCGGACGGTATCGGCCCGGGGCTGCAGGGCCGCCCCGACGGCGGGGTACTCAGCGCGCAATGCTGCCAGCGGGTGGGCGTAGAACAGGGTGTAGGGGGCGCCGGTGTCGAACTGCAGGTAGCAGGTGCGGGAGCAGCCCGGCACCCGCACGGGCACCAGCTGATGGGCCCGGGCCTGCACCGGTTGGGCGCTGCTGTCGGCCTGCCACACGAAGGCAGCCTGGGCTGGCAGCCCGCCTACCGTGAGCTGATTGGCCGGGGGCGCAAACTTGCGCTGCATGTAAAAGTAGCCGCCGACGCCGCCCAGCACGAGCAGCAAGAGTACGGACAGCAGGATTGTGGCGAGGGTTTTCATGGGGCCGGTAGTTGGGCTGGAAGACTGGCTCAAACTTACCAGCCCACCGCGCCCGGCCCGGCGTCATTTACCCGCCACTTCTACGCCACTTCGCCGCCACTTCCGCTAACACATTGACTACCAATATTTGCCATTACAGCCGCACCGGGTAAATGTCCAGCCGGCCGCGCCGCAGCCGCAGGGCCTCGTAGCCCACCACCAGCACGTTGAGCACGTACGACACGATGAACACACCCAGAAACGTACCCGGCAGCTTGGCCTGAAAGTACTTGGCCGCCACCCAGTGCGCCAGCACCAGCAGCAGGTACGTCACGGTGGTGCTCACCTGCCACAGGATCTGAAAGCCGAGCACCCGCCGCCCCACCTCCTGCGCGTGCTCCACCTCGTGCCGCCGGGCGCGCCAGAGCCGCAGCGGGATGATGATGTTGAGCAGCGGCAGCAGCAGAAAGCTCAGGGCGCTCAGGTTCAACAGCTGCAGAAAGTGCGGGTCGGGGCGCAGAGCCGGGGCCGCCGGACTCGTGACCAGCAGGGACGGCGGCCTGGCCACCGCCACCTCGGTGGCGGGCCGCAGCGCAACTTCGGTGAGGTGCTGCCACGGTTCGGGTGCGGGCAGTTCGGCGGGTTGGGCGGCCGGCAGCGGCGGGCTCGGCGGAACGGCTGCCGGCGCGGCCCGAAAATCGTCCAGCGCCACGCCCAGGGCGGCGGCCAGCGCCTGCAGGGTGTGGCCCCGTGGCACAGTGTCGCCCTGCTCCACCCGCTGAATGGTGCGCAAACTCACGCCCGATTGCTCGGCCAGCATTTCCTGGGACAACCCCCGGCTCTTACGAATAGTCTGAATACGGTCGGCGGAAAACATACGGGTAGCACGCGAAGCAAAGGGCCAATATTACGGCTTCCGCGGCGCTTGCGGCGCCCCCGGCCCGGCCCCACCGCCAGCCGCACTAATTGCTTCTGGGCAAGGCCCGGAGGCTCCTGGGGCGGTTGCGACGGAAGCCCGCGGCAACGTATCGACCGGTGCCGCGGACTGGTCGGCAGGAGGCGGGGCGTAGCGAAAGGCAAGGGGCCCGTACCGGATGCGGATAAGCACGTGCCGCAGAAACGCGGGACCGTACCGGAGGATTGGCTAGCGGGCGGCCGGACAGGCGTCGAAAAGCCAGACCGTTACGCGGCGCCCCGCGCAGGGCCTCACCGCGCGAGTACCTGGTCGTTCGGGCGTTGGCATGGCCCTTCGCGCGGCGCGGCCTGACCCGCATTTCGCCGGGTAGCCGGCCGGAGTGAGTAGTCCGAACGAAGCCCGGCCGGCTGGTGTTCTGCCCCTACCTATGCGCCAACTGATGACGACGCGCCGGCCGCTGGGCTGGCTTCTCCCCTGCTTTCTGTTATCCTTCCTCCTGATTTCCTGCGGCAAGCAGCAGACGCTGCAGGGCCTTTTCAGCCAGCCGCGCACCCCGCACGAGGCCTACGCCCGGCAGCTGCGCCAAACGGGCCTCGACCAGACCGCCCTGGGCCGCGACTGGCTGGCCGCCGCCGACCGCGCCCTGCAGGATTCGCTGGTCGTCGCGCTGCCCTTCCGCGAAACCGGCATCTTCCGGGCCGATGCGGCCTTTGCGGCTTCCTACCGCTACGCCGTGCGCGCGGGCGAGAAAGTCAACATCACGCTGACGGTGGAGCCCGCTTCCGCCGACGTGCGCGTGTTCGTCGACGCCTTCGAGCTGGACCCGGCCAACAACAGCCCGCGCCCCCTGGCCTCGGCCGATACCGCCGCCCGCAGCTTCAGCTACGTGGCCGCCGACGACCGGCAGCACCTGCTGCGGGTGCAGCCCGAGCTGCTGCGCCCCGGCCGCTTCACCATCCGCATTCAGCGCGCGCCCTCCCTGGCCTTCCCGGTGCAGGGCAAGAGCGACGCGGCGGCCGGCTCGTTCTGGGGAGCCGACCGCGACAACGGCGCCCGCCGCCACGAGGGCATCGACATCTTCGCCGCCAAGGGTACGCCGGTGGTGGCCGCCGCGCCCGGCATGGTCACGCGCGTGGGCGACACGCCCCGCGGCGGGCTGGTGGTGTGGCTGGCCGATATCCACGGCCAGCACCTCTACTACGCCCACCTTTCGCGGCAGCTGGTGCAGGCAGGACAGGTGGTGAAAGCGGGCGACACGCTAGGCCTGGTCGGCAACACCGGCAATGCCCGCACCACCCCGCCGCACCTGCACTTCGGCGTGTACCGCGGCGGCCGCGGCGCCGTCGACCCCTACCCCTTCGTGCGCCGCGCCGACCGGGAGCCCGCCGCCCCGCGCACCCCGGCCGAGCGCCTGGGCCAGTGGGTGCGCCTGACCGGCACCCGCACCGCCCTGCAGCCGGCCCCGGTAGCCCTGAAAAAGCAGCCGGCAGCCCTGCCCAAAAACGCCCCCTTGCTGGTGGTGGGCGCTACCGCCGACTGGCTGCGGGTGCAGGCCCCCAACGGCCGCCTCGGCTACGTACCCGCCAAAGCCGTGGCCACCGAGGCCCTGCGCCGCGAGGCCCTGGCCACCACTGCCGACCTGCTGAGCCGCCCCGCCCCCACTGCCGCCCCGCTGGATACGCTGCCTGCCCGCAGCCGCGTGGCTGTGCTGGGCGAATGGAGTGGCTACCAGCTGGTGCGCAACGCTGCCGGCCGCGTGGGCTGGCTGCCGCTAAACGGCTAAAGTGTACTACCTGCTTAACAACGGTTACAAGAAAAAGGCCCTTTCCGCGCGGAAAGGGCCTTTTTTTGTTGGCTGCCGATTGAACGACCCGCCATTTAGCTATTTACTTCTAATCCGCCACGATGACGGCTTTGTTGAGCTTTTTGGCGAAGGCAATGCGCTTTTCGCGGCCCGAGGCGTCGATGTAGTCGAAGCCCACGGCGCGGCCGTCGGCCTGCACGGCGCTCCAGCCTTCCGGGTCGCTGCCTTCGGGGGCGGTGGTGGCGGTGCGCGGAATGGCGGGCGAGGTAAATTTGTCGTCGGCGAAGAAGCCGTTCATGCCTTGCAGAATGGCCAGCTCGCGGCTGCGCACCGAGGAAGCCTGCGGGTCGTCCTGCATGGCGCGCTCATCGATGAGCGCCTTGGCCGGGATGACCTCGTTGCGCAGGGTGTCGCCTTTGGCGGAGATGATCAGGAAACGGGCGTTGGCGTCGATGATTTTCGGGCCCTGCAGCAGCAGCACAAACTTGTCCTTGCTGCCGCGGTCGGAAAAGGCGTGCTGGGTTTGCACGGTGCGCAGCACCGTGCGGCTGGTGAGGCGGCTGCGCTCGGCCTCGGGCTTGGGCGTGTACACGCGTTCGGGGTTACTCGACGTGCCCACTTCGCGGTCCGTCGTCACGCACGACGACTGGGCCAGCAGAAGCAGCAGCGCAGCGGGGAGCAATAGGTGTTTCATTGGAATGGTGAAGTCAGGAGGAGTACGCCGTATACGCAAACGGCGGCGGCGGCGGGCAATAAGCTGCGAATATCGCAGCAAAGGCATGTTTTTCTGCCCGGTACGCAAGGATATTGTCGGGGTTGCCTGGGAGCCGGCTCAGAGCACCCCGATTTCGAGGCCCACCGTCCAGCGCGGCAGCTCGGGATAGAGGCCGGCCGCCACTCCCCGAAACGTGTCGCTGAGGCGGTAGCGGGCCGTGAGCACCAGGCGCTGACTGCCCAGCCGGGCTCCGGCGCCGTAGGCCCAGCGGCGCAGGTAAGGCAGCCCGGTTTCGGTGGTTTTCACGCGTTTGGCGCGGGCGCTGTTGGGCTCGTCCTCGGTGTGGTGGGCGGTGGCGGCCACCCAGCCGCCCCAGCCGCTCACGTCGAGGTAGCGCCCCACGGTGTTGCCCTGCCGGCCGAAGCGCAGCCGGGCCCAGCCTTCCAGGTCGGCGCGGTGCAGGGCCAAGGACTCGCGGTGGTGCAGCGCGGCGTCGGGCAGCACTTTGTCGGGGTGCTGGGCCAGGGCGTAGCGCAGGTACACGTAGCGCGCATCGGCCCCGATGGCCAGCACCGGGGTCAGGCGCAGCTTTTCGCGCAGGCCCAGCACCATTTCGGCCGAAACCCAGGGGCGCAGGTCGGCCCCGCGGCCGGCGGGCTGGCCCAGCACGGGCATATAGGCCAGGTACAGGTGCCGAAAATGCCGCCGGTGCGGGCCGTAGGTCTGCCGGGCGGTGTCGGCGGCCACGTCGGTGCTGAGCAACGGGCGCTGCGCCCGGGCGGGCGAGGCGGCCAGCAGCAGTGCGGCCAGCGTCGACGCCAGGGCCAAGCCTGCCCACCGGCCGCGCCCGCCCACCCGGGGCCCGCGGCCCTGCGGCCCTGCCTGCCGGGTGGTTGCGTTGCCGGCCACCGCCGCTATCGGCCTCCAATTGCTGAGTGTTATATGCTGCATACCACGCTAGGGCAAGGATTTTTCGGCCGTGTAGCCGCGGTAGTGCACCCGCAGGACGTCGCCAGGCTGCCAGCTGCCGGCGGGCAGGCGCAGCACCGCCCGCTGCGACACCTCCAGCACCTCGTAGCGGCGCAGGCGGCCACAGGCATCGGCCAGGTGCCAGTAGCAGTAATCGGGGTACGGCAACGGAAGCGGCAGACCCGGCGCCGGTGAGGGCGTGGGCCGCACCGCGGAGCTACGCTCGCGGCCCGCGCGCGGCACCGGGGGGGCGTTGCGGCTGCTTTCAGCCAGGGCGCCCACGGCCGCCACCGAGTCGGTGAACAGCGGCAGCGGCTGCAGGGCCAGCGTGGCTTCGGGCCGGATGACGACCTGCACCACCTGGGCTCCGGCCACGATGTCGAGCGTGGGCGCGGGCGGCGCGGGGGCGGCGGGGCGCAGGCAGCGGCTGGCCTGCGGCAGGCCGTAGCCGTGGGCGTAGTCGAAGTACGGGTAGAGCGTGGCCGAGTGCTCCAGCAGGCGAAACAGCTCCATGGCCTTCAGCTCGCGGCGCTGCTGCCACACGCAGGCGGCCAGCCCGGCCACCAGCGGCGAGGCGAAGGAGGTGCCTTCCAGCTCCTGCACGTCGCCGCCGGGCGTGGCCGTCATCACCACCCCGAAGGCCGTCAGGTTGGGCTTCAGGCGGCCACCCACGGCGGGGCCGCAGGAGCTGAAGTCGGTGGTCAGCCAGGTATCGGGGTCGAGGGCGCCCACGGCCAGCACCGAGTCGGCATCGGCGGGCGTGCCGATCAGGCGCCACCGGTCGTCGTCGCCGTCGTTGCCGGCGGCGCACACCACCAGCATGCCCTTGCGAACGGCCAGGTTGGCGGCGCGGGCCACCAGGCTGCTGCGGCCGTTCATTTGCTCGCGGAAATAGCGCGTGTCGGTGTAGCCCAGCGAGGAGTTGATGATGTCGGCCCCGAGGCGGTCGGCCCACTCGGCGGCGGCCAGCCAGGCTTCTTCCTCGGCAAAGGATTCACGGCGCAGGGCTTCGGTGCGGGCCAGCAAGTACTCGGCCTGCGGGGCCAGGCCCAGCGGAATGCCCTCGGAAAGCCGCCCGGCCAGACAGGCCAGCACCTCGGTGCCGTGCGAGCCGCCGTGCAGGGCATCGGGGCGGTGGCGCATGAAGTCCTGGGTGGCCACCACGCGCTTTTCGCGCCACAGGTGCGCCAGGGCCGGGTGCTCGTCGGCGCCGCTGAAGCCCACGTCGAGCACGGCAATGCGCAGGCCGCGGCCGTCGAGGCCCTGGCGGCGCAGCAGCTCGCCGCCGAGGGTGCGCGTCTGGCGTTGGGCCAGCTGGCGCTCCGCCGAAGTCAGGTGCGGGGTGCTGTCGGGCGCGGCGGCGCGGCGACGCAAAGCGGCCCGGGCAAAAGCAGCCGAATGACCGGAAGGCGCCGCGCCGCGCCGGGCGGGCTGCAGCGGGTGTCCGGGCATGACCTCCACGGCACGCACCCCGGGCAGTTGCCGCAGGATGGCCACCTGGGCGGGCGTGGCCCGGCAAGCCACGGCGTTGAACCAGCGGCTGGTGCCCGTCACCGAGTCGACAGCGGCCCGCACCTGGCCGAGGTAATCGGGGCGCAGCGGAAAGTCCGAGGTATCGGCGGCGGGCAGGTGCTGGCGGCGGCGGCGGGCCTGGGCCTGCGGGCTGAAATAGGCGGCCGGCTCGAACTGGACGCCGTGCTTGTCGCGCAGAAACACCCAGTACTTGGCCGCGCCCTGGGCTGGGGCCGCGGCGGGCGGGCACGCGGCCGCCCGCGGGGCCGCGGCCGGGCACAGCGGCTGGGCGGCCAGGGCCAGCAAACCAGCGAAAATCAGGCGAAAGAGCACCGGGTGGACAGAAAGAGAAACGGGGGCGAAAATACGGTGGAAATAACCGCGCTGCCAGCCGCCGGCCGCTCCCGGCCAAAACTTCCGCCGCAGGGGCTGCGTAACCCGCCCCGGGCGCCCCCCCCCCCGCGGGCCGCGCGCCTCCTCATTCACCATCCCACACCATGATGCCCTTTCCTTTCCCGGGCCGCCTGGCGGCCGCCTCGCTGCTGGCCACGGCCCTGCTGGCTCCCGGCTGCGTGTCGCAGAAGAAATACACCGAGCTGCAAAGCCAGAACGCCGAGCTGAGCAAGTCGCGCGACCAGCTGCAGGTGGAAAAAACCGCCCTGCAGCAGGACAAGGCCCGCACCGAAGAAGAGCTGCGCCAGCGCCTGGCCTCGCGCAGCCAGCAGGTGAATCAGCTCAACCAGAACCTGAGCGGGGCCGAAGCCCAGAACTCCCAGCTCTCGGCCGACCTTAAGGACCGGGAGCAGCGCCTGGCCGAGCTGCAGAAAAAGCTGGTGGAGAAAGACCAGGCCGTGCAGGCCCTGCGCAAGCGCGTGGCCGATGCCCTGCTGGGCTTCAACGCCCAGGACCTGCAGGTGAACCTGCGCAACGGCAAAGTGTACGTGTCGCTGTCGGAGCAGCTGCTGTTCAAATCGGGCTCGACCAAGGTGGACCCGCGCGGGCAGGACGCGCTGCGCAAGCTGGCCACCGCCCTGAAGGGCAACCAGGACGTGAACGTGCTGGTGGAGGGCCACACCGACAACGTGCCCATCACGAAGGGCACGGCCGGCATGCGCGACAACTGGGACTTGTCGGTGCTGCGCGCCACCGAAATTACCCGCATCCTCACCGAAGCCGGCATGGCGCCCGGGCAGGTGACGCCCTCGGGCCGCTCGGAGTACGTGCCGGTGGCCCAGAACGACTCGCCCCAGAACAAGGCCATGAACCGCCGTACCGAAATCATTCTCACGCCCAAGCTCGACGAGCTGTTTCAGCTGCTGGAGCAGAACTAGGAGTTGTGGGCCAGCGGCGAACACGCCGTCCAGCGGCCAGTTGGAGGCCCCTTTACTGCTTGAGCAACACTACAGGCATACGCAGCCGTCCGTAGTCGACGCAGCGGAGGTCGGTAGTCAGCAGGGGCTTCCCTCCTGCCGTGGCACCGGGCAAGCCCCTGCGGAAAATGCACCAGCCCACCGGCGGACTAGCCCGCCGGTGGGCTGGTGCATTTTCCGCAGGGGCTGTATCAGGGCGAGGCTGCTGCCGGTCGGGCACTATCCGTTCAGGAGTATCCGCTACCTGCACGTAGATTTATCATCTTTACTCCCGCACTGCTCCGTGCATCCCCGCCACTTGTACCATACCTGCCACGTCCGTACCTCTTCCGCTTAGAGCCTTGCCCGCCGACGACCTGCTGGGCGACCTGCTGGCGGTATCGATGACCGGCGTCATTTACTACACGCCCATCTACGACCCGGCCGGCGCGGGCGAGATTGTGGACTTTCGCTTCGAGTACCTCAACCCCACGGCGCAGCGCATGATGAGCATGCCCGAAGTGCCCACCGTGACGCACAACGAGCAGTGGCCCCACAGCATCGCCCACGGCACCTTCGCGTTTCACGTCGATGCCTACGTGAGCGGGGAGCCCCGCGAGTACAACATCAACTACCAGGCCGACGGCTACGACAACTACTACCGCCTGGCCGCCCGCCGCTCCGGCGACGGGCTGTGGGTGAGCTTCACCGACACGGCCGACCAGCCCCGCTCGCCCGTGGAAGTAGCCCTGCGCGATGCGCAAGTCCGCGAAAAGGCCGCCCGCGCCGAAGCCGAAATCCAGCGCCAGCGCTTCTACGAGGTACTCATGCAGCTGCCCGCCCACGTGGCCGTGCACGAGGGCCCCGAGCAGGTGTTTACGTTCGTCAACCCCGGATACCAGCGCGTCGCCAACGGGCGCGAGCTGCTGGGCCAGCCCATTCGCACGGTCTGGCCCGAGCTGGCCGGCCACGGCATCCTCGATATTCTCGAACGCGTGTACCAGACCGGCGAAACGTTCAGCGCGGCCAGCATGCCGGTTCAGGCCGATTTCACGCGCACCGGGCAGCTGGAGGAGGTGTATTACGACTTCTTTTTCCTGGCCCTGCGCGACGCCCAGGGGCAGGTTACGGGGGTGCTCAACTTCTCCTACGACGTGACCAGCGCCGTGCGGGCCCGCCAGCAGGTGGAGCAGCTGAATCAGGAGCTGGAAACGCGGGTGCAGGAGCGCACGGCCGCCCTGCAGGAAAGCGAATCCCGCTTCCGCATCATGGCCGACGCGGCGCCCAACCAGGTGTGGGCCGTTAATCCGGACTCCACCATCCGCTACGCCAACCAGGCGTTCCTGGACTTCGTGGGCGTGAGCCTGGAGCAGTACGTGGCCACGGGCTGGTCGGCCTACCTGCCGGCCGAGGAGCTGGAGCTGGCCCAAGCCACGCTGGAAACGGCCATTCGCACCCGCACGCTGTACGTGCTGGAGCACCGCATGCGCCGCCACGACGGGCAGTACCGCTGGCTGCTGGCCCAGGGTGCGCCCAGCTTTTATGCCAACGGGGAGCTGTACGGCTACGTGGGCTCGGCCATCGACATCACCGAGCTCAAGCAGACCAACGAGCAACTGCGGCGCACCAACGTGGATCTGGACAACTTCATTTACACGGCCTCGCACGATTTAAAGCAACCCATTGCCAACATTGAGGGCCTGCTGCACGCCGTGCAGCACGAGCTGGCTCCGCAGTGTCGGGTCGGGGAAGTGCCGCACATGCTTAAGCTGATGCAGGCCGCCATTGAGCGTTTTGGCCGCACCATTGGCCACCTGACGGAAATTTCGCGCCTGCAGCAGGAGCACAACCAGCCCGCTTCGCACGTATTGCTGGCCCAGGTGGTGCACGAGGTGGAGCTGGATATGGCCCCGCTGGTGGCGCGGACCCGGGCCCGGGTGGAGGCCCGCATTCCGGCGGACGTCACGCTGAACTTTTCGGAAAAGAACCTGCGCTCCGTCGTGTACAACCTGCTCAGCAACGCCCTCAAGTACCACCACCCCGACCGCGCGCCGCGGGTGTCCATTACCTACACCCCGCTGGAGGACCAGCACATGCTGGCCGTGCAGGACAACGGCCTGGGGCTGGACGTGGCCCAGGACCGGGAAAAGATTTTTGGCATGTTTCAGCGCCTGCATCCGCACGTGGAAGGCTCGGGCGTGGGCTTGTACATGGTCAGGAAAATCGTCGAAAACGCGGGCGGGCGGATAGAGGTGGAAAGCACACTCAACCAGGGGGCTACCTTCCGGGTGTACTTTCCGCGCTAGCCTGACTGGGCCCCGGGCCGGCCGCCGCAAGCCGTCGGAGCCGCGTTGGACGGCAGCTCTACGAACCGGCTGGCATTAGCTCCCAAGCCTGAACTCCCCGACCGGCTGCCACTGCCGCCCGTCGTGCCGAAACAGCGTCAGCGCCGTGACCTGGAACGCAGCCTGGTAGCGGCGGCCGGCAAAGTCGGCTTGCAGCGCGGGCACCTGCGCGGGCGGCAGGTCGCGGGTGGCCAGGGTCAGGTGCGGGGTGAACGGGCGCGTTTCCTGCGGTACCGCGGGCAAGTCGGTGCGGCAGCGGGCTAGCAGAGCCGCGTGCAGCCGCTGCAGCGCCTCGGCCTGCACCACTCGCACGAACAGCGTCCGGTCGCCAAACCAGGCGAAGTCCCGCAGCCCAACTTCCACCGGCGGCTGGGCGGCGGCGAAGTCGGCCAGCACGGCTCCGGCCGCCGCCGCCGACTCGAACTCCGCCGGAAGAAGGCGAAACGGCGGCAGCAGCGTGATGTGCGGGGGCAGGCGCACGGCGTTGCGGGAGCCGGTCAGGCGGTGGACTTCCTGCTTCAGCGCCCACACGTCGGCGAAGACGGGCTCGGGCGGCAGGGTGGCCAGCAGGTAGAGGGCGGGTTGAGGGGGAGCGGCGGATGGTGTCATAAGCCTTTCAACGTCCGCCGCTGCTCACCGATGGTACCGCACGGGCCTGGGCGAAGTACGGCCCAAAATCGGGTTCGTGGGTCTGGCAGAAAACCCAGCTCAACTGGGGCTGGGCCAGGTACACGTCGCGCCCCCGAGCTGGGCCGTGGGCGGCCAGTTCCCGCAACTGCGCCCAGGGCGGCAACTGCCGAGCGTGGCAGCGGAAGCCCCAATCAGTCTGCTCGAAAAACACCAGGAAGGACTTCACCGGCTGCCTTTCGTAAGCCGCTACGGCGTGGGCGCCCACCAGGTGCGGGTGCAGCCGAAAGCTGAAGCCGTGCCACAGAAACGCGGGCCGTTGCGCGGCCGCATACTGCTGCTGCCAGCGCCGTTTCAAGACTTTTATCGTCTCCGCATCAAGGTCTTCCACCCGTTGGGCGGTGGCTTGCAGCAGCGCGCGCCACTGCTGCCGGGCCGGGTCTGCGTTGGTCATGGGCGGGCTGATGTTGCTGATAGGAACACGCAAAGAAAAGACCCCGCCGGAATTCAGCGGGGTCTTTGGTAGCGCCCTGACGCGGCCGGCACCAGGCCTTACAGCCCGTACTTGCTCAGCAAATAAATCAACGAGGCCATGCCGGCACCACCCAGCTCCAGCTCGCGGCGGTGCACCTTGTCGAAGGTGTCGGCCGCCGTGTGGTGCAGGTCGAAGTAGCGCTGAGAGTCGCAGTCGTAGCCGATGAGGGCCTGGGCCTGGTCTTTCAGCGGGCCGATGTCGGTGCCGCCGTGGCCGGGGCCGATGCCGTCGGCGTGGTAGGGCGCCAGCAGCGGGGCCCAGCGCTGCAGCTTGGCCACGGTGGCCGGGCTGCCCTCCACGCTGAAGCCGCGGGGCGTGAAGCCCCCGCCGTCGGACTCGATGGCGGCCAGGTGCTTTTCGCCGGCGGCCTTCGCCAGCTCGGCGTACTTGATGCCGCCGCGGTTGCCGTTTTCCTCGTTCATGAAGAGCACGGCGCGCACGGTGCGCTCGGGACGCAGGCCGGTGGCCAGCAGCAGGCGCAGGGCCTCCATGCTCTGTACGCAGCCGGTGCCGTCGTCGTGGGCGCCCTGGGCCAGGTCCCAGCTGTCGAGGTGGCCGCCCACGGTGATGATTTCGGCGGGAAACTTCGCGCCCTTGATTTCGCCCACCACGTTGTAGGATTTCACGTCGGGCAGGGTCTGGCAGGCCATTTCCAGCTCAAATTCCAGGCCCGCGTCCTGCTTGAGGGCGGCGCTGAGGCGGTCGGCGGCCAGGGTGCTCAGGGCCGCGGCCGGAATCTTGGTCACTTTGTCGTCGTAGCGGGTGGTGCCGGTATGCGGGAAGTCGTCCTTGGCCGAGGTCATGGAGCGCACCAAAGCCCCCACCGCCCCGCGCTTGGCGGCCTCAATCGGCCCGCGGCCGCGCTGGTCCACTGCCCCGCCGTAGGCCGAACCGGGCTCGATGAGCCGGTCGTCGAAGGGCCGGTTGAAGAACACAAAGCGGCCCTTCACCTGGTCGTCGGGCAGCTTGGCCAGCTCGTCCCAGCTGCGCACCTCTACCACCTTGGCTTTGAGCTTGCCGCCAGTGCCCACCGAGCCGCCCAGGGCGCACACGGCCGCGTCCTGGCTTTTGCCCTTGCCAGCCTTGAAAGAGGCTTTTTCCTTGGCCCCGCGCACCCAGTGCGGCACCATCACCTCCTGCAGGTACACCCGGTCGAAGCCCAGCTTTTCCATGGTCTGCTTGCCCCACTGCACGGCCTGCTCGGCCTGGGGCGAGCCGCTGAGTCGGGCGCCGATGTTTTGGCAGAGGTAGCGCAGGTTATCGTAGCTCTGACCGCGCAGCAGGGCCTCGTCGTAGATTTTGCGCAGGTTCAGGGAATCGGTTTTGGCGGCGGTCTGGGCCTGGGCGGGAACGGTCAGCGCCGTGGCGAGCAGCAGGCCGGCCGCGGCGGAGCGGAAGCGGTGGAACATGAAAGCGGAGAAAAAGTGGCGGCCCAATCGGGCGCGGCAGTCAGAGACGCCGCCCGCGGGCCGGAAGTTGCAGGCCGCCACTTTGGGCGAAGCGGCGGCCCCAAAGAAACAGCGCCGCGCCTAGCCGGCCAAACCGGGCACCCGAGGAGCCGGCTACCACAGCCCGCGGTGCAGCAGCTGGGCCAAGGGCGAGCCGGACCTTACCAAGGGTTTGATTTCCCGGTAGCCGAGCTCCACCAGTATCGGCCCCATGACGTAAGGCGCTATTTCGTACATATCGTACTGAAAGCCGAGGTCCGCGGGCGTGAGGTAATAACCGTTCCGCGGCAGCGGGGCCAGCGGCTTGCCGTCGGGGCCGGGCGGCCAGCGGGTTTGGGTGGAGTCGCCCTCGATTTCGTCCTGGTAAAATTCGCCGTATATATAATCGGTGCGCAGGCGGACACTCAGCAGCCGGCGCAGGGGCAGCTCGAAGCCCGGTTTCAGCAGGTCGGACAACTTCAGCAGCCGGCCCGTGCGCAAATCGAACGTGGTAGGGCGGTAGTACCCGGTGGGATGCGGTGTGCCATAGACATGTGTGTGCCTAAACCGCTCGATGGACAGCAGAAAATCCGCGTTGTACGTCACCCAGGCCGATTCTTCCGTTTCCGTGCACGCTTCGAACGCCCGCACCCGGTTGTCGAATTGGCGCTGCACCTTGGCCAGCGCAGCGGAAACGGGCGGGAGCAGGTACACCGCATCCCACTGCTCGCTGGAACTATGCTTCTGTCCGTCGTCCAGCCCGCAGTCCCCTGGTTTCGTGCGCCTGTTATACGTGTTGATGGTGTAGCGGACGGCCCCGGTATAGTCTTCCCGCAGCTCGAAGGGCAGTTGGCGGCGGCCGTCGGGGCTGAGCCAGGTGCCGCTGAGCGTCGGGCCGAGCGGCTGTTGGGTTTGCCAACGGCCCGTCAGGCGGCCGGCCTCGGTTTCGCGCAGCGTGAGCGGCTGTCCGGCGGCCGGGCGGGCGGCGCTCAGGGTGAGCAGGCCGCCCCGGCGCTGGTAATAGTAGTGGCCCTGCACCGAATCGGCCACCGTCAGCTCCAGCACCACCGGGGTTGGGCCCACGGTGCCCGCGTAGCGGAGGTAAGTGCGAACCGTCGGTGAGGGGCGGGCCGTGGCGGCCGACGGCTCGGGCTCCGCCGCGTCCGAATCCGCAGCCACGGCAGCGGACGGATTGGGGGACTTGACAGCAGGTGCTGCGGCCGTTCCGGTGGCGGGGCGGCGGGCGTCGCAGGCCGTCAGCAGGCTCAGCAAAAGCAGGCTGCTGGTCAGCGGGTGGCGGGTAATCGGCACAGGGCGGGGCCTATCTGGGCTGGCCGTAGCGGCGCACCGTGGCCGTGGCCGGGCCGCCGCTGGCCGGCAGCCTCACCTCAAACAGGTAGCTGAACTCGTCATCGGCAATGGCCTTCACGGGCCGCGGGGCGCCCAGCGCTTCGATGGTTTCGAGTACGGTATTAGAGTGGCCCACCACCAACGCGGCTTTGCCGGCGGGCGTGACCTGGCGGATGCGGGTGGCCAGGGCGGCCAGGCCCGGCGCGTCGGCTACGTACGACTCGGGGCTGAGCTTGCGGGCCGTGGCCAGGGGCGCGGCCGTGTCGCGGGTGCGCTTGGTGTCGGTGCTGTAAACGGCCACGACGGGCTCCTTGCGCAGCACGTCGCGCAGGGCCAGGGCGCGCTGCGCCCCGGCGGCGCTCAGAGGCTGCTCGGTGGGCTTCTGCGGGTCGGCCAGCGGGCCTTTTTCGGCGTGGCGCACCAGGTACACGGTTACGGCCTTGGGCTTGGCCGCGTCGGGGGCGACGAAAGCGGCGGCACCGAGCAGCGGCAGCAGGCAAAGCAAACGAATCAGGGAGGTCATAAGGCAGGGAGGTCGATAACGGGCGGGTGAGCCACAGACGCGTCCGCGGGGCCGCAGGTGGCACGCGGGGAGCGGCGGGCTTTATTTCAGGGCCAGAATCTGCCGCAGCTCGGCCGCCGACACCGTCAGCAGCCCCGCTTTGGGTAGGCGTTCGGTGAGGGTGCGCCAGTTGGGCTCCTGGCGGAAGATGGGCAGCAGCAGCTTTTTGGCTTCGGCCACCTGGCCCTTGTTGGCCAGCGTGATGGCGTGCCAATAGCGCATTTCCAGGTTGTTGGGAAAGGCTTTTTCGGCCGTCTCGTACTCGCGCACGGCGGCGGGCATGTCGTTTTTTTCCACGGCCAGGTCGCCGGCGTTCATGTGGTCGTAGGCGCGCTGCAGCTGCAGCAGGCGGCGCAGCTCCTTGAGGGGCTCGGCGGCGTCGTCCACGCGCAGGTCCACCAGCCGGTCGTCCCAGGGCGCATCGGAGGCCTTGGCCCGCACCACCAGCAGCGCCGCCGACTGCCGCCCGCGGATGTCGCCGCCCTGGGCCTGGGCTGCGTCGAGGGCGGCCAGCACGCGCTCGGGCAGCGGCAGCTGGGCGTTCTGCTCGAAGGCCCGGGCCATGGCGGGCCACACTTTGTCGGAGAGCATCATGTTGGCCTGCACCGAAAACTGCGCGCCCTGCTGGTGCCCGGCCATGTCGACGCACTTCTGGCCGGTGTGCGTGGCCACGTTGCCCTGGCTGTCGACGATGGCCACCTGGCGCACGTCGCGGCCTTCGTCGGTGCGCAGCAGCTCGTCGAGGGTCTGCTGCGCGGTTTTGCCGCTGCGCAGCAGGGCCAGTCCGCGCGGGCCGAAGCTCTTGTTGGTAAACGACTGGGTGGCAATGGCGCCCACCCCGGCTTCGGCCCACGACACGGCCGTGCCCACCGAAAACCAGTGGCTTTGCACGCCCACGGCCAGGTCGCCGGTGTTCGGGTCGCGCGCCACGATGGAGTAGGTGTGGGCGAAGGGTTCCTGGGCGAGATAGGGCTGCTGGGCCCGGGCGCCCCCGGGCAGCAGAATGCCTAGCAGGTAGGCGGCCAAAAGCAGTAATCGATTCAACAACATGCCGTCAAGGTAGCACGCCGCCGGGCTTCGGGACGTGAAACGACACGAGGGAGTCCGAATAATTCAGTGCCGGCACTGATTTGCCCTTTGACTTAGCAGTGCACCTTGTCCTGCGCCCGGAGCCACGTGGCCGCTGCCTACGCCCCAGGCCAAAGTCGAGCCCGAGGCCCTGGCCTGGGCTTCGCCCGCAGCTTTCCTGACTGTTAACCCGAACCGTTCCCTTGACCCTCCTGCGTATGCACTTCCGCTCCCTTGGTATTCTTCTTTGCCTGCTGCTCGCTTCCTACGCCCGGGCTTACAGCGCGAGCGGCCCGGAGGCCCCCATTCAGGTTCGCCTTGCGCTCAATTACGGCCCAGCCGGCGGGCCCTACCCGGAAAAGATGCAGGCCACCCTGGCGCCCCTGCAGCTGGTGGTCGGCGACTTGGTAATACGCGACGACTCCACGGGGACGGCGGTTTTGCCGGTGCGTCCTATTCCGGTTGATCTATACGCCGATACGCCCTACGAACTTTCTCATCGGCTCCTGCGCGAAATGCGGCGGGCGGCTCGACGCGACCCCGCAATGCGCCTCGTCATCCGGGACTACAACCCCGAGTGGAAACCCCTGTTGCTCCCCCAGAAACACCTCCTCGCCCGCAAATTCACCACCGGCCGGCGCCACACCCGTAGCGCATTTCTGGCAACGGTGCAGCTGCGCATTGAGTACTTGCTCGACAGTGCCCGGCTGCGGGAGCCCACCAATCTGATCTGCAACGAGCCCCGCCTGCAGCGCGAACTGACGGCCCAGGGCAGTACGGCCACCCTACCCGGCCAAGCCGTGCACCAAGTCGTGTTTGCCGAAGAAACGGTGCTACCGACCTCTCCCGACCAGCGCATTCTGGGTGTCACGCTCACGGACCAGGGGGAAGGGGCATTGGTGCGCTATTCCGTTTGCGCCCGGTATTCCAGCACCGACGGCAAAGCCTACGTGGCCGTTGTCCCCTCCGACAACGAGTGCCCGCCGCAGGCCGGCTACGCTACCGTCACCGTTCCCATGGCGCGGCTGGAGCGCTCTTTGTTCGTCGAAAAGCTGCTGATGGCCTTTCAGCTCAACAATCTAATGGTGCTGGACGGACCAGCTCAACTGCTGCGCCGCAAGCTGCAGCAGCAAATCAGCCGCAGCTTGCAGTTGCAATCCTCCAGCTTGCGTCTTTCCGATTCCGTTCTGACGTACACGCTGCAGCAGCAGGAACAACTCGACGCGCTGACGGCAGCCAGACGCGAGGCCAAAGCTGATTCGCTGCAGCGCGCCACCCAGTTGGGCAACCAGACTTTCGACGAGCTTAAGGCTCGTCAGCCCAAGGTTGCGGAAGAGCTGCAAGCCGCTGAAATAAGCGCCAAACAGCTAAAAAGCAACGTGGACGCCGCCCAAAAGCAGCGCCGGAACACCAGCCGCAAAGCGCAGTCCGCGGGCCCCAGCATCGCCGAATTGCAAACCCTGGAAGCACAATACCGTGCGGCGCAGGAAAAAGCCAGCGTATTGCGGCAGGAGAAGCAGAAATTGCAGCGGTTTTTTGACGCGTTGACAACCAGGCGTCAGCAGGTAGCGCAACTCCTGCAGAAGTACAACATCACGACGGCCTCCCTGGGGCGGGCTACGCTGACGACCAACCAGAATGAAAAGGAGCTACGCGCTGTGCAAGACACCATTGTGCAGCAGGAAGCGCGGCTCCGCAAAGCATCGGTGGGGGCGAAGCTGCCGGCCGATGCCGCCGCGGCCAGCGCCCTGCTGACCATTAGCCCCAGTGCCAATACTGCGCCGACCAGCACGCTACGCAGCGCTTTGACCGACATGTATTTGGAGCTGGCCCAGCAGCAGATTGTGTTTCTGGCCGCTCCGCAGGCCGGCACGCTCGATGTGCTGGACGAAGCCAATGTGTACGTACCAAATGTGACGCGCCCGCACTGGCGGTTCCGCCCCGACGTCGTCAGTATCGAAATCGAAGACGGAATGGTCCTTGGCCTGAAAGCCACCGGCCACCGCTGCCTCGATAACCAGAAGGTGGTGTTTGAAAGCCGTGCTCCCGTTGGCATTTCCGCCGACCGCGACCTGTATCAGGAGTGGCACCACCAACGCCTGTGGCTGCAGTACCCGCTGCACGAGCACGGCCCGCACCAAGCCTCGTTTGTGCGCCTGACGGACGTGCTGCGCTACTACCCCAACCTAGCCCCGCAGGCCGGCGACCGAAGCCCGGCCGATGGCGTGTACGTGGTGCACCCGGGCGACCCGCTCCCCCAGCGCACCTTTACCAAAATTGCCACCCAGAAGATCCTGCAAGGCCGGTTATACACGGATCTGGCCGGGGTTAAGAGCGAAAATCCCAATGGATTGGTGCAACTGGAAATCAGCCGCAAGTTCGTATTCGGAGCGCCCTGGTCGAAGTTTTCCCCCAATCTCCAACTGCAGGTCTTCGGGTATTTCACCCCATTTGTGTCCGTCAACAAGCTGGAGCAGCAGAACCGCTACTTGCCACTGCAGCGCACCGAGCAACGCGGACGCTACATCGTGCAGACTATTGACCTGGTGCGATACACGAATTTTCGCGTCGGGGGGGACTACAATCTGGTGGGGCTGCGCCTGCCCCGCTTCAAGTCCGATTTTGGGCTGGACCTGGGTTTTGCCCTGCAACGCGTAGCTATCCGCGACACGCTCACGCGCATTGGCCGTCCGACCGTGGCGAACCGGCCCACCCTCGACAGTACCCTGAACGTGGGGAGCTATGGCGTATCGTTGAAAGCGCGCATCCGCCCTGATTCCCGCTACGGCCTGATGGTGCGCTTGGGCTATTTCCGCTACACCCTGCTCAACGACCGGGACAATCAGCCGTTCATCGATCAGCAGCCGCAGGCCCGCGACGTCGGGCGCGACGGCCGCACCACGTTCGGCGAATTCGCGCAGCGGTACTGGTACGAAGGGGTCATTCAGTACGAAATGACCGGCCGGCTGCGCATTGCGGAAAACCTGGAGTACTTCGTTCGGCCTCAGCTTTCCCACCTGCTCTACCGCAGCAGCCGCACCTTTTTTCAGATTCAGACCGGATTTCAGTTTGACGTATTCGGCCCGAAGCGGGAAGCCCCGCCCGGCGTAATTGCCCCAGATCCGATACAGCGGCGGAGCGGGTTGCGCTAAGCCTGCTTCAGCACAGGCCCGGCGGTATCCCGGCCGGGCCGTTGTGCGTTCAAGCTATACCTTCCACTTCTGCCCGCCCCTGCCATGAGAAAGTACCTGTTGCTGCTCGCCGCCGGCGCCCTGCTCAGCCCCGCCGCCACGGCCCAGACCACGCCCACCAAAACAACCACGACCACCCAGTCGGGCGCGACGTCGACGCGCACCAAAACCATGACCACGCCCAGCGGCCAGACCAAGACCTCGGGCCAGTACAAGTCGTCGTCGCAGCATCACCGGACGATGACGCACACCACGCCCAGCGGCGTTACGCAGACCAAAACGTCGAGCACGGCCACCAAGGCGCGGGTGAAGCAGTAATGCCAACCGGCGCAGACGCAAAACGCCCCGGCCGGCTGGTCGGGGCGTTTTTATGCAGCCGGGGCTGAGCAGGAAGGTAGCCTGGCTGCGCGGTTTTTTCAGCGCACGACCCGGACTAATGCGCCATGTTGATAACGGTAGCGGCCAGCGGGCAGCGGCGTCAGCGTACTACCAGCCTGGCAGGATTGCGCGCCTCCCTGACGCACGCTGTATTCCGCGCCGACCTGGCGCACAGGATCAACCACCAGTTCGCGGCCGTTCAGCTCGACGCGGCGGATGCACCCCGCATAAGCCTCCGCCCCGGTCAGCGTATCGCCGTGCCGGGCGGCATAGGCAATGGATGCTCGGCTGTAGTCGCCGGTAAAGGCGCGCAGCAGCAGCCGGGGCCTGCGGGGCGTCACGTCGAGCAGGTATGCATGGTCCCAGTACTGGTCGCCGCCGCTGGCATAATCCGTGGCGTGCAGGGTAAGCAGGACTTCCGGCTGCCCCTGGCCGTCCAGATCCGCAGTCTGGAGCCGGACCTCCGTGTCGTTCCGACTGAACTTCGTTTCAGCCGGGTCCACCGCCAGGCGCGTCCACGTGGTGTCGTACGGGTGCGGACGGTACAGCAGCTGAATGCCGCCACCTTCCAGGTGCGCCACCAGCCAGTGGTCTGCTACCGTATCGAGCCGGTAAAACGCTGCCCGCGCTTCGGCCAGCAGCGCCGCTGCCCCTATCCACTCCACGGCCATCAGCGGCGGCGGCAGGCGGCCGACGAAGCGGCGCGGGGGCTGGGCGGCCGGCAGCCCCGGGCTGGCAGGCCCCGACCGTGCGGCCGGTTCGCAGCTGCTGCCGGCCAAGCAGAGGAATACGCCGCCGGTCAATGCGCGCATCAGCACAACCCGACACGTGTTGTAGCCGGAGCAGGCGGGCTTAGCCCTGCGGGTTGGCCGGGCCGTAGTCACCGGGGCTGACGGGGGTGGGCTGCTCGGGCTCGGCGGGCGTAGGGCGCCCGGGCAGCTGCAGCGCCCAGGCGCCGTGCAGCTCGCGCAGGCCGGCGTGGTGGGTGAAGTCGAACTGGCAGGGCACGATGCTCACGTAGTTGTGAGCCAGGGCCCATTCGTCGGTGTCCTCGGCCTCGATTTCCTCGTTGAGGAAGTTGCCGAGCACCCAGTAGTAGGGCCGGCGGTACGGGTCCTGGCGGGTGTCGAATTCCTCCTGCCACTTGGCGCGGGCCTGCCGGCACACCTTGGCCCCCACGATGGGGTCGTCGGATTTCTTGGGAATGTTCACGTTCAGGGCCGTGCCGGCGGGCACGCCCTTGCTCAGCGCCTCACGGGCCACGTGCTCAATCCACGGCTCGGCGTGCGAAAAGTCGGCCTGGTGCGAAAAGTCGCAGAGCGAAAAGCCGATGGCGGGCAGCCCCTCGATGGCCGCTTCCAGCGCCGCCGACATGGTGCCCGAGTAAATCACGTTCACCGAGGCGTTGGAGCCGTGGTTGACGCCCGACACCACCAGATCGGGCCGGCGGCCCTTCAGCACCAGGTGCTTGGCAATCTTGACGCAGTCGGCCGGGGTGCCCGAGCAGGTGTAGGCCTCAATGCCCTCGAACAGCTGGCTGCGGTCGAGGCGCAGCGGCTCGCTGAGGGTAATGGCGTGGCCCATGCCCGACTGCGGGGCGGCGGGCGCCACCACCACCACTTCGCCCAGGCGGCGCATCACACGCACGAGCACCGCAATGCCGGGGGCGGCAATGCTGTCGTCGTTGGAAATCAGAATCAGCGGCTGCTTGGGAGTGTCGAGGCTCACGGCAAAAACGGGTTGGTCGGCAGTAGATACGGCGGCAAAGGTAGAGCGGGGACGGGAACGGATAATTAACCAGTGCCAACGGACGCCGAACGGTGGGCCGCGGCTCAACGGTCGGCGGCCAAGTATCGTAGGTTTGGGCCATGCTTCGCCTCTCCTCTACCCTGCCCGCCGGTCTGGCCCTGCTGCTGGCCGCCTGCGGCCCCACCGAGCGGCCCGCCGCCAACCCCACCGCCGCGCCGGCGGCCCCGGCCGCTTCTGCCCCCACTCCGGCCGCCTCCGAGCGGGCGGATTCGGTGGCCTCCACTGCCCCCATTCCCACGGCCAAAGACGAGCACCTGCTGCTCAAGCCCGGCTACGTGGGGCCGCTGCGGCTCAACATGAAAGAAGCCGACCTGCTGACCTTGCTGCCGCCGAGCACGCTCACCCAAACCACCCGCAGCCTCGAAGGCATTGAGTACCCTGTGTACGAGTACCGCCCCGACGACGCGCCGGCCGGCTCGGCCCCGCTGCTGCTGGAAATGGTGGGCGCGGTGGAGGACGGCGGCAACCGCCTCTGGCGCGTGCAGCTGCAGGACGCGCGCTACCGCACGGCCGAGGGCATCGGGGTGGGCAGCACCTACGGCGAGGCCCGGCGGGCCTACGGGGTGCAGACCATCGAGCGGGCCGAGGGCCGGCTGGTGGCCGTGTCGGAGCGCGTGGGCATGACCTGGGTGCTCGACAAAACCGGTCTGAACCTGAATAGGGCGCTGCGCAAGGATGATATTCCACCCGCCACGCGCATCACCGGCATTATACTTTACCAGTAGAACTTGGCTTTTGGCGGTGCGAATCAGCGCACGTTTGTGTACTTTGGCCGGCGCCGGCCCACCGCTTCCGTTCTTAGCGGCCTCCCGCGCCGGTCGCCCTCACCCCACACCTCGCCCGCCGCCATGCCCCTGCTCGAAAACCGTTACCGCTACGCCGACCTCGGGCTGCTCGTGCTGCGCCTGGGTTTGGGCGTGATGATGGTCGTCCACGGCTACCCCAAACTCATGGGCGGGCCGGAAAAGTGGGCGGCGCTGGGCGCGGAAATGCGGCACCTCGGCATCAGCTTCGCCCCCGCGGCCTGGGGCCTGGCGGCGGCCGTGGCCGAAACCATCGGCGGGCAGCTGCTGGCGCTGGGGCTGCTGTTTCGCGGGGCCTGCGCGGGGCTGCTCCTCACCATGCTGGTGGCGGCCGTGTCGCACCTGGCCGTGGGCGAAGGGTTCGGGGCCTACTCGCACGCGGTGGAAAACGGCATCGTGTTCCTCGGGCTGCTGCTCACCGGGCCGGGCCGCTACAGCGTAGATCAGCAGGTGTTTCCGCCCAGCCGGAAGCGGTACTAAGCAGCTGGCCAGCCTTTAGCCTTCGACGAAAGCCGTGGCTTCGATTTCCACCACATACTCCGGGCGCCCCAGCGCCGCCACGAACAGCACCGTGATGGTCGGCGGCGCGGCACTGGGGCCCATGACTTCCTGCGCAGCCCGGAAACCCGCCTGCACGTCCTGCCCCTGCACCAGGTAGATGCCCAGCCGCACCACCTCGTTCCAGCCAGCGCCAGCGGCTGCCAGGGCCGTTTGCACGTTCAGCAGCGCCTGCCGCGTCTGGGCGGCCAGGTCGTCGGGGCCGACGAGCTGGCCCTGCGCATCCACGGCGTTCTGCCCGCCGACGTAGATGGTGCGGCCCGGCCCCCGCGTCACGACGGCCTGGGAAAAAGCAGGGCTTTGGAAGAGGCCGCCGGGGTTGAGGCGCTGAATGCTCATGGCGTTGGGCGGGAAAACGGGTTTGAGAAGGGTGCCGCGCCGCAGGAGTGGCGGTTCGGATGCCTACGTCAGGCCGTGAGGCCGAGTTGGAGCCGGTTCCGGTGTTCCGGCCGGTTCCCAACTTTTGAAACCGCCAACCGCCTGATTTCCGGCATCCGTGGCATCTTGCCGCCCCGAACGTTTCCCCCATGCTTGCGACCCTTATGCTAGCCGCCGCCCTGCACGCCACGCCCGCCGCCGACAAACCCGACTGGCAAACGCCCTTCGAGAAGGGCAACGGCAACACTACCGCCACTTACGCCGAGTGCCTTGAGTATTACAAAAAGCTCGACGCGGCCTACCCCGAAGTGACCCTGCGCGAAGCCGGGCCCACCGACAGCGGGGAACCGCTGCACGAGGTAGTCGTTTCGCTCGACGGCGACGCGGATCCGGCCTCGGTGCGCCGCAAAAACCGGCGCGTGGTCTTTATCCAGAACGGCATTCACCCCGGCGAGCCGGAGGGCATCGACGCCTCCATGATGCTGGTGCGCGACTACCTACAGCAGAAAAAGCTGCGCGAGCAGCTGCAAAACGTGACGCTGGTGGTGGTGCCCGTCTACAACGTGGACGGGATGCTGAACCGCAACCGCCACACCCGCGCCAACCAGAACGGGCCCGAGCAGTACGGCTTCCGCGGCAACGGCCGGCACTACGATTTGAACCGCGACTACATCAAGCAGGAGTCGCGCAACGCCCGCTCGTTTGCCGCGCTGTTTCAGCGCTGGCGGCCCGAGGTGTTCGTGGAAACGCACACCTCCAACGGGGCCGACTACCAGTACACCATGACGCTCATTGCCTCGCAAAAGGACAAGCTGCACCCGGCGCTGGGCCAGTACCTGCAACAGCGCCTGCTGCCCGCCCTCTACGGCGGCATGGAAAAGCGCCGCTGGCCCATGACGCCCTACGTGGATTTCGACGGCCCGACGCCCGAAAGCGGCCTGATTGGCTTCTCCGACTCGCCGCGCTACTCCACCGGCTACGCGGCGCTGTTCAACTGCATCGGCTTCATGCCCGAAACGCACATGCTCAAGCCCTTCCGGCCGCGCGTGGAATCCACCTACGCCCTGCTCGACGAGGTCATCCATTTCGTGCACCGCGACGCCGACGCCCTCGGGGCCGCCCGCGCCGAGGCCGACCGGCAGCTGCTCACCCAGACGCTGTTTCCCCTGACCTGGCAGCTGGATAAGGCGCAGGTGGAGGAGCTGCAGTTCCGCGGCTACGAAAGCCGCACCAAGCCCAGCGAGGTCAGCGGCCTGCCCCGGCTATACTACGACCGCGCCGCGCCCTACACCCGCCCGGTGAAGTACTACAACACCTACCGCCCGGCGGTGTCGGTGCCGAAACCGGCGGCCTACCTGATTCCGCAGGCCTGGGAAACCATCATCGAGCGGCTGCGGCGCAACGGCGTGCAACTGCAGCGCCTCACCCAGGACGCCACCGTGGAAGTGGAAGCCCAGTACATCGAGGACTTCCAGACTACGGCCCGCCCCTTCGAGGGCCACTACGTGCACAGCCAGGTGCAGCTGCGCCCGGTGCGCCAGCCGCAGCAGCTGCGCCGCGGCGACTTTGTGGCCCGCCTCGACCAGCCCGCCGCCCGCTACCTGGTGGAAACGCTGGAGCCGCAGGCCGTCGACTCGTTTTTCGCCTGGGGCTTCTTCGACAGCATCCTGCAGAGCAAGGAGCACTTCTCCGACTACGTGTTTGAGGACCTGGCCGCCGCGGTGCTGCGCCGCCAGCCGGAGCTGCGCCGGCAGCTGGAGGAGAAGAAAAAAGCCGACCCGAAATTCGCCCAGGACGCCGCCGCCCAGCTGGACTGGGTGTACCGCCGCTCGGAGTACTCGGAGCCGGGCTACCGCCGCTACCCGGTGCTGCGGCTGACGGGTAATGAGCAATTATCTATAAGTAATGAGTAAATATGCCTGAGCAGCTTACCCCATCTGCCTGTTTCTTCCGCTTGCTGGAGTCCTGGTCCGAGGAAGACTTTGGTGCGTCCGTCACTCCTGAAGTCCGAATCACAGCTTTGCCAAACTCGGACAAAGAAGTTTTCATCGCAGATATTGTCAGTTCTACTGATGGGCAAGGGTACGAGAGCGAAGCCCTACAGAAACTAGGGCAGTTAGCTGATGCTGCCCACTGCCGCTTGGTGGTATTCGTGGATACACAAGAGGTTAGCTGGTATGGGCAACACGGGTTCGTTTGGTACCGAGGCAACAGTAAAAACGTGCTGGTGCGCAGGCCTCAAGCCGGCACCGCCTAATTGAAAAAGAAGGAGGCCACTTCTTGGTCATGATGCGGAAACTACCGCTGTTCACTGCTCATTATTAATTGCTAATTGCCCCCATGTCCGCCATCCTCGACATCCAGCGCCTGACCAAGCGCTACGCCCGCACCACCGCCGTGCAGGACCTCTCGCTGAGCGTGCCCGCCGGCAGCGTCTTCGGCCTGCTAGGCCCCAACGGCTCGGGCAAAACCACCACCCTCGGCATTGCCCTGGGCGTGCTGCGGGCCAGCAGCGGCGCGGTGCGCTGGTTTGGGGCGGCGCCCACAGCCGAGGCCCGCCGCCGGGTGGGGGCCCTGCTCGAAACGCCCAACTTCTTCCCCTACCTCACGGCCCGCCAAAATCTGCAGATCAGCGCCGACACCAAGCGCGCCAGCCCGGCCACCATCGACGCGGCGCTGGAAACGGTGGAGCTGGCCGGCCGCCAGCACGAGCCGGTGCGCGGCTTTTCGCTGGGCATGAAGCAGCGCCTGGCCCTGGCCGCCGCCCTGCTCGGGCAGCCCGAGGTGCTGGTGCTCGACGAGCCCACCAACGGCCTCGACCCCCAGGGCATTGCCGACGTGCGCCGCCTCATTCAGCGCCTGGCCGCCGAAGGCCGCACCATCATCCTGGCCAGCCACCTGCTCGACGAAGTGCAGAAGGTGTGCACCCACGCCGCCGTGCTCCACCAGGGCCAGCTGCGCGCCGCCGGCCCGGTCGGCCAGATCCTGGCCGCCACCGACCGCGTGCACCTGCGCCTGGCCCCCGACGCCGACCCGCAAGCCCTGCTGCGGGCCCTGGCGGCCGTGCCGTTTGCGCAGGACGTGCAGCCCGCGCCCGGCGGGGCCTGCTCGCTCGCCCTGGCCCCCGGCCACTCCCCCGCCGACCTCAACCGCGCCCTCTTCGCCCAGGGCCTCGCGCTGGCCCACCTCAGCACCGAGCAGCGCAGCCTGGAAAACCAGTTCCTGCAGCTGATTCAGAATTCCTAATTCCGCATTCAGCATTCCAACTTATGCTTCGTACCGAGCTTCGCAAGCTGCTGCCCTACCGCACGGCCTGGGTGATTCTGCTGCTGTTTACCGGCCTGCTGGCCGCCACCGTGGCCGGGGCGGGCGGCGTCAACGTCAACGGGCAGCAGCTCGGGCAGGCGCTGTACGCGCTGCCGGGGCTGTGGCCCAACCTGACCTACCTGGCCAGCTACTTCTCGCTGCTGCCGGCCTTTCTGCTGATCATGCTCATCACCGATGAGTTTCAGTACCGCACCCTGCGCCAGCAGGTTATCGACGGGGCCTCGCGCGAGCAGCTGGTGCTCGACAAGCTGCTGGTGGCCGGACTGCTGGTGGCGTGGGCGCTGCTGTCGGTGCTGCTGGTGGGCGCGTATTTCGGGCTGACGCGGGCGCCCAATGCCTCGCTGCCCGCGGTGCTGGCCGCCGCGCCGCGCCCCCTGCTGCTTTACGCGGCCCAGCTGCTGGGCTACCTCTCGCTGGCGGCGCTGCTGGCCGTGCTCATCCGCAAGAGCACCCCGGCCATCGTGGCGCTGCTGCTCTACGTGTGGGTGGTGGAGCGCCTGATCCGCTACTTCCTGCCCGACAGCATCGACCGGTTTCTGCCCATCAAGGCCCTGGACATCCTCACGCCCTCGCCCTTCGCGCAGACGCTCGACACGGTGCTGGGCCCGAGCGGGGCGCTGCTGCCCGGCGAGGCCGTGCCGGTGGCCCTGGCCTGGGCCGCCGGGTTTTGGCTGCTGAGCGCGGCCGTATTGCGCACCCGCGACCTATAGCCGCTACCTTTACTTCCTGACGGAGGCTTTTCCACCGTCGCCCGATGCTGATGCGTCTGACTACTACTTTGCTTACCGGCGCCTGCCTGGCGCTGTCCGGGGCGGCTGCCGCCCAAACCGTTACGCCCGCCGCCCCGGCCCCCAGCCCGCAGGAGCGGGCTCAGGCCGAAGCGGCCGCCGTGCGCGCCCGCGCCACGGCCGCCATGCAGGCCCGCACCGAAGCCGAAGCCGCCGCCAAAGCCGGCGGCCCGCGCATGACCGCGCCTATGGCCTCGGCCCAGCTTATTTACGGCGACTACAGCTGCACCCAGAATGCCTGGGACGCGGCCGGTAAGCGCATGAACTTCATTGCGAAAGGCGTCATTCAGCTGAACGCCAACGGCACCTACCGCTACCTCGACGGCAACACCACCGGCCGCTACACCTACGACGCCGTGACGCGGCAGCTCACCTGGCTTACCGGCTACTTCGCCGAGCGCGGCGCGGCCAAGACCACCTTTTCCGTCGTCGAAAAGGCCGGGCAGCTCGACCTCGAGCTGAACACCGGCACCGGCACCCAAAACTGGAGTTGCGGCTGCGGCCGCAAGTAGCCCGGGCCTACTCCGCCGTCAGCAGGCTGTTGGCGTAGCCGACGATGGCCGTCAGATCCTGCGGGCGGCGGTAGTCCAGCCGGTGCGCGGCAATGTACTGGCTTAGCTGCCCATGGCGGGCGGCCAGCAGCTGGGCCAGCTCCTGCCTGGGGTAGCGCAGGCGCCGCAGCTGGCCCCAGGGCGTGAAGATGAAGTACGTGCTGCTCAGGCCTTCGTGCCGGAAGGCACGGCGGGTGCTGTCGGCGCGGTCCGGGGGCGTTGGCCGGGGCACGTGCTTAGTCCCCGCCGATTCGCGGCGCAGCAGACTGATGGCCCCTTCGCACAGCACTTCGTAAAAGCCGGGCGCGCAGTCAGGGTCGGCGCCGGGCCGGGGCGGCACGCGGTAGCTCAGAAACAGCCGCACCTGCGTCGTATCGACGAGGGCGGTGAGGGTGCGCTCGATCAGGCTGGCCGGCTGCGGCACCGCTCCGAGCGGGGCAGGCAGCCGCGCGCCCCCCGCGCCGTGGTTGGTCAGCTCGCCTTTGACGGCAAACGCCCGCACCGCGGGCGGGGCCAGGGTGCGCACCCCGCCGGCGGTGCGCACCACCAGCAGCTCCGGCTGGCTGTACAGGGTGAGCGGGCCGCGCACCGTGTCGCCGGACGTCAGCAGCACGGTGCTGCCGGCGAAACGCCGCACGAGCTGCTGGGCCGTGGCGGGCCGGGCCAGCAGCTGGCAGGCCGTAAGTCCAAGTAACAAGCGGTAACCGTGGGGCATGGCTAGCACGGGGGCCGGCGCAGGGCCGCCGGAGTTGGTGAGTAGCTATTCGAAGATACTATCGGCGTCATTGCGCCGCAGCCAGTTGGCGTAGGTAACGATGCGAGCCAGGCCCTCGGAGGTGCAGAAGCTCAGCCGATGCTGCCGGGCGTACTGCTCGATTTGCGCTGCCTCGGCCCGAAAATACGCCAGCAGGTGCCGCCGCGGGCTGCGCAGAGGCCGAATTTCGCCCGCGGGGGTGGCCAGAAAAAACTGGCTGCGGGCCGTGACCAAGTAGCCCACCGTGCCGCGCGGCAGGCCGCCGGCCGGGTAAGCCGAAAGAAACATCGGGTCGGTGGAGGATACGGGGCGCTCCACCAGCTGCTGGCGCCGCAGCAGCAGCACCGGGCCGGCGCTGAGCTGCTCGAAGAAGGCCGGGGTGCGGTAATCGGCGTAGTCGTCGCCGTGGTTCCAGCGCAGGCAGCGGAATACCCGGGTGGCCTCGACGGGGCGCTGCGGGAGCAGGGCGGGCAGCGGACCGGCCTGGGTGGTGCTGTAGGCGGCGCTGCGCCGGGGCTCGGGCAGGTCGTTGGTCAGCTCCAGGTAGTCGCCCGTCCCGGTCAGCTCGCCGCGCACGGCAAAGGCCCGCACGGTGGCCGCGGCGGCCGTGCGCACGGTTTGGTCGGGCTGCTGCACCAGCAGCACGTCGCGGTCGGCGTAGAGGGTGAGCGGGCCGCGCAGCGTGTCGCCGGAAGTGAGCAGCACGGTGCTGGCCGCGAACTGCTGCACCAGGGGGCGCTGGGCCCAGGCCGCGTGGGCCAGCAGAAAAAGGGCCGCCGTGCCGGCCACCAAGGAGTGCGCAACGTGGGCTTTCATAGCCTATATAAGGTACGCATAATTTCCCGAGCTTATTCTAACTTTAGCCCGCTCCGTTCACGCCCGCTCGGGGTGGCGCAGAAGTCACGCTGTGCGCTGCAAAACGCTTCGCACAACCGGCCCAGGCAGCGCCTGGCCTGGCTGCGTTTCTTGGTGAATCAACCCATCTATCTTCAGCCGTTTTCTATGCCCACCGCTACTCGTTTTGCTCACTCCCTCCTCGGCGGCGCGCTGCTGCTGGCCGCGCCCGGCTGGGCCCAAGCGCCCACGCTGGTCAGCACCAGCCCCGTTCGGTCGGTTACCACCGTAGGGCGCCTGAGCAGCCTCAGCGCCACGTTCTCGCAGGCCGTGACGGGCGCCGCCGGGCTGCGCCTCAGCAGCTCGACCCGCGGCTACCTCGCCGCTACTCCCAGCGGCAACGGCACCACCACGCTCAGCCTGCAGCCTACCCAGGCCTTTGCCGCCGGTGAGCAACTGATGCTCACCATTCCGGCCACGGTGCAGAGCACCAGCGGCACGGCCCTGAGCAGCGGGCAGGTTATGAGCTTTCAGGTGGCGGGCGGCCCGGCCAGCTACGTATTCAGTGGTGGCAGCGCGCATAACGGCACCGGCCCGATCACGCCGGGCATTCCTCCCATACTCGGCGACGTGAACAACGACGGTTGGCTGGACATGGTAGTAACCGACGGAGGCGCCAACTTCGGCCTGCTGTATCTGGGCAACGGCCAGGGCCTGTTCGCCACCACGGGGCAGCAGCTGGTACCGGGCACTTCGCCCCAGGGCGCGGCCCTGGCCGACTTCAACAACGACGGCCGCCTGGACCTGGCTACCGCTTCCGCCGACGACGCGTACGGCGTGACCCTGTCGCTGGGCGTCGGCAACGGCACCTTCACCGCGCCCGCCGTTGTGGCCGCGGGCCGGAAGGCCCGGCACCCCCGGGCCGCCGACGTCAACGGGGACGGCAACCAGGACCTGCTTTACCTGCAGCAGGCAGCGGCGGGTACGACCCTGGATGCGGTAATCGTGCTGCTGGGCGACGGGCTGGGTGGTTTTGCCGCGCCCCTGCCCCTGGCCGCTCCGCCAGATACGCGCACCTTCTACGTTCAGGACCTGAACAACGACGGAAAGCTGGATTTACTGACTTACTCCTTCTATACGAGTACGAGTATCTACACCTTCCTGGGGACGGGGCAGGGTACTTTTGGTCCCCGGGTGACGGCCGCTGGCGTCGACAATTCCTACCCGCTTTCCCAGTTTGGCCTGGGCGATATGGATGGTGACGGCATTATCGATCTGGTCATGCCCAATTTTCCCTGGAACCACGGTACCAATCCCACTGTCCGCGGGTACGTCAAGGTTTATCCGGGCACGGGACAGGGTACTTTCGGCACTGGCATTACAGCCGGGGGGACATTGCCGGTAAGCGGCTATCAGTACGTCAGTAATATCGTGCTGGCTGACATCAACGGGGATGGTCGGCTTGACATGATAGAAGGCACTGGCGGAGCATCATCCAGCTCCTTCGTCATGCTCCAAATCAACGAAGGGCAAAACGCTTATTCCGCCGCCCGACCGCAGAGTATGTGGTATAATTTGTTTGCCGCCGGCGACGTCAACAACGACGGCACGATAGATTTTGTCATGACGGGCGATTATTTCCGCCGCAGCGAAGTCAGCTTACGCCTCAACTCGCCCCTGGCCACGGCCCCGACCATTACCAACGTGAGCCCGACCAGCGGCGCCCCGGGTACGCTCGTCACGCTCACCGGCACCAACTTCACCGGCGCCACGGCCGTGCTCGTCGGCGGCGTGTCGGTGCCGTATACTATCACACCGGGCGGCACCATCACCTTCGCCGTGCCCGCGGGCGTGCCCCACGGCCTGATCAGCGTCATCACGCCCACGGGCACGGCTACCAGCGGGCGGTTCGCCCTGGTACTGGCCGGCCGCGGGGCCGCCGCGGCCCTGGCCGCCACCGTATTCCCCAACCCGGCCACCGGGCAGGCCCAGGTGCAACTGCCCACGGGCACCGGGGCGGTGCAGGCCGAGCTGTACAGCCCGCTGGGCCAGTTGGTGCGCCGCGTCCGGCTGATGCCCGCGGCGGGCCAGGCGCCGCTCGACCTGACGGGCCTGGCTCCCGCGCTCTACACCCTGAAGCTGCGGACCGCCACGCACAGCAGCACCCTGCGCCTGGCGGTGGAGTAGCTGCTCCCCGCGCCGGTTATACAAAAGCCCTCGTTCGCGCGCGAACGAGGGCTTTTGTATAACCGGCGCGGGGAGCAGCCGCCGGGCTACTCGGCCGACGAAAGCAGCTCGGCCGCGGCCTGGGCCGGGTGCGGGCCGCGGTCCTTCGTGAGGATGGTGTGGCCCAGCTTGTCGCGCTTGGTGGTCAGGTACCGCTCGTTGTGCTCGTTGGGCGTCATCTCGATGGGCACCGTGTCCACGATTTCGAGGCCGTAGCCGATCAGGCCGGTGCGCTTGCGGGGGTTGTTGGTGAGCAGGCGCATCTTCGAGATACCCAGGTCGCGCAGGATCTGGGCGCCCACGCCGTAGTCGCGCTCGTCCATGCCGAAGCCCAGCTCCAGGTTGGCTTCCACCGTGTCGCGGCCCTGCTCCTGCAGCTTGTAGGCGCGGAGCTTGTTGAGCAGCCCGATGCCGCGGCCTTCCTGGTTCATGTACACCAGCACGCCCTTGCCCTCGCGCTCGATCTGCTGCATGGCGTGGTGCAGCTGGGGGCCGCAGTCGCAGCGGCAGGAGCCGAAGATGTCGCCCGTCACGCAGCTGCTGTGCACGCGCACCAGCACCGGCTCGTCGCCCGAGATGTCGCCTTTGACCAGGGCCAGGTGCTGGGCGCCGGTGCTGCGCTGGGTGTAGGCAATCAGCTCAAACTCGCCCCACTGCGTGGGCATCTTCACCGCTATTTCGCGGTCGATGAGGCTTTCCTGCTGGAGGCGGTACTTGATCAGGTCCTGCACCGAAATCAGCTTCAGATTCCACTTATCGGCAATCTGGCGCAGCTCGGGCAGGCGGGCCATTTCGCCGTCCTCCTTCAGAATCTCGACCAGCACCCCGGCGGGCTCGAAGCCGGCCAGGCGGGCCAGGTCGATGGCGGCCTCGGTGTGGCCGGCGCGGCGCAGCACGCCTTCCTTGCGGGCTTTCAGCGGGAAGATGTGGCCGGGCTTGCCCAGCTCCTCGGGCTTGGTGTCGGGGTCGATGAGGGCCAGGATGGTCTTGCTGCGGTCGGAGGCCGAAATGCCGGTGGTCACGCCGTTCTTCAGCAGGTCGATGGACACGGTGAAGGGCGTCGCGTGCAGGGCGGTGTTGCGGCCCACCATCAGCTCCAGGCCCAGGGCCTCGCAGCGGTCCTCGATGAGCGGGGCGCACACCAGGCCGCGGCCGTGGGTGGCCATGAAGTTGATGACTTCGGGGGTGGCGCAGCGGGCGGCGCAGATAAAGTCGCCCTCGTTTTCGCGGTCTTCGTCGTCCACTACTACCACCACTTTGCCGGCGCGGATGTCGGCAATGGCGTCTTCGATGGGGTCAAGCATGGCTTGCTTCAGGAATTGCGGCCGGCCGGGGGGAGCGGGCCGCGGGTTGGGTTTGGGCTGACAACCGCCAGCGGCCCTACAAAGTTAACGGCCCGTTCGGAATCGTTGGCGGTAGTTACCGAACAGTTGTTAGGCTCTTCGAACGGAATGCTGAGCGGCGGTTACCCAACTGGCTTCACTCCTTCTAAGCTGTTGCATAAACATGTAATGAATGCCTCGTCGTGACTGTGAACAATCAAGTATGAAGAATCAACTACTTCGATTACGTATTCACAGGCTTTATACATCTGCCCCCTACCTGTTCTATACCGATGCAGGCTGGTAACGTCCGCGCTGCCAAGCAATATCAGGTCTACTATTTGGGCTGGTGCGTCGGCAAGCTGCCGGACCCCTTGCATCGAAATAGACAACCCCTCGGGAGACGTATTGACTGTTTCGCCGTGGTCCCCATAATCAGCTATGCCCGTTTCACCCCAGACGTTCAGATACAACAAATGCCACTGCACCGGTTCGGGCACAATAAGGCAGGGCAGAACGTCTTTTAGATTCACCGTGAGGAACGGGCTGTTTACATCGCCGTGAATTTCGACACCCATCATAGGCAGTAACGCCGGGCTGTTCAGCCCGCTGAGTTGTTTGTTATAAACGTAGTCGTGCCGGAACTGGAATTCGTGGCACCGCTCCTACTGCGCCAACAGCCGCACCAGCCGCTCGGTGGTGCCTTCCCAGGTGTACCGCTCGCGCACGAACTCGCGGCCCTGCGCAGCCAGGCCTTCGGCTTCGGCAGGATGGTCGAGCAGCTGGCAGATGCTCTCGGCCAGCCCGTCGGTATCGGCCCCGACGAGCAGGTGCTGGCCGGGGGTGCCGCCGAGGGCGTTGTTGGCCAGCGGGGTGGTCACCGAGGGGCGGGCCATGGCCATGGCTTCGAGCAGCTTGTTTTGCAGGCCGGTGCCGGTGCGCATGGGCGCCACGAACACCCGCGCCGAGGCGTAGGCCGTGCGGATATCGGGCAACCAGCCGCTCACGCGCACGTGCTCCGACTGCAGCGCCAGCACCCGGGCTGCGGGCGTGGTGCCGGCCAGCAGCAGCCGCGCCGCGGGGTGGCGGCGCCGCACGGCCGGCAAAATGCCCTCGGCCAGCCACTCGGCGGCTTCCACGTTGGGGTGGTAGGCCATGTTGCCGCAGAACACCAGCTCAAACGGCTCGTCGGCCGCCACGGCGCCGGGGCGGAAAAACTCGGTGTCGATGCCGTTGGGCACCACCTGAATACGCTGCCGCTGCTCGTGGTCGATGAGCTGCCGGTCCTGGTCGCTGATGATGGTGTGGTGGCGGAACCAGTCGAAGGCGCGGGCCTCGTACTGCTGCAGGCGGCGGGCTTCGAGGGCCATGACGGGACGCTGCCACAGCGGGGCCTTGCCCGCCCAGCGCTGCATGCCGGTCGAAAACACGTCCATGTAATCGAGCGTGAACGGGACGGCCGTGGCGTGGGGCCGGGCGTACTCGGCCATGCGAATCAGCTGGCAGTAGCCGCGCTCGGGCCGGAACGCCCGCACCACCTCGGCCAGGCGGCGCTGGGCCGCCGCGTCGTGGAAGTAACCGACCTGGAAGGGCTGGCCCTGCACGGCGGCCAGGGCCATGTTGGCGGCAATGCCGGGCTTCCGGAGCCGGTGCACGTGCACGCCGCCCCGGCAGAGCGGGGCCACGGCCGCGTGGGCCTCGGGCGTCACGTCCTCGTCCGAGAGGGCGAAAAGGCAGACCTCGAAGTGACGGGCCAGGTAGCGCAGCTGGTGAAAGGCGCGGAGTTTGTCGCCCTTGTCGAGCGGGTAGGGAAAGCGGGACAGCAGGACGAGAAGCTTCATCGGGGCGGCAAAGCTACGGCCTGGCCCGCACCCACGCGCCGGTACAGCTCGACAAAGCGCTGCACCACCTTGTCGTTGTCGTAGAGCAGCTGGGCGGTGCGCTGGGCCTGCTCGCCCACGCCCTTGTAGCAAAACTCGCCGTGGCAGTACTGGCCGAGCACCTCAATCCACTGCTGCGGGTCGTCGCACACCAGAATGTCGTGCAGGTGCCGCACGGCAATGCCCTCGGAGCCCAGGCCGGTGCTGATGATGCACTTGCCCAGGGCCATACCCTCGATGATTTTGACGCGCATGCCGCCGCCCGAGAGCAGGGGCACTATCATCACCTCGTACTCCTGCATGAACACCGGCGCCGAGGCTACGAAGCCGTGGACCCGCACGCCCGGCACGCGCAGCGCGCGGATGTGGGCGGGCATGTTTTTGCCGGCCACCTGCAGCTCCAGCTCGGGGTGGTTTTTGCGAGCTTCGGGCCACACGTGTTCCAGAAACCACTCCAGGCCCTCCACGTTGGGGCGCCAGTCGAGGGAGCCGAGGAAAAACAGCGTCTTGGGCTTCGCCTTGATGGCCGCATCGGGCTGCACCCGCGTCAGATCGACGCCGGCGGGGATAAACACCACCGGCTCGGGGCAGCCCAGCTGGCGCAGACGGCGCTGGTCGGGCTCGGTAATAGCGGCCACGGCCGAAAAGCGCGGCAGGTAGCGGGCCTCGAAGCGCTTGAGGCGGCGGGCCAGGTGGCGCAGGTAGCCGGCCTTCAGGCCCTGCCGCTCGTTGCGGGCCAGCTGGTCCCAGATTTCGTGCTCCACGTTGTGGGCGCGCAGCACCGTGGGCACGCCGGGCGCCACGCGCTGCACCACGTCCACGTACCAGGCCACGAACGTGCCTTCCATCTGCACCACGTCGAAGTGCTCGGTGGTGAGCAGCTCGGTGAGCCTGGCCGCCAGCGCCCCGGACATAAAGCGCTCCACGTTGTAGGGGTGCGGGCTGAAGAGCAGGTTGCGCAGGGCCTTGAGCGGCGAGAGGCTCGTGTCCACGTCCACCGTCACCAGGCGCAGGCCGGGGCCGAGGTGGGCCAGCGCGTCGGCGGCCTGCTGGTGCTTGGGCGTGTTGGCGGCCAGCAGCGTGACGGTGTGGCCCGCGCGCACGAGGCCGGCGGCCACGTCGTACATGGCAATGGCGCCGCCGTCGGTGGGCGGAAACGGGACGCGGGGACAGAGCTGAAGGACGTTCACGGACCGAAACGGCTGGACGGGTGGACTACAAAGATAATAGGGGAATGAGGGTTGACCGTCATTCAGAGCACAGCGAAGAATCTCGCTTGCTGACTCCCGATAGTAATTTCTCCACCAAGGTTACTATCTGACCAAACACGCGAGATTCTGCGCTGCGCTCTGAATGACGTTCTTCTTACCGCTCTCCCAATCACCTCCGCAACTCCTGCACCACGCGCAGGATCTGCTCGTCGGTGCCGAGCAGCAGCAGGATGTCGCCGGGGGCGGGGCGGAAGTCGGCGGCGGGGCTGACTTCGAAGCGGCCGGCGCTGTCCTTGAGGCCGATGACCGTGGCGCCGGTGCGCGAGCGGACGTCCAGCTCGCGGATGGAGCGGCCGCGCAGCTCCGGGCGCAGGTCCTGGTAGGCCAGCTCTTCCAGGCGCAGGCGGTTGGGGCCCAGGCCGCTGATCATTTCCAGGAAGCGGATGACTTCGGGGCGCATCACCAGGTTGGCCATGTGCGAGCCGCCGATTTCGTCGGGCATCACCACCGAGTCGGCGCCGGCGCGCAGCAGCTTGCTCTCGGAAGTTTTGAGCGAGGCGCGGGCAATGATTTTCAGCTGCGGGTTCAGCCCGCGGGCCGTCAGGGTCACGAACACGTTGTCGGCGTCCTTGGGCAGGGCCGAAATCAGGGCGCTGGCCCGCTCGATGCCGGCTTGCTTGAGCGTCTCGTCGGCCGTGGCGTCGCCGAAGACCACCGGCACGGCGCTGTTGCCCAGGGCTTCGGCATTGGCGCGCATCAGCTCCTGGCTTTGCTCGATGATGACGACTTTGGCCCCGTTGGCGCGCAGCTCGTGGTAGGCCTTGCTGCCGTTGCGCCCGAAGCCGCAGACGATGACGTGGCCGTGGATGTGGCGGATTTCCTGATCGGTCATAAACATCTTGAAGAGGTTGCGCAGCTCGCCGTCGAAGAGGTACTGGGTGAGCACCGACACGAGGTAGGCCACCACCACCAGGTTGTAGAGGATGTAGAGCGAGACGAACAGCTCCCCGCGCTCCGACAGGGGCTTGACTTCCTCAAAGCCCGTGGTGCTGATGGTAATGACCGTCATGTAGAAGGCCTGCAACCAGGTGTAGCCTTCGATGAGCATGAAGCCGGCCATGCCGATGCCCATGCTGAGGATCGAGAGGATGATGGCCAGCATAAGCCGGCTGAGGTTGGCGCGTTTCCACATATTGCTGGGTGGAGGCGAAGGTAGCGGGCGGCGGGGCTTTGTTGTGCCTGCCGCGGGCTTTGCGTATCTCGCAGCCAAATATTCTGCCCTCACCTATCCCTTCATGGCCAAACGCCTCCTGCTGCCCCTGGTCGGCCTTTATATCCTCTACCTCGCGGGCGGCCTGGCCCTGGCTTATGTGGAGGTTATTGACCGGGTCTATTTTTTCCCGGGCTTTGCCATTAAGCGGCCCATGCCCGACAAATCGACCTTCGCCCCCGACGGCCCGCTCGTGCAGTACCGGCCCGATGGCACGGCCCTGAGCCGGCGCATCGTCCCGCAAGGTGCGGGCTTCACCATCCAGCTCGATACACTGCACCATCCTACCGACTCGCTCACCTGCTTCGTGCAGGAAACCGGCCTCACGTTCCGCTTTCCGCGCCACGCCTTCCCCGCCGCCGAAGCCGCCGAGTACCCGGCGCCGGAAAAGATGCTGGTGGTGTCCGACATCGAGGGCAACTTCAAGGGGCTGCAGCTGATCCTGCAAGGCGCCGGCGTGACGGACGCGCAAGCCCGCTGGCGGTTCGGCCGCGGCCACCTGGTGTTCGTCGGCGACCTGTTCGACCGAGGCCTGCAGGTGACCGAGTGCCTGTGGCTGCTCTACAAGCTGGAGCACGAGGCCGCGCAGGCCGGCGGCAAGGTGCATTTCATCCTGGGCAACCACGAGGTGATGAACCTGACCGGCCACTACAAGTACCTGCGCCGCAAATACCGCAAGAACGCCGACTCGCTCGGGGTGGAATACGCCCGCTGGTACGCCCCCGACACCGAGCTGGGCCGCTGGCTGCGCACCAAGAACGTGGTGGAGCGCATCGGCCCTACGTTGTTCGTGCACGGCGGCCTCAGCCCCGAAGCAGCCGCCCTGCGCCTGCCCCTGCCGGCTCTGAACGACCTCACCCGCCGTAGCCTCGACGCGCCCGATACCACCGGCCGCAACGCCGCCGAAAAGCTGGCGCGCAACCCCAAGCTCAGCCCCGACTGGTACCGGGGCCTGGCCCAGGAAGACGCCCCGGCGACGCACGTAGCGGCGGTGCTGCGGCAGTACGGGGCCAGGCGCCTGGTCATTGCCCACACGCCCGTTGAGCAGATTACGCCGCTCTACGACGGGCAGGTCGTGGCCATTGATTTGCCGCACCAGGAAACTACCGGCCAGGGCTTAATGCAGGCGCTGTGGATTGAGAGCGGGAAGTTTTCGGTGGTGGATAATCAGGGGCGGAAGCGGGCGTTGTAGCTGGTCACTAGTTCTCTGAACGGTTTGTCCAAGCGTCTTTTCAGCCATGCAGCTTTCTACTATTCTGCTGGTGAGTCTGCTGGTGCCGAGCCTGCCCCTACTGGCTCAAACGCGCTCCGGCAGCGTGCACACAGCCCCCGGTAAGCCGCTGCTGCTGCAACGGGGGCAGCCCGCAGCTTACAGCCCGGCCAAGCCGCCGGTGGTATTGCCCCGCTACTGGGCCCTTTCCGATTCCGCGCAACGCGTGGCGGCCTACCGACGGCTGCACGCGCACTTGCAGAAGCAGCTGCGCTACCCGGTGCAGGTACTTCGCGACTCCGAGGGCTGGGCAATTCCCTCCGACCTGTTCCGCTTCCGGTTCGTAGTGAACCCCGACGGCAGCACGCAGCCCCCCACGCTGACCGCCCGCGCCCTGACCCTGGCCGAATCGGCTTATAAGCCCAGCATGGTGCAAGCCCTGGCAGCCGAGGCCACGCGCGTCCTGGGGGCCCTGCACTTTGCCCCCGCCGCCAAAGCCGATACGCTCACGCTGCCCATCGTCTTTCCGCGGTGGTAGGCAGCCCCACTCCTACCGCGAAATAATGGTGCCCAGCAGCCCGGCTAGCTGCATGTCCAGCTGCTTGAGGCTCTTGAAGATGGCCATCTGCGCCAGGTACTCCTCCACGTTGCTGGGATTGAGGGAATTCATGGTGTTCAGGCACTCGGTCAGCTCCCGCTCCACGTTGCACTTGTTCAGGCGCAGAATGGCGTTTTCGCAGGCTTGCTGCAGCTGGTCCAGCTCCCGGGGCACGTAAATCTGGTGGGTAATCCAGTTCGGGCTCAGCTCGTGCATTTCCGACACCATATCGGTAATGGCGGCGCGGATGTCGCCGCGCTCGTGGCGCACCAGCTCCCGGGCGTCGGGGAAGCGGCCGGCCTGCACGGCCTGGTTGCAGAGGTGCAGCAGGTCGGCGTAGATGGGCGTGCGGAAAGGCGTCTCGTCCACTTGGCTGAGCAGGTACTCGGCCACGGGCACGCCGTCGGCCAGGGCCTGGGCGGGGTAGTTCAGAATCAGCCGGATAACCTCCCGCTCGCAGCTCTGCTGCACGTCGGGCACCGGCTCCAGGTCGAGGGCGTCGCCTTCGCCGGGCTCCTCGTCGCCCATGAAGCCGTAGGCCTCGTCGGGCATGGAGTCGTCGTAGCCGGGGCTGGTGGCGGGCCGCGGGGCCGACGGCTGATTCAGGCCGGTGAGCTGGCCGCCGGGCTGCACCGCGGCGCCGCTGCTGGCCGGGCGCGGGGCGGGGCCGCTGGTGCGAGTGCCGCCGGCGCCGCTGCCCGCATGGCCGCCGCCGGGCCGCGGACCGGGCGCCGCCTGCTTCACCTGCTTGTTGTAAGCGTCGATGAGCACTTGCTCGTCGATGTGGAAGGTGACGGAGGTTTGCTGCAGAAACACCTGGCGCTTCAGCGGGTCGGGCACCTTGGCAATGCTCTGCAGCACTTCGCGGATGGCCTCGGCCTTTTTCACCGGGTCGTTGGCGGCGTCTTTGGCCACCAGCCGGGTCTTGAAGCTGATAAAGTCCTGGCTGTTTTCTTCCACGAACTGCCGGAACCGCTGGTCCCCCACTTTGCGGATGTAGCTGTCGGGGTCGTCGCCGTCGGGAAACAGCACCACGCGCACGTTCAGGCCGTTTTCCAGGATGATATCGAGCCCGCGCAGAGCCGCCCGGATGCCGGCCGCGTCGCCGTCGTAGAGCACCGTTACGTTGTCGGTGTAGCGGGCAATGAGGCGAATCTGGCCCTCGGTGAGCGAGGTGCCCGACGAGGCCACCACGTTCTTGACCCCGCCCTGGTGCAGGCTGATAACGTCGAGGTAGCCCTCCACCAGGTAGCACAGCTCTTCCTGCCGGATGGCCTGCTTGGCCTGGTAGAGGCCGTAGAGCACGTCGGATTTATGATAAATCTCCGACTCGGGCGAGTTCAGGTACTTGGCCCCGGCCTTTTCGTCGCGCCGCAGGGTGCGGGCCCCGAAGCCCACCACGCGGCCCGAAATGTTGTGAATCGGGAACATCACCCGGCCGCGGAACCGGTCGTAGCGCCGGCCGTCCTCCTCGCGCTTGATGACGAGGCCGGTTTTCTCCAGATACTTCACGTCGAAGCCCGCCTGCTGGGCCGCGTTCAGCACGTCGTCCCACTTGTCCAGCGAGTAGCCCAGCTCGAAGGTGTCGATGGTCTGCTGGTTCAGGCCCCGCTCCTTGAGGTAGGCCCAGCCGATACTCTCCCCTTCTTCGGAGTCGCGCAGCAGGGTCTTGTAGCGGTTTTTGGCCCAGTCGGACACGATGTACTGCGAGTCCCGCTCGTTCTGGGCCAGCTGCTGCTCGGGGGTGCGCTCCTCCTCCTTGATTTCGACCCCGTACTTCTTGGCCAGCCACTTGATGGCCTCCGGGTAGCTCACCGACTCGATGTCCATCACGAAGCGCACCACGTCGCCGGCCTTGCCGCAGCCGAAGCACTTGTAGATGCCCTTGGCCGGCGCCACCGAGAAGGAGGGCGACTTTTCGTGGTGAAACGGGCAGCAGGCCCACATATTCTGGCCCTTCTTTTTCAGCGACACAAAGTCGCCCACCACCTCCACGATGTCGGCGTAGTGGAGGACCTGGTCAATGGTTTCTTTCGGGATGAGGGCCAAAACGCGGGGGCAATAGGTGGTGACAGGAGCGGCGGGACTACAAAGCTACCCACAAAGTCCCGGCCCCGCTTGAAAGTTGCGGCTGGCGGTGGTTTCGGGAATGATGACCACGTAATCGTAGCCGAGCAGGGTGGCCTGCCGATGATGAAGATGTGCAGGGTTTTCTGGTCGTGGGCGTCGACCAGGTTCACGGCCAGGTTGCCCACGTCGTAGATGTCGCCCCAGATGCTGCGGCCCCGGCCCAGGTGGTAGGCCCCAAACTTAAACAGCATAGGCGGCAGCGGCTGCCCGGGCACCTGGTAGGGCTGCAGCTCCGCGAGCAGGTTGCGCTTCATCAGGTTGATGCGGGCCTGGTGGCCGCCGGGCTTGCCCGCGGCGTTGGTTTTGAAGATGGCCCCGCTGGCTTCCAGGTCGCGTAGCATCTGCTGCACGGCGGGTCCGTCCTGGCGGGTGAGGGTGCGCAGGCTGTCGAGCGGGGCGCAGCCCGTTGATGCTGATGGCGCCGTAGTGGCCGGCCACCAGGGCGGCGCGGTCGTGGGCCTGAGTGGCGGCGGCCTGCCGGCGCAGGTAGCGGCGGGCCGGCTTGCTCTTGGTTTCGTCGGCCATCAGCCCCAGCAGGCGGCCCGAGGCGGCAAAGCCCACCTGCTCCACCCCCACCAGCGCCGTGCCCCGCGCCCGCAGCGCCCGGGCCAGCTCAAATTCCTCGGCCCAGCTGTAGCACGACAGAGCCATCGGGTACTGGCGCAAAAACGCCGTCGGCGGGCCGGACTGGGCGGCCAGGCGGCTCAGGTCGCGGGCCTGGTACCGGTCGATTTCGGCCACGTACACCTTGGGGCGCCGCGTTTAGGCCCCCGCCACCGGGGCGGGGCAGCCCGGGCCTAACCTTGCCCCCGTTTGCTGGTTATCTTTGTGCCTTCCATTCGTCTCTTCCCTCCTACCATACAATGGCCACGATTACCAAGGACGCCGTCCTGAAAGCCCTGAGCTACGTCGAGGAGCCCGATCTGGGCAAGGACCTCGTCACGCTCAACATGATTGAGGACGTGCAGGTCGACGGCCGCAGCGTCTCGTTCACCGTGGTGCTGACCACGCCCGCCTGCCCCCTGAAGGAGCTGATTCACAACGCCTGCGTGCGCGCCATCCACACGATGGTCGACAAAGAGGCCGAGGTGACGGTGAACATGACTTCGCGCGTGACGTCGATGCGCCAGAACCGCGACGTGCTGCCCGGCGTCAAAAACATCATTGCCATTGCCTCGGGCAAGGGCGGCGTGGGCAAAAGCACCGTGACGGCCAACCTGGCCGTGGCCCTGGCCCGCTCCGGCGCCAAAGTCGGCCTGATCGACGCCGACATTTCGGGCCCCTCGATGCCGGTCATGTTCGGCGTGGAGGACTCGCGCCCGCACGTGTTCCAGACCGAAGACGGCCGCAACCTGATCGAGCCCATCGAGCGGTTCGGCGTCAAAATCATGAGCATCGGCTTCCTGGCCCCGGCCGAGTCGGCCATCGTGTGGCGCGGGCCCATGGCTTCGTCGGCCTTGAAGCAGTTCATCACCGAGGTGGACTGGGGCGAGCTGGACTACCTGCTGCTCGACATGCCCCCCGGCACCTCCGATATTCACCTCACGCTGGTGCAGACCTTGCCCGTGACGGGCGCCGTCATCGTGACGACGCCGCAGAAAGTGGCCCTGGCCGACGCGCAGAAGGGTTTGCAGATGTTCCGGCAGCCGCAGATCAACGTGCCGGTGCTCGGCATCATCGAGAACATGGCCTGGTTTACGCCCGCCGAGCTGCCCGACAACAAGTACTACATCTTCGGGCAGGGCGGCGGCGCGGCGTTGGCGCAGAAGCACGAGGTGCCGCTGCTGGGCGAAATTCCGCTGGTGCAGGGCATCCGCGAAAACGGCGACCAGGGCATTCCGGCGGTGTTGCAGACCACGTCGGCGGTGGCGCCCATCTTCGAGCAGCTGGCCGAGTCGGTGGCGCGGGCCGTGTCCATCCGCAACAACGTGGCCCCGCGCACCCAGGTGGTCGAAATGAAGTAAATCCGCCGCTTACGGCCCGGATTCGGGGGATTGTAAGCTCAACCGTAGGGCGGGGCCGGGCTTCGTGATTTGCGAATTCAGGGCAGATCCGGGAGTCCGAGCCCGCTTATCCCCGTTCTTTTTCCGAACTTCACGGCCCGGACCCGTGTCTTGTTACTATGTCTGCAACTGCTCCCGTTTTAGAACATCCTCTGCTGCCGCGCATCGAACAGGCGCTTGACGGCATCCGCCCGTACCTGGAAGCTGACGGCGGCAACGTCCGCGTGCTCGACATCACCGACGACATGGTGCTGCGCCTGGAGCTGCTCGGCGCCTGCGGCACCTGCCCCATGTCGCCGATGACGCTGAAAGCCGGCGTGGAGGAATCGGTGAAGCGCGCCGTGCCCGAAATCCGCAGCGTGGAGGCCGTCAACGGCAACGCGACGCTGCAGCCCGCCGGGCAGGAAGGCCGCCCGCAGCCTCCCACACCCGTACCGACGCCCAACTAGATTCGCTTTTCGTCGTTGGTTTTTCGTTTTTCGAAAGTACCAACAGCAGCGCCCCGCTTCTGCCAATTTCGGCGGAGGCGGGGCGCGGTGGTTTTAAAATAGCCTTCTTATTCAACCTTCCCGCTTTTTCAGCCAGTCGGGCCAGCCGTGCTTGGCGACCCATTCTTTGAATCGGTCGGAGTTGATAAGCTCCCGATCGAGGGCCTCAATCTGCCGCAGCGCTTCTTCCCGCTCCGGCCAGGCCTCAAAGCAGGCGGCGTGAAAGCCCGCGTCGGAATACGCGTACAGTGGGTGGCCGGCGGGGGCAAAGGCCGGCAGGCCGCGGATGTCGTCGCCTTCCAGCAAGGTTTTGCCGCAGAGGGCGCAGGACGTTGAGCCGAGGAATATTAGGGCCATGTTTTTTAGTTCAGCCGATTATTTCTTTACCTCATAAATTCCAGCCCCCGGGTTCCACACCAATTTACCATGATTGGTCGCCCAAAAGTTATTCCACCATTTCGCATCCTTGGATTCAACCAGTGTCTTATCCCCGAATAACATCCCAAGGTACGCGAAAGTATAGGTATCGGGGCTGCAATAGCTAGCCTGTGCACCTCTTTCCCTGGGCATTTCATCTAAATTATAGAGTTGCTTCAGACAGCTCTTGGTAAGCTGATCTTTGACTGAATTTGGCTGCAACGAAATAATCAGGGTCTCCACTGCCGGCAGACCACTTATTTCCGAAATCTTGGCATTCGGCTGGTCGGCAGGCTTATATTCCACTATTGATTTACCCGACAAATAGCCAAGCCATTTTTCCCGTATAGCTTTCAGCTCTACGTCGCTGGAATGAATGATTACGAAGCCGAAATTCTTGTTCGTGAGGCTTTGCAGCAGCTGATTAGCCCGCCCGCCAACCGTAAACAAATCGTTATCGATAACCAGGCCCTTGCCCTCGAACGTGATATCCCCGCTGGTTATCCTATCCCAGATAACTAATCTGCTCGTGCCTTGAAGCTTCGTTTCTTTTTTGTTGGTTATCCGCTCCGCAAGGGCCTTTAAATAGGCAGTATCTTTTGCATAATTGTTAGCGGAAGCATTCAGCGTCAAAAATACCTCGCTTCAGCTTTTATCATTCAGGTTCTTCTGCAGAAGCTCGGCAGCCGTTAGCCTCTGGGCTTGGTCATACATTTCTTTGGTATAGTTTTCTATGTTCTGCTGACTCCACGAAGTCAGTATCTTCTGGGAATATGCTTTGCAGCAGCTGCTTAAAGCCAGGATCAGGAGCAATGTTTTTTTCATTTTCTAGCGGGATGATAGTCGGCAGTAGCCGGGTTGGGACTACTTATTTTCTGGCTCTAAAGCCTACCATCCGCCCGAATGGCAGCCTCATAAGGTAGCCAGCCAGCCGCTTTCGAACCAAGCCTCAGCTTCCGGCGCCACGGTTTCTGCCAATTCCCGCCTCGCTTCTACCTTTGCCCCCACACCACCCTGCTGATTCCGCACATGGCCAACCCCAACGACCCCGCCCTGCACTCCTGGATTGACATTCCGCCCCACAGCGACTTTCCCCTCCAGAACCTCCCGTTCGGCGTGTTTTACACCGAGGAGCGCGGCACCCGCGTGGGCGTGGCCATTGGCGAGTACGTGCTGGATTTGTACGCGGTAAGCCAGTTCGGCTACTTCCGCGGGCTGGACTTGCCCACCGAGCCCAAGGTGTTTCGGCGCCGGTCCCTGAACGCGTTTATCAAGCTGGGGCGGCCGGCGTGGCGGGCCGTGCGCCAGCGCGTGAGCGAGATTCTGCGCCACGACAACGGCGAGCTGCGCGACCAGGAAGAAGCCATGCGCGAGTGCCTGCTGCGCCAGCGCGACGTGCAGATGCTGCGCCCGGTGAAGCCCCAGAACTACACCGACTTCTACAGCAGCATCGAGCACGCGACCAACGTGGGCACCATGTTCCGCGACCCCAGCAACGCCCTGCTGCCCAACTGGCGCTGGATTCCCATCGGCTACCACGGCCGCACCAGCAGCATCGTGGTCAGCGGCACCGATATCCGCCGTCCCAACGGGCAGCGCAAGGCCCCCGATGCCGCCGCCCCGACCTTCGGGCCTTCGCAGCAGCTGGACTTCGAGCTGGAAGTGTCGCTGGTGGTGGGCCAAGCCACCGGCATGGGCCAGACGGTGCCGCTGGCCGAGGCCGAAGACCACATCTTTGGGCTGATCCTGTTCAACGACTGGTCGGCCAGGGACCTGCAGAGCTGGGAATACGTGCCGCTGGGGCCGTTTCTGGGCAAAAACTTCGGCAGCAGCGTCTCGCCCTGGGTGGTGACGCTGGACGCGCTGGAGCCCTTCCGGGTGGCGGGCCCGGCGCAGGAGCCCGAGCCCCTGCCCTACCTGCAGCAAACCGGCGCCCACAACTTCGACATTCAGCTGGAAGTGAGCCTGGCCCCGCAGGGCGGCCCCGAAACCGTCATCAGCCGCACCAACTTCCGGGACATGTACTGGAGCATGGCCCAGCAGCTCACCCACCACGCCTCGAACGGCTGCCCGCTGGAAGTGGGCGACCTATACGCCTCGGGCACCATCAGCGGCGCCACGCCCGATTCCTACGGCTCGATGCTGGAGCTGACCTGGCGCGGCACCAAGCCCCTGACCCTGGCCGACGGCGCGCAGCGCAAGTTCATCCAGGACGGCGACACGGTGGTGATGCGCGGCTTCTGCCAGCAGGGCGAACTGCGCATCGGCTTTGGCGAAGTACGCGGCACGGTGCTGCCGGCGGCGGAGTAGGCGTGATTTAGTGACTTAGTGAAATGGCGTTGGCGTCCGCGCGAACAGAGCATCACTCACTAAATCACAGATTCGCGCCGCTTTTCCGCCCGCAGGCGGCGCCAGCGGCGCAGCAGCAGGAAGCTGCTGGCCAGCCCGCCCAGCACCAGCCAGTACACCAGCTCGGTGGCCCACACCGCAGCCAGCGGCAGGCGCAGCCAGTGCACCGCCGCGTAAGCCGCCAGCAGGTAGGCCCCGATGGCCACCACCTCGATTTGGAACGCCCGGCCCGCGCCGCCCAGGCCGATAATGCTGTTGTAAAGGATGTTGCTGGCCGCAAACAAGGTCAGAATCAGCGTCAGCACCGGGGCCAGGGGCACCAGGGCGGCGTTCAGGGCCGGCTCGGAGGTGAACAGCCCGCCCACGCGCACCGGCAGCAGGCTGATGAGCAGGGCCAGCGGCAGGGTCGCCAGCAGGCTCAGGACGATGGTGCGGGCAATGACGGGGGCCAGCAAATCGGGGCGGCGCTGGCCCAGGTAGCGGCTGGTGAGCGTGTAGATGGCCGAGGCCAGGGCCAACGACGGCAGGCTGACCACGGTGTACACGCTGCGCACGATGTTGGACACGGCCAGCGCCTGACTACCCAGCTCACCCACCAGCACGAAAAAGCCAAACCAGCCGGCCGTTTCCACCAGCTGCTTGCCCACAATGGGCGCCCCAATCAGCAGCAGGCGCCGCAGCGGCAGCCGCATGGGGGCGTGGCGCAGCAGGGCGTAGCGGTGCCGCAGCCCGGGCCGCCGCAGCGCCAGCAGCAGCACCGCCGCCCCCGCCGCCTCCGATACTACCGAGGCCCAGGCCGAGCCGGCAATGCCCAGACGCGGCAGCCCCAGCCCGCCCAACACCCAGCCGTAGTTCAGCACTACGTTGGCCAGGGTCATCAGCAGGGTACTCAGGCTGATGACGCGCGTGCGGGCAATGCCGGTGAAAAAGCCCGCCAGGCAGTGCCACAGAAAGCTGGCCGGCAGGGCCCACACCACGGCGCGCAGGTACAGCTGCATCTGCCCACTCACCGCTGCATCGGCCACGAGGCGGGCGGCCAGCCACGGCGCCAACACGAAGCCCAGCCCGGCCAGCCCCACGGCCAGCCCCAAGCTCAGGTACAGCGTGTTGTCGAACAGGCGGCCCACGGCGCGGCGCCGCCCCTGCCCGATGCGGCGGGCGGTGAGAATCTGCAGGGCCACCGCCAGGCCCGCGCCCACGGTGGTGAGCAGGTAGAACAGCAGTCCGCCGAGGCCCACGGCCGCCAGCGGCACCTGGCCCAGCCGCCCCACAAACACCGAATCGGTCAGGTAAATGGCGCTCTGCGCCAGGCTGCCCAGCATGATGGGCGCCGCAATGTCGAGAATGGCGCGGTAAGACGCCGGGCGCCGGCGACGGGACATGGGCGGTGAGGTGGTGAGGTGGTGAAATGGTGAGTTGATGTTCTGAAATGGGCCCGTTGAACGTCAACTCACCACCTCACAATTTCACCACCTCACCGCGGTAGTAGCAGTTCAGGATGGAGTCCATGGGCGCGCGGCCGGCGGCTACGGCTTCCACTTTGGCCTGGTAGCGGGCTTCGAGCAGGGGCCGCAGGGGCTGGGCCACCTGGTTGAAGTGGCGGAAGGCGTCCGTGAGCTTGGCGTCCCACTCGGGGTGGAAGTTCAGCAAATCGTCGGGCAGCACCTGGGTACGGGCGCTGCCGGGCTCGGGCAGGCAGTCGAACGGCTCCCACACGTTCAGGTAGCCGTAGTCGTCGGTCAGCTCCTCGCCGGGGTGAATGTCGCGCACGGCCAGCTCGAAGTTGTAGGCCGTCGACACCAGGGAGCTGTTGAAGGAGTGGTTGACGAAGCGGGAGTTGTCCCAGCAGAGCACGAAGTCGCCCTGCGCGTCGCGGTAGCTGTACTTGTTGAGGATGTCCTTGTGCAGCTGGTCGAGCCCGCGCACCCGCTCGGGGCTGAAGGTCTGGTCGAAGGCGTCGAAAATCCAGCAGATGGTGCCCTTCGGAATCAAGCGAGTGGCTACCACGCCGTAGCCGATTTCGGGGGAGATAAAGCGCAGTTCGGTGTCGGGATGAATCATGAGAGAGGGAGAGCAGGAGGCGGAGAAACGCAATAGTAGCCAAAAGCCGGCGACGGTGCCAGCGGTCCGTTTTGCCCCCTAACCCGGGCGCCCTCAGCCGGTTGGGGAGCGGTGGCGCCCCGGCCGGCGGCGGCCTACGACTTTCGCGCGAAAACCCTGCGCGAAACACGTATTTCCGCTTGCCGAAACGCCGGTTCTCACCTTCCCGGCGTACTACCCCCATCGGCGGCGCTGCCGGTGCCGGCCAGGCCCGATTCCCGGCCGCTGCCCCGGCCCGGCGTCCTTCCCTCGCGCTTCACCCTCACCCAAAACACCAAGTATATGCTAGCAATGGACTACCGCGGCCCGAAACGGGTCCGCGCCGTGCAGAAGCCGATGCCGGAAATCAAGCACCCGCAGGACGCCATCGTGAAGGTGCTGCGCACCTGCATCTGCGGCTCCGACCTGCACCTCTACAACGGTAACGTGCCCGACACCCGCGTGGGCAGCACCTTCGGCCACGAGTTCGTGGGCGAAGTGGTGGAAACCGGCGCGGAAGTCACCAAGGTGAAAGTCGGCGACCGGGTCATCGTACCCTTCAACATCGCCTGCGGCGAGTGTCACTTCTGCCGCCAGGGCATGTTCGGCAACTGCCACGAGTCGAACACCGAGGCCACGGCCGTGGGCGCCATCTTCGGCTACTCGCACACCGCCGGCGGCTTCAACGGCGGGCAGGCCGAGTACTGCCGCGTACCCTACGCCAACGTGGGCCCGGTCATCGTGCCCGAGGGCATGGACCTGGACGACGCCGTGCTGCTCACCGACGTGGTGCCCACCGGCTACCAGGCCGCCGAAATGGCCGGTATTCAGAACGGCGACACGGTGGTGGTCTTCGGCGCCGGCCCCATCGGCATCATGGCCGCCCGCTGCGCCTGGCTGTTCGGCGCCGGCCGCGTCATCATCATCGATCAGGAAGACTACCGCCTCGATTTTGCCCGCAACTACTCCTACTGCGAAGCCTACAACTTCAAGGAAATGGACGACCCGGTCGTGTTCGTGAAGAAAATCACCGACTGGATCGGGGCCGACGTGGTCATCGATGCGGTGGGTGCCGAGGCGGCTGGCAACACGATGCAGACCATTACCGGCCGCAAGCTGCTGCTGCAGGCCGGCTCGGCCACGGCGCTGCACTGGGCCATCAACTCGGTGAAGAAGGGCGGCGTGGTGAGCATCGTGGGCGTGTACGGGCCCACCGACAACCTGGTGCCCATCGGCAACGTGCTCAACAAGGGCCTCACCATCCGGGCCAACCAGGCCTCGGTGAAGCGCCTGTTGCCCCGCCTGATTCAGCACGTGCAGAACGGCGTGCTCAACCCCAAAGGGCTGATTACGCACCGCCTGCCGCTGGAGGAAGTGGCCGATGGCTACCGCATGTTCTCCGCCAAGCTCGACAACTGCATCAAAACCGTGCTGCTGCCCCCTACCGCCAGCCACTAACGCCGCCCGACTCATGGAACAGAACGTGATAAACACGCCCATCGACCCCAAGCAGATTCCCGGCTGGGGCATCGACGCCGACCCTAAGAACGACCCGACCTACCCCATGCGCCAGCGCATGAACGTGGGCCAGGACCCGGACAGCAAGCACCGCCCCCAGTCGCTGCAGCCCGTCGATACCGAGGTGCTGCGCTCCATCGAGCGGCCCAACGTGTCGGCCGTGTTCGGCACGCCCGAGCCGCCCAGCGGCCTGAGCGGCATGATCCGGCGGGCGGCCTTCCACTACAGCGAAAACCGCTACCGCCACTGGCTGCCGCTGGTGCTGGCCGACCGCGTAAACGTGGTGGAGGGCATCATCGAAGACCTGGCCCACGGCAAGCTGCCCAACATCTGGGCCGAGAAAGGCTACGACGTGGAGTGGAAGCACAACCGCACCAGCCTGATCCTGAAGCTTTCGGCCGTGGCCGCCGTGGCTGCGGGCGCCGTCGTGCTGCTCAGCTCCGGCGACAAGAAGGCCGACAAGCGCAAGCACTACCGCGGCGCGTACTACGAGGAGTAGGCCGCCCCAGCGTCCTTTTTTGCGAAGTCCGGTTGGCATTTGCCAGCCGGACTTTTTTTGTGCTTTTCCCCGGCGGCCGGCCATGAAAATTGCGGCCCCGCGTGATAATTTTACCCGTTCGTGCGGTAGCGCGGCGGCTCTGCGGGGCCCGTTGTTATTCTTCCATTGCTTGTTTTATGCGAAAACGTTTTCCCCTCGCCCTGGCGCTGTGCGGTGGTTTATTGCTCTACCCCGGCGCGGCCCTGCGGGCGCAGAGCCTGGACCCCACGTTTCTGCCGACTACCCTCAAAGCGCCCTTCACTGCCTCCTCCAATTCGGGGGTGAAGACGCTGGCGGTGCAGCCCGATGGCAAAATTCTGGTGGGCGGCGCCTTTGATTTCGTGGGCGGCACGCTCACGGGCAAGCTGCAGCGCTTCAACCCGGACGGCACCGTGGACGCTACCTTCAACGCCGGTACCGGCGCCAACGCCCCGGTGACAGCCGTGGCCGTGCAGCCCGACGGCAAGATTCTGGCGGCGGGCGGCTTCAATACCTTCAACGGTACCGCCGTGACGGGCGTGGTGCGGCTCAACGCCAACGGCAGCCTCGACAACACTTTCTCCAGCCAGGGCAGCGGCGCGCCGGTCTATTCCGCAAGCCTGGCCGTGCAGCCCGACGGGAAAATCCTGGTAGGCGGCGCCGACTATAACCTGGCCCGCTCCGAGTTCATGAGCAGCTTCGTGCGCCTGAACGCCAACGGCACCCGCGACACCGGCTTCACGCCCAGCACCGGGGCCGATAGCGGCTACGTCTACAGCCTCCTGGTGCAGCCCGACGGCAAAATCCTGGTGGGCGGTTCGTTTTCCACGTTCAACGGCCAGTTCACTGGCAGCCTGATGCGCCTGAACGCCGATGGGTCGCTGGATACCAGCTTCAGCTTCGCGGGCGGGATGAGCATTGGTTTCGTGCGCAGCCTCGCCCGCCAGGCCAGCGGCAAGCTGCTGGTGGCGGGCACGCTCACCGTCAACAACCTGGCGCAGAGCCTGGTGCGCCTGCTGTCCTCGGGCGCCGTTGACAACACGTTTACGGCCGGGGCCGGAACCACTCCCGGCTTAGTCATGTGCCTGACGCAGCAAAGCTCCGGGGCGGTGCTGCTGGGCGGCACGTTTACCGAATACAACGGCGTGCCCCGCAACGGCCTGGCCCGCGTATCCGCCGACGGGGTGCTCGACGCGGGGTTTGCCCCAGCGGCCGGGCCCAACGGGATGGTGCAGGCCCTGGCGGAAACCAGCGGCGGGCAGCTACTCATCGGCGGCAACTTCACGCAGTACGGCGGCAGCAGCCAGCCGGCCCTGGCCCGCCTGAGCACCGGCGGCACCCTCGACGCGGCGTTTGCGCCCGTGCTCGAATCCCGCGGCACGATTTACCAGGCCTTTCCGCTGAGCAACGGGCAGCTGCTGGTGACCGGCTACTTCAGCACGTTCAACGGCACCGCGCTGCCGGGGTCGGCCGGCCTGCCGCGCCGCCTCAACGCCGACGGCAGCCTGGACCCGAGCTACGCGGCCGGCGCGGGCGGCAGCGTGCAGGCGGTGCTGCCCAACGGCAGCCTCTACGTGCTCGATTACGCGCCCAACCCGCTGCGGCGCCTGCTGCCCGGCGGCGCCCTCGACAACGGCTTTACGCTCCTGCCAACGGCCGGCCGCACCGGCAACGGCACCGACATCGGCGGGGGGCTGAACGGGGCGGTGGTGCAGCCCGATGGCAAGGTGCTGGTGTACGGCGTGTTCACGTCGTACAACGGGGTGCCCCGCAACGGGCTGGCCCGCCTGCTGCCCGATGGCACGCTGGACGCTTCGTTTACCCCGCCGGCCAGCGCCAGCCTGCCCAGTAATACACAGGGCATCCGCACCGTGCGGGCCGTCTTCGTGCTCAACAGCGGCAAGATCCTCTACAAATGGGCCGGCTACTTGGGTAGTAACCAGGAAATCCTGACCCAGCTCAACGCCGACGGCACCGTCGACAACACGTTCAGCACCGGTACCGGCCCGAACCCGGCCACCGGCGCCGGCTGGACCCTGGGCGTGCTGCCCCAGCCCGACGGCCGCCTCCTCGTCTGGGGCGGGCGCTTCACCAGCTTCAACGGTCAGCCCACGCCCTACGGGATGACGCGCCTGACCACCACCGGCGCCGTCGACCCGACGTTTACCGGCCTCTCCGACTACTATTTTCCGCGCTACGTGCAGGCCGACGGAAGCATTCTGGCCACCACGGGCAACATCACCGGCAATACGCTGGGGGCCGGCCCGGCCAGTACCCTGGTGCGCCTGCACCCGGATGGCAGCCCCGACGCCAGCTTCGCGCCCGTGCCCATTCCCGCCAGCATCTTCGGTGGCGACGACCACCTCGCCCAGGTCACGCCGCAGCCCGCCGACGGCAAACTGTTGCTCTCCGGCTCGTTCCGCTACGTGGCCGGGCAGCCGCGCATCGGCCTGGCCCGCCTCACCAACGCCCCCTTAGCTACCCAGCCGGCCGGCAAGCGGCCCCAGCCGCTCACGCTCTACCCCAACCCGGCCCGGCAGCAGGTAACGGTGCAGCTGCCCGCCGGCGCGGAGCAGCTGCGCCTGCTCGATTTGCAGGGTCGCCTGGTGCAGCTACATCGGGTGCCCGCCCGCCAGACGGCGGCCGCGCTGCATCTGACGGCGGTACCCACCGGGCTGTACCTGGTGCAGGTCGTGGGCAGCGCGGGCCTATACCAGCAGCGCGTGGTGGTGACGCACTAAGCGCCCTGACCGTATTGAGCGCACTGTTGCGGTAGCGCCGGCTCACCCGCCGTCATTGCGAGCGAAGCGACGCAATCTTTCCGCTAGTAGCAGAGACGGGACACTACGCGTCAACCAAAAACAGCACCGTCCAAACCTGCAGATGCGAGGTTTCGGGCGGTGCTGTTTTGGCTTCTGCCAACTGGGCCGTTTGTGCCGCGAGAGGAACGATTGCCGCGCTTCGCTCGCAATGACGGCGGGGTGAACCGTCGCTTGCGGCCTACTTCCGCCCGCCGATAATCTCGTCGACCACGGCCGGGTCGAGCAGGGTGGTGGTGTCGCCCAGGTTGCTGGTTTCGCCTTCGGCCACTTTGCGCAGGATGCGGCGCATGATCTTGCCGGAGCGCGTCTTGGGCAGGCCCGACACGATTTGGATCTTATCGGGGCGGGCGATTTTGCCGATTTCGGCCACGACGGTTTCGATGACGCTGGCTTCGATGTGGGCCTTGTCGGTGTCCTTGGCGGTCACGCCGCCCTGCAGAATGACGTAGGCGTAGATGCCCTGCCCCTTCACGTCGTGCGGGAAGCCCACTACGGCCGACTCCACCACGTGGGGGTTCTGGTTGATGGCGTTTTCGATTTCGGCCGTGCCGAAGCGGTGGCCCGACACGTTGATGACGTCGTCGACGCGGCCGATGATGCGGTAGAGGCCGTCCGGGTCGCGGCGGGCGCCGTCGCCGGTGAAGTAGTAGCCGGGGTAGGGCTTGAAGTAAGTCTGCTCGGCCCGTTCATGGTCGCCCCAGGTGGTGCGGATGACGGCCGGCCAGGAGGCCTTGATGGCCAGGTAGCCTTCCTGGTCGTTGCCCTCGATTTCCTGGCCTTCCTGGGTGAGCAGCACCGGCTCGACGCCGGGCAGTGGCAGGCCGGCGTGGGCGGGCTTCGAGGGCGTGATGCCGGCCAGGGCCGAGAGCATGATGCCGCCCGTTTCCGTCTGCCACCAGGTATCCACGATGGGGCAGCGCTCCTTGCCCACGTGGGTGTGGTACCAGTGCCAGGCCTCTTCGTTGATGGGCTCCCCCACCGAGCCGAGCACCCGCAGGGAGTCGAGCGAGTAGCTGAGCACGTTGTCGAGCGGGGCGGCCATCAGGCTTCGGATGGCGGTGGGCGCGGTGTAGAAGATGCTCACCGAGTGCTTGTCGATGACTTCCCAGAAGCGGCCGGCGTCGGGGTAGGTCGGCACGCCTTCGAACATGAGGGAGGTGCTACCGGCCAGCAGCGGGCCGTAGAGCAAATACGAGTGGCCGGTAACCCAGCCCACGTCGGCGGTGCACCAGTACACGTCGTTTTCCTCCACCTGAAACACGTTGCGGAAGGTGTAATCGGCCCACACCATGTAGCCGGCGGTGCTGTGCACCACGCCCTTGGGCTTGCCGGTGCTGCCGGAGGTGTAGAGGATGAACAGCGGGTCTTCGGCTTCCATTTCCTCGGCCGGGCAGGTTTTGGCCACGCCCTCGGCTTCCTCGTGGTACCACACGTCGCGGCCCTCGTGCATGTACACCGGCCAGCCCAGGTGCTCCACCACCAGCACCTTGCGCACCGAGGGGCAGTGGGCCAGGGCCTCATCCACCACGCGCTTCACCGGAATCTGTTTGGGGCCGCGGTTCAGCCCGTCGGCGGTGATGACGAAGACGGCTTCCGCGTCGTTGACGCGGTCGGCAATGGCGGTGCTGCTGAAGCCGGCGAAGACCACCGAGTGAATGGCCCCGACGCGGGCGCAGGCCAGCACGGCAATGGCCAGCTGCGGAATCATGGGCATGTAGAGGCACACCCGGTCGCCCTTCTCCACGCCGAGGTTGTGGAGCACGTTGGCGAAGCGGCACACTTCCTGGTGCAGCTCGCGGTAGGTCAGGCGCAGGTGGCGCTGCTTGGGGTCGTTGGGCTCCCAGATCAGGGCCAGCTTGTTGCCGCGCTGGGCGAGGTGACGGTCCAGGCAGTTCTCGGTGATGTTGAGGCGGGCGCCGTCGAACCAGGTGCTGCGGCCTTCGGGCGAAAACGCGCCGCCGCGCACCGAGGTCCACTTGCGGCGCCAGGTGAAGGGCTCGGCCACCTCGGCCCAGAACGCGTCGGGGTCCTGGACGCTGCGCTGGTAGGCCTGCTGGTACTCTTCAACGGAACGAATGCGGGGGTGCTGAGGCATGAGGAGGTGACTGGTAGGTAGGAGCGGCAGTTTACGAAAAAGCGGCTGCGCCCGCGTTGTCGGATTGTCGCAGAATGTGGCGCAGGAGTCGCAGAACAAGACGTAGCCTGAACGTTCCGTGCGCGTCGCGCTGCTGACGCCTGGACGGAAGTCGTGCTGCGCGACGCGCCCGGAACGTCCGCGCCATATCCCCTACCCCCTTCGCTGCCAGCTTGCTGCTCAGGTGGTTCGGGGCGCTCCGTTATTTGTACAACAGCTTCTGCGTCGGTACTGCGCGCCACTACGTCCGGTGCGCGTGCTTCTTTGTGCGTCGAACAGCCTTTGCGTTGGTTTCGGCCGCTTCTACGTCCGTTAAACGGCTTCTTTGTTGGTTGCGGGCGCCTCTTTATCCGTTGCGGGTGCTTCTTTATCCGTTGCGGGTGCTTCTTTATCCGTTGCGGGTGCTTCTTTATCCGTTGCGGGCGCTTCTACGTCCGTTTCCGGTGCTTCTACGTTCGTTGCGGCTCTTCTAAGAAGGTTTCCGCTGCTTCTACGTCCGTTTCCGTCGCTTCTAAACGGATTTACACGGTTTGAACCGACGTAGAAGCTACTCACAGACGTTAGAGAGCTAGGGTCTGTGGACAGTAAGCCAAAAGAACGTCATGCTCATCTGGCGTCCGCCTGTCGAAGCATCTCTACCGCTTCGTTGAACGAGCCCAGACGAAGCGGTAGAGATGCTTCGACAGGCGGACGCCAGATGAGCATGACGGCCTGGGGAGCACAGAACCTCCTTTTTGGTTACTGTCCACAGACCCTAGCAGGCCGATGTTTATTCCTGGATCAGCTTCACGCCCCGCACGTCCTTCATCAGCGCCGTGCCGATAATCCAGCAGGCCAGCGCGATGATGACCGGGTAGAGCAAGCCCGACAAGGCGGCGTGCTGCTGAAAAAACGAGCCTTCGGGCTGGGCCTTGGCCCACACCGCAATCCAGGTGGCGACCAGCGGCACGAAGCCGCCGAACACGCCGTTGCCGATGTGGTAGGGCACGGAGAGGGAGGTGTAGCGCACTTTCGTCGGGAACAGCTCCACCAGGTAGGCGGCAATGGGGCCGTAGACCATCGTGACGAACAGCACCAGGCAGAAGGTCAGCGCGGTCATCATCGGCAGGTTGGGCGTGAGGGCCTTCTGCACGCCCGCCACCGTGTTGCCGGCCGCATCCACGGTGGCGGGCGTGACTTCCGTCAGCGGGCCGGCGTAGGCCTGCAGGCCGTAGAACAAGGGCACGGTGAACAGGGCCGCGCAGAGCATGCCGGTCATGATGATGCGCTTGCGGCCGATGCGGTCCGAAAGGGCGCCGAAGTACACGAACAGCGGGGTGGCCAGCACCATGGCCACCACCAGCACGATGCTGGCGTCGATGAGGTCGAGCTTCAGCGTGTTCTGCATGAAGGAGTAGGCGTAGAACTGCGAGGTGTAGAACACCACGCCCTGCCCCATGGTGGCGCCGAACAGGGCAATGAGCACCAGGCGGCGGTTCACCGGGTTCAGAAACGACTCGCGCAGCGGGTGCTGGCTGGTGCGCCCCTCGGCCTTGGCCTTGGCGAAGAGCGGCGACTCGTGCAGGCGGCGGCGGATGTAGTACGAGGCCACAATCAGGGCCGAGGAGAGCAGGAAGGGCACTCGCCAGCCCCAGTCTTTAAACGCCGCGTCGGACATGGACTTCTTGGTCAGCACAATCACCAGGATGCTCAGGATCAGGCCGGCGGTGGCCGTAATCTGGATGTAGCTGGTGAAGTAGCCGCGCTTTTTGTCGGGCGAATACTCGGCCACGTAGGTGGCCGCGCCGCCGTACTCCCCGCCCAGGGCCAGCCCCTGCAGCAGCCGCAGCACCAGCACGATAAGCGGGGCCGCCACGCCGATGCTGTCGTAGCTCGGAATCAGGCCCGTGACGACGGTAGCGCCACCCATGATGAGCAGGGTGAGCAGGAAGGTGTACTTGCGCCCGATCATGTCGCCGATGCGGCCAAAGAACACCGCCCCGAAGGGCCGCACCACGAAGCCCGCCCCGAACACGGCCAGCGCCCCGAGCAGGGTATCCTCGGGCTTGCCTTCGGAACCGAACAACACCGGTCCGATGATGGCGGCCAGCGAGCCGAAGATGTAGAAGTCGTACCACTCGATGACGGTGCCCACCGAGGAGGCCGAAATAACCTGCCAGATCTTGCCGACGGGCACGTCGTTGTTGTCGTGGGCCGCCGGGGCGGAGGCGGCACCCGCGGCCCGGGTTTCGGTGGCCGGGGCGCGGTGCGGGAGCTGGGAAGGCATGGGAATCGGCTGGTGGTGGAAAGGACGCGGCTGCCAATGTACACGCCCCCGGGCCCAAACCTGCCTGTACCCTCCTATTCCGGCCGCCAAAACCTATCAGAAACGGTTTCGCCCGGCGGGCAAGCGCGGGCTGAAGCCCGCGTCCGTCCGCGCTTGCCCGCCGGTTTTGCGTTACCGATTTCGGGTTGCCGTACGCCGTTCGGGGGCCGGAACCAGACGGCCACGGGCAGAACTGCAGGGTGACAAGGCTGAGCCGGCGGCATCTCCAGCGCGAAACCCGCATACGGCGCGGCCGGACGCGGGCTGAAGCCCGCGCTACAGCCGCAGCAGGGCGGCCAGCACGGCATCGGTGGCCAGGGCCAGGCGGCGGAGGTCCAGCTTTTCCAGCGAGTCGGTGGCGTGGTGGTAGTTGCGGTTGCGGTAAAACGCGGTGTCGGTGAGCAGCAGGGCCGAGTAGCCGAACTGCCAGTAGTTGAGGTGGTCGGAGAAGTCGACGCCGGGCAGCCAGGCGGGCCCGATGAAGCGCTTGACGGGCAGTTGGGCGCCGCGGTCGTAGTGGCGGCTGAAGTGCCGGGCGAAGCGGCCGCCACCCAGCTTGCGCACGGCCGTGACGTAGTTGCCGCGCCCGCCGTAGAGCAGCTTCAGCGGGCCGAAAGGATAGTGCTGGGAGCCGGGCCGGTCGTCGTAGTAGCCGAGCATTTCCAGGGCCACCATACCCGTCACGGCCGCCTTTTCGTCGTGCAGGCTCTTGGCGTGCACGTAGCTACCCATCTGCCGGGTGCGGAAGTAGGGTGGCTCTTCCAGGGTGTAGGCCACCAGGTCGATGCGCTGCCGGAGCGCGGGTTGCTGGCCGAGCAGGCGGGCCAGCTCCAGCAGCGCGGCCACGCCCGAGCCGTTGTCGTCGGCGCCGGGCTGCTCGCCGCACACGTCGTAGTGCGCCCCCACAATGAGGCGCGGGCCGGTTTTGGGCCCGAAGCTGGCAATGACGTTGCGGTAAGTCTGGCCGCCGGCCTGGTAGGGCTGCTCCGAAACGCGGCCGCCGCTGCGGCCCAGCTGCCGACCGAGGTAGCGGGCCACCGAGTCGAGCACGGCGACGTGCTGGTGGTTGCGCGGCTGCGGAGTCGCGACGAGGTACTGCAGGTGCCGGCGCAGGCGGGCGGAATCGGCGGCGGCGGCTGCGGCCGGGTGGCGGCCGGCAATCAGCAGGCTGAGGAGGGCTATGATGAGGGGCAGACGCATAGAGAAGAGCAGACAACGACCCCGGGGAAGGCACCAGTACATTTTATCCGGATCAATATTAGGCTATGTGAATTTTACAAATCAGCTCCCGGCGCGGCACCTTAACTGATATTTTGCACAATCACAATATACACTTAAACAAGCTTCTCCTATTTTGAATTTTCGACGCACAAAGTAAAAGCACCCCGTATCAACAAGGCAGCAAGCTTCTTAGATTTGCACGGGGTTCGACGGGCCCAGGCAAATCCGGCGTGGCAATTAGACTTTTTTGCCAGCTTTGCTTGTCGCCCGACCGAATCGACATCGAATAAGTACTATTAGCCGGCAGCCGCGTTACGGATTGCCTTCAGCCTGCCAGCCGCCGTTGCATGGGTAAACTCTACTTCTGCTTCTTCCTGCTTACTCTGCGGCTCCGCCGCTCCACCGCGGGCCTGCTGGCCGTCGTGAGCCTGCTGCTGGTCGCCCCGGTGGCCCGGGCCCAATCGGCCGCCGACACGCTGCGCGTGGTGCAGCTGGCCAACGTGGACGTGAACCCCGAAGCGGTGCAGGGCTGGCTGCTCGTCAACCCCGACATCCGGCTGGAGCTGGAGGGCGCCGTCGACAACCTTTACAACTTCAAGCACGACAAGGCCCAGCGGCAGTTTCGCTCGCTGCGCCGCCGCTACCCCCAGCACCCCATGCCCTACTTTCTGATGGGCTTGGCGCAGTGGTGGCAGATGGTGCCCTCGCAGCTGCAGACCACCAGCCACGACCGGCCCTTCCTGGCGTACATGGACACGGCCATTACCAAGGCCGAGGCGCTGTACGCCCAGGACGCGCACAACTACGAGGCTTGCTTTTTCCTCTCGGCCGCCTACGGCTTCGATGCCCGCCTGAACGCGCTGCGCCGCAACTGGCGCCGGGCCACCGTCAGCAGCAAGCACGCCCTCGACTACCTCGCCAAAAGCCAGGAAGCCAACCACCTCAGCCCGGAGTTTCTGTTCGGCCAGGGCCTGCTGAACTACTACGCGCCCTGGATTGCGGACAACTACCCGCTGCTGAAGCCGGTGCTGCTGTTTTTCCCCAAGGGCAACCGGCAGCTGGGCCTGCAGCAGCTGCGCCACGTGGCCGCCAACGGCTTCTACACCGCGCCCGAAACGCAATATTTCCTGCTGCAGATTCTGCAGTACGAGGAGCACCGCCCCCACGAGGCCCTGCCCCTGGCCCGCGCGCTGGCCGCCAAATACCCCGACAACCCCTACTTCCAGCGCACTTACGCCCAGCTGTGCTTCAGCCAGGGCCAGATCCGCGAGTGTGAGCGGGTCAGCCAGGAAATCCTCGACAAGCTGGGCCGCGGGCAGGCGGGCTACGAGGCCGTGAGCGGGCGCTACGCCAGCTACTTTCTGGCCTACCTGCAGCAGTACCGCTACAAGAACCCGGCCCAGGCCCGGGAGCTGTACCAGCGCTGCCTGGTCTTCGCCGAAACCACCGGCGACACCCGCGGCGGCTACTACCTGAACGCGTACTGGAACCTGGCCAAGCTGGCCCAGCAGCAGCAGGATTGGTCGGCCGCTACGCGCTACTTCGCGCTGGTGAAGGCGCAGGCCGAGCCCTACTCCGAAATGGCCTCCGACGCCGAGGCGTACTTCAAGGAACAGCACGGCCCGCGCAAGGCCGGCAAGCGCGTGGCCGCCGGGGCCAGCACGCTGAGTCTGGCGCGGTAAGGCAGCTACTTTGGCCGGCTGAGTGTTGACGGGAGTGTACTTTAGCACTTCTCGTCCGCCCTGCCTGCTATCATTCGTGCGTCGTCCTGGCCAATCCATCCTGTTCCCGCTGCTGGCCGGCCTGTTGCTGCTGCTGGGCCTGCTGGTGCTGCAATTGCAGCTGTTTCCCGGCATCCAGTTCGTCATTAGCTCGGTCGTCCTGCTGCTCGGCGCCGTGCTGCTGGCCCCGCTGACGTTCATTTACAACCGGCAGCCGCTGCGGGCCTACCTGCTGACCACCACGGCCGTGCTGGCTCTGGCCGTGGTGCTGCCGTTCGTGCTGGCCGGTTGGCAGGCCGACGTTTCCCGCCGCCGCGCCACCGCGCTGATTCAGGTGCTGGAGCAGTACCGCGCCCGGCAGGGCCACTACCCCGATTCCTTGGCGCAGCTGGTCCCGGCGTACCTGCCAGCCGAGCCGCGCACGGCCTACGCTCTGGGACAGTACACCTTCTATTACCGCCCCGATGCCGCCGATACGGCGCGGGCCGACGGCTACCAGCTGGGCTACGACGAGGGGCTGCTGGTGCAGTCGTTTTACCACGGCCCGGCCGGCAGCTGGCATTCCGACGACTGATTCCGGCCAAAACCCAGAACTTCGGTCCCGAATCAGCCCATCCGTATGCCCCTGCCCGCTCCCACCGCTTCCGCGTTTCGCACCATCACGCCCGGTACCCTGCCCGGCCCCGAGTGGCACCAGTTCATGCTCGGCGCCGTGGCCCCGCGGCCCATTGCCTTCGTCAGCACCATCGACCGCGCCGGCAACGTGAACCTGAGCCCGTTCTCGTTTTTCAACGTGTTCAGCTCCAACCCCGCCACACTCATCTTCTCGCCGGCCAACCGCGTGCGCGACAACACCCAGAAGCACACCCTCTACAACGTGCGCGACGAGGTGCCCGAGTGCGTCATCAACATCTGCGACTACCCGCTGGTGGAGCAGATGTCGCTGGCCTCGACCGAGTACGGCCGCGAGGTCAACGAATTTCGCAAGGCCGGCCTCACCGAACTGGCCGCCGACAAGGTGCGCCCGCCGCGCGTGGCCGAGTGCCCGGTGTCGTTTGAGTGCGTGGTGGAGCAGGTCATTGCCATCGGCGACTCCAACGGCGGCGGCAACCTGGTCGTGTGCCGGGTGGTGCAGAGCCATTTCCGGGAAGACATCCTGCTCGCCAACGGCCCCGGCATCGACCCGCACAAGTTCGACGCGGTGGCCCGCCTCGGCGGCGACTGGTACAGCCGCGTCACGCCCGACAGCCTCTTCGAAGTGCCCAAGCCCAACCGCCACCAGGGCATCGGCATCGACGAGCTGCCCGTTCACATCCGCCACAGCGAAGTGTTGACGGGCAACAACCTGGGCCGCCTGGGCAACATCGAGCGCGCAGCCCTGCCCACGGCCGCCGACGCGCAGGCCTACCGCGACGAGCCGCTGGTGGCCTACACGCTGCACAAGTACCAGCACGACGAAGCGGCGCTACGCCGGCAGCTGCACCGGCTGGGCCAGCAGCTGCTGGAGGAAGGCCGCCTGCTCGACGCCTGGAAGGTGCTGCTGCTGGCCGCGTAAGCTAGCGGCGCCGCACAACGGTATAGGGCACCCGCACGCGGAACGTGGTGTCGTGGCCGGCGAGGCGCACCCGCACCGTGCCCTCCCACGCAAGCTGCCGCCGGAGCGCCCCGCCCAGCGCGGGCGCCGTAAAGGCCACTCGGCCAAACCCGCCGGCGTCGATGCTGACGGGCTGGCCGTTGGCCGTCATGGTGAGGTGGCCGGGGCGGTACAGGGCCTGCGCCAGGTACAGCTCGGCCTTGTAGGTGCTGCCGGGCGCCACCGTGCGGGCCTCGGCAGTGGCCCAGGCCCGCGCCGTCACGGGCAGGTCGGTGGGGCCGACCCGGGCCTGCAACGACGCCAGGGCCTCCGTTTCCCGCAGCAGCACGCCCGCTTCCAGCCGCGCCAGCGCCGCCAGGGCCGAGGCCACGGAGGCCGCCGCGAAGTCGGCGTGCAGCGGCTTCGCGGCGGCCCGGCGGTCTGGCACCACCTGCCCGAGCAAGCGGGCGTGCCGCGTCAGGCGCCGCTGCAGGCCGCCGGCCGCGCCCTGCTCCCCGCCCGGCAGCAGGCTGGCCACGGCGCGGAGCTCATTCAGGTGCTTGAAATGAACGTGGTTGTCGGTGCGGCGCAGCAACTGCTCCCGCACGTCGCGCAGGTGGCCGACCAAGGCCCGGGTGCTGTCGTGCACGGCTTCGGCCTGCCCCAGCAGGACCACATCGGCGGGCGCGTTGCGGTTGCGCTCGGTGAGGGCGTGGAGCAGCTTGACGGTGCCTTCGTTGGCGTGCAGCGCTTCGTTGTTGCCGGCCAGCAGCGCGTCATCTACCAACCGCAGCCGCAGCAGGGCAACGTCGGAGTCGGCCCCCGACTGGCAGGCGGGCGTGCTCAGCCCCGCGGCGGCCAGGGCAGCGAGCAGGGCGAAGCGGCGGACCGGCGGCGAGAAATGCGGCATGCGAAAAGGAAGCTTGGAAACGAGGAGTAAGACAGAGCGGGCGCGGCTCTAAGGCCGCTGCACGGTGTAGGGCACGCGCAGGCGGTAGGTGGTGTCCTGCCCGCGGTAGGTTGCCTTGATGGTAGCCGCCCAGGAGGCCGGCCCGGCGGGGGCATCGGCCGGCACGGCCAGCTCCACCCGGCCGACTCCCCCGGGGCGCAGCGGTACGGCCCGGCCGTTGGCCTGCATGGTCAGGCCATACGCCTCGCTGTGCGAGGAGGTCAGCAGCAGGGCCGCTTCGTAGGTTTCACCTTCCGGCACCTGGGCGAATTTGGGCAGGGCCTGCGCCCCGATTCGCTCAAAGCCCCGGTGGCTGCCAACCTTCATGCTGAGCCGCTTAAGCGCTTCGCCTTCCAGTCGACGCACCTCGGCTTCTTTCTGGCCGAGCGTCGTCAGCGCCGATGCCACGGAAGCGCCCCGAAAGTAAAACTCCCCAAAGCTCAGGCCGTCGAGGTCGTTGCCCACCGCTTCATGGATGCGCGGGTCTTCTGTGGGACTGGCCGCCAGCAAGCCGCCCTCGTCGGGCACCAGCTGGTGCAGAAAGCGGGCGTAGCGGCTCAGGCGCTGCTGCAGCGTATCGGCCGCGGGGCCCAGCAGCGCGGCTTCTACGGGCCGGGTCTCGGCCAGCCGGGCATTATCCGGGGCGGGCCGCAGCTGCCGGCGCAGCTCGTGCAGGTAGCGGGTCAACGAATCGGTTTGGGCCCGCACTTCTTTGGCCATGGTGAGCACGGCCACGTCCTGCCGTTGCATGCGGTTGCGCGCTACCTGCTCCTGCAGCGCGGCCACCACTGTACGGGCCGACCGCGCCGAGCGGCCATTGCGCTCCTGCAGGGTCGCATCGAGCTGCTGCAGCCGCCCCAGCTCCGCCGCGGTAGGCCCCGACTGGCAGGCGGCCAGCCCGAGCAGCAGCACCGACACAGCCCGCCGGTGGGCATCAAGGAGGAAATCCATAACGAAAAATAACCGGGGCCACAAAGTTACCGGCGCCCGCGCACCGCCGCCGGGCAGGCGGCCGCCGAAAAAGAAGCCGCCCGGCGGTGTTGTCAAGGCCGCCGGGCGGACCGGCTACAAGTATAGTCACTTACAGCGCCCGCTCCATCTCGTACAGCGCCAGGGCCGTCGGCACCCAGCCGCAGCGCTGCAGCAGCGCCTGCCCCGCACCGGGCGGCAGCAGGCAGGGCATCAGCAGCGGCTTGCCGGCGTAGCGCGCTTCGAGGGCGCGCACCAGGCGCGTGCCCCAGCCCTGCCGGCGGTGCGCGGGCGGCACCACCAGGCTCAGCAGCACGGTTTTATCGGCCTCGGGGCGCACCAGGGCGTAGGCCTGCTCGCCCAGCCGCCAGGCCTGCACGTAGGGCGCGGTGGTGGCCGCCAGCGTTTCGGCGGTCAGCATCCAGGGCAGCACGTCGTCGCCGTGCCGGCCGATTTGCCGCGCCACTTCCGCCGGGTCCGCGGCGGCCAGCACCGCAGTCGGGGCCGCGGCGCTGGTGGCCGGAGCGCCGAAGCCGCTCAGGGTGCGGGTGATGCCGAAGCCCAGCCGCTGGTACAGCCGAATGGCCGGCTCGTTGGCCGTAAACACTTCGAGCATGATGCGCCGGTCGCCGCGCTGCCGGGCTTCCTCAACGGCCGCCTGCAGCATGGGCCGGCCCAGGCCCTGCCCGCGGGCCTCCACTACCAGGCCCATGGCGGCTACCCGGCTCGTCCAGCCCCGCCGGGCTATGTAGACCACGCCCACCAGCTCCCCGTCGCAGTACCAGAGGCGGCTGGCTTCGGCATCGAGGTGCTCCCCGCGAAAGCGCCGCTGAAAGCTGGCCACGTCGAAGCGCAGGGGCACGATATACTGCTCGAACGAGCGGTTCATGGCCGCGGCCTGCTCGGCGGCGGAGCACTCCAGCAGGGTGCGGGACGTAAGGCGGTCGGCGGAGAAAGTCATGAGCGCGAAGGTGGCGCAATTCTCCCAGCCGGCCGCAGCCGTGGCGCCGATTCAGGCCAGCCGGCTGGCGACCTTGGTCAGCGACCAGTGCCTGCTCAAGTACTGCGCCTGCAATTCTACTCTTCCTGGACTATGGCCTGGACGAGGAGTTGCCCCGGCACTCGACCGTAGCACCTGGCAGCCGTACCCAGCAGAGCTCTTCGGGCAGCTGGTTGGCCGCGTCTTCGCCCTGGGCTTGGCGCCGGGGTTGGTAGCCGCCGACACGCAGCCCATCGGCTCAGTCTCAGTGAAAGCCAATGCCGCGCTGGAAAGCTTGCAGGATACACGCGCTGATGCCGTAGCAGCCGCCGCGGTATTGTCCGCGCCAGCGCCGACCGGCTCGACGGCCAGGGCCGGCATTTGCACGGCGTGTTGGCCGACGCCGCATATGCCAGTGGGGCCAACTACGCGTTGCTGGAACAAGGGGCCTCACCGGCAGGATTCGGGTGTTTGGCCGCCACAAACCCTGCATCGGGGTGTTACCATCAGTTACCTACCGCCCACGGCAGCTTGGCACCCCAGGGCCGCCAGGCATACAACAAGTTTAAACCAATAACTAATAGCCCCAATGTCTACTTACGCGGCTCCACATACCAGTTTATGACTATTTGCAATCCTGATAAAATACCATATATTTGCAGGTTCTTGCTATGCGCATTAGTAGCTGCGTGTAGTTTAGGCACTCTTTCCAAAGTCACACGCCCTTGCTTATGTACATTTCTACAAGAAAAAAGTCTTACTTGAGACTTACTCGCTGGATTGTAGCGCTTTTGCTGTTGCTCAGCAGCACGGCGGCAACTGCGCAGAGTTGGGAGTGGGCAAGCCAAGCACCCGGCGCCGGTGTGGTGGATATAGCAACCGACGCGGCCGGCAATTCCTATGTTGTGGGGGGAATTGGAGGGAGTGCCACCTTCGGTAGCATCACGCTAACCCGCACGGGTCCCTCGCCGTCTACTGATCTTTACATTGCTAAGTACAACCCGGCGGGAGCCGTCCTGTGGGCGCAGTTGATCGACGTTGCAACCAACAGCACTTCAAGCATCCACCTTGCTGTTGATGCCAACGGCAACGCCTACGTGGGCGGTACGTTCTACGAGGGCATTTCTTTTGGTAGTCTAGCCCTCACCTCTGCTGCTACCGGTTATCCGAATACATTTTTGGCCAAGTACACTGCTGCGGGCAACGTACAATGGGCCATCAATCCGGGAGGCACGACCCCGGGACTAGGAACCACCACTTTTACGGACATTGCCACCGACCCCAACGGGGGCGTTTACGCGGTGGGGGATTTTGGCGGGAGATACGCCGGAACAAACTACGGGGTGGTCAACCCCCGCTTGTTCGTAGTGAAGTACGATGGCAATGGCAGCCAGGTGTGGTTTAATTATGCTCAGGACGTAGTGCCCGGCTCGGGCCGCGGCGGTTGCGGAAGCAGCAACATTGTGGCGGATGCAGCCGGGGTGTACGCAACGGGGTATTACGGCGGCTTTGAAACGACGCCGCAAATACGATTCGACAATATCGTTTTGCCGGTCGCCCTCAATACACAGCCCAATTCGACAGCTCGGGGCGGTAAGTTCGTTGTAGGCTTCACGCTGGGCGGTGCCGCTATGTGGGCCCGCGAAACCGGGCCATTAGGCGTCAGCGGTCCTTTCCAAGGCATCTCAACGGATGGAGCAGGCAATTTGCGCATCATCGACAATTTTACGGGTACCGGCATCTGCGGCAGTACTACCCTGACAAGCGCCGGTGGCCAGGACAGTTACTTAATCAGTCTTGGCATTGGAGGAAACGTCCAGTGGGTTCGTCAGTTGGGAGGGGCTAATTACGATAACGCCTCCGCGGTAGTCGGCCACAGCGACGGCACGGCCGTAGCCGTTGGCTATTTCAACAGCGCTACCACTATTGGTACACAGTCGATTACGGGAAGCTTCCGCGGCAGTGGCTACGCAGCTAGGTACAACGCTCTTGGCAGCCTTGTCGACGTATTTCCCATTCTCGATACTTCTCAGAGCAACAATCAGGTACTGCCTAACGCCGTCGGCCTTGATGGTCAGGGCAACGCCTACATCGGCGGTGATGGTAGCGGCGTCACGTTAACCTTTGGATCAACGGTCTTGTCCAACGTGCAAGGCCTGTTCCTGGCCAAGCTCAGTACCCTCTGCACCCCGCCCACGGCCAATGCGGGCGCCGACCAGCAGGCCTGTTCCGGCACCACCGTTACGCTGGGTGGCGCGCCGGCCCAGCCGGGTATCAACTACAGTTGGTCGGTGAACCCAGCCATTCCGGGGTTCAGCAGCACGCAGGCCCAGCCCACGGTGCCGCTGCCGAGCAGCACTACCAGTACCCAGTACGTCTTCACGCTCACGGCCACGGAGGCCGGTAATGCCACCTGCACCGCTACCGACCAGGTCACCGTGGGCGTACTGGCCTACCCCAACTTCTCGGTAGCGGCCACCGCCGCCAGTGTATGCCCGGGCCAAAGCACCACGGTCACGGCCTCGCCCAACACCGGAGCGGCGTATACCTACGACATCAGCCCGACCACGGGCGTGACGGCGTTGCCGGCAAGCGGCAGCTCGTACCAGTGGCGCATCAGCCCGACGCAATCGACCACCTACACCATCACGGCCCACAACGGCCCGTGTACGGAGACACGAACCCTGTCCATCACGGTTGATTCGCCGCCGACGGCCAATGCCGGGGCGGATCAGCAGGCCTGCGGCGGCAGCCAGGTGACGGTGGGCGGCGCTTCGGCGCAAAGTGGCTTGACTTATACGTGGTCGGTAAGTCCGGCCATTGCGGGCTTTGCCAGTTCCCAGGCCCAGCCCACCGTGACGCTGCCCGCCACCAGCGCCTCCACGGTGTACACCTTTACCCTGACGGTGAGCAACGGTGCTTGCGCGACCAGCAGCAGCGCCCGCGTGACGGCGCTGGCAGCGCCGGCCTTCACGCTGAGCTTATCCACGCCGTCGGCCTGCTCCAATTTGAGCAGCCAGTTGACGGCCACTCCGGTGGGCGGCGAGGCTTACACCTACACCATTGCCATCGGGAGCGGGAGCGGCACGTACCTCGGGGGCGTTGGCGGCCAGTCGGGGAGCAACAACAGCCGGTACTGGGGCGTTGGGGCCAGCAGCGGCAACGGTGGGGCCACCATCTACACCGTTACGGCCAGCAACGGGACGTGCAGCCTTTCCCAAACCATTCAGCACCACGCCACCTTCCTGACACCCAGCCCGACGGTGACCAGCGCCGGGCGCTGCGGAGCGGGCAGCGTGACGCTCATGGCCAGCGGCGCGCCGCTCGGGGCCCAGTATTACTGGTATGCACAAAGCACGGGCGGTTTTGCCGCGCAGGCCCTGGGCAGCGGCCCGAGCTTTACCACGCCCGCTCTGAACGCCACGACCACCTACTACGTGAGTTACCAGGAGCTGTCGGGCGGGGCCAACACCGGCTGCGAAAGCGCCCGCGTGCCGGTTACCGCAACGATTAACGCCGTGCCGGCCGCCCCCCCGGCCGCGGCCACGCCGGGCAGCATTCCGCTCGGGCAGAGCACCACGCTCAGCGTAACCAGCCCGCTGGCCGGCCTCACCTACACCTGGAGCGGCCCCGGCCTGCAGAGCACCACCGGCAGCAGCGTCACGGCCGTACCGACCGCGCAAGGCACGGCGCAGTACAGCGTCGTGGCCAGTGGCCCCGGGCCCTGCAGCAGCGCGCCGACGCCCGTAAGTGTCACGGTCACGGCGCCCGCCCCAACCATCAGCACCACCAGCCCCCGCCAAGGCTCCATGGGCCAGACCGTATTTGTGTCCGGTGCGGGTTTCACCGGAGCTACCGCCGTCCGGTTTGGCATCTACGACGCGGCGTACCAGGTACTCAGCGACACGCAGATCCGGGCCATCGTGCCAGCCATCGACAGCCGGGTGAGCGGACCGGCCTTGTGCATCTCGGTAGTCACGCCCGCAGGCACGGGCGCCGAGGTGCAGTGCTTTCAGGTGACCACGCCCACCATCACCCGCATCACGCCCAGCAGCGGCCCGGCGGGCAGCGTTTTGAGCCTGGAAGGCTTTAACCTGGCCGGGGTGACGCAGGTGATTTTCAACGGCACGACCACCACGACCAGCTTTACCTTCAACAACAACTCGCCCACCGGGCAGGCCCTGGCCGTCACGGTTCCGGCCGGCGCCACTACCGGGCCCATCACCTTGATTTCGGCCGCTAACGGCACCAGCAGCCCCAGCCCCACGCCGTTCACCGTAACGGCGCCGGCGCCGGTTGCTTACTACCCCTTCACCGGCAATGCCACCGATGCCTCGGGCAACGGCAATAACGGCACGGTGAGCGGCGCCGTGCTGGCCGCCGACCGCAACTGCGGGGCCCAGCAAGCCTACCGCTTCGACGGGGTCAATGACCTCATCAACCTGGGAACCAATGCCCAGTTTGCCATGACCTCGAGTCGGGAGCTGACCATTTCGCTGTGGGCCAAACCCCTGCGGGTACCGGAGACGCTCAACCCCCGGGACAGCGCCAACTTGCTGTTCTCCAAGTACCTGGGCTACACGCCGGCCCAGTCCAACTACTACGCGTCGTTGTTTAAGCTGAACGGCGTGTACAAGCTGCGCCTCACCGGCCAGGGCACCGACGTCCTGGATGTGACCCTGCCGGCGGGCACGGTGGACGGCCAGTGGCAGCAATTCACCTTCGTAATGAAGGCCGGCGCGGGCAACACCAAGATTTTCCGCAACGGCACGCTGCTGGCCAGCGGCACCGTTACCTACCACTCCGCGGCCAGCTCGCAGCCCCTGCTGCTGGGCACGTACAACTTTTCCAGCGGCAACCCTTACACGTTCTTCCGCGGCAGCCTCGACGAGGTGCGCGTGTTCAGCGCCGCGCTTAGCGACAGCGACGTGGCCGCTTTGTACACGGCTCCGGCCGGGGCCGCCCCCACCTTGACCGGCATTTCCCCGGGCAGCGGCCCGGTGGGCACCACGCTCACGCTCACCGGCACCAACTTGGCCGAGGTGACGCAAGTGGGTTTTGGCGGCGGTGTAACGGCCGCCGTGGCCTCGGTGGCCGCGGATGGAAGCCAGCTGACCGTAGTGGTGCCTACCGGCGCTGCCAGCGGCCCGCTTTCCGCCACGACGCCGTGCGGCACGACCTCTACGACGCAGAGTTTTGCGGTAACGCAGCCCACCATTACGCACGTGTGGACGGGGGCTACGTCGTCAATTTGGTCTATTGCCGGCAACTGGTCACCGGCCCAGGTACCCAATGCCAACAGCGACGTGGTTATCGGCAGCGGCCTAGCCCGCTATCCGGTACTGAACGGGGTGGTGCAACCGGTGCGTAGCCTGCAATTGAGCAACGGCGCCACCCTGACGGTGCAAAACGGCGGGCAACTGCTGGTGCAAGGCCCGTTGACCAACGCCGGAACTATCACCCACATCAACGGCCTGATCAACGTCCAGGGCGTACTCACCAACGCGGGCGCGTTCAGCTTGGGCACCGGCCCGCTGGAAGTACAGGGCGACGTGGTCAACAACGGCACGCTGAGCGCAGCAGCCGGCAGCTTGCTGCGGTTTGCCTCGACCGGGACTCCCCAGCGCTGGGGCGGCAGCGGCACGGCGCAACTCAGCCAGCTTGCCGTGGGCAACGCTGCCGTGACGCTGACGAGCCCGGTAGAGGTTAGCACTTCGTTGCTGTTGCAGAACGGCGACCTGGCCTCGGACGGTCACCTCACGCTGCTCTCCACCGCTACGGGCACGGCCTTTGTCGTGAACAGCGGCAGCGGGGTGGTCACCGGCAACGCCACGGTGCAGCGCTACATCGACCCCTCGCGCAACGCCGGTCCGGGCTACCGCCACTTCTCGGCGCCCGTTGCTAACACGACCGTGGCCGACCTGGGCACCGCGGGGTATACCCCGGTGGTGAACCCGCTCTACAACACGCAGGGCAACAGTGCAACGCCCTTCCCCACGGTGTTTGGCTACGACCAAACCCGCGTGACCAGCAGCGGCAACCCCGCCCCTCAGGACTTTGACCGGGGGTACTTTTCGCCTAGCGCACTGAGCGACGCGCTGGAAGTAGGCCGCGGCTACACCGTTAACATCGCTGCCCCGCAGACGGTGGACTTCGTAGGGACACTCAACCATGGCCCGATCAGCCGCACGGGCCTGCTGCGCGGCACCCAGGCCGAATCGGGCTGGCAGTTGCTGGGCAACCCTTATCCCTCGCCCCTGAGCTGGGACGCGGTGGGCCGCACCAACGTGGACGCGGCCGTGTACGTGTACCGCTCCACCGGCCAGTACGCCGGTACCTACGCCAGCTACGTAGCCAACGGCACCGGCACCAACGGCGGCACCAACGTCATCGGCTCGGGTCAGGGCTTCTTCGTGCGGGTGAGCACCCCCGGTTCCGGCGCCATTAGTTTCACCAACGCGGCCCGGCTGACCACGACGAGTCCCGTGTTCCAGCGCGGTGCCGCTACCGCCCCGCTTGTGCGGTTGGAGGTGAGCAGCTCCGGTGGCGCGGCCGACGAAGCCGTCGTATACTTTGAGTCCGGAGGCACCTCCGGCTTCGAGGCGAGCCTGGATGCGTACAAGCTGCAAGCCGGCAACGGGCCGGTTCTGGCCAGCGAATTCGGGAGTCACCTGCTGCTCTCGGTCAATGCACTACCCACGTTGAGTCTGGCTGACGTCACCGTTCCGCTTTACCTGCGGGCAGCGGCCGGTAGCTACTCGCTGCGCGCTTCCGAACTGCTGCGCCTTCCCACGGGCACGTACGCCTACCTCCGAGATACTGAAACGGGCGCCCTCATCGACCTGCAGGCCCAACCCCGTTACGCGTTTACGCTGGCGCCGCTGGCGCCCACTAATCGTTTCGCCCTGCTGCTGACGCAGAACCGCGTGACGGCTACCACGCAGAACGCCCATGGCCAGCAAGTGGGTCTTTACCCGAACCCGGCCCATACCCAAGTGACGCTGCAGCTGCCCGATGCTATGCAGCAGCAGCCAGTAACCGTGGCGGTGCTCAACGCCCTGGGTCAGCAGGTGCTGACGCGCGTGCTGCCCACTGCCCGTCCGGCCAACGCGCTGACGCTGCCGCTGTCCGGCTTAGCCAAGGGCGTGTACACGGTATGCATTACCTCTTCCCGGGGCCCGGTCACCAAACGCCTGATCATCGAGTAGTTACCCTCGCCCGGCGGCCCTTACCGGGCCGCCGGGCGCCTGCTCCTTCTTCGCAGGCGCCCGTTGCGCTTGCCGACGCCGGCTGCCAACCGGCGCTCGGTCAACGGTAGCCTACCCCATCCATGTCCTCGCCCGAAAACACCTTGCCTCGCCGGTGCCATTCAGCGCGGCAGGCTTGATGTTCTGCCACGGCTGCAATAAGGGCCAAGGGTGCGCAAACCGGACCGGGGCAGCAAGGCAGCCCGTTCCTGAGCGACCAACCCCCTTTGGCTGTTCTGACCCATCGGGCACTGACAAATTACCTGAATCCAGGTATTGCTTGGCTGCGCACCACGCGGCGAACTTTGGCAGTTATTGCCACGGCTAATTGCCTGACCAGGCAATGATTGTCCTTCTGCAAACCTGGCGCCGGCGCATGAGGCCGCAGTCAGCCGCCCCTCCCTGCTGCCGGTAGCGGCTGTGGCATCACCGCCCGGCGCACCAGTGCTGAATTGCCCCGCATTTCGATCATCTTTCCTAACTGCATGAAAAACTACCCTGGCTTTTTGCTGTTTGGCTGTGGGCCTCCCTGGCCCACGCACAAACGCCAACCCGGCCGGCTTCGGCCACCGTCACCAAAGCCACGCACGGGGCTTCGGTCGGCACCGCGAGGAGGGCAGCCACGCCAGGCGCCTCCGGCAGCGGCATGGCCTTCACGGCGGCCTCGACTACGAGCGTGGTGGAAGACATGGAAGCCGGTGTTCGGACCGGTTACACCCCCGCTGGCCTGGTGACGCTGACCAACGGCACGTGGCTTTTCACCGATGCCCTGATCGGTACCAACACCGCGCAGGACAAGTTCAACGGCACCCGGGCGGCCCGGGTCCGGGACGGCTCCATTGCCATGAATTTCGATAAGCCGGACGGCGCGGGCACCATCAGCCTGAAAGCGGCATTGTTCAACCTTGATACCGGCGGAGCGCTTAAGGTGGAGGTATCCGACAACGGGGGCGCCAGCTACACCAACGTTACCAGCACCATCAGCCCGGCCGTGGGCCTGACGTCGGCGCTGCAAACGTTCACGTTCAGCGCAAACATGGCTGGCAACGTGCGGGTGCGCATCAGCAATATCAACCAGGTAGCGGGTCAGCGCATCAACATCGACGACATCAGCATCAGCGACTATGCAGCCCCCTCTACTACGCCCGCGCTGAACCTGTCGCCCGCTGCGCTATCCACCTTTAGCACCACTACGGGCACGCCCTCGGTTCCCCAGACGCTAAACGTGAGTGGCAGCAACCTTGCAGCAGCCCTTAGCGTGGCGGCGCCCGCCGGCTACGAGGTGAGCCTGAGCAGCGGCAGCGGCTATGCCAGCAGCGTGAACCTGACACCCGGCGGCGGCACGGTCAATACGACGCCGGTATACGTGCGCCTGCTGGGCACCACGGCCGGCGCCTTCACCGGCAACGTGACGGCGAGCAGCCCGGGAGCTACCAGCCGCTCGGCCGCAGTCAGCGGCAACGTAACGGCTCCGGCCCCCACGCTGAGCAGCCTCAGCCCCGGTTCCGCTACGGCCGGCGCGGGGGCCTTTATCCTCACGCTGACGGGCAGCAATTTTACCAGCTCAGCCAGCGTCAGCTTCAATGGCAGCAGCCCGCCCACGACCTACCTTTCGGACTCGCAGCTGACGGCCGCGGTGCCCGCCTCGGCCGTGGCCACGGCCGGCACCTTCCCCGTGACGGTAACGACCACCGGTGGCACCACCTCGGCCAGCGGCTTTGTGGTGCATGCGGCGGCGGCGGCCCCCAGCTGGGAGACGCTGGTTCCCTTCGACAGTGACGTTTCGGCCACGGCTACCGATGCCGCCGGCAACGTGTACATAGCGGGCTCTTTTGCCGCCAGCTCTACCTTCGGTAACATCGTCAAATCCATTTTCCCGGGGTACTTCCGATACTCGGCCTCAGCTACAGCTCAGCCTGGGCCAGTCCGGAAGCCCGGTTGCCGAGCGTGACTTCGCCTACGTGTACGAAGAAGCTGGAGCTGGTTTAGGCCTTGATGCCCGCTACGACGCCCGCAAGCTGCACAACCCGAACGGGCTTGAGCTAAGCAGTCTGGCGGCTACTGAGGAGTTGAGCATCAATGGGCTGCCCTTGTTTACACAGCCCACGGTCATCCCGCTGGTTGTCCGGGTGCCCTCGGCCGGCACTTACCTGCTGCAAGCCGAGCCGCTGAACGTGCTAACCGGTACGCGCCTGACGCTGGTGGATGGCCAAACCGGCCAGCAGGTGCTGCTAACCAATACCGGCGGGGCCCTTGCCCTCGTCGCCAACAGCGCCAGCACCTGGCGCAACCGCTTCTACTTAAACTGGGAGCCGAGTGCCACGCCGTTGGAAACTGCCAAGGCCCTTGGCGCTTTCAACGTGGAAATCTACCCTGCCCCGGCCAAGGCTGGCACCGACCTTACGGTACTAGTGCCGGCTGTAGCGGGTGCCCACCAAGTAAGCGCTATCCTCTACAATAGCCTGGGTCAGCAGCTAAGGCAGGAGCCCGCTCAGCCGTTGGCTCAGGCGGGAGCGAGCTTGCGGGTTTCCACCCGCGGGCTTGCGCCGGGGGTATACGTACTGCGCATACTAGCGGGAAAAGCAACAGCCGTCCGTAGCGTAATCGTAGAGTAACGGCTGGGGCATTTCGATGCCATAACCAGCGTCAGCAAGCACCACCCGCACTGCGTGGACCTCACTCAAAAGCCCCAATGGAGTTGCTCCATTGGGGCTTTTGGTTGGCACGTAGGTAGTGCATAGTCTCAGGGGAGCTGGGTCGGGTCCCGAGTGAGAATAGCCGGGTTTTTCTGGTGTTGCACGCAGACGAACTCGTGCGGAGTAAGGCCACGCAAGGTCTTCCGGCGCCTGGCGTGGTTTTAGGCCAGCAGCAAGACCTCCAGGGGCTCGTGGAGCTGTTTTAAACTTCTTTTTGGCCGGGCTTTGGCCTTCCTCTGTTGGGGCAAGCGGCTGATGCCGTGCCGCTGGAACAAGGGAAGCAGGGCCGAGCGCGTCAGGCGTGGAATCGTGACCTGCAGGGCGTCGAGGCCGTCGTCCAGCGGCAGTTGCGTGTGCTGTCCGAAAGCCGCCTCCGCTGGGCTGAGCGCCGCAGAAGCTGGTGTAGCCCCCAGAGCGGCGCTTGCGCCACTTGGCCACGGTCTTGGCATTGATGCCGCGGCGCTGAGCCAGGCTTTCCTGATTACGCTGGATAGCGCGCCGTACTACCTGCGTTGCGCGGGCGCTGTCGTGAAGTACTTGTTCGGTAAAGCGGTGCGAAAAATGGCATCAAAAGGCCCGCCTTCACGCGCTGGAACTATACCTCAAGCGCTTGTTATGAACCACTTCGCAAAGAAGGGGCATCTTCGCTACAGCGGCGTGTCCCGTGATGCCGGCTAGTTCACCCGAGCAGTCCTTCAGGGCTGCGAGTGGCACTTATCCGCGTCTTCTAGCTGCAAACGCCTGGCGCTAGTTGCGCACGGCAATCATCAGGCCCAGCTCCTTGTAGCGCAGGTTGTACTTGCGCGCAATCATGGCGTTGGTCAGCGAGCCTTTGTAGAGGTACACGCCCGAGCGGAAATGCTCGTCGGCAAACAGGGCCTCGTTGATGCCGCCCTGCTGACTGATTTCCTGCAGAATGGGCGTGAAGATGTTGCTGAGCGCGTTGGACGCGGTGCGCGGTACCCGCGAGGCAATGTTGGGCACGCAGTAGTGAATCACGTCGTACTTGCGGTACACCGGCCGGGCGTGCGAGGTCATTTCGCTGGTCATAAAGCAGCCGCCCTGGTCGATGCTCACGTCGATAATCACCGAGCCCGGCGACATGGTGCTGACCACATCCTCGGCCACCATAAACGGAATACGGCCCTCTTCGGCGTTCAGCGCGCCGATAACCACGTCGGCGCGGCGCACCTGCTGGTTGAGCGTAAACGAGTCGAAGGTGCTGGTGAACAGCTGCGGGGCGCCCAGGTTCTGCTTGAGGCGGCGCAGCTTGTAGAGGTGGTTGTCGAACACCTTCACGTCGGCCCCCAGCCCGATGGCGGCGCGGGCGGCGTACTCGGCCACTGTGCCGGCGCCCAGAATGACCACCTGCGACGGCGGCACCCCCGTGATACCGCCCAGAATGATGCCCTTGCCCTCGTTGCCCAGGGCCAGGTACTCGGCCGCCACCAGCATGACGGTGGAGCCGGCAATTTCCGACATGGCCCGCACCACCGGCTTGGCGCCCGAGGGGTCCTTGATCAGCTCGAAAGCAATGGCGTTGACCTTTTTGCGCTGCAGGGCCAGCAGGTACTCCACCGACAGGGAGCCGAGCTGCAGGGCCGAAATCAAGGTCTGGCCCGCGTGCAGGTGCTCCATTTCCTCCAGCGTGGGCGGGGCAATCTTCAGGATGAGGTCGGCTTCGTACACTTCCTTGGGCGTGTACACGATGCTGGCCCCGGCCTCGGAGTAGTCGTGGTCGGAGTACTTGCTGGGCTCCCCGGCCCCGCTTTCCAGCACCACCTCGTGGCCCTCGTTGACGAGGTGCTTCACCGCCTCGGGCGTGAGGCCCACGCGGTTTTCCTGCAGCGAGGTTTCGCGGGGCAGCCCGATGAACAGCCGGCGCTTGCGCGTTTCGACGGCCAGCATGGATTCCTGGGGCACGTAGGCCCGGCTGGGCGCGGTTAGCGAAGAAAAGCCGGGGGGTAGCTGGTCGGGCATTGTGGAGGGGTGGTCGAAGCGAAAATGGGCGGGCGTAACGGTCGGGGTCAGTCCGCCTCGCGCTGCACCCGGACGCGGCGCGACTCGGGCCCCGTGACGTCCACGGTGACGAGCAGCCGATCCGGCGGAAGCAGCGGCCCGACGCGGCTGGGCCATTCGATCAGGCAAAGATAACCGGAATCGAAGTACTCCTGCGCCCCCATGCGCAGGGCTTCGTCGACGGAGTCGATGCGGTAGAAGTCAAAGTGGTAGACGGGGCGCTGGCGGGCGTCACGGTACTCGTTGACCAGCGAGAAGGTGGGGCTGCTCACGTCGTCTTGCACGCCTAAAGAAGCGCACAGGGCCTTGATGAGGGTGGTTTTGCCCGCGCCCATCTCCCCTTCCAACAGCACCACCGGGCAGCCGGCGGCGTCGAGGGCGGCTTTCAGCTCTTGGGCGGCGGCGGGCAGGGCGGCCAGCGTCGGAATGTCGATATCGGCAAGCATGGACGCAAAGGTATCAGGGAAACGCCGCTGGTGCCGAATCGACCCCCGGCCCGACTTTTCCGGCCAAAAACCGTTTGAGCGTCTAACTTGCGGCGCCGTGGCCCGGCCGGGGCCGCCGCGTTTGCAACGCGTACCAGCACCCATTTTCATGCAAGTTTCCAAAATGGCCGGCAGCCTCATCGGCTCCGAAATCATCAAAATCGGCAACGAGGTCAACGACATGATCCGCAAGGGGGAGCAGATCTGCAACCTCACCATCGGCGACTTCGACTCCGGCATTTTCCCGATTCCCGGCGAGTTGGAGGCCGGAATTACCGCTGCCTACCAGGCCGGCAACACCAACTACCCGCCCGCCAACGGCGTGCTCGACCTGCGCCAGTCGGTGAGCCAGTTCCTCGACGCCCGCCTCGGCCTGCAGTACTCGCCCAACGACATTCTGGTGGCCGGCGGCTCGCGCCCGCTCATCTACGCCACCTACATGGCCCTGATTGACCCCGGCGACAAAGTGGTTTTCCCGGTGCCTTCCTGGAACAACAACCACTACTGCCACCTCTCCGGCGCCCGGCAGGGCCTGGTGGAAACCCGGCCCGAAAACAAGTTTATGCCCACCGCCGCCGAGGTAGCCCCGCACCTCGAAGGCGCCACCCTGCTGGCCCTCTGCTCGCCGCTGAACCCCACCGGCACGGTCTTCTCCCGGGCCGACCTGGCGGAAATCTGCGACCTGGTCATTGCCGAAAACCAGCGCCGCGGCCCCGACGAAAAGCCGCTCTACATCATGTACGACCAGATTTACTGGCTACTGACCTTCGGCGACACCGAGCACTTCGACCCGGTCAACCTGCGCCCCGAGCTGCGCGAGTACGTTATCTACATCGACGGCATCTCGAAGGCCCTGGCCGCCACCGGCGTGCGCGTGGGCTACGCCTTCGGCCCCAGCCTGATCATCGACAAGATGAAGGCCATTCTGGGCCACATCGGCGCCTGGGCGCCCAAGGCCGAGCAGGTGGCCACCGCCCACTACCTGCCCCAGCAGGCGCAGGTCGATGGCTTCGTCGACGGCTTCCGCGCTAAAATTCAGGCCAGCCTCGACGCGCTCTACCACGGCCTGCAGGAACTGCAGCAGCAGGGCTACCCGGTGCAGGCCGTCGAGCCGATGGGCGCCATTTACCTCACCATCAAGCTCGACGTGCTGGGCAAAACCACGCCCGCCGGGCAGGTGCTCAGCACCACGCAGGAGCTGACCTCCTACCTGATCGGTGCCGCCCGCCTGGCGTTGGTGCCCTTCAGCGCCTTCGGCACCGCGCCCACCGCCCCGTGGTTCCGCGCCTCGGTGGGCGGGGCTTCCCTGGAGTCGATTCAGGCCGCGCTGCCCCGCCTGAAAGCCGCGCTGGACGCGCTGCAGTAGTCTTCAGCACGTCATCCGACGCGCTGCTGGCCGCCGGCTCCTTCGGGGCCGGCGGCTTTTTTGGTGCCTTCCCGCTGCTGGCGCAGCACTTCGTCGGTGCGGGTGTCGATGTAGAGCTGCTCGACCTTCTCGCGGGCCCAAGGCATGCGGCGCAGAAAGTTCAGGCTGCTCTTGATGGTGGGGTTGTTGGCAAAGCAGTTGATGCGGATCAGCCGGTCCAGCTCCTGCCAGCCGTAGTGCTGCACGAGGTAGTTCAGGATTTCGGCGAGCTTGACGCCGTGCAGTTCGCGGATGAGGTAACCGTTGTCGTCGCGGGCTTCGTCGGGATGGGCGGGCATGGCAGAAAATAATTGACCGGGACAAAAGTACGCGGCGCCCCGCAGGTCGTTGACGCCGCCCGCCCGGCGGCGGCCGGGGCCCGTCCTGGCGCGGCTGTTTGCGGGCGGCGGCCAGCTCGGCACGTTACCGAACAGGTTGTCCGCTTCCGGACAGATTTTCTAGCCTCCCTTGTCAGATTAATTTTATTAATCATCTGATTTATTGGCTATTACTTAATTGGCATCGTCCTTGGCTGTATCCCCTGGCCGAAGCGGCATCCCGGTCTAAAACCGGACACCAGCCCCGCGCACCATTCTCCGCCCCCGCCCCAATGAAATCCGCATTTGCAACCTTTATGATATATCATAGTCTTTACCCCAATCTCGCGCCGCATGCTCTCTTCCATCGTTTTTTACGCCCTCGACAAAGCCATCCGCAGCTACCGGCGCATGGCCCAGGCCACCATCGACCGCGCCGGCCTCGACATCACCATCGACCAGTGGCTGGTGCTGCGGGTGCTGCTGGAGCACGACGACCTGACCCAGCACGACATTGCCGAGCGCGTGTTCAAGGACCAGGCCTCGGTGGCGCGCATGCTGGCCCTGCTCACCCGGCGCGGCCTGCTCTCGGCCGTCCCCCTGCCCCACGACGGCCGCCGCACCCAGCTGCGCGTGACCGAGGCCGGCCACCGCATCCTGGCGGCGGTGCAGCCCATCGTCCTGCAAAACCGCACCAAGGCCCTGGCGGGCATTTCCGAGGAAGAACTGGCCGTGCTGCGCCCCCTGCTCGACCGCATTGCACTGAACTGCGCGCCCCCGGCTTAAGGCCCGCTCCCGCCCTTGCCGCCGCCGACTTTCGTCGAAAATTTTGATAATACGAAATCATTCGTACGTTTGCTACGAAGCTATTCGTAAAACAACTTCTTCCCGGCCGGCTCTCGTGCGCGGCCGGTGCTGCCCTCCTTCCTGCCTTTCCTGTTCCAGCCTTTCTTTGCTATGAAAACCTCCTACTCTTCCTCCCGCGCCACCTTGCTGCTGCTCTCCGGCCTCGGGCTGGCGCAGGTGAGCTACGCCCAAAGCGCGGCCACCGTGAGCGGCGCCGTGCGCTCCTCAGCCGGCGCCGTCATCGACTACGCCACCGTGACGCTGCACCGGGCCCAGGACTCGACCGTCGTCAAAACCGAGTTTAGTGACGACAAGGGGCTGTTTGCTTTCGAGCAGGCGCCGGCGGGGCAATACCTCGTGTCGGCTTCGCAGGTGGGCTTCGAGCGGCAATGGTCGCGGCCGTTTGGTGTGAGCGGCGAGAAAGTGAGCGTGCCGGCGCTGCTGCTGGCGGCCAGCGCGGCCACCCAGCTCAAGGAAGTGCAGGTGACGGGCACGCGGCCGCAGTTTGAGCGCCTGGCCGACCGCACGGTGGTCAACGTGGAAAACTCGCCGCTGTCGGCCGGCAATACCTCGCTGGACGTGCTGCGCCGCTCGCCGGGCGTGACGGTGGACGGCAGCGACAACCTGGCGCTGCGCGGGCGGCAGGGGCTGCTGGTGCTCATCGACGGCAAGCGGCAGCCGATGACGGGCACCGAGCTGGCCGACTACCTGCGCAACCTGCCGGCCGACCAGGTGAAGAACATCGAGCTGATAACCAACCCGCCGGCCAAGTACGACGCGCAGGGCGGCGCGGGCATCATTGCCATCAACCTGAAAAAGGACCAGAAGCTGGGCACCAACGGCTCCGCCAACCTCAGCTACGGCTACGGGCGCTACGGCAAGTTTACCTCGGGCCTGTCGCTGAACCACCGGCGCAAGAACCTGAACGTGTTCGGCACCTACACCTTCGCCGACCGCCGCAACTGGAACGCGCTGACCATCAACCGCGACTTTTTTGTAAATCAGGACGGGGTGCGGATGCTCACGGGCCGCTCGTTTCTGGACAACGAGGGCGTGGGCCACGGCCGCTCCCATAACTGGAAAGCGGGCCTTGATTACTACCTCTCCGAGCGCACCGTGCTGGGCGTGGTGGCCAACGGGCTGGCCCTGCAAACCGACAGCCGGGGCAGCAACGACGTCGTTTCCTACGCGCCCAACGGCAACGTGACCGAGCGTTACCAGTCGGTGAACCTGCGCGACGGCGACCTGCCCAACTACTCACTGAACGCCAACTTCCGGCACACCTTCCAGGACTCCCTGGGCCAGCACGAGTTGAGCGCCGATGCCGACTACGCCCGCTACGACTCGCGCCGCGGCCAGCAGCTCGATACCCGTTACACCCTGCCCGCGGAAACCCTGGACCGCCTGACCAGCGACCAGCGCAACGACCTGACTATTCAGTCGGTGAAGGCCGATTACACCCGGCCGCTGAGCAAGACCAGCCGGTTGGAGGCGGGCAGCAAAGTCAGCTGGGTGCTGTCGGACAACGACTTGCTGTTCAAAGTACCCGTCCGGCCCGGCGCCGTCGACGAACTGGTGCGCGACCCGAGCCGCTCCAACCGCTTCCGCTACGACGAAAACATCCTGGCCGGCTACGTGAGCGTGAGCCAGACCCTGCCCCAGTGGACGCTGCAGGCCGGCCTGCGCGGCGAGCAAACCAACGCCATCGGCCGGCCGGAAGCCGACTCGGGCCGCTTCGACCGGCACTACTTCCAGCTGTTTCCTTCGGCGGCCGTGAAGCACACCTTCTCCGACAAGAACGAGACCAGCCTCTCGCTAAGCCGCCGCATCGACCGGCCTTCCTACGGGCAGCTGAACCCCTTCCGCAGCTACATCAACCCCACGACTTACGGCGCCGGCAACCAGGACCTGCGCCCGCAAACCAGCTACAACCTGGAGCTGACCCACACCTTCCGGCAGAAGTACAGCGTGGGGCTGAGCTACGCCGTGACCAACAACCCCATCGTGGGCACGGTGCAGCCCGCCCCGGAAGGCGGCCGCACCGTGGTTTCGACCACCGAAAACCTGGACCGGCAGTTCAACTACGCCCTGACGCTGACCGCGCCGGTGGAAATTACCAAGTGGTGGAGCGTGTACAACAACGCGGTGCTCTACTACAGCCGCTTTCAGGGCAAGCTGGCCGGCACCACCCTCAACGCCGGCCGCCCGGCCTACAACCTGAGCAGCAACAGCACCTTCGTGCTGGGCCACGACTGGAAGGCCGACCTGAACGCCAACTACGACTCGCCCAACCGCTACGCCTACTTCGTGGGCCGCGGGCAGGGCCAGGTGTCGTTTGGGGTGCAGAAGGGGCTGTGGCACAACCGGGCCACGGTGAAGCTGAACGCAACGGACATCTTCTTCACCAACAAAACCCGCTCGACGGTGGCCTTTGACAACTACGGGGAGCGGTTTTTCCAGCGCTTCGAGTCGCGGGTGGTCACGCTGTCGTTGAACTACCGCTTTGGCAACGACAAGGTGGCGCCGAGCAAGCGCCGGGGCGGCGGGGCCGAGGACGAAAAGCGGCGCGCCGGCGGCAACTAGCGGGCGTCGGCTCCGGCAAGGCGCAGCCGAGCCGCAGGTCGATGCTGGCCTGCGGCTCGGCTGCGCCGCTGGCTGCCGCGTCATGTTTAACCCTCCGCCCATTCACGATATTTTTAACTGAAAATCAATATCTTAAATCCAATACGAAATTTTTCGTTGGCAATATGCAACGGCGGTAATGCTGCGTGGTCTTTGCCCCGGAATGCGCGTTGAGCCCTTGCCCACCACTGGCAGGCTCCGCTGATTTCCCCCTCCCCGTCTTGTAACCTTTTCGCTGGTGGTCAGTGTCCACGGGCGACCCGTCGACCAGGTTATACGAAAATTTTCGTACTGCTTTCCTGCCTTACCTCCTATGAAAAAAGCTACTTCCCTTTCCCCGGCCGCGACGCTCCGGCCGGCCCTTGCCGGTACCGGCACGGCCGGCGCCGTGGCCCTGGGCCTGCTGCTGGCGGCCGCGGCGCCGGCGCCGGCCCAAACCGCCCCCGCTGCCGGCAGCAACCCGGCGGCCAACGTCGCGGGCCGCATCAGCGGGGTGGTGCAGAACGCGGCCAGCAAGCAGCCGGTGGAGTTTGCCACGGTGGCCCTGCTGGCGGCAGGCAGCGACAAGGCGGTGCTGGCCGGCGCCTGCGACGAGAAAGGCGCCTTCGTGCTCGGCAACGTGCCGGTGGGCGATTACACGCTGGTGGTGAGCTTCGTGGGCTACCAGCCGCAGCGGGTGCCGGTGTCGGTGACGGCCGCACGGGCGGTGCTGGAGCTGCCCGCGGTGCTGCTGGCGGCCACCGCCACCCAGCTGGGCGAGGTGCAGGTGACGGGCGAGCGGGCCCTGGTGGAAAGCAAGGTGGACCGCCTCGTGTACAACGCCGACAAGGACCTGACCAACAGCGGCGGCACCGCCGCCGACGTGCTGCAGAAGGCCCCGCTGCTCACCGTGGACCTCGACGGCAACCTGCAGCTGCGCGGCTCCTCGAACATTCGGGTGCTGGTGAACGGCAAGCCCTCCACCCTGCTGGCCACCAACCTGGCCGAGGCGCTCAAGCAGATTCCGGCCGACCAGATCAAGTCGGTGGAGGTCATTACCGCGCCCTCGGCCAAGTACGACGCGGAGGGTACGGCCGGGGTGGTCAACATCATTCTGAAAAAGAACAACCTGGAGGGCAAGAGCGGCAACATCGGGGCCGGCGTGAGCAACCGCAACGCCTACGTAGGTGGCAACTTCAACCAGCGCCGCGGCAAGCTGGGGCTGAACTCGGGAATGGGCACCAACCCGTTCTTCAACATCGCCCGCAGCGCAGCCCGCCGCACCGACTACCTCACCGACACCACCCAGAGCCAGCTGCTGCAAACCGGGCGCTTCCGCAACTCGGGCTGGGGCCTGTGGGGCAACCTGGGCCTGGACTACGACCTGAGCCCGAAGGACGTGCTGAGTCTGGGCGTGCAGGGCAACTACCGCGGCTACCTCAACGACCGGCAGCAGTACACCGACTACCGGCTGTTTCGCACCGAGGCCGGAGCGCTGCGGCCGCTGTTTCTGGACGCCTACAACCGCGACATCGACACGCGCGAGGCCAACGGCAACGTGGACGTGAACCTGGGCTACACCAAGCAGCTGGCCCGGCCCAAGCAGGAGCTGAGCGTGCTCGGCCTCTACAGCCTGAACCTGGGCCGGCAGCGCTACCAGCTGGACCAGCAGCGCGGGGAGCTGACCGACTACCGCGAGCAGAGCCGCAACGACTCGCGCAACCGCGAAATCACCCTGCAGGCCGACTACGTGCAGCCGCTCGACAGCACCCAGACCCTGGAAACGGGCGCCAAAACCATCCTGCGCCACGTCGACAGCGACTACCGCATCGACGCCGACAGCCTGGACGGGCGCAGCTACCGCCCGGTGCCGGCCCGCTCCAACGAGTTCGGCTACGACCAGAACGTGTACGCGGGCTACGCCTCCTACGGCTTCGGCGTGGGCAAGAAGTGGACCTTCAAGGGCGGCGCCCGGCTGGAGCACACGCGCATCAGCGGGGAGTTTCGCAGCAGCGGCACGGTGCTGCGCACCAACTACACCAACCTGGCGCCCAACCTGATGGCCGCCTGGGCCCTGACGCCCGACCACACCCTGAAGCTGAGCTACTCGCGGCGCATTCAGCGGCCGGGCATCTGGTACCTGAACCCCTACATCAACACCGCCGACCGGCGCAACGTGTCGTCGGGCAACCCCAACCTGAACGCGGAGCTGACCGACGCCTACGAGCTGACCTACACCACCTTTATCAAGAAAAGCTCGGTGACGTTTTCGGGCTACTGGCGGCAGACCAACAACGCCATCGAGAGCGTGGCGCGGCTGGTGCCCGGCACCGAGCTGCTGGCCACCACCGACACGACCCGCATCCTCTACACGACCTTCCGCAACCTGGCCCGCAACGCCAACTACGGCCTCTCGGCCTTCGGCTCGACCAAGCTGACGGAAAAGTGGAGCCTGAGCGGCAACGCCAACTTCTACTGGCGGCAGGTGAGCAGCCCGGCGCTGGGGCTGTCGAACAGCGGGGGCATGTTCAACCTGAACCTGAACTCGTCGTGGCAGTTCGAGAAGGGCTGGAGCGCGCAGTTCTTCGCCTTCGCCAACTCGCGGCAGGTGACGCTGCAGGGCCGCAACTCGGGCTACCGCATCTACAGCCTGGGGGCCAAAAAGGAGTTCTGGGACAAGAAAGCCAACGTGGTGGTGGCCGTTATCAACCCCTTCAACGCCCGCCTGGCCTTTCGCAACGACCTGGCCACGCCCAGCTTCGACTACGAAAACAACTCCTACTTCTACAACCGGCAGATCCGGGTGAGCTTCTTCTACCGCTTCGGCAAGATGGACAACCAGAGCCGCCCGAAGAAGAGCATTCAGAACGACGACCAGAAGCAGGGCGGCGGCAGCAACGGCTAAGCCTCCCCGCGCCCGACCAGAAGCATTGTCACCGCAGCGCCGCCAGTGCGTGGGTGAGTGAATTGAGAAGCCCGCACCTCGCGGTGGCAATGTTTTTGGGGGGCTCGACCCGACGAGTGCCTAAGTATTTATCACGCTTCCCCATTTATCATTAATTCATACCACCTGTTTCTGGTCAAGTTGAGTTTGACGCTGAAATAGCAATTGCCACCGTCCATTACTATCACAAATCGAGTGCGCCAGTAGGGAGGCACCTTGCAGAAGCATCGCACCCACACTTCCTTCTCGCCTTGTTTATTCAGCACCGGAATCAACTGGCGGTTGTAGTTTCTCAGATCAATCAGCAAGCCTTGATCAATCGATTCCCGAGCAAATCTGCTTTGGGATAAGCGTCTGCGCTGCTGATTGTCCGTGTTGATGCAAGCCGCCAACAGCCGCTCCACCTGCCCTAACTCCTGCGCATTCAGCGGGGCAGCTCTTGCATCAGGAAACACCTTATACCCTATCGAATCGTAGGAAAGCACGGCCGTAGCCGATGCCGTAACGTTCTCCCAGGGTAGAGGCGCTTTGAGCGGCGTGTTCTTCGTTACCGTGGTAGTTTCCTCTGGTTGGCAGGCAGCAGCCAGCACCAGCAGCCCGGTACCCATCGTTACTCTCCGCAGCATAAGCATCAGTTCAGCCCGTACGTCACCGTAAGGTAGTACAGCCCGCCCACGCTCGGGCCGCCGAGAAAGGACACGTAGTAATCGTTCAGCACGTTGGTGGCGCCGAGCTTGAAGCGCAGGTCGGGCTTGGGCACGGTGTAGCTTAGCTGCGCATCGAGGGTGCCGTAGGCCGGCACGTAGCCGGTGACCAGGAAGGTCTGCGAATAGTAGCGCTGCTGCCAGCGGTAGTTCAGCCCGAAGCCCAGGCCGCGGAAGGCGTGCTCGTGGCCCAGGCTAAGGTTGTAGATCCAGCGCGGGGTGTTGAAGCCGTCTTCCAGCCCGTCGCCCGACTCGGTGCGGCGCAGGCGGGCGTAGGTGGCGTTGGCCCCGGCCAGCAGGCCGCCGGGCAGCTCGTAGCGCAGGCCCAGGGAGCCGCCGTAGTTGCTCACGCGGCTCTGGGAGTTGGTCCAGAGGCGGTAGCGGGCCTGGGTGGCGCGGGCATTCAGGGCGGTGGCCACGGTATTGGGGTCGGCGCTGGGGCTGAGTGGCTGGCCGGCGGCATCGAGCGGCACGTAGGCTTCCACCTGGGCAATAAAGTCCTGGTAGCGGTTGTAGTAGAAATCCACGTCGAGCAGCAGGCGGCCGCCGGGCAGCAGGGCCGCCTTGTAGCCCAGCTCCAGGGAGCGGATGTGCTCGGGCCGCAGGTAGGTGTAGGGATTCTTGCGCAGCAGGCCCTGGTTGTGCTCGATGGCGAGGCGGCGCTTGTCCGCCGCCGGCGCGCCGCTGGTGTTGGCGTTGACTTCGGCCGTCACGGCGGCGTTGAACTGGTCGATGCTGCTGCGCAGGTAGCTGCGCTCGAACACGCCGTCGGACATCACCCGCAGCCCGCCAATGCGCTTGACCTGCCCGCTGTTCACGTTCGAGAAGCCCTCGAACAAACTCGGAAACCGGTAGCCGCTCTGGTAGCTCAGCCGGAAGTGGTGCCGCGTGGTGGGCGACAGGACCGCCGTCAGCCGCGGGTTCAGCCGCACCGCGAAGTAGTCGTTTTTGTCGGCGCGCAGGGTGGCGGTGAGGCGCAGCCGCTCGCGCCAGAGCCGGGCGCCGGCCTGCACGAAGCCGCCGGTCTTGCCGTAGGTGAGCGGGCTGAACTGGTCGCGGCCCGGCCGGGGGTTGATGAAGTAGTTGCCGTCGGGCACGATGACGTAGGTGCGGTGGTCGAGGCCGGCGCGCAGGTCGTAGCGGGCGGGCAGGGCGGCCCAGGGGCCGCCGCGCAGGGCCTGGGCCACATCTACCTGAGTTTCGGCGTGGATCAGGTCGGCCTTTACCCGCAGCGCGGCGCCCTGGTCCCAGTTGTTGATGTCGGCCAGCTCCCGCAGCTTGGCCTCAAACTGCGACGTGCCGGGCGGCAGGCGGCCGGCATCGGCGGCCAGGCGGGCCGCGGCGTGGGCCTGCCCGACCGACTGCCCGGCCTGCACGGCGGCGTTCCAGGCGGCGGTATAGTCGGTTTTCCACTGCGCGTCCGACTTGAAGCTGCGGTCCAGGTTTTCGGCGGCGGAGCGCAGGTTGTAGCTGCGGCCGGTGTTTTCGTGGGTGAAGTAGGCCCGGGCCTGCACCAGCGGGGTGGTCAGCGCCAGGGCGTGCTGCTGCAGGGTGTAGCCCGCCAGCCGGAAGCGGTTGGAGCGTTGGTACACGTTGTCGAGGCCGGCCACGCGGTAGGTGTAGGCCAGCTCGGTGCGGGCCGCGGGGCGGAAGTGCAGGGCGGCGTCGGCCTTGAGGTTGCGCAGGCGGTAGTCCACCACGTCCAGCTCGCGGTAGCCGGTGCGGGCCACGGTGTAGTCCTTGCCGCCCAGGGTGAACGTGGAGCGGTTCGACGACTCGTTGCCGTAGCCGCTCACCGGGTCGTAGGCCGGGTTCGAGGGCCCGCCGGGCAGCCCGGCCGAGGCATTGCCCTGCGGGTACAGGTCCGTCGGGTCGCCTGCCACCCAGTCGTAGCCGCGGGTGTAGGTGCCGTTGACTTTAAACGCCCATTTCGAACTCAGCACCCGGGCGTAGCGCAAGCTGGTTTCGCTGAACAGCCGGGCCGCGCTGCTGGGGTCATTCAGGTGGTTGACGCCGGTTTTTTGCTGCGCGCTCAGGCCTTCGGAGCTGAACGGGCTGCGGGTCGTGAAGTTGGCCAGCCCGTTGATGGCGTTCAGCCCGTAGAGCGCCGCCGCCGTGCCCGGCACGATTTCCACCGCCGCAACATCCAGGTCGCTCGGGCCCAAAGCGTTGCCAATCGGCCCGCCGATATGCGGCGCCTGGTTGTCGACGCCGTCGACCAGCTGGGCGAAGCGCACGTTGGTGGTATTGGCGAAGCCGCGGGCGTTGATGACCTTGAAGCCCAGGCTGGGCGTGAGCACCTGCACGCCCTTCACCCCTTCGATGGCCTCGAAAAACGAGGGCGCCGGCGTCAGGCGCAGGGCCCGCGCGCCCAGCTTCTCCACCGTCACCGGCGACTGAAGGATGCTTTCCTCCACCCGCGAGGCCGTTACCACCACTTCGCTCAAGGCTATAGGCAGGTGGCGGGTCGTATCGGCCGTAGCGGCGGCACTGGCCGTCGGCGCGGTTTGGGCCGTAGCCGCGCCAAGTGGCCAGGCCGTCAGGCAGGAAAGCGCGGCGGCGGGCCGCAACCAGCGTAGCAATTCGCTCATGTAGTAACCCGGGTGAAGTAGTCGGCGGCGCAGCCTACAGCCGCCCGCTATGACGGGAAAGGGCACTTCGTTCGCATCCGCAATGAGGCGCTATTCCCGGCCAAACATAACGACACTGCGCCCCCGGGGTTACGTCAGCCGTGCAGGCGGGCCGTTTCGGCTTCTACAAACGCTTGAAAGCGAAGCTGCAGCGCCTCAAAATCGGCCACGGCCTGCGCGCCGGCGGCCGTTAGGTGAGCCCCGCCGCCGCGCTGCCCGCCGGTTTGGGTGCTCACCAGCGGCACCCGCGCCTGGGTGTTCATCGAGCTGACCAGCTCCCAGGCCCGCTTGTAGGACATGTTCATGGCCTTCGCGGCCTTGGAAATGGAGCCCAGCTGCTGAATACGCTGCAGCAGCTCCAGCCGCCCGATGCCGAGGAAACGGTCCGCGGGGCCTTCAATCCAGAGGCGGCCGTTGACGCGGAAAGTGACGGGGTCGGGTAAGACGTCTTTCATGGAAATAGCAGGGCGGCAGGGTTCCGCTTTTTGGCAAAATACGCGCCCCGGCTCTTACCGGTGCCAAAAGCAGCCCCATGCCTATTGCTTCCCCGACTGCAGGTATCCGTAGATCATCCTATCATAACTCAAAATTATTACCTTATTCAAGAATTATTTGTTTTATTTGGTTAAAATAGTTGCTACGCACGACAGGTCGCCAGTCTTTGAGGTGCGTGCGGATTCAGTTTTACCAGCCGTTCGTCCACCATTTGTGCGGCTCTTCGGCCGCCGATAATCCTCTCTGCCATGCCGTTGCTGTTCAATTCCACTGCTCCGACGCAGGTGGCTCCCACACGCGCGTCCCGGCCACGGTCGGCGGCGGCGCTGCTCCCCTACTCCGGCCCGGCCCTGATAGCGGTGCTGAGTCTGGGCATGTTGGTCAGGGTGTTTCACTTTGCCTACGACCGGTCCTTCTTCATCGACGAAATTTACCTGAACGTCAACTTCGTCGGGCGCAGCTTTTGGCAGCTAGCCACCGAGCCCCTGCTCTACGAACAGAAAGCGCCCCTGGGCTACCTCTGGACGGTGAAATTATTCGCGGTGCTGTTTGGGCCGGGGCAGCAGGCGCTGCGGCTGTTTTCGCTGCTCAGCAGCCTGGCCGCCTTGCTGGTGCTGGTGCCGGTGGCCCGGCATTTTCTGCGGCCCTGGGGCGTGGTGGCCGCCGTGGCCCTGCTGGCCGCCTCCGATTCCTGCATCTACCACGCCCTCGAAGCCAAGCAGTACGCCGTGGAATTGCTGGCCACGCTGCTGGCCCTGTGGCTCTACATCCGCTACCAGCCGGTGCCCAGCCGGCGCGGGCAACTGCAGTGGGGTTTGTTCGGCGCCCTGCTGGTGTGGTTTTCCTTCCCGGTGATATTCGTGCTGGCCGGCATGGCCGTAGCCCTGGGCTGCGCGGCCCTGCTGCGCCGCGACTGGCCACAGGTGCGGGCCTACGTGCTGCCCTTCAGCTGCTGGCTGCTGAGCTTCGGGCTGCAGTACGCGCTCTACATCAGCAAGTTTCCGCAGTCGGCCTGGCTGATGGACTTCTTCGACCAGCAGTACGACGCCTTCATGCCCTGGTCGCCGACGGCGCTGCTGCCCTGGCTGGCGCACAAAACCTACATGCTCACCCAGCACCCGTTGGGGCTGATGCCGCACAAGGAAGACTCCGAGTTTCTGCTGTTTTCGCCCTGGCGCTACGTGGTGAAGCTGGGCTGGCTGCACCTGGGCTTTCTGCTGGCCGGCGCCGCCCTGCTGCTGCGCGCCAACCGGCTGAAGTTCTTCGTGCTCACCCTGCCCATAGCCCTGATGCTGGTGGCCTCGGGCCTGGGCGTGTACCCGGTTTTCGAGCGGTTTACGCAGTTTCTGGCCCCGGCCCTGATGCTGATGGCCGCTTACGGGCTCGACCGGTTTCTCTACGCCTTTACGCCCCGCTTCCGGGCCGCGCCGCTGGTGCTGCTCGTCTTCTTCGCCCCGCCGTTTTACAACACCGCGGCCCAGGCCCTGAACCCCGCCCGGTTCAAAAACCGCGAATACAACCGCGAGGTCATCATGTACGCCAACGCCCACTACCAGCCGGGCGACGTGGTGTACCTGTTCTGGAACATGCGCCACGTGTACGAATACTACCAGGGTGCTTACGGCCTGCGCTTCACACCGGTAAAGGGCAGCAACGTGAAAAACGAGTCGCGCAACGCGGCGGAGTTCATGCAGAAGCTGCAGCCGGACCTGACCCGGCTGCAGGGTGCCCGCCGCGTCTGGTTCGTGTACGACTTCGTGAACCGGGACCCCATCGGCGACTACGCCAACCAGCCGGCCTGGTACCACGAGGACGCCTTCAAACCCACCCAGCCGCTGGAGGCCTATTTCGCGCAGCACGGCCGCCGCACCGATTTCTTCCAATTGGGGCCGCACACCGCCAGCCTCTACGAAATGCGCCGGAGCGGCCCGTCAGCCGGCTCCAAGCCCTGATCGGGACCTGGCAGACCGCGCCGGGCGGATGGTGTAGCACGGGCTTCCGCCCGCGTCCCCGTTGAACGAATTCGACCTAACGGACGCGGGCTTCCGCCCGCGCTACACCGACGATGACACGGGCATCTGGAGGAAATGAGACCGGTCAAAACCCCGAATATATTTTTCCCAGTTTTTTATTTAACAATTCAAATAAAATCTATAACATTACGACGGACAATTAATACATCAGCATGGAATGGCAACATATCAAGGCCGTTATCTTCGATGTTGACGGAACGCTGTACACGCAGGGCAAACTCCGCCGGAAGATGCTCGTGGCGCTGCTGAGCCACTACGCGCTGCGACCCTGGCGCCTGCGCGACATGCTGATTCTGCGCCGCTTCCGGCACGAGCGGGAGAAAAACCTGGCCTACGCCGGCCCCGACCTGGAGGCAGACCAGTACGCCTGGTGCGCCGACAACCGCCCGGCGGCCATTCCGGCCATCCGCGAAGTAGTGGGGCGCTGGATGTTTGAGCACCCTAACCGCTACCTGCGCGGCTGCATGTATCCCGGCATTGGCGAGTTTTTCGCCGTGCTGCGGGCCCGCCGCATCCCCATCGGCATCTACTCCGACTACCCCGCCCACGCCAAGCTGGCGGCCATGGGGCTGAAGGCCGATGTTGTCATCAGCTCCACCGACGCGGCCGTCAACCGCCTGAAGCCCAACCCACGGGGCCTGCTGCTCATGGCCGAGGAGTTGGGCCTGGCACCCGAAGAATGCCTGTTCATTGGCGACCGGCCCGAACTGGATGGCGAGTGCGCCCGCCGCGCGCACATGCCCTTCCTGCTGGTCGAGCAGAAACCCCTGCCGGAATTCGACTTCTACCACGGCCTCACGCGCCAGCTCCGGGCCACCAAAACCACCACTTCTCATGAACCAGACCCCTGTACTCTCCAACGCTGAAGAGACGCCACAGGCCATTATCCCGGCCGGCCTCAAGGACTACGTGGCCATTGCCCGCCCCGACAACTGGGTGAAAAACGTGTTTATGATGCCCGGGGTGCTCTTCGCCCTCATCGTGTTCAACCCCGCCATCGACGCGGCGCTGCTGGTGAAGGTGGTGCTGGGCATCGTCAGCACCTGTCTGGTAGCTTCGGCCAACTACGTCATCAACGAGTACCTCGACGCGGAATTCGACAAGTTTCACCCGCTCAAGAAGAAACGCACCTCGGTGGTGCGGGTGGTCAGGCCGGCCCTGGTATACGCCGAATGGCTGGGCCTCGCGCTGCTGGGCTTCGCCATTGCCTACCAGATCAGCATGCAGTTTCTGCTGGTGTCGATGTTTTTGCTGTTCATGGGCGTGATGTACAACGTGCGCCCCTTCCGCACCAAGGAGCGGGCCTACATCGACGTGCTGTCGGAGTCGGTGAACAACCCGATTCGCTTCGCGCTGGGCTGGTTTACGGTGGCGCCGGTGGTGGCCCTGGCCGATCTGGATTCGTTTCAGCTGCTGAACAGCTTTCCGCCGAGCAGCATCATCGTGGCCTACTGGATGGGCGGGGCCTTCCTGATGGCCACCAAGCGCTTCGCCGAGTACCGCCTCATCGGCGACCCGGAGCGCGCCGGGCTGTACCGCCGCTCGTTTAAGTTCTACACCGAGCACAGCCTGCTCATCTCGATGTTCTTCTACGCCCTCACCTGCGCGTTTTTCCTGGGCATCTTCCTGATCAAGAACCGCGTGGAGCTGCTGGTGAGCTTCCCCTTCTTCGCGCTGCTGTTTTCGTGGTACCTGCGCATCGGCCTGCTCAAGGATTCGCCGGTGCAGGGCTCCGAGAAGCTGTACACCCGCTACTGGTTTATGACCTACGTGGTGCTCTTCTGCCTGCTGCTGACGGGCCTGATGTTCATCAACATTCCGCCGCTGCACAACCTGCTGCAGGACCACTACAACCTGGGCCGCTAGCCCGCGGGGCCGCCGCTTCCTCCACCTCCTGCCCTTCCTGCTATGTCTGTTCTGTCCTTCGCGGTCAGCGCCCCGGCCCGGCCCCGGCCCACCACCCCGGTGGCGGACTCCGGGCCGGCGCGGACCCGCCGTGTGTCCTGGCACCGCTTGCTGTACCTGGTGCTGGCCGTGGGCATTGCGCTGCGGCTGGTGCATTTCTTCTACAGCCGCTCCTTCGTCACCGATGAGCTGTACCTCGGCGTCAACCTGATCCGCAAGGGTTACTGGGCGCTGGTGACCGAGCCGTTTGCCTACCAGCAAAAGGCCCCCATCGGCTACCTATGGGCGGTGAAGACGGTGGCGCTGGTGTTCGGCTACGGCGAAAAGTCCCTGCGGCTGGTGTCGCTGCTGGCCGGCATCGGCTCCTTGCTGGTGCTGGTGCCCGTGGCGCGCTACTTCCTGAAGCCCTGGACGGTGGTAGTGGCCGTGGCCATTATGGCGTTTTCCTCGGCCTGCGTATTTCACTCCATCGAGGCCAAGCAATACGCCACCGAGCTATTCACGGCCGTGGTGGCCGTGTGGCTCTACACCCGCTACCGGGCCCGCACCGACGTGGCTTCCCTGCTGGCCTGGGGGCTGCTGGGCAGCGCGCTGCTGTGGTTTTCGTTTTCGCTGATTTTCGTGCTGGCCGGCATCGGGCTGGGGCTGAGCCTGCACGCCGTGGCCCGGCGGCAGTGGCGCACGTTGTTCTTGTACGCTATTCCGTTCGGGCTGTGGGTCGTTAGCTTCGGCGCGCAGTACCTGCTCATTACCAGCAAGTACCACGAGTCGGGCTGGCTGATTGACTACTTCGACCGCATGGACCAGGCCTTTATGCCGATGCCGCCCTCTGTGGCCAGCGCGAAGTGGCTGGCGCACAAACTGTACCTGACGCTGCTGCACCCGCTGAGCCTGATGCTGGACCTCGACGGCAACCTCGACGCGCTCAACCGCCATCCGCTGCGCTACGTCTTCAAGATGGGCTGGCTGCACCTGATCTGCCTGGCCGTGGGCGCAGTGTACTTTGCTCGCAAAGACCGGCTGAACTTTGCCGTACTGCTGCTGCCGATGCTGCTGGCCGTAGCGGCTTCCGCCGTGAAAGTCTACCCCTTCCACGAGCGGTTCACGCTGTTTCTGCTGCCGGCGCTACTCATTGTCATCAGCCTGGGCGTGGAGTACCTGCAGCGGCGCCTGAGCGGCCGCCCGGCCTGGTTCGGGCTGCTGCTGGCGCTGTTCTTCGCGCCCACGGTCATCACCGCCGCCCGCGAAGCCGCCGACCCGCGCCTGGCCATGCACACCGAGTACAGCCGCGAGGCCATCATGTACGTGAATGAGCACTACCGCCCCGGCGACGCGGTGTACGTGTTCTGGAACATGAACCAGAGCTACGAGTACTACCAGCTGGCCTACCCGCTGAAGTTCCGGGCCGCGACGGGCAGCTTCGTGAAAAACGAGGCCAGCGGCCCGGCCGACTACCTGCGCCGCCTGCAGCCCGATTTCGACCAGCTGCGGGGCGCCCGCCGCGTCTGGCTGCTCTACGACAACCAGAACCGCAACGCCATCGGCGACTACGTGACCCTGCCCGCCTGGTACCACCAGGAAGATTTCAGCCCGCCGGGCCTGCTGCAAGGGCACTTCGGCACGCTGGGCCAGAAGGTGGAGCAGGTCCAGTACAACCGCAACACGGTGGTGCTGTACGAGCTGCGGCCCCAGCCCGCCTCCCGCACGACGCCCCGGCCGGCCCTGCGCCCGAAAAAAGCCGCCGCGAAGCCGGCTGTGGCACGCTAAACTGACTTCTCTACGGCAAACGTCACGCGGCCCCTCGCACTCCGGGGCCGCGTGACATTTACCCCCTAAGATTTTCTCTGTCAGCGGCAAGCCTCGGCCTGCAACCCTGCGCTATATCTGAAGTGTCTATTATTTACCGACGGCCGCTCCGACTCCCGGCGTCGCGCTTCAGGCTATGAAACGACTGTTGCTGCTCGGGCTGCTGCTGGCGGCGGGCCCGGGCTTCGCCCAGCTGACCCGGCTGCCCGCCCCGGCCACCGACGAAGCCCTGCCCATCGACGTGCGGCGCGTTCCGGCCGATGTGGTATGGGGCCTTGAAACCTCGCTGCACCGCCCCCGCCGCGGGCCGCTGCTCGTCGTCGACGGCCGCGTGCTGCCTGATTCGGCCAACCTGCCGCCGGCCGAAGACATCATCGGGCTGCGGGAGCTGGAGCCCGCCGAGGCGGTGGCGCGGTTTGGCTCCCGGGCCTCCCGCGGGGCCCTGCTGATCGAAACGCAAAAGCAGCCGCGCGCCCCCCGGCGCCCCCGATAAACCCGACGGCCGCAGCGTCCCCGCTTGGCCGCGGCGCGGCGCGGGCCGAACCGCGGCTATGCTCCCCGCGGCAGGTCGAACAGCCCGCCACGGGGGCAGCCGTATGGAATCAGCATCCTGTTCGCATCCAGCCCGTAGATCTATTCACCGCCAACTGCTTCGCTATGCCCCGTTTCCGCCACCCCCTACTCGCCGCCGTGCTTTTCGGCCTGACGGCTGCCACCGCCCGGGCCCAGGAGCCCGCCCAGGCCACGCAACAGGCTACCCTGGCCCAGGAGCCGCCGGCTCCCCGGCCGGTCGTTGTGCGCTGCCACATGAGCGTTGTGCCGGGGCAGGAGCCGCTTTACATCATCGACGGCACGCCGGCCACCCCGGAGCAGATGCGCCGCCTGAGCCCGCACGCCATCGAGAAGGTGAACGTCGTGTCGGCGGCGCAGGCCGCGGCGCTCTACGGCAGCCAGGCCCTGAACGGCGCCATCATCATCACGACCAAGCCCGCGCGCAAGCAGCAGGCCGAGCTGTTCAAGCGGCAGCAGCAGCTGCCCATGAAGCAGATGCCATAAGCGGCGCCGGCCACATCGGGGGCGCTGCATGCCTCGTCGGCGGCCTTTGGCTGTTCCAGGCTCCAGCGCCGGGCACAAAAAAAACCGGTCTTTCGACCGGCTTTTTCGCTTCTGCACTTCCGCTTACGCCCCTTTCGGGCTCAGCGTGATGTAGGGGATGATGCACTCCTCCAGGGAAATCCCGCCGTGCTGGAAGGTGTCCTTGTAGAAGTTCACGTAGTAGTTGTAGTTGTTGGGGTAGGCGAAGAAATAGTCGCCCACGGTGAAGACGTAAGCCGTCGACACGTTTTCGCGGGGCAGAAACACCCGCTCCGGCTTGCGCACCACGTACACGTCGCGCGACTCGTCGAAGCCCAGGTTTTTGCCGTGCTTGTAGCGCAGGTTGGTGTTGGTGTTCCGGTCGCCCACGATTTTGTAGGGCCGCTTGCAGCGGATGGTGCCGTGGTCGGTGGTGATGATGAGCTTGCCCTTCTTGTCGGCAATGACCTGCAGCATCTCGTAGAGCGGGGAGTGCAGAAACCACGAGCGGGTGATGCTGCGATAGGCCGATTCGTCGGCGGCCAGCTCCCGGATCATGGCCATGTCGGTGCGGGCGTGGCTGAGCATGTCCACGAAGTTGTAGACGATGACGTTCAGCTTGTAGTTGTTGTGCAGGTTGGGCATTTTGCCCAGCAGGTCCTTGCCCGCCTGCAGGTTGGTGACCTTGTTGTAGCTGAACTTCTGCTTCTGGTTGTTTTTCTGGAAGTTGATTTCCATGAACTCCGCCTCGTGCAGGTTCTTGCCTTCGTCGTCGTCGTCCCACACCCACAGGTTCGGGTACTTCTTCTGAATCTCGCCGGGCATCATGCCCGAGAAGATGGCGTTGCGGGCGTAGGCCGTGGTGGTGGGCAGGATCGAGTAGTACATTTCCTCCGTGTCCACCGTGAACATTTCGGCAATGATGGGCTCCAGCACCTTCCACTGGTCGTAGCGCAGGTTGTCGATGAGCACGAAGTACACCGGGGTGTCGCCGGTCTGCTTCATCAAGGGAAACACGCGCTCCTTGAACAGCTGGTGCGACATCAGCGGGGCGTCCTTGTCGTCGCCGTTCACCCAGTCCTCGTAGTTCTCGGTGATAAAGCGGCCGAAGTAGGTGTTGGCCTCGTCCTTCTGCATGTTGAAGACGTCGGCCATGCTCTTGCCCTCCGTCTCGTTGATTTCCAGCTCCCAGTAGGTCAGCTTCTTGTACACGTCGGCCCACTCGGCGGGGCTCAGCCGGTCGGAGAGCTGCATGCCCAGCTGCCGAAAGTCGCGCTGGTAGGAGCTGTTGGTTTTCTCGGAGACGAGGCGCTTGTTGTCGAGCACCTTCTTCACCGACAGCAGAATCTGGTTCGGGTTGACGGGCTTGATGAGGTAGTCGGCAATCTTGGAGCCGATGGCTTCCTCCATGATGTGCTCCTCCTCGCTCTTGGTAATCATAATCACCGGCAGCGTGGGCTTGGCGGCCTTGATTTCGGCCAGGGCTTCGAGGCCGGTGATGCCGGGCATGTTCTCGTCGAGGAACACGAGGTCGTAGTTTTTCTCCTGGACCTCGTCGATGGCGTCGGCGCCGGAGTTGACGCCCGTCACGTCGTAGCCCCGCTCCTTCAGAAACAGGATGTGCGGCTTGAGCAGGTCAATTTCGTCGTCGGCCCAGAGGATGCTGTAACGTTGCATGCAGTGTAGTTCGGGTTGAGAGGAAGTGTGGCGTGCGAAGGCCACTTGCGGCAGGCGAAGCCCCCACGCGCCGCCGGTTTAGCGGTGCGCAACCTAACGTATCAGGGCCGATTTATGATGCGGCGCCGGCACGAAAGGCCGTCAGGCTTCGCCAGAAGCTAACCCCAAACCGGGGGTTAGGGTTGCATAGAGCCCGCGCTATGTAGCTGATCCATCGACCAACGCCGGGCTTTTCTCGCCCACACCGGCTGCTACGGCGCCGCGCGGCTTTTTTCGCCCCCACCCGGCGCCCGTGCTTTCCGTACCACTGAATCCGACTACTTTTCGGCCCCCAAACTCCTTTCCGCGCCCTTGAACAAGCGAAAAATCCTGAACGACCCGGTTTACGGGTTCGTCAGCGTCCCGACCGAGCTGATCTTCGACCTCATCGAGCACCGCTACTTTCAGCGGCTGCGGCGCATCAAGCAGCTCGGCCTGACGGATTTTGTGTACCCCGGCGCCCTGCACACGCGCTTTCACCACGCCCTGGGCGCCATGCACCTGATGTCCTTGGCGCTGCGCACCCTCAAGGACAAGGGCGTGCGCATCACCGCCCAGGAAGGCGAGGCGGCCCAGATTGCCATCCTGCTCCACGACATCGGCCACGGCCCCCTTTCCCACGCCCTGGAGCACGCCCTGTTCGAGGACGTGCCCCACGAGCGGATTTCGCTGCACCTGATGGAGCTGCTCAACCAGGAGTTCGGCGGGCGTTTGCAGCTGGCCATCGACATCTTCCAGGGCTCCTACCCGCGGCCGTTCTTCCACCAGCTGGTCAGCAGCCAGCTGGACATGGACCGGCTCGACTACCTCAACCGCGACTCGTTCTACTCGGGCGTGAAGGAGGGCCAGCCCGGCGCCGACCGCCTCATCAAGATGCTCACCATCAGCCCCGACGAGCGGCTGGTGCTGGAGGAAAAGGCGGTGTACAGCATCGAAAACTTCCTGGTGAGCCGCCGCGTGATGTACTGGCAGGTGTACATGCACAAGGCCGTCACGTCGGCCGAGCAGATGGTCATCCGCCTGATGGAGCGGGCCCGCGACCTGGCCCGCGCGGGCGTGCTGGTGCCGGCCTCGCCCGAGCTGAGCTACTTCCTGCTGAACCCGGTGCGCATGCTCGACTTCGAGGACGACCCGGCCATCATCCAGCGCTTCGTGCGGCTCGACGACACGGATATCTGGTCGGCGGTGAAAAGCTGGGCGGCGCACCCGGATTTCGTGCTGTCGTTTCTGGCCCACAGCCTGCTGGAGCGCCGCCTCTTCAAAATCACGCTCGACAACCAGCCGCTCGACGCGGATTTCAAGCTGGGCATCACCGAGCTGATTGCCGAGCATTTCCGTCTGCCGATGGAGGAAGCGGCCCTGCTCATGATTGCCGGCCGCATCAGCAACCACGCCTACGACACTTCCGGCGACGACGCCATCAACGTGCTCACCAAGCGCGGCCACGTCATCGACGTGGCCCAGGCATCTGATTTGCCGAATATCAGCTCCCTGAGCACGCGGGTGGAGAAATACTACGTCTGCTACCCCAAGGAAATTACCGGGACGTAGCGGCAGCCTGCTCCGCCGGCCTTGCGCGGAAGAACGACGGTGGCACCGGCCGCTCCTGGCGAGCAAAGCGAAGCAACCGCAGGAAGACGTAGTCAATCTTTCCCCGCGGCCCCCGAAACCAGCACCGCCCGAAACTGCAGTTACTGTTTGCGTTCTGCGGCTTCTTGGTTAGCCGGTATTTTTTGGCGGTGCTACTGGAGGACGGCTTGCTTCGGCTGCGCCTCGCAATGACTGCCACCCGCGCCGCCCACCCTGCTCGGTTTACCATGTGAAACCGCAAACCAAGCCTCCCACAACCAAAAACCAGATACTTTTGCCGCCTATGGAATTCACGGTAGGCCAGATTGCGGGCGTTTTGAACGGCACGGTGGAGGGCGACGCCACCCTGCGCGTCGACCGGCTCGCCAAAATCGAAGAAGCCCGCGCGGGCGCCGTTGCGTTTTTGTCGAACCCCAAGTACGAGCCCCACCTCTACTCCACGGGCGCCTCGGCCGTCATCGTGAGCCGCACGCTGGAGCTGAAGCAGCCAGTGACGGCCGCGCTCATCCGCGTCGACGACCCCTACCTGGGCTTCACCGCCCTGCTGGAGTTCTACCAGCAATTCACCCGCGCTGGCAAGCGCGGCGTGGAGCAGCCCAGCTTCGTGGGCCCGGGCTCCGCCATCGGCGACGAGGGCTACCGCGGCGCCTTCAGCTACGTGGGCGACAACTGCCAGATCGGCCGCGGGGTGCTCATCTTCCCCCACGCCACCATCGGCGACCGGTGCCGCATCGGCGAGGGCACCATTATCTACGCCGGGGCCAAAATCTACGCCGACACCGTCATCGGCGCCCGGTGCGTCATTCACGCCGGCGCGGTCATCGGCTCCGACGGGTTCGGCTTCGCCCCGCAGCCGGATGGCTCCTACCGGCCCATTCCGCAGATCGGCAACGTGGTGCTGGAAGACAACGTGAGCATCGGCGCCAACGCCACCATCGACTGCGCCACGATGGGCTCGACCATCATCCGGGAAGGCTCCAAAATCGACAACCTGGTGCAGATTGCCCACAACGTGGAAATCGGTCGGCACACCGTCGTGGCCTCGCAGTCGGGTATTTCGGGCTCCACCAAAGTGGGCAACTACTGCGTGCTGGCGGGCCAGGTGGGCCTGGCCGGGCACCTCACCCTGGCCGACCGCACCACCGTCACGGCGCAGTCGGGCGTGGGCAAATCGGTGAAGGAGGAAGGCACTTTCCTGCAGGGGGCCCCGGCCTTCAACCTGCGCGACTCGCTGCGGGCCAACGCCGTATTTCGGCATTTGCCGGACCTGGAGCGCCGCCTGCTGAAGCTGGAACGCGCCCAGGAGAAGCCAGACGCGGCGGAAAAGTCATAGCTTTGCGGGCCGATTGTTGGCAGTTATCAGTTGGGGGTTGTCAGTTGTCGGGGCTTAGCGGCCCTTGATGTCACGAACTGGCAACTGGCAACTAACAACTGGCAACTCCCTACTGACATCATGTTCGACAAACAGCATACGATTAAGGCCCCGGTCACCGTGAGCGGCGTGGGCTTGCACACGGGCGTTCAGGCCACCATGACCTTCTGCCCGGCTCCGGTGGGCCACGGCTTCAAGTTCCAGCGCATCGACCTGGACGGTCAGCCCACCGTCGACGCCGACGTGGACAACGTGGTGGACCTCTCGCGGGGCACTACGATTGAGCAGAACGGCGCCCGCGTCAACACCGTGGAGCACACGCTGGCCGCCCTGGTGGGCCTGCAGATCGACAACGTGCTGATCCAGCTCGACGGCCCCGAGCCGCCCATCATGGACGGCTCGTCGCTGCCCTTCATCGAGGCGCTGCAGACGGTGGGCCTGGAGGAGCAGAACGCGCTGCGCAACTACTTCGAAATCCCGAACGAAATCCGCTTCGTCGACCACTCGCGCGGCGTGGAGCTGGCCGCCCTGCCGCTCAACGACTACCGCGTGACGGTGATGGTGGACTACAACTCCCCGGTGCTCGGCTCGCAGCACGCCTCGCTCACGAACATCACGCAGTTTGCCGACGATATTGCCGCCTCGCGCACCTTCTGCTTTCTGCACGAGCTGGAGGCGCTCTACAAGTCGAACCTGATCAAGGGCGGCGACCTGTCGAACGCCATTGTGGTGGTCGACCGCGTGGTGAGCGAGGAGGAGCTGGGCGAGCTGGCCACCATGCTGGGCAAGCCCAAGGTGGCCGTCAAGAAGGAAGGCATCCTCAACAACGTGGATTTGCGCCACAAAAACGAGCCGGCCCGCCACAAGCTGCTCGACGTGGTGGGCGACCTGGCCCTGGTGGGCCGCCCGCTGAAAGGCCAGATCCTGGCGGCCCGCCCCGGCCACGCGGCCAACGTGGCCTTCGCCAAGAAGATCAAGAAGAAGATGCTGGAGGTGGACTCCTCCCCGGTGCCGCACTACGACCCTTCGCGGCCGCCGGTGCTGGACATCAACCAGATAGCCGCGACGCTGCCCCACCGCTACCCCTTCCTGCTCATCGACAAGATCATTCACCTCGACGCCACCACGGTGACGGGCGTGAAGAACGTGACGATGAACGAGCCGTTCTTCCCCGGCCACTTTCCCGGCAACCCGGTGATGCCCGGCGTGCTGCAGATCGAGGCCATGGCCCAGACCGGCGGCATCCTGGTGCTGCACACCGTGCCCGACCCGGAAAACTACTGGACCTACTTCCTCGGCATCGAGAACTGCCGCTTCCGCCGCATGGTGAAGCCCGGCGACACCATCATCTTCAAGTGCCAGCTGGTGTCGCCCATCAAGCGCGGCATAGCCAAGATGCGCGGGCAGGCCTTCGTGAACGGTAAAGTGGTGATGGAGGCCGAAATGTCGGCCAGCATCGTCCGGAAAGACGCCTAAGTTTTTGAATTAATAATTAATAATCAAGAATGAATAATTGGCGGTTTCTCCCTGACTGTCAATTAGCTGCAAATATGCCAGCTGGCGCCGTTTGCCGCAATTCTTAATTATTAATTCTTAATTATTAATTCAACCCAATGACCCAGCCCCTCGCCTACATTCACCCCGAAGCCCGCATTGCCCAGAACGTGGTGGTGGAGCCCTTCAGCACCATTGCGCACGATGTCGAAATCGGGGAAGGCACCTGGATTGGACCCAACGTCACCATCATGGCGGGGGCCCGAATCGGCAAAAACGTCAAGATTTTCCCCGGCGCCGTTATCAGCGCCATTCCGCAGGACCTCAAGTTCGCGGGGGAAAAAACCACCGCCCACATCGGCGACAACACCGTCATTCGGGAGTGCGTGACGATTAACCGCGGCACCGTGGACCGCATGAAGACCGTGGTGGGCGCCAACTGCCTGCTGCAGGCCTACGTGCACATTGCCCACGACTGCGTGGTGGGCGACAACTGCATCCTGTCGAACACCACCCAGCTGGCCGGCCACGTGGTCATCGGCGACTGGGCCATTCTGGGGGGCACCTCGGCCGTGCACCAGTTCGTCAACATCGGGCAGCACGCCTTCGTGGGCGGCGGCTCGCTGGTGCGCAAGGACGTGCCGCCCTTCATCAAAGTGGGCCGCGAGCCGCTGACCTACGCCGGCGTCAACTCGGTGGGCCTGCGCCGCCGCGGCTTCTCCGAGTCGGCCATCCTGCAGATTCAGCAGTGCTTCCGCCTGCTGTTCATGAGCGGGCTGAACACCAGCGACGCCCTCGACAAGATCGAGCTGGAACTGCCGCCCTCCCCCGAGCGCGACGAGGTGGTCAACTTCGTGCGCAACTCCTCGCGCGGCATCGTGAAGGGCTATTCGCGCAACGGCAACGGTGCAGATTGAGGCCCGGGGGCTGGGCAAACGCTTCGGCCGCGACTGGATTTTCCGGGACCTGACCCGCACGTTCCGTCCCGGCACGGCCGTGGCCCTGCTGGGCCCGAACGGCTCGGGCAAAAGCACCCTGCTGCAGACGCTGGCGGCCTACACCCTGCCTTCGGCCGGGGAGCTGCACTACGCCCTTGGGGGCCAGGCCGTGCGGCCCGACGACGTGGCCCGGCACCTGGCCCTGTGCGCGCCCGCGCTGGAGCTGATTGAGGAGCTGAGCCTGGCCGAGCTGGTGCAGTTCCACGCGCGTTTCCGCCCGCTGCGGGCCGGGCTGTCGGCGGCGCAGTTCATCGAGCGGCTGCAGCTACCGCACGCGCGCCACAAGCTGCTGCGCGACTTTTCCTCGGGCATGAAGCAGCGCGTCAAGCTTGGGCTGGCCCTGTACGCCGAGGCGCCGCTGCTGCTGCTCGACGAGCCCACCACCAACCTCGACCGCGCCGGCGTGGCCTGGTACCACGAGCACGTGGCGGCCACCGTGGCGGGCCGGCTGGTGCTGGTGTCGAGCAACGTGGAGGAGGAATACGCCTTCTGCCAGGAGCGCCTGACGGTGACGGATTTTGCCCCGCGCCGCTAGGCGGAGCATGGCCGGTTTCTGCTTAAATTCGAGAAGATTCGACTGCTCAATCTGGGCAATTGAGCACGGCCGCGGCCCAAAAATCATTCCATGATTTTGGCTTAAAAATCCTTGTAACCCCGTTCCTACTGCCTGCGTTTGCGGGCTTAATTCGGCCTTGATTCGGTTCCAGCGCCTACTTTTGCCACTGCTTTAACTTCTTACCTTACCCCCTCACATGAGAAGCTACGACGACTTCGACGACGACGACGACCTGCTCGGTGACGATGACGAGCTGGATACTCCCCCGGCCGGCGCCAAGTCGGCTCGCAGCGGCGGCCGCAAGGGTGCTTCCGCGGAAGACTCCCTGGGCGCCAAGTACGCCGATTACCTGATGTGGCGCGACACCGGCTCCTCGCACGACGAGGCGCTGGATTTGGCCAACCTGACCGAAGACGAATTCTCGGCCGCCGAAGCCCAGGAAGACCCGGAAGGCTCCAACCGCTACGGCACCCTGGACGACGATGACGACGACCTGGGCCTCGACGACGAGGACAGCTACGAAGCCCAGCGCCGCAGCCGCCGCGGTGGCCGCGACGACGATGACGACTTCTAGGATTTAGTGCTCGGTGCTGAGTGCATAGCGCCTAGCCCCCAGGCAGCTTCTGAAAGCAAAAAGGCCCGCTGGACTATTCCAGCGGGCCTTTTTCGTTGCCAGATCCAAGCACCAGGCAATAGGCACTACATTCAGCTTTTCTTGCTGCCGAATACCTTCTTGAGCAGCTCCGTTGTGCGGGCCACCGGATTTTCGCGGATGTTGGCTTCCTCCTGCGCAATGAGCGTGAACAAGCCGTCGACGGCCTTGCCGGTGGCGTACTCGTTCAGGTTGGGGTTGGCCTTTTTCACCAGCGGAATCTGGTTGTAGCGCGTCACCAGGCCGGTGTAGTACTTGGTGGCGCTGGTCTGATCGAGGGCCTGCTGCATGATGGGCGAAAACGCCGACACCAGCTGCGTGGTGGTGGTGCGCTTCAGGTACTGCGTGGCCGCGTCCTTCTGCCCGGTGAGGATGTTCCACACGTCGGAGAAGCTCAGACTCTTGATGGCCGAAATGAAGATGGGCTTGGCCTTGATGGCGGCCTGCTCGGCACCGCGGTTCAACGCCAGCTCAAACTTGTCGACCTCCGAGCCCAGGCCGATGGTGCGCAGGGTGGTGGCCACGCGCTGCGCATCGGGCGGGAAGGGAATGCGGATCAGGCTGTTGAGGTAGAAGCCGTCCTGCTTGGAGGCCTGGTCGGCGCCCTTGCTGATGCCCTGGGTCAGGGCTTCTTTCAGGCCCATGGCGGCTTCCTGCTGCGTCACCGAGCCGCCGGTGGTGGTTTTGGTGGTCGAGGGCAGCTTGATGGTGCCCAGGCCGGGCAGCTTGATCTGGGCCTGGGCCGAAACGGCGGCCAGGGCCAGGGCGGCGGTGAGCAGGGCAACGGAGCGAAAGTTCTTCATAGCAGTAGTAAAACCCAAAACACGGTTTCGGTTCGGCCGAAGGCAGAAACCGGACCAAAAAATCGACCAACGGCGCGGTTCTCTCGCCTACTGCTGGCCGAAAGCCCGCTTGAGCGTGTCGGTGCTGCGGGCCGAGGAGCTCAGGCGGATGCGGCTTTCCTCATCGGCCACGAGCGTGAACAGGCCTTCGGCTACCTTGCCGGTGGTGTAGTCGGTGAGGTTGGTGGTGATGGGCGTCATCAGCGGCACTTTCTTGTAGCGCAGCATCAGCTCGCCGTAGGCCTGCTTGGCGCCGGTCTGCTCCAGGGCGGCGTCCACCAGGGGGCGCAGCTCCTGCTGCACCTGGGCCAGCTGCTGGGTCTTGAACTGCGTGGCAATCTGGCGGCTCTCGCGGGTATTGACCAGGCCCAGCCCGTCGGCCACGGAGTAGCGCTGGGCGGCGCCGGCCAGGATGGTCTGGGCCTGCGGATTGGCGGCTACGGCTTCGGCCGCGCGGTTCATCTGCACCTCGAACTTGTCGATAACCGTGCCCATGCGCAGGCTGCGCAGGGTGGTGTTGACCAGCTCGGCCTCGGGCGGAAACGGAATGCGGATGTCGGAGTTGGCGTTGAAACCGTCGGCCGCGGCCCCGGCTTCCAGGGCGCGGGTGATGCTCAGGTTCAACGCCTCCTTCACGGCGGCGGTGGCTTCGTCGGCCGTCAGCGGGGGCGGCGTGGCCACTGCCGGCGCGGCCGGGGTGGTTTTGGTGGTCGTGGTGGCGGCCTTGGTCGTGGTGGTTTTGGTGGCCGGCTTGGTGGTCGTGGTCTTTTTGGCGGGCGTGGTTTTCTTGGCCGTCGTCGTGGTCTTCTTGGCCGTGGTGGTCGTGGTATTCTTGGTGGTCTGGGCCTCGGCGGCAGTCGAAGCGGCGGTCAGCAGGCCCAGGGCCAGCAGGAAGGTGGAAAGACGGGGTGCGTTCATGCGGAAAAGTGGAGAAAAGGCGGGTGAATGCGGCGGGAAAGGCTGGGAATCGGCAAACCAAAGCCGCGCGGCGCGGTCTTACAAACGCCGTGCGCAAATTGCGCCGAATTTGCTTCCCTCCCACTTTCTTTATGCCCCACACCCCAGCCGTCGAAATCATCACCATCGGCGACGAACTGCTCTACGGGCAGGTCGTCGACACCAATTCGGCCTGGATGGGCCAGGAGCTGGGCAAGATCGGCCTGCGCATCCGCCAGATCAGCTCCGTGTCGGACCAGGCCGCGGAAATCGTGCGTGCCCTCGACGAGGCCCGCGGGCGCGCCCAGGTGGTGCTGCTGACCGGCGGCCTCGGCCCGACCAAGGACGATTTGACCAAGCACGTGCTGGCCCGGTACTTCAACTCCGAGCTGGCCCTCTACGAACCCAGCCTGCGCGACGTGGAGGCCATTTTTGCCCGCTTCAACCGGCCCATGCTGGAAGTAAACCGCCAGCAGGCCTACCTGCCCACGGCCTGCACCCCGCTGCGCAACACCGTGGGCACTGCCCCCGGCATGTGGTTCGACGGCCAGGATGGCGTGGTGTTCGTCTCGATGCCCGGTGTGCCCTTCGAGATGAAGCACCTGATGAGCACCCACGTGCTGCCCAAGCTAAAAGAGCAGTTCCAGGTACCGCCCATTGAGCACGCGGTGCTGCAGACGGTGGGCCAGGGCGAGTCGTTTCTGGCCGAGCAGATTGCCGCCTGGGAAAACCAGCTGCCCCCGAACATGAAGCTGGCTTACCTCCCGTCGTTCGGGGCCGTGCGCCTGCGCCTGACCGCCACCGACGACGGCCAACCCGACCTGCGCGGCCGCCTGGAAGCCCAATTGCCGGCCGTGCGCGCCCTCCTCGGCCCCTACCTCTACGCCGAGGGTGAAGTCCCGCTGGAAGCGGCCCTGGGCCGGCTGCTGCAGGAGCGCGGCCTGACCATCGGCACGGCCGAAAGCTGCACCGGCGGCACCCTGGCCCAGCGGCTGACCAGCGTGCCGGGCTCCTCGGCCTATTTCCTGGGCTCGGTAGTGGCCTATTCCAATCAGGTCAAAATCAACCAGCTCGGTGTCAGCCCCGATACGCTGGAGCAGTTCGGGGCGGTGAGCGAACAGACGGTGCGCGAAATGGCCGAGGGCCTGCGCCGCAGCTTGGGCGTCGACGTGGCGGTGGCCACCAGCGGCATTGCCGGGCCCGGCGGCGGCACCGACGAAAAGCCCGTGGGCACGTTCTGGCTGGCCTACGCCGATGAGCACCGGACGGTGGCCCGCAAAGTGAGCATCAACCGCGGCCGGGAGCTGAATATCAGCTACATCAGCACCGTGGCGCTGGATATGGTGCGGCGCCATCTGCCGGAGCAAAAGTAGCGCGGGCTTTGGTTCGCGTCCGCGTGAATGAAATCGTCGGTTGGCTCCTGACGGCCGCGGGCTGAACCGCAGGAAGGCGTAGCCAAGCCCGCGCTACCGGTTTTTTTTGCCTTTGCCTAACAAGTGTTCGGGTCCGATTACGCCGCAATTGGCAAATCCGCTACCTTTGGCCCCGATTTCGGCCTCCCCAGCCGATATTCACCCCGAACAGACCAAGCTTCCTTTCCCACCCCCGAATTCTTCAAAGCAACCTCCGCATGGCACGAGTGGAAATGGTGATGCCCAAAATGGGCGAAAGTATCATGGAAGGCACCGTCCTGAAATGGCTCAAACAGGTGGGCGACACCATTGAGCAGGATGAATCGGTGCTGGAAGTGGCCACCGACAAAGTGGACACCGAGGTACCCGCCATTCACGCCGGCGTGCTGCAGCAGATTCTGGTGGAGGAAGGTCAGGTAGTAGCCGTGGGCGCCCCCATTGCCATCGTCGAAACCGATGCTGCCGCGGCCTCCAACGGCCAGACGCCCGCTGCCGCTCCGGCCGCTGCCGAAGAAGCCCAGGCCGCCGAGGCCGTGCCCTTCGTGCCCAACGCCGCGGCTGCCGCGGCCAATGCCGGCGGCGCGCAGCTCGGCGAGGCCCAGCCCGGCCGCTTCTACTCCCCGCTGGTGCTCAACATTGCCCGCGAGGAAGGCATTTCGATGAGCGACCTGGAGCGCCTGCCCGGCACCGGCCAGGGCGGCCGCGTCACCAAGAAGGATATTCTCGACTTCGTAGCGGGCCGCGGCCAGCAGCCGGCTCCGGCCGCGGCTGCTCCGGCTCCGCAGGCCGCCCCCGCGCCCCAGCAAGCGGCTCCGGCAGCCGCTCCGGCCGCTCCCGCCAGCAAGCCTGCCGCGGCTCCGGCCAGCAAGCCCGCGCCCTCGGTTTCGGGCGGGCAGGAGCTGATTGAAATGGACCGCATGCGCAAGATGATTGCCCAGCGCATGGTCGATTCCAAGCGGATTTCGCCGCACGTGACCTCCTTCGTGGAGGCCGACGTGACCGAAATCGTGAACTGGCGCAACAAGCACAAGGACGCCTACAAAAAGCGCGAGGGCGAAAACCTCACCTTCACGCCCATCTTCGTGCAGGCCATTGCCCGCGCCATTCAGGACTTCCCGAACATCAACGTGTCGGTCGACGGGGACTACATCATCAAGAAGCGCGACATCAACGTGGGCGTGGCCGTGGCCCTGCCCTCCGGCAACCTCATCGTGCCGGTGATTCACGGCGCCGACCAGCTGAACCTGAACGGGCTGACCAAGCGCGTGAACGATTTGGCCGCCCGCGCCCGGGCCAACAAGCTCAAGCCCGAGGACCTGGAAGGCGGCACCTACACGCTGTCGAACGTGGGCTCCTTCGGCAACGTGATGGGCACGCCCATCATCATGCAGCCGCAGGTGGCCATCATGGCCGTGGGCGCCATCAAGAAGAAGCCCGCCGTTATCGAGACGCCCCAGGGTGATTTGATTGGTATCCGCCACTTCATGTTCCTCTCGCACTCCTACGACCACCGCGTGGTCGACGGCTCCCTGGGCGGGCAGTTCGTGCGCCGCGTGGCCGACTACCTGGAGCAGTTCGATCCGAACACGGCCATCTAAGCCGTGGCGCGAACGTGCAGTTCGCGTATGCCCGCACGGTTTCGCCAGCCGCCTACCGTGCCAGCCTACGCGAACTGAACGTTCGCGCTACCTGAACAAGCCCGTCAACCCGACGGGCTTTTCTTTTTGTTTTACAACTGGTTATGAAGAACTTCATCACGCTCGGCGCCCTGGTTATTTCCCTGGCGCTGATTGTTTACCTCTACATCCGCCTTTCCGCCACCGAGCGGGAGCTGACCCTGACCAAGCAGCGCCTGGAGGACTGCGGGCAGGTCACCTTTCAGCTGCAGAACAAGCTGACGGAGCAAGCCCGCGAGAAGGCCGCCGCCGCCGGCCAGCCGATTCCGGGCGAGCAGGAGTAGCCCGCGCCACAAAAGCAAAACCGGCTGCCCTCCTTGCGGAAGGCAGCCGGTTTTGCTTGTAGCGGCGAGTCGGCAGCTTACAGCGCAGCCAGGCTTTGCTCCAGGGCCGTGATTTTGGCTTCGGCGTCGGCCAGCTTCTGGCGCTCCTTCTCTACCAGCTCGGGCTTGGCGTTCTGCACGAACTTCTCATTGCCGAGCTTCTGCAGCACCGAGCCGCGGAAGCCCTGGGCGTACTCCAGCTCCTTGCTCAGGCGCTCCTTTTCGGCGCCGAGGTCAATCTGGCCTTCCATCGGCACGAAGAACTCGCCGCCGCCGGACACGAAGCCCACGGCAGCGGCCGGCGCGGCGTCCACCACGCTGATTTCCGTCAGGCCGGCCAGCTTGCGTAGGATGCCCTCGTAGTCCGTCAGCAGCTGGGCGTCGTCGGTTTTGGCGGCCAGGGTCAGCGGCTTGTTCGGGCCCAGGCCCTTCTGGTTGCGGATGGTGCGCACGCCGCCCACAACGTCCAGCGCCTTTTCCATGCGGCTCAGCAGCTCGGCGCCATTGGCCACGGGCTGCTGCTTGGGCCAGGGCGCCACGCAGAGGTAGTCCTTGGGCCCGCGCTCGGCCAGGTGATGCCAGATTTCCTCCGTGATGAAGGGCATGAAGGGGTGCAGCAGCTTCAGCAGCTGCTCGAAGAAGCCGGTGGTGCGGCGCAGCGTTTCCGCGTCGATGGGCGCCAGGTAGGCGGGCTTGATCATCTCCAGGTACACCGAGCAGAAGTCGTCCCACACCAGCTTGTAGACGGTCATCAGCGCGTCCGACATGCGGAACTTGGCGAAGTGCTCGTCCAGCTCGGCCAGGGCGGCCTGCAGCTTGGCCTGGAACCACTCGGTGGCTCGCTCGTTGGCGAAGGGCAGCGCCGCGTCCACCTCCCAGCCCTGGGTGAGGCGGAAGGCGTTCCAGAGCTTGTTGGTGAAGTTGCGGCCCTGCTCCACCAGCTTGATGTCGAACAGCAGGTCGTTGCCGGCGGGCGAGGAAAACAGCATGCCGGTGCGCACGCCGTCGGCGCCGTACTGGGCAATGAGGTCGAGCGGGTCGGGCGAGTTGCCCAGGCTCTTGCTCATCTTGCGGCCCTGGGCGTCGCGCACGATGCCCGTGAGGTACACGTTGCGGAAGGGCACGTCCTGGCGGTACTCCAAGCCAGCCATGATCATGCGGGCCACCCAGAAAAACAGGATTTCCGGGGCCGTGACCAGGTCGTCGGTGGGGTAGTAATAGTTGACGTCGGCGTTGTCCGGGTCCTTGAAGCCGTCGAACACCGAGATGGGCCACAGCCACGACGAAAACCAGGTATCGAGCACGTCTTCATCCTGGCGCAAGTCACTAAGCTGCAGCCCGCTGTTGCCGCTCTGTTCACGTGCCAGTTGAAGAGCTTCCTCGTCGCTGAGCGCCACTACGAAGGTGCCGTCGGGCAGGTAGTAGGCGGGGATGCGCTGCCCCCACCACAGTTGCCGCGAGATGCACCAGTCGCGCACGTTCTCCATCCACGAGCGGTACATGTTCTTGAACTTGGGCGGGTGCAGCTTCACGCGGTCATCCTCCACCACGGCCAGGGCGGGGCCGGCCATGTCGGCCATCTTCAGGAACCACTGCATCGACAGGCGCGGCTCGATAACGGCCCCGGTGCGCTCCGAGGTCTGCACGATGCTGGCGTACTCTTCCACTTTGGCGAGCAGGCCCGCTTCGTCGAGGTCCTTCACGATGGTGCGGCGGGCGGCAAAGCGGTCCTGCCCCACGTAGAGCACGGCCTTCTCGTTGAGGAAGCCCGCGTCGTCGAGGATGTCGATAACCGGCAGGTTGTGCTTGACGCCCAGCTCGTAGTCGTTCAGGTCGTGCGCCGGGGTCACCTTCAGCGCGCCGGTTCCGAACTCGATGGTCACGTACTCGTCCAGAATCACCGGAATTTCGCGGCCCAGCAGCGGAATCTGCACCTTGGCGCCGTGCAGGTGCCGGTACCGCTCGTCGAGGGGGTTCACGGCCACGGCCACGTCGGCCATGATGGTTTCGGGGCGCGAGGTGGCCACGGTGATGAACTCCCCTTCGCGGCCTACAATCGGGTAGCGCAGGTGGTACATCTTGGCCATGGTGTCCTTCGGAATTACTTCCTCATCGGAAATGGCGGTGCGGCCCAGCGGGTCCCAGTTTACCATGCGGATGCCGCGGTAAATCAGGCCCTTGCGGTACAGGTCCACGAACACGCGCAGCACGGCCTCGGTCAGCTCGGGCTCCATGGTGAAGCGCGTGCGCGACCAATCGCAGCTGGCGCCAAGCTTTTTGAGCTGGTCCAGGATGATGCCGCCGTACTTCTCCTTCCACTCCCAGGCGTACTTCAGGAATTCCTCGCGGGTGAGGTCCTTTTTCTCGATGCCGCGCTCCTTGAGCATCTGCACCACCTTGGCTTCGGTGGCGATGGAGGCGTGGTCGGTGCCGGGCACCCAGCAGGCTTCCTTGCCCTGCATGCGGGCGCGGCGCACCAGCACGTCCTGAATGGTGTTGTTCAGCATGTGGCCCATGTGCAGCACGCCGGTCACGTTCGGGGGCGGAATGACCACCGAGTAAGCCGGTTTGCGCGGGTTGGGCTTCGAGGTGAAAAAGCCTTGCTCCTGCCAGCGCTGGTACCACTTGTCTTCTACCTCGGCGGGCTGGTAGGTCTTTGGAATGGACATAGTGAGGGGAAATCGGTTCGGAATCGGCAAAAATAGGCATTTCGGGGCGGCGCCGGAACTCCTGACGTTAATCATGTGCCGGGCCCTTGCATTTAATCCAGCTTTAATATTGAACGCTCCTAAGAATAGTAGTTTTGCCAACCTGCCCCACTCAAAGCTGGTTTAGATTTGACGGCGGTGGCGTACTTTTAGGTAGCAAAACCTGCCCATTCGCCAACTTCCTTCCATTACCTGATGCCGCCTTTGTTCAGCCGCTGGAAGAAAACAGACCCGGCGCCGGCCGCTGCCGTGGCCGCCCCGGCCCCCCCGCCCCAGCCCATACTTCCCCCCAACACCGCCCATTCGGGTTCCATCCGCGTCGGCATGGGGCAGCTGCTGGTGGAGGGCGGTGAGCCGCTGCGCAACCTGGAGCGCGCCGCCCGCATGATAGCCGAAGCCGCCGAGCAGGGCTGCGACTTGGTGCTGCTGCCCGAAACCCTGGACTTTGCCTGGACGCACCCCAGCGCCCTCACCGAAGCCCAGCCCATTCCGGGCCGCTTCTCCGATATCCTTTGCCAGGAAGCCGCCCGCCACGGCATCTACGTGTGCGCCGGCCTGACGGAGCGCGCCGCCGACGGCCGCGTCTACAACGCGGCGGTGCTCATCAGCCCGGCGGGCGACATTTTGCTCAAGTACCACAAAATCAACCTGCTCACCGTTGAGCAGCCGTTCTACGAAGTCGGCACCACGCTCAACGTCATCGACACGCCGCTGGGCCGGCTGGGCCTCAACATCTGCGCCGACAACTACATCGACGGGCTACCCATCGGGCACACCCTGGCCCGCATGGGCGCCGAAATCATCCTCTCGCCCTCGTCGTGGACGGTAGACTACTCCGTCACGGAAGAAGACGACCCGTACCGCGAAAAGTGGATCAAGCCCTACCAGATTCTGGCTTCCTACTACAACGTGGTGGTGGTGGGCACCACCTCGGTGGGCTACATCGTGGGCGGGCCCTACGAGGGCAAGAAGAGCGTCGGCTGCTCGCTGGCCGTGGCGGCCGACGGCATCAAGGCCCAGGGCAAATTCAACGAGTTTGCCGGCGAGCTGATTGTGGCCGACCTGCCCCGCCCCCAGCGCCCCGAGCGCGGCACGGCCATTACGGCCCGGCTGCAGCGCCTCGGCTACCGCTTCGATGAGCTTCCCAACCCCGCCTAACTCCTCCTTTCTCCTCCCACCCGCCGCCCTCACCCCTCGCCTATTGCCACAGCAGTACTCAATGCCCACTTCCCCCGTTAACGCCACCGTCGACTCACCCATCGACCAGCCGGCCCCCCACCCGGGCTACCAGTGCTGCACGCGGTGCATAATGGATACCACGGTGCCAGGCATCCGCTTTCGCCCCCACACCGGGGAGTGTAACTTCTGCGAGCTGCACGACAAGCTGGACCGCGACAACCCGCTGGGGCCCGCGGGCGAGGCCTACGTGCGCAGCGCCGCCGAGGACATGAAGCGCCTCGGCCGCGGCCGCAAATACGACTGCGTGCTGGGCGTAAGCGGCGGGCGCGACAGCAGCTACACGCTCTGGTACTGCGTGGTGCAGCTGGGCCTGCGCCCCCTGGCCGTGCACTTCAACGACGGCTTCGGCAACCCCGTGGCCGGCGAAAACATGGTGAAGGCCTGCCGCAAGCTGGGCGTGGAGCTGCGCACCATCACCTCGGACTGGCGCGAGTCGAAAGACCTCAAGATTGCCTTCCTGAAGGCCTCCACGCCCGACATCGAGGAAGGCACCGACATCGGCATTGCCACGGCCCTGTACGGGGTGGCGGCCAAGGAAGGCGTGCAGCGCATCATCATCGGGCAGTCGTTTCGCACCGAGGGCATTGCGCCTCTGTCGTGGAACTTCCTCGACGGGAAGTACCTGAAGGCGGTGCACCGGCAGTTCGGTACGGTACCCCTGCGCAAGTGGGCGCCCAACGACCCGGGCTTTCACCTGGACGTGAAGGAAATGTTCTACTACACGGTGCTGCGCGGCATCAAGACCGTCACGCTGCTCTACCACCTGCCCTACGTGCGGGCGGAAGTCGACGCGCTGCTGGAGCGGGAACTGGACTGGGTGAACCCCGGCGCGCACTACTTCGACGACCTCTACCAGAGCGTCATTTACTACCTGAACCGCGTCAAGTTCAACATCGACCGGCGCCTGTTCAACTACTCCGCCCTGGTGCGCTCGGGACAGATGTCGCGCGCGCAGGCACTGGAGCGCTGCCGGCACGTCAACGCCATCGAGGACGAGAAGGTCATCAACCTCTGCATCAAGCGCCTGGGCCTGAGCCGGGAGGAGTTTGAGCAGATTGTGGCGGCCCCGGTGAAGACCTTCCGCGACTACCCCAACAACTACGGGCTGATCCGGCTGCTGCGCTGGCCCATCAAGCTGGCCAGCCGGCTGCGCCTGCTGCCCGAATCGGCCTACGACAAGTACTTCAACTGCGGCACGTAAGACGTTCCACTCCGCAATCATTGCGAGGACAAAGGATAGTCCGCGCAGCAGGCGGCGTCAATCGGTCCTAGTTTCAGGTCAGCCGATACCGCTGGCAGAAGCCGAAAACAGCACCGCCCGAAACTCGCATCTGCAGTTTCGGGCGGTGCTTCTTTTTGGTCGGCACGCTGGCCAGGACCGATTGACGCCGCTTGCTGCGCGGAATGGCTACGCCTCGCAGTGCGTGCGGGGTAAGCCGCCGTGCTCAGGCGACGTGCAGCCAGTCTTTCTTCTGGTGCAGGCGCTCCTGGGTTTCGCGGTAGTCGGGGTCGTCCACGCAGCAGTCGACGGGGCAGACGGCGGCGCACTGGGGCTCTTCGTGGAAGCCCACGCACTCGGTGCACTTGTCCGACACGATGTAGTAGTACTCGTCCGACACGGGCGTCTGGGGCGCGGTGGCGTCCACCTGCTTGCCGCCGTCGACGTCGACGGTGCCTTTCAGGGTGGTGCCGTCGGCCCAGCGCCAGTTGGCGCCGCCCTCGTAAATGGCGTTATTGGGGCATTCCGGTTCGCAGGCACCGCAGTTGATGCACTCGTCGGTAATCATGATGGCCATGGCCGTAGGTCGTCAGTTGAGAGGTCGTGTGTAGCCTGATACGCAGGGGCGGGGGCCGCAGGTTAACTTAAGTCGGCGGCGGCCGGCGCCGCTGGGGTGCGTATAGCCGGGCAAAAGTAGTACCGGCGGCGCTTTCTTGCGAACTTTCGCCCCGCTTTCCCGCTTTTCCTCTTCTATGACTCACCCCGAACGACTCGCCGCCTTTATCCGCCTGGGCCAGCGCCTGCGCACCCTCTCCGACGACGAGCTGTACTCGCTGGCTTCCCGCGCCCGCAACCACAACCCCTGGTTCGACGAAGCCAACGTGCGCGCCGCCTTCCAAGGCGTGGCCGCCCTGCTCGACGCCGAGCCGCTCACCGCCTGGGCCGCCCGGTACCCGCCCGAGCCCCAGCATGAGCCGCGCCGCGTGGGCGTGGTCATGGCCGGCAACATTCCGCTGGTGGGCTTCCACGACCTGCTCTGCGTGCTGCTCAGCGGCCACATCCTGCTGGCCAAGCTCTCCTCGGACGACAACATCCTGCTGCGCTGGGTGGGCCAGCAGCTGCTCGACATCGAGCCGCGCTTCGAGGCGCAGCTGCGGTTCGTGGACATGCTGCGCGAGGCCGATGCCTTCATTGCCACCGGCTCCGACAACACCGCCCGCTACTTCGAATACTACTTCAGCAAAAAGCCCCACCTGATCCGCCGCAACCGCTCCAGCATCGGGGTGCTGGCCGGGCTGGAGCCGCGCGAGGAGCTGGCGCAGTTCGGGCCCGATATATTTCGCTACTACGGCCTGGGCTGCCGCAACGTGGCCAAGCTGCTGGTGCCCGCCGGCTACGACTTTACGCCCTTCCTCGATTCGATGCAGAGCTGGGAGGCGGTGGACAACCACAACCGCTACCACAACAACTACGACTACCAGAAAAGCCTGCTGCTGGTCAACCGCGTGCCCCACCTCGACAACGGCTTTATGCTGCTGACCGAGAGCATGCAGCTCGTCTCCCCCATTTCGGTGCTGCACTTCAGCGAGTACCAGGACGAGCAGGACCTGCGCCAGCAGCTGGCCGACGTGGCCGATAAAACGCAGGTTGTGGTGTCGGTGCACGGCTGGTACCCGGGCAGCGTGCCGGCCGGGCAGGCCCAGCAGCCGGGCGTGGGCGAGTACGCCGACAGGGTGGATACCATGGCCTTTTTGGCGTCGTTGGCGTAGAAAGCTCAGCCGCGTCCGCATTATGTCGACGTTCACGCGGTCTTCACTGGCCGCGCCGTTTTTGGCACGGTTGTTTGTTCCCCGCTTACCGAACCTTCCGATTTGACACCCATGCTAGTCGTCACCGAATCGGCCGAAACCGTTGCCAAGGAAACGATTCCGACCCTCCACTTCCCGCACGAAGACGTCCTCTCCACCCCCGAAGAGCAGAAGCTGCGCCGCTTCGATGCCGACCGCGCCTGCGCCCTCGGCAACAACGACCACGGCAAGCTCGACATCTACTTCAAAACCGTCGACGGTCTGACCAAGCGCGTGCAAACCACCGTCTGGGGCGTGCACGAAAGCTACCTCACCCTCAAAGCCGGCGTCACCCTCCCGATTCACGCCATCATCGGGTTTGATTTCTATTAGGTGGCCGACGGTAGCACCGGCCGTCATTGCGAGCGAAGCGAAGCAACCTTTCCTCTATTAGCACCGCCGCCACAACTGGCAGAAGCCGAAAACAGCACCGCCCGAAACCAGAGTTACTTGGTTTCGGGCGGTGCTGTTTCGGGTTAGTGCTTCTTGTACCGTCGTGCCGCGAGAAGGAAGATTGGCTACGCCTTCCTACGGGTGCTTCGCTTCGCTCGCAATGACGGCCAGCGCGGCCGTTACTCGGTTTACAGCCGTTCCAGCGTCTTTGCAATCAGGTCGTTGACGACCTGGTCGGCGTTGTCGGCGAATTCGCCGGTGACGCGGTTGGCCACAATGGCGTTCAGCGACACCACTTCGTGGCCCAGCATGCGGCCCAGGGCGTAGTAGCCGGCCGTTTCCATCTCGAAGTTGGTTAGGCGGAAGGTGCCCTCGGCGTTGCTGTACTGCACCTGACCGAGGCGCTCAATCAGGTCGGGGAAGCGCGGCTGCAGGCGCAGGGCGCGGCCCTGCGGGCCGTAGAAGCCGGGGCAGGTGACGGTGTTGCCGGTAATCATGCCCTCGCCCAGCTGCTCGCGCAGCAGGTCGGAGCCGAGCACGCAGTACGGGCGGTAGTCGAGGCCCACGGCTTTCTGCACGGCGGTGGCAAACTCGATTTCGGCGCCGGTTTCCACCAGCGGGTAAAATTGCATCAAGGACTCCAGGCCCACGGCGTGCTCCGACACCAGGTGCGAGCCGACGGGAATATCGGCCTGCAGCGCGCCGCTGGTGCCCACGCGAATGATGCGCAGGTTGATGCGCTCCTCAATGGGGCACACTTCACGGGTGACGAAGTCCACGTTGACCAGCGCGTCCAGCTCGTTGAGCACGATGTCGAGGTTGTCGGTGCCGATGCCGGTGGACACCACGGTGAGGCGCTTGCCGCGGTAGTAGCCCACGTGGGTCACGAATTCGCGCTTGCTGACCTGCGTCTCGATGGAATCGAAGTGCTGGCTGACCAGCGCCACGCGGTCCGGGTCGCCGACGGTGATGATGGTGTCGGAAATGTGGTCGGGCAGCAGGTTCAGGTGATAGATGCTGCCGTCGCGGTTCAGGATGAGCTCCGACGAAGGTATCGGCATGGCAGTAGGGGTTCGGGTGAGAGAAAGTGGGGAAAGAACAAGGCCGCAACTTGTACGGCGGCCCGACAAACGTCGGGTAAAAAACGAAAAAAGCCCGGCCGCGGCCGGGCTTTTTGGTAACATTCCGGTAACAGACTTCGACGCGCGGCGCTTAGGAGCGCACCGGCGCGCGGTACGACGAGAGGCCCTGCTCGGGGTTGTAGTGGTTGCTGGCTTTCGGGTAGTTGCCGGTGCCGTCGTAGGGGCGCTTGTCGGGGTGCTGCTGGCAGGCGTCGGAGCAGGCGCCTTCGCGCTGCTCGGCGCAGGTCTGGCAGAGCACCACGTGGGCGTTGCAGTGCGGGTTGGCGCAGTTGACCATGCGCTCATCGGGCCGGCCGCAGCTGATGCATTGGGCCACCACCGTGGGATTGACAGTGTTGACATCGACGGCCACGCGGCCATCGAAGACGTAGCACTTCCCCTCAAAATCCTCGCCGCCGGCTTCGAGGCCGTACTTGATGATGCCGCCGTGCAGCTGGTACACGTTTTCGAAGCCCTGCTCCAGCAGGAAGGCCGAGGCTTTTTCGCACTTGATGCCGCCGGTGCAGTAGGTCAGGATTTTCTTGTCCTGGTACTGGCGCAGCTCCTCCACCTTGTCCGGAAACTCGCGGAAGTTGCCGATGTCGAGCGTCACGGCGTTTTTAAAGCGGCCGAGGTGGTGCTCGTAGTCGGAACGCACGTCGAGCACGATGACGTCGTCCTGGTCTTTCATCTGCCGAAACTCCTCGGGCGAGAGGTGCACGCCGGTCCGCTCGTAGGGCTTGATGGCGGGCAGGCCCACGTGCACGATTTCGGGCTTGACGCGCACGTGCAGCTTCTGGAACGTGTGCGCCGGCGCCTCCTCCACCTTAAACTCCAAGGCCGCGAAGCGCGGATCGGCCTTCACCGCCTGCATGTAGGCCGCGCAGTCGGCCACGGTGCCCGACACGGTGCCGTTCAGCCCCTCTTCGGCCACGATGATGCGGCCGCGCAGGTTCAGGCTGAGGCACAGGCGGTGGTGCTCCTCGCGGAAGGCCTCGGGGTCTTGCAGGTGCGTGTAGCAGTAGTACAGCAGGACGCGGAAATCCATTCTCTCTTAATTCTGAATGATGAATTCTGAATTATGAATTGGCCGTTTGGGCAGTCGTTTTGCTACACTGCGGGCGCTGAAATAATTCAGCATTCATAATCCAGAACTAGGTCTTAAACCTTCGTCGCCGGGTTGCCGAATACCGTTTGGTTCGCGGGCACATCGGCCACCACCACGGCACCGGCGCCCACGCGGGCCTTGGCGCCGATTTTGACGCCCGACACCACCACGGCGCCCGAGCCGATGAAGGCCTGCTCCCCGATTTCAGCGTCGCCGTTGATGATGGCGCCGGCACCCACCACCACGTAGTCGGCCAGCTGGGCGCGCACGTCGACCACGGAGCGTACGCCGAGCAGGCAGCCGTTGCCCACTTTGGCATCGGAGGCGACGACGGCGCCGGCCGAAATCAGGTTGCCGTGGCCCAGCCAGGCGTGCTCCGAGACGCTGGCGGCCCGGTGAATGGCGTTGACGGGCACCTGCTCGTACTCTTGGCGCAGCATGCTGGTCAGGGCCTTGCGCGAGGCCGTGTCTTCGGTGGCCACGAACACCTCGCACTTCTTGCCGAGCAGCTTGAGCATCTCCTCGTCGTCGGTGGCGCCCATGATGGGCACGTCGTGCAGGTCGGTGTCCTTGAGCTTGGGGTTGTCGTCGAGTAGGCAGTACACCACCACGTCGTTGCTGGTGAAGGCGTCGAGGGCGGCGGTGCCGACGGTCTGGGCACCAAGGATGATTACGGGATTTTCCATGCGCGAATCTTCGGGAAATGGCACCCGCGGCGGGGCGCGCTAAGCCGCAAAGATACGGCACCGGGGGCGGAAAAACGTGGTCCGGCCTTAAGCCGGTGTGAGGATGCGCAGGCGCCGCAGCAGCCCGGCGGCGGTGGGCTGGGCCAGCAGCAGGTACACCAGCAGCGGCAGCCACGGCGCCCGGTAGCGGCTGAGCGTGCCGAGGTTCGGAGTGCTCAGGCCCACCAGCGCGGCCATCAGCAGACAATACAGCACCAGTACCAGCGCCACCAAAAAGGGCAGCGGCGCCCCGCGGCGGCGCGCCCAGTCCGCGGCGGCCAGGCCGGCCAGCAGCAGCAGCCCCAGGTTTTCGAGGGCCGCGAAGCCGTAAAACACGGTGTCGCCCTCCCAGGCGAAGGGCCGGAACAAGGTACTGGCAATGGCCTTGGGCGTGTGCCGCAGGATGCTTTCGGCCGTGGGGGCCAGCTCGGGCAGCGCCACGTGCGGCCGCCCCAGCGACTTTTGCCGCAGGGCCGAATAGGTGCGCGTGAGCTGGCTGGCGAACTTGTTGAAGCGAAACACCGGGCTGACTTCGCCCGCGCCCCAGGCCCCCGCAGCCAGCAGCCCAATCAGCAGCAGCGCCTGCCAGCGGCGCCGCCGCAGCGGCCCGCCCAGCTGACTCACGAAATGCACCGCCGCCAGGGCCAGCAGCAGGGCCAGCAGCGCCCCGCCGAAGAAAAAGCGCATCTTAAAACTCAGCCAGGTGCCCAGCAGCGCCCCCGCGGCCCACCCCCAGCGCCGGGTGCCCACCGGGCCGTAGAGCAGCAGCAGCACCGCGGCCAGCAGCAGGGCACTGCCCGCCAGCAGCAGGCTTTCCTTGGTCACCCCGCTCGACCAGTACAGCGCCGAGGGCCAGAGCAGCAGGCTTACCACGGCCGCGCCGCGGGTGCCCGGAAACAGCTGGCTCAGCACGCGCACCAGCGTCCAGCACGCCCCGAAGGCCGCCAGCGAGAGGTACAGCGCCTGCAGCAGCAACGAGTCGCCCGTCAGCCAGCCGAAGGCCGACAGCAGCTTCATGAAGAAGAAGGTGTTGGAATAGCCGTGAAAGACCAGGTGCCGCTCGCCGAAATGAAACTCGTCGGTGGTCAGCATCTGCAGCCACTGGTCCGGCGCTGCCCAGAGCTGCGCGGCCATTTGTCCCGACCAGAGGTGGTAGTACCACGCGTCGTCGGTGGGGCGGATGGTGCTGACCGCGCCGGCCAGCAGCCGCAGCGCCAGCGTAGGCACCACCAGGTAGCCTAAGCCCGGCAGACGGCGCTGGGCCCGCAGCCAGCGGTACAGCCCCCCGAGCACGGCAGCATTGGCAACGAGCAGGAGCAGAAGCTTCACGAAGCGGACGGGGGCACGTTGCGTTGGAGGATGCGGCTGCCGATGGCGCATTGCAGGCAGCGGCGCGGCTGGCAGTAGCCGCGCTGCAAAGCTAGCAGCCCCTGCGAGTCGGCCGCGCTGCGGTGCTGGAAGCGCAGAGCTTCGTAGGGCGCCAGCACGCTGTTTTGCTCGCGCGGCAGCTGGGTAAGCAGCTCCACGGCCGCCTCCACGCCTTCCCGGTCGCCGAGGCTCTGGGCGTGGGCCACGCGCAGGGGCACCACGGCATTGCTGATGAGCAGGTGGGCGCTGCTGCGGCCCAGCGCCGGCACCTTGGCCGCCGCCACCCCAGGCCGGTAGTGCCGCTGCCAATACGCCCCCACCGGCGCCAGTAGCATGCGCTCCAGCGTGGGCACGTCGGGCGCATCGAGCAGGGGCTGAAACAGGCGGGGCTGGGCCTGAACCAGGGCGGCGAGCTGGGCCAGCCGCACCGTGGGAAAGTTGGCGGGCCGCAGGCGCAGGAAATTCCACTCGTGCGGGGCCAGGGCGGTGCGGTGCAGGCCGTACTTGTGGGCCAGGAAATCGTACTCGCGGCGCAGCTCGGCGCAATACGCATCCGGAGCCTCGGCCGCTGCCGGCAGCAGCCCGGCCTGCCCGAACAGCAGCGCCTCGGTCTGGCGCGGCTCGTGGCGGTGGCGGCGCAGCACGGGCAGCGGCAGGGCCTGGGCCAAGCGGGTCAGCGGCTCGGTGTTCTTCTTGAAGCCGAAGCCCGCGGCCAGCACCTGCCAGGCCGTGGTTTCCCAGTCGTGGCCGCTTCGCTCGTGTAGCTCCTGCACCGCGGCCGCTTTCTGCTCCACGCGCTCCAGCAGCACCCGCTCCACCATCATCAGGCGCGTCACCTCGGGCACGGTGGGCAGGGCGCCGGCGCAGGGCAGCAGCTGCGGGTTGTCGGCCGCCATCAGCGCTTCGTAGGCGTAGAGCAGGCTGGGCACCAAGCGCGGCTGCAGGGCCAGGGCGGGCACCTCGCTGCCGTCGGTGCGGCGCACGGGCTGATCGGCCACGTGCACCACGTGCAGGATTACCTGGTCGTACTTCCGGTCGGTCTGGTGCTGGTGGCGGTGCCAGTCGGAGGCGCGCAGGTGAATTTCCACGGCGCCGTTCCACTCCACCTCCCCGATCATCAGGCGGGCGCCGAGGAAGTCGGGGCCGGCGTCGGCGTTGCGAAAACCGGGCTTAAGCACTACGATAGGTTCGCCCTGTTCGGTGCGCAGGCTGGCTTTGTCGAAATACTGGTGCTGCCAGACGTAGTGGAGAAAATCTTCCTGCATAGCGGATAAGGATAATAGAATACAACTGCTTCAGTTACTGTTGCCGGGCCGGCACCCACGCACGAATTTTCTGGTTTATCAGCGCTATATCGTCCCGCTCGCGCAACAGCACAAGGGCGGCCGCCTGGTCGCGCATACCCGGCACGCTGTTCCCTAATCCCCACTCCGCATCCGCCGCCTGGTAATATAATTCCGGCATCATTTCCCTGACGAACAGCGAATTAGACATACCATACACTTTCCCGCCGTCTTGGAAATGAATCCTGATTAGTGAGCCGAATGCTTCCACCCGGTCGAATTCCCCCGGCTCCTTTACCTCGCGCCCGAACAGGCGCCGGACTTCGATGCCGCCCGGGGTCAGCGCGACTTGGGCCAACCGGGTGCTGAGCCAGCCGAAGCCCAGAGCGGCCCCGCCAAACAGCACTAGCCCTAGTGCGCCGGGCCAATTTTCACTTACCACGGCACCCAGGAGGAAAATAACAGTCGTTGTCAGCAACAGAGCGGCGGTGCCAAAATAGATGCGCATCAGCCAGATAGAAGTAGTTACAAACTGTCGGTCGGATTGATAGGTCATTGGTAAAATATTGGCTTAAATCTGCCGATAAGCTACACATTCGGCCGCACAAAAACACCGCGGCCCGCCTCCGCCGAAATGGCAGAAGCGGGCCGCAGGTAGCATCAGCCGAAGGCTTAGCGCAGGTCAATGACCTTCACGCCCTTGTACTTGGCCTTGTCGAAGGTGAAGGTGGTGGCGTCCACCGGCACGTTGGGCTCAAACTTCTTGATGGCGAAGGTGTAGCGGTTGCCGTTCTTCTTAAACATCTTCCAGCTCTTCACCGACTTATCGGCCTGGCTCACATTCAGGCGCACTTTGTACACTTGGTTGTTGTGGTCCTCGGGCGAGAGTTCAATCACGTCGCAGGTCACGCCGCCTTCCTTGGTAGTGCCGGCGTAGGTGTACTTGTAGCCCTTCTTGTAGAGCGAGTAAATCTGCGAGGGATTGATTTCCTGGTCGTCCGAGGGGTCGTACTCCGAGATGTTCACCTCGTTTTCCGACTTCATGTAGGCCCACATGGTCTTGCCGTCGTTGATGACTTCCTGGCCGTTGACCTTGAGGCGAAACTTGGTGCCGCTTACCAGAATGTCGCCGCTCATGTTTTCCTTCACCTTGGCCGTCTGGTTTTCCAGCGTCTGGGTGAACGAGGCCTTGAACGCCTTCATGGCCTGGTACTTGGCGCTCATCTGGTCCAGAATCTTGCCGGCTTTGGGGTCCTGCTGCGCGGCGGCTGGCTGTACAAACGAAGCGGCCAGGGCCAGCAGGGCAATAATTTTTTTCATGGGAGAATGGGGGGAGTTCGGAAAGGAACTGCGCCTATGAGACGTACAAAACGCGGGATTGTTTAAAAACGCTCCCGGAATCTTCATTTTGTCAGTTCGCAGGTCGCAGGCGGCTTACTTGGGAAGCGTATTCAACAACTGTTCCAAAGCGTATTCGTCCGGAATAAGTACCTCCCGCGCCTTGCTGCCCTCGAAGGGCCCCACGATGCCGGCGTGCTCCAGCTGGTCGATCAGGCGGCCGGCGCGGTTGTAGCCCAGCTTGAGCTTGCGCTGAATGAGCGAGGTACTGCCCTGCTGGTGCAGCACGATGACGCGGGCCGCTTCCTCGAACATGGAGTCGCGGTCCGTGGGGTCGAAATCGGAGTCACCGCCGCCGGAGTCGCCGTCGGCGCCGGCTACTTCGGGCAGCAGGTAGGCATCGGGGTAGCCCTGCTGCTCGCCCACGAAGTCGCAGAGGCGGTCCACCTCCGGCGTGTCGATAAAGGCGCACTGCACCCGGATGATGTCGGAGCCTTGCGAGATAAGCATGTCGCCCTGGCCCACCAGCTGGTCGGCGCCGCCGGCATCGAGGATGGTGCGCGAGTCGATTTTGCTGGTCACCTTGAAGCTGATGCGGCAGGGGAAGTTGGCCTTGATGATGCCGGTAATCACGTTCACCGAAGGCCGCTGCGTAGCCACAATCAGGTGAATGCCGATGGCGCGGGCCAGCTGCGCCAGGCGCGCAATCGGCGTCTCGACTTCCTTGCCGGCCGTCATCATCAGGTCGGCCAGCTCGTCGATGACCAGCACGATGAAGGGCATGAAGCGGTGGCCCTTCTTCGGGTTCAGCCGCCGCTCGATGAACTTGCGGTTGTACTCCTTCAGGTTGCGGCAGCCGGCGTCCTTGAGCAGGTCGTAGCGCCGGTCCATTTCCATGCACAGCGAGTTGAGCGTGTGCACCACCTTCTTGGTGTCGGTGATGATGGGCTCCTCGGTGTCGGGCAGCTTGGCCAGGAAGTGCCGCTCGATCTTGTTGAAGATGCTCAGTTCCACCTTTTTCGGGTCGACCAGCACAAACTTCAGGTGGGCGGGGTGGCGCTTGTAGAGCAGCGAGGCCAGAATCACGTTCAAACCCACCGACTTACCCTGGCCCGTGGCCCCGGCCATCAGCAGGTGGGGCATCTTCGCCAGATCGACCACGAACACCTCGTTGGTGATGGTGCGGCCAAAGGCAATGGGCAAATCCATTTCGGTGTGGGCGAACTTCTCGGTGGCAAATACCGAGCGAATCGACACCATTTCCTTCTTGGTGTTCGGCACCTCGATGCCGATGGTGCCCTTGCCCGGAATCGGGGCGATGATGCGGATGCCCAGGGCCGCGAGGCTCAGCGCAATGTCGTCTTCCAGGCTCTTGATTTTCGAGATGCGCACCCCGGCGTCGGGCACGATTTCGTAGAGCGTGACCGTGGGGCCGATGGTGGCTTTGATGGAGGCGATGTTGATGCCGTAGTGGCCCAGCGTCTCCACGATGCGGTCCTTGTTGGCTTCCAGCTCCTCCTTGCTCACCTGGGCCTTGGGCACGCCGTAGTCGTTGAGCAGCTCCAGCGTGGGGTATTGGTAGCGCGAGAGGTCCAGCGTGGGGTCGTAGTTCACGTTGGGCATCTGCTCGGCGTCCTCGTCTTCCTCCGAAATGACGGCCATGTCGGCGCCGGCCGAGGGGTCCAGCTCGCCGGCGGGAGCTTTTTCGATGCGCAGCTCCGGCTCAGGCGCTACTTCCACCTCGAAGGCCGGGCCTTTGGCGGGCGTAGCTGCAGTCGTGGGCGCGGGCAGCGGCGCATTATCATCGGTCAGGTCGGCCAACGACAGCGGCGTGGGCACGTTGGACACGCGCGGCGTCGGGGCCGCCACCGGTTCGGTCGTCGGGGCTTCGATGGAGAAGCTCGGGCCGGCGCTGAGGGCCGCGGCCGTCGTGGTAGCGGCCGTGGCGGCAACGGCCGGAGCCGTAGCGGCGGTGCTCAATCCGCCCATAGCCAGCGAGGCAGCGGCCGTAGCCACGCTGCCCGTCGCCGCGGCCGGGCTGACTTCCCAGGGCGGCGTGTCGTCCTCCCCTTCCACCGTCAGGGCCAGGCTGGGGCGCGCCGGGGCGGGCTCCGGCTTCCCGGCGGGGCGGGTTTCGACGACGGGCGCCGTAGCAGCGGGCCTGGGCACCTCGGCCACCGGTCCAACGTTGCGCACGGTAAAGCCCAGGTCACTGTCGGGCTCCTCGTCCTCGTCGTTGTCGTCGGCTGCGGCCACCACGGGGCGGGCCGGGCGGTTCACGCCCGACTGGGCGGCCACGGCGGGCTCCAGCTCATCTTCGTCGTCCAGGCCAGCGCCGCGGCGGGGCAGGTTGATGGTGGTGACGTTGAAGAAGCCCACCACGAAGGAAATCAGCAGGAAGGCCAGCAGCAGCACCGTACCCCAGCCGATGAGGCTGTCGAGCCACAGCGCGGCCTCGTAGCCCACGCGGCCGCAGAGGAAGTCAAGGCTGTGGGCGGCGCGCGGGTCGGTGCCGGGCGTTTGCAGCGTCAGCACCAGGTAGCCCAGCAGCATGCTCAGCCAGAGCATGGCGAAAAGGCACACGGCCGTCACGAAGCTCAGCGAGACTTCCTGGCGCCGGAACACGATTTTGTAGCCGGCGGCAAAGGCTACCGGAATCAGGGCGAAGGCGGCAATGCCGAAGCCCTGCTGAATCAGCTTGTAGGACAGCCAGGCGCCCATCAGGCCCAGCCAGTTGCCGGTTTCCTGCCCGGCTTCCTTCACCGTGGTCTGGCCCATGCCCTCCACCACGCTCTGGTCGGCGTGCCCGGTGAAGAGGTAGGAAAAGAAGGCAATGGTGAGGAACAGCGAGAAAATCAGGCAGAAAAAGCCGGCAAACAGCTGAAAGCGGCGGTCCTGCAAAAAGCTCAGGGCGCCGCCGAAGTTGGGCAGCTTCAGGGGCTTGCGCGGGGCTTTGGGCGCGGCGGGCGCGGCCGGACGGCGCGGCTCCCGGGGGGGCGCCGGGGCCGGGGCGGCTTCAGCCTTCGGTTGATTGCGCGCCGGGCGGGGTTCGTTCGTGGCGCGGGGAGCCGGGCCGCTGGCGGGTTTGTAGGTATTCTTTGCCATTCAGACGCACTAAAGGGCCGAAATTACGGGGTTGGAGGACAATGCGGGAATGATTGACTGACTGCATGATTGATTTCAGCCGGAACGTCAGGCAGTTGCGCGGCTAAAATTCTTAGCCCACCGGCTGCTTCTCCTGCGTCATCAACGCTGATACGGCCTCTGTCTTGCCTGCTCGTTGCGCAGTCATCCAGTCATTCGCTCATTCAATCATTTCATAAATATACAAACCCCAGTACGCCCCGGGCCCGGTGAAATAGCCCACCGACCGCAGCCCCGCTTCCGCCGGCCGCGCCAGCCGCGCTGCCGACAGCACGTAGCGCCCGCCCAGCCGCCGGAAAGCCGCGGCATCGAAGCGCCAGTGCTGCACCGTGAGGCTGTCGCGGCGGGCTACGCGGAAGTGGCGGCCCAGCTCGGCCGAGAACAGGTAGCAGCGGCTGCCCCAGTCGTCGAAGTAGCGCTGCAGCTCGGGGCTGCGGGCCAGCTCGCCGGCAATCAGCGGGCGAAACCGGTGCTTGTAGCTCAGCGGGTAAGTACTCTGGTAACTGTCGAGGGTGTAGAAGCCGCTGAGCTGGGCCACGGCGGGCGGCAAGCCCAGGCAGGCCACGCGCCAGCGGGCGGCGGGCTGCCCGCTGCGCTGCTCCAGGCGCTGGCGCACCCGCGTCAGCAGCTCGGGGGCCAGAAACTGCTGCCAGCTGGGCTCGTGCGCATCGGCCCGGCCGGCCCAGCGGCGTAGGTTCTGGCTCCACTCGGGATTCTGCGCCAGGCCCAGCAGTAGCTGCAGCGTCACCAGGCCGGTGCGCAGCCCGCCGGCGGGCAGCTGCCGCAGCGCCAGCACCCAGAGGCCAAACCAGAGCAGCGGGGTGAGGAAGTGAAAGCGGCTGAGGTTGAAGGCACCGAGCGAAGGCGCCAGGCGCTGCACCGGGCCCATCAGCTGCGGGTAGAAGCCGCAGAACACGGCCAGCAGCACCAGGCCCGCCAGGGCGCTCATCGTGCCGGCTTCCCAGCCCCGGTCGGTTTCGGCGCGGCGCCAGCGCCACCACGCGGCCACGGGCAGGGTGAGCAGGATGATGCCCCGGAAGAAGCGGCTGGCGTGGTACTGCCCCCACATAAAGTACTGCCAGGAGCTGAGGATGCCCGCTTTCAGGCCCTTGGGCGTCAGCTCGGCCAGCCGGAACTCCACCCGGTGCGGCACAAACTGCGGCCGTAGCAGCGTGCTGCTGAGCAAGGGCCACTCCACCACCACGTAGCCCAGGGCCAGCACCCCTACCCCACCCCAGGCGGCCAGCGGCAGGCGGCGCCTCCGCAGCAGGTCGGCCAGCAGCAGCAGGCCGAAGCCGGCCAGCAGGAAGAAGCCAGCCAGCACCAACATCGACCAGAGCGGAAACAGGGCCAGCGTCAGCCAGTCGTGCCACCGGCCACGGCCGGCGCGCAGGTTCAGCAAAGCCAGCGCGGGCCAGGGCGTGCCCAGGGCCGAGAGGCCGTACATCGAGTGCATCGGCAGCACGGCCCAGGCCAGGGCCAGGGCGGCGGCCAGCGGGCGGTCCTGCGGACGGCGCAGGCCGTAGCGGCGCAGCAGCAGGTACAGGCCCAGCAGGGCCGTGGCGCGCACCAGCAGGTCGTTGGTCCAGTAGGCGGCCAGCGGGGGCAGCAGGCTGAAAAGGCCCACGGTCACGTTCAGCCCCGGGCGCTGGGCGCTGCGCGGCAGCCCGTTCATAATGGCTGGAATGGTGGCCTCGGGGCGGTAGTCCAGGGCCACGCCAAAGCGGTGCAGCAGCACCGGCACGCTTACTTCGGCGTCGAGGTTGTCGTCGAGGATGACGTAGCTATCGGCGCCGCGCAGCAGGATGGGCAGCCACAGCAGCAGCAGGGCCAGCAGCGCCCAAAGCACGGGACGGTGGAAAACGGGCGGGGTCGGGGCACTCATGCGGCGCAAAGGTCGTAGCCGAAGCCAACCTTTTCGCGAGTAGCACGCTTAAATACAAAAGCAGCTGCCAATTCTCCATTTTTACATCCTATCCTCGCCTTATGCGCCTGCAAGACCTGTACAACCGCAGCGAACAAGTGTACTGCTCCATTCACCACGACCCGGTCGACCGGTGGCTGTATGCTGCCTGGGAGGGCTTCGTGCCCACCGATGACGCCGAGCGCGGCGCCGAAGCCTACCTATCCTCCCTGCGCCACTTCCCCTCGCCCTGCCTGCTCAACGACAACAGCCGTCAGTCCGGGCCCTGGTTCGATTCGACGGCGTGGCTGGAGCACATCTGGGCCCCGACGGCTACGCAGCTGGGCTTGCGCTACGTAGCCCACGTCACACCGCCGTACTTGCTCGCCGCCACGGCCGATGTGGCGGCCCGGCGGCCCTTCGGCGAACAGTTCGAGCTGCAAATTTTCGACGACCTGGACCAAGCCCGGCACTGGTTGCGCAGCCAGCAGCTCACCTTGCGATAGGACGCCTGACGTTAGCACAGGGGGGCGCCGTCTGGCGACGTGTCCCTCGACCGCCCGATTGGTGCCGTCAACAAAAAAACCCGATCGGCTGACCGGGCTTTGCAACGTTGCGCGCCTCCGCGGCTACTGAATAACCGATTCAGTAGCCACCGTGGCCTGCATTTCGTAGCCAGCCGGAATGGTGGCGTCCTTGCCCTTCTTGAGCAGAAACAGCGGGCTGACCACCACGGCCAGCGCAATGGTACCGCCCTTGGTGTCCTGCCCGTTCTGGCCCACGCCGCTGCCTGTCAGCGGTATCATCTGTCCGTCGACGGCCTGCACCACCGTGGGGCGAATGGCCAGGCTGCCTTCCTTGCCGAGCCCTTTGCGCTGCTCGGCCGTTACTACCTGCGCGCTGCCCGGGGCGCCGGCCTTGATGACGGCCCGGCCGTTTATCATCACGTCGTATTTCACCCGCAGCGTCACGCTCTGCCCCAGCTGCGCGTCCTTTGACGAGAGCGGGTTGCTGGTTTCGAGCACCACCAGAGTGCCCGCTTTTAGGGTGGTGCGTTTGGTTTTCTGGGCCAGACCGGGCAGCGTCAGCATCAGTACCAGCAGGCAAGTCAGCAAGATGGACAGACGATTCATGGCAGTTGGAACAAGGAAACACCAGGCTGCAGATGCCAGCAGGCAAAACAGCTGCTAGAGGCTGGAAAGATAAAATACTACATATTATATCCAAATAATTTCAAGCAAAATACCATTAAACCAATAACCAGCCGCTGCTCAGCTGCGCGGGTGAAAAGCGGTAATGACTTGGCGCAGGTAGTCGCGGTCGAGGTGAGTGTAAATTTCGGTGGTGGTGATGCTCTCGTGGCCGAGCATTTCCTGCACGGCGCGCAGGTCGGCCCCGCCCTCGATGAGGTGGGTGGCGAAGGAGTGGCGGAAGGTGTGCGGGCTGATGACCTTGTCGATGCCGGCCTTAGCGGCGGTGTCCTTGATGATGTTGAACACCATCACCCGCGAGAGGGCCCCGCCGCGGCGGTTCAGGAAGATGATGTCCTCGGAGCCGCGTTGCACCTCGAGGTGGCAGCGCACGCCTTCCAGGTACAGGCCCACGTGCTTGAGCGCGTCGCGCCCGATGGGCACTAGGCGCTCCTTGGAGCCCTTGCCCATCACCCGCACAAAGCCCTGGTCGACGTACATATTCGAGAGGCGCAGCCCTACCAGCTCCGACACGCGCAGGCCCGAGGAGTACAGCACTTCCAGCATGGCCCGGTTGCGGGTGCCCTCGTTGGTGCTCAGGTCGATGGCCGCCAGCAGCTGCTCGATTTCCTCGTAGCTGAGCGTGTCGGGCAGCTTGCGCCCCAGCTTCGGCGACTCCACCGTGTCGGTGGGGTCCTGCTGGGCCAGGTCTTCGATGAGCAGAAACTTGTAGAAGGCCCGCAGGCCCGAGAGGGTGCGCGCCTGGGAATTGGCCGTCAGCTCCAGCTCGCTCAGCCAGGCCAGAAAGTCGCGGACGATGCCGCTGGTCACCTGCTCGGGCCGGGCCGGCAGCTTGCGGATTTCCAGGTACTGGCGCAGCTTGTCCACGTCGCGCACGTAGGCCTCGATGGAGTGGCCCGACAACGACTTTTCCAGCCGCAGGTAGCCTTCAAACTGTTTCAGGGCAAGGTTCCAGGTAAGCGCCATACCTGTAAAGGTAGCTCGGAAACGTGCCGGCGCCGGTTTAGCCGCCCCAAGTGGCGAAACCGGCGCCTGGCTTCGGGCAGGCTTTCAGCCTGCGTGCAGCACCTGGATATCTATTCGGCTCGTTGCCGGCCCGTTCGACGCAGGTTGCAATCCGGCTTGATGGTCGGCACCGGTTACGCCGCGGCGCGGCTAAACCGGCACCAGCCGGACGGCAGCCTAATCGGCCGGGTCCACGTCGAAGCGGCCCGACTCCACCCGGATTTTGCCGCCGGTGGCCGAGGTGGCCGTGAAGGCGAAGGTGCCCGACACGATGGTGTAGGGCACCACCTGCCCGGTGAGCGAGCCGGTGCGGGTGCGGTGCTCCACCTTGGTGATGATGAGCTGGCCCTGGTCGGCGGGCCCGGCGGTGAAGGTTTCCATGTTGGCCCCGTCGTTGTCGCGGCGCCAGTAGCTGGCCGTGAAGCCGTTGCCCAGCGCGTAGGTGCCCGGCACGATGTCGGGGGCGCTGACGGCGAGGTTGAATTCCTCCCAGCCGGGGGCGTCGTCGTGGTCGTCGGAGGCGCGCAGGGTAAAGCTGCCGGGGTTGTAGTCGGGGTGCAGCGGGGGCAGCAGCGTGTGGTCCGACTGCGGCAGCCACACCTTGTCGTCGAGCAGGCAGCCGAAGGTGCCCTTGCCCTCCTGGGTTTCAGCGGGCAGCTTGGGCTTGATGGCGTCGGCGACTTTTTTGCAACTACTGTTCCCCAGCAGGGCCAAGGTCAGCAGGGGCAGCAGGAGCGTACGGCGCAGGCGCGGGGCGGGCAGATTCATGGCACCAAGGTACGGCGGCCGGCGCCGGGCCCAAATCACATCTTCGGGTGGTCTGACTTTACAACGCCCGCTTCCGGGGGCCCGGCCCGCGAGTAAATCAGGCCCGGCAGCGCTGCAAAGCAGTTTTTACGCCGGTTTGGGGTAGACCCGACGCCCGCGCCGGTGACGGGCCCGATGGGTTGGGCCGGCGGGTTAGTTAAACCGCCGTCCGCGCTGCATCTTCGCCCCATGCAAATTCTGATTATCAACGGCCCCAACCTGAACCTGCTCGGCCGCCGCGAGCCGGGCATCTACGGCACGCGCTCCTTCGAGGACTACCTGCCCGAGCTGCAGGAAGCCTTTCCCGACTTCGCCATCGAGCATTTCCAGAGCAACCACGAGGGCGCCCTCATCGACAAGCTGCACGAGGTGGGCTTCGCCTACCACGGCATTGTGCTGAACGCGGGCGGCTACACCCACACCAGCGTGGCCCTGGCCGACGCCATTGCGGGCATCAACACGCCCGTCGTCGAGGTGCATCTCTCCAACCTGGCGGCCCGCGAGGAGTTCCGCCAGCGCAGCCTGATCGGGCGGCACTGCGTGGGTTCCATCAGCGGCTTCAAGCTGGAAAGCTACCGCCTGGCCCTGCAGTACTTCCAGAACCAGCGCCCCCGGCGGGTGGGGTTTAAATCGGGGAATTGACCGAGCCGACGGCCGGTGCTGTCATCGGCTAGTATTACCGCCGGCACGAATCCGTTCCTGTTATCCGTTAGCTATCCGTTCAACTCCCCGGTCTACCTTTGCCGCTCCTCTCCTAGCCTTTCGCACCTATGTATACATTCAATCCCGGCCCGTCGCAGGTATACCCGGCCATTCGGCAGTACCTCACGGCCGCCTTCGACGAGGGCTGGCTCTCGGCCCCGCACCGCGGGGAGCGGTTTACGGCCCTGGTCCGGCAGACGGTGGCCGAGCTGAAAACCAAGCTCAACATCCCGCAGGACTACTTCGTGTTCTTCACCAGCTCGGCCACCGAGTGCTGGGAAATCCTGGCCCAGAGCCTGACCAAGCAGCGCAGCTTCCACCTCTACAACGGCAGCTTCGGCGAGAAGTGGCTGGACTACGCCCAGGCCATTCATCCGGCCAGCTCGGGCCACCAGTTCGGCCTGGAGGAAGTGCCCGACGCCAGCCTCATCCCCGCCGACGCCGACCTGGTCTGCATCACCCAGAACGAAACCAGCACCGCCACCCAGCTGCGCGACGGGGCCGTGCTCAACCTCTTCAACCGCTGCCAGCAGACCGGCGCCCTGCTCTGCGTCGACGTCACTTCCTCGCTGGCGGGCATTCATCTCAAGCACATCAAGGCCGACGTGTGGTACGGCTCGGTGCAGAAGTGCTTCGGCATGCCGGCCGGCCTGGGTTTGCTCATCTGCTCGCCCCGCGCCATTGCCCGCGCCCGCGAAATCGGCGAGAAGGGCCACTACAACTCGCTGGTGAGCATGTACGAGAAGATGCTCAACCACCAGACCACGCACACGCCCAACGTGCTGGCCATCTACCTGCTCTGCCGCGTGCTGCTCGACCGCGGCCCCATCAAGGCCATCGACCAGCACCTGCGCGAGCGGGTCCAGCGGCTGTACCAGTTTCTGGAGGAGCACCCGCAGTTTCAGCCCCTGGTGCAGAACCCCGAGACGCGCTCCACCACCGTGGTAGCCGTGCAGGCCGCCCCGGCCCTCATTGAGGAGACCAAGAAGCGCGCCGCCGCCGCCGGCCTCACGCTGGGCAGCGGCTACGGCCACTGGGCCAAGAGCACCTTCCGCATTGCCAACTTCCCCGCCCTGCCCGACGTGGCCTTCGACCAGCTGCTGCAGGTGCTGAGCGCGGTGTCGGCGGCCTGATTCTTCCACCAGGGCGTCGTGCCGAGCGAAGTCGGGGGGGGCCGAAGCAAGGCGTAGCCAATCCCGCGTGCCGCCTCGCTGATGCGCCCCTCAGCGAAGCGGTAGAAATGCTTTGACTACGCTCAGCAGGACGTTCTTTTGTAGTCGTTCAACGACGCACGCGAGATGTCTCGCCTTCGCTCGACATGACGTTCAGATACGACGCTCTAAACGGGTCGTTCAACTATGCCTGACTTTGCCACCCTGTTCTCGCTGAAGCAGATTTCGTCGGTGACGCTGACCCTGTTTGCCATCATCGACATTCTGGGCTCGATTCCCATCATCATCCAGATCCGCCAGCGCGAGGGCCGCATCAACTCGGAAGTGGCCACGCTGGTGGCCGGCGTTATCATGGTGGTGTTCCTGTTCCTGGGGCAGAGCATTCTGGCCCTGTTCAGCGTCGATCTGGCCTCGTTTGCGCTGGCCGGCTCGCTGATTATCTTCTTCATCGCGCTGGAAATGGTGCTGGGCGTGCAGATTTTCCGCCACAACCCTACCGCCAGCGGCACCGGCTCCATCGTGCCACTGGCCTTCCCGCTCATCGTGGGCGCCGGCACCATGACCACGCTGCTCTCGTTGCGGGCCGTGTACTCGCTGCCGAACGTGCTGGTGGGCATCGTGGTGAACCTCGTGTTCGTGTACCTGGTGCTCAAAAGCAGCCACTGGATTGAGCGCAAGCTCGGGCAGGCCGGCGAAGACATCCTGCGCCGCGTGTTCGGCGTCATCCTGCTGGCCATTGCCATCAAGCTGTTCAAACAGAATTTTTAAATAATGTGCGGAAGGTGGGAAATGAGGATGAATGTGAATAATGAGTTGATGTGACGAACCGACAGAACGGCATTTTCACATCCTGCACATTTCTCTCATTCTACGCATTCGTTCCACATTCTGCACATTCACCACATTCCGCACATTCAAGTTGATCCACCTGTATACCGACGGCTCCTCGCGCGGCAACCCCGGGCCCGGCGGCTACGGCGCCATTCTGCGCTTCGGGCCGCACGAAAAAGAACTAACCCAGGGCTTCCGCCTGACCACCAACAACCGCATGGAGCTGCTGGCCGTCATCGTCGGGCTGGAAGCCATTACCCGCCCCGAACTACCCATCACCGTCGTGACCGACTCCAAGTACGTGGTCGACGCGGTGGACAAGAAGTGGGTGTTCGGCTGGGAGAAAAAGCCCGACTTCGGCAAGAAAGCCAACGAGGACCTCTGGCGCCGCTTCCTGAAGGTGTACCGGCAGCGCAAAGTGACGTTCCGCTGGGTGCGCGGCCACAACGGCCACGCCGAAAATGAGCGCTGCGACCGGCTGGCCGTCGGCAGCGCCACCCAGGGCCGCCTGCTCGTCGACGAAGGCTACGAGCTGATCGAAGCCAAGCGGGCGTGACGCGGCCCGCTGGCGCTTATTGCCGTCTGGCCGCGGGTCCGTAGTTTTACCGGCTTGTTTAGTTGCCCCAACGGCCCGTGCGGCGGCTAAAGCACGGGTTGGGGGAAGCCTTGTTCTATACGCAGTTGCCGGGGCGACGCAGCGCCTCCTTTTTGTTCTACCAATTCTGGTCACATGAAGCAGTATTACAAACCACTAACCGGCATTCGGGCTATTGCCGCCTATATGGTGTATGTGCACCACTTCAACCCCGGCCTGGACGTCTTCAACAGCCCGACGCTGCGCGACATATTCAACGAGCTGCACATCGGCGTGACGGTATTTTTCACGCTGAGCGGCTTTCTGATTGCCGCGCGCTACCTGGACAAAGCCGAATTTAACGCGAAATACATTTTCCGCTATTTCACCAATCGTTTCGCCCGCATTTACCCGCTTTATTTTTTATTGAACACCATTATTTTTACCACGTTTTACCTGCACGACCCGGTCCCGAAAGTTCTGACTGAATACGTCATGAACATCACCTTTCTGAAAGGATTTTCGTGGAAGTATTTCGGCACCGGCCTGCAGCAGGCCTGGTCGCTGACCGTGGAGGAATGCTTCTACCTGTTTGCCCTGGTCTTCTTTCTGGCCCTGCAGAGCGGCGGCCGGGCCCGGCGCATCCTGGTATGGGTGGCGGCCACGGTCCTGCTGCCCCTGACCGGCTTTGCCCTGAAGTACCTGTTCAACACCCTGGAAATGCCCTTCTTTGAGGACAATGAGCTGGTAATTTCCTTTACGTTTTTCGGCCGCTTTATCGAGTTTTTTATCGGCATTGGTCTGGCTATTCTGATCAAGAAATACCAGTTCCGGTTTCGGTTTTTCACCTATACCGGCCTGGCGTTTTTTGCGCTGGGCGTTTATTTTCTTATTCGCCTGGAGCACATTTACGATATTCCTTTCGGCACCAAGCACCCGCTGGGCGTAGCGGTCAACAACATTTACCTGCCGTTGGCGCTGGCAACGCTTTTCCTGGGGTTGATTCAGGAACGCACCCTCGTCTCCCGCCTGTTGTCAACCAACGTATTCTCGGTGCTGGGCAAAAGCTCCTATGCTTTTTACCTGGTTCACATGGGCTTTTTCCAGGCGCTGCTGGCCGAGCAGATCAACACCAAAACGCCCCTGGGTGCCCTGCTGATCTTCCTGAACCTGGTCATGTTCTCGATTGCCCTGTTCTACCTGTTTGAAGAACCCGCAAACAAGGCCATCCGCGCCCTTACCGCCCGACTAGGTTGGCAAACTCCTATTTCCAGTTCAAGCACTTCCGCATTGAGCAAGGTGACTGCGCAATGAAGGTGAGCACGGACGCGTGCGTGCTGGGCGCGGCGGCCGACGTGGCCGGCGCCGGGCGCCTGCTCGACGTGGGCACCGGCACCGGGCTGCTGGCCCTGATGGCCGCGCAACGCGCCCCCGGGGCGCACATCGAGGCCGTGGAAATCGACGGGGCGGCGGCGGCCCAGGCAGCGCAGAATGTGGCCGCCAGCGCCTGGGCCGCCCGGATTCGGGTGCATCCCCTGAGCTTGGCCGCGTTTGCCGCCACCCAGCCCGCGCCCTTCGACCACATCCTGAGCAACCCGCCGTTTTTTCGCCGCTCCCTCCGCTCGCCCGACGCGCCGCGCACCGCCGCCCGGCACGCGACCGACGATACGCTGAGCTTCGCGGCCCTGGCCGGGTTTGCCGCCGGCCACCTCGCCCCCGCCGGCCGCCTGACGGTGCTGCTGCCCCCGCCCGAAATGCGGGAGTTCGAGCAGGAAGCAGCCCGCACCGGCCTCTTTCCGCGCAGCCGCCTGGTGCTGCGGCACCGCCCAGGCAGCAAGCCGCTGCGGCACATCACCGGCTTTGCCCGCGGCCCGCACCCGGCGCCCGCGGAAACGCCGCTGACCATTCACGCCGCCGACGAGTCGTATTCGGCCGAGTTCCGGGCGCTGCTGCGCGAGTTTTACCTGGCATTCTGATTCGCCCCTGCCCGACGGGCACCGCGGGGGCAGCCGCCCAAGGCTGCCGGCCACGCGCCCGCCGCCTGGCTTCAACAATGGTAGTGCGGGCCGCGGGCTTACGGCTGCCCTACCCGCGTCCGCAGCAGGTCGCGGGCAGCTTGCTGCGGCCCGGCGTGCCCCAGACGCAGCGCATCGACCACGGCCAGCAGTTCGTGCAGGGCCGCGTCGAGCAGGGCCGCGGCGGGCGCGCCGGGGTACAGCGGCTCGATGGCGGCGCCGGTCAGCGGGCCGCCGGGGCTGGGCCACACGTGGGGCGGCAGCGCGGCCGCGGGCCCTTGCAGGGCGGGCACGGCGCTGTGGGCCGTGGGCACGCCGGGCGCCAGGGCCCCGGGCCGGGCCGGAAACACGTAGGGCAAGCCGTGAACGAGCAAGCGCAGCAGGGCGCGCCGGTCCACGGTGCGGCCGTCCTCGAGCAGCAGGCCGGCGTAGCGGCAGCGGCGCAGGGCGTCGGAAATTTCGGCGGGACTGATCAGGAGGGCGGCGGCGAGGTCTTTGCCTTGCCAGGGCAAGGCGCCGAGGGTCGTAATCTTCAGCAGCACTACCACATCCTGGGGCCGCATACCGTTGTGCTTTCGCATGCAGAAACGGGGCTGGCAGCAGGCAATTCGCAATTCACAAACCGCGAATCCAGGCTGGAATGAGGGTTATGGTGGCGAAGGTAGAGGCGGCCGGCCAGTAAAAGCAAGTTTATTTGAAATTATTCTAAATAAGCCTTGCGGCGCCAGGAGCGCGGCTTACTTTTGGGCACTGTTTAGAAAGTATCTAAACAAGGCTGCGGGAACAGCGGTGCGGCCACCGCCGGTCATTCGAGCCGGCGGCGGCCCCCAACCCGCCCGCTCCTGCCCTCTGCTGCCCCGCCATGCGCCACGCTTCGTTCTGCTTTCTGCTCTGCCTGCCCGCCCCCGCGCTGGCCCAGGCCCCGGCCGCCGGCCCCGACACCCTGCGGCGCCAGCAGCTCGGGGAAGTGGTGGTGACGGCCACGCGCACCGCGCGCAGCCTGACCGACGTGCCGATTCCGGTGACGGTGGTCAGTCAGCAGCAGATCCGGGCCATGGGGGCGCTGCGCCTGGGCGACGTGCTGCGCGAGCAAACCGGCCTGACGACCGTCAACAACCACGGGCAGGGTATTCAGCTGCAAGGGCTTAACCCCGAATACACCCTGATTCTGGTGGACGGCGAGCCGCTGATCGGGCGCACGGCCGGCACGCTGGAACTCGCGCGCATTGCGGTGGGCAACATCGAGCGGGTGGAAGTGGTGAAGGGCCCGGCCTCGGCCCTGTGGGGCTCGGAGGCGCTGGCCGGCGTGGTGAACATCATCACCCGCAAGCCCGAGCCGGGCACCAGCGGCACGCTGCGCCTGCGCTACGGCTCGAACCGCACTGCCGACCTGGGCGGCAGCTTCGGCGCGCAGGGCACCGCCCTCGGGCTGACGGCCTTCGTGAACCGCTACAGCTCGGCCGGCTACACCCTGAGCGGCACCCCGGCGGCCGACGGACCGACGGTGGCCCCGTTCAGCTCCTACACCGCGCAGACCCGCCTCAGCTACCGGCTCGGGGCCCAAACCGGGCTGAGCCTGAGCGGGCGCTACTTCACCGAAGGCCAGGCCAGCCAGCTGACGGTGACGGGCGAAACCGGCACCCCGGCGGCGGTGCGGTACCAGTCGCGGCAGCAGGACTACAACCTGAGCCCGGTGCTGACGCACCGCTTCTCCGACCGGCTGTTTGCCACGGCGCGCTTCTACCACAGCGGCTACCGCACCCGCGAAGACTACGCCTACCAGGCCGACGGCCGCCCCTACGACCGCGCCTATTTCCACCAGTACTACACCCGCCCCGAGCTGCAGCTGGACTGGCAGCGCCGCCCCGGCCACGTGCTGACCACGGGCGCGGGCTACATCCTCGAATCGGTGGCGGCCACGCGCTACGACGCGCGGAAGCGGCAGCGCGCCGGCTACCTGTTCGGGCAGTACGACTGGACGCCCACGGCGCGGCTGAACCTAGTGTTTGGGGCGCGCTTCGACGGGCACAGCCAGTACGCGGGGCAGTTGAGCCCCAAGCTGTCGGCGCGCTACCAGCTGCGGCCCTGGCTGGCCGTGCGCGGCTCGGCGGGGCGCGGCTACCGGGCCCCCGATTTCCGCCAGCTCTACCTGAACTTCGCCAACCCGGTGGTGGGCTACAGCGTGTTTGGCACCGGCCAGGTGCGCGCCAAAGTGGCTCAGCTGGCGGCGCAGGGCCAGCTGGCCACCGACCCCGGCACCGGGGTGCCGGTGGTGTACGAGGCCGTGCTGGCCCAGGCCAGCAGCCTGCGGGCCGAAAGCTCCCTGGCCTACAACCTGGGGCTGCAGCTCGACCCCACGGACAGGCTGCAAGTGACGGTGAACGGCTTCCGCAACGACCTGCGCAACCTGATCGAAACCGCCGCGGTGGCGCTGAAAAGCAACGGGCAGTCGGTGTACTCTTACCGCAACGTGACGCGGGCCTACACCCAGGGCGCGGAGGCCGACGCGCGCTACCGCCTGCTGCCGGGCCTGACGCTGAGCGGCGGCTACCAGCTGCTCTTCGCCCGGGACAAGGCCGCGGAAAAGCGCCTGGCCGCCGGCGAGGTGTACCGCAAAGACCCGCAAACCCAGGAAACCCAGCGGGTACAGCTCCGCGACTACGGCGGGCTCTACAACCGCTCCCGCCACAGCTTCAACCTGAAGGCCTTCTACGAAAACCAGCCGAAGGGCTGGTCGGCCAGCGCCCGGGGCGTGTACCGGGGCCGCTACGGCTTCGGCGACGTGAACGGCAACGCCCTGCTCGACGCCGACAACGAGTACGTGGCCGGCTACTGGCTGCTGAACCTGGCGGCGGCCAAAACCCTGCGCCGGCGCCTGACCCTGCAGGCCGGCGTCGACAACCTGCTCGACTACACCAACCCGCTCTACATCAGCTCCCTGCCCGGCCGGCAGTACTACGCCAGCCTGCAGGTGGCGCTGGGCAAGCTCCGCTGAGCCGGCCGGCCCGGCCCCTTGATTTCAACCGTTTTTCTTTTTCCAAACCCAACATGAACCACCTGTTTCTTCGCCCCGCCCTGGCCGCGCTGGCTTTTTCGAGCCTCGGCCTGACCTCTTCCTGCAACAACGACGACGACCAGCAGGCAGACCCGGTGAAGCCCGCGCTGGAAACCCGGACGGTGAGCAGCCTGGCGCCGCAGCCCGCCGCCCCGAGCGGCACCGGCCAGCCCGGCACGCCCCGGCACTACACCTTCTACAGCCTGGCCGAGGCCCGGGAAGTGCCCTACGCCGACTCGGCTTCGACCAAGTGGGACGTGGCCTTCCGCGGCACCACCGTGCTCATCAACGGGGGCTCCAGCGGCCCCGGCCAGGGCGGCGCCCAGGTGAAAACCGGCCTGTTTGGGGAGCTGACCACGGCCCCCGCCGACGGCTACGCCGTGGACGGCCCCACCAAAGCCATTCCGACGGGCTCGGGCAACGGCTGGTACACCTATAACTCCGCCACGCACGTGATTTCGCCCATTGCCGGCCGCGTCCTGGCCCTCCGCACCGCCACCGGCAAATTTGCCAAGCTGGAAATTACCAACTACTACCAGGGCGCCCCGGCCACGCCCACCGGCACCGAGCCCAGCGGCTACTACTCGTTCCGCTACGTGTACCAGCCCGACGGCAGCAAGAACCTGCAGTAACCCGCCGTCATCGGCCCGGGAAGCCTTTCCCCAGGCGCGGCCCCGGCCCGGTGACGCCCCAATTAAGCCCGACGCGGGCCGCCCGGACCCGGTGAGTGGGTGGTTGAACCCCGGGTAGCCCGCCGTCGGCACTATTTCCCGCTTCTCCTTTCTGAGCATATGAACCTGCGTTTTTCCTTTTTTCAGACTGCGCTGCTGGCCCTGCTGGTGCTAGGGCCCCTGCGCGGCATTGCCGCCGCACCCGCGCGCATCGTGTCCTTGAGCGGCACGGTCAGCGAAATCATCTGCCAGCTGGGGCTGCAAAGCCAGTTGGTGGGCGTCGACGTGACCAGCACCTTCCCCGAGGCCCTGACCAAGCTGCCCAAGGTGGGCCACAACCGCAACATCTCGGCCGAAGGCGTGCTGGCCCTGGCCCCGACCATCGTGGTGGGCACCACCGAGTCCTTGAAGCCCGAAGTAGCGGCCCAGCTGAAATCGGCGGGCGTGGTGGTGCAGCTGTTTCAGCAGCAGTACTCGGTGGCGGGCACCAAGCAGCTGGTGCAGCAGGTCGCCGCCGCGTTCAAGGCCTCGGCCAAAGCCCCGGCCCTGCTCCGGCAGCTCGACGCGGACCTGGCCAAAACCCGCAAGCCCGCCCGGGCGCCCAAGGTGCTCTTCATCTACGCCCGCGGTGCCGGCACCCTGATGGTGGCCGGCGAAAACACCCCGCTGGCCAACGTCATCGGGCTGGCCGGCGGGCAGAACGCCGCCACCGGTTTCGCGGACTTCAGGCCCCTGACCGCCGAAGCCCTGGTGGCCGCCAACCCCGACGTGCTGCTGCTCTTCGACAGCGGCCTGCAGAGCCTGGGCGGCAAGGCCGGCCTGCTGAAAGTGCCCGGCGTGGCCCAGACCACCGCCGGCCGCACCGGCCGCGTGGTGGAAATGGACGGGCAGCTGCTCTCGGGCTTCGGCCCGCGCCTGGGCCAGGCCACCGCCGAGCTGGCCCGGCAGCTAAGTCAGTGAGTGAAGGAGTGAAGTAGCCCAAGGCTTGCCTGCTCCTCCTTCCCGTCTGCCTTCATCACCCAATCACTCATTTACCGCCCCCATGCCCGCCGTAGCCGACCTGCCTTCGCCCCCGCCCATTACGCCCGCCGCCCCGGCCGCCGACCGGCGGCGGCGCCTGCTGCTACCGGCGCTGGCGGCGCTGCTCCTCGGGGCGGTGCTGCTGAGCGCCGGGGCCGGGGCCATGCGCATTCCGGTGCCAGCGGTGGTGGGCATTCTGCTGCAGAGGCTGGGCCTGGCCACCGGCCTGGGCTTCGAGCCGCAGCACGAGGCCGTGCTCTGGGCCATTCGGCTGCCGCGGGTGTGCCTGGGCGTACTCATCGGGGCGGCGCTGGGGCTGGCGGGTGCCAGCCTGCAGGGCCTGTTTCGCAACCCCCTGGCCGATCCGGGCCTGATTGGCGTGTCGGCCGGGGCTTCGCTGGCGGCCGTGGCGACCATCGTGCTGGAAGCCACCCTGCTGGCGGCCGTGCGCGCGCAGCTCGGCTTTTACGCGCTGGCCGCGGCGGCTTTTGCCGGGGCCTGCGGCACCACGCTGCTGGTGTACCAGCTCTCCAAGGAAGCCGGGCGGGCGGTGGTGGCCACCATGCTGCTGGCCGGCATTGCCGTCAATGCCCTGGCCGGGGCGCTGACCGGCGTGCTCACCTACGCCGCCACCGACGAGCAGCTGCGCAGCATCACCTTCTGGGGCCTGGGCAGCCTGGGCGGCGCCTCCTGGCCCACGGTGCTCGGCGCCTTGCCGCTGCTGGCCGGGCCGCTGCTGCTACTGCCGCGCCTGGGCAAGCCGCTGAACCTACTGGCCCTGGGCGAAGACCAGGCCGCCCACCTCGGCCTGCCCGTCACGCGGCTGAAGCGGCAGCTGATCGTGCTGGCCACCCTGGCCGTGGGCACCTCGGTGGCCGTGGCGGGCAGCATCGGCTTTCTGGGCCTAGTGGTGCCCCACCTGATGCGCCTCGCCGCCGGCCCCGACCACCGCACGGTGCTGCCCGCCTCGGCCCTGGGCGGGGCGCTGGTCCTCACCCTGGCCGATACGCTGGCCCGCACCGCCGTGGCCCCGGCCGAGCTGCCGATAGGCATCCTCACGGCCCTGCTCGGCGCCCCGGTGTTTCTCTGGATTCTGCTGCGCGAGAAACGCCGCCGGCTGGCGTGAGCTCGGTTGCCAGTTGCGAGTTGTGAGTTTGTGCTGGCGTCATCACTTGGTATGACAACACTCATCGTACGAACAACCGGCAACTGGCCCCCGGCAACTCCCCATGACTTTTCCCCTTAACGCCATCGTGGCGCAGCTGCCCAGCCTGGACCTGGGGCGCACCAGCCGGTGTTACCAGCAGCTGGGCTTCCGCGAGGTCGGCGTCTTCGCTGAATTTCTGATCCTGGCGCTGAGCGGCCACGAGCTGCATTTCTGGCTGACCGACGACCGAAACCTGTGCCAGAACAGCTCCTGCTACCTGCGCATCAGCGGCCTGCACGCCTTTTACGCGGGTGCTGCCGGCCAGCCGGCAGCACCCGCGCGCCGCCCCCCGGGCCTGCTCCCGGGGCATGACCGAGTGCTACCTCCACGACCCGGACGGCAACCTGCTCAAGCGCGGCGAACGGACCACTGACGTCGCTGATAACCCGCTGATAACAGGAATGCCCGACCAGTCCACCCCGCCGCGCTGAACGGCATCCGCGTTTGGCAGGCGCCGTCGGGCAGATTTCGTTCGGACGCGGGCTAACCCGCAGGAAGGCGTGGCCAGGCCCGCGCCACACCGACCGGCCCTCCCCGTTTCACTACCTCTCCACTTTACCGCCTATGTTCGACGTTCAGAACCTGAGCTACCTGGCCGGCCGCCGGCCCCTGCTGCGCGACGTCACGCTGCGGGCCCGACCGGGCGAGCTGCTGGCCGTGGTGGGCGCCAACGGGGCCGGCAAGTCCACCCTGCTGCGCCTGCTCAGCGGCGACCTGACGCCCAGCGCCGGCACGGTGCAGTTTGAGGGCCGGCCGCTGCGCTCCATTCCGCCCGCCGTGCTGGCCCGGCGCCGGGCGGTGCTCACCCAGCAGCACCCCCTGGCGCTGGCCTTCCCGGTGCGCGAGCTGGTGCTGATGGGCCGCTACCCCCACTTCCGCGGCCAGCCCGCCCCGCCCGACCACGCCGTGGTGCAGCAGGCCCTGGCGCTGGTGGGCCTCGCGCCGCTGGCCGGGCGCAGCTACCCCACGCTCTCGGGCGGGGAGCAGCAGCGGGCGCAGCTGGCGCGGGTGCTGGCCCAGGTGTGGGAGGCCGAAGCCGGCTTTCTGCTGCTCGACGAGCCCCTGACCGGCCTCGACCTCAACCACCAGCACCACACCCTGGAAGTGGCCCGCGCCCTGGTGCGCCGCGGCTTCGGGGTGGTGGCCGTGCTCCACGACCTCAACCTGGCGGCGCAGTACGCCGACCAGCTGCTGCTGCTGCGCCAGGGCGAAGTGGTGGCCGGCGGTCCGCCCGCCGCGGTACTCACCCCGGCCCACATCCGCCACGCCTTCGACCTCGACGTGGAGCTGCTGCCGCACCCCACGCTGGGCTGCCCGCTTATCGTGCCCGTGCCGCGCCCGGCGGCCGTGGCCCCCGGCTGCTGGCCGACTCCTGCTTTGTAACCACCGTTTTTCCTTTTGCTTATGTCCGTCACTGCCGACCTGCACCCCGCGCCGCTGGCCGAACGCTGGGCCCAGCTCCAGCTCACTAACCCCACAACCCGCATCCGCGACGCCGCCCGCCAGCTCGGCAGCAGCGAAGCCGCCCTGCTGGCCACCCGCTGCACCGGGCAGCCCGACGCCCCCGTGCTGCGCCTGACCAACGACTTCCAGGCCATCCTCAAGGACGTATCGGGCCTGGGCCGCGTGATGGCCCTGACTCGCAACGACAGCGTGGTGCACGAGCGGAAAGGGCCCTACCTCAAGACCTCGTTTCAGGGCCCGATGGGCCTGACCCTGGGCGAGGACATCGACCTGCGTCTGTTTATGCAGCACTGGCACTTCGGCTTCGCGGTAACGGAAAACGGCCGCCGCAGCCTGCAATTCTTCGCCCCAGACGGCGAGGCGGTGCACAAAATCTACCTGACCGAGGACAGCCACGCCGCCGCCTACGACCAGCTGCTGGCCCGCTACCGCGCCCCGGAGCAGAGCCTCGAACTGGCCACCCAGCCCGCCCCGGCGCCCCAGCCCGAAACGCCCGACGCCGCTATCGACGTGGAGGGCTTCCGCGCCGGCTGGCGCGCCCTCCAAGACACCCACGACTTCTTTGGCCTGCTGCGCCAGTTCGGCGTGAGCCGCACCCAGGCCCTGCGCCTGGGCCCGCCCGAACTGGTGCAGCGCCTCGACAACGACGCCATCGTGCGGGGTCTGCAGGCGGCGGCGGCCGCGCAGCTCAGCATCATGCTGTTCGTGGCCAGCCGCGGCTGCATCCAGATTCACACCGGCCCGGTGCAGCGCCTGGTGGTCACTGGTCCCTGGTTCAACGTGCTCGACCCCGACTTCAACCTGCACCTGAAGCTGGAGGACGTGGCCCAAACCTGGCTGGTGAAAAAGCCCACCGCCGACGGCGTGGTGCACAGCCTGGAGCTCTACGACGCGCAGGGCCGCAACCTGCTGCTGTTCTTCGGCAAGCGCAAGCCCGGCATTCCCGAGCAGCAGGCTTGGCGCGAACTAATCAGCAAGCTGTAAGCCAGTTGTCAGTTGTCAGTTGTCAGTTGTCAGTTGTCAGTTGTCAGTTGTCAGTTGTCAGTGAGTACGCTGACGCATCAGCGGCAGGTTGCGGAAAGACCTGACAACCGGCTCCTAACAACTCGCAACTGACAACTAAACCCCTCTTCCCCAACCATGCACCGGTGCCTTCATTCCAACGAGTTCGGCTGCGCCATGCGCTGCCCGGGCGGCTGCTGCCTGCACCTGTACTTCGGCAACGTGGCCCTGGCCCTGCAGCCCCACGAGCTGGCGCCCTGGCTCGATACGGTTCACCGCCTCTACAACGGCCACGCCCTGGCCGCGGCTGCGGAGCCCGACCTGCGCCGCATCAGCCTGCGCAGCCCCGTCGACAACCTCACGCTGCTCTTTAGCCTGAACGAGCTGGTGTGGCTGAACGACCTGCTGACCAGCACCAAGCTGCTGCTGGACGTGGAGCAGATTCTGGAGGCTTCGTAAGCGGGTTTGCCAACGATGATTTTTCGGCCGGCTGCTACCTTCCCAGGTAGCAGCCGGCCCTCTTTTCTTTGCTAGCCGCTACCAAGCTTAGGTAGAAAGCACATCTAGTTTGTACAGCAGCTTCTACCCCGTTCAGGTAGAAGCATAATTACCATTTCTCAACCTCTTCTACCCACTCTAGCAGCGGTTATTAGCATCAAGGGACTGTGCCCCAAAATGGCGTTTCGATGTTTCCCAAGTACCCCTGCGAAGTTCTGCGAGGCAGCTCTGCGGCTTTTTTTACCCGAAAGGGGCCGGTAGCGCGGGAAGCAAGTGCCCGGGGCGCACGGTTCGATGAGCGGGTCAGCCAGGGTTTGGCCACGGCCTTTTCTCAGCACCCGGTTACCGTTCCGGCAGCAGCGTGCGCAGCCGTTGCAGCTTGTGCTGGTGCAGGTTGTCGAGCAGGTCGGTGGCGAGGGCGCCGAACTCGGGCTGGCCGTAGTGGCGCAGCACCTGGCCGTCGGCCAGCACAGTTATTTCGTCGCAGAGCTCGGTGAGGGAGCCCAGCAGGTGCGAGGTCAGCAGCAGGCCCGTGCCCTGCCGGCGCAGGCGGCGCAGCATCTCCATCAGCAGCAGGTTGGTGCCCAGGTCGAGGCCGTTGAAGGGCTCGTCGAGGATGAGGTAGCGGAAGGGCTGCACCAGCAGCGGCAACAGGGCCAGCTTTTTCTTCATGCCGGCCGAGTAGGTTTCGGCGTACTGATCGAGGGGCAGCTCCAGCAGCTCGTTCCACCCGTCGAGGCCGCGCACGGGCATGCCCCGGGCCTGCAGGCAGAAAGCCACGTACTCGCGGCCGGTCAGGCGCGGGTAGAAGAACGGCTCGTAGGGCAGCAGGCCGGCGCACTCGCGGATGGGCCGGCCCTCGGATTCCTGCACCGAGCCCTGGTAATCGGCCAGCAGGCCGTAGAGGCAGCTGAGCAGGGTGGTTTTGCCGGCGCCGTTGGCCCCCACCAGGCCGTGAATGGCGCCCGGCCGCAGCGCCAGGCTCACGCCGCGCAGCACTTCGTGGGAGCCGTAGCGGTAGTGCAGGTCGCGGATGCTAATCATAGCGGTAGAAACGAAGGCGGTAGCGGCTGCGCCAGACCAGGCCCAGCAGCGCAGCGGCCAGCAGCGAAGCGTACACCGAGTCGGCCAGGATAAGGAAGCCCAGCGCCACCACCCCGGCCTGGGCGTAGCGCATGGTGGTGGCGTGCGGGTAGAACGTGTACTTGGCCAGCACCACCAGCGTCAGCACCGTCAGGCCCCAGACCAGCAGCAGGGCGGCGCCGCCCCAGCCGGCCGGGCCCAGGACCAGCAGCGTCAGAAACGGAGCCGCCGTCAGCCCGAAGTACAGCCCGGCCCAGCCCAGCCGGCCGCGCAGCCACTGGCCGGGGCTGCGGGCGGCTCCCAGCAGCATGGGCACCGGCTCGGGCACGTCGTAGAAGCTGACCGTTACCAGCAGCCAGGCGCCCAGGCCCAGCGCCGGCGCGGCCGTGTGCTGGCGCAGGCCCGCCGTCAGGCCCACGAGCAGCAGCCACAGCAGCCAGCCCAGGCGCCGCCGCAGCCCGCTCACCCACTCGAAGGCTTCGGCCCGCACCAGGCTGCGGCGGTTGCGGGCCGTGCGCTCAGTGGTGGCCGGCAGGGCGGCGGCCAGCGGGGGCAGCACCACCGAGAGAGCGGCGCTAAGCCAGTAGCCACCGGGCAGCAGAAACGCCGCCCCCAGCAGGCCCGCCAGGGCGTACTCCCCCGCCAGCCAGCGGCGGTATTGCGGGGCCGTCAGCTGCAGAAATGCCAGGTCCTGGCGCTGCCGGTGCGCGCCGGCCACGCTCAGCAGCAGCACAGGCGGCAGGGCCCACTGCGCGGCGGGGTGCAGCAGCAGCAGCCGCAGCAGCTGCGAGGCGGCACCCGCCAGGATGAGCAGCAGCAGCCCGGCCCGCCACCAGCCCAGCTCGGCCCATTGCCGGGTCTGGGTGCGCAGGCGCAGGAGCAGGTAGTTTTTCATCAGGCCCTGGTAACGCGGCGGGGCTAGGCCAGCGCGTGCGCCGTCTCCACAAAATGAATGTTGTAGTCGGCCGCCAGCTCCTGCAGGATGGGCTGGTACAAATCGGCGTGGAGGGGCACCACCACGCCGCGGTGGGCCACCTCGCCCCGGGCCAGGCGCCGCACGGCCATGCCCAGCGGCAGGCCCACGGTCTTGGCCATGGCCGTGTGCACCGCGTCGTCGCCGATGACCACCAGGGAGGACGTGCGCTGCTGCGCGGGGCCGCCGTCGGCCGGCTCGTACTCGAACAGGTGCTGCATCACAATCATGTCGTGGTCGTGGGGCAGCAGCTGCCACTTGGCCGTCAGCAGGCGCTCTAGCAGCTGGGCGGGCGTGGCGTCGGGCAGGCCCACCGGCGCGGGGCCGAACAGGCCGGCCCAGCGCAGGCGCTGCATTTCCGCGCCGGCGGGGTCGAGGCCGAGGCAGGCGGCCACGCGCGCGGGCAGGGCCGCATCCGAGGCCGCCGGCGGCAGAAATGATTCAATCAGCTCGGCCCAGGGCAGCTCGGCGGCGTTGCCGAGGTGGTAGGAGTCGTCGGTGAGGCCCAGGGCCACCAGGGCGGCCCAGGCGGCGCAGTAGCCGGGGCGGCGCAGGGTGCCGCGCAGCATGGTCGGAATGTCGTCGAGGCCGTAGAGCGGGCGGTAGCTGAGCGAGTCGCGGTTGGCATAGCCCTCAAACTCGCCGTAGCCGGGCACGGCCAGCCGCTCAGTGCGCCGAAACAGCTGCTGGTAGGGAATAAAGCGCGGGTGGCCGCCCTCGATGTAGCGGGCCGTGCCCTGCCCGGCCACCACCACGTTGCGCGGGTTCCAGGTGAATTTGTAGCGCCACGGATTGTCGCCCTCCGAGTCGGGCGCCATCAGCCCGCCGCAGTACGATTTGAAGGACGTGAGCCGCCCGCCCTGGGCCCGGATTTCCTCAATCACCGGCAGCGCCGACATGTGGTCCAGGCCCGGGTCGAGCCCGCATTCCATCAGAAACGTCAGCCCCTGCGCCCGGGCCGGGGCGTCGAAGCCGCGGATTTCCTCGGTGGCGTACGAAGCCGTGGCCAGGTGCCGGCCGTGGTGCAGGCAGGCCTGGGCCACCAGCGGGTGAAACAGCGCCGGCAGCATCGACACGACCACCTCGTGCGCGGCCACCAGCTCGTGCAGCCGCTCCGTCTGCCCGATTTCGAAGGCCACGGCCCGGGCCCGCTCGCCGTGCGCAGCCACCACCGCGCGCAGCGGCTCGGGGTTCACGTCGGCAATGGTGAGCTGCCAGTCTTCGGCGGCGAGGTGGCGGAGCAGGTACTGAATCAGGGACGAAGCCGAGCGGCCGGCGCCGAGCAGGAGGATGCGGGTCATGCGGGTGGGAATGGGGTTATCCGTTGTCAGGCCTCAGTTGTCAGGCCTGATTAGTTGCGAATTTTCTATTCACTGACAACTCGCAACTGGCAACCGACAACTGATTCCTGCCCGAAATGTACTATTTTCGTCCCCCGTGGCCCAACGGGGGCCGCCGTCAGGTGGCTGCATTCCCTTCTTTTTCCCGCCGTTTTTGAGCCGTCTGATGGCCCAAACCCTGAACCTGACCATTACCGCCGACGTGCTGACGCCGGCCGAACTCTCCGCCGACGAGGCCCGCTGCTGGCAGGCCGCCCAGGCCGCCACCGACCACGCCTACGCGCCCTACTCCCACTTTCACGTCGGCGCCGCCCTGCTGCTCGACGACGACAGCATCGCCTGGAACACCAACCAGGAAAACGCGGCCTACCCGTCGGGCCTCTGCGCCGAGCGCACCGTGCTCTTCGGCCTGAACGGCCAGCCCGGCCGCACCGTCAAGCTGATGGCCGTGGCCGCCCGTCCCCAAAACGGCGAATTTGTGGCCGTCACCTCCTGCGGCGCCTGCCGTCAGGTGATGGCCGAGTCCGAAAGCCGGCAGGCCCAGCCGATTCCGCTCTTGCTGCCCGGCCCCAACGGCACCATCTGGCGCTTCCGCAGCCTGGCTGACCTGCTGCCCTTCCAATTTATGTCGGACGTGCTACCAGCCCGCGGCTAACCAAACGGGCGGGCGGCGGTTATTCGCCCGCCCGCTCAGTTGCCCGCCATGGAAGCCCACGAACACCGTCTGCAGGTGCCCCGCACCGCCCGCTACTACCAGCTCGGCGAGCTGGCCACCGCCCACCAGCTCTTCGTGGTTTGCCACGGCTACGGCCAGCTGGCCAGCTACTTCATCCGCCATTTTCGCCTGGCCGTCGACCACGTGCCCGGCACGGTGGTCGTAGCACCCGAGGGCCTCTCCAGGTTCTACCTGCAGGGCAACGGCGGCCGCGTGGGCGCTACCTGGATGACGAGCGAGGACCGCCTCACCGAAATCGAGGACTTCTCGGCCTACCTCGACACCCTGCTGCACCAGCTGCGGGCCGCCTGCCCTGCCGATGTGGAAGTAACGGTGCTGGGCTTTTCGCAGGGTGCCACCACCGTCAGCCGCTGGCTGCTGCGCAGCCGCTTCACGCCGGTCCATCTGGTCCTCTGGGCCGGCACCTTCCCCAACGACGTCGACCCGGCCGCAGCCGCTGCCCTGCTGGCCCGCATTCCTCGCCTCACCGTCGTCTGCGGCGACTCCGACAGCTACCTGCCCGAGGAGCGCGTCAACGAGCAACTGGCCCTGCTGCGCCAGCTGGGGGCTCAGCCGCACATGATCTGGTTTGAGGGCCGCCACGAAATGAAGCCGCCCATTCTGCATCAGCTGGCGCAGCAGTAAGCACGGAAAAGCAAACGGCCCGCTACTCAGCGGGCCGTTGCGTTGCAGCGCAGACTTTCAGTTCGCGTCTACCAGAACAATATACGTCTACCCGTCAACCGCGCACCCACACGCGAGCTGAACCAACCGTAGCTAAAGTCGACGCTACACCGGCTGCTTGACGATGGTCGTAGCGGCGGCCTGGGCCCCGGCCAGAATGGTGACTTCCGAAATCGTCACGTGCGGCGGGCGCGTCACCATGAATTGGATAACCTCCGCCACATCCTCGGGCTTGAGCGGCTCAAAACCCTGGTACACCTTGGCCGCGCGCTCCGCGTCGCCCTTGAAGCGCACCGCCGAAAACTCGGTTTCCACGGCCCCGGGGTTTACCTCCGCCACCCGGATGCCCAGGCTGATCAGGTCCAGGCGCATGCCCTTGCTGAGCGAGGCCACGGCCGCCTTGGAGGCGCAGTACACGTTGCCGTTGGCGTAGGCCTCGTGCCCGGCAATGGAGCCGATGTTGACGATAAAGCCGCTGCGCCGCTCCTGCATCAGCGGCAGCACCGCGTGGGTCACGTTCAGCAGGCCGCGCACGTTGCTGTCCAGCATCAGGTCCCAGTCGTTCGGGTCGCCCTCCTGGATCGGGGCCAGCCCGTGGGCATTGCCGGCGTTGTTGATGAGCACGTCAATCTGCCGAAACGCCTCCGGCAGGCTCTTGACGGCCGCAATGGCGGCGGCCCGGTCGCGCACGTCGAAGGTCAGAATGTGCACCGGCGCGGGGGCCAGCTCGGCGGCCAGCTCCTGCAGCCGCTCCCGCCGCCGCCCCGTAATCACCAGCCGAAAGCCCGCCTGCGCCAGCGCCACCGCCGTAGCCCGCCCGATACCCGACGAAGCGCCGGTTACAAGTGCTGTTTTCATCTTTCTTGCATTGTTAAATTGCTGCATTGCTTAATTGTTGGTCGTTCGGATGAGAACAGTCAACAATTAAGCAATGCAGCAATCGAGCAATCAAAACTTATTCAAACGTGAAGTACAGCGTCACCGTGTTGCTGCGGATGCGCTGAAAGCTGCGCGAGTACAGGTCGGGGGCGCCCGGCTGGGCCAGGTTGGTCAGGCCGTGCGAAAAGCGCAGCTCGGGCGCGAACTTGAAGAACGGGTAGAACAGGTCCAGCCCTACCCCGTACTCGATGGCAAAGTCCGAGGTGCCCACCTGCATCTGGTTGCGCTCCGGGTCGCGGCGGCGGTTGCCGATGTTGAAGCTCTGCCGCACGCCGCCCACCATGTACACGCGCGTGTTGCGCCGCCGGTCCGACTTGAACTTGATCAGCAGCGGCACGTCCAGCTGCGTCGAGCCGATTTCCTGGTCGTTGATTTCCTCCGACACGCTCCCGACGGGCGTAAACTCCACCTGCCGCGTCAGAAACGACACGCCGGGAATAAAGCGCAGGTTCCAGTGGTCGGCCAGGCGCACGTCGTTGACGAAGCCCACCGCGAAGCCGGGGCTCACCTTGGCGTTGGCCGCAATGCCGGTGCCACCCTTGATGCGGTCCACGTAGTACTGCGAGTGTTCCAGCCGGTAGCGCGACATGTTCAGCCCGATGCAGAAGCCCGGGCGGTACCACCGCTCGTCGTAGCCCGGCAGGTTGTTCACCGTCACCGATTTCACCTGTCCGTTCTTGCCGCGCTTGGCTTTGGTGTAGCTTTTATTCTGGGCCAGGGCCGCCGTGGGCAGGGCCAGCAGCAGCAGCGCCAGCAGGCGCAGCGTTACTTGGTGGCGGTGTAGATGGAGCTGATGCCGAAGGTGAGCGGTTGCCATTGGGGAGAAGTAAATCCGACCTCGCGCAGGATGGTCAGAAAATCCGGACCGTCGGGGAAGGCCTGCACCGATTCGGGCAGGTAAGTATAGGCCGCGCGGTCCTTGGAAATCAGTTTGCCGAATACCGGCAGGATGTGCCGGAAGTAGAAGTTGTAGGCCTGCTTGAAGGGAAACTTGCGGGGCTTGGAAAACTCCAGAATCACCACTTTGCCGCCCGGCCGCAGCACGCGCTGCATCTCGGCCAGCCCTTGCCGCAGGTTTTCAAAGTTACGCACCCCGAACGAAGCCGTCACCGCGTCGAAGGTGTTGTCCTCGAAGGGCAGGTTCTCGGAGTCGCCCAGCTGCAGCTCCACCCGGTGGCCCAGGCCCCGGTCGCGCACCTTGCGGCGGCCCACTTCCAGCATGCCCTCCGAGATGTCGACGCCCGTCACGTGGGCCTGCTCGCCCAGCTTCAGGGTTTCGAAGGCGAAGTCGCCGGTGCCGGTGGCAATGTCCAGAATACGGCTCGGGTGCAGGGCTTTCAGTTCGCCCACGGCCTTGCGGCGCCAGTAGATGTCGGTGCCGGCGCTCAGGAAGTGGTTCAGGAAGTCATACTTCCCCGCGATGCTGTTGAACATCTGCGCGACCTGCGTCTTCTTGCCGGTGGGGTCGTCTTTGTAGGGTACTACGGTCATGGGCGGTGGGCGTACAAACGGCCAAAGGGGCCGCAAATTGCCCAATTAGAACGGAGCCGCCCGCATATTGTTAAAAAAAAGCGGGTCGGACCACTGGTCCGACCCGCTTTTCAGGGTGCCAAAACCGGGGGTACTACTCGGTTTTGGTTTTCACTTTGGTCTTGTCGCCGGCGGCGTCCTTGGCTTTGCCGTCCAATTCCCCGTTTTTGGTCGTGGTCTTGGTTTTCGAGTCGTCGGCGCCTTTGGTTTTCACCTTCACTTTGTCGCTGTCCTCGTCCACCTTGGTTTTCACCTTGGTACCGTCGGCCGTTTTAGCCTTGGTTTTGCCGGGCTGCAGCGGGGCCGTGGTGCGGGTCGAAGTGCCGGTGGTCGTCGTGGTCGTACCGGTCGTGGTGGTGTTGGTGCTGGCACCGCCGCCGGGGGCCGTCATCACATCGTTGATGGTCTGGCCTTCCTTCAGAATCGGCTTGAATTCCACGCGGCGGTTGAGCTGCATGTTCTCCGGCGAATCGTTCGGGGCGGCCGGGCGACGCTCACCGTAGCTAACCGTCACCATGCGGGTATCGCCCACACCATTCTTCTTCAGGTAGTTGAAGGCCGAGTTGGCGCGGTTCTGCCCGAGCACCATGTTGTACTCGTCGGTGTTACGCGAGTCGCAGTGGCCCTCGATGGAGATGTTCAGCCCGGGGTTCGACTTCATGATGCCGGCCACATTATTCAGCTGCTTCACCGATTCCGGACGCAGGTTGTACTTGTCCGTATCGAAGTAGATCGGCTTCATGTTCACGCCCGCCAGGGAGGTCGTGTCTACGTACGGGATGTAGAAATTCTTGGTGATGGTGGTCGAATCGTTCGTTACCACCGGCACGGCAAACTCCTCCGTCGTAATGTTCTTACCGTCTTTCGACAAGGCCACTTGGTACGAACGGCCCGACAGCACATTCACCTGGTAGTTGCCCGAGTCGGGCTTGGTCACGTCGCGGAAGCTGATAACCTCTTTCGAAGCCGTCTGCCCGTTGAACACCAGCTCTACCCCGGGAATGACCGTCGTCGAGTCGCGGGAGGAGAAGACCTTGCCCTTGATGTTGACGTTCTTGATGTAGTTGATGGTGTAGATGTCCTTCTCGCCGTAGCCGCCGATGCGGTAAGACGAGAGGTAGGCGTACGAACCGTCGGGCGAGAGGCGGTAGTAGGTGTCATCGTCCGGCGTGTTCACCGGGTAGCCCATGTTCTCGGGGCGGCCCCAGGCGCGGGCCGCCTCGTCCCAGCTCGACTTGAAGATGTCGTAGCCGCCCATCGTGTTGTGGCCACGCGAGGCGAAGTACATCGTCTTGCCGTCGCGGCTGATGTAGGGGCTGTCGTCGTCGTACTTGGTGTTGATCTGGTTACCGATGCTCTTGGCCGGGCCCCAGTCGCCGCCGGGCTGACGGGTAGCGTAGTAGATGTCGAGGGTGTTATCCTCCGAGTACTTGCTGGTCGAGAAGTAGATGGTCAGCCCGTCCGGGGTGATGTAGGCATCCGACTCGAAAGCTTTCGAGTTGATGTTGCCGTTCAGCTTCTTCGGCTCCGACCAGTCGGCGCCCGTCTTCTCCGAGTAGAAGATGTCGCCGTTCTCGTCGTTGCGGTACATCAGCAGCTTGGTGTCGTTGTCGAACACCTGAATCGAGGCGTCGTGCCCCTTGCCGTTGAGCGCGCCCGACAGCGAGCGGGGCTTTTCCCACTCGTCTTCGCCCAGGCGCTTCGACTCGTAGATGTCCTCGTAGTACTCGCCGTCGGCGGCTACTTTCTGCTTGCCGCTGGGGGTGGTGTTGTTCGGGTCGGCACCGCGGGCTTCGCCCGAGCGCGAAGTGAACAGCAGCACTTTGTCGTCGGCCGAAATTACCGGGCTGTGCTCCGAATACGAGGTATTCACCGTCGGCCCGAGGTTCTTGACGAAGATATCCTTGGGCGAGTTGAACTGGATCTTGGCGTTTTTGGCGTGCTGAATCAGCTGGGCCAGCTGGGCTTTGCGGGTGTCCTTCTTCTTCAGCGTGGCGTTGTACGCTTGGAAGTGGGCAATGGCCTCGTCAAAGTTATAGTTCAGGTGGTCGACGCGGCCGAGCCAGTACTCTACGTCTTTCGAGACTTTCGGCTTCAGCTTCTGCGCCTTGTAGATGTAGTCGCTGGCCTTTTCTTTGTCGAACGACATGTACGAGATGCCCGCCCGGAACAGCGCCAGCGCGTTGTTGGGGTCCTTGGCCAGTACTTGCTCGTAGTAGGGAATGGCGGCACGGTAGTTCTCCTGGTCAAAGAACTTATTGGCGGTCTTGAGTTGCTTTCGGGTGCCTTGGGCCATCGAAGGCTGAGCCACCGCAGCAGTCAGGGCCATGGCCACCGAAGCCTGTAGTAACCTTCTGACGAAGTTGTCCATTGGAAGGGGAGTTTGGAATATGGAGTTGCAGAGAAGGGTTGTGCGGTGCTTTGCGTACTCCCGAAAAACGGGGCTAGGGTTAGCAAAAGCGTCCCTATATACTCAAAAGCTGCCTTAAGGTTAGTTTGCCGCCGGGTAATTTTGCGCAGAAGCCCGCTCTTCAGTTCAGAGCTGATTTCTTTCTAACCCCCGCAGAAACGCCCGAAAACGGGTTTGCTACGGGCAAAGATAAAAATTTTATAATACGACCTTCGCCGTATCCAATCCGCTGGCAAGCTGACACCCAAGAGTTTCGTGATTTTGCCGCTTGCAAAAAAGTGTGAAAAACCCACTAGGAGCCGCACAAATATAGACGCACAATAATAATAGCAAGGGGACTGGCCGAAAATTTAATACGAACCTAGAAAAAATAGGACTTCTAATCCCTAATCCGCAGCCCCGTACTTTTGCGGGCGTAATTCACTCCATTCAAGGCCCGGTAAATATGCACATTCGTGACGCCCGTTTTCTGACCAGCAACACCGAGGTGGCCAAGTGCCCGCCGGCTGCGCTGCCCGAATATGCCTTTATCGGGCGCTCCAACGTGGGCAAATCCTCGCTGATCAATATGCTGACCAACCGTACCGGGCTGGCCAAAACGTCGTCGTTGCCGGGCAAAACGCAGCTGATCAACCATTTCATTATTAACGACCAGTGGTACCTGGTTGATTTGCCGGGCTACGGCTACGCCCGCGTGAGCAAGGAGTCGCGCGCTAAATGGCGCAAAATGATTTGGGCTTATTTGTCGAAGCGCGAAAATCTGACCTGCGTATTTGTGCTCATCGACTCGCGTCTGCCGCCGCAGCCCGTTGACCTGGAGTTTATTAGCGAATTGGGGGAGCGGGGCGTGCCGTTCGTGCTGGCCTTCACCAAGGCCGATAAGCAGTCGGCCGGCAAAACCCAGCAGAACGTGGACGGGTTCCTGGCCAAGATGAGCGAAACCTGGGACGAACTGCCGCGCTGGTTTATCACCTCGGCCTCGGCCCGGGAAGGGCGCGACGCGGTGCTGGCCTTCATCGACGAGGTGAACGGGCAGATGCACGAAACGGAAGGGAATGCGTAGATTGGCAGCGTAATTGCCATGCCGGAACGCGCGCTGCGCACTCGTTTTGTTTCCTTCTCTTTTCCACCCCTCCTCTCCATGAAAAAGACCACCTTCACGCTGGCCCTGGCCCTGTCGGCGCTGGTTGCGCTGCCCGCCCTGGCCCAGCAGAAAGTGAAAGTGAAAACCGAAGGCACCGCGCCGGCTCCCGAAGTGGCCCCGGCGCAGGACCCGGTTACCAAAATTGCCACGGCGGCCCCGAAATCCATTCCCGTGGCCGAGTACTACGAAGGCGGGCAGCAGGCCATGTACGACTTCATCTACAAGGAAATGAAGTACCCGCTGCTGGCCCGCCGCAACCGCATTCAGGGTACCTGCATCGTGAGCTTCACCCTGACGCCGGACGGCACCATGAGCGGCGTGAAGCTCGTAAAGCAGGTAGGCGGCGGCACCGGCGAGGAGGCCCTGCGCCTGGTGAAGCTGCTGCAATTCAAGAAGCCCGAGTACCCCATCCTGACCAGCCTGCCCATCAGCTTCAAGCTGGGCGCGGCCGGCGCCAACACGGTGGCCGAATAACCCCGCTTTTTTCTCACTTCCCATTCCCCGCTCTTTATGCCCTACGACCTGAGGGAAATTGCCGCCATCAGCGGTATGCCCGGCCTCTACCGCCTCGTGCGCCCCGCCAACAACGGTGTGCTGGTGGAAACCCTGGACCCGCAGGCCCGCCGCTCCGTAGCTTCGGCCCGCAACAAAGTTTCGCTGCTGCACGAAATCAGCATCTACACCGAAGACCCGGACTACACGGTGCCGCTGACGGAGGTGTTTGACCGCATCTACCAGAAGCACGGGGAGCAGCTGCCCGTGACCAACAAGTCGACCGACAAGGAGCTGACCGGCTTCCTAGGCGACATCATTCCCGACTTCGACCGCCAGCGCGTGTACCTCTCCGATATCAAGAAACTGGTATCGTGGTACGCAGCCGTGAGCAGCCGCCTGCCCTACCAGGCCGCGGAGGAAGCCGAAGCCGCTGCTGCCTCGACGGATGAGCTGAGCACCGGCGGCGCCGTGCCCGCGCAAACGACCGAGGTTGATGATGCTGCCGGCAGCCCCGAAGCCGCTACGGAAGACAAGCCCAAGCGCAAAAGCAAGAAGGCGGAGTAATCGGCCTGATTCGCACGAAAAAGCCCCGCTGATTGCTCAGCGGGGCTTTTTAGTTGTGGCTTATTCCGGAACGTCAGGTCGGGCACAAGCTTGTCCTGGCGGGCTGATTGCGCTGTTGCCGTTCTACGCTTCGCGGGCGGCCACGGCTTCGGCGGGCTCGGGCGAGAGGAAGGATTCGGCCTTGTCGACCAGTTCCGTCGAGCCGATGTAGAGCGGGCAGCGCTGGTGCAGCGAGGTCGGCTCAATTTCCATCAGGCGCTTCTGGCCGTTGCTGGCCTTGCCGCCGGCCTGCTCCACGATGAAGGCCAGGGCGTTGCACTCGTACATCAGGCGCAGCTTGCCGTTGGTGTTTTTGGCCGTGGCCGGGTAGATGTAGATGCCGCCCTTGAGCAGGTTGCGGTGAAAATCGGCCACCAGGGAGCCGATGTAGCGGGCCGAGAAGCTGCTGTCCTTGCAGTACTGCACAAACTGCTTCACGCCCTCGGGGAAGGAGTTGGCGCTGCCCTCGTTGATGGAGTAGATGTTGCCCGACGGCGGCGTGGTGATGTTGGGGTGCGAGAGGAAAAATTCGCCCAGCGAAGCTTCGTAGGTGAAGCCGTTGACGCCGTTGCCGGTGGTGTACACCAGCATGGTGCTCGAACCGTAAATCACGTAGCCGGCGGCCACCTGGTGCACGCCCTTCTGCAGGCAGTCTTCCTGGGTGCCCTCCTGCCCGATGGCCGACTGACGGCGGTAAATCGAGAAGATGGTGCCGATGCTCACGTTCACGTCGATGTTCGAGGAGCCGTCCAGCGGGTCGATGGCCACCACGTACTTGCCCTGGTTTTTGCCGGTCTGAATCATGTCCTCGTCTTCCTCGGAAATGACCGTGCAGACCTCGCCGCCGTTGCGCAGGGCGCGGATGAAGCGGATGTTGGCAATGACGTCGAGCTTCTGCTGCTCTTCGCCCTGCACGTTTTGCTGGCCGTAGGCGCCGGTGATGTCAATCAGGCCGGAGCGGTTGATTTCGCGGTTGACGATTTTGGCCGCCAGCGCAATGTCGCGCAGCAGCTGGGACAGCTCGCCGGTAGCGTAGGGAAAGTCCTCCTGCTTGCGCATGATAAACCGGTCGAGGGTGGTGCCGACCGGCAGCGCGAGGCGGTCCTGATTATGATCCATAGCAGTGGGAAAGTGAGAAAAAAGCGGGAACAGGGGGTAACAAAACTACGCCTTTTCGACCCGCTTTCTACTTTTGACGCATGCAATCTTCGCACCCGCTCCGCGTGTATAAGTTCGGTGGCGCCTCCGTCAAGGACGCCGCCGCGATAAAAAATCTGCAACATATCCTGGGACAGAATCCTGACGGCCAACCGCTTCTGGTGGTGGTTTCGGCCATGGGCAAAACCACCAACGCGCTGGAGCACATTTTCCATCTGGCGCACTCGGGCGAGGACTATTCCGCCCCGCTGGCCGAGCTGCGCCGCTTCCACCTGGAGGTAGCCCAGGGCCTGCTGCCCGACGCTGCGCTGAACGCCGGCGGCGTGCCGGCCTGCGGCGAAGGCAGCGGCGCCCTGCATCACCTGCTGCAGGAGCTGGGCGACCGGCTGGCCACGCTCGCGAAGGGCGAGTACGACCGGCAGTACGATCAGGTGGTGAGCTTCGGCGAGCTGCTGGCTACCTGCATTGTGGCGGCGGCCGTGGGCGCCCAGTGGCTGGACGTACGCCCGCTCATCCGCACCGACCACGCCTGGCGCGAGGCCCGCGTGGACTGGGCCACCACCGAGCGCAACCTGCGCGAGCAGGTGCTACCCATGCTGCAGCGCGGGGTGGTGCTCACGCAGGGCTTCCTGGGCGGCACCGCCAGCGGGCAGACGACCACGCTGGGCCGCGAGGGCAGCGACTATACGGCCGCCATCCTCGCCTACTGCCTCGGGGCCGAGTCGGTGACCATCTGGAAGGACGTGGCCGGGCTGCTCAATGCCGACCCAAAAATCTTCCCCGACACGGTGCGCTACCCCGAAATCAGCTATCAGGAAACCATCGAAATGGCGTACTACGGGGCCTCGGTGATTCACCCCAAAACCATCAAGCCCCTGGCCGTGCGGCGCATTCCGCTGTACGTGAAGTCGTTTGTGGACCCCGCGGCCGAGGGCACCAAGATTCACGACTGCAAGCACGGCCTGCTGGCCCCGGCGCTGATCCGCAAGACCGATCAATGCCTGATTTCCTTTGAGTCGAAGGACCTCACATTCATTTCCGAGGAAAACCTGGAGGTTATCTTCGGCACGCTGGCCCAGGTGCGGCTGAAAATCAACCTGATGCAGAACTCGGCCATCAGCTTTTCGGTGTGCACCGACTGGCACGAGTACCGGCTGCGCAAGCTGCTGAAGCAGCTGCGCGAGCAGTTTACCATCTACTACAACACCGGCCTGGAGCTGTACACCATCAAGAACTACACGCCCGAGGCCATCAGCGAGCTGACGCGGGGGCGCGACCTGCTGCTGGAGCAGCGCACCCGGCAGACGTTTCAGTTTGTGGCCCGCACGCCGGCCAAATAGCGCGGCCTGGCAGCGGCGGCGCGTCCGCTGCCGTTCTTTGTCGCCTGGCCTCTTCGATTCTCCCACTCCTCCCCTTTCCCGATGGAATTTATCCGCGTAACTCCCAACGCCCGGCCCCAGGTGGCCCTGATTGAGCTGAACCGCCCCAAAGAGCTGAACGCGCTGAACCTGCAGCTGATGCAGGAAGTAGCCGCGGCCCTCAAGGCGCTGGACGACGACGAGTCGGTGCGCGCCATCGTGCTGACAGGCTCGGAGCGCGCCTTTGCCGCCGGGGCCGACATCAAGCAGATGGCCGGCCGCACGGCCATCGACATGCTCATCGTGGACCAGTTCACGGTGTGGGACCAGATCCGCAAAACCAAAAAGCCGCTCATTGCGGCCGTATCGGGCTTTGCGCTGGGCGGCGGCTGCGAGCTGGCCATGACCTGCGACATGATTGTGGCCTCGGAAACGGCCCAGTTCGGCCAGCCTGAAATCAAAATCGGGGTGATGCCGGGGGCCGGCGGCACCCAGCGCCTGACCCGCGCCGTGGGCAAGGCCCGCGCCATGGAAATGGTGCTGACCGGCCGGCCGATTTCGGCGCTGGAAGCCGAGCGGGCGGGCCTGGTCAACCGCGTGGTGCCGGTGGGCCAGTTTCTGGAAGAAGCCTTCCGCCTCGCCGCCAGCATTGCCGAAATGTCGCCGGTAGCGGCGCGCCTGGCCAAGGAATCGGTGAACCGGGCGTTTGAAACGCACCTGGACGAAGGCCTGCACTTCGAGCGCAAGAACTTCTACCTCACCTTCGCCTCCGAGGACCAGAAGGAAGGCATGGCGGCCTTCGTAGAAAAGCGCAAGCCGCAGTTTAAGGGGCGGTAGCACGGCAGTACCGGCAGGCGGCTCACCGGCCGTCATTGCGGGTAGGCACGACGTTGCGTGCATCAAGCGGCGGCAATCCTTCCTTCAGTAGCACCGCCGCCGCAGCACGCCCAACCTAAAACGGCCCCGCCCGAAACCGCTGATGCTGGTTTCGGGCGGGGCTCATTTTGGGGCAGCGCGTTGTCCAGAACCGACTGCCGCGCTAGGCTCACTATGACGGCCACCGGCACCGCTCTTCTTCCATCTGTCAAACCTTTTTGGGCCGGTTCGGCTTATAGGCGTACTTTTGCTGCGGAGAATCATTCCTATCTGTGAGTACGCCTTTGAATCTGCCCGTTCCCGACCGTGACCAGCTGTACCTGCGCCTGACCCAGGCCGGGCTGCGGGCCACGCAGCAGCGCCTGGGCATTCTGGAAGCCCTGCTGACCTTGCCGGGCCACCCCACGGCCGAGCAGGTGTTCCGCTCGGTGCGGCCGGCCAACCCCACCATTTCGCTGGGCACGGTGTACAAGGCGCTGGACTCGTTTGTGGCAGCCGGGCTGCTCAAGCGCGTGGCCGACGCCGACGGTACCCGCCGCCGCTACGACACGGACTGCACCAATCACCACCACCTCGTCTGCCAGGACACGCAGGAAATCATCGATTACTGCGACCCGAAGCTGGACCAGCTGCTGCAGGAGTTTTTCGCCACCAAGGGCTTCGAGCATTTCCAGCCCCAGTCCTTCTCGCTGCACATCACCGGGGTGCGCAAGTAACCCCGCTGGCCGCCCCACCGGCTGGGCGCCCCACCGGCATGGCCGGCGCGCCCTTCGCTGCGTATACCCCGCAACCGACTGCACCCGAATAACTGTCCCACCAACCAACCGCAAACAACCCTTTTTCACTCAACCCCATAATCATGGCAGTTCTCGTAGGCAAGCGTGCCCCCTCGTTCAAAGCTACCGCCGTTATCGACGGCGAATTCGAAGAGGAGTTCTCGCTCGACCGTTACCTGGGCAAGAAGCACGTTATCTTCTACTTCTACCCGGCCGACTTCACGTTCGTTTGCCCCACCGAAATCATTGCGTTCGAAGACCGTCTGGCCGAGTTTGAGGCCAAAGGCGTAGCCATCGTGGGCTGCTCCACCGACTCGCATTTCTCGCACTTCGCCTGGCTGAGCACCCCGCGCGACAAGGGCGGCATCGAAGGCGTCACCTACCCGCTGGTGGCTGACGCAACCAAGACCATTGCGGCCAACTACGACGTGCTCGGCGGCCACTACGACTACAACGAAGCCGGCGAAATGACCTTCGTGGGCTCGCCCGTAGCCTACCGCGGCCTGTTCCTGATCGACAAGGACGGCATCGTGCGCCACCAGCTGGTGAACGACGGTCCGCTGGGCCGCAGCATCGACGAGGCCATGCGCCTGGTGGATGCCCTGCAGTACTTCGAGAAAAACGGCGAAGTGTGCCCCGCCAACTGGGAAGAAGGCAAAGACGCCATGTCGGCCACCCGCGAAGGCGTAGCCAGCTACCTGGCCAAGCACGCTTAGTAATAAGCTGATACACGTTGAAAAGCTCCGGTCGTTGCGGCCGGAGCTTTTTTGCTGTAGCGCGGGCTTCGGCCCGCATTTGCCCGCGCTATTGCATTTAAATGCCGCCCCAGAGGCGCGAACGGACGCGGGCTGAAGCCCGCGCTACACATCGGCCGCGCGTACCTGCTAATTTCGCGGTCTGATTGTCCGTCACCCGTTCGCCCAGGCCCTACACACATTGGTTTTCCTTTATTCCCTCGCCCTTCACCTTTACGGTCTGCTACTGCGGCTCGTGGCGCCCTTCGTGCCCAAAGCCCGGCAGTGGGTGAACGGCCGCCGCGACTGGCTGCCGCGCCTGCAGGCCCGCCTGGCCAACGATGCCGCCCCGCGCCTCTGGCTGCACTGCGCCTCGCTGGGCGAGTTTGAGCAAGGCCGGCCGCTGCTGGAGGCCCTGCGCCAGCAGTACCCCGGCCACCGGCTGGTGCTGACGTTCTTCTCGCCCTCGGGCTACGAGGTACGCAAGGACTGGCCCGGCGCCGACTACGTGTTCTACCTCCCGCTCGACACGGCCCGCAACGCCCGCGCCTTCGTGGCGGCGGTCCGGCCCGAGCTGGCCATTTTCGTTAAGTACGAGTTTTGGTACCACTACCTGGCCGAGCTGAAGCGCCAGCAGGTGCCGACCGTCTGCGTGTCGGCCATCTTCCGGCCCGAGCAAGCGTTTTTCAAGCCCTGGGGCGGCTTTTTCCGCCGGGTGCTACGCCAGCTGACGCACATCTTCACCCAGGACGAGGCCTCGGCCCGGCTGCTGCGCGGCATTGGTATTTCGCAGGTGACGGTGGCCGGCGACACCCGCTTCGATACGGTGGCGGCCACGGCTGCCGCTCCGGCCCGCGAGCTGCCCATCGTGGCGGCTTTCACGGCCGATGCAGCCCCGGTGCTGGTGGCCGGCTCGGTGTGGCCGCCCGACGTGGACGTGCTTACCCCCAGCCTGCAGCGCCACGCCGACAAGCTGCGCGTCATCGTGGCGCCCCACGAAATCAGCGAGGCGCACCTGGCGCAGGTGGAAGCCGCCCTGCCCGGCCGGGTGGTGCGCTACTCCCGCGCCGATGCGGCCACCGTGGCCCAGGCCCGCGTGCTGCTCATCGACAACATCGGCCTGCTGCGCGAGCTATACCGCGCCGGCGACCTGGCCTACGTGGGCGGGGCCTTCGGCAAGGGCCTGCACAACACCCTGGAAGCCGCCGCCTTCGGCCTGCCCCTGCTCTTCGGCCCGCGCTACGCGAAGTTTCGCGAAGCCCGCGACCTGGTGGCTGGCGGCAGCGCCTTCGTAGTAACCACGGCCGCCGAAGCCGAAGCCCGGCTGGCGCCGCTGCTGACGGATGCCGCCCGGCGCGCCGAGCTGGGCCAGCGGGCCCGCGCCTACGTACAGCACGAAGCCGGGGCCACCGGGCGCATCCTCGGCGAGCTGGTGAATTGGTGAGATGGTGAGTGTCTTTCTGACTGTGCAGCTCCGCACCTCCCGACCATCAAACTCACCATTTCACCAATTCACCACCTCACCAACTCACTAAATGACCGGAACCGTCGTCAAATCCACCGGCTCGTGGTACGTGGTGCGCGACCATGCCACCCAGCAGCTGCACCGCTGCCGCCTGCGCGGGCGCTTCAAGCACAAGGGCCTGAAAGTGAGCAATCCGCTGGCCGTGGGCGACGTGGTACGGTTTGACACCGACCTCGACGGCGACGCGGGCACCGGCGTTATCGACCACATCGAGCCGCGCCGCAATTACATCATCCGCCGCTCGGTGCACAAGACCGAGCACGCGCACATCGTGGCGGCCAATATCGACCAGGCCCTGCTGGTGGTGACGCTGGCCTCGCCGGCCACGTCCTTCGGCTTTATCGACCGGTTTCTGGTGACGGCCGAGGCCTACCAGATTCCAGCCACGCTGGTGTTCAACAAGGTGGACATCTACGAAGAGGAGCTGCTGGACTACCTCGGGCAGATCGAGAACATGTACCAGCGCACCGGCTACCCCACCCTGCGCAGCTCGGCCCACACCGGGGAGGGCGTTGACCAGATTGCGGCGCTGCTGGAGGGCAAAACCACCCTGCTTTCGGGCCACTCGGGCGTGGGCAAGAGCACGCTCATCAACGCGCTGGTGCCCGACCTGGACCTGAAGACGGCCGAAATCAGCGAATATTCCGACAAGGGCAAGCACACCACCACCTTCGCCGAAATGCTGGAAGTGCGCCCCGGCACCTACCTCATCGACACGCCCGGCATCAAGGAGCTGGGGCTGGTGGACATGAAGAAAACCGAGTTGGCCCATTACTTCCCCGAAATGCGTGCCCTGCTCGGCCAGTGCCGCTTCCATAACTGCCGCCACGTGGAAGAACCCGGCTGCGCCGTGCGCGAGGGCGTGGAAAAGGGCCGCATCGCCCTGCCCCGCTACGACAGCTACCTGAGCATGCTCGCCGACGAGGACAACCGCCACTAAGTGGCATTTCAAGTGGTTTCGGAAGTCGCCGAAAATCAATTTAGGGCGTCACGCTTCGACAAGCTCAGCATGACGTTCTGTTAACTTGCTAAACAACGACATTGGTCGGACGACTTTCAGGTCGTGCTACCACTATCGGTACCGACTTTCGGGGCTTGCTGATTCGGTTTGGCAACAACCTGCGCCCCGTTCGCTGCGAATACACTTGCACGAGCCTCCTTGGGCGCGGACGTATTCCATGAAGCACCACATTGCCTTCGTTGGCCTGGGCCGCATGGGCCAGGCCATGGCGACCAACCTGCTGCTGGCCGGCCACACCCTCACCGTCTACAACCGCTCGCCCGACAAAGCGGAGGCCATGCGGGCCCGCGGCGCCAGCGTGGCCGATACGCCCGCCGACGCGGTGCGCGAGGCCGAAGTCGTGTTTAGCATGGTCACCGACGACGAGGTGCTGCGGGAGCTGACCACCGGCGACGACGGCATCCTGGCCGGCCTGCCGCCCGGGGCCGTGCACGCCTCCTGCAGCACCGTGGCCCCGGCCACCAACCAGGAGCTGGCGCGGGCGCACCGGGAGCACGGCTCCTGGCTGGTAGCGGCGCCGGTATTCGGGCGGCCCATCGTGGCGGCCAACGGGCAGCTGTGGGTGTGCCTGGCCGGTCCGAACAACGCTAAGTCGCGCCTGCTGCCGCTGCTGCCCGCCTTCAGCCAGGGCAACTTCGACCTGGGCGAAGACCCGGGCGCGGCCAACGTGCTCAAGCTCTGCGGCAACTTCATGCTGGGCGCCGCCATCGAGGCCATGGCCGAGGCTTTCACCCTGGCCGAAAAAAGCGGCCTGGACCGCATGGAAGTGTTTGAATTTCTGACCACGGCGCTGTTCAACAGCCCCGCCTACCGCACCTACGGCCGCATGGTGGCCGAGGAAGACTACCAGCCCGCCGGCACGGCGCCCTCCCTGCTGGAAAAAGACCTGAAGCTCACCCTGGCGGAAGCCCGCGCCCACCAGGTGCCCATGCCCGTGGCCAATATCATCCTCGACCACCTCACCGCCACCGTCACCCGCCACGCCTCCGCCGATGAGGACTGGACCTCCTTTGCCCGGCGCATTTCCGAAAGCGCGGGTTTGATTCGGTGAAGTAGTTTGCCCGCTCATCCTGAGCAGAGCGAAGGCCCTCGCTCGGGCCTAGCTCCGCCGCTGGTGCCAACGAGCAGAACATTTACGAACAGAACGATTAAAAGCGCCACCCCTAACGTCGTGAACGTTGGGGTGGCGCTTTTTCAGTTTGTCCGCTTTCTACGACGGTGGCGTCTGCTCTTTGTAGGCAGCGGTGGTGCAGGGTGAGAGGAAGGTCCTTCGCTACGCCTCAGGATGGCGGCCTCCCAATGCTTTACTACTCGCTGGGCGGCAGCAGCACTTTGTCGATAACGTGGATGATGCCGTTTTTCGATACCACGTCGGGCGTGGTGACGTTGGCGCCGTTGACGGTGATGTTGTCGCCCTGCACGCTGATTTTCAGCTTGTGGCCTTCCATCGTAGTCAGCTCCTGCCCGTCGCGCAGGTCGAGGGCCAGCAGGCGGCTCTGGATGATGTGGTAGCCGAGCAAGCCGGTCAGGTTGTCCTTGCTTTCGGGCTTGAGCAGGCCGGCCATGGCGCCGTAGGGCAGGCCTTTGAAGGCGGCGTTGCTCGGGGCAAACACGGTGTAGGGCCCGTCGGCGGCCAGCTTGGCGGCCAGGTCGGTTTTGCCGGCGGCGGCCAGCAGCTGGCTTAGCTCGGGCGAGGCGGCCAGGTTCTGGGCCAGGGTTTTATCGGGCGTGAGGGAAGTGCCGCCCACTGCCACGCCGCCGGTTTTGCCCATGCGCAGGGAGTCGGAGCTGGCGTTGGGGTCGTAGGCGGTAGAGTCGGTGACGGCGGCGTCGGTGCCTTCGGGGTTGGTGGTTTCGGGCTGGGAGTTGCAGGCGGCCAGCAACGGCAGCAAAGCCAACAGGGGCGTAAAACGGGTGCGCATAGAAGTCAGATTGGGACGTAAAGCTAGCAGACGCAAGAGCGGTCGGCAAGGTTGGGCCAGCGGCGCTTTCCCGCTTCGCGGCCACAAAACCCTGCCGCCGGGCCCGAAAAAGCCCGGCCTGCCGGGGCAGACCGGGCCGGTAGTCAGCCGGGCGCGCCGGGCCTAGAGCTTGGCCGGCAGCAGCACCTTGTCGACGACGTGCGTCACGCCGTTGCTCGACACCACGTCGGGGATGGTGACGGTGGCCCCGCCGACCATCACCTTGCCGTCTTTCACGCTCACTTTCAGCTTTTCGCCTTCCACGGTGGTCAGCTCCTGGCCGTCGGTCAGGTCGGCGGCCTTCAGGGCGCCGGGCACCACGTGGTAGGTCAGCACTTTGGTGAGCTTGGCCTTGCTTTCGGGCTTCAGCAGGCCGTCCACGGTGCCGGCGGGCAGCGCTTCAAAGGCCGCGTTGGTGGGCGCAAACACCGTGAACGGGCCGGCGCCTTTCAGCGTCTCCACCAGGCCAGCGGCCTTCACGGCGGCTACCACGGTGGTGTGGTCCTTGGAATTCACGGCGTTGTCGACGATGTCCTTGTCGGGCGTCATCATGGCGCCGCCCACCAGCACGCCTGCGGGAGCCGGGGCCGGGGCCGCCGCGGCCGAGTCCATGGGGGCCTCCGTGACGGTAGCCGTTTCGGTGGTCGTGGTGGTTTCGGCCGTTTTGTTGTCGCCGCAGCTGCTGAGGGCCAGCGGGGCGGCCACGGTCAGCAGGGCCAGGGCGGCGGTGGTCAGGGTCTTTTTCATTGAGCGGAAAGTAGGTTTGGAAAGAAGGTGCAGCACCGCGGGCCGTCGACGCCCGGCGGCCCGCGGTGCTGCACCTTACGAAGCTCGACGGCACCCCGGATTTGCGGGCCGCCGTAAACAGCTACTTTTGCAGCCGCTCCGGCCTGCGGGCCGGCTCCGGTTCACGTTTCCCCACAGTCCCTCATTCCATGAAAACTGCCGAAATCCACACCAGCAAGGGTGTGATGAAAGTCGAGTTCTACGAGCAGGATGCTCCTGGCACCGTGAAGAACTTCACCGACTTGGCCCAGAAGGGCTTCTATGACGGGCTGAAGTTCCACCGTGTGCTGCCGAACTTCGTTATCCAGGGCGGCTGCCCCAACTCGCGCGACGGCGCCAAGGGCACGCCCGGCACCGGCGGCCCCGGCTACAAGATTCCCTGCGAGCTGACCGGCGGCAACCAGTACCACGACCGCGGCGTGCTCTCGATGGCCCACGCCGGCCGCAACACCGGCGGCTCGCAGTTTTTCATCTGCCACTCGCGCGACAACACCGCCCACCTCGACCGCAACCACACCTGCTTTGGCAAAGTGGTGGAGGGCCTGGACGTCATCGACCAGATCCGCCCCAACGACACCATCGAGAAAATCGTGGTGCAGGACGATCAGGCCTAGCCCCGGCAACTCCCTTGAAAAAAGCCCGCTGCCGGATTCGGCGGCGGGCTTTTTTTGGCGGCGTCGGCAGCGGCAAAAAAAAATGCCCTCCCGCCGGCCGGTACCGACGAAGAGGGCAACGCTAGTTGCGGACCGGCGGAAGGGCAATCGGGAGCAGCAGCCATTCCCTTCTGCTGACCCCGCATCCGCGGTCCGGGCAACTAGTATTTCTGGAAGATCCAGCGGCAGCCGGGCTGGTACTTCTTGTACACCGGCCGGTGCATCCCGGTCTTGCCGCGGCGGCCAAAGTTGCCGGGGCGGGCCGCGGCGGCCTCCAGCGAGGGCAGCAGCAGGGCGACAACCAGGAGCAGCGAGGCGAGGCGGGCGAGGACGGAAGCTTTCATTATGTGGAGCAGAAAAGAGCGTTTCGGGCGGGTGGACCGGGCCGCTGTGCCCGTTCGACATGACAAAGGTGGGGCGGTGCGGCCCCCCTCCGCCGGGCGTTTCGCCGAACAACGACAACGGCTGTGCGAACGGCGCGCCGTGCTGGCTAAGCCCGCCGGCAACCTCTGCAGCCCTTGCGCCGTTGCCGGTATGGGCTTTTCCGCGAACTTGCCGTACCGATAAGCCCGCGTGCGTTACTGGGCCCGTCTCTTTCGTTGTCTTCTCCGCCCGGCGCTGCCGCTATGCCCGACCTTCCCCTCGCTACACTTGCTTCGGCCCCGGCGAATGAGCTGCTGCAGACGCTGCTGAGCGTGTCGCTGACCGGCGTTATCCTGTTCCAGCCCGTGTACGCCGCCGACGAGGCCACCATCGTCGACCTGGCCTACGTGCACCTGAACCCGGCGGCCCAGCGCATGCTGCACCTGCCCGAACGCCCCGCCGAGACCTTCCTCACCCTTTATCCCCGCGCGCAGGACGCGGCCACGGGCGTCTTCGCCTTTTACTGCGAGGCGTTCCGGGCCGGCGGCGAAACCCGGCGCTACGACGTCAACTACCAGTTCGACGGGCTCGACAACTACTTTTACCTGCAGGCCCAGCGCAGCGGCGCCCTGCTGGTGGTGAGCTTCACCGATACCGCCGACCACCAGCGCACGGCCGTGGAAGAGGACCTGCGCGCCAGCCAGGCCCGCGAGCAGGCCGCCCGCGCCGAGGCCGAGCTGCAGCGCCAGCAGCTGCACAGCGTGTTTCAGCAGGCCCCGGCCATGATCTGCATTTTCGACGGCCCGGCGCACGCCTTCCAGTTCGTCAACCCGCAGTACCAGGCGCTGGTGGGCGAACGGCCGCTGGCGGGCCGGCCCATCCGTGAGGCCATGCCCGAGCTGGCGGGCCAGCCCATCTTCGCGCTGCTCGACCACGTGTACCAGACCGGCGAAACCTTCTACGCCACCGAAATGCTGGTGCAGCTCGACCACCACAACGAGGGTCGGCGGGAGCTGGAAAAACGCTACTACAACTTCATCTACCAGGCCCGCCACAACCTGAGCGGGGCCATCGACGGCATCTTCGTTTTCGCTTACGACGTGACGCCGCAGGTGCAGGCCCGCCAGCAGGTGCAGGCCCTGCACGAGGAGCAGCGCGGGCTGAACGAGCAGCTGCAGGCCGCCAACATCGAGCTGGCCGCCGCCGTGGCCCAGGCCGAAGAGGCCCGCGCCCAGACCGAGCGGGAACGAAACCTGCTGCAGGCCCTGCTAATGCAGGCCCCGGTGGCCATCGGGCTGTTTCAGGGGCCGGAGCAGCTCATCGTGGCGGCCAACGACCGGCTGTGCGCCATGTGGGGCTACACCCCGCCGCAGGTGCTGGGCCGCCCGCTGCTGCTGGCCGTGCCCGAGCTGCAGGGCCAGAACTTCGACCACCTGCTGGCCCAGGTGGCCCGCACGCGCGTGCCCTTCGTGGGCCATGAGGTGCCCACCACCCTGCGCCACCAGGGGCGGCTGGAAACGCGCTACTTCGACTTCGTGTACCAGCCCCTTTACGACCCGGCCGGGGCGCTGCTGGGGGTGCTCGATATTGCCGTCGACGTGACCAGCCAGGTGCAGGCCCGCCAGCAGGTGCAGACGCTCAACGAGGAGCTGGCCGCCACCAACGAGGAGCTGCGCGTCACCAACGAGGAGCTGCTGAACAGCAATACCGAGCTGCTGCACGCCCAGGCCCAGCTGCAGGAACTGGCCCAGGCCCTGGAGGCCCGCGTGGAGCAGCGCACCAGCGAAGTGCAGGCCGCCCAGGCCGCCGCCGAGCGTCAGCGGGCCCTGCTGGAGCGCCTGTTCATGCAGGCGCCGGCGGCCATCTGCATTCTGCGCGGGCCGGAGCTGGTGTTCGAACTGGTCAACCCCGGCTACCAGCAGCTGTTTCCCGACCGGCAGCTGCTGGGCCAACCCCTGCTCGAAGCGCTGCCGGAGCTCGGGGAGCACGCCGTGTACCGCACCTTCCAGCAGGTATACGCCACGGGCCGCACCCACCGCGAGCTAGGCATGCTGATTCCGCTGGCCCGCCCCGGCGACGGCGAGCTGGAAAACCGCTATTTCAACTACATCCAGCAGGCCCGCTTCGACGAACGGGGCCGCATCGACGGGGTGATGGTGTTTGCCTTTGAGGTGACGGACCAGGTGCGCGCCGGCCAGGCCAGCGAAGCCAGCGCCCAGCGGCTGCAGCTGCTCACCGATGCGCTGCCGGTGCTCATCAGCTACATCGACCGCGCCGAGCGGTACCAGTTTGCCAACCGCGCTTACGAGGCCTGGTTCAACCAGGGCCCGAGCGAGCTGGTGGGCCGGCCCGTGCGCGAAGTGGTGGGCGAGGCTGCTTACCAGAACGTGAAGGCGTATATGGAGCGGGCGTTTGCCGGCGAGCGGCTGGAGTTTGAGGCCCGCATGCCCTACCGCCAGGACTTTGTCCGCCACATCCACGTCGACTACATTCCCGACTGGCGCGAAGGGCAGGTCGGAGGCTTTTACGCCCTGGTCAGCGACGTGACCGAGCAGGTGGAAGCCCGCCAGCAGGTGGCCGCCGCCAACGAGCAGCTGCGCGGTACCAACGCCGACCTCGACGCGCTCAACCAGCAGCTGCGGCGCACCAACGTGGACCTGGACAACTTCATCTACACCGCCTCCCACGACCTGAAGGCGCCCATCACCAACATCGAGGGCCTGCTGCAGGCCCTCACCGAGCAGCTGCCGCCCGCCGTGCTCCAGCAGGATTTGATTGAGCCCATTCTGGCGCGCATGCACGGCTCGGTAGACCGCTTCAAGCGCACCCTGGACAACCTGACTGACGTGAGCAAGCTGCAGCAGGAACACGCCCAGCCCACCGAGTCGGTGGCCCTGGCGGCCATCATCGAGGACGTGCGCCAGGACCTGCTGCCGCTGCTGCGCGACACCCGGGCCCGCCTCCACGTGGAGGTGGACGGCTGCTCCACCGTGCTGTTTTCGCCCAAAAACCTGCGCTCGGTGATTTACAACCTGCTCAGCAACGCCGTGAAGTACCACCACCCCGAGCGCGTGCCCGAAGTGCGCCTGAGCTGCCGGCAGACCGCGGGCCGCCTGCACCTGCAGGTGCAGGACAACGGCCTGGGCATCGACGCGGGGCAGCAGGGGCGCATCTTCAGCATGTTTCAGCGCCTGCACACCCACGTCGAGGGCTCGGGCATCGGGCTGTACATGGTGAAGAAAATCGTGGAAAACGCCGGCGGCACCATTCGGGTGGAAAGCGAGCTGGGCCGGGGCAGCACGTTCATCATCGACCTGCCGACCTAAGCTGCGTATAAGGCGGCACGCTCTGCCCCGGGCGCCCCGCGCCGCTTTCCGCATGCCACACCTTTCCAGTATTCTGCTGGTCGACGATGACCCGACCACCAATTTTCTGAATCAGCTGCTGTTGCGCCGCATGGCCGTGGCCGATGAGCTGCGGGTGGCGGAAAACGGGGCCGATGCGCTGCGCCTGCTGGGCCAGCCGGCGCCCGCGGGCCCGGTCAACCCCGCTCCGGCCCTGATCCTGCTCGACGTGAACATGCCCGTGATGAACGGCATCGAGTTTCTGCAGGCCTGGCAGCAGCTGCCCGCCACCCGCCGTCAGGGCACCGTGGTGGTGGTGCTGACCACCTCCCTGCACGAGCGCGACATGCAGCAGATGCAGCGGCTGCCCGTCACCACCGTTGTCGACAAGCCCCTGACCGAAGCCAAGGTCCACGCCATTCTCGATCAGTACTTCCGCCAGCACGTGCCCGGGATTTGAGCGGCCCTCCGGCCGCTGCTGCTCAAACACCAACGCCGCGCCGCCGGCTCCCCGTGGGGAGCCGGCGGCGCGGCGTTGGGCCTGGCGCCGGCGCGGGGTTAGCGCCGCTTCCGCTTTTTCGACGACTGGTAGTCCTCGTCGTCATCGTCGTCGCCGCCGAAGTTGGGCATGGTGAACATGGACGAGAACAGGTCCTTGAACTGGGTGCCGCCGGTGAGGCGGTTGCGGGACAGGAGGCTCATTTCGGCCATGCCGTGCAGGGCAAACTCCTGCCAGAACAGCGGGTCTTCGGCAAACATGTCGGCCGGAATGCTCTGCGTCACCAGGTCGCGCAGGCCGGGCACGGCTTCGATGGCCTGACGGTAGTCGGCGGCCGGGGCGTCGTGCAGAATGTCGACGGTGTGGGCCCCGAACCAGTCCTGCACCGGCTTGTAGGGGTTGGGCTTGTCTTTCTGCTTCTTGGCCTTTTCGGGGTCGGGGAAGTAGTGCAGAAACTGGCTGCGCAGGGCCTTGCCCATCAGCTTCTCGGCCACGATGCCCGCGCCCTCCTGCTCGCCCTCGTACACCAGCTCCACCTTGCCGGTGATGGCGGGCACGGCGGCCATGAAGTCGGCCACGCGCACGCGGGTGCTCGTCTCGCCGTTGATGAGGGCCCGGCGCTCGGCGGCGGCAATGACCTGCTCGTAGGCCGAGATGGTCAGGCGCGCCGACACGCCCGATTTGGCGTCGACGTACTCCGAGCCGCGGGCCTCGATGGCCACCTGCTCCACCAGGTCGTGAATGACCTCGTTGCCGGTCACCAGCCCGCGCTGGGCCTCCGTGAGGCGGGCTTCCTGGCGGGTGATGCGCTTGCCGATTTCCAGCGTTTTGGGGTAGTGCGTGATGATCTGCGCGTCGATGCGGTCCTTGAGCGGGGTGACGATGCTGCCGCGGTTGGTGTAGTCCTCGGGGTTGGCGGTGAAGACGAACTGGATATCCAGCGGCAGACGCACCTTGAAGCCGCGAATCTGGATGTCGCCTTCCTGCAGGATGTTGAACAGCGCCACCTGGATGCGGGCCTGCAAATCGGGCAGCTCGTTGATGACGAAGATGCCCCGGTGCGCCCGCGGAATCAGCCCGAAGTGAATCACGCGCTCATCCGAGTAGGGCAGCTTGAGGGTGGCGGCCTTGATGGGGTCGGCGTCGCCGATCAGGTCGGCCACCGACACGTCGGGAGTGGCCAGCTTTTCGGTGTAGCGCTCCGAGCGGGGCAGCCAGCTGACGGGGGTATCGTCGCCCTTTTCGGCCACCAGGTCGACGGCGTAGCGCGAGAGGGGCTGCAAGGGGTCGTCGTTCAGCTCGGAGCCCTGCACCACCGGAATGTACTCGTCGAGCAGCCCCACCAGCTGGCGGGCAATGCGCGTCTTGGCCTGCCCGCGCAACCCCAGCAGGTTGATGTGGTGCATGGAGAGGATGGCCCGCTGCAGGTCGGGAATCACCGTTTCTTCGTAGCCGTGGATGCCGGGAAAGGCGTTTTCGCGGCGCTGGAGCTTCTGAATCAGGTTGTCGCGCAGCTCTTCCTTAACGGTGCGCGAGCGGTAGCCCGCAGCCTTGAGCTGGCCGAGGGTGCGGATAGTTTCGTGGTTCATCGGGGGCAGATAGGGAGCGGGAGAAGGGTCCCGGCTTAGTAAACAGCTAAACCGGGGTCGAGGTTCGGCGGGGCTTCCGCAGCCGGGCTGGCTTTCAGCCGGTGCCCGGCGCCCTGACGAGCCCATGACTATAGCGCCACCACGGTCGACGCCGGTTGAAAACCGGCTTTATGCCGGGCGCCGGGCCCGCTCGTCTCCCTCGCTAAACCGGCGCCAGCGCCACATCATTTTTCCTTACCGCTCACATAGTTATGCGACTGACTGGCGTGGGTGCGGCGGATACTTTTGCCCCTCACTCCGCTCCGCTGCCAACCCTACCCTTTTCCGCTATGAAAAAAATCCTGCGAATCGTCGGCCTCGTGGGGGCCGGCGTCGTCTTCCTGCTGGCCTGCGCGGCCACCTTCGTGCAGGTGCGCGGCATTCCGAGCTACGACCCGCCCCGGCTCCGGCTGGCCCCGGTGGCCTACACGCCCGCGCGCGTGGAGCACGGCCGCCGCCTGACCATGAGCGTGTGCGCCGCCTGCCACCTCGACCGGCAGACCGGCCGCCTGCGCGGGCAGCTGCTCCGGGACATTCCGGCCCAGTTCGGGCAGTTCTACTCGGCCAACATCACCCAGGACCGGCAGCACGGCATCGGCGGCTGGACCGACGCGCAGGTGGTGGCCCTGCTGCGCACCGGCCTGGGGCCCGACGGGCGCATCCGCTCGGTGATGCCCAACTTCGGCCGCCTCTCCGACGAGGACGTGCTGAGCATCGTGGCCTTCCTGCGCTCCGCCGACCCGGTGTTGCAGCCCGACGCCACGCCCTCGCACCCGCAGGAGCCGAGCTTCCTGGGCAACGTGCTGGCCAATACCATCATTCAGCCCGCCGAGCTGCCCGCCCGGCCCGTGCTGCAGCCCAACCCCGCCGATCAGGTGGCCTTCGGGCGCTACCTCGTCACGTCGCGCTACAAGTGCTACGACTGCCACTCCGGCGACATTCTGAAAACCAGCGACGCCAACCCTGAGCAGTCCTTTGGCTACCTGGGCGGCGGCTCGGTGCTGCAGGACGCAGAGGGCCACGACATTGTGAGCCGCAACCTGACCGCCGACCCCGAAACCGGCCTCGGCGACTGGACGCCCGAGCAGTTTGCGCAGGCCATGAAGTACGGCCGCTCGCCCAGCGGGCCGCTGCGCTACCCCATGCCCAAGTACTCGCTGGTAACCGACGCGGAAGCCCGCGCCATCTACGCCTACCTGCGCACGGTGCCCGTCATCAAAAACGCCACGCCCGAGGACGGCGCGGCGGCCGTGGCGACGCACTAGCCGGCCGCCGCCCGCAAGATGTGGTAGCCGCCCGGGCCCTGCTCACATCATTGTGCGAGTGCGCTGAGTGCAATGCCAGCCTACTTTTGTCCCACTCTCCTGCCTCTCTCTTCTGCCTTTCTGACGCTATGAAAAAAGTCCTCCGTATCCTCGGCTTGCTGCTGGCCGGCGTCGTGTTTCTCGGCGCCTGCGCGGCCACCTTCGTGCAGGTGCGCGGCATTCCGAGCTACGACAAGCCCCAGATGGCCGCCCAAAAGATTGTGGCCACGCCCACGCGCATTGCCCACGGCCAGAAAATCGTCAACGCCATGTGCGTCGACTGCCACCGCAACCCCGCTACCGGCGCCCTCAGCGGCAAGCAGCTGACCGAGCTGCCGCCGGAATTCGGCAAGCTCTACGCAGCCAACATCACCCAGGACCAGCAGCACGGCATCGGCCGCTGGACCGACGAGGAGCTGGTGGCCCTGCTGCGTACCGGCATCGGGCGCGACGGGCGCTACCGCGTGGTGATGCCCAACTTCCGTCACATGTCCGACGAGGACGTGGCCAGCGTCATTGCTTACCTGCACTCCACCGACCGGCAGGTGCAGCCCGACCCCACGCCCACGCACGAGCAGGAGCCCTCGTTTCTGGCCAAAGCCCTGACCAACACGGTGATGAAACCCCTGCCCATGCCCGACGGCGCCGTGGTAGCCCCCGCCCCCACCGACGCCGTGGCCTACGGCCGCTACCTGGTGGTGGGCCGCTACAAGTGCTACGACTGCCACAGCCAGGACCACCAGACCAACAACCACCTGGAGCCGGAGAAATCCGCGGGCTACCTGGGCGGCGGCATCGACTTCGTGACGACGGATGGCAGCCTGATCAAGAGCCGCAACCTGACGATGGACGCCGAAACCGGCCTCGGCGACTGGACGGAGGCGCAGTTTGTGCAGGCCGTGCGCTACGGCCAGTCGCCGCACGGGCCGCTGCGCACCCCCATGCCCAAGTTTACACTCATGGACGAAACGGAAGCCAGGGCCATTTACGCCTATTTGCGCACCGTTCCCGTACTCAGGAATGCGACGCCGGAAGACGGCGCCGCCGCCGTGGCTACGCGTTAGGGAAAACCAAGCCCGGCAGTGCAAAACGGCCGCCCCAGTCGGGGGCGGCCGTTTTTGTGTTATCAGCCGGGTCGGGGTCGAAAGTCGGGGCCAGGCCCGCCGGAATACTGATTTATCCTACGGAAAAATTATATAATGATATTTAATTGAATTTTAACGATAAGATTTAATCCTATTTTAAGCAACATTACGCATCCCTCCCGGGTTTGGAACGTACTTTTGCTGCCGAACTGCCAAGGCTTAATCCCGGCGTTGGGGGCCGGTACGCAAGCGTTGCCGCGCTTTCCTCGTCGTAGCTAGCCGACGGACCTTTCTGGTAGCTGTTGCCTTGGTGCGTTGGCCACGCTACCTGAACCCTTATTGCCCTTCAATGGCTTCAAAATCAGTCACCTTACCCCCACCCACCCCCTGGCAGCGGCTCACCCGCATGCTGGAGCCGGAGCGCCGCTCCATTCGTTACATCCTGTTCTACGCCCTGGTTTCGGGCCTGATCAGCCTTACCCTGCCGCTGGGCACGCAGGCCGTGTTCAACCTGGTCTCGACCGGGGCCGTGTTCAGCTCCACCTACATCCTGATCGGGGTGGTGGTGGTGGGCGTGCTGCTGGCGGGGCTGCTGCTCATCGGGCAGCTCACGCTGGTGGAGGCCATGGAGCAGCGCCTGTTTGCCAAGGCCGCCATTGAGTACGCCTACCGCCTGCCGCGCATCGATCCGCGGGCGCTGGAGGGCGAGAATCCGCCGGAGCTGGTCAACCGCTTCTTCGACGTGCTGACGGTGCAGAAGGGCCTGACCAAGCTGCTGATCGACCTGATGTTTGCCGGCATTCAGATTGTGTTTGCCGTCATCGTACTTTCCTTTTACCACCCGATTTTCCTCGGCTTCGGGCTTCTGACCCTGGTGCTGCTCGGGCTGATTTACGCGCTGCACTACCGGCAGGCGCTGCGCACCAGCCTGCAGGAATCGGTGCATAAGTACCAGACGGTGGACTGGCTGCAGCAGGTGGCCGGGGTGCTGCCCGAGTACCGCGGCCACGCCGCCGCCCAGGAGCAGGCCATGGACCGCACCGACGAGCTGACGGCCCGCTACCTGCGCGCCCGCAACGACCATTTTCGGGTGCTCAAAACCTACTACAGCTGGGGCGTGGCCCTGCGCACCCTGCTCACGGCGGGCCTGCTCATTGCCGGCACGCTGTTCGTGGTGTCGCGGCAAATGACGCTGGGCCAGTTCGTGGCCGCCGAAGTGCTCATCGTGCAGGTCAGCAGCTCCATCGAGAAGCTGCTGAACGGGCTGGGCACCGTCTTCGACATGCTCACCGGCGTGGAGAAACTGGCCGCCGTGCCCGACCTGCCCCTCGCCAAATCCCAATCCGCCGATGCCCATGCTTAACATATCCAACCAGGAAGTCGACGACTCGCTCTGGCACGAGGAGCTGGACCGGGCCCACCGCGAGCTGCTGGAGCCCCGGGGCGCCCGCCTGCTGGCCCAAGTGCTGGTGGCCGTGGGCGTGCTCTTCCTCATCATCCTGTTCCTGCCCTGGCGCCAGACCATTCAGGGCACGGGCACGCTCACCACGCTGCGCCCCCAGGACCGCCCCCAGACGGTGCAGAACGCCATTGCCGGCCGCATCGAGCACTGGGCCGTGCGCGAGGGGCAGCTGGTGAAGCAGGGCGACACGCTGCTGACAATTTCCGAAATCAAGGACGAGTACTTCGACCCGAACCTGCCCGAGCGCCTGCGCGAGCAGCTGACGGCCAAGCAGGGTAACGTGGCGGCCAACGCGGCCAAAATCGAGGCCACCGACCAGCAGCTGGCCGCCCTGCGCCTGACCTTGAACGTGCAGCTCGACGCGGCCCGCAACCGCGTGACCCAGGCCCGCAACTCGGTCCGCATCGACTCGGCCGACCTAGTGGCGGTGACCAACTTCTTCCAGATTGCCCAGGCCCGGCTGGCCCGCTACGAGGAAGGCTACAAGAACGGCCTGTTCTCGCTGACCGACATTGAGACGCGGCGCCTGAAGCTGCAGGAAGACCAGGCCAAGGTGACGGCCCAGCGCAACAAGCTGCTCAACTCGCAGCACTCCCTGGCCAACGCCCGCATCGAGCTGTCGAACCTGCGGGCCAAGTACGAGCAGGACGTGGCCAAGACCCTGTCGGACCGCAGCTCGGCCGTGTCGAGCCGGGCCTCGTCGGAGGGCGAGGTGGCGGCGCTGCGCAACAAGATCAGCAACGTGGACGTGCGCCGCGGCCTCTACATCGTGCGGGCGCCGCAGGCGGGCTACGTGGTGCGCACGCTCAAGGCCGGCATCGGCGAAACCATCAAGGAGGGCGAATCCATTGCCACCCTGCAGCCCGACGCGCCCGTGCTGGCCGTGGAGCTGTACGTGCGGGCCATGGACGTGCCCCTGATTCAGCGCGGCCGGCAGGTGCGCCTGCAGTTCGACGGCTGGCCGGCGGTGCAGTTTTCGGGCTGGCCCTCGGTGGCCGTGGGCACCTTCGGCGGCACCGTCACCGTCATCGACGTGGTGAGCAGCGGCAACGGCAAGTACCGCCTGCTGGTGCGCCCCGACCAGCACCACGAGCGGGACCGGGCGTGGCCGGCGCAGCTGCGCTTGGGCTCGGGCGTATACGGCTGGGTGATTCTGGACTCGGTGCCGGTGTGGTACGAAATCTGGCGGCAGCTCAACGGCTTCCCGCCCAGCCTGCAGGCGGAGCCCACCGAAGCGCCGGTGAAAGCCAAAGCGGAGAAGTAGCCATGAGGACGCATTTGATTGGTTTTTCGTTGTTCAGTTTTCGTTTTTCGACCATTCCTCGGAAACAACGGATTGGTTCGGGGTCGAGCGTCAACGAAAAACAAACAACGAACAACGAACAACGAACCGCCGCAACCCTGCTCCTGAGCCTGCTGTGCCTCAGCGCCCTGGCCCAGGACCCGCGCCTGCCCACCCGGAAGCCCGGCCTGGAGCCCGCCCCGCTGCAAACCCAGCAACTGGCCCAGGACCGCCCGCCGGCCGATACGGCCCGGGTGTTTGCCCTGCAGAACCTGGCCGACCTGGTCTTTGCCCATCACCCGGTGGTGAAGCAGGCGGCCCTGCTCAGCGACGACGCCCGCGCCGAGGTGCAGCAGGCCCGCGGCGGCTTCGACCCCAAGCTGGCCTCGGGCTTCGACCGGAAGCACTTCGGCGGCACCGACTACTACAACAACTGGGGCAACGAGTTGAAGCTGCCCATCTGGCCGGCCGGCATCGACTTGAAGGTGGGCTACGACCGGATGGTGGGCCGCTACGTGAACCCGGAGTACCGCACCCCGCTCGACGGGCTGGCCATAGCCGGCCTCTCGGTGCCGCTGGGCCAGGGTTTGCTCATCGACGCGCGCCGCAGCACCCTGCGCCAGGCCAAAATCCTGGTGGACGCGGCCGAGGCCGAAAAGGTGAAGCAGATCAACGAAATCTGGCTGCAGGCGGCCCGGGACTACTGGACCTGGTACTACACCTACCAGCAGATGCGGCTGATCGAGGAGGGCGTGGAGCTGGCCGAAACGCGCTTCCGCGGCACCAGCCGCCGCGCCCTGCTCGGCGACCAGGCCCCCATCGACTCGGTGGAGGCCCAGATTACGGTGCAGGACCGGCAGGTGCAGTACGAGCAGCTGCGCGTGGAGCTGCAGAACGCCCGCCTGCTCCTCTCGAACCACCTCTGGAACGCCGACGGCCAGCCGGTGGAGCTGCCCGCCTACGCCGTGCCCCAGCGCCCCTTGCTCATGCCCCTCGATACCGTGGCGCTGCGCGGGCTGCTGGACTTTGCCGGCAGCCGCCACCCCACCCTGCTCAAGCTCGACGCCAAAATCCGGCAGCTGGGCGTGGAGGAGCGCTACCGCCGGGAGCTGCTCAAGCCGACGCTGAACGTGAGCGGCTACCTGCTCAGCCGCGGCGACTTTTACCGCCCCGAGGTACCGGCCTACTACGACTTCGGCCGCGACAATTACAAGCTGGGCGTGGATTTCGCCGTGCCGCTGTTTCTGCGCAAGGAGCGCGGCAAGCTCTGGCAGACCCGCATCAAGGTGCAGGACGCCACGCTGGAGCAGCAGAACAGCCGCCGCAGCATCACCAACCAGGTGTGGGCCAAGTACAACGCCCTGAAGGCCTACGAGCGGCAGCTGGTGGTGCAGGAGCAGACCATTGCCAACCAGCGCACCCTGCTGCGGGCCGAAACGCAGAAGTTTGAGCTGGGCGAAAGCACCATCTTCCTCGTCAACGCCCGCGAAACCAAGCTCATCGACCTGCGGCTCAAGCAGGAAAGCCTGCGCGCCAGCTACGAGAAGACCCTGGCCGAGCTGTACTACTACGCCGGCACCCGCACGGCCGGCCCGGTGGAGTAAGCCCTGAAAACGCCGAAACGGCGCCCCGGAGCAGTTCCGGGGCGCCGTTTCGGCGTTTTCAGGGCTTGACTGGCTGAACGACCGTCCGGGCGAGGCCGCAGCTCAGCCGGGCTGTGCGCAACGCCCCGGCAGGTCGAACGATAGTGGTCCTGCGACTTCGAGTCGTAGGTCCACTTCGGTGGCTTACAGCGTTTTGCGGCGGTTGCGCTTGTAGTCCTCGAAAATCATGCTACCCAGGCCTTTCAGCGAGCTGTAGTAGGCCTTGCCTTGGTTGGTTTCGGTGAACTCGCGCACGAACTGCTGCAGGTACGGGTCGGAGGCAATCATGAAGGTGGTGATGGGAATCTTGAGGCGGCGGGCGGCGGCGGCCAGGTTCAGGGTCTTGTTGACCACTTTGCGGTCCAGCCCGAACGAGTTCTTGTAGTAGCCGCCGGGCTCCTTCAGGCAGGTGGGCTTGCCGTCGGTAATCATGAAAATCTGCTTGTTGGCCGTCTTGCGCTTGCGCAGCAAGTCCATGGCCAGCTCCAGCCCGGCCACCGTGTTGGTGTGGTAGGGCCCCACCTGCAGGTAGGGCAAATCCTTCACCTCGATCTGCCAGGCATCGTTGCCGAACACGATGATGTCGAGAAAGTCCTTGGGGTACTTCTGCTTCACCAGCTCGGCCAGGGCCATGGCCACCTTCTTGGCCGGCGTGATGCGGTCCTCGCCGTAGAGAATCATCGAGTGCGAAATGTCAATCATCAGCACCGTGCTCGTCTGGGTTTTGTGCTCGGTGTCGCGCACTTCCAGGTCGCCCTCGGTGAGCAGGTAGTTGCCGTCGAGGCCGTGGTTGAGCTGGGCGTTGCGCAGGCTCTCGGTCATTTCGATCTGCTCGATGGTGTCGCCGAACTGGTAGTCGCGCAGGTCGGTGGTCAGCTCGTCGCCCTGCCCGGCGTGCGGGGTGCGGTGGTTGCCCTGGGTGCCGCGCTTGAGCTTGCCGAAGATTTCCTCCAGCGCCGACTTGCGGATCAGCTGCTCCGACTTGGCCGTAATCTTCAGCTCGCCCAGCTCCTGCTCGTTTTCATCGATGTAGCCCTTCTTTTTCAGGTCCTCGATGAAGTCGCCCATGCCGTACTCGTCGTTGGTCAGGCCGTACTGCTTGTCCAGCTCGTTGAGCCACTGCAGGGCCTCCGACACGTCGCCCGAGGTGATGGTGACCAGCTGCATGAACAGCTTGAAAAGCGTATCGAAGCCCTTTTCGGGATTCTCATCGGGGATAAAGTCGCGGAAGCGGAAGCCAACAGCCATAGTCAGGAGGAATGGACTCCGAAAACAACGGCCGGCCGGAGTTAGTTTTTCGTTACTCGTTTATCGTTGTTTGGCGGCCCTGCTTACGGGCAACGGCTCCGAACCATCCGCAACGAACAACGAGCAACCAACCACGAAAAACGCACGCCCATGAAAGCCATCTGGAACAACGCCGTGCTGGCGGAAAGCAACGACACAGTGGTCGTTGAAAACAACCATTATTTTCCGGCCGATTCCATTAATAATGAATACTTTGAAGGCAGCATTGCCGGCACCTCCTGCCCCTGGAAGGGCCGCGCCAGCTACTACTCCCTGCGCGTCGACGGGCAGCTGAACAAGGACGCCGCCTGGTACTACGCCGACCCCAAGCCGGCGGCCGAGCACATCCGCGGCCGGGTGGCGTTCTGGAAGGGCGTGCAGGTGGTGCCGTAGCGGCAAATACCCAGCCGCGTGTAACCCCAGGGGGTAGGCAGGCGTTAGTATAGCGAATTATCAATACTGGCTCTTCTCTCCACTTCCTTTCCATAACCCTCATGAAACGTTCCATTTTGGCGGTGCAGCTTGCCGCTGCCGCGCTCGTGCTGCTCGGCAGCTGCGACTCGGCCCGCAACACCACCGACACCTCCAACGGCACCGCAACCGTGGAAACGACGGTGACCACGCCCGGCGACGTGGCCTTCTCGCGCGACCTGACCCAGGGCGAGTACCGCTTCCAGATTCAGTCGAACACGCTCGACAACGGGCAGCAGCTCACCATCAAAACCCGCCGCGGCGACGCGCTGGTCACCGACCCGATTCGCCTGAACGTGAAGGGCAGCGTGACCGACGCGGTGATGGGTGACCTGAACGGCAACGGCAGCCCCGAGCTGTACGTGTTTACCAGCGGCGGCTCGATGGGCATGGGCGGCGTCGAAGCCTACGAGTTCGTCGACAAGGCGTTCCGGCCGATTCAGGCCATTCCCAAGCTGAGCAACGACCTGGCCACCGGCTACAAGGGCGAAGACAAGTACGAAATCCGCGGCAACCACCTGGTGCGCACCTATCCCGTGTACACCGGCACCGACGCCAGCGCTACGGCCACCGGCCAGTCGCAGACGGTGGAGTACACCCTGAACGCGCAAGGCATGCTGATGCCCATGCCGACCACGCCGGTCGTGGCGCCCCAATCGAGCACCACCACCACGCCCAAGCCCTAACGGCCGCTTCGGTTCCGCCCACATTACGAAAAAGCCCGCCTTGCCCAAGGCGGGCTTTTTTGTGCGACCGAGCCAGCGCCGTGCCGGCAACGTAACCTCGCCTGCGGGGCCGCGTTAGTACCAAGTACCGCTCCCGCATGTCTCACCGGGCGGGGCCGCGGCCCCGCCCCTCTGCCCTGCCCCATGACCACACCTCGCCACCCCCTGCTGCCCGCCCTGGCCCTGCTGCTGCTCGGCTGCGACTCGCAGCGCACCACTTCCGAAAGCGCCGCGCCGGTTTCCACCGCCACCACGCCTCCGGGCGCTTCGGCCGTGAGCTACCAGAAACAGCTGCAGCGCGGCGACTACAGCTTCGCCGTGCAGACGCTGGGCACCGGCAGCCAGCGCCAGCTGGTGTGGCGGGCCGAGCGCCTGGGCCGCGAGCTGGCCTCGATGACCGACAACCTCGACGGCTCGGTGCTCGACGCGCAGGTGACCAACCTCAACAACGACGAGTATCCCGAGCTGCTGGTGTTCGTGGCCGACGCCGGCAGCGGCTCCTACGGCCGCCTGGTGGGCTACGAGTTTCTGAGCCGGGGCCGCCGCCCGCTCACGCTGCCCACGCTGGAAGGCGCCGCTGCCGACGGCTACCTCGGCCACGACTCGTTCCGCATCGACGGGCGCCGCATCATCCGCACCTTCCCCATCTACCGCCCCACCGACCCCAACAGCACGCCCTCGGGCGGCACCCGCACCGTGGAATACGAGATGCCCAAAAAGGAAGGCGCCATCACCGTGGTCGGCCACCGCGACGGGGTGTAGGGGACATTAATTTAGCAGTTGCCTGGCCAGCTGGCTGGTCGTTCCAGCAAGCATCATCTTCCGGCAAAAAAACGAAAGGGCCGCTCCATGTGGAGCGGCCCTTTCGTTTTTTTGCCGGCCAGAAATCGTCGAAGCAACCAACGATTTGACAAGGCAACAGTCAAGCAGTTAAGCTAGTTACTCAATCCACTTAAACTTGTACTCCAGCTTGGGTACGGGCATGCGGTCGGCTACGCGGCGCAGGCGGTTGGGCAGGGCCATCACGTAGTCGCGGGCCTTCTCGGCCGGGGCATTCAGCCCGGTAATCTTGTCCACGTTCCAGGTTTGCAGCAGGCCTTCCAGAATGTCAGTGTAGTCCTGGCTGGTGTACACGCCCAGGCGCTGGGCCGCGTCGGTGAAGTGGCCGAAGGTCTTGCCGACTTCCACGCCCAGCTCGCGCATGTAGTGGGCCGGCATGACGATTTTCTTGCGCATCATGTCCTCGAAGGCCAGCATCATCTCGCTCGGGTCCACCTCGAAGATTTTCTCCACGAAGGTCTGGTACACGCGGGCGTGGCGCACTTCGTCGCCGGCAATCATGCCGCAGAGCTTGGAGAGGGCCGCGTCGCCGGCTTTGCGGGCCAGCTGGCCCACGCGGCGGTGCGAGAGGTTGGTGGCAGCCTCCTGGTAGGAGGTGTAGACGAAGGCGCGGTACGGGTCGTGGGCGGTGCCCAGGTCGAAGCCGTCGGCAATCAGGTATTGGGTGCTCATCTCAAACTCGCGCATATTCACGCGGCCGGAGAGGTAGAGGTAGCGGTTGAGCAGGTCGCCGTGGCGGTTTTCCTCGGCCGTCCAGCCCCGGATCCACTGCGCCCAGCCGTTGTTGGGGTCGCGGTTCAGGTCGTCGAGCTGGTGAAACCATGCTTCGTAGTTGGGCAGAGCTTCTTCGGTGATGGTGTCGCCGATGAGCACGGCCAGCAGGTCGTAGCTCAGCTCTTTGGCCCGTTCGCGCAACAGCTTCACTTCGTCGAAGAAGTTGTCGAGGCGCGAGTCGGGCAGAAAGTCGGACGGTTGCCAGCTGTCCTCTACTTTTTTGAGGAAAGAACCCATGTTCTCACGCAAAAAAACTTCGAGGTGCTGCAATACTTCCCCGCGGGAAGTCATGGTAGCAATCATGCGGGCTGAGGAAAAGTGGTGATGGAGGAAGAAGGACGAAGCAGTGGGGAAAGGCCAAAAGTAGGCAATTACCGGGTGGAATGCCTGATGGACGCTTGCGCTATTTCTTCATACGAAACTCACGGGGGAAAAGCCCAACGTTACCGGGGATAATTAGCGCGGCAGCTCCGGCGGCCCCGCCCGGTGGGTTTCGGGCAACGACCGGGCAGGCGGCACCGGGCCGAGCCACCGGATGTCGGCGCGGCGGGCGAGGCGGCGCAGCGCTTCGGGCTGGGCGCGGGCACCGGTGAGCTGCTGGCGCAGCCGGGCCTGCGAGGGGTCGAGCGTGGGCCAGCCGGTGAGCAGCAGCCAGGGCGGCCCCGCTACCGGCACGTACTGCCGGAAGGGTGACAGGGACTTGAAAGCGGCTTCCAGGCCGGCCCCAACGACTGCGCGCACCGCAGGTGGGGGCTGCCCCAACTGGGCGCGCAGCAGCGCCAGGCTGCGGCGCTCCTCGGCCTCCAACACCTGCCGGCGGTGCAGCACTTTGTACCCATACGCGCCGACCAGCAACGCCATTACGGGCAACACCAGGCGCCGTTGCCAAGCGGGCGGGCGCCAGGGCTGGGCCGCCGCCAGCAGGGCCAGCTGCGTCAGCACGCCCAGCGTGAGCAGCGGGCCGGCCAAGCGCGGCGGCAGCTTCAGGCCGAGCTGCAGCCCCAGCAGCAGTAGCACCAGTCCCAGCACGTACAGCTGCGGCCGGCGGCGCGTGGCCGCGGGCTGGCTCGACCCGAGCAGCAGCAACAAGGCACTGATACCCAGCAGCGGAAAATAGTCACGCATCAGTTGGGCCGCGGCGGGCAGCAGCCCGGCCAGCCGCTCGGCCACGAAGCGCGGCTTGGGCTGGTACGCCCGCTGAAAAAACGCCTCGTTGACCAGCGTCGAGTCGCCAAACGCCCACTGCGCCACGGCCCGTACGCCCAGGCGGTCGGCGGCCGTGCGCGGGGCGGGCACGCGCCAGCCGTAATCCAGTACCTCGGACTTGAGTACGTCGAGGCGGCGGTAGCGGGCGGCTTCGGGGGAGCGGGTGAGTTGCACCAGCAGGCCCAGCAGCAAGGCTACGACGGCGGCAGCGGCCGGCACCCGCCAGGCGCCGGGGCCGCCCAGCAACCCCGCGGCCGGCGCCACCACGGCGGCCCCCAGCACCGCCGCACTCGGCCGAACAGCCCAGGCCGCGACAAAAATCAGCAGGCCCAGCGGCAGCGCCCAGCGGCGGGCAGCCGGCAGCGGCGCGCCGGACTGCCGGGTGGCCCAGAGCACGGCCGCGCCGGCCAGCAGCAGCGGCACCCGCACGTAGTTGAACCACTGCGCGTGCTCCAGGCCGGCCAGCAGCAGAAACGCGGCCAGCAGGCCGGCGCGCTGCCAGGCCGAGGTATGAGGCTGCAGCAGCCGTTCCAGCACGGCCGTCAGCAGCACCAAGGCCAGCGTCAGCAGCAGGTAAAGCACGAGGCCGTACCAGGGCAGCTCGGGGGCCAACTGGTAAAGCCGGGCCAGCAGCCAGGCCCAGCCGTGGAGGTAGAGGTGCAGGTTGGTGACCGGGGCCGCGGCCGTGCGCCCGCGCAACAGCAGGGTGATGCTGAAGTCGTCGTTGGTTTCGTAATGGCTGCCGAGCACGGTGGCCGTCAGCAGCACCAGCAGCGCCGGCAGGCCGACGACGCGCCCCCAATAGCCCAGCCCCGAAGCGTGCGTCATAGCCGGCAAAATACGCGAATCGGGCGCGGGCCGCGTGGCCGGCCGGATTCTTTCCCGATTTTCGCCGCCGTGAATCCTTCCGCGCGCCTGCTCCGCCTGCTGCCCACCCTCACGCTGGGGCTGGTGACGCTCGTTACCCTCGCCTACTTCGTCGGCGCGCACGAGGGCCTCTACGCCCTCGACGACTATTACTACGCCCGCTACGCCCAGCAGCTGCTCACGGGCAGCTTCCACCTCGGCCCCGACCCGCTCCGCCAGCTGCACGACCCGCTGCACGAGCGGTGGCTGATTTTCGGGCCGGTGGCCGGGTTCTACGCGCTGCTGGGCATCAACATCTGGAGCACCACGCTCTGGCCGCTGCTGGCCACGCTGGCCTGCCTGGGTTTGATCTGGGCCGCGTACCGCCGGCGGCAGCCGCTGGTGGCCAGCGGGGCGCTGGTGCTGCTGGGCCTGCACTACTTCAGCCTGGACCTGAGCACCTACCTCTACCCCGACAACGTGAACATGCTGGCCTGCCTGGGGGCGGCGCTGGCGCTGCTGCGCGGACGGCGGGCGGCGGGGCGGGCGGCCGTGGGCTGGGGCGGGGCCTTTGCCGGGCTAAACCTGGCCGCGCTGCTGTGCAAGGAAACGGTGGTCTTCTACGCGCCCTTCTATCTCACCCTGCTCCTGCTCGACGCCGCGCGGGGCCGGCGGCGGTTCTGGCTGGCCGCGGCCGGGGCGGGCGCGCTGCTGCTGGGCGCCTACCTGGCCTTCTACCAGTGGCAGACCCACGACGCGCTGTACCGGCTGCACCTCATCGAGCACACCAACGAAGTGCTGGCCGACGGCAACTATCTGGCCGGCAACCGCGCCGCGCTGTGGCACCGCCTCACCCTCGCGCCGCTGCAGGTATTGCTGGGCACCGGGCTGGGCCTGGCCGGGCTGCTGGCCGTGGGCGCGGCCTTCCCGTTAGGCGCCGCGTTGGCCCCTGAAAAAGCAACCGAGTCCGTCTCCGATGACCGCCGCTTCTGGCTGGGCCTCGCGCTGAGCACCCTGGCCGTCTACTGGCTGGGCAGCACCTCGCTAACGTCCTACAACCCCATCAGCCTGGTACCCCGCATGCTCACGCCGCTGCTGCCGCCGCTGTGTCTGGTGGCGGCCTCCGGGCTGGCCGATGCCCTGCGCAGCGGCCGGCGGCTCGGGCTGTACGCGGCCGGCCTGGTGCTGCTGGCGGCCCTCGACCGGGGCAGTGCCGCCGTGCTGTACGCGGGCGGCGCCGCGGTGCTGGCGGGCCTGAGCCTGCCGCTGCTCCGGCACCGAATGCGCCGTGAGCGGCCCGGCCGCTACGCCGCCTTCGGGGTACTCGGGCTGGCAGCCGTACTGGCGCTGCGGCCCGGCTATCGGCTGCTGAAGCCCAGCGTATCGGGCCACTTCCCGCAGGCCCGCGTCATCGACCAAGCGCTGCAGCCGCCCCGCCGCGGGGTAGTGTTCGTCGACGATTACCTGATCGGCAACTACGACTTCTACTACCGTTTTCGGGTGCCGGCCGGGCTGCGCTTCCGCCGCTATTGGGCCCGCGACTCGGTGCAGCTACTCCCCGGCGACACCGCCTGGCTGCTGCTCAACCGGGCCGCGCTCCGCAACCCCGAGCTGACTCGCAAGCTGCTGCGCTACTCCCCCGACAGCGTGCTGCGCTGGTACCCGCGCCGCCGCTTGCTGCGGCAGGACGGCCCGGTGGAGCTGTACCAGATTCAGTAAGTCTGGTACAGCTCCACCGGCAAGCTCAATCGTGCAACTCAAGTTCAAGCCGGCGCCTATTCGCATTAGTCAACAGGCACCATAACCAGCTTGTTTTCAACGTTCATACAGTACGCTATTTTTATCATCACTTAAACGCACGAGCTACCACGCCCAGGGCATAATCCAGCGGGCGGAGCGGGCCCGTCTGGCGCAGCATGGCGTACAGCCGGCGGGCTTCGGGGCCGCGACGGAAGCGCACGGCCTGGCGCAATTCCCAGCGCAGGCGCACGGCCAGGGCAGCCCGCTCGGCGGGGGTGCGGCACATGGCCAGGGCCTTTTCGCAGACGCGGATGGTGGAGGCCACGTACGGGTCGCCGGGGCGGTAGGCCTTGCGCGACATGGACTGCGGGTGCAGGCGTTTCTGGGTCAGCACCTCGTCCTGAAAGCCGAAGTCCCAGTCGCGGGCGGCGCGCACCCACAGGTCGAAGTCCTCGTAGGCCAGCGTCTCGTCGTAGCCGCCGAGGGCATCGAGCATGCTGCGCCGGAACATCATGGTGGGCGTGCTGATAAAGTAGCGGCTGAGCACGTCGGCAAAGACCTGGCCGGCGGCGGGGCGCGGGTGCACCGGCCGGCCGGCCTCGTCGCGGCGGAAGTGAAAGCGCACGTGCCCGCCCTGCTCGTCAATCAGGTCGCAGTCGTGGTAGGTCACGCCGCAGCGCGGGCCCTCGGCCTGCATGAAGGCCACCTGCCGGGCCACGCGCTCGGGCAGCAGCACGTCGTCGGTGGCGAAGTCGATGACAAACTCGCCGTGGCTGCGGCGCAGGGCCTGGTTGAAGGCGCGGCAGTTGCCCACGTTGTCGGGCAGCAGCAGCAGGTTCCAGGCCGGAAAGCGGGCGGCGTACTCGCGCAGCAGCGCCGGGCTGCCGTCGGTGCTGGCGTCGTCGACCAGCCACACTTCCAGATTGGGGTAGGTCTGGGCCGCAATGGAATCGAGGGCGGCGGCCAGAAAGCGGGCGTGGTTGTGGCACAGCGCCACAATGGTAACGAGCGGAGGCAATGGCAGAAGCAGTAAAGTGACTGGTGCCGGTTACGCTATTGCGTCGCAAACCCGGCGCCCCAAATAAAGCAGGCTTTCAGCCTGCGGGCGGCGCCCGGCGACAAAGTGCAGACCCGGCGCAGCAACCGCAACGTTCGGCGCAGGTTGCGCACCGGCCTCACGCCCGGCCCCCGACGGTCTGCACCCAATCCATTGTCAGCCGCACCAGCCCGCTTCAGCGGCGAAAGTAGGCCCGAAAGTACAGCCCGCAGGCCAGCAGCACCACGCCAAAGCGCGCCGCGTGGGCCAGCGGCGCGCCGTAGAGCCCGTAGCGCGGCAGCAGCAGGGCCAGCAGCCCGGCGTAGAGGGCCGCCGAAGCCAGCTGCACCGCTACGTAGCGCCCGGCCCGGGCCTCGGCCACCAGCAGGTAGAGCAGCGTCCAGCTCAGAAACTTGGCCCAGTCGCCGAGCAGCTGCGGGCCCAGCAGCGTGCGGGCCGCGGCGAAGCGGGCGTCGAAGAGCAGGGGCAGCAGCCAGTCGCGCAAGAGCCAGAGCGCGGCCAGCCCCAGGGCCAGCAGTCCGGCCAGCAGCCCGAACACGGCCCGCACGTAGGCGCGCCGGGCGGCCGGCTGCGCGGCCAGGGCGGCCAGTCGGGGGTAAAACACGGCCCCCATCACCGCCGAAAACACCATGGTGTAGTTGTCCGACAACTTGGCCACGGCCTGCCACAGGCCCGTCTGCGTCAGGCTGAAGCGACTGATGAGCAGGTCGCGCACGGCGAAGTCGACGGCCTTGCTGCACACCAGCACGCTCAGCGCCATCAGCAGAAAGCGGCCCAGGCCCAGCAGCGCCGGACGGCTCAGGCGGGGGCGCACCCAGCTCAGCAGCCCGGCGCGGGCGCACACCCAGGCGGTGGGCAGCACCGTCAGGCCCTGGGCCAGCAGGTAGGCCAGCAGCACCCGCGGCACCGGCCAGCGCAGGGCCAGCGCGCCGGCCACGGCCAGCGGCCCGAGCACACTCAGCAGCACCGTCAGGGCCACGTAGGCGCGCAGGCGCTGGGCGGCCAGCAGCACGGCGGCCAGGTAGGCGTGGGCGGTGAGCAAGGTGATGCCCGCCACCACGCCCAGCACCCAGCCCGCCGTGGGCCGGAACGCGGCCAGCAGCGGCCCGCGCAGCACCGGCAACGCCAGAAAGCCCAGCAACAGCACGGCCGCGTTCAGCACCACGCCGCTGCCAAACCACAGCCGCCAGCCCGCCGAGCCCGGCCGCCGCGGCGCCAGGTACTTCACAATGCCCACGTGTACCCCGTCGTTGGGCAGGGTGGTGAGCAGGGCCATCAGGTTCTGAAAGTGCGCCAGCAAGGTGAGGCCGCCGGGGCCGCCGAACACCGCCAGCAGCTTGTTCAGGGCCAGCGCCCCGCCCGCCCGCGCCAGCACCGACACGCCCGAGCCCAACGAGCCGCGCACGAAGCGCGCCAACCCGGCCGGCGCGGCGGGCAGGGTTTCGGAAGCGGCGTCATCGGCGGCGGGCAGGCTCATAGGCAGCGGGCTGGGGCGGCGCAAGGTACGCGCCGCCGGGCGGGCCTTAGGGTGTGGACCGTGAGCAAAAAGAACGTCCTGCTTGATCTGGCGGCCGCTTGTCGCAGCAGGACGGCCTGGGAAGCAGCAGAAGCGCCTTGTCAGTTACTTGCCACACACCCTAGTTGAAATAGGCCACGGCCTGCAGGCTGAGCGCGTTCAGCCGCCCGGCCAGCAGGCCCTGCGCGGTGTAGAGGTACTGCCCGCCGTCGTTGGCTTCGTAGAGCAGCAGGGCGTCAGGCCGGGCCAGGCGCGTGGGCCGAAAGCCGTGGTGGTAGAGCAAATTCAGCCCCACCCGCTGCCGCACCAGCACGCCGATGCCGCCTTCCAGGCCAAACTGCCAGTGCAGGCCCACCCCGTCGAGGCCGATGCTCAGCAGGGAAGGCGTGCGGCTATTCTGCACCAGCCGAGCGGGCTCGGTGGCCGTTTGGGTGAGGCCCGGCACCGCCCGCACCAGCAGGTGCGGCTGCAGGCTGCCCGGCCGGCCAAAGCGCCACCGCAGGCCCAGCGGCAGCTGGGCCGTGCCGCCCACTACGCGCCCGTAGACAAAGGTCTGGTTGGGCAGCTGCCCCAGCGTCAGCTGGTATTCGTGGCGCAGGCGCCAGTAGCGCGGCTCCATTTCCAGGGTAAGGTGGTCGGTCAGCTCGCCGCTGACCTGCAGCCCCAGGTGGTACGTGGCCGTAGCCGCGGGACCCGAGCCGTAGCCGGGATTCACCTCCGCGCTGCCGTCGAGCGGACTGAACGTGAGCTCCACCCGATCCGTGAAGCCGCTGCGGGCGGCGGCCCCCGCCAGCCCCAGGTGCCAGGCGCGCTGCGCCACGGCGGTAAGCGGTAGTACGGTCAGGCAAGCAGCCAATGGCAGTAGCAGTCGATGCATGAAAACAGTAGTTGAATAAGCTATAAGTCAAGGCTTAAGCAGCCAACGATGCCACGGCTGCGCCGTCTGCTGGTCGACGGCCCGGTCCCTTCAGTCACGCCGCGTGAGCGTGAGCTTGAGGCTGGGCACGCCGCCGAGGTGACGCTTGAAGCGCAGCAACGACTCGTTCAGCCCCTCGGGCAAGGTGGACGTGCCCAGGTCGAGCAGGCGCAGGCCGCTGGCCTGGCCGAAGGCGTGCAGGCCGGCGTTGAGCAGCACCACCGGGCTGAACGCGTTGTAACGCAACGGGCTGGCGGGGTAGAAATTGTAGAGCACGCCGCGGCCGGCCAGCACGGCCACCGTCAGGGCAGCCCAGTCGCCGGCCGCGTCGCGCACCGAAAATAGCAGGTAGTCGCGCGGGAAGTCGCGAAACAGGGCCGCGAGCTGGGCCTCGCTCAGCGACAGGGCCTGCCCCTTCTCCTCGCGGCAGCGGCGCAGGAACTCGTAGGCCAATGGCAGCAACAGGGGCGGCTCCTGCTCGAAGCGGAAGCCGTGGCGCTGGCACTTGTGCAGCCGCCGCCGCTCCGAGGGGTGCAGCCGCGCCTCGTAGGGCTGGCCGAGCGGCAGGTAAGTATCGATTTCGGCCAGCGCCACGGCGTAGCCCAGGCGCTCCAAGGCCGCCACCAGGGCGCCGCTGCCGGCCGGCTCGTAGGCGAAGGGCGGCAGGCGCAGCTGCCAGGCGGTGCAGCCCTGGGCGGCCAGCGTCTGGTGCACTGCGCGCAGCCACTCCTCAAGCACGGGCGCGGGCAGCTCGGCGGTGAGCAGCTGCGGGTAGCTGAACGGGGCCGCGGGGCTGCTGCCGGCCCGGCCATCGGGCTGCCGGAAAATGGGCCACCAGGCCACGGTTTGGGCCGCGTGCTGGTCTTCGAGCAGGGCTACGGCCAGCGGCGGGCCGGCCGCGCGCAGCTGGGCGGGCTGCTGATACAGGTACAGCTCGGCGGCCAATGGCAGCGGGGGCGCGGCGGCGTCCGTCAGCCAGCGCAGCCGGTAACGCCCGTGGCCGGCCGGCAGTTCGGGCGGCGCGGCCAGGAAGGCGGAAGAAGCAACGGGAGGCGGAAAACCGGGCACGGACAAAGCAACGAAGCGCCGAAAGTACGTGAAAATCGGCCGTACCGGTTGGGGGGCGTCGTTTCCGCCGGGCCACCGGCCGGCCCACGCGCACATTTTTGCCCGCGTCTGCGTAGCATTACCAGCCGCCCGCTTCTGGGCCGATTCCCCCGCTGCTGTTCATGTCCGATTTTGCCCCGGAAACCCGCGCCGCCGCACCGGCCGATTCCGCTCCTGAGCTGTCTTCCACACCACCCCCGACCGCCGAGGAGGCCGCCGCCACCAGCGTGGCCGACCGCGACGCCACCCGCCAGGCCCGCCTGCAGGGCGTGGGCGCCCGCCCCGGCACGCTCAGCCCCCGCGCCGGCTCGCTCGCGCCCCGGCTCTTTATCTTCAGCTACGACGCCAATGGCTACGCCGAGCACGAGTGCGAAGACTACACGGAACTGCTGCACCGCTTCCGCACCCACCCCGAGCGCCGCCACTGGATCGACGTGCGCGGCTACGGCGACGTGGCCCTGATGCAGCGCATCATGGAGGATTTCGAGCTGCACCCGCTGCAGATGGAGGACGTGCTCGGCGACTACCAGCGGGCCAAGGTGGAAGTGTTCGGCGACAACCGCCTGTTCCTGGTGTCGCGCATGACCGAGTTTACCGCGCAGCTCGAAATCGACGACGACCAGCTCAGCATCTTCACCGGGCCCAACTACGTCCTCTCCTTCCAGGACGACTACGAGGACTGCCTCGACACCGTGCGGCAGCGCATCCGCTCGGGCTTCAGCCAGATCAAGCAGCGCCCGCCGCTGTACCTGGCCTATGCCCTCACCGACGTGGTGCTCGACCACTACTACCCCACCATGGCCGCCATCGGCGACTACATCGAGGAGCTGGAAAACACCATCATCCGCGGGCGGCCCACCAAGCGGCTGCTGGCGCGCATCCTGCAGATCAAGAAGGACATTGTGCGCTTCCGCCGGCTGGTGTACCCCGAGCGGGAGAAGATTGCCGAGCTGCTGCGCATGCACGACGAGGTGGTGCCCGAGGAAATGAAGGTGTTCTTCCGCGACTGTTACGACCACGCCATCCAGGCCCTGGACCTGACCGAGAGCTACCGCGAATCGGTGTCGAGCCTGATCGACCTGTACATGTCGGACCAGAGCAACCGCATGAACGAGGTGATGAAAGTGCTGACCATGATCAGCGCCGTGTTCATCCCGCTCAGCTTCGTGGCCGGCGTGTACGGCATGAACTTCTCCCGCGACAACCCGCAGGGCGGCGTCAACCACCTGAACATGCCGGAGCTGTACAACCCCGTGGGCTACCCCGTCGTGCTGGCGTTTATGGCCGTCATTGCCGGCGGTATGCTGGTGTATTTCTACCGCAAGGGATGGTTTAGCAACTAGATATTAACCCATTATATTACAAATGGATAAAATAGCCATTTACAGCTGATTCAAAAGCCCGCCCGGCGGAGCTTGCCCAAGCAGCTTTACCGCTTCGTTGGGTTGTTCGGTAGGGCTGCTTCTGCGAGCTCCGCCGGACGGGCTGATTTTCTGAACAGGCACTTACAGCTGCACCGGCAGCGCCTCGCCCAATGCCGCTTGCACCTGTTGCACGCGCTCGGCTACGGGGCCGGTTAGCACCTGATACGGGATGCCGAGCACGTCGAGCAGCATCAGCTGGGTGTGCTGCTGCAGCTGCTGCTGCGCGGCCGGGGCGCGGGTGCCGTCCTGCTCAAAGGGAAAGTCGGGGGCGCAGACGAAGGTGTGGGCGTAGCGGCTGCGGCATTCGGCGGCCAGCGCGTGCAGCGCCGCCTCGGCCCGGCCGAAATAGGCATAGCTGTACCAGAGCGTCGTCACGGCGTTGGTGTCGCTGATGAGCCAGTGCCGGGCCCGCGGCAGGGCCTCGTCTTCGAGGGCGCGGTGCTGCCGGGCAATGCGCAGCAGGTCGGCGTAGGCCAACTGCCCGCCCTGCGCTTCCCAGAGCGTGCGGCCGTACTCGCTCACCCAGCTCGTGCCCAGGTGCCGGCCCAGCGCCGCCGTCAGCGTCGACTTGCCGGTGCTTTCGGCGCCGAGCAGCGCCACCCGCTGCACGTAATCGGCGGAGTGGAAATGCGCCTGCACCACCGGGTGCAGCCACTCCGGCTGCCCGTACACATCGGCCCGCAGCGCCGTGCCCGATACCGGCCGCTGCCGCCGCTCTTGGTCGACCAGCACGTGGGCCGCGCCGAGGTGGGCAGCGAAGCCCACCCCGTATGCTTCGCTCGTGAATACTACGTCGATACGCAAATCCAGCTCAAGCAGCAGTTGACGCACAAATTCCCGGTGCGCGAAGTCCGGCGCGTCGTTGGGCGGCAGCTGCGGGTAGTGCGGCTTGGTCAGCGCCCGCACGTGCAGGCGGCAGCCCCCGATGCTTGCCCCGTAGATCTGCCGCAGCCACTCGGCGCGCACGGGAGCCGGCAGGCGCGGCAGGTCGGGCTCGGAGTACACCCACACGTGCAGCTCCGCCACCTGCGCCGCGGCCGTTTCGATGAGCAGCTGATGGCCGCGGTGCAGCGGGGCAAACTTGCCCACGACGAGGCCGGTCCGGGAAGCTGGGTGGTTGGTCATGCCCCGAGCGGGTTTCCGGCCCGCTAATCCATCTTGAGCGTGAGCCGGCGCAGCTCCGTGCCCACCACCCGAAACAGCTGGTAGGTGGCGGCCGTGGCGTCGTAGCTCAGCCCCACGGTGGGCGCCGAGCTGTCGAAGGGCTGCCCGCCGATGAGGCGGCCGCGGGCGTCGTAGAGGTAGGCCTTGCCGGGGCCGGTTTCGGTCACGACCAGCACGCGGCGGCCGTTGCCGAAATCGAACAGCTGCGCGGGCTTCTCGGCCGAGGTCAGGAAGCGCTGCTCCACCAGGGTGCGGCCGGCGGCGTCGAGCACGGTCAGGTGGCCCTGCCCGTCGTCGCGGGTGACGACGTAGCCCCGACCGGCCGGATCGGCCACGAGGCGGAACACGCTGTTGCGGCTCCAGGTGGTGAGGCGCCGGCGCGGGCCGATTTCGCCGCTGAGCGTGAAGGTGAGCAGCTCCGCGTGCTGGTTGACCACCGTCAGGCGGGTGCGGCGCAGCGTGGGGCCGGCCTCCACGAAGGCGCTGGTGTGCAGGCGCGCCCCGAGGCTGATGGGGAAGCCCGGCAGGGGGTTGCCCAGCGCGTCGTAGGCGAAGATGTAGCCGTTTTCAAGCAGGCACACCACCACGTCGCGGCCGCCCACGCGCAGCAGCTGGGGCGGCGCGGCCAGGGCAAAGTCCAGGCGCTTGGGCTGCCAGCCGGCCGGGGCGTTGCCGCGGGCATCGAAGAGAAACAGGTTGGCGTAGCGGTCGGCCACCAGCAGGCGGGCGGGCTGGTTATCGGCGGGCGGGGCGCTGCTGAGCGAGGCGGCCTGCACGGTATCGGGCAGGTTCAGCGGAAAGTTGCGGGCCGAGCGGCCACGCTCATCGAGCAAGTGAATACGGTTGGCGGTGAGCAGCAGCAGGCCCGTCCGCCGGCCAAACGCCCCGGGCAGCAGGCCGGGCGGCCCCACCAAGGGCCCACCGAGCGAGTCGGACCAGCCCACGGTGTTGTCGGGGGTAACCAGGTGCACGGTGCCGCGGCGGTCCTGCACCAGCACCGGGGCGGGGCGGCCCGCGGCGGCCGGCAGCAGCACGGGCCCCAGCGGGGCCAGGCCCGCCTGGAAGTTGAGGGTGCTGCCCACGCCACCCGCCGTTTGGGGGCCCGCCACGGCCGGCCCCACCGGCGGGTGGCGCAGCACCAGCTGGGTGTAGTACTGCCCGCTGTCGGCCGGGGCGTACTGCAGGGCCACCTGCGGAAAGCGCTGCAGCAGGGCTTCGTTGCGCAGCAGGCCCGCGCGGCGTTCCTCCACCAGGGCCCGCAGCAGCATGTTCCAGCTGTTGCGCGTGTCGAGCACCACGCTCAGCTGGGCCACGGGCGTGGTTTCCTCCAGCAGCGCCACCTGCGAGGGCGTGCGGGTCCAGGTCTGGCCGGCGGCCACGTCGGCCAGGTAGGTGCGCAGCGCCGCCGCGTCGTCGGCCAGCACGAGGTAGTCGCCCACCAGGGCCGTGGCGCCGGGCGCCGCGGCCCCCACGGGCGCAAACAGCGGCCCGAGCAGGCGCTCGGCCAGGCGCGGCACCCCGTTCTGGTACAGCTGGTAGGGCCCAAACCGCTCGAAGCTGGGACTGGTGCCGGTGCGGCGGCGCAGCAGCCCCAGCCACTGAGCCGTGCGGGCCGCGTTGCGGGTGCGCACCAGCGCCAGACGCCCCGGCAGCACCCGCGGCGAGGAGGTGGCCAGGTAGCACAGCGCCGCTTCGTCGTCGAGGGTGGCGGCCAGGCTGTCGACCAGCGGGCGGGCCAGGGTGTCAGTGACGGCGGCGGGGCGCAGGGCGCGGGCGGCGGCGTGCAGGTGCACCAGGGCGGCGGTGCGGGTGCTGAGCACCTCGGCCATGCGCAAGCGGCCGGTGCGCTGCCCGCGCAGGCGCTGGTGCAGGCTACCGGCGGCGGTTTCGGCGTTGGTGAAGCCGTTGAAGAGCACGCGGTTGCCGGTGAGCTTCATTTCCAGCAGGCTCTTGCTGCCAATGCTGGCCAGGTACTCGAAATCGGTCCGCAGCTCGGGCCGGAAAAACACGCCCAGAAACGGCGGCAGCTGGCGGTAGTTGATGAGCAGGGCCGCGTCGACGTCTTTGAGCTGCAGGTAGTCGGTGGCCCCGAACTCGGCCGCAATGGACTGCTGCTGCGGAAATTCGGTGCGCTGCAGCACGGCTTCCACCAGGCCAGCATTGGCACTGATGATGAGCGTATTACGGTAGTTCACGTACGTCAGCCCCAGGCCGTTGCGGCGCTGCGTGACGGTAATCATCTGGTTGCCGTGGTAGTCGCGGGTCCGCACCTGGTAGCGCACGTCGCGGCCCAGGCCCTCCACCAGGGTGCGAATCTGGCGGTGCTCCCGCACGCTGCTCACCGGCACCTGAAACAGCAGGTCGAAGCTGCGCGGGCTGGTCACGTGCAGCGAGGTCAGCACCGTTTTACGGCCCAGGAAGTCGAGCACCGAGCCCTTGGTGCTGCCCAGGCTGTCGGCCAGCACCACCTGCTCCTCCACCTGCTGAAAGTAGCGCAGCGAGGCCAGGTTGTCCCAGAGCTGGGTTTCCTTGAGCCGGCGCACCAGCGTGGGATGGTCGCGGGTGGCAATGACCAGGGCCGCATCCTCCGGCACCAGGGCCCAGGGGTCGACGGGCGTGCGGGCCACCACGCGGCGGTAGTACACGTACGACGCCAGCGCCATGAGCAGCAGCAAACCCGAAAGCAGGACCAGTAAGCGGTTCGACATGCAGCGGCGGCGAGGCGGGGTGGAAAGGCGGCAAAGGTAGCTATTCGGGCCGGGGGCCGAACAGGTTGCCGTTCGGGCCGCCGGGCTGGGGCTGCCCGCAGTACTACGCCGCCAAGTGCCGAACGTCAGGTCGAGCTTGTCAGGACGATAGAAAAAGAACGTCATGTCGAGCGCAGCCGAGACATCTCGCTCGATAGTAATTCCTTCGTTGAACGATGGTTTGACTACCTATCATCAGCACGCGAGATGTCTCGACAAGCTCGACCTGGCGGTCGAATATCCCCGCCCGTAGCATCCGGCCCGCCGATTCCGTACCTTCCGCACCGTATGCCGCGCTCCTCCCGTCTGCCGTTGCCCGCCGCCCTGCTGCTGCTTGCGGCCCTGCCCGCCTGCTTTGAGCTGCGCGCGCCGGAGCCCGCCAACACGTCGAGCGAGTGGGTGTCGCCGACCAGCATCGATTTGCTGCTCACCAACTTCGCCACGGCGGTGCAGCGGCTGAACGCGGCCAACTACGAGCGGTGCTTCGTGCCCCGCGGCTACCGCTTCTACCCCGACCCGGCCGCGGCGGGCTCCACCAACGCGGCCCTGTTTGCCAACTGGGGCCTGCGCGAGGAGCTGGACTACTTCAACCGCCTGCGCCAGCGCACCCCCGCCACGGCCCAGAACCAGCTGCTGCTCTCGGCCCGCCGCGACCAGATTTACGGCCCCGACTCGGCCGAGGTATCGGCCCAGTACCAGCTCACGCTCAGCCAGACCGACACCGCCTTCCGCTACCGCACCCTGACGGGCAACATGCGCCTGCTGCTGCGCCGCCGCAACAACGAGTGGCAGATTTCGGCCTGGCGCGACCTGGCCACCGGCAGCCAGCCGGTGTGGACGGAAGCCAAAAAATACTTTATCCGCAACTGAGGGCCCGCCAACAAAAGCGCGGCTGCGGCGTTTGGCGGCGCAGCGGCGCGGCCTGCGCCAGTAGAATATAGCCCGGGGCTGTTGCACCTTGCCGGGCCGCGCCGTAGCTTGCACCAAACCGTATGCCCCGGATGATGAACCGCTTGTCCCCGATGCGCCTGCCTGCCCGCCCAGCGCGGCCTCGCCTGGGGCGCTGGGCCCCGCTGGGGGCGGCCGTGGCCCTGGCCGCCTGCAACCCCTTCGCCCCCGGCCTCGACGACGAGAGCATCAACCCCGATCAGCTGCTGGGCAACCCCGTCACGGTGCGCGGCTTTTTCGACCGGTTCCGGGCCTCCTACCAGCTGCGCGACTCCACGCTCTACGGGCAGCTGGTCAACCGCAAGTTCACCTTCACCTACCGCGACTTCGCCGCCAACGCCGACCGCAGCTGGAACCGCGACGTGGACGTGAATGCCACCTACAAGCTGTTTCGGGCCGCGCGCTCGGCCAACTTGCAGTGGACGCAGTACCTGCCCACCACCGACACCATGTACTCCGACACGCTGGTGTTCGTGGAGCGGGCGTTTTCGCTCAGCATCGAGCAGCGCGACAACCAGCGCTTCGACGGCACGGGCACGGCCCGCCTGGAGCTGGTGCGTAAAAACCGCTCGGAGCCCTGGCGCATGCGCCGCTGGTACGACCGCAGCGAGTTTTAATCCCGGAGTGGCTGCGCCGCGCTCCGTTTCGGTGGATTTTTCGGATTTAGCCGCGCTTTCCTTCGGTTCACGAATTTTTGTAGTCGATTCTTTGCCAGCCCGCCGGTAAGGCGGGCTGTTTTGTTGGGGCCGATGCGGGGCAAACGTCTATCTTCCGGCCCTCATTCCTCACTCCCTCCTCCGCATGAGCGAACCACAAGGCCACTTTCAGCGCGCCATCGGGCTGTTCGACGCCATCATGATTGTGACCGGCAGCATGATAGGCTCCGGTATTTTTATTGTCTCGGCCGACATCGGCCGGCAGGTGGGCGGCGCGGGCTGGCTGCTGGTGGTGTGGCTGCTGACGGGCGTCATCACCCTGGCCGGGGCCGTGAGCTACGGCGAGCTGGCCTCCATGTTCCCGAAGGTGGGCGGCCAGTACGTGTACCTGCGCGAGGCCTTTGGCAAGCTGGTGGCCTTTCTCTACGGCTGGTCCCTGTTCCTGGTCATCCAGACCGGCGTCATTGCCGCCGTGGCCGTGGCCTTCGCCAAGTTCACCGGCGTGCTCGTGCCCTGGTTCAGCGTGAATAACGTGCTGTTTTCCCTCGGGCCGTTTCCCTTCTCCTCGGTGCAGCTGCTGGCCATCGTCCTGATTGTGGGCATCACGGCCATCAACGCCCGCGGCGTGCGCGCCGGCAAGCTGATTCAGAACGTGCTGAGCTCGACCAAGCTGGTGGCCCTGGCCCTGCTCATTATCGGCGGGCTGCTGCTGGGCCTGAACGCCGAAGCGGTGCAGGCCAACTTCCACGACATGTGGCGCACCGTGAGCTACCCCGCCCCCGGCACCAGCGGCCTGCCCACTCCGCTGACTCTGAGCGGCCTGGTTGTGGCCATCGGCATGGCCATGACGGGCTCCCTGTTTTCCTCCGACTCCTGGAACAACATCGGCTTCGCGGGCGAGGAAATCGTGAATCCGGAGCGCACCCTGGTGCGCAGCATGGCCATCGGCACGGCCATCGTCACGGCCCTCTACATCCTCTCCAACGTGGTGTACCTGCTGGTGCTGCCCCTGCACGGCTCGCCCGACGCCACTACCCTGGCCGGCCGCGGCATCATGTACGCCACCGACGACCGGGTGGCCACCGCCGTGGCCGAGCACGTGCTCGGGCCGGCCGGGGCCGTGGTGCTGGCGGTGCTCATCATGCTGAGCACCTTCGGGGCCAACAACGGTATCATCCTGGCCGGGGCCCGGGCCTACTTCGCCATGGCCAAGGACGGGCTGTTCTTCCCCGGCCTGGCCCGGCTGAACGCGGCCGGCGTGCCCAGCCGGGCGCTGTGGGCCCAGTGCCTGTGGGCCTGCCTGCTGTGCCTGTCGGGCTCCTACGGGCAGCTGCTCAACTACGTGATGTTCTCGGTGATTCTGTTTTACGTCGTGACCATCATCGGCATCTTCGTGCTGCGCCGCACCCGCCCCGACGCCCCGCGCCCCTACCGCGCCTGGGGCTACCCGGTGCTGCCGGCCATCTACGTGCTGCTGGCCTCGGCCTTCTGCCTGATTCTGCTGTTTGCCCCCGGCACGGCCGAGTTTTCGTGGCGCGGGCTGCTGCTGGTGGCTTTGGGCGTGCCGGTGTACTTCCTGTTCCGCAACCGCTTTGCCGGCAACGTGCCTCCGCAGCCCTGAGGCCCCAACGGCAAGCAGTGAAAAACAACGGCCGCTTTCCCGATGAGGAAAGCGGCCGTTTGCGTTGGAGGCCTCAGGGCAGGCCGAGGATTAGCGCCGGCGGCGTTTGCCGGTTTCGCTCGGCAGCAGGGTCACGTTGGTGGCCTGGCCGCTGCGCACGCGCATTTCCTGGTCCTGGTAGCCGCCGTAGCCGTACACCACGCTGGCTTCGCCGGCGGGCGTTTCCACGGTGTAGTTGCCGTTCTGGTCGGTGCTGGCAATTTTGTTGGTGCCCTTCACAAACACGGTGGCGCCGGCCATGGGCTTGCCGTTTTCGTCGAGGATGCGGCCGCTGAGCGTGGCCGTGCGGGGCGCTTCTTCCACCACCGGGGCGGCAGCGGCCACGGGCTCGGCGGCGGGGGCGGCCGGCTCGGCCGCCGCCGTGGCCGCGGGGGCACTGGCGGCCGGAGCCGCCGCGGCGCGGGCCGTAGTCACCGGCTTGCTGGGCGCGGCCGTGGCTTTGGCGGCAACAGCGGCGGCGGGGGCGTCGGTTTTGGCCGGCGCGGCTTCCTCCTCAATGTCGCTGCGCGAGCCGACCACGCTGGCGCCGACCAGCTCGAAGGTGGGCATCTGCCCGTGGGCAATACGCTCGCGGTTGGCGGCCGGCCCGAAGGCCAGGGCCGCGCCCAGCAGCAGCACGACGCCGCCGGCCAGCAGGCCGAGCTTGCGGTTGCCCGAGTCCAGGGAAGATTCGTCGGTTTCTACCGGCTCTTCGGTAACGGATTGGTAGTTGTCGCTCATCGGCGGGTAAAAAGTACGGTGGGGGTACCGGGTGAATGGGAAGCGAACCAGGCAGCCCAACCCGGTCAAGCGCGGTGACCCGGCCGGGATTGTGCGCAGGCGGTCTAGTTCGTCCCTAAATATATCACATTCGTATGGCTATACTGCAATAGGCGGGTGCAATTGCGTAAAAACAAAGCGCCGCCCCGGCAACCATGTCCGGGGCGGCGCCGTAGCGGCGGGCGGCGCGGCCTACTCCTGCACCGGCTGGGACGGGCCGCCGGGCTCGGAGGCACCGAAGGGCTGCTCGCGGGTGCGCAGGTTCTGCTCGTGGTCCAGCTCGTAGCTGCCTTCCACTTCGAAACCCGAGCCCTGGCGCTTGCTCTGGTCGGTTTCGTGGTCGTTGGCGCCCTGGGGGCTGGTTTCGCTGCCGCCGATGTGCAGATTTTTCAACTGGTTTTTCTCGCCTTCGCGCTGGGTGTAGCCGCGGGCGCCGGCGTTGCGGTAGGCCGTGGGGTCTTTGTCGACGTCGGTGTTGTTGTTGACGATCTGCTGGAAGTCGCGCTCCTGCTCCTGCTGCGGGTCGCGCGGCACTACCTTTTTGTCGCGCTTGATCTGCTCGTTGTCGTCGTTGTGGGTGCCTTCGGTATTGAGGTTGAGGGGAGTTGCCATGACGGGTAGGACTAAGTTGGTGTCTACCCAGGCTGTACGCAGGGCGCCGGCCCCGCGTTCGGACCGGCCGCGGATAGCGGATTTCGCGTACGCAAAGCCGTGGCTGAATCCGGCGTGGTCAAAAACCAGTAGGTTTGGCCGCGGCACCCGGCCCGGTTCCCGGCGGTTGCTCCGTTGCCATCCACCCAGCCCGTGGCCGCTCGGGCTATTTCCTTGCTGATTCACTTACCCGTTCCTCACCCCATGCACCTGGTTATCATCGGCAACGGCATTGCGGGTGTGAGCTGCGCCCAAACGGTGCGCCGCCTCCGGCCCGAAGCCCGCATCACGCTGGTGTCGGCCGAAAGCGCGTACCACTTCTCGCGCCCCGCGCTGATGTACCTCTACATGGGCCACCTGCGCTGGCCCGACGTGCTGCCCTTCGAAGCCTGGTACTGGCGCGAAAACCGTTTGGAGCTGGTGCACGACCGCGCCACCCGCCTCGACGCGGCGGCCCGCACGGTGCACCTGGCCGCCGGCCCTCCCCTGGCCTACGACGCGCTGCTGCTGGCCACCGGCGCCCGCACCCAGTACTACGACTGGCCCGGCCAGCACCTGCGCGGCGTGCAGGGCCTGGTGTCGAAGGCCGACGTGGAGCTGATGGCCGACCTCACCCGCGACGTGCGTGAGGCGGTGGTGGTGGGCGGCGGCCTGATCGGGGTGGAAATGGCCGAGATGCTGCGCACCCGCGGCCTTGGCGTCACCCTGCTCGTGCGCGACCGGCACTACTGGGGCTCGGTGCTGCCGCCCGAAGAAGCGGCGCTGGTCGATGCCCAGCTGCGCCGCCACGGCGTGCGGGTGCAGTACGGCACCGAGCTGGCTGAAGTACTCGGCGACGCCAGCGGCCGGGTGCGGGCCGTGCGCACCAGCGGCGGCCAGGAGCTGCCCTGCCAATGGCTGGGCGTGGCCACCGGCGTCGTGCCCAACGTGGGCCTCACCGCCGACACCGGCATCGAAACCGACCGCGGCATCCTTGTCGACGAGTATTTGCGCACCTCGGTGCCGGGCATCTTCGCGGCCGGCGACTGTGCCCAGCGCCGCAGCCCCCCGCCCGGCGAGGCGGCCATCGAGCCGCTGTGGTACACCGGCCGCATGCAGGGCGAGACGGTGGCCCACACCATCTGCGGGCAGCCCACGGCGTACCAGCGCGGGCCGTGGTTTAACTCCGCCAAGTTCTTCGACCTCGAATACCAGACCTACGGGCAGGTGCCCGCCCGGCCCGCCGACGGCGAGGCCAGCTTCTGGTGGCAGCACCCCACGGCCGCGCTGGGCCTGCGCCTGCACTACCGCGCCGACGCCTCGCGGGCCCTGCTGGGCGTGAATGCCCTGGGCCTGCGCCTACGCCACGACGTGTGCGACCAGTGGCTGCGCCGCGCCGCGCCGGTGCCCGAGGTGCTGGCGCAGCTCGGGGCCGCTAATTTCGACCCCGAATTTTTCGCGCAGCACGAGCCGGCCATCGTGGCCGCGTACAACGCCGGCCACCCCGACGAGCCGGCCGTGGTGCTGCGCCGCCGCAGGGGCCTGCTCGGCCGCCTGCTTTCCGTATAACCGCCCATCATGGCCGACAAACCCAACTACCGCAAGCTCTATCACCCCGCCGCCTTCAACGCCTGGCAAACCATTGCCTTCACCGGCATCGTAATGACTTTGGGCGCCCAGCTCGTGCTGGCCCTGATCGGGCAGCCCAAGCCAGACGGGTTTCACTGGCTGTACGTGGTGTGGGCCGGGGTTTTCGTGCTCGGCTCGCTCACCAACCTCTTCGGCAAGCCCGACGACCACCACCACCATTGATGACGGCTGGCGCCGGTTTAGCTGCCGCAGGTGGCGTAGCTGGTGTCCACCGTAAAGCAGGGGTTTCAACCGACACCGACCATTGCTGACTTGAGCCGTTTCGTCCGGGTGCTTTTCGCGGGCTGAAAGCCTGCTTTATTTCCGGCACCGGTTACGCCGGCGCCAGCTCATTTCCATTCGTTTCATGCCTGCACTTACCGCGTATTCCGACCAGCCCCTGGCCCACCCCACTCCTGACACGCCCGCGGCCGAGCGCCTGTGGCTGGCGTTGGTGGCCCTGGGGCTGCTGGCTCTGGCCGTGACGGCCGCCGCCCCGGCCGGGCTGCGCGAGCCGGCGTTCTGGCTGGGTCTGGCCTTACTGAGCGCCGGCGCGCTGGGCTGGAGCTGGTGGAAGTTTGGGCGCGACGCGGGCGGCGTGCGGCACGACTACCTCTGGGCCCGCGCCAGCACTTCCCGCGGGGCGGTGGCCTGGGTTACGGGCGTGGCACTGACGGGCTTCTACGTGGTGCTCTACTGGTGGCCCGAGTACCTGGAAAACCTCATTCGCCCGCTCGACGGGCTGAGCCAGCTGCTGCGCCGCCGCCCGGCCGACCAGTGGTTTCTCTACGGCACCTTCTACACCCTGGCCGTGCTGCTGATGGGCGGGCGGGCCCTGCTGAAATACCGCCATTCGCCCTACCAGCGCGTGCGCACGGCCTCGGTGATGTTCTTTCAGCTGGGTTTTGCCTGGCTGCTGCCGGGCGTGCTGCTGGCCTTGCAACAGCCCGAGTTCTACTTCACCTACTTCTGGCCGCTGAAGTACGATTACCTCTTCCCCGGCGGCGTGCAGGCCCTGCTGCAGAACGGGCACCTCGGCGCCTTCATGGTCGGCTGGGGCCTTATCATGTCCTTCGTGGCCACGCCGGTACTCACCTATTTTTTCGGGAAGCGCTGGTACTGCTCCTGGGTGTGCGGCTGCGGCGGCTTGGCCGAAACCGCCGGCGACCCGTACCGCCACCTCAGCGACAAACGCCGCGAAGCCTGGCGCTACGAGGTCAGCATCGTCTACACCGTGCTCGGCTTCATCATCGTGACCACGGCCCTGCTGTGGCTGAACACGCGCCTGGGCGGGGCCCTGCTCGGCCGCCTCTCCGACGAGTTTTCGCGCACCTACGGCTTTGTGGTCGGTGCCTTGTTTTCGGGTGTGGTGGGCGTGGGCTTCTACCCCCTTCTGGGCTCGCGGGTGTGGTGCCGCTACGGCTGCCCGATGGCGGCCTACCTGGGCCTGCTGCAGAAGCACTTCTCACGCTTCCGCATTACCACCAATGGCGGGCAGTGCATCAGCTGCGGCAACTGCTCCAACGTTTGCGAAATGGGCATCGACGTGAAGCAGTACGCCCAGCGCGGGGAGCCAATCATCCGGGCGGCCTGCGTGGGCTGCGGGCTGTGCAGCACGGCCTGCCCGCGCGGGGTGCTGAACCTGGAAAACGGCCCGCGCGAAGGGCGCTACCAGCCCAGCCAGCTGATTCGGGCCGAGAGCCTGCGGATTCTGGACTAGCATGCCGGTCGATTGCCGCGGGCCCTGTAGTATTGCAGCGGGCCCCGATGGCTCACTGCGTTGCCTTGCTCGTTTATGCCCCGCTTTTCCCGCCGGTTGCTGGTTGTGCTGACCGGCCTGCCCCTGCTCAGTGCCTGCTTCAGAATCGGGCCGCCCAGCAGCGCCTTTAACGGCCTCTACAGCACTTCCACCGGCACCCGCTTGCAGCCCCATCCCATTGATTATAATGGCTTTCCCGATGACCGGGTGCTGTACTTCAGTTCTCGCGGAGCTGCCTGCCCGGTGGCAAAGCCCAAATTTCAGAGCACCGCAATGCAGTCGGGCGGGCGGCTGCCCTCGCTGCCGGGCATCCTGCTCATCGGTGCCGACTGGGGCATCGACGAGGCCGAAATACCCAACCAGGAGTGGCGGCAGTACGAGCTGGCCGGCGGCAGTGCCGCGGCCCGGGCGCCCCGCCCCGAGGCGCTGCCGCAATCCGATTATTACACCGACCCATTTTACCTCTACTATCCGGTGGTAGGCATTAGTCGCGAGCAGGCCGCGGAATTTTGCCGCTGGCGCAGCCGGGTGGTGACCCGGGAAATCAACAAGGACCTGCACCATCCCGATTCGCTCAGCACCGACTACGTACGCTGCACTTACCGCCTGCCCACCGAGGCCGAATGGGAGCAGGCCGCGGCCCTGAGCGCGGGCGGAAGTACCTGCCTGGAAATGCCGCTGCGCGTGGAACCTCGGGCCGCGGCTTACCTGCAGCGCCGCTCCGGCAGCCGCACCGACGTGGCCTGCATCAGCGCCGACATCAAGGCTTATAATGCCACTCAACCGCTGCGCTCCATCATCAACTACGACCAGGCCGAGCCTTATTTCCTGCGCCTCGCCACGCCGGGCTACGTGTATCAGGGCCCTTCCAACGCCCAGGGCCTGTACCAAGCCTTGGGCAACGTGGCCGAACTGGTGCAGGAGCCAGGCATTACCAAGGGCGGCAGCTACCAGGACCCGCTGGCAGCCTGTACGCTAAAAGCCCGCGGCAGCTACCGCGGCCCCGCGCCCACTGTCGGGTTCCGCTGCGTGTGCACGGTGAGCTACCCCAACCGTAAATAAGCCACTTAGGGCAGCTTCTGAGCGCCTTCCGGCACCAGCCGCACCTTGGGCAGCGGCAGGTGCGGCATCCGGTCCGGCTGTTTCCAGCCCAGCCGCACCACGGCAATAGAATCGGGGTGCGGGGCGGGCACCGCTACGCGCAGGGCGTAGGGCTCGGCGCGGTAGCTGCCGGGCGCGGGCGGCACGGGCGCGCGGTCGGTCAAGCGCAGCGGTGCGTCGTGGGCGGGGTAGAGGCGGTCAACCCTAAGCGGCGCTTTGGGCATGGGCTCGATGGCGGGTTTGGCGGGCTTCTGCTGGGCAATGGCATTGCCCGCCAGCAGCAGAAAGCAGATAAGCAGAAGGCCGGGCTTCATACTGAATAGCTATTAGTCAATCAGTTGAAAGACGTACCAAGTCCCGCAGGTGTTGCAACGCTGCCCGTCGTATGTGGCGGTCATTCCCCAACATGCCGCCCAGCTCCTGCTGCCAGGCTCACTTCAGAAACGCCAGCACGGCGGCGTAGAACTGCTGCGGCTCCTGCAGGTGCGGAATGTGGCCCACGCCGGGCAGCTCCACCAGCTTGCTGCCCTTGATGGCTTTGGCCGTGCGCTGGCCCAGGGCGGGGTACTGGCCCAGCTTTTCCAGCACCTTCTGGTCTTTGATGAGGCCCTTGCCCACCACCGTGCGGTCTTTCTGCCCGATGAGGAGCAGCGTGGGCGCCTGCACCCGGTCGAACTCGTAGCACACGGGCTGCTGGTAGATCATGTCGTAGGTGAGGGCGCTGGCCACGGCCACGGTGGGGAAATCGGGGCTGCGCGTCTGGGCGGCCAGGGGCAGCAGCCACTGGTCGTGGGCCTGCGGGTACGGGCCGGGGTAGTAGCTCGCGTGGTACTTGCGGATGCTCGCCTCGGTGGCCTGCAGCTCGGTGCGGGTGGCGTCGAGCACCGTCTGGAAGGGCACGCCGCGGCGGTAGTCTTCCAGCCCGATGGGGTTTTCGAGCACCAGCCGCTCGGTGGCGGCCGGGTATTCGATGGCAAAGCGCGTGGCCAGCATCCCGCCCATGCTGTGGCCCAGCACCACGGCTTTTTTCACGCCCAGGGTGTCGAGCAGGGTCTTGGTATTGCGGGCCAGCTGGTGAAAGGAGTAGTGCAGGTTGGGCTTGTCGGACTTGCCGAAGCCCACCTGATCGGGCACCACCACCCGGAAGCCGGCCTTGGTCAGCGCCTCGATGGTGCCGCGCCAGTAGGCCCCGAAGAAGTTTTTGCCGTGCAGCAGCAGCACGGTGCGGCCGTTGGCCGCGGCGGTGGGCCGCACGTCCATGTAGGCCATGCGCACGGGCTGGCCCTCCAGCCGCAGCGGCAGGTACTGCACCGGGTGCGGGTAGTCGTAGTCGTCGAGGGTGGCGTTGAGCACGGGGGGCACGGCCGACTGCGCCGCGGCCGGGCGGCCACTGAGCAGCAGCGCCGCCAGCACGAAGAGAAGCAAACGAGGCATCGAAAGAAGCTTGGTGGAGCCCCGAGTTACGCAGAAATGCCGCGTTCGGCCGGATACCCGCCCGCGCTGGGCAGCCGACTTGGCGGCATTACGCCCGGCGGCACTCAGCGGAAGGATTTGCCTTTTAGGGACAATACTGCTTCAGCAGGGGCCGCAGCTCCCCCACCCCCAGTTCGCTGGCTTTCTGCCAATCCCGGCAGCCGCCCGCCTGGTCGCCCGCCGACATCTTAGCCGCCCCCCGGTTTTGGTAAGCCAACGCGTAGCCTGGGTCGAGCTTAATGGCTTCGTCGAACGCCGCCACCGACTCGGGGAAGCGCTGCAGCAGGTACAGGCTTTTGCCCACGCCGTAACGCGCCTTCTTCGACTGTGGATCCAGCTTTACCATCGCCTGAAACTCGGCCAAGGCCGCCGCGCCGTTCTGCTGCTGCAGGTAGCTGTAGCCGATGTCTTCGTAGTCCTGGGTATCCGCGCCATGCTTGGCCTTGGCTTGCTGCAGGTAACGGCGGGCCGCTTCAAAGTCGCGGCGGCTGTTCTGAATGACGCCCAGGTTGCGCAGCGCCTCATAATCCCGCTGGGTAAACTGCTCCGGGTTGATGGCCAGTACCCGCTCCGCATCGGCCAGGGTGCCGGCGTAGTCCTTAAGCTGGTACCTGGCTTTGCAGCGCAGCCCCAACGCTTCTTCGTTGTCCGGCTGCCGTTGCAGGGCCGCCGAAAAATGCCGGCTGGCCCCGGCGCCGTCCCCACGGTCCAGGGCGTAGCGGCCCAAGGCAACGGCATCGACTGGCTGGGCACGTTGCCCCAGGGCGGGCAGTGCCAACAACATCATTATCCCCGGCAACCAGCACGTACCCATCCGGCTACTGGTTTTCCGCCGCCCGCTGCCGCAGCAGCAGTTCGATGGTGCGCGTTTCCTCGTCGCTCCACACCACGCTGCGCACGTCCTCCACCTGCAGCACGGTGTGGCCGTCGGGCTCGCCGAATGCGGTGAAGACTTCCAGCAGCAGCTCGTCGTCGGTGAGGCGCACCACGTAGCCGTAGGGGTCGTTCTGGGAGTTGGAGGTGACGAGCTGCACCAGCTGGTGCGCTTCGTGGGCACGCTGCAGCAGGGCGGGCACGGTGAGGTAGTGCTGGTCGAGGCCGTCGGGGGCAGTGGGCAGGCCGTAGACGGCCTCGGGGTGCTGCTCCTTGAACTCGATCAGGCGCACGTACTTATCGTCGAAGTGCACCTGGGCCACTTCGGGCAGCGCGATGCTGCGCACGCCGGTGAGCATGCCCTGGCGGGTGATGGTGCGCAGCAGCACCAGGTCGGGGTTGTGGCTGAGCACGTAGCCCAGGTACAGTTCGCCGGCGGCCTGCAGGGCCACCACGCGGCGGGTGCGCTGGGCGCGCTGCAGCAAATCGGTCAGTAAAGCTCCCATCGAAATCGATTCAGGCGCCGTGAAGGCGCGAATAAGACGCGCAAAATACGGCACAGAAGCCAGCTTTGCGGCTTTTCCGGCGGCGGCGGTCTGAAATTCCCCGATGCGGATTCGGAACCTATCTATATCGGTCGTTTTCCGGAACCAGGCGGTGTTTTTTGCGGAACCAACGCTTCACCTATCTTCCGCCCATGCTCGTTTCCCGCCTCTCGAAGGCTTACCTGCTCGGTTTTGGCCTGCCGCTGCTGCTGGCCGGCGCCGCCTGCCAGAGCAATTCTTCGTCGTCCGAAGCTACCACCGCCCCGCCCGCCGCCGACTCCGCCGCTACGCCCACCGCCGCGAAGCCGAAGTTCCTGTCGGCGCCGCTGGTGCGCGACATCTACACGGCCGACCCCTCGGCGCACGTGTTCGGCGGCCGCATCTACGTCTACCCCTCGCACGACATCGACGCGGGCGTGCCGGAGGACGACAACGGGGCCCACTTCGCCATGCGCGACTACCACGTGCTGTCGATGGACAGCGTGGGCGGCCGGGTGACGGACCACGGCGTGGCGCTGGATATCAAGGACATTCCCTGGGCCGGGCGCCAGCTCTGGGCGCCCGATGCGGAGTTCAAGAACGGCACCTACTACCTCTACTTCCCGGTGAAGGACAAGCAGGACGTGTTCCGCCTCGGCGTAGCCACCAGCACCGCGCCCACCGGCCCGTTCAAGGCCGACCCCCAGCCCATTGCCGGCTCCTACAGCATCGACCCGAACGTGTTTACCGATGCCGACGGGCAGAGCTACCTGTACTTCGGCGGCATCTGGGGCGGGCAGTTGCAGCGCTGGCGCGGCGCGCAGTACGACTCGACGGTGGCGCCCAACCAGCCCGCGCAGGCCGTGGCCATCGGCCCGCGGGTGGCACGGTTGAGCAAGGACATGCGCAGCTTCGCCGGGCCGGTGCAGGAAGTGCAGATTCTGGACGAAAACGGCAAGCCCCTGCTGGCCGGCGACACCAAGCGCCGCTTTTTCGAGGGTGGCTGGCTGCACAAGTACCAGGGCAAGTACTACTACTCCTACTCCACCGGCGACACCCACCTGCTGGTGTACGCCGTGGGCGACAAGCCCACCGGGCCGTTTACCTACAAGGGCGTCATCATGAACCCGGTGCAGGGCTGGACCACGCACCACTCCATCATCGAGCACAAGGGCAAGTGGTACATCTTCTACCACGACACGGAGCTATCGGGCAAGACCCACCTGCGCAACGTGAAAGTGACCGAGCTCAAGCGCCGCCCCGACGGCAGCATCGAAACCATCGAGCCGCTGGTGACGCAGTAGACCGCGCGGCAAGTTTGTCGCCCAGAACCACCGCGGGCCCCGACTGCCAGACAGTCGGGGCCCGCGGTGGTTTCCGTGTAGCGCGGGCCCGTAGCCCGCGTCCGGCAGATTGTAACCTTACTCGTTGAACGATAGTTGTTCCGGCGAGGAAACTACTATCTGGCGGACGCGCGCTACGGGTCCGGCGTCTTAGCGCAGCAGGCGGCGCAGGGCCTGATCGATGATGTCCAGGCGGCGGTTGACGGTTTGCAGCACGTCGTCGCTGAAAAAGGCGGCGCCGTTGGTGCGGGCGGCCAGGTAGCGCGCCAGTGTCGAGCTTTCGTGCAGGTAGCCCTGCAGTTCGCGCTGCGCCTGCTCCCAGGGCTCGGGGCGGCCCGGCGTCAGCAGGCGGGCCCGCAGTTCGATGGTCTGGCTTACCAAACCGGCCAACCGGGCCAGCAGGTCATGTTCGGTCGGGGTAAACACGCGCGGCTCCCGTCCGATAACGCACATGGTCCCGATGTTCTCGCCTTCGGGCATGCGCAGCGGGGCCCCGGCGTAGCAGCGCAGCCCGGCGACTTCGGCCACGGCCGGGTTCACCAGGTTGCAGCGCTCCTGCTCCAGATCGGGAAAGGCTATGGCAGTATCCTCCAGCACGGCCGCCGAACACAGACTATCGGCCCGGGGCACGGATTCCAGGCCCGGCAGGCCCACGTTGGCCTTGAAAAACACGTCTTCAGCGCCGACCAGGGAAATCAGCGAGATGGGCAGATTGAAGAGCTGCGCGGCCAAAGCCACGTAGTCGTCGAAAATCGGCTCCGGAGTGGTGTTCAGAATCTCGTACCGGTAGAGCGTACGCAGGCGCGTCGGTTCGGTAGCCGGAATAAGCGAGGCGGGCTGAACGTAAGGCGGCATGCGGAATTCCAACGGGGTAGGTACGGGCACAAAGTACGTGAATATTCGGCCGCCAGTGGGTTACCGGGCTTGCTCTTGCCCGGCAGCAGCCAGAATATCAGCCACTTCGCGCAGGCGGCGGCTCACTTCCTCCAGAAAATCGGCGGGCACGGGCACCTGCCCGCCGCTGCGCACTTTCAGGTAGCGCACCAGGGCCATCTGGTTGCGCAGCTCGGTTTCGGCGGTCCGGCGCAGCTGCTCCCAGCGGCCGGCGTCGGCGGCGCGCAGGCGGCGGCGGGCTTCCAGGGCCAGCATGGTCAGCTCGGCCAGGTGCGCCAGCATCTGCTGCTCGGCCGCGGTTAGCTCACGGGGCTCGTAGCCGGCCAGGCACAGCGTGCCCAGGCAGCCGCCCTGGGGCGCCCGCAGCTGGGCCCCGGCGTAGAACACCACCTGCTGGGCCCGCATGGCCGGGGTGCTGAGCTCGGGCCGGGCGGCCAGATCGGGGAAGACGAGCACCGGCAGCTCGTGGCGCACGGCCTGCGGGCAGATGCTCTGCTCAATCGGCAGGCTGTCCTGCGCGGGCATGCCCACGCCGGCTTTGTGCCACACCTCCTCGTCGGCCACGAAGGCAATGCGCGCCACCGGCACGCTGAAAATGTAGGCGGCCAGGGCCGTCAGGTCGTCGAACAGCGGCTCCTGGGCCGAGTGCAGGATGTCGTACGAGTGCAGCGCTGGCAGGCGGGAGGATGGAGGCACGGGGAAGCAGCTGAGAGTCGGACGAAAGGAGTGCTAAAAGTAGCCCGCCGATTCGGTTCGGCAATGAGGGCCAGGCCACCGCGCCACCCCTGTCGCGCCGGCCCGGGCTTTTTCGCGTTGGGCCGCCCCCGCGCTCGGGCCCGCGCGAAACCGGTATATTGGAAGGCCCGACTTCGGCGCCGCGGCGGAAAACCAACCGGCCCGGTCGGCGCGTATGTGCAGCGCCGCCCCGCGCGGCCCGCTGCTCCCCGCCTTGCTCCCACCCTAGCCCGTGCCTATGGCCCGACTCGTACTACGCCCCTTGCTGCCCCTGTTGCTGGCCATCGTGGAAGCGGCGGCGCTGGCCTACGTGCTGCGCGCCGTGTCGCGCTTTATCGGCTTCAACAACCTGCTGCCGTGGTGGATGGGCGAGGCCATTCACCAGACGGTGCTGCTGACGGCCTTCCTGGCCACCCTGCTCTTCGAGCAGCCCCGCCCCTCGCGGCGCATGGCCGTGCTGGCTGCCGCCGTGCCGGGCGCCGTCATGTGCTACGACTTCTTCCTGGCCTTCACCCGCAGCTGGGGCTGGCTGCTGAGCGGGGCCACGGCCTTCGTATTCGGCTACAGCCTCTACCTGATTTTGAGCGAGGAAGCCGAGCTGCAAACCAGCAACCGCGCCGGCCGCTGGCACCGCCGGGTGCTGCAGCGCCGCCGCCACGAATAGCCGGCCGCCGCGCCGGTTGCCGCCGGTTCGGCGGCTTGTCCCCACTTTTGCGCCCTGATTCGCGCCGCATGCCCCCTTCCCCCGCCCCGCCCTCCCCGCTTCCGCTCATCGACGTTATCATCCCGGCCCACAACGAAGCCCGCAGCATCGGGCCGGTGCTCCGCGACATTCCCTGGAACTGGGTGCGCGAGGTTATCGTGGTCGACAACGCCTCGACCGACGACACGGCCACCCCGGCCCGCGCCGGCGGGGCCACCGTGCTGCGCGAAGACCGCCCCGGCTACGGCTACGCCTGCCTGCGCGGCATGGCCCACTGCTACGCCCGCCCGCCCCACCAGCAGCCCGATATCATCGTGTTTCTCGACGGCGACTACTCCGACTACCCCGAGCAGCTGCCCGAGCTGGTGCGCCCGATTCTGGACGACGGCGTGGACATGGTCATCGGCTCCCGGGCCCTGGGCCAGCGCGAGCCGGGCGCCATGCTGCCCCAGCAGATTTTTGGCAACTGGCTGGCCACCACGCTGCTGCGCCGCCTCTACGGGGCGCGCTTCACCGACCTGGGCCCGTTCCGCGCCATCCGGGCCGAGGCCCTGCGCCGCCTCGACATGCAGGACCAGACCTACGGCTGGACGGTGGAAATGCAGCTGAAAGCCGCCAAACAGGGCCTGCGCTGCGCCGAAGTGCCGGTGCGCTACCGCCGCCGCATCGGCGTGTCGAAGGTGTCGGGCACGGTGAAGGGCACGCTGGGCGCGGGCTACAAGATTCTGTGGACCATTTTCCGCTACGCCCGTGGCTAGCCGCCGCGCCGCCCGGCCGCGTACCTTTGCCGGGCCGATGAAGTTGATTACCGTGGCTGCTTACCGATGCTTGGGCTGGAAATTCTGCTGCTAGTCCTCTACGGGCTGTGCCTGCTGTTCGTGCTGGCCTTTAGCGTGGCGCAGTGGCGGCTCACGCGCCTGGCCCGGCGGGCCTTCGTGGCTGCGGCCACCGCGCCCGCCCCGCCCCTGCCCGCCGACGCGCGGCAGTGGCCCCGCGTGACGGTGCAGCTGCCCGTCTACAACGAGCTGAACGTGGTGGAGCGCATCATCGACGCGGCCGCCGCGCTGGACTACCCCGCCGACCGCCTGCAGATTCAGCTGCTCGACGACTCCACCGACGAATCGGTGGCCCTGGCCGCCGCCCGCGTGGCCCACCACCGCGCCCGCGGCGTCGACATCGAGCAGGTGCGCCGCCCCGACCGGCAGGGCTACAAGGCCGGGGCGCTGGCCCACGGCCTCGCATCGGCCACCGGCGAGCTGGTGGCCATTTTCGACGCCGACTTCGTGCCCGCGCCCGACTTTCTGCGCCTGACGGTGCCCTACTTCCTGGCCGACGCGCGGCTGGGCGTGGTGCAGACGCGCTGGGGCCACCTCAACGAGGATTACTCCCTGCTCACCGAGCTGCAGGCCTTCGGGCTGAACGCGCATTTTCTGGTGGAGCAGGTGGGCCGCAACGCCGGGCACCATTTCATCAACTTCAACGGCACCGGCGGAGTGTGGCGGCGCCGCTGCATCGAGCAGGCCGGCGGCTGGCAGGCCGATACGCTCACCGAAGACCTGGACTTGAGCTACCGGGCCCAGCTCGGCGGCTGGCATTTCCGCTACCTGCCCGCGGTGGTGGCCCCGGCCGAGCTGCCCGCCCAGATGGACGCGCTCCGCTCGCAGCAGCACCGCTGGAACAAGGGCGGGGCCGAAACCGCCCGCAAGCACCTGGGCCGGGTGTGGCGCAGTGCAGCCCTGCCGCTGCGCACCAAGCTCTACGCCACGGCCCACCTGCTCAACAGCGCCGTCTTCGTGGCCGTGCTGCTGATGGGCCTGCTGAGTGTGCCCCTGCTGCTGGTGCAAACGACCACGCCCGAGCTGGGCTGGGTGTTTCGACTGGCGGGCCTTTCGGTGCTGAGCCTGACGCCGCTGGTGGCCTACTACCACGCTGCCTGGCGCTGGAACGGCGGCCGCGGCGCCTCGGGCCGGGCCTTCGCCCCCAAGCTGCTGCTGTTTCTCTCTATCTCAATGGGCCTCTCGCTGCACAACGGCTGGGCCGTGCTCACCGGGCTGGCCGGCCGCCTCACGCCCTTCGTGCGCACGCCGAAATCGGGGCTGAGCACGAAAGGCGCGCGGCTCCGCCGCTACCGCACCGGCTCGGTGAACGGGCAGACGGTGCTGGAGGCCCTGCTGGCCCTGTACTTCGCCGGGGGCATCTACCTCGCGTTTCGCCTCGACAATTACGGCCTGCTGCCCTTTCACCTGCTGCTGACGGCGGGCTACGCAGCAGTGGTGTACTACAGCGTGCGGCACGCCCGGCAGCCATGAGTACGCGCCGCCACCCCGCGCTGTCGGCCGCCGCGGCCCTGCTGCTGGTCGCCACGCAGCTCGGCCTGGCCTACTACACGCCCCGCGCCCACACCCCGCAGCTGCTGCTGCTGTTTGGCCTCGGCACCCTGGCCTACGTAGCACTGCTGCACTACCGCCTGCCCCTGCGCGCCGGCCTGCTGCTGGCCCTGCTGCTGCGCCTGCTGTGGCTGCCCGCCACGCCTGCGTTGTCCGACGACTACCACCGTTTCCGCTGGGACGGCGCCCTGGTGGCCGCCGGCCAGAACCCCTTTCTGCACCGCCCCGACGAGTACCAAGCCGGCGGCGGCGGGCTGACAGGCCCGCTCCAACTCACTTCCCAGCTCTACCAGCACCTGAACTCGCCGCATTACTATTCGGTGTATCCGCCGGTGTGTCAGGCGCTGTTCGGGCTGGCCGTGCGGCTTTTCCCGGCTTCGGAACTGGCGCAGATAATTGTATTACGCCTGGCGCTGCTGCTGGCCGAAGCGGCTACGGCCCTGCTGCTGGTGCGGCTGCTGCGCCGGTTCGGGCAGCCGCCGGAGCGGGCTTTCCTCTACCTGCTGCACCCCTTGGTGGTGACCGAGCTGATGGGCAATCTGCACTTCGAGGCGGTGGTCATCAGCGGGGTGCTGGGCGCCCTCTGGCTGCTGACGCGCGGCCGGCTGCGGTGGGCGGCCGGGGCGCTGGCCCTGGGCGTGGCGGCCAAGCTCACGCCCCTGCTGGCCCTGCCGCTGCTGCTGCGCCGGCTGAGCTGGCGGCACACGATGCTGTTTGGGCTGGCCCTGGGCGCCGTGCTGGCGGCGGCCTTCTTGCCTTTTGCCTCGGCCGCGCTGCTGCGCAACATCGGCCGCAGCCTCGACCTGTACTTTCACTCCTTCGAGTTCAACGCCAGCGTGTACTACCTGCTGCGCGCCATTGGCTACCGGCTCACGGGCTACAACGAAATTGCCCGCCTCGGCACCGGGCTGGCGGCCGCGGCCGCGCTGGGCGTGCTGCTGCTGATGGTCCTGGAGCACCGCCCCACGCTGGCCACGCTGCCGCGGGCGGCGCTGCTGGCTTTCACGCTCTACTACCTGCTGGCCACCACCGTGCATCCGTGGTACCTCACCCCGCTGGTGGCGCTGAGCTGCTTCACCGACTGGCGCTACCCGGCGGCCTGGGCCGCGCTGGCTACCTTATCCTACGCCGCTTACCGCACCGCCGCCTACCAGGAAAACCTGGGGCTGGTCGCATTGGAGTACCTGGGCGTGCTGCTGGTGGCCCTGTGGGACTGGCGCCGCAGCCGCGCCGCAAGCCGGGCCGAGCATCTGATGACACCGGCTGCTCTTTAACGGCGCCCGTACCCAACTGTCGGCCGCGGCAGCTCCGGCCTCACTGCCAGCCCTGCACGGTAGCTCCGCCGAAAATGTGACGATTGATGTCGGGGGCGAAAATGGGGTACGGGTAGGTTGGAGCGGGCGCGCTGACCTCGCCGAGGCGGCGCAGCTGCTCGGGGCTGAGCGCCAGGGTCAGCGCGGCCAGATTATCGTGCAGCTGCGCCGGGCGGCTGGCCCCGAGAATGGGCGCGCTGATGCCGGGCTGGGCCAGCGTCCAGGCCAGGGCCACCTGCGCCGGGGGGCGGTCGAGTTCGGCGGCCACGGCGCGCAGCACCTCGAGCACCTGCCAGTTGTGCGCGGTGAACTTGCTGTCCTGAAACGGGTTGGCACCGCTGAGGCGGCCGTCGGCGGTGGCTCTGGGGTCCTGGCGCTGGTACTTGCCGGCCAGGAAGCCGCCGGCCAGCGGACTCCACGGCGTGACGCCCAGGCCCAGGGCGCGGGCCGCCGGCAGGTGCTCCCGCTCGCTGCTGCGCTCCACCAGCGAGTATTCCAGCTGCAGAGCCACCGGACCGGGCACGGCGTGGGCGGCCGCCAGCGTACTGAGCTGGGCGGCGTACCAGGCGGGCACGTTGGAGAGGCCGTAGTAGCGAATCTTGCCGGCCCGCACCAGGTCGCCGAAGGTCTGCAGCACTTCCTCGGCCGGCGTCACCGCGTCCCAGGCGTGCAGCCAGTAAAGGTCCACGTAGTCGGTGCCGAGGCGGCGCAGGGAGCCTTCCAGGGCCCGGTAGATGTTCTTGCGGCCGTTGCCGCCGGCGTTGGGGTTGCCGCGCTGGGCGTTGAAGGCAAACTTGGTGGCCAGCACCAGTTGCTCGCGTAAGCCGCCTTCGGCCACGTAGCGACCCAGCAGCTCCTCGCTGCGGCCGCCGGCGTACACGTCGGCTGTGTCGAGAAAATTGCCGCCGGCTTCCACGTAGGCCCGGAAAATGGCCGCCGACTCGTCATCGGCCGAGCCCCAGCGGGCGGTGCCGAACGTCATGGTGCCCAGGGCCAGCGGGCTTACGATCAGCCCGGAGCGGCCGAGGGTGCGGAAATTGGTCAGGTCCATAGCGGTGGTGAAGAGGCGCACAGCTTGGCCCGGAGGCCAAAGCAGACGGCGCAAAACGGAAATAAGGGAGCAGGTACGACCATCTGCAGCAGCCCAGCACAAGCGCGGCTCAAGCGTCACGCTGCGGTTACGTGGCCACGGCTGGCGCATCAGGGCATATTGCCATGCCGACCGTCCTGCCGCGCCCCGCGAAGCCTCTTTACCGCACAACGAAGCCGCAGAGGTGCTTCACGGGTGCCGCAGGCCGTTCAATGAGCATTCAAACTCACCCTTACCCTTTTGGAGTAATCGGCCGCTGCCCCAGGCCTATTGGGCCGAAAACCGAAAAGCAGCGGGCGTCTGGCCGGTTTTGTTCTTGAACAGCCGGCTGAAGTACTGCGGGTACTCGAAGCCCAGCTGAAAGGCGGTTTCGTTGACGGTCAGCGAGGTAGTCAGCAGCAGGCGCTTGGCCTTCTCGATGAGGGCGTGGTGCAGGTGCTGCTGGGTGGTCTGGCCGGTGAGGGTGCGCAATAGGTCACTCAGGTAGGCCGGCGACACGTGCAGCGCGTCGGCGAAGTGCTGCACGGTGGGCAGGGGCTGCTCCGGCTCGTCGCGGGCGAAGTAGGCCGTTACCAGTTCCTCGAAGCGACTGAGCAGGTCGTGCTCGGTGGTGCGGCGCGTCAGGAACTGCCGGTGGTAGAAGCGGTTGGCGTAGCTCAGCAGCAAATCGAGCTGGGCCACCAGCACGTCCTGGCTGAAGGCGTCGACGGGCTGCTGGTGCTCTTCCAGCAGGCTCCGGAACACGTTGTTCAGCTGCTGCTCTTCGCGGGCCGAGAGGTGCAGGGCCTCGCTGACGAGGTAGGAAAAAAAGCCGTAGCCGGTGATTTTCTTACCCAGCGGGTAGCGGGCCAGCAAATCGGGGTGAAACACCACCATCCAGCCCTCGACTTCCGACACGTCCACCGTGGCGTCGGCCGTGCACATCTGGCCGGGGGCATAAAAGGCCAGCACGCCCTCGCGAAAATCGTAGCTGCGGCGGCCGTACTGCAGCTGGCCCTTCAGGTTTTTCTTCAGCGAGATGATGTAGAGCTGGCGCAGGGCCGGCCCGGTCACCGGCGGGTGGCGGTGATTGGCCAGGTCCACCACCGTCAGCAGCGGGTGGGCCGGGGCCGGAAAGCCGAAGTGCGCGGCGAAGTCGCTCACCGTGGCGAGCAGCTGGAAAGGCGGGGCGGCGGGTTTCATGGGCGGATAACAGCTAACTCAGAGAAAACGCCCGAGAAAGGCGGCAATGGTCGGGTACAGCTCCTCGCGGTGGAAGCGGGCCCGGTCGCCCAAGCCCGGCGGGTCTTGCGAGGGCGGAAACTGCGGGCTGACCCGCGCCGCCGGAAACGGACTCAGAAAGGAGAAATGCCCGGCGTTTTCGACGACGTGATACTCCAGCCGGCTTGCCGTGGGCAGGCCCGCCAGCACGTGCCGGATAAAGCCGGGCGGCAGGTGCTCGTCTTGCCCGCCCACCAGCGCCAGCACGGGCACTTGCACCCCGCGCAGGCTGCCCTCGGCCATAAACCAGGGCAGGGCCGGCGCCAGCAGCACCACGGCCCGCACCCGCGCATCGGCCGTGGGCACCGGAATGGACCGGGGCGGACCGTCGGCGGAGCTGCGCGGCACGCTCACGGGCCGGCCGCCGGCCAGCGCCAGCGCCGAGTAGCCGCCCAGGGAGTGGCCGATCAGCGCCACCGCCTCGGGCCGGATGACGGGGCCCAGCCGCGGGTCGGCCAGCAGGTGGTCGATGGTGAGCTGCAGGTGGCGCGGCCGGGCCTGCAGGTTTTGCGGGGTGTGGGCCCAGCTGTCGTCGCCGCGGTTGTTGTGCGGGTGCTCGGGCAGAGCCACCACGTAGCCGCGGCGCACCAGGTCGAGGGCCAGGTTGCGGTGCACCAGCCCCGAGCTGCCGGTGCCGTGCGAAACGAGCACCAGTGGAAACGATCCGGCCCGGGGCGCGGCGTCGCGGGCCACGTCGAGTTGGTAGAGGCCGATGGTTTCGGGCTGGCCGGCGGTGTCGGTGGGGTACAATACCGTCACCGGGAAGGTCAGGTTCAGGTCGGCGTCGGCCACCTGGGCCGCGCAATAGCCTACAAAGTTGCTCATCATTTCGGGATGCGGAGGCGGCAAGTACGCCATTGCGCGGCCATGTAGCCGTTGGGGCCGGCCGGGGCTCAGAAGCCGGCGGGGTAGGCCTCACCCACGGCTGCGCCGCCCACGGGCATAATGGCGTCGATTTCGGCCAGCTCGGCGGCAGTGAAAGCCAGCGCGGCGGCGGCTACGTTCTGCTCCAGGTACTTGCGGCGCTTGGTGCCCGGAATGGCCACCACGTCCTGGGCCAGCACCCAGGCCAGGGCCAGCTGCGCGGCCGTCACACCCCTGGCCGCGGCCAGCTGCTGGAGTTTCTCGACCAGGGCCAGGTTCTTATAGAAATTCTCGCCCTGGTAGCGCGGAAAAAACCGGCGCGAGTCGTCCGCCTCGAAGTCGTCGGGGCTTTTGATGTCGCCGGACAGGAAGCCGCGACCCAGGGGCGAGTAGGCCACGAAGCCGATGCCCAGCGCGCGGGCCGCCTGCAACGAGCCGGTTTCCTCCACGCCGCGGTCGAACAGCGAGTACTCCGTCTGCAGGGCCGTGATGGGGTGCACCTGGTGGGCCCGGCGCAGCAAGTCGGGCCCTACTTCGGAGAGGCCCAGGTAGCGCACTTTGCCTTCCTCCACCATGCGGCTCATTTCACCCACTGAATCTTCGATGGGCACCTGCGGGTCGGCGCGGTGCAGGTAGTAGAGGTCCACGTAGTCGGTGCCCAGGTTGCGCAGGGAGCGTTCGATGCACTTGCGGGCGTAGGCCGGCTGGCCGTTGAGGCGGCCGGTAAACTGCTCCTGGTCGTCGACTTCGAAGCCGAACTTGGTGGCCAGAATGACGTCGGCCCGGCGGCCGGCCATGGCGCGGCCCAGCAGCCGCTCGTTGTGCAGGGGGCCGTAAAGGTCGGCCGTGTCGAGCAGGTTCACGCCCAGCTCCAGGGCGCGGTGCAGGGTGCGTAGGCTTTCGGCCTCGTCGGCGGCGCCGTACACGCTCATGCCGCCCACGCCGCCGGTCATGCCCATGCAGCCCAGCCCTTCCGCGGGCACTTCCAGGCCCTGACTACCCAGGGCTACTCGTTTGAGAGTGTTCATTTGCAGAGAGTTTGCGGTGAATGATTACTCTGCAAAGGTGCCGCCGCGCCCGGGCCGCGGGGCTATACAAAACCCAGCTTGTGCAATACAAAACGCGGGTGCGGCACCGGCGTATTCTTGCGCCTCAATCGTCGAACGCCAACACCCAACTGGCGCGGACGACGAGACACAAGGTTGCGTCTCTACCTCAGTGCTGCCAGTAGGCGTAGCGCCGCTCCTGCTTGAGCAGCAGCGTGCGGCCGTCCCAGGCCGAGTGCTTGAGCAGCAGGTGCGGGTACTGCTGGTCAAACCAGTACACGTTATCCTTGCCGCGCTCCAGGCGCACGGTCACGCGCCAGGACGGGCGCGGTGCCTCGGCATCGGCGGCACGGGCCACGCGCACTTCGGCGCGGTAGCGCTTGGGCTCGGCGGCCTTGCTGGTTTGCTGGGTTTCGAGCACGTTCAGCTCCAGCAGCGGCTCGTCGTTGAAGCGCAGGCTGCGCAGGGTGTAGGGCAGCGCGTCTTCCAGCACCACGTCCAGCGGCAGCGGCCGGTGCCCGGCGCCCTGCCCGTCCCAGTAGGAGTTGTAGCTCAGGTCGTAGCCCTCGGCCTGCTGCGTAATGGCTTTGAAGGTGTTGCCGCACCACTCCTGCGAGGAGCTGGTCATTTTGTGCAGCTGCAAGGGGTCTTCGCGCCGAAAGAACAGGGACGTGAGGTAGTGGTAGGGGTAGTTGTCGGTCGGAATCCGGCAGAACTCGTTGACCTTCATCACCCCGAACAGGTCCTCGCGCTTATAGTCGTCGGTTTTCACGTCGAAGGCGCGGTTGAAGTCCTCCTTCACGGTGATGATGGTCAGCTCGTAGGCCCGCGGCTTGTCGTACACCACCCGCTCGGCCGCGTAGGTGGCCACTTCGGCCAGGCCGTCGTCCCAGAGCTTGTTCTGGGCCCAGGCCACGTTGAAATAGCGGTGCAGCGGCGTCAGCTCCGGCGGGTACAGGCCGTTGACGGCGCGCTCGGTGGCGGGGTCGAGCTGCCCGCAGCCGGTGAGCAGCAGCGCGCCACAGGCGGCCCCGGCGCAGGAGCGAAGAACGAAACGAAAAGGACGAGCAGGCATACGGGCAGAATAGCGGCGCAAGGTACAGCCCGCCCCGCTATTCGGGCACCGCGGCCTGCCAGCGGCGCCAGTCTTCGGCCGTGTCGACGTCGTGGAGCGTGGGCAGCAGGGCCACCGTGAGGCCGGCGCGGGCAGCCAGGGCCAGCGTGTCGCGCAGCACCGAGCCGGTGCTCCAGTGGATGCCCTCGAACAGCGCGGGCTGGGGCTGGCAAAGGCCCAGCAGGTAGTAGCCCCCATCGTCGGCCGGGCCGAGTACCACGTCGTGGCTGTGCAGGTGGCGGAAGGCAGTGGCGAGCAAATCAGTGCGCAGCCCCGGGCAATCGGTGCCGATGACGACCGTGCGCCGGGCGCCTTCGGCAAAGGCCGCGGCGAAAGCGTGGGCCATGCGCTGGCCGAGGTCGGCGGCGGCGGGCTGCAGCTGCTGCCGGGTGCCGGGCCACAGCGGCGCGGCCTCCGGTGGCGGCGCGGCCGCCAGCCAGAGCGTGCGCGTGGCCGGCAGCGGAGCCACCGCCGCGTGGGTGAGGTCGAGCAGCTGCCGGTAGATATCAAGAGCGGGTTCATCGCCCAGGCCGGCGGCGAGGCGCGTTTTCACCTTACCGAGTTCCGGGTAGCGCGCAAAAATCAGCAGGTGCTCAGTCATCTAATGTGCGGGGATGTGCTGCGCTTCGCGAATGCGGGGTAAGGTGCGAAATGCGCAGGTGGCGGTTTTTCGCGGCGGTACGCGGCAGAGGCGCGCGGAGCTGGTCCGCAATGTTATCAGCAGCAACCAGCGCCGGGGTGCTTACACCATTGCTCCTGTTCGCCACATTGCGCACATTCAACCTCATTCTTCCCATTAATTGTAGGCTTTTTCGCCGCGGGTGAGCCAGGCGCCCCAGAGGGCCGAGTACGGGTGCACGCGCTGGGTCGGGCCGTGGGCGTCGACCAGCGGACGGGCTTCGTTGGCCCATTGAAAGATGCCGCCGTAGAGGTTGCGCACGTCGCGGAAGCCCAGGGCCCGCAGCTGCTCGCCGATGCGCTCGGAGCGCACGCCCACCGAGCAATACACCACCACCGGCTGCTCGCGCGGCAGGTCGCGCACGGCGGCGGCCGTGAAGGCCTCGTAGTCGACGAAGCGGGCCCCGGCGAGGTGGCTCACGTTGTACTCGGCCGGGGTGCGCGTGTCGAGCAGCGCGAGGCCCGGCCGCTGCTGGCGCAGCTGCGCCAGCTCGGCGGCCGACACGGTGGGCACCGTGCTCTTGTACATGGTCCGCAGCAGCGTCGCGTAGGCCGGCGACACGCCCTGGTCGGGCGCTTTCGTCTGGGCCGAGCCGCAGCCGACCAGCGTCAGCAGGGCAGACCACATCAGCAGGAGTCGTTTCAACTATTGAATGTGCTATGATGTGCTAATGTGCTTGAATGTGCTGATGTGGGGGAATGTGCTAATGCTTGCTGGGACGAATTCATCAGCACATTCCCCCACTCAGCACATTCGCTGCTACATCGAGAGTTCCTTGGCCTTGTTCATCATCTGCACGCCGTGCACCAGGGCGGCGCCGCCCTTGATGGCCGCGGCTACGTGGACGGCTTCCATCATCTGGGCTTCGTCGGCGCCCTTTTGCAGCGAGTCCACGGTGTAGGCGTCGATGCAGTAGGGGCACTGCACGGCGTGGGCCACGGCCAGGGCAATAAGGGACTTTTCGCGCTCCGAGAGGGCGCCTTCCTTGAAGACCTCGCCGTAGTAATCGAAGAACTTGCGGCCCATTTCGGCCTGCCAGTCGGTGATGTTGCCGAACTTGGCCAGGTCGGCGGGGTTGTAGTAGGTGCTCTTTTCCATAGTGGGGTCAACAAACGTAGCCGCGCCGGGTTCGGATTGGCGGCCGGGGTGAAAAGTAGACGGGGCCAGCTACGCCAGCCGGCGCACCCGGATGTGCACGTGCTCCCCGTCTTCGCGAGTGGTGGGCGTCACCTCGATGCGGTCGGCCTCGTCGAAGTAAGTGGCCAGGCCGCGCACGATGCCCACGGCCAGCGCGCCCATGCGCCGCTTCGACACGTACTCCACCACCACTTCGTCGGGGGCCACGCGGCGCACGTCGAGCACCGGCGGGGCGTTGTCCTCGTGCTCCTCGCGCACGCGCTTGTGCATCACGTGCTCGGTGTGCTCCAGCATTTCCAGGGTGCGCCAGCCGGGGTCCATGAGCTTCTGGTACATATACAGCAGGTCGGGCACAAGGTACTCGCCGAATTTTTCCTGCAGCTCGGCGGCCGGAATGCCGGTCATTTCGGCCGCGTGGCCCACCAGGGCGTACATGTGCTCGTCGGGGTACACGTGCTTGTGGTCGAAGTCGAGGCCGCTGATGCCGGCCGCTTCGACGAGGCGGATCCAGGTGCTGTGGTCGTACTGCGTCTGCACGTAGCGCTTAAGCAGAGTAAAAATGGTGCCGTGCATGAAGGAGTAGAAAGCTCAAAAGTCTGGATAAAACACAATACAAACGCACAAATCGTCCCGGGCGTTGGCGGAAATATCGGGTGGCCGGGGGCGGTTCGCCCTGCGTGGCTCCGCCGGCCGCCGCGGCTGCGGCCGGATTTGCCGCTACCTTGGCGCCTCAACCCTCCCGACGCTATGCCCCACTCCTACTCCCGCCTGCTGGGCCTGCTGCTCGTGGCCGGCGCGCTGGGCACCGCTGCCTGCCAGCGCGACTCCAACCAAGACACGGCCCAGGCCTCGCCCACTGACATCGGCTTCGACCGCTACAAGGCGCGGTTCATCGACTCGCTCTGGTACTACAACCCCGGCTGGGCGTCCTCGCAGGGCTTTCACAAGTACGACGCGGTGCTCGTCCTCCCGACGGCCGGGCGCCGGCAGGTGGAAAACGCCGCCGCTGCCCGCGGCCTGCGGGAGCTGCGCGGCTTCGCCTTCGACAGTCTCTCGCCCAACAACCAGACCGATTACCTGCTGATGGTGAACCAGCTGCGCTCCACGCGCTGGTACAACGACACGCTGCGCAGCTGGCAGTGGGACCCGAGCCAGTACAACCTCAGCACCCCGGTGGCCGAAATCCTCAACGGGCGCTACCAGCCGCTGGCCATGCGCCTGCGCAGCATTTCGGCCAAAATCAACCGGGTGGCCGAGTACTACGAAGCGGCCAAAGCCAACCTGCAGAACCCCACCCGGGAGCACCTGGAGCTGGCCATCCTGCAGAACCGCGGCGGCCTCGACGTGTTCGGCCCGGCCCTGCTCGACTCGGTGAGCCGCGCCGCGCTGCCCGCCCGCGAAAAGGACGAGCTGCGCGCCCGCATCGAAACCACCCGCCAGGTGATGCAGGAATACGTGCGCTTCCTCGACAAGGAGCTGCGGCCCCAGGCCCGGCGCAGTTTCCGCATCGGCAAGGAGTTGTTTGATCAGAAGTTCCGCTACGACATCGTGGCCAACGCCTCGGCCGACGAGGTGTACCAGCGCGCCCAGCGCCACAAGCAGGAGCTGCTGCAGGACATGGCCCGGCGCGCCACCCGCCTCTGGCCGAAGTACTTCGCCGCGCAGCCAATGCCGGCCGACACGCTCACCCGCATCCGCCTGGTGATTCAGAAGCTCTCGGAGAAGCACGCCACGCAGGCCGGCTTCGTCGACGCGGTGCGCCAGCAGATTCCGGTGCTGGTCAAGTTCGTCGACGACAAAAAGCTGCTGACCCAGGACCCGACCAAGCCGCTGGTAGTGCGCGAAACGCCCTTGTACATGCGCGGCTCGGGCGCCGGTGCCTCGGTTTCGGCCCCCGGGCCCTACGACAAGGGCGCCGACACCTACTACAACGTGGAGCCCTTGGACGGGCAGCCCGCCGCCCAGGCCGAAAGCTATTTGCGCGAGTACAACCAGTACACCCTGCAGATTCTGAACATCCACGAGGCCATTCCGGGCCACTACACCCAGCTGGTGTACGCCAACCGCTCGCCCAGCATCGTGAAGGCCGTGCTCGGCAACGGGGCCATGATTGAGGGCTGGGCCGTGTACGCCGAGCGCATGATGCTGGAAAGCGGCTACGCCGGCGGCTCCGACGAAATCTGGCTGATGTGGGACAAGTGGAACATGCGCGTGACGCTCAACACCATCCTCGACCACCTCGTGCAGACGGGCCGGATTACCGAGCCCGAAACCGTGCAGCTGCTCATGCGCGACGGGTTTCAGGAGGAAGCCGAAGCCCGCAACAAGTGGCGCCGCGCCACCCTGAGCCAGGTGCAGCTCAGCTCCTACTTCACCGGCTACAGCGAAATCATGGCCCTGCGCGACGAGCTGAAAAAGCGCGACGGCAAGGCCTTCGACCTGAAGAACTTCAACGAGCAGTTTCTGAGCTACGGCAGCGCCCCGGTGAAGTACATCCGCCAGCTGATGCTGCGCTGAGCGGCCTTTCCCCCTTGCCGGCGCGCCGGGCTCCGCTGAGCGGAGCCCGGCGCTTTGCTGTCCGTCGGGGGCGCGGCTGGCGGCTGTCCCAATTTGAGCCAAAAGCGGCCCCAATCCGTACAACGGCCGACACACCTTCTCCACCGCGTTTAACCCAGCCTGCCGCAATGAAAGAAGCCGACCGCCAGCGCGTGTATGATACCGACGATGAGGGCCTGCGCCACTACACCCACGACCACCTGAAAGTTTTTGCCAAGTTCACCTCCGAAAACTGCGCTACCTGTGAGCTGCTGGCCCCGCCCTTCGCCAAGTTTGCCGACGACGCGCAGTACCAGCCCATCCTCTTCCTGCGCCTGAACTCCGACGAAAACCCGGTGGCCAAAAAGCTGATGCAGGAGCGCGTGGCCCCGTTTTTCGTGAGCTACTGCCAGGGCCAGCTGCTGGAGTGTGACTCCCTCACCACCGAAGAAGCCGTGCGCGGCATGCTCGACCGCCTGCGCGCCTTCGCACCCCACACGCGCTAGCTGCTGACTGGTAGTTGGTAGTTGGTAGTTGGTAGTTGGTAGTTGCCTAACTAATACTCCATCAACTGGTTGCATCGAATCGACTCAAAATCCGTGTAACCAGGAAAATTCGCAGTAATCCGTGGTTTAGTTTTGCGGCAGTGTTTTTTCTGCTCTCCAAGCTCCTCGATTTTCTGCTGCTGCCGGCCCTGTGGCTGTTGGGGCTGCTGCTGGCCGCCCTGCTCACCCGCCGCCCGGCCCGGCGCCGCACCCTGCTGCTGGCGGCGCTGCTGCTGCTCGTCATCGGCACCAACAACGCCCTCGTCAACGAAGCCCTGCTGGCCTGGGAGCTGCCCCCGGTGCGCCTCGCCCAGCTCCGCCCCCGCTCCGACGCGGGCGTGCTGCTCACCGGCATCGGCGACGGGCGCAAGTCGCCGCACGACCGGGTGTACCTGGGCCGCGGCGCCGACCGCCTCACCAACGCCCTGTGGCTGTACCGCGCCGGGCGCATCCGGCGCATCATTATCTCGGGCGGCTCGGGGCTGCTCGAAGGCGCCCGGGGGCGCACCGAGGCCCGCGAGTTGTACGTGCTGCTGCGCTTGGCCCACGTGCCCGCCCGCGCCATCTTGTTGGAGGAGCGCAGCCGCAACACCCGCGAAAACGCGCTGTATACCAAGGAGCTACTGGCCCGGCACCCCGACATCAAGTCGCTGGTGCTCATTACCTCGGCCTTTCACCAGCGCCGCGCCCTGGGCTGCTTCCGCCGCGCGGGCCTGCAGCCGACGCCCTTCCCCGCCGGCTTCGTCACCACCGACCGCCGCCTCTCGCCCGATTACTGGCTGGTGCCCGACGCCGACGCGCTGAGTCGCTGGAGCCTGCTGCTGCACGAAATCAGCGGCTACGTGGTGTACCGGGTGCTGGGCTACGCGTGAGGTGGTGAGGTGGTGAAATGATGAGGTGGTGAGTTTAACGTTCAGGCGGTGCGGTGCGGCGCATGGAGTGCCTATAGCGCCAGCAGAACGACACTCACCACTTCACCATTTCACCACCTCACCTCTCCATCCACACCGACTTCTGGTTGACAAACTCGCGGATGCCCAAATAGCTCAGCTCCCGGCCGTAGCCCGACTTCTTCACCCCGCCAAAGGGCATTTCGGGCGAGGATTTCACCAGCGCATTCACGAACACCGCCCCGGCCTCGACGCGCCGGGCCAGCGCCTCGCCGCGCCGCGCGTCCTGGGTCCACACCGAAGCGCCCAGGCCGAAGCGCGAGTCGTTGGCCAGCCGCACGGCGTCGTCGGCGTCCTTGGCTTCGAGCACCAGCGCTACGGGCCCGAAAAACTCTTCGCTGTAGGCCCGCTGCCCGGGCTTCACGTTCGAGAGGATCATGGGGCGGAACAGGGCCGTGCCGGGCTCCGACTGCCCGCCGAACAGCTCCACCTTGGCGCCGGCCCGCACCGAGTCGTTGACCTGCTCGGTCAGCTCGTCGGCCAGGTCGGGGCGGGCCAGGGGGCCGTACTGGGTGGTTTCCAGCAGCGGGTCGCCGGTGCGCAGGGCCAGCAGGTGGGTTTTCAGCTGGTTGATAAACTCCCGGAGCACCGGTTTTTCCACGATGAAGCGCTTGGCGGCAATGCAGCTCTGCCCGGCGTTGATCATGCGGGCCTGGGCAGCGGTTTTGGCGGCCAGCGCCAGGTTGGCGTCGGCCAGCACGATAAAGGCGTCGGAGCCGCCCAGTTCCAGCACGGTTTTCTTGATCTGGGCGCCGGCTGTGGCCGCCACCTGCGCCCCGGCCGGCTCCGAGCCCGTCAGCGTGACGGCCCGCACCCGGTCGTCCTCGATGAGCTTGCCCACCAGGTCGGAGCCGATGAGCAGGGTGCGGAAGGTGGCCGGCGGAAAGCCCGCGTCGTGGAAAATCTTCTCAAGAGCCAGGGCGCACTGCGGCACGTTGGAGGCATGCTTGAGCAGCCCCACGTTGCCGGCCATCAGGGCGGGCGCGGCGAAGCGCACCACCTGCCAGAAGGGGAAGTTCCAGGGCATCACGGCCAGCACCACGCCCAGCGGCTCGTGGCTGATAAAGCTGCGGCGGGCCTCGGTCTTGATTTCTTCGTCGGCCAGAAAGGCTGCGGCGTGCTCGGCGTAGTACTCGCAGCAGAGGGCGCACTTCTGGGCTTCGGCCCGGCCGTCCACCACGGGTTTGCCCATTTCCAGGGCCATGAGGCGGGCCAGCTCGTCGGCCCGTTCGCGCAGCAAGGCCGCCGCGCGGCGCATCAGGCGGGCGCGCTCGGCAAACGAGGTGAGCCGCCACTGGGCGGCGGCGCGGTGGCTCCCGGCCAGGATCCGCTCGACCTTGGACCAGGCAAACGGGCGAAAACGGCGCAGCACGCGGCCGGTGTAAGGATTGTAAGACTCGATGGGCATGAGCGAAAGTGCAAAATGACGGGCAACGACGGGCCGGGAAGTACGTACGCAGAGGGCGCCCGGACGCTACGTATAACTGGTTTCCGCGGCCGCAGGTTGGCTGGTGCTGCTTTGCCGTCTGCGTTTTGTCCTTACTTTTGACCGCCCCCGCCCGCGTTCCACACCACTTCCAGCGGTGGCTTATTCATTCCCACACGTGACCAGTTTGCTACCCGAGTCGCCCCCCGCCGCCGAACAGCAGCTCGTAGCCCGGCTGCGCGCCCAGGACGAGTCCGCCATGACCGAGTTCTACGACAAGTACTCGGCGGCCCTCTACGGCGTAATCCTGCGCATCGTGCGCCGCGAGGAAGAAGCCGAAGACGTGCTGCAGGAAGCCATGGTGAAAATCTGGCATTCGTTTCAGAGCTACGACGCGTCGAAAGGGCGCCTGTTTACGTGGGTTTTGAACGTGTGTAGAAATTTAGCCATCGACAAAATCCGCTCGCGGCAGTACCGCGTAAGTTCTCACAGTCAGCCACTGGACGAGAGTCCTGCCGAGCGCCAACCCGCCGTCGATTCCTTCCGGCCCGAGCACATCGGGCTGCAGGAACTCACGCGCCGATTGAACCCTGAGCAGCGCCAAATTGTCGACTTGCTGTATTTCGAAGGCTACACCCAAAGCGAGGTAGCCGACGAGCTGAATATGCCCTTAGGTACAGTGAAAACCCGCGCCCGCGCCGCCATCAAAGTCCTCTCCACCCTGATCCGATAACCTGCTGTGAACATCGAGGAATACATCGAATCGGGTCAACTAGAGCTGTACGCGCTGCAGCAGCTTTCCCCGGCCGAAGCGGCCGAGGTCGAGCGGCTGGCGGCCGAGCACCCGCCCATCCGGGCCGAACTCATCAGCGTGCAGCGGGCCCTGGGCCTCTACGCCGAAGCCCACGCCCTGACCCCGCCCGCCGGCCTGCGCGAGCGGGTACTCAGCGGCTTTCAGCAGGCTATCCAGCCGCAGTCCGCCGCCGAACCCGCCACCCCGACCGAACCGGCCGCTCCTTACATAGCGCCCGCCGCCCCGCACTACGAAGCGGCCCCGGCCGAAACCGTCGTCCGCACCCTGCCCGCCGCCGAAGCCGGCAGCGGCTTCCGCTGGCTGGCCATTGCGGCCTCGGTGGCGCTGCTGCTGAGCCTGGGCGCCAACTGGCTGTTCTACAGCCGCTGGCAGCAATCGGAAAACCAGCTGGTGCTGGCCCAGGCTAAGGAGCAGCTTTACGCCGCCGCCACCCAGGCCGTGGAAAAGCGCCTAGCCACCCGCACCGAGGAGCTGGGCATTCTGCGCGACGAGCAGTTCCGTATGGTGGTGATGACCGGTACGCCCCAGGCCCCCGGCGCCCGCGCCCGGGTGATGTACAATCCCGTCAGCCGCCGCGTGTACGTGGACGTGAAGAACCTGCCCGCCGCCCCCAGCGGCAAGCAGTACCAGCTGTGGGCCCTCGACAAGGGCAAACCCGTCGACGCCGGCATGCTGGCCCAGACTACGGCCGTCGGCGACAGTCTGCAGCGCATGAAGGACGTGGCCAGTGCCCAGGCCTTTGCCGTGACCCTGGAAGACGCCGGCGGCCACCCCACGCCTACCATGGCCGCCCTCACGGTAATGGGCCAGATGCTCTAACTGCTTTTTCCCTAATGCCGAATGCCCAAAGCCGGGTCGCTGACGTCAGCGGCCCGGCTTTTTTTGCGAGCAGTAGCGCGGGCTTTAGCCCGCGTCCACCAGTTCCCACCCGTTCTGCCACAACCGTGCGGATGGGCGCGGGCAGAACCGGGGGAAGGCATCAGCCAAGCCCGCGCTGCACCAGGCTCAGTGCTGAGCAGTTTCGCCTTGCAACGTCGCCGCGTGCTGCACCAACTGCCGGAACTCGGCGCGGGAGCCGTCGGCATCGGGGCCGCTGGCACTGCTGACCAGCTCCTGGGTGCTGGCCCAGCTGGCCGTGCCCCGGTGCTGCGAGCCGCGCAGCAGCAGCCCGAATTGCGCCACGGCGGCGGCCCAGCGCAGGTTGTCGGAGGCCCGGGCACTGGGCTCGTCGAACCGGGCGCCGCGCACGGGCAGCGTCAGCAGGCGGCTGGGGCTGCCCTGCGGCTCCTGGTAGCGCAGCTTCACGGTGAGCAGCTCCGGGCTGCTGCCGGCATCGGTGGCGGAGGTAGCCTGGTACTTCAGCGGGTCGACGGCGGGAGCCGCGGCGGCCGTGGGCGCATCAGCGGGCACGATTTCGTAGAGGGCCGTCACTTGCTGGCCGGCGCCCAGCTCGCCGGCGTCTTTGCGGTCATCGTTGAAATCCTCGGCGGCGAGCAGGCGGTTTTCGTAGCCCAGCAGGCGGTACTCGCGCACCCGGGCGGGGTTGAATTCCACCTGCACTTTCACGTCCTTGGCCAGCGCGAACAAGGTGCCGCCGAACTGCTGCACCAGCACCCGCCGGGCCTCGCCCAGCTGGTCGATGTAGGCGTAGTTGCCGTTGCCCTTGTCGGCCAGCAGCTCCATCTTGGCGTCCTGCACGTTGCCCTGGCCGAAGCCCAGCACCGAGAGAAACACGCCCGATGCGCGCTCCTGCGTGATGAGCCGCTCCATGTCGGCGTCGCTCTGCTCGCCCACGTTGAAGTCGCCGTCGGTGGCCAGGATGACGCGGTTGTTGCCGCCGGGCCGCCGGTGCTGCTGCGCCACTTCGTAGGCCAGGCGCAGCCCTTCGCCGCCGGCCGTGGAGCCGCCGGCTTCCAGCTGGTCGAGGGCGCGCAGGATGGTTTCCCGCTCGGTGCCCGAGGTGGGCGGCAGCACCAGCCCGGCGGCGCCGGCATACACCACAATGCTCACGTAATCCTGGGGCCGCAGCCGCTCGCGCACCAGCAGCCGCAACGACTCTTTCAGCAGCGGCAGCTTGTCCGGGTCGTTCATCGAGCCCGACACGTCGAGCAGAAACACCAGATTGGCCGGCGGCAGGTTTTCGGAGGCTACCTCCTTGCCCTGCACCCCCACCAGCACCAGCCGGTGGGCCGGGTTCCAGGGACAGGCAGCCACTTCGGCGTTCAGCGAGGCGGGGCCGCTCCGGGGCTGCGGGTATTGGTAAGGAAAGTAGTTCACCAGCTCCTCCAGCCGCACCGCGTCGGGCGGGGGCAATTGCCGGTTCTGCAGCAGAAAGCGGCGCACGTTGGCGTAGCTGGCCCGGTCTACGTCGATGGCAAAGGTGCTGAGCGGGTTGCGCCGGGCCTCCAGAAACGGGTTTTCGTGAACGACGGCGTAATTCTCGCGGCTGGCCGGGGCCGGGTCGGCCGCGCCGGGAAAGGCGGGCTCGGCACTGGCGTCGGCCGCGGCCTCCCGGCCCAGCCCGTAGGCGGGCTCCAGCTCTTTTTGGTCTTCGGTAGAGTATTGCTGGCTGCAGGCCGACAATAGCGCAGCCGCCAGCAGCAGCCCCCGCAGGGGCCGCAAGCGGTTAAGTGTCATGGCAGGAAAGTCTTGGTGGAATGAAATGCGGCCCTGGCTCTGGCGCACCAGCTACCCGCCCCGCCGCAATTCGCGACCTGCGTGGGGCGGCGCTGCGGCCGGGGTTTTCTTCGCGACGAAAACCAGCGACGGCAGCACCGGCGCGGCCGGCGGCGCAAAAGCTGCCGGCCCGAGGGTGAAGCACCCGGCGCCAGCGGCGCCGGGGTCCTTTACATACCGAGGAGGCGGGGAAAGTAACCCGAAGGCAGCTCGATTCCTGCTACTAAATGGCATTCCCGTTGAATCGACGCGCACGGGGCGGAAGAGCTGGGAAACAGCGGGCTAGAGTAGGACCAAGATTGGTTTTTGGGCACCGGAATTATCGGCCCTGGGCTATAATTCAGTGCAGGCACTGATGCCTGGCAAGTCTGTTACCGCCTATTTGTAGCGCCGAGCAGTTTCGGCACTCCTTGTCCTATGTTCCTTCTGCACATGCGCCCCCTTCCCTATCGGTTTACTGGCCCGCTGCTCGCCGCCCTGCTGTGGCTCCTCCCGGTGGCCCTCAGCATCGGTCAGGTGCAAAGCAACGCCGGCTATAGCTTACAGGTAATACCCGACAAGGTAGTCAGCGCTAGTGTCAGCACCAGTTCCGCTTCAGCCGGTACACGCGAAGCACTTATCAGCCAGTTTGAAGCCGCTGCTAATAAAACCACCTTCCGCACCGCCCGCGTGGGTTTTGACCGGCAGCGTAAGTATGGGGTCCTCACCGACGGGGACTTCAGCAAAGCAGTGGGCAAGGATGGCGTAGCCCCCACTACCGGCTCACTGGGTCTGAATTACGCGGTGTTCCTCCCCGTAACCTATGGCCGCCGCTACCTGATTGCACCGGCCGGCAGCCCCGAAGAGGCGGAGCCCACCCAGCAGATTCTCTTTGAGGAAGAGCCCGAGCGCATGGTGCCGTGGTTTAGCCTCAACCTGCTGTTTTCCCTGGGTAGCCGGGGCGACACCCTCGTGGTACAGCCCGATACGCTGAACCCCGGTCAGATGCTCAACCAGCGGGAGTTTGGCCAAAGCCTGCTGCTGCCCGGTAGCGCGGCTGCCAGCACGCTGCGCTCCGCCACTATTTCGGGCCGCTGGTACCCATTCAGCTGGTGGGTTCGGCACGCGCAGCTGGTCCCCCTGAGCTTCAGCGGCGACCTGAGCGTGGCCACCACGCGCTGGGCCGCCGCTACCCGCCGCATGAGCGAGGTAAACATTGTCAGCGCCAACGCCAGGGCGTATTACACCCTGTTCGATGTGCCAGCCAAAGACGACAATGACTTTGCTATGCGTGCCGATGCATTTGCGGGCCTCACGTACCGTTCGCTCAACGGCGACATCCGCGAAGAAGGGCCGCTGTTAACCCAAATCCTGAGCCAGTCCGACAAACACCGGTTTCTTGGCTATGATGTAGGAGGGCAGGTGGCCGTCAACGCATTCCGGGCCACGGCTACATACAGCACCTTCGGCGGCCACGTCAAAGGCTTTTCCCACGGCCAGTTCATCTTCAGCGTGGGCTTCAGCAGTGCCTTCCGCTTCAGCAAGTCCAGCCGCACCCGCTGAGGCCGTCTTAGCGGGGTCCCTATCATTTCCTTCTGCGTTGCTCCTATGACACCAACTTTACCCAAACGCCAGCTCCTTCTCCTGGCCCTTTGTGCCCTCACCCTACCGGCCCTGGCCCAAAAAGCGGAATCCATTGCTCCCGACAACAGCATCCTGGATCAACGCGCCCAAAACGAAGAATTGCTCTTCCGCTCCCTCAACTACGCCGCCCTGAGCTATGGTAGCCCGCCCTATGCGGACTGGGGGGCTCCCAAAGCGCCTTACATCCTCTCCGCCGATATCATTCCGCAATTTGCCATTGGTGGCAAAAGGCTGCCCTTTGCCCTTCACTTCACTCCGCGTTTTAAGGCCCGAATCTTCCGCGACGACGAGCTAGCCGGCGACTCTTCTTTGCCAGTACGCACTCCCAGCTACATGCCTGGCGCCACGCTTTACTTTAAGAACAATGCCCTGAACGCCGGCCAGCCCTTGTTCTACAAGTTTGCCAGCGTCTCGGTATTCCACCACTCCAATGGGCAGGATGGCAACTCCCTGAACCCCGATGGCCGCTTCAACCAATACAATGGCAGCTTTTCCACCAACTTCGCTGAGGTGGCGGTATACCTCTCGCATAAGTATAACTACGTACCGGAGCCCGCTTTTACCTGCGACAATAATCTGCGCGGCCATACCGATTTCTTTGCCCGCCTTGGTTTCGAAAAGCATTTCGCGACCGATGTCAACCTGATTGGCCGGTACGGCCAAAACCGCCTTAACGCGCAGGTAGGCTGGATTCGCAACGGCGCCTACCGTTATTGGCTCAATACCAGGCCTAATCCCACCATTTCTGAGTGTTACCTGTTGGAGCGCCACCGCTTTGTTGCCTCCGTTTCCGTTGTTGCCGATACCCGGCTACCCGATTTAAACGGCCGCATGAACAAGCTGCACCGACGCGTCAACGCCGAACTGATGTATGCCCGCCGCTTGCCGGTGTCAGCCAACGTTGCCTTCCAAGCGAGCGGCGGCTATTACGGCACCGATCCATACAACGCCTATTTTGAAGACGCTTATTTCTACGCTCGCCTGGGCTTGGCTTTTGGTTTCTTCACGTCTACTACCTACCGCGACACTCCTACTCGATAAGTAGCGTTTGTCCCCATACGGGCTGTTGCTCGCTGCGCCTCCCCGCAACATTCAGTGCCACCACGGATGCGCCGGCTTCCCGCAAGCCCTACCCTTACCGCACCGCAACTACCCGCCATAGCGAGTAGCGGCGTCCACTTCTTTTCACCTATCAATTCTCTCTTCCGCTATCATGGCTAAAGCCACCAATGCCCTCACCAAAGGCCTCTCCGGCAAAGTTTCCGGCCTGGTCTTCCGCCAACACGCCAACGGCACGGTCAGCGTCGGCGACGCGCCCCGCCCCAGCACCAAAGCCCCCGGCGCCGACACCCTGGCCCGCCGCCAGCGCTTCCAGCAAGCCGCCTTTTACGGCCGCTCCGTTCAACAAGACCCCGCCCTCAAAGCCGCCTACGAAACCGGCATCACCGCCGACTCCACCAGCGCCTACACCGTCGCCGTCACCGATTTCCTTAACGCGCCCGACATCCAGGGTATTGACTTTCGCAGCTATCATGGCCGCGTTGGCGACGTTATTATCATCCAGGCCACCGACGACTTTGGCATTACCGACGTCCACGTTCGCATCCAGAACTCCGACGGCTCTCTGGTGGAAGAAGGAACTGCTACCCCCGACCCCGACGGCTATACCTTTCGCTACACGGCTACCGCCGCCAACGCCTCCCTCGGCGGTGACAAAATCATCGTTACCGTGGCCGACCGCCCCGGCAACCACACCAGCGAAGAAGCCCCCCTGTAGGCGGCTTCATCCTCCGAAAAGTTCTACCTGCCCGAACCGTTCAGCCCGGGCCTTGTCCGAGAGAAGTCTATGAGAAGTCCCCGGCTTCGACGATTTGCCTCCTTCTGAACGCTCAAAAAAGTACTACTCTACGAACTCCTCCGTCTCACGACGGAGGAGTTTTTTATTCCGATCCGCTGCGGCTGCGAACCTACTTGGCAGCTTTTGGCTCCCCAGCTACCCCGCCTCATGTGTTGAGCCGCCCTATTCAGCCCGCGCCTCCCCTCCCTATATTGCACCCCTCTCCTGTTTATCCCATGCGCCTCGCTACCCCGCCCCTTGTTTCCACCCTGCTGCTGACCGGCGCCCTGGCCGCCTGCTTCCAGCGCAGCGCCGACGAAGCCCGCCAAGCCCCTACCGCTGCCCCCGGCGCCGAGGCCGTGGTGCTGCAAGCCGGCAAGACCGTCACCGAAGACTTCGAAACCGGCAGCAAGGGCTCCTACGCCGCCGCCGAAGAAACCCTGCCCTCCGGCCGCTGGCTGCTCGACGACGCCCTGATCGGCAGCAGCGAGCAGGACCACCGCCGCGGCCAGAAGGCCCTGCGCCTGCGCGGCAAGGGCCGCGCCCAAATGCGCTTCGACCTGCCCGCCGGCGCCGGCCGGGTGCGCGTCTTCCACGCCAGCTACGGCAAGGACGGCGCCGTGCGCTGGCAGCTGTGGGGCTCTGCCGACCGCGGCCGCAGCTGGCAGCCCGTGGGCAGCGAAATCAAGGTGGAGGGCGCCGGCCTGCCCGCCACCATCGTGGTGAACCGCCCCGGCCCGCTGCGCCTGGAAATCCGCAAGCTCGATGGCGGCGACGACCGGCTGAACCTCGACGACTTTTCCGTGGAGCCCTACCAGGGCGGCACCCCGCCCGCCGTGGCCGGCAACGGCGCCAAAACGCCCACCGCCGCGGCCCCCAAATCGTCAGGCGCCCCCTCTCCGCCGGACCGAGGGCTGGGGGGCGAGACCCGCCCGCAGGGCCCGGCGGGGCAGGATGACCCGCTCGGCCTCGGCAACCCCAGCGGCGCCACCGGCAGGCCTGATAAGTCGCCCAATAACTACCTGATGGTGAAGCCTCAGTACACGCTGAGCTACTCCCGCGACCGGGGCACGCCCAACTGGGTGGCGTGGCACCTGAGCCGGGCCTGGCTGGGCTCGGCCCCGCGCCAGGACGACTTCCGCCCCGACCCGGCCCTGCCCCGGGGCTGGTATCAGGTTACGCCCCGCTCCTACTCCGGCTCGGGCTTCGACCGGGGCCACAACTGCCCCTCCGCCGACCGCAGCCTGACGCTGGACGACAATTCGGCCACCTTCCTGATGACCAACATGATTCCGCAGGCGCCCATGAACAACCAGCGCACCTGGAATCACCTCGAAGACTACTCGCGCGACCTGGTGCAGGCCGGCCACGAAGTGTACGTGCTGATGGGCAGCTACGGCCGCGGCGGCACCGGCTCCAGCGGCCTCGTCCAAACCCTCGACAACGGCCACGTGACCGTGCCCAAGCGCGTGTGGAAAGTGCTGGTGGTGCTGCCCAACGGCGCCGGCGACCTGCAGCGCATTGCCGGCGGCCAGGCCCGCCTCATTGCCATCGACACGCCCAACGACAACAGCGTGGACCCCGACTGGGCCAAGTACCGCACCTCCGTCGACGCCATCGAAGCCGCCACCGGCCTCGACCTGCTCAGCCTGCTGCCCGTCGAAACCCAGGCCCAGCTGGAAGCCCGCGTCGACGCCGGCCCTACGCGCTGACGGCCGGCCCTTGCAGCAACACGCCCGCCCCGACATTGCCGGGGCGGGCGTGTTGCTGCAAGGGCCGGGCAGCGGCTTATTCCGGGGTGCCGCTCTCGAAGCCGTCGGTCAGGGCCTGCTTTTCGGCGGGGCTCAGGCTGCGGTTGGTGGCGCCCGCGTAAAGGGCGCAGGCCCGCTCGGCCGATGCGACGCCCAGGGCTTTCACGCGCAGCCCCCAGAGCACCAAGGCGTATTCGCGCTTGCTGTACATACTGCCGTTGTGCAGAAACACCGTCTGCTTCTTAGTCGCCAGCATTTTGTCGAAGTCCAGCTCGCTGCCCTTGGTCGTGGTAGCGGTGCGCACATACGCTTCGACGTTGGGAGCGGCCGGCGCCGGGACTACCGGCCCGCCGGAGGCGGTGGCCAGTACTGGCTGGGTGGGGGCGGCCTGGGCCCAGGCCCCGTGGCTTACAAGGGCGGCCAGCAGCACGCCAAATACCTGCTTGAACATAATGCGGGGGGTAATAAGTGGGTAGAACATGCCAGCCTGTAACGTAAAACACCTGCTGCGCGTGCATTATTCCGTCAATAATTATACCTAACTGAGCAAGTCGCGGTGACGCCGCGCTCGTACGCACCCCCAGCCGACAGTGTGCGGGGCCTCCGGGCGCGCGGGCCGCCAAGCCGCCGGACACAGTCAGGCCCCGGCCCGCCAGCAAGCTGGCAAACCGGGGCCTGGCGCGGTTCCGCAGCAACCCAAATCAGGTTTCGACGAGCGTGGTTTTGAAGCCGGCCAGCTTGCCGCTGCTGGTTTTGCCCAGGGCGTAGGCCTCCAGCTGCGGGCCTGAGCCCACGCGGTACACTTGCACGTCCTCCAGCTCCTGCTTCAGGAACATCTGCAGGGCTTTGTAGCGGTTGGCCAGGTCCACATTGCCGAGCACGCCGTCGTCGGCGGTGTGGTTGCGCAGAAAATGCGTCAGCTCCTGCACCTGCACGGGCGTGTCGGCGGGTTGGTTGAGCAGCTTCAGCAGCTCCTTGCTGTCCAGCGCCCCGCTCGGGGCCTGGTAGCTTACCACCGTCAGCGGCGCATCCGATTCGCTGACGAAGTACAGGCCTTCGGTGAGTTGGCGCAGCTGATCGAGCGCGGCGTCGGCGGGGCCGGCGTCCCTGGCGTCGTTGGAAGCGGCGGTTTCGCGCGCGGCTTTGCTTTCCAGGGGCTTTTCGGCCGTTTTGGCGGCCGGACTGCCGTCGGCGCCGGGCACCTTAGCGGCAATGGCGGCGGCTAGCTCCTGCATGCGCTCCTCCGCCACCTTGATTTTGGGGTTGGCAAAGTTCATATCCGCCACCTGCTTCATCGGAATCAGGTGAATGTGCGCGTGCGGTACCTCCAGCCCGATTACGGCCACCCCGATGCGCTTGCAGGGCACGGCGGCTTTCACCCCTTTGGCCACGCGCTGGGCAAACTGGTGCAGCGCCGCCAGCTCGGCTGGGGGCAGGTCGAAGATGTAATCAACTTCCTTTTTCGGAATGACCAGCGTGTGGCCCTCCACCAGCGGCGTGATGTCGAGAAAGGCCAGGTGATGCTCGTCTTCCGCCACTTTGTAGGCGGGCAGCTCACCCGCCACGATGCGGGAAAAGATGGAAGGCATGCGGTGAAGTGGTGAGGTGGTGAAAGGGTGAGTACCGTTCCGATGGCACCCAGACGACCCGGTTGGGCCGGTCGTCAAAGTACGGGGCAAAACGCAAAAGGGCGAAGCCACAGCTCCGCCCTTTTTACAATGTCGCAGGAGAGCAGTAATGGTCAACTCACCAGTTCACTACTCACCATCTCCCCGCCTACCGACTGATTTCCAGGATTTCGAACTGCAGCTTGCCGGCGGGCACGGTGATTTCGGCCACGTCGCCGGCCGACTTGCCTAGCAGGCCCTTGCCGATGGGCGACTTCACCGAGATTTTGCCGGCGGCCAGGTTGGCTTCTTCCTCGGCCACCAGGGTGTAGTCGAGCACCATGTTGTTCTTCAGGTTTTTCAGCTTCACCTTGCTCATGATGAGCACCTTGCTGTTGTCCAGGTTGCTGTCGTCGAGGATGCGGGCGTTGCCGATGATTTCTTCGAGCTTGGAGATTTTCAGCTCCAGGTGGCCCTGCGACTCCTTGGCCGCGTCGTACTCGGCGTTTTCGCTCAGGTCACCTTTGTCGCGGGCTTCGGCCAGCTGGCGGGCTGCCTCGGCCCGACCGCGGATTTTAAGATCCTGCAGTTCGTCCTTCAGCTTCTGCAAGCCTTCGGCGGTATAATAGTTGACGGCCATGACGAAGTAGGGTGTGGTGGGTCAATCAGGTAAAAAAACAAGGAGAACGGCCGGCGCTGCCGGCCGTTCTCCCGAACAGGCATCAGCAAATATAGGCAATCAGGCCCACAGTACGCAAGCCCAACCGGGCAGCCCCGCCCGGCGCGGGCACCCCGGCTGGCGGCGCCGGGCGCCGGTTTGGCCGCCGGGCGGCGTAACCGGCGCCCGGTATCAGGCAGGCGTTCAGCCTGCTTCCGCTTGCCGCCCCCCGACGCGAACTGGCAGCTCCACGCCGGTTGCAAACCGGCTTTATTTCCAGTGGCGGCTAACCCCGCGCCAGCTTAGGCCGGCTCGCGCAGTAGCGCCCCAATTTTCTGGGCCAGCACCTCGTTGATGCGCTGGTAGGACTCGTGCGTCCAGCCGCCCACGTGCGGGGTCAATACCACGTTGGCGGCCGTGCGAAGGTACTCGAAGCGGGCACGCTGCTCGGGCTTGAGGCCGCTCAGCCGCTCGTTGTCGAGCACGTCGAGGGCCGCGCCGCGCAGCTTGCCTTCGCGCAGCAGCGGCACCAGGGCCGCGTGGTCGAGCACTTCGCCGCGGGCCGTGTTGAGCAGCCAGAGCCGGTGGCGGAAGCCGCGCAGCAGCGCCTCGTTGACGAAGCCGTGGTTTTCGGGCGAGTACGGAATGTGGATGCTGAGCACGTCGCAGCGCTGCTGCAGCTCCGCCAGGCTCACCAGCGGCAGGTAGTCGGTAGCGGGAACGGCCGGGTCGTGGTCGTAGCCGAGCACGGTGCAGCCAAAGCCGCGCAGGCAGCGGGCAAAGCTGCGCCCCATGTGGCCCGCCCCGATGATGCCCACGGTGCGGGCCTGCAGCTCGTAGCCGCGGTTGGCCTCGCGCTGCCACTCGCCGCGGCGCACCTCCGCGTCGGCGGCGGCCACTTTGCGCAGCAGGGCCAGCAAGGTGCCCACCGCAAATTCGCCCACGGCCTGGGCGTTGCCCTCGGGGGCATTCACCAGCGCCACGCCGGCCGCCTCCAGGGCCCCCACGTCGATGTTGTCGACGCCGGCGCCGGCGCGGGCCACGAAGCGCAGGCGCGGGCCGTGGCGCAGCAGCTCGGCCGTCACGCGCACCTTGGAGCGCACGATCAAGCCGTCGTAGGGTCGCTTGGCCAGCGCGGCGGGCACTTCGGCCGGCAGCAAATCGGGTTCGTAGTCAATCTGCACGCCCGCTTCGCGCATCAGCGTCTTCAGCGAGGGGTGCATTTCGTCGACAACGAGGCAGCAGTTCATAGGATTAAGCTTACTTAAAAAGGCCCCACGGCGCGCAACGAGGTGTCGCCGGTAGCTCGTAACAAGTTCTGGCTGACCTCGGCCCGCGTCCAGGGTCCCAGCCGCCCCGCCGTGGCGGCGGCTTCCGTGGCAGCGCTCAGGGGAAAGAGAAAGTACACGTCGGTGCTGGCGCGGGCCACCAGAAACTGTCGGCCGAGGCGGGTGTCGTACACGCGCCCCAGCAGTGGCGGGCCATATGGATGATTTTCGTCCGCGTACCAGTGCAGCGCCACGCCGTCATCGTAGTTGGCGGTGTAGTAATGTCCGCTCAGCTGGGTGATGTTGTCTTCATCGAGCCACTGAACCAAGGCAAAGCAGCCAGCTACCGTGACCAGGATTGCAATCAGGAACCGGCGAAACCAAGTCACCCCCATCTTTAGTCGAGGTTACCCCTGCTTGCGGTGCGCGGCCACCTGCTGGGTCAGGCCGATGAAGTCCTGCACGCTGAGCTGCTCGGCGCGCTTGTCGAAGAGGGGCTCGGTCATGGCCTCGGCGGGCATGCCCAGGGGCTTGAGGCAGTTGCGCAGCGTCTTGCGGCGGGTGCTGAAAGCCTGTTTGACCACCTGGAAGAACAGCTTCTCGTCGCAGTCGAGGCGCTCCACCCTATTGCGGGTGAGGCGCAGCACGGCGCTCTGCACCTTGGGCGGCGGCACAAACACGTGCGGGGGCACGGTGAAGAGGTATTCGGTGTCGTAGAAGGCCTGGACCAGCACGCTCAGGATGCCGTAGACCTTGGAGCCGGGGCCGGCGGCAATGCGCTCGGCCACTTCCTTCTGGATCATGCCCACGCACTCGCGCACCTGCTGGCGGTGTTCCAGCACCTTGAAATAAATCTGGGTGCTGATGTTGTAGGGGAAGTTGCCGATAACGGCCAGCGGCGCGTTATCGAACAGCTTGCCCAGGTCCTGCTTCAGAAAGTCGGCCGACAGAATGCGGTCCTGCAAAGCCGGGAAGTGCACTTTCAGGTAGGCCACCGAGTCCCGGTCGATTTCGATAACGGTGGTTTCGTACGCGTCCTGGCGCTCCAGCAGGAACTGCGTCAGCACGCCCATGCCGGGGCCCACCTCCAGCACGTGGCGCACGCCGTCGGGCAGGCGCAGGCTTTCGGCGATGTCGCGGGAAATATTGAGGTCGGCCAGAAAGTGCTGGCCCAGGTGCTTCTTCGGGGTGACGCGTTCCACGGGCGGGGGCGCAAAGGACGACTTCGCGCGTTGGATTGGGCCGCAAAAGTACGAAAGCCCGGCCGGGCGCCGCCACAGCCAGGTTACGCGGCGGTTACGCATAACCCGATAACTTGCGCGCCGAAGCTATACCTGCGCTAATGTCCCTCCAACTCGCCACTGCCGCCGCGCTGCCCGCCGGCCCCGCCGATACCGTCGTGATTCTGCCCGCTGGCAGCACCACCCTGCCCGCCGATGCCCCGTCCCTGCCCGAGGCCGCCCGCCACTACGCCGAAAGCCAACTGGCCGCCGAGCAGAAGCTGTTCGCTGTAAACCTGTACTCGCACCGGTTGTACGTGGTGGTGGCCGAAGAAAAGAAAACCGCCGACCTCAGCGCCGAGCAGCTGCGCCGCAGGGGCCACGAGCTGCACGCCAAGCTGAAAACCGCCAAGGTTAAGGAGCTGCACATCGTCGACCTGACCGCCGAGAAGAAGGCCGCCCTGCCCCTGGCCGAGGGCCTGTACCTGACGGCCTACCAGTTCGAGGGCTACAAAACCGACGCGAAAAGCAAGCAGCCGGCCGACCTGCAGCGCGCGGTGCTGGTGGGCGCCGCCGAAGCCGAGGTAACGGCCCTGGCCCACCTGCTCAGCGGCGTGGAGCTGGCCCGCGACCTGGTGAACCTGCCCGCCAACAAGCTCACCGCCACCAACTTTGCCGAGCAGATGGCCGCCGCGGGCGAGCAGGCCGGCTTCCACGTCGAAATCCTCGACCAGGCCCGCATCGAAGCCCTGCGCATGGGGGGGCTGCTGGCCGTGAATCTGGGCAGCCCCGAGCCGCCCACCTTCACCATTATGGAGTGGAAACCCGCCGGTGCCACCAACGACAAGCCCTACGTGCTGGTGGGCAAGGGCGTGGTGTTCGACACCGGCGGCCTGAGCCTGAAACCCACGCCCGGCAGCATGGACTTCATGAAATGCGACATGGCCGGCGCCGCCGCCATGGTGGGCACGCTCTACGCCCTGGCCAAAAACAACGTCCCGCTGCACGTCATCGGCCTGGTGCCCGCCACCGACAACCGCCCCGGCGGCAACGCCTTCGCCCCCGGCGACGTGCTGACCATGCACTCGGGCCTCACGGTGGAGGTACTCAACACCGACGCCGAAGGCCGCCTGATCCTGGCCGATGCGCTGCACTTCGCCAAGAAGTACCAGCCCGAACTGGTTATCGACGCGGCCACGCTCACCGGCTCGGCCGCCCGCGCCATCGGCAAGGAGGGCATCGTGGCCATGGGCACCTGCGGCGACGAAACCATGCAGGAGCTGGCCGCCGCCGGCCGCCGCGTGCACGAGCGGATCGTGGAGTTTCCGCTCTGGGACGAGTACGCCGAGCACATCAAGAGCGACATTGCCGACATCAACAACCTGGGCAAAGCCGAAGCCGGCGCCATTTCGGCCGGCAAGTTCCTGGAGCGCTTCATCGAAGGCACGCCCTGGATTCACCTCGACATTGCCGCCCCCGCCTACCTCGCCGCCCCCGACTCTTACCGCGGCAAAAACGGCACCGGCACGGCCGTGCGCTTGATTTACGATTTCCTAACCAACCGCGCGTAGCCTGGTTGTCTAAGAACGTCATGCCGAGCGCGGCCGAGGCATCTCGCGTGCGGATGCCAGATAGCAACCCGTTCGTTGAACGAGGAAATTGCTTTCAGACGAAACACGCGAGATGTCTCGACAAGCTCGACATGACGTTCTGTTTAGTCAGCTGCTTCGACTCAGCTGCTTCTCTCCTCCCTTAGCACCAATCCCACAGAATGCTTCCCCGCATTGGCATCAGCACCGGCGACCTGGCCGGCATCGGCCCCGAAATCATCTACCGCACCCTGCAGGATCCGCGCGTGCTGCGCTTCTGCACCCCGGTGGTCTACGGCACCGCTGCCACCCTCTTCGACGACTTTCCGCACGACAAGCACCACCCGCCGCTGAGCTTCCGCCAGGTGCGCGAGGCGGCCGATATTACGGCCGGAAAAGTCAACGCCGTGACCTGCTGGGACGAGGATTTCGGGCTCACGCCCGGCCAGCCCACCGAGGCTTCGGGCCGCGCCGCCCGCTTGTCCCTGATTGCCGCCGCCGAGGACCTCAAGGCCGGCCTGATCGACGCGCTGGTGACGGCGCCCATCAGCAAGGAAAACACCCAGGGCGAAGGGTTCAACTTCCCCGGCCACACCGAGTTCTTGGCCCACCACTTCAGCCCCAACAACGACAGCCTGATGTTTCTGGTGGCCGACGATTTGCGCGTGGCCACCGCCACCGGCCACATTGCCCTGAAGGACGTGCCCGCCCGCCTCACCTCCGAGGTGCTCAGCGGCAAGCTGCGCATGCTGCTGCAGTCCCTGCGCCAGGATTTCGGCATCGACAAGCCCCGGGTGGCCGTGCTGGGCCTGAACCCGCACGCCGGCGAAAAGGGCCTGATCGGCAAGGAAGAACAGGATCTGCTGATGCCCGTCATCCAGCAGTTCCTCAACGACGGCCACCTCGTCTACGGCCCCTATCCCGCCGACGGCTTCTTCGGCACCCGGCAGTACGGGCAGTTCGACGCCACCCTGGCCCTGTACCACGACCAGGGCCTCATCCCCTTCAAAACCATTGCCTTCGAGCGGGGCGTCAACTTCACCGCCGGCCTGCCCGTCATCCGCACCTCCCCCGACCACGGCACTGCCTACGGCCTGGCCGGCAAGTTCGACGCCGACCCGACCTCCTTCCGCGAAGCTCTGTACCTGGCCTGCGACCTGGTGCGCAACCGCAAAGCGGAGAAAGAAGCCACAGCTCGGTAGCTCAGTGCAACTCCCTTCTAATAAGTATATACCGTTGCAAGCCAACCAGTTATAACCAACCTACGACCGGGGAATAAGGCACGTTTTCTTCCCACGGAAGAAACATTCTTTCCAAAAACGAAACTTTGTTTTTGATTTAGCAATTTCTACTGCACCTTTGCAGTCGGAAAGGCTGATTGGCACCGTCTGATTCCGCCATTTCACCTTCGCTTCACTCTTCGTATGACGCTCCACAACCCTTCGGAATATAAAACCGCCCTGCGCCGCCTCGACGCACTGGTGGCCGCCGGTTTCGAGGGCAACGTGGCGCTGGAAGCCGAGTTTCGGGAGCTGGTCGTGGCCATCGACGCCTACGAAGACCAGCTCGGGCTGATGCCCATCCCGTCGCTACCGGAGTCCCTGGCCGACATGATTGAATTGAAGCGGCAGCAGATGCGCCTCAAGCAAAAAGAGCTGGCGCAGCTGCTGGAAGTGCCGGCCGGGGCCCTGTCCCAGATCCTGAGTGGCAAGCGCCGCGTAACCCTGGATCTGGCCAAAAAGCTCTACGAGAGGCTGGGCATCAGCCCGGAATTCATCCTTAAAAAGGCGTAATCCGGCGCTCAAACTTCCCTTACCCCTAATTAGAGCGGCGAAATATTGCTATTTTTGCCGCCCGCCTGAACCGACTCTGTGAAAAAGGACCATAAATACGACGTGCCGCTGGCCGCGCTAACCGAGAAAAAGCACGAATACGTGTTCGACCTCGACAAGGCGTTCTTCGAGCAGTTCGACCAGACCCTGATTCCGGACGGCCAGCTGCGCGCCGATGTGATGGTCGACAAAACCGCCCAGCGCATCGTCATCCATACGCACATCGTAGGCACCGTGCAGCTGATTTGCGACCGGAGCCTCGACGAGTTCGACCAGCCCATCGACGTGGAAAACCAGCTGCTGCTGCGCTTCGGCGACCAGGAGCTGGAGCTCGACGACGACGTGCTGCAGGTGACGCCCGACACGCAGACCCTGCCCATGGCCCAGCACCTGTTTGATTACATCGGCCTGGCCTTGCCCATGAAGAAGCTGCACCCGCGCTTCCAGGACGAGGAAGACGACAACCCCGACGCCGAAGCCAAGCTCATCTACTCCACTGGTACGTCTTCCGACGACCCCGACGACGATGACGAGGACCTCGGCGACCCGCGCTGGAATGCGCTGCGGAACCTGAATTAAGGCCGCGCCCCCACTCCCGTTTTCTCATTTTTTTCTTCACTTTCACTCATGGCACACCCCAAACGACGCATTTCCGCCGTCCGCCGCGACAAGCGTCGCACCCACTACAAGCTCGACCCGAAGCCGGTTTCCGTTTGCCAGACCACTGGCGAGCTGCACCTGCGCCACCGCGCTTACGTGGTAGATGGTGACCTGTACCTCAACGGTAAAGTAGCTATTGCCGGCTACGCTCCGGTAGCTTCGGCCGCCCCCAGCACCGACGAGGAATAGCCCCGACCCGCTCCTAGCCCAGCCGGCGGCCCTCACCCGGCCGCCGGTTTTACATTACCGCCGACTGTTCTTCATCCCGCTTTCATGAAAATAGCCCTCGACGCCATGGGCGGCGACTTCGCCCCCAAAGCTGCCGTGGACGGAGCCGTGCTGGCCGCCGAACAACTCGATGGCCAGGCCACTATCGTGGTCATCGGCCAGGAAGAAGCCGTGCGCCCCCTGCTCGACGCGCACGGCGAGCGTGCCCGCAATATTGAGTTCGTGCCCGCCACGCAGGTTATTGCCATGGGGGAACACCCCACCAAGGCCCTGCAGCAAAAGCCCGATTCCAGTATTGCCGTGGGCTACAAGCTGCTGCACGGCAGCGACGTGGAGGCCTTTTGCTCGGCCGGCAGTACCGGCGCCATGCTGGTCGGCGCCATCTTCAGCGTGAAGCCCGTGCCCGGCGTGATGCGCCCGGCCATTGCCAACCTCGTGCCCAAGCTGAAAGGCGAGTACGGCGTGATGGTGGACGCCGGCGCCAACGCCGAGTGCAAGCCCGAGATGCTGGAGCAGTTTGCCGAGCTTGGTTCGCTCTACGCGCAGTACGTGCTGGGCATTGATCGGCCGAAAGTAGGCCTGATGAACCTTGGGGAGGAAGAAGGCAAGGGCACCGCCCTGCTGCAAGCCGCCTACAACCTGCTGAAAGTGAACCCGCACATTCACTTTATCGGCAACATCGAGGGCCGCGACATGTTCAACGAGAAGGCCGACGTGATTGTGTGCGACGGCTACACCGGGAACGTGATTTTGAAGCTCTCGGAGTCGTTTTACGACATCATGCACGAGAAGGGCATCCATAAGGACCCGTTCTTCCACAAGTTCGACTACGAAGGCGTGGGCGGCTCCCCCATTCTGGGCATCAACGACAACGTCATCATCGGCCACGGCGTGAGCGGGCCGAAAGCTATCTGCAGCATGCTGATGCAGGGCTTCCAGATGGCCAAGTCGGGCATTGCCGACCAGATCAAGGACACCTTCAAGTCTTAGCGCGGACGCACATCCGCCACCCGGTCCGGCCACCTCGGCCGGACTTTTTACTACCTTGGCGGCCGTTTTAGGCGGCGCCTTCTCATCAGCCGCACCTTTCTTTTCTCTTGCCCATGAAGCTGACCGCTGCCATTACCGGCGTAGGCGCCTACGTACCCGAGTACGTGCTGACCAACCAGGAACTCGAAAAGCTGGTCGATACCAACGACGAGTGGATTCAGACCCGGACCGGCATCAAGGAGCGCCGCATCCTGAAAGGTGAAAATCAGGGTACCTCGGTCATGGCCATCAAGGCCGTGCAGCAGCTACTGGACAAAACCGGCACCCGGCCCGAGGAAGTGGAGCTGCTGATCTGCGCCACCACCACGCCGGACATGGTATTCCCGGCCACGGCCAACATCATCTGCGAAGGCGTGGGCATCAAGAATGCCTTCGGCTACGACATTTCGGCCGCCTGCTCGGGCTTCCTGTTTGCCCTGGCCACCGGGGCCTCGTTCGTCCGGGCGGGTCTGTACAAGAAAGTCATCATCGTCGGGGCCGATAAGATGTCGGCCATTACCGACTACACCGACCGTAGCACCTGCATCCTGTTCGGCGACGGGGCCGGCGCGGTGCTGCTGGAACCCACCACCGACGGCTACGGCATCCTCGACCAGGAGCTGCGCTCCGACGGCATTGGCGAAAACTACCTGTACCAGAAAGCCGGCGGCTCGCGTCGTCCGCCGTCCATCGAGACGGTGACCAACCGGGAGCATTTCGTGTACCAGGAAGGCGCGACGGTTTACAAGTTTGCCGTGAAGGGCATGGCCGACGTGGCCGGCACCGTGGCCGAGCGCAACGGCCTCACCGCCGACACCATCGACTGGCTGGTGCCGCACCAGGCTAACAAGCGCATCATCGACGCTACCGCTTCGCGCGTGGGCATCGGCGCCGACAAGGTGATGCTGAACATCTACAAGTACGGCAACACCACCAACGCCACCATTCCGCTCTGCCTGTCGGACTACGAAAGCCAACTGCGCCGCGGCAACAACCTGATTGTGGCGGCTTTCGGCGGCGGCTTTACCTGGGGCGCGCTCTACGTGAAGTGGGCCTACGACCCGAAGCCTGGTCCGCAAACCGCCTAATTTCAGGCGGCCGGCGCGGAACCCCTATACTTGCACCTCCCGACGTGCCGCCCCGCCCACCCGGACGGGTCGGCACGTTTTTGTTTCTCCCCCAATCGTTTTCCTCCCCTTGGCGCAGCAGTTAAGCGGTTTTCCGGAATTGGCCCCGCTGCAACGTCATCCTTAACTCTTCTTACCATCATGGCAACCACCGCGGATTTTCGCAATGGCCTCGTGTTGAACTACAACGGGGACCTGCACGTCATCACGGAGTTTCAGCACGTGAAGCCCGGCAAAGGCCCTGCTTTCGTGCGCACCAAAATGCGCAACATCAAGACCGGCAAGGTGATTGACAACACCTTCAACGCCGGCGTGAAAGTGGAAACGGCCCGCGTGGAGCAGCGCCCGCACCAGTACCTGTACAAGGACGACTACGGCTACACCTTCATGGATACCGACAGCTTCGAGCAGATTACGCTGCCCGAAGCCATGGTGCCCTTCGCCGACCTGATGAAGGAAGGCCAAGCCGTAACCATCCTGATGCACGCCGAAACCGAGCAGCCGCTGACCGCCGAGCTGCCCTCCTTCGTGGAGCTGGTGGTGACCTACACCGAGCCCGGCCTGCGCGGCGACACGGCTACCAACACCCTGAAGCCGGCCATCATGGAAACGGGTGCCCGCATCCAGGTGCCTTTGTTCATTGACCAGGACCAGAAAATCAAGGTCGACACCCGCGACTACTCCTATGTCGAAAGAGTCAAATAAGGACCAAGCGAAGCCCTCCCCCGCTGCCATGAAAGCCAAAGAACTGCAAGACCTCATCGACTTCATCGCGAAGTCGGGCCTGAACAAGGTCAACATCGAGACGGAAGAATTCAAGATTTCGGTGCAGCGCGAGCCGAATACCAAGTACGTGGCCGCTGCAGCCCCCGTACAGGCGGCCCCGGCTCCCGTAGCTGCTCCGGCTCCGCAGGCCGCGCCCGCCGCGGCTTCGGCCGCACCGACGGCGGCTCCGGCTGCCGCTGAGGCGCCGGCTGCCAGCAACACGGTAGCGCTGAAAGCCCCGATGATTGGCACCTTCTACCGCTCGAGCAGCCCCGAAAGCCCCTCCTTCGTGAACGTAGGCGACGTGGTGGAAGCCGGCCAGGTGATTTGCATCATCGAGGCCATGAAGCTGTTCAATGAAATCGAAGCCGAGCAGCGCGGCCGCATCGTGAAGGCCATGGTCGACAACGCCTCCCCCGTGGAGTACGACCAGCCGCTGTTCCTGATCGAACCCATGTAATTAATAATTGAGAATTAATAAATAAGAATTGGCTCTGTTCAGCTCCTTTGGAAACGAGCAGGGCCTTTTCCTTACTTATTAATTCTTCATTCTTAATTATTAATTCCCACAACCGTGTTCAAGAAAATACTCATTGCCAACCGCGGGGAAATTGCGCTGCGCGTGATTCGCACCTGCCGCGAGATGGGCATCAAGACGGTGGCCGTGTACTCCACCGCCGATAAGGAAAGCCTGCACGTGCGCTTCGCCGACGAGGCCGTGTGCATCGGGCCGCCCGCCTCGCGCGACTCGTACCTGAACATTCCGAACCTGATTGCCGCCGCCGAAATCACCAACGCCGACGCCATTCACCCCGGCTACGGCTTCCTGTCGGAAAACGCGGAATTCTCGCGCATCTGCCGCGAAAACGGCATCAAGTTCATCGGGGCCTCGCCCGAGATGATCAACAGCATGGGCGACAAGGCTTCGGCCAAGGACACCATGAAGAAGGCCGGCGTGCCCACCATTCCGGGCTCCGACGGCCTGCTCGACTCCATCGAGCAGGGCAAGAAGGTGGCGGCCAAGATCAAGTACCCCGTCATCCTGAAGGCTACGGCCGGCGGCGGCGGGCGCGGCATGCGCATCATCAAGAGCGAGGACGAGTTTGAGAAGGCCTGGAACGACGCCCGCACCGAGGCCAAAGCCGCTTTCGGCAACGACGGCGTGTACCTGGAGAAGTTCGTGGAGGAACCCCGCCACATCGAAATCCAGATTGCCGGCGACCAGTTCGGCACCGTCTGCCACCTCTCGGAGCGGGACTGCTCGATTCAGCGCCGGCACCAGAAGCTGGTGGAGGAAGCTCCTTCGCCCTTCATGACCGACGAGCTGCGCGAGAAGATGGGCAAGGCCGCCGTGGCCGGCGCCAGCAGCATCGGCTACGAGGGCGTGGGCACCATCGAGTTCCTGGTCGATAAGAACCGGGACTTCTACTTCATGGAGATGAACACCCGCATTCAGGTGGAACACCCCGTGACGGAGGAAGTCATCAACTTTGACCTGATCAAGGAGCAGATCAAGATTGCGGCGGGCATTGCCATTTCGGGCAAAAACTACCTGCCCAAGCTGCACGCCATGGAGTGCCGCATCAACGCCGAGGACCCGCGCAAGGACTTCCGCCCGGCGCCCGGCAAAATCACGGTGCTCCACATTCCCGGCGGCCACGGCGTGCGCGTGGACACCCACGTGTACGCGGGCTACCAGATTCCGCCCAACTACGACTCCATGATTGCCAAGCTCATCACCGTGGCCCAGACCCGCGAGGAGTGCGTGGTGAAAATGAAGCGCGCCCTGGCCGAATTCGTGGTGGAAGGCGTCAAGACGACGATTCCCTTCCACCTGAAGCTGATGGACGACGAGGAGTTTAAAGCCGGCAACTTCACCACGAAGTTTCTGGAGTCGTTTGACTTCTCGACGCTGTAAGCGGCTTTCTTGCAAGCCTGGAAACGGCTCATCCTCGTTTGGATGAGCCGTTTTTGTTGCTACTTACTACCCGATGCTGCCGCGCAAACTACCGATTCTGGCCCGTTCGCTCCGCTGGTTGGTCTGCCCGGCGGCCCTGCTGATTCTTTACGCCAGCTGGCAGTATCGGCAGGAAGGTGCTTACTGGGAGGCGGGTTGCCAGCTTCTGATGCTGCTCCTGCTGCCGGTGGTGTTCAACCAGCTGAACCGCTTGCCTCAACGTGCAGCCTTTACTCCGAAGCACTTGTTGATTACCCGGTCTGAAGGAACCGATGAAGTACCGCTGCGAAGTATTCAATCGATTGTCAGCGTGTTCCTTTGGATAAATCAACGCGGCGTATTCCGGCTCCGCTACCTGAATGCGCAGCACGAACCTCAGACGGTGGTAGCTATGGGCGGGGCGGCGTTATCCGCGCTGGAAGGCTTCCGACGCTAGGCGCCGCCCGCAGCTCCAAAGGCTCCTCTCCTGCTGCCCGCCCGGCGACGCCCAGCCGGCCTTACTGCCGCTTGTACATCGTGCCGTTGAAGTACAGGCGGTCGGGGCGGGCGGCGGTGCCGCTGATATTGAAGGGAAAGATGATGCCGCGCGTCACCTGGCCCTGGCCGTCGGTGAGGGTGAGGAAGTAGCCGTTGAGCTGCCAGCGGCCGGCGCCCTGGCTCTGCGCGCCGGTGCCGATGGTGCTGGCATCGGAAGTGCTCTTGAACGAGGACACGCCTTCGCGGCTGAAGGTACCGTCGGGGCGCAGGGTGAGGGTGCGCGAGGTAATGGCCGAGCCCAGCCCGCTGCTCAATGACTCACCGCCCTCGTAGCTACCGATCAGCGCCTGGCTGCTGGCAAAGGGGCGCACGCCGGTGAAGTTGCCCATGTCCCAGGTAAACGAGGCAGCCTGGGGGTTTTCCACGGTGCTGGTGGAGGTCGAGCCGCCGGCCCATTTCACCGTCATGGTGCCGCCGCTGACCTGGTAGCTGCCCCGCTCGCCGCGGTGGGCCGCCAGCTCGGCCGCCGAAAAGCCCGGCGGATCGACGTACACCCGGCCGTCGGGCGCGAAGTACCAGGTGTGCTTTTCCAGCGCGCCGTTGCTTATCCAGTAGCGCGTCATAAAAAACAGCCCCACGGGCTTGTTGCCGCTGACTTTGGCGGCTACCGGCGGGGTGGTGGTGCCGGCCGCCGGGGCCGGGCGCGGCGCTGAGGCGGCGGCCGGGGCGGGTTTGGCAGCGGCCGGCGCAGCGTTGGGCCGGGCCCCCACCGGGCGGACGGTGGCGGCCGCGGCCGCCGGCGGCGCCGGGGTACCGCTGGCATTGCGGGCGGCGGCCTGCAGCACCGCGGCGAAGCGCGAGTCCGCGCGCACGGCGGCCAGGTCGGCATCGGTACGCAGCGAGCCGACGTCGGCGTAGCCCAGGGCCGTGGCCTGGTTCAGGGCGGCAAAAGCGGCGTTGGGCGCCCCGGCCAGCGCTTCGATGCAGGCCAGGTTGTAGCGGTGCACGGCTTCCCGGGGCTCGTAGCCGATGGCCTGCAGGCAGAGCGCGCGGGCCTGGGCGAAGTTGCGGTCCTTCACGGCCTGCAGCATTACCGGGTAGAGGGCTTCCACGGCCTGGTGCTGGGTTTGGGCGGTGGTCTGGGCCGGGGCTGTGCGGCCGGCACCGAGCAGCAGAGCCAGAACTAAAAGGCGGGGCAGTAGGCAGTTGGGCATGACGGGGCTGGTGGGAATGGCGGGCAGAGAGAATGTACGCCGTACCGGCCGGTTTTCGGCCCGAAATCGACCGACGCAGGTGCCGGCTCTACCAAGCTGCTCACACGGAATACCGGCGTTGTGCGTTTAGCAGCAAATCCGCCCGCTTTTATGCCGTATTCCTACCCAGCCCGCCTTATGTACTGCCTGCTGAGCCCGTTGCTGCTGCCCGCGCTGCCCGCCGCCGGCCAGCAGGCCCGCGCCCACGCGGGGCACTGGAGCGTAAGCAGCAGCCTGCTCGTCGGGCGCCTGCGCTACCCGGCCGCCCGGCAGCGCAGCGGCTCCGCCGAAAACGGCACCGATTACACGCTGAGCGGCCACCCGCCGCAGGTGGGCGCGGCCGTCGGCGCCAGCCTGGCCCTGCCCGTGCCCCCCGGCAACCGCAATACCTACCTGCTGCTGAGCTTGCGCGCGGCCTACAACCGCCGGCTGCTGGCCGTGCACGCCGCCCCGTACGCGCCCGGCGGAGCGCCGCCCCCCGCCTACGACGCGCGCTTCCGCTACCGCACCGTGGATGCGCAGGTGGGCCTGGGGGTGCGCCATTACCTGTCGCCGCGGCGCCGCCTGTTCTGGGAAATCGGCCCGATGCTGGCCCTCACCTGCCAGGATTACAGCCGCCTCGACAGCGAAGCCGCGGCCCACCGCTACCTGCCCGCGCCGGGCACCAACGTGCTGCTGCGCGGCGTCTTCGGCCTGCGCCCGGCCCGCCGCTGGCAGCTGGCGGCGGGCTACGCGCGGGGCCTGGTGCTGCGCCGCACGCAGGTAGCCACCGCCGAAGACTTTGCCGAGCTGACCGTGCATTACGCTTTATCGGCTCTCTAACCGCCGAACAGGGCTTGCGCGCTTGTAATCCAAACGGCGCAGGGGCATATTGTCGCCTCCCAGCCGGTATCCGGTTCCGGCAGCTTCGATTCAATCCTTTGTGAAAACACCCCTACTCTTTTTCGGCCTCGGGCTGTTCTGTACCGCTGCCCGGGCCCAGGAGCGTCCGCCGGCCGGTGAGGTGAGCCTGCACGCCGGTGTGACCCTGACCACCCTCGGCTACGCCAACCAGAGCGTGCGCAACGGAGGGCAGGGCAGCGGCACTGTGTATCGGCTGGCCAGCCCCACCGCGGAGCTGGGCCCGACCGTGGGCATTACCCTGGCCCTTCCGGTACCGCCCACCGGTGAGCGGACGTTTCTGCTGCTGCGGGGCAACCTGTCCTACCTACGCCGAAGCCTGGTGCTGCGCGCGTCCTCCTACGGCGCCTACGCCCGCCCCGACTCCCAAATCCGGGAGCAGTACCGCACGCTAAATGCGCGCCTGCTACTGGGAATCCGGCAGTACGTCCACAACTTTCTGGTGCTGGAAGTCGGCCCCAGCTTCGGGCTGGCCTTTCGCGACGACACCCGGGTGCGGGCTCACTACCTGGCGCGCCCGGACAGCTCCTTCAGCACCTACAGCCACGGTCCGGCGGTGGGCAACGTACTGCTCCACGCCGGCCTGGGCTACCGCCCGGCCCGCGCCCAGCGCCCCTGGACGGTGCTGCTCAGCTACGAGTACGGCCTGACCAAGACCACCAACCTGGGTCTGCGCGAAAGCTACGCCGAGCTCACGCTGCATTACCCGTTGCGCAAACGCTAACCAATAGCCGGCTTGGGGTGCTCGATTTCCTGGGTCAGCTCCTGGTACCAGGCCTCGCCGTACTTGCGAATCAGCGGCTCCCGCAGGAATTTGTACACCGGCACGCCCAGCTGGGCCCCGAAGGCGCAGGCCGGGTTGCAGATTTCCCACCGGTCGTAGTTCAGGGCCTCGAACTCGTCGTACTTGCTGATGCGGATGGGGTACAGGTGGCAGCTGATGGGCTTCTTGAAGGTGGTGGCCCCGGCCAGGTAGGCCTGCTCGATGCCGCACTTCAGGATGCCCCGCTCGTCGTAGAGGGCGTAGGCGCACTCCCGGTTGTCGATGGTGGTGGTCGAGTAGTCGCCTTCCCAGTCCTCCACGTAGAGTCCCTGCTCCTCGATGGCGTGGCGGCCGGCGTGGGTCAGGAAGGGCTTGATCTTGTCGTACTCCTCGGCCAGAATCTTAAGCTCCGCCTCTTCGAGCGGGGCGCCCAGGTCGCCCTCCACGCAGCAGGCGCCCTTGCAGCGCTCCAGGTTGCAGACGAAAAACTGGTCGCGGACGTCGTCGGAGACGATGGTATTCTGGATGACAATCATGGAAGGGTGCGGGAAACGAACAGCAAAGATACGGCGCGGACGGCGGTGAAGAACAGCACGGGGCCGGCCAGAAGTTCGGGCGTCAGGCAATGAAAAAGCCCGGTCACCCAGCGCCGTCGACTTTTCCCCAAGTGCAGCGCCGGTTTGCAGTGCCTCCGCCCCGTTCCAACTGCTTCTACGTCCGTCCGGGCTGCTTCTGAGACGGTGGCGCTTGCTTCTAAGATGGTTTGAGTTGCTTCTAAGACCGTTTCTGCCCTTTCTAAGAGCGTTGGTGGCGCTTCTAAATCCGTTTAGGCCCTTCTAAGAACGTTTCGGTTGCTTCTACGTCCGTTTCGGCCGCTTCTAAGACCGTTTCGGTCGGTTCTACGTCTGTTTCGGCTGCTTCTAAGACCGTTTCGGTCGGTTCTACGTTCGTGGAGTACCTTCTTTGTTGGTTTCGTAGTATCTACCTGATTGTAGAAGGGTACGCCGTATTCCAAGGCGCGGCAGATGGTCCGGCTAACCACATTAGCCGCCCGGCCGCTTCCCCCGCCGCCCCGTTCGTCTTACCTTTGTGGTTTAGCCGCCAAGCCGGCTACGAAGACGACGAATGGCACTGGACTATATCAACCTACTCAACGAGTCGCAGCGCGGCGCGGTGTTGCACACCGAAGGCCCGGCGATGATTATTGCGGGCGCGGGCTCGGGCAAGACGCGGGTACTCACCTACCGCATTGCGCACCTGCTGGAAAAGGGCGTGGACCCGTTCAACATCCTGGCCCTGACCTTTACCAACAAGGCCGCCCGCGAAATGCGCGCCCGTATCGAGAAGGTGGTCGGGCCCGAGGCCAAGAACCTGTGGATGGGCACCTTCCACAGCATCTTCGCCCGCATTCTGCGCTCGGAGGCCGACAAGCTCGGCTACCCGCGCCACTTCACCATCTACGATACCCAGGACACCAAGACGCTCATCACCCAGATTGTGAAGGAGCTGGACCTGGACGACAAGCTTTACAAGCCCAGCACGGTGCTGGGGCGCATTTCGGCGGCCAAGAACAAGCTGATTTCGGTGCAGCAGTACTTGCAGGACCCGGTCATCAAGCAGGACGACGAGGCGGCGCTGCGGCCCAAAATCGGCGTCATCTACCAGCAGTACCAGCAGCGCTGCTTCAAGGCCGGCGCCATGGACTTCGACGACCTGCTGTACCAGACCAACGTCTTGTTCAAGGACCACCCGGACGCGCTGAACAAGTACCAGAACATTTTCCACTACGTGATGGTGGACGAGTACCAGGACACCAACTACTCGCAGTACCTCATCAGCCGGAAGCTCTCGGCCAAAAACCGCAATATCTGTGTCGTAGGTGACGACGCGCAGAGCATCTACGCCTTCCGCGGCGCCGACATCCAGAACATTCTCAACTTCGAGAAGGACTATCCCGAGCTGGCCATCTTCAAGCTGGAGCAGAACTACCGCAGCACGAAGAACATCGTGAAGGCGGCTAACTCCGTCATTAAGAACAACCAGGCTCAGCTGCGCAAGAGCGTGTTTTCCGACAACGAGGAGGGCCCGCGCATCGAGGTCATCCGGGCCGCGTCGGACAACGAGGAGGGCAAGCTGGTGGCCAACGGCATCTACGAGGAGAAGATGAACCACCATCTTTCCTACGACCATTTCGCCATCCTCTACCGCACCAACGCCCAGAGCCGGGCCATGGAAGAGGCCCTGCGCAAGCTTAATATCAAGTACAAAATCGTCGGCGGCCTTTCGTTCTACCAGCGCAAGGAAATCAAGGACCTGGTGGCTTACCTGCGCCTGACCGTCAACCCCAACGACGAGCAGGCCCTGCGCCGCATCATCAACTACCCCAAGCGCGGCATCGGCGACACGACCATCAGCAAGCTGATCAACGCGGCCGAGGAGTCGAACCACACCTTGTGGGAAGTGGTGACCAATGCCGACCAGTTCCTGCCCGCCCGGGTGTCGAACCCGGTGGTGGACTTCGGCGAGAAAATCAAGAGCTACGCGGTGGTGGCCGGCAAGGACGACGCCTTCGAGGCGGCCAAGTTTATTGCCAAAAACTCGGGCATGATCGAGGATTTGTACGCCGACAAGAGCATCGAGGGCCTCTCGCGCTACGAGAACATCCAGGAGCTGCTGAACGGCATCAAGGAGTACGTCGACGACCCGGAGCGGGAGGATAAGTCGCTGGCGTCGTTCCTCCAGGACATTGCCCTGGTGACAGATACTGACCTGAAGGACGCCAAGGACGAGGGCGAATCCGTCACGCTGATGACGATTCACTCGGCGAAGGGCCTGGAATTTCGCAACGTGTACATCGTAGGCATGGAGGAAAACCTGTTCCCTTCGCAGATGATGATAACGTCGCGCTCGGACCTGGAAGAGGAGCGCCGCCTGTTTTACGTGGCCATTACCCGCGCCGAGAAAAAGCTCACGCTCAGCTACGCCACCTCGCGCTACCAGTGGGGCAACCTGCGCAGCTGCGAGAAAAGCCGCTTCATCGACGAAATTGACCCCACGTTCGTGGAGTTCAAGTACGGGCAGGAAGAAAGCCCCTTCGCCCCGGTGCTGGAACGCCGCTCGAACCTGGTCGGCGCCCAGAAAATCAAGCCCGCCGCGGCCCCGGTGAAGCCCTACGTGCCCTCCCCCGACTTCAAGCCCTCGGACACCACCAACCTAGCCGTGGGCAACAAGGTGGAGCACCCGAAATTTGGCTTCGGCACGGTGGCCAAGCTGGAAAAGCAGGACGGCTCGGTGAAGGCTACAATTCAGTTCGAGGGCGGCGTGGGCGAAAAAACCCTGCTGCTGAGCTTCGCCAAGCTGCGGATTGTGTGACCTCACCCCCCGGCCCCCTCTCCTTAGGGAGAGGGGGAGCGTTCTATGTTTCTGTTAGGTTTGACACTGAATACTGCTGGTTTCCTGCTACTTTCTGTTATGGAAGAGCAGAATCATTTTTTATCAACGCAGGAGCACGTTTTTACGACCGATGTAAATCGGTGGCGTATTCTAAAAGGACTTGCGCAGCAGCATCGGCACACCTCTACCAAGGCAGAAAACCACTTGTGGCAAGCTCTACGTGGTGGGCAGTTGGGCCTTCGGTTTCGCCGTCAGCACGCTATCGGCTCGTTCATTGTTGATTTCGTTTGCTTGACCGCTTGGCTGGTTGTGGAAGTAGATGGCGAAGTTCACAACGAACCCAACCAAGCGGAATACGACCAGAACCGCACCATCGAGTTGGAGAAACGCGGTTTTCAGGTTATCCGCTTCCCAAACAACGAAGTACTGACCCAAACCGAAACCGTCCTGCAACGTATCCGCGAACAGCTAAATAGTCGTTGAGCAAGCAATTCCGCGCCGCCGTGGCTCCCCCTCTCCCTAAGGAGAGGGGGCCGGGGGGTGAGGTCCGCCCAACTGCCGTATATTTAGCGCTTCAAACCGTCGAGCCATTACCTGCTCGGCACCCTCGGCTGGCCTTCCCTCCTGTCCGGATGCAAGAATCCGCGCCGCCGAATTCCTTTCCTGACCAAGCAATGATTGATACCCTCCCCCCGCAGCTCCAACTGCTGGTGCGCGAATACGGCCAGAACACTTACCAGCTGGCCCAGACGCTGCTCACGCTGGACGACCGCGCCGAGCGCACCAAGCGCGCCCACCAGATTGTGCAGCTTATGTTCCGCCTGAATCCCGGCGTGCGGGAGCAGCAGGACTACCAGCACAAGCTCTGGAACCACCTCTACGCCATGACCGGCAACCAGCTGGAGGTGGATGCTCCCTTCCCGCTCACCGGCCTCGAGCAGTTCAACAACAAGCCGGAGCGCCTCAGCTACCCCACCAAGGGCCCCAAGCTGCGCCCCTACGGCAAAAACGTGGAGGAGCTGGTAGCCAAAGCCGCGGCTCTCGACGACGCCACGGCCCGCGAGCAGGCCGCCATCAGCATCGGGCGGGTGATGAAGTTCCTGCACCGCATGCACAGCAAGGACATTCCCAAGGACGTGACCATCATCCGTCACCTGAAAGACCTGTCGGGCGGCAAATTGCAGCTCGACCAGGCCCAGGTGGATGCGGCCGGCGGCTTCGACACCATGACCGGCTCGGCCAGCCAGGGCGGCGGCAGCCGCGCCAGCCAGGGTGCTTTCGTGGTGCCGCAGCCCCGCCAGGAGCGCGAGCAGCGCCGCGGCGGGGGCAAGCAGGAGCGCCGCGACAAGCGCCGGGGCAAAAAAGGAGGCCGTGAACAGCAACAACCGCCGCAGTAGTAGCGCGGCACGCAACCTAGAATGGCAGCAGCTTTTGAAGTAATCGGCGGGAAACCGCTGCGCGGCAACATCGTGCCGCAAGGGGCCAAAAACGAGGCCCTGCAAATCCTCTGTGCCGTGCTCCTGACCGCGGAGCCCGTCACCATCTCCAACATTCCGGACATCCGCGACGTCAACAAGCTCATCGAGCTGCTCGGCAGCATGGGCGTGAAGGTGGAGCGCCTCTCGGCCGACACTTACCGCTTCCAGGCCGACGACGTCAACCTCGACTACCTCGACACGCCCGAGTTTGTGAAGCAGGCGCGCGAGCTGCGCGGCTCGGTGATGATTCTGGGCCCGATGCTGGCCCGCTTCGGCAAGTGCCAGCTGCCCAAGCCCGGCGGCGACAAAATCGGGCGCCGGCCGCTGGACACCCACTTCTGGGGCCTGCAGAAGCTGGGCGCCGACCTGAAAGTGGAAGGCCCGGAGTTCTACCGCATGTCGGCCCCCAACGGGCTGCGCGGCGCGTACATGCTGCTGGACGAAGCCTCGGTGACGGGCACGGCCAACATCGTGATGGGCGCCGTGCTGGCCGAAGGCACCACCACCATCTACAACGCGGCCTGCGAGCCGTACCTGCAGCAGCTCTGCAAGATGATGGTGCGCATGGGCGCCAACGTCCAGGGCATCGGCTCCAACCTGCTGGTCATCGAGGGCGTGAAAACCCTCGGCGGCACCGAGCACCGCATGCTGCCCGACATGATTGAAATCGGCTCTTTCATTGGCCTCGCGGCCATGACGGGTTCCGAAATTACCATCAAGGACTGCTCCATCCCCGAGCTGGGGTTGATTCCGGACACTTTCCGCAAGCTGGGCATCAAACTGGAATTCCGCGGCGACGACATCTTCGTGCCGGCCCAGGACCGCTACGAAATTGCCACCTACCTCGACGGCTCCATCCTGACCGTGTCGGACCACACCTGGCCCGGCTTCACGCCCGACCTGCTGAGCATCGTGCTGGTGGTGGCCACCCAGGCCAAGGGCACCGTGCTGGTCCACCAGAAGATGTTTGAGTCGCGCCTGTTCTTCGTCGACAAGCTCATCGACATGGGCGCGCAGATTACCCTCTGCGACCCGCACCGCGCCATCGTCATCGGCCTCGACAAGCACCACGCCCTGCGCGGCATCACCATGACCTCGCCCGACATCCGCGCCGGCGTGGCCCTGCTGATTGCCGCCCTCTCGGCCGAGGGCAAGAGCACGATTCTCAACATCGAGCAGATTGACCGCGGCTACCAGAACATCGAAGGCCGCCTGCAGGCCCTGGGTGCGCAAATCAAGCGCGTCGGCTAAGGCGCCGAAGACCGCTGCACAACCAAAGCCCCGCCCCCACCGGCGGGGCTTTTTGGTTGCCCCAAGCCCTGCCGCAAAAGGAAATTAGCCGCCCGTCGTTATCCGTCCACATTCATCTAAACCCATGTATTGCCATGCATAAACTACTTGGAATTCTGGTGGGGTTGGGGTTGTTGCTGGGCGCTTGCAGCAACGATAAGGAAGCGGCGCCCGCCGTAGCCGATCAGGCCGTGATGCTGGAGGCCCCGGCCGTGGAATACGCGGCGGTTGCCGGGGCCGCCGAAGCAGAGCAGGCCGATGCCCTGGCCGACGGCAACAGCGGCCCGGTCGCCGTGCCCGTCAGCCCCACGGCCCGGCAGCTGATCTACAAGGCCGACGTCGACATCAAAGTCCGCAACCTGCCCCGCGCGGCGGCTCGTGTCGACAGCATCGTGCGGCGTAGCGGCAGCTGGGTGGGCTCCGCCGCCCAAACCCGCTCCGACGACGCGTGGCGGCAGGAAATGACCATCCGCGTGCGGCCCGAGCGGTTTACCACTTTGCTCGCGGGCCTGTCCACCCTCGGTACCGTGGAGCGCAAGGCCCTGACCTCGGAGGACGTGACGGCCGAGCACGCCGACGTGGCGGCCCGCCTGCGCACCAAGCGCGCCCTGGAGCAGCGCTACATCGGGCTGCTGAGCCAGGCCAAAAAGGTGAGCGAGGTGCTGGAAATCGAGGCCAAAATCGGGCAGGTGCGCGAGGAAATCGAGTCGGCGGAAAGCCGCTTCAAGGCCCTCAGCGACCAGGTAGCCTACTCCACCATCACCCTGAAGCTCTACCAGCCCTTGGCCCTGCCCGCGCCCGACGCGCCGGTTATTTCCTTCGGCAGCCGCGTGGTCGAGGCCTTTTACGACGGCTGGCAGCTGGTCACCGGGCTGTGCATCGGGTTGGTGTCGCTCTGGCCGCTGCTGCTGGTCGGCGGCGTGCTGTTCTGGCTGATTCGGCGCTGGCGCCAGCGGCGCCTGGCCTTGCAGCCGTAGCCTATCGGCGGCGCACAAAAAAAGCCCGGCACCTCCACGGCGCCGGGCTTTTTGGTTTCGGTTCCGCCCGCGGCTTAGTCGACAATCATGTCGACCACCGACGTTACCAAGGTCAGCACGATGCTGAAGATGAGGGCGTAGAAAAAGCCGTCGACCTTGAAGCCGGGCAGCAGCCAGTCGGCCAGCAGCACGATGACGGCATTGATAACGAGCAGGAACAGGCCCAGCGTGAGCACGGTGATGGGAAAGCCCAGGATTTTCAGAATCGGCTTGACCACCGCGTTCAGGATGCCGAGCACCAGCACCAGCAGCAGCGCGTCGGTGAAGCCGCCGAGGTGGGCGCCGGGCAGCACCTTCGTCAGCACGTAGGCCAGGATGGCGCTGAGGATGAATTTCAGAATGAAGCCCATACAGGGAAGGGTTTGGAAGGAGGAGAAAAAAGAAGCCCGCCGGCTCAGCAGTGAACCGACGGGCAACTATACGCAAAAGTCTATGCTTGGCTGCGCTTAGGCTTCCGTGACCCCGTTGGCCGTGAGCCGGCCCTGCGACACGGCCATCCAGTTGGCCATCTGGTAGAGCAGGCGGGCGCCCACGTTGCCGTTCCAGTCGGTGTCGCCGGGGGCCACTTCGTTCAGGTCGCAGCCGATGATCTGGCGGCCCGAGCGCACCACGGCCCGGATCAGGTACAGCGCCTCCTCGAACTCCAGCCCGCCGGGCACCGGGGTGCCGGTGCCGGGGCACAGCTTGGGGTCCAGCCCGTCGATGTCGAAGCTCAAATACACCTTCTGGGGCAGCTGGGCAATGATTTTGCCGCACTGCTTTTTCCACGACTTCTTCTCGTACATGCCCTCGCGCAGAAAGCGGTGGTGGAACATCACCACGCGCCCGCCCGACTGAGCAATGACGTCGGCCTCCTGCTGGCACAGGTCGCGGATGCCCACCTGCACCAGCTTCTTCACCTGCGGCAGCTGCAGCGCGTTGTACATAATACTGGCGTGCGAGTACTGGAAACCCTCGTAGGCCACGCGCAGGTCGCAGTGCGCGTCGATCTGCAGAATGCCGAATTCCTCGTGGCGCGCGGCCAGCGCGTGCAGGTAGCCCAGCGGCGTGCTGTGGTCACCGCCGAGCACCACCACGGCCTTGCCCGCGTCGAGGTAGGCGCCGGTTTTGGCCTTGAGCCACTTCAGCAGCGCCTCGCCCCGCTCGGTGACTTTGCCCGTCACGTTGGCAAATTTCTTGGCCGATTCGGCGGGCTGGCCGTCTTCCAGCCAGCCGATGTAGCCTTCGGCCAGCTCGCGCAGCTCCCGGCTTTCGGCCTCCCACTTTTCGTCCACCGCCTCCATGGCCAGGCCCAGCTTCCAGGCGTCGGGCAGGTCCGGGTCGTAGAGGTCGACCTGAGCCGAAGCCTCGGCAATAGCCGCCGGGCCCTGGGCCGTGCCGGCGCGGTACGACACGGTCACTTCCCACGGCACGGGCACCACCACCACCTGGGCTTCCTCGGGGGTGAAGGGCAGGCCGAACAGGCCGCCGGACGTGTCACCGACGGCGTTGGGGTCGAAATTGGCTATTTTCTGCTGCAGCGCAAGTACAATCGGGTCGTGCATGAAGAAAGGGAGAATGAAGTCGGAGGAGAAACGAACTGAAAAGCGGTTCGAAAGGTCAGGCAGAATTAGAAGTCGTCTGTCGTCCTGACGAAGGAAGGACCTTATCAAGCGTGAACATATCGTGGTGACGACTATTGTTCAGACGTGGTAAGGTCCTTCGCTATGCTCAGGATGACAGACGACATTTCACGGTTTCCGGGCACCCGGCCGGGGGCTAGGCGGGCAGGCCGTTGCCGGGCAGGTCGTAGGTGCGGATGATGGTCAGAATCTTGTCGAAGGTTTCGCGGTCGAAGAAGAGCATCAGCGGCAGCTCCACGTTGCTGTTCTGGTCGGAGAACTGCGTGATAACCGAGAAAATCAGCGGCTGCATCTTCGGGTGCGTTTCCAGCAGGCTGTCGAGCGAGTGGGCCAGGTTGCCGTGGGTGGCGGCGCGCGGCGGGGCCCCGTAGATCTTGGCCTTCAGGATGTTGGCCAGCTGCGTAACCAGGGCACCGGTGATGATGTTGCTGATTTCCAGCAGCAAGGACTCCTGCATTTCGTTGATCTGCAGGTCGTCGCTTACGTCCATGCGCAGGCACACCTTGGAGAGGCGCTGCACGTGCTGGCCGGAGAAGAACATCAGCGTGGTGCCGTTGAAGTCGCCCTTGATGTCGGACTGAATGGCCACGTGGCTGCTTTGGTAGCTGCTGATGAGCTTGAGAATGTCGCCGGCACGCACCAGCTCCAGGCTGGGCACTTCCAGCAGCACCCGTTCCTGGGCAATGGCTGCAAACGAGTCGGCGGCCCGCGCCAATCCAATATTCAGGATTTCGCGGATAATATCCCGTTCCAGATCATTCATGAGCAGGTCCATACGGGTGGCTTAGGTTAAAAGCAGGCCGGCGGCGGCAACGCGGCGGCGACCCTGGGGGGTTGGCAGTACGAATTTCATGGGCGGCGGGATAAGAACAGGCGCGTAATAGCCGGCACATCGAGTACCAGGCACACCTGCCCGCTGCCGAGCAAGGTAACACCGCCAAACAGATCGATCATATCGAGCGGCTGGCTGACGGGTTTGATGACGATATCCTGCTGGCGCAGAAACCGGTCGACAATCAGGCCTAACTTGCGGCCGTTGTAATTGGTGATGATGATGTCCTGGGGGCCCAGCAGTGCGGCGCGGTTGGCCGGCGGCAGCGCGTCGTCGTTGTCGGCCAGCAGGTCGGCCAGGCGCACCACCGGAATGTTCTCGGCCAGCACCTTGGCCAGCAGCGTGCCGCCCACCACGTGCAGCTTCTCGGGCCGCAACGACACCACCGAGTCGGTGTGCATCAGCGGCAGGGCGTACGGGTGGCCGTCCAGTTCGAAGAGCAGGGCGCCCTTCACGGCAATGGAGGTGGGCAGCACCAGCGTAAAGGTGGTGCCCTGGCCCAGCCGGGAGTCCACGCGCAGCTGCCCGCCGAGCGAATCGATGGCCAGCTTTACCACGTCGAGGCCCACGCCACGGCCCGAAATTTCGGTTACTTGCTCGGCCGTCGAAAAGCCCGCTTCGAAGAGCAGGTTGTGGACCTCCGCTTCGTTGAGGCGGGCCGCCGCCTCGCGCGAGAGCAGCCCGCGCTCCACGGCCTTGCGGCGCACGCGCTCCGCATCCACGCCGCGGCCGTCGTCGCTGATGCGGATCAGCACGTTGTCGCGGTCGGTCTGGGCCGACAGCGTGAGTTGCCCGACTTCCGGCTTGCCCGCCTTCAGGCGCTCCTGCGGCGTTTCGATGCCGTGGCCGATGGCGTTGCGCACCAGGTGCAGCAGCGAATCGGTGATGATCTGCAGGATGTTGCGGTCGATCTGAATGTCCTGCCCGCTGATGGTCAGCTCCACTTGCTTCTGCTCGGCGGTGGCCACGTCGCGCACCACCCGGGGGAACTTGTTGAACAGCGTGCCCACGCCCACCAGGCGGGCGTCCATTACCGAGTACTGCAGGTCGTCGGCCAGGCGGCTGAGGTGGGCCGTCACGCTCTGCAGCGTGGTGTCGCCGATTTCCTGGGCCAGCGTCAGCACCCGGTCCCGGTCGATAATCAACTCCCCGACGAGGTTGAGCAGGTGGTCGAGCTTCTTGATCGGGATGTAGACCAGGTCCGACAGCTCCAGCTTGCGGGTAGCATCCTCCTCGGTGCCCGATTCGTCGTCCACCAGCACCGGCTCCTCGCCCTCGATAACGCGGTCCAGGTTCTCAACGAGCGGGACGTTTTCGGTCAGCGGCAGGTTGGCACCCACGGCCCGGATCATGCCGCCCAGCACGTCGATGCCGCTGAAGAGCACGGGCACCATCGAGCCGGCGAAGGGCCGCTCCTTGCTGCGGATCTGCCCGAAGATGGTTTCCATGCGGTGGGCCACTTCCCCGATGGCGTCGTGGCCCATGGCGCGGGCGTTGGCCTTCAGGTTGTGGAGCAGGCGGAACACTTCGTTGAGTGCGCCCTCGTCGCCCGGCCGCTTTTCCAGCACCGACATGTGCTGGCTCATGGCGTCGTAGGCCTCCAGGGCCTCGGCCATAAACAACTCCCGGTATTCCTGCTCGCGTGACTTCATCGGGAGTACGAACGGATAGCGGGGGCCACGCGCACCGGTGCGGCGGGCCGCAGCGGCTGCACGTGGCCGTTGATAAAGCGGGCCATGTCTTCCAGCGCCAGCACGGCCGAAGCGTGCCCGCCCTGAATGACGGCCTTGGGCATGGCAAATACAGCGGCCGACTGCTCGCTCTGGGCCAGCACCGTGCCGCCGAAGTGCCGGATCATGGCGGCTCCGGCGGTGCCGTCGCAGCCCAGCCCGGTCAGCACCACGCCCAGGGTGCGGGCACCGGCGGCCCGGGCCGCCGAAATCATCAGCAGGTCAATGTTGGGTTCGTCGAGGCCGGCAACGGGCTCGTTGGCCTGCTGCAGCCACACGGACTGACCGGCTTCGCCGCGCACGGCCCAGTTCGAGCCGCCCGGCACCACCACAATCTGTCCGGCCTGCAGGCGCAGTCCGGCGCGGCCTTCCACCACCGGCAGCGACGCCGCCCGGCGCACCCGCTCCAGCAGCGACGCCGTGAAAGCGGCCGGCAGATGTACGGCCACCACCACCGCCCAGCGCAGCCCCGGCTGCAGCCCGCGCACCAGGGTTTCCACCGCCGCCGCCCCCCCCGTTGAGCCGCCGATTACGACGACGCCGCGCGGAGTGGTGCTCAGCACGTGGCCGGCCATTCCGTAGGCCACCGAGCCGCTGCTCACGCTTAGCCGTTGCAGGGCCGCCGTGGCCACCGCCCGCGACTGATGCACCTTGCGCAGCAGGTCGCGGCGCACAAAGCCGTAGTCCGGGTCGGTGGGCGCCGGCAGGGGGCCGATGTGGTCGTATACTCCCCACTGCGAGGCTTCGCGCAGCGTGGCGGAGGGCAGCGTGTAGCCGGCGTAGAGCAGTACGGGGCCGCGGTGAAACTGCGCCAGCCGCTTCATGCTGGCGGCGGGCTGCTCACCGGTGATGATCAGGTCGGGCCGCAGGCGGCGGGCCTGGGCAATCAGGTCGTCGGGACCGGCGGTGCTGCCCACAATCTGCACGCTCGCGTCGGTCCGCAGCAGCTTGGACAACGCCAAGCGCATCAAGCCTGGCAGGTCGCCAAGCAGGATGGTCAGGGGAGCGGGCAGTACCGGGGTATTAAACAAAGCGAAACGTAACAGAAGCCGAAAACAAGCCGGGCGCCGCGGTTAGGCGGCCGCGGCGCTGCCGGAAGCGGGGATTAGGCCGAAGCGCCGCTGTCCTGCAGCGCGCCGCCCACGATTTCGAGCACCTTGTCTTCGGAGAACGGCTTCACGATGTAGGCCGAAGCGCCGCTTTCCAGGGCTTCGTTAACGATAACCTCCTGGCCTACGGCCGAGCACATGACGATTTTCACGTCCGGCAGCTCCTGGCGGATATCCTTGAGCACTTCCAGGCCGGTGTTGTCGGGCAGGATGACGTCGAGGGTAATCAGGTCGGGCTTGGTTTCGCTGGCTAAGTCGCGGGCCTGCTGGCCGTTTGCGGCCTCACCCACCACGTCGTAACCGGCGTCGGTGAGCATATTTTTCAGCATCGTGCGCATGTAGAACGAGTCGTCTACGATGAGGATGCGGTTTTTCATAAGAGTTCGGTCTAGGGAGTGAGCGAGGAAGTGGCAGAGTTACCGGGCCTATCTACGCTCGGCAGCGGCGGAAGATGTGGATTTGGGCTTGAGCTGCATGATTTCCTCGGGCGTGAGCAGCTTGAGCATGTCCAGCACGATGATGATGCGGTTTTCCACCCGGGCGATGCCCTCGATGTATTTGTCGTTGATGTTCAGGTCCTGGATAAACTCCGGAGCCTTTTCGATGCTGGCTGCCGGCAGCGACAGGGGCTGCGGCACCTCGCGCACGATGATGCCGATGGTGTAGTCCTTGGCCTCGAGGGCCATGGTGTAGGTCACGCCCGTTACCGGCTCGTTGCTGGAGTTGCGCAGCCGGAACCGCTCCTCCAAGTCGATGATGGCAATGATGTCGCCGCGCAGGTTGGCAATGCCCTTCACGAAACGCGGCGTTTTGGGCATGCGCGCAATTTCGGGAGTGAGCGTGACCTCCTTTACCTGCTCGATGCGAATCCCGTATTCTTCGCCGGCAAGGCGGAACACGATGAGTTGCACGGGCACGTCGGGCTTGGAGGCTTTTTTGTCGGCGGCCGCTTGACTATCAGGCATGCACGGGGTGGATTAGGGCGAAACGGACAGCCCGGCCGGAGCGGATAAGGCCCCGGCGGGCGGCACTCAGACCGTGTTATTTCTTGCGTTGCTTAGGCGTCGGGGCTTTGGCGGCGTTATCCGGGCGCTGGTTGTCGACCGGCTTGCCGTTTTTGGCCTCGGGGGCCGCGGCCCGCCGTACCGGCGCCTTGCGGGGCGTGGGCATAGTCGGTTCGGTGGGCTCGGCCGCGCTGGCCGCCGGCTTGCGCGTTGGCATCGGGCGGGCCGGGGCGGCGCTGGTGGGCGCGCCGTTGGCCGTACCGCCGGCAGCGGGACGCTGGGCCGGAGCCGGACGGCGCGGCGGCGCGGCGGGTGCTGCGGACGGCGCCGCCGAAGCGGCCTGCCGGGCGGCCATGCGGCCTACTGGACGCTGGGCCGGTGCCTCGGGCTGCTGCGCTACGGGCTGCCGACGCGCCGGGCGGGCGGGCCGCACGGGCTCGGGCTCGTAGTAGGCATCCTCGGCCATGTAGTCCATCAGCTGGAAGGCCGAGAGGCCCACCTGCAGGTCGTCGGCAATGTCGGTCAGCTTCTGGCTCGACGCGGTCAGCTCGGCCATCGACGAGCTGAGCTGCTTGGCCGTGGAGGCTACCTGCTGGGTACCCGACGCCGTTTGCTCGGCAATGGCAACCACTTCTTCCACGTACTTCACCACGTCGCCAATCGAGGTTTTCTGAATCTCGGTGGCCGTGAGAATGTCGCGGGAGGTGCGCAGGATTTCGCCCGAGCTGGTGGCAATGTTCTTAAAGGCCGAAGAGGCCTCGAACGTGGCGTTCTTCCCTTTCAGTACTCGACCTTCCATGGTCGAAATAGCCGCGGCGGCCGAAGCGGTGTCCTTTTTCACGTCTTCCACCAGCGTGTTGATTTCGTTGGCGGATTTGCGGGAGCCTTCGGCCAGCTTGCGGATTTCCTCGGCTACCACCGCGAAACCCCGACCGGCTTCCCCGGCGCGGGCGGCTTCGATGGCGGCGTTCAGGGCCAGCAGGTTGGTCTGGGCGGCAATGTCGGTGATTACGCCCAGCGACTTACTGATGTCCTGCGAGCGGACCGACAGTACGTCGATGGTGCGGGCGGTACCGGCCGAAGCGCTGGAAATTTCTTCCATGTTCTTTACCACCTCGGCCACGGTTTTCAGACCGAGCTGCGAGGTTTGCTCCCCGAGGATGGCGGCTTTGTTTACCACGTCGGCTTTGTTGGCCGTTTCCTTGGTGGCCGTCATGATTTCCTCGATCAGCTTGAAGGCCTGGTCGGTCTTCATAGCCTGGTTCTGGGCACCCTCAGCCATCTGCTGCATGGCCAAGGACACGTCGACCGTGACGCGGCTCATCTCCAGACCTTTCTGCGCCATTTCCTCCGACGAGGCTCCTACTACCAGCGACGACTCGTTGATTTCCGCCAGCAGCTCGTTGAGCGAGTCCACGGCGGTGTTCAGGGCCATGGCCATGGCGTAGATGTCGCCGGCGGTGGGTACTTCCACGCGCTGGGTCAGGTCGCCTTCCGAAAGGGCCCGCACCACGCGCGACACTTCCAGTACCGGCGAGGCAATGGACTCGATCAGGTCGTTGAGCGTATCCACGATGTCTTTCCACGAGCCCGATACGCCGGTTACCATGGCACGCTCGGTCAGCTTGCCTTCCACCCCGGCCACGCGGGCCACGCGCGACACTTCCTGCGCCAGGCGGTTCAGGTCGTCCACCATGCGGTTGATGGTGTCGGCCAGGTCGGCCACCTCGCCGCGGGCTTCCAGCGTCAGCTTCTGGGTAAGGTCACCCTGCGATACGCCAGTTACTACCTTCACAATACCCCGCACCTGCGTGGTAAGGTTGGCGGCCATGCGGTTTACGTTGTCGGTCAAGTCCTTCCACACGCCCGACACGTTCGGCACGTTGGCTTGGCCGCCGAGGCGGCCTTCGGTACCTACTTCCTGTGCCACGCGGGTTACTTCGCCGGCAAACACGTTGAGCGAGTCCACCATCTGGTTGAGGATGTTCTTCAGCTCCAGCATTTCGCCGCGCACATCCACCGATACCTTCTGGGTCAGGTCGCCTTTGGCTACGGCCGTGGCCACGTTGGCAATGTCGCGTACCTGCGAGGTCAGCGAGGCGGCCATCGTGTTTACGTTGTCGGTCAGCTCCTTCCAGGTGCCGCGCACGTTCGGCACGTTGGCCTGGCCGCCCAGTTTCCCTTCGGTGCCCACTTCGCGGGCCACGCGGGTTACTTCGTCGCCGAAGGTGTTCAAGGAGTCCACCATCTGGTTGAGGTTTTCCTTCAACTGCAGCAGCTCGCCCTTTACGTTCACCGTGATTTTCTGCGACAAGTCGCCGCGGGCTACGGCGGTGGCCACGTTGGCAATGTCTCGCACCTGCAGGGTCAGGTTCGAGGCCATGTTGTTTACGTTGTCCGTCAGGTCCTTCCACACCCCGCCCACGTTCGGCACGTTGGCCTGGCCACCCAAGATACCCTCGGTGCCCACTTCCCTTGCCACGCGGGTTACTTCGCCGGCGAAGATGTTGAGCGAGTCCACCATCTGGTTGAGGTTGTTCTTCAGCTCCAGCAGCTCGCCCTTTACATCGACGGTTACTTTCTGCGTCAGGTCCCCTTTGGCTACGGCCGTGGCCACGTTGGCAATGTCGCGCACCTGCGAGGTCAGGTTCGAGGCCATCGTGTTCACGTTGTCCGTCAGCTCCTTCCAGGTGCCCCCTACCCGCGGCACCACGGCCTGACCGCCCAGCTTGCCCTCGGTGCCCACTTCGCGGGCCACGCGGGTTACTTCGTCGCCGAAGATGTTCAAGGAGTCCACCATCTGGTTCAAGATGTTCTTGAGCTCCAGGATTTCGCCCTTCACGTTCACCGTCATCTTCTGCGACAAGTCGCCGCGGGCTACGGCGGTGGCCACGTTGGCAATGTCTCGCACCTGCAGGGTCAGGTTCGAGGCCATGTTGTTTACGTTGTCGGTCAGGTCCTTCCAGGTGCCGCCCACGCCGGGCACCACGGCCTGGCCGCCGAGCTTGCCCTCGGTACCCACTTCCAATGCCACGCGGGTTACTTCGCCGGCAAACAGGTTCAGCGAGTCCACCATCTGGTTGAGGTTCTGCTTGAGCTGCAGCAGCTCGCCCTTCACGTCCACCGTGATTTTCTGCGACAAGTCGCCTTTGGCTACGGCCGTGGCCACGTTGGCAATGTCGCGTACCTGCGAGGTCAGGTTCGAGGCCATCGTGTTCACGTTGTCCGTCAGATCCTTCCATACCCCGCCCACGCCGGGCACCACGGCCTGGCCACCGAGCTTGCCTTCGGTGCCCACTTCCTGCGCCACGCGGGTTACCTCGCCGGCAAACAGGTTCAGCGAGTCCACCATCTGGTTCATGTTCTGCTTCAGCTGCAGCAGCTCGCCCTTCACGTCCACCGTGATTTTCTGCGACAAGTCGCCTTTGGCTACGGCCGTGGCCACGTTGGCAATGTCCCGCATCTGGCTCGTGAGGTTCGAAGCCATGTAGTTCACGTTGTCGGTCAGCTCCTTCCACACGCCGCCCACGCCGGGCACCACGGCCTGGCCGCCGAGCTTGCCTTCGGTGCCCACATCCTGCGCCACGCGGGTTACCTCGCCGGCAAACAGGTTCAGCGAGTCCACCATCTGGTTCATGTTCTCCTTGAGCTGCAGCAGCTCGCCCTTCACGTTCACCGTGATTTTCTGCGACAAGTCGCCGCGGGCCACCGCGGTGGCCACGTTGGCAATGTCGCGCATCTGCGAGGTCAGGTTCGAGGCCATCGTGTTCACGTTGTCCGTCAGATCCTTCCACACCCCGCCCACGTTCGGCACCGACGCCTGGCCGCCGAGCTTGCCCTCGGTGCCCACTTCCTGCGCCACGCGGGTTACTTCGCTGGCGAAGACGTTCAGGTTGTCAATCGTCTTGTTGATGGTTTCGGCCATCAGCTTGAAGTCGCCCGACACCGGAATCTGGAACGACTCGTCCAGGTTACCGCGGCTGATGTTCTTCAGCACCTTGCCCACTTCCAACACCGGCACGGCGATGGAGTCCACCAGGCCGTTGATGTTGTTGATCATGTCCCGCCAGAAGCCCGTCGCGTTTTCGCCGGAGGCGCGGGCTTTCAGGTTGCCCTCCACCCCGGCCACCTTGGAGATGCGCGACACCTCGCCGCCCACCCCGCCGATCATCTCCACCATGGAGTTGTATGCTTCGGCTATTTCGGCGAAGATGTCGTCGTTCTGCTTGGTCAGGCGCACCGAAATGTCGCCCTTCTTAAAGGCGTCCAGCGCGTAGAGCACCCGGTTGAGCTGCTCGTTGACGTAGTCCGGATCGGCCGAGTCGTTGGCGCCGCCGCGGGCCACGCCGCGTTTGCGCGTCAGGTCCGACGTAGTGCGCGCCAGCATGCCGGTGCCGTTGCGGGTAACGGGTCCGGTGGCAGGCGTATCGGGCAGGTTAGCGTCGGAGGGCGTAGGCGTCGTAGCAGGTTTGCTGGTCTTACCGGTGGCCATATGTGCGGAATGCAGGGCGCGAGGAAGCGCAGTGAGGGCGTGGGGAAGCCGGCCGGGCATGGCAGGCGGTATCGGCAAAAGTAGCAAACCGTATCGGTTGCGCGCTACTATATATTCTTTTGTGTTCGGGGCGGGTCAAATATGACTTCGCAAGGGTGCTGACCGGCAATACTTTCACGGGGGCGAAACTCGGCGCGAATCCGGCGCGTTGCTAGGAGCCAACCGGCGACGCGAGGCGGCCCAATGGATTATTCGTTCATCTTTGCGGCCAACTTCAACGCCGCGCCGCGCTTTTTGTTTCCGTTTTTTCCCCAAACCGACGCTTAGCGCCTACCGATACTACCCCCTCATTGTATGGTCAAGAATCTTGTCATCGTGGAGTCGCCCGCTAAGGCGAAGACCATAGAAGGCTACCTGGGCAAAGACTTTATCGTCAAGTCCAGCTTCGGCCACGTCCGCGACCTGCCCAAGGACAACAACGCCATTGATATTAAGAACGGCTTCAAACCGACCTACGTGGTGTCGCCCGACAAGCGCGAGGTCATTGCCCAGCTGAAGAAGCTGGCCAAGGAAGCCGAAACCGTGTGGCTGGCCAGTGACGATGACCGCGAAGGCGAAGCCATCAGCTGGCACCTGGCCGAAACGCTGGACCTGACCAACGAGAAGACGCGGCGCATCGTGTTCCGCGAAATCACCAAGAATGCCATCCTGAACGCCATCGATTCGCCCCGCGAAATCGACCTGAACCTGGTAAATGCCCAGCAGGCCCGCCGCGTGCTCGACCGCCTCGTGGGCTTCGAGCTCAGCCCGGTGCTCTGGAAAAAGGTGAAGACCGGCCTTTCGGCCGGCCGCGTGCAGTCGGTGGCCGTGCGCTTAGTGGTGGACCGGGAGCGGGAAATCAGCCAGTTCAAGACCTCGTCGGCCTACCGCGTGGTGGCCCGCTTCGACGCCGGCAACGGCGCCGTGCTCGAAGCCGAGCTGCCGCGCCGCCTGCCCACCCGCGAGGAAGCCGAGAACTTCCTGGCCCGCTGCGTGGGCGCGGCCTACACCATCGACACCTTAGAAAAGAAGCCGGGCAAACGCTCCCCCGCCCCGCCCTTCACCACCTCCACGCTGCAGCAGGAGGCCTCGCGCAAGCTGAGCTTCTCGGTGGCGCAGACCATGAGCGTGGCCCAGCGCCTCTACGAAGCCGGCAAGATCAGCTACATGCGGACGGACTCGGTGAACCTCTCGCAGGAGGCGCTGACCGGCGCCAAGCACGAGATTGAACGCAGCTACGGCCCGGAGTACGCCCACACCCGCCAGTACAAAACCAAGGCCGCTTCGGCCCAGGAGGCTCACGAAGCCATCCGCCCGACGGACTTCTCCTTGATTAAGGCCGGCGAGGACTCGGCCGAGCAGCGCCTGTACGATTTGATCCGCAAGCGCGCCCTGGCCTCGCAGATGGCCGACGCGCAGATCGAGCGGACCACGGCTACCATTGGCATCAGCACCCAGCCCGACACCCGCCTGACGGCCACGGGCGAGGTCATTACGTTCGAGGGCTTTCTGAAGGCCTACACCGAGAGCAAGGACGAGGACGAGGCCACGGACGGCGAGTCGTCGTTTTCGCGGGGGCTGCCGCCGCTGGCGGTGGGGCAGCCGCTGCCGCTGCAGCGCCTGACGGCTACGGAGCGCTACGCCACGCCGGCGGCGCGCTACACCGAAGCCTCGCTGGTGAAAAAGATGGAGGAGATGGGCATCGGCCGCCCGTCGACCTACGCCCCGACCATCAGTACCATTCAGAAGCGCGGCTACGTGGAAAAAGACTCGCGCGAGGGCAAGGAACGCAAGTTTCACGTGCTCACGCTGAACGGCGGCGAGGTGCAGACCGAGGTGAAGACCGAAACCTACGGGGCCGACAAGGCCAAGCTGTTTCCCACGGACACGGCCATGGTGGTGAACGACTTCCTGGTGGAGCACTTCCCGGTGATTGTGGACTTCCAGTTCACGGCCAAGGTGGAGGACGAGTTTGACCGCATTGCCGACGGGCTGGAAAGCTGGGAGGAAATGATTGCGGCCTTCTACGGCACCTTCCACGAAACGGTGGAGCGCGGCAAGGAAGTGGAGCGCGCCGACGTGGGCACCACCCGCGAAGTGGGCCTGCACCCCGAAACCGGCGAGAAAATCTACGCCAAGCTGGGCCGCTTCGGGCCCTACGTGCAGCTGGGCGAAATCGACGAGGACAAAACCAAGAAGCCCGCCTACGCCAACCTGCGCAAAGGCCAGTTCATCGAAAGCCTGACGCTGGAAGACGCGCTGGAGCTGTTTAAGCTGCCGCGCAACGTGGGCCAGTACGAGGAGGCCGACATGACCGCCGCCGTGGGCCGCTTCGGTCCTTACATCCGCCACGACGGCAAGTTCTACTCCCTGGCCAAGGGCCAGGACCCGCACACCGTGACGGCCGAGGAAGCCGTGGAGCTGATCAACGCCAAGCGCAAGCAGGAAGCCGAGAAGGTTATCAAGAGCTTTGAAAGCGAAGGCCGCGCCGACGTGCAGGTGGTCAACGGCAAGTACGGGCCCTACATCGTGGCGGCGGGCAAGAACGTGAAGATTCCCAAGGGCGAGGAGCCCCGGGAGCTGACGCTGGCGCGCTGCATCGAGCTGGCCGACGCCACCCCGGACAAGCCCGCCAAGGGCCGCTTCGGGGCCAAGAAAGCGGCCCCGGCCGCCGACGGCGCCGCCAAGGCCCCCAAGACGACGACCAAAGCGGCAGCCAAGAAAACCGAGGGCGCCGCCAAAAAGCCGGCGGCCAAAAAAGCAACCGGCACGGCCAAGAAAACGACCAAGTAGCCGGTCCGGCTTTCATCTCGCAAGCCCCGCTGACGCAAGCTCGTCGGCGGGGCTTTTGCGTGGCGTACTTTTGCGGGCTGCGGCCGGGCGCTGAAGCAGGAAACGAAGCCGGTGGAGGTGTTTCGAACCCGGCCGCAGCCCGCAGCAATAGCAATGAGCAAGACCGTACAGATTGCCGGGCTGGAAGTGGAGCTGGTGCGCAAGGCCATTCGCACCCTGCGCGTGACGGTGTACCCGCCCCACGGCCGGGTGCGCGTGGCCGCGCCGCTGCGCCTGCCCGAGGCCAACATTCACGCGTTCATCGAGGCCCGGCGGGCCTGGATCGAGAAGCACCGGGCGCGCTTTGCCACCCAGGCGCCGCCAGCCGAGCTAACCTACAGCACCGGCGAAACGCACTACTACCAGGGCCGCCCCCACCAGCTGCGGGTACACGCCACGGAGGGCCGCCCCCGGGTGGAGCTGCCGGAAACCGGGTTGCTGGAGCTTTATGCCCCGGCCGCCAGCACGCCCGCCGAGCGGCAGCAGGTGCTGGCCCGCTGGTACCGCGCCCGGCTGAAAGAGCAGCTGCCGGCCCTGCTGGCCCGCTGGGAGCCGGTGGTGGGCGCCCGGGCCGCGGCCTGGGGCGTGAAGCAGATGCGCACCCGCTGGGGCACCTGCAACACCCGCGCCCGCCGCATCTGGCTGAGCCTGGAGCTGATCAAAAAGCCGCCGAAATGCCTGGACTACGTGCTGGTCCACGAGCTGACCCACCTGCACGAGCGGCTGCACAACGCCCGGTTCTGGGGCCTGATGGACCAGTTTATGCCCGACTGGCGGCAGCACAAGGCGCGGCTGAACCAAGCGGTGCCGGGTCAGCCCCAGCCCACGGGTGACGACGCGGATTGAGCGCCCCCGCCGATTAGAGCGTGTGGAATGTTGCCAACACGCGATATAGAATGCTGAGCCGACCACAACCCCTCTGTTGCTTCGTGGGGCTATTCGCCGCGCTGTATTGAATGCGTACCCCCTCATTTCCAACGCCAGCCTCCCCATGCGCTCCGCTCTAACCGTCGCCAGCCTTGTCGTTCTAGTGGTCGGCCTGGGCCTGTGGGCCCTGTTCTACCTGGCCAGTTCTCCCCGGCAGTGGACGGCTCAGGTGCCCGGGCAAGCGGCCCTGTCGATTCGGGTAGAGGTGCAGAACCTGGGCTTCCGGGATGATCATGACCGTACCGCTGTACTGCTGGAGTATGACCCGTGGTTCGGGATGGGGTACGAAAAAGAACTGGGAACCTTTGATAGTCAGCAAGGCGGCCCCTATCATCCCACCGGATTCAAATTCGACTGGCTTACCCACGACAGCCTGCACATCTACGCCAAAGTTGAGGGGCAGGAGCGGCTGCTCACGATTGTTATTCCCTCTAAGCGAAGCTTGTTGAGCCCGCATGCGGTGGAGCAAGTACGACGCAATCCGTAACGGGAGCTTGCAGAGATGCCTGGCTACGCCTTTCTGCGGTTCGGCAAACGGACGCTAGATGAGCAGAACGTTCGTTTCGCTGGCTGTCCACGCAGCTCAGGCGGCCCGGCGGGCGCAAGAAAAGCGGCCGGACCGCGTTGCTGGTTATCTACGAGCACATGATGAGCAGATTGATTATCCTAGGTTCGCTGGCCGCCGCGCCGCGCTACGACTGGCTTAGCCGGCCCTACAACTCCCAGGCCGCCTTGCGGGCGCGCTTTGCGCCGCCGGCCGGCTGCCGGCGCGTGGCCGCGCCCCCCGGCTCCTTCGGCGAATGGCTGGGCGGCCTGCCGCTGCGCCCCCGCGGCACCGCCGTGCGGCTGCACGACGGCCGGCTGAAGAACCCGCAAACGGTACACGCGGCCGTTATCGACATCGATACCGGCGCGCGCGACCTGCAGCAGTGCGCCGACGCGGCCATTCGCCTGCGGGCCGAGTATCAGTTTACCCGCAGCTTCCGCAGCATCCACTTTCACCTGACCAGCGGCCACGACATCTGGTTTGGCGACTGGGTGGCGGGCCAGGGCTTTCGGGTGCAGGGCGAGGACGTGGTGCCGGCCCCGCGCCAGGCCGAAACGCCCACGCACGCCGCCCTGCGCCGCTACCTCGACGTGATTTTCACTTACGCCGGCACCCTGTCGCTGAGCCGGGAGCTACGGCCGGTGCCGCTGGCTCAGGCCCAGCCCGGCGACGTGTTCGTGCAGGGCGGTTCGCCCGGCCACGCCGTGACGGTGCTCGACGTGGCTGAACACCCCGGTACTCACGCCCGCTACGCCCTGCTGGCCCAGAGCTACATGCCCGCCCAAGACCTGCACGTGCTGCGCAACACGGCCGAGCCTCAACTGGGCGCCTGGTTTCGGCTGGCGGCCCCGAACGGGGTATTCGACACGCCCGAATGGGAATTCGGCGCCGACCAGCTGAAGCGCTGGCAATAACGAAAGGGCCGCCGTACCTGCGGCCAACGGCGTCCACCACCGCGCATTTGCTTAGGTAGAAGCACAAGGTTATTTTGTCTGCTCTTCTACCCAGGATGGTAGAAGACATAGCTCATCTGTTGCTCTGCTTCTACCTTATGGGTAGAAGCAGAGCAACAGATTGTTATTGCTTTCTACCCGAGCGGGTAGAAGGTAGTGCTATATGATAGACAGGCGTCTACCTGCATTTTTTCTCCGGTATTCGTAGAATAGCCTGCTATGAAAAAAGTCGTTGTGCTTACCGGGGCCGGTATTTCCGCCGAAAGCGGCATTGCTACCTTCCGCGCTTCCGATGGCCTGTGGGAAAACCACCGCGTGGAGGACGTGGCCTCGCCCGAAGGCTGGGCCCGCAACCCGGCGCTGGTGCAGGAATTCTACAACCAGCGCCGCGCCGCCGCCCGGCAGGCCCAACCCAACGCCGGCCACCGCGCCCTGGTGGCGCTGGAACAGGCCTACGAGGTGGTCATCGTCACGCAGAACGTGGACGACCTGCACGAGCGGGCCGGCTCCCGGCACGTCATCCATCTGCACGGCAAGCTCAACGAAGCCCGCAGCTCCCGCTACGAAGACCTGGTGTACCCGCTCGACCAAGACCGCATCGAAATGGGCGACGTGTGCGAGCGGGGCCACCAGCTGCGGCCCAACATCGTGTGGTTCGGCGAGGCCGTCCCGCTGATTGAGCGCGCGGCCGAAGAGTGCGCCACGGCCGACGTAATGCTGGTGGTGGGCACGTCGCTGCAGGTGTATCCGGCGGCCGGGCTGCTGCACTACCTGCCCAGCGGCCGGCCCCTCTACCTTATCGACCCGGGCCAGCCGGGCACCTCGCGGCGCGGGGTGCAGGTGGTGGCCGAGCCGGCTACGGTGGGCGTGCCGCGGGTGGTGCAGCAGCTGCTGGCGCAGGCGGAGCACTAACCCGGCCCGGGCAGATTAAGCCTGCTTTAATCCCGGGACGGGATTTTCGCGTAGGATAACGGTATACCCGGCCGGTGCCGCAGCCGGCGGGTTTCCGTCCTACCTTCCTTGCCAATGAGCTATTTCTACCGCCCGCTGCTTGCCGCGGGTCTGTTGCTGCCGGCAGCGTTGCCCGCCCATGCCCAATCAACCCCACCGGCCCACCACGTGTACCTGCTCGGCAACACCGCCGGCCCGGTACCCGAGGCCCGCCTGAAAGCCCTGCGCCGCACCCTGGAGCAGGAAACCACGCCCTTTACCGTCGTCCACCTGGGCGACATCGTGGGCAACGCGGGCCTGTCCGACAAGCAGGACACCACCCGCGCCGGGCTGGAAAGCCGGGCCAACGCGCTGCTGGCACTGGTGAAAGGCCTGCCGGGCGGCCGCATCTACTTCGTGCCCGGCGACAAGGACTGGAACAACTCCGGCCGCGACGGGCAGAAAAGCGTGCGGCGGCTGGAAAAATACATCGAGCAGCAGCTGGGCGGGCAGAACGCCTTCATCCCGAGCAACGGCTGCCCCGGCCCCGAAATCGTGGACGTGGCCCCGCTGGTGCGCCTGGTAGCGCTGAACACGCCCTGGTTTTCGCACCCCTTCGACCGGCCCGAAGCTCCCGATACCGACTGCAAGACCATGTCGACGGAGGAGTTTCGGGAGCAGATTCAGGACGTCATCGACGATACCAAGGGGCGCAACGTGCTGCTGGTGGGCCACCAGCCGGCCCTCAGCAACGGCACCTACGGCGGCTTTCAGCCCCTGAAGCGCCACCTTTCGCCACCGGTCTTTGGTACCATCAACGCGGCTTACCGGCAGAACGTGGGCACCCCGCGCGACATGGCTTCGCCGGGCTACCAGGAGTTCAAGAAAACGCTGCTGAGCACCCTGAAGGAGCATCCCGGCGTCATCTACGCCGCCGCCCACGACTTCAGCCTGCAGCTCACGCCATTCGAGAAAAACTACCACCTCGTCAGCGGCTCGTTTGCCCACACCGAGCCGGTGGGCAGCAACGCCCGCTCGCTCTACAACGAAGCCGACGCCGGCTATACCCGCCTCGACTACTACCCCGACGGTACGGTGAAGACGGTGATGCTGCGCTTTGAGAGCAATGACGCGGTGAAGGAGGCCTTTGCGGCCACGCTGTTTCAGTCGGCCTGCCTGCCCGCTAGCCAGGACGTGCCCACCAACGCCTTCCTGCCCGACTGCCCCGCGGCCCCGAGAGGCGTGGCCGCGCCCAAGCCCGACGCCCCCAGCGGCCCCACGGCTACCGTGACGCCCGGCCCGCAGTACCGCGCCCACGGCCTGCAGAAAACGATGGTGGGGCCGGTGTACCGCACGTCGTGGACGCAGCCGGTGGCCGTGCCGGTGCTCGACCTGAACACCGAAAAAGGCGGGCTGCGCCCCACCGGCCGCGGTGGCGGACGCCAGACCACCTCGCTGAAGATGGTTGCGGCCGACTCCTCGGAGTACACCTTCCGCTCGGTCGATAAGGACGTGACCAAGATTCTGCCGCCGGAGCTGCGCGGCTCGGTGGCGGCCGACATTCTGCGCGACATCACGCCCACGGCCCACCCCTACTCAGCCCTGGTCATCTCCCCGCTGCTCGACCGCACCGACATTCTGCACGCCCGCCCGCGCCTGTTCGTGCTGCCCGACAACCAGCAGCTCGGCCCCTACCGGGAGCGGTACGCCGGCCTGCTCGGCACGCTGGAAGATGACCCCTGGGACCGAAAGGACAACCTTGCCGGCTTCGGCGGCGCCGACAACGTGCGCCGCTCGTTCAGCATGTTCCGGCAGCTATACAAGGACCACGACAACCGCGTCGACGCCCGGCAGCTGGGCCGCGCCCGCGCCTTCGACATGCTGGTGGCCGACTTTGGCAAGCACGAGGACAACTGGAAGTGGGCCGAGTACAAGGAGGGCAAAGGCTCGGTATTCCAGCCCATTCCCCGCGACCGGGACCAGTCGTTCACGCTCTGGAACGGGGCGCTGACCTGGATTGCCAACCGCGAGTGGGCCGTGCCCAGCATCGAGGATTTCCAGCTGAAGTTCAACGACCTGGAAAGCCTGAACTGGCCCGCCCGGCACCTCGACCGCGCCCTGCTCCAGAGCCTGACGCGGGAAGACTGGAAGCAGATCGGCCAGTACCTGCAGCGGCGCATCACGCCCACGGCCATCGACTCGGCCACGGCCCAGCTGCCCAAGGAAATCCAGGGCATTTCGGGCCAGGACATCAACCGCAAGCTGAAAAGCCGCATCCAGGAGCTACCCCAGGCCATCGACGAGTACTACCTGATGCTGGCCCGCGACGTGGACGTGGTGGGTTCCAACAAGGCGGAGGTCTTCACCGTGCAGCGCCTGCCCGACGGCAACGTGCGCGTGCAGGTCAGCAAGAAAAACGACGACGGCGCGGCCAAGGGCCAGCCCTTCTTCGACCGCACCTTCGTGAAGGGTGAAACCCGCGACATCCGCCTCTACGGTCTCGACGGCAAGGACGTGTTCAACGTCAGCGGGGAGGGCAAGAACAGCATCCGCGTGCGCATTATCGGCGGCGAGGGCGGCGACGTGGTGGCCGACAACGCCACGGGCGGCCGCACCGAGGTGTACGACGTGCCCAATACCGAGCTGAAAGCCGGCCCCGGCACCGCCGACCGCCGCGCCACTACCCTGGGCATCAACCGCTACGACCGCGACGCCTTCGAGTACGACGGCTACGCCCCGCGCGGCGGCCTGATTTACAACCAGAACGACGGCTTCGGCCTGGCCGCGGGCTTTGACTGGGTGAAGCAGGGCTTCCGCAAGCCCGATTACCGCGTCCGCTACGGCATCGACGCGCAGTACACCACCGGCGGCAACCGGCAGCTGACCGGCAACGTGCGCTGGCGCTACCTCATCGGCAAGTGGGACTTCGGCGCCCGCGCCACCTACGGCAACTTCTTCCCCTTCTACAACTTCTTCGGGCTGGGCAACAATACCGGCAAGAACGACGACCTGTATGACGACCGGTTCTACCGCGCCCGGTACCGCGGCTACCAGACCGAAGCCTTCTTCGAGCGGGCCTTCCGCGGCAAGAGCCTGGTGCGCATCGGTCCGGTGTACGAGCAGTACCAGAGCGACTTTTCCGCGGGCAGCTACATCGGCCAGCTGAAAGCCCAGCCCACGCCCTCCGACCTGGTGCCCAACACCGATTTCCAGCGCCTGCTCGGCGGCAAGGCCGTGGTCGACCTGGACTTCCGGGACCGGAAGCTCTTCGCCCGCAAGGGCGTGCGCCTGTACGGGGAGCACACCACCTGGCACCAGCTGAATCAGCAGCAGCGCACTTTCGGCCTCACCGAAGCCTTTGCCGAGTACCTGGCCACCGCCCGCCTGGGCATCCCGGTAACCTTGGCCGTGAAGGGCGGCGGCGGCAAAAACTACGGCCCCGACGACGAAATTCCGTTCTACAAGTTCACCCAGCTGGGCCAGCGCCAGAGCCTGCGCGGCTACGTGCGCAACCGCTTCACCGGCGACGCTTCCTTGTACCTGAACACGGAGCTGCGCCTCTCGCTGGGCTACGCCAACACCTCCATCCTGCCCTTCTACTACGGCGTGTTCGGCTTCTACGACCAGGGCCAAGTGTACTACAAGGGCGACGCGCCGGGCGGTTGGCACCGCGGCTACGGCGGCGGCTTCTACATCGCGCCGGTGTATGAAACCTTCGCCCTGTCGGTATCGGTGCAGCACTCGGTGGAGGAAGCTGCGCTGATCCAGTTCGGCCTGGGCTTCCGCATCGACCAGTAACCGGGCGCGCAAGCAATTTCTTCGGCATGCCGAATAACAGAAAAGGCCGGGCTTTAGTCCGGCTTTTTATCTTTGCCGCACTTCTCCCGTCACTTCACTCCCGCGCATGGAATACCCGCTGCTGAAACTGGCCGCCATTGATATCGGCTCCAACGCCGTCCGTTGTCAGATTTCCGCCGTGCTGGAGTACGAGGGCGCCTACCGCCTCAAGCGCGTGGAATACGTGCGCTACCCCCTGCGCCTGGGCGAAGACGTGTTTGCCACCGGCCACATCTCACCCGAAAAGGAGGAGAAGTTCGTCAAATTCATGCACGCGCTCAAGCTGCTGATGGAGGTACACGACGTGGCCCACTACCTGATCTGCTCCACCTCCGCCATGCGCTCCGCCGACAACGGCCAGGCCATTGCCGACCGCATGCAGCGCGAGCTGGGCATCAAGGTGCAGATCATCGACGGGGAGGCCGAGGCGGCGTACGTCAACCGCGTGATTATGCAGCTGCTGGAGGACAAGCGCCACTACCTGCACATCGACGTGGGCGGCGGCAGCACCGAGTTCAACCTGTATTCCGACCGGAAGAAAATTGCCTCGCAGTCGTTCGAGGTGGGTTCCATCCGGCGGCTGCAGCAAAACGGGCAGCCCGGCGAGGCCCTGCAGGACACCTGGCAGCGCATGGAGCAGTGGGTGAAGGACAACTCGCGCCGCTTCCACGTGACGCGCGCCATCGGCACCGGCGGCAACATCAACAAAATCTACTCCCTGGCCCAACTGCCCGCCGATCAGCCTCTGCCCCGCAAGCGCATCAGCGACATCCTCTCCCGCCTGCGCGGGCTGAGCATGGACGAGCGGGTGAACCTGCTGATGCTCAACCCCGACCGCGCCGACGTCATCGTGCCCGCCGGGCAGATTTACCTGTCGGCCATGGAGTGGTCGGGCGCCAAGGACATGCTCGTGCCCGATATCGGCCTGAAGGACGGCATGCTGCAGGCCCTGTTTGAAGACCACTTCGAGGAAATCCGCCCCGTGACGGACCACACCCTGCGCGTCCCCTACCTGACCATTCAGAACGATTCGGAATCGTAAGCCGGGCGGCTGCACTGGCTGTCATTGCGCGGCGCAGCCGAAGCCTCCGCAGGAAGGCGTAGCCAATCCTCCCGCGGCACGAACAGCACCGCCCGAAAACGTCGTACGAACGTCTTCGGGCGGTGCTGTTTTCGGTTGGTAGGAAGTGGCTCGGCGGTGCTACTGCAGCAAGAATTGCCGCGCTTGACTACGTCGACCTTCGGTTCGCTCGCAATGACAGCGGGGTGAGCCGCCCCTGTCCTTTTGGCATTTACACGTTCTCCACGTCCTCGGCAATGACCGGCGGAATCGGGCCGGGGGCCAGCGGCTCAGCGGGCGTTTCCACCAGCGTGGGCAGCTCCAGCACCCCGTTGATTTCCACGTCCTCGTCGGGCAGCACGATTTCCTCGCCGGCAATCAGACTGTCTTCCGAGGGCGACACGGCTTCGCCGTCCGGCACGTCAGCTGACTTTTTCACCAGGTAGTCGTCGTACAGCGCGGAGTCACTCATCAGACCGTAGTTCTTGAAGTAGAACTCCTTATGCACGTTGAACAGCGGCTCGCCTTCCGCCGGCTGGCGCTTGATATAGGCCCCGTCCTCGCGCATGAGGTAGGTGTTGTAGTTGTCCTTGAGGTTGAAGTAGAGGATGTTGATGGCCTCGCGCATCAGCTGCGGATTCACGATGAGGAACAGTGCCTCGATGCGGCGGTCGAAGGAGCGCACCATCACGTCGGCCGAGCCGGAATAGAGCTTCGGGTGGCCGGCGTGGTGGAAGTAGAACAGGCGCGTGTGCTCCAGAAACTCGCCCACAATGCTGCGCACCTCGATGTTCTCGCTCAGCCCCGGCCGGCCGGGCCGCAGGCAGCAGATGCCGCGCACGATCAGGCGAATAGGCACCCCGGCTTTGGAGGCCTTGTACAGCTCATCGATGACGTCGCGGTCCTCCAGGGAGTTCATCTTCATCACGATGCCGGCGGGCTGGCCCTTCTTGGCGTTGCGGGCCTCGTCGCGGATGAGCTGAATGAGCTGCTGGCGCATGTCCTTGGGCGCCGTGATGAGGTACTCGTAGTCGTCGGGCTGCGAGTGGCCGGTAATCACGTTGAAGAATTCCGACACGTCGTGGCCGTACACGTCGTTGGTGGTGAGCAGGCTCACGTCGGTGTAGAAGCGCGAAGTGGCCTCGTTGTAGTTGCCCGAGCCGATGTGCACGTAGCGCGTCACCTTCTCGCCTTCCTTGCGGATGATCATGGCCATCTTGGTGTGCGTCTTGTACTTCGACACGCCGTAGATGACAAAGCAGCCCGCTTTTTCCAGCTTGGTGCCCTCCCGAATGTTGCGCTCCTCGTCGAAGCGGGCCTTTACCTCGAACAGCACCGACACGTGCTTGCCGTTCTCGGCCGCCTTCAGCAAGGCCGCCGACACGCGCGAATCGTCGGCGAGGCGGTAGATGGTTTGCTTGATACCGAGCACGTGCGGGTCTTCGGCGGCCTGTTCGAGCAGCTTCACCACCGGGTCAATCGAGTTGTAGGGGTGGTGCAGCAGCACGTCGTGGTGCTTTAGGTACTCAAACAGGTTTTCGTCGGCGCCGGGCGGCAAGCTCAGCGGCTGCACCGGCGACATCGACCGCGGCAGCTTGTCGCGGAAGCTGGGGTGACGCACGATCTGGTTCAGCCCCTTCAGGTCGATGAGGCCGTTGATGACGAACACGTTGCCGTTGTCGATTTTCCACCGCTCCTTCAGCACGTTCATCAGCAGGTTGGAGGCGTCGGGCTCCACCTCTAAGCGTACCACCCGGCCGCGCTTGCGCGTCTTGAGGCCGAGCTGAATTTCCTGGATGAAGTCCACGTCGATGTCGTCCGACTCTTCCAGCGTGAAGTCCCCGTTGCGCGTAATGCGCATCAGCGTGGCCGAGAGGATGTCCACGTTGCGGAACAGCTTCTCCAGGTTGGCCCGCACGATTTCTTCGATGGGCACGAAGATGACCCGGTCCTTGCGCTGCAGTTCGAAGAACCGGGCCAGGTTGGCCGGAATCTGCACGAACGTGAGCCGCTCCTGCCCTTCCTCCGGCCCCTCCGGGTTCATGCGCGTCACCACCCCGAACACCAGCAGCTGATTCATCATCAGCGGAAAGCCGTGGTAGGAGTCGTACACCATCGGCGTGAGCAGCGGGAAGACGGTGTTCTTGAAGTAGCCGTCGGCCTTTTTCTGCTCCACCTCCGTCAGTTCCGAGACACCCAGGATGTCGAAGCCGCTCTTGGTAAAGAGCGGCCGCAGCTCCTGGGTGAAGGTCTGCGTCTGGTCGTGCACGAAGCGGTGCGCGAAGTCCAGCAGCTTGCGGCGGAACGGCAGTTCGCGCAGGCCGGAGTAGTCGACGCGCAGCTTGCCGTAGTCGAGGTAATTATACAGCGACCCGACGCGAATCATGAAAAACTCGTCGAGGTTGGAAGCCGTGATGCCCAGGAAGCGCAGCCGGTCGAGCACCGAGCGGCCACTGTCGCGGGCCTGGTCGAGCACGCGGTAGTTGAAGCGCAACCAGCTCAGGTCGCGGCTGATGTATTTGCTTTTGCGGATGAGGTCCGAGGACTTAAACAGCTTCATAAAGGCGGAAAACTACCCGCGTATTCGGGCCAGCCGGCGCGGGGTTGCGCAGAGTTACGAAATAATGGCCGTGGCTTCAATTTCCACCTGCAGGCGCGGGTCAATCAGGGCGCTGACCTCCACCATGGTGCTGGCAGGCCGGATAAGGTGAAACACTTCGCCGTGGGCCCGGCCCACCGCCTCCCAGTGCCGGATATCGGTCACGTAGATGCGGGTACGCACCACGTCCTGCATGGTCGCGCCGGCTTCGGCCAGCGCGTCGGCAATTTTTTCCAGGATGCGCTTGGTTTGGGCGTAGGCGTCGCCGCTGGGGGTGATGTCGCCGTCCTGGGCGGTGGTGCCGGCCACTTCCACCACGTTGCCCACGCGCACGGCGCGGGAGTAGCCCACCGGGCCTTCCCAGGGCGAGCCGGAGGATATGAGTTGTCGCATGGTATTCGGTTTCCTTAGTCCCTCCTGCAGAGCGTAGCGAAGCATCTCGCGTGCTGATGCCCAGTACTATTTGCTATCCGGCAGCAGCGCGCGCGATGTCTCGCGGGGCTCGACATGACGTTCTTATAAAATCAATGTTAACCAATAAAAAAGCCCGCGCAAGGCGGGCTTTTCTACTCGCTCGACGCTTACACGTCCAGCTTGGCGTATTTGGCATTTTTCTCGATGAACTCGCGGCGCGGGGCCACTTCGTCGCCCATCAGCATGGAGAACAGGTGGTCGGCTTCGGCGGCCGATTCCACCGTCACCTGCTTCAGCGAGCGGGTTTCCGGCTGCATGGTCGTCGTCCAGAGCTGCTCGGCGTTCATTTCGCCCAGGCCCTTGTAGCGCTGGATACCCACCGATTCGGGGCGGCCCTTGGCCAATTCGTCCACGGCGGCCTGGCGCTCCACTTCGGTCCAGCAGTAGCGCTCCTCCTTGCCCTTCTTCACCAGGTACAGCGGCGGCAGCGCAATGTACACGTAGCCCTTGTCGACCAGCTCGCGCATGTAGCGGAAGAAGAAGGTCAAAATCAGCGTGCGGATGTGCGAGCCGTCCACGTCGGCGTCGGTCATGATGATGACCTTGTGGTAGCGCAGCTTGGAGAGGTTCAGCGCCTTCTCGTCCTTCTCGATGCCCTTTTCCGGATCGGCCGGCACCCCGAAGCTCACACCCAGGGCCGTAATCATGTTCCGGATTTCCTGGTTTTCGTAGATGTGGTGCTCCTGCGCCTTCTCCACGTTCAGGATCTTGCCGCGCAGCGGCAGAATGGCCTGGAAGGCGCGGTTGCGGCCCTGCTTGGCGGTGCCACCGGCCGAGTCCCCTTCCACCAGGTACAGCTCGCAGATCTGCGGGTCGGTTTCCGAGCAGTCGGCCAGCTTGCCGGGCAAGGAGAACGAGCCCATAACCGTCTTGCGCTGCACCATCTCGCGGGCTTTCTTGGCGGCAATGCGGGCCTTGGCGGCCAGAATCACCTTGTCCACGATGAGGATGGCCTCCTTGGGGTTTTCCTCCAAGTACTGGGCCAGGATTTCGCCTACCACGGTGTTCACCGCGCCGCTCACCTCGCTGTTGCCCAGCTTGGTTTTGGTCTGGCCTTCGAACTGCGGCTCCTGCACCTTCACCGAAATAACGGCGGTGATGCCCTCGCGGAAATCGTCGCCCGAAATTTCAATCTTCTCCTTGGCCAGGCGGCCCGATTTGTCGGCGTAGGCCTTCAGCGTGCGCGTGAGGGCCGAGCGGAAGCCGGCCACGTGGGTGCCGCCCTCGTGGGTGTTGATGTTGTTGACGTAGCTGAACACGTGCTCCTGGTAGGAGTCGTTGTACTGCAGGGCCACTTCCACCGGCACGTTGCCCTTCTCGCTTACCACGTGGATAGGCTTGGGCATCAGGGCGCGGCGCTCGGCCCCGTCGAGGTACTGCACGAACTCGGCCAGGCCGCCTTCGGAGTAGAACTGCTCGCCGCGCATCACCCCGTTCTCGTCCACCTCGCGCTTGTCCTGCAGGTTGATGCGGATGCCCTTGTTCAGGTACGACAGCTCGCGCAGGCGGGCGGCGATGGTTTCGTAGCGGTAAACGGTTTCGGTGAAGATGGAGTCGTCGGGCCAGAACTCGACCTGGGTGCCGCGCTCCTCCGTGTCGCCGATCTGCTTAACCGGGTACAGCGGCGCGCCCCGCTCGTACTCCTGCTGGTACACGTGGCCGTTCTTGTACACGGTCACGCGCAGCAGGTTGCTGAGCGCATTCACGCAGCTCACACCCACGCCGTGCAGGCCGCCCGATACTTTGTAGCTGTCCTTGTCGAACTTGCCCCCGGCGTGCAGCACGGTCATCACGACCTCTAGTGCCGAGCGGCCTTCCTTCTGGTGAAAATCCACCGGAATGCCGCGGCCGTTGTCGCGGACGGTGATGGAGTTGTCTTCGTTGATGGTGACGTCAATCGTGTCGCAGTGCCCGGCCAGCGCTTCGTCGATGGAGTTGTCGACGACTTCCCACACGAGGTGGTGCAAGCCTTTGATGCCAATGTCGCCGATGTACATGGCCGGGCGCTTGCGCACGGCTTCCAGCCCTTCCAGTACTTGAATACTGTCCGCGGAGTAGGCGGCGGGGGCTTTTTTCTCTTGAGTTTCGCTCATGTAGCAGCGGTTAATGTTCAGTCCTGTATAACACGCGAAGATACCGAAACATCCCTTTCCAACTAGGTTTTGCGGGGTTTTCGGGGGGATTTATTGCGGCTGCCCCGCCCCCGGCCGGCCGCGCCGGGCCGGCGGCCGGCGCCCGGCCCGGCAGCGGCGGCTTCGGTCGTTCCGGGCCAGCTGCCAGCGCGTCGAATCTAGGGCCCTATCAGCCGCAATACCATAAAAAAAGCCCCCGTTCAGCGGGGCTGAACGGGGGCTTGAGCGCGGAAGAAGTCCGCTTAATTGACCACCAGCTTCTCCACGGCGGTGCCCTGCTCGGTTACGAGGCGCAGGGTGTACACACCGGCTTTAAACTGGCTCAGATCCAGCGCCTGGTTTTGCACGGCAGCACCGGTAGCGTTCAGCTTGATCTGCTTCACCACGCGGCCCAGCGCGTCGGTTACGGTCAGGTCGCGCTTGGTGGCGGCGGGCAGGTTCACGTTCATCGTGAAGCGGCCGTCGTTGCTCGGGTTCGGGAACACCTGCAGCACGCCGCGCAGCGCCACGGCGTTTTTGCTGCCCGTGATAACCGTGTTCAGCTTGGTCACGCCGGTCAGGTTCACGTTCGGGTTAGCCGTAGTGCCCTGCGTGAAGCTACCCGTGAAGCCTACCGAGGGGCTGAACATGTCCACTTCGTACTGGTTGATGCTCACGCCGCGCGACAGCATGTCCTTCCAGGTCTGGCCGCCGTCGTAGGAGATGGAGCTGCCGTTGTAGCCCGACTGCAGGGTCGAGGTCGTGTCGATTACCCCTACGCTGACGTACGTATTGTTCAGGCCGGGCACGGCATCCAGACCGGCACCGCGGAAGTGGCCCGAGTAGAGCAGGGTAGAGTTGGTGGCACCGCCATCGAGGGTCTCCAGCAGGTCGAAGCCGCTGGAGAGCAGGCCGCGGCTCGGGCTGGTGAAGGCCAGGTTGCTCACGGCGTAGGGCAGGTCGGTGTCAGCGGCCGTCCAGGTCAGGCCGCGGTCCGTCGACTTGTACAGACGGGCACCCTGGCCCGAAGCCGGACCCGAGCCGTCGTCGCTCACGCCGCCGTGCCAGATGGTATTGCCCAGCGCGAAGAACGAGCCGGCAAGGCCGTACTCCTGGTTGCTGTTAACCACCGGGGCGCTGGTGGTGTTGCGCGTCCAGTTGGTGCCGCCGTTGGTGGTGGTGTAAATCTCCATGCGCTGGCCGATGCCGGCGGGCTGCGGGTCGCCGAAGGTCACGCCGTTGTTGGCATCAAAGAAATACACCCCGTTCGGGAACGAGTCAGCCTGGGAGTAGGTGGCCGTGCCTTGCTTGGTCCAGGTTACGCCGCCGTCGGTGGTTTTGTAAACGCCCTGCTGGGTTTTGTTGCTGGTCGTCGAGAAAGCCGCAATCCAGGCCGTGTTGCCGTCGATAGCGGTGATGTTGGACACGTTCAGGTCGGTCGGGATGTTGAGGGCGCCGCCCGTCCAGGTCGTGCCCCCGTCAATGGTGCGGGCGTACGTGCGCACCGGCAGGGCCGTCGTCCCCGAGGAAACCTCGCGGTACAGTACCCATACCGTAGCCGGGTTTACCGTCACGATGTCCTCCGTGATGTAGTTGGTAGGCACCGCTGAACCAACCGAAACAATAGTCCACGGTTGCGGCGGCGTCGTTTGGGCATTTGCAGCGGCCCCGAGTAGCATCGCGCAGGCCAGGGTGAGTAGGGTTTTCTTCATGGTGAAGGTGTTGAGTGGAAGGAATCTGAGGATGGTGTTGCCTGGGTGTGAGGCACCGCAAGGTAATGACTTTGCTTTAAAAACGGTAAACGGGCACAATACCCCTGTTTTCCCAACAAAAGCAAAGCCTGCCGCCGGCTAGTTAAGTAGACTGGCCGGGAGCCGGATTGGTTGCACGGGCGTCGAACTATCGGTAGGTCGGCGGCGCTGCGGGCGGGCCGTAGGGTGGCCCCGGAAATGCAAAAGGCTGCTCCAAAGAGCAGCCTTGCAGTACCCCGTAAGAGATTCGAACTCCTGACCGTCCGCTTAGAAGGCGGATGCTCTATCCAACTGAGCTAACGGGGCCCAAAAACAGCAGAAGCCGCCCACCGCGGCAGGGCGGGCAGACGGCTTACACAAGTGGTCGGGGTGGCAGGATTCGAACCTGCGGCCTCCTGCTCCCAAAGCAGGCGCGATACCGGGCTACGCTACACCCCGAAAAAAAATTCTGAATTATGAATGCTGAACTCTGAATTGTGGGTAATCCAGTCAATTCAGAATTCAGCGTTCATAATTCAGAATTCCAAGAGCGGAGAGGGGGGGATTCGAACCCCCGGTAGCCTTTAGAGCTACGGCAGTTTAGCAAACTACTGGTTTAAGCCACTCACCCACCTCTCCGTATTTGAGGCGTTATCCCGTGGGCCGTTTACCCTTCGGGGCAGCAAATATACAAGCGACTTTTGCCAAACCAACCCCACCCACAAAAAAAATTATGCCCTACGGCCTCGCCAGGGCCTTATCTTTGACTTCCTGCCGGCCCAACCATCGGCTGCCCGCTATGCTTAATTGGCTGTATTCCTGGTCGCAATGGGAGGCTGCGCTGGCCGTGGCGGCGGGGCTGTTGTACCTGGGCTACGTGCAGCGCACCGTTCGCCTGGCGCGGCCCCTGAGTCAGTCGGGCTGGCGCGTGGGCTGGAAACTGCTGCCCCGCCTGCTGGCTTTTGCCCTGCTGCTGACAGCGCTGCTGGGCCCCGCCTACGGCCTCACCCAGCGGGCTGTGCGCACCGCCGGCAAGGATTTGTGGCTGCTGGTCGACCTTTCCCGCTCGATGGATGCCGACGACGTGGCCCCCTCGCGCCTGCAAAAAGCCCGGGCCGAGCTGGAGGAGCTGGTGCGCCGCTTCCCGGCCGACCGCATCGGCTTGATCGTGTTCAGCTCCGAAGCCTACGTGCACTGCCCGCTTACTTACGACCAGGATGCGCTGCTGCTGCTGCTCAGCACCCTCGATACCCGCCTAGTGCCCCCGGGCAGCACCGACCTGGCCCAGCCGCTGAACCTGGCCCTCGCACGCGCGGCCGCCAGCGGCGCCGATTCGGCCGGGGCGGCCCCGCGCGCCACGGCGCTGGTGCTCGTCAGCGACGGGGAAGACTTCGGGGAAAGCCAGGAAGCCGTGCTGCGCGACCTGGCCCGCAGCGGGCAACGCCTGTTCACGGTGGGCGTGGGCACGGCGGCCGGCGGCCGCATTCCGCGGCCGGGCGGCTACCTGCGCACTGCCCAGGGCAAGCCCGTCGTCACACGCCTACAGGCCGCCCCGCTGCGCCGCCTGGCCGCAGCGACGGGTGGCATCTACGTGGAGCTGACCGACCAGCGCGACGAAATGCCGCTGCTGCTGCGCGCCCTGAGCCGCCTTGAGGGCCAGGCCCAGCAGGTGCGCACCGTGACGGTGGCCGACAACCGCTACACCTACCCCCTGGCGGCCGCGCTGCTGCTGCTGGCGCTGGACGTGGTCCTCACCGTTACCGTTATCAAGCCATGATGCGGCCGGCCCTGCTGTTACTGCTACTCTTTATTGGTAGCTGGTGGGAGGCGTTTCAGCGCGTGCAGCACGCCAACGAGGCCCAGCAGCGGGGCACGGCGGCCTTCCGCCGCCGGGACTACCAGGCGGCCGCCGCCGCGTTTGCCCGGGCACGGGAGCTGGGCAGCCGCTCCGCGCAACTGCAGCTCGACCTCGGGCACGCGTACGCGCAATCGGGCCAATCGGCGGCGGCCCGGGAGGCTTACGGCCAAGTGCTGGGCAGCGCTTCGGCTGCGCTGCGCAGCGTGGCCCGGCAGCAGCTGGGCGTCCTGGCTGCTACTGAGGGCAACTACCCGCAGGCGGTGGCGCTGCTGCGGCAGGCCCTGACGGACAACCCGGCCAACGCGGCGGCGCGCTACAACTACGAGCTGCTGAGCCCGCTGCTCGGCCGCCGCCTGCCGCCGCAGCTGCCGCCCCCTCCCCCGCCGCCCGGCCAGAGCCGGCAAAACCAGCCCAAACCGGGCAGTCAGCCGCAGCAAAAAGCCCAGACCGCCCCCGATGCCAGCGGCACCACCACGGCCCCGGCCGGCGGCGGGCGGGCGCCGGGGCAGGGCACTTCGCAGGAAATGGCCCAGGGCACGGCCGGCGGCACCACCCGCGGCCTGGACGCGGGCAGCAGCGGCACCGCGCCCGGCAAAGCGCCCAGCGCCGAAGCCGCTACCGCCGAGGACAACCGCCTGGGTACCCGCCAGCGCGAGCCGGCCGGCAACCTCAACGAGGCGCAGGCCCGCCAAGTGCTCGACGCGCTGCAGGCCGCCGAGCAGCAGTATCTGCAGCAGCTGCCCCACCGCGCCACCCGTCGCCCCGATCCGCGGAAACCCGCTTGGTAGTTTTGCGGTTATCAGCAGGCAAACAAACGTTAGGCAGTTTCGCCGCAGGGCCGAAAAATCCTGCTACTTTTGGTGCGGTGCCGGCCCGACGGGCCGCCCGGTTTCCAGCCCCGAACTCATTCCCAACCCTACCCTACTTACCATCATGCAGACCAAAGAAGTCTACGTCATTTCGGCCGTACGCACGCCTATCGGCTCCTTCGGGGGCAGCCTTGCTTCGCTGACGGCCGTCGAGCTGGGCGGTATCGCGCTGAAAGGGGCGCTGGAAAAAGCCGGCGTGGACCCCAAGCACGTGCAGCAGGTCATCATGGGCAACGTGATTTCGGCCAACCTGGGCCAGGCCCCGGCCCGGCAGGCGGCCCTCAAGGCCGGCCTCGGCTACGAGGTGGAGTGCACGACCGTGAATAAAGTGTGCGCCTCGGGCTCGAAGGCTATTATGATGGCTGCCCAGGCCATCATGCTCGGGCAGGCCGACGTGGTGCTGGCCGGCGGCATGGAAAGCATGTCGAACGTGCCGTACTACCTCGACAAAGCCCGTTTCGGTGCCAAGTACGGCCACGGGCAGATGATTGACGGCCTGATGAAGGACGGCCTGTGGGACCCGTACCACAACTACGCCATGGGCAACGCGGCCGAGAATACGGCCAAGGAAATGGGCATCACCCGCGAGGAGCAGGACGCTTTTGCTATCGAAAGCTACACCCGCAGCGCCAACGCGGCCAAAGCCGGCAAGAAGAAGGACGAAATTATTCCCGTCAGCATCGAGCAGCGCGGCAAGACCGTGGTGGTGGAAGACGACGAGGAGTACCTGAAAGTTGATTTCAGCAAAGTACCCGGCCTGAAGCCCGCCTTTATCAAGGAGGGTGGCACGGTGACGGCCGCCAACGCCTCGACCCTGAACGACGGCGCGGCCGCCGTGCTGCTGATGAGCAAGGAAAAGGCCGAGGAGCTGGGCCTCACGCCCCTGGCCAAGGTGCTGGGCTTCGCTGACGCCGAGCAGGCGCCGGAGTGGTTTACCACCTCCCCGTCGCTGGCCATTCCGAAGGCGCTGAAAAACGCCGGCGTATCGGCCGACAAAGTGGACTTCTACGAAATCAACGAGGCCTTCTCGGTGGTGTCTCTGGCCAACAACAAGCTGCTGAACCTGGAAGGCACGAAGGTAAACGTGTACGGCGGGGCCGTATCCTTGGGCCACCCGCTGGGGGCTTCGGGCGCGCGCATCGTGACTACGCTGCTGAACGTGATGAAGAACGAAGGCGGCAAAATCGGCGTGACGGGCATCTGCAACGGCGGCGGCGGCGCCAGCTCGCTGGTGTTTGAGAAATTGTAATACCGGGTTCCGTTGAGTTGAGCCCATGGCTGCACTGGCAGTCATGGCGAGCGAACCGAAGGTCGACGTAGTCAAGCGCGGCAATCGGTCCTGGACGACGTCCCTACTACTCTACAAACAGCACCGCCCGAAACTTGCGTCTGCAGGTTCGGGCGGTGCTGTTTTTGGTTGGTATCGGCACGGCAGCACTACTGGAGGAAGCATTGGTTACGCCTTCCGGCGGTTGCTTGGTCGTTCCTGCTCGCAATGACGGCGGGGGGGAACCGACGTAAAATCCGTGGTTCGCACGTTTGGCAGAATTTCTGCGTTTTTGCGGGCATGAATCGAATCCTGTTGCTTTTGCTGACGCTGCTCACGCTCGGCGCCCACGAGGCGCTGGCCCAGCGCCCGCGCCTTCTGACGACGTATTACGACACTACCCGCACCAAGCGGCGCGAGGTATACCACGCCCTGGTGGGCCGCGACACCGTGCTGGAAGGCGGCTACAAGCGCTTTTACCGCTCCGGCAAGCTGGAAGTGCAGACCGGCTACCGCGCCGGCAAGCCCGACAGCGCCTACGTGGAGTTTTTCGAGAGCGGGCAGCGGCGGCTGGAAGTGACCTTCCGCGACGGGCAGCGGCAGGGGCCGTTCCGCACCTTTTACCCCACCGGCAAACTCGCGCAGGAGGGCTCTTACCTCGACGACCAGCCCAGCGGCACGATCAAAATGTACCACCCCTCGGGGGAGCTGAAGCTGGAAACCACCCTGGAAAAGGGCCAGCCCACGGGCGTGGTGCGGCAGGTGTACGCCTCGGGCAAGCCGCAGGTGGAAATGACCTACGCCGGCGGCCAGCCCAACGGCCTCGTGCGCACCTACTTCCCCAACGGGCAGGTGCAAAGCGAAGGCACCTACCGCAACGGGCTGCTGGCGGGCGGCTACAAAACCTGGTACTCGAATGGCCAGCTGGAAACCGACGTGAGCATGGACAAAGCCGGCCGCGGCACCATCAACACCTACTACCCCTCGGGCAAGCTGCGCAGCGAAGGCAACTACGTGCCCGCCGCGGCCGCCACCCGCGCCGTAACCAATCAGCTGGGCGACGACCTGACCAAGCGGGCCCAGCAGCTGGCCCCGGGCACCGCCAACCTGGAAGGCCCGGTGAAGACCTATTATGAAACCGGTACCGTCAAGAGCACCCAGACCTATAAAGGCGGCGTGCTGAGCGGCACGGCGCACTACTTCTACGCCTCCGGCAAGCCCGAGCAGGACGTGGTATACGCCAATGCCGGCAAGGACCGCAAGGTCACGGTATACTTTGAGGAGGGCGGCACCAAGGAGGAGCAGGAATACAAAAACGGGCAGCGCAGCGGCACTTGGCGCACGTTTTTCCCCGGCGGCAAGCAGCTGCAGCGCAAGGAAACCTACGCCAACGGCCGCCTGCTGGGCGAGCAGCTGACGTATCACCCCAACGGGCAGGTGCAGCGCAAGCTCCTGTACGAGGGGGGCCGCGCCAGCGGGCTGGAGCAGCAATACTACCCCTCGGGCAAGCTGCGCAGCGAAACCACCTGGAAATCGGGCAACAAGGTGGGCGCCTACCGCCAGCTGCGCGAAGACGGCACCGCGGAAGTGCAGGGCCAGTACCGCAGCAACCGCGAAACCGGCGTGTGGAGCTACTTCGCGGCCGACGGCAAAACCGTGCAGCAGAAAAAGACTTTCCGCAACGGCCAGGAAGTACCCGCGGGCAGCAAATAATTTTCGCCGCTAACTCACTGAACCGCCGGCCCCTGCAGGGGCCGGCGGTTATTTTTTTGTTTCCAGGCAACGCCTGCTTTCCGGCCGCCATCTATACCCCCGAAAGCCGCTTAGCCACTCGCTGACACTGCTTTTGGGTGGCCCTGCCGGGGCCGCCGGAACGAGCCCGAAAAAAATATTCAGCTCGTTCAATACTTCGTGCAACCTACGAATCGTTTCGTAGTCAGTAACCCGAGTGAATGAGTGAGTGAAAGGCCGGCGGAACCGCGGCCGCCGGCCGACTCCCTCCCGCTCGTGCGACCAGCAGCCCCGGCTGCGCGTCGCGGGTTCCGCCGGCTTTTTTCCGACGCCGGGCAACGGTCTTTGTTGCGCTTCCATCTACCCCTGCACACGCCCGCTTCCCCTGCCTTTCTGAGCTTTGAAACCTGCCAACAAAAAAACTTACCAAGTACCTTGCTTTACAAAGTACCTGTAATTACCTTTGAACCGTTGAAAGCATCCCACCAGCGCGAGGCCCGGTTCTGAACCGGGCGGCGCCGGCCCCCAAAGCCCGCTGCCAACCCCGCCTGGCCCCGGTGATGAGCCCTGCCAGCCCCTTGACTTCCAGCGACTCGTCTGTTTTTCTGCCGCAGTCGGCCTACCTGACAGCAACACGTGGATCCGCGGCCACGGCTGCCCGACGGCCTTACCCGTTCGTGTAACCTTTCCTTTTCCAAAGCCATGTTGTTCTCCCTGCTGAACCGCGCCCTGCTGGGCGCCAGCCTCCTCGCCGCTTCCGTTTCCCAACCCGCCACGGCCAATCTGGCCGAAAACCCGGTGCGGCCCACCCTGCAGCTGACCGGCTCGTTTACCGGCGTGCTGCTCGATCAGTACACCGGCCGCCCGCTGCAGCAAGCCACCGTGGCCCTGATGCGCCAGGACAACGAGCAGCTGATTTCCGGTGCCATGTCGGCCGATAACGGCGAATTCCGCCTCGACCGCGCCTCTTTCGGCCACTACACCCTGCACGTGGAAGTACCTGGCTACCAACCGCTCCACGAAACCGTAACGCTGGCCGCCGGCCGCGACCTGATTGACCTGGGCACCTACGCCCTGATTCCGCTGAGCGCCACGGCCTCGACCAAAACGGCGACCATGGTGGCCCTGGCTACCCAGCCCTAAGCCGCCCGCGCCATGTGCCGCCCCCGCATTCCCGGCCGTCAGCGGGTCTTCTCCGCTGCTTCTTCTCTCCGGTGGAGTCCGGCTTGCCCCTCGCTGGCCAGCTGACTCCGCCGGACCCCGGGCGGCTCCTATCCCGCCCTCGGATAGTCCTTGATTGCCTTGCCGCGGATTTATCCGCCTTTTTTTCGGCCATGTACCTTGTTTTGCACAGTACTAGCCACTCACAGGTTCCTTTCGTGCGACGTAACGTCAGCTCACTTACTCTCCGCTCCTCGCCATGAATACGCTCTCCTTCTTCCAAACCTGCTGCGCTGCTTCCTTCGCCCTGACTGCCCCGCTGGCGGTACAGGCCCAGACCACGGGCAGCATCAGCGGCACCCTGCTCGACGGCAGCAACCAACAGCCGCTGCCCTTCGCCAACGTCGTGCTGTTTCGGGCCCAGGACTCGGCCCTGGTGACGGGCGCGCAGACCGGCGAAACCGGCCGCTTCCGGCTGGAGAAAGTGGCCGCCGGCACCTACACCCTGCGCGCCACGGTGCTAGGCTACCAGGCCCTGCGCCGGCCGGTGACGGTGGGGCCCACCGGGACGCTGGACCTGGGCAGCGTGGCCCTGCAGCCCACCACCACGCAGCTGAAGGGCGTGACGGTGACCGGCGAGCGGGCCGCCGTGCAGGACAACCTCGATAAAAAGGTCATCAACGTGGAGAAGGACCTGACGAGCGTGGGCGGCACGGCCGTGAACGTGCTGCAGAATGTGCCCTCGGTGGCCGTGTCGGCCGACGGGACGGTGAGCATGCGCGGCTCCTCGAACATCACCATCCTCATCGACGGCAAGCCCTCGGGGGCGGCCAACGGGGGGGGCGGCAACCGCCTGGAGCAGATTCCGGCCAGCAGCATCGAGAAAGTGGAAGTGGTGACCAACCCTTCGGCCCGCTACGATGCGGCCGGGGCCGGCGGGGTCATCAACATCATCCTGAAAAAGCAGAAGAAAGACGGCTGGAATGGCCAGGCGGCGCTGACCCTGGGCACCCAGGACAAGTACAACGGCAGTTTGAGCCTGAACCGCCGGGCCGGCAAGCTGAACTACTTCGCCTCGGCCGACGGGCGGGACATGATTTTCCGCAGCCGCTCGACCACCGACCAAGACGCCTACCTGCTCGGCGAGCGGGTGACGACCTTTCAGCGGGGCACCAACGTGCGGCACAACCGCAACTACGGCGGCCGCCTGGGCTTCGACCTGACGCTGCCGGCCAACCAGAGCCTGACGGTGGCGGTGCAGCCCAACTTCAACCGCGGCCTCAACGCAGGCACCCAGGCCGCCACCATCACCAACGCCGAGGGCACCCGCCAGATCAACAGCGAATTCACCAGCCGCGAAAACGTCGACAACACCGACGCATCGGCCGACTACCGCCGCACCTGGGAGGCCCACAAGGGCCGGGAGCTGACGGCCAGCACCACCTATACCTACCTGCACGCCGACGTGGTAGTGGGCCAGCGCAACACCGAAGGCAGCGCCACCACCGATTTGCTGCAGTGGAAGCAGCAGTTTCTGGTGAACCTGCACGGGGTGGCCGGGCAAGTCGACTACGTGCACCCGCTGGGCGAGAAAACCCGCATCGACGCCGGCCTGAAGGGCCAGTTTCAGACCAACAGCGGCACCGGGGACTTCCTGCAGCAGCGCCCCGACGGCGGCTTCGACCGCGTGGCGCCCCGCTCCTACGCCTACGACTTCAGCGAGTACACCCAGGCCGGCTACGCCACCTACCAGCACGAAATGGGCCCCTGGAGCGTGCAGGGCGGCCTGCGGGCCGAGTACACCAACACCAGCGGCGAGGTGGAAAACGGCCGCGGCCCCTTCCGCCTCGAGTACCTGAACGTGTTTCCCTCGGGCACGCTCGTGCGCAACATCAAGGCCCACGACCAGCGCCTGCAGCTGAGCTACTCGCGCCGCCTGAACCGCCCCAACTTTATGCAGCTGCTGGCCTTCCCGCTGTGGCAGGACCAGCGCAGCTACCGCATCGGCGACCCGACGCTGCGCCCCGAGTACATCAACGCCCTGGAGCTGGGCCACCAGCTGACCCTGGGCCAGGCCAACGTGACCTCGACCCTGTTTGTGCGCCAAACCACCAACGCCATTCAGCGCCTGACGGCCATCGACAGCATGGCCAGCCGCCTCTACGGCAACGGCGCCCTCATTACGGCCCAGTACGCCGACAACTTCGGCAAGGCGTACAGCTACGGCGCGGAGATGAGCATCAACCAGCCGCTGGCCAAGTGGTGGCGCCTCACGGCCAACGGCTCCCTGTTCCAGACCAGCGTTACGGCCGCCACGGGCAACGAATCGAGCCGCCGCACCGTGTCGGGCACGGCCCGGGTGATGAACTCCTTCACGCCCACGCCCAAGCTGGACGTGCAGCTGACCGGCAACTACCGCGCCGCCGTGCTGACCTCGCAGGGCCGCTTCGCCCCGCAGGGCTCGATTGACCTGGCCCTGCGCCAGCGCCTCTTCAACGACCGGGCCGCGCTGACGCTGCGGGTGTCGGACCTGTTCAACACCCTGCGCAACCGCTCCGAATCCTTCGTGCAAACGCCCGAGACGCAGTACGCGGCCACGTCCTACAACAAGTGGGAGTCGCGGGTGGGCTACCTGGGCTTCTCCTGGTTCCTGGGCAACACCAAGCCTTCCAAGAAAATCGACAACCAGCCGCAGGGCGGCGGGGGCGGCTTCGGCGGGTAATGGAGTGGTTCGTTGTCAATTGTCAGAGGATACGCTGACGCATCGTAGCCGGGTTGTTGCCCGCCCAGACAACTGACAACCCGCCACTGATAACCATAAACACAGAGCTGCCGGACTGAGCATCGTCGCGGCGCCTTACACGTAGGATTCCGGGTGCTGGTGAATGAGTGTAACCCAGGCTTGGCAGTGGAGGTGCCCGACAATGCTTGCTCCGGCGGCTTCTTTTGTGGCCGGGCATCACCCAAGCATGTCAGGCCCAACCCGGGACTTGGTGACAGAACGAGCAACCAGCCGTTTTGCAGCCCCGAAAAACCGCCTTCAGCCGCTGCAAACGCTGGTTTCGAGCCGTCCCACATCATCGTGCGATTGATCCGCACCGGGGGCCCGGGCTACCTTTGTAGCGTTGGATGACCAACACCCCGGCTGCCGCCAATACCCTGATTGCCAAGCCATCCACGAATCATCCGACCCCGCCGAGGCAGTACCGCGGCTGCCCGCCCAGGCCCCTGATTCGCTCCGTTTCCCAACCCGCCTTTCCGACCCTTTCTGCTGCTATGAAAACCTTCGCTCCTTTCCGCTTATTCCTCTCGGTGCTGGCCCTGGCCTCGGTGGCCCTCTACGCCCCCGCCGCGGCTCCCGAAGCCCCCACCCGCGGCCAACTCACCGGCACCCTGCGCGACGGCGGCTCGCACGAGGCCATTCCGCAGGCCAACGTGGTGCTGCTGCGCGCCGCCGACGGGGCCTACGTAGCCACCGCCGCCACCCGCGCCGACGGCTCGTTTGCCTTCCACCACGTGCCCTTCGGCCGCTACCGCCTGCAGCCCACCGTGCTCGGCTACGAGCCCATGCGCCCGGTGGTGGCCGTATCGGCCCGGCAGCCGCACCTGGCCCTGGGCACCGTGGAACTGATGCCCTACGGCGCCCCGCTGGCCGGCCAGCTGCTGGGCACGCCCGAGCCGGCCCCGGCCAGCCGCGTGGCCAAGGTGGGCAACGCCGGCCGCTTCGTGCTGACCTCAGCCCACCGCCAGCGCCTGACGGCCTCGCGCCCGGTGCAGCTCTAGCGCCACCGTTATTTCCGGGTTTGCCCGCCGGTCCGGGCCCCGCCCATCGTGGTGCGGGGCCCGGCTGTTTGCGGTAAGGTGGGTTACGAAGCCGGCCGCGGCGGATGAACAGGGCCCGCCACCACCGGCGAGCCGTTCACCCCGCTGCGTATGCGTTTGCTGAGCCGCGCCTTTCGCCTGCTGATGCCCGCTTTTGCCGTTTTCGTGCTGCTGCTGCTGGGCGGCACCCTGGTGCCCCGCCACGCCGATTTTCGCCCGACCCCGGACGGCGTGCCCATCTACGTGGTGTCGAACGGCTTCCACACCGACGTGGTGCTGCCCCTGCGCGAGCCGCGCACCGGGCAGGACTGGCTGCAGCGCCTGGGCCAGCCGCAGTGGCAGGCCCGGTTCGGTCAGTACGAATACGTGGCCTTCGGCTGGGGCAACGAGCAGTTCTACCTGCAGTCCTACGGCGGCCACTTCCCCAAGGCCGGCACCGTGCTGGGGGCCCTGCTGCCCGGCCGCACCCTGGTCCACGTCGATTTTTACCGCCACGGGCCGCAAGCGGGGCCGCGGGTGGTGCCGCTGCGCATTTCGGTGGCCCAGTACCAGCGCCTCGCGGGCTACGTGGAGCAGTCCTTCGCGCCCGATTCGGCGGGGCGCTGGCAGCTGCGCAACGCGGCGGGCTATTCGTCGGAGGACTTTTTCTTCCGCGCCCGCGGCCGCTACCACGCCCTGCGCACCTGCAACGACTGGACCAACCAGGCCCTGGGCCGCTCCGGCATCCGGGCGGCGCTGAAGGCCCCGCTGGCCGCCTCGGTTATTTACCAGGCCCGCCGGGGCGCGGCCCGGTAGCCGGCCGGCCAACGCTGGGCGGGGCCGGGGCGCGGGCATGGCCCGGGCCGAATACAAATAAAATACTGTTCAACGTCGAAAAAATTATTGGTCTGAAACAACCAATTTCGCTCCTTCGCACTCTTACCGAACAACGAACTATTGCCGCCGCTGGTCCTGAGTGCCCCCCCAACACCAACTCCATCTTCTTTTTCACTATGAAAAAAACACTACTGACGCTGGCCACCCTCGGCCTCGTTACCCTCGCCGCGCAGGCGCAGTGGGTCAATCAGCCGATTACGTTTGCCAACAGCACCATGGGCGTGGTGCAGCTGGATGCAGTCAACGCCACCACGGCCTGGGGCTTGGCCATCGACCCGTTTACGGGCGACTATGAACTGGCCCGGACCACTAACGGCACTACCTGGACGGCCGGAGCCGGCACCAGCCTGGGCACCAGCCAGTTCGTCACTTTCGTCAGCGCCCTCGACGCCAACACGGCCTGGGTCAGCACCATCAGCCAGGCGGGCGGCAAGATCCTGAAGACCACCGACGGCGGCGCTACCTGGACCACCCAGACCACCGCCACCCAGTTCGGCGGGGCCGACAGCTACCCCAACTTCGTGTACTTCTTCAACGCCACCGAAGGCGTGGCCCTGGGCGACCCCGACGGCGCCACGCCCGGCATGGAGATTTACACCACCACCAACGGCGGCACCACCTGGACGCGCGCGACCAACATTCCGGCGGCGCTGGGCACCGAGCTGGGCGCGCTCAACCCCTCCGGCATGACCACGCCGCCCGCCGTGTTCGGCAACAGCATCTGGTTTCCGACCACCGAAGGCCGGGTGTACTACTCCACCAACAAGGGCCTGACCTGGAGCGTGAGCGACACCGGGCTGAACGACGAAATTTCGGCCATTTCCTTTGCCTCCGCTACCGCCGGGCTGGCCGTGGTCAGCACCTCGGGCGGGGCCCAACAAGTGAAGCGCACCACCGACGGGGGCGTCACCTGGACCACCGTCACCTACACCGGCACGCTGCGGGGCCTGGCCCTCGACAACATTCCCGGCAAGACGGGCTACGTATCGGCGGGCACGTCCCTGTTTGGCCAGGCGGGCTCCTCCTACAGCTTCGACAACGGCGCCACCTGGACCAACCTGGAAACGACCACCGAGCACATCAGCCTGGACCTGGTCAGCGCCACCGAGGGCTGGACGGGCGGCATCAACCCCACGACCTTTTCCGGGACGGGGGTAAACAAGCTCAGCTCCTCCGTGCTCGGCAACCGCCGCGACGCGGTCCTGCAGCAGGCCCTGTCGGTGTACCCCAACCCCAGCCACGACGGCGTGTTCACGCTGAACCTGGCCACCAGCCTGCCCCAGGCCACCGCGCTGCGCGTGACCGATGCGCTGGGCCGCGAAGTGTACCGCACCTCGCTCAATGCCACCAGCGTGCGGGCCAGCAGCGCCATGCTGGATCTGCGCCAGCACAAGGCCGGCCTCTACACCCTGGAGCTGCGCTCGGATAAGGGCGTGGCGCAGCAGAAGCTCGTCATTCAGTAAGCTCAACCGCGCTGCCCCGACTCCTGGTCGGGGCAGCGCGGCTTATTGGGCGTTTCCAGCTTATCCAGTTTCGTGAAAACAGCGCTTCTCGCACTTGGTTTCCTCGGCAGCAGCTTGCTGGCTTCGGCGCAGTGGGTCACGCAGCCCATCAACTTTGTGGCTCCCTCGTACGTGGTTGCGTTGCACGCCGCTGATGCCAATACGCTGTGGGTGGCCGCCGCCGAAAACGGCGGGGCAACCCGCACCCTGGCCCGGAGCACCGACGGGGGCACGAGCTGGACCATCCGCAACCCCTCGGTGCTCAACGCTACCGAAGAAATAAACGCTCTGACGGCCATCAGCCCCACCACGGCCTGGATTGCGACCCGGTACGGACAGGCCGGCGGCCGCATCTTGCGCACCACCGATGGCGGCCTGACCTGGCAGCAGCAAACCAGCAGCCAGCAGTTCGGCGGGCCCAACAGCTACCCCAACTTCGTACATTTCTTCAGCGCCACTGAGGGCGTGAGCATGGGCAATGCCCCGGCCCTCACGCCCGGCGCGGCCCCGGAAATCTACACCACCACCGACGGCGGCGCCACCTGGACAACCGTGGCGGCGGTGCCCGTTACGACCTCGGGCTCGGCGGTGCAGAACCCGCCCGCCGTGGTGGGTTCGCACCTGTGGTTTAGCTCCTTCGACGGGTACGTGTACCATAGCCCCGACCGCGGCCGCACCTGGACGGCCAGCAACTCCGGCGCCGGCACGCCGCTCTGGAACCTCACCTTCCGCGACGCCCAACACGGGCTGGCCTCCTACCAGGATCCGTTTAGCGGCGGGGCCACGCGCCTGTTCCGCACCACCGACGGCGGCAGCACCTGGACGGCCGTCACCGGTTTCAGCGGGCCGCTGCACGGCGCCGCGATGCAGGCCGTGCCCGGCACCGGGCAGTACCTCTCGGTGGGCGGGAGCTTAGGCAGCGGGTTGCGCGGCTCCTCCTACTCGCGCGACAACGGCCAGACCTGGGTGCCGCTGGAAACCCAGCTCAACCACCTGACCCTGTGCGTGTACAGCCCCACCGCCGCCTGGTCGGGGGCTCTCGATCTGAGCACCGGCACTCCGCTGGGCGTACACCGCCTGAGCACCACCGTGCTGGGCACGGCCGCGTCGGCGGCCCGCCATGCGCAACTGGCCTACCCTAACCCGAGCGCGGATGGTATATTCCACCTCGGCACCGGTCCCGAAGCGGCCACGGCCACCGAGCTGCGCGTACGCGACGCGCTGGGCCGCGAGGTGCATCACCAGCAGCTGCCGCTGGCCGAGGCGGCCCAGGCCGCCGGCCGGTCGTTAAACCTGAGCGGCTACCCGGCCGGCCTCTACACCCTGGAGCTGCGCTCGGCCGCCGGCGTGGTCCAGCAGAAGCTTGTTATCCAATAACGCTCCGAACTGCCGCCAAACCAGGCCCGCCGGCGTACCGGCGGGCCTGGTTTGTTTACGGCCCGCCCGCCACCCAGTGGCCCTGTGCCCGGCGGGCCGTACCTTCGCGCCCACATTTTGAGCTTCCCCTGACTGACGAATGAGCGTTCAGAAACCCAGTACCCCGAGAGGCACCCGCGACTTTGGTCCCGTGCAGGTGGCCCGGCGCAACTATATTTTCGGCGTTATCCGCCGCGTGTTCGAGAAATTCGGCTTCGCCCCGCTGGAAACACCGACCCTGGAAAACCTGTCGGTGCTGATGGGCAAGTACGGCGAAGAAGGCAACCAGCTGCTGTTTAAAGTCCTGAACTCCGGCGACTTCGCCAAGGACGTAACGGCCGAGGACCTGGCCGCTGGCTCGCAGAAAATCCTGCCCAAAGTGGCCGAAAAGGGCCTGCGCTACGATCTGACGGTGCCCTTCGCCCGCTACGTGGTGATGAACCGCGGCCAGCTCACCTTGCCCTTCAAGCGCTACCAGATTCAGCCCGTGTGGCGCGCCGACCGCCCCGCCCGGGGCCGCTACCGCGAGTTCGTGCAGTGCGACGCCGACGTGGTGGGCACCAACTCCCTGCTCTGCGAGGCCGAAATCGTGCTGATGATCAACGAGGTGCTCAGCACGCTCGGCCTGACGGACTTCACCATCAAAATCAACCACCGCGGCGTGCTTTCGGGCATCTACCAGGCCCTGGGCGGCGTGGGCCGCGAGTCGGACCTGTTCGTGGCCATCGACAAGCTCGATAAAATCGGGCGCGACGGGGTGAGCAAGGAGCTGCTGGAGCGCGGCTTTCCGCAGGCGGCCATTGACAAGGTGTTCGGCTACCTGGAAGTCGGCGGCTCGTTCGACGAGAAGCTGGCCGCCCTGCGCGCCGCCTTCGGGCAGGACGGGGTGCTGAGCGACGCCACCGCCGGCCCGGCCAAGGGCTTGCAGGACCTGACCGAGGTGCAGCAGTACCTGCAGGACTTCGGCTTCCAGCACTTCGAGCGCCTCGACTTCGACGTGACGTTGGCCCGCGGCCTGAGCTACTACACCGGCTGCATCTTCGAAGTGAAGGTGAACAACGTGCAGATGGGCAGCATCTCGGGCGGCGGCCGCTACGATAACCTCACCGGCGCCTTCGGCCTGCCCGGCCTCTCTGGTGTAGGCTTTTCCTTCGGCGTCGACCGCATCTACGATGTGCTGGAGGAGCTGCAGCTGTTTCCCGAAGGCGCCGTGGCCGCCCCGCTCTGCCTGGTGGCCAATTTCGACGCCGAGGGCCGCAGCACCGTGCTACCCCTGCTGCGCCAGCTGCGCGACGCGGGCCTTTCGGCCGAGCTGTACCCGGAAGTCTCGAAGCTCAAAAAGCAGTTCGAATACGCCGACAAGCGCGGCATCCGCTTTATGATTCTGGCCGGCTCGGAGGAACGGGCGGGCGGCTTGGTGAAGCTACGCGACATGCGCGCCGGCACCGAGCAGACCGTGCCCGCCGCCGAAGTGGTGGCGGTGCTGCAGGCCCTGGCGTAGCGGCGCGCCGATAGCCCGAGTGGTTTATGCAAAAAGCCCAACAACCACGCGGTTGTTGGGCTTTTTTGGGCGAAAAAAGGTGGCCGCCGTGCGCGACCCGCCGGGGCGCCCGTCTTCCGCCCGGCCGGGCTTCGGACGCAGCCCCGGGCCGCTCCGCCAGCGGGAGTTAGCGGCGGCGACGCAGACGGCGCAGGGCGTAGGCCGCGCCACCGGCCAGCAGCAGCGAGGCGCCGCCATCCAGGGGCACCGCTGTTGGTTCGGGCGCTCCGGGCTCGGGGCCGCCCGAGCCGGGCGTCTGGGCCCGGGCGGGCAAAGTGAGCAAAGCAACTGCAAACAGGAAGAACAGAAAGCGGGTCATGGGCTGCAATAAGAGTTGGAACAAGGCCCATCCACCCGCCCCCGGCGGAGCGGTGAGCGGGTGAACAAGCGAAGAATTAGTTGAGCACCACGCGCTTGCTGATGGCCGTGGTGCCGGCCTGTACGCGCAGCGTGTAAACGCCGGGCGCCAGGCCCGTGACGTTCATCGTGGCGTGGCGGCCGTGCACCGCCTGCACCCGCACCCGCTGGCCCAGCGCGTTGTAAAGGCCCAGCTCGGTGGTGCCGAGGGGCAGCTGCACCTGGAAGCTGCCACTGGCCGGATTCGGGTACACCTGCACCTGCGCGGCCAGCTGGGCGCGGCCCGTCGCCGTGACGCTGCCGGGGCGGAATACCAGCGTGAAGCGCGGGCCCGACGTCAGGCCGCTGAGCACGAACGGGCACACCGTCTGGGGCAGCAGCTCCGTGTCCAGGCCGGTTTGCGCATCGTGCAGGAATACCTGCGTACCGGGCACTAGGTTGAGCAGCTGCGAGGCCCGGAGCGTGTATGCCCCGGCCATCGGCACCTGCACCCGCAGGGCCACCACGGTGGCGGCCGTAAAGGCCGGACGGCCATCAATGGCCAGGGCGTCGCCCGTGGCCGCCAGCGTCGCCAGGTTCAGGCCCGAGGGGTTGGGCAGCTTCACCGCGTCGTACGCCGCGTCCAGGCCCGTCGTGGCCCGGTTTTCGGCGTACAGCAGAGCGGCATCCGTCGGGCCACCGGCGGCGCCGGCCAGGGTGAGCAGCACTTGCGGCCGCGTATCGGTCGTGGGACGCCCGAAGGCCGGCTGCGCGCCGAACGTGGTGGTGCGGTTGGCGTTGGTCAGGCGCACCGTGCCGGGGGTGCCGGCGGTGGTGGTGTGCACGAAAAAGCCCGAGCCGGCCGGAATCAGCGGCGAGCTGCCGCCGGGGGCGCCGGCCAGGTACGTGCGGTACGAGCCGCTGTAGGGGCCGCTGCTCTGAAACACGTACATCGCCCCGTCCATGTTTTCCAGGTTCTGCCCCGCGCCCAGCGTGAGGGTGCTCCAATCGAGTGGGGACGGGTACGGGTTGCCCAGCAGGTGCCAGCCGCCGTCGGCGCCCGTGCGGCCCAGGCCGCTGCGCGTGACGGCGCCCGTGGTGAGGGTGCCGGTGAAATCAACCAGGGCCGCGCCCGGGGCATTCACCGAGTACCCGCGCCCGACTTCCATGGGCGTAGCGCCGCTGGTGGGAGCCACCCAGCCTTTGTCGAACGCCGAGAAGGTGGAAACGGTCGTGGCAATGCGGTCCTGCTCGTAGGCAAACACCGTGGGGAAGGGCGTGACCAGGCCCGGCGTGGGGCTGCTGTTGTAGGCCGCCGCCCCGCTGAAGTTGGGCGTGTAGCCCGCGGTGGCCAGCGTGGCGAGGGTTTCGTTGCCGACCGGGCTGCTGTAGTGGCGGTAGCCGTTGGCCGCCGGGTTGGTTTCGATGTGGCGCTGCATGGTGGCCGTGCTGCCCGTCACCACCCCGCCGGTGTTGGCCACCAGGGCCGTGCCGCTGGTGTCCGACAGCAACGTCAGGGGCTGGGCGTTCAGGGCGAGGTTGCCGCTGATCAGGTTCACGCGCCGGCGCACCTGCACGCCCTGCGTCAGGGTCAGGCCGGCGGCGTTGCTGAGCGCCAGCTCGCGCACCGTGGCCGGCAGGGCGTTGCCCGTTACCTGCGCCGCGGTGCCATTGTAGAGGTAGGTGGCGTTGGGGCTCAGCGAGCGGGCGCCGGTGGTTTGCACCAGGCCCGTGCCGGCCGTGCTGCTCAGGCCCTGGGGCGAGCAGATGGCCAGCGTGGCGCCATCGGCCACGGTGAAGCTGCCGCTGCCGGTGACTGCGAAGCAGCCCGAGGCCAGCTGCCCGCCGGCCTGCACCAGCAACGCACCGTTGACGGTGATGTCGCCCTGCAGGGTGCCCGCGCCGGTGCCGGTGACGGTCACGTTGTTGTAGGTGCCGGCCGGAATGCCCGCGGCGGTGCTCACGACCAGATCCTGCGCCGTGGCAACCGTTACGACTACCGGCGCCGAGGTGTAGGAACACCCGTCAGCCGTGGTGACGGTGGCCGTGTACGAGCCACTGGACGTTACCACCCGGGTGTTGCCGCTGGTATTGCCGGGGTTGAAGGCGTAGGTGATGGTGCCCGGCACTGCCTGCGCCGTGTTGTTCAAAGTACCGTCGGCGTTGACGCGGAGCACGTACGGGGTGGCCACGCCGTTGTAGCTGGTGAAAACGCCGGTGGCGTAAATCCGGCCGTCGGCCAGCAGCGCCACTTCGTCTACGCCCAGGTCGGCGCCGTTGGTGGTATTACCGGCGGCGTAGTTAAAGCTGGTGTCGAGGCTGCCGTTGGCGTTCAGGCGCATGAGCCGGTTCGGCGCCGATTCCGAGCCGTTGTACCCGGTAAACAGGCCGCCCACGACGATTTTACCATCGGGCTGCAGCCCAAGGCCCAGCACGAAAACGGAGGAACTGGAAACGGTGGTGCTGGGGCCGGTGGTGCTGCTGCCCGCCACGTAGTTGAAGCCCGTATCCAGCGAGCCGTTGGCGTTGAGCCGCAGCAGGTAATTAGGAGCATCATCGGCGCCGTTGTAGCCCGTAAAGAAGCCGCCGACGACGGTTTTGCCGTCGGGCTGAGCCAGCAGGGTAAACACTTCGTTGTTGGCCCCCGTGGTGGTGCTACCCGCCACGTAGTTAAACGTCTGGTCCAGCGTGCCGTCGCTGAGTACCCGCAGCAGGTTGTTCGGGGCACCTGCCAGCGTGTTGTAGGAGGTGAAAGCCCCGCCCACCACGATGCGGCCATCGGCTTGCAGGGCCAGGGCCCGCACCACGCCCCCGGCAATGCCGTTGGTGCTGTTGCCGGCCACGTAGTTGAACGTCTGGTCCAGCGTGCCGTCGGCGTTCAGGCGCAGCAGGCGGTTGGGCGCCCCCGTGTTGCTGTTGTAGCGGTCGAAGCCGCCGCCCACCAGCACCTTGCCGTCGGGCTGCACGGCCAGCGCGAATACGGACCCGTCGACGCCCACGCCGTTGTAGTTGAAGCTGGTGTCCAGCGTGCCGTCGGCGTTGAGCCGCATCACGTAGTTGGGCGCGGCCGCGTCGCCGTTGTAGGCCGACAAGTCTCCCCCCACCAGGATTTTACCATCGGGCTGCAAGGCCAGGGCCTGCACGTAGTTGTTGCCGCCGGTGGTGGTGCTTCCGGGTACGTAGTTGAACGTCTTGTCCAACGTGCCGTCCACGTTCAGGCGCAGCAAATAGTTGGGGGCGGCATCGTCGCCGTTGTAGGCAAAGAAAAAGCCGCCGACCAGCAGTTTGCCGTCGGGCTGCACCAGGCTGGTTGTCACCTGGGTGCCGTTGGCGAAGCCCGAAGCAAACCCCGGCAGCGTGGCGGAGGCCGTCAGCGTGGCGCTGCCGCCCACGGGCAGGGCCAGGGGGCCGGCGGGCGTCACGGTCACCATCACGGGCGTCGCCGCCCCCACCGTAACCGCGTTGCTGGCCACCGAGCAGCTGTCGGTGGTGGCTGTGGCGGTGTAGGTGCCGGGCTGGGTTACGGTGAGGCTGGCGCCGGTGGCGCCGGTGTTCCAGCGGTAGGTAGCGCCGGCTACGGGAGCGGCAGCGTTATTAAGGTTGCCATTCGAGGTAAGGCTAACTAAATAATCGGGGGCAGCCGCCGCCCCGTTGTAACTCGTATAATAGCCCGCGGCCAGCACGCTTCCGCCCGGCCCCACTGCCACGCCGTACACGTAATTGTCGAAGCCACTGTTGGTGCCATTAAAGCTCAGGTCACGGCTACCGTTGGCATTCAGGCGCACGAGGTGGTTTGGCACCACGGTCGCATTATTTGCTTCGGCGAGGTTGTAGTCATGAAACGCGCCACCCACGAGCACCTTGCCATCGGGTTGCAGCGCCAAGGTATACACGATGCCCAAGCCGTTGCCGAAATTGGCCGTAAAGCCTTGATTTGCTCCGGTATAGCTCGGGTCGCGGCTGCCGTCGGCGTTGAGGCGCACCAGGCCACTGGGTACCCCTTCGCTGTTATAATAGCTGAAAGCACCACCTACCAGCAGCTTTCCATCGGACTGCAACAGCAGCTTGTACACCTCCCCGTAGTAAAAACCGGGGGCAATGCCGGTGTGAGTGTTGTAGGTAGCATCGTGGCTGCCATCGGCATTCAGCAGGATAAGGCCGCGTGTCACGTTGCTCACCGTGGGGCTGTTGTATCCGCTGACACTGCCCCCCACCAGCACCTTGCCATCGGGCCGCAGCGCCAACGCATGTACGCTGCCGCTCGCACCGTAATTGTTGCCGTTAAAGCCGGTGTCCCGGCTGCCGTCGGCGTTGAGGCGAATCACGCCAGAGGGCACGGCCACACCGTTATAGGTGTTAAATCCGCCGCCCACCAATATCTTTCCGTCGGGCTGCACGATTAGCGCCTCCACGGTGCCGCCGGTGTTACCCAGGCCGATGTTGGTGCCGTTAAAACTCAGGTCCCGGCTGCCGTCGGCGTTGAGGCGAATGAGGTGGTCCGGTACATCCTGCCCGTCGTACGTCATAAACGAGCCGCCCACCAACACCTTCCCGTCAGCCTGCAAGGCAAACGTCAGTACCTGGCCGCTGCCATCGAAGCCGATAGGGCCCCGGTTAAAGCTGGCATCACGGCTGCCATCGGCATTTAGCCGCACCAGTCCCCGCGGTACCGTTGCCCCGTTGTATTCCTGAAAAGTCCCGCCCACCATGGTCTTCCCGTTGGGCAGCGGCAGCACGGCGCGCACGAGTCCGACGAAGCCGCTGCCGCCCGCATTGAAGCCCGGCGTCGTCGCCGCGGCCGTGAGCGTGGTGCTGCTGCCCGGGCACAGGGTCAGCGGCCCGGCCAGGGTGGCACTCACCGTAAAATTGCACTGCGCCTGCGCCGCCGAAGCCGCGCCCGCGCCCAGCAGCGCGGGTAATATCCATCCCCGGAGTCGACGCAGTAAGCGCCCGCCCTTGGTGGACTGGAGCGAGGAAAAATTGCCCATACAAACAAAAATGAGGTAGATATCCAGTGCTTCCGCACAAAGCAACCGGCAAAGGTGGCGCCATGGGCGGCGGCCCACAATACCCACTTCCGGGTATTGTGCCGGCGGGCCGCTTGCAGGTCGGCGGCACTGCCCCGGCCGCGCGGGGCCGCGCCGGGGCAGTGCCGCCGGCGGCTCCCTGAAACTGTACTTTCCTAGCAAAAGTCGTCCGGGGCAGATTCGCTCTGGGTAGGGAGTGCCTATACCGTGCCCATACTGATTTGGTACCGTGCCCGGCTTCTGCCCGCTCGGCTCCGAATTGCACCTTTCGATGAGCTGCCCGGGAGCTACGCCCTCCGGCAGCAGTGGCCCGCGGCGGTGGTTTGCCGCGAAACCAGTAGTTTCAGGCCCGCTTCGCCGCCCACCCCGGCCCCGGCCTTTTTCAGCTCCTTCCCCGCCCCTGCCCCACCCCGGCCCCATCCATGCCCGACACGTTCACCCTCAGCCCCGCCACCTACCTCGACCTGCCGACCCTGGAGCAGGTGCTCCGCGAGCAGCGCCCCCTCGCCCTCGGCGACGACGCCCGCCGGCGCATCGAGCACTGCCACCACTACCTGCAAGACCGCCTCGAACGCTCCGACGCGCCCATTTACGGCATCAACACCGGCTTCGGAGCCCTCTGCAACACCAGCATCTCGCCCCAGGACCGCGGCCAGCTGCAAACCAATCTGATGATGTCGCACGCCTGCGGCACGGGGGGCGAAGTGCCCGCCGAGCTGGTGCGCCTGATGCTGCTGCTCAAGGCCCAGAGCCTGAGCTACGGCCACAGCGGCGTGCAGCTGCGCACCGTGCAGCGCCTGCTCGATTTCTACAACCGCGGTATTCACCCCGTTGTGTACCAGCAAGGCTCCCTGGGCGCCAGCGGCGACCTGGCCCCGCTGGCCCACCTCTGCCTGCCGCTCATCGGGCTGGGCGAGGTGCAGTTTGAGGGCTACCGCCTCGCCGCCGCCGACGCCCTGCACCTCTTCAGCTGGCAGCCCATCGAGCTGCAGGCCAAGGAAGGCCTGGCCCTGCTGAACGGCACTCAGTTTATGCTGGCCTACGCGGTGCACTGCACCCTGCGGGCCCGCCGCCTGCTCGAAGCCGCCGACGTCATCGGCGCCCTTTCCCTCGAAGCCTTCGACGGCCGCCCCGAGCCCTTCGATGAGCGCCTGCACCGCATCCGGCCCCACGCCGGGCAGCTGGCCGTGGCCCGCCACCTGCGCGAGCTGCTGGCCGGCAGCGAGCTGCAGCAGCAGGTGAAAACGGCCGTGCAGGACCCCTACTCCTTCCGCTGCATGCCCCAGGTGCACGGCGCCTCCCGCGACGCGGTGCAGCACGTGGCCGGCGTGGTCGAGACCGAGTGCAACGCCGTCACCGACAACCCCAACATCTTCCCCGAAAGCGACGCCATTCTCTCCGGCGGCAATTTCCACGGCCAGCCCCTGGCTTTGTCGCTGGATTTCCTGGCCATTGCCGTGGCCGAGCTGGGCTCGATTTCGGAGCGGCGCACCTACCAGCTCATCGGCGGGCAGCGCGGCCTGCCGCCCTTCCTGGTGGCCGAGCCGGGCCTGAACTCCGGCCTGATGATTCCGCAGTACGCGGCGGCCGGCATCGTGAGCCAGAGCAAGCAGCTGTGCACCCCGGCTTCCGTCGACAGCATCGTGAGCAGCAACGGGCAGGAAGACCACGTGAGCATGGGCGCCAACGCGGCCACCAAGGCCCTGCGCGTCATCGAAAACACCGAGCAGGTGCTCGGCATCGAGCTGCTCAACGCGGTGCAGGCCCTGGCTTTCCGCCGCCCGGCCCGCTCGTCCGCGGCCCTGGAAGCGGTGGTGGCCGCGTTTCAGGCCCAGACACCCTTTATTGCCCGCGACCGGGTGCTTTACCCCGACCTGCACGCCGCGGCACAATTTGTGCGCGCGTACGCCTGGGCCTAGCCGCGCCCGGCGCCGGCCCGCTTTCGTCTAGATTGCCGCTGATGATATATGAAATTCGGCCAGCCCGCGTTGGTCTCGCCATGATGCTTCGCCGTTTCGGACTGCTGGGGTGCCTGCTGGCGCTGGCCGCAGGGGCCGCCCGTGGCCAGGTATGCTCCCTCGACGACGTGGGCGTGCCCGGCAACTGCTTTCAGGTGTACAGCACCAGCGGCCAGCGGCTCGACCTGAATGGCCAGAGCGGCCCCACGGTGCTCTGCGCCGGCACCCAGATTCGCGTCCGCTACTGCGGCAACGAGGGCATTCCGCGCACCAACATCCGCTACGGCATCGGCTGCACCGGCACCAATACCGACACCGTCACCACGCTGACGGTGCCCGGCGCGGGGCCTTTCGTCATTTTGCAGCAGCGGCCCAACCCCTTTCCGGCGGGCGGCAACGGCTACCCGCCGGCCCGCCTGGGCCTGCAGTACTCCCGCTCCTTCGAGGTGCGCACGCCGCCGGTGCCGGCCGTGCAGGTGCGCTACTGCGGCGCGCCGTTCACGCAGGTGTTCGTGGCCGTTACCAACGCCCAGGCCAACATCCGCTACGAAATCCAGCTGGGCAACGGCCCGCGCCAGCCCCTGACGCAGCCCACCGGGGCGGCGTACACGGTGCCGGCCGGGGCCACCGGCCTCACCGTGTACGCCAACTACACCGACGTGCTGCTCTGCGAGGGCAGCACCCCAGTGACGTTCAGCGCGCCGCCCACCGCCGGCGCCCCGGTGCTGCAGCGGCTGGCGGTGCTGCCCACGGGCCTGGCCTTCACGTTCAGCGGGCTGGTCAACGACCCGAGCTTCCGCTACGTGCTGGAACCCGATGCCGGCGCCGGTACGCCCGTACCTGCCACCAGCACCACGTTTGAGCTGTCCGGTGCCCCGCTCAGCAGCTGCTACCGCCTGCGCCTCACCGATGCCTGCAACCTGCTCAACCAGTCCTCGGCGGTGCTGTGCCCCGTGGATCTGCAGGCGACATCGGCCGACCGCCAGAACACGCTCAGCTGGAGCCAGCCCGCCGGCAGCACCGTCACGGCCTACGACCTGCTGCGCGACGGGCAGCCGCTGACTACCGTGGCGGCTACGGCCCGGCAGTACATCGACCAGACGGTGACCTGCGGCGTGACCTATCGCTACCAGGTGGTTGCCCGCAGCGGGGCGGCCGCGTCGGTTTCGGCCGAGCGCCCGGTGACAACGGTGGCGGCCCAGGCCGCGCCCGCCCCGCGCCTGACGGCCTCGTTCCGCCCCGACAACAGCGTTGAAATCACCCCGCTCAGCGCGGCCGCCGATACCGCCAGCCGCCTGCTGCTGCGCCGCACCGTGGGCACCACCACCACGGAGCTGCCCTTCACCCGCCAGCGCCCGGTGGTGGATCAGCCCGGGCTGGTGACGCCCGCGCAGGTGCCCTGCTACGCCGGCCGCCTCACCGACCCCTGCGGCAATGCCTCGGCCGACGGGCCCAGCGCCTGCCCGCCGGTGCTGGCCGCCGTGGCCACCGACCGCGAAGGCAACCGCATCGACCTGACCTGGGCCGAGCCGGCCGGGCAGGGCAGCGGCTGGCGCTACCGCCTGCTCCTGCTCGACGAGGCCGGCCAGGAACTCAGCAGCTCGGCCCTAAGCGCCACTGCCCAGCCCGTGCAGGCCCCCGCCCCGCCCGCCGACCGGCAGGTGCTGCGCTACCGCCTCGAAGCTACCTCGGCCGCGGGCCTGGTGGTGTTCAGCAACGTCGTCGTCGTCACCCGCAAGCTGCTGGTGGCCATTCCGACGGCCTTCAGCCCCAACGGCGACGGGCTGAACGACGTGCTCGAAATCAAGGGCCGCTTCCTGAAGGCCTTCAGCTTCACGCTCTACGACCGCAACGGCGTGGAAGTATTCCGCGCCACCGACCGCGCCCAGACCTGGGACGGCCGCATCCGCGGCACGCTGGCCGCGCCGCAGGTGTTTTCGTACCGCTTCGAGGCCGTCGACGAAACGGGGCAGCGCATCGTGCAGCGCGCCACCGTCACCTTGCTGCGCTGAGGCGGGGCCCGTAGGCCAGTCGGGCGGCGTGGCGTACTTTTGCGCCTCCAAGACAGCGCCGGGCCGCGGGTTGGCCGGGGCCCGGCGCCGTTGTTTTCCTGCTTTTCCCCGAAAATCACTTCCGCAATGTTCGACATGATGGGCATGATGGGTCGCCTGAAAGACCTGCAAGAAAAAGTAAAGCAAGCCCAGGACGAGCTGCAGCACATTACGGCCACGGCCGAAGCCGGCGGCGGCATGGTGCGCGCCACCGCCAACGGCAAGCGCCAGCTGCTCAAGCTGGAAATCGACGAAACGCTGCTCACCCCGCAGGACCGCGACATGCTGGCCGACCTGGTGGTGGCTGCCGTCAACAAGGTGCTCGACGAAGCCGGCGACAAGGGCAAGGAGCATCTCAAGTCGCGCACCCAGGGCCTGCTGCCCAACATTCCCGGCCTCGACCTGAGCGGATTTGGCCTCTAGCAGCTTGCCGGCCACCGGCTACGCCGCCGGCGTGGCCGTGGTCATCCTGAACTGGAACGGGCGGCGCTGGCTGGAGCAGTTTCTGCCGTCGGTGCTGGCCCATTCCGACGCGGCCCGCATCGTGGTGGCCGACAACGCCAGCACCGACGACTCGGTGGCCTGGCTGCGGGCGCACTATCCCGAGCAGGTGCAGGTGCTGCGCCTGGCGGAGAATTTTGGCTTCTGCCAGGGCTACAACCATGCCCTGCGCGAGCTGCCCGGCTACGCGTACTACGTGCTGCTCAACTCCGACGTGGAGGTGACGCCCGGCTGGCTGCGCCCGCAGCTGCAGCTGCTGGCCGAGCGCCCCGCCGCGGCGGCCGTGCAGCCCAAGATTCGCGCCTTCCACGCCAAAACCGAGTTTGAGTACGCCGGCGCCGCCGGCGGCTACCTCGACCGCCTGGGCTACCCCTTCTGCCGCGGCCGCCTCTTCGACACGCTGGAAACCGACCAGGGACAATACGACGATGCGCGCCCCGTGGCCTGGGCCACCGGGGCCTGCATGCTGGTGCGGGCCGAAGCCTGGCACGCGCTGCAAGGCCTGGAGCCGGCGTTTTTCGCCCACATGGAGGAAATCGACCTGTGCTGGCGCCTCTGGAACGCCGGCCACGAGGTGTGGTACCACGGCGGGAGCACGGTGTACCACGTGGGCGGCGGCACGCTGCACAAGTCGAACCCGCGCAAAACCTACCTGAACTTCCGCAACGGCCTGGCCTTGCTCTACAAAAACCTGGCGCCCGGCGAGCTGTGGCCCACGCTGCTGCAACGCACGCTGCTCGACCTCGCCGCCGCCGCGCAGCTGCTGGCCAAAGGCCAGACCGGCGACTTCCAGGCCATTTTGCGCGCCCACTGGCACTTCTGGCAGAAGCTGGGCTACTGGCGGCAGCGCCGCGCCCTGGCCAAGCCGCACCTGCGCGCCGCCCAGCGGCCCGGCACCTACAATGGCAGCCTGGTCTGGGCCTACTTCGCGCAGGGCAAGCGCCGCTTCAGCGAGCTGCTGCCCTAAAGCGTCCGCACGCGGCGCCTTCAGCGTTTCTTCGACGCCCTCGGCGGGTCAAGTTGTCGGCTGAAAGGCCGGGGCGCAACGAAAAACCCGGCCGGACGACGTAACAACGTCAGCCAGCCGGGCCCAGGGTCAAGGTCGAAAGCCGCGGGGCTTACAAATCCCACACGGTGCTGCGCTGCTGGCGCAAGGCGCGGCGCATGTTCATCCAGAACGCCAGCGCGAAGTAGAGCACGATGGGCGAGCCAAACGTGAAGAACGAAGCGTAGACAAAGGACAGGCGGACGCTGCGCGTGGAGAAGCCCAGCCGGTTGCCCATGGCGCTGCACACGCCGAAACTTTGCTGTTCGATAAAGTCGGTAATCCGTTTCATAGCCGGGTGGGGTTCAGGGCAGTGGTGCTGAAAAGTTAACTTGCTGCCGGCATTCGGGCAAATCCCGGACGCCGTAAAGTTCGTTGGTTACGTGTCCGAGCCGCCGCAATCTGCGTTAAGGGTGCTGATTTTGCCGTCTGAATTGAGTTGCATGAATGTTTCGCGCCGCGCGCTGGTCCCGCTAATTACGCTTATTTCAACGGCTTGGCTTCCTGCTTGTACGTTGCCGCGCATGCTACGGGTTGCCCAGAGCGGCCAGCAAGTGCAGCCTCACCCGCCGGTGCTCGAGGCCAACGGCGACCAGGTGCTCGGGGAATTGACCATTAAAGTGCCCGCCGCGCACCTGCACAAGGGCGCCGTGTACGAGCTGCCCCTGCGCTACCGCTACGACAACGGCCTGCGCGAAGACACCGTGGGCACCGTGCGCTTTCAGCTCGGCGAGTACGTGTACGACGACGCCGACAAGAGCCTGCTGGTCATCCGCAAGCCGGTGGCTTTCCGCTTCGAGCCGCGCAAAAACCCCGGCCAGCTGCTGGCCCGCCCGCAGGTACGCCAGCTCAAGCCCAACGGCAAGGTGCTCAAGGCCGAGCAGGAAATCGTGCTGGCGCGGGGTGTGGCCCAGCCCAGCCGCCTGGTGGTGCGCGAGGTGCTGCCCGTGCAGTACCTGCCCGAAGCGGCCAGCCTGGAGGGCGGCGGCACCCGCGTGCTGCCCTTCTTTTTCGACCAGGGCCAGTCGGCCGTGCGCAACTACCTGGGCACCAACGTGGCCGCCCTGGAAGAATTTATCGAGGCCAACCAGCGCACCGAGCGGGTGATGATTGTGGCCGGCCACTCACCCGACTCGCTGGACTCACACGACGCGCAGCTGGCCGACAAGCGCGTGAAGGCGCTGCTGAAGTACTACCAGAAGCGCCTCGACACCGATTCCTACCTGAATTCGCTGCGGTCGGTGCGCTTCGAGACGCAGGCCTACCACCGCCGCTGGGATTTGTTTGTGAGCAAGGTGCAGGCCTCGGCCCTGAAGCCGGCCCAGCAGGACTCGGTTATCGACATCATCAACGACGCGCCCGGTGGCTGGACCGGCAAGGAAAAAGCCCTGCACCGCCTCAGCTACTTCGATTACCTGGAGCAGTACATCTACCCGGTGATGCGCTTCGGCACGGTGGCCGTGAAGTACTCGGCGCCCAAGCGCCTGCAGTCGGAGATTTATATTCTCTCCAAGAAAATCGTGGAGAAGGAAGTGGAGGCCGACGCCCTGACGCCCGAGGAGCTGCGCTACTCGGCCACGCTCACGCCGCTGCTGGCCGAAAAGCAGCGCATCTACGAAACGGCCGTGGCCACCTCGGGCAGCTGGGAAGCCTACCACAACCTCGGGGTGGTGCTGCTGGAGCGGGCCGACAAGGAAGTGTCGGACCGGGTGCGCAAGGCCTACCAGCGCCGGGCAGCCACCAACTTCACCCTGGCCGCCCACCGCAACCCTACGGCCGAAATGTTCTACCACGTGGCCACGGCCTGGCACCGCGCCGGCGACCGGCTCGAAGCCCTGCAGAACTACGACTACGCCATTAAGCTCGGCGGCCCGCGCCTGGTGCTCGACAAGGTGTTTGCCGACAAAGCCGCCCTGGAAATCGAAATCGGCCAGACCGACGATGCCCTGCGCAGCCTCGCCTTCGGCGACCCGCAGGCCTACCAGAACGTGATGAACAAGGCCCTCATCTACCTGATGAAGGAAAACTACGAGGGCGCCGCCGACATCTACCAGCAGGCTCTCACCCTCAAGCCCAACGATGCCCAGGCCTACTACTGCCTGGCCGTGGTGGCCGCCCGCGCCCAGCGCCCCGGCGACGTGGGCCAGTTTCTGCGCCGCGCCGTGCAGCTCGACCGCAGCTACGCCCAACGGGCCGTGGAGGACCTGGAATTCCGCGACTACGCCACCAACAAGGTGTTTACCGAGGCGCTGCGGCAGTAAGCGGACCAGCCGAGCAATGTCAGGCGCTGTATGGGCGTTCAACCGCGCAGACAACCTTTCCGCTGATGCGACATTTCTGCCTGCTCCTTCCAGTTGTGTTGACCAGCTGCCTAGCCGCCCACAAAGCCCCCGGCAGCGCCGATACGGCCTTGCAAATGGATCTGTCGGGCCGACAATTAAAGATTTGGTCCCTCAACTCGGCCCAGCAGACGCGGATTGTCCGCCAAGCCTTGTCCGGCGACACGCTGCTGATCTGGTACAAAACAGGCGCCTTCACGTCGCCGGGCAATACCGTGCAGCTGGCTCCCGCAGTCCGCTTTATCAAATGTGCCGGCCACGTGTACCGGCTAGCCGGGGCGGGCGACGCCTTGCGACTGGAGAAGCTGTAACGCCCACGCTTTGCGGCGGCGGGCCGTCTGCCGGGCTCTGGCACCCTTAGCCTAGCAGCTGCTCCATCCGTTGCAGCTGGCTTTTACCCGCCGCAAACGTTTGCTATTTCCCGCGAGGCGGCCCGAATTTGCCCACTCCCGCCGGGGGTTGTAGCTTTACGAGCCGGTTCAGCCATGAGCCGGCGCAAGTTTTCATTGACCCGACTTTTTCTTTCCTGACATCTACATGCGGACCATCCAATTCCGGGAAGCCCTGCGCGAAGCCATGTCCGAGGAAATGCGCCGTGACCCGAGCATTTTCCTGATGGGCGAAGAGGTAGCCGAATACAACGGCGCCTACAAAGTAAGCCAAGGCATGCTCGACGAGTTTGGGGCCGAGCGCGTCATCGACACCCCGATTGCCGAGCTGGGCTTTGCCGGCATCGGCGTGGGTGCTTCGATGAACGGCCTGCGCCCCATCATCGAGTTCATGACCTTCAACTTCTCGCTGGTGGCCATCGACCAGGTTATCAACTCGGCCGCCAAGATGATGTCGATGTCGGGCGGGCAGTACACCTGCCCCATCGTGTTCCGCGGCCCGACCGGCAACGCCGGCATGCTCTCCTCGCAGCACTCGCAGAACTTCGAGAACTGGTACGCCAACACCCCCGGCCTGAAAGTGGTGGTGCCCTCCAACCCCTACGACGCCAAGGGCCTGCTCAAAGCCGCCATCCGCGACAACGACCCGGTAATTTTCATGGAGTCGGAGCTGATGTACGGCGACAAGGGCGAGGTGCCGGAAGAGGAGTACATTCTCGAAATCGGCAAAGCCAACATCGTGCGGCCGGGCAAGGACGTCACGCTGGTGTCCTTCGGCAAGATGATGAAAGTGGTGTACGCCGCCGCCGACGAGCTGGCCAAGGAAGGCATCGAAGCCGAGGTTATCGACCTGCGCTCGGTGCGCCCCATCGACTACGCTACGCTGGTGGAATCGGTGAAGAAAACCAACCGCCTGGTGGTGGTGGAGGAAGCCTGGCCGCTGGCCTCCATCAGCTCGGAGCTGGCCTACCACGTGCAGCGCTACGCCTTCGACTACCTCGACGCCCCCATTGGCCGCGTGACCTCGGCCGACGTGCCGCTGCCCTACGCCCCCACCCTCATCGAAGCCGCGCTGCCGAACGTAGCCCGCACGATCAAGGCGGTGAAGGACGTGCTGTACCGCAAATAGCCCACGGATTCGGCGGATTATTCCGGATTTCACGGATTTTGTGGACGATTAAAGGCCCGGAGCTTTACGGCTCCGGGCCTTTCTGTTTTTGGGTTCGGCAGACCTCGGCATCGTCTGCCCAAACCTCTACGCCCTCGGCGAGAACCTGACGCCAGGGCTGAGGTCAAAACTCACGGTTTCGGAGCGGGCAGCTGCTGGCCCAGCAACGAGCGGCCGCCGTACTCCAACTGCGCCTGCGTGGCGGCCGAGGTGGCAAAGCACAACGTCAGGAATACCGCGTAAGCCGCACCCACCAGCCCCAACCGGCGCCGGCTGAAGCGAGCCGGCCGCCACTCCGCAGGCCAGCCGAAGCAGACCAGCGCGTAGAGCAGCAGGTGCAACGGCAGCAGGTAGCGGCATTCCACGTCGGTGGGCAGCACCAGCAGGCAGGGCAGCAGCAGCACGACCAGGGTCAGCCGCAACGGCGGGCTGAGGCCGCGGCGGCGGTGCCACGCAACCAGCGCGGCCGCAAACCAGACCGAATAATTCAGCGCGGCCAGGCCCCAGGTGGGCGTGTAGACCTGCCGGATGTAGGGCGTGGGGTACTGCACATCGAGGCCGTTGAAGAGGCGGCGCAGGTAAAGGCCGGCGAAGAAGCCGGGATGCCGCAGCACCAGGCGGGCGTACTCGGCGGTGGAGCGAAACTCCTGCACGTGCTCCCGCTCTACGAAGCGGCGGCCGGCGGGGTCGAAAAAGAAGAGCACCGACTGCGGGTAATCGGCGCCGATGCTGGTTTCGTACTTCTGAAACTTCAGGCCCCGCAGCAGCTTGAAGCGGTAGAGCGTGCCGGGGGCAATGTTGGCGTCCTGGGCCAGCACCAGCGGCGTGGCCCGGCCGAAATGGCGCTGGTTGATGAGCAGCTGCGGCCCCAATACCAGCGCCGCGCCCAGCAGCAGCGCGGCCACCGCCCCGGCGCGGCGGCCCGGGCTCAGCCCGGTGGGCAGCAGCGTCCATTGCAGCGCCAGGAAGAACGGCACCGCGGCCAGGTAAATCGGGCGCAGGTTGGTGGCCGCGGCCAGGCACAGCCCCGCCGCCAGCGCCGGGGCCAGGCGCCCGGGCCGGCGGTAGAGCAGCAGCAGGCCGAGGCCCAAAGCTCCCAGCGCCGGAAAATCGGTGAGCGGGAAATTGAAATGGTCGCGCCACAGCAGGAAGCCCAGGCCGGCAAAGCCCAACCGGCGACGCCAGCTCAGCGGGGCGGCCTGCGCCCGCACGGCCTGCCACAGCAGCGGCCCCAGCAGCCCAAAGCCCCCGGCCGCCGTCAGCGCGCCCAGCACGCGGGTGAAGAGCAGCGGCGGCAGGCCCGAGTAGAACTGCGCCACCCGCGCCGGCAGCAGCAGCAGCGGCCATACGTAGCCGCGCATGGCGTCGTGGAAGTGCAGCAGCGAGAGGCTGCCCGCCTTGTGGAAGTAAATAGCTATGAACCAGTACAGCTCGGCGTCATACACCAGGCCGGGGTAGCTGGTCAGCGGCAGATAGAGAAGGTAACCGGCCAGCACCAGCAGCGCCAGCGGCAGGTAGTGGCGCCAGGCGGGGCGGCTCGGCTGATGGATGGCGGAATCGGGCAAGCGCAACGGAAATGACGGGCGGCGGACGAAGTTACCAAGCTGGAGCCGAGGCTGCGCTTGCGCGGAAGACTGTTGGTAGCAAGCCCTTACGCCGGGAACAAACTCGCTGTTTAGTATACCCTTTGTTGCTAACGCTGTAACAAATGGGCTCAATAATCCCCGGTTGGTTACCAGGGCTGTAACAAGCGGGATATTCGACGGGCCATTTGTTAGAGCATCATCGATTGGTGGTTCAAGGCCAGAGCAGGCGCGGGCCGTTGCTCATGTGCCACAGCGAGTTTGAGGACACGACCAGGCACAGCAGCACGAAGGCCACGTAGGCCAGCGCCACCGGCCAGCGCAGCCAGCGTCGCCAGTCGGCGGGCCACTGAAAGCAGAGCACGGCGTAGAGCAGCAGGTAGATCGGGATGAAAAAGCGGCACTCGATGGCCGTGGGAATGGCCACCAGGCAGGGCCCGACCAGCACCGCCAGCACCAGCCACTGCGGCCCGGTGGGGCGCTGGTGCCGCCGGCCCAGCAGGAGCAGCCCGGCCAGAAACAGCACCGTGTAGTTCAGCAGCGAGAGGGGCAGCGTGGGGCCGTACACCTGCCGAATGTAGGGCGTGGGGTACTTCAGGTCGAGGCCGTTGAAGAAGTGCCGGGCGTAGAGGGCGGCCACGTCGGGCAGGTTGCGGGCCACGGCCCGGAGGTAGTGGTTCAGGTCGCGCAGGCCGTAGACAAAGGAAATCTGCTCCTCGTCCATGATGCGCTGGCCCACCTCGTCCACGTAAATGATACGCGCGTTGGGGTACGCCGGGTCGATGGTGGTTTCGTACTTCTGCACGGCCAGGCCCCAGCTCAGCTGCGAGAGGTAGAGGCTCTGCGGCGCGGCGGGGTTTTTCCAGGCCAGCACCAGGGGTGTGTACTGGCCGTAGTGCCGGGCATTGATGACCAGCTGCGGCGCGCCCACCAGGGCCAGGCCCAGCAGAAACGCCCCCGCCAGCCGCCCGCTGCGCGGCCAGCCCAGCCCCTGCCGGCGGGCCAGGCCCAGGCCGCCGAGCAGCAGCAGGCCGGCCGCCCCCGCGTACACCGGCCGCATGTTGACGGCGGCCATGCACAGCGCCCCGGCCAGCAGCAGCCAGCCCGGCCGCTGCCCGCGCCGAATCAGCAGCCAGACCGCAGCCAGCATAACGGCCAGCGAAAGAAAGTCGGTGAGCGGGAAGTTGAAGTAGTCGCGCCAGAACACGAAGCCCAGCCCGGCAAAGGCCAGCCGCCGCCGCCAGCTCAGCGCCGCCGGCGCCACCACCGCCTGCCAGACCGCCGGCGCCGCCCAGCCAAACAGCCCCGCCGCCAGCGCGGCCCCCAGCACCCGCGTGAACTGAATCGGGGGGATGAGCGTGAGGTAGGCCACCACCCGCACCGGAAACAGCAGCAGCGGCAGCAGATACCCCCGGACGCTGGAAGTGAACGAGAGCAGCTTAAAGCTCTTGGTGGCGTAGTAGTACTGGCTGGCCAGCTCCCAGTACGTCAGCGAATCGTAGTACAGGGCCGTGTACGGGGTGCTGAAAAGGTAGACCAGGTAGCCCAGAAACAGGGCACCGGTCAGGCGCCGGACGACGACGCGCTCGGGGGCGGAGGACGACTGCAGGGACATTCGGGCGCAAAGGTGTACCTTTTAGACCGAGCTTTGCCCGCCCGCCCCGCTTCTCCCCCGCTGCCTTCCCATGAATCACCGCCTGCACCTGCGCTTCGAGCAGCTCGAAAGTGCCACCGAACAACTCCTGCAAGCCGCCGCGCACCTGGGCGAGCGGGCCTACTCGGCCCCGGCCGCCGGGCAGTGGTCGGCCGCGCACGTGGTGCATCACCTGCTGGCCTCGGAAGTGGCCATCGGGCAGTACCTGCAGCAGAAGCTGCGCGAGCAGCAGCAGCAGTTGGGCCAGGCCACGCTCGGCATGAAGCTGCGCTCGACGCTGCTGCGGCTGGCCCTGCGTCTGCCGGGCCTGCGCTTCAAAGCCCCCTCGCGCGTGGCCGCCCTGACCCCGGCAGATGCCGCCGCCCTGCCCCCGCTGGCCGACATGCGCCAGCAATGGGCCGCCACCCGGCGGCAGCTGGAGCAGCTGCTCAACGAGTTTCCGAGCCGGCTGGCGCACCGGGCCATCTTCAAGCACCCGCGCGCCGGCATGCTCACCATCGAGCAGACGCTGGATTTCATGCTCGACCACGTGCTGCACCACCGCCAGCAGCTGGCGCGCATCACCCGGGCCCTGGGCGCCGCCCCGGCCGCGCCGCAGCCCGTGCGCAAGGGCCAGCAGGCCGCCACGAGCTGAACCCCGCGTCCCGTTTTGGCCCGCAGCCGGCTTCCCGCAAAGCCGCCCGGCCCGGCGTAAGCCAACCGCGCGCCGAATCTGCCGGGCCGGGGCGGGCCTATTCCGCCGGGGGGCGCCGCTCGATAGTGGCGTAGGTGCTGTGGCGCGCCAGCTGCCCCAGGGCCTCGGCCAGCTCGGCGGGCGGCACGGCCAGCTTGCGCTGGCGCAGATCCAGCCAGGCCCCGTCGACGGTGATGGTGGCCGACTCGCGCCCGTCCTGCTTATAGACGGTGTGCACGATGCGCCAGCGGCTGCCGTCGGCGCTCAGGCCGGCCAGCTGGGCATCGACGCGGATGGTTTCGTTCGGGCTGATTTCCTTCAGAAAGCGCGTGTCTTCGCGAAACAGAATGGGGCCGATGCCGAGCCGGGCAAACTGGGCCAGCGGAAAGCCCGCGTCGCTGAGGTAGTCGAGGCGCAGCTGGGCGGCGTAGTCGTTGTAGGCCGAGTGGCGCATGTGGCCGTTCGGGTCGAGGTCGGCCCAACGAATGGGGTAATGCTTGGCGTAGATCATGCAGCAGGGAATGGGGGCGCGGCCGGCCCGCGCCCGCCCGAAAGGCAGGTAACCGGCGCCGGGAGCAGATGTTTCGCCGGCCAGGGCGGCTAGTGGCGCGTGAGGCGCACCAGAAACTGCTGGTTTTCGTCCTCGTCGACAAACTCCACCTCGTAGCCGGCGGCTTCGGCGTAGTCCTGCACGATGGTGGGGTCGGCAAACAGCCAGTGGAACGCGGGGCCGGTCTGCTCCTGGTAGCTCATCTGGTAATCCACCTGCCCGTAGTACGGAGCGTTCAGGTCGAACACCAGGGCGCCGTCCTCGTCCTCGTAAAGGTAGCTGATGTCGGCCGAGGTGGCCAGAATCTGCCCACCGGGCACCAGCAGCGGGTGCGCCAGGGCCAGAAACCGCTCCAGCCCCTCCAGGGTGCCCACCACGCCCAGTCCATTCATAAGCATGAGCAGGGTGTCGTAGCGGGCCTCGTCGTGGCGGGTGCTCAGCTCAAACACGTCGTGGCAGGCCACTTCCTGCACGCCGCGCTGCTGCATCACCTGCGCCGCGCCCGGCGACACGTCGACGGCCTTCACCTGGAAGCCCCGGCTCTGCAGCTCCAGGGCGTGGGCCCCGGCCCCGGCCCCGAGGTCGAGTACGCGGCCGCGGCACTGGTCGAGGGCGGTGCGCTCCAGGGCGGGCATCTCCCAGAGCGTGCGAAAAAAATACTTGGCGGGCAGCGGCTCGTCCTCGGCCACGTTGCTGTGCACGGTGATGGTGGCGGCCGTCTGGCCGGCCACGTAGTCGAGCAGGGCGGCGCCGATGGGGTCGAAAGTGGAAGCCATGGGGGTTGTCAGTTGGTAGGGCCAGTGGGCGGGTCAAGCGCCGGCGGCCATGGTCAGGTCAGCCGGTGGTCCGGGGTTATCTGCTCAGAAGCGGCGGATCAGGACTACGCCGATGAGCAGCAAAAGTACGCCCGCGACGCGCCCCGGCGAGAGGCGCTGCATCGGCAGGCCGAACAGACCGAAATGATCAAAGAGCACCGACAGCACCAGCTGCCCGGCAATGAGCAGCCCGAAGGTGAGGGCCACGCCCAGGCGCGGCGTGAGCACCGTGACGGAGCCCACGTAGCAGGCCCCGATGACGCCGCCCAGCCACACCGTGGGCGACTGGCTGCGCACGGCTTCGGCGATGCTGCCCAGGCGCATGCCGGCGGCCAGGGCAATGACGAGCAGGGTGAGCGTGCCCACGGCAAACGAGGCCAGGGCCGCCACCACCGGGCCGTCGGTGGCGCGGGCCAGGCGCGTATTGAGCGCGGCCTGCACGGGCAGCAGCGCGCCCATGCTGACGGCCAGCAGCATCAGGAGTAAACGATTCATGCGGGTGGGGAAACGGAAAAAGCCCGCAAAGGTAGCCACAACGCGCCGCCCGGCCACCGAGTATAGGAATTACGCCCCCAGCCGCGCCTGCCCATGCCCGCCCCCCCCACTCCGCGCTACACCAAAGCCACGCTGCCCACCAAGATCTGCGCCACCTGCGGGCGGCCCTTCGCGTGGCGCCGGAAGTGGGCCCGCAGCTGGGACGAGGTGAAGTACTGCGGCGAGAAGTGCCAGCGCAACCGTCCCCGCCCCGACCCCGCGCCCTAGCCGCCCGACGGGGTGCTCCGGCCCCCGCTGTATCCTTCCACCGGCGCCTTCCGTTCAGTTACCGACCTCGTTTTTCTCTCAACTATGGCCTCCAACCTCGATTACCTCGACCCCAACCTGCTCCCGCTGGAGGAGAAAGTCACTGCCTACCTCGCCGCCGAGCAGGAGCTGCGCCAGCTGACCGTGGCCACCCGCTCGCACCAGGCCGAAACCGCCCTGCCCGCCCCCGACACCAGCCCCTTCGAGCAGCGGCCGCCCACCGGCAGCTTCGACCAGACCACCGACGAGCAAGCCCAGCAGCGCGACAACCTGCAAACCGCCCTGGACGCGCTGCGCCAGGAGGTGCTGGCCCTGCTGCCCACCCGCGACGAATGGGTAAAGGTGAACCTGGGCTACGGCCCCAGCCGCGTGGGCGCTTTCCGCGACGAAGCCAGCCCCGCCGACGCGCCCAACTACATCCTGCGAGTCGTACATTAACCCCCCGGGCCGCCCCCCCGCGGTGGGCGCGGCCGGCTTCGGGCGGCCGCGCCCTGTTTCGTTCTGCGCCTTCCCTTCCCGTTCGCATGAAAGCGTATTTCCAGCAGTTTCAGCAATTGGCCGCCGCCGGCCGCTACGACGAGCTGGCCCGGCTGCCCGTTCCCAAGCCGGAACTGTTCAACTGGACCGCCGACATCTTCGAGGGCCTGCACGCGGCCGCGCACCCCGACAAAGAGGCCCTGCGCCTGGTGGGCGACGAGGCCGGGCCGGTGGAAAGCTACCGCTACGCGGCGCTGAGCGCCCACGCCAACCGGCTGCTTAACTACTGGCGCCGGCGCGGCGTGCTGCCCGGGCAGGCCGTGCTGCTGATGGTGCCCGTGGTGGCCGAGCTGTGGTTTACCTACCTGGCCGGCATCAAGGGCGGGCAGGTGCTCGTGCCCACCGCCACCATCATGACGGTGGCCGATCTGCAGTACCGCTTCGGCCGCCTGCTGCCCGCCGTGGTCGTGGCCGATGCCGATAACGCCGCCAAAATCGACCAGGCCGAAGCCGCGCTGGATGTGCAGATACCGCTGAAAATGCTGGTGGGCCCGGGCGCGCGGCCGGGCTGGGTCGGTTTTGCCGAAACCCGGGAGCTGCCCGCCACGGCCGCGGCCGCCCCCACCCGCGCCGACGACCCGCTGTTCCTCTTTTTCACCTCGGGCACCACGGGCCTGCCCAAAGTCGTCACGCACACCCACTTCTCCTACCCCGTCGGGCACCTGAGCACGGCCGCCTGGATCGGCGTCGGCCCCGACGATTTGCACTGCAACATCTCGCAGGCGGGCTGGGCCAAGTTTGCCTGGAGCAGCTTTTTTGCCCCGCTAAGCGTGGGCGCCGCCCTGCTGGTGTACCGGCAGGGCGGCAAATTCGCGGCCCCGCCCCTGCTGCGGGCCCTGCAGCGCGAGGGCGTCAGCACCTTTTGCGCCCCGCCCACGGTGCTGCGCCTGCTCATCCTGGAAGACCTCACGGCCTACCGCTTCCGTTTCCGCGAGTGCGTCAGCGCCGGTGAGCCGCTCAACCCCGAAGTTATCGAGGCCTGGCAGCGCGGCACCGGCCAGCTGATCCGCGACGGGTACGGGCAGACGGAGAGCACCGCCATGGTGTATAACCTGCCCGGCAGCGCGGTGCGCTTCGGCTCCATGGGCCGCCCCTCGTTTATGTACGACATCGTCATTGCCGACGACGAGGGCCGGGAACTGCCCGCTCTGGCGGAAGGCCACATTGCGGTGCGCCTCGACCCGGCCCGGCCCAACGGCATCTTCAAGGAATATTTCGGCGAGCCGGAGCGCGCCACCACCGTGTTCCGCCACGGCCTCTACTACACCGGCGACAAAGCCTACCGCGACGCCGACGGCTACGTGTGGTTCGTGGGCCGCGACGACGACGTCATCAAATCTTCCGATTACCGCGTGGGCCCCTTCGAGGTGGAAAGCGCGCTGATTGACCACCCGGCCGTGGTGGAGGCGGCCGTAGTCGGCTCGCCGCACCCCATCAAGGGCCACGAAATCAAAGCTTTCGTCATTCTGCACCCCGATTCCTCGCCCTCCGAAGCCCTGGCTACCGAGCTGTTTGTCTTTGCCCGGCAGCAGCTGGCGCCCTACAAGATGCCGCGCATCCTGGAGTTTGTCGCGGAGCTGCCCAAGACCATCAGCGGCAAAATCCGGCGGGTGGAACTGCGGGCGCAGGAAGCGCAACTCCGCCAGCACGGCAGCCCCGCCCCGCGGCAGGAGTACTTCTATGCCAAGCCCTAAGCAGGCCTGAATCCGCGGCCAGGAGCAGCCCGTCAGCCCGTCCGGGCACCACGCAAATCGGCTAAAGTGTTAATTATCAGCAATAAAAAAAGGGCAGCTAACAGCCGCCCTCTTTTCCACAACCAAAACACCTAAAAACTATTCTTTCGCAAATTTAGTGACAATCTTCGTGCCAGAAACATTTATGGTGACAAAATATATTCCGGCCTTCAAGTCACTAACCCCAAGAGTCGGATTATTGGCTCCGGGTTGCATCCGCACGGTCTGCGAAAGAACTCGGCGGCCTAACACATCCGTCACCTGAATAGTGCCCGGCGCGGCAACCCGGCCTTCAAAAATTAGCTGCAACTGCTCGCGCACGGGATTGGGGAAGGCCGCCAACGACCCGGCCACCAGGGCCGCGGGCTCCGTAGCCAGCACCCGGCTCAGGTTGCGGGCCCCGCGAAACACCTGCCCGCGAATCTCCCCGCCGGGGTTGGTGGCCGTGTGCAGGTTCACGTACATGCTGTCCCGGCGGAACTGCTGGGAGCGGCGCAGATTAAAGGGCTGCGCGGCCGCGGCGGTCCAGAACCCGTTGGCCTCGAAGGGGTTGGTGGTGTTATTGAAGAACGGCGGTAGATTGAACACCACCGGGCCAGCCTGCCGAAACAGGCCGGTGTGGAAGTGGGCGTTGGTGGCCGGGCCGCTCAGCCCGCCCCACACCAGGGCGAAGTGGGCATTGGTCTGGTCGCGGTCGATGGAGACGAAGCCGGCGCCGTAGCCGCTGCTACTCACGGGGTTGGGCGCCTCCTGCTGGCCGTTCAGGACGAAGCTGTAGCCCTCGCGCGCCAACCGGTAAATCTGCCCACGAATTTCGCCGTTGGGGTTGGCGGCCGTGGTAAACACCACCGTGCCCCCGCCGCTGAGCAGCAGGTTGAGCCCGGCCGGCGTGAGCCCGCTCAGAAAGAAGCTCAGCAGGTTGCCCGACGTGGGCGTGAGGGCCGCCGAGGCAAACAGGGTGCTGGCGCTGATGGGCTGCCCGGCTTCGGCAGCGTGAAACTGGACGGCGGTGGGCGCGCCGCTCAGCCCCGTGTGCGCCACCACGATGCGGGCGGTGTCGAGCGTGGTGTTGAGGCGCAGCACGGCCACGGCGTGGCCGGCAGTGACGACGGCCGGCACCATCTGCGCCCCGGTGAGGCGCGCGTCGTGGGGCAGGGAGCGGACGGTGGGCAGCACCTGCCCGCGCACCTCGCCGCCGGGGTTATTGACCGTGTGCACGTTGAAGTAAATCTGCCCGGCGGCCAAGGCCGTGAGGAAGGCCGCAGTGGGCGTGATTTCGCCCTCGATGACGTTGCCGGTGCGGAAGGACTCCGTGCCGACGATTACCGGGCCGCTGACCCCAGCGGCCCCGGTGTGAAAGTGGCTGTTGGTGATGGCGCTGCCCAGACCCGCCACCACCACCTTGAACCGCAGCCGGGTCTGGTCCTGGCTTAGGTTGAAGGTGCCCAGGCCCGTGCCGCTGGTGGTGACGGCCGGCACTTCCTGGGCGCCGCTCAGGGTGGCCGCGTACTCCGCATCCGACTCCACTTCGATCTGCCCGCGGATTTCGCCGGCGGGGTTGGCGGCCGTGTGCACGTTGATGTAATACTCGCCGCGCAGGTACTTGCTGAGCTTGGCCCGGTCGATGTCGGCGCCGGTGAGGAAGCCCCGCAGGCGGTTGGCGGTGATGAACGGCAGCAGGTTGGTAACGACCGGGCCGGCCACGCCGCGGGCTCCGTCGTGTACGTGGGCCTGCGTGACGGGCCCGCTCAGGCCGTTGAAGGCCCCCGTGATAAACAGGGTGTCGCGGGTGGCGTTGAGCGTGAAGCTGGCCACGCCCCGGGCCGCCGTGGCAACGGCCGGCACCTCCTGGTCGCCGGTAAGCTGGGCGCCCAGCAGCAGGTGGGGGCGCAGGTGGTCGGCGCGGGCGACCAGGCTCAGCAGCAGCCCGGCGACCAGCCCGAACAGTCGCCCGAGAGTAGATGGTTGGTTCATAACGGAGGATGTTTGGTTGGGGAGGAAGAAAGGGGTTTGGTTGTGGGGCAGCCGAGCTGCTGCTTTGCGCAGTACCAGCCGGCCTGTTTTAAGTGCCAGTTTCAAACTCGGAGTCCGGGCGCGGATAGTTGCCCGTCGGCAGCGTATTTTTGCCGGTTCATTTCCCCTTTCTCCTATGGATTCCCCCAACCCCGACTTCATGCGCGAGGCCATCCGCCTCTCCGTCGAGCAGATGCAGGCCGGCCACGGTGGCCCCTTCGGCGCCGTTGTCGTCAAGGACGGCCGCATCATTGCCCGCGGCTACAACCAGGTCACCAGCACCAACGACCCCACCTGCCACGCCGAGGTCGACGCCATCCGCAAGGCCTGCCGGGAGCTGGGCACCTTCCAGCTCACCGACTGCGACCTGTACACCTCGTGCGAGCCGTGCCCGATGTGCCTCGGCGCCATCTACTGGGCCCGCCCGCGCCGCGTGTTTTACGGCAACACCAAGCAGGACGCGGCCGCCATCGGCTTCGACGACCAGTTTATCTACGACGAAATCGAGAAGCCCCTGGCCGAGCGCAGCATTCCCATGCAGCAGTTGCTGCGCGACGAAGCGCTGGAAGGTTTCGGCGCCTGGGAGCAGCAGGAAGGCAAGACGGAGTACTAAGTACGGATTCGTCCGGATTTTTCGGATTGCACGGATTGTAGCTCCGCTAACCTTCGGTTGTGGAAGACTAACGCCCAGGGTGGTGCCACGACGCCAAAAGTCGTGGCACCACTACGTTTACGCCGCGCCGTTCTGATGGCTGAAATTACTTGTAGCTTAAAAAAGTGGTGCCACGGCTTTGAGCCGTGGCACCACTCCTATTATATGGCCTTCTATAGCGGCCGTGCGCCATCGGTGAAGAAGCCAAACGTCTTGACCAGCTGCCACGCGGGCCGGGCGGCGTGCTCGTTTTCCGGGGTGGCTTCCTCCAGCCGCTTGCGGTAGATGCGCAGCTGGTGGCCTTCCGCTGTGGCGTAATAATGGTAGCCGGCCCCGGCGTTGTAGGTCTGGAACAGGATGACGGCCGTTTTGGGCACGCCCATGCGCGGGCCCTGGTCCCGGTCGAGCACCGAGGGCTCGGTGTCCTGGGCCACCAGCACGCTGTCGGGCCGTTGGCTCGGGTAGAGGTAGATGTTGAACTGCGGCGCATCGGCGTTGGGCTGCCCCAGCGGAAACGCTTTCAGCCGGAAAGTCTGGCCGCCCAACGCCACGGGCTGGCCCTGGGCAGCTGGCCGGGCAGCAGTATCCGCGGCTGGCGCGGCGGCAGAAGCAGTAGAATCAGCCGGCGGCGCAGTCGTGGCGGTTTGCTCAGCGGGGCCGTTGCAGCCACCCAGCAGGCTCAGCAGACACAATCCGGGCAGTATTCGGGGGAGAAAAATCATCGGCAGACAAGACTGGTACCCGTCCGCAAACGCCGTCTGGTACGCCAGGGTTAGCTCAACCGTTGCGCAGGCCTTGGCTTCCGCCGGTAAAAAAACGGGCGCCCCGGCTGCTAGCCGGGGCGCCCGTTAATCGTCTACAACCGAAGGTCAGCGGAGCTACAATCCGTGCAATCCGAACGAATCCGCAACAAACGAAGTTCGGCGTAGCCAATCCGTGATTAGCGGCGCATGCCCATCATCTTGGCCATCTGGGCCATGCCGCCCTTGGTCTGGCTCATCTTGTTCATGGTGCGCATCATCTTGCGCATCTCGTCGAACTGCTTCATCAGGTTGTTGACCTGCTGAATGCCCTGGCCCGAGCCGGCGGCCAGGCGCTTGCGGCGGCTGCCGTTGATGATGTCCGGGTTGGCGCGCTCCTGCGGAGTCATGCTCTTGATAATGGCCTCAATCGGCTTGAAGGCGTCGTCGTCGATTTCCACGTCCTTCATGGCCTTGCCCATGCCCGGAATCATGCCGACGAGGTCCTTCAGGTTGCCCATCTTCTTGATCTGGTCCAGCTGCGAGAGGAAGTCGTCGAAGTTGAACTGGTTCTTCCGGATCTTGGCGTTGATGCGCTTGGCCTCGTCCTCGTCGAACTGCTGCTGGGCGCGCTCTACCAGGCTGATAACGTCGCCCATGCCCAGGATGCGCTGGGCCATGCGGTCGGGGTAGAACAAGTCCAGCGCCTCCATCTTCTCGCCCGTCGAGATGAACTTGATGGGCTTCTCGACCACGGCCCGGATGCTCAGGGCCGCGCCGCCGCGGGAGTCGCCGTCGAGCTTGGTGAGCACCACGCCGTCGAAGTTGATGCGCTCATTGAAGGCCTTGGCGGTGTTCACCGCGTCCTGACCGGTCATGGAGTCCACCACGAACAGGGTCTCCGACGGGTTGATGGCCCGCTTCACCTGCTCGATTTCGCGCATCATCTGCTCGTCCACGGCCAGGCGGCCGGCGGTGTCGATGATGACGACCTTTTTGTTGTTTTTGCGGGCGTACTCAATGGCGTTCTGCGAAATCTGAACGGGGTTCTTGTTCTCGACTTCGGCGTACACCTCCACCCCGATCTGCTCCCCGAGCACCTTCAGCTGGTCGATAGCGGCCGGGCGGTACACGTCGCAGGCCACCAGCAGCACGGTGCGGTTCTGCTTTTTGATGAAGGCGGCCAGCTTGCCGGCGAAGGTGGTTTTGCCCGAGCCCTGCAGGCCCGAGAGCAGCACCACGGCCGGGTCGCCCTTGATCTGGATGTCCTTTTTCTCGCCGCCCATCAGCTCGGTCAGCTCGTCGTAGACGATTTTGACCATCAGCTGGCCCGGCGACACCGCGGTCAGGACTTCGCGGCCCATGGCCTCGTCCTTGATCTTGTCGGTGACTTCCTTGGCCACCTTGTAGTTCACGTCGGCGTCCACCAGCGCGCGGCGGATTTCCTTAACCGTCGAGGCGACGTTGATTTCGGTGATGCTGCCCTGGCCTTTGAGGGTTTTGAAGGCGCGGTCGAGCTTGGTAGATAAATTATCAAACATGGGTCGGGAGTAGCAAAGAGCTGCTTCGGGCGAAAAAGTGCAGGCTGGGAAGCCGCGCCCCAAGCGCGGGGCCGGAGCACCAGGCACAAAAATAGCCACAAAACCATGAAAGCCGGTTCTGCGCTTTACTTTCGCCCTCCCGTAACATTAAAAACCACCCCGCCGTGCCCGCCCCGCTTCGTTTGCTGGTCATCACCTACTACTGGCCGCCTTCGGGCGGGGCCGGGGTGCAGCGCTGCCTGAAGTGGGTGAAGCACCTGCCCGCGCTGGGCGTCGAACCGACGGTCATCACCGTGGACCCGGCCCAGGCGGCGTATCCGGTGCTGGACTACTCGCTGGAGGCCGACGTGCCGCCGGGCGTGCGGGTGCTGCGCACGGGCACGCGGGAGCCGTTCGGGGCCTACCAGAAGCTCACCAACCGGCCCATTCCGCACGGCGGCTTTGCCAACGAAGGCCGGCCCTCGGTGGCGCAGCGGGTGGCGCGCTTCGTGCGCGGCAACGTGTTTTTGCCCGACCCGCGCCGGGGCTGGAATAGCTTCGTGCTGAAGCAAGTAGCGGCCTTGGTGGCCGCCGGCGAGCAGTTCGACGCGGTGCTGACCTCCTCGCCGCCGCACTCCACCCAGCTCATCGGCCTGGCCCTGAAAAAGCGTTACGGCTGGCGCTGGCTGGCCGATCTGCGCGACCCGTGGACCGACATCTACTACACCCAGACCCTGATGCGCACCGCCGTGGCCCGCTGGCTGGATCAGCGCTACGAGCGGCAGGTGCTGGAAGCCGCCGACGTGGTCATTACCACCAGCCCCGACACGGGCCGGCTGCTGCAGGGCAAGGGCACCGGGCTGCACTCGGATAAGTTCGCGGTGTTGCCCAACGGCTACGACGAAGCCGATTTTCAGCATCCCTCGCTCCCACCCGCTGATACGCTGCTGCTTACCTACGTGGGCACCATCACCGGGCAGTACCACGTCGGGCCGTTCTTGGCGGAAGTAGCGGCCTGCGCGGTCCGGCACCCGCAGGTGCCGCTGCGCCTGCGCTTCGTGGGGCGCGTGGCCAAGGAAGTGGCGCAGCAGCTGGCCGATGCGGGCCTGCTGGAGCGCACCGAGCTGGTGGAATTCGTGCCGCACGACGAGGCCGTGGGCTACATGCTGCGCAGCACCGCGCTGCTGCTCGGCATTCCCGATGTGCCGCACAACCGCGGCATTCTGCCGGGCAAGGTGTTCGAGTACCTGGCCGCCAACAAGCCCGTCATCTGCATCGGCCCCACCGGCTCCGACGCGGCCCACATCCTGGACGAAACCAGCGCCGGGCAGAACTTCGACTACGAAGACCGGGACGCTATGCGCGCCTACCTCGACCAGCTGGTGGCCAGCTGGCAGCAGAACCCGAACCAGGACCTGCCCGCCTTCAGCAGCGCCCGCTACTCCCGCCGCGGCCTGACCGAGCGGCTGGTGGAGCTGATTCGGAGATAGGCTGTAGCGCGAACTTTCCGTTCGCGTAATCTTGAACGAAGCCGTCAAACGGCAATCGGACGGACGTCAGCTACGATACGCGAACTAAACGTTCGCGCTACAACCACTGTCCGCTGCGCGCTACTGCGTCAGCCGGTCCCACACCTTGCGCACGGGCTTGGGCAGAGCGTCCAGCAGGGCGGCCCGCAGCTGCCCCACAGTGGAGCGTTTCAGCTGCCGACCCTGCCACTGCGCCAGCTCGGCGGCCAGCTTCTCGGCCAGGGCTTTGTATAAAGGCCGCTGGTAGTGGCGCAGGTTGTTGGTCACGTCGGCGCGGGTGCGCACCACCTCGCGCACGTCGACCACCAGCACGTTGGGCGTGCGGGCGGCGAAGTCGAGCAGGGCGGCGTTCATTTGCTGATGGCGCTGTACGGCCCCGGGTTCGGGCGAGCCGGGCACCTCTATTTCGGCGCCGGTGAGCAGGATGAGCGGCACCGCGGCGGGCAGCTGCTGGCGCAGCCACTGCAGATTCTCCTGAAACCGCTCGGGCGTGAGCGGGCCGGCGTAGCTGAATTCCTCGCGGAAGCGGCGCAGCCAGGCTTCATCCATGCCGCGAAACTTGCGCTGGGCGTAGCGCCGGGCCTGTTCGGCGGGGTCCGCCTGGGTCAGGTCCTGGTAGCCGCCGAAGGGAATCAGCAGGCCGGTGGCGTTTTCGCGGTACAGGTCCTGGGTGTAGTCCATCAGCGGACTGTAGACCACCGCGTCGTAGCCGGGGCCGGGCTGCCAGAGCCGGGGCTGAAAGGCTTCGCGGTCGAGGAAGGGCAGCGCGTCGGCCAGGCGGTGCTGCTCGGTGGCGGGCAGCGTGTGGCTCAGGCGCAGCAGCTCGGTGTGCTCGGTGTGCACCGGCACCTGGTGGTCGTTCACGTAGTTGAAGTCCTCCGTCACGTCGACCTGGTAGGTCTGCAGGTAGGGCGTGAGCTGGCCCAGGTCGCAGCCGCCTTTGAGCAGGATGCGCAGGCGGCCTTTGTCGGCACCCGGCGGCAGGGCGGCGGCTTCGCGGCCCTGCGCGGCTTCGGCCGGGGTTTCCAGCGTAATCCAGTCGGGCTGCTCGGTCTGGTTGAGCGGGGTGGCCACGTCGCCCTGCACGTCGAGCTTCGGGAAACCCAGGTGCGCGTACGTCCATTGCTCCACGCCCAGGTGCAGGATGCGGCAGCTGAAGGTAAACTGCTCCAGCTCGTTGGTGAAGGTGTTCAGGGCGTACACACCCACCAGGCCGTAGTCGCCGAACCGGTCGCGCACGCGCACGGTGCCCCAGCGCAGGCGCGTGGCCTCCAAGCGGGCTTCCAGCTGCTGCAGCACCACGCGCTTCTTGGTGTAGTTCAGCTGGTTGGAGCGGTTGATCAGCTCCTCGATGCGGTTGAAGTCGGGCCACACGGCGTCTTTGCCCTCGCGCAGCTCCACCCGCACCTGGGCGTCGCGCAGGAAGGCCAGGTTGTCGCCCTGGTAGTCGGCGCGGGCCTGCTGCTGGCGCTCCAAGAGGCGGTACTGCTCCAGGCGGGCGTACGTGGGGTCGGGCTTGCCGAGGGCCAGCAGCGCGGGCGCGAGACGCGGCAGCTCGGCGGGGTCGGCTACCTGCAGCCGGGGGTTGTAGTGCAGGGCTTCGGCCCGGTTGATGGGGTTGTCGTCGAGGAACAGCGCGTTGGGGGCGCGCAGCTGCATATCCTCCAGCAGCTGCTTGATGATCGGACCCTTGGGCTGCCAGCTCACTCGCAGGAACACGAACAGGTCGCGCACGCCCAGCTCCTGGAGCTTGGCTTCGGCCGGGGCCAGGTCGTTTTTGCTGACCACGGCGTGGATGATGCCGCGGGCCGCCGTGGCGCGCACCAGCTCCACGTTGTCGGCAATGGCTTCGATTTCGCCTTCCGAGAGCGTGCCGCGCCAAAACGTGTCGTCCAGGTCCCAGATGATGAGCTTGACGGGGTTTTCAGTTGACAGTTGGAAGTTGTCAGTAGTCAGATCGGGCGCCATCTGGGTTTAGCTAGTTATCAGTTGTCAGTTGCGAGTTGTCAGGCTGTTCAGGTCAGTATGCACTAACAACTCGCAACTGACAACTAACAACTATAAACTGTGGTGCAAAGATTGCCTACTTTTGCGCCCTTGCCGCCGCCCACCCCGCCGGCCGGCACTGCGTAATTCACATGGCCCTCGACCTCAACCATAAATCCATCCTGGTAACCGGCGGCACCGGTTCGTTCGGCAAGCAGTTCGTGCAAACGGTGCTCGACCAATTTCCGCAGATTCGGCGCCTCGTCGTGTTTTCGCGCGACGAGCTGAAGCAGTACGAAATGGCCCAGCACTTCCCCACCGAGAAGTACCCGGCCATGCGCTACTTCATCGGCGACGTGCGCGACGCGGAGCGCATGAAGCGCGCCTGCGAGGGCATCGACATCATCGTGCACGCCGCGGCCCTCAAGCAGGTGCCCGCCGCCGAGTACAACCCGATGGAGTGCATCAAGACCAACATCTTCGGGGCCGAAAACGTGATTAACGCCGCCCTGGACTGCGGCGTGAAGGACGTGGTGGCCCTGAGCACCGACAAAGCCGCCGCCCCCATCAACCTGTACGGCGCCACCAAGCTCTGCTCCGACAAGCTGTTTGTGGCCGCCAACAACATGAAAGGCGCCCGCGACCTGCGCTTCTCGGTGGTGCGCTACGGCAACGTTATCGGCTCGCGCGGCTCGGTGGTGCCCTTCTTCCTGCAGCAGCGCCACAAGGGCGTGCTGCCCATCACCCACCCCGACATGACGCGCTTCAACATCTCGCTGGAAGAGGGCGTCGACCTGGTGCTGTACGCGCTGGAGCACGCCTGGGGCGGCGAGATTTTCGTGCCGAAGATTGCCTCCTACAAAATCACCGAGCTGGCCACGGCCATCGGGCCCGAGTGCCAGCAGGAAATCGTGGGCATCCGGCCCGGCGAGAAGCTGCACGAGGAAATGATTACCGAAACCGACGCGCTGAGCACCGTGGAGCTGGACCGCTACTACGTGATTCTGCCCGCCACGCCGCCGTGGAGCCTCGACAAGTTCATCGAGCACTTCGGCGGGCAGCGCGTGCCGCTGGGCTTCCACTACGACTCGGCCAACAACACCGAGTGGCTGAGCGCCGAGCAGCTGCGCGAGGAAATCCGCGTACACGTCGACCCGGCGTTCCAGGCGTAAGCGCCGCTTTGCCAATCCACGAAAAAAGCCCGGCTGTGCAGAACAGCCGGGCTTTTTTCGTGGATTGGCAGTTATCAGCGTACCACTTCCACCGTGCCCTTGAGTCGCTGGCCGGTGCGCCGGTTGATGAGCTCGTAGAAGTAGGTACCGGCGGGCTGGGCGGCGCCGTCCCAGTCGTTGGCGTAGGCCTCGGCCTGGTACACGAGACGGCCCCAGCGCGAGAAGACGCGGCAGCGCCACTCGGCCGCGTTCATGCCCTTGAGCACAAACGCGTCGTTTTGCCGGTCGCCGTTGGGTGTGATGACGTTGGGCACCAGCGTGCGGCAGGGCTCCCCGCCCACCACCACCGTGTCGCGGGCGGTGCAGCCGGCGGGCGTGCGCAGCTCCAGCCAGTAGGTGCCCGGCGCGGTGACGCGCAAGGCCGCCGCGGTGCTGCCGTCTTGCCAGCGGTAGGTGGTGCCGGCGGGCTGCGCGCCGGGGAGCAGCAGCACTTCACTGGTGGCGCACAACGAAGTATCGGGGCCGAGCTGGACGCGCAGGGCGGGCTCGGCCGTGAAGGCAAGCGTGGCCGTGGCCTGGGGCCGGCGGTGGCGCAGCAGCTGCACCGTGGCCGTGTACTGGCCCGGGGCGTAGGTGTAGGTGAGCGAGGCCGTGGTGGTCTGGCGCACCTGCCCGTCGCCGAGCTGCCAGAGCAGCGTGTCGCCGAGCACGCCCAGCGCGGTGCCGCTCACCGTGAGCGTGCGCGTCAGGCCCGGGCAGGGCAGCGAGGCCAGCCGCAAAGAGGGATAAAACACGTCGTTGGGCAGCAGGGGCAGGTTCAGCTGCGCCACGCGCCCCGCCAGCGGCCGGCCGTCGACGGTGTACTCGCACAGGCCGCCGCGCTGGTTGGGCTGGCGAATGACGTCGAGCCGCCGGCCGTTGTTGACGGCGGCGTAAATCAGCCCGTCGGGGCCGCGCTGCAGGCCGCGCACGAAGCGGCTGACCAGCCCGCGCTGCTGCGACTGGGGCGTGCTGTACACCACCAGGCCCGACTGCGCCACGCTGGTCACCACCGGCTGCAGGAAATACTGCACCACGAACACGTTGGGGCGCTGGTCGATTTCGGCGCGCGAGTCGGGCTGCACCAGCGACGTGTAGAGAAAGCGGCCGTCGGGCGAAAAAGCGGCGCCGTAGTGGTAGGGGTTCATGTCGGTGCGCAGCGCGGTGGGCGGAATTTCCAGCCGCACGGGGTTGCTCAGGCGGCCGGTGGCCGGGTCGAAGTTCAGCAGCTCGGTGGCGGCGGTGGCGTAGGTGTAGGCCAGGCGCCGGCCATCGAGCGTGACGGCCATGCTCCCCCCGCCCGCGAACGGAATGACCCCGCTGAAGCCGATGGTGCGGCCCACGGCGCTGACCACGTACTGACTGCCGGGGGCCACGCCGGCGCGCAGCAGCACGCTCACGAAGACGTTGGCGTAGTACAGGTGCGTGACCAGCCAATAGTCGCGGCCGTTGGCGTGGCGCACCAGGGCCATTTCTTCGGCCATGCCGGTGGTGCCAAAGCGCTGCAGCAGGGTATCGGGCAATACGCGCCCGCGCTTGCTGACGACGCTTCCCAGCCCGCCGGCCGCCGCCATGTCCACCTCGGCCAGCAGCAGGCCGTTGCGGGGCTGGTTTTCGAGGGCGTCGAGGGTGAAGACGTAGTAGCGGCCGGGCTGGCCGGGCTTGGCCACGATGGCGCAGCCCTGGGCGGCCCGGTGGCTGCCGCCCAGGGCCTGACCGTTGCTCATGGGCTGGTGCTGGCGGTTCCAGAGCTGCTCGCCGTTGCCGTAGAACAGCAGGCCGCCCTGCTCGTCGCAGACGGTGGCGCTGGCCTCCTCCGACTGCAGCTGGCTGTCGGTGAGGGCGCGCACGGAATCGGCGCCGAAGTAGAGGCCGGCGCGCTGGCCGAAGTCCCAGCGGGCGTAGACGCCCTGCGCCCGGGCGGGGGCCAGCAGCCCCAGACCCAGCAAAGCCAGTATCAGCCAGCGGCGTAAGGATTGGATCATAAAATTGACAAATAGGTACAGTCTGGCCCGCAACCGCAAGAATTGGGCAACTCTTGCCCGCCGGCTGGCCGACCGCGGGCCCTGTCGGCACGGCCGGCTTGTAATCAAGGGCTTAAAATTACGCAGCCCGGCGCCGTATTCCACCGCTGCGCGGGCCGCCGGCCAAGCGCCCAGTGCGGGACCCGGCGGAAGTTAGCGGCGGCCGGGCTGGGCCCAAGCCTTTCGCCGCGTATTTTTGGCGTTACTATGTCCGCCTTCACTCCGACCCGCCCCATCCCCTACGGCCGCCAGCACATCACCGACGCCGACGTGCAGGCCGTTATCAGCACGCTGCACTCCGATTTTCTGACCCAGGGGCCGCAGGTGGCCGAGTTTGAGCGCCGCTTCGCCCAGTACATCGGCGCGGAGTACGCCGTGGCGGTGAGCAACGGCACGGCGGCCCTGCACCTGTGCGCGCTGGCCCTGGGCGTGCAGCCGGGGCAGCGCGTTATCACCACGCCCATCACCTTCGCCGCCTCGGCCAACTGCGTGCGCTACTGCGGCGGCGAGGTGCACTTCGTCGACATCGACCCCGCCACGGCCCTGATCGACCTGCAGGCCGTGCGGCGCCTGCTCGAAAGCCACCCGCGGGGGCACTTTCACGGCCTGATTCCGGTGGATTTCGCCGGCCTGCCCGTGGATCTGCAGCTGGCCCGGCAGCTGGCCGACGAGTTCGGGCTCTGGCTGATCGAAGACGCCTGCCACGCCCCCGGCGGCTTCTTCACCGACGCGGAGGGCCGGGCGCAGCGCTGCGGCAACGGGCAGCTGGCCGAGCTGGCCATCTTCTCGTTTCACCCCGTCAAGCACATTGCCACCGGTGAAGGCGGCATGATTACCACCAACCGCCGCGACCTGTACGAGCAGTTGCTGCTGCTGCGCACCCACGGCATCACCCGCGACCCGGGCCGCCTGCAGCACCCCGACGAGGGCGGCTGGTACTACGAAATGCAGGAGCTGGGCTACAACTACCGCATGCCCGACATGCTCTGCGCCCTGGGCCTGACCCAGCTGGCGCGGGCCGACGAGGGCCTGGCCCGCCGCCGGCAGCTGGCCCGGCAGTACGACGCGGCTTTTGCCGAGGTATCGGGCGTGACGCCGCTGGCCGGCGCCGCGGGCCACGCCTACCACCTCTACGTCATCCAGGTACAGGACCGGCGCGGGCTCTACGACTTTCTGCGCAGCAAGCAGATTTTCGCGCAGGTGCACTACATCCCGGTGCACACCATGCCCTACTACCAGCAGCTGGGCTGGCAGCCCGGCGACTTTCCGGCGGCCGAGGCCTACTACGCCCGCTGCCTGAGCTTGCCCATGTTTCCCAGCCTCCGCGACGAGGAGCAGCAGTACGTCATCGACTGCGTGCGCGAGTTTGTGGGCCAATGACGGCGGCGGAATTCCGGCAGAAGCTAGCCCTGGGCACGGCGCAGTTTGGCCTGGCCTACGGCATCAACAACACCCACGGCCGCCCCGCCGACGCCACCGTGGCCGCCGTGCTGGCCGAAGCCCGCACGGCCGGCCTGACGCTGCTCGACACGGCCGCGGCCTACGGCGACAGTGAGGCGCGCCTGGGCCAGTGGCTGAGCGAGCAGGCGGAAGCGTCGTTCGGGGTAGTGACCAAAGTAGCCGCGGCCGCGCCGGCGGTGGTGCGCAGCGCCGTGCAGGCCAGCCTGGCCCGGCTGCAGCTGCCGCAGGTGTACGGGGTGCTCTTCCACGATTTCAACGCGTTGCAGCAGCAGCCCGCCGCCTGGCAAGGCCTGCAGGCCAGCCGCGCCGCCGGTCTGACCGCGCGCATCGGCATCTCGCTCTACCACCCCTGGCAGGCCCAGTGGCTGCTCGACCGCCGCGGCTGGGACGTGGACCTGCTGCAGGTGCCCTACAACGTGCTCGACCAGCGCTTCGCGACGGTGCTGCCCGCGCTGGCGGCCCGGGGTGTGGAAGTACACGTGCGCTCGGCGTTTCTGCAGGGCCTGCTACTCCGCCCGCTGGACGCGCTGCCGACGTATTTCGAGCCGCTGCGGCCCCGGCTGACGCAGCTACGCACGCTGACCGCCGAAGCGGGTATTCCGCTGGAAGCCACCCTGCTGCTCTTCGCCGCCACGGCGCCGGGCGTGAGCCGGGTGGTTATCGGCGTCGATACGGCGGCCAACCTGCGGGCCAACGTGGCGGCGGCACAGTACCTGACGCCCTTCAGCGCGCTGCGGCCGTCCCTGGCCGGGCTGCTGGAAACCCGGGAGGAACTACTCCTGCCCTACCGCTGGCCCAAAACCCACGCGGCCGACTAACGGGCTTGCCGCATGAAACGGCCAACGGCCGGTCATTCCGCGGAATGGCCGGCCGTTGGCCGTTTCATGCCGTCCGGGCTATTCGATAACCACCCGCTTGTCGACCACCGCGTCGGGCAGCTGCACGCGCACGGCGTACACGCCCCGGGCCAGGGTAGCCGGCAGCGTCAGGGCCGCAGCGGCGGCCCGGCCGGCGGGCAGCTCCTGCGTCAGCACGGTCTGGCCGAGCAGGTTCAGCACCGTCACGCGCACGGCCTGCCGGGCGTAGCCGGCCGGCAGCGCCACCCACAGCTGGCCGTGGGCCGGATTGGGGTACACGCTTACCTGCCGGGCCAGGGCCCCGGTGGCAGCCGTCGGGCGGGCCGGGTCGATAACCAGGGCGAAACGCCCGGCCAGCGTACCGGCCGCGGCGCTGAACGAGTATGCGGCCCGGGCGGTGAGCGGGGTGCTGGTGCCGGTCTGGGCATCGAGCAGGTGCACGCGGCAGCCGGCGGGCAGGTTCAGCAGCCCGGTGGCCGTGAGCGAGTAAGTGCCGGTCGAGGCCACGCGCACCGTCAGCGGAATCGTCTGCGCCGTGGTGCCCAGCGCGGGCAGGCCGCTGATGGACAGCTCCTGCCCGGCGCCCGCGGGCAGGCTCAGCGTGCTGCCGCCGGCCATAACCTTGGCCGCGTCGAACGCCGCATCAAACCCGGCCGTGGCGCCGGCTTCGGCGTACAGCACGGCTTCGTCGCGCTGGCCGGCAGCCGTGCGCAGCTCCAGGGCAATCAACGGGCGGATTTCCCGGCCGCGCTGCAGGGGCGGGTTCTGATACGTAGTTACCCGGGCCGTGCTGCTAAAAAAGAAGTTGTTGCGCACGGCATCGGAGCCCGCGGTGTTGGCGCGCACGAAGAAGGCCTGGCCCAGCGGGATGATGTTGGTGCCGCCGTTGGCGCCGACGCCGTTGACGTAGCTGGCGTAGGCGCCCGTGTATTGCCCGCTGGACTTGTAGACGTACACGGCATTGTCGACCGAGGCAACCCCGCCTGCGTTGCCGTTGGTGTGGAGCACGTCCCAGTCGATTGGGGACGGGAATGGGTTGCCCCAGAGCATCCAGCCGGATTCAGGGGAGCTGCCACGCCGCCGGAATTGCACGAAAAAGCCGGAAGCCGACGGCTGGCCGACAAAGTCGACCGTCTGCCCACCGGCCATGTTCACGGTGTAACCGACGCCGTTTTGCATAACCGCCGCGGCTCCGTTGGGCGAGTACCAGCCTTTGTCAAAGTCGCTCATGCCCGCGGCAACGCTGGTATTGAGCAGTTCGTGGTTGTAGGCAAACACCGTGGGGAACGGCGTTACCGAGCCGGGATACGGGCTGGTGTTGTAGGCCGAATTGAAGGTAGGCGTAAAAGTAGTCGTCGACAGGTCGGCCAGCGTGCTGCCCGTTACCGGTGCCGCCAGGTGCCGATAGCCCAGGCCGGGATTCAGACTCGGATCAATCCAGCGTTGAATAGTTGCCGTACCACGTACCAGCCCGTTCTGGTTGACAATCATGGCCGTGCCGCTGGCATCGGAAACCAGCGTCAGGGAGCCAGCGCCGCTCATGGTCAGGTTGCCGCCCAGCGTCAGCACCCGCGTGACGAACAGCGGCGTCTGCACATCCACGTCCTGCACGATGTTGAGCGGGCTGCCGCCCACCGCCAGGCTGCCGATGCGCACCGGGCTCGTGCCCAGCAGCTGGGTGGTGCCGCTGGCGCCCATGCGCACCGTGCCGTCGCCGCCGAAGGTGCCGTTGTTGGTCAGGGTGCGGGCCAGGGTCAGGTCGCCGCCGCTGGCTACCGTCATCGACGCGCCGCTGGCCACGGTGAAGCCGGCCGCCGCCGCCGCCGCGCCGAGCACCGGCATGCGCACGGCCGTGGCCGGGATGGTCACGTCGTCGGCAGCGCCGGGCACGTAGCCCGCGCTCCAGTTGGCCGCGTCGGTGTAAGCGGTGCTGACGACCCCGGTCCACTCGTTCACCACGCGCGGGAAGGCGTTGGGGAAGTTGGGCAGCCCGTTCTGGCTTTGCCGGCCGCCCAACCCCACGGTGCCCACGCTCAGGTTGCAGGCGGCGCCCAGCGCATCGGGGTGGTTGATGACGCTGAGGGCGTTGTTGAACAGCATCGCGCCGTAAATCTTGCCGTCGGGGCCGCGCTGCAGGCCGCTGATGTCGCCGCTGTAGATGCTCACCCGCGAGGCGGCAATCTGCGCCGGCGTGCCGGCCTGCAGGTTGTACTGCCCAATGCTGCCGCCGGGGCTGGCCGAGCAGTACAAACGGGAGCTGTTGGGCGAAAACTCCACCCCGTAGTTGTAGCCGTAATGGCCCAGGCTGACGTAGTTCGACACCACGCCCGTGCCGTTATCGAAGTTGTGCAGGGCAAACTGGTTGTCGCGCTGCGCCAGGGCCAGCCACTGCCCATTGGGCGACACGCGCATGCAGCCCACCGCGTTGCCGGCGCCGAAAAAGCTGCCGCCGCCCTGGTGCACCGGCCCGGCGGCGCTGACGACCGGCGTGCTGCTCACGCCGCTGGGGCTGAGCAGAAAGCTGTAGAACTCGTTGTTCTGCCAGCCTTTCACGATAATCCAGTAGTCCCGGCCGTTGGCGTGCAGGGCCGCCGTGAGCTTTTCCGTGACTTTGCCGCTCGGCGTGGGCGTGGGCAGTCGTACGTTGCGGGTCGCCGTCACGTCGCCCAAGCCGCTCTGCAGCGTCATGTCGAGCACGGAGTAACGCAGGCCGTAGATCAGGTTGTTGTCGATGGCGTCGACCATCAGGAACACGAACTTGGTCGGGTCGCCGGGATAGGGCAGAAACAGGCTGCACTGCGAAGCCGATTCGTGCCCGCCCATGCCGGCCCCGTTGGGCATCACCTGGTGGTTGCGGTTCCAGACGTTGATGCCGTTGCTGTAAGCCTGCAGCACGCCCGCGCCGTTGGAAATCGACGCGCAGCCCTCGTAGGAAACAAACTGCCCGTTGGTGAGCGGGCTGGGACTGCCGCCGCTGAAGTGCAGGCCCGCCTGCGTACCGAAGTACCAATTGTTGTTGTAGCCCTGCCCGTTTGCGCAGAGCCAGCCCGTGGTCAGCCACAGCAGCAGCAGCCGGCGTAAGTAATTGTTGAGCATCCTTAATCGGTTTAGATTCAATAAAACAATGATGGTGACACCATAAACGCTAGCAAACAAAGGTAAGTCTATCTGGCACCGCTTCGGCTATTTCGTCACCTTTGCGCTTTCACCCGCTGCTCCGGCTGCGGCCACGCGTCCCCTCGCTAGGTCCGCCGGTTTTTCACATGCCTGAATTCCCTCCTACCGATTTGTTTTCCCTCGCCGGCCAGCTCGTGCTGCTCACCGGCGGCTACGGCTACCTGGGCCAGGCCGTGGCCCGCGGCCTGGCGGCCCACGGGGCCACCGTGGTGGTGCTGGGCCGCGACGCAACGGCTTTCCAAACGGCCTTCGCGGCGGAACCCACCATTCGGTTCCAGCCCTGCGACGTGGCCGATACCGCCTCCGTGCAGGCGGCGCTGGCGGCCGTGGAGGCGCAGCACGGGCTGCCGGCAGTGCTCATCAACAACGCCTTCTACAGCCGCGGCAGCCGCCCCGACCAGCTCACCGACGAGGAGTTTGCCCTCGGCCTCGACGGCTCCCTGGGCAGCACCTACCGCTGCATTCGGGAGGCGCTGCCCTACCTGCGACGGCGCGGCGGCGGCAAAATCATCAACGTAGCGTCGATGTACGGCGTGGTGGCCCCCGATTTCAGCGCCTACGCGGCCACGCCGCAGTTTACCAATCCGCCGCACTACGGCGCGGCCAAGGCCGGCGTGATTCAGCTCACCAAATACTTCGCCTCCTTTCTCGGCCCCGAAAACATCCAGGTCAACTGCGTCACGCCCGGCGCCTTCCCCAGCCCGGCGGTGCAGCAGCAGAGCGCCGAATTCGTCGACCAGCTCACCCGGCGCATTCCGCTGGGCCGTATCGGGCAGCCTGGGGACCTGGCCGGGGCGTTCGTGTTTCTGGCTTCGCGGGCCTCGGATTTCGTGACGGGCCACAACCTCGTAGTCGACGGCGGATGGACCATCAAGTAACGCGCCTCGGGGCGCTGGTGCAGGCGCGCATGGGCTCGACGCGGCTGCCGGGCAAGGCGCTGCTGCCGCTGCCGCTGGGCGGCCCGACCTCGGTGCTGGCCCAGGTGCTGGCCCGCGCCGGCCGCGCCGCCACGCTGCACACCACCGTGGTAGCTACCTCCACCCTGCCCGCCGACGACGTGCTGGCCACTGCGGCCGCGGCGCTGGGCGTACCCGTGTTTCGCGGCGACGAGGCCGATGTGCTGGGCCGCTTCCAGCAGGCCGCCGCCGCCCACGGGCTCGACGTCATCGTGCGGCTCACCGGCGACAACCCCGCCCTCGACCCGCACTACCTCGACGAAGCCGTGGGCGGGCACCTGGCCGCCGGCGCCGACTACACGCTCACGACCGGCCTGCCCCTGGGCACCAATCTGGAAATCATCAGTCGGGCTGCTCTGGAGCGCGCCGCGGCCCAAGCCCGGCTGCCCGAGGAGCGGGAACACGTGACGCCCTACCTGCGCCGCCACCCCGAGCAGTTCCGGCTGCAGACGCTGCCGCTGACGGCCCCGGGCGCCCCGGCCAGCCTGCGCCTGACCCTGGATTACCCCAGCGACTACGCCCTGCTGCACCTGCTGTTCACCACCCTGCCGGCCGGCTTTGGACTGGCCGAGGTGGGGGCGCTGCTGGCGGCGCAGCCCTGGCTGCCGCACATCAACCACGACAACCAACAGGTACGCGTATGAGCCGCTCTGCCCTTCCCCGCCTGGTGCTCCGCGCCGACGGCAACCCGCGTATCGGCCTGGGCCACGTGATGCGCCTGCTGGCCCTGGCCGATATGCTCGGGCCGGATTTTCGCACCGTATTCGTCATCCAGGAGCCCTCCGCGGAGCTGCAGCAACTGCTGACCGCGGCCGTGGACGAGGTGGTGGACATGACCCCGCAGCCGGCCGCGGGCGAACCAGCCTGGTTAGCACAGCACGTATTACAACCACATGATATTCTGATTCTTGATGGCTACGGCTTCGAGTACAGCTATCAGCAGGAAGTGCGCCCGCACGTGGCCCGCCTCGTCTGCCTCGACGACCTGCACAGCTTCCCCTCGGCGGCCGATCTGGTTATCAATCCCGCCGGGGGCGTATTGGCGGCCGACTACGAGCTGCGCCAGCCCGGCGCCCGGCTGCTGAGCGGCCCGGCCTACGCCCCGCTGCGTCCGGCCTACATGGCTGCGGCAGCCACGGCGGCTGAGCGCCCGGCCGCCGCGCCCGATACCATCCTCATCTGCCTGGGCGGCGCCGACCCGGCGCAGCAAACCCAGCGCGTGGCCGAAGCCCTGCTGGCCCTGGCTCCGGTGCGGCAGGTACACGCCGTGGTGGGCAGTGCCTACCAGGGCTGGGACACCTTGCAGCAATGGGCCGCCGACCAGCCGCGCCTGCTGCTGCACCGCAACCTTGCCGCGGCCGACATGGTGGCGCTGATGCAGCTTTGCGGGGCCGCCGTGTGCGCCCCCAGCACCGTCAGCTACGAGTACTGCGCGGCCGGCGGCGGCCTGCTGTTCACCCAGCCCCTGGCCGACAACCAGCGCGGCATCGACCGGTTTTTGCGCGAACAGGGCCTGGCCCTGCCCTACCACTCGGCCGCCAACGTGCTGACCTCCGGCGAAGCAGCCCGCGTGGCCGACCGCATGCGTCAGGCCCAGCGCCGGCATTTCGATGGCCGCGTGGCGGAGCGCCTGCGCCAGGCTTTTGCCGAGCTGGTATCGGCTGAGCCGCCAGCTGAGCAAGGCGCTGTGGTTACGCCCGCCGCCCGTTCTGCACCGGCTGCCACCGACGGCCTCACCACTCGCCGCGCCACCGCCGACGATGCCCGCCTGTACTTCGACTGGGCCAACGACCCGGCCGTGCGCCAGAACGCGGTGCAGACCGAGCCCATCGAATGGGAAGGGCACCGGGGCTGGTTTGCGCGCCGCCTCGCCGACGCCGACGCTTACCTGTACGTGCTGGAGCAGGACGGCACGCCCGTCGGGCAGGTGCGCATTGAGTTCGAGGCCGAACGCCCTGCGGCGCCCGGCCTCATTGATTACTCGGTGGATGCGGCCTGGCGTGGGCGTGGCCTGGGTACGGCTCTTCTGCACCAGGCGCTGCGGCAGCTGCGGCAGGATCGGGCGGGCGACTGGACCGTTGTCGGTCAGGTGAAACCGCAGAACCAGGCCTCGGCGCGGGTGTTTGAGCGGCTGGGTTTTCAGCGGCAGCCGGCCGCGTGGCTGCACGGTCAGCCCTACGACGTATTTTTGCGGACGGCCGCCGCGTTTGGGCGGCCCCTTTGATTGCGCTTCTATGCAGGAAATACTCATCGGCGACTACCGCATCGGCGCGGGGCACCTGCCGTTCATCATCGCCGAAATGTCGGGCAACCACGGCCAGAGCCTGGAAAAGGCTCTGGAAATTGTGGATGCCGCCGCCGCCGCGGGCTGCCAGGGTTTGAAGATTCAGACCAGCACCCCGGACATGCTCACCTTGAACAGCCGCGAGCCGGACTTCATCGTGCGCGGGGCCAACCAGGACTGGGAAGGCCAGTCGCTCTACGAGCTGTATACCACCAACTACACGCCCTACGAGTGGCACGCGGCCATTTTCGCCCGCGCCCAGGAGCACGGCATGGTGGCCTTCAGCTCGCCCTTCGGTACCGAGGCCATTGATTTTCTGGAATCCGTGGGCTGCCCGGCCTACAAGATTGCCTCCTTCGAAAACAACTGGCCCGAGCTGATCCGCCACGCCGCCCGCACCGGCAAGCCGGTCATCATCAGCACCGGCATGGCCGATTTGGCCGACCTGGAGCGCATGGTGGCCGCGGTGCGGGCCGAGGGCAACGAGCAAGTGATTCTGCTCAAGTGCACCAGCACCTACCCCGCCCTGCCGCACAACACCAACCTGGCCACCATTCCGCACCTGCGCCAGATGCTCGGCTGCCACGTGGGCCTCTCCGACCACACCATGGGCACGGGAGTAGCCGTGGCCGCCACCGTGCTCGGCGCCGCCGTCATCGAGAAGCACCTGACCCTGCGCCGCGCCGACGGCGGCCCCGACTCGTCCTTCTCGATGGAGCCCGACGAAATGGCCCGCCTCGTACAGGAGTGCCGGCAGGCCTGGCAGGCCCTGGGCACCGTGCAGTACGGCCCCACCGAGGCCGAGCGGAAGTCCCTGGCCTTCCGCCGCTCCCTCTACGTGGTGGAGGACGTGGCCGCGGGCGAAGTACTGACGCGCCAGAATGTGCGCGTTATCCGGCCCGGCCACGGCCTGCCACCGCACCTGCTGGAGCAGGTGCTTGGCCGGCCGGTGCGGCAGGCCGTGCGCCGCGGCACCGCGCTCAGCTGGGACCTGTTGTAGAACCTCCCCCCCGGCCCCCTCTTCTTAGGGAGAGGGGGAGCCTGACGACCAGGAATGGTTTCTGCGCTATCGGGCTGATTCTTCTGTTTACTATTGCAAGTCATTCACTGACGAAAACCACCCCCACGCCAATCGTCAGGCTCCTCCTCTCCCCAAGGAGAGGGGGCCGGGGGGTGAGGTCTATGGAAATCCGCAAATTCGATAACGGCAGCTACATCATTGCCGACCGCCTGAGCATCGGGGCGAACTTCCGCATCGGGCCGAACACCACGATCCGGGCCTCGGAGTGCATCATCGGCGACAACGTGAGCATTGGGGCGGGCAACGCGTTCCTGGTCAGCCAGCGGCTGGAAATTGAGGAGCTGACCATCTTCGGCAACCAGAACAACGTGACGGCGCGCACCGTGAAAGTGGGCCGCTACGTGTACTGGGACTCGAACGTGGTGGTCGGGCACGGCGGCAAGTTCAGCCCGGATGCCCACCTGACCGTGGGGAGCTACTCCATGATCTGCGCCCGCATCACGCTGAACGTCAACCACCACATCGACATCGGGGAGTACGTGGGCATCGGCGAGGACGTGGCCGTGTGGACGCACGGCTCCTACCTGCCCATTCTGGAGGGCTTCCCGGCCGATTTCGGGCCGGTGAGCATCGGCAACCGGGTGTGGCTGCCCGCCAAGTCGACGGTGCTGCCCAACCGCCGCATCGGCAACAACGTGGTTATCGGCACCAACTCGCTCATCAACAAGGACCTGCCCGACGGCTGCCTGGCCGGTGGCATCCCGGTAAAGATTCTGCGCGAAAACGTGTACCCCAGCCACGATGCGCAGCGCAACGACCAGCTGGTGCAGCGCGTGCTGGCCGACTACCAGGAGCTGGCCGAGTACAAGCAGCTCCGCGCGCAGCTGCGCTTCGACGCCGACAGCCAGCGCATTCACTGCAACGCGGCGGTGTTCGACCTCACCACTATGCAAGCCGCCGGGGCCTTCGGCGAAGTCGAGGAGGATTTCCGTGACTTCCTGCGCCGCCGGGGCATCAAGTTTTACACCGGCCGCCCGTTCTCGTCGGTACTGCCCGAGGAATACCGCCGTCTGCTAGCCGTTTCGCCCGATGCCGTTTGATTTCGAAGGGAAGAAAGTCCTAGTCGTGGTAGCCCACCCCGACGACGAATTGCTGGGTTTGGGCGCCACCATTCACCGCCTCGTGCACCGCCACGGCTGCACGGCCCGGGCCGTCATCCTGGGCGAGGGTATTACTTCCCGCTCGGAAGTGCGCGACCCGGAAAAGTGGGCCGAGGAGCTGCGCGTGCACCGCTCGAACATCGAGCGGGCAGCGGCGGCCATCGGCTACGGCTCCACCGGCATCTACGATTTTGCCGACAACCGCTTCGACTCGGTGGATTTGCTGGATCTGGTGAAGGTGTTCGAGCAGGAAAAGGAGCAGTTTCAGCCCGACTACATCTTCACCCACCACGGCGGCGACACCAACATCGACCACCGCCGCACCTTCGAGGCCGTGGTAACGGGCAGCCGCCCCGTGCCGGGCGAGCCGATGCGCACCATCCTGGCCTGCGAGACCCCCTCCAGCACCGAATGGCAGGCGGCCAGCTACCCGAATCCGTTTCTGCCGAACGTGTTTCTGGCCGTCACGGAGGACGACGTGCAGGCCAAGATTAGCGGCATGGAGGCTTACGAGTTTGAGAAGCGGCCGTACCCGCACCCCCGCTCCCCGGAGGCCCTGCGCATCCTGGCTCAGCGCTGGGGCGTGGTTATCGGCCAGCCGTTTGCCGAGGCGTTTATGCTGGTGCGCCACATCGGGTAGCAGCGTATGCAGCGCGAACCGAAGGTCGACGCAGTCAATTTTCAGGTCGCGTATTGCGCATGTGCCGCTTCTGGCTCTGATTCGTTGTTCCGTTAAACGCGAACTAAAAGTTCGCGCTACACTCAGCTTTGCCCCGCACCACTCCCACCGACGCCGTCCCGCCCACCCGCACCGCCCGGCTGCGCGACCTGCTGTACGTGCGCTTCACCGACCACTTCGAAGCGTTTCCGCGGGCGCTGTTGGAGTCGATTTCGCCCGGCAACCCGCTCAAGCGCCTGGCCAAGGTGCTGGGCTACGCGGCCGTGCGACTTGTGGGCAACGCGTTCAAGCCCATCCGCAACCCCGAGCAGCTGCGCGGGGCGGTGTGGCTATACGTGGTCAGCCAGAACAACTACGACTCGCTGCGCTTTATCCGGGAGCACCGGGCCGATGCGGTGCTGCTGGCGGGGCAGGCCAAGCAGATCGGGCGCTACAACCAGCAGGTCAACCGCCTTTCCTTGCGGCGCAAGCTGCTGTATTACTGGCAGCTGCCGTTGGTGCTGGTTGGGCTGCTGCGCACGGAAGGGCGCCGGGCCTGGCGGTTTTTCGACTTGATTTTCAACGCCATCGGTTACTACGAGGTGTACCGCCGGGCGCTGCGCCACTACCGGCCGCGGGCGGTGGTCTTCGCCAACGACCACAACGACGACGCCCGCGCCCTGCTGCTGGCCTGCCGCCGCGAGGGCGTGCCCACGGCCTACGTGCAGCACGCCAGCGTCAGCGTAAACTTCCCGCCCCTGGGCTTCGACCTGAGCCTGCTCGAAGGCCAGGACGCGCTGGACAAGTACCGGCTCTGCGGCCCCGTGCGCGGGCAGACGCGGCTGGTAGGCATGCCCAAGGCCGACGCCTTCGTGCGGCAGCGCAACGAGCAGCCGCGGGTGCAGCGCGTGGCCCTGGCGACGAATACGCTCGACGACACGGCCGGCATCGAAGCGGCGGTGACGTACCTGCTGACCGCGTTTCCGGCGCTGCAGTTCACTTTCCGCGCCCACCCCAGCGACTCGCGCAGCTTCCAGGAGCTACGCACCCGTTTCCCGCAGCTGGCGTTTTCGGATGCCCGCCAGGAGTCGGTGTTTGAGTTTTTGCAGCGCCACGACGCGCTGATTGCGGCCGACACCTCCACCCACCTCGAAGCCACTTTGCTGAACCTGGTGAGCCTCTACTACCGCTTCGGCCAGCACGGCGTGGCCGACGACTACTACGGCTACGCCGCCCACGGCCTGGTGGACCGCGCCTTTTCGCTGGACGAGCTGGGCCAGCTGCTGCGCGGCTACGTGGCCCGCAAGCCCACCGACCACTACCGGCGCGCCGCCTACTACTGCGCCACGCTCGGCACGCCCGACGAAGGCCGCAGCCAGCAGCTGGCCCTGCGCGAGCTGGACGCCTGGCTGGCCGCCGGGGCGTAATTTGCAGGCATGGCTGATTTATCTTCCCTTCCGCCGCTGAATGCCCAACCGGTTTCGGCCGAAGCTCGGCTGGCCTACGTGCTCCGGCATTTTCGCATGGCCTACGAAGTCGAGGGTGAGCTGCCGACCATCGGCTACGCCGCCACACGGCCGAGCATCGAAATAGCGAACGGCGCCGGAGACTTTTTCAGCCAAACGGAGCCGTTTCCGTCGCCGCCGGCCTTCCTGGCGTGGATGGGCCGGGAGCTACCGTTTTTCTTCACACCGCATATCGAAGGGTCGCTGCTAACGCTGGCACCAGGCCGAGCCGAAATCCACGTCGACATCGTTTCAGCAGCTTTTTACCTGCTCAGTGGCTGGCAGGAATACTTTTCGAACAAGCGCGACCAGCATGGCCGCTTTCCGTTCAGCGCCAGCGTGCAGGACTTCTTTGGCTTCGTGGAAGTGCCGGTGGTCAACTACTACTTCGACGTCCTACGGGTGGCCGTGGAGCACGTGACGGGCCAGCCGTTGCGTCCGCGCCGCTGGGTCGCCGATGCCCCCTTCGCCACTTTCGTCACCCACGACATCGACAACTTGTACAGCGCCTGGAAGGAGCCGGCCAAGGAGGCGCTGCGCCGGCGGAACTGGCTTGGCTTCGGCCAGCAACTATGGCGGCGCTGGACGCGGCCCGATGCCTGGGACAACCTCAAGCAGGTTGGGGAAGAAGTAGCCCGCTATGGCGCGAAAAGCGCGTTCTTTTTTTTGGGTAGCCATCGGCCGAGCGAGACGGGCACGCCTAATGCCGACTACCGCATCAATGCCGGGGACATCAAGCAGCAAATACGTCTGCTACGCGACTGGGGCAATGAAATAGCCGTTCACGGCAGTATCGGCACGTCTGATTTTGACCTCGCCCTGACGCTGGAACACCTTGCTCTGCTTGAAGTTCTGGAGCTGATGCCGGAGGCGCGGGAAGTCTGCGGCAACCGCTTCCATTATCTGCGCTGGGAGCCGCGCCACACGCCGTTTGCACTGGAAACGACCGGCTTCGAATACGATTCTACCCTGGGCTTTGCCGAGCACTTTGGCTTCCGCCACAGTTACTGCCACCCGTTTCATCCCTACGATTTCGCCAATAACCGCCCCTGCGGCTTCCTCGAAATTCCGCTGAACCTGATGGACGCCACCCTGCACCACCCCCGCTACCTGCAGCTGGCCCCCGACGAAATCCTGCCCGCCGTCGAGCCCATGCTGCGGGAAATCGAGCGGTTCGGGGGCGTGTTCACCCTGCTCTGGCACAACGAGAACTTCGACCCGGCCAACACGGTGAACGGCCCGCGCGAGTTCCACCGCATCATGGCCTACCTTCGCAGCCGCCAAACCGCTTTCTTGACGGGACGGGCAATTTGTGAGATGGTGAAATAGTGAAATGGTGAGTTTGTCGTTCTGGCAACAGCCACGCCGCTAGGCCGTCACTCACCATTTTACCATTTCACCATTTCACCATTTGGGCATCGTTCAGCGCCAGGGGCTGCGCAATACCATTATTTCCTACTTCGGGCTGGGGCTGGGCTTCGTCAATACGGCCCTGCTGATGCCGCGCTTCCTGGCGGCCGACCAGGTGGGCCTGACGCGGGTGCTGCTGAGCCTGGCCACCATCTACGCCCAGCTGGCGGCCTTTGGCTTCGCCAGCGCGGGCATCCGCTTCTTTCCCTATTTCCGCAACCGGGAGGCCGGCCACCAGGGCTTTCTGCCGCTGCTGCTGGGGCTGCCCATGCTCGGCTTCGCCGTCATTTCGCTGGCCTACTGGCTGGGCCGGCCGCTGATTCTGCGGGCCTACGACGCCGACGCGGCCCTGCTCGGGCCCTACTACGGCTGGTGCGCGCTGCTGGCCCTGTTCACCCTGCTCTACTCGCTGCAGGATGCCTACCTGAAGGGCCTCTATCACACCGCGTTTTCCTCGTTTTTGCAGGAAGTGCTGCTGCGCGTGCTCATTGCCGGCGTCACGCTGCTGTTCGGGCTGGGCTACCTCACGTTTCACCAGTTCGTGCTGGCCTACATCCTGGTCAACAGCGTCCTCGCCTTGCTGCTCACCGGCTACCTGGCCTACATCGGCGAGCTGCACCTGCGGCCCACGCGGGCGGCGCTGCAAGTGCGGCCGGTGCGCGAGCTGCTCAGCTTCGGGGCCTTTGCGCTGCTTTCCAATATTTCGGGCACCGTCATCAGCTCCATCGACGCCCTGATGGTGGGCTCGAAGGTGAACCTGAAGGCCGCCGGCATCTACACCACGGCCTTCTTCATCAGCACGGCCCTCACCATTCCGTTCCGCTCGCTCTACAAGATTGCCTTTCCGCTGCTGGCCGACTACTGGAAGGAGCAGGACATGGCCCGCATGGCCGAGTTCTACCGCCGTACCACCCGCCTCAACACCGTGCTGGGCTGCTACCTGGCCCTGGGCATCGGCCTGAACCTGGACTTTATCTACTCGCTGATGAAGCCCGAGTACGCCGCCGGCACCACCATCGTCTGGATTCTGCTGGCCGGCCGCCTGCTCGACGGCATTACCGGCGTCAACGGCCTGATCGTCGTCACCTCCCCGCGCTACCGCTTCGATCTGGTGTTCAACGTGGCCCTGGCCGCGGGCACGGTGGGGCTGAATCTGCTGCTGATTCCGCCGCTGGGCATGGTGGGCGCCGCCTGGGCCGCCCTGCTGGCGCTGACGAGCATCAACGTGGCCCGCACCTGGTTTGTGTGGCACGCCTACCGCCTGCAGCCCTTCGATTACCGCATCGGGCTCATCCTGGGCGCTGCCGGGGCGGCCGCGCTGGCGGGCTGGCTCGTGCCCCCGGTGCATTCGTTGTTCGTGACCATGCTGCTGCGCTCTGCGGCCCTGACGGTGGTGTACGCCGCCGGGGTGCTGTTCACGCGGGCCGTGCCGGAGGTGCAGCCGCTGCTGCAGAAGCTGCGCGGCGGGCTGGGCGCGTGAGCCCAGCTAGCAACCAGATACCCAGGGCCAGCAGCCCCAGCAGCGCGGCTAAGGTGAAAACCAGGGCTCCGCCGCGGGGCAGCAGATCGGCCACCGAATCGTAGCGGCGGAAAGCGGGCAGTTGCTCCAGCGTCCAGGCGGCGGCATTGTTCAGGAAATGCAGCCACATGCAGGCCAGCAGAGAGTCAGTGCGCCAGTACACCCAGCCCAGCAGCAGACCCAGCAGGCCCGCGCTCAGCGCCTGGGCCGGGTTGAGGTGAAACACGCCAAACACCAGGCCCGATTGCAGGATGGCCCGCGCGGGCCCGTAGTTGCGCAGCAGCCCCGGCAACAGCACGCCCCGAAACAGTAGCTCCTCCAATACCGGCGCCGCCACGCAGATAGTAAAGGCAGCCGCCAGCGGAAACTGCTCCATGCGGGTAATCACCGCATCCATCCCCCAGGTGGGCAGGCCCAGTCGGTGCAACAGGCTCCGCAACGGCAGCTGCGCCGCCGCCACCAGCAGCAGCACGGCGTACACGCCCAGCCGCTCGCGCTGCGCCAGCAGCCGCAGCGGCCGCAAGCGCGCCCGCCCCACGTACCAGGTCAGAAACACTACGACGAGCGCCTTGGCCGCGTCGCCGGCCAGTAGCGTAACCAGCAGCGAATAGCGGGGCGGCAGGGCCGCCAGGTTGGCCACACCGAAAAACACCGCCGTCACCAGCAGCGCCACCAGCAGGAACCACCCCAGCGCCAGCCAGCTCTCCTTATAAGTCGGGTAAGCCGGCGGGGCGGGGGCGGGTGGCGCCGGCGCTTCGGCGGCTAAAACTTCAATGACCGTAGTCCCCAGCGCGGCGGGGGTAGCTGACAGTTCGGTTTGCATACGAAACGATAAAAATCGGCCCGCAAGATAGCCCGTAGCGCGGGCTTCAGCCCGCGTCCGCGTGAACGACAATCGTTCGGGCGGACGCGCGCCGACCCGGACCGTAGCGCCGGCCTGTAGCTTGTCGACCCAAACCCGGCCCAAGCCAAACCCGCAGCAAGGCATAGCCGAAAACCGCGCTACGGCTGGCTACCAGCCGCCGCAGTGGCAGCCTGCTGCCGGCCCAGCTTACTGTGCTTTTTGCCGTAGCCGAAGTAGATCAGCAAGCCGATGGCCAGCCACACGAACAGGCGAATCCAGGTGTCGCCGGGCAGGCTCAGCATCATCACCAGGCAGGTGACGATGCCCAGAATGGGCACCAGCGGCACCCAGGGCGTGCGAAAGGCGCGCGGGGCGTCGGGTTCCCGCTTGCGCATGATGAGCACGCCCACGCACACCATCACGAAGGCCAGCAGGGTGCCGATGCTGCACATTTCGCCCACCACCTGAATGGGCACCAGGCCCGCGAACAGGCTGATAAAAGCGCCCAGCAGCAGGTTGGACTTGTGCGGCGTCTGGAAGCGCGGGTGAATTTCGGCGAAGACCCGCGGCAACAGCCCGTCCCGGCTCATGGAGAAAAACACCCGGCTCTGGCCCAGCAAGTCGACCAGGATAACCGAAGTGTAGCCGATCAGAATGGCCCCGATAATGGCCGTCGACAGCCAGCCGTAGGGCGTCTTTTCGATGGCCACGGCCACCGGCGCGGCGCTGTTTTTGAACTCGGTGTAGTTGGCCAGCCCCGTCATCACGTAGCCGAACACCACGAACAGCACCGTGCACACCAGCAGCGAGCCGATGATGCCGATGGGCATGTTGCGCTGCGGATTGCGCGCCTCCTGCGCCATCGTGGCCACGATGTCGAAGCCGATGAAAACGAAGAACACCACGCCCGCCCCGCGCAGAATGCCGCTCCAGCCGAACTCGCCGAATTTGCCGGTATTCTCGGGAATGTAAGGGTGGTAGTTGGCCGGGTCGATGTACTGCCAGCCCAGGCCGATGAACACCAGCACCACCGCCACCTTCAGAGCCACCACCACGGCGTTGAACCAGGCCGAGCCCTGCGTGCCGCGCACGATGATGGCCGTAATGGCCAGCACCACCAGCACCGCCGGCAGGTTCACCCAGCCTTGCACCACCGAGCCGTCGGCCAACTGCGCGGTTTCCCAGGGCGACATCACCAGCTGCGGCGGCAAATGCAGGCCGTATTTGGAGAGGAATTTCACCAGGTACTGCGACCAGCTGATGGCTACCGTGGCCGCCCCCACCGAGTACTCCAGCACCAAATCCCAGCCGATAATCCAGGCAAACAGCTCCCCCATCGTGGCATACGAGTAGGTGTAGGCCGAGCCGGCCACCGGCACCATGGAGGCAAACTCGGCGTAGCACAAAGCCGAAAACGCGCAGCCAATGGCGGCCACGATAAACGAAAGCGTAACGGCCGGGCCGGTATGGTTGGCGGCGGCAATGCCGGTGAGCGAAAACAGCCCCGCCCCGATGATGACGCCCACGCCGATGGCAATGAGGTTGAGCGGGCCGAGGCTGCGCTTGAGCGTGTGCGAGCCGCTTTCCGCGGCTTCCAGCCGCAGCAGCTCCAAGGATTTTTTGAGCATAAATGAGGTAGCGCCCCGGCTTCCACGGCCGGGGCAGCAGTAAGCCCGCCGCGCTGCTTCGCCCGCCCGCAGACGACGAAGCAGCCGCACGCCCGCGCGGGGTGCGGGGCAGCGGGTGATGAACAATAAGAAACGGGGAAATGGCCGGCCCGCTAGCCACCGCTAGGAACCTGTAGGCCGCAAATCAGTCGGCGCCGCCGAGGGGGAGCTTCAGCAACAACAGCAGCCGTGCAGCGCGGCGGCAGCAGGGTGGTTGGCAAACGAAGCGGGAAACGGGTGCAAAAAGCCCACAGCAACTTGTTTTTATATGGTCAGGACTTGGCACCGTTCGGGACGTTCCCGGGGGTTGCCGGCGCTTCACGGAGCCTGTCTCTCCACGCCTCTGTATAAAAACAATCCTTCAGCAGTAAAGAATTGATGCGGCAAAGGTACGCCCGCGTCGCCGGCACTTGCAACTTCAGCCGCCAACTCGCCCCGAAACGCCGGCAGCCCGGCGGCGCGGCGGCCGCACGACCACCGCCCCACCGGGCTGACTTAACAAGTTTGCGTTTCTAGCTCAGAAAACGCGCGGCTAGTAGTTGTACGACACGCCCGCCGACACGCCCGTCGACTGGCCCACGTTGCGGCCGGCCAAGTACTGGCTGGCGCCCAGAATGATACCCACGCCCTTGCTGAGCGGCTTGTAGAGGCTCACGCCCACGCGGGTGTAGTTGACGCGGGTAGCGGTGAACAAGCCCGTGAAGCCGGGCTGCAGAATGTCGGTGCCTTGGCTGCTCGACTGCTGGTACGACACCCAGGCTTCGCCGTAGAGCTTCAGGCCAGCGTAGCCCACCTTGCCGTCGGCCACGAAGGCGTCGGGCACCGGGTTGGTGCGCACGCTGTAGCCGGCCTGCCCCGTCACGAACACGCCCGAGGGCGTGCGCAGGTGGGCCACGCCCACCGTGGTATACTTGGTGGCCCGGTTGCCGATGGCAATGATGTAGCCCAAATCGGCCTTGCTCTGGTAGCTGCTGGCGGGCGTGCTCACGCCCACTGCGCCCAGCAGATCGAGCTGGCTGTTGCCCACCGGCGCCGAAAACGCCTTGAACTTCACAAAGGCCGAAAAGTCCTGCAGGCCGCTGCGGGTGTTGGTGTAGGTCGAGCCCAGCGAATCGAGCACCGTCTTGTTGGCCCGCCCCGTCGACTGGATAAACGGCAAACTCACCACGGCCTCAATCTTGTCGGTGAGGCCGTAGTTGGCAAACAGGCTGACCGAGGACACGCGCACTTCCCGGTAAATCGGCACGGCGTCGACTTTCTCGGGTACCAGAAACACGTTGCGGTAGCGCTCGGCCGTGCCGGTAAATACCACCGAGCCGTGGCCCTTACCGGCCATGAAGCCGGTAATCAGACTTTGGGCCTGACCGGCCGTGACGGCGCACAGCAGGGCCGCCCCGGCCAAAAAGGTCGAGAGGAGAGGTTGTTGCATGGAGGAGCAGGAAGTGGTGGAGGACTAGGCGCTTCAGCGAGTAAGTCGGGCCGTTGAGAGGGCAGTTTCCGGTGCTTGCCTAATTGAAGCGCGCTAGCTACGGCAACAAGATTACCTTCGGATTCCCATAGCGGGAGAAAAATTTGTTGAACGGGTAAATCCACTCGCCCAACAGGCCCCGTTTGTAGTCGGCTTCGCCGCCAATCCGCCAAAAACCCTTTCGCCTCCATGCTTGCACACCTACGCCTCCTGCTTCCCATTTTGGGATTAACCGCCGCTTCCGTGCTCAGCGGCTGCAACAAGAACACCGAGTCGAACCCGTCGATTGCCGGCATTGCCGTGGCCAACGACGACTTCAGCGTGCTCGAAGATGCGGCCGTGCGCGGCGGCGTGGTGGGCATCCTCTCGAACCGCAACCCCGACCCGGCCTCGCAGGGCAACTACACCGTGTTTGCCCCCAACAACGCCGCCTTTGCCCGCCTCGGCCTGCGCAGCGCCCCCGATCTGCTGGTGCTCAACCGGGAGTTCCTGACCAACACGCTGTTTTACCACGTGACGGGTGGCACGCTGGCGGGCAGCGCCCTGCAGGCCGGCAGCACTTCGCCCTCGGCCCTCCAGGGCCTGACGCGCCGCGTCATCACCCGCGGCGGCAGCACCTACGTCAACGGCTCGCGCATCCTGGCTACCGACGTGCGCGCTTCCAACGGCACGGTGCACGTCATCGACAAAGTGCTGCTGGCTACGGGGGCCAACATCGTGGGCTCGGCCGTGGCCGTGAGCCAGGGCCAGGTCTTCGTGCAGCCCGACCTGACGTTTCTGGTGGAGGCCGTGCTCTACGCCGACCTGGCCGCCACGCTTTCCAGCCCCGGCCCGTTCACCGTCTTTGCCCCCAACGACCAGGCCTTCCGCAACCTGCTGACGGCCGCGCAGGTGACGCCCGGCTCGCCCGCCGGCTACGTGCCCGCCGATGTGCGCAAGCTGCCCAAAAGCACGGTAGCGGCGGTGCTGCTGCAGCACGCCCTGCCCGGCGCCAGATTCACCCCGGAGCTGCCCGAAAACGCCCCGGCGGGCTCGGCCGGCGGCGGCAACGTCACCTTCGGCCCCTTCGTGGACGGCACGCTGACGGTGCGCGCCAATGGCAACAACGGGCAGACGGCTAACATGGTCATTCCCGACATTCAGTGCACCAACGGCGTGGTCCACGTCATCGACCGGGTGCTGCTGCCCTAGCCGTTCGGCCACGCTGCATTCCTTTTCGGCGACGCCCGCCGCTGATTGGTCGCCCCGGGTGCGGCTGCAGCGGCGGGCCTTGCTACTTTTACGGCATGAAGAAGTTGCTTGCCAGCGCGTTCGGCTGGTTGTTGCTCGTGCTACTCGCCCCGCTACTGGCCGTGGCCCAAACGCCGCCGGCCGTGAAAGCCACGCTCGAAGGCGAATGGAAAGGCCCGCTGACGGTGCCCGGCGGCTCTTTGCCGCTGAGCATCACCGTGACGGAGCTGGCCAACGGCACCCGCTTTGCCGTGCTCAGCGTGCCCGCTCAGCGCATCAACCGCGCCCTGCTCACCGTCGACCTCAAGGCTGACACCATTATTTTCGACTCGCAGGAATTGGGCTGCAGCTACGTGTGCCTGCGCTCGGCCGACGGCCAGCAGCTGCAGGGCCAGTGGCGTCAGCAGGGCTTCCCGTCGACAATGCTCACGCTGCAGTTTACCCCGCTGCCGCCCCAGCCCAAGACGTTTAAGTTTCCGCCGCCCTACCGCGTCGAGGACATCAGCTTCACCAGCGCCCACGACAATACCAAGCTGGCCGGCACGCTCACCGTGCCGCCCGGCGAGGGCCCCTTCCCCGCCGTGCTGCTGCTCTCCGACCTCGGCCCCCAGGACCGCGACGCCTCGCAGGGCGACTACAAGCTGTTCGGAGCCATGGCCGACTACCTCACCCGCCACGGCGTGGCCGTGCTCCGCCTCGACGACCGCGGCGTGGGCCAGTCGGGCGGCGACTGGCGCAGCGCTACCCCGCTCGACTTGCAGAAGGACGCCCAGGTGGCGCTGAACTTTCTGCGCACCCGCCCCCGCATCGACATTGCCCAGCTGGGCATCATCGGGGTGGGCACCGGCGCCAACGTGGCCCTGGAAGTGGCGGCCCAGCCGCTGGGCCCGGCCTTCGTGGTGTCGCTGGCCGGGGCGGGCACGCCTGGCTACGAGGTAATGGCGCAGCGCCCCACGCTGGGCTTTCTGAAAGCCGGCGAAGCCGATACGGCCCAGGAAAACGCCGCCCGCCGCCGCCTGCGCCAGCAGCAGGCCACGGCCGAAAAAGTGGCTGAACTGCGCACCAAAGGCGCCAACTCGGCCCAGATCGACACCTACGTGGGCCAGCAGCAGATGCGCCAGCGCGCCGCCGATAAAAAGCAGCTCGACGGCCGCTACAAGCGCCAGCGGCCGATGATGGAAATCGTGCGCCACACCGCCGACAACGGCCAGGCCCAGGCCATCGTGCTGAACATGCTGCGCCAGCAGCAGCCCGACCTGCCCGCCGCCGACGCCCAGGCCCTGGCCACGGAAATGACCGCGCCCTGGTACCGCGCCTACCTCAACTACCTGCCCACCACCAATTTCGGGCAGCTGCGCGCGGCCCTGCTCCTGCTCCACGGCACCGACGACCAGCAGTTGCAGCCCAGCAACCTCAACGCGCTGGAAAAGGCGCTGAAGGACAACAAGCGCGCCCAGTTCCGCCGCCTTGAGGGCTTCAATCACACGTTCCAGGCCCCGCCGCAGGAGTGGCCCCTCATCAACGGCCAGCAGCAGCCCGTCGTGTCGCAGCAGGTGCAGCTCACGATTCTGGAGTGGATCCGCAAGCAGGTGAAGGGCTAGGCTGAAAAGCAGCGGTGCCAGCCGGCCGACCACGGCCACACCGGCAGTCCTTGCGGTCATTGCGGTCATTGCGGTCATTGCGAGCAACGCGAAGCAACCGCAGGAAGGCGTAGCCAATCGTTCCCCTCTCGGCGCAACAGGCCCAATTGGCAGAAAACCATAACAGCGCCGCCCGAAACCTGGTATCTGCAGGTTCGGGCGGCGCTGTTTTCGGTTGGAGGGCATTACGGCGGCGGTGCTGCTGAAGGAACGATTGGCTACGCCTTCCTGCGGTTGCTTCGCGTTGCTCGCAAGGACGGCCACCCGCGCCGTCAGCCAGTGCTATTCCGCCTTGTCTTCCGCCGCTTCCGCTTCGAAATACCGCATCCGGTAGCAGTTCATGGCCGTTTCGCCGAGCTGTTCCAGCAGACGGTAGTTGGCCACCGCCCCCACGGCCGCGCCGATGAACGGTATCAGCTGGGCCAGCTTCGCGAGGTCGATGTAGTCGCGGTACTCCTGCTGGAAGGTGCGCCAGTCGAAGTCGGCGGCGTCGGGCGGCAGGCTTTGGCGGTACTCGTCCCAGTGGGCCAGACGCTGGTAGGTGGCGTTGCGGGTGTGCTGGCTGCTGAAGGCCAGCTGAAACACGTGCAGCAGGTACAGCCGCTCGGTGTAGTCCTGCACGTCGTAGCCGTAAAGCGCGGCCACGTCGAAGAGCAGCTTGAGCTTGATGCCCAGCAGCAGCGGAAAATCCGTGAGCCCGACGAAGAAGCCGGCCGCACCGGTGGCGGCGCCTTCCACCATGGCCACGTGCCGGTAGCGGCGGATGCGCTGGCGCACCACTTCCTCCCGCTCGGCCAGGGTGCCCTCGGTCAGCGGACGGCGCGTGAGGTGGGTGGAGCCGAACAGCACCCCGCGCACCATCTGCCTGATGGTGGCGGTAATGGCCTGGTGCAGCTTTTCGGGCAGCAGGCCATTCAGGCGCGTCTGCACCGTGCGGGTGAGGCGGTCGAGCGGGCCGGGCGTGGCCTGCATCTTCTGCTGCCAACGGTAGAGTTCGGTCAGGGCTTGGGGTTCGTTGAAGTTCATAACAATTCTAACTGGCCATTACGAAACCAGACGAATGCCCATCCATGACAGCAGAAAAAGCAACACCATTCCGGTACGAAACAAGAATTTGGTGTAGCCAATATCTTCGGAGGAGCCATAACGTTTTTCCAGCCGATAATAATCGTGTTCATATCCTGCGCGGCTAACGCTGGCTGGCACTAGTTCGCGTTGATACCGGTTCCAGAAGTGCCACCGCACAGCCTGGTACAAGAGAAAAAGAACCAACGGCTCCAGCGCTACCCCATGACTGCGCACCGCCAGCCAGCTACTTAGCCCCAGCCAGCCAAGCGAAAAATACACATTGCGGAACCGCGTGCCGGGCGCGAAGGCAATCATCAAGAGTCCAACGATGAAGCCGACAAAGCTTAATGACAATACTTCTTTTGCACTGTAGTGCAGCTGGCGCCTAAGCATCAACGAGAGTAGCCACTCAGGCCATGCAACCAGTACTGCGTACAAGCCAACAATCAACCACTCGTCCCAACGTAGCTGCTTCAGCACCAAACCGCTATCCGTCAATACACGCATTGTCACCGCTTACTTCAAATTATAAATCCGCTCGATGATGTCCACCACCTTCAGCCCCTCCAGCGCGTTGGTGGTAGCAAAACCGCGGCGCTGCACTGTGTCCACCACGTTTTCGATGACCTGCACGTGGTTGGCCGCCGAGCCCTGGTAAGGCCCGTAGTTGTTGGCCGGGTTGGTGGGCGGCAGTGCGGGCATCACGTAATCCTGCAGGTGGCAGTACTCCACTTTGTCCATGTACTGCCCGCCGAGGCGCAGGCTGCCGTGCTCGGCCACCACCGTCAGGGAGCTTTCCAGGTTCCGGTCCCACACGGCGGTGCTGTACTGCAGGGTGCCCGAGCCGCCGCGCACCAGGTCGAACGTCACCAGCCCGCTGTCCTCAAATTCGGTGAGCTGCTGGTGGTTGAAGTCGCGGAAGCGGGCCGTGATGTTGTGGATGTCGCCGAATACCCAGTAGAGTAGGTCGATGAAGTGGCTGAACTGGGTGAAGAGCGTGCCGCCGTCCTGCTGCCGGGTACCGTGCCAGCTGCCGGGGCGGTAGTAGCGGGCGTCGCGGTTCCAGAAGCAGTTCAGCTGCACCAGATAGACCTGGCCCAGGCGGCCCTCGTCGACCACCTGCTTCAGCCAGGCGGCGGGCGGCGAGTAGCGGTTCTGCATCACCCCGAACACCAGCCGGCCCGTCTGCAAAGCCGTGTGCACGAGGTCTTCGGCGTCGGCTTTGCGCAGGGCAATGGGCTTTTCGACCACCGCGTGCAGCCCCGCGCGCAGCCCCCGGATGGCCTGCGGGGCGTGCAGGTAATTCGGAGTGGCCACCGTCAGCACGTCGGCCTGGGGGCCGTGGGCGAGGTAGTCGTCGAGGGAGGTGAAGAAGGGCACGCCCGCAAACTCGGCTTCGAGGCCCGACCGCAGCGCCTCGTTGGTATCGATGAGGGCCGTGAGCGTGGCGCCGGGGTGGCGCGCCACCAGCGAGGCATGGCGGCGGCCGATGTGGCCCACGCCGCAGATAGCGAAGCGGACCGGCGCCGCGGCAGCAGAAGTGGAATCAGAAGACAGCACGCCGCAAGCTCCGAAAAAAGCGCCGGATGCGGGCCAGTCGTCGACCTCTGCGGCAAAGCCGTGGCAAGTGCACCAAACGGCTGCTTAGCTGCTGGTATCTGCCAACCGTCAGCACATACTGTAGACTATTTTCAGCTTTGTTGAAAATAGTCTACACGATTTAACCTCGGCTTTGTATACTATTTCCTGATTTGCTGAAGGTTGAATACCAAGAAGCGCAGCCACCAACATCAAGGACGTTGGTGGCTGCGCTTCTTGGTTGGCGCTGGATACGAGGAAGGTCTTTGGCTGTGCCGACTCTCGGTTCGGCGTAGCTGCAGGCTGACGTCTTGGCTTCTACAGCAGGCGCTTCAGCTCCTCGAAGTTGCTGTTGCTCACCGAGCGGCCGGTGCAGCCCAAGGAGCGGGCGTTGTTCTGAATGGCCTGAATGCGGGAGCCGGGGTTGGGGTGGGTGCTCAGGAATTCCGGCGGGTTGCCGCTGCCCTGCTTTTCGGCCTTGATGAAGAAGCCGGCCGCGCCGTCGCAGGCGTAGTAGCGGGTGCCGTTGAGGTATACGGTGGAGTACTTATCGGCTTCCTGCTCGAAGGTGCGGCTGAACTTCAGCGAGGTGACGCCGGCCAGGCCGTTGGCAATCTGGGCGAGCATGCCCTGGTTTTTGCCCAGCACCACGCTGGCCAGCATGCCCACCCCGTACTGGCGCTGCAGCAGCTGGGTGCTGTGGCGGCGGTCGGCGTGGGCAATTTCGTGGCCCAGCACGCCGGCCAGCTGGCTTTCGTTGTCGAGGAACTTCACCAGGCCGGTAAACACGTAAATGTGCCCGCCCGGGGTGGCAAACGCGTTCTGGGTGGCGTCGTCCTTGATGAGCTTCACGTCCCAGGGAAACTTCGTGCGGTACTTCAGGTTGCCGTTGTCGAGCACGCGGTTCACCACGCCGTCGAGCAGCTGGTAGGCGCGGGCATGGCTGCCGCGGGCCATCAGCTGGCCCTTGGCCTGGTACATGGAGTCGGTCTGGTGCGCTACCTGGGCGCCCAGCGCCACGTCCTGGTCGACGGAGAAGATGTTGAAGCCCTGGGCCGGCGCGGCGGCGGGCTGGTGCACGGCGGCGGCCGTCAGCCCGGCTACGGCCAGGGCGGAGGCGGCAAGGAAGGAAAGGGAACGGAACATGGGCAGTGGAGAAACGATGGGGGTTTGTACGGCCGTCCGGAAAAAATGGTGCCAGCGGCGCCACCCGCGCGGCCGGCCTCAGTAAGCCCGCACCGCTGCCGCCACGTACGCCACCTGCTCCGGCGTCAGGCCCGGGTGAATGGGCAGCGACAGCACCGTACGGCACAGCTGCTCGGCTACCGGAAACCGGCCGGCCCCGTAGCCCAGGTACTCGTAGGCGGGCTGCCGGTGCACCGGCACCGGGTAATACACCACCGAGGGCACGCCGTGGCGCTGCAGGTGCTGCTGCAGCCCGTCGCGCCGGGCTTCGGTATCGAGCGTGAGGGTGTACTGGTGGAAGACGTGGCTGCTGCCGGCCTGCCGCTGCGGGGTGCGCAGGCCGGGCGCTTCGGCCAGCAGCGCGTCGTACTGGGCGGCCACGCGCTGGCGGGCGGCGGTCCAGTCGGCCAGGTGGCGCAGCTTCACCCGCAGCAGGGCCGCCTGCAGGGTATCGAGGCGGGAGTTCAGGCCCAGGCGCTGGTGCACGTACTTGCGGCCGCGCGCCTGGCCGTGGTTGGCCAGTTCGTCGAGCAGGGTGGCACGGGCCTCGTCGCGGGTGATGAGGGCGCCGCCGTCGCCGAGGCAGCCGAGGTTTTTGGAGGGAAAAAACGACGTAGTGCCCACCTCGCCCACCGCGCCGGCGTAGGCCACGGTGCCATCGGGCCGCTGCCAGGTGGCCCCGATGGCCTGGGCGTTGTCTTCGATCAAGGCCAGGCCGCGGCGGTCGGCCAGCTGGCGCAGGGCCGTCAGGTCGGCGCACTGCCCGTAGAGGTGCACGCAGAGAATGGCGCGGGTGCGCGCGGTAATGGCGGCTTCGGCGGCGGCCGGGTCGAGGTTGAAGGTCGCGGGGTCGACGTCGGCGGGCACGGGGCGCAGGCCCAGGATGGCGGCGGCTTCGGCGGTGGCCACGTAGGTGAAAGCCGGCACGATGACCTCGTCGCCGGGCTGCAGGGCGAGGCTCATCAGGGCCAGCTGCAGCGCGTCGGTGCCGTTGGCGCAGGGCACCACGCGGGCCCCGCCGAGGTAGCGGCCCAGCTCGTCGGCGAACAGCGGCACGTCGGGCCCCTGGATGAAGGCGCCTTCCTGCAGCACGCGCCGCAGGGCCGCGTCGAGGTCGGGCTGAATGGCCGCGTGCTGGGCGGGCAGATCGAGCAGGCGGATGGGCGCGGGCGGGGCGGCGGGCAACAGGGCAGGCAAAGCGGGAAATCGAAACGAACCCGCACCACGCGGCGCGGGGCGCTAAAGATAGGCGACGCCGGCCGCCGCCTGAAAATCCGCCCGGACTGATCCTTTCGTGGGGTGTATGCGTAACCTGCTATGTTGAGGCTGCGTTAATGCGGCCCAAATGCCCGCTGCCGCAACGCGGGCGTCTCCTTCCCCACCGTAACCTAGCTACGACCATGTTTAAGAAGACCCTGACCACCCACGCTCTCTCCCTGCTGCTGCTCGGCGGCGGCGTGGCTTTCACCACCGCCAGCTGCAACCGCGCCGACCGCCAGGAGGCCGCCGCTGAAACCGACCAGGCCTACGAAGACTTCCAGACCTTCGTGACCAACACCGAAACCAACGCCGAAGCCGTGGGCAACAAAACCCAGGCCGAGTGGGACGAGGAAACCAAGCAGCTCAAGGACGAGTACGACGCCAAAGTGGCCGCCGCCGAGGCCGATATGAGCAACTGGGACGAAGCCCGCAAGCAGGAATACGAGCAGCTCAAGACGCGCTACACCACGGCCTACGACAAGCGCAGCGCCGCCTACACGGCCAGCATGAGCGCCGGCGGCGCCTCGGGCAGCGCGGCCATGCCCACCAAGCCCGGCAAGTACTACACGCCGGTGAACCCGGCCGCCAGCATCACGGCCGCCAACGCCCGCCAGACCTACGAGTCGTTTGTGGCCAACGTGAAAGCCCGCGAAAACCAGTACGACATCGAGGACTGGCGCTACATCAACGCCGAGTGGCGCGCCCTGGACGAAGCCTACGACAAGGTGAAAGGCGACGTGCCGGCCAAGGACCTGGCCGAAATTCAGAAGGAAAAGCTGAAATACGCCGCCTTCAAATCGGCTGACAAGGCCGGCATCCGCGCCGAGCAGGGCGCCAACGAAGTGCGCGCCGAAGCCAGCGAAGCCGAAATGGAAACCCGCGACGAGCGTAGCAAAGTCGGCCAGGCCGCCTCGAACACCGCCACCGACGTAAAGGAAACCGGCAAGACGGTGGGCCAGAAAATCGGCAACGCCGCCAAGAAAGTCGGCGAGAAAACCAAGGAAGGCTACAAGGAAGTGAAGTCGGAAGTGAAAAACACCGACAACGACTAAGGACCACGGATTCTGCGGATTCATCCGGATTCCGCAGATTTTGTGGACGATTGTTTCGAGTGAAACGGCCGCTTCGGTTTTCCGAAGCGGCCGTTTTTCATTTCTCGCTGCGCTCGGAATGAGCCCCGAAAAACCCGATTACGTCAATTCCTGCAGCAGCCACAGCAGCTTCAGCAGGTCCAGGGCGCGCAGGTTGGGCGCGGCTCCGAGCACCTGCCGGCGCAGGCGCGGCTCCAGCGCCTGCAAGGTGCGGCGGGCGCCGCCGGCCAGGCCCAGGCGGCGCAGGCGTAGGGCGGCGTGCAACAAGCGCGTGTCGGTGCCGAGGCCCTCGGCGCGGTACAGCACGGCCAGGTTGCGCACCGCGTCGCGCGACTTGCGCAGAAACACCTCGGCGGGCTCCAGCCCGTCGTGCAGCACGGGGTTGTCGAGGTGGAGCACGGGCACGCCCGCTGCGCGCAGGTGCCAGCCGAACTTGGTGTCCTCGTGGCCGTAGCGCGTCAGGCGCTCATCGAGGCTGAAGCGGCGGAGTACTTCCGCTTGAATCAGCAGGTTGTTGATGGTCAGCTGGGCGTAGGGCTGCGGCTGACGCCGGGCGGCGGGGCGCTGCTCCCGCTGCCGGCCGTAGTGCCAGCGCAGGCGCAGGGTCGCCTCGGCGGGCGGCGTGGGGGCGTAGCAGGTGCCGCCCACGAGCACCGGCGCCTGGGCCGCGGCGGCGGCGTAGCGGGCCAGAAACTGCGCATCGGGCAGCGAAGAGTCGTTGTCGAGCAGCAGCAGCCAGGGGTATTGCGCCCGCGCCGCTAGCTGGTTGCGAATGGCCGCACGGCCCACGTTGCGCGGCAGCTCCGCGTACTGCACCCCGGGCAGCGCCGCCAGCGGCCGGTGGCGCTGCCGAAACGCCGGCGCCGAGCCGTCGTCGAGCAGCAGGATTTCCGCCGGGCCGGGCCAGTCGGACAGTTGGGCCAGCAGGGCGCGCACCAGCCCTTCCACGGGCCAGTTATACACCGGAATCAGCACCGACAGACCAGCGGGGTTCAATTAGAAATGGAGAAGTAAAAATCAAAAATCACCCCGTTCAAGCCATTCTACGGCGCTTTTGTGTTAAGCTCATTCCGCTTTGGACAGGGCCTACCCTTCCCAGTTCTTAATTCTTAATTCCTCATTATTAATTACCGCTACCTGCCCGTTGGCGCAGCGGAACACGCGCTTGGGGTAGCGGTGAATCAGGTCGTAGTTGTGGGTGGCCATGAGTACGGCCGTGCCCGCGTTGTTGATTTCCAGGAACAGGCGCATGATGCCGTCGGTTACGTCCGGGTCGAGGTTGCCGGTGGGCTCGTCGGCCAGCAGCAGCACCGGCTCATTGAGCAGGGCGCGGGCAATGACCACGCGCTGCTGCTCGCCGCCCGAGAGCTGGTGGGGCATCTTGGTGCCCACGCTGCTCAGGCCCACGCGCATGAGCACGTCCTGCACGCGCTGCTTCATCTTGGCACGGTCGTGCCAGCCGGTGGCCTGCAGCACAAACAGCAGGTTCTGGGCCACGCTCCGGTCATAGAGCAGCTGAAAATCCTGGAACACGATGCCCAGCTTGCGGCGCAGGTAGGGCACTTTGGCTTCAGCCAGCTTCTGCAGGGGGTAGCCCACCACGGTGCCCATGCCCTCGGGCAGCGGCAAATCGGCGTAGAGCGTCTTGAGCAGCGAGGTTTTGCCCGAGCCGGTGCGCCCCACCAGGTAGGCAAACTCGCCCTTGGCCACGGTCAGCGACACGTTCTGCAGCACCGTGTGAAAGTCCTGCATGATGCGCGCGTCGCGCAGCTCGATTACGGCGGGGGAATTTTCCATGCGGGGTCTGGCGGGCGAAACGGTGGAGACCGGGCGCTAAAATAAGTATCCTGGGCGCCCGGCGCACGGCCAGCCACCCAGGACACCTGAAAAGCCGTCGGCTTAAATGGCCAGCGGCTGCAGCTTGCCGAACTCCAGCTGCTCGATAACGGCGGCCAGCTCGGTTTCCTTGCCCTCCAGCCCGTAGCGGTGCAAATCCTTCAGCGGGCGGTCGGCGCGGAAGTAGGCAATGAGCACGAAGTCACTGTCGCGGAGCTGGATGTAGTCCGGAATCTTCGCCTTGCCTTTGACTTTGATGATGTACATGCAGGAGGAGCTAGAAGTTAGGAGTGAGAAGATAGGAGCAGCTGGCCAGATTTGGCACCTTCTGGCTTCTATCTTCTCACTCCTAGCTCCTTATGCGAGTTACCCGTTAACCTTCTTGTGGTCGGCCAGGAAGGTGGCCAGGCCTTTGTCGGTCAGGGGGTGGTTGAGCAGGCCGGTGATAACGCTCAGCGGGCAGGTCACCACGTCGGCGCCCACTTCGGCGCACTGAATCAGGTGCGGCACGTGGCGCAGCGAGGCGGCCAGCACCTGCGTGGGGTAGCCGTAGTTGCCGAAAATCTGTACGATCTGCTCGATGAGCTGAATGCCGTCGTGGCCGATGTCGTCGAGGCGGCCGACGAAGGGCGACACGTAGGTGGCGCCGGCCTTGGCGGCCAGCAGGGCCTGCCCGGCCGTGAAAATCAGCGTGCAGTTGGTTTTGATGCCTTTCTCCGAGAAGTACTTGATGGCCTTCACGCCGTCGCGGATCATGGGCACCTTCACCACGATGTTGGGGTGCAGCTCGGCCAGCTCCTCGCCTTCGCGGATGATGTCCTCGTAGGTGGTGCCGATAACCTCGGCCGACACGTCGCCGTCCACCAGCTCGCAGATGCGCTTGTAGTGGGCCATCACGTTGTCCACGCCGCCAATGCCTTCCTTGGCCATCAGCGAGGGGTTGGTGGTTACGCCGTCGAGCACACCAAGCTCCACGGCTTCCTGAATGTCCTTCAGGTTGGCGGTGTCAATGAAAAACTTCATCGGGGGAAACGCTTAAAAAGGAAAATGCTGGCCCAAAGCTAACCACGGATTCGCCGGATTTTGCGGATTCCGCGGATTTTGTGGCTGACCCGACTCCGCAAACGAAGCCGATAGGATCAAACGTTTCGCAGCCGGCCGCGACGGGCCAGGGCAAAAAAAAAGCGAACCAGTATCGCACCGCTACAACCGCCTGCCCTTGCTACCTTCCGGTCCTGGGGGAGTTCAGCGGGAGCTGGTCGTACTGATTCGCCGGTGCAAAGATACAACGGCAATTCGGCCCGAAACAAGCTCGGGTACCGAATTGCCGCAAAAAACTGCATCAGCAGCGGCCCTGGCCCGCCAAACCGGCTGGTTTAGAAGTACTCCGGGCCGTGAAAAAAAGCAACTCAGCGCAGCGGCGCCACCCGCAGAGCCGCCCCAAAACTCACCTGGCTGGCAAAGTGCCGGAAGGCGTAGCGCTGCCCGTCGAGCTCGATGTCGCGGGCCACGTGCAGCAGGCTGCGCTCGTAGCGGGCGGTGAGCAGCACCCGGCCGGCTTCGTAGCCCACGCCCGCCTGCCAGGCCAGCCCGTTGCGGCGCATGCTGTGGTTGATGCTCTCGACGATGCGCCGGGAGTAGCCCTGGTCGAGCCGCTCGTAGCCGGTGGGAATGCGCCGGGCCAGCACCGGCCCGCCGAGCACCACCAGGTGGCGCGTGAGGCGGTAGCCCACGGGCAGCGCCAGGTTGAGCCGCTGCCAGTCCTGGCTGGTCGACATGGCGCTGAAGTCGGCATTGGGCGGGGGGCCGGGGGCGGTGGAGGCGGCCGTGTTGGTGACGCGGTGCCAGCTCTGGCTGCGTGAGTACGAGGCCTCGGGCTGCAGCAGCCAGCGGCGGCCGGGGCCGAAGTTGTAGCGGGCCCAGAAGCCGATGCGGAAGCCCGGGGCGGGCGTGGTCATGCGCGGCACCACGCGGTACTGGCCCACCGAAAAGGCCGGGCGCTGGTTGGTAACCCGAAACAGATCGTGGCCCATGAGCAGGCCGCCCTGCCAGGTCGAGCGCGGCGGCGCGGCGGGCAGGGGCGCGGCGGCCGGGGGCGGCGGGGGCACTACGGCCCCGCCGGGCGGCAGCAGGTCGAGCGACTGGGCCTGGGCGGCGCCGGTCGTCAGGAGAAGAAGCAGTAAAAGTTTTTGCACGCGGTAGGTAGAGGGCAGAATTTCGGAACGTGGTGTAAGAAAGCGAATTCTGCATATTCGATGCAAGCCAATTCCCGCGTTTTCAGCACCTTGTCCGAATAATCAAGCCGGTTCTTTTTCGCATCCAACTCCGGCCCGCCGCGCCGGCCCGCCACCCGGCGTCGGCGCATTAGCCCCGGCCCCGGGCTTGGATGGCAACGGTTTGCGGCCCTACCTTTGCCCATGCCTCAACAGATTCTGATCCTTGATTTCGGGTCGCAGTACACACAGCTGATTGCGCGGCGCATCCGCGAGCTGAACGTGTTCTGCGAAATCCACCCCTTCACGCACGCCCCGGACCTCACTGAGGATATCCGGGGCGTTGTGCTTTCAGGTAGTCCGTGCTCGGTGCGCGACCCGGAGGCACCCAACCCCGACCTCTCCAGGTACCTGGGCCGCGTGCCGGTGCTCGGCGTGTGCTACGGCGCGCAGCTGCTGGCCCAGCAGGGCGGCGGCGAGGTGCTGCCGGCCACCATCCGCGAGTACGGCCGCGCCCGTCTGGCCCGTATCGAGCAAAACTCCCCGCTGATGCAGGGCCTGAGCCTGGACTCGCAGGTGTGGATGTCGCACGGCGACACCATCAAGACCCTGCCAGCCGGCTACGACATCATTGCCAGCACCCCGGAAGTGGAAGTGGCCGCCTACCACATCCAGGGGCAGCCGACCTACGGCATCCAGTTTCACCCCGAGGTGACGCACTCCACCCAGGGCAAGCAGCTGCTGCGCAACTTCGTGGTCGACATCTGCCAGTGCGCCCAGGACTGGACGCCCGAGCACTACGTGGATTCCTCGGTGGCCGCGCTGCAGCGCACCATCGGGCCCGACGACCAGGTGATTCTGGGCCTTTCGGGCGGCGTCGACTCCTCGGTGGCCGCGCTGCTGCTGCACCGGGCCATCGGGCCGCGCCTGCACGGCATCTTCGTGAACAACGGGCTGCTGCGCAAGGAGGAGTTTGAGAGCGTGCTTCACTCCTACCAGGGCCTGGGGCTGAACGTGACCGGCGTGGACGCCTCGGAGGCGTTTTACGCGGCGCTGAAGGGCCTCACCGACCCCGAGCAGAAGCGCAAGGCCATCGGCCGCACCTTCATCGAGGTGTTCGACCGCGAGGCGCACAAAGTGGAGGGCGCCCGGTGGCTGGCCCAGGGCACCATCTACCCCGACGTGATTGAGTCGGTATCGGTGAAAGGCCCGGCGGTGACCATCAAGAGCCACCACAACGTGGGCGGCCTGCCCGAGCAGATGAACCTGAAAGTGGTGGAGCCGCTGCGCATGCTCTTCAAGGACGAAGTGCGCGAAGTGGGCGAAACCCTCGGCCTGCCCCACCACATCCTGCACCGCCACCCCTTCCCCGGCCCCGGCCTGGGCATCCGCATCCTGGGCGACATCACACCCGAGAAAGTGCGCCTGCTGCAGGCCGCCGACGCCGTCTTCATCGACGCGCTGCACCAGACCGGCCTCTACGAAAAGGTGTGGCAGGCCGGCGCCATTCTGCTGCCCATTCAGAGCGTGGGCGTGATGGGCGATGAGCGAACCTACGAGCAGGTGGTGGCCCTGCGCGCCGTCACCAGCGTCGACGGCATGACCGCCGACTGGGCCCACCTGCCCTACGACTTCCTGGCCGACGTGTCGAACCGCATCATCAACCAGGTGCGCGGTATCAACCGCGTGGTCTACGACATTTCGTCGAAGCCGCCGGCGACGATTGAGTGGGAATAGAGCTGGTTTACGAGTTTGCAGCTTAAGAAGTAAAAAAAGCCGCTTCGGGAAACCGGAGCGGCTTTTTGCGTAGTTTGCCAGGGCCTACAAGCAGGGCCATATGAGCGCGGATCTGCTGTCTTTCCTGTTTTTGTTTCCCGGCAACTACCTGCTGCTGGCTGGCTACGGCTGGCTGGCCTACCGGTACCACCGCCGCATGCTCCGGCACCCGTACCGCGGCCTGCCGGGCATGCTGGCCGCGGGGGCCGCGTTCTGGCTGCTGTTTTTGCTGGGCCTGGCGGGGCTGCTGGCAGTAGCCTACCTGACCAGTTTGGTCTACGGCCTCCTCGGGCTGCGCCAGCCGATGTAAGCTCTGCCGGCTCCGTTCCAAGTCGCTACGGTGCGCCCGGCGCGGCGGCCCCGCGGGCCTGCCGGTACAGCTGGTCGTAGGTGGGGCCGGCATTGGCCACGCCGACGCGGAACAGCTCGGGGCGCAGCCGGACGCCCAGCTCCCCTCAAAACACCATCGGGGAGCCGGTCAGGGAAATTTAAACAACGCAGCAGTTGCGGCCCCTGGGAGCCAATGAACAAGCCCGCACCGGATGGAGCGGGCTTGTGCTTGATCTGGCGGCTTACGGCAGTCCTCAAGGCCTTCGTGGCCCAGGGGGTGAACAGTGAGCCGAGGGGCCCAGGAAGCAGCAGAAGCCCATTTTCAGTTACCGTCTACCCACCCTAGCGCACTCCCACCGGGTTCTGTACCTCGATTTCCAGGCGCTCCAGCTTGGTGATGGGCACGTACTGGTTGTCGTGGGCCTGCTGGGGGTAGCCGATGCCCTGAAACAGCGGCGCCGATACGGGGCCGGAGTTGGCCAGCGGCTGCTGGAAGGCGGGGCCGTTCTGGTGCAGCTGCGCCCCGAAATAGTAGAGCAGCTCGAAGCCCGAGGCAGCAAACACCGAGGGCGGAATATTCTGCTGCTGGGTGTAGAGCTGGCGGAAGCGGCGCACGCCCGGCAGGCTCAGGTCGAGGTACTTGGGCTGCAGGAAGTGGATGTCGCGGCGGTCGAGCTGGCCAAGGCTAATACTGGGGTTTTCCTGCCAGGAAGCGTAGGTAATCAGCGGCATAGTCAGGCCCTGCGCCTGCATCACGCCCAGCGCGAAGGGGCCGGCCTTGCGGTGGTCGGAGGCCACCACCAGGTGCCCGGCGCTTTTCAGATCGAGGCCGCCGAAGCCGGCGTTAAGGCTTTCGGCGTTGTCGGAGTCGATGCGGCGCAGGGCCGTGACCTTACCGCCGAGGGCCTCGTAGGTTTTCCGGTAGGCTTCGGCGAAGGCCGCGTCGTCGCGGGTGTCTTCGTGGAACACCACGGCCGGGCGGCTATTGTTGAAGGTGCGGTAGGCGTATTCGGCCGCCGCGCGGCCCTGGGTGGCGGTGCTCGGCTCGTAGAGGTAGTACCAGGCGTTGTCCTGCACCAGCGCCCCGTCCTGCGACAGGGGGTTCACGGCCACAATCTGGTTTTGCTGGGCGTAGCGGGCCAGAATGCGGGCACCGGGCTTGTACACCGGCCCGATAATCAGGTCCATGCCAGCCAGTTCGGGCTGCAGCAAGAGCTGCTTGAGTTGCAGGGTGTCGGCGCCGGTGTCGTAGGCGTAGAGGTTCACGAAGCGGCCTTCGCGCTGCAAGGAGTCCTGGGCCAGCTTCATGCCGGCGTACAGATCGGTGACGAACTGCAGGCGGCGGCGCGTCTCCCAGCTCGGGTCGTCGAACTCGAAGGGCAGGAGCACGGCCACGTTGTAGCTGCTCTTTTTCTGGGGCCGGGGGCGCGGCACGTAGCGGGTGCGGTCGAGGCCGTACTGCTGCACCAGCTGGTCGAGCTGCGGGCGGTCGGCATCGGTGTAGAGGCCGCCGAAGACCAGCTGCTCGGCGTAGGAGCGGGCCAGCACGGTGTCCTGGGGGTAGCGGCGCACCAGGTTTTGCCACAGGGCTTTGTCGCGCAGGCGGGCCAGGTAGGTGGTTTTCATGGCCGTGCGCGGGGCGCGCAGCTGGGTGGGCGGCAGCTGGCTGAGCACCTGCAGGGCGTTGTCGGTGTCGCCCTGCTCAAAGGACACCTGCCCCTGCAGGAAGTAGGCGTCGGGCAGGCCCGGCCACTGCGGGTACTCGGTGCGCAGCAGGTTGAGCATCTGCTCGGCCTCGGCCCAGCGGCGGGCGCGGCTGGCGGCCACGGCGTAGAGGTAGGCGGCTTCGGGGGCCTTGGCAAACCTGGCGGCGGGCGCCGTGAGCGGCAGCAGCTCCTCCAGGGCCAGGTCGTAGCGGGCCTGGTCGATAAGGGTTTTGCCGTTGCGGTAGCGCACGTTCGGGTCCTGGGAGCCGAGGTTAGCGGGCAGCGGCGGCGCGGGTTTCGCAGCGGGCTTCGGGGCGGCCGGGGCCGTAACGGGCGCCGCAGTGGTGGCCGTTTTGGCCGGGGTGCCGGTGCCGGCCGCGGGCTTGGCGGCGGGTTTGGGCGCGGTGGTTGTCGCGGGCTTGGCGGCGGGGCTGCCGGGCTTCGCGGGCGTGGCCGTCGTTTTGCCGGGCGCCGCCGAGGTTTTCGGCGGGGCGCTGGGTGCCGGCCTGGTGGCCGCTGGTTTGGCCGGGGCCGGCTTGGCGGGCGTGGGCTGCTGGGCCAGCACCGGCCCGGCCAGCGCCGCCGACGTCACGAGAAAACACGCGAGAAAGGACCGCATAAGGGAAAGTGGTCAACGGGGAGGACAAACCGGGCCGCTCAGGCCGGCCCGGCGGGCAAAGGTACGCAGTTGGCCTGCGCCACGATACAGCCCGGCGCGCGGCCGGCCCGCCTCAGCCCCGACGGCGGCCGGCCCGGCCCCGGCTTTTTTAACGCAGGTTTAAGCTCCCCTTAATCTGAACTTAAGCTGGCCCCCATTTCTTGGCAGGTGAATGAGTGCAAGTAATGAAGCGCGTCGTCCAGCCGGGCGGGGCGCTTCATCTTTTTGGCCGGCGGCAGGCCCGGGCGGGGCTCCGCCCGGGCCTGCCGCCTTTTCGTTATCTTCCGCTATACCGATTGCCGCCGCGCCGGCGTTGATGCGGCTTCGCCCATCCTCTTTTCGCTATGGCTACTCTATCCCCCGCCGCCCCAGCCCTGCTGCGCCAGCGCTTCGGCCTGGTGCTCGTGCTGGGCGCCTCGCTGGCCCTGAGCACGGTGCTCATCGTGTTTCGCGTGTTCTGGACGCACCACATCACCTTCGTTTTCCTGCTCTGGAATCTGTTTCTGGCCGCCGTCCCGCTCGGCCTGAGCCTGGCGCTGGGGCTGCTGACGCCCACTGCCCGGCGCCGCTGGCTGCTGCCGGTGGGCCTGCTGTGGCTGCTCTTCTTCCCCAACGCGCCCTACATCCTCACCGACCTGCTGCACCTGGGCCAGTACCCCGGCGTGCCGCGCTGGTACGACCTGACGCTCATCCTGACCGCCGCCTGGAACGGGCTGATGCTCGGCTACGCCTCCCTGCTCGATATGCAGCGCTTCGTGGAGGAGCGCCTGGGCTGGGCAGCGGGCTGGGTGTTTAGCACGGTGGCCCTCACGCTCAGCTCCTACGGCGTGTACCTCGGCCGCTTTCTGCGCTGGAACAGCTGGGACATCCTGACCAACCCCTTCAGCCTGGCCTACGACATCCTGGGCACCCTGCTGCACCCAGCCTCGCACCCCCGCGCCTGGGGCGTGACCGTGCTATTCGGCGCCTTCCTGCTGCTGGGCTACCTCACGCTGCGGGCCCTGGGCCGGCTGCAGGTGACGGCGGAAGAGTAAGCTTCTGCGAATCAGTTCCAGGATTGCCACAAGTCACCCTGCCCCTCTATACTTTCTTCCTGGATTATCGTGGTGGCAGTTACATCTCCCGGGCAACTGCCCACAATCCGGCGCAGGCACTTCGGGTATGGGTTGCGCCGTTCGACTACCAGCCCGTTGCGGGCCTGGACCTGCCCGGCTGGCAGCAGCTTCAGGCTCTGCTGACCGCCGCGCATGAGCCCCCGCCGCCCGTCGACACCCTGCGCCAGGTGTATTGCGCCAGTGCCCGGCTTGGCTCGCACCTGGCGCTGCTGCACGTCGTGGCCACCGCCCCGGGCTGATTGCCGCCCCTCACCGCGCCGTGGCTTCCCTGCGCTGGAAGAGGGAGCCTGAGGTGCGGTGCCCCCGCCTGCGTATCTTGCCCGCCGCATGCACCTCGCCTCCTCCCCCGCCCCCATGTCCTGGTCGCGGCTGCTCTCGCGCCGCCGCTACCCCGCTCAGCCCCAGCTGCACGTCGTGTCCGACGCGGCGCCCGTGCGCGGCGCCTTCGTGCAGGACTACGACCGGGTGGTGTTCAGCTCGGCCTTCCGCCGCCTGCAGCGCCAGGCCCAGAACGTGCCCCTGCCCGAAACCGACTTCGTGCACACCCGCCTGACGCACTCCCTCGAAACGGCCTGCGTGGGCCGCTCCCTGGGCCGCTTCGGCGGGCGCCTGCTGATGGAGCACGACCCCGCGCTGGCCGGGGAGCTGCCCTTTTTCGATGCCGACTGCGGCGACATCGTGGCCGCCGCCTGCCTGGCCCACGACATCGGCAACCCGCCCTTCGGCCACGCCGGCGAAGACGCCGTGGCGGCCTACTTCAGCAGCCCCGCCGCCGAGCCCTTCGTGCGCACCCTCTCGGCCGCCCAGCGCACCGATCTGCAGCACTTCGGCGGCAACGCGGCCGGGTTCCGCGTGCTCACCCACACCTACCCGGCCCACAGCAGCGGCACGGCCGGCCTCGGCCTGACCTACGCCACGCTCGGCGCCTTCACCAAGTACCCGCGCCCTTCGCAGGTGGAGGCCGGCGACCAGACCGGCGGGGCCAGCGAAAAGAAATTCGGCCATTTCCAGACCGAGGCCGCCCGCTTCCAGCACGTGGCCCAGGACCTGGGCCTGCTGCCCAAGGCGGCGGCCCCCGACTTCTACCACCGCCACCCGCTGGCCTTCCTCGTCGAAGCCGCCGACGACATCTGCTACCGCATCATCGACTTCGAGGACGCGCTCAAGCTCGGCCTGCTGCCCCCGGCCGAGGGCCTGCAGCGCCTGCGCGTCATCCTGGCCGACCCCGCCGACCGCCCCCGCACCGTGCAGTGGCACGACTGGCGCGAGGAGCTGGGCTACCTGCGCGCCCGCCTGATCGGCAAGCTGGTGGCCGAAACCGCCCAGGTGTTTGCCCGCCACGCCCCGGCCATGCTCACCGGCGACTACGACGACTGCCTGATCCAGGAGCTGGAGTGCTGGCCGCAGCTGCAGGAAATTCAGCAGCTCTCGGTGCAGCACCTCTACCGCAGCCAGCCGGTTTTGCAGATCGAAGCCGCCGGCTTCGAGGTGCTGGCCGGCCTGCTCGACGCCTTTCTCTACGCCACCTTCGACCCCGCCGCCTCGGCCCGTTCGCGCAAGCTGCTCGAGCTGCTGCCCGCCCACCACCGTGCCACCGGTGCCCAGGCCGACCTCTCGGCCTACGAGCAAATCATCCTGCTCACCGACTACGTGGGCACCCTCACCGACCAGAACGCGCTTAGCCTCTTCCGCACCATCAAGGGCATCGATTTGCCAAAGGGATTCTAAAGTAAGGCCGCGCCGTACGGCACGGGTGTAGCGCCCTGCTGACCACCTGGTTCGAAAGGGTACCCAGAGCCCGGCCTAGACGCCAAGAGAAGCACATGATTCGGAAGAAAGCCCAAACCTGTGCCCCGCTGGGGCTGGCAGCTACGTTGGTGCTGGCGGTGGTCAGCTGCACCACGGGCCCGGAAGAAAAACCCGCTAGTCCCGTGGTTTCGCCCCCGGCGGCCGCTGCCCCCGTTACCGCAGCCCCGGCTCCCTGCCCGCTGCCGGCGTACGATTTTGCGCAGCTCAGGGCGAAGCCGCGGCTCAGCCCCAAGGTTGTGCAGGCCATGCTGCGCCGCACGCCCCGGCTGCCTGGCTTTTTCAAAGACTACAACGAGTACGTGGATTTGGTCCTGCTCGACTCCCTGCGCTGCCCGGCCTACAACTTGCTGACCGTGCTCTGGCGCCACGAGGATTGCTGCGAGGATTTGTATTACCTGACCACGTCGCCGACCGGCTCGGCGGTGCTGGACTCGGTACGGATTGCGGCTCGGGGCCTGGATGGGCAGTGGCACGCCGAAGCGTTGATGCGCCCCACGGGCAACGGGGAACTGCTCGTTACCGCCCGCGAGGAAAACGATTCGGATGCGCAGAACGAGCCGAACGTGCTCGACTCGGTGGTTACGGCTTACGCAGTTACCCCGCAGGGCCGGTTTGTAACAAAGCAGCTAAGCCGCGGGCAGCGAAATCTAAGACCCAAGGAGCATATCCCTTCCGCTCACGAGCAGTAAGGCAAAACTCCTCTTCTCTTTCTCTGCCGGTGCCGGCCGGGGTTGAGTGCCGACGGCCGCTGCCGGCCAAGCAGTTGCCGTCCGGTGCGGCCAAGCAGATGTTACCGCGGCGCCATAGCCCGTTGCCGGGCCCCTTCCTGCGCGATTTTGCAGCTGCTAGGTCAGTACCTGTCGCGGTCTATCTTTGTCGCGCGCCGCCGGCACCAACCCTCCCCGGCGCGTGTTCGGCCCCTATGCAGCAAGCCTCTCCCGCTACCGACCTCAACCTCTCGACCAGCGACCAGCTCTTCACCCGCGCCAAAGACCTGATTCCGGGCGGAGTCAATTCGCCGGTGCGCGCCTTCCGCGCCGTGGGCGGCCACCCCGTCTTTATGCAGTCGGCCCAGGGCGCCTGGCTCACCGACGTGGACGGCAACCGCTACCTCGATTTTATCAACTCGTGGGGCCCGATGATTCTGGGCCACGCCCCGCAGATTGTGCTCGACGCCGTGGCCCAGGCCCTGCCCGCGTCGCTGTCCTTCGGCGCCCCCACCCGCCGCGAGGTGGAAATGGCCGAGCTGATCATCGAGATGGTGCCCAGCATTGAGAAGGTACGCCTGGTCAACTCCGGCACCGAGGCCACCATGTCGGCCATCCGGGTGGCCCGCGGCTACACCGGCCGCGCCAAGATTCTGAAGTTCGAGGGCTGCTACCACGGCCACGGCGACTCTTTCCTGATTGCGGCCGGCTCGGGCGCCCTCACCCTCGGCACCCCCGACTCGCCCGGCGTGACCGAGGGCGTGGCTCAGGACACGCTCACCGTGCCCTACAACGACCTCGCCGCCGTGGCCGCCGCCATCGAGGCCAACCCCGAGCAGATTGCGGCCATCATTCTGGAGCCCGTGGTGGGCAACATCGGGCTGGTGCCGCCCGCCGAGGGCTTCCTGCAGGGCCTGCGCGAGCTGTGCACCCGGCACGGCATCGTTTACATCTTCGACGAGGTGATGACCGGCTTCCGCCTCGCCCGCGGCGGCGCGCAGGAGCTGTTCGGCATCGACCCGGACATGACCACGCTGGGCAAAATCATCGGCGGCGGCATGCCGGTGGGCGCCTACGGCGGCAAAAAGGAAATCATGGACCAGGTGGCTCCGGCCGGCAAGGTGTACCAGGCCGGCACGCTCTCCGGCAACCCCATTGCCACCGCCGCCGGCTTGGCCCAGCTGCGCTACCTCCACGAGCATCCCGAAGTGTACCAGCAGCTGGAGCGCACCAGCGCCCTGCTGGCCGACGGCACCCGGCAGATTGCCGCCGAGCTGGGCCTGCACTACACCGTCAACCGCGTCGGCTCGATGTGGAACGTGTTCTTCACCCAGCAGCCCGTCACCGACCTGGCCTCTGCCAAAACCGCCGACCTGGACGCCTTCGGCCGCTACTTCCGCGCCATGCTGCACCGCGGCATCTACCTGGCGCCCTCGCAGTTCGAGGCCCTGTTCGTGAGCACCGCCGTCACCGACGACCTGGTGGACCTGTACCTGACGGCCTGCCGCGCCTCCCTGCGCGAAGCCCACGGGCTGTAGGAGGCCAGCAGGGGCAATCGAACCTCACCCCAAGCACCGCAAGCCGCAGGTTGACGTAGCCCAAGGACCGGCCTCGAACCGCGCACCAACGCCGAAGCGCCGCCACCAACGCCCAATCGTCCGGGCGACGGTGGCGGCGCTTCGGCGTTGGTGCACTTCGCTACAGCGTCTGCGCGTTGTTGGCAGCAGCGGTACGGGGTGCCAGGAAGGCCCTTCGGCTACGCTTCAGGATGAGGGGCGACACCCGGCATTTTAGCTTATTCCAAGCCCTAAGCCCTCATTTATCCGCATCGTAGGCATCGGTTTGGCATCATACCCCATCCGCGGTCTATCTTTGCCCCCAAACCGTTTGCTGCCCGCTATGCCTTACCGCTACCGTTTGGGGTTCTGGAGCCTGCTGCTCGTGCTGTTGGCAGTGCCGCTGACGCTGCGCGCCCAAACCGAAAAAACCGCCGCGCAGAACAAGCAGCTCTACGACCGCGCCGTCGACGAGATGAACTTCCGCACCATGGAAGCCGTCTACGACAAAGCCTTCACCCGCCGCAAGTTCCCCGTCACGCTGCGCACGGCCAAGGCCCGCCGCGAGTTTGACGACTTCCCCGGCCGTGACGACCTCAAGACTCTGTTTCGTAACTACAACGGCGTGGCCGAGCGCTACAAAAACCGCTTCGGCAAGGGCCGCACCGACCTGGTAGAGTTCGAAAAGCAGCTCAACGGCATCCTCATCGACTCCAACTTCGAGTTCTTTATCCGCGGCCTGCCCCGCGACGAGCGCGCCGGCCTGATTCACGGCCTGCAGCGCTACATCAAGCAGGCCAGCGCCCAGTTCAACGCTTCCGAGGACCCCGCGCCCGAGGAGCTGCTGGTCGACGCGGCCAACGTGCCCCCCGCCGACGTGGACGCCAGCGCCGAGGCGCCCCTGACCCAGCCGCTGGAAGACGGCACCCCCACTGCCGAAGCGGAAATAGCCGCCGCTGAGCCCGCTGCCCGCCCTCGTCCGCTCGGGGAGTACGGCGCCGCCCGCCACGACTGGTTGGATTATACCACCCTGCTCTGCGCGGTGGCGTCGCTGGCGCTGCTGCTGTACCTGACCCTGTCGGTCGTGCCCGGCATGCGCGCCCAGCTCAACAGCCTCACGGTGGAGCCCGAACCTCAGGACGAGGACGAGGCGGCCCCCGCGCCCGCCCGGCGCCCCGCCGCCGTCCTCCCCGAGGACCGCTACGAAGACGACGAAATCAATTAAAAATTGAGAATTAAAAATTAAAAATGAATCGTCTCCCTAACCCTGGAATGGGCTGGCGGAGGCTATTCAGGCCTGATTTTTCATTCTTGATTTTTGATTTTTAATTGACCCAAATGATTCTCACCGACGAGCAAATCCTGGCCGAGATGGAGCGCGGCACCATCGTAATTGAACCCTACGACCGCGCCTGCCTCGGCACCAACTCCTACGACGTACACCTGGGCCGCTACCTGGCCACCTACCGCGACCGGGTGCTCGATGCCCGCCGGCACAACCAGATCGACGTTTTCGAAATTCCGGAGGAGGGCTTCGTGCTCGAGCAGAACACCCTGTACCTCGGCGTGACTGAGGAATACACCGAAACCCACGCCCACGTGCCCTTCCTCGAGGGCAAGAGCTCGGTGGGCCGCCTCGGCATCGACATCCACGCCACCGCCGGCAAGGGCGACGTGGGCTTCTCCAACACCTGGACGCTGGAAATCAGCGTGACGCAGCCCGTGCGCATCTACCGCGGCATGCCCATCGGTCAGCTCATCTACTTCACCGTGGAGGGCGCCATCCAGAACTACTACAACCGCAAGCCCAACGCCAAGTACAACCAGCGCACCGACCAGCCCGTGGAGTCGATGATGTGGATGAACAAGTTCTAAGCCGCCCGCTGGCCAAAAGGAGGCCGGGCTGGTCATTTTTTTCCTTCCCGAAACGACCAGCCCGGCCGCCTTTTGGGCATTTAGCCGTTTCGGCCGAACCGGTTGGCACACTTTTTCGTTAGAAATGGGCGTTGGTTGCTTTGGCAGCCCTCCACTCAACTCCGACTCCGTGGCTTCGGCCCGCTAACGATAGAACTTGCCATGACGATGAAGAAGATCCTAGCAACGGCTGCGCTGGCAACGGGAGTAGCCCTCGGCGTACAGGCCCAAACCAAAAAGTCCCCGGTCGTGCAGCAGCGCGCCGAACGCCTCTCCAATCAGATGGCCCGCGAGCTGCGGCTGAATAACTACCAGACCACCCGCTTGCGCGCCATCAACGAGGATAAGGTGGCCAAGATGGCGGCCATTGAAACCCGCAACGCAGGCAACATCCGGGTTATCGACGAGCAGTGCCAGGGGGTGTGCCAGGAGCGGGACCGGGAGCTGCGCACCGTGCTGACGACCGATCAGTACAGCAACTACTTCAGCAACCGCTCGGCCTACTACAAGTATGATAAGGACTACGCGGCCCAGGCTTCGGATATCATGCTCGTGAAGTCGGTGCAGAACCCGCTGCCGGCCAGCGCCAAAGGGGCCACCATCAGCCAGACCCGCGACGACAGCAAGACCACGGCCGACCGTACGCGCTAAGCCCAGCACGGCCTGAAAATGAGAAGCCCGCCCGGCAATTCGCCGGGCGGGCTTTTTTGCGCTGGAGCGCGAAGCCCGGCCTTGCAGGCCTTGTCGCGTGCCCTGGGGGCGCGAAGCGGCGTTGCGCGCTTGCTTGATGCTTAGCGCTGGCCGCGTTCTTCCTGCTCCACGTGCTGGGCCAGCTCCTTGCCCACGGCCCGCAGCTTGGCGCCCATGAACTCGTCGTTGGTAGCGGCGATGATGCTTTCGGCCAGCGAGCCGATCATGTCCACGTAGAAGCGTTTCATCTCGTCGACGGGCATGTCCTTGGTCCAGAGGTCAATCTTCATGGTGCCGCGCTCCTCCCGGTCCCAGATCGAGATGTTCATGGCCTTGGCGAAGTGAATGTCGGCGCCGGCGTCGGTAGCGCTCCAGCTGATGGCCTCGGGGACTTTCTGCTCGTCGAGGGCGATGCTGAAGCGGATTTCGGATTTTTTCATGCGTTGTAAATGTGCGAATGTGCTTGAATGTGCCGATGTGCTAATGAGAATGACCAATTAGCACATCAGCACATTCAAGCACATTCGCACATCAAAAGTTAAACGTAGTTGTTCAGCATCACCGGCATGACCAGCATCAGGATGCTTTCGTTTTCCTCGGCCAGGGTGGGCATCAGCAGGCCGGCGCGGTTGGGCGTGCTCAGCTCCAGGGTAATTTCCTCGGAGTCAATGTTGGAGAGCATTTCGATCAGGAAGCGGGCGTTGAAGCCGATTTCCATGTCTTCGCCGTCGTACTGGCAGGGCAGCTTCTCGTTGGCTTCGTTGGAGAAGTCCAGGTCTTCGGCCGAAATGGTCAGCTCGGACCCGGCCAGGCGCAGGCGCACCTGGTGGGTGGTCTTGTTGGAGTAGATGGCAATGCGCTTCACCGAGTTCAGCAGCTGGCCGCGGTCGATGATGAGCTTGTTGGGGTTCGACACCGGAATTACGTTCTCGTAGTCGGGGTACCGCTCGTCGATGAGGCGGCACACGAGGCGCATCTGGTTGAACGAGAAGAAGGCGTTGCTCTGGTTGAACTCCATGCGCACCGGGGTAGCCTCGGAGGGCAGGGCGCCTTTGAGCAGGTTGAACGCTTTGCGCGGAATGATGAGATTGGCCGTCTGGCCGGCGGCCACGTCGGCGCGGCGGTAGCGCAGCAGGCGGTGGCCGTCGGTGGCCACGAAGGTGGCCTGGTTGTCGGCCAGCTGCACCAGAATGCCGGTCATGGCCGGGCGCAGCTCGTCGGTGCTGACGGCGAAGATGGTCTTGGTGATGGCGCGCAGCAGCGACGAGGAGGGAATTTCGACCGGAGCCGAGCCTTTCACGACGGGCACGCGGGGAAAGTCGGTGGCGTTTTCACCGGCCAGCTTGTAGCGGCCGTTGGCCGAGCTGATTTCGATGCCGTACGTCTCTTCGTCGAGAGTGAAGGTGACGGGCTGGTCGGGCAGGTTCTTGAGGGTATCGAGCAGGATGCGGGCCGGGGCGGCGATGCGGCCGCCTTCGCGGGCTTCGACGGGCAGCTCGGTAATCATGCTGGTTTCGAGGTCGGAGGCCGTGATGGTGAGCTTGCCGTTCTCGATTTCAAAGAGGAAGTTCTCCAGGATGGGTACCACGGGGTTGCTCGTGACGACGCCGTTGATGCTCTGGAGCTGCTTGAGGAGCGCCGAGGACGAGACGATGAACTTCATATAGGGTTTTGGGAAATGTGTCGGTTTGGGGAGGACAAAGATAAACGGCTATACGCGGAAAACTAGGGCTTCGGGGCGGGAATGGGCGTGGTTTGTGACGGGGCCAAGCGCGGCAACGCGGCGCTCGGTGAGTCCTGCGAAGCGTTCGGACAGGCTTGCGAGGCACTTGGCGGAGCCTGCTACGGGTTTGGCGGACCGTGTGAGTGGTTTGGCCGAACCTGTTACGGGCTTGGCAGACATTGTAAGGGGTTTGGCCGAGCCTGTGACGCGTTGGGCGGAGCTTGTAAGCCGCTCAGTCAGGTCTGTAATGAGCAGTGGTACGCTGTAGAAGCGCCTATTTGCGTCTTCGTCATTGCTGAGTATACTGTAGCAACGGGCCGTTCAACGATAAGACGCCAGGTTGTGTCTCTACGAACCGTACTCCCCTACCGATGCCCTACAAGCTCTATCTGGATGAGCTGCGCACGCCCCGCACCGAGGGCTGGGTGCTGGTGCGCAGCTTCGAGGAATTCGTGGCCACCATCGAGCAGCGCGGCGCGCCGACGGAAATTTCCTTCGACCACGACCTGGGCTGGGACGAGGCCCGGAACTGCGAGCGGCCCAGCGGCTACGACTGCGCCAAGTAGCTGGTGGCGCAGGGGCTGCTGGTGGAGCGCTGCAACGTGCATTCGGCTAATCCGGTGGGAGCGGCGAATATTCTGGGGCTAATGGAGAATTATCGGCGGTTTCGGGCGGGTGATGCGGATATTTAGCGCGGTTCCGCATTGCCGCTGGCGCGGCAGTGGAGGCTGTACCTCCACGTCATAGCGGGGCGCGAGTAACGCTACGCTAAACTCGCGCCAGACGGGGAAAAATCAGCAAATTTGAGTATTTCATCTTCTTACTACATGCTTTCCGCGCAAGACATCCTCACTGCCCTTGACCAGTCAAATGATGGTTATTACTGCCAGTTCGTGTCTTTGGGAGACGCGTACAGCTACTTGATTGATGCTCGGATCAACCTGTTTCGGGATGATTCTGACTGGGCGGTAGCTATAGAGCGGCTCGGTTACAACCCGCGCGGCGGCCGTTTTGAGTTGAATATTCACTACTACGGCAACTGCCTGCTCAACCTAGAGCACTACAATGACCGTCCGACCAACTATTACGAGGTTGCTCCCGTCGACTGGGACTCTTTCACCACTGCCTTTCCGGATGAACTGTTGTCCCCAACAGCCACCAGCCTGTTGGTGCGCGGCCAAGCCGTACCACTCAGTCAGCGCAAAGCGGATTACGTAGCGGCGGACATCGACCTGGTGGAATACGAGCCCTACCGCATCAGCCCGGAGGAAGTCGGACGGCTGCTGATAACTCAATGCCAAGATTTATTCCGCGCCACGGACGTGGAATTGTATAAGTCGATTCCGGTGCACCTAACGAAGATTTTGGTGCTGGATGAGTGGTATCACCGGGATTTTGACCTCTCAGCCCCCGCGGCCCTATCGGACGATGCCATACGTCAGACGTACGATTTCAACAAACAGCTGACAGGATTAGGCGGCATGAGTTTCGAGACGTTTGCGGCCTCGATACAGCAGCAACAACAGTTGCAAACTGACCACAACCAAGCCGAGTGGGAACATAACCGGCCCAGCAGCTATGAAACCTGGCCGATGCTGGCAACTGTCCTGGCGACCAATGACCCCAGTTGTTATCGGCCTACGCTTGCGCCCAACACGCACTGGCGTGACTGGCCGGAGTCGGGTTCGTTGTAGGTTTTACTCCACTCCAAACGACGCGTACTTCCGCTTGCGCAGCCAGGCCCTTACCAGCCCGAACACAGCCAGCAAGGCCAGCGGGGCACCCAGGTTCAGTAGCTGCCACTGGCGCTTTTCGGCGTTGATTTTCACCTTATCGAGGGGGCGCAGGGTGATTTGCTTGCCGCGCACACCGATCAGGCCGGATTCATCGAGCAGATAGTCGACGGCGTTCTGGGTCAGTTCGCGGTTGGCAAATTCGGTGGTGGCGAGGCGGTCGAAGCCCAGGCGCAGGGGGCGCTTGGTTTTCGGGTCGAGGTCATTGCGCACGAAGTCGCCGTCGGAAATGAGCAGGATTTTGCTGGGCTTGGCCTGGGGACTCTGGGCGGGCTGAAACTGCGTGGTGCCGGGCTTGGCGCGGTTGGCGAAGAGGGAGCGGAACTGGCCTTCGAGCAGATAGCCCACAGGCTTGGGGCCGCTCTTATACAGCTTGGGGTCCGGGGGCAGGCGGGCGTCGTTGAGGTTGATGGGCACCGGGGCGGGCAGCACGCGGGTGTAGCGCGAGGTGAACATCAAGGGCGTTTTGCGGATGCCGCGGGCCTTCACCGTGTCGATGCTGCTGACGAACTTGAGATACACCGCGTCGAGGTTGCGGGTGATGGGGTGCGGGCTGAAGTTGTTCACGACCGGGTAGAACGGCCAGGGCATGGGCTCCACCTGGGGCTTGTTGCCCGACATGCCGGTGACCATGGGGATGAGGCCGGAGTTGACGTCCAGAATCAGGTCCCCGTTGACGCGCGCGCCGTAGGTGAACAGCAGGTCCGTCAGGCCCAGCTCCTGCGGGAAGGAGAGCATGCCGCCGCGGTTGGCGCTGTCCAGGTTCACGCGCATGGCATCCACGAAGAACAGGGCCCGGCCACCCTCGGTGATGAACTTGTCGAGCTGGTACTTCTCGGGGTCGGAGTACGGCCGCTCGGGCTTGGCCACGATGACGGCCGCCAGGGCCTTCATGTTCTGCTCGGTGACCTTGTTGAGGTCGATGCGGTACACGTTGTAGTCGCGCTGCAGCGTGCCGATGAGGTCGTAGAGGTGCTCGTTGTCGGGCTCGCCGTGGCCTTCCACGATGCCGATGAGCTTGCGCTTCGAGGGCTCCAGCCGCCGGATGGCGCTGGCCAGCTCGTATTCGAGGCCTTCGATGCTCTGGTTGAGGCGCACGTCGGGCGGGGCGGCCTGGTTGCCGCGCAGCAGCAGCACGTTTTCCTCGCGGTTGCCCACGGTGATGGTGGCCCAGGGGAAGATGATTTTCTCGACCCGCTTGCCGCCCTCGTTGGCGCCGAGGTTGGTGGGGCGCAGGCCTTTCTGCACCAGGCGCTGGTACTCCTTGTTGCGGTCGGCTTCGGAAGAAGCCGCCGAGGGGTCGACGAAGACGTAGCGCAGCTTGGAGCCGGCGTGAATCTGCATCTCATCCAGCGTCTCGCGGGTAGCCTGCGAAAGGCGGCGGAAAGCGGGCGGAAAGTCACCGGCCAGGTACACCGTCACGGTAATGGGCTCGGGCGCGGTTTCGAGCAGCTGCTTGGTGGCCGGGGCCATGCTGTAGCGCTTGTCCTCGGTGAGGTCGAGGCGGAAGAAGAACTGCTGGGCGACGAAGTTGAGCACCACCAGGGCCAGGATAATCAGGCCGAAGCGGAGCAGGTCACTTTGCTTGCGCGAGGCGGCGGGGGCAACCGGGGCGGGCGTAGGGGCGGCGGGCGTGGGTTCCATGCGTCAGAAGGTCCGGATTACCAGTTGCGGCTGCGGAGCACGAGGCGGGTAGCCAGCAGCATGGCCGCTACCACGGAAAAGAAATACAGCAGGTCGCGCGAGTCGACCAGGCCCTTGCTCAGGTCGCGGTAGTGGGCCGCAATGCCGAGCTGGCCGATGTAGTAGGCCGGGCCGCCGTCGAAGAGCGAGGCCAGCGAATCGAAGCCGGAGTAGACGAGGAAGCAGCCGACCACGGCGACGAGGAAGGCAATGATCTGGTCACGCGTCAGGGCCGAAGCCAGCACGCCGATGGCGGCAAACACGGCCGCCAGCAGGGCCAGGCCGATAAGCGAGCCGGCAAAGGCGGCGGAGTCGATGTTGCCTTCGGGGGCGCCAAGCTTCACCACGGAGTAGTAGTAGAGCAGGGTGGGCACCAGGGCCAGCAACGCCAGCAGCAGGCAGGCCAGGTACTTCCCTCCTACCAGCTGCCCGTCGGTGAGCGGGCGGGTGAGCAGCAGCTCGATGGTGCCGGCCTTTTTTTCCTCGGCGAAGGTGCGCATGGTAATGGCCGGAATCAGGAACAGGAAAATCCAGGGGGCCAGGTTGAACAGCGTCTGCAGGTCGGCAAAGCCGTAGTCGAGCACGCTGCTATCGGGGAAGACCCACACGAACAGGCCGGTGGCCACCAAAAACACGCCGAGCACCACGTAGGCCACCGGGGAGTTGAGGAAGGCGTTGAATTCTTTGCGAAGGACGGCGAACATGAACCGCTGGTTAGCGCTGATTTACTTGATTTCGCTGATTGGCATACAGGCCACTAGGCCGTCATGCTGAGCTTGTCGAAGCATCTCTACCGCTTCGTTGGCTCTGTCAGGATATCGTGCCGAGTGATTTTACTATCTAACGAAGCGGTAGAGATGCTTCGACAAGCTCAGCATGACGTTCTTATTTTTCGATTTTCGTGGAAGTCGTCAACTCCTGGAACACCTGCTCCAAGGACTGTTCTTCCTGCCGCAGCCCCAGCACCAGCCAGCCCTGCTGGGCGGCCAACTGCGAAATGGCACGGCGCTGGTCGCCCTTGCCCTCGGTGCGAATAATCCAGGCGCCGCCCTGGCCCTGTTCTACGGCTTTGACGCCGGGCAGCTGCCAGAGCGGGGCCGGGTCGATTGTACCCTCGAACTCGGCGCGGATGACGGCGCCGCCCTTGGTGAGGCCGGCCAGCTCGCGCACCGGCGCGTCGGCCACCAGCTGGCCGCGGCTGATGATGACCACCCGGTCGCAGAGGGCCTGCACTTCGGGCAGAATATGAGTCGAGAAGATGACCGTTTTATCCTGGCCCAGCTCGCGGATCAGCGTGCGAATTTCGCCGATCTGGTTGGGGTCGAGGCCGGTGGTGGGCTCGTCGAGGATGAGCACCTGCGGGTCGTGAATGAGGGCCTGGGCCAGGCCCACGCGCTGGCGGTAGCCTTTGGAGAGGGCCCCGATCTGCTTGTTCTGCTCGCGCGTGAGGCCCACGCGGCCCACCAGCGCGTGCACCCGCTGGCGCAGCGTGCTGCCCCCCAGGCCGTGCACGCGCCCGATGAAGTCGAGGTACTCGTGCACGTACATGTCGAGGTAGAGCGGGTTGTGCTCGGGCAGGTAGCCCACGCGGCGGCGCACTTCCAGGGGCTGCTCCACCACGTCGAAATCGGCCACGCGCACCGTGCCGCTGCTGGGCGGCAGGTAGCCGGTGGCAATTTTCATGGTGGTGCTTTTGCCGGCGCCGTTCGGGCCCAGAAAGCCCAGGATTTCGCCGCGGCCGGCCGTGAACGAAATGTCGTTGACGGCGGCCTGCTGGCCGAAGAGCTTGGTCAGGTGAGAAATTTCAACCATTGCGCGAAGATACAAGTCCGTTAAGCCTCGGGCGGCATGGGCTGCCAATCTTCGAGGCAGCAGCCGTACTCGGCCGCCATATCCAAGGCCTCGGCCAGGGTTTCGTGCCAGCTGTCGAAGCCCTGCGCGGGGTTGATGCTACTGAGGTAGTAGATATAGGCGCCGCCCGTGCCGTCGATGTCGTCTTCCGCCACCAGGTAATCCGTGCCGTTTTCCTGCGGCTGCGGCAGCGGCAATTTCCACTTCTGGCCCATATCAAATCAGCTATCAGTCAGACAACTACTTATGGCTTCCGCAGCAGGTACTCCCCGACCCAGGAAGCCACCAGCGGAAAAATCACCCAGATGCCGAGCAGCACAATCCAGGCCAGCGCCAGAATAACGAACGTGCGCTGCACCGGCCGCCGCTGCGGCCGCGCCGCCCGGTACTGGCGCAGCGTGTACCAGAGCAGCAGTACCGACGCGGCCCAGATCAGCAACACGGCTTAGCGGCCTTTGGGTTGCAGGGGCCGCATTTCCATGTCCACGACGTGGAAGTTGAACGGCGTTTCGAGGGCGTAGACAATGGCCCCGGCAATGTCCGCGGGCTGCATCATGTGCTCGTTGGCTGTGGTGCCGGGTATGTCGTCGAAGAAGTTGGTCTGCGTGGAGCCCGGGTACAGGCAGGTGACTTTGATGCCGTCCTTGCGCACTTCCTTGAAGATGGAGTGCGAAAAGCCGCGCACCGCGTACTTGGTGGCGCAGTAGCCAGCCATCATTTCGATGCCCGTCAGGCCGGCAATGGACGAGATATTGACGATGTGGCCCAGCTGCTGGCGTTTCATGGGCGGCAGCACGGCCTTGGTGCAGTAGAACAATCCGTGCACGTTGGTGTCGAACATCTGGTGCCAGTCGGCGGAGCTGAACCCGTCGACGGCGCCCGAAATGCCCAGGCCGGCGTTGTTGACGAGCACGTGCACGTCCTGGCCCAGTTCCCGCTGCGTATTGGTCAGGGCTTCCTGCACCTGCACTTCGTCGCGCACGTCGCATTCGAAAAACGAAAACCGCTCGTGCTGCAGCTCGGCGGGGCGGCTGCGGCCCCAGCCGGCCACCACGGCCCCGCGCTGGAGCAGCAGCTCCGCCGTGGCCAGGCCGATGCCTTTGCTGACGCCCGTGACAATGGCTACCTTGCCGTTCAGATCCATGACGTTGTTAGGTTGGAAAAAGTGTTGATGAACCGCTGCAAAACGGGCGCGCAAGATAGCACGCGCCGCCGGCTAGGGGCATACGCGGCCCCGGCCCTGCTGGTAGCGGCCGTGCTGCTCGGCGGCTGCCGCAAAGACCACGAAGGCGACTGTTTCAAGAGCAGCGGCAAGGTGACGGAGGAGCGGCGCGAGCTGGCCCCCTTCCGCGTGCTGCGCCTCTACGACAACGTGGAAGTAACCGTGGTGCAGGACGCGGAAACCTATGCCCTGGTGCGCACCGGCCAGAACCTGCAGGAAGACCTGGAGCTGACCGAGCAGGACGGCACGCTGACCATCCGCAACACCAGCCGCTGCAACTGGGTGCGCCGCTACGACGTGCCCCGCCAAGTCACGCTGCACACCCCGCGCCTCACCGACGTGTTCCACACCGGCGAGAAAACCCTGCGTACCCAGGGCACCTTCCGCCAGGACACGCTTTTTCTGCACCTGGCCCGCGCCGGCGACGTGGAATTTGACGTCGACAGCAAGCGGCTGTGGGTCGACCTCTACGAGCTGGGCGACATGCGCCTCTCCGGCCGCACCGACGAGCTGGTGGCCACCGTCGGCGACCTGGGCAGCCTCTACGCCCAGGGCCTGCGCGCCCGCCGCGCCAGCGTCGACCTGGACAAGCTCGGCGACGGCGACGCCCACGTGCTGGCCACCGACTTCCTCGGCGCCCGCGTAGCCGGCAACGGCAGCCTGTACTACAACGGCTCCGCCGCGCAGAAAGACATCAGCGTGACGGGCAAAGGCCGGGCGGTTAGGCAATAGGGTAAGAGGGTATGGGGGTAGGAGTCCATGAGTTATCGAATAATGACTCCTAAACTCCTACCCTCCTAAACTCGCCTTAGATGTCGCCCAGCTGGGGCCGGATCAGCAGCTCTTCCACCACGGCCTGGGGCGAGAGGCTCCAGGTGCTGAACACGGCTTCGGCCACGTCCTCGGCCCGGATAAACCGCTCCCGGGGCAGGTCGACGCCCTCCCAGCTGGCGGTGTAGGTGGCGCCGGGCAGCACGGCCGTCACGCGCACGTTGGTGAGCTTCAGCTCCTCGCGCAGGTTTTTGGTCAGGCCGTAGAGGGCAAACTTGGCTACCCCGTAGGAGCCGCCGTTGGGGTAGGGCATCAGGCTGGCGGTGGAGCACATGGTGAAGATGTGCGCCCCCGACTGCTCCAGCAGCTGCGGCAGCAGGCCGCGGGTCACGTCGTAGGTGCTCAGCAGGTTTACGGCCAGCATGTCGCGCAGGGTCGAGCCGTCGGCGGCGTCGTCCTGCAGGCGGCCGGGCACGAAGGAGCCGGCGTTGTTGACCAGCACGTCCACGTCGCCGCCCAGACCGAGCACGAAATCCACGAAGCGGCGGGCTTCGTTGGGCTTGCTCAGGTCGGCGGGCAGGGCCTGGAAGTCGACGTCGGGGTATTGCGCGGCCAGGTCGGTGCGCAGCGCGTCGAGGTCTTCGGCCGAGCGGGCGCAGGTAACCAGGCGCCAGCCGGCGCGGGCAAAACGCTCCAGCACGGCGCGGCCAATGCCCTTGCTGCCGCCCGTCACCACAATTGTTTTCTGCATATCGCGTAAGATTGTTTCGCGGTTTGTACGTATGTAAGCCCGCCCCGCTCCGGCGGTTTCATTTTTTTCTCGCCAGCCTTCACTATGGTCAAAGTTTTCGGCCAGTTTCTGCTTTTCCTGCAGAGCATGCTCGTGCGCACCGAGCGCGTCAAAGTTATCTGGAACCGCACCCTCGACGAAGCCGTGCTCATCGGCATCGATTCGATTTTCATCGTGAGCATCGTTTCCGCCTTTATCGGGGCCGTAACCTGCGTGCAGATTGCCTACAACCTGATCAACCCGCTCATTCCGAAGTCGACCATTGGCTACATGGTGCGCGAAATGACCATTCTGGAGCTGGCCCCCACCATCACCAGCATCGTGCTGGCGGGCAAAGTGGGCAGCAGCATTGCCGGCGGCCTAGGCACCATGCGCATCACCGAACAAATCGACGCGCTGGAAGTCATGGGCATCAACTCCAGCAACTACCTGGTGCTGCCGCGCATTCTGGGCTCCATCATCACGTTTCCGCTGCTGGTTATCCTGGCCATGGTCCTCTCGATTCTGGGCGGCTACCTGGCCGGCACGCTCTCCGGCGCCATGACCGCCCAGGAATACGTGGAAGGCATCCGCGACACGTTTATTCCCTACAACATCGTGTTTGCGCTGATCAAGTCGGTGGTGTTTGCCTTCCTAGTGTCGGCCATTTCGGCCTACCGCGGCTACTTCACCGAAGGCGGCGCGCTGGAAGTGGGCGCCAGCAGCACCACGGCCGTCACGCACTCCATCATTGCCATTCTGATCGGCGACTTTGTTCTGGCCTACACGCTTCTCTAAAGGTGAAATAGTGAGATGGTGAAATGGTGAGTTGACGTTCGGGAGGCGCAGACCACGCATTTCGCGCAGCCAGAACGACACTCAGCAGTTCACCAGCTCACAATTTCACCACTTGTGACATGATCGAAATTCACAACATCCATAAATCCTTCGGCGACGCACCCATTCTGAAAGGCGTCACCTGTACCTTCGAGACGGGCAAGTGCAACCTGGTGCTCGGCGGTTCGGGCACCGGCAAATCGGTGCTGCTCAAGTGCATCGTGGGGTTGCTCAAGCCCGACATCGGCTCCATTACCTTCGACGGCACCGTCTTCACGAACAACAAAATCGAAATCCGCCAGGAAATCCGGAAGCAGATCGGCATGCTGTTTCAGGCCTCGGCCCTGTTCGACTCGATGAACGTGTTCGAGAACGTGGAATTCCCGCTGCGCATGCTCACGCCCGACATGAGCCGGGCCGAGCGGCGCGACCGGGTGGAGTTCTGCCTGAAGCGCGTGGGGCTCGAAGCGGCCGGCAACAAGATGCCCTCCGAGCTGTCGGGCGGCATGAAAAAGCGCGTCGGCATCGCCCGCGCCATTGCCCCGAACTGTACCTACCTGTTCTGCGACGAGCCCAACTCCGGCCTCGACCCGCTCACCAGCATCAAAATCGACGAGCTGATCTACGAAATTACCCACGAGTACAACATCACCACCGTCATCATCACCCACGACATGAACTCGGTGGTGGAAATCGGCGACCATATCGTGTACCTGCACAAGGGCCAGAAGCTCTGGGACGGCACCAAGGACGAAATCCTCAACGCCCAGGTGCCCGAGTTGAAGGAGTTTATCTTCAGCAGCAGCTTGGTGCGCGCCGCCAAGCGCATCGAGATGGAAGGCGGCAGCCTGGAAGAAATCCGCCAGGAGCCCTCCAAGGACATCTAGCCGCACGAGCCAACGGCCGCACCCGCTGTCATTGCGAGGCGCAGCCGCGGCAATCGGTCCTGGTCAACGGGACGCCGATGCAATGCCTACAAAGCAAAAACGGCACCGCCCGAAACTGCTGATACCAGTTTCGGGCGGTGCCGTCTTGGGGTAGTGCCCGTTGTAGCGGCGGTTCTACTGGAGGAAGGATTGCCACGGCTGCGCCTCGCAATGACAGCGAGGTGAACCGCTTGCTTGCGCCGCCGCCGCCGGGCTCTACCTACTGCTGAAAGTTGCCCCAGCCCATGCGTTTGCGCAGGCTGGTGATGTGCGCAATGTGGTGTCGGCCGTGCCAGGCGTACATCACCAGGGCCTGATCGAGGCGAATCGTCTGCTCCGACTCCGGGTGGTACCAGGTGCGCTGCCACTGCTCGTCGGTGAGCTGGCTGAGCAGCACCACCCAGCGGGCGTGCAGCGCGTCGAGCAGGATCAGCGACACGTCGGGCGGCACGATGGTCACGTCGGGCAGCTGGGCCCAGGCGGCTTCGTTGTAGGGCCGGATGGTGGGGTTGTCCTCCGTCAGCGCCAGGCGGAAGCGGGTGTAGCTGTTCACGTGCGAGTCGGGCAGGTGGTGCAGCACCTGGCGCACCGTCCAGCCGCCCGGGCGGTAGGGCGTATCAAACTGCTCCCCGCTGAGCCCGTCGAGGGCCATGCGCAGCTCGGTGGGCAAAGCCATCAGCTGCTGAATGTAGCCGTGGCGCTGCTCGGCCGTCAGCGGCTGCTCGGGCAGCTGGTAGTGGCCGATGGGGTAGCGCAGATCCTGCTCGGCGGCAGGCTGGGTTTCGGGAGTCGACATAGGGGCAAAATTAAGCGCCGCAAGTCTACGGAATTGCGGCCAACGAACCTGTCGGGTCGAGCAAAGCAAGACATCTGGGCCAGGATGCTGCCTGGTTATTTTCACCCTGGTTGCTCGCCTTGCTCGACACGATAACACCACGGCCCGTCCCCTTACCGGAAACGGGCCGTGGTGTTTCTGAATCGAACGGCTGGAACAGCCGGCCGGGCCGCTATTCGTGGCCTTTATCCTTGTCGCCGCGCTTGTTCAGCTCGTCGCGGATTTTGGCGGCCTTCTCGTAGTCCTCGCGTTCCAGGGCCTGGGCCAGCATCTTGGTCAGCTCCTCCTGCGACACCTGGCCCGAGGGCTCCTTGTGCTCGGCCACCTCGCTGCGCGGGGTGCTCGGGGTGTCGTCGTCCTCGTCGTCATCGTCCTCGTCGTCGGTTTCAGCGCCTTCGTCGAGGTCGGAGAGGATGATACCGGCTTCACTCATCACGCTTTCCACCGTGTAAATCGGCACGCCGAAGCGCAGGCCGATGGCAATGGCGTCGGAAGGCCGCGAGTCCAGCTCAAACGTGGTGGCCCCGTCGGAGCACACGATTTTGGAGTAGAACACGCCTTCCTTGAGGTCGGAAATCAGAACTTCCAGGATAGTTACGTGCACCTGCTCGGCAAACGACTTGAACAGGTCGTGCGTGAGCGGGCGGTTGGGGTTGATTTTCTCGATCTGGATGGCAATGCTCTGCGCCTCAAACATGCCGATGATGATGGGCAAGCGGCGGTTGCCGTGCTTTTCGCCCAGAATCAGGGCAAACGACCCCGATTGCGACTGGCTGGAGGACAAGCCCAGAATTTCGAGCTGAATTTTCTTCACGAGGGAGAAATGTATGCGAATGGGTGATGGGTGACTGAATTGCTTCTAACGCAATAATGCGGGCGGGGGGAAAATGTTAGCTGATTTTTTCCCGCCCGCACTGTTGCGCAGTCACTCGGCTAGCCCAGTTCCTTTACGGCCTGGGTCAGCTTGGGCAGCACCTCAAACACGTCGCCCACGATGCCGTAGTCGGCCGCCTTGAAGAAGGGAGCCTCGGGGTCCTTGTTGATGACCACGATAACCTTCGACGAGTTGACGCCGGCCAGGTGCTGGATGGCGCCCGAGATGCCGCAGGCAATATACAAGTTCGGCGACACGGTGATGCCCGTCTGGCCCACGTGCTCGTGGTGAGGGCGCCAGTCGACGTCCGACACCGGCTTGGAGCAGGCCGTAGCCGCGCCCAGCGCCTTGGCCAGGTCCTCGATGAGGTGCCAGTTCTCCGGGCCCTTCATACCGCGGCCACCCGATACCACTTTGTCAGCCTCCGGCAGTAGAATGCCCCCGGCCTGATCCTGCATGATAACCTGCTTCGGCGCGTCGGCAAAGTCGGCATCCGACAGCTGGGCCGTGAACGGCTCCACCTGGGCCGTCTGGCCGCCGTTGTGCTGGGCTTCGATGCTGTTTTTCTTAACGGCAATGATTTTCCGGTCGCCCGACAGGGTCACATCAGCGAAGGCCTTTCCCGAGAAGGCGCCGCGCTTCACCGTGAACTGGCCGCCGTCGGTTTTGGGCAGCTCCACCACGTTGGTGGCCAGCGAAGCCTTCAGACGCACCGCCAGGCGCGAGCCGACCGAAGCGCCAACGTTCGAGTTGGCCAGCACGATTACCTTGGCCTGCTCCTTGTCGGCGGCGGCGGCAATCAGCTTGGTGTACGCGCCGTTGACGAAGTCCTTCAGCCGCGGCTCCGCGTCGAACAGCACCTTCGTGATGCCCTGCTCGCCCAGGGCGGCCAGGTTGGCTTCGGTGGCCTCGCCCACCGCCACGGCCGTAGCCGTGGTGCCGAGCATCTGGGCCACCTGCGCGCCGTACGACGCTACTTCCAGCGAAGATTTTTTCACTTCGCCCTTATCGCATTCTACTACTACGAGAACAGACATGCTGTTTGAGTTTGAGAGTTGAGGAGTTTAAGAGTTAAGGAGGGATATGGATCCAGGAGCAATGAGCATGGCTTGCGCTACGCAAGAACAATAACTCATTAACTCACAAACCCATAAACTCTTAAACTAGATGACTTTGGCTTCGTTGCGCAGCAGCTTGATCAGCTCGCCGGCATTGGCGGCGTCGATGAGCTTCACGCCCTGCTTTTTGGGCGGCAGCTGGTACTCGGCCACGGCCGTAGCGGCGCCTTCGCCCACGGCTTCCACCACTTTCAGCGGCTTGGTGCGGGCCGTCATGATGCCGCGCATGTTCGGGATGCGGGGCTCGCACATCGGCTGCTGGCAGCTGGCCACGAACGGGGCCGCAACCTCTACGATTTCCTTGCCGCCTTCGATTTCGCGCTCCAGCGTGGCGGTGTTGCCGCTCATGTCCAGCTTCATGGCCGGGGCTACCGTCGGGATGCCGAGCAACTCGCCCACCATGCCGTGCACCTGGAAGCCGTTGTAGTCGATGCTTTCCTTGCCCATCAGGATAACGTCGTAGCCGCCTTCCTTGGCGTAATGAGCAATCTGCTGGGCCACAAACCAGGCATCTTTGGGGGCGGCGTTGACGCGGATGGCGTCGTCGGCACCGATGGCCAGGGCTTTGCGGATGTTGGGTTCGGTGTCGGCTTCCCCGACGTTGAGCACCGTGACGGTGCCGCTGCCCTGGGCTTCTTTGAGCTCAATAGCGCGAGTGAGTGCATACTCATCCCACGGATTGATGACGAACTGCACGCCCGCCTTGTTAAACTCCTTATTATCCGGGGTAAACGTGATTTTGGTCGTCGTGTCCGGGACGTTGCTAATGCAAACGAGGAACTTCATCAGGTCGACTTAAGGGTCAGAAGATGCGGGCAATGCCCTAATTTCGGGCCGAAGATACTGGAAAATCCCGCCGATGGAAACCGCACCTAGCCGCCTGGAGCAACTGCTCACCTTCTATAAGGAAGACCCGACCGACGCCTTTACCGTGTACGCGCTGGCCACCGAGTACCGCTCGGCCGGCGACGTGGACACGGCCTGGCAGTACTACCAGAAGCTTCTGACGGAACACCCTGATTACGTGGGCACTTACTACCACGCCGGCAAGCTCCGGCAGGAACAGGGCCACCTCGACGAGGCGGAAAACATCCTGCGTACGGGCCTCACCGTGGCCCGCAAAGCCGGGCAGATGCACGCTGCTTCGGAGCTGCAGGGTGCCCTCAATAACGTGCTCGGGCTGGACTACGAGGACGACTAAAATTTATTCGGCACGCCTAACAAATAGGTCACCAATGGACGGATCGGGCCGCGTGCGCCGTAGCGCGAAGCGCTGCTTCGCGTATCGTTGAACGATGCTTCAGAACAAGTAACGCCCGCACGTCAGCAACGATTCGCGAACTACAAGTTGCCCCCGTCGACCTGCGGTTCGCGCTACATAGCACGGACGACGCACTAACCCCAAGCCCGCCTATGAAAATCCTACTGGTCGAGGACGAGCCGAAGGTGTCGGCGTTTATCCGCAAGGGGCTGGAGGAGGAGCATTTCGACGTGGAAGTGGCCTACGACGGTCCTTTCGGCGCCCGATTGGCCCTTTCGCACGCCTTCGACCTGATTATCCTCGATGTGATTTTGCCGGGCCTGAGCGGCTTTGAGGTGCTCAAAACCATCCGGCAGCGCGACCAGCAGGTGCCCGTGCTCCTGCTCACGGCCCTGGGCACCACCACCGACAAGCTGGAAGGCTTCAACGCCGGCGCCGACGACTACCTGGTCAAGCCCTTCGACTTTCCGGAATTGCTGGCCCGGGTGCGGGCCCTGGTGCGCCGCCGCGGCCACGTGGTGAAGGGTGCCGTCCTTGCCCTGGCCGACCTGATCCTCGATACGGCCGCCAAAACCGTGACCCGGGCCGGGCAGCCGCTCAAGCTCACCGCCCGCGAGTTTGCGCTGCTGGAGCTGCTGCTGCGCAACCAGGGCCGGGTGCTGAGCCGGGCCGAAATAGCCGAGCACAGCTGGGAAGACTCCTTCGACGCGGGCTCCAACGTCATCGACGTGTACGTGAACTACCTGCGCAACAAAGTCGACAAGCCCTTCCCCTCCAAGCTCATCCATACCGTGGTGGGCATGGGCTACGTGATGCGGGAAGATGAGCGGTGAAATGGTGAAATGGTGAAATAGCGTATATCGCCCGCAGCCGGATGGTTGTGCTTTTCCGCAGCTTTGTGTGCCGTCCGCGCCGCCAGGACGTCAACTCACTATATCACCATTTCACCATCTCACCCGAATGACCATCCGCAACCGCCTTACGCTGCTGTTTGTGGGCCTGGTGGGCGTGATTCTGCTCGGGGCGCTGTCGGCCACGCTCCTCATCCACGCCGACTACACCCACGAGCAGTTCAACGACCGGCTGCGCGACCGGGCCGACGTGACGGGCTATATCTTCCTGGAGCGCGACGAGCTGCGGGCCAATGCCTTCCGCGACTTTCAGCGCCGCTTTATGCAGACGCTGCCCAACGAAGTGCTGCAGGTGTACGACTCGCATAAGCAGCCCACGTTCATCGAGGAAGACGAGCGGGTGCAGGTATCGGAGGCGCTGCTGGCGCGCATCGTGGCCGAAAAAGAAGTGTTCTTCACCATGGGCCGGCGGCAGGCCGTAGGCATTTTCTACCGCGACAACCAGGGCGAGTTTGTCATCGTGGCGGCGGCCGAAAACGCCTCCGGCCAGGCCCGCACCGAGTACATGACCCTTTCGCTGGTGGCCGTGTTCGTTATCAGCCTGCTGCTGACCTACGGGGCCGGGCGCCTGTTTGCGGGCCGGGCCCTGGCCCCTATTGCCGACATCAACGACCAGGCAGACCGCATCACGGCCCGCGACCTGCACCTGCGCCTCGACGAGGGCCCCAACGAGCAGCCCGACGAAATTTCGCGCCTGGCCCGCACCTTCAACCGCATGTTGGAGCGCCTGGAAGACTCCTTTGAAAGCCAGGGCACCTTCGTGCGCAACGCCTCCCACGAGCTGCGCACCCCGCTCACGGCCACCATCGGCGAGCTGCAGGTGCTGATGGCGCGCGAACGGGACGCGCCGGCTTACCGCGAGGCCCTGGGCTCGGTGCTGACGGAGCTGCTGCAGTTTCGGGTGCTGGTCAACAACCTGCTGGAGCTAGCCCAGGGCGACGCTTCCGAGCTGCCCAAGGAAGAAATTCGCCTCGACGAGCTGGTGTGGGAAGTGCGCGACGGGCTGCCCGCCGAGCAGCGGCGCCGGGTGCAGGTGCAGCTGGGCCAGCTGCCCGACGACGCCGAGCAGCTGGTGGTGCGCGGCAGCCGGGCGCTGCTGCGGCGGGCGGTGAGCAACCTGGTGGAAAACGCCCTGAAATACTCCTCCGCCGAGCAAGGCGTGGAGCTGCGCCTCGAGTACGCGGCTCCGCACACCCTGCGCCTGCACGTGCTCGACCGGGGCATCGGCATTGCCGAAAAGGACTTTGCCCGGCTGTTTCAGCCCTTTTTCCGCGGCGACAATTCGCGCCACGTGGTGGGGCACGGCGTGGGGCTGCCGCTGGCGCGCAACATCATCGGGCGGCACGGTGGGCAGCTCACGCTCGTGCCGCGGCCGGGCGGCGGCACGGTGGCGGAGGTGGTGTTTGGGCCAGCGGCCTGAGCGGCGGCGGGGCCGCCGGCAAAATACGCGAAGTTTCGGGCCGGCGCCGGCAGGCGTTTGCAACGCCGGGAGCCGCTTTCTTGAAAAAATATTCCGGTTCTAATCCGTTTCTAATCCACCTCTAATCACCCCCTAATACCGCGCCGGTACACTTGCATTGTCAACTCACCAGACGACAATGCTTAGTGCCTCGCTCCGTTTTCTTTCCCTGGCCGCTGGCCTGCTGCTGACGGCCGCCACCACGGCCGCCGCCCAGACGGCCCTGCCGGCGCCCGCCGATACCACCCGCCTCGACCTCGCGCAGGCCGAGCGGCAGTTCGCCGACCAGAACTTCGCCCTGCTGGCCCAGCGCTACAACGTGTCGGCGGCGGAGGCGCAGATACTGCAGGCGCGGCTGTGGGACAATCCCACCATCAGCATCGAGCAGAACACCTACAACCCGCAGACGCGCCGGGTGCTCGACGTGACCAAGCAGGGCAACAGCATCGTGCAGGTGCAACAGCTGTTTGCCATTGCCGGGCGCCGCAAGGCCGCCGCCAACGTGGCCCAGCAGCAGGCCCTGGCCGAGCAGTACAACCTGCAGGACTTGCTGCGCACGCTGCGCTTTCAGCTGCGCACTACCTTCTACGACCTGTACTTCAAGCAGCAGAGCCTGCGGGTGTACGACCGGCAGATTGCGGAATTTCGCCGCACCATCGGGCTGTATGAAAGCCAGTACCAGAAGGGCAACATCGCGCTGAAGGACGTGGTGCGCCTCAAGGCCTTCCTTTTCGACCTGGAAACCGAGCGGCAGACGCTGCTGCGCGACATGACCCAGGACCAGGCCGACCTGCACGTGCTGCTGCGCGACGAAACCGCCTCCTTCCTGTTGCCCCAAGCCTCGGTGGCCGCCATCCGGGCCCTCTCGCTGGCCCAGGCGCCGGGCGAAACCGCCCTGGCCGACTCGGCCCAGAACGTGCGGGCCGACGTGCGGGCCCGGCGCGCTCAGGTGCAGCAGCAGCAGGCCAACCTGCGCCTACAGCACGCCCTGGCCACCCCGGACCTGGCCGTGGGCTACGTGTACGACCGCGCCGGCAACTACATCCAGAACTACAACGCGGTGACCCTGGGCATGGCCATTCCCGTCTTCAACCGCAACCAGGGCAATATCCGCACGGCCAAGGCGCAGATGGAGGGCAGCCAGGCGCTGCTCCAGCAACAGCAGCTGCAGGTGCGCCAGGAAGTGTACCAAGCCTACACGCTGGCCCAGCAGGCCGAGCAGCTGTCGGCCAACACCGACCGCAACACGGCCGATTTCGACAAGCTCATCGACGGCATCGAGCGCAGCTACGCCCAGCGCAACATCACCATCGTGGAGTTCCTCGACTTCTACGAGAGCTACAAGGAAAACCTGCTGCAGCGCAATGAGCGCAGCAACAACCGCATCCGCGCCTACGAGCAGCTCAACTACGCCGTGGGCCGCCCCGTGCTAACGCCCGCCAACTAAGTCATTCAACCGCCAGCGCCCCCGGCGCGCCTCCTCACCAATACCGCCATGCTTCGCTCCTCCCGCTCCCTTCCTGCCCTGCTGTTTCCGCTGGCCGCCGCGGGCCTGCTCAGCAGCTGTTCCGATACCGACGCCACCCCCGCCGCACCCGAGGCCGCGCCCTTCGCCCTGTCCGACACGATGATGAAGGATATCCGGCTCGATACGGTGCGCGCCGAGCCGGTGCGCAACGAGCTGACTCTATCGGGCCAGATTGCCGGCAACGGCGACAAAACCGTGCAGGTATTCCCCTTGGTGGGCGGCGTGGTGGAGCAGCTCCACGTGGAGCTGGGCGACCATGTGCGGAAGGGCCAAGTACTGGCCGTCATCCGCTCGGGCGAAATAGCCGACCTACAGAACCAGAGCAGCACCGCCGGCACCGACCTCGACATTGCCCGCAAAAACCTGGCGGTGGCCGAAGACCAGTTTCAGGCCGGCCTGGCCTCGGAGCGGGAAGTGACGCTGGCCCGCAAGGAGCTGCAAAAGGCCCAGAGCAACGTGGGTAAGTCGCGCAAGCAGCTGAGCATCTACGGCGTCTCGGCCGACGGCACCTACACGCTGCGGGCCCCGATTTCGGGCTTCATTACGGAGAAGAACGTGACCGACCACATGCAGTTCAACGCCGACAACGTGCAGAACCTCTTCACCGTGTCGAACCTCGACGACGTGTGGATTATGGCCAACGTGTTTGAGTCGGACATTGCAAAGGTGAAGGAGGGCTACCAGGCCGACGTGACCACCCTGGCCTACCCCGACAAGCACTTCCAGGGCCGTATAGACAAGGTGTTCAACGTGCTCGACCCCGATGCCAAGGTGATGAAGGTGCGCGTGCGCCTCCCCAACCCCGGCTACCTGCTCAAGCCCGAAATGTACGCCCGCATCAACGTGCTCAACACCGAGGACGCCCGGATGCTGGCCGTGCCCGCCGAGGCCGTCATTTTCGACAAGGACCGCCACTACGTGATGGTGTACCGCGACCGGCAGCACGTGGAAACCCGCGCAGTGCAGGTAGCCAAGACCGTGGGCCCGGTGAGCTACGTGGCCGCGGGCCTGAAGGATGGCGACGTCATCATTGCCAAAAACCAGCTGCTCGTGTACGACGAGCTGAATGATTAGAAGAAGCTAGGAGCTAGAAGCAAGGAGTTAGGAGGTCAGCCAAAATGGGGCTGACGGCCACCGCCTTGCCCTTCCCGAGCGGCCCCGCGCCACCCTATTCTAGCTCCTAACTCCTGACTCCTAGCTTCTTAAAAAAGAGTCATGAACAAGTTCATCCAGGGCATCATTGCCTTTTCGCTTAAAAACCGCGGGTTCGTCTTCCTGATGACGGCGGTGGCCATCGTGGCCGGGGTGGTGAGCTACCGCAACACGCCCATCGAGGCGTTTCCGGACGTCACCAACACCGAAATTACCATCATCACCCAGTGGCCCGGCCGCTCGGCCGAGGAGATTGAGAAGTTCGTGACGGCACCCATCGAAATTGCGCTGAACCCGGTGCAGAAGAAGACCTCGGTGCGCAGCACCTCGCTGTTCGGCCTGTCGGTGGTGAAGGTGATTTTCGACGACGGCGTGGAGGATTTCTTCGCCCGGCAACAGGTGAACAACCTGCTCACGGGCGCGGATTTGCCCGACGGCATAGCCCCCGAGGTGCAGCCGCCCTACGGCCCTACCGGCGAAATCTACCGCTACACCATCGAGAGCAAGGACAAGACCACCCGGGAGCTGAAAACCATCCAGGACTGGGTGATTGAGCGCAACCTGAAGGCCGTGCCCGGCGTGGCCGACGTGAACAGCTTCGGCGGCGAGGTGAAAAGCTACGAAATCAGCGTGGACCCCACCAAGCTGCAGACCTTCGGCATCACCCCGCTCGACGTGTACGAGGCCATTCAGCGCAGCAATATCAACGTGGGCGGCGACGTCATCAACGAGGGCCAGCAGAATTTCGTGGTGCGCGGCATCGGGCTGCTGAACAACGTGGGCGACATCAACAACACCGTCATCAAGAACGTGCACGGCGCGCCCATTCTGATCAAGAACGTGGCCGCGGTGCAGGAATCGGCCCTGCCGCGCCTGGGCAAGGTGGGCCGCGGGCTGCAGGACGACAAGGTGGAGGGCATCGTGGTGATGCGCAAGGGCGAAAACCCCTCCGAAGTCATTGCCCGCCTCCAGGACAAGGTGCAGGAGCTGAACGAGAAAATCCTGCCCCCGGGCGTGCAGATCAAGACCTTCTACGACCGGCAGCAGCTCATCGACTTCAGCACGGAGACGGTGATTCACAACCTGCTCGAAGGCATCGTGCTCGTCACGGTCATCGTATTCCTGTTCATGGCCGACTGGCGCACCACCTTCATCGTGTCGGTGATTATTCCGCTGGCCCTGCTCTTCGCCTTCATCTGCCTGCGCCTGAAGGGCATGTCGGCGAACCTGCTGAGCATGGGCGCCATCGACTTCGGCATCATCATCGACGGGGCGGTGGTGATGGTGGAAGGCCTCTTTGTGGCCCTCGACCACGAGGCGCATAAGAAGGGCATGGAGCGGTTCAACAAGCTGGCCAAGCTGGGTTTGATCAAGAAAACCGGCCGCGACATGGGCAAGGCCATTTTCTTCTCCAAGGCCATCATCATCACCGCTTTGCTGCCCATCTTCTCCTTCGAGAAAGTGGAGGGCAAAATGTTCTCGCCGCTGGCCTGGACGCTCGGCTTTGCCCTGCTCGGCGCGCTCATCTTCACCCTCACGCTGGTGCCGGTGCTGGCCAGCATCCTGCTCAAGAAGAACGTGCGGGAAAAGGAAAACTTCTTCGTGCGCGGCATCAACCGCGGCGCCCAAGGCCTCTTCCGCTTCACGTACGCCCGCAAAACCGTCAGCCTGCTGGTGGCGGCCCTGGTGGTGGCCGGCGGCCTCGGGGCCTTCAGGTTCCTGGGCTCGGAGTTCTTGCCGGAGCTGAACGAGGGCTCCATCTACGTGCGGGCCCAGCTGCCGCTGAGCATCGGGCTGGACGAGTCCAACAAGCTCTGCAACGAGATGCGCCGGGTGTTTCTCTCCTTCCCCGAGGTGTCGGACGTGGTGAGCCAGACCGGCCGGCCCAACGACGGCACCGACCCGACGGGCTTCTACAACAACGAGTTCCTGGTGCAGATCAAGCACACCAAGCAGGTGCAAAGCAAGATGAAGTCGGCCGCCTACCGCGAGCAGCTCATCGAGCACATGAAGGCGAAGCTGGGCCGCTTCCCCGGCGTCGATTTCAACTTCTCGCAGCCCATCATGGACAACGTGGAGGAAGCCGCCTCGGGCGTGAAAGGCTCCATTGCGGTCAAAATCTACGGCACCGACCTGAAGCTGATGGAGGAGAGAGGCCGCGAGGTGTACGCCATCCTCAAGACCGTGAAGGGCATCGACGACCTCGGGGCGCTGCGCAACATCGGCCAGCCGGAGCTGCACGTGGAGCTGGACGAGAACAAGATGGCCAGCTACGGCGTGAGCAAAGCCGACGCCAACGCGGTGCTGGAAATGGCCGTGGGCGGCAAGCAGGCCACCCAGCTCTACGAGGGCGAGCGGAAATTCCCCATCCGCGTCCGCTACGAGCAGCAGTACCGCCAGACGCCCGCCCAGATCGGCCAGCTAATGGTGCCCACGCAGGCCGGCAAAACCATCCCGATATCGGAAATTGCCCGCATCGGCCCCGTTACCGGCCCCTCGCTCATCTACCGCGACGACAACAAGCGCTTCGCCGCCGTCAAGTTCAGCATCCGCGGCCGCGACATGGGCTCCACCATCGAGGAGGCCCAGCAGAAAGTGGCCGCGGCCGTGCACCTGCCCAAGGGCTACACCCTGAAGTGGACCGGCGACTTCGAAAACCAGCGCCGCGCCACCCAGCGCCTCACCCAGGTGGTGCCCATCTCGCTCGGGCTGATCTTCTTCATCCTGTTCATCCTCTTCGGCAACCTCAAGGACGCCGGCCTGGTGCTGCTGAACGTGCCCTTTGCCATCATCGGCGGCGTGGCCTCCCTCCTGCTCACGCACACCAACTTCAGCATCTCGGCCGGCATCGGCTTCATTGCCCTCTTCGGCATCTGCATTCAGAACGGGGTGATTCTCATTTCGGTGTTCAAGCAGAACATGCTCAGGAAGATGAGCCTGGATAGCAGCATCTACGACGGCGTGACCAGCCGCGTGCGTCCCGTGGTGATGACCGCCCTGATGGCCACCATCGGCCTGCTGCCGGCCGCGCTGAGCACCGGCATCGGCTCCGAAACCTCCAAGCCCCTGGCCATCGTGGTTATCGGCGGCCTCATCACCGGCACGCTGCTGACGCTGTTCATCTTCCCCCTGATTTTCGAGCGCGCCTACCGCGCCGAGCACAGCAAATACGGCCCGCAGCCGGAGCCCGAACCGGCACCGCACGGCGAGCTGGCCGCCGTGTAAGTCGGCGCCCTTATTTCAAGGTTTGGTGAGAGAAAAGCCCGTCGTGTTTCACGGCGGGTTTTCTGTTTGCAATGCCGCCGGCTACAGCAGCAATAGCACCAGTGGCGGAAGTAGCAGCAGTGGCGGAAGCAGCAGCAGTAGTAGAAATGGCGGAAGTGGTACTACGACTCCAACCGCAGGTCAGCGGTGCTAAAGCAGTAGTAGTACCACTATCGTTGCTGACGTTGAGCATCCATGCCAGGTCGTCACGCCTCCGTCGTTGCCCGATTTAGTGGGCACCGCACCGGACGGCAACCCCTGGCCCGCTGCGCGGGTAAAACCACTTATCAACCAAACCCGCTCGACCCCATGAACCAGCACCGCAGCCGCCGCCCGGACGAACTCGACGACCGGAGCCGCAACCGTCCCCACGAACGCCGCCCCCACGACCGGTTCGGCGACAACTACGAGCCGCGCCGGCCTGACTGGCGCGAGCCGGACCGCGAGGAGCGCATCCACTTCGACAGCCCCTGGGACCAGCCCCGGCGCAGCCAGGACGAGGACCGCCGTCGCCACCAGGAAGACGACGACCGCCGCCGCGGCTTTAGCAACTACGGCGACTACGCTGGCTCCGACCGCGGCCGCGGCTACGGCCCGGGCCGCCCGGATGCCGGCCGCGCCGACTACACCCGCCGCCACGACAACGCCCCCCAGGGCCGCGCCGCCGGCAGCCGCAGCTACCACCCCGAAGGCACTTCCGGCTACCTCAGCGACCGGCGCGCCGACGACCCGGCCCACGCCCGCCGCGACCAGGGCCGGGCTCCTGCGGGTCAGCGGGGCTACGACGATGCCCGCAACCTGCCCGCCCGCGGCGACTTTGACCGGGGCGCGGACCGCTTCTACGAAAACTACCGCGACGATTTTGCTAGCCGCCCCGAGCGGGGCGACGACCGTCGACAGCCCGCGGGCCGCGGTGCCGCCGACCGCCCAGCGCCGCGCCGCCCCTACGACGGCAGCAACCGCGACGGGGCCCGCTCCGACTACGGCTACGGCGACGACTACAGCAGCAGCCTCTACGACCCCAACAGCCGCAACAGCGCCCTGCGCCGCCCTTCCGATGCGGACCGGTGGGAGGAGCGCCGCCAGCCCGACCAGAACCGCCGCTGGACCGACTCGCCCGACCTCGACAACCAGCCCCGTCGCTAACGACGGCCTGACTTTGCGTACCCACGCGGCCCGTACCACCCGGCGGTGGTACGGGCCGCGTGGGCAGAGCCGTCGGGGGCCGAAAAAATCGGCGGCCGGCGGCATTCGTTTCGGGGATAATTGGCTGTATATTATGGGTATCGGCAACTCAACTCCCTACGCCCATGAACCCCATGACCGACCAGCAGGCCCGCAGCTTCGTCAAGCAGTGGCTCGATGAGCACCCCGACCGCCTGCACAACCGCCGCCATGACCCCGAGCAGCTGCGCCACTGGCAGGACACGGCCGTGGCGCGCCTGCGCACCGGCATTCCCGACGATGCCGAGTTCATTATGCGGCGCTTCGCCACCAAGACGGAGACGCACTCCATGCACTAGGCCGGCGCCGCGGCGGTGGGCCGGAGAAACCGCCGCTACGGCTGCTTTTTGTCCTCGTAGTTCTGGAAGGTGTAGAGGAAGCCCAGCGACAGGGCCTGGCTGGCCTGAATATGCGCGTCCTGGTCGCGGTCGTAAAGGCCGATACCGGTCACGGCCACGTTGATGTAGCGGTTGACCTTGGCCGTCACGGCCAGCTCCAGGCGGTGGTCGATGCTGCGCCAGCGCAGCTCCTGGTAGTTGGCAAACAGCAGGTAACGCGCCTTTAGGTTCACGTTCTGCATGATGTCCTTGTCGAACTCGGCCAGCACCTGCGCGGCCAGCCACTCGCGGCGCACCTCGCGCGGGGGCCGCACGCCGTAGGGCTCGGCGCCCACGGTGCCCAGAAAGCGCTCCGGCCGGTTGACAAACGTGATGCGCGGGGCGAAGGGCGCGAGGCGTACTTTGAAGAAGGTGGCCGGGTGGTACTCGAAGCCGTAAGCGGCGGTGACAAAAGCCGGCGCAAACCACGACGACACCAGCCGCGCCTGCTCGTTGCCGCTGGCGTCCTTGCCGTACTCGTAGCCGCGGGCAAACTGCGAGAGCAGGTTCAGCGAGAAGAACATGTCCCAGTCGCCGCTGATGCCGTAGCCATACTTGGTGTCGAGAAACAGGCGGTCCTGGTTTTTGCGGTAGCCCTGGCCCTTGTTGTGGGCGAAGGCGAAGAGCAGGTCGGCCTGGTTGTCCCAGCTGTGCCGGTCGCGGCGGTAGTTGGCCTGCGTGTTCAGCAGCCCGTTCAGGCCCAGAAAACTCACGCCCCCGCCCTTCCAGTTGTCCGACAGCAGGGCTTCGCTGATGTTCAGCGCGCCCTTAAACTTGGTTTTCCAGGGCGAAATAGTATCGGCCGGCGCGGCGGGGCTCTGGGCCCGGGCCGCCGTAGAGCCCAGTAGCAGCGTCAGCAGCAGGTAACAGTGTTTCATAGCGCGAAAAGTACGGAGGAGGTCATTGCGCACGGCTGACGAAATCGGGCAAGCAATGTTGCCACTTTTGGCAAATTCTTTGAAAATAACAATTTAAATCCGGCTGATTGCCTTGATTTTAAAGTTAATCCTTTCTCCGGGACAATTATTGAACGACCAACCGGGTCTTGCGTGTCGATACAGCATGCGTACGACCATCCTGCTGACCGGCGCCCTGTTTGCGGCTGCCACCGGCCGCACCTTGGCCCAGGCCCCCGCCACCGATCCGACCTACAACGAGGACGCGCCCTTCGTGCGCAACATCCGGCCCGACCGCCCGGGCCAGACCGTGACGACCAGCATGCTGCGGCCCGGCCAGTTTCAGGTGGAGCTGGGCACCCAGCGGCAGCTACCGGCCAGCGGCCAGGCCCGTACCCTTTCCGCGGGGCTGCTGCGCGTGGGCTTCTTCAATCACATGGAGCTGCGCCTCACGCAGGGCTACCAGCACGCCGGCCCGCGCCTGCTCGGGGCCGACGTGGCCCCGACGGCGGCCGGCCTGGCCCCGCTTACCGTGGGTGCCAAGTGGCTGGCTTCCACCAACCAGGATGCCCGCTCGCAGGTGGTGTTTCTCACCGAGCTGACGCTGCCCAAAACCGGTGACCAGGCCCTGCACCTGGCCAAGCCGCTGGCCTCGGCCCGCGCCCTGGTGTCGCAGCAGATCGGGCAGCGCTTCGGCCTCGAAACCAACCTGGGCTTCAGCCAGAGCGGCTTCCGGGCCGCCGATACCAAGCAGGGACAGTTTCTTTACACGCTGGCGCTGAACGGGCCGCTGGCCGGCAAGTTCGGTTTCTTTACCGAAGCCTACGGCTTTGGGCGGCAGGGCTTTACCCACGGCGGCACGGTGGGCCTGAACTGGCGCCCCCTGCCCGGTCTGCGCCTCGATGTGGGGGCGGGCCAGACCTTTACGGGCCAGCGCGGCGCCGTGGTCAGCGGGGGCCTGAGCGTGCGGCTGCCGCACTAAGGGGCGCGGCGGGGGCGGCCGGTTGCCCGGCTCACATGTTCGTGTGATTGTGGACAGAATGCAGACGACCTAGTTTTGTCACATTCAAACCACGCTCCATCCAACACAAAATGCCTGCCACGCTCCTCCGCTTTCTGCTCCTTTTCGCCCTGCTCCTGCTCGGCTACGCTTCTGCCCACGCCCAAACGCCCGCCGAGCGTCCCACGGCCACCGTCACCGGCTTTGGCGACCCGGAGCCCATGGACCCACGCTACGCCCAGGCGGCCGAGCTGAAGGAATTGAAAACCCAACTGCAAACCCTGCTGCAGGCCTACGACCAGCTGGTGATGCGCTACAACGCCCAGAACGCGCAGCTGCAGCAGCTGGAGCGGCAGCAGACCACCAGCCCCGCCAACCGGGTCCGGGCCCTGCGCACGCCGCCCGTTGCCTCGGGCAGCTACTAAGTCCCGGCGCTCTTCCGCTTGCGCGCCCCCGTGGCCCCTCTTCGAGCGGGTGGCGGGGGCGTCGGCTTTGCGGGCTGCTACCAACGCCCCGCCGCCGATTCAGTAATAATATCAAGACCAGGCAGTTGCCGAAACACGCCCAACTCCGCCGGCTTCGCCGCGTTAAGAAAGGCCGATTGCCGCGCTCATTCCTGCTCTTGCTGCTATGATTTCCACTTGTTTCCGCCTCCTGGCCGCCGGACTCCTGCTTTCCGCTTGCCAGACGGCCGGCCCCGCCAAGCTCACCGGCACCGGCCCGACCACACCGCCCGCCTCGCTGCGCAATACCCGCTGGGTGCTGCGCCAACTCGGCCCCGACGCAGTGCCGCCGCCCACCGAGGGCCGCGAGGTTGACTTGCAGCTGCGCACCGACGACACCCGCGTGCAGGGCAACGCCGGCTGCAACCGCTTTTCGGGTACCTACGAGCAGCCCACTCCCGAACAGGTGCGCTTCAGCAAGCTGCTTACCACCCGAATGGCTTGCCCGGCCCTCGACACCGAAACGCGCTTTCTGGGCGCCCTGGGCCAGGTCAGCTATTTCCGCATCGTCGGGGACACGCTGCGGCTCTACCCCGGCCCGCCCGCCGAAACCACGCCCCTGCTGCGGCTCGAAGCCGTGTATACCCAATAGGGCCTGAACCGCCCCACAGCACGAAGGCCGCCCCCCCTGCGCAGGGAGGCGGCCTTCGTGCTGTGGGGCCGGGGCGGCTTATTTGGCCGTGTCGGCCGAGCGCAGCAGCTCCACGGCTTCCTGCTCGGTCTTCACGCTGCGCTTGCTCTGGCCCAAGGCCGACAGGGCGGGCGCGGCGCCGGCAATGGACTTTTGGGAGAGCTTCACTTCCACCGCCGAGCCGTCGGGGCGGCGCAGGTAGTACTCGGTGCGGTCCACCAGCTCGTCGAAGCGGCGGTCGGCGGCGTAGGCGCCCTGGTAGTTGGCCTTCACCATCACCTTGCGCGGCAGCTTCAGCAGCGCGTAGCCGCTGGCGCCGCGGTAGAGCTCCTCCACGAAGGCCGTGCGCTTGTCGGCGTCGGGCGCCTCGGCGAAGGGCACGAAATGCCGCTCGGGCTGCCCGGGCACAACGGGCGCGAGTGTGAATTCGCGCATGCGGCTGGCATCGAGCCACACGGAATCCTTCTTGTTGGCGTAGGGCTGCACCACCAGTACACGCCGGAAAACGTCGTAGCGGGCGGGGGTGCCTTCCAGTTTGCGCTGGTCGGCCAGGGTCAGCTTGGCCCGCGTCCAGCCTTTTTCCAGGTAAGGCGTGCCCACCAGGCCTTCGTAGCGGTAGTCGAAGGTGTTGTAGGCCTGAAATTCGCCCGGCGTGATGTTGGTTTTGTTGAAGTTGGGCGGCTGGCTGTTGGCCGGGGTTTGCTGGGCCAGGGCCGGCGTGGCCGTCAGGCTGGCCCCCAGCAGCAGAAGCCGCCCCAAGCGGTGCTGAAACGTGGTATTCATCGAAGTAGAGCAGGGATAAACCGACGCAACATAGCCAATATTCTGCCAAAAAATAACCGGTGGGGCCGCCGGGCTGTTTGCCCCGCGGCCCCACCGGTCGGCCGGTCGGCGCCGCCTTAGTTCAGCGTCAGCACCAGGTCGTCGGCATTCACCAGGGTGCCTTCGCTCAGGTTCACGGCCTGCACCAGCGCGTCGGCCGGGGCGGTGATGGTGGTTTCCATTTTCATGGCCTCGATGATAAACAGGGGGGTGTTGCGCTTCACCTTCTGCCCGTTCTCCACCAGCACCCGGGAAAGCAGCCCCTGCAGCGGCGCCCCGATCTGCCGGGTGTTGCTCTTGTCGGCCTTGGGGTTCGACACGGTCTTGACTTCCACCGACCGGTCGCGGATTTCCAAGTTGCGCGTCTGCCCGTTCAGGGTGAAGAAGATGGTGCGGCAGCCGTCGTCATTCACCTGCCCGATGGACTGCAGGCGCACGATGATGCTCTTGCCGCGGGCAATGTCGATGATGGTTTCTTCGCCGGGCCGCAGGCCGTAGAAGAACACCCGCGTAGGCACCACCGACACGTCGCCGTACTGCTGCAAATGCGCCCAGTACTGCTCGAATACCTTGGGGTACAGCAGCCAGGACAACAGATCGGTGAAGCGTGCGCCCGGCCCGAACTTCTCCTGAAACTTCGGCCACTCCCGCTCGAAGTCGATGGGCTGCAGGTGCTCGTTGGGGCGGTCCTTGAAGGGCTTCTCGTCCTTGAGAATCAGCTTCTGCAGCTTTTTGGGCCAGCCGCCCTCGGGCTGCCCGATGTCGCCGCGGAACAGCTCGCGCACCGACTCCGGGAAGTCGATGCTGTCCCCCTTGGTCAGCACGTCCTCGGTCGTGAGGTTGTTCGACACCAGGAACAGGGCCATATCGCCCACGACTTTCGAGGACGGCGTCACCTTCACGATGTCGCCGAATAGCTGGTTGACCTCAGCGAAGGTCTTCTTGATCAGCTCGAATTTGTCCAGGAGGCCCAGCGCGGCGGCCTGGGGGCGCAGGTTGGAGTACTGCCCGCCTGGAATTTCGTGCTGGAACACTTCTGAGGTGCCCGCCTTCAGCCCCGACTCGAAGGGGTAGTAATAGTCGCGCACTGTCTCGAAATAATTGCTGAACTCGTTCAGGCTCAGCTGATCGAACTCGCGGTGCCGGGGCGTGCCGCGCAGCATTTCCACCACCGAGTTGAAGTTGGGCTGCGAGGTCAGGCCCGACAACGAGCCCAGCGCCACGTCAATAACATCGACGCCCGCTTCCACGGCCTTCAGGTAGGTAGCGGCCTGCAACGACGAGGTGTCGTGGGTGTGCAGGTGAATGGGCAGCTTCACCGTGGCGCGCAGGGCCGTCACCAGCTCGGTGGCCGCGTAGGGCTTGAGCAGCCCGGCCATGTCCTTGATGCAGAGGATATGGGCGCCCGCGTCCTCGATCTGCTTGGCCAGGCGCAGGTAGTAGTCGAGGTTGTACTTCTGGTTGCGCTTGGGGTCCAGAATGTCGCCGGTGTAGCAGATGGCGGCTTCCGCGAGGCCCTGCGTCTTGTTGCGCACGAAGCCGATGCAGGCTTCCATGCCTTTCATCCAATTCAGGGAGTCGAAGATGCGGAACACGTCGACGCCCGTTTCCCAGGCCTGCTGCACGAAGCGCTCCGTCAGGTTATCCGGGTAGGCCTTGTAGCCCACGCCGTTGGCCCCGCGGATGAGCATCTGCAGCAGGATGTTGGGTACGGCCTCGCGCAGCTTGGCCAGCCGGTCCCAAGGGTCTTCGTGCAAAAAGCGCAGGGCCACGTCGAAGGTGGCGCCGCCCCACACCTCCATCGAAAAGGTCTGCGGATGGCGCCGGGCGTAGCGGTCGGCCACTTTCAGCATGTCGAAGGAGCGCATGCGGGTGGCCAGCAGGCTCTGGTGCGCGTCGCGGAAGGTGGTGTCGGTATAGTGAATCAGCGGGTCCTCGCGCAGCCACTGGGCAAAGCCCTCGGGGCCCAGCTCGGTGAGCTTCTGCTTGGTGCCGGCAGGCACCGCAAGGCCCGGCTCGCAGTACGGCAGGTGGGGCTTGGGCAGCTCCCGCTTCTCGTCCACGTGGCCTTTCACATCGGGGTTGCCGTTGACAATCAGGTCCCCCAAAAACTCCAGCAGGCGGGTGCCGCGGTCCAGCCGGACTTTGAACTTGAACAGCTCCTGGTGGTCCTTGATGAAGTCCACGTTGGCCTGCCCGCTCACGAAGACCGGGTGCTGAATGATGTTCTGCAGAAACTGGATGTTGGTGCGCACCCCGCGCACCCGGAATTCGTCCAGGGTCCGCTGCATCTTCTGGGCCGCGCCCTCCAGCGTGGGCGCGTGCGCCGACACCTTCACCAATAAGGAGTCGAAGAAGGGGGAAATCTTCACCCCCTGGTACACCGAGCCCTGGTCGAGCCGGATGCCGAAGCCGCCCGCCGAGCGGTAGGCCACGATGGTGCCGTAGTCGGGCTTGAAGTCGTTTTCGGGGTCTTCGGTGGTGATGCGGCACTGAATGGCGTAGCCGATTTTCAGCGGCTTCTGCTCGCCCAGCCCGATTTCGGGGTCCGAGAGGTGGCGGCCGTCGGCAATGTGCAGCTGGGTTTTGATCAGGTCGACGCCGGTAATCATTTCCGTCACCGTGTGCTCCACCTGAATGCGCGGGTTCACCTCGATGAAGTAAATGCGGTCCAGCTCGGGGTTGACGAGGAATTCGACGGTGCCCACGTTGTTGTAGCCCACGGCCCGGCCCAGGCGCAGCGAGTACTCATACAGCAGGTGGCGCATGTGGTCGGGCAAATTCAGCGAAGGCGCCACTTCCACCACTTTCTGGTAACGGCGCTGCACCGAGCAGTCCCGCTCGTAGAGGTGCATGATGTTGCCGTGGTTGTCGGCCACCATCTGCACCTCGATGTGCTTGGGCCGCTCCACGAACTTCTCCAGGAACACCGTGTCGTCGCCGAAGGCCTTGAGAGCCTCGTTGCGGGCCTCGAAGAAGCCTTTTTCCAGCTGCTCGTCGTCGCGGATGACGCGCATACCGCGCCCGCCGCCGCCCGAAGCCGCCTTCAGCATCACCGGGTAACCAATTTTCTGCGCTTCCTGCCGGGCTATTTCAAACGAGGTCAGGTCCTGCTGGCTGCTTTCGATGATGGGCACCTGGCAGCGCACGGCCACTTCCTTGGCCTTCACCTTGTCGCCGAGGGCCTCCATCACCTCGGGCCGGGGCCCCACGAAGGTGATGCCCTCCTCGCCGCAGCGCCGGGCAAAAACGGCGTTTTCGGAGAGGAAGCCGTAGCCGGGGTGAATCGCGTCGACGCCGTTGGCCTTGGCCATCCGCAGAATTTCCTCGATGTCGAGGTAGGGCTTGAGCGGGTCCTCGTCGCGGCCGATCTGGTAGGCCTCGTCGGCTTTGTAGCGGTGCAGCGAGTAGCGGTCCTCGTAGGTGTACATGGCCACCGTCTGAATGCCGAGCTCAGTGGCCGCGCGCAGCACGCGAATCGCAATTTCGCCGCGGTTGGCGACGAGCAGCTTGCGGATGTTCATGAAAGTGAGGTTGTGGGGTTGGGGAATGGGGAGTGGTGAAGCTACGCAAAACGAGCTGCTTCTGCTGGCCAGATACTCGGCATGCCGAGTATTTTTGCGTTGTTAATTCATATTCCACCGGCAAGAGGTTGTTGACTAAAAGATAGTTAGTTACACCTGAATATTTCTGCGTTCCGCCGGCTGGTATCATCCGGGCTCAGCAGCTGATTTGCGGCGGGCGGGCGCCTGCGGGCAAACCTTCGGGCACCGGCCGGGTTGATGCCTCGTTCCGCAACCACTCCCACCGCATGGATTTTACCGGCAAAACCATTTTTATCGTCGGCGCCTCTTCGGGCATCGGCCTGGCCACCGCCCGGCGCCTGCAGGCCGCCGGTGCCACCCTCGTTACCGCTTCGCGCCACCAGTCGGCCGAGCTGGCGGAGCTAGCCACCCAGCACCTCAGCCTGGACGTGACCCAGTTTGAGGCCGCGGCGCTGGACGCGCTGCCCGAAGTGCTGCACGGCGTGGTGTACTGCCCGGGCTCCATCCTGCTGCGGCCCTTTGAGCGGCTGGGCGCCGAGCAGTTTCGGCAGGATTTCGAGCTGAACGTGGTGGGCGCGGTGCAGGTGCTGCAGGCCGTCATCAAGCGGCTGAAAAAAGCCGGCGGGGCCTCGGTGGTGCTCTTCAGCACGGTGGCCGCTTACAATGGCATGCCCTTTCACGCCAGCATTGCCGCCGCCAAGGCCGCCCTCGAAGGCCTCACCCGCTCCCTGGCCGCCGAGTACGCCGGCAGCGGCGTGCGCGTCAACGCCCTGGCGCCTTCGCTCACCGCTACGCCCCTGGCCGCGGCGCTGCTCAACACGCCCGAAAAGCAGGAGGCCGGTGCCAAGCGCCACCCGCTGCAGCGCGTGGGCCAGCCCCAGGACCTGGCCGAAACCGCCGCCTTTCTGCTCTCCGACGCGGCTAGCTTCATCACCGGGCAGATTATCCGGGTCGACGGGGGTTACTCGACGCTGAAATAAGGGCGTGAGGGTATGGGGGCAGGAGTTTAGTAGTTGGCCGAACGATAACCCTCACACCCTCCTACCCGCATACCCTCCTACCCCATGCAAGTAGCCCTGTTCTGGCACCGGCGCGACCTGCGCCTGCACGACAACGCGGGCCTGACGGCCGCCCTGCAGAGCGGCCTGCCCGTCGTGCCCCTCTTCATTTACGACACCGACATTCTCGACCACGTCACGCGCCCGCGGGATGCGCGCGTCACGTTCATTCACGATCAGGTGGAGCGGCTGGCGGAGCAGACCGCCGCGGCCGGGGGCACGTTTTTGGCATATTACGGGCGGCCGGAAGAGGTTTTCCGGCAGCTCTTCGAGCAACTGGACGTGGCGGCGGTGTACACCAACACCGATTACGAGCCCTACGCCACCGCCCGCGACGCCGCCGTGGCGCAGCAGTGTCGGCAGCGCGGCATCGGCTTCGAGGCCCGGAAAGACCAGGTGATTTTTCACCGGCGCGAGGTGCTGACCAAGAGCGGCACCCCGCACCGCAGCTTCGGCCCCTACCGCGACGCCTGGCTGGCGGCCCTGCGCCCCGAAATGCTGCAGCCGGCCCCTTCGGCCGAGCTGTTGCGGGGCCGGCTGCAGCACTTGCCCACCGCGCCGCCGCGGCCTACGCTGCCCTCGATGGGTTTTGAGCGGTACGCGCAATTTGTGCCCGCCGCGGAGCTGCCGGCCGAGCAGCTGGTGCGCCACTACCACGCCACCCGCGACCAGCTGCACCTCGTCGACAGCAGCACGCGGCGCTCGGTACACCTGCGCTTCGGGACGCTGAGCGTGCGGGAGCTGATGCGGCAGGCGCAGGAGCTGAACCCCAAGCTGCTGGCCGAGCTGATCTGGCGCGACTATTTTATGATGCTGCTCTGGCACTACCCGCAGCTGCCCGAGCAAAGCTTCGAGCCGCGGCTGCGCGGGGTGCCGTTTCGCCACGCCGAGGCGGACTTTCAGCGCTGGTGCGCGGGCCAGACCGGCTACCCACTCATCGACGCGGGCATGCGGGAGCTGAACCAGACCGGCTACCTGCCCAACCGGGCCCGCATTGCGGCGGCCAGCTTCCTGGTCAAGCACCTGCTCATCGACTGGCGCTGGGGCGAGCGGTACTTCGGCGACAAGCTGCTCGACTATGACCTGGCCCTGAACGTGGGTAACTGGCAGTGGGTGGCCGGTACCGGCGTGGTGGCCGCGCCCTGGTTTCGGGTGTTCAGCCCCGATTCGCAGCTGCAGAAATTCGACCCCACGCATGAGTATGTGCGCCGCTGGGTGCCCGAACTCGGCACGCCTGCCTACCCCGCGCCCATGGTGGAGCACAAATGGGCCCGGCAGCGGGCCATTGATACCTACCGGGCGGCTTACCAGACTGCGGCGGGCGGCTGAGGCGCCGCCCAAGCCCAACAGCCCGCGCCCAACTACCATCATCGGCAGTTCGGCGCGGGCTGTTGGGCTTGATGCCAGAGGTTATTTCTGCAGCACCTTAATGCTCAGGCGGCGGTTCATGGCCCGACCTTCCTCGCTGGTATTCTGCGCAATGGCGTAGCGCGGGCCGTAGCCGCGGGCATCCATGCGGCTGGCGCCCACGCCCATTTCCACCAGCGCGGCCCAGGCGGCCTGGGCGCGGGCTTCGCTGAGCAGGCGGTTCACCTTATAGGTACCCGTGCTGTCGGTGTAGCCCCCGATTTTGATGCGCACCTTGGGGTAGGCCCGCAGGATCTGGGCAATGTGGCCGAGCTGCACCTTGGAATCGGGTGTGAGCGTGGCCTTGCCGGGCTCGAAAAACACCCGGTCGAAATTCAGCCAGCCCTTGGTCAGGTCCACGGTATCGACCTGCGCGGCCGGGTCGGTGAGGAAGCGGTGGAGCAGGCTTTCGGTGGAAAGCTGCCCCACGCCGGCCAGCTGGCTGCCGCCGGCCAGCTTCAGGGTGACGGGAGCCCCGGTTTCGTAGATGTAGTTGCCGGTTTTGGCGTCGTAGTGGCCGCTGGTGGCGGGCTTCACCACCGGGGCCGGCTTGCGCGCCGAGGACGCGTACTGCGGCTTGTAGCGGTAGGTGCGCGGGGGCTCACCCGCTGCGGGCGCGGGGGCCGCGGCCGACGCCGTAAGGGTGGCCGGAGCAGGCGCCGGGGCCGTAGCCGCGGCGGGCCTTTCCTCGGGGCGCGGCACCTGCTTGATGTAGGTGGGCGGGGTGGCGCCGCCGGCCGGCCGGGCACCCGGCCGGCTCAGGGTGAAGGCCAGCCGGGTTGGCTGGTCGGTGGTCAGAAACACGTTGTCGGCCAGGCGCGACTGAAACCCGGCCTGGCTGACCTGCACCACGTAGGGCCCGCCGGCGGTCAGGCCCGCCAGCGCAAACTGCCCGCTGCCGTCGGTGGTGGTGGCGCGCTTGGTGCCCGAGGGCACGTGCACCACAGTGACCAGCGCCTTGCTAAGCGACTGTCGGTCGGCCGACTGCACGCTGCCGGCGATGGTGCTGCCGGGGTTTTGGGCCTGCACCGCCGCTACGGTGAGCAACAGGCTCACCCAACACAGCAACGGACGCGGGATAAGGGCATGTATCATTGGTCGGATGACATAAAATACGCTTGTTCAAAATTACGATGCTTGCACACAATACCAAGTACGTTCAATAAAATATTATTTAAATACATAAAAATTACGGCTGTACTTTTTGATTGCTCAACTATTCGCCCCGCCCACCGGTTATGCTTCTGCTATGGAAAAGGACCGCATCAAGCAGGCTTACCTCGACTACGTACTCCGGCACAACCAGCCGCCGGCCTCGGTGTACCAGCTCACGCAGCAGCTGGCACTGCCCGAAGCCGAATTTTACCGCTTCTACCCCACGTTCGCGGCCATCGACCGGGAGCTGTGGGCCGACTTCGGGCGCGACGCCCGCACCCGCGCTGCGCAGGAGCCGGTGTGGGCCGAGTACGGGGCCCGCGAAAAGCTGCTGGCGTTTTACTTCACCCTGCTCGAAATCCTGAAGCAGCACCGCAGCTACGCGCTGCAGTCGTTGCAGCGCTCGATGCCGTCGGTGCCTGGCTTCACTCCCCGGGTGCTCGACGACTTCCGCCAGGACTTCGAAACCTTCGTGACGGATGTGCTGCGCGAGGGCCGGCAGAGCGAGGAGGTGGCCAGTCGCCCGCTGGTGCAGGAACAATACCCGCGCGTGTTCTGGCAGCAGGTGCTGTTCGTGCTCGGCTTCTTTGCCAAAGACGAGTCGTTGAACTTCGAGCGTACCGACGCGGCCGTGGAAAAGGCCGTGACGCTGAGCTTCGACCTGGTGGGCCGCAACACCTTCGACTCGGCCCTGGACCTGGCGCGCTTTCTCCTCCAAGCAGGCCGGCGCCGATGAGCGAGCCAGGCCTGAACCAGCCGGGGCCCGACAACCAGCCGCTGGCTTCGCTGCCGACCACCAAGGTGGCCCGGGCGGCGCGCTTTGCCAAAACCGGCCTGAAAGTGGGCGCCAACTACGTAAAGCACTACGCCAAGCGGGCCGCCGGCGCCGAGGTGCGCCCCGAGGACCTGCACGCGGCCAACGCGGCCGAGCTGTACGGGGCCCTGAGCGAGATGAAAGGCTCGGTGCTGAAAGTGGCCCAGATGCTGGCCATGGAAAAGAACATTCTGCCGGCAGCCTACGCCGAGCAGTTTGCCCAGGCCCAGTACCAAACGCCGCCGCTATCGGGCCCGCTGGTGGTCAAGGCCTTCCGCGACGCGTTTGGCCGCTCGCCGTCGGAGCTGTTCGACGCCTTCGAGCCGCAGGCCCGGCAGGCGGCCAGCATCGGGCAGGTGCACTTCGCCCGCAAGGACGGCCGGGCCCTGGCCGTAAAGGTGCAGTACCCCGGCGTGGCCGACAGCATCCGCTCCGACATCCGGCTGGTGAAACCCGTGGCCCTGCGCGTGCTCGGGCTCGACGAAGCCACCGTGCGCCCCTACCTGCAGGAAGTGGAAACGCGGCTCGTGGAAGAAACCGACTACGCCCTGGAGCTGCGCCGCGGCCGGCACATTGCCACCCGGTGCGCCCACCTGCCGCACCTGGAGTTTCCGCAGTACTACCCGGAGCTGTCGGGCGCCCGCATCCTGACGATGGACTGGCTCGGCGGCCAGCACCTGCGCGAGTTTCTGGCCACCGAGCCGAGCCAGGACGTGCGCAACCAGCTCGGGCAGGCGCTCTGGGACTTCTACATGCACCAGCTGCACACGCTGCGGCAGGTGCACGCCGACCCGCACCCCGGCAATTTCCTGCTGCGCGCCGAGCACGGCGGCACCGTGGGCGTGCTCGATTTTGGCTGCGTGAAGGAAATTCCGGCCGAGGTACACCGGCTCTTCACCGCCCTGCTCGCCCCCGAAACCCTGGAGGATGAAGCCCGCCTGGCCGCTTTGCTGGAGCAAGCCGGCGTGCTGCGCCCCCACGATGCGCCCGCCCTGCGTCAGCTCTACCTGCGCACCCTGCACGACTCGCTGGCGCTGGTGGGCCGCCCGTTTCGCCAGCCCACCTTCGACTTCGGCGACCCGGCCTTTATGCAGGCCCTCTACGCCCTCGGCGACGACCTGCTGCAGCAACCCGAGCTGCGCCAGCAGCGGGAGCCGCGCGGCTCGGAGCACTTCATCTACCTGAACCGCACCTACGTGGGGCTGTACGCGCTGCTGACCGAGCTGAAGGCCGCCGTGCGTACGGGCGCCGCGGGGCCGGAGCCCTCTTAGCCGGCCCCGCCGCGCCCGCCGTGCCGCAGCGGCCGGGCCCGCTGGCAGCGGCTGGGCCCGCTGGCAGCGGCTGGTGGCCCCGGCCCCGGCCCCGCAACCTATTGCGCCGGATTTCGATTCAGGCATCAAGCCCACTTCTCAGCTCCTTATTCTATGAAGCACCTGCTTGTCTCGCTGCTGGCGCTGCTGACGGCCACGGCCGCCTTCGCCCAGCAAGCCGCGCCTTCGTGCTGCGCCAAACCGGCGCCGGACGCCCTGGTCGCCTTTGCCAGCCTGGCCGCCGACCCGGCCTTTATGAGCGGCCACGACGCCCCCCTGCCGCTGGACTACCAGGAAGCCGGCAAGCTGGTGACCTACCCCACCCCCGACAGCAGCACGGCCCACGCCTACCAGGTGGGCCCGGGCACCAAGGACGGCAAGTACCTGCTGGTCATTCACGAGTGGTGGGGCCTGAACGACTACATCAAGCGCGAAGCCGACCGGCTGGCCGCTTCGCTGCCCGGCGTGACGGTGCTGGCCGTGGACCTCTACGACGGCAAGCTGGCCACCACCGCCGAAGAAGCCAGCCGCCTGGTGCAGGCCGTGGATAACAACCGCGCCAAGAACATCCTGCGCGGAGCCCTCACCCGCGCCGGGGCCAAGGCGCAGGTAGCCACCCTGGGCTGGTGCTTCGGCGGAGGCTGGTCGTTGCAGGCGGCGATGCTGGCCGGCAAGCAGGCCGTGGGCTGCGTGATGTACTACGGCATGCCGGAAAAGGACGTGGCCAAGCTCAAAACCCTCAATACCGACGTGCTGGGCTTGTTTGCCACCCAGGACCAGGGCATCAGCCCGGCCGTGGTGAAGCAGTTTCAGGCCGATATGAAAAAGGCCGGCAAGCAGCTGACGGTGCACAGCTTCAACGCCGTCCACGCCTTTGCCAACCCCTCGAACCCCAAGTACGACGCCAAGGCAGCCACCCAGGCCAATACCATTGCGCTGAACTACCTGCTGAAGAAGTTCCGGCTAAAGGCCTAAACTCCGCTTCCGCAGCAGCTCCAGGCCGCCGGCTCCCTGCCGGGAACGGCGGCTTTTGCTTGTATCTTCTTTGGCCGCCCAACCCACTTCGTGCTGCCCGCCCGGGCCGCGCTGGCCAATGGGCGTGACCAGCGCGGTGCTGACGTCAAGTGCCTGCACCCTCTCCTACTGACACCGCTGCTCATTTCGGCCCGGGCGGGGTCTTCCCGCCATTCACGCCGCCGCAAAACGTCCACCAAAAAGGCCCGCTAGCAGCGGGCCTTTTTGGTGGACGTTTTGCGGCGGCTCGGCACCGGCTCGGTGGCCGAAGCGGTTATTGCTGCACGCGCGCAGCGGCCACCTGCGGCACGGCAGCGGGCGAAGGCGCGGCGGTGGCCGTCAGGCGCACCACCAGTTCGGCCGTCACGTCGGCCAACTCGGCCCAGGCGGGCAGCACGAAGTACTGCTGCTGAAACCCGTCGCGCACGATGGGCGTGGCCAGCGCCGTGCTGACTTCGAGCGGCTGCCGGGGCGCGTCGGCGGCCAGGCAGTGGTGCAACTCGGCCGCCGAGGAGAGCAGGCCGGCGCCGTACACGCGCAGCGCCTCGCCTTCCTGCACGAGCCCAAACTCGGCGGTGTGCCAGAACAGGCGCACCAGCTGCTGCACGGCGGCCGCGTCGTGCAGGTGGTGGCGGGCTATCTGGCCGAAGTGCGCCAGCCAGGCGGCCCACTCGGGGTTGGTGAGCAGCGGCAGGTGGCCGAAGGCATCGTGGAAGAGGTCGGGCCCGGCGAGGTAGTCGAAGAACTGCATGGAGCGTACCCAGTGCGTGACGGGGTACTTCCGCTCGGCCAGCAAACCCAGAAACGTCTGGTCGTCGACGCGGCCGGGGGCGGGCACCACTTCCCAGCCGCTGAGGCGGTGCAGGCGCTGGCTCAGGGCGTCGAGGTCGGGGGCAGCGTCGCGGCTGAGGCCGAGGCGCTGCACGCCGGCCATAAAGGGCGCCGCGGCCCGGCGGTGCAGCAGGGCAGTCTGACGGTCGAAGAGAACTTTCCACACGAGGTGGTCTTCGGCGGTGAAGAGCGGGGCTTTCATAACTCATTGGGCAGAAAAAAAGCCCGGCCTCCGTGGTGCGGAGCCGGGCTTGGTTGATTTCAGGTCGGAAAAACTAGCTGCGGGGCTTTATTTCCAGACGATATGCAACGGCACGGCTCCGGCCCATTTGACGGGCAGGACGCACATGGTAAAGTTGCAATTAATGGACTGGTGCAGCATGGTGACTACAAAAGTAGCAGGATTTCGCACGTGTGCAAACCCAACTGGGTTCCAGCCAATAAATTTCACGCGGCGGTAATATTCACCGGGTGAACTGGTACTCGTTGCGCCGGAGAAAATCGGGCTGCCCGGCAAAGCGCACCTCCTTGCGGATGCGGCAGCGGCGGGCGCCAAGGAGCAGCGTGCGCCGGATGGTGGCCGGGCGGTTGTCGTCGCGCCCCTCCCCGACCAGTACCAATTGCAGGGTGCTGTCGGGCAGCGCCGTGCGCTGCCGCAGGCGCATGGGCAGTCCGTCCCACTCCAGGCCGCGGCCGTCGGGGCGCAGGCGTAGCCGCTCGAAGCCCTTCACCAGGCCGCCTTCGGGCTCCTGGTACTGGTAGTCGAGCACCAGCTCGCCGGCGCCGACCTGCATGCCGTTGAGGCGGGTGAGGAGCGTGACGGGGCGCTGGCTTTGGTAATCGAGGTAGGTGAGCGTGCCCTGCCAGTCGTAACGCAGCAGCGGGCGGAAGTCGGCCAGGCGCACGGTGGGCGCATCGCCGGCCGGTTCCGCGGCCTGTACCGGCGCGGCGGCGCCGATCAACCCTAGGCCGATGACGGCCAGGGCCGGTGCACCCAGGGCCCGGACCGCCGGCGTGCGACGCGGCCGGCTCAGCCGGTAATCGAGCGAAAACCGGCCGCCGCCGAGGGCCGTCACCAGCACGAAGGCCCAAAACAGCAGCTGTTGGTAGTACATGCCCAGCACCGGCTCGGGCGTTTCGTACCAAAAGAAGGCAATGACCAGAAACTGTACGGCCAGCTGAACGGCGGCCAGGCGCGTGACCAGGCCCAGGGCAATGAGCAGGCCACCCACCAGCTCGCCCCACACGGCCAGCGCGGCCCAGAAGTAAGGCGAGGGAAAGGTGAAGCCCAGCCCGCCTACCTGCTGCACAAACCAGTCGGGCGTGCTGAGCTGACCGGGATGCCAGAGAAGCTTGGCCAGGTCGCGGGTGGTGCTCAGGTTGATGAGCTTGGCCCAGCCGGCGCCAAGAGCAATGGAGAGGCCCAGATGCAGGCGAAAGAGCAGGTAGACCAAGTCGAGGAGGCGGGGGCCGAGCGGGGCGGCGAGGAACAGGGGACGCAACATGGCAGTGCGGGGCTAGGGTAAAACGATGCCCCAAAGGAGCCCCGCCCCTGCCCGCCGTGCGCGCCGAATTACGCGTTGGGACGTCCCAACTTATGGATTGCGCCCCGCTACCTCGCTGGGCGTCAGGCCGCGCAGCTTGCGAAACACCCGGTTGAAGGTGGACTTGGAGTTGAAGCCCGACTCCAGCGCCACCGTCAGCAGGGTGTAGTGCCGAAACTGCGGGTCTTGCAGCCGCCGCTCGGCCTCCCGCACCCGGTACTCGTTGACGAAGTCGTTGAAGTTCTGCCCGCAGCCGGTATTGACCACGCGCGACAACCAGGAGGTATTGGTGCGCAGCTGCGCGGCCAGCTCGCTCAGCGTCAGCTCGGGCGCGAGGTAGGGCCGGGCGGCGGCCATGTGGGCGCGCAGCTTTTCAGCCCAGCGCACCAGCTCCGAGTCGGGCACGGCAGCTTCGGCCGCTGTGACGAGCCCCGCTCCGGCCGGCGCCGCCGAAGCAACAGATGGCGCAGTAGCATCCGCCGGGTCGAGCATCGGGGCTGCTGGCAGGTCGGGTTCGGGGGCCGCGGGGCCGGGGCCGGCGGCGGGCTCGGGCGGCGCTTCATCGGTGGCCGGCTCGGCGGGCTGAAAGTGCAGGGGCGCGGTGAGGCGGTGGTTGGCCAGCAGACCGGCCAGGCTCAGGTAGTAAATCAGCAGGCCGGTGAAGAGGTAATCGTACCAGGCCTGGTAGTAGTCGAGGGGGCCGGCGGCGGCATTCAATGCCTCGAAGAGCAACGTGACGAGCAAACCCGCCGGCACGGCCACCAGCACGTTGCGCAGCCAGGTGAAACGCAGCCGCTCGGTGTCGCTGAAATGGTCGTTGACGTAGCGGCGGTAGGCGCGGTAGTGGCGCAAGGTCAGGCCCGCGTACACCAGCACCGAGACGTAGCCCAGCAGCTCGGGCCCGCGGCTCAGCGCGGACGCGTCCAGCCAGGTGGCCAGGGTGCCCTTGGTGCCGAAGTGCCCGGGCAGCGGCCGGCCCAGCGCCAGGTGCTGCCAGCCCACGTCGTAGGCCCAGAGCAGCAGCTGCGCGGCCAGGTAGAGCAGGGCGGGCAGGAAGTGGCGCCCGTCGCGCCGGCCGAAGCGAAACGCCTGATTGGTAAGGCTGCGGAAGTAGAAGTACAGCGCCGGACCCAGCGCCAGCCAGTTGCTGAACGGGAAGTAGAACATGAAGGTCGTGCGCGCGTCGTGCGCGTCGTACCAGCCGCCGAAGCCCAGCATCCACTGCGCCAGCCGGGCCGTGCTCAGCAGCAGCAGCAGGGCCAGCCAGCCGTCGGCGGGCGTGCCGTGGCGCCGGCCGCGCACCAGCAGCAGCCCGCTCACCACCGCGCCCTGCACGAAAAACGGCAGGAGCAGGCTGCTGTAGGCGTTGAAGACGAAGAGCGGCATGGCACGAATATAGGCGCCGGCCCGCGCCGGGGAGCGGCCCCGTTACACCAGCTCCAGCTCCTGCAGCTCCTGGCGCAGGGCGTAGGTGCGGCGCAGCGCCTCCACCAGCCGCGCCGATTCGTCGAAGTTCAGGGTTTGCTGCCCGTCGGAGGCGGCGCGCTCGGGCACGGGGGCGGTTTCGTAGAGGATGCCGTCGGCGCCGGCCATCACGCCGGCCAGGGCCAGCGGGGCCACGTGCTCCCGGATGCCGATGCCGTGCGAGGGGTCGACGAACACCGGCAGGTGGGTTTTCTCCTTCAGAATGGGCACCGCGTTCAGGTCCAGGGTGTTGCGCGAGGCCGTTTCGAAGGTGCGGATGCCCCGCTCGCAGAGGATGATGTCCTCGTTGCCGCCCGAAAAGATGTACTCGGCCGAGTGCAGCAGCTCCTCGATGGTGCCCGACACGCCGCGCTTGAGCAGCACCGGCTTATCCACCTGGCCCAGGGCGTCGAGCAGGTTGAAGTTCTGGGTGTTGCGGGCGCCCACCTGAAACACGTCCACGTAGTCGAGCATTTCCTCCACCTGCGACACCTGCATGACCTCCGTCACGATGCGCAGGCCGTGCTGCCGGGCCAGGCGGTAAAAGTCGCGCAGGCCTTCCAGCCCCAGGCCGCGGAAGGAGTACGGCGACGAGCGGGGCTTGAACACACCGCCGCGCATCAGCCGCACGCCGCTCTGCACCAGGTGCTGCATCACGGCCTCCATCTGGGCCTCGTTTTCGATGCTGCAGGGCCCGGCCACGATGCTCAGCGAGCCTTCCCCCAGGCGAATACCGTCGCCCAGATCGAGCACGGTGGGGTGTACGCGCCACTTGCGCGACACCAGCTTGTAGTCGTCGGACACGCGGTGCACGTCGCGCACGCCGGGCAGGGCGCCGATGCGGCGGATGTCGACGTCCTGGGGGCCCAGGGCCACGAGGTAAGCGGCGCGCTGGGTGCGCACCGGGGTTACTTTAAAGCGCAGCTCGCGCAGCTGGGCCACCAGCGTATCCTGGTCGGCGGCGGAAAGGTCGGGGGCGAGGTGAATAATCATGGGGCGGCGAATGAAGGAAAAAGGTGGCCGGCGCCCCGAAGAGCACCGGCCGGTTCAGCGGGGAAAAACGCTGGGGGAAATCAGGAAATGGCGGAAGTCGAAGTCTGAGCCGGCCGGATGCTGTGCACAAACTGCCGGGCGGCCGCGTGCGGGTCGGCGGCCCCGTCGAGGGCGCGCAGCAGGGCCGAGCCGATGATGGCGCCGTGGGCGTGCCGGCAGGCTTGGTCGAAGGAAGCCTTATCGGCAATGCCGAAGCCCACGAGGCGGGGGTTGCGCAGGTTCAGGGCCGCTACGCGCTGCAGGTAGGCCTGCTGGGCGCCCTGGTCGGCGGTTTGGTTGCCGCCGGTCAGGCCCGGGCCCGAGACGAGGTAGAGGAAGGCGTCGGTCAGCTCGTCGAGGCGGCGGATGCGGGCCTCGGAGGTTTGCGGGGTGATGAGAAACACCGGCCGCAGGTTGTAGCGGCGAAAGGTGTCCTGGTAGAAGTCCGCGTATTCCTCGGCCGGCAGGTCGGGCAGGATGACGCCGTCGATGCCCGCTTCCGAAGCCTGGCGGCAGAATTCTTCCATGCCCAGCTGCAGCACCGGGTTGAGGTAGCCCATGAGCAGCAGCGGCGTATCGGGCAGCACCTGCCGAATGCCCTGCAGCTCCTGCAGCAGCGCCTTCAGGGTCATGCCGTTGCGCAGGGCCGTCGTGCTGGTTTGCTGAATCACCGGGCCGTCGGCCAGGGGGTCGGAAAAAGGCACGCCGATTTCGAGGATGTCGGCGCCGGCGTCGGCCAGCGTCTGCAGCAGCGGCACGGTGTCGTGGCGCCCGGGGTAGCCGGCGGTGAGGTAGAGGTTGAGCAGGCCCTGGGGCTTGCGGGCCAGCAGGTCGGCAAAGCGGTTTTGCATGAGCAAAGAGGGTGTCGCGTTACACCAGCACGTCATTCCGAGCGCAGTCGAGGAATCTCGCGTGCTGACTTCCACAAGTTGTTCCGTTGAACGAGGATTTACTATCGGCTGTCAGCTCGCGAGATGTCTCGACAAGCTCGACATGACGAGCCAGCTCCAATCAAGCCAGCTGCAACTCGCGCAGGTAGGTTTCCAGGTCCTTGTCGCCGCGGCCGGAGAGGTTCAGCACGACTACGTCGGCGGGCTTGAGGTTCATGACCTCCAGCGCGGCAATGGCGTGGGCCGATTCCAGGGCCGGAATGATGCCTTCGAGGCGGCTGCAGAGCTGAGCGGCCTGCAGCGCGTCGTGGTCGGTGATGCTCAGGAACTGCGCCCGCCGGGAGTCGGCCAAGAAAGCGTGCAGCGGGCCGATGCCGGGGTAGTCGAGGCCGGCCGAAATGGAGTGCGGCTCGGTAATCTGGCCGTGTTCGTCCTGCATCAGCAGGGTGCGGCTGCCGTGGATGATGCCCGGCCGGCCCAGCACCGAGGTAGCCGCCGATTTATCGGTGTCGACGCCGTGGCCGGCGGCTTCCACGGCCACCAGCTGCACCGCCGGCTCGTCGAGGTAGTGGTAGAAGGCGCCGGCGGCGTTGGAGCCCCCGCCCACGCAGGCCACCACGTAATCGGGCAGCTCCGAGCCGGTTTTCTCGCGCAGCTGCCGCCGGATTTCCTCGCTGATAACGGCCTGCAGCCGGGCCACCAGGTCGGGGTACGGGTGCGGCCCCACCACCGAGCCGATGATGTAGTGCGTGTCGGTGGGGTTCGAAATCCAGTCGCGAATGGCCTCGTTGGTGGCGTCCTTGAGCGTCTGGGAGCCGCTGACGGCCGGCCGCACCTCGGCGCCGAGCATGCGCATGCGGGCCACGTTGGGCTTCTGCCGCTCCATGTCCACGGCACCCATATACACGATGCATTCCAGTCCGCGCAGGGCGCACACGGTGGCCGTGGCCACGCCGTGCTGCCCGGCCCCGGTTTCGGCAATGATGCGCTTCTTGCCCAGGCGCTCGGCCAGCAAGATCTGGCCCACGGTGTTGTTGACCTTGTGGGCACCGGTATGGCAGAGGTCTTCGCGCTTGAGGTAGATGGTGGCCCCGAAGTGCCGGCTCAGCCGCTCGGCCTTGAACAAAGGCGTGGGGCGGCCCACGTAGTCGCGCAGCAGCAGCTGGTACTCCCGCTGAAAGTCGGGGTCGGCCAGGATATCCAGGTACTGCTCCCGCAGCTCCTCCACGTTGGGGTAGAGCATTTCGGGGATGAAAGCGCCGCCGAACTGGCCGTAGTAGCCGCGGGCGTTGGGGTGGTATTGGCTCATGGTGATTCTGGTTGTTGGTTGCGAGGCGGCGTTGAACGACTCAGCGCCCTCGGCGGGCTAAAAACTCAGCCGTATACTTCGTCGATAAAGGTCCGGAGCAGCCCGATATCCTTCAGCCCTGGCCCCTGCTCCACCCGGCTGTTCACGTCGAAGCCCGCCAAACCGGGCAGCTGCAGCCCGCGCAGGGCCGCCGCATTCGCGGGTCCGAGGCCGCCGGCCAGCAGGTAGGGCGTGGGCAGGTTGTAGGCGCGCAGCAGCTCCCAGTCGAAGGCGGTGCCGTTGCCGCCCGCCGCCGGCCCGGCCGTGTCGAAGATGAAGTAGGAACAAAAGGGCGCGTACGCCGCCAGCCGCTCCAGGTCGAGCTGCGCCCCCACCCCGACGGCCTTGAGCACCGGCAGGCCCGCTGCGGCCAGCGCCGCGCAGTCGGCCGCCGACTCCTGCCCGTGCAGCTGCACGGCCGTGAGGCCAAAGTGCAGGGCCGTGCGGCGGATAACGGCCGGCGCCTCGTCGACGAACACACCCACTTTGCACACCGGCAGCGCCCGCAGCTGGGCCGCGTCCAGGGCCGGCGGGGCGTAGCGCGGCGACTTCGACGCGAAGATGAAGCCGAGCATATCCACCGGCAAGGCGGCCACGGCGGCCACGTTGGCGGGGTATTTCAGCCCGCACACTTTCAGCAGCGGCCGGTCGGGCCGCGGGGCGGGCAAGGTGGGCGTGCGGGATGCGGCAGTGGCAGTCATAGCGCTGGTAAGGGCTAGTGGGTGGCCGATAGTTCGCGCAGCTGCTGCACCAGGGCGGCGCAGGCGCGCTCCGGGCGGCCGTGGCGCATGAACGTTTCGCCGATGAGGAAGCCCTCGAAGCCGGCCCGGCGCAGCGTGGCTACGTCCTGGGCCGTGCGCAGGCCGCTTTCGGCCACCTTGCCCAGCCCGGCGGGCAGGTGCTCCACCAGCTGCAGGCTGCGCTCCAAGGACACGGAGAAGTCGCGCAGGTCGCGGTTGTTCACCCCCACCAGGTCGAGGGCGTCGTGGGCCGCGTCGAGCGAGCGGTCCAGCTCCGCCTTATCGTGCACTTCCAGCAGCACTTCCAGGCCCAGCGCCCGCGCCTGCCGGCCCAGCTCACGGATTTCCTGGGGGGTGAGTACGCTGGCAATGAGCAGCACCGCGTCGGCGCCGAGGCTGCGGGCTTCGAGCAACTGGTAGGCATCGACCACGAAGTCCTTGCGCAGAATCGGGCACAGGTTGAAGCGTCGGGCCGTGGTCAGGTCTTCGTTTTTGCCGCCGAAGAATTCGGTATCCGTCAGCACCGACAAAGCGGCGGCGCCGGCCTGCATGTAGCCCAGCGTGGTGCGCTCCACCAGCGCAAACTCGTTGATCCAGCCTTTGGATGGGGAGCGGCGCTTGAACTCGGCGATGATGCCGCTCAGCTCGGGCCGGCGCAGGTACTGGCGCAGGGAAAGCGTGGGCGCGTCGAGGTACTGGCTGCGCTCCAGCAGCTTTTCGGGCTGCAGACCGCGGCGCTCGGCCACTTCCTGCCGCTTGTGGGCCACAATGCGGGCCAGCACGTCGGGAGTGTTCAGGGTTGTTGTCATAAAGAGCCTCACCCCCCGACCCCCTCTCCAAGGGGAGAGGGGGAGCCTGACGACCAAGGGAGGTAAATCGGGGTTGATGTTTGGGGAAAATGATGCTGGGTGCAAAGCCGCAGCCTTGCGTCTCAGCGGCAGATAGTCGTCCGCGGCTGCCGCGAGCAGACGCGCCCGTGCTGCTCTACCAAGGCTTACTGCGTGTTCAGCAGGCCGATAAAGGCGCGGCGGGCGCGACCAGAATCGAGCGAGTCGTAGGCGGCTTCGAGGGCGTCGGGCAGCGACACCTTGGGATTGATGCAGCGGATGCCGAGGGCGGCGTTGGCGGCCACCACGTCGCACTGGGCGCGGGTGCCTTTGCCGTCGAGCACGTCGCGGAAGATGCGGGCCGAGCCTTCCACCGACTGCCCGCCGGCCAGCTCCTCGGCCTGGCACACCGGCAGGCCGAGGGCTTCGGCCGTGAGCAGTTGCTCGCCCTCGGCCGAGGTGGCAATTTTGGCCTCGCCGGTCAAACTCAGCTCGTCGTAGCCGTCGAGGGCGTGCACCACGGCGTAGCGCGTGCCGGCGTCTTCGAGCAGGTACTGGTAGAGACGCAGCAGCTCCAGGCTGTACACGCCTAGCAGCTGGGCCGCCGGGCGGGCGGGGTTGATGAGCGGGCCGAGCATGTTGAAGAAAGTGCGCACGCCCAGGTCGCGGCGCACCGGGGCCACGCGGCGCATGGCCGGGTGGTAGGCCGGCGCGTGCAAGAAGCAGATGCCGGCCGTGTCGAGCTGCCGGCGCAGGCGGTCGGGGTCGGCGTCGAAGTCGTAGCCAAAGTAAGCCAGCACGTTGCTGGAACCCACCGGCGACGACACGCCGAAGTTGCCGTGCTTGGCCACCTTGTAGCCCGCCCCCGCCACCACGAAGGAGGCCAGGGTGCTGATGTTGAGCGTGGCCTTCCCGTCGCCGCCGGTGCCCACGATGTCGAGCACTTCGTGGGTGCCCAGCAGCGGGTCGCGGCACAGCTCCAGCAGCGCGTCGCGGAAGCCGGCCAGCTCGGGTACGGTAATCGGGCGCATGCGGTAGACGGCCAGCAGGGCCGCCGCTTCCACGTCGGTGACCTCGCCCTCCCCCAGCCGCAGCATCAGCGCGTGCGCCTCCGGGCGGCTCAGGGTGTGGTGGTCGAATAAGGCAGTGAGCAGTTCTTTCATGTCAGGTGGTGAAATGGCGAAGTGGCGAAGTGGCGAGTTTGATGTTGAAGAAGAGTTACATGCGCAAGCGGCGCCTCAACTCACCATTTCATCATCTCACTATTTCACCTTCGAGCCAGTTTTGCAGCAGTTGGTGGCCGTGCTCGGTCAACACCGACTCGGGGTGAAACTGCACCCCGCGCACGTCGTAGCGGCGGTGACGCAGAGCCATTATTTCGCCGCTGGCGTCGTGGGCAGTGGCTTCGAGGCTGGCGGGCAGGGAGCCGGGGCGCACCGCCCAGGAGTGGTAACGCCCCACGTTGAACTGCGCCGGCAGGCCCCGGAACAACCGCTCCTCGGGCACCGTGACGGTGGCCTGGCTGGCCACGCCGTGGTGCACCTCGGTCAGGTTCACCAGCTCGGCGCCGAAGCTTTCGGCAATGCCCTGGTGGCCCAGGCACACGCCCAGAATGCGCTTGGCGGGGGCGTAGCGCTGAATCAGCGCGGGCATCAGGCCGGCCTCCGAGGGAATCCCGGGACCGGGCGACAACAGCACCGCGTCGTAGGCCGCCACCTCATCCAGATCGAGCTGGTCGTTGCGGCGCACGGTCAGCCGGGCGCCGTGGCCCAGCTCGCGCAGCACCTGCACGAGGTTGTAGGTGAAGGAGTCGTAGTTGTCGAAAACGAGAATATTCATCGGATCAGGTACGTTGCAGAAGCGAAGCTGGGGCTCAGGGACGGCGGCAATCAGACGGCCGCAGTGGGAAACGGCGCCCGCTCGCCCAGCTCGGTAGCCACCACTTCTTCGCCGGCGCGGGCGGCCTGCCTGAGCGCCTGCCGCAGCGCGCCCAGCTTGTGGTGCACCTCGTTGAGTTCGGCTTCCAGGTCGGACTTGGCCACCACGCCCGCGCCGGCCTGGTAGTAGAGCGTGCCGCCCACGCTCACGAACGAGCGGATGAAAATGGCGTGGTTGAAGCTGCCGTCGAAGCCCAGGTGGCCCAGGCAGCCGCCGTAGAGGCCACGGGTGGAGGGCTCCAGCGCGTCGATCAGCTGCATGGCCCGCACCTTGGGCGCCCCCGAGAGCGTGCCGGCCGGGAAGGTATCGGCCGCCACCTGCAGCGAGTCGGTGCCCGGGGCCAGCGTGGCCTGCACGTGGCTGACGAGGTGGATGACGTGCGAGTAGTACTGGATTTCGCGGAAGCGGCGCACCGTCACCGTTTCGGCGTGGCGGGCCAGGTCGTTGCGGGCCAAATCCACCAGCATCACGTGCTCGGCGTTTTCCTTGGGGTCGGCGGCCAGCTTTTCGGCCAGGGCAGCATCCTCGGCGTCGTGGCCGGTGCGGCGGAAAGTGCCGGCAATGGGAAAGATGCTGGCTTCGCCGTGGGCCACCCGCAGCTGCGGCTCGGGCGAGGAGCCCAGCAGGCGGTAGCTGCCGTAGTCGAAGTAAAAGAGGTAGGGCGAGGGGTTGATGGCCCGCAGGGCGCGATACACCTGAAACTCGTCGCCGCGGAAGCGCTGCTGAAAGCGCCGCGAGAGGACAATCTGAAACACGTCGCCGCGCAGGCAGTGGCGCTGCCCCTGGGCCAGCACCTGCCGGAACTCGTCGTCGGTCTGGTTGGTGGCCTCCTCCCCTTCCAGCGCGAAGCTGAACGAGGGCCGCACCGGGCTGCGCACCACGCTCAGCAGGCGCTGCAGGGCCGCGTCGTCGGGCTCCTGCCCCTCGGGCGTGTGCTCAAACACGTGCAGCTCCTGGCGGTAGTGGTTCAGGGCCAGCACGTAGCGGTAGAGGCCGTAGCGCGCGTCGGGTAGCTGATAGGGCGCGGGCTTGCTGGCGTCGAAGGTCACGTCCTCGCAGTACGGGGCGGCGCCGTAGCCCATGAAGCCGAACAGCCCTCCGCTGATAAAAGGCTGCCCGCTGTCGGGGGCCGAAAAGCGGCCGGCGAACTGACGCAGGCAGTCCAGGGCCTCGTGGCGCGGATCGGCCAGGGTGCGGCGCTGCTCCCGGCCGCCGGGCAGGCGCTCCAGCAGCTCGGCGCCGCGCAGCTCGAAGCGGGCCAGCTCGTCGAGGGCCAGGTAGGAAAACGCGTTCTGCTGGGCGTGGTAGTCGGAGCTTTCCAGCAGCAGGCAGCCGGGGTACTGGTCGCGCAGCCGCAAATACAGCCCCACGGGCGTGACGGTGTCGGCGGGCAGGCGCAGGTGACGGGTGCGCAGGGTGATGGTAGGCGGCATAGGAAGGCGGAAATGAATACGGAGCGGCGGCGCTGAAAAGCAACAAGCCCGGCTGGCGGGCCGGGCTTGCACTGCTAAGCATTCAAGGGTAGCAGGGTCAACTGCTCCGAATTACGCTGCGCACGCAGAGGACTGGTCCCGACCGGCAAAACGGCTGGGCCACCACCAAAGCGGCAGATGCATGTTCGAAGCGAGTGTCATGGTGAGTGAATGGTTGACGCTGCAAAAGTACCGTAGCCGGGCCGCAGAAGCCAAATCCAAATCAAATTATTTTAACCAAACGGCTAAAATTTTAACAATTCGCAAAATAGCTCCCCAAATCATTGCCTGCTTCTAAAATCCCCCGACGAACACCCGTTCGTTTTGCGGATCTGCTAACGTCGGCCGCCGGAAAAAGCAATGCCGGGCCCCGCTGCAGCTGCAGCGGGGCCCGGCATTGCTTTTTCCGGCGGCCAGTGGCCTTCCGCGCCGCATCAGCCGCCAACTATTCCTTCACGAAAGGCTGGCTGAGGGTAGTTTTGTCGCCCTGCAGCCGCGCCACGTACTGGCCGCGGCGCAGCCCGGCCACGTTCACGGCCTCGGTTGCCTGGCGCAGGGTGCGGCGCAGCACCACCCGGCCGGCCGAGTCCAGAATTTCCAGCCGGCCACGCTGCCAGCCGGCGGGCAGCTGCACCGTGAGCACGTGCGCGGCCGGGTTCGGAAACAGCTGGAACGCGGCCGCGCCCGCCGCCGCCCGCGCGGCCGTGGTGGTGCCGGGGCGATACAGCCACTGGTAAGCGGCCGGGAACTCGCGGCGCCAGAACCACTCGGCGTGCTGCCCGTCGGCCAGCGAGAGGGTAGTGAGGTCCGAGGCGGCGTAGCCGGCGCGCTGCAGCGAGTCGCGCACGGCCTGCATCAAGGGCACCATGGTCTGGCTTTCCTGGGTGCCGGCCACGAAGTAGAAGCGCGTGGGCTGGGCGGCGGTGGCGCGGTGCTGGTGCAGGTAGGCCTTCAGCGGGGCTTCGGCAAACCAGAACGCGGGCGAGAAAATGGCTGCCCGCCCGAACACGCCCGGGTGTTTCAGCGCCGCGTACAGCGAAATCAGCCCGCCCATGCTGCTGCCGCCGATGCCGGTGTTCAGGCGGTCGGGCAGGGTGCGGTACTGCTGGTCGATGTAGGGCTTGAGCGTCTGCACCAGGAACTCCACGTACTGGTCGCCCTGCCCGCCGCCGTACTGCGGGTTGTTCCAGGGCGAATACTCGTTGAGGCGCTGCGCCCCGTCGTTGTCGACGGCCACCACGATGCAGCCGGTGGGGTCCTGCCCGCTCTGCTGCAAGGCGGCCAGGGCCTCGTCCACGCCCCACTCGCCCGAAAAGCTGGTGCACTGGTCGAACACGTTCTGCCCGTCGTGCATATACAGCACGGGGTAGCGCCGGGTGCCGCTGCTGGCGTAGCCGGCGGGCAGATACACCCACACGCGGCGGGTGCGCCCGAGCTGCGGCATGGCAAAGGCCGTGTTGATTACCTGCACGTTGGGCTGCAGGGCCGTCGACTGGCAAGGCGCCGAGCCGCCCAGGTCCTTCCAGTTCACCACCTGCAGGTTCACCGTGACGGCGGCCCCGGTGGCGGTGTAGCGGCGGTTGCCGATGTCCTGGTTTTGCGCGTCGGACTCGACGGCGGCCCAGCTGCCGCGGGTGAACTTGAACTCCAGCGCCCCCGTGACCGAGGCCGGCAGCGTGACGGTGTAGCTGCCGTCGGGCTGCGCCGTCAGGGCGTGGGCGGCGCTGCCGGGGCTCCAGTTATTGAACGAGCCCGCTACGTAGAGCGTGGCGCCGACGGGCGTGCTGGCGGGCACGCTGGTCAGCCGAAAAGTGGTTTGGGCCCGGGCGCTTCCCGCGACCAAGGCCAGCAAGACAAAAAAAAGACGCATATAATCGAGGTTGTTACAGCGCAAAAGTGATAGAAACCAGCGAAATTTGCCTACCGATTGAGTTCGGTGATTAAACGCTCACTCACATTCGCTGCGCAATCGTTTGGAGGCTTCTTTTCTCGTCTCGGCTGATTATCAACAGCATGGCACCCCGGCCGAAGGTCTGATCTGCAAAAAATCAGGGCCTTTTGCTGGTTTTCTTCGTTGTATTTGCCGAAATCAAAACTTTAACTTGCGCAGTTTATTAATGCCAACTGGCTGATGACTGCCGATTTTGGGCGCTACCGGAAACGTTGGCGCCGCGCATTCGGCGGCCGGAGCCACCCTCCCCAAGCCCTGCCATTTTCCCACAACCCTTTTCATGTCATCATGAAGCACTCGTACCTGCCGAAACTCTGGTTTCTGCTATTTTTTCTCATTTGCTGCACGCTGAGCGCCGCCGCCCAGACCGGGGCCGTGAGCGGACGCGTACTCGACGAGAAGCAGCAGCCCCTGCCGGGCGTTACTGTCATCATCGAAGGGACGCAGCTGGGCAGCTCGACTAATGCCGAAGGGCAGTACCTGATCCAGAACGTGCCGGCCGGGCCGCGCACCGTGGTGGCCTCGTTCGTGGGCTTCTCCACCCAGCGCATTCCCGTTACCGTCACGGCCGGCCAGACGGCCAGCGTTACCAACATTGCCCTGGGCGAAAACACCACCCTGCTCAACGAAGCGGTGGTTGTGGGCTACGGCACCACCCGCCGCCAGGACCTGACCGGCTCGGTTGAGCAAATCTCCGAGAAGCAGTTCGTGAAGGGCCAGGTGACCAACCCCGAGCAACTGGTGCAGGGCAAAGTGGCCGGGGTGCAGATCACCACCACCAGCGGCCAGCCCGGCGCGGCCTCGCAGATCCGCATCCGCGGCGGCTCCTCGCTGTCGGCCTCCAACGACCCGCTTATCGTTATCGACGGGGTGCCCGTGGACAACGGCACGCTGCGGGGCGCGTCCAACCCGCTCACCCTCATCAACCCGAACGACATCGAGAGCATCACGGTGCTCAAGGATGCTTCGGCCACCGCCATCTACGGTTCGCGCGCCTCCAACGGCGTACTGCTGATAACCACCAAGCGCGGCGTGGCCGGCGAGAAGCTGCGCGTGAACGTAACGAGCCAGCACTCCATCGCCACCCCGGTGAAGTACGTGGATGTGCTCGACGGCGACGAGTACCGCGCCCTGGTTAACGCCCGCGGCAGCGCCCTCTCCAAATCCCTGCTGGGCACGGCCAACACCAACTGGCAGAAGGAAATCTTCCGCACCGCCTACACCAACGACAACACGGCCAGCGTCACCGGCTCGATGGGCAAGGTACCCTACCGCGTATCGGGCGGCTACCTGGGCCAGCAGGGCCTGCTGATCAACAACGACCTGAAGCGCTTCACCGGCTCGGTGGGCCTCACGCCCGTGCTGCTCGACGGCAAGCTGCGCGTGGACATGAACGTGAAGGGTTCGTGGATCGACAACAACTTCTCCGACCAGGGCGCCGTGGGCGGGGCCGTATTCTTCGACCCGACCCAGTCGGTGCGCTCCAGCGAGGCCCAGTTTGCCCCCTACGGCGGCTACTTCCAGTTTCTGCAGCCCAACGGCGAGCTGGTGGCCCTGGCCCCGCGCAACCCGGTAGGCCTGGTCAACCAGCGCCGCGACCGGAGCACCGTGAAGCGCAGCATCGGCAACATTCAGCTTGATTACCAGCTGCCCTTCCTGAAGGGCCTGAGCGCCAACGTCAACGCCGGCTACGACATTCAGCGCGGCCGCGGCACCACCTTCGTGCCCACCGACGCCGCGGCCGACTTCAACCGCGGCGGCCGCAACAACAACTACGGCCAGGACCGCGACAACCTGCTGCTGGAAACCTTCGGCAAGTACAACCGCGAGTTCGGCGCCACCCGCCTCGAGCTGCTGGCCGGCTACTCCTGGCAGCAGTTCAAGAACACGGAGTACAACTACCCCGAGTTCCGCGCCAACCGCACCGTGTTCCAGCGCGCCGTGGCCGCCTACAACGGCGACTCCACGATCCGGCAGCAGTACAACCTGCTTTCGTTCTACGGCCGCGCCAACCTGAACTTCAGCGGCAAGTACCTCTTCACCGCCACGTTCCGCGCCGACGGCTCCTCGCGCTTCCCCACCGACAACAAGTTCGGCTACTTCCCCTCGGCCGCCTTCGCGTGGCGCCTCAAGGACGAGGGCTTCCTGAAGGATAACTCGACGGTATCGGACCTGAAGCTGCGCGTGGGCGTGGGCCAGACCGGCCAGCAGGACATCGGCGGTTTCTACGACTACCTGCCCCGCTACCAGTTGAGCACCACCACCGCCCAGTACCAGTTCGGCGACCAGTTCCTGCGCACGCTGCGCAGCTCGGGCTACAACGGCCAGCTGAAGTGGGAAACCACTACCACCTACAACGCCGGTCTGGACTTCGGCTTCTTCGGCGGCCGCTTCTACGGCTCGGTCGACGTGTACCAGCGCGACACCAAGGACCTGCTGAGCTTTACGCAGGTAGCAGCCCTGGTGAACCTGACCAACGAGCTGAACCTGAACGTGGGCAAGCTGCAGAACCGCGGCCTTGAAATTCAGGCCAACGTGGACGCCGTGCAGAGCGAGCGGTTCAACCTCTCGGTGAATGCCAACGCGGCCTTCAACCGCAACGAAATCAAGAACCTGACCAGCGTGAGCAACGCCAACTCGGTGGGCAACCTGGTGGGCGGCATCTCGGGCGGCGTGGGCAACACGGTGCAGATCAACTCGGTAGGCTTCCCCGCCCAGTCGTTCTACGTGTACCAGCAAGTGTACGACCAGCAAACCGGCCGCCCGCTGCAGGGCGTGGTGGTCGACCGCAACGGCGACGGCGTCATCAACGGCTCGGACCGCTACCAGTACAAGTCGCCCCGCCCGCAGGCCTCGCTGGGCTTCGGCTCGAACATGAACTACGGCAAGGCTTCGCTGGCCTTCACCTTCCGCTCGCAGCTCGGCAACTACGTGTACAACAACGTGCGTTCGGGCGCGAACTTCTCGTCGAACTCGCTGAACTACCTCTACAACGTGACGCCGGAAATCAACGCCTCCGGGTTCACCGCCGGCACCGACCAGGTGCTGCTCTCGGACTACTTCCTGGAGAACGGCTCGTTCCTGCGCCTGGAGAACGTGACGCTGGGCTACAACTTCGGTTCGCTGGCCGGTGAAAACACGAACTTCGGGGTTTCCTTCGCTGTTCAGAATGCGTTCCTTATCACCAACTACAGCGGCCTCGACCCGGAAGCCGTGCGCGACGGCAACCTCGGCATCGATAACGTGGTGTACCCGCGTGCCCGCACCTTCACCCTTGGTCTGAACCTCGGCTTCTAATTCCCACACTGATGAAAAATAAATTCACGCGGACTTTGGGAGCCCTGGCCATGGTGGCCCTGCTGCTCCCCGCTGTTTCTTCCTGCATCGGCGACCTGGACCAGACGCCGGAATTCGACGCCGTGCCGGACGTGGTCTACCGCGACCCGGCCCAGGTGAAGCAGGTACTGGCCCGTCTGTACGCGACCCTGGCCGTGAGCGGCCAACAGGGCCCGGCCGGCCAGCCCGACATTACGGGCATTGACGAAGGCTTCTCCAACTACCTGCGCCAGTACTGGATGGCCCAGGAACTGCCCACCGACGAGGCCATCATTGCCTGGAACGACGGCAACCTGCCCGACTACAACAAGCTTACGTGGAACGCCAACAACAACTTTGTGCGGGCCATGTACGACCGGATTTTCTACCAGATTGCGCTCTGCAACGAGTTTATCCGCCAGACCACCGATGCCCGGATGACCGAGCGCGGGCTGTCGGACGCTGACAAGGCGACCATCCGCGTCTACCGCGCCGAGGCCCGCTTCCTGCGCGCCCTGAGCTACTGGCACGCCATCGACATGTTCGGCAACGTGCCCTTCGCCGACGAAACGGCCGCCGTGGGCGGCGACCTGCCCCAGCAGCGCAGCCGCGCCGAGGTGTTCACCTTTATCGAGACCGAGCTGAAAGCCATCGAGGGCGACCTGATGGCTCCCCGGGCCGAGTACGCCCGCGCCGACAAGGGCGCCTGCTGGACGCTGCTCACCAAGCTGTACCTGAACGCGCAGGTGTACACCGGCACGCCCCGCTACAACGAGGCCGTGTTCTACGCCAACGAGGTATTGACCAAGGGCGGCTACTCGCTCTCCCCGGCCTACCGCAACCTGTTCCGCACCGACAACAACCGCTCGGCCGCGCGCAACGAAATCATCTTCCCGGTGACGTCGGACGGGCGCAACACGAAAACCTACGGCGGCATGACCTTCCTGGTCCACGCCCCGGTGGGCGGCGCCCTCGATGTGTTTGCCGCTGACTCCTTCGGCATTGCCGGCGGCTGGGGTGGCATCCGCGCCAAGTCGACCCTGGTAGACAAGTTCGACGGCGGCGCTAACAGCTCCGACCGCCGCGCCATGTTCTTCACCACCGGCCAGTCGCGCGACATCACCGACATCTTCACCTTCAGCCAGGGCTACCTGATGACCAAGTACCGCAACATCTCCTCGACGGGGGTGCAGGGCTCGGACGCGAAGGTGAACGGCGGCGAAGGCAACTTCATCGACACGGACTTCCCGATGTTCCGCCTCGCCGATGTGGAGCTGATGTACGTGGAGGCGGTGCTGCGCGGCGGCACCGGCGGTACCACGGGCCAGGCCCTCAACTACCTGAACGACATCCGGCGCCGGGCCGGGGCCACGCAGCTGGCCGCGCTGCCCGCCGGGGCGCAGGGCCTGCAGACCGTGCTCGACGAGCGCGCCCGGGAACTGTACTGGGAAGGGCACCGTCGGACGGACCTGATCCGCTTCGGCCTCTTCACCAGCGGCACCTACGTGTGGCCCTTCAAGGGCGGCGCGACGGCCGGGCAGGGCGTGGCGGCACGCTTCAACCTGTTCCCCATCCCGACGACGGACCTGGTGGCTAACCCCAACCTGCAGCAAAACGACCCGGGTTACTAGAACCTTTTGGCGGTCGGCCTTCGTTACGCGGGGGCCGACCGGCCTGGTTTCTCTCCACGTTTTTTCCCACTCATTCCCATATGAAAAACAGCTTCTTCAAGCTCGTGAGCCTGGGTTCCCTGCTCGTTGTTTTCGCCGCCTGCGAGAAGGACGAGGTCAAGGTGACTTCCGACATCACGAACACGCCGACGCTGGCCGCGGCCAGCAGCCTGCCGGCCAATGGCGTGCTGACCAGCGCCAACGCCGCTCGCCCGGGCATCATCTACTCCTGGACGCCCCTCTCCTTCAATACGTCGGCCACCACCATCATTCCGGTGACCTACTCGCTGGAAGTGGCCAAGAGCGGCAGCAACTTCGCCAACTCGACTACCGTCGACCTGGGGACGAACACCACCCGCGACACCCTGACCGTCGGCGAAATCAACTCCGCCCTGATCCGCGCCGGCCTTACGCCGGAGGTGGTGGGCCAGGCTGAGGTTCGGCTGCGGGCTGCTTATGCCAACAACATGAGCATCGTGATGAGCACCAACGCCCTCTCGATTTCGGCCACGCCGTACTCGCGCGAGCTGTACACGTTCGGCGCGCTGGGCGCGCTGAGCAGCGGCTCGGCTTTCGTGCGCGAAACCACGCCCCGCAAGTACGATGGCTACATCTACGTGCCGGCCGCGCCGAACAACACCTTTAAGTTCTCGAACACCTCGTCCACCTCGGGTACGGTGACGGGCGTTGCTTCGCTGGCCCCCCCGACTACGTCGAGCACGGACGTGGTGACGGTGAACGGCGTGATGGGCGCGGCCGGCTCCGGCAACGACATCACCCTGCCCGGCGGGCGCGTGTACCGCATCGAGCTGGACCTGAACACCGGCGTCAATACCTTCAAGGCCACGTCGGTGGTGTGGGGTATCGTCGGCTCGGCTACGACCAACGATGGGGCTGGCTGGAGCGCCTCGAAACAGATGACCTACAACGTCACGACCAAGAAGTGGGAAGGCACGTTTGACCTGCCCGGCACCGGCACGAACAACGAGTATAAATTCCGCGCCAACAACGACTGGGCCATCAACTTCGGCGATTCGCCGAGCTCAGCCCCCGACGGTGTCCTCGACTACAGCGGGGACAACATCAAGCTGGTCAGCCCGGGCACTGGTTACAAGGTGTCGCTGGACCTGAACGACGCCGGCAACTACAAGTATTCGGTGTCGCGCTAAGCGCAACGCCCCCGAGCCTACAAGCCCCGCCACCCTGTGGCGGGGCTTTTTTTGGCCCCTGGCCGCCCGTTCGAGCGGCCGCGTCGTCGTCCAGCAAGGGCTCGGCGGCGGTCCTGACGGCACAGCCACATGCCGGGCGGCTGCGCTGCGGCCGGCGCAGCCGCTTGCAAACGCCTACAGACCCCGGGCAGCGGCGGCAGGGTCCTCCCCTGCCACCGGCCGCTGCGGGCATTGACGCGGCCCGGCCGCCGCCTCAAACTACACCGGGGCGCGGCCACGCTTCTGCCAAGGCCGCGGGCGGAACTGTGGGCGCACAAAAAAGCCTCCCGGGTCGAACCCGGGAGGCTTTTGCATCGGTAGCGCGAACGGCTTACAGCAGGGTCACCTTGTGGGTGGCGACCTGCTCGCCCACCCGCACTTTCACGAGGTAGGTGCCGGCGGCTACGTTGCCGGAGTTCAGCTTCTGGCTTTGCACGCCCACGCTCTGCGAGCCGGCAAACACCGTGCTCACGCGGCGGCCCATCAGGTCCGTCAGCTCGATGTTGACGGGCTGCTGGGCGTTCTGCACGCGGTACGACACGGTGGCCTCGCCCTGCACCGGGTTGGGGTACACGCTCAGGGCCACGGCCTCGGCGGCGGCGCGGTTGCCGGTTACCGTCAGCGAGGTGGTCGTTACGTTCAGCACGCCGGCCTGGGTGCCGGGCACGTTGGCGAAGTTCACGCCGTTGGTGCCGCCGGCCGGGCCCAGGTTGGGCAGCGGGTAGCCCGTCGAAGCCGGAATCGGGGCGTTGTTCTGCGGGATGAAGTCGCTGGAGAGGTAGTCACCGCCGGCGTTGTTCTGCAGGGCGAAGATGCGCACCGTGCCGCCCGCCGCGGGCATGCCGATGGCCGTACGGCTAACGGCAATTTCCAGCCCGTTGCTCGGCGCGTTGCCGTTGCTGGCAAAGCCGGGGTTGGTCGACAGAGCGCTGCTGCTGGTGTAAGCGACCTGCGCGCCGACGAACGGAGCCAGGTTGCCGCCGGCGTTGGCGGCCGTCACGGTGCCGGCCGTGCCGTTGGTGGCCAGCGGGGTGGTGCCCGTCAGGGTGCCGCCCGTAGCGGCCGTGGCGGAGGTGTACACCACGCCGTCAACATGCACCTGGTTGGCCGTGCCCGTGCCTCGGATGCCGATGGCCATGTCGGGGGCAAAGTCCAGCTTGAACGTCGAGCCGGCGAAGGAGCCCGTGCCGGCCGGCAGCGAGGTGCCCACCGGCACGCCCGTGGTGGTACCGGGACGGTCGATGTAAAGCTGCAGGGAGTTGCTCACGCCGCCAGCGCCGTTTTCCAGCGTGCCGGCGAGAAAGAAGTAAACGTTGTTGGCGTCGGAGGCGGCGTAAAGAGCCAGCAGGCCAGCGTCGCCGAAGCCGCGCGTGTTGGTGAAACGGCCTACCAGCTGGTAGCCGCTGGTGGTTACTTCCGTGGCCGCCAGTTGCCCGTTGACAGTAATCGGGGCCTGTGCTTGGGCGCCAAGGCCCATCGTAGCCAGTGCGCCGGTTGCAAGCAGGGTAGAGATGTACTTCATGTGAGTAGTGTGAAGTGAGGTGGGAAATGTTGAAAATGCAGTAATGACGCAGGAAAGATGTTAAATATTACGCAAAAATGCCCCATTTAAGTTGCGCGTTTTTTTCACCAAAAGCTGCATTATTCCTAACTCATTGACCGCCGTGTGTAAAGGCTCACTTACGGGCTTGAAAAAACCCGACCTGGAAATGCGGAATCCGCGCCAACTTCCGCGCCGGCCCGTAACTTAGCCGCCCCGTGCCGCCCCGGTGTCGCGGATATGTCTTACCGCAACCTCTCCCTTTCTATGATCCTGATTGCCGACGGCGGCTCCACCAAGACCAGCTGGTGCCAACTTGATCTGGCCGACCCGCAGCAGCGCGTGCACTTCAACACGGAAGGCTACAACCCCTACTTCATCGACACGGCCGGCATCGTGGCGTCGCTGGATGCCAGCCTGCCCGACACGCTGAACCGGCAGGCGGTGCGCGAAGTGAGCTACTACGGCGCGGGCTGCTCCACCGAGCACAATGTGGCCATCGTGGAGCAGGCCATGCGCCAGGTGTTTCCGCTGGCCAACATCTTCGTCGGCCACGACCTGCTGGCTTCGGCCCGGGCGCTGCTGGGCAACAAGCCGGGCTTCGCGGCCATCCTCGGCACGGGCACCAACTCCGCCATCTACGACGGCAAGGACATTACCCACAACATCGACTCGCTGGGCTACTTCCTGGGCGACGAGGGCTCGGGCTCCTGGATCGGCAAGCGTCTGCTGCGCGACTACATGCGCGACCTGCTGCCCGACGGCCTGCAGGAGGCCTTCCGCGAGCAGTACGGCCTGGAAAACGAGCAGATCTTCGACCGCGTCTACAACCAGCCGCTGCCCAACCGCTTCCTGGCCTCGTTCAGCAAGTTTGCCTACGACCACAACAACGTAAGCTACTGCCGCGACATCGTGGTCGAGGGCTTCGAGGCCTTCTTCCAGAACCTGGTGATTCAGTACCCGGGCTACCAGAACTACTCGTTCAACTGCGTGGGCTCGGTGGGCTACAACTTCCGCGACGCGCTGGCCCAGGTGGCCCGCTCGCACGGCATGGAAGTGGGCAAGATCATCCGCTCCCCCATCGATTCGCTGGTGGACTACCACGTGGAAATGGCCGCGGCGGAGTAGCAGGCTACAATAATTACCGAAGGGGCGGCGCGTGTATACGCGTCGCCCCTTCGGCTTGTACGCATTGCCCGTCCGCTCGTGGCTACAGCCACGTTGGCAGAAGGCCGGAGGTGATACGTTAGGAGTTGCAGCGCAGCGGCATGGAACGGGTGCCGGGACGTCAGCTCTTGGATTGACGGCAGCAACTTCCGCAAGGCCGCTGCGCTGCTGCTCAGCCCGCCATAATTTAACGCGCAGGTTCTACCAATATGGTGCCGCGCGGCGGCGGGCAAGGACCACCGCCGACGTCTTCTTCAGCCTACCAAGCACGAAACAGCCCGCCCCGAGCAATTTGGGGCGGGCTGTTTCGTGTTTCACCACAAGGACCGGACAGCAATCATTCGGTCATTCAGTCATTGGCTAGGGCTGCACCACGAGGCGGGTGGTGGCGCTGGCCGCCCCGGCCTGCACGTTCACCAGGTACAGCCCGGCGGCCAGGCCGTCGAGGGTCAGCGGCACTTCCACGGCAGCCCCGGCCGGGCGGGCGGGCAGCTGCACGCGGCGCACCTCGCGGCCGATAACGTTGCGCACGCTCACCGTGACGGGCGAGGCCGAGGGCAGCGTCAGGCGCACGGTGGCGCGGGCGGCGGCGGGGTTCGGGGCCACGCTCAGGCCGAGGGCCGCGACCTGCTGGGCGGCTTTCGAGGCCAGCACCGTGGCCGGGCGGCGCACGCGGCTGGTGGTGTAGACGCGGTATTCGCCGGGCTGCAGCGTCAGTTGGGCATTCACGTTCGTCACGCTGATGCTGTCACCGGAGAGGTAGTTGTACCACTTACCGGTTTGCTGGAAGGCCGGGTCGATGGTGAGGCTGTTCACGTCGAAGTTGCCGATTACGGTCACCTTCTGGGCCGCGTCGCTGAGGTGAATCGACTTGGCGGCCCCGGCCAGCGACTGGGAGTAGCTGGTGGGGTTGTCGAACACGGGCTGGCTTTTCTTCAGGGCGATAAGCGAGCTGTACACGTCGTAAAGCTTGCGGCGGGCGGGCTCCTGGTAGTAGTTCCAGCGGATGGGCTTGTTGCCTACGCGGCCGTTGAAGTCGATGCTCACGTCGTAGCCCACTTCGCCGAACTGCCAGATCATTTTCGGGCCGGGCACGGTGAAGAAGAAGGCCGCGGCGGCTTCGCTGCGTGCCAGGGCCACGGGCAGGCTCTGCGTGTTGTGGTTGGGGTTCGACTGGTTGCCGTAGGTGAGGTTCTTAAACACCTGCCGCTCCTCGTCGTGGCTTTCCATGTAGGTCACCAGGCCGGGCTGCGACCAGCCGCGGCCGCCGTTGCCGCTGCCGTAGTAGCCCCAGCTGAGGTTGGAGGTGCTCACCCAACCCATGGTGGCCTCGGCGTAGTTGTGGTTCAGGTTGCCCCACAGCATCATGCCGGCGTTGGCCAGCACAGTTTCCTCCGAGTTGTCGGCAAAGTGCTCCAGGATAACGTACGCGTTCGGATCAACCGTTTTGATGTAGTTGTTGTAGTCGGTCCAGATGTTGACGCGCGACTGGTCGTACTGGCCCCACTGGCCCACGTTCGAGCCGGAGTTGACCTGGGTGAAGCCCTTCGAGAGGTCGAAGCGGTAGCCGTCCATGTGGTACTCCTGCAGCCAGTACTCCATCACGCGCTTGCAGTAGTTGCGGGTGAGGGTGCTTTCGTGGTTGAAGTCGTAGCCCACGTTGAAGGGGTGGGTGGGCGTGACGTTAAACCAGGGCGAGGCCGCGGTTACGTTGCCGTTGGAGAAGTACAGCTGCACCATCGGGTTCTGGCCGAAGGCGTGGTTGAGCACCATGTCCAGAATCACGGCCATGCCGCGGGCGTGGGCCGCGTCGACAAAGCGCTTCAGCTCGTTTTTCGGGCCGTAGTACTTGTCGGGGGCCATGTGGAACGAGGGGTTGTAGCCCCACGATTCGTTGCCCTCAAACTCACCCACCGGCATCAGCTCGATGGCATTCACGCCGAGGCGCTGCAGGTAGCCCAGCGTGTCGATGAGCGTCTGGTAGTCGTGGCGGGCAATGAAGTCGCGCAGCAGCAGCTCGTACACCACCAGCTTGGTCTTGGCCGGCTTCTGGAAGTTGGTCACCTGCCAGGTATAGCCCGGGGCGTTGGTTTGCAGCACCGACACGATGCCGGTGGTGCGGCCCGTGGGGTAGGCCTTCAGGTTGGGGTAGGTGACGGTCGGAATGTACTGGTCGTTGTTCGGGTCGAGCACCTTCTCGGCGTAGGGGTCGGCCACGCGCAGGTCGCCGTCGACCAGGTACTGGAAGGCGTACTCCTGGCCGGCGGTCAGGCCGTTGAGCTGCACCCACCACTGGTTGCCGTCGGGGGTCTTGTTCATGTAGCCGGCCGTGGTCGGCTGCCAGTTGTTGAACTCGCCGATGGCGTACACGAACTGCTTGCTCGGGGCCGTCAGCACCAGCACGGCGGAGGTGCCGCCGGCCAGGTAGTTGATGCCGTCGCGCATGCCGGTGGGCAGGGCGGCGGTGGTCACGGCCGGGCGCACGTACACAATGGCCGAGTCGGACACGGCGGTGGTGCCCTGAGTGGCGGTCAGGCGGATGACGTTGCGGCCGGCCTGGGTCGGGGTCACGCTGCCGGTGAAGGCGGTGGCGTTGGTTTGCTGGCTGATCTGCGTGCCGTTGAGGCGCAGGGTGAGCGTGGCGGCCTGCGAGGCCGTGCCGGTCACGTTCACGGTGGCGCCCGCGCTGATGAAGGTCGGGTTCTGGCCCGTGGTCGGGGCGGTAATGCGCACGGCCAGGGCGCTGGTCTGGGCCACGTCGACGAAGATGTCGCCGCCGCCGGTGGCGCGGCCGACCTGCGTGCCGGCGGCGTTGCGGAACACCATGGCCAGCTTCAGAATCTGTTCGGCGGCGGGCACGTTGAACCAGGCGCGCACGCTCGGGGTGATGCTCAGCGTGTAGGTGTTGGTGCCGGTGCGCGTCAGTTGCACCGACGGATCAGCGACGTTGAAGTTGGTGAACTTCACGTATTTCCAGTCCGAGGGCGAGGTGCTCAGGTTGGTGATGACGCCGATGTGGGCGTACACGTCGCCGGCGAAGTTGTTGAGCCCTTGGTTGCCCTGCGCGGCGTCGAAGGTCAGCGTCACCGCGTCGGCGGCGGTGAAGAACGGGGGGTTGGTGGTTACCACCTGCGCCCGCGCCACGCCGGTCAGCGCCAGCAGCAGCACCGTCAGGAGTCGAAGTGCTTTCATTTAATGAGTGGGAATGGTTAGGGAAAAATCGTTTTCGAGAGCAACGCGCCCCGACCCGGTGCTTGTTCCGCTGCGCTCGAATTAAGCGTTTCGAGCGTTTTTGCGTACTTTTCGGGCTATGGCGGCTCTAAGTTACTCCGGTTTTTATTTGTGTGGTTTATTAATGTTGTTTAATGGATTGAGTACTCACTCAGCCGCGGCTCAAAGCGGCACCCCAGCCCTGGACTCAGCGCAGTCATCGACGCCCGCCCGGCCCGATACCGAGGCGCTGCGGGGGCGCCTGGGCCACCCGGTGCGGGCAGCTCGCCGGCCGTTGCGCCTGCCGCCCGTGCCGCCCGACTCCACCGTGCCCCGTTACCGCCTGCCGCTGGTCATCGGCACCTTCGCGGCGGGCTACGCCGGCACCTACTCGGCCCTGGCCGCGGGCTGGTACACCGGCCCGCGCAGCTCGTTTCACTGGTTCAACGACCTGCCCGAGTGGAAGCAGCTCGACAAAGCCGGGCATTTCTGGGGTGCTTTTCACGAAAGCCGGGGCGCGGTGGATCTGCTGCGCTGGGCCGGTCTGCCCGCCCGCAAAGCCCTGTGGTACGGCGGCTTCGTGGGCTTCCTGCTGCAGAGCCCCATCGAGTACTTCGACGGGCGCGACCCGGCCTACGGCGCCTCGGCCACCGACCTGGCGGCCAACTTCCTGGGCTCGGCGGGCCTGATCGGGCAGCAGCTGGCCTGGGGCGAAGTGCGCCTGATGCCCAAGGTGTCGTTTCACCGCACCCGCTACGCCGCCTACCGGCCCAACGTGCTCGGTAAAAGCTTTGGGGAGCGGCTATTGAAGGACTACAACGGGCAGACCTACTGGCTGTGCGCCGACGTGGGTGCCTTTCTGCCCCAGGGCAGCCGCTGGCCGCGCTGGCTGCAGCCGGCCTTGGGCTACGGCGCCCAGCAGATGGTGTACAACGATGCGGCCACCAACCGCGCCGCCGGCCTCGACAGCTACCGGCAGTACTACCTCTCCTTCGACCTCGACCTGCGCCGCATCCCAACGCGCAGCAAGGCCCTGCGCACGGTGTTCTACGTGGCCAGCATCTTTCACCTGCCCGCCCCCGCATTGGAACTGAACCGCAAGCGCGGGCTGGTGCTGCACGGGCTGTATTACTAAAGCGTCCGGCAACGGCCCCCGGGGCCGTTGCCGGAAGTGCTCGGCGCGGGCGCTCTGCCTGCCGCCGGGCCGTGTGGACCGCAAGCCGCAAGCCCGTCGTGCCGGGCGCCGCGCAGCCGGACCGCTCAACGGGCGAAGCGCTTAGCCGGGCTGCTGCTGCCCGCTCCCTTCCAGCGTGCGGCGCCTTGCCGTGGGGGTGGTAATGGCGGCCGCCCGGGCGGCAATGCCCCGAGCGACCTGCCCCGAGCAGCGGCCCAGGCAACATTCCCGATTCTCTGCCGACCTTTACCCCCTTGCCTGGCGCCGCGGCGGCACTTTTTCAGCCCCAATCAGCGTATGCAAGGACCACTCACCCACGCAACTACTATGAATATCGGAGACCGTGTGCGCCTCATGTCGGGCCGCGAAGAAGGCATCGTTACCCGCATCCTCGACCAAAACCTGGTGGAAGTGACCATCGACGACTTCCCGGTGCCGGTGCTGCGCTCGGAGCTGGTGCTGGTGGCCGCGGAAGAGTTTAAGGCCTTCGGCGGCAGCGAGCTGGCCCCTTCGCAGGTAGCGCAGGCCCGCCCGCTCAAGCCCGGTAAGCCCGCTCCCAAAGCCGCCGCGCCCACCACTACCACCACGCCCAGCGGCAGCACCAGCACGCCCGCCAAAGCCGTCCCCGCCCCGCCCGCGCCCAAGGGCCTGTACCTGGCCCTGGTGCAGCAGACCTCGGAGCTGCTGGTGGCCCACCTCATTAATAATACCGACGCCGACGTGCTCTTCACCTTCGGGGAGGAGCGCGGCGGGCAGTACCGGGCCCTGGCCGCCGACAAGCTGGCCCCCAAAACCGTGAGCCAGCCCCTGGGCCACCGCCACCTCAAGGACTTCGACCAGTGGGCCACCGCCGTGGTGCAGCTGCTGCCCTCCCAGCTGAACGCGCCCACGCTCTACGACACGCTGCTCAAGCGCGTCTCGTTCAAGGCCAGCTCGTTCTACTCCTCGCGCCGCGAGGCCCCGGTTATCAAGCGCGAGGCCTACCTGTTTCAGCTCGACGAGAAGCCGGTGGCCCCCATTGCCGTGCCCCTCACCGACGAGGCCCCCAAGCCCGCCCCCGCCGTGGACCCCACGAAGCTGCGCGACCAGATTGCCGATAAGCTGCGCGGCGACGCCAAAACCGTGGTGCCCGCCCCCAAGCAGGAGCCGGCCAAGGCCATCGTGCCCCCGCCCCACGAGGTGGACCTGCACCTGGAAGCCCTGCAGCCCGAAGGCGGCATCGAGGGCCTGAGCAATACGGCCGTGCTGGAGCTGCAAACCGCCGCTTTCGAGGACGCTCTGAGCCGCGCTCTGGCCACCAACATGCACGAAATCGTGTTCATCCACGGCGTGGGCAACGGCACGCTGCGCAAGGAGCTGCACAAGCGCCTGAGCCGCAACCGGGACATCAAGTTCTTCGAGGAGGCGCGCAAGGAGAAGTTCGGCTACGGCGCCACGCTGGTGCGGCTGAAGTAGGCCCACGCCCCACCAGGCTGGTTTACAAGCCCGGCCTGGTGGCCTCAGACGGGCAGCGGGCCAGGTATACCGGGCGGAGCCGCTCATCACATCATCATGTGGTGGCGCGGCGGCGGCGGAAACGGGACCTTTAGTTATGGCGGCGCGACGCCGTTGCCATAACTGGTCCTGGCTTTCATTTCCGCTCCCCGCCCTCTATGAACCACACCTACTCGCTTACCCGGCGTGGCCTGCTGCCGGCCGTTCTGCTGTTGGCTTTGCTGCTGGGGGGGGCCGCCCCGGCTGCCAGCGCCCAGGGTGTGGGCCTGGGCACCACTACCCCCGATGCCTCGGCCGCCCTTGACATCGTCAGTTCCGGTAAAGGCGTGCTTGTGCCCCGCCTGACGGCCGCTCAGCGGGCGGCTATCGGGCAGCCGGCCCCCGGCCTGCTGGTGTACCAAACCGACGCCCCGAGTGGCTTCTACTACAATGCCGGTACCGCTGCCTCCCCTAGTTGGCAGCAGCTCAACCCCGTGGGCGGCGCGGGCGACAACCTGGGTAGCCACGCGGCCACCCAGGCGCTGAACCTCCAGAGCCAGGCGCTGGTGGGCAGCGGCGCCAGCCTGCCAGCGGGCACCGTGGGCGTAGGCGTGCGCGCCGATGGCGGCCTAAACCTGGGGCAGCACACGGCTGGCAACGGCGTGGTGCTGGGCTTCGAAGCCGGGCAGGCCCTGACTGGGCTGAGCCTGGGCAACACCTTCGCCGGCTACCAGGCTGGCCGGGTCACCACCGGCGACAACAACGTGTTCGTGGGGTACCGCAGCGGCCTAGTCACCACCACTGGTGCGGAAAATGTATTCACCGGGGCGCGGGCCGGCCTGGCCAACACCGCTGGCAGCTATAACGTGTTTGCCGGCTCACAGGCTGGCGAGGCCAATACCACCGGCAACAGCAACGTGTTCACGGGCTATTTGGCCGGTCTGGTGAACACCACCGGCAGCAGCAACACCTTTGCCGGACGCGGCAGCGGCCTGAACAACACCACGGGCACGGGCAACGTGTTCGTAGGCTTCCAAGCGGGCTCAGGTAACACCACCGGCGACCGTAACGTCTTCACCGGGGCCGTCACCGGGCAGGATAACACCACCGGCTACGGCAACGTGTTCACGGGCTACCAGGCCGGGCAGTTCAACACCACCGGGTACGGCAACGTGTTTACGGGCTACCTGGCCGGGCAGGCCAACACCACCGGCATCCGCAACGTGTTCATGGGCACCAGCAGCGGGCCGGCCAACACCACCGGCGACTACAACGTGTTTACGGGCTACCGCAGCGGCTTCAGCAACACCACGGCCACGGGCAACACGTTCACCGGCGCCTTCAGCGGCCAGGCCACCACCACCGGCGCCGACAACGTGTTTACGGGCTACGAAGCGGGGCGGGCGAATACGACCGGTGGCAACAACGTGTTTGTGGGCTACCAGAGCGGGCGGACCAACACCACCGGAGGCTTCAACGTGATGGTGGGCACGCGCGCCGGCGAAGCCACCACCACCGGGGGTTTCAACGTGTTTACGGGCTACGAGGCCGGGCAGGCGAATACGACCGGCACCAGCAACGTGTTTACGGGCTACCTGGCCGGGCAGGACAACACCACCGGCATCCGCAACGTGTTTACGGGCACCAGCAGCGGGCAGGCCAACACCACCGGCGACTACAACGTGTTTGCGGGCTACCGCAGCGGCTTCAGCAACACCGCGGCCACGGGCAACACGTTCACCGGCGCCTTCAGCGGCCAGGCCACCACCACCGGCACCGACAACGTGTTCACGGGTTACCGCAGCGGCTTCGGCAATACCACCGGCGCCCGCAATGTATTTAGCGGGGTGGAGAGTGGCTACGAGAATACCGACGGGAACAGTAACGTGTTCATTGGGCACAGGAGCGGCCACGGCAACGATAACGGCAGTGATAATACGTTCATCGGCCGCGCCAGCGGGAGCATTAATATTGCCGGCCATCTGAACGCGTTTACGGGCTCTTTAAGCGGCCTCAACAACGTTTCCGGGGACGGCAATGCGTTTTATGGCGCCAACAGCGGCCTCAATAATACGACGGGCGACAACAACACGGCGCTGGGCCTGAGCAGCGGCCCCTCCACCGGGAGCTTGACCAACACCACGGCCCTGGGTTACGCCGCCACCGTATCGACCAGCAACACCATCCAGCTGGGCAACAGCGCGGTGACGACCCTGCGCTGCCAGGTGGGCCTGACGGTGACTTCCGACGCGCGCTTCAAGCGCCAGGTGCGGGCCGACGTGCCGGGCCTGGCCTTTATCCAACGCCTGCGCCCGGTCAGCTACCACCTCGACGCGGCCGCGCAAACGGCTTTCCAGCACGGTGCCCCCCCGCCCGCCGCCGACCCGGCCGCAGCCGGCCCGCGGCGCACCGGCTTTCTGGCCCAGGAAGTGGCGGCGGCGGCGGCGGCCGTGGGCTACACCTTCGACGGGGTGCATCAGCCGGCCCACGCCCGCGACATCTACGGCCTGAACTACGGCCAGTTCGTGGTGCCGCTGGTGCAGGCCGTGCAGGAGCAGCAGGCGCTGATTGAGCAGCTGCAGGCCCGCAACCAAACCCTGGAAGCCCGCGCCGCTCAGGCCCAGGCCTCCGCCGAGGCGCTAGCCGCCCAGGCCCAGGCCGACCACGCCCTCCTGCGGCAGCTTCAGGAGCAGGTAGCCGGTTTGCTGCAGCAGGCCGCCGCCGCCGCTCCCCAGGCCCGGGCCCGGTAGCGGCGGCAGAGCGGCGGCCGGGCTCAGCGTCTGCGGCCTTCCTTGGCGGGGATATTTAGGGGCTAGCGCGGGGCCATACTTCCGCAGGGCCTACTTTTGCCGGTGGCCCGCTACCGCAGAGCAGCCGGCTACCGTGAGGTAGTACCCCACGGTAGCCGGCTGCCTTTTTCTTGCCTACCGGTAGTATTATTCATGCGCGCACTGCTTTTCGCCCTTCTCACCCTCAGCCCACTCGCCTCTTTCGCCCAGCAAGCCGCCCCGGCGCCCCCGCTGCCCGTGCCGCGCAACCTGCAGGCCACCTACACCAAGGGCACCCGCAGCCCCGACGGCCAGCCCGGCCCGAACTACTGGCAGAACACGGCTGACTACGTTATCAAGGTCAACTTCGACCCCGCCACGCGGCTGGTGAAGGGCACCGTCGACATCAGCTACCAGAACAACAGCCCCGACGAGCTGCCGCGGCTGCTGCTCAAGCTCTACCCGAACCTGTATCAGAAGGGGGCACCCCGCGCCGGCCGCATGAGCCCGGAGGACATCAACGAGGGCGTGAAAATCGAGCAGCTGACGGTGAACGGGCAGGCGGTGGACGTGGCGAAGCTGCGCATTCAGGCCACCAATATGTCGGTGCCGCTGCCGCAGCCGCTGGCCACCAAGCAGGCGGTGAAGCTGTCCGTTGCGTACGCGTATACGCTCAACAAAGGCTCCCACATGCGCACCGGCGAGGTGGAGCCGGGCGCCGATTTCGTGGCCTACTTCTTCCCCCGCGTGGCCGTCTACGACGACATCGACGGCTGGAACGAGTTCGGCTACAACGGCCAGCAGGAGTTCTACAACGACTTCTGCTCCTTCAAAGCCGACGTGACCGTGCCCCGGGACTTCCTTGTGTGGGCCACCGGCGACCTGACCAACGCCGAGCAGGTGCTGACCAAGCCTTACCTAAAGCGCCTGCGCGAGGCGGAGAAAAAGGACGGCTACCAGACCATCGTCAGCGCCCAGGAAGCCCAGCGCCGCGGCATCACCGCCCCGAATGCGCAGAACACCTGGCACTTCGAGGCCCAGGACGTGACGGATTTCGCCTTTGCCACGTCGGATCATTACGTGTGGCAGGCCACCAGCCTGGTGGTCGACCCCAAGACCAAGCGCCGCACCCGGGTGGATGCCGTGTACAACCCCAAGCACAAGGATTTCGAGGAGGTGGTGCAGTTCGGGCGCAAAACGGTGGAAGCCATGAGCTACACCTTCCCCCGGTGGCCCTTCCCCTACCCGCACATCACCGTGTTCGACGGGCTGGACCAGATGGAGTACCCAATGATGGTCAACGACAACCCGGTGGAAACCCGCGAGGATGCCATTACCCTCACCGACCACGAAATCTTCCACACGATGTTTCCCTTCTACATGGGCACCAACGAGACGAAATACGGCTGGATGGACGAGGGCTGGGCCACCATCGGCGAGTGGCTGATTTCGAGCATCATCGACCCCAAGCTGCAGGACGACTACGGCATTGCGCCCTACGCCGGTATGGCCGCCACCGAAATCGACCTGCCCATCACCACCCTCAGCACCCAGCAGACCGACCGGGCCTTTTTCCTCAACTCCTACCCCAAGCCCGGCCTGGGCTACCTCTACGTGAAGGACATGCTCGGCGACGAGCTGTTCACCAAGGCCCTGCACCACTACATTCAGACCTGGCACGGCAAGCACCCGATGCCCTTCGACTTCTTCAACTCGATGAACGCGGGCGCCGGCCGCAACCTGAACTGGTTCTGGCAGCGCTGGTTTTTCGACGGCGGCTACCCCGACCTCAGCATCCAGAGCGTCACCAAGCAAGGCGCCGGCCACGACATCGTAGTCGAAGCCAAAGGCACGAAGCCCGTCCCCGTCGACCTCACCGTCACCTACGCCGACGGCTCGACCCAGCAGGCCCACCGCTCGGTGGCCGTCTGGGAAACCGGCGCCCGCAGCGTCACTGTCACCATCCCCGGCGACAAACCGGTGAAGCAAGTGAAGCTGGGCAGCACCCTGGTGCCCGACAGCTACCCGCAGGACAACGTGTGGACGGGGAAGTAATCGGTATGAAGCTAATTGATTGGTATGAGTTGAGAGCTTCTGTACAGCGGGCCTTGCTGTTCAACATCCGTCCTTCTGTAGTATGTATTTCAATCCTCTTGTCTGACAGCAATGAGTTCTTTATGTGCTTTCAGTTCGACAAGGAGCCAACCCAGGATGACATCGATATGTGCAGCGAAGCAGCGGGCGAAGTGAGCGGCGACTTTGTACACATGAAATCCCACAATGTCTCTTTTATAAGCTCAAATCCGGTTTATTGCAAACAAGGGCACTACCCAACTTTGGTCTACGCCAGAGCCGAATATTAGCTTGAACGGGAACGAAGGCAATACATTCCCTACCTTTGCCCGCAAGTGATGCGCCGCCCCACCGCTGCGCCCGCAAGGGCGGAGAGGAAAGTCCGGGCAACGCAGAGCACCCTGCTTCCTAACGGGAAGGACGGCGGCTGGGAACGGCCGCCGGACAGCCAGTGCCACAGAAAACTACCGCCGGGCGGTGAAATGGTGATTGGTGAACTAGTGAGTCAATCGTCCAACGACACTCACCATTTCACAATTTCACCATCTCACCTTCCGGTAAGGGTGAAAAGGTGCGGTAAGAGCGCACCAGCGGGCGGGTGACCGTCCGGCTGGGTAAACCTCAGGGGTTGAAAGGCCAAATAGGCCGGCACGCCAGGCCGCAAGGCTTGGCAACGGGCGGCTCGTCCGGTCGGCGGGTAGGCTGATGGAGCCCGCGCGCGAGTTCGGGCCTAGATAAATGGTGGGGCCGCTCCTTCGGGGGCGGACAGAACCCGGCTTACAGGCGCATCACCTAACTTCAGATCGGCCGTCGTTGCAACCCGCAGCGGCGGCCGGTTCGTTTATCAGCGTAGAGACGCATATTTGCGTCTCGTCGCTGAACGACCAGGTTGGGGCCTTCCCAACGTCAGCCACGAGTGAGACGCAACTATGCGTCTCTACCATCCACTCCTCCTGCCCTATGCCCCGCATCCTCATCATCGACGACGAAAAAGCCATCCGCTACACGCTCAAGGAAATCCTGGAGTTTGAAAGCTACACCGTCGACCAGGCCGAAGACGGGCCCGCCGGCCTCGACATGCTCATCAAGGACAAGTACGACGTGGTGCTCTGCGACGTAAAAATGCCCAAGATGGACGGCCTCGAAGTGCTGGAGCGCGCCCAGAAGATTGCGCCCGACACGGCCTTTATCATGGTGTCGGCCCACGGCAACATCGAAATGGCCGTCGACGCCACCAAGAAGGGCGCCTTCGACTTCATTCCCAAGCCGCCCGACCTGAACCGCCTGCTCGTCACCGTGCGCAACGCCCTGGACCGCACCAAGCTGGTGACGGAAACCAAGACGCTCAAGAAGAAGATTGCCAAAAGCTCGGAAATGGTGGGCACCTCGGCGGCCCTGCAAACGGTGCGCACCGCCATCGAAAAGGTAGCTCCTACGGATGCCCGCGTGCTGGTCACCGGCCCCAACGGCGCCGGCAAGGAAATGGTGGCCCGGCAGATTCACGAGCTGAGCAACCGCGCAGGCGGCCCGCTGGTGGAGGTGAACTGCGCCGCCATCCCGTCGGAGCTGATTGAGTCGGAGCTGTTCGGCCACGAGAAAGGCTCGTTTACCTCCGCCGTGAAGCAGCGCATCGGCAAGTTCGAGCAGGCCGACGGCGGCACCCTGTTCCTGGACGAAATCGGCGACATGAGCCTCTCGGCCCAGGCCAAAGTGCTGCGCGCCCTGCAGGAAAACAAGATTACCCGCGTGGGCGGCGAAAAGGAAATCAGCGTGAACGTGCGCGTGGTGGCCGCCACCAACAAGAACCTGCTCCAGGAAATTGCCGACCGCAACTTCCGCGAAGACCTCTACCACCGCCTCTCGGTTATCCTCATCCAGGTGCCCGCCCTCAACGACCGCCGCGACGATATTCCCGCGCTGGTAGAGAAGTTCCTGGCCGATATCGGCAACGACTACGGCACCAAGCCCAAGAAAATGAGCCCCGAAGGCATGGCCTACTTGCAACGCCTCGACTGGCGCGGCAACATCCGCGAGCTGCGCAACGTGGTGGAGCGCCTCGTCATCATGGGCGGCGACCCGATAACCGAGGACGACGCCCGCAGCTACGCCGGTAAGTAGGAGTTTGGGGCTCGAATCATCATGCCGCAAAAAGGCCCGCCGTCGGACGACGGCGGGCCTTTTTGCTGGTACTCGCGAATAAACGAATCAGGAAGCCAGCTGGCTGCAACCCCGAATATCGGAGTTGTCGAGGCGGCCCAGCACCTCGAAGGAGCCGTCGGGGTGGCGGCGGCCCAGGTCGCGGGTTTCCAGGAAAGCGCAGCTATCGATATTGGCCAGATCGACCACATTGATGGCGCCGGCCGACCGCTCGAAGCTGGGGCTAAACGGGTCCGTCGGCTCGCGCAGCAGAATTTGCAGGGCCGGCGGGGCGTAGAACCGGCCGTGCCCGGGGCTGTAGGCCTGCGAGAGCAGCTCCGTCATGCCGTACTCGGAGTGAATAACCGCTTGGCTGAAACCTGCCATCAGCTCGGCGTGCAGCTCCTCGCGGATCATCTCGCGGCGCCGGCCCTTCATGCCGCCGGTTTCCAGCACGGCGTCGGGCAGGGGCAGCGCGGGGTGGTCGGGGTAGGCAGCCAGCAGATCGAGCAGGGCGTAGGTCACGCCGATGAGCATCAGCTTCCGCGCGGGCTGCTCCCGTTTGGCCTGCTGCATGGCCGCCAGCAGGGCGGCGTGGTTGCGCAGGAAAAACGCCGTCGACTGGGGCTGCCCGGAAGCACGCACGAAGTACTCCACCATGTCGACCAGCGAGGATTCGCCCTGCTCCAGGTACGAGGGCAGCAGGGCCAGAAACGTCCAGCCCGTGAGCGAGCCGTACTGCTGCTCGAAGATGCGGGCGGCGTGCCGGTGGTACAGCGCCGGGTCGCGCACGAGGTGGCGGCTGCGCTGCTGCTGGGTGGTGCCGCTGCTGCGAAACACCTGCGCGGGCGGCCACGCGTCGCCCGGCTCGGCGGTGACGACGTCCTGGGTTTTGAAGAATTCGATGGGCAGAAACGGCACCTCGAGCAGGCGCTGCACCTGCGCGGGCCGGCAGCCCAGCGCCTGCAGCCACTGGCGGTACGGGGCGCAGTGCGCGGCCTGGTGCCGAAACAGGCGCAGGGCCAGCGCCTCGGCCGTGGCGGGCGTCAGCCGGTCGAGGTCAGACAGGTAATCGGTGCGGAAACTCATTGCGGAAAAACCGGGTTTGGAAAGAGCATAACAAATGCGGCCCTTGCGCGTTCAGAGGATATTAATGCGTACTTTTTGCCGCCGGATGTTGCTCACTCCAGCCTACCCTGTTCCTATGCTGCGCACACGTCTACTTTCGGGCCTGCTCACCGCCGCCGCGGCCCTGGCCGTTCTGGCCTGCGAGCCGGCGCCTACTTACCCCAACGAACCGTCGATTGAGTTCAAGAGCATCCGGGCCGAGCGCGAGGACAAACCCTCGCCCGAAACCGATGTCAACCGCATCTTTGTCACGCTCAACTACAAAGACGGCGACGGCGACCTGGGCCTTTCCGACGACGACAAGAAAGTGGCGCCCTTCAACGCCCCGCCGTACAATTTCAACTACTACGCGACCATGTACGTGTACAACACTACGAATCGGCAGTTCGAGCGGGACCTTTCGTTCAACGGGGCCTTCGGGCGCATGCTGGCCGTCGACGCTAAGTCGCAGCCCATTCGCGGCGAGCTGACCTACGAAGTCAACAACGGCAACGGCTTCCCGATTAACTACCCCCAGTACCGCCCCGGCAACAAGGTCAAATTCGAAATCTACGTCTACGACCGCGCTCAGCACAAAAGCAACGTCCTTACCACCGAGGAGCTGGTGCTGCCTTAACCCGCCGCTTCCCGCGAACTTAAACCGCCCCGCCATCAGCGTAGCCGATGGCGGGGCGGTTGCGTTTCCGGCCGCGGGCCGGGCCTAGTAGATGTTCGGAAACTGCTCCGGCGCGGCTTCCTGCAGCAACTCGTACACCACGTCGAACACGTCCTCGGCGTTGGGCTTCGAGAAATAGTCGCCGTCGGAGCCGTAAGGCGGGCGGTGGGGCTGGGCGGCCAGGCAGCGCGGCTGCGCGTCGAGGTAGCGGTAGCCGCCCTGCTCGTCGAGCACCTGCTGCAGCATGTAGGCCGAGGCGCCGCCGGGTACGTCCTCGTCGGCGAAGACCACCCGGCTGGTTTTCTGCAGCGACTCCAGAATCACGCCTTCGCGGTCGAAGGGCAGCAGGGTCTGCACGTCGATGACCTCGACGGACACGCCCACCTGCTCCAGCTGCTTGGCCGCGTCGAGCACGATGCGGCACATCGAGCCGTAGGTGACCACCGTCACGTCGGTGCCCTGGCGCAGCACCTCGGGCACGCCCAGCGGCACCGTGAACTCGCCCACGTTGGCGGGCAGGCGCTCCTTGAGGCGGTAGCCGTTGAGCGGCTCGATGACGATGGCCGGGTCGTCGCCCTTGAGCAGCAGGTTGTAGAAGCCGGCGGCCTGGGTCATGTCGCGGGGTACGCAGAGGTACATGCCGCGCACGGCGCCCAGAATCATCTGAATGGGCGAGCCGCTGTGCCAGATGCCTTCCAGCCGGTGCCCGCGGGTGCGCACGATGAGCGGGGCTTTCTGCCCGCCCTTGGTGCGGTACTGCAGGCAGGCCACGTCGTCGCTCAGGATCTGGATGGCGTAGAGCAGGTAGTCGAGGTACTGGATTTCGGTGATGGGCCGCAGCCCGCGCAGCGCCGCCCCGATGCCCTGGCCCACGATGGTGCACTCGCGGATGCCGGTGTCGGTGATGCGCAGCTCGCCGAATTTCTCCTGCAGGCCGGCAAAGGCCTGGTTCACGTCGCCGATACGGCCCACGTCTTCGCCGATGGCAAACACGCGCGGGTCGCGGCTGAACATGGCGTCGAAGCAGGCCTGCAGCACCTCGCGGCCGTCCACCTGCGGGGCGTCGTCGGCGTACTCGGGCTTGACTTCCTCCACGTGCAGGGCCGCGTCCTCGCTCTGGCTGTGCAGGTGGGAGTTGTAGCGGTCGGCGTTGTCGGCCAGGGCCTGCTCGTGCCAGCGGCGCAGCTCGGCGCGGCCGAAGCTGCGCTTCAGGTCGCGCACCTGGCGCAGGGCGCGGCGCACGGCCCGCATCAGGTCGGCGCGGATGGGCGTCGGGTTGTGCTCCAGCTGGTGAATTAGCTCGTGCAGCTCGTTTTCGCGGCCGGCTTCGGTGGCCAGCTGGTTGAGCAGCTGCACCACTTCGTCGCGCTCCTGCTTGATGGGATTGAAGAAGGCTTCCCAGGCGGCGGCGCGGGCCTGGCGCACGGTGTCCTTGGCTTCGTTTTCGATTTGGTCCAGCTCGGCCTCGGTGGCGTGGCCTTCCTGCAGCAGCCAGAGGCGCAGCTGGCGCAGGCAGTCAAACTCCTGCTCCCAGCCCAGGCGGTCCTTGCTCTTGTACCGCTCGTGCGAGCCGCTGGTCGAGTGGCCCTGCGGCTGCGTCAGCTCCGTCACGTGGATGAGCACCGGCACGTGCTCCCGGCGGCACACTTCGGCGGCGCGCTGGTAGGTATCGACCAGGGCGGCGTAGTCCCAGCCCTTCACCACGAAGATTTCGAAGCCCTGCTCGCCCGGCGCGTTGCGCTGGAAGCCCATCAGGATTTCGCTGATGCTCTGCTTGGTGGTCTGGTACTCGGCCGGCACCGATATGCCGTAGTGGTCGTCCCACACGCTCATCAGCATCGGAATCTGCAGCACGCCGGCGGCGTTGATGGCCTCGAAGAACATGCCCTCCGAGGTGCTGGCGTTGCCGATGGTGCCGAAAGCTACCTCGTCGCCGTTGCGCGAGAACTGCGCGAACTGGTGCAGCTCGGGGTTTTGGCGGTAGAGCTTGGAGGCGTAGGCCAGGCCCACGAGGCGGGGCATCTGCCCGCCGGTGGGCGAAATGTCGGCCGAGGAATTCTTGCTGGCCAGCTGGTCTTTGAACTGCCCGTCCTCGTCGAGGATGCGGGTGCCGAAGTGGCCGTTCATGGCGCGGCCGGCGGTGCTGGGCTCGGCCTCCACGTCGGGGTGGGCGTAGAGCTGGGCGAAGTACTGCTGCAGGGTCAGCTCGCCGGTGGCGAGCATGAAGGTCTGGTCGCGGTAGTAGCCGGAGCGCCAGTCGCCGGGGCGGAAGGCGCGGGCCATGGCCAGCTGCGGCAGCTCTTTGCCGTCGCCGAAGATGCCAAACTTGGCCTTGCCCATGAATACTTCTTTGCGGCCGGTGAGCGAGGCTTGCCGGCTTTCCCAGCCGAGGCGGTAATCGCGGAGCAGCTCTTCCTTGCTAAGCGTGGCGGCGGCCGAAGCTACGGCCGAGTCGGCGGTGGACATGCAGTGGATACTGGGGGAATAGATTGGGGGAGCAGACGCCCGGTGGGCGGGGCGGCCTGACCGCACGGCAGGCAGGCAAAAGTACGCAAAACGAGCGTTAGGGTACGGCGCCCGCCCCGCTCGTGTGCATTGGCCGCCGGTTATGGTTATATTTGCTGGGGCCGGCGGCGCGGCGTAGCTTGCCCGCGGCCTCTCAGCCCGGCGCTGTTTTTGCGGGCTGGCTTCCGCTGATTCTCAACTTCTCCGCTATGGTGCGCAACATCTTTACTTCTCTGCTGGGCCCGCTGGCCCTGGTGCTTCTGACCTCGGTGGCCGCGGCCGCGCAAGGCGTGCTCACGTTCACCGAAACCGCCCACGACTTCAAAAAAGTGGCCGAGGGCGCCCTGGCCACCCACGAGTTCAAGTTCACCAACACCGGCAACCAGCCCGTGGTTATTGCCAACGTGCAGGCCAGCTGCGGCTGCACCACCCCGGACTGGACCAAGACGCCGGTGCTGCCTGGCAAAACCGGCTTTATCCGTGCCGCCTACAACAGCGCCGGCCGCCCGGGCCAGTTCAACAAAACCGTGACGGTGACCAGCAACGCCAAGGACGCCTCCCTGGTGCTCAGCATCAGCGGCACGGTGGTCGACAAGGGCGAGATGACCAAGACCTACTCGCCGGCCGAGCTGGCCAAGTCGCCCAAGCTCACGCTGGACCGCGCCGCCCACGACTTCGGCAAGATGGAAGCCGGCCAGCAGCCCACAGCTCGCTTTACGGTGAAAAACACCGGCAAAACCAACCTGGAGCTGAGCCCCATCACCTCCAGCTGCTACTGCGTGACGGTGAAGAGCCTGCCCAAGGCGCTGAAACCGGGCGAGTCGGCCACGCTGGAGCTGCAGTACGCCCAGCGCCAGGTGGGCCAGATGACCGACGTGGTGACGCTGCACTCCAACGACATCACCGGCTCGGACCCCAAGATTACCCTGAAAGCCAACATCGTGCAGAGCCTTACCCAGCAGAGCATGCTGAAGGAAGGCAGCGCGGCCGTGCCGTTTAAGTAGGCCGCTGGCTGCCGGCGGTTTTCGGCGCCGCCGGCCGGTGAACGATTCAGCCCGTTGTTCCTGGGCCGTTACGCTGAACTCTTTCCCGCTGATTCTGACGCGCATTTGAATTTTCCTGCCAGTTTTGATGCCACGGCCGCCGGTCGTGGCATCATTTTTTAAGGGCGCAGCTTACGCGCCCCGGCGCTCTGCTCCTCTTCTCTCAACAAGCTTCAGCTATGCGTTTTTCCCTACCCGCCCTGCTCCTGTTTTCGGCGGCGCTGCTCGGCGGCTGCGCCCGCAACGTCCGCTCGCCCCGCGTCACGCCGCAGTACGGCCTGCAGGTGCGCGTGAGCCTGCCCCCCATCGCGCCCGGCACCGACCTGGAAGGCGTGCGCGCCACCGTGGAGCTGGTCAATCAGAACGACTTGCCCTTCGTGGTATCGGACCCGGCGCAGACGCAGGCCTGCCTGCCGGTGGTGTGGGTAAACGGGCAGGCCCTGCCCTGGGAGCTGCACATGCGCCGCGGCAAGGACCAGCGCATCACGGTGCCGGCCCACGGCAGCGTCACGCGCACCTACGAGCTGCCCCTGAGCCGCTTCGGCGGCCCAACACGGCCCCAGTCGAAGGCCGATTACCAGCTGCAGCTGTTTTACCACCCGCGGGTGTATTCGCCGGCCGGCAGCTTCGCGCGGGTCATCGAAATTCCGAGCAACCGGTACCGATTCTAATGCGGCTGGGCACCAGGATACAGCCGCGTAGCAGCGCCGTACTGGTCGTTTAGAGCGAGCATAAATACACCGAAGCGGCAGCGCAGCGACACCCTTCCGCGCGGAGAGGTGCCGCTGCGCTGCCGCTCTATTTTCTTCTAAGCCAACCGGACTACCAATATGGCGCCGCTCCGCGGCTGTGGTCAGGCGCCGCCGAAACATCTGAGCAAGCCGCTGACTTGCTGCTGTTACAACGAGTTGGCCGCCGCTCAGCCCCCACAAACTAACTGTTGTTCGCCCGCCCGCGCGAAACCTTGCCTATATTTGCCGGCGTTTTCCCCGTCAACCCATCCCAGCATTTTTCCCATGATCATCGGCGTTCCGAAGGAGATTAAAAACAACGAAAACCGAGTGGGCGTGACGCCGGCCGGTGTAGCTGAGTTCCGCAAGGCGGGCCACACGGTGTACGTACAAGCCAGCGCCGGCCTCGGCAGCGGCTTCTCCGACGCCGAATACGAGCAAGCCGGCGCCCAGCTGCTGCCGACCATCGAAGAGGTGTACGCGCAGGCTGAGATGATCGTGAAAGTGAAGGAGCCGATTTCGGAGGAGTACGGCCTGATCAAGGAAGGTCAGCTGCTGTTCACCTACTTCCACTTCGCTTCGTCGGAAGAGCTGACGCACGCCATGATCGAGCGCAAGGCCACCTGCCTGGCCTACGAGACGGTGGAACTGCCCAACCGCTCCTTGCCCCTGCTGGTGCCGATGAGCGAAGTAGCCGGCCGCATGGCCCCGCAGGAAGGCGCCAAGTACCTGGAGAAGCCGCTGAAAGGCCGCGGCATCCTGCTGGGCGGCGTGCCCGGCGTGCGCCCCGCCGAGGTGCTCATCCTGGGCGGCGGCGTGGTCGGCACCAACGCCGCGAAAGTGGCCGCCGGCCTCGGCGCCCAGGTGACCATCATGGACATCAGCCTGAACCGCCTGCGCGAGCTGGACGACATCATGCCCAAGAACGTGGTGACCCAGTACTCCAACGACTACAACATCCGCGAAGCCATCAAAACGGCGGACCTGGTTATCGGCGCCGTGCTGATTCCGGGCGCCAAGGCCCCGCACCTCGTCACCCGCGACATGCTCAAGGACATGAAGTCGGGCGCCGTGGTGGTGGACGTGGCCGTGGACCAGGGCGGCTGCATTGAAACCTGCACCCCCACGACCCACGAAAACCCGACCTTCATCATCGACGACGTGGTGCACTACTGCGTGGCCAACATGCCCGGCGCGGTGCCCTACACCAGCACGCTGGCCTTGACCAACGCCACCCTGCCCTACGCCCTGAAGCTGGCCAACCTGGGCTGGCGCGAGGCCTGCACCCGCGACGCGGCGCTGCGCTTGGGCCTGAACGTGGTGAACGGCGAGGTGGTATACAAAGGCGTGGCCGAAGCCTGGGGCCTGGGCCTGACCAACGTGTCGAAGGTGCTGGACTCGGCGTACGTAGCCTAACTTCAATTGATAATTAAGAATGAAGAATTAACAATTGCTGTTTCGGCGTCTGCCCGATTCAATAATTAATTCTTCATTCTTAATTGTTAATTACTCAAAGCCTTCCCGCCCAATTGTGGCCGGGGAGGCTTTTTGCTGAACTGCTTTCCTTTTGCTTATGAAAGACATTACCTACATCGGGGAGCCCGTATCCGACGCGGCCACCTTCAAGCTGCTGCCGTTTGATATGCAGTCGTTTATGCTGCAGAATAACGGCTTGGTGGCGTACTACGGCGCGCTGCACATCCGCGGCTGCTGCAAGGAGCCGCTCTGGCACAGCATCCGCGAAACCTGGGACGGCCCCAACGCTTTCTGGCGCAACTACCGCAACGTGAAGCGCTCCGACCTGCCCTTCGCCGAGGACGCGGTGGGCAACCAGTTTCTGATGCGCCGCGGCGAGGTCATCTTCCTGGACGCGGAAACCGGCGAAATCCAGCCCCTGGGCGTCAACTTCTCCGGCTTCATCGAGGGCGTGCAGCGCTTCCCCGACAAGGCCCTGGACCTGGGCCCGGTGGGCCAATTCATGGAATACGGCGCCCTGCTGCAGCCCGGCGAGCTGCTGGCCATCTACCCGCCGGTGTGCGTGAAGAGCGAGGACGAAAGCTTCGAGCTGACGCGCATGCCCACGGAGGTGCGCCTGCACTCCCTGGCCCACCTCTACAAGCAGATCATCAAGCTCAAGCCCGGCCAGCAGATCCGCCTGCGCAAGGACTACTAGTGGTGATTTGGTGAGCTGGTGAACTGGTGAGTTCGACATTCGACACACCAGAACATCACTCACCATTTCCCTATTTCACCATTTCACCTTAATGCCCTCTCCCCTGCTTTGGCTGCTGCTGCGCCGGTTTTCGCTGCTGCTGGCGGCGTACCTGCTGCTGCGCCTCGGGTTCTACGCGGCCAACTACGGCGCTTTCGCGGAGGCCTCGGCGGGGCAGACGGCGCTGGCCTTCTGGCACGGCTTCCGGTTCGATTTGTCGGCGCTGCTGCTGGTGAACGTGCCGTTTATCCTGCTCTCGTTCGTGCCCTCGTACGGGCGGGGCTGGCAGCAGCTTCTGCGCGGGCTGTACCTGGTGCTGAATGCGCCGGGCCTGGCCCTGAACATCATCGACAGCCAGTACTTCAAGTTCATCGGCCGGCGCACCTCCGACGAGCTGTTCACCATCACCGGCGACATTGAGCGGCAGGCCGGGCAGCTCGTCGGGCACTACTGGTTTCTGCTGCTGCCGTTTCTGCTGCTGCTGGGGCTGCTGTGGTACGGCTACCCCATGCCCGGCGCGGCGCCCGCCCCCAAGCCGCGCCCGGCACTGTGGCGCATGGCCTGGGCCATGGCGGAAGTGAGCCTGGTGGCCGCGCTGGCGGTGCTCGGCGTCCGTGGCGGGCTGCAGCTTAAGCCCCTGCGCCCCGGCCACGCCTTCGTGCAGACGCCGCCCGCCCTCGGCCACGTGGCCCTGAACAGCACCTTCACCTTTATCAAGAGCATCGGGCAGAAGACGCTGGAGCGGCCCGCGTACTTTGCCTCGGCGGCCGAGCTGCAGCGGGCCCTGGCGGCCCACTACCCCGCCCCGCGGCCGAACCCGACGCCCGACAACGTGGTGATTCTGCTGGTGGAAAGCTTCGCCTCGGAGTACAACGGCGTCGAAAACCCTGGCCAGCGCAGCTACACGCCGTTTTTCGATTCGCTGGCCACGAGCCCGGGGGCGCTGCTCATGCGCGAGCATTACGCCAACGGGCAGCGCTCCATCGAGGCCTTGCCGGCGGTGCTGGCGGGGCTGCCGGCGCTGATGGAGTCGGCCTTTATCACCTCCAACTTCCAGACCGACGAGCTGCACGGCCTGGGCGAGCTGCTGGGCCGCCGCGGCTACGCCACTTCCGTCTTTCACGGCGCCCAAAACGGCACGATGGGCTTCAACGTGTTCAGCGGCAAGGCGGGCGTGCAGCAGTACTACGGCCTGGAAGAATACCCCGGCGGCACCCAAAGCCCGGATTTCGACGGGCACTGGGGTATCTACGACGAGCCCTACCTGCAGTATTTTGCCGGGCAGCTCGGCCGGCAGCGGCCGCCGTTTTTTTCCACGGTCTTCACGCTCACTTCCCACGACCCGTTTCCGGTGCCGCCGCAGTACCGGGGCCGCTTCCGGCCCGGCCCGCTGGAAATTCACGCCTCCATCGAGTACGCCGATTACGCGCTGCGCCGCTTTTTCCAGACGGCCAGCCGGCAGCCCTGGTACCGCAACACGCTGTTTGTGCTGTTGGCCGACCACACTTCGCAGAGCCAGGCGCCCACCTACCAGAACCTGCTCGGGGAGCATAAAACGCCGCTGCTGCTCTTTCACCCCGGCCGCCCGCTGCCCCCGGCCGACGCGCACCGCATCACCCAGCAGGCCGACGTGCCCGCCACCGTGCTCGACGCCCTGGGCTTCGGGGCCGACAGCCGGCAGCTGCTGCCCTTCGGCTACTCGGTGTTCGATGGGCAGGCACCCGGCCGGGCTCTGTTCCTCTCCAACGGCGCGCACTACCTCGTGCACCACGACTACGTGACCGAGCTGACCGCCGATAATCAGGTGCGCCTCTACCCCTACCGCACCCACCAGCTGCCCGCCCAGCCCCTGCCCAACCCGCCGGCCGCCAAACTGCAACAGTACGGCGACGAGCTGCGGGCCGTGGCGCAATACTTCACCACCGGCCTGCTCGACAACTCGCTGTACCGCCAGCCGGCGCCGTAGCTTTTAGCTTTAGCTGTGGTCTTCGGCGGTCAGCTCGGCCTGAATGGCGCGGATTTCCTCCCGGTCGATGGGCTTGTGGATGAGGCCGCTCACCAGGTCGTAGGTGCGCGCCTTCTCCATGTCCGACAACGCCAGGGACGAGGTGAGGATGTAGATGTGGCACTGGCCCAGCAGGCGGGGGCGGTGGGGCGCCAGAGCTTCGAGAAAGTCCCAGCCGCTCATCACGGGCATGTTCAGGTCCAAGAAGATGACGCGGGGCGGCACGGGGGCCCGCAGCAGCTCCACCAGCGCGTCCTCGGCCGATTCGTAGGTGCGAATCTGGCTGGCAAAGTTTTCCAGCCTCAGCAAGGCTTCGGTCAGGTAATTACCCAGGGAGTCGTCGTCGATCAAATAAATCGTCATGCGGCGGGCAAGCGGAACTGCAACGTAAAGGTAGTACCCTGACCGACTTGGCTCACTACGGTCACGCGGCCGCCCATCGATTCGGTGTGCGCTTTCACCAAAAACAGGCCGATGCCCCGGCCGGGCACCGCCTTGTTGAAGCGCTGGTAGAGCTGAAAAGCGTCGGTGCCGGTCCGGCCGGCGTCGAAGCCGGCGCCGTTGTCGGCCACGCGGAGCGTGACGAAGTCCTCGGCGGGCGGCTCGGCGCTGATAATCACGCGCAGGGCGCGCTGCGGTGCCCGGTACTTGATGGCGTTGGCCAGCAGGTTGTAGAAGATGCTGTGGAAGTAGGCCCGGCGGCCCAGCACGCGCAGGCCGGCCGGCAGCTCGTTGTGGATTTCGCCGCCGCAGTTGGCCAGGTCTTCCACCAGCAGATCGGTGACTTCGCCCAGCACGTCGGTCAGCGCCACGGGCTCGGGCTCGGCCAGCAGGGCCTGGCCCCGCACCGACAGGATGGTGTTCAGGTCGCGCAGCACCTCATCGACGCGGCGCAGGCTGGTGTGCAGGTGCTCGATGGCCTGCCCGAACTCGGGCGCGCCGGGCTGCAGGCGGCTCAGCAGCCCGGCAAAGCCCGTGGCGTTGGCCAGCGGAGCGCGCAGGTTGTGCGACACGACGTAGGTGAACTGCTGCAGGTCGGCGTTGTGCTGAAACAGCTCCTGGGCCAGCTGCTGCTGCCGCCGCTCGGCCTCCTTGCGCTCCGAAATATCCTGCATGGCCCCGATCATGCGTACGGCTTGCCCCGCGGCGTCGCGCAGCAGGTAGCCGCGGTCGAACACGGCGGCCCAGCTGCCGTCGGCGCGCTGAAAGCGGTATTCCTGCTGCCAGCGGGTGCGCGCGGTGTGCAGGGCCGTGTGGCGCAGGTCGTCGACGGTGCGCGGCGCATCCTCGGGGTGTACGTGCCCCGACCACTGGTGGAAGGGCGTCGGGTTTTGGGCGAGGTGGTAGCCAAACAACTCCTCGAAGCCTTCGCCCCAGAAAAGCGTGTCGGCGGCCACGTCCCAGTCGTAGAGCGCGTCGGTGGTGGCCTTGAGGGCGTAGCGAAACCGCTCGTTGCTGTCGCGCAGGGCGTGCTCGGCCTGCTGCTGCTCGGTTAGGTCGTGCACTACGCCCACCAGCTGGCTGCACTGCCCGCGGGCGTCGAACACGGGTTTCACGCTCACCTCGCCCACCACCCGGCCCGAGGGGTAGTCCGAGGTTTCGACCCAGCGTACGGGTTGGCCGGTTTGCACGGCCTGCTGGTAATGACCCAATACCAGGCTCAGCGAGGGTTCGGGAATGACCTCGGTCACCAGCTTGCCCACCACCAGCTCGGGGCTGAGCCCGGTGATGCGCGTGAAGGCGTGGTTCACGAACTGAAAGCGGTACTGGCCGGAGCCTTCCACCTTCAGCACGAAAATCACGTCGGCAATGGTTTCGAAGATGATGGAGAGCTGCTTTTCGCGCTCCTGCACGGCCGCCGCGGGCAGCGCGCCGGCCGGGCGCACCAGGGCCCCGGTGCCGGCCGCGGCCGTGGGGTGCAGCGGAAACATGGTGAGGGCAAACCGCTCGTAGCGGCCGGCCGCCGTGCGCAGGGGCACTTCGCAGGTCAGCGTTTCGCCGCCGAGGCCGCGGCGCAGCACCGGCAGTGCGGCCGCGGCCGCCGCGGGCTCGACCAGTGCCAGCAACGATTGCCCGGGCAGGCCGGCTGGCAAATGGCCGGTCAGGGCCGCAAAAGCCTCGTTGCCGTGCACGAATTCGCCCTGGCCGTTGAGGTAAACCAGGGCGGCCGGTGGCGCCCCGAGGGGAGTGACGTCGCTTTCGACCATAAGCGGGGGTGCAGTGGTTGCGGCGGCACCTAGCCGGAAGGTAGCCGATTTTGGCGCTGATTGGCCTCCGCTGGGCACAAAATAATCCCGCCGGTCCGTGGTTCGGTACCAATCCGGCACCCTACCACGCCAGCCGGGCCCGGCAGTCGGCGCAGAGCCGCGCCCGCGTGCGGTCGACGGTGGCGCCCCGGCCGCGGGCGTCCTGCATCACGCAGGTAGCCAGGCCCGAGCGGCAGTGCGGCAGGCTCAGCAGGTGGCCGATTTCGTGCAGGCTGACTTTGCGCAGGCGGTCGGCGCGGCCCTGCAGGCGGAAGGTGGACACCACGCCGGCATTGCCGCCCAGCTCATTGGCCAGCCCGAACACGCCCCAGTGCGGCCGCCGCGGCCCCTCCTCGATTTCCACGTCCCGGGTCGTCAGCGCCAGGATTTTGCCGTCGGTGCTGTCGGGCAGCAGCGCCTGTAGCTGCTCCAACACCAGGCGGGCGCGGTGGCGGTGGCGCACCGGGCAGAGGCTAGCCGGGCGGTGGCGCTGCACAGGCAGCAGGCGCACCGACCGGCCGTAAAACGCACCGATAGCGCGTTGGACCATTGTCACTTGCGCCGGCGTTACGCCCTCGAAAGCGGTGAGGTACACCACCTCGGGGCCGCGCCGGCACCCCGTGGCCGCGCCGAGCAGCAGCGCCGTGAGCAGCAGCCGAACCAGCATGGGTTACTGCGGCCGGGCCACGGCCAGCAGCTCCAAGGCTTCGGCGTAGGTGGGAATGAACGTGAGGGCCTGGGTGGTGCGCGCCAGCGGGTGCACGCGCCAGCAGTAGTGCTGCACGCCGTTGGTCACCAGCATCAGCGGGGCGCCCACGGTCTGGTTGTAGGTGGCAATCTGCATGGTCACGGCCGGCGTCAGCGGCACCGCGGCGGCTTTGCACTCCACCAGCAGCAGGGGCTGGCCGTCGGGGCCGAGGGCGTGCAGGTCGGTACGCTTGCGGCGGGTGTTGTAGGTGTGGCCGCGCTCCAGGCTGAGCAGGCCGCGGGGGTAGCCCAGGTGCTCCACCAGGTAATGGACCACGTGCTGGCGCACCCATTCCTCGGGCGTGCACACCACGTGGCGGCGGCGCAGCGCGTCCCAGATCAGCAGATTTGCGCCGGATTGCGTAAGTTTGTGGGCGAAAGGCGGCAGGTTCAACGCTTGCATCACCTCCAAAGGTACGGCACAAGTCAGGCTCCTGCACCCGCTTTTCGCTTCGCAGAGCCGTCGTTCAGCACATGCACGACGGTTTTTTTGTACCCAATTAGCATTGCTTCATTGTTGAATTGTCAAATTGCTGGCTGTTCTGTAAGCCCGCACCTAAACTTCAACTAGTCAACAATTTAACAATGCAACAATCCAACAATTTAGCCAAGACCCCTTCCCACAATACATGAAAACCAAACCAGACATCGTCAAGAACTGGCTGCCACGCTACACGGGCGTGCCGCTGGAGGAGTTTGGCCAGTACATCCTGCTGACCAACTTCATCAACTACGTGGAAATGTTTGCCCAGCAGTTCGGCGTGCCGATTCGCGGGCTCGACAAGCCCATGCAGACGGCCACGGCCAATGGCATCACCATCATCAACTTCGGCATGGGCTCGGCCATGGCCGCCACCGTGATGGACCTGCTCTCGGCCATCAAGCCCAAGGCGGCCCTGTTTCTGGGCAAGTGCGGCGGCCTGAAGCACAACACCCGCGTGGGCGACCTGATCCTGCCCATCGCCGCCATCCGCGGCGAGGGTACGTCGGATGACTACCTGCCCCCGGAAATTCCGGCCCTGCCCTCCTTCCGCCTGCAGCGGGCCGTGTCGTCGATGATCAAGAAGCACGAGAAGGACTACTGGACGGGCACGGTGTACACCACCAACCGCCGCGTGTGGGAGCACGACGAGGGCTTCAAGGACTACCTGCGCCAGATCCGGGCCATGGCCGTGGACATGGAAACGGCTACCATCTTCGTGGTGGGCTTCGCCAACGAAATTCCCCACGGCGCCCTGCTGCTGGTGTCGGACGAGCCGATGACGCCGGAGGGCGTGAAAACGGCCGAAAGCGACAAGAAAGTCACCTCCGATTACGTTACCTCGCACCTGCAGATCGGCATTGAGTCCTTGCTGGAGCTGAAAAACTCGGGCGAATCGGTGAAGCACATGCGCTTCGAATAGGCCCGCGCCTGCCGGAGCCGCGTGGTACTGAACGCGGTTTTTGTTGGCTGATTTACCGCAAGACCTCGGCAAAATTGCCGGGGTCTTGCTATTTTTGCCGTTCTCTCGTCAGCCTGCTCATGCCCACGTCCGACTACCTCACCGTCAACTACGACGCCGAAACCGGTGTGCTCACCGGCCGCTGGCAGCGCATGGTGATGCCCTTCGAGCTGGGCCGCGGCTACGCCCGCCTGCTCGACGTAGCCACCAAGCACCTGTGCCGCTACTGGCTGATTGACACCTCCCCGCGCCGCGTGGGCCTCGACGCCGGCGACGTGCAGTGGATGCGCGAGGAGTTTTTGCCGCAGCTGCCGGCCACCCTCGGCGGCATCACCTACCTGGCCCTGCTCATGGCGCCGCACCAGCTGGCCGGCGCCCTGGCCGACCTGCGCATTGCCGACCTCTCGCACTACGACCGGCGCCCCTACCAGCTGGCCCGCTTCACCAGCGAAGCCGAGGCCCGCCGCTGGCTGCAGCTCTGCGCCAGCCACGACGCGGCGGTGGCCTAGGCGGCAAATCAGGCGGGGCAGTACCTTCGCCGCATGATTCGCCCGCTCCGCCTGCCGCGGCTGCGCCAGCTCTGGCTGCCGGCCGCCCTTCCCGCCCTGCTCCTGGGCCTCACGGCCTGCCCCAGCGCCCGGCAACCCGCCGATTTGCTGGTCTACAACGCCACCGTTTACCCCGTCGATTCCACCTTCAGCAAGGCCGAGGCCCTGGCCGTGCAAAACGGCCGCGTGGTGTTTGTGGGCAGCGCCGCCGAGGCTCGGCGGCGCTACCAGGGCCAGGCGGAAGTCGACGCCCGGGGCAAGTTCATATACCCCGGCTTCTACGACGCGCACTGCCACTTCTACCGCTACGCCCTGGGCCTGCGCGACGCCGTGCTGGTGGGCACTACTTCCTGGAACGACGTGCTGCAGAAGTTGCGCGCCCAGCGCCGGCAGTACCCGCAGGCCCGGTGGCTGACGGGCCGCGGCTGGGACCAGAACGACTGGGCCACCAAGCAGTTCCCCACCAAAGACTCGCTGGACCGGCAGTTCCCGGACGTGCCGGTGTTCCTCATCCGCATCGACGGGCACGCGGCGCTGGTCAACCAGAAGGCGCTGGACCTGGCCGGCGTGACGGCCCGCACGCCCATCAGCGGCGGCGTGCTGGAAAAGGACGCCCAGGGCCGCCTGACGGGGTTGCTGGTCGACAACGCGGTGGATCTGGTGTCGGCCAAGATTCCGGAGCCCACGCCCGCCGAAGCCGGCAAGCTGCTCATGCAGGCCCAGCAGGAGTGCCTGGCCCTGGGCCTGACCAGCCTCGCCGACGCCGGCCTGGAGCCCGCCCAGATTCAGCGCATTGATTCACTGCAACGGGCCGGCAAGCTTAAGTTGCGCCTCGATGCCATGATCAGTGCCTCGCCGGCCAACGTGCGGTACTACCTTAAGCAAGGCCCTACCCGCACCGACCGGCTTACCGTCAACTCCTTCAAGGTGTATGCCGACGGGGCGCTGGGCTCCCGCGGGGCCTGCCTGCTGCACCCGTACGCCGACCGGCCCAAGCAGACGGGCTTTCTGCTTTCCTCGGTGCAGGAGTACCGCGCCTTGGCCCAGCGGCTGGCGGCCAGCCCCTTCCAGATGAACACCCACGCCATCGGCGACTCGGCCAACCGCCTGCTGCTCGACATCTACGGCGAGGTGCTGCGCGGGCAGACGGACCGGCGCTGGCGCATCGAGCACGCCCAGGTGGTCAGCCGCCCCGACGTGGCCAAGTTTGCCCGCTACGGCATCGTGCCCTCGGTGCAGCCCACCCACGCCACCTCCGACATGTACTGGGCCGGCGAGCGGCTGGGCCCGGAGCGTCTGAAAATGGCCTACGCCTACCAGGATCTGCTGCGCGCCACCGGCCGCCTGGCCCTGGGCTCCGACTTCCCGGTGGAGTACCTAAACCCGCTGTTCGGCTTTCACGCCGCCGTGGCCCGGCAGGACAGCAAGAACTTCCCCAAAGGCGGCTTTCAGCCCGAAAACGCCCTCACCCGCCAGCAGGCCCTGCGCGGCATGACCGAGTGGGCCGCCTGGGCTGCCTTCGAAGACGATAAGAAAGGCACGCTCACCCCCGGCAAGTGGGCCGATTTCGTTATTCTGGACCGCGACATCATGACCGCCCCGGCCGCGCAGCTGCGCGACGCCAAGGTGCTCGGCACTTTTATTCAGGGGGAAAAGGTGTTTGGGGCGAAATAGCCCGGCCGGCACTGTTCCCAAAGCGCCAAAATCCGATTCTTCGGTTGCGGTATGCCAGCTCTAGGGCAAAGGCCAGAAATACAGCTGTCGGCTGACGTACTTGACCTTGCCAAACTGCAGCGCAATGCCACTTCCTCCTGCACTACGCACTACCGCCATTAGCCGCCTGCTGACTTCTGCCGCCAGTGCCGGATCGGTAATGTTGAGTGCCTGCCACAGCTCGACCTGCCCGCGCTTGTTCAAGCCCAGTTCCAGTTGCAGGGCCTGACCTGCCAGGTCCTTGACCAGCCGCCGACGCAGCGGTTTCAGGGCGGCCTCCTGCAGAAACACGCCACCGGCCGGGCTGCCCAGCTGCACCACCGAGGTCAGCCGTACCGTCTCTACCTGTTCGGGTGCTGCGGCCGAAATGGTCAGCGCCTTCGCCCAGTCCAGCGCTACGGGAATGACGGTGGGCACCGGCTGCCCCTTGTAGCGGTACGGTGGCTGGGCGGGCCCCTGGCGCAGCAAGGTTTTGAGCGTAGTGGCCTGCGGCTCCGGCACCGGGCTGTTAAGCACCACGTCCCGAATGCTGCCGTCGGCGTTGAGCAGCAGGCCAAAGCTCAGGTCGCGCGGCGGAGCCGGCAGGGTGCGCAAAGCCGGTTGCTGCAGGCCCGCCACCACGTAGGCCAAGTACTCCGGCGTCGGGTACCGGTAGCGGGTTTCGTCGGAATTATAGAAAATCGGTTCCTGAGCCCGGGCGGGCGCAGCGGTCAGCAGCCATAGCCCTACGAGAAGCCCAGCTGCCCGGAAGCGGCAAGTGAAACGAGACAACATGCGGGAACAACAAAGCAATACCCGGCTGGAACGTGGATTCCCGGCCGGGTATTGCGCTTGTCAACGGGGTACTCGGTAGCCCGCTCTACTGCTCGTCGGCGGAGGGGCCGTAGATGCTGGGCACCGGGATGTCGAGCAGGCGCAGGTACACGGAGAGCTGCCCGCGGTGGTGAATCAGGTGGTTGAGCACCAGGGTGCGCAGCACGCGGGTGCGGGGCATGGTTCCCACCACCCGCTCGCCGACGCGCATGGTCCAGGGGCCGTGCAATTGCTCGTCCTCCACTGCCGCTACGGCTTGCTGCACGCTGGCCGCGGTGACGTCGAAGCGGCTCAGCAGCTCGTCGGTGGTGGTGGCGGCGGTGGGCCACTGCACGGTGGTCATGTCGGTTTCCGGGCCCTGCAACGAGAGTTCGAGGAAGGCCGTCAGGTTGGCCATGTGCCAGGCCAGCTTGCCAATGGGCATGGACTTGGGATGCGGGCGCCAGTCGAACTGCGCGGTGGGCACGCGCTCCAGCAGGCGCCGGGTCAGGTACAGCTCCTGCTTCAGCTCGGCGGCGAAGGCCGTTTGCAGGGTGGGTTGTTCGGTAACGGTGCTCATGGGGAAAGGGGAAAGGACGTTCAGCCACCCGCCCCGGGCGGGGCGCATGGCGGGCGCAAGTACGGCGGGAATAACGAAAAAGCCCCGCGACATTCTTGTCGCGGGGCTTTTTCGTTGCAATCGAAGGGTTTACTTCACCGAGGCCGGCATCCCGATGTTGGGCGTGGCCGGCGGCGGGGCCAGCACGTCGGCGTCGCCGGTGGGCACCTGGTCGCGCAGCTTCTTGCCGCGCAGCGTGAGCAGGAACAGCAGGCCCAGGATGAAGAACACGATGAGCGAGAGGATGCTGTTGCGCATCGAGCCGGTAATCTGGGCAATGAGGCCAAACACGGCCGTGCCAATCACGATGCTGAGCTTCTCCGTCACGTCGAAGAAGCTGAAGAAGGCGGCCGTGTTGGGCGTGTTTTCGGGAATAATCTTGGAATAGGTGCTGCGCGACAGGCTCTGGATGGCGCCCATGGTGAGGCCGATGACGGAAGCCAGGGCGTAAAACGACCAGCCCGCCTGCACGAAATACCCCGCCACGCAAATCAGCATCCAGATAAACACCGCCCAGCTCAGGGCGCGGGTGTTGCCGATGCGCTCGGAGAGCTTGGCAAACAGCCAGGCGCCCAGAATGCCCACCAGCTGCAGCAGCAGAATGGTGGTAATCAGGGCGGTGCTTTCCAGGTGCAGCTCCTTGTCGCCGAAGATGGTGGCCACGTACATCACCGTCTGCACGCCCATGTTGTAGGTGAAGTAGGCCAGCAGAAAGCGCTTGAGGTTGGGCAGGTGCTTGAGCTGCGCCCACACCTTGCCCAGCTCGTGGAAGCCGTTGAGCACCCAGCCCGCGTCGGAGGTGGCGGCGCCGGCGGCCCGGCCGGGGTCCTTGGGCAGGGTGGCGAAGGGAATCTGGGCGAAGCCGGCCCACCAGATGCCCGTCAGCAAAAAGCCGATGCGGGTGGCCTGCCCGGTTTCGAGCCCGAAGGTTTCGTGGCCCATGATGAGCGCCAGGCAGATGACCAGCAGCAGCACCGAGCCGATGTAGCCCATGGAAAAGCCCCGGGCCGACAGCGAGTCGTACTTTTCCTCGGAGCTGATGACGGGCAGGTAGCTGTTGTAGAACACGATGGAGCCCGAGAAGCCCACCGTGGCGGCAATGAAAATGAACGTGGATACGACCAGCGTGGACTTGTCGAACCAGTACAGCGCGGCGCAGGAAATGGCCCCGAGGTAGCAGAATATCTGCATGAACAGCTTCTTGCGGCCCGAGTAGTCGGCCAGGGCCGTGAGGAAGGGGCTGACCAGGGCAATGAGCAGGAAGGCGGCCGAAATGGCGTAGGTCAGCAGCGAGGAGCCGGGCACCTCAAAGCCCAGAAAGCGCACCACATCGGTTTCCGGGCTCAGCTCCTTGGTGACCGAGCCCCAGTAAATGGGGAAGATCGAGCTGGTGATGACCAGTGGGTAGACGGAGTTGGCCCAGTCGTAGAACGTCCAGCCGCGGGTGATGCGCTTGTCGTCCTTGGGTACGCTTTCAAAGCCCGAGTCGGCGGCGGGCGCGGCGGCAGTGGTCATGTAGCTCGTGGGGGGTGAGGGTTGGCAACGGGCAAACTACGCAGAATCGGGGCAGGCGGTGGTTCACGAGTTGGCAAATGCGTGAAGTTGGTGTCCCGTCGCCGCGAAGCGGCAGCGGTTTTGGCCCAGAATCAGGGCGTAGAGACGCAACCCGGCGTCTGGTCATTGAACGATCTAGGCCCGGGCGGTCCGGGCGGCGCGGACGAGGAGCAGCAACTATGCCTCTCCACAGGCCCGCCAGGCGGCGGGTGCCAAAAATAACGGGCCTGCGGGTAGCGGCAGGCTCGTCGGCAGTTTTTCCGGACAACCTGTCCTCCGGGGCAGACGATAGGAATGGCCGTTTGGCCGCGCTGGGGGGCTGATTACGTCCGGGGCCGGTCCCAAAACAGGACACCGGGGCGGCGCGCGGGGGGCGAGGGCGGTCCTGCCCCAAGCCTTTCGAATCACCTTACGGACAGAGGGTTCTATAGCCGGTTACGCCATTGGGCTTGTCGCGGGATGCAAGTACCAAAATGGGGTTGCCCGCGGCCGGTTGTTTTGGTGGGCAGCCCGTATAGCCGGTACCCTCGTCCTGCGCCCATGCCCCATCCGTCCCCTGCCGCCGACCCCGAACCTTCGCTTCAGGCGGAAAACGACGCCTTACGCGTGGAAATCGGCGAATTGCGCGCCCAGCTCGCCGCGGCTCCGGAGCCCCCGGCGCAGCCCGATCAGTATGCCCAAAGCCAGGCCCGTTTTCGGACCGTGTTCGAAAATGCCCCGCTCGGCCAGAAAATCATCACCCCGGACCTGACCATTCGCCAGGTCAACCAGGCCGTGGTGAACATGCTCGGCTACGAGCAGCCCGCCGAGCTTGTCGGGCGCAAAATCCTGGAGTTTGCTCACCCCAGCCACTGCGCCGACTGGCAGGAACTGCAAACGCGCCTGTGGCAGCACAAGCTGCCGGCCTTCTCGCTCGAAACCTGCCTGGTGCGCGCCGACGGGTCCTCCTTCTGGTGCCAGGTACACTCCGTGCTCTTCCCCGACGACGGGGCCGAGCTGGGCTATACCATCCTGGAAGACATTTCCGAGCGCAAGAGCCTGGAAGCCTCGCTTAAGCGCGTATACGACGCCCAGGAAACCATCCTGCAGCTGGCCACCCACGACCTGAAGGGCCCCATCGCCCAGATCGAGCTGCTCGCCGACCTGCTGCAGCGCGAAGTCAGCAGCCGCAGCGGGCAGGGGCCGCCCCCGCCCGAGATGGTGCATTACCTGGACCTTATCCAGGCGGCCTGCTTCCGCGCCCGCAGCCTGCTCGACGACGTGCTCTACGTGGGTGACCTGGACCAGAACGGCCTCGAAAAGCGCCCCACCGACCTGCACGCGTACCTGGCGGCGCAGGCCGAGCTGCACCAGTTGGAGGCGCGCACCAAGGGAATAAACCTAGTGCTGGACCTGCCGGCCGAGCCGGTGCACGTCCGCCTGCACCCCGACAAGTTCGGCCGGGTGATAGGCAATCTGCTCGCCAACGCCCTGAAGTTTACCCCGGCCGGGGGCACCGTGACCCTGGGCCTGCGCCTGGAGAAGGGCAAACCCCGTTTTATGGTCCGGGACACCGGCATCGGCATTCCCGGCAAGCTCCACGCCCAGCTGTTCGACAAGTTCAACCCTACCCGCCGCGCCGGCCTGCACGGCGAAACCACCACCGGGCTGGGCCTCTTCATCGCCCGCCAGATCGTGGAGCTGCACGGCGGGGCCATCTGGCTGGAAAGCCAGGAGCAGCAGGGCACCTCCTTCTTTATCGAGCTGGCGTAGCGTCGGGTGCTTGCGCGGCGTCCGGAGGCCGCCAGTCCGCAACCGACCGAGAGCATGCCCGGCTGACACCCGGCGCCATGGCCGTTGGCGGACCGGGGACGGGGCATCGCGACGCGTACTCGCTACGCCTTCCTACGGTTCGCGCGTTGGCGTCTGGGGCCGCTCAACGACTCCGCACCGTCAAGAGGCTTGCGTAACGGGCTCAGGGCATTTGCCGAAGCCTGACCAAACCAGGGTTATACCTCGGGCGCCTCCCCTAGCAGCTGCTGGTACTGCTCGGGCGTGTCCACGTCGAGGGCGGCGGCGGGGAAGGGCACCACGGCCAGCTCGTCGCCGAGGCGCTGCAGCAGCAGCTTGGCGCCGGCGGCGGCGGGCAGGGCCAGCAGCTGCGGCCACACCAGGCGCCCAAACACGGCGGGCACGCCCACGGTGGCGGCGTAGCCGGTGGCCACGGGCAGCCCGCTCTGCTGCCACGCGTGCAGCAGCTCGCGCAGCAGCGCGGCGGTGACGAGAGGCTGATCGGTGAGCATGACGAGCACGGCCGCCGCCTCGGGGGCGGCGTCTTCCACGGCCTGCACGCCCACCCCGATGGAGGTGCCCAGGCCGGCTTCCCACACGGCGTTGTGCACCAGCCGCACCGGCAGGTCGGCTACTTCAGCGGCCAGCTCCTGGTGCAGGGCCCCGGTGACGATGATAACCGGCTGGCAGCCGGCGACCAGGGCGGTTTCGGCGGCGCGGCGCAGCAGCGTGCGGCCTTGGTAGGGCAGCAGCTGCTTGGGCTGGCCCATGCGGGTGGAGGCACCGGCGGCGAGGAGCACGGCGGGAATGGGCGGGGTGGTCATGCGAGGAGGCGCTGAAAGATGGGCCGCCCCAACCGGCGGGTGAAGGCGGTCGGGGTGCTTTGGCCCGGCAATAATAGTGGACTACATACGCACGCGGCGCCGAAAGGCCGCTTCGGGCCCGCCCAACTCCCCTACTTTTGCGCCTACTGCTCCGTTTCGCCGCTTGACTACCTCCGCCGCCCCCACTCCCGCCGCCCGCCGCCGCCCCTGGCCCGAGCCGCTGCCCCAGCTGCAATTCGTGCTGCGCTGGCTGCTGCTCGGCGGCTTGGTCAGCGCGCTGGCGGGCACGGCCTCGGCGGGCTTCCTGGTGGCGCTGGACGCGGCAACCCGCACCCGCGAGGCGCAGCCCTGGCTGATCGGGCTGCTGCCCGTGGTCGGGCTGCTGGTGGGGCTGCTCTACCACTATGTCGGCCAGAGCGTAGCGCGGGGCAATAACCAGCTCATCGAGGAAATTCACCAGCCCCGCGACGTGGTGCCGCTGCGCATGGCCCCGCTGGTGCTGCTGGGCACCCTGCTCACGCACCTGGTGGGCGGCTCGGCGGGCCGCGAGGGCACGGCCGTGCAGCTGGGCGGCGCCCTGGCCGACCAGCTGAGCCGCTGGCTGCCGCGCGGCCTGCGCCTGCACCGCCCGCGCGAGCGGCGCCTGCTGCTCATTGCCGGCATCAGCGCGGGCTTCGCCTCGGTGTTCGGCACCCCGCTGGCCGGGGCCGTGTTCGGGCTGGAGGTTTTTCGGGTGGGGCGGCTGCGCTACGAGGCGCTGCTGCCCAGCCTGTTGGCCGCCTTCGGCGCCGACTGGGTGACGCGGGCCTGGGGCGTGGGCCACACCCATTACCTGGTGCCCGAAGTGCCGGCGCTGTCGCTGGCCGGAGTGGCGGCCACGCTGCTGCTGGGGTTACTGAGCGGCCTCACGGCCCGGGGCTTCGTGGCGGCGCTGCACGCCTGGCAGGCCTGGTTTGGCCGGTTGATAGCCTGGCCGCCGCTGCGGCCGGCAGCGGGCGGGGCCGGGCTGCTGGCGCTGGTCGGGCTGCTCTACCTCGTCATCGGCCCCGAGGTGATGCGCTACCTGGGCCTGGGCGTGCCCACCATCGTGGCCGCGTTCGAAGCACCGCTGCCCGGGTACAGCTTCGGGCTGAAGCTGCTGCTGACCTCGCTTACGCTGGGCGCGGGCTTTAAGGGCGGCGAGGTAACGCCGCTGTTTTTTATGGGGGCGGCGCTGGGCTCAGCGCTGGCCGCGGTGCTGCCGCTGCCGGTGGCCCTGCTGGCGGGCGTGGGCTTCGTGGCCGTGTTCAGCGGCGCGGCCAACACCCCGCTGGCCTGCACGCTGATGGGGCTGGAGCTATTTGGGCTGCCCGCCGCGCCCTACCTGGCCCTGGGCTGCGTGGTGGCTTACCTGACCTCGGGCCACCACGGCATCTACGGGGCGCAGGTGGTGGGCACACCCAAGCACCCGCGCCTGGGCCGCGACGCCGGGCGCCGCCTGAGCCAGCTGCGCGGCCGGCGGTAGCGGGCCGGCCGCGTCGTAGCGCGAACCGCGGGGCCTTTGCCTAACGAAACGGGCGCGGGCGCGTATGAGCAAGGTTTGGCAGCGGCGCGCCTCTGCGGCCGTGCAACCAAAGCCGGCGGCGGCCGTCAGCTTTGCCGGCGCCGTTGCCTTTACTGCCCCTTTTACTACGCACCGATGGAAAACGAGAAGCCCCAGCCGGCCCCGGACTGCCCGGGCCACAACGAAGCCCGCCGCACCTTCCTGAAGCAGTCGTCGCTGCTGACGGCCCTGGCCCTGGCCCCGGGCGCTGTGGTGCGGGCCGCCGCGGCTGAGCTGGACGAAAAAGTGGCCGCCGCCTTCGAGCAGGTGCCCCTGAAGCTGGACGTCAACGGCGTGAAACACAAGCTCTCGGTGGAGCCGCGCACCACCCTGCTCGACCTGCTGCGCGAGCAGCTGCACCTGACCGGTACCAAAAAGGGCTGCGACTATGGGCAGTGCGGGGCCTGCACCGTGCACGTCGACGGCAAGCGCGTGAACAGCTGCCTGACGCTGGCCGTGATGCAGGACGGCCGCAAAATCACCACCATCGAAGGCCTGGCCAACGGCGACAAGCTGCACCCCATGCAGGAGGCCTTTATCAAGCACGACGGCTTTCAGTGCGGCTACTGCACGCCGGGCCAGATCATGTCGGCCGTGGCCTGCATCCGCGAGGGTCACGCCAACTCGGAGGGCGAAATCAAGGAGTACATGAGCGGCAATATCTGCCGCTGCGGCGCCTACCCCAACATCGTGGCGGCCATCCAGGAAGTGAGAAGCGGCGGGCAGAAAGTGTAGCCCGAACGTTTAGTTCGCGCATCGTTGCTGCCTTCCGGACGACCGATGGGCTGCGATACGCGAACTGAAAGTTCGCGCTATACTCTCCTCAAATTACCACCAGTAGCGGATTATGAACCCATTTCAGTACGTGCGGGCCACCAAGGCCAGGGCCGCCATCGATGCCCGCGCCGCCGACGCCAACGCCCAGTTTATTGCCGGCGGCACCAACCTGCTCGATTTGATGAAGCGCGGGGTGATGACGCCGCAGCGGCTCATCGACATCAACCGCCTGCCCTTCGACCGGATTGAGCGGCAGGGCACCGGGCTGCGCATCGGGGCGCTGGCCCTGAACAGCACCACGGCCGAGGACCGGCAGGTGCTGGAGCGGGCCCCGCTGCTGGCTCAGGCCCTGAACGCCGGTGCCTCAGCCCAGCTGCGCAACATGGCCACGGTGGGCGGCAACATGCTGCAGCGCACCCGCTGCCCCTATTTCTACGACACGGCCCTGCCCTGCAACAAGCGGGAGCCGGGCTCGGGCTGCGGCGCCCTGGAGGGCATCAACCGCATGCACGCCCTCTTCGGCTTCAGCGACAAGTGCATTGCCGTGCACCCTTCCGACATGAGCGTGGCCCTGGCCGCCCTCGACGCGACGGTGCTGGTGAGCGGGCCCAAGGGCGAGCGGCGCCTGGCCTTCGGCGACCTGCACCGCCTGCCCGGCGACACGCCCGAGCGCGACACCAACCTGGAGCCCGGCGAGCTGATAACCGCCGTGGAAGTGCCCGATTCGGCCTTTACCCGGCACGTGCACTACCTGAAAGTGCGCGAGCGGGCCAGCTACGCCTTCGCGCTGGTGTCGGTGGCCGCCGCCCTCAGCCTCGACGGTACGACCATCAAGGACGCCCGCCTGGCCCTGGGCGGGGTGGCCCACAAGCCCTGGCGCCTGCTCGACGCGGAGAAAAGTTTGATCGGCAAGCCGGCCACGGAAGCCGCGTTTCAGGAAGCGGCCCGCGTGGCCATGCAGGGCGCCAAGGCCTTCAAGCACAACCAGTACAAGCTCAAACTAGCGCCCAACGCCATCGTGCAGGCGCTGAAAAACGCCGCAAGCGCAGCCTAAGCCCCGATGAAAGACCAACTTCTGCAAGACGGCAAGGCCGTGGGGGACCGGATGAGCCGGGTGGACGGCCGCCTGAAAGTAACCGGCGGGGCCAAGTACTCGGCCGAGTACGAACTGCCGGGCCTGGTGCACGGCGCCCTGGTGGGCAGCACCGTGGCCAAGGGCCGCATCACCAGCATCGATACCAAGGCGGCCGAGCGGGCCCCGGGCGTGCTGGCCGTTATCACCCACCTGAACTCGCCCAAGGTGCCCGGCTTCGCGGCCAAGAGCAACCCCGACGAGCCGCCGGCCATCGGACAGCCCCTGCGCGTGTTCTACGACGAGCGAATCTACTTCAACGACCAGCCCATTGCCATCGTGGTGGCCGATACGCTGGAGCGGGCCCGCCACGCGGCCGGGCTGGTGAAGGCGCAGTACGCGGCCGAGGCGCACCAGACCAACTTCGAGGCCAACAAGAGCAAGGGCTTCCTGCCCACGCAGGCCCGGCGCAACCCCAAATCGGCGCAAAACGACTACACCCGCGGGCAGGCCGACGGCTACCAGTCGGCCCCGGTGAAGCTGGAGGCCGAGTACTGGCACGAGTCGGAGATGCACCACCCGATGGAGCTGCAGAGCATCATTGCGCACTGGGAGGCCGCGGACCGGCTCACGGTGTACGACAAGGTGCAGGCGGTGAAAGGCACGCAGCGGGCGTTTGCCAAGGACTGGGGCCTGCCCGAGCAGAACGTGAAAGTCATTGCCACCTTCGTGGGCGGGGCCTTCGGCAACGGGCTGCACAACTGGCCCCACGAAACGGCCGCCATCATTGCCGCCAAGGTCACGGGCAAGCCCGTCAAGCTCATGCTGACCCGGGAGCAGATGTTTACGATGGTGGGGTACCGGCCCAAAACCTGGCAGCGCATAGCCATGGGCGCCACCAAGGACGGCAAGCTGGTGGGCATCTCGCACGATTCGGTGGGCCAGACCTCGACCTACGAGGAGTTTACCGAGTCGACGGTGCAGCAGACGCGCATGATGTACGCGGCGCCGAACGTGACCACGCGCTACCGCATCCTGGGGCTCGACGTGAGCACGCCCATCTGGATGCGCGGCCCGGGCGAGGCCACCGGCGCCTTCGCCCTGGAGTCGGCCATCGACGAAATGGCCCACCTGATTGGCATGGACCCGCTGGAGTTCCGCCTGCGCAACCACACCGACACCGACCCGGAGAAAAACCGGCCCTGGTCGACCAAGTACCTGAAAGAGTGCTTTCAGGCCGGGGCCGAGCGCATCGGCTGGAACAAGCGGCAGATGAAGCCCGGCTCCCTGCGCGAGGGCGACTGGCTGATCGGTTACGGCATGGGCGTGGGCACGTTCGGGGCCAACCGCGGCGCGGCCAAGGCCCGCGCCGCCCTGCTGGCCGACGGCACGGTGCTGCTGCAAAGCGCCACCACCGACATCGGCCCCGGCACGGGCACGGCCATGGTGCAGATTGCCTCGGACGCGCTGGGGCTGCCCACCGACAAGATTCGCTTCGAGCTGGGCAACTCGCTGTTTCCGCAGGCGCCCTCGCAGGGCGGCTCCTCCACGGTGAACACCGTGGGCTCGGCCGTGAACGATGCCTGCCTGGCCCTGAAAAAGAAGCTGCAGGAGCTGGGCGGCGCCTCGTTTGCCAACGTGCAGCCCGAGCAGCTCACGCTGGCCGACGGGCAGCTCGGGCTGAAGGCCAACGGCGGCCCGCGCCTGAGCTTCGCCGACCTGCGCAAGGCCAACAACGGGCAGGACGTGGAGGTGACCGTCGAGTCGAAGCCCAGCGGGGATGCGCGGCAGAACTATTCCATGTACTCGTTTTCGGTGCACTTCGCCGAGGTGCGCGTGCACACGATGACCGGCGAGGTGCGCGTGACCAAAATGGTATCGTGCGCCGACGCGGGCACCATCGTCAACCAGAAAACGGCCGGCAGCCAGATGAGCGGCGGCGCCATCGGGGGCATCGGCATGGCCCTGACGGAGGGCGCCGTCATCGACGACCGGTACGGGCGCTACGTAACCCGGGACCTGGCCAGCTACCACGTGCCGGTGCACGCCGACGCGCCGCCGGTGGAGGTATTCTTCGTCAACAAGCCCGACCTGCTGGTGGACCCGCTGGGTACCAAGGGCATCGGCGAAATTGCCATCATCGGCGTGGCCCCGGCCATTACCAACGCCATCTTCAACGCCACCGGCAAGCGCCTGCGCGAACTGCCCGTCACGCCCGACAAGGTGCTGCTGGCGTAGTAGCGCGGCAAAAGACTGTAACTATATTGGACGTCATGCTGAGCTTGTCGCAGCATCTCGCGGGCTGATGCTGGCTAACATTCTTCTCGTCCAACGAGGAGTTTACTACCGGACCAAACTCGCGAGATGCCTCGGCTACGCCCGGCATGACGTTCTTTGTTCTGCAAGGCCACTTCTGCCCTGCAGCCCCATTCGGCGCACCTCCTTGATGACCAATCTCGACTGGCTCGGCATTGCCCAGCAGCTGCAAGCTATTGCCCAAACGGGGCTCACGTACAGCCAGAACGTGTACGACACGGAGCGCTACGAGCAGCTGCGCGCTGTCAGCGTGGACATTCTGCACCGCCTGACCGACGAGCCGGTGGACAAGCTCACCCGGCTTTTCGCCACCGAAACCGGCTACCAGACGCCCAAAGTCGACGTGCGGGCCGTCGTGTTCCGGGGCACCGAGGAGGTGCTGATGGTGCAGGAGAAAGTGGACGGCAACCGCTGGACCCTGCCCGGCGGCTGGGCCGACATCGGCCTGACGCCCAAGGAAGTGGCCGTGAAGGAAGCCCGCGAGGAAACCGGACTGGCGGTGGAAGCCGTGCGCCTGCTGGCCCTCTTCGATAAAAAGCTGCACGGCCACCCCGTCGAGCCGTGGTACGTGTACAAGTGCTTTATCCTGTGCCGCGTGGTGGGCGGCGCCATCCAGAGCCACACCCTGGAAACCGGCGAGGTGCGCTGGGTGCACGAAAGCGAAATTCCCGCGCTGCCGCTGTCGGAAGCGCGGGCCACGGCGGCGCAGCTGGCGGCCATGTTCCGCTTTGCCCGGCAGCCCGAGCTGCCCACGCTCTGCGACTGAGCCGGCGCCCTGCAGCGCCCGGAGCTGCGCCCACGAAAGCCGCATTCATCACATGATGATGTGATGCCTCGGCGTGGCCTAAACCCAATCATGTCATTGCTGAGTGCAAGGCGGGCAACGTCCTTTGCGCAGGCTTTGCCGGGTCCGCTGTGCGCGGCCGGCGGGCGGCCATCGTGAACATCTAACCGCACGCTTTGCATGAACCGAATCTTACCACTGCTTGGGTTGCTGAGCACCTGGGGCGCGCAGGCTGCCCTGGCGCAGTGCCCCGCGCCCACCGTCACCTCCAACGGCGCCGCCTCCGTCTGCAACGGGCAGGTGAGCCTCATCACCACGCTCGGGGCTAATCCGGTGCGCTACGCTGCCTCGATGCTGCGCTTCAGCTCGGAGTACAACAACAGCAGCTGGGCCGCCGCCCAGGCCCTGGGCGCCCCCAACGTGTACCCGCAATACGGCGACCTGAGCGGCACCTGGGCCAGCGGCCCGGCCGACGGCACCCGCGAGTACCTGGTGCTGCGCTTCGACAACCCGGTGCCGGCCAAGCGCATCCTGATCTGGGAAACCTACAACCCCGGCGCCATCGATACGGTGTTTGTGCGCAACCCCTCGACCAACGCCTGGGTGCCGGTGTACACCGCCACGGCCGCCGCGGCCGGCGCCAACTCGCGCATTCTGAACATCAACTTCCCGCTGACTGCCTTTGCCGTGCGCGACGTGCGCCTGGCCATCAACTCGGCGGCCGTGCCCGGCTGGAACGAAATCGACGCCGTGGCCCTCTCGGACGAGGCGGCGACGTACCAGTGGCAGCTCAACGGCGTGGACCTGGCCGCCAGCGTCACTGGCGCCAACGGGCCGGGCCTCTCCAACATCACGACCACCGGGGCCTACTCGGTGCGCCTGACCAACGACGCGGGCTGCACGGCCACCTCGGCGCCCTTCAATATCATGGCCGACACGGCCCCGTCGGTGACGATTTCGCCCGCGGGCAGCACTACCATCTGCTCGGGCGGCTCCACCACGCTCACCGCCACCGGCACCAACGGCACCGCCTCGGTAGCCGGCCGCGGCCTGCGCTTCGATGGCACCGACGATGTGGCCAGCGTGCCGGCCAGCAACTCGCTGGACCTGACCTCGGCCCTGACGATGGAGGCCTGGATCAACCCGGTGGGCACGGGGGCCGCCACGCAGGATGTGGTGTGCAAATCGAGCAACAGCGCCAACACCGGCTACATATTCCCCCGCACCGATACGCGCTGGGACGACCTGGCCATCTGGCTGAACGTTGGCGGCAGCTGGCGGGTATTTTCCACCCCGTACACGGCCTACAAGGGCAGCTGGCACCACGTGGCGGCCAGCTACGACGGCAGCCGGGTGAAGATTTTCATCGACGGGGCCAAGGTGCTGGACCAGGCCCTGACCGGCACCGTAACGACCAACAGCAACGTCCTGGCCCTGGGCAACCAGCCTGGCTTCAGCGAGTACTACAACGGCCAGCTCGACGAGGTGCGCGTGTGGAACCTGGCCCGCACCGAGGCCCAGGTGCAGGCCGACTACAACAAGACCGTGCTCGGCACCCAGCCCGGCTTGGTGGCCTACTACCGCCTCGACGAGGGCAACGGCTCGGCCTTCGTGGACCAGACGGCCAACGCCAACAACGGCACTCTGGGCAGCGGCGCCACCACGCCGAGCTGGATCAACAACTCGGCCACCATCCGCCAGGGCATTGCCTACACCTGGACACCGGTCACCAATATCAGCAGCACCACTGGCGCCGCGGTACTGGTGAACCCGACGGCCACGACCACCTACCGCGTGCGGGCCACCAACGTGAACAGCGGCTGCTTTGCCGAAGCTACCGTGGTGGTGAACGTGGGCGGGCAGTTCAGCTGGAGCGGGGCGGTGAGCACCGACTGGAACAACGCGGCCAACTGGGCCTGCGGCGTGGTACCCACGGCCGCCGACAACATCACCATTCCGGCCGGCATGCCGCGCTACCCCGTCATCAGCGCCAACGCCGCGGTGGGCGGTATCACCATCCTGAGCGGCGGCACCGTCACGCTCACGGGCGGCAGCTTCTCGGTGATGGGCCAGTTTACCAACAGCGGCTTCTTCAACCAGACCGGCGGCACCGTGCGCCTGCTCGGCGCCACGCCCAACGACCTCGGCGGCCTCGGCACCGACTTCGGCAACCTGAGCGTGGGCTCGGCCGGCGCCCGGCTGGTGGCCCCGCTGCGGGTGCAGGGCCTGCTGACGCTCAACGGCAACCTGAACGTCAACGGACAGGCGCTGACGTTGCTCTCGAACAGCTCCGGCACGGCTTCCGTCTACAACAACGGCGGCGTGGTGCAGGGCCCGGCCACGGTGCAGCGCTGGATCAGCCCCGCGCTCAACGCCGGCCCCGGCTACCGCCACTTCTCGGCGCCGGTCAGCGGCTCGACGGTGGCCGACCTGACGACCGGCAGCTTCAGCCCGGTGGTGAACCCGGCCTACAACGCGGCCACCAACCCCAGCACGGTGACGCCCTTCCCCACCGTGTTCGGCTACAACGAGCAGCGCCTGACGCCCGGCCCGGGCAATACCTTCGACACCGGCTGGGAGTCGCCGGGCAGCCTGGGCGACGCGCTTACGCCCGGCCGCGGCTACACCGTGCAGCTCACCCCGCAGACGGTGGACTTCGTGGGCACGCTGGGCAACGGCGCGGTGAACATTCCGCTGACCCGCGGCGCGGCGGCCCCCGGCTGGAACCTGGTGGGCAACCCCTACCCCTCGCCCCTGGACTGGACGCTGGTGACCATCCCGGCCGGCATGAACGCGGCGGCCTACGTGTACCGCAGCACCGGCCCCTACGCCGGCGGCTACGTGAGCTACGTCAACGGCGTGGGTGCCCCCGGCGCCCAGCTGATTCCGATGGGCCAGGCCTTCTTCGTGCGGGCCGCTACCGGCACGCCCACCCTGGCGCTGAACAACACCGTGCGCGTCACCACGCTAGAAAACCCGGCCCTGAACCGCACCCAGGAAACCCGCCCGCTGCTGGCGCTGGCGCTGACGGCCCCGAACGCCGCCGGCGCGGCGGCCCGCGAAGACGTGCTTTTCGTGTACCAGCAGGCCGGCGCCACGCTGAACTTCGACGGCCGCTACGACGCGCTGAAGGTGCAGCTCAACGGCGGCCAGCAGCCCTCGCTCTACCAGCAGGCCGGTACTGATGCGCTGAGCATTCAGGGCCTGCCCGACGGCACCCAGCCCGTCGACCTGCCGCTGGGCCTCTACGCGCCCGCCGCCGGCACCTACACCTTTTCGGCCCGGCAGCTGCTGAACTTCCCCGCCGCGGCCGGCCTCTACCTGGAGGACCGTCTCAGCGGCACCTGGCACGACCTGCGCCAGGGCGACTACGCCGCCCAGCTCGCCGGTGGGGCCAGCACCACGCGCTTCGTGCTGCACCTGAACGCCCAGCGCGTGACCTCGACGCAAAACGCCCGCCTCGCCGCCCCCGAGCTAAATGTGTTCCCCAACCCGGCCCAGGGCCGCACGGTCACGGTGTCGGCCGCGGGGCTGCCGGGCGGGCAGGCCGAGCTGCGCCTGCTCAACGGCCTGGGCCAGCTGGTGCGCCGCGAAACGGCCCCGCTCAGCGGCCGCCTGCTGGAGCACACGCTGTCGGTGGAGCAGCTGCCCGCGGGCGTGTACACCGTGCAGGTGCGCACGGCGGCCGGCACGCTCACTCGCAAACTCGTGCTGAACTAACCTGCTGGGCCGCCGATGAAACGCAATCTGCTGCTTTTGCTGCTGTGCTGCGCCGCGGGTGCTTCCGCCCAGACGCCGGGCTCGGGCGGCCCCGAGCCCGGTACCCCCGCCGAGCCCACGGCCGTGCCCCTCGACGGCGGGGTCTCGCTGCTGCTGGCCGGCGGCGCGGCCTACGCCCTGAGCGGCCTGCGCAAGCGTCGCTAACCCAAACAAATTGATTGAACTAAGAAAGGCCACTCGTATTCGGGTGGCCTTTCCTGGTTTTCGAGCGTCAGACCCTGGCTGCGCTCGGCCTGAGGTTCGGGTTGATGCATCGCTCCGGTCAGGGCAGCGCCGGGCCTACTTCCACCGGCTCAAATACTTATCAAACGCCTCGCGGTAACTGTCGCTGACGGGGATGGTTTCGCCGCCGATCTGCACGGTGCCGCGGGTGACGGACGTAATGTGGTCCAGCGCCACGATGTAGGAGCGGTGAATGCGCATGAAGCGGCGCGCGGGCAGCTTGTCTTCCACGCCCTTGAGGCTGGAAAGCGAGAGCAGCGGCTTGGTTTCGCTGCGGCGGTACACCTTGATGTAGTCCTTCAGGCCCTCGATGTAGAGGATGTCGCTCAGGGGCACGCGCACCAGCTGGTACTCCACTTTCAGGTAGAGGTACTCGTCCTCGGGGCCGGGCGGGGCGGCGGGCACGGCTACCGGGGCCGGGGCCGGCTCGCTGGCGGGGCGCCGAATCAGCTCGAAGTAGTTTTTGGCCTTGAGGGCGGCGCGTAGAAACTCGTCGTAGTTGAAGGGCTTCACCAGGTAGTCCAGCGCGTCGACTTTGTAGCCTTCGAGGGCGTACTGGTTGAAGGCGGTGGTGAAGATGATGCGGGCCTTGTCCTCGCCGCGGCCGAGCACGCGGGCCAGCTCCAGGCCGTTGAGGTCGGGCATCTGGATGTCGAGGAAAATCAGGTCCGCCTGCATGGCGGGCTGGTGCAGGCCGCGCAGGGCTTCCACGGCGCTGCCGTAGCGCCCCGCCAGCTTCAGAAACGGCGTCTGCTCGATAAAGGCGCACACCATGCCCAGGGCCAGGGGCTCGTCGTCGACGGCAATGCAGCTGAGAATCATACGGCTAAGGTTAGGAGCACCTGGTACTCGTGGTGGGCGGTGCGCGGGTTGACGGTGAGGGTGTAGCGGCCGGGGTAGAGCAGCTCCAGGCGGCGGCGGGTGTTGACGAGGCCGATGCCGCCGGGCTCGTCGAGGCTGCCCGGGCGCTCCGGAAACAGGGTATTGCGCACTTCCATTTCCACGGTCTGCGCATCCGGCTGGCGCACGCCGATGTAGATGCGGCTCGGCGCCGTGGCGCTGACGCCGTGCTTGAAGGCGTTTTCGACGAAGGGCAGCAGCAGCATGGGCGCAATCGGCACTTCCTGCACGTGCTCGGGCGCCTCGAAGGTCACCTGCACCTTGTCGGTCAGGCGCAGGTGCATCAGCTCGATGTAGTCCCGGGCAAACGTCAATTCGTGGCTCAGCAGGGTGGTACCGGCGGGCGTTTCGTAGAGCACGTAGCGCATCATGCGCGAGAGGCGGTGCAGGGCGGCGCGGGCTTGCTCGCCGTCGATGAGCGTGAGGGCGTAGATGTTGTTGAGCGTGTTGAAGAAGAAGTGCGGGTTGATCTGGGCCTTGAGCAGGCTCAGCTCGGTGGCCAGCTTTTCCTGCTCCAGCTCGCGCCGCACCTGGGCCTCGTGCTGGGCCCGCTGCACCACCGTGGTGCCCGTGCTGATGGCCAGCGTGAGCAGGGTGATGAGCAGGATGCCGGGGTTGAGCAGATCGGGCGCGTCCTGGGGGCCGAGCTGCACGTGGGGGCGCGGGCCGCACCAGGCACTCACGTTCAGGGCGTTTTCGCGGGCCTGGGCCAGCAGCTCGGGCACGTTCAGGGCCACCTCCAGACGCTGGTGCAGCCCGAGCACGCACGCCACGGCCGCCGCTAGCAGGGGCAGATACAGCCACCCCCGGCGGCGGTAGAGCAGGCGCGGCACGGCCCAGCGCGCGTTGGCGTAAAACACCACCATCAGCGCCAGCAGCACCGCGCCCTGCTTCAGCCAGAAGGCCGTGGGCAGCGGGCTGGGCTGCCCCGGCGGCGGCGAGGCCAGCAGCAGCCCGATCAGCCCCCAGATGAGGGCGTGCAGCAGCAGCGCGGAGGCGTGACGGACGAATGCGGCATTCAGCGGCATGGGCAGGCGAATCGAGGAGCGGGCACCGGCCCTGCGCCCTCAGACGCAGGAGCGGCCGGCGGGGTTGACCGCGGCGGGCACCCGGGCGGGGCGGCCCCGCCAATCGGCGGCAAGCTACGGGCGGCGCCGCCTTCACCGGAGCGGCACTCCACCAGCGGCCGAAGTTTACCGACCGGCGCGGGCTTTTCCTCGGTCGATGCACCACCTGCATCCAGGAAGTCTGTGTTCGGGTAGTCGTCCGTCGTCCTGCGCGGCGCAGAAGGCCGCTCCCGATACATACTCCTTATTTACCGGCTTATTTTCAGATAGTTGACAATAAAAAAACCGCCTCGAACCGAAGCGGCCTTTTCCCCAACACAATAAAGTTTAAGCCTTCGGTCAGCTACCCTGGGTCCAGCGAAGCTGACCGAACGGTGCCGCAGGTGACGCGGGGCAGAAACCTGCGGTAAAACAACGCAGCCGCCCGCTGCCGCGCTGGCGCATTCGCCCAATCGACCCTGGACCTAGACGAACGGCGGGTTTTTCTAGCTGGCCGGGCGCCGGGCCGCGCCGCCCGCCGGACCCGGCGTCCGGCCGCTGCCGGGCCGGATTGGTCGAGACAATCGGGCGGCTGGTCTGATTCGCGGAAGCGGCTCCGGGCGGGCGGCTATGTTTGAGCCGCTGCTCCTGCCTCGCTTTCCGCCTTATGCCCACGTTTGTTTCCGCGTCCGTCCTTGTTGGGCCCAGTGCGCCGGCCGGGCTGGCCGAGCCGCTGGCCGTGCTGAGCCTGGCCCCTGACCTGGGTCCGGCCGAAGAGCAACTGCTGCGGCTGTGCGCCACGCTGCGCGCCGCCGCCCAGCCCGTGCAGCTGGTGGCGGCCGCCGATTCGCCCCTGGCCCCCCACGCCACCGGCCGGCTGCCGGTGCAGCCCCTGGCGGCCCCCCGGAGCCTGCGCCGCGTACCGCGCGCGGCCTGGCTGCTGGCCCGCTGGCTGCGCCGGCAGCGCATTGGCACGCTGCTGGTGGTCCGCGCCCTCGATCTGCCGGTGGCCAGCGCCGCCAAGTGGCTGCTGGGCGGGCGCCTGCGCCTGCTGTTTCAGCAGCAGGAGCCCCTGGCCGCGGCGGCCCCCGCCGCGTGGTGGGCCCGCCTGAGCCGCCGCCCGCTCGATGCCTGGCTGGCCCCGCTGCCCGGCACGGCCCGTGCCGTGGAAGCTCGTACCGGCCTCGACGCGCGGCAGCTGTGGGTGGTGCCGCCCGGCCTGCCCGCCACCGCCCGCCGCGTGGCCGCCACGCCGCCCGCCCAGGCCCGCCGCCTGCTCGACCTACCCGCCGCGGCCCCGCTGCTGGGCGTGGCCGACGATGGCCACAGCGGCTATTTTGCCCTGGAAGTGCTCTACCGCCTGCGCGGCGAGCTGAACCTGCCGGCCGAGCTGGTCATCGTGGGCCACCCCCACGCCGGGCCCGACGCCGGCCGCTGGCAGCGGCTGCGCCGGCACGCCCGCGCGCTGGGCCTCTCGCAGGCCGTGTACCTGCGGCCGTTTCACGCGCCCGAGGCCGGCGGCCTGCTTTTTCCCGCCCTCGATGCGCTGCTCTCCCCCGCCCCCACCGATGACTACGACCCGCTGCTGCTGGCGGCGCTGGCGGCCGGCTGCCCGGTGGTGGCGGCCGAGGGCCTCAGCGCCGCCGACTTCCCCGGTCTGCGCCACCTGTTTCCGGCCCGCGACGTGGCTTTCGGCGCCATGCAGACGCGGGCGGTGCTGCAGGCCGGCCGCCAGGCCCCGCCCGAGGCCCCGCACGCGCAGCTGAGCAGCTACTTTTCGGCCGCCCAGCAGGGGCGGCTGCTCACCGATATTGTGCAGTACCTCACCGCCTGACCGCCCGCTATCGAGCCCACCGCTACGCTTCCCGATGGCCGCCCGGCGCTGGCGTTTGCGCCCCCCGCCCCAGTGGTGGTGAATGAGTGCAACGCTGCTTGGGTTTTGCGGGTAACGCCCGGCGCGGCGGTCATCGGGGCAATCCGGACGATGTAGCGCGGGCTTTCCGCGTCCGGTCGCGTCGGCCGGGCATCGTCGCCCCGACTTCGAGCGTCCGGACGCGGAAAGCCCGTGCGACGGAGCAGCGGCGGGGCGAAATTGTCGGCACATTTGCGGAGCTGGTCGATTGGCCGGCCGCCCTGGCGGGCGGGGCGTCGTATGTTTAGCGGACCGATGGGGCGGCCCCGGCCGCTACTGCCCCGATTTCCCCCGACCCGCCGCGGCGCCGGCAGCCGCGTTTGCTATGAAACTCAAGAAGAATATTGCCACCAGCGAAACCGGGTTCATCTTCAACCCCGCTACCGGTGACTCGTTCACGGCCAACGCGCTGGCCACCGAAATCCTGCAGCTGCTCAAGCAGGACCAGAGCCCGGCCGCCATCAAAACCCACCTGCTCAACCGCTACGACGTGGAGCCCAACCAGCTGGAAAAAGACTGGGACGACCTCGTGGCCCAGCTGCGCGACCATCAGCTGCTGGACTAGTAGTGCGGGCTTCAGCCCGCGTTTGCGTGGCCGTCATCGTTCAGGCAGACGCGGGCTGAACTGAGAGTCGGCGCAGCCATGCCCGCGCTATATTGCTCTGCTCCCGCCTTGTTATTCCCCGAAACGCCTGTCCCTACTCCCCTTGTCCGACGCCCATCCCCCTGCCGACCACCGCCCGCGCTACGTCATCGGCGTGACCGGGCTGAACGCCATCGACAGCCCCGGGCCGGGCGTGGCCGTCATCCGGGCCCTGCGCGAAAGCCCGGCCTTTGCCGTGCGCATCATCGGGCTGAGCTACGAGGCGCTGGAGCCGGGCATTTACATGCACGACCTCGTCGATAAAACTTACCAACTACCCTACCCTTCGGCTGGCACGCAGGTGCTGCTGGAGCGCCTCGGCGAGATTCACGAGCGGGAGGGGCTGGATGTCATCGTCCCGAATTTCGACGCGGAGCTGCCCAACTTCGTGCGTCTGGCCCCGCGGCTGGCGGCGCTGGGCATCCGCACCTTCCTGCCCACCATGGAGCAGCTGGAAGCCCGCGACAAGCTGAACCTGCGCGCTTTCGGTGAGGCACACGGCCTGCTGGTGCCCCAGCAGCGCCTCGTGCACCGCGCCGACGAACTGGCCCCGGCGGCCGAGCAGCTGGGCTACCCGCTGGTCATCAAGGGCCGGTATTACGACGCCTCGGTGGCCCACACGCTGGAGCAGGCGCGCCAGGCCTTTCACCAGCTCAGCGCCAAGTGGGGCCTGCCCGTTATTGCGCAGGAATTCGTGCAGGGCCACGAAATCAACGTGGCGGCCCTGGGCGACGGCACCGGCCGCACCCTGAGCGTGGTGCCCATGCGCAAGCTCTACATCACCGACAAGGGCAAGGCCTGGGCCGGCATCACGCTGGAAGACGAGACCCTGCTGCAGCTGGCGCGCCGCTTCGTGGCGGGCACCTGCTGGCGCGGCGGCTGCGAGCTGGAACTCATGCGCACCGCCGACGGGCGGCCCTACATCTTGGAAATCAACCCGCGCTTTCCGGCCTGGATTTACCTGACGGCGGCGGCGGGCCAGAACCAGCCCGCCGCGCTGGTGCGCCTGGCCCTGGGCCTGCCCACGGAGCCCTGGACGGAGTACGCCGTGGGCCGCATGTTTATCCGCTACGCCTGGGACCTGATTACCGACAACCACGAGTTTCACCAGATTTCCGCTTTCGGCGAGCTGTGATGCCAGGAGCTAGGAGCTAGGAGCTAGGAGCTAGGAGCTAGGAGCTAGGAGCTAGGAGGCTACTGACTAACGCGGCGCTTGGTTTCTGCCCAGATAACAAAACCACATTCTCACTTCCCTATTCCCATTCCAGCTCCTAACTCCTAGCTTCTGACTCCTCCCTAACCCCATGAAACAACGCTACGAACGGCCGCTCATCAAAAAGCTCAGCGCCGGGCCGCTCAACAAGTTCGGCGCGCGCACCGAGGCCCAGCCGGTGCCCGATATCGACGGGGCGCCGGTGAAGGACTTGCTGCGGGCGTTCGGCTCGCCGCTGTTCGTGCTCAGCGAAAAGCAGCTGCGGCGCAACTACCAGCAGGCGGTGCGGGCGTTTCGCACGCGCTACCCGCGGGTGCAGCTGGCGTGGTCGTACAAAACCAACTACCTCAATGCCGTGTGCCGGGTGTTTCACCAGGAGGGCGCCTGGGCCGAGGTGGTGTCGGGTTTCGAGTACGAAAAGGCCTTGCTGAACGGCGTGCCCGGCCCGCAGATCATCTTCAACGGGCCGGGCAAGTCGCGGGCGGAGCTGCAGCGGGCCTGCGCGCTGGACTCGGTGATTCACCTCGACCACTTCGACGAGCTGTACGAGCTGCTGGACCTGGCCGCCGGGCTGCCGCGCCGGCCGCGGGTGGCGGTGCGCGTCAACCTCGACGCGGGCGTGTACCCGCAGTGGGACCGGTTCGGCTTCAACCTGGAAAACGGGCAGGCCTGGAACGCCATCGGCCGCATCGTGGGCTCGGGGCGGCTGGAGCTGGTGGGGCTGCACTGCCACCTGGGCACTTACCTGCTCACAACCAAGCCCTACGGCGTGGCCGCCCAGAAGCTGGCCGACCTGGCCTGGAGCTGCCGCACCCAGCTGAACACGCCCATTCAGTACCTCGACCTGGGCGGCGGCTTCCCGTCGACCAACACCCTGAAGGGCGCCTACCTGCCCGGCACCGACACCGCGCCCGGCATCGACGAGTTTGCCGAAGTCATTGCCGATACGCTGCAGCGGGCGGGCTTCCGGCCCGACGAGCTGCCCCTGCTCATCCTCGAAGCCGGCCGCCTGCTCGTCGACGACGCGGGCTATTTGCTGGGCACGGTGCTGGCCACCAAGCGCCTGGCCGACGGCCGCCGCGCCACCATCCTCGACTTCGGGGTGAACGTGCTCTTCACCAGCTTCTGGTACGACCACAAGATAAGCCCGGCCGGTGACTTTTCGCAGCACACCGAGGACACGGTGCTCTACGGGCCGCTGTGCATGAACATCGACGTGCTGCGCGACAGCGTGAACCTGCCCCTGCTCAACCGCGGCGACCAGGTGGTGGTGCACAAAGTGGGCGCCTACAACATGACCCAGTGGATGCAGTTCATCACCCTGCGCCCGGCCGTGGTGCTGCTCGACGAGCAGGGCCGCCCCCACCGCATCCGCCAGGCCGAAACGCTGGACTACCTGCAGCAGCTGGAGGAAGTACCGGCGCACCTGGGGCCTCATCCTCCGGCCTCCTCTCCCCAAGCAAGGGGGAGCCAGCCGTCAGCAACGGCGACGCCCGGCTGATGTCGTTCTGACGCCGCGGGGCCGCTCCGCTCGCGCTGCGCGGCCCCGCCCGTTCTACATTTGCTTTTCCACCAATTCATTGTTCGCACTGCCTCGGCTTCCTCACTCTTGTGGGAAGCCGGGGGCGAGGCCCCCAAATGCTCCGAGCCAATACGCCCCTGCGCACCCTCGCTTTGGCCGTGTTGCGCAGCTACAGCCTGATTTTCTTTTCCCAGCACCGGGGTTTCGCAGCCCTGCTGCTGCTGCTCTCGTTTGCCAACCCCGGCGCGGGGGCGGCCGGCCTGGCGGCGGCGGTACTGGCGGTGGGCGCGGGCTGGCTGCTGGGCTTCAACCGGGAAGTGCTGGCCACCGGCGGCCACAGCTTCAACGCCCTGCTGGTGGGGCTGGCGCTGGGCACGTTTTACGAGCCGGGCTGGGCCTACGGGCTGGTGCTGCTGGTGGGCGCGCTGCTGGCCCTGCTGCTGACGGTGGCCCTGGGCGGCTGGCTGGCCCCGCGGGGGCTGCCGCCGCTGTCGTTGCCGTTTCTGCTGGTCATCTGGCTGCTCACGCCCGCGGCCGAGCAGTTTCACGCCCTGGCCCTGAACGAGCGGGGCATCTACTGGCTCAACGAAATGTACGCCGTGGGCGGGGCGCCGCTGCTGCACGTCATCCACTGGCTCAACGGCTGGCACCTGCCGCTGATGCCCGACACCTACCTGCGGGCCCTGAGCTCGGTGTTTTTTCAGGACAGTCCGCTGGTGGGCCTGCTGATGGCCGCCGGGCTGCTCTGGCACTCCCGCATTGCGTTTTCGCTGTCGATAGTGGCGTTTCTGGGGGCCTACGCCTTCGGCATGGCCACCGGGGCCTACGCGCCGGGCGGCATCAACCACTACAACCTGGGCGCCAACTACATCATGGCGGCCGTGGCGGTGGGCGGGGTGTTCGTCATTCCGTCGGCGGCCTCGTACCTGTGGGCGCTGCTGAGCGTGCCCGTCACGGCGGTGCTGGTGGCGGGGCTGACGACCCTGCTGGCGCGGCTGGGGCTGCCGGCCTTTGCGCTGCCGTTTTGCTTGACGTCGCAGCTGTTTCTGTACGTGCTGCTGCTGCGTCAGCGCGCTGATTGGCTGCCGCTTACGCCCATTCAGCGCTACTCACCCGAGCGCAACCTCTACGCCTACACCAACGACCGGGAGCGGCTGCAAAGCCAGCTCTACGTGCACCTGAGCCTGCCCTTTCTGGGCGAGTGGCAGGTGACGCAGGGCTACGCGGGCCAGCCCACGCACCAGGGAGAATGGGCTGATGCGCTGGACTTTATGATCCGCGACGTCGACGGGCGCACCTACCGGGGCCCCGGCGCCAACCTGGCCGACTACTACTGCTACAACAAGCCCGTGCTGGCTCCGGCCGACGGGGTGGTGGTGGAAGTCGTGTCGCACATCGACGATAACCCCATCGGGCAGGTGAATACGCGCCAGAACTGGGGCAACACCGTGGTGCTGGAGCACGGGCCGGGGCTGTTCAGCAAGGTGTCGCACCTGCGGCCGCACAGCACGCCGGTGCAGGTGGGCGAGCGGGTGCGCCGCGGCGACCTGCTGGGCACCTGCGGCAACTCGGGCCGCTCGGCCGAGCCGCATGTGCATTTCCAGGTGCAGGCTACGCCCTACATCGGCTCGCGTACCCTCGCCTACCCGCTGGCCTACTACCTCAGCGGCCGCGGCCCCGAGGCGCAGGTGCGCAGCTTCCGGGTGCCGGCCGAGGGCGAAACGGTGCAGAACCTGCCGCCGAGCCCGCTGCTCAGCCAGGCCTTCGACCTGCCGCCCGGCTTCCGCCTCGACGTGCGCAACCCCGACGACGAAGCAGCCCCGGCCCAGCGCTGGGAAGTGTTTACCGATGCCTACAACCACACCTACCTCTACTGCCACCACTCCGGGGCCGTGGCTTACTTCGAGCGCAGCACGGCGACTTTCAGCTTCACGGCCTACTACGGCCCCGAAACCACCGCGCTTTACTTCTTCTACCGCGCCGCCTACCGGGTGCTGCTCAGCTACCAGCCCCAGGCCGAGCTGCTCGACGCCTTTCCGCTGACGCTGGTGCGCAACCCCGCGCTGCGGTGGGCCCAGGACGTGGTGGCGCCCTTTGTGCGCTTTGTGCGCCCCTGCTTCGCCCTGCGCTGCCACGGAGCCGACGACGCCTACCACCCGCGCCGCCTGCAACTCAGCAGCCGCGCCGAGCTGCGCTACTTCGGCCGCGTGCGCCCGCTGCAGCAGGCCGAAATCGAGCTGACCGGCGGCGCCCTGGCCGGCTTCCGCGTGCAACTGCCCGCTTCGTCTTCGCCTCTTCGCTTCGTATGCCGCCCCGTCGCCTGATTCTGCCCCTGCTGCTCTGGCTCGGCCTGCTGCCGGGGCTGCGCCTGCGGCCGGCCGGGGCCCAGACCGCGCCGCCCGCCCGCCCCGACAGCCTGGTGGTGGAGCCGCCGCCGGCCGACACCCTGCGCCCCGCCGCCGACAGCCTGGTGGTGGAGCCCGTGGCGCCGGCCGCGGCCGATTCGGCCCGGCGGCCCCAGCGCACCGGCCCGCGGGACTTGTCGGACTACGCCTTTGCCGACAGTGTGACGGCCGCGCTGCTGGCGCAAGGTCGCTGGGCGGCGCTGGATTCGGCCGGCCGCCGCGCCCTCGCCCTGGGCCTCGATTACCCGGTGCTGCGCCGGCGGCTGGGCTACGCCGCCGCCCTGCGCGGCCGGCCCGCGGCGGCCATCGGGCACTACGAACGCGCCCGGCGGGCCAATGCCGCCGACCCGCTTGCGCGCCTGGGGCTGGCCTACGGCTGGCTGGCCCTGAACCAGCGCGAAACCGCCGCCCGGCTGGCCCGGCCCCTGCCCGACTCGCTGCGGCGGGCGCTGCGCCTGCGCCCCCGCGCCGTGGCCCGCGCCGAAGCCGAGCTGGGCGCGCAGTGGCCCAGCAGCCCCGACCGCAGCACGGCCAGCTTCGGGCGCCTGGGCGTGGGCAGCCAGTTTGGCGGCGGCTGGACGCTCTGGCAGGCTGCCTCGCACTACGCCCAGCAGGTGCGCGTGGCCGTGGCCGACCCCGACTCGCGCCCCAGCCCCTACCCCGAGCCGCTGCGCCCCCGCTGGGTGCCGGTGCGGCAGTTCGACTACCAGGCCCTGCTAACGGTGCCGCTGCCGCTGCACCTGCAGGGGCGCCTGGGCTACCACTTCACCAGCAGCCGCTTCCACGAGACGCGCTACCCCGGCCACCTCGCGTACGCGGCGCTGCGCTACGGGCGCCCGTACTGGCAGCTGCAGGCCGGCCTCTACGCCGGCCGCCTCACCGACACCAGCCGCACCCAGGCCGAGGTGCAGCTGACGGTCTTGCCGCTGGGCAACCTGCGTCTCTACGGCTTCACGCGGGCGGCCTTCGTGCGCTCGGCCGGGCGCACCTACCCGCACGCGCTGCTGGGCGCCGGCGCCCGGCTGGCTTCGCGCCTGTGGGCCGAAGGCTACGCGGGCTGGGGGCGCGTGCCGGTGCTGGCCGACCAGGACGGGGCCTACGTGTACAACCTGCTCGACCCGCTGCGCCGCCGCCTGGGCCTGGGGCTGCTGGTGCCGCTGCCCGGCGGCCACTGGCAGACGCGCCTTTACTACGGCGCCGAAGCGCGCACCCAGATTCAGACTCTTACGTTTTACACCCAACACACGCTGACCCTCGCCGCCACATGGACCTGGTAAAACCCTTCACCGCTGCGCTGCTCCTGGCCCTCACCGTGCCCCTGGGCGCCCGCGCCCAGGACCTGCAGGCTGCCTTTGCCAGCAGCTACGCCGCCGAGGCCAAGGGCGAGTACGCCGAGGCCATTGCGGCCCTGAAAAAGGGCTACGCCGGCACCTACGAGCAGAATCTGCGCCTGGGCTGGCTGTATTTCCTGGCCAAAAACTACCCGGTGTCGGAGGCGTATTACCAGAAAGCCGTGGAGCAGCGCCCCTACGCCATCGAGCCGAAGCTGGGCCTGGTAAAGCCGCTCAACGCCCTGAGCAAGGTGGAGCGCATGCAGGAGCTGTACCAGGCCATTCTGAAAATCGACCCGCAGAACACCCAGGCCAACTACTGGCTGGGCGTTATCCTGCTCAACCGCAAAAGCTACGAGGCCGCGGCCCGCTACTTCGAGAAGGTGGTCAACCTCTACCCCTTCGACTACGACGCCAACCTCTCGCTGGCCTGGGCCTACCTGAACCTGGGCAAGAAAACCGAGGCCCGCGTGCTCTACGGCAAAGCCCTGCTCATCCGTCCCGGCGACGCCACCGCCACCGCCGGCCTGAAACGGACCCAGTAGGGAATCAGGGGCATTCCGATGCGCTGAGCAGGCTGCCAAAGCCCGATCAGCCCGCTCGTAAACCTTACCCCAGCGCTTTTTCTGCCTTGCCTTGTGTGCGACATCCGGGAGGCGGGGCGCGGGGCGCGGCGGCCCGCCGGTACCGGCTGATACCGGCGGCCTTTTTTTTGTACCGCCGCCGCCTTTCAGCGGCAACTATCTGGTGATTTTTTCCGAGCTTATATAGCACCGAATCAGGGCCATTCGTCGGCGTCCGGGGGCGGGTCGTCTATTGCGTTTAGCGCCCCGCGCGCATTGCTCTTGCTTTGGAGCCGTAGCCCCGCCCTGCCGGCGGGAACAGCCTCTGCTACCTGCCCGCGCCGACAGGGCTGGCCGGCGCGGGCAATGCCAGTTCAGCCCGTGTTTCACCCTTCAACCCGTTTTCCTTATGCGCAACCTTTCACTTCGTTTTTCCGGCCTGCTGCTGGCCGGCCTTGCGCTGGCGGTTAGCAGCTGCGAAACGCCCGACGTCAGCCCGAAAGGCGGCAAGGGCGGCGGCTGCGGCACGCCCACCAGCACCCCCACCACCACCGGCACGGGCGGCGCCAGCTAAGCCCCGGGCAGCGGCCGGCATCCGGGCCGGCCGCTGCTTTGCGGGTTTGCCCGCCCTCAACCGACCGGCCGGCCGCGCCCGGTCGCGCTTTCCGGCTTCCGCATGCTGTTTCTCTTACCCGTGCCCCGGCCTGCTCCCGGCCCCGGCCAATATGCTTTTCGTTGACGTGGTGATGGCGCCTTCCTTTTCTCTTTTCCTGCGCGGCCTGCTGCTGCTGTGCTGCCTGGGGCTGCTGCGGCCGGCCCGCGCCACGCACATCGTGGGCGGCGAGATGGAGCTGACGCACCAAAGCGGCAGCACCTACACGCTCACCCTGAACCTGTACTTCGACGCCGTCAACGGCAACGCCGCCGCCCTCGACAACGCCCTGCTGGCCGGCATCTTCGATAAGGCCACCAACCAGCGCATGCAGCAGCTCACGCTGCCGCTGGTCAGCAATACCTTCGTCAGCTACACCAACCCGGCCTGCACCACCGGCTCGCTGAGCACGCGCAAGCTGGTTTACAGCCGCGCCGTGACCCTGGATGCGGCCACGTACACCGGCGCGGCCGGCTACTACGCGGCCGTGGAGCGCTGCTGCCGCAACCTGGCCATCGGCAACATCGTGGGGCCCGGCGCGGCGGCCCAGACGTTCTACCTGGAGTTTCCGGCCGTGGTGCGCGGCGGCCAGCCGTTCGTCGATTCCACCCCGCGCATCTTTCCCCCGCTGGGCGACTACGCCTGCGTGGGCGAGCTGTTTTACTACGACTTCGGCGGGCAGGATGCCGACGGCGACTCGCTGGTCTACGACATGGTGACGCCGCTCAACGGGCACACCAGCGCCAGCGCCCCCACCCTGACCAGCAGCCAGGCCGCGCCCTTCAGCCCCATCACCTGGAGCAGCGGTCTGAGCGCCCAGAACCAGATTCCGGGGACGCCCACGCTCGGCATCGATGCCCGCACGGGCCGCCTGACGGTGCGGCCCACGCGCCTGGGCCTGTTCGTGTTCGGAGTGCGCTGCGCGGAGTACCGCCGGGGCGTCAAAATCGGGGAGACGCGCCGCGACTTTCAGCTGTACGTGCTGGCCTGCCCCCTGAACGCGGCCCCGAGCGTGGCCGTGCAGCTGCCCGGCCGCCCCCGCGCCTACCAGCCCACCCGCGACACGCTGCGCCTGCTGCCCGGCGCCGACCACTGCGTGCAGCTCGTCTTCACCGACCCTAACCCCAGCTCCCAACTGACGCTGACGACCCGGCCGGTCAACTTCACGGCCAGCGCCGCCAACAGCCCGACCTTCACCGCCGGCACCACCAGCGGCACCGTGCGCACCGCCGGCGCCCCCGATACCCTGCGCGCCACCCTCTGCTTCCCCGACTGTATGGACTCGCAGGGTAAGGTGTTTCTGCTCGACCTCATCGTGGCCGACAACGGCTGCGCCCTGCCCAAGCGCGACACCGTGCGCCTGGCCTTTACGGCCCGCCCGGCCGTGAACCGCGCCCCGCTGCTGACCAGCACCTTTCCGCCCGCCCCGCTCGACGCCGCCGACCCGCCCGTGCTGGTGCCCGTGCGCCTGGGCGAGACGTACTCGGCCACCCTGCTCGGCACCGACGCCGACCAGAACGCCCTCACCCTCACCGCCACCGGCCAGGGCTTCGACCTGGCGGCCGCGGGCATGCAGTTCAGCGCCCAGGGCGGCACCGGCCGCGCCGACGGCACCTTCCAGTGGCGGGCCGACTGCGCGGCCCCTACCCGGCAGGAAATGACCGTGGTGTTTCAGCTCACCGAAACCGCCACCTGCACCCCGCTTCCGCAGCAGCGCACCGTGCGCTTCCAGCTGCTGCCCAGCGCCGATACCGTGGCCTTCCTGCCGCCCAACGTCATCACGCCCAACGGCGACGGCCTCAACGACGCCTTTACCCTGCCCAGCCTGCCGCCCGATTTCTGCGAGCAGCGCTTTGCCGGGGTCCGCATCTTTACGCGCTGGGGCAACGAGGTGTACCACTCGCCCGAGCGCACGTTCCGCTGGCCCGGCGCGGGTACGGCGGGCACCTACTATTACCTCGTCACCTACACCAACGGCCGCAAGTACAAGGGCTGGCTGGAAGTGCTGAAATAGCTTGGTTTACACAGGTAGGCAATGGAGCTTAGCCCCCAGCCAACTCGCCATTATCCCACCTTTTATGCCTGAAACCGCCGCTTCGTCCGCCACCGAAGCCCTGGACCTGATGCAACAATACGGGACCGTGCTCCGACGCCTGACCGAGCTAAAGGTTTGCCGAACGAATAACAGCCCCATCGGTGACTACACCGAATGGCTGGTCGCCCAAAAACTGGGGCTGGGGCTTGAAAACAACTCGAAGCTCTGGTACGACGCGTACCGGCAAGCCACGCCTGCCGCCCCGAAAATCCGTTACCAGATCAAGGGTCGGCGGATGCGTTCCAAGGATAAGAACGTAGAATTCAGTGCCATCCGGGGTTTGCACCACGAGCATTTCGAATACCTGATTATCGTCGCGTTCAACGAGGATTTCGGCATCGAATACGCACTGCAAATCCCGCATGCGGTTGTACCCGGTTTGGTGAAAATGAGCACGCACGTGAATGCCCACCGGCTGGTCATTCGCCCCAGCCAGCTGAGCCGCATCCGGCAGCTGTCGGACGTACTGGATTTGACATCGGTGCTATCGGCCGCGGCGGCTGTGCCGGCCTAACCCCGAGGAGCCCCCAGCAGCAAAAAGCCCCTTCGACCGCGCTGGCCGAAGGGGCTTGCTGCTTTACGAGGCGCTGAGCACGTCCGTAGCTTTCGACGCCACGGCGTCCTGCGGACTGCCCAGGGCGCGGGCTTTGCCGGGCAGCGTCTTGTGCCGCTCCTTGCCCAGCGCGGCGGCCGGCGCGGGCACCCAGTGGTGCAGCCCGCCGGCCCGCTCGTCGTTGAACGTCACCGGAATATCGTCGGCGGCGGTGCGCTCCTTCCAGGTGCGGTGCTGGGTGCCGTCGTCGGTGCGCTCCATCGTAATGCACTGCTCCACCGGGCACACCAACGAGCAGAGGTTGCAGCCCACGCAGTTTTCCTCGATGATGGCGGGCGTGCGGGTGCCTTCCTGCAGCCGGATGGCCTGGTGGGCGCCGTCTTCGCAGGCCGTATAGCACAGCTGGCAGCCGATGCACTTGTCCTCGTTGATGCTGGCCGTGACCTTGTACTTCAGGTTCAAATCTTCCCAGTGCTTTACGTTCGGCAGGGCCTTGCCCACGAAATCGTAAATCGTATGGAAGCCCTTCTCGGTCATGTACTGCTCCAGCCCGGCCGTCATTTCGCGGATGATACCAAAGCCGAAGTGCATGGCCGCCGTGCACACCTGCACCGAGGAGGCGCCGAGCAGAATGTGCTCCACCGCGTCGCGCCAGTTTTCGATGCCGCCGATGCCCGAAATGGGCAGACGCACGTCGGGGTCCTGGGCGCAGTTTTTCACCATGTTCAGGGCAATGGGCTTCACCGCCGGGCCGCAGTAGCCGCCGTTGGTGCCCTTGCCGTCGACGATGGGGTACGGCGCGAACAAGTCCAGATCCACGCCCACGATGCTCTGGATGGTGTTGATGAGCGAAATGGCGTCGGCGCCGCCGGCCCGGGCCGCCCGGGCCGGCTCGGTCACGTCCGAAATGTTGGGCGTGAGCTTGACGATAACCGGAATCCGGGCCACTTCCATCACCCACTCCACGATGGTGCGCAGCACCTCCGGCTCCTGGCCCACGGCCGAGCCCATGCCCCGCTCGCACATGCCGTGCGGGCAGCCGAAGTTCAGCTCGATGCCGTCGGCGCCGGCATTGGTCACGTCGCGCACGATGTCGTGCCACTCCTGCCGGCTCTGCACCATCAGCGAGGCAATGACGGCGTGGTGGGGGAAGCGCTTTTTCACCTCCTCGATTTCGCGCAGGTTGTCCGCGAGCGGGCGGTCCGAAATCAGCTCGATGTTGTTGAAGCCGATGAGGCGTTTGTCGCGGTAGTTCACCCCGCCGTAGCGGCTCGATACGTTCACCACGGGCACGCCCAAGGTCTTCCACACGGCCCCGCCCCAGCCCGCGTCGAAGGCTTTCATCACCTGGTAGCCGGAGTTGGTGGGCGGCGCCGATGCCAGCCAGAACGGGTTCGGCGACTTGATGCCGGCAAAATTTATGGAAAGGTCAGGCATTGGTTGTCAGTTGAAAATGAACGTCATGCTTCGACTGCGCTCAGCATGACGGCCAGGGAGGTTAGTTGCCGCTCAGGAATGCGTGAATGCCCCGCGCCGTCTGCTTGGCTTCGGCGGCGGCGTTAACGACCTCGGCCCCGCCGTTTAGCGCGTCGCCGGAGGCGAAATACTTCGGATTGGAAGTTTGCCCGGTGCGGGCATCGGCCACGATGCGGCCCTTGCCGTCGAGCTGCAGGCCCGGAATCAGGTGCAGAAAACCGGTCTGCTTGGCCTGCCCGGTGGCTTTGATGACCATGTCGCAGGGCTCCACGAACTCCGAGCCGGGCACCGCCTGCACCTGCCCGTCGACGGTAGCGGTGCGGATGAACCGCACGCCCTCCACCTTGCCGTTGCCCACGATTTCCACCGGCGCCACGTTGAACAAGCCCTTCACGCCCACGGCCTTGGCCAGGTCGTACTCGAACTCGTAGGCGCCCATTTCGTCCTTGCCGCGGCGGTAGGCCAGCACCACGTCCTGGGCCCCCATCCGCGCCGATTCGGAGGCCGCGTCCATAGCCGTATTGCCGCCGCCGAGCACGACGACCTTCTTGCCCACCTGCACCTGCTGGTGCCCGATGCGCAGCTGCTCGATGAACTCCACCGCGCCCACGCAGTTCTGCCGCTCCTCGCCGGGCAGCAGCAGGGCGTTGGTCGCCCCCAGGCCGATGCCGAGGAAGATGGCGTCGTAGGTGTCTTCCAGCGCCTGCAGCTCCTCGCGGCGGCTGATGCGCTGGTTGTAGCGGACCCGGTAGCCAAACTGCTGCTCCAGGTAATCCATTTCGGCCAGCGTCTCGGCGTTGGTGATTTTGTAGGGCGCCACGCCGTACAGCGTCAGCCCCGACGGCTGGGCCCGGGCCTCAAACACATCCACCTCGTAGCCCAACGCCCGCAGCTCGCAGGCCGCCGAAATGCCCGCCGGCCCGGCCCCGATAACGGCCACCTTGCGCCCATTGGCCGGCCCCGGCCCGAACAGCTTGTGGCCGCTGTCGATAACCTTGCGGGTGGCGTGGCTCTGCAGCCGCCCGATTTCGATGGGCTTCTGCTCGTTGAGGTTGTACACGCAGGCGCCTTCGCACAAGACTTCCGTGGGGCATACCTTGCCGCAGGCGTTGCCGAAGTAGTTGGCCTCGTAAATGGTCTTGGCCGCGCCGGTGGGGTTGCCGGTGTTGATCTGCCGGATAAACTGCGGGATGTCGATACCCGAGGGGCAGGCCTTGATGCAGGGCGCATCGAAGCAGAACAGGCACCGGGAGCTTTCATAGAGCGCCTCGGTGTTGCTCATCAGGGGCTTGATCTGGGCGAAATTCGCATCAAACTCCTGCTCGGTAGTGGGGGTAGAAAATTCTGCCATTGCGGCGTTGGTTGCGGAGAGAAGGTAAATATGACCCGGGCTATGGCGCGCCGCCGGGCTGTTCCGTTGCGCGCCATAGCCCGGGCTGCCGGAGCTAACCGGTCATGACGTAAGCAAGACCGAAACCGAGGAGGCCAAGCACCAGGAGGATGGCCCCGAGAATGAAATTCGCGAAGCCGACATCCTTTTTCTCCACGTCGCCGCTCCGGACGGCCAGCGTCCAGCCGCGTTTCGTGAAGAAGAGGCCCGTCAGGGTGAGCGGCAGCTGGCCAAGCAGCGCCAGCGTGAAAAAGAGCGGTGCAACTGCTCCTAACAACCCCAAACCAAAGGGAAGCGCGTAGCAGACTGTTGCCCGTTTGTACCACCCTACAATTGCGGCCCGGCTTGCACCGGCCGGAGGCGTTGGCTCCATAGAGGCGGCTTACAGCTCCACCAGCTTCTCGTAAGTCTCGGGGCGCCGGTCGCGGAAGAACTGCCAGGTGGCGCGCACCTCGTCAATCATGTCCAGGTCGAAGTCGGCCACCAGCAGCTCGTCTTTATCTTCCGAAGCCTGGGCAAAAATCTGCCCGCGCGGGTCCACGAAGTAGCTGGAGCCGTAGAAGCGGCCCAGGTTCCAGGGCTTCTCCTCCCCGACGCGGTTGATGCAGCCCATAAAGTAGCCGTTGGCCGCCGCGTGGGCGGGTTGCTCCAGCTTCCAGAGGTACTGCGAGAGGCCGGCCACCGTGGCCGAGGGGTTGTACACGATTTCGGCCCCGTTCAGGCCCAGCACCCGGGCGCCATCGGGGAAGTGCCGGTCGTAGCAGATGTACACGCCCACTTTGGCGTACTTGGTCTGGAACACCGGGTAGCCCAGGTTGCCGGGCTTGAAAAAGTACTTTTCCCAGAAGCCCGAGGTGTGCGGAATGTGGTTCTTGCGGTACTTGCCGAGGTACGTCCCGTCGGCATCGATTACGGCGGCCGTGTTGTAGAGGAAGCCGGCCTGCTCTTTTTCGTACACCGGCACGATAATGACCATGTTGTACTTCCTGGCGTACTCGGCCATGCGCTCGGTCGTGGGGCCCGGCACCGATTCAGCCGAGGCGTACCAGGCTTTGTCCTGGCCGGGACAGAAATAGGGCGTATTGAAGATTTCCTGCAGGCACAGAATCTGCACGCCCTGCCGGCCGGCTTCCTCAATCAGCGGAATGTGCTTCTGCACCATGGCCTCCTTGATTTCCTCAATCGAGCCTTCGCCTTCGGTCATGGGCAGGCTCATCTGAATGAGCCCGGATTTAATCATTCGTGGCATTGTGGGGTACGCGGTTATTTGGTTGGGAAAGGGTTTCTGTAGGCAGCACTGGCTAGCCGCCGAAAAGGGCCGCCATGCGAAGCACCGCGCGTGCTGACGTTCCCGGTATTACCATGCTGGACGGTCGAGCCGTAACCGGGCGCCAGCGTCAGCTAAGATGGTATTGTCGCTTTGAGAGGATTGGCCAACGAAACGAGCGAGATGCTTCGCTGCGTTCTGCCCGGCGGTCGGAAGAACTGCCCTCAGTAAGTTAGTAATTAACTGGCCCTCTGCGGATAAACCGCCCGTAACCGCGCCCGACTTTCGTCTCGCCCGCGTCGACGGCCACCTTGCCGCGCAGCAGCACCGTGTCGATTTTGCCGGTCAGTTCCCAGCCTTCGTAGCCGGAGTAGTCCACGTTCATGTGGTGCGTGGTGGCCGAAATCGTGTGCTTTTTCTCGGGGTCGATGAGCACCAGATCCGCGTCGGCGCCGATGCTGATGGTGCCCTTGCGCGGAAACATGCCGAAGATCTTAGCCGCGTTGGTGCTCGTGACTTCCACGAACTTCTGCAGCGAAATGCGGCCCTTGCTCACGCCCTCCGAAAACAGCAGTTCCATGCGGTGCTCGATGGCCGGGTGCCCGTTCGGAATCTTGGAGAAGTCGTCGGCACCCATTCGTTTCTGCTCCCACATAAACGGGCAGTGGTCGGTGCCCACCACCTGCACCAGCCCCTGGTTGATGCCGGCCCAGAGCGTCTGCTGGTCTTTTTTCTCCCGCAGCGGCGGCGACATCACCCACTTAGCGCCCTCAAAATCGTCGCCGTAGAGCGAGGCGTCGAGCAGCAGGTACTGAATGCAGGTTTCCACAAACACCCGCTGATTCCGCTCGGTGGCGCGGCGCACCTGATTCAGGGCTCCCTCGCAGGTCAGGTGCACGATGTAGGCGTTGACGCCGGTGTAGTTGGCAATGTCGGCGAATCGGCCCGAGGCTTCGGCCTCCGTCACTTCGGGCTGGGAGAGGTAGTGGTAGCGCGGCGTAAGCTTGCCCTGGGCCCGGTGCTGGGCAATAAGCGTGTCAATCATGTCGCCGTTGGTGGCGTGGGCCGTTACCAGCCCGCCGTGCCGGCGCACCTCCTGCATCAGCCCCACCATCTGCGCGTCGTCAATCATGAGCGCGCCCTTGTAGGCCATGAAGGTCTTAAAGGAGGTAATGCCTTCGGCCACCATGTCCTTGATTTCCTCCTTGGTGCTCGGGTTGAAGTCCGTCACGGCCATGTGGAACGAGTAGTCACCCACGGCGGTGCCGGTGGCCCGGCCCTGCCACTCGGCCAGCGCCTCCCGCAGACTATGGCCCTGTTTCTGCAGCACGAAGTCGATGACGGTGGTGGTGCCGCCGTGCAGGGCGGCGCGGGTGCCCGTCTCGTGAGTATCGGAGCTGAACGTGCCCATAAAGGGCATATCCAGGTGCACGTGCGGGTCGATGCCGCCGGGCACGATGATTTTGCCAGTGGCGTCGATGACTTCGTCGGCCTGCACGGGCAGGTTTTTCCCGATGGCGGCAATGGTTTCGCCCTCAATCAGGATGTCACACACCGCGTCGGAATCGGCCGTCACGACGCGGCCATTTTTAATCAGCAAAGACGCCATTCAACGGGGAAAAGAAGTACCGGAATCAGATGGAAAATATAAGCTTTTCCGCGCTGATTTCAATTTACTCAAGGCCATAATTATTACCGCGCAGAAAATAGCCACCCTACCCCGCGCAGTGCGAGACGACAAACACTACCAATAATTATTGCGACTGAAAATTCAGGAGCCTGAATTGACTCCTGAATTGCATGTTACAGCGCCGATTAATTTACGTGCTGATCGGCGATGCGCAGGGCCTGGGAAATAATATCGAGGCCTTGGTCCAGCTCGTCTTTGGTGATGTTGAGCGGGGGCGCGATGAAGATGAGGTTCCAGCGCACGAAGGTGTACATGCCCAGCTCCCGGATTTTGGCCGCCACCTGGTTCATCACCGCCATCTGCTCGGCCGTGGCGTTCCAGGGCGCCATGGGCTCCTTGGTGTCGCGGTTTTTCACCAGCTCCAGGCAGCCGAAGAGGCCGGTGTTGCGCCAGTCGCCGATGCTCGGGTGCTGGCCCATCAGGTCGCAGACGCGGGCGTCGAGGTAGTGGCCCAGCTCCTGCACGTTCTGCAGCATATTTTCCTCCTCGTAGATATCGAGCACGGCCGCGGCGGCGGCGCAGGATACGGGGTGGGCCGAGTACGTGAGGCCCAGCGGCAGCGGCCGCTCGTCGAAGTAGTGGGCAATGGCGTCGTCCACCATTACGGCGCCCAGGGGCAGGTAGCCGGCGGTGATGCCCTTGGCCATGCACATCAGGTCGACTTTCACGCCGTGGTGGTCGGAGCCGAACCACTTGCCGGTGCGCCCGAAACCGGACATGACCTCGTCGGCAATGAGCAGGATGCCGTGTTTATCACAGATTTCGCGCACCCGCTGCCAGTAGCCGGGCGGGTACTTGATGCAGCCCGAGGTGCCCGACTCGCCCTCCAGCACGATGGCCGCCACGCTGCCGGGATTCTCGTAGCCGATGATGCGCTCCATGGCCGCGGCGGCCCGCTCGGCGCACTCCTCGGGCGTGCTGCTGTACCAGGGGCAGCGGTAGAAGTAGGGGTTTTCGACGTGCACCGTGCCGGGCATGGCCTGCGAGTCGACGGCGAACTTGCGCGGGTCGCCGCCCACGCTGATGGCCCCGTACGAAGCGCCGTGAAACGACTGGTACAGCGACACAATCTTGTGCCGGCCGGTGTAGATGCGGGCCAGCTTGATGGCGTTTTCAATGGCCTCGGCCCCGCCCAGAGTGAAGAAGGCCTTGGTCAGGTTCGGCGCGGTGATTTCCGCCAACCGCTTGCCCAAATCCCCCCGGGCCTTGGTAATCATGCCGGGGTACACGTAGCTCAGCTCCCGCATCTGGGCGGCCACTGCTTCGGTCACTTTCTGGTTGCCGTGGCCGATGTTGACGTTCATCAGCTGCGACGAGAAATCGATGTAGCGCTTACCGTCCCGGTCCCACAGATACACGCCCTCGGCACGCTCGGCACTGATCGGGTTCAGCCCGGCCTGTTTCGACCAGGAAAACAGGGTATGGTCCAGATTATCCCGCAGGATTTGCTCCTTGTCGGTTTCGGTAAACGTTTCCATTGTTGGCTGTGGAAGAAAAGGGGAACAGGAACGCATTGCGGCGTTCTTTAAATGTAGGCAAAAAAGCGGCGAATAATTATTACTGCCTACAATCACTCAGTAATAATTCAGGCCGTCATGCTGAGCCTGTCGAAGCATCTCTACCGCTTCGTCTGGGTTTATTCAACGAAGCGGTAGAGATGCTTCGACAGGCTCAGCATGACGTTCTTACGAAGCCGTGCTAGCTCATCCAGTTTACCCGCGACTCGGGGTTCCACTTGGTCGTGGTTTTCTTGAGCTGGGTCCAGAATTCGATGGAGCTTTTGCCGGTGATGTCGCAGGCGCCGAACTTCGACTCGTTCCAGCCGCCGAAGGAAAACGGCTCCCGCGGCACCGGCACGCCGATGTTGACGCCAATCATGCCGGCGTTGGCGTGGTCCATCACGTAGCGCGCCATGCTGCCGCTTTGGGTGAATACCGCCGCCGCGTTGCCGTAGGGGTTGGCGTTTTCGATGGCCAGCGCCTCGTCCAGCGTATTGGTGCGCAGGATGGCCAGCACCGGACCGAACACTTCTTCCTGGGCAATGCGCATGTCGGGCGTCACGTAGTCGACCACGGTGGGGCCCACGTAGTAGCCGTCCTCATGGCCTTCCACGCGGGCGCCTCGGCCGTCGAGCAGCACCTTGGCGCCGGCAGCCTCAGCCTCGGTGATGTGCTTTTCGATACGCTCCTTGGCTTCCTTGCTGATAACCGAGCCCAGGTTCTGCCCGGGCACGATTTTGCGGGCCTCGTCCACCAGTTTCTGCACGATGTGGTCGACGGCCCCTACTCCGACCATCGTGGAGCCGGCCATGCAGCGCTGCCCCGCGCAGCCCGACATCGAGGCGGCCACGTTGGAGGCGGTCATGTCGGGGTGGGCATCGGGCAGCACCATCAGGTGGTTTTTGGCCCCGCCGAGGGCTACGCAGCGCTTCAGGTTCGAGGTAGCGCGGATGTAGACCACCTTGGCAATCTTGGTGGAACCCACGAACGACACGGCCTCGATGCCCGGATGGTCACAGATGGCTTCCACGATTTCCCGGTCGCCGTGCACGATGTTGAGCACGCCGTCGGGCAGGCCGGCTTCTTTCAGCAGCTCGGCAATGCGGCCGGCGCTCAGCGGCACTACTTCCGAGGGCTTGAGGATCATGCAGTTGCCGAGCACCAGGGCGTTGGGGATGGTCCAGTGCGGCACCATGTTGGGGAAGTTGAAGGGCGCGATGCTGGCCACTACGCCCAGGGGCTTGCGCTCCACCCGGGCTTCCACGCCCTTGCTCACTTCCAGAAACTCGCCCTGAATCAACTGGGGCATGGAGCAGGCAAACTCGGTCAGTTCGATGGCCTTTTCCACTTCGGCGCGGGCTTCGTCGAAGGTCTTGCCGTTTTCCTCCTGCACCAGGTCGGCCAGGGCCTTCATGTCGCGCTCCAGCAGGGTTTTGTAGCGGTAGAAAATCTGCACCCGCTCCTTGATCGGCATGGCCGACCAGGCGGGAAACACGGCTTTGGCGGCCTCGACGGCTTTGTCCAGGGCAGCAGCGCCCGACAAGGGCACCGTAGAAATCACTCCGCCGGTGAGCGGGCTGTACACGTCGAGGGCGCGGGCCCCGGCGTCTTCGACAAACTGACCAGCGACGTAGTTGCGGACCGCCGGGTACTTCAAAACTGCGACTTCCATGTTACCGAATTGTTAAGCCGATGCAAGTAATGGGTTTGCGGCACACGTGCAAGCTATTTTTGAAAATTTTGCAAAAAATCGTCGCTATCTAGAATATTTATCAATCATCATACCGTGCCCAACTGTACCAGTGACCTTCCAGATGGTGCCAGTAATACAGCTTATGGGCCAAGTAACGACTGCTCGGTTTTTTATCCATTGGGGAGTAGGCCACACCCCAGTACTGGTAACTTGCCTCCCCATCTTCCACGAACAAAAGCACGCCGGGCTGGGACGTTTCGACGCGCATGATTCCAGTGGCATCTAGTTGCTGGGAATTATTCGGATTCAGCACCAGCACCTCTAGATGGCGCTGCTTGAGTTTGAACCCGAAGTAGTCCACTGTTTTGCGGATGGGCTTGACGCACAGAAAGAACAGCACCACCGCTGCTACTGCGCCAACGGAATAAAGCCACCCGCGCCCACGCTTCCAGGCCTTAACAGTAATTATAATACTGGTAATCAACAAGGTACACAACGCAAGGAAGTCAAGCAACAGCACACCAATGCCGAGGCCCTTAGGTTGGGAGGCCATGACGAGCAACACAAAGGGCAGCGCCATGCTCATAGCATACAGGTTAAGCGTCAGTGACGTAGCAAACGTGAATTTTGCAGGAGTTGGCACGGCGGTCAAGTTCAGCTTTTAAGCTACTGAATGTTGGGCGAATAGGTATCCATGACAAAAAGTTAATACCCAAGCGGTGGCACTCGTTGTCTGCTAACGCCAGGAATCCTACCTTACTGATTCGCTCCGCTCCTGCCTACCGCATTCCCGCTTAGCACTAGCTACCAATGACGCCAACTCCTTCCCTGGGCCTCTACCGCCCGGAGTTCGAGCACGACGCCTGTGGGACGGGATTCATCGCGTACCTGAACGGGCAGAAGTCGCACCAGATCATCAGCGACGCGCTGACCATGTTGGAAAACATGGAGCACCGCGGCGCCTGCGGCTGCGACGCAGATTCCGGCGACGGCGCCGGGCTGCTGCTCCAACTCCCCCACTGGTTTCTGCTCGAAGAATGCACCGCCCTGAGCATCCGGCTGCCCGAGCCCGGCGGCTACGGCGTGGGCATGCTGTTTCTACCCAAGGACGCCACGGCGCAAACCGCCTGCCGCCAAATCATCAACGCGGCGGGTAAGCAGCTGGGCCTGCCCATCCTCGGGTATCGACCAGTACCCACGAACCCCGCCGGCATCGGCCCGACGGCCCTGGCGGCGGAACCGAGCATTGAGCAGGTGTTCGTGCTGCGGCCGCCGGGGCTGGCTACGGCCGAGGATTTCGAGCGGAAGCTGTACGTGCTGCGGCGCTTCATCACCAAGACGGTGGCCGAAACAGTGCCAACGGCTGATGACTTTTACTTCACGTCGCTGTCGAGCCAGAATATCGTCTATAAGGGGCAGCTGCGGACCAGCCAGGTGCGCAGCTACTTCCCGGATTTGTCGGATGCGCGGGTCACGTCGGCGTTCGGGATGGTGCACTCGCGCTTTTCGACGAACACGCTGCCCTCGTGGAAGCTGGCCCAGCCGTTCCGGCATTTGGCCCACAACGGCGAAATCAACACGCTGCGGGGCAACCTGAACTGGTTTTACGCCGGGGTGCGCAGCTACGTGTCGCCCTACTTCACGCGGGCGGAAATGGACATGCTGCTGCCGGTTATCGACAGCCAGCAGTCGGACTCGGCCTGCCTCGACAACATCGTGGAGGTGCTGCTGCACTCGGGCCGGCCCTTGCCGCACGTGCTGATGATGCTGGTGCCCGAAGCCTGGGACGGCAACGAGCAGATGGACCCGCTGAAAAAGGCCTTCTACGAGTTTCACGCCACGTTTATGGAGCCCTGGGACGGTCCGGCCGCGCTGCTGTTTACCGACGGCCACCTGCTCGGGGCTATGCTGGACCGCAACGGCCTGCGCCCCCTGCGCTACACCCTCACCGACGACGGCCGGGTGCTGGTAGCCTCCGAAACCGGCGTGCTGCCGCTCGAAGAAAGCATTATCACCAAGAAAGGCCGTTTGCAGCCGGGCAAGATGCTGCTCATTGACACGCGGGCGGGCAAGATTATCACCGACGAGGAGCTGAAGGCCCAGGCGGCGCGGCAGCAGCCGTACGGGCAGTGGCTGGCGGAATACCAGATTCGGCTGGAGGAGCTGCCCGAGCCCCGGCAGGTGTTTACGGACCTGGCGGCCGACGCAGTGTTCAAGTACCACCAGGTGTTCGGCTACACCCGCGAGGATATCGACACGCTGATTACGCCGATGGCGCTGGAGGGCAAGGAACCCATCGGCTCGATGGGCGTGGACGTGCCGCTGGCGGTGCTGTCGGACCAGCCCCAGCACCTGTCGAGCTACTTCAAGCAGTTTTTTGCCCAGGTCACCAACCCGCCCATCGACCCGATCCGGGAGCGGCTGGTGATGAGCCTGGCCACCTTTATCGGCAACAATGGTAACATCCTCGACGAGGACAAGATGCACTGCCACTGCGTGGCCCTGCGCCAGCCGGTGCTGACCAACCACGAGCTGGAAAAGCTGCGCAGCATCGACACGGGGCTGTTCAACGCCAAAACCCTGCAGACCTATTTCAAGGCCGACGGGCAGCCCGGCGCCCTGGCCGACGGCCTGGCCCGCCTGTGCCGCTACGCCGAGGACGCGGTGCGGGACGGCTTCGAGGTGCTCATCCTATCCGACCGCGCCGTGGACTCCAAGCACGCTCCGATTCCGTCCTTGCTGGCCGTGTCGGCGGTGCACCACCACCTGATCCGGCTGGGCAACCGTGCTTCGGTGGGCCTGGTGGTGGAGGCCGGCGACGTGTGGGAAGTCCACCATTTCGCCTGTCTGCTGGCCTTCGGGGCCACGGCCATCAACCCGTACCTGGCGCTGTCGACGGTGCAGACCATGCACGCGGGCGGGCAGCTGCGCACCAGCCTCGACGCCGAAAAGCTGCGGCAGAACTACATCAAGGCGGTGTGCGACGGGCTGCTGAAGATTTTCTCGAAGATGGGCATCAGCACCCTGCAGTCGTACCAGGGCGCGCAGGTGTTTGAAATTCTGGGTATCAACCAGGCGGTAGTCAACCGGTATTTCACCGGGGCGGTGACGCGCATCGGCGGGCTGGGGCTGGATGAAATAGCGCGGGAGACGCTCTACAAGCAGTTTCAGGGCTTCAAGGCCTCGTCGGCGGAGGAGCAGCCGCTGCTGCCGGAGGGCGGGGTGTACCAGTGGCGGCGGCGCGGGGAGGCGCACATGTTCAATCCCGAAACCGTGCACCTGCTGCAGCACGCCACCCGCACGAACAATTACGAAGTGTACCGACGCTACGCCCGCCTCGTGAACGAGCAGCAGGAGCGGCTGTTCACGCTGCGCGGGCTGCTGGACTTTGCCCGGCACCGGCCCGCTATTCCGCTCGAAGAGGTCGAACCGGCCGAAAACATCATGCGGCGCTTTGCCACCGGGGCCATGTCGTTTGGCTCCATCTCGCACGAGGCGCACAGCACCCTGGCCATTGCCATGAACCGCATCGGCGGCAAGAGCAACACCGGCGAGGGCGGCGAGGACCCGATGCGCTACGAGCGGCTCCCCAACGGCGACTCCATGCGCTCGGCCATCAAGCAAGTGGCCTCGGCCCGCTTCGGCGTGACGGCCCAGTACCTGACCAACGCCGACGAGCTGCAGATCAAGATGGCCCAGGGCGCCAAGCCCGGTGAGGGCGGGCAGCTGCCGGGCCACAAGGTGGACGAGTGGATTGCCCGGGTGCGCCACGCCACGCCCGGGGTCGGGCTCATCTCGCCCCCGCCCCACCACGACATCTACTCCATCGAGGATTTGGCCCAGCTCATCTTCGACCTCAAGAACGCCAACCGCGCGGCCCGCATCAGCGTGAAGCTGGTGTCGAAGGCCGGGGTGGGCACTATTGCGGCCGGCGTCGCCAAGGCCCACGCCGACGTCATCCTGATTGCCGGCTACGACGGCGGCACCGGCGCCTCCCCTATCAGCTCCATCAAGCACGCCGGGCTGCCCTGGGAGCTGGGCCTGGCCGAAGCCCACCAGACCTTGGTGCGCAACCAGCTGCGCAGCCGGGTGGTGCTGCAGGCCGACGGGCAGGTGAAAACCGGCCGCGACCTGGCCGTGGCGGCCCTGCTCGGCGCCGAGGAATGGGGCGTGGCCACGGCCGCCCTGATTGCGGGCGGCTGCATCCTGATGCGTAAGTGCCACCTGAACACCTGCCCGGTGGGCGTGGCGACGCAGGACCCGGAGCTGCGCAAGCTCTTCACCGGCCAGCCCGAGCACATCGTCAGCCTGTTCCGCTTCCTGGCCGAGGAGCTGCGCGAAATCATGGCCGAACTGGGCTTCCGCACGGTGCAGGAAATGGTGGGCCGGCCGCAGTTTCTGAAGGTGCGCGAGAACCTGACGCACTGGAAGGCCCGCACTCTGGACCTGACCGACCTGCTGCAACCGGTGCCCAACCCCTCGGGCGGAACCTTGTATCAGAGCGAGGCGCAGGACCACGGCCTGAGCCACATCCTCGACTGGCAGCTGCTGGCGCAAGCCGAATCGGCGCTGAACGAGCGGGTTCCGGTCTTCGCCACGTTCGGGGTGCACAACACCGACCGCACCATCGGCACCTTGCTCTCGAACGAGGTAACCAAGCGCTACCAGGGCGCGGGGCTGCCCGCCGATACCATCAACTACACGTTCCGCGGCTCGGCGGGGCAGAGCTTCGGGGCGTTCTGCGCCAAAGGGCTGTCCTTCAAGCTTGAAGGCGAGGCCAACGACTACGTGGGCAAGGGCCTGAGCGGGGCGCAGCTGGTTATCGGTCCGCCGCCCGGAGCGCGCTACGTGCCCGAGCAGAACATCATCATCGGCAACGTGGCCTTGTACGGGGCTACCTCCGGGGAGCTGTTCGTGCGCGGGCAGGCCGGGGAACGGTTTGCGGTGCGCAACTCCGGGGCCACGGCGGTGGTGGAAGGCGTGGGGGACCACGGCTGCGAGTACATGACCGGCGGCCGGGCCCTCATCCTGGGCCGCACCGGGCGCAACTTCGCCGCCGGCATGAGCGGGGGCCTAGCCTGGGTGTACGACCCGGACGGGAGCTTCCCCGCCAACTGCAACCGGGAAATGGTGGAGCTGGACCCGCTCGACGCCGACGACGAAGACCAGATTCGGCAGCTGCTGCAGCGCCACCAGCAGCTCACCGGCTCCCGGCTGGCCGCCTTCCTGCTCGACAACTGGCCCGAGGAAGCCAGCCGCTTCGTGAAGGTGTTTCCCTCGGAGTACAAAAAGGTGCTGCAGGCGGCCCGGTACGAGCCGGCCGAGCGGTAGGCGCCTCACTCCCAGCCCCTCTCCAAAAAAGGAGAGGAGGTGCCAACCGGCCGCAACGGCGCTCTACTACATCAGCATGCGGACGGCAGCTGAGGTGACGAGCGGATTAGCACCTCTTCAAAATCATTCATCAACGACAAAAAACTAGCCTCCCGCAGTCGTCAGGCTGCCCCCCTCCCCAAGGAGAGGGGCCGGGGGGTGAGGCGCACATGGCACACATCACCGGTTTCAAGGAATTTGCCCGTGAGCTGCCCCCCAAGGCGGCCCCGCAGGAGCGCGTGCAGCACAACCAAGAGTTTGTGGGCCGCTACGAAGAGGCGCAACTGACCGTGCAGGCTGCCCGCTGCATGAACTGCGGCATTCCATTCTGCCACTCGGGCTGCCCGCTGGGCAACATCATCCCGGAGTTCAACGAGGCCGTGCACCGGCAGGACTGGGAGCAGGCCTACCAGATCCTCGCGTCGACTAACAACTTTCCCGAATTCACCGGCCGCATCTGCCCCGCGCCCTGCGAGGCGGCCTGCGTGCTGAGCATCAACCGGGCGCCGGTGGCCATCGAGGAAATCGAGAAGCACATCATCGAATTAGCCTTCGCCAAGGGCTACGTGCGGCCCACGGCGCCGGTGCTCAAGTCGGGCAAGACGGTAGCGGTGGTGGGCTCGGGGCCGGCGGGGCTGGCGGCAGCGGCCCAGCTGGTGAAGGCCGGGCACGCGGTGACGGTGTTTGAGCGCGACGACCGTCCCGGCGGGCTGCTGCGCTACGGCGTGCCCGATTTCAAGCTGGAAAAATGGGTTATCGACCGCCGCATCGAGCTACTGGCGCAGGACGGCGTGCAGTTCCGCTGCGGCGTGGAAATCGGCCGCGACCTGCCCGCCACGGAGCTGCTGCAAGGTTTCGACGCGGTGGTGCTGGCCGGCGGCGCCCTGGCCCCGCGCGACCTGCCTATTCCCGGCCGGGAGCTGGCGGGCATCCATTTCGCCATGCCGTACCTGACGCAGCACAACCGCCGCGTAGCCGGCCTGCCCATCGAAGGGGAGGAACTGCTGGTAACGGGCGAAGACGTGGTGGTCATCGGCAGCGGCGACACCGGCTCCGACTGCGTGGGCACGGCCAACCGGCAGCAGGCCCGCTCGGTCACGCAGTTTGCCCAGATGAACGAGCCCGCCGCCGAGCGGCCCGCCCACACGCCCTGGCCGCTGGAACCGGCCATCTTCCGCAGCAGCACCTCGCATGAGGAAGGCTGCCAGCGCTACTGGGGCATCAAAACCAAGGCCTTCCTGGGCGACGCCGACGGCCGGGTGCGCGCCCTGCTGGTGTCCGACATCAGCTGGGAAACCGACGTGCTGGGCCGGCGCCTGGGCTTTCAGGAAATCGAGGGCTCGGCGCGCGAAATTCCGGCCCAGCGGGTGCTGCTGGCCCTGGGCTTCACCGGCCCCGAGCCGGGCGGCCTGCTCCAGCAACTCGGCGCGGCCCTGGATGAGGGCGGCAACGTGCGGGCCTCGGAGCAGGACTACCAGACCAGCGTGGCGAAGGTGTTCGTGGCCGGCGACATGCGCCGCGGGCAGTCGTTGGTGGTCTGGGCCATTTCGGAAGGCCGCGAAGCCGCCCGGCAGGTCGACCAGTTTCTGATGGGCAAAACGGCGCTGCCCAGCAAGAACGCGGTGGGGATGTGGGCGTAGTGTGAAGCGGGATTATTGCGCTTCTGACTTCAATTCAACGATTTCAGCATGACTAATTCGCCCAACCAACGTGCGCGAGAAAGCACTATCGAAGGTGCTTTCTCGCAGTTGCTCGTAATGGTCGAAATACGACGATGGACTGCCCGTTTCAAGAATTAGCAGCCATACTTCGTCGCACCCGGACAGGTAGCCGGGCACATTCTGGCTCTTGCGCCGAATGATTTCCTGGATAGAATCTATCGGTGCTGCCGGCACCCAGAACGACGTTATAGGTGACCAGCAGGCATCCGTAATTCGGTTAAGGTAGAAGACACCTATGTCGTGAAAATAGGCGTCATGCTGCCTCTCTATTTGGATATAAAACTGGTCCTGATTACCCGGCTGGTCTTTTACAGACTCAACTGACTGCCAGATGATATCTGCCAGCTGCTGCCCTACTTGCTGACGCTGAATCCCTTTTTGGGTAATTGCTGGCGAGAAATCAACTGTGACGTGGAGCGGCAGCTCACATTTATTCTCGAAAGCCCGCTGCGCTTCCCGCAATATCATGTCTTGAAGCTTCTCCTGACGTCGAGCTTCCTCATCTGGTATCAGATCGGTTATTTCAATACCGATTCGTCGGCTATTCAATTCCACCACCACATCTGGCAATGGTGGCAGTGGCTGCGTTAGTGAATACTCTTCATTGGGAAACAACTGAGGCAGAAACCTCTCCAGCAGATAAAGCTCGCGGCTTGATTTGTCGGTCATGAGTATCAAGGTAGTTCGACAAGCTACCGATATTCTAGGGACGCTCTACCCCACTAGCCACCAGCCCCCCCAAATACCCGCCGCCCAGGCAACGGCCCCGCACCTTTTCGAATCTAATTCGGCGGCACCGGGCTTCGGCTTTGGTGCCGCTTCGCATATAGTCGCATCTTTGGCCGCCAATAGCTTTTTAATGTCTGTCAGCCACCGGTTGTTTCTGCTGCTTGCCCTGCTCCTGCTGGCGGCCACCTCGGCCCGGGCCCAGACCCGGCCGGAGCCCGCACCGCCGGCCGCCCAGCCGGCCACGGCCCAGCAGGTCATGACCTTGCGCGTGACCCTGCCCACGGCCGTGGGCTACGCCATGCGGCTGCTGAGCAAGGACGACAAGCCCGCCGGCAAATCGGCCCCGCGCACCAGCAACCCGGTGCTGGTGTTTACGGTGCCGCTGCCGCAGCTGCTATCCGGCAAAAAGGATGAAGCTTCGTCCGAACCCAAGAAAAACTAACTTCCCTGCCCGGCCGCTATGGACGTCAATACCTCCCTCGTCATTCCTATTGGGCTGAGCCTGGTAGCCGTGCGCTGGCTGCGGCAGCTGCTGGATCTGCCCACCCGCCTGCCCCGCCTCAACCGCCTGCTCGACTGGATCTGGGCGCCGGGCGTGGCCCTGCTGGCCCTGTCGGTGGGCTGGGACTCCCACCTGCTCGACGAAGTGTACCAGCTGTTCATCTTCGGGGTGGTGCTCTACGTGCTGCTGCGCTGCCAGGACCACCGCCCCGCCCGCACCCTGGTGCTGGCCCTGGCCCCGTTCGTGGCCTACTCGCTGGTGGAGCTGCTGGTGGCCGCCTTCGGCAAAAGCCTGCTCAAGAGCTACGACGATGTATTCGAAACCTCCCAGGGCTTCACCATCATCTGGCTGGTGACCTTCGTGCTCATCGCCCGCAACCAGAAAAAGCACTTGGAGCGGGAGCGGCTGGAGCGGGAAAAAGAGGCTGAGGATAAGCGGCGCATCGAGGCCGAAAACAGCCAGCTGGAGCGCATGGTGGCCGAGCGCACCGCCACGCTTACCCAGCAGACCCAGGAGCTGCAGCACGCCCTCGACGAGCTAAAAATCACCCAGGACCAGCTGATTCAGAGCGAGAAGATGGCCTCGCTGGGCGAGCTGACCGCCGGCATTGCCCACGAAATCCAGAACCCGCTCAACTTCGTCACCAACTTCTCCGACGTGTCGGCCGAGCTGGTGCAGGAGCTGCTGGAGGAGCAGCAGCGCCCCGACCGCGACCCGGACCTGGAGGCCGAGCTGCTGCAGGACCTCAAGCAGAACCTGGAGAAGATTCACCACCACGGGCAGCGGGCCGCCAGCATCGTGCGCGGCATGCTGGAGCACTCCCGGCAGAGCACCGGCGAGCGGCAGCCCACCGACCTCAACCAGCTGGCCGACGAGTACCTGCGCCTGGCCTACCACGGCCTGCGGGCCAAAAACAAGGCCTTCAACGCCACCATCACCACCTTCTTCGACCCGGCCGTGGGCAGCATCGAGGCCGTGTCGCAGGACCTGGGGCGGGTGCTGCTGAATTTGTTTACCAACGCCTTTTACGCCGTGCAGAAGCGCCAGGAAGCCGCCGGCGCCGGCTTCGTGCCCACCGTGAGCGTGGCCACCCGCCGCAACGCGCAGGGCGACATCGAAATCCGGGTGCAGGACAACGGCACGGGTATCCCGGAGGACGTGCGGCAGAAGATTTTCCAGCCCTTCTTCACCACCAAGCCCACCGGCGAAGGCACCGGCCTGGGCCTCTCCCTGAGCTACGACATCGTCACGAAGGGCCACGGCGGCACCATCGAGGTGGAAAGCGCCGCCGGCCAGGGCACCGAGTTTATCATCACCCTGCCGGCGTAGCGCGAGTGTAGCGCGAACCGAAGGTCGGCGAAGCCAACTTTCAGTTCGCGTATCGTTGCTGATGTTGTTGCGTTAGCGGTTCAAGAGGTCGTTTCAGAAAACGCGAACTAAAAGTTCGCGCTACATCGAATTGCCCTAGCTTTGCTTGCTATGATGAAGATACTGGTGGTCGACGACGAGGCGGACGTCCGCACGCTGTTTGAGCAGCGGTTCCGGCGCGAAATCCGCAGCGGGCAGTTCGCCTTTTCCTTTGCCTACTCCGGCGAAGAAGCCCTGGATTACCTGCACGCCCACGCCTCGGAAGTCGTGCTGATCCTCTCCGATATCAACATGCCCGGCATGAGCGGGCTGGAGCTGCTGCGCCACATCCGCGAGGAGTACCCCGCCCCGCCGCCCCCGCAGGTGATGATGATTACGGCCTACGGCGACCAGGAAAGCCACGACCAGGCCCTGCGCCTCGGGGCCAATGACTTCCTGACCAAACCCGTCGATTTTGCCGCCCTCAAGGCCAAGCTGGCCGCCATGGAACCGCATGAAAACTAAGATTCTGGTCGTCGACGACGAGGCGGACCTGGAGCTGCTCATCAAGCAGAAGTTCCGGCGCAAAATCCGCGAAAACGTCTACGAGTTCATATTTGCCGCCAATGGGCAGGAAGCCCTCCGCGCCCTCACCCAGCACCCCGATACCGACATTATCCTCTCCGACATCAACATGCCGGTGATGGACGGCCTCACGCTGCTCACCAAGCTGCAGGAGGCCAACCCGGTGGTGAAAACGGTGATGGTCTCGGCCTACGGCGACATGCAGAACATCCGCACCGCCATGAACCGCGGCGCCTTCGACTTCGTGACCAAGCCGGTGGACTTCGCCGACCTGGAAACCACCATGGACAAGACCGCCCAGCACGTGCAGCAGCTGCGCGACACGTTGCGCGCCATCCAGGAAAACAACATCCTGCGCATGTACGTCGACGAGACGGTGCTGAACGTGATGGCCCGGCCCGAGTTTGAGCACACGCTGATGGTGAGCGAGACGGTGCAGGCCAGCGTGGTGTTCATCGACATCTGCGGCTTCACCAGCCTCTCGGAAGTACTGCCCGCCGGCGACATCGTGGGCATGCTCAATACCTACTTCGACCAGATGGTGCGGGAAATCATTGCCCAGCACGGCCACGTCGACAAGTTCATGGGCGACGCGGTGATGGCCGTCTTCCGCGGCGAGTACCACCTCGACCGCGCCATCGACGCGGCCCTGGCGGTGCGCGCGGTGGTGCAGGCCAACGAGTACACCCTGCCCGACGGCAGCAAGTACCAGCCGCAGGTGAGCATCGGGGTGAATACCGGCGAAATGGTATCGGGCAACATCGGCTCGGCCTCGCTCAAGCGCCTGGATTACACCGTCATCGGCGACACGGTGAACGTGAGCCAGCGCCTGCAGTCGGTAGCCCAGCCCGGGCAGGTCATCATCACCGAGGCCACCTACGAGCTGGTGAAGGAGTCGTTTCAGTGCCGCCCGCTGCACGAGGTGACGCTGAAAAACAAGACCCAGCCGGTGATGATTTACGAGGTGGTGGCGTAGGGGAGCGTTTTTCGTTGTTGGTTGTTCGCTTTTCGTCGGACGACTCACGAACGACGTACCACGCTTCCTATCGGCCCGGCTCCGACGCAAAAGCCCCCGACCAGCACGGTCGGGGGCTTTTGCGTCGGAGCCGGGCCGTTCGTCGAAAAACGAACAACCAACAACGAAAAACGAACCTCTACCCCGCCGCTACCGACTTCTCGTTCTGGCGGCGCAGGCGCTGGCAGAGCACGCGCAGGATGTTGCGCAGCACTTCGGGGCGCTCCTCCATCACGTCGTAGAAGTCGTCCTGGTCGAGGCGGAAGGCCAGCACGGGGCCCTGGGTGACGGCCGAGGCGGAGCGCGGCTCGGCGTCGAGCAGGGCCAGCTCGCCGAAAAAGTCGCCGGGGCCGAAGGTGGCCAGCTGCTGCGCCCCGGAGAAGATGCCCACCTCGCCCGTCTGCACGATGAAGAGCGAGGTGCCCAGGTCGCCCTTGGCGAAAATCTGCTCCCCGGCCCCGAAGCTGACTTCCTTCATGATGGGCACGATGCTGCTGAGCACGTTTTCGGGGGTGGCGGCGAAGAGGGCGGTGTGCTTGAGCAGGGCCACCCGCTCGGCGGCGGAAATGCGGGATTCGGGCGCAGAATGGCTCATAAGAACGGTTTCGAGGGTGGGTTGGTGGGCCAGCAGCTGCCCAAACAGCGCGGGCTCCTGCTGCTGCACGCGCCGGGTCAGGGCCTTGGCGGCCTCCTGCACCAGCGGGCTACTGCTGCCAAGGCGGGCGAGCAGGGCGGCGGCATCGGCCAGGGCGGCGGTGGGCTGCCACTGGCCCAGGGCCAGGGCAATGGTCCAGTCGGTAAAGACCGTCTCGCCGCGGCGCACCACCGTGGGCACGATGGCGGCCAGGGGCTCGTCGTAGGTGAGCAGCCGCTCGAAGGTGCGCAGGCGGGCGGCGGGCGGGGCCACTTCCAGCAGGGCCTGCAGGGCCTGGTACACCGGCTGCGGAATCAGGTTGTCGAGGATTTCGAGGGCGTTGGCCTGCCGCTCCCGGGCCGCCTGGGCCACGCCGCGCTGGGCATCGGCAATGAGCTGGGGCGGGTAGAGCTGGCCCAGCAGCCCGAACAAACGCTGCTGCACCCGCATCAGCTCGTACTCCAGGCTCAGGGCCAGCGGCTCGGCGGGGGCCAGCTCGGTGAGGCCGGTGAGCAGGTGCCGGGCCAGCGTCAGCTCCTCCTGCACCAGGGCCTCGAACACCGGCGCCTCCGAGGGCTGCGGGGTGTAGCCGCGTAGGGCGCGCAGGGCGGCTTCGCGGCGGAAGAGGTTGGGCTGCCAGGCCAGCGTGACGAGGGCCTGGTGGCTGGCCGACAGGGGCAGCCGGGCGCAGAGCAGGGCCACGCGACGCACCAGCGCGTCATCGGCCTCGGGACTTTCCAGGGTTTCGGCCAGGGCCGGCACCACGGCGGGGCCGCCCTGCAGCAGGGCCTGGGTGGCGGCCGGGCGGGTGGTTTTGTCGCGCAGGGCGGCAATGAGCTGGCTGGTTTCGGCCGGTACGAAGTTGGTGGGGTCGAAGGCGGGGTCGGCGCTGCCGCCCTCATCGGCGGCAGCGGCCCAGCGCAGGGTGGTGGCCGTGTCGGGGCCGGCGGAGAAGCGGCGGCGCAGGGCGTGCTGCAGCTCGGCCAGGTAGTGCCCGTGGGTGCGGTAGAGGCAGTACCAGGCCAGGGCCACGAACAGGCTCATCCAGACAAACGGCGCCCAGGCCGACAAGCCCGGCCGCAGGTGCTGGCCCAGCAGCAGCAGGCCGCCCAGGCCCAGGCCCAGCGGCTCGTACACGCCCTTGGCCAGGGTGTGGGCCTGCAGGCGCTCGGGCGGCGAGAGGGGCTGAAACAGGGTGAGAAACAGCGGGTCGAACACGGCCCGACGCAGCACTTCCAGGGTCACGAACACCCCGCAGAAGTACAGCAGCCGGGTGCCTTCATCGGCCTGCGCGTACCAGAGCCAGACGGCCAGCAGCATGGCGGCGGCCAGCACGCCGGGCAGCAGCACCAGCATCCGGCGCACGCCTACCTGGTCGGTGGCGGCGCGGGAGAAGAGGAGCTTGAAGAGCAGGGCCAGCAGGTAGGCGGCCACCAGCACCGAGCCCACGTACTGCATCACCGTGGCCTGGTCGTGGAAGCGGTGCTTGACGTTGACAAAAAACGAGTACTCGATGCCGGCCGTGACGGCGGCAATGCTGAGCATGCCCAGGCACATCGTCAGCACCAGGCGGCTGCTGCCAAACCAGCGCTGCAGGGCCGGGGCCACGGCCTGCTGCCGGGCGGCGCGGGCCGCCTCGCGCACTTCCACCGCGTGGCCGCGGCCGGTGGCGCGTAGCACCAGCAGGGCCCCGAGGTAGGCCCCGAAGGCGGTGAGCAGCAGCCAGAGCAGGTCGGAGTGGTGATGGATGAGAATGGCCAGCACGGCGCCCAGGGCCTTGGCGGGCATGTCGCCGGAACTGATGACGCTGAACAGCCGCCGGCCCTGGCGCACGTCGAACACCACCGCCGACACGCCCCAGAACTCCAGGTTGGTGAGCAGGTAGATGACGCGGTAGCCGGCCATGATGGCCACGGCCGTAGCGGCCGAGTGGCCCCAGGCGACCAGCGCGGCCAGCACGCCGGTCAGCACCAGGCTGGCCAGCAGCACCCGCACGGCCACGCGTTGCAGGCCCAGGTGGTGCTCGTAGCGGGAGTAGATCCGGCCGGCCCCGATCATGGCCCCGGCGGCGGCCAGGTAGGCCAGCGGGAGGTTGCGCTCGGGGTGGTTTTCGAGCAGGATGACGTTGGCCGACACGTACACCAGGATGGTGCCGATGCCCAGCAGGAAGTTGTGCAGGAAAAACAAGCCCACCGTGCGCCCTTCCTCGGCGCGAATGCCCAGCAACTGGCGCCAGCGTGCAAGTAGTGTCATTCCGGATACGTGAAGCGGGCGGCGGGCCGCCCGGATTTGAAACCGCAAGATAGCGGCCGGCGCGGCCCGACGCGGATTTTTCCGGTAATTACGCCCCCGCTTTACTTCCCCGCTGCCGCCGATGGATTGCCCGCGCGCCGAAGCCTACGTGCTCGACCAGCTCCGCCACCTGCCCGCCGACCTTAGCTACCACGGCCGGCACCACACCCTCGACGTGGTAACGGCCGTCCAAACGCTGGCCGCCGCCGAGGGCCTGACCGACCCCGAGCTGCTGGCCCTGCTCGGCACCGCCGCCCACTACCACGACGCGGGCTTCCTCACTACTTACCAGGGCCACGAGGCCGCCGGCTGCCAGCTGGCCCGCCAGATGCTGCCCGGTTTCGGCTTTTCCGAGGTCCACATCGAGCTGATCTGCCGGCTGATCATGGCCACGCAGATGCCCCAGTCGCCCGGCCCCGAGCCGCTGGCCCGCCTGCTCTGCGACGCCGACCTGGACTACCTCGGCCGCCCCGACTACTGGCCCATCAGCCAGACCCTGCGCCAGGAGCTGGCCGCCCGGGGCCAGGCCTACGACAAGCGGGGCTGGCTGGAGCTGCAGCAGGAGTTTCTGAGCCAGCACCGCTACTGGACCGCGGCCGCCACCCGCCTGCGCGAGCCGCAGAAGCAGCTCCGGCTGGCCGAAGTGCGGGCCGCCCTGGCCGAGTTGGCAGCAGCCGGCTGATACCCATTTTCCCGCCGAGGCCCGTGCCGGACAGCGGGCCGGCCTTTTCAGCCCCGACCTATGTGGTGGATATACGCGCTGCTCTCCGCTTTCTTCGCCGCCCTGACGGCCGTGCTGGCCAAAATCGGCATCAAGGGCGTCGACTCCAACCTGGCTACGGCCGTGCGCACGGCCGTCGTGCTGGTGCTGGCCTGGGCCGTGGTGTACGTGCGGGGCGGACTGGGGCAGCTGCAGCTGCTCACCCGCACCAATCTGCTGTTTCTGGGGCTGTCGGGCCTGGCGACGGGGCTGTCGTGGCTGTGCTACTTCCGGGCGCTGCAGCTGGGCAACGTCTCGCAGGTGGCCCCGGTGGATAAGCTAAGCGTGGCCCTGGCCATCGGGTTGTCGGTGCTGTTTCTGGGGGAGCGGCTGAGCTGGCAGACCGGCCTGGGCGCAGCACTCATCATCGGGGGCACCCTGGTGCTGATCTGGGGCTAATCAGGTAGCCGGCATGGTTTAGCCCAAGTCGGCCGCCGCCCCGGCTCAGCGCGCCACGGCGGCCAGCGCGGCTTCGTCGATCAGCCCTACGCCGGGGCTGATGCCGGCCTGGTAGGTGACCAGGGCCCCGTCGCGGCGCTGCTGGTAGGCGGCGGCCACGTGGCGCACGAAGGCATCGGCGGCGGCGGCGGGCAGCAGGTTCAGGGTGCAGCTGCTCAGGCCGCCGAGCATGCAGGCCCCCAGCGTGCCGGCGAATTCCTGGGCAATGAGCACCAGCTCGTCCAGCTCGGGGCAGCTCACGGCGTAGTCGTTGCGCAGGCCGGCGTGGGCGGCGTACATGTGCTGGCCCAGGGCGCGCACGTTGCCGGCCTGCAGGTGCATGGCGGCCAGCTCCACGCGCTGGTGTTCGGCCAGCACGAAGGCGCAGCGCCGGTACACCGACTCCCCCATTTCCTGGCGGTAGCGGTGCAGCTGCATGGGCGTCACGTCGCGCAGGCCGCGCAGCTCGGGGTAGTGGCGGCGCAGCACGGCCAGCCCGGCGGCGCATTCCTGGTGGCGCACGGCGTAGCCCGCGCTGGCCCGGCTGCGCGAAATGCCCGCGTCGCAGAGCACGAAGCGGTACTGCGCGGCGTCGAAGGGCAGCAGCTCCACCTGCAGGGTGCGGCAGTCGAGGCGGGGCAGGTGGCCGGGGCTGCCGCAGAGCGCGGCCACGTAGTCGATGAGGCCGGCGGGGTGGTCGGCTTCGAGGTACTCGGCGCGCTGGGCCAAGCGGGCCAGGGCCAGGCCATCGAGGCAGGCCCCCAGCAGGTGATTGAGGGCGTAGGCCAGGCCGCTGGCCACGGCGGCGGCCGGCGAGAGCCCCGCCCCCACCGGGATGTTGCCGCCGAACATGCAGTCGAAGCCCGGCAGCGCGAAGCCCAGCTGCTGAAAGCCAGCGGCTACGCCCAGCAGGCGGTACATCCACGACTTGGCGCCGGGCGGACCGGTGGCGGCCAGCGGGGCTTCCACCATCACATCGGAGTCGTAGGAATAGAGGCGCACCCGGCCCGTGTGGTTCAGGGCCACGGCCACCACGGCTTCGCGGTCGAGGGCGGCGGGCAGCACCCAGCCCTCGTAGTGCTCCAGGTGCTTGCCGAGCAGGGTGACGCGGGCCGGGGCGCGCACCACCACGGGCGCAGCCCCGAAGTGCAGTTGAAAATCGGCCGCGAGGTCGGCGGCCAACGAAGAGGCACCCATAAATAAGTCGGAGTCGAAGCCGGCGCCGGGCAGCACGCAAGGCGCAGCTGCTCAGCGGGCGGAAGGAGTTGAAAGCCGAAACAGGGACGGTAACAACCTTCGGGGGTGGGCTCGGACGAAGGGGCGCGCGGGAAGGTCTGGCCGGGCCCTGCTGGCTGCTGGCTAGACTCTTCCGGGGAAAAATAACAAGAAAATCAGTAGCCGACGATATAGCCTGCCCAGCCTAACGGCCGAAAGCCGATGAGTTTTGCAATCGGCTGCGCTGCAACCGGCTGGCAGCTAGTGGCTCGGTGCCAAGCGTGCGTTGCGGAAAAGAATTGTTTGGCGGGCTGTTAGGGGCAACAACGGCAGGACGTTGTATCGAGCGAAGCCGAGGCATCTCGCGCGCTGACATCCAAGAGTAACTCCAACCCGAAGCAGGCTACCTGCCATTAGCCCGCCAGGTTTGCTACGCCTTCCTTCGGTTCCTCGGCTTCGCTCGAAGTGACAACCTGACGAAGCGGGAGAGCTGCTTGACTGCGTCGACCTTCGGTTCGCGGGGCTCAGCATGACGTTCTTTGTAGGTCGTACTGCTGGCCGTTCAACGAAGCACGCGAGATGCCTCGGTCCCTTGCTTGATGCGCAACATGCTCGGCCTGACGTTCTAATTCTTCCGTTCAACTCTCCCCTTTACAGCGCCTTGGTAAACGCCACCTTGATTTTCACCTGGAAGTCGCTGATGACCTTGAAGATTTCCTTGAGCGTGACCTGCTCCACCTGGGTCAGCGTCTTGGGGTCGAGGTAGTTGGTGGCGGCGCGGCGGTCCGATATCAGCTGGCGGGCCTGCTTCTTGAGGCGCATGCCCATCAGGTAGTAGTAGGCCTGCAGCAGTTCCTCGTACTCACGCTCCTTGAACACGCCCAGCTCGCGCAGGCGGGCCAGCCGCTCGCCGGTGTTGGTGCCCGGCACCTGCTGCTGCAGGGCGTACACGCGCACCAGGTCCACGATGGGCGTCATGGCTTTCTTCAGGTCGAACACCTGCTGGCCTTCCTGGGCGAAGGTGCGGAAGCCGCGGAAAAACGTCAGCGGGGGCTCGTACTGCAGGGCGTTCTTGGCCAGGAAAAACAGGAAGCGCTCCGACTTGCCGGCCTGCAGCTCGTCGCGCACGAAGGCCTGCAGCTCCTGCACCAGCGAGGCGTCGCCGTAGAGGTGGCGGCAGTCGAAGAAGGTGGCGAACTGCATCACCGTCTCGGGCACCGACTCGCGAATCCACGCCTGGTAATTGCGCTTCCAGTGCGAGAGGGAGTGCGTCCACTTCGGGTTTTTGGCCATGAAGCCGCCCGTGCAGTAGTGCAGCCCGATGTGGTTCAGCTCGTCGGATACGGCCGTGGCGAAGCGCAGAAAGTAGGCCCGCACCAGCTCGCGCTGCTCGTTGGCCTTGTCCTCGTAGATGATGGCGTTGTCCTGGTCGGTGACGAGCGTCTGCTCCTGCCGGCCCTCGCTGCCGAGCACCATGAAGGCGAAGCGCGCCGGGGCCGGGCCGTGGGCTTCCAGCACGTGCTCGATGACCTTGAGGGCAATGGTGTCGGCTACGGTGCTGATGACCTGGTTGACGATTTCGGGCCGGACGCCGCGGGTGAGCAGCTGGTTCACCATCTCGGGCACCATGTCCCAGCGGCGCTTCAGCTCGCGGGTGCTCTGGGCCAGCTTCACGGCCTGAATGAACATAAACGGCGACTGGGCCAGGTCGGAGAGCAGCTTGTTGCGGCTCAGAAAGCCCACGTAGCGCCCCGCGCGCTCCACCAGCAGGTAGCGCGTCTTGGTCTGAAACATGAGCAGGATGGCCTCGTGCACGTAGGCCGCGCTGGCAATGGACACCAGCGGGGTGGCCGCCACCTCGCCCACCGGCCGCTGGGCGTCGAGGCACTTGGCCACCACCGCGTCGCGCAGGGTGATGTCGGTGCAGTAGCCCGTGAGGTTGTCGCCGCTCTCGTCGGTCACGAACAGGCAGCTGACCTTGGTGGTGGCCATGCGCCGGGCCACCTGAAAAATGGGCGTGCTGGCCGGGCAGGCCACAATGGGCCGCACTTCCAGCGAGTCGATGCGGCGAGAGAAGAGCTGGTCGGCGACGAGGAAATTCTCCTCCGGCGGCGAGGCGGGCTTGACGAAGTGCGCGTACTCGTCGTCGAGCATGCGCTGGCCGAAGCGGTGGGTGAAGTACTGAAAGAACGGCTCGTAGGCCAGGCACAGGGCCCGGAAGTCGCGGCGCGGCAGCTGCAGCACCCGGGTGCCGGCGCGGGCCACCACGGTGCGCAGGCTGCGCTTCTTGTTGAGCAAAATGGACATGCCCCCGTAGCTGGTGCCCGGGCCGTACACCTCGGGCAGGCGCTGGCGCTGCTCGCTGTCGAGGAAAAACGTGTCGTAGGCGCCCTCTACCACGATGTCGAGGTGGCGCAGCTTCGACACGTCCTGCTGGTAGAGCAGGGTTTCCTTGGGGTGCTTCACTTCCTCCAGCAGCTCCACCACGCCGGCCAGCACCTCGTCGGGCAGGAAGGCAAAGGGCTCCACGGTGCGCAGAAAGGCTAAACGAGTATCCATAGCAGGGCTAGAAAAAGCAGAACGAGAAGCAGGGCACCGCCCACGAGCAGCAAGGAGCGGGGCGGCCAAACGGCGGGCGGCGGGCCGGTAGGCGGGCTCAGCGGCGGCTGCCCGCGGAGTACGGCGGGCGGGATGCGGCCGAGGCGCTGCAGCTCAAAAAAGCAGCGGGCGGTGGCGGCGGCGTCCTCGCGCGCGTCGTGCAGGCGGGGCAGCGCCTGGCCCAGCAGCAGCTCGTGCAGCTCGGCCAGGCGGCGGTAGCGGCGGTGGGTGCCGTCGTCGGGGCGGCCGCTGACTTTCATGGTGCAAAACTGCGGCAGGGCGGGCAGCGGGTTGGGCAGCCCGGCGCGGTGCAGCGCCGCCCCGATGACGTGAAAATCGAGCTGCAGAAAGTAGCCGACGACGCGCGGCTGAAACCGCGCCAGATCGGCCAGCAGGCGCTGCAGCACCGGGCCGGGCGCCTGCCCGTGCTGGTGCAGAAACGCCGGCGTGATGCCGTGCACGGCCACGGCGGCGGCGGGCATGGTGCCCACCGGAATCTGCAGGAAGTGGTTTTCTTCCTTCACAAAGTCGCCCGCGGCGGTGTAGAGCTGCCAGGCCAGCTGCGCCACGTGGGGCCACTGGCCCGAGGCGTAGGGCTGGTCCCAGCGGCGCGGCAGGCCGGTGGTTTCGGTGTCCACGAAGAGCAGGTAATCGTCCACGCAGGGGCTGGGGTAATCGGGGGGCAGGCCCGCTAAAGGTACGGGCCGCGCGCCGGCCCCGCGTCGGCCGCGGCCCGAAAATGCCGGGCGCATCCGATATTGCGGCGGTTTCTATCCTGCCTTAACGCCGATTCGCATGTCCCGTTTGTCGTGTTTATTGCTCCTGCTGGCCCTGCTGACCGGCGCCTGCACCAAGGAACGGATCAAGCTTGTGGCGGAGCCCGCCCCGGCCCGGTCCTGGACGCTGGACTCGTCGCTGACGAGCTACAACCGCCTGCTGCTGACCTCGGCCCGCCAAAACGACTCGACGCTGGTGGTGGCCAGCAACACGGCGCTCTGGTACGTGAAGCCCCGCCGGCTCAACCGCGGCCTCAACGGCGCTTTTCTGAACGGACTGCCGACCTACGGCTACCTGGTGCCCCCGACCATTACCCCCACCGTCGGGGTCCTGCTGCAGGATTACAACCTGCTGGCGGTGTTTCTCACCGCCTCGCCGGTGTCCAACATTGCCCGGTTTACCTTCCGCCCCACCTATTCCACCGACCCGGCCACGAACAAGGCCTTTCCGCTGCCGCAGCTCGGCAACTCGGGCTACCCGGTCGTCGACGGGCGCTACGTGCTGGCCCCCACCGAGGGCACCAGCGCCTGGCAGCAGTGCAGCCTGCTGCGGGTGGGGCCCATAGCCGGCTTCCGCCCCGGCGAGTCGCTGGAGCTGAAAAGCACCCGCCCGCTGGTCCTGCGGCCGGCGCCGGCCGGGACCGGGTTTGTGCAGGCGGGCTACTTCGCGGCGGCTTATCACCACAAGTTTTTCGTGTCGCTGGGCGGGCAGTTTTTCCGGGTCGATACCACGGGCAGCGTCAAGGCCTTTGGCCACGGCCCCGCGCCGGGCGTCAACGGCTTCGTCACGCAGATGTTTACCCTGCAAAACCGCCTCTGCGCGCTGAGCGGGACCACGCTGGTCGTGTCCGACGACCAGGGCGAAACCTGGGCGCCGCTGCGCAGCCTGGCCGGCACCGACTACGCGCTGCTCACCTTTCACAACGTGGGGGCCGCCCTCTACGCCACGTTTCAGGCGCAGCTGTGGCGCGTGCGCTTCCGCAACAACGACCTGGTGTTCACGGAGCTGGACAACGATGGGCTGGCCACCAACCAGATTACCTCCGTCAACACCTGCGGCCGGTACGCCTTCGTGACCACGCTGGCCGGCTTTTACTACCGCGACACGGCCAGCTTCCACACGCCCAAAGGCGGGCAGTAGCCCCGCCCCGCAACCCGGGCCGCGCGGGCAGAGTACCTTGCAGCGTTCATTCACGCCTGACTTCTGCCTATGGCCTCCTTCCGCCAAACCTTACTTAAGCTGCTGTACCCCCTGATCATGCGCCTGAGCAAATCGGGCCAGCGGGGCAAGGTGCTGGAAAACAAACAGCGCGCCGCCGCCCCGGCCTCGTTCTACGACCTGGCGGGCACCCTGAACTCGGGCCAGCCCCTGCCCTTCCGGGACCTGAAGGGCAAGCAGGTGCTGCTGGTGAACACGGCCTCGAACTGCGGCTACACCAACCAGTACGCCGAGTTGCAGCAGCTGCAGGAGCAGTACGGCGACCAGCTGGTGGTGCTCGGCTTTCCGGCCAACGACTTCCGCGAGCAGGAACAGGCCGACGACCACGCCATCAGCCAGTTCTGCCAGGTGAATTTCGGCGTGTCCTTCCCGCTGATGAAGAAGAGCGTGGTGGTGAAGCAGCCCCAGCAAAACACCGTGTACCAGTGGCTCAGCGACGCCCGCCGCAACGGCTGGAACGAGCAGGCCCCCGACTGGAACTTCGCCAAGTACCTCGTCGGGCCCGACGGCCGCCTGACGCACTACTTCGGCCCGGCCGTGTCGCCGCTGAGCCCGGAGGTGACCAGCCAGCTCGGCCCCCGCTAACCTCGCTTTCCATTAACGCAAAAGGCCCGCCGACGCAGTGTCGGCGGGCCTTTTGCGTTCGGCCGGGTGCTTAGTCGGCGTCTTCGCCGCCGTCGGCGGGGCTGCGCTGGGTGCCGGGGCGGTGGCCGCTGCCGTAGCGCGGGTCGTCGGCCTTCCAGGCGGCGCGCTGCTCGTCGTTGCCGGCGTTCTGGGCGGCGGCTACGGCGTCGGGGTCCTGGTTTTGCTCCACGTGGCCGGGCTGCTCGCGGGGGTCGGCCCGGCGGCTTTCCGAGCTGTAGTCTTCGGTGCCGGGCGCGTTGGGCTTGCGGAATTCGCTGAACTCGTCGGGGTTATCGTTGGCGCCGCTGTTGCTGGGGTTGGGGCGCTTCGGCTCCTCGGCGGCATTGGGCGAGGAGGACTGAGCGGGGTCGGGCGTGGTAGCCATGCTGCTGGGTAGTAAAGGAATGGGACGAAAACGGTGCCGGCGGCCTGCACGCGCAGCCGGCCGGCTGGTGCTTCCTCATACGGCACAAGGCCGAGCTTGGCTGCCGATTCGGCCCCGGCCGCGGCGCCCGGCTGCTGCCGGGGCAAAGCGGTGCGTTGTCAAGCAGGCACTTACGCTTACGACGCGGCCACCCAGCACCCGGCTGGCGGCCCGCGGAAACCCGCCGGGTCCGGTCGGGGCCGGCCCCGCGGGCTCCGTACCGATCAGCCGTCCAGCACGCAGCTCCTGCCGCCCAAAACCAGCACAAGTATCGTGTTATTCAATGATTTATGTCATCTTTTTTCTGCGTGGGCTCCGGTATACTTGTTACCCGTTGCCGGCCGCCGCCTGCCTGGCCCAGGCGCTGCGCCTGGAACGGGGCTGGCCCAACGTAACAGTGCCCGAATACGGCGCGTCCGACGTGCTGTTCACCGGGCTGTGACGGCTACGTCCGGGCTGACGCCAAATCTGCTGTCATTGTTTAAGCAAAACCATTCAAGCAGCTCATTCAAAACACCTTACATCCCAATCAACTAACTTCCCCTTGCTCATGCACGTCACCGTTTTCAGCGCCCACGCCTACGAGCAGCCCCACCTCACCGCCGCGGCGGCCGGGCGGCATGCGCTGCGCTTTGTGGAAACGCCGCTTTCCCTCGGCACCGCGGCCCAGGCCGCCGGCAGCCAGGCCGTGGCCCTCTTTACCAGCGACGATGCCTCGGCCCCGGTGCTGGCGCGCCTGGCCGAACTGGGCGTGCGCTACGTGGCCGTGCGCGCCGCCGGCCACGACCAGGTAGACCTGCCGGCTGCCGCCCGCCTGGGCCTGCGCGTGGCCAACGTGCCCGCCTACTCGCCCTACGCCGTGGCCGAGCACGCCGTGGCCCTGATGCTGGCCCTGAACCGCCGCCTGCGCCAGGCCGACCAGCAGCTGCGCCGCCACGACTACCGCCTCGACGGACTGGTGGGCTTCGACCTGCACGGCAAAACCGTGGGCCTCATCGGCTGCGGGCGCATCGGCGGGGTGCTGGCGGGTATCCTGCACGGCTTCGGCTGCCGCCTGCTGGGCTACGACGTGCAGCCCGACCCGGCCCTGAGCCAGCGCACCGGCCTGCGCTACGTGTCATTGCCCGAGCTGTGCGCGGCTTCCGACATCATTTCGGTGCACGCCCCGCTTAGCGCTGAAACGCGCCACCTGATCGATGCCGACCTGCTGGCCCAGTTCAAGCCCGGGGCCATGCTCATCAACACCGGGCGCGGGGCGGTGCTCGACACGGCCGCCGCGCTGGCCGCCCTGCAGTCGGGCCGGCTCGGCTACCTGGGCCTCGATGTGTACGAGCATGAGCGCGGCCTTTTCTTCGAAGACCACCGCCAGGAAGCCACCCCCGACCCGCTGCTGGACAAGCTGCTGCAACAGCCCAACGTGCTGGTGACTGGCCACCAGGCCTTCCTCACCCGGGAGGCGCTGGGCAACATTGCCACCACCACCGTCGACCACCTCGACGCCTGGGCGCAGGGTCAGCCCGCCGCCCACGAATTGCAGCCGGCCCCGCCGGTGCTGCAGCCCGTTTGCTCGCCGTGAAAACCTTCGACTCCCTGCTCAGCCACCTGACGCGCCCGGCCCTGTACGCCGCCGGGCTGCTGCTGATCGGCTGGTGGCTGGCGGCGCCGCGGCGCCCCGATGAGCCCGTAGCGGCGCCGTTGGCGGTATCCCCCGGGCTGCCCGTGCGGGCCGTGGCGGTGGACGCCGTGCTGCCGGGCGAAACGCCGGTGGCGCACTGGCTGCGGGTACTGCTGGACACGGTGCGGACCGCCGGCCGGCCCCGCCTGCAGAGCGCGGAGGCCGTGCGGGCGCTCTACGGGCCGGTACCGACACCCGTCTGGACGCGCGCCGGCGGCGCGCCCGCGCCCGCGGCCGGGGCCCTGCTGACCCTGCTGGAGCAGGCGCCGGCCTACGGGCTGCAGCCGGCGTACTACGAGCTGCCGCGCCTGCAGGCCCTGCGCGACTCGCTGGCCGGCCCCGCCGATGCGCAGCGGCCGGCGCGGCAGGCCCGCTTCGAGGTGTATTTGAGCGACGCCGCCCTGAGCTTGATGCGCGACCTGCACCGCGGCCGGCTGCGCCCCGCCACACCCTCGCCCGCGGAGCGCGCCAGCGGCACCCCGTTCAGCCCCGCCGATACCCTGCGCCAGGCCCTGGCCGCCGCCGACGTGCGGGCGGCGGTGCTCGGCTGCCAGCCCCGGCACCGCGAGTACCGCCGGCTGCAGGCGGCCCTGGCCCGGTGGCTGCGCGAGCCGGTTTCCCCCGATTCGGCGGCCCGCTGGCAGGCCCGCTACGAGCAGGTGGCCCTGAACCTGGAACGCTGGCGCTGGCAGGCGCTGCCCGACTCGGAGTACGTGCTCGTCAACCTGCCCGCCTTCGAGCTGCTGGTGGTGCGCGCCGACTCCGTGCGGCAGCAGCACCGCGTGGTGGTGGGCAAGCCCCAGACGCCCTCGCCCACGCTCAGCAGCCAGATTCTGTACTTCACCCTGGCCCCCGACTGGTACGTGCCGCGCTCCATTGCCACCAAGGAAATCCTGCCGCGCGTGCAGACCGACCCCGGCTACCTGGCCCGCAACCACTACGCGCTCTACGACCGCCGCGGCCGGCTGCTCGACCCGTGGCGGGTGGCCTGGTCGCGGGTGACGGCCCGCAACTTCGCCTACATCATCCGCCAGACGGCGGGCTGCGACAACGCCCTGGGCAACATCGTGTTCCGCTTCCCGAACCCCTATGCCGTGTACCTGCACGACACGCCCGCGCGCCAGCTTTTCGAGCAGCCGCAGCGGGCCCTCAGCCACGGCTGCATGCGGGTGGCCGAGCCCATGCGCCTGGCCGCCTACCTGCTGCGCCGCGAGGACCGCCCGGTGCAGCTCCCCGACGAGGCCACCTGCGCCCGCGACGCCCGCGCCCGCAACGTGTGGCTGCGCCGGCCCATGCCCCTGCACGTGTGCTACGCTACTTGCGGCGTGGCGCAGGGCCGGCTGCGCTTCTACCCCGATATCTACCGGCGCGACGCCGCCCTGCGCCGGGCCCTGGCCACGGCCCCGCCTCAACCCTGAACCCGCACTGCTTGCGGCAATTTCCTGGCTGACATAAATCATTGCTGACAACCTGGGCACGGAGCCACCTTTACCAGGCAGCCGGCCGATGCGGCCGGGCAATGCTCGTCCTCGTCAACACCCGTTCACCTTACCTGCTTTGGCCATGACCCTGAACCAGATCCAAAACGCACCCTCGGCGCCGCCGGCGGGCGAGCTTAAGCCCCTGTCGTTTATTGTGCTGACCAATTTCTTCCCCGCCGCGCACCGGGCCGTGCGCTACGCGGCCGAGCTGGCTGCCCCGCTGGGGGCCCAGCTCGTGCTGCTGCACGTGCGGGAGGTTTCGGTGCTCGAGGGAGAGCTGCTCGACCAGCCCGGCAAGGAGCGCGACGGGGAGCTGCGCACGGCCGTGCAAACCCTGGCCGACGAGGTGTACGTGCCCACCAGCATCGAGCTGGTGCCCGATCTGCAGCTGAGCACGGCCGCCGCCCTGCTCCACCGCTATGCCCCGGCCGTGTTCGTGCTCGGCCTGGCGACCGAGGCCGTGCAGGACGTGCCCGTCAGCCAGGCCGTGCTGGACGTGCTGCGCAGCGGCGAGTTTCCGCTGCTCATCGTGCCGGAGGCCTACCGGGGCGCGGCCCTGCCCACGCACGCGCTGGTGGGGGCCGACGGGGACCCGTTCAGCCTGGAGCACCCCGGCCCGGCCCTACAGCTGCTCCGGCAGCTGGCCCCGCGCCTGACGGTGGCCACCGTGTCGGCGGCGGCGGAAGACGCGGTGTGCGCCACGGCCCGGCAGCAGGTGCAGGCCGCCGGGCTGGCCGCTGCCGGCCACCTCCACGTCGAAGCCATCCGGCACCACTCGCCGGTGGCCGGCCTGCTGCAGGCCGTGGCCCTCACCCGCGCCGACCTGCTGGTGCTCATTGCCCGGCGCCACAGCTTCCTGAGCGCGCTGTTTCACCGCAGCGTCACCAGCCGCCTGCTGCGCTCCTGCCCCGTGCCGCTGCTGCTGCTGCCCGCCGCCGACTAAGCTCTCCGCCATCGTTTTTTCCCTGCCGCCATGGCCTTTACCTTCCTTGTTCTCGCCAGCTTTTACCCGGCCGGGCAGCGGGCCCTGCGCTACGCCGACGCCCTGGCCAGCGCCCAGGGCGGCCAGCTGCTGCTGCTGCACGCCCACCGCGCCTCGCTCTACGACCCCTACATGTTTGCCGGGGAAGCCTGGCGCCGCCAGGAGCTGGCCCAGGATGCCGACGCGGCGGCGCTGCTGCGCCAGCTGGCCGGGCAGCTCCGGGCCCCCGCCACGGTGGAGCTGGTGACCGACCTGCTCCCGGCCATGCTCCCGGCCCTGACGCAGCGCTACGCCCCGGCCCTGTTTGTGCTGGGCCTGCCCGCCCCCGGCCTCGCCGACGCCGGGCCGCTGAGCACGGCCGCGCTGGAGCTGCTGCGGGCCGCCCAGTTTCCGGTGCTGCTCGTGCCCGAAGCCGCCGCCGCGGCCGACCTGCCGCAGCGCGTGCTCATCGCCGCCGACCCCGAAGCCTTTGGCCTGGCCCCGACCAGCGAAGCCGCCACCGGGCTGCTCCAGTCGCTGGGGGCCGATTTCACCGTCGCCTACGTGTCGGCGGTGGAGGACGACGCGGGCTGCGCCCGGGCCTTGCGGGCGGTGCAGGACAGCGGCCTGCTGGCCCCCGCGGCCGCCGTGGAGCTGCGCGGCTGCCTGGCCCCCGATGCGCCCACCGGCCTGCTGAGCGCGGCCGCGCAAGTCGGCGCCGACCTGCTGGTCTTGCTGGCCCGCTCGCGCAGCTACCTCGGCGAGCTGTTTCACCGCAGCGTGACGGCCGCGGTGGTGGAGCGCAGCCCCGTGCCGGTGCTGCTGCTGCCGGTCGTCGAAGCCGATGCCGTGCCCCTGGCCGCCGATTTCGACCGGTCGACGGCATGATATAAGTCACGAATTCGGGTAACGCACGTCATGGAATCAGGACCAGCAAACATGGATATTCACTTACTCCACAGCCTGTTGCCCCATGAATCACCTGCTCGACACCCTTTCCCTGCCGCCGCCCGCTGATGCGGAGCTGGCCGCCGCCGTCCACCGGCAATACACCCTCAAGCCCGGCGTGCACGACACCCGCATTCAGGTGGCCGTGGTGCGGGGCATCGTGCGCCTGACGGGCTTCACCGACAACCTTCTGTCGCTGGAGCGCGCCGAGGAGCTGGCCCGGGCCGTCGGCGGCGTGCGCGGCGTCGTCAACGAGCTGCAGATGCGCACGGCCGACCTGCCCGACGAGCTGCTGCAGCAACGGGCCGCGGCCCTGCTGGCGGCGGAATGCGGCCCCCACCCCGCCGTGCAGCTCGCGGTGCAGCACGCCACCGCCACCCTGAGCGGCGTGGTCGATTCGTGGGTAGTCAAGCAGTGGCTGCTGCGCGTGGTGAAGCAGGTGGTGGGCATCTGGCACGTGCAGGACCGCCTGACCTGCACCGCCGCGCAGGGCATCAGCGACGCCGACCTGAGCCTTTACCTCGACGAGCAGCTCACCTGGGACGCCTACCTGCGCGCCGACGGCGTGGACGTGCAGGTGCAGCGCGGCCGGGTGCGCCTGCGCGGGGCCGTCGACTCGGACTGCACCCGCAGCCGGCTGGTGGCCACGGCCTGGGCCGCCGGCGCCACCGCCGTCGACGCCGGGCAGCTGGCCGTGGGCGTATGGGCGCGACCGGCCGCCCAGCCCCGGGCCCCGCGCCTGCGCGTGCCCGACGGCGACAGCGCGCAGGCCATTCACGACGCCTGGCAGCTGGATGAGCGCCTGGGCACCGACCTGCCCGCCGTGGAGGTCGTCAACGGCGTGGCTACGCTGAACGGGGCCGTGAGCACCGTGCGCGCCCGCCAGGCCGCCGAGCAGGACGCCCGCAATGCCACCGGCATCTGGCACGTCAACAACCACCTGCGCGTGTGGCCGCGCCGCCTGCCCGACGATGCGGAGCTGCTCCACAGCCTGCACCGGGCGCAGGCCCACGATGCCTACGTGCAGGCCCTGCCGGTGAACTGGGCGGTCGAGCACGGCCGCGCCATCCTGCACGGCACCGTGCCCGGGCACTTCGAGAAAGCCCGCCTGCAGGAGCTGGCCGTCGGCACGGCCGGCGTGCTCAGCGTCGTCAACGCGCTGCTGGTGCAGGCGCATACCAGCCGGCCGCCGCGGCCAGCCGCGGCGGCCGATGTTCCGCCGCCCCTAGTGGCCTGAGCGCCGCCCCGGCAACGCGCACGGCGCCCCGGCTTTTCCCTCCGGCTTGTGTCCAACCTTTTTTCGCTTTCCGTCATGACTCAGAACATTGGCTCCTACGACCGGGTGATTCGCATCGCGCTGGCGGCGGCAATTGCCGCCGGCCTGCTGGTGCTCGGCAACCAGTTCAGCGGCCCCGAAATGCTGGCGTGGCTGCTCATTCCCCTGTTTCTGCTGCTGACCGGCGCCACCGGCTACTGCCCGCTCTACGGCCTGCTGGGCCTGAGCACCCACCGCCCCTGGCAGCGCTGACCCCGCCCCCCGGCGCCTGCCCGCTGGCGCCTGCCCCGCTCCACCGCCCTCCTCCTTCCCATCCCCCTGCCGCCATGCACCCCGCCTTCGTTGTTCTCACCGATTTTTCGCCCGCCGCCGAGCGGGCGCTGCGCTACACCATTCAGCTGGCCGGGCAGGTCGATGGCCGCCTGGTGCTGCTGCACGTGTACCAAGACCCGCTGCTGGAGCCCGAGGCCGCCATGGTGACGCTGCCCCTGGTGCTGCAAAGCCGCAAGCGGGTGCTGGCCGAGCTGGCCGCCCGCGCCCGGCAGCTGGAACTGCCCACCGAAACCCACCTCTCCGTCGATATGCTCAGCGACGCCGTGGCCGAGGTGGTAGCCCAGCACCACCCCCTGCTGCTGGCGCTGGGCCGCGAGCAGCACAGCACGCTGGTGGAGCGCCTGCTGCGCCTCCAGGCCGGCCCCATTCTGCAAACGGCCCGCTACCCCCTGCTGCTGGTGCCCGAAAGCTGGCCCGCCGACGCCCCGCCGCGCCGCCTCGTGGTGGCCGCCGACGGCCACGGCTTCTGGCTCACGCCCGAGTCGCTGGCCCTGGGCGAGCTGATTGCCCGCTGGCAGCCCCGTACTACGGTGGTCCACGTGGGCCCGGCGCACGGTCCCTCGCGGGCCACGGTGGGCTTCGAGGCCGTGCGCCGCTGCGAGCTGTTCGGCCCGCTTTCCGACAACAGCCTCTACGAAGTGCGCGAGGAAGCCACCGCCGCCGGCATCGTGCACGCGGTGGCCGAGCTGCAGGCCGACCTGCTGGTGGTGCTGGCCCGCCCGCATACCTTCCTCGACGGGCTGTTTCACCGCAGCGTCACGGCCCAGCTGCTGCAGCACAGCCCCGTGCCCGTGCTGGTGCTTCCCACCATGCACTGACGCCGGCCAGCTTGGGCCGATAAGCCGCCGGTCATCCTGGGCGCAGCGGCAGCCCCGCGACATCGTGTGGGTGCCCGGCGGCCGCAACGCCGCGGTGCACGCCCGCTGCGGGCCGGTGGCCGACTGGGCCGCCCGCTACGGCAACCCGCAGCAGCACCTCTTCTCCGACGCGCCGGCGCCGGGCACTACGCGGGCATCGTGGATCTATCGGCAGCCGCTCAACGGCGGTATCTGGCCGCCCGCAGCCGACTACTACGTGTGCGGCCCGGCGCCCTTTATCCGCAAGCAGGTGCCGGACCCGACGACCCTGGGCGTGCTCCGCGAAGCCATTCACTGCGAGGAGTTTGGCCCGGCTACGCGGAGCGGCTGGCGCCGCTACGGCTCGTGCATCCGGCTCCGGTGGTCAGGCAAGGTCCTGGCGGCCGGAGCCGGTTGGCGGTGCGCGCCGCGCTCGGTGCCGGGGCCACCTGCGCCAGCCCGGCCGCTGGCACTGCCGCGAGGCGCGTGGCAGCCTCCCGTTGAGCGCACCAACAACGGCCCGGCCGGCGGGGCTACTGCGCCTCCGGTGCCGGGGGGGCGGGCGGGGTTAGTGCCCGCAGCTTTTCCTCCAGCTCGCGGGCGGCCAGGGCGCAGACGGCTTCGATTTTGGAAAACGCGGCGAGGAGCTCAATCATGGTGTCCTGGCTGGGGCCGGTGCCGCTGGCCAGCAGCTGCTCGGCCGTGCCCTGCATGGATTTGGTGATGAGCTCGAATTCCGGCGGCATGCCCACGGTGGCAAAGGTGGGAATGAGCGAATGCGCGGCGAGCTTCAGGCCCGGCCAGTCCTTGTCGGCCAAGGCCTTTTTCACGGCCTGCACCAGCTGCGGAATTTCCTGCAGGTAGAGGCCAATCATTTCCGCCAGGCGCGCGTCGCTTTTGGTGATGCGTTTCAGGTAATCCAGGTTGACGCACGGGCGGGGCTGCGGCGGGGCCTCGGCGGCCGGGGTGGCTGCGGCCGGAGCCGCCGGGGCTCCCTGCTTCAGAAACTTGATGATTTTGCTGTAGAGCAGCCGGTCGTCGATGGGTTTGGTGATGTAGTCGTTCATGCCCACGGCCTTGCATTTCTCCACGTCCACCGACGTCACATCGGCCGTGAGGGCAATGATGGGGACGGTCAGGCGCAGCTCCTGCCGGATATAGGCCGTGGCCTCGAACCCGTTCATGACCGGCATCTGCAGGTCCATGAGCACCAGGTCGTAGGAGGCGGCGCGCAGCATTTCCAGGGCCTGGCTTCCGTCGGCGGCCACGTCCATGTGAAAGCCGAAGTCTTCCAGCAGGGTTTTCATCAGCAGCTGGTTCAGGGCAATGTCCTCCACCACCAGGATGCGCACGTGCTGCAGCCCCGTTTCCAGCTCGATGGCCGGGGGCGAGTCGGCCTCCGGCAGGGCGGTGGTTTTGCCGAAGCGCAGCACGAAGCCGAAGGTCGAGCCCGCGCCCACCGTGCTTTTTACGTGGACGGTGCCGCCCTGCGCCTCCACCAGGTTTTTCACAATGGCCAGCCCCAGCCCCGTGCCGCCGTACAGGCGGGCGGTGCCGCTGCTGGCCTGCTGAAAGTCGTCGAACACGGCGCTCAGCTGGGCCTGCTCGATGCCGATGCCGGTGTCGGTGACGGCAAACTCCAGGATGACGTGGTCCTGGTCCTGCACCAGCCGCCGCACGCTCACGGTGATGCTGCCGGCGCTGGTAAACTTGACGGCGTTGCTCACCAGGTTGAGGATGATCTGGTGCAGGCGCACCGGGTCGCCCAGCAGCACGTCCGGAATGCGCGGGTCGTAGTCGAGCACCAGGGCCAGGTTTTTTTCCTGGCACTTGGCTTCGAACAGGTGTACCATGGCCGCCACCGAGGCGGCCAGCCGGAACGGAATCTGCTCGAAGGTCATCTTGCCCGCGTCCACCTTGGCCAGGTCCAGGATGTCGTTGATGAGCACGATGAGCGTGTCGCCGCTGAGCTTGATGGCCGTCAGGTACTCGCGCTGCTTGTCGGTCAGGTCGGTTTTCAGCACCACCTTCGTGAAGCCGATGATGGCGTTCATGGGCGTGCGGATTTCGTGGCTCATGTTGCTCAGAAACTGCTGCTTGGCCTTCACCGCGCTTTCGGCTTTGGCCCGGGCCTCTTCGGCCAGCACGGTGGCGCGCTCGGCCGCAAACCGGGCCTCGATCAGCTCCGTGGCAATGCGCTTCTGCTCGGTCACGTCGCGGGCCACAATCACCACGCCCAGCACCCGCCCTTCGTCGTTGCGGTACACCGAGCCGTTGAAGAGCACGTCCGTGAGCTTGCCGCCCTGGTGGCGCAGGGTCAGGGGCGCGTCGGCCACCGTGCCCCGGGCAAACACCTCCTGGTACACCTCGCGCGCCATCTGCGGATCGGTGAAGTAGACGAAAAAGTCGGAGCCGATGAGCTGGTCCCGCGCCAGCCCGGTGATGTTCACGGTGGCCTGGTTCATGTCCGTGATTTTGCCTTCCGGGCTGATGGTCACCAGCGGGTCGCGGCTGGCCTCGATCAGGCCGCGGGCGTAGTTGGCCACGCGCAGCTCGGCCGCCCGCTTCACCTTCTCCTCGTTCTGAAAGGCCAGCTCCCGGTTGGCCACCACCAGCTCCTGGGCCCGCTTTTCCTTTTCCGCGTTCTGGAAGGCCAGCTCCCGGTTGGCAATGAGCAGCTCCTGGGCGCGCTTTTCCTTCTCGTCGTTCTGAAACGCCAGCTCCCGGTTGGCAATGCTAAGCTCGGCCGCCCGCTTTTCCTTTTCGTCGTTTTGAAAGGCCAACTCCCGGTTCGCGGCGCGCAATTCCTGGGCGCGCTTCTCCTTTTCCGCGTTTTGAAAGGCCAGTTCCTCGTTGGCCAGGCTGAGCTCATCGGCCCGTTTGGCCTTTTCGCGCTGCTGAAATGCCAGCTCCTGGTTGGCCAGCCCCAGCGCCGTAGCCCAGTTTGGCTCGGCCGCATTGCGGACCTGGTACACCGCGCCCGCGGCCTGGCCCGCCTCGTCCCTGGTTGCTGCGCCGCTGATGAGCACCGGGGCCGGCGTGTTTTGGGCCGGGCGCAGCACGAACGGCACGTCGCTGACCGCCCCCCGGGTCACGACCTGCTGGTGCAGCTCGCGCACGGCGTCGGGCTCGGTAAACAAGCCAAAGAACTCGGCCCCCACCAAGGTGTCGCGGGCCGCGCCCGTGAGCGTCAGCGCCGCCTCGTTGCAGGCCAGGATGCGGCCCTGCAGGCCGACGGCAACTTCCATATCCGGCCGGGCCTTCGTGCGGCCCGAATCATTTGTTTCGCTTTCCGTCATGGTGCGGAGTGGGCCGGCCGCGCGGGCCGGCGTTGACTTGGTGGCCGGGGCAGCGGTCCTGCGTCCGGGTATTCGAAAAGCGGGGCTCCGGGTGCGGAACCGCAGCCGGCCTGTTTCGCCACGGCCGGCCGGAAGCCGCCCCCACCGCCACGACCCGGGTAAGATACCTTCTTTCGGGCGCCCGGGCCCGGCGCCCGCCGCCGGGAAGCCCGAAGCCCACCCCGCCCGCCGGCGCGTTGCGCAACCGGTGCGGTGCCCCTGCGCGGCCATTCATTCCCCGCCACAACCGGACGTGCACCGGGCAGGACGGCGGGGGCCGGGGCGTCAGGCGAGGAGCGGATTTGCTCCCGGCCGACCGGGGCCGGCGGTGCTGCTCCGACGCATGGCGGTTTGCCGACCGTCCTTTACCTTGCCCTGATTAATCACGAGCAAGCCGCCCGACTCGGGTACTTTATCATCACCCCAAGGCCGGTTCGGGGCGCCGCAACCCATCTTCTATGCGAGTACCTCTACCCGGTTGGCCGGCGTTGTTACGCGGGCTGCTGATTTCCTGCTTTCTGGTGCTGCTGGCTGGTCAAGCCCACGCGCAGGCCATGGCTACCTCCCACTCAGCGGTGGTCAAGGCCGACGGCACGCTCTGGGCCTGGGGCCGCAATCAATACGGCCAGCTCGGCGACGGGACAGTCGGCGACAAAGTCACGCCGGTGCAGGTCGGCACTGGCCGCGCCTGGCGCAGCGTGGCCGTCGGGAGCTACCACACCGTGGCCCTGCGCCAGGACGGCACGCTCTGGACCTGGGGCCACAACCGCTTCGGCCAGCTCGGCAACGGCACCAGCCTCGGCCAGACCACTCCCCAGCAAATCGGCACGGCTACCACCTGGCTGAAAGTGAGTGCCGGCGGCACCCACACGGTGGCCCTTAAATCGGACGGCACGCTCTGGACCTGGGGCTACAACGGCCTGGGCCAGCTCGGCGACGGGGCGGCCAGCAGCGGCCGGGACACGCCGGCGCAGGTCGGCACCAGCGCCGGCTGGCAAAGCGTAAGCGCCGGGTGGAACTCCACCCTGGCCCTGCGCACCGACGGCACGCTCTGGGCCTGGGGCGACAACCAGTACGGGCAGCTCGGGGCCCCGAAGTTCAGCGTGGAGCCCCTGCTGCTGTTTGCCGGCATGGCGCTGCCGGTGCGCGCGGCGGCGCCCGGCGCGGCCGCCGGGCTGCAACTGACGGCCTGGCCCACGCGCTTCGGCGCCGCGGGCCCGCGGCTGCGCGTAACGGCGCCTCCGGCCGGGCCGCTCACGCTCAGCGTGGTCGACGCCACGGGCCGCGTGCGCCTGCAGCGGCAACTGCCGGGCTCAGCGGAGCTGGGGTGGTCGGCGGCAGCGGCGCTGCCCGCCGGCGTCTACCTGCTGCGCGTGCAGCAAGGGCGCCAGCGGGCAAGCGTCCGGCTCGTGCGCGAGTAAGGCCGTGGGTTTGTCTTGTTTATTTCACCGCCGCGGCCGCTCCAGGGGGAGCGGCCGCGGCCGTTTAAGGCCGCGCCATCCTTCCCGGCAAGCTATCAACCGGGGACTTCGCCGCCCACCGGTGAGCCGCCGCCGTGCCGCCCGCCCGGGGTCAGCCGGCGGGCAGAACCGCCGCCGATGCCCTTTTTGCGGCACGCTGCGCAAGCAAAAAGCCCGTTCCTGAAGTAGGAACGGGCTTTGCTGCAGAGAGGATGGGATTCGAACCCACGATGACCTTTTGGGCCATACACACTTTCCAGGCGTGCTCCTTCGACCACTCGGACACCTCTCTAGGTTGCGGAAAGCTGCGCAAAGTAACGCGGCATTTGGCACATCTGCAAGCCGCTAGAAGCGGATCCTGGTGCTGGTGGCCTGGCCGAGCGAGATTTCGCCGCGCAAGTCGCTCAGTAGCAGCTGGCGCGTGGTGTGCGCGTCGCGGCCCAAACCGAGCACATACATGAGCTTGGTGATGGCCGCCTCGGTGGTAATGTCCTCGCCGCCGATGACGCCGAGGTCGGTGAGGTGGGCGCTGGTTTCGTAGCGGCCCTGGATGACGCGGCCCTCCTCGCACTGGCTCACGTTGAGGATGAACACGCCCCGCTCGGTGGCTTCGCGCAGGCACTCCAGAAACCACGGGCTGGTGGGTGCGTTGCCCGAGCCGTAGGTTTCGAGCACGCAGCCGCGCAGGTCGTCGGCACCGAGGATGCAGCGCACGGTGCGCTCGGTGATACCGGGGAAGAGCTTGAGCACGACCACGCGGTCTTCGAGCTGCGGGTGTACGCGCAGGGGGCCGCCGGGCAGCAGGCGCACCAGGCTGTCGTCGAATTCCAGCTCGATGCCGGCGTGGGCCAGCGGCGGGTAATTCTCGCTCTTGAAGGCCGAGTAGCGCTGGCTTTCCACCTTCTTGGCCCGGCAGCCGCGGATGAGCACGTCGTTGAAGAACACGCACACCTCGGGCACGCGCACGGTGCCGGCGCGGGGGTGGCGGGCGGCGGCAATTTCCAGGGCCGTCACCAGGTTGCGGCGGGCATCGGTGCGGATGCGGCCCACCGGCACCTGCGCCCCGGTGAAGATGACGGGCTTGCCCAGGTTCTCCAGCAGGTAGCTCAGCGCCGCGGCCGAGTAGGCCATGGTATCGGTGCCGTGCAGCACCACGAAGCCGTCGTAGTGCGCGTAGTGCTGCTGCAGGATGCCGGCCAGCAGCAGCCACTCGGCGGGCGTCACGTTGCTCGAGTCGATGGGCTCGGGCAAGCTCAGCACCGACACCTGCATGGTGAGCTGGCGCATTTCGGGCACCAGCTTCTGGATCTGGCTGAAGTTCATCGGCACCAGCTCGCCGCGCTTATTGACCGACATGCCCACCGTGCCGCCGGTGTACACCACCAGCACCGAGGCGGGCCGCTCCGCGGCCGCTGTGGCCGGGGCTTCAACAATTATCTGAGGCTCCAAAAGTGAGTTTGTGAGAGGGTGAACTGGTGAGTTGCTGTTCTGGCGGGGCAAGCTGCACGTCAACGCACCAGTTCGCCATTTCACCAGCTCACAGCTTGAACAGCGCCGCGGCGTTGCGGGTGGTGGCTTCGGCTATTTCGGCTACGTCGCGCTGCAGCAAATCGGCCACGCGCTGGGCAATGAGGGGCAGGTAGCTGGGCTCGTTGCGCTTGCCGCGGTGGGGCACGGGCGCCAGGTAGGGGCAGTCGGTTTCCAGCAGCAGGTGCTCCAGCCCGACGTGGGGCAGCACCTTATCGAGGCCGCCGTTCTTGAACGTGGCCACCCCGCCGATGCCGAGCTTGAAGCCCAGCCTGACGGCTCGCTCGGCTTCCTCCTTCGTGCCCGAAAAGCAGTGGAACACGCCGGTGAGCGTGCCATCCTGAGCGGCTTCCACCAGCGCGGCGGTTTCGTCGAAGGCGTCGCGGGTGTGCAGCACGATGGGCAGCTGGTGCTTTTTGGCCAGGTCCAGCTGCACTTTCAGCGCCTCCTGCTGCCAGGCCAGGGTGGTTTTGTCCCAGTACAGATCCACGCCGCACTCCCCCACCGCCACGAACGGGCGCTTCGAGAGCCAGTCTTCCACCCGGTACAGCTCCTGCTCGAAGCCTTTGAGCACGTGGCAGGGGTGCAGGCCCATCATGGCCCGGCAGTGGCCGGGGTGCCGCGCCTCCGTCTCCAGCATCACGTCGATGCTGGTGTGGTCGATGTTGGGCATCAGGATGGTGCGCACGCCGGCGGCGTAGGCCCGCTCCAGCGCCGCGTCGCGGTCCGGCTTGAACTGCTCGGCGTAGATGTGGGCGTGGGAATCGGTCAGGACCACGGATTTAGACGAATTTTCCGGATTTCCCGGATGTTGTGGACGATTGGGCAAAGCTAGTGGGTAACACGTGACAAGTAACAGGTGACGGGTTTTGGGTAATCAGGTGACGGGGTGATGCAGGAGCGGGGTGACGTGGGACCGGTTGCGGGTAGGCATACCGCGTGGCGCGGTTCAGCCCCGGGCAGGTCGGCACTGGAAATGGCCGGCAGCCCGTCACCCGTGCCACCGTTCATTCCCCAAAACCTGTTACGTGTTATAAGTCACGTGTCACCGCGAATACCGGCGGCCTTTCCACTCGAAGGGGCGGCGGCTGAAGCGGAAGCCGGTGAGGCCGGCAGTGACGGCCAGCGTGTAGAGCTCGAACAGCGGCAGCAGGTGCAGCGGGGCGCGGCGGCCCACTTTGCGGTAGGCGCTGCCGGCCAGCAGGCCCTGGGCCAGCATTTTGGCGGCGAGGATGCCCAGCACGGCCGCCCCGCCCCAGAGCCCGGCGGCCAGCAGCAGCGCGGGGTAGTAGCCGGCGTAGTAAATCAGGCCGAGCTGAATGTGCCAGGGCAGCCCCTCTACCCCGCGCAGCCAGCGCCGCCGCTGGTGCAGCAGCCCGCGCCAGGTGGCCACCGGCAAGGACTCGGCCAGCACGGCGGGCTCGAACAGGTTCAGCCAGCCGAAGCCCTTGGCCAGCACGGCCCGGAATAGCTCGTAGTCCTCCGTCACGGAAAACGGCAGGCTTTCGTAGCCGCCCACGGCCTCGTAGGCGTCGCGGGTGATGAGCATGTTGTTGCCCATGGCCGTGACCGGCTGCCCGCGGTCCGATACCATCTGCACCAAAGCCAGCGACATCAGCCAGTCGAGGCCCTGCAGCCGGTCGAACAGGCGCGGACCCGCCACCAGCGTGAGGCCCGTGACGGTGCCCAGGCCCGGGCGCAGGTGGCCCACCAGGCCCCGCACCCAGCTGGCGGGCAGGCTGATGTCGGCATCGGTGATGAGGAACACGTCGGTGGAGGCGGCGCGGGCCAGGTGGGCCAGCACGTTGGCCTTGCCGCGGGCCGAGCCCAGCGTGTCGGTGATACTCAGGATGCGGAAGCTGCCGGCGAAGCCCTGCATGGCCGCCTGGGCCACGGCGGCCGTCTGGTCGGTGCTGGCGTCGTCGCCGAGCAGCACTTCCAGGCACTCGGGCGGGTAATCGAGGGCCCGGACGCTCTGCAGGCAGCGGCCGATGGCGGCTTCTTCGTTGCGGGCCGCAATGAGGATGCTCACCCGCGGCGGCGGACCGGGCAGCGGCCCGCCCTGCGGCGCCCGGCGGCGGCTAAACAGCAGCCAGGAGCCCAACAGCACGGCAAACCAGCCGAGAAAGAAGGCGAGCAGGAGGACCAAGGGCAATTAAAAGGAGTTTTTGATTATCAAACTAGTAAAACGTCAGGTCGAGCGAAGCCGAGGCATCTTGCGGGCGTCGTTGAACGTCGTGCCGCGCATCAGGCAAGGCCCAGGCATCTCGCGGGCTGATGCCCGCAGGGGGCCTGACGATTGGAATTACCATCCCGCAAGATGTCTCGGCTTCGCTCAGACCTCACGTTCAGCAGGCGCGGCATGCTACAGCGCGCCGAAGCGGTAGCCCTGCTCGCTCAGGGCTTCGAGGTAGCGCGGCAGCACGTAGCGCAGGTTGGGGCTGGCCTTGAGGCTATCGTGAAATACGACCACCGCGCCGGGGCGGGTGAAGCGCAGCGCGTCGTGCAGGCAGCGCTCGGGGGCGTAGGCGCGGTCGTAGTCGCAGGTGAGCAGGTCCCACATCACTACCTGGTACTCGGGGTGCAGGGTGCGGTGCAGGCGGGGCGTGATGCGGCCGTAGGGCGGGCGGAAAAAGCGCCGGGCGCCGGGCTGCAGCGCGTCGAGGGCCTGCTGGCAGCGGGCTACCTCCCGCAGGTACTCGGGGCGCGGGGTGCTCCAGCCGCTGCGGTGGTGGTGGGTGTGGTTGCCGAGCTGGTGGCCGCCGGCCAGCACCTGCCGGGCCACCTCGGGGTGCCGCTCCACATTGTCGCCCACGCAGAAAAACAGCCCTTTCGCATCGAAGCGCGCCAGCTGCTCCAGTACCCAGGGCGTTTCCTCGGGAATGGGGCCGTCGTCGAAGGTGAGGTACACGGTGGGCTGCGCGGCGGCCGGGCCCTGCCAGACGGCGCCGGGCAGCCAGCGGTGCATCACGTCGGGCAGGCGGTGCAGGCGCATGAAGCAGGAGGAAGAATGGTGGCGGCGCGAAGGTAAGGCCACCCGCGCAGACTGGCCGGTAGCCGAATTTCGTGCATCTTCATGGCTGCTCCCCCATCTTCGGCTCCATGACTCGAGAAGAGGCTCTTGGCGCGGCCCAACGCCACATTGCGCAATGCAACGCCGAAACACCGCTGCATCCTGATTACTACTGGGTAGTGGGCCAACCGGTGGAGTACCGCCACTGGTGGTACTTTGACAACTGCATAGCGTCTCGTCCGGGCCTTCCCTTCGCGGAACGGGGTATGCAGTTTGCCGGCGCGCCGGGCTACGTCATCGACAAGCGCAGCCAGAGGGTTCAGGAAATTGGCTGGGCTGATTTTTCCGCGCTCCGAAAGCTACAGCAGCGGCTGCAGTACTTTGAGCAGCGGGTCGCGGAACGGGACCGGCAGCCCCTCATGCTCCGGGAGCTGCGCCAGTATTTTTCGATGCCGCTGCCGGAGTTACAGGCTTTCAGGCGCGGGCTGGAAGCACCGGAACAGAGCGTATTGCAGTTGCTCCTATTACTAGAACAACGCCTAATCGAGGAGGATTGCTTTCTAGCTGGCTTTATGAGCGAGCATTAAGCCATTTATTAAGATAGTTTATCAAATCAGTAAGCTTATTTACCACCTTCACCGACAGCGGCTTCGATACTCGCCCACAGCCGCCGGGCGCTTTCCTCCCAGCTGAAGCGGCGCACGTTTGCAAACCCCTGCCGAATCAGCTGGGCCCGCAGCGGCTCGTCGGCATCCAGGCGGGCGAGGGCGGCAGCCAGCTCATCGACGGAAAACGGATCGGCCAATAGCGCGCCGCCGGGGCCGGCCACCTCGGGCATGGAGCTGCGGTCAGAGGTCAGCACGGGGCAGCCGCTCTGTTGAGCTTCCACTATCGGGATGCCAAAACCCTCGAAATACGGCACGTAGGCGCAGGCGCGGGCGGCCCCGTAGAGCTGCACCAGCTCCTGGTCGGACACGCGGCCGGTGAGGTGCACGGCCGGCTGGTGCTGCATCTGCTGGTACACGTCGAAGATGGGGCCGGCTTTCCAGGCCTTGCGCCCCACGATGAGCAGCTGGGTGTCGGAGCCGGTCTGGGTTTTGAACTGGTCGAAGGCGCGCAGCAGGTTCACCAGGTTCTTGCGCGGCTGCAGGGCCCCCACAAACAGGATGTAGGGCCGCCCGCCGCTGAACTGCTGGCGCACCGCCGGCTGCGCCGCCGCGGGCAGGGGCCGGAAGTGCGCGTCGGCCGCGTTGTACACGATGTCGATGCGCTGCGGATCGATGCCGTAGGTCTGCACCACGTCCTGCCGGGTGGCTTCCGACACGGCCACGAGGCGCCGCGAGGCGCGCACGAAGCGCGGGAAAAAGAAGTGGTAGTACCGGCGCACCAGCCAGCTCACGTCCTGCGGAAAGTGCTCAAAGGCCAGGTCGTGCACCACCGTCACGCGCGGCACCGCGGTGCGGAGCGTGGTGAAGCCGTCCGGGCTCAGCAGCACAGCCGGGCGGTGGCGGCGCAGCCACGCGGCCACCGCGCCCTCAAACCAGGCCACGAACAGCAGCGGGTGCCGGGCCGGCGGGCCGAGCACGTGCGGCACCACGTTCGGCCCGAACAAGTAGCGCGGGTCGTAGGCGCGGTCGAACAGGAAGTGAAACGTGTGCTCCGGGTGCTGCTGCACCAGGCGCCGCAGCGTTTCGTAGGTGAAGCGCCCGATGCCTTCGAGCTGGTCGCCGGGCAGCAGGAAGCGGGTGTTGACGGCGATATTCAAGGTGCGGGAATGTGGCCGAATGTGATGGAATGTGCCGAATGAATGCCGAACGACCTTCGCGTCTTTTGCGCAAACTTCGGCGTCCTCTGCGGGCTAATAACGTCTGAGAACGGCATCAGCTCCTGGATTTCAATGCCCCACGCAACTCCCCTACCCGCAGCACGCCCGTCAGAAACAGCAGCGCCACGAAGGCCAGGCCCGCCAGAATGCTTTCCGCCAGCCAGGGCAGGCCGGCGTAGGCTTGCAGGGCGTACCACAGGGCGCAGAGGCCGCCGAAGGTCAGCCCGAGCCGGGCCAGCAGGCTCCAGGGCACGGCCACGCCGGCGCGCTGGCGCACCAGCCACACGTAGCCGCCCGACACGATAATGGCGCAGATCAGCGTGTTCAGGGCCCCGGCCACGGCCCCGTAGCGCGGCAGCAGCAGCACGTTCAGCCCGATGTTCAGCGCGATGCTCAGGGCCACCAGCCAGCTCACCGGCCGCTCGTGCGAGGTGCTGGTGAGCAGGGTGCTGTAGATGGCGAAAAAGGCGTGCACCAGCACGTTCAGAAACAGCAACTGGGCGCACAAGGTCATGCGGGCCAGCTCGGCGGGGGTGCTGTGCCGGAACTGGAAAAAGAGCAACTCGCCGTGAAAGAGCACGAAGGCCACCACGAACAGCAGCGGCACGGTGGCCACCCGCTGCCCGAACCAGAGCAGCTCGCGCTGCTCTTCGCGGCGGTGCAAGGAGTGGGCAAACTTGGCGAAGAACAGCGGCAGCACCGTCCAGAGGTACATCATGATGGCGTCGACCCAGCGGTAGGCGCCGGCGTAGTAGCCCGCTTCCTGGGGCGAAGCCAGCCGCTCGATCATCAGCATGTCGATGCGCTCATTCATACCGTAGAGCAGGGTGATGAGGGCGAAGGGCAGGCTGCCGCGCAGCAGCTCGCCGGCCTGGGCGCGGCGCGGCCGCCAGGGCACCCGCCCGAACAGCCGCGTGACCAGCGCGTAGAGCAGCACGAAGGTGAAGCCCGCGGCGGCGGTGCGCACCGTCACGTAGCGGTCCAGGGTGATGCCAATGGGCAGCAGGGCCAGCACCAGCCCGAGCATCAGGGCCTTTTCCAGCACCGACAGCCAGGCGTCGGTGCGGAAGTGCTGGTGGGCCTGCACCGCCCCGCGCAGAAACTGCGCGTACTGCGTCAGCAGCAGGCCCGCCCCGATCAGGGCCAGCAGCGTGAGGGTGTGGCCGCGGTAGCCCATCAGCCAGCCACCCGCCACCATCACGGCCAGAAACACCACGCTCAGCGCCCCGCGCAGCGGCAGCACCGTGGGGAAATACTCCGGCAGAAAGCCCGGCTCGGCCGCCACGCGCTTGGTGGTGTGCTGGGTGATGCCCAGGTCGGACACCGAGGCCAGCACCAGCGCGAAGTTCAGCAAGGCCGCAAACGTGCCGAAGGCCGCGTTGCCGATGCGGTCCTGCACCACGTTTTCGGCCAGCACCCAGCCCGGCTTCACGAGCAGGTTGAGCAAAACGGCCAGGCTGATATTTCCGAAAAAGCGTTTGATGGCTGGGGCAGGAAGGTGGGCCGCAAAGCTACCAAAAAGCCGCGCGTACCCGGTTTTTGTGGTAGCTTTGCCGAGTCCGGCCGCCACGGTGCTGCCCCGCGCCGGGCTGGATTCCTCTTTTTGCGCTACATGTCCGCACGCCCGTACTCTTTATTGGGCCTTTGGCCGATTGTTAACCGTTGGAAGTACCTGGTGCTCGGGGCCGTGGCCCTGGCCGCCGTCGTGAGCATCGTGGTGGCCCTGCTGCTGCCCAATATCTTTAAGTCGACGGCCGTCTTCTACCCCACCAACCCGCAGACCACCGACCCCGACCGCATCGTCATCGAGGGCGGCAAGCTGGAGCTGAGCGGGCGCACCGAGGACATCGACCGCGTCATCACCATCGGCAACTCGCAGCCGGTGGCCGAGTACGCCATCCAGAAATTCCGGCTGCATCAGCACTACAAGGCCGGCAAAATCGGCGACGAAATGGCCGATCAGGCCGCCTTGGATGAGTTCAGCGGCAACCTGAGCATCGTGCACACCGACCGCGACGCCATCGAGCTGACCTTTCAGGACAAGGACAAGCACCTGGCCGCGCAGGTCGCCAACACGCTGGTCAGCGTCATCGACTCGTTCAACCAGCAGCTCACGCTGGAAAACCGCCGCCGCGTGCTCGGCCTCTACGGCACCCGCTACAAGTTCCTGCAGCAGGAGTACGACCGCACCCGCAAGGCCCTGCTGGAAGGCCGCCGCCGCTACGGCATCTTCGGCCTGGAGCAGCAGTCGCGCTACCTGGGCATGGAAATCATCAAGACCGAGACGGCGCTGCGCCGGGCCGAGGCCGCCGGTAACCGCGGCGAGGCCAACGAGCTGCGCCGCGCCCTGCACGCGCTTACCCACGCCGACGGGGGCAACGTCATCAACCTGGAAAGCTACGTGCAGGGCACCGACTCGATGACGACCCTCTACGCGCGCTTCAACGACCTGCAGAGCCGCCTGGTGGGCGCCCGCTCGGCCTACGAAACGGCCGACCTGGCCATCAAGGGGCGCATTTCGTCGCTGTACGTGGTGCAGAAAGCCTACCCGGCCGCCCGCAAGTCCAAGCCCATCCGCTGGCTGATTGTGGCCTCGTCGGTGCTCATCACCTTCGCGCTGTCGGTGATTGTGATTACGCTGCTGGAGCTGTACCGCCGCAACGTCGGGCGCCCCTCCGCTGCGCAGCCCGCCCAACACGCGTAACGAAAATGAACACTTGGCTGGCCCGCCTCACCCCGCGCGACACCCCGGAGCGGGTGTTCGTGGCCTTCGTGCTGCTGCTGGTGGGCGGCGGGGCGGTGGCGCTGCTGGCCCGCACGCCGCTGGGCGTGGCGCCGGCCCTGGCCGTGGTGGGCGTGGGCGTGCTGCTCGTCGACTGGCGCTGGCTGTACTACCTGCTGCTGAGCACGCTGGCGCTTTCGCAGGAGCTGCACCTGGGCTCCCTCACGCTGGACGTGCCCTCCGAGCCGCTGATGCTGGTGCTGCTGGGCTGCCTGGGCGTGGCCGTGCTGGCGGGCCGCACCGGCCTGACGCGGCGCGAGCTGCTGCACCCGGTGGTGGTCATCCTGGGCCTGATGCTGCTCTGGGCCTGCGTGTCCACGCTGTTTTCAGTGGACAGCACCAAGTCGGTGAAGTACCTGCTGGCCAAGACCTGGTACCTCGGGCCCTTCCTCTTTATCACGCTCATGGTGCTGCGCCGCCCCGCCGACGTGTGGCGCGTGGCGGCCTGCCACGCGGGCGGTGCCTGCCTCACGGTGCTCTACACGGCCGCCCGGCACGCCACCAAGGGCTTCGGGTTTGCCGACATCAACTGGGCCATTCAGCCCTTCTACATCAACCACGTTATCTACGCCACGGTGCTGGCGCTGCTGCTGCCCTACGCGTTTTATGGCGCCCGCGCGGCGCAGGGCATGCCGCGCCGCGGCTGGCAGCTGGCGGTGGCGGTGCTCGTGTTCGGCCTGCTGATTTCCTACACCCGCGCCTCCATCCTCTCCATTCCGATTGCGGCCATTTTCTACGGAATAATGCGCCTGCGCCTCACGCGCTGGGTGCTGCTGGGCGCCCTGATCGGGGTGGCCGGCGGGGCGGGCTACTTCGTGCAGCAAAACAACTACATGCTCTACGCCCCGGACTTCGAGAAGACCATCTTCAACGGCGGCAACTTCGAGAAGCACCTGGAAGCCACCTACAAGCTGCAGGACGTGTCGGGCATGGAACGGGTGTACCGCTGGGTGGCCGCCGCCCGCATGGTGTCGGACAAGCCCCTGACCGGCAGCGGCCCCTCCACCTTCTACCCCGAGTACAAGCGCTACACCGTCAAGAGCTTCCGTACCTACGTGTCGGACAACCCGGAGCACTCCACCACCCACAACTACTTCCTGCTGCAGCTGGCCGAGCAGGGCGTGCCGGGCTTCGTGCTGTTTGCGCTGCTGCTCTGCGTGGCCCTGATTACGGCCGAAAACCTCTACCACCGCGCCGCCGCCCGCCGGGCCCTGCGCCCGGTGGTGCTGGCCGCCACCCTGTCGCTGGTAGTCATCATCTTTCACCTCACGCTGAATGAGCTTATCGAAGTCGACAAAATCGGCTCGTTCTTCTTCATCAGCCTGGCCGTGCTGATAAAGTGCCGGGAATGGCTGGAAGAACCTGCCGCGCAGCAACTCAACAGCTAATCCGCCGCGTGCTCCTGCCGGATGCGGGCCAGCTGCGTGAGGTGACGCTCGGCGTGCCGGGCCAGAAAGTACACGTATTGGTACACATCAATTTTGCCCAGCTCGTTGACCGTCATGGTGGTGCGGTAGAGCACGCCTTCACCGTTAGGCAGCGCATCGAGCACGCGGTGGCAGTGCCGAAGCTGCTCGCGCAGTTGCTGGCGCACTTCGGCCCGGGGCTTCGAGCCCGTGGGCTCCATATGGGCGGGCCGCATCCACTCAAACGACTTGTGCAGGCCGATTTCGTCCAGGCGTGGGTCGGCAAACTGGTAGCCCCGCAGCTCGGTGGCGAGGTCCAGGCCGGCCTGGTTTTTCAGGGCTTTGGCGGCGCCCTTGTCGATAAGAATGAGCAGGAAGTGGTTGGTCAGCCCGACGTGTTCCAGTATTTCATCGGCGGTCCAGCCGCCGTTGCGCGGGCGGTACTGCCGCTCGGCTTCGGGATGATCGAACCACGCATCGAGGCGCGCAAAAGACTCGTCAAGCGCCTGACGGATGTGGGCAATAATGGCGGGAATATCGGTGGCAGTATCCATAGTCTGAAGCCAGTATCGGGCAATTAAGCGGTTTGGCCGCCGCGTGACCAATGCATGAAGCGGCAGCCACTTATTAAGTGGCCGCCCAAGCATCTACCATCCCGACCACGGCTTGCACCGTTGGATCCTGGGCGGCCTGCTGCTTCAGCCGCTGGGCTGCTTGTTGCGCCTCGCGGCTTGTCATCAGGCGTAAGGCCTGCAAAGCATCCGCGCGGATGAAGTCGGGTTCCGTTGCGTTGCGGGCAATGCTGTCGAGCAGCGGTAAGCCGGGTTGATAATCCAGTTTACCCAAGCCCGCCAGGGCGTGGCGTCGCTCCCGGGCCTGCGCATTTCGGGCCGACTGCAACAGATAAGGCCCAATGGCCAGCCCGGCCTGCTCAATAGTGTCGCCTCTGTAGCCCTCGCCCACTTGCTCGTGGCACAGCACCGCGTAGTAATCGGGCGCCAGCTGCTGATTCAGCCAGGCGTGGAGCGGGCCGTACGCCAGCCCCAGCATTAAGGCGCTGCCGATGGCCGGGAAGTAGCGCCGATGCCGCCCCCAGTATCCCAGCAGCCAGGCACTGTTGACGAGCAAGAGCCAGCGCGCCGCGTTGCCCCAGCCGATGCGCTGCAAAGGAGCGGCCAACTCGTCGGCGCACGCGCCGCCGAACCAGCAGTAAGTATCCGTCCAAGTGCTTAGGGCCCCGCCGGCCACCACGACCAAGTTTAGCCCGGCCCAGAGGAGCCACCCGCGCCGGCTCATCGGAAGCGGCAGGTCAGGATGGTGATGTCGTCGGCGTAGTGCGTGCCCTTCACGTTGAAGGCGGTGATGCGGCGCAGCAGCTCATCGTGCAGCTTGGGCAGGGGCAGGTAGCGGTGCTCCTGCATGGTCTGCAGCACGCCTTCCTCCCCGAATTCGTCGCCGGCCTCGTTGAACACTTCGGTCAGGCCGTCGGTGTAGTTGAGCAGGGTGCTGTGCGGGGGCACGGGCACGCGGCCCACTTTCAGCATGGGCAGCTCGTCCATCACGCCGAGCATGATGGTGCCGGTTTTGAGCACCTGCGACGGGCCCTGGCCCACGTCGGGCAGCAGCAGCGGGTCGTTGTGGCCGGCGTTGACGTACTCCAGCTCGCGCGTGGTGCGGTGGTATACGCCGAAGAAGGCGGTGATAAACCGGTCGCCGCCGGAATTGCGGAAGATGAGGTTGTTCAGCTCGCTGACCACCGTCGACAGTTCGGCCCGCTGACGCAGCAAGGTGCGCAGCCCGGCCTGGAAGTTCGACATCAGCAAAGAAGCCCCCACGCCCTTGCCCGACACGTCGGCCACGCAGAAAAGGAACCGCTCCTTGTCGATGGGCACCACGTCGTAGAAGTCGCCGCCGACGGCGGTGTGGGGCACGTAGGTGGCGTGCACGGCCACTTGCGCGTCGTTGGGCAGCTTGTTGGGGAAGAGCATGGCCTGCACTTCCTGGGCAATTTCGATTTCCTTGCGCACCGCCGCGGCCTGCACCTGCTGGCGCACCAGCCGCCGCGACGACACCGCGCCCAGCAGAATCTGGCTCAGCGACTCGATAAATGACACGGCTTCGCGCCGGGCCTCGGCCGTGGCGGTGTAGTTCTGGTGCGGCAGCCCGATGAACACCAGGCCCAGCAGCTGGTCGCTCTGGCGCACGGGCAGCACCGAGGCAAAGTGAAACCAAGGCTTGCCCAGCTCCAGGTCGGCCACTTCCACCGGGTGCTCGGGCGGAAAGCGCTGCAGCTGCTCGGGCAGCACAATGCCGCGGAAATCAGGAATGCCGGGCCCGAAGGCCACCGCGCAGCGCCACTGCCCGTCCTCCACCACGTACACGGCCAGCTGCCGCACGCCGAGCTGGCCCAGCAGCGTAAACTGGAAAATCTTGTAGAGGTTTTCGTCGCTGGGCTCGCCGTTGATGGACTGCGTGATTTCCAGCAGAGCGGCCAGTTCCCGTTCCTTCAGCTTCAGCAGCAGGTGCTCTTCCTTGGTGAGCGGGCGCAGGGTATCGGGCATGGAATGTAGGGTATGGGGGTAGGAGGGTAAGAGTTCAGGAGGTAGGGAGGAGGTTTAGGCTTGAAGTTGAAATTAACTCAACTCCTACCCTCACACCCTCTTACCCTCCTACCCTACTGAAGGGGTGTTTTGGGGTCGTAGGCGTCGCGCAGGCCATTGCCGAGCAGGTTAAAGCTAAGCACCAGCAGGCTAATAGCCGTGCCGGGCAGCAGCGTGAGCCACAAACCGGCCTGGGTGCCCAGTAGTTGGAAGCCTTCGTTGACCATCAGGCCCCACGAGGGGGCCGGCGGCTGCACGCCCAGCCCGAGGAAGCTCAGGCCGGCTTCGAGCAGGATGGCGGCGGCAAAGTTGGAGGTGGCAATGACAATGAGCGGGCCGAGCAGGTTGGGCAGCAAGTGACGGATCAGCAGGCGGCTCGTCGGCAGGCCTAGTACGCGGCCGGCCTCCACGAAGGTTTTCTCGCGCAGGCTCAGCATCTGCCCGCGCACCACCCGCGCCACATCCACCCACATGGTCAGGCCCACGGCTACGAAGCTGGTCCACACGCCTTTGGAGCCGAAGGCCAGCGAAATGGCAATGACCAGCATGATGCCCGGAATGCTCCACACCACCGTCATCACACCCAGCAGCAGCGAGTCGAGCCAGCCGCCGGTGTAGCCCGCCACCGCGCCCACCGTCACGCCGATGACCAGCGAGATGAGCACCGCCACCAGCCCGATGCCCAGCGAAATGCGCGTGCCCAGCAAGAGGCGGCTCAGCTCGTCGCGGCCGGCTTTGTCGGTGCCCAGCCAGTAGGTGCGCTGGCTGATATGCTCCTGCTCGATTTCGGCCCGCAGCGCGGCGGCCGGACCGGCGTGCCCGGTGATGCGGCTCAGCGCGTAGCGGCGCGCCGGCTCGGGCAATGTGCCTTTGGCCTGAAACGGCTGCGCCACCAGCGTATCACCCTGCACCTGCCAGCCGCCGATGGGCACTTCCTCGTAGCGCAGGGGCGCGCCGCCCAGCCAGCGCCCGCCGAGGCCGGGGGCCTCCCCGACCGAGTCGGTGAGGGGCAGGCGCAGCAGGGTGGCCCGGAAGCCGGGCGGCTGCTTCTGCAGCTGCACCAGGCTGTTGTTGGCGTCGGGCGAGGCGTCGGGCAGGACGAGGTAGCCCAGCAGCGCCACCAGGGTGCAGAGCAGAATAAACCCGGCGCCGGCCATGGCCGGGGCGTTGCGCAGCAGGCGCCGGCGCACGTAGTAGCCGGGCGTGCGCACCGGCGCGGCCGTCGGGGTCAGCACGGGAGCCGCCATCAGCGCGTGTTGTGCTGCAGCAGGCCTTCCTTGGAGGCCAGGAAAAAGCAATCCTGCCGCAGGGCGCCGAAGGACGTCGGCTCGTAGGCCAGCTCGGTGTCGGGGTCGGGCCAGTAGCAGCGAATCAGGCCCTGCTCCAGCAGGCCGCGCAGGCCCTGCTCCAGCTCGGCGGCGGGCAGCCTGGTGCGCTGCAGCAGGTCGGGAAAGGAAGCGACGAAGTACAGCTCGTCGAGGATATCGAATTCGGCGTCGGTCACGGCGGGAAGCTCAGCGGATGATGCGGCAAAGGTATCATTGGCCGGGCAGGAATGCGAAGTTCCGGTTTCGGACCCGAGGAGTCGGACTTAATTAGCAGCCACAGCCTGCGGGGCGTACATGGCTGGTCCAGCGGTACCCTGCTGACTGCGGACGTACGTGATGATTTGCCCGATTTCCTCGTCGCTGAGGGCGAAGCTGGGCATCTGCTGCTTCTGGTACTGGTTGAAGATTTTCACCGCGTACTCGTCGCCGCTGGCAATAACCTTACTGGAGTTTTTCACCCACTTGATAATCCAGGGCATGGGCCGGCGCTTGTCGAGGCCAGCCAGGGCCGGTCCGACGACCACGTCGTTGACGGCGTGGCACTGGGCGCAGTTGCTTTTAAACAGGGCGTCGCCGGCGGCCAGATCCGAGGGCGTTATACCCAGTTGGTTCAGTTGCAAAGAGTCCGGCTTCACCACTGGTTTGTCAATCACACCGCAGCCACCCGCTTCTGCTTGTTCTGGTTCAGTCGTCCACCTAGGCCCCGGCTCCAGGCCGGTAGCCGTCAGAAACAATACGACAAGGCTGCACACGAGCAGCGCAACGGCGGCTGGAAATACCAGCGTCAGGGCATTACGGGACATGGCAAACGGGGCTAATTCGGGCACATTGAAATCGGCCAAAAAGTAGCAGCGGCAGCGTTGGCCGCCAAGCTTTTTCGCGGATTTGTGCGCCGTTGCCCGGCAGGTTCAATAGCGCCCGGCCAATGCCGAACGCAGTCTTGGGTTGCTGGTTAAGCAGCCGGGCCGTTGCCGACCTGCCGCCCCTTCCACTGATACCCGCCGCGCAGCCCCAGCAGCCCCACGGCCAGCGCGTAGGGCGGATACAGCAGCTGCAGCAGCGGCACCAGCCACAGCCAGCGCCGCCGCCCGAGAAAGCCCAGCACCGGCGTCAGAAACAGCCCGTCGGCCCCGAGCTTGAGCGCCCAGCCGGCTACCACCCAAGGCCAGGCCACCGGCTGCCAGAGCAACAGCAGCGGCAGCAGGTACAAGCTCACATTGGCCCCCAGCACCAGCAACGCCAGCCCGCGCGAGGCCCCGCCCGGCTGGTAGTGCCGCCACTTGCTGGCCCAGCGCACCCGCTGCTGCAGCAGGGTGCCGAGGCTGGGCTGAGCGGCGGTGCGCACGGTAGCGGCGGGGTGCGGCACGAAGCGGATGCCCTGCGGGTGGCGGGCCGCCAGCTTGTGCAGCAGAAACTCGTCGTCGCCGCTGGGCAGGTGGTCGTTGCCGCGGAAGCCCCCGACCTCGGCAAAGGCGGCGCGGCGGTAGGCCAGGTTGGCCCCGTTGCACATGGTGGGCGCCCCGGCGGCAATGCTGGCGGCGCCGGTGCCCACCAGGGCAGTCAGCTCCAGGCCCTGCAAACCGGCCAGCAGCCCCGCGCCGGTCAGCAGCACCGGCCCGCTCACGAACTGCACCGCATCCTGCCCGAAATACGGGGCGTAGGCTTGCAGCCACCCCTCCGGCACCCGGCAGTCGGCATCGGTGCAGACCACCCAGGGCGCCCGGGCTACGGCTAGGGCGGCTTCCACGGCGGCTTTTTTGCCGGTGGGTCGGCCGGGCAGCTCGGCCAGGGAGAGTAGCCGAAGCGGGAAGCCGCGGCCAGCCGCGGCCTGACGCACTACCTCGGCCGTGCCGTCGGTGGAGTGGTCGTCGGCCACGATGACCTCGAACCGCGGGCCGCCCTCCCCTTGCCAGGTTTGCCGGCGCAGGTCGGCCAGTAGATCGGGCAAAGCGTGAGCCTCGTTGCGGGCCGCAATGATGACCGAAGCCTGCGGGCCAGCTGGCAAGGGTTGCCCCTTCTCATCAGCTGACGGATTGGTTGTATCGGGCTGGCCGAGGCGCAGCCAGGCCCGGCGGTAGCGCCAGAATTTCAATGCGTAGAGGGCAGGAGGCAAGCACAGCAGCAGCCCCAGCCAATGGCCCCCGCTCATGCGGCCGGCCCGGCGGGTGGGCGGCGGTGGCTGCGGCGCAACACCTTCAGGCGCAGCACGAACAGCAAGCCGGCGGCGCTGGGCAGGGCAATGTTGAGCACCCACAAGCTCAGGCTGGCCGACAGCACCGGCAGCACCGGCAGCCCCAGCAGCCCGAACAGGTGCGTGGCCGACAGCTCCCGCGCGCCCACGTCGGTGAGAGCGTTGAGCGAGGGTACCAGCGACTTCAGCAGGAAGGTGCCGGCAATGGCGGCCAGCGCAGCGCCCAGCGGCACCTTGGCTCCGTACGCCGCCAGCAGCAGCCCAAACTGGGCCGTGAACACGCCGTAGCGCAGGCCCGAGAGCAGCAGCACCTGATTTAGTACCGCGGTGGGGTAATGCGGCAGGTTGGCCGTGTAGCGCTGAAAGCGCCGCAGCGGCCGCCACTGCAGCACGGCCGTGAGCAGCAGGCGGCTGCGGTAGAGCGGCAGCAGCACCAGGGCGTTGCCGAGCACGGCCGTCAGGCCCAGGCCGGCGGCCACCAGCGGGTACTGCGGCCCCAGGTAGCGCAGCACGAAGTAGAGCACGCCCCCCGAGCCGGCCAGCAGGGTGATGACCAGCTGACAGTAGCGGCCCAGAAACACGGCGCCCAGGGCTTCGGGGCGGCGGTTTTTCAGTTCGAGCAAGCGGCCGGCGTAGTCGCCCACGCGGTTGGGCGTCACAAAGCCCAAGGTGAGGCCGGTGAGCACCGCCCGGAAGCTGCGTGCGAAGGACACCGGCTCCAGGTGCCGGGCCAGCCGCCACCACTTCCAGGCTTCGAGGGCCCAGTTGAGGGGCACCAGCAGCAGGGCCGCCAGCGCGGGCCCACGCTGGGCATCGGTGAGCAGGCCGCGCCAGGCGGCGGCCGTGGCCCGGTCGGCCACCACCGACTGCCACAGCAGCCACAGCGTGAGAGCCGTCACGGCCAGCTTGCCGGCCACCACCCAGGGGCGCAGGCGCTGCCGCCGGGCGCGGGCCGCGTGCCGGGGTTTCGTTGCGTAACTTTGGGGTACATGGCCGCTTTCCTCCCCTCCGCTCCCCTGCCCGACCTGCCCAAGATTATCATGGGCGTCGACCCCGGCACCCAGATTATGGGCTACGCCGTGATTGAGGTTACCGGGCAGCGCGTGCAGGTGCTGCGCTACGACGTCATCAATCTCAAGGCGTTTGGGTCCAATCACGCCGTAAAGCTAAAGAAGATCTTCGACCGCATGATCGAGCTGATCGAGGAGTTCCTGCCCGACGAGCTGGCCATCGAAGCGCCTTTTTACGGGGCCAACGTACAGAGTATGTTGAAGCTAGGCCGGGCGCAGGGCGTGGCCATTGCCGCCTGCCTTTCCCGCCAGATTCCCTACGTGGAGTACGCCCCCACCAAGGTCAAGCAGTCGGTGACGGGCTCGGGCGCGGCCAGCAAGGAGCAGGTGGCGGCCATGCTGCGCCAGACGCTGAACCTGCCCGCGGAGGACGCGCCGAAGTTCTTCGACGCCACCGACGCGCTGGCCGTGGCCATGTGCCACCACCACCAGAAGGGCAACAACGTGCAGGCCGGCGGCAAGAGCTGGGGCAAGTTCCTGGCCGACAACCCCGGCAAGCTGGCCGCGCCGGTGGCCGGCAAAAAAGCCGTGGCCGCCCGCAAGAAGCCGGCGGCCTAGCTTCTATTCTAGCCCAGCCCCAGCTCGTCGAGCAGCGCCCGCGCCCGCTCCGCGGCGGGCCCGCTGGCCGCCGGCTGCTGGGCCAGGCGGCGCAGTTCCCGCACGATTTCCTGGTCGGTGTGCGCGCGCAGCACCGGCCCGACGACGAGGCCCAGGAAAAAGTATTGCCAGCCGGCATCGGCGCCGCGCAGCACCCGGAGCACCGCCGGCCGGATGGCGGGAAAGTGCTGCGCCAGCACCTCGCCCACGCCCCGGGTTATGGCCGAGTTGCCGACCTGCGTCCAGGCCAGCAGGTCATCGAGCACGGCCAGCACCTGCTCCTCGCGGGCGCGGCGCAGGTTGTGCACGGCCTGGTAGTCGGTTTCGTCGACCGGCACGATGCGCCGGGGGTTCAGCGCCGCGGCTGATTCGCTCATAATATCCATTGATTGTGTGGGCTCAGAATTGGGTCGGGGCCACTGCTGCAACATGCGTTTCCCCGCGCCTCGTGCCCCAAAAGTCGCAATTGCCGGCGGATTGGCTGCGGCCCGGGGGGTACGCGGGCGGCGGAAGGCGGTTATTTCGGGTCGGAAGCGCCGGCTGGCTGCTCAGGCCCGGCCCCAGGCCACAACGAAGAAAACCGCCGTCAGGTACGTCCAGAGCAGGGCAAACCCCACGTGGACGGCGGTTTCGAAGCGCTGCCCCCGCCAGAGCGCCGGCGAATAGCCCACAAACTGCACCAGCAGGCGCGCCAGCCAGAACAGGCCCAGTCCCAGGCACACCTTGCGGCCCAGCGCGGTAGCCACCAGCTCCGGGGCGCACAGCAGGCACAGCAGGCCCATCAGCAGCACCGCCAGGGCAATGAACAGGGTGTGGATGTACATCATCTGCCGGTTGATGAGGCTTACCGCCCGCAGCTCGCCGGCCCAGTTGAAGTAGCGCGGAAAGCCCGCGTGGGCCACGGCTAGCAGCACCAGCACCAGGCCCAGCAGCTTAACCTGCAGAATCAGCATGGGTGAGAATGAAAACAGACACGAAGGGAGTGATTTTCTGCTCGCGCACCACGCGCAGGCCCGCCCGCCCAAACACGCGTCGCCAGGACCGCCCCGAGTAAAAATCAAACGCCCCGAAGCTGTAGGCCAGGAAGTTGGTCGCGTCGCGCAGGTGCTCCACCACCACAATGCGTCCGCCGGGCCGGGTGATGCGGCCGGCTTCGCGGAAGAAAGCGGTGCGCTCGGCCTCGTGGCGGATTTCGTGGGCGGCCAGCAGCAGCAGCACCAGGTCGGCGGCCTGGGCGGGCAGGGGCAGCTGGCTGGTGGGCACCGCCCGGGTGCCGGGAAAGGCCGGGCGGGCGCGGCGCGCCCGCCGAATGGCCGGCTCGGTGTGGGCGGCGGGGTCGTAGAAATCCAGCACCGTGAGCGAGGCCGGCCGCAGGTAGTGCTGCAGCAGGTGGCTGCTCTCGTCGAAGCCCGCGTGGACGTTGACCACGGCGGCCGGGCGCGGCGGGGCCACCCCGCGCAGCCAGTCCAGCCGGTACATCCCCGAGCCGTCGTACACGTAGGCCGACACGAGCAGCGAAGCCAGCGCGGCCCCGGCCACGCCCAGCGCAGCCAGCCGGAGCCACCAGGCCAGGGGCTGGTGCAGCCCGGCCCCCAGCAGCCATAGCAGCGCGCAGGCAGCTGCCGCCCCGGCGTAGAAGGGCCAGTTGAAGCGCACGATGTTCCAGGTGCCTTCCCAGGGGCTTCTTACCCGTTCCATTGCTCGGCGCGGCCTTTTTGCCAGTGGTAGGGAATATTTTCGGTGACGAAGGCGCTGGCCAGGGTGAGGGGCTCCGCGCTCAGCTGCGCCAGAAACGGCACCAGCGCCTCCACCACGCGCACCGGCCGGGGCACCCAGTCTTCGCGCCGGCCCTCCACGATGACCACCTGCCGCTCGGGGGCGTGGTAGGCAAACGTGAACGGCAGCGGCCCGGCGTAGCGGCGGGCCTGCGCCCAGCTGGCAAAGGGCGAGCCGGCCGGCAGCGGCGGCGCTTCGGCGTGGTCGACCACAATATCCAGCCCCGACCGAGTGGAGTGAATGCGCTGCCGGCTGCCCGTGGCGTGCTGCCGATATCCACCGTGACGTAGCCGTAGCTGGTCAGTGCGTTGCCCAGCAACGTCATGCGCCGGCGGTCCGTCTCGGAGCGCAGCACGTAGAGGCCGCGCAGCCGCCGGCCGGCCGCGGATGTGTAGCGCACCAGCAGCCGGTAGCCGATCAGGAAGAAATCCTGCCCCAGCCAGGCCGGCAGTCCGCGGGGGCGTAGCTGGCGCGTCTGCACCAGGGCCACCGCCACGAAGCCCTGCCCGTCGAGGGCATCGAGCGCGAGGCAGGGGGGCAGCAGCGGCTGCAGCGCGGCGGCGGGGGCGGCGTACGTCAGCACGGTGGTGCGGGCCAGCAGGGCCTCCACGGCGAAGGGGTGGTGGCGCAGCATCAGCGGCGGACGGCCCGGGGCGCGGGCCGCCGAAACTCGTAGTAGTACAGGGCCAGCACAAATAAGGCCGCAAACAGCAGATTCAGCCGGCCCCAGAGCAGCAGGTCGGGCGCCAGGATGTATTCCAGCAGGTTCATCAGCAGCACCAGGGCCATCTGCGTCAGCACGCACAGCCGCCGCCGGATGCCGCTGAGCACCCACACGGCCATGCCGATTTCGGCCAGCCCGATCAGGCGGGTGAGCGGCCCGGCGTAGTCAGCGCCCAGGATGCGGGCCACGATGTGCTGATGCCGGGGCACCAGCAGCAGCACCTTGCACAGCAGCCCGTTGACGAGCCACACGGCCGCCAGGGCGTAGGTCCGGGCGGCGGGCCACCGGCTGGTCGTTGATTCCGCCCCCCGGCTCACCACTCGATTTCGCCCTTCAGGTACGTCACCGCCGCGCCGCTCATCAGCACCCGCTCGCCGCGCAGCTCGCACCACAGCTCCCCGCCGCGGGCCGATACCTGCCGGGCGCGCAGCTCGGTTTTGCCCAGGCGCTCGGCCCAGTACGGCACCAGCTGGGTGTGGGCCGAGCCGGTGACGGGGTCTTCGGGCACGCCCACGCGAGGGCCGAAAAAGCGCGACACAAAGTCGATTTCGCCGCTGCCGGGCGCCGTGGCAATGATGCCGCGGTACTCCACCTTGGCCAGGTGCAGCATGTGGGGGCGCAGGGCGCGCACCTCGGCTTCGGTGTCGAACACGGCAATCAGGTCAGGGCCAGCGAGGATGCGCAGGGGCGTGGCCCGCAGCCCGTCGATGAGGCCGTCGGGGTGCGGGCCGAGGGGCCGGGGCGGCTGGGCCGGAAAGTCGAGGGTGAGGCGGCCGGTGTGCGCCTGCTGGCGCACGTGCAAGGGGCCGCTCTGGGAGTGAAACGTCAGCTCGGCGGCGGGGGCGCCGAGGTGGCGAAACAGCACGTGGGCCGTGGCCAGGGTGGCGTGGCCGCACAGGGCTACCTCCACGGCGGGCGTAAACCAGCGCAGCTCGTACTCGGCCGCGGTGCCGGCGCGGGGCACAAAAAACGCCGTTTCGGCCAGGTTGTTTTCGGCCGCAATGGCCTGCATGGTGTCGGCCGGCAGCCACTCGGTAAGGGGGCACACGGCGGCGGGGTTGCCGGCGAAGACGTGGTCGGTAAAGGCGTCGACCTGGTAGAGCGGAAGCATCATGGCGAAGCGAGGGAGAGGAAGCGTGCGGGTATCGGGGCGGGCGAAGCTACCACATCCGGCCGCGGCCGGCGGCGCGGCCGGGACGAAATGGGTTGCGCGAAAAATACCGGAATCGGAAAAATACAAATCCGGCAACTATCCCGCATATTGCCCCGGCTATCATTCGCCGGTATTTTGCTCGTTTTCCCCTCTCATTCAGCGCACCGCACCGGTCCATCAGGCCCGCTGCCCTGCTTTTGCCGCGGGCCCGGCCGGCCAGTACCGGCCCGGGCCAATTCGCCCTGAAAAGCCCCTGCCCCACCGGCCCACCCGGGCCGCGCCGGTGGTTGACAACTTTTTTTTCGGCGGGTTCCAACCCGCCCCGGCTACGCGGGGTCATGCCCGCTGAAACCCCACTGCTACGGTTCGCCCGCGGCCAGGTTTCGTCCCGCGTATCCAGCGCCTCTTTAAGGCGAGTTGTTAATTTTTTTGCATCCGCTTACCCCTTTCCCAACCACACGTTCTATGAAACACCTTTTACCCAAAGCGGCCCTGACCCTGCTCTCCCTGCTGGGCCTGGGCAGCTACGAAGCCCGCGCCTCGCACGCGCAGGGCGGCGACCTGCGCTACGAGTACATCGGCAACCAGTACAACCCCGTGCGGCCGAACCTCTACAAGGTGACCTGCCGCTTTTTCCGCGACTGCAGCGGCATCGACGCGCCGACTTCGCTTACGCTGAATGCCCGCGTGGGCACGCCCGTCACCTCGTGCAACAGCAACGACTCGCGCAATACCTCGGCAACGCTGACGCGGCAGGGCCTGCCCGTCTATGGCAATCAGTACTGCGCCACCACCACCGGCGTCTGCTCCGCCTCGGGGCCCGATAACTACGAGGAAAACCTCTACGTGGGCACCGTTACGCTGGCCACGGCTCCCACGTGGACGATGAGCGTGGTGGAAAACGCCCGCCCGACCCTGGCCAACATCGGCGGCAACACCAACATCGTGTTCGAGGCCGTGTTCAACAACCAGATCCAGGCCGGCGGCCAAGTCACCACGATTACGAATAGCTCCCCGAACTTTGGCGCCCTGCCGGCCGCCTTCGTGGGCTGGCAGCAGGCCATTTCGCTGAACCTGGGCGCCTTCGACGCCGACGGCGACTCGCTGGCCTACTCGCTGGTGAGCCCGCTGACCGACTGCAACACGCCCAGCGTGTACCCGGCCGCGCCCATTGGCGGCAACTACTCCATCGGCACGGGCTGCACGGCCGCCATGCCGGCCACCATGTTGTCGGCCACGTATCCGCTGCCCTCGGCCCAGCTGACGGGCGCCTGCCCGGTGCGCACCGCCACGCCCTACTTCCTGCTCGACGCGGCCAACGGCACGCTGCGCTTTACCCCCATTGCCTACACGGCCGGCTCGGCCTCCAGCCAGGGCCTGAACAAATACGCCCTGTCGGTGAAGGTGGACGAGTACCGCCGCCTCAACGGTGCGTTCCAGCACATCGGCAGCACCCGCCGCGAAATTTTCGTGAACGTGTACGACTGCGGGCAAAACCAGATGCCGCGCTTCGCCAGCACCATGCAGGTGTACGGCATGACGGGCGCGGTGGCCCTGGCCACGCCGATTCCGGTGCGCGCCGGCGCTGCCACCTCCCTGGTGCTGACGGCCACCGACGCCAACGCAGGCCAGCGCGTGCTCTTCACGGCCAACCACATGAGCGTGCCCGGGGTGTCCATCACCCAAACCGGCGCAACCACGCTGGCGGTGGAGTTTTCCCCGCCCGCCACGCTGCCCACGGGCACCTATTACGTGACGGTACGGGCCGACGACGACAACTGCCCGGTGCGCGGGTTTGAGATGCAGACCCTGGCTTTCCGCGTGACCAACACCACGCTCAGCAGCCACGGCCCGGCCAAACAGGTGGTCAGCTCGGCCTTTCCGAACCCCTTTGCCGAGCAGGTAAGCTTCTCCCTGGCCCGCCCGACGGCCGCCGCCAGCGCGGTGGAAGTGGTCGACCAGCTCGGCCGCGTGGTGGAGCGCCTGCCCGTGCCCGCCGGCGCCGGCCCGGAGGCGTCGCTGACCTGGCGCCCGGCCCCCGGCCTGCCCGCCGGCGTCTACCTGGCCCGCTTTCCCCAAGGACAACAGACGGTGCGCCTGATGCACCTGACCCGCTAATCATTATCCTACCATCCGCTTCGTTTAATCGCTCGTGCGCTGTTTCCCGCGGAGGGTGGCCGGTTTTGCGCCGGCTGCCCCCCGACGGGCCAAGCCAGCAGTCTTCCCGCTATTTCGCCTGATTCCGTGACGTAACCATTGCTCACCACACGCTCTTTACCGGCCGCCGCGCCGCCGCTCTCCCCCCTTGGCCCGACAACCGGGCTGCGCACCGGGCCCCGGCCCACGTCTGCAAGGGCTGCGGCCCGCACACCGGCCCTCCTTAACGCATTGACACCAGTTCGCCTGACCCTTTTTTTGGCTTTATACTTACCTTACGCCCATCTGCTTACCCCAGACTTAGCCACGCCGGAACGCTGATATGCGGAATTTTGTGAGCCGCGTTCCAACCCCCGCTACCGCTTCCGGGTCATCTCTTGACACGGGCCCCGAACTCTTAGCTGCCCGGCTCGGCGGCTCCGTACCGGAGCGGACCGCCCCGCTCCGCGTTGCTATGCCCCCAGTGTCCATTGACGAGCTTGTGGAACAGTGCCGCCAGGGCCGCTCGGCGGCTCAGCAGGCGCTGTATGAGCGGCTGGGCGGCCGGCTGTTTGGCGTGTGCCTGCGCTACTGCCCCAACCGGGAAGAGGCTGAGGAAGTGCTGCAGAACGTCTTTGTTAAAATTTTCACCCGAATTCACCAGTTTACCGGGCAAGGCCCCTTTGAGGCCTGGGCTCGGCGCATCGCCGTCAACACGGCGTTGCACGCGTGGCGGCAGCGCCAGGCGCCGGGCCTGCACGTGTCGTGGGACGAAGCCCCGGCCGTGGCCGAAACCAACGGCGACGCGCTCGACCACCTCTCCATGACGGAATTGCTGGCGCTGGTGGGCACCCTGCCCGAAGGCTGCCGCGTGGTGCTGAATCTATTCGCGGTGGAGGGCTATGCCCACGCCGAAATAGCCGAAATGCTGGGCATTTCGGAAGGCACCAGCAAATCCCAACTTTCACGGGCCCGCAAGCTGCTGGAAGCACGCCTAGCGGCCCGTCAACGCTTTCAATGCTCATGAGCGCGCCCGAAACCGATCCGTTCTACGACGCCCTGCGTAATCGGCTGCACGATTACGAGGAGCCACTCCCGGCCGGGGGGTGGGCCGGTATTGCGCCGAAGCTGCCGCCCGCACCGCCCCGCGTTCCGTGGTGGCGCCGCGCCCCGCGCCACCGCTTGCTGCTGCTGGCGTTGCTGCTACTGATTCCCGCGGCGGTGCTTCTACGCTGGCAGGCCCGGCGCGGCACCGTGAATTCGGGGGCCACCCCTCCTGCCCTTTCCGCCGCATCCCCCGGCCGGGCCGCCGCACCGGGTCGCTCGTCAGACCACCCGGCGGTGGCCGGCGACTCGCATGCACCGTCGGCCGCCTCCGGCGCAGCCGCGGCGGGCTCAGCCGCGCCGGAGGCGGCCGCGGCTTCCACTGCTTCCTCCACTGCGGGGCCGGCGGCTGCTCGCACGGCCGGCGCGGGTGCCACCCGTCGGCTTACCACGACCCCAACGCCCCCCCGCCAGACTACGGGCCTCAGCCCCAGCCGGCGCCCCAAACCCGGGCGACTGGCCGGCGCGGCACCGGAGGGCGCGACGACGGATAGCACCGGCTACAGCGCCGCGGAAGCGGCCGCGCGGCCTCGGCGAGCGGCTTCGGCTCGTCGCCGGTCGTCGCGCAGCCAGCTCATCGTAGCGGCAGCCAGCCGGCGCCGCCGGCTGCCCCACCGCCTCCAGAACGCCCCGCCCACCGATGCGCCGAACGCGGCCGCCGATGCCTCGACCAGGAGTACCGCTACGGGCGCTTCGGCGCGGTCGGGCGCAGCGCCAGAACCGGCGCCGACGGCTGCACAGTCCTCGACTCAGCCGGCCGCGCAGCCGCCGGCTTCGGCCGCCGAGCCGCTTGCGGCAGCGCACACGCCGGCGGGGCAGCCCCCGGCCGCGCCGGGCACGCTGGCTCCGACCGGGCATGAAGCGCCATCAATTGCTTTAGGCGCGGTAGTCCCGGGCAACCCGAACTCAACCAAACCGAACCCTACGCAACCCGCAGCTGCGAAGGCCGCGTCGGCCAGCCGGCCGACGGCTGCGGCGGCGGGCGTTGCGCCTGAAACGGCAGCTGACCGTACGCCGGACCAACTGCGCCGCCGCGAAGACGAGTCGCAGCTGGGCGGACTGACGGCGCAGCTGCTACTGGCCCCCGCCGCCCCGCTGCCCACGCCCCTGCCGCCGCCCGCCGGCCCGCGCGACTCGTTGCGCCGGCTGCGGCCGGCGCGCCTGAGCCTGGGCCTGCTGCTGGGCACTGCCGTGGCCCCGCGCCGGGCCGACAGCCTCTCGGCCCGGGTGCCCCTGCGCCGCCTGCCCGGCGCTTCGGCCGAGCTGACGGCCCGCTACCGCTTCAGCCGGGCCCTGGCAGTGCGGGGTGGGCTGGGCTACGCGCTGAGCCGCCAGGAAGCCACCGTAGCGGTGGAAAAGCGCCAGTCGTACTGGGGCAGCAGCACGCAGCTCGTCATTCGCAACAACCCCGGCGGCCCCGATACGCTGCGCCTGGTCAGCTACGGCCTTATCGATTCGGTGCTAAGCCGCCAGCGCCAGCGCTACCGGCTGGCGCAGCAGTACCTGACGCTGCCCCTGGCCGTGGAGTGGCACCCGCGCACGCCCTTTATTCGCTGGCAGCCGGTGCTGGGCCTGGGCGCCACGGCCAGCTGGCTGCTTAGCGGCGACTACCTCACCCAGATCGACGACTGCCACTGCCAGGAGCAATCCCAGCGCCGCGCGGGCGCCGGGCCGTTTGCGCCGGTGAGCCTGGCCCTGACGGCCAGCCTGGGCCTGGATTACGCCCTGGGTCTGCGCTCCACCCTGCTGCTTCGCCCCGCCGCCACTTACTCCCCGACGGCGGGCACCCGCAGCGGCGGGCGCGGCACCTGGTCGGCGGGGCTGCAGGTGGGCTGGCTGTTCGACGCTCACCGTCCCTGATTTTTGGCTGTTCTCACGCGCATTGCTATGAAATACTCCCTCCTGACTCCGTGGCTGCTGGGCGCCGCCCTGCTCACGGGCTGCGACCAGGCCGACGAAGGGCTACTCGTGTGCGAGCCGGTGGCGCCGGGCGTGGCGTCGGTGGCGGCCTTTCACCGGCTGTTCGGCGCCCCGGTGCAGCTGGCCGAGGTCAACAGCGGGCAGACGCAGACCGTGTACCTGCTCGACGGCTCGACCGTGGTGGTGCCGGCCGGGTCCTTTATGCTGGCGTCGGGCGCGCCGGTGGGGGGCACGGTGGAGCTGCGCGTGCAGCTGCTGAACACCACCCAGCAGATGGTGCTCAGCGCATTGCCCAGCTCGGCGTTCTGGCGGCCCCTGGAGGCCGGCGGCCACTTTCGCATCACGGCCCGGCAGGGCGCCAACGCGCTGCGCCTGCGCCCCGGCCGCTTCCTGACGATGAACATGGTGGCGCCCGTCAACTCCTCCCCGACCGATCAGTCGTCGTGGACGGGCATCGTGGCGGGCGGCGGGGGCCTCACCACCACCTGGGCCCAGGACACGGTGCAGGTGCGCCCCGGCACCAACGGCAGCGGCGCCCGCACCTTTCAGACGCGGGCCTGGACCGACACGCTGGGCTGGTTCAGCGTGGGGCGCCTGTGGACGAGCAGCCCCGCCGACACCACCCTGCTGCGCGCCAACGTGGACGGCGACGCCTCGACGCGGGTGTACCTGCTGCCCACGCAGCGCAGCGGGGCCTTCCAGATGAAGTGGAACTCCCAGACCCGCCTGATGGAATTGTACGGCATTGCCCCCAACACCCCGCTCAGGGTGGTGGCCCTGCGCAGCCAGTCGGGGCAGCTGCTGCTGAGCACGCAGCAGGTCACGGTGCGGCGGGGGCTGGTGCTGCGGCCCGCCTTCGAGGCCGTCACGCCCGAGCAGGCTGCTGCCCTTATCCGCCAGCCCTAAGCTTTTACTTACCCTATCCGACTCGCCGTATTTCGAGATGATTGTGCTTATTGGGAAAGGCCGTCCGAGCTTCGGGCGGCCTTTTTGGTTGGCAGCATTTCTCGGCAGCATCAAATAGCCGCGGCAGCCGGACGCTAGGTTCTGCCGCCAATTCGACGCTCAGCGCAGGACCGGCCCGTTCACTGCCGGGCCGGCGCCCCGGAAGCAGGCCCTGACCGGGCGCGGCCAGCGCCTTGGGGCGGCGGGTTGCTGGGCGCGGCCCGGCGGCCCTCAGAGCAGCTCGCCGCCGATAACGACCTGCGCCACCGGGTTTTCGCCCAGCCAGTAGGGCAATTCGCGGTAGTCGGGCACGTGGAGCACCAGCAGGTCGGCGCGCTTGCCGGGCTCTAGGGAGCCGCAGCTGGCCTGCTGCCCGATGGCCCAGGCAGCGTTGAGCGTCACGGCGGCCAGGGCCTCGCGCGGGGTCAGGCCCATCTTGAGACAGGCCACCTGCAGGGCCAGCCAGAGGTTTTTGCTCGGGCAGGAGCCGGGGTTGAAGTCGGTGCTCAGCGCCACGGGCAGGCCTGCCTCAATGAACTGCCGGCCGGGGGCGTACTTTTCCTGGCGCAGGTACAGCGGCACCAGCGGCAAGAGCACCGCCACGGTGCGGCCCTGGCCCGCGGCAGCCACTTCGGCGGCCCCGGCGGGCGTGAGGTAGTCGCAGTGGTCCACGCTGACGGCGCCCAGCCCGGCGGCCATCTGGCAGCCGCCCAGCTCGTGCAGCTGCTCGGCGTGGATTTTCAGCCCGAAGCCCAGCTCCCGGGCCCGCTGCAGGTAGCGCCGCGAGTCCGCCACCGAAAAAGCGCCTTCCTCGCAGAAAATATCCACGAAAGGCACCGCGGCGGGGTCGAGCTGGGGCAACACGTCGGCAGCCAGCATGTCTAGGTACTCGGCGGGGCGCCCCTTGTACTCGGGGCCGGGCACGTGGGCGCCAAGGAAGGTGGGCACCACGCGCACGGGCTGGCGACGACCGGCCTCCTGGGCCACGTGCACGAGGCGCAGCTCGGTTTCGGCGTCGAGGCCGTAGCCGCTCTTGGCTTCGAGGGTGGTGATGCCGTAGCGGCGGAAGCCTTCCAGGTGGTGCAGGGCGCTCTGCAGCAGCTCCTCATCGGTGGCGGCGCGGGTTTTGCGCACGGTGCTCAGGATACCCCCGCCCGAGGCCAGGATGTCGAGGTAAGACTCGCCCTGCAGCTTGCGCTGAAACTCGTCGGCGCGGTTGCCACCGAACACCAGGTGGGTGTGGCACTCCACCAGCCCCGGCATCAGCACCCGGCCCGAGACGTCCACGATGCGCGTTTCGGGCCCGATGCGGCCCGCGTCCAGCTCACCCATGGGCCCCACGGCGGCAATGGTGTCGCCCAGGCAGGCCACGTAGCCGTGCTCGATGATGCGCCATTCGCTGAGGTCGGCGCCGGTCAGGGGCTTATCGGAGGGGCCACCGGCCAGGGTGAGCACCTGGGCGGCATGGCAGAAAAGCAGGGAGTACGGCTGGGGCATAGCGGCGCGAGCTGGTGAGAAACCAAAAGTACGCGGCCGGCTGCTTTTGCTCCCAGGCACCGGCCGCCCCTGCGCGGGCCGGGTCAGGGCACGGCCGGTTCAGCGTACCGCTCCGGCCCGAGCGGCCTGCCCCAGTTCCCGAATCATGCGCTGCTTCCGCACCGGGCCGAGCTGGAGTTTTGCCCAACTCATCAGCAAGGCGTCGTAGCCGCCCGAGGCCTGCTTTTCGGCTTCCGTCAGGGGTACCAGCTGCAGCACGGGAGTGGCGCCCTCGGAGGTCCAAGGCAGGATATGATGCTTGAAAACGCGGCTTTTGGTTTCAATCACCGTACCGCTGCTGCCCGATAGAAAGGCAATGCGCTTGTGGGCAAAAGTGAAGTTCTGGCGCTTGTCGCGCAGCAGGGAGTCCAGAAAACGGGCTTCCGGCATCGTCAGCAGCGGGTTGTCATCAGTGCCCAACAAGGGCTGGGGCTGCGCCATGCCAACCAGCGGCAGCAGACAAAATGCAAGTAGCAAACGCATAGCCCTGTTCCTAGTATAGTCTTCGGCCGACCGTTCCGTCTGCTGATCTAACGCCCCCCGCAGCTTCTTATTGCCCAGTGTCGGCTACTCTTTCTGCCCAATCCGCTCCTTGCCCACGGCCGAAATAGCGCCGCCGCGGGTCATTTTCTTGATGTACTCCACCCGCCGGAAGCGCAGCGCCGACCAATCCTCATCGATGGCGACCTGGCTGACGGGCTCGAAGCCGGCGGCGCCCAGGGCGGCCCAGCCGGTGTCGCGGTTGAACTCGCAGCGGTACTTTTTGGAAGTGCCCTTGGGGTAGGCCACCCACACGGCCACGTCGCCGGGGGCGTGCCCGAGCTGGGCGGCCAGCGCCTCCACTTCCGGCAGCCGGGTGGCAAAGGCCAGCACGGTGGTGAAGGGCACGGTGGGGGCCAGCACGGCTTCCACGGTGGCCCGCTCCCAAAGGTCGGCCAGGGCGGGCTGCAGCTCGGCGGGCAGGCCCAGCAGGCCCACCACGGCCCCGGGCTTGATCTGGAGTTTGTCGACGGCGGATTTCATGGCGGCAACTTAACAGATTCTACGCTTCGTCGGCGGGGCGCAGCCAGGGCCGGAGCAGGGCGGCGTAGTCGGCCCCGAGGGGCAGCTGGTAATCGACGTGCAGGGCGCGGCGCGTCACCTGCACCGGCTGCTGCCGGATGGGGTCGAAGGCGTCCTTGAGCCGCGAGGCCCAGTACACGCCCACGCCGCGCTTCTGCCAGGCGGGCAGCTCGTTGTAGTTGACCCCGTGCTGAAACAGCAGCTCGTTCTTGGCCCCCACACCCAGGCCCTTGACCCGGGCCGTGGCCTGGGCCACGTCGTGGCCCAGGCCGCGCAGCAGCCAGTAGCAGTGCGCGTTCAGGGAGTTGCGGTGGGCGTCTTCCTGCCGCCAGCGGAAGTAGTCGACCACGTCGGCGGGGCGCGGCAGCTGCGAGATGCGGCAGTCGAAGCAGGCTACGGCGCCGAGCTGCTGGGTGAACCGGGCCGAGGCCTCGCCCGCCAGCACCGAAATCAGCTTGCGCAGCTTCCGCCCGAAGGTGTCCTCGGCCGGGTCGAGCAGCAGGGAAATTTCGTCGCTCTGCGTAAAGCCGTAGCTGACGCGGAAGCCGCACTGCATCAGGTGCTCCACGGTCCGCACCATCATATCCCGAAACCGCTCGTCGAACGGGGCTTCAAAGCGGTGGATTTCCTTGGTGAGCCGGGTGAAGCCGCGCCCGTCGAGGCGGGCCACCAGGTAGAGGCCGGGCAGGGCGCAATGGTCGTGGGCGGTTTCAAAGACGCGCAGGCGGGCGTCGAGGTCGTCGAACTTCATGGGGCCGCAGATGGGCTGTGAGGGGGAAGGATAACTATGATTTGTTCGGGCAGCAGAGCAGGCGGCAGAAAACCGGCCGGCGGCCCAGGCTCCGACGGCCCAAGAACGTCAGGTCGAGCTTGTCGAGACATCTCGCGTGCTGATGCGGGATAGTACACTCCTCGTTCGACGAAAGGAATACTATCGAGCGAGATGTCTCGACAAGCTCGAAATGATGGGCGGCATAAGCTTCCGGTCGTCATACAGACGCGGGCGGGTCGGTTTGCCAGGGCTCCACAGCGAAGCCGCCTTCGGGCCGGATGCGCACGTAGTAGAGCTGGTCGAAGCCCTCGGCCCAGGTGGGCAGCTGCAGCCGCCCCGCGGTGCCGAACAGGCCCGCGTCGGGCACCTGCTCGGCGGCGGGGCGCTGCCGGTTGCGCAGCTGCGCCGCCCGCGGCACCGACTGAAAGTAGTAGCCCACGATTTCGTAGCCCGCCGCTTTGGCCGGGCCGATGTAGCGGGCCCGCTCGGCGGCCGTGGGGTTGGTGTTGTCGACCACGAAGCGGGCCTGGGTGTCGAGGCAGAGCTGCAGCAGGCGGGCTTCGCGGTGGCGGGTGCGGAGCAGGTCCAGGCTCAGGCGCAGGTGGGAGTTGAAAAACCGCTCCTTGTAGAAGGTAGACTTGCCGGTGGCCTGAATGCCGCAAAAGATGATGGCCTGCATGGGCGCAGTTTAGCAAACAATAGCCTTACCGGCGCTGTCACGCCGCGCCTCACATCATCATGTCGTTGCACCCGCCGCCGCGAATCCGCAGCTTGCCGCCCCATTGCTCCGCCTATGCAACCAAGCTTACCCCACCTGCTCCTGGCCGCCCTGCTGCCGCTGGCCGCTTCCGCCCAATCCCCGAAACCGACCCCGCCCCCGCCGGCCGTGCAGGCCATTGCGGCCGCCGAGCGCGCCTTTGCCGCGCTGGCCCTGCGGGAGGGCACCAAGGCCGCGTTCCTGGCTTACATGGCCGATTCGGCGGTGGTGTTCAGCCAGGCCGAGCCGGCGCTGGCCCGCAGCGTGTGGAGCGGCCGCCCCGCCGCCACGCCCTCCGACCCGAGCCTGCGCTGGGGTCCGGCCACGGTGGGCGCGGCGGCCTCCGGCGAGCTGGGCTACAGCACCGGCCCCTGGTACCTGCAGCAGCCCGATGGGCAGCGCGTGGCCTACGGGCAGTTTTTCACCATCTGGGCCCGGCAGCCCAACGGGCAGTACCGCTGGCTGCTCGATAACGGCATCAGCCACCCCACCCCCGGCGGCAGCCCCGAGCCGCCGGCCACCCTCCGCTACCCGGCCGCCGGCCAGCCGCCCCGGCGCGGCAGCGCCGAGGCGCTGCGCACCGCCACTCAGCTTGATGAGCAGCTGTCGGCGGCCACGGCGGCGCAGGGGCTGGCCCCCGCCTACGCCGCCCGGCTGCACCCGCAGGCCCGCCTGCTGCGCGAAGAAACCCTGCCGCTGACCACGCCGGCCGCCATCCGGCAGCAGCTCGGCCGGGAGGCACCGCGGCAGCTGCGGCCCGCGGGCGGCCGCGTAGCCCGTTCCGGCGAACTGGCTTACACCTATGGCACTTACCTGAACAGCGGCGCCGGGCAGCCCGGCCGCGGCAGCTACGTGCACCTTTGGCAACACGGCCCTCAGGGCTGGCAACTGCTGGCGGAAGTCTTTAACCCGGCGCCGCAGTAGCGCCCGTTGCCGGCGCTACTGCGGCAGCAGCGGCGGACGCTGGGCCTGTTGCTCATCGAGGCGGGCGGCTACGGCCCGGGCATCGGCTACCACTGCGGGCGGGTAGCCGGCCAGGGCCAGCACCCGCATGGCGTTGCGGGTAGTGAGCGGGCCGGGCTTGAGCACGAAGTCGAACACGAGGTCGTGGGCGGCCACGGTTTCGGTGAAGTGCTAAAGGTCGTAGCGGCCGTGCAGCAGCGGGGTCAGCTCCCCGTCGTGGGTGGCGGCCAGCACGGTGGCGTGGCGGGCCAGGTGCTGCAGCACGGCCTGGGCCACGGCAATGCGCTCCACGGTATTGGTGCCCTTGAACAGCTCGTCGAGGATGAACAGCTGCCCGGGCGCGTCGGCGGCCTGCACCAGTTGGCGCACGGCCTCCACTTCCTGGTAGTAGTAGCTTTTGCCCTCGGTAAGGCTATCGCCCACGGCAATGCTGCTGCGCACCCGCAACAGGGGGGCGCGGTAGGCGCGGGCCAGGCAGCAGCCCACGGCCTGGGCCAGCACCACGTTGACGCCCACGGTGCGCATGAAGGTGGTTTTGCCCGACATATTGGAGCCGGTAAGCAGCACGCTGCGCCCGTCCACCGCGAGGCTGTTGGGCACGCAGGCGGGCACCAGCGGGTGGTACACGTCGGCCAGGGCCAGCTGCTGGGGCGCGGCCGTGAAGTCGGGGGCGCAGTGAAAGGGCACGCTCCGCTGCCACGAGGCCACGGCCAGGGCGCTGTCGACGTAGCCCAGCGCCTCGTACGTGCGCCGCAGCGGCGTCTGCCGGGCCCGCAGCACCACCACGTTGCGCCGAAACAGCACTAGATCGAGCAGGAAGGTGATTTTCAGGTACTGCCCCAGCAACCACAGCGGCATCAGCAGCTCCACGGTGGGCACCTGGCTGCACTGCGCCACGAAGCCCAGCCGCCCCACCAGCGGGCGGAGCGCGGCCAGATCGGAGCGCAGCCCCTCGGCCGCCAGCCCGGGCAGCGGCACCTCGGCCAGCGCCCGGCCGGCCCGGTACAGGTTGCCGAGCTGCTCCAACGACTTCAACTGGGCATTGATGGTGCACTGGCCGCGGTAGTGCAGCAGCAGGTTGAGGAGAAACACCAGCCCCACCCCGAACAGAAACGCCGGCTCGAAGGCGCTGGCCAGCAGCAGCCCGGCCGAAGCCAGGGCCAGCCAGGGCGCGGCCCGCGTCCAGCCCGGCACGACGGGCGGCTCGGGCCCGAAGAGGTCGGCGAGGTGGTACGCGTCGTAGTGCTGCAAGGGGCGCAGGGCCAGCTGGGCGGCCTCCCGCGGCCCGGCATCGGCGGCCACGGCCGCCACGGTGGCCCGGAAATCGGCAACTTCAGCGGCCTGCTGCCGGGGGGTGCGCAGCCGGTGGTAGAGGTACTGCTGGCCCACGCGGCTCTGGCAGTGGTCGAGGGCGGTGAAGACCTCGTCCAGGTTCAGGTCCTGCCAGGTGGCCTCGTCGAGCGGCGCGGTGGCGCCGGCTTCGGCGGCCGCAATGCGGTGGTGGCGGGCAATGAGGGTAAAGTTGCGGTGCCCGGCTTTGGGCTGGCCCCAGGCAGTGCGCAGGGCGGCCCGGGCGGAAGGCTGACGACCAAAAAGCATAGCGGCGGTAAAAATCAGCCCGGCGCGGCCACCCAGTGGCCAACGGCGGGGCCGCCAAGGTACGCCGCACGGGCCGGAGCCCGGCCGCCCGGCCCGTGCGGCGCAACATTCCGGGCCGCGGCCGGGTAGGCAGTAACGGGCGGCCTGTCGTTCCGCCGTCCTTCGTCTATGCCCCTCCTCGATGCCCCGCTGATCCTGACCCTGCAGCTCGACGCCGAAGCCCAGGCGTTTTTCGACGCGCTGCGCCGGCAGTACTTTCCGCCCGAGCGCAACTTTCTGGCCGCCCACCTCACGCTGTTTCACCACCTGCCGGGGCCCGAGCTGGCCAATATCGAAGCTTACCTGGCCGTGCGCTGCCGGGCGCAGCCGCCCATCGAGCTGCACGTCAGCGGGGTGCAGTCGTTGGGGCGCGGCGTGGCCTACACCCTCTTCAGCCCCGCTACCGAGGCCCTGCACCGCGAGCTGCAGACGCACTGGCAGGCCCACCTCACGCCCCAGGACCAGCAGCGCCGCCGCCCGCACGTGACGGTGCAGAACAAGGTGACGCCCGATGCGGCCCGCCACCTGCTGGCCGAGCTGACGGCCGCCTTCCGGCCCTTCGTGGCCACCGGCACCGGCCTGCAGCTGTGGGCTTACCGCGGCGGCCCCTGGGAGCTGCTGCGCACCTTCCCGTTCGGCGAAAACGCGTAGCCCAGGCGGCCCATCGGGGCGGCCGGCCATTCGCGGCAGCCGCGTACTTTCGCCCCGTTGCACCGGGCTCTGGCCGTCCTACGGCTGCTCGGTTTACTCACTACCTCGTACCCGCTACCCCCATGAAAGCCCTCCTGCTGATTGATATTCAGAACGATTTCGTGCCGGGCGGCGCGCTGGCCGTGCCCGGCGGCGCCGACATCATCCCGCTCGTCAACCGCCTGCAGCCCCACTTCGACCTGGTGGTGGCTACTCAGGACTGGCACCCGGCCGGGCACCTGAGCTTTGCCAGCAGCCACCCCGGCCAGCAGCAGTATGACCGTATCGAGCTCTACGGCCTGGCCCAGGTGCTCTGGCCCGACCACTGCGTGCAGGGCACCGCGGGCGCCGAGCTGCATCCCGCCCTCGACCAGCACCGCATCGAGGCCATCTTCCGCAAGGGCATGGCCCGCGAAATCGACAGCTACAGCGGCTTCTTCGACAACGGGCACCGCCGCAGCACCGGCCTGGCCGCCTACCTGCGCGGCCGCGACGTGACCGAAGTGTACCTGGCCGGCCTGGCCGCCGATTACTGCGTGTTTTACTCCGCCAAGGACGCCCGCGGCCAGGGCTTCAGCACGTTCGTCATCGAAGACGCGACCCGCGCCATTTCGCCCGAGGGCTTCGAGCAGGCCAGGGCGGAGCTGCACCAGCTGGGCGGCCGCGTGGTGCACAGCCGGGAGTTGCTGGGCTGAGCGCACAGCAGCAGTGTAACCTGCCCGCCACGTCCTATCGGGCGAAGCCGCGGCAGCTGGTAGGCAGTAAAATCCTCTTCATTGAGGTCAATACCCCACATCAGCTCGCGAGTTGCCCGGACTGGACCACGGCCGTAATGAACGCCATTGCCACCTGGCTACTACCCACATCAGCCCGCGAGCCGCCTGGCTACGTTTACCTTCGGTTTGCTGCGCGCTGCACGGCGTTCCGATGGGTACTCACCCCCGGGCCGTGGCTACTTCCTTGGTCCACGGCTGGCCCGTGCTGTAGGTGGCCTTCAGCCCGATGAGGCGCGCCAGCGGCCGCAGCAGCCCGAACACCGTGCGCTGCACCCAGCGCGGCGGCCGGGCCAGGCGAAATTCCTGGTCGTAGGCGGGCAGCAGCACCGAGGCCTGCAGCAGCCCGGGGGCGCCGTCGGCCTTGACCAGCCCGGCCTGGGCCAGCGAAAACACGGTTTCCAGCAGGTCCTCGGTGCGCAGGGCGGGGCGGGTGGTCCAGCGGGCGGTGGCGCGCTCGGCGGCCTCGTTCCACATCGAATGCACCTGCCCGGGCCGGATGCGCAGCTGCTCGCCGGCCCCGAGCCGGCGCAGCTCCCCGTCGAGGCGCACCGTGAGCTGGCCCTGCAGCACCTCGAACAGCTCTTCCTGCGCGGGGTGGTAATGGGCCGCCGGCTCGCTGCCGTGCCCGCGCCAGCTGGATTGCAGCACCAGCGCGGCGCCGCTGGTTTGCCGGGCCGTGGTCAGAACGTGCAGGCTCTGCCCCGTAAAGGGGTTTTCGATAGTTTGTCCCTGGTACGCCATCGGGCAAAAAGGAAGAGGGCCGCGCCGGCACGCAGCCCCGGGCAGCCAAACGAAACATGAGCGGTAGCGCCGGCGCGGCCGGGTGGCCTCGGCGCGGTTCGGCACAAAGGTAGAACGCCCTGCTAGTCTACTGATTCACATGATGATGTGAGGCGCCACCCGCCCGCTTGGCCTGCCGCCAACGCCGGGCGCCGGACCGGCAGCGCATAACCTTTGCCGGGGGCCGGGGGTAGACGCAGCTGGCACCAGCGGCGGTGCCGCCTCGCTCCCTTACCCGCCTATGTCGTCCTCAGACCTCGGCCTGAACCTGCCCTACCACCTTTCGCTGTTCCTCGATACCGCCCTCGTGGTGCTCGGCGGGCTCGGCCTGGGCCTGCTGCTGAAGTGGCTGCTGTTCGGGCTGTTGCGCGTTTACAACCGCCGCTCCGACGCGCCGCTGCTTACGCAGTCGGTGGCGCGCTGGCTGGGGCGACCCAGCGCGTGGTTTCTGCCGGTGCTGGCGCTGTCGTTTCTGCTGCCGCTGGCCCCGCTCGGCCCCAAGCCCTTCGAGGTGCTGCGGCGCACGGTGGAGGCCCTGCTGATCAGCACTTTCGCCTGGGGCCTGGTGCGCACCGTGAACGTGGTGGAAGACCTGGTGCAGCAGCACTACCGTCTGGGCGACGGCGACAACCTACGGGTGCGCAAGCTCTTCACCCAGCTGCAGTTCGTGCGCAAGCTGGTGGTGTCGCTTATCGTTTTCCTGGCCGTGGCGCTGATTCTGATGAGCTTCGCCACGGTGCGCAAAATCGGCACCGGGCTGCTCACGTCGGCGGGCATTGCGTCGGTTATCGTGGGCTTTGCGGCCCAGCGCAGCATCAGCAACCTGCTGGCCGGCTTCCAGATTGCCTTCACCCAGCCCATCCGCCTCGACGACGTGCTGGTGGTGGAGGGCGAGTGGGGCCGCGTCGAGGAAATTACCTTCACCTACGTGGTGCTGCGCATCTGGGACGAGCGGCGGTTGGTGCTGCCGCTCAACTACTTTATCGAGAAGCCTTTCCAGAACTGGACGCGCACCACCGCGCAGCTGCTCGGCACCGTGTTCATCTACGCCGACTACACCCTGCCCATCGACGCGGTGCGGCAGGAGCTGCAGCGCATCGTGGCCGACCACGCGCTCTGGGACAAGCGCGTGTGCGTGCTGCAGGTCACCGATTCCAAGGAGCGCACCCTGGAGCTGCGCGCCCTGGTCAGCGCCGCCAGCTCCAGCCAGGCCTTCGACCTGCGCTGCGACGTGCGCGAACGGCTCGTGGGCTTTATTCAGCAGCACTACCCCGAGTGCCTGCCCCGCACGCGCACCAGCGTGGACGCCCCCGCGGCGCCCAGCTTCGTCGTGGGCAGCGGCGCGGAGTGAGCTGGCGTTGTTTGTGTTCGTAGCAACGAGGTAGAGACGCACCCTTGCGTCTCCTCGCGTCAGACAGAAAGTACTATCCCGCCGCGCCAAGACGCAAGGGTGCGTCTCTTCCTCGTTACTGATTAACGTTTTACAGACAAGCCCAAGCCTTAGCTGAAGCGGGCGTTCATGGCCTCGGTGGCGGCGTCCAGCTCGCTGCGCGAGGCCAGGCGGCGCTCCTCGGAGGTGCCGAAGCCGACTTCCAGCTCGCCGGCGGCCAGCCGCGCCAGCACCGCATCGGCAAACTCAGCCACCGGCACACCGAAATTGTGCAGCCCCGCCCCGCCCAGATCGGTATTGACGGCCGGCGGCACGATTTCCAGCACCTCGATGCGCGTATTGCGCAGCTGATGGCGCAGCGCAACGGTAAAGGAGTGCAGGGCCGCCTTGGTGGCGCCGTAAATCGGGGCAAACGCGGGCGGCGTGAAGGCCAGGCCCGACGTCACGTTGACGATGGCCGCCGCGGGCTGCTGGCGCAGGTGCGGAATGAACAGCTCCGCCAGCTGGACCGGCGCCTCAAAGTTGATGGCAATTTCCTGCTGCCGCGCGGCCCAGTCTTCCGGGTCGGCCACCTGCAGGCGGCGCTGCACGCCGGCGTTGTTGATGAGCACGTTGAGCTGCGGAAATTGCCCGACGGCCCAGTCGCGCAGGGCCACGCGCTCGGCGGGCGAGGCCAGGTCGCAGGTGCGCACCTGCAGGCCGGGCACCTGCTGCTGGGCTTCGCGCAGCTTGTCGGCGCGGCGGCCGCAGACGATGACCGTGCTGCCCGCCTGCACGAAGCGCTGGGCCAGCGCCAGGCCGATGCCGGAGGCGCCGCCGGTGATGAGAATGGTGTTGCCGGTCAGGTTCATGGGAGAGGCAGGAAAGGTGAAGCAGGGACGAAGCGGCGGTAATACCGGCCAGCCCCCCGTTTGGTTGGCGGCCGGGCGAATAATTGTGCCGACCGGCGGCACCAATCCCGCACCGGCAGCCGTTAAAGCCACAGCTTTCCGGCCCGGGCTTCGTACCTTGGCCAAAGGTCCTTTTCACCCGTTGACGATGCGCCTGTTCCTGCCCGCCCTGCTGTCTTTGCTGTCTGCCACCGCCGTTTCGGCCCAAACTGCCGCGCCGGCCGAAGCCCCGGCGCTGGGCCTGCGCCCCGCTTCGCGGGTAAGCTACAGCCTCAGCGCGGGCGCCATGTTTGCCGGCCGCTACGGCTCGGCCACCTACCTCAGCCCCCAGGCCCACTACCAGCTGACCAACCGGCTGCAGCTGTTCGGTGGCCTCACCTACCTGCGCACCTTGCCCGGCGCCGCTTACCGCCCCAACCTTGAAAGCGGCCCGCGCCCCGGCACCTGGACCGGCACCAACCATTACCTGATTCAGGGCGGCGGCACCTACGCCCTCAGCCCCCGCCTGTTTCTGACGGGCAGCGCCTGGAAAGACCTCACGCCCGCCACCCCGGGCGCCCTGGTAAACCCCTACGCCGGCTTCGGCGGCAACCTGGGCCAGGGCGTGAACCTGCGCGCCGACTACCACATCACCGAAAATTTCTCCGTGTCGGGCGGGGTGCGGGTGTCGCAGGGCGCTACGGCGCCGGGCCTGGGCACGCCGCTGGGGTACTAGGCAGCCTTAGCGCGCTGTAGCGCGGGCTTCGGCCCGCGTCCGGCAGATATAATAAACCCCATGGTGCGCGCTTCCCGTCGCTCTGCAACAATCGTGCGGCCAAACGCGGGCCGAAGCCCGCGCTACAGTGCCTGCCCGCAATGACCAACTTTGCCCAAACCCGGCTTCGCGGCCGGGTTTGTCGTTTACCGGCTGCCGAGGAAGCGGCGCGTAATGCCGGCAACGGGCAGGCCGACCATCAGTACCAGAATACTCATATTCAGGACTATGCCCACCGGCGTGAGTGGCCGCGGCGGCACCTGCGACAGAGGCAGCACCACCAGGTTCATCAGCGCCCACACCCCGGCGCCGTAGAGCACGCCGCTGAGCACCCAGTGCCGACGCAGCACGGGCCAGGCGCGGGCGGCGGCCACGAACAGCGCGGCCCAGATCAGCGCAATGAGGAAGTGCAGGCCCAGGCCGGCCAGGCCCGTCGTCCAGCCGCCTTGGTAGGCCGCCGGGCCCCACACGCCGCTGGCCACCGACTGCAGAATCTGCAGCGGGGTGGCCTGCCCGCGCAGCCAGCCAAAGACGGCAATGGCGGTGAGTATATCGAGGACGCCGGCGACCAGCCCGGCCGTCAGGGCTACCGGTACGAAGCTGGAGGCCAGGGCGCGGCGGGCAGCGGGGGCGAGAACGGGCGGCTTCATCGGCGACGGGAATGCGGCGTGGGGCTAAATATAGTGGCCCGGAAATTCGGTTTCCCGATATCTTTGCCCGGCTGAGCCCCGCCACCACCCGCGCCAAGACGACGGCCTCCCCTCCCACCGCCGCGTTGCATCTCTGATTTTTCGCGCTCAGCCTTGGCGAAGTGTGCTTTCTACCTGACTTGCGGCCCGCTACGGGGCCCGGAGCATTTTCCGGCCCTCGTCCCCGGCGTCGTACCCTGCAGCCCCCGGCCAATGCCGGGCCTCCCATTGGGCCCGCCCCGGCGCCGGGCTAGCCCCAGCCTCGGGCGCTTTGCTACGGCAGCCCACCCGTTTTCAGCCGGGCCCAGGGTCGCATCAGCGGTTCCGGGCCCGGTCCGAATTACGGCCCCACTTCGGTTGTCATGCCGGCCGGCGGGCCGGGCCGGTAACCTGGGCGGTAGCCACCTTTTTTCTGCTTTCCCGTACTGCCAAAGTCTTTTTCCGACTTTATGAATACTCCCCATTCTTCGGCCGATACCGAGCTGCAACCCGACGTTATCCTGATCGGGGCGGGCATCATGAGCGCCACGCTGGGCCTGATGCTCAAGGAATTGCAGCCCGACCTGCGCATTGCCGTGGTGGAGCGCCTCGACGTGGCCGCCGCCGAAAGCTCCGACGCCTGGAACAACGCCGGCACGGGCCACTCGGCCTTCTGCGAGCTGAACTACACCCCCGAGCGCCCCGACGGCAGCATCGAAACAAGCAAAGCCATCAAGATTGCCGAGCAGTTTGAGCAGAGCAAGCAGTTCTGGACCTACCTGGCCGAGCAATACCAGGTGAAGGAACTCAGCCGCTTTATCAACCACGTGCCGCACCTGAGCTTCGTGTGGGGCGAGAGCAACGTGGAGTACCTGCGCAAGCGCCACGCGGCCCTCACTCAGTCGCCCTTGTTTCGGGGCATGCAGTTCAGCACCGACCCGGCCGAGCTGCGGCAATGGATGCCCCTGGTGATGGAAGGCCGCGACCCGCAGCAGCCCGTAGCCGCCACCCGCATGGACCTCGGCACCGACGTCAACTTCGGCTCCCTGACCCGGGGCATGTTCTACCTCTTGCAGGAAAAGCCCGGCGTGACGTTCTACTTCAACCACGAGGTGGAAAAAATCAAGCGCAAGGAAGACGGGCGCTGGGGCGTGCGGGCCGAAAACCGCGCCACCGGCGACAAGCTCAAGCTCCGGGCGCCGTTCGTGTTCATCGGCGCGGGCGGCGGCTCGCTGCCCCTGCTCATCGCCTCGGGCATTCCCGAAGGCCAGGGCTTCGGCGGCTTCCCGGTGAGCGGGCAGTGGCTGAAATGCCTGAACCCCGACGTCATTGCCCGCCACGACGCGAAAGTGTACGGCAAAGCCTCCGTTGGCTCGCCGCCCATGTCGGTGCCCCACCTCGATTCGCGCGTGATTAATGGCAAGAAGGAGCTGCTGTTCGGGCCCTACGCGGGCTTCAGCACCAAGTTCCTGAAGAAAGGCTCCTTCCTGGATCTGCCCCTGAGCATCAAGCTCAGCAACATGCGCCCGATGATTATTGCGGGCCTGAAGAACATTCCGCTCACCCGCTACCTCATCAACCAGGTACGGCAGTCGCCCGAAGACCGCCTGGCCGCTCTGCGCGAGTACCTGCCCGAAGCCCGCGCCGAAGACTGGGAGCTGGAACTGGCCGGGCAACGCGTGCAGGTCATCAAGAAAGACAAGAAGGAAGGCGGCGTGCTCGAATTCGGCACCGAGGTCGTCAGCGCCGCCGACGGCTCCATTGCGGCCCTGCTGGGCGCTTCGCCGGGCGCCTCCACGGCCGTGAGCATCATGCTGGGCCTGATTCAGCGCTGCTACCCGCAGCAGGCAGCCACGCCCGCGTGGCAGGCCAAGTTCCGGCAGATGATTCCCTCCTTCGGCCTCTCGCTCAACGACAACCCGCAGCTGGTGGAGGAAATCCGCGCCCATACCGGCGAGGTCCTGGGCCTGAACGCCTCCGTCAGCAGCTAAACCGGCCGCTTCGCCAGGCAGCCTTCATTGCAGGCCCGGGCGCACCCACCCGGGCCTGCGTGCGTTCGGGGCTAATCGGATGTGGGTCGGCCACCCTTATCCAGCTTCGATAAACCATTCGCTCTGCTTCGGGTTTGATAGCCAGATTCATAACGTTTTGGTAACACCGATTGGTGGCCGTTGCCCCGGCGTTTCGCGTTTTAGCACTACCTGCCCGCCGCCGGCCCAACCGCCGCCGCAGCGCCCCCGACGGTCAGCCCCTCCGGCATTCCCTTGCGGCGACGCCCCTAACAACCCAACCTCATGCTTTCGCACGGCCAATACAACCGGGCAGTCCGCCGCAACGACGTGGTGGTGTACCTGCTGATGAGCCTGGCTGCGGCCAGCGCCCTGTTTTTCTCCCTGTAGGATCTGCTACTGCCGGCGGCTGACCTCGGTCACCGTCCGGCCCATCAACGCAAAAGCCGCCCGGCCTACCAGCCGGGCGGCTTTTCTCGTCCTAGGCAGGCAGGCGGCTCAGGCGCGGGGCAGCAGCACTTCGGCCAGCATGCAGCGCGCACTGCCCCCGCCCAGCGTTTCGATGGTGGGAATGCGCAGCGGCAGCAGCTCGCAGTGGCGCTGCAGCCGCTGCCGCTGCGCGGGCGTCAGCGCGTCGTGGGCACTCTGCGACAGCACCAGCAGCGGCTGCCCGGCCGCGGATTCCAGCGCGAGCATGTTGCCGGCGAAGTGCGCCACCTGGGCCAGCGTGATGTCGACGATTTCGCGGCCGCCGGCTTCGAGCTCGGCCAGCACCGCGGCCCGCTCCGCCGCGTCGGGCAGGCTTTCGAGGCAGAGGCTGGCAAAGCCGGGACCCAGGCACATCATCACGTTGGTGTGGTAAATGGCCTGGCCCTGCCCGTCGACGGCGTGAAAGGCCACGGGGCGGTAACCGAGCAGCGCGGCCACCTCGGCCAGCAGCCCGGCGTCGGTGCGGGGCGAGAGGGCGGCGTAGACCACGCGCTGCGCATGGTCGAAAATGAGGCTGCCGGTGCCTTCGAGGTAGCGCTGCTCGGCCTCGTAGGGCGAGAAGTCGATGATTTCGCGCAGCCGGAACTGCCGGCCCAGCGCGGCCAGGATGTCGGGACGGCGCTCGGCCCGGCGGCTGGGGGCGCACATGGGGTAGAGCAAGGCGCGGCCGTCGGGGTGCAGGGTCAGCCAGTTGTTGGGAAACACCGCGTCGGGCTTGGCGGGCGCGGCCGTGTCGTCGAACACCAGCACCTCCAGGCCGCGGGCCCGCAGCGCGGCCACGGCCGCGTCGAACTCGGCCAGCGCCCGCTGCTGGGCGGCCGCGGCGTCGAGGCCGGTCAGGGGTTGCTGGAAGTGGTTGGTAAGGGCCGTTTCGGCGTTGTAGCCGAAGCTGGCGGGGCGAACGAGCAGGACGGTGCGGGCGACGGACATGGGCGGCAGCAATGGGGCGGCGCAAGTTACGGGCGCGCCTGGTTTGGCGGCCGGCGCCGCTGCTCCGATTACAACCTGGTACCTTCGGGCCGCGGTCCGGTGCGGGCCCGGCCCGGCCGGCGGCGGCGCTGCCGGTGGTGCAACGTGCCCCGGCTGGAACCGTAGGGTTTAGTCGGGCGGCCGCCGGCGCGCCTTTCTCCTCCCCTGTTTGCCTATGATTCGCCTAGAACGCTTTACCCCGGCCGACTTCAGCCAGCTCATCGAATGGATCAACAGCGAGCGGCTGATGAAGGAATGGTCGGGCTCCCTGTTTTCGTATCCGCTCACCGAGGAAAGCCTGGCCTGGTACATCGAAGGGGCCAACGACCTGCGAAATCCCGATGTGTTCGTCTACAAAGCCGTCGACACCAAAACCGGGGAGGCCGTGGGGCATATTTCGCTGGGCAGCATCAGCCAGCGCGACCGGTCGGCGCGCGTGACGCGGGTATTGGTAGGCAACCAGTGTACCCGCGGCAAGGGCGTGTGCCGCCGCATGGTGCAGGCCCTGCTGCGCATCGGCTTCGAGGAGCTGCAGCTGCACCGCATCAGCCTGGGCGTGTACGACTTCAACCACGCCGCCCTGAAATGCTACCTGAAAGCGGGCTTCCGGCAGGAAGGCGTGATGCGCGACGTGGTGCGCCACGGCGACACTTACTGGAGCCTGGTGGAAATGGGCATTCTGGAGGACGAATGGCGGGAGCTGCAGCAGGCCGCCGATAAGCAGGCCGAAACGCCGCCCGAGGCCGCTGGCTAAACCGCCGTTGTGGCACCGGAGCGCCACGGCCGAACGGGTCGGGTTCGACACCAAAACGGGCCCCTCACCACGGCGGTGAGGGCCCCGTTTTGGCGACGTAGCACCGACGAATCCGCCCGCTACTGCTTCAGCAGCTTGGCCGTGGCCGTGCCGGCGGGCGTGCGCACGCGCACCACGTAGAGGCCGGCGGCGGCGGGCAGCGGCAGGGTGCTGCGCTGCGCGTCGAGGCTGGGCTTGAGCGCGAGCTGCTGCACCACGGCGCCCAGCGTATTGAGCACCTGCACCGTAGCGGGCTGGCCCTGGGTGCCGCGCACCTCGATGGTGGCCTGGCTGCCGTGGGCGGGGTTGCCGAGCACCAGCACCTGCAAGCCGGCCGGCTGGCGGCCCGCAGTTACGGCCGTGGTGGTGGCGCACTGCGTGGGCACGTTGGTCGACCAGTCCGCGGGGGTCATGCTGATGAGCGTGCCGTTGTGCTGGTGCCCGGTCACGTCGAGGGTGGTCGAGCCGGAGCCCTCGTTGAGCGGCCAGTAGGCTTCCAGCGCCGTGGAGGTAGCGCTGACCGAGCAGGCGTTGGCCTGAATTTCGGTTTGGGTCAGGGCCCGCTTCCAGGCGCGCACTTCGTCGAGGGAGCCGTTGAGCACGCGCAGGTTTTCGTAGTTGCGGCCGAGGCAGAACGTGCCGTTGGCCACGGCCGCGCCGGTCTGCGCCTTGGTGGCGTCCGGCTGCCCATTGATGTACAGGCGCATGTTGCTCCCGTCGTAGGTGCCCACGATGTGGTACCAGGTGCCCGCCGTGAGCGTGGCCGTCGACGTCACTTTCTGCTGGGTGGTGCCCACCTGCACGATGAACTGCACCTTGTTGTTGGCCACGCCCACGTCGCCGAGGCGCAGCATGGCGGCGCCGCCCGCGTCTTCGATGCCCATCAGGCTGGAAATAAACGGCGAGGTGGTTTTAAAGGCCGTCGGCTTCACCCAGCACTCCAGGCTCAGGGCGCTGCCGCTCAGGTTCACGGCGTTGGTGTTCACGTACTTCGTCGCGCCGTCGAAGAGCAGGGCGGTGTTGCCGGTGCTCGGGCCGGCGGCCGTCACGGTGATGTAGCCGGTGCGCGTCACCGAGTCGCGGCCGGCGGCGTTCTGGGCGCGCAGCTTCACCGAGTAGGTGCCCGGCGCGGCGTAGGCCACCACCGGAAACACGGCCGTGCTGCTGGCGGGCGTGCCGCCCGTAAACGTCCAGGTGTAGCTGGTCGCGTTCAGCGAGGAGTTGCTAAAGGTCACCGGCTGATTGACCCCGACGGCCGTGGCGCTGGCCGTAAAGCCGGCCGTGGGCAGCACCGCGGCGGTGCCGTTGTACACTTTCAGCTTGCCCAGGTTCAGGCGGTACTCAGCCACGGTGGCGGTGGCGGCGGCCCGCACCCCGATAATGGCCAGCTCGCGGCCGGCGTAGCTGGCCAGCGGGAAGGTATTGGTTTTCCAGAGCGTGTCGGTGGCGGCCGGCAGGTCCAGCACCACCGGCGTGGCCAGGTTGTCGGTGAAGTACAGCAGCAGCTTGGAGCTGGAGGCCCCGGCCGCGCCCTGCTTGTACACCAGGTCCAGGTTGGTCTGCGCCGTCACGGGCAGCTTGGTCTGGTACAGCTTCACGGTGGCGGTGGTGGAGGCCGACAGGCTGCCGGCCAGCTTGATGGAGTTGCCGCCGTAGTAGGCGCGGCTGAAGTCGAAGCCCACCGACACCGGGGCGTTGCCGGTGTTGGCCCAGCGCCACGAGGGCAGCAGGCTTTGCTTGCCCATGTCCGTCCACTCGCGCTGCAGCACCTGCCCGTTGTTGGCGAAAATCTTGCCCTGCCCCACCGTGAACGTCGTTTCGAAGGGGAAGGTATTGATGGCGCTGCGCACCGGCACGTAGTGGCCCACGCCCTTCCAGCCCGAGGCGTCGGTGGCGGTGATGTCCAGGTCGTTGCCGGCAAACACGCGCACTTCCGTGTTGTAGAAGGCGGCGTAGTCGGCCGAGTTGGTGTTGAAGCTGTTCAAGCCGCCGTTGTAGGTCAGGTTGGCCGCAAACAAACCCAGCGAGAGGCGCGGCTGGCCCACGGCCCCGCCGGTGAAGTAGTTATCCAGCCAGGCCGACTGCGTAAACAGCGACTGGTTGGAGCGGTTGGGCCAGAGGTCGGCGCCCATGTACACGTCGAAGGGGCTGCGGCCCAGGGCCGTGGCCGTGGTCACGGAGGTGTTGATGTTGGTGGCGCCCGACCAGAAGTAGTTCGTGAACATCGCGTCGCTCACGCGGGTGGTGCCTTCCTGCAGCATGGCCTGGTTGTTGGCGTTCAGCGCGTTCTGGTACGACACGGTGCCCGAGGCGGGCAGCATTGCGTCGTACCAGTGAATTTCCAGGCCGGCGGGCTTGATGGCCTGAATGCGCTTGAGCAGGTTGCGCAGCTCCACGGCGTTGGCAGCCGACACGGAGGCTTCCTGGTTGAAAAACCAGCCGTCGAAGCCGTAGTAGGCGGCCACGTCCACCAGCTTCTGGGCGCCGATGTAGTTGTTGTTGGCGTCCTTCTGAACCAGGGCGGCCACGTCGGCGGCGTTGGTAAACACCGTGCCGATGACCTTCACGCCGTTGCGGTGCGCGGTTTCCACCCAGGGCCGCGTCGGAATGGCCACCGGCCCGTCGAACCAGGTCAGCACGTCGATGTACTGCCAGTGGGTGAAGTTGTAGAGGTTGAAGCGGTTCTGCTCGGTCAGGTACCCGGCCCAGCCGGCCATGCCGTCCGGAATGTAGTTGATCTGCTGGCTGAAGCTCTGGGCCGGGTTCAGCTGGGCGGCCAGCGTGTTTTGCCGGGTAGCCAGGGGCACGCGGCTCACGTTGTCGGCCAGGGCGGTGGGGCCGGTGCTCGTCCAGGCCATCAGCTGGGCCACCGTGAGCTTGGTGTTTTGCGCGGCCGGGTCGAGCTGGGCGTGGGCGGCCAGCGGGGCCAGCAGCCACAGCAGCAGCGCCCAGCAGGCGTAGCGCGGGTGAGCAGTGGGGCGGGCGGCAGTGGGTGCTGCCGTCCGCGAGGGGTAGAATTGCTTCATTGAACGATACAGATGGGTGAAAGAAGGGGTGAACAACTATTTCGGCATCAATGTAATGGCTGCCCCCTTTGCTTGTACCGTCCTACTATTCAAAAATGAGAATATCTGGTTTGTTGCCCCCTTTTTGCGCCGGTCAGGCAGTTGCCGCCCCCCGGTTCGGCTGAATGGCGCCGCGGGGCCCCGGTCAGCGGCCGTTGGGCCGGGGCGGTTCCGGCCGTTGGCGACGTCGGCGGCCGAAACCGGCACCAACAAGCAGCCCCGGCAACGCCAGGGACGTTGCCGGGGCCGGCTGCAGCAAGCCCGTTCGCCTCGCTAAATCCGGTAGGCGCGCACCGAGTCCACGTCGAAGAGGTACACCACGCTGTCGACGGGGTCGAAAATGTAGTCCGGGGTGCGGTTTTCCACCTCCACCTGCCCTTCCACCTTACCGGTAGTCTTGTTGATCTTGAGCAGCTTGAAGCGGCCCAGCTCGTCCTTGTCGGCCTTGGTCAGCACGATGTGGTGCCGCAGCTCGGTGTGGAAGGTGCGCGGCCCGCTGTATACGGCTTCGCTGCTGCCGGCCTCGAAGGCCTGCTGGGCCGCAAACCAGGACTGCTTCGCGGCCCGGATCTTGGCCTTGGCCGCGGCATCGGCGGCCTGCGCGGCGGCCTGGCCCGCAATGGCGCCGGCCACCACCACCGGCGGCGTGAAGTATTGGTTGTACACGATGCGCCCGCTGAAGTCCACCTTGGTCACCGACTGCGCCGTGACCACCGCCAGCCCGTCGTCGAGCAGCTCCAGCTGCGGGGCTTCGTTGTCGAGCAGCTTCAGGGGCAGCTTGTCTTTCAGCAACAGCGACTCCTCGCCTTTTTTCGGATTCACGCGGCCCAGGTAGCCGTTGGCCCAGAAGTAGGTATCCTCGCCCGCCTTGAGCTTCACGCGCCCCGCCGGATCGAAGTAGCGGGTTTTGCCGGTGGCCGCGTAGCCCTGGGGGTTGAAGTACTCCACGCAGGAGGCGCTGAGCAGGCCGATGCCCCGGTCGTTGACGAACAGCTGCACGTTGTCGCCGCTGGTCTTAAAGGTCTTGTCGGCTTTCAGCTGCAGCGTGGCCAGGTCCACCAGCTTCACCGCCGAGCCGCCGCTCACCACGAACAGGTCGTTGCCGATGGGCTGCATGGCCCCCGCGTTGTCGATGTCCACCGTGGCCGCGCGCAGCTCTTGGCAGCTGCGCTTGTCGTACACGGCCAGCAGCAGGTCCTTGTCCTTCTTGCCCGACTTGCCGATGACGAGCCGGTCCGTGCCCGCGTCGCGGTAGGTGACGAAGGCGCCGGGCAGCTCCTTTTCGCCCGTCAGCTGCCCGGTGCGCACGTTCACGCCGGTGAGGTAGCCGTCCTTGAGCACGCACACCAGCCCGGGCGTACCCGTTTCCAGCACGTCAAAGGTGGGCTCGGTGGGCGGCAGCAGCTCGCTGACCTTGGCCGAGCGTTTCAGCGGCAGGTTGTAGAGCAGCTTGCCGCTGGCCGGGTCCAGGGCCGTCACCCCGTAGCTCGACACCACGCACACCTTGCCGTCGGGCAGGGGCAGAATGCGGGCGGCCTTGGCCCAGGTCGGGGCAATCGACAGCTCGTGCAGGCGCGCGCCCGTCACCTTGTCGAGCAGCAGCGCCCGGGTGCCCGTGTCGGTGGCTTCCCACACCACCAGGTGGGCCGCGTCGATAATGCGGTTTTCCAGCTGTTTGGCCGCCGGAGGGCTGTACACGGCCTTGCCGGTTTCCGAGTTGAGGATGTAGGACTGCAGGTACTCCGAGGAGGCCGACGTAGCCACCACCTGGATCAGCGGGCCGTTGCCGATCAGGTGGGCCGATTTGGTACGCTCCACCTTGGTCAGCCACAGCGGCTTGCCGGTGTTTTTGGCCAGGCTCATCACGAAGTTGGCCTTCAGAATCAGAATGTTGCCGTCGGCGTTGAGGTACTTCACCGGGGCCGGGCCGTTGCCCAGCCGGGCCCATACCTGCTGCCCCGCCGCCACTTCGACGGCGGGCTCGCGCCGCGGCCGGGCGGGCACTACCGGCGCGGGCGGCGCCTCCACGGGCGGAGTGGGCGCCGGGTCCTGCTCCGGGGCGGCCGTGGCCTCGTTGGCCTCAGTAGCTCCGACGGCCACCGCAGCGGGCGAATCCGTCGCAGTGGCCGTCGTGGGAGCCGGGGCGCTGGAAGCCGGCGGGGCCGCCCCGCCCGCGGCCGCCACATCGGGCGAAGCAGGGGGCGCGGCGGGCGGCGGGCTGGCCGGAGTCGTTTCGGGCGCGGCCGTTTCGGCGGCCGGGGCGGCAGGCGCCGCAGTAGGCGAGGCGGCGGGTTCGGCCGCTGGTGCCGGCGCCGGCGCCACTACCGGCGCCGTGGCTACCGCGGGCGCTGCCTCAGGAGTCGGCTCGGCGGTGCGCTCCTGCGCCACCGCCAATTGAGCCGCGGGCGCCGCCTGCGCAGTTGCAGTTGCAGGGGCAGTTGGGGCCGGGGCCGAAACTGCCGCGGCGGGCGCCGTCGCCGCAGCGGCAGGGGCTTCCGCACCAGCGGCCACCGGCGTCGCGGCGGGCATCGTGCTGGCCGGGGCAACGGCCGGCGCCGCTGCCGGGGCAGTAGCCGGCGCCGACACCGGAGTGGCAGCGACGGCCGGCGTGGTGGGCGCCGCGGCCGTTTGCTCGGGCACGTTAAACTTTTCCCGCCGGCCTTTTTCGTAGATAATCATCCACACGTCCGTCTTGCGCACGTTGTAGAGCGGCCCGTCGAGAAAATCGAACAGCCGGTATTTGATGTGGTCCTCGGTTATTTCGATAACCTTGGCGCTAATCTCGGACTTGTCGTTTTTGATGATGACATCCTGCGCCTGCGCGCCGGTGGCCAGCAACAGGGCGCCCGCCGCGGCCGCCAGGCGGAGGCTTCCCAGCCACCGGTGCCACCGAGGCTGCTCCGAACCGGCCGGCCAGTGCCCGGCCGGCCCCAAATTGCGGGTAGAGGTTTGCAACATAGGTATGTGAGGTCTGGGAGAGCGGTGCATTATAGAGAACCGTCGGCACTCACACAAGAGTACAGGTCAATTCTCCGCAAAATGCAAACTTACGAAAATTACCCCGTACCTGTGCTGCAAATTTCGTTTTGTTAATCAGCCTGTTACCTCGGCCGGTGCCGGGGCCGGCCCTCGCCCGATCAAGTCCGGCGGCAGCGCTGCCCAGGCGGCAGCAATGGCCCTTTCTGCGCCGGCTCACATGAAAATGCTATAGGCAATAGAGGTTAAATGCCACTAAACTTGCAGCGCCGAACGCCACTGCCTCGGGCTGGCCCGGCGGCTTTGCCTTGCTTCTTTTCCCATCCCATCTGCTATGAAAACCAACCAAGTAGCCATCATCGGTGGCGGCCCGGCCGGCATTGCCGCCGCCAAATCCCTTCTGGAAGACGGCCTGACGCCCGTCATCATCGAGCAAAGCGGCGCCCTCGGCGGGCAATGGCAGCAGGGCGCGGCCCACAGCGGACAGTGGCCCGGCATGCACGCCAACTCCTGCCACATCAAGATGTCCTTCTCGGACTACGACTACCCCGCCGGCACGCAGATGTTCCCGACCAACCGGGAGGTGCTGGCCTACCTGCACGCCTACGCCCGCCACTTCGGCGTCGATGCCCACGTGCGCTTTCACACCCGCGTCGAGCTCATTGCCCGCGGCCCCGAAAACCAATACGTCGTGTGGACGGTGAACCAGGACGGGGAACGGCGCACCGAGCTGTTCGAGCGCGTCATCGTGGCCACCGGGCGCTACAACAAGCCCCGTTACCCCACCACGCCGGGCCTCGACCACTTCCACGGCCGCGTCATCCACTCGATGGAGTACCGGGGGCGGGCGCAGTTCCGCGGGCAGCGGGTGCTGGTGGTCGGCAACAGCATCAGCGGGCTGGAAATTGCCAGCGACCTGGCTAAAGACGACACCGTTACGGTCATTTCCTCGGCCCGCAAGCCGCGCTACATCGCCCGCAAGATCATGCACGGCGTGCCCACCGACCAGCTGGCCTTCACCCGCTTCGGCGCCTACGTCAACCAGGCCCTGCCGCCCGCCGAGGCCGCCGAGGGGCTGAAGCAGCTCATCCTGAGCGCCGTGGGCAACCCCGCCGACTTCGGCGGCCTGCGCCCGGCCGAGAGCCTGCTGGAAGCCGGCGTGTCGCAGTGCCAGGACTACCTCGACCACGTGCAGACCGGCCGCATCCGGGCCGTGACGGGCGTGCAGGCCTACGCCCCCGGCCGGGCCGTGCTCACCGACGGCGAAGTGCTGGAGGTCGACGCGGTCATCCTCGCCACGGGCTACGACCTGCACCTGCCCTTCCTGCACGAAGATTTGCGCCGGGCCGTGAAGGCCGACCGGCAGCACCTGGAGCTGCACCACTTCACCTTCCACCCCGCCCTGCCCGGCTTCGCCTTCATGGGCCTCTACGAGCAGATCGGCTCCTACTTCGTGACGGCCGAGCTGCAGGCCCGCTGGATTGCGGCCTGCTGGAGCGGCGCCCACCCCGCCCCCACCGCCGTGGATATGGCCGTGGGCCTGGCCGAAGCACGGCTCCAGCAGCAGCGCGGCCACGCCACCTGCCAGCAGGTGGCCGAAATGATTTCGCACGATTTGGGCGTGGCCCCCAGCATCGAACAGTATCCCGAACTGGCGCCGGAGCTGTTCTTCGGCATGCTGGCCCCGGCCCAGTTCCGCCTGGAGGGCCACGGCCGCCAGCCCGACGCCCGGCAGCGTTTCGAGCGCAACGTGCGTTACTTCAGCGGCGGCCAGCCGCTGCCGCTGGGCGAGCGGGAAATGGGCAGCCTGCTGATGCTGGCCGCCCGGCTGCCTCATCACCGGCCGTTGCAGCAGCTGGTGAAGCAGTTGCAGGCCTCCGAAACGGTGGCGTAACCCGCTCCCGGCCCTGAGCCCGGTACCCGGCCGGCTGATCCTGCATCAGCCGGCCGGGTTTAGTTAGTGTCACCAGCCCGCCGAGGCTTGGGCCGCTCGGCCGCGTGGTTGGGCCACAAAAAAAGAAGCATGCCTGGGGCATGCTTCTTTACTCTGCGCGGAGTTCGGGGCAGGTTAGGCTACGCGGCGCACCTTCACGGCATTCACGCCCTTGCGGCCTTGCTCCACGTCAAACTCGACTTTGTCGTTTTCGCGGATTTCATCGATCAGACCGGTTACGTGAACGAACACGTCCTGACCAGTTTCATTGTTTTTGATGAAACCAAACCCTTTGGTCTCATTAAAGAATTTGACGGTTCCCGTAGCCATGATGCATTAGGAAAGTGATGAAAATAAAGCAACTGACAACGGCACTGCACTATCAATTCTGCAAGCGAATAAACGGTAGCAATGCGAGGCAACTTGCCTTTGAACGGGGGTAAACGTACATATTTTTTCTGATTCTTTCCGCGTGATTTCACGCCAATAGCGGGTAAGGCGCCGCAGCTATTTCTGACACAGGAGCCCGTTGAAGCCGATTCCGTATTCGGTTTTGTCACCGGTTCCGTTGGTCGAAGACGGGCAGGGCGGCGCCTTGCCGCCGGCGCCCACCACGCGCCGGTTTTTGCAGAAAATGAAATTGCAGAGCCGGTCGCTACTCTGGTACAGCGGCATAAACGCACCCAGGTTCAGCGCCGGGGTGGGGGCATTCAGCCGGCGGCGGGTACCTGCTCCCGCTCGCGCCCGACAGCGCCGCGTTCCAGGTGCAACGAGCCCGCCGCTACGGCGCCGTACCCGTTAGTTGCCGAGCAGCAGCGTGGCCGGGCCGGCGCTAACCAGCGTGCGTTTGCGCCGCGCCGCCCCCAGCGGCGGCGGGTTGCCAGCCCGTCAGTGCGGCCCAGTGCGTGGCGGCCTGGTAGATCAGGTGAAACACCGGCTCCTTCAGATACAGGTAGCCGTCGATGCTGGCCGGAAAGAGCGCGGCGGCGCGCTGCTTTAGCAGCTCGTACTCGGTGCGAGCCGCCGGCTCGGCGCGCAGGTAGTCGCGAAACAGCAGGGCAAAACGGGCGTTGAAGCGGCCGGCCTCGCGCACGTGCAGGTGCAGCCGCCGCTCCCCGGCGGGCTCGCGCAGATACCGCTTACGCAGCTCCGGCGAGTCGGCGGGCAGGCCGTGAAACACGTCGTACTGCCACTCCCGCCCCTGCCGGAAGCCCGCCTGCCACAGCGGCTGCAGCCGCCACGCCGCCGCGCCCAGGTCCGGCACCGTCAGCTGCACATCGATAACGTCCTTGGCGCTGAGCCCGGGCACGGCCGTGGAGCCAATGTGCTCAATGCCCACCGCCGCGGGCCCCAGCAAGGCCCGCAGCCGGACGGCCAGGGCGGCAAACTCAACTGCCCAGCCGGGCTGGTACGGCCCCAGCACAACCGGCCGGGAAGGCGCAAAATCAGGCATGACATGTAGCAGGAGGTCCGCCGCAAATATGCACCCGTCGGCCGGGGCCGCCGCGCCCGCCCACAACCTTCCGCAATGCGCGGCAGTATGGAAGCCGCAGCCCCGCCCGGGGCGTCTGCTCCACCGTGTCTCCGCTTATGAATTCCTCTTTCTCCCCTGCCCCCGCCTCGTCGGAGGCCGCGCCCGTGGTGCTGGCCGGCGCCACCGGCCAGCTGGGCCTGCTCATTGCCCATCAGCTGCGCCGGCTCGGGGCTCCGGTGCGGGCCCTCATCCGCCCCGAGAGCCGCGCCGGCGCCGAAGCCGAATCCCTGCGGCTGCAGGGCGCGGAGGTGCTCGAAGTTGATTACCACGACGCGGCGGCGCTGCGGGCGGCCTGCCGCGGAGCGGGCTGCGTGGTCTCGGCCCTGTCGGGGCTGCGCGAGGTTATCGTGGAGGCCCAGACGCAGCTGCTCGACGCGGCCGTGGCGGCCGGGGTGCCCCGCTTCATTCCCTCCGATTTCGCCGCCGACTTCACCCGGCTGCCCGAGGGCTCGAACCGCAATTTCGACCTGCGCCGGGAGTTTATGCGCCGCCTCGACCGGGCCCCGATCCAGGCTACCTCCATTCTCAACGGCATGTTCATGGAGCTGCTCAAGGGTCAGGCGCCGCTGATTCAGCCCGGGCCGCGCCTGATCATGTACTGGGGCGACGCCGACCAGCCCCTGGACTTCACCACCATGCCCGACACGGCCGCCTTCACCGCCCGCGCCGCCCTCGACCCCACCACCCCGCGCTACCTGCGCGTGGCCGGCGACGTGCGCAGCATCCGCGGGCTGCAGGCCGCCGCCACCGCCGCCACCGGCCAGCCCTACCACCTGTTTCGCATCGGCGGACTGGGTATGCTCGGCGGCATGATCCGGGTTACGCGCGCACTGATGCCAGCGCGCGACGAGGTGTTTCCGCCCTGGCAGGGCATGCAGTACCTGCACAACATGCTCACCGGCCAGGCCAAGCTCACCGAGCCCCTCGACAACGACCGGTACCCCGATCTGCAGTGGACCACCGTGCCGGAGCTGCTCGGGCCGCGGCGGTAGCCGTTACCGGCCCAGCGTCCGCAGGTAGGCGGGCGGAATGGGCAGCCCGCGCAGGCCGTCGGTCATGCCGTACAGGATCAGCAGGCCCAGCGCCACGCCCAGGCCGCCCAGCGCCCAGGCCTGCCGGTGGGCCGCCCGCTCGCCGAACACGGCTGCGCCCTTGCGCACGTGTACGGCGGCCAGGTGCCCGAACACCGCCGCCACGGCCAGCAGGTAGTAGGGCCCGAAAAACAGCGGGAAGGGCCACGTATTGAGGCCCGCCGCGGCATAGTACACGTTGGTATCGAGGCCGAAGTAGCCGCGCCCGGCCAGCACGGCGCCGGTGTGCACCAGCAGGAAAAACGCCAGGTACAGCCCCGTCCACAGCTGTACCCGCGCGGCCGCTGGCAGGGGCCGGCGCCGCAGCTGCCCGGCCTGCCACAGCCCCGTCCCGACCTGCCCCAGCACCGCCAGCAGCAGCACGGCTTCCACCAGCGGCTGCCGGTACACGGTCCGCAGGGCCGTCATCAGCGCCCGATGCGCCGGCACACCGGCCAGCACGGCGAGGTGGTTGATCAGGTGCGCGAAAATGAACACGGCCAGCAGTAGCCCCGACCAATAATGGACGGCGACAGTGGTGCGACGCATAGGAGTGCAGGTTGGTAATTGCGCGCAATATCAGCAACAGCGCATATTCCCGCCCGGCGAACGGGCCCGCATGAGCCCGCGGCGCAGTACCGGTGCCAGCGCAGCGGCCCGGGCTATCTGTGTGGAGAGCAAGCCCAAAGACGTCATGCCGAGTAGAGCGAACCGCAGGTCGACGCAGTCAAGCAGCTCGCGTGCTGTCCTCCGGCCGCAAACGCCTGTTCAACTTCAACGAGCAGAATCCTACCGCGAGATGCGTCGCGGTGCTCGGCATAACGGTCTTTGAGCTAACCGTTTACCCAAGCTACCACTGGCTACATACCCTAAGCGGGCGTATCATTCGGGCACAAAAAAAGCAGCACCCCCGGTGGGAGTGCTGCTTTTTTTGTGCGGTAGTCGCTGGGACTAGGCGCGACGAACTTTCACGGCGTTCAGGCCCTTGCGGCCCTGCTCCACTTCGAACTCGACTTTGTCGTTGTCGCGGATTTCGTCGATCAGACCGGTTACGTGGACGAAGATGTCCTGGCCGGTGGTGCTGTCATTGATGAAACCAAAGCCTTTGGTCTCATTGAAGAATTTTACGGTTCCCGTTGCCATGATGCTTTAGGAAAAAGGTGAAAAACGAGCAACTGACAACGGAACACTACGGTAGTTCGGCAAGCGAATGGGGGTAGGTAACACGAGGCAACTTGCCTTAAACAGTGTAAATATACGCCTTTATTTCCGGGCTGCACAGAAATGCCCGGTCTTTCAGGTCGCATTACGGGGAGCCAACCGGCCGGCCGGCCGGAAAGTTCAGCCGCCGGCCGCTTAAAACGGGGCCGGACCCGGGGTGGGGCAAGCCCCGCTCCTGCCCTGCCCAAACCGCCCTGGCGGCCCCGAAAGGCACAAAAAAGCAGCACCCCGGCGGGGTGCTGCTCTGCTGTTCTCGGCCGAAACTAGGCGCGACGTACGTTGACGGCATTCAGGCCGCGGCGGCCCTGCTCTACCTCAAACTGTACCGCGTCATTGTCACGGATTTCGTCGATGAGGCCGGTTACGTGGACGAAAACGTCCTGCCCGGTGGTGGTGTCGTTGATGAAACCAAAGCCTTTGATTTCATTGAAGAATTTTACGGTTCCTGTTGACATGATGCTTTAGGAAAAGAGTGAACAAAAAGCAACTGACAACGGAACGCTACTTTGATTCTGCAAGCGAATGGGGGTAGGTGAAACGAGGCAACTTGCCTGAAATGCGTAACTGCGGCGCGGCGACTGACAAGCCCGGTTGCGGGAGGGTGCGGCGACTGGCAGCGGGTTACAGGAGGCTTAACGGGCGAGGTCTATACTAAGTTCAATTTCGGCTTATTTAAAGTAAATAATATTAATACCCCTCCCGCAGCCCGCTGCTGCTGAGTGCAATAAGCCAAGCTCCGGCCCCGCGGCGCGGTTTCGGGCTGGTTGGTCGGAGCAGACGGCGGCCGTCTGCCGGGGGCTCCCGGATAACGCGCTGATAAGCAGGTTTAAATATTCCTATTTCCCAGCAAACGCAGTACTCCTCCCCTACCGCGCCCCTCTTGCCGGGAGTTGGCTGGCCGCGGCCTTTCTACTGCCCGGATGGCGCAGCAGGGGCGGCCAATCAAACCCGGGCTGGCGCGTAGCCGCTACCCGTCTACCGGCACCGAGGGCGGCAGCGCCCGCAGCAGCCGCTCACTGCTGAACTGGAAGCTGACCGTATCGGAGCCGCTGGTCAGGTGGGTGGCGTAGGTGGTGGCCCAGAGAAACTGCTGCCGCCGCACCGGCCCGAACGCCGACCAGGGAATAAACAGCGGCGGGTGGCCGATGAAGAAGATTTTCCAGGTGGTCAGCCACAGGCCCTGCGGGGTGAGGCCGGCCCGCACGGCGTTGTTGTACTTCGCCGGACCGATGCGCACGTAGCCGAGCAATTCGCGCTCGACGCCGGCGGGCACCTCGGCCACGGCGTAGTGCGCGGCCAGCCGGCTCCAGCCCATGCGCGACACCATAAAGCTGACCAGCCCGAGCAGGGCCGCAAAAGCCGGAACAAACAGCAGCGGAAGCCAGGGCACAATCGGATGCATGCCGGAGCATACGCGGGCCGCCGGCAGGGGTTGAAACCGCCCGGGCTAGCGGACCGCCCCGGCGGGTGCCCCGCCCGCCACCGGCGGCTTGCTCAGGGCCAGGCGCAGGCTCAGCAGGGCCAGCAGCAGCGTCAGGGGCGTAAATACCAGCTTCTCAAACTGGTTTGTCGACAGCAGGTTGCCCACCGTGTTCAGTGCAAACAACGCCACCATCAGCCAGAGCACGGCCCGCAGCAGCCCGGCGGGCACTTGCACCCGCAGCAGCCCGGCCCACGCGGCCACCGCCGCCAGCATCAGCAGATTCAGCCCCACCGACACCGCTTCGAAAGCCAGCAGCTCGTCGCGGCCGGTGAGGCGCCCGCCCCACACGATCTGGAAGGGCACCACGCCGCCGATGACCAGGCCGTGAAACACCAGCGTCAGCGCGATGATGAGGAGCAGGGCGCGGGCGGCGAAGCGGGCGGACGGTAACGACAGGGACATGGCGGGGCAATGGCGCAAAGGGCGCCGCAATGATAGGCGAACGGGCCGAATGCGCCGGCGTTGTCCGGCGGGGCCGCGTGCCCCGGCGCCGCGCGGAGCGGCGGACGGCCGCCCGGCCTGGCCTTGCCAGGGCGGAATTGCGTAAGCTGCAGCGACCAAACCGGCCGGGGCACCGCCGGGCGGGTCCCCGCCTTCCTATGGATATTCGTCTGCGCGACAACGCTTCTTCCTGGCAACAGAAACTCTACCAAGTCATCTTCGAGTCGGACACGCGCGCCGGGCAGCTCTTTGATATTGCGCTGCTGGTGGCCATCGTGCTGAGCGTGGTGGCCGTGATGCTGGAAAGCGTGACCAGCATCAGTGCCCGCTACGGGCCGGTGCTGCGGGCCCTGGAATGGGTATTCACGGGCCTGTTCCTGGTAGAATACCTGCTGCGCCTGCTGGTGGTGCGCCGCCCGCTGGCCTACGCCCTGAGCTGGCTGGGCATTATCGACTTCCTGGCCATCGTGCCCACGCTGGCGGCCCTGGTGCTGGCCGGCAGCCGCTACCTGCTCGTGATTCGGACGCTGCGGCTGCTGCGGGTGTTCCGCATCTTCAAGCTGGGGCAGTTCATCGGCGAGGGCGAGTTTATCCTGAGCGCGCTGCGGGCCAGCCGCTTCAAGATTCTGGTGTTTCTCAGCTCGGTGGTGACGCTGGCCGTGGTGGTGGGCACGCTGATGTACGTGGTGGAGGGCGGCCAGAACGGCTTTACCAGCATCCCCAAAAGCATTTACTGGGCCATCGTGACGATGACCACGGTGGGCTACGGCGACATTTCGCCCGCCACGGTGCTGGGCCAGACGCTGGCCTCGGTGCTCATGATTATGGGCTACGCCATCATTGCCGTGCCCACCGGCATCGTGTCGGCCCAGATGGCGCTGCCCGCCACCAAACCGCCCGCTTACAAGGAGGCCGTGTGCCACGTCTGCCAGGCCCAGGGCCACCGCCCCGACGCGGACTATTGCTGGCGCTGCGGGGAAAAGCTCTAGCGAATGGCCGGAACGTGCCGTTCCGGCTGCTGGCGGCGCCGGTTCGGGTGGCAGCTTGGGGGCCGGCACGCAAAAGGGTATATTCAGAAAACCAGATACCCCACGCCATGCAACGCCGCTCCTTCCTCCAGCTGTCCGCCCTGGCTCCCGTGGCGACTTTCCCGCTCCCCGTCTGGCTCCGCCCCCTGGCCGGTGACTTGCCGGGCAAATCGGTGCTGGTGCGCGCCGGTAAAGACCGCTCCGACCAGCCGTTCCGGTTTCTGGATGCCTGGTTTACCGTGAAGGTGTCGGGCCGGGATACCGAGGGCCGTTGCGTGATATTCGATACCCTGCGGCAGGGCACCGCCGGTCCCGCCTTGCACTACCACAAGGACTGCGAGGAGTGGTTTTGCGTGCAAACGGGCACCTTCAGGTTTCAGGTGGGCGAGGAAACGCTGCTCCTGCAGCCCGGCGACTCGCTGCTGGTGCCCCGCGGCGTCAATCACGCCTTCGTCAAAACCAGCCCCGGCGACGCCCGCCTGCTGCTGATGCACCAGCCGGCCGGCACGATGGAGGAGTTTTTCCGCACCGCCAGCAAGCTCGCCGATCAGCGCCTGGAAGCCCGCATCGCCCTGGCCGCCCAGCACGACATCCACATCGTGGGCCAGCCGCTGAAACCCGATTAAGTAGCCCACGGTGCGGGTAGCCGGTGGCTGAGATGCAGGCGGCGAACGGAAAGCGCCCGGCTTCCGCAGGTGGGAAGCCGGGCGCCGGCACGGGTGCAATAGGATAGTCAAACGGGGAATACGGGGCGACGGAGACGCGGGGGCGCTTAGGTCAGCGCGGGTTTGAGGGAGGGTCCGCCGGGCTTGGCCTCGGCCTGGTGCTGGTTGAAGAACTTCCGGTCGAAGAAGGTCTGGGCCTTCGCCGGCTCCTGCTCGAAATCGAGGCCCAGCTGCCGGGCGTTGCGCGAGAGTTGCCGGGTAAGCTTGTCGCGCTCGGCCCGGGTGCCCACGCGGGCCTCGGCCTGCACCTGCTTCTGCCCGCTCTGGGCCTTCAGGGCCGCCAGCAGCGCGTCGCGGTGCCCGGTGTAGGTGGTCTTGAAGTCGGCCTCAAAGCCCGCCCCCAGCTCCGCCAACGCCTTGTCGTAGCGCTCCAGCAGGCCGGGCCACTCGGGGTAGTCGGCGTTGTGGTACTCGGTGGCTCCCTGGGGGTAGAAGCGCAGGCGCCGGGCTTCGTCCTTGATTTTGTAGCTCACGTAGTCGCGGCCTTCGCCCGTAAGCCACTTGCGCGCCGCGTCCCGGGCGGCTTCCAGGGCCAGCGTCTGCCCCTTGCCGGCGCTGAGGCCGGTGCTGGCGTCGCTGCGGTAGCCGAAGTAGGCCGTGAAGCGGGCCTCCGTACCGGCAATCAGCGCGTCGAAGCGGCCGGCCTCGTTGCCTTTGCGCAGGCGGTCCAGGTGGTCCCGGGTGCCGGCTTCCAAGTCTTGGTTGCTGATGCTCGCATCCGCAAACCAGTCGCCAAAAATTTTGTCGAACGACAACATAACAGGTAGTTAAGATTAGGTTGAACTTCCTTCTATCTACCCACAATAGCTGGATTATGCAATCGAAAACCGTCGGGTAACTCGTGGAAGCTTCCGCGGGCTGCCCAAGGTTTTTCGGGGGCCTTGCGGAAGCTTCCGCGAGTTACCCGCAGCTTTTCGGAGGCTGCGCGGAAGTCTCCGTGGGCCGTCCGAGGTTTTCCGGGTGCTCCGCGGAAGCTTCGGCGGACCGCCCGACGGTTTTCGGAGGCCTCCCGGAAGCTTCCGCGGGCCATCCGACGTTTTCCCGGCGCTGCGCGGAAGCTTCCGCAACCCAACCGGGGTTTTCCGTCCCGCCGCTGGTAACCCAGGCCCGCTGGCACCGGGAGGCTGGACGCCCCGCCCAAAACCAACAACGCCGCCCGGGTTTCCCCAGGCGGCGCGGTATCGGGTTTGCCGCTGCCGCGGCCGTGGAAGCAGCACCTCCACCTCAAGGCCGGACCCGGGCAGCAAGCTCAGACCAGCCCGGGCCCGCCGCCGGCTATTCAGCCGACGACTGCTGCAGCTGCTTGATGATGCCCTGCTCCTGCTTGGCGTGGTTGGCCAGGAACTCGGCGTGCTGCGCGGCGGTGCGCTCGGTGCCGAGGCTATTCAACTCGGCGCGCAGCTGGTCGGCCGGCAAGTCGTTGCCGTACACCGGCCCGCCCGGCTGCTGCCGCCACGACTGGCGCAGGGTGCCCGCGTCCACCGCGTCGAAGCCCAGCTCCTCCACCAGGGCCATGACCTTCTGCTTGGCCGCGGCATCATCCCCAGCCACGGGCAGCGAGATGCGGCCGGGCGTGCCGGCAGGCTGCCCCTTCTCCACGATGTGGTGGGCGTAGATGTTGTTGAACACCTTCACCACCGGGCGCCCCAGGTGCTGCTGCACCCACTCGCTCTCGGTCAAATCCCCCGTTTCCAGCTCCGCAATCTTCCCGTCGCGCAGCAGCGGGTAGTAGTTGCTGGTATCGATAACGGGCACGTCCGCCGGCACCTGGGCCAGCAGGTCCTTGGGCAGGTCGGGAATGTTCTTGAGCGGGATGGTCACCACCACGATGTCGCTGCCGCGCCGGGCCGCTTCCTCCGCCGTGACGGCCTGGGCGCCCGTTTTCTGCTCCACGTCCTTCAGGGTTTCCGGCCCGCGGGAGTTGGCAATGTATACCGAATGGCCGAGGCCCGTAAGCCGCTCCGCCAGGGCGCTGCCGATGTGGCCGGCGCCAATGATTCCGATGTTCATGGTTGGTGTTGTTTGGTTTCTGCGCCGGTGATGTGCCGGTGCAGGGAGGTAAACAACGGTAAGGGCGGTTTGGGTTTTTCGCCGGTCAGTTGCCGGGACGGACCGTCCTTACGATGTAGGCAGCCTTGCGCAAGCGCAGGGCCGCCAGCAGAAAGTAAAACGCCCCGAACGCGGCGTAGCCGGCCAAATTGGCGACGCCCATCTTCGGCGCATGGGCCATGACGATGAACGAAACGCCCGCCAGCACCGACTGCCCACCGCTGAGTATCATCGGCCATTGCCCGCCCAGCTGCCGGCGGCGCCGCAGCCCGAGCAGCAGCTGAATCAGCCCGGTCAGCGCGGCCCACACCCCGTACACGACGAGCACGGTCGGCACGCCACTGCGCAGCGCCAAGCCCACGGCCAAGGTGGTGAGGCTGCCCACGGCAATGTTTACGTACTGCGGCAGCTGCGAACCGGCGCCGCGGTTGGCCCGGATATCCCCGACGGTAGCCAGCACGTCCCAGGCCGGGTAGAGCAAGAGCAGCGTGGTCGTCAGCGCGGGCGAGGCCGGGGCCAGCAGCAGCAGCAGGCTGGCCCAAACCAGGGAAAAAGCGGCGCGCACGAAGTACAAGGTGCGCAGGGCCTGAGCCGTATGCACAGGCGCCGAAACGGGAGCAGTGGATGTAACAGACATGGCTGTTGGGGGGGGTAATGAATGGATGGTGAGAAGCCCGGCCGGCTACGGCCAGCGTTGGCGGCTAGCCGGGCTTGATGACGGGGCAAAAGTGCCGCCGCCTGCTGGCCCTGCTTTTCACCTAGGTTAAAAAGCGCCGATGCTGAGCCGGCGCCGGGCCGTTTTGCTGGTTATACCAAGCGCCGCCCGGCCCGCCCGAATAAGGTAGTTTCGCCGGCGCCCCACTTCCCAGCTTCACATGGTTACCCCCGACGCCTCGGCCCAGGCCCTGCTCACCCAGCAGCTGCGCGCCTACGCCCATCTATCCGACGACGACCTGCGCCTGGCCGCGCCCAGCTGGACGGCCCGCAGCATCGCCAAAAACGAGTTTTTCAACTACCGCAACGCCGTGTGCCGCTCCGTGGGCTTCATCGTCAGGGGCCTGTTCCGGGTGTACTACGTCGATCCGGCGACGCAAACCGAGCACACCATTGCCTTCGTGCCCGAGGGCGCCTTTATCACCTCGCTCAAAAGCCTGCTCACCCAGGAAGCCTGCCCCTACTACATCGCGGCCCTGGAAGACGCGGAGCTGCTGGTCATCGGCATCGAGCAACTGCACCGGCTCTACGCCCAGGCCCACGGCTGGGAACGGTTTGGCCGCCTGCTGGCCGAGCAGTACCTGGTGCTGCAGCAGGCCAAGGGCGAAGGACTGCTCTTCCAAAGCGCCGAGCAGCGCTACCTGACGCTGCTGGAGCAGTTTCCGGGCATCACGCAGCGGGTGTCGCTGGGCCACATTGCGTCGTACCTGGGCATTCAGCAGCCCTCACTCAGCCGGATACGGGCGAAGCTGGGGAAGCAGGGGCTGGGGTAACATGTGCGTTAAAATGAGCAACGCCGCCGGAGCGGGGCTCGGGCGGCGTTTATGGGCGGTCTATTACTACAGGCATAGTCTGAGTGATATATCATATCAGTTTGTTATTCACACAACACTTTTCGCTTGAGACTTAGCATATTATATTCCGTGTATTTTCCTAAACTCATCTTCTATTTCGGCACCTATTCTCTCAAAATCAGATATAATTTCATTAAAAGCATCCTGTTTCCATATCCCAGCTATGAACAGTCCTGTATTTTCCTCTGGATACCCAAACTCTTCTTGTTGTTGCCTTTCCCACTCTAATTGCTCTTCTGTTTTTTTTGGCATCAAACCAGAACCGTACACATCCATAAATTTATCCACACTACTTATTAGGGAATCAATTTTATCACAGAGTTCTACAGAAAACAATATTCTATATTTAGAGTAATTAACTTTAAAAGCAGTCCTTCTTTCTAAGAGCGAAGCCAATTCTTCATGCCCATCAGCTCCAGAATAATATTTATCGCCTTTAATCATGAAATTTATAAGCATTTTTAAATCCTGGAATCTAGAAAAAACCTCTTGCATAGCATCAACTTGCTTTTGATGCCTAGTACTAGCTTTTACTGAAAATTCAGCCAACTCTTTATCTAAAGCAATTTGATATTTTTTCAAACTTTTTTCAGACACCTCTTCAGCAAGCTTTTCCACTGATTTCTGCAAATACATATACACCACCCATCCTGTAATAATTAATAGCAATACTATTAAAACACCTATTACACCAAAAGTTTTTTCAATAGACTCTAGTTTTCCGTAGACTTTTTCCAACTCATCCATTGCCTTGTCGATTTTTAAAGGAGCTCCAAATAATCGTTAGCGAATAACATTTTTTATAATATCCAGCGCCCTACTGAATTCTATCGCAAAAAATTCCCTGTCTTTTCTAATCCTATATAAATCAAGCACAGCAAATATCTCTTTCTCAATCCTCGGCGCATCATCGACTCTAAATATCTGTCGAGCCGAAAAAGGAAATAGCACTCCCGTATCAGAATTTATTTCTTTTACTCTTTCAACAACAGAACGACGAGTCATGCCAATTTTAAGAACATTTGGTTGTTCACGTGTAGACAATATATATATCCAACCTCTACACCCATCTACTTGCTCTTTAACCAAATCTTGCTGAAAATTCATAAGAGATTCAACCAACCCCATACTAACAACTTTCCTGATCAATACATCTAACCCAACCCTATCACCCAAAAGAACTGCCTTTCGAATTAAAGTTAATTCTCCAGCTATCCTACGCATAACCGAGGCAGGAGGGAAACCGAATTTCTGATGAACGCTAAACCAATCCCACTGATCCTTTCTAACACACCTATTGAACATGCCTTTTAATTCACTTATATAGTCCGGATCTAAATCACAACTTCCATCACTTATAAACTTTAACATACTCTCCACCGCATAATCATATCGACCTTGCATTACCTTTGAAATTGGAGCCATGCCAAAGCCCCATTTTTGAGTTATTTTCTTTATATCTTCCATTTAATTTATTGGCTAAGAAGCTGTAGCAAGATGGAACCATATCTGAGAGTGGTTACATCTTACTACAATCATAATTAATTTATCTCCTACTCCCGCCCCGGAATCTTCACCCCGCGTTCCTCGGCTACCTGCTGGGCCAGCTCGTAGCCCGCGTCGGCGTGGCGGAAGACGCCCATGCCGGGGTCGGTGGTGAGGACGCGGCGCAGGCGCTCGGCTTTTTCGGGGGTGCCGGTGGCCACGATGACCATGCCGGAGTGCGTGCTGTTGCCGATGCCCACGCCGCCGCCGTTGTGCAGGCTCACCCAGTCGGCACCGGAGGCGGTGTTGGCCAGGGCGTTGAGCAGGGGCCAGTCGGCTACGGCGTCGGAGCCGTCCTTCATGCCTTCGGTTTCGCGGTTGGGCGAGGCCACGGAGCCGCAGTCGAGGTGGTCCCGGCCAATGACGATGGGGGCCGAGACTTCGCCGCGGGCCACCAGGTCGTTGATAACCAGGCCGAATTTCTCCCGCTCACCGTAGCCCAGCCAGCACACGCGGGCGGGCAGCCCGATGAAGGGCACCTTGGCCTGGGCCTTTTCGATCCAGCGGGCCAGCATCTTGTTGTCGGGGAAGGTTTCGAGCAGGGCGCGGTCGATGCGCAGGATGTCCTGCGGGTCGCCGCTGAGGGCCGCCCAGCGGAAGGGGCCTTTGCCCTCGCAGAACAGCGGGCGGATGTAGCCGGGCACGAAGCCGGGGTAGAGAAACTGCCCGTTTTCGTCGCGCACCCGCAGACCGCCTTTTTCGGCCTGGCCGCGCAGGTTGTTGCCGTAGTCGAGGGCCACGGCCCCGCCGGCCTGCATGTCGATAATGGCCTGGCAGTGCTTCACGATGGCGGCCAGGGCCTGGCGCTTGAACTCCTCGGGCTGATCTTTGCGCAGCTGCAATACCGCGTCAATGTCGCCCTCGGGCAGGTAGTCCATCAGGTCGTGGGCCGAGGTCTGGTCGGTGACGATGTCGGCCTTGAAGCCGCGGGCCAGCAGTTCGGGCAGCACGGTGGCGGCGTTGCCGGTGAGGCCGATGCTCCAGCCTTTGCGGGCGGCTTTGTACTGCGCGCACAGCTCCAGGGCGTGGTTTAGGTCGCGGGCCTGCTCGTCGACGTAGCCTTCGCGCACCTTCTGCTTCACGCGGGCGTCGATGGGCTCGATGACCAGGCACACGCCGTCGTTCATGGTCACGGCCAGCGGCTGGGCGCCCGACATGCCGCCCAGGCCGGCCGTGACGGTGACGGTGCCGGCCAGCGTGCCGCCGAAGTGCTTATCCCCCACCGCGGCGAAGGTTTCGTAGGTGCCCTGCAGGATGCCCTGGGTGGCAATGTAAATCCAGGAGCCGGCCGTCATCTGCCCGTACATCATCAGGCCCATGCGGTCCAGCTCGTCGAAGTACTCCTGGGTGCTCCAGGCGGGCACGATGTTCGAGTTGGCAATGAGCACGCGCGGGGCGTGGGCCCAGGTGCGCAGCACGCCCACGGCCTTGCCCGACTGCACCAGCAGGGTTTCGTCGGCTTCCAGCTCCTTCAGGCTCTTGACGATGGTCTGGAACTCCTTCCAGTTGCGGGCCGCGCGGCCGGCGCCGCCGTACACAATCAGCTCGTCGTACACCAGGCTCACGGCCGGGTCGAGGTTGTTTTCGAGCATGCGCAGGGCCGCTTCGGCCTCCCAGGTTTTGCAGCGCAGCGTGGGGCCGTGCTGGGCTTTTACCGTTTCCGTGGGCTTGTACTCGTAGTACATCGGGCGCTGGGCGTTCTTGCCGGTGGCCGACGATTTGCTGGTGGCTTCGAGGTTGAGTTCGGGCGTGTCGAGAGCGGAATGCGACATGACGAGGGGAGTGAATCAGGGGTTCGGGTGGAACGGCGAATATAGCGTTTTCGGCGCGTGGTGCCCGTTCTGTGGGGCTGCTGCGTGCGGCCGGCCAGCTACGGCCCGAACCGCCGCCACCGGCCGGGCGCGGCCGGGCATTCCGAACCGATGCCGGGCAAGTACGTTTACCCCAAAAATCCATCCTCAACCGACACCGATTTTACCCCGATGAAACGAGTCCTGTTCCTGGCCCTGGCGGCCACCGCCCTCAGCCTGACCGCCTGCGACGAAAGCAAAACCAACGGCGCCGAAGGCAACGCCTCCGGCTCAACCATGACCAGCACCCGCCTGGGCAACGCCGACGGCGACGAAGGCACCGTAGACACCGTGCGCACCGACGCCGGCGCCCCCACCAACAACGCCATTCCCGACACCCTGGCCGGGCAGTAGCCCCGCCGGCCGTGGGGCCGGCCTGGCCCCACGGCCCGCCTCCCCGCCCGCAGCCACGCAAAGCCTCCTGCCGGTCGGGAGGCTTTTGCATGGGCGGCCCCGGCGCGGCAGCGGCCACATTTCCGGGCCCGAATGCACCCCCACACCCCGCGCCTGCGTACTCCCGCCTACACCAAACACCCGAACCCGATGAACCAGGTAGCCGCTGGCGTCACCCAGCTTCAGATCCAACGCTTCGTTAACGTGTACTTCGTCGAATCGAGCAACCCCGGCGAGTGGGTGCTGGTCGACACCGGCCTGCCGGGCTCCGAAAAAGACATTATTGCCGCCGCCGACGCGCTGTTCTACCCGGGCACCCACCCCACCGCCATCATCCTCACCCACGGCCACATGGACCACTCCGGCTCGGCGCGGGCCCTGGCCGAGCACTGGCACGTGCCGGTGCTGGCCCACCCGCTGGAGCTACCCTTCCTGCAGGGCAAGGCCGTGTACCCGCCCGCCGACCCCACCGTGGACGGCGGCGGCTCCTTGGCCTTCGTGTCGCGGTTTTTCCCGCCCCAGTCGTTTCAGCTCAGCGACGTGGTGCAGCCCCTGACCACCGACGACGACGAAACGCCCTTCCTGCCCGGCTGGCGCTGGCTGCACGTGCCCGGCCACGCCCCCGGTCAGATTGCCCTGTTCCGCGCGGACGACCGCACCCTGCTCGGCGCCGATGCCTTTGCCACCGCCAACCACGAATCGGTGCCCGCGCTGCTGCTGCAGCTGCCCCGCATCAGCGTGGCCGGCGCGCCCTTCAACTACAACTGGCAGCAGGTGCGCGACTCGGTGCAGACGCTGGCCGCCCTGGTGCCCCACGCCGTCGGCTGCGGGCACGGCCCGGTTATTCAGGGCGCTGAAGCGGCGGCGGGCCTGCGCGAGCTGGCCAACAACTTCCCTATGCCCGCGCACGGCCGCTACGTCACCGATCCGGCCGTCGTCGACGCCAACGGGGTGCAGTACCTGCCGCCGGCGCCCAAAGACACGCTGCCGGCCAAGGCGGCCCTGCTCGGGGCGGGCGTGGCCCTGGCGGTGGCGGGCATTGCCCTGCTCGGCCGCGGCAAGTCGGACGGCCGGCCCGGCAGCGGCCCCAAGGCGCCCAAGGAGTCGAAGTACAACTCGAAAGTGTACGACCTGGCCGCCCGCCGGGCCCGCAAGTCCGGTCAGGCCTCCTGCGCCCCCGCCGCCTCGCCCGACGATTACCCCTACAAGGAAGTGCGGTACTAGCGCCCGGAGGCAGCCGTTTCAGCCTCTCAGGCCGCGCGCCGCGGCACTGCCCCGGGCTAGGACTTGTTGTAACCAGCAGCCAGCCCGTCGTGCAGCGCGCAGCGACGCATCTCGCGTGCTGATGCCCGGTAGTAACTTCCTCGTTCAACGAGTAGCTTACTATAGATCGAGACGTTTCGATCCTTGCTTGATGCGCAACATGCTCGACGTGCCGTTCCTGGTTTTCAAGCCATGCAGCCTCGCCCGGCCTGAAAACGTGAAAAGCCCCCGCGCTTCGCTGAAGCGCGGGGGCTTTTCGTTGGCCGTCCATACATCGGGCCGCCCCGCGGATGCGAAACGGCCCGGGCTTGTGTATGTGAGCGGATTGGGAATATACGATTTTTTATTTACCGGCGCGGCTTACTGTCACCCCGCCGTTGGTGGTAATGGCCTTCACCGGGGCGCCGCCCTTGCCCAGCGCCACGGCTACTTCCGAGCGGCTGACGCTGCCCTGCACGCTGGAGGGGAAATCGGTGCGGATGGGGCCGTGCACGGTGCTGGTGAAAAACTGGGCCGAATAATCGGCGGGCAGCTTCCAGTTGATGCCGCCGTTGGTGGTGGCCACGTCGAGGCCGGGGCCGTCCCACTTGCTACCGGTGAGGGTGATGCTCAGGCCGCCGTTCTGGGTGCGGCCCTTCACGTCGCCGCCGGCGCCGAGGATGCTCACGCCGCCGTTCTGGGCCTGAAAGGTGACGGGGCCGCGCAGGTTTTCGAGGTGAATGCCGCCGTTGTGGGTGGTCAGGGCCAGGGCGGTTTTCTCGGGCACGAAGATTTCGTAGCTCACCGCGTAGCCGCCGTCGGCCATGGCGTAGCCGTCGTTCTGGCCCGTGCCGTCGGGGCCGGCCGCGCGCAGGGTGTTGCCCTCGGTGCTGATTTTGACGGTGGCCACGGTGGCTTTGGCCGCGGCTTCGTCCTTGCCCCAGGCCTGCACCTTGGCCCGCACCCGGATGTCGGAGCCGCTGTAGCCCTTCACCGTGATGCCGCCGTTGCGCAGCCCGTCTACCGTGAGCTTGCCCGCCTTGATGGCCGGCAGGGTCAGGTCGCGGGTTTCGCAGTAGCGCTTCTGCTCGGAGCTGCCCCAGCGGCCCTCTTCGCAGCTGGAGGTGAAGGCCGGCGCCGACTGGGCGTGGGCGGTGAAAGCGGCGGCGCTGAGCAGCAGGGCGGTGAACAGGGTCTTCATAGCGTCAGAAAAGGCGTTTGGTTGAAAATGTTGCCCTACTGACGACGGCCGAATATCCGCGGTTGCAGATACAACGAAAATTTTCGTAGATATTTTTCAGGGCTGCTTAATCACCCGTCAGCCGCCGCAGCGCTCCGGACCTTCTCACCTCAGACTGATTGCCGCGGGGAGGCCGCCCTGCGCCTGCTGCGCGACATGCTCCCAATGGCGGCCTGCGGGATGCGCGGTCCTGAAACCACCCGCCTACTCCCCCGCCCGGTAGGCCCACTGCCCGTCTACCAGCGTGCCGAGCACGGCCGAGGGGTCGGTGGTGTAGACGAGGGCCGGCAGCAGATGCCCGGGGCCGGCCTGGGCCAGCAAGGGCTGCCGCAGGTCGTACACAACGGCGTCGAGGGGCTGGCCCGGGGCGAAGTAGTCGGCCACGCGGCGGCCGGCGGCGCGCTGCCCGGCGAAGAACGTGGTGTCGACCAGCGCGCTGGCCCCGTCGGCGAAGATGTTGCGGCGGCGGTGCGTGAGGCGCTGGGCGTAGTCGAGCCAGCGCAGGTCTTCCAGCGGGTTGAGGCTGATGTGGCTGTCGGTGCCGATGGACCAGCGCCCCCCGGCCGCGGCGTAGTCGACCAGCGGGAAGATACCGTCGCCGAGGTTGCCCTCGGTGCCGGGGCAGAGCACCACCTGCGCGCCCGACTGGGCCAGGCGCCGCGTTTCGTCGGCGCTCATGTGGGTGCAGTGCACGAGGTGAAACCGCTCGTCGAGGGGCAGGTTATCAAGCAGCCACTCCACAGGGCGGGCGCCGAGGTGGGCCAGGCTGCGCTCCACTTCCAGCGTCTGCTCGGCGGCGTGCAGGTGAAACGGCAGGTCCCGGGGGCCTTGAGCGTGGGTAGCCAGCACGTCGGCGGCTTCCACGGCGCGCAGGCTGTGCACGCCGAAGCCCAGGCGGGCGCGCTCGTAGTGCGTCACGGCCCGGCGGCTGGCGTCGAGCAACTGCAGGTAGGCGTCGAGATTGGGCGAGATAAAGCGGCGCTGCCGGGGCGCCGGCTCGCGGCCGAAGTCGCCCTTCTGGTAGAACACCGGCACCAGGGTGATTTTGATGCCGGCGGTGCGGGCCGCGGCCACCAGCCGCTCGCCCATTTCGGCCAGGTTGGCGTAGGGCCGGCCGGTGGGGTCGTGGTGCAGGTAGTGAAACTCCACCACTGAGGTGTAGCCGTTGCGCAGCAAATGGCGGTAGAGCGTGGCGGCGACCTGCTCGTTCTTCTCGGGCGAGAAGGTTTCGGCGCAGGCGTACATGGCCTCGCGCCAGCTCCAGAAGTCGTCGCGGGTGCCGGGCTCGTGCTGCTCGGCGTGGCCGGCCATGCCGTACTGAAAGGCGTGCGAGTGCGCGTTCTGAAAGCCCGGCAGGGCGGCGCCGGCCACCGTTTCCACGGTGGCGTCGGCCCCGGTTGGGGCTTCCGACGAGAGGGACTGAATCAGGCCCTGCGCGTCGACGCCGACGTAGGCCGGGCGCAGCCAGCCGGATTGCAGCAGCAGGGCGGAAAAGTGGTAGTAGTGCATGCGGGGAATTGGGTGGGGCGGTGGGCAGGTATCGTCAGCAGCCTACTGGCCCGTCGTGTCGAGCATGTTGCGCATCCAGCAAGGATCGAGACATCTCGCGTGCTGATGACAGGTAGCGAGTTTACTATCTGACGAAGCGGTAGAGATGCTTCGACAAGCGGACGCCAGATGAGCATGACGTTCTGGATTAGCTGTTCAACGAAGCACGCGAGATGCCTCGATCCTTGCTGGATGCGCAACATGCTCGACATGACGTTCTTGTTGGGGGCGTTCTATTGCAGCAGCGAATTGCCCAGCGTGAGCAGGGTCTGGTGCAACACGGCGCGGATTTGCTCGGCCCGCTCGGGGGCGTAGGCCAGTTCGGCGTCGTTCATGTACACGTCCTTGGCCATTTCCAGCTGCAGGGCGTGCTGCTCGATGTCGGGGCGGCCGAAGTGGCGGGTGATGTAGCCGCCCTTGAACGGGTGGTTGTGCTGCAGCGCGTAGGGCCCGCGGCCGAGCTGCTCCAGCGCCTGCCCGATCAGCGCGGGCGCGGCGGAGGTTTCGTCGGCCGAGCCGAGGATGAGGTCGGGAAAAGGGCCCGGGTGAATGGCGGGCACCGAGCGGCGGATGCTGTGGCAGTCCCAGAGCAGCACGCGGCCGAAGCGGGCCCGGGTGTCGTCGAGCAGGCGCTGCAGGGCTTGGTGGTAGGGTGCGAAGTACAGGGCGCGGCGCCAGGCCACGTCGGCGGGGGCCACCACGGCGCGCTCGTCCTGGTAAATCGGCTCGCCCAGGAAGGTGGTGGCGGTGCACAGGCCGGTGATGACGCGCCCGTCGGCATAGAGCGGGGTGCTGTCGGGGTTGCGGTTCAGGTCGATAACCCAGCGGCTGTAGCGGGCGCGCAGGATGGGAATGCCGAGGGCGGTGGCAAAGTCGTAGAGCTGGTGCACAAACCAGTCGGTGTCGTCGGGCGGGAGCAGGTGGGACTTCAGCTCGGCCTGGATGTCGTCGGGAAACTCGGTGCCGGCGTGGGGCACGCTGATGACGATGGGCAGGCGCTGCTCGGCGGGGTGGGTGAGGTCGAAAAGCTGCATGGGGGCGGATGAGGCGGGCCGATGAGGGGCGCGGCCGGCGGGCTAAGGTAAGGCCGCCGAACGGGACGCCGCAACGCCCCGCGCGCCGGCCGCTGCTGGCCGCCGGCGTCGTAACTTGCGGACCGGCAGCCGGCCGCGGCGGCCGTTTTCCCCGTTGCGTATGTCCTACCGCCTGTTGCCGGCCGTGGTGCTCGGGCTCGGGGGGCTGCTCTGGCAGCTCCCGGCTTCGGCCCAAGCGCCCACCGCCGCCCCGCCCGCCCCGCTGCCCCCTCCTACCGCCCCGCCCGCCGACAGCAGCCTGCAGTGCGCCACCTACGCCTACCTCTCCTTTCTGATCTACGACGCGGAAAGCGGCCCCGAGCCCATCGTGGCCGAGGGCGTGGGCGGCACGCTCACCCTGCACCCCGACGGCCGCTTCGAGCAGCGCCTGCGCATCGGCCTGGCCCCGCAGACCACGGTATTTGAGCGCAGCGGCGCGTATCAGCTGCTCAGCGGCAACGCCCTGCGCTTCAGCTACCTCACCAAGCAGAACCAGCCCCGCACCGACCGCGGCACCTACCGCTACGACGCCCGGCAGGGCGCCCTGGTCATCACCATCGAGGGCTTTCCGGCCGGCAGCCGCAGCGTGTACACCCTGGTGGCCGGGGCCGGAGAAGCCGCTGCCGCGCCCCCGGCCAAGTAGCCGCCCGGTGCGTAGCTTGTGGGCATGAGCACCCGACCGAAAACCATCGTCATTACCGGCGTTTCCAGCGGCGTGGGCCGGGCCACCGCCGAGGCCCTGCTGCAGCGCGGCTACCGCGTCTTCGGCAGCGTGCGCCGCCCGGCCGACGCGGCGGCGCTGCAGCAGGCGCTGGGCCCGCAGTTTACGCCCCTGCTCTTCGACGTGACGGACGCGGCGGCCATTGCTACGGCGGTGGCGCAGGTGCAGACCGAGCTGGCCGGCGCGCCGCTGACGGCCCTGATCAACAACGCCGGGGTGGCCTTCGGCGGACCCTTGCTTTACCAGCCCATCGAGGTGGTGCGGCAGCATTTCGAGGTGAACGTGGTGGGACTGGTGCAGGTCACGCAGGCGTTTCTGCCGCTGCTGGGTGCCCGCCCCGATTTCACCGGCACGCCCGGCCGCGTCATCAACATCGGCTCGGTGAGCGGGCAGGTGGCGGCGCCCTTCGTGGGGGCTTACGTGGGCTCGAAGCACGCGCTGGAGGGCCTGTCGGCCAGCTGGCGGCGAGAGCTGCAGCTGTTCGGCGTCGACGTCATTCTGATCGGGCTGGGGGTGACCAAGACGCCCATCTGGGGCAAGGGCATCGATCTGGACGCCTACCGCGACACCCCGTATTACGGCCCGGCGCAGCGCTTCGTGCGGTACGTGCAGCAGACCATTGCCGCGGGCCTGACGCCGGAATACGTGGCCCGGCGGCTGGTGGGCATTCTCGAAAGCCCGCGCCCCCGGGTGCGCTACGCCATCGTGCCGGACGTGCTGCGGGCCTGGGTGGTGCCGCGCCTGCTGCCCGCCCGCTGGCTCGACCGGCTGCTGGGCCGCAGCATCGGGCTGCTGCCGAAAGAGCAGCGCTAAGCCCGACTTCGCCGCGCCGGGGGTTGCCCTTGGCCGGGCTTTCGGCTAACTTGCGGCCCCTTCGGCCGGCCGGCCCCTCGGTTTGCCGGAGCTTAACTCACTAAATCACCATTTCACCATTTCACTGATAGATGGGACGCGCGTTTGAATTCCGCAAAGGCCGCAAAATGAAGCGCTGGGACCGAATGTCGAAAGACTTCACCCGCATCGGGCGCGAAATCGTCATTGCCGTGAAAGAAGGCGGCGCCAACCCCGACACCAACTCGCGCCTGCGCACGGCCATGCAAAACGCCAAGGGCGTGAACATGCCCAAGGACCGCGTGGAGGCCGCCATCAAGCGCGCTTCGTCGAAGGAAGAAGGCAACTACTCGGAGGTGGTGTACGAAGGCTACGCCCCGCACGGGGTGGCCATCGTGGTGGAAACGGCCACCGACAACCCCACCCGCACCGTGGCCAACGTGCGCATGTACTTCAACCGCGGCAACGGCGCCCTGGGCACGGCCGGCTCCTCCGACTTCACTTTCACCCGCAAGGGCGTGTTCAAGCTGGCCGCCGAAGGCCTCGACGCCGAGGAGCTGGAGCTGGAACTGATTGACTTCGGGGCCGACGACATCTACGAGGACTCGGAGGAAGACGAGCACGGCCATGAAAAGCACTACATCGTGGTGGAAACGGCCTTCAGCGACTTCGGCCAGATGCAGAAAGCCCTGGAGCAGAAGCAGCTGAACGTCATCAGCGCCCAGTTGCAGCGCATTCCGAACACCACCGTGCACCTGGAAGGCGAGCAGCTGGAAGAGGTGATGAACCTGATCGAAAAATTCGAGGACGACGACGACGTGCAGGCCGTGTACCACACCCTGGGCTAAGCCCCGCGACGCTCAGCGAGTTGTAGGCTCCCCCGTTGGCTTTCCGGCCGGCGGGGGAGCTTGTTTTTGGGCCCGCCGGGCGCCGGCGCGCCCGGCCGGACTTGGCAAGGTCCAATCAAATCAATATTTTCCCAGCGAATACCGAAGGCCGGAGCATGGTTTTGATTGTACAACGCGGGGGGGAACGGGTGCAGCGGGCAAAGCCGGGGCGGGCCTGAATGCGGCCGGCCCTGCTCCTGTGGCTGCTGCTGCTCGCCCTGCCGGCGCGGGCCCAACTGCGCGTGTCGCCCGCGGCCACCGTGCAGCTGCGCCTGCTGCTGGCCCTCACCGAGCACTACCGCATTCCGGGCCTGCAGCTGGTTTACACCGCCCCCGACGGCCGCACCACCACCCTTAGCCAGGGCGTGCAGTGCCGGGGCGAGCAGCCGGCCGTCGACGACCACACCGTGTTTCAGGCCGCCTCGCTGAGCAAGCCGGTGTTTGCCTACCTGGTGCTGCGCCTCGTCGACCGCGGCGTGCTGGACCTGGACGCGCCGCTGGCCCGCTACGGGCTGCCGCACAAGCACCCGCAGAATCAGCTGGTGGCCGCCCGCATCACGGCCCGCATGGTGCTGCGCCACACCAGCGGCCTGCCCCACTGGGCCGAATACGCCGACCACGTCACGCGCTGGCAGCAAAACGTGCTGACCCTGAAATACCCGCCCGACAGCCTGTGGCACTACTCCGGCGAGGGCTACGCCTACCTGCAGCAGGTGGTGGAGCACCTGACCGGCAAGGACCTGCAGCAGCTGGCCCGGGAAGAGGTGTTCGGGCCCCTGGGCATGGCCGACAGCAGCTTCGGCTGGGACGCGCGCTTCACGGGCCGCCTCTGCGCGGGCCACGACAGCACCGGCACGCCCACCCTGCGCCGCCGTTTTCGCGAGCCCAGCGCCGCCTTCAGCCTGGTGAGCACCGCCACCGACTACAGCCGCTTTGTGCGGGCGCTGGCCCAGGGCACCGGGCTGCGGCCCGCCACCCACCAGCTGCTGCTCACGGCCAGCGGCCCGGCGGCCCGTTGCGGCCCGCCCGGCAGCGCGGGGGCGCACCTGGGCTGGGGCCTGGGCGTGGGCCTGCAGGAAAGCAGCCGCGGCCGCGCCCTCTGGCACTGGGGCGACAACGTGGACTTCCGGAACTTCTTCCTGGTTTTCGCCGATACCGGCGAGAGCGTGGTGTTTCTGACCAACAGCGAAAACGGCCTGCGCGCCGCCCCGCCGATTCTGAATCTCTTCCTCGGCCCCGATGAGTACTGGGCCCTGCAGTGGCTGCAGGAGCGGTAGTCACCCGAGGGCCGCTGCCCGCTATATTGGGCCGGGTAGTAGCCCCTTATCCGATGCGTACAGCTTTATTCCTGCCCGCGGCCCTGCTCCTGCTCGGCTGCCAGCCCCAGCCCGATCCGCAAGCCACGGCCCAACCAGGCCACCTGAATCAGCTCACCCAGCTGCAGCACCGGCTGCAAACGCAGCAGGACACGCTGCGGCGGCTGCGCCGCCGGCTGGATTCGACGCAGCGGCAGCTGGAAGAAACGGCGCTGGCGGCCAATGCCCTGCTTCCCGCCGGCACGGCGCCGGCTCCCGGCGGCCGGCTTCGGCCGGCGCAGGTGCCAGCGGGCACGCTGTACGGCAAGCCGGCCGCGGTGGCGCTGGCCGATACCGAAATGGCCGAGGTGCTGAGCCTGGCCGACTCGACCAGCAGCGGCGCCGGCCCGGAGTTTAGCGTGAAAGCCTACCGCGTGTGCAACGGCCCGGCCGACGCCACCCTGGAGTTCTGCAACTGCTCGCACTACGTGTACCTGGCCCTGGACACCGGCGACCTGCCCTACGAGTACCGGCTCTACCGCGTCGGGCCCTTCTACCAGGCGCAGCTGGCCGGCTGGGCCCAAGACGGCGAGCAGCCCGTGCTGCGCATCCGCCACGACATCAAGGGGCGCCGGCAGACCGATGCCTTCCGCATCGGCTGGAAGGGCGTACAGCGGCTGTAGGGGCGCGGTTGCAAATCCGGCCGTGCCGGTAGGAATACGCCCGGCAATGCCCTAGTTTCAGGGCTTCGCACTCCTGACCCGCTCCGCCATGCGCCTGTCCCGCCTTTTGCCCGCCGGCCTGCTGCTGCCGGCCCTGCTCGCCGCTTGCTCTTCCCCATCGGCCGACCCGGCCGCCGCGCCCCCCGGCCCGGCCGCGGCCTACTTCCGCGGCGACACGGCCCGCGTGAAAACCGGCGGCGTGCAGCTCATTCCCATCACCACGCCCAAGGGCCGGTTCAACGTGTGGACCAAGCGCTTCGGCCACAACCCGCGCATCCGGCTGCTGCTGCTCAACGGCGGGCCCGGCGCCACCCACGAGTACTTCGAGTGCATGGAGAGCTTTCTGCCGCAGAAGGGCATTGAGTTTATCTACTACGACCAGCTGGGCTGCGGCAACTCCGACAACCCCCGGGACACCAGCATGTGGAGCCTGCCGCGCTACGTGGAGGAAGTAGAGCAGGTGCGCCAGGCGCTTAAGCTAGATAAGGACAACTTCTACCTGCTGGGCCACAGCTGGGGCGGCATCCTGGCCGCCGAGTACGCCCTGAAGTACCAGCAGCACCTGAAGGGCCTCGTCATTTCCAACATGATGATGAGCGTGCCCGACTATGGCCGCTACGCCGAGAACGTGCTGGCCCCGCAGCTGAAGCCCGAAGTGCTGCGCGAAATCCGGCAGATCGAAGCCCGCAAGGATTTCCAGAACCCGCGCTACATGGAGCTGCTGCTGCCCAACTTCTACGTGGAGCACATCCTGCGCCTGCCGCTGGACCAGTGGCCCGAGCCGGTGAACCGCTCCTTCGCCAAGATGAACCAGTCGCTGTACGTGACCATGCAGGGCCCCAGCGAGTTTGGCGTGGCCGGCAAGCTGCTGCGCTGGAACCGGGTGCCCGACCTGCCCAAACTCGCCGTGCCCGTGCTCAGCATCGGCGGCAAGCACGACACCATGGACCCCGAGCACATGCGCATGGTAGCCCAGAAAGTGCAAAATGGCACGGCCCTGATCTGCCCCAACGGCTCGCACATGAGCTTCTACGACGACCAGCCGACCTACATGGCGGGGCTCACGAAATGGATGCTGGCGGTGGACCGGGGGGAGAAGAAGGTGGCGCTGTGAATACCTATTGCCGGTTGTTGGTGGCCGAAGCCCTCTTCGGGGAAGGCGTTGGCTACCTTGAATACGAGGCGGCCAATGAGCCCCGGCGCCAGGCCAACGACTACGCAGGCCTGCTGCTGTTCGCCTGGTACGCCGACGCGGGCCTCCAGGGCACCTGCTTGCTCTCCGACCAACGCCTGCTTGGCACCGTACCGGCAGCCGAACAAAGCGACCATGCCACGTTCGCAGCCAAGTAGCAACAAGCCCTGCTGATGAATAATCCTCGGCTTGCCATCGGGAAGCGGGAACAACTAACGGCCGAGGATGTGCAGGCCATCCGGGCAGCGTGGTTCTGGAACTGAGTCCGTTGCCCGGTCTCGCCAAGGCCCGCCGTAGCGTTCCGTTACGGCGGGCCTTGTTTTTGGGTCGTTGCGGCGGCGCCCTGGCAATTACGCAGGGGGATGCTCTACCCAGTCAACACCCCCTTACGCAAACCCTACCGCTCTTTCCGCGACGCGAAACCCGCCCTGCGCACAGCCTAACCTTACCCACGCACCCCGAAGCCCCTTCTACGCCTCAGGAAACACTCCTAACACGAAGCAAAGCACTTCTTACGCAAGGCAAAACGTCCTTCCCCCTGCGCATAAGCGGCCCGTTGCGCTACCGTAGCCCTCCTTTCGCCGCCGAGAGGGGGCCGGGGGGTGAGGTCTTCGTAACTTGCGCCTTCTTTTCCCTACTGCCATGCCTACCCGTCTCAATAAGTACATCAGCGAAAGCGGCATCTGCTCGCGCCGCGAAGCCGACCGTTTCATTGAGCAGGGCGTGGTGTTCGTCAACGGCAAGCGCGCCGAGGTGGGCACCCAGGTGGAGCCCACCGACAAAGTGGTGGTCAACGGCAACCGCATCGAGCCGCGCGCAGCCGAGGACGCCATCTACATTGCCTTCAACAAGCCGCCGGGCATCACCACCACCACCGAGCGGGGGGTGAAGGACAACATCATCCGCTACATCAAGCACTCGGAGCGCATCTTCCCCATCGGCCGCCTCGACAAGGAGTCGCAGGGCCTGATCTTGCTGACGTCCAACGGCGACATCGTCAACAAGATTCTGCGCGCCGGCAACCAGCACGAGAAGGAATACATCGTGATGGTGGACAAGCCCCTGACCGACGCCGTGCTGGAGAGCATGCGTCAGGGCGTGCCCATGCTGGGCACCATCACCAAGCCCTGCCCGGTGCAACGGGAAACCGACTACATCTTCCGCATCACCCTGGTGCAGGGCCTGAACCGGCAGATTCGCCGCATGTGCGAGTTTTTCGGCTACGAGGTGGTGCAGCTGGAGCGCATCCGGGTGATGCACATCACCCTGAAGGGCCTGGGCGTGGGCGACTGGCGCGAGCTGACCGACAAGGAATTGAAAGTGCTCTTCGAGAACATCGAGCACTCCAGCGGTACCACCCGCACCCGCCGCGTCCGGGGCGAGAAAACCCCGCAGCAGATAGCCAGCGAGGAATGGCTGAGCGAGGCCCCGCGCCCGAAAGAGGCCAAGCCCCGCCCCAAAACCTACGGCGCCGAGGCCAAGGCCAAGGGCCGCCACCGGCCGGGCACGGGCAAGCCGAAGGCTGCCGCGCCCGGCAAGGCCGCCCCCGCCAATGCCGCCCCGAAGCCCGCCAGCAAAGCCCCGCGCAAAGCCGCCGGCAAGCCGGCGGCCCGCGCCGCCCGCCCCAATACCAGCGGCGGCCGGGGCCGCCAAACCGGCCGCTAACCCGCTACCAATCCAACCGTTGCCACCCCCCAGCCACCGCCCCGACCCAGGGAGGCCGGCCCCCCAAGCCCGAATGCTATGCTGATGCGTCTTGCCCCGCTGCTGCGCGGTGCGGTGGGCTGCCTGTGGCTGGCCAGCTGCGCCAGCCCCGCCCCCGCCCCTGCCACCCTGTTCACGCCGCTTTCCCCGGACAGCACCCACGTCACGTTCAACAACGTTCTGCGGGAAGACAAGGAGGTGAACGGCTTCGTGCAGGCCACGGCTTACATGGGCGGGGGCGTGGCCATCGGGGACGTGAACAACGACGGCCGGGAGGACATCTACTTTTCGTCCAACCAGGCCCCCAACCAGCTGTACCTGAACCGCGGCGGCCTGCGCTTCGAGGACGTGACGGCGGCGGCCGGCGTGGCGGCGCCGGGCACCTGGAAAACCGGCATCACGATGGTGGACGTGAACGGCGACGGGCGGCTGGACCTGCACGTGTGCCGCTCGGCGGTGGCGCCCGGCAGCAACAGCCGCAACCAGCTGTTCATCAACCAGGGCAACTCCCCGCAGGGCATCCCGCGCTTCCGGGAGGAAGCCGCCGCCTACGGCCTCGCCGACCCGGCCAACAGCATGCAGGCCGTCTTTTTCGACTACGACAACGACCACGACCTGGACATGCTCCTGGTCAACTACAACTCCGAGCGGGTGACCACGCTGGATGAAGATTTCATCCGCCGCGCCCTGGCCACGCCCGACTCCCTGAACGGCCTCAAGCTCTACCTCAACCAGCTCGACGCGGGCCGCGCGCACTTCGAACTGGACGCGCGCAGCCAGATTCGCAACACCACCTTCACGCACGGGCTGGCCGCCACCGCGGCCGATCTGAACCTGGACAACTGGGCCGACCTATACGTGTCGAACGACTTTGAGGCCCCGGACTACCTCTACCTCAACCAGCGCAACCGCACCTTCCGGAACCAGAGCCGCCAGCAGCTCGGGCACACGTCCACGTTTTCGATGGGCAACGACATTGCCGACGTCAACAACGACGGCCTGCTGGACATCCTGACCCTGGACATGCTCCCCGAGGACTTTCGGCGCCAGAAGCTGCTGATGGGCGACGAAAGCTTTGAAGTCTTCCAGATGCGCGTACGGGCGGGGCTGCACCGGCAGTTCATGCGCAACATGCTGCACCTCAACAACGGCGACGGCACCTTCGCCGAAGTAGGGCAGCTGGCGGGCATCTCTAATACCGACTGGAGCTGGGCGCCCCTGCTGGCCGATTACGACAACGACGGCCTGAAGGACCTGTTCGTGACCAACGGCTTTTTGCACGACTACACGAACATGGATTTCGTGCGCCGCTCCGGCGACTCCATCGACATGCGCCAGGGCAACATCTCCAAGGAAGCCCTGTACCGGCTGGCCAAGCAGGTGCCGGCGACCCGGCTGAGCAACTACGTCTTCCAAAACCAGGACGGCGTGAGGTTCCGGCCGATGAACGCGGCCTGGGGCATCAGCGCGGCCGCCAACAGCAACGGCGCCGCCTACGCCGACCTGGACAACGACGGCGACCTGGACCTGGTGGTGAACAACCTGAACGAGCCCGCTTTTGTGTACCGCAACAACACCCGCCACCGGGGCGCGGCCAACGGCTACCTGCGCGTGAAGCTGCAGGGCGCGGGCCACAACTCCTACGGCGTGGGGGCCAAAGTGACCGTGCACGGCGGCGGCCGGCACCAGTTGCTGGAGCAGCTGCTGGTGCGCGGCTTTCAGTCCAGCGTGTCGCCCGTGCTGCACTTCGGGCTCGGCGCGGCGGCCGTCATCGACTCGGTGCAAGTGCAATGGCCCGGCGGCGCCGCCCAGACACTGCGGAACGTGAAGCCCAACGGCCTGCTCACGCTGCGCGAAACCGAGGCCGGCCCCGCCCCCCGACCTGGCGCCCCGCGCTTCCGGCCGGTGTTCACGGCCGTGCCCTCGCCCGTGCCGGCCGTGTGCCCCGAAAACGACGTCAACGACTTCAAGCGCCAGCCCCTGCTGCCGGCCAGCCTCTCGTACGGCGGGCCCTGCCTGGTTTCGGCCGACGTGAACGGCGACCAGCGGCCCGACCTCTTCGTGGGCGGGGCGCAGGGCCACCCGGGCCGCGTGTGGGTGCAAGGCGCCGGGGGCAGCTACGCGGAGCTGCCGCAGCCCGCGCTGGCCGCCGATGCGGCGAGCGAAGACGCCGCCGCCGCGTTTTTGGACGCGGATAACGACGGCGACCTGGACCTGTACGTGGGCAGCGGCGGCTACGACTCCTTCGAGCCCGAGGATGCGCGGCTGCAGGACCGTCTGTACCTGAACGACGGGCGCGGCCGCTTCCGCAAGAGCCCGGCGGCCCTGCCCCGCATGCGCACCAGCACCGGCACCGTGGCCGTCGCCGACATCAACGGGGACCGGTTCGCCGACCTGTTTGTGGGCGGGCGCGTGGTGCCCGGCCGCTACCCCGAAGCGCCGCGCAGCTACGTGCTGCTGAACGACGGCCACGGCCGCTTCACCGATCAGACGGCCCGGCTGGCGCCTCCGCTGCAGCGGCTGGGCATGGTGACGGCCGCCGCCTGGGCCGACCTGAACGCCGACGGCTACCCCGACCTCGTGACGGCCGGCGAGTGGCTGCCCATTCAGGTCTGGATCAGCCAGCGCGGCCGGGGGCTGCGCGAGGAAACCGCCCGTTACCTGCCCGCCACCCACACCGGCTGGTGGAACACCCTGCAGCTGACCGACCTGAACCACGACGGCCGGGTGGACATCGTGGCCGGCAACCTGGGCCTGAACTCCCAGTGCAAAGCCAGCGACGCGGAGCCCGCCGAGCTGGTATACAAGGACTTCGACGACAACGGGGCCATCGACCCCATCCTGTGCCTCTTCAACCAGGGCAAAAGCTACCCCTACGCCACCCGCGACGAGCTGCTGGACCAGATCAGCATGCTGCGCCCGCGCTTCCCCACCTACGCCCGCTTTGCCACGGCTACGCTGGCCGAGGTATTCACGCCCGAGGAGCTGAAGGGGGCCAAGCAGCTGCGGGCCAACTGCCTGCGCACCCAGTGCTACGTGAGCACGCCCGCCGGCCGCTACCGCGAAGCCGCGCTGCCCGTGCAGGCCCAGTTCACGCCCGTGTTTGCCGTGCAGCCGCTGGACTACAACCACGACGGCCACCCCGATCTGCTGCTCGGGGGCAACATCGCCCATCACCGCATCCGGTTCGGCAACCAGGACGCGGGCTTCGGCTGCCTGCTCGCCGGCGACGGCAAGGGCGGCTTCCGCTACGTGCCGCAGCGCGAAGCCGGCTTGCGCATCCGCGGCGACATCCGCAGCTTTGCGTGGCTGTCCAACACCTTACTGGTGGGCCGCAGCGCCGATTCCCTGCAAGCCTACCGCCTCCGCACGCCATGAGGTCCGTTATCTTTCTGTTGCTACTGGCCACCGGCCTGGCCGTGGGGCCGGCCTGCCGACGCGCGCCCCAGCCAGTGTCGTACGCGATGCCCGCTGCCCGCATCAACTGGGTGGTCGACCGCATGCAGCGGCTCATGCGCCAGGACGTGACCAATCCGCCCCTGGCCGCCCGCTTTTACGCTTATGCCATGCTGGCCGGCTACGAGGTCCTGGCGCAGTCAGATTCCGCCCTGGTGTCGATGCACGGCCGCCTGCGCGACTACCCGCGGCTGGCCCGGCCCGCGCGGCGCTGCCAGGCGCCGCAGCTGGCCGCGCTGTTTGCCATGCTGCACACGGCCGGCAAGCTCCAGCCCTCGGGCACGCAGCTGGCGGCGGCCGTCACGGCCCTGGGTGACAGCTGCCGCCGCAGCGGCGTGCCCGAAGAGGTAGTGGCGGAAGCGCAGGCGTACGGGCAGCAGGTGGGCACGGCGCTGCTGGCCTATGCCAAGCAGGACGGCTACAACCGCATCAGCAACTACCCGCGCTACACGCCCACGGCCGGCCGGGCCTACTGGAGCCCCACGCCACCGGCCTTTTTCGGCGCGGTGGAGCCGTATTTCAACCGGGTACGACCGTTTGTGCTGACTTCGGCCGCGCAGTTCCGGCCCGTTCCCCCCACCGCCTTCGATTCGCTGCCCGGTTCCGGCTTTGCCGGCCTCATGCGGGAGGTGTACCAGACCAGCCGCACGCTGACGGCGGAACAACGCACCATTGCGGCGTTCTGGGACTGTAACCCCTTTGCGCTGCGCGAAGACGGCCATTTGCGCCTGGGGCTCAAAAAAATGTCGCCGGGGGGGCACTGGATGGCTATTGCAGGCACCGCCTGCCGGCAGCGCAACACTGCTTTTGCCCAAACCCTGCAGATTCACGCGGTGCTGGCGGTGGTGCTCACCGATGCCTTTATCTGCTGCTGGGACGAGAAGTACCGCAGCAACCGCATCCGGCCCGAAACGGTCATCCGCCGCTACGTAGACCCCACCTGGAAACCGCTGCTGCAGACGCCGCCGTTCCCGGAGTACCTCAGCGGGCACTCCGTTATTTCAACTGCCGCCGCCGAAGTTCTCACCCGCTACTTCGGGCCCGACTTCGCCTACGCCGATGCCACGGAGCAGTCGTATGGCTTACCAACGCGGCGTTTCACTTCGTTTCGGCAGGCGGCGGCGGAGGCTGCCATTTCGCGCCTCTACGGAGGCATTCATTTCCGGGACGCCATTGAGCGGGGCCAGCAAGCGGGCCTGGCTTACGCCACCTGGGCCCTGCCCCGGCTGCTCGACCACCGTGCGGATGTGGCCGCAGCCCCCGCCCCCTAACCTTGCACCGCCCTATCCCCCGCCAGCACCCGGGCCAGGGCCTACTCTTCAGCCGCAAACCAGCCATTTGCGCTGACGATGCTTTCGGCAAAATGTTTATGACTTTTATTATAAAATGTTATATTTTTATTATTAAAATAAAGATATTATTGTAATACACAGTCCTAATGTTTTACTTTTACTATACGAACCGCGTCCTGCACTTTTCCGTCCACCCTGTTTTCTCCAGCACTACATCTTGATGCTGGGCAGGTAAGAGGGTGGTTGTGCCCGGCGTACGGACCATTCCTTTTTGCCCTAATACCCCTCCTTGATGAGTCCATTTTTACCTGGCAAGCTGCTCACACGCCGCTTGGTCGGCCTCCTGGCATTCCTGCTGCTGGGCCTGAGCACCGCCCAGGCCCAAACCTACTGGACCGGCAATGTTTCGTCGGATTGGCACAACCCCCAGAACTGGAACACGGGCGTGGTGCCCGGCAGCAATACGGCCGTGGTCGTTTCGCCCCAGCCCTATCAGGACCGCGGCTACTACTACACCACGAGCTACAGCTGCGGCTCGTGGCCAAACCGCCGCACCTGCTACAGCACCTACTGGCAGCCGGTCTACTATTATCCTCCGGCTCCGTACGCGGCGTCCACCATCACCTGCGGTTCCCTGACGGTAACCAGCAGCACCTCCCTTTACGCCACCGGCGCTATCAACTGCACTTCGCTGAGCGTAGCTAGTGGTGCCTCGCTTAGCACCAACGGAGCGTTGAGTGTAAGCGGTGATTTGACGGTTAACGGGACCCTGAATGTGCCTTCGGCAACGGTTGCCGGCAATGTTAATTATGCCACCAACACGACGGGCCTGGGGTCGGGCGGCCTGGTACTCAACGGCAGCGGCAACCAGACCCTGGTCACCAACGGCGCGGCGCTGGCAAAGCTCACGATTGACAAGTCCGCCGGCGCGGTTGTCGTCAACAACGACCTGACCATCAGCTCGCTGCTCGCGTTTACCCGCGGCATGGTGCAAACGTCGGCGACGTCGGCCATTACGATGGCAGTGGGCGCATCGGTTACGGGCGAAACTGCCGGCCGCTACGTGAAAGGCAACCTGATAACGCAGGCCAACAACGTCAGCGGCATGACCAGCTTCGGCAACGGGGTGACTATCAATGCCACCAGCCCCCTGGGCACGGTGACGGTGAAACGGACCGCCGGCCTGCAAAGCGCGGGCGTGAGCTACGGCACCAATCCGGCCAGCGGCCTGATCAAGGGCATCGACCAGATTTGGGAAATTACGCCGACGACGCAGCCGACTGCGCCGGTTCCCGTGACCTTCAACTGGGTGGCGGACAATGACAACGGGCTCACGTTTACGCAGGCCCGGGTCTGGAAGCAGGAAACGGCAGCCGACCCCTGGCGGCCGGTGGGCGGCGAAGCCAATGCGTCGGCCACGCGCTCCATCACGGTAAATGCGCCTTCGTTTTCCCGCTGGACGGTGAGCAACGTCAGCAACCCGCTGCCCGTGGAGCTGCTGCACTTCACGGCCCAGGGCCGCGGGGCCGACGCGCTGCTGCGCTGGTCCACGGCCACGGAGCACAACAACAGCCACTTCCTGGTCGAGGTCAGCACCGACGGGCACCGTTTTCAGCCGGTGGGGCAGGTGGCGGGCCGCGGCAATTCGCTGGGCCGCTCCGACTACCAGTTTGTGGATGAGCGCGTTGGCCGCTACGGCCAGGCCCTGCTGTACTACCGCCTGCGCCAGGTAGACCACGACGGCACCGAAACCATGTCGCCGCTGGTTGCGCTCTGGGTATCGGGCGACAAGGAGCTGGTGATGGAAGCCTTTCCGAACCCGTTCCGCGACAACCTGAAGCTGCGCATCAACGCCGCCGCGACGGAGCCGGCCACGCTGACGCTGCAGGACCGCCTGGGCCGCATGATCCTGAGCCAGGCCGTTCAGCTGGTAGCGGGCGTCACCACCGTGGAGTTGCCCCGCGTTTATTCCCTGGCACCCGGCATATACGTGGCCACGGTGCGAACCAAGACCAAGCAGTTCGTCACGAAAGTGGTCCGCGAGTAATCGGTGGGTTCTTCCCCCAACGCAAAGGCCCTGGCGCAAACGCGTCAGGGCCTTTGCGTTGGGGCAGTACGGCGGCCCGCGGCCCCGGAAGCGGCCGCGGCGTTGCCCGGCCGCTTCCGGGGCCGCGGCGAAACTAAATCAAGCTTCTCTCCTACCTTCGGCCCGCCAAAGCTGCCCCCTGCGGCGTTGGCGGGCCGTTTTCGTTGCCCCGAACGGCTGCTCCTTATTCTCCACAACCTCTCCCACCGCTTTATGCTCCGTACCGACTGGACGCTGGCCGAAGTTCACGCCCTCTACCACCAACCCGTGCTGCAGCTCGTAGCCCAGGCCAGCGAAGTGCACCGCCAGCACCAAACCACCGGCGAAGTACAGGTGTGCACGCTGCTCTCGGTGAAAACCGGCGGCTGCCCCGAAGACTGCGCCTACTGCCCCCAGGCCGCCCGCTACCACACCGGCGTGCAGGCCCACAAACTACTGCCCGACGCGGAGGTCATTGCGGCCGCCCAGCGCGCCAAGGACGCCGGCTCGACCCGCTTCTGCATGGGCGCCGCCTGGCGCGAAGTGCGCGACAACCGCGACTTCGACCGCGTGCTCGGCATGGTGACGGAAGTCAACAACCTCGGCCTGGAAGTGTGCTGCACCCTGGGCATGCTCAACGAGTACCAAGCCGAGCGCCTCAAGCAGGCTGGCCTCTACGCCTACAACCACAACCTCGACACCAGCGAAGACCACTACTCGAACATCATCACCACCCGCACCTACGACGACCGGCTCGACACGCTGGAGCACGTGCGCAAGGCCGGTATTTCCGTCTGCTCGGGCGGCATCATCGGGCTGGGCGAAACCGACGAGGACCGCGTGAAGATGCTGCACACCCTGGCCACGCTGCCGGCCCACCCTGAATCGGTGCCGGTGAATGCGCTGGTGCCGGTGGAGGGCACGCCGCTGGCCGAGCAGCCGCGCGTGAGCGTGTGGGAAATGCTGCGCATGATTGCCACGGCCCGCATCCTGATGCCCGGCACGATGGTACGCCTCTCGGCCGGCCGCCAGGAAATGCCGGTGACGGAGCAGGCGCTGTGCTTTCTGGCCGGCGCCAACTCCATCTTCTCCGGCGAAAAGCTGCTGACCACGCCTAACCCCGACTTCGACGCCGACAAGGAAATGTTTGCCCTGCTAGGCCTGACCCCGCGCGCCGCCTTCAAAAACCACGTGCCCGAAGGCGCCACCGTGCTGGCCGCAGTTTAAGGGCCAGAGGGTACGGGGGCAGGAATTGAGGAGGTAATTGGGCAGTCCGGTCTGCGGCGCTTGCAGGCGCCTGAGCCCGGCTACTTTCCGAACTCCTATTCACTCAAACTCGTACCCTCCTACCCGTTTACCCTCATCCCCTAAGACTTGTGGATATTCTCTTCGACCTCAACCTTGACCACGCCTACGCCGAGCACCTGCGCCAGCAGCACCCCGATTCGCTGGTGGCCCAGGAACTCATCACCGACCTCGAAGACAAAATCGGGGCGGCGGTGAACCTGGTGTGGCAGCGCCACCGCACCCTGCCCGCCGTCGGCGACCGGGTGGAGGTGGACTCGGAGTGGGTCATCATCACGGCCCGCACCTTCGGCCAGGACGGCTCGGTGTGGCTGGCGGCGGGCCGGTTCGAGGCCTGAGCCCCTGCCGCGGCGCCCGCGCTGCGGCCCTGATGTACCATGCCCGAAGCTTCTTCCCTCCTCGACCGCCTGGCCCGGCAGCTGCAGCAGCGCGAGCAGGCCGGCACCCGCCGCCGCCTGCCGCCCGCGCCGGCGGCCGCGCTGGTCGATTTTGCCTCCAACGACTACCTCGGCCTGAGCCGGCACCCGGCCCTGCGCGCCGCCGTGCAGCAGGCGGTGGCCGGTGAGCAGGCGGGCCTCGGCAGCACCGGCGCCCGCCTGCTCACCGGCAATTCGGCTGCGGCCGAAGCGCTGGAGGCCCGGATTGCCGCCCTGCACGCCGCCGAAGCCGCCCTGCTCTTCACCTCGGGCTACGCTGCCAACCACGGCTTCTTCGCCGCCGTGCCCCAGCGCGCCGACGTGATTCTCTACGACGAAGCCTCGCACGCCTCGGTGAAGGACGGCATCCGCGGCTCCTTCGCTACGGCCTACGGCTTCCGCCACAACGACGGGGCCGACCTGCGCCGCCGCCTCGCCGGCCTGCCGCTCCCGGCCGGAGCGTCGGTCTTCGTGGCCGTGGAGGCGGTGTACTCGATGGGCGGCGACCAGGCCCCGCTGCGGGAGCTGGCCGCCATCTGCCAGGATTGCGGCGCGCACCTGGTGGTGGATGAGGCGCACAGCGTGGGCGTGTACGGACCGCAGGGCGCCGGGCTGGTGGCCGAGCTAGGCCTGCAGGCGCAGGTGCTGGCCCGCGTCGTCACCTTCGGCAAGGCGCTGGGCGGACAGGGCGCGGCCGTGGTGGGCCCGGCCCTGCTGCGCGACTACCTGCTGAACTTCAGCCGGCCTTTCATCTACACCACCGCCCTGCCCGCTTACACCGTGGCGGCCCTGCAGGCGGCCTATGAGCTGCTGCCCAGCCTAGACGCCGAGCGGCAGCTGCTCCGAAGCCGGGCCGCCTACCTGGCCGGGCAGCTGGCCACCCTGCCCGGCGCCGAAGCCCCGGCCGGGCCGGGCGTCATTCAGCCCCTGCGCCTGCCGCAGCTCAGCTCGGCGCAGGTGCGGGCGGTGGCGGCGCGGGTGCAGCAGGCCGGCTTCGACGTGCGCGCCATCGTGCCGCCCACCGTACCCGCCGGGCAGCAGTGCCTGCGCATTATCGTGCACAGCTTCAACTCCGAATCCGACATCGATGGCCTCGTTTCCGCCCTCCGTGCAGCGCTGGCCTGAGCGCCCGGAACAGCTCTTCGTCACCGGCATCGGCACCGACGTGGGCAAGACCGTGGCCGCCGCCATCCTCACCCAACGCCTCGGCGCCGACTACTGGAAGCCCGTGCAGGCCGGCGGCCTCGCCCACACCGACCTCGACGAAGTGCGCCGCCTCGTCACGCACCCGGGCAGCAGCTTCCACCCCGAGCGGCACCGCCTGCAGCTGGCCGCCTCGCCCCACCGCGCCGCCGCCGCCGAGGGCGTGCTGATCCGGGCCACTGACTTTCAGCTGCCCGACACGCCCAATCACCTGGTGGTGGAGGGCGCGGGCGGGCTGCTGGTGCCGCTGGCGCCCGGCCTGCTGGTGGCCGACGTGGTGCAGCAGCTGGGGCTGGCCGTAGTGGTGGTCAGCCGGCACTACCTGGGCTCCATCAACCACACCCTGCTCACCCTGGAAGTGCTGCGGCAGCGCGGCATTCGGGTGCGCGGGCTGGTCTTCAACGGTCCCGACGACCCCATCACGGAAGACGCCATCCGGGCCTACACCGACGCGCCGGTGCTGCTGCGCCTGCGCGAGGAAACTGCCCTGACGCCCCAGGTGGTGGCAGCCTACGCCCGGCAGGTGCAGTGGCCGCCCGCCGACGCGCCCGCGCCGGCCGCTTCGCCCAACCCCAACCCCGGCTAAGGCTGGAGTTGGGCACCGTCGGCCCGGGGCAGAGGCGCATACCGGCGTCTCCTCGTTGACCATCCCGGTTGAATGACGACACCACGCGGCGCGGGCGACGAGACGCAAATATGCGTCTCTACATCCGCCTGGCGCCGCTAAAAACAGCTGCTTAGCCGGCGCTTTTCGACGGCTTGGCCCCGCCGTTTCAGCGCACTTCGCTGCCAATTCATTCGCTTTTTCTTCCCCGACATGACCTTAGCCGAACGCGACGCCGCCGTCCTCTGGCACCCGTACACCCAGATGCAAACCGCCCCGCTGCCCATTGCAGTGGTCGGCGGCGAGGGGGCCTGGCTGCTGGCCGCCGACGGCCGCCGCTACCTCGACGCCGTGGCCTCGTGGTGGGTGAACCTGCACGGCCACGCCCACCCCGCTATTGCCCGGCGCGTGAGCGAGCAGCTCGGCACGCTGGCCCACGTGATGTTTGCCGGCTTCACCCACGCCCCGGCCGTGGAGCTGGCCGAGGGGCTGCTGCGCGTGCTGCCCGCCAACCAGCGCCGGGTGTTCTACTCCGACAACGGCGCCACGGCCATCGAAGTGGCCCTGAAAATGGCCGTGCAGTACTTCTACCACCTGGGCCAGCCCGAGCGCCGCACCCTGGTGGCCTTCCGCGACTCTTACCACGGCGACACGTTCGGGGCCATGGCGGTGAGTGCGCGCTCGGCCTTCACCGCACCTTTTGCCGACTTGCTCTTCGACGTGCAGTACATCGACGTGCCGGTGCCCGGCCGCGAAGCCGAGGCCCTGGCCCAGCTCGATGCCATCCTGACAACGCACGCCGTGGCCGCCTTCATCTTCGAGCCGCTGGTGCTGGGCACGGCCGGCATGGTGATGTACGAGCCCGCCGCCCTCGACGCGCTCATCCGCCGCTGCCACGCGGCCGGTGCGCTCTGCATTGCCGACGAGGTGATGACCGGCTTCGGGCGCACCGGCCGCCTGTTCGCCGCCGAGTTTCTGCAGGAGCAGCCCGATCTGTTCTGCCTGTCGAAGGGCCTGACCGGCGGCACCATGGCCCTGGGCGCCACCACCTGCACGGCCGCCATTTACGAGGCGTTTCTGAGCGAGGACCGGGCCCGCACCTTCTTCCACGGCCACTCCTACACCGCCAACCCCGTGGCCTGCGCCGCCGGCCTGGCCAGCCTGGAGCTGCTGCTCACCCCGGAGTCGGCCGCCGACCGGGCGCGCATCGAAGCCCGCCACGCCGCGTTTGCCGAGGAGCTGCGCGGGCTGCCCGGCATCCGGGCCGTGCGCCAGCGGGGTACCATCCTGGCCGTAGAGTTCGGGGCCGATGGCAGCTCCTCCTACTTCAGCCGCCTGCGCGACGAGTTTTACGCCCTGGGTCTGCAGCGCGGCGTGGTGCTGCGCCCGCTCGGCAACATCGTGTACGTGCTGCCGCCCTACTGCATCCGCGACGAAGAGCTGGCCCTGGTGTACGAGGTGCTGCGGGCCATGCGCGAGCTGGTATTGCGCCCCGCCGGTGTGCCCGCCGCCACGCACTTGCCCGAATTTCCGCTCAATGACTAATTCCGCCCTGCCGGCCGTCGTCATCCGCGGCTGGGGCAGCGCCTCGGCTTTGGGGTTGGATTTCGCCGCGCCCGGCACCACGTCCCCATTCGTACCAGCCGCTGACGCTCCAAACCTGCCCGTAGCCGCCCTGCCGCCCGCCGCCGAAGCCGCCGTGGAGGCCCTGCGCCGCAGCCGCCCCGCCTACCGCGCCCTCGACCGCAGCGTGCTGCTGGCCCTGCTGACCGCCCGGCATGCCGTAGCACAAGCAGGCTGGTCGATTAAGACCAATTCAGCCGCGGCCCCACTATCAGAAGCTGCCGCAGCATACGAAACAGCGCCGCTGGCCGTCAGCGTCGGTTCCTCGCGCGGGGCCACTGAGCGGCTCGAAGCCTTTCACGCCGAGTTTCTGCGCACCGGCGCCGCCGCGCCCGCCGCTTCGCCGCTCACCACGCTGGGCAACGTGGCCAGCTGGGTGGCCGACGATTTGGGCGGCGCTCAAGCGGCCATCAGCCACAGCAGCACCTGCAGCACCGCCCTGCAGGCCCTGGGCAACGCCGTGGCCTGGCTGCGCGCCGGCCTGGCGCAGCGCTTCGTGGCCGGCGGCACCGAGGCCCCGCTCACCGCCTTCACCCTGGCCCAGATGCAGGCCGTGGGCATCTATTCACCGCTGCCGTCCACCGACTTTCCCTGCCGCCCCGGCGCCGGCGGCCCGTCCACCTTCGTACTGGGCGAGGGCGCGGCCGTGTTTGCCCTCGAAGCCGTGCCCGCCTCCGCCCTGCGCCCCGGCGACCTGGTGCTGGAAAGCGTGGGCTTCGGCTTCGAGGCCACCGGCACCAAAACCGGCCTTACGCCCGACGGCCAGCACTTTCAGCAGGCCATGCGCCAGGCCCTGCACCTGGCCGGCCTCGTCCCGACGGACCTCGACCTGGCCGTGCTGCACAGCCCCGGCACCCGCGCCGGCGACGCGGCCGAGCGGGCGGCGCTGGCGGCGGTGTTCGGGGTCGACTTGCCGGCCTGCACCTCCAACAAGTGGCTGCTGGGCCATACGCTAGGGGCTTCGGGGGCGCTGAGCTTGACCTGGGCGCTGGACCTGCTGCAGCGCCGGGCGCTGCCCGCGCCCCTGCCCTTCGCCAGCTGGCTGAACGAGCACCCGGCCCGCCAGCCCGCTCGGCGGGTACTGGTCAATGCGGCGGGCTTCGGGGGCAACGCGGCCTGCGCCGTGGTGCGGCGGGTGGACTAAGCCGGCAGCGGGTCGGGCAAAATGCCGTATGTTCGCCAGGCCGCGTTATTCTCACTTTCCGCTCCATGAAATCCTTCGCGCTTCTTGCTGCCGTTCTGGCCCTGCCCTTCGCCGCTACTGCCCAGCTGCCCCCGCCGCCCGCCGACACGGAAATCCAGAAGATGGTAAGTGAGCTGTCGGCCGGGCGACTCAAGGACGATATCTACAAAATGGTCAGCTTCGGCACCCGCCACACGCTCTCCGACACTAAGGACAAGAAACGCGGCATCGGGGCGGCCCGGCGCTGGGTGGAGGATGAGTTTCGCAAGTACGCCAAGGCCAGCGGCGGGCGGCTGAAGGTGGAGCAGGATACCTTCACGGTGAAGCCCGACGGCCGCCGCGTCGACGTGAAAACCGTCATGGCCAACGTGATGGCCACCCTGCCCGGCACCGACCCCAACGACAACCGCGTGTTCATCGTCAGCGGCCACCTCGACTCGCGCGTGACCGACGTGATGAACCGCACCGCCGACGCGCCCGGCGCCAACGACGACGGCTCGGGCGTAGCTACGGTGATGGAGCTGGCCCGGGTGATGTCGACGCGCCGGTTTCCGTGCACCATCGTGTTCGTGGCCGTGCAGGGCGAAGAGCAGAGCCTGATCGGCTCGGGCTACCTCGCCAAAAAGGCTAAGGCGCTGAACTGGAACGTGGTGGGCATGCTCAACAACGACATCGTGGGCAACTCCCACGGCCACGACCCGGACCTGCACGACGCGGGCCGCGTGCGCGTGTTCAGCGAAGGCGTGCCCGCCAACGAAACGCCCGAGCAGGCCCAGCTGCGCCGCCAGCTCAGCAGCGAAAACGACTCCCCTTCCCGCCAGCTGGCCCGCTACGCCAAGCAGGCCGGCGAGCAGTACGTGCCGGGCCACAAAGTGGAGCTGGAGTACCGCCCCGACCGGTTCTTGCGCGGCGGCGACCATACGCCCTTCAACCAGCAGGGCTACGCGGCCATCCGCTTCTCGGAGATGAACGAGGACTTCACCCACCAGCACCAGGACCTGCGCACCGAAGCCGGCCGGCAGTACGGCGACCTGCCCGAGTTCGTCGACTACGAGTACCTGCGCAAGAACACCGGCGTGAACCTGGCTACCCTGGCCGGCCTGGCCCTGTCCCCGGCCGCCCCGCAAAACGTGGGCGTGCTCACCGCCGGCCTCACCAACCGCACCCAGCTCAAGTGGGAAGCCCCCGCCACCGGCCCCAAGCCCGCCGGCTACGTGGTGCTCATGCGCGAAACGTCCTCGCCGGTGTGGCAGCAGCGCTTCCCGGCGCCAGGCCTCACGGCCGATCTGCCCCACAGCAAGGACAACTACATCTTCGGCGTGGCCGCGGTGGATGCCCAGGGCCACGAGAGCCTGCCGGTGATTCCGCGGCCGGTGCGGTGAGATTTTTAAGCTTTAAAACAAAAGGTAATGTTGATCTTTCAAGAAAAGAAGTTTATCAAAACTCCGTTCAACAACGAAGCGGAGTTGGAGACGGTGGTAGTAAATAATTACGAATATCTTTTTGGCCCAGATTCGTTCTATCTACCCAAAACACTAATCAAAACAGCTGATGGCTCTGGCACAATCCCTGACGGATTTGCTATTGACATCAATCAAAAGCAATGGTATATAGTAGAAGCCGAATTAGGACATCATGATGTATGGAACCACATTGCCAAACAAGTTTCAAAGCAGCTTGTAGCTTCTCAACAGACTACCACTAAAAGAAAATTAGAGGAAGTTGCTATTGATGTTTATAATTCCAACTCCTCTATCAAAGAAAAATTTAACAACCTAAGTATATCTTCAGTAGATGCCAGAAAGGTAATTAGAGATATTCTTGAAACTGATCCAATCATCGGAATTCCAATAGATCATATTCCGAATGACCTGAGAGATTGGGCAAAACAGCAGAAATACAAGGTAAAATTATGGTTAGTAAACAAATATATTGAGCTAGGCAACTCGTCTAACATAATTTTTGAGTTTCCTGAAGAATTTAAACCAACAGTAGATACAACAGAACCTGAAAAACCTAAAAACAACACTCATTTTACTAAGAGCAATATTGAGCTTTCAGATCTAATAGCAGCAGGCTTCTTAAAAGTAAACGACCCACTTATCATGTATTATAAACCCAAAAACGGCATACAGAAAAAGTATGAGGCGATTGTTCATGAGGATGGGTCACTTTCGATTCTAGGACAACTGTTCAGCAGTCCTAGTTACGCTGCCTTAGCAGGAATAAAGGATGCAGGCAGTGATAGACAAACAGTCAATGGCTGGACCTCTTGGAGAACTGCTGAAGGCATCAGTCTGTATGACTTACGAGAGAAGCTTATGTTGATGCCTGCTAGTTAAGCCCGTCGGAATGGAAAAGCCAACCCTACCATTTTGGTAGGGTTGGCTTTTTTGCACCAGTAAGCTATTAGCGAAAAATGCCTCTCCTGCCCCGTGATGGTGGTTTTGCCCTAAACATTTACCACAAACCCGCTACTGGCACGCCGGGTGCTACGGAATGCTGCCCGCCTGTTTCAGCGGACGCCCCAGCCATGTCGGACTTCCTTATCACCTTCAGCATTATTGCCGTCTTTCTGCTCCTAGGCCTGCGCATCGCGCAGGAGTACGAGCGGGCCATTGTCTTCCGCCTGGGCCGCTTCATCGGCGTGCGCGGGCCCGGCTTGTACTGGATCATTCCCTTCATCGACCGGCAGCAGACCATCGACATGCGCACCAAGACGGTGGACCTGGAGCAGCAGGAAACCATCACCAAGGACTCGGTGACCATCAAAGTCAACGCGGTGCTCTGGTTTCGGGTGGTAAACCCGGCCGACGCGGTCATTAAGGTGGCTAACTTCAACCAGGCGGTGTACCAGCTCTCCGTCACGGCCCTGCGCAACATCATCGGGCAGCACCAGCTCGACGAGGTGCTCAAGTCGCGGGAGCAGATCAACCGCACCCTGCAGCAGCTGGTGGACCAGGCCACCGAGCCCTGGGGCGTGAAGATTGAGATGGTGGAAATCAAGGACGTGGAAATTCCGGGCTCCATGCAGCGCGCCATGGCCCGCGAGGCCGAAGCCATCCGCGAAAAGCGCGCCCGCCTCATCAAGGCCGAGGCCGAGCTGGAAGCCTCCGAGAAGCTCACCCAGGGCGCCCGGCAAATGGAAGGCAGCCCGATGGCCCTGGAGCTGCGCCGCATGCAGATGCTCTCGGAAATCGGTATCGACAACAATACCACCACCGTGGTGCTCGTGCCCTCCGACTTCACCAATGCTGCCCGCGCCTTTTCGCAAATGGCCAGCCCGCCGGCCGCTCAGTAAGCACCTTGACGGATAGGTAGGCTGGGCGTTTGCCGCCCGTTTCCCCCATTCAATCACTAAGTCACTAAATCACCACCTCCCCGATGGTCAACGTAACCCGCCAGGCTGATATGTTCACGTTCGACGTGCAGGGCCTGCACAAGCTCTGGGCCTTCAAAAGCCAGCTCCAGATTCCGGCCGCGCACATCCGCTCGGCCCGCCAGGATGCCGCCGCGCTGGGCGGCTGGTGGAAGGGCTGGCGCATGCCCGGCACCCACGTGCCCGGCCTGCTCACGGCCGGCACCTACTTCAAGGACGGCCGCCGCATCTTCTGGGACGTGCACGACGAGCACCAGGCCGTCATCATCGAGCTGGAACACGAAGACTACGACCAGCTCATCATCGAAGTGCGCGACCCGGCCGCCGTGGTACGGCTGCTCAACGAGGGCCGCTAAAACGAGCCTCCGATTTGTCCCGGCCCCGCCGCCTGCTCCAGTGCCCCGTTTCTTCCAACTTTCCCAATCTACTTCCTCACCCATGCAATACCATCAAGAACAAACCCTCGGCTGGGGCACGCTGGCCCTGCTGAACGCCGGGCTGGCCCAAAGCAAGGGCCGCAGCGGGCTCAACTGGTTTCTGTTGTCGCTCCTGCTGGGCCCGGTGGCCACGCTGCTGCTCGTCACGGCCTTCCGCCACCCACCCGAGGTGATGGGCCGATAGCCTGGCCCGGGCCGTTGCAGCGCTAAACGTTTTACCTGATTCGTTACCTCTCGATTCCAGGAGTTGCCCGGCCGGCCCTTGTGGTGCCCGGCCGGGCGCGGTTATCTTCGGCTTTATTACCACTCGACCTATCTGCCATGAAGCTGCTACTTCTGCTGGCAAGCCCCCTGCTGGCGCTGCCCGCCGCGGCCCAGACGCCCGCTGCCGCCCCCGATTCGCCGCCCCCCTACCGCGTGGCCGGGGGCGTGCTCGGCTCGTACCGCACGGTGGGGCTGCTGGGCGAGGTGCGGGCCGGCGGGCCGTGGGCGCTGAAGGTGGCCGCCGTGCGCCAGTCCGACGGCACCATTCCCGGCGAGCATAGCACGGCCGCCCTCGGGCTGCTGACCTACTACCTGCCCACCCACCTGAAAGCCGTGGAGCCACTGCTTGGGGTGGGCGGCCTTTATTCGCGCTACCACTGGCAGCAGCGCGGCGGCCGCGGCACCCTGCCCGACGTGAACGTGGGCGGCGGCTTCGGGGCCAACGTGCGCTTTCACCGCCACCTGCGCACCGGGCTGCAGCTGTTCGTGGCCAACGGCTTCCGGGCCGAGTACGACGCGGCGGCCGCCACCATGCGCAAAACCGGGCGGCGCCTGCTGGTGCTGCCCGCCCTCACGCTGGAAGTGCTGCTCTAAGCCGGGTGGGCGGGCCGCGAAAACAACTTGTTCTTACTTAGAAACAAATACCTTGCAGCCCCCCCTATCCGTGTCCCCTATGAAAGTACTCCTACTCCTGGGCAGCCTCGCGGCAGCGCTGCTGGCTCGCCCCGCCGCCGCCCAGTGGACGCCCAATGCCCAGCTGAACACCCCCGTGCGCGACGTGGCCGGCGTCAGCGAAGTGACGCCGCTGCTGGCCCCCAATCCCTTGGGCGGCAGCTACGTGTCGTGGTTTGAGCAGCGCGGCGCGGGCTACGACCTGCGCCTGCAGCGGCTCGACGCGGCCGGCAACCCGCAGTGGGGCCCGGCCGGGCTGCTGGTCAGCAACCAGCCCCAGAGCAGCGCCCTCTACCGCTACGACCTCAAAAGCGACCATGCGGGCAACGCGCTGGTGGCTTTCCAGGACATTCGCTCGGGCGCTTCGCAGTGCGTTATCTACAAAATCAGCCCGACGGGCCAGCAGCTTTGGGGCGCCAACGGCATTCCGCTGCTCGACCCCAACGCAACCAGCGGCCTCTCCCCGGCCATCGGGGTGACGACGACCAACAACGTGTTGGTGGCCTGGAACGCCAGCGGCGCGGGCGTGCCCAAGTGGGTGGCCCTGCAGAAATTCACCCCCGCCGGCGTGCCCGTGTGGTCCAGCGTGCAGCGCGTGCAGGACGCGGTGAAGCGCTACTCCCGCCCCGCCTTCATCCCGACCGGCGTCGACGACGTGGTGCTCAGCTACGTGGAGGAAACCGGCGCGGGCCTGGGCGTGTCGACGATGTACGCCAACCTGCTGGCTCCCAGCGGCGCGGCCGTGTGGGCGGCGCCGGTGCGCGTGAGCGACAAACCCATCGGCTTCGCCTTCTTCCCCGAAATGGTGGCTGACGGCCGCGGCGGCTACTACGTGCTCTTCAACACCGGCAACCCCGCCAACGCCACCCTCGGCGACGCGTACGTGCAGCACGTGGACGCTGCCGGCGCGCTGTGGAGCCCCTCGGGCACCGAGGCGCTAACGGGCACCGGCACCACGCGCTTCGCCGGCAAGCTGGAGCTGGTGTGGAACCGCGACGAGGTGTGGGCCGCCATCAACGTGCGCGACCTGGCCCAGGGCAGCTCCGGCATGGCCCTGCAGCGCTTCGAGCGGACCAGCGGCGCGGCCCAGCTGGGCGCCACGGGCGCCGTGGTGCAGCCGGTGAGCAGCGCCTACTACAGCGCCACCGGCCTGCGCGACGTGGGCAACGGGCTGGTGCTGGTGTACACCGAAAACAGCTCGGCCGTCAACCGCCTGCTCAAAGCCACCAAGCTCGACTACGTCACCCAGCAGCCCCTGTGGCCGGGCGGGGCCGTCACGATCGGGGGCTCGGCCAGCGAAAAGCAGAACTACAGCACCAGCCCCTTTGCCGGCAACCAGCTGGTGACGGTGTGGGAAGACGCCCGCCAGGACCGCGGCATCTACGCCCAGAACCTGAGCAGCGGCGGCCTGATGGGCACCGCCACGGCCACCCGCGCCGGCCGCGCTGCCCGCCCCCTCACGCTCTTCCCCAACCCCGGCGCCGCCCCCACGCTGCGCCTGCAGCTGCCCCAGCCCCAGACGCTCACCCTGCGCCTTACCGACCTGGCCGGGCGCGTGGTGCAGCAGCGCACCGTGGCCCTGCCCGCCGGGGCGCACGACGTGCCCCTGCCCGCCGCCGACCTGGCCGCCGGCCTTTATGTGGTGCACACCGAAGTGGCCGGCCAGGCCCTGCGCGGCACCTGGGTCAAGCCCTGAGCCCCGCCGCATGCTGCTCCGCGACGCCCAGCTAACCGACATTCCGGCCATGAGCCGCGTGCGCCTGGCCGTGCGCGAAAACGTGCTGCGCAACCCGGCCCTGGTGACGCCCGCCGACTACGTGGACTACCTCACGCGCCGGGGCCGGGGCTGGGTGGCCGTAACGGACGACGAGCAGGTGGCCGGCTTTGCCATTGCCGATGTGCAGGACCACAGCATCTGGGCCCTGTTCGTCCACCCCGATTTCGACCGGCAGGGCATCGGCAAGGCGCTGCACCGGCTGATGCTGGACTGGTACTTCCGGCAAACCACTGAAACTGTGTGGCTGAGCACCGCCCCTGGCACCCGGGCCGAAGAGTTCTACCGCCGCCAGGGCTGGCAGGACGTAGGGCGCACCCGCAGCGGGGAGGTCCGGTTTGAGCTGCGCGCGGAGCAGTGGCGGCCGTCGGGCCCGCCCGGATAACGCGCAGTACGGGTATGTTCGACGCCGCTTTTCTGATGCTTAACCGCATTGCCCAGCACCAATTGCCCTTATCCGCCGGCCTGAATTGGTTTGAGGCGCTGACGGACGAAGAGCAGCGGGCCGCCATGAGCGAGCTGCACCTCTACGTGCATCAGTCGCACCCCACACCGGGGATGGTTCTGGCGGCCATTGATGCCGCGCCCGTCAGGCGCGGCGCAACGCCGCTGGCCCTGCTGCGCGCTTTTCCCTTTCACGTAGCCCTGCCCAAAATCATCATCCTGCGAGCCGATGAGCGGCGCAACGCGTTTGCGGCGCTGCTCACGCTGTTTCGCATTGCCGATACGCACCGCCGCCACACCTGCTGCCAGCACGGCTGCTCCCACGACTGGCATCACCTGCCCCCCTTGCCCTAAGCCAGGGGCCGGCAATGGACATTATTACTTGCGTTATTATTTTACCCGTTCACTATCAGCACTATCTGACCACCAGGCACATCAGCGCCCGCGCGAAATCCGACCAGCCGCGTACTTTCGGGGCATGACCCGCCCCCTGCTCACGCTGGCCGCCGCGCTGCTGGCCCTGCCCGGCCTCGCCCAGCGCCTCCACTCCCCTTCCCACAAGCTCGCCCTGCAGTTCGGCCTCAGCCCCGCCGGCGAGCCGACCTACCAGCTCAGCTACGGCAACCGCCCGGTGCTCAAGCCCAGCCGTCTGGGCGTGGCGGTGCAGGGCCAGTCCGGTTTCGCGCAGGGCCTGACGGTGGTTCGCATCGACTCCACGCAGCACGACGACACCTGGCAGCCGGTATGGGGCGAGGTGAAGAGCATCCGCAACCACTACCGGGAGCTGCTGGTGACCCTGCAGCAACCCGGCCCCGAGCAGCGGCAGGTGCAGGTGCGCTTCCGCCTGTTCGACGACGGCCTGGGCTTCCGCTACGAGTGGCCGCGCCAGCCCAACCTGCAGTACTTCACCGTGACGGGCGAGCAAACCGAGTTCAACCTGCCGGCCGACCACAAAGCCTTCTGGATACCCGGCGACTACGACTCCAACGAGTACGCCTACACCACCTCGCGCCTGAGCCAGGTGGACAGCTCCCCCATCAAGGCCATCGAGCAGAAATCGGCCCCGCAGCGGGTGCAGACGCCCTTGATGCTCAAATCGGCCGACGGGCTGTACGTGAACATCCACGAGGCGGCGCTGGTGAACTACCCGGCCATGATGCTCAACGTGAACCCGCAGACCTTCGGGCTGACGGCGCAGCTGGTGCCCAGCGCCACGGGCGCGGCGGCCTACCTGCAGGCGCCCGAGCACACGCCCTGGCGCACGGTGGTGGTGGCCGACAACGCCCCGGCCATTCTAGCCAGCAAGCTGATTCTGAACCTGAACGAGCCCAGCCAGCTGCCCGAAACCAGCTGGATCCGGCCGCAGAAGTTTGTGGGCGTGTGGTGGGAAATGCACGTGAACCGCTCGAGCTGGAACTACTCCGACGCCTCCAACCTCAAGCTGGCCGACACCGACTGGCAGGCGCTGAAGCCCCACGGCCACCACGGCGCCAACACCGCCAACGTGAAGCGCTACATCGACTTCGCCGCCCAACACGGCCTGCAGAGCGTGCTGGTGGAAGGCTGGAACGTGGGCTGGGAAGACTGGGCCGGCAACTGGAAAGAGGAAGTGTTCGACTTCGTGACCTCCTACCCCGATTTCAACGTGGCCGAGCTGCAGCAGTACGCCGCCGCCAAGGGCGTCAAGCTCATCATGCACCACGAAACCTCGGGCTCCGTCACCAATTACGAGCGGCGCCAGGACCGCGCCCTCGACTTTATGAAGGCCCACGGCTACGACGCGGTGAAAACCGGCTACGTGGGCCGCATCATCCCGCGCGGGGAGCACCACGACGGGCAGTGGATGGTGAACCACTACAACCGCACCGCCCAGCACATGGCCCAGCGCCAGATCATGGTCGACATGCACGAGTCGGTGCGGCCGACGGGGCTGCACCGCACCTACCCCAACTGGCTGGCCAACGAAGCCGCCCGCGGCAACGAGTTCAACGCCTGGAGTGAGGGCAACCCGCCCGAGCACGAAACCATCCTGCCCTTCACCCGCCTCATGGGCGGGCCGATGGACTACACCCCCGGCATCTTCCGCCTCCAGCTGGAAAGCTGGAACCCCGAGCGCAACAAAGGCCGGCAGGTGCACACCACCCTGGCCAAGCAGCTGGCCCTGTACGTGACCATGTACTCGCCCCTGCAGATGGCCGCCGACCTGCCCGAGGCCTACGAGCAGCACCCCGACGCCTTCCAGTTCATCAAGGACGTGGCCGTGGACTGGGACGACACCCGCATTCTGCAGGCCGAGCCCGGCGAGTACCTGACCATTGCCCGCCAGGCCAAGGGCAGCCGCGAGTGGTACCTGGGCGCCATCACCGACGAGCAGGCCCGCCAGCAGACCGTGAAGCTCGACTTCCTGCCCGCCGGCCAGAAGTACCAGGCCATCATCTACGCCGACGCGAAAGGCGCTTCCTGGGACAAAAACCCCGAAGCCTACCAGATTCGCCGGCAGACGGTGGACCGCAAAACCACGCTGAAGCTGCCGCTGGCGCCCGGCGGCGGCGCGGCCGTGAGCCTGAAGCCGCTGGGCGCCAACTAACCCGCCAGGCACGGCCGCCAGCCCATGCGCACAAAAAGCCCCGGCCTGCGACAGGCCGGGGCTTTTTGTATTGCGGCCGGCACCGCTATTTCCGCTTGCCGCCGACTTCCTTGAGCAGCTGCTCGTTCAGGCGGGTGTATTCGTCCTTGGTGCGGGCGTTCTTCTCGCTTTTGACCAGGGCCAACGACTGCCGGGCGGCCTCGGCGGCTTCGGTTTTGCGCTCGGCTTTCTGCAGCATCTTGCCCTTCCAGTAGTAGCCGTAGTAGCTCGGCTGCTGCCGAATGGCCTCGTCGAGCCAGCTGATGGCCTGGTTGAGGTCCTTGTTGGTGCTGTAGTAGTACTGGGCGGCGGCGAAGTAGGGTTTTTTGTCGCCCTTCATGGCCTCCTGGATCTGGGCCATGATGCGCGCGTCGGGGTCGGCCACGATGGGCACGCTCACCCGCACTTTGTCCCAGCGCAGCGTCAGCTCGGCGGCTTCGGGCTGCAGGTTTTCCAGGCCCAGCGAGAAGCTTTCCAGGGCGGTGTTGGAGGTGCGCGGCTTGGCCGTCACGCGCAGCAAATCCTGCTCGGGGCGGTAGTCGTAGGCACCCCACTGCGAGGTGTCCTTGTTCAGGATAAACGTCCACTCCTTCGGGTCGGGAATGGTGAAGAGGGCGTAGGTGCCGGCCGGCACGTGCTGCCCGCCGAACTTCACGTCCTCGCCGAAGCGGATGCGGGTGGACGAATTGGCCCCGGTGCGCCACACCTCGCCGTGGGGCACCAGCTTGCCGAACACCTCCCGGCCGCGCTTGGAGGGGCGGGCGTAGGTCAGCTCAATAAAGGAGGTGGAAAAGTCCTCGTGCAGGCGCACGGTGGGGCTCATGGCGGGCAGGCGCAGCTGCTGGGCCTGCAGGGCGGGGGCGGACAGCCAACAAAGGCAGCCCGCAAGAGCGAGAGTCGGGAGTGTTTTCATGCGACGGAGACGGTGGGAACCAAGGAGCACTTCCCGCAAACATCGGCCCATTCCGGCGGGGCGGAGCCGCTCCGGCCGGAATTGTATTGTGACGCCAGCCGGGCGGGCGCGGGGCCCCGCGGCCGACGGGGCCGACCGCGGCAAGCAACGCACGAGCCCGGTTTTTATTGTCGGCTCCGGCCCCGGACCTGGGCGCCGGCTTGCATTATTCACCGAAGCCAGCTGATAGTCAGTGAATTTATTTTCCGGCTCAGCGCCCGCCGCCGCGCGGGCCGCCCGGCAGCGCCCGGCGAAAAACCGACAACGGCCGTACCTTCCTCCTTGGCGGCACGTTGCGGCCGCGCCGCCGTAGCTTTTTTTCGTGTTCTGTTTCGCTCGTTTCCGCCTACCGGTCCTGCTGCTGGCCGCGCCGCTGCTCGGCAGCCCCGCCCCCCGGCTGGCCGCCCCGGCCACCGAGCTGGTCATCGTGGGCACGGTGCACCGGCCCACGCGGCTGTTCAACCCCGACTCGGTGGCCGCCATTCTGGCCCGGGTGCAGCCCGAGCTGATTCTGGTGGAACTGGACAGCAGCTTCTTCACCCCGGCCTTCGAGCTGAAAACGCCCGGCCGCGAAAACGAGGACCTGGGCGTGGCCCGCTACCGCCGCCAGCACCCCGCCGTGCGCCTGCGCCCCTTCGACATCGAGGGCCGCAACGAGTTTCACCGCCGCCACCAGCTGCTCACCCGGCCCGGCGAAGTGCTGGCCCGGCTCGACGCGCTCTACCAAAGCCGCCAGCTCACGCCCGCGCAGGGCACCATCCTCGACCGCTACTACGCCCTCACCGACTCGCTGACCCGCTACAACCAGCAGCCGCCCGCCGTCATCAACCAGCCGGCGGTGTACGCCCTGGCCGAGCGGCGGCAGCACTATCAGTTTCAGCAGCTGGGCGACGTGGTGGCGGCCCGGCCCGAGCTGAGCGAGTACCAAGCCTTTTGCCGCCTCTACGCCGACTTCTGGGACCAGCGCAACCAGGCCATGGCCCGGCACATTCGCCAGCACTTGGCCCGGCTGCGGCCCCGGCGCGTGGTGGTGCTGGTGGGCCACGCGCACAAGTACTACCTGCTGCGCGAGCTGGCCCCGCACGCCGCGGCCGAGGGTTTCCGCCTGCACGAGTATTACCAGCTGGGACCGGGCTCGTAGCGCCCGCGCAATGGCCGCGGCACTCCCCACCCGCGCCGGCCGGCGCCCGACCACTTTCACTGGCGGGCCCCGCCACGCGCCGGCCGCCGCTGCCGGGCCCTGGACTCCCGCTGCCGAAAAAAGCCCGCCGCCGGGGCTGGCTTTTGCCAAATTATGTCCGTACTTGCGGCCGCAATGCCGGCGCTTTCTGCGCCAACGGCCCTGCCAACCAACGCACGATGGTCCTGACTCCGCGTTTTTTCACCTCCCCCGCCGCTGGCCCGACGAAGTCGGCCAAGGGCGGCGTGTGCCCGGTGAGCAAGAAACGCAAGGGCGCTAAACGGGTGAAACACCCCCGCAGCTGACCGTCGTCGCCTGGTTACTCGTCCTCCCCGACTTTCCCAAATAGCCGCGCCGGTCCTCTCCCGAGAACCGGCGCTTTTTTGTTGCGTTTCATCCTGCAGCCGCCCGCGTCGGCGGCTGCGCTTTCTGACCTCTCACTTTCACTGATTCCATGAAAGTTCTCAAGTTCGGCGGCACATCCGTCGGGACGGCCGAGCGGATGCGGGCCGTGGCCGGGCTGATTCAGGCCCCCACCGAGCCGCGCATCGTGGTGCTGTCGGCCATGTCGGGCACCACCAACGCGCTGGTCAACATTGCCAAGCTGCTCTACGAGGGCGACACCACGGCCGGCTCGCTGCAGATCGAGGTGCTGCGCCAGCACTACCACATCGTGGCCCGGGAGCTGCTGCCCGAGGAGGCCGTGGCCGCCGAGGGCCTGAAGCTGGTCGACGAGTCGTTCAAGAGCATTTTTGGCCTGACGCGCCAGCCGCTGTCGGCCACCGGCGAGAAGGTGATTCTGGCCCAGGGCGAGCTGCTGAGCACCCGGCTGTTTCACCTCTACCTCACGCGCATCCGCGGCGAGCGGGCCGTGCTGCTGCCCGCGCTGGAATTTATGCGCCTCGATGCCGACGAGGAACCCGACGCGGCTTACATCCGGGAGCACCTGGCCCGGCAGCTGGCCCAGTATCCGGATGCCGAGCTGTTTATCACCCAGGGCTACATCTGCCGCAACGTGGGCGGGGGCATCGACAACCTCAAGCGCGGCGGCTCCGACTACTCCGCTTCGCTGATCGGGGCGGCGGCCGGGGCCTCGGAAATCCAGATCTGGACCGACATCGACGGGCTGCACAACAACGACCCGCGCGTGGTGCCCGGTACCTACCCCATCCGCGAGCTGTCGTTCGACGAGGCGGCCGAGCTGGCGTATTTCGGGGCCAAGATTCTGCACCCCAGCTCGGTGCTGCCGGCCCGGGAGCACGGCATTCCGGTGCGCCTGCTCAATACCATGCAGCCCGAGGCGCCCGGCACGCTGATTTCGGCCCGCACCGGCGACGAGGCCATCAAGGCCGTGGCGGCCAAGGACGGGCTGACGGCCATCCGCGTCAAGAGCAGCCGCATGCTGCTGGCCTACGGTTTTTTGCGCAGCATTTTCGACGTGTTCGAGCGGTTCCGCACGCCCATTGACATGGTGACCACCTCCGAGGTGGCCGTATCCCTGACCATCGACGACGACGCGCACCTGCCGGCAATTCTGGCGGAGCTGCGCCGCTTCGGCACGGTGGAAGTGGATACTGACCTGAGCATCGTGTGTTTGGTGGGCAACCTGGTGCAAGAGCACCACGGCGCCGCCGGGCAGGTGTTCGACACGCTGCGCGACGTGCCCCTGCGCATGATCAGCTACGGCGGCTCGCCCAACAACATCAGCATCCTCATCAATACCACCGACAAGCAGCGCGCCCTGCTGGCGCTGAACGACGGCCTGTTTCGTCGCGCCACGGTCACGCCGTAGCTCCATGTGGCGCGGGCTTGGCTACGCCTTCCTCCGGTTCAGCCCGCGTGGCCCAGATAGTAATTCCTGACAATTGACATTACTATCCCACGGACGCGGGCTAAAGCCCGCGCTACAGTTCTTCTTCCTATGCCCCTGCAACTTCCGGCTGACCTTTCGACCCGGCCCACGCCCTTCTACCTCTACGACCTCGGCCTGCTGAACCGCACGCTGGAGGCCGCCCGCGCGGCCGCCCAGGCCCACGACATTCAGGTGCATTACGCCCTGAAAGCCAACTCCAACGCGCCCATTCTGGCGCTGGTGCAGCAGCACGGCTTCGGGGCCGACTGCGTGAGCGGCAACGAGGTGCAGCGCGCCCTCGACTCGGGCTTTGCGCCCGACCACGTCGTCTTCGCCGGCGTGGGCAAGTCCGACGCCGAAATCATCCGCGCCCTCGATGCGGACATCTGGTGCTTCAACGTGGAGTCGGCGCCCGAGCTGGCCATCGTCGACGAGCTGGCCGGGGCCCGGGGCCGCCGCGCCCGGGTGGCCCTGCGCCTGAACCCGAACGTGGACGCGCGCACCCACCACTACATCACCACTGGTCTGGAAGCCAACAAGTTCGGCATCAACATGACCGATCTGCCGCAGGTAATGGAGCTACTCGAACGGCTGCCGAACGTGGAGCTGGTGGGTCTGCACGTGCACATCGGCTCCCAGATTACCGACCTGTCGGTGTTCGAAACGCTGGCCGGGCGCGTCAACGAGCTGCAGCAGTGGTTTGAGCACCGCGGCACCCGGCTGCCGCACCTGAACGTGGGCGGCGGCCTGGGCGTGGATTACCAGGCGCCCGATGCGCACCTGGTGCCCGATTTCGCGCGGTACTTCGGCATCTTCGGGCGGCTGCTGCAGCGGCGGCCGGGCCAGCAGGTGCACGTGGAGCTGGGCCGGGCCCTGGTGGCGCAGTGCGGCACGCTGGTCAGCCGGGTGCTCTACGTGAAGGAAAGCCAGCAGACGCGCTTCGCCATTCTCGACGCGGGCATGACCGAGCTGATCCGGCCCGCGCTCTACCAGAGCTACCACCGCATCGAAAACCTCACCAGCCCGGGCCCGGAGCGGCTGTACGACGTGGTGGGCCCCATCTGCGAGTCGTCGGACACGTTCGGGCGGCAGGTGGCCCTGCCCGAAACCCGCCGCGGCGACGTGGTGGTGCTGCGCACGGCCGGGGCCTACGGCGAGGTGATGTCCTCCGGCTACAACCTGCGCGACAAGGCGGCGGCGGTGTACCTCGGCGGAGCCTGAACCGCCACAACGCCAACCGGCCCGGGGCTCTTGGCAGAGCCCCGGGCCGGTTGGCGTTGTGGCGGCGGAAAAGCAGGCTTACTGGAGCACGAGGCGCTGGGTCAGCAAGGGCTGGCCGGGCTGCTGTAAGTGCAGCAGGTACAGGCCCCGCGGCAGGCGGCCCAGGTGAAGCGCCGTTTCAGCGGTGGCCGAAGCCAGCCGTTGCTCATCGACCAGCTGGCCGGCGGCGCTGAATACCCGCACCGTGGCGCGGGAGTAGGCGGCGGGCCGTGTCACCGTCACTTCGCCGCTGCCGACGGTGGGATACACCGCAAAGCCGGCGGCAGCGGCCGCATCCCGCCCCGCCGTGACGATGGTCGAGCAGGAAGCCGTGGGCGAGTCCGTAAACTCGCCCTGCCCGTTGATGCTGTAGCAGATAAGCCCGCCGACGTAAGGCGGATCAGTGCCCCCGCAGACCGGGTAGTTGGCGCCGTTCAGGAACATGAAGCTGTTGATCGGCCCCAGGCCTTCGTACACGCGGCCCCAGGAGTAGGTGCGCACCGGGCCGCCGGGGAAGGTATAGGGCGTGTAGTGCGCCCGGAACCAGCGGCGCAGGCGCCCGCCAATCAGCTTCTGCCCCACGCTGTCGACGGTGACGCGGACCAGCGTCGGGCAGAAGGCAATGCCGCCCACGTCGTCTACCGTCATCCACGAGCCCCCGGGCGGTATGCTGAAGTCGTAGAGCGTCTGGAACTGGCCGTTGACGTACACCGAAACGCGGTTGGCGTCGGCGCTGGTGAACAGGGGCATTTGGCGCAGGGGGCTGCCGCTGCCCCATTTCACGTCGCGGCGCAGCTTCTGGCAAGCCCGCCCGCTGATGGTCGTATCCCCCACGTAGGTTAGCTGCAGGGTACCCGGGCCCACAAACGGCAGGCCCGCGATGTAGTTCCACCGTGCCCCGGGCGTCCAGGCGGGGGTAGCCGGGGCCTGGGCCCGGGCGCCGACGGCAGCCAGCAGCAGCAGCAACAGATAGAGTAAGCGGTGTTTCATTCAGCAAAAGGGGGTTTAGTGAATCGGGAAAAGTCAATCAACTATAAGCTCGGCACAAAATTCAGGCCATTCCCCTGCCGCCCGTCGCTAGCGGGCGTAGTAAATCCACCACCGCCCGAGGTGCTCGTGCCGGTTCAGGCCGCGCAGCAGGTGGCGCCGCCCCGCCGGCAGCTCGCCCTTGCTCAGCAGCACCGGCCGGCGGCGCAGCAGCGGGCCGAGCACAGTGGTATCGGCCGCGTCCTGCAGGTTGATCAGGTGCTGGTGCCAGCGGCCGTCGGCCTCAAACTGCGTTTCGCGCTGCAGGGCCTGGTTGCCGTCGTAGAGCGAGACGGGCAGGCGGCGCTGGGCAAAGGCCAGGGACGGCAGCAGCTCGTTGTAGACGAGCACCGGGCGGTCCTGCAGATTCAGCTCCTTGAGCCGCTGCGCTACCGGGCGGCTGCCGTTGGCCCGCGCTTCGATCTGACCCAGAATGGGTTTGGCCGCGGCCAGCAAACCCAGCGAAAAGACCACCGTCAGCACCAGCAGGCGCGGCGCCACGCGCACCTCATCCCAGAACATGTGGGTGAACAGCAGTACCAGTACGCCCGCCGCCGGCCACAGCGCCACCCAGGGCGCCACGCTCAGCCCGTAGCCCACGCCCAGCAGCGGCAGCAGGCACAGGCCGCCCAGCACCAGCCCGAACAGGGCCATGAAGCCCACGTACCAGCGCAGCAGCACGGCATCGGTGCGGCGGCCGAGCAGCTCCACCGTGAGCAGGGCCACGCCGGGGAAGATGGGCAGCACGTAAAGCAGCAGCTTGGACTTGGACAGCGAGAAGAAGAGCAGCGGCACCAGCACCCACCACAGCAGCACCGGCTGCCAGCGGCGGCCCAGGCCGCGCCAGCCGGTGCGCACCAGCTCCGTCAGCAGCGCCGCCGACCACGGCAGGGCCCCCAGCGGCGCCAGCACCAGGTAAAACCACCAGGGCTTGGCGCGGTTGAAGGTGGCCGCGTTGGCGAAGCGCTCCACGGTGTGCTCGAAGAGAAAGTAGCGCACGAAGGCGGGGTTGTCGGCCACCAGCACCAGGTACCAGCTCAGGCCCACCAGCGCGAAGAGCAGGCCGGCCGTCAGGTGGTGCCAGCTCCAGGCGCGGCGCGGGCTGCCCTTGGTGAGGTGCTGGCCGATGACGACCATGGCCGGCAGCACCGCGGCCACCGGGCCTTTGGTGAGGAAGCCCAGCCCCAGCGCCACCCAGCCCAGGTACAGCCAGCGCGCGGCGGGCCGCCCGGCCGGCGTGTGGTGGTAGCGCAGCAGGGCGTAGGCCGCCAGCAGCTCCAGGGTGGCCAGGTAGGCATCGGTGGTCACGTTCAGGGCCGAAATCAGCACCACCGGCAAGGTGCCGTACACCACGGCCGCGGCCAGGGCCCGGCGCCGGTCGCGGGCGAAGATGAGCAAGCCCAGCGCGTACACCAAGGCCACCTGCGCCAGCACGGCCAGCACCGGCAGCAGGCGCACCGCCCCGGCCGTGCCGCCAAACAGGCCGAGGCCCGCGGCCGTGAGCCAGTAGGTGAGCGGGGGCTTGTGGAAGTGCTGAATGCCGAGCAGCCGCGGGTGCAGCCAGTCGCCGCCCGTGAGCATCTCGCGCCCGATTTCGGCGTAGCGCGCCTCGCTGCTTTCGAGCACGCCCCAGGCGTTCAGGTTCAGCAGAAACGCGCCGAACAGCACCGCCAGCAGCAGCCACAACCACAGGCGCGAAGACATCGGGGGCAAAGCAGGCATAGGCGAAAGGCAGGTGAAGCGGGGCAAAAATAGCCCAAAACCGGCCGTTTCGGTGCCTGGCTGCTTCAGCGTACCCGGTCCCAGACTTCGCCGGTCACCGACTCCATGCGCACGATGCCGTACTGACGGTCGTAGTACAGGCGGCGAATACGCGGGCGGGGCAAGCCGGTCGCAGCACAATCATTGGGCTGGCCGGCGGCCGCAAACGTCACCACATGGTCGTAGCGCTGTCCGTTGACGACGAGCGGCGTGCTGGGCCGCAGGTTGACGTCGGTAGTATCCGCCTGCCATTCCAACTCGAAGCATCCCAGTCTGCCGGATTGGCCGGGGCTGCCGATGTACTCTTGCCAACCGCCTGCCGCCCCCAGCACGGCGTTGGCGGGTGCTTTTTCCGGCAGCGGGGCCTCGGGCGCCACCGGCCGCTGAAACCCAATGGTGCCGGAGGCGCCTCCTACCGTGTCGACCCGCTGAAAGGCCATGGCCCACTGGTCGTATTGGTACAATACCCGGCTGCCGCTGCCGGGAAACGGCAGGGCCGGCCCGGAGATGGGGCAGCAGTCGTAATTCTGTTTCAGTTTCTCAAACACCCGCTCAATCCGGTATACCCGCTGCTGGCCCCGGCCGTTTTCGAAGCGCCACTCGTCGCCGACCTGGTGCTGCATCCAGCGCCGGTCATCCGCGCTGAACCGATAGTAAGGCGGGTCCGGCGCGTTTTTCTGGCAGCCACCCAACAGTAACGTACTCAGCACCAGGCCAGCGTTGCCAATTAGCGCAGATCGTGTCATAGTCTATTCATCCAACGGTGATATCGTCTACGCTGAGCGGCTCGGGCCGGCAAAGGTTGTACCGGGGAGAAAGATAAATCCGGCTGCTGATCCTGGCTTCGACGGCCACGTTTGCGTAGACCAAAGTATTACACCCAACCAATTTGATGCAGATTGATTGGTTTTAATACTTCCTAACGTCCTTTCCCATGCGTATTCTGCTCACCGGCGCCACCGGCTACATCGGCCAGCGCCTGCTGCCGCTGCTGGTCACGGCCGGCCACGACGTGACCTGCCTGGTGCGCGACCCGCGCCGCTTCGAGCTGCCGGCGCCGCTGCAGAAGCGGGTGCAGGTGGTGGCCGCCGACTTGCGCCAGCCCGATACGCTGCGCCGGCTGCCCACCAATTTCGACGCGGTGTACTACCTGGTGCACAGCATGAGCACCAACGGCCGCGACTTTGCCCGGGTGGAGCAGGAATCGGCGCGCAACTTCGTGCAGTACCTCGACCAGACGGCCGTGCGGCAGGTAATTTACCTCTCGGGCATCGTCAACGACGTGCAGCTCTCGGAGCACCTTCGCTCCCGGCAGGGCGTGGAAGAGGAACTGCGCGGCGCGGCCCGGGCCCGGCTCACGGTGCTGCGGGCCAGCATCGTCATCGGCTCGGGCTCGGCCTCGTTTGAAATCATCCGCGACCTGGTGGAGAAGCTGCCGGTGATGGTGGGTCCGCGCTGGCTGAACTCGCGCTGCCAGCCCATCGGCGTGCGCGACGTGATGCACTACCTCACGGCGGTGCTCGGCCATCCCGACTGCCTGGGCCAGGCCTTCGACATCGGCGGGCCCGACGTGCTCACCTACCGGCAGATGCTGGAGGGCTTTGCGCGGCAGCGCGGCTTCCGGCGCTACATCCTCACCGTGCCGGTGCTCACGCCGCGGCTGTCGTCGTGGTGGCTGTTTCTGGTCACGCGCACCTCGTTTTCGCTGGCCCAGAGCTTGGTTGACTCCTTGCGCAACGACACCGTGGTGGCCCCGCAGTGCAGCATCGCGCGGGTGCTGCCGCACCGCTGCATGAGCTACCCCGAAGCCTTGGCGCTGGCGTTTCAGCGCATCGAGCAGAACGAGGTGGTCAGCAGCTGGAAGGACGCGGCCAGCAGCGGCGTGGCCGCCGACAACTACATGGATTACCTGCAGATTCCGCAGCAGGGCATGTTTTTCGACCGGCAGACGCTGCGCTTCACCCGCCCGCCCGCGCAGGTGCTCGACAACGTCTGGCGCATCGGCGGGCAGCGCGGCTGGTACAAGGTGGACTGGCTCTGGCGAGTGCGCGGGGTGCTCGATAAGCTGGTGGGCGGCGTGGGCCTGCGCCGGGGCCGCCGCTCCCCCACCGACCTGCGCCCCGGCGACCCGCTGGACTTCTGGCGGGTGCTGGTGGCCGACCGCGCCGGGCGGCGCCTGCTGCTCTACGCCGAAATGAAGCTGCCCGGCGAGGCCTGGCTGCAGTTCCGCATCCTCGACAACGCCGACGACTCGCACACCTTGGAGCAGCTGGCCGCGTTTCGGCCCCGGGGGCTGGCCGGGCGCCTGTACTGGTACGCGCTGGTGCCCTTCCACTTCGTCATCTTCCGGGGCATGATTGAAAACATCGGGCAGTACCCGGCCGCCGGAGCGGCGCCCGGCGTGGCACCAGACGGCGCATAAAGTCTATTTATTCTGGATTTTATTCACTAAAAACCAGTAAATTACTACCAGCCCGGCTGCTCCTGCCGCGTCAGATGCCGGCCGACATTGCGGGGCCGGCGGCGCGGCGCAGTCGTACCTTCCCTGGCTGCTTCCGGGTAGGCGGCTCCGCTATTTCCCGCCTCTATGCCGCACCTCTCCCCCCTGCTGCTGCCCTCCCCCGTCGGCCACCAGTACTACACCACGTTTTACGTGCTGGCCGTCTTGCTCAACCAGGCCCTGCTGCTGTGGGTGGGCCATCGGCGCGGCTACCCGCTGCGCTCCTGGCTGCTGCTGACCACCGGCGTCACGCTGGCCTTCATTGTGGGTACCAAGCTCATAGCCGTGCCGGGCCCCGACTGGGCCGCGCTGTGGCAGCCCGGGCAATGGCCGGCCGGCACGGCGCGCTCGGTGCTGGGCGGGGCCATCGGGGCGGCACTGGCCGGGCTGGCGCTGCGGCGCTGGCTGGGCTACGGCTGGCACGCGCTGGATGCGTTCTGCCTGCCCACGGCCGCTGCCTACGCCGTGCAGTGCGTGGGCTGCCTGCTCACCGGCTGCTGCTTCGGCCACGTGGCCGCCTGGGGTGTGACTTACGCCCCCGACACGCTGCCCTACTTGGTGCAGGTGCAGCGCGGGCTGATTCCGGCCACGGCCGCGCACTCCCTGCCGGTGCTGCCCACGCAGGCGCTGGCGGGGCTGCTGGTACTGGGCGTGGGCGGGCTGCTGTGGGCGCTGCGCCGCCGGCCCTGGCCGGGCGGCAGCTGGCGGCTGCTGCAGGTGGCGTTGCTGCTGCTGGGCCGTTTCCTGCTTGAGTTCGGGCGCGACCCGGCCGGCGAGCAGGTGGGCGCCGGGCTGCTGAGCGTGGGCGGGCTGGCGCTGAAGCAGGTACAATGGGTCCTGCTGCCGCTGCTGCTGCTGTTTGGCTGGGGCTGGTGGCGGCGCACCCGGGCCACGGCCCCGGCGGCCGAGGTGGTGCCCGCCAATCAGTCGCTGCGCATTCTGCTGGGCGTGGCGGCCATGCTCGCCCTCACCGCCCTGCTGGGTCCGGCCGCCTTCACGCTGCCCGAAGTGCTGGTGCTAAAAGCCGGGCTGACGGTGGTACTGCTGGCCGAAGCCCTGGCCCTGCTGCGTCGCCGCGCCGAAGCCGGCCCGCACCGCCTGAGCTTGCCGCTGGGCCTGGCGTCGGTGGTGCTGCTGTTTACCAACCAGGCACCGGCCCCCACCGATTCGGCGGCGGTGCGCCGCTACCTCACGCTGGGCGTGGGCGGCACCGGGGGGGCTTACGACCAGCAGCACATCGAATCGGGCTGCAGCGGCAGCTCCTCGCGCACAGCCTATTACCACCGCTACCGCGTGGCGGGCGGCACCGTCGAATACACGGTGCAGAACCCTCGCCGGGCTTTCCGGGCGCTGGGCGTGGGCGTGTGGCGCGGCGCCGAGGACATCGGCATCAGGCAGCTGGCCCCCAACGGGCCATTCGCCACCGGCAATCCGGACTACGTGTTGCACCGCCGGCTCTGGGACATCAATCCGTACATCGAGTACCGCTACCCCGACGGCGGCAATTGGTCACTCGGCTTCCGGGCCGGGCTGCACCTGGGGCAGCTCGGGTACGCTGATCAAGCGCTGCGGCGCGAGGCCAGTGGGGGCAGGCCCCGCCCGATGCAGGTGCTGCCCGAGGCGTCGCTGTGGACCGGGGTACGCCGCCTGGCGTATCTGCAGGCGGATTTTGGGACGGGGCCGCTGGCTCTGGGAAACTACGTGTACCGCCTGGGAGTGGGCTCGGGCCTGGGCGCCACCGACGGCGGCCACCTGCTGGCGGGCTTTGCCCTGGCCAGCCACTACCCGCGGCCGGTCATGGGCTTTGTCAGCGGGCAGCTTCGGCTGGGCCGCACCGGTTTGCTGCTGGAGCCATCCGCCGCCACCGACTTCGGCCGCCACTACCAGCTCAGCGGGCAGCTGCGCTACGCCCTGCCGCTGGCAGGCCGCCGCTAGCCGCCCAGCCGCCGAATCAGCCAGAGCACCGCGCTCAGCAGCAGGCTCAGCAGCAGCATCGAGGCCAGCGGCGCGTAGAAGCGGAAGCCCGGCCGCTCCACCCGGATGTCGCCGGGCAGGCGGCCGAACCAGCCGAGCAGGCTGCCGCCGCCCAGCCAGATGACGGCGCCGAGCAGGGCCAGGCCGAGGCCCAGGACGACGAGAAGCTTACCGAGTTGGGGAGGCATTGGCGCTTGCGAGGCGGGGTACCCCGTGGGTACGCACCGCGCGCCAAACGGATGCCTCCCCACCGCCTACGCGGCCGTCGTCAACGGGACGGGCTTACTCGGGCTTGGCGTAAAAGGCGGCCAGTGAGCGGGTGTAGAGGCAATAGTTGATGGGATTCTTCACCTGAAAGATGGTCGGCTCCTTGGCGCCGGCGGGCACCAGCATCAGGCTGACTTTGTCGCCGACCCTGGCACGCTCCAGACCCAGGCCTTCGCGGTTGTCGAACTTCACGTCCATATAGTACAGGTAAGGCGCTATCCAGCCCACGTAGCCCATTTTGCTGGCGCCCGAGAGGCTGCGGATTTCCAGGTCCTGGTAATTGCGGGCAATGGCCTGCTGAAACTCCACCGCGTTCAGCGGCGTGCCCCGCAGCACGGGCATCACGTCCCACTGCCCGTCGAGCATCGCCCATTTTTGCCGGTCGGGCAGCCAGGTTTCCAGCAATACGTGGCCGGCCCCGCTCTCGGTGGTTTCCACGTCCCGGGTTTTCAGCCCCAGCACCCGCGACTTCAGCCCGTAGGCGTTCAGGCAGGCCGTGGCCACGATGCCGTACTCCACGCAGCGAAACTGCTTGCCGGTTTGGGCTTCTTCCAGGATGGAAATGGCGTCCTTTTTTGCGGGCTCATTGCTGCCGTCGTGGCGCCAGCGCTGGTGCACCCAGTGCAGCAGGCGCAGGGCGCGCTCGGTGTCGTCGGCGGCGCCCTGCACCACGGCGTCCAGGTGGTACTGCTCGCGCAGCTGGGCGAGGTAGGCGTTGCCCGGGCCGGTTTCGTAGCGGAAGGCGTAGGGCGTGGCCGGGCGGGGGCGCTCAAAGCGCAGCGGCTCGGCGGCAAAGGCGGTAGCGCGCAGCTCCGTCAGGGCGTAGCGGCCGTCGTCGAGGCGCACGTAAAAGCGCTGCACGTCGCCGGGTTTCAGCGTGTAGCGCACCGAGTCCTGATCGGTGCGAAACACCACGGTTTCCTTGGCCGCGTGCAGGCTCAGGGTCAGCACGTCGGGGCTGGCTTCGGGGGCAATGCGCCAGTTGCCGTTCACCCACTCCCGGCCCAGGCGGTAGTCGGCCCGCAGCGCGTGGGCCTTGATAACGGGCAGGCCCTGGTAAATGGCGGATTGGGCAAGGGCGCTGACACCGACCAGCAGCAGCGAGGGCAGCAACAGGGTTTTCATAGCGGGCGGAGAAATATTCGTGTGCCCGAATAGATGTACCCACCCTGGCTACCGTTGCCCGGGCTGCCGTTTTTTCTGCGCCCCCGCACTTCCCGCCACAGCGGCCCGCCCCGCCCCTTTTTTCAGCGCACCAGCGACAAAAACACCGCCGTCAGGGCTACCACGATGAGCGTGTACGCGCCCAGCGCCAGCCACTCGGCCCGCTGCTTGAAATCGTGCGGGAAGCGCTGCCGGATGCGCTGCTGCACCCACACCGAGGCCAGGAAGCCAACCAGCACCAGGCCCAGCGCCACCTGGCTGGGCAGCACCTGCCGGAACATCAGCAGCAGGGCCAGTAGCGGCACCAGGCCCACCAGGTAGCCCAGCAGCCGGGCGCGGAACAGGGCGGCGCGCTGGACGGGCGGCGGCGGGGCGGGGGTAGACGCTGGTCGGCGTTTGGCGGGCTTCTTGGGCATTTTCAGGTGGTTCCAAAAGCTATTTTGCGGATTGCCACTGCTGGGTTTTTCGTAGCTCCGACAATAGCGCGTACAGTCTGGTCAAGCCGAAGGTAGCCTTCTCCCCTTCATCAATGACTCTGACACGCCGGCCGGGATAGGCAAGCGTCAGGGTAGCATCTGGAACGTGGTTGATGAAGGCCCGGTAGCGAGGCTGCAGCTGACCGGCGTCCAGGTAGTTTGCCAGTTCGTTAATTTCGGCCAGTGGTGCAGCCGCCACGGTGGCGGTGAGCTGTTCGCAGACGGTAGGACCATCTTGCTTAAGCACCGGCCCTTGGCACGCGCTGTATGCCGCTGCCCCTCCCGCTTGCAGTACGAGCTTGGACACGAAAAAATCATTGTAGGCGAAATCGTGCTTGTAGGAAAGGCTATCGAGCCGCCCGTACCGGCCGGGCTTCGGGTTGTATTCGGTGAAGCCTCCGAAACGATAAGTCAGCAGGAACGTCTGCCCATCCCGCAGGCTATCGACCTGCAAAATCGGCGGAGCAAAATCCTGGTAGCGTAACAGCGGTATTCCGCCCCGGTACACCACCTGGGCCACCGGGCCGTAGCGCGTATGGCGGCGCCCCAAGTCGTCGACTACAAGTGAGTCGCCCATGTCCAGCAGGCAGACTACCTCGCTGGTTTGCGGATACGGGGCGCCGTAATCCAGCAGGCCGGTTACCACCAGATCCGGCCGCCCGTTGCCGTCCAGGTCCACTCGTTCCCAAGCCCGTACGCCCGCCCGGCGGTAGCGCCACGCTACTCGCGGATCAGGTACCCGCAAAGTCGTATCGACGGTAAAGTGGTCGTACACCGCATCAACCGACGCCAGTAGCTGCTGCACCTGCGCGGCCGTTCGGATAGCCGCTATAACCGGCCGCTTCACCCGCTTCTGCGGCGCCCGTTCTGAACGGGCAGCGGCCGACGGTGTATCCTGCGGGGTGGAGTCAGGCCGGCAGGCGCTCAGCAGCAGGCCTACCATGCAAGAAAAGAGAAGCCTCCGTATCAAACCGCCACCGCTGTACCAAGCTGAGTTGCTGGTGCGCGCAGCCAAGAGGATTTCACTGCTACTCACTACTTATTTCTCTACCTCCTGCCAACGCAGCGAATTACGCAAAGCCAGCATTTTCTCATAAAGCAGCTCCAGCCCCATCGAGCCTTCGCCGCCGTCGTCATCAATCTGCTTGAAGCCTCCTTCGTAGGCTACTGTTAAGTAGTAATGCGGGTGATGGTTGCCGCTCCTGGTGTACGTCGCCCGCCGCCGCCCGATTCCCGCGTAGTTGATTAGGTCGGTTAAGGCTTCAAATTCCGCCTTCGCCAGCCCGGCCACGCGGTTCGTTACCACGCCATCGGTTTCTTCCCGGCAAACGACAAACCCGGAATCGGTGATGGTCATGTCCACTTTTACCTTCCTGTGGTAAGACATGAAGTAAGACAGCGCGATACTTTCGACCCGCTGGGCGCCTGGCTGGGGATTGTATTCTATCAGCCCGCCGTGTTTGTAAACCAACCGGTAGCGCCTGGACGTCCCCAGCCGGCCGCCGAACCGACGCACGTAGGATTTGGCCTCTATCAACTTGGTAACTCCTTTATCGGCAACGACGGGCAGAAAGCAGTACTTACTGCCATAGTTTACCCTCCGAACGGTGTATTTATCCCCGTCAAACGCCATAACCAGCAGTACTTCCTGCCGGTTGGCGTCGCCGATTGCCAGCAGATCGGTGCGGCCGTTGCCGTCGAAGTCTGCCTTTACCCACGGTTTCACCCCCCGCTTGCGGGCCTGGCATTTACAGTCCCGATTGCGAATGGACAAGGTGTCGGAAACCGTCACGTAGGAAAAATGGCCCGCCGTGTCGGCGGCGTGAATCAGCTCTTCCACCGCCTGCGCCGTGTTGATGCCGTCTATCCGGTTGCCTGCCGACGGCTGCGCGGGGCTGCTGCGGGCCACCAAGCACTGCACCAGCAGCGCGCCCAGCCAGGTAGCCCGCCCCCTCACGCCTTCTTCTCAAACACGAACTTCACCTCGCCCTCGGCCGTGACTTCCAGCGCGGCTTCGAACTTCTGGCCCGTGCGCTGGGAGGTGAAGCCGCGGATGACGTCGGACTTGCCGCGGCGCAGCAGCTTGGCCACCTGGGCGTCGGTGAGCAGGCGGCCGCAGAGCTCCAGGGGCACCCGGAACTGGCAGTCTTCGCGGAAGCGGGAGCAGCCCCAGGCGGTTTTGCCCTTGAGCATGGTACCCAGGCGGCACACCGGGCAGGGAATCTGCTGGGGCTTGTCGTCGGCGGCGGGCTTGCTTTCGGCGGCGCGCAGCAGCTCCGGCTCGTGCTTGGCGTTCAGGCCGATGGCCGCGTCGAACTTCTGGCCCACATCGTCGACGAAGCCCTTGATGACGGGCGTGCGGCCCTTCGTGAACAGGGCCGAGAGCTGCTTATCGGTGAACTTCTTGCCCTCGAACACCAGCGGCAGGCGGAACTTGCAGCCGTCCTTCCAGCCCGAGCAGCCGTAGGCCGTTTTGCCCTTGAGCACGTGGCCCTTGCCGCAAGCCGGACAGGTGCCCAAAGCTCCCTCGGGGCCGGGCGTGGCGCTGGCGGCGGGCTTGGGGGCGGTGGGTTTGGCTGGGGCCTTGCTGCCGCCGTTCTTGGCCGCCGCAGCCGCCGCGTCGGTGGCGGTGGGCGGCAGGGCCACCATGCGGGCACGGTCCTGCTTCACCTCCAGCACCATTTCCTGCACCAGCGTCTTCAATTCGGCCAGGAACACGTCCGATTCCAGGTTGCCGGCCTCGATCTGGCGCAGCTTCCGCTCCCACTGCCCAGTCAGCTCGGCCGATTTCAGGGTGGGGTTGCGAATCAGGCCAATCAGCTCGACACCGGTGGGCGTGGGCACGATGCGCTTTTTCTCGCGCAGGATGTAGCCGCGCTTGAACAGCGTCTCGATGATGGCGGCGCGGGTGCTGGGCCGGCCGATGCCGTTTTCCTTCATAGCCAGGCGCAGCTCCTCGTCGTCCACGTTGCGGCCGGCGGTTTCCATGCCGCGCAGCAGCATGGCCTCGGTGTACTCGCGCGGGGGCTGGGTTACTTTCTGGTCCAGCCGCGGCTTGTGCGGCCCCGATTCGTCCTTCACGAAGGCGGGCAGCACGGTATTCACCACGTCATCGTCGCCCTCGCCGGCTTTGGCGGTGCTGGGGGCCTGCTGCTGCGTCGGGTCGCCGTAGACGATGCGCCAGCCGGGGCTTAGAATCTGTCGGCCGCGCACCCGGAAGGGGTAGCCAGCCGCCGCCGCCGTCACGGTCGTATTCGAGACTTCGCAGTCGGGGTAAAACGCGGCCAGGAAGCGGCGCACGATGATGTCGTACACGTTCGTCTCCCAGGTGCTCAGCCCGCCGGGCGCGTTGCCGGTGGGGATGATGGCGTGGTGGTCGGTGACTTTGTTGTTGTTGAAGACCTTGGTTGACTTACGGATTTTCTGCCCCAGCAGCGGCTGCACCAGGCTGTGGTAGGGCCCGCTGATGCCCTGCAGAATACCCGGAATCTTGGCGTACTGGTCGTCGGGCAGGAAGGTGGTGTCGACGCGCGGATAGCTCACGACCTTCTTCTCGTAGAGCGCCTGCACGGTTTTGAGCGTGTCCTCGGCCGAGAGGCCCAGCTGGTTGTTGCACTGCACCTGCAGGGAGGTCAAATCGAACAACGAGGGCGGCGACTCCAGCGCCTTCTTGATTTCGACGCCGGTAATGACCAGCGGCACATCCTTCACTGCCTCCATCGCCTTATCGGCCTCTTCCTGGCTCACGAAGTAGCCGCGGGCCTTCAGGCGGGCCTTTTCGTCGGGCTCGTCGTCCTCGGCCTTGCCCTTCTTGGGCGGGGCCACGTGGCTGAACATGGTGCCCCGGTACTCGGTGCGCAGCACCCAGTACGGCTCGGGCTTGAAGTTCTGGATTTCGTGGTAACGGTCGACCAGCAGGGCCAGCGTGGGCGTCTGCACCCGGCCCAGGCTGAGCACCTGCCCCCGGCCCTGGGCGTATTTCAGGGTAAACAGGCGGGTAGCATTCAGCCCCAGCAGCCAGTCGCCGATGGCGCGGCTCTTGCCAGCCATGTATAGCCGGTCAAACTCTTTCCCGTCGCGCAGGTTGGCGAAGCCCTGGCGGATGGCCTCTTCGGTCAGGGACGAAATCCAGAGGCGCTTGAAGGGCTTGCGGTACTTGGCCTCGGTCAGCACCCAGCGCTGAATCACCTCGCCCTCCTGCCCCGCGTCGCCGCAGTTGATGACTTCCTCCGCGTCGGCCAGCAGGCGCTTGATGACGGCGAACTGCCGGCGCACCCCGTCGTCCTCCATCAGCTTGATGCCGAAGTTGTCGGGCAGCATGGGCAGGTCGTGGATGCTCCAGCGCTTCCACTCGGGGTGGTAGTCCTGGGGCTCCTTGAGGGTGCAGAAGTGCCCGAACGTCCAGGTGACCTGGTAGCCGTTGCCCTCGAAGTAGCCGTCCATGCGCAGGCGGGCGCCGAGCACGTTGGCAATTTCGCGGGCGACGCTGGGCTTCTCGGCAATGCAGACTTTCACGGACCGCTGATTAACGTTGATGATGCAGTGATGGCGCTGACTCCGGCGGGCTCAGCGGCGTTGAATCAACAAAGATAACCGGAGAAAAAGTCGGGGCGGGCGGGGGAAGTTGCGGCCGGGAGGCCTGCAGCACGCCCGGCCAGCCGTTTGCGGGCCTGCCTTTGGCCGGCAGCTTATCGAGCAAGGTTGCCGGGGCTGCGCCGGGCCGCCAACGTCCCTGCCTCGCTGGCCAGGGCCCCGGCCTGACTCGGCGGCCTTCTGTTCTGCCCCTGCTGAAAGCGCAGCCCCGCCGGCTCGGTGCGGCGCCGGCCGACGGCGAAATACCCCACTGAATCAGCCGGCCCCGCCGGACGCTACTCTTTCACTACGATGGGCTTGAGCACCGCGCGGTGATAGGTGAAGGTACCGACCCGCCCGGTCTGCACCTGAGAGGGTTTCAGCCAGTAGGTTTCGCCCGAAAAGGAAAGCTGTACCGCCTGCAGCTGATAAGCCAGCGTGCGGGCCCGGGAGTTATAGATGTCCGGATTCAGCTGCAGGTGCATGCCGGGCAGGTCAAGGGTAGAAGCAAGTTTGCCGTTGGTGCCCCAGTCGGCTTTCTCGCTGACCTTGAAGTCCAGCTCCACCTGCAGTTCGTCCGTCTCCGGCCAGTACATCAGCAGGGGCTGCTCCCGCGACTCCGGCTCCAGCAGCAGCGACAGATCGGGCGCGCCGAATTCAATAATCGAGGAGTCGGCCAACACCTGAAACGTCCGGCTTTTCAGGTTATCGGGACGGAATATGCTGACGCCCATGCTATAGCCCGTCAGGGCGTGGTGCAGGGCCGGGGCCGTGCGGGCCGTGGGGTACTCGGCCGCCCCGGGATTAACCCGCACCAGCCGCCCGCGGGGCGTGGCCTCCACGAAGACATTCTTTGCCACCTCGCCGGATGGGGAGCCGGGTCTGGCCGCGTACTGACGCAGCCGGGCCTTCAGGTCCCGGACTTCCCTGCGGCCCGGGCGGTCCAGCAGATTTACGTTCAACCGGCCCTCAACCGTTTCGAGGGGGTGCAAGGTGCGGTTGATGTCGCGCAGCAGCCGGTCGGTACTGCGGATGCTGCGCACGGTCTGGGCGTAAGCTTCCTGGTCGGCCTGCTGCTTTTTGTAGAAATCGAGCCCCGAGGCTACTACCGACACCACCGACGAGACGACAAAACCCGTCAGCACCTTGCGCCCCACGGGCGTGAGCCGCTTGGTGTCAGGAATGTGAAAGTCGTACAGCATGCCCGCCAGGCCCAGCAGCGTGGTGATAAGCGTGGCAAGAAGTTGAAGGAAATAGATAAAAACGTCCAGCATAGCCGCAGAAGAAGGTTCTAAGCTACGCCCGGGGACCTATTTGGGCCAAATTTAGTTGCCGGCGGGGCGCGCCGCCGGCCGAGCAACACGGCTTCCGAGTGCCCCAGAGGTTTACCGGGACGAACAAGCGCGCATAGCCCCCACCGCCCGGCCCCGGCTACCCCCGTCCGGCCTGGGCGACGCGCGCCGCCTCCCCGGCCGCCAGCGCCACTTTCAGCTGCTCCATGCTCCCGATGACGCCCGCAAACTGCGCCGCCTCGAACCGCTCGTGGTACTGCTGGTACTGGCGCAGCAGCTTGTCGAGCACGAACTGGGTTTCGTCGGCGTAGCCCTGCTGGCCCACGCACAGCAGCGCGTCGAAGATCAGTGCCTTGATGTAGTCCAAGCGCTGCACCGACCAGGCCAGGCACAAGGCCGTGATGACCTCGCGGCGGAAGCCGGGGGCGCGCTTCATGCGGCGCTTCCACTCGTTGTGCTGCACCTTGTGGGTCATGTACACCACCGCGTCGTTTTCACCCTGAAAGGCCTTGTTCAGCGTGCCCTGGGCCGACCGCCAGTCCTTGTACTGGGCCGTGAGGTAGGTCACCAGCGGAATGAGCACCGCCAGCAGCGGGGCGTAGCTGCGAAACAGGGCCCAGCCGGTGGTTTCGGGAGGCGAGGCAGCCAGGCTTTGGCCGAAGCCCGCGGTGGAAACGAACAGCAACAGGAAGGCAACGAGCCGGTTCATCAAATCAGGACGAGTAATCGAAGGCACTGGCCACGCCGCCAGGCGGCGGACGCGAGCCTGAAGATAACCACCCAGGCCGCATCGAACCGAACAGCTGGCGGCCGCTCCTGACTTTTGGCGGGCGGCTCAAGCCACCGTCAGCACGATTTTGCCGGCCGCGTGGCCCTGCTCGCTGTAGCGGTGCGCGGCCGCGGTGTCGGGCAGCGGAAAGGCGGCGTCGATGACGGGGCGGAGCCGGCCGGAGCCCAGCCACTGGGCCAGCTGGCGCATATCGGGGCCGCGGTCCTTGGTCACCACGATGCGCAGCTTTTTGTCGGAAAACACGCTGCGCGGCAGGCCCAGGGCCAGGTCCCGGGGGTCGGGCACGGTGGTCACGTAGCGGCCGCCGGGGCGCAGGGCCGCCCGGCTCTGCTGGTAGCTGCTGCGGGCCACGGCGTCGAACACGAGGTCGTAGCGGCCGTGGTCGTGGGTGAAGTCGTGCTCGGCGTAGTCGATGACTTCGTCGGCCCCGAGGCCCCGCACCAGAGCCGCGTTGCGGGCGCCGCAGGTGGCCACCACGTGGCCGGCGCCCAGCAGGCGGGCCAGCTGCACGGCCAGCGTGCCCACTCCGCCCGAGGCGCCGTTGATGAGCACCCGCTCGCCGGCCTGCAGGCCGCCCCGGTCGCGCAGGGCCTGCAGGGCGGTGAGGCCGGCCAGCGGCACTGCGGCGGCCTGCTCGAAGCTCAGGCTGGCGGGCAGCGCGGCGGCCACGCGGGCGGGCAGCACGGCGTACTCGGCATTGGCCCCGCCCAGGCTGTCGACCATGCCGAATACCCGGTCGCCGGGCCGAAACTCCCGGACCGCCGCCCCCACGCGCTCCACCACGCCGGCCACATCGCGGCCCGGAATCTGCGGAAAGCGGAACCCCGACACCAGCTTCAGGTCGCCGCCCCGGATTTTCCAGTCGACGGGGTTGACGCTGCTGGCGTGCACGCGCACGAGCAGTTCGTCGGCCCGGGGCTCGGGCGTGGGCTGCTCGCCGTACTGCAGCACGTCGGCGGAACCGTATTCGGCGTAGTAAATGGCTTTCATGGGCGGGGCGGGAAGTGCCGTTGGCCGTACGCGCCAATCGGCGGGGGGCATGGCAGCCCGGCCACCGGCGCGGCCGGGCTGCAACATACGACGCCCGGCCCGGCCGCTGCGCGCGTCCACAAAAAAACCTCCGTGCCAGGGGCGACGGAGGTTTTCGGGCTGGGTGGGTGAGCTATCAACCCACGCCTGCACTAATGGCGGGCCGCAGATTAACCGCGCCGCCCGGCCTGTTTGGCCGAGGCGTTGAGGTTCACGGCTTCTTCGGCCTGTTCTTCTTCCGACATTTCCGGCGCCAGCGGGTGGTTCTGCTCCGGCTGAGCGGCCGGCGCCGGGTGGCCGTTGTCTTCCTGCTGCAGCTTTTCCAGCAGCACCTGGGTACCGGCGGTCAGCACGGCTTTGTCGCGCTGGTAGATGTGCTGGAACTCGTTCAGGTCTTCGGTGCTCACCTCCAGGTCTTTCAGCAGGCCCTCGCGGATGTCGTACACCAAGCCGTGCAGCTTGGGCGGATTCTGGCGCTTGCGGGCGTTCTGGATGATGGTGGTCTTGGCCAGGTTGCGCACCTGCTCGATGACGTTCAGCTCCACCAGGCGGCGCAGACGCTCCTCGTCGTCCTTGATGCGCAGCAACTCGGTTTCGTGCAGCCGGATGACGTCGCGGATGTTGGTCAGCCAGTTGTCGATCAGGCCGTACTGGTTGTTGGAGGCTGCCGCGGCCACGCCGCCGCAGCCGTAGTGACCTACCACCATGATGACCTCCACCTCCAGCACCTCCACCGCGTACTGCAGCACCGAGAGCAGGTTCATGTCGGTGTGCACCACCAGGTTGGCGATGTTGCGGTGGGTAAACATTTCGCCCGGGCCGGTGCCGGTGATGCCCGAACCGGGCACGCGCGAGTCGGAGCAGCCGATGAAGAGGTAGCGGGGCTTCTGGCCCAGCGAAAGTTTTTCGAAGTATTCGGGGTCTTTAGCCAGTTGGTCTTTTACCCAGCGGCGGTTGCCTTCGAATATTCGTTGCATGTGGGGAGGGGTGTTCTTGGGAATGACCATGACGGCAGTCGTACGGCAGATAAAAATGGGAAGGAAAGCGGTGGAGCTTCTACGCAGTCGGGCACCGGCAGGCCGACTTAGTGGCCCCCGACCTGCACCTGCGGAATGCTGCGCAGCTCCAGTTGCACGCCGCGGTCGGCAGCGCTCTGGCGGAAGTTCTCGATGGCTTCGAGTACGTCGTAATCAATGGTGATGGAATCGGAGCCATCCAGAATTACGCGCGTACCGGGCTGGAAGCGGTCCAGGGTGGTGGTAATGGCCGCTTTGTTGAGGAAAGTCACGTGCTCAGACAGCTTCACGTGCACGGTACCGGGCAGGTGGTCGGGCTCGTAGTGGAAAAACAGCGCCGACTCCGCGTTGGCCTTCAGGATAAAGAAGGCCGCCACCGCCAGGCCCACGCCCACGCCCTTGAGCAGGTCGGAAGCCAGAATGGCCACCACCGTCACCACGAAGGGCACAAACTGCGCCCAGCCCAGGCGCCACTGGCCCGAGTAGAGAGCCGGCTTGGTGAGCTTGTAGCCCACCAGCAGCAGCACCGCGGCCAGGGCCGACAGCGGAATCAGGTTGAGCACGTCTTCGAGGAAGAGCACCGCCAGCAGCAGCAGCACCCCGTGGATAAAGGCCGAGAGGCGCGACTGGGCGCCGGCATTGAGGTTGGCCGAGGAGCGCACGATAACGGCCGTCAGCGGCAGCCCGCCCAGCAGGCCCGAGAGGGTGTTGCCGGTGCCCTGAGCCAGCAGCTCGCGGCTGGTGGGGGTGCGGCGCTTCTGCGGATCGAGCTTATCGACGGCTTCCACGCTCAGCAGCGACTCCAGGGAGGCTACCGCCGCAATGGTGGCCGCCAGCAGGTACACGCCCGGGCCTTTGGTCAGCACCGACCAGTCGGGAAAGCGCAGCACTTTGCTCAGGTCGTCGAGGCCGCTGATACTCGGCAAATTCACCAGGTGGGCCGTTTGCACCTGCCACTCGGGGCGCAGCGCGCCCAGCAGCTGGTTCATACCGATGGCCGCCAGCACCACCACCAGCGCCCCGGGCAGCAGCTTGAGCACGGGCACGCGCTTCATGTACGACTGCTCCCAGAGCAGCAGCACCGAGAGGGAAATCAGGCCGATAAGCATGGCCCCGGGCTGCAGCCTGGACGCGGCGCGCTGAATCTTGTCCAGGGCCCCCACGAACTCGGATTCGAACAGATCAAGGTCTTTGAAGAAGTCTTCGTCGCCGCCCAGAAAGTGCGGTATCTGCTTCATTAGCAGAATGACGCCAATGGCCGCCAGCATTCCGCGGATAACCGATGTGGGGAAGTACATGCCGATAACGCCGGCCTTGAGCAGGCCCAGGACAAACTGCATAACCCCGGCCAGCACCACGGCCACTAGGAAGGCTTCGTAGCTCCCCATTTTCTGGATGCCGCCCAGCACGATGGTGGTCAGGCCGGCGGCCGGCCCGCTCACGCTCAGCTGCGAACCGCTGATCCAGCTCACCACCAGGCCGCCGATGACCCCGGCAATCAGGCCGGAGAGCAGCGGGGCGCCCGAGGCCAGTGAAATGCCCAGACACAGCGGCAGCGCCACCAGAAACACCACTAGCCCGGCCGGCAAATCCTTGCTCAGGGTAGAACCCATAGCCCGCGGCTGCGGGACGTTGGCCGCCATGTGCGGCTTCGGGTCCGGAACTGTTTTGAATGCTTCCATGGGAGGGGAATCCTGAGCCGGTCAGCACTGCTGCCTGCGACGCTGCAGGCTAAGCACACTTCCCGAGTATAGCCCTAAAGGTTAGTACCCCGTCTTAATCTCCCGTTAAAAGGGTATTAAAAAGAGGTTAAAAGCATCCTGCTCATCCGCCCGCTGCTGGGCAGCCCCAACCGCTCAGCGCCTTGCCGCCCAATGGCCAGGCATGCCGGTAGGCTCCCGAGGCACCTGCGGCGCCGCGCCCGGGGAATTTACGCGGTTATATCAGGCCCTCGGCAGCTCCAGCAGCACCCGGGTACCCGCGCCCAGTTCGCTCTGGATGTGAATAGCTCCGTGGTGCAGCTCCATAATTTTGTGGGTGAGCGGCAGGCCAATGCCGTGGCCGGGCACGCCCCGGGCGTTGTCGGCGCGGAAAAACGGCACGAAGACCTGCTGCCGGTCGGCTTCACTCATGCCCACGCCGCGGTCATGCACTTCCAGCAGCACCCGGCCGGGGCGGGCGTGCAGGGTGGCCATGATGGGCTGGTCGGCGCCCCGAGAGAATTTGCAGGCGTTTTCGAGCACGTTGAGCACGGCCGAGAGCAGCAGGGCCTCGTTGCCGCGCACCAGCGCGTCGGGGGCCTCGGGCGGCAGGTGAAAATCCAGGTCGATGCGGCAGGTGGGGTGGCGGCGCTGCAGCTCCTCGTGGGCCTGCAGCAGCAGCTCGTCCATGTGCAGGGGCTTCAGCGGCACCTGCGAGGGGTCGTCGGAGGCGCGGGCAATCTGCAGCAGCCCGTTGGCGAGGTCCTTGAGCAGCCGGGCCGCGTCGAGGGTGTTGCGCAGCACCTGCTGGTAGCCCTCGGCGGTGCGCGGCTGCAGCAGGGCCACTTCCAGCTCGCCGATGAGCACGGTGAGCGGGGTGCGCAGTTCGTGCGAAGCGTCGCGTACGAAGGTGCGCTGGCCCGCAAAGGCGGTTTCGAGGCGGTCGAGCAGGCTGTTGAAGGTGCGCGCCAGCTGCGACACTTCGTCCTGGCCCTCGGCCCCGGAAAGGCGGCGGTGCATGTCCGAAGCCGTGATGCTGCCCATTTCCTGCACGGCCCGGCGCATGGGGCTCAGCGCCTGCCCGGCAAACACCCAGCCGCCGATGCCGGTCATCACCATGGCCACCAGCAGGCCCAGCCCCAGCACCCCGCGCAGGGTGCGCAGCTGCCGCTGGCTGTCGGTGTCGACGGACCAGGCCACCACCAGGTAACGGCTGCCGTTCGGGGCGCGGTAGTGCAGGCCCAGGGTGTAGTGCCAGCCCGCGTCGCGTCGCAGCAGCGGCTGAACATTGGTGCTCAGCCATTTAGCCGGCATCTGGCGCTGCGTGGCCTGGCCCTCGCGGAATACCACCCGTCCGCTGGCGTCGTAGATGCGCACTTCTTCATCGGGCAGGGTGCGGTAGAGCTGGCGCAGGTAGCGGGTGTAGGCCGCGCGGTGCCGCTCGTTGGTTTGCAGCTGCTGCCCGTCGAAGTACACGTGGCCCACCACCCGGGCGCGGCTGCGCAGCGCCTCGGCAAAAAACTGGCTGCGCGAATAGTACGTGAAGCCGTACACCAGCCCCGAAAACAGCAGCAGCGTGACGGCCACGATGGCCGCGTACTGCAGCGCCAGCCGCAGACGAATGGACATGAGCAGTGAGATGGTGAGGTGGTGAGGTGGTGAGTTTGATGTTGGAGAGGTCAGTCCTGCGCAGCTGGCGCAGACCACGCGGCTTACGCAAGCAGAACGGCACTCACCAGTTCACCATTTCACCTTATTCATTGACCTTGGCCACGTAGCCCATGCCCACCAGGGTATGAATGAGCTTGGGGGTGAAGTCTTTGTCGATTTTTTTGCGCAGGAAGTTGATGTACACGTCGATAACGTTGGAGCCGGTATCGAACGAGGTTTCCCACACGTGCTCCAGGATGTCGACGCGCGACACGACGCGGCCCTGGTTGCGCAGCAGGTAGTGCAGCAGGGCAAACTCGCGGGCGGTAAGCTGCACCGGCTGGCCCGCGCGCGTCACCACCTTGCTGACGGGGTCGAGGGTGAGGTCGGCGAGGCGCAGCTGGGGCTGGGCGGGTTGGTCCTGCCGCCGCCGGGCCAGCGCCCGGATGCGGGCCAGCAGCTCCTGAAAAGCAAACGGCTTGACGAGGTAGTCGTCGGCGCCGGCGTCGAGGCCGCGGATTTTGTCGTCCGTCTCGCCCAGGGCCGTGAGCATCAGGATGGGCACGGCCGGATTGTGGGCGCGCACCTGCCGGCACACTTCTAGCCCGCTCAGGCCCGGCAGCAGCTGGTCGAGAATGATCAGGTCGTAGGAGGTGGAAAGGGCTTGGCGCAGGCCCAGCACCCCATCGGCCGCCACGTCGACGGCGTGGGTTTGTTCGCTCAGGCCTTTTTGCAGAAAGGCCGCCACTTTGGGCTCGTCTTCAACCAGGAGAATCTTCATACGCGCAAAGAATACGCGGCCGAAGGTAGGCGGTTGCCTGCGCTTCCGGACGTATCGGTCCACATTAATGCCCCTTTAATACTACCTGCAAGGGTATTTTGAACAAAAACTATTACAAATAATTAATGGAATAAGTAAAAAATAACTTGACTCTTAGATTTAAGTCCTATATGTTTAAGGAAAAATTACATCATCATGATTCACCAACCCTTCTTGCGCTGACAGGCTTCTCCAAGCCGGCTTCCCCGCCACGGGCGGCCCGCTTACCGGAAACCTGTCAGTAGTTAAGCCAACTCCACCACCACCATGGCTTACCCTTCCCGGATCAACCGCCTGCCCCTGGCGGTGCTGTGCCTCTTGCTGTTATGGCTCGGAGGCTGCATTTCGCAGCGCAAGCTGCCCTACCTGCAAAGCCCGACTTACTCCACCCGCGCCCCCGTGGCCGTGGCCAATGCCCCCCAGCCCTACCGCCTGCAGCCCAACGACGTGCTGTCGGTGCGCGTGCAGAGCGTGCAGCCGGCCCTGAACGAGATGTTCAACGTGACGGACACGCGCAGCGTGATGGCCGGCGACCCGGGCAACATGTTTCTCGCCGGCTACAACGTGGACGCCAACGGCACCATCAACCTGCCCACGGTGGGCAAGATCAAGGTGCAGGGCCTCACCGTCGACGAGGCGCAGGCGCTGGTGCAGCAGCAGGTGAGCCGCTACGTGCGCGACGCCAACGTGCTGGTGAAGCTGCTCTCCTTTAAGATAACGGTGCTCGGGGAGGTGCGCACGCCCGGCCGCTACTTCGTGTACAACGGGCAGGCCACCGTGCTGGAGGCCCTGGGCCTGGCCGGCGACCTGACCGAGTACGGCAACCGCCAGAATGTGAAGCTGATCCGGCCCACGCCCCAGGGCAACGAGGTGGTGCTGCTGGATCTGACTGACCCGGCCCTGCTTGCCTCGCCCAACTTCTACCTGCTGCCCAACGATGCCATCTACGTGGAGCCGCTGGTGGCCCGTACCCGCCGCGCCAACGCGGGCAACCTGGCCCTGCTGTTCTCGGGCATCTCGGCGCTGGTGCTGATTCTGAACTACATCAAGATAACCAATTAGCGGCGGCCGGACGCGCTCCGCGCCGCCCGGCCGCCCCCGTAAATCTGCCCCGGCTATGGAACCACGCACCGCTGCCTCCGACGAGCTTGATCTTCACCTGCTGTTTTTCAAGCTGCGGGCCCGCTGGCCCCTGTTTCTGGCCGGGCTGCTGCTGGCCGGCGCCTGTGCCTGGCTGTACCTGCAGACCAAGGCGCCGGTGTACGACTTCCGGGCCACCATGCTGCTGGGCAACCAGAGCTCGGGCTCGAAGCGGGCCCAGGAGCTGCTGAACCTGCTGGAAGTCAAGGACCGGGGCATCAAGATGGAAGACGAAATCGGGCTTATCAGCTCGGCCGGCATGGTGCGCCAGGTGGTGCAGCGCCTGCCCGGCTTCCAGGTGAGCTACTTCGCCGCCCCCAACAACTGGCTGAACAAGGTGCGCCTGCTGCAGGTGCGGGAGCGGGCGCCGGGCTCGGTGCCCTTCCGGGTGGTGCCCGATCCGGCGGCGGCCCAGCTCAGCGGCCTGCGCGTGCAGGTGCAGCCCCTGCCCGGCGGCAAGTACCGCCTCACGGCCCGGGCCAAGCAGGGCCAGCTCACCAGCCTGCCCACCGGCGAGCTGGTGCGCCAGGTGCTCGATGTGAACGTGGACCAGACCGTGGCGGCCGGCGAGCCGCTGCAGCACCCGCTGCTCAGCCTCACCATCGAGCCCGAGCCCGGCGTGACGCCCGACCCGCACGAGCGGTACTACTTCACCCTCAACGACCTGGGCAGCGTGGCCGGCGACTACCAGGGCCGCCTGCAGGTGCGCTCCGTCGACCACGAGTCGCGCATCATCGAGCTGACCACCAAGGGCACGGTGCCGGCCAAGGAAAAGCAGTTTCTGGACACCCTGATGAGCGTGTTCATCGCCGAGGACCTGCGCGAGAAAAACCTGACGGGCCAGAAAACCGTGGCCTTCCTCGACTCCGAAATCCGCAAGCTCAGCCAGGCCCGGCAGCAGTCGGCGGCGGCGCTGAGCACGTTCCGGGCCACCCGCGGCGTGGTCGACGTGAATGCGCAGTCGACGGCGGGCATTCAGCAGGCCGCCGGGCTGGAGCTGGAGCGCAGCCGCCTCACCTCGCAGCGCAGCTACTACCAGAACCTGCTCGGGCAGCTGCGCGCCGACCGTACCGTGACGGCCGCCGCCGCCGCGGGCGTGCCCGACGGGGTGCTCAGCAGCCTGATCCTGCAGCTGGCCGACCTCTCCAACCAGAAAGCCGGCCTGGTGGTGAATGCCAGCGTGAACAACCCGCTGGTGACGGTGCTCGATGAGCGCATCCGCACCACCAAGTCGTCGTTGGAGCAGAACCTGGCCAGCATGATTCACAACATGGACATTCAGCTGGCCGACATGGGCGGGCAGCTGGGCCGGGTGCGGGCCGACATGAGCCGCATGCCCGAAAACGAGCGGGAGCTGGCCGTGCTCAAGGGCAAGTCGGACTTCAACGACAAGAACTACAACTTCCTGGTGGAGAAGCGGGCCGAAGCCGCCATCACGCTGGCCACCAACTCGACGGACAAGAAAGTCATCGACGCGGCGGCCATGAGCAGCGCGGGTGCCTCGGCCCCGCGGCCGATGTTTGTGGGCCTGGTGGCCCTGCTGGTGGGGCTGCTGGGGCCGCTGGGCCTGGCCCTGCTGCTGGACAAGGCCAACCGCCGCATTCAGAGCAAGGAAGACCTGGTGCGCGTGACGGACATTCCGATGCTGGGCGTGGTGGCCCACGGCAACAAGCAGGAGCGCACCGACATGCTGCGCAACCCCAAGGGCCCGATTGCCGAGTCGTTCCGCTCCATCCGCGTGAACCTGCAGTACCTCTCGGCGGGGCTGGATAAGAAAGTATTGGGCGTCACGTCCTCGGTGCCGGGCGAGGGCAAGAGCTTCTGCGCGGTGAACTTGGCCGCTGAGCTGGCCCACTCGGGCCGCCGCGTGGCCCTGGTGGAAACCGACCTGCGCCGCCCCACCGTGGCCAGCTACTTCGACCTGGACCGCGACGCGCCGGGCCTGGCCGCTTACCTGGCCAACCTGGAGCCGCTGGGCCGCTGCCTGCGCGCCTCGGGCATTCCCAACCTCGACGTGCTGATCTGCGGGGCCATTCCGCCCAACCCGACGGAGCTGCTGGAAAGCCCGCGCATGGCCGGCCTGCTGGAGCAGCTGCGCGCCGAGTACGACTACGTGCTGCTCGACACCCCGCCGGTGGGCTACGTGTCGGAGTACTTCGTGCTGCTGCGCTACCTCGACGCGAACATCTACGTGGTGCGCCAGAACTACACCGACCGCTCGCTCATTGCGCAGATCAACGAGCTGTACGCGGAGGGCAAGATCAAGCACGTGTACATGATTATCAACGACATGCACTTCAGCAAGACCTACGAGTACCGCTACAAGAAAAACGCCTACGCCTACGGCTACAGCTAGGCGCCGGCTCCGCTCGGAGCCGCTCCGCCCCTGCCGCCCACCGCCGCGCCTTCTTTCCACCTCGTCCCCCGCGCGTATGGCTCCCTCCCCTACCACAGCCCCTGCCGAAGAACCCCAAAGCCTGACCCGGGCCGCCGTCCACGGCGTGAAGTGGACCACCGCGGCCACCCTGACGACCTCCGTGCTGCAGGTGGGCTATACCGCCGTGATGGCGCGGCTGCTCTCGCCCGAGGCCTTTGGGCTGGTGGCGCTGGCCGGCATTCTGCTGCGCTTCGGCTCCTACTTCGCCCAGATGGGCATGGAGCAGGCCATCATTCAGAAAGCCGAGCTGACCCCGCGCGACGTGCGCGCTGCCTTCACCTCCTCGGTGGGGCTGAGCGTGGTGTTTGGCGGGCTGCTGCTGCTGCTGGCCCCGGTGGGCGGGCACCTGCTGGAGCAGCCGGCCGTGGTGCCGGTGGTGCGGGCCCTGTCGGGCGGCCTGGTGCTGGTGGGGCTGTACTCCACCGCCATCAGCCTGCTGCGCCGGCAGATGCGCTTCCGCACCCTGGCCACGGTGGAGGTGACGGCCTTCCTGATCGGCTACGCGGGCGTGGGCATCGTGCTGGCCTGGCGCGGCTACGGCGTGTGGAGCCTGGTGGGGGCGCAGCTGGCCCAGGCCGCCGTGCTGCTGGTGCTGGCCTACGCCGCCACGCGGCACAGCATCCGGCCGCTGTTCGACTGGTCCACTTACCGGCCGCTGGTGCACTACGGCGGCTGGTCGTCGGTTATCAGCTTCTGCGAGTACATGACCGGCGAGCTGGACAAACTCAGCATCAGCCGGCTGTGGGGCGCCGCCGCCGTGGGCCTGTACTCCCGCGCCTGGATGCTCATCGGCCTGCCCATCTACACGCTGTCGTCGAGCGTGGCGCGGGTGGCGCTGCCCTCCTTCAGCCAGGTGCAGCACGACCGGCCCCGGCTGCGGGCGGCCTACCTGCGCAGCCTGGTGCTCATCGGCAGCGTGATTCCGCCAATTTGCCTGGGGGCCGCCGCCGCCGCGCCCGAGGTGGTGCGCGTGATGCTGGGCGCGAAGTGGCTGGAGGCGGTGCCGGTTTTTCGGCTGGTGTGCGGGGTGTTTGCCCTGAGCATGATGAACATGTTTGCCGCCACCGTGGCCGACGCTACGGCCACGCTCAGCCGCAAATTCTGGCTGACGCTGGCCCACGCCGGGGCCCTGCTGGGGCTGTTCTGGCTGCTGCGCGGCTTCGGGCTGCTGGGCGTGGCGGTGGGCGTGCTGCTGGGCGAGGTGCTGCGCACCGTCTTCTACGTGCTGCTGATGCGCCGCGTGCTCGACGTGGCCCCGCTGCGGGTGCTGGCCTGCTACGGACCGGCCCTGGTGCTGAGCGCGGGCGTGGGCCTGAGCATCGGGGCGGTGGGCTGGCTGGGGCAGCAGGCGCAGTGGCCGCTGGCGCTGCGCTTCGCGGCTGAGCTGGCGGCCGGGGCAGTGAGCCTGGGCGGGCTGGCCCTGCTGCTGCCGCTGCGCGAGCTGCACACCGAAGTGGCCCGGCACCTGGGCCACCTGGAAGTACCGGGCACGGCCGGCCTGCAAAGCTGGCTGCGCCGCCACGAGCTGAGGGCCGAGGTTCGCGTGTCGTCCGATTCCACCGCTAGCGTGCTGGTGCCATGAAAATCAACCTCCGCTTCCTGGTGCTCGGCGTGTTCGTGGCCATCCTTATCACCGACCGGGGCTTCAACCAGCTCTTCTTCGAGCGCGAGGACGACGCGCTGCTCGGCAAGTACTACTACCTGCTGGTGGGCTTTTCGCTGGCCCTGAGCCTGCTGAACCTGCGCTACATGTCGGTGGGCATGCGCCGCTGGTTTTTCGCGGTGCTGACGGCCCTGGGGCTGCTGGCGCTGGAGTCGTACCAGGGCTGGGGCTCGTGGATGGTGTACCCGCACGTGTTCAGCAAGCTCACGGTGCTGCTGCACATCTTCGGGGCCTACGCCTACTACCGGCGCGTGGGCCAGCCGCCCTTCGGCCCGCTGGTGTTCCTGATCTTGCTGGGCCTGGGCATCAACCTGGCCTTCTTCAACAGCGACTCCCTCTCGCTCAACGCGTTTCTGAACAACGAGCGGGGTTTCGTCACCACCTCGGCCTACCTGTTTCTGGTGGTGGGTTTGCTGAACCTGAACTGGTTTTTGCAGCGCGGCCACCTGCTGCACGTCTGCCTGTTTTTCGGCTGCATGGCCATGATTGTGTTCTTGCAGCACCGCACGGTGTGGGTGAGCACGGCCGTGGCCCTGCCCCTGAACCTGCTGCTGCTGCGCCGGGTGCCGGGCGTGCGGTTTTCGCCGCAGCGCCTGCTGGTGCTGGGCCTGCTGCCGGTGCTGGTGGGCGGCGTGGGCGGCGTGGCGGCCATCCTCGACAACCCCAACGTTATCAAGCGCCTGGAAGCCAGCATCGAGGACATTCAGAACCCCGACAAGCAGGGCACCGGCAGCTGGCGCATGAAGCAGTACGAAGCCTACGAGCCCGTGCTGCGCGAGCGGCCCGTGCTGGGCTGGCGCCTCGACGGCTTCGAGCTGCCGGTGCAGTTCTACAGCGACGACACCGACGCGCCCATCTGGGAAAACTTCACCGGCCACCACTTCCACAGCTTTTACCTCGACCGCCTGTTCTACTTCGGCATCGTGGGCGTGCTGCTGGTGCTGCTGATGCCGATTTATGTGGTGGCGAAGCGTCTGCTGCAGCCGGGCCCCATTCCGGCCGCCACGGCCGCGCTGATGGCCTGCTGCGCCACGCTGGTGGTGTACGCCATTTCCTACGACTGGCCGGCCTACTACTACGCCCTGGTGGGCCTGATGCTGGCCGGCGTGCAGGCCTCGGCGCCGGTTCCGGTGGCCGCGCCGGCCCGGCGGCCCCTGGCGCATACCCTGACTTCCCCGGAGCCGGCCCCGTCGGCGCTTACTTACTGATGCTGCCCCGCCTGCTCCACTTCTCTCCCCTATTGTATGCGCATCCTCTGGCTGGCCCCGTTCCCCCATCCGCACCGGAGCACCACGCACCCCGCCCCCTGGCTCACCTCCCTGGCCCGCGCCCTCGGCACCCAGCCCGACGTCGAGCTGACCATCCTGAACTGGGATGAGCAGCAGACCGCGCTGGTGGAAGCGTTTGAGCACCAGGGCCTGCGCTTCATCTTCCTGCGCACGCCCCGCAACCGGGCCGACATCCTCACGCTCTACACCCAGCGCATTGCCCGCACGGCCGCCTACCTGCGCCGCCACGCCCACCGCTACGACCTGATCCACGTGCACGGCTCCGAGCTGCAGTACCAGGCCGCCGTGGCCGGGCTGCCGGTGCCAGTGCTGCTGTCGGTGCAGGGGCTGGTATCGGAGTGCCTGAAGCTACTGCCGGAGTGGCTGACCATGCGCCGGGCCCTCTGGACGCTGGCCAGCTACTACGAGCGGCAGCACCTGCCCCACATCCACGACTTTTCCTGCCGCACGCACTGGGACAAGGCCTGCATCACGCGCCTGAGCCCGGGGGCTCGCATTCACCACAACTGGGAAATGCTGCGGCCGGAGTTTTTCCGGGCCGAGCGCCCGGCCCTGCCACCCGCCGTGCCCCAGATTCTGTTTATGGGCGGCACCCAGCGCATGAAGGGCTTCCGCGAGGCCATGCAGGCCTTCGACCTGGTGCGCCGGCAGCGGCCCGCCCGCCTGGTGCTGGTAGGCGACAGTCATGCCGAGGAAGTAACCCAGTACATCCGGCAGGCCGGGCTGCGCCACGTGCACCCCGCCGACGTGGAATGCCGGGGTTACCAGAGCACGGCCGAGCTGCTGAAGCTGTTCGGGCAGTCGTGCTGCCTGCTGCACCCCTCCTACATCGACAACAGCCCCAACAGCGTGTGCGAGGCCCAGGTGGCCGGCCTGCCGGTGGTGGCCTCCGACGTGGGCGGCGTCAGTTCGCTGATCGAGCACGAGCACACCGGCCTGCTCTCCGACCTCAACCCGGAACATCTGGCCGCCCAGGTGCTGCGCCTGCTGCAGGAGCCCGGCCTGGCCGAGCGCCTGGCTGCCGAAGCCCAAACCGTGGCTCGCCGCCGCCACGACCCGGCCATCATTCTGGAGCGCACCCTGGCCATTTACCGCACGGTGCAGCAGGCCCACGCCGGGCCAATAGACCTGACGACGCCCCGCCCCCTCGCTTACGCTTAACCCCCCCTCTCCGCCATGAATCCACTGTTTCGCATCTGGGGCATCCGCAAGGCCGTGCACTTGCTGCTCAATGCCTGGTTTAACGCCCGCTACGCCCGGCGCCTGGGCCACGCGGTGCAGGTGTTCGGCCTGCCGCTGCTCGAAGTCGAAAACTGGCAGAACATCCGTATCGGGCGCGGCGCCTGGCTGATTTCCGACTCGTTTTTCAGCCAGCCCGGCGTCAACCACCCGGTGATGATCCGGCTGATGAGCCCCGAAGCCAAGCTGACCATCGGCGACGACTTCGGCATCAGCGGGGGAGGCATCTGCGTGCAGACGGAGGTGCGCATCGGCAACGGGGTGATGATGGGCGCCAACGCCTTCGTGGCCGACACCGACTTTCACCCGCTGGGCACCGACAGCCGCCGCTTCAACTTCGACAATATCCGCAGCCGGCCGGTGGTCATTGAGGACAACGTGTTCATCGGCATGAACAGCATCATCCTCAAGGGCGTCACCATCGGCCAGAACGCCGTCATCGGCGCGGGCAGCGTGGTCACGCGCGACGTGCCGGCCAACGAAATCTGGTCGGGCAACCCGGCCCGGTTCGTGCGCCGCCTCGTGGCCGACGAGCCCCGCCCCGCAGCCCCGGCCGCCGCGCCGCCCGCGGTACCGGCTGCGCTGACGGCTGTGCCCGCCGCCTAGTCTTTCTCTGCCACTGACTGCCTACTCCTTACTATGACCACGACACCTACTGCCGCGTTTCCGACTTCGGTGCTGCTGCTGGTCTTCAACCGGCCCGAGCCCACCCAGCACGTGCTCGACGCGCTGCGGGAAGTGCGGCCGGCCCGCCTTTACGTAGCCGCCGACGGCCCCCGCGCCCACCGCCCCACCGATGCCGCTCTGTGCCAGCAGGTGCGCGAGCTGGTGCGCACGGCCGTCGACTGGCCCTGCGAGCTGCACACCCTCTACCACGACACCAACCTGAACTGCGGGGTGGCCCCGGCCACGGCCATCAGCTGGTTTTTCGGCCACGAATCGGAGGGCATCATCCTGGAAGACGACTGCGTGCCCGCGCCCGAGTTTTTCCCCTTCTGCCAGGAGCTGCTGGCCCGCTACCGCCACGACAGCCGCGTGATGCACATCGGCGGCAACAACTTCGCCGCCGAAGCCCTGCGCCCCCTGCCCGCCGGCGCCGACTCTTACTACTTCTCGGGGCAGGTGAACAGCTGGGGCTGGGCCACCTGGCGCCGCGCCTGGCACCTGTTCGATTTCAACCTGCGCCTCTGGCCCGAGCTGCAACAGCGCGGCCTACTGGGGCGACTCTACCCTTCGGCCCTGGAGCGGCGCTACTGGCTGCCCAAGTTTGCCGCCCTGCACGCCGCCCCCACCCCGCCCGATATCTGGGACTACCAGTGGCACTTCGCCGTGGCAGCCCACTCCGGACTGACCATCGTGCCGGCCGTGAACCTGGTGCGCAACATTGGCTTCGGCCCGGGCGCCACCCACACCTTCGACGCCGGCGACGCCCACGCCGACGTGCCCACGGCCGCGCTCCAGTGGCCGCTGCAACACCCGCCAGCCGTGCTCTGCGACCGGGCCCGCGACCAACGCCGCTTCCGCCGCTTCGTGCTGGAGCGCGTGGTGGCCCAGCTGCAGCGCCTGCTGCGCCACCTGGTGCCCGGCGCCGCCAAACCAGCGCTGCCTGCGGCTCCGGCCGCCGTGGCCCTGCCGCAGCCCGCTCCGGCTCCGGCGCCCGAGCTTGCTTCCTCCACCATTCAGCTGGCCCGCTCATGAACGTGCTGCTTTCGGCTTACGCCTGCAACCCGCGCCACGGCGGCGAAGGGGGCAACGGCTTCCACTGGGCCTGGGAACACGCCCAGCAGGGCCACGACGTGTGGTGCCTGACCACCGAGTTTGAGCGCAACGACCTCGATTCCTACCTGGCCGAGCACGCCCACGACCCGATAGCCCAGCGCCTGCACATCGTGTATGTGGCGGTGGCGGCCTGGGTGCAGTTCCTGTACCGCTGGCAGTTCGGCGTGTACGTGCACTACCTCGTGTGGCAGCACATGGCCTGGCGCCGCGCCCGGCAGCTCGACCGCGCCGTCGACTTCGACCTGGTGCACCATGCCACCTACGGCAGTCTGCAGATGGGCTCCGAGCTGTGGCGCCTCGGCAAACCCCTGATTTTCGGGCCGGTAGGCGGCGGGCAGCAGGCCCCCAAGGCCTTCCGTCGCTACATGCCCGGCTGGTTCAAGACCGAAACCATGCGCGACGCCATCGGCGGGCTGCTGATGACGCTGCGCCCCAACGCCCGCCAGACGGTGCGCCACGCGGCGCTGGTGCTGGCCGGCAACCGCGAAACGGCCGCCCTGGCCCGCCGCCTCGGCGCCCGGCGCGTGGAGCTGTTCCTCGATACCGGCCTGCCCGAGTCGTTCTACGGCCGGCAGTACGTGGAGCGGCGCCCCGGCCCCGAGCTGCGCCTGCTCTGGCTGGCCCGCCTCTACCCGCGCAAGGCCCTGCCGCTGGTGCTCGAAGCCCTGGCCCAGGTGGCCCCGGCGGTGCGCTTTCACCTCACCGTCATCGGCGACGGACCGATGGGCCCGCTGGTGCCCGGCTGGCTGGCGCAGTACGGCCTGACCGAGCGCGTGACCTGGCGCGGCGAGGTGCCCTGGCCGCTGATTCAGGGCGAAATGCTGGCCCACGACGTGTTCCTCTTTGGCAGCCTGCGCGACTCGTTTGCCTCGCAGTTTCTCGAAGCCATGGCCTGCGGCCTGCCCATCATCACGCTGAACCACCAGGGCGCCCGCGACTTTATTCCCGACTCAGCCGCCATCAAAGTGCCGGTGACCACACCCGAAGTCACTTCGGCGGCCCTGGCGCGGGCCGTGGAGCAGCTGGCCGCCGCGCCGCTGCGCCGCGCCGCCATGGGCCGGGCCGGCTACGAATACGCCCTCACCCAAACCTGGCCCGCCCGGGCCGCCCGCTTCCGGGCCCTGCTGGCCGCGCTGCCCCTGCGCCTGCCGCAGCCCGCCCCGCTTCCCGCCCGCACCCCGGCCCCCACGCCCGCTCCCGACCCGGCCATGCTGGCCGCCAGCTGACGCGCCTTCCGTCCCTCTCCAGTTCTCCACTTCACCATCTCACCGATGCTCTATATCGTCATTCCGGTGTTCAACCGCCTGGCGTACACCCGGGCCTGCCTCGACGCCCTGCGCCGTCAGACCACCCAGCAGTTCCGCACGGTGGTCGTCGACGACGGCTCCACCGACGGCACCGCCGAAGTGCTGGCCCGCGAGTACTCCGAGGTAATCGTGGTGCCCGGCACCGGGCAGCTGTTCTGGACGGCCGGCGTCAACGCCGGGCTGCGCCGCGCCCTGGCCGAAGGCGCCGACCGCCTGATGACCATGAACAACGACGTGGTGGCCGCGCCCGACTTCGTGGCCCGCATGCTGCACTGGGCCGAGCGCTACCCTGACGCCCTGCTCGGCGCCCTAGAACTCGACGTGCACTCGGGCCAGCCGGTGTACGGCGGCGAGCAGTTCAGCTGGCTCACCCACCGCAGCGAGGATTTGCTGAGCAAGCTCACCCCGCCCCAGCGACGCGGCCTGCACCCCGTCACCTACCTGCCGGGCCGCGGCCTGCTCATTCCGGCGCAGGTGGTGGCCGCCATCGGCCTCTTCGACGAGAAGCGCCTGCCCCACTACCTGGCCGACTACGACTACACCAGCGTGGCCCGCCGCCACGGCTTCCCGGTGTACCTGAACTACGACGCGCACCTGCTCACCTACCCCGAGGAAAGCGGGCAGGAACAAACCCGCAGGCAGCGCAGCCTGCGCGGCTACTACCAGCACCTGTTCGGCATCCGCGGCGGCGGCAACCTGGTCAATTTCACGCATTTTGCCCTGAAAAACTGCCCGCCGCTGCTGCTTCCCTCCTTCCTGCTCAACGGCTACGTGCGCCGCCTCGGGGGCTACTTCCTGCACTGATCGGCAGCAAAAACAAGAACGTCATGTCGAGCAAACCAGCGCGTCAACAACAGGCCGTCATGTCGAGCGAAGTCGAGACATCTCGCGTGCGGCGGTGAACGATGCAACCAGCACCTCAATAACAGAACGTCATTCCGAGCTTGTTGAGGACCCGAAGGAAGGCGTTGCCAATCTCGCGTGCTGACGCGAGGCAGTAGCCAGCCTGACGATTGACATTGCTATCCGCCGAGATGTCTCGACTTCGCTCGACATGACGGGCTAATTCGCCCCTTGTGGCGGCCATTTCCGCCCGACACAACGACCCAAACGTCCTATTTACTCACTTCACCATCTCGCCACCGATGGTTATCCTGATCAAGCGCTTCGGCCAGTTGGGCAACCGCTTATTCCTCTTCGCCCACCTGGTGGCCAACGCCGCCGAGCACGGCTACGCCCTGGCCAACCCCAGCTTCAACGGCTACGCCCGCTACTTCCAGGCCCCGGCTACCGGCGACTTCGGCGGCCTGCCCGTACGCGTCAACGTGCTGCTGGGCAGCCGCTCCGAGCGTTGGCTGGAGCGCCTCTTTAATATGGTGCAGCGCCCGGCCGTGTTCGGGGCGCTGCAGCGGCTGCGGCGCCAGCTGCCCGCCCCGGCCCTGCCCGAGCTGCTCTACCTCGACGACGACCACGGCTACGACCTCAACCAGCCCGACTACCTTTCGCTGGCCCGCGGGCAGCGGCCGGTGCTGCTGCACGGCTGGTGCTTCCGCGACCGGCCCAACCTGCGCAAGCACGCCCGGCTGATCCGCGAGCTGTTTCAGCTCATCGAGCCGCACCGCACGGCCGTGGCTGCGGTGCTGGCCGCCGCCCGCCGCACGGCCGACGTGCTGGTGGGCGTGCACATCCGCCGCAGCGACTACGCCACCTACCTCGACGGCCGCTACTACTACGACGACGCCACCTACGCCCGCTTCATGCAGGCCGTGGCAGCCCAGTTGCCGGCCGGGCAGCGCGTGGCCTTCCTGGTAGCTTGCTCCGAGGAGCCGCCGCCCGCGGCCGCCTTTCCGGGCCTGCAGGTGCATTTTGCCTCCGGCCACTTCGTGGAGGACATGTACGCCCTGGCCGGCTGCGACTACCTGCTGGGGCCGCCCAGCTCCTACTCCATGTGGGCCTCGTTCTACGGCGAAGTCCCGCTGCTGCACCTGGAAACGCCTGATCAGCCCGTGCCGCTGGCCGAGTTCCAGGTCTACACCGACGACTAGCGCCCTTTCCCGCATTCCCGCTGCCGATGATTTTACGCTTCGCCCACTTCTTCTCGCTGCTGCTGCCGGGCACCTGCCTGCTGCTGCCCTCGTCCCAGTCGGGGGCCTTGCTGGGCGCCGACGTGCTGGTGGTGCGCCACGGCGGCCGCTACACCGGGCGCTTTACCAGTCCCAACTCCGCCATTCCCTGCGTGCGCATCAAAACCGACGAGCCGGTGGTGCTGGAAAACTGCGAGCTGCGCGGCGCGGGCGACCTGATAGTGGCCGAGCCGGGCGCCCGGCTGGTGGTGCGCTACTGCCGCGGCTACGGCCTCACGCCGAGCCTGGACAACGTCAGCCGGGGCCGGTTTCTGACGGCCGCCGGCGCCCGTAGCCTGCGCGTCGAGCACAACTACCTCGACCACACCATCGGCATCCTGGTGTATCAGTGGGTGGGCGACGGCAGCCCCGCCGAGACGCTCACCGTGCGCTACAACCGCGTGCGCAACATCGACGGGCGCTACCGCAACGGCGACGCCGACGCCACGGCCAGCTTCCTGGGGCTGAACCAGGTGCGCGGCGTGGCCAATGTGGACATTAGCTACAACGAGGTGGTGAACGAGCCCAACCAGTGCGCCACCGGCGACGTGGTGAACTTCTACAACTCCTCGGGCACCGCGCGCAGCCCCATCCGCTTCCACCACAACTACATCCAGGGCGCTTATCCCTACCCCGCCACGGCCCCGCACTACACCGGCACCGGCCTCACCACCGACGGCGACGGGGTATCGGCCCTCACCACCACGGCCTACGTGGATGCGGCCCACAACCAGATTGTGAGCACCTGCAACGCGGCCATGAACATTGCCGCCGGCCACCACATCCGCTTTCACCACAACCGCATGGTGACCAGCGGGCTGCTGCCCGATGGCCAGGCCCTGAAAGCCACCTACGCGGCCACCTCCATCTTCAATGCCTATCACCAGCCGGCCACGGTGTTTTTCGGCAACCGCGTCGACCACAACGTTATCGGCTACGCCAAGGCGGGGTACGCCGTGCCCCTGGCCGGCCGCCACGACCTGAGCAGCGGCAACTGCCCCGCTTGCGAGCAGAACGAACACCTGCCCAACCCCATCACGCTGGCCACCGAGCAACGGGAGTGGCAGCTCTGGCAGCAGAAGCTGCGCCGCCGGGGCATCCGGCTGGACGCCGGAACGCAGCCGGCCCCGCCGACGCCCCTGGCCCGCCGCTAACCAGCGCCAGCCGAGGCGCGCCGATAGCGTTTTTTTTCGAGTCCCCATCCGGCTGGCCCGGTGTTTTGTTAGCTGCCTATGCGCCGTCAAGCCTCCTGCGGGAGGCTTTTTTTATGGCCCGAGCGGCGGGTTGGCAAATCGACCCTGCCGATATCCTCTACCCGTTTGGGCGCACATTTTGCCAATTATATATTATAAAAGTTCAAATCAATATATTTTCACGAAGTATTGCCTTCTGCCATTTTTTTATACATTTGCAATACGCCGGAGCTGATGAAATTGAATTATTTCAATCCACACTCAGCAATACGGAACTCAGATATTTACCTGCGAGCCTCGTAACGGCTTTTGCAGTTGGACTCTGAGAATGGGAAGGCCCTGGCGGCCTTAGTAGTTGGAAAGTCAGTGATGTTGGAACAGCGCAGAAGGACAATGACTTCATTTACTGCATACACCCGGTTTTTTCAGGCCGCACCGCCCTAGCTCCGCCCGTGCGCCCACCCGCCGATCCTGCGCTGATTCTGATCAGCCAAGCCCGCCAGTCTGCCACCTCAGGCGTAAATCGGGAGCCTCAAAACGACTTGAGAACAATTGCACAAAAAAAATTAGCTCGCCGGAACGGATTGACTCCTTGCTCGGTTAAGCACTCAACAAACCCTATATAGGGTTTCTCATAAACAAAAACAGAATGCAAAAAACCTCTGGAAACATCCGGCCGCGGTTTGACCGTGAAATGTCCTCTGGTGCACGCTTTCTGCCGTTGGTGGCGCTCGTGCTGTTGGTAATGAATTTTCTGGCGCTGCCGCTCTCGGCCCAGAACGTTCCGAATGTAACGTTTCAAGGGCCCATCAACATTACCCAAGGCGGTACTTACACCGGTAACTACCGCAGCAATGACTCCAGCACCCCGGCCGTGACCATCAACACGTCGCAGCCGGTGATTCTGGAGGGCTGCATCATCGCCAGCGCCAGCGACCTGATTCGCGCTGGGGGCGGCAGCAACGTAACCATCCGCAACACCCAGGGCTACGGCCTGACGCCCACGATGGACAACGTGCCCCGCGGCCGCTTTATCGTCATCAGCGACGGGCGCAACCTGGTGGTGGAAAACAACTACATGGACCACACTTGCGGCATCGTGGTGTACCGCTGGACGGGCAACGGCTCGACTTCGGAGACGGTGCGCGTGCGCTACAACAAGGCCACGAACATCGACGGCCGCTTCCGGAACCAGATTTCGGGCACCGCGCAGGAGTACAACGGCAGCTTCATCGGCTTCAACACCGTGCAGGGCGTGGCCAACATGGAGGTGGCCTTCAACCAGGTCATCAACACGCCCAACGAATGCTCGACGGGCGACATCATCAACTTCTACAACGCCTCGGGCACGGCGTCGAGCCCGGTGCGGGTGCACGACAACTTCATCAAGGGGGCCTACCCCTACCCGGCCACCAGCACCAGCTACTCGGGCACGGGCATGACCACCGACGGTGACGGCTCGACCCCGAGCACGACCACGGCCTACGTGGAAGCCTACAACAACCAGTTTCTGGCCACCTCGAACGCGTCGATGAACATTGCCGCCGGCCACGACAACTACTACCACCACAACCGCCTGATTACCAGCTCGTACTTCCCCGATGGCACGCCGATGCGCGCCGTGTACGCCGCTACCTCGATCTTCAACTCCTACCAGATGCCGAGCAACGTGTTCTTCGGCAACCGCGTGGAAAACAACATCATCGGCTTCCGGAGCGTGAACTACAACATTCCCTACCCCGACCGCCACGACCTGAGCTACGGCAACTGCACCCCGTGCACCGGCACCACCCACCTGCCGAACCCCATCACGCTGGCCACGGAGGACAACGAGTTCACCCTGTGGCAGCAGAAGCTGCAGCAGAACGGCATCACTGTGGGCGCTAACGGCGCAGGCCCGGGCACCACGCCCTCGACCGGCACCGGCACCACCACGCCGACCGCCCCCTCGACCGGCACCGGCACCACCACGCCCTCGACGGGCAGCGGCAACACCGGCAGCACCCCGATGACCGGCCCGAGCGGCTACACCTTCTTCCGCGGCCTGAACCTGAACGGCCCGGCCGTGACCCTGGACGGCAACGCCTGGGAAGCCGCCAGCGGCGCCGCCGGCGTGAGCGTCAGCGCAACGCCTTACTCGGCCCCCACGGTGGCCCTGACCCCGAACACCGACGCGGCCCGCGCCGACATGATTCGCAACTTCGTGTACGGCCGCAACGTGACGGCCTCGGTCGGCAACGTGGCCAACGGCACCTACGGGGTATACCTCTACCTGTGGGAAGACAACAACGCTGAAACCTACGACATCTCGGTGCAGGGCCAGACGGTGCGCGCCGGCTTCAACAGCGGCGCGGCCGGCAGCTGGCAGCGCGTGGGCCCCTTCACGGCCAACGTAACCAACGGCACCATCTCGGTGGCTACTTCGGGCGGCGACGCCAACCTCTCGGGCATCGAAATCTGGAAGCAGAGCACGGCCGCCGCCAACCAGAACCCGACCGTGACCCTGACGGCCGCCAGCTCGGTGACGGTGAACACGGCCCTGGGCCTCGCGGCTTCGGCCACCGACCCCGACGGCACCATCGCCAAGGTGGAGTTCTTCAACGGCACGACCAAGCTCGGCGAAGACACCTCGGCCCCGTACTCGCTGAACTACACCCCCACGGCCACCGGCACCCTCGCGCTGACGGCTAAGGCGACGGACAACGCCGGCGGCACGGCCACCTCCACGGCCGTCAACGTAACGGTAGCTGCCGCTCCCACCACGACCCCTCCCGCCACGGGCGGCGGCACCACCGCAGGCCCGACCGGCTACACCTTCTTCCGGGGCCTGAACGTAAACGGCTCGGCCCTGACCCTGGACGGCAACGCCTGGGAAGCCGGCAACGCGGCCGGCGTGAGCTACAGCGGCGGCTCGCCCCTGACCAACAGCACGGTGGCCCTGAACCCGAGCACCGACGCCTCGCGCACCGACCTGATCCGCTCCTTCATCTGGGGCTACCACGTGACGGCCTCGGTGGGCAACGTGACCAACGGGACCTACGCCGTGTACCTCTACGTATTCGAGGATAACAACCCCGAAACCTACGACATCACGGTGGAAGGCCAGAAAGTACGCGCCGGCTTCAACAGCGGCTCGGCCGGCAGCTGGCAGCGCGTGGGCCCCTTCACGGCCAACGTAACGGACGGCAACATCTCGGTGGACCTGCAGGGCGGCGCGGCCAACCTCTCGGGCATCGAAATCTGGAAGCAGGGCACGACCACCACCACCCCGACCACGCCTCCGACGACCACCCCGACGACGCGCACCCTCTTCCGCGCCATCAACGTGAACGGCAGCGCCACGACCATCGACGGGCTGAACTTCGAAGCCGGCAACACGGCCGCCAGCGTTAGCACCAACGGCACCCGCCTGGCTACGCCCAACGTGACGCTGAACCCGGCCACCGACGCCGCCCGCGCGGGCATGATCCGCTCCTTCGTGTACGGCCAGAACCTGCGCTACGCCGTGACCAACGTGCCCAACGGCACCTACGAAGTGGCTTACTACCTCTTCGAGGACAACGCCGCCGAAACCTTCAGCGCGACGGTGAACGGCCAGACGCTGCTGACCAACTACAACAGCGGCGCAGCCGGCACCTGGCGCAAGACCACCCCGCTGCGGGTGACGGTGACCAACGGCCAGATCCTGCTCCAGACCAGCGGCGGCTACGCCAACGTCTCGGGCGTGGAAATCTTCAAGGTCCAGTAATTTTCCACCAGCTCCTCGGTACAGCGCCCGGCCCCCAAGGCCGGGCGCTGTTGCGTTTTGGGGGCAGCCGGAGCACCCGCCGGCCAACGCGCGCCCCAAGGCCGTGCCCAAGCGCGCTACCGGGGCTGCGGCGGTTTTCCGGGGTCCGATTTTCCTTGCCCGACGCCCAAGCGTCGGGCTTTTTTGTGCTTAGCCCTTGGCTATATAATTATTCCGGTCAATTAAATAATTTTTCCTACAACAACCATTGCAATTACCAATTCTAATGCAATTATTTGCTGGCAAAGTTCTACATTTCTGCTTTTACGAACTCTCCACCACTTCACCTTCTCTGCCCATGAAGCGTGCCCTCATTACCGGCATTACCGGCCAGGACGGAGCTTATCTGGCTGAATTGCTCCTCAGCAAAGGCTACGAGGTTCACGGCATCAAGCGCCGCTCCTCGCTGTTCAACACCGACCGCATCGACCACCTCTACCAGGACCCGCACGAAGCGGAAGTGCGCTTCAAGCTGCACTACGGCGACCTGACGGACTCGACAAACCTGATCCGCATCATTCAGGAGGTGCAGCCCGACGAGATTTACAACCTCGGCGCCATGTCGCACGTGAAGGTGTCCTTCGACACGCCCGAGTACGTGGCCGACGTCGACGGCATCGGCACGCTGCGGCTGCTGGAGGCCGTGCGTATTCTGGGCCTGACGCGCAAGACGCGCATCTACCAGGCTTCGACCTCGGAGCTGTACGGGCTGGTGCAGGAAGTGCCGCAGCGCGAGACGACGCCGTTTTACCCTCGCTCGCCCTACGCCGTGGCCAAGCTCTACGGCTTCTGGATTACGGTGAACTACCGCGAGGCCTACGGCATGTACGCCTGCAACGGCATCCTGTTCAACCACGAAAGCCCGCTGCGCGGCGAAACCTTCGTGACCCGCAAAATCACCCGCGGGGTGAGCCGCATCGGGCTGGGGCTGCAGGACAAAATCTACCTGGGTAACCTGGACGCGCGCCGCGACTGGGGCCACGCCAAAGATTACGTGGAAGCCATGTGGCGCATTCTGCAGCAGGACACGCCCGAGGACTTCGTCATTGCCACCGGCGTGACGACCACCGTGCGCGACTTCGTGCGCATGGCCTTTGCCGAGCTGGGCGTGGAGCTAACCTTCTTCGGCGAGGGCGCCGACGAAACCGGCCACGTGGTGGCCTGCCACCACCCCGACTACCAGCTGCCGCTGGGCAAGGAAGTGGTGGCCGTGGACCCCACCTACTACCGCCCCACCGAGGTGGAGCTGCTCATCGGCGACCCGACCAAGGCGCAGCAGAAGCTGGGCTGGACGCCCCGCTACGACCTGCCCGCGCTGGTGCAGGACATGATGCAGGCCGACCTGGAAGTGTTCCGCCGCGACGCCGTGCTGCTCGAAGCCGGCCACCGCGTGCTCAATTACTATGAATAGCTGTGAAGTGGTGAGCTGGTGAAATCGTGAGTGCCGCACTGGCTGCGCATGGTGCGCAGCTCCGCGTCGCTCAAACATCAACTCACCAGTTCACCACTCACAATTTCACCCCTTCACCTTTTCTCAACATGGACCTGAACGCCAAAATCTACGTGGCGGGCCACCGTGGCATGGTGGGCTCGGCTTTCGTGCGGCGCCTGCGCCGCGCCGGCTACACCAACATCATCACCCGCACGTCCAAGGAACTGGACCTGCGCGACCAGGCCGCCGTGGCCGCTTTCTTCACCGAGGAGCAGCCCGAGTACGTGATGCTGGCCGCCGCCAAGGTGGGCGGCATCTACGCCAACAACACCTACCGCGCCGACTTTCTGTACGACAACCTCATGATTGAGGGCAACGTGCTCGACCAAGCCTACCGCCACGGGGTGAAAAAGCTGCTGTACCTGGGCTCGTCGTGCATCTACCCCAAGCTGGCCCCGCAGCCCATCCGCGAGGAGTACCTGCTGACCGGGCAGCTGGAGCCCACCAACGAGCCCTACGCCATATCCAAGATTGCCGGCCTGAAGATGTGCGAGGCCTACCGCGACCAGCACGGCTGCAACTTCATCACGGTGATGCCCACCAACCTCTACGGCCCGCACGACAACTACGACCTGCAGAACTCGCACGTGATGGCGGCGCTGCTGCGCAAATTCAGCGAAGCGGCCGACCTGAACCTGCCCGAGGTGACCGTGTGGGGCACCGGCGCGCCCTGCCGCGAGTTCTTGCACGTGGACGATCTGGCCGACGCCTGCCTGCACCTGATGCTGCACTACGACGGCCGCGAGCCGGTGAACGTGGGCACCGGCGAAGATTTGACCATCCGCGAGCTGTCGGGCCTGCTGGCCGAGCTGACGGGCTTCCGCGGCGAGGTCGTGTTCGACAGCAGCAAGCCCGACGGCACCATGCGCAAGCTGCTCGACGTGAGCCGCCTGCACGGCCTGGGCTGGCACCACCAGATCAGCCTGCGCGAGGGGCTGGCCCGCACCATTGCCGACGCCGAGTGGCGCCGCCTGCTGGCCCCGCAAGCCGCGCCGATGCTGGCAGCCTGAGCCGGGCGAGTCTCCACCCTCTGACCCCGCTTCCGCCATGCATCAGCTACTGGAAAGAGCCCAACGCCGCGCCGGCCGCCTGCTACGCGAGTGGCTGCCCCTGAATCTGCACTACCGCCCGGTGGGCATTCATGCCCGCAGCCGGGAGCTGCCCGAGGTACCCGGAGCCGCCGCCGCCTACTACGAAGTGGTGGCGGCCCACACCTCGCACACCGACATTCCGGCGGCGTTCTACGAGGCTGCTTCGGCCTACGGCGGGCACCTGCACAGCAAGCCCCCGCGCACCGAGGACGTGCCCGCGGCTTTCGTGCTGGAGCTGCGCGGCGGCCGCCTCTATGCCGACAACAACGACTCGGTGGCCGTCATAGCCGCCGACGACCGGCTGGTGGGCGACGCCTCGTTTCAGTACACCAACAAAACCTGGGAAACCATCCGGCCCGCGGACAACAACATCTTCCGGCAGGCTTACTTCCTGGAGCCCGTGCCCGTGACCGGTACCGTGTGCAGCCTGCTCTCGGGCGGCGGGGCAGCCATCGGCAACTACTACCACTGGCTGATCGACTCGCTGCCGCGCCTGCACCTGCTGCAGGCCGCCGGGCTGCTGCCGGAGGTGGACTACTTCCTGGTGTACAACCGCGACTGGCGCTTCGTGCAGCAGACGCTGGCGCCGCTGGGCATCCGGCCCGAGCAGATCATCGACGTGCGCACCCACCGCCACCTGCGCGCCGACCGCCTGCTGGTAACTTCGCCGGTGCGCGGCACCGGGGCGCACACGCCGGAGTGGGCCTGCGACTTTCTGCGCCGCCGCTACCTGCCGCCCGACCCGGCGCTGGTGGAGGCCCGCAAGTTCTCGCCCTACGTGTACATCAGCCGCCGCGACGCCGACGCCCGCCACGTGCTCAACGAAACCGCCGTGGAGGAACTGCTGCGCCCCTACGGCTTCCGCACCTACGTGCTCAGTCAGCTCAGCTTTGCCGAAAAGGTAGCGCTGTTTGGCGGAGCCAAGGCCATTGTGGCCCCGGTGGGCGCCGGGCTGAGCAACCTGGCGTTTACCGCTCCCGGCACGCCGGTGCTGGAGCTGCTGCCCCAGGGCTTCGTGGTGCCCGATTTCATGGAGCTGAGCTACCGCCTCGGCCTGAATTACCGGTGGCTGGTGTGCCCGAATGCGCAGGCCGCCACCAACCTCGGCGACGCCCGCCGGGAGCATCTGACCGTCGACCTGGACGCCTTGCGCCCCTCCCTTACCCACCTGCTCGGCCAGCCGGCCGCAGCGGTGGCTCCCTGACGCCCGCGGCCGCGGGGCGCCACCCCCCGGGCCCGTTTCTTCTTCTGACTTCCGCCAGTCATGGGTGCTAGTACTCCTTCCGTTTTGCTGTCCATCGTGAGTTGGAACAGCGCCGCCACCATCGAAGCCTGCCTGCGCTCGGTGCTGCGGCAGAGCTACCGCGACTTCGTGGTGTGGGTGGTCGACAACGCCTCGGCCGACGACACCTGCGCCCGCGTGGCCGCCCTGGCCGCCACCGATGCCCGCGTGCGCCTGCACCGCCTGCCCCAAAACACCGGCTTCTGCGGCGGCCACAACTACGCCCTCGACCGCACCCGCACCGACTACGTGCTGCTGGTGAATCCCGACGTGGACATGGCCCCCGACTACCTGGCCCGGGCCCTCTCGGCCATGCAGCGCGACGCCCGCATCGGGGCCGTGTGCGGGCTGCTGGTGCAAAGCCACGACGCGGACCCGCGCATCGACTCGGCCGGGCTGCTGGCCCTGCCGGGCGGGCGCTACGGCCTGCGCCACCACAACGAGCTGCTCAGCCAGACCACCGTGCAGCCCGGCTGGGTGGCCGGCGCCGACGGGGCCCTGCCCCTCTACCGCCGCCGCTTCATCGACGATTTGCGGGTGGAAGGCCAGTTCTTCGACGAGCGGTTCTTCGCCCACAAGGAAGACTGGGACGTGGCCTGGCGCGGCGAGCTGTACGGCTGGCGCACCTGGCTGGAGCCGGGCTGCCGGGCCGTGCACCCGCGCGTGTTCCGGCCCGGCAACTGGGCCCTGCGCCAGCGCCTGAACGGGGCCATCAAGGCCGACGCGGTGAAAAACCAGCTGCTGCTGCTTATCAAGAACGCGCCGGCGGGCCAGGCGCTGCGCACCTGGCTGCGGGCCCTGCCCCGGCAGCTGGCCATCCTGCTGTTTCTGGTGCTGCGCGAGCCCCGCTCCCTGACGGCCTACCGCTACGTGTGGCGGCACCGCCGGGCCCTGTGGGGCGCCCGGCAGCGCGTGCAGGCCCGGGCCCGGCGCGGCTGGCAGCCCCCGGCCGAGCGGCCGCTGCCGGTGGCCCCGCTGCTGAGCATCTGCGTGCCCTGCTACCACCGGCCCGAGCTGCTGAGCCGCGCCCTGGCCTCCATTGGTCCGCTGCCGGCCGAGGTGGAAGTGCTGGTATCCGACAACTCGGTGGCCGACGACGCCTGCGAGGAAGCCGCCCACCGCCTGCTCACGCCCCAGCCCGCCGGCCAGTGGCGCTACTACCGCAACCCCGCCGGCAGCACCGCCGTCGACAACTTCCGGCTGTGCCTGCAGCGCGCCCGCGGCCGCTACGTGCTGCACCTGCACGACGACGACTACCTGCTGGCCGGGGGCCTGGCGCTGCTGCTCGGCACCCTGCGCCGGGTGCAGACCAGCCACCAAGCCGTGCTCTTCGGGGTGGAAGTGGTGGACATGGAGCGCCGCCTGCTGCGCCACCAGCAGGTAAGCCAGGAAACCTACCTGCCGCCCGCCGAAGCCGTGGAACAGCTGCTGACCAACTCCTCGTTTGTGCGCATTCCGGCCATCGTGGTGAGCCGCGCGGCCTACGCCGAAGCGGGCGGCCTCGACGAAAGCCTGGGCAGCACCGGCGACACCGACCTCTGGGCCCGCGTATTTGCCCGGCACGGCGTGCTGCGGACGCCCGCCCGCGTGGCGGCCTACACCGTGCATGCCGCGGCCATCACGGCCCGCATGTTCACGCCGCCCACCATCGACAACCTGCTGCGCATCTTCGAGAAGGTGCGCGCCACCGGCCTGCTGCCCGAGCCCCGGCTGCGCCGCGCCCAGGCCCACTTCTTTCACCAGTTCATCCTGGCCGGGGCCTACCGCAGCCTGCAGCAGCACGACGCCGACGCCGCGCGCCAGGTGCTGGAGCTCTTTGAGTTGCCCGCCCTGCGCCAGCTCCCCGTTCCGGCCCGCTGGGCCCCGGCCCGTCTGGGCCTGGCGGCCCTGCTGCTGAGCGCGCCGCGCTTTCCAAACGCGGGCACCACGGCCGGTCCGGCCAGCGCCCGCACGCCCGCCCCGGCGTCGGCACCCGCCCCGGCTCACTGACCGGCGGGCCCACGCTTTACCGGCCCGCCGCGGCCTACTTCTCCACCAACAACCGCTTTCGTCATGATTATTATCGACAAACTGCTGGCCGCCCGGCAGCGCGCCGGCCGGCCCATCCGAGTAGGCCTGTGGGGCGCGGGCGAAATGGCCCAGGGCATGGTCAACCAGGTGATGCGCTACACGCCGGGCATGGAAGTCAGCGTCATTGCCAACCGCACCCTCGCCAAGGCCCACCAGGCCTACGCCTACACCGGCCACGTGGCCCGCGAGTGCAGCAGCCGCGCCGCGCTGCAGGCCTGCCTCGATGCGGGCCAGCTGGCCGTGGTCGACGACGGGGAACTGCTCTGCGAGGTCGAGGGGCTGGATTTGCTGGTGGAGTGCACCGGCACCATCCACTACGCCGCCGGGCTGGTGATGAAGGCCATTGCCCACGGGCGTAACGTACTGCTGTTCAACCCCGAAGTAGACGCGCTGCTCGGCCCCATCCTGAAGGTGTACGCCGACCAGGCCGGGGTGCTGCTCAGCGGCTGCTCCGGCGACCAGCCCGGCTGCATCATCGATCTGTACCGCTTCGTGCAGGGCATGGGCCTCACACCGCTGCTGTGCGGCAATATCAAAGGGCTGCAGGACTACTACCGCAACCCCACCACCCAGGCCGGCTTCGCCGCGCAGTGGCACCTGACGCCCGAGATGGTGACCAGCTTTGCCGACGGCACCAAAATCAGCATCGAGCAGGCCACCGTGGCCAACGCTACCGGCATGCAGGTGGCGCGGCGCGGCATGTACGGCTACCGCCACGACGGCCACGTGGACGACATGACCTCCTGGTATGATATCGACGAGCTGAAGCGCCTGGGCGGCATCGTAGATTACGTGGTGGGCCCCAAGCCCGGGCCGGGCGTGTTCGTGTACGCCACCACCGACGACCCCAAATCCCGGCACTACCTGGCTTACGGCAAGCTGGGGCCCGGGCCGCTGTACTCGTTCTACCAGCCCTACCACCTGATTTACGCCGAAATTCCGCACTCCATTGCCCGCCTCGTGCTGCTCGAAGACGTGACCATGGCCCCGCTCGGTGCCCCGGTGGTGGAGGTCATCACGCTGGCCAAGACCCCCCTGGCGGCCGGCCACTGCCTCGACGGCCTCGGCGGCTACGACACCTACGGGCAGTGCGAAAACGCCGGCACCGCCCGCCAGCAGAACCTGCTGCCCGTGGGCCTGGCCGAAGGCTGCGTGCTGCGCCGCGAGGTGCCCCGCGACGCGGCCCTGACCTTCGACGACGTGATTCTGCCCGCAGAAAACCTGGTGCAACGCCTCTGGCGCGAGCAGCAGGCCCGCTTCTTCCCGCACCTGCAGGCCCAGGCGCTGCCGGCCGCGACGGCGCTGGCGTAGGGCCTCACCCCCCGGCCCCCTCTCCAAAAGAGAGGGGGAGCCGGCCGTCAGCAACGGCATCGTTCTGACGACGCGGGGCCGCTCCGCTCGCGCTGCGCGGCCCCGCCTGTTCTATCAATTCTCTTCTCCACCAGTAACGTCCGCGCCGCCGCGGCTCCCCCTCTCCCCTTGGAGAGGGGGCCGGGGGGTGAGGCCCCTTCCAATGGAAGCCGTAGCCACCACAACCGATAACCGCATCCTCCGCGAAGACCTGGCGGCGGTATACGCCACGCTCACCGCCGCCGAGCGGGCTAAATTTCAGGACGCCACCGTGCTCATCACCGGCTGCGGGGGGTTTCTGGGGTATTTTTTCATGCACTTCTTCGCCGAGTACGCCCCCGAGCTGGGCCTGCGGCGGGTGGTGGCCCTGGAAAATTTCCTGACCGGCACCAAGGACTGGCTGCAGGAGCTGACGGCCCGCCACCCCGAGCTGCTGGAGCTGCACGAGTTCAACGTCATCACCGACGACGTGGCCGCCGTGCCCGGCGCGGCCGAGGCCGACCTCGTCATTCACCTGGCCTCCATTGCCTCGCCCACCTTCTACCGCATCTACCCGCTCGAAACCGTGGATGCGAACGTGACCGGGCTGCGCCGCCTGCTCGATTATTACGCCGAGCGGCCCCTGCGCGGGTTTCTGTTCTTCTCGAGCAGCGAGATTTACGGCGACCCGCAGCCCGAGTTCATTCCCACGCCCGAGGACTACCGCGGCAACGTGGCCAGCATCGGCCCCAGGGCCTGCTACGACGAGGCCAAGCGCTTCGGCGAAACGCTGTGCTACCTGTTTGCGCAGAAGTACGGCATGCCCGTAGCCATTGCGCGGCCCTTCAACAACTACGGGCCGGGCATGAGCCTCGGCGACCGGCGCCTGCCGGCCGACTTTGCCCAGGCCGTAGTGGAAGGCCGCGACCTGGAAATCCTCTCCGACGGCTCGCCCACGCGCACGTTCTGCTACATCTCCGACGCCATCAGCGGCTACCTGAAGGTGCTGCTGCACGGCCGGTTCGACGTGTTCAACATCGGCCAGGACCAGCCCGAGCTGTCGGTGCGGCAGTTCGCGGAGCTGTTTACGGCCGCCGGGCGCGACATTTTCGGTTACCCGGGCCGCATCACGTTCCAGACCTCAGCGGACCGGGAATACCTGACGGACAACCCCAACCGGCGCTGCCCCGACCTGGCCAAGGCCCGCGCGGTGCTCGGGTACCGGCCCGCCGTCGACGTGGCCGCGGGCATCCGCCGCTACCTGCAGTTTCTCCACCACTCCCTTACCCGCAGCGTCTCATGATTACCGTACTCGGATTGGGCTTCGTGGGGCTGACCACCGCCCTGGGCTTCAGCAAGAAAGGCTTCAAGGTTTACGGCATCGACGTGGACGCGGCGCGGGTGGAGAGCATCCGCCGCTACGCGGTGCCCTTCTACGAGCCGCACCTGGAGGAGGCGCTGCGCGAGGAGCTGGGCCACAACTTTGTGGTGGACGCGTCGCTGGCCGACGCCGTCAACGACAGCCGCGCCGTCATCATCTGCGTGGGCACGCCGGGCCTGCCCGACGGCCAGGCCAACCTCACCTACCTGCTCGACGCGGTGCGCCAGGTTTTCGCCGCCAGCGACGCCGACTACCGGGTGCTGGTGGTGAAGTCGACGGTGCCGCCCTCCACGGTGGTGCGCGCGGTGCAGCCCTACGTGGCCGAGCTGTGCCAGCAGTACGGCAAGCAGCTGGGCCTGGCCTCGAACCCGGAGTTTCTGCGCGAGGGCCACGCCTGGAACGACTTCATGCACCCCGACCGGGTGGTAGTGGGCGTGCAGGACGAGGCGGCCAAGGAGGTGCTCACGGAACTGTACCTGCCCTTCAATGCGCCGGTGCACTTCGTGGATTTCAGCACGGCCGAGTTCGTGAAGTACCTCTCCAACACGCTGCTCTCGACGCTGGTGAGCTTCGCCAACGAAATGGCCATGATTGCGCACCACATCGGCGGCATCGACGTGCCGGCCGCTTTCCAGCTGCTGCACCAGGACCGGCGCTGGTCGGGCGCGCCGGCGGCCATGGCCAGCTACGTATTTCCGGGCTGCGGCTACGGCGGCTACTGCCTGCCCAAGGACACGGCCGCGCTCAACAGCATTGCCCAGACCCACGGCTACCAGCCCCGCATGCTGCCGGCCAACCTGCAGATCAACGAGGACATCAAGGACTTCGTGGTGGCGCAGATTGCCGCCCGGCTCGGGCCGCACCAGCACCTGGGCATCCTGGGCCTCTCCTTCAAAAGCGGCTCCGACGACGTGCGCCTGAGCCCGAGCCGGGCCATCATCGAGAAGCTGCGCGCCCGCGGCTACACCCGCATCATGGCCTACGACCCGATGGCCAACGAGGCCTTTGCCCGCGAAACCCAGCTGCCCATTGCCTACGCCAGCTCCCTGCCTGAGTTGGTGGAGCAGTCCGACGCGCTGGTGCTGCTCACCAGCTGGCCCGAGTTCCGGCAGCAGCGCGAGCTGCTGGCCAGCAAGCCGCTGTTTGACTTCCGCTACGCCCTCGCGGAGCCCCAGGCGCACAGCGTGCCGGTGCCCGCGGGGCGCTGAGCCCCGCCCGCCGACTTTCAAGCGCCGCTTTCCGCCGGGGAAGCGGCGCTTTTGGCGTTGGCGCGGGCCCGGGCGCCGCGGGCGCGCCCAGCACCAGGCACCCAATCAGCGCGTAACCTACCGCCTCGCAGAGCATTGTGCCGCCCCACATCCGGCTTCACCACCGGGCGCGGCCTGGGCGGCCACTGCAGGCTAACGCTGCCGCCAGACCGCCCTTGCCGGGCCCCGACAGGACGGTGCGGCGGCTGCCGGCAGCCGATGGACACGGCGCCGGCGGCCCCCTGAATAACAACGCCGCCGGCCTCTTGCGAGACCGACGGCGCGGCACCTAAGCATCGAAACTGCTCCACCTTTCAGTTTCGCACTCGGTACACGGGTTGCACGGCGCGGCCGTGCAGGTATTGGTCGAGGCCCTCGTTGAGGGCGCGGCGGTACACGGCCAGGGCCTCGTGGATTCGTTCGGCGGTGAGTTCAATATCGGCGGGCTGGTGGGCATAGCTCACGATGAGCGAGGGCAGCAGCAGGCCGCGGCGCAGCGTTTCCTGCAAAAACAGCGTGCGGAAGCCCTGCGAAGGCAGCCCGGCCGCGTCGCGGGTGGCGTACACCAGGCACTGCGGCGGCCCCTGCAGGCGGAAGTAGTCGGCCAGGCCGTGCGCGGCAATGGACTGCTCCAGCAGGCGGCGCAGGTAGCTCCCGGCCTCGCGCAGGTGCTCGATGACCGGCTCGCGGCGGTAGGTGGCCAGCACTTCGCGCATGGCGGCCAGCGCGTGGCTTTCGGCGCCGTAGGTGGTTGAGAGCAGGAACACGCGGTCCTGGTTGTGGTGCAGGCCGCCCAGCGCCATCAGCTCGCGCCGGCCGGTGAGGGCGGCCACGCTGAAGCCGTTGCCCAGGCCCTTGGCCCAGGTGCTCAGGTCGGGGCGCACGCCGTGCACGGCCTGGGCCCCGCCCACGTGCCAGCGCAGCCCGGTGATGATTTCATCGAAGATGAGCACGGCGCCGTGCTCGTCGCAGAGGCGGCGCAGCCCGGGCAGGAAACCGGGGGCCGGGGGCACGTCCTTTTCCACTTCGAGGATCAGGCAGGCCACCTGGCCCGGATGCGCCCGAAACAGCTGCTCCACCGAGGCCAGGTCGTTGTAGCGAAAGGTCAGCGTCAGCTCGCGCACGGCCGCCGGAATGCCCGCCCGCACCGCGGTGGTACCGATAAACCAGTCGTCGCAGGAGAAGAAGGGGTGGTCCTGGCACAGGGCCACCAGGTCGCGCCCGGTGGCGGCGCGGGCCAGCTTCACGGCGGCCGACGTCACGTCGGAGCCGTTTTTGGCGAATTTCACCATGTCGCCGGCGCCGGTGGTGGCCAGAAAGTCCTCGGCCGCGCGCAGCTCCAGCACGGTGGGCCGGCCCACGTTGGTGGTGCCCCGGCTGATTTCGCGCTGGGCGGCTCGCACCACCGGGGCAAAGGCGTGGCCCAGCGTGACGGCGCGCAGCCCCATGCCGTATTCCACGAAAGCGTGGCCGTCGGCATCCCACACGCGGCAGCCGCGGCCGCGCACCAGGTACGGCGCCAGGCCCTCGGGAAACTGGTCGTCGCCCTTGGCGTAGGTGTGGCTGCCGCCCGGAATGGCGGCGTGAAAGCGGGACTGCAGCGCCTGCGAAGCCGGCAAGCGGCGGGGCAGCAGCTGATCGGGGGCCGCTACGGGCGGGCAGACGGGGGGCGAAGCGGAGGCGGTAAGCATCATCGGCGGAAACAAGGTGGAGAGTTCGGGACGGCGACGAGCCGGTGCGGGCGGCAGCCCGGGCGCCGGCGAAGTGGCGGGCGCCTCAGAGCACGAGGCTGTCCCCGGTAAAGCCGAGCTGCCGGGCCTGGGCCATAATTTCGGCGGCGTACGTCGGGTTGGTTATCAGCAGCAGGTCGGGCTGGTAGTCCAGCAGCTGCTCCGGCGCAATGACCGGGTGCGCCGTGAGGGGCAGAAACTGGCCCTGCCGGCGCGGGTAGATGTCGACCACGGCCGGCACGGTATCGGCCAGGTCGAAGGTGTTCAGGAAGGTGATGGCGCGCGAGCCGGCGCCCCAGCCGATGACGCGCTGGCCGCTGCGGCGCAGTTCGTCCACGCGGTCCTGCCACTGCTCCATCACGGCGCGGGCCGAGCGGCCGAAGGCGCGCACGGCGGCGGGCGTGGCCGGGTCGTCGGTGGGCGCGAGGGTGGCCGGGGCGGGCACGGCGGCGGGGCGGGCCGTCAGGCCCAGGTACTCGCCGTGCCAGCAAGGCTGCACATCGAGCACCTCGAAGCCGGCGCTGCGGAACAGGTACGCGAGCGAGGCGGGCGTAAACCAGGACGCGTGCTCGTTGACGATGTTCCACACCACCTGCTGGCCGATGTCGTAGAGCGCGTTGGGCACTTCCACGTACACGATGGGCGCGGTGCCGGCCGGAATGGCGGCCCGCAGGTCGCGCACAAACTGCGTGACGTGGCCGGCCAGCACATTGAGCATGTGGCGGCAGCTGATGAAGGTAGCCCCTTCGAGCACGTGCGCGGTGGCCGGCCCGAAGTAGTCCTTCACAAACGTGACGCCCAGCGCCTCGTTGGACCCCGCGGGCAGGCCGAACGGCGAGGCGTAGCCCGGGTCGATGCCCAGGCCGGTATTGCCGCCCAACCGGCAGAGCGTACGCAGGAAGTCCCCGTCGCCGCAGCCGATGTCCACGATGCGGCCGTGGCGCAGGTTGTAGCGCTCCACCAGGTCGGTGGCCAGCCCCAGCGTGAAGGCCCGGAACGAGGGCGAAAACTCCAGGGAGAAGTCGTTGCGGGTGTGGGTGATTTTGCTGGCCTCGTAGGCCTCGTTGTGGATGTAGTGGCAGTGCGGGCAGAAAGCCAGCCGGATGTCGGTGGTCGGCGCGTGCCGGGCCTGCTCGACGGTGGGCCAGAGGATGCCCGACTGCGTGGGCACGCCGTGGGTTTCGAAAAACACTTCGCCGGCGGCGGAGCCGCACACCGGGCAGGGCTGGGTGGCCGCAGTGGTGGCCGGGGCAGTGGTAAGCAGTTCGGTTTCCATAAGGCTGGTGGACGCTAATGGCGGTGGAGGATTATGACAGCGGCGGCTCAGACGGCGGCCGGAAGGGGCGCAAGCAGGTCGGCGCCGAGCAGCTGGTCGGCGGCGCGGCGGACGACGGCGAAGGGCAGTCCGCTGCGCTCGGCAATGGCCAGCAAATCGTGCTGGCCGTCGGTGAAGCTGAGCACCCAGAGCAGGGCCATTTCGGCCTCCCGAGGGTTGCCTTGGCCTTTCACGGCGCCGTAGAGGCCGCGGCGGCCCAGCTGCGGCTCGCCGTACGGCTGTTGGTTCTGGTAGCGCTGGTTGCCTTCGAGTACCTGCACCACCTGCTCGTACAGCGCCAGCGACTCGTCCAGCTGCTCGGGCCGCACAAACGCGCAGTTGTCGGCCGAGGTGTGGTACTCCGGGAACTCACCGTGCGGGGTGCGCGAAAGGCAGCCCACCGGCAAATCGAAGCCCGGGGAGCAATACTGCCGCTCGTCGTAGCCGTAGGGCACGAAGTCGCGCAGCTCGTGGGGGTAGCCTTCGCGCCGCAGCACGTGGGCCACTACCCGATCGATGTCGGCCTGGCCCAGGCGGGTGCGCTTGTAGCAGAAGGCGCCGGGGCCACCGAGCAGCGTGGCCACCAGCCCGTACCGGATGCGCGCCAGGCTGGCGGGCGTCTGCCGGCTTAGCCAGGTAATCGGCCCGATGGTGCCGGGGCTGAACACGAAGCGGTACGACAGCCGGTGCGGGCGCTGGCTCAGGGCCTGGGCCAGGTGCGCCGCCACCACGAGGCCGGAAAGGTTGTCGTTGGCCAGCGCGGGGTGGCAGATGTGGCAGGAAATCAGCACTTCGTCCTCCACGTCGCCGGGCAGCAGCAGCTCGCCGTAGGTGAGGCTGCCGTGCGGGTCCAGCTCCGTGTCGATGCAGACCTCGTAGAGCGGCTCGTCGAGGGCGTCGAGCTGGCGCTGCGAGAGGCAGAAGCCCCAGCCCGCGTGGTAATACGAGGTGCGGTAGGGAATCAGGTCGGGCTGGGCGGGCAGCGCGTACAGGTGCGGGCGCAGCTCGTCCAGCGTCACCCAGCTGTGCACCGGCTGGCTGTAGCCGAGCACGTGCAGGTTGTGCGCGTGCCAGTCGACAACCCGCTCCCCTTCGGGCGTGGCCACGTACGCGTCGCGGATGCGCCACTCAGCGGGCACGGTCCAGTCGAGCACCGGGGTGCCGCTGGGCACTTCGTGGATGCGGAGGCCGGGCAGCAGGCGCTGCTGCAGCAGGCGCAGCGTCTGGCGCACGCCGTCGCCGGTGAGGCTGCGCGGCACGGGGTACAGCTCGCGCAGCAGCGCGTGCAGGGTTTCGCCCCGGTCCGGCGCGGTAGCCGCGGCCACCGCCGGCTCAGCAAACGGGGGCGGTGCGGGCGCGGCTTGCATGGGCTTCGCTGAAGATGTGCAGGCTCGGAATGGCCGTTACGAATTGTCCGCCCCAGGTGCGGATGTAGCTCAGGTTGTCGGCCACCTCGGCGCTGATGTTCCAGGGCAGAATGACCACGAAATCGGGCTTCTCTTCGCGAATAGCCTCCGGCGACAGCACCGGAATGTGGCTGCCGGGCAGGTACTTGCCCTGCTTGTAGGGCGAGGCATCGACCACGACGGGCAGCAGATCCGTGCCCTGAATGCCGCAGTAGTTGAGCAGGGTGTTGCCCTTGGCGGCGGCGCCGTAGCCCACCACTTTCTTGCCGGCGCGGCGCTGCTCCAGCAGGAACTCCAGGAACTCGGCCCGCACCGTCTCGACGCGCGGCTGGAAGTCCTGGTAGTACTCCAGGGTGAGCATGCCGGCGGCCCGCTCGCGGGCCAGCAGCTCGCGCACGGCATCGGTCACGGGCTTGCTACGGTCGGCCGAATGGCGGGCAAACACGCGCAGCGAGCCGCCGTGGGTGGGCAGCTCCTGCACGTCGAACACGGTGAGGCCCTGGGCGGCGAAGACGCGGGCCACGGTGCTCAGCGAGAGGTAGCTGAAGTGCTCGTGGTAGATGGTATCGAACTGGCAGTCGTCGACCAGGTTCAGCAGGTGCGGAAACTCCAGGGTGGCCACGCCGTCGGGCTTGAGCACCAGCTGCATGCCGCCCACGAAGTCGTTCATGTCGGGCACGTGGGCCAGCACGTTGTTGCAGATCAGCAGGTCGGCCTTCTGCCCGTCGGCCACCAGCTCGCGGGCCAGGCGGGTGGTGAAGAAGTCGACCAGGGTGCGCACGCCGCGGCCGGCGGCCATGCGCGCCGTGTTGGCCGTGGGGTCGATGCCGAGCACCGGCACGCCGCGCTGGTGGAAGTACTGCAGCAGGTAACCGTCGTTGCTGGCGGCTTCCATCACCAGGGAGTCTTCCGAGTAGTCGAAGCGCGCCATCATCATCTCCACGTAGCGGCGGGCGTGGTCCAGCCAGGAGGTCGAGTACGACGAGAAATAGGTATACTCCTCGCCGAAAATCTCGACGGCTTTTTTCACTTCCCCGATCTGCACCAGCCAGCAGTTGTCGCAGACGTAGGTTTTCAGCGGGTAGTGTTGTTCGGGCTCCTCCAGCTGCGCGGCGCTCAGCATGGAGTTGGACGGCGGGCAGTGGCCGAGGTCAGCAAACACGTGGGTCAGCTCGGTTCCGCAGTGACGGCAGTTCATGGCTCAGGTAATGTTAAAAGGCGGAGAGGTCGGAAGGAAAGCAACCGCGTACGAAGGGCGGCCAGCAGGAGGGTTTTAAGCGGGTTGTCAAGCTTATAGCAGCACTTTGCGGGTGTAGAAGGCCTCGGCGTACCGGCCCGGGCAGGCGGCCTGCAGGCCCCGCAGCCGGGGCAGGGCCCGAAACGTTTCGGCGTCGAACCAGTGCTTGCCGGCCTGCGAGGGGAAGTGCGTGAGCAGCAGCTCCACTTTGCGGTCGAGCACCGCGGCGGGCAGCTCCACAAAGCAGCCGGGGTTGCCCAGGTCGCCGTCGTACTTCGGAATTTCGTATTCGAGCACCAGGTGGCTGCGAAACGTGTTCCAGGTCAGCTCCGAGAGCAGGCGGTGGTCCTGGTGCAGGTCGTGGCGGTAGTGGGTCAAAATCAGGTCGGGGGTGAAGGCTTTGAGCTGCTCGAAAGCGGCTTTGATATCGGGCACCAGCTGGGGCAGCAGCCCGTCGGTAAAGGCCAGGATGCGGATGTCGCGGGTCAGGCCGGCCGGGGCGGCGGCCAGGAAGGCCTCGGCGCTGGCGTGGGCCTCGCGGGCCCGCTCGGCGGTGCTGCTGAACACCACCCAGGCCACGGCCGCCACCTGCTGCTCGGCCAGCAGCCGCAGCAGCGTGCCGCCGGCCCCAATCTCGATGTCGTCGGCGTGGGCGCCGAGGCAGAGCACGCGCAGGCCGGCGGCTCCGGCGGGCGCGGCGAGGCGCAGCTTCAGCATACGGCCAGCTTGGGGGGTACTTTGCGCAGCTTCGCCCGGGCCTCCGGCTGCCGCCACACTTCCCAGGGCGCCGGTCCGTTGGCGTGGAGCTCGTCGAGCGTTTGTTTGTCCTTGAAGGTATCCATGGCGGCCCAGAAGCCGCGGTGCCGGTGGGCCAGCAGGCGGTCCTTGGCAATGAGCCGCTGAAAGGGCTGCTCCACCAGCTCCTCGCCGGGCCGCATGTAGTCGAAGATGCCGGAGCGCAGCACGAAGTAGCCCGCGTTGATCCACAGCCCGGATTTGGCAATGGGGCTGATGTAGTCCACGCGCGAGTCTTCGCCCAGCGAAACGACGTGGAAGCTCTGCGTGGGCTGGTAAGCCATGAAGCTGGCCACGGCGTTGGAACGCGCCATGTCGGCCACCATGTCGTTCACGTTCAGGTCGGAGAGGCCGTCGGCGTAGTTGGCCAGGAACATGTCCTCCCCGGCCAGCAGGTGGCGCACGGCCAGCAGGCGCTGCCCGATGGAAGTCGTCAGGCCGGTATCCACAAAGGTGATGTTCCAGTCGTCGATGTCGGTGCTGAGGGGCTTCACGTCCTTACCGCCCTTCGAAAACACGAAGTCGTTCGAGAGGCACTCGTTGTAGTTCATGAAGTACTGCTTGATGGTGTCGGCCTTGTAGCCCAGGCAGAGGATGAAATCGGTGTGGCCGAAGTGAGCGTAGTAGCGCATGATGTGCCAGAGGATGGGCCGGTAGCCCAGGGGCACCATGGGCTTGGGGGTCGATTCAGAGTATTCGCGCAGGCGCATTCCAAAACCGCCGCAGAACAACACAACTTTCATGACGAAGGGGGTTGGAGGATGAAGCTCAATGTCGGTGGACAGTAGCTCGGGCGGTGGTGTTCGGAGCGTAGCTGGAGGGTCAGTCGAAAACGGTTACCGCGGGAATGGGCACCACGAAGCGGCCGCCCCAGTCGCGGATATCGGCCATCTGCTGCCGGATTTCGGTGCTCAGGTTCCAGGGCAGAATGAGCACGAAATCGGGCCGCGTCTGGCGGATGCGCTCGGGCGGGTAGATCGGGATGCGCGTGCCGGGCAGGTACAGCCCGTGCTTGTGGGGGTTGGCGTCGACGGTATAGTCGAGGAAATCGGTGCGGATGCCGCAGTAGTTGAGCAGGGTGTTGCCCTTGCCGGGGGCGCCGTAGCCCACCACCGTCTGGCCCGCGTTTTTGGCCCCGATAAGAAACTGCAGCAGCTCGCGCTTGGCCTGCTTCACCGTTTCGGCAAACCCGGTGTAAAAGGCCTCGGTGCACACGCCGGCCTCGATTTCGCGGCGGCGCAGCTCCCCTACCCGCTCGCCCACCGGCTGGCTGGCGTCGGCCGCGTGGCGGGCGAAGATGCGCAGCGAGCCGCCGTGGGTGGGCAGTTCCTGCACGTCGAAGAGGGTGAGGCCGTGGTGGGCGAAGATGCGCTCCACGGTGTGGAGCGAGAGGTAGCTGAAGTGCTCGTGGTAGATGGTATCGAACTGCCGGCCCTCGATCAGGCGCAGCAGGTGCGGAAACTCCATGGTGATGACGCCCCCGGCCTTGAGCATAATCTGGAGGCCGCCCACGAAGTCGTTGATGTCGGGCACGTGGGCCAGCACGTTGTTGCCGATCAGCAAATCGGCCTGGCCGTGGCTGAGGGCCACCTGCCGCGCCGTCTTGCGCCCGAAAAACTTGCCGAGGGTTTCGATGCCCCGGGCCCGGGCCGCGTCGGCCACGTTGCCGGCCGGCTCGATGCCGAGCACCGGCACGCCGCGCTGGTGGAAGTATTGCAGCAGGTAGCCGTCGTTGCTGGCCACTTCCACCACCCGCTGCGCCGGCCCGATGCCGAAGCGTGCCGTCACCTCGTCGGTGTAGCGGCGGGCGTGCTGCAGCCAGGAAGTGGAGTACGAGGAGAAGTACGGGTACTCGGCGCGGAAAATGTCTTCGGGCCGCACGAAGTCGCCCACCTGCACCAGAAAGCACTGCCCGCAGACGCGGGCGTGCAGCGGGTACACCGGCTCGGCGCGGTTGAAGTGCTCGGGCCGCACCAGGTCTTCGCACAGCGGCGAGGTGCCCAGGTCGACGAAAGTCGTGTGCAGGGCGGCCCCGCAGAAGCGGCAGCTGGGCTCGGTGGCCGCTGCCGGCGCCGGGCTCGTCAGCCGACGGCGGGCCTTGCCCAGGAGCGCCGGGCGGGCCGGGGCAGCGGAAGCAGACGGGAGCGAAACGGACATGGCAGGCGCTGGTTGCGGGGAGGATTGGCTGGCGAAGCCGTTTAGGAGGACTGGGTCACCAACTGCCGGAAATCGGGGTGCCGCCGGTCTTTATCGGACATGAGCGTGGGCACGGCGGGCCACTCGATGCCGATGGCCGGGTCGTTCCAGCGCAGGCCCCGCTCGTAGCCCGGCGCGTACTTGGCCGACACCTGGTAGCACACGTCGGTATTGTCCTGCAGCGTGATAAAGCCGTGGGCGAAGCGCGCCGGCACGAACAGCATGCGGAAGGAATCAGCCGTCAGCTCCACGCCCAGCCACTGGCTGTAGGTGGGCGACTCCTCGCGCAAATCCACGATGACGTCGTAAATGGCGCCGCGGGTGCAGCGCACCAGCTTGGTTTCGCCGTAGGGCTCCAGCTGGTAGTGCATGCCGCGCAGCGTGCCGCGCCGGGGGTTCGAGGAAAGGTTGGCCTGCACCGGCGGGGTGAGGATGCCGTGGGCGGCAAACTCGTCTTCGCACCAGGAGCGGGCAAAGAAGCCCCGCTCGTCGGACATGCGGTCCACGTCGATGATAAAGGCGCCGGCGAGTTCGGTTTCGGTGAAAATCATGGCGGTGGAAGTGGTGAGATAGTGAAATGGTGAGATGGTGAGTTTGATGTTGTGGTGGCGCGGACCTCGCGGGTGGCGCAGGCAGAAGGGCACTCACCATTTCACTATCTCACCAGTTCGCCGCTTTAGGCCACGAGCTCCGGGTCGGCGGTGACGAGCGGGCGCACCACGGCGGTGCTGCGCTGCCACTCCAGCTGGTCGTTGAGGCGGCCGGCCTCGCGCAGGGCCGTCAGCACCCGCAGGCGCATAAGCTGGGAGGCCCGGAACTCGGCGTCGTGGAAACCCATGTCCAGCAGCTGTTCGCGCAGCTCGGTGATGGTATCGGCCAGGGTGCGCTGGGGCTGGTGGAAAGGGGCCAGGCGGCGAAACAGGCTGAAATCGACGCGGTACGAGCGTTTGTCGGGCGGGGCTTCGTGGTTGAGCGTCACCTCGGTGCCGGGCACGCCGGCGGCCACGGCGGCGGCCAGCTCGTGCACCTGGTAGTTCCAGCTGTCGGAGCCCACGTTCACGGCCAGAAAGGCCCCGCCGTTGGCCGCCGGCCGCTCCACGGCCCATTCGATGGCGCGGGCCATGTCCTGCACGTGGATGAGCGGGCGCCAGGGCGTGCCGTCGCTGAGGATGTTGATGTGGCCCGTAGCCACGGCCCCGGCCACGAAGTCGTTGACGACCAGATCCAGCCGCAGCCGCTCGCTCCAGCCGCAGGCCGTGGCAAAGCGCAGGCAGGTCACGCGGAACTGCTCGTCGGCCAGCGGGGCCAGGTCCTGCTCGCTGAGCACCTTGCTGCGGGCGTAGGCCGTGAGCGGGTTCAGCACGGCCGATTCGGTGCGCGGGGCGTCGGCGCCGGCGCCGTACATGCTGCACGAGGAGGCAAACACGAAGCTGCGCACGCCCGCCGTTTTGGCCCGCCGGGCCAGCTCAATGCCGGCGCGGTGGTTTACGGCCAGCGTCACGTCCTCGAAGGCGTGGCTCATCGGGTCGTTGCTGATGGCCGCCAGGTTCACCACCACGTCGACGCCCGAAAGCAGATCGAGCGGCAGGTGGCGCACGTCGCCGAACACTTGGCGGTCCAGACGGATTTCGGGCAGGCAGTCGGCCCCGGTGAGGCAGTGGGCAAAGAAGCCCAGGTCGTAACCGATCAGCTCGGCGCCGGGGAAGGCCTGGCGCAGACGCCGCACAACGCCCGGCCCCACATAGCCCATGTTGCCGGTAATCAGGATGCGTTTCATGTGGTGGAGAAAGAAGTGAGATAGTGGAATGGTGAGATGGTGAGTTTGATGTTTGGGAGGCGCGAACCGCGCATGGTGCGCAGGCAAAACGACACTCACCAATTCACCATCTCACCAGTTCACCGCTAGTCAATCGGTAGTACCGTGGGCCCGGCCACGCGCTGCCCCTTCGGGGCCTGCACCGGCGAGGTCAGAATTTCGGCCAGCACGGGGTCCTCGTGGGCGGGTTCGGGCTGGTCGCTCCACACCTTCCAGCGGGCTTGGCCGCTCTGCCACAGCTCTTCCAGCAGGTTTCGGTCGCGCAGCGTATCCATGGGCTGCCAGAAGCCCTGGTGGCGGTAGGCGGCCAGCTGCCCGGCGGTGGCCAGGTGCTCCAGCGGGGCTTTTTCCCACACCGTGTCGTCGCCGTCGAGGTAATCGAACACGCCGGGCTCCAGCACGAAGAAGCCGCCATTGATCCAGGGCGTTTCGCCGCCCTCGGGCTTTTCGGTGAAGGAATTGACGGTGCCGGAGCCTTCCGCGAGGTTGAACACCCCGAAGCGGCCCGGCTGGCGCACGGCCGTGAGCGTGGCCAGCACGCCCTGCTGCCGGTGGTAGCGAATGGCTTCGCGGATGTTCACGTCGCCCACGCCGTCGCCGTAGGTCAGGCAGAAGGTTTCGTCGCCCACGTACTCCCGGACGCGGCGCAGGCGGCCGCCGGTCATGGTTTCCTGACCGGTATCTACCAGCGTCACCGTCCAGGGCTCGGCGTGGTGGCGATGCACCTGCATCTCGTTGCGGTCCATGCGGAACGTCACGTCGGCGCTGTGCAGAAAGTAATCGGCGAAGTACTGCTTGATCAGGTGGCCCTTGTAGCCGCAGCACACCACGAAGTCGCGGATGCCGTGGTGGGCGTAGATCTTCATGATGTGCCACAGGATGGGCTTGCCACCCACTTCGACCATGGGCTTGGGTCGGATGCCGCTTTCTTCGCTGATGCGGGTGCCGTAGCCCCCGGCGAGTAGAACTGCTTTCATCGGGCAGTAGGAAATAAGGGTGGAAAAAGCCAAGGCATTGAGAAAACCTTTTCACGCAGGGAGCGAGGTTTCGGCTACCAGGATCATTATAACTAAAGGTATTTTTAATTATAATTTATCAACAATCAATACCATTAAATATTTTCAAAAGTATAATTATGCTACATATAGTTATATACACCCCTGCTAAGCCACCGGATCCGGCTCCTTGCGCCCTAGCTGGGAGGCGGCGTGGCCCAGCAGCAGCCACACGAAGCGCGAATTGGTGACGAGGTAGCGCCGCCACAGGCGCCGGGGCTCCAGCCACAGGCGGTAGGCCCATTCCAGCCACAGGCGGCGGGCCCAGGCGGGCAGGCGCTTTTCCAGCCCGGCGTAGGTCATAAAGGCCTGGCCCACGCCCAGCATGCAGGCCCGCACGCGGCCCTGGTGGGCAGCCATCCACTGCTCCTGCCGCGGGCAGCCTAGGGCCACAAACAGCAAATCGGGGTCGGCGGCGTTGATGCGGGCCACGTCCTCGGCATCTTCTTCGGCTGTGAGCGGGCGAAAGGGCGGCGCGTGCAGGCCGGCCAGGCGCAGCGTGGGCAGCTCCTGCCGGATGCGGGCTTCGATGGCTCCCAGCACCTCGGGCGTGGTGCCGTAGAAATACACCGACTGCCCGCGCCGCGCGGCTTCGGCCAGCAGCAGGGGCAGCGCATCCATGCCGGCCACGCGGGGCTGGGAGGGGCCGCCAAACCAGCGCACCGCCGCCGCCACCGGGCTGCCATCGGGGGCTACCAGGGCCGCGCGGTTGACCACCTGCCCGAACGCGGGCTGGCGGTGGGCTTCCACCACCATGTGCACGTTGGCAAAACAGACGTACGAAGAGGAGCGGGCCGCTCCCAGGCGCAGCACGGCATCCACAAACGCCGGGGCCGGGCCAGTTGAAATCCAGGACGAGAGAACGGGGTAGCGCGGTAGCACGGCTCGGACGGGAAGGGAGGCAAGAAAACGGAGCGGCCGGGGACCAGCGTCCTGACGTCAGTACGCCCGAAAGCGCCATCAGCCAGAACGTTGGTACCCCGGTCCACCTCCGGGGTTTCGTTTCGGTGAGGTGGTGAGGTGGTGAAATGGCGAGTGTCGTTCTGACTGCGCAGCGTCAGCTTTTTGAACGTAAAACTCACTATTTCACTATCTCACCAACTCACCGCTTAGTAGGCATTTTTCTCGCCGCGGACCATGTTCCACACGGTCTGGCCGATGATTTTCATATCGAGGCCGAACGACCAGTTTTCCATGTATTTCAGGTCGTATTCCACGCGCTTTTCCATGGTGCCGGCCTCGCGGGTTTCGCCGCGGTAGCCGTTGACCTGGGCGTAGCCGGTGATGCCGGGCGGCACGGCGTGGCGCAGCTGGTACTGGCTGATGTGCTTGGAGTACTCTTCCAGCTGCGAAATCATGTTGGGCCGCGGCCCCACCACCGACATATGGCCCAGCAGCACGTTGAAGAACTGCGGCAGCTCGTCGAGGTTGTACTTGCGCAGGTAGGCCCCCACGCGGGTGATGCGCACGTCGTTCTTGGTAGCCTGCAGCTCGGCGCGGCCGTGGTCGGTGCGCATGGTGCGCAGCTTGAAGCACGGGAACAGCTGGTTGCGCTTGCCCGGCCGCATCTGCTTGAAAAACACCGGCCCCGGCGAGTCCAGCTTGATGATCAGGGCCAGGACGGGCAGCAGGAAGGGAAAGACGGTGAGGATGACCGTCAGCGAGAAGCCGATGTCGAACAGGCGCTTCAGGACCTGGTTGGTGCGGATGCCCAGCGGCGCGTGCCGGATGGTGAGAATGGGTAGGTGGTCGTAGAAGTACACGTTCACGTCCTTGCGCACGGTGCCGCTGAAATCGGGCACGATGCGGAACGAGAGGAAGTGCTGGTCGGCAAACTGCGAGAAGTCCTCGATCAGGTCGCGCCGGTCCAGGGGCAGCGAGAAGTAGATTTCGTCGACCTGGCTGCGCTGGCAGTAGTCCTTCAGGTCGGCCAGCCGGCCGCGCACCAGGGGGCGCAGGCCGCCGGGAATGGGCTCGTCGGCGAAGAAGCCGGCGAATTCGTTGCCGTCGGGGTCGTGCGAGGCCAGGAAGCGGTAGAGGCTCTGCCCGCTCTCCCCCACCCCCACGATGACGTAGCGGCTGATGGGCCGGGAGAGGTACTGCATGTATTTGCGGTAGCCGAAGGTGAGCAGGAAGCGCCCGGCCACGATGGCCACAATCGAGAGGCTGTAGACGGAGAGCAGGAAGCGCGCCGGCACCCAGTACTGATTCAGCAGCACGGCCCCGACCAGCAGCAGCACGGCGTGCAACAGGAAGGTGCGCACCAGATACAGCAGCTTCTCGGGATAGGTGATGAGCTTGTCGACGCGGTAGATGTTGGCGTAGTGACCCGAGAGAATCCACCACAGCAGCGCGAATACGGCGAACAGGGCCGGGTACAACCCATCGAATGACCAATAGCCGGCGGCGATGTAGCCGGCAACGCGGAAGGCGCCCAAAATGAGCAGCACGTCCACAATGGGCAGCACGATGCGAGAGGCATCGGAATAGTGGCGGTAGCGTTCCATGGTCTGGCGGAGAGGGAGCTACAGGGACTGGACTCTGTCAGCAGCTTGCAGGCGGCTGACTTTCGATAACCAAGGACGGTAATATTTATGCTTTAAACAATATTAATTTATACTTAAATTATAAATAGTCATACCACCATCGTCATTGTTCAATAAAACGACTGGTTATTGGCCAAAAAGGGTCCATTTTGAAGCTTTTCAGGCTCGCGGAGCGGTTCTGGCTGAATCTTTTCTGCTAGCTCACAACGCAAACCGCCGCTCCAATCCGAAGATTAGAGCGGCGGTTGAGCAATTGGTAAGGCGGTATGAGCAGGCCGACGGCCTGATTTTACTGCTTTTGCACCACGAAGGAGCCCCCGGAACCGGAGTCATGCGTGACCAGAGGCATAAATCCAGAACGTCCTGCTTTAATCAGGCGTCCGTTTGTCGAAGCACCTCTACCGCTTCGTTGTCCGGTAGAGGTGCTTCGCGGGGCTCAGCATGACGGTCTAATGGTTACTGACGCAGTTTAGTTGGCAGAGGCCGAGCCGGAATCGGTCAGCGTCACCTTCTTCATCTGGTCGCCCACGCGGATTTCGAACTCGCCGGCTTCCAGCACCTTCTCCCCGTCGCGGCCGGTGTAGCCCAGCTCCTGAGCGGGCAGGGTGAAGGTCACGGTTTTGGTTTCGCCGGGCTTCAGGCTCACCTTGTCGAAGCGGCGCAGGCGGCGCACGTCGGGGGCTACGTTGGCGGCCACCAGGTCGGAGCTGTAGAGGTGCACGGCTTCATGGCCTTCGCGCGGGCCGGTGTTGGTCACCTGCACTTTCACCGTTAGCTGTCCGTCGCGGGTCAGGCTGCTGCGGTCCAGCTCCAGGTTGGCGTACTTGAAGGTGGTGTAGCTCAGGCCGTGGCCGAATTCCCACTGCGGGTTGTAATCGGCCTCGTAGTTGTATACGCCGTCGCCCTTCTTCTGCTCTTCGGCGTACTTGTGAATGTAGCTGACCAGGGCGTTGGGGTAGCGCGGGTAGGTGTAGGGCAGCTTGCCGGAGGGGTTCACGTCGCCGAAGAGGATGTCTGCCAGCGCGTCGCCGCCGTGGTTGCCGGGCAGGTAGGTCTGCACGATGGCGGGCATCTCGCGCTCAAAGGCCGAAATGACGCGCGGGCGGCCTTCGTTGAGCACCAGCACCACGGGCTTGCCGGTGGCCGCCAGGCGCCGGGCCAGCTCGATCTGCAGGGGCGAAATGGTCATGTCGTTCAGGTCGCCGGGCTTTTCGGCGTAGCTGTTCTCACCCAGGCACAGGATGACAGCGTCGACGTCCTTGGCGGCGGCCACGGCCTCGTCCAGCTTGTCCACCGATTCGTCGTAGTACTTGCCGTCCTGCTTGGGGTTGTAGCTCACGCCGGGCACGTAGCGCACGTTTTGGGCGCCGATTTCCTTCTGCACGGCCTCCAGAATGGTGTTGTAGCGGGCGGCGAAGTCCTCCACCTTTTCGCCCTGCCAGGAGTAGGTCCAGGCGCCGTTCAGGGTGCGCATGGAGTTGGCGTTGGGGCCGGTCACGAGCACCTTGCTGGTTTTCTTGAGCGGCAGCAGCCCGTTCTGGTTTTTCAGCAGCGTAATGGCCTCGGCGGCCATGTCGTAGGCCGCTTTTTCGTGCTCGGCGCTGGCGAATTTGGGGTAGTCCTTGGCGTGCGTGACGGGCTGCTCAAACAGGCCCAGCTGCATTTTCAGCCGCAGAATGCGCCGCACCGCGTCGTCCACGCGAGCCTGCTTCACCTTGCCCTCCCGCACGTTGGCCGCCAGGTTGTCGCAGAACTCCTCGTACTGGTAGGCCAGCATGCCCATGTCGATGCCCGAGTTGATGGCCAGGGCAATGGCTTCCTTCACGTTCGCCACGACGTGGTCCCGCTTGTAGAGGTTGTCGATGTCGCCCCAGTCCGTCACGATCAGGCCCTGGAAGCCCAGCCGCTCGCGCAGCAGCTTGGTGAGCAGGTCGTAGTTGGCGTGCATGGGCACCCCATTGATCAGGCCCGAGTTGATCATGATGGTGTGGGCCCCGGCGTCGATGGCGGCTTTGAAGGCCGGCAGGTGGTACTCGTAGAGCGACTCCAGCGGGATGTAGGCGTTGGTGCGGTCCTTGCCCGACTGCGGCACCTGGTAGCCCATAAAGTGCTTGATGCTGGCGGCCACGTGCGTGGGGGCGCCCACGTTGTTTTGCTCGCCCTCGTAGCCCTTCACCACCTCGCGGCCCATTTCTGAGGCCAGGTAGGGGTCTTCGCCGTAGGTTTCCCACTGGCGGGGCGAACGGGGGTCGGAGCCCAGATCGAGCACCGGCGAAAAGGCCCAAGGAATGGCGCTGGCGCGGGTTTCGTAGGCCGTTATTTCGGCCCCGCGGCGCACCAGGGCGCGGTTGCGGGCGGCGGCCTGGGCTATCTGCTGCGGAAACATGGTGGCCCCGGCCGTGTACGTCTCGCCGTGCACCGCGTCGATGCCGTAGATGACCGGAATTTTCAGGCGCGTTTCCCTGGTGGCCACGTCCTGAATCTGCTGGATGATGCCCTCCCACACCTGCGGGGTGCGGGCGCGGTTGTTGGCCGCGTTCAGAATGGAGCCCAGCTTGTACTTCACCACCGCGTCGCGCAGCTTGGCCGGGTCCACGGCAAAGGGCTCGGCGCTGCTGAAGCGGTTGGTGCCCACGCCGATAACGTCGAGCGTGACCTGCGCCATCTGCCCTACTTTTTCTTCCAGGGTCATCTGGGCCAGCAGGGCTTCCACGCGCCGCTCGGTGTCGGCGGCGGAGGGCGCGGCGGCCTGACCGGCCTTGGTCTTGACTTTTACTTTCTGCTTCTGGGCCTGGGCGCTGAGCGCGAGGCCGCCGGACAGCAGCGTGAGCAGGGCAATTCGGGAAAGATGCATCGCCGGGTAATCAGGGAAGTGAGAGGTCAGAGAGTATGGGGGAGCTGGTATTGGGTAGTCCGACAGATACTTATTCAGTTCTTGATGCTGACTACCCACAACCGGCTACCCGGGCACCGGCCGCAGGGTGCGCAGGCGCTGCCAGGCCTTGGCCACGGTGGCCGGGCTGATGGAGTGCGTGCAGCCCTGCTCCACGAGGTAGGCCGCCAGGCGGCGCAGGGGCCAGTGGCAGGCCGCGGCGGCTTCGGGGCCGGTGATGAGCGCGGCCAGGGCGGTTTCCACGGCCGGGGTGAGCTTGGTGGGGGCACCGCCCTGGGGCGGGGCGCTGAGGTAGGCCTCCAGGCCCTGCTGCCGGAACAGGCGGCGCAGGGCGTACACCCGGCCCACCGTCATGCCCAGCTGCCGGGCGGTATCGGCCACGGGGCGGGCGGCGTCCCAGTCGAGCAGGGCGGCGGCGCGGTTGCGCTGGCGCGGGTCGAGGCGGGGCTGGGCCAGGCAGTGGCGGAGGTCCGCCCGCTGGGCAGCCGTCAGCCGGAGCAAGTCGCGGTGGCGGCCCATGCCTCAGGCGCTTTGGCTGGGTACGGCCACCGGCTCGGGGGCCGGGCGGTAGCCCCGCAGGCCGTACCAGGCAATGTAGAGGTAGCACCCGACCGGCAGCAGAAAGGCCAGGCGCAGAGCGTGCACCCCTCCCCCGCCCAGCATGCTGTCGGCCACCAGCCCGAACAGCGGCGGCACCACGGCCCCGCCCACGATGGCCGCCGAGAGCAGGCCCGAGGCGTCTTCGGTGTGGCGGCCGAGGCCGGCCACGGCCAGGGTGAAGATGACCGGGAACATGATGCTGTTCATCAGCCCCACCAGCAGCAGGCTCCACATGGCCACCGCGCCGGCGGTGTTAATCGACAGCAGCACCAGCCCTATCGCGCCGGCCGCGTTCAGGGCCAGCACCCGGCCGGGCGGCACGGCCCGCAGCAGGAAGATGCCGATGAAGCGGCCCACCATGGCGGCGCCCCAGTAGTAGGCCACCTGGTAGCCGGCGGCTTGGGCACTCAGGCCCATCACCTCGGGCTGGTTCAGGTAGCTCACGATGTGCGAGCCAAGGGCCACCTCGGCCCCGACGTAGGCGAAAATGCCCACCAGCCCCAGCAGCAAATGGCCGTAGTGCCAGGCGCGGCGCGTGTCCCCGGCCGCGGCCGGGGCGTGCTCGATGCGCGGCAGCTTCATCATGGTCAACAGCAGGCTGATGACCACCAGCACGGCCGCAATGCCCAGGTAGAGGTACTGCACCGACGTCACGTCGAGGGCCGCGGCCTGGGCGGGCGTGAGCTGCTTGAGGTCGGGCAGGTGCGAGAGAATGAGCCTGGCGCCCAATACCGGGGCCACGGTGGTAGCCAGCGAGTTGAAGGCCTGGGTAAGCGTGAGGCGCGACGAAGCCGTTTCGGGCGGCCCCAGGATGGCCACGTAAGGGTTGCCGGCCACCTGCAGGGTGACGATGCCCGTGGCCAGCACGAACAGGGCGCCCAGAAACAGCGCGAAGGTGCGGCTTTCGGCGGCCGGAAAGAACAGCACCGCCCCGAGCGCGGCCACCAGGAAGCCCACGAGCATGCCGCCCTTGTAGCCCACGCGCTGCACCAGCCGGCCGGCCGGCACGCCCATCACCAGGTAGGCCCCGAAAAAGCAGGAATTCACCAGGTTGACTTCGGCGTAGCTGAGCGTGAACAGCCCCTTCAGGTAGGGAATCAGGATGTCGTTCAGGCAGGTGATAAAGCCCATCATGAAGAACAGCACCGTCAGCGAGGCCAGGGCCGGGGCGTAACTGGACGGGGGCGTACCGGGCGGCGCGGCGGCCGGGGGCGCGGTAGCGGATACAACGGGAGCAGCCATAGCGAAGTCGGGGGTAGAGAGGTGAGCGAGGAGGACGCCGGCCGGGCCGCGGGGCCGCAGCGCCGAAGCCGCCGGTCAGTCTTGCTTGAGGCGGTAGTAGCGCACGTAGTCGATGAGCATGCGCTGCGGGAAGGCCGCCGCGTCGATGCCCTGCTGGCCGCCCCAGTCGCCGCCCACGGCCACGTTCAGGATCAGGTGAAACGGGTGGTTCCAGGGCCAGACGGGCCAGCCGCCATTCTCATTGCGGTTGGTGAAGTAGAGCTGGTCGTCGACGTAGGCCGTGATGGTTTCGGGCGTCCATTCCAGCGCGTACACGTGGTACTGGGTGGTGGCCGTCGGCACGGCGGTGGTACCGGTCTTCTGGTTGTTGGTGCGGAAGTAGTAGCGGTTGCAGTGCGTGGAGGCGTGCACCACGCCGGGGTTGTAGCCCACGTACTCCATGATGTCGATTTCGCCGTTGTCGGGCCAGCCGTGGTTGCCGTACTTCCAGTCGTCGGGCAGCATCCAGATGGCGGGCCAGATGCCCCGGGCCGCCGGCAGCTGGGCCCGCACTTCCACCCGGCCGTAGGTGAGGCTGCCCCCGCCCGAGGCCTTCGACAGCAGGCGCGCCGAGGTGTACTGGTTGGTGCCGAAGCCCGTTTCGCGGCGGGCCTCGATGACCAGGCTGCCGTTTTCGACGCGGGCGTTGGGCAGGCGGTCCTGGGTGTAGTACTGCAGCTCGTTGTTGCCCCAGCCGCTGCCGCCCACGTCGTACTGCCACTTCGCCGCGTCGGGCGGGCCGGGGGTGTTGAACTCGTCCTGCCAGATCAGCTCCCCGATGGAGTAGCGCGGCGGCTCGCCCGCGCCCGGCGGCAGGCCCGGGCCCGGCGAGGCCGAGGTGCAGCCCAGCGCCAGCCCGGCCCACGCGGCGGGTAAGACCCGGCCCAGCACCCGCGGGCAACGGGACCAAAAACAATGTTTCATAGGCACAGAAAGAAACTAGCGGCGCGGGGCCCGGGCCGCAGCGGCCACCGGTACCAGCGTCCCGAAAATGCCGGCGTCGATCCAACCCCGGTTTTTATCCTCGCCGGTCACCACTTCGCTGCCGAAGAAGTTTTCCCGCTCGGGGCTGTTGTCGTTGTCGCAGTAGGCCAGGGCAAAGCCGATGGGCTGCCCGGCCCGAATGGTCAGCGGGCGGTTGGCCGCCGGGCGCTGGTCGTCGTAGGTATCGGCGTACAGGGCCACCGAGGTTTCCCAGGTCGTCACCCGGCCCTGCTGGCGGTGCCGGCTTTGCACGTGCGCGTCGAAGAGGTGGCCCTTCCGGTCGCGGCCCATGTCCACCACGTGGCCGTCGAGGGCGACGTGGTAGGCCCAGGCGTTGTAGTTGTACTGATGGTCGCCGCGGGAGCGGTCCGGGTCGACGAAGATTTCCAGGCAGTCGTCGTCCCACCACTTGTCCAGCGGGTCGGGGTGAATGTCGAGGAGCTTGTCGTCGGTGATTTCGGCCAGCACGTAGAGCCGCGCGGGCGTCCAGACGACCTTGTAGCGTCCTTGGAAGTCGGCCGCCGGGGCGGGCGGACCCACCCAGCGCTGGTCGAGCGGGCGCCACGCGGCGCGGGCCCAGCAGGCATCGGTGGCGCGGCCGTCGAGCACGGGCGCGGTGGTGGCCTGCGGGGCCTGGTACGGCTGCCCCGCGGGTGCGGCCCCGACAAACGCCCCTGTTCCCGGAATGGCCAGTCCCACAACCAGCACATTCCACATTCGTTTGCCGCGGGCCGCCCCAAAGGGCTGTACTTGCTTTGTCATTGGTGCTTGGGGGTTAGGTGGTTGCGCCTGGCGCGCCCTGCGTGGGGCCTGCTGCCGGCCGAAACCGGCCCGGGCCAGGCACTAGGCACTACGTACCAAGCACTGAATCCCCTACTCCGGGTACTGATAAAATCGCACGTAGTCGACCAGCATTTCCTTGGGGAAGGGCTCGGTCAGGGCCGGGTCGCCGTCGAAGTCGCCGCCCACGGCCACGTTCAGGATCAGGTAGAACGGGTTGTTGAACGGGTAGGGCGTCACCGAGCCCGCGTCCACGCTGTGAATCTGGGTGCCGTCGACAAACCAGCGCAGCTGGTTCTGGCTGCGAATCAGCGAGAAGACGTGGAAGCCCTCCGAGAAGTCGCCGCTGGGCAGGCGCCAGGTGGTGCCCTTCATCTGCCGCGTGGCGCTGGACGTGCCGTAGTGCACGGTGGCCACGTTCTCGTTGGGGGTGCTGCCGCGCAGCTCCATGATGTCGATTTCACCGCAGGCGGGCCAGCCGGCCTCCGCGTCGTTGGTGCCCAGCATCCAAATGGCCGGCCAGATGCCCTTGCCCTTCGGCAGCTTGGCGCGCACGTCGAGGCGGCCGAAGGGGTAGTTCATCTTGCCCTTGGTCACGATGCGGGCCGAGGTAAACTCGCGGTTGCGCAGCTGTTCGCGCCGGGCCTGAATGTGCAGCTCACCCGTCAGCGGGGTCAGGTACAGGTTGTTGGGCGAGTTGGTGGTGGCCTGCTTTTCGTTGTTGAACCAGTCGTCGCGCACCTCGTAGCTCCACTTCTGCCCGTCGAGCGCGGCGCCGTTGAACTCGTCCGAGAAGGCCGGCACCGCCTGGGTGTAGTCGGCAAAGGGGCGGGCGGCGGCGTTGGGCGCGGGTGGCTCGGGGGCGGGCAGCGGCTTGGGCGGCTCCTTGGTGCAGGCCGTCAGGCTCAGGGCCAGGCCCAGCAGGGCGGCACTGGTCAGCCACGAAGCCCGCGGGATAATCGGGGAAAAGCGCATCAGCAAAAAAAAGGTAAGCGGTGTTGGGGAGAGGCCGGGCCGGCGGGCCGGCGCCAAGGTAGCGCCGGCCCGGGGCCCTACTTCACGCGCAGCTTCATGGTGTGCACCGCCGCGCCCGAGGGCGGGCCCACGCGCAGCACCATTTTCTGGTTGTCGATGGAGAGGATGCGGTAGGTGCGGTTGGCCCCGTCGGTCACGCCGATGAAGGCATCGGTGCGGGCCAGGGTGAACTGGGCCACGCCGGCGCCGGTGGCCGCCCCGAAAGTGTAGGCCGAGGTGCCCGACAGCGGCGCGGCGCAGCCCGTGTTGCCGGCCACCAGGGTCTGGGCCTTGGCGTCGTAGGTGTACTGGTCGCTCATCGAGAAGGTAAACTCGTCGTCGGCCTGGCAGGCGGGCAGCGAGCCAACGGCCCCGCCGGCGTACCACTGCGTGGGGTTGGCGTCGTCGGGGCCCACCACGATGGGGGCGGCCACGGTGTTATCGAGCACCCAGGTGCGCGAGGAGTTGCCGGTCAGCATCTGCTTGGCGCGGTCCAGGGCCGAGTAGCGCGGGGCCACCGTCACCTGCTTGGTGGCGGTGCTGGTGCCGCCCCGCCCCGAGACGGTCAGCTTCACGTTGTAGGTGCCGCCGTTGTTGTAGGTGTGGGTGGGATTGGCCGCCGACGAGAGGTCCGTGTCGTCGCCGAAGTTCCACTGGTAAATGAAGCCGTCCTGGCTGGTGTTGGTGAAAGCCACGTCGACGGAGTAATCCTGCACGGTGGCCTGGCTGGTAAAGGAAGCCTGCGGGGCGGGGCCTTCGAGGCGGCCCTCCTCCTTTTCGCAGGCGCCGAGCAGCAGCGTGCCGGCCAGCAGCGCGCCGAAGCGCAGGGCGGAAACGGTAATCAGGGACATAATACTAGGGAGTGGGAATGAGTGGTGGCCGGGCCGGGCGGCGCCCCCCGCGCGGGGGCGCCGCGGGGCTTAGTAGCTCGGGTTCTGCGTCAGGTTCAGGTTCGCGTCGCGCTCCGACTGCGGAATGGGCAGCACCGCGTTGAAGGGCTTGAAGCCTTTCGGGGTGAGGGCGGTGGCCAGCTTGCCGGTGCGCTTCAGGTCAAACCACCGGTCATTTTCCAGGGCCAGCTCGTAGCGCCGCTCCCGAATCACGGCCTCGGTGAAGTTGGGCGTATTGGCCATCAGGTCGATCTGCGGGGCGGCGGTGTTGATGTCGAGCCCGAAGGCGCGGCGGCGCACCTGGTTGATGGCCTTGAGCGCGTCGGGGTCGGTGGGGCCGGCCGCTTCGGCCAGGATCAGGTACACCTCGGCCAGGCGCAGCACCGGGAAGTTCAGCGGCGAGTCCCAGATATTGGTGCTCACCTTGCCCACGAAAAACTTCTTGGCGCCGTAGCCGCTGGGCGAGCCGGGCAGCTGGCTGGGCTGGGTGCGGCCGTCGGGGTAGGCGTCGCCGGGCTTCCAGATGGTGGCGTCCTTGCGCAGGTCGCCGGCCTCGTAGCCGTTCACGAACTCGTTTTCGGGAATGTTGAAGCCGTAGCCGGCCTGGGGCGTGATGCCCGCGCCGCGCGGCCCCCAGTACTCGTTGATGACCGAGCCGAGCCCGTCCATGGTCCACTGGTTCAAGCCCGACACGTACTGCACCTCGAACAACGACTCGCGGCCGTTCTCGTTGGCCACCTTGAAGTTGTCGGCGTAGTTGGGCCAGAGGCTCTTGCCGCTGTTGAGCACCACGTTGCGGGCGTGCTGGGCGGCGCCGCTCTTGTTGCCGCGCGTCAGCTGCACCTTGGCCAGCAGGCCCTCGGCGGCCCACTTGGTGGCCCGGCCCAGGTCGGCGCCGCTGTAGGCGCCGTCGAGGCTGGCCATGGCCTCGGTCAGGTCCTGCTCGATCTGGTTGTAGACCTGTTCGGCGGAGCTGCGCGGGATGTTGGCCTCGGCCAGCGAGGTGGGCGGCGTGGTAATCAGCGGCACGTCGCCGTAGGCGCGCACCAGGTCGAAGTAGAACTTGGCCCGCAGGAACTTGGCCTCGCCGAGGCAGCGCCGGCGCACCGCGTCGCTCATGTTGGCAATGCCGGGCACCTTGGCCACCACCATGTTGGCCCGGCCGATGCCCACGTAGCAGCCACCCCAGAGGCGGTTCACCAGCGGATTGGTGGCCGTGATGTTGAAGTTGTCGAGCTGCTGGAACTCGATTCCGTCGCCGCCGCCGCCGCCGCCGGTGTAGGTGTTGTCCGACATGATTTCGCCGATGCCCCAGAGCGCGTAGTTGTACTGCCCGCCCTTGCCCAGCTCGCTGTACACGGCGTTGGTGGCCTGAATGGCGTCGGTTTCGGTTTTGTAGAAATTGTCTTCGGTCACCGAGTCGTTGGGCGCCACGTCGAGGAATTTCTCGCCGCAGCCCGTCAGCAGCCCGAGCAGGCCGAGCGCCACGAAGGGTTTCTTAATCGTTATCATCCGTTGTGGGAAGTTGAGAGGGTTGGAAGGGGGTGGTGCCTAATGGTTGGTGCTTAGCGCCTAGTCCGTCTTGGCAGCGTCTTGCCCTAAGCGCCAGGCACTGAGCGCCAAACACTAAAAGCCAATGTTGACGCCGGCCAGCAGCACGCGCGGCTGCGGGTACACGCCGCGGTCGACGCCGCTGATGCCCACTTCCGGGTCGTAGCCGGAGTAGTTGGTCAGCGTCACCAGGTTCTGGGCCGACACGTACACCCGCAGCTGCGAGGCGTAGAGGCGGCTCATCACGGCCTTGGGCAGGGTGTAGCCCAGCGTGAGCAGCTTCAGGCGGGCGTAGGAGCCGTCCTCCACGAAGTAGGTCGACACGCGCAGGTTCTGGTTCGGGTCGCCGCCGATGGCGCGGGGCACGTCGTTGCTGGTGCCGGGGCCCGTCCAGCGCCCGAGCACCCGCGAGATGCCGCTGCCGTTGCCGTAGAGCGCGCCCTCGGTGTAGTAGCGGTTCAGGTTGTAGATGTCGTTGCCCTGCGAGCCTTGCACGAATACGTTCAGATCGAAGCCCTTCCAGCTCAGCGTGTTGGTGACGCCGTAGGTGAAGTCGGGCACCGGCGAGCCGATGTAGGTGCGGTCGTCGGCGTTGATGGTGCCGTCGCCGTTCACGTCGCGGAAGCGGATGTCGCCGGGGGCGGCGCTGTTCTGCGTGGCGTGGGCGTCGATGTCGGCCTGGGTCTGAAACAGCCCGTCAGCCACGTAGCCGTAGTAGTCGCCGAACGACTGGCCCTTGTTGTAGCGCACAATCACGCCGCTGCGCGAGCCGTAGCCGTCGTAGGGCGGAATGCCCGAGCCCAGCGACTCCAGCCGCGACTTGTAGGTGGAGAAGTTCAGCGTGGTGGTCCAGCTCAGCCCGTCGCCCTCGCCGCGCACGTTGTGCGAGGTCAGGGCCACGTCCAGGCCCTTGTTGTAGGCCGAGGCGGCGTTGGTGGCAATCTGCTCGTAGGTGCCCGACACCAGCGAGGGCGTGAGCGGGGCAATCAGGTTCGGCGAGGTGCGCTTGTACACGTCGATGCTGGCCTCGAAGCGGTTGTCGAGCAGGCCCAGGTCCACGCCCACGTTCACCTGCCGGTTTTCCTCCCACTGCAGGTCGCGGTTGGCCAGGCGCGTGGGGGCGGCGCCCTGGTTCACGGCCCCGTCCTGCCCGAAGGGGTACTGAATGCCGGGGTTGATGACGTAGAGGTACTGGAAGGCGCCGGCGTTCAGGGCGTTGCCCACCTTACCCCAGCCGCCGCGCAGCTTCAGGTTGCTCACCGTGCGCTGATCTTTCAGGAAGCCCTCCTCCGACACGCGCCAGCCCGCCGACACGCCCGGGAAGAAGCCGAACTTGCGGCCCGGCTGGAAGGCGTAGGTGCCGTCGTAGCGGGCAATGGCCTGGAAGAGATACTTGCCGCCGAACTCGTAGTTGACGCGGCCGAAGTACGAGGCCAGGCGCGAGGGCGGCGCGATGTAGCCGCTGGCCCCGCGGAATTCGTTGACCGGCCCGTTGTTCACGTTCTGCAGGTCGTTGCGCAGGTAGCCCGAGCGCGCCGACTCCACGAAGGAGCGGTCGAACTGCTGCGCCGACTGGCCCGCCAGCAGCGTCACCTGGTGCTTGCCCGCGAAGAGGTGGTCGTAGGTCAGCGTGTTTTCAATCAGGTAGCTCGGCGCGTAGGTGGAGTTGGCCACCGCCCCGGCCAGCGTGTAGCGCTGCGAGTTGGCCACCAGCGGCCGGAAGGAGTTGTAGTTGTCGAAGATGAGGTCGGCGCCCACGTTGGAGCGGAAGCGCAGGCCCTTCAGCGGCTCCAGTTCGGCGAAAAAGGTGGTAATGGCCCGGTTGCGGGTAAACTTCTTGTTGTCGATCAGGGCCACCGCAATCGGGTTTTCCTCCACGAAGTTGTCGGCCGTCGAGGTGGGCTCGTACCACGAGCCGTCGGCGCGGTAGGGCTGCACCGTGGCCGGAATCTGCGAGGCGAAGCTGATGACGCCGTACTCGCTACCGCCCGCGTCCACCTGCCGGTCGTTGAGGTGGGTGAGCGAGAGGTTGTTGCCGATTTTCAGGACTTTGCCGATCTGCACGTCGCCGTTGGCGCGCAGGGTGAAGCGCTCAAAGCGCGAGCCGATGATGGTGCCGTCCTGCTGGAAGTAGCCGGCCGACAGCGCGTAGCGGGCCTTATCGGTGCCGCCCGTGGCCGACACGGCGTAGTTCTGCATGGCCGCGCGCCGGAAAATCTGGTCCTGCCAGTCGGTGCCGGTGCCCAGGGAGGCGGGGTTGGCCAGCTTCGCAAACACCGGGTCGCCCTTGGCCAGGCGGTTTTCGTTGTTGATGACGGCGTATTCCTCCGCGTTCAGGAAGTCGAGCCGGCGCCACACCTGCTGCACGCCGCGGTAGGCGTCGAAGGTGATATTGGTTTTGCCGGCCTTGCCGCGCTTGGTGGTGATGATGACCACCCCGTTGGCGGCGCGCAGCCCGTAGATGGCCGTGGCCGAGGCATCCTTCAGCACGTCGATGCTCTCGATATCGTTGGGGCTGATGGCGTTGAGCTGGTTTTCATCGCCCGAAGGCAGCGGAAAGCCGTCGACCACGTACAGCGGGGCGTTGTTGCCGGCTGAGGTCAGGCCGCGGATGCGCACCGAGGTGCCCGAAGCCCCGCCGGGTGCCCCGCCGTTGGACGTCACCGTCACGCCGGCCACGCGGCCCTGCAGGGCCTGGGTGGCATCGGCCACCGGCTGGGCCTTCACCGCCTCGCCCGACACCGACGACACGGCGCCCGTCACGCTGCCGCGCTCCTGGGTGCCGTAGCCCACCACCACCACTTCGCTCAGGGCCTGTACGTCTTCGTCCAGGCGCACCTCCAGGCCCGTGGTGGCGCCCGCCACGGTCACTTCCTTGCGAATGAAGCCCACCGCGCTGATAACCAGGGTACTGCCTTCGGGCACGTTCAGCGAGAACTGGCCCTCGGCGTTGGTGCTGGTGCCCAGCGCGGTGCCTTTCACGATGACGGTTACGCCCGGCATCGGTGCCCCGTCGACCTGCGTCACGCGGCCCGACACGGGCACATCGGCCACGGGACGGTGGCTGCGGGCGCCGCCGGCGCCGGTAGCGGCCAGCGCGGGGGCAAGCAGCGTCAGCAGGCCGCAGGCTGCCAGGGGTACCGCCCGCCGCAGTAAGGAATGCGGGTAAAAGTGGTAGCTCATGTGTGTGGGAATGGATGTGGTTGAGTGAGGTGTTTTTCGGCAAACCGAGCCGGGCCCGCGGGCTTCGACCAGGCAAAGGGGCAGCCGGGTTCCGGGCCACGGCGGGCCGGAACGGGCAGTAAGCAGCAAAGGCGAGGAGCCCGCGCCGGAGCCGCGCCAGGCAAGGCGCGGCGGGCAGCTTCAGCTCTTTATAAGAAGCCCGCGCCGGGGGCGCGGGCCCGGCGCCCCGAGGGCGGCCGGGCGGGCGGCTGGGGCCGCGGGCCGGCTCGGTACGGGGCGAGCCGGCAAGGACGTGGGGAGCGGGGTTATCAGCGTGTTAGGGTGGGTCAAATATAGCGGCGTTGTTTTTGAAAAATCAAGCGCCAAAAATGCGTCAACGGGCCAAAAACAGCGTTTTTCGCTTACATCTCACTTTCCGCTGTACGCTTACAGCACCCACTTTTCCGGCCAATTATGCGGTTACTGCAATCGTTTGCAGCATTCGACCTACCGGGCCCTTACGGGTAAAAAACACAAAAAAAAGTGGGCATTCAGCCCACTTTTTTTTCACTGGTTTTTGCTTTGCCGGCCCACGTCTCCACTTTCCGCGCCAAGACCGGGGCGGCGGCCACGTCCTCCTCCCCTGCCTCGTCCGCATCGGCCGCCGTATCGTCGAGTAGCAGGTCGGTCCAGCTGTCGTCTTCGGTGGCCTCGGCAGCCTGGCGGCGCATGGCCTCGAGCACCTTCTGGCTGAAGCTCCAGCAGGTGGCGCGGCGCAGATCGAGCACCCGCGAGAGTTCCTGAGCCGGGTAGTTGCCCTTGTGCGTGTGCAGCAGGAAGACGGCGTAGAAGGCTTTCACGATGGGGAACTTGCACTTCTGCAGCAGGGTGTAGGCCGTGGCCGATTCCACGTAGCGGCAGCGGGTGCAGCGGCGGGAGTGCGGCTCGCGGCCCTCGCAGAAGTTGTCGTGGCCGCACTTGCGGCAGTGGTAGCCCTGGGCCCACTTCAGGTCGGCCAGATAGCTCAGGCAGGTGTCCTTGTCGGGGTAGATCTGGCTGAACTCGCCGAAGTCCACCTCCTGGGCCAGCACCCGGGCAGCCTGGGCCTTCTGCAGGTCGCGCTGCAGGTCGCCGTTCAGCTTCTCGATGGCGGCCGACTGCAGGGCCAGCAGGCCGTTGGCCTGCAGCAGCTCGCGGTTCTGGGCGGCAATGGTTTCGCCCTGCTGGCGCAGCTCCTCGGTGCGCTGGGCTACCAGGCCCTCCAGCTCGGTATTTAACTGATCCTTAAGCTCATCGTTCTGCCGCAGCTGCTCTACCAGCTGCTCTTGCACCTCGTGCTTTTTGCGCAGCTGCTTCACCAGGCGCTGCTGGGCCCGCAGCGTCGCGTCCTGAATGCCCTTGATTTTCTCGCCCAGCGCGTAGGACAGAATCACCACTTCCAGCACGAACGCGGCGTTCATGCTGTACACCGTGAAGGTGTTGGTGAAGGTGTCGATGCCGAGCTTGCGCAGAATCAGGAAGCCCACGCTGACCACCACCAGCGTGTGGGACAGCAGAAAGAAGCGGGCGGGCCGAAAGCCGCCGCGCCACACCCGCAGGGCGGCCACGAACAGCATGCCGTAGGGCAGCAGATACAGCCAGAAGCTCAAGTCCGACTGCCACCAGAGGGCATCCAGCAGCAGGGCGGCGGCGCTGAGCAGCACCACGTTGCGCACCCAGGGGTCGTAGTGCGGCAGGCGCTGCGGGGCGTCGAGGAAGTGGCGGGCGTAGTAGCTGAAAGTGAGCAGCAGCAGCGGCGCCGAGCTGATGATAACCAGCTGATTGAACCACGGATGGTCGGGCCAGAGGTACTGAAAGCCCAGGCCATCTTCGGAGAGAAACACGAGGCTGCAGCTGAGTACGTAGAGCACGTAGCGCAGGTAGGTTTGCTCATGGGTGAAGAAGTACAGGCACAGGTTGTACACCACCATGATGAGCAGGATGCCGTAGAAGCCGCCCAGCAGGCCGTATTCCTGCTGAAAGCGCTCCACCAGGCCCTGCTCGGTGCGCAGGCGGGCCAGAAAACTGGTCTTGGAGTTGGCCTGCAGCCGCAGGTAGTAGGTCTGCGTCTGGTCGGCGCGCAGGGGCAGGCGCAGCAGGAAGTTCTTGTAGCTGTAGGGCCGCGAGAGGAAGGACTGGTCGGCGCCGGTGTGCACGGCGCTGGCGGGGTCCGTGGCATCGGGAAAGAACACGACGTCGCTCAGGTGAGAGTCGTAAAGCTCTAAGTACCAGTGCTGGGGCTGCGGGCCGTGGGCCTGCACCGTCAGGCGCAGCCAGTAGGCCGCGCCGGGGTGCTGCATGTTGGTGGAAATGGAGGAGCCGGCCACGAAGCGGGCCGCATTCACCCCCAGCTGCACGTCGGTCAGCGTCATGCGGCCGCCGGGGTCTTCGAGCACGCTGTAGTTGGGCGGCAGGATGAGAACTTCTTCCTGCCGGGCGCTGACGGTCAGCGGCTTTTCGGGCCCGGGCGGGGTGGTGGCCGCGGCGCTCCAGCCGCTCAGCAGCAGCAAGCCGCACAGCACCGCCCACAGCCAGCGCAGCGGGCCAAAGCGGGCAATAAGCAAAAACGCGTTGGGAATGGGTAAGGTGGGGCGCATGGTAGTCTACAAGTTAGAGAAACTACCCGCACATGCTGCAGCCGGCCGAATGAGCGAAGGGACCAGCCCACGCGGCGGGCAAAACCGTAGAGTATTCGGAATCAGGAATCTGGCGCATGATCAACAAAACTAACGGGGTATTTTCAGCCTGAAAGTAAGTGCTAGCTCACTTCGGCCCAGCTGTTCCGTTACTCCTGCTTTCACCCGCCCGCCGCACGAGGGCGCGGGGCGCGGGCCTTACTGCCCGCCCTGGGCGGCAGCTTTGGCATCGGTGAAGCGCAGCCAGCTAAGCACGGCGCCGGGCTGCTCCACCACCAGGCGCAGCGTGTGCGTGCCCGCCGGCAGCCTGGCCGTGCCGCCGTCGATGGTTTGCCAGCCGGCGCCGCCCGGCGCCACGCTGAAGCTGCCCAGGGCGGCGTCGTTCAGCTGCAGCCGCAGCCGGGCGGGGGCGGCGCCGGCGTTGGTGGCGCGCAGCTGCAGGGCGTAGGAGCCGGCTTTGGGCACCGTCACGGTGTAGCTCAGCCACTCGCCGGCCTCGGTGTGGCCTACCCCGAAGCCGTTGCCGCCCGCATCCGTTATGGCCTGCACATCCACGCCGTCGTTGCGGTAGGCCTGGCCGCTGTTGGTGGGTTTCAGCTCGCGGTAATCGATGCGGGCGTTGTAAGTGTCGTGGTAGGCCAGTCCTTCGCGGCCCAGGTCGTAATCGGCAGCCATGAGGGTGCCGGGCAACGTGTTAGCGGCGAAGGGCTGGCGGGCGTCGGCGGGCCGGGTGAGGGCGAAGAGGGCGTCGCGGTTCACCGAGCAGTTGGCAAACTGCGCGTTGCGCAGCAGCGCGGCGCGGCCCGCGGCCGTGAGGATGCTGCCGTAGGGCGGCACCCGCAGCAGGCTGCTGCCGGCATCCACGCGCTTCAGGTTCCAGTGGCACCAGCCGATGTTCTGCGCGTTGAGCTGCTGCACGGCGGCGGCAAACCACTCGTTGGAGTTTTCGCCCGTCTCCCCTACCCACACCGGCACCTGCCACCGGTCCCGGAACGCGGCCAGATTGCGCACCAGGTTGATCTGGTTGGGGTTCGGGTCCCGGGCCGCAGCGTCGTTGGGGCACCAGTAGCGGTGGGCGTTGTAGACGAGGCCGGTTTTATCCCTGATCTTCAGCTTGTCCGGGGTCAGGTTGGTGTACTCGTTGCCGTAGCCGTTGCCCTCCAGCAGCAACAGGTGCCCATCGTTCTGGGCCCGCACCGCGTCGATCAGGCGGCTGTAAAAAGCGCTTAGCTCTTGGTTATCTGGCGATAGGCCATTGGCGGCGTTCAGGTTGTGCGGCTCGTTGACGAGGTCGTACATGGCAATGCGCGCATCATTCTTATACCGTTTGGCCAGCTGCTCCCAGAGGCGCACGGTCAGATCCTGGTAAATCAGGCGGCCCTTGGCGTCGCGGCGCTTCCACAGGTCCAGGGGGCGGAAGTTGTCGTTGATGTTCGGGTCGGTACCCTGGCCACCCGGGGCCGCGTGCAGGTCGAGCACCACGTACAGGTTGTTGGCGGCGCACCAGCCCAGCACGTTGTCGATGGCCTGGATGCCGTCGAGGTCGGGGGCGGTGAAGAGCTGGCCCGCATCGTACCACTGGCTGAGCGTCTGCACGTACTCGGTCAGGGCGACGTCGCTTTTAGGGTTTTGCAGGGCTTTGGTGCGGGCCCGGCGTTGCTCCCGGGTCAGAAACAAATCGTAGTGAAACGGCAGGCGCACGCAGTTAAAGCCCTGCTTGGCAATGAAGTCGATGTCGGCCCGGGTGACGAAACCGGCGCGGTACTGGCGGTAAAACTCCTCCACGTCCTGTTCGGGCATTACCCGCAGCAGGCCCTGCTGGATACGGCGCTGGCAGTCGAGCGTGTCGGTTTTGAGAATGTAGCTTTCCTGCAGCAGCCAGCCGCCCACGTTCACGCCGCGCAGCACCACCGGCTGGCCCTCGGCATTCACGATTTGCGGCCCGCGGGCCGATAAGCGGCTCATTTGCTGGGCCGAAGCAGTAAGAATCAGGCCGCCCAGGGCGCCGGCCAGGGCAGTCAGGCGGGCAAGGCGGCCCGGGCGGCAAGGGGAAAAAGAGGTCAGGTTCATAAGCCTCGGAGAAAAACGGAAGCCCCGTAAAGCGAGAAACAGGATGGGGAAGCCCCACCCTGTTTTCCTCGCATTCACTCACTTCAAAAATTGGTTACTGTTTCACGATGCGCTGGGTCTGCACGCCGGCCGCGCCGCGCACGGTCAGGAAATACACGCCCTTGCGCAGGGTCCGCAGGTCCAGCGTAGTCGTTGGCTGCTGGGTGTGCTGCTCCAGCACCGTGCGGCCCAGGGCGTCGGTCAGGGTCAGCGTGTAAGGCTGGCTGGCCGCGCCGCCGGGCAGCACCACGGTCAGCTGCTCGTTGGCCGGGTTCGGGAAGGCCAGGACGGGTGCCGACTGGGCCGCCGACTGCGTGCTGAGCGCCGGGCGGCTGCCGGTGCAGGTGGCGCCGGCGGTGTAGCTGTGCGGGGTGGCGCTGGAGTTGCGCTCGGCCGTGGTGGTGCCCACGCGGTAGGTGAAGTAGAACGTCAGCGCCGCGCCGGCCGACTGGGCCTGGCTGAATGTGAAGTTGCTGCCCGCGGCCGTCATGTTGTAGCCCGCGTAGCCGCCCGTGCCCACTTTTACATAGATGAGGGCCATCGAGCTGCCGGCAATGGGACCGAGCGGGATGAACTTCCAGTTGACCGTGCCGTTGGTGGTCGACACCTCGTAGCTGTAGTCGCCGCTGGCTACGGTGCCGGTGCAGAGGCCGTTACCGCCCGTCCCCCCGCCGGTAGCTGTGCCGTACACTTCCAGCTCGTAGAGCGAGTAGCCGTAGCTGGCCCCGTTGATGACGGCCCGGGCCGTACCGTAGAGGCGCACGTAGCGGCCGGTGCCGCTCAGGCCGGTGTGGTCGTTGACGAGCGTGGTGTTGCCGGTGACGGTCCGGATGGTGGTCCAGGTGGCGGCGTCGCTCGACACCTGCACCAGGTAATCCTTGCCGTAGGCGGCTTCCCAGGTCAGCTTCACCCGGCTCACGTTGTAGCTGGCGCCCAGGTCCACGTAAATCCACTGCGGATCGGCAAAGGCACTGCTCCAGCGGGTGCTGGTGGTGTTGCCATCCACGGCGGCCGAGCCGGGCGTGCCGCTGTTCTCGGTCGAGGACGTGACGGTCGGCTTGTTCAGGGCCAGGTTCACGGCGGTAGTCGAGCTCACAGTTACGCTCACGGCGGCCGAAGTCGTCACGGCACCCGCGTTATCGGTGGCGCGGGCCGTAAGCGAGTAGCTGCCGGCGGCCACGTTCGTGCAGGAGAAGCTGTAGGGGCTGCTCGTGTCGGTACCGAGCAGCGTCGAGCCCTGGTAGAAGTCGACTTTGCTGACGGTGCCGTCCGAATCCGCCGCGTTGGCCGAGACGGTAATGCTGGCCGGGGCCGTAAACGTTGCGCCATTTGCGGGCGAAGTCAAACTTACCGTCGGGGCCACGTTCGTAGCGGTGCTGCTGAAGTTCAGCCAGTTGACGTTGCAGCCGGTGGAAGCCTGGGCGTAGAGGCGCAGCGTCTGCACGCCGGCCGGCAAGGTCACGGTGGTGCTGATGGTCTGCCAGCTCTGCCAGCCGCCGGTGTTGCCCACGTTGATGCTGCCCAGCACCGTGCCCGCGCTGTTGCGCAGCTGCAGGGTCGCCCCACCGTTGGCCGAGGCCACCCGGAAGCCCACCGTGTACTGCCCGGCCGCGGCCACGTTCACCGCGTAGTCCAGCCAGTCGCCCGTTTCGTACCAGTCCACGTTGATGCCCCCGCCGGTATCGGTGGTCGGCTCCGTTTGGGTGCCCTGCTGGGCCGTGAAGCTTTCCGCCTCGATTTTGCCCGGAATGGCCTGGGCCGAGGGGGCGGCGGCCACCGTCACGGCCACGGCCGCCGAGGTGGTCGAAGCGCCCTGGTTGTCGGTGGCTACGGCGGTGAGGCTGTAGCTGCCGGCTGCCACGCCGGTCCAGGTGTAGCTGTAGGGCGAGCTGGTATCGGTGCCGAGCAGCGTCGAGCCGCTGTAGAAGGCCACCTGCGTCACCGTGCCGTCGGCATCCGCCGCGTTGGCCGAGATGGTAATGCTGGCCGGGGCGGTGAAGCTGGCGCCGGCCGCGGGCGACGTCAGCCCGACCGACGGGGCCGCGTTGGTCGTGCCGTTATTGCTCAGGCTGCGCAGGTTATCCACGTAGAAGGTGTAGCCCGTCAGCGTGTTCGGCCCGAACAAAAACACCGAGTTGTCTACGTCTGCGTCGGGGGTGCTGGGGTCGGGGGCGTTGGCGAAGGTGAAGACGAGCGTGTGCCAGGCGTTGGTTTGCTTCACCACGGCCTGGTAAATGCTGTGGCGGCCGGTGGGGTAGTTCTGCGGCCGGGAGTCGGCGCTGCTTTCCAGCTGCCAGGAAATGACCGTGCCTACCGGGGCGGCGGTGTACACGTCCAGGGCAAACACCTTGTCGCCGCGCTTGTAGGCCGCGCCGTCCTTGGTCAGCAGGTTGCGGAAGGCCAGCACGTCGTACTGCTCGGTCACGTTGCGGGCGTACTGCCCCACTTTGGCCGAAGTATTCACGCCCGAAGCCGAGGGGGTGTTCACCACCGCCGCGTAAGTGCCGGTGCCGCTCAGGAAAGTCAGGTTACGGGTCGCGTCGTAGTTTTCGAACACGGTGCCGGCCGCGTAGGTCGGGGCAGCGGCGCGCTTCACGATGCGGATGTTGTCGACGTAGTACGTGTCGCCGGTCAGGGAATTGTTGCCGAACAAAAACGCCAGCTCGTCGATGGCCACGTTGGCGGTGCCGCCGTCGGGCGAGGTTACGTAGTTGAAAGTCAGCGTCTGCCAGGCATTCTGCACGCTAGTGCGGGCCTCGTAGGTGCTGTTGCGGCCGGCCGGGTAGGTGCCCGCGGCGGCGGCTTTGTTCTGCAGGTTCAGCAGCACGGCGGTGCCCACCGGCGCGGCCGTGTACACGTCGGCCTGAATCTGGTAGGTCTGGCTCTTAAACAGGGCCGCGTCCTCGATGATGGTGCCCGTGGGGCCAGCGTCGAAAAACAGCACGTCGTACTGCTCCGCGCTGTTGCGCACGTAGCGGGCCACCTTGGCCGAGGTATTCACGCCCGAGGCCGACGGATTGGTGAAGTTGGCCGTGTAGGCGCCGTTGGTTTTGGTGGCGTTCTGCGTGATGCGGGCCGCGCCGTCGTAGTTGATCAGCACGTCGGTGCTTACGATGGCCGGCACGGGCTGCTGCTTCACCAGCAGGTTGTCGAAGTAGAAGGTGGCGCCGGAGCTGCTGGCGGGCTGAAACAGCAGGGTCACGTTGTCGATGCTGTAGATGCTGGTGCCCGCGTCGATGCTGCGCTCCAGGTCGAATTCCAGGGTTTCCCAGGCGTTCTGTCGGCTGGTGTAGGCGCGGTAGGCGCTGTGGCGGCCCAGCGGGAAGTTGGTGGCCGTCGTGACGGTGCTGTTTTCCAGCTGCAGGGTCACCTTGCTGCCCACCGGCGCGGTGGAATACACGTCGAGGTAGATTTTCTTGCGCCCGGCCACGAAGTCGTTGGCGTTGCCGACGGTGAGGTTGCGCATCGAAATGACGTCGTACTGCTCCGACGAATTGCGCACGTAGCGGGCCACCTTGGCCGAGGTGTTCTGCCCGCCGCTCACCGGGTTGGTCAGCGCCTGGGTGAGTACGCCGGTGGCCGAGGCGTAGGTAATGAAGCGGTTGGCCTCAAAGTCCTCGTAGACCTTTTCCAGCTGCAAAGCCGGGCTGACGGTTACGGGCAAAGAGTAGGAACCCGTCGGGCAGCCGCTCACGGCGGTGGTCACCGCCACGCTGCCGCCGGCCGAGGAGCCCCAGCTTACCTGGATGGCGTTGGTGCCCTGCCCGGCCGTAATCGTGGCCCCGGCCGGCACCGACCAGCTGTAGGTGGCGCCCGTCACCGCGTCGAGGCGGTAGGTTTTGTTGGTATCGTTTTGATACACCGTCTCGTCGCCGAGCACGGCGTAGTTGTAGCTGCCCTTGTACACCCGCACGAAATCCACCTGCATGGTGGTCGGGAAGTCCGTGGGCGTGGGGTTGGAGTAGCCGGTGAAGCCGGTGCCGGGGCCGCCCACGGCCGCGTTCAGCATCAGGTAGAAGTTGCCGTCGTTGAAGGGCCAGCTGCCGCCCGAGGTGGTTTTGGGCGAGGCCGTGTGGTAGAGCGTGTTGTCGATAAACCACTTGATCTGGTTGGGGCTCCACTCCACCGCGTAGGTGTGGAAACCGGCCGACAGGTCGATGGTGCCGGTGGCTTCGCGGCCGGTGAAGTGCCAGCCGCCGTCGTCGTAGTGAATGGTGCCGGCCACGGAGGTTGGGTTCTTGTGCTTGGCCTCCATGATGTCGATTTCGCCGGTGGAGGGCCAGCTGCCGGGGTCGGGCAGCATCCAGAACGCGGGCCACACGCCCTGGCCCGAGGGCAGCTTGATGCTGGCTTCGATGCGGCCGTACTTGAAGGTCTGCAGCGCGCCGGCGGCGGTTTTGCTGAACAGCTTGGCCGAGGTGTAGGCATAGTTGCGGCCGCCCACGGTGGCCGGCTCGTAGCGGGTGGTGATGGTGAGGTTGCCCCCGGCCACCACGGCGTTGGCGGCCCGGTAGGCCTGCAGCTCGGCGTTGCCGAAGTTGCAGTTGCCCTCGGCGCAGCCGTCGCCCTCGTACACGCGCCACTTGCTCAGGTCACCGGCGACGTTGAACTCGTCCTGCCACACGATTTGGTTGCACTGGGCCTGGCCGGTGGTCGGGCTCAGGCACGCGAGGCCCGCGCCTACGGCCAGCGCCCGGGCGCTGCGGCGGAGCCACTGCCCGGCGCCGCCGGGGAGTAAAGGTGTTGTCATAATGGTTGTGGTGGTTGGGGAATGAGCGGGCACTAGCCGGCTGTCTGCCCCGCCCAGCGGAGCAGCAACCATTGCCGACGCAGCCGTCGGCGGGGCGGCGGGGCGCGGGCGAGAAGCCGGCCGTACCGCCGCGAAGCAGGAAGAGCGGGAAGCCCTGGCCGGGGTTGGGGAAAAGGCCGGCGGCGGGCGGCCGCGGCGGCCGTTCAGGGGCTCAGGGTGGTCAAAGCTAGGTGCGTTGTTAGCCAAAAGCAAGGGCAAAAACTTGCTCCACACGCCGCAAAAGGCATTTTAGGCAGACAGCTGTACGCTTAGCACACACCAATTTGTCACGTATTTGCAGCGCCAAAGCCCGCAAATCGGCCACTGCAAACGTTTGCGCAGCGGATAACAAACAATAAAAAAAGTGAGCCAGTGGCTCACTTTCCCGGGCGGTGGCGCCCTGCCGCCCCGCCCCTACCAGTAGCCCGCGGCCCCGCTCACGGAGTGCCGGCCCCGTGGCGCGGGCTTTCGGGCGGACCGAGGTAACTCGGCTGTAGCCCGCCCGCGTCGATGACCAGCTTTTCGAGCACCACGCCGGGGTCGACGCGCCAGAACTTCAGGGTATGCTCGCCGGCCCTGGTCAGCGTGTGCTTCGACTCCTTGAGCAGGATGTTCTGGGCCACAGCCTGCTCCCAGGGGCGGTTGCCGTTGTCGGCCACCAGGCCGGGGTGCAGGTTGACGAGTTGCGGCGGCTCGTCGTCGAACGACACGGCGTAACGCAGGCCCGGGCCGCCGGGGAAGTTGAGCGTCGGGGCCAGGTAGGCCTGCACCGTCACGGGGCCGGGGCGGCTGAGCTGCACCCGATACTCCAGGCAGGGCGAGCCGGCGGCGGGCAGCGCGGCCGGGGCGGTGACGGGCACCGTCGTGACGGCCGAGAGGGTGCGGCCCAAATCGGGCAGTACCTGCCACTGCACCCCGCCCGCGTCCACGGCCCGGCTGTAGTGCTCCGCCTCGATGCTCACGTAGCCGCCGGCCTCGGCGAATGCACCGGTGCCAGCTGCTGCGGGCTGCGGCCGGGCCAGCACCGGCTGCGCCTTATTTGCAGCGGCCGCAACGGTGGGCTCGGCCAGCGCCGTGGTTTTATCGGCTGGCAGGGTCAGCACTTCGGGCATTTTATCCACGGGCGGCTGCTGCCAGTAGGTGTAGCCGATGTGCGTCTGGTCCATCATGTGGTTCCATTTGCCGCCGGCCAGGGCGTGGTAGCGCTGCTTGATTTCGGCGTCCCGGGCAAACAGGGCCTTGGCCTGCTCGGCCAGCGCGTTGGTGTTGGCTGCGCCGGCTTTGGCGGCGGCGCGGTTTTGGGCTACCGTGTAGTACAGCTCGTTGAGGTTGGCCGAGGCCAGGATGGGATGCAGCACCAGCTGGAAGTACGCGTCGCGCTGGGCGGCGGGCAGCTGCTGGTTCACGGCTTCGGCCTGCTGGCGCAGCTGCTGCCAGTCGGCCATTACCGTCGGCCACTCGGCGTAATTCGTGAGGCTGTAGGTATCGGCGTCGAGCAGCTCGGGCTTGCGGCGGGCGTTGTACTTGGCGTAGCGGGCCAGCATGTCGCCGATGGCGGCTTCGTGTTGCGGTCCGAACTGCTGCCGGGCCCACCGCTGGGTGTACGCGGCCACCTGGGCGGCGCCGATGCGGTCGGGGTTCCAGGCGTAGTCGAGGAAGAAGCTGATGGGCAGCTCCATGGGCTTTAGGTCGCCCACGTTCACAATCCAGATCTGGTTGGCCCCGTGCGCGTGGGCCAGGTGCATCTGCTCCCGGATGCGCGGCAGCGGGTTCGTGTTCAGCCACTTGTAGTTGCGCGGGCCGCCCACGTAGTCGAAGTGGTAGTAGATGCCGTAGCCGCCGCGCCGGGGCTTCTCCCCCGCTTTGGGCAGCTTGCGCAGGTTGCCCCAGTTGTCGTCGCAGAGCAGCAGGGTCACGTCGTCGGGTACGCGCATGCCGCGGTCGTAGTAGTCCTGCACTTCCTTGTAGAGGGCCCAGAGCTGGGGCGTCTGCTCGGCGGGCTTGCCGGTTTCCTCGGCAATGATGTTGCGCTGATCGGCCACGATGCGCTCCAGCAGGGCAATGTTGCTTTCCTGGCTCATGGGCTCGTCGCCGTCGCCGCGCATGCCGATGCTCAGGATGTTTTCGCGCGAGCCCATGCGCCGCACGCCGCCGCGCCAGAACTCGCGCAGCGTCTCGGCGTTGGTCTGGTAGTTCCAAGGGCCCTGGCCGCGGTGCTTCCATTCCTCGTGGGCGCGGGTGAGCGGCTCGTGGTGCGAGGTACCCATCACGATGCCGTACTCGTCGGCCAGCACCGGATTCTGCGGGTCGTCCACGTTGAACATGTTGCCCCACATGGCCGGCCAGAGGTAGTTGCCGCGCAGGCGCAGAATCAGCTCGAACATGTGGGCGTACATCTTGGAGTTGACGCCGCCGAACTTCTCCCGGGCCCAGCCCTGCAGCGCAGGCGCCTCGTCGTTGATGAAGATGCCGCGGTACTTCACCGCCGGCGCGCCCAGGGTGTGGCGGCCGGGCAGCACGTACAGGGCCTTCTGCGGCGTCACCGGCACGTCGGCCCACCAGTACCACGGCGACACGCCCATCTGCTGCGACAAGTCGTAGATGCCGTAGATCGTGCCGCGCTTGTCGCTGCCGGCCACCACCAGGGCCCGCTCGACGCCGGCCATCGGCTTGTCCACCGTCTGCACCACGAAGGTTTCCCACTGGCCGGCCAGGCCGCCGGCATCGAGCTTCTTCGTTCGGATCAGCTGGTCGATCAGCGGACTTTTGCCCACCGTGCCGATGAGGACGACCTGCTGGCCGGCCGGGGCTTTTTCGGTACTGAGCGCGGGTTGCCGGCCGGTCACGCGCTGAATGTCGGCTTGCAGGTCGCGGGCGGCGCGCAGCACGCCGGGCCAGTCCTGGGCGCTGGCAAACAGCGGGGCCGCCTGGCCGCCGGCCACCAGCGGAAAGCGGCCCTTGCCCCTATCGGGACTGACGTAGGTTTCGGCGCCGGGCACGGCGGAGCCGGCCAGGGCGGGCGCAGCGGCCGTCAGCAGCAGGAGCAGCAGCGGCAGCCAGATTCGGCGGAGAAACACGGAAGGAGAAACGGTCATCGGAATACGGAAGCTAAAACTAGCTCCCCTCCTCAGAGGAGGAAGGGTTGGGGTGGGGTGAAAGAACAGAGTCAGAGCTAAAAGATTACTGCCGGGCATCAGCACGCGAGATGTCTCGGCAAGCTCGACAGGACGTGCTTGTTGCATCGTTCTGGCGGCGGATCAACCATCCCTAGCCCCACGCCGCTTGATGCGCGGAAGCAGCGGAGGAGGTAAACCGGCTCCAATCCTCTGGTTTCTAAAACTTCACCACCGCCTGGTAAGCCTTTTTGGGCCGCAGCTGCTGGTCGAAGAGCAACGGGTAGTTTTTGCGGCCGGCCACGGGGTAGGTATCCAGCCAGGAGTAGCGGTCCGACACGTTCCAGAACGTGACGCCGGTGAGCTGCTTGCGGTAGTCGCGGAACACGCGGAAAAACAGCTGGTACTGCGCCGCCTGCTTCTGCTCCAGCTCCGCCGTGTAGGCGTCCGCTTCGCCGGGCCGCTTGGCGCGCCGCTCCTTTTCCCAGGGGTACACCGACACGTCCAGCTCCGTTATCTGCACCTGCAGGCCCAACGACGCGAACCGCTCGATGGCCTGGCGCAGCTCCTGTTCGGAAGGCTCGAAGATGGACCAGTGGCCCTGCAAACCCACGCCGTGCACGGGTACGTTGGCGTCGCGGAGCTGCTTGAGCAGGCGGTACACCCGCTCACGCTTTTCGGGCCGCTCGGTGTTGTAGTCGTTGTAGAAGAGCACGGCCTGCGGGTCGGCGGCGTGGGCGTACTCGAAGGCCTTCGCGATGAACTCGTCGCCGCAGATGCGGTACCACTCCGAGTTGCGCAGAAACTCCTGCGGGTTGTCGCTGATGGCTTCGTTGACCACGTCCCAGGCGTAAATCCTGCCCTTGTAGCGCTTCACCACCGTTTCGATGTGGCTTTTCAGGCGGGCCAGCAACACGTCTTTCGACACTTGCTTGCCCTGCGCGTCCTTGAACAGCCACTTGGGCGTCTGCTCGTGCCAGAGCAGGTTGTGGCCGCGCACGCGCAGCTTATTGGCCTGCGCGAAGCCCACAATGGCGTCGGCGTCGTCCCAGAAGTAGCGGTTTTCCTCCGGGTGAATCGGCCCCATCTTCATGGCGTTTTCGGGCGTCACGCTGTTGAACTGCGCCCTGATGAGCGCGGCTTCCTCGCCCTGCAACGACTGCGGCCCCACGGCCACCCCGACGGGAAAATAGTCTTTGTAGTAGTCTTTCAGGCCCTTATCGGCCGCGGAGTGCTGGCTGCTGAGCAGCGTGGTGCTGCCCAATAGCAGGCCGAAAAGCAGCAGGCGGTGAGCAAAACGGCCCTGGTGGGCTGGCAGGTTATTTCTTTTCATGGTTGTGAAGACCGTCATGCCGAACGCAGTCACCGCGTGACGTACTAGAGAAATTGCGCAAGAATCAGGAGCGGGGCTTGCCCGCGTCGGTCAGCTCCAGCACCACCACCGATTTGGGCGGCAGCGTCACCACGAGCTGTTCGCCGCGTTTTTTGGCCCCCTTGAAGTCGGCCAGCTGCACGCGGTTGGGCTGCGCGAAGGAGTTGTAGTCGCCGACGTTGGCCGAGGTCAGGAGGCGGCCGCTCACGGCTTTCCAGCTGATGCCGGGCAGGCGGGTTTCCAGCGTCAGGGCCTGGTTGGGGTTGAGGTTGACCAGCGAAATGTGCACCGCACCGTTTTTGTCGCGGGAGGCCGAGGCGTTCAGGGCCGGGATTTTCTCGCCACTGAGCGCGTAGTCGGGGCTCTGAAATTGCAGCGGCAGCCACTCCGCGTCCTGGTGCACCTGGTAGAGGTCGAAGACGTGGTAGGTGGGCGTGAGCAGCATCCGCTCCTTGTCGGTCAGGATGAGGGCCTGCAGCACGTTCACGGCCTGGGCCAGGTTGGCCCCGCGCACCCGCTCGCAGTGGTTGTTGAAGATGTTGAGCGTGGTGCCGGCCACCAGCGCGTCGCGCAGGCTGTTCTGCTGGTACAGAAAGCCGGGGTTGGTACCCGGCTCCACGTCGGTCCACACGCCCCACTCGTCCACCAGCAGCGCCACCTGCTTTTTGGGGTCGTACTTGTCCATGATGGCCGCGTGCTTGGCCACGATGGCGTCCATGCGCAGGCAGTTGCGCACCGTGCTGAAGTACTCGGCCTCGCCGAAGCCGGTGGCGGGGCCTTTCTTGCCCCAGTCGCCGGTCGGCAGCGTGTACTGGTGCAGCGTGAGGCCCCACATCATATTGAGCGGGATGTTTTTCATGCACGTCTCCGTCCAGGCCGGGTCGTCGCCGTTGGCCCCGCTCACGATGCGCTTCAGGGGCGGCGAGCCGGGGTAATTGTGAGCGAAGGTGGCGTAGCGCTTGTACACGTCGGTGTAGTAGGCGGGCGTCATGTTGCCGCCGCAGCCCCAGCTTTCGTTGCCGATGCCCCACATGGTCACGCCGTAGGGCGCGGGGTGGCCGTTCTGGCGGCGCTGCTGGGTGAGCGGGGTGTCGGCGTTGGAGTTCAGGTACTCCATCCAGTTGGCCATTTCCTGCACCGTGCCGCTGCCCACGTTGGCCGCCAGGTAGGGCTCGGCGCCGAGCAGCTGGCAGAGCTCCAGAAACTCGTGCGTGCCGAAGCTATTGTCCTCCACCGCGTCGCCCCACCAGGTATTGATGGTGCGCGGGCGCTGCGCCGTGGGCCCCACCCCGTCGCGCCAGTGGTAAGCGTCGGCAAAGCAGCCGCCGGGCCAGCGCAGGTTGGCCACCTTGATTTTGCGCAGCGCCTCCACAATGTCCATCCGGATGCGCCCCTGCTTGGGCACGTTCAGCGCGGGGTCGGCCCAGAAGCCGTCGTACACGCAGCGGCCCAGGTGCTCGGCGAAGTGCCCGTAGATGTGGCGGCTGATGACGGGTTTGGCGGCCGGCGCGGGCTGCACCGTCAGCTGCACGGGCTGCTGGGCCAGGGCCGCCGGGGCCGTGAGCGTCAGCAGCGCCAGGGCGGCCGTAAACTGGCGCAGACGTGAAGCCTCACCCCCCGGCCCCCTCTCCAAAAGAGAGGGGGTGCCAGACGTCAGGGCTTGGGAACGGCGCGTTGCCCGCGGCCGAGCAGATAAGCCGAGATGCAGCGCCGCCCTGCGCCCTAGCGCGGCTATGCTTCCACGCTCGCAACTACGGAAGCCGGGGAATGAGATTCGCAGCACGGGGTTAGATGTATTGGTTGATGATGTTTTCCAGCCACTCCTGCTTGCCGCTGCGCGGCGTCGGTTCGCCGTGCGCGTGGGCAATGCGGCGCAGGTCTTCCAAGGTCAGCTGGCCTTGCTCAAAAGCCGCACCGTCGCCCGAGTCGAAGGAGGCGTAGCGCTGCTGGCGGAACTGCCGGTAGGGCGACTTTTCCAGAATGTCGTGGGCCACCACCAGGGCGCGGGCAAAGGCGTCCATGCCGCCGATGTGGGCAATGAAAATGTCCTCCAGGTCGGTGGAGTTGCGGCGGGTTTTGGCGTCGAAGTTGATGCCGCCGTGCCGGAAGCCGCCGTGCTCCAGGATGATGAGCATGGATTCGGTCAGCTCGTTCAGGTTCACCGGAAACTGGTCGGTGTCCCAGCCGTTTTGGTAGTCGCCGCGGTTGGCGTCCATCGAGCCGAGCATGTTGGCATCAGCCGCCACTTGCAGCTCGTGCTGGAAGGTGTGGCCGGCCAGCGTGGCGTGGTTTACTTCCAGGTTCAGCATGAAATCGTCCTGCAGGCCGTACTCCTTGAGGAAGCCAATGACGGTGGCCGCGTCGAAGTCGTACTGGTGCTTGGTGGGCTCGGCCGGCTTGGGCTCGATGAAAAACTTGCCGGTGAAGCCCTGCTTGCGGGCGTAGTCGCGGGCCATCGTCAGGAAGCGACCCATGTGCGCCAGCTCGCGCTTCATGTCGGTGTTGAGCAGGGTCATGTAGCCCTCGCGCCCGCCCCAGAACACGTAGTTCTCGCCGCCCAGCGCGATGGTCGCGTCCAGGGCATTGAGCACCTGCGTGCCGGCGTGGGCCAGCACCTGAAAGTCGGGGTTGGTGCTGGCGCCGTTCATGTAGCGCGGGTTGGAAAACACGTTGGCCGTACCCCAGAGCAGTTTCACGCCCGTCTCCTGCTGCTGCTGCCGGGCGTAGTCCACGATGGCGGCCAGGTTGCTTTCGTACGCGCGCAGCGAAGCGCCCTCGTCCACCAGGTCCACGTCGTGGAAGCAGTAGTAGGGCGTGCCGATTTTGGTGAAGAACTCGAAGGCCGCATCCATCTTGTCGCGGGCGCGGCCGAGGATGTCCGGCTGCCGGTCCCAGGCAAACTGCCGGGTGCCGGGGCCGAACGGGTCGCCGCCGGTGCCCACGAAGGTGTGCCAGTAGGCCGTGGCGAAGCGCAGGTGCTCCTGCATGGTCTTGCCGGCCACCACGCGGGTGGCGTCGTACCACTTGAAGGCCAGCGGGTTGTCCGATTCGCGGCCTTCGAACTTGATGGGCTGGATGCCCTTGAAATACTCGGTCTGGGTCAGCGTGCTCAGCGCCATGATGGGGAAAGAAAAAAGAGTTGGGTCGTTGCTGGTCAGGGTCCCGGAGCCGGCGGCCGACCGCCGCACTCACCTTCGGCGGGTAGCCACCGGCCCGGAAACCTGAAGTTCGGCGGGCCTATTCCACCAGCAGCTTACTGGTAATCAGGCTGCCGTCCTGCCCGGTGAGCTGCACCACGTAAAGGCCGGCGGCCAGCCGCAGCTGCAAGTCCACCACCGGCTGCTGGCGCAGGGCCTGCTGGTGCACGGCGCGCCCCAGCCGGTCGACGATGCGCAGCTGCGTGCTATTCTGGGTGCCGCTCAGGCTGAAGCGGCCGTCGGCCGTCGGGTTTGGGAAGAGGCGCACGGTGGTTTCCTGGCCGTTTTTGGCACGCAGCACGGTGGTGCGCACGTAGTTCTGCAGCCACACAAAGGCCGCGCGCTCGGTGTTGTCGGCGTTGGCCAGGTAGGCGCCCTGGGCGGTGCGCCAGTGCCCGGGGCGGTAGCCCCACAGGGTGATGCCCTTCACGCCCGGGTGCGTCCACAAAGTGGGGAAGATGCGCTGGTACTCGGCCAGCTGAATGGCGTCGTCGAGGTTGCTGCTCGCGTCCACCCCGTCGATGTCCAGCTCGGTGATGTAGAGCGGCTTGCCGGCCGCGGCCAGCGTGGTCAGGTTGGCCGCCAGCGTGGCAGCCGGAATGCCGCGCGTCTCAAACGCGTGGCCCTGAATGCCCACGCCGTCCACCAGGTTGCGGGCCGTGAGCAGGTTGATCAGCGAGAGGTAGCGCTGCGTATTGCTGCTGCTGGTGATGACGCCGTAGTCGTTGATCAGCAGCTGGGCGTTGGGGAAGTACTGCCGGGCCAGCGTGAACGAGGTGATGACCCAGTCCCAGCCGGTGGTGCCGGCCCCGCCGAGGGCGTTGTAGTAGTTGCCGGCGCCGCTACCGGGCGTGTTCGGGCCGTTGTTGCCGGTCGAGCCGTTGAGGGGCAAATCGTTCAGCGCCTCGTTCACCACCTCGATCTGCGCAATGTTGGGGTAGCGCTGGGCCACGGCCTGAAACCACTCGTTGATTTCGGCCAGCTGGTCGGCGTTGCTCAGGGTTTCGATCCAGACCGGCTGCTGCTGGCCCCAGATCAGCGTGTGCATCTTGAACGGGATGCCCTGGCGCTGGGCCAGGGCGTAGGTCGAGTCCAGCTCGGCCCAGTTCATCTGGTTGCGGGTGCCCTCCACCGAGCCCCATTTGCCCGCGTTTTCGGGCGTTACCTGGTTGAAATAGCGGTTGAAGAACAGCTTCTGCGCGGGGCTCCACACGCCGCCCAGGTACTTGGGCTTGCCCTGGGCCATGGGCGGGCCGGTGGGCGTAAAGGTGACGGGCGGCGTGGTCGTGCCCTGCTGGCCCGCGTCGAGCTGGGCCGGAGTGAAGTAGAGGCCCGTCTGCCCAAACACCAGCTTGTCGATGTCGAAGCCGTCTTCACGCGCGCCGAGCTGGAAGGTCTGCGTGAGGGCGCCGGCGGCCACCGTAAACGACACCGGCGTCTCGCTGTAGCTGTACTTCGACATGTTCACCCACTTCCACACGCCGGTGCCGGCCGGGCCGCCCTGGTCGACGGGCAGGCTGCCGCTGCTGTAGCCCACGTTGAAGAGGTTGTTGCAGGTAATCCAGTCGTTGTCGTTGGTGGGCGACTTGCTGCCGAAGCCGCTGGCGTAATAGAAGCTGTCGTCGTTGGCCCCGCCCGCATTCACCCGCATGCGCACGTACAGGTCGTAGGTGCCGGGGCCCGGAAAGGTCACCGAGTAGGTGATGACGCGCGCCGCCGTGCCGGGGTTCTGGGCGTTGATGGTGGCCGTGGGCGTGATAGTCACGTACTGCACGCCGCTGGCCGTCTGGCTCAGCCAGTCGGCGCCCAGCGTGCCGGCTTCGGCCTGCTGCGACACGGGCGCGTTCTGCGCCTGCGCATGGGAGGTGGCGCCCAGGCTCAGCAGCCCGAGTACGCCGAGGAATAGCGTAGAAGTTGATTTCATTGGTGGGGATTGTGGAAATGCGGGCCCGGAGCGGGCCTCGGTGGGGTTGATGTCAGTAATCGAACGGAGCCAAGAGCCCGAACCGGCTCTTTAGCAGCGCAGGTAGCGTTATTGCAGCGTCAGCTGGGCCGTGGCCGGGGCGGCGGCGCCCAGCTGCTGGCTGCGGGCCGAGGGCAGGGCGCCGCCCACGGCCAGCGTCACCGGCCCGGTGGGCGCCACGCGGCGCCCCTGCTCGTCGATGCGGGCCAGCTGCTCGGGCGTGAGGGTGAAGCGCACCGTTTGGCGGGCGCCCGGGGCCAGCGGCACCCGGCGGAAGCTTTTCAGCGAGTACAGCGGGTTGGGCTGGCCTTTCGGGGCGGTGTGCGTGAGGTAGAGCTGCACCACTTCCTCGCCGGCCACGCTGCCGGTGTTGGTCACGGTCACTTCCACGTCCACCGGCTTGCCTTTGGCGGCTTTCCGGGGCAGCTTCAGGCCCGAATAGGTGAAGGTGGCGTAGCTCAGCCCGAAGCCGAAGGGATACATCGGCTCGGCCGTCATGTAGCGGTAGGTGCGCCCCTGCATGCCGTAGGCCTCGTAGGCGGGCAGCTGGTCGAGGCTCTTGGGGAAGGTAATCGGCAGCTTGCCCGAGGGCGCGGCTTTGCCGAACACCAGGTCGGCCACGGCGTTGCCGCCTTCCTCGCCCGGGTACCAGGCCAGCAGCACCGCGTCGGCCAGCTCGTGCACCTCCTGCAGGTTCATGGGCGAGCCGCCGGTGATGATGGCCACGATGGGCTTTTTGTTGTCCTTACGCAGCTTGCGCAGAAATTCCAGCTGGTTTACCGGCAGGTTGTAGTCGAGCCGGTCGCCGTAGGTCGTGGAGGAAATCGACTCGCCCTCCTCCCCTTCCATCAGCCCGTTGATGCCCAGCACCACGAAGGTCGCGTCGGCTTCCTGGGCGGCCTTGGTGGTCCAGTCGATGGGATTCTGGTTGGGCCGGTCGAGCAGGGTGCCCTGGCGGTACTGCACCTGGCTGCCGGCCGCCGCCCCGCCCACCAGGCCCTCCAGGATGGTGGTCATGTTGCGGTTCACGCCGTAGTAGTTGCCGAGCAGCGCCTCCAGGTTGCTGGCGTTGGGCCCGGTCACGAAGTACATCGGCAAATCGTTGCGCAGCGGCAGCACGCCGTTGTTCTTCAGCAGCACCATCGACTTCACGGCCGCCTCCCGGGCCAGGGCGCGGTGCTCGGCGCTGTTGACGACCGAGGCCGGAATCTTATCGTAGGGCGAGCTGCCGGCCGGGTCGAAGAGGCCCAGGCGGAAGCGGGTGCGCAGCAGCACGGCCAGGGAGCTGTCGATCTGGGTTTCGCGGATGAGCCCCTGCTGCACGGCCTCGGGCAGGTAGGGCGCCACGTTGCCGCAGTCCAGGTTGACGCCCCGGCTCACCGCCAGCGCGGCGGCCTCGGCGGGCGTTTTCACCACGTTGTGGCCCTGAAAGAAGTCGTTCAGGGCCCAGCAGTCGGACACCACGTGGCCGCGGAATTTCCACTCCTGCCGCAGCACCGTGTTGAGCAGAAACTGATTGGCGCAGCACGGTTCGCCGTTGGTGGCGTTGTAGGCGCACATCACCGCTTCCACCTGGCCCTCCTGCACCAGCGCCTGGAAGGCGGGCAGGTAGGTTTCGCGCAAATCGTGCAGCGAGGCCTGGGCGTTGAACTCGTGGCGCAGCCGCTCGGGGCCGCTGTGCACGGCGAAGTGCTTGGCGCAGGCGGCCACCTTCAGGTGCGCCGGGTCGTTGCCCTGCAGCCCGCGCACGAAGGCCACGCCCAGGCGGGAGGTCAGGTAGGGGTCTTCGCCGTAGGTTTCCTGCCCGCGGCCCCAGCGCGGGTCGCGGAAGATGTTCACGTTGGGCGTCCAGAAGGTCAGCCCGCTGTAGCGCAGGCGGTGCCCCCTGGCCACGGCGGTATTATACATGGCCCGCGCCTCGTCCGATATGGCCGTGGATACGCGCAGGGCCAGGTTTTCGTCGAAGCTGGCGCCCAGGCCGATGGCCTGCGGAAACACCGTGGCCTCGCCGGCCCGGCCCACGCCGTGCAGGGCCTCGTTCCACCAGTTGTAGGCCGGCACGTTCAGCCGCTCGATGGCCTTGCTGTTGTACAGCATCTGGTCGGCCTTTTCGGCCAAGGTCAGCTTGCCAATATAGTCGTTGACGCGGGCGTTGAGCGGCTGGGCCGGGTCGAGGTACAGCGGGGCTACGGCCTGCGGGGCCTGGGCGCGCACGGCCACGGCGGGGGCGGCCAGCAGCAGCGCGAGGGGCAGCAAGTAGTGGGCAGTCATGGGCGGGCGAGTGGTCGAAGCGGGCAGTCAGAGGCCTGGCGGCCGCCGGCGGCCACGCCGCAGCAGCGCCGCCGACGGCGGAAATCAGCAGAGCAGAAGGCGGCCCCAGGCCGCCGGCAAGGCCGGCAGCTCCCGGCCGCCAGCCGTGGGCTGACGGGCGGAAACTGCCGGCGGCCAGCGCCGGCCACGGGGCCGGCTGTGGCGCAGTCTTCGGATTCGGGACGGCCGCGGTGGCACATTCCCCTGTTCCCCGACGCCCGAGCGGACGTCAAGTGCGTGCGTAGCCGGCGGCGAGTTCCCACGCCCGCCGCCGGCCCGGTCGCCCCGGTTCCGAAGGCTGCTCACCGGGCGGCCGCGGCCGCCTGGTACCTGGTGCGCCGCCGTTCAGGGCTGGCGCAGGTTCTCTCAGATCAAAAATCGGTGCGGAAGGGCGAGGCGGGCAGCCCGGCCTTGTTGTAGAGGTTGGCGCCCTCGGGGTTGTCGGCCCAGGCGTAGCGCACGGCCACGGGCGAGGGCACCTGCTCGTGCCAGACGACCACCTTGTCGCCCTCGATACGGGCCTGCGCCCACTGCCACTGCTGGTCGGGGCCGGCAATGGCGAAGTGCTTCAGGGCGCCGCCGCCTTTGGCCACCAGCCCGCCGCCCAGCTCGCTGAAGCGGAGCGTGACTTTGTTGCCGCTGATGTTCATGCCCTGGTACAGCGGCCCGGAGGCGGCTATTTTCTCGCCGTAGGCTTCGCGCTCGGCCTGCAAGGCCAGGCGGTGGCCCACGGTCTGCTTGTCGAGCGGGTGAATGTCGTTCCACTCGCCCAGGTCGATGGCCACGGCCATGCCGGTACGGGGCACCGCGGCCAGGGTGCGGCGCTGCTGGTCGCGCAGCTCGGCCCAGCTGCTTTCGGTGGGCTGCTCCTTCACGGCCATGAAGTTGGCCAGCTGCACGTAGAGGAAGGGCAGCTGGGGCTGCTGCCAGGCGCGCCGCCAGTCCCCAATCAGGCTGCTCATCAGCGGCAGGTACTCCTTGGGCGCCTTGGTGTTGGCCTCGCCCTGGTACCAGATGACGCCCTTTACGGCGTAGGGCGCCAGCGGGGCCACCATGCCGTTGTAGAGCACCCCGGGCTGCCACTGCCAGAAGGTCGGGCCGCCGAGCGGCTCCATCCGGGCGCCGAGGCGCATCAGCCAGGGGCCGCGCAAATCCACCTTTTGGCCGGCGGCCTGCAGCTCGTAGGTTTTGTCGGGCGTGAAGCCGCCGCGGCCCGCGCTGTTGATGACGCGCACCACCAGCACGTTCTTACCCGCTTTCAGCACCGTGGCCGGCAGATCATACTTGCGCGGCGGATACTGGTAGCCGGTGGTGCCCACAAACTGCCCGTTCAAATACACCGAATCGGCATCGACGATGGTACCCAGCTCCAGGCGGGCGGGCTGCCCCGCCATGGCGGCCGGCACCTCAATTTCCTTGCGCAGCCACACCACGCCGTTGGCCGCCAGGCCCTGATTGGCCCAGTAACCGGGCACGGTGAAGGGCTGCCAGCCGCTCACGTCGAGGCCGGGGGCGTACCACGGCGTCTGGCCCTTGCTGAAGCCCTGGTCCTGCTGGCGCAGCTGCCGGTACCAGGCCTGGTCGCGGGCCCGCTCCTGCTGGCGGATGCCCTCTACGTACAGGCTGTCCTTGATTTGCCGGGCACGCTGCTCGTAGGGCGGAAAGGCCTTCAGGGCTTCGGCGCTCAGCCACGACTCGGCCGGGGAGCCGCCCACCGCGGCCCGGATCAGGCCGATGGGCACCTTGTACCTGGCGTGCAGCTCCCGGGCGAAGAAATAACCCACGGCCGTAAACTGCAGCACCGATTTGGGGTCGGCCGCGGTCCAGCGGCCACTGGGCAAATCAGCGGCTGGGCCGCGGAAGCTGTAGCGCGTGGGCGCGTCGAACTGCCGGATCTGCGCATTAGCCGATTGCGCAATGACCTCGGGGTACTTGTCCTTGACGCGCGCCATCGGCAGCTCCATGTTCGACTGCCCCGAGCACAGCCACACGTCACCAACGAGAATATCCTTCACTTCCAGCTGGTTGCTGGCCTTGATGCTCATCGAGTACGGCCCGCCGGGCTTGAGCGCCGGCAGTTGCACGTGCCACTTGCCGTCCTGGCCAGCGGTGGCGCGGTAGGTTTTGCCCTGGAAGCTCAGCGTAACGGCTTCTCCCCTATCGGCCCAGCCCCACACCGGCACGGCCGCGCCGCGCTGCAACACCATCCCGTCGCTGATGAGGCGGGGCAGGCGCACGGCGGCGTGGGCGGCGGGCGGGCTCAGCAGCAGGCTGCCGGCGGCGAAAAGAAGCGTGGTGGGTTTCATGGGTTGGGGGGAACGGAAGGCGGGAGCAGATCAGCGGGCCGGAGCCCGGGCGGGCGCCGGCAGCCCCGGGCGGGGCTACCGGCGCCGGCTGGACCGTTAGTTGTAGCCGGGGTTCTGGGTGATTTTGCCGCTGGTGCGGTCGATTTCCTGCTGCGGAATGGGGCGCAGCACGTGGAAGGGGCGGATGTTGACCGCCGCGTTCGAGCCGTACTGGTCGGTGCTGCCGGGGATGGGCGCGGGTTTGGAGCCCACGTAGGCCGGCACGCTGCGCTGCACGCGCTCTACCAGCTTGCCGGTGCGCACCAGGTCGTACCAGCGGGTAAACTCGCCGCACAGCTCGCGCGTGCGCTCATCGAGAATGAAGTCGATGTTGAGCTGCGAGGAGGTAATTTCCATCTGGGCGGTGCGGCCCGGGGCGGCGGCCCGGCGGCGGATAACGTTGATCTGGTCGACGGCCCGGGCGGTGTTGCCCAGGTACATGTTGGCTTCGGCCGCAATCAGGTAGGTTTCCGACAGGCGGTAGAAAATCAGCGGTCGGTCGGAGCTGTTGTTGACGGCCGCGCGGGTGGCGTCGTCGTACTTGTTGATGTAGGGCGAGAAGTTGGTGGTGTAGGTGCTGGGCGTGCCCACCACGTAGCGCCCGTTGGGCCGGTTGTTGATGCGCGTCTGCTCGGCGGCCGTCAGCTCGCGGCCGGCGTACCAGGCGGCCGTGTCGCCCACCACGGCGCGGGGGTTGAAGGCCGTGCCGCCGTTGCCGCCGATGCCATTCACCAGCCACAGCGTGGAAAACCACTTGGCGTAGCGCGTGTCGGTGGTGCGCCACTGGCGCGGGGTGGTTTCGCTGGCCAGCTTGTAGGAGTCGAGCAGGTAGGGCGTGGAGCCCAGGCGGCCGAAGGGGCGGCCGTACTGGACGCTGCGGGCCATGTTCGGCAGCAGGTCGTAGCGGACGCGGAACAGGAAGTTGGTCTGGTTCTGCCCGGCGCCGCCGGCGCCGTTGTCGGAAATGCCGGTGAAGACGGGGTCGGCGTTGAACTGCACGTTCATCAGCACCTCGCGGCCGTTTTCGTTGCCTTCGGCGAATACCTGGGCCGGGTCGGTTTCCAGGCCCTTGTTGTACTTGCCGGAGGCGTCCCGGATCAGCTCCTCGGCAAACTGGGCGGCCTTGGCGTAGTCGTCGCTGGCGCGGGCCGTGGTGGTGGCGCGGGTCAGGTGCACCTTGGCCAGCAGGTGCAGGGCCGTGGCGCGCGTCACGCGGCCGGGCTGGGCGGCGGTGTTGGAGATGCCCGTCGTGGGGCTGAGCGCGTCGTTCAGGTCGGTGATGATGGCGTTGTACACCTCGGCCAGCGGCGCCCGCGTGATGTCCTTGGTGGGCGTATCCACGAACTTGAGCATCAGCGGCACGTCGCCGAAGGACTGCACCAGGTAGAAGTAGTTCCAGGCCCGCAGCACCTTGGTTTCGGCCACAATCTGGTTTACGGTGGCCGGCGCCAGCCCCTGCACCGTGCCGGCGTACTGCAGCACGCCGTTGGCCGTGTTGATGTTGCCGTAGAAGGCGTTCCAGAGGTTGGTGGCCGTGCCGTTGGTGGAGCTCATCTGGCCCGCGTTGTAGTCCTCGAAGCCGTCGGAGGCGCCGAAGCCGCGCATGAACTCATCGGTGCCCTGCGACATGAAGTTCGAGCCGCCCTGGTCGGCGGTGATGTTGCGCAGGCCCGAGTACACGCCCACCAGGCCGGCCTGAATCCCGTCGGGGGTGCCGAAGAAGCCCGGGACCAGTACCGAGCGGGGGTCTTCCACCAGGGTGTCCTTGTCGCAGCCGGCGGTAGCCATGAGCAGCGCCAGGGCCGTGCCGGTAAATAGTAGCTTTTTCATAGGGGAAGTAGCACCAGGGGGCGCCAGGAAAGTTGAGGGAAGAAATTAGAAGCCCACGTTCAGGCCCACGATGAAGGCGCGCGTGGTGGGATAGTTCACGCCCCGGCCGGCCAGGCCGTTGTTCACGGCGCTGTTCAGGTCGCCCTCGGCGAAGGCCACCCCGTTGTTGACGGAGGTGCTGCCGCTGAAGCGCGTGGAGTAGGACAGCGCATCCGGGTCGATGGCCTTGTTGTTCTGGAAGTACTCTTCCGGCGACCAGATCAGCGGGTTCTGCACCTGCACGTAAATGCGGGCCGAGCTCATCTTGGCCTTCCCGATCAGGCTCTGCGGCAGGGTGTAGCCCAGGTCGATGCTGCGCACCTTGATGAAGGTGCCGCTCAGGTACGCCAGCGACTGGGCGTTGGGCACGAAGTCGCCGAAGTACGACTGGTTGGGCTGCGGGTAGCGGTTGTCGGGCGTGGAGGGCGTCCAGTACGGCAGGTTCACCTGGTTGCGGCGGCCGCTGTAGGTGGTGAAGTAGCCGGGCGAGTAGAGCACCGGATCGATGATGGTGGCGCCCACCCGGGTGAGGGCCACCGCGTTCAAATCGAAGCCTTTGAAGCGGAAGCGCTGCGTGGTGCCGGCCTCAAACTTGGGTTGGCGCGAACCGATGATCTGCCGGTCGCCCGCATCCACCACGCCGTTGTTGTTCAGGTCCTGAATTTTCACCTGCCCGACCTTGGTGCCGGCCCGCGTGGCGCCGGTGGCCTCGTCGGCCTGCCAGATGCCGCCGTACTTGTAGTCGTAGAACACGTAGAGCGGCTCGCCGATAAAGCGCTGGTTGCTGATGTCGCTGCGCTGCTTGCCGGTTTCATCCTTGCCCAGGCCCAGGTCCAGCACCTCCTCGCGGTTGCGGGTGAAGTTCCAGTCCGAGGACCACTCGAAGCCGCTGTCGGTGCGCACGTTCACCGTGGTCAGGCTTACTTCCAGGCCGCGGTTCTGGGTTTTGCCGATGTTGCGCGTAAACGAGCCGTAGCCGCTGGCGGTGGGCAGCGCGTCGGGCAGCAGCAGGTCGCTGGTGCGCTGCTGGTACACCTCAATCGAGCCGCTCACGCGGTTGTCGAAGAAGCCGAAGTCCAGGCCGAAGTTGGTGGTGCCGGTGTACTCCCAGCCCAGGTTGGGGTTCGGAATGCTGGCCGGGCGCACGCCCGCCACCCCGGTGGCGCCGAAGTTGTAGTAGCCGTTGCCCAGCCCGGTCCCGAGCGAGCCAAGCGTCTGGTAGGGGTTCACGGCGGTGCTGCCGGTGCGGCCGTAGCTGGCGCGCAGCTTCAGGCCGCTCAGCCAGCCCTGGCCCTGCAGGAACGACTCGTTGGCCAGGTTCCAGGCCACGGCCGCCGAGGGGAAGGCCTTGGCCTGGTTGCCCGGCGCCAGGCGCGACGACTTATCCACGCGCACCGTACCCGTAATGGAGTAGCGGTTGTCGAAGGCGTAGTTCAGGCGGCCCATGTAGGAAATGATGTCCCAGCGGCCTTCGAAGCTGGTGGCCGAGGTCGGCGTGCCGGTGCCCAGGTTGGAGGCCAGCTGGTAGTTGGCCAGCAGATTTTGGGCACCGGTGCCAAAGCCGTCGTTGCGGAAACCCTGCCAGCTGTAGAGCCCGGTGAAGTTCACGTCGTGCTTCTCGGCAAACGTGCGGTTGTAGATCAGCAGATTCTCGGCCAGCAGGTTGAAGGCGGTGTTGGTCGAGCGCGACGCCGCGCTTGGCTGGGCGCCGCGGCCGGTGGTGCCGCTGGCCCCGAAGCCTTCATTGAACTCGGCGCGGGCGTCCAGGCCCAGGTTGAAACGGTAATCCAGCCCCTTGAAGATGTTTACCTGAGCGTACAGGCTGTTGAAGGTGCGGATGCGCCGGCGCTGGTCCAGGCGGCCGTTGGGAATGTAGTTGGTCAGCGGGTTCGAGTAAGCCGTTTCGCCGTCCACCGGGTAGAGCTTGGGCGTGCCGTCGGGGTTGTAAGGCGTAGCCAGCGGACTGGAGGTCAATATGTTGTACATATTGTTCAGGCCCGGGTCCTTTTGCTGGGTGAAGCTGTTGAGCGTGTTCAGGCCCACCTTCACGCGCTTGCCCACCTGCTGGTCGAGGGTGCCGCGCAACGAGTAGCGCTTGATGCCCTGCACCGGCACAATGGCGGTTTCGTCGTAGTAGCCCAGCGAGGCGGAGTACTGCGTCTGCTCGGTGCCGCCGCTCAGGCCCAGGGCGTGGTTCTGGATGCGCCCGTTCTGGTACAGCAGGTCCTGGTAGTCGAAGTCGCGGCCCGCGGCCAGGTTGGCCTTTTCGTCGTCGGTGAGGAAGCCGGCGGCCGTGTTCGGGTCCAGCCCGGCGGCGCGGTAGGCCTCCGAGCGGAAGTTGAAGTACTCCTGCCCGTTCTGCAGGTCATACTCGCCGTAGGCTTTCTTCACGCCGTAGTAGGCGCTGTAGGTAGCGCGCGGGGCACCGGCCTTGCCGCGCTTGGTCGTGATGAGGATAACCCCGTTGGCGCCGCGGGCCCCGTAGATGGCCGTGGCCGAGGCATCCTTCAGCACTTCCAGCGAGGAAATGTCGTCGGGGTTCAGGTCGTTCAGGCTCCCGTCGAAGGGCACGCCGTCCACCACCAGCAGCGGGTCGTTGGAGCCGGCGAAGGAGCGGTTGCCGCGGATGCGGATAACCGGCGCCTGGCCGGGCACGGTGCTGGCGCTGCTGATGTTGACGCCCGCCGCGCGGCCCTGCAGGGCCTGGCCGATGTTGGCCACCGGCACGTCGCGCAGCTGCTGCTCGTCCACCGACGAAATGGCGCCCGTCACCTGGCTTTTCTTCTGGGTGCCGTAGCCCACCACCACCACTTCACTGATGTTCTGCACGTCTTCCAGCAGCTTCACGTCCACCGCGCTGCGGCCCGCCACGGCCACGCGCTGGGTGGCGTAGCCCACGAAGGAGTAGGTGAGCGTGGCACCCGTGGGCACGCCCTGCAGGTTGTAGACGCCCTCCGCGTTGGTGGTGGTGCCCTGCGTGGTGCCGGCCACGACCACGCTCACGCCTGGCAGGCCCGAGCCGTCGGCGCCCGTCACGCGCCCCGATACCGATTGGGTCGTTTGCGCCACGGCGCTCAGCGGCGCCCCGGCAAAGGCCAGCGGCAGGGCCGCGGCCGTCAGCAGCGGCCAGCTCAGGTGCAGGGCCGTTCTGCGTAAAGGTGTAGTCATGGAAGTGAGAGTGGGAATTGTGGAAAGGTAGGAGTCAGGAAGGGCCGGCTGCGCTAGAAGCCGATGGAGTTGCCGCCGTCGACGGGCAGCGAGGCGCCGGTGATGTAGCGGGCCGCGTCGGAGGCCAGGAACACGGCGGCGCGGCCGATGTCCTCGGGCTGCCCAAACGAGCCCATGGGCGTGCGGCGCAGGGCCCGGCTTTTGCGGTCGGGGTCCGAGTTCATGGCCGTGCGGCTCATCTCCGTCTCGATAAAGCCCGGCGCCAGGGCATTCACGCGCACGCCGTGGGCCGAAAACTCGGAGGCCAGCACCTTCACCATGCCCTCCACCGCCGACTTGGAGGCCGCGTAGGCCACCACCCGGTCGATGCCGTAGTAGGCCGCCATCGACGAAATCATCAGGATGACGCCGCGCCGCCGCTCCACCATGCGCCGGGCGCAGGCCCGCGTCAGGGCAAAGACGGCGTTGAGGTTGGTGTGGATGATGCGGGCAAATTCCTCGTCGCTGACCTGCAGGGCCGGCTTTTTCATGTTGATGCCGGCGTTGTTGACCAGCACGTCGAGCGGGCCGTAGGTGGATTCAATCTGCTCGATCAGCCCCTCCAGCGACGCCAGGTCGCACACGTCGTTGACGAGGTACTGGGCCCGCGCGCCCAGCGCCTGCCGGGCATCCTTCAGCACTTCCTCGCGGCGGCCGGTGATGATAACCGTGGCGCCGGCCTGCGTCATGCAGCGCGCTATTTCCAGCCCGATTCCGCTGCCGCCCCCGGTCACCAGGGCCAGGCGCCCGGCCAGCGAAAACGCCTGCTCGTGCGCTGCCTGGCCGGCGGGCGTGGGTACCGGCTCGTCGGGGCGGCCGTTGGGGCTGAGGAGTTCGACGATGTTTTCCATGCGTAAGCGGTAATGAAAAAGAGGGAGGTAGAAGTCAGGATTCGGCCCGGGGCCGGGTGGGCCGCTCAGCGCAGCTGGTAGATGTCGACCAGCCGCTGCACCTCGGCCAGGGTGCGCGTGGGGGGTGCCAGCGGCGCCGGCAGGGGCCGGCGGGCGTAGGTCTGGAAGTAGAGCACGCAGGCGTCGCGCCACCAGAGGGCTTCCTTGTGCTGGGTCTGGAGGCGGGCGGCCACGTCGGCGTGCAGGGCCGGGTCGACGCTGGGCTGCACCGCGGCCCATTGCCGCTGCAGCCACCGCACCGAGTCGGCGCCGGAGTAGTAGCGGGTGCACAGCTCGTCCCAGAGGGTGCGGCCGGTGCTCAGCCGCTGCCGCCAGGGCACGTGGTGAAACCAAAGCAGGTAGTCCGGCGCAATCGTTTGCGCGTTGCCCCACAGGTTTTGCACCTCGGGCTTGTAAAGCGCCAGCGCGTTGCTGCCCTTGGCCGTGCGGTCGAAGCCCAGGCCCACGGAGTCGGCGCGGTGGTAGTAGATGGCCGTCCAGTCGGGGCGGGCGCTGCGCTCCAGCCAGGGCTGCGGGCCGTAGTGAATGCCCTCGCCCATGATGTGGTGCAGCCCCAGCGGGGTGGTGTAGCGCACGTAGATGCTGCGCGTCTGCTGCAGCAGGTCGGCAATGGTTTGCACCGCCGCCGGGTCGGTGGTCAGGGTTTGCCGGGCCCATTCCGCGGCAATGGCTTTCGAATCCAGCGCGTGGTCCCAGGCCAGGCGGCCGAAGGCGTACCAGTTGGCCTGCCCGATGGGGTGGCCGGTCCAGTTGCGGTCGGCCCCGATGTTGGCCACGCCCGCCATGCCGCTGACGCTGTGCTTATCCACCGAGCCGTCGACCACGCGGGCCACCGTCGAGCCCTTGCCCTGGGCGTAGGTATCCGAATCCAGACACTCCTTGATGAGCGGGGCCAGGTACACGGCGTGGGTGGCAAAGCCCAGGTACTCCTGCGTGAGCTGCACCTCCAGCATCAGCGGGGTGCGCGGCATGGCCCCGAACAGCGGGTGAAACGGCTCCCGGGCCTGAAAGTCAATCGGGCCGTTCTTCACCTGCACCAGCACTTTCGGCTGAAACTTGCCGTCGAGTGGCAGAAACTCTTCCGAGGCGGCCTTGAACCGGTCGCCCTTGGGGTCGGCTTTGTAGACGAAGGCCCGCCACATCACCAGCCCGTCGTGGGTGCCGAGGGCCGTGGCCAGCATGTTGGCCCCGTCGGCGTGGTGGCGGCCGTAGTCCTGCGGGCCGGGCTCCCCTTCCGAGTTGGCCTTCACCAGAAAGCCGCCGAAGTCGGGGATAATCCGGTAAATCTCGTCGGTCTTGGCTTTCCACCACTGCTGTACCTGCGGGTCGAGCGGGTCGGCGGTGGGCAGCCCGCCGAGCACCTTGGGCGCGGCCCAGAACACCGAGAGGTACACCCGGATGCCGTAGGGGCGCAATACCCCGGCCACGGCGGCCACTTTGGGCAGGTACTCGGCCGTGAGCAGGCGCGGCGAGGCGTTGACGTTGTTGAGCACCGCCCCGTTGATGCCCACCGAGGCGTTGGCGCGGGCGTAGTCGCGGTAGCGCGGGTCGACCACCTCCGGCAGCTCGTACCACTTCCAGATGGAAGAGCCCGCGTAGCCCCGCTCCACCGTGCCGTTGGGGTTGTCCCAGTGGTTGAGCAGCCGGTGCCGAATCTTCGGCACGCTGCTGATGCTGAGCCCGCTGAGCGGCTGCCGCGTCGTCACGTGCCGCAGCAGGGCAAAGGCGCCGTAGAGCACGGCCACGTCGCGGCGGCCGGTGATGATGAGGTTCTGCTTGTCGGCGTAGATGCGGTAGCCATCCGGCCCCAGTCCAGCTTTATCAGCCGCGGCAGCATCAACTTGTAACACGATGCCGCCCTTCCGGCCCTTGGCGTCGCTGAGCACCGGCACCGACTGGCCCAGCAGCCCCTGCAGGCCCGTTTGCAGCTCCTCCGCGGCGGCTTTCAGCGTCGCCGACTGCCCGCCGACGCTGATAAACTGCGCCACCTGCTGGTACTGCCGGCGCGGCCCCGCGTCCCGAATCAGGTCGTACTTCAGCCACAGCCGGTAGCCGTCGTCGGCCGCGCCGCGGGTAACGGCACCAACGAGAAAGCACAGCAGGAGCAGGCAGGTACGCAGCAACATCATCGGGGGGGGAATGCGGGGAAGCGGAGGCAGAGCAGTGGCCCGGGAAGGCCGGCCGGGTTTCGCGCCGCGGGGCGGCGCAACAGTTCAGCAAGCTTAGGTCAGCAGCCGGGCGGCGGCGTGGCCGGCGCCGACGGCGGCCGGGGCCGCGGGCGCGTCGTCCGGCTCGAGGGCGCGGCGGATGCCCAGCTCCAGGCCGCGCAGCTCGGCCAGGCCGCGCAGGCGGCCGATGGCGGAGTAGCCGGGGTAGGTTTTCTTGTCGAGGTCGTCGAGCATCTGGTGGCCGTGGTCGGGGCGCATGGGCAGCTGCGGCTGCCCGAAGCCCCGGCGCCGGCGGCGCTGCTCCTGCAGCACCAGCTCGCGCACCACCGCGTACATATCCACGTCGCCGGCGAGGTGGTCGGCCTCGTGGAAGTTGCGCGGGTTTGCCTCGCGCCGGGTGGCGCGTAGGTGCACGAAGTGGATGCGGTGGCCCAGCCGCCGCACGATGCCGGGCAGGTCGTTATCGGGCCGCACGCCCAAGGAGCCGGTGCAGTAGGTGAGGCCGTTGCTGGGGTGGTCGTAGGCGGCCAGCAGGGCCGTCAGGTCGTCCTCGGTGCTCACCACGCGGGGCAGGCCCAGCAGCGGGTAGGGCGGGTCGTCGGGGTGAATGCAGAGGTTCACGCCCACTTCGGCGGCCACCGGGCCCACCTGCTGAATGAAGTAGTGCAGGTTGTGGCGCAGCTGCGCGGCGTCGATGGCGGCGTACTCGTCGAGCAGCTGCTGGAAGCCGGCCAGCTCGAAGGCTTCCTCGGAGCCGGGCAGGCCCAGCAGCACGGTGTTGGTCAGGTGCCGGCGCTCGGCGTCGCTCATCTGCGCGTACTGGTCGCGGGCAGCGGCTCGTACCTGGGGCTCGTAGTCGGCCGCGGCGCCGGGGCGCTGCAGGATGTGCAGGTCGAACACGGCGAAGTCCTGCCACACAAAGCGCAGGGCCCGCGAGCCGTCGGGCATTTCAAAGCTCAGGTCGGTGCGCGACCAGTCGAGCACCGGCATAAAGTTGTAGCAGACGGTGCGCAGGCCGCAGGCCGCCAGGTTACGCAGCGAGGCCTGGTAGTTCGCAATGTACTGGTCGCGCGCCGGCAGCCCTTTCTTGATGGCCTCGTGTACCGGCAGGCTTTCCACCACCAGCCAGTGCAGCGGTGAGTACTCACTATTGCCGGCTTCGATAAGCTGCTGCCGGGCCCGGATGGCCTCGACCGGCCACACCTCCCCCACCGGAATCTGGTGCAGGGCCGTGACGATGCCGGCGCAGCCCGCCTGGCGGATGTGGGACAAGGGAACCGGGTCGGAGGGGCCGAACCAGCGCATGGTGGGAAGCATACGCGTGCTGGAGAGAAAGTACAATTATTCAGCTACCTACCCCGGGCAGCACCGCAACGATGCTAAGAGCGTTGCAGGGGTGGGTGAGTGCTAACTTCTGGTCGAAGATAGGCGAACCACTTTCGAAAAAGCCAGCTAAAAAACCGCCCCAGCTGCCTGATTTCGAAATAAAAATACCGGAAACGTTTTCGAAAACGGTTCCGATAGGTATATTTAGGCGGAGGCCGCTGAAAAAATTCTTCTAGGATTATCTTCAAATAATCAAAGGCTTCTTACCAGCCTCTCCGCTCCCCTTCCGCCCCGGATTTTCAAAAAATCCCATTCCCACAGTCCCTCGTTATGATGAAGTGCAGCAAATGCAACTCGCCCGACGGCGTGCAGCGTGCCGGCTTTATTCGCGGCCGCCAGCGCTACTTCTGCAAGCTCTGCGACTACCATTTTATTGACCAGAAGCTGCCGCGCACGCCCGAGCGCCGCAGCCACCAGACCACCATCAGCGACGTGGCCAAGGTGCTGGGCGTAGCGCCGAGCACGGTGTCGCGCGCGCTCAACGGCCACGCCGACATCAACACCAACACCCGGCAGGCCATTCTGGAAGTAGCCCGGCAGCTCGATTACCAGCCCAACCTACTGGCCCAGAGCCTGAAAAGCAGCGCCACTCACACCATCGGCGTGGTGATTCCCGACATCGAGCGGCCGTTTTTTGCCACCTGCGTGAGCGGCATTCAGCAGGTGGCGGCCGAGGCCGGCTACCGCGTGATGATCTGCCAGTCCAAGGAATCCTACGAGATGGAAGTCAGCAACGTGCAGGCGCTGCTGGCCTCGCGCGTCGACGGGCTGCTGATCTGCCACGCCCGCGAGACGGAAAACTTCGACCACGTGAAGCAGCACGCCAGCCGGGGCATTCCCATCGTGCACTTCGACCGCGTGTGCGACGAGGTGAACAGCGCCCAGGTGGTGCTCGACGACTGGGGCGGTGCCTTCGCCATCGTGGAGCATTTGATTCAGGAGGGCTGCCGGCGCATTGCCATCCTGGCGGGCCCCGAGTCGCTGCTCATCAGCCGGCAGCGCCTGGGCGGCTACCTCAACGCCCTGCACCACTACAAGCTGCCGGTGGAGCCCGCGCTGCAGGTGCACAGCAACTTCCAGCCCGAGGCCGCCCTGGCCGCGCTGGACCAGTGGCTGGCCCTGCCCGAGCCGCCCGACGCCATTTTCTGCATCAACTACCGCAATGCCTTCGACATCATGCAGGCCCTGAAGCAGCGCGGGCTGCGCATTCCGGAGGACATTGCCGTGGTCGGCTACGGCGACGAGTTCCTGGCCGCGCTGGTGGAGCCGGGCCTGACGACGGTGAACCTGCACCCCTACCGCCTCGGGCAGCAGGCGGCGCGGCTGTTTCTGGAGCAGGTGCAGCAGAAGGAGCGGTTTCAGCCCCGCACCTTCGTCGTCAGCGGCGACCTGGTCATCCGCAAATCCTCGCTGAAAGGCCAGGGCGGCGTGTTTGCCCTGGGCATCTGAGCCCGCCTGCGGCGGCCGTTTTTCGGGCCGCGGGGCCTTGTCCTGCCCCGGGCACAACCAACGAAGGCCCGGCGTGCTGCACGCCGGGCCTTCGCCTTTTGTTCACCCTCCGGCGCTTACTCCTTCACGAAGCGCTGGGTGCGCACCTGCCCGGCGGCTTCCACCGTCAGCAGGTACACGCCGTTGGGCAGCGTGGTCACGTCGAGCTGCGCGGCGGGCTGGGTGCCGGCGTGCGCCTGGCGCAGCACCACCCGGCCCAGCAAATTGCTGACGCTGAGCTGCTGGGCCGGGCCGGCGGCCAGCTGCACGTGCAGCACGCGCTGCACCGGGTTCGGATACAGCTCCAGCGCCGCGGCTTTGGCCGCCGTGTGGCTGGCCGTGGCCGGCGCCGCGGCCGTTTCGCGGGCGGCGTTGCGGGTGATGCGCACCCAGTTCAGGTTCCAGCCGCCGGACTGGGCGTAGATGCCGAAGTTGTAGGTACCCGCGTTGACGGTGACGGTGCGCGAGACGGTGGTCCAGTTCTGCCAGCCGCCGGTGCCGGGAATGGCGGTGTTGCCCAGCTGAATCGAGCCCGCGTTCAGATCCGCCGAGATGGTGCCGCCGCCGGCCCCGCTGGCCACCCGGTACTCGATGGTGTAGCTGCCCGAGCTGGGAAAGGTGATGTTGTTCCACACCAGGTAGTCGCCCGCGTCCACCCAGCCCATGTTCTGGCCGCCTTCCGCGCAGGCTTCCGCCGTCATGCCGTTGTTTACGCTGGCCGCCTCGGCTTCGAGCAGCACGCTGAAGGCAGCCGTGTTGGCCTGCACCCGCAGCGAGGTGGCCTTGTCGTTCCAGTTGCCGGTGCCCAGCGCGTTGCCGACCAGGCAGCCGTTGCTGGCCGTGAGGGTGAGCGAGGCGCCGCTGAAGTTGTCGTTTTCGTACAGAATCACGCGGTAGCCGCCGCTGATGGTCAGCGAGGAAATGTCGTCGTTGAGGATGCCGCGGCTTTGCAGGGCGGCCAGGTTGTAGTCGCCCACGGGCAGGCCCACGGCGGCGCCGGCGTAGTTGCAGTCCTTGTACGCGGTGGCCACGCCGCCGCTGGCCGGGGCCGGGGCCGAGCCGCTGATGCTGAATGTGCCCAGGGAGCCGTAGTCGGAGTAGCCGTCGGTGGCGGGGTTGCCGGAGCTGGTGCCGTCGATTTGCAGGTAGTAGGTGCCCGCCCCCAGCGCGGCGCTGAAGGCCACGTTCAGGTTGCCGCCCCCGCCCGCGTCGTAAGTGCCGAGCAGGGCGCCGCCGGCGTTGAACAGCCGCACCACGATGTCGAGGTTGCCGTAGCGGCCCACGGTGCTTACGTTGAAGCTGGCCGTGCCGCCGGCGGTGCCAAACGAGAAGTAGTCCTGGTCGGCGGTGGTGCTGATGAGGCCGCTGCCGCTCAGCCCGCTGCCGCTGCGGGCCAGCGCCGTAGCCGAGCCGATGGCGTTGCCGTGGTCGTCATTGCGGTAGCCCACGTTGTAGGTGGCGCCGGCCATGATGGCCAGGTCGTCTTGGGTCTGGCTGGCCGAGTTGTACTCGCCCCGGCTCCAGTGCGTGACGGCCTTGTAGTAGCCCGCGCCCATAATCGGGGCCCAGGCCCCCGCGTTGTCCTGCGCCGTGTAGTATTCCTCCTTGGGGCTCAGGCGGCCGTCGTGGCTGAGGCCCAGGGTGTGGCCCACTTCGTGCGAGGCCGCCTCGCCCCCCGATTTGGGGTCGGCCATAAACACCCAGCAGGGCGTGTCGTCGTTGGTGCGAAACGAGGTCAGGTAGGCCACGCCGCCCGCGCCCGGCGCGATGGTGCTGCCCGCCCCGGGCGAGACGACGCAGCGCATGCGCATGTTTTTGGGGTACGTGTTGAACACGGCCTCGTCGGTGGTCACGTTCATGCTAAAGGGCCGAAAATCCTCGCTCACCAACTCCCACATAGCCTGCACGTTGGCGTCGGTCATGTTGGCCGAGGGCGCGTTGTAGGCGTTGCCGTTGTTCCAGCCGGTGCCGGCCGGCAGGTTGTAGCCGTCCACGTCGAGCATCACGCAGCCGCGGGCGCCGGGCAGGCTCTGCAGCGACACCACGCTCACGCGCTGGGCCGTGCCGGGCAGCGTGGCGGGCGCGGGCTCCCGGTAGCCGCGGGGCTTGCCGTAATCCACGCACACCACCTTGTCGATGTCCACCGGCTGCACGTAGGCGCGGCCCCGGGCGTCGGCGGCGTAGCGGTAGGCCTGCCGGCTGGCGCGCAGAATGAGGTGGCCTTCCACCAGTGGCCCGGCGATGCGCAGCTGAAACGAGGCGTCCGGCAGGCCCTGAATCGAGCCCACCAGGTATTCGCCGGTGCCGCCCAGCTCCTCGCGGTAATTGACGACGCCGGTGTAGGCCTGCCCGGCCGACACGCGCAGCGTCACGGTGGGGGCCGCGCCGCGGGCCGCCACCTGGGCTTCCAGCTGGCGCACCAGGTCCTGGGGGCGGCCCAGCTCGTAGCGCGGGCCGTCGGGCCGTAGCTGGGCGCGGGCCGGCAGGGCGCTGGTCAGCAGCGCCGCGCCGCCGAGCACGGAGAGGAAAAGTTGCTTCATTGGTTGGGGGTTGGTTGTGGAGAAGAGGACGCAGTCGGTGGGCTGTGGGCCCGGCCCGCCGCCCCGCCGGGCATTGGCGGCGGGGCAGCAAAACCCGGCGGAGCAGGGCCGTGCCGGTTTCCCACCGCCGCGGCGCCCGCCGTTGAATTCGCCGAAAAAAAGTAGCGGCGGGCCCGAGGGCCCGCCGCTGCGCTTACTGAATCACCAGTTTCTGCACGGCCGTGGCGGCGCCGCTGCTCACGCGCACCAGGTACACGCCGGCGGCCAGGCGGGCGTCGCGGTTCAGCTCCAGGGTGCTGCCGGTGGCGATTTGCTGCCACAGCGGCCGGCCGTCGAGGGTGGTGACGCGCACCTCGGCGGGCTGCCCGGCAAAGGCGCCGCCGAGCTTCAGCGTAACCGACTGGCCGGCGGACTGCGGATTGGGGTACAGCGCCAACGTACCGGTTTTTTCCGTTACGCGGCTGGGCGCTGCCGCCTCGGCCGCCGCGGCGCGGGCCGCGTTTTTGGTGATGCGAATCCAGTTCAGATTCCAGCCGCCCGACTGGGCAAAGACGCCGAAGTTGTAGGTGCCGGCGTTGACGGTGACGGTGCGCGACACGGTGGTCCAGTTCTGCCAGCCGCCGGTGGCCGGAATGGCCGTGTTGCCCAGCTGAATCGAGCCCGCGTTCAGATCCGCCGACAGGGTGCCGCCGCCGGGGCTGGCCACCCGGTACTCGATGGTGTAGCTGCCGGAGGTGGGGAAATTGATGTTGTTGTAGGCCAGCCAGTCGCCCTGGTCGATGTAGCCCACGTTCTGGCCGCCCTCCGAGCAGGCTTCCACCTGCACGCCGTTCATGGCCGAGTAGCTTTCGGCCTGAATGGTGGTGGAGCTGGGCGTGGCGGTGGTTTTCTGGTACACCCGCACGTAATCCACCGCCATGGTGGCGGGCAGCTTGCTCTCGTCCACCGTCTGCCCGGGCCAGTTGCCGGCCACGGCCAGGTTCAGCAGCAGGAAGAAGGGCCGCTGAAACTCCTCGGTGCTGCCCGTGCCGCCCGCAATGTAGATTTCGTGGAACTTGGCCCCGTCGACAAACCAGCGGATGTAGCTGGCGTCCCACTCCACCGTGTACACGTGGTAGGCCTCGGGCGAGGTGATGACGTTGCCGCCGTACTCGGCGTGGCCGTTGCTGTCCCAGTGCACGGTGCCGTACACCTTGTTTTCGCTGTTGATGTGCTCCATCACGTCGATTTCGCCGCAGGCCGGCCAGCCCACCTGCCCGATGTTGGCGCCCAGCATCCAGAACGCGGGCCACAGGCCCTGGCCCAGCGGCAGCCGCATGCGCGCCTCGATCTTGCCGTAGGTAAACTGCCGGGTGCCCTGCGTTTTCATGCGGGCCGAGGTGTAGGGGTAGCCGCCCACGCTCTGCTTGCGGGCCGTTATCTGCAGCTCGGTGCTCGTCACGGTGGCGTTGGCGCGCTGGTAGTACTGCCGCTCGTTGTTGCCCCAGCCGCCGCCGCCGGTTTCAAACACCCAGTCCGGGCTGATGCTGCCGTTGAACTCGTCGGCCCAGACGAGCTGGTAGGTTTGGGCCTGGGCGTGGGCGGGCGCGGCCAGGCACAGCACGGCCGCAGCCCCCGCGCCCAGCAGGGAGGTAAACAGGTTTTTCATAAAGTGTTTTGGGGTTGGGAATGGTTGGGTCGGGGGCGGCGGGGCCGCCGGGGTGCAACTGCCGCCGGAACGGGCTCGGGGGAGGCCGCCGCTCAGCCAAATATTCCAACTGCAGGGCTTAAATGCAAGTCGACAAACCGCCCAAACAACGTCGTAGCAGGCTTTTCGCCCCTCTCCCGGGCCGGCACTGTACACTTACAGCACACGCGCCGCTGCTGGATGGGTGCCCCCACCCGCGTATCGGCGCCCTGTACCACAAACGATTGCGGCGGTTAAGAAACAATCAAAAAAAGCGCCTTCTGACTTACTTTTTTTCAACAGCCTCCGCTTCGGCCCAGCCCGACCGGTGCCGGCCCGCGCCCTGGCGCCGCGCCGCCCGCCGCCCGCCCAACCATTCGCGGCGTCGGCGGTTTTCAGGGCAGCTCCGGCCATCGGCTTCAGCGCGTATGTTAGCGGCCGATATTCCTGCCGTTGCTTCCCTCCTCTCAGCTCACTTCTGCCCATGCTCGACCTCGTCATCGACGCCCGCCCGGCGGCCCTCAGCGCCGGCTTCAACGTGCGGCGCATTCTGCCTTACCGCCTGCGCCGCATGCTCGGCCCCTTCATCTTCATGGACCACGCCGGCCCGGTGCGCCTGGCGCCCGAGCAGGTGCACAACCTCGACGTGCTGCCCCATCCCCACATCGGCCTTTCCACGGTGAGCTACCTGTTCGGCGGGCAGGTCACGCACCGCGACAGCCTGGGCGTGGAGCAGATCATCCGGCCCGGCGAGGTGAACTGGATGACGGCCGGCCGCGGCATTGCCCACTCCGAGCGCTTCGAGGACCCGGCCACGCTGGCCGGCGGGCAGCTGGAGATGATTCAGACCTGGGTGGCCCTGCCCGAAGCGGCCGAGGAAAACGCTCCGAGCTTCAGAAACTACCAGCCCCAGGAGTTGCCCATCTTCACCGATACCGGCGTGTGGATGCGCCTGATTGCCGGCGACGCCTTCGGCCTCCACAACGACGTGCGCACGCACTCCCCGCTGTTTTACCTGCACGTGGTGCTGCAGCCCGGGGCGCGCTTCGGCCCGCCGCGCGGCTACCCCGAGCGCGGCGCCTACGTGGCCAAAGGCCTGGTGGAAGTGAGCGGGCACCGCTACGGCCCCGGCCAGCTGCTGGTCTTCACCCCCGGCCTCGACCCGGTTATCGTGGCCCTGGAAGCCAGCACGCTGATGCTGCTGGGCGGCGAGCCGCTGGGCGAGCGGTTTATCTGGTGGAATTTCGTGTCGTCGCGCAAGGAGCGCATCGAGCAGGCCAAGGCCGACTGGCAGGCCGGACGTATCGCGCTGCCGCCCAACGACAACGCCGAGTTTGTGCCCCTGCCCGACGACCGCACCCGCCCCGCCGGCACGGGCACGCCGCCCCCGGCCCCGCAGGCGCTGTCGTGAGCCCGGCGGCGCCGCTGAAATTTTCGGCGCGGCGGTGGCGTTGCTACTTTGGTGACGGTGGCGCCCGAGCGGCGCGGCCGTCCCCTGCGTATAGGTCCGCATCTTCACTTCCACTCCCCTCACCCCATGCAACGCCCCACCCGTCCGCGCCGGACGCTGCCGCCGGCCAACACCAAATACGTCGTCATCGTGGTCCTCATTGCCCTGGTGCTCATGTGGCTGCTGGAGCGCTTCGCCGGCTAAGTGGCCCCGGCGTTCAGCGGGCATGCAAGAACGTCATGCTGAGCCCGTTGAAGCACCTCTACCGCTTCGTTGAATCGTGCGGTAGAGATGCTTCGACGGGCTCAGCATGACGTTCGACTTTATCACCCCACCGTCGTCACGCGAGATTCTTCGCTGCGCTCTGAATGACGGTCTAACAACTCGGTGCGCCTTTGACCACGGCCGCGGGGCGCAACGCGCCGCGGCGCAACGCAGTATGTAGCAGCACCCCGCGGCCGCTGGCCCCTCAGCCGCCGCGGGGCATTTCGCCGCATGATTCCGCAGTTTTTATTCGCCACCGGCATCGAAAACAGCAACCCGACCATTCAGAACGGCCGGGTGCGCGTCGATGAAATGGCCAAGTGCCGCCACTACGAGTTCTGGCAGAAGGATTTCGACCTGGTCGAAGAGCTGGGCATCCGCTTCCTGCGCTACGGCCCGCCGATTCACACCACCTGGCTGGGCCCGGGCCGCTACGACTGGACCTTCGCCGACCTGACCTTCCGCGACCTGGGCCGCCGCAACATCGCCCCCATCGTCGACCTGTGCCACTTCGGCCTGCCCGACTGGCTGGGCAACTTCCAGAACCCGGATTTCCCGGCCCTGTTCGGCGACTATGCCCGGGCCTTTGCCGAGCGGTTTCCGTGGGTGCAGCTCTACACGCCGGTCAACGAAATGTTTATCTGCGCGCAGTTTTCGGCCTTGTACGGCTGGTGGAACGAGCAGCTGAGCGGCGACCAGGCCTTCGTGACGGCGCTCAAGCACATCGTGAAGGCCAACGTGCTGGCCATGCACGCCATCGGCGAGGTGCGGCCCGACGCGCTGTTTATCCAGAGCGAGTCGTCGGAGTACTTCCACGCCGAAAACCCGCAGGCCATCAAGCCGGCCGAGCTGATGAACGCCCGCCGCTTCCTCTCGCTGGACCTCAACTACGGCCGGCGCGTGGACTCGGAGATGTACGAGTACCTGCTCGACAACGGCATGACGCGCGAGGAGTACCACTTCTTTTTGCGCAACCACCGTCGGCACCAGTGCATCATGGGCAACGACTACTACAAAACCAACGAGCACCGCGTGCGCGCCGACGGGAGCACCACCGCCTCGGGCGAGGTGTTCGGCTACCACGTCATCACCCGCCAGTACCACGACCGGTACCACCTGCCCGTGATGCACACCGAAACCAACCTCTGGCAGGGCCCCTGCGGCGACGAGGCCGTGAACTGGCTCTGGAAAGAATGGGCCAACGTGCTGCGCGTGCGCAACGACGGGGTGCCCATCGTGGGCTTCACCTGGTACTCGCTCACCGACCAGGTCGACTGGGACTCGGCCCTGCGCGAAAACCGCGGCACCGTGAACCCGCTGGGCCTCTACGACCTGGACCGCAAAATCCGGCCCGTGGGCGCGGCCTACAAGCAGCTCATCCACGACTGGCGCCAGGTGCTGCCGGCCCAGAGCGTGTGCCTGCAGGTGCCCATCGTGATGCCCCACGACGCAAGCCAGGAATGGGCCCAGCAGAAGCAGGACCAGGCCGAAGCCCAGCAGCAGGACCAAACCACCGTGGCCGCCAACGCGCCGAGCTAGCGCGAGTTGGGGAGTTTATGAGTCAGCGAGTTGCTGGCCCAGCTAGTGCGGCAGGCAAAGCCTGCCGGCTGCTCCCCTCCCCCATACTTCCATTCCGCGCTTGGCCTCCCTGGCTCACCTGCTCAGAACTCTAACTCATTAACTCACAACCTCCTCAACCCCTAAACTTCCATGACCCGTTTTCAGGACAAAGTTGCCATTGTTACCGGCGGAGCCAGCGGGATTGGCCTGGCTATTTCGCAGCGGCTGGCCTCGGAAGGGGCGCGCGTGGTGGTCGTCGGGCGCACCGAAAAGCAGCTGACCGAAGGCGCCGAGCTGGTGAAAAAAGCCGGCGCGCCCGCCGTGTGGGCCAGCGTGTGCGACGTGGCGGTGGAGGCGCAGGTGGAAGCCACCGTGCAGGGCACGCTGGAGCGCTTCGGCCGCCTCGACGTCATCGTCAACAACGCCGGGCTGATGCTGTTCAAGCCCCTGGAGCAGTACAGCGGCGAAGAGTGGCTGCGCGTGCTGAGCGTGGATTTGCTCGGCTCGTTTTACTTTATCAAGCAGGGCTTTTTGCACATGAAGCCCGGCAGCTGCATCGTCAACGTGTCGAGCATTCACGCCGTCGAAACCAGCCCGCTGGTGGCGCCCTACGCGGCGGCCAAGGCGGGCGTGAACTCGCTCACCCGCTCGGCCGCCCTGGAAGGCAAGCCCAAGGGCATCCGCGTCAACGTGGTCATGCCCGGCGCCATCGACACGCCCATGCTCTGGGACAATCCCAACGTGAAAAGCGGCGTGGAAACCATCGACAAAGCCGACGTGGGCCGCCCCGAGGACGTGGCCGCCACCGTGGCCTACCTCGCCTCCGACGACGCGGCCTTCGTGCAGGGCGCCGAAGTGCGCGTGGACGGCGGCCGGCTGGATCGGCTGTAGCGGCTGGACGAGCGGACGGTTAGAGTCAGCACGAAAAATCAGCACGTCATCCGGCGCAGCCGAACCGCAGGTCGACGTAGTCAAGGACCTCCCTCAAGCCCTGCACCGCCGCCTACGAAGCGCCAACGCTTTGCCAAGCGGCCGTAGTAACGCAGAAGCGCAGCCACCGAGCCCGAACGATTGGGCGTTGGTGGCTGCGCTTCCCGGTTTGTGCAGGGTACGAGGAAGGTCCTTGGACTGCGCCTCAGGATGACGGTCTTTTGCCGCCACTTGACGTTCTAGTTCCGCTGCTTTCCCCGTTAGTTCAGCACGTAGGTGGCAATGGAGTGCGCGGGACTGACCGTCGCGGCGGCCTGGCCTTTGATCCAAAGCTGGAAGGGCATTTCCTTGTCGGTCTGGTTCATCACTACCACGGCTACGGAGCCGTCGGCATTGCGAAAGGCGGTGGTTTGGAGCACGTCGCGGCTGCTGGCGGTGGCAATGCGCCGGGCGCCGGGGCGCACGAACTTGGAGAAGTGGCCGAGGTAGTAGTAGATGTTGGTGTAGATGAGCTTGCCGGCCTTGGTATCGGCAATGACCGGGGCGTAGCAGAAGTTGCCGACGTGGTTGGGGCCGCCGGTTTCGTCGAGCAGCACGTTCCAGTCGGTCCAGGCCACGGTGCCGGCGTTGAAGTCGTTGATCAGCGAGTGGCCGTACTTCTCACCCAGCTTCCAGTCGTTGACGTTATCGAGCTTGAAGTTCTCGATGCAGCCCTCGGTGAAGATGAGGTTCTTGGCGGGGTAGGTTTCGTGCACGCGGCGCAGGTTGTCGAACTGCATCGTGGAGCCGGTCCAGGTTTCGTACCAGTGGAAGCCCAGGCCCCAGTAGTACTTGCTGGCCTCGGGGTCGTCGAAAAGGGTGCTGGCGCGCTGGAAGGCCAGGTCGCGGTTATGGTCCCAGCCGATGAGCTTTTTGTTGCCGAGGCCGCTTTTCTGCAGCGTCGGGCCCAGGAAGCCCTTCACGAAGTCGCGCTCCTCCTCGGCGGTGAAGATGCACGACTCCCAGCGCTGCTTGGCCATGGGCTCGTTCTGCACCGTCAGGCCCCACACGGGCAGGCCCATTTTCTCGTAGGCCTGAATGAACTTGACGTAGTAATTCGCCCAGGCCTGGCGGAATTCCGGCCGCAGGTGGCCGCCCTGCAGCATGGAGTTGTTGTCCTTCATCCACGCGGGCGGGCTCCAGGGACTCACGTACAGGGGCAAGGTGCCACCCGCCGCTGCCGTGGCCTGCTTGATGAAGGGAATCTTGTACTTCTCGTCGTGCTGAATGTTGAAGGTTTTCAGCTCCTTGTCCCCGTCCTGCACGTAGGTGTAGGTGTCGCTCGAGAAGTCACAGCTGTTGATGTTGGTGCGCGCCAGCGTGTAGCCGATGCCCTGCGTGGGGCTGTAGTAGGCGCGCAGCAGCTCCTGCTGCTGGGTTTTGGGCAGCTTGGCAAAGGTTTCGGCCGCCGCGTCCGTCAGCGCCCCGCCGATGCCCACGATGGTCTGGTAAGCGTGCGTGGGGTCGATGAACACCGTCGGATCGGTTTCCAGCGGCTGGCCCACCGGCTTGAAGCTCAGCTTCTCGGTGGCGGCCAGGCGGCTCGGCGTGCCCTGCGCCGTGAGGTACACCTGCGCCTGCTTGCCGGCGGCGGAGTACGAGGCCGGCGCGGCAGTCGTCGTCGTGGCCGGCTTGGGTTTGACGGTGGGTTTGGTCTGGGCCGAGGCGGCGGGAGCGGCGAGCAGCGCGGCGCCCAGCAGCAGGCTCCACGTCGGGTTGGCAGATTGCATTGGGTAAGAGGAAATGGGTTGGGAATGAGAAGCCGCCGTAGCCGTCTGCTGCCCCGGCCCGATGCCAAACAGACCCACCCCGCCAAAGCAGCGGAATGGGTCAGGGCAGCAGGTCAGGAATAAGGGGCAGATTGGGGCATTAGCGGCTGATGATGACGCGGCGCTGCAGCTGCCCATCGGGCGTGGCTACGCGCAAGGTATAGACGCCGGCCGCAAACCCGGCCACGTCCAGAGTGAACTGATTCGGGCCGGCGTGGGCCGTGCGCGGCAGCTGCAGCACGCGGCGGCCCAGCACGTCCACCAGCTGCACCAGCAGCTCCTGGCCGCGCTCGGGCGCGTAGGTGAAGGCCAGTTCCGTGCCCACCACCGTGGGGTACACGGTCAGGCGGGCATCCACCTCCGGCGCGGCGGTGGCCAGCGTGGTGCGGGTGGCCGGGCCCTGGTCGGAGAAGTACCAGCGCTGGTTGTTGCCCCCGCCCCAGGTCCACTGCTGAATGGCCGCGCCGTCGGCGGTGGAGTTATTTTGCACGTCCAGGGCCTTGCCGCTGTACTTGCTCACGATGCGGTAGGTGCCGTCGCCGTTGTCGATAATCTGCCAGTACTGGCTATCGGCCGAGGCCCAGTCCCATTGGTGCACCAGGGCGCCGTCGGCGGTGCTGGGGCCGGCAATGTCCAGGCTCTTGTTGCTGTTCAGGTTCACCAGGCGCACGTAGGGACTGCCGGCATCCACCAGCTTCCACTTCTGGCTGGCCGTATTGGCCCAGCCCCACTGCTGCACCCGGCCGCCGTTGGCGGTGGAGTTGGCCGAGACTTCCATGGTCTTGCCGCCGTTCTTCGAGCTGATCTGGTAGATGCGCCCGATCTGCGGGCCGCTGGCCGGCGTGCCGGTGCCCGCCCACTTGTAGGTGGCCACCGCCCCGGCCGGCAGCGTGTAGCTGAAGGCCTGGCTGTTCCACACCACTTTGAAGGTCTGCGCGGCGTTGCTGTTGTTCAGCGCGATGAGCACGCGGGTGCCGTCGGGGTTACGAAAGGCTACGTTTTCGATGCCGCCGCTTACCGAGTTGGAGCCGATGCGCACCGCGCCCGGGTCCACAAACTTGCTGGCGTGGCCCAGGGCGTAGTACTCCACGTTGCGCGTCACGGCGCCGGTCGAGTTGTTGATGGTCACCACCCCGCGGCAGGTGTTGGTGCCGCCGTTGGTGGGGCCGCTGTTCTGGTCCAGGGCCAGGTTCCACTCCAGCGCCGCCTTGGCCCAGTTGCGGGTCGTACCGATGATGATGTTGGAGAGGTGCCACTTCAGGTCGCCGGCGAAGCTGGAGCCCACCGAGCCCGTGACTTCGGTAAACCACAGGTCCTTGCCGGGGTAGGCGTTGTGCACGGTGGTCTGGTTTGGAATGCCGCTGGTGGGCGAGTAGCCGTGCCAGGCCGAGCCGGCGGCGTACTGCGCGGCCGCCGCGTCGGCAAATACCGACTGCACGTAGTTATTCGGGTTGTCCCAGTTGTGGTCGTACACCACCAGCTTGGTGGTGATGCCCGCGCTTTGGAAAGCCGGCCCGATGTTGTTTTTCAGGAAGGCGGCCTGGTTGCCCGGGTCCATGCGCATGGAGGCGTAGGGCGCGGCAAACAGCGGCTCGTTCTGCAGCGTCACCGCGTACACCGGCACGCCCTGGGCCTGCATGGCCTGCACGTACTTCACGAAGTAGTTGGCGTAAGTCTGGTACCAGGCGGTGCTCAGCCAGCCGCCGGCCCACTGATACTGCTCCTTCATCCAGGGCGGGGCCGTCCACGGGGTGCCCATCACCTTGATGGCGCCGTTGCGGGTGCGCGCGGCCTTGAGCATCGGCACCACGTCGGTGAGGTCGGCGCCGAGACTGAACGAGGTCAGGTTCGGGTCGGTCTGGCCGCTGGGCTTGTCGTCGTAGGTGTAGTTGCCGTAGGCCGAAAAGTCCGAGGCCCCCATGCTGTGGCGCAGAAACGTGAGCCGGATGCCCGAGCCGCTGAACAGCTCGTTGAGCAGCGCGTCGCGCTGGGCGGCCGACATCTTCTGGTTCAGCAGGTACGCCGACGAGCCCGTCATCGAAGCCCCGAAGCCGTCGATGGTCTGGTAGGTTGTGCCGTCGCTCACGGTAATGGTGGTGCTGGCCGTGCCGGTGTTGGCCGCGAAGCCGGTGCTGGCCTGCTGCTGCAGCAGCTTGCTTTGGTCACCGGTGGTCATCCACAGGTTCACCGTCTGGGCCGCCACCGGGGCGGCGTGCAGGCTCCAGCCCGCGGCCAGCAGGCCGAGGAGTAAGCGGGAAACGTGTTGCATACGCGTAAAGGGTTTGGGTTGTGGAAATGCCCCCAGCGGGGCGGAAAGGCGGAGCGAAGGCGTGCAACAGGGAAGCGGGGGCAATCAGCGCGGGGGCTGCCGGCGTCCCGCCGCTGCTTTTTCAGGGCTTGCGCCCGGGCGCGGCAGCAGCGCGGGCGGCGCCGTGGGCAGCAGGGTTGCGGCGGAATAAGCCGGCATGAAGGTCTGGCTCGACGGCGCGGCCGCCGGCTTAGGGCCGGCCCGTCGTCAGGCCGGGCCACTGGTCGGTGCGGAAGGGCGGCGCGGGCAGCCCCTCGCGGTTGTAGAGGTTGAGAAAGGGCAGGTTGCCCCAGGCGTAGCGCACGGCCACCGGGCGGGGCACCTCGGGGCTGCGCAGCACGATGCTGCGGCCCTGCACCTCGCCCCGGGCCCACACAAAGCGGCGGTCGGCCCCGGCCAGGGCAAAACCCTTCAGGTAGGGCCCGCCGGCGTCGCGCAGCACCAGGTCGTGGCCGGGGTTGCTGAACGTCAGGCGCACGGTGCTGCCGCTGATGGTCAGCCGCTCGAACACCGGCCCGCTGGCCACGACGGCGGCCTCGCCGTAGGCCACGCGGCGGGCCTGCAGGGCCAGGCGGCGGCCCACCGTCTGCTTGTCGCGCGGGTGAATGTCGGTCGAGTCGCCCACGTCGATGGCGGTGGCCATGCCGGTGGCGGGCAGGGCCAGCGCCAGCTGCTGGGCCTCGCGCAGCTCGGCCCAACTGCTTTCGGCCGGCTCGGCGGTGGCGGGCGGCAGGTAGCCGGCCAGCTGCACGAAGAGAAAGGGCAGCGCGGGCCGCTGCCACCGGGCGCGCCAGTCCCGGATCAGGGCCGGAAACAGCGCGCGGTACTGCGCCGCGCGGTCGGCGTTCGACTCGCCCTGGTACCAGATGACGCCCTTGAGCGCGTACGGGACCAGCGGGTAGATCTGGCCGTTGAACAGCAGCGTGGGCACCTGGCTCGGCCCGCCGGGAAAGGGCGCCAGCGGCCGGCTGGCCGCGTCGTAGGGCACGCGGTACTGCCAGGGCCCGGCCAGGGGCAGCGTGCGGCTGGCAGTGGTCAGAAACAGATCGGCCGCGCTGCCCCAGATGCCGCCGCCCCCGCCGGTATCCACCACGCGCACCGTCACCACGTTGCGGCCCGGGCGCAGCACGCCGGCGGGCACCGCGTAGCGGCGGTTGGGCAGGTAGCCGCGGGTGCCGCCCACCGCCACGCCGTTCACCCAGGTCGAGTCCTGGTCGTCGATGCGGGCCAGGCCCAGGGTGGCGGGCTGGGCGGCTTCGGCGGCGGTTAGCGTCACTTCGCGCCGCAGCCACACCGTGCCGTCGAAGGTGCGCAGGGCCTCGGCCTGGCTTTCCCAGTAGCCGGGCAGCGTCATCGGGGGCCAGCTGCCGGCGTCCAGGGCGGGGTCGGCCCAGCGGGCCTGGCCGCCGGCCAAGCCTTGGTCCTGGCCGGCGGGGCTGGCCTGCCAGGCTTGGGTGCGCGCCTCGTAGTCGGCCTGCCGGTCGGCAATGCTGCCCGTCAGGGCCTGCACCGCCCCTACCCTGTCGGCGAAGTCCGGCAGCTGGCGCAGCGTTTGGGCGCTTATCCACGATTCGGCGGGGGTGCCGCCCCACTCCGCCGTAATCAGGCCGATGGGCACTTGGTAGCGCTGGTGCAGCTCGCGGGCAAAAAAGTACGCCACGGCCGAAAACCCGCCCACCGTACCGGGGGAGCAGGGCTGCCAGCCCACCCCGCCGAAGTCCGTTTGCGGGGTCAGCGCGGCCTCGTTGGGCACGTCGAGGCGGCGGATGCGCGGAAAGACGGCCCCGGCTATTTCGGCCGGGGCATTGAGCGCGTCGGCCACCGGCCACTCCATGTTCGACTGGCCCGCGGCCAGCCACACGTCGCCCACCAGCACGTCGCGCACGGTGAGCTGGTTGCGGCCCCGCACCGTCAGCTCGTAGGGGCCGCCGGCGGGCGTGGCGGGCAGCGTCACCGTCCAGCGCCCGGCCGGGCCGCTCGCGGTGGCGGCATAGGTGCGGCCGCGCCAGCTCACCGTCACGGCTTCGCCCGCGTCGGCCCAGCCCCAGACGGGCAGCGGCTGGCCGCGCTGCAGCACCATATGGTCGCCCACGAGGCGGGCCAGGCGCACGGCGCTGGCGGCGGGCAGGCTGGCGGCCAGGGCGGCCAACACGACGAGGAGCGGGGTTCGGGAGGACATGGGCAATGGAACAAGCAAGGTCGAAGCGCCCCCGCGCCGAGCGGCGCAAGGCCCCGGCCGGACGTCGGAAGGCCCGGCAAAAGTCGGCTGAGCGGCCGGTCCTGCCCGGGGCCCTTACGGCCCGGGCGCCACAGCCCGCGGCCGATGGGGACCTAGTGGCGCGGCCCTACCACACGTAGGTGCCCACCGAGCCGGCGTTGAGCGTGGTGGCCACCTGCTTGCCGCGGTAGCCGATGTTGAAGGTGCGCGGCGCCGACGCGGTGTTCAGCACGACGAGCACCTTTTTGCCGGCGGGCGTTTTGTAGGCCACGTTGGGCAGCTCGCCGGGCGTGTTGGAGCCGATGCGCACCGAGCCGGGGCGCACAAACTTGCTGGCGTGGGCAATGACGTAGTAGGCCTGGTTGCGCGTCACCGCGTTGCCGCTCACCGTCACGGCCGGCAGGCAGGTGCTGCAGCCGCCGTTGGTGCGCGGGCCGTTGCCGGCGTCGGCGGCCAGGTTCCACTCCAGCACATTGCGGCTCCAGTTGCGCGGGGCCCCGATCAGCAGGTTGTCAACGTGCCACTTGAGGTCGGCCGCGAAGTTGCCGCTGGCGTTGACGTACTGCTCGGTGAAGTACACGTTCTTCGCCGGGAAGGCGTTGTGAATCGTGGAAAGGTTGGCGATGTTGCTGTTTTCGTAGAGGTGAAACGCCGAGCCGTCGAGGTAGCTGCGGGCGCCCGCGTCGCCGAGCACCGCGTTGACGTAGCTCAGGCCGGCCGCGTCGGCGTTGTGGTCGTAGGCAATGATTTTGGTGCTGATATTATTGGCCTGAAACGCCGGCCCGAGGTGGTCCCGCACGAAGGTGGCCTGGTCGGCGGCCGACATCACCATGCTCGGCTCGTTGTAGGGGTTCAGCGGCTCGTTCTGCACGGTCACCGCGTCGATGCGCACGCCCTCGGCCTGCATCTGCTGCACGTACTTCACGAAGTAGCGCGCGTAGGCGGCGTAGTACTGGGGCTTGAGCGAGCCGTTGATGGGGCTGCCGTTGGTTTTCATCCACGACGGGGCCGTCCAGGGCGAGCCGAGGATTTTGATGCCGGGGTTGATGGCCAGAATTTCCTTGAGCACCGGCAGCAGGTCGGCGCGCTCGGGCTGCAGGCTGAACTGCGCCATCGGCTCGTCGGTCTGGCCGGCGGGCAGGTCGTTGTAGGTGAACACCCGGTCGCTCAGGTCGGAGGCGCCGATGCTCAGGCGCAGGTAGCTCACGCCCAGCCAGGTGCTGTCGGTGGCAAACAGCTCGCGCAGCAGGCCGGCGCGGGCCGTGCTGCTCATGCGGTTGAGGACGTAGGCGCTGCCGCCCGTCAAGGTGAAGCCGAAGCCGTCGATGTCCTGGTACTGCTGGGTGGTGTCGACCACAATGGTCGGGTTCTGGTTGGCCAGCGGGGCGAAGTTCAGCCGCGTCGTCTGCCGGCGAAACTGCGCCGACCGGTCGCCGTTGGTCAGCCAGAACGCCACCTGCGAGGGGCCGCTGGGCACCACCACGGGCGGTTCGGGGTCGGGGGCGGGCTGGGGGTCCTTTTCCTGGCAGGCACCGGCGGCCAGCAGCAGGCCCGCCAGGGCCAGGCGGGCCGCGCGCTTCGGGTTCAGGGCAAACATGCGGGCAATCATCATCGGAGAAACGGAAAAAGGCAGAAAAGACAGCGGGCTTAGAACGACCGGGCACCCCTGGGGGGCCGCCCGGTCGTTCGGCCCTGCCGCGGGCGCATTACTGCACCACCACGCGGCGGCTGGTGAGCTGCGTTCCCACGCGCAGTTTCACCAGGTAGCTGCCGGCCGCCAGCTGGCGCAGCGGGGCCAGCGAGGCAGCGTGCGAGCCGGGCTGCTGCTCGGCGTCGAGCAGGCGCAGCACCTGCTGGCCCAGGGCGTTGTACACTTCCACGCTCACCGGCTGGGCGCCGCCGGCCACGGCGTAGCGCAGCTGGCTGACGGCCGTCACGGGGTTGGGGTAGGCTTCCAGGTTCAGGGCCGCGGCGGTGGCGCGGCTGGCCAGCGGGCCGTTGCCCACCTGGTAAGCGAAGCTCTGGCGGCCGGCAATCAGCGCAAAATTCGGGTCGGTGCCCAGGTCGGTGGTCTGGCCGGCCACCTGCGGCAGCACATCGGAGTAAAAGTCGCCGTTGTCGCCCACGTAGGCGGCCAGCATGTTCACCACGTCGTTGGCGCTGGCCCCGCCCAGCGCGGCCAGCGGCAGCTCCAGCTCCCAGCCGGTGGTGGTGTTGGCGGCCACGCTGGTCGTGGTGCGGTAGGCAAACTTGGCCCCCACGAGGTTGGTCGTCGGGTCCGATACGTTCAGCGGCGCCCCGGTTTTGTCGGTCGGGCCGAGGTATTTGTCGGGGTAGCGGCCGGCCGCGTTGGGCACCGCGGTATAGTCCAGCTTGCTCAGGTACACGTTGAAGGTGCCCGTGTTGGAGAGCGGCGACACGGTGAGGCGGAAGGCGTAGTCGGCCTGCAGGTCGAGCGTGGGGCGGTGGCGCAGCTGCGAGGAGGTGTCGTCGCCGCCGGGCAGGCGGGTGCCGGCCGCAATGCCGGTCTTGTTGGGCACGTCCAGGTAGAGCACCAGGGCGTTGTAGTCGGTTTTCTCGGGCGAGGCCACCAGCATCACGTTCAGGGTGGTGGCGGTGGTGCCCACGTAGAGCTGCTTCAGGCCGCGGTCGGCCACGGAGTGCGCGTTGGTGTAGCTGCCCACCAGCTGGTACTTGCCCGCGCCGGTCCCGATTTCGGCCGGGGCCAGCACGCCGTTGACGGTGAACTGCGCCTGGGCGCTGAGGGCGCCGAGGCAGAGGGCGGCCGCAGCCGCGAGAGTAGATACTTTTTTCATGGGAATGACTGGGGTGTAGGGGTGAGTCAGGAATTTTGAAGCCGTTACCACACGTAGGTGCCCACCGCGCCGGCGGGCAGCTGCGCGGCCGTTTCGCGCCCGCCGAGCCGGATGCGGAAGCGCTGCGGAGCGGCCGCGTCGTTGAGCACGATGAGCACGTGCTGGCCCGCGGGCGTGCGGAAGGCCACGTTGGGCAGCTTGTCGGGCTCGGTAGAGGCCACGCGCACCGAGCCGGGCCGGGCCCACTTGCTGGCGTGGCCGATGATGTAGTAGGCCGGGTTGCGCGTCACCGCGTTGCCGTCCAGCGTGAGGGCGCCGAGGCATTCGGTGCAGCCGCCGGGCGTGTGTGGGTTCTGCTGCGGGTCGGCCGCCAGGTTCCACTCCAGCACGGTGCGGGCCCAGTTGCGCGTGGCCCCGATGACGAGCGTGCGCACGTGCCAGGCCAGGTCGCCGGCAAACTTGCCCGGCGCCCCGATCCACTGCTCGGTGAAGTACACGTTCTTCTGCGGGAAGGCGTCGTGCACCGCGCTCAGCGCCTCGATCTGCCCGGCGTACATATGAAAGGCCGAGCCGTCGACGTACTGAGCCGCTTCCGGGTCGCGCAGAATCGTCAGCGGGTACTCGGGCTTGTCGCAGTTGTGGTCGTACACGATGATTTTCGTGTCGAGCCGGGCGGCTTTGAAGGCTGGGCCGAGGGCTTTCTTGATGAACTCGGCCTGCTGCTCGGCCGGCATCAGCAGGCTGGGGTTGTTGCCCGGGTGCAGCGGCTCGTTCTGAATGGTAATGGCATCGATGCGCACGCCCTCCTGGGCCATGCCCTGCACGTACTTCACGAAGTAGCGGGCGTAGGCGTCGTAGCACTCGGGCTTCAGCGAGCCGCCCTTCGATTCGCCGTTGGTTTTCATCCACGGCGGCGGCGACCAGGGCGAGCCGAGCAGCTTGATCCGGGGGTTGATGGCCAGGATTTCCTTGAGCACCGGCAGCAGGTGCGCGCGGTCGGGCTGCAGACTGAAGTGCTTGAGCTCGGGGTCGGTCTGGCCGGCGGGCAGGTCGTCGTAGCTGAACACCTGCGCGTCGAGGTCGGAGGCGCCGATGCTCAGGCGCAGGTAGCTCACGCCGATATTGGTGCCGTCGATGGCGAACAGCTCGCGCAGCAGCTGGGCCCGCTCCGCCGCGCCCATGCGGTGCAGCAGCTCGGCCGAGCCGCCCGTGAGGCAGTAGCCGAAGCCGTCGATGCGCTGGTAGCGCTGTGCGTCGTTCAGCTCGATAACCGGGCCGGTCGTTTTCGCCGCGGCGGGCCGGAAGGCCAGCTTGCCGGGCTGCTCGCGCAGCAGCTGGGCCTGGTCGGGCGTGGTCAGCCAGAGCGTGGCGGCGGGGCCGGCTTTGGCGGGTTTGGCCGTTCCGACTTTGGCGGGCGCCTGGGCGAAGCCCGGCTGCGGCGCCAAGGCTGCACCGAGCACCAAGCCGGCGCAGGCAAGAAAACGGACGAAGGAAAGCGTAGGCACGGGCGTGTTGGGGAAAAGCGAAGGAAGTCTTAGGCGGCGCGGCGCGCGTGGCCCTGCAGGCCGTACCACATGATGTAGACGTAGCAGGCCACCGGCAGCAGCAGGGCCAGGCGCAGCGAGGCCGCATCGGCCACCAGCCCGAAGAGCATGGGCACCACCGCCCCGCCCACGATGGCCACGTTCAGCAGCCCCGAGGCGGCGCTGGTGTGGCGACCGAGCCCGGCCACGGCCAGGGTGAAAATGGTGGCGAACATGATCGAGTTCATCAGCCCCACGGCCAGCAGCGTCCACATGGCCAGCTCGCCGCGCGTGAGCATCGATGCGAGCAGCAGCGCCACCGCCCCCACCGCCGTCAGGGCCAGCAGGCGGCCGGGGTTCACCTTGCTGAGCACGTAGGCCCCGGCGAAGCGGCCCACCATGGCCCCGCCCCAGTAGTAGGCAATCTGCTCCCCGGCGGCTTTGGGCGAGAGGTTCATCACGTCCGACAGGCCCAGGTACGACACGATGTGCGAGCCGATGGCCACCTCCCCGCCCACGTAGGCGAAGATGCCCACCATGCCGAGCACCAGGTGGCGGTAGTGCCAGGCGCGGCGGCCGGCGTGGTCGTCCGCCCCTTCTTCGTGGTGAATGACGGGCAGCTTCATCCGCCCCAGCAGCAGGCTGATGCCGATGAGCACCGCCCCGATGCAGAGGTAGGGCACCTGCACGGCGCGCACGTCGATGGCCTCGGCGGCGCGGGCCGCGTCGAGGTCGGGCAGGCGCGAGAGAATGAGGGCCGCGCCCAGCAGCGGCGCCACGGTGGTGCCCAGCGAGTTGAAGGCCTGCGTGAGCGTGAGGCGGGCCGGCGCCGAGCGGGCGGGCCCGAGCACGGCCACGTAGGGGTTGCCGGCCACCTGCAGCAGCACCACGCCCGTGGCCAGCACAAACAGGGCGCCGAGGAACAGCGGGTAGCTGCGCGCATCGGCGGCGGGGTAGAACAGGAAACAGCCCAGCGCCGCCACCACGAAACCCAGCAGCATGCCCCCCTTGTAGCCCAGGCGCTGCACCACCCGGCCCGCCGGAATGCCCATCACGAAGTAGGCCCCGAAAAAGCAGAGGTTGATGAGGTTGGCCTGGGTGTAGCTGAGCTGAAAGATGGCCTTCAGGTAGGGAATCAGGATGTCGTTCAGGCAGGTGATAAAGCCCATCATGAAGAACAGCACCGTCAGCGAGGCCAGGGCCGAAGTGTAGCGCGGCTGGGTGCCGGTGGCCGGAGCGGCCGCGGTGTCGGCCGGAGCCAGCGTGGTAATGCCAGGTGCCATAGAAACAAAAGCAGATGGAAGATGAGGCGGAGGGCCGGGAAGGCAGCCGGTGGCGTCGTCGCGCCACTCACCTCGCGGCGGGCCACCGGCTGCCGGTCCCTGCAGTTCCCCTTCTCCACAAAAAAGTACCGTCCCAGGGCAGGGTTATGCTATTCCCCTGTTCCCCGCTGCCCCGGAACGGCTAAAACGGTGTGCGTTATCGTCGGCCACGCCGGCCGTCAGGCCGGGGCATTTCGCCGGATCATGCCGGCCTGGTTGAACCGGAATGACTAGCCGGCCTCAGCCCGCGAGGTGCCGCGGGGCCGCGCTTGAGTCGCGACATGCTCCACATGACGCTCAAGAGGCGCCCTAGTACCCCGGATTCTGCTGAATCTGGGTGTTGGTGTTCAGCTCGCTCAGCGGAATGGGCAGCTGCAGGTAGTTTTCGTCGCGGCGGCCGTTGCGCTGCTGCTGAATCTGGTCGAGGGCCGTCCAGGCGTGGTCGGCGCTCGGGTCGGCCTGCTCGTGGCGGGCGTAGCGCACCAGGTCAAACCACCGCTCGCCCTCGAAGGCCAGCTCCAGGCGGCGCTGCAGCTCGATCTGGCGGCGCAGGGCCTGCTTGCTGGCCAGCTGCGGGCTGCTCATGGTGAGCGGGGCCAGGCCGGCCCGCTGGCGCACCGGGTTCAGCTTGTCGAGCACGTCCTGCGAGGGGCCGCCCTGCTCGTTGCTGGCTTCGGCGTACATCAGCAGCACGTCGGCCAGGCGCAGCAGGTAGCTGTTGTCGGGCGAGTTGAAGTTGTTGCCGTCGCTGCGCCACTTGTAGCAGAAGTCGCCGCCGTTGTCGCCGCCGCCGGGGCGGCGCACGAAGCTGGCGAAGTTGCGCCCGGCGCTGGTGTTGCCCTGGAAGCTCCAGCGCAGGTCGTTCACCGTGTCGGCGGCCTGCAGCAGGTTGGCGCTGGGGCGGTTGAACTTGGGGAAGGCGTAGGTGGCCGGCGGGCTGGGCATCACCACGTCGGGCAGGGTGTGGAAGGTGCCCGCGTCGGTGTTGCCCGAAAACTGGATTTCGAAAATGGACTCGCCCCGGTTGTCGGCCGGGAACAGCGCGTTGAAGCTCGGCGCGAGCGTGTAGCCGCCCTGCCCGCCGAGCACGTTGCCGGCGGCGGTCTTGGCGGCGGCCCAGTCGCGGCGGGTCAGCTGCACACGGGCCAGCAGGGCGTTGGCCGCGCCGCGGGTCACGCGGGTGGGGTTGCTCGCGGGCGCGGCCCCGGCGGCGGCCGTCAGGTCGCTCACAATCAGATTGTACACCTCGTCGGCGGCGGCGCGGGGCAGGTTCAGGATGGCCGGGTCGCCGCTCTCGGTGGGCTCCAGGCGCAGCGGCACTCCGCCGTAGAGGCGCACCAGGTTGAAGTAGGCCAGGGCCCGCAGAAACTTCGCCTCGCCGATGATCTGGTCGCGGCGGCCGCTGCTCATGCCGCTGATGCCGGGCACGTACTTGATGACGGCGTTGGCGCGGTTGACGACCTGGTAGGCGTCGCGGTACATGTCGTACACCTGCCCGGTCGAGGAGTTCCAGTTGATGGTGCGCAGCACCGCCACGTCGTTGTTGGCGCTGGCGCCGTCGTCGGTGGGCATGGTGCCCATCAGCATCAGCACCTCGGCGTAGCAGCCCTTGGCCTGCAGCCCGTCGTACACGGCCGCCAGCGAGGCTTCGGCGTCTTCGGCGGTCTTAAAGAAGTTCGACGGGGCCAGGGTCGTCAGCGGCTCCTTGTCCAGCACGTTGCAGCCGGAGGCGAGCAGCGCGAGGGCGAGAACGGGAATAACTAGCTTTTTCATGGGAACGAAGGCGTGGGAAGCGGCTTAGAACGTGGCGTTGAGGCCCACGGTGTAGGTGCGCGCCTGCGGGTACACCCCGAAGTCGCGGCCGAAGCCGGTGGTGGAGAAGGGGTCGGAGCTGACTTCCGGGTCGTAGCCGGAGTACTTGGTCCAGGTCACCAGGTTCTGGGTGGTGGCGTACACGCGCAGGCCGCTGATGTAGGCACGCCGGGTCAGGCCGGCGGGCACGTTGTAGGCCAGCGTGAGGTTTTTCAGGCGCACGTAGCTGCCGTCCTCGATAAAGCGGTCCGAGTAGCGGGCGTTGCCGTTGGGGTCGGCCAGCACGGCGCGGGGCACGTCGGTGTCGCGGTTGGTGGGCGTCCAGCGGTTCAGCACGCGGGTGGTCTGGTTGATGGGGTTGGCCATCGATTCCAGCGTCTCGCGGTTCTGGTTGTACACGTCGTTGCCGAAGCTACCCTGGAAGAATACGCTCAGCTCCAGGCCCTTGTAGGTAAACGTATTGGTCACCCCGCCAATGGCCTTGGGGTTGGGGTTGCCGATGATGGTGCGGTCCAGGTCGGTGATTTTCCCGTCGCCGTTCAGGTCGCGGAAGCGGATGTCGCCGGCCGCGGTGGCCGAGGCCTGGAAGGGCGCCTCGTCGACCTCCGCCTGGCTCTGGAAGATGCCCTGCACCTGGTAGCCGTAGAACACGCCGAGCGGCTGGCCCACCAGCGTAAAGCCGTTGCCGCTGGGCAGGCGGCGGTCCACCGCCCGCCCGTCGGTGTTGATGACCTGGCCCAGATCCAGCACCTCGTTGCGGTTCATGGTCAGGTTCAGGTTGGTGGTCCACCCGAAGCCGTTGTCGGCGGCCCGCACGTTGGTGGTGGTCAGGCCCAGCTCCACGCCGTGGTTACGGATGCGGCCCACGTTCTGCAGGATTTTCGTGTTGCTCGAGCCGGTGCTCAGCGGAATGTCCACGTCCGTGAGCAGGTCGCGGGTGTCTTTGCGGTAGGCATCCAGGGTCAGCGTGAGCCGGTCGTCGAACATGCCTACGTCCAGGCCCAGGTTGTACTGTTTGGTGGTTTCCCACTTCAGGTCCAGGTTGCCGATGTCGGTCTGCGTCACGCCCGCAGCTACGTTTGTGCCCACGCCGGGATAGGTAAGGTTGCTGCTGCTGTAGCGCGGAAACCGAGCGTAGGTGTAGAACTCCTGGTTGCCGTTGGCCCCGAACGAGCCGCGCAGCTTCAGCTCCGACACGGTCTTGCCCTTGGGGAAGAAGCTTTCTTCCGACACGCGCCAGCCCAGGCCCACCGCCGGGAAGTAGCCGAACTTCTCCCCGTCGCGGAAGCGCGAGGAGCCGTCGGCGCGCAGGCTGAGGGTGAGCAGGTAACGGCGGTCGAAGTTGTAGATGGCGCGGCCGAAGTAGCTCACCAGGCCCCATTGGTCTTCGTAGCTGCTCGGCGCGCTAAACTTTGAGCCGGCTAGCAGATAGGGCACTGAGCTGGTGGCAAACCCATTAGCACTAGCGCTGGAGGTGAAGCGGTCCGAAGCCTGCATCGACTCGCCGAGCAGCAGGGTCAGGTCGTGCTTCTCGCCCAGGTCAGGCCGGTAGGTCAGCGTGTTTTCCTGCAGCCAGATTACCTGCTGGTTGGTGCTGGTGCGGGCGCGGCCCCGGGCGGCCGGGTCGGCGGGGTTGCCGGGGAAGTCGCGGGTCCAGAACTCGTTCTCGATCTGCGAGCGGAAATCAATGCCCGCCGTGGAGCGCAGCGTGAGGTTTTTCAGAATGTCCAGCTCGCCGTAGACGTTGCCGATGACCTGGTAGATGGTGGCCAGGTTGCGGCTTTCCAGCAGGTTGCCCACCGGGTTGTCGAAGTTGCGGGCGAAGGGGTTCAGCGCGTACGAGCCGTCGGCGGCGCGCACCGGCACCGTCGGGATGTAGGCCAGCGTGCCGAGCACGGTGCCCGAGCTGCCGGCCCCGTTTTCGCTGCGGGTGCTGTTGTTGTTCAGCGTGCGGCTCAGGTTCAGGCTGGTGCCGGCGCGAAAGCGCGTACCGAGCTGCTGGTCCAGGTTCAGCTTGAAGTTGTAGCGGTTGAAGCCCGAGTTCAGGCTGATGCCGTCCTGCTTGAAGTAGCCGCCGGCCAGGTAGTAGCGGGTCTTGTCGGTGCCGCCCGACACGTTCAGCTGGTAGTTCTGGATGCTGGCCGTGCGGTACACCTCGTCCTGCCAGTCGGTGGTGCGCACCGTGTCGGGGCGGTAGGCCGGGTCCTGCCCGTCGTTGGCGCGCATCTCGTTGTAGAGGGCGGCAAACTGCTGGCCGTTGAGCACGTCCAGCTTTTTGCGCAGCGTCTGGCGGCCGTAGTACATGCTGAAGCCCACCTGGGCCTTGCCCACCTTGCCGCGCTTGGTGGTGATGACCACCACCCCGTTGGAAGCGCGCAGGCCGTAGATGGCCGCCGCCGCGCCGTCCTTCAGCACGTCGATGCTCTCGATGTCGTTCGGGTTCAGCGCGTTCAGCGGGTTGGGGCGCTGCCCGCTCACGCCCAGCTCCTGGTCGTAGGTGGGGAGCACCGGCACCCCGTCGATGACGTAGAGCGGCGAGGCGTTCAGGCTCACCGTGGCGTTGCCGCGGATGCGCACGTTGATGCCCGCGCCGGGCGCGCCGGAGGGCGCCGTCACCTGCACGCCGGCCGCCTGGCCCTGCAGGGCCTGGTCGAAGCCCGCCACCGGCTGCCGCTCCAGGGCTTCGCTGCTCACCGAGGCCACGGAGGTCGTCAGCGCCTGGCGCGACTGGGTGCCGTAGCCCACTACCACTACTTCGCTCAGCGCCTGCAGGTCTTCCTGCAGGGTGATGCTCAGGCCCGAGGCCGCGCCGCTCACCGGCACTTCCTGGCGCACGTAGCCCACGGCCGTGAAGACCAGGGTGCTGCCCTCGGGCACGTTCAGCGCGAACTGCCCGTCGGCGTTGGTAGCCGTGCCAATGGCGGTGCCTTTCACCAGCACCGTCACGCCGGGCAGGGCCTCGCCGCCCGCGCCCGTCACGCGGCCCGATACAGCTACGTCGGCCGTGGCGGCGCCGCTGGGGGTGGCGCTGGCGGCACCGGCCGCCGGCTCGCTCACCACCACGAAGTAGTCGTCGCGCAGCTTCTTGAAGCGCAGCTCGGCCTGCGGGAGCACGGCGCTGAGCTTGTCTTCGAGCGAGCCGGTGGCCTGCGGCAGCACGCGCTTGTTGCCCACCACGTTGCTTTCGTAGAAGATGGTGACGCGGTACTCGGTTTCCCACTGCCGCAGCAGGGACTTCAGGGCCACGCTTTCGGCCACGGCCGGCGCCACCGCGGGGTGCTGGCCGCCAGCGTGGTTGACGGCCAGCAGCTGCGCGGAGGCGGCCAGGGGCAGCGCCTGCAGCAGAATGCCCGCCGTGAGGGTGGTCGGGCGCGTCAGCAGCCGGCCCAGGGGCGTAGAGGACTCGTTCATATCAGAAAAAGTGTGGGAATGGCGTCGGGAGGTGGGGCGGCGGCCCGCCGATGGGTCTAGGGCCGGGCCTTGTCGGCCAGGATGATGCGGTTGCCCTCGCGGGTGGCGTGCAGGTCGAAGGCTTCTTCCAGGGCCAGCAGCAGCACGTCCAGGTCGCCCACGGGCATGGAGCCGGTGACTTTGCGCTCGGTCAGGCCGGGCGTCTGCACCTCCACCGTGATGCCGTAGGTGTCCTGCAGGCGGGTGGCCAGCTCGCCGATGCTCGTTTCGTCGAGCACCAGGCGGGCGTCTTTCCAGGAGGCGTAGGGGGCGGTGCGCACGGCCTTGTGCACCACGGCCGCGGGCTGGGCGTCGCGGGTTTCCACCAGCTCGCCGGGCTTCAGGATGACGTCGGGGCGCTTATGGTCCTCGAAGTCGATGCGCACCTTGCCCGAGAGCAGCACCACGCGGGCCTGCTCGCGGCGGCGGTACACGGTGAACTTGGTGCCGAGCACTTCCACGTTGAAGCCGGCCTGGGTGTGCACCAAAAAGCGCTGGTGGTTGGGCTGGTGCTTCACCGAAAAGTAGGCCTCGCCTTCCAGCCACACCTCGCGGGGGCCTTCGCTGGTCCACTTCGGGGCGTAGTGCAGCTTGGAGTGGCCGTTCAGGGTCACCTCCGAGCCGTCGGGCAGCTGCACGGTGCGCGTCTGGCCGTAGTCGGTGGCCAGTTCCTGCGGCGTGGCGGCGCGCTGCGAGTAGAGCAGCCAGCCGCCCGCGCCCACGGTGAGGGCCACGGCCGCGGCGGCGGCCCAGCGGCGCCACCAGGGCGCGGCCACCGGCAGCTCGTCGCGGCTAAAGCCCAGCTGCTCGTGCAGGTTCACCAGCAGGTCGTCGTAGTCGGGCTCGTCGGCCAGGGGCTGGGCGGGCGCGTCGGCCAGCACGTCCCAGTGCTGGCGCATCCAGTGCTGGGCCAGCAACTGGTTGGCGGGCTGGGCCAGCCAGGCGCGCACGGCGTCGGATTCGGCCGCGGTGGCGGCACCCTGCACGTAGCGGGTAAAAAGGTCTTGGGTAATATCCAGGGGCATAGGGTCGGGGCTGGTGAAAAGGGGCGGGCTACCGGGTGATGCAGCGCCGGGCACGCACGGCCGGCGGCGGGGTGGCGCCCCAAACGTTTGGGAGTGAATTCCCCAATCGTTTGCAGTACTACACCGCTGGGGGGCATCCCCCCTACTCTACCCCGAAAAAAAATGCAAGTGCGTTCTGTCTCAGCCCGATAAAGTGCGGCCAGCTGTGCCGTCAGTGCGGCCGCCAGGGCTGGAACAGCACTTTTTGGCCGGTAGCTGGATGGCTGCGCAGGCGTTGATTGATCTGTTGAACGGACAAAAAGCCCGTCACCCGGAGCATATCGCGCATCAAGCGAGGACGCAAGACCCGGGTCGCGCCCTGCACCGCCGCTGCCTACGAAGTGCAGACGCTGTTGAGGAGCGCGTGAACGTCGAAGCGCAGCCACCATGCCCAAACGATTGGGCATGGTGGCTGCGCTTAGCAGTCATGGTTCGAGCCAGGTCCTTGACTACGTCGACCTGCGGTTCGCTCTGCTCAGGATAACGCGGCTTGCGTTCAGGTAAATGGTCAGCCCGCGAGGATGCCTCGGCTGCCCTCGGCCTGACGTGCTGCATTGCGGGCCAGACGCCACTCCCTCACCGCCCGCAACCGCCCGGTTACCACCCGGCCACCGCCAGCACCAGCACCAGCCCGGCGGCGCCTTCGCCGTGGGCCTGAAAATACTCGCGCATGAATTTCAGCGCGTGCGACATCTGCGCTTCCACGGTTTTCACCGAGAGGTTGAGCTGGGCGGCTATTTCGGGGTACGAGAGGCCCTGCTGCCGGCTCAGCTCGAAAATTTCGCGGCGCTTGGGCGGCAGCTGCTCCAGGGCCGAGCGGTAGAGCGTTTCCAGCTCGGCAAACTCGGCCTCGTTGCCCACCTGGGCGTGCTGCGGCGCGGCGGCCGTGGTGTAGGCTTGGAAGCGCAGGTGGTGCTGGCGCCGCCGCAGCTGGTTGAGCACCGCGTGGTGGGCCACCGTGAAGAGGTAGCCCTTCAGCGGCACGTCGTCGTGAATCTGCGCGCGCTTTTCCCAGATTTTCAGAAAGCACTCCTGCACGATTTCCTCGGCCTCGGGCCGGGCCTTGAGGTAGCTGTAGGCGAAGCGGTACACCAGCGCGCTGTAGTGCCGGAAGAGCGCGTCGAAGGCCCGCTCGTCGCCCAGCCGCAGCCGTCGGAGGCAGTCCAGTTCAGAAAAGTCACGCGCTACTTCCACTCGGGCGGAGGGTTGAAAAAGGGCACTAAAATTAACAAAAAAATCACGCGGGTGGCGGGGCAGAATCCCATTTCGGACCCGCCCGATACTCGGCGTGCCGATTATCGGGCGCGGGGCGGTAACTTGGCCCGGTGCTGCGCCCGTGGGGCCGTTGGCCGCCACCGGGGCAATCGTAACCCCAGCGGCCGGCGCGGGTTTTCACGCGGCGCAACTTGACTTAACCAACGACGACGATGCAGCGGGTGTCCCTGACGGAACTGGCCAAACAACTCAACCTGTCGCCCTCCACCGTGTCGCGGGCCCTGGCCGACCACAGCGAGGTGAGCGAGGCGACCAAAGCCCGGGTGCGCAAGCTGGCCCAGGAGCTGAACTACCAGCCCAACCAGCTGGCGGCGGCCCTGCGCCGCGGGCGCAGCAACACGCTGGGCGTGCTGGTGCCCCACATTACCGGGCACTTCTTCCCGCAGGTGGTGCACGGCATTGCCACCGAGGCCAGCAAGGCCGGCTTTACGGTGATGATCTGCCAATCCAACGAGGACGCGGCCCAGGAGAAAAAGAACATCGAGCTGCTGCGCCACAACCAGGTGGAGGGCATCATGGTGTCGTTGGCCAATACCACCCAGGACATCAGCCACTTCGAGGAGCTGCGCCAGCAGGGCGTGCCGCTGGTGTTCTTCGACCGCGTGGTGGAGGACTTCCGCGGGGCCAACGTTTCGGCCGTGGTGCTCGACGACCACGCCGGCGCCTACCAGGTGGTGCAGCACCTGATCGAGCAGGGCTGCCGGCGCATTGCGCACTTCTCGGGGCCGCTGCACATGAGCATCCACAAAAACCGCCACCAGGGCTACCGCGACGCGCTGCGCGACCACGGCCTGCCCCTCGACGAGCAGCTCATCGTGTTCTGCGAGCAAAGCCAGGCCGGCGGCACCGAGGCCATGCAGCGCCTGCTGCGCGAGCTGCCCGCCCCGCCCGACGCCGTGTTTGCCTCCAACGACCTGGCCGCCGTGGGCGCCATGCGCGTCATCAAGGCCGCCGGGCTGCGCGTGCCCCAGGACGTGGCCGTGGCCGGCTTCAGCAACGAAACCTTCACCACCCTCACCGAGCCCAACCTGACCAGCGTGGACCAGGGCTGCGAGACGATGGGCATTTCGGCCGTGCGCCTGCTGCAGCAGATGCTGCACCACACCGCCGAGCACCGCCAGCCCCAGCCCCGCAACGTGGTGCTCAAGCCCCAATTGCTGGTGCGCGAGTCGTCCTTGCGCAAGCCGCGGAAGTAGCGCCGCGCGGCCCGGCCTCATGCTTGCGTGTGGCACCTGGTGCGGTGGTCTGGCGGCCGCGGGTGAAAGCCTGGCGCTGCTTCTGCCCGTGGCCCGTATGCAAAATGGCGGCTGCCCAACCGGGCAGCCGCCTTTTCTGTTGTTGGCCGCCCCGGGCCGGGTTAGTTGCCCAGCTTCACCAGGCGCTTGTGAATGGTTTCGCCGGGCAGCCGCAACGCCAGGGTGTAGATGCCCGCCGGCAGCCGGGCCACGCTCAGGCGGCCGTGGCGCACCGGCGCCGTCAGCACAGCGCGGCCGGCCAGGTCGTACACCGTCACGGGCACGCCCTCCAGGTGCAGCGGGGCCTGCAGCGTCAGCGCGCCGGTGGTCGGGTTCGGGTAGAGGCTGACGAGGGCGGCCCGGGCCGATTCGCGCGCGGCCAGCGGGCTGCTGATGCGCGTGAGCGTGTTCAGGCTCTGGGCCTGGTTGGTGAGCGAGTCGGCGCTGACCACGCGGCGGCCGTCGAGCGGGGCGTACAGCTCCTGGCTGGACTTGAGCAGCGAGTCGGCGGCCAGGGCCCGGATTTCGTCCTGGTTCATGCCCGCGCGGTAAAACAGCCAGTCGCGCAGCTGCAGGCGGGCCGGGGCCTGGTTGCCGCCAAGGTCCAGGCGCGTGGGGCGCAGGCGCTCCTGCACGGTGCCCTCGCGCACGCTGTCGACGTAGAGCTGGGTGGCGCCGCGGGCGTAGTAGTGGGTCAGCACCAGCTGGTGCCAGCGGTTGTCCGTCACCGTCACCGTGCCGCTGATGGTGTTGCCCCGGGCCGACTGGTACACCACCTTGCCGTTGCTGGCAATGCGGATGGTGCCCGCGCTCAGGCCGGCGCTGTCCTGCACTTCCACCAGGCGGCCGGCCTGCGCGGTGCGGAAGCGCAAGGCAGTGGTGAAGGGGTGCACCACCTCTTCGGGCGTCAGGCGGATCAGGTCGGCCGGGGCCGTGGCGGCGTTGCGCAGCACGATACCGCTGCTCGCGCGGCGGGTCGGCAGGGCCTTGCCCGCGTGCAGCGCGTCCAGCAGCGAGGGCACCACGGTGTACAACAGCTCGGCGTGGCCCCGGTCGTTGGGGTGCAGCGCGTCCCACCAGTAGCCCTCGGCCCAGCGCCCGTTGCCGTCGTCTACGCCGCCGAGCAGGTTCACGCTGGGCACGTTCCAGCCGTGGATCAGCGCGTTCATCTGCCGGGTGAAGGTGTACTGGGTGGCCGTGTAGTCGTTGCGGGTGTAGCCGTTGTTGACGATGGGCACCAGGCCGTTGGCGCGGGCCAGGGTGATGAGCTGGATCAGGTTGGTGCGAAACTGGTTGAAGGTGGCCTGCCCGCCGGTGATGATGCCCTCGTTGCCGAGCACCAGCCCGATCATCACGTACCGGCCGTTCTGGGGCAGCACGTCGCGCTCGAAGCGGCCGAGTACGTCCACGGTGTTGTTGCCGGGTACGCACACGTTGGCCGTCACCCAGGGCGCGCCCCGGCCGGCGGTGTTGCGGCGCGTCAGCAGCTCGGCGTAGAGGGTGGTGTAGCCGCGGTTGTTGGTGGCACCCGTGCCGTAGGCCCCCGACGAGCCGATGTAGGTCAGCTTAAAGGGGTTCTGGGGTACGTAGGGAGCCAGCTCCAGGTCGTCGAAGTAGGCGCTGCCGGCGGCCCCGGCGGCGTTGCGCCACACGGCGGCGGCCCGCACGAAGGCCGTGCCCGCCGGAATCGTGCCGATGGCGTCGAGGCGCGTCCAGGCATTGGCGGGCGAGGCGGCCACCAGCGAATCGGAGCGGAAGCGCCCGAGCAGCGCCAGGGCCTGGTCGTAGTAGAGCAGCTCCAGGTGGGCCGACTGCGCACCGCGCAGGGCCTCGGCGCCGCTGGGGTTCAGCAAGTAGCCGCTGAGGCGGTAGCTCGTCACGCCCGCGGCGGGGCGGTAGCTGATCTGCTGCTGCAGGCCCACGCTGGCGCCGCTGAGCCGGGCCGCGTAGGCGCCCAGGTGTTTGGTGACGGTGGTTACCGAGGCGCCGGCCGCGTTGCCGGTGGCCGTCCAGAAGCTCAGGTTACCCAGCTCGAAGCCGGTGTTCTGGAAGGCGTAGCTCACCCCCGCGGGGCGCCCGGGCACCACGTCGATGCGCAGCAGGTTCAGGTAGGCAAACGAGCCGGCGGCCTTGCTGACTTCGAGCACGATGGCCCCGCTGGCGTCGGCCGTGAGCGTGTCGGAGTGCGCCAGCGTGTTGTTGTTGCCGGCGTAGCCGCCCGCGCCCACGCCCGGGCCGGTGGTGGTCAGGGTGAGGGTGTTGACGGTGCTGCCGGTGAGCTTGTACTGCGTCACGCGGGTTTCGGCGGTGGCCACGCGGCTGCCGAAGAGGTGAAACACGTAGCGCTTCGAGCGGTCCAGCCCGCTGAGGCGCAGCGTGCCCACGCTGGTGGCGCCGGTGCCCTGCAGAAAGAAGTAGTCCTGGGTGGCGGTGGCAATGGCGTACTGGCCGAGCAAGGCCGGGTCGGGCGCGAGCAGGCCGCCGGTGGCAATGCCGTTGGTGAGGAAGTTGGCCCCCACCTTGAGCTTGATGCCGGTGGCCGCGTTGGCGCGGTCGACCAGGCGGAAGGTATCGGCCACGCCGGTCTGGTTCAGGATGTTGTTCCAGTAATTGCCGTTGGCGTCGGGGCTGGGCGTGATGTTGCCGTTGGTCACGTCGTTGGGCCCGAAATCGGCCAGCACCGAGCGCACGGCCTGCGCCCGCGCCGCGCCCCCCATCAGGGCGCTCCAGGCCAGTAGAAGTAGCAGTCTACGCATGAAAATTGGGGAAAGAGGGGTGGGAGTTGTCCGTTTTGAGTTGCCAGCGACGGGCCGTCAGCAGTTGGGAGCGGGCTGCATCAGAACAGCCTGCTAATCGACCACCCGCAACTGCCGACTGCCTTTTTGCTTCACCACCCAGGCGCAGCCGCCGCTGGCGGCGGCTACGCCCGGGATTCGGCCGGGCAATGCGGAAGCATGGGTGAGCCATTGAACAAGGATTGGGAAAGGGCGCCGGGTGGGCCCCGGACCACGCCGAAGTAGCGGCCGCAGCCCCAAACGTTTGTGACCGGCTGCTGCAAACGTTTGGGGTACTACACCCATCGGCCCCATCACCCCTACTCGCACCGCATAAATTTCCGGCGGCCCGCCCGCGCCGGCTTTTTGTCGCTGCGCCCGGCGCCCGCGGATGTCCGGAGTGCGGCAGCCAGGTAGCGCCTTGCTTCATATCCGCTTCATGCCTGCCTGCTTTGGTTTGCAGCGTCAACTCACCACCTAAGCCCTGCCGCGCCGCTCTTGCCCCTCCAATTTGTCTTCCCCGATCAAGGCCGGGGCGGGCATTGCCCCCGGGGGCGCAGGCCGGGCGGCGGGCGCAGGGCCGCTTACAACGCATGCATATCCCCCGGCCGGCTACGTCGGCGGCTGCCGGGGCATCCCCGGCAGCCGCCGGGTGCCCCGAGGCAGCGGCCCGGCACCCCGTTTTGCGCACTTCTCCACCACTCCACATCCGCTAGAATCACTTTCCAGATTCTCATGAAAAGAACATTCCTGCTCATGCTGATGAGCCTGGTTGTCTGGTATTGCACCACAAGCTGCTCGAAACACCAAGAGGCCAAGGAAGAAAAGGTAAAATTCCTGGTTACCAGCCCACTGCAGCGCGACACGACCATTACCAAGGAGTACGTGGCCCAGATTCACTCCATCCAGCACATCGAGCTGCGGGCGCTGGAAAAAGGCTACCTGCAGAAGATTTTCGTCGATGAAGGGCAGCAAGTGAAGCAGGGGCAGCTCATGTTCCAGATCATGCCGCTGCTCTACCAGGCCGAGCTGAAAAAAGCCGAGGCCGAGGCCAAGTTCGTGGGCATCGAGTACCAGAACACCAAGAAGCTGGCCGACAAGAACGTGGTGTCGGCCAACGAGCTGGCCCTGTCGCAGGCCAAGCTGGAAAAGGCCCGCGCCGAAGTGTCCCTGGCCCAGACGCACCTGGGTTTCACCACCATCCGGGCGCCGTTCAGCGGCATCATGGACCACTTCCAGGCCCGGCTGGGCAGCCTCGTCGACGAGGGCGACCTGCTGACCACCCTGTCGGACAACAGCAAGATGTGGGTGTACTACAACGTGCCCGAGGCCGAGTACCTGGCCTACAAAACCCACGCCCAGGCCGCTGGCCCGCTGAACGTGCGGCTGCGCATGGCCAACAACGAGGTGTTTGACCAGCCCGGTGTGGTGCAGACCATCGAGGCCGACTTCAACAACGAAACCGGCAACATCGCCTTCCGGGCCACTTTCCCCAACCCCAAGGGCCTGCTGCGCAACGGCGAAACCGGCTCGGTGCTGATGACCGTGCCCCTGAAAAACGCCCTCATCATCCCGCAGAAAGCCACCTTTGAAGTGCTGGAGAAGAAGTTCGTCTACGTGGTCGACGCCAAGCGGCGGGTGCACCAGACGGAAGTCACCGTGGGGGCCGAAATGCCGGATTTGTTCGTCGTCACCGGCGGCCTGAAAGCGGGCGACAACATTTTGCTCGAAGGCATCCGCAAGGTGAAAGACGGCGACAAAATCGACTTCAAGTACGAAGACCCGAAAGCGGTGATTCCGCACCTGAAAACTTACTCGGAGTAGTATTTGAAGGGCATGAGGGTAGGCGGGTGGGAGGGTAAGAGTTACGTGCTCTGCCTCCTACCCTCCTACCCGCCTCCCCCCCTACCCTAGCAACAAGCGCATAAACATGTTCAGTAGATTCCTTCGCCGGCCCGTATTTGCCATCGTCATATCGGTGGTCATCATGTTCCTGGGCGTGCTGGCCATCAATACCCTCCCGAACTCCCAGTTCCCGGAGATTTCGCCGCCCATGGTGATGGTGAGCACGGCCTACCCGGGCGCCAGCGCCAAAGTGCTGACCGAGTCGGTGCTCATTCCGCTGGAGCAGGCCATCAACGGCGTGCCCGGCATGAAGTACATGACCTCCGACGCCGTATCGGCCGGCGAGGCCAACATCCAGATCGTGTTCAACCTCGGCACTGACCCGGAGCAGGCGGTGGTGAACGTGAACACGCGCATCGCGCAGATCCTGAACCGCCTGCCGGTGCTGGTGCAGCGCGAGGGCGTGGTGGTCAACCGCGTGGTGCCCAACATGCTGATGTACGTGAACCTCTACAGCAAGGACAAGAATACCGACATGCGGTACCTCTTCAACTTTGCCGGGGTAAACATGCTGCCCGAAATCCAGCGCATCGACGGCATTGGGCGCGCCAGCATCCTCGGGAGCCGGCAATACGCCATGCGCGTGTGGCTGAAGCCCGACCGCATGCGGGCCTACAACCTGTCGGTGGACGACGTGATGGAGGCGCTGAACGACCAGAGCGTCATCGGCTCCCCCGGCCGCATCGGCCGCTCCGACGGCAAGGAGGCCTCGGCGCTGGAGTACGTGCTGACCTACAAGGGCCGCTTCAACGACGTGGAGGAGTATAAGAACGTCATCATCCGGGCCAACTCGAATGGCGAGACGCTGCGCCTCAAGGACGTGGCCAATGTAGAGCTGGGCTCGGAGTTCTACGACATCTACTCCAACCTCGACGGCTACCCTTCGGCCGCCATCGTGCTCAAGCAAACCTACGGCTCGAACGCCTCCGACGTGATTAAGCGCGTGAAGTCGAAGCTGGAGGAGCTGAAAAAAACCATGCCCCCCGGCATGGACTACAAAATCAGCTACGACGTGTCGAACTTCCTCGACGCGTCGACGGAAAACGTGATTCACACCCTGCGCGACGCCTTTATCCTGGTGGCCCTGGTGGTGTTCCTGTTCCTGGGCGACTGGCGCAGCACGCTGATTCCCATTATTGCCGTGCCGGTGTCCCTGGTCGGGGCCTTCATTGCCATGCAGGCCTTCGGGATGACCATCAACATGATTACGCTCTTCGCCCTGGTGCTGGCCATCGGTATCGTGGTCGACGACGCCATCGTGGTGGTGGAGGCGGTACACGCCAAGATGGAGGAAAAGCACCTCTCGCCCTACGGCGCGGTGCGCGAGGTGGTGGGCGAAATCAGCGGCGCCATCATTGCCATTACCGTGCTGATGACGGCCGTGTTCGTGCCCGTCGCCTTCATGAGCGGCCCGGTGGGCATTTTCTACCGGCAGTTCTCCATCACCATGGCCTCCAGCATCGTCATTTCGGGCATCGTGGCGTTGACCCTGACGCCGGTGCTCTGCGCGATGATTCTGAAGAACACCCACGGGCAGCCGCGCAAGAAAACGCCCATCAACCGCTTCATCGACTGGTTTAACCGCGGCTTCGAGCAGCTGACCGGCCACTACACCAACTTCCTGGAAAAGGTAGTCGACCGCCGCCTTATCACCTTCGGCATCCTGGCACTGTTCGGCTTCGGCATCTTCGGCATCTCGGCCACGCTGCCCTCGGGCTTTATTCCGGCCGAAGACCAGGGCATGCTCTACGCCATCATCCAAACGCCCCCCGGCTCGACGCTGGAGCGCACCAACGCCCTTTCGCAGCAGCTCTCCAAGCTGGCCAAGGAAGTGCCCGGGGTGGAAAGCATTTCCTCGCTGGCCGGCTACGAGGTGCTGACCGAGGGCCGCGGCTCCAACGCCGGCACCCTGCTCATCGACCTCAAGCCCTGGGACAAGCGCAAGCAGTCGATTCACGACATCGTGGAGGGGCTGGAGCAAAAGGCCAAGGAAATTCCGGGCGCGACCATCGAGTTCTTCGAGCCGCCGGCAGTACCGGGCTACGGCGCGGCGGGCGGCTTCCAGCTGCAGCTGCTCGACAAAACCAGCACCGGCGACTACAAGGCGCTGGAAAAGGTGAACGAGGAGTTTATGACCGAGCTGAAAAAGCGCAAGGAGCTGGCCGGCCTCTTTACCTTCTTCTCGGCCAACTACCCGCAGTACGAGCTGCAGATCGACAACCAGCTGGCCATGCAGAAGGGCGTGAGCATCGGCAACGCCATGAACACCCTGAGCATCATGGTGGGCTCGACCTACGAGCTGGGCTTTATCAAGTACCAGCGCTTCTTCAAGGTGTTCGTGCAGGCCTCGCCCGAGTACCGCCGCCTGCCCAAGGACATCCTGGACATGTGGGTGAAGAACGACAAGGGCGAGATGGTACCGTTTTCGGCCTTCATGAAAATCGTGAAGGGCCAGGGCGCCAACGAAATCAACCGCTACAACATGTACCCCACCGCCTCCATCCGCGGCGACGCGGCCCCGGGCTACAGCTCGGGCGAGGCCCTTAAGGCGGTGCAGGAAGTGGCCGCCAAAACCCTGCCCCGCGGCTACGACATCGACTGGGGCGGCCTCTCCAAGGACGAGGTGGGCCGCGGCAACGAGGCCATCTACATCTTCCTGGTGGTGCTGGCCTTCGTGTACCTGGTGCTGGCCGCCCAGTACGAAAGCTTCCTGCTGCCGCTGGCCGTCATCTTCTCCCTGCCGGCGGGCATCTTCGGCTCCTTCCTGCTCATCAAGGGGATGGGGCTGGCCAACAACATCTACGCCCAGGTGGGGCTGGTGATGCTGGTGGGGCTATTGGGCAAGAACGCGGTGCTCATCGTGGAATTTGCGGTGCAGAAGCGCGAGGAGGGCATGACGGTGCGCGCGGCGGCCATTGAAGGCGCCAAGGTGCGCTTCCGGCCCATCCTGATGACTTCCTTCGCCTTCATTGCCGGTTTGATTCCGCTGGTGCTGGCCCACGGCGCGGGCGCCATCGGCAACCGCACCATCGGCACTTCGGCCCTGGGCGGGATGCTGTTCGGGACGATTTTCGGCGTCATCATCGTGCCGGGGCTGTACTACATCTTCGGCACGCTGGCCGACGGCCGCAAGCTGATCCACGACGAGAACGAGCACCCGCTGTCCGAGTTCGAGCCCCACGTTTTAGTTGAAGAAATTGCTGAGTCGCATGCTTAAGAAACGTATTTATCAGGGCCTGGGCGCGGCCGTGCTGGCTTTAGCGGTGGCGAGCTGCAAAACGCCGACCCTGGTGCAGAAAAACGCGAACAAGACCGTGCCGGTGAGCTACGCCGGCGCCCCCGCAGACTCGACCAACGCGGCCCGGGTGTCGTGGCGGCAGTTTTTCACCGACCCGAACCTGGTGGCCCTCATCGACACGGCCCTGCAGCGCAACCAGGAGCTGAACATCACGCGGCAGGAAATCGACATTGCCCGGCAGGAGGTGCGGGCCCGCAAGGGCGAGTACCTGCCCACGGTGGGCCTGGGCGCCGCCGCCGGAGCCGAAAAGGTGGGCCGCTACACCATTCAGGGCGCCACGGAGGAAAACGTCGACATCCGGCCCGCCCGCCGCACGCCCGACCCGCTGACGGATTTCCGGGTGGGCGCGTTTGCCAGCTGGGAGGTGGACATCTGGCACAAGCTGCGCAACGCCCGCCAGGCCGCCACGCTGCGCTACTTGGCTTCCGTGGAAGGCCAAAACTTCACGGTGACCAACCTGGTGGCCGAAATGGCCACCGCGTACTACGAGCTGCTGGCCCTCGACAACCAGCTGCTCATCGTCCGGCAGAACATCGACATTCAGCGCAACGCGCTGGAGCTAGTGAAGCTGCAGAAGGAATCGGCGCGCACCACCGAGCTGGCCGTGCGCCGTTTTGAGGCCCAGCTGCACCACACCCAGAGCATTCAGTACAGCATCCAGCAGCGCATCGTCGAAACCGAAAACCGCCTCAACTTCCTGGCCGGCCGCTACCCCCAGCCGATTGCGCGCGACGACGCCTCGTTCAACGACCTGGTGCCGCAGGCCCTTCGGGGCGGCGTGCCCGCGCAGCTGCTGCAGAACCGGCCCGACATCCGGCAGGCCGAGCAGAACCTGGCCGCCGCCCGGCTGGACGTGCAGGTGGCCCGCGCCAACTTCTACCCCGCGCTGCGCATCACCGGCGCCGTGGGCCTGCAGGCGTTCAATCCGGCTCTGCTCACCACCATGCCCGAGTCGCTGCTCCTCTCGCTGGCCGGCGACCTGGCCGCGCCGCTGATCAACAAAAACGGCATCAAAGCGCTCTACTACAGTACCAATGCCCGCCAGACCCAGGCCGTGTACCAGTACGAGCGCACGGTGCTCAACGCCTACCTCGAGGTGTCCAACCAGCTGGCCAGCATCAACAACCTGGAAAAGAGCTACGGCGAAAAAACCCGGGAAGTGCAGGCCCTGAACGAGTCGACCACGATTTCCAACAGCCTTTTCCGCTCGGCCCGCGCCGATTACACGGAAGTGCTCTTCACCCAGCGCGACGCCCTGGAATCGAAGTTCGACCTGATCGAAACCAAGATGCAGCAGATGAACGCTACGGTGAACGTGTACCGGGCTCTGGGCGGCGGCTGGCGCTAACCGCCTTCGCATCAGGCCGCTACCAGGCACCAGGGGCTACGCAGCGGCGCTGCGTAGCCCCTCGCGTTTGGGCACCGCCGGGGCGGCCCGGGCGCCCGGCCCTCTACCCGCGGGGCCGCCAGTGCCGTATCAGGAGGCCTAACCAATGCCAGACCCATGAAACGACCCTACGTCATCTGCCACATGATGTCCTCGGTGGACGGCAAAATCCTCTCGGCCAACTGGCGCGACGCGGAGCTGACCCGCACCTTCGCCGGGTATTTCGAGCAGTACCACGACACCTTCACCAGCCAGGCCTGGATGTGCGGGCGCATCACCATGGAGCGCGACTTCTCGGGCGGGGTACAGCCCGAGCTGCTGCCGGCCCCGCAGCCGATAGCGCGGGAGCCGTTTATCGGCGACGCGCAGGCCCGCTCCTTTGCCATTGCCGTCGATGCCCACGGCAAGCTCGGCTGGGACGCCAACACCACCGGCGGCGACCATATCATCGAGGTGCTGACCGAGCAGGTGAGCGACGCCTATCTTCATTACCTGCAGCGCCGGCGCATTTCCTACCTGTTTGCCGGCGCCACGGAAATTGATTTTGCCGCGGCCCTGGAGCAGCTGGCCGCGCTGTTTCCCATCCAGACGCTGATGCTGGAGGGCGGCGGGCACCTGAACGGCTCCCTGCTCAATGCCGGCCTCATCGACGAGCTGAGCCTGCTGCTGCTGCCCATAGCCGACGGCACGCCCCGGTCGCCGACCACCTTCGAAGTCAGCGAGTACCTGCGCAAAGGCCCGGCCACGCGCCTGCACCTGACCCAGGTGCAGCCCCTCGACCACGACGTGGTGTGGCTGAAGTACCGCTTCCGGCCAGCCGCGGCGTAGCCAGGCCAACACCCTTATGATCAGCCGCCTGCGTGCCTTGCATCGGCGCCGGCTTCGGCGCCGGCGGTGCGGCCCGGCGCCGCGGCCGGGCCGGGCGGAACACACCCGCCGCGGCCGACTAGCAAATCTGCCTTAAGTTTAGCCCCGGAAACGACGCCGTCGGCGCCGGGGCCGCCACCGGTGGGCCGTGGGCTCACCCGCTGAATCAAACAACAACCCCCTTCAACTGCTGAAATGAGCAAAATCAAGGTAGCAAACCCCGTTGTGGAGCTGGATGGCGACGAAATGACGCGCATCATCTGGAAATTCATCAAGGACAAGCTCATTACCCCCTACCTGGAGCTGGACATCAAGTACTACGACCTCGGGATTGAGTACCGCGATGAAACCAACGACCAGGTGACCATCGACGCGGCCAACGCCATCAAGCAGTACGGCGTGGGCATCAAGTGCGCCACCATCACCCCCGACGAGGAGCGGGTGAAGGAGTTCAACCTGAAGCAGATGTGGAAGTCGCCGAACGGCACCATCCGCAACATCCTGGACGGCACCGTGTTCCGCGAGCCTATCGTGATGCAGAACGTGCCGCGCCTGGTGCCGAACTGGACCGCGCCCATCTGCATCGGCCGCCACGCCTTCGGCGACCAGTACCGCGCCACCGACTTCGTGACCAAGGGCAAGGGCAAGCTCACCATCACCTTCCAGCCGGAGGACGGCGGCGAGGCGCAGTCGTTTGAGGTGTTCAACTTCAAGAGCGACGGCGTGGCCCTGGCCATGTACAACACCGACGAAAGCATCCGCGGCTTCGCCCACGCCTGCTTCAACCAGGCCCTGATGAAGGGCTGGCCGCTGTACCTGAGCACCAAGAACACCATCCTGAAGAAGTACGACGGCCGCTTCAAGGACATCTTCCAGGAAATCTACGAGCAGGACTACCAAGCCAAGTTCCAGGAAGCCGGCATCACCTACGAGCACCGCCTGATCGACGACATGGTGGCCTCGGCGCTGAAGTGGAACGGCAACTTCGTGTGGGCCTGCAAAAACTACGACGGCGACGTGCAGAGCGACACCGTGGCGCAGGGCTTCGGCTCGTTGGGCCTGATGACCTCCACGCTGGTGACGCCCGACGGCAAGACGATGGAAGCCGAAGCCGCCCACGGCACCGTGACGCGCCACTACCGCGACCATCAGAAGGGCAAGCCCACCTCCACCAACCCGATTGCCAGCATCTTCGCCTGGACGCGCGGCCTGGAGTTCCGCGGCATCCTCGACGGCAACCAGGAGCTGATTGACTTCTGCAAGGCCCTCGAAGCCGTGTGCATCGAAACCGTGGAAAGCGGCAAGATGACCAAGGACCTGGCCGTCTGCATCCACGGCAACAAGGTGGAGCACGGCCGCGACTACCTCTACACCGAGGAGTTCCTGGAAGCCCTGGACACCAACCTGAAAGCCAAGCTCGGCAAATAAGCCCGCCGCCGGCCCTTACAAGCCCACCCGGAAACCGGGTGGGCTTGTTTCGTTTGGGGCCTTACGCCGCACCTGGGCCCGCCGCCGCCCTAGTGGAACCCCCTCAGCATTTTGTAAAAAGCCTCGGCATAGGTGTCGCTGATGGGAATAACCTGGTCGGCAATCTGAATCCGGTTTTTCTCGATGTGGTCGATTTTGTCGACGGCGACCAGAAAGGAGCGGTGCACGCGGACAAAATCCGGGGCGGGCAACAGCTCTTCCAGCTTGGCAAAGCTGAGCAGCGTCATCAGCTTCTCGTCGGTGGTATGAATGCGCAGGTAGTCTTTCATGCCCTCCGCAAAGAGAATGTCGCGGACTGCCACCTTCTGAATGCGGTGGCCCACCTTGAGAAAGATATACTCCTGCTCCGGCTTCGGCTCCGCTTTTTCCCCCGGCTTGTCCAGGGCCGGGCGGGGGCTTTGCTCCTGGTACAGGCGCAAAACGCCCTTGTAAAACCGCTCGAACGTGAAGGGTTTGAGCAGGTAGTCCTTGACCTCCAGATCGTACGCCTTCAGCGCGTACTGATCATAGGCCGTCGTGAGGATGATCATGGGCTTGGGATTCAGCATCGGAATAAAGCTGAGCCCATCCAGATCCGGCATGTTGATGTCCAGAAACAGCAGATCGGGTTTGTCGGCCGCCAAAGGTCCGGCGGCTTCCAGGGGGCTCATGAAGCACCCTTTCAGCTCCAGAAACGACACCTTGCGGATGTACTCCTCCAGTATTTCCTGGGCCAGATGCTCGTCCTCAATGATGTAGCAGGTGAGCTTGTCTTTCATGAGCCGGGGCGTGAAGGCCGTGAATGGTGAGCGTGACCGTAAAGGTGGCGCCGGTGTTCTGAATGGTGAGCGTATGCTGGCCCGGATACAGCAGCGCCAGCCTTTTGCGCACGTTGGGCAGCCCGATGCCCCCCGGCTCTTCCAGCGGATTAGCCGTTGGGGGCGCTACGGGGTTCTGCACGCAAAACGTCAGCGTGTCCTCGTTGACGGCCACCCGCACCCGCAGGTCGCCGGGCGCCAGCCGGGCGGGGCTGTGTTTGTAGGCGTTTTCCAGCAGGTGAATGAACAGCAGGGGGGCAATGTAGCAGGATTCCGCCGCCCCGTCCAGCTGCAGGTCGACCACCGGACTGTTCTTGTAGCGCAGCTGCTGCAAGCTCACGTAGTCCCGCAAATAGTCCATTTCCCGGGTCAGCGGCACGGTGGCGGCATTGGACTCGTAAATCATGTAGCGCATCAGCGAGGCCAGCTGCACCACCGCCTCCGGGGCGGCCGGGGCCTGTTTGTACACCAGCGTGTGAATGTTGTTGAGGGTATTGAAGAGGAAGTGCGGGTTGATCTGCGACTTCAGATAATGTAATTCCGCCTCCACGGCCTGCTTTTCCAGCTGCTCTTTCTTGATGGTGTTCAGCACCAGCGTCTCGGTGACCCGGGCCAGCCAGCTCAGGAAGAGAAAGATGGGAACCGTCGTGACCAGGTGCATCAGATAATAATCTGAATCAAACGGCTTTTGGTGGACGAGCAGGAAGGGCAAGGGCCCGGTTAACCCGATTCCCGCCAGTCGGAGCCAGTAGCCCCGGTCTTTTCGCTGGCCCGTGTACCAGGTCAGCAGGCCGAAATGACTGTAGAAGATATACAGGCAGGTCGCAATAAACCCCGCCGTCGTGCTAAGCCAGTAGGCATCACCTTCGCTGCCCAGCTGCAGGCCGGCCAGCAAGGTGAACAGGACCCAAACGGACAGGTGAATCAGCCAGAAGATTTTTTTGACGCGCTCCATAGCACAAAGTTGCCTTTTCCGTCCCGGCCCGGGCCCTCCGTTTCGACCAGCGGCCCGGGCGAATCTACGGGCGGGGAAAAGGAGCCGGCCAGCGCGTTGGCGGAAGCAAACCCCGACTTGGTCGATTACTTCACCGCATCAGCATATCGGTTTTCGCCGTCCGAGGCGGCCGGAATTGCTTTGGACTGAATTAGCATCAGCAGGCCTCGGCCTGGGTGCTCCACTTCCCTCCTCTTACATGTTGAACCGAAGCACATCCGATACCGTGGTAAAGCCCCCGTGTGGCCTGACCATCCGCAACGTCTCCAAACGGTATGCGAATGGCGTGCAGGCCCTGCAGAATGTGTCGCTGGATATTCCGCCGGGCATGTACGGGCTGCTAGGCCCGAACGGCGCCGGCAAATCAACCCTGATGCGCACGCTCGCCACCCTGCAGGAGCCCGATTCCGGGCAGCTGCTGCTGGGCGACATCGACGTGGTGCAGCAGAAGGAGGCGGTGCGCCAGACGCTGGGCTACCTGCCCCAGGAGTTCGGGGTGTACCCCAAAGCCAGCGCGCAGGAGCTGCTCGACTACTTCGCGGTGCTCAAGGGCATCACCGACCGGACGGTGCGCCGCGAAACCACCGAGGCGCTGCTCCGGCAAACCAATCTGTGGGACAAGCGCAAGCAGAACCTGGGCGGCTACTCCGGGGGCATGAAGCAGCGCTTCGGCGTGGCGGTGGCCCTGCTGGGCAACCCCCGCCTGCTGATTGTGGACGAGCCCACGGCGGGCCTGGACCCGGCCGAGCGGGTGCGTTTCCTGAACCTGCTCAGCGAACTGGGGGAAAACAGCGTCGTGATTCTCTCCACGCACATCGTGGCGGACGTGGCGGAGCTGTGCACGAACATGGCCATCATCAACCAGGGCCGGATTCTGCTGGAGGCCCAGCCGCTGGCGGCCGTGGCGGCGCTGCAAGGCCAGATCTGGCGCAAGCTGACCGACAAACACGCCCTGCCCGCGCTGGCGCAGGAGCACCGGATCATTTCGGCCAAGCTGCTGAGCGGCCGCACCCTGGTGCACGTGCACAGCCCGGCCCGGCCCGCCCCCGGGTTCGAGCCGGTGGAGCCGGATCTGGAGGACGTCTATTTCAGCGCCCTGACCGGCTGCCTCGGCCCGGCCAGCCGGCAACTGAAAGCGGAGGAGGTAGCGCTATGAAGTTCCAACGGATTTTTGCGCTGGAATTCCGCTACCAGCTGCGCCGGGCCACCACCTGGCTCTACTTCGGGGTCCTGTTGCTCATCACGTTTCTGGTGGTCATTGCCAACTATGCCTCCGATGCGCGGGACGGGTACATTCTGCTGAATGCGCCCATCGTCATGGCAGCCGTCACGGTTATCTGCTGCGTGTTTTGGCTGGTGATAGGCGCCTCCGTGGCCGGCGAGGCGGCGGCCCGCGACGTGCAGACCCGCATGCATTTGCTCACCTACGCGGCCCCCGCCAGCAAAGCCGCCTACCTGGGCGGGCGCTACCTGGCCGCCTTTGCCCTCAGCGCCTTTCAGCTGCTCGCCATCCCGGTGGGAATGCTGCTGGCCATGCACTTTGCCGGGGTAGAAGCCGAGATTCTGGGGCCGTTCCGGGTGGCCCCCTACCTGACTACCTTTTGCTTTATTGCGCTGCCCAACGCCTTTTTCGCGACGGCCATGCAATTTTCGGCGGCGGCGCTCAGCCGCCGGGCCCTGGCCAGCTACCTGGTCGGAGCGGCCCTGTTCGCGGCGGCCTACACGATCTGGCCGCTGCTGGAGAAAGGGGGCGAATGGGGCAATCTGGCCGACCCGATGAGTTTTGGCCCGGTGCTGAGCCATCTGTCCGTTGACTGGAGCCCGCAGGAGAAAAACACGCGTTTTTTGCTGCTGGAGGGCTCCTTTCTCGCCAACCGCCTCCTGTGGTTCGGCATTTCGCTGGGCCTGCTCGCGTTTACCTACTTCCGGTTTCAGTTTGTGCTGCCCGAAACCGGCCACAAACCGCCGGCGGGTAAACCGCTGCCCGCCGCAGTGGCGGCCTGGGAAAAACTGAACTGGGGCTCCGGGGAAGCGCTGCCGCCGGCCCGGGGAACGTACGGCTGGGCCACCGAGCTGCGCCAGTTGCGCCTCATCACCTGGAAGTCCTTTCTGCAACTCGCCAAAAGCAAGGCCGGTCTTCCCCTGCTGGCCCTGCTGGCCCTGTTGATCGGCCTGACCATCCCCGGGAACCTGAAGGGCCGGGGCGTGCCCCTGCTGCCCCGCACCGACTTTGTGCTGGAGTACCTGACCGCGCCGCTGGCGGGGCCGGCCGCTTTCTGGGTCCTCATCGTGTTGCTCCTTATTTTCTATGCCGGCGAGCTGGTGTGGCGGGAACGGGAAACCGGCCTGAGCGACATGGCCAACGCGGCGCCGGTGCCCGAGTGGGTACTTTTCCTAAGCCGGTTTCTGGCGCTGGCCCTGGTGTTGGTGGTGTGGCTGGCCTTCCTGATGACGGCGGGCCTGGTGGCCCAGACGGCCATCGGTGGTGCTGCCCCTGAAATCGGCCTGTACGTGCGGGCCCTGTTCGGACTGCAGCTAATCGACTGCCTGCTGCTGGCCCTGCTGGCCCTCACCGTGCACGTGCTGGTGAATCAGAAGTTTGTGGGGCATCTGGTGGCCCTGCTGGTCTACGGGTTCATGTGCTTTGCGCCTACGCTGGGCATCGAGCACAAGCTGCTCATCTTCGGCGCCGCCCCGCCCTGGACGTACACCGACATGGCCGGCTTCGGGCCGACGCTGGCTCCCTGGCTGTGGTTTAAGGGCTACTGGGTGGCGTGGGCGCTGCTGCTGGCCGTGCTGGCAATGCTGTTCTGGGTGCGGGGCCGGGAAGGCAGCGGGGCCGCCCGGCTCCAGCTGGCGCGGCGACGCTTCACGGGTTCTGCCGTTCTGGTTTCGGCGGCGGCCGGGGCAGGCATCCTGGCGGGCGGCGGGTTTATTTTCTACAACACCAACGTGCTGCACGATTACACCAGCCGCGCCGCCGCCACGGCGCAGCGGGCGGCCTACGAGCAGCGCTACCGCCGCTACCAGCACACTCCCCAGCCCGTGCTGACCGGCGTAAACCTGCAGGTCGCAATCTACCCCCGGCAGCGGGCGGTCGACCTGCAGGGCACCTATCTGCTGGTAAATAACAGCCAGGTACCCATCGACTCGGTTCACCTGGGAACGGGCGCCGGCGTGGCAACCACCGCGGTGCACTTCAGCCAGCCCGCCAGGCCGGTGCTCGTCGACGCGGCGCTGGGCCACCGCATCTACGCGTTGGCGCAGCCCCTGCCCCCCGGCGACACGCTGCGCCTGCGCTTCCAAGTAAAACACCGGGCGCGGGGCTTTTCCAACGACGGCGCCGACGCGCAGGTGCTGGCAAATGGCACCAGCTTCCGGAACCTGGAGTGGCTTCCCGTTATCGGGTACCAGCCCTACCGGGAACTGGACGAGGCCGGTCCCCGCAAAGCCTATGGCCTTCCGCCCCGGCCCGCTACCTACTCGCTCTACGATGTGGCCGCCCGCCGCTACGCTCCCTTTGCCGAGCAAATCCGCTTCGAGGCCATTGTGGGTACGGATGCGGGCCAGACGGTGGTGGCGCCGGGCACCCTGCGCCGGACCTGGACTCAGAGCGGGCGCCGCTACTTCCACTACGCTACGGATGCGCCCATTCGGAATGAATACGCCATTTTCTCGGCCAACTACGCGGTGCAGGAAGGGCAATGGCCCAACCCCGCGGCCGGCCCGGGGCAGGCCGTTGCCATCCAGGTTTATTACCCCCCGGGGCAGACGCAGAACCCGGCGCGCATGGTCCGCAGCGCCCAGGCGTCGCTGGCCTATTACGCCACGCAGTTCGGGCCCTACCCGCACCGGCAGCTCCGCTTCGTGGCCCATCCCAGCTACGCCTTCGGGCACCACGCCGCGCCCATCGACATCACGGCGGAGGAGGGCTTTTTCCTGCTGAATCCGCAGGCTGATGAGCGGGGCTTCGACCTGGTGACGGCCGTGGTGGCGCACGAGGTAGCGCATCAGTGGTGGGGCAACCAGCTCAAACAGGCCTACGTGGAAGGCGCCGGCCTGATTACCGAAAGCCTGGCGTGGTACTCGGCCATGGGCATGCTGGAAGATCAGTACGGTGCTGAGCACCTGCAGGCGCTGCTGCGTTTTCTGCGGGAAGAAAACGAAACTCCGCGCACCCGGGCGGCCAAGCCGCTGCTGCAGGCTGATGGCGACTTTTACCAGAACTACCGCAAAGGCCCCCTGGCGCTGTACGCCCTGAGCCAGTACATGGGCCGGGACCGGGTCAACGGGGCGCTGCGGAACTTGCTGGCGCACCACCGCCCCGGCACGCTGCCCCGGCCCACGTCGCTGGACCTCTACCGGGAGCTGCAGCTGGCCACGCCCGACTCGCTCCAACCGCTGCTGCACGACTTGTTCCGGGCCAATACCTTTTGGGAGCTGACGACGGAAGCCGCCACCGCCAAGCAGCTCAAAGGCGGTACCTGGCAGCTCACGCTCACCCTGCAGGCCAGCAAGCAGGTGGTGGACAGCATCGGCACCGAGACGCAACGCCCGATGCAGGAGTGGGTGGAAATCGGTGTCTTCGCCCCCGCCGAAGCGGGTAAGCAGGTCGGCAAGCCGCTCTACCTGCAAAAGCACCGGATCAAATCCGGCCGGCAGACGATTGTGTTGTCCGTACCGCACCGCCCCGCTACAGCTGGGTTCGACCCCCGCCATCTGCTCATTGACTGGAATTTAACCGATAACAACAAAGCCGTGCGCTGAACCTCTGGCCCCCAGTCCAATACCCCGGCTGGGCGGCCAGAAAGCCCGTTGAACGTCCTGCTTGCCTGCATCGACCTTCGGTTCGCTGCGCTCGGCCTGATTGTTCGATGGGCTAACCGCTTACCCCAGCGGCCCCGCCCTACCGGCCCGAGCCGACGCGCAAGGTTTTATCAACGCCTTTCAGGCCCGCCGCGCTGACTTTCAGTTTTACAGTCCTGCTTTCTGACCAGCCCGCAGAATGGCCATGGCAAAGCCGTTGTGCAGCGTGTCTTTCACCACCAAGTGCACATCCCGAAACAGCCCGCCGCCGGTGTACCAGCGGGAGCTGCCGGTTTCGCCCGTCGAGGCCCGCACGGCCACCACGTTGTCGGCGTCGTAGCGGAGCACCGCAGCAATGTCCGATTCAAAGCCCAAGTAGCCGTAGTCGGTCCGCCCGATTTTCTGGCCGTTCAGCCAGACTTCCCCGTTGAGCATGATGCCTTCGAAATCGAGCAGCACCCGCTTGCCCTTACAGCCGGCATCGGCCCGGAAGGTTTCGCGGTTTTAAGGTTAGCAGGCCCAGAAAGGCCAGGATAATAGCCGCTAGAGCAAACCCGGCTTTGCGCTTGTTGAAGCTCCCAGGTTTAGGGCCGGCAACAGGTTCTATGGCAATAGCCGCAGGCGGTTCAACAACCGGCACAAACTCTTAATGTTGAGAAACCTGGATTAAACGGGACCGAGTGGCTTCTTGCGTGGAGTAGCCGCAAAATCGCTCAAGCGCTTCAATAGTAGCCTGCTGCGGCCAATAGTCGTCGTCAACGGAAATCTTTCCAAAATACGCTTAAGCGTATTCGGGCTGATATTAGTTTTTGTATCGCGCAGAATATCACGGCTTAGGTCGACAAAATCACTATGTTTCCAACTGCTGGCGGCCCCACGCCCAAAGACAAGCTCACAGGAGTTGATTATAGCATTAAGTTTACCTCGCTTATCCATCAAGCAAGTATACACTAAAAGCAAAGCGCCTAGATTGAGCCGCGTCTGCGCGTTTTTTAAGTACCACTTCGGCAATTTGCCGGGCACTGGGCTTGCTAAACACGCGTTTGCGGAAACGAGGTCTTCCAGCCGCTACGGGCCACCGTTCTAGGCCAAGCGGCCAGATTGCGGCCTTCACCTCGTCAATCCCGACGATTGATTATCCGACCGCGCAGCAGGAAGGCGCTGCCAAATGACGCCGTCGTCTATCCTCTTCCCGGCCGTCAAGCCCCGCGCCCTTATACAGCTCAATCCGACCAACACCAGAAAACCCGGCTATCTTCGCTTGCCACCCCCTCCAGCTCACCCTGGACCTATCCCCCCCACTCCCGCCGCCTCGACCGCGCAAGTTGTGGACCGGCTACCATCGCACATGTACAAGGCACTCGTCAAACCTGCACTGTTTAACCTCGACGCCGAGCGCGCCCACCACTTTGTTTTCGATAACCTGCGGCGGGCTGCCCGCGTGCCGGGCGCTAAGGCCGTGCTACGGGGTTTGTACGACTTTCAGCACCCAAGCTTGGCCCGAGAGGTATTCGGGCTAAAGTTTCCGAACCCGGTGGGTTTGGCGGCGGGGCTTGATAAGAATGCAACCCTTACCGATGAGCTAGCGACGCTGGGCTTTGGGTTTGTGGAGATTGGCACGGTAACGCCCCGGCCGCAGCCCGGCAACCCGCAGCCGCGCCTGTTCCGCCTGCCGCAGGACGAGGCCTTGGTGAACCGCATGGGCTTCAACAACGACGGCGCGGCGGCCGTAGCCGCGCGGCTGGCGCGGCGCCAGAACCGGCAGCTGCTCATCGGCGGCAATATTGGCAAGAACAAGGACACGCCCAACGAACGGGCCGCCGAGGACTATGTGGCCTGCTTTGAGGCGCTGGCAGAGGTAGTCGACTACTTTGTGGTGAACGTCAGCTCGCCCAACACGCCCAACCTACGTCAGCTGCAGGAGAAAAAACCCCTGATCGACTTGCTTCAGCGCGTGCAGGAACGGAACCTGAGCCGCGCCCAACCGCGCCCCCTGCTGCTGAAAATAGCCCCGGACCTGACGGATTCGCAACTGGACGACATTCTCGATATTGCCCGCGAAACCAAGCTCAGCGGGCTCGTTTCGACCAATACCACCATCAGCCGGGAGGGCTTGGTCACGGATGCCGGGCAGGTGGCGGCGTTGGGGGCGGGTGGCCTGAGCGGGCGGCCACTGCGGGCGCGGGCCACCGAAGTAATTCGCTACCTGCACCAGCGCAGCCGGGGCGAGTTGCCTATCATCGGCGCCGGCGGCATCCACTCGGCGGCCGATGCGCAGGAAAAACTAGCAGCGGGCGCGTCGCTGGTGCAGCTTTACACGGGCTTTATTTACGAAGGGCCGGCGCTGGTGAGTCGGATCAATAAGGCGTTGATTCAGGAGTAGCCTTGCCGCGCCCTTTGCTGCCCCTTAAACCGGTCCCTACTCCATGAGAGGTGCGGCGGGGCTTGGCAAGGCCGCACGTACCGGGAGAAATCGACTTTCCCCACGTTTCAGCCGGAACCCCGCAGGGGCAGCGGCCGGGTGGGGTATTTCAGGTGCTGCTGGCCGCCGGAGAGTGGCGGCCCGCCAGCCAGGGCAGTGGAACAAAGAGCCAAAGTAAGCTGGCTTGTACTTGCAAAGCAATTGGTTACGCGAGCCATCATTTGTTTTGATGCCGAAAAGCATGACAAAGAATGCGTCGTTCAGCCCCTTAGCCCGAAAACAAAAGTTGAGAAACCCGCGGTGGAAAAAAATTAACATTGCCGATGAATTGGCGGGCGTAACATTGCCGTAGCTTTGCACCGTGCTTCAACCAAAAAACTCGTTGATGAAGCGCGGGGCCGTGCTCGGCAAGGAACCGCGAGGGGGCCAGAAGGTCCTCGCCCCCATCGGTTCTCCCGATTTTGCCGCTGGCATTTCCGTTGTTTTTTCTGGGTGTTGCCCCGCTACCGTTTCGGATTTCGAAACGGTTTTTTTATGTCCGTCGGGTTCGTCGGCGGCCGCCCCGCAGCCACGCCGTAACTCAAGCACGCCCCGCAAACTGCCCTTGAACGCCAGCCTCCTCGCCCTCAAGCGTGGCAGCGGCCCCCAGCCCCGCAGCCCGCGCCGGCCGCCCGCGTCTCCGGCCTGGGCAGCAGTAGATCAGCCTTCACACCGTCCGTTTTAGCCAGACGACCTCACTTTTCCTCCACTCCGGTATGGCCCGTAAAGACCTGCTCGACATTGCATCTCTTCACCGCGAGGAAATCGAGTTCCTGCTCGACCAGTCCACGTCCTTTAAGGAACAGTTCACCAGCTCGGTGAAGAAAGTCCCCTCCCTCGAGGGCAAGTCCGTGCTCATGCTCTTTTACGAGCCCAGCACCCGCACGCACACCTCCTTCGAAGTCGCGGCCAAGCGCCTCTCTGCCGAGGTGACGAATTTCGACATCGCCCAGTCCTCCATCACCAAGGGCGAATCGGTGCGCGAGACGGTCGAAACGCTCCAGGCCATGCGCACCGACTACATCGTCGTCCGCCACGGCCGCTCGGGCCTGCCCGGCATGATTGCCCGCCTCACCAAGGCTTCCGTCATCAATGCCGGCGACGGGGCGCACGCGCACCCCACCCAGGCCCTGCTGGACGCCTTCACCATCCGGGAGAAATTCCCCAATCCCGTGGGCAAAAAAGTCCTCATCATCGGGGATATTCTCCATTCTCGCGTCGCGCGCTCCACCAGCACTTTGCTGAAAAAGCTGGGCCTCGACGTGGCCTACCTCGGTCCGGGCTCGTTGGTGCCCAAATATGGCCCGGAAAACATCCGCCGCTTCACCAACTACGAAGAGGCCATGGCCTGGGCGCCCGACGTGGTGTACCTGCTGCGCGTGCAGATGGAGCGCCAGGACGTGCAGTTTTTCCCCAGCCTGCGGGAATACCACCGGATCTACGGCATCACCAACGACCGGCTGGCGGAAATTCGCCAGCGCGGCCTCTACATCATGCACCCCGGCCCCGTGAACCGCGGAGTCGAGCTGTGCGACGCCGTCATGGATTATGAGCGAAGCCTGATCAACAACCAGGTCGAAAACGGCATTGCCATCCGGATGGCCGTGCTCGACTGGCTCACGCCGGGCGGCGAAGCCCCGAAGTCGGAGCCGACGTTCGAGCGGTCTTTCGCGCAGCTTCCGCACCTGACGGCCTAGCCCGGTCCTGGCCGCCGCACGACAGCGGGCTAGCTCCACGGCTCGTGCCTTGCACGCCGGCGGCAGCTGATTCCGTTCTTTCTTTGCAGCTCCGATAGCCCGGACCTCCCACCCTTCCCTTGCCCGTTTACCGAAATCAACCCTTCATGCTCCTCCTGCAAAACGCCCGCATCGCCTCCGAACATTCACCTGCACTACGCGAGGGCGACGTCCTGATTGTCGAAGGAAAAATTCAGGAAATCGGCACCGGCCTTGCCGTTCCCGAGGGCGCCCGCGTCATCGACGCGCGCGGCCGGGTGCTGATGCCGGCCATGTTTGATGCCCACGTGCATTTCCGCGCCCCGGGCTTCGAGAACAAGGAAACCATTACCACGGGCAGCGAAGCGGCCATCAACGGCGGCGTGACCGGCGTGGTGATGATGCCGAACACCCGTCCGGCCATCGACTCGGCGGCGGTGGTGGCGGCCGTGCTGGACAATGCCAAACTCCGCTCCCGCATTCCGGTGTACACTTCCGGCTGCGTCACCAAGAACCGCGAGGGCAAGGAGTTGGCCGAAATCGACGGCATGCGCATGCTCGGCGTGCAAATGCTGACCGACGACGGGGACACCACCAACGACCCGGCCGTGCTGCTGCGGGCCATGCAGTACGCCACCGAGTTCGGGATGTTTTTCGCCAGCCACTGCGAGGTGCCGGAGCTGGCCGGGCCGCGCGCCCTCAACGAAGGCGTGATGAGCTACCGGCTCGGCATCAAAGGTTCGCCGGCCTGCGCGGAGGAAATCATCATTGACCGCGACATTCGCCTGGCCCGGGCGGCGGGCGCCCACATTCACATCCAGCACGTGTCCAGCAAGCTCGGCATGGAAACCATCCGCTGGTGGAAGTCCCGCGGCGACGTGAAAGTCACGGCCGAAGTGGCCCCGCACCACCTGCTGTTCACCGACGAGCACATCGGCGACTATGACACGAACTACAAGATGAACCCGCCGCTGCGCACGCAGGCCGATTGTGACGCGCTGCTCGAAGGGCTCAAGGAAGGCGTATTCGACCTCATTGCCACGGACCACGCGCCGCACACGCCCTACGAAAAAGCCCAGGATTTCATCAGCGCCCCCAACGGCATCACCGGCCTGGATACAGCCCTGGTGTCGCTCTACCACTACTTCGTGCGGCCCGAGAAGTTCGGCTGGGACCTGGTGGTGAAGCGCTATTCGGCCGAGCCCCGCCGCCTGATGGGCCTGCCGGTGCCCACCATCGAGGTCGGCCAGCAAGCCGAGTGCGTGCTGTTCGATACCGAAGCGGAAACGACCTTCACGAAGGAGTTCATGAAATCCAAATCCCAGAACACGCCCTTCATCGACCAGACGCTGAAAGGCCGGGTAGACCTGGTGATTCTGGGCCCGGAAATCCTGCTGGAGCGCTGATACGCAGAAAGTCATGCTGAGCCCCGCGAAGCATCTTTACCGCTTCGCGGGGCTCAGTTGATTCTAAAAAAGCTTATGGAGTCTAAGTCTATGGATTCAAGAAACATCTTCATTTCCAGCCAACATCGATTAACTAATATCGAATGGTCAGACTTGATTTATGTGGGCTTGAATCATGCACAGGCAAATGAGTACAAAGCAGAAGAGGTTGCGGAATGTGCACGTTCGCTCTTCGATCAAGAAGAGGTGTATGTCGTTATCGGACGTCACGACTCATACTTGTCAACTTTAGCAGAAGCGCTAGAGAAGGTGAGTGAGCTTTTGATATCGACAGACATATTGCTCTGCAATACCTCGTTTACAAAGGCTATGAAGTTCAACAAGATTGGCGTCATGTCTTATGGACTAAAACGCAGCTAATCTTGAACCCCAACGAAGCGGTAAAGATGCTTCGGCAAGCAGACACAAAGCATTTTTCGATGAGTACCCTTTTCACCTCCGATACCTCCACCCCGAGCGACGCCCTAGGCAAGCCGCTTATCGGCGTGGTCATGGGCTCCAGCAGCGACTGGGACACCATGCAGTACGCCGTGCAGATTCTCACGGACTTTGGCGTGGCCCACGAAGCGCGCGTGGTGTCGGCCCACCGCATGCCCGACGACCTGTTTGCCTACGCCGAACAAGCCGGTCCGCGCGGCTTGCAGGCCATCATTGCCGGCGCGGGCGGGGCGGCCCACCTGCCGGGCATGCTAGCTGCCAAAACGACGGTGCCCGTGCTGGGCGTGCCGGTAGCCAGCCGCCACTTGCAGGGGGTGGATTCGCTGCACAGCATCGTGCAAATGCCCAAAGGAATACCGGTAGCCACGTTTGCTATTGGCAATGCCGGGGCGGCCAATGCGGCGCTGTTTGCCGTCAGCCTGCTGGCCCTGCACGATGCGGACCTGGCGGCCAAGCTGCTGGCGTTTCGCGCCGAACAAACGGAAGCCGCCCGCGCCATGAAGCTGCCGGTATGAACGACGAAATTCACGTTGCAGCCATGATGCCAATTTACCCGGGCAGTGTGGACGCCGCGGGCCAGCGCGCTACCTTGGGCGTGTTGGGCGGCGGCCAGCTGGGGCGCATGTTTGTGCACGCCGCCCAGCGCCTGGGGTACTTCACCGCCGTGCTGGACCCGGACGCGCAAAGCCCGGCCGGACTGGTGAGTCACCATCACATCCGGACCAGCTACGACGACCCGACCGGGCTGGCGCAGCTGGCGCAGCTGTGCCAGGCCATTACCACCGAGTTTGAGAACGTGCCGGCCCTGGTTCTGCAAACGCTGGCGCAGACTCGCCCCGTGGCACCGGGCGCGGGCGCGGTGGGCATTGCCCAAAACCGCATTGAGGAAAAAGCCCACTTCGCGGCCTGCGCGGCCGTGTCGGGGGTGACCTGCGGGCCCTACGCGGTGATTGAAACGCCGACCCAGCTGCAGGCCGTGCAGGCCGACCGGGCGGATTTGCTGCCCGGCATCCTGAAAACCGCGCGCATGGGCTACGACGGCAAGGGCCAGGTCCGCGTCAGGACCGCCGCAGAGCTGGCCGCCGCCTGGACGGCGTTGGGCGGCGTCGCCTGCGTGCTGGAAAAGATGCTGCCGCTCACCGCCGAGTGTTCGGTGCTGGTAGCGCGCGGCTGGGACGGGCAAGTGGTCAGCTTCGCTCCGCAGCGCAACGTGCACGTCGACGGCATTCTGGCCGTGACCCACGCCTACGAAGACAATCTGCCGCCCGTCCTGGCCACCAGAGCCCGCGAGGCGGCCGTTTCCATCGCGCAGCATCTGGGCTACGTCGGGGTGCTGTGCATTGAGTTTTTTGTGGTGGACGACGGCAGCGCGCACGGCGGCCTGGTGGTCAACGAAATGGCCCCGCGCCCGCACAACAGCGGCCACTATACCCTGGACGCCTGCGACGCGTCGCAGTTTGACCTGCAGGTCCATGCTATGGCGGGCTTGCCCCTGCCGCAGCCGCGCCACCATTCCCCGGCCATCATGCTCAACCTGCTGGGTGAGGTGTGGTTTGACGCCAACGGGCAGCTACAGGAGCCGGACTGGCAGGGCGTGCTGAGCCTGCCGGGTACGCACCTGCACCTGTACGGCAAGTTGGACGCACGCCCAGGCCGCAAGATGGGCCACCTGACCATCACCGGTCCGGACGTCGCCGGTGTCAAAACTGTGGCGCGCCGCGCCGCCGATCTGCTCGGCTTGCCGGGGCTGGACGCCATCTAGGGGCCATTGTCTGAACTTGATCAGGCGGATAACCGGTGCTTCTCGACCTGCTGCTGGCCAGGCCCTAACCACCGCCAGGGCCTGGCCAACGCCGCTGTTCCCTTGAGCAATAATCGTTTCTGGTCGTGCCGCCGTGGCTCTCCTGCTCCCCAGGAAGAGCGGGATGGGCTTGCGCAAGGACGGGCTGGTGGTCAACCACAATACCGTCGTGTAGATTAAGCACGTTCCGTTGCCCGTCAATCCCTGAATTAACCAGCGACGCTTAATAATCGAATGTATTAAGCGTTACGGCTTACCATCCAGCACGAAGTCGTCAAAGGCGGCCGTTACTGTAGCTGGCCCCAGCGCCAGCACGCCGGCGCGCACGCCCCGGTCCCAGGGCGGCAGGTAGGCGCCGTCGATGGGCGCGTTGCCCGCGGGCAGGGGCTGCCAGGCCTTGCCGCCGTCGGTGCTGTAGCTGAAGCGGTACTGCTTGCCGCCCTGCGCTTCCAGGCGCAGCGTGACGGCCGGCACGGCCGGTAAGACCGTTTCGCCCAGCACCCGGCGCTTGCCCTTTTCCAGCTGCCAGAGCTGCAGCTTGCCGCCGCCGGCGGTCAGGGCCAGCGTGTTTTCCGGGTCACCCAGGGCGGCCAGGCCGGCCGCGGCGCCGGCGGGTAGCTGGCTGGCCGCCAGCAGCGTGGTCGAGGCCGTGAAATCCGCAGTGTAAACGGGGTGGCCGAGCGCGGCCCCGCCGGCATCGGGGCGGGCCGTGAGGCGCAGCTGCCCGTCTTTCAGGGCGAAGGTGGGCTTGGCTTCGACGGGCCACTGCCAGGCACGGCCCAGTGCGCGGCCTTCGAACTCGTCCCGGACGGCCTGCCGGCTCTGGGTGGTGGGCACGCCGGGGGTGCCCGACGTGCGCTGGTTGATAAATTCGGGCCAGCCAGCAGCCGTCCAGCGGAATTCGCTGAGCACGCCCTGCCGGCCCACGTACTCCCAACCGCGGTTGTGGTAGGCGTGGTGCAGGAGAAACCATTGCCCGTTGCGCTGCGTCACGCTGCCGTGGCCGGGGCACTTCCAGGTATCGTTGCTGAGCATCACCGGGTTCTGCGCGTACTTTTCCCAGGGGCCGAGCAGCTTTTTGGCGCGGGCTACGCCGGTGCCGTAGGTGCAGGCATTGCCGCAGCAGCCGTTGCCGGCGTAGAAGGCGTAGAAATAGTCGCCGCGGCGGACCATGGAGACGCCCTCCACCAGGTTGCCCTCCCAGCGCTGGTCGTTGCGAAACAGCTCCCGCGGCTGCCCCAGCAGGCTTTTGCGGTCCTCGCTCAGCTGCTGGGCCCAGATAGGCGTGGGCCGGTTGCGGCTGTTACCGTCTTCCTTCCAGATCAGGTAGAGCACCCCGTTTTCGTCGCGCATCGGGAAGCCGTCGATGGAGCCAACCTCCTGCCCTACCAGCGGGCCGTGGTCGGTGTAGGGGCCTTCGGGCCGGTCGGCGCTGGCCACGGCCACGCAGAGGTTGCCGCCGCGCTTGTGAGCGGTGTAGTAGATGTAGGTTTTGCCCTTCTCGAAGCTGATTTCGGGCGCCCAGAAGTAGTAGTCGGCCCAGGCGGGCAGCTTATCGGGGAAGACGTGGCCGACCAGCTCCCACTCGCTCAGGTTCTTGGACCTGAGCAACGGAAAGATCGGCCCCCAGTTGGAGGTAGTGGCCGAAGCCCAATACGTGTCGCCCAGTTTGTCGACGGACGGGTCGGGGTAGTCGCCGGGCAGCACGGGGTTGCTGATGGGGGCGGCGACCGTAGCGGGCGGAGCCGCAGCCTGTTTCGGCGCGGTCGTTTTGTGCGACGGCGCGGCGGGCTGCCGGCAGGCAGGCAGCAGGCCCAGCATACCCGCGGTCAGCAGCGGGGCGGCGAGGGAAAGGCGGAAAAATGGGAACACGCGGGCGGGAAAGAGAGGTGCAGGCATCAGGAAAGGGCTATTTCCTCTTGAACAGAGTGAAGACGTGCCGCCAGCGCGACCACCCGGCGCCCTGGCCTTACCGCGCGAATGGAGCCGGCGTGTTACTGCACGGCGGCATCAGCCAGCGGCTCGGGCGTGGGGCTGAGGCGGCCCAGACGCTGCGAGGACTCTCGAATGATCAGCTCCGGCCGGAGCACGAGCTGCCGGGAAGCAAAGTCGAGGCCCTGGGCCTGCGCGTCGATGAGCTCCAGCAGCAGCCGCACCGCTGCCTGCCCCATCTCATCGCAGCGCTGGTCGACGGTGGTGATGGAAGGCTTGGCAATGGGGGTAAACGTTTCGTTGCTGAAACCACCGACGGCCATATCAGTGGGTACCACCAGGCCCTGCCGTTCGGCTTCCTGCATGGCCCCGAGGGCGGCGTAGTCGCCGGCGGCAAACACGGCGTCGGGCGGATTGGGCAGGGCCAGCCAGCGGCGCATGGCTTCGGCGCCGGCCTCTTCGGTGTTGTCGCCGAAATAGGTTAGCTCCTCTTCTACGGGCAAGCCGGCCTCCGCCAGCGCGTCGCGGTAGCCCTGGTAGCGGTTGCGGTAGATGGTCAACTGCTGCAGGCCGCCGAAGTGGGCCACGCGGCGGCCGCCCTGGGCCAGCAGGTGGCGGGTCGCCAAGTAGCCGCCTTCCCGGTCGTCGAGCACGACGGCGTTGAGGGCGTCGCCGGGCATCATGCGGTCGAAAAACACCAGCGGCAGCCCGCGCCCGCGCACTTTCTCGAAGTGGCGGAAGTCGTCGGTGGTGCGCGAAACGGAGACCAGGATGCCGGCCACCTGGGCGCTGAGCAAGGACTCGATGTTGCGCCGCTCGTGGGTCAAGTCCTCGTTCGACTGACAGATGACCACGTTGTAGCCGGCGCGGCTGGCGGCCGTTTCCATGCCGCGCACCACCTTGGGGAAAAAGCGGCCTTCCAGGTAGGGCACGATGATGCCCAGCAGTTTGCTTTGCCCCTTGCGCAGGGCCGAGGCCATGCGGTTGGGCTGGTAGTTGTACTTCTTGGCCAGCTTCTGCACCTTGAGCTTCATCTCGGGCCCGATGCTGAAATGGTCGCTCAGGGCCCGCGAAACGGTGGTCATCGATACGCCCAGCTCCCGGGCCAAATCGGCCATGGATACGGGGGAATTTGGCACGGAGGTAGCTTTTTTCCGGGGAGCCATACAACAATGGTTACACAATGCTTTGTGTAAAGATAAACAAAGCCGCAGATAAATAGCACTGCGACGAGGCAGACCTAGACGCGTGGCCCTACGGCTTGAAGGGCAAGCTGTTTCTATCCTCGCTGCGGTAGGTTTCAGTAAACGTAGAGAATCAGGGCCAGTCAGGCCAGTAAGCAGATCAGCCCCGGTTGAAAGGGGGTAAGCGGCGGAGGGCCGAAGAATAAATTGCGCTTTACACAATCGTTTGTGAAAACAACTTGTTAATATTGGTCCGGCTTACCGCCGCACGGCCCGCGGTTTACTCGCGGCCGACGGCTGGGCCCGGTTCTACTTTCCCACACCCGTCATTCCCACAATCCATGCTGACTGCTTCTCCCGTTCGCGTTGCGTTGCGGGCGCTGCCGCTGGCCCTGGCCGGCGCAGTAGCCGCGCCGGCGCTGGTGCAAGCCCAGGCCCCTTCGGCCAGCAACACCATCACCGTGCAGGTCGATAAACCCGGCGCGCCGGTGTCCAAGACCATGTACGGCCTGTTCTTCGAAGACATCAACTTCGCCGCCGACGGCGGGCTGTACCCGGAGCTGGTGAAAAACAAGTCGTTTGAAGTGCCCGATCAGGCCCTGGTGGGCTGGAAGGCGCGCAAGGGCGGCTTCACGCTGGAAACCTACGCGGTGATGAGCCAGCAGCCCCTCAGCGCCGCCAACCCGCACTACCTGCGCATCGGCACCCGCACGGCCAATGCCGACGCGGGGGTGAGTAACGAGGGTTTCCGCGGTATGGGCGTAAAGCAGGGCGCCGAGTACACCCTCTCGCTGTACGCCCGGCGCCCGGCCGGCAGCAACCTCAGCGGCCTGCTGGTGCGGCTGGAAAACGAGAAAGGCGAGGCGCTGGCCGAAACCAAGATTACCGGGCTGACGAGCGAGTGGAAGCAGTACAAAGTGGCGCTACGCCCCACCGGCACCACGGCCAAGGCCCACCTCGACATTTCCCTGGACGGAGCCGGGGTGGTCGACCTGGACGTGGTGTCGCTGTTTCCCAAGGATACCTACAACCAGCGCCCCAACGGCTTGCGCCCCGATCTGGTGCAGCTGCTGAAGGACATGCAGCCGGGTTTTCTGCGTTTTCCCGGCGGCTGCATCGTGGAGGGCCGCACCCTGGCCGAGCGTTACCAGTGGAAGACCACCATCGGCGACGTGGGCGCGCGCACGCCGCTGGTGAACCGCTGGAACATGGAGTTTAGGCACCGCTCCACGCCCGACTACTACCAGTCGTTCGGACTAGGCTTCTTCGAGTACTTCCAGCTCTCGGAGGACATCGGCGCCGAGCCGCTGCCGGTGCTGAACGTGGGCATGGCCTGCCAGTTCAACTCCGGTGAGCTGGCGCCCATGAGCCGCGCCGGCGGCCCCAACGCGGGCGAAGCCGGTCCCGGCACCGGGGACGTGTCGCTGGACATCTTTATCCAGGACGCGCTTGATCTGGTGGAGTTTGCCAACGGGCCCGTCAGCTCGCCCTGGGGGGCCAAGCGCGCCGCCATGGGCCACCCGGCCTCCTTCAACCTGAAGTACCTGGGCATCGGCAACGAGCAGTGGGGGCCGCAGTACCTGGAGCGCTACGAGCCGTTTGCCAAGGCCCTGCGCGCCAAGTATCCCGACATCAAGATTGTGAGCAGCGCCGGCCCCAGCCCCGACGGGGATTTGTTTACGGCCGCATCCAAGCGCCTGGGCGAGCTAAAGGCCGACCTCATCGACGAGCATTACTACGCCAAGCCGGAGTGGTTCCGCCAGAACGCCGGCCGCTACGACAGCTACGCCCGCACCGGGCCCAAGATTTTCGCCGGCGAGTACGCCGCCCAGAGCGTGGCCATCGGCTCGCCCGACAACAAGAACAGCTGGGACTGCGCCATTTCGGAGGCCGCGTTCATGACCGGGCTCGAGCGCAACGCCGACGTGGTGGTTATGGCCTCGTACGCGCCGCTCTTCGCCCACGTCGATGCCTGGCAGTGGACGCCGGACATGATCTGGTTTGACAACCTGCGCGCCTACGGCACGCCCAACTACTACGTGCAGAAGCTGTTCGGCACCAACCGCGGCAGCGCGGTGCTGCCGGTGCAGCGCGGCGCGGGTGCCAAGAACGGCGACGACAACCTCTTCAGCAGCGCCGTGGTCGACGCCCAAACCGGCGACATCGTGGTGAAGCTGGTGAACTACTCGGCCCAGGCCCGCCCCGTGACGCTGAACCTGCAGGGCGCCAAAAAGCTGGGCAAAGCCGGCAAGGCCATCGTGCTGGCTTCGACCGACCTGAACGCGGTGAACAGCCTGGAGCAGCCCACCAACGTGGCGCCCAAGGAGGAAAGCTTCCAGGTGGCCTCGCCCAAGGTGAGCTACACGCTGGCGCCCTACTCCTTTACCACTCTGCGCATTCCCGGCAAACGCTAAGCGGCCATGAACAAGCAGATTTCCTTGCGGGGGCGCGCGGCCAGTGGGCTGCGCCCCCTGCTGCTCACCGGGCTGCTGGCTGTAGCTGGCCTGAGCCAGGCCCAGCAACTGCCCGCGCCCCCGGCGCCCCGCAACCCCGTCATCAAGCACAAGTACACGGCCGACCCGGCGGCGCTGGTGCACAAGGGCACGGTGTACCTCTACGCCGGCCACGACGAGGCCCCGGCGCCCGAGCAGCGCTACGTGATGCACGAGTGGCTGTGCTTTTCCTCCACCGACATGGTCAACTGGAAAGAGCACCCGTCGCCGCTCAACGTGAAGGCGTTCGGCTGGGCCAAGGACGACGCCTGGGCCTCGCAGGTGGTGGAGCGCGGCGGCAAGTTCTACTGGTACGCGGCCGTGGAGCACGGCACGGTGCCGGGCAAGGCCATCGGCGTGGCCGTGTCGGACAGCCCCACCGGGCCCTTCAAGGATGCCCGCGGCTCGGCGCTGATTACCAACAACATGACCACGGACGCCAAAATCAGCTGGGACGATATTGACCCCACCGTGTTCATCGACGACAAGGGGCAGGCCTACCTGTACTGGGGCAACACCATCTGCTACTGGGCCAAACTCAAGCCCAACATGACCGAGCTGGACGGGCCGATCAACCAGATCAAGACCCTGCCCAGCTTCACCGAAGCGCCCTGGTTACATAAGCGCAACGGCTGGTACTACCTGAGTTATGCCTACCAGTTTCCGGAGAAAATAGCCTACGCCATGAGCCGCAGCCCCGAGGGGCCCTGGGAGTTCAAGGGCCTGCTGAACGAGGTGGCCGGCAACTCCAACACCAACCACCAGGCCATCATCGACTTCAAGGGGCAGAGCTACTTCATCTACCACAACGGCAGCATCCCCACCGACGGGGGCTCGTTCCGCCGCTCCGTGTGCATCGACTACCTGTACTACAACCAGGACGGCACGATGAAGCGGGTGCAGATGACCTCGGAGGGCGTCAAACCGGTGCAGTAAAAGCGGTATGAGCTACTCCCCGTCTTCGCTCACCACGCCGGGCCGCCTGCTGGCGCTGACCTTGCTGCTGGGCCTGGCCACCCGGCCGGGCTCCGCCCAAACGACGCCGCCGGCCCCGGCGCAACCCACGGCGGCTCAGACCAAAACGCCGGCGCTGATTCCGGCCCACGACCCGGTAATGGCGCAGCAGAACGGCACCTACTACCTGTTCTGCACCGGCCGCGGCATTGCGGTGTGGTCGTCCAAGGACCGCAAAACCTGGCAGGCCGAGGCGCCGGTGTTTGCCACCCCGCCGGCCTGGGCCCAGCAGGCCGTGCCGGGCTTCAAGGACCACATCTGGGCGCCCGACATTTCCTTTCACAACGGGCGCTACTACCTGTTCTACTCCGTCTCGGCTTTCGGCAAGAACACCTCCTGCATCGGGCTGGCCACGAACAAAACCCTGGACCCTCGCTCCCCGGATTTTCGCTGGGAAGACCAGGGCAAGGTGCTGCAGTCGGTGCCGGGGCGCGACAACTGGAACGCCATCGACCCCAACCTGATCCGCGACGAAGCGGGCACGCCCTGGCTGAGCTTCGGCTCCTTCTGGGGCGGCATCAAGCTGGTGCAGCTGCGCCCCGACCTGCGCGCCCCCGCCCAGCCCGAACAGTGGCGCACCCTGGCCAGCCGCCCCCGCGACCCGAAGCTGCCCGACGCCCAGCCCGGCGACGGAGCCATCGAAGCGCCGTTCATCTTCCGTAAAAACGGCTACTACTACCTCTTCACCTCCTTCGACTACTGCTGCCGCGGTCCGCAGAGCACCTACCGCATCGTGGTGGGCCGCTCCAAGGCCGTAACCGGCCCCTACCTCGACCGGGCCGGCCTGCCCCTGGAGCAAGGCGGCGGCACCCCCGTGCTCAGCGGCGACAAAAACTGGTACGGCCTGGGCCACAACTCCGTCTACACCTTCGACGGCGCGGACTACTTGGTGTTCCATGGCTACGACGCGGCTGACCAAGGCCGCTCCAAGCTGCGCCTGGAAAAGCTTGGCTGGGATGCGGCCGGCTGGCCCGTAGTGCAGCCGTAACCACGTTTTTTTGCCGCGCAAACACAATCGTTTGTGTTGAGCTACTGAGCAAAAAGGCCGTCATGCTGAGCTTGTCGAAGCATCTCTACTGCTTCGTTGAACGACACAATCAGAACGTCATTCAGAGGAAAGCTGAACACCCGAATCTACTTCCTACCGCTTCGTCTGGCTCCCCCTCTCCTTTTCGGAGAGGGGGCCGGGGGGTGAGGCGCACACCAGGCGCAACGAAGCGGTAGAGATGCTTCGACAAGCTCAGCATGACGTGCAACGAATACCCCCTACCCGTTTTCCGACCTTCTTTCCCTGATTAAGATGACTCACACCTCGACTTCCCTGGCGGAGCGGAGCGTCAACACCATCCGGCTGCTGTCGGCGGACATGGTGCAGGCGGCCAACTCCGGCCACCCGGGCCTGCCGCTGGGCGCAGCGCCCATGGCCTACGTGCTGTTCTCGCGCTTTCTGCGCTTCAATCCGCAGGACCCGCAGTGGCCCAACCGGGACCGGTTTGTGCTGTCGGCCGGGCACGGCTCGGCCTTGCTCTACAGCCTGCTGCACCTCTACGGCTACGACCTCTCGCTCGACGACCTGAAGGCGTTCCGGCAGCTGCACTCCCGCACGCCGGGCCACCCCGAGAGCAACATAACGCCGGGCGTGGAAGTCACCACCGGGCCACTGGGCCAGGGCTTCGCCAACGGGGTGGGCATGGCCATGGCCGAAGCGCACCTGGCCGCGGTGTACAACCGCCCGGGTCACGCGCTGGTCGACCACTACACCTACGCCATCGTCAGCGACGGGGACCTGATGGAGGGCATTGCCGCCGAAGCGGCTTCGCTGGCCGGGCACCTGCAGCTGGGCAAGCTCATCTACCTCTACGACGACAACGACATCAGCCTCGACGGGCCCACCAGCCTCTCGTACACCGAGGACGCGCTGGCCCGCTTTGAGGCCTACGGCTGGCACACCCAGCGCGTAACCGACGGCAACGACCTGGACGCCATCGAGGCGGCCATCCGGGCGGCCCAGGCCGAAACCACGCGGCCTTCGCTGATTTCCGTCAAAACCATCATCGGCTACGGCAGCCCCCAACAGGGCAGCAGCAAGGTGCACGGCGCCCCGCTCGGGCCCGACAACCTGCGCCAGGCCAAAACGTTTTTCGGCTTCGATCCGGCGGCCTCCTTCGTGGTGCCCGCCGAGGTGCGGCCCCACCTGGCCGAGCCCGGCCAGCGCGGGGCTGCCCTGCAAGCCGAGTGGCAAGGGCAATCAGAGGCGTACCGGCAGAAGTTCCAGGCGGAGTGGGAACTGTTTCGGGCTTCGTTCGCGGGGGAACTCCCTGCGGGCTGGGACGCCTCGTTGCCCGTTTTTACCGCCGCCGACGGCGCCCTGGCCACCCGCCAGGCCTCGGGCAAGGCGCTCAACGCGCTCAAGCAAACCGTGCCCTACCTGTTCGGCGGCTCGGCCGACCTGGCCAGCTCCAACGAAATGCCCACCAGCGAAGCCGCGAGCTTTCAGCCGGGCAGCTACGAGCACCGCAACGTGTGGTGGGGCGTGCGTGAGCACGCCATGGGCGCGGCCCTGAACGGGCTGGCCCAGCACGGCGGCGTGCGCCCCTACGGCGGCACCTTCCTCACCTTTTCCGACTACATGCGCGGCGCCATCCGCCTGACGGCCCTGGCCGAGTCGGCCGCCACTTTCGTGTTTACCCACGACAGCATTGCCCTGGGCGAGGACGGCCCCACCCACCAGCCGGTGGAGCAGGTGGCCGCCCTGCGCAGCATTCCGAACATCGTGGTGCTGCGCCCGGCCGACGCCAACGAAACCGTGGAAGCCTGGCGCGTAGCCCTGACCACGCCCAAGTCGCCGGTGGTGCTGATTCTCTCGCGCCAGAAGCTGCCGGTGCTCGACCAAAGCCGGTTTGGCTCGGCCCGTGAGGGCGTAGCGCGCGGCGCCTACATCCTGCGGGAAGCCGCGGGCGGGCAGCCGCAGCTTATCCTAATGGCTACGGGCTCGGAAGTAACGCTGGCCCTGCAGGCCCAGGCGCAGCTCGAAGCCGAGGGCACCCCGACGCGGGTGGTCAGCATGCCGTCCTGGGAGCTGTTTGAGCAGCAGGACCGCGCCTACCGCCAGCAGGTGCTGCCGCCGGCCGTACGGATGCGTGTGGCCATCGAGGCCGGCTCGCCCATGGGCTGGCACAAGTACGCCGGCGACGAGGGCACCGTGGTGGCCCTGAACAGCTTCGGCGCCTCCGGGCCGGGCGAGGAGGTGCTGGAGTACTTCGGCTTCACCGTCGACAACGTGGTGCAACAGGCCCGGCTGGTGCTGCAAGGCCAGCCGGCCGGCGTCGAGCCCAAGCAGGTGCTGTCCTGATTTGCTTACCTATTCTTCCCTTTGATGACGACTTCGTCAATGAACCCGCTCCAGGCCGTGCACGGCTTTGGGCAGAGCATCTGGCTGGACTACATCCGCCGCAACATCCTGCACAACGGCGGGCTGCAACGCCTCGTCGACGAGGACGGGCTGCGCGGCGTGACCTCCAACCCGGCCATCTTCGAAAAAGCCATTGCCGGCAGTCAGGACTACGCCGCCGACATCCAGGCGCTGGCCCGACAGGGCCACTCGGCCGAGCAGATTTACGCCGCGCTGGCCGTGGCCGACGTGCAGCGGGCCTGCGACCTGCTGCGCCCGCTCTATGACCAGCCCGACTACGGCAGTGACGGCTACGTGAGCCTGGAAGTGTCGCCCGCGCTGATTCACGACACGGCGGGCACCGTGGCCGAAGGGCTGCACTACTGGCGAACCGTCGGCCGGCCCAACCTGATGATCAAGGTGCCGGCCACCAAAGCCGGGCTGCCCGCCATCCGCCAGCTGATTGCGGCCGGGGTCAACGTGAACGTGACGCTGATTTTCAGCGTGGAGCGGTACCGGGCCGTGGCCCAGGCCTACCTGCTGGGCCTGGAAGACCGGGTGCAGACCGGCCAGCCCGTGCAGCGCCTCGACTCGGTGGCCAGCTTCTTCCTCTCGCGCATCGACGTGCTGCTGGACCCGCGGCTGGAGCAACTGGCCGCGGCCAGCGGCCCCGACGCGGAACTGGCCCGGCAACTGGTGGGGCAGGTGGCCATTGCCAGCGCCAAGGAAGCCTACCAGGTGTACCGGGAAATTGTGGCCGGCCCGCGCTGGCAGACCCTGCGGGCCTACGGCGCCCGGCCCCAGCGCCTGCTCTGGGCCAGCACCGGCAACAAAAACCCGCGCTACGACGACCTGAAGTACGTGGAGGCGCTCATCGGCCCCGACACCGTCAACACCATCCCGGTGGAAACCCTGGACCTCTACCGCGCCAAGGGCCAGCCCGCTGCCCGCCTGGCCGAGCCTTTGCCCCTCGACGTGCTGGATGGGCTGCGCCAGCTGGGCATCGACGTGGAGGCCACGGCCGAGCAGCTGGAGCGCGAGGGCGCGCAGAAGTTTACCGAGCCCTTCGGCAAGCTGCTGGCCGTGCTGGAAACGCAGCGGCTGCAAGCCCTGGCCGAGCCGGAAGCCCAACCGGCAAGCTAGCCCTACTCCTTGCCCGAAACCGAAAGCGCGGCGGCCAGAACTGGCCGCCGCGCTTTCGGTTTCGGGCTGGTCTGGGTTTAGGCCTATGTCCTGCTGAGCGCAGCCGAAGCAGGACCCTGCTGAGCGCAGCCTTACGCCTCAGTAAGTAGCAGCTTCTGAACCGGCCCGCAGCACAGCACTCGGCTTCAGCCCAAGGATTCCGCCGCCGCTTACTTCTTCTGCTCAGCCTGCAGGGCCGGGCGCGTTACCAGGTCCACGTCGAGGATGCGGGCGGGAAACCACACGGTCATTTCGCCGGGGCCGCGGTTGGCCCAGGCGTAGTAGGGAATGGCCGTCAGCGTCTGGCGGGCGGTGCTGATGCTGTTGCTGCCCGCATCGACCTGCACGGCGGGCACGGTGGCGGTGAGCTGCACGATGCCGTTGAGCTCGGCGGGCTGGTAGCGGGCGGTGAAGGCGGTGGCGGCGGGCACAAGCAGGTTGCTGGCTTTGCCGTTGTTATCCTTCCATTCAGCGCAGTACACCAGCGGGCCGCGCTGCAGAGCCACTTTGCCCTGGTTGTCCACCACGCGGGGATTGGCCAGCACCTGGCGCACGTCCATGGGCAGCACAAGCTCCACCACGTCGTTTTTGCGCCACTTGCGCGCCAGCACGGCGTAGCCGTTGCGCATGGCGTAGCGCACCGGCTGCCCGTTTACGCGGATGCCGATGGCCGGGGCGGCCGGGGCGTCGGCAAAGCGGTAGAGGTCGGAGGGCAGGGCCTCGCCCCGGGCCCAGCCGGGCAGGCGCAGCAGCAGGTTGAACTCGGTGGCCGTGGCGGGACTGACGGTAAACTTCAGCTGCCCGTCCCAGGGGTAGTTGTGCTGCTGGGTGACGCGCACGGCCTGTTTATCGACGGTCAGGTCGGTCGTGCCGCTGATGAAGAGGTTGGCGTACACGTCGCGGCCGCGCTGGGCGTAGACGTAGCCGGGCAGGGCCGGAAACAGCCGGGCCAGGTTGGTGGGGCAGCAGGAGCAGTCGAACCAGCCGGCGCGCTGGGGCTCGGTCTGCGGAAAGCTCGCTGAGTTCTTGATCTGCAGGGCGTTGGAGTAGAAGAACGACTTGCCGTCGAGCCCTACGCCCGAAATCAGGCCGTTGTAGAGCACCTTCTCCAGCACGTCGATGTACTTGGCCTCGCCGTGGAGCAGGAACATGCGCTGGTTCCAGTACACGTTGGCCACCGCAGCGCAGGTTTCGTTGTAGGCCGTGGCGTTGGGCAGCTCGTAGTTGCCCCCGAACCGCTCCCCGCCGGGCACCGCGCCGGTGCCCCCCGTCACGTACAGCTTTTTGCCGACCATGTTCTGCCAGATGGAGTCCACGGCCGCCAGCATCCGCTGGTCACCGGTCAGCGCGGCCACGTCGGCCATGGCGGAGTACAAGTATTCGGCGCGCACGGCGTGGCCCACGGCCTCCTTCTGGGCCACCACGGGCTGGTGGTCCTGCCAGTACGAGCCGTTGCGCCAGGGGTCGGGACTCTTGGCGTCGTAGCCGGAGTGCTGCCCGCGCTGCTCCAGAAAAAACCGGGCCGTGCGCAGGTACTCGGGCTTGCCCGTGACGCGGTAGAGCTTCACCAGCCCCATTTCCACGATTTCGTGGCCGGGCGCCACGGCGCGCTTGCCCGGCCCGAACACCGAGCACACCAAATCGGCGTTTTTCAGGGCAATGGTGAGCAGGGTTTTCTTGCCGGTGGCCTCGTAGTGGGCCACGGCGGCTTCGTAGAGGTGGCCGGCGTTGTAGAGCTCGTGGCTGAGCTCCCGCTCCTTGACCCACCGCTCGGGCCCGGCCCAGTCGTGGGGGTGCGCCGGGTCGATGGTGCGGGCGGTGTAGAGGTAGCCGTCGGGCTCCTGGGCCGCGGCCACCTTGGCAATGAGCGCGTCCATGTACTGGTCGAGCTTTTCGTCGGGGTAGAGCTGGAGCGAGTACGCGGCGCCTTCCAGGGTCTTGTAGATGTCGGTGTCGTCGAAGGGAAAGATGGTGGCAAACTTACCCGTGCGGGCCGCCGCCATTTCGAAGTTCTTGACCCGGTTGGTGGCCTCGCAGCGCTGAAACGAGGCCGGGATGGTCACCTCGGTGTTGGTCTTGAGCCGCGGCAGCCAGAAGTTGTCGGCCAGCTTCACCCGGGTAAACGACACGGCCTGAATGGGGTAATCGGCGGGCCGGGCGGGTTTGGCGGGCTGGGCCAGCGCCGGGGCGGCGGCGACCAGCCACAGCGCGGCGCTCCGGCAGCAGTGAGACAAGGGTAAGGTCATGGAGCAGGGGAATGAGCGTTTCGCCGGGCCGCGCTGCGCCAGCAGCGGGTCCCATGTATTGCCGCCCCAGCGGAGCGCGGCCCGGTCGGACAACAAGCTAAGGCACAACCACTTTCTGCGTCTGGCTGCCCGCTGCGCCTTCCACGTGCAGTACGTAGAGGCCGGCCGGCAGGTCGGCTTCCACTGCCACCGAGGCCTGCCCGGTGCTGCGGCGGGCGTACACCGTGCGGCCGCGCAGGTCAGTCAGGCGGATGCCGACGGGCGCGGCGGCCAACTCCGCGTCCAGCGCCACCACGAAGCGGCGCCCGGTAAGCGGGTTGGGGTACACGCTAAATAAAGCCGCTGTCGGCGCGGCGGTGGCCAGGGCGCGGGCCGCCGGGGCGGGCGCAATGGTCCACTTCTGGCAGGCGTTGCCGAGGTAGTCGTAGAGGGCCAGCTGCACGCCGGCCGTGGTGGCGCAGGCCGGCACCTCCACCACGCGGTTGCCGTTGACGGAGGCCAGCACGTAGCCGCCGCCCGCGCTGCGCTCGATCTTGAAGCGCTGGTTGGCCGCCCCGCTGTAGGGGTACAGGTTCAGCTTGGCGCCGTTGTTGGGGTTGTTGCCGATGACGTCGGCGGCCAAGCCCGCCCCCACGGCCGAGGTAATCTTGTACTCGCCGTTGCCGACGGGCGTCAGGTTCCACTGCTGGCAGTTGAGGCCGGCCGCGGTGCCCTGAGCAATGGCCTGGCCCTGCACGCCGCTGCAGCCCCAGGCATCCCACACCTGGCCGCTGTTCTGGTTGGTGAGCGTGTAGCGGCCGGCGGCCAGCCAGTCGCGGGTAATGAAGGGCCAGGCGGCGCCGTCCCAGCCCAGGTTGCCCACGCTCAGGCGGGCGCGGCCGTTCTGATTGCTGTCGTAGTAGTGGTGGCTGAGGTAGTTGGCGCCGCCCTCGACGAACAGCCCCACGTGGCCCGGGCCCACGTAATTGCCCTGAGTGGCAATGAGCGTGGTGCCGCCGTTGCGGTTCATGTCCACGCCGTTACGGTCGAGGTAGGGGCCGGTGACGCTGGTGGAGCGGCCCACCTGGATGTAGTAGGTGCTGCTCGAGCCCTGGCAGCAGGCGCCCTTGTTGAGGAACAGGTAGTAGTAGCCGCCGTTGCGCACGATGTAGGGCGCCTCGCTGCCGCTGTTGCTGCGGCTCACGCCGTCGGCGGCCAGGTTGCCGGCCAGCCAGTAGAAGCTCGTGCCGGAGCGCTTGCCGGTAGTGGCGTCGAGCTTGATGAGGCCCAGGCCCTTGAAAAACGAGCCGTAGCTCATCCACAGCCCGCCGCTGGCGTCAGTCACCACGGCCGGGTCGATGGCGTTGCAGGCGCTGCCCGTGGTGCTCGATACCACCTCGCCCTGGTCGATCCACTGGTAGTTGGGACTGGCGGGGTCCAGCGTCACGTTCGTGGCCAGCCCGATGGTCGACACGCTGGAGCCGAAGGTGGACACCGAGTAGTACAGGTAGAACTTGCCGTTGCGGTACACGCACTCCGGGGCCCAGAAGTCACCGGAGAAGCCGGGCACCCGGCCGTTGATCCAGCTCGGGTACTGCCCGGCCTCGAACACCGGCCGCGGCCCCGACTGCCAGGTCACCAAATCGGTGGAGTACATGCCGTAGATGCCCGTGCCGGTGGTGAAAACCCAGTATTTGCCGCCGTCCTTGACGATGCTCGACGGGTCGTGGCAGTTGTCGTTGCCCTGCAGGGCGTGGGCGCCGGGGCTACTCAGGGCGCTTAGTGCGAGCAGCAGCACGAGCAGGCGCAGGCCGCGGGCCAGGCGCTCAGCGGCGGCAAAAGAGGGTCGGCCCACCCGGGTCGGGCGCGGCGTGGTAGGGGTTGGGGTCATGGTGGGAATGTTGGTTGTGGTACATGGGAGCGAGTAGACGAGGGGAAAGCAGCACGGGGGCGGGCCGCCGGAGTAACTTCTCAGGAAATTCGTCCGAGCTAAACAAGGAGCGTCATGCTGAGCTTGCCGCGCTAGACTTTCTGGACAGGCCGCCTGAGCAGCCGCGCCTCCGTGGAGTTGGAAGTAGTAAACAGATGACGGGCCGGAGCCGTGCCGGCGGACTTACCAGAACTTCACGTAGAGGGCGGTAATCATGAGCATGGTCACCACGATAAGCGACATCACCGCGGGGCTGACCTTGAAGATGCGCGCGTCGAAGTGCAGGGCGCGGGGGTTGACCACCGGCCCGGCCAGGCTCATGCCCACCATCAGCGCGAAGGTGAAGGCGAAGGAGAGGCCCATGCAGATCAGGAAGGGAATTTCGTAGCCGCCCTTGCCGTTGGGGAAGGCCGTGTAAAACAGCGTCTCGTGGCCGAAGACGGCCGGGGCGTAGTTGTTGAAGAACACCGAGAGCAGGAAACCCGACAGGATGCCGGCAATGGCGGCCGGCGCGGTGGTGCGCTGCCAGAACAAGCCCAGGATGAACACCGCCACGATGCCCGGCGAGATAAAGCCGGTGTACTTCTGAATGTAGGTGAAGCCGCCTTCCCCGCCGATGCCCAGCAAGTCCTGCCAGGTCAGGGCCACGGCCAGCAGCATGGCCACCAGCACCGTCATGCGGCCCACCCACACCAGCTTTTTCTCGTCCGACTCCGGGCGCAGGTAGCGCTTGTAGATGTCGAGGGTGAAGATGGTGGAAATCGAGTTGGCCTTGCCGGCCAACGAGGCCACGATGGCGGCCGTCAGCGCGGCCAGCGAAAGGCCCTTCAGGCCGTTGGGCAAAAAGGTGAGGATGGCCGAGTAGGCGTTGTCGGGGTTGAAGGAGCCCGTTGAGTTCATTTCGGCCTGCAGCCCGCCGTTTTTGTGCAGCACGTAAGCCGCAATGCCGGGCAGCATCACAATCACCGGCATCAACAGCTTCAAGAGGCCGGCGAACAGAATGCCGGTGCGGGCCGTCTTGAGGTCGGCACCTAAGGCACGTTGCGTGATGTACTGGTTGCAGCCCCAGTAGTTCAGGTTCACGATCCACTGCCCGGCCAGGTACATGGCAATGCCCGGCAACATCAGGTACTTGTTGATTTCCACCTGCGGGTCGCCCGGCGCGGGCTTCTCGAAGATCATGTGAAAATGGTCGCCCGCGTCCTGCATCATCATGTTGAAGCCCGCCACGGCGTTGTGGCCGAGGCCAAACTTTTCGCTGACCAAGGTCAGCGCCAGGTAGGTCGTGGCCAGGCCCCCCACGATGAGCACCACCACCTGAATCACGTCGGTGTAGCCCACCACCTTCATGCCGCCTAGGGTGATGACGAGAGCAAACACGGCCAGGGCCACCATGATGAGGTGAAAGGCGTTGCCGCCCCCGCCCACCAGGTTGCTGATGGCCAGCGCGCCGAGGTAGAGAATGGAGGTGAGGTTGACCAGCACGTACAGGAACAGCCAGAAGATGCTCATGATCAGGCTCAGCGTGGCGTTGTAGCGCTGCTCCAGGAACTGCGGCATGGTGTAAATCTTCTGCTTCAGGTAGATGGGCATGAAGAACACCGCCACGATGATGAGCACGATGGCCGCCACCCACTCGTAGGCGGCCACCGCCACGCCCACCGTAAAGCCGTTGCCCGACATGCCGATGAACTGCTCGGCCGAAATGTTGGAGGCAATCATCGAGGCCCCGATGGCCCACCACGTCAGCGAGCCTTCCGCCAGGAAGTAGTCCTTGGTGTCCATCTGCGCCTTCTGCTTGCTGCGGTAGACGTAGTAGCCGTAGGCTGACACGCCCACGAGGTAAAAAAGGAAAACCGCTATGTCGAGCGAGTTGAAAGCGTTCATACGGGGCTGTGGGAAGGCAATAAGGGAGCTGGCAACCGGCCAAACGGCCAGTGCCCGGGGTTCAAAAAACGCCTTGGTAGGGGCGGCCGAAGCCGCGCGGGGCCGACCGGCCCGGGCCAAGCACCCCTGCGCCGCAGCCGGGGGCCATTCACTCACCAATTGTGGCCGGGGGCGGCCGCAGCGGTGCTCGACTCAGGTATTGTGGGGGGAGCGGGGTGCGCTTGAGGCGACGAAAAAAAGCGTCGGCCGCTGGCGCGGCCGACGCCCAAGTATTAGCGCGGGCTGAAGGCTACCTCGTTGTAGCGCAGCTCGTTTTTGAAGCGGCGCAGCTTGGTGTCCTCGTCGATAACCACGCACTCGATGCCGGCCATGTCGGCGAAGTCCTCGAGGTATTCGGTGGTCAGGTTCTGGCTGTAGCCGGTGTGGTGGGCGCCGCCGGCGTAAATCCAGGCGGCCGCGCCGGTGGCCAGGTCGGGCTGCACCTTCCAGAGCACGCGGGCCACGGGCAGCTTGGGCAGCTCCTGCTCGGGCGCCACGGCCTCCACTTCGTTCACCACCAGGCGGAAGCGGTGCCCAAGGTCGACGATGGTGGCGTTCAGGGCCGGGCCGGCGGGGCAGTTGAATACCAGGCGCACCGGGTCGGCCTTGCCGCCGATGCCCAGCGGGTGCACTTCCACCTTGGCTTTGCCCTCGGCAATGCTCGGGCAGATTTCCAGCATGTGTGAGCCGAGCACCTGCTCGTTGCCGGGCTGGAAGTGGTAGGTGTAATCCTCCATAAAGGAGTTGCCGCCGGGCAGGCCGGCGCCCATCACCTTCATGGCGCGCACCAGGGCCGAGGTTTTCCAGTCGCCTTCCCCGCCGAAGCCGTAGCCCTCGGCCATCAGGCGCTGGGTGGCAATGCCGGGCAGCTGGGCCATGCCGTGCAGGTCCTCGAAAGTGTCGGTGAAGCCGATGGCGTTGGTGTCCTTCAGAAAGCGGCGCATGCCCAGCTCGATGCGGGCCGCCTCGCGCAGGGAGGAGCGGAACGTGGCCCCGTCCTGCAGCGTGTCGGCCAGCTGGTACTCGGCCTCGTAGTCGCGCAGCAGCTCCTCGATTTCGCCGTCGCTGATGGTGTTGATGGTGGCCACCAAATCCCCGATGCCGTAGGTGTTGACGGAGTAGCCAAACTTGATTTCGGCCTCCACTTTGTCGCCCTCGGTCACGGCCACGTAGCGCATGTTGTCGCCGAAGCGCACGATGCGCCCCCCCTGCCAGTCGGCCCAGGCGCAGGCGGCGCGGGCCCAGATGCTCAGCCGCTCGTGCACGTCGGCACTCTGCCAGTGGCCTACCACCACCTTGCGCTTGATGCGCATGCGCGCCCCGATAAAGCCAAACTCCCGGTCGCCGTGCGCCGATTGGTTGGTGTTCATGAAGTCCATGTCGATGTCCGACCACGGAATGTCGCGGTTGAACTGCGTGTGCAGGTGGGCCAGCGGCTTTTGCAGGATCTTCAGGCCGTTGATCCACATCTTGGCCGGCGAGAAGGTGTGCATCCAGGCAATCAGGCCCACGCAGTTCGGAGTGGTATTGGCCTCCTGGATCAGCTTATAAATCTCGTCGGGGCCGGTCAGCACCGGCTTGTACACCACCTTGATGGGCAGCGCCGTGCCCAGGGCTTCGGCAATCTGCTGGGAGTGCTGCGCCACCTGCTCCAGGGTTTCGGGGCCGTAGAGGTGCTGGCTGCCGGTGATAAACCAGGCTTCGTACTTCGAAATGTCAATCATGAGAGGGAAAAAGTTGGGCGCGCTGCTGAGGGTGACAGCCACGCGGGTAGGTTGGGTGGTATTGAATTAGCGCTTGTGTGAAACGGACATCGGCACGGCATTCCGAGCGCAGCCGGGACATCTCGACGGCCAGTCTTGTCGTGCTGAGCGGAGTCGAAGCATGACAAGACTGGTGTTGTCGTGCAACATCGGCCCGCGGGATGTCTCGGCTGTGGCCGACACGACGGCCTGCTGTAACGTTGAAGCTTGCCGTTGCTAGCTCTGCCCGTAGTAAGAGCCGGCGCCGTGCTTGCGTTCGTAGTGCTTGCGGATGAGCGCGTCCTTGAGGCGGGGCACGCCGGGGCGCAGGGTGCAGCTGAGGTAGGCCATGCGGGCAATTTCCTCGAGCACGGCGCTGTTGTAGACGGCTTTGGCCACGGTCGTGCCCCAGGTGAAGGGCGCGTGGTTGCCGATGAGCACCATTTCCACCTCCGCGGGCGAGAGGCCGCGCTGCTGAAACTCGTTGAGGATCTGCCAGCCGGTCTGGTGCTCGTAGTCGCCCTGGATGAGCGGGTCGGCCATGGGCGGGGCGCAGGGCACGTCCACGGTGAGGTGGTCGGCGTGGGTGGTGCCCAGCAGGGGAATGTCGAGCTGGGCCTGGGCCCAGGCCGTGGCGTAGGTGCTGTGCGTGTGCACGATGCCGCCGAGGTGCTCCCAGTGCGCGTAGAGCACCGCGTGGGTCTTGGTATCCGACGAGGGCCGCTTGCTGCCCTCCACGATGTGGTTGGCGAAGTCCACGACGACGATGTCCGCGGGGCGCAGCGTCTCGTAGGGCACGCCGCTGGGCTTGATGGCAAAAACGCGGTTGTCGCGGTCCACCACCGAGGCGTTGCCGAAGGTGAAGAGCACCAGCCCGAGCCGGGGCAGCTGCATGTTGGCCTCGTAGCAGGCCTGTTTCAGGTCTTGGTACATGTTGGGAGTTGTCA
>NZ_QHKM01000019.1 GCF_003258365.1 Hymenobacter edaphi | reverse complement strand
CTTGCCACTGCGAGTCAGTGAGGGGTTGATAGCCGTCAACCATAATGCGACCGAGAGCCTAGGAACTCCCGGCGCAACTTACTGGCTCGTTTTCTTTTACCCCAACAGCAATTCCCCAACACGCTCTAAGGCAGGAAAGTCGGCGTCTATGCTGGTTAGATCCTTATCAGGTTGTAAGGTGTATGCCTGGCGGTTACTGAACTTCAAGGAGCGGAGCTGATAGAGAAATGTCAGAATGTGACCTCCGTAATGACGCCGCGCTTTTTCAGCCAAGTAGTGCAGTTGGTAGCGGTAAATACTGGCCTGAATGGACTCCGTATCTGATAGCTGCCTGTAGTAAACCACTAGGGAACGGGCATAGCTGTCGGCCATCTTGCTACAGATGATTATGGCCTGCTCGTCGGTAAAATGGCTTTCCACACGCATGCGGCTATAAACCAACGTTTGCTGAACCTGCTCAAATATATTTTTCTCGAAGAGCAAGAGCATGTTATTACCGCTAGTGCGTCTAGTGGAAGGCAAATTGATAGCATCAACTATCTCCACATTTCTAAGTCGGCCGGACTTCCCAAAACGGGTGAGTAACGCCTTTAGCTCTACTTGGTGCAACAGAGTAGTGGGCGTGAACTGACGCGTAAAGACCGTGCTCAGATACTCAGCTAGCACGTTTGGAGAACAGCCAAGCAAATGAGCTAGAGCAAGTATACGCGCCTTTACCTGCTGCTTCTGACTGATGCGCGGCTTATGCGTCGTCAGAGAACTATGATTAGGTGCGGTCGGCCGGTTAATACCACCACTCTGTTTCCTGTCCTGTCCAATAGCTGTTTTTCGAGTCGTAGTAGTACTAGCTTTTGGCGCTTTGGCTTTCGTTGCCTTATTGGTAGTTGCTACGGGCTTTGCGGCTGTTGGGAGTGGCGTAGAAACAGCAGGCAACTGCGATATATTCGCTGGCAAAGAAGACAGAGTGTTCTGTTTACGACCGTTTAACTCGTTCGAAATATTAATTGCCGCGGCAAGCTTGCTAAACTCTTTGGTAGTAATAGGTGTAGCTTTCTTCATGCAAACAGTGAGAATACAATAAGGGAGAACTTAGGTTGATTCATTGTTAAATTCATAAGCGACTCGACTCAACTACTTAGGTGTTGACAAAGGGAGTAGAACCTGCAAAAAGCACGGTGGCTACGCAGTTGTTGTAACCGTTCAGTTCAAGTGACTTTGTCATTGTATGTAGATTACAGATAAAGTTTGAATGACGGTTATAATTCTGCGATTTGCTGTAAGTCGGTGCAAACTCTTCAGCTGAAAGCACGTTGGGCTATAGCAGTGATAATAAATCCTTTTCAACCTTGGTCCAGTGTTGGCCCAAGTCCAACGTCGCCACTTCCAGCGAGGCCAACGTGCCAGTCAGCTGGTACTGCAGACGTAGAGGCTGGTGCGTGACTGGGTACAGGAGCATGCCCCGCACGGGCCGTGTAGCCTGCTGGCAGCGAGCATGTTGCACATATGCATAAAGCTGGTAGAGATGACCAGAAATCAGCTTTTCTTTATCGTAATGCTTCTTCAGCGCCTCTTGGTAGTACTTGCAGTCGATAATGATTTTCCGGTCGGCGGCTGTAAGCGAAACGTCGGTTTGCATGCCAGGTAGCAAGGCCTTGGCTGCGCTGCTGTCGGGGGTGAGATGCCAGTCAAGCTTTTCAGCCTTTACAGAAAAGTGTTGCTGCCGGAGGCGGTAGAAGTTGCGCACAAACCGCTCAAACAGGGCAGCCATGCGCTTCTCATTACCGGTGAAGTCGCTAAACAAATACTTTCCTGTTTCCTGGGTAAGTAATGCTTCCTCGTGCACCAGTCGACAAATGCTCAGTAGCAGACGGTAATGGGCATTGTGGCGGTGCAGTAAGACTTGGTCAAAAACCCGTACGTCGCGCACCGATATCAGGCTCACATCGGCTAGGCGGATGTAAAGCGCACGCACTTCCCGACGCAGCTTATCGTCCAGCTGCGCTGCGGTAAGCAGTTGATGAAGCGTCGCCTTTAGCAAGCGGTTGATGGGTACGTCATGGCTTAGCTCGTCAAACGAGCACCAGGCGCGGGCGGTGGGCAACGTTTGCTGGCGAATGGAGTCGCTAAGCAGGAGCTTGCCACGTACCCGGCCCGTCAGCTCAGTCTCGGGCACATAGTCGCGGGCCAGCCCACGCTTAAGCACATGAGTAGTTCCCTGCACCAACACCCGGGCCAGCAAGTCAAGCAGGGTGTCGGCGGGCTCGGCCGCCACGGCGACGGCCTCTGCTTCCTTCAGCTGGTCCCAGGCATAGGTGAGCAGGTGGTACAGGTTCTGAACCGGAATACTCATTCAGCTGCCGTGCCTTGCAGTTCTCTGATGGCTTTTTCAGCCCGCTCCTCGGCGTCGAACCAATACTCGCGTAGCAGCGGCGCTATGTCGTGCTCCACGATGGCCGACCACCAGCCCTCCGGCCCTTCCCCGTTGGGCGGCGTGCAGAAATAGCTGTGCCCGATAAGGAAGCCACCACCCAGGTTTCTGTCATTCTTGATGATGACGTTAAGCGCTTCTACCCGGCTCACCACCTCCGTGGCAAGCGCCCTGGGCACGCCCGTAGTCGTGAGGTGCTGCACCAGCTTCTCGCCAAGCATGGGCACCAAGTCAACAAAGGTGAAGCGCCGCCGCAGGGCGTAGTCGACCAGTGCCAGGCTGCGGTCGGCGGTGTTCATGGTGCCGATGAGGTAGAGGTTAGGCGGCAGATAGAACTGGGCTTCACCTTCCTTGCGGTAGGTGAGAGGCATAGCGTACTGCTCGCTCCGCTTATCTGCCTCCAACAGCATCAGCAGCTCGCCAAAGATTTTACTCAGGTTGCCACGGTTGATTTCGTCAATGATGAAGAAATAATCACGTGCCTGATCGTGCTGGGCTTTCCGCACAAAGTCTACGAAGACTCCGTTAGCCAACTCAAAGCCGCCTTTCTCGGTCGGGCGCCAACCACGAATGAAGTCTTCGTAGCTGTAGCTCTGGTGAAACTGCACCAGCTGCACGCGGCTGTTGTCCTGCTCGCCCATCTGCAGCCACGCCAAACGACGGGCCACGTACGTTTTACCGACGCCAGGAGGCCCCTGCACAATTAGGTTCTTCTTCCGCCGCAGTGCCACCTTCAGATGCTCAATTTGCTGAGTGGTCAGGAATAAGTCTGCCTCGGCATCGGCAAGGGAGTAAGAGGGCAGCGCGGGTGCCACAATGCGCCGGGCCCGATCCACTATGGCTTGGTATTCGGTACCCGTCAGCTTATACAAGCTGCCCTGGCCTCCGGTAAGCGGCTCGCACGCCTGCAGCTCCGGCATTTGCAGCAGTTGCTCACGCGTCAGCTCCTCCCGCACGAACTCCCGCACCCGGAAGGAAATGATTTCCCGCTCATCTTCATTGAGGTGCGCGCCCTCCGTAATTTCCAGGATAACCTTGATGCGTTTGGCCGGACTGGTTTCGTAGCCCACTACCAAGTCACCCGGCTGAACCTGTTGGAAGTACTTATAAACGTTGCGCTTGTTTCCTTTCTCGTTGTGGGTGGTCCAAACCTGCTCTTGGCCCATCTCGAAAGCGTCAACTTTCCAGTATGAAGGGTTGATATTGAGCCACCAATACCCTACTTCCTCCTCCGGCTCGTCGCGCTCACCGTCACGTTCATCTATCTTCTGCGGGGCATCGAAAAGACCAGGAAAGCGCACCAGGAGCGGATTCAGCAGTTCCGGTGTGCTGGCCGCGTAGGCCGCTTTAATGGCGTCCCATTGCTTGGTTCGGTTCCAAGCAGCGTTACCGGTATTGAAAGGAGTACCTATTAGCTCCACGGATGTAGTCAGTAACCACTCCACCGGGCAGGAGTAGGTTGGCTGTCCGGCGTCTTGCGAGAATTGTCCCCTGACCATACCTACACCCAGCACCTTGCGCGGCCCATGGGTGACGACCACTACATCCCCCGCCTGAGCCTGCGCCAGTTGCTTGGTTTCTTCGTTGTTGTCGTCCGACGAAACCGCTGAAGGGTGGTTAAACAAAGGACGGACGAGCCCTTGTTGCTGAAACTGCGTCCAACTCTCGGGGTGTGCTTCCACCTGGGTGGTCCAGTAGGAGCGGGGACGCGGTTTCGGTTCCGGAAACTTGCCCGCTAGTATGTCGGCGCAGCGCGACTCCACCCCATCGCGCATCTTATCAAACTGAGCTGCCGTGTAGCGGTGCGCTATCCAACCGGGCGTACGAGCCGCATGGGCGGCAATAGCCGCATCCATGCTCGGTATGGTAGCATCCAGCATAGCGTCGAAAGCCGGCAGCAGAGCCGGCAGATCGGGAATGTGCATGGAGGCCCACCAAGTGAGCTGGAACATTTTGTTGGTCTCCGGCGCTGCATGCCACTGCACGATTTCTGGCCAAGACTGTTGTTGCAGCTCCGCCACCAGGCCACGCCCCGGTAGCGTGTTCGGGTGCCAGCCGGGCGCGTCGGGCGGAGGCGCGTTGCGGGGAAGTAATACCTCCACTTTCAAGCGGTAACTACCATCGGACTGTACTTTTACTACATAGCTGATCAGCTCCATTGCCGAGCCGGGAAAACCTACCGGAATGTGCCACAGCGTGAAAGCAAAGTAGCCGGATGTTTCAGTCCCAATAAACAGCCCTTGCACCGCATCGGGCTTCTTGCTGAAGGAGCGACGGAGTGAGAACCGGAACGAAGGATCTTGCGCGTGGCGCGTGAGCAAGTGGCGGTACACGGCCACTTGAGTGGGAAGATATTGACTCATAAAGGAGGATATACCCCGGCAGCAGTTGACTAAACAGCTGTGAAAGTCGCAAACCAACCAACAACAGCCAAACCTTCAGTGAAGCGTTCCTACCTGAACAGCTTATCTAAAAACGTCCTACCTAACGTGTGTCCTACCGCTAGCTTTTAATGTGCAGCTACTGGAGCTCCTGCAGAAGCATTCCACGCATGTTGATCGAGCGGCTTTCTACTGTGAAGGGTTAAGTAGCCTCTTGCTACATAAGTTTGCTTATCGCAGCTAAATTCCTCTAAATTGGCTACCCGCTTGTGACCATATGCGCCAAAAGCGTCTTATTTCCTGCTTTGCCTACAGCGGCAATCCTTTATTCTACCATGTCTCGCTTCGTTACCGGAAAAGAGCTGGAAGAGGTTGTTTGTGACATCCTTTTTCAAGCCAAACGCCAGCTACTGCTGATGTCACCTTACATCAAGCTTGATGATTACTTCCGAAACATCCTCGACAAGCATGCACACAATCCAGACTTGGAGATTCTGGTCGTCTTCGGTAAAAACGAAGGAAACATCACCCGTAGCGTAAGTCTGGCAGACCTCGAGTACTTTACTAAGTTCCCTCGAATCACGTTGGTCTACGTGCCCAACCTGCACGCCAAGTACTACGCTAACGAAAGTAAGGGCGTCGTCACTTCCATTAACCTTTACGATTACTCCTTCCGCAACAACATCGAGTTCGGAGTGTACAGCGAGACTATCCCGCTGATGGAGAAACTCCTGGACTCTGTCAACCGCAAGAGCGTTGACAATCAGGCATTCGAATATGCCGTTCAGGTTGCCTTCAACCATGATGTCGTCTTTGCCAAGCGCCCTACATATAAGCAGCGCACTGGCATGGTTTCTAAGCTGCTTGGCGGGAAAGACTACCTAGAGCCGACAGTAGTGTTTAACGCTTTAGATGCTTTACTGCATAATCGTCCTTACGAGTCCCGCCGTCTAGCACAGTTTCCCAAGGAAATAGAGTTTTCACAAACGCTGGCCCAGGTTCGGCCCAGTCGAGCCGAAGTCGAAGCCCAGAGCCTCACGGTAGCCACTCCAACTCGTCCCACTTCTACAACTAGAACATCGGATACTCGTGGGAATAATACCCACCGGAATTCAGAATTGGAGCCCCGGTCGAAACGCGAGTACTACCGTGCCACTCCGGCTGATGGTTACTGCATTCGCACAGGTGTCGTCATACCATTCAATCCCAACCGCCCCTTCTGCTACGATGCTTACCGTCGCTGGGCCGAGTTTGAAAACGAGGACTACCCTGAGCGCTTCTGTCATCTGTCCGGTCGCCCGTCCCACGGCAGAACCAGCAAACGAGCCCCAATATTAACAGACTGACATATGCGCAATGCGCATTGAATGGCCACCAGCAAGCATCACCTCTCAGCTCCAAACTTCTTTCGCAATTTACAATGGACGTATTCTCTATTCACAAGCAAGTTGTTGATGAATACCAGAGTTATATCAATGGCTTTATAAACATTCGGGACAAGGACATCCGGGACAAAGTAGTAGAAGAGCTTGCGTCCAACAAGCTGTGGCCCGACCCGTTAATTCAGTTCAACCCAGCATTCAAGCCTGGGCAATCCATTGCTTCCTTGTGCCAAGCTGGTGTTTTGCATCAGGATATGGGCAAGGTGTTCCTTGGGTATAACCTGTACGAACACCAAGTAGAAGCTATTCGCCGGGGGAGCGAAGGCAAAGGGTTCATCGTGACCTCGGGTACCGGCTCGGGCAAATCGTTGACCTACATGGCAACGATTTTCAATGACTTGTTAAAGAACCCTGCCACAAAGCCGGGCGTACGCGCCATCATCGTTTATCCGATGAATGCGCTGATCAACTCGCAGCACGAGGAAATTAAGCGCTATGCCCAGCAGTACGAGCAGCAGACCCAAACTCCATTTCCCATCTCGTTTGCTCAGTACACCGGGCAGGAAAGTGATGCGGAAAAACAGCGTATTCGGACCGAGCAGCCCAGCATACTGTTGACCAACTACATGATGTTGGAACTGCTTCTTACCAGGTCGCAGGAGCAACAGATGCGCGAAACGCTATACCAAAGCTTACGGTTTCTGGTATTTGACGAGCTGCACACATATCGGGGCCGCCAAGGAGCCGACGTATCTCTGCTAATTCGCCGCCTGCACGCGCACACCCACGAAGAGTTGATATGCATTGGCACTTCGGCTACTATGGTTTCGGGCGGTACGCTCACCAATCAGCGACAAGAGGTAGCACGCGTAGCCAATCAGATTTTTGGTACCAAGGAGGGCTATACTGCTGATGACGTCATCATGGAGAAGCTAGTGCCCTCGCTTGGCAGCCAGACCCATGTGCTTGATCAGAGTGAATTGTACAATGCTGTTGTAAACTCTATTGACAGCAGTGCAGATGAACAATCCCTTCTCAACCACCCGCTTGCCACCTGGTTGGAGAGGAGAATAGCATTGACTCAGCAGGAAGAGGTTTGGGTACGGAACAAGCCCCTAACGCTAAAGGCTATCGTGCAACAGCTAACCGCTGATTCGCAAGCTGAGGAAAGCTTGTGCGCAGATCGGCTTCCTAAGCTGCTAGATTGGATTAATCAGGTAAATGCTGACCGCCGCAAACGCGGTGAGCGTGGTACTTACCTGCCATTCAAGCTACACCAATTTGTCTCGCAGACTGGTTCAGTTTATGTCAGCCTCACCCCAGGCCCCGACCGCATTATTACCCTCGAGCCAGGGGTAAGTCGTCGCGACCCTGCCTCCAACACGGTCAAGACTATCTACCCAGTAGTGTTCAGCCGAAATTCTGGGCACGAGTTTATCTGCGTTACCCTTCGGCCAGAACAAGGCGAATTGGAGCCCCGAGAATTCCGTCAGACTCCATCTGGTGATACCACCGCGGTAGCAGGTTACCTAATCCAGGGCGACGAAATATGGGACCCTGAGAACGACTTACAAGAGCTACCCGATGCTTGGCTAAACCGGCGGAAAGACGGCACTATATCAGTAGCCAAGAAATACCAAGATCGAATCCCTCAAAAACTGTATTTCAACGAGCAAAAACAATATTCCCTCTACCCAGCTCCAGGTTTGCCTCTGGAGGGGTGGTTCATGTCGGCTCGACTCCTGTTTGATCCCACCAGCGGTACCTTCTTCGATCCTAAGACAAACGAGGGAACCAAGCTGACTACGTTGGGTAGCGAAGGGCGCAGCACTTCCACGACGGTGCTTTCGTACGCGGTACTGAAGCACCTGGCTTCGGCGGTAGAAAGCCCTAAAGAGCAGAAACTACTCAGCTTTACTGATAACCGCCAAGATGCTGCCCTTCAGTCCGGGCACTTTAACGATTTTATCCAAGTAGCCCAACTGCGAGCCGGCATCTATCGTGCGGTTGAGCAAGCAGCTGGCACCGGCTTAGAGTATAGCCAATTGCCCGACGCCATTTTCAAGGCGTTGAATCTTCCGTCGCAAGCGTATGTGAATTCAACCATCACGCTCACGTTTGCTGCCCAAATCAGGGCTCATCAGGAGGCTTTGAAAGATTTCCTGATGTATCGTGCGCTATACGACTTGCGTCGGTCGTGGCGGGTAATCATGCCCAATCTGGAGCAATGTGGTCTACTCAAGGTGGACTACTGCTCCATTGAAGAAATCTGTGCTGACGATAACGGGTGGTCAAATACTCCTTTGTTCGATCAGCTTTCTGCTGCTGAACGTGTGGCCGTAGCCCGGCAGCTGCTTGACTACTTCCGCAGCTCGTACGCGCTTTACAGCCAGGAATACCTTACACCCGACGCTATGCGGAGTAAGGGTACCAATATCCGCGAGAAGCTGAAGGACCCATACCGCATCGAAAAGGACGATATGCCGGACCCGGCGTATGTCAGCATCACTCCCCAGCAGGTCACCGGACGAATTTTTACGGTAAGTGTGGGGCGGCAAAGTGGCGTTGGACGCTACCTCTACCGCATTGTAAAAGAGAAAAATTTGGGCATTGACATGAAGTCCAATGCCTACAATCAATTGATGCGGAAGTTGCTCGACACCTTCTGCGCTGCGGGCTGGCTATTCGCTACCAAAGTGGGCGCGGATGCTGATGGCAACATCTACGTTTACCAGCTCCGAGCTGATCAGATGCTATGGCTGAAAGCTGATGGACAGCCAATACGCCGTGATGAAATTCGGTCCTATAGCTACAAGAATACGGAGGCGCCGAAACCCAGCAACTTCTTCCGCGAGCTGTACCAGACTGACTTCAATGAGCAAAAAAGCCTGATTGGCAGTGAGCATACCGGCCAGTTGGGAACCGACCTGCGCCAAGAACGCGAAGACAAGTTCCGTGAAGGCGAAATCAGTGCCTTGTACTGCTCGCCTACCATGGAACTGGGTATTGACATCTCCTCGCTGAACGTGGTGCACATGCGTAACGTGCCGCCCAACCCTGCCAATTACACTCAGCGTAGTGGGCGGGCTGGCCGGAGCGGACAAGCTGCCTTGGTTGTGACCTACTGTTCGTACTACTCTCCGCACGACCGTCACTACTTTGAGCATAAAACGGAGATGGTGGCCGGCCAAGTCGCGCCCCCGCGTCTCGACCTGACACAGGAAGAGCTCCTCATATCCCATTTGAATGCCATCTACTTAGCCGAGGTAGGGGCTGGGCCGTTCGAGGAGTCGCTTACTGATGTTATCGACGTAGAGCACCCCGACTTGCCCATCAAAGTGGCTGTGCAGCAAGGCCTGCAAGCCACTGCGGCTGTTAAAGCCAAAGTGCGAGCCGCTTTCCAGGAGATAGTTCTCCGCTTGCCCAAAGAAGCGCAGCCCAAGTACAACCTAACTTGGATTGACCTGCACATTGAGCAGGTTCCAGCTGTCTTAGATCGAGCACTAGATCGGTGGCGCCGCCTATACCGGGCTGCACAGACACAGCTGCACGATGCCCAGCAGATCATTAGCAAGAATATTTACCTCGACGGAACGCCCGAGCGCAAGCGGGCCTTCCGTCTCGAGCGACAAGCTACCAAGCAGCGCGACCTGTTGCGCAATGATCTGGGCCGCAACCGCAGCGCGTCTTCTGAGTTTTATCCCTTCCGCTACCTAGCTGCCGAGGGCTTCTTGCCGGGTTACAACTTCACCCGTTTGCCCATCCGGACCTTCTTGCCCAAGGGTGATTTCGACGGCGAGTTCATATCCCGCCCGCGCTTCATTGCGCTGCGCGAGTTTGGCCCGCGCAACATTGTTTACCACAACGGTAACAAGGGTAGTGGCCCAAGTGGGGTGTTAGCCGTATAAGCGGGTATGGAAACCTGCCCTCATTGCACCTCGTCGAAGTTGCGCAAACACGGCTTGGCCCGCAACGGCAAGCAACGCTATTTCTGTCCGGCCT
>NZ_QHKM01000018.1 GCF_003258365.1 Hymenobacter edaphi | reverse complement strand
CGCCCGTATCGGCCGCCTCGTGCGCAAATCCCTCTCCTTCTCCCGCTCTCTGAAGCTGCTCGACGCTTGCATCCACCTGTTCCTACACGACTACAACGCCACGCGACACCCTCGTTGAGCCACTACCCTTTTTCCATGAGAATGGGGGTGGGAGCGGGGTAGGTTAGTGCTGCTTGGCGGCCGGGGCGGTGAGGCCTTCCGTGGTCATCTGCACGCGCTGCAGGGTGCCGTCTTTGTGGTAGCGCAGCCGGTCGATGCACACGGAGCGGTGGAAGCTGCTGCCGTGGGTGTTGATGGCGCCGTTGTGGTAAATGAAGTACCACTCGCCCCGGAACTCGATGATGGACTGGTGGTTGGTGTTGGAGTTGCCGGCCACTTCGTTGAGGATGCCCTGGTATGCCCAGGGGCCTTCCAGGCTGCGGCTCATGGCGTAGGCAATTTTTTCGGGGAAGCCGGTGGCGTAGCTCAGGTAGTACCAGCCCTTGCGGTAGTGCAGCCAGGGCGCTTCGGTAAACTGCGGCAGGGTGGTAATGGCGTGGATGGGGCCGTCCAGCTCGGTCATGTTGGCCTTGAGCCTGGCCCAGTAGCAGACCGTGTTGCCCCAGTACAGGTAGGCCTGGCCCTGGTCGTCGATGAACACCGTCGGGTCGATGTCGTCCCAGCTGATGTTGGTGTCCTTGGTCATGTCGTTGGTAATCAGGGCCGAGCCGCGGGCGTCCCGGAAGGGGCCGGTGGGCTGGTCGGCCACGGCCACGCCGATGGCCTTGCCGCCGATGCTGCCGTGCTCCACGGCCGCGTACCAGTAGTACTTGCCGCCCCGCTCGATGACCTGCGAGGCCCAGGCGTCGGCCTTGGCCCAGCTGAAGGCCTGCACGTTGAGCGGCGAGGGGTGCTCGGTCCAGTGCAGCATATCGGTGGACGAGTAGCAGAGCCACTGCTTCATAAAGTACCACTCCTTGCCGGGCGGCGGGTTGTCGTGGCCGGTGTAGAGGTACACCGTATTGCCCACCACCAGCGCGGCCGGGTCGGCGGTGTACTTGTCGCGGATGATGGGGTTGCCGTAGACGGGCAGCGGCGTGGGGCCGGTCACGTTCACCGGCTGGTCGGGGTTGCCGGGCGCGGCGGGCGTCTGGGCCCGGGCGGCCGGATCGAGCAGCAGCAGCGTGCCGAGCAGCAGCCCTAGGGCGTGCAGCGAAAAAGTCATGGGTAGGAGAGGGGGCAAACGTGGGGAATCGACTGCCTCAAAGTACGCGGGCGCGAGGGCGCGCCGGGGTGGGGGCGTTGGTCAACTCCGCGGGGCAAACTCGGCACTGTAGCGCGGGCCGAACCGAAGGAAGGCGCAGCCAAACTCGCGCTACGGCGGCCTGACGAATCTGCCCCCCGCTTTCCCCCGAAATGGCCCCGGCCCGCCGCTGAGCCGTGCGCTAGTATTGCTGAGGCGTTTCCGGAGCCTTTCGCGCCGCCCGGAGCAGGCTTTGCGCTTCTTTTCCGCCCACCCTTTCCCCATGCCCAACACCCGTTTCCTGACTGCCGCCCTGCTGCTGAGCGGCGGCCTGGCCGCTGCCCAGACCGCCCCCAACGAGTGGGAGAACCCGCAGCTCATCGACGAGCACAAGGAGAAGCCCCGCGCCTCCTTCATGCTCTTCGACCAAGCCGCCGACGTGGCCGCCGACGACTACACGCGCTCGGCCTACTACCAGAGCCTGAACGGCCCGTGGAAATTCCACTACGCCCCGCGCCCCGCCGAGCGGCCCACCGACTTCGCCCCGGCCGGCTTCAACGACGCCGGCTGGCAGACCATTGCGGTGCCCTCGAACTGGGAGCTGCAGGGCTTCGGTACCCCGATTTACACCAACATTGCCTACCCCTTCCCGCGCAACGCGCCCTTCATCGACGGGCGCGACAATCCCGTGGGCACCTACCGGCGCACGTTTACGGTGCCGGCGGGCTGGGCTGGGCGCGAGGTGCTGTTGCACTTCGGCTCTATCTCGGGCTACGCGGTGGCCTACGTCAACGGGCAGCGCGTGGGCATGAGCAAGGTGGCCAAGTCGCCGGCCGAGTTCAACATCACTCCGTACCTCAAGCCCGGCGAGAATCAGCTGGCCGTACAGGTGCTGCGCTGGCACGACGGCTCCTACCTCGAAGACCAGGACTTCTGGCGCGTCTCCGGCATCGACCGCGACGTGTACCTGACCGCGCTGCCCCCGCAAACCATCTGGGACGTGTTCACCCACGCCGACCTCGACCCGGGCTACCAGCACGGGCAGTTCGCGGCCGACGTGACGGTGCGCCAGTTCCGGGGCGCGGCCGCGCCCGCGCAGCTGCTGGTGGAAGTGCTCGACCCGGCCGGCCGGACCGTGCTGCGCCAGCAGCAGCCGGTGCCCGCCGCCTCGGGCGCCGGGCAGCAGACGGTGAAATTCAGCGGCGGCCGCATCAAGAACGTGCGGGCGTGGTCGGCCGAGACGCCTACGCTGTACCAGTGCCGCTTCACCTTGCAAGATGCCAGCGGCAAGACGCTGGCCCAGACGGGCACGCGCGTGGGCTTCCGCAAGGTGGAAATCAAGAACGCCCAGCTGCTGGTGAACGGCAAGCGCATCGAGGTGCACGGCGTGAACCGCCACGAGTGGGAGCCTACCACCGGCCGCGTGGTGACGGAAGCGGGTATGCGCCGCGACCTGGAGCTGATGCGGCAGTTCAACATCAACGCCATCCGCACCTCGCACTACCCCGACGACGAGCGGTTTTACCAGCTCTGCGACGAGCTGGGCTTCTACCTCGTCGACGAGGCCAACATCGAAACCCACGGCTACGGGGCCGAGTGGCAGAACTGGTTCGACAAAACCCAGCACCCGGCCTACCGCCCCGAGTGGGCCGCCGCCCACCAGGACCGCATCGAGCGGCTGGTGGAGCGCGACAAAAACCACCCCTCGGTTATCATCTGGAGCCTGGGCAACGAGTGCGGCAACGGGCCGGTGTTTCACGAGGCTTACAAGTGGCTGAAGCAGCGCGACCCCTCGCGCCCGGTGCAGTTCGAGCAGGCCGGCGAAAACGAAAACACCGACATCGTATGCCCCATGTACCCCGGTATGGGCTCGATGCGCCGCTACGCCGAGGCCACCGACAAAACCCGGCCCTACATCATGTGCGAGTACGCCCACTCGATGGGCAACGGACAGGGCAACTTTCAGGAATACTGGGACTTGATTCGTAGCAAACCGCACATGCAGGGCGGCTTCATCTGGGACTGGGTCGACCAGGGCATCCTGACCAAAACCAACGACAACCGCCCCTACTACGCTTACGGCGGCGACCTGGGCGGCTACTACCGGCAAAACGACGACAACGGCTGCGCCGACGGCCTTATCGGCCCCGACCGCGTGCCGCACCCCGGCCTCTACGAGGTCAAGAAAGTGTACCAGGACATCCGCTTCAGCGCCGCCCAGCCCGCCGCGGGCCGCGTGACGGTGCGCAACGGCTTCAACTTCCGCACCCTCGACGGCTATAACTTCCGCTGGGAGCTGCTGCGCAACGGCGCGGTGAGCAAGGCGGGCACCTTCGAGGTGAAGAAGCTGGAAGCCGGCCGGCAAAAGGAAGTGACGCTGCCGCTGCCCGCGCTGAAAGCCGAGCCCGGCGCCGAGTACGTGCTCAACGTGTTTGCCACCACCAAAACGGCCCAGCCCCTGCTGCCCGCCGGCTTCGAAGTGGCCCGGGAGCAGTTTGTGCTGACGCCCGCTGCCGCCTACTTCACGGCCGCGCCGGCCCCGGCTGCCGGTACCCTGGAAGTGAAGCGCGACGGGGACAAACTGACCTTCACGGCCGGCGAGGTGCGCGGCGAGTTCAATACCAAGCAGGGCCGCCTGACCGATTACCGCCTGAAGAACCAGTGGGTTATCGGCGGCTACCCCGAGCCCTACTTCTGGCGCGCCCCCACCGACAACGACTTCGGCAACGGCATGCCCCAAAACCTGGGCGCCTGGCGCACGGCCCACGCCGCCCGCCGCGTGCAGAAGGTAACCGTGGGCGAGCAGGGCGCGGCCGGCCTGCCCATCAAGGTGGAATACCTGCTGGCCGACCTGAACGTGCCCTACACCGTGGACTACCTTGTGGGCAACGACGGGGCCATTCAGGTAACCGCCGCCCTCGACATGACCGGCCGGGAGCTGCCCGAGCTGCCGCGCTTCGGCATGCGCCTGGACGTGCCGCGCCGCTTTAGCCGGGTGCAGTACTACGGCCGCGGCCCCTTCGACAACTACCAGGACCGTAACTCCGCCGCCTTCCTGGGTACCTACCAGGATACGGTGGGCACTACACTGAGCAGCAACTACATCCGTCCGCAGGAGCACGGCTACCGCACCGACGTGCGCTGGCTCACGCTCACGGATGCGCGCGGCCAGGGCCTGCGCGTGGACGCCGCCGGCCAGCCCCTGAGCTTCAGCGCCCTGCCGTTCCGCACCGAAGACCTCGACCCGGGCCTGACCAAAAAACAGCAGCACCCCACCGACATCAAGCTGCGCGGCACCACCACCCTGCACGTGGACCTGAAGCAGCGCGGCGTCGGCGGCGACGACAGCTGGGGCGCCCTGCCCCACGCCCCGTACCGCCTGCTCGACAAGCAGTACCGCTACAGCTACACCCTGCGCCTGATTGACGCGCAAACGCCCAGCCCGAGCGTGGGCAGCCGGTAGAAATCAGCCCGTCATGCTCATGTGGCATCCGCTTGCCGAACCGCAAGAAGCCACAGCCGAGTATTTCTTCGTTGCTGGTTTTGGCCTGATGTGCTCGACTAGGCAGATTATTACACCTTGAAAAATCGTCCGGCTCCCCCGCCCCCGTTTCGGAGCGGGGGCCGGGGGTGAGGCGCAACGCCCGCCCGCTTCTCACCCATGAACCACCCCGCCCGCCTGCTGCCCGCCCTGCTGCTCACCGTCTGCCTCGTGGCCCCCGCCGCCCGGGCCCAGACGCCCGTGGGCCTGGGCTGGGCCAAAAACAACGTCAACGGGGCCGTATTCCGCAAAAACTCGGTGGTGACCCGCAAGCGGGAGCAGTACACGGCCTACTACGACTCCCTCGGCTACGTGACGCTGGCCAAGCGCCGCCTGCCCGCCGGGGCCTGGCAGAGGCAGCGCACGCCCTACCAGGGCAATGTGAAGGACGCCCACAACGTCATCAGCCTGATGGTGGACGGCGCGGGCTTCGTGCATCTGGCCTTCGACCACCACAACAACCCGCTGCGCTACTGCCGGGGCAAGGCGGCCGGCTCGCTGGACATGGGCCCGCTGGAGCCCATGCTCGGCACCCGTGAGCAGAAGGTGACCTACCCCGAGTTTCACCGCTTCCCCAGCGGCGACCTGCTGTTCCTCTACCGCGACGGGGGCTCGGGCAACGGCAATCTGGTGCTGAACCGCTACGAGCTGAAAACCCGCCGCTGGACGCGCCTGCACGACGTGCTCATCGACGGCGAGGGCCGCCGCAACGCCTACTGGCAGGCCTGCATCGATGCCCGGGGCACCATCCACGTCTCCTGGGTGTGGCGCGAGTCGCCCGACGTGGCCTCCAATCACGACATGGCCTACGCCCGCTCCCTGGACGGGGGCCGCAGCTGGCAGCGCAGCAGCGGCGAAGCCTACCGCCTGCCCATCACCGAAGCCACGGCCGAGTACGCCGCCCGCATCCCGCAAGGCAGCGAGCTGATCAACCAGACCAGCATCACCGCCGACGCGGCCGGGCAGCCCTACATGGCCACCTACTGGCGGCCCGCGGGCACGCCGGTGCCGCAGTACCAGCTGATTTACCTGGACGGCCGGAGCTGGAAAACCGCGCAGGTGTCGCGGCGCAGCACGCCGTTCAGCCTGAGCGGGGCCGGCACCAAGAAGATTCCCATTGCCCGCCCCCAGCTGCTGGTGACCAGCAAGCAGGGCCGCACCGCCGCCTACCTCGTCTTCCGCGACGCTGAGCGCCAGGACCGCGCCGCCGTGGCTGCCTGCGCCGACCTGCGCCAGCCGCAGTGGCGCGTGACGGACCTGACCACCAGCAGCGTGGGCAACTGGGAGCCGAGCTACGACACCGAGCGGTGGCAGCGCGACGGGGTGCTCAGCCTCTTCGTGCAGCGCACCGGCCAGGGCGACGGGGAGCGGCTGGAAAACCTGCCCGCCCAGCCCGTCTACATCAAGGAGTGGCAGCCGACGTCGGATGCTGCTAGTGGAGCCGATAGTTGGAGCCTCAGCAGCGCGGCGGCCCCGGCTGCGCCGGTCCCGGCGGGCGGAGCTTCGGCCTCAGCTGGAACGGCTGCCGAAGCCACCCAGCCCCGGCCCAAAACCGCCGCGCCGACCCGCTACGAGGGCTGGAATCTGGTGTGGGCCGATGAGTTCAACCAGGACGGCCGGCCCGACCCGCAGAACTGGCAGTTCGAGAACGGCTTCGTGCGCAACCACGAGCTGCAGTGGTACCAGCCCGACAACGCCTGGGTGGAAAACGGCCTGCTCGTCATCGAAGCGCGGAAGGAGAACCGCCCCAACCCCGACTACCAGCCCGGCAGCCCCGACTGGCGCCGCAGCCGCCCGACCATCGAGTACTCGGCCAGCAGCCTGAATACCAGCGGCCGGCAGCAGTTTCAGTACGGCCGCTTCGAGATGCGCGCCCGCATCGACCCGCGCCCCGGCCTCTGGCCCGCGTTCTGGACGCTGGGCGTGAAAGGAGAGTGGCCCGCGAACGGCGAAATCGACATCATGGAATTTTACCGCGGCAAGGTGCTGGCCAACGTGGCCTCGGGCACGGCCAAGCGCTACTCCGCCAAGTGGCACAGCCAGACCAAGCCCGTAGCCGACTTCCACGACCCGGCCTGGGCCAGCAAGTTCCACGTCTGGCGCATGGATTGGGACGCGCAGGCCATCCGCCTCTACCTCGACGACGAGCTGCTCAACGAAACCCCGCTCACCCAGACCGTGAACCAGGACGGCACCGGCCTGAACCCCATGATGCAGCCCCACTACATCCTGCTGAACCTGGCCCTGGGCGGCGACAACGGCGGCCCCCTCGAAGGCACCACCTTCCCCAACCGCTACGAAGTCGACTACGTGCGCGTGTACCAGCGGCCTTAGGGCTCAGTAGCACGACAAACAAGACCGTCATGCTGAGCCTGTCGCAGCATCTCTACCGCTTCGCCTGCTTACCCTGGAGCATCACCTGAGCGAAGCAATCCAAAATCATTGCCGACGTCCGGCTCCCCCTCTCCGAAAAAGGAGAGGGGCCGGGGGGTGAGGCGCCCACACGGCGCTACGTCAGCACGCGAGATGTCTCGGCTTCGCTCGGCAGGACGCCCAAATGAACCCAGCGGAGCAGTAGAGACGCTTGGCTGCGCCGACCTTCGGTTCGACAGGCGCACGTCAGATGGACCATGACGTGCTGACAAAACCCAAATAGCCTTTCCATTACCGCATTTCCATGCCCCAACATCTTACCGCCCTTGACCTGACGGTTTTCCTGCTCTACCTCGGCGGCGTCGGCGGCTACGGGTACTACGTGTACCGCAGCAAGCACAAAACCCAGATTGACACCAAGGACTACTTCCTGGCGGAAGGCTCGCTGACGTGGTGGGCCATCGGGGCCTCGATGATTGCCTCCAACATCTCGGCCGAGCAGTTCATCGGCATGTCGGGCAACGGGTTTACGGTGGGCGTGGCCGTGGCGGCCTACGAGTGGGTGGCGGCCATCGTGCTCATCATCGTGGCGGTGTTCTTTATGCCCATCTACCTGAAGCAGCACATCTACACCATGCCGCAGTTTCTGGAGCAGCGCTACAACGCCGCCCTGAGTTTGGTAATGAGTATTTTCTGGCTGTTTCTGTACGTGCTGGTGAACCTGACAGCCATTCTTTACCTCGGGGCGCTGGCCATCAACAACCTCACCGGCGGCGGCCACTTCCACCTCATCATGGTGGCGCTGGCCGTTTTCGCCCTGCTCATCACCCTGGGCGGCATGAAGGTGGTTGGCTACACCGACGTGGTGCAGGTGCTGGTGCTCATCGTGGGCGGGCTGCTCACCACCTACATTGCCCTCACGATGGTCAGCCAGCACTTTGGGCTGGGCAACGACATCCTGGCCGGCTTCAACATGATGATGCACGACGCCAATGACCACTTTCACATGGTCTTCGCGAAGCCCGGGCCGAACACCCCGCAGGCGGACGTGGACAAGTACCTGATGCTGCCGGGCATTGCCATGTACTTCGCCGGGCAGTGGATTGTGAACCTGAACTACTGGGGCTGCAACCAGTACATCACGCAACGTGCCTTAGGTGCCGACCTCAAGACGGCCCGCACCGGCATCCTGTTCGCCGGCCTCTTGAAGCTGCTCATGCCCGTCATCGTGATGCTGCCCGGCATTGCGGCCTACGTGCTCTACAAAAACGGCGGGCTGCGGGCCGAAATGAGCTCCGGCGGCGCCTTCAACCCCGACAACGCCTACTCGGCCATCCTCACCTTCCTGCCCAACGGCCTGAAGGGCCTGAGCCTGGCCGCCCTCACCGCCGCCATCGTGGCCTCGCTGGCCGGCAAGGTCAACTCGATTTCCACCATCTTCACCCTCGACATCTACAAGCGCTACCTGCGGCCCGAATCGAGCGAGCAGCAGCTGGTGTGGGTGGGCCGGCTGACGGTCTTCGTGGCCATGCTGCTGGGTGTCGCCCTGACCTGGGAAGATTTGCTGGGCATCGGCAGCGCGGGCGGCTTCACTTACATCCAGAAGTACACCGGCTTCATTTCGCCGGGCATCGTGGCGGTGTTTGTGCTGGGCATGTTCTGGCAGCGCACCACCGCGCCGGCCGCCATTGCGGGCATCCTGGCCGGCTTCGTGCTGTCGGTGTTCTTCAACAACTACGCGCCCGGCGTCTTCGGCCCCGAGACGCTGTTCTACACGGCCTTTCCCAACGGCAAGGGCGGCTACGAAATTCCCTTCCTGATCTGCATGGGCCTCTCGTTCGCCTTCACCTTCGTGCTGATGGTGGGCATGAGCCTGGCCGGGCCGGTGGTCAACGCCCGCGCCCTGCACATCGATGCGCGCCTGTTCCGCGTCAGCGGGCAGACGCTGAGCCTCATCGTGGTGACGCTGCTGCTGATTTCGGCCCTGTACGTTAAGTTCTGGTAAGACTATGCCCGTTTCGCTCCGCATTTGCCTGGCCCGCCTCGGCTTCGCCGGCCTGCTGACGCTGCCCCTGCAAGCCGGCCTGCCCGTGCCTGTGCGGGCGCAGGCGGCCCGGATGCCGGACGCGCCGCCGGCCCGTAAGTTCTTCCCGGCTGAGGACTTGTTCAAAGTCGGCTCCTACTACTACCCCGAGCAGTGGCCGGCCAGCCAGTGGGAGCGGGACCTGCAGAACATCGGCCGCCTGGGCTTCGACTTCACCCACTACGGCGAGTTTGCCTGGGCCGCGATGGAGCCCACCGAGGGCCAGTACGACTTCGCCTGGCTGGACCGCGCCATCGAACTGGCGGCCAAAAACAACGTGCGGGTAGTGCTCTGCACGCCCTCGCCCACGCCGCCGGCCTGGCTCACCCAGCAGCACCCCGACGTGCTGATGGTCGATGCCGAGGGCCGCACCATGCAGCACGGGGCGCGGCAGCACGCGTCGTGGTCGAGCGCGGTGTACCGGCAGTACGTGACGCGCATCGTGACCGAGCTGGCCCGGCGCTACGGGCAGAACAAAACCGTGTGGGGCTGGCAGATCGACAACGAGCCCTCGCACTACGGCCAGTACGACTACAGCCCCAACGCCCAGGCCGCCTTTCGCCGCTGGCTGCAGGCCAAGTACCGAACCGTGGCCGCGCTCAACGCCAGCTGGGGCAACGCCTTCTGGAGCCAGAGCTACAACGCGTTCGAGCAAATCCGCATCCCGAACGCGCAGGAGCTGGTGCAGCAGGCCAACCCCCACGCCGTGCTCGATTTCAAACGCTTCTCCGCCGACGAAGCCGCCGATTTCGTGCTGATGCAGCAACAGACGCTGCGCCAGTACGTGGCCCCCCGGCAGTGGATTACCACCAACCTGATGCCCGACCACGCCCCGGTGGACCCGCTGCGGCTGAAGCAGCTGGACCTGGTAACCTACACCAAGTACCTGGCCGCCGGCTACGACCTGGGCACCGGCGAGCAGGGCTTCCGCCTGGGCAGCAGCACCAGCATCGGCCTCTCGAACGATCTGTTCCGGCCCATCACCGGCCTGACGGGCGTGATGGAACTGCAGCCGGGGCAGGTGAACTGGGGCCGCTTCAACCCGCAGACCCTGCCCGGCGCCGTGCGCCTGTGGATGTTTCACACCCTGGCCGGCGGCAACGAGTTCGTGTGCAACTACCGCTTCCGCCAGCCCTTGAGCGGCGGCGAGCAGTACCACTACGGCATCATGCAGCCCGACGGGGTGACGCTCAGCCGATCCGGCCACGAGTACGTGCAGGTCATCCAGGAAATCCGGCAGCTGCGCAAGCAGGCCGACGCCAAGGCGAAAATGCCCGCTGACCACGCCCGCCGCCGCACCGCCATCCTGTACCACCCCGACAACCGCTGGGAGCAGGACTACCAGCCCCAGACCAATCAGTGGAGCTTCTGGGGCCACCTCACCCGTTACTACCGCGCCCTGAAAGCCTGCGGCGCCCCGGTCGACGTCATCGACGAAAGCCACGACTTCGCGCCGTACCCGGTGCTCGTGGCCCCGGCCTACCAGCTGCTCGACCAGCCGCTGGTGGCGCGCTGGCGCCGGTACGCCGAGCAGGGCGGCCACCTGGTGCTGACCAGCCGCACCGGCCAGAAGGACCGCGAAGCCCACCTCTGGGAGCAGCGCCTCGGCGGCCCCATCCACGAGCTGATCGGCACGAAGGAAATCTATTTCGACTTGCTGCCCGAAAGCCTGCGCGCCCAGGTGCAGCTGGGCGCCGCGAGCTACGCCTGGAACAACTGGGGCGACGTGCTCGACCCCGCCGCCGGCACCGAAGCCTGGGCCACCTACGCCGACCAGTTCTACCGGGGCCGGGCCGCCGTGCTGCACCGCCGCCTGGGCAAGGGCTCGGTCACCTACATTGGCCCCGACACCGACGACGGCCGCCTGGAAGAAGCTACCCTGCGCCGCGTGTACGCCGAAGCCGGCATTCCCGTGCTGACCCTGCCCGAGGGCGTGACGGTGGAATGGTCGCGCGGGCTGTGGTACGGGCTGAACTACTCCTCGGAGCCCCAAACCCTGCCCGTGCCCGCCGGCGCCAAGGTGCTGCTGGGCAGCCGCGCGCTGGCCCCGGCCGGCGTGGTGGTGTGGAAAGACTAAGCCCGGCACCGTTATGATTACCATCGTCGACCTGGCCGAACAGCTGAATTTGTCGCCCTCCACGGTGTCGCGGGCTTTGGCGGGCAAAAGCGACATCGGCACAAGCACTGCCCAACGCGTACGTGACCTGGCCCAGCAGCTGGGTTACCGCCCCAATGGCTCGGCCGTCAGCCTGCGGCGGGGTAAAAGCAAAACCCTGGGCGTCATCACCCCGCACCTGAGCAACAACTTCTTCGCCGAAATCCTGACCGGCATTGAAGCCGCGGCCAGCCGGGAGGGCTACCAGGTGCTGGTGTGCCAGTCAAACGACGATGCGGCGCAAGAGCAGCGCCATCTGGAGCTGCTGCTGCGGGCCCAGGTCGATGGCATCCTGCTGTCCTTGGCCCGCACCACCCGGAGTCCGCAGCCGTTCAATCAGCTGGGCCAGCGCCCGGTGCCAATCGTGTTCTTTGACCGGTATTTAACCGGCGACAGCCGCCACGCCGTCGTGATAGATGACTACGCGGCGGGTTACCGGGCCACCTGCCACTTGCTGGAGCAGGGCTACCGACACATCGTGCACGTCACGGGGCCGCAGCACCTGAGTATCTACCACCAGCGGCGGCGCGGCTACGAGCAGGCCCTCCGCCAGCAAGGCCTGGCGTCGTCGCTGCTGATTGCCGGCAGCCTGAAACTGGCCGATGGCGTGGCGGCCGCCCGGCAGCTGCTGGCCGCCACGCCACGGCCCGACGCCATTTTCGCCGCCAGCGACTTTGCGGCCTTGGGCATCCTGCAGGTGCTGAAGGAGCGCAAAATCGAGGTGCCGCAGCAGATGGGCCTGGTCGGTTGCAGCAACGAGCTGGTGTCGCAGTTTACCGAACCAGCCTTGACGACCATCGACCAGCACGGCGAAACCATCGGCCAGCAGGCCACGCGTCTGCTGTTGCAACTGCTACAGAACACGGATTCTGCGGTAAAGCCTCTGCAGATTGTTCTTTCGCCTACTCTCCATGTTCGGGCCTCGTCCAGCCGCCCCCCTCATGCGCGCTAAATTCTGTGTTTTGTGCTGCGGTCTGACCGCCAGCGTTTTCCCCAGCCATGCCCAGTCGGTGGCGCCCGCCGTCATTACCGTGCGGGCCGATCAGCCCGGCGCGGCCGTACCCAAAACCATGTTCGGCCTGTTCTTCGAGGACATCAACTTCGCCGCCGACGGCGGGCTGTACCCCGAATTGGTCAAGAACAAGTCCTTCGAGCTGCCCGAGCCGCTGCTGGGCTGGCGCGCCCTGCGCGGGGGCGCCGCCCTGGAAGCCTACCAGGTACGCACCGATGGCCCCGCCAACCCCGCCAGCCCGCACTACCTGCGCCTGGCGGCCCGCACGGCCTCGCCCGACGCGGGTGTAATCAACGACGGCTTCCGCGGCATGGGCGTCAAGCAGGGCGAGGAATACACGCTCACCCTGCTGGCCCGCCGCCCCGCCGGCGACGTGCGCCGCCTGCGCGTGACCCTGGAAGGCGACAAAGGCGCCCCGCTGGCCGAAGCCGCCCTGCCGCTGCCCGCCGGCGCCGAGTGGCAACCCCTCACGCTTACGCTTCGCCCCGCGGCCACCTTCGCCAAAGCCCGCCTGCGCCTGGTGCTCGACGGGGCCGGCACCGTCGACCTCGACGCCGTGTCGCTGTACCCGAAAACCACCTGGATTGGCCGCCCCAACGGCCTGCGGCCCGACCTGGTGCAGTTGCTGAAGGACCTGAAACCCGGCTTTCTGCGCTTCCCCGGTGGCTGCATCGTGGAGGGCCGTACGCTCTCCAACCGCTACCAGTGGAAGCAGACCATCGGCGAGGTGGCCAGCCGCCAGCCGATGATCAACCGCTGGAACACCGAGTTTGCCCACCGCTTCACGCCCGATTATTACCAGTCCTTCGGCCTGGGCTTCTTCGAGTATTTCCAGCTGTCGGAGGACATCGGGGCCGAGCCGCTGCCCATCCTGAACGTGGGCATGGCCTGCCAGTACAACTCCGCCGAGCTGGCCCCGCTGGGGGCTGCCGGTCCGAGCGCGCCCGCTGGCCACGACCACGCCCAGGACGACCCCACGCTCGATACCTTTATCCAGGACGCGCTGGATTTGCTGGAATTCGCCAACGGCCCCGCCACCTCGCCCTGGGGCGCCCGGCGCGTGGCCATGGGCCACCCGGCCCCGTTCAACCTGAAGTACCTCGGCGTGGGCAACGAACAGTGGGGGCCGCAGTACCTGGAGCGCTACGAGCCCTTTGCCAAGGCCGTCAAGGCCAAGTACCCGCGGGTGCAGCTGGTAAGCAGCGCCGGCCCCAGCCCCGACGGGGCCAGCTTCGACCTGGCCACCAAGCGCCTGCGCGAGATGCCCGCCGGCCTGGTCGACCTCATCGACGAGCATTACTACGCCCGCCCCGAGTGGTTTCGGGAGCACGCCGGCCGCTACGACAATTACCCGCGCACCGGCCCCAAAATCTTCGCCGGCGAGTATGCCGCCCACCCGCAGGGCGTCGGCAACGCCAAAAACCGCAACACCTGGGATGCTGCTCTCTCCGAAGCCGCCTTTATGACCGGGCTGGAGCGCAACGCCGACGTGGTGCAGATGGCCTCCTACGCCCCGCTCTTCGCTCACGTTGACGCCTGGCAGTGGGCGCCCGACCTGATTTGGTTTGACAACCTGCAGGCCTACGGCACCCCGAGCTACTACGTGCAGCAGCTGTTCTCGCTACACAAAGGCACCCGCGTGCTGCCCGTGCAGCTGCCCGCCGGCGCCAAAAACGGCCAGGACGGCCTCTACGTCAGCGCCGTGGCCGATGGCAACGACGTCGTGGTGAAGCTGGTGAACTACGCCGCGACGCCGCGCCCCGTGCAGCTGGACCTGAATGGCCTGAAGCGGCCCGCCAAAACCGGGCAGGCGCAGGTGCTGGCCGCGGCCGACCTGCAAACCGAAAACAGCCTGCAGGAACCCCGCAAGCTGGCCCCCGCCGTGCAGTCGTTTGCCCTGAAGGAAGGCAGGGCAAGCTACCGGTTGGCGCCCTATTCGCTGACGGTACTGCGAGTTGCCTCTCAGAAGCATTAGCAATGAGGCCCCGGCATACTGACAGGAAGGGTTAACGGTCGCGTAGCCGGCGTATGGTAGCGGCGCGGTGCGCAAGACCAAAAAACGCTGATTGGGTTTGGCGTAGCGGGTAGCTGCGCGGCGGAACTGCCTGAGGAGGCTGAACAGCTGCTCAATACAATGGCGCCGGGCATACCGCCCGGCGTCGGGAAGGCAGGGCGTGCGGCGCGTGCCCGTTACCGCGCCCCGGATGCGCCCGCTACAGCACCGCCTCCCCAAACGGCCGGTTGCCTTGCGGCCACGGCCCCACTCGTATCCGCCCAGCCCGGCCGCAGAAGCGCCCGCCGCCCGCGCTGTGCATCGGTCAACCATCATTGGAACCCGCGCCCCGGGCTGTCGGAGGGGGCGACGGCACACTGAATCCGGCGGCAGTCGATTTCGACCAGATTTCAAGCGGCATCAGCTCGGTGACGGTTCTGCTGAACAACGGCACCGGCGCCTTCGTCGCTGCCGCCGGGCGGGCCGGGGCGCCGTCGGTGGCATCAAGCCGGTCGATATTTTTCCAAGCAGAGGGGTTGCAGGGGGCATTTTCAAGCACACGGCGAAATGCTTCGCTTGCTTCCGGGGCCAAGCACGTGCGCAGGTAGCGTGCGCACGAGGGCCGCATGGCTGCTGGTCTGGCCGCCGTTGCGGCGGGTTTCAGCCTTTGCCGCGGGAGGGCGCGGCCGCCAACCGCCACCGGATTTGCTTTCCAAGCGCTGCACGTGCAATTTCAAGCGCTTTTTTCACCTTTCTTCATCGTTGCCCTTTGAAATACTCTTTACTCCTGTTCCTATTCCTGCCGCTCCCCTCGTTTGCGCAGTTTGGCCGCACCTACACCGGCCCGACCATGCAGCAGAATCAACAGTCCCGGCAGCAGTTTAATCAGATGACCAATCAGCGGACGCAGGACTTTCAGCAGCGGCAGCTGCAAAAAAACCGGGGCGGGTACGGCGGCCAGTCCATGACGCGGGAGGCGCAGCTGCAGGCCCAGGCCAAACGGGAGCAGGAAGCCAACGAAAAACTCGCCCAGCTCGCGCAGGAACAGCAGCGCAAGCGGCAGCAGCACCCGGCCGCGAATCCGCAGCAGGCGGCCCTGCAGCAGAAAAAAGACGACAAGCAGCTGACCCTGCTCGCCGTGAAAAACTACCGCGAGGTGTTCCTGCCCGGGCAGGTGTCCAACGCGCTGGACGCGCGGCAACTGTCGCCGAAGGCGCAGCAGCAGCTGGGCAACCTCAACGAGCATCTGACCGACAAGGCGTGGTGGAAAAAACAGGAGGGGGCGCAGCTGCCAGGCACCATCAAGGCGTACGGCGACACGCTGAACGCCCTCGCCGCCGGCCTGCTCGGCTTCGACGTGGCCTCGCCCCCGGCAATGCCCGCCCCGCTCTCGGTCAGCGGCCTCAATGCCCAGCTGGCCACCGACGTGTTCGACCAGAACGCCGTCACGCAACTCGTGGGCGAAGCGGCGCTGAGCGAAAAACTCCTCGCCGGCGAACAGCTTATCAAGGCCGTCACCGAGTTTAGCCGCCTGAGCGCGGCGGCTGCCAGCCCGGAGCCGCAACGCGACCCGGCGAAATGGAAGGAGCAGGTGCAGGATGGGCTGCGCCAGGTCAACAAAGCCATGAGCCGTTACAACGTGCGCATGAGCGAGTTAACGATTGTGTACGAGGCGCAAAAAGCCCTGCTGAAGTCGACCGGGGCCTACGTGGCGAAAAACGGCAAATAAGCCGGCCGGGTGGCCACCGGCGCCCTGCTGCACCCGGAGCCGCCGGTGGCCGCTCCCGCTGGCCGCGGGCGGGACGGCAGGCCGCGGGCTGCCAGCGTCGTTATGAACAGGCAACAGCCCCGGCGGAGCAACTCTGCCGGGGCTGTTGCTTGGTGGCCATCCGTGCCAGTACGCAGCAGCCAATCGGGGAACGAGGGTAGGGGAAATTGCCCGGCAGCGCGGATTGACGCGGGTTGGCCGGCAGGGTTTCTTTGCGTACGCCCGCCCATCCGACCTGTTGTTCCGCTTATGCTGCTCACTCGCACTCCTTTGCCGGCCGTGCTGCCTGTAGCGGCGGGGCGGCCACCGTTTCCGCCCAGCAACCGGCCCGGCGCTGCGAAACCAAGGCTGCTGGCCGCACGGGGAAGCGCAGCCCGGCGGTGGCGCGGCCGGGCTGCGCTTCCCGGGGGGCTGCCGCCGGGCCGATACGGCCGGAATAGCGCCGCCCGCATTGGCGCGGCGGGCTGGCGGCACCCGGAATCGTCCTGGTTTGCCGGGAGCTAACCACTTGCTTATCTTGTTCTTCCAGCTGAATGTTGTTTCTTCGTACGGCCACCCGTCTCGTTGCGCCTTTCATGAGTGTAGCCCCTTTGCCAGCCAGTAGCATTCCGCTTCTGCTCGTCGATGACCACCAGCTGGTGCTGGAAGGCGTGCGGGTGCTGCTGGGCCACGACCCGGGGCTGCACGTGGTGGCTATGGCCAACTCGGGGGCGGCGGCGCTGCTGCGCCTGCAGCAGCACCCCGAGGTGCAGGTAGCCGTGGTCGATCTGAACATGCCGCAGATGTCGGGCGTGCAGCTCACGCGGGCCATTCGCGAGCAGTTTCCGCACGTGCGGGTGCTGGCCCTGAGCATGTTTCACGACCACGCCTCGGTGCAGGAAGTGCTGGGGGCCGGCGGCTCGGGCTACCTGCTCAAGAACACTGAGGTGGTCTAACCGGAACGGACAGGGAGAAGTCTTACCTTCCGCTGTCTATGCCCGAACAGAAACCAACTGACGGTCAACCCGTCCCGCGCAAGAAGTACACGCCGGCCTTCAAGGCCGAGTGC
>NZ_QHKM01000017.1 GCF_003258365.1 Hymenobacter edaphi | reverse complement strand
AGGTAGCGCAGCTTCAGCGTCGGGCCCTCGGCCGAGGTGCCGGGCTCGGCCTGCCAGAGCACCTTGTCGAAGCCCTTCAGGCCGCCGTGCAGGTGGTTGGCGCCGTTGTTGTTGGCCAGGGTGTAGGACTTGCCGTTCAGGGTGAATTTGCCCGCCTTAATGCGGTTGCCGTAGCGCCCGATCAGCGCCCCGAAGTAGGGCCCGGCCTTGCGGTAGGCCGGGCTCTGGTAGCCCGCCACGCTGTCGAAGCCCAGCACGATGTCGCCGAACTTGCCGGCCTTGTCGGGCACGAACAGGCGGGTGATGGTGCCGCCGTAATTCGTGATGCTCACCTGCACACCGTGGGCGTTGCGGAGCGTGTACAGCTCGGCCTGCTGCCCGTCGGCGGTGCGGCCGAAGCCCACGCCCTTGGGCGCTTCGGCGCCGGCGGCTGCCTGGGTGGAATCAGTGGCGGCAGCCTGGGCGGCGTCGGCGGTGGCCTGCTCGGTCGGGGCCGCTTGGTTGCAGCTGGCCAGCAGCAGCAGGCTGCTGGCACCGAAAGCCGTCAGCATACCGGCGGCTTGGAATAGACGAGGCATAGGGGGCGGGAAAAGTGGCGTGACGGGAAAAAGCGCGGCGGCAGCTGGCAAGGTTCCGGCCGCCGCCGCGGCTAAGCGGGGCGAAAAGTAAAAAACCCGCGCCGTTTACACAATCGTTTGTGTAAAATAGCCAGTCAGAACCCCTGACCTGACCTCGCTTGGCACGGTCAGATCAGGGGGTTTACACCGCCTCAACAGCAGCCTGCAACCGGCCGGATGCCTTATCGATTGAAAAGCACATCGAAGCGGCCGCTGCTGATCTGCACGGCCGGCTCGCCCGCCCGCAGATTGGGCAGTTGCCCCTCGAAGGTGCCGGCCACCAGGTTGTGCACCGTGTCGACGACCGTAATGATGATGCGGGCCGTGCCGGGCTGGCTCTGGTACTGCCGGCCCCGGCGGCTGTCGGTGAAGTAAAGCTTGGTGCCGGCTTCGCCGCCGGTGGCGCCGGGGCCGCCGGCCGTGGCGCGGTACACGCCCGGCCCGGCCAGCGAGTCAATCTGTAGCACGAAGGACTCGTTGCGGCTGCCGTCGGTGCGGGCGGCGGTGAGCAGTAGAAACCGGCGGCGCCCGCTCAGGTGCGAGGAGGCCTCCACCCGGTTGTCGGTGCAGCCGTAGATACTGCACCGCTGCCCGGCGGGCAGCCAGGCCGCGCCGCCGAGGCGGAAGCCCAGGGTTTCGGCCCCGGTGGCGGTGGCGGCGGGCAGCGCGGCCCGGGGTTCGGCGCCGGATTTGTCGCAGCCGGGCAGGGCCGTCAGGGCGGCCAGCAGGCCGGTTATCAGGGGCAGATGGTTCATAGCAGCGGATTGGCGGAGGGTGGAACGGCAACTGGTAGTGCCCTTGCCAACGCCGTGCCACCCCGCCGCGGCAACGAAACGGCGCCCAGCACGGTACATACCGGTTACGTCCTTTGCCTCAGCCCCATGCCGCCTGACTACGCCGCCCTGTTTGGCCCGCTGACTGCCCACAGCCGCACCGTATACTTCGCCTACCACGTCGGCACGCGCCGCGTTCGGTACCTGAGCCCGGCCTACGAGCAGGTGCTGGGCGGCCCGGTGGCGCGCATCGCCCAGGACCTGCCCCGCTGGCTGGCCCGCCTGCACCCCGACGACCTGGAGTACCTGCGCGAGCAGTTGCTGCCCGTGGTGCGCGGCGAAACGGCCGTGGTCGAAGACCTGGAGCTGCGCCTGCGCCACCCCGACGACCGGCGCCAGTGGCTAGCCCTCACGGCCGCCCGCAGCACCGACGAGCAGGGCACGACGACGCTGGTGGGCACCCTGCGCGACATCACGCGCACGAAGGAGTACATGCACAACGCCGACAAGTTCAACGCCAAGAAAAATGCCACCCTCGAAATCCTCTCCCACGACCTGTCGGGGCCGCTGATGGTGGTGCAGCAGCTGGCCGAGCACGTGGCCGAGCAAACGGAGGGCTACGCCAACCCCACCCTGCGTGAGCTGCTGCGGCTGATGCGGGCCACCTGCACCGACAGCGTGAACCTGATTCGCGACTTTGTCAACCAGGAGTTTCTGGAATCGGCCAGCGTGGAGCTGAAGCTGGAGCGCATCGAGCTGGTGAGCCGGATCAGCTCTTTTCTGGCTGATTACCAGAATGCCCAGCACCTGCTGCACAAGCGCATCGGCTTCTCGGCCGCGGGCGAGGCGGCTTACGTGCATATTGACGACAACAAGTTTCAGCAGATCATCAACAACCTGCTCTCCAACGCGCTGAAATTCACCCCCGACGGCGGCCGCATCGAGGTGCACGTGGCCCTGCCGCCGGGTCACGTGCAGGTGCAGGTGCGCGACACGGGCATCGGCATTCCGGCCCGGCTGCAGCCCCTGCTCTTCGATAAGTTTACCAAGGCCCGCCGCCCCGGCCTGCGCGGCGAGCGGACCACCGGCCTGGGCATGTCGGTGATTCACACCCTGGTAACGCTGCACGACGGCCGCATCTGGTTTGAGAGCGAGGAAGGCGTGGGCACCACGTTCTACATCGAGCTGCCGGCCGCGCCCGAAGCCTCTCCCCTGCCCGGGGGCTAGCGCCGCCCCGGCGGCCAATGCTATTTCGGCAAGCCAGGTGCGGGCGGAATGCGCGGCGCCCCGTAGCTTGCGGCAACTTTATCTTCTTTTGTTTATGCTACTCCGTTTCGCTACCGCCGGCGCGCTGCTCGGCACCTTGCTGGGGGCCAGCGCCTGCCAGTCGTCGAACCCACCGGTGCAGCCGGCCGTCGGCACGCTGACCGGCGTTATCAGCCCCGGCGGGGCCGCTACGCGGGTCAAAGCCACCGACGACGCCCAGCGCACCTACGTGGTGGCCCCCGCCGCCGACGGCTCCTTTGTGCTACGCAACGTGCCCCACGGCAGCTACCAGCTCACCATCGAGCCGACGGCCGACTACACCGAGCCGGTGCTGGAGCGCAATACGGTCCGCTCGGGCACCCTCAACATCGATACCGTGACCATGCTGCCCGCCGTGCCCACGGGCCTGGGCAGCACCCTGGCCTACAGCGTGGGCGCCGAGGCCTACCGCTTTGGCAGCGTCACGGCCACGCTCACCGGCCGGCAGCTCACCCTCACGGCCGCCCGCACCGCGCCCGGCGCCCTGCCCGACGCCGAGCAGGTATTTCTGCAGCTGACCGATTTCGACGGGCCGGGCGTGTACGAGTGCGGCAGCACGGCCACCATCATCTACCAGAACCGCTACAGCGACCTGGCCCTGCCCTACCGCTGGTCGACGGCCACGCCCGAAGGCCGCGGCACGGTGCGCATCACCTACCACGACGCGGCGGCGCGCCGGCTGGCGGGCGTTTTTTCCTTTGAGGCCGGGGCCGTCAACAGCGGGACCAGCGGCAAGTACAACACCACCAACGGCTACTTCGCCGACGTGGCGTATTAGGCAAGGCGTTTCCCCGAAGGGACGTCATGCCGAGCGCAGCGAAGCATCTCGCGTGCTCCGCTGAACGCCAAATCAGCACGTTATACGGAGCCTCGCGAAGCATCACTATCGTTTCGTTGGCACGCAGTCGTTCGAAGATGCTTCGGCTGCGCGGCACCAGATCAGGCGGAAGAAAACTACCAAGCAACGAAACACCCGAAATGTCTCGGCTGCGTTCGACATAACGTTCTGGGATGGACCTGCTGCTCCGCTACAGCTCGCTGAGCTCCTCGGCCATTTTGCCGGGCACCCCGATGCTGTGCAGCAGCCCGCTCACCACGCCCTGCATCCAGATGGTAAACACGCTGTAGCGCCGGTCACGGTCGGAGCGCACGGGCGCGTCCTTGAGCGCGGCGCCCCGGCGGCGCGGGTTGTCGTCGCGGATGACGAGCACGTTGGCGGCTTTGGAGAGAACTTTGGTGGTGAACTTCTGCTTGTCGCGCCCGCCACCGCGGGTGCTGAGCAGGTCCACTTTCAGGTCGGAGTAGCGGGCCCACATGCGGCCGGTCACTTCCTGCTGGTTCACCTGCAGCTGCACCCGGATGTCGTGCACCTGTCCCCGCTCGAAGCGGGCCGAGCGCGTGGGCACGGTAATAGAGTTCAGAATGGCAAACGGCGCCGGCCCGAAGCGGCCGACGACCCGGTGCCGGCCCTGCGGATCGAGCAGCGGCACCCAGGCCGTGGCCGAGAAGCGGCACTGGTCCTGCAGGTAGGCCGTGGCCCGGATGATGGCCGGCCGGGCCGTGCTCATGCGCCGGGGGTCGTTGGTGAGGTTGGTGGCCGTGCCGGTGAGGCGCGTCAGGGCGAAGTAGCCCGGCCGCCGGGCCAGCGCCCCGGTAAACTTGAAGCGGATATTCAGGTTCCGTACCCGCAGCTCGCGCACGTCGATGCGGAAGGGCAGGCGGCGCACGTTTTCGGGCGTCACCTTGGCCAGCGCGTTGCCCAGCGGGTAGTGGGCATTGCCGATGATGCGCAGGTCCATGTTGGGCGCGGCCACCGTCTGGGCCCGCAGGGCTTTGCGCAGCAGCCCGCCGTAATCGAGCCCGCTCACGCGCACCTCGGGCAGCGTCAGCGTCAGGTGCGTGGCCTGATGCCCCTTGCCGCGCGCCAGCGCGTCCGGCGACACGGTGGGCCGGATCAGCCCGCGCACCACGCGCAGGGTACGGGCGCGGGTGCCCACGTGCAGCGCGGCCCAGCTCAGCTGGTAATACGGCGCGTCGATGGCAATGCGGCCGGGGCCGCAGCTGCCGCGCCAGTCGCGGGCGTAGAGCACCCGCTGCCGGTCCCGAAAGCCGGCCGAATCGATGCGCAGGTCGTCGGCGGCAAGGGTGACATCGACGAAGCGCGGGGCGCGCGCCACCTGCGTGAGCTGCAGCTGAGCGCGGCTCACGCGCAGGTGGCGCAGCTGCACGCGGCGCAGGTAGGGCGCCAGCGCCACGTGCAGGGGCGGCGGCGTCTGGGCCGGAATGCCAAAAACCAGGCGCGGCCCCGGCACGCGCAGCGAGTCGGCCCGCAGCACCCGCCGGGCCAGCAGCCGGGGGTTCAGGCCGCTGAGGCTCAGGTAAGGCAGCCAGAGCGTTACGCGGGCCGCGCCGCGCGCCAGCTGCCCGTCGGCCACGGGCTGCACGCGCAGGGAATCGAGGCGCAGCTGCCCGCGGGCCGAGCTGAAGCGGGCCGCACCGAGGCGGAGCCGGTGGCCGGGCACCTGCGCGGCCAGCCCCTGCACGCGCAGCTCCACGGTCGCCGCGTAGCTGAGCCGGCTGGAATCCTGGGCGGCGCCGCGGCTGATGAGCACGTCGGTGGCCGCGAGCTGACCGTGGCGCAACTGGGTGCGCCCGCCCCGGCCCGACACCACGCGCACGTCATTGACCAGCAGGTGAGCCAGCCGCACGCCCGGGATGCGCGGCGGCAGCTGCTCGTGCAGGGCCTGGCCCTGGCCGGCGCGCTCGGGCGTGCGCAGCACCCGGGCCCGCACGCGGCGAATCAGCAGGGTGTCCACGTTCACCACCTCGCCCTTCAGCAGGGCGCCCAGGCCGAGGCCCGCCACCCGAATTTCATCGACGGTAAGCAGCAGCCAGGGCGCCTCCTGCCCGGCCGGCACGGGGCGCTGCCGGGGCCAGCCGGCGGGCCGCAGCCACACGCGGCGCAGCGTCAGGGCCCGTTGGGGCAGGCTGGTGCGCAGGCTGCCGATGCGCAGCTCGTAGCGCCCCTGCGACTTTTCGGCCACCGTCTGCTCCAGCTTGCGGCGCAGCCAGGGGTCGAACAGCCGGGCGGCCACGACGCCGAGCAGGAGCAGCACGACCAGCGCGCCCGCCAGCCACCACAGCCAGCGAAACCGGCGGCGGGGTGGCGGGGCAGCCGGCGGCGAGGAGGCGGAAGCAAAGTTGGTGGACACGCGTTGGAGCAACAATCAGGGCTAGTACGCAAAACCTGGCCGGCGGTCTGGCCCGGCGGCCGCGGAGTTGGCGGCCAGCGGTTACCTTCGGGGCCGTTCACCCGTGTTTCTGCCATGTCCTCGCCCGCTTCCCCCGACCTCGCCGCCGCCCTGCTGGCCACCGTGCGCCACGGCTTCCGCAGCTACCAGGCCCTGGCCGACCAAGCCCTGGCCCAGCTGACACCCGCCGAGTGGCTGTGGCGCCCCGAGCCGAACTCGAACAGTGCCGCCGTCATCGTGCAGCACCTGGCGGGCAACCTCCGCTCCCGCTTCACCGATTTCTGGACCTCGGACGGCGAGAAGCCCGACCGGAACCGCGACCGGGAATTCGAGGAGCCCGCCTCGGAGGCCGACGTGGCGGCCCTGCAGCAGCAGTGGCAGGCGGCCTGGCCCATCCTCTGGCGGGTGCTCGACCACCTGGAACAGCACCCGGCGGACTGGCTGCGCCCCGTCACCATCCGGCAGGAGCCGCACACGGCCCTGGCCGCCCTGCAGCGGCAGGTGGCGCACTACGCCTACCACACCGGGCAGCTAGTGCTGCTGGCCAAGGCCCGGCGCGGCGCCGACTGGCAAACCCTCAGCATTGCGCGCGGGCAAAGCGAGCAGTTTAATGCCCGGATGCAGGGCCGGCCCGGGGCCGGGGCCAACCTTCGCACCGGTTCGGGAGTTTAAGCGCCGCGTATGCTTGCTATTACTTCCCTGCTCAACCCGCAAAACGCCCAGCGCATCAACGGCATCATCCAGAGCCTGGAGGATGAGTTCGGCCTCGACGACGTGCAGGCCACGCCCGATCCGCACATCACCTACCTGCTGGCCGGCGTCAACAAGCACGACCCGCTGAAGGAGGTGCTCGAGGACATTGCGGCCACCACCGTGCCCTTCGAGGCGCACACCACCGGCCTGGGCCTGTTTCCGGGCCCCAACCCCGTCATCTACATCCCGGTGCTCCGCTCCGAGGCCCTCAACCGGCTGCACCACCGCCTTATCGCGGCCACCGAGCCGCTGTGCCTGCGCACCGACAAGTTCAGCACGCCCGAACTCTGGCTGCCCCACATTTCGCTGGCCCTGCACGACACCACGCCCGAGCTGCTGGGCCCGGTGCTCCAGTACCTCAACGAGCAGACTTTCAACCTGAAGCTGCGCATCAGCAACCTGGCTATTCTGCGCCAGGAAGGCGAGCAGTTCATCCCCGAAGAAGTGTACCCCCTGGAAGGCGAAGACGAGTGAGCTAGGAGCTAGGAGCTAGGAGCGTATGGCCGTTTTGGCCTGGGGCTGCGAATTTGCACGATATTCTAGCTCCTTGCTTCTAACTCCTGGCTCCTACCTTTGCCCCGCACCAATTCGCTGCTTATGTACTCCACTCTACTGCTGCTGCACTCCTGGACGCGCTGGCTCGTCCTGATTTTTGGCCTGATTGCCTTCCTGCGCGCCCTTTCGGGCTGGCTGGGCCGCCGGCCCTACTCCGGCGCCGACAACGGCATGGGCGCCGCCTTCGTGGGTTCCATGCACCTGCAGCTGCTGCTGGGCCTGATTCTGTACTTCGTCAGCCCCTTCGGCGCCAAGGCCTTCGAAACGGCCGGCGGCGCGGTGATGAAAGATGCCACCGGCCGCTTTTTCGCCGTGGAGCACCTGGCCATGATGCTGGTGGCCGTCATCTGCGCGCAGGTGGGCCGTAGCACCTCCAAGAAAGCCCTCGACGCGGTGCTCAAGCACAAGCGCGCCGCCATCTGGTTTGGCGTGGCCCTGCTCGTGGTGCTACTGATGATTCCGTGGGGCATCTGGAACCCGGCCCGCCCGCTGTTTCGCTTCTAACGCAGCTGACCACTTTGCTTTTCAGCCCCGCCAGGCACAGCTTGGCGGGGCTTTTTCGTGCCCGCCGGCGGACCTGGTTTTCGTCGTAGCCTACTTACCATCCAGCCGCTTTGACTGCCGCTGAGCGGCCCGCAGCCGGGCCCGCGGCGGGCCGCAGCTGCCGCCCGGGCGGAGTAGCTGCCCATCCGTCACCTGCCGGTCGGCTGAATGAGCAAGTGCGCAGTGGCACCTGCCGGCCCGCCGACAGCTGCAAGCCCAGGGTGGTAGAGAATCAAACCCTGGAAAATGGGCTGCCCGCAGGCCCGCCGATAGCCAGGGCCAGTTTTCACTGCTGCTGCACCGACCTCACCCGGGAGGCGGGGCTCATGTATTTGCGCCCGGGCAGCGCGCCGGCGGCCACGGCTCGATGCGGGGCTGCCGGTTTGCGCGGGCCTTTCCTCCCCCACCGGCTACCGGCCGGAGGTGTTCGACCATGCCGCCGGGTACGCTGAAAAAGCCCGGCGCGGGCTAGGCGGGGCTACGCGGTTTATCTATATTTCAGACTTCTAGCACCTTTGCCCAATGCTATGAACCCGACCCTTACCCAGGAGGCTCCCCTCACCGCAGACCACGCCCACGCCACGGCCTGCCTGAACTGCGGCACCGCTCTGCACGACCGGTTTTGCGCCCGTTGCGGACAATCGGCGGCTACGCACCGCATTACCATGGCCCACTGGCTGCACGACATTCCGCATTCCATCTGGCACGTCGATAAGGGCGTATGGTTTACCCTGCGCAGCATGTTTGTCCGGCCGGGCGCGGCCATTCGGGCTTACGTGCAAGGGCAGCGCGTCGATTATTTCCGGCCGGTGGCCCTGGTGCTGCTGGTTACGGGGGTCTATTCGTTTCTGGCGGCAATATTCCACCTCAGCCCCTTGCCGCCCCGCCCGGCCAACGTGTCGCAGGAGATATACGACATACAGCTTATGGGCGCCAGCATCATTTCCAAGTACATGAGCTGGATGTACGTCGCCATGGTGCCCGTAGTGGCGGCCTTTATGCGCTTGTTGATGCGCCGCACCAAGTTCAACTACGCCGAGTGCCTGGTAGCCGTAGCGTTTATTACCAGCGCCAGCAACTTCATTGCCGTGCTGTTTCTGCCGGTTATGTACGTATTTAACGGTACGCCCCAGGCTCAATCGGTGGCCACCTGGCTAAGCCTGGCAGCCTTCGGCTACCAGACCTGGGCGTATAGCACGCTCCTGCAAAACACGCCCCTTAGCGCCTTTGGGCGCATCTGGCGCGGGCTGATTACGTCCGTGGGCGGGTTCCTGACCAGCATCTTCATTGCAACGTCCATCCTGCTGGCTATCAACTGGAGTAGCTTCAAGGCCGCCGTCAAGGCCCAGCACGCCGCCAAAGCACCTGCCGCCACCGTCCAACCCGCTCCCCCCGGCCCGGCGCCAGCTCACTAGCGCCGGCTGGTGGCGACTCACGCACGAAGGCCCCGCTGTTGCTGGTTCGACAGCGGGGCCTTGTTTTGGGCGCGGGAATTACAGCGCGTAGCCACCCGAAGCCTCGATGCGCTGGGCATTCACCCAGCGGGCGGCGTCGGAACAGAGAAAGGCCACCACGCCGCCCACGTCGTCGGGCTCCCCGATGCGGCCCAGCGCCGTCTGGCCCGCCATGTAAGTTTCCAGCTCGGGGTGCGCTTCGCGGGCCGCCGCCGTGAAGTCGGTCTTGATGATGCCGGGCGCCACCACGTTGCAGCGGATGCCCCGGCTGCCCAGCTCCTTGGCCAGGTACTTCGTGAGCGTCTCCACGGCCCCTTTCATGGCGGCGTAGGCCGAGTAGCCGGGCGTGGTGAAGCGGGCCAGGCCGGTGGAGAAGTTGACGATGCCGCCGCCGTCGGCCAGCAGCGGCAGTAGCCGCTGGGTCAGGAAGTACACGCCCTTGAAGTGCACGTTCAGCAGCGCGTCGAAGGCCTCTTCGGTCATGTCGGCGAACAGCCCGCGCGCGTCGATGCCGGCGTTGTTGACGAGGAAGTCGAAGGTGTCGCGCTGCCAGTGCTGCTGCAGCGCGGCGGCCAGGGCCTCGGCAAAAGCCGGAAACGAGGCCACCTGGCCGGTATCGAGCGGCAGGGCCACGGCGCGGCGGCCCAGCGCTTCGATTTCGGCCACGGCGGCCCGGGCTTCGTCGGCGCGGGTGCGGTAGGTCAGCACGATGTCGTGCCCGCTCTGGGCCAGGTGGCGGGCGGCGTTGCGGCCTAGGCCGCGGCTGCCGCCGGTTATCAGGGCTATTTTCGGGGTGGAGCTCATCTGCTTCTGTTTAGGTGAAAACCGATGGCTCAAAGGTCCGACCCCGCCGCGGCCCGGCTGTGGTGAGTGTTTCAGTTTAAATGGTGAGTGTTTCCGCCTGCCGCCGTTGCCGGGCCCACTCGGCTTCGCGGTACTGCTTGGGCGTGAGGCCGGCGAAGCGCTTAAAGAACTTGGTGAAGTTCGAGGGGTCGTAGGTGAGGCGGGCGGCTATGTCGGCCACCGGGGCCGGGCTTTCGCGCAGCAGGCGCCGGGCCAGGTCCAGAATGCGCGCCTCGAAGAAGTGGCACGGCGAATGGCCCGTGACGAGCTTGAGGGTGTTGCTCAGGTGCGTAGGGTGGATGTGCAGACGGGCGGCCAGGTCGCGGATTTCCAGCATCTCCGTCACCCGCCCCGCCTCCAGGTCGGCCAGGTGCCGGTCGATTTCGCGCAGGAAGTCGGCCACTATCTCGTGCTGGCGGGCCAGGATTTTCTTGGGAATGGGCGTGGGCATGGCATCAAACGGGTTTTGGGTGTACTAACTACGGGAAGCCGGGCAAGTTGGGCCCGCGCCGAAAAAAGGGCCGGGCCACGCGGCAGCAGTACAGCATCTTATGCAGGCCGCCATGCAAAACGGGGCCGCTCCTGTTGCTGGAGCGGCCCCGTTTTGCCCGGTTGGCGGGGGGCTATTTCACCACTTCCACCCAGTTTTTGTAGGATTCGCGGCGGCCCTGGCAGTTCGTGTATTCCAGCAGGTAGTAGTAGACCCCGGCGGCGCTGCTGCCGGCCGTCCAGCCTTTGCCGACGTCTTTGCTGGTGTACACGCGCTTGCCCCAGCGGTTAAACACCTGCAGCGAGAAGTCCGTCACGTTGGGCATTCCCAGGCGCAGCTCGTCGTTTTTGCCGTCGTTATTAGGCGTGATGACGTTGGGGTACACCACGGCCTTTTCCACTTGCAGGCTGGTGGTGGTCCGGCAGCCGTTGGCAGTGGTGTACGACACCGTGTAGCTGCCTTCGGCCGAGGCCGTCAGGTCCACCACGCCCGTGGCGGCATCCACCACGAGCCCGGTCGGAGTGGCCGCAAACCGGGAGCCGGCCGCCGGCGCGAAGGTGGGCACGGCGTTGGGGCCGTTGCGGTAGAAGGGCGGGCAGCCGTAGGTCAACGGCGCCGGCGGCGCGGCAATGGTTACCGTGGTGGTGGCCGTGGCCGCGCAGGGTGCCGTCACGGTGTAGGTCACGCTGTAGATGCCCAGGGCGGAAGCGGCCAGGTCAATGGCCCCCGTGGTGGCGTCGATGACCAGGCCGGTGCTGCTGCTGAAGCGGCCCCCGGCGGGCGTGGCCGTTACGACGGCCGCCGTGCCCTGCTGGCAAAAGGTGGGCGTGGCCGGGGGCACGGCGTACGTCAGCGCGGCCGTGCTGGGCAGCACCGTCACGGTTATCGGCGTGGAAGTGCCCGACTGCAGCCGGCAGGTCAGGCGGGCCCGGTACTGGGTGGTGGCGGTGGGCCGGGCCGTGTAGGTGGCGGCCGTGGCCCCGGCAATGTCGGCGAAGGTGGTGCCGCCGTCGGTGGAGGCCTGCCACTGGTAGGTAATGCTGCCGCCGATGGTGTTGCCGCTCAGGCTCAGCGCCACCGGCGAGCCGGGGCACACGCTGGCGGTGCTGGCGCGGGCCGCCCCGCCCGTGGGCGCCCCGAGGCAGTCGGAGCCCAGGCTGATGCCCATCACGTTGAGCACCGGGTCGGTGGAGGTTTTCGACACGGTCACGCTCTGCACCGCCTTGCTGTAGTTGGCCACGGCCAGCGGCAGGCGCACCTCGTAGATGGTCGGGTCGTTGGGCTGATTGTCGATGATGTTGTCGGGCCGGTTCACGCGGCTGCCCACCACAATGGCCGGCGTGGCCCCGTTGCCGAACCAGTCGGGCACCACCACGTTGGTAAACAGCTGGATGGAGCCGTCGGTGAAGGTCACCAGGAAGGTTTTGGGCGCCGTGGTGCCGTTGCCCTCCGTGGCCAGCACCATCACCTCGCTGCAGGGCTGCGGGTTGGTGAGCGTGAGCACGCCCGAGCCCGCCCCGTCGATGCGCAGGGAGTTGTTGCCGCTGCTGGGCCCCATCTGGTAGCTCAGGCCGGGCGTGGTGCGGCTGCGAAAAAAGCCGCTGGCCGGCAGCGCGCGCGTAGGCCGCTGCCCCGCGGGGTTGACGAAGGTCGAATCGGCGAAGCACCAGCGCACCGTGGCGTTGCCGCGGTCCACGGTATTGGTGGTGGAGCTGGCGACCGAGCCCGGCCCGTTGGCAATGACGTCGGCGGTGTAGCCCGTCACGGCGGCGGGCACGTAGCTTACCTGCGCGGCCGCCGCCCCGGCAAGCAGCATGTTCATTCCTAGCCCTGCCAGCAGCGGGACAAACCGAGTAAAGTGTTTCTTCATGCGAAGCAGTAAAAAGAATACGAGCGGGGGAATGCAGGCGTAATGAACAACGCAGCCTTATATATTCCAATAACCTCTTTTATATTTTTTCCACACTCGCTCCCACAACCAGGCACTTGCATATCGTCATCTTTCGTACAGAAAGACCTAAACTTTGGCCACAAATCAAATATTAATAGTTTTTAATCCTCATTTAGATAAAAAATCCTTGCCTTCGCGAATATTATTATAATAAGTTTCGCTACCGGCCTCACTTTCACCAGACGCGGCTACCCGGCCACCCGGCGGCATCAGCTGACAACGGGCAACGATGGTTCATAAAAAAAGCCCGCCGCTGGTTTCAGCGACGGGCCCCCTTACGCGCGGTGCGGCAGCTTATTGCCCCAGCACCATGGCAAAAATCAGCGGCGCCACAATCGTCGCGTCCGATTCGATGATGTACTTGGGCGTGTCCTGGCCCAGCTTGCCCCAGGTGATTTTCTCGTTGGGCACGGCACCGGAGTACGAGCCGTAGGAAGTGGTCGAGTCCGAAATCTGGCAGAAGTAGCCCCACAGCGGCACCGAGGTGCGCTGCAGGTCCTGGTGCAGCATGGGCACCACGCAGATCGGGAAGTCGCCGGCAATACCGCCGCCAATCTGGAAGAAGCCCACCTTGCTTTCCTCCTGGGCGTTCTGGGTGTACCAGTCAGCCAGGTAGATCATGTACTCGATGCCGGTGCGCACCGTGTGCACGTTCTTGATGTCGCCCGAGATGACGTGGCCGGCGAAGATGTTGCCCAGCGTGGAGTCTTCCCAGCCCGGGCAGATGATGGGCAAGTTTTTCTCGGCGGCGGCCAGCATCCAGCTGTCCTTGGGGTCGATCTGGTAGTACTGCTCCAGCTCACCCGACTTGAGAATCTGGTAGAAGAACTCGTGGGGGAAGTACCGCTCGCCGGCTTTATCGGCCTGCTCCCAGAACTTGAGCACCGAGTGCTCGAGGCGGCGCATGGCCTCCTCCTCGGGGATGCAGGTGTCGGTCACGCGGTTCATGTGGCGCTCCAGCAGGGCCTGCTCGTCGGCGGGGGTCAGGTCGCGGTAGTGAGGCACGCGCTCGTAGAAGTCGTGGGCCACGAGGTTGAAGATATCCTCTTCCAGGTTGGCACCGGTGCAGCTGATGATCTGCACTTTGTCCTGCCGGATCAGCTCGGCCAGCTGAATGCCCATTTCGGCGGTGCTCATGGCGCCGGCCAGGGTAATCATCATTTTACCGCCGTCGGCCAGGTGCTTGTTGTAGCCCTCGGCCGCGTCGATGAGGGCGGCGGCGTTGAAGTGGCGGTAGTGGTGCTTGAGGAAGTTGGTTACGTTCATTTCGGGTTGGGTTGTACGTGGTGCCTCCTGCTGATTCGTCCGAAGCACCGGCCCCTAACGCGGCCCCGCGGGGCGTAGTTCACTGGCCGATGCGGAATGTTCAGGCAGTACGAAGGCTGCTTGCGTCAGTTGTTTGAAGTGAGAAATTGAATCTTGCCAAAGCAGGTTTGGGTGACCGAACAGTTCAGCTTATTTACAGCGGCTTCTGAGCTGGTCTTGACTCTGGGGAACCAAGGATAAGCGGAATCGTTGTTCGGCCGAATGGTCGAGTCTGGCTGCACCCGTAGGGTTGCCCCCACCCGGATGCGCTTGTCATAGACCTCCTGGAAGCTATTCTTTCCGCGCCATTTCAAGGTTGCGGTTGCTCTCGACAGCACCCGGATCGAGTCCCCGGCAGCCGTAACACCGATTAGCATAGCAGGATCGGCGCCCCAGCCGTTATGCGTGAGGCCGCCTCCGCTAAAATAGATGACCGTCAACTCGACCTCGTGCCCAAGCTGAAAATAGCGCCAGGTGCTCCTGCAGCTTTTTACAAACTCGGTCCGCCCAAGCTCAGCCTGAGCGTTGGTAGGCGAAGCAATGGGGCGCGCACAGGCCGTGAGGAACAGCCCATAGCCCACAATCCACTGGCTGCGGTCCATTACGCCTTAGGCTCCTCGATGATTAAGTTGTGGTTGGTGTAGATGCAGATGTCGGCCGCAATGTGCAGGGCTTCTTCCACCATTTCGCGGGCCGTCAGGTGCGGGGCGTGCTTCTTCAGGGCCAGAGCGGCGGCCTGGGCGTACATGGCGCCCGAGCCCACGGCGGCCACGTCGGAGTCGGGTTCCAGCACGTCGCCCGAGCCGGCAATGATGAGCAGCTCGTCCTGATCGGCCACCACCATCATGGCTTCGAGCTTGCGCAGGTACTGGTCCTTGCGCCAGTCCTTGGCCAGCTCGATGGCGGCGCGCTTCAGGTTCTGGCCGAACTGCCCAAGCTTTTCCTCGAAGCGTTCCAGCAGGCTGAAGGCATCGGCCGTGGAGCCGGCAAAGCCCGTCACCACCTTGCCGCCGTGCAGCTGGCGGATTTTGCGCACGTTGTTCTTGGCCACGTGCTTGTCCATGGTGGCCTGGCCGTCGGCGCCGACGGCCACCTGGCCGTTGTGGCGGATGCCGAGCACCGTCGTGGAGCGGATTTTCGTCATAGTCAGCGGGGCGCCGCTAGGGCAACCGGGCCGCAAAGCTAGGGCCTTGCCCGCTAATTCCGGTGCGGGGCACCAAACGGCGCGACCCGGCCGTCCCACGCCCGGCATCACATGATCGGGTGAGTCGGCCAACCTTTCGGGCGGGCCACGCCTCTTTGCCCCGAACCCCTTGACCGTTACCCCGCTTGAAAACGCGCCTTCTCGTCTTCTGCCTGTCCCTGCTCACCCTTGCCCTCGGCAGCTGCGACCGGGACCAGCCCACGCCCAAGTACACCAAAGCCTGGCTGAGCCAGGCCGACGGCGACGTGCTGACCTTCCGCAACCCGACCACCGGGGCCACCGAGAGCGTGCGCGCCACGGTAACCGAGGTCACCGCTTCGCGGGCGGGCAAGTTCGACCTACGCAGCCGCGACTACCAGACCATCACCCTCGCCTACGCCCCGGCGGCCGCCCCGGGCTCCGACCTGTTTCAGCTGCAGTTCAACGGCGACGGCATGGTGATAATGGGCATCACCGCCAACAACAGCTTTGAGCGCTGCGCCTACGTCGACACCCACCGACAGGCCGACAAGGAGCTGGTCTACGGCACGGACATGGTTACGGCCGAGCGGCTGGACAACCTGCTGCTCGACGGCCGCAGCCATGCCCGCGTGGCGCACGTGCGCTACCTCAACCCGAGCGGCTGGAACCTGATTGCCGGCTACTGGTACTCCAAAACCGACGGGTTGGTGGCCTACACCAAAACCGACGGCCAGACCTGGTACCGCGTCTGGTAAAGGAAAATGCTCAGCGTGTCAGGGCGAGCTGGTCGCTACATCTCGCGGGCTGGCATCAGGTAATAAATCCTTGTTCAACGAGGGAAGCACCATCCAGCGAGATGTCTCGGCTTCGCTCGCCCTGACAGCTTCCGCGTAAGCGAAACGGCCCGCTCTGCAGTGCAGAGCGGGCCGTTTCGCTTACGCGGAAGCTGTCAGGCTCAGATGAGCATGCGCATCGGGTCTTCCAGCAGGCTCTTGAGCGTCTGCAGGAAGGCGGCGCCGGTCGCGCCGTCCACCACGCGGTGGTCGCAGCTCAGCGTCACCTTCATGATGTTGCCGACTTCGATCTGCCCGTCTTTCACCACCGGCGTCTGCTTGATGCCGCCCACGGCCAGGATGCAGGCATCCGGGGGGTTGATGATGGCCGTGAACTCGTCGATGCCGAACATGCCCAGGTTGGAGATGGTGAAGGTGCTGCCTTCCCACTCGGCCGGCTGTAGCTTCTTGCTCTTGGCCTTGCCGGCAAGCTCTTTCACCTCCGCGGCAATGGCCGAGAGACCTTTCTGGTCGGCGTTGCGCACCACCGGCACCAGCAGGCCTTCGTCCACGGCCACGGCCACGCCGATGTTGTACACCTTGTTGACGCGGATTTTGTCGCCCAGCCAGGAGGAGTTGACGGCCGGGTGCTGCTTCAGGGCCACGGCGGCGGCCTTGATGACCATGTCGTTGAACGACAGCTTCACCGGCGACAGTTCGTTGAGGCGCACGCGGGCTTCGATGGCCTTATCCATGGCAATTTCCATGGTCAGGTAGAAGTGCGGGGCCGTGAACAGGCTCTCGGACAGACGGCGGGCAATAACCTTGCGCATCTGCGACACCGGCGTTTCGGTGTAGGTGCCTTCGGCCGCGGCGGGGGCGGCCGGCGCGGCCGCCGGAGCAGCCTGGGCGGTCGGAGCGGCGGCGGGCTGCGGGGCGGCCGCCGGCTGGGCCGGAGCGGGCTGCGGCGCGGCGCCGGGCTGGGCGTTTTCCAGGTCGCGCGACACGATGCGGCCGTTTTCGCCCGAGCCGCGTACCGTCGCCAGGTCGATGCCCTTTTCCTGGGCAATGCGCTTGGCCAGCGGCGACACGAACGTGCGGCCCGAGCTGGTAGCCGGAGCCGCCTGCGGCGCGGCAGCCGCCGCATTGGCCGCCGGGGCCGGAGCAGCCGGAGCCGCTTCAGGGGCCGGGGCGGCCTCCGCCGCGGGAGCGGCGGCCGGGGCCGGCGCAGCACCGCCCGACTGCCCGCCAATCAGGGCCTGCACGTCGGCGCCTTCTTCGCCGATAACGGCCAGCACGCCGTCGACGGGCACGGACTCACCGTCCTTGGGCCCGATGTAGAGCAGGGTGCCGTCTTCGTAGTTTTCCAGCTCCATGGTGGCTTTGTCGGTTTCCACCTCGGCCAGCACGTCGCCCGATTTCACTTTGTCGCCGACCTTCTTGAGCCAGCCGGCAATAACGCCCTCGGTCATCGTGTCGCTCATCTTGGGCATGCGGATGACGGTAGCTTTTTTGCCGTTGCCGGCCGGGGTGGCGGGAGCCGCCGCAGCGGGCGCGGGCGCCGGGGCAGCGGCCGGCGCTGGGGCCGGAGCGGGTTGCTCAGCCTTGGGCTGCTCGGGCGCCGGGGCGGGGGCCGGAGCCGGCTCAGCGGCCGGGGCGGCACCGCCGCCCTGCACCTGGCTCAGCAGGCCGGAAATATCTTCGCCGTCTTTACCGACGATGGCCAGTACGCCATCCACCGGCACCGATTCTTTCTCTTTCGGACCGATGTAGAGCAAAGTGCCGTCCTCGTAGTTCTCCAGCTCCATGGTCGCCTTATCGGTTTCCACTTCGGCCAGGATGTCGCCGGACTTTACTTTGTCGCCCACCTTTTTGAGCCACGCGGCGATGACACCTTCCGTCATCGTGTCGCTCATCTTGGGCATTTTTATGATTTCGGCCATTGCAAGTCGCTAATTGAGTTCAAGGGGTCAAAAATAGACCGGATTTTTTGGGGGTACAAACCCGAATTTCCGCAAACGTTTCCAGTCCGTTTCGGGCTTTGGCGCTATGAAAGTGAGGGCTTAGTACGTAAGCTGACCGCTCAATGTATAAGAATGGGAATAACCCATTCAGCAGGCATCTCGCAGGGTTTACCACGGCCAACAACGATTTGCGGCCGTAGTTTTCGGATGTGCTGCTCTAATTGCGGCAGAAGGCGGGCCAGTGAATCCGGCACCGGCTTTCCCGCTAAAAGGAGCAACGTAACAGCCGAGTCGGGCTGAGCCCGGGGGTGTATGCTAGCGCCCCAGAGCCGAAAGTAAGAGAGCCGTCGGCTGGCGGTGTCGGCCTTTACGGCCACGAATACCTTTCCTGTGAAGCTGCACTGCATGGCCACGGGCCGCAACAACGCGCTATCAGGAAATTGAACGGAGTAGCACTGCGGCGGAAAATAATCAATGATTTTACCGTCCTTCCGGGGCCTAGTTGTATCGGGGAGCCCAATGTATGCCGCTGCTTGAGCCACTGCGCTGCTGCTTGTATCAGCCCGAGAATCCCCTGGCTTCTTGGCTGTGGTTTGATTGTGAGCATCAGGCGTGCCGCAGGCGACTATGCCCGTAGTCAGTAGCCAGCCAAAACCACATATCAACTGCCGCCCAACCATTGCCTTACCCCAAATGTGCCGTATCCATATAGTTGCGCACCGCGAACATGGAGCCGGTGTAATGCACCTTGTAGAGGCAGAGGTTGCGGTGTTCGAAGTGGTCCATGCGGCTGAGCGGGTAGCCCAGCAGCTGGCAGAGCAGCACGCGCATGGCACGGCCGTGCATGCACACCAGCACGTTTTCTTCCTCGGGCCGGCCGCGCAGCACTTGCTCGATGAAGGGGCGCTGCCGGGCCGCTACCTCCTCCGGACTCTCACCACCGGGCAGGCCCAGGTGGGTTTCGCCGCGCTGCCAGGCCCGCAGCAGGCCGTGGTACTCGATGTCCTCTTCGGGCGTGATGCGGGTGCCTTCGCGGTGGCCCCAGCTGATTTCGTCGAGGGCGCGGTGCTTCTCGTGGGGCAGGCCGGCGTCGAGAAACGGCTGAATGGACTGCTGGGTGCGCATCAGGGTGGAAATGTGCACGCGGTCGAAGGGCACGGCCGCGTAGGCGGCGTGAAACTGCCGGGCCTGCTGCTGGCCCGTGTCGTTGAGGGGAGCATCGATGCCGCTGCCCTGCACGATGCCGCGCACGTTGAAGTACGTCTGGCCGTGGCGGATGAGGTAGATTTTCTTGACCACGCGGTTTTGGGCGTAGTTTTGCTGGATGGGGCCCTAAAAGTAGCACTTTAGCGGCCCGAACCACCCGAGAGCCGAAAAACGAGCTATGCTGCCACCTTCCGCCACCCTGCCCACCGTCGCCGAGCTGAACGCCTGGTCGCGCCACACCATGGGCGAACATCTGGGCATTGAAATTACCGCCGTCGAGGAGCGCGCCATCGAGGGCCGCATGCCCGTCGACCACCGCACGCACCAACCCATGGGCCTGCTGCACGGCGGAGCCTCGGTGGTGCTGGCCGAAACGCTGGGCAGTATCGGCGCGGTGCTGCAGGTCGACCGCAGCAAATACGCCTGCGTGGGCCTGGAAATCAACGCCAACCACATCAAAAGCGTGCGCTCCGGCTACGTCATCGGCCGGGCCGAGGCCCTGCACCTGGGCCGCACCACCCAGATCTGGGAAATTCGCATCCGCCACGAGGAATCGGGCGCGCTGATCTGCATCAGCCGCATCACCATGGCCGTCATCGAAGTGCCGGCCAAGAAAGCCCAGCCCGCCGCCTAAATGCACACCCCGACTACCGAAGCCGCTCCTTCGGCCACGGTGCGCCGGCTGGTGGCCCTGGCGCTGCGGCACGCGGGCTCGGTGGCCTTGTGGCGCCTGCCCCACGCCGCCGCGCCGGTGCTGCTGCTGAGTTTGCGGCCGCTGCACCTCTCGGGCCTGCCGCCGAGCCTGGAGCCCCAGGCCCCGGCCGGCTTCGCCTTTTACCCCTTCCAGGACGGCGACACGGCCGAGGCCATGCTCTTGCCCGCCGACGTGGTGCTCGACTTTTCGGCCGGTCAGCAGTTGCGCCTCTCGCACGCGCTGCCGCCCGAGGCCGTGGCGGCCGTGCAGCGCGTCATCCACGAAACCGACGAGCCAGCCGAGCTGCAGTGGCACGTGAGCCCGCAGCCCCTGCCCGCCACCGCCGACCGCGCCAGCTACGAGTCCTTCGTAGCCCAGGCCGTGGGGGCCATCCGGGCCGGGCAGATGACCAAGGTGGTATCGAGCCGGGCCGCGCGGTGCCCGCTGCCGCCAGGCTTCGACACCCTGCGCGCCTTCGATACCTTGTGCCGGCAGCACCCGCGGGCTTTCGTGAGCCTGGTGAGTGCGCCCCAGGCCGGCACCTGGCTGGGGGCCACGCCCGAGGTGCTGGTGGAAACCGACGGGGCGGAGTTTCGCACGATGGCCCTGGCCGGCACCCAGCCGCTCACGCCCGACATCACCGCCAACTCGGCCATGTGGCGGCAGAAGGACATCGAGGAGCAGGCCATGGTGGGGCGCTACGTGGTGGGCTGCTTCAAGCAGCTGCGCATCCGCGACTACGACGAAACCGGCCCCAAAACCGTGCAGGCGGGCAATCTGCTGCATTTGCGCACCGAATTCCGGGTGGATCTGAAGCGCGTCACCTCCCCCACTTTCGCCACCGACATGCTGCGGCTGCTGCACCCCACCTCGGCCGTGGGCGGCATGCCCCGCGAGGCGGCCCTGCAGTTCTTGCAGCGCCACGAAGGCTACGACCGCACCTACTACAGCGGCTTCCTGGGCCCGGTGAACCTGCCCGCACCCGGCACCTCGCGGGTGTTCGTGAACCTGCGCTGCATGCAGCTGCGCCCCACCGAGGCCATTTTGTACGCCGGCACCGGATTGACCTCGGAATCGGAGCCGGCCAAGGAGTGGCTGGAAACCGAAATGAAGCTGCGCACCGTGGGCTCGGTGCTGGACGAGTAGCCCTACGCTAGGTATTATTCAGCCGCTATGAATGCTCCGAAACTTCGGGTCGAAGGCCAGCTTATCACGTTCAGGCTGCTTTCCGACGAGAAAACCTGGAAGTCCAGTATGCAGTTGGCGGGCCGCTCAGTTGACCTCGAACTGGAACTGGATGTCGCGCAGATTGACAAGGCTAACTGGCCGAAGCTGGAGACTACGCTCGAATTGCTGATAGCCCGCTACGGCTACTTCATTGCCAAAGCCGAAAGTAGTTTGCGCTACCTGGCGCGGGAATCAGGGCTGTTTGACGAAATCAGCATACTGGCTATCAAGCCTGTCCTTAATTGCATAACGCTTGATTTTCCCTTCAGCGCGATGCTCTCGTTCCAACTGAATTTCTGCCTTGATGCCGCCCAACGACTAGATGAATCAGGCGACTGGAAGGTGTCGTTTCTGAAAGAGCACCTAGTTGGCCTTGAGCGCGTCCAAGGATAAACACGGCGTTACCCTGGCCAACGCCGCTGCGTAATCAGGCTGCGCAGCGGCTTTTCACAAAACGCGGCCGCGCTTTGGCTGGGTACCTCCTGTGCAGCAGCCACTACCTTTGTCCGCCTATGTCCCAGCTGTTGCAGCCCATCCACAACATCCCCGAAATCTGCGCCCAGCACGGCATCACCGACGTGGTGTTGTCGCCGGGCTCCCGGTCGGCCCCGCTCACCATTGCCTTTGCCCGCCACCCCGAGCTGCGCGTGCGCGTGGTGCCCGATGAGCGGGCCGCCGCCTTTATCGGGCTGGGGCTGGCGCAGGCGCAGCGGCGGCCGGTGGCGCTGGTGTGCACCTCGGGCACGGCCGGGCTGAACTACGCGCCGGCCGTGGCAGAGGCGTTTTTCCAGCAGATTCCGCTGGTGGTCTTCACCGCCGACCGCCCGCCGGAGTGGATTGACCAGCTCGACGGCCAGACCATCCGCCAGCCCAACCTTTACGGCCGCCACGCCAAGGCGGCCGTAGAGCTGCCCGTCGACTTCACGCACGCCGATGCCCGCTGGCAGGCCACGCGCCTGGTCAACGAAGCCATCAACCTCAGCCAGGAATTTCCGGCCGGGCCGGTGCAGGTGAACGTGCCCCTGCGGGAGCCGTTTTACCCCAAGGCCGGCGAGGAAATCCAGTACGAGCAAGTCAAAATCAGCCGTGAGGTAGCTGGCGCCCTGCAACTGCCCGCCGCCGAGCTGGACGTGCTGCGCCGGCAGCTGCGCCAGACGCCCCGGGTGCTGGTGGTAGCCGGCCAGCATCCCCACGACGAGCCCTTGTTGCTGGCCCTGCGCCGCTTCGGCGCCGCCTACCAGGCCCCGGTGGTCGGTGATTTGATTGCCAACGTGCACCAGCCCGTCGGGCCCGATTACGACGCGGCGCGCACCGCCCCGCTGGGCCGCCAGGACGTGTTCATGGTGGTGCCCGAACCGGGCCTGCGCGAAGCACTACGGCCGGACTTGCTGATTACCTACGGCCAGTCGCTCATTTCGAAAGCCCTGAAAAACTACCTGCGCGAATACCCGGCCACGCAGCATTGGCACGTCCGGCCCGCCGGTCCGGTCGCCGACACCTTCCGCTCCCTCACGCGCATCATCCGGATGGAGCCGGCCGCGTTTTTCGAGGCTATACTCAGTGGGAATAAAGTCTACGAAGACGCTGTACCAGGCTCGATTCCTGGCGTGGCTACAGCCGGTTCCAGTTCCTCCGTTGCTGCTGATGCAGTCATGAGTTCAACTCTCGTCCCCAACGAACAACGAACAACGAACAACGAAAAACAAACCAGACTAGCCTGGCAAGGCCCCGGCAGCGCCCGCGCCGAAGCGGCCGCGCCCAAGGACGCCTTCACCACGCCCTGGCAGCGGGCCAACGGCTGGGCCACGGACTTCGTGCGCGAGTTCGTGCAGCAGCCCGCGCAGCCGTTCAACGAGTTTACGGCCATCTACCGCACCCTGCAGCGGGTGCCCGCCGGCGCGGCCCTGCACCTGGCCAACAGCATGGCCGTGCGCTACGCCAACATCCTGGGCTTGCCGACTGGCAGCACCGCCGAGGTCTTCGCCAACCGCGGCACCAGCGGCATCGACGGCTGCAACTCCACCGCCGTGGGCGCGGCCCTGGCCCACCCCGCGCGCCCCGTGGTGCTGCTCACCGGCGACGTGGCTTTTTTCTACGACCGCAACGCGTTCTGGCACAATTATCCCACGCCCAACCTGCGCGTCATCCTCATCAACAACCACGCGGGCGGCATCTTCCGCCTCATCGAGGGCCCAAGGCAGCAGCCGGAGCTGGAGGAGTTCTTCGAGACGCGGCAGGCGCTGACGGCGGCGAATACGGCCCAGGATTTCGGCCTGCGCTACTTCACCGCCGCTACCTTCGCGGAACTGGATAAGGTGTTACCTGCTTTCTTTGCACCATCGTCCAAAGGCAACGCGGCCGTGCTCGAAATTACCACCGACTCGGCCACCAACGCCGCCTTCTTCGAGCAGTACCGCGCCGCCGTGCGCACGGCTTTTTCTTAATCGTCCACTTGTCAGGCCGTCATGCGCATCTAGCGTCCGCTTGTCGAAGCATCTCTACCGCTTCGTCAGATAGCAAAGTAACCAGCAGGAGTCAGCACGCGAGATTCCTCGACTTCGCTCGGAATGACGTTCTATTTTCCTTCCCACTCCATGTCCCAACAAGTCAACTGGACGCCCATCAAGGAATTCAAGGAAATTCTGTTTTCCTTCCACCAGGGCATTGCCAAAATCAGCATCAACCGCCCGCAGGTCCACAACGCCTTCACCCCGCTCACGGTGCAGGAAATGATTGAGGCCATGCACATCTGCCGCGACCGGACCGATATCGGCGTGGTCATCCTCACCGGCGAGGGCGGCAAGGCCTTCTGCTCGGGCGGCGACCAGAGCGTGCGCGGCCACGGCGGCTACGTGGGCGACGACACCGTGCCCCGCCTGAACGTGCTCGACCTGCAGAAGCTCATCCGCTCCATTCCGAAGCCCGTCATTGCCATGGTGGCCGGCTGGGCCATCGGCGGCGGCCACGTGCTGCACGTGGTGTGCGACCTGTCCATTGCCGCCGACAACGCCCGCTTCGGCCAGACCGGCCCGAAAGTCGGCTCCTTCGACGGCGGCTTCGGTGCCAGCTACCTCGCCCGCGTGGTGGGCCAGAAGAAGGCCCGCGAAATCTGGTACCTCTGCGACCAGTACGACGCCCAGGAAGCCCTCGACATGGGCCTGGTGAACAAGGTGGTGCCGCTGGAAAAGCTGGAGGAAACCACCCTGGAGTGGTGCCGTAAGATTCTGGAGAAAAGCCCGCTGGCCCTGCGCATGCTCAAGTCCTCGTTCAACGCCGAGCTCGACGGGCAGGCCGGCATTCAGGAGCTGGCCGGCAACGCCACGCTGCTCTACTACCTCTCGGAGGAAGCCAAAGAGGGCAAAAACGCCTTCCTGGAAAAGCGCCAGCCCGATTTCGACAAGTACCCGAAGTTCCCGTAACCGCCGCGACGAGTTCGGCCACGTAGCTTCCGAACGCCCTATGCTGCGGCCAGCCCGGCAGCATAGGGCGTTTTGATGTTGGGCTGGGGCGGGGCGCCTGACGGTGGACTTTCGCGCCTATTTTACCGCATGAACTCAACGCGCATCCTCGTCCGGACTACTACTGCCAATTTCTGGTGGGGCGCGTACGGCCTGACCAACCAGGCAGACTGGGAGGACCTGGAGTTGTGTTACGAAGGCGGGGAACGGATTGGCCGCGTCTGCCTGAATGGCAAAGAGTATCTGCGCGACGCTTTGCCCGAGTTGCAAGCCGACCCCGCCGAAAAAGCCTACGCCGCCGCCCTTCAAACCTACCTGGCCGACACCGGTTGCCATTACTGGTTTTACTACGACGAGCCCGGCAGTCCGTATTTTTACGAGGCGCCGTACGAGGCGCCGCGCAACGCCAACGGCGTCAAGCCCCGGTTCACCGACATCTGGCATCCGGATGAGCGCGTCGGCCTGGCGACGGTGCAGGACGCGGTGCGGGAATTTGCCCGGGCCTTTTTGGGACTGGCGGCCTGCGAGGTTATCATAACGGAACCCGAGCCGCTGGAAAAAGCCGTTGCGACGTTTAAAGGGCACCAATTACTTTTCAACGGTGATAAGCCGGTGAAAATACATTTTGCGGATAATGTCATTTCGGAGCTGGCCGAGGTCTGGGGAATTACGCCGGAGGCAACCCTGCAAAAGCTACAAGCCAGCACGCAATGACTTCGCCGGTTGACTGCCGGGCGGCTCTTGCTCAATTCGCCCTCGGGGCCGCACCGGCCGCCTGCCGGATGTATCTTTAGCCGCTCCATTTCCCTTGTTCGCGCCATGAAGCTCCTCGCCCTGCTCCCGCTGCTCATAGCCCTATCGGGGCCGGCCCTGGCCCAGCCCAAGCCCGCGCCGGCCGCAGCGGCCCAGTCTCAGCCGCCCCTGCGGGTGGTGGAGGCTTCCTGCGGGCAGTGCCGCCTGGGCCTGCCGGGCAAGGACTGCGACCTGGCCGTGCGCTTCGATGGCCGGGCTTACTTCGTCGACGGTACCAGCATCGACGCGCACGGCGACGCCCACGCCAAGAACGGCTTTTGCAACGCCATCCGCCGGGCCGAGGTGCGCGGGCAGGTGGTGGGGCAGCGCTTCGTGGCCACGCACTTCCGCCTGCTGCCCGATTCGACTGCCGCCGGCCACTGATGCCCGTTGCCGACAGCTCAGCGGATGCGGTACCCCCGACAGCCAGCCTCGCCCATCCCGGCGGGGCTTTTTTTGTGGATGGCCGGTCGGCAGCTTAAATCGGGACCAACCTCCCATTTTGACAAAAAAACCAAAAAAACCACGCCGCTACCGTGAATAATTTCAGCATAGCTGTACTTTACTGATACAAATTCCCAAAACACCTAACCACCGTTCCAGTATGACCAAACCCCTACTCCTTTGGGTAGGCCTGCTCGGCCTGTCCCCCATGCTGAGCGCCCAGACGGCGCCCGCCGCCCGGCAGGCCAGCAGCGCCGAAACACCCTACGCGGCCGACTTTGCGGCCGCTTATCAGCAGTATCCCTCGGTGCCGCGGGGCGTGCTGGAGGCCGTGGCCTACACCCAGACGCACATGCGCCACGTCGGCGCCGCCGAGCAGCCCAGCTGCACGGGCATGCCCCTGCCTTCGGGCGTGATGGGGCTGTTTGCCGACGGCAAGGGCTACTTCCGCGAAAACCTGCGGCTGGTGGCCAAGCTCTCGGGCCTGAGCGAAACGCAGATCAAAACCGAGCCGGGCAGCAACATCCGCGCCTATGCCGCGGCCTACGCCCAGCTGCTGGAACAGCTGCGCCTGCCCTCCGGCGACGTGGCCCGGCACCTGCCGGTGCTCCTGGAGCTGAGCGAGCTGCCGCTGGCCCCGGACGCGGTAAACAGCTTTGCCCGCGACTCGCACCTCTACAGCGTGCTCACCTTCCTGACCAAGGCTGAAAACCAGCAGCGCCACGGCTTCCCGGATTACCACCTCGATCTGCCGGCTCTCTTCGGCGCCAATTACCGCGTGCTCAGCGCGGGCAGCACCGAAGTATCGGCGCGGGGCGTGCAGGGCGGCGGGCAGCAGTTCGAGCCCGGCGCCTCGCCGTATTCGGTGGTCACCTCCACCGACTACGGCCCGGCGCTGACCAATCTGACGACCTGCAACTACAGCTCGCGCAGCGGCACGGCCGTTACGCACTACGCCATCCACACCGTGCAGGGCACCTACGCGGGCTGCATTTCGTGGTTTAAGAACTGCTCCTCCAGCGTATCGGCGCACTACGTGGTGCGCAGCAGCGACGGGCAGGTGACGCAGATGGTGGCCGAAAGCAACAAGGCCTGGCACATCGGCTCGGAAAACCCTTACACCATCGGCACCGAGCACGAAGGCTACGTCGACGACGCGTCGTGGTACACCACGGCCATGTACAGCAGCTCGGCCGCGCTGGCGCGCGACATCGTGGGCAGCGGCTACGGCATCAGCGGGCTGCGCACCTTCTACGGGGCGGCCACCACGGGCACGTTCAGCACCGGCGGCTGCGTGAAAATCAAAGGCCACCAGCACTACCCCAACCAGAGCCACACCGACCCGGGCGTGAACTGGAACTGGGAGAAATTCTACACCCTGGTGAACAACGCGCCGGCGGTGACGACGCTGACGGCCGCCTCGGGCACGGTGTACGACGCGGGCGGCGCCGCCGCCAACTACGGCGACGACGTGCGCCAGTGCCAGCTCATTGCCCCCACCAACGCCACCAGCGTGTCGCTCACGTTCAGCTCGTTCGATCTGGAAAGCAGCTACGACCACCTGCTCGTCTTCAACGGCTCCAACAACCAGGCCCCGCTGATCGGCAAGTACTCGGGCACCACCAACCCCGGCACGCTCACCGCCTCTTCGGGCAAGATGTTCCTGGAGTTCCGCAGCGACTGCGCTACTACCCGCGCGGGCTTCGCGGCATCGTGGACCTCGAACGGCGGCGGCACGTCCTGCCCCACCGACGCGTACGAAAGCAACGGCACGCTGGCTACGGCCCCGACCGTCGGCGTGAACGTGAACAACGCGGCCTACATCTGCCCGGCCGGCGACGTGGACTGGTACAAGTTCACGAGCAGCTCGACCAACAACAACCTGAAAATCACGCTCACCAACGTGCCCGTCGACTACGACATGGAGCTGTATAACGCCGCCGGCACGCTGCTGTACTCCTCCACCCAGCCCGGCACCACGGCCGAATCTATCGTTTACAACGGGGCGCCCGCGGCCACTTACTACGTGAAGGTGTACGGCTACAACAACAACACCAGCACCTCGGCCTACACCCTGCGCGTGGCTACGCAGTCGGTGGCGTGGCGGGCCGCCGGCAGTACGTCGGTGGCCGCCGGCGGCCCGGCGGAGCTGGAGCGCCCGGTGGTGAAAATGACCAACCCCGTGGCCGTGGGCGAGCAAACCTGGCTGACGGTAACCGGCTACGAGGGCCCGGCCGAGCTGGGTCTGCGCGACACCCAGGGCCGGCCCGTGGGGGAAAGCACCCACGCCGAGTTCCGCACCGGCCAGCCACTGGGCTACACCCTGCCCGCCGGCCTGCGCCCGGGCATCTACCTGGTGCGCGTGCAGCTGTCCACCCACGTGCAGACGCTGAAGCTGCTGGTGCAGTAGCCGCCGCGCGTCGGCCATGCAAAAAAGCCCGAACCACGGCCGTGGTTCGGGCTTTTTTTGGGCGTGGTAGTCAGCAGCTGCCAATGCCAGCTGCCGGGGTTGATTGAATCCGTTCAGGACAGCCAGTTCAAGCGTGTTGCGCATCAAGCCAGGGGCCGAGGCATTGCGCTCGATAGTAACTGCCTCGTGGAACGGGAAGGGCACTAACTACCATCACGAGCTGTATCGACAAGCTCGCCATGACGTTCCGTAGCAGCTTCATTGTCGGATCCTGGCCTGCAACGGCTTATTCCATCTGTTCGCCTAACTCGTGGCTTGTCTGGCCGGGGCCGCCGGGCACCGGTTCTCCGAGGCGGGAACACGGCCCAAGCGCCCGCCCGCGCCGCCCGACAGTCAGCAGGCAGCTAACCGGATCGGGCGGCGCGAACGGGCGCCTTGGCCGTGGGCCGGGCGAACCTAGCGGTTGGCGGCCGTCTGCTCGATGACGCCGCTCACGTCCTGCTGCCGCTTGATGGTCAGCGGCAGGGAGGTCAGCGTGATGACGGCGTTGTTGTTGGTGGAGCTTTCCTCGTAGCGCAGCAGAGTTTTTTCGCCCCGCCAGGTGAAGCGCAGCTGCCCGTTGCCTTTCTGCTCGCCGGGGCCGTAAAGGGCCTGCAAGCGGGCAAGCACGGCGTGGCTGTTGGCGGCTCCTTTGGCAGTAAAGGAGAGAGTCAGCAGCTTGCCGCGGTAGAATGCGTATTTCGGCGCATCAACCGCCGCCCCGGCCCAGCTCAGGCTGTCGGTGTCGCGGTGGCAGTACGTCAGGCCGTTGTCGTGCCGGTCGTAACTCAGGCCCTGCACGGCGGCGCTATCGGCTTCGAGGCGCACGCCGCGGAGGCCGTAGTGCAGGTCCAGCTTCTGGGGCGACGGCGGCAGCGGAGCCGGGGTCGGAGCCGCAATGACCACCTTGGCGCTGGCCGGAGCCGGAGCGGCAGCCGCCTTGTTTTTTGTACTTGTCGAATGTTGGGCGGCCACTGGCAGCGCCAGTACGGTCGGGAATAGCAGGCAGATCAGACGCATATGCAGGCAAGAGGAAGCACGCGTAAAGGAAACGAAAGCTGCCGAAAAAATCCAATAAACCAAAGCACTGCAATGCATTTCAGCCGAAAATATGCTAAATAGCAGCATATTATTATTAAAGTATAATAGCTTCCTTGCCGTGTCCATATATTCCCATATTGAGGGAATAGTCCCATTGTTGGAACAGCCCGGGACCGGAAATATTATTATTGTATTTTATTATCCTCCCTATATCGAATCTTGTCTTTTGACGCCGTTGGGCGGCTTGCCATACATTCGCAGCCAGCTGGCCGGGAGCCGACTTGATTACGCAGCCGCCAGCCGCTAGCTTGTTCCCGTTCCGCATGGCCCGCCCGTCTTTTTCTCATGAAGCCTATCCTCCTCACCCAGAGCCTGCACCTGGCACAATACCTGCTGCAAAGCCTGCTTATGGCCGGGGTGGTGCTGTGGGCCCGCCCGGGGCTGCAGCGCGTGCCGGGTCCGGCCGGCGGGGCGCCGGCCCTCGGCCCGTACGCGCTACTGGCCTTTTTACTTATTCTAATGGTGGGCAGCAGCCTCTACACGCTCTCGCGCTACCTGCGGCCGGAGCTGCGGCGGCCCATCCGCGAAAACCGCCGGGTATACCGCGGCCGGCAGCTGCTGCACAACAGCCTGCTGGAGTTGCTGGCGCTGCCGCCCCTGCTGCTCTACGCCGACAGCGCCGACCCGCTGCATCTGTTGTATTTCGCGGTGCTCAGCGCCGGGCTGGCGGCCATCAACTGGCCCACCCAACGCCGGTATCAGCGCTGGCTGCTGGCGGCGGAGCGGCGGCGCCTGCGCTAGAAAATGGAGCCGTAGCCTTCGTAACCGGCGCACCAGGCGTAAAAGTCGCACCTGGCCTGGTCGTCGGCTTCGCTTGCGGTGGCGGGCCGGGGGCGCGCAGGCGCCGGGACCGGGGCCGCCGCGGCCGGGCGCTCGGGCGTGGGGGCAAAAACCGGCTGGACGGTCGTAACGGCGGGACTTGCGGGGCGAACGGACGTGCTCATGGCAGCAACATGGAATGGTACAGCTGCTATAAGATACGAGAAAAACACAGTAAGCATCCACTCACTCACCAGCTGACTACTCTTGCTAGCTGACCGGAGCAACGGCGGCCGGTTGTGGCGGAGCGCAGCGGGCTTTGCCGGCCGCATCTTTTCTTTGCTGCGGCCGGTATCAGGGTAGGTTCCATTCCCGGTCTTTCATCGCCCATGCCCGCTACCACTGCCCCCGACGCGCTGCTGCTCAACGGCCACCGCTACCGCTACGCCGACATTCAGGAATATCCCGGCCACGCCGGTCACGATATCAACGGCTACGAGGCCCGGGTGCTCGACTTCTGCCGGCAGTGGCTGAATGGCGTGCAGGAGTTTGTGCTGACCACGTCGGGCTCGACGGGCCCCGCCCAACCCATCACGCTGCGGCGCAGCCAGCTGGAGGCCAGCGCCCGGCGCACCATGAACCACCTGGGTCTGGGCGTGGGCCAGCGCATGCTGGTGTGCCTGAACTGCGAGTACATCGGCGGGATGATGATGCTGGTGCGCGCCTTTGAGTACGGGCTGCACCTGACCATCACCGAGCCGGTGAGTGACCCGTTTGCCCTGCTCCCGCCCGACGCGGCGTTTGACTTCGGCTCCTTCGTACCCTTGCAGCTGCGGGCGGTGCTGGCGGCCGGCCACGCCCCGCGGCTGGAGCAGATGCGGGCCATTCTCATCGGCGGAGCGGCTGTGGATGCGGGCCTGCTGCAGCTGGCGGCCCCGCTGCAGGTGCCGCTCTACCACACTTACGGCATGACGGAAACCTGCTCCCACGTGGCCCTGCGCCGCCTCAACGGGCCCGAGGCCTCGCCCTACTACCGGCTACTGCCCGGCCTGCACGCGGAGCAGGACGCGCGCGGCTGCCTGGCCATCCGCGGCGACGTGACCAGCCAGGAGCTGGTGCAGACCAACGATCTGGTGCGCTTCGCGGCGCACGACCACCACCTGTTCGAGTGGCTGGGCCGGGCCGATTTCGTCATCAACTCGGGCGGGGTGAAGGTGCCGGCCGAAAAGGTGGAGCAGGTGCTGGAAGTGACGCTGGCCGAGCTGGGCCACCTCGGCCGCCGCGCCCTCGTCACCGGCCGCCCCGACGAGCGGCTGGGCCAGCAGGTGACGGCCGTGGTGGAAGGTGAGCCGCTGCCCGCCGCGGCCTGGGAAGCGGTGCTGGCGCTGCTGCGTGAGCGGCTGGGCCGCTACGAGGTGCCGCGGGCCGTGTACTACGCGCCGCAGTTTGCCCAAACGGCCAACGGCAAGCTGGACCGCCGCGCCACGCTGGCTGGACTAGAGCCTGTTATGGACTGGTAGCGTAATTTGGGGGATGGCTCAACGCAAAGGCTACCCCAGCGATGTATCAGATGCGGAATGGATGTTTGTCGCGCCGTATTTGGCCCTGGTACGCGAAGACGCA
>NZ_QHKM01000016.1 GCF_003258365.1 Hymenobacter edaphi | reverse complement strand
GCCACTGCGAGTCAGTGAGGGGTTGATAGCCGTCAACCATAATGCGACCGAGAGCCTAGGAACTCCCGGCGCAACTTACTGGCTCGTTTTCTTTTACCCCAACAGCAATTCCCCAACACGCTCTTACTCAGGAACACGAGGCGTCACCTGATTTTATACGCCTACTGAATGACACCACTAACTGGTCTCAGACGCGTCATTCGACTATTACATTACCTATCCAGCAAATAGCGGCACACGCAGCATTTACGCCAAAAATTGCAGCATCTAAAGATGATGTACCCACTGCTTACAGGCTTTCTAGAGTGGTTTTCAACAAAGATTTTTCCAAAGCATTCTTTCAACTCACTTGGTCTGATGAAGGCGGAGGTAGTAGCAAATATGTTCTTTGTCAAAAGCGTAATAATGGTTGGGTAGTGCAGATGGCATATACCCATAGCTCTTTTAAGTTTTGACTAGTAATAGAAAAGCCGCCTTTGACTAAGGGGCTTTTCTATTACTATTGCATATCAGGACGAAGCTGTGGTGGGTTACCCAGCTTAACCCGCTTGTATAATTCCGCCAGCGGAATTCGGATACCCAACGCCGACAGTTCCAACTCATCCGCCAGCGAATCATACACGCGCAAGCTCCATTCATCGGCAGTTCGCGTCAGGCAATCCACCCAACAGTAATCCTGGCGGATCAGCACGTAATGCTGCAGCGAAGGCAGTTGCTGGTACAGCCGCAACTTGCTGGTACGGTCGTAGTCGGCGGTTTTGGGCGAAAGGACTTCGATGATAACTGACGGATAGCGCAGAATACGGTCAGAGGCCAAGTCCTCATCGTGGCAGGACACTACTACATCCGGGTATAGGAAGCAGTCAGCGCTGATTTCAACCAGAGCACCGTCGACAAAAGCTTCGCAGGAATCCAGATTCAAACGATTCATTAGCGCCATGTAGCTGTTGCCCAGCACCCGGTTGTGCGGTAACGAAGCGCCAGTCATGGCGAAGATTTCGCCTTGATAGAATTCATGGCGTACTTCTGACACCTCTTCCAGCGCCAGATACTCTTCTACCGTATAGATACGCTTATCGAGCTGAGGGTGAGCCATAGTCAGAGAGCAAGCAAGTTTGTGCTGGAAGTTCGCAAACTGGCGTCGTTTGTTAATGAGTGACGACATCATTCGCCCCGCCGCGCAGTTTCTCCAAAGATACGCCGCCTGGGTATCCCGATTCGTTGCACCCCCCCGGTTTTCGTCCTACCTTTGCCGCCAATGCCTTTTTTCAACAGCACAACCGTTCCTGCTGCCATGCTGTTAGCCACTCCCGTTGCCTACCAACCGGCCGATTACCTGCCGATTCTCATCCAGTTTGGCCTTGCCCTGGCCTTCGTCGCCTTCTCGATGGTGGTGTCCCACCTCGTCGGGCCGAAGCGCAACTCCAAGGTGAAGGACGCCTCGTTCGAGTGCGGCATCGAGTCGGTGGGCAACGCCCGCACCCCGATTTCGGTGAAGTACTTCCTGACGGCCATCCTCTTCGTGCTCTTCGACGTGGAAGTCATCTTCATGTACCCCTGGGCCGTGAATTTCCGCGAGCTGGGCATGTTCGGCTTCGTGGAGATGCTCATGTTCATGGGCCTGCTGCTGGCCGGCTTCTACTACATCATCAAGAAAGGCATCCTGAAGTGGCAGAACTAAGCTAAAGGCCGCCAAACCTTTATTTCCGGGCTGGTGTTCGGAATACTGTGGTTGCCGCCCCGCTTACTTCCCCAACTGAGACGTTCGTCATGAGTGATACCCGCGTTCCTGAAATCAAAACCGTAGCCGCCCCGGAAGGGGTTGAGGGTGCCGGTTTCTTCGCTACTTCCCTGGACAAGGTGGTGGGCATTGCCCGCGCCAACTCCCTGTGGCCCCTGCCCTTTGCCACCTCCTGCTGCGGCATCGAGTTCATGGCCACCATGGGCGCCCACTACGACATTTCGCGCTTCGGCTCGGAGCGCCCGTCGTTTTCGCCCCGGCAGGCCGACCTGCTGATGGTGATGGGCACCATTGCCAAGAAGATGGCCCCCATCGTGAAGCAGGTGTACGAGCAGATGGCCGAGCCCCGCTGGGTGCTGGCCATGGGCGCCTGCGCCTCCTCGGGCGGCATCTTCGACAGCTACTCCGTGCTGCAGGGCATCGACCGCATCATCCCCGTCGACGTGTACGTGCCCGGTTGCCCGCCCCGCCCCGAGCAGGTGCTCGAAGGCCTGATGCGCGTGCAGGAGCTGGCCAAGAACGAGTCGATTCGCCGCCGCAACTCGCCCGAGTACCAGGCCCTGCTGGCGTCCTATAATATCAAGTAGAAGTTAGGAGCTAGGAGTTAGGAGCCAGAATCACATCGGCTTCCTACCTCCTGGCTTCTGTCTCCTAACTCCTCCCAGAATGACCGACCTCAACACTTCGCCGGCGGCCCAGGCCAAGGCGGCGGATTACGTGAAAGCCCACGCGGCCATCAGCAACGAGCAGCTGCTGGCGCGCCTGCACGGCCTGTTCGGCGCCGATACGTTTTCGGACGTGGAGGAGCCTTACGGCCTGCTCACGGCTACCGTCAGCCGGCACCGCATCCACGAAATCCTGGACGTGCTGCACGGCGAGAAGGAGCTGCTGCTCAACTTCCTGACCACCATGTGCGGCGTGCACTGGCCCGAGCGCCAGGGCGAGGAGCTGAGCGTGGTGTACCAGCTGCACAGCATGATCCACAACATCCGGCTGCGCCTGAAAATCTTCTTCCCCATCGCCGATCCGGTGGTGCCAACGATGACCGACATCTACGCCACCGCCAACTGGATGGAGCGCGAAGCCTTCGACTTCTACGGCATCATCTTCACCGGGCACCCCAACCTGATCCGCATCCTGAACGTGGAGGACATGGACTACCACCCCATGCGCAAGGAGTACCCGCTGGAAGACGGCACCCGCGAAGACAAAACCGACCTCTTCTTCGGCCGATAACCCATTTGTCATGCTGACGAAGGAAGCACCTTATCACGGCGGCCTTCATCAGAGTAAGAAACCCCAGGCGCGGACGTGATAAGGTCCTTCGCTGCGCCCAGGATGACAAACCCAACAATGGCAACGAACGACGCCCTTACCGCGACGGAGCATATTCACCACGAGGCGGCCCAGCAGCAGCGCGGCGTGATGGTCACCAAGACCGAGGACTTCGGTACCGACCTCACTACGCTGAACCTGGGTCCCACGCACCCGGCCACGCACGGCATTTTCCAGAACATCCTGCAAATGGATGGCGAGAAAATCATTTCCGGCGTGCCCACCATCGGCTACATCCACCGGGCTTTCGAGAAGATTGCCGAGCGGCGCCCCTTCTACCAGATTACGCCGCTGACGGACCGGATGAACTACTGCTCCAGCCCCATCAACAACATGGGCTGGCACATGACGGTGGAAAAGCTGCTGGGCGTGGAAGTGCCCAAGCGTGCCCAGTACATCCGCGTCATCATGATGGAGCTGGCCCGCATTGCCGACCACCTGGTCTGCAACGGCATCCTGGGCGTGGACACCGGCGCGTTTTCGGGCTTCCTCTACCTGTTTGAGGAGCGCGAAAACATCTACGAAATCTACGAGGAGGTCTGCGGCTCGCGCCTGACCACCAACATGGGCCGCGTGGGCGGCATGGAGCGGGACCTCTCGCCGGTGGCGTTGGAGAAGCTGCGCACCTGGCTGAAGCGCTTCCCGGCGGTGATGCGCGAGTTCCAGAACCTGTTCGACCGCAACCGCATCTTCATGGACCGCACCATCAACGTGGGTCCGATTACCGCGGAACGCGCCCTGAACTACGGCTTCACGGGGCCCAACCTGCGCGCCGCCGGCGTCGACTACGACGTGCGGGTGATGAACCCCTACTCCTCGTACCAGGACTTCGACTTCGAAATTCCGGTGGGCACCAACGGCGACACCTACGACCGGTACCTGGTGCGCAACGAGGAAATCTGGCAGAGCCTGCGCATCATCAACCAGGCGCTGGAAAACCTGCCCGAAGGCCCCTACCACGCCGACGCGCCGCACTACTACCTGCCCCCCAAGCAGGAGGTGTACCGCAACATGGAGGCCCTGATCTACCACTTCAAAATCATCATGGGCGAAATCGACGCCCCGGTGGGTGAGGTGTACCACTCGGTGGAAGGCGGTAACGGCGAGTTGGGCTTTTACCTGATTTCGGACGGCGGGCGCACGCCCTACCGCCTGCACTTCCGCCGGCCCTGCTACATCTACTACCAGGCTTACCCCGAAATGGTGGTAGGCTCGACCCTCTCCGACGCCATCATTACCCTGAGCTCCATGAACGTCATTGCTGGCGAATTGGACGCTTAACCTGCTGCTAATGGAATCGACAACCGCGACCGTAAAGCCGCAATTCTCCGAAGCCGCCAAGGCCGAAATTGCCCGTTTGTTTGAGCACTACCCGGCCGAGCGCCGCAAGTCGGCCCTGCTGCCCATCCTGCACATCGCGCAGGCGGAGTTTGGCGGCTGGGTGAGCCCCGAGGTCCAGGACCTGGTGGCCGAAACCATCGGCATCCTGCCCATCGAGGTGTACGAGGTGTCCTCGTTCTACACGATGTTCAACCTCAAGCCGGTGGGCCAGCACGTGCTGGAAATCTGCCGCACCGGCCCCTGCATGCTGCGCGGCTCCGACGAGCTGACCGCCCAGCTGGAGCGCCTTACCGGCGCCAAAGTGGGCGAAACCTCGCCCGACGGCCTGTTTACCCTGAAAGAAGTGGAGTGCCTGGCCGCCTGCGGCACGGCGCCCATCGTGCAGGTGCGCGAGAAGTACTACGAGCAGCTCGACACGCCCGAGGCCGTCGACGCCATGCTCAACGAGCTGCGCAACCTGGTGCACCGCCCGCTGCTGCCCTGGGAGCAGACCGGCCTGGCGCATTCGCAACAATAACCCGTAGATCCTACCGTCATGGGCCGCAAGCTACTGACCGAACATATTAACGTCCCCGGCATCGACACCTTCGAGGTATACCGCAAACACGGCGGCTACCGCTCGGTGGAGAAGGCCCTGAAGACGATGACCCCCGACGAGGTGGTGGAAGAGGTGAAGAAGTCGGGCCTGCGCGGCCGCGGCGGCGCCGGTTTCCCCACGGGCCTGAAGTGGAGCTTCCTGGCCAAGCCGGAGGGCGTGCCGCGCCATTTGGTGTGCAACGCCGACGAATCGGAGCCCGGCACCTTCAAGGACCGGCAGTTGATGTCGAAGCTGCCGCACCTGCTCATCGAGGGCATGATTACGAGTTCGTACGCGCTGGGCGCCAACACCTCGTACATCTACATCCGCGGGGAGCTGCTCTACGTGCTGCGAATCCTGGAAAAAGCCATTGCCGAGGCCTACGCCAATGGCTTCCTGGGCAAGAACATCCTGGGCTCGGGCTACGACCTGGATTTGCACGTGCACCCCGGCGGCGGCGCCTACATCTGCGGCGAGGAAACCGCTCTGCTGGAAAGCCTGGAAGGCAAGCGCGGCAACCCGCGCAACAAGCCCCCGTTCCCGGCCGTGCAGGGCCTCTACGCCCGCCCCACGGTGGTCAACAACGTGGAATCCATTGCGGCGGTAGTTCCGATTGTAAACGACGGGGGCGACGAGTACGCCAAAATCGGCGTCGGCAAGAGCACCGGCACCAAGCTGATTTCGGCCTGCGGCCACCTCAACAAGCCCGGCATCTACGAAATCGAGCTGGGCGTGCCGGTGGAGGAGTTTATCTACTCCGACGAGTACTGCGGCGGCATCTGGAAGGGCCGCGACCTGAAGGCCGTGGTGGCAGGCGGCTCCTCGGTGCCGATTCTGCCCAAGGAGCTGATCCTGAAGACCGCGGCCGGCGAAAACCGCCTGATGACCTACGAGTCCCTCTCCGACGGCGGCTTCGTGACGGGCACCATGCTGGGCTCGGGCGGCTTCATTGCCATGGACGAGACGACCTGCATCGTGCGCAACACCTGGAGCTTCTCGCGCTTCTACCACCACGAGTCGTGCGGACAATGCTCGCCCTGCCGCGAGGGTACGGGCTGGCTGGAAAAGGTGCTGCACCGCCTGGAGCACGGCCACGGCCACATGCACGACATCGACCTGCTGGTGAGCGTGGCCAAGCAAATCGAGGGCAACACCATCTGCCCGCTCGGCGAAGCTGCCGCCTGGCCGGTTGCCGCCGCCGTGCGCCACTTCCGCCACGAGTTTGAGTGGCACGTGACTAACCCTAAGGAAGCCACCCGCCCCGGCGCGTACTTCTCCGCGAAAGCAGCTTTGGTATAAGGCTTAACTTTGAACGTCTGCCACCCCAGAACGTCATGCTGAGCCTGTCGAAGCATCTCTACCGCTTCGTCAGATAGTAAAATCACTACCTGACATCGGCACGCGAGATTCCTCGACTTCGCTCGGAATGACGAACCGGACGGGCCCAACGAAGCGGTAGAGATGCTTCGACAGGCTCAGCATGACAGGCGCCTCCTCATACGACTCTCACAGAAATGGCTAAAATAACCTTCGACGGCATCGAGATAGAAGTACCGGACGGTACCACTATCCTGAATGCAGCCCGCAAAATCGGGGGCAACATCGTGCCGCCGGCCATGTGCTACTACACCCCCATCAAGGGCACGGGCGGCAAGTGCCGCGCCTGCCTGGTGAAGGTGGCGGCCGGCTCGGCCAAAGACCCGCGCCCCATGCCCAAGCTGGTGCCCTCGTGCATCACCACGGTGCAGGACGGGATGGTAGTGGAAAACACCACCAACCAGTCGGTGCTGGACGTGCGCAAGGGCATCGTGGAGATGCTGCTGATTAATCACCCGCTCGACTGCCCGGTCTGCGACCAGGCCGGCGAGTGTGATTTGCAGAACTTCGCCTTCGAGCACGGCGTGGCGACGACGCGCTACGAAGAGGAGCGCCGCACCTTCGAGAAAATCGACATCGGCCCCTACATCCAGCTGCACATGACGCGCTGCATCCTGTGCTACCGCTGCGTGTACACGGCCGATCAGCTGACCGAGCGCCGCGTGCACGGCGTGCTGGGCCGCGGCGACGCCGCCGAAATCGGCACTTACATCGACAACATCATCGACCAGGACTTCTCCGGCAACGTCATCGACGTGTGCCCGGTAGGCGCCCTGACCGACAAGACCTGGCGCTTCAAGTCGCGGGTGTGGTTCACGAAGCCCGTGAATGCCCACCGCAACTGCTCGCACGAGAAGTGCGGCGGCCGCGTGGTGCTTTGGTACAAGGGCAAGGACGTGTTGCGCGTGACGGCCCGCAAGGACGAGTACGGCGAGGTGAAGGAGTGGATCTGCAACGAGTGCCGCTTCGAGAAAAAGGAAACGGCGGACTGGACTATCGAAGGCCCGGCCCACATCGACAGCTCCTCGGTCATTTCGGCCAACCACTACGAGTTGCCGGTGGTGAACCCGCAAGTCATTGCCGACCTGCCCGAAAGCTCCGTCCGCGACCTGGAAAACAACCCGCCGCTGAAACTCGGTAGATAGTCTTCGTTTTTCGTTGTTTGTTTTTCGGGGCAGGCATACTCCGCATCCGAGCAGCAGAACACGAACAACGAGAAACGAATAACGAAAAACGAAAAGATGGATCTTTCCGCCCTGACGTCCCTCGTCATTTCCTGGCAGAGCCTCGTCATTCTGGCCGTCTTCGGCATCACGCTGCTGATTGCCACTTACTCCACCTACGCCGAGCGCGTGGTGGCGGCCTTCCTGCAGGACCGCGTCGGCCCCGACCGGGCCGGCCCCTATGGCCTGCTGCAGCCCCTGGCCGACGCCGTAAAGCTCTTTACCAAGGAGGAATTCTTCCCGGCCGGCTCCAACCGCGCCCTGTTCGTGTTCGGGCCCTGCCTGGCCATGACCACGGCGCTGATGGCCTCGGCCGTTATTCCCTTCGGCAACACCCTGCTGCTGAACAACGGCGACGTGGTGCGCCTGCAGGCCATTGAGGTCAACATCGGCATGCTGTACGTGTTCGGGGTGGTATCCTTGGGCGTGTACGGGCTGATGATTGGCGGCTGGGCTTCCAACAACAAGTTCTCGTTGCTCGGCGCCATCCGCGCCGCGGCCCAGGCCGTGAGCTACGAACTGGCCATGGGCATGGCCCTGATTGCGCTGCTGATGGTGACGGGCACCCTGTCGCTGCAGAAAATTGCTTTGCAGCAATACGACGGCCTCTGGAACATTGTGTACCAGCCGCTGGGCTTTATCATCTTTATCGTCTGCGCCTTCGCCGAGACGAACCGCACGCCCTTCGACCTGCCCGAGTGCGAAACCGAGCTGGTGGGCGGCTACCACACCGAGTACTCGTCGATGAAAATGGGCCTGTACCTCTTCGCCGAGTACATCAACGTGTTCGTGGCTTCGGCCGTGATGAGCACGCTGTACTTCGGCGGCTTCAGCTTCCCCGGGGAGCATCTGCTCTACAACTCGCTGACCTCCTCGCAGGGGGAATTGTTTGCCCACAACGTGGTGACCATCCTGGGCACGGTGGTGCTGTTCGCGAAGATTTTCTTCTTCATCTTCTTCTTCATGTGGGTGCGCTGGACGCTGCCGCGCTTCCGCTACGACCAGCTGATGCGCCTGGGCTGGACCATGCTCTTCCCCCTGGCCATTTTGAACATCATCCTGACCGGCGCCTTCATCCTGTTCTTCGGCTCGAAGGCACCGAAGCTGGACGTATCCAAAGAAGCGGCACCCACTGAAATCCGCACGGTAGCGCGCCGTTAGCGCCGTAGCGCGGACTTTAGTCTGCGTTCTTCAGATAGTAACTTTCATTCGTCCAAACGGCGCGGGCGGACGCGGGCTGAAGCCCGCGCTACAGGCCGGCCATCTGCCACGACGACCTCACGATGAAACTGACCAATAGATCGAAGCACATGGAGAAGAAGCCCATGACGCTGGCCGAGCGGGCTTACCTGCCGGCCATCCTCACGGGCATGGGCATCACGCTCAAGCACTTTTTCTCCAAGAAAGCCACCATCCGCTACCCCGAGGAGCTGCGGCCGATGTCGCCCACGTTCCGCGGGCTGCACGTGCTCAAGCGCGACGAACAGGGCAAGGAGCGCTGCACCGCCTGCGGCCTCTGCGCCGTGGCCTGCCCGGCCGAAGCCATTACCATGGTGGCCGGCGAGCGGAAAAAAGGCGAGCAGAACCTCTACCGCGAGGAGAAGTACGCCGTCAGCTACGAAATCAACATGCTGCGCTGCATCTTCTGCGGCCTCTGCGAGGAAGCTTGCCCCAAAGCAGCCATCTACCTGCAGGCCGACAAGATGGCCCCGCCCCGCTTCGAGCGCGACGAGTTCATCTACGGCAAGGACCGCCTGGTGGAGCCCGTCGACCCGAACGCCCGCTCCAAGCGCGGCATTCAGCTCACCGCCGAGCAAGCCGAAGCCCTGGCCCGCCGCATGGCCGGCATGGATGCTTAATTGACGCAACAGACCGTCATTCCTAGCTTGCCGACGAACCGCAGGAAGGCGTAGCCAATCTTGCGGGCTGACTGCGGATAGTAACCCAACGATTGGCATTACTATCCGGCCAAATGACTCGACCTCGCTCGACCTGACGGGCTACTTTCCTTTCGAAGTTCCGCACTTCTCCTCCCCTATGGGTAATTCCCTTTTCTACTTTCTGGCCTTCGTGGCACTACTGAGCGCCCTGGGCGTGGTGTTTGCCAAGAACCCGATGCACTCGGTGCTGTTCCTGATCCTGACGTTCTTCGCCATTTCGGGGCACTACCTGATGCTGAACGCGCAGTTTCTGGCGGCGGTGAACATCATCGTGTACGCCGGCGCCATCATGGTGCTGTTCCTGTTCGTGGTGATGTTCCTGAACCTGAACGCTGACACGGAGCCCAACAAGTCGGGGCTGGCGAAGGTGGCCGGGGCTATAGCCGGCGGTATGCTGCTGCTGGTGCTCATTGCGGCGCTGCGCAACGTGAACCCCGTCGGGGCCGATGCCGCCAGCTTCGACTCGCAGATCGGGATGGTGAACCGCCTGGGCCTGGTGCTCTACCGACAGTACCTGGTGCCGTTTGAGCTGGCTTCGGTGCTGTTCCTGGTAGCCATGGTGGGTTCGGTAATGCTGGGCAAGCGCGAAGCCGGGGAGCGGAACTTCTAAGCGAGTTTTCTCACATATTGAAGCAGCGTCTGATTCAGGCGCTGCTTTTTTGTGCCTCTTATGAAAGAAATTACCCTCTACAAATCACGCTGGCAGGCTATTCGGGTGATGCTGCTTTGCACGCCTTTCGTCCTCATCGGCTTTTGGATGGTGTTTGGCAAAGACCACAACCCGTTCGGCTGGGTGAGTATTGGGTTCTTTGGACTGGGCTACCCATTCGGCATTTACAACCTGCTGGACCGCCGACCCCTAATCACGCTCAACAGCATCGGCATCTTGCACCACGAGGCGCACCGCGAGTTCATCAATTGGGACCTGATTCAGGACGCCTACCTGACGGAAGTGCATAAGCAACAACTGCTCTGCCTAGTCGTGCCGCCCAATTTCGAACCATCCATGCGCAAGGGTAATCTGGCTCAGCAAATGGGTGGCATAAGCCGGGCCATGGGCTTTCAGGAACTGACCTTACCGCTCAGTGCTACTGGTGTCGATGGTCATAAGTTTTTGGATCTGGTACTACAGCTCAAGACTGCCATACCCGCGGCGCGGCCTAATTTGCTGCAGCAAGCAAGCTTGTAGTGCCAAGCAGCTCATTACTCTTTGAGTAGAGTTCTACTTTGAATTTATGAAAGCTCTTATCGGACTGTTTATTTCTCTCTATGCTTTGCCGGTGACTTGTCAAACCGCACGGTACTCCCGCAAAGCGCCAATCTTAATCGTAAATATTTACGTGAACAACCAAGCGAAGAAGTGTAAAATCAAATCCAGGGACATAACACTCAGATCAAGCACGCGCGTCTTTGCCGTTCGGGATAGTGCGGGCTTGCTGATACTCCCGCGAATAGAAAAAACTGATACGCTGGATATAGTTGTGAAATTCGGCCGCCGCAGTGTTTCCATGAATCGTATTCCTGGATGGCGGTTGCAACCAGGTGCCATCGTGTCGGTTGGCCGGATTAACGATTTTGAGAAAGTAGTTTCGATAGCCAAACAAAATGAAATGCTACCGACTGAAGCTGACTACCCAGCTATGAATAATAGCTACGGCGTATCTCCTGAAGGAGTGATTATGCAAGTGCCTGATATTACTCGCTTCAACTATGTGGATTACATAACAGTAGTTGGTTATGGGCAAGGCACAATGATGACTACTTGGCAAGGAAAATTGAAATAGCGCGTAAAGCAAAAGCGGCTCCTGATGCATCAGGAGCCGCTTTTGCTTTACTAGTCAGCGTACTTATTCAACGGTAGGCGGTGCCGTAGCCGGGCGGGGCTGTGCTTCGGCCATGCGGCCCCAAGGGCCGCAGTTGCGCATGCGCTGGCGGAATTTCTCGCGTTGCTCTTCGCTCATGCCTTCCATGCGGCTGGCCATTTTCTGGCGCCAGTGCTGCTGGGCTTTGGCTTTCCAGGCCGCACCGGGTCCGCCGCCGCGGAAGCCGCCGAGCAGCAGCTTGCTGAGGATGAACAGGCCCAGGGCCTGGGCAAAGGAAACGGTGGGCAGGTGGAACAGGTAAGGCATCAGCCAGTTCCAGAGCGACATGACGACGAAGCCGGCCAGGGCGACGAAAAAGGCCACGGCGAGTATGATGCGCAGGCCGCGGAGCAGCCAGAATTTGCGGTCCATGAGAAGGGAATATGCGAAATGTGGGAAATGGGGACTATGCGGAGGAATGTGAATTGAATGTGCGGAATGTGGAAGATGCGAGGAAATAGGATGCTTGTTTCAGCTCAGCTCCCCTATTCCGCACATTCAATTCACATTTTTCACATTCATTCCTGCTAGTCCAGGAAAAGGTCGTTGTAGAGCGCCTGCAGCTTCACCCGGAGCTGCTGCACGGCGTAGTGCTTGCGCGAAATCAGCGTCTTGAGCGGCACGCCGGTTTCTTCGGCCATCTGCTTGAAGGTCTTGCCCTCGAACTCGTGCCAGACGAACACCTCGCGCTGGGCGGGCGGCAGCACTTCCAGCGCATCGAGGATGGCCTCCATAATGGTTTCGCGGGCCATGGCCGTTTCGGTGGAGTCGTCGGGGGCGGGCAGGATGTCGGCCAGCAGCAGGGGCTCGTCGGAATCGGCGGCGGAGTGGTAGGCGGCGGCTTCCTCCAGGGAGGCGGCTTTGGGGCGGCGGTACCGGTCGATGATTTTGTTGCGGGCCACGCGGAACAGCCAGGCGGCCATCTGCTCCACGGGCTTGACGAGGCGGTAGGTTTGCACCAGCTCGTAGAAGACGTCCTGCAGCACGTCTTCGGCATCGTCCTCGTCGGGGATGCGGCGGCGGATGAACGAGAGCAGCTTGCCGCGCTGCTCGCGCACGGCCTGCTGCAGCCGGTCGTTTTGCTCGGTCATGGCCGCGCTGGTGGAGGGTATGGTCAAGGCCTGTTCCATTCTGGAGGGGAAGACGCCGGCCGCCGAAAATTACTTTACGGGGAATAGAAAATTTTCGGGAGGGCTAGCGGCCCCACTTCAGACACGGCCGACGGTAGCACAGTAGTCATTGCGAGCGAAGCGCGGCAATGACTGCCGCCTGAACCGTTGCTTGGGCATTTGCCATCGGCAAGGCGGGGCGGCAGCCGGACAATAAGGGCAGTTTCCCGCGTGGTTTTCCCAAGTTTCGGGCTACCTTTGCCCGCTAATTGGCCCCAGTATGTTGTGGGCTTTTTTCCGCCGTTACCCCGTCCTGAATGGAACAGACGATACCGGAAGTCATTCGCACCGTTCCGCTCCAACACTACGTGTTCTTCGCCGCTGCCCTCTTCAGCATCGGCGTTCTGGGAGTGCTGACCCGGCGCAATGCCATCATCATTTTTATGTGCGTGGAGCTGATGCTCAACGCCGTCAACGTCCTGCTCGCCGCCTTTTCGGCGTACCGCGCCGATCCGAACGGGCAGGTCTTCGTGTTTTTCATCATGGCCGTTGCCGCCGCCGAAGTTGCCGTCGGCCTGGGCATTATCGTGATGATTTACCGCAACATCCAGAACACCGACGTCAACCTGCTCGACAGGCTCAAATGGTGAATGAATGAGTGAGTGAATGAGTGAAGTGCCTTACGCGCAGTTCCGCGCGGCCTTCCTCATTCACTCATTCATTCATTCGCTCATTCACTCATTGTCATATGGCTGAACAAGCGCCCCTCGCCGTCTTTGGCGGCTCGCCGCTGCTCTACGTTCTCATCCCGCTGCTGCCGTTTCTGGGCTTCCTGATCAACGGTTTGCTCAACCGCCGGCTTTCGGGCACGGTGGCTGGGATTATCAGCAGCGCCGCCGTACTGGGCTCCTTCCTGATTGCGGTGATGCTGTTCACGCAGTTCACCGGCACGCCCTACACGGTGCACCTGTTCGACTGGATTTCCGTCGGCTCGCTGCACATTCCCTTCTCCTACCAGATCGATCAGCTCAGCCTGATCATGCTGCTGCTGGTGACGGGCGTGGGTTTCCTGATCCACGTGTACAGCATCGGCTATATGCACCACGACGAAAACGTCGGGAAGTTTTTCGCCTTCCTGAACCTGTTCGTCTTCTCGATGCTGCTGCTGGTGATGGGCGCCAACTACGTGATTCTGTTCATCGGCTGGGAAGGCGTGGGGCTGTGCTCCTACCTGCTCATCGGCTTCTGGAACAAGCACACTGCGTTCAACAACGCCGCCAAGAAAGCCTTCATCATCAACCGCATCGGTGACCTGGGCTTTCTGCTCGGCATCTTCCTGATCTACCAGACTTTCGATTCGGTGGAGTACGGCTCGGTATTCCAGCAGGCCGCGAAGTTGCCGGTTGGCGCCGGCGTTGTCACGGCCATCACCCTGCTGCTGTTCGTGGGCGCCATGGGTAAATCGGCCCAGCTACCGCTCTACACCTGGCTACCCGACGCCATGGCTGGCCCCACGCCGGTGTCGGCGCTGATTCACGCCGCGACGATGGTGACGGCCGGCATCTACATGGTGCTGCGCTCCAACATCCTCTACACCCTCTCGCCCGACACGCTGAACGTGGTGGCCTGGGTGGGCGCCCTGACGGCCCTGTTCGCGGCCACCATCGGCCTCGCGCAAAACGACATCAAGAAGGTGCTGGCCTACTCCACCGTTTCGCAGCTGGGCTACATGTTCCTGGCGCTGGGCGTGATGGGTTACACCTCCTCGCTGTTCCACGTGCTGACGCACGCCTTCTTCAAGGCGCTGATGTTCCTCGGCGCCGGCTCGGTGATTCACGCCATGAGCAACGAGCAGGACATCCGCAACATGGGCGGCCTGCGCAAAGCCCTGCCGATTACCTTCCTGACCTTCCTGATCGGCTGCCTGGCCATTGCCGGCATTCCGCCTTTCTCGGGCTTCTTCTCCAAGGACGAAATTCTGGCCCACGCCTTCGAGCACAACAAGGTGCTGTGGGGCATCGGCCTGCTAACGGCTTTCCTGACGGCCTTCTACATGTTCCGCCTGCTGTTCCTGACTTTCTTCGGCGAGTTCCGCGGTACGGAGGAGCAGAAGCACCACCTGCACGAGTCGCCGGCCTCGATGACCATGCCGCTGATCATCCTGGCCATTCTGGCGGCCATCGGCGGCTTCATGAACGCCCCGCTGGTGCTCGGCAAAGGCTACCTGGCCGAGTTCCTGGCCCCGCTGTTCACTTACTCGCGGCAGGCCAACCCGGAAGCTTTCGGCGCGGAAATCGACCACGCTACGGAGTACATGCTCATCGGCCTCTCGGTAGCAGCCGGCGTGCTGGGCATCCTCTTCGCCTACGTGCAGTACGTGAGCCGCAAGGTGCGCCCGGCCGACGACGCCTCGCAGCGCGGCTTCCTCGAAAACCTAGTGTACCACAAGTACTACGTCGACGAGCTGTACAACACCCTGTTCGTGAAGCCCTCGATGTACCTCTCGCGCGGCCTGCACGACTTCGTGGAGAAGCGCGTGGTGGATGCCGGCGTCAACGGCGTGGGCCGCGGCGTGTTTGGCGGCTCGCAGCTGCTGCGCAACCTGCAGACCGGCAAGGTGGAAACCTACCTGCTGCTGATGGTGGTGGGCATCGTGGTGGTGCTGGCGCTGAATTTCATGAATTTCTAAAAACGGCCACCATGCAGCTGCTACTGTTTCTACCATGGATTGTAGAACTGGTAGTAGTGCTGGCTGTCTTCGGGAACAACATTGAAAGACCGAGGCATGCACTATTTAAGGTTTGCGTACTCTCGGGTTTGTTTCTGCTGCTGCACCTGATTGTTTTTTGGCTAGGCTCACCTGATGACAGCGCCACACAGATTGCCAAAACCTTTGCTGCAGACCTCTATAGCTGGGTGCACATTGCTTTTGTCTTACTTATAGCTGTAATCAACTTGGTGGTAAGCCAAAAAACCAAAAGAGCATAAAGAGGCCATTGCTCATTTAAATCCTCGTTCTGCGCTCCTGACTCGCATCATACAGTACAACATGCTGACTGCCCTTCTGCTTATCTGGCCCGTGGCCGCTGCGCTGCTGCTGCACTTCGTGCGGGGCTCCGCCGCGCGGGCGCTGGCCTTTGGCGCTTCGCTGGTCGAGCTGGTGCTGGCCCTCTACGCGGCCTTCCAGTTTCAGACCGACTACTCCCTGCCGCACTTCGAGCTGGACTACGCCTGGCTGGCCTCGGCCGGTATCCATTTCCACATCGGGATGGACGGGCTGAGTTTGCTGCTGGTGCTGCTCACGGCCTTTCTGGTGCCGCTGATCCTGCTGGCTTCCTTCCGCCACGACTACGAGAACCCCTCGGTGTTCTACGCGCTGGTGCTCTTCATGCAGTCGGGCCTGATCGGGGTGTTCGTGGCGCTGGATGCCTTCGTATTCTACTTCTTCTGGGAAGTGGCCCTGATTCCGATTTACTTCCTGGCCGGCGTGTGGGGCGGGGAACGGCGCGTGCAGGTCACGCTGAAGTTCTTCATCTACACCGTGGTCGGCTCCTTGCTGATGCTGGCCGGCTTCGTGTACCTCTACTACATGACCGGGGCCAGCGGCGCCGCCCGCAGCTCCGACCTGGCGGCCTTCTACAACCTGCAGCTCAGCGCCCAAGAGCAGTCCTGGCTGTTCCTGCTCATCTTCGCGGCCTTCGCCATCAAGATGCCGCTGTTTCCGCTGCACTCTTGGCAGCCCGATACCTACGAGCAGGCGCCCGCGCCGGCCACCATGCTGCTGTCGGGCATCATGCTGAAGATGGGTATCTACGGCACTCTGCGCTGGCTGCTGCCGGTGGTGCCGCTGGGCGTGAGCCGCTGGGTAGCTCCCGTAATGGTGCTGGCCGTGGTGGGCATCATCTACGGCGCCCTCATTGCCATCCGCCAGCGCGACATGAAGCGCCTGATTGCCTTTTCCTCGCTCTCGCACGTGGGCCTGATGATTGCCGGTATGTTCTCCTTGACGGCCGTGGGCCTGCAGGGCACCGTGATTCAGATGCTGGCCCACGGCGTGAACGTGGTCGGCATGTTCTTCATTGCCGACATCATCGAGCGGCGCACCGGCACCCGACAGATTCCGGAGCTGGGCGGCCTGACTCGCGCTACGCCCCTGCTGTCGGTTACTTTCCTCGTAATTCTGCTCGGCACCGTGGCGTTGCCGCTCACCAACGGTTTCGTGGGCGAGTTCCTGCTGCTGATGGGCGTGTACCAGTTCAACCCCTGGCTGGGCGCCGTGGCCGGTCTGACCATCGTGTTCGGCGCGGTGTACCTGCTGCGCATGTTCCAGCGCGTGATGCTGGGCCCGGATTCCTCGTTCAGCGCCGTTATCCGCGACCTGACGGGCGCCGAGCTGGCCGTGCTGGTACCGCTGGTCGTGATGGTGTTCTGGATTGGCCTGTTCCCCGGCACGTTCATGCACATTTCGGAGCCGGCCGTGAACAAGCTGCTGGTGCTCATCAACCGCTAAGCCTCCCGCCCCATGCTCTCGATTATTCTGCTTTCCGTTTCCGGGCTGGCCAATCTGTTCCTGGGTTTCCTGCGCTCCAACCGGCTGATTCTGCCGCTGGTGCTGCTGGTGCTGGCCGCCGTGCTGGCCATCAACATCTTCGACGTGGACAACAGCTCGGCCGCCTTGGCCGAGTGGGCCCGTACCGGCTACCTGCGCAACATGCTGTTCTTCGACCAGTATGCCCGCGTCTTCACCGGCGTCATCGTGCTGACGGCCCTGCTGCTGCTGCCCTTTTCGCAGCACTACGTGCAGGACGACAACCCCAACCTAGCCGAGTTCTACAGCCTGATGCTGTTTTCGCTGGTGGGCGCCATCATGATGGTGAGCTACACCAACATCCTGATCCTGTTTCTCGGCATCGAGACGCTGAGCATTGCCATGTACGTGCTGGCCGGCTCGGATAAAAGCAACCTGCGCTCCAACGAAGCAGCCCTGAAGTACTTCCTGATGGGCTCGTTTGCCACCGGCATCCTGCTCTTCGGCGTGGCCCTGCTCTACGGCGCCACCGGCACCTTCGACCTGATGCAGATGGGCGCCGCCATTCGCGCCCTGCCCACCGCCGATGCGACGCTGGCGCCGATGATGTACGTGGGCATTCTGCTCATGCTCATCGGCATCGGCTTCAAGATTTCGGCCGCGCCCTTCCACTTCTGGACGCCCGACGTGTACGAGGGGGCCCCCACCATCTTTACCGGCTTCATGAGCACGGTGGTGAAAACGGCCGGCGTGGCCGGTTTCTTCAAGCTGCTGGTGGTGGCCTTCGGCGGCGACACCATTCCGTTCTGGTTGCCCACGCTCACCACCATGCTGGTGCTGACGCTGCTCATCGGCAACGTGGGTGCCGTGGCCCAAACCAGCGTGAAGCGCATGCTGGCCTACTCCAGCATCTCGCACGCGGGCTACCTGCTGCTGGCCCTGGTGGCTTTGCGCAGCGGCATGCTCTCGGCCAACGCCATCTTCTTCTACTCGCTGGCCTACTCGCTGGCTACGGTAGCGGCCTTCGGCGTGCTGCAGCTGGTGCAGAACCAGCGCCAGCGCGAAGACTACGAGGGCCTCAACGGCTTGGCCCGCACCAACCCGCTGCTGGCCCTGGCCATGACCATTTCGATGCTGTCGTTGGCGGGCATTCCGCTGACGGCGGGCTTCTTTGGTAAGTTTCAGCTATTCAACGCCGCCGCCCAGGAAGGCTACATCGGCCTGATCGTGTTTGCCGTGGTGATGTCGGCCATTGGTATCTACTACTACCTGCGCCCCATCATTGCTATGTACATGCGCCCGGCCGTGGAAGGCGCCGAAGCCCCCGTACCCGTGACGGGGCTGCAGTCGGTGGTGCTGGTGGTGCTGATGGGCCTGACGGTGCTGCTGGGCGTGCTGCCCGGCCTGCTCGACGGCGTGCTGAACGTGCAGTAACAGCGTCTTCGCAACAACAGAAAAAGCGGCTCTCGGGCCGCTTTTTCTGTTTCTGGCAGTTTCGCAGTCCATCCTAGCGTCCTCCTCCGCTCTGCTCAGGATGACAGAACAGGTATCAGCGTTTACCGTCCGCCTTGGCTTCGTACACCACCTTCCCTCCTACCATCGTCAGCTCGCTCACGGTGCCGGGCAGGGCGGGCGCGGGCACGGTGAAGATATCCTGTGACAATACCGCCAGATCGGCCAGCTTGCCTGGCGCCAAAGTGCCTTTGTCCTGCTCGGCAAACTCAGCGTAAGCCGAGCCAGCGGTGTAGGCCGTTACGGCCTGCTCCCGGGTCAGGGCCTCTTTGGGGTCGGCCAGGGTGGTGGCGAACATAATATTCAGGAACGGATTTATCGGTCCATCCGAGCCGAGGGCGAAGGGGATGCCGGCGGCCAGCAGCGAGCGAAACGGCGCCACGAAATTCACGCCGTTGGGGGCTCCGCTCAGGGCGGGATTGATGAAGTGCGAGGGATTCTGCACCACCACGATGCCCAGGGCCTTGGCCCGCGGCTGCAGGTCGGCGGCCAGCCCGTCGCCGTGCTCGAAGCGCACCCGCTTGCGCCGCCAGGTAGCCTCGTCGGCCAGCTCGCTCATCAGCGTCAGCACCAGGCTGGCCGTACTGTCGCCCGACACGTGCAGCATCAGCGGCTCGGAGCCCATGAGAGCCAGGCGCAGCATGCGCCGCACCGTGTCGACGGGGAAGTTCAGCCGGCCGTACCAGCCCGGCCGGTCGGGGTACGGCTTCCGCATCAGGGCGCCGCCTTCCAGCGGCGTGGCGTCCAGAATGTACTTGCGGCCCTGCACCCGCGTCAGCGGCGCCGGCTGCGGGGTTGCGCCCATCCACTCACCGTAGCGGATGCCGGCGGCGGTGGTCATGGGCAGCGGCATGATGCGGTGGCGCAGCGGCAGCCGGGCGGCCTGCACCACCCGCAGCATCTGGGCGGGCGGCAGCTCTCCGGCCATATTCTGCACGCTGGTAATGCCCAAAGCCAATGCTTCAGTCCCGTATTGCTGTAGCTCCCGCGCCCACGCGGCATCGGGCAGGGTGCCGTGGAACTGACGTCGCGCATTCCAGTCGGCGTATTCCGAGAGCAGGCCGCTGAGTTGCCCGGTGCCGGCCACCCGCTCGTAACGGCCACCCACCGGGTCGGGGGCATCGTCGGCAATGCCGAGCAGCTGCAGGGCTTTGGAGTTGAGAATGTTGCCGTGGCCCCACGGCGGCTTGAGCATGACGGGGTGCGCGGGCGCCACGCGGTCCAGCGCGGCGCGGCGCAGCTCCGGGTCGAGGAGCACCAGCAGGCTGATTTCGCCCTGCAGCCAGGTGCCGGGCGGGGTGCGCTGCACCAGCCGGCTCAGGGTATCGAGCACCTGCTGCCGGGCGGGGCCGGGTATCATGGGCGCGGCCGGAAAGGCGAAGTGCCGGCCCGTGGGCACGCGGTGCGGCAGGTGGTCGTGGGCGTCGTTGAAGCCCGGCACCACGGTGCGGCCCCGCAGCTCGATGCGCCGGGTGCGCGGCCCGGCCAGCCGGCTGATGGCGGCGGTGCTGCCCACGGCCACCACTCGCTCGCCGCGCACCGCTACGGCCTCGGCGTAGGGCTGCCTGGCATTGGCCGTGAATACTTTGCCGCCCGTCAGGATGATATCGGGCGCCGGGGCCTGGGCCGCAGCTACCTGGCTCGCCAGCAGCAGGGCGGAAACCGTGCAGAGCATCTTCATGCGGGTAAGATAACGGCCCTTGGGTCAGGCAAGCATACTGCCGGATCAGGCCAAGTCCCAAAACCCAATAATGTTGAAAAACTCCTCGTGCCTCGACCGCGCGGCGCCCCCCCGACGCCGGCGTATTCGGGGCATTGCGTACACCATTCCTTACACCGACAGCGCCGGCGGGGGGCTGGATACCCCGGCCGGCGCTGCTGATTTTGGCCGGGAACATGCGGCCCACAACGTTTACTTTCTCGTCACGCGCACGTCCACCCGGCGGTTTTGGGCCCGGCCTTCGGGCGTGTCGTTGGTGGCCAGCGGGTGCTCCTGCCCGTAGCCTTCGGCCGCCACGCGGCCCGCGTCGATGCCATTGTTCATTACGGCTTTGCGGGCGGCGTTGGCCCGGTCGGCGCTCAGGGTCAGGTTGGCGTCGGCGCTGCCCTTGTTGTCGGTGTAGCCGCCGAGCTTGATGGCCGCATTCGGGAAGGCCTTCAGAATGGCCGCAATGTTTTTCAGCTGCTGCTGCGACTCGGTCGTGAGCGTAGCCTTGCCGGTATCGAAGTACACCCGATCAAGACTCAGCCAGCCCTGGGTTTTGTCGTCGCCTACGGGCAGGCTCGCGTCGTTCAGGAAATTGAACAGGCGCGCTTCCGTCGAGTTGCTGCCCACGTTCAGCACCGTGCCGTCGGGCAGCTTCACGTCGGTGGTGGTGCCGGTGTCGTAGATGTAGTTGCCGGTGGCCTCGTCGTAGCGGCCGGTGGGCGCGGCTGCCGCTACCGGCGCGGCCGCCGTCGTAGTCGTATCGATGGTGGTCGTGGTATCGGTGGTCGTGACGGGCTCCTCGTTCCGGTTGCGCCCGAAGAGGTAGTAAAGCAGGGCCACCCCGAGCAGCAGTAGCAGCAGCCAGGGCCACCACGGCCGGCCTTCGCGCGCGGCGGTGGGCACAGTTTCAGTTACCACGCTGCGGGCCGCGTGGCCGGTGTCGCGCCCGGTATTGGCCATGCTGGCTCCGGCGGCCGTAGCGCCGCCGCCCAGGCCCCCCAGCAATCCGCCGAGCCCAAACGGCAGCGCATCGAGAATCGATGAACGTTGCGAGGTCAGCCAGCCGCTGAGGCCATTGGCATCGAGGTTGTTCTGCGCCGCGTGCCGGCCCAGCAGCCCCAGCACCACCGGCACCACCAGCCCCGCCAGCCGCCCCACAATGCCGCTGTTGATGCCGCTGCCGCTGGCAATGGCCTCGGTGGCGGGCTGGTACTGCCCGCCCAGCGCCGAGCGCAAAAACTCCGGCCCCCGGCTGGACCAGCCGCCGCCGTCGCCGGTGAGCAGGCCACCTACATTGTCGAGCAGGCCGCTGGAATGCGCTTGCTGGGCCATGCCAAACACTTCGGCCGGGCCGCCGGGCTGCTCGGTGCGGCGCAGCAGGCCGCCCAGCACCAGGGGAGCCAGCCCCGTCAGGGCCGAGCGGACGCGGTTGCCATGTTCGCCCAGCGCGCTACTGGTTTGTTGCACTACGCCATCGGAGAAGAAACTCCGCACAACGTCAATGATGTTTTGGCTCATGGCTTTAGAGGGCTAGGTAAGCTTGAAAAGAGAAAGAGCGAATGTGAAAATTCAACGATTCACTGCCTGCCAGGTTGCCCAGTGCCCAGCTTATTTCTGCGTCACCCGCACGCTGATGCGCCGGTTCAGCGCCCGGCCCACCGGCGTTTCGTTGCTGGCCACGTTGTGCTTCTGCCCGTAGCCCTTGGCCTCGACGCGGCCCGCCGCCACTCCCATATCCACCAGGGCCGCCAGGGCCGCCGTGGCGCGCTGCTCGCTCAGGCGCAGATTGTCCTTGAAGTAGCCGGTGCTGTCGGTGTAGCCCCCGATTTTGACGTGCGCCGTCGGGAAGCTTTTCAGGATGCTGGCCACGTTCTGCAGCTGCGCCGTCGACTCGTCGGTGAGCGTGGCTTTGCGGGCGTCGAAGTACACCCGGTCGAAGTTGATCCAGCCCTTAGTGCGGTTCACCGGGTCGACCTGCTGCGTAGCGTCGGCCAGGAAGGTGTAGAGCTTGTTTTCGGTGGAGTTGGCCCCCACCGTCAGCATCGTACCGTCAATCAGCGCCAGCCGTACCGGCCGGCCGGTGTCGTAGATGTAATTTTCCGTGCCCGCGTCGTAGCGCCCGCTGATGGCCGTTACCGGGGCCGCGTCGGCGGCGGTGGCGACGTCACGGCCGCTCGGCGCGGCCGGGGTAGCCGGGGTCAGGCCGGCCGTGGTCAGGGCCGCCGCGCCGGGCCCCGGGGCCGGCCGCGGCGTACGCCCGAGCCAGTAGCCAACGATAATGGCCCCGATGACGACCAGCGCCGGCAGCAGCCATTGGCGCAGCAGCCGGTCGGGGCGGGTAGCGGCGTCGGGCGCGGGCAGGGGCGCCGCGTGCGGATAGGCACCCACGGCCGGTTCGGCGCCGTGGCCGTTCCGGGCTTTGGTCGCGGCATCGGCCAGCAGCAGACCGGTTACGCTGCTGCGCTGGCTTTGCAGCCAACGACCCAGCGCGGGGGCATCGAGGTGGTCGGTGGCGGCATGCTCGCCGAGCACGCCGAGCATCACGGGCGCGGCCAGCCCCAGCAGGCCCTCCACGGCTTCGGTTCGAATGCCGCTTTCGGTGGCCACCGAGGCAATGCGGCCGCTGTAGTGGTCGGTGAGCAGGGCCCGCATCAGTTCCTGGCCTTTGGGTACCTGGGCGGCCAGCACGTCGGCGCGGGTGCCGGCCTCGTGCGCGTCGCGGGCCATCAGCCAGACGACATCGATGCCGCCAACCTGCTCCGAGAGCTTGATCAGGCTGCTGAGCACCAGGGGCACCACTTTGGGCAAGGCTTTACGCACCCCGGCTTCGCTTTCTCCCACCACCACACTGGCCTGGCTGACGGCCGGAGCCGTGAAACAAGCCGATACTTCCTCCAACACGTTCTGCGCCATGACTGTAGGGTTTACACGTTAGACCATAGATAATAATACAAATAATTATTTATTTATTTCAATAATTCTCAGTGCTTATAGCAATGGAGTACCAGCACGGGGGCAAAACTGTCGTTGGCGCCTGATCAATCGTCGTTTTCGAACACAATCTGATTGACGGGCATAGTGCCGCTCAGACTGTCGAGCAACGCCGGCCGACGCTGGCAACGGTTCCAGGTAGCCGAGTCGAATTGGGCCTGCACTTCCAGCCCCATACCAGCGCCCGCAATGCCGCCGCGTACTTCGCATGGTTTTCGTCCTCGGTCATCCCTCGAACTCCAGATGGGCTGGGGCAGCCCGCGCCCCGATCGGCTGTCGGCTCAGGTAAATGGAATCCAGGACCGTCTTCGCGTACGGGAAGTTGAGCGCTACCTCGTCCAGTCGCGGGCCGGCCGGGGTTTCCAGCATAACGCACTCAATGCCGAGCCGAGGATAATACAGCGTCACCCAACAATTGGTGTGGCATCCCCGTCTCTTGGGAAGCCATGTAGCAGCCCCTTCTGCCGCATGGTGGGCATGCCCAGTACCGGCACGACGCGCTGCTGACTGCTTTTCCCCAGCTTGAGCTGCCGTCTCTGCCGTAACATTGCTACATCGGGCGAACCAGCGGAACGGCTGGCCGTTACCCCCGCAAGTGCGAGGCTCACCCAGAAAACCATTCTCCAATGGCCGCGCATCTGCCCTTTTTAGCTGGCGCGCAGGACCATCATCGGGGCGGGTTGGTCGGCGTACACCACCGCATCATCGGCAAAGGGCTCGTCGCCGCGGAACTTGAGCAGCAGGCGGGCGGTGGTGATGATGTCCTTCTGGCAATACTTCACGATGCGCGGCAAATCGTGCTCCTCGTAGTACACGCGGGCCACGTCGGCACCGTTGATGTCGTCCTTGGGCGTGGGAATGCCGAACATGGCCGCCAGCAAAGCCAGGGAGGTGAAGGATTTTCGGTCCCCGAACTTCCAGAGCTCCATGGTGTCGAGGTGGTTGATTTCCCAGGGCTTTTTGCCGGCCACGTCGAGCTGCGGGGGCAAGGCCACGCCGTTGATGAGCATGCGGCGCGAGAGGTAGGGAAAATCGAATTCCTTGCCGTTGTGGGCGCAAAGGGTGAAGTTGGGCCGCTTGCTGAGGGCCCGCACGAAGTCCTGCAGCAGGTCGGCCTCGTCGTCGCCGGCGAAGCTTTTCACCTTGAAGCGCAGCTGCTCCAGCGCGTCGTAGTAAAAATAGCCGACCGAAATGCAGATAACCCGCCCAAACTCGGCGTAGATGCCAGCCTGGGCGAAGAGCGAAGCCGCGGTAAACCGGTCGGGCATGGGCTCGATTTCCTCGGCGCCCCAGGTAGGAAAGCCCTGCTGCCGGCGCAGGCTCTGGGCCTTATGCTCCCAGAGGTGGCGCAGCATGTCGTCCAGCTCCTCGTGGCAGCCTACGCAGGGCACCGTCTCGATGTCGAGTACGAAAACGTCGGTCAGCTTAAGGTTACGGAGCAGTTGCATGGGCACGCCGGGCGGAGGGTCGGTAACGAAGATAGGCCACCACCGGGGCAAACGCCAAGCCGGGGCGGTTTGTTTTGGCGAAGCAGCCCCCCACCGGCCCCAAAAAAATACGCCCGGCTGATTGGAAATCAGGCGGGCGTATTCGCGGTATGCTTCAGCTCGGCCGCGGCCGCTGCTACCGGAAGGGCAATAGGTGTGTCGGGCGAGACACGGGGCTGAGCCGCGCTACGCCAGGGCCGGGCTGCCGGTAAGCCACAGGCCCAGCATGGAAATCAGCAGCTGCCGACGGGATTTCGCAGACATGAGCGGACGGCGGTGAAGAGTGGAGCATATCAGCCGTACCCCCATGGGGCAGGCTCGTCTACAATTTCAGCAATCGGCCGGCGCCCGTCAATCACATGATGATGTGATACCCGCCGGGAGGCCCGGCGGTACGGCCGTCAGTGGGCCAGACACTATGCAAAAAGAACGTCATGCTGAGCCCCGCGAAGCATCGCTACCGAACGCTTCAACGAAGCGGTAGAGACGGACTGGACTCAGCATGACGACCTGTAACAGATGACGTTGGCTTAGGTCAGGCCCTGGCGCAGGGCCTTGCTCACGGCCTCCGTCATGGAGCGCACGTGCAGCTTCTCGTAGATTTTCTTGATGTGCGACCGGACCGTGTCGAGCGAGATGCCGCGGTCGTGGGCAATCATCTTGTAGCTGTAGCCTTCCACCAGCAGGCCGAGAATTTCCTGCTCCCGGGCGCTGAGGTTGGCCGGCGAGTCTTCCTGCTGGCGCGGAGCCACGGGCTTGGGAAACAGGCGCAGCACCTGCCGGGCAATGGCGGGCGTCATCGGCGCGCCGCCGGCCCGCACTTCGCCGATGGCGTCGAGCAGTTTGGCGGGCGGGGTTTTCTTGAGCAGGTAGCCATCGGCGCCGGCGCACACGGCCTGGAACACCCGGTCGTTGTCCTCGAATACGGTGAGCATCACCACGCTCACCTTGGGCGAGTTGGCCTTGATGCGCTTCAGCCCCTCAATACCGTTGATGCCGGGCATGTCGATATCCATCAGCACCACGTCGGGCTTGAGGCGCGGAATGTCGGTTTCCACCTGCTGGCAGTTGCCGAGGGCTCCCACCAGCTCCAGGCCCGGCGTGCCGCCCAGCAGGTGGCTCAGGCTCAGGCGCAGGTCGGGGTTGTCTTCGTAAATCAGAACGCGGGTATCGGCAGCTTCCATGGCAGTGAACGGTGGTAAAGGGGTGCGAGTCAGAATGCTGCGAAGGTACGGCCCGCATGGGCGCGGCGCTGTAGCATAATGATGTGAGGGCACCAGAACTGTCATGTCGAGCGCCGCGAGACATCTGGGTGAAGTCGTCTGCTGACAGGCTGGCCCAGATGTCTCGCGGCGCTCGACATGACACACCCGCTACTTCAGCGGCACACGCAGCTCCAGCCGGGTGCCCTGGCCGGGCGCGGTGTCGATGGTGAGCTGAGCTTTGATGGCGGCGGCGCGGCTGCGCATGTTGGTCATGCCGTTGCCGCCGCCCTGGGCCGGGGCTTTCGGGTCGAAGCCCACGCCGTCGTCCTCCACGCGCAGCACCAGGCTGCGGTTGTCGTAGTCGAGGGTGATGCGGGCAAATTCGGCCCGGGAGTACTTTGCCAGGTTGTTGACGGCCTCCTTGAACATCAGGAAAAACTCCCGCCGGGCACGCATGGGCAAGCGGTGCTCGGTCACGTCGGGCGCTACCTTGAAGATGAAGTCGATGCCACGGGCTTCGAGCACGTCGGAAGCGAAGCTGCGCATGCGCGAGGTGACAGACTCCATCGAGTCGTGCGCGGGGTTGATGGCCCACACGATGTCGTCCATGGAGTCGAGCATGCGGCGCGAGGAGTCGCCGATCTGGTCGAGCAGCTGCGAAGACTGCTCCGCGTTGCCGCGCTGCTGGTGGGTGCGGGCCAGCTGGCTCAGGATGCTGATGGAGGAGAGCGTAGAGCCCATGTCGTCGTGCAGGTCGCGGGCAATGTTGTGGCGCACGCGCTCCAGGGCCAGCAGCTGGCTCACGCGCACGCGGTAGGCCAGAAAGAGCAGGCCGAACACCAGCCAGCTGGCCAGGATGCGGAACCACCACGTCTGGTACCACGGCGGCTCCACCACCAGGCGCAGCGAGGCGCCCACGTTGTTCCACACCCCGTCGTTGTTCGCGGCCCGCACCCGAAACACGTAGGTGCCCGGGTCGAGGTTGGTATAGGTGGCCTGCCGCTGCGTGCCCGCGTCGATCCACTTGTCGTTGAAGTTTTCCAGCTTGTAGGCGAAGCGGTTTTTGTCGGACAGCCGGTAGTTCAGGGCCGCAAACTCGATGGAGAAAAAGTTGTCGCGGGGGCTGATGGTGAGCTGCCGGCTGGCCGTGATGCTGGTGTCGAGCGGGGCCCAGCGGTTGAACTTGCGGAAGCCCGTCAGCACCACGGGCGGGGGCTCGGCGTTGAAGCGCACGGCCGCGGGCTGAAAGGCCACGATGCCGTTGCCGCCGCCGAAGAAGAGGCGTCCGTCGGGGCTGCGCCAGTAGGCCCCGGCGTTGTGCTCGTCCTGGGGCAGCCCGTCGCGCGTGTCGTAGGTCCGAAACTCCTGGGTGCGCGGCGTGAAGCGGGCAATGCCCTTGTTGGTGGCGGCCCACAAGTGCTGTTGCGCGTCGAGGGCCATGCCGTAGATGACGTTGTTGGGCAGCCCGTCGGCCTCGCCGTAGTTCACGAAGCGGCCCCGCTCGGCGTCGATTAGGCAGGACAGCCCGCCGCCCTCGGTGCCCAGCCACAGCCGCCCCTGCGCGTCTTCGAGCATGCAGCGCACGTAGTTGTTGGCGAGGCTGTGCGGGTCGTCGCGGCGGGCCCGGAAGGAGCGGCAGTGGCCGGTGCGCGAGTCGAACTGGCTGATGCCGCCCCCGCCCACGCCCACCCAGAGGCGGCCCCGGCGGTCCTGGTACACGCAGCGCACGTAGTTGCTCCTGAGGCTGAGCGAGTCGTGGGGATTGTGGCGGTACACGGCGCACCGGCCACTCACCGGGTCAATCAGGTTCAGCCCGCCCTCGGTGCCCACCCAGATGCGCCCCTGCCGGTCTTCGTACACGCAGCGCACGTTGTCGTCGGAGAGGCTGGTGGGGTCGGTGGGGTTGTGGCGGAAGCGGCGGAAGCGGCCGGTGGCCGGATCGAGGTAGGCCAGGCCCTTGCTGCGGGTGCCCACCCACAGGCGGCCGGCGCGGTCGGGCAGCACGGCCCGGATAAAGTCTTCGGGCAGGGCCTGCGGATCGGCCGGGTTGGCGCGGTAGGTGGTCACGCGGCCCGTCACGGGGTCGTGGCGCAGCAGGCCGTTGGTTTCCGAGCCCACCCAGAGGTGCTGGGCCGCGTCCTGGGCTATGGCCCACACCGGCCCGGTGAAGCGCGCCGGAATGGGCTGAGAAAAGGCATTCGGGCGGGGCTCAAAGCTGGCCACGCCCTGGTCGGTGCCGGCCCAGAGCAGGCCCGAGCGGTCCTGAAACAAACTCACCACTTTGTCGGCGGGCAGGCTGCGCGGGTTGGGCTGGTGCTGCCACACGGTGAAGTAGTTGGCGGCGGCATCGTAGCGGCACAGGCCGCGGGTGGTGCCCACCCACACGCGCTCCTGCTGGTCGACCAGTACCGCGTTCAGCTCGTTGCTGGGCAGGCTGCCCACGCGGTTGGGCTCGTGGCGAAAGTGAGTCTTCTGATTGGTTTTCAGATCAATAAAGCACAACCCACCACCATCGGCGGCGGCCACCCACAGCCCGCCGCGGGGCGTGGCAGCCAGGGCCCGGATGGCGCTGCCGGGCGCCCAGTCGACCAGGGGCTGCAGCGTGCCCGTCGTCAGGTCGACGGCGCTGATGCGGCCCTCGCCGGTGCCCACCCACACGCGGCCGTCGGAGGTCTGGGTGATGGCCCGGATGGAGTTGCGGCGCACGTTGCCGCTCACCGACTGCACGTGCCGAAACTGCCGCACGCGCTTGGTTTTGGGGTCGAATAAATTCAGGGCCGTTTCGGAGCCGGCCCACACCCGGCCCTGCCGGTCGCAGAATACAGACCACACGAAACCGTCGGCAATGTCGCCTTCGCCGTAATTGTCGAAGGACTCCGTGAGCGGATTGTAGTAGGAAAGGCCGCCGCCACCGGTGCCCACCCACACGCCGCCGCGCGGGTCGGCGGCAATGTCCTGGATAAAGTTGCTGAGCAGGGTGCCGGGCCGGTGCTGGTCGCCGCGAAACACCCGAAACGAGGCCCCGTCGTAGCGGTTCAGCCCGTCCTGGGTGCCCAGCCACAGAAAGCCGGCGCGGTCCTGCGTCAGGCAGGACACGCTGTTTTCCGACAGGCCGCCCTGCGACGACAGGGTCCGGAACGTCAGGTTCTGGGCCCGGGCGGGCACGGCCAGCCAGCCGGTCAGCAAGGCAACAAGCAGGGGCAGCCAGGCGCGCTGCCGGCGCAGTACGGAACTCATCCCGTGCAAGGTAAGCTCGCCGCAGGCAGCTTGTCAATCACATGATTTTTCCGTCCGCAGCTTAGCCGGGCATTTCAGTACGCCGCGCCGCCACAGCACGTAGGATTACGCCGCCGCGCCCAGGGGCGCCAGCATCAGGGGGCCGGGCGCCAGCCAAGCAGCCCGGCGGCGCGGCGGGTGCGCTGCCCCACCATGGGGTTTTCCAGCGTCCAAGGCGTGCGGATGCCGGTGAAATAGTTGGGCGACATGGCAGTCAGGTAGTTGCCCAGCAGCACCCAGCGGTTGTCAATGTGGCCGGCCTGGGCCGCGTGGGTTACCAGCACGCTGAAGGCCGCCATGCCCGCCGCCAACACCAGGCCGGCCGGAGCAGGGCGAGCTGGTGCGAAATGCCAGGCCTTGACTTGGCGAAGTGGTCATATACATTACTGACACTCAGTGGCTGCTTGCGCAGAAGCGCCAGGATGGGGCGCCGGGTCGGGTCGTTCAGGGCTTTGCAAAGTGCGTTCAACAACGCAGCGCATTTAGACCGGCATCTGAATCCTTATCACAGCGAGCAGAAATCTACGCCTAAATCTTTACCCCCCATTACTACAAGGGGCGAAGGTTGTCGTTCTGCCTGTTTTCCTGCTTATACCCCCCGTCTTTGATAGCCCCAAAATCGATTTTATCTATTCCAAGCTTATATTGCCCCTTCAGTCCCAAGGCTGCATGCACGCACTTCTCCCCCTTTTATTCGCCGCCATCATGGGCCTGGGCCACGCCTTCGAGCCCGACCACCTGATTGCCGTCAGCCAACTGGTGGCCCGGCGCGACAGTACGCTGCTGGCGGTGAAGGACGGCCTGTACTGGGGCCTGGGCCACACCACCATGCTGGTGGTGCTGGGCAGCGTCATCCTGTTTGGCAAGCTCACGCTGCTATCCGGCGGCTATTTCGAAGTGCTGGTGGGCCTGGTGCTGGTGGGCATGGGCCTGGGGCGGCTGACCAACCGCGCCAACTTCGTGCCCACCCGCACCGCGCGCAGCCCGCACGCCTGGGCCTACGCCATCGGGCTGCTGCACGGGCTGGCCGGCAGCGGCGTGCTGGTGCTGGCGGTGCTCGGCGAGCTGCGCAACCCCTGGCTGGCGTTGGCCTACATCCTGGTGTTCGGGCTGGGCTCGGTGGTGGGCATGTTCGGGGCGGCCGGGCTGATGCACATTCCCTTCACCCGGCGCATGCGCCTGAGCCGCGCCCTTACCGGCTCGGTCGTGGCCGTGTCGTCGCTCCTCAGCATCGGCTACGGCGGCTGGATGGTGTATGAGCACTTATGGTCAAATGGCTGAACCGTTAAATGGTTGGTTGTCGACCATGCAGTTGTCTGCCCCTCCCCCTGCCTTTCCCTTTCCGCACCGTCAGCCCACCCAGCCATTTAACCATTTACCTGATGCACCTCTCGCCCAAAGACCTTGACAAGCTGGTGCTGCACCAGGCCGGCGTGGTGGCCCAGAAGCGCTACGCCCGCGGCCTGCGCCTGAACTACCCCGAAGCCGTGGCCCTGCTGGCCACGCAGCTGCTGGAATTCATCCGCGACGGGGAATCGGTGGCGACGCTGATGGACAAGGGCAAGCAGATTCTGGGGCTGCAGGACGTGCTGGATGGCGTGGCCGCGCTGCTACCCGAGGTGCAGGTGGAGGGCAACTTCCCCGACGGCACCAAGCTGGTGACGGTGCACGAGCCCATCTGCCGCGAAACCGGCTCGGCCGAACTGGCCCTCTACGGCTCCGGCCTGACGCGCCGCCCCGCAACGGCTTCACCCGATACGCTCATCAACGAGGTGCCGGGCGAGTACCTGCTGGCCGAGGCGCCGCTGACCTTGAATGCGGGCCGCGAGACGGTGGAAATCGAAGTAACGAATATGGGCGACCGGCCGGTGCAGGTTGGCTCGCACTACCCGTTCTTCGAAACCAACGCCCGGCTGGAGTTCGACCGCGCCGCCGCTTACGGCTACCGGCTCAACATCCCGGCGGGCACGGCCGTGCGCTTCGAGCCGGGCGAACGGAAGCGCGTGACGCTGGTGGCGCTGGCCGGGGAGCGGGTGGTGTATGGGGGGAATGGGTGGATTAATGGGGCGCTGGATGATGCTAGGTCAAAGGAGGCTACACTTTCTAAGCTACCTCATTAAATCGGCTGGACGCCTTTGTTACACCAGTATGGAAAGATTAAAAAATTCACTAGCAACTATCCTAGGCGTTTTGGCGGTTGGTGGCTTTCTATTGCTGGCGCTTCCCTTTATTCCTTTTATACTGGCTTATAATTATCTGGAAGAGCGACAGTTTCAGCGGCAATACCAACGTTTTTTACTGGAAGCCAACGGAGCGAAATTCTTCTGTTACAACAACCGCAAAAGCAGTGTTGCCTTCGCGCAAGACGAGGTAGTGCCACTGCTTGATTCGGCAGTACGCGTCGTGTTTGTGGAAGGTAGTGCGGTCAACGCCAGTGCCGATAAAGCATTTATTTCTCGCATGCTGCACAGTATCAAAGAGCGAAAAGGCTTTCCGTACCTGCTCAAGATTGTTGATGGACAAGTGCTGCCTTACTCGGTGAACAATCAGTTCTACAACTGCCTAGTTCAGCAAAAGCCATTGGAGCCCTTGCTGACCACCATTCAAGCCTTTTACAGTTCGCCGGCCCTTTTTCTGTCGAAATAGCCTATGTCCCTCTCCCTAGCCCGGCGCGCCTACGCCGATATGTACGGCCCCACGGTGGGCGACCGGGTGCGCCTCGGCGACACCGACCTCGTGATTGAAGTCGAGCAGGACTACTGCGTGTACGGCGAGGAATGCAAGTTCGGCGGCGGCAAGGTGCTGCGCGACGGGATGGGCCAGGCCGCCGGCATCAGCCAGGCCGAGGCGCTGGACCTGGTCATCACCAACGCCCTGGTGCTCGACTACACCGGCATCTACAAGGCCGACATCGGAGTGAAAAACGGGCGCATTTCGGGCATCGGCAAGGCCGGCAACCCCCACATCATGCCGGGCGTGACCGAGGGCATGACGGTGGGTGTGACGACGGAAGTCATTGCCGGCGAGGGGCTCATCCTCACCGCCGGCGGCATCGACTGCCACATCCACTTCATTAGCCCCCAGCAGATACCCGAAGCCCTGGCCTCGGGCGTGACGACGATGGTGGGCGGTGGCACCGGTCCGGCGGCCGGCACCACCGCTACCACCTGCACGCCCGGCGCGTTTTACATCGAGATGATGCTCAAGGCCACCGAGGCCTGGCCGCTCAACTTCGGCTTCCTGGGCAAGGGCAACTCGTCCCGGCCCGAGGGCCTGCGCGAGCAGGTGGAGGCTGGCGCCCTGGGCTTCAAGCTGCACGAGGACTGGGGCACCACCCCGGCGGCCATCGACCAGTGCCTGACCATTGCCGAAGAATACGACGTGCAGGTGTGCATCCACACCGATACGCTCAACGAAAGCGGCTTCGTGGAAACCTCGACGGCGGCGTTCAAGGGGCGCACCATCCACAGCTACCACACCGAGGGCGCGGGCGGCGGCCACGCGCCGGACATCATCAAAATCTGCGGAGAGCCGAACGTCATTCCGTCGAGCACCAACCCCACGCGGCCCTTCACGGTGAATACCATCGACGAGCACCTGGACATGCTCATGGTCTGCCACCACCTCGACCGCAACATTCCCGAAGACGTGGCCTTCGCCGAAAGCCGCATCCGGGGCGAAACCATTGCCGCCGAGGACATTCTGCACGACATGGGCGCGCTGAGCATCATTTCGTCCGACTCGCAGGCCATGGGCCGGGTGGGCGAAGTCATTACGCGCACCTGGCAGACGGCCCACAAGATGCGCCAGCAGCGCGGGCCGCTGCCCGAGGACGACGGCCGCGGGCACGACAACTTCCGCGCCCGGCGCTACGTGGCCAAGTACACCATCAACCCCGCCCGCGCCCACGGCTTCAGCGACGAAATCGGCTCGGTGGAAGTGGGCAAGCTGGCCGATCTGGTGCTCTGGAAATCGGCTTTTTTCGGTGCCCGGCCCGAAATGGTCGTCAAAGGCGGCATCATCGTGCAAAGCCAGATGGGCGACGCCAACGCCTCCATTCCCACGCCCCAGCCCTCGTTTTCGCGGCCCATGTTCGGCTCCTTCGGCGCGGCCCTCGGGCCGACATCGGTGGTGTTCGTGTCGCAGGCCTCGGTGGCGCACGTGCGGCAGCAGTACGGGCTGCGCAAGCGGGTGGTGGCGGTGAAGGGCTGCCGAAGCGTGCAGAAGCGCGACATGGCCCTGAACGACTACCTGCCCAACATCGAGGTGGACCCGGAAACCTACCGCGTCACCGTCGACGGCGTGCACCTGACCTGCGAGCCGGCCACCAAATTGCCGCTGGCCCAGCTGTATAATTTGTTTTAGAACCGAGACATGGGATTGTGAGACATGAGAAGTGGGACGAGCGTCAGCAACGGTTTCGTTGAGCGGTGCCGTTGCTGACGCTCGTCCCACTTCTCGTGTCTTATAGCCTCACTTCTACCCACATGCACTTCGCCCGCCTGCTGCACCTCACGGATTCCGCCATTCCGACGGGCGCCTTCGCGTACTCGTACGGGCTGGAGAGCAGCGTCGCGTTCGGGCTGGTGCGCACGGGGTTTGAGCTGCGCAACTACCTCTACTCCTTTCTGCAGCAGGCGGCCAGCCTGGAGCTGCCGTTTCTGCTCAGCTGCTGCCACCACGCCAGCCTCGATGCGGGCCTGCTGGCCGTGGCCGAAGAGTACGACGCCTTGCTGCTGGTGCCCGCGCTGCACCGCGCCAGCCTGGTGCAGGCCAAAAACTGGCTGCGGCTGCTCGAATCGTTTTACCCCGACGCCCACCTGGCCGAGCTCACCGCCTGGCACGAACACGCCGGGCGGCCGCTGCACTTCGTCCCGGCCTTCGGCCTGGCCCTCACGCGCCTGGGCTGCGCCGCCCCCGATATCCAGACGATGTACCTGCACATGGCCCTGCGCGACCAGATCAGCGCGGCCATCCGCCTGGGCGTCATCGGCCCGATGGAGGGCCACCGCCTGCAGCACGACTTCTACGCGGTGTTCGACGAGCTGCTGACTCAGCACGCCGGCCGCGGCTACCAGCAGGCCACGCGCTCGGCCTTCCTGCTCGACACCGCCCAGACCCTCCACGACGACATTTACTCCAAGCTGTTTCAAAACTAGTATGGGACAATGAGACATGAGAAGTGAGACGGACGACTTGTTTAAGGGGTCGTTACTGAAGCCTGTCTCACTTCTCATGTCTCATCCTCTCACCTCTCCCTTATGGCCTTCGTCGACAAACTTGCCCTGCTGCTCCACGGCCACAACCCGCACGAGTACTACGAGTCGCCGGGCGACTTCAACGCGCGCGACACCCGCCAGCTGCCCTCCTACCGCAACTTCCGCAAGCGCGCTTTCACGGTGGGCATCGGCGGGCCGGTGGGCACCGGCAAGACGGCCCTGCTCAAGGCCCTGTGCGAGCAGCTGCGCGACGGGTTCGAGCTGGGCGTGGTCACCAACGACATCTTCACCCGCGAGGACGCCGAGTTTCTGACCCGCCACAACGCCTTGCCGCCCGAGCGCATCGTGGGGGTGGAAACCGGCGGCTGCCCCCACGCGGCCATCCGCGAGGACATTTCGCTGAACATGAACGCGCTGGAGGGCCTCATGCAACGCTTCGGCCAGCTGGATTACCTGTTCGTGGAAAGCGGCGGCGACAACCTGGCGGCCCACTTCAGCCGCGAGTTGGTCGACTACTCCATCTACGTCATCGACGTGTCGGGCGGCGACAAGGTGCCGCGCAAGGGCGGGCCGGGCATCACGCAGTCGGATTTGCTGGTCATCAACAAAATCGACCTGGCCGAGCTGGTGCGCGCCGACCTCGCGGTGATGGAGCGCGACGCCCGCAAGATGCGCGGGGAGGGCCCGTTCGTCTTCGCCCGCGCCCTCGATGGCCACAACCTCGACGTCATCATCGCGCACATTCACCAAGCCAAAGCCCGCGCCCTGGCCTCGGTGCGCGAAGACCGGCGGTAACCTCATGCGACGGTGGCCCCCATCGTCATTGCGCACGAACCGAAGGTCGACATCGTCAAGCGCGGCAACCACCGGAAGGCATAGCCAATCAGGCCGCTCGCGGCACAACGCTACAAGCAGCACCGCCCGCAACCTCGCGTCTGCAGATTCGGGCAGTGCTTTCTGGGCTTTGGCCAGTTGTAACGGCGGCGCTACTGGAGGAAAGATTGGCGCCGCTTAAGGCGCTGACTGTCATTCTTTCTCGCAATGACGGCCGGTGCCACAGCCGCTTAGTACTTCCGTTCCCACGGATTGTAGCCCAGCACGTCCTCGGCGGCGACGAGCTGCATCAGCGCCGCCAGCAGCGGCTGCAGATCGAGGCGGCGGCGGGCGGCGGCGCGCAGCACGTACACGTCTTCGCGGGCCGGCACCACCGTCAGCGCGCAGGCGTGCGCGGGCAGGTGGAAGTGCAGCTCGCGGCGGCCGGGCATCTGCAGCGCCAGCAATGCGGCCCCCAGGCGCTCAAACCGCTCCTCGCCGGGCGTGCCCACCAAGTACACCGACAGCGTGGTTTGGTACTGCTGAAAGTTGGCCGGCGAGGCGGCAATGTGCGCGGCCGGCTCGAAGCTGAACCGGTCGAGCACGCGCAGGTGGCCAGCCCGGCGCACGCGCAGCTCGGCGTGGTACGCATCGAAGGCAAATTGCTCCCCGGCATCGGTGCGGCCGGCGCTAAACCAGTCGGCCAGCAGCAGCAGGGCGCCGGGCTGCACCTGCCAGTGCTGCACCTGCCGGTAGCGGCTGCCCGCCTGCGGCACCACCGGGTCGGGGAATACCACGGCCGCGGCCCCGGCTTCCACTTCGCCCTCGGTGAGCTGCTCGGCCACGGCCCCGCCGCCCGAGCGGTAGACCTTGGTGCTGGCCTGGGAGCCGAGAAACAGCTGCGTCCCCGCCCGGGCCCGCACCCGCAGCCGAATCACGTCGCCGGCCAGCAGACCGCCGCCGTAGCTGGACAGCACCACGTGGCAGGCCGCCGCATTGGAGCGCGGGTTCAGCAGCTTCAGGGGCTGCACGCTGCGGCTGCCGACGAGGCGCGAGTGGCCGCGCACCAACGCCACGTCGATTTCGCTCCAATTTTCGCGCGCAGGTGCCGCCGGAAGCGCGGCCAGATGGTCGGGTAACGGCGTTGTCATTCGGCGCTAATATCCGGCTTTCTAGGGTAGTTCCGCGCTATTGGGCCCGCACCCCGGCAGGCGCCGACAGCACAAGCCGGTTTTCGCGGCGTCCTGGTCGGCCGCGCTGATTTTGATTGCCGCAATGGGTAGCTTCCCTTTACCTTGCCGCTACCATCCCCGCGCATTGGTCCCGGGAATTACCAGAGTCTTTAAACGCGAATGATTATGCCGCATCAGCTGGCCAGCTTAGAGGAAACCGGGGAGTTGGGAGTTCAACATTTGAAGCGTTTCTGGTCGCAGACGCTGGCCGCGCGCAACGGCACGTTTATCGAACCAACGGCAAAAGACTGGCGCCTCGACAACCTGTTGCTGAACGGACTGGGGCTGCCGCTCGAAGAAACCCTGCAGTATCTGGGCAATTTCGCCCCCAGCTTTGCGGAGTTTGAACGCTGGGTGCTCAGCAAGCACGACGGGCAGTTGGACCCGTTGCAGGTGGCGCGCCTCAACAGCCTGTTTTCCGGCCGGCCCTACCCCGGCGAACTGCAGCAACACCTGCGGGCGGTGGAGCAGGCGCCGGACGTACTCAGCGCGGAGGACCTGGCGTTCTGGGACGAGCACGGCTACGTGATTCTGCGCGGGGCCATTCCGAAAGAGCAGGCCCGGGCCACGGAACAGGCCGTGTGGGAAGCCCTGGGCATGAAGCCAGAGGCCCCGGCCACCTGGTACCAGAAACCCATCGGCAAGGGCATCATGATGGAGTTCTACCATCACCCCACGCTGCGGGCCAACCGGCAGTCGGCGCGCATCCACAAGGCCTTTGCCCAGCTCTGGCAAACGGCCGACCTCTGGATGACCACCGACCGCACCAGCTTCAACCCGCCCGAAACGCCCAAGCTTCCTTTCCAGGGCCCGCGTCTGCACTGGGACATGAGCCTGGAACCGCCCTTCCGCTTCGGCACCCAGGGCCTGCTCTACCTCTGCGACACGCCAGCCGAGCAGGGCGCCTTTTGCTGCGTGCCCGGCTTTCACCGCACCCTGCCCGCGTGGCTGGCCAGCCTGCCGCCCGGCACCGACCCGCGCCAGGTGAACCTGGACGCGCAGGCCGTGCCCATTGCCGCCGAAGCCGGCGACTTCGTCATCTGGCACCACGCCCTGCCCCACGGCAGCAGCCCCAACCGCGGCCGCTACCCGCGCATCGTGCAGTACCTGAACATGTACCCGGTGGAGTTCAAGGAGAATCTGGCGTGGCTGTGATAAACGCGCTGGCTTATTACAGACTCAGGTATCCAGGGCTTGGATGCTCTGTTTCGAGATACACCAGTTGGTTACTGCCCAGAATCAGCAGCGTAGATTCTTGGCCGACCACAGTATCTATTGCCTGCTCGGTGGGAAGCTCCAGACCATTTATCCTATCATCAAATGAAATGATATACCCTGACTTTAGCTTCAGATCAAGCGCTTTGCGCACCACCTCAGCCTTGCTCTTATCAGGATGGGTCCGCAGCTCCCGAAACAAGCTATGATCAAGATGCTGCCCGTGCTGAAGCATAGAAGCGATGTGCCCATTGCTTTTCCCTCTCTCTAGGAAATACAGATAGCTAGGTCGCCTGTTTTTGACAATAAACTTGCGGATGAATGCTTCTTCTAAATCTGGACGCATAACGTGAAAATACGACAAGCGGCACCTGATGTATCAGGCACCGCTTGTCGTTTGGATTAGCCAACGGTGTACTTCTTCAGCCACACCCGTAATGTTCGAACATCCACCGCCAGATCGTTAGCCGGAATGCTCTGCAATTCAATCTGGGTGTTGCTGCCACGTTGTGCGATACTCAGGTGCAAAGAGGTGGCACCACGGGTACTGGTATGAGTTTGCATAACTGCCACAACCTGATGCCAGGTTTTGAAACCCAGTTGAGCGGTCCATATTCCGGAACGGCCGAATTTTATTACTGGGCCGTTGACACGTGCCCTTCTCACAGCGCGAACTGATATGAAAAGCGCCGCACCGCCAAGAAATAAAGCTCCCCAGTAATTCCCCATTACGGCTGTAAAGATGCCAAGCCCAAGGAAAATCAAAACCCAGAATCCATCGGCGGCGATGCTACTCTGCGAATAGTAAATTTCGTGCTCGAAGGCTTGGGCTTTGCCCTTCTTTTGACTCACCTTCTGCTACTTCCCCGTTTCCACCTTGGTATCGATGCTCAGCTCCTTGAGCTGGGCGGCCGAAATTTCCGAGGGCGAGTCAATCATCACGTCGCGGCCGGAGTTGTTTTTGGGGAAGGCAATGAAGTCGCGGATCGAGTCGGCGCCGCCGAACATGGAGCAGAGGCGGTCGAAGCCGAAGGCAATGCCGCCGTGGGGCGGGGCGCCGTACTCAAAGGCGTTGAGCAAGAAGCCAAACTGCGCCTCGGCCTCCTCGGGCGAGAAGCCCAGCAGCTCGAACATGCGCGCCTGCACGCCGCGGTCATGAATACGGATGGAGCCGCCGCCGATTTCAGTGCCGTTAATCACCAGGTCGTAGGCGTTGGCGCGCACCTCGCCGGGCTTGGTGTCGAGCAGGGGCACGTCCTCGGGCTTGGGCGAGGTGAAGGGGTGGTGCATGGCGTAGTAGCGGCCGTCCTCTTCGTTGTATTCCAGCAGCGGGAAATCGAGCACCCACAGCGGGCGGAAGTCCTCCTTGTTGCGCAGCCCGAGGCGCTGGCCCATTTCCAGGCGCAGCTCGTTGAGGGCCTTGCGGGTTTTGTCGGCCGGGCCGGCCAGGATGAGCAGCAAGTCACCCGACTGGGCGCCGAAAGCTTCCTTCCACTGCTGCAGCACTTCTTGGCTATAGAACTTGTCCACCGACGACTTTACGGTGCCGTCGGGCTCCACGCGGGCGTACACCAGCCCGGTGGCGCCCACCTGCGGCCGCTTCACGAAGTCGGTCAGCTCGTCGAGCTGCTTGCGGGTGAAGCTGGCGCAGGTGTTGGCGTTGATGCCCACCACCAGCTCGGCGTTGTCGAACACCGGGAAGCCCTGGCCTTTGGCCACCTCGTTCAGCTCCACAAACTCCATGGCAAAGCGCGTGTCGGGCTTGTCGGAGCCGTAGCGGCGCATGGCGTCGGCGTAGGTCATGCGCGGAAACTCGCCCGGATCGAAGCCCTTCACCTCGATGAACAGCTGGCGCGTGAGGCCCTCGAAGGTCTGCAGGATGTCTTCCTGCTCCACGAAGGCCATTTCGCAGTCGATCTGGGTGAATTCGGGCTGGCGGTCGGCGCGCAGGTCCTCGTCGCGGAAGCACTTCACGATCTGGAAGTAGCGGTCGAAGCCCGACACCATCAGCAGCTGCTTGAACGTCTGCGGCGACTGGGGCAGGGCGTAGAACTGCCCGGGGTTCATGCGCGAGGGCACCACGAAGTCGCGGGCGCCTTCCGGGGTGCTCTTGATGAGCACGGGCGTCTCCACCTCCAGGAAGCCCTGCCCGTCGAGGTAGCGGCGCACCGACTGCGCGAGGCGGTGGCGCAGCTCCAGGTTGCGGCGCACCGGGTTGCGGCGCAAATCGAGGTAGCGGTACTTCATGCGGGCCTCGTCGCCACCGTCCGTCTCGTCTTCGATCAGGAAGGGCGGCAGCTTGGCCGGGTTGAGCACCGTCAGGGTATCGGGGCGGATTTCGACGTCGCCGGTGGGCAGGTTGGCGTTTTTGCTGTAGCGCTCGGCCACGCGGCCCGTCACGCTCACCACAAATTCGCGGCCCAGCTCGCGGGCCTGCTCGCGCAGCTGCTCGGCTTCCACGCCCTGCTCGAACACCACCTGGGTGATGCCGTACCGGTCGCGCAGGTCGAGGTAGAGCAGGGCGCCCTTGTCGCGGGTGCGCTGCACCCAGCCGCTGAGCGTAACGGTTTGACCAACATGTTCCTGGCGCAAGTCGCCGCAGGTGTGGGTTCGGAGCATAATTCGCAGGGTAAGCCCGCGCCGCGGGGCAGGCGGCAGCCGGGGTCGTTCGGGCCACTTGGAAGCAGCCGCACAATCAATTTCGGAGCCGGCAAAGATAGGCAAGCCGCGCGCCCGATTGGCACGTACAAGGCGCGTTGTGCAATTTGGCCCGGAATGTGCAACGGGCCGCTCAGCCGCCTGCTTGGCTCCTTCACCTGTCATTTCATCGTTTGTCCGCTTTCTTGCGGAAACTCTTTCGCCCCATGAAACGCTCCGTTTACCTGCTCGCTGCTACCGCCCTGCTCACCGTTTCGGCCGCGCAGGCCCAGACCAAGGTCAAGACCAAAACCAAGTCGGAAACGACCGGCACCCAGATCAAGTCCAAGTCGGAGGCCGAGCCGCTGGTGCTCGACGGCGGCATCAAGCGCGTGGAAACGCTGTCGGGCATCGACGTGTTTCCCAAGCCCAACTCCAACGCCGTGCTGCTGAGCTTCACCCAGCAGTTTACCAAGCCCGGCACACTCACCATGACCAACTACAAGAAGGCCGTGGTATATCAGCAGGCCCTCGACCCGGCCACCCACACCGGCGCCCCCGTCGATCTGGGCCACATCCCGGCCGGCACCTACCTGGTGGAAGCCAAAATCGACAACTACCTGTACTGGAAGAAGGTGAACATCAAGTACCCGTCGACGCCGGTGTCGAGCACGAAGAAAAAGAAGGGACTGTTTTAGTAGTATCCGGCCGTGGCCTGGTTCTATCCCTAGCCTTGATTGTTACCGCGCCGCCTGGCTTATCAGGTGCGGCGCGGTATTTTTATGGGCGCACCGCGCCTGCCGCCACCCGCGCTGAGCGGAAGTCCGACGGCATTTTCTGCGGCCCACGCGTGCCCAACGCATCCTGACCTAGAACTCTGAACAAATCCCGGTATTTTTGCCAGCTGAACCATTATGCCTTTTCGACAGCGACGCCGTTGTCCGCTCAGGTTTGCAATGCAGCACCGCTTCGCAATCAACTCCAACTACAGTTCTGCAGGCCCGTCGAGCAATCTAATTCTTCGCTCTTCACGCCCGCCTGCACTTCAACTTCCAATAGCCTTGATAAACCGTCATTGATGGAACAAAATAATACAGCGTTTGCAGCGGCACCAGCGACCGTAGAGAATAAGAATCAAGGTAAAAAATATGGTAGTGGCTCAACGAGGGTGTCGCGTGGCGTTGTAGTCGTGTAGGAACAGGTGGATGCAAGCGTCGAGCAGCTTCAGAGAGCGGGAGAAGGAGAGGGATTTGCGCACGAGGCGGCCGATACGGGCG
>NZ_QHKM01000015.1 GCF_003258365.1 Hymenobacter edaphi | reverse complement strand
AGGCCGGACAGAAATAGCGTTGCTTGCCGTTGCGGGCCAAGCCGTGTTTGCGCAACTTCGACGAGGTGCAATGAGGGCAGGTTTCCATACCCGCTTATACGGCTAACACCCCACTTGGGCCACTACCAAAAATATTATCCCGCCCTTACTGGAATAAGGGCAATAGCAGCTTATATGGTATTTTTTCACCATTTTAATCCATTTATAAAGAACGATATTGCCACCAACTACTTGGGCAATATTCTTGCAGAAATGCACATCGGCGTTACGGTATTTTTTGTTTTGAGCGGCTTCCTGATTACCGCACGTTATTTAGATCGTATTATATTGACCAAACATTGGTTTTTCAACTATATGCGCAACCGTGTTGCCCGAATATACCCACTTTATTTTATCTTAACTATTCTGACTTTTGCTATTTCTGCAGCCCGTTTATTGAATAATCCAACAGATGGATGGTTAACGTATAGCTTGAAAGCCAAAATAATGGTTCCGATATTTAATTTAACCTTTTTACGCGGCTTTTTTATTGACATCAAGGCTTCTGGTATTAAGCAGGGTTGGTCGCTTACGGTTGAGGAGTGCTTTTACTTGGCGGCACCGTTTCTGCTATTGGGTCTGGCTCGCAGCCGCAAAAATATTCTCTTCTACCCGGCACTTGTTATGATTCCGGGCTTACTCCTGGTCGCATTTGTGGGTAGCCCAGATAGATTCAGCGGTTTCTTTGGCACCTACCGTTTTCTGTTCAATTTCACCTTTTTCGGCCGCTGCTTCGAGTTTATCCTTGGCATGGGGCTGGCGTTGATTGTCAACCGCCACCACCGCTCCGAAACAGGGCCTAAGTTTGGCTTGTTTACTTATCTGGGATTCGCGTGGATAATTGCCTGCCTGGTTGGCCTGGCTTATTTCAAATCACCGCTCGATGCTTCGGGCTGGACGAACTATTCCAGCATTGCCATTAATAACCTTATCCTGCCTGTAGGCGTCTGCTTTGCTTTCTACGGATTGGTTTTCGAAGCCACGTGGCTGCAGCGCCTGTTTGAAACCAAAACTTTTGATCTGTTAGGCAAAAGCTCCTATGCTTTTTACCTAGCTCACATGGGCATTTTCAGCATTGCCATTGAGAATTACCTAACCCATAATTATTTTATCATCTTCATACTGATCAATATTATTTCCATTGGCCTGTATTATTTCATCGAAAAACCTGCTCAAAAATTCATAACGAGCATTTAGGGTGCTGGTTTCGCATTGGCGAGTTAGCCGTTTCAGGCAGCGGAGCAGTTGGCGGTACAGTTCCTGCAAGGTGGACCGGCCAGAGCCGGTGGCAGGGCAGGCGCTTTTGCCGCCCAAGAATTTTCCCGCCCTCGGCTGCGTTACTTTGCCACTGATGAATGCCATGAAAACTGCTTTGCCCACCCGATTCCCACGTCTCCTGCTGGCCCTGCTGCTGTTGGTGCTGGCCGCCTTTGCCCCGCCCAAGCTCAAGAAGGTGCAGGTAGCCAAAAACCTCACCGTAGGCTTGCCCGCCGACTTTCAGCCTTTGCCCGACGAGGCCATTGCCAGCAAGTACCCCGCCGTGCGCAAGCCGCTAGCCGTGTACAGCAACCCCGCCGGCCGCATCGACTACAGCATTGCCGCCCGGCAGACCACGTTTAACAACAAGGACTACGGCCTGCTGCTCAAGATTTACGAGTCGAAGCTGAAGAGCACGTACTCCAAGGTCGACGTCATCACCCACGACATCAAGACCATTAACAAGCGCGACTTCATGGTGCTGGAGTTTGTCTCGACGCTGGCCGACAACCGCCGCGGCCGCGAAATGATGGCTCCGCTGCGCCGTTACGAGCTGATGCAGTACGCCATTGAGGGCGACCAGCAGTACGTGTTTCACTTCATCTGCCCGGTGGAAGAGCAGGCCAACTACCAGCCCGTCGCCCAGGCCATCATGCAGAGCGTGGAGCTGCGGTAACGGAGTCCGTATCCAGCAAAAAGCCCCGCCTGACGTCAGGCGGGGCTTTTTTTGTGCAAAGGCTACAGCTGATTATAAGCCCGGATCAGGGCCATGAACGACTCGCGGTAGGCGTCGCCAACGGGGAGCAGGCGGCCGGCAATCTGCACCTTGCCGCGCTCCACGTGCTCGATGCGGTTCAGCGCCACCAGGAAGGACTTGTGGATGCGGGCGAAGCGCTGCGGCGGCAGCACTTCCTCGACGCGGCGAAACGACTGCAGGGTAAGGATTTTGCCGCTTTCGGCGGTGTAAATCATCAGGTAGTCCTTCATGCCCTCGATGTAGAGGATGTCGTCGAAGGCCACGCGCTGCAGCCGGTGCTCGTTTTTGACGAACATGGCGTCGGCCGCCACGGGCGCGTGAGGCTCCGGGTGCGCCACGGCCACGGCTTCGGCGCCCGCGGGCTCGGCGGGAGCTGCTTCGGCGGGCACGAAGCTGTGGTAGAGACGGTTGGCAGCCTGCACGAAGCGCTGAAAGCCGATGGGCTTGACGAGGTAATCGGCCACGCCCAGCTCGTAGCCCTGCACGGCGTACTGGTCGTAGGCGGTGGTGAGGACGACGCGGCTGCGGCCCGGCGGCAAGATCTGGGCCAGCTGAATGCCGGTTAGGCCGGGCATCTCGATGTCGAGAAAGACCACGTCGACGGCGTGGGTCTGCAGGTAAGCCAGGGCCGACATGGCATCGTGGAAGGTGGCCACCAGCTGCAGAAACGGCAGCTGGGCGCAGTAGCGCTGCATCACGGCGGTGGCCAGCGGCTCGTCGTCGACGGCGACGCAGGTGAGCACGCGGGTGGGCAGGGCGGCGGACGGAGTTTCCATAGGTCAGAAAGGCGGCTAGGCCAGGGCGGGTTGGGCGGCGGGCAGCGGGGCGGGCGTGGCCCCGGCCGGCGTCAGAATCAGCGTGAGCGTGGCGCGGTAGTGCTCCGGCGTTTCGTCGATGTGCAGGCCGTAGCGCGTGGGGTAGAGCAGCTGCAGGCGGCGGCGCAGGTTGCTCAGGCCCACCCCGCCGGGCTGCGGCGGGCCGGGGCGCGGGGCGCGGCGGCGGTTCTGCACGCTGAAAATCAGCTCGGGGCCGGTGTGCGCCAGCTCCAGCTCCACGGCGTGGGGGCGGGCCGTCAGGTCGCCGTGCTTGAAGGCGTTTTCGACCAGGGGCAGCAGCAGCATAGGCGCCACCGCCAGGTGGGATTCGGCCAGCGCGGGCGCCACATCGAAGCGCAGGCACTCGGGGCCGGCGCCGGGCAGGCGCAGCAGGTGCAGGCTCAGGAAATTGCGCAGGTGGGCTACTTCCTTGCGCAGCGGCACGGTGTCGGTGGCCGATTCGTAGAGCAGGTAGCGCATCAGATCCGCCAGCTGCAGCACGGCGTTGGCGGCGGGGGCCTCCACGTCGTCGGCGCTGGCCAGGGAGTAGATGTTGTTGAGCGTATTGAAGAGAAAGTGCGGGTTGATCTGGGCTTTAAGCAAACTCAGCTCGGCTGCCAGGTGCTGGCGCTCCAGCTCCTGCTGCTGCCGCTCCAGCTCCTTACTATGGCGCCGCTCGCGCTGGTGGTCGTGGCCCAGGCGCAGGTAGATACCCAGCAGCATCACCAGTAGCGCGGCCGGCACGATGTTTTTGCCCGAGGTGCGGTTCGTGCCCTGCCCGGCTTGCTCCGCCGCTGAAGCCGACTTGTACCCTTCGCGGTAGCCGGCGCGCAAGCCGGCCAGAAACGAGTCGGAAACAGAATGCGGGTGCGGCGCCACCTCTACTTTACTCGGCAGCATCGAGGGCATCAGGCCCAGGGCCACGTTGGTGGTCAGACGCAGCGTGCTCGTCACCGTCACGGCCAGCAGCACCACCAGCAGAAAGCGCAGCAGCTTTTGCCGGTCGAGGTGGCGGGGCACGATGACTTTCCAGGTAAAGTAAAACAGCGTGGCGTAGGTGAGTACCGTCAGGGCCAGGTCGGTGAGCATCAGCGGCCACGACCACCCGCTGTGGTCGTCGATAATCCACCGCACGCCCAGCCGGAGCAGGTTGGTGCCCAGCAGCAGCAGCCATACCAGCACGTGAATGCCGCGGGGAATATCCCCCGGCGCCGTCGGCCGCAGCCACCAGGCCGCCAACCGGCCGGCGCTGCGTTTGAACAATTCAGCCATAAACAATGGGCGGCCCGCACCGGACGCGGCCAGGCAGCAATTCACGAAAATAACCACCAGCAGCCCAACCCCCCGCAGCAATCGACCAATGCGGGCCCTACCGGCCGCCAACGGGCTGCCCCGCCCCCGCAACGCCGGCCGGGGCCGGCCACGTCGGGCCGCGGGGGGTATTGCCGGCCGCAGCCGGGGCGTTGGTCGATTAGCCGGGCATCGGCTGCCGCTCCGGGCTAGGTTTGTTACCGGTGGCCCTGGGCTGGCCGGGCCGCTTGGGGCTCAGCAGCTTGCCCGGCCGGAATAAATGCCCGGCGGGGGCAACCACCCTGGTCAAACGCCTATCTTATCCGCGAATCTTCCACCGCTCCTTCTCTCAATCCTTTCTGTGCATGGAACTGCTGATCGAACACCTCTCCAAAACCTACCCCAACGGGACCAAGGCCCTCAACGACGTGACCCTGCGCATTGAGCCGGGCATGTTCGGGCTGCTGGGCCCCAACGGCGCGGGCAAATCCTCGCTGATGCGCACCATCTCCACCCTGCAGGAGGCCGATTCGGGCTCCATTCAGCTGGGCGACATCGACGTGCTGCGCCAGCCCGAGCGGGTGCGGCAGGTGCTGGGTTATCTGCCCCAGGAATTCGGGGTATACCCCAAGGTGACGGCGGCCGAGCTGCTGGAGCACTTCGCCGTGCTCAAGGGCATCAGCCACAAGGGGGAGCGGCGGCAGGTGGTCGACGCGCTGCTGCAGCAAACCAACCTCTACAGCGTGCGCAACAAAAACCTGGGCGGCTACTCCGGCGGCATGAAGCAGCGCTTCGGCATTGCGCAGGCCCTGCTGGGCAACCCCAAGCTCATCATTGTGGACGAGCCCACCGCCGGCCTCGACCCGACGGAGCGCAACCGCTTCCACAACCTGCTGGCCGAAATCGGCGAGGACCGCATCGTGATTCTCTCCACCCACATCGTGTCGGACGTGTCGGACCTGTGCCGGCAGTTTGCCATCATCAACAAGGGGCAGGTGCTCTACACCGGCGACCCGCTGCGCGCCATCGAGGAGATGCGCGGGCAGATCTGGCGCCGCACCATCCGCAAGGATGAGCTGGAGAGCTACCAGCAGCAGTTTTCGGTGATTTCCTCGCGCCTGTTCGCCGGCCAGACCATCATTCACGTGCACAGCCTGGCCCAGCCCGGCAACGGCTTCGAGGGCATCGAGCCCACGCTGGAAGACGTGTACTTCGCCCGCATCCACGCGGCCGAGCAGGTGGCGGCTAACTCGGTGAAAGGCTAAATCCTAACGCCATGCTGAGCTGACGCTAGACCGTCATGCTGAGCTTGTCGAAGCATCTCTACTGCTTCGCCAGGTATAAAATCACTACCTGGCGTCAGCACGCGAGATTCCTCGGCTTCGCTCGGAATGACGCGCCTGAGTAATCGGTTCGACATGGCACGAACTGTCGACCATGTTCCTCGAAATATTCCTCTTTGAACTGCGCTACCGGCTGAAGCGGCCGGCAACGTACATCTACTTCGTGCTGCTGGCGTTGATGGCCTTTCTGTTCATGCTGGCCTTGGCCGGCGTGTTCGGCGTCAACATCACGGTGGGCGGCGGCTCGGGCAAGATGCTGGCCAACTCGGCCTACCAGATCAACACGCTGCTGACGGTTATTAGCCTGTTCGGCGTGTTCATCACCTCGGCCATGATGGGCACGCCCGTGTTCCGCGACTTCGACCATCGCACCCACTCGCTGTACTATACCGCCCCCATCACCAAGGCGGGCTACCTCGGCGGCCGCTTTCTGGGCTCGCTCGTGGTGACGCTGCTGGTGTTTCTGGGCGCGGCCCTGGGCGCCTGGCTGGCCACCTACTGGCCCAGCATCGACGCCAGCCGGCTGGGGCCCAACCGGCTGGCCAACTACCTGCTGCCCTACCTGCAGTTCGTGGTGCCAAACGTGTTTCTGACCGGCGCCATCTTCTTCACCGGGGCCACGCTCACGCGCTCGGCCCTGGCCATTTACCTGGGCGGGGTGCTGTTTCTGGTGCTCTACTCCATCAGCGGCTCCCTGCAGCAGGACATGGACAACGAAACCATGCGCGCCCTGCTCGACCCGCTCGGCGGCCAGGCCATCGACCTGACGCAGCGCTACTGGACGGTAGCCGAGAAAAACACCCTGCTGCTGCCCTGGAGCACCTGGGTGGTGCAAAACCGCCTGCTCTGGGTGGCGGTGGGCCTCGTCACGCTGGGCGCGTGCTTTGCCGTGTTCCGTTTCAGCTTCGCCAACAAGGCCGACTCGGGTCCGCGCCCCAAGGCCGGCGCCCTGGGCGTGGCCGACGTGCCGGGCAAGCTGGCCCTGCCGCGCGTGACGCCGCGCTTCACCGCCGGCCTGGCCTGGCAGCAGCTCGGGCGCCTGCTGCGGCTGGAGTTCCTGAGCACCGTGCGCAGCGTGTACTTTATCGGCATTGCCGGCGCGGGCGTGCTGTTCCTGCTGATTTCGGGCCTGCAGGTGGGGCAGCTCTACGGCACCAATACCTTCCCCACCACCCCGGTGGTGGTGCAGCTGCTGGCCGGCACCTTCGCCCTGTTCCAGCTCATCATCATCACCTTCTACGCCGGCGAGCTGGTGTGGCGCGAGCGGGACTCGAAGGTCAACCAGATCTACGACGCCATGCCCATGCCCTCGTGGGTGCCCTTCGTGGCCAAGCTGGGGGCGCTGATGGCCATTCAGGTGCTGCTGCTGGCGGTGGTAATGCTCTGCGGGCTGCTGCTGCAGACGTTCAAGGGCTACTTCCACTACGAGCTGGACGTGTACGTGAAGGAGCTGTTCGGCTTCCGCCTCATCGGCATGCTGATGATGTGCGTGCTGGCCATGCTGATTCAGGTGCTGGCCAACAACAAGTTCATGGGTCACTTCATCATGATCCTGTACTACGCCCTGAACATCTTCAAGGGCACGCTGGGCATCGAGCACAACCTACTGGCTTTCAACGCCAACCCGGCAGTACTCTACTCGGCCATGAACGGCTACGGGCACTTCGTCTGGCCGTTCTTCGCCTTCAAGCTCTACTGGAGCGCCTTCGCGGTGCTGCTGGCCCTGGCCTCGGCGCTGCTGTGGCCCCGCGGCACCGAAACGCGCTTCTCGTGGCGCTGGCAGCAGGCCCGCTTCGGCTTCTCGCCGGCGCTGGCGGCGGTGGCCGGCGCGGCGCTGCTGGCCTTCGTGGGCCTGGGCGGCTACATCTACTACAACACCAACGTGCTGAACCAGTACCGCACCTCCGACGAGGACGACGAGCTGGCCGCCGCGTTTGAGCGCAAGTACAAGCGCTACGAAAAAGCCGCCCAGCCGCGCATTTCGGCCGTCAACGTGAACGTGGACATCTTCCCCGCGGAGCGCGACGTGCGCTTCCGGGGCGCCTACTGGCTGGTCAACCGCACCCGGCAGGCCATCGACTCGGTGCACCTGATGGGCGCCTCGGAGGCCGAAGTGAAGCAGCTGGCCCTGGGCCGCCCCGCCCAGCAGGTGCTGCACGACCAGATCGGCGACGCCGATTACCGCATCCTGCGCCTGCAGCAGCCCCTGCAGCCCGGCGACTCGGTGCAGCTGAACTTCGACCTGAGCTACACCAACCCCGGCTTCCGCAACAGCGGCTCCAACAGCAGCATCGTCTACAACGGCACTTTCGTCAACTCCCAGCTGCTGCCCCACATCGGCTACCAGGCCGACTGGGAGTTGGGCGAGGACGACACCCGCAAGGAGCAGGGCCTGAAGCCCAAGCCGCGCATGGCCGCGGTGACTGACTCGCTGGCGCGCATGAACACCTACATCAGCAACGACGCCGACTGGATTCGCTTCGAAACCACCGTCAGCACCGCGCCCGATCAGGTGGCCATTGCCCCGGGCTACCTGCAGAAGGAATGGACCAAGGACGGGCGCCGCTACTTCCACTACAAGATGGACGCGCCCATCCTGAACTTCTACTCCTTCCTCTCGGCCCGCTACCAGGTGTACAAGGACCGGTGGAACAACGTGCCGATTGAAATCTACTACCACCCCGGCCACGAGTACAACCTCAAGCGCATGGTGCGGGGCGTGAAGGAAGGCCTGCAGTACTACACCACGCACTTCGGGCCCTACCAGCACCGGCAGGTGCGCATCCTGGAGTTTCCGGGCTACTCGTCCTTCGCGCAGTCCTTCCCGAACACGATTCCCTTCTCCGAAAGCATCGGCTTCGTGGCCGACGTGGACTCGACCGACCCCAAGGACATCGACTACCCGCTTTACGTGACGGCCCACGAGGTGGCCCACCAGTGGTTTGCCCACCAGATCATCGGCGGCAACGTGCAGGGCTCGACCCTGATGGCCGAAACCCTGAGCCAGTACGGGGCCCTGATGGTGATGAAGCGCCTCTACGGGGCGGAGAAGATGAAGAAGTTTCTGCGCTACGAGCTGGACAGCTACCTCTCCGGCCGCGGCTTCGAGCAGAAGAAGGAGGTGCCGCTGTACCTGGTCGAAAACCAGCCCTACATCCACTACCGCAAAGGCTCCCTGGTGATGTACGCCCTGCAGGACTACATCGGCGAGGCCGCCGTCAACGACGCCATCCGGGAGTACCGCCAGCAGGTGGCCTTTCAGCGCCCGCCGTTCACCAACTCGGTGGAGTTTATCGGCTACCTGCGCAAGCACACGCCCGATTCGCTGCAGTACCTGGTGACGGACATGTTCGAGAAGATTACGCTCTACGAGAACAAGGTTGATTCGGCGTCTTACCGCAAGCTGCCCAACGGCCAGTACCGCGTGCAGTTCACCGTGGATACCAAGAAGTTCTACGCCGACTCGCTGGGCAACGAAACGGCTGCCAAAACCCGGGACTTCGTCGACGTGGGCGTGATGGGCCGCCAGAAGGACCAGGCCGGCAAGTGGCACGACGTGCCGCTGCTGGTGCAGAAGCGCCGCCTGCAGCCCGGCCGCAACCGCATCGAGCTGACCGTGCCCAGCAAGCCCGAGCGCGTGGGCATCGACCCCTTCAACAAGCTCATCGACCGCAACCCGGACGACAACGTGAAGATTCCGGAGGAGAAGAAGGTCTGACCACGGATTCGACGGATTCGTCGGATTGCCCGGATTGGGTAGACAATTGCGCCGTGGGGCCACGACTTTGGAGTCGTGGCCCCACTCGTTTAAGCCGCCCTGCCGGCTCCTGCGCGGCAGGACATCGGCCCGGGCCTTTCACCGCAGGCAGCCGGCCCCGCTGCGCGCCGCCCTGCCGTCGGGGGCAATGCTGCTTACCTTTGCCGGCCCCAACTGCCTGCCGTGAAACCGTCAACTTCATCTTTGGCCCAGCACGAACACCTCATGCGCCAGGCCCTGCGCGAGGCCGAGCGGGCCTACGCCCTGGGCGAAATTCCCATTGGCGCGGTGGTAGCCTTCACGGCCACGGGCCAGATCATCGGGCGGGGGCACAACCAGACCGAGCAGCTGCGCGACGTGACGGCCCACGCCGAAATGCTGGCCCTGACGGCGGCGGCCAACTTCGTCGGCAACAAGTACCTGCACGACTGCACCCTGTACGTGACGGTGGAGCCCTGCGTGATGTGCGCCGGGGCCGCGGCCTGGGCCCAGGTGCCGCGGGTGGTGTACGGCACGCCCGAGCCCAAGGTGGGCTACTCCCGCCACGGCCAGCTGCTGCACCCGCGCTGCCAGGTGGTGCAGGGCGTGCTGGCCGCCGAATGCGCCGCGCTGCTGCAGCGCTTCTTTGCCGAGCGGCGGAAATAGCTACTTTTGGCGCCGGCGTAGGATTATTTTGTAACCCGCGCCGGGCTTCGCCGGTTAGCATCTCGGCGGGCCCGCGTACCCCCCACGGACCAATACCGGTGGTCCGGCGGGCCCTCCACTCATCTTATCACCCTCCTCACCCCCTCACACTATGGCCTTCGAACTGCCAGCCCTGCCTTACGCCTACGACGCCCTGGAGCCCCACATCGACGCGAAGACGATGGAAATCCACCACACCAAGCACCACCAGGCGTATGTGACCAACCTCAACAACGCCATTGCCGGCACCGACCTGGAAGGCAAGTCGCTGGAAGAAATCATGCACAGCATTGCCGCGGCTCCGGCCGCCGTGCGCAACAACGGCGGCGGCCACTGGAACCACTCGCTGTTCTGGACCATCCTCTCGCCCAACGGCGGCGGGGAGCCCACCGGCGCCGTGGCCGAAGCCATCCAGAATACCTTCGGGGGCTACGACAAGTTCAAGGAGGAATTCACCAAAGCCGCTACCACGCGCTTCGGCTCGGGCTGGGCCTGGCTGTGCAAGATGTCGGACGGCAACCTGCAGATCTGCTCCACCCCCAACCAGGACAACCCGCTGATGCCCGACTCCGGCTGCAAAGGCACCCCCCTGCTGGGCCTCGACGTGTGGGAGCACGCCTACTACCTGCACTACCAGAACCGCCGCCCCGACTACATTCAGGCCTTCTACAACCTGATCAACTGGGACGAGGTGAACCGCCGCTTCGCAGCCGCGCAGGGCGCCTAATCCTGGTCCTGCCCGCTTACAAAAGCCCCGCACGACGCCGTGCGGGGCTTTTTTGTGTGCTTCGGGGCCGCGGCCGGGCGGTGTTTGCCACCACGGATTTCTTGTATCTTTAGGGGCTAAACCGTTCCCTTCCCCCTTTCCCTCCCACTTGCATGAGTACTAAGCTGCGTCTTACCATCCTGAGCTTCCTTCAGTTTTTCATCTGGGGCTCGTGGCTGATAACCATCGGCGCGTACTGGTTTCAGACCAAGCAGTGGTCGGGGGCGCAGTTCGGGGCCATCTTCTCCACCATGGGCATTGCGTCCATCTTCATGCCCTCGCTGATGGGCATCGTGGCCGATAAGTGGGTGAATGCCGAAAAGCTCTACGGGGCCCTGCACATCCTGGGCGGCATCGTGCTCTGCACCGTGCCCTTGGTGACGGACCCCGGCACCATGTTCTGGGTGATGCTGCTGAACATGATTTTCTACATGCCCACGCTGGCCCTGAGCATTGCCGTGTCGTACTCGGTGCTCAAGCGCGAGGGCCTCGACGTGGTCAAGGACTACCCGCCCATTCGCGTGTGGGGCACCGTTGGTTTCGTTGTGGCCATGTGGACGGTGAGTTTGCTGGGCCTGGAAAAATCGTCCGGGCAGTTCTACGTAGCCGCCGGAGCGGCTATCCTGCTGGGCTTATACTCGTTCACCTTGCCCAAGTGCCCGCCCACCGCGCGCGATACGCCGAGCCGCTCACTGGTCGACGTGCTGGGTTTGAAGTCCTTCGCCCTGCTGCGCGACACGAAGATGCTCACCTTCTTCCTGTTTGCCCTGCTGCTCGGCGCGGCCCTGCAGCTCACCAACGCCTACGGCGACACCTTCCTGCACGACGCTAGCAAGACTGTAACTCCAATCCAGACTGAATCTTGGTCACAGCTTTTAGCTGATTTAGCATCTAGCCCCCTGAGCACCCTCAGCGGCTTGGCTGCGAAATATCCGGCCATCATCATGTCCATCTCGCAGATTTCCGAGACGCTGTTCATCCTGGCCATTCCCTTCTTCCTGCGCCGCTTCGGTATCAAGCAAGTGATGTTCTTCAGCATGATTGCCTGGGTGCTACGCTTCGGCCTGTTCGCCTTTGGTGACCTGCAATCGGGCCTGTGGATGATCATCCTCTCCTGCATCGTCTACGGCATGGCCTTCGACTTCTTCAACATCTCCGGCTCCCTATTCGTGGAAACGCAGACGGCCCCCAGCATCCGCGCCTCGGCCCAGGGCCTGTTCATGATGATGACCAACGGCTTCGGCGCCGTGCTCGGCAGCTCCATCAGCGGTATCGTCATCGAGCGGTACTTCACCGCCGCCGACGGCGTGACCAAGGACTGGCACGGCATCTGGCTGGCCTTTGCCGCTTACGCGCTGGTTATTGCCGTGCTCTTCGTCGTGCTGTTCCGCCACAAGCACACCCCGCAGGAAGTGGCGCAGGCCGAGCACCCCGAGCCGCTGCTGTCGGTGGAGCAGGCCTAAACGACTGCCCGAACCCCAGCCCCGACCGCGCCGCCGGTTGCCGCCAAACTCGCGGCAACCGGCGGCGCGGCCGTTTTTTCTGTTTCTTTATAGCGTATGATTCCACCCCTACCCATCATCCCTACGGCCTTATCCCCCGCTCCCGACCTGTCGAGCACCTACGACAAGACGCACTACTTCCTGCCCGTGGCCTGGTTTCACCAGACCTTCGGCGTGGTGCCGCGCAAGCTGATGTACCAGCTCTCCAACCTCGACGCGCGCACCGCCGTGCTCACCGCCCTGGCCGCCCGCTACGACCTGGAACGGGCCACCGTGGCGCACTCGGTGTACGTGGAGAAAGTGGGCAAGGAGCCCGAGCTGAACCTGTGGGCCCTGCTGCTGGCCCCGCACCTGCTGATCCTGCTCACCGACCACGGCCCCTACGCCGAGCGGGGCGTGCAGGTGTTCTACTCCCCCGCCACCGAGGCCGCCGAGCTGGCCGCGCTGCAGGAGCTGCTCACCACCCACCTCGAAACCGGGCAGCAGGAGCGGCAGCGCATCCACGTGCTGCGCCTGGCCTTCAACGACCTGGAGTTTACCCCGCTCGACATCAACATTCCCGAGCTGGACCTGAGCACCCACTACAACGACGACCTGCTACCCGCCCACGATACCATCGTGCGGCGCCTGCAGCAGCCCCAGGACAAGGGCATCGTCATTTTGCACGGCCCGCCCGGCACCGGCAAAACCAGCTACATCCGCCACCTCTGCGGCCAGACCGATAAGCCCAAGCTGTTCATCCCGCCCAACCTGGCGGCCCGCATTGCCGACCCGGAGTTTATCAACCTGCTCCACGACAACACCAACTCCATCCTCATCATCGAGGACGCCGAGGCCCTGCTGACCAAGCGCGACGCGGCGGGCGGCGGCCCCAGCGCCGTCAGCAACCTGCTGAACCTCTCCGACGGGCTGCTGGCCGACTGTTTCCACATCCAGATCGTGTGTACCTTCAACACCGACCTCTCGCGCATCGACAGCGCGCTGCTGCGCAAGGGCCGGCTGATTGCGGCCTACCACTTCCAGCCGCTCACCCAGCCCAAGGCCCAGGCCCTGGCCACCAGCCTCGGCCACACCAACCCGCTGGACGAGCCCACCGCCCTGGCCGACATCTACAACCGCGAAGAGCAGGAATTTGAGGTAGGCAAGGCACCCAAACGTATCGGTTTTGGCGCCAAAGGCTAAACCTGGCAGTATAAACCTGGTATATTTTCAGTATAAAACCAGCACAATAAAAAAGCCACTCTGCACCAGGCAGAGCGGCTTTTTTGTCGAATCTAGGAAATCAGCGCCAGAAATTCCAGCGCTTGATGATCTAGCTCCTCAAAACTAGAACTGCTCGTTCGCGCCGAAGAAGAAGTTGCCTTCGATCTGGGCATTTTCGTCGGAGTCGGAGCCGTGCACGGCGTTGGCTTCGATGCTCTTCGCGTACTTTTTGCGGATGGTGCCTTCCTCGGCCTGAGCCGGGTTGGTAGCGCCGATCAGGGTGCGGAAGTCAGCCACGGCGTTGTCCTTCTCCAGGATGGCGGCCACGATGGGGCCCGACGACATGTACTTCACCAGGTCGCCGTAGAAGGGGCGCTCCTTGTGCACGGCGTAGAATTCGCCGGCGCGCTCGGCCGTCAGCAGGGTTTTCTTCAGCGCTACGATGCGGAAGCCACCGGCCTCGATCATGCTCAGGATGCCACCGATGTGGTTTTCCTGGGTCGCGTCGGGCTTGATCATCGTGAACGTGCGGTTCGTTGCCATGTCGGTCTGGGAAATGATAGGGGTGAGAGCCGCCCGGCGCCAAGGGCCGCGGTCGGCTGCGGGAGAATTGAATTTGCGGCCGCAAAACTAGGGGATTGTCCCGGAAGCGGCACGCCGCGGGCCTAAGTAATTAAGCAAGTTATGTGTAGCCCCGGCGGCGCGGGGCGGCCAAATCAGCCCGCTGGTCAGTATTCTGCGGGCCGCCGAACCGAAAAGCCGCGCGCCGATGTTGGGCTCGGGAACAAGTTTGGGAATTGTTCGCGAAATTTGCCCCCTTGCATCCCGGTAAGGGCCGCAAAGTCAGTCACCTATCAGCCGACAATGCACGACGTCACGGCGCTGAAAGAGCTTCTACGGGAGCCTCGGCGCATTTTCATCACCACCCACCACAAACCCGACGCCGACGCCCTGGGCTCGTCGCTGGGCCTGGCGGGCTACCTGCGCAAAAAGGGCCACCACGTGACGGTGGTTACCCCATCGGACTACCCCGACTTCCTGAGCTGGATGCCCGGCAACGAGGACGTGGTGGTGCACGAGCCCGGCCGCAACGACCGGCGCATTCAGGACATCCTGCGGGAGTCGGACGTGCTGTTCTGCCTGGATTTCTCGGCCCTGAGCCGCATCCACGAGCTGGGCGAGTACGTGCGCGCCTCCCACGCCACCAAGGTGCTCATCGACCACCACGAGCAGCCCGAGCCCTTCGCCGACATTGCGTTTTCCTTCCCCTCCGCGGCCGCCACGGCCGAGCTGGTGTTCGAAATTATCCGCGACCTGGGCGACCAGGCGCTGATTACGCCCGCCATCGGCGAGTGCCTCTACGCGGGCATCATGACGGACACGGGCTCGTTCCGCCACCCGAGCACCTCGCGCAACGTGCACATGATCATTGCCGAGCTGCTCGACGCGGGCATCAACCTCTCGGCCGTGCACCGGCGCATCTACGACTCGCACTCGGAGGAGCGCCTGCGCTTCCTGGGCTTCGTGCTCAAGGACAAGCTCACGGTGCTGCGCGAGTACAACACGGCCTACATCGCCATTACGGCCGACGAGCTGAAGCAGTACCACTCCAAGACCGGCGACACCGAGGGCCTGGTGAACTTTGCCCTGAGCATCGAGGGCATCGTGTTTGCCGCCATCCTCATCGACCGCGTCAACGCCGTGAAGATTTCCTTCCGCTCGGTGGGCGAGTTTTCGGTCAGCGAGTTTTCGCGCCGGCACTTCAACGGCGGCGGCCACCACAACGCGGCCGGCGGCATCAGCTTCGAGCCGCTGGAGCCCACCGTGCAGCGCTTCCTGCGCCTGCTGCCCGAGTACCAGCCGCAGCTGGTGACGGCCCCGCTCACGGTGTAGCAGGCCGGGCCGGCCTGCTCCCCGGCACCTGCGCCGGAACTACCCGGGGCGGCTTGGCCGTTGGGCGGTGTAGCTCCGCGCGTCTACGTCTAATTCCTAATACCTTCGCCCCGCATTTTCTCTCTTTTCTTCTTTCATGCTCCGCAACTCTCTTCTTCTGTGGCCGGCCGCGCTGGTAGCTGGCGCCATTGCGCTGAATGCCTGTAACCCGGCTGACGCCAAATTTGCCAAGACCAAGTCTGGCATCGAATACAAAGTATTCACCAAGGACGGCAAGGCCAAGGAAATCAAGCCCGAAACGGCGGAGGCGGCCTATAAGAAGAACGTCGGCCAGATCATTGCCCTGCACGTGGAGTACCGCACGGCCAAGGACTCGGTGCTGTTCCAGTCGCGCAAGCAGCAGATGGGCTTCCCGGTGCGCGTGCCGCTGCAGGACGTGACCCGCAAGGGCGGCCTGGAAGAAGCCATTTCGCTGCTGCAGCCCGGCGACTCGGGCGTGTTCCGCTTCAACGCCGACTCGCTCTCCGTGAAGACCACCGGCCAGCCGGCGCCCCCCCAGATCAAGAAGCACGGCAACACGATGACCCTCTTCGTGAAGGTCGATGCCATCCAGAACCAGGCCGACGCCATGGCCGCCCAGCAGAAGGCCATGCAGGACATGCAGGCCAAGGTGAAGGCGCACGAGGAAAAGCAGAAGCCCCTCGACGAGAAGACCATCCAGGAGTACGCCCAGAAAAACAACCTGCAGGTGCAGAAAACGGCTTCGGGCATCTCCTACGTCATCACCCAGCCGGGCACGGGCCCCAAGCCCACCCCGGGCCAGATCGTGTCGGTGAACTACAGCGGCAAGCTGCTTAGCGGCAAGGAGTTTGACTCCTCGGCCAAGCAGGGCCGCCCGATTGAATTCCCCATCGGCGTGGGCCAGGTGATTCCGGGCTGGGACGAGGGCATTCCGCTGCTCAACAAGGGCAGCAAGGCCATCCTGCTGATTCCGTCGAGCCTGGCCTACGGCCAGCGCGGCGCCGGCGCCGACATTCCGGCCGATGCCGTGCTGCGCTTCGACGTGGAGCTGGTGGACGTGAAAGCCGCCCCGCCCCAGCCGCCCATGGGCATGATGCCCGGCGGTGCGCCGCAGGGTGCCCCCCAGGGCCGATAAGGTATTATCTTTGGTGTTGCGAAGCTGATGCAACCCGCCGACGGGCGGCCGACTCTTCAGGTAGCCGGCCGCCCGCCGTTTTTTTTAAGCTCATTGCCATGCGTACACTTTCTTTCCCTGCCCCGGTCCGCGCCCTGCTGTGGGCCCTGCTGCCGCTGATGCTGTTGCTGGCGGGCTGCAAAAACGACTCCGATGACGCCGCCAAGGAGCTGGCCAAGCTCGTGGAACAGCACAAAGCCGAGGACGACGCCACCATTCAGGCCTACCTGACCGCCAACAACATCACCACTTACGAGCGGCGCGACTCCGGCCTCTACATCATCTGGCAAAACCGCAGCACCACCGGCACCACCCTGCCGGTAGCGGGCAGCCAGGTGAAGGTGCGCTACATCGGCCGTCGTCTCAGCGACGACATCCGCTTCGACGCGTCGATTGACAACGGCACGCCCTGCGGCTGCACCTCCTTCACCGTGGGCAGCGTTATCGAAGGCTGGAACGAGATGCTGCAGCTCATGCGCAAGGGCGACAAGGTCATCATCCTGGTGCCCTCGCACCTGGCCTACGGCCCGAGCGGCAACGGGTCGTTTATTCCCCCCTTCACGCCGCTGAAATTTGAAATGGAGCTGATCGATTTCCAGTAGGTCTTTCGTCAAGCCCACTGCGGGGCGGCCCGGCCCGCCCGCGTGATTCCGAAGAAACGCAGGCCCCGCCCCGGGCCTGCGTTTTTTTTTGCCGGCTGCCTGCTCCGGCCGCTTATCTTAGCCCCGATGGTATCAACGGTTCTTCTGCTGGCCCTGACGGCCGCACCCGCCGCCGCGCCCGACACCCTGCGCACGCCCGGGGGCGTGCAGTACGTGCTGCGCGCCCCCGGGCAGGGCGCGCCGGCCGGCCCCCGGGCCACGGTGCGCGTGCACTACACCGGCTTTCTGCCCAGCGGCAAGTTTTTCGAGACGTCGGCCACCGACCGGCGGCCGCTGCGCGTGCGCCTGGGGCGCGGCGAGGTCATTCCGGGCTGGGACGAGCTGCTGCCCCTGCTGCCGCAGGGCGCCCGCGTCTGGACGCGCATTCCGGCGCGGCTGGCCTACGGCGCCGAGGGCCAGCGCGACCCCGACGACGCGAGCCAGTACCGCATCCCGCCCGACACCGACCTGGTGTTTGAGCTGGAAATCGTGCGGGTGAATTGATTGGGCGTCCGAGGGGTTAATAGTCAGCGGGTTTGCCCGGCTTTTGCGGCCCGCCCGGCTGGCCGCTTGAAAAAGCCGCCCGCACCGGCGTAACTTCGGATTTCCAATCTGCCCGCTTTTCACCCCACGCATGTTTATTGAACCCCGAGTCGGCAATGGCCGCGAGTTGCCCCGCCGGGGCTGGATTGAGGTGGTGGTCGGCTCGATGTTTTCGGGCAAAACCGAGGAGCTGATCCGGCGCCTGAACCGGGCCAAGATTGCCCGCCAGCGCGTGGAAATCTTCAAGCCCGCCCTCGATACCCGCTACCACGCCGAGGACGTGGTGTCGCACAACGCCACCAGCATCCGCTCCACGCCCATTGCCTTTCCGCATGAAATGCTGCTGCCCGCCAGCAGCTGCGACGTGGTGGGCATCGACGAGGCGCAGTTCTTCGACCAGTCCCTGGTGGAAGTGTGCAACCAGCTGGCCGACCACGGCGTGCGCGTCATCGTGGCCGGGCTGGACATGGACTACCAGGGCAAGCCCTTCGGCCCCATGCCGGCGCTGCTGGCCGTGGCCGAATACGTGACCAAGGTGCACGCCGTGTGCGTGCGCTGCGGCGACATTGCCACCTACTCCTTCCGCAAAACCCCCTCGGCCGAGCAGGTGCTGCTGGGCGAAACCGATTCCTACGAAGCCCGCTGCCGCCACTGCTTTCTGGAAGGCCAGCAGGAACGAACGGCCCTCGGCACCGCGGTAGCCGAAGCGGCAAAGCACTAATTGGCCGGGCGGGGCGTTATTGGCGCACGTCTGATTTGTGATTACCCCTTCGTATGACTAAAGCGCTACGCACCGCGCTGCTGGCCGGCTTCGGCCTCGTGGCGGCGGCTTCTTCGGCCCTGGCCCAACGCACCGCCGGCTACGGCGACTGGCAGCTGCACCTGCCCACCAACCGCGCCCGCGTGCTGGCCGACGCCGGCACGCGCGTGTACGCCGCCGCCGAGGACGCCTTCTTCATGTTCGACAAGGAAACCAGCAGCGTGCAGCGCCTTTCGCGCCGCGACGGGCTGAGCGACGTGGACGTGCGCGAGCTGGCCTACGACTCGCTTACCCGGCAGGTGGTGGTGGTGTACCGCAGCGGGCAGGTCGATATCCTCAACAGCAAGGGACGGGTGGCGGCCTCGCTCTCCGATATCAAGCGCAAAACCCTGGCCGGCGGCAAAATCATCAACCGCGTGGACGTGGCCCGGCGCCTGGCCTTCGTCAGCACCAATTTCGGCATCGTGGTGCTGGACCTGCAGCGCTTCGAGGTCAAGGACACGTACACCAACTTCGGGCCGGGCGGCACGGTGCCGCAGGTGTACGCCACGGCCGTGCAGGGCGACACGCTCTACGCGGCCACCAGCGCGGGGCTGCTGCGCGGCAACCTGAACACCAACCTGCTGAACTTCAGCAACTGGCGCAGCACCGCCGGCTTCGGCACCCGCACCGGCGACCCGTACCGCACGCTGGTCACGCACCGGGGCAAGGTGTACGCGGGCGTCAACGGCGACAACCTGTACCGGGCCGTGGGCGCGGGCTGGGTTAGCCTGGGCTTTGGCTGGGGAACCATTCCGACCAGCTATGCCCTGCGCTCCTCGGCGGCCGGGCTGCTGGTGACCGAGTTCGACCGCGTCACGCTGCTCGACACGCGCACCAACCAGGTGCGCAGCCGTGTGCAGCTGCCTTACATGACGGCCGCGCGCGACGCCATCCGGCCCAGCAGCGGCCCGCTCTACATTGCCGACTTCCGCAGCGGCCTGATCCGGGTGGAGGCCAACGGGCAGAACGCTACCACCTTCGTGGCCAACGGGCCGGCCGCCACTAATGCCTTCAACATCGTGCCCGACCCCGTCAGCAAAACGGTGACGGTGCTGCCGGGCGGCTACAACGAGGGCTACGTGCAGAGCGACAATTACCTGGGGTTTTACGTGTATGATGCCGATGGGCGCTGGACCAACGTCAACGCGCAGAGCTACAGCGCGACGGATTTTCCGAACCTGAAGGATCTGAGCCGGGGGGTGCGCACGTCCGACGGCACGCTGTACGTGGCCAGCTATGGCCAGGGCCTGTTGGAATGGAAGGGACCCGGTCAGTGGCGCCAGTTCACCCAGGGTACGGCCGGCTCGCCGCTGCTCAGCGCCATTCCAGCTGACCCCTTGTACACCCGCCTGACCGATGTGGCCGCGGCGCCCAACGGCGACGTGTGGGTGGTCAACCGTCATCAGCTCCCCCAGCAGTCGGGCGTGTTCCGTTTCACGCCCACCACGGGCACCTGGCAGAGCGTTGCGCCCTTCGCCGGCTCCGAAAACCTGGAGCGCCTCACCATCGACGACCTGGGCCACCTCTGGCTGGGCCGGGCCCGGCGGGGGCTGACGGGCCTGGTGGCGTACAACCCGGAAACCAACGCGCTGCGCACCTTCACGGAAGGCGACGGGCTGCCCGACGGCACCGTGTGGGACATGGTTAAAGACCGGCGCGGCGCCATTTGGGTGGCCACCAGCGAGGGCGCGGCCGTGTACGACGACCCCAGCCTGGCGTTTGAGCCCGGCGCCGCGGGCTTCCGCACGCCCGTTGTGCGGCGCGGGGCGGGCACGGGCTTCCGCACGCTCTGGACGGAGGTGGTCAAGTGCGTGGCCGTGGACGGGGCCAACCGCAAATGGTTCGGCACCGAAAAAGGACTGTGGCTGTTCAACGAAGACGGCGACGAGGCCCTGCAGCACTTCACGGTGGAGAACAGTCCGCTGCCGTCCAACCGCATCTTCGACGTGGCCGTGGACGACCGCACCGGCGAGGTGTGGGTGGCCACCGAAGCGGGCCTGGTCTCGTACCGCGGCTCGGCCACGGTAACCGAGGGCGCCCCGAGCTGCGCCAAGGTCTTCCCGAACCCGGTGCGCCAGGACTTCAGCGGGCAGGTGGGCATTTCGGGCCTGGCCAACAACGCCGAGGTTAAAATCACCGACATCACCGGCACGCTGGTGTACCAGACGCGCGCCACCGGCGGCACCGTGGTCTGGAACCTGGCCGACTACAACGGCCGCCGCGTGCAGTCGGGCGTGTACCTGGTGCTGACGGCCGATTCGGACGGCAAGAACGGCTGCATCTCGAAAGTGGCCGTATTGACGAAATAGTGAACTGGTGAGGTGGTGAAATGGCGAGTGCCGTGCTGCTTGTGCAGGGCCGGCCTTCCAAACGACAACTCGCCATTTTACCACCTCACCATCTCGCCATATGCTGATCAAGACCCGGGGCATCGTCCTGAACTACCTCAAATACCGCGAAACCAGCATCATTGCGCGCGTATACACCGAGCAGCGCGGGGTGCAGTCCTACATCGTCAACGGGGTGCGCAAGGCCAAGCCGCCGGGGCGCATCGCGCTGTTTCAGCCCTTCACCCTGCTCGATCTGGTGGCCTACGTGTCGCCGCGCGGGGGCCTGACGCGCCTCTCGGAGTTTCGCTGCCTGCGCCCCTTCCGCAGCCTGCCCTACGACGTGCGCAAGAGCAGCGTGGTGCTGTTTCTTTCGGAAGTGGTGAGCCGGGTGCTGCGCGAGGAAGAGGAAAACGCGGCCCTGTTTGCGTACCTCTACCAGTCCATTGTGGCCTTCGACGAGCAGGAAGAGGGCTTCGAGAACTTCGCGCTGGCGTTTTTGCTGCACCTGAGCCATTACCTGGGCTTCGGGCCGGATTCGGGCCGGCAGATAACCGAGCAGGTGGCCTTCGCCACCGATGCCAACCTGCCGGCCACCTCGCGCCCCACGGTGCTGCGCTTCCAGGAGTTCGAGCACTTCTTCGACGAGCTGCTGCGCGACGAAGCCCCGGCCACCGTGCCCAACGGCCGCGTGCGCCGCGAGCTGCTCACCATTCTGCTGCGCTACTACCAGCTGCACGTCGAAAACATGGGCGACGTCCGCTCCCTGGACGTGCTGTCGGACGTGCTGGCGGAGCTGTAGCCCGCCAAGGCGGCCCACCCCGGCCGTCACTGGGAGACGCAGCCGAAGCAACCGGTCCTGGCCAACGGGCCAACAACCACTGCCCGAAACTGGTAACTGCCGTTTCGGGCAGCGCTGTTTTTCGGCTGCGCGATGTTGGGCTGTGGATATTGCGTCGGCGGTGCTCCCGCAGGCAGAATTGGCTACGTCTTCCGGCGGGTGCTTCGTTCCGCGCGCCATGACGGCCGGTGTTGCCGCTTCACTCCGCGTACTGCACGTGCGGCAGCTTGGTGGCCTCGGGCACCCGCCCGACGACTTCGCCCTCAGGCAGTTGGGCCTGGCAGGTGAGGCGGGCGGTGGCGGCGAGGCGGCCGGTGGTGAGGTAGCGCAGCTCGTGGGCGGTGGGCGGGGCCAGGCAGTCGGCGCCGCTGAGCAGCTCGATGCGGCAGGTGGTGCAGCGGCCGCGGCCCCCGCAGGCGTGCATCCAGTCGTGGCCGGCTTCGTGCAGGGCCCGAAGCAACGTCTGGCCGGGTTGTACGTTGATAGGGCCGCCGGGCAGGTTTTGCACGGTTAGTGTAGGCATTTTGGCTAACTTGCCCACTTGAAGCAGGCTTTTTCTGAGGATGCAAGATACGTATAGCAACGACCAGCTGCAGGCTTACGGCAAGCGGCTTGCCGCTCGCCTTTGCGACCAATACTTCGCCACCCAACCCGTGGGCAGCAGCCTGGACGGGCCCGCCGTGCTGCGGCTCGCGCCGGTGCGCCAACTCAACCTCTACGTGGTGCAGCAGCTGCTCACGCAGTGGACCGGGGAAATGGCCCGGCTGCGCAGCCCCTATTTCGACTACGAGGACCCGGCCGTGCGCCAGGCCCTGACGCAACTCATGAATCTGTTGTCGCGCCGCATCCGGCTGACGCGCGCCAGCTACGAGCCCCTGCTGGCCCAGGCCGCCGCCGACACCTTGCTGACGGCGCTGGACCCGCTGGCGGCCTTTGAGGCCAAGCTGCTGCCGGCGGGCCAGCCCTCGGCCACGCCCGCCCAGCTGCGCGACGCGCTGCGCTACGTGGAGGTGAACAAGCCGCTGTTTCAGGACTTCATCGACAGCCTGCCGGCCGACCTGCCCCAGGACCGGGAGTTTCTGCTGAGCCGCTTCCGCCTCTACCGCGACGCCCACTACAAAGAGCAGCAGCCGCTGGGCGCCCTGCTCGGGGAGCTGAGCGCCGTGGTGCCGGTGACGGAAGACGAGCTGCGTACTAAGACGGCTTCGGCAGCCCCGGCCGTTCCTCCCGCCCCGCCGGTAGCCCCGGCAACAGAGTCGCCCGCCGAGCCGGCAGCTTCTACGCCTGCAATGCCAGCAGAATCAGCCGAAGCGCCAGTCGTGGCCCAGGCGCCGGCCGCAGCACTGGCGCCGGCCGCGGCCGACAGCCCTGTTGCCCCGGCTCCCAGCCCGGCGCCAGCGGCCGAAACTCCGGCCCCCGCCGTGGCGCAGCCCGCACCCGTCGCAGCCGAAGTGCCCGCCGCCCCGGCCATCGAAGCGGCCACTGCACCGGCCGCCAGCGCGCCAGCGCCCCAGCCCGCCCCGCCGGCGGAGCCCGTTGCCTCTCCGTCGGTGGTGACCGAACGCGCCAAGCCGCTGGCTGAAACCGTGGCGCCCGCCAATACCCTGGCCGATAAGCTGGCGGCCAACGTGCGCACCAGCACCCTGGCCGATAAGCTGGCCTCGAGCAGCGCCGGGGCGGCGCCCACGCTGGCCGAGGCCCAGCCCAAAGTGGAATCGTTGCGCAGCGCCATTTCCATCAACCAGCGCTTCAGCTTTATCAATGAGCTGTTCAACGGCGAGAACATGGAGTACCACGCCGCCATCGAGCACCTCGACGCGCTGCCCACCGCCGAGGCGGCCCGGCGCTACATCAGCGAGGAGCTGACCCAGCGCTACCAGTGGGTGCGCAAGGACGAGCACGTAAACAAGCTGCTACGCCTGGTAGAACGGAAATTCGCCTGAGCAATGCTGCTTACTGCAAACGCCAACGGCCCGGTTTAGCTAAACCGGGCCGTTGGCGTTTGCAGTGCCGGCCTCATCCGTGCACCACCGCTCAATCAACCGCTCGTAGCTTAACCAAAGAATGGCTACTGTCTCCAAAGTCCATCCTGCTCTATCTGGCAGCTGCCGGGCGCTGGTAGAGGCGGAAGTACACCTGCCCGACCCGCTCCTCGTGCAGCAGCGGCCACTGCTGCTGCAGCGAATCGAGCACGGCGTCGCCGAAGTTCATGGTGTTGGACTGCAGCACGTAGCGGTTGCGGCGCAAATCCACCGGGGCGAAGCGGCGCGGGTCACCGTTGAGGTCGACCTGCTGCAAAGGATAGAGGTTGGGAAAGTTGCTGCCGACGTCGGCCAGCGGAATGCGGCGGGTGTCGAGCCAGCCGATGAAGCGGTGGCGCAGGCGGTAGTAGGGCCAGTGGGCCAGGGTGGCGTCCCAGCCGTTGGCCAGGTGGTCGGGATACACCCAGAAGTGGCCGCTAAGCAAACCCAGCAGCGCCACGCCGGTGAGCGGGCGGGCCAGGCGCCGGGCGGGCAGCTCGCTCAGCAGGTGGGCCACCAACAGGGCGAAGAGCAGCAGCACCGGCAGGTAGTAGCGGTGGCCGATGGGGTTGGCGTACCACACCATCGCGCCCGACAGCGCCAATGCGGGCGCCAGCCACAGCACCAGCAGCCGCCAGGTGGTCGGGCCGGGGCGCCAGCCGCCGCGCCACAGCGCCAGCAGCGCCGCGGCCCCGCTCAGCCACAGCACCAGCCGGCCCTGGTCGAGCAGGCGCCAGCCGATGAGGGCCACGTTGCGCCCTATGCCCAGCGGCCCGAGCAGCTCGTAATTGCCCGACCACTGCGAGCGGGCATTGTAGCCCACCCAGCCCCGCAGCCGGTAGTGCAGCGCCAGCCAGAGCCCGGCCAGCAGCAGGGCCGGCAGCAGCGGCCAGAGGCGACGGCCCAGTAGCCGGGCGGTGGCCACTGCCCGGCGGCGCGCGGCGCGCAACGGGTTTTCGTCGAGCCAGCCGAGCAGGGCGGCCGTCAGGGCCAGGGCGGCCCACAGGATCATGCCGCGGGTGCTCAGGAGCACCAGCGGCAGCGAACCGGCCAGGGTGAGGGCGGGGCGGCGGGCGGTGAGGCCGTTCAGGACCAGCAGGTAGCAGAACAGCAGCGCCACGTCGGACGACACCAGGGTACTCTGGGTGAGCCAGGTCGCGTCGAGCCAGAGCAGCAGCACGGCGGGCCCCACCCAGGCGCGGGGCACGAAGCGCCGCACCAGGCAGTAAACCTGCCAGAGCGTGCCGAGCACCAGCGGCAGCATGGCCCAATGCCCGGCGGGCAGGGTTTGGCCGAACAGCCGCCAGACCCCGGCCAGCGCCGCCGCAAACAGGGCCGGGTGGCCCGCATCGAGGGCCTCGGGCACCAGCAGGTGGGTGAAGCGCGTGTCGTAGTACCACTGCGCGTGGCGCGAGGCCTGCAGCACGGCGTCCCAGAAAAAGCCGTGGTGGGCGGCTAGGGCGGTGAGCAGCACGCTGCCCAGGGCCAGCAGCAGCAACAGCAGGCGGTGAGAAGCGGGCATCAGCGCAGGTCGGTGAGGTAGCGGGGGCCGAAGAAAGTGGGAAACGTGTCGCGCACCACGGGGCGGAAGCCGCGCAGCAGCTCGGCGGCCTCGGCTCCGCGCAGCAGGCTGGCGCGGTCGAGCAGCCGGGGGCCGCCGAGGGCATCGGTGCTGAGGCGGCGGCCGGCCTGCTGCTGGCTGCGCAGCCACTGCTGCAGCTGCGCGGGCGTCCAGTGGCGCTTTTGGCGCAGCAGGTCGGGGGCGGGCAGTACGTTGGGGGCCCCGTCGCGGCCGGTGAGGTAGTGCAGCTGGTTCAGGGCCAGGTTGTGGTTGTCGAGCAAAAACCAGGTGTTCGGCTCCTGCCGCACGCGCCGCAGCAGCGGGGGCAGGTTGGTGAAGTCGAGCCGGTGACTGGGCACGAGACCGAAGGCCAGGTTCCAGGCCAGCAGGGCGGCGGCGGCAGCCGTCAGCGGCCGGGCCAGCGTGGGCGGCGCGGCCGTGAGCAGCAGGGCCAGCAGCACCGGCAGCATCACCATAAACTCGGCATTGCCCGAGGCCCAGGCCGCAAACCCCAGGTGCAGCAGCAGAATCAGGCCGTGGGTGCGCCGCACGGCCTGCCCGAGCACCGGCGGCAGACCGGTACCGCGCGGGGCTTCGGGGTGGCGCGCACGGCGCAGCCAGGCCCATGCCACGCCCGCCAGGCCGAGCACCGGCACCACGGCCAGCCCGGGCAGCTGGCGCAGCAGCGCCAGCGTGGAGCCGTGGATCTGCGCGAAGGTGCGCACCACGTTGGCCCCCGTCAGCAGCGCGGCCTGCGGCAGCGAGGCGGGCGCCCCGGCCGAGCCGCTCAGAAAATCGTGCAGGGCGAAGCGCACCAAGGACTCGGCGGTGCGGGGCAGGTGCCAGTAGTCCAGCGCCAGCGCGTAGGTCAGCGGCACCAGCAAGGCCGGCGCAGCAAACCATAGCAGCGCCCCGCGCCGGGGGCTGAACAAGGCCGTCCCGATCAGCAGGCCCAGCCACCACCAGGCCTGCAGCTGGTGCAGCAAACAGGCCCCGGCCGCCAGCAGCCCGGCCGTCAGCAGTGCCGGCAGCGCGCCGGTGCGCAGGTGGCGCAGCCAGGCCACACTGCCCCCCACCGAGAGCAGCAGGGGCAGGACGTAGGTTTCGTTTTCGGTGGCGAAGCGCAGCAGCCCGAAGCTGCTGCCCGCGGCGGCCAGCAGGGCCAGGCGCAGGGCATCGGAGCCGGTGAGCCGCCGCAGCAGCTGGCGCAAGCCCAGCAGCGTGCCGCCGTAGGCCAGGGCGTTGAGGGCGAGCAGGGCGCTGATAACCTCCGGGTGCAGGGGCCGCAGCAGCTGCAGCCACAGCCAGCCCGCGGCGTTGTGGAGCAGGTGGTGGGGCAGCAGCAAATCGTGGCCGTAGCGCACGCAGGCGGCGTAGTACCAGGCGTCGGCGGTGCTGTTGCGGGTGGGCAGCAGCAGGCAGAGCAAGGTCAGGACCAATATCAGCGCCCATTCGCGGCGCGCGGCGGAAAACATCGGTCCAAGTTAGCGGCTGCCGACTACTGCGCCACTACCCGGCCAAACCGTTGGCGCGGGCGCGGGCCATCATACGCGAACAACCGGCCACCCTGAGAAGCCCCGTAGCATCATCCGCGGCCCGTCGGACTTCCGGGGAAGGCGCGGACAATCATCCACGAGCTTCCCGGACATCCCGGGAAGGCGCGGACAATCGTCCGCGGCCCGTCGGACTTTCAGGGAGGCCCTGTAGCATCATCCGCGCCTTCCCCGGACATCCCGGGAGGTCCTCCGCAGCCACCTTGGACCTCCGACGGGCCGCGGACAATCATTCGTGGCCGCAGTGCAGTTGCCCCGTGCTTACCGCACCAGGTCCTGCTTGCGGTAGGCGTCGATGGCCAGCAGGATGAAGAGCAGGATGGTGAACGACCAGAGCGAGGAGCCGCCGTAGGAGAAGAAGGGCAGCGGAATGCCCACCACCGGCGCCAGCCCGATGGTCATGCCGATGTTGACGCAAAAGTGGAAGAAGATGATGCTGGCCACGCAGTAGCCGTAGGTGCGCCCAAACACCGATTTCTGCCGCTCGGCCACGAAGATTACCCGCGCCAGCAAGGTCATAAAGAGCACAATGACCGTCATGGTGCCCAGCCAGCCCCACTCCTCCCCCACCGTGCAGAAGATAAAGTCGGTGCTCTGCTCGGGCACGAAGTCGAAGCGCGTCTGGGTGCCTTCGAGGAAGCCCTTGCCGGCCAGTCCGCCCGAGCCGATGGCAATTTTGGACTGCGTCACGTTCCAGCCCACGCCCAGCGGGTCGGCCGAGGGGTTCAGCAGCACCTCGATGCGCTTCTGCTGGTGGGGCTGCAGCACGTTGTTGTAGAAGAAGTCGACCCCGAACACCATGCCCAGCACCACGGCGTAGACGCCCGCCGCCACCGGCAAATGGTGGCGCAGCACCCGCGGGTTCAGGGCCAGCACGGCGGCCAGAATCACCGTGAAGGCGCCCACCAGCCAGAGCTTGGGCACCAGCAGCGAGAGAATGAGCACCAGCCCCGCCGCGGCCAGCACCAGCAGAATCAGCGGCGACATGCCCTCACGGAAGTAGGCCAGCAGAAAGGCCCCGAACACCAGCGCCTGCCCCGTTTCGTTGGAGGCAATGATGAGCAGCGGCGGCAAGAGCGTGAGGCCCGCCAGCACCAGCTGCTGCTTGAAGGCCTGCTGGCGCAGGTTGATGCCCGCCATAAAGCGCGAAGCCGCCAGGGCGGTGGTAAACTTGGCAAACTCGGCCGGCTGCAGGCGCATCGGCCCCAGCTCCAGCCAGGAGCGGGAGCCGGCAATGGGCCGGGCAATGACCAGCGTGACCAGCAGCAGCACAATCATGCCCCCGTAGAGCACGTAGGCGAAGGTGTCGTAGGCCTTGTAGTCGATGACCAGCAGCACCATGATGAGCAGCACGCTCACCCCGATCCAGACCAGCTGCTTAAACCAGTTGAAGGCCATCAACCCGCTCCAGTCGGCCGAAAACACGCGCTCAAACGGCACGTCGGCGGAGTACGAGGCGGCGTACACGTTGAGCAGCCCCACGCCCACCATCACGAGGTAAATGAGCAGGGTGACCCAGTCGATGCTGCGGCTGTAACGAACCTGATTCAAGGGAGGAGGTGTGGCTTTGCGGTCAAGAAGAACGTCATGCTGAGCCTGTCGAAGCATCTCTACCGCTTCGTTGGGCCCGATTCAGGTTGTCGTGCTGAGCTATTTTACTATCTGACGAAGCGGTAGAGATGCTTCGACAGGCTCAGCATGACGTGCTGGTATTGTTATCATCGTCTGTTGCGCTTGCTCACAAACCGGTCGGCGGAGCCGGGCAGCCACTCTTCCCAGCGGTGGCGCCAGGGCGCTACTTTGCCGCGCAGGTACTTTTCCATCATCAGGCCCGCCAGCGGGGCGGCCGAGGAGCCCCCGAAGCCGGCGTTTTCGATGAACACGGAAATGGCAATTTTCGGGTCGTTGGCCGGGGCAAAGCCGCCGAAGGTGGCGTGGTCGATGCCGTGGTAGTTCTGCACGGTGCCCGTCTTGCCGGCCACCGAAATGCCCACGTCGAGCAGCGAGGCGTTTTCGCCGGTGCCGCCGCGGCCGTCCACCACCGCCACCATGCCCGGCACGATGGCGTTGAAGTGGCTGCTGTCGACCGAGGTGTAGTGCCGCTGCCGGTAGCGCGAGAGGGGGCCGCGGTTGCCCACGCTGCGCACGAAGTGGGGGGCGTAGTAGTAGCCGCGGTTGGCGAAGATGCACATCAGGTTGGCCATCTGCAGCGGCGTCACCTGGATTTCGCCCTGCCCGATGCTGAGCGAGTAGATGGTCTTGTAGGTCCAGCGGTGGTGGCCGTAGCGCTTGTCGTAAAAGGCGGGCGAGGGAATCAGCCCCATCCTTTCGCCGGGCAAATCCACCTGCAGGTGCTGGGCCAGCCCGAAGGAAGTGACGTGCTTGCGCCAGTCGGCCAGGCCCAGGGCCACGTCCTCAAACTTGCTGGGCGAGCGGCCCTGGCGCACGGTGGCAAACATCACCTGGTAGAAGTAGGGGTTGCAGCTGTTCTTGGTGGCAATGGTGAGGTTGGCCGGGTACTCGTGGCGGTGGGTGCAGCGCACCAGCTTCCAGTTGCACGGAAAGCCGGTGTAGGGCGTCACCACGCCTTCCTGCAGGGCAATGGCCTCGTTCACCAGCTTAAACACCGAGCCCGGCGAGTAGGCCGCCGCCAGCGGGCGGTCGAACAGGGGGCGGGCCGTATCGCGCAGCAGCTCCATGTAGCGGTTGCCCGAGCCCTTGCCCGTGAGCATGGCCGGATCAAACGACGGGGCCGACACGAAGGCCAGGATTTCGCCGGTTTTCGGGTCGATGGCCACCACCGAGCCCTTCTTGCCCTGCATCAGGTACTCGCCGTACTTCTGCAGCTCCGGGTCGATGCTCAGGTGCAAATCCTGCCCGGCCACCGACAGCGTATCAAACTCCCCGTCGCGGAAAGCGCCCTTCTCGATGCCGCGCACGTTGACCATGCGGTACTGCACGCCGCGCCGGCCCATCAGCTCCTTTTCGTAGTACGACTCGATGCCGCTGATGCCGAGGAAGTCGCCGGGCACGTACTTGGCGTACTTGGGCTTGGCCAGCATCACCGGCGACACCGGCCCCACGTACCCGAGGGCGTGGGCCATGTTCTGCGTCTGGTACGAGCGGGCCATGCGCGGCTTCACGCTGAAGCCCGGAAAGTCGATCAGGTTGTCCTGGATGGCGGCCAGCTCGGGCGTCGACAGGTTCTGCACCAGCGGCGAAGCCTTGACGCGGGAGTAGATTTTGGCGTCCCGCAGCCCGTCGCGCAGCTCCTGCACGGGCATCTGCAGCAGCTGGCAGAAGCGGGCCGTATCCAGGTTCTTTACCTCGCGCGGCACCACCATCAGGTCGTACACCGGCGTGTTCTGCACCAGGATTTTGCCGTTGCGGTCGTAGATGACGCCGCGGTAGGGCATCTGCACGATGCGCTGCAGCGTGTTCCGGTCGGCGGCCAGCTTGTAGCTGCCGTCGAGCACCTGAATGTGGAAGAGCCGCACCGCAAACACCACCGCCACCGCCAGGAAAATGCCCAGCACGACAAATTTGCGGCCTTCTAAGTACTGCAAGACGCGTTACGAACTGAAGGTGAGTTGACTGCCCCGGGTGCAATCAGCCCGCAAAGGTACCACCACCGTGGCGTTATCCCTACGTTCCCAACCGATTCACCCGTCCGTCGCCCCCGTAACAACGCAGGTACGCGTTTTGCTCCCGCCCGGGGCCAAACAGGTTTGGCCGAAGAACCCAGCCCGTTATGTCGAGCGCAGCCGAGACATCCCGCGGGCTGACGTGGAACGACTGAAAAAGAACGTCATGCTGAGCGCAGTTGAAGCATCTCTACCGCTTCGTTGGCTCTTTCTCAGTTCGTCATTCCGAGCGAAGTCGAGAATCTCGCGTGCTGATATCAGGTTGCTATCTGGCGAAGCGGTAGAGATGCTTCGACAAGCTCAGCATGACAATACTATCCAGCGGGATTCCTCAACTTCGCTCGGAATGACGTTCAAATGCTGTCGTTCTCCTCCCCTACCGCCGGCGCCGCGCCGGGAACAGCAGCAGCTGCACGATGAGCATGGTCACGCCCGTAAACAGCGTGCTGGCCAGAATCTTCAGGCAGGTCAGGCCGATGGCGGAGAACGAGCCCAGCTCCAGGAAGAAAAACACGAAGTGGTGGATGCTCACCAGCAGGCCCAGGTACACGCCGAACCACTGCCAGCCCATCTGGTGAATGTTCACCGCGTCCTGCGCGTCGTAGCCGTCGCGGGGGGTGAGGATGCGCAGCACCCAGGGGCGCAGGTAGCCCAGCAGCACCGCCGCTGCCGCGTGCAGGCCGCCCGTGTCGTAGAACAAATCCATCGAGAAGCCCATCAGGAAGCTCACCACCAGCATCACCACAATGGGCGTAGCAATGGGCAGAAACAAGAGGAAGCCCAGATAGAAAAAGCACCAGCCCACGTCGAAGAGCTGCAGACGGCTGATGAGTAGCACGTGCACGGCGCCGTAGAGCAGAAAGCGCGCGGCCTGAAGCAGTAGTTGCAGAGCGTTTCCCATTACGGCCGGCCTCCTTCCTGCTCGGCGGCGCGCAGCCCCGAGCGGGTTTCCAGCGTGTCGCGCTCGGCGGCGCGGGGTGGGGTACCCACCACGTACACAAAGGTCAGGTTCGAGAAATTGGCGGCCAGCTTCACGCGCACCGTCCAGAAGTTCTTGTCCGGCTCCTTGGTGAAGTTGTCCACCGTACCGATGAGCACGCCCTCCGGAAACACCTGGTTGTAGCCCGAGGTGACGATGGTGTCGCCCGGCACCAGCTTGTTCTGGCGCGGAATGTAGTCGAGCAGCGCGTGGGTGGGGTCTTCGCCCAGCCACTTGATGGTGCCGAAAGTGCCGTCGCGCCGGATTTTGGCCGAGAGGTTGGTCTTGGAGTGCAGCACCGACGTGACAGTGGCGTAATGCTCGCTCACCTGCCGCACCCGGCCCACCACCCCGGCGGCCGACAGCACACCCATGCCGGGCAGCACGCCCTGCTGGGCGCCCACGTTCAGGGTCAGGTAGTTATCCACGCGGCGCAGGGTCTGGTTGATGACGCGCGCCGGAATCAGCGGGCTGCCCACCAGGCGCGTGGGCATGGGGCGCAGGCCCAGCCGCAGCGTATCGGCCCGCAGGCGCAGGCCGGTGGTGTCGCCGGGGGCGGCGAGGCTGTCGGGCATGCGGGCGGCGAGGTCGGCGCGGTAGAGGCGCTGGCGCAGCTGGGCGTTTTCGGTAGCCAGCGCCCGGTTTTTGTCGGCCAGGCTGAAGTAGTCGTAAATCTGCGTGCGCACTTCCAGCACCCGGCCGATGTAGGCGTTGGAGGAATTAAAGAACGCCGCCCGCTGGTAGGCGCTGTTGCGGATAAACAGCACCATGCTCACGACTTCCAGCAGCACGAATACCAGGACGCCCCGGTAGCGGTACAGAAAGTCGAGCAGATTACGCATGGGTGGAGCGACATGAGAAAATGAGACATGAGAAGTAAGACGGCCGCCTCGTTGCGAGGTCGTTCATCCCACTTCTCATGTCTCAAAATCTCACTTCTTAGGATAACAGGACGCTGCGGAAACCGGTGATGTTCTTGATGGCGGCACCAGTGCCGCGCACCACGGCGCGCAGCGGGTCTTCGGGCACGTGCACGGGCAGCTTGGTTTTGGCGGCCAGGCGCCGGTCGAGGCCGCGCAGCAGGGCGCCGCCGCCCGTCAGGTGAATGCCGTTGTCGTAGATGTCGGCCGACAGCTCCGGCGGGGCAATTTCCAGGGCCTTGAGCACGGCTTCCTCGATTTTGGCCACCGACTTATCCAGCGCAATGGCAATTTCGGCCGAAGTCACCTTGATAACCTTCGGAATGCCGGTCATCAGGTCGCGGCCGCGCACTTCGTAGTCGGGCGGGGTGTTTTCCAGCTCGGTCAGCGCCGCGCCCACTTCGATTTTGATGCGTTCCGCCGACCGCTCACCGATGAGCAGGTTGTGCTGCCGGCGCATGTAGTCGAGGATGTCCTGGTTGAACACGTCCCCGGCCGTCTTGATGGACTGGTCGCAGACGATGCCCGAGAGGGCAATAACCGCAATTTCGGTGGTGCCCCCGCCGATGTCGATAATCATCGAGCCCACGGGCTGCTCCACGTCGATGCCGATGCCGATGGCGGCGGCCATGGGCTCCTGAATCATCCACACTTCCTTGGCCCCGGAATGCTCGGCGGAGTCGCGCACGGCGCGCTTCTCCACCTCCGTAATGCCCGACGGGATGCAGATAACCATGCGGTGCGAGGGCTGAAACAGCCGCGTACCGGTATTGACCATCCGGATCAGGCCCTTGAGCATTTCCTCGGCGGCGTGGAAGTCGGCAATGACGCCGTCCTTCAGCGGGCGGATGGTTTTGATGTTATCGTGGGTCTTCTCGTGCATTTGCTGCGCTTGCCGGCCCACGGCAATGACCTTGTTGGTCGTACGGTCTTTGGCAATAATGCTGGGCTCATCGACCACGATTTTGTCGTTGTGGATGATCAGCGTATTGGCCGTACCCAAGTCGATGGCAATGTCGCTGGTGAAATTGAAGAACCCCATGGAGTAGCGGCAAGTGAAAAATTCAGCGCCGGTTTTGGCGTTGCAAAAAGGTGCGCAAAGGTAAGCAACCTTCTTCGAAGGCCAACCCTTTCGTTTTGTACTGGGCGAAGAGAAGCGCGCTAAACGCACCGGGCCCGGCCGCTAGTATACGGCCGGGCCCGGATTCGGCTAACTTCCTGAGAAATTAGTGCTTAAAGTGCCGCACGCCGGTCAGCACCATGGCCATGCCCAGACGGTTGCAGGCGGCTATGCTGTCCTGGTCCTTGATGGAGCCGCCGGGCTGCACCACCGCGCGGATGCCCGCCGCGCCGGCAATTTCCACGCAGTCGGGGAAGGGGAAGAAGGCGTCGGAGGCCATGACGGCGCCCTGCAGGTCGAAGCCGAAGGATTTGGCCTTTTCAATGGCCTGCTTGAGCGCATCCACGCGCGAGGTCTGGCCCACGCCGGAGGCCAGCAGCTGCCCGGCCTTGGCCAGCACGATGGTGTTGCTCTTGGTGTGCTTGCACACTTTCAGGGCGAATTCCAGCGCGTCCACTTCCTCGGCCGTGGGCGCGGTTTCCGTCACGGTGCGGAACTCGTGGCGGCCTTCCACCACGCGGTCGAAGTCCTGCTCCACGAAGCCGTTGAGCAGAGTCTTCACCTGCTTGGTCGGCAGCGCTACCGGCTTTTGCAGCAGCAGGATGCGGTTTTTCTTGCTTTGCAGCACCGGCAGGGCATCGGCGGCGAAGCCCGGCGCGATGAGCACCTCGAAGAACAGCTTGTTCAGCTCCTCAGCGGTGGCCAGGTCCACTTCCTTGTTCACGATGATGACGCCGCCGAAGGCCGAAATCGGGTCACAGGCCAGGGCGTTGACGTAGGCCTCGTGCAAGGTGCCGGCCTGGGCCACGCCGCAGGCGTTGGTGTGCTTGAGGATGGCCACGGCGGCCGGCCCTTCTTGGAACTCCTGCATCAAAAGCACGGCCGCGTCCACGTCCACCAGGTTGTTGTAGCTGAGCTGCTTGCCGTGCAGCTGCTCGAACAGGGCCGACAGGTCGCCGTAGAACGAGCCCTGCTGGTGGGGGTTTTCGCCGTAGCGCAGCGGCGTAGCGGGTCCTTCGCTGATTTTCAGCGCGGCGCCGGCCACCTCGGTGCCCTGGGCGAGGTAGTTGAAGATGTGCGTGTCGTAGTGCGAGGTCTGCTGGAAGGCGGCGGCGGCGTAGTGACGGCGCTGCTCCAGCGTGGTGGCCCCGTTCTGGGCTTCGAGCAGCTCGGTCACGGCGGCGTATTGGTCGCGGCTGCTCACCACCAGCACGTCGCGGTAGTTTTTGGCGGCGGCGCGCAGCAGGCTGATGCCGCCGATGTCGATTTTCTCGATGACGTCGGCTTCCGCGGCGCCGCTGGCTACGGTTTCCTCGAAGGGGTAGAGGTCGACGATGACCAGGTCGATGGGTGGAATCTGGTGCTGCTCGGCCTGCTGCCGGTCGCCGGCCTCGTGGCGGCGGTGCAGGATGCCGCCGAACACCTTCGGGTGCAGGGTCTTCACGCGGCCGCCGAACACCTCGGGAAAGCCGGTCAGGGTTTCTACGGCCGTCACGTCGGCGCCCAGCTCCTGGATGAATTTCAGGGTGCCGCCGGTGGAAAACATCTGCACGCCGTGCTGCTGCAGCAGGCGCACCAGCGGCTCCAGCCGGTCTTTGTAGTACACGGAAACCAGGGCGCCGCGGATGGGCAGACGCTCGGCGGTGGCCGTTTCCAGGGTGGCGGGCGACGGGGACGAACTCATGGCAAACGAAAGGTTTGGGGGTGAAACGCGCCGCGAAGGTAGCCCCTGCCGCCGCTCCCGGCGGCCCGGGCCATGTTACCGAATTGTTACGCCCCGCTTTACCCGCCGCTGATTCTGGCTCGGCGCAGCCCTTTTGCCCGAGCCGCCGTACTGCGTAGCTGGAGCAGGTATGCTCCGTAGTTGCCGCTATCCATGAGTATTCCTCTCGCCTGGCCGGCCGCGCCCGCAGCCGCCGGTCCCATGCTCCCTGCTGCCGCCGTAGCCGCCGCGGCCCAGCTTACGCCCCGGCTGTTTGCCCACGCCCCGCAGTCCGACCACGAAGGCGGCTTCCCGCACGAGGAATTTGGCTGGCTGCGTGCAGCCGGCCTGCTCACCGCCCCGCTGCCGACCCCGCTCGGCGGTGCTGGGCTCAATCACCCTACCCACCTGGCCGAGCAGCTGCGGGTGCTGCGGCACATCGGGGCCGGCAACCTGGCCGTGGGGCGCGTGTACGAGGGACACCTGAATGCCCTGCAGCTCATCGAGCGGTTTGGCACCGGGGAGCAGCTGCGGCGCTACGCGGCCGATGCCCAGGCCGGCCACCTGTTCGGGGTGTGGAACACCGAGGCGCAGGACGGCGTGCACCTGGAGCCGCTGCCGGACGGCCGTTTTCGCCTGCGCGGCAGCAAAACCTTCGGCTCGGGCGCGGGGCAGCTCACCCGCCCGCTCCTTACCGGTGCCCGGCCCGATGGCGGCTGGCAGCTGCTGGTGCTGCCCGCCGACGCGCAGCCGCCCCGGCTCGACCCCGCGTTCTGGCAGCCTCTGGGCATGCGCGCCACGGCCAGCTTCCGCGTCGATGTGACGGGGTTGGAAATCGGCCCCGCCGACCTCATCGGCCAGCCCGGCGACTACTACCGCCAGCCCTGGTTTAGCGGCGGGGCGGTGCGTTTCGCGGCGGTGCAGCTCGGCGGGGCCGCCGCCGTGCTCGATGCCACCCGCGGCTTTTTGCGGGGCCTCGGCCGCACCGACGACCCTTACCAGCGCCAGCGCCTGGGCGAAATGGCCCTGCTGGTGGAAAGCGGGCAGCTCTGGCTGACGGGCGCCGCCGCCCGCTACCCCGCCCCCGAAGCGGAAGAAGCCCAGGCCGAACCCATTGTCGCCTACGCCAACATGGTGCGCTCCGCCATCGAGGACATCTGCCTGCGCGTGCTGCAGCTGGCCGAGCGCAGCGTGGGCGCCCGCGGCCTGCTGCGCCCGCATCCGCTGGAGCGCCTGCACCGCGACCTGACGCACTACCTGCGCCAGCCCGCCCCCGATGCCGCCCTGGCCGACGTGGGCCGCTTTGCCCTCAGCCACGACGCGCCCGCCGCCCAGCTCTGGGAGCCGGAGCAAACTGCTGCTCCCTCAGCGTCCTCCGCAGCGTCTTCTGCGGGCTAAAAACTGCCTGCGACGCCTTATTTGTATTATGCCGACTCGCCCCGCTGCCCTGCTCGACCTGCCGCTGCGCCCCGCCAGCTACGCCGCCACCCTCGGCCCCACCGCCATCCTGGTGCCCCACCCCGACGACGAGTCCTTGGGCTGCGGGGGGCTGCTGGCGCTGCTGCGGCAGGCGGGCCAGCCGGTGAGCGTGACGCTGGTGACGGATGGCCGCATGTCGCACCCGAACTCGATGCGCTTCCCGCCCGCGGCCCGACAGCAGCTGCGGGAGCAGGAGCTGCGGCTGGCGCTAAGGGAGCTGGACGTAGCCGCTGATACATTGTTGACGCTGAGCCTGCCCGACGGCGCCGCCCCCCATCACCCCGGGCAGCCCGGTTTCGAGGAAGCCGTGGCAACCTTGGGCCACTGGCTCCGGGAGCAGCAACCCCGGACGCTGCTGCTGCCCTGGCGCCGCGACCCGCACCCCGACCACCGCGCCACCTACGCCCTGGCCCGGGCCGCGCTGCCGCTGCTAGCGCAGCCGCCCCGACTGCTGGAATACGTGGTGTGGGCCTGGCAGCGCGCCGCGCCTGCCGACTTGCCCCAGCCGGGCGAGGCGCAGGGCTGGCGGCTCGACATCAATTCGGTGCTGGGGCCCAAGCAGCGGGCCATCGAAGCGCACCGCTCCCAGCTCACCGACCTGATTGACGACGATCCGACCGGCTTCCGGCTGGGCCCCGACATGCTGGCTCACTTCGCGCAGCCCTTCGAAACGTATTTCGAAACCTCGGCTTCCTGAACCCATCCTCCCGGTGGCACCGCGGTGTCCAGCCAGGTCAACTTAGCTGCTACGGGTTGTTCCTGCTGCAGAAAATGTAGCACACGTACTTGCTACACGTTTTGCTGCCAACGTAAAACCCGTAGCAATTCCTTTTCCAGCCTACCGCTCCGTTATGAACCCCAAGCAGCCCAATACGCTGGGTGCCGACTATTTCGATGAGGTGTACCGCGCCAACGATGACCCCTGGCACTTCGAAACCAGCCCCTACGAGCACGCTAAGTACGCCGACACGCTGGCCGCGCTGCCGGCGCCGCATTACGCCCGCGCCTTCGAAATTGGCTGTTCCTTGGGCGTGCTGACGGCCGGGCTGGCGCCGCGCTGCGGCCACCTGCTCAGCGTCGACGTGGCGGAGGCAGCCCTGGCCAAAGCCCGGCAGCGCTGCGCCGCACTGCCGCAGGTAGAGCTGCGCCGCCTGGCCGTGCCCGCAGAGTTTCCGACCGGGCAGTTCGAGCTGATTGTGGTGTCGGAAGTGGGCTACTATTGGGACATGCCTACGCTGCAGCGCGCCGCCGGGCGCATTACGGACGCGCTGCCACCGGACGGGCAGCTGCTGCTGGTACACTGGACGCCCGAAGTCCACGATTACCCGCTGACCGGCGACGAAGTGCACGAATACTTTTTGAGCTTAGCCACCGAAACCGGCCCGCTGCGCCACCTGCACGGCCACCGGGCGGAAAAGTACCGGCTCGATCTGCTGGCCCGCCGCTGAGGCTTCGGCCGCCCGCAGCGGCCCCTGCAACGCCGCCCGGGCCGCCGTCAGCGGCAGCGGGGGCCACTGCACCCGCCACCGCTCGATGGCGGCTGGCCGCAGCGCCTCCCACGCCAGGCCGAAACCAGCTGTGCGCAGCGTAGTGCGCAGCCGGGCGGGCGTTACGGCCAGCTCGGCGGCCAGGGCCCGCACCTCGGCCGGCGCCACTGGCAGCCCGGCCTGGCCTTGCTGCCACACCCGGCGCAGCTGCCGCCGCAGCTGCCACTCGGCGACCAGCCGCTGGGGGTGCTCGGCCAGCGGCTCGCGCCCGGCGGCGGCGTCAGCGGCCCAGGCGCGCAGCTGCCACGACAGGCCCACCGCCACCCGCCCCTGCTGCCGCGCCGAGGTGTGCACGCGCACCAGCGGGCTGTGGCGCAGGCGCAGCTCGTGGCGCAGCAGCAGCTGGCAAAGGGCTTCATCTTCGAGGTAAGGCACCACGGGCAGGCCGCCCACCTGGTGGTAGGCTGCTGCCGTCAGGGCCAGGCTGCCGCCGAAGTGCTGGTGGTGGCGCGGCCAGGGGTCGGCGGCGCTGGGGTCGAGCAGGTGCTCCAGCCGGGCCAGGCCCAGGCGGTAGGCCGCGTCGTGCAGGTGCAGGCGGCGGGCGGGGCAGCCGGCCCTGGCCGGGGCGTCGGGCAGGATGCGGCCGCCCACGGCGTCGGCGCCGGCGGCGAATTCGCGCTGCAGGGCGGCCAGCCAGTCGGGGGCTACGCGGGTATCGGCGTCGGTGGAGGCAATGATGCCGCGGGGCCGGCCGGCCAACGCCAGGCGGCGGGCGGCTTCGTCCATGAGCAGGCGGCGGGCCCGCCCCACGTGAGCTTCGGCCCGGGGTAGGCTGATTTCGAGCACGTGCAGGCGCAGGTGCGGGTGCTGCCGCCCGGCGGCCCGCGCCACGGCGGCGGTGGCATCGGTGCAGTTATTGGCCAGCACAATGACTTCGTAGCGGGCGCCGCTTAGCGCCTGCCCTCTGGTATCAAGCTGAGCCGCCAGCGCGGCCAGCGTCGCGGGCAGGGCCTCGGCCTCGTCCTTGGCCGGGATAATCACGCAGATTTCCAGTTCTGCTGCGGGGGGCGTCGTTACTTGCGTAATGGGCGGCACCGCTCCAGGCGGCGCATCGATACTGCGGAAATAATAGCGTTGCGGCAAATTCATACCCTCGGTACGTAACTATACCGGGGCACGTTTGCTGATTGTACGCAGGCCGGGCTTACGTATTCGCCCTCATCCCAGAGTCAACCGGCCGTCAGCTGCCAAGGCCGCCATCTGCGCCCCGCAAACCTCTCCGAACGACTGCGGGCGAGTGGTTTCGCGCGGCTCCGTTCGCCCGTTCAATTGGCCTTCCGGCTACTCCCCACGCACTTGCCAAGACGCTTCCCAAACTCCCGCCCCAGCCCCGCTCATACGCCCGCCGCGCGGCTACAGCCCGCCCGTCCAAACACCCTTGCTGAGCGGCGCACAACGTTCCTGATCGGTGCAAATTCGCCCTAAAATGCTTCGTTGAAGGCGAAATACAGCCCGCTCGACTGCCCCGAGCCCACGGCGTAGTCGATGCGGATACCGAGGCGGTCGGCGCGGTTGACGGCAATGCGCAGGCCCGCGCCCGCGGCCACGTTGAAGTCGCCCGGGCGAAACTGGCCCAGCCGGTCGCGCACCTGCCCGGCGGCGCCGAACACCACCCCGCCGAGGCGCCAGAACAGCTGCTGGCGCAGCTCCAGCTGCGCAGCCACCATCTGCCGGTCGCGAAAACGGCCTTCGTAGATGCCGCGCATCATCTTCTCGCCGCCCAGGTTGGCCAGCTCCCGGAAGGGCACCCGGCCGCCGGCGTTGAACTGCGCCTGCAGCTGCCCGGCCAGGATGGTGCGGTTGTCCGTCTTGCGCAGGGAGCGGAAGTGGCGGGCATCGAGCAGCAGGCGGGTGAAGCGGTAGTCGCTGCCAAGGTAGCCGCCCATCACCAGGGCGCCGGTTTCGAGGTAGCTGCCGCGGTAAGTGCTGAGCACGTTGTCGCGGCTGTCGTAGAGAAAGGTGGGGCCGAGGCCGGAGGTGATGGTGGTTTGCCGCTCGCGCGGGTCGCGCAGCAGCAGCAGGTTGGGCCGGGTCCGGTCGTCGGTCGAGTCGTCGTCGAGCCGGATGTGGTGCAGGTCGGTCAGGCGGAAGCTCAGCCCGGCGAAGGTGTGCGGGCGAATCTTCTTCAGCACCCGCTGCGTGACGATGACAACCTTGTAGGAAATGTCGCTTTTCTCGGCCTTGCGGGTGTCGTTGCCGGTGCCGTAGTAGTAATAGGGAAAGTTGAAGTAGAAGGCCTCCCCGCTCAGCACAAACTTTTCCTGCGGGGTGAAGATATTGTAAGTCAGCGACATGCTCGACTGCTTGCGCTGGGTGTAGTAGCCCAGCAGGCGGGCGTTGGAGCTGCGCGTGAGCGTATCCTGGCCGAAGCGCCACACCGGCAGCACGGCTGCCCCGTAGGCAAGGCCGGTTTCGGGCTGCGAAAACACAATGGGCAGGGCCGCCACCTTTACCCGCCGGGCTTTGCGCGGGGGCGCAGGGGCGGGCATGGCGGCGGGCGTTTCGGCGGCGGTGGCCGGCGGGGTAGTCTGGGCGGCGGCGGGCAGCGTGGCGGCCAGAAGCAGCCCGCCTGCGGCAAGAATGGAAAACCGGCTGGACATCGGTAAACAGAAGCAGCCGCCCAACGCGGACGGCTGCTAAATGTACCAGCTTATTGCTCGGATTATCCAATCATAGGCCGCCAATTGCGCGGTCAATCTGACTTTGCAGCCGGCCCCGGATCGGCGCACCGGGGCCCGGGCCAGCTGTTTCGGCCGGATTTGCCGGACGTTAAGCTAGAAGGCCTCGTTGACGCCGAAGTACAGCCCGGAGCTGCCGCCCGAACCCACTCCGTAGTCGAAGCGGATGTTGATCCGGTCGCGGCGGTTGAACTGAAAGCGCACCCCGGCCCCGCCGGCCACGTTGAACTTGGAGCCAAAATCATCGAGGTGCGAGGCCACCTGCCCCGCCCCGACGAAGCCGGCCACGTTGATGCGCCAGAACAGGTGGTGACGGATTTCCGTCTGGGCCGAAACCAGCTGCCGGTCGCGGAACCGGCCTTCGTAGATGCCCCGCAGCAGGCTGATGCCGCCCAGGTTGGCCAGCTCCCGGAAGGGCACCGTGCCGTTGTGAAACTGCCCGTACAGCTGCGAGGCCCAGATGGTGCGGTTCGAGCCCAGGGGCTGGTAGTGGCGCGCATCGAGGGTGTAGCGGGTGAAGGTGTAGTCGCTGCCGAGGCCCTTCGCGTTGAACAGCGCCTGCAGGTCCAGGTAGTTGCCGTGGTAGGTGCTCAGGATATTGTCGCGGCTGTCGTGCACGATGGCCGGCCCCAGGCCCGAAATAAGCGTATTCTGGCGCTGCCGCTCGTCGAGCAGCAGCAGCTGGTTGGTGCCGTCGCCCTCGTTGTCGAGGGGCTTGTCGGCCTTGATGCTGCGGGCATCGGTGAGGCGGTACGTCAGGCCCGCAAACCAGTAGCGGCGGAAGCTTTTCAGCCCGCGCTGCTGCAGAATGAGCAGCTTGTAGCTGATTTCGCTCTCGTTGTCGATGTCGGTGCTGTTGCCGATGCCGTAGAAGTAGATCGGGTAGTCGTAGAACTGAATGTCGCCGCTGATGAGGTAGCGCTCCTGCCGGGTGAAGATGGTGTGCGAAAGCTGCAGGTTCAGCTGCTTTTTCTGCGAGTACCAGCCCCCGAAGCGGCCGTTGGACTTGCGCACGGTGGTGTCGCGGCCGTGGCGCCAGGTGGGCAGGAAAGTCACGCCGGCGGCGGCCCCGGTTTCGGGCTCGTAGAAGAGCACCGGCGCGGGAATAAAGCTGGGTTTGTCGTTCGGGTCCTTGGGCGGGCGCGCGTCGAGGGTGGCGTTGTCGGCGGGGCGCACTTCCGCGGGCAGCGGAGCGTCGGGCGGGGTGGTGGTGGGAGTGTCCTGAGCGTAGGAGTGAGCGGCCTGAAGCAGTATGCCCAGGAACAGGAACAAGCGGCGAAAGCGCATGGAAAATAGTAGGAGTGAGCGAATATGACCTCTTACGAGCAATCCAAAAAAAGCTCTGCCTCCACCGCTAATATTTTATCTTTTGTATGCTTTATTAGTGCAGTCAATTTCACGCTATCTGAATACTCTATGTTGCGTCATTTCTGTTTCCTGCCGCTGCTGTGCGCCCTCGGCGCGGCCCCTGTCGCGGGCCACGCGCAGGCCCGCCCCTACGACCCGCTGCTGCGCGCCAACGCCAACTGGCAGGGCTCCATTCACGACTTCTTTACCCGCACGCCCTACAGCTACGTCGTGGCCGGCACCACCACCGTTGCGGGCCGGCCCTTCACTTACTTCATCGTCCACCGCTTCAACCAGCAGTTTCTGCTGCGCGAAGACGCGGCGCAGCGGCGGGTATACATTCTCTATCCCGGCGACCCGCAGGAGCGGCTGCTCTACGACTTCACGCTGCAGCCGGGAGCCACGTTCAATTTAACTTACGGCAGCTCGGCGCGGCAGATGCCCATGCGCGTCCTGCAGCGCGACTCGGTCTGGACGGCACTGGGCTACCGCACGCGCATCGTACTGAGCGGCAGCAACCTGGGCAGCGAAACCTGGGTTGAGGGCGTCGGCAGCGAGCATAGCCTGTTGTACCTGGCCGATGGCGTCGGCACCGACCCGGTGCCGGTGCTCTACTGCGCCGGCCGCGGCACCCAGCACCTCTACACCGGGCAGTACGCCCCGGCCACGGCCCCCTGCCCCCGACCGCTGCCGACGCGCACCGCGCTGCCCGCCGCCGTGCTGCAATTGCAGCCGCAGCCCGACGGCAGCCTGCAGCTGGCCCTGACCGATTCAAACGTGCTCGTGGCGCAAACCACGGTGACCGATGCCGTGGGGCGGCGGCTGTTCACCTGCGCCGGGCTGCCGGCTTCGCCCCTGCCCGCCCAGCGCTGGGGCCGCGGCCTGTACGTGGTGTCGCTGGTGAGCAAGCGGGGCGACGTACTGACGCGCAAATTCCAGCAGCCCTGAGGCGCTAGCGGCCCAGCACGAGCATCGAGAGCACGCCGCCGAGCATGACCAGCTTGCAGAGCAAACTCAGGCGGGCAAAGTCGCGGCGGCGGTCGGCGCGCAGCAGCTGCCGGCCCAGCATGGCGCCCGGCCCGAGCACCGTGCCCAGCAACCACAGCGCCATGCGCCATTCGCCCTGCCCGAAGGCCGCCAGCACGGCTCCGCTCACCAGAGCCAGCAGCAGCAGCAGAAACAGCCCCGCCACCCACTTGCTGCGCGCCACCCCGGCCACGATGGGCAGCGTGCGGCAGCCGTGCTGGGCGTCGCCGCGCATGTCCTCGATGTCCTTGATAATCTCGCGCACCACCGTCAGCAGAAAAGCCGCCAGCGCGTAGGCCCACACCGCCGCCGAGCCGGTGCGGCGCAGCAGTTCGGGCAGCAGCACCGAGGCCGCCGTGAGGGCCGCAATGCTCAGGTTACCCACCAGCGCCAGCCGCTTGAAGCGGGCCGAGTAGCCCCACAGCAGCAGGGCCGCCCCCGCCGTCACCAGCCCCACCACCCGGCTCATGGCCCCGGCCACCGCCACGCCCTCCACCGACAGCACCAGGTGCGCCATCATGGCCGAGCGGCGCCCTACGGCCTGGCCCACCACCAGCGTGCCGGGCCGGTTGATGGCGTCGATTTTCACGTCGTAGTAATCGTTGATGATATAGCCCGCGGCGGCCACGCACACCGTGGCCAGCACCACCAGCCCAAAGCGCACGTCAAGCAGGGCGGCCAGGGGCTGCTCGGGCGCCAGCAGGCAGGCCTGCGTCAGGGCCATGGTCAGCACGATGATGAGCAGGTTGGGCAGGCGCACCAGCCGGGCCAGCTGCCCCCAGCGGGCGAGCGGGCCCGCCGCAGCCGGCACAACGGGAGAATTCACGGGCATAGACATAGAAAACGGGAAAAAGCGGCGCTCCGGGCGCCGCACGCCGCGCCCGGAGCGCCGCGCAAAGCTACGCCGGCGGGCCGCCGCGCCACCGGGCGGCAGAAAAAAGCCCCCGCCGCGGTGCGGCAGGGGCTTTTACCATGTACTGGAAGTGTCGGGGGGGGAGAGTAGAGGTGTCGCTCAGACTTTCTTGACGTTAACAGCGTTGATGCCCTTGCGGCCTTCGCGCGTCTCGAACTCAACGCGGTCGTGCTGCTGCACCTGCACCCCGTTCAGGCCGGTGATGTGCACGAAAAAGTCTTCTTTGGTTGCCTCGTCCGTAATGAAGCCGTAGCCCTTCGACTCATTAAAGAATTTGACGGTTCCTGTTTTCATTGGTAAGCGGGAAGGAGAAAGGTGAACAAAATGTCCGGTAAATGTATCGGAATATCGCACACTTGCAACTCTGCCCTTACCAGCCCGTTGTGAATAAATCGTGAAGCTGCGTAGGAGGCTACCAACGCCCCTGCGCCTTCATTACGGCCTCAATCAGCTCGCGGGCGGCGCCCCGCCCGCCGGGCAGCTGGGCCACGTACCGGCTGATGGCGCGCACGTCGGCGGCGGCATCGGCGGGGCAGGCGGCCAGGTGGCAGCGCTGCATCACCTCCAGGTCGGGCATGTCGTCGCCCATGTAGGCCACACGAGCCGCGTCGAGGCCGCAGGCCCCGAACACCTTCACCTTGTCGTCGACGCCGAGGTAGATTTCCGTCACGTCGAGCGACTCCAGGCGGCGGCGCACCCCTTCCTCCTGGCGGCCCGAAATGATAACCACCCGGTAGCCGCGGCGCAGCGCGTGCCGGATGGCGTAGCCGTCGCGGATGTGGAAGGTGCGGGCCTGCTCGCCGGTGCTCAGCGCCAGCAAGGTGCCGTCGGTGAGCACCCCGTCCACGTCGAACACGAAGGCCTCGATGCCAGAAAAATCGATTGTAGGTGACATGCGCCAGGTAACACGTGACACGTAACCGGCAACACCTCGGCCAGCTTAACCTGTCCCGTGTCACCTGCTACTTGCCAGCCAGATTATTGATTATCGCGCCACTCGTACACCCACTTGGCCTGGATTTGCTCTAGGTGGCCTTCGTTGGCCTGTTCGCGGGTGCCCTCGAAGTTGGGCAGGCTCAACACCCACTCCAGCAGGTCGGTGAAGCGGATGCGGTAGATTTTGGCCTCGGTGAAGTCGTCGCCGAACTTTTCGTAGAGGGCCATGGCAATGTCCTCGTGGTCTTGCCAGTGGATCGGCGGCTCGAAGTGGGTCATCTTGTTGGGTGTGGGAAATGTGGGGTGAATGTGATTGAATGTGGGAATTGAGTCGATGCAGGGCTATTCAGCACCGGAGTCGAACGGCATTTTGCACATTACTCACATGCAGCCACATTCCGCACTTCAAAAACTTAGTGGCCCAGGAAGTCCTGCTGGGGAATTTCGATGACGAGGTTTTCGCTGGCGGCCTGTACCACGCACTGGCAGGCTAAGCGGGAGCTGAGGCGGGGATTGACGGCGCGGTCGATGAAGTCCTCTTCCTTGTCGCTGATTTCCGGCAGCTCGTCGCCGCCCTGCAGCACATATACGTGGCAGGTACTGCAGCCGCACACGCCGCCGCAGTTGTGCTGCAGCTGGATGCCGTTGTTCAGCGCCACGTCGAGTACCGACTCGCCTTCCGCGGCCACGTGGGTCTGCTCGGGCTGCCCGTCCGAAAACTTGAAGGTGATATTGACGGCTTTCACGCGAAAGTTGCTTGCGAGGTGAAAATAAGGCCGCAAAGGTACGCAGGCCGCTGCATAAAGTCGGAACCCGGCCCGGATGTTTAGCCCGGCTCGGCCGGCCCGGGCCCGGGCGCCGCCGCGCTGGCCTGAATACTGGCCGTAAGCTGCGTGTAGAGGGCTTGCCAGCGCGGGTGGGCCGCTAGCGCCGCCGTGTGGGTGGCAATGGTGGCCGCGTCGTGGCGGATGGCTGGGCCGGTTTGCACCTGAAACGGCGGGTTGCGCAGGGCCTTGTCGACGGTTTCGCGCACCAGCGGGGTCAGCAGGTCGGCGGGCAGCTGGGCTTCGGTGAGCAGGGCATCGGCCAGGCCCAGCAGGTGGTTGGTGAAATTGCTGGCAAACACGGCCGCCACGTGCAGCTGCCGGCGCGGCACCGAGGCCACCAGCAGCACCCGCTGGCTAAGCGAGGCCGCCACCTGCTGCAGCACAGCCAGCCCGTCCGCATCGGCCGCCTCCAGGCACAGCGGCACCTGCGGCCAGTCGATGGCGCGGCCGGGGCTGAAGGTCTGCAGGGGATAGAACACGGCGCCGCGCACCTCGGGCCGGGCCGCAAACACGGCCAGCGGCAGCGCGCCGGAGGTGTGGGCCACCAGCGCGCCCGCGGGCCACTGCGCGGCCGCCAGCACGGCGGCGGCCGCGTCGTCGGGCACGGCCAGCAGGTAGAGGTCGGCGGCGGGGGCGCGGCGCAGATCGGGGGCGGGGCCGTGCAGCGCGGCGGCGCCCAGCGGGTCGGCCACGGCCCGGGCCGAAGCGGCCTGGCGGCTCCAGACGGCCACCACCCGGTGGCCGGCGCGGGCCAGGGCGGGGGCCAGTTGGGCGGCCACGCGGCCGGCCCCCAGCAGGGCTATTTTAAAGGAAACAGGCAAGTACCCAGGGCTTGAATGCTGAAAGGACGCCGAAATTTCGCATTTTGTAGCGCCATTGCCGCCGTTGGCGGCGCGAGGCGGGTCCGTTTTCACCCTTTTTCTTCTTTCTATTCACCCACGCTTACTCCAGCCTCATGCTTTCACCTCTACGTGTCGCCCGTTTGGGTAACTGGCGCGGCCTGGCCCTGCTGGGTCTGCTCACGTTGGCTGGCACCGCCGCCACCGCGCAGACGCTGAACTACACCGCGCCCATCGCGCAGAACGTGGCCGGCACCTACACCGACCTGGGCACGACGGGCACGGCCATTGCTACCGCCAGCACCGACGACGCCAACTCCACGCCCCAGAACATCGGCTTCGGGTTCAACTACAACGGGCAGGGCTTTACGCAGTTCATCCTGAACACCAACGGTTTCCTCAAGCTGGGCACTACTGCGCCCAGCAGCGCCGCGCTGTTTACGCTGGAAAACCAGCCCACCCAGGGCGGCCCCGTCAACAGCATCAACGCTGCCGATGTGAACCTGCTGATGCCGTTCAACTTCGACCTGGAGGCCGGCAACGGCGCGGGCGGGGCGGAATACCGGGTGGCTACCACCGGCACCGCGCCGAACCGGGTGTGCACCATCCAGTGGAAAAACGTGAGCGACAAGGCCGGCGCGACGCCCAAGCACTACGCCAACTTCTCGTTCCAGGTCAAGCTCTACGAAACCACCAACGTCATCGAGTTCGTGTACGGTACCGCTACGGGTACCACGGCGCCGGCCACGGCCGCGCCGCACTGGGCCACGGCCGGGCTCAAGGGCACCGGGCCGCTGCAGGGCCAGGTGCTGCTGATCAGCCACGCCTCGGTGAACCCGTGGAGCACCATCACCTACATCGACGAGCCTTACGTCAACAGCCCGACCCGGGTGGACAACGCGCTGAACTTTCGCAGCACGGTGACGCCCGATGCGGGCCGCACGTTTCGGTTTGCGCCGCAGTACGCCAACGACATCGAAGTGCAGCTGATTTATTCGCTGGACCGGCTGCCGGTTTCGTCCGGGGCGCCGCACGTGGTGCAGGCCGTGGTGCGCAACGTGGGCACGGCTACGCAAACGCTGATTCCGGTCACGCTGACGGTAGCCGGCGCGAACAGCTTCACCAGCATCAAGTCGGTGCCCTCGCTGACGGCCGGCAGCGCCGCCACGGTAATCTTCGACGGGTACACGGTCACGGCGCCCGGCACCAATACCCTGACCGTGAGCCTGCTCGGCGACAACAACAACAGCAACAACTCCGCCACGGCGGCCCAGCAGGTCACCAACAACGTGTTCAGCGTGGCCACGACCGGCCCGGCCACCGGCGCCGTGGGCTTCAATGCCAGCACCAGCGCCTTTGAATCGGCCTTCGCCGTGAAGTACGCCGTCGGCGGGCCGCGGCTGCTCACCGCCATTACGGCGTACATCTACGAGGACGCGACGTCGATAGCCGTGGGCAAGACGGTGTACGCGGCCGCGTACAGCAGCACCGGCGCCCTGCTCGGACGCACGCCCAACTACGTGGTGACGGCGGCCGACGCCAACAACCGCAAAACCTTCACCTTCCCCACGCCCATCAGCCTGCCGGCGGGCGAGTTCCTGGCGGGTTTTGTGCAGGCCAACGCCGCCGGTGGCACCAACTACTTCCCCATGGGCACCCAGGCGGAAGTACCCACGCGCCCCGGCACGTTCTTCACCCTCACCGGCGCCGGCGGCACGCCCAACGATGCCAGCAGCCGTAACTTCGGCCGCTACATGATCGAGGCGGCCGTAACCACCGTCACCGGCACCTCGAAGGCACTGGAAACGGCCGTGAGCGTGTACCCGAACCCCTCGGCCGGTGAGTTTGCGCTGGACGTGCGCGGCGCCAACGCCAAGCACGGCCTGCAGGTGGAAGTAAGCAACCTGCTCGGCCAGCGCGTGTACTTGGGCGCAGCCCGTGACAACTTCGAGAACAAGCTCAACCTTTCGCACCTGGCCAACGGCCTTTACACCCTCAAGGTGAAAGACGGCGCCCAGTACATGATGCGCACCATCAGCATCAGCAAGTAAGCCGCCCCGCACGGCGGCCCCTAACCACGCCAACGAGCGGCCACCTGCGCCGGCCCGCCCGTTGGCGTACTTTTCCCCTCCACCATCCACACACTTACCCCCTTACCAACGCCCATGTTTCCTCTTCAACGCGCTGCCGGCCGCGGCTTGGCTCTGCTCGGTCTGCTCACGCTGGCCGCAACTGCCGCCTCGGCCCAAGGCCTGAATTACCTCGCCGCAAACGCGCAGAACGCGGCCGGCACCTACACGGACCTGGGTTCGGCGGGTTCGGTCATTGCTACGGCCAACACCGACGACGCCAACTCGGCCGTCCAGAGCATCGGCTTCTCGTTCAGCTACAACGGGCAGTCGTTCACGCAGTTCATCCTGAACACCAACGGCTTCATCAAGCTGGGCAACGTGGCCCCTTCCGGCGGGCTTAACGTTATCGGCGGCATCGACCCGGCCGATACGAATATCCTCGCGGCTATTTCGTACACCGACCTGTACGGGGCGCTGAACCAGACCACTTCGCCGACGGAGTACCGCGTGTCGACCACCGGCGCCGCCGGCAACCGCGTGTGCACGATTCAGTTCAAGAACCTGGCGGATAAGCCGGGCACGGTGCCGGCTCAGTACGCCACAATGCAGTTTCAGATCAAGCTGTACGAAGGCTCCAACACCATCGAGTTCGTGTACGGCACCTGGACGCCCACCACGGCCGCGGCGACCAGCCAGCCGTTCGTAATTGGCCTGAAGGGTTCGAGCAACGGCGTGGCCGACCGCCTGATGGTGGCCAAATCCGCAGCTTCGGCCTGGAGCACCTCCACGTTCACGGCCGGGGTGGCCGGCTCGCTGGCCGGGCACTTCACCACCAACGCCGTGCTGCCCGACGCGGGCCGCACCTACCGCTTCCGCGCGCCGCAGCAGAACGACGCCGAGGTGCAAGTGGTGTACACGCTGCGCAAGCTGCCCCGCTCGGGCGCGCACGTGATTCAGGCCGTGGTGCGCAACGTGGGCGTGCAGGCGCAGACCAGCCTGCCGGTTACGCTGAGCGTAACGGGTGCCAACACGTTCAGCAACACCAAGCAGACGGGTACCCTCGCCTCCGGGGCTTCCGAAACCATCACGTTCGATGCGTTTACGCCGGCCAACCAGGGCACCAACACCGTAACCGTAAACCTGCCCTTGGCCGACGATTCGCCGACCAACAACTCGCGCAACCTCACCCAGGAGGTGACGGATAACGTGCTGGGCTACGCCGGCTCGACGCCCGACAGCCAGTCGGGCCTGGGCCTGCCCACGGCTTACACCGCCGGGGCCCTGGCCAACAAGTACACCGTTGCCTCGGCCCGCACCCTCACCGGCGTGGATGCCTACCTGCTCGCTGGCACCACGGCCAACCCGGCCGTTGGCCGTACGATTTACGCCGTGGCCCTCAGCAGCACCGGCGTGCTGCTGGCCCGCACGCCCGATTACGTGCTGACGGCCGCCGACGCCAACACGCGCAAGTCGTTCACCTTCCCCACCCCGGTGTCGCTCACCGCGGGTAGCTTCTACGTGGGTATTGCGCAGACCAACCCCACCGGCGCGACGCAGTTCTACCCCATTGCCACGCAGGGCGAAAACCCGACCCGCACCGGCGCTTACTACGTCTTCACCACGATGAACGCCACCGGCGCCAACACGCCGCAGGACCTGGGCTCCAGCAACCTGGGCGCGTTCCTGATCGACGCGGTGCTGAACGTGACGACCGGCACCTCGAAGGCACTGGCCGGGGCCGTGAACGTGTACCCGAACCCCTCGACTGGTGAGTTCACGCTGAAGATTCAGGGCGCCAACGCCAAGAGCAGCCTGCAGGTGGAAGTAAGCAACCTGCTCGGCCAGCGCGTGTACGCGGCTTCCGCCCGCGACAATTTCGAGAACAAGCTCAACCTCTCGCACCTGGCCAACGGCCTCTACACCCTCAAGGTGCTCGACGGCGACCAGTACATGATGCGCACCATCAGCATCAGCAAGTAAGGGTAATCCTGCTTGTCGGTTATCGGCAACGGGCGGCTCGCAGTGGCGGGCCGCCCGTTGTTTTTTTGGGGAGTGCTGCCGCTCCGTGCTCAGGCGTGGCGCCCGGCAGGCGGCCAATGGTCTGGTTGCCGACAACGCCCCAGGCGTTTGCGCTGTTTGTGCGCGAAGTCAGCCCGAACAGCGCAAACGGCTGGCTCACGCTGCACTGTTGTTGATCAACGCCCTTCGCCCTCCGGAACAGCGCCACGCCGGCCAGGCTATAAACCGCAACGGGCAGCCCAGCTGGGCTGCCCGTTGCGGTTGGCGCGTTGTGCGCAGGCTAGGCTACCTGCGCCTGCTTGGCGGCGCGCGAAGCTTTGCCAGCCGGTACCGGGCGGGGCTTGCGGCCGCGCTGCACCACCGCAATACCGAAGCCCAGGCCCATGAGCAGCGTGCCGCTCCAGAGCAGGTTGATGAAGGGCTTTTCCATGGCTTTCAGGATGATGTAGTCCTTCTGGGTGGTGGCCACCCCGAACGTGAACTTGCCCTTCTGCGGGTCGATGTTGTCGAGGGTGATGCGCAGGCCGAGGTCTTCCACCTCGTCGGCCACGCGGCCCACCAGACCGTTTTTCACCAGGAACACGGGGTGTACGTGGTACTGCCGGCCTTTCTCGCCGTACACGATGATGTCGCCCTGCACGGCAATGTCGTCCTTGGCCAGGCCCAGGCCGGCGGTGTTGTGCGCGGGCTCGGCGTTCTTAAACACGGCAAAGTAGTCGTTCAGGAACAAGGTGTCGTTCATGGCCACGGTGAACTGCTTGGCCTCCGACCAGTCCTTTTCCTTGTTGGGGTCGGGCACCGACGAAATGTGCGAGTAGATGTCGTGGTCCCAGAACAGCTTGATGTCGGGCGAGGCGAGCAGGCCGCCCATTTCCTCGTTGGCCTGGGCGCGCGGGAAGAGCACAAACTCCTCGCCGGTCTTGGGCTGCTTGTAGGTCACGCGGTAGTAGGTGTCCTCGGGGCGAATGGTCAGCGTGTCGCCGGCCTTGTAGTAGGTCTTCTCCCCGGCCTTGATTTCGCCGCGGGCAATGGCTTTGTACTCGTCGTTGGCGACGGGGAACAGCAACTCCTTGTTCACGTATTCCGGCACGCCGGGCACGTCGAAGTACTGGCCAGTGTAGGTCAGCTCGTACTTGCCCATTTTGGCCGCGTCGTTGCGCCAGAGCAGCACGTTGTCGCGGTTCAGCTCCTCGGAGAATTCGCGCGAGTAGAGCAGGCCGGAGGTGTTCTGCGAAATAATCTTGGAGTAGCCGGCCGAGGCCAGGATGCCCAGCAGCATCAGCGCGATGCCAATGTGCGACACGGCCCCGCCCGAGAGGCGTACCCCGCGGCGCAGCAGCTGAATGAGCATGCTCACGTTGGCCAGCAGCCCGAACAGACCGGTGGTCAGCAGGGCAATGTAGGGCAGGGACATCTGATGGTCGCCGTTCTGGCGCACCAGCAGGATGACGAGGCTGGCCCCGAGCAGGGTGAGAATAGCCGGAATGGTAAAGGTGGCGCTAACCGATTCCTTGTCGTTGCGCTGCCACCACAGCAGCTGGGCAATACCCGAGAGCAGGGCCACGGACACGCCCAGCCATAGCTGAATCTTGGTGTAGTGGGCAATCTGGTCGGCGGGCAGGGCCAGGTTCGACTTCACGCCGAAAAAGCCCACAATGGCGTTGTAGACCGGAATGCTGGTGGTGACGAGCACCTGGAAGGCGCCCAGGCAGAGCACCGTGGCCCCAATGAACACCCACAGCTCGGGGTGGTACATGGTCAGCTCCTTTTCCGACACCGGAATCTGCTTCCAGCGCCACACCAGCAGCCCGATGCTGAGCACCACGAAGGCCAGCAGGTAAATCAGCAGTTGGCCCGAGAGGCCCAGGTCGGTGAAGGAGTGCACCGAGGCGTTGCCCAGCACGCCCGAGCGGGTGAGAAAGGTAGCGTAGAGCACCAGCAGGAACGTGGTAACGACCAGGCTAAAGGCGGTGCGCAGGCCGGTTTTGCCGCGCTGCCAGAGCACCAGCGCGTGCAGGGCCGCCACCAGCACCAGCCACGGGATGTACACGGCGTTTTCCACCGGGTCCCAGTTCCAGTAGCCGCCGAAGTTCAGCGTTTCGTAGGCCCAGTAAGCGCCCATCATCACGCCCACGCCCAGGATGCCGCCGCCGATAAGGCTCCAGCGGATGGCCGGCTGCACCCACTGCGTCAGCTGGTTTTTCCAGAGGCCGGCCACCGCGTAGGCGAAGGGCACCAGCGTGAGAGCAAAGCCCAGGAACAGCGTGGGCGGGTGAATCACCATCCAGTAGTTCTGCAGCAGCGGGTTCAGGCCGGTGCCGTCCTGCGGCACGAAGTCGGGGTTGAGCTTGTACACCGGCAGGTCGGGCATAAACTCCTTCATCAGAATGAAGGGCGAGGAGCCCAGCTTGATGCCGCCCAGCATCACGCCCAGAATCATGGAGGTGAGGAACAGCTGCACGAAGGCAAACACGGCCATAACCGGCGCTTCCCACTGCTTAGCCGAGCGAATCAGCCAGAAGCCGATGAGCACGTGCCAGAAAATCCAGAGCAGGAACGAGCCCTCCTGCCCTTCCCAGAAGCAGGAAATCATGTAGTACACCGGCAGGTGGTTGCTGCTGTGCGACCAGGCGTAGTAGTACTCGTAGCGGTGCCCGTGGATGATGCCGAACAGGGCCACGATGACGCCCAGCACGGCCACGCCATGCACCAGAAAGGCGCCGCGCCCCAGCCGCTGCCACGAGGCATCCGCCTCGCCCAGGGCCCGGCCACGCGCCGCCATAAAATACCCCAACGCGGACACTACCGCCGCCACGAAGGCCACGATAACGCCCAAATGTCCCCAGTCGCCGATGTTCATGTTTTCCAATTAATAATTAGGAATTAATAATTAAGAATTGGCGAAAATGACCGTCTCCCGGCGCCTTTTAAGCCACAACTAGAGCCCCAGCTCTAATTATTAGTTCTTAACTATTAATTATTCATTACCGCGAAGCGGTAGCCCCTTTCACTTCCTTCTCCACGTACTTCGACGGGCACTTCAGCAGGATTTTGTCGGCCACGAAGATGTCGTTGCGCATGTTGCCGGTGATGACCACCTGCTCCGACTTGTCGAAGTCCTGCGGCTTGGGGTTGTAGTACACCACCTGCTGCTGCACGTGGTTGGTATCCACCAGCGTGAAGGCGAAGTAATTCGGGTCCAGCGTCGGGTTGTACTGCATCCCGACGATGTTCTTCTGCGCGTCGTGGGGCAGGCGGCCCACCACGTGCACCTTGCGCAGGTCGCCGTCGGCGGCCAGTTCCTTGGCTTCCGTAAACGAGACGTACACCGACGCGTCGCCGGCGGTGGCCATGACGATGCTGATGGCAATGGCAATGACCACGAGGGCCAGCAAGTGAGTTTTTTTCATGGTGCTTAAGACTACAGCAGCAGCGGAATTGGACCGGCTACGCAGCAGCCAGCCCGTTGAAACAACCCCGAGGGGCGGAAAAATTCACAGGTGAAGTTGGGAAAGGTGAACTTGGGAAACCATGACGCCAATCAGGTGAGCCCGCCGGGCTACGCGCTGATTCACCGCCGCCCAATTTCACCCCCTGGGAGCTAGTCGCGCAGCTCCCGCTCCAGGCGGCTCACCTTCCGGTCGATGCTGACCAGGTAGGCCAGCAGCCCCACCACGATGACCACGATGACGGCCACCACCACGTAGATCTTGCCGTCCTGGCGCAGCTGATCGGCCATTTCGGGGCCGGCTTCGGGCGTTTGGGCCAGCACTACCGACAGCGGCAGCAGCACGGCGGCCAGCGCCAGCAGGGCGCGGCGCGAGAACGGGTTAAGCCAGTTGTTTTTCATACAGCTTGTGTTTGACGAGGGCCAGGCGCACCGACACGTTGGTAATCCAGACGCCGAGCAGCGTCCAGGCAATGATGGCCGGGTAAAACACCAGGCGCATGTTGTTGTCGAGGTCGTACTTGTTGAAGCCCGGGTTGCCGCCGGCACCGGGGTGCAGCGAGTCGGTGAGGCGGGGCAGGATGAACAGCAGCGGAATGGCGGCGCAGAAGGCGAAAATGTTGTAGACGGCCGATATGCGGGCCCGCTGCTGCTCGTCGGTGATGGAGGAGCGCAGCACCAGGTAGGCGCCGTAGATCATCACGGCCACGGCGGCCCCGTTCAGGCGCGGGTCAGACGTCCACCAGGTGCCCCAGGTGTAGCGCGCCCAGATGCTGCCCGTGGCCAGCCCGAGCACGGCCATTACGATACCGGTCACGGCCGTATGATGGGCCAGCACGTCGAGGCGGTCGGAGGGCTTGCGCAGGTAGCGCACCGAGTACACCACCGAGGCAAACAGGATGATGGTCATGCCGAACCACATCGGCACGTGGAAGTACAGGTTACGGATGGTTTCGTTGAGGATGGCCAGCCGCGGCGCGTGGCCCAGCAGGCCCATCACCACGGTGTAGAGCAAAAGCACCACCGTCAACACTTTCCACCAGGCGTTTTTCATTGGAGGAGTTAGAAGTTAGGAGCTAGAAGCCAGGAGCGAAAAGCGGCAGCAGAACAACATTCATCCTAGCTCCTAGCTTCTGACTCCTAACTCCTATCAGATCAGGTTCGCCACAAAAACGGGTACAGCAGGTACGACACGGCCACGACCAGCAAACTCAGGCCGCCGAGCATGTAGAGCGGCTGCGGCGAGGCATCGAGGCCGTCGAGGGCGTTCTTGGCGGCTTTGATGAGTTGGAGCAGAATGGGAATGACCACCGGAAAGCCCAGAATCGGCATCAGCGTGTTGCTGTTGGCGGCCTTGGCGGCAATGCCCGAAATCAGCGTGAGGGCGGTGGCAAAGCCCACGGCGCCCAAAGCCACCACCAGCACAAAGCGGGGCACGTCCTGCACCGGGTTGCCGAGCACCACCGCGTAGGCCCCGAAAGCCAGCAAGCTCAGGCCCAGCAGCAGCAGCACGTTGTAGGCAATTTTGGCCAGGATCATGGCCTCGGGCCGCACCAGCGTGTAGTAGTAGAGCAAGCGCCCCCGGCTTTCCTGCAGGAAACTCTTGCCCACCGCGTTGATGGCGGCAAACAGCAGAATCACCCACAGCAGCGCGTTCCAGGCCGGGGCTGGCAGCTGCCCCCCGCGCACGAAGCTCAGGTAGCACACGTACACCGTGCTGCCCACGTAGAGCAGCATGCCGTTGAGGGCGGCGCGCTGCCGCCATTCCAGGCGGAAGTCCTTCTGCATCAGATACCAAATCTCGCGGAGCAGCTGCACGGGCAGTCGGGTGGTTTGCGGGACGGCAAAGATACAACCCAACTCGCGGAAAGGGGGTGGTGCCGCTTGAATATGTGATACTGAGCACGCTAAAAGAGCCGCGAGCCGACCTCAACAGAGGTCGGCTCGCTCAATGATGTTAGGTCCTGACACTCAAGGGGCCATGCACCGGACATTTGCCCGGTTTTGGCAGAACGGCGCTGGCATCAGTGCCCGGTTTTTCATGGCACAGCAGTTTCCTCGTCGTTACCGGGCTCCCCGTGGCGTTACTCTACCAGCAGCCGCCCGGTGGCGGTGCGCCCGCCCTGCTCGGCCCGGTACAGGTACAGCCCGGTCTTCAGCCCCGTCAGCGGCAGGGCCGCCCGGCCGTCGGCGGTGGCCGTGAGGGTGCGCTGCTGCACCACGCGGCCGGCTGCATCGAGCAGCGACACCTGCACCCGGCCGGCGGCCGGCGCCTGCAGCGTCACGGCGGCGCGGGCGGGGTTGGGGTACACTTCCAGCGCCAGCGGCCGGGCCATGCGCACGGCCAGCGGACCGCTCACGCGGAAGGGCAGGTAATCGACGAAGCCCAGGGTGTTGTCGTCGGTTTTGTGCGTGATGTGGGCTTCGATATCGGCCACCGAGGCCGTGCCCCACCAGTTGTTTTCGGCCCGGATGGTGTCGGTGGTCACGTTGTTGTTGTAGAGGTCGGCCACCGTGCCGCCGTTGCCGTTGCCCAGAATCACGTTGAAGCCGCGGTTGGTGGTATCGGCGCTGGCCAGGTTGCCGAGGCTGATGCGCGGCCCGCCCGTGACGCCCGCGCCGGTGCCCGAGCGCAGAATCGTCACGCCCCAGAGGTTGCCGCGGATGATGTTGCGCGATACCACCCCGGTCTGCGACTGGGTGCCGGTGAAGTTCAGCCCGCTGCCGCCGGTCAGGGCGTTGGGATTGGTGTTGTTGTTCTCGACGAGGTTCTGGGTGATGTAGACCGCGTAGCTGGTGGCCGTGATGCCCACGCCGTAGCGGTTGTTGCGGATGACGTTGCGCCGGATTACCGCTTTGCTCACGCTGCTGCCGCCCAGCAGGTTGGAGAGGCTGATGCCGCCGCCCATGTTGGTAGCCGTGCCGCCGCCCACCACCAGGCAGCGCTCAATGAAAATGGTATCGGTGGGAATGCCCGGGCCCAGGTTGATCTGCGGATAGTTGCCGTTGTCGGCGTTGTTGGCCAGAAAACGACAGTCGCGGATGATGGGCGAGGCCCCGCCGTTGGCCGGCGAGATGATGCCCGAGCGGGCGTTGCGCTCGAAGCGGCAGCCCTGCACCAGCGCCCGGTTGCCCGACAGGCTCAGCGCCCCGCTGCCGATGAGCCGGCCGTTGAGCGTGGCCACGTTGCGCCGGATGGTGCAGTCGATCAGCTGCAGGTTGGAGCCGATGGTGCGCAGCCCGGCGCAGTACTCCACCACCGTGCGGCGCAGGCGCGAGTTGCTGCTGGTGTTCGAAAACGAGAAGCCGTGCCAGGGCGCTGCCGTGTTCTGGGCCGTGAACTTCACCGAGTCGGGCGGGGTGATGAGCAGCGTCCCGTCGACGTACACCAGGGCCAGCGCCGCCGCCCGGATGGTTTCGTTGGTGGTGATGCTCAGCGTGTCGGTGGCGGCCAGCCGGATGGTGTCGTTCAGGCGCCACTCGGTGCCCGACTGGGCCAGGTAGCCCGCGCCGGCGGCTGTGCTCAACTGGGCCAGGGTGTAGCGGCGGCCGGTGCCGGCGGTCTGAAATTGGGCCTGCGCCGCCACGGTCAGCAGCAGCGCCAGGGCGCACAGTAGGAGTCGTTTCATAGCAAGGGAGGTGTGTTGGGTGAGCTACAAAGAAACACAACCGCCCGGTGCCCCGCAGGTTGCCCCGATTTTTCCGGCCCCAAACGCCGCCGGCCCCGGCAGCCGAAGCTCCCGGGGCCGGTGCATCTAGGTTGAAGAGGCCCGTCAGACGGCGTTGTTGCTATCCGTCAGCAGTCCGGCTTCTAGAAATCGTAGCCGAGCGAGAGGTAGAACTTCGGCCCTTTCTCCTTGCCGTCTTCGCGGGCCCAGGCCACGTCCAGCTTGGTGTAGAAGCCCAGCATGGTGGTGCGCATGCCCGCCCCGTAGCCGATCAGGAAGGGGTTCTGAAAGTTAGTTACCGTACCGGAGAAGGCGTTGCCGTTGCCCCCAAACAGCTGGCTGTTCACCGAGTTGTTGAAGTTGAACGGGTTAGCCCCGCGGTAGGCCGTGCCCGCGTCGCCGAAGGCCGTCAGCTGCAGGTTGCGGAAGAAGCCCGAGTAAATGGGCTTGCGCGAGAAGTACTGGATGATGGGAATGCGCAGCTCGGAGTTGAACAGCACGTACTTCGGGCCCGAGCGGGCGTTGTAGTTGAAGCCGCGCAGGTTGGTCACGAACTGCTGGTAGAAGAAGTCGGCCGGCGAGTTGCCCACTTGCGGCTCCACCTGCCGGCTGTCGTCGGTGCGCGCGTTCAGCCAGTTGTCCATGCCGCCGAGGCGGAACGTCTTCGGCGAGTTACCGAAAAACTGCCCGTAGCTGGCGCGGTTGGCCCAGATGATCTGCCGGTGCACCTTCTGGTAGTGGCGCAGATCCACGTAAATCTTGCCAAAGTCGCCCTTGGCGGTGTTCACCTCGTCCAGCTTCATCACCCCCACCTTCATGCGGGTGCCCTCCAGCATGTTCACGCCGGTGGCAATGGAGTTATCGAACACCAGCTCGCCACTGCCGCCCACGAAATGGTCGCGCCGGTCGGTGGCGCCCAGGTCGTCCAGGTTGGAGTAGGTGCTGGTGACGTAGCGCAGGTTGCCGCGCACGCTGATGTTGGGCGAGAGCGGGTACGAAACGCCCGGCGTAATCTCGTAGCGGCCCATGTACACGTTGGGCGAGAGGGCGTTGGCCACGTAGTAGCTCTGCTTCTGAAAGCCGATGCTCCAGTCGTAGCGGTGCTTCAGGTTGGTATACTCCGCGTACATGCTGCTGGTGCGCAGGTCCGTCAGGGCAAAGATGCCGGCGCGGATGCGGTGGTCCTCCATCAGGTCCGACATGGTGGCCTGCCCGATAAAGCCGAAGCCCAGCAGCGGGTCGTTGTAGATGGTCGACACCACGTTGTCGAGGCTGAAGCGCGTGTCGTAGCGCATCGGGCCGGTCACGCCCGGCGTGACGGCGGCCGGCTTCTGCACCACCGTGGGCGCGGCGCGGCGCGGCCGGGGCCGCGGGGCGTCTTCCTCAAACTGGTAGTCGCTCACGTTCACGTTCTGGTCCTTGCGCGCGGGCACCGTCGGCTGCACCGAGCCCACGTTGCCGCCCGCCGCGTTGTTGCCAGTCGTGCCCGCGCCGGGGGCCGGGGCCGCCTGCGGCCGGGGCTTGGGCCGCGCGGCGGCGGCCGAGCGGTCCTCCAGGATTTCCTGGCGGGCCGTTTTGCTCAGGGTCAGGTACTGGGGCAGTTCGTATTTGGGGTACGCGTACACGAAGTCGCGGGCCCGGTCGGCCGCCACGAAGCCCAGCGCCCCGGACTTTGCGTTGTAGTCGAAGCTCTTGACGTTGTTGAGGAAGCTGGTGACGGGGCTGCGCTGTCGCGAGGTCAGGTCGTAGCGGTACACGCTGCGCACGCCGCTTTCCTCGCTCAGGAAGAGGATTTCGTTTTGCGAGAGGACGCGCGGCCGGGTTTCGTTCGAGATGGTGGCCACCAGCTGCTCCACCGGCTGGGGCGAGCCGTCGAGGCGGTAGCGGAACAGGTCGTAGTTGTTGACGACGGCCTTGAACGAGCCCTTGGCCGTGCCGGCCGAATCCAGCCAGCGGTTGGAGCTGAACACCAGGGACTGCCCGTCGGGCATGAATACCGGCTGCACGTCGTCGAACACGTCGTTGGTCAGGCGCTCGGGCTGTCGGGCCCCGGCACGCAGCAGGTACAGGTCGGCCTGCCCGCTGCGCACGCCGCTAAAAGCCAAGGCCTTGCCATCGGGCGAGTAACCCATGCTCAGCACCTGCGAGTAGGGGTTGAACACGCTGCTGCCCCGGTCGCCGACGAACGGCAGCGACTCCTTGAGCCGCACCACGGCCCCGAACGGGCCGCTGTCGGCCGAGCGCAGGCGCAGCACCATCTTGCCGCGCGATTCTTCGGCAATGGCCAGCTGCGCGCTGTTGCGCCAGGTCAGCACCGGCAGGCGGCGGTCCACTTCCTGGTCGGGCGACTTGTAGCCGCCCGCAAATACGAGGTGCTTGCCCGAGCCGTCCACGTTGGCCACGTACACGCGGTAGCGGCCGCGGTCGGTGGTGGTGAAGGCCAGGCGCTGCCCGTCGGGGCTGATGACGGGCTCGTTGAAGCTGCTGCCGCGGCGGTTGCGGCGCAGCAGCAGGTGCTGCTCGTCGGGCAGCACGAAGGCCGTTTCGGGCTGGGCGTTCAGCTGCCGGTAGTAGCCCATCCAGTCGCGCAGAAACTGCTTGTAGGGCACGTTCAGCGAGGAGCTGATGCCCGTTTCCACGTCGCGCGTGATGCGCGTCAGGTTCAGAATGTTCTGGATGCTGGTGTAGCCGTAGCGCTCGGCAATGTAGTTCCACACGCTCTGGCCGGCCAGCTCGGGGTTGCGCAGGAAAAACTGCGACGCCTTGTCCTTTTCGACCTTCTGCGTCATGTCGCGCATGTAGTCGTCCATTTCCACGCTCCAGCCCTCGGCGGCGTAGGCCGAGGCCCCGCTCACAAACCAGTCGGGCAGCTGCAGCAGGTAGCTGCTCTGGATGACCTCCTTGAGCGAGCCGCCGTACATCATGTCGTTGAGCAGCACCTTGGTCACCTGGTAGCTCAGGTCGCGCTTGAACAGGGTCTGCTGGCCCTGGAAGGCCAGCTGCACCTTGGTCATGCGCAGCAGCGAGGTTTCGCCGCCCATCTGGTACTTGTCGTCGTTCAGCCCGATGTTGCTCTGGCGCAGGTCGCCCACCGAATTGTAGAGCATCACGGTGGTTTTCGAGTACGGGTAGTACCCAATCAGCGAGGTGATGCGCTGCAGCTCCTGCTCGGCGTACTCGGCCGCGCGCCGGGCCGCCGCTTCGCCGCCCTGGTAGTAGTACACGTTGAAGTTGGCCGTGCTCAGCAGCTGCCAGTCAAAATCCTTGTACTGGATGCGGGTACGGCCAAAGCTTTCCTGCGCCGTCTGGGCCTGCACTGCCTCCGTGGAGGTCAGAAACACCAGCCCCAGGGCCGGCAGGCTCAGCATGCCCCAGCGCAGGCGGGGCGTCAGATTGGACAAGTGCATCATAACGGCTGCAAAAAGGCAGGTCGAAGAGAGAAGGTCAGGCGGGCGTCGCGGCCGGCGGCAAGGTAACCGGATACAACGCCTGATAACGAATAATATTGACTTCCGGCCATAGTTCCGCACCGGTTTCCAGGGCCTCGGCCAGCAGCTCCGCCAGGCGGGGCGCCAGCAGCACGCCTTTCGAGCCCAGCCCGTTGAACACGGCCAGCGCCGGATGCGCCGGGTGCGTGCCCAACAAGGGTTTTCGGTCGCGCACGGCCGGCCGCACGCCCGCCCGCTGACCCGTGATGCGGAAGGGCACCGTGGTCAACTCGCGCAGCCGCTGGCTGAGTTCCTCGCGGGCCTCGGCCGTGGGCTCGGGGCTGAACGGAGGCCAGCGGTACGTGGCACCCACGCGCACGCGCCCCTGGCCGAGCGGCACCACGTAGGCGCCGCGGTTGAGCACGTAATCGGTGGGCAGGTCGGGGGCTTCCACGTCGAGCACTTCGCCTTGGTTGGGAGTCACCGGCAGCCAACTGAACCACGGATTGGCGGTGACGGCGGCGCCTTCGCAGAACACCACGCGCCCCACGCGCAAGCCGGGGCCGTAGCGGGCACCGGATGCCTCGGCAACAAGTAGCTCCGGCACAAAAGTTTCGGCGCGCAGCTCCCCGTTTTTCTGCGCGTCGGCGGCCAGCACGTCGAGCAGCAATTCGGTGTCGACCCAGCCGCCGTGGCGCAGCTCCAGGCCGCCGAAGGGTTGCTCGAGGCCGGGTATGGCGGGCAGGGGCTGGGCGGGGTCGGCCACGTAGTCGCCCCAGGGGTGGCCGGCCGAGCGGGCCAGCACGTCGTTTTGCTCACGCACCGAGCTGAACAGCTTCAGAATGGGCATTTCGAAGTACAGGCGCCGGCCCGATTCGGCTTCGAGCTGCTGGTAAAACTGCCGGGCGGCGGGCAGCAAATCGTTGATGCGCCAGGCCAGGGCAAAACGCTTGCCGGCCACGGGGTTGATAAGGCCGGCGGCCACGCGGGTGGCCGAGTCGGGCTGGGGGGCATCGAGCACGACCACGCGGCGGCCGCGCTGGCGCAGGGTGCGGGCCAGGGTGGCGCCGGCGAGACCGTGGCCAATGATGAGGTAGTCGGCGTAAGCTTGCATTCCGGGCAAAATACGCACTTTGCCCGACGGTACGCGGCCGATTGCGTAACTTACCCTCCCGTTCTCTGCCTGCCCCCGCGGCGGGCTTTTCCCTTTTTGCATGACCGTTTCGGGCTTTACGTTCAACGCCTTTTCCGAAAATACCTACCTGCTTCACGACGCTTCGGGCGCCTGCGCCGTCGTCGACCCCGGCTGCTACGAGCGGCGGGAGCAGCAGGCCCTGCAGCAGTACATCAAGGACCACCACCTGCGCGTGGAGCTGCTGCTGAACACCCACTGCCACATCGACCACGTCTTTGGCAACCAGTTCGTACTCGATACCTGGCCCGGCACGCCCTTCCTCATCCACCAGGCCGACCTGCCCACGCTGCGCGCCGTGCCGACGTACGCGCCCAACTACGGCTTCCCGCTCTACAACCCGGCCGAGCCCACCGGCTTCCTGACGCCCGGCGAGCCGCTGCGCTTTGGTGAAACCGAGCTGGAAGTGCGCTTTGCCCCCGGCCACGCGCCCGGCCACGTGGTGTTCTACCACGCGCCCACCCAGGTCGTCCTCGGCGGCGACGTGCTGTTCCGCGGCAGCATCGGCCGCACCGATCTGCCCGGCGGCGACTACGACACGCTGATCCAGAGCATCCGCGAGCAACTGCTCACCCTCCCCGACGAAACCACCGTGTACTCCGGCCACGGCCCCGCCACCACGGTGGGCGCCGAACGCGTGTCCAATCCTTTCCTGCGCTAGTTATTCCGCCTGATGGCTATCAAAAACCACCTGCCCAACGCCCTTACATGCCTGAACCTGCTCTGCGGCTGCGTGGCGCTGAGCTTGATTCTGGCCTACGACCCGCGCCAAACAGCCGCGCCCGACTGGCAGCCGCTGGTGCAGGCCGCTTACTTAATCGGTATTGCCGCCATTGCTGACTTCTTCGACGGCCTGGTGGCGCGGGCCCTGCACGTGTCCTCCCCCATCGGCAAGGACCTTGATTCGCTGGCCGACATGGTATCGTTCGGCGTGGTGCCGGGCGCTATCCTCTTCAAGCTGCTGCAGCACGTGCTGCCGCTGACTTCGCTGCCCGATAGTCTGGCCTACCTAGCCTTCACCGTGAGCATCTTCTCGGCCCTGCGCCTGGCCAAGTTCAACAACGACACCCGGCAGTCCGACTCCTTTATCGGCGTGCCGACGCCGGCCAACACCATGCTGATTGCCTCCCTGCCGGTGATTCTGGCCTACGACTCGTTCGGGGTGGGCGGTTTCATTCTGAACCCGTGGGTGCTGCTGGGTATTACCTTCCTGATGTCCGGTTTGCTGGTGGCCGAGCTGCCGCTGTTTGCCCTAAAGTTTAAAAACTTCACCTGGCAGGACAATTCGCTGCGTTTCGTGTTCCTGCTCCTGTCGGTGGTGCTGCTGGCGGTGCTGCGGGCGGCGGCGGTGCCGCTCATCATCCTGCTGTACGTGCTGCTGTCGGTGGTTCGGCTTCCGGCCAAAGGATAAGCGTCGCACAATATTTTCCCACTCAGCCAGTTGTATAGGCCGCTAACTGAACGCTCCGGCCGGAACGATTGTTGAGGGGTCCGCCGGGAGCTTTGCTGAAGTCACACCACGCTGTTTATATAGCCTTTATGCGGTTTTCTACTTCGTTGCTTTTGTGGGTGCTCCTCGGGCTCAGCTGGTCGGCGCAAGCCCAGGCGCCGGTCGAGCAGGTCTCGCTGAACTGGAACACCCAGGAGCTGATTTTCCCCACCCGCGGCGTGGGCGTCTACGTCCCTTCGTTCAAGGGAGCCGTTTTTGCTGCCGGCCAGCGTTTGCCCGCCGTCAGCCTTTACATTTCCGGCTACGTGACGGAGGTGCAGCTGCAGGATGCGCGCTACGCCCCGTTTACGGCCAAGGAAGCGGCGGCCTTTGCCGGTGCCCCCGACCCCACCCAGCAGTTTACCCTGCGCCACGGCACCGAAAACCGCCAGCCCGCTACCATTGCCCAGCTGCCGGCCGTGCGCCGCAACGGCCAGACCGGTCAGCTGGAAAAGCTCGTCAGCTTCGGCTACACCTACCGCACCGGCACCGCCCCCCAGGCCCGCACCAACAGCCGCGTATACGCGCCGAACTCGGCCCTGCGCAGCGGCGACTGGTTTAAAATCGGCGTGACCAACACCGACCTGGGTACCGGCAGCGTCTACCGGCTCGACAAGAACTACCTGCGCAACCTCGGCCTGCCCGTGCAGGCCATGGACCCGCGCCGGTTGCAGCTGTTCGGCTACGGCCTGGGCATGCTGCCCCAGGCCAACAGCATCGACCGCCCCGACGACTTGGCCGAAAACGCCATCTACTTCGCCGACAACGGCAGCAACAACGCCACGTTCGACGACGACGAATACTTTCTCTTCTACGCCCGCGGCCCGCACACCTGGTCGTACTCGGCCACCGACCGCCGCTTCAGCCACGAGCTGAACATCTACTCTGATACCACTTACTACTTTCTGACCGTCGGCGGGGCCAATGGGCGCCGGGTGGCGGCGCGGCCCGCCGTGAGCGGTACGCCCACGAGCACCATCACCGAGTATACCGACCACTTCTTCTACGAGCGGGAACTGGTCAACCTGCTCAAATCGGGCCGGCAGTGGCTGGGGGAAGGCTTCAACCGCGACGCGCAGAAGGATTTTTCCTTCGCCGGCATCAGCAACCTGGTGCCCAGCTCCCCGCTGCTGCTCACTTCCTCGGTAGCGGCTACCTCGCTGCCCGGCCGCACCACCACCTTCACGCTGAAGCTGAACGGCAGCACCGTGGGGGTGCCCCAGGCCGTGCGCGGCCAATACTGCGACCTGACGCAAGGGGACTGCTACGCCGAAGCTGCCAACACCGACGTAACCACCTACGCCACGGTGGCCCCCGCTTCCGGCTCCGACCTGAACGTCAACATCACTTACAGCGGCTCGACCTCCGACGCCTCGGCCGCCGGCTACCTCGACTACCTGGAGGTGCAGGCCCGGCGCCGCCTGCAGCTCAGCGGCCGCCCGCTGGAGTTCCGCTCCATCGACAGTCTGCGGCCCAACCGCATCAGCGCGTTTGAGGTGCAGAACGCCCCGGCCAATCTGGTGGTGTGGGACGTGACCAACCCGCGCCTGGCCCAGAGCGTGGCTCATACCAACGGCCGCTTCCTGGCCCAGACCAGCACCCTGCGCGAATACGTGGCCTTCACCCCCAACGGCAGCTTCGACACGCCGCGGGCCTTCGGCAAGGTGGCCAACCAGAACCTGCACTCCTTCGGCCTCACCACGCCCATCGACCTGGTTATCGTGGCGCCGCCCGTGTTTCGGGTTCAGGCCCAGCGCCTGGCCGACCACCGCCGCGACCATGACCAGCTCCGCACGCTGGTGGTGACGCCGCAGCAGATTTACAACGAATTCAGCTCTGGGGGCCAGGACATCACGGCCATCCGCGACTTCATGAAGATGCTCTACGACCGCCGCGCCGGGCAGCCGGGGCGTCTGTACCTGCTGCTCTTCGGCGACGCTTCCTACGACTACAAGTCCGACGCCAGCAACGACGCCGCGCAGCTGCCCGGCTGGTGGCGCAGCCGCCAGTTGCGCGACGCGGACAACCAGAACTTTGTCCCGACCTACGAGTCCTACTCGTCGTTCGACAAGGTGTACTTCCGGCCCTCGTTCTGCTCCGATGACTATTACGGTTTTCTGGACGACAACGAAGGTGCCTGGACCGAATCTGAGGTGGATGACATGATGGATGCCGCCGTGGGCCGCCTGCCGATTCGCTTCCCGATCAACCAGCCCAACTCGGCCGCCGAGGCCGTCACCTTGGTCGACAAGCTGATTGCCTACGACCAGCCCGTTACCCAGGGCAAATGGCGCAACCGCCTCACCTTTGTGGCCGACGACGGCGACCGAAACCTGCACCTGGTCAATGCGGAAGCCCCGGCCAACCTGCTCGTAAACACCCGCCCGGCTTACCAGGTAAACAAGGTATACCTGGACATGTATCCCCAGCAGAGCAGCGCGGCCGGCCAGTCGTCGCCCGAGGCCAACCAAGCCCTCGATGCCTCGATTGAGCAAGGCTCCCTGATGGTATCGTACGCGGGCCACGGCGGGCCGCGGGGGTGGACGGACGAGAAAATCCTGACCAACAGCTCGGTGATGGCGCTGCAAAACACCACGCGGCCCACCTTTATGTTCACCGGCACCTGCGACTTTGCCTGGTACGACGACCCGGGCTTCACCTCGGCCGGCGAGCAGCTGCTCACCGATACCCGCGCCGGCGGCATCGGCCTGCTTACCACGACGCGCCTCGTGTACGCCGCCAACAACCAGGCCCTGGCTACCGTCTTCCTCTCGGCGCTGTTTGCCCGTAACGCCAGCACCGGCGACTGGCCGCGCCTGGGCGACGCCGTGGTGGCGGGCAAAAACGGGGACGGTATCGACGTGTACAACCGCAACTTTACCCTGCTCGGCGACCCGAGCATGCGTCTGGCCATGCCGTACTACACCGTGCGCACCACCCGCATCAGCGACGCGCAGGATGCCACGCACGCCCCCATCGATACCATCCGCGCCCTGCAGCAGGTACGCCTCGAAGGCGAGGTGGTACACCCCGTCACGTCGGCCCTGCAAACCGCGTTCAACGGCCGCGTGCAGGTAACCGTGTACGAGAAGCCTTCCACCGTGCTCACGCTCGGCAACGAGAACGACACGACCCGCGTCAGCGTGCAGAAGGACGTGGTATACGACGGCTCGGCCACCGTCACCAACGGCCGTTTCGAGGTGCGCTTCGTCGTTCCGAAAGACATCAACTACAGCTTCGGTTTCGGCAAAATCAGCTTTTACGCGGCCGATTCGGCCCGCAACGTGGACGGCCAGGGCGCCAATCCGCGCATCACCATCGGCGGCGCCTCGCCCACGGCCCTGCTCGATTCCATTCCGCCCCTGATTCGCCTGGCCATGGACGACACCACGTTCGTCTTTGGCGGCCTCACCAAGCCCAATACCACCTTGCTGGCCCGCTTCAGCGACGCCAACGGCATCAACACCGCCGGCACCGGCATCGGCCACGAGCTAACGGCTACCCTCGACAACGATGCCAGCAAGGTGACCATCCTGAACGAGTACTACACGGCCGACACCGACAAATTCACCAGCGGCCGCGTCACCTACCTATTCAAAAGCCTCTCGCTCGGGCCGCACATCCTGCGCGTGAAGGCCTGGGATACGTTCAACAACTCCTCCGAAAAGGAACTCGAGTTTATTGTGGCTCAGAACGAGAAGCTGGCCCTCAGTCACATCCTGAACTACCCGAACCCCTTTGCCGGCCACACCACTTTCCACTTCGACCACAACCGCTTCGGCGACGCGCTCGACGTGCAGGTGCAGATTTTCACCGTGTCCGGCAAACTTGTGCGTACCCTCACGGCGTATGTGCCGGGTACCAGTAGCGAAGCGCACGTGGCCGCTATTCAGTGGGACGGCCGCGACGACTACAATGACCAGCTGGCTCGCGGCGTTTACGTGTACCGCCTGAGCGTGCGCACCCCGCACGACGGGTCGCAGGTCAGCAAATTCGAAAAGCTCGTGCTGCTCAATTAACCTCCGGCTGCTTTCTTCACCTTCGCTTTTCCCGACTCTTCCCTCTTGTTTATGCTTTTTTCGAAACCGACGGCTTCGCGCTACTTGCTCCCGGCCTTGCTGCTGGGCTGCGTAACCGCCGCCCACGCGCAGCAGGATCCCAACACCATCACCACCGCCGTCCCGTTCCTGACGATCAGCCCCGACTCGCGTTCGGCGGCGCTCGGTGATGCCGGCGTAGCGCTTTCGCCCGACGCCAATGCCTCCTACCACAACGCCGGCAAGCTCGGATTCGAAACCAACCCCTACGGCCTGTCGGCGTCGTATTCGCCCTGGCTGCGCAACGTAACCGACGATATGAGCATTTCCTCTATCTCGGGCTACAAGAAGTTCGGCCAGCGCGCTGCCCTGGCCGCGGCCATTACCTATTTCGACCTTGGGCAGATTGACTTCCGCAGTGCGACCAACCAGCCCGACGGTACCTTCAACCCCAAGGAATACTCTATCAGCGTATCCTACGGCCAGCAGCTGAGCCAGTATTTCGGCCTGGGTGCTACCGCCCGCTACATCCGCTCCAACCTCACCGGCAGCCAGATTCAGGACAGCCGCCCCGGCAATGCCGCTGCCGTCGACCTCGGCGCCTACTACACCCGCGACGTCACCATTGGTCCGTCCGACTACAACCTCTCGTTCGGGGCGGCCGTGTCCAACATCGGCAACAAGATCAACTACACCAAAGCGGATCAGGCCGACTTCCTGCCGACCAACCTCAAGATCGGTACCGCCATCACGCGCGAACTGGACGCCTATAACAAAATCACGCTTACCGTCGACGCCAACAAGCTGCTCGTGCCGACGCCGTACTACATCGACGGCGCAGCCCCCAACGACCCGGCGGTGGTAGCGCGTAACCAGGAAATTGCCAACAAAGGCATCGTGAGCGGCATGCTCAGCTCCTTCAGCGACGCGCCCGGAGGCTTCAAGGAAGAAATGCGGGAAATAAATCTCTCGGCCGGGGCCGAATACTGGTACAACGACCTGCTGGCAGCCCGCGTAGGATATTTCTACGAGAACCCCAAAAAAGGCGACCGGCAGTACCTATGCCTCGGCCTGGGGCTGCGTTATCAGGTGTTTGGGGCTGATGCCGCCTACCTGGTGCCGAACTCCAAAGCCAACCCCCTTGCCAATACCATTCGGGTTTCCCTGCACTTCAATTTCAACGGCAACCAAGGCGGCTCGGCCGCTCCCAGCGAGGATACGCCCTCAAACTAACTCTGGATGCTCAACCGTCTAGCTCCCCCTCCGACCCGGCCACTAGGCCGGGTCGATTTGCCTTCGGCCCAGGTGTCGTACCTGGCCAACGGCGCCCGTCTCCACGTACTGCCCCACACCGCTCAGCCAGTCGTACGCCTGCAGGTAGTGCTGCCCGCGGGCCGCTGGTATGACCCGTCGCCCGGTACCTCCCTGCTTACCGCCCGGGCACTGCTCGAAGGCACCCGCACCCGCTCGGCCCGGCAGATAGCCGAAGAAGTAGCCTTTTACGGTGCCTCGCTCGACTGCGAGCAGGGCTTTGACCGGGCAACCCTGACGCTGTACTGCCTTGCTCGGCATTTCAGCCAATTGCTGCCGCTGGTGCAGGATGTGCTGCTGAACGCCACTTTCCCGGTGGCCGAGCTGGACCAGATCAAGACGCGCACCGCGCAGAACATCCGCGTTGAGCGGCAGAAAACCAGCTACCAGGCCTCTGAGCGGTTCGCGCGCAACCTTTATGGCGCCCACCACCCTTACGGCGTTGTATTTGACGAAAACGCCTTCCGCGACATAACGCCTGAGGCTGTCACCCAATTTTATCAGCAGGCCTACGCCTTGTCTCAGGCTGAAATCTTCGCTTGTGGCGCCCTGGAAGAAGCCCACATTACCCAGATAAACGAGCTGTTCTCGGCCTCTGCCGCCACCAGCCAGCCCGTTTCCATAGCCGCTCCCCCTGCTCCCGCCGTTGCCCCTGCCGACCATGTCACCGTAGCCGACAGCTTGCAAGCCTCAATCCGCATCGGCCGCCGGTGGCCCGACGCGCAGCACTCCTCCACGCACCAATTGCAGGTGTTGGTAAAAGTACTGGGTGGGTATTTCGGCTCCCGATTGATGAAGAATATCCGCGAGGATAAAGGGCTTACCTATGGTATTTACGCCAGCATTGTGCACCGGGAACACGCCAGTTCGTGTGTAATCGGCTCCGACGTCAATGCCACAAATTCCGTTATTGCTATTAAAGAAATCGAAAAGGAGCTCATCAGGCTGCAAGAGGAAGCAATTCCGGAAGACGAGCTTGAAACGGTTAAAAACTACATCCAAGGCAAGTTTCTCAACGAACTAGGTACCGTGTTTGAGCAAGCAGACAAATACCGCTCAATCATCCTGCTAAATCTCCCAACGGATTTTTACAGTTCTTTCCTGACCGAAGTGGAATCTGTTTCCCCCAGTCAGTTACAGCGGTTAGCCCAGCAGTATTTTACTCCAACTGACTTTGTCCACGTCACTGCAGGCCCTGCCTAACATTCCTGCTCATTAAAAGAAAAAAGGAGACTGCTACCAAGCAGCCTCCTTTTTTAATAGCACCAGACGCCGTTAAAATAGGTGGTAGCTGCTCCATCTCTGTTGATAAATATGATAGCTGGAAGCCAGCTTAGAGGGTCCTATGTTTGAGCGGATGCTTAAACTTAGACCACGACGCAACGGACGGGAGTAAGATGGATTAGAGGCCTGGGGCCAGCCGAGCCCGGCAAACATGAGCATCCCCCGTCCGTTCTACGGCCACCTT
>NZ_QHKM01000014.1 GCF_003258365.1 Hymenobacter edaphi | reverse complement strand
GGTGGTTGTGAGGGTGGGGCGGCACCACCAGCGGAATTTCCTTCTTAATACCCACGGCATCAAGGGCTTGATTCACCAGCGTGCCGGCCTCGGTCAGGAGCGTGGTGACCACCTCCGGGGCATGGATAAACACTTTTTCCTGGCGCAGCTGCATGTCGTGGTAGCTCTTGATGTCGCCGGTCGGAATGATGGTGTCGTTGACCAGCAGGAAGTCCTGGGTGACTTCGCCGGCCTGGTCGGGCAGAAACTTCCGGCCTTCCACACCGATGATTTTCACGGCCATGCCCTTTACCGCCGATTGGGTATCGGAGTCGATGGAGCCGGGGGCCGACGACAAGCGGATAATGACCGGGTACACTCGGAGCTGCCGGAACATGCCTTGGGCCAGGTGCGCGGGCAGGTTGGGGTAGACGTGCAGCTCACCGCGCAGAATCCCGTGGCTTTTGGCGTGGGCGTCACGGATGGCGTGGCGGTGCTTCTCGAACATGAAGCGGTTGACCCGGGCCATCGACTCAACGGTTTCGTCGATAAGCTGCTGCTCGTTGGGTTGAATTTCTTCCACTCCGGAATCGAAGCGGACGTAGGCGGTAGTGGGAAGGGACATAAACCGGGAGTTAAGTGGCTATGCCTTACCATACGCGCCGTATTGCCGTTTGGGATTGGTGCCCTGCTAAAGTGTGGGAGCGACTTTACTTCATGGGTTCACCGCTCCAATTCTTGCGTGGCTTGTTTGCTCACCTGGCTCTGATGAGCGGCCTGCTGCCGCTCGGCCTGGTCGCTGCCGTGCTCCAGCATGCGGTTGCCAGGTTGCTGGGCCACGGCATCCAGCGCCTGGCTTATCTGGGCTATTTCGGGCTGGTCGGTGCGGTACGATACCTTCATTTCGGAGTGGCGCACGCCTTGCTCGTCGACGGTGCTCTGCAGCTCGCCGGCTTTGGCGCCGCTGGCGGTAATAGCTGCCTGCACGGCCTCCGCTTGGCCCCGCTCACCCGCGGCGGTAACTGGCTCGTCTACCCGGATAATTACCTGCTTCTCCCTCCCGGCGGGGCCGGCGCTGACTTCTTGCTTGCCGGCCGCGCTGGCCTCCGCACCGGGCTTGGCGGTCACGTCCAGGCTACGGTCCCGGTTATGGGGCTGAATGGTCGCGGCTTCGGCGGCTAGCTGGCGGGCGCTGCGGTCAGCTTCGGGCTCGATTACGCGCACGCCGGCATATTGCTCCTTCCCAGCCTCGGCGCGGGCATTGGTGTTGGTGACGATGGCATGGATGATGGCAATGTCGGGCTGGTCGTTGCGGTAGCGCATGTCGAACTCCGCTCGGCGGATGCCCTGCTCATCAACCGTGCTGCGCACTTCGCTGGTCCGCATGGAATAGCCGGAGTTATCCAGAATGGCTTTCCAGGCCTCGGCGCGGCCGGTAGAGTTGGGCTCCAGCTTATCAATTTTCCACGTCGCCGTCCTCACCTCGGTGGGCGTAGCGGCCGGCAAGCTCACAGCGACGGCAGCTGCCTCAAAGCGGGCCTGGTCGCGCAATTCCTGCCGTTCGGCTTCATCGACTTTGCGGCCGGCCGGCGGGGGATTGTCGTGGATGTACTCTTTCAGCAGCACTAGGCCGGCATCCCGAGCGTGCACGAACTGCGCGGTGTGCTCGGCTGCTTCCTGCTCGGTGCGGTAGGAGCGGGTGGGGCGCTGCAGCTCCTCGGTCGTTGCCGCTCCCAGCACCGCCTGGTTAAAGCGTTTATCGTCCCGTGCACGCTCCTGCTGCGCTTCGGGGCTGCTCTCCCGCTGACGCTGCGCCTCCCGCTCCAGGGCCCGCTGCTCGCGCTCCTGGTGCTGAGCTTCGGCCAGCCGCTGCTGGCGCTCCGATTCGCGTTGCTGCTCTTCACGCTGGGCGGCAGCGCGGATTTGTTCGGCACCCAGCCCCTGGTTGGTGTACTCCAGCTCCTTGTTGAAGTCTTTGGCCAATGGGTAGTCCACCCGCAGAAAGCCCTCCTGCTGACGCTCGGCTTCGGGTCGCAGCTGCTCGCGCTGCCGGTAGAGTTCCTGAGCCACCACTTCCAGCTGGGCGGTGTCGGCGCGGGCTACGGTCAGGCGCACGATGGTGGCCTGCTCGGTGCTGCGTTGCACCTCGACCGCCAGCGAAGGGCCGTCCTGTTGCGTCTGGTTTATTCTTTCTACCCGCTCGCTGAGCTGTTGTACCTGGCCGGCGCCCTGTTCGGCCGAGTCGTGGTGAAAGGTCACCTTCAAGCTGGTGTGGTACTTGTCGCTGGTGGCGTGCCATTCCACCGGCCTGGAGGCCTCGCGGTAAGCTTCCTGCTCGGCTACGGGCACCATCGGCCGGGCCGACTGCAACTCGTTGAGGTAGTTGATGTTGAACTGCCGGCCGCCGGCGTCGCGGTCGTTGGCCAGCACCACCTCCCGGGGCTGCTGCTTGTCGATGACGCGCTGAATCAGGGCTACCTGCGCCTCGGTGGGTGTGCCGCTGGTGGCAATGTAGAGCGTGTTCTTGGGGTCCTGCCCGTGCCTGAGCTGAAAATGGGACAGGGAGTCGATGGCTGATTCGCTCACCACCACGCGTTCCACCGGCGTATCCTTCCCATCGGTAGGGTGGGACACCCAAATGCCGTTCTTGGGCAGCGGCAGCAGGCTTTTGTAGTGCTCGTTCTTCTGCTCCACACTGGCCAGCCCGTGCTCGTTGTAGAGCGGAAAGGCTATGTTCTTGTGTTCGTTCTGCTGCGCGGTGAAGATGCGCCCCTGAAACGCGGGGCTATCCAGCGTTTCGTCGGTAATGCCGCGCCCGTGCAGGTAGCTGCGGTCGGTCAACTCTTTTTTTACGCCCAGCACCTCGGATATCAGGCGGGTGCGGCGCTCCTCCTCGGCTTGCCGGGCCTGCTCCGGGTCGCCTACGGGCAGGATGCTCAGGCGCGCAGCATCCGGCGGGGTGGCGTACTGAGTCGGGTACTGGCGGGCGGGAGCGGGGGCACCGTCGAGGTATTCGCGCAGCTGCTGGCGCACCTGGCCCAGGTTCAGGCCATGGCCGTTGCCGCCCCGGGTTTTGGCAAAGTCGATGATGGAGCCCGCGTCGCGGTCGTCGCCGGTATTCAGGTACACTTGGTGGTCGCCCTTGCGGGTGACGATGACGTGCTCGTCGTCTTTTACCAGGTGATGCCAGTCGCCGCGGCGGCTTTCCTTCTTGATGGTGTAGCCCTGGCGCTGGGCGTAGTCAACCAGGTCAATGTCGCGCTTGAATCGGTCGAGCTCGGTGGGGTCGTTTTCCCGGGGTGCGTTCATGGGGTGGGCTGGGGGAGTGGAGCCGGACAGCTCCAACTCCGCTCCGCACCCAAACCGGGCCCGAGGGGGAAAGCTATCCGAGGATTAGGTCGTCGGCGGTGGGCTGCCGGCCCGCTGCGCGGCCGCGTCGAAGAAGGCCAGGTGCTCGCGGAATTGTGCTAAGAGTTCAGCGCTGCCAAACACGTACTGGTTGGCGCCGCTGCCGATGTCGATGCGCACGATTTCCGTGGGCACGCCCAGGGCCCGCAGCACGCGCTGCACCAACCGCGGTTCATCGCGCTTAAGCTTGCCGTTCTTCAGGTTCACGACGTTGGTATAAGTCAGGCCATGCTGGGCACAAAAAGAGGTTAAATCGCCCTGGGCAATGGCTTTGAGGCGGAACTGGACGTAGCGCAGGCACTCGCTGTAGGGCGCGGATAGGCTTAAATCAGGAAACCCCAAAGGGGCGGAAACGTGGTCGGAGGGTACCATGCGAAAGGGGCTCACTGCTGGGGGCAGTGGGGGTGAAGTATCGGAGAGATACCCCAAAGGACGCATATCGGGCTTAGAAGCCGCACTGCCTTCGTGGAAAAACTCAAATCTTCTACCGGCTAGCCTACCAAAAATGGCAGCTAGCTGAACCTGTATTCGCTAGTAGCCGCATCATACGACTAAACATTTTTTATGTTTTCACTAACTTTTTACTAACACTATAACGCGTCCTGCCGTAAGGGGGCGGTATGCGTTCTGGTATACTCTTGTTGGTGGTTGTTCTGGCCCTGGCCGCGCTGGCGGCGCTGCTGTGGTGGCGGTTCAAGGGCAGCGGCCTGCCGGCGGTCCCGGCTGCAACGGCCAGCCGCAACCACCATTCCCTGCGCACTTTCCACTACGCGCCCGCCGGCGCTACCCCGAAAGCCGCGGTGCCAACCGAAGTCGCTGCACCCAATGCGGCGCTGGCAAGCCTGCTGCCTCCGGAAGACCTCGAAGCCCAGGAGTCAGGCCAACCACCGGAAGAAGCAATCCCCGCGGCCGAGGCGGCCATCGACCAAGAAGCTGCTCCGGCTGAAGAGCCGGAGGCTACCCCTGGGCCACCAACCGACGAAGCGCCGCGGCCGGCTTCGATTCGCCATGCGGCCGGCGCCGTCGCCGTGCTGCTGGATGCGGTGGACGAAGTACCGCTACCCGACCCTGCTCCATCCCAACCCGCGTCAGCCCCGGATGAAGAGCCGGCCGAAGCGCTGTTTCACAACCCCCTCACCGCGCCGGCCCCCACGGCCAACGACCAGGCCAACCGCGCCGCCGAAATCGCCCTGCGCCAGCAGCGGCGGGCCCGCATGGGCAAGGACGCGGCCGCGCAGCGCGCCGCCCTCAATGACCTGTTCCCCGGCGCCGGCAGCCCGGTGCCCACCACCAAACCCTCCTAACTGCCACACCTGCTTTTCGGGGAGATAAGCGCCCTGTTTCCATCCATCCTTCTCTCTATGCTAACCAACCTTCTTTCCCGAGCCCGTACCCACGCCGCAACGGCAACTGAAACGATGCACACGCTGGCCGCGGCCGGCCGAACCTACCAGCCTTCCCAAGCCGAGCAGCGCGTAGCGGCCCTGCTCACCACCCTGGCCCTGGCTACCAGCCCGGCCCGCGCCCAGTTGGGCGGCGGGGGCGCCGCGGCGGCGCTCGAAGGCGTGCAGGAAACCGTCGTGGGCATCGTGCAGGTCATTTTCGCCATCGTGCTCATCGTGGGCCTGATTCGGGTGGTGATGAAGTTCGTGCAGGGCGCGCCCGACGCGCTGGGCTCGTTGGGCTGGCTCGTGGGCGGCGTGATTCTCTGGTTCGGCTTCCAACTGTTCAAGGACGATTTGGTCAGCGCCGTGGGCGGTGGCGATGGAGGCGTACGCTAACCTCACCATGCGCTCCTACAAATCCATTGAGCGGCCTGCGCAGGTGCTGGGCATGAACATCCAGGACTTGGGCATTATGGTCGGCCTCTTCATCGGCTCGGTGCTGCTGCTCGGTTTTCTGGGCATGGCCATCAAGATTCCGCGCCTAGTGTACCTGCTCGTCGTCCTCGTCGAGCTGGGTCTGATTCTGGGCCTGCGCTACCTGAGCAAGCGGCAGGCGCCCGGCTTTCTGATGGGCTGGCTCTCCTTCACCTTCATCCAGCCCCGCCGCTTAGCGGTGGGGCCCCTTCCCACCCCCAACCATGACCAAAAAGCCCAAAACGGCCGCGTTTAACGCCGTCATGCCGGTGCACAGCTTCGAGGGCGACAAGGTGGTTTTCAAGGACGGCCGCGTCGCGGTGGGCTTCCGTGTGGAGCCCGCCGAGATGGAGAGCTGGACCGCCGACGACTACGAGGCCTTCCAGACCGCGCTGGTGGGCGTGCTCCGGCCCCTGCCGGTGGGCACCATCGTGCAGAAAACCGACATCTACTACGACCGGCCCTACCGCGAGGACAAAACGCAGCAGACCTACTTCGAAAACAAGATGAACAAGCACTTCTTCGAGCGGCTGGTGCTGTTCCAGAAGTCCTACCTGTTCCTCTCCTTCGCCCCGGTGGCCGTCAAGTCGCCCAAGACCAACGCGGTGAATGCCCTGGTGGCCCGCGCCGGCGAAGCGGTGCTCAAAAACCCGTTTGCCCAGCTCGTGCACACGCTCGAAGCCGCCGAAAGCGGCGCCGTGGAATTCATCCAGGGCATCAAGAACCTGGGCGGTGTCACCTTCGAGCGCCTGCCCAGCGCGGAGATTCACCAGATCTACCTGCAGTACTTCAACCTCAACTTCGACGGCCAGCCCACCCGGCAGGAGCGCGAAATTGGCAACGACCTGGGCACCTTCAGCGTGGGCGAGCAGAAAGTAAACGTGCTATCGATGGTAGGGCAGGGCTCGGATGCCTACCCGGCCGTGCGCAACAGCTACGGGGTGACGGCGCCGATGCTCTACCCGCTCACCCACATCCTGCAGTGCCCCCACGTGCTCACCCAGGCCCTGCTGATTCAGGATACCCGCGCCGAGCTCAGCTCGCTGGATACCGACCGCAAGCTCAACGCCTCGCTCTCGTTTCTGGCCACTCAGGATAACCACCTGCGGGCCGCCGAAGTCGAGGAGTTCACGGCCGAGGTGCGGGCCGAAAACAAACAGATTGTGGGCCTGCACCTCTCGTGCGTGCTCTGGGACACCAACGACACCAGCCGGCGCGAGAACGTGGAGCGGGCCACCGCGGCCTTTCGCTACATGTTCGGCACGGAAAGCGTGGTCGAAAGCTACCTGGCCCTGCCCGTGTTCTTCGGTTTGCTGCCCGGCAACGCCTGGCAGGTGCCCGACCGCTGGCTGACGAGCACCGCCGACCGCGGCTCCTGCTACACCCACTGGACGGCCACTTACAAAACCGACCCGGTGGGGGAGTACCTGACCGACCGGTTCCGTAACCTGGTGCAGGTAAACCTCTTCAACACGGCCCTGGACAACCAGAATGCCATTGTTATCGGCCCCTCGGGCTCGGGCAAGAGCTACACCTTCGGCAACCTGATTGTGCAGCGCTTCGAAAAGGGCGCCCGGCAAATCATCATGGACGTGGGCGGCACCTACCGCAACGTGCTGCAGTCGCTCAACGGGGAGGACTTCGATAATACCTACTTCGAGTACGACCCGCAGCGCCCCATCGAATTTAACCCCTTCGTGGTGCCACGCGACGCGGCGGGCAAGTGGCTCTACAACGACGAGAAAACCAACTTTCACCTGGCCCTGCTGGCCGCGCTCTGGAAGGGGGGCAAGGACACGGCCCTGGATAAGTCGGAGCGCACCATTCTCTCGCGCTTTCTGATTGAGTACTACGCCTGCCTCAACGAGAGCCCGCGCCTGAACCAGAAGGACGAGGAGTTTCCCGGCATGGAAAGCTTCTACCGCTTCGTGGAGGGCTACGACCAGGAAATGCAGAAGTCGGTGGCCGTGCCGGGGGAGGGCGTAGAGCCCGACCCGCTGGATGGCGCCCGCCGGCAGTACCAGAAAAACCTGAAGTACATCGACATGCACCAGTTCTTCCTGGTGCTGGGCCAGTACATAACCGGCGGCCGCTACGAGCGGGTGCTCAACGCCAAGCGCGACGTGGATTTGTCGGAGTACCGGCTCATCTGCTTTGACCTGGCCAAGGTGCAGGCCGACCCCGACCTCTACCCGGTGGTGGCCATGCTCATCACCGAACTGAGCCTGGATTTGTTCCGCAAGTTTCCCGACGACATCAAGTACATCGCCCTGGACGAGGCCTGGACCATGCTTTCGGGCGTGCTCTCCGAGTTCATCGAGTCGATGTACCGCACCATCCGCAAAACCAACGGCTCGGTCACCATCATCACCCAGGGCATCACCGAGATTACCAGCAGCAAAATCGGGCCGGCCATCATCAACAACTCGGCCACCAAGATTATCCTGCGCCACGTCAACCCCGACTCGCTGGCGCAGCTGCAGGCCCCGCTGGGCCTGACCGGCCACGAGATGGATTTGATTAAGTCGGTGCGCTCCACCGAGGCCCTGCGCGAGTTTTTCATCAAGCAGGGCGCCAAGGGGAAAGTATTTGCGCTGGAGGCCTCGCCGCAGCTCGATGCCATCCTGACCTCCAAGCCCGTGGAGCGCAACCACCTCAACAAGCTGGTCAAGTTCTACCAGCAGACTCAGCAGCGGCCCCGCACCGACAAAAACGGCCACGTGCTGCTCAACGCCGAGGGGCAGATTGAGTACGAGCCCGTGCGGGTGCAGCGCCTGGACTACGCCGTCGACCAGTTCGTGGAAGATAAACAGGCCCGGAAAGGGGCCCTGGCGAAATGAGCATGTTCGCGATGGTAGCCTACGGCATCGACCCGGGCTTTCTGCGGGCCTGCGACCAGACCCTGCAGGTGGTGCTCACGGCCTGCCGCTTCATCACCCCCTCGCTGATGGGCATCGCCCTGCTCTACACCATCGGGCGGGGCTTTATCTCCGGTAGCGGCCTGGCCATGGACTGGGGGCCGATTATCAAGGCTACCTGGATATTCTTCCTGCTCTTCTTCTACCAGACGCTGGTGGACACGCTGGGCACGGGCATTGCGGCCTTTACGGCGCTGTTTACCACAAACCAGTCAGCAGCCGAGGCGCTACGCGACCTGACCACCCCGCCGGCCGTGGCAGCGGCGGCCCGCAACGATTCCATGGGCATTGGCGACATCGTCTCGGGCGCGTCGGCACTGATGACCAGCATTTCGGAAACGCTGTCCACGTTCACGTTTTCGGGGCTGATGACCCGGGTGTTTACGGCCACCACGGTGCTCATCATCCGCAAAATCATGACGTTCATCCAGCAGTTCATCCTGGGTTTTCTGTACGTCTGCGGCCCGATTGCCATGACCCTGTCGGTCGTGCCTTCCTTCGGTCAGCTGGCCATGAAGTGGCTGCAGAACTTCCTGGCGGTGCAGATGTGGGGGCTGACGTTCGTGCTGCTCGACACGCTCTACAAGTTCTACGCAGAGTCGGCCCGCGCCCCCGGGGGGCTGTTTGGCAACATCGTGAATGGGCCCCAGCAGTCGGTCGATGACCAGATGTTTATGCTCACATCCGTGGCCTTCGTGCTGCTCTACGTGATGGTGCCTTACCTCACCTCGATGTTCATCGGCTCCTCGGCCGCGCAAGGCTTTATCGGGTCCATGACCGGCATGGGCGTTGGCGCGGCCACGGCTGCCGCCGGCGTCGTGGCCCCCGGTGGGGGCGGCTTATCGAGTGCCGTTGGCCGCGCCCTGGGGAACGGGGGCGGCGGTGGGGGAGGTGGCGGTAGTGCCGCCGTCCCAAGCAGTAGCGCAGCCGCCAGTAGCGAAGCCCCCAGCGCTTCCGCTTCCTCCGGTCTGCCGGTCATCACGATGTCCGACGCCCTGAACCCATCCTACCGGCAACGCGCCTCCGGCATCTGGACCAAATAGCTCTTTCCACCCAACCTGTCACGCTATGAAAAGCCTGCCTTTATCCCTCACTGCTATCCTGCTTTGCTGCCTCGCTTCAAGCTGCCAATCAGACAATACCACACCCGCTACCACCACCCCTGAATCTGGTTCCAGCCAATCTGCCCCAGCGGCAGCCGCTTCAGCCGTCAGCGCGCCGGCTCCTTTGTCTCCTTCCGCGTTCGATGTGCGCCCGGGCGTGGAGCAGCAAACGTCGAAGCAAGGTTACCTGCAGGTTGTTTCCGCCAAGGTCCTGAAGACGGAGCCCATGCAAGTAACGCTGCCCTGGATGTGGGGCTCGGACCCGGACCGCCCCGGCGGTCGGAAAGTCAGCACCGCGCCCGGCTACCGCATTTCCTACGAAGCCGTGCTCCGCTGGCAGCCCGTGGGCTACGGGCCTAAGGAAAAGGTACCGGCCTCGTTGCCGCTATACGCGCCGAACGGCACCGATTCGCTGGCCAGCTTCCAGGTCGGAGCCCAGGGCCTGACGAAGCCGGAGCGCTTCACGGTGTCGCAAATCCATCCCCATACGCCCGTGACGGTACGCGGCACCTTGTATGCCTACACGGGGCATAACAACCAGAAGCAGCCGGCCCTAGTGGTGTACCCCTACCGCGACCCTTCCGGCTTACCGGAACCCAACAGAATGACCTTTCTCACGCTCCAATCACCGGGGCAATAGGGCAAAAAGGCATTCCCTCTCAACACTCACAACCACTCACCCATGGATTCCGCCAAAGACTTAAGTACCTCTTTCTCTACCATGCGCAACCTGGCGCTGGGCAGCGTGCTCGCCCTGCTGCTCGTGGCCCTGGCCTCGGGCTTCCTGGTGTACCGCGCCTACGAAAACAGCGGCCGGCGCGTGTACGTCGTCTCGCAAACCGGCTCGGTGGCGGCCCTCTCGGCCGGCAACGACGCCCACACGCCCTACGAGGCCCGCAACCTGGTGCGCCAGTTCATGCAAACCATGTTTGGCCACGACCAATACACCTTCAAGGCCAACCTGGACGCGGCCCTGCCCCTGATTGAGGGCCGCGGCGGCCGGCGTATCTACGAGGGCTTCACCCGCGGGCAGGTGCTACAGAACTACGAGCGCTACGCCGCCCGCAACGTGGTAACCGTGGACAGCGTGCTGGTGGACATGAGCAAGCGCCCCTGGTCGGGCTCGGTCTACATCAAGCAGCGCATTTTCATCGGGGGCCAGCAGAAGGAGCCCCTGCCGCTGGCCGCCAAGTTCAACCTGGAGGAAACCAACCGCTCGGATGCCAACCCCTACGGGCTGCTCATCACCAACTTCGACTACATCCCCTACAACCCGCAGCTGACGCGGGAAGAGCAGGAGCTGCTGCAGGCCCAGGAGGCCGACCGCCAGCGCCGCCTGCAGGAAGCCCAGCGCGGCCTGGCTCCGGGCGGCACGCCCGTCGAGCCAACGGCTCCGGCCACTACGCCCGCTCCCACTGCCCCCGCTAACTAATCACCAATCCCTTCTTCCGATGCGACTCTACACCCTCCCGGCCTTGCTGGGGCTGTCTTTACTGCTGCTGCATACGGCGCCGGCTGCTGCGCAAAGTACTGCCACCACCCCAAATATGGCGTTGGCAACCTCTGACAACCTCCTTGACGTGGCCGTATCCGATTCCTCCACGACTTACCTGGTGTTTGGCGGGCCCGTGTCGCTGGTCGACGTGGGCATGGCCGGCAACTACCTGGTCAAGATTGAAGCCAATGCCGTGTTCGTGCGGGCCAAGCGCAAGCACGTCCCGCCCACGCCCATGCTCATCCGCTACGGCTCCAAATACTGGATGGGCCGGCTCGTGTACGCGGATCGGCCGGTGCTGCAGCTCTACGATTTCCAGAAGGACGGCGCGCTGAGCATCAACGGCAAAAGCGTCTCCTCCACTGGCGCCGCGCCGGAAAATGAGCTGGCCTTGGACAAGGAGCGGGAAAAGAAAGCCGTCGTCGAGGGCAAGCTCAGCCAGCTGCGCAAAGCCCGCGAGGAGCACCAAGCTGTGGCCGTGGTCGACAACGACCTAGTGCTGTCGCTGGCCAACGTGCGCAACGACAAGGATTTTACCTACCTGCGCTTCAAGGTCATCAACAAGACCAACATTGACTACAACGTGGATTTTACCGACTTCCAGCTGGTGGAAAACGCCCAGAAGAAGTTTCTGGCCCGCAAAAAGAACGAGGCCCGGCGCCCCCTGGCCCCCTCCGGAGGACGCCCGAACCAGGTGATTACCGGGCGCACCACGGGCTACCTCACCTATGCCATTCCGCTGTATGCGGCCACCGAGCGCGGCTACCTGGAAGTAACCCTGCGCGAGCTTAACGGCGCCCGGGTGCTGGTGCTGCCCGTGCCCTCCCGCGTGATAAACCGCGCCTCCACCATCTAACGCCGCTACTCCCTGCTATGGAACCCATCCTTCCTCCCACCTCCGACAATCGCCCCATTTCCAATCCGGAAGCTGAGCAGACCGCTCCGGTTGCTGCCCCGGCTAAGCGCACCCCTGCTGAGCTGCTGCGCGCCAACTGGATGGTGCTGGCCGGCCTGCTGCTGGTGCTCATCATCGGCGGCCTGGTGCTGTGGCTGAAAGCCGCGCAGCGGGCGGCCCAGCAGGAGCGCGAGCCGGTGGCAGCTGCTTCGGCCAACATCGAGCCCGCAATTCCCTCAGTGGAAACGGCGCCGCCGGCACCGGCCGCCTCGCCCTCCGCCCAGATTGAAGCCCAGCGCCGCGCCGAGCAGGATGCCCAGAGCGCCCCGGCCCGGGCCACCGACCAGGATGTCGTGGACGTATTTGCCGTCGATACTACCGGCCTGGCCCTGCGCAAGCGGCGCCGCGCCCAAGCGGCCGCGCAGGCCGCAAGCCGCCGGGCAGAAGCGGCCCGCCTGGCCGCGGCCGACATGGACACCATCGAAACCACCATTCAGGACCCCACTACCGGCTCCTATCGGGCGCAGACGCTGGTCGTGCCCCGCCGGCGGCTGACGGCCGGGGGCGGCAGTGGACGCCGCTCAGGCGCTGGTGCCGGCCGGGCGGGCCGCAGCCTGATGCCGGCCCGCGACGTGGACGGCACTCCGTTTGAAACCGACCCAGACGTGCTGGCCATGCTGGGCTCCTCGCCGCCGGAAACCCGCGCGGCCTACGAGCGCATGACCGGCAAGCGCTACCGCGACCCCAACCAGACCGCGCAGCTGCTGGTCAGCCGCGGGAATGCTTCCGGCATGGATGGCTTCAACACCGTGAAAGTGGGCAACTCCGCCCGTATGATGGCCCAGGGCAGCCAGCGCGAGCAGCAGCTGGCGCCCGATGTCTTTTACAAGTGCGTCATCAACGGCGAGCAGAAGGTGCGCACCGGCTCGGTGGTTATCCTGCGCCTGCTGGAAGACGCCGTAGTGTCCGGGGTGACCTTCCCCAAGAACATGGTCTTTGCCGGCGTGGCCACCGTGGGCACCAACAACGTGACGCTGGAAGTGAACCGCCTGGGCCCGACGCGGGTGCAGGCCGACATCTACGACTTCAACTACATGCCGGGCATCATGATTGACCCGGTGAAGCGCGTGGCCCGGGAAGCGGGCATGGCCGGCAACGAGCTGCAGCAGCAGACCACCCAGGAAATCAGCACGGCCATCGACCGCTCGGCCTCGGCCGCCAACTCCGTGGTAGGCGTGGGCGGCCGCGTGGCCGCCTCGGTGCTCTCGCGGCCCAAGACCCGCACCAAGCTGCGCGATGTGCTGCTGCCCGATGGCTACCCCATCCTGATTACCACCGCGACGGCCGGCCAGCTTGGCCCGGAAGCCGCTGTGCGCTAATTCTTCTTTCTCACTTAACCGGATACCACGATGAAAAAGATGCTTTTCCCGGCCCTGGTGGCCCTGGTGCTGGTTCTCGCACCGAACCAAAAAGCGGCCGCCCAGATGGTGGTGAACGACCCCCTGCACATGGGCGTGCAGATTGGGGAGTTTGCCAAGCGGCTGGCCCAGTGGACCGAAACGGTCAAAAACTACCAGGTCATCAAGGACGCAAAGCAGATTGCCGGCGTCACCAAGGACATTACCGGGCAGGTCAAAGACATTACCGACGAGACCCTGCAGCTGCAGCGCCAGGTGCAGGCCGACCTGCGCAAGGTGCAGAGCATTCAGGATTTGCGCCTCTCCAACCCGCAGGAGCTGTTTGCCCGTGCCCTGGCCATGTCGGGCCGGGCGCAGAGTAATCAGTACATGCCCGTGTTTCAGAAGGCCGAGCGCCTGCGCCAGGCCCTGCAGCTCAACAACCCCCAGCAGGATTTGAACACGGTGTACGACGTGTTTTCGCGCTTCGGCTCGGGTGCCACGGCCGGCAACAACCGCATGAGCTCCCGCGAGTACCAGCTCAAGCGCGAGGAAGCCGCCGTCTCCACGTTTGCCTACGAGGAGATGATGCAGAAAAAGAAGATTGCCACCGCCTTCGGCTACTACAAGATTGCCGACGAGATGACCCAGCAGAGCATCGAGATGAACGCGACGCTCAAGAACCCCGGCCGCTACGCCATGACCGAAGGCGAGCGGATGGTGGCGCTGAATACCTCCAACGACAACATGATTAAGGCCATGCAGCTGCGCCAGGAAGCCGACCGGCTGCTGGCCGAAGCCGCCCAGCCCGGCCCCTCCCGGCAGGCGGCCGAAATGGTCTATTCCGACATCCTGGTGCAAAACGCCCTTATTAAAGCGGACCGGGCCCGCCCCCGCAACTAACTCTTCATGAAGAACCTATTGCTAGTGGCCCTGCTGCTGGCGGGGGCCGGCGCCGTGCCGGCCTCCGCCCAGCGCCACGTCCAACACATCTCCAGCTGGGGCGCCCACCTGGGACGCTCCGAAAAAGGCAGCTACTACGAGCTGAGCTACACCAGCATGCTCACCAACCACCTGGCCCTGCGCGCCAGCGGCCTGCGCGAAACAGGCACGCTGGATGGCCGCGGCGAGTACGTCGGCTACGCGGGGCGCTTGCTGCTCGCCCCGCAGCTGTTTCGCCTGGGCGAAGTAGCCTACGTGCACCTGCTACTCGGGGCCGGCGCCGGCTATGAGCGCACCGACGAAAACGGCACCAGCGAGCTGCCCTCGAACGCCAAGCAGCCGCAGCGCTTCACCTACGGGCCACAGGCCGGAGCCGAAGTAGATGTGTTCCTGGGCAACCGCTTTTCGCTGGTGGGCACTGCCACCAAAGGCTACCTCTTCAACAATTCCCTCATCGACCAATGGCCGGGCTTCTCCAGCGTCGGCCTGCGCTACCACTTCCGCTAAATCATTTTGCGCTATGAAACGACTTGCTTATCTACTATTGAGCTGCGCGGCCCTGGTTACGGCCAGCAGCTGCAGCAAAGACGACGCGACGCCCACCGGACCCAAGGAATACCAGGTGGAGTACCGCATTTCTTCCGCTACCGCCCCCACGTCGGATTACATCAGCTACGACAACGAGAGCGGTGGTACCACCACTGTCAATAACGTCCCGCTACCGGCAACCTACCGCTTCAAGCGCACCATGAAGCAGGGGGACCACCTGAGCCTGCTGGCCAGCCTCGACGGCGGCTCGGCCGCTTCGGAAATCACGGCGGCCATCCTGCTCGACGGGCGGGAAGTAAAGAAGGAAACCGGGCGGGGCGCCAACGCGCAGGCCGTACCGGTGTATGTGATTGGGCAGTAAGGAAGGAAGCTCGTACTTCGCGGCATGGATTCGCCCTTCATTCCCGCCGGCTTTCCCGACCCGGCCCTGGTCATCAACTACCCCACGGCCCTGCGTTTCGTCCGCTTCCGCCTCAACCGCATGGCACACGGGCAAATGAAGCCCTGGGCGAAGGAGCACCGCTTCAATTATGCCCGGCTCGTAGAAATCAAGAAGGACGACCGGCAGCTCAACGTCCCCTTGGTCCAGCGGCTGCTGGCCGTCTTCGGCTACGAAGTTGCGGTCCTCCGGCTAGTTTCAACGAGCCGGGTGAAAAACCACTTCTTCTGGTTCTCCTTGCCCGAAGTCCACGCGCTCTTCTGCCAGGAGCTGCGCACCTACGACCAATTGGTCGCGCTGGCTAGTCAGTAGGCTTGCCAACCATCTATAGACTAGAAAAAAGGCCGACCAGCAACCCTGGCCGGCCTTTCTGTTTGCTTGGGGCTAGTCGGCCCGAACCAGCTCACGCTGCAGGCAGGCGAGCAGCTGCTGATAGGATTCCGGGCATAGCCGGATGGCCGGCTCCTGGGCCGTGCAGTACAGTAGCGTGGGGTCGGCCAGCGCCACGGCCCGTACCCAGGCAGCTTCGGACACCTCAGCAGCGAGGTTTAGCAAAGGGGTGAATTCTTCTTGGATAAGCCGAATCACCAGAGCCTGCACGGTAGGGCAAATGCTGGAAAAGCGGCGATAGGGGCTCGCAGCCATAACAGTAACGTCAATGGAAAGGAATGAAAACGCCCCGCCTGCGACCAGTTGAGGGGGCCCGGCAGGAAACAGGGTAGCCGCCCAGCCGCCTGTGGTGGGGCGGTGGCGTGCTGCTTTTCAGAGGGGTGCGTTACGCGAAGGAGCCCACAAACAGGGCGGGCCGCTGCTGGATGGGCAGCGGCTGCCGGAGAGCCCAGCTCAGCCAGTCGGCCAGAAGGCCAACTGAGGAAGGGCAACTATGCACAGCGTAGGATTTCAAAGCCAGCATACTCGGCAATCGGTTTAACAGGCAAATCTAGCCAATACGGCCACACCAGACGGTAGTTTGGCTTTTGGGCCTGCAAAATGATAGAATTTGGTGCCGGCTTTTGCTAAGTGAGTCTTCCTTTTCGCACTGCGTCCAAGACCCTATCCGGCGGTTACCGAGAACGGTCTGAACTACACGCTCAGCAGAACGCGCACGCTTTGGGGCTGGCAGCTTGCCGTTGGAAAAGCCCCTGGGCACTCCTTATTGGAAACTATTCGCCAATTTCATGCTCTTACTGGAAGTTTATCCTCATTAGCTACACCTAAGGCTCCGTTAATGGAACAACCAAACACCATGGCCAACCTGCCGGAGCTGCTTCACCAGGTCGAAACGGACCTGCGTGACCCGGCCGTGTATTACTTGCTGGGCGCCCATTACTACGACCGCGACAACCACCCGCGGCGCCGGCACTACCCGGCCGTGTTTTCCCTGCACCACGGCGAGGTTGCCAACCTGGAAATCGGGCCTGATTACGTGGCCTTCGACACGGAATTCGTGCGCTACCCGGAAGACGACGAGCCGCACGCCCCGGGCCCGTGGACCGACCGCTTTCGGGCGACCATTCCCTTTGAACAGCTATACCAGCTGCTGCGCAAAGTAGTGCCTGACGGGGAGGGAGTGGGTTCGACACTTACCTTTCAGTCAACCGACGCGGTGTACTACAACGAGCGGATTTACCGCGAGAATTACCCGACCCCGTGGGTCATAAACCAGCCATAACTACTGCCTATGTCCCGCGAGCCGCATTCTTTAGTTGCCGTTTTGCACCAGGTGCATGCCGGCCTTTCCACCCCAGAGCACCATTACTTGGTGTGCACAAACTACTTTCAGACCGAAAGCGGGCCCGTCATGCTCGGCACTCTGCACCTGCACCAGACCACGGTCTGGCAGCTGGAAATTGGCGCGGAAGACTTTACCTGCGAAGTGCTACTCGATGGAAATGACCTAACCCACCGCTCGCCCATCCGGGTATCCTACGAGCAGGTCTGGCAGGTACTGCAGGGCGACAGTCCGCAGTTTAACGGCGGGAAGCGGAAGGACGTGCTATACGAAAATACCTGCGCCCTCTCCGCTTTCGCTCAACAGGGCCCAGCTGAATAAGATGGAAGAGTTGCTCCAGCCCCGCCACCCACTCGACAAGCACCACCAAGCCCAGCTGCAGGCCCTGCAGCAGTTGCCTGAAAGCCAGCGGGCCGAGATGGCCCGCTTGTTCCGCCTCGGTAACGCCACGTATCGTTATCAGCAGCTAGCCGACGGGGAGGTGACGGAAGAAGACTACCATCACTGGCTGGAAGGATTGCCTGACGCCTTTCGCAAGGCCATGGAGAAGGGGGGCTTCGAAGGCTCCAAACGCAGCCTAGCCCTGCGCCGGCACGCGCTGGAAAGGCGCGACGTGGGTTATTCGGCTTTCATGCAAGCCATCCTATCCCCGGAAGACCGGGCTTTCGAGCAGCAACAGCGCGCTGCCGCTGGACTGTAGCAGGTGCTATCATTCGGTACCCTAGGCTGCCTCAGCCGTTTACTTGCTGAAGTACATCAGACCCCGCGAGCCCTTCCTGAGCCCATTGCAGTGGCGCAGCGTTAAGCCAAAAACCGAGGTTATGCATTGGAAAGACCTTTTTATCAACCCCTGCCGGGAGGTGGTGAGCCCTTTGTGAGCCCTTTAAGAAGAGACCCAGCAGGATAAAGAAATCGGGTAGCAGGCCTTGATTGATCAAGGACTGCTACCCGATGTTCATCTTGAACAATTACATGTTCAACTTTACTGCTGTTCAGGCCAATCAGACTATTCGCTGCTGTCCAGCAGTGCTGGCACTTCAGCAGCAGTTTCCACTTCTTTGTCTACGGGTAGCAAATCCTGAAGCTTACAGTTAGAATAACCCCTGAAATCACCTCGGGTGTTGTAAATAACGCGACAGTCGGGAAAATGGGCGTCATAACCGTCCCAATCATTGGAGAAGGCAATATAATCTCCTTCTTTCCACAATCGATTCCCCAAGGACTGACTGTACCAGAGCACTTTTTGATAGCGCTCCTGCGCGTCCTCCTTGCGAAGCAAGGTTTCACGCTTTACACTTAGAAAATCATCCAAAGTACCCTCAAACCCTAAGAAGTCAGCAAAAAAGCGCTGAAATGCTTTTTCAGTCATATTTGCCTCTTCACTTCCTTTGCCCCGAATGGTGCGCCTCCAATCCCCAAAGTTGTAGTTGAAGTAATACCAGGGGCTTTCTCGGTGCTGGTACGGCCCGTAGTACAGCAACACATTCTGTAGCGTCTTGTAGCGTTGCTGCTTGGAGGGGAACAGCTCGTATAACCGGTCTCTCACTCGTTGCAGGTCGGTCAGTGAGGGAATGGGATTCAGTTCAACTAAATGGCTGATGTTGGTGCCGCCAACGTCCCTGCCGTTTAGATTAAAGGGATGGTCCTCAATCTCCCATATGAGTTCTTCATATTGGTAGACCGAACTGGGGTCCACTGACGTGTACAGCGCGTGCTTGAGATTCTCCTCCGCGTTTCCGAAGACGACGAAGGGGCCCAGATTGCACAGGTTCTCTACTTCCTTCTCAAGTTGAGCAACGGAGCGAACATAGTTGGTGAAGTGCAGGTAATGAATCCGGAGTACCCGGAACGCTTCGTTGATGGGCAGCACAACCTCGCTCCGTCTTGCCATAAAACGCAGGACAGGCCAGATAAAGGCCATCCGGTTGCGCTCCGTCCCTCGATTATCGTTGTTGTAGTCCGCGTACCAGTTGGTCCTCTCCCCATTAAAAATACTCCACATCGTTTCCAGACAGGCATCAACCCACCCACAATTGGTGTAGCGGCTCTTGAAGGTGTCTCTGTTCTCTTGCAGAAACCGCAGGCACCCAACGTACTTTTCAATGGTGGCCAAGTCCAGGGCGGAGAGAATCTGGCTGGTCCTGATACCCCCGTTAGCCTTGTACTCGTCGGGGCTATAAAAATTACTGGTGCTGCCGCTTACCAGATTTGTTAAGCCCGCGATACAGGCCAGGAACTCGTTGAAACCAGCGTCCGCATTCTTATTCGCGCCCCTGTGTTGCCAGAAGAAGTCCTGCCAAGCCTCCCATTTTTCCCCGTACTCGTTCTTTTCCTCCAACGTCCGCAACCGGCTGAGTAGCTCTGCCTTGACGTTCTCGTTGCTTTGCACCTGCTCCCCCCGGGCGTTCATGTAGATGTACAGGTCCTCTCCTTGCTCACTGATGTTCGTGTCGAAGTAGTAGAACTCCGTGTACTCCTCCAGGTAGCCGTAGAAGTCTTCTTCGGTGACGCTACGCTCCAGGAAGGAGTGCTGGAATGATGCGCTTGAAAAGAAGCGCTGTAAAGCGCGGAAGTTCTGAAACAGATTCTGGACGGTGGCATCCGGTTCGGAATACATCCACATCTGCTCGTCTACCTTTTCCTCCGGCGTATCCAGCAGGTAGGGGACCAGTTTGAAGAGAAAGTCGTGCGAGGCATCCCGCACTTTGTAGTCGAACTTGAGGGTTCCTTCCTCAAAGTAGGTGCTTCGGAATCGTTTTGTTAACCTCGGGTTGCGGTGCGCCAGCGTCAGCAGTATCAGAAAGGCCGAGGTTATGCGTTGCTGCCCGTCGATGAGGAAATACCGACCGGCAAACTCTTCGTCGTTGTAGGCATAGATAAACCCAATATTGGAGGCACACGTGAGCCGCTTGCGGTAGGAATTGAAAGACTCCGCCAACTCCCTGTCTTCCGGTCGCAGCGTGGAATTCAAATTGATCGTCTCGTAAGTGGCGAACTTGAAAAAGTCAGCGAGCAGCGAGTTCAACAACCCCATCAGCTGCTCTTCCTGCCAGACATAATCGCGCTGAATCTCCGGAACAATGACTTGTTTCAGGTAGCGGTTTACAAAGAAATCCTTGATGGTATACTTGCCAGCCTTCATGTCGTCCGGTCGTTAATTGCTGATGAGTTGGGAAATGTGCTCGCGGTGGTGGTCGATGTCCGCTGCGGTCCAGGTGCTCAGGTCGTCACTCTGGAGCTGACGAATCATCTTGCTGAAGACATCAAAGGTGTGCTGAGGCACAAAGCTGCCTTGCTGAAGCAGCCGCAGCACGTTGCGCCGCTTTTCCTTGAAAAACATGCAGCCATTGGAGCTATTATCCCCACTGGTCAGCAAGCACATGTTGCCGATGGAGTTGAGGCGACTCTCGTTTTGCAGGGCCCGGTAATAAAGCTGCTTCTCGTCATCGCTCCGTTTTGCCTTATCCAGGATTTGGCCAAGGGTATCATCCAGGCTGGCCCCCAGCATCTCCTTAACAGCCTTCTTCTGGTCACTGTCCAGCACCGCTTCTTTCCCCTCTGGGCTCTGGGGGAAGATGTGCTCCAGGGACCACTTTTCGGTGACGAATTCGTGAAAGTTGAATCGGATGGGTTTGCCTTTCACAAACACGCTCAGGTGTAGCAACACTGCGTGGAGGTGGTTATCGTCCTGCCCGTAGCGCAACGCCGCAAGGTCCTGCGTCGGCAGCAATTTTGCCTTTGACTCGCCCAAAAAGCGTTGCAATGCCGGCTTGGTCCGGCAGTTCCAGCAATTCTTTAGAAACGTCAGGGTGTTATTGCCACTGCCTTTGACAAAGCGGCAATAGCCGATGAGATTGTACGTATGGACGTCGGCATACCAATCCATGAGCGCGGCCTGCACATCCTTAAGGGTGGTATATACTTGGCCGATATCCGCGTACTGGTTATAAAAATTGAAGAGCAAAAGGCCGGTGCTGTGCTTGGTGGCGCCCAACTCGGTCTCCTTGCCGCCCAGGCAAAGGGCGGTTAGCAGCAGGAGTTGGTACATGCCGTCTGCTTGGCCTTCAAAATACAAGGAGTTGATTTCCGGCCTGTTCGCCCACCGGCTCATCTCATCCCAGAGACGTCCCAGGTTAAGCCGGGACTCCATCACCTCCTTGAATCCCTTCCGCTCCGCTGTTATCCCGGCCCGACCAATCCTGGTAATTACCAGCGCTTTGATGAGTTCGGTTTCGCTGAGCGGAACCTTGTTGCTGTTCAGGTTTTTAAAGACGGTTTCGCTTTGAATGTGCGCCTCGACGGAGTTAACAATCAGCTTCACATACCGCAACAGGTACTGCTCGAAAGCCAGCAACTCTTCTGCCTGACGCTTCTGAAAGAAGGCATCGGCTCGGCGTGCTGCGGCATGCAGGTAATGGATGTCCTGCTTGTTCATAGCCGGGACGGCCGCCAGTTCCTGCCAGTCCTTGCCCACAAAGGCTTTTAAGTCGTCGCTTCGATAGATGTAATCCGAAAAGAAATCTTGCCGAATGGCATAGTGGAGCTTGCCGGCACTCAGATTGGGTCTGCCCAGAAGCGCAGAGAGCATGGAGATGACAATGGACAGTGTAGTCAGGCGCTGCTGTCCGTCAATTACCTCCAGGCAGTTCTGCGGGCGGCCCTTCACCACCATGGTTCCTTTCTTGACCGTGATGTACTGCAGGTAGTATTCCTTCTTTTCTTGGCGTTGAAAGGCTTCGAAGGCGTGCCAAAGGTCCTGCAGCAGGATGGTGACGGCACCAGTGGGCTCAGCACCCCACTTGTACCCCCGCTGATAAGCCGGGATGTGATAGGCGTTGCTCTGGTATTGCGTCAGACAGCCGTCCTGGCCGCTGTCGTCAAAAATATCCTTGATACTGAATACAAGTTCTGTCATGGGCAGGAAATGAGGCTTAGAAAGGCAGCGAAAATCAATTAGTAGGCTACTGCTGATTGTGCGCCACCGCAGCGGCGTAGATTTGCTTGACTTGCGCCCTAAGCGAAGCCGGGGCTAGTACCTGCACCTGGTCACCGAGCGAGAGCAGTTCCATCAACAGGTCGTACGTGTTGTAGACGGTGAGTTGAACCAGCAGCTCCTCTGCTGTATCGACCAGCACGCGCTGGGAAGCGTGAAGCGGGTACGATTTCAGGTATTGCCCCTGGGTCGGTTCCAGTGCCAGCACGATTTCAGCCGGCGGCTCGTGGTCGGGCCGGATGATGCCGAAGCTGTGGGCGTAGTAGGTATCGGCCTGAAAGTCCGCGGGGGGCTCAAACGAGCGCGTGGTCACTTCCAGCGCCCGGATACGGTCCAGTCCGAAGCACCGCAGGCCGTGCCGGGCCGGGTCATGGGCCAGCAGGTACCACCGCCCTTTAAATTCTTTGAGTAGCAGCGGCGAGACGGTCCGCGTACTGGGTGCTTCGTCCCAAAACTTGTGGTACTGAAAGGCTACCTGCCGGCGCAGCTGCACGGCCCGCAGCAACGGCTGTAGCCATTCTGTACCCAACGGTCGGCGGGATTCCCATTGTACGAACGGGCTCAGCGCCGTCGGAAGCCGCAGGAACTCCTGCAACTCGAACGCATCGAGCAGCCGCTGATATCCCTCCGGCAACGGGTCTGCCGTGGTAATCACGTAGCCGCCCGCCCGCCGGTCGTGGGCAATGGTGACGCCAAAACGTTCCGCAATTTTGGGCAAGTCCCGCTGAAACGTACGCTGGGAATAGTTCGCCGCCAAATCGCGTAGGGAGGTCTGTTCCAACAAGTAGTCGCGCAGTTCCCCGAAAGGCACGGCTCGCTTCAGGTGCTGCAGCCGCAGGACTAGGAGCAATTGACGGAGAAAGTGCGCGTGTGTGGTCACGAAATGAGCGGCTGCCAGTGTTGAATGTGGTTTTAACCGGACCACTTAACCGCTAATTCCCCTGACTAAGGCATGAAATTGAATAGTTCAAAGGCTATTCCTTACACAAGCAGGATGCAAGATAAGGATTGGTTACGCCGGGCAATGGGGGGCTTATACTTTATCCTAGCCTCCGGTCAGCCGTGCCTCCAGGGCCATGGACATACTTTCCCGCACCCACCACGCGCCCCATCGGTCGAGTTGGTCGGCGGCAGGTCCATAATGCCGTTGCGCCTGCTGCCATCCTTGCTCGCCGGCTGCGGCCAACTGCGTCAGGGTAAGTCCCTGGTTCTGGTAGCGGCGAGCAACGGAAACGATGTAGGCGGCTATGCTGGCTGGAAGTTCAGCGGAAGGCAGTGGGCGCGCCTGAACCGCCGTCGGTGCTTCGCACGCTGTGCGAACGGGCTTAACGATATGTAAGGGACGCATCATTCGGGGCGGCGGCTAAACAATGCGGCCTTCGTTCCGGCTCACCAGCATCAGCACCTGTATGCGCTCGCCAAGGGCGGGATTGAGGCCGTGTCCAAATACTACCTCGGCTTGGTCACCGGCTTGATGGACCATACCCTCCACGAGTTGGGTGAGCTCGTCCATTTCCAATTCCGCGTTCGTCCCGCTTTGGATGACCAACAACAGGCGGTGGGCCGGCAGGGTCGCATCGCCCAGAACAGCGGAAGTGGCCCACAGTTGCTGCCCGGCTACCTCAGCGCGGTTTGAACCTTGGCTGGTGGCCGAGCTGAATTGCAGGGCTGTCGCTCCCACCAATACCTCCCACAGGTCCTGATGGTCTACATTCACGTCGCCCTTATCCGACAGAATGTACGTAAACAGGGCCATTAGCTCGTTTTCGGTGGAGGGCGTCAGTGCCTGCACCGCGGGCAGGCTTTGGCATTCGAGGCGCCAGGTGGATAATAACCATTCCGCCTCGACCGGGCCAGTTATTTGTGGGAGGATAGCGGGTGTTTGCATGGGCACGGGGGACAATTTTAACCGAAGGTCCACGCCGGCCGCGACAAAACGTGTCGTTCTTCATCGAAGCGGTAATTCGCTGCCGGGGGAAGCTAAATGTTCGGGATATCTTCGATTTGGATTGGCCGGTTCTTCGCCTCTTATTAGGCGCGGCTGCCATTTCCTCAGCCCTTATCGCATGAGCAACGAATCCCTTTTAGACAACGGGCGCGAGCTGAGTGCTTTGCTGCAGGAGTATCAACAACGGTTTCCCGGGGCTGAGAGCCCCGTATCTTATATGATGGGCTTTGGCCCGGAGCAGTTGTGCACCATTCTGCGCGAAGCCAACGGACGGGAAATCGTGTTCAGCTACCCTGGCCTAGACCAAGGGGTTCTCGATGGCTGCGCTTATCAGTATAAAGAAGCAGCAGTTGAGGTCGCACCTAGTAATCCCGTCACCTTGCAGGAACTGCTCTATGCCCGCGGCCTCCCGCGCACGGCCCCCACTAAGCTGGTGCGGCACCGCGATACCAGCGGCACAATGGACATCCACGACCTCTACCGCAACCACCGGCCGGCTTTCCTCGACTACCAGCGCCAGCAGGGTAACCGCGTATTTGACAAATGCGACTTCGTCGTAGCCTGCCTGGGCGAGCCGGGCAGCCGGGCCCGTTTCGTGGGGGTGTTTCGGGTGCAGGGCATCGAACGCGAAACCGAAGAACATGTCTACTACAACTTGGTCGAAGTACCTGGCTTTGCCGACCTGAAAGAGCGCGTCATCTTCGATTGGGGCAAAGCCGCTATCAGCTGGCACCAGTGGCTGCGGCCGGAAGCAGGGAAGACCGTGCTGGAGATTCAGCCCAAGCCGTTCAGCCAGCCCTTTACCGATTACCTGGATTTCACCCTCTCGTACGCGGAACTGGCACAGCTCGTCACGAGCCAGTCGCCCCGGGACGAGTGGTACCGGATGCTCTCGGCCACGGCTGGGGTCTACTTGATTCTGGACCAGTCCAGCGGCCGGCAATACATCGGCTCTGCTTCGGGCACGGAAGGCATCTGGGGACGGTGGCGGGAGTACGTCACCACGGGTGGCCACGGCGGCAACGTGGAACTAGAGAAACTCCTGGCCGCCGATGCGCAGCACGGTCGGCATTTCCAGTTCACGGTGCTGATGACCCTGCCCAAAACCATGACGCGGCCGGAGGTCATCAAGCGCGAATACCTTTTTATGAAAAAGCTGGGCTCCCGCGCCCATGGCCTTAATTAAAAGCTTCCGATGAATAACAAACCAACCGTCACCACGCACGCGGGCCTAACCCTCGACCTGGCGCAAATCAAATGCTTTAAGTTGTCCCCCTTTCTAACGGATGGCAACGACACACGGCAACTGCTCGTGGAATACAAAACCCGGCCGGTATATGTGCTGCACCCGGGCACGAAGCATTGGGAAAAGGAATACTTGGTCGACGTTATTGCCTACGATTTTCCAAGCTATGAATCCGCGCAGGCGCACCTGAGCGAGTGGGAAGAAATCTGGCAGGACTACTTGGAGAGCCAAGCTTGAGGCTCTTAGGGAAAATCCATTAGTTTAGGTACGATAAGGCTTCATTATCGTACCTAAACTTGTGTTACATTTGGGGGACCGTTTTTGACCCGTTCCCCATGACCCGACACCTACTCCTGGAATTTTCTGACCTGTTCGACGGACAGCCTCAACCTGTCGAAACGTACCTGGCCGGCATGGGCCGGAAGCGCGCTCTGCAGTGCGTTGCCCACCTGCTCGGCTACCTGAGCAAAGTCCCGGCCTCCGACCGGGACTACCAAACCGAGTGGCAACAGTTATTTGGCCCCCACAGCCAGCCTTTCGCCGACCAAGTGTACTACAAGATGCGGGCGATTGCCCGGGCGAGCCAGCAAAAGGTTGGGTTCTTACACGCCAAGGCAATCCTGCAGTTATTCTGCTATTGCTTTGACCTGCCCGAAGAAGAAACCAAAACACCGGCGGAACTGGAGCGGGACTTTTTCAAAGCGTGCTTAGCGCTTAACCACTTCTACATCGCGGAGCAAAGCCAGGCAACGGCGGAGGCCAAGCGGTTACTGCCCGGGCACGAGCTAGCGGCGCTGTCGCTGGGCAGCACTTTTTCGGATGCAGAACTGGTGAACCATAACCTACCGAATGTCACCATCGCGCAGCTGATTAAATCGGTGCGGTTCTTCGAGTTTTTGGCGAAAGAAGCACGGTTCGCTCCCCTGCTGCAGGCTTTCTTGCATCATTTCCGTTGCCAGACTTGGCAGGACTTCTTTCGCCGGTTGGGCGGTATCATCCGGCCGGTCATGCAATCGGAAAACCCCGGCACCATCATCGTCGAGGTCCCAAAGGATGAGGACTTTGAAGATTCGTGCGCCTTTTTGCGCCACTTCGCGCTGCCAGAAGGCCAGCCCTTGGACACGGCCGACTTCACAAGTTTGCGGTCTACTCCGCTGTGGGAGTACGAACCCGGCGCGTTCATTCTGATTTTCCCGGTGCTGGTGCTGGAGATGCTCCACAAAGGGTTGTACTTCCAATTCAGCCGGGTCAACCAAGCCTTGGACAAAGGGCATCGCATCAAAGACTGGCGGTCGGAATACTGCGACTTGTTTTCTGAACAATACCTCTTATATCTGCTACTCGACGCCATCTTCCTCGGCCGCGGCCTCGCCCTAAGCGGAAATGCCATCAAAGCCGGCTGGCAGTTGGCTGGGCAAGCCGAACCGGATTATTACTTCCGGCAAGACCACCGGGCGGTCGTCTTTGAGTCCAAGGACGTCCTAGTGCACAAAGACGCCAAAGCCGGCCACGATTTCCTCACGTACCTCCAGGAAATTGAAAAGAAGTTTTACCGGGATGGCGCTCACCCGAAAGCAGCGCTCCAACTGCTTAACAACGTAAAACGATTGCTCGAAAAAGCGCTGCCTTTCGACACGGACTATGACCCTGCCCAACTTAGCATCTATCCCGTTTTGGTGGTCCACGACCGCCTCTACAACCAACCCGGACTAAATGAGGTGGTAGATAGTTGGTTTCAAGCGGAATTAGCCGCCCTGGCAGCGACAGGACTGCCGATTCAGCATGTAAAGCCGCTGGTCATCGTCGACGTGGACACCCTCTTGGCATTTCACGAGCACTTCCGGGATGGGAGAATGGTGTTTGAAGACGTGCTGGATGCGTACTTGCTTCACATCAAGCCGGCCAATCGGGTGGTGCATTCGCAGGCTGAGTTGGAGGCCACTATTTTGGGTACTGTGCATCCGTTTTCGCTCTTCTTGGAAAATTACGCGCACGAACGAGGCCTTGCCGCGGTCCCCGAGCAGATGCTGTACGAACTGCTGGATATTGTTAACGAAGGGGCACAAGACGAATAATGCCAACCCATCACGCACTATAGTCCTCTATACTTAATAGAGACACAAAGCCTTTCCATGAAACAAAAGGGAAAGAAAGCCAGCCTGCCGATGGTGGCCAGTTCCGCGCCGGCACTGTCATTGACCGACCTCTCGGGCGCGGTGCCGGCGGCGGTCAGCCGCTACTTGGTACGCGGCCTCGAAGGAGCCGACAATACCCGACTAGCTTATGCGACCGACTTGGCCACGTTTGAATCTTACTGCGCTGAGCAACAGCTAACGCCGTACCCAGCTGACGTGACCACGCTGGCGAGCTACATCGCGCACCTAGCCGACTTGCCCCGCAAGCTGGCCACCATCCACCGGCACCTGGCTGCCATTGCAAAGAAGCACCAATTGATGGGATTGCCCTCTGCCGTAGACGCACCTGCGTTAAACGTGTTGCTCAAGGGCGTTGCCCGCGAACTCGGCAAGCGGCAAAAACAGGCCCCTGCCTTCACGGTGGCGCATTTAAAACAGGCTCTCAACGCGTTGGACTTGGAAACGGCTGCCGGCCTGCGCGACCGGGCCTTGTTGTTAATGGGGTTTGCCGGCGCGTTCCGGCGCTCGGAGCTGGTGGCCCTTGACTTGGAGCAGGTTGAAATGACCGACGCCGCGTTGGTGGTCCACCTGCAGACCAGCAAGACCAACCAGGCCGGGGAGACCGAAGACAAAGCACTGTTTTACGCGGCTAACCCACGATACTGCCCTGTGCGTGCGTTTTTGGACTGGCAAAAGGTACTGGGCCGCACATCCGGGCCAGTGTTTGTCTCGCTGGTACGCGGCCAGAAAGCCGGCGAAAGCAAGCCTTCCCAGAAGCGCCTCTCCGATGTGCGCGTAAATCGCCTAGTCAAGCAGCACTTGGGCGAACAGTACTCCGCGCACTCGTTGCGGGCCTCCTTTATTACCACTGCGAAGCTCAACGGTCAGTCCAACGAATTCATCAAGAACCAGACGAAGCAAAAAACGGACGCAATCATTAGCCGCTATACCCGTCTTTCGGACGTGGTAGCTTATAACGCTGCCCAGTCACTGGGCTTGTAGACACGCCTGTTAACCACAAAACAAGGATTCCCGCTAACTTGTGGTTTCAATCCATAAAACGCTTTACCAGCGCAGCCAAGAGGGTTTGAAAGTATTTCCCTAGCTGAATGCTAAGAACTTTAAGGCAACAATGATATGAGTAACCAGCCTTTGACAACCGAACCCATTCCGGGTCTTTTTAATCGTGCACTTTCAGATTATGTATCAGCTATTTCCGCTCAGTATCCTGACGCAGAATTCTATAAAGAAAGAATGCGTGATAGTGGTCGTGGTGAAGGCCCAACCCTACAAATAACAGTTTGCCAGAATGATGGAATCATAGAAGAAGAAAATTTCTTCTATGCAAATCAGTCCGAACTCGACGCAGATTTAGAAAATCTGGTTTTTTATCTGGAATTCGCATAAGTATTATTAGCTCTGTTGTATTCTTCGCTTGGCCATCATTAGTAATTCCTCATATTAACTTCAGAATTCTTCCTTACTGAACATGGCAAAACCAAGCGGCAATCAAGTGCAATTCAAGCCTAAAGCTAGCATTCTGATACTTCTGGGCGAAGAGCTCATAAAAAGCCCCGTTATGGCCATTTATGAACTCATCAAAAACAGTTATGATGCAGATGCAAAGGAAGTTAAAGTAGATTTTAAATTTGTAGAGTCGCCAGAAAGAACACAGATAATAATTGAGGATAACGGTACCGGAATTAATGAGACTGTACTAACCAATGTATGGTTTGAACCGGGAACTGATTTCCGCAAACCACTGCAAAAGGATGGCACAAGAAAAGCGAAACTGAGCCCTGTTTTTAAAAGGGTCCCGATGGGTGAGAAAGGAGTAGGGCGGTTCGCGGTTCATAAGCTTAGCAACCTTATCAAGCTCAAAACCAGGCCCGCAGAAATTCAGGTTGACAAGGATGGCAATCTGGTCTCTATAGACCTGATGAACTACGAGTTGCATGTCGAGATAGACTGGCGCACATTTTCCTCCCAGAAATATCTTACTGAAGTTGGTGTTTCATGGAAGAAGGTGACTGACCCCTTGTCATTTCATTTTGAAGAGACTTCCGGCACTTACATTGAACTGAGTGATTTAAAGGAAACATGGACGAAGGGCATGGCCAGACAGCTCAAGCGAAGCACTACATCTATGCTTTCGCCCAAGAACAATGAGCAGGACTTTAGGATATCACTCAATTTCCATAATGACTGGCTTAAAGCTATTCCAAGCATAAACGAGGTTTTGGAGTCTGCGCCGTACAAGCTCACGGCAACGCTGGACCCTCAATACAACCTGACTTTTGAATATCATTTCTCTGCACAAAACAACTCAACGCTTGGACGCAGAGATATTGATAAGAAAAGTAAAGACACATTGGTACTGAAGAAGTACAAGAGAAATATTAAGGACGAGCTGAAACAGTCCGTACGCGACTTCTTTGCCAAAAACAAGGAAATTGCTGCAGAAGAGGTCGAGACCCATACAGAGTCTCTTTTGGACGAATCAACTTCGTTTGGCCCGTTGAAACTCGATGTGTATTCATACGACTTGGATGCCCAGTCATTGCGGGATACAATGCCTGACCCTAGCCTGATTAAGGATTTGCTGAAAGAGCAGGCAGGTATAAAGGTCTTTAAAGGTGACCTGCGCGTTTATGATTATGGGGAGCCAGGTAATGACTGGCTTGGTTTTGACCTTAACCGGGTTCAAAACAAAGAATGGTTTTCTAATAATCAGGTTATAGGCTTCGTTTATCTGGACCCGGCGAAATCCGGTGCGCTTGTTGAAAAGACCAATAGAGAGGGCTTTATTGCTAATAAGGCTTTTGATAAATTTGTTCTCTGTCTTGAATTCATTTTCAACGAATTCAAAGTTGAACGCTCAGTTGACCGCAGGAAGTGGCTAGAGCTCAATCGCAAAGAAAGTCCAAACTCTTTTGAGGGCAATATCAAAAGCTTTAAGCAATTGGTTGAGAGCGCGGTTATTCCTGATGCTCAGGAAAAAAAGAGAATTTTATCAGAGGCAAATGCACTTGAAAAAAGATACCAGCAGGATAAAACCGCTCTCCTGATTCCAGCTGGTGTTGGCATGACAGCCTCCTTTGCTATTCATGAGATTGAAAAACTCGTTCCGAGGCTACAGACTAGTGTCAGAGAGAATCCTCTTGATTCAATCAAACTAAAGAGTCAGGTCAATGAGCTAAACGATTATGTCAATGGTATTTTATCCATTTTAAGGAAAGGGGGAATCAAAAACATTCCGTTGGCTGAAACCATAGAGCAGGCTATCAAGAACTATGAGTTGCGGTTGCAGATGAGGAAAGTCAGCATCGGCGTACATATTGACCCCGATGTCACTGAAATAAGGTGTGATAAGCGCCTACTGATAACGATGTTGATGAATCTTATCGACAACAGCATTTACTGGCTTGAAACTGTATATAAAACGAATAAAGGCATTTTTATATCAGCTACTAAATCAGCTGATGGCGTTTCGATTGTAGTGGCTGACAACGGACCAGGATTTAAAGACAACATTGAGGACATCGTAAGACCATTTTTCAGCAGGAAGAATGGGGGAATTGGCATCGGCATGTATATGATTGATACAGCTATGATGCAGTTCGGCAAACTCAATATCATTTACGACAAAGACGAACTGCTCGAACGTAATATCCCGCCGCTCTACGATGGTGCAGCGGTTGAATTACTCTTTAACAAATCATAGCATGCTGCTCTTAGAGAAACTTCAGGAAACACAGGTGGCACTGATTGATGACATGCCTGCTGACGCATTACCAATTCAGTCTGCATTTGAAGAAAAGCTGATAAAAACGGAATTCTTTGAGATAACTCTTGAGAACGCGCAGGCACCGCCACACCCTATAGAAAGCATAGAACTGGTATTTCTTGACCTGCACTACGACCCTAATATAGGCCTGCCGTTTGACCCGTACAGATGCGCCCAAAGCATTAAGAGTATCGTTCCCGAAGGGAAGAGGTATATCTTAGTCGTTTGGTCAAGGGACACCAACAAGGCACAGGAGGTTATCGAGCTTCTGGATGATTTGAACCTCACCCCATCACAGGTGCACTTGAAATCTAAAGAGCAGTTCTCTCTGGCTGGCGGAGCCTATGATGTTGAGCGGCTACTGGCTGAACTTAATTTCGACATAGGTGCTCCCTCAACAACTGAAAGTTTCTATGGGCAGATTATTGAAATAAGAAAGCAATCAGTTCTGATAGACTGCTTGGTCGACGAGAATGAGAAAAAGTTTCAACGCAGAAGGTTCGATTTGGAGCCGTTGGACGGCGCGGTAACTCTTGAAGAGGGCGGATTTATATTCATCAGAATCATTACAAAACCTGGAAGCAAAACTTTTGAATTTTCAAATACAAAATCTGAGAAACTGGCCACTCTATTTACAAAAGAGGGCCTGTTCGATGAAAGCGATGAAAATATATTCAAGAGTGAATAATGGTCTCGTTAACCTTTAAAGATGTTGGTCAAGGCGACTCCATTCTGCTTGAGTGGCTCGACAACGGACAAAAGCGGGTAGGTATCATTGACTGCAACAAGAAAGACGAGAGCAATCCCGTTCTTGAGCACCTGATTGATGGAGGGTATGACAGAATAGAGTTTCTGGTTTTATCCCACCCCCACGAGGACCACTACTCCGGATTCACTGAACTTTTTGAACACTGCATCCAGCACCATATTCCTATTGGCTGGTTTGGTCACACAGCCTTTCATCTGGATAAAGACTACTGGAAGTTTTTTGAAATCAGTCCGGGTCCTGTTCAGGAGCTTGGAAAAATAATTAGGTTTCTGCCTGAGTTACGTGACAAAAGCCTACTAGGCAAAATATTCCAGATTTCTGAGGGCTGGCAAAAGCAGATTACCACGGATGTTACTATTAAAGCCCTCTCTCCGGCTCATTTGGAAGGGGAAGCCTACCACCGTGTAGTCAAACTGGATTCGGGCATGAATGTCAAGGAAGCCAGTCAAGCAGCCAATCTGCTTTCGAGCGTCTTACTCATTTCCATAAACCAGTTCAGCATCCTGTTAACAGCAGACGCCGTTACATCAACATTAAAACGGTTGAATGGTGACCCGGAACTTGCAGGTATATCCTATGCTGTGGTGCAAGCCCCTCATCACGGTTCCAAAAAGAACTACTCAGCTAAATTCTGGAAGGGTGTGGCAATAGATGCCGCAAGAAAGGCTGTGATTTCCTCTGGCCACCACGACGGTTATCGTCATCCGCACCTGCAGGTTCTCACTAAGCTCAGAAGCTTGGGCTTTGCAATTCATGCAACCAATATCGAGTACGGCATGGAAAAATTCGTGGAAGCAATGCGCAAAACCGTTGTGCTGGATATGGTGAGCGTACTCGACGACAAGGGAGGCGATAAGATTTTTGAATTTACGGATGTATGTACCGTCCGTGAACGGCATCCCAAACCTCTCAAATCATAAACACAGCGCTCTTCTGCTGCGTTTAGCTTCAATTATAAAATGGGGTTCTTAGACGTTATTAAAGAAAATTCGGGTTGGATAAAGGACATCACCACTGTCATTTTTACAGGAACAGCGACAGTGCTTGCCCTTCTTACTTACAAGCGGGCGAAAGCAACCGTTCTTCAGCCAAAGCGCACAGAAGTAACAAAAAAACAGACTAAAATACTTAGCGATTTCTTAACGGTTATAGCTGAGAATAATAACTCTATTGATTCTGCTCTCGACTACGTTAACTTATTAAACTATAATGTAGACTTAGTGCTCAGAGAATATGGTCTTTTAGAAATCCCTGCTGATTCTGAAAAATATCAAGAGTACTAGGCAAACATAGCCGGGTACATTCAGTTTCTGGAAAATGATATCCACCCTTTCATATACTCGAAAGGCGACTTTGATTTTTATGAAAAGTCAATATCCGAGGCGAACGACCGTGAGCGCCAGAAGTATTACAGAGCTCAGGCCCAGCTGGGTCATGTGAAGGTGCATCGGATATTTTATACGAGGCAGCACGAGGCCTTCTTTGGAAAGCTTAGAAACTTCTGGAATAACCCGTTTCTACCCACCACAATCAAGGAGGTCTCTCAGAAAATCGGCGAAGGGGTGCACAGGAACATTCACTCTGACTTAAGGTCCATCCTTACCACACTTGTACAAAAATGCACTGAGGCCATTAATGCCGGTGATTCGGGCAATCAGGTATTGACTTCAAAATTTCGTCATCATAACCTGTTCAGGGTATTTGAGGAGATACGGGTACACCACGATGACGACTACGAGCTGCTGAAGCAGCGCATCCGCAGACATTTGCTGATAGAGCAGGAATGGTAAGGTGTGATGAGCGAACTGCTCGTACAGCCTGTTTCCTGGCTCATCTGCTTTGACGGGCCAATCCAGCTTAGGCTTGGCAAGGATAGAGATTATGCAGTTGCCATAGCAGGTACCGTATACCCATGACGCACTGCACTATTCTGCAGGTACCATACTTTGCCTTTCACCGAGTCACTAAGCCGCAATTCTCCTTTCTTTATTTTTATCAGAAAGCCTGCATCGTCAGCTCTGAGTTTTTTGTTGCTCTTCTCCCATTCAAGCAGGTGCTCAACATCCTGCATGGTGACAATTCTACGAGGAGCAGCAGTGGTTACCGACACTGTCTGTTCCGCATAAAGCTCCTCAAGCAGCTGGGGATTTTTCTCCAGAACCAGGTCAACTATTGAGCGACCGTTTTCAATTTCACTATCGGTTAGTGGTCGTTTTTTGTTGATGCTCATGGCTATGGCAGCACACTTACCCCGCTTGTGTGGAGTCAGCAGGTCGGTCTGACGGCCCCACTGCTCGATGATTTCCCAGGCCCTGCCTCCCAGTGAGCGAAGTGATTCCTCCTCCTGCCGGCGCTCCTCAGCAGCCAGTTCGTCATTATTCTGGCTGTAACGCTTCTTCTGCTGTTGTGGGTCAGCGAAGTCATCCGCCAGTAAGCTGAGCATCTTCTGACGACTGTCACTGGATGGTGCTTTTGTGAGCAACAGTTTCCAGTAATCCTCCTGCTTGGCGCGTTCGCTTACCAGTTTTCCTCCGGCGTTATCCAGCAGGAATTTGTCGACCACATAGAGCAGCTTTCGGATTACCTCCCGCAGATTTTCTGATACTTCCTGCTGCTTCCAGATTTTGAATAAGTCAATCCGACCTCCCGTGAGGTGGTTGAGAAAAGCCAAGGTATAGGGTACCGTGAGAAATTTGAAATCCCCGATTTTGGTTGCTCCCCGGCCATACTCGGTATCCGCAGCCCGGAACAGGATGGCTTTGGCAATCAGGTCTTCAAAAAAGACGTTATTAGGCAGATAGTCCTTCTTGAGCTTTTCCTTGAGGAACTCGGAATAGTTCTTCTGAGCACCCCGGGCTACCAGATAAGGGTAGCCACCCCACATGTGCTCAAATTTGGCCACCATTTCCTTGCTGAAAAGCTGCTTACGCGGATTCTGCTTTTCAAACGCTGTTCGACGGCTTGGCGACAATTCGCGGTTGTAGGCGACTTTATACTGGCCGCGGGCCCGCTCAAAGAACCAGCGGGTTTGTAGCGCAGACCCCTTGACTGCCGGAGCCCAGCAGGTACGGGAAATCTTTTCCAGCTGGCGGTTGAATGCGTTGTTAGCCGATAGGTCGGCAGCCTGTATTCCATTCTGGCTGTTGGCAAACTGGGAGATGAGCGGAATGATTTCATCCATCTCCTCGGGTCGGCGCAGTACCGTCAGTTTCATCTGCACGAAGACGGAGCTGATGTCAGCCTTGTCTTGGCGCTGGGTGCGGAAAATGGCAGCTGTGGTCTGGCCACCGTTGACAATCTGCAGGTCACGGACTTTGTAAATGGCCCATCCTCCGCCCGGCATCTCCCGGACTTCCGCATCCTCAGCGGTGGCCGCAATGCCGTTGTTGTACGCCAGGAACCGGTGGGGAGCAGTACGGATAGTGTTACGGATACCTTTGTTTACCCCCCCGGTGAAATCAAGGAAAGAGCGAACGTTCTGCTCCAGCAGGCGGGCACCGTACCGTTCATAAATTTCCGCCAGCATAGTGCCGGAAACAATTGCAAGGCAGGACTGGTAATCGTTGTTGCTTACCGGCATGGGCAGGCACGCCAGCGGCTTTCCGTAACTCTTTTCGAAGTCAATCTCAATGGGTTCACGTCGATTCCGGCTCGTCCACAGGCGGTGAAAGCGCTCAAGGTCCCATAGATGATACTGGACGTGCAGGGTATCGCGCAGTTTGCGGTCCGGCAACACCGTATCGGAAGTAAGACGGGCATTGGTCAGGATGAAGATGCGCGCCCGCACAACTTTGGCCGCGTGTTCAAACAGGACCTGTGCTAGGTCATAAACCGGCGCCGATTCATCAAGCTTTTCCCGGTAGCCGTTGAATACGTCTTTCAGGAAGCGCTCTGATTGATTCGCGGCCGTTGTTACCTCACTTTTCGGGAATGAGCGCACTTCCCCGCTTTCCTGAAAGAAGGTTATGAACAGGTCTACTGTTTCGTAGTCCTCGCTGAGTGCATACCCGTTTATTTTGTGTTGAATCTGATTGGCTTTGTTGGCTTTGATGCTGGTACATACCCGTGCGTCCTCGGTCTCACCCGCATCGGACAGCATGCCAATCATATATTCAGTGGCTTTTTCCTCCAGCATTGCCCCCTCCTGCTCGGCCTCCGTCAGCGCGCGGACTTCCTGATTAAGGTCGGTGAGAAACCGGAGTAATTCGTCAGCGTCAGACATGGGAAGTAAGGGTAGCGGTAAGCGTTGTAAAAGGTATCAGGTAAGGAAGCAATTGCTCGGTTTCAACAGTATAGGAAACAGAACCTACACCAGCCAGCAGGTCTGCTGCCCGGATGCGGGGAAAGTCACCGTTGACCTGGACCGGCATGGTGTGGCGAATCCGAAATCCCTCCGAATGGTAAAGGTCCGCTTGGGCATGAAAGTAGCCGGCCTGCTGCAAACGGGTTTCCAGCAGCTTTAATGCTGCAGGGTCAGACTCTGTTTGCGCAGCCAGATGCTGGACCATCTGGGGCAGGGTTTCGCCGGCGTTTTCCGCCACTTCAAGAAAGAGGTGAAGCAGGAAGAGATGGTCGAAAGGGCTCTCGTCAAGCTGAGCGGCTCCGCTTACCTGAAAGGACTGGCTGCCACCGGAGCTGGTTTTGACTTCTACTGCGTTTGGTCCGAAGTGAAAATCCTGGGGGTCATGCAGTGGCCCGGTCCAAGCGTTTATCACCAAGCCAGGTGCCACACCCTCCGCCAGCAGTTCGCGTATCAGGTGCAGTTCGCCAAACAATCCCTGCCGCGCCGGGCCACTCAGGCCAGAAGGATTAAACAGGCCGAACAACTCCTGCCAGCGGTTGAGCCGGGCCATAAAGGACCGCCGCTGTGCATTGCTGTCATGAGCTTCCGATAACGCCGCCACGATGTCGGCTGCCAGAATTGAGAAGATGTCAGAAAACCGTTCATCTGTCAGGATGAGAGCCAGAAGAAAGTTTTTTTCAGGCTCATCAGGGTCCTGCAGCGGTTCCAGACTCAGACCTGCGTAGCGATGGTCGGGGGCAACCTGTGAGCGAAAGCGAATCGGCAGTGTCAGCAACAGCACGCGCCGTAACCCACCGTCCGGTGCATTAAGTAGTCCTGCTGAAAGAGGGCTTGCCGGGTCAGCCGGCAGGCACGGGAGGGCTTCTACCTTCCCGGGAGAAGGCGGCGTTTCAGCAAGCTCATTCCAGATTGCCTCCAGACCAGCAGCAGTTCCGGCGTTAGTCATCATCACGGGTTATCTGCTGGTCGGCTTCTTCGTCCAGTGCGTTTTCGTCTTCGTTGGTGAACTCGGCCAGCAACTGAGAGTTGCCCATATAGGTCACCTTCCGGTCGCCTTTTAGCGCCGGAAAACTGATAGCATACCCCATTACCGGTACACCGGCTGCGTAGCCAGCAGGCTCCGGGTCGAGGGGGTACAGCAGCAACAGGGCTTCCGATGCCGGGCGCTGCAATCGTATCTGTTCACCTGATGGGTATGCGGCACCGGCACGCTCCGACCGGGTTGCTTCCAGGGCCTTACTCAGCTGAGTGTCGTCGAGGTCCAGCGCTTCGTGCCGGGGGCTGATGATGTGCGCCTTGGGAATCACGTACTCAACGGTACTCACCGTTTTCGATTTGTCCTTTGCCCCTGCGGCATCCCGGAATGTCGTGCGCACCATCTCTGTGTTTTTGTTGATGGTGAACGGCACTTCCGGGTTTTTGTCATTTTCCGCCTGCATCAGGATGATTGTCCAGTTGGTCAGGCGTCCGTCCTGCTGCTGAATGCTGATATAGTCGGTGAGCTTCACCGGCTCGATGTTGCGCTGGGTCGTCAGGTATTCCAGCAGAAACCCTTGAACGATGTCAGCTCCAACCCCACGCCAGGCGTAAGGTTGCCTGCCCACCGGAGTTGGTGCGCCCAGCTGATCAATGAGCTTCTGTACTGCGTCGTAATTGGCCTTGATAAATTCCGGAGCGTGCCGGGGAAAAGCGTAGGTTTCCATCAGCTCACCGGCAAAGCTCAGTTGTAACGGCCAGGCCCCGCGCATCCGGTTAGTAGCAGTAATCTGCAGTACCCCGGGCTTGGAGCGGATTTTCAGGCCGTACTCCTCCGGCGTGCGGCGCTGGCGCACCATCCGGTCGAATTCAAGTCGAAGTTCTTCCGTTGCCAGCGTGATGTGACGGTACCAGCTGATGATTTCGCCGCTGGTAAACAGCCTGCACAGGTCTGCATAACCTGGACGATACCCGAACCAGCGGCCCATCTGCATGAGCGTATCGTACATCCGCGAGGCGCGCAGGTAGTAGCTCACGCACAGCCCTTCCAGGGTCAGACCCCGGGAAAGCTTGTTACCGCCTACAGCAATGACAAATAGCCCGGTGTCGTCGTAATCACTATAAGCCAGCGGCAGATGCAGCGTATCACCGGTCCGGTCAGGTGTTCCATGAACTACCCGCACCTTGATACGCTCAAGAGCAGGCCGGAGCTGCTTGCGGACTGCCTCCCAGCTCAGGGGTTTGATGGCGTGGTCGTCTATCAGCTTTTCATCAATGAACCGCGCTGTAACCGGTTCGTATTCGTTCTCCCACAGTTCTTTCAGAACCGGCTCCAGACTGTTCTTACGGAGGGCTAGTTTGGAGCGGCAGTCGCTCAGGTATTCGCTGACCAATTTCCCGGTCTGATTCTGCCAGCGCACAAAGCGGGAAACGTGAATAAGCATCGAGCTGTGCTGCCGCGACTGTCCGCGGGCAAGGCGGGCGGCGCAGGTCAGGAAGAAGTGATTCACAGCATCCTCCAGTGAATCCGGCAGGAACGTCGGCAGGTCGTCGTCCTTTTTGTGCTTGTTCGGGAAAACCTCCAAATAATTGTCGGTTTCCTCGTCCAGTTCGTGCACTACAGGCAGCACATTCTCATGGGAGCCGTCCTCATCATCTTCAGGGTCGCCGATGCCGAAAATCTTGTCGGGGCCGATGTAATTGGTCGGAGGCGGGATGTTAACAATGAAGTCCTTGGGAAAGAGCTCCTGCCCTACAGCTGCTTCCAGTGTGTTATGGCGCCCACGGATGGTGAGGTTCAGGGCCTCAAAATCAGCGCGGCTGAGCACGGGAATGAATATATTGGCAAACGGGGTAGCCGTGTAGCCCACATAAGCTTTTTGCTCAAACAGGGAGAGCAGTACCCGCACAGCTGCGTTCACTGCTGAAATATTCTCCTTGCTGACATTGATGGAAGCATTGTCGGCTTCGTCATCAATGAGCAGAAGCGGCATGTCGCTCAGGAGACGGTGTCCCTTCTCGGTTTCCTCCCCTTTAGCAGCCAGCCACAGTATCAGGTTGCGCAGAATGCTGACGTTCTTTTTAACGACTATCAGCACGGGGTCAGAGCCAAAAATGGTCGCTGGCACGCTGTCGGCCACAGAAGTTTTGAAATCTCCGTTGGGGGCACTGGTGGTCAGGGAGTGAGCCGGCACCTTGCGGTCACGTTTGCCTACCCCAATCCAGTGATTGCCGGTGCGGTGCGTGCGGGCTGTTTGGGTGTTATAACCCACAAAACCTTCATCCAGACGTTCCTGTGTCTGGCTACGGAGGCTGCTGTGGATGCCGGCAAGTACGATGATGAGTTTGTAGCCCGCGTCGGCCGCCTTGCAGATGAGGCCCGTGTAATTACCGGTCTTGCCCGACTGAACCTGTCCCACAACCATACCGCGCCGGTCAAAGGGCAGCGTACCGCGCGGATTGCTCAGTCGGTCCAGAATGTCATCGGTCAGGTCGCCCAGCTGGTCCACCGTGTGAGCTGCCATCCGCCGGTCGAACTGCATGTAATCCCGGTAACGACTCCAGAATTTCCACTTGATGTCTTCTCGGGCCTTATCCAGCCACGGTGGCTGCCGGTTGGCTTTGTCTTCCAGTATGGCATAGTCCAGCGATTTCACCCGGTAGTAGGCCAGCAGGTCTGCCTGCAGGCGCTCCTTATCAGCGTCGGGGTAAAGCATGCCAAGCCTGCCCACCGTTTCAGCGATGACAGCCGTGGTTTTATGGGTTTTGGGCGTGAGCATGGTAATGGCCACGCTCAGGGCCTCCTCGTGGGAATCAGGCATCTGGCAGCTTATCAATCAAATGGGGAAAGTAATTAAAGGGCTCCATGTTCTGCAGCATCTGCCGTACATCAGTTGCGGAACGGCCTGCTGCCCGGAAATCCCTGAACAGGTCCTGCAGGAGCGGCAGCACTTCCTCGTCGCCAACGTTTTCGTAGGGCACAGCCTGCTCCCGCGGTTTCTCGGCTTCGCTCAGCACAATCAGAGGCACGGGAATGGTTTCCTCAAACATCCGCAGCACGGCATGGAGCAAAGCAGATGTCTGGCCTTTGCTTTTCTCGAGCAGGTCCTTCACCAGCGGATGCTGCCGGTTAATAGTGTAATGGCGCTGGCCAAGCCGGACATTTTCCTGCCATACAGGCGTAAAACCGATGCTGTGGGTATGCTTGAGCTTACGGCCCCGGGCGCGGTAAACCTCTACTGCACGGGTTCGCGCAAGAGTGCCTATGCGCCTGAAGTCACTCTGCATCGTAGTGGGGGGAAAGGACTGTGCCTTGCGGATATCAATCTGCCAAGCATCATCCAGCGTATTAGGCAGGTCCACCATAATGCGGGCCAGCTTACAATGCTCCTCGCGGCGGAACATTCCCAGCCAGTCCCCGGCTACCAGCAGGCGTCGGTTTCTGTAGATGTAGAATCCCTGATGGGCGCCCCACCCGCGCAGCCCGCCGGCTTCTTCAAACAGGTCCGGATGAGACAGGCGCCGGTGGTGCGGTAGAATGTAGGGGCGGATAACTACCTGCCCGCCCAGCAGGGTTTCATCTATCAGGCGCTGGGTAAAAGGCTCGGCTGTGAGAAACGGGTCCCAGGGACTCAGCTTTTCGCCGTTTACATAAACCGTCAGGCTACCATCTTCCAGATACCGGTGAAAGACCATGGACAGATGATGTTCCACCAGTTTGACGTACTGACCGAAAATTGCCTCATGCTTCTGGTTACCCAGCTGCAGATTACCAATCAGCCGGTCCATCTTTTCCCAGAACACAATAGTCCCCTGAGGCTGCGCATCCAGTTGTTCAATCAGGGTTTCGTCTGATACATGGCATAGCAGGTTCCACGCCTTTGATTCATTCACATAATCTAGGTCCCAGCAACGAAATGTAACCTCTCCACCTTTAGGTTTGGAGAGAACCGTAAACCGTCGGCACTGGGAAAAGGAAGCTGTTTTCAACCCCAGCCCGAACCGTCCCAAGTCGTCTTTGTGTCGTACTTGGCCGGGGTGGCGACTGCCTGGTCGCATAGCTTCCCGTAGCGCTTCAGCGTCCATGCCCCTGCCGTTGTCAGATATGGTCAGCGTGGATTGCTGACCCTGCCAGACAATTTCGAGCTGCACATCCGTCGCGCCGGCCGCGATGCTGTTGTCAATGATATCGGCCACGGCCGTATCCAGCGTGTAACCGATGGAACGCAGGGTTTCGAGCATGGCGTCCGCCCGCGGGCCGGCCTCCTCGAAGGGGGTAGTATCAAAATTCATGGATGACCGGCCTTTTGCCGGGGCCTAAATCCGATGGCAGAACATCAGAGGGTGTAAAGCTTATATCAAATGCAGGACGTTTGAATCAAAGAAAAAGGCCGCCCCAGTTTGGGCTGAGGCAGCCTCTTCAACATTCTACTTGCCGCTTCACAGCAGCTTGGGTGACAAGAGTAGCTGTCCCTGAGCTATGTCAGCACAGACTGACCGTCGGCGTGTACCTGTTTCTTGGCGGCCTTGGCTAACTGCTTTTCTACTTTTCCGGACCGCCGCTTGCCGATAGGAGAATCAGGGGGCAGAAAATCCCCATTGCCATTAAGAGCATCGCGTACGCTCTCAGCAATCCGGGTTCCCATCAGTGGGGGAACTGCATTCCCAATCTGCTTTAAAACAGAAGTCCTCGGACCTTCAAAATAAAAATTATCAGGGAAAGACTGCAGTCGGGCGGCTTCCCTCACCGACAGGGAGCGGAGCTGGTTAACGTCCGGGTGGATATAGTAATGGCCGTCCTTACTGATGTGCGCAACAACAGTCTGGGAGTAGGTCATATCCCGTGCTACTACCTTAAAGCGGTCTGTGAATTCCTTTTTATTCTCGTGGAAAATCAGGTGCTCAGGCAGTTCATCGTAGCGCATCCGCTGGTACTGGTCCCCCCCATCGTTCCAGTGCTCGATAAACAAGCGGTATATCTCGCGGTCCTCTTCCCGGTGTGGACGGGTTTCGTGCCAAGTGATAACAGGGCAGTCACGGCGCAGACCTGTTTTCTTGATATAGGGAGTTTGTAATTTTGTGTAGGCTGTGGCATCAGGCAATCGCTGACCTGGCGCCAGAGCAGGGAGGTCGTCCAGCAGTTCTGCCACCAGATGCTCATTTTGTTCATCCGGGGTCAGGGTTTTGAATACCGGGTAGCCCAGAGCGGGTTGGTCAATGCGCCAGCCGATAATTATCAGGCGCTCCCGACTCTGCAATACCCCAAAGTCGCGGGCGTTCCATTCCCGCACGTCCATCACGTAACCGGCTTCCAGAAACGTTTCCCGGATAAGGTTCAGCTGTTCACCATTTTTAAAGCTCAGCATCCCGAGAACGTTCTCAAATACGAACATTTTCGGGCGATACCTGCTTAGAAACTTGGCGTACTGGAGGTAGAGCTTACTGCGCGGGTCTTTCTCCATCACGGCGCTGCCTAAGCGGGCGCGACCGGCGACGGAAAATGTCTGGCAGGGGGGACCGCCAACAATCAGGTCAACGGCACGCTGTCCTTCAGGCAGCCGTTCAAGTTGTCTGTCAATCCTCGCAAAAATTCCGTCCCGTGTGTCTTCGCCGATTGCTTCATTAATAACCGAATCCAGCACTTCCGGCGGAATCAGCTTGTATAGTTCTTCGCGGGACAGTCGCTTCCGCAGATAGTCGAAATACGGCTGGTGATTTTTCTTACTCTTCAGGTGGTACCATGCCAGCCTGGTCCGGATGGTGTCGCAGGCGTAGGCGTCCATTTCAACGTGGGCCACCGGAGTGAAACCCGCATTATGAAAGCCCTCAGATAAGCCACCTGCACCCGCAAACAGGTCTATATAATTCATTGTCAGCTACTTAGCAGAAAAGCCTGCCTTTCCAGCTCACAAGTACGGAATTTTTCGGGCAATTGCCAGCGGTTTTAGCACTCCAGCTCCTCTGATTCCGGGGCTGTGAGGGAATAAAACAGTCTTTCCAACGTGCGTTCCCGTTGTGGCGGGCGTAGCTCGCACTCCCACACAACCAGCACCCGCCACCCCTGTTTTCTTAGCTCTTCCTGCTGACGCTCGTCGTTGGCAACGTTACGGCCGATTTTTTCCATCCAGAAATCAGTTCGGGTTTTCGGCACCACAAAATAGCGGCACCCCTCGTGCCGGTGCCAGAAACAGCCATGCACAAACATCACCGTCCGGGCAGCGGGAAATACTAAATCAGGTTTACCAGGCAGTTCTTTGGTGTGCAGACGGTACCGGAGCCCACGGCCATGGAGATACTGTCTGACCAGCATCTCCGGTTTGGTATCCTTGCCCCGTATGCGGGACATGTTAAAACTGCGCGTTGAAGGATTGTGAACGTCGGCCATTATCAGGTAAACGTCATAGCTTCCGATAAGGTGCTTTTTGAAGCCAATCAACCAAGCCCGGACTATCCTCTCTTTATCGCGGATATTCGCGGCTTCCTTCTTTCTTTTACTGACTTGTATTTCTCTCAGATGCCTGCAACCTTATACCAACCGGGAACTGCCCCACTGGCAATATCAGACGAGGGACTGTGGACGCCCGGTCGTACGCCGGAGTTCGGTGGTTTCGAAGACCTAGTGCCAGCTTTGTTACACTGCCACCCTAGGCTGGTGGATGTTCAGGCAAATGGCCCTGGCTACATGGTCTACACTGTGTTCGATTGCGAGGGCGAAATCAACCCGGCTGCAATGAAAGCAGTTGGAGAGCTGGTAGGATTGACGTTTAATATCGAGGATGAGGACGAGGTATTGCGCGGCCCGGTTCTGGTTGTTTTGGCGGGGGACAAATAATGTCGCGTTCCCGAGCCAGCGTGGTGACCGTGGGCCGGACTGCTGTTTTCGTAAGTTAGTCTCAATCGGTCCCGGTTAGCTTTCAAAGCTCCCGATGCTTCGCATCGACCAATTCCTGCGGTGCAATGGTCCGCGTTTTACCTGATTTTGAAACTCATCACCTGCCCGTCATATGCCATCACCCGCAGAAAATCTGGAATTAATCCTTGATGCTGAACTGGAAAAGTTCTCGGAGATAAGTGGCTTGGCGGGCAGTGCTGTAGCCAATGTTGTCAGGGAAATGGATATAGTTTACCTGTACCTGCGTGGTAGCGGTCAATTCGAACCTGATTACACAGAATACTTTGAAACCATCCACCAGTATGGTTGGCCTCTGCTCCTCCAGGCATGGTACTCTAAAATTGACCAGTCTGAGGTTCAGAAAATCCTGTTTTCGAACAATGATATAACAGCTTGGGCAGATGCCGTTATCCATACAACCGGCAAACTGGCTTTTGCTCGGCAGCTGGTGACGTTCTGTAAAATGGGCTTCGCATCCCTTTCCCAGCCAGCGGAAAGGGAATTTGTGTTTGCCATCACAGAGTCTTACACCAATTCCGAGTTTTTTGACCTGAACGATTGGCATTTCGTTCAAAAGCACGTAGCCGGCCACCTCACGAGTAAGAAAACGAATAAGGTCAAATTCGATGCTGACAGGGTCTACAAGCGGGTTATGCTTTCGGTTAAAAGCCCGGACGGTCGAATCATTGCGTATGAGGCAACGCCTTACGTAACGGAGTACTTCACCCAAGAAGGGAAGCGTCACATTTTCCGCAAACAGGTTCACGACGATTTTGCCGAAGACGACCTGTTTGGAGGGATACCCTATGGTGACTACGTAACCATGGTTGAATATCTGGCTGGCTTGGCGCTCTTGCACAAGGCGTTCTGCGAAGCGGCGCATAACAAATTCAACCGCCTCGAACTGCGCAACATCATTTCACTTTTTTGCTCCAGAGAAGATGTTGTTGCCGACCTCGCCCGCTACTTAGACCGCTCCACCCAGGAAGCCAGTGTCATGCTGAATCATATCACGCTGACCAGGGATAATTATCAGAGCTACCTGTCGGTTCCCCGGGTGGCGCATCCGCCTTTTGTTCAGATTTCGGACTCGCAGCTGTTGCGCTCCACTGCCGGATGCCTCAACAACCCTTTTCAGTTCCTGAACCATGAACTGAAAAGAACCTACCCGCTGGATTACTCCAAAGCAGTAAACAATCGGGAAGACCGGTTCAGGCGCATGATATTCGGTTTCTTCACAGAAGACCGGTTTGTGCGTATTCCGAATGAAATCCGTATGTCCATCGATGGACGTGAAACCGACATCGACGCTGTTGTCTTTGATAAGGTGACCAAATCGCTGGGGTTATTTCAGCTAAAATGGCAAGACCCGTTTGCCAACTCGATGCAAAAGCGGCGGAGCGTCATCAGCAACCTCCAGAAGAATGCCCTGAGCTGGCTGGATAAAGTGTTCACGTGGGTAAGCCGAACCGATGTAAAAACCACCCTGAATGCTCTTCAGATTACCCGGCACTCTCCGGCAGAGAATACTATCGGAGACGTATACTTCTTCGTCATAGGCCGCCACGGCATCCATTTCACCGGTGTTGAGCAGGACGAGCGCGCCGCATGGGGTTCATGGCCGCAGTTACTGGCGGGAGCAGTCCGGATTTCCAAGCAGGAGACGGAATCCGACCCGATTCAACACATGCACGCTCGTTTGAAACATGATGCGCCCCGGCTGAGAATGGAGCGGGATGGCGCTCCGGTACTGGCTGACTTTGACCTTCGGTTTGAGAATTTTCGGGTACGGCACCAAAGCAAGACTCAATAGATGTTCTGGTAGCTTTCCGGTTGGGTTTATTACGACGGTCGAGCGGGTGGTGTGACGCTGTGTATCCCCGTTAAACCGGCTCCATGGGTTGCAACGTTGACCCTATCGCTCAACACCTCCGGCATCACGACCGGAGGTACTGGCAGGACTGTGCTCCTGCTGCAGAGGAGCTTTCTCCATAAAACTTACAGCGCTTTTCAGTTCATCCAGCTGCCGGCTGCTATGCAGCATCGGTATCCTGTCGGCTGCATCGATTGATTTACCCACGTTTTCCCGGTTTAGTCCACCAATAAACGGTGTACGCTCAACGTGCCGGGCCACTTCCAGTAGCCGGGCAGCGTCCAGCCCCTTCCCATGCTCGCGTAAGCCCTGTGCAACCTGGCCAGACACCTGCTTGAAAACAGCTTGTGCTTCTTCATGAGTCCGGGGAAGCACAGGCATCTTCATACCTGCCTCTTTGATAACCGACAGCTCCTTCACCTGCTCTGCAGCCGCAAGAAACCGCCTGGCATCTGTCTGGTCCTGCCGTGCATCCGGCCCCTGCAGCGCGGGATGCCTGGCAATCTTCTCCGCTGCCTGCTGAAACTGCGCCAGATGGGTCTGAATAGCCGCAGGATTCAGATTCGTTGCATCTACACCTTTCCCCACCGCTACCCCCTTCTCGTAATTGCCTGCGCCGGGCATGTTGGCCACGATGTCCATTACCCGGTAGCCCGTCACTTCCAACTCACGCCGGGCATCTATCGCCTGCATCTGCGGTGACAAGGTTGTCAGCTGCCGCGCTTGGCTGGGGTCGCGCAGCCTCTCGGCTTCGAGTCCGGGCGCCGGGCTGATAACCTGCTCAAACATGGCCTTCAATGCCTGCAGGTTCTTCCCCGCTTCCTCAGGCGCGTACGGGCGCACCATGGCCAGGTCGCGGGCCCGGTTGAGCGTGGCCGGGTCGATGCGGGCAAAGTCAACCTGATAGCCAGCCTCCCTGCCCAACTGGACAAACGTGGCCTGCAGCGTGCGCCCGTTGCCATCCCGAAAGGCGTGGGTGTGGTTGTACTGGTCGAGGTAGTAGGCGGCCCGCTCGGCAAACTTCTCCGCCGGCAGTCCCTTCAGGTAATTCTCTTGGCCCAGCTGCGCGCCGATGGCGTTTATGCGCTGCTCAATCTCTTTGTAGGGCGCGTAGGTCATCGTTTCCTTGAAGCCGGTGACGTACGTGGGCTTGTGCCCCTGAAATTCCCGGTCGGCCCGGGTTTCGCCGGCCCACTGGTAAACGCCCTCAAACAGCTTCTGGTGCACCTGCTTGAGGTGGGCGTGGTCGTAGCGCCCGCCGGGGATGCCGCCCTGCAGGTTGAGCCGCTGCAGGCGGAGCAGGGAGGAGTCGGTTTCGGCCTGGGCCAGCTGCTGGGGGTCGGTAATACCCAGCCGGTTTATCCGTACTCCGTTTTCGTCGCTGAATCGGTCGCCGGCTACCATCAGCGGGCGGATTGGTCTTCGGGGCTAGCCGGGGCGGCGCCCGGCTGGTAGCGGGCCAGCAGCATCGCGTCGTTCAGCTCAATGGCCTCGTCGATGCTCAGCTCGCCGTCCACGTAGCGCTGCATGATGGCCACGCTCTCCGGGCTCGGCGCCGGGCCGTTGCTCATCAGGATGGCAATGGAGTTGTTGGCGCCGCGCTCCCGCTCCTGGCGGGCGGCGAGCTGCTCGGGGTCCAGGCCGGCCGGGGCGGGCGTAAAAAAGCTCTTCATCATAGGAATTGGAGTTTAGGTGCTGGGTACTTACTCAACACCAAAAAGGGGCTAAACGTCGCTTTATTCCGAGTTTTAGAGGCTATTCCACCTCATTCTTTGTGGCTCCTGCCAAGGTGTTTGCGTGCATGGCCAGCGTTTCTCTTACCTGCTGGCTGACCCGCCGGTAATTCTCCTGCACCACCACTGAGAGCGTCGCGGCACTTTCCTCTTCATTGTCGCCGAACGTAGCCACCGGGTGCAGCGGAAAACGCTCCGGGGTAGCGTCGGCCCGGGAGATGACACCCTGGAAGAAGGTGCGCTCGGTTTCCACGGTCTGGCCGATAAACTCCCCCTGTTGCAGGCTGATGGCGTCCTGCACCCGCACCAGGTTGCGCTCCTGGTAGCTGGTGCTCAGGTTGGAGCTGTGGCTGCCGTGGCTGCCGGCCCCGCCCTGGCTTTTGCCGGTGCTGGTGCTGACCATCTGCTTGTCCTCCCGGCCCACGAGCTCTGAAATGAACTTGGCCGTGTCGAGCGAGTTGACCTTACCGAAAAACTGGTTGTTGAGGTTGGAAACCATAACCTTCATCTTTTCAGGCCCATAGGCATCGGTCATTTGCGCCAAATCCTGGGTCATGTAAATGGTGGCCACCTTGTTGCTGCGGGCTGTGGCCGGCAGCAGCTCCAGTCCGGGCACGTACACGGTGGCGGCCTCGTCGAGGAACACGTAGCTGCGGTGCTTGTGCTGCTGGTTCATGAGCTTGATGGCCACCGTGATGATGCAGCTGACCACCGGCGAGAAAGTTTCCTTCAGCGTCGGGTCGTTGCCGATGCAGAGCAATGCCGGCTGCCGGGGGTCGTTCAGGTTAAGCGAGAACCCCTCCCCTTTCTCCTCGTCGGGCGTGAGCACCCACACGATTTCCGGGGAGTTGATGCGGTTCATAATCACCTGCAGCGTGCCCACGACGGCGGCCACCTGCTTCTCAGCCCGCTGCTCCACGGCCGTCACGATGCTGCGCACCATGCCGGCGCACTCGGGGTCCGTTTCCAGCATCGAGAGCACATGCTTGAAGTCCTTGTGGATGGCCGTGGCCACCACGTGCGGAATGGTGCAGTAGCGCGGGAAATGCTTTTTGTAAAACCAGATGATGCCCGTCAGGTAAGCCACCGCGCTGATGTCGAAAAACTCCATCTTGCGGATGCTGGCCGGGTTGAGGTTGTTGATGATGGCCCGGGAGTACTCCTCGGCAAAGGCTACCACCGGCATGTCCGCGGCCCGCAAGGGGTTCACCCGCTCGCTGCGCTGCAGGTCGCGGAAGTTGATGACGTGCAGCACTACCGCCGGCTCGGGCTCCCCGTTGGGCAGCCGCCGCGGCGGCCCCAGCCGGCGCCCGGCCAGCTCCAGCGCCTTCTGCGCCGTCTCGGCCAGCACCGGAAATTTGAAGTCGTAGATGAGCCCGGCAAAGTTCTTGGCTGCCAGCTGCTCAATCACCGGCTCTCCGATGGAATAGGTTTTGCCCGCGCCGGCGCCGCCCAGCACCAGCACGCCCCGGTACGGATTGGGTACGTTCACCCAACCGCCCCCTTCTGTGGGCAAGCTGAACCCATCGGGCGTGTCGACCCTCCGGCGCTCCACGCTTAGCCCAAAGTCCGGGCTCTTGGTTAGGGCCCGCAGCAGCCCCACCACGAAGCCGCTGGCCAGTACCAGCGTGGCCGCGACGGGGTAGCCCACCCGGATAAAGGCAGCCGAATACGAGGCAATGCCCAGCAGCACGTAGGCGCTGAGCAGAAACAGACCCGCGCAGCTGGCCACCACGATGCGCACGGCCTGGGGCCGCAGGGGCTTGCGGCGGGCCTGCCCGGGTTTGCGCTCCGGCGCGGACGGCAGAAATACCAACGCCCCGGCTACCAGCAGCAACAGCGCCCGCAGATACCCGCCCGCCGCGTCGTAGAACCGGCCGGCCTTGACCAGCAGCTTGCCTTTGAACCCCTGACCGGCGGTGGCTACGCGCACGGCTGCCGCCCCTCCTCTGCTCACTACCTCGTTGCCGGCCCGGCTCGTGCGGGTGGCCAGCTCGGCGGCCGGCTTCCCCACCACGGGCGCCGCCTGCCGCTGCAGCCGCGCCCGCCGCGCTTCCGCCCGCTGCTGGTTGAGGACAGCCAGCCGGGCCGCTAGGCGCTGGCCGGGAATCAGTCGGGGCGCCTGCTGGGCCTGGTGCTGCGCGGCGCGGGCGGCGGCCAGCTGCGCCGGGTGCTGGAGCACGTACCACTCGCCGGCCAGCAGGCCCAGCAGCACTAGGCCAATGAGTAGCACGAATGTTTGAGAGGAGGCCGCCGGCCGGGGTGGATGATTGGTCATGGGGTAATGGAGAGAATGGATGGTATGCGGGCTTACATCTCGATGTCGAGCTCCGCGCTGCGGCGGCCGGGCTTCTCGGCCACGTGCTCGGTGCGCTCCGGCTGGTCGGCCTGGGTACTGCGCACCAGGTGCTGCACCGCGTGCAGGGCCGTGACTGCCTGGCGCTGCGGAGCCGGGGCCTGTTCCCGCCCCGTGCTCAGCAGCTGCAGGGCATTGTCGATGGGGCGGCCGTCGCGGGCACGCTCTTCCACCCGGCTCAGCATCCGGTAAAAGGTCTTGTCGAAGCCGCGGGCCACAGCAATGTCCTGCACCCGCTCCGGAGTCAGGCGCTGCTCCCGGGGCACTAGCAGGTTGATGCCGGCCACGCGCTCAGCAATTTTGGCCAGCCGGCCGGCGTCACGCGCCGGGTCGCGCAGCTGGGTAGCCCGGGGCCGCAGCTTTTCGTTGGCCTGCGCCCCGTAGCCGAACTGCCGCTCAAACTGCCGGCCCGCGACGGCCTGCCAGCGCATCAGGTCAAACCGCTGCCGGCGCCCGCCCGGGTTAAGGGTAATCTGCTGCTGCCGGTCGCGGGCGCTGACGATGATGTGTACGTGGGCCTGCAGGCCTGCCCGCTTGGTACCGGCTTTGGCTGTACCGGCTACCACCTCGGGGTCCGTGCCCCGATGGGTACGGTCCTGGTGCAGGACGGCGCCCCAGACCAGGTCCTGGCCGCCGAGCTGCCGGCCGCCGGGCAGGGTAAAGTTCTGCGCGTACTGGCGCATGACCTCGCGGGTGTAGTCCCGGAGCTTACCGGCGTCGCTGCCGATGTGGGCCAGCTCCTGCTCGCTCGGGCTTAGTACCAGGGAGTAGAATTTGGCTTCCGTGGCCCGCAGTCCTTTGACGTTTGTATCGATGCTGTGCAGCAGCTGCGCGGCGCTGAGCTCGTCGGAATCACCGTCAAAAAACACGGCTTCCTGCCCCTCCCCTACCGCTTCATGCTGCAGATAATTCAACGTTTGCGCGCAGCTACCGGTGTTGGTATACGCCGCTTTGCCGTGCGTTTTTGGGTTAATTAGCTTGGCGTACATCAACAATCCGGGGTGAATTTAGCCTTGCAGTAACAGACATTTTTCTACCTACTGCCCCTGCCCTATCGGGCTTTTGGCCGGGTTGCGGCGTTTGCCCGGTCCGTCTTGTTGGGCCGCTTGCAACGCTTCCAGTACCTGCTTTTCTACCGCTTCCTCGTTGCGCTGACGCAGCAGTTGCAGCGCCTGTTGCTGCCGTTGCAGCTGCGCTTCGCTGAGCGTTTCCAACTGTGCGTTCAGGTTGCCCACCAGAATTTCGTTCATGCGCAGCACCCGGTCAAGTGTGATGCGGGTGCGCAGCATTTCCTCCAGCATGGCCGTGAGCAGCGTGCGCTCTTGTTCCTGCAGAAAGCCGAACACCCGGTCACCAAGCTTCTTTATCTGCTGCATGATGAGCTGCCCTTCGCGCGCTTCCGTCTCACGGGGGTCCAAGCCGCGGGAGGCAAAGTAGTCCACCGCCGCACTGGCGTAGGCACCGAGGCTGGCGCCCACTTCGGCCGCGGCTGCTTCGCCTTTTCGGTAGGCAATGTTGTCCAGAGTGACCCTTCTGCGTAGCTCCGTGCTCATAGTGTTGGTTTCCTGTTACGCCCCAGTGGGCCATTTTTAGCGCTTTAAATCAGTTACTTAGACCTTGCCTGGCCACATAATCAGCTCTGCTGATTGCTAAATTGCTCAAGAATAGAGCGTTAGCTTTAGGATTGCAGTGTTCTTCTTGCTAAGACTATTCTGTACTTAGCAGAAAGTTAGTCAAAAGCTAGTACGAACCTTTCCTACTTCGTGTTTATGTCCGTCCTTATTTCCCCACGATGTAGAGCCGTTCATCGAATCCTATCCACGCTACCAGCTCTTTTAGAGGCTCCGGCCGGTGCCCACCAACTGGTGGTTAGCCGTCCGCTTGTGCCCAAGAAGCCCTTCCTGAGACTAGATGGATAGGTTTTCATCCCGTTACCCTTGCTCCTACAGTTCTACAATTCTGCATTTCTGTTATGACGAGACTGTAACCAAGTAGCAGCACCGGCTGGCCTATAGCTGTCATTCTGCTTTTCTGTTGTTCTACATTTCTGCAGCTAGTATACTTCCGTACGCTGAGGAGTAAACACACGCTTCATCTGTTTTTATGTAATTCTGTTGTCTTGTATTTCTGTTATTTTAGACAAAATGCTTTTCCTGTGCCGGCTGCGGAACTGTAGTTCTGCAAACCCTCACTTCTGCAGAAGTGCATTTCTGCCAAAGTAAATTTTAACTGATTTGTGTTTCTGTTTTTCTGCATTTCAGCTTAACAACAGAATTACAGAACCACTTTTCTGAGTAACAACATTCCTGCTTTTCAGCAAAAGTGCGGTTCTGCGCTTCTGCCTTTCTGCTTTTCTATTACTTTTGGCTTACTATTGCGCTGGCCTCTGTGCCACCGCTCTTCCACGCCTTTACCCCGCACCTACTATGTCCAAGGTTATCAGCTTTGCCACCCAGAAGGGTGGCTCCGGTAAATCCACGCTGGCCCTCGTGCTCGCTGCTCCGTTGGCGACCGAGTACGGGCTGCGCATCGCCGTCCTGGACTGCGACTACCAGCAGAGCATCGTCAAGACCCGCGAGCAGGTCGACGCGGCCAACTTCGCCAAGCTTCGCGAAACCAATCCCGACGCCCAGTATCCCTACGACGTGTACCCCTGGCAGCTGAACCAGATTTTTGATTTCATCGACAATCCCGAGCACAACTACGACCTGATTATCATCGACGTGCCCGGCCGGGCCGATGGCGACGACGTGTTCAACGCCTTGACGGCCTGCGACGCAGTGATTGTGCCCCTGGTATCGGACTACCTGGACCGGGCCTCTACGGCCGAGTTTATGACGATTCTGGAGGCCATCAAGAAAGCGGCCGACGACGCCCAGATTGACTTCCAGTACTACGGCCTGCCCACCAAGCGCGTGGCGGGGCAGCGGGAGGAAAAGGAGATGGACGACTACATCGACGGGCTGGGCCTAGCGCGCTTCAACTCGTACCTGGGCCACCGCAAGGCCTACACCCGGGCCTCGACGCTTTACAGCCTGCTCAACCCGGCCTGGTCGCGCTACGCCGGCGGCTCCAAGGACACGAGCGAGGAAATCCGCCGCGTCTGCGAGGAGCTCATCGAGCGCCTGGGCCTGCCCGACCGCCGCACCGCCGCGGCGGCCACTGTATCCACCACTTCAACCTCCGCGAAATAATGGGCTTCGAGAAACCACAAATCACGCCGCGCCGCCGCATTGAAGTACCCGAAGAAGCCCGCCAGCAGGCCCGGGCCGGGATGGGAGGGGAGGCCACCCGCACGGCCACCACGCCGCCGGCACCGGTGGAGCCCATAGCACCACCCGCTGCAGTTGCTGCTCCGGCGGCGCCTGCCCCCGAACCCGCACCGGTATCCGCGCCTTCTGCGGCTGCGTCTTCAGCGTCAGCAGCCCCAGCGGCTGCACCCGTTCGCGCTTCTACGCGGGGCCGTAAGCCCGGCGCGGCAGCTGCGCCCGCTCCGGAGGGCGAAGTACCGCTGCACACGGTCCAAATCGCCAAATCCGTGGTGCAGGAGATTAAGATGAGCCTGCTGCTGGCCACGCCCGGTCCGGACACGCCCACCACCATCAAGAATTACCTGGAGGCTGCCCACCGGCACTACGATGCACACCTACGCAAAACCGGCAAGCTGCCGCCGGCTAAGTAGGGGAGGGGTAGCAGGCCGTTGCCTTGGGAAAGCCGGTCCTTACGAGGACTGGCTTTCCTTTTTTGGGCAGTAGGGGAGGAGAAGGCTGTAGCCATGGTGAAGGCAGTGCCGGCCAGGCGCTGTATCTCTCACATTTTATAAGCTTTGTTCCCACCGCTTCCCACTGGAGCAGGTATGCTTACAGGAAACCATTACGGGGCAGAAAGTCCAATTATGCCCGATTTCAAAGCCTAGAACGGCGTTTTGGCTAGGCAAAAGGGTGGGTGTACTGTTGTTGTCGAGTCTGGGTTTCGCTTATAAAACGTGCTAGTTCGGGCAGTAGGGGAGGATAGACACTTATAAAACGTGGTAATTCATTGTTAGTCATAAGTTAGTATAAAGTTAGTAATGATCGTTCTTCTGCCGAAAAAAGTCATGGTGGCTTATAAAAAGTGGTGGTAAGGGGTGGATAGCCCAGGGTTCAGTAGTTCCTGCAGTTGCTTATAAAAAGTGGTTTTAAGTGGCTAATGTTATAGATTTGCTTAGAAAAGTGCAATCCCTGTGTTCGTCAGGGTTTTCTGATTTTCTTGTTGCTTTCTTGTTTGTTTGGTCTGGGTTTTGGACCATCACCCTAAAAAGCTATCCGGATTCGGCATCAACAACCTTTGTGAGTTTATTTGTTAGTCCTTGTCTATTTGTAGGGCTCATAAGTGCCTGATATTCAGTAGTATATAATGGTATAAAACCACTTTTTATAAGCGAAAAACCACTTTTTATACCTTTTATTACCACCTTTTATAAGTGAACTCTCACGTTTTATAAGTCTATCCACCACGTTTCATAAGCGAAAAACCACGCTCAACTACCACTGTGGTTTTTTATCTGCCGGAGGCTTACATTTGCCTTATCCCCGCGTCCTTATGTCCTAGTTTATGAAGCCTGAAGATACCGCCGTTGTAGTTGTCGAGCCGGCTCCGGTTCCCGTCGTTCGTCAGCACAACGCCATCACCCAGGCCCGCTACGACTACACCGCTTGTCAGCTGGACATCTTCTTTTACCTGCTTTCCCGGCTGCGCCGGGATGACACGCCGGACCAAGAGTATACCATCTACGTGAAGGACGTGGAAGCCCTTACCGGGCGGCAGTGGAACTACCAGCAGTTGCGCGAGGCGACGGCCGACATGGGCTCGCGCATGTTTGAGGTGGAGAACGAGCGCACGTACCAGCAGCTGTGGATGTTTCAGCGGGTAGAGTACATCAAGGGCAAGGGGTGCCTGCAGATTCAGCTTGCTGCGCCCATCCGACCTTTCCTGTTCAACCTCAAGGAAAACTTCACCTCTTACCAGCTGCATTCGGCCCTGAAGCTGAGCAGCAAGTATGCCAAGCGCATCTACCAGCTGGTGAGCCAGTGGAAGGATAAGACGTCGACGCGAACCTACCCGCTGGACGAGTTCAAGCAGATGCTGCACCTGAAAGACCCCAAGGGCAAGGAGCCGGAGCTGTTTCAGAACATCAGCCAGCTCAAGGCCCGAGTACTCGACATCGCCGTGCGCCAAGTCAGCGAGCACACCGACCTCAAAATTGACTACGAGCTGGTGAAGAAAGGGCGGGCCTACGACGCCGTACGTTTTACCATCGCCCGCCAGCAGCCCCAGCAGCTGCCCATTCCCTTTGAGCAGCCGGCGGAGGATGCCCGCGCGCACGCGGCCCGCCAGCACCTGGAGGCCCTCGGCATCAATCAGCCGCAGCTAGTGGCCACCATCCTCGGCGACCCTAAGCACCTGGACCAGCTCTTCAAGTTCACGTACCAGCTGAAAACCGATAAGGTAAAGGCGACCAAAAATCCGGGAGGGCTGTTTTTGAAGATTTGCGGGCTACGCTGAGCTTCTAACTAGGTCGTTACGCTGTTGCCAATTACAGACGCCGGAGCAGGCAGGGCAACAGTTCAGGTTTTATACTATTATCAGCACAACTGCCCACTAGGCACAGACATATGCGGCGTGCCAGATAATGCGCAATAAATTGAGCTAAGCCCTGTATTTTTGCTCATCATATTGAGCATTATGTCCAAAGACCCAGTCGTCCTTTTACCGCGTTTGCAGCAGTTGCTAACGCAGGCGGGGGAAAACATCCGCCTGGCCCGCCTGCGCCGAAAGCTCAGCGCAGCCCGCGTGGCCGAGCGCGCTGCCATCAGCCGCAACACCCTGCACGCCATCGAGCAGGGCGCTTCCACGGTAAGCATGGGCGCCTACCTGCAGGTGCTGTTTGTCCTAGGCCTGGAAAAGACCTTGCTCCAGTTGGCGGCCGATGACGTGCTGGGCCGCAAGCTGCAGGATGCCGACCTGGTGGTTAGCGCGCGGGCCCCTAAACAATCTTCCAGCGAGTAATTCCATGGCCAAAACTGCTGAACGCCGCCAGCTCTACGTGTACGCCGACTGGCAGGGCCTGGCCGATGGACCGCAGCTGATGGGCACACTCTCGGCCGTGCCGGTGCGGGGCAAAGAAGTGTTTTCCTTTGCCTACGACGCGCAGTGGCTGGCCCTGCCGCAGGCCCAGGTGCTGGACCCGGCGCTGCACCTGTTTGCCGGCCCGCAGTACCTGCCGGAAGACCAAGCCAACTTCGGTCTCTTCCTGGATTCGTCGCCCGACCGCTGGGGGCGGCTGCTCATGCGCCGACGCGAAGCCGCCTTGGCCCGGCAGGAAGAGCGCCGCGAGCGGCCGCTGCTTGAATCGGACTACCTGCTGGGGGTCTTTGATGGCCACCGCATGGGCGGGCTGCGCTTCAAAACTGACCCGGCGGGCCCGTTCCTCAACGACAACCGGGCCATGGCGGCTCCGCCGTGGACCTCGCTGCGGGAGCTGGAATACGCCAGCCTGCAGCTGGAGCGGGTGGACGCGCCCCAGGACCCGGACTACCTCAAGTGGCTGTTTATGCTGGTCGCGCCAGGCTCCTCGCTGGGTGGCGCCCGGCCTAAGGCCAGCGTGGTGGATGAGCACGGGCAACTCTGGATTGCCAAGTTCCCCAGCGGGCAGGACGAACACGACGTCGGCGCCTGGGAAGCCGTCGTGAACGAACTGGCCCAGACCGCCGGCCTGCAAGTGGCCACCGGCCGGGCCCAGCGCTTCAACAGCCGCCACCACACCTTCCTCTCCCAACGCTTCGACCGCACGGGCGCCGGCGAGCGGCTGCACTTTGCCTCCGCCATGACCCTGCTGGGCTATCAGGACGGCACGGACCACCAGGACGGGGCCAGCTACCTGGAGCTGGCGGGCTTGCTTATGCAGCAGGGTGCCCAAGTGGCCGAAGACCTGACCGAGCTCTGGCGGCGCATCGTGTTCAACATCTGCGTCTCGAACACCGACGACCACCTGCGCAACCACGGTTTTCTGCTCACGCCCCAGGGATGGCGCCTCTCACCAGCGTTCGACCTAAATCCCATTCGCTACGGGCAGGGCCTCAAGCTCAACATTTCCGAAACCGACAACGCGCTAGACCTCGACCTGGCCCGGGAGGTGGCTCCTTACTTCCGCCTGTCGGGCGCACAGGCCGAAGTGGTGCTCGCGCAGGTCGTGGCCGCGGTGCGGCAATGGCCGGACGTGGCCAGCCGGTACCAGCTCTCGCGCACCGAGCAGGAGTTGATGGCGGGGGCTTTTGAGGCGGCACAGTAGCCGGCGGAACAGCCCACAGGCCATTTACAGGCACCGGGCACAGCTTATGTTTTGTAACGCTACCTGACGCCCACTACTCTGCGGCCGCTTCGGCGCGCACGACGGCAAAGAGTTCTTCCTCGGAAACGTGGAGCACCCGCGCCAGCTGCTGCAGTTCGCCGACGGTGCAGGTGCCGGGGCTGCGCTTGCGGGTGTCGTAGGTGCGGGCCGACACGCCCCAGGCTTCCACAATACGCTTGCGTGTGCCGGCTACTTCCAGCAGTTCCGCCAGCGTGGCGGGGTGGTGTACGCGCGGCGGGCTGGTCAAGGGCTCGGTAAAAGCAACGGTGGGGGCAGGCACTTTGGGCATGGAAGGAAGGCTAAAAAGGCACAGAATAAAGCGCGAAAGGTAGTCCGTTTACGCGCTGGCCGCTCCCTTGACTAAAAATCACCTTTCCTGTCTGCCTTCTGAGGGTGTCGTTAAACAAATAAGGGAAAACCTCCGACTCACCGGGAAGCGACAGCAAATAGGGATGGTGGACGACTCTGTATACTTTTCTGGCTACCTCTCAACGAAAGACACCGCACTCACAAGGGAATCAATGACCAGAGGGCGTTATGCGCAACAACGGAGCGCAACTCCTGACAGCCCAGAAACCGCCTAACAATAGGCAAAATCCTGCTACTGATTAGCGTAACTTGTCGCCCAATTTTGGCGAAAATCTGTATCAAACGTTATGCGCTCAACTTTTGCTTCCTACCGGCCCAGTCAGTTTGCTCTTGATGTATCTAATCTTGGGCTTAGCACTGAACCTGGTATACAGCATATTCAGAACGAAGTGCTTCCGGCATTCGTGCACGAATACTGTCATTACTTACAAGATGTAACTACTATATCAGGCATTTTTGGATTTTACCTGTGGATGTGTGATGTAGTCGGGTTGACCCAGGTATTTTCCCAGGGTGAAAAAGAGGTTAAATTTATCCCTCTTGATTCCTCTTATGGGGAAATGAGGTCGTTTTATCTCATTTACTGCGGTACTGGGCAATTAGAATTAAACTTACCCATTGGCCAAGCGCAGATTGAGAAGATTGAATTTGCGGTAGAGTCGGTACCACTAAAAAGTGGTGCGAGGGAGATTGCTCGTAATACCATTACTTTCACTAGCAAGCTTGTCCCTGAATACCATTTCGGGCTGATGCCGCTACAAGAAATTCATTCTTTCTATGCCCAACAATACAGGGAGGGAATGTTGCCTGGTGTGACATTTCAGATGCCTACCTCCTCCATGATGACGTTGCCCTATCATTTGGGTGACATATTGTTTGCCCACTATAGGATTCAGGCAGATATAGCCACAAAATTCTTGCTGACTGGATTGGCACTTGATTCCATCCAGGCCCCTACCGTTTTTCTTAAAACGCTAGAAGCGCTAGCTGGCCGCGTTCTGTCTTGGGAAATAGACGGAACACTGATACAAGACACCATTAAGCAGGTAGATGCCAAAAACTCTCACGATAAAGAGGCCTTTCTTCAGGAGATGGCAGCTGATATAGCTGTGTGGAGTCAAGATACTCAGCGTACCTACCTTGCGAAGGCCTTAACCTGGTATCTAAAGACCATCATATTAGCTGATGTATCAAAAGACGTAAGCCCTGTTTTTTTCTTTTACTCACTGCTAATGCAACCAGCCGCATTGGCGCAGTTGATTGCATTAGCGCCGCCTCCTATTTTGCTTAATAATGGTGTAGAAGTGAGCTATCATGACGAAGCCAATGTGACGAAAGACCAAAAATACGAGGAAGCATTCCAGGCTGCTACTACTATTAGAAGCCACTGGATGCTTTATAATCTACTGACGGCTAAAACGATTGCTAAAATTAAGGAGCAGTGCAGTTGTCCTCTCTACGACGGATGCACATTCCGACAGAAAATTAACCAAGACTACTTTTGTAGCACTGCACCCTGGCAAGTAGTGAAAGAGAGTACGGATATTGTGTGCCCCTACGGAATGGCTACCCACTCTTTTGGGCTATGGCAGAATGAGTTAGAGGTAAGAATGGATGATTAGTGGGTGTTGTTAAACAAATAGTCAAAACCTTTGACTTGGCTCCTTAAGCCGATGCGTTCCGGCTCGGCTGCCGCTGTAGTTTGGCTAAGTAGTTTTTCAGGGAGAGTTACTTGCTGTACTTCAGCTGCCCGTCAACGATGGTAGCTGAAACCTGCATGCGCTTTCTGATGAACGCATTCATCTGCTGAAGCTACCTGCATCCCTCCCGGCACTTGCCCTGGCTTCCGCACGAACAGCAGGCCGCCACGCTGGCCACGCTCTTGCCATACTCCCTGCTCTTCTACCGCCACCTGAACCTGCATGCATGGTGAGTACGACTTCTCTGACCAGCCCCTGCTGGCCGGAGCCCCGTTTGACATGAACCTGGTTTCCGCTTGGCAACCGCCGAGCAAACCCGCCTGGGCCCGAGTCGGAGGTTTTCCCCTATTTGTTTAACAACACCCTTCTGACGCTAACGTCTGCACCTCCCAGCATCCGCACTCGGCAACGGCCAAGGTCAGCCACCGCTCCAGTCGGGCAGCATCGGTGCACCGGCCTATAAACGCTTCGGCTGCCTGCCGGCGTGCCGGCGCAATGGCCGGGTGCTGCAGGATGCAGCGCAGCTCCGCGCGCAGGGCCTCCAGCCGAGCGCAGCGGCTGGCAGCGGAGGCAGGGGGTATGTTCGAGAAAACGGGCATCGGCGGTAGGCGGTGGGGAATGAAACGGGCAAGCACACCGGCAGCCGCTCCGATACCGAAGCGACTGCCGGCCTGGGCTTAGCGAAGCAAGGCAGACTTCATAAGCAGCACCGGCCCGGCCACCACGTCGACGGGCGAGTAGTGTTCCAGCGGATAGGTTTCGTACCACGCGGCGGTGGCCAGTGGGTTGATAGGGCGCCGGCGGTCTTTGCCCTCGTCGTCAAACACGAGAATATAGCCCTCGTAAGGCCCGTGCTGCGGGCAATGCACGTCGATGTAGTTGGCCTCCAGCAAGGCGTACAGCTGGGCCAGACCAAAGCTTTTGCGGCCCTTCTCGGGGCGCACCTCGCGGGTGCTGCCGTCCACGCCCAGCAGCGTGGCGCCTCCCTCGGCGGGCAGCATGCCCGCGTGCTGGGTCTGGAAAAATGCTCCCAGAGCCTGCCGGGTGGCATAGGTGTCGCCGCCCACGACCTGATACGGGCCGCCGTCGTAGCTCGTCGTCGAAAAGAGTTTGCCCGTGGTGCCGCACAGGGCGACAATCAGCGCGGGCTGGCCGGGCGCAGTGCGCAGAAACAGGCGGGGCGGCAGCGGGAAGTTGGCGCCCTCGGGCTTTACCAGCTCGGTGTTGTGCAAGCTAAAAAGCAGCGGTTTGGCGGCAAATGAACGGGGCGCATTTTCCATAGTACAAAACTGATTTATTGTGAATTGCTTCTGTTTTTTAAACGAAAATTGCATCTTACACGTTCTCTTTTTTACCCAATATTTATTCCTTTTTGCTCTTTTAAATTAACCTTCTTTGCCCCATTGCCCACCCTGCACAGCCTGCACCAAAGTGCAGCCGTCGTATCCGGCGGATGCGCCCGGCAGGCACGCGAGTGGGGCTCAGGTATGTTCGGGACCTGGGCCAAGCAGCTCCCCGGAAAGGCGCCGGCGCAGATTCCGGCTGGTAGCGGGGACTTCGGGCAGCGGCTCAAACCAGTCCCGGTAGGCCGTCGTCAACCGGTCAGCTACGATGGCCAGGCGCTGCGCCTCGCCGGCCCGCTTCACCCAGATGTGGACACTGCCGCAGCCGACGTCGTAGCTGGCCCCCAGCAGCTTCTTCACCGCCCCCGCCAGCCCACGCAAATCGGCCGTGTGAGTGTGGGCCTGCACGTGCCGGCGCAGGGCCTCCAAACGGCGCTTTTCCGCCGCGTCGACTGGTTTTACCTCAATGGCCAGGTAGGCCTGTTGGGGTGGAAAGGGGTCCGCCAGCGGCGTTGATTTCAGGGGCTGCGTCATGGGATTGGAGTAAATGAAAAGGCGGGCGTAAGGTCTCGTGATAGGGGTAAGTGGATTATAGCAGCAGGGCAAACTGCCCGCCCTGCTGCTCACGCGTGGCGCGGACAGCCTCACGGGCAATGGGCCGCAGGGCCTTCACCAAGGCTTCCAGCACCTAAAAGGCCTCTATCGTAGCCACACCCATCGGCAGGCGCTCGGCCACTTCCAGCGTCAGGCCTTCGAGGCTGAGGCCGTAGCCGCGCTGCTGCATGTCGGCTTCCGCGTCGGTCAGCACTTCGACCAACCGGGTTCGGTACCGGTTCCAGTCAGGGGCCCCAAAAACGGGGGCTTCGCTTGCATTCATGGGGCAGTGGGGTAGGAAAAGGGTGAAACAAAGGCCCGGCGGGCCGCCGCTTCCGGCGGCCCGCGGCCCGGACTTAGGCGGCGGCCAACCAGCTGAGCTCCGCTTCCCGGTATTGCCGGCTGACTTCGTCTTCTTCGTGGGCGAATTCCAGCACGCGGGCAGGAGCGGGGGCGGGCACAGTTTCCTCCGGCACGCCTAGAATCAGCTTGGCGGCGCGCTGGGCCTTGCTGGCGGCCTGCAGCACCAGCTTTTTGTCGTTTTTCAGCCGCTCCAGCCACGTCTGGACGTAAGCCACGGCATTTTCTTCGGTCTGCACCGTTTCGAGGCCGGCGGCCGCGCACAGAAAGGAAGCGCCCATCTCGGCCGTCAGCTCCTCACGGGCGTAGCTGGCCGAAAGCTTGCCTTCGCCGGCGGTCAGGTCCGGGCGGTCCAGACGGGAGGCGTGGCCCGTGCTGTGAGTTAGCTCGTGAAACAGCGTGGCGTAGTAGCCTTTCGGCGTGGTGAAAGTGGCCCGCTCGGGCATGTTGACCATATCCAGCGCCGGGGAGTAGTAGGCCCTCTGGTGCAGGTGCTCAATGGCGGGGCGCCCTTCCCAGTTGTTGACGATGGCCTCGGCCGACTCAATCGGCGTATGGTCGTGCCGCTCGACTGCGGGCAAATCAAACTCGATGCCTTCAATGTCCTCCACCGAAAACACGGTGTAGTACTTCAGAAACGGCAGCTTTTCCTCTTTGCCGGTCTGCTCGTTCTCGCGCACCGACACGTTGTAGTACACCACCGGATGCCCTTTGGCGCCCTTGCGTACGTTGCCACCCAGAGCCAGCGCCTGCTTGAAGGTCAGGAAAAAGGGCAGGGCGCCGCTGAAATGCAGCAGAAAGGCGTTAATACCTGAATAAGCCGCGCCAGTTGCGTAGTTGCGGGGCAGGCCATACACCGCGCTCCACGGCTTGCGCCACGGAATCACGCCGCCTTCCAGCGCCGCCACAATGCGGTCGGTCACAATCTGGTACACATCGGGGCGGGAAGTAACGGCGGTGGCAGCTTTGCAGGCGGCGGGCTTGCGGTTCGTTTTCATAATAAAGCGCTGTTTTTGTGGGCGTTTGTTATACCTATTAAACGAAAATCGACTTTTCATAGTTTGCTTTTTGCTCTTTATTTTATATCTTTTTGCTCTTTTCATTCAACCTTCATCCCCCACTGCCCCTTGGCTTCGGAGTCGAATCAAGCACTCCTTTCAACTGGTCAGCTCTTGGGCTGAAGAGTTGAAAAACCACTTTTTATAAGCGTGGTTGCCCCGACGCGGGCCTGCTTTTGGGCAGGCTGGCGCCGGGGCACGATAGGTGGCTGTCTGAGGCACAGAACGTTTTGCTCAAACAGTTCAAAGACTGCTGCTAGCTAGTTAAGTATATGCCTTGCTCCAGGTCTTTCAACCACAACTGCTGGGCTGGCAGCTTGGCTGCTGCGGTCAGGTGTTGGAGGCCGGTGCATCTGTCCCAATGAAGCGAGCCAGCCCACATGGCCCGAAGATTAATTGGCCGATTTAACAACCACCAGCAGGCTTAGATGAAGGCCAATCGAGACTGCACAGTTGCGCGGAAGCACGCCTTCGTCGGCGGCCTCTTGGTAACGGGCGTTGGCGGCGGTTTGTGTTGCAGAAGCGGCGGTTTGTGTAGTTCCGGGCTGGAGCGGGGGGCAGACCTTTGTCAGGCAATTTCACCTAATGATTCTCTTCAACCTCAACCGCATATGAGCAGCATCAAAACCGTCGCCCTGGGCAGTCAGGGCCTTCAAGTACCCGTCGAAGGCCTGGGCTGCATGGGCATGACCACCCTAGCCGGCATGACCGTCTACAGTCCCGCCGACGAAACCGAAAGCATCGCCACCATCCACCGGGCCCGCGAATTGGGCGTCAACTTCCTCGACACGGCCGACCTCTACGGGCCGCTGCTCAACGAGCGGCTGGTGGGCAAGGCCGTGGCCGGGCAACGCGACCAGTACACCATCGCCACCAAGTTCGGCTACGAGATTGACGAGGCCGGACAGCTCAGCCCCAGCTTCACCATTAACGGCCGGCCCGACTACATCCGCCGCGCCATTGACCGCTCCCTGCAGAACCTAAACACCGACTACATCGACCTGTACTACATGCACCGGCCCGACCCCAACGTGCCCATTGAGGACTCGGTGGGCGCGATGAGCGAGCTGGTGCAGGCCGGCAAGGTGCGCTTCCTGGGCTTGAGCGAAGTACCGGTCGAAACCATCCGCCGGGCGCACGCGGTGCACCCGCTCACGGCCATCCAGACGGAGTACTCGCTCTTTGACCGGGGTGTAGAGGCCGATGGCGTACTGCAGCTCACCCGCGAGCTGGGCATCGGCTTCGTGGGCTACTCGCCCCTGGGCCGGGGCTTTCTCACCGGCGGCATCAAAAGCCTGGACGAGTTGGACGCCGGTGACTTCCGCCGCCACATGCCGCGCTACCAGCCCGAAAACTTCGCGCACAACCTGTTGCTGGTCGAGAAGCTGGAGCAGCTGGCCCGGGCCAAGGGCGTGACGCCCGCGCAGTTGGCGCTGGCCTGGGTGCTGGCCCAGGGCGTGGTGGCCATCCCGGGTACCAAGCGCGTGAAATACCTCGAAGCCAACGTGGCCGCCGCTGGCCTCGCCCTGAGCACCGAGGACCTGGCTGCGCTGGACGCCAGCCTGCCCGTGGGCAGCGCAGCCGGGGCGGCATATTAAGCAAATCCGCTGGGCCCGCTGTTTATCTCTGGCCGGCAGCCGGTCGCCGCCCCTCCTCACCAAGCCGAAGGGGAGGGGCGGCGACTTTTATCTTTAAAAAACGCTTATGGGCACTTCGTTATGAAAAACGCAAGCAAGGAGTTTCTGGTGCTCAACACCGTTACCGACTACACCCGCTTCTGCGGCCTGCCGGCGCCGGCCCATCCCTTACTCACGCTCATCGATTTGGAGCAGACCCGCCGCAACGTGCTGCCGCCCGACCTGCCCCCGGTGGTGCAGCAGCTTTACACAGTATGGGTAAAGAAAAACCTGAAAGGCAAGGTGCACTACGGACACCAGTCCTACGACTTCGGGGAGGGTGTGATGGGCTTTATGGCCCCCGGGCAGGTGTCGGCCTTCGATGCCACGCTGGATATTACCCAGCTCAGCGGCTGGATGCTGGTGTTTCATCCCGACCTGCTGCGTCCATACCCGCTGGCCGGGAAAATAGCCGGCTATGGCTTTTTTAGCTATCAGGTACACGAGGCCCTGCACCTCTCAGCCCAGGAGGAAAATCTGCTCGACGGCTTGCTTGCCGTCATCCGCGGCGAGTACGAGCGGCCCATCGACGCCTTCAGCCAGGACGTACTCGTGGCTCAACTCGAAGTTTTACTGAACTACGCCAACCGCTTCTATCACCGCCAGTTCCTGACCCGGCGCACGGCCGAACACGACCTACTGAGCCGCTTCGAAGCCCAAGTGACGGCCTATTTTGCCCAGACGGGCGAGGCACCTTTGCCCACGGTGCAGCACTTCGCCGATGCCCTGCATGTGTCGCCGGCTTACCTGGGCGACATGCTACGGGCCCTTACCGGCCAGAGTACCCAGCAGCACCTGCACCACGCCTTGATTGAAAAGGCCAAGCGCCTGCTGCTCACCACCTCGCTCTCCATCAACGAAACAGCCTTTCAGCTCGGCTTCGAGTACCCGCAGTACTTCTCACGGCTCTTCAAAAGCAAGACCGGCCTCACGCCGGCGGCGTTTCGCTTTTCCGCCCAGTAAGTGGGAGTTCAACCAAGTTTGCCAAACCATAGGTGGCCTGGCTGGGGCCCGGCTGGCATTGAGCTCGCAATTGTCGCGGACCGGGCCGCGAACTCTCTATGCGGGCTGGTGCCGGGCAACCTCGGCGAGTAGCTCCGCCTCCGGGCGGCCGCAAATCCGCTGGTAGTTTAATTCGAACAGCCACGTGGCGTGCGCCGCGTCGGCACTCGTGTGGACGCTGAATTCTGTCCAGCCCCGGTAGGCGGCCCCGCCAAAGCGTAGCGGCCGGGCCATCCCGCTGGCCACCAGCGCCGCGCCCAGTGCCGGGCTGGTGGCCAGGTGGGCCTCGCCGTTGAGGTGCAGGTGGCCCAACTCCTCGTCGCCCACGTAAAAATCGGCGCCGTCGACTTGTTCGCCTACCCGGTACAGGTCCCAGTGGGCCGCAGCCGTAATACCGGCCCAGTGCTGGATAGCCTGGGAAATTGGTTCGAGGGTGGCTGAGAGAACCGGAACAGGGGCCAGCGGGCCTTTTTCAGAAAGCGTCATCGGATAAGAGCAAGCGGTTTGATGACAGCAACTGCCAGCGGGGGAATTGGTTGCTTAGTCGCCGGCGGCCACCCTGCCCGGGGTTACGCCTTTTCGTAAAAGGCTGCGAATTCCCGGGCAAAATCTGCCACTTTGGTTGGGCCAAGCACGGCCGGCTGGTGCTGGTCATAGTCCTCCCGCAGAGCTCCGCTGTGGGTGCTGGCGCCCATTTCCACGAAGTTGGTTACCAAGTGGGCCGGCAGGCCCCGCTGCTCCATTGCGCGCCGGGTTTGCTCATCGGTGAAGGTAAGCCACTGCAGCCCCGGCTGGCCAATGGCCTCGCCCAGGACGCGGGCGACTTCACTTGCCGGCTGCTCGTCGCTGGCCACGTAGCGCACGGGCGAGGCACGGGCGGTTGTCGTCAGCTCTTCGGCGGCCGCGGCTGCAATGTCGCGCGGGTGCACCAGCACCAGCGGGTCGTCGCCGCCGTAGTTGGCGCCCATCCGGCCCTGCCCCTTTATCATGCCGGCAAAGCTGAACAGGTTGGTGTAAAAGTACCCCGGCCGCAGGTGCGTAAGGGCCACACCGGAAAGCTCATTCAGCAGTCTTTCGGCGTGGTGCGAGCCCAGGATAAAGCCCGTGCCGTGGTCCAGGTGGGCGCCATAGCTGCTCAGGTGCACCACCCGCGGCACGCCCGCCCGGGCAATGGCCTGGGCATAGCCGCCAGCCAGGCGGCGGTAATAGTCGACCTGGTCAAGCTCGGCGAAGCTGGGGGGCACCATCGCGAACACGGCCTCGGCGCCGGTGAAAGTGGCGGTTAGAAAGTCCGCGTCCTCCAGCGTGCCAATGGCGGCCTTGGCGCCCAGGGCTTCAATGGCGGGCTGCTTTTCCGGCTTGCTGCTGATGACACTCACCGCGTGCCCTTGCTGCACCAGTGTTTCGGCCAGGGGCTGGCCGATGTTTCCCAATGAGCCGGTGATGACAATTTTCATGAGTAGGGTATTCAAAGGTAAGTAGCTGAAGAAGAGTGGTGACTACAGCTTATATAGCTCTTTGAGTCCCGCCCGGAGCCCGGTTGGCTTACGCCCCAGCAGGTGCGCCAGGTCGGGGCTGACTTGGTCTTCCTGCCCGTTTTTGATGTCGGTCAGAAAGCCAATAATCCGCTCGACCACCGTTTCGGGCAAGCCCCGCCCTTGCAGCTGCTGCGCAAAGGCGGGCACCTCTGCCGCGGTGTAGGCCACCGGCTTTCCCGACAGGTCCGACAGCGCTGCTGCCACGTCGGCGAAACCGTACGACTCGCTGCCGGTGAGCGTGTACAGCGGCCGGGCGGGCGGCGCGGCGGCTAGTACCGTGGCCAGGGCCTCGCCCATCTCGCGGCGCAGGGCGAAGGGAACCCGGCCCTGGCCGGCCGGCAGGTAGATGCCCTTGTCCCACACCTGCGGCCCGACGAACTGCGGCACCGCGTCCAGGTAGAGAACGTTACGAAACAGGCTGTACGCCAGCCCGCTGGCTTTGAGGTAGTCTTCGGTCTGAAAATGACCTTCCATGAGTTGGTTGGCCATCGTAGCCCGGTCTTTCAGCGTGCGGCTGGTGTAACCCACCCAGCGCACCCCGGCCTTTTGGGCGGCGTCAATCACGTTTTGGTGCTGCTGCACGCGGCGTTCTTCGTCGGTACCGGCAATGAGCAGCACCTTTTCTACGCCCTGCATGGCCCGGTCCAGCGAAGCGGGGTCGTCGTAGCTGCCCACCCGCAACTCGACGCCTTTGGCTTTTAAATCCACGGCTTTGTGCTCGTCGCGGACCAGCGCCGCCACCTGGGCGGCTGGGCGCTTTTGCAGCAGAAAATCAAGGGTGGCCGAGCCGAGGTGGCCCGTGGCGCCGGTTATTAGTATCATCGCGGCAAGGGTGCAGGCGTGGGAGAAAACAACGGCTGCAAAATTCCGCATTCGGGTACCTCCCTGCCATGGCCCAATGGCGGCAGCATATGGCCAGAAGGCCGCAAATGCGCTTACCCAACCTGCCGATAAGCCGTAGGCGACAACCCGGTGCTTTTCTTGAAAAACCGGCTGAAAGCGAATTGGTCGGCGAACTGCAGACTGGCCGCCACCTGCTGAATGGGCAGGGCCGGCGTCTGCAGCAAGGCCTTGGCTTCCAGCACCACGGCGTCGGCAATCCAGTCGCTGGCGGTGCGCCCGGTGGCCTGCTTGACCAGGGCCGTGAGGTGCTTGGGCGTCACGCACAGCATGGCCGCGTACTGGCTTACGCTGCGCGCCGAGCGGTAGTGCGCCTGCACCAGCTGCCGAAACTGGGTGGCCAGTACCTGGCCCCGCGTGGCACCGGTGGGGCGCGGCGCGGCCGCCGGGCAATACAGGTCGCCAATCTCGTAGAGCAGGCTGTTGAGAATGCTTTTCAGGATGTTGTCCCGCTCGGGGTGAGGGGTGTGGTATTTCTGCTGCAGAAAGCGAAAGGACGCGGCAATGCCCGCCGCCTCTTCCGGCAGCAGCAGCAGCACGTGCGCAACCGGCGAAACAAAAAAGCGGAGCTTGCCCGTGGCCGCGTTGTTGGTGGTGATGAACTCCCTGGTAAAAAAGACAGACAACGTTTCGTAGTCGTCGGAGAGGTAGCCCCACTCCTTGATAACGTCGGGCGTGGCCAGTACCAAACACCCGGGTGTCACGGTGTAGGATGCCAGATTCACTTTCAGCTCGGCCCGGCCCCGCAGGCACAAACTGATTTTGTAGTAGTCGCCACGGTAGGGGCGGTCCAGGGGAATTTTGGGCTTTTCCTTGGCCGCATAATCGGGAAAGTACACCTCAGCAGGCGCGTGGTTATAGCTGGAAAAAGCCTGCAGCTGATAGGTGGGAATAGAGTGGCTCATGGTCATATTACGGCTGCGCGGCCTGGCGGAGCGAGCAGAAACTCCTTACCTACTTAGCTCAACGCGTTCTATTTGGGCTCCCGCGGTTTCACCCGCGCTAAGATGCCCGGACTATGCCCTCAGCACCCTTGAAGGCGTTAAGCAAGCCGGAGTTAGTTGGACTGTAACCAATCCGGGTGTTTCGGGTTGCTTATTCCAATGGAATTATCCGATTCTGCCTGGATTCGGCAGGCTCGCCTATGCTGCTTACCCGGGCGGTTGGGCGGCAGGTCCAATCCCCTTTCTCTTTAAAGCCAGCAGCTGATGACGCGGTTTAAAAACAAGGTTTGTGTGGTCACGGGCGGAAGCTCGGGTATTGGCCGGGCCACCGCCCGGCAACTGGCCGCCGAAGGGGGCAAGGTGGCCATCCTGAGCCGCACCGAAAGCGAAGGCAGCGCCGTGGTGGCGGAAATTACAAAAGCCGGCGGCACGGCCATTTTCCTGCAAACCGATGTCGGCAGCCTGGAGCAGGTTCAGGCGGCCGTGGCGAGCATTGTAAAAAAGTGGAAGCGCGTGGACGTGCTGGTTAACGGCGCCGCGATGATGACGTATCGGCCCATTGCGGAGTTGGCAATGGAAGAATGGGACCAATTGATGGCCATCAACCTGCGGGCGGTGTTTCTGCTCTGCAAGCTGTGCATTCCCCACATGAAAAAGGGCGCTATTGTCAACGTCAGCTCGGTTCACGCCCACGAGACCTCGGCCAACGTCATCCCCTACGCGGCCAGCAAAGGGGCCATGGAGGCTTTTACCCGGGGCCTGAGCCAGGAGTACGACAGCAGCCGGTTGCGCATTAATAACGTGGCGCCCGGCGCCGTGGACACGCCCATGCTCTGGGAAAACCCCAACGTGAAAAGCGGGAAAGAAAAGATTACCGGCGCCGTTGGCCGGCCCGAGGACATTGCCGAAGTCATCTGCTTTCTGGCCTCTCCCCAGGCCGCCTTCGTGAACGGTACCACGGTGGTGGCTGATGGCGGCCGGCTCAACATCCTTTAACTGGTCAGCCTCATGGCCACGGCCACGTATTGCGGGTACCCATTCGCTTATAATTTCTCATGCCTGAACCGCTCGCCTTTGTTGGGCTGCATTACTGGGCTGGCTCGGGCCGGGCCTATGAGGCCATGGCCAAGCTGCTGGCACCCGACCATGACTTGCTGGCTCCCGACCTGGCGGGTTTTGGGACGCCCCACCGCGGGACGACTGTTCCGTAGCGGCTTACGCGGACCAAGTGAGCCAGTATATCAACGCCCGCGGCCTGGGCCGCTACGTGCTGCTGGGGCACAGCATGGGCGGGAAAATTGCGCTGGCCCTCGCTGCCCGGCAGCCGGCGGGGCTGGCTGGGGTAGTGCTGCTGAACCCTTCGCCGCCCAGCCCGGAGCCCATGAGTGGGGCCGAGCGGCAGGTAGCCCGGCAGGCGTTTGGTGAACGGACCGCCGCCGAGCACACCTTCCACCACATTACGGCCCGCCCGCTCCCGCCGGCGGTACAGCAGCAGGTGGTACAGGACAACCTGCGCAGCAGCTCTCGGGCGTACCACGCCTGGCTGCAGCAGGGCAGCCGCGAGGACATCAGCAACCAGATGAGCCGCGTGCAGGTACCCTGCCTCATTCTTTCGGGTGACCAGGACCGGGTACTCCCGCCCGCAGTGCATAACACCCGTACGCTGCCCTTGCTTCCCGCGGGCACGCCGCTCGAACTCATTGCCGGGGCAGGCCACCTGCTGCCCTACGAGGCTCCCAGCGAAGTGGCAACGCGCCTGCGCGCTTTCGGCCAGCAGCTGTAGCCTGGCGGCACTCGTAGCCTTAGCGCCGTTACCACGGGGTTGGAATACGTCTTCCGAGCATAACCATGCGCTGGCGGGTGCGTTCTAAAGCCGCTCGCCTTGCCTTTGTCGTCCATGCCCGTGGCTAACCGCTTCCTGCTCGCCTGGCGTCGCCACTGGCCCCACTACCTGGCCGAGGCGCTGGGGTTGTCGTTTTTTGTGGGGTGCTCGGGGCTGCTGACCATGCTGGTGGAGCACCCGGCCTCGCCCGTGCACCAGGCCCTGCCCAGTAGCGCGCTGCTCCGCCGGGCGGTGCTGGGCCTGGGGGTGGGCTTGGTGCTGGTGCTTATTGTGTACAGTCCCTGGGGCAAACGCTCCGGTGCCCACATCAACCCGGCCGTTACGCTGGCGTTCTGGCAGCTGGGCAAGATTCGAGCGGCCGACGCGGGCTGGTACGTGCTGGCGCAAGTGGCCGGTGCCCTGGGCACCGCGCAGCTGCTCAAATATGGATTTGGGCCCTTATACAGCCACCCGGCAGTTAACTACACCGTGAACCAACCCGCGACGCCCACCCTATCGGGTACGGCAGTCGCCTTTGCCGCTGAGTTTGCTATTTCTTTTCTCATGATGATGACCGCGCTGGTAGCCCTCCACTCCGCCCGCCTGAAAGACTGGACGGGCTGGCTGCTGGGCGGCCTGCTGGCCGCATTCGTGTGCTTTGAGGCCCCCCTTTCCGGCATGAGCATGAACCCGGCCCGCACGCTGGGCACCGCCGTGGCGGCTGGCAGCTACCACGGACTGTGGCTGTACTGGCTGGCGCCCGGCCTGGCGATGTGGCTGGCCACGGCATTGTTTCGCCGCATTCATTTCGGGGTGCCGCGCGCTGGCAGCGCCGCCAACGGCGCGGCGCAGAAAAGTGCCGCAGTGGAGCCGCCGCTCTATCCGACCGACCAGCCGGAATAACTCTTGGATTAGGCGCGACTCGCTTGCAGGGCAAGTTCTTAACAAAACAGCGCCTTGAACGCTTAAAGCTCAACCGTCCGCTTTTGATAGCGCTTGTCTGCTCCGTCCTGCTTATGGCCACTTCCTTTCTGACCGCCCTCAACAAGCGCTTTGGCGCGGGTACCTACGCCGGCGACGAGTTTGGCGGCGCTGCCGGCACGGTGGGGCGGGGCCTGCCCAGCGGCGCGCCCGGCAACTTCATGTTTGCCACCGGCATCGAATGCTCGTACCCCACCATCGGCCGCGGCAAAGTTCGGCGCGACCTGCTGGAAGAGTGCGGCCACTACGCCCGCTGGCAGGAAGACCTGGGGTTGGTGAAAGACCTGGGCCTGAAAGTGCTGCGCTACGGCCTGCCTTACCACAAGATTCACCTGGGGCCGGGCCAGTACGACTGGGAGTTTGCCGACTTGGCTCTGAACGAAATCAACCGCTTGGGCATCACGCCCATCCTGGATTTGCTGCACTTCGGGGTGCCCGACTGGCTGGGCAATTTCCAGAACCCCGAGCTGCCGGGGCACTTTGCCGAGTACTGCGGCGCCGTGGCCGCGCGCTACCCCTGGGTACGCTACTACACACCGGTGAATGAGATTTACGTGACGGCCAAGTTCAGCGCCAAGGACGGCCTCTGGAACGAGCAGCTGAAGGACGAGCGCGCCTTTGTGACGGCCATGAAGCACCTGGTGGCGGCCAGCATCATGGGCACCCAGCAGATTGCCCGGCACCGGCCCGACTGCGTGATTGTGCAAAGCGAGTCGGCCGAGTATACCCACGAGCTGCGGGCCGAGCGCACGCCCCGCATCCAGCTCGACAACAAGCTGCGCTTTCTCTCGCTGGACCTGCTCTACGCCCACCACCCCGACGGCGAGGTGTGCGGCTACCTGCGCGAGAATGGCCTGACGGCGAAAGAGTACGACTGGTTTATGGCCGGCGAGCCGCCCGGCTACCAGATTATGGGCAACGACTACTACGGGCGCAACGAGAAAATTATTCTGCCCAACGGCGAGGCCATCACCAGCATGGATGTGATGGGCTGGTACCACATCACCCACGAGTACTACCAGCGCTACCACAAGCCCGTGATGCACACCGAAACCAACGTATTTGACCCGCAGGAGGCGCCCACCTGGCTGTGGAAGCAGTGGGTGAACGTGCTGCAGATGCGCAAAGCCGGCGTGCCCGTGCTAGGCTTCACCTGGTATTCGCTGATTGACCAAGTTGACTGGAACATTGGCCTGGCCCGCAAGGAGGGCACGGTTAACGCCTGCGGGCTTTACGACCTGGACCGCAAGCCCCGCCCCGTGGCCGCGGCCTACCGCCAGCTGCTGCAGGAGTTTGGCCAGATGACCATTGTGCCCCACGGCGAGCTGTTTGAGCAAACGACCCGGCCGGCCACGCTCAAGGTAGACATTTAAACCGGCCTTGCCCCGAGCCGTAACGGTTACTCTCACCCTTGTCTTTCCTCTTCGCTATGACCGATTCCGCCCAATCTACCCCCCGCCCGGACACCGCCGAGCCGAAGCCCCGTGTTACGGCCGCCGAAATGGCCGACCACGCCGAGAAGCTGCCCTACCCAGCCCGGCAGGCCGACATGAAGCTGCAGCCCGAGTCCGACCTGTCGGCCTACCGCGCCGCTGGCAAGCTGCAGGGCAAAGTCGCCCTCATCACCGGGGCCGACTCCGGCATTGGGCGGGCCGTGGCCGTGGCCTTTGCCAAGGAAGGCGCCGACGTGGCCGTGCTCTACAACGAAAACACCCAGGACGCCGAGGAGACCCGGCGGCTGGTTGAAACGCACCAGCGCCGCTGCCTGCTGCTGCAGCACGACGTGCGCGAGCCGGAGCAGTGCCGGCAAGCCGTGCAGCGCACCCGCCAGGAGCTGGGCGGGCTGCACATTCTGGTCAACAATGCCGCCTACCAGATGTCGCAGGAAAAGTTCGAGGACATCACCGAGGAGCAGATTCGGCGCACCTTCGACACCAACATTCTGGGCTACATCTGGATGGCGCAGGCCGCGCTGCCGCAGATGGGCAGCGGCGACTGCATCATCAACACGGGCAGCATCGTGGGGCTCACCGGTCACCCCACCCTGATTGACTACACGGCCACCAAATCGGCCATTCACGCCTTCACCAAAAGCCTGGCCACCCACCTGGGCGAGCGCAACATCCGGGTAAACTGCGTGGTGCCCGGCCCCGTGTGGACGCCCAACATCCCGGGCACCATGCCACTGGCCGACATCAAAGAGTTTGGCCACGAAGTAGCCCTCAAGCGGCCCGGGCAGCCCGAAGAGCTGGCGCCGGCCTATGTGCTGCTGGCCTCGCAGGATGGCTCGTTTATGACCGGCTCGCTGGTGCACGTGACGGGCGGCAAGCTGAGCAGCGACCAGTAGGCGAACCGTTGTAAAGGGTGCCAGCGCCCGCCGTTTGACTTTTGATTTTTCCATGGCTGCATCTTCTTATCCCGCCAGCACCGTCCGCACCCTGCTCGAAACCGGGCTGGTAACCGCTGCCACCCGGGCCGCGCTCCAGGCCCGCCTGTTAGCGCCGGCCTATGCGCCGCAGTTTCTGGAACCCGCGACGTACGACCTGCTGCGGGCCGTGGCCACCTGCCTCATTCCCCAGCCCGACCGTGCCGTGCCCATCGAGCTGGCGCCCGGCGTCGACCAGCGGCTCGCCCGGGGCGGCAGCGACGGCTGGCGCTACGACAGCCTGCCGCCCGACCGCGAAGCCTACCGCCTGGGGCTGGGTGGCATCAACCAAAGCGCCCAGGCCTTGTTTCAGCGGAACTTCCGGGAGCTGGAACCCGCGCAGCAAACTACCGTGCTGCAACGCGTGCAGGAGGGCAATGCTCCGGGGGAAATCTGGGCAACTGTGCCCGCCGGCCGGTTTTTCGAAGAGCTGCTGGCCGAGCTGACCGAACTCTACTACGCGCACCCGCTGGCCCAGGAAGAAATTGGCTATGTGGGCATGGCCGACGCGCCGGGCTGGACCCGCATCGGCCTGAACGAGCGGGAGGAGCGGGAGCCCGAAGAGTCCGCCTAAGCCAGCCGAGAAGCAGCGTCCGTTTTTCCAGACCTCACCGCAAGCCGCTACCCTTATGCCCGACGAAGAAGTTCCGGAAGAAGGCGTTCTAAATCCCGTCGAAACCCAAGTGCAGGACCCGCTGCTCCAGCGTATTCTGGCCGGTAATAACCCGGCGGCAGGGCCCGTTGAGTTGGAGGAGCCGCAGGAAATAGCCGACCCCGCCGACGAAGTAGACTGCGTGGTCATCGGCACGGGGGCGGGCGGGGCGCCGCTGCTGGCCCGGCTGGCCATGGCGGGTCTGAAAGTGGTGGCCCTGGAAGCCGGCCCCTGGCACAACCCCAAAACCGACTTTGCCACCGACGAGAAAGCCCAGGAGTTTCTGTTCTGGAACGACGAGCGCCTCTCGGCCGGCCAGGACCCGGTGGCGTTTGGCAAGAACAACTCGGGCACCGGCGTGGGCGGCTCCACGCTGCACTACACGGCCTACACGCCCCGCGCCCAGGACGACGACCTGCACCTGCACCGCGACTTTGGCGTGGGCGTGGACTGGCCCTTCGGCTACGACGAACTGGAACCTTACTACGATGAGCTGGAGCAATTTTTGGGCATTTCCGGGCCGGCCAGCTACCCCTGGGGCCAGCCCCGCCGGCGGCCCTACCCGCTGGCCCCGCTGCCGCTCAACGGGGCCGCCCAGCTCATGGCGCGGGCCTGCGAGCAGCTGGGTATCCGCACCGCGCCGGCGGCCAACGCGGCTCTATCGGCCCGCTACTACCAAGAAGGCGTGGGCTGGCGCGAGGCCTGCACCAACCGCGGCTTCTGCCAGGCCGGCTGCAGCACCGGCGCCAAGGCCAGCATGGACGTCACCTTTCTGCCCCTGGCCGCGGCTCATGGCGCCGAGATTCGGCCCAACTGCTTTGTGACCGAAATCGAGCGCAATGCCCGCGGGGCCGTCACGGGCGTGGTGTACCAGCAAAACGGGCAGACCCGGCGCCAGAAATGCCGGCACCTGTTTCTCTGCGCCGGCGCCATTGAAACGCCGCGCCTGCTGCTACTTAACGAGCTGGCATTGAACAGCGGGCAGGTGGGCCGCAACTTCATGGCCCACACTGGCATGCAGGTCTGGGGCACGTTTGCCGAGCAGGTGCGGCCCTACAAGGGCATTCCCGGCGCGCTGATATCCGAGGATACCCACCGGCCCCGGGATGCTGACTTTGCCGGCGGCTACCTACTGCAAAGCATCGGCGTGATGCCCGTCACCTTTGCCGGGCAGGTGGCCCGGGGCCGCGGGCTGTGGGGACCGGCCCTGCGGGACTACATGCGGGGTTACAACCACGTGGCCGGCATCAACATCCTCGGCGACTGCCTGCCCCACACCGACAACTTCCTGGCCCTGGCCGAGGAAAAAGACTCCCGCGGCCTGCCCAAGCCGCACATCACCTTCACCAACCAGGAAAACGAGGTGCGCATGACCCGCCACGCCGAGCAGCTGATGCGCCGCATCTGGGAGGCCGCCGGGGCCAGCGACATCTGGGCCTTCCCGCGCAACGCCCACATCATCGGCACGGCCCGCATGGGACTGAGTGGCGACGACGCCGTGGTGAATGCCGACGGCCGGGCCTTCGACGTGCCCAACCTGTACATCTGCGACAACTCCGTTTTTCCCAGCGCCCTGAGCGTCAACCCGGCCCTTACCATCATGGCCCTGAGTTTGCGCACGGCCGACAAGTTTCTGGCCCATATGGATTAACACGCCAGGCGAGAAGGCAGCCAGCCCCCGTTTACTTTAACATTCCGGCGCCTGAGGAGTTAGTGCCTTGCTTTCCTTGTCTGACATTATAAGGTAAAACTGCTTGGCTGCCAGCTTCCCGGATTCTGCCCCAATTCCCTTCGTTACCTGCCCGTCTAGTGGTTCTTATCCTCCGGCGTCGACCAGCAACCGGGTCCCGCCGGTTGAGCCGGCTGCCGCTTCCCCAAGGGTCGCGGTGCCGGTGCGGGTGAGTCTATTTGGGTCACTGCCCGCCACGCACTTGGTGGCCTCGGTTATTGTTCCGGCCAAAAACGAAGTAGCAACCCTGGGCCCGACGCTGGCAGCGTTGGCGGCCCAAGTGGATTTCGCCGGCCGGCCCTGGGACCCGCGCTGCTTCGAAGTGCTGGTCCTGGCCAACAACTGCAGCGACCAAACCGCAGCCGTGGCCCGGGCCTTTGCCCAAGCCCACCCCGCCTTCGCGCTGCACGTGCACGAGCTGACCTTACCGCCCGGGGAGGCCCACATCGGGCGGGCCCGGCGCCTGCTCATGGATGAGGCCTGCCACCGGCTGGAGCAGGCGGGCAACCCCCACGCTTTTCTGGTCAGCACCGACGCCGACACCTGCGTGTCGCCCACGTGGCTGGCTGCCATTCAAGCCGAGCTGCGCGCTGGAAACGACGCCGTAGGGGGGCGCATCCTGACGGGCACACCGGAAGGCAGCAAGTGCGCCGCGCGCTACCAACACCTGCGCGACACCACGTACCGGGTGCTGCGGGCTCGCCTGGAAAGCCTGGTCGACCCCGACCCGGCCGACCCGTGGCCCCGGCACCACCAGCATTTTGGGGCCAGCCTGGCCCTTACCCCGCAGGCTTACCGGCGCGTGGGCGGCCTGCCCGTGGTGCCTTACCTGGAAGACGAAGCCCTGTACCAATGCCTGCGCCGCCACGACTTGCGCGTGCGCCACAGCCCGCGGGTGCAGGCGGTGACTTCCGACCGGCGCACGGGGCGCGTAGCCGTGGGATTGTCGTGGCAGCTGCGCCAGTGGGACAGCATGCGCCAGCAGCAGCAAGAATTTCTGGTGGAGAGCCCGCAGGGGCTGCGGCTGGAATGGCAAGCCCGCAACCAGTTGCGCCGGCACTGGCAGCTCCCGCACCAGCCTTCTTTACCGAATCAAACGCTCTGCGAGCTGGCCAGCACGCTAGGAGTTTCCCGGACCGGCCTGGCCCAGCAGCTGCGCGCCGCCGATACGTTCGGGAGCCTATGGCACTGGGTGGAGCGCAGTCGGCAAGCAGCCGGGCACCAGCTGCCGCATCAGTCGCCCATCCCACTGGGTCAGGCGCTGGCCGAACTGCGGCACCTTATCCGGCAGCACGAGCAGGCTGGCAATTAGCGCTTTTCCAGCAGGTCCAACCGATACGTGGCGTGCCGCTCCCCGTGCAAGTGCTGCCAAGGACCTTGCGGCGTAGCCAGGTGCAGAAAAAAGGCGTGCACTTCGTCGCCGGTGAGGGGATAATCCGGCACGAGGGGCGTCCAGTGCACCAGCAGCAGCTGCCCGCCGGCTACCATGCGGGCGAGCAGTCCGTCCGCCACCCGCGTTAAGTCGGCCAAATCCCAGTAGTAGCCTACTTCGGAAAGCACGACCAAGTCCAGATTGTGCTGGCGGGGAAACGCCACGGGCAGAAACATCTGCTCGAATACCACTTGAGGCAAGTGCGCGCAACGCGCCTGCGCGCGCTGGAGCGGCTCCAGGGCGACGTCAACCGCCAGCAGGTGCTCGCAGCGCAGGGCCAGCTGCTCCGTCAGCACGCCCAGGGAGCAGCCCACTTCGAAGGCCTGGCCGTAGAGCGGCCGGGGTAGGGCCGCCAGGGTGTTGGCGTACTTGGCGTGCTCGTAGGGGCTGGTCTCGAAGTGCCACGGGTCCGCGTTGGCTTGGTAAACCTTCTCGAAGTAGGGGGGGGGCAAAGTATGAGGCTGCTGCTGGTTCATAGCGAGATGGTGCTTGTCTTAGTTGGCTAGCTCGCTTCCAGGTAAACCTCGTAAGGACGGGCAAAATGGGCCAGCATCTGCTCACTGAGCTGAAATCCGGTCGGGTCGTCTTCAATCAGGCCGCTGATTTGCGAGCGGTGTGCCGCGATGGCGCGCTGCTTTTGCGTGCTTACCGCGCTAATATCCAGGCGCCAGCCCTGGACTTCTCCCTGCTGCGGTAAATCGGCAGGCGCCGCCCGCTCCCAGGCCCACACCAAGTATTCCAGCAGCCGAGGCCGGACATCCAGCGCGGCCAGGGCCGCCTGCACGAGTTGACTGCTCGCGCGGTGGTCGGGGTGCGGGTCGCGCCGCCAGGGCACTACGAGGGTAGCGGGGCCCCAAGCTGTCAGAAAAGCGCTGAGCGCCTGCACACTTTGTTCAAAGCCGGGCGCCCCGGGGCCGGGCACGGCCCCATCGGGCAGCCGCAGCAGCAGACTGGCATCGGCCGCGACGCCCAGAATGCGCAACGCCTCGCTAAACTCCGCTTCCCGCAGGGCGCGGCGCGCCTCGGCGGGGTATTTTTGGGAACCTGGGTGCGACATCGTGCCGTCGCTGACCAGGATGACGGCGACGGGCAGCCCGGCCGCGCGCAGCAGCGCCAGCAGGCCGCCGCAGCCCAGCGACTCATCGTCGGCGTGCGGGGCCACCACGATGGTGCGGCCCAGGGTGCTTACCTGCGCTACCGGCAGCCAGGGCAGCGCATCCAAGGGCAGGGTAAGGGGGCTATCCATGCCAAAGGCCGTGCGCGGGGGTCGCCGCCTGCTCCAATACAAACCGGCCCGCCTCGGCCAGGGCGGCATCGGGGGCGGGCTGGCGCAAGTAGTGCGTCAGGTCCCGGTGCAGGCGCTCGAAAGGCTCGGGCCGCAGCAGCCCCCGGGCGCCCACGCTGCGCTCGGCCAGCTGCAGCACCTGCAGGCAGATGCCTTCCACAGCCGTGCGGGTCAGGTTCGCATAGGCCACGGTAGCGGCGGCCTCGGCTTCGGCGGCCGGCCGCATGGCATGGGCGGCGGCGCCGCGCAGCCACTGGTTGCCGCTTTCCACCAAGACGGCCAGCTCCCCGAAGCGCATGCGCTGGTACGGGTCATCCGTACGCCCGGCTCGGCTCAGGAAACGGCGGGCCTCGTCGAACACGGCTTCGGCGCCGCCCAGCTGCACGGCGGCAAACCGGATGGCCCCGCCGCTAAACCCCGGCTGCTGGTAGTAGTCACCGGGGGCACCAAGCAAATCATCCGGCCCGACCTCCAGCCCGGTGAAGTCCACCCGAAAGCTGGCCGTGGCCCGCATCCCCAGGGGGCGCCAGAAGGAGGCATCCAGCTGCGGAACCTGCTCATCAGCGGGCAGAATCAGCATTTGCCAGCCGCCGTCCGGCAGCGCGGCCGTGAGCAGCGGCCGGGTGACGTGGCCCGCGCCCGAGGCAAAGGTCTTGCTCCCGTGCAGCCGGTAGCGCCCGCCCGGCAAGGGCACCAGCCGTACGCCATCCTGCGCTTCGGTATTCCAAACGCCAAACAAGTGCCCCGCGGCCGCCGCCGCTGCCCACCGGACAACCTGGCCGGGGAGGCCAAAGCGCAGCAGCAGCAGCAGCGCGTTAACATGCCCTTCGTAGAGGCGACCCACGGCCAAGTTACCACGGCCGATGTGCTTTAGGGTTTGTAATAGCGCGGCCGTTTGGGACTCTGCAACCAAATCCGCGCCGCCCAACGGGGTGGGCAAGGGCGCTGGCAATAACCCCGCTTCCCGCAGCCAGGTAATTTCCTCTACGGGAAACCCACCTTCGCAATCGGACAGGCCAGCGTGTGCGGTCAACCGGGCGGAGAGACTATTTGCCGCGCTTTCCGGCGTGGGCAGGGGCGCCGAAGGCAGCAGCGGGAGGGGTGGATGAGCAAGGGCAGCGGGCAGCATATTTGCTTCAACCTAAACCTTAGGGTAGATGTTAAGCAACTGCGCGCAGTTGCCGGCTTGCATCACGTGGGGGCACCAACAGCTGGGACAATAGCTGGGACAATAGCTGGGAGCAAATGTCCTGCTCAGTGGCCGTGGAACAGTGGCAGCTAAAGTTCGTATCCTCTTGAAACTCCGCATAAGACTCTGGTGATAATGGCCGAACTAACTGACCTTTTACCAACCGGCGCCTCTGCACCGGACGCCGTGCTGTCCGATGGCTCCCGCCTGTCCGATCTGCGCGGCCGGCCCGTTATCCTGGCCTTTGCCCCCGACGAGTGGAACCCCACGCATGCCTACCAAAGCGAGATTTTTGCACGGCTCTCGCAGGAGTTTGGCGCGGGGGCCGCTTTTGTCGACACGGCCACCGAGGATTGGCACGCGCTGGACTGCCGCGGCACGTTGGCGGCACAATTTGGCGTGTGCGGCCAGCAGGCGCTGTTTCTGCTGGATGAGCACGGCATCGTGCGCTGGCAAACCGTGGTCGGGCCGGGCCAGCAGCTGCGCGCCGGCCAGGTGCTGGCGGCCCTGCAAGCCCTGCATCCGGCACCGGCCAATGGGGCAAGCGGTGAATGGGGGAGCGGGCTCTCGCGCCGCACCTTCGTCACGGCTACGCTGGCGGCAGCCGCCCTGCTATTGCTGCCCGGCTGCAGCCCCGGTGCTGACGACAAATCGGCGCCGAACGCGCAAGCGGCCGCCCGCGGCTCTGGTCAAGTAGCCGTGACGCTCACCATCAACGGCAAAACCCACCGCCTGCAGCTCGACCCGCGTGTGGCCTTGCTCGACGCGCTGCGCGAGGAGCTGCACCTGACCGGCACCAAAAAAGGCTGCGACCACGGCCAATGCGGCGCCTGCACCGTGCATTTGGACGGGCAAAGCGCCCTCTCGTGCCTTACACTAGCTGTTATGGCCCAGGGCAAGCGGATTACCACCATCGAAGGCCTGGCCAGCGGGGAGGAGCTGCACCCCCTGCAGGCGGCTTTTCTCAAACACGACGCCTTTCAGTGCGGCTACTGCACCCCGGGGCAGCTTATGGCCGCTTCGGCCCTGCTGCAGGACCCGCACACGCCGGCCGGCTCGGCCGTGGAGCTGCGCGAGGCCCTGAGCGGCAATTTGTGCCGCTGCGCCGCCTACCCCAACATCATCGCCGCCATTCAGGAAGTTCAACGCGCCTAGCCCCGCCCCGACCATGCATCCGTTCCAGTACCAGCGCGCCGAGAGTGCCGAACAAGCCGTGGCCGCGGTGGCCCCCAACCCCGCGGCCACGTTCATTGCCGGCGGCACCTCACACGTCGACTTGATGAAGGAAGACGTGCACCGCCCCGCGCTGCTGGTCGACGTATCGGCCCTGCCGCTGCGCGAGATTAGCGCGTTTGAGGGCGGGTTGCGCATCGGCGCGGGCGTATCCAACACCGCCGCGGCCTACCACGCCGACGTGCAGCGCCGCTACCCGGCGGTCAGCGAAGCCCTGCTCGCCGGGGCCTCGATGCAGATTCGCAACATGGCCACCATGGCCGGCAACCCGCTGCAGCGCACCCGCTGCCCTTACTTCCGCGACCCGACCCAGGCCTGCAACAAGCGCCAGCCGGGCTCGGGGTGCGCGGCCATTGGCGGCTACAACCACGTGCACGCCCTGTTCGGCGCCTCGGCGGCCTGCATCGCCACCCACCCCAGCGACCTGGCCGTGGCCTTGTCGGCCCTTGATGCCCGGGTGCAGACCCTGGGGCCACGCGGCCCGCGCACCATTGCCTTTCCCGAGCTGCACCGCCTGCCCGGCGACACGCCCCACCTGGACACGGTGCTGGCGCACGGCGAGTTGATTACCAGCATCGACCTGCTCGCTTTCACCGGTCGCTCCCACTACCTGAAGGTGCGGGAGCGGGCCTCGTACGCCTACGCGCTGGTGTCGTGCGCCGTGGCGCTGGAAATGAGCGGCGGCAAGCTGCAGCGGGTGCGGGTGGCGCTGGGAGGCGTGGCGCATAAGCCCTGGCGGCTGCCGGCCGTCGAGGCTATGCTTGCAGAACAGCCGCCCTCCGAGAAGCTGTTCCGGGCCGCCGCACAGGCCGCCTTTGCCGACGCCCGGCCGCTAAAGCACAACGCCTACAAAGTTCCCATGGGCCGCGACCTGCTGGTGCGGGCGCTGCTGGAAACCAGCGGCCTGCGGCCCCTGCAAGGCCCGGCCGGCACGGCCTTCGCCGCCAGCGTGGGCGGCGTGGCCGGCCAGTTGGCCGCGCCTCGTTAAATCTACTTATCCTACTTCGCGACTGATGATGCCCGCCACTGGAAAACCCCTTGACCGCGTCGACGGTCGCCTCAAAGTCACCGGCGCCGCGCGCTACACGGCCGAATGGGACGTCCCGGGTCTGGTGTACGGGGCCGTCGTGGACAGCAGCATCGCGCACGGCACGGTGCAAGCCATTGACGTGGCCGCGGCCCGCAACGCCCCGGGCGTATTGGCGGTGCTCACCCACGAAAATGCGCCTCGCCTGCAGCCGCTTCCCGACAAAGTGGGAGAGACGCAGTTCCGCGGCGAAGGGGGCATCACCGAAACCCGGCAGCCGCTGCAAAGCGCCGCCATCGAGTACGCCGGCCAGCCCTTGGCCGTGGTGGTGGCCGACACCTACGAGCGGGCCCGGCACGCGGCGACACTGGTGCGCGTCACCTACGCCGGGCAAGCGCCGCAGCTGGCCATGGCAACGGCCAGCCGCAAGACCCTGCCCGAAACGTTTTTGGGCAATAACAAGGAAAAGCTGCAGGTCACTGTCGGTAACCCTGAGGCCGCGCTGGCAGCCGCCCCGGTGCGGCTGGAAGCAGTTTACGAGTCGGCCATCACCCATCATAACCCCCTGGAGCTGCTGGCCACGATTGCGCGCTGGGAAAAGCGCGACGGTGCCGATTTTCTCACGCTCTACGACACCACCCGCGCCCTGGAAGTACTGCAGGAAGTCATGGCCACCTCGCTGGCTTTGCCCAAGGAGAGCGTGCACGTCATCTGCCCGTTTATCGGTGGCGCGTTCGGGGCCAAGGGCTGGCTCTACGCCCCGCCGCTGCTCACGGCCATGGCCGCCCGGGTGGTGGGCCGGCCGGTGAAAATCGAGTGGCGCCGCCAGGACATGTTCGCCGTGGCCGGGCAGCGGGCGGCTACCCGGCAAACCCTGACCCTGGGCGCGACGCGGGACGGCAGAATCACGGCCCTGCGCCACGATACGCTCACGCATTCTTCCCAGTCCAGCGGCTTTACCGAGCCCTGCGCCCGGGTGTCGCGCATGCTCTACGCCGTCCCTAATATGAGCTTCGCCCACCAGCTGGCCCACCTGCACCTGCCCTCGCCCTGCCCCATGCGCGGGCCCGGCGAAACCGTGGGCGGCTGGGCCCTGGAGTGTGCCATCGACGAGCTGGCCGCGAAGCTCAACCTAGACCCCGTGGAGCTGCGCCTGCGCAACTACGCCGAGAAAAACCCCGAAACCGGCAAACCCTGGTCCAGCAAGCACCTGCGCGAGTGCTACGCCCGGGGCCGGCAGCTCATCGGCTGGGACGCCCGCAACCCGCAGCCGCGCTCCATGCGCGAAGGCACGCAGCTAATTGGCTACGGCATGGCCACCACCATGTACCCGGCGGGCCGGCGCGAGGCCAAGGCCCGTGCCACCCTTTTTGCCGACGGCCGCGCCCTGGTGCAGAGTGCCACCCACGAGCTGGGCAACGGGGCCTACACCGTCTTCCGCCAAATCAGCGCCGATGCGCTGGCCCTGCCCGTCGAGCGGGTGCGGTTTGAGTTGGGGGATTCTTCGCTGCCCTCGGCGCCCACCACAGGGGGCTCCACCACCACGGCCACCGTGGGCCCGGCCGCGCAGGCGGCGGCCCAGGCGGTGCTGGAAGCCCTGAAAAGCCTGGCCGGGCGTGACCCCGCTTCCCCGCTGCACGGCGCGGCCCCCGAAGCCATCGAGGCCCGGGAGGGCCGTCTGGTGCTCAAGTCCAGCCCCGCCACCGGCGAGGAGTACGGCGCGATTCTGCGGCGGACCAAGCTGCCTTCCCTCGTGGCCACGGACGGCGCCAAGCCGGGGGAGGAGCGCGAAAAGTATTCGTTTTACTCGTTTGGGGCCGTGTTTGCCCAGGTGCGGGTGGACGAGGCCAGCGGCACGCTTCGCGTGGCCCGCCTCTGCGGGGTGTACGACGTGGGCCGGCTGATGAACCCCAAAACGGCGCACTCGCAGATAATCGGCGGCATGGCCATGGGCCTGGGTGCCACGCTCATGGAAGCCACGCACTACGATGCGCGCACCGGCCGCGCGGTGGTGCGCAACCTGGCCGACTACCACGTGCCCAGTATGGCCGATACGCCCGACATGCAGGTGGAGTGGCTGGGCATCCCCGACCCGCACATCAGCGAGCTGGGCGCCCGCGGCATCGGCGAGATTGGCTGCGTGGGCACGGCGGCGGCCATTACCAACGCGGTGTTTCACGCCACGGGCCGGCGCCTGCGCTCTTTGCCGCTCACCCCGGACAAACTGGTGAACAGCTAGCTGACCGTCGCCGTAGCTGGCCCCTCACCGCCCGAAGCTACTTCACCGTTTTATCCTTTCTCCACATCCAGCAACGATTACCTCCAACAACGTTTCACCTACAATCAGGTAGTGCATATGAAAAACGAGCATAAAATCAGCCGGCGCAAGGTGTTGAGCGGATTGGGAGCGGGATTGGCGGCCGCAGCGGTGGCGCCGGTGTTTGGGGCCGAAGGAGCCACGACCTCGGCAGAGGCGGCTGCGGAGCCGCTGCAGGACCCCACCAGCAAGTTTCCCAAACCACCGTTCAAGGCGCAGTCGCAGCCCTGGCCGGGCCTGGCCAGCAAGATGGAGCCCCGGCCCGACCACGGCGAAACCAGCTACAAGGGCTCGGGGCGGCTGGCTGGCCGCAAGGCCTTGATTACCGGGGGCGACTCGGGCATGGGCCGGGCCGCGGCCATTGCCTACGCCCGCGAGGGCGCCGACGTGGCCATCAACTACCTGCCCGCCGAAGAAGCCGATGCCCAGGAAGTCATTGCCCTGATTAAAAAGGAAGGGCGCAAGGCGTTGGCCATTCCGGGGGATTTGCGCGACGAGGCCTTTTGCCAGCGCCTGGTCAACGAGGCCGTGCGGGGGCTGGGCGGGCTCGACATCCTGGTCAACAACGCCGCGCGCCAGCAAACCAAGCCGTCCATTCTGGATATCTCCTCTGCCGACTTTGACGCAACGATGAAAACCAACATTTACGCGCCCTTTTGGCTTACCAAAGCGGCTTTGCCCCATCTCAAGCCGGGCGCGGCCATCATCAGCACCACCTCGGAGCAGGCCTACGACCCTTCGGCCGAGCTGCACGACTACGCCATGACCAAGGCGGCCAACATGAGCTACGTCAAGTCACTGGCCAAGCAGCTGGGCCCGAAAGGCATTCGCGTGAACGGCGTGGCGCCGGGCCCCATCTGGACGCCCTTGCAGGTGAGCGGCGGTGCCACTCAGGAAAAGCTCAAAAAGTTTGGCGGCGACACGCCCCTGGGCCGGCCCGGGCAGCCGGTGGAGTTGGCCTCCATTTACGTGCAGCTGGCGGCCAGCGACGCCAGCTACGCTACCGGCCAGGTGTACGGCGCCGGCGGCGGGGGCGGCCAGCCTTAACAGCTCGGCTTTCCAGCCCCAAACAAAGCGGGTCGAAAAGCGCTTTTCGGCCCGCCTGTACTTTCCGCCTTTTTCTCTTACCAGACCTTCGCGGCACTCGTCTTGGAGCAGTACCGCCCTCTAGCCGACTGCTGTGCCTGACTGTACCTCCACGGCCCTTGCGCGGGCCTATATCGAGCCGGCCGGCTCCACGGCCGAGCTGCTGCTGCTCATCCAATTTTCATACCAGCCCAGCATCGTGTGGGAGTGGGACTTCCCCTACCTGCTGTGGAACGAGTGGGGAATCGGTAAAACCGCGACCTGGCTGGGGGAGCAGTTTCGTCAGCTCGATGCTGCCACGTTTGACGCGGTGGGCGGCGAAGTGCTCCGGGCCTTGCGGCAGGCGCTGGCCCTGCACCAGCGCTACTACGGCGCCGCGTGGCTTGCGCCGGCCCGGGCATGAGCGCCCCGGCTTTTTACATCGTGCGGGCCACGGCCCACGTCGCCAGCGGACAGGTCACCGTTTGGGTCGGGCGGCGTACGCCCGCCGGGCCCCATGTGTGGCGCTGGGAAGTACTGCGGGTGCTGTGGCAATCGATGGGCACCGCCGAGACGGCCCGCTGGGTGGCCCGTGAATACCACCAAGCTTATCCCGAGGCGGCCGCCGAGATTGAGCCCCGGGCCTTGGCCGCTGCCGTAGCTCAAGCCCTGGCGGTGGTAGAGCCGCTGTACCAGCCGGGAGCCTAATCCAGTCCAGGATTTCTTTACCGCCGGCGCTGCTATTTCTCCTACCTGGTTCTGTCTTGCCCCATGATGTACCCGCTCTGGCTACTGGCCTTGCCCTTGTATGGGGCATGGTACTGCCTCCGCCGACTGAGCGGGCCGGCAACACCCAGCCGGGCCGCTTATGCCGGCCTGGTTGGCAGTGTAACGGGCCTGCTCCTGCTGGGCCTGATGCTCGGTTGGGGCGTGGTGGACGCTGCACCCGGGCACATACCCTGGGGGCTGTGGGGATGGCTGGGGGTGCTGCTCTGGTGTGCCTTGTAGCCTAGCCTGCAGGTTCTGCTTCGTTTTTATAGTAGGGCGAGGCTGTAGCGTGGCCTACTGTGGCTGGCCGATGCCCTGGCCCTGGCCTGGGTAATTCGGCACTGGGTGTAGTCCCAGGCGACGGCCGGCAGCCCCGGTACGCCCTTCAGGCGCACTCCCCGCAAGTAATCGTAACCTTCGGGCAGACTGCGGGGTAAGAATTTCCAACCCTCCTAGCGACTTGCTTACTGATTTAGGTCTTCCTCCACTTCTTACCAATCTCAACCTTATGGCCAACCAAACCGTCCTGATTACCGGTGCGTCCAGCGGCATCGGCTTTGAACTTGCCCGCTGCTTTGCCCGCGACGGCTACCGACTTATCCTCTCGGCCCGTCCCGGCGGTGACCTGGAGCAAGCCGCGCAGAACATCCAGCAGGAATTTGCCGGCGTGCAAACCGTTGTTATCCCTGCCGATTTGAGCACCCACGAGGGGCCGCTGCACCTGTTCGAGGAAACCCAGCGCCAGGGCCTGCAGGTCGACGTACTGGTCAACGACGCCGGCTTTGGCGAGGCGGGGTTGTTTGTGGAAACCGATTTGCAAAAGGAGATGGGCATCGTGCACGTGAACGTGCTGGCGCTGATGACGCTCACCAAGCTCTTCCTGCGCGAAATGACCACCCGCAACGCCGGCAAAATTCTGCAGCTGGGCTCAGTAGTCTCGTTCCTGCCTAACCCGCGCCAGGCCGTGTACGCCGCCACCAAAGCCTTCGTGCTGAGCTTCTCTGAGGCCCTGCAGCAGGAGCTCAAGGAAATGAAGTCCGACGTGACGATGACTATCCTGTGCCCCCCGGCTACGGAAACCGACTTTTTCCGCGTGGCCAACGCCGAAGACACCAAGGTGGGCCAAAGCAAGAAAGCCACGGCCCAGGAAGTGGCTGAAGGCGGCTATAAGGGCCTGCTAAACGGCGAAGCCCGGGTGCTGCCCACCTTCGGGGCCAAGATGAACTTTGCCTCCAGCGTGTTCTTCCCCGACTCCATGCTGGCCACCATGATGAACATGCAGATGCAGCCGGAAAGCAAGTAGTAGCGCTGCCTTATTGACCGCAAAAAGCCCGGCCAGAATTCTGGGCGGGCTTTTTGCTACTTGGCTTGTGGCCTTCCCGGTCGGTCAGCGCTGCCGGCGCAGCAGCCAGAGTGCGCCGGCGACGACCAGTAGCCCGGCGGCAGCGACAGCCGCTCCCGGTAGTGCGCGGGTCTTCATCGGCCGCCGGTCCGCCGCAGCAATGTCCTCGTCGCGAAACGACTGCCGGGACACACTGGCCAGAATCAGGCGCACAGTTTCGGCGGGCTGGTCCCACTGGGGAAAGTGCCCGCTGTCGGCAAACCAGTACAGGCGGGCATCGGGAAATGCGGCCAGGGCCCGCGGCGCCTGGCCGGGCAAACACACCCGGTCGTGCCGCCCCCAGCCAATGACGAGCGGGGCCGGCAAACTGCCTTTTGCGGCGCCCTGCTGTACCTCGCCGTGCGCCAGCGCGTCCAGCAATTCCGCAAAGACGGGCGTGTGGGCCAGGGAGTGCATTTCTTCCTGCGCCAGCTGAGCATCCACGGCCCAGGGCCGGGCCGAAAACTGGGGCAGCAGCGCCGTGCGCCCCGCCGCCGAGTGCATCAGCGTGGGCATCACCGGCTGCAGGGCCGTCACCAGCTTTTGCGACAGGGCCACGGAATGGTAGAAGAACGGCACCTCCCAACCTTCCCAGAAGCCGCCCGGGTCCAGCGACACCACGGCGCCCAGCACCCCGCCGCGCCGGGCCAGCTCCAGCACCAGCCGGGCGCCCATGGAGCTGCCCACCGCGTCGATGCCCAGCAGGCCCTGCTCGGCCAGAAAGGCCGTCAGCGCATCGGCCAGCGTGCCGATGGTGTGCGGCCCCGCCAGCGGCGGCGACGCCCCGTGCCCGGGCAAGTCCACGGCGATGACCTCGTGCTCGGCCGCCAGGGCGTCGAGAATCGTGCTCCAGGAGCGGCAGCTGCCGCCAATGCCGTGAACCAGGAGCAGGGGCGAGCCGGAGCCCCGCCGGATGAAATGAAGTGCCATAGCAAAAGAGAACAAGCTGCCCGGCCGCCACACGGGCCGCCAAGCTGTAACGTAAAGGGCCGCCGAACGGCCCAAATCGGCTGGCTACGCGCCGGGCGTGAGCACCACCTTGGTGCAGTTGTCCTTTTTGTGGCGGAAAATGTCGTAGCCGTGGGGGGCCTGCGAGAGGGGCAGGCGGTGGGAGATGATGTCGTCGAGGCGCACGTCGCCGTTGGCCACGTGTTGCAACAGCTTGTCGATGTGCTTGTGCGCGGGGGCCTGGCCGCCCTGCATGATGATGCCCTTGTCGAAGAACTGGTGGATGGGAAAGTTGTCGAAGGGCGAGGAGTATACGCCCAGCACCGACACGAAGCCGCCACGGCGCACGGCGCTCATGCAGGCCAGCAAGACCTTGTCGGAGCCTTTCTCCAGGTTCACAACGGCCTTGGCCCGGTCGAGCAGGCTGCGGTCGGGCTCGAAGCCCACGGCTTCCACGCACACGTGCGCGCCGTAGCCGCCCGACATGCTGCGGATGGCGTCCACGACCTGCTGGTGGTCTTCCCACAAAATACCCTCGGCGTTGGCGGCTTTCTTGGCCAAATCCAGCCGGTACTGCTGGGTATCGACGATGATGACGCGCGAGGCCCCGCGCAGCCAGGCTGACTTAGCGGCCATGATGCCTACGGGGCCCGAGCCGAAAATGGCCACGATTTCGCCGCCCTTCACATTCGCCCAGTCAATACCGGAATAGCCGGTGGGGAAGATGTCAGTGAGAAACAGCACCTGCTCGTCGGTAAGGTTGTCGGGTACTTTGCGGGGGCCAAAGTCGGCGTAGGGCACGCGGGCGTATTCGGCCTGGCCGCCATCGTAGCCGCCATACAAATCCGTGTAGCCGAATAAAGCGCCGCCTTTCTCCGTGAGCAGGCCGCCCTCGGGGCCGTAGTGCTCGGGGTTAGAGTTTTCGCAGTGGCCGGGCAGCTCGTGGTTACAGAACAGGCAGTGGCCGCAGGCAATGGGGAAGGGTACCACCACCCGGTCGCCGCGCTTGAGGTTGCTCACGCCCTTGCCTACTTCCTCCACAATGCCCATGAACTCGTGGCCCAGCGTCATGGGGCGGGGCTGCGGGATGCTGCCGTTGTAGATGTGCAGGTCGGACCCGCAAATGGCCGTGCTCGTGACGCGGATGATGGCGTCGCGGTCGTCCTGGATGGTGGGGTCGTCGACCGTGTCAACGCGCACGTCGCGCATGCCGTGGATTCGGAGGGCTTTCATGGAAAAAGTGGGTTGAAGATGAGAAGTAAGGGCTGATGGGCAAGAAACTTACTGTACGTGGCGCAAGGCGAAAAAGGGTGCGGCTTGCTCCGACGCGCTAAAAAAAAGTCCGGCCCTGCACGCAGAGCCGGACCTGGGGAGCAGCGCCGGGCCGTTAACTGACCTGCCCGCCGCGCACCTCCGTGCCGGTGACAAAGTCAATCAGGTCGCGGTTGAGCTTTTCTTTCTCGGTGATGAACAACCCGTGCGGGGCGTCGCTGTAGGTGATGTAAGTGGCGTGGGGCAGGTGGTTTTTCATCCGGTCGCCGCTGTTTTTGATGGGCACCGTCTTATCGTCTTCGCCGTGAATTACCAGCGCGGGCACCCGGATGCCGGCCAAATCGGGACGGAAGTCGGTTTCGGCAAAGGCGTGGGCGCAGGCTACCGTGGCTTGGTGCGAGCCGAGCGAGGCCATGCCAAACGACCAGTCCAGCACGGCCTGGCTGACGGGCTTGCTCAGCGCCCCTTCGCCGTAGAACTGCTTGCCGAAGGTCTGCAGGAAGTCGAACCGGTCCTTGGCCAGGTTCTGCTGGATGTCGTCGAAGGTAGACTTGTCCACGCCGTCGGGGTTGTCGTCGGTTTTGAGCAGATAGGGCGTCACCGAGGAAACGAATACGACCTTGGCCACGCGGGCGCCGCCGTGGCGGCTCATGTAGCGGGCCACCTCGCCGCCGCCCATGGAAAAGCCCACCAGCGTCACGTTCTGCAAGTTCAGCGTGTCGAGCACGGCCTTCAAATCGTCGGCCAGCGTGTCGTAGTCGTAGCCCTCGAAGGGCTGGGAGGAGTTGCCGAAGCCGCGGCGGGTATAGGCAATGGCGCGAATGCCGTGCTTGGGCAGTTCGCCCAGCTGGTAGGTCCAGGCCTCGTGGCACTGGGGCCAGCCGTGGATGAGCACCACCGGGGCACCGGAGCCTTGGTCGGTGTAGTGCAGCTTGATGTCTTCGCCGTTGGCATCCTGGCCGACTTTGATGTAGCTCATGTAAGAAAAGGTAAGGGGTGAAAAAATGGATTAAACTTCTTGCTATGCTTCCTGCAACCGGCCGGCCAGCTCCTTTAAGGCCTGCCGCGCCCGGGTCTTGACCGTGCCCAGCGGCCACCCCAGCGTTTCAGCGGCCTCCTCCTGAGTACAGCCCCCGAAGTAGAGCAGGTCCAGTACGCACTGGTAGTGCGGGCGCAGCTGCCCGGGCCAGTCGGCCACGCCGATGTGCTCGGTCTGAAACCCCGGAATGCTCAGCAGGTGCGCTTCCAGGCTTTCGTGAAGGGAATCGGTGCGCTGGCTGCGACCGCGCTGGACGCGCATGTGGTCGATGGCCGCGTGCTTGCACACGTTTAGGGCCCAGGTATAGAGGCGGCCCCGCGCGGGGTTGTATTGCGCAAAGGCAAACCAGATTTTAATCATGCTCTCCTGCAGCACGTCCTCGGCCGCGGCCTGGTGCCGTACCAGCCGGTGAATGACATGGAAGAGGCTCAGCGCGTACCGGTCATAGAACAGGGCCATGGCCGCTTCGTCGCGGCCGCGCAGGCGCTGGACCAGGTCCTGCTCCGTGTCAGCATAAGTAGAAGTTGGCATGTGCAAAACGGTAGCGGCAAACGGGTATGGCCGCAACCGGCTGTTTCCCTTCGCCTGGGTTAGGTCGCGGCCGTTTGGCCCGGACATAGCTGTGCATACGCCGGATGGGCCGGCGCGTGGGCTATTGTGGGACGAGTAGGACTATTTGCGGGATGAATGGCACGCCCTACACTTGCAAAAAGCTTTCTTCGGCTTAGAGCGCAAACCCTTTTAGAAAGCGCTGGATATTCTCGGCGTAGCCGCGCGAGGAAGTCAGGTGAGTGCCGTCTTGTAGGGTCAGCAAGTACTCGCCGCGGGTCCAGGGACGCAGGTCCTTGAGGTAGCGGGTGTTGACGACCAGCGAGCGGTGCACGCGCAGAAAGCTGTTGGGGTCAAGTCGGTTTTCGAGCTGGCCGAGCGTGGCGCGCAACTGGTGCTGCCGCCCGTCGGCGTGCAGGGTGACGTAGTTGCCGCGGGCTTCCAGGTACTGCACCTGCTCGGCCGCCACGAAGTAGTAGTGCCCGGGCTGCTTGACCAGCAGCTGCTCAGCCGGCGGCGCGGGATGTGGCCGGCGCTGGGCCAGCAGGCGGCGCAGGTGGGCCAGGCACTCGTGGAACCGCTCCTCGTCCAGGGGTTTGAGCAGGTAGTCCACGGCGTGGGTTTCGAAGGCCTGCAGCGTGTACTGGTCGTAGGCCGTCACGAACACCACCAGCGGCCAGGGCCCGTCGCCCTCCAGTTGGCGCAACACTTGCACCCCGCTCAGGTCGGGCATCTGCACGTCCAGGAACACCACGTCCACGGCCGGGCCCTGCTGCAGGGCGGCAAGGGCTTCCGCGCCGTTGCGGCACTCCCCGTGCACGGCAAAGTCCGTCGTCTCGCCCAGCAGCTGGGCCAGGCGCCGACGGGCCAGGGGTTCGTCGTCGACAAGCAGGGTACGGAAGGGTTCCAACAGCGAAGCGGGTAAGGTTAGGCAGTAGTAATGAAGGGCAAATCCAGCCAGACGGTGAAGCCCTGGCCTGCGCCCGTATCGATGCGCAGGCTGGCCCCAGCTCCGTGCAGGGCGCGCAGCCGGTCCTCGGTGTTGCGCAGGCCGATGCCCCAGGCGCCGTCAAAGCCGGGTGCCCCCGGCCCGTCGTCGTACACGCCCAGTTGCAACCGCTCGCCCTGCCGCGTGGCCCGCAGGCAGACGGTTCCGCCGTCGGGGTTGCGGGCAATGCCGTGGCGCACGGCGTTTTCCACCAGCGGCTGCAGCAACAGGCTCGGCACCAGCGCGGGGCGAGTTTCCGGGTCCACCTCGTAGCAGAGCGTGAGCCGGTCGCTGAAGCGAATCTGCTCGATTTCCAGGTACAGGGCCGTGAACTGCAGCTCCTGCTCCAGGGTAACCTGCTGGGCGTCGGAGTGGTCGAGCACCACGCGCAGAAACTGTCCCAGCTTGCCCATCATGCGCTGCCCGGCCTTGGGGTCGTCGCCGGTCAGGGCGGCAATGGCGTTGAGGGCGTTAAAGAGGAAGTGGGGCTTGAGCTGCATCTTCAGCGCCTGTAGCTGCGCCTGCACCAGCTGGGTTTCCAGGCGGGCCGCTTCCAGGCTGCGGTGGCGGTACCGGTCGGAGTACTCCAGGGCGTAGGCGGCCAGCAGCAGCATCCAGTACATGGGCACCCACACGTTGAGCGAGGACACGATGGCGGCCCAGCTCACCTCCGTGCCGGGCACGGCCAGCAGGCGCAGCACCAGCACATACACGGCCCGGTAGCCCACCGTCAGCGCGACCCCGGCCGCGACGTGCACCAGGAGCTTGACCAATAAGCCGCGGCGGCCAGCCGTCAGGTCGAAGCGGGACGCCAGGGCAAACACCACCGGCGTAAGCAGCGCCCAGAGCAGGCTGTGCAGCAGCGGGCTCAGCACTACGGTGCGCCAGTGCACGGCCGCGCCCCGGCTAACCGCCTGGCCGTAGACAAGCCCCATCATGAACAGGGCAAACAACAGCCAGGCCAGCGCGATGCGTCCCCATTTCATGCGTTCCAGGTGCAGCATAACCGACAGGTTAGACAACTCGGAGTTGCCAAAAGGTGAATCAACGGCCCGGCCCCGGCCAGGGTTGGCCAGCCCGGGGGCACGCGGCAGGCAGCGCCTCCGGTTGGCTTCCGGTCTGCTACTGCCCCGACGGCGCGAGCTTAGTGAGGCAGCTCATTGATGTCGCGGGGCTCCAGGCGGGGCTGGGCGTTCATGCGGTGGCGGTAGGCCGTGGAGGTTTCGTAGGCCTTGATGCGGGCCCGGTTGATGGAGCCCAGCGGCAGGTGCTCGGGCAGGCAGTGAAACGGATTAAACGAAAGCACATCATCGGCGAAGGCCCGGCGGGCGGGGCTGAAGGCATCCTGGGCCGGAATAACGATTTTGCCCAGGGGCTGGTAGGGGCTCTGGTTCTGGGGCCAGTCTACAGCGGCGTCTTCCACGGGCATAGCCTGCAGGTCGGTGCAGAGCTGGGCGCGCAGCTCATACTCGGCGCCCTGGGCGCGGAAGAAGTCCACCACCAGGTCGCGCCAGCCGGCTTGGTCGGTAATCTTCACCTGCTCGCCGGCCAGCGCCTGCACGTTAGCTGAGAGCGGGGCCACGCTGATTTTCGACACGTAGTCGCCGAAGCGGATGGCGCCGAGCGTGGTAAAGGTTTCGCCCAGGAGGTGGTTGTGAGGGTGGGGCGGCACCACCAGCGGAATTTCCTTCTTAATACCCACGGCATCAAGGGCTTGATTCACCAGCGTGCCGGCCTCGGTCAGGAGCGTGGTGACCACCTCCGGGGCATGGAT
>NZ_QHKM01000013.1 GCF_003258365.1 Hymenobacter edaphi | reverse complement strand
CCTCGACACCTACTTCAACCTCGACCGCCGTCACTCCGCTCTCGGCTACCGCTCGCCCCACCAGTTCGAAACCGACCTCGCCAATCACCTACCTTAGCACTCTGTCCGTTTCGGCTAGACCGCCCCAATCACCCACCAACGAACCGAACTTATTTGCCGGCAGCTTGGGCCGGCGCTGCCGGTGCGCCTCCAGTTGCTCGCTTTGCGTGACGATGGCTTCGATGGCGGCCTTATCCCGGCCGCTTTGCTGCTCAAGTCTAATTTCGAGAAACCGAACGAAGCGCTTGGCGAGTTCCAGCGCAAGTTGTCGCAAGGACAGCAGGTGTTTCTGCCATTCGTAAACCGATTTGGCCCGGTACAGGTGCAGAATGGTGTCGGCCCACAGCCGGTTGATGCGCGCGGCCCGGGGCATGAGCAAAATGTCGGCCGTCATCCGTTTTTCGGCATTCATTAGGGCCACGGTGTAGAGATAAGCCGGGCGAATTGGAAATAGTACTGCACTGCTGCGATAATGTGCGTAACCGGGCAGAAAAGTCGCCAGCACCTGCAGGCGTTCCACGCTTAGGTCATTCCCCCGGTCACCATCACTGAATTCCAGCAGGTATTCCGCCACTAGGTCCTGGTCTTCCTCCCGCAACGTGGGCGTGTCGGTCTGTTGTTTGAGGTAAGCCAGCAGCACCGCTTTGTGCTGCGTTGTAAAATCCTGGGCTGTTGCTGGGTCAGCCATCCACAGGTAGGTGAACAGTTCTTGGGTTTCGGCCAGCGGCTTGGTACGCAGTGCGAGCAGCAGGGCCGGCATCTCACAACCCGATAGTAGAGGCAAGGGCAAATTCAGGCGGTGCAGCCAGTCGCCCAGCCGGCCCAGTCCCAGATAGCTCGGTTTACTAACGGCCAAAGGCGCTTGAGCGTGTAGCAGAGAGGCAAACAGCAGGAGCTCGGACTCTGCCCACACCAGCGGGGCCAGTTTATGAGAGTGTTCCAGCAAATGACGCAGGCCTTCCTCAAGTCCGTCTATGCTGCTTAGACTGCTCAAGACATCGGGTTTGGCAAAAGGAATCGTTTCGTACACAAACAGTTCCAGGCCTCCGCCCGAAACCACTTCAGCTATTATGGTCTGGTTTTGCTGCCAGTAGTGCAGGGCCTCCCCGCACAGCAAGCCGTCCAGGGCGGCCGTCATCTCCAAGAACGTTCGCGGGGCCAGCAGCGGGGCCAGTTGTTCATACAATTGGCGCCGGTCGGGAGCCGCCAGCAAACCCGGTAGGCCGGCGAAAAACTCGTGGGTTTGCTCCGGAGTGAGCAGCCGGCATACCCCGGCCAGCGTGTCGGCCAGGGGCAGTACCTGGTGCAGCAAGTCCGCCAGGTGCCGCGACCGTACTGGATGCAACCCTTCCACGCGGCTCGTACCGAAGCGCAAAAAGTACTCCCGCTCCAGTTGATTAAGTACTTCGCCTCGATCGGAGTCGAAGCCCACTGTATCGGCCACGTAGCGCACCAGCCAGCCCGTATCAAGCCGAATGGCCAAGCAGTCGGCCACGGCCACCAGCCGTAGGATTTCCAGCTTGGCCGCGGCGTTGCGCGATTCCCGGTTCAGCTCTCGTATCTGGCCGGCCAACCTTTCGCGCAGCAGCTCTCCCTGGGTGAGCAGGTACACGTACTCAATCAGCAGTTGGCGCTCGGCCACGGCCTCCCAGGCGGGTTGCCAGGGGTTAGTGTGGTCGGCCAGCAGGCCGCGCCGGCTTAGTTCGTGGTGAATGCGCTCGGCCTCGTCCCGCCCCAGCGTCACGTCGACGACGTGCACCGGCACCATGGCACCAGTCGAGCCGAAGCGGTACCAGTCTTCTTCGCGGGAGGTAATAAGAAATCGGACGGGCAAATCCGCTACCCGCTCCACCACCGCGGCCCACTCGCTCACGTGGGAACCCAATCCGTCAATCACGACCAAGGGCTGCTCGCCCACCCGCACCCAGGCCCGTAGGTATTCCACGATGGCGTTGGCCATTTCCGGTCGGCCGCAGTTCCGGACTTCATACACTTGGCCGCCGCGCTGCTGCTGCGCGTAGCCGGCTTGCCAGGCCAGGGTGGATTTCCCCTGCCCGCTGGACGATCGAACGACCACGACGGCGTGAGCCGCTAGCCCCGCTTCGATGCGCGCCTCCCAGTCCGTTCGCCGCACCGGCAAATGGTCGGCAATGTGGTGAGGCCGGGCCGCCTGGCCGGCAAAGTAGGCGGTGGCCGACCGTTGCGCTTCAAACCCGTAGCCCACGCGCTCCAGCCAGTTGTGCCGCAGGGCCTCGTTAAGAGGGGCGGCAGAATAGCTGTCCTTCACGCCTTGAATGCTTTCGGCCAGGTGGCGGTAGGTGACCGTTACCCGCTGTCGCGACCAGTCGAAGGCGTGGTAGAAAACGGCCTTCAGGTACTGTTCCTCGCTGCGGGCATGAATGTCAAAGTTGGCCAGTAAGGCTTGCACGCACCGCTCGTGCAGCTGCGCCTCGGTGACGTACTCCCAGCGCAGCCGCCGCAGAAAGTCAGCGGACTGCTCGCGGCTGAGGGTCTTATCGAACGCTAGCAGCTTGGCGCCCCAATGCGCCAGGGCCGCGGGTTCACCCTGCACCAGTGGCTGCAAGGCGGGGGCCAAGCGCATGTTATGCACCAGGGTAAACGTGGCCGTCGGTGCCCCTCTGTATACTTCCAGAAAGTTCTGCAGAACTCCCATATCCCAGAAGCGAGCGGGGGCCAGATCGTTCACGGACGTTTTCAGCTGAACGTACTCCGTTTGCCCAATAACGAGCACGTTGTGCATGTCCACGTCCTCTAGGCCCTCCAACTGAATGGCAACTGGGCTGCCGGGTTGCAGCAGGCTGAGCATTCGTTCACAGGCGTAGAGTAACTGAAAGCTGATGCCCCGCAGGTTCACAACGCCACCCACCCGGCGAGCCGCCAGGTCCTCGATATAGCTGCTTAAGTTGCTTGGTAGGGTCGCCGCTACTTCCGGTTGCGCCGGAGTTAGTTTGGTAGCGGGACAACGCGATTTTTTGCTTTTGGGCATGGCAGCTAGAAATGGGGCAACTAGTAGTTGGTGCGAAATGATAGAAAGCGAATAATATTTACTGATATAGCTGGATATTATGCTAGGTTATGCAGCAACTTCACTACTGGTTTTTGTCGGGCTGCTGCTCACCAAAGCCGCTGCTTTGTACCTGCTCACAAGCTCATAGCGCCCTCTAAGCAATGAAATCAGTTGTCGAGGCTTATAAGCCTAATTTCTGAGCTGCATTGTGTTGGCGCACGTTGTCGAGGCGGGTATAGCGTCGAATCATCTCGCTCGTCTTGTGCTTGGTCTGGTTCATTACCTCGCTATCATCAGCGCCATTGAGCTTGGCCACCGTCACGAAGGAAGCGCGCAGGGAGTGGGCCGTAAACTTCGGGCCCAGATGCCGCTGCACAATTTTGTTAAGGTGCACATCGGTCAGCCGGCGGTCCGTGAGTCGGCCACCCTTGCGAAACGAGACCAGAATAGGGCCTGAAGTGCGTTCCAGCAACCGCAGCCAAGCCTGCAGCGTCCGAATGGGGCAAAGCGCGGGGTCCGGCGAATAGAAAATGGCCTTTTCTTCTGCTCCCCCCAGTTGGTTGGTCTTGCTGCGCTTGAGGTTAATGGTCAGCCCATCCTCTGAAAATGACAAGTCATCCATATCTAGGGCTGACAGCTCAGACCGGCGGAAGGCGCCGGTGAAGCCCAGCAGCAAGATGACCTTATCGCGCAAGCCGGCTGGCGTGGTCGCATCGAGGTGCTTGAGCGTGCGCTTGAAGCTGGCCAGCGAAAACGCCGGCGCCTGCTTTTGCCGGACGCCCTTCAACCGGCTGATGCCGTCCATGAGCACCTTGAATTTCTTGTCGTCCGTGGGCGAGGCCAGGTCGCGCAGCGCGTGGGCCTTGCTGATGGCCGCGCAGCTACGCTGAATAGTCGACACCTTTTTGCCCGCTTCGGCCAGGTGGGTCACAAAACCCGCAAGGGTATCCACCGACGCCGGCAGCGCTACCTGTGCGTGCGCGGTGCACCACTCGGTGAAGCGGCGCCAGTCCCCGGCGTACGCCCGGGCCGTGTTAGGTGCGCCTTGCAGGCCGGCCTCGACATACTTGGTAGTATGCTCGGTCAGGTGTGCCAGGCCTGCGGAAGTGGGCGAAGTGGTAACAGCAAGAACGGAGTTCACGGCAGCCAATACATAAGGAGTGAAAACGCGAAAAATGGGCGTTCCCCAAAAGTAGCGAATAAGGTATGATAACTAAGACTTATCATACCTTATCGAAAAAAGAGTTGGCTCAGCGTTGCGTGATAATTTTGGCATCTTAAGTAACAATTATGATGTCTCAACTTGCTGCCTACCCATTCATGTAGCCCCATGTGAGGATTAGACAGAAAGCGACTTGTCAGTACATTTACCAACCGCTACTCTGTCTTTTCCGCTGGCTTACTCTGTATGGTAAAACTCTACTTTCTGCAGTTCCTACTCCTTATTAGTACTGTTACCGCGCTAGCCCAGCGTCCCAAGCCGGCCGCGGTATCGCTTCCTCCAGCCGATACTGTCTACTTCGACCGGGACTGGGAGCGCACCGAGACGCTGGAGGAAGTGGCCTACGCCCGTATTGCCCGCCACGACGCGGCTGGTAAAACCGTGGGCACCGTGCGCGACTATTTCTACCCTTCCTGGCAAAAGCAGTGGGAAGGCAAGATGGTCAAAGAGCACCCCGACGTGCCTTCAGGGCTGTGCACGGGCTGGCACGAGAACGGAAAGCTGAGCTTTCGGGGTACCTACGTCAACGGGGCCCAGCAATCCGACTTTCGCAGCTGGCACGAGGACGGGCGCGAAATCAAGTGCACATACGCCGTGGAGGATGCCCTGCCGCTCAGCAGCGCGGAGATTCACTGCAGTAACTGCATGCACCTAAGCCGAAAGGTGTTTGAAATCGACGTGCCCGAGGGCACGGTGGGTATCGTGTACAAGCTCGACATCCGCGACGGCCATCAGCCCGCTTCCTGGTCCACGGCCTTGAGCATGGCCGCGGCCCTGAGCAATCCGGCCACCGGTACGGTGGCCCTGTTGTCCATGGCCGCTTCCACTTTGTCGAAGCAGGACACCAAGCCGCCCACGACGTCCACCAAGTGCCACTGGTACATCACCACCAGTCCGGCGGCCATGCAGCAGTTTCTAGCCACGAAAGGCTCGATAACCATTCCCAACTCGTGCTTGCGCATGGAAACCAACACGCCTCAGGAAACCCGGCCAATGTCGCTGCCCCCCGGGACACGCCGCTTCTTCGTGTGCGTCAACAACGACAACTACACCACGGACGCCACGGCCACGCTCAGCGTGACCGCCCTGGTGAAGGCCTGCAATTAACGCTACACCTCCGGGCGATTAATAGTGGAGCGTCAGGCCGGCGCCCCACTTGTAGTCACTGTCGTAGTTGGTGCTCAAGGACACGTACTTGCTGACCATGTAGCGGAAGGCGACATTGTACTCCCGGTCCGTGTTCACCAGCAGGTCGGCGAAGAAGTTGTTGCTTAGGGGCAGGTCCGTGCGCTCCAGCTGCAGGCGCACCTTGCCGTTGCTGTCCAGGCGCAGCTCCGAGCGCACGAGCAGGGGCAGCAGGTAGTACAGGCCCACGTCGAACACCCGCCGGTTGTTTTTGGTGTTCCGCTCGCCCTCCGCAAGCAGCGTGCGGTTGTTACGGTAGTCAAAGCCGACAAAGGCGGCGAGAAACTGCCGGTTGTCGAGGTAGCGCAGCAGGTGGGTTTCGGTTTCGAAGTTGCCCTGGTAGTTCACGCGGCCCTCGAATTCCAGCGCGTTGCGGTTGTTGGACAGGGTGCTTTCCAGAAAAGCGCCCTGCGAGTGCGCCATCAGGTCGGCCCAGAGGTAAGGCTGGTTGTCTTCTTTTTTCAGCTCTTTGTAGTCGGTGCGGGCGTACTCATTCTGCGGGGTGCCCTCGTAGCTCACGATGCGGGCCATGCCGGCCATCATGTGGTAGAGGATGTGGCAGTGGAAAAACCAGTCCTGTTCCTCGTTGGCGTCGAACTCGATGGTGACCTTGCCCATGGACTGAATGTCGAAGGTGTGCTTCATCGGCGAATAAGCACCCTGGGCATTCACGAGCCGGAAAAAGTGCCCGTGCAGGTGCAGCGGGTGGCGCATCATGGTGGTGTTGGTAAAGGTTATGCGCACGTTCTCGCCCTTGCGGATGGGAATCTTGTCGGCCTGCGAGAGGGTCTTGTTGTCAAACGACCACACGTAGCGCAGCATGTTGCCGGTCAGGGTCAGGTTAATTTCCCGCCACTGCTTGGTCGAGTCCAGCGCGGTGGGGTTAAGGGCCCGCAACAGGTTGTAGTTGAAGTCGCCGGCGCTGCCCCCCATGCCGCTCATCCCGGCCATTCCTCCCATGTCCATGCCCGCCATACCGCCCATATCCTGCATGCTGCCCATGCTTTTGCCGGCCTTTTCCTGGGTATTTTCGGGCCGATTCTGCGGTGAGGGGGCCGTGGTGGCAGGCGCGGCGCCGTGCTGCATATCCATGCCCGGCATCGACGAACCAGCAGCCGGACGGGCTGGCTTCGGGCCCTGGTGGCCCGCCATGTCCATGCCTTTCATCTCCCCACTGCCCTGCTCTTTGGTCATGCCGGCACCGCCCATGTCCATGCCGCTCATGCCTTCCATGCTGTTCATCTCCCGCATCATCTGGAAGTAGTTGATGCGGGGCAGGTCCGGGGCTTTCATCGGCTCGCCCTGCCCGATGAAGGTGGAGGTGTAGCCGGTGATGTCGTTGGCCGTGGCCCGAAACTCGGCCGCGCCCACAGCGGGCACCGTGACCAGCAGGTCGTAGGTTTCGGCCGTGGCTATTTCGAGCTTGTTGACGGGGAAGGGCTCCACGTTGATGCCGTCGGCGGCGATGACCTGCATAGGACCGCCGGCGTACTGCAGGTAAAAGTAGGACGAGGCGCTGCCGTTGATGACGCGCAGGCGCACCACCTCCCCGGGCTTGGCGTCCTTGAAATAGCCCTTTTCCTGCCCGTTCGTGAGGAATTTGTTGTAGTAGATGTCCGTCAAATCCATGGCCGGCATGCGGCCCCACTCCTGCTTGAGCTTGTCCTTGAAGTAGCCGGCGGCCAGGGCCTCGCCGTAGCTCTGCGTAGCCCCTTTCTGCACGGCGAACCACTCGCCGGTGCGCTTGAGGTAGCGCAGCACCTCCTTGGATTTGTGGTCGGTCCAGTCGGAGAGCACCAGCACGTACTCCTTCATCTCGTAGGGAATGCGCTTGGGGTGGATGACGATGGAGCCGTACACGCCGTCCTGCTCCTGCAGCATGGTGTGGGAGTGGTACCAGTAGGTGCCGCTCTGAATCAGGGGAAACGTAAACGTGTGGGTGCCGCCCGGCTCGACCGGGGCCGTGTTGAGGTAGGGCACGCCGTCCTGCTCGTTGGGCAGCAGCAGGCCGTGCCAGTGGATGCTGGTTTCCATGTGCATCTGGTTGTGCACCCGAATCACGGCGGTGTCCCCCTCGTTGAAGGTGAGCGTGGGGGCCGGAATCTGGCCGTTGATGCCGATGGCCCGGCGGGTGCGGCCCGTGAAGTTGACCAGGCGCTCGTCCACGTACAGGTCGTACTCCACCCGCTTGCCCACGTAGCTCGTGCGAGGCGTCACGACCTTGCCCTGCAGCTGAGCAGCCGGGGGCGCAGACTGGGTCAGGTGAGGCTCGGCGCTTTTGCCCATACGCATGCCCGGCGTGTGCTGCGCCCAGGCGGGCATGGCGGCCAGCAGGGCAGCCAGTAGAAAGAGTATTCGCATCGGTCGTTACTTGTCGCGTTTGGGGGTGCTGCGGGCCGGGTTGTTGTCCTCGAACCGGTACTTATCCATGGGGCTGCTGGGCATGGCCATTCCCGGCATGCCCGGCATGGCGCCCGTTCCGGGCTTCTCCATTCCCTTCCTATCGCCCATACCGGGCATAGCCTCGCCCTTTTTCATGCCCGGCATTCCGGACATATCGTCCATCTGCTGGCGCGTTGTCACAGGCTTTTGGCCGCCGGCGGGCTGCATGCCGGGCATGTTTTCCATGCCTTTCATAGTACCTATGGCGGGTTTGCTTGGGGAGGTGTTTTTCGAGCGGGCAGGACCCATGTCCATGCCGGGCATGTTGCCCATGTCCATCGGGGCGGGCGGCGCTTTGCGCGGGCTGCCTTGGCCGGAGGGACGTTGCGTACGCATCCCGGGCATGTTCATCCCCGGCATATCGGCCATGGCTCCCTGCTGGGCGGCCCGTCCTGCCGGCGCCGGCTGCGGTTGGCCGCCGCGCCGTTGGGTGGGCATGTTCATGCCTTCCATTTGTTCCATGGGTTGACGGCGCTGACCTAGCTGGGCGGCCTGCGGGCCGGGGCCCATGTTCATGCCTTCCATGCTGGCCGGGGAGGTACCTGGCGTAGCCACTGATGGTGGGCGAGTCCCGTCGCTTGGGCCAAGCTCCTCGTTGTGGGCGTCCGCTTCGGAAGCCGGCATGTCCATGCCGGGCATGGCATCCTCCCCGCCGTGGCCGTGGCTTTTATCGAGCAGGTTGCCCTTGGGACCCACGCCCTCGACGTACACCAGCTGCGCACCTCGGTGCCCGGCCACGGAAAGCGCGCCGGCCGCCGCCACGGCTGCCACCAGCACCAGCACCTCGTAGGCCCGGCGCTGCACCTTAAAGTAAAACCCGATGCCGGCCAATAGCAGCGTGATGCCCGAGAGCCAGGTGGTGTAGCCGGCGAACTGCTCGTGGGCCGCGTACACGGCCGCTGCCCGGGGCGAAAGGCCAATTGCCGCCGCATGAAACACGGTGCTGGCCGCCACCGCCCCGGCAAAGCCCCCAGCCATCACGGCCAAGGCAATCCAGCGCACCTGGGGCCAGTCCTTGAATACCAGCAGGGCCTGCAATGCCGCAGCCAGCAGTATCAGGACAATGGGCAAGTGCACCACCAGGGGGTGCAGATTGGGAAAATCTGAAAACATAGAGCCGAATGAGCCAAGGCCGGTACACGGAAAAACCCCGGCTGACCGCAAGCAGCAGTGCCGGGGCAAATCCCAATGGGTAATGGAGAGGCCGCGCTGACCACTGGTCCTAGCCAGGCGGTCGTTGCTTTCCCTGTTGGGTACCATACGTAGTCAAACCGCGACAATGTTTACACGCAAACGGCCGCACGGTTGCATAATTTCAAGCAACCTGGTCCTGACTACAGGCCGTCCCAGGAAACGCTAAAACGAAAAACGCCCGACCTACTGGGGCCGGGCGTTTTACACGAGCGTGGGCAGCTTACTTGGCCGCGCAGCAGCTAGGGGCTCCCGCCGTGCAGGCCGGAGTGCCGGCCTGGGCGCAGTTTTGCACCAGCGGGCAATCGGGGGTGCCCTTCAGTGGACAATCCGCCGCGGTCGGGGTTGGGCTGGTGAAGCCAAACAAGGCGCCGCCGGAGAGCAGCGCCGCGGCGCCGAACATCATCATCTTGCGTTTCATCGGTTCTGGTGGTTAAGATGGGCCCGCCGGGTACGGCCGCGGGGTAGTTCAAACAGCCACGGTCCGTATTCCGTGGGTGGCACTCACTAAAATGTCTAGGCCTTTTCAGCCTTGAAGCCGGCATCTTCTACGAGCGCCAGCACCTGCTCCTCGGTCACGTCGCCGGTCACGGTGAGCACCTTGTTGGGGTTGGCCGTGTCGACCTGCCAGGAGGCAATCGCCTTCTCGCCGTTGAGGGTGGGCGTTACGGCTTTGATGCAGCCGCCGCAGTTGATGTTGGTGTTGAATTGGAGCGTTTTCATGGGAGTAAATGCGTGGCGCCCGTGGTGGGCGGGTTCGGAATTAAAACACCCAAAAGTAGCGGCACGTGCCCGGGAAGGGGTACACAATTAGGCTTCAGGCTTGCATGATTTGTAGCAGCTAATCCCCCTTTGCCTGCCTGACACGTCGCACGCTAGCTTTAATGGTGGCCCATGCCCCCGCCGAGCAAGTGTTTGCCGATGACAAAGAGTAGGAGCAGCACCAGCCCGGCGATGAGCAAATAGCGGCCCCAGGGGGTGGGCATAGCAGTTGCGTGGCCCGCGGCCACGGCTTGGGCATGCGCCTGCTTTTGCAGCCGCCACTTACCAATGCGGCCCCAGGGCTTGTACACCGAAATGGCGGTGGCTGCCAGCAGCACGACCAGCGCGGCCGCGGCATCGGCCAGCAGCTGTAGGCGCAGCCCGCGCAGGTCAGTTGCCGAGAGGTCGGCTTTGGCGGCTACCTCGGCCAGGTAGGCGATGGGCTGGATGTGCAGCAGCAACAGCAGCGTGGCCGCTACCGTGAGCACCAGCTTGACCAGCACCCAGTAATGCTTAAACAAGCCCCAGGGCGTGCCCAGCGCCTGCACCACGCCGGTGGCCAGCGCGGCCAGGCTGGAGGGCACAATAACAAACCAGCCGCTCAGCCCCATGGCCAGGTAGGCCGTGCGCACCAGCAACGCATCAGTACTGGTCAGGCCGGTGATGGCCAGGGCCAGGAACATGGCCACGGCGCCGAGCCAGCCCACCGAGAACGTGATGTGGGCGGTGAGCATGAATTTGCGCAGGGCGGGAGCCATTGTCATCAGCGAGGCAGTTGGGGCGGGTGAAGGACCCCGCAAAAGTAGGGGTGTCGCCCAGGCCCGGCGTACAGAATTAGGCCGCGAACCAGCATAATTAACACACCGGGGCCCACGAAAAAGCCAGCCCGTACGCGACGAGCTGGCTTCCCATGGTATCGAGGATATTTAAGCAGCAATGCCCTGGCGGCAGGCCTGCTCGCAGCGGCGGCAGGCCTCGGCGCACTGGCGGCAGTGCTCGGAGTGAGCGCCGTGCTTCTCGCACTCGTCGGCGCAGGCCTTGCAGATTTCAGCGCACTCGCGTAGCAGATGGGCGGCGTGCTCCGAGCCGCGGGCAGTGAAGCGGGCGGTGAGGGCGCAGATGTCGGCACAGTCGCGGTCCAACAGCACGCAGCGGGCCATCATCTTCACGTTGTCTTCCTGCAGGCAGGCCGTAGCACAATGCTCACAGGCGGCGATACAGGCATTGAGGGCGTCGAGCAGGCTTTGGTTTTGGGTATGCATGGGAAAGGGGTGTAGGTGAACGAACAAGGCAACCCAACCGGGTCGCTGCCTAAGTATACCTTCTCTGTGGCCCAAGGTTTTACATATTAGTCTTCTTCCCTTGCATGATTTGGGGCCTCCTCCCCTACCACCGGAGCCCTTTCGGCCCGCAGCAGCCGACGATATGCGGAAGGCGAACAGCGGGCCAAGCGCCGGAATTGGCCGGAGAAGTGCGCCAGGCTGGTGTAGCCCAGGTGCCGGGCAATTAGGCCCACGCTCAGGGAGGAAGAAAGCAGCAGCTCCTGCGCATAAGCCAGGCGCTGACTCAGGATGTAGGCCGCCAGCGTCTTATCGCCCACCAAGCGGGCAAAGGCCGCGCTCAGCTGCCCGTACGTCAGGTCCAGCTCACGGGCCACCGCCGCCCCGAATGCCCGGTGCCGCAGGCTTTCGCCGGGCTCGCGCAACAGGCGGTTCACGGCCACGCTGACCCGTTCCACCAGGGTCTGGTGAAAGGTTTCGAGCAGCGCAAACCGGGCTGCTTCCAGCGTGGCCCGCAGGCGGGGCCAGTCCAGGTCTTCCGGCTCTCCGGCGACCGTGGCGGCCCCCAGGCGCACGTCGAGCACCTGCAAGCCCAGCCCTTCCAGCTCCTGCCGAACCACCCGGATACCGCGCGCGCACACCATGTGCTTGATGTAAAGCACAGTGGTGGGCGAAGCAGAAGCGGAGCGATTAGGCATCAGCAAGCGAGGTTAAGGCAGGTAAATGCCGCGCTGCCAGCATTCGGTGTAGTCCAGCACCATGTGCAGCAGGAAGCCCACGGCCCAGATGCGCGTGCGGGCGGGTAGCAGCAGTAGCACGTAGCCGCCGATGGCCCAGTAGGTGTGAAAGGTGTGGAAGTTGATGCTGCAGCGGCCCGGGTCGTAGAAGGGGGTGGCCCAGAGGTGGTCCAGGTCGAGCAGCAGGGCACTGGCCAGCACCAGCCACACCCGCCGCCAGTGGGGGCGGTGAAAGGCCAGGGCATACAGCCCCGGCACCGTGATATGCAGAAAGGCGTGCAGCATCGCTTAACGGGTGGGCAGCACCGGATTCAAATCCGAAGGCGGGGTGAGCGGCTGCGCGTCAAGTTCCTGCGGGTGGTCGTCCAGGCCCGTTTCCTGGTGCGAGGCGAAGTACTGGGCCAGGGCTTTTTCGCCCACCAGCCAGAATACCACGGGCGTCACGATGATGTCGAGGAAGGTAGACGAGAGCAGACCGCCGAGGATGACGGTGGCCACCGGGTACAGAATTTCCTTGCCCGGCGCGTCCTTGGCCAGCGTGAGCGGCACCAGGGCCAGCGCCGCCACCAGGGCCGTCATCAGCACCGGCACCAGGCGTTCCAGGGAGCCGCGGATAATCATGGGCAGGCCGAACTTTTCGCCCTCGTGCTCCACGAGGTGGATGTAGTGCGAAATCATCATGATGCCGTTGCGCGAGGCAATGCCGGTGAGCGTAATAAAGCCCACGAGCGAGGCAATGCTGAACGTGCCGCCCGTGACCAGCACGGCCACCACCGAGCCGATGAGGGCCAGCGGAATGTTGAGCATAATCTGCCCCACCATGTAGCTGGATTTGAAGTGCGAGAACAGCACCAGGAAGATGCCGGCCAGCGAAAACAGGCTCAGCCAGAGAATCTTTTGGGAGGCCGACTGCTGGCTCTCGAACTGCCCGCCGTAGGTGAGGTAATAGCCGGGGGGCAGCTTCACCTGCGAATTCACCTTGGCTTGAATCTCCTTGACCGTCGAGCCCAGGTCGCGCTCGGCCACGTTCAGGGAGATGGTGATGCGCCGCTGGGTGTTTTCGTGGTTGACGGTGTTGGGGCCCGGCTCGTAGATGACCTCCGCCACCTGGCTGATCGGAATCATGGCGCCGGTGGGCGTTTCGATGCGCGTCTGGTTGATGGCGGCGATGTCGTTGCGCTGGGCTTCGGGCAGCTTCACCACCAGGTCGAAGCGCTTCTGGCCGTCGAGCATCTGCGAGACCACGGCGCCCTGGAACAGGGTTTCGAGGTCGCGCACCACTTCGCCGCGGGCCATGCCGTAGGCGCGCAGGGCCTCGTCCTTGGGCCGGATGAGCAGCTGGGGAATCTGGACCTGCTTTTCCACTTGTAAGTCGACCACGCCCGGCACGGTGCCGGCCACGGCGCGCACTTCGTTGGCGTAGCGGCGCAGCTCCAGCAAATCGTTGCCGAATACCTTGATGGCCACCTGGGCGCGCACGCCCGAGAGCAAGTGGTCAAGGCGGTGGGAAATGGGCTGGCCGATGTTCACGTTCACGCCCGTAATCAAGCTGAGCTTGTCGCGCATGTCGGCCAGGATCTCGTCGCGGCTGCGCATGGTCTTGCCTTCCTTCTCCAGCTCTTCCTCGGTCTTAAAGGCCACCTCGATTTCCGAGTTGTTGACCGACTCGGCGTGCTCGTCGAGCTCGGCGCGGCCGGTGCGGCGGGCGGTGTAGGCCACTTCCGGAATCTTGAGCATCTGCTTCTCGCCCAGGGTGCCCAGGCGGTTGGACTCGGCGAGCGAGGTGCCGGCGGGCGCGGAGAAGTTGACCGTCAGGGAGCCCTCGTTGAAAGCCGGTAGAAACTCGGTGCCGAAGAACGGAATCAGCGCCATGGCCGCCACGAACAGCGCCCCGGTTACCCCAAGGATGGCCTTGGGATGCTGCAGGCCCCAACCCAACAGGCGAGTATCTTTTTTCTTAAGCCAGCGCACCAGGCCCCCGTCGGTTTCGGGGTGGTCCATCTGCTTCATTTTGGGCAGCAGGTAGTAGCAGAGCACCGGCGTGACGGTGAGCGAGACGAACAGCGAGGCCACAATGCTGGTGATGTAGGCAATGCCCAGCGGCGCAAAAATGCGGCCTTCCATGCCTTCCAGGGCAAACAGCGGCAGGAACACCAGCACCACGATGATGGTGGCGTACACGATGGAGTTGCGTACTTCGGAGCTGGCCTTGTAAATAACCTTGAGCACCGGCTGCGGGTGTGGCAGCTGCTTGTTTTCGCGCAGGCGTCGGTACACGTTTTCCACGTCCACGATGGCGTCGTCGACCAGTTCGCCGATGGCAATGGCCAGGCCGCCGAGGGTCATGGTGTTGATGCTGATGCCGGCAAAGCGAAACACCAGCGCCGTGACCAGCAACGAGAGCGGGATGGCCACCAGGGAAATAAACGTGGTGCGCACGTTCAGCAGAAAGGCAAACAGGATGATGACCACCAAGATGGCGCCGTCGCGCAAGGCTTCCTCGACGTTGGTAATCGAGGACTCGATAAACTCCGACTGCTTGAACAGCCGCGTGTTCACCTGCACGTCCTGGGGCAAAGAAGGCTTCAGCTCCACCAGGGCTTTTTCCACGGCTGCTGTCAGGCCCACCGTGGCGGCCCCGGGCTGCTTCTCGATGCTCAGGATAACAGCCGGCTGGCCGTTCACGCTGCCGTCGCCGCGCTTGAAGCGGGCCCCGAACTCCACCTTGGCTACGTCGGCCACCCGGATGGGCGACTGCTCGCGGTAGCCGACGATGATATTTTCGATGTCCGCCACCGAGCGCAGCCGGCCCAGGTTGCGGATGAGTACCTCTGAGCCGTTGCGGTCAAAGAAGTTGCCCGTCGTGTTCAGGTTGGACTGGCGCAGGGCTTCCTCCACCTGGTTTACCGTCAGGCCCGTGGCATTGAGCCGGGGCATGTCCAGCAGCACCTGGTACTGCAGGTTGTCGCCGCCGATGGGAATGACCTGGGCCACGCCGGGAATGCTGAGCAGGCGCTGCCGCACGGTGTAGTTGGCCAGCGTGCGCAAATCGGCGGCGTTGGTCTGTTTGCCGCCCGACAAGCCCACCAGCATGATCTGGCCCATGACCGAGGAAATGGGGCCCAGCACCGGCGTAATGCCCTCGGGCAGCTGCTCGCCCGTGGTCTGCAGCTTCTCGCTCACAATCTGGCGGGCCGTGAAGATGTCGGTGCCGTAGTCGAACTCCACGAACACCATGCCCAGGCCAATGGCCGAGTTGGACCGCACAGCCGACACGCCGGTGGCCCCGTTCAGGGCCGTTTCCACGGGCAGTGTCACCAGGGCCTCCACCTCCTCGGGGGCCATGCCGGGCGCTTCCAGGAACACGGTCACGCGCGGGCGGTCGAGGTCGGGCAGCACGTCCACCGGCAGCTGGCTGGCGGTGTAGGAACCGGCAATGAGGAGGCCCATGGCGAAGGCCAGCATCAGCAGGCGGTTCTGCAGGGCAAAGCGAATTATCTTATCAAGCATGGGGTATTAGCGCAAAGTGGAAGGAGCCTCAAGGGCGACTTCGGTGTAGTCCGGCCGGTGGGCCGGTGGGGCGGACAGGGCACGCCCTGTGCGTCTTATTTCTTGACCCGGGGCGTGCGGGCCGAGGTGTGGGTGCTCATGATTTGCCACTGGCCGGCGGCGTTTTTGCGCAGCACCGACGTGGCCACCCCGCGACGCACGATGGGCGCCTTGGCCTCTTTCTCCTTGGGGTCCTTCTTGAGGTTAATGGTATAGGTGTAGGTTTCCGTTGCGAAAGCATAAGGACCGTCTACCTGCACGGCGGCCTTGTAGTCGCTGAAGGTGAAGGCGCTAAACTCCTTGAGCTCGGGGGCCAGGTGGTGCTCGGCGTAGTGCCGGTAGGAGCCTTCCACCCCACCCGACTCGAACACCTGGGAGTTGGCCGTGAACAGGCGGGCGGTGCCCGTGGTATCGAGCTTTTGCACGGCCTGCTGGTACTTAGTCAGCACGGACCGCACAGCCGCCTCATCGGCGCTGGGGGTTGCCGCTGCAGCGGGCGTGGTTTGGGCAAAAGCGGTAGCCGACAGGGCGGGAACGGCCAACAGGGCAAGGAGGAAACGGCGCATAGGGAAACGGGAAAAGGGTTATTGGTTGAGGTAAATGGATTTGAGCTGGTAGGTGCCGGCGGTGACCACCCGGTCGTTTTCGTTGATTTCGCCCTGCACCAGCACGGTCTGCTGGCCATTCACGGCGCCGGGCTGCACGTAGCGAATCTTGAACCGCTCGGGCTCGGTGTGCACAAACACCACGGGCTTGCCGTTGAGGTCGGTGATGGCCGAGGTGGGCACCACCAGCTGGGGCTTGCCCCCGCCGGTCTGGCCCACGACCTGCACGTTCACGGCCTGGCCGGCGCGGTAGGCGCTGCCCTGCTGGGCGTCGAGCTCCAGCACCAGCTGGCGGGCCTGGTTGACCGGGTTCACCACGTTGCTGAACACCACCAGGCGGGCGGGCACGCCAGTCTGGCCCTGCAGCCCTTCGATTCGGAACATGGCGCCCGGCGTGACCTTGTCCAGGTCCTGGGCAAACACCTGGGCTTCGACGCGCAGCTTGCCGGGGTTGATGACCCGAAACAGCTCGTCGCCCTGGTTGACTTGTTGACCGACAGCGAGATTAAACACGTCCACGGTGCCGCTCACGGGCGAGGTGATGCTCACGCGGCGCTGCTGGGCTTGGCCGTTGTAGATGCTGGCGTTCTGGCGGGCCTGGCGCAGGCGCAGCTCGGCGGCCACCACGTCCTTACGGGCGGCGATGTCGGCGATGCTCTGCAGGCGGGCGTAGTCCTGCTGGGCGGCGCGCAGCTCGGCCTGGGCGTTGGCCCGCTCGGTGCTGAGGCCGATTTGCTGGGTGGCATCCAGCGTTTGCTCGATGACGGCCAGGGTCTGCCCGGCCCGCACCGTTTTGCCTACCTGGGCCGCGAGGCTCACGATGCGCCCGGTCTGGGGCACCACGATGCGGCCCTCGCCCCCCGCCGCGGCCGACACCGTGCCGTAGAGCGTGGCCCGGCTGTAGGTGGTGGAGAAAGCAGCCAGGTTGGTGCGCACCTGAAACAGGAACTGGCTTTCCTTGGGCAGCAGTACCTCGTCGGAAAGGGCCACGCCGGTGCTGGCTTTGGCCGTGCCACCGTGGTCTTCGCCACCGTGCGCCTGCACCAAACCCGGTGGAGGGAGCAGCACCGTCAGGACCAGTCCCGCGGCGGCCGTAACGGCCAGGATTTTATGCTTGGTTTTCATATCGGGGTAGCATTAAGGGAAGGGGGTGCGGCGGCTGGCGGTCAACGCCTGCTCGGAAGTCTGGGGCACGGGCTCGGGACGGCGTCGGCGCATGAGCAGGGCCGTGAGTACGATGCCGAGCACAAAGGCCCCGACCAGGGCCAGGATGGTTTTCCAAGAGGAAAACAGCCTCGACGATTCCGCGTGGGGGGCTTCGGCTACGGGCAGCTTCTCGCCAACTTTAATGCCTTCGAGCAAGAGCAAATCGGCCTGTTCGCCGGCCACGATGTTGGCGGCGAAGCTGTAGGCTTTGTTGGCGGGGAATTGCCCTTCCACCAGGTAAATGCCGGGCTCCTGCTCGGTCACCGCCCATTTCAGGGTAGAATCTTCCGGGGTGGTCAGGGTAAGCTTGGCGCCCTTGATGGGGGCGTTGGTGGCGTAGTCCGAGAGGAACAAACGCAAGTCGGCGGGCTTGCCTCCTTCCAGGGGCTCGTAGCGCAGCAGCACCTCGAACTGCTCGGAGAGGGCCGCGACCGAGAAGGAAGTAGCCCCAGCGGCCGTGCCCGCTTTGGGCCCGTCGCCGTGGTCCTCGCCCCCGTGAGCGTAGGCCGTGCCACTCAGCAGCAGGCCCAGGAGCAAAATCAGGAGTTGTTTCATGTTATTCACCCCGCAGGTAGTTAAGTTCGATGAGGGCCTGGCGGTAGTCCCGAATGGTCGTCAGGTAGGTATTCTGGATGGCAAAGGCCTGGTTCAGGCTCAGGATGAGCTGCAGGTAGCTTACTTCCCCGGCCCGGAACAGGCGCTGGGACTGGCTGATGATGGCCCGCGACTGGGGCAGGCCGGTCTGCTCGTAGTAGCCCAGCGAGGCCGAGAATTTGCGCGTATCGGCCAGGGCCTGCTGGTACTGGGTGCTCAGCTCCAAGCGCTGGGCCTGCAGCTGGTAGCTGGCGGCCTGCGAGCGGGCCGTGGCCGCCTGCAGCTGCGAGCGGTAGGTCCAGAACCAGATGGGCACCGACAGGCCGAACTGGAAGCGGTATTTCAGGGCTGAGTTCTCAAACGCCTGGTTTTGGTACCCGAGGGTGAGGGCCGGCGTGCGCCGGGCCCGCACCAGGCTGATGCCCGACTGGCTCAGCGCTACGTTTTGGGTGGCGGCGGCCAGCGTGGGGCTGCGCACCAGGGCCGTGCTGTCTTCGGTGGGCAGGCCCGCGAGCAGCGCAGTGCCCGTTTGGGCCAGCTCCGCGCCGCTGCGGCCCAGGTCGGTGCTGGTGGCCAGGGCTTCGCTGGGGCGGCCCAGCAGCAACGCCAGGCGGCGCTGGGCGGCCTGCCGGTCGGCGGTGGCTTGCTGCAGCAGCACGGTCACCTGCCGGGCTTCGGCGTCGGTGCTGATGCGCTGCAGCGAGGTGACTTCGCCGGCCGTAAACAAACGCTCGGTGGCCAGGCGCAGCACGCGAAACAAGCTGTCCTGGTAGGTGAGCTGCCGCACCTGGGCCTCGGCAAACTGCAGGGTCAGGTACGCCAGGCGGGTGTCGCGCAGCACGCTGGCCCGGCTCACGTCGCGGTTGCGCTCGGCCAGGGTAATGCCGGCCTGCGCCACGCGCCGCTGCTGGCGGTAGACGTTGGGCAGGTCGATGGTTTGCACCACGCCCGGGGCCCACATCTCGCCGGTAGGGGCCGAGAATAGAAAGTCCGGGTTGGCGGGCGCAAACGAGCCCCGCTTGAGGGCGCGCTGCTCCTCAATTTCCTGGGTTGACTGCCGCAGCCGGGGGTGCCGGCGCAGGGTCTGGGCTTCGGCGCTGTCCAGGCTGATGATGGTTTGGGCGCGCGCAGCTTCGAAACCGAATCCCAGCAAAAGGGCCAGAACCAGCAGGAAACGCACGCCACTTCTCAATTTCAGATACTTCATATAATCAGGTTAGAGCGAGCCAGCGGGCCGCCTACCGTTGCAGCGGCAGACGACCCGGACGAAGCGGGTCCGGACGCCCGGCGTCCGAAAAGCAGGCGACGTCTATGACTTTTTCACCAGGGCCATGCCGCACTTCGGGCAGCTGCCGGGCTTGTCGCTGGCCGAGCCTTCGCAGTTCATGGGGCAGGTGTAGGCGGCGGCCGTGGCCTTGCTGGCTTTGGCCGCTGCGTCCAGCTTTTCAAAGCGGGCGCTGAGCGAGCTGCCGTTGGCTTTCAGGCTCACGATGGCCGTGCGCAGGGTAGTGCCGGCGGGCACGGCGGCCACGAAATAGTCGCCGGTGGGCGTCAGCTTCACGCTGGTGGTTTTGCCCGCCGTGCTCAGCAGCATGGCCGTGCCGGTGGAACGGTCCAGCGGCATGGTTTTCTCGTTGGCGTCGAGCAGGTACACGTGCACCTCCCCGGCTTGCTGCACCAGTTCGAGGTGGTACTTGCCGGCCGTGCGGACCGTTCCGCCGTGGGGAGATTTGTGGGCGTGAGTTTCGCCGGCGGCTTTGTGGCCGTGGGCGGCGGTGCCGGGCTTGTGGCTGTGCTGAGCGGCAACGGTGAGTGGGGCGGCGAGCAACAGGGCGGCGGCGAGAATTTGCGAAATCTTCATGAGAGGGGGTTAGGAGTAAAGTGGGTTGGAGTAGCCTTTGGGCTACATTTTGTCGGCGTTCTTATTGTGCCAGTCCTTGAAGGCCGCTATTTCCTTCTCCTGGGCATCTATTATCTGCTGGGCCATCTGCTTGAGCTTGGTGTCTTTGCCGTGGGCCAGCTCGGCCTTGGCCATGTCCACGGCGCTCTGGTGGTGCATGGTCATGAGCATGTTGAAGTTCATGTCCGGGTCTGCCACGCTTTTTGGCATCGGCATCATGGCGTCCATCGAGGCCTTCATCTTGCTGGTGAAGGGGTCCGTGGGGTCGTTGGGCTTGTAGTTGGTCGGGGCGTTGTCGAGGCGGGTGGCCGCGGCTTCCAGCTCGGCAATTTCCTTTTGCTGGTCGGCTTTGATTTTCTCGGCCATCTGGCGCATGGTGGCGTCTTTGCCGTCGCGCAGCTGAATGTCAGCCATGACAACCGCGCCCTTGTGGTGCTCCAGCATGTGGTGGGCGAAGTCGTGGTCGGTGTTGCCCTTGGGCTTGCTGGCGTGCATCTTCTGCATCATCTCGTTCATGGCCACCAGCTGCGGCGAGTCGCCGGCCGCAGTGGCCCCGTCGTGGCCCATGGCCGAGTGGTCCATGCCGGCCATGTCACCGGAGGCGGTGCCCTCGGCGGTGGTCGTTTCGGTGGTAGTAGCCGTCGAATCGGCGGCCTTGTCGCTGTTGCAGCTGGCAACCAGCAGGGAGCCCGAGCAAAGGGCTGCGAGGAAAAAAGCGGACTTTTTCATGGGTGTGGTTGGGGAAAGTGGAAGAAAGAGAGAGGCAAGCCGGAAGGGGGCCAGCCCACACGCTAGGCCTTCACGTTGATGGTGAAGTCACCGGTGTGAATCTTACCGGCGTGGTTGAACTGCAGGAACACGCGGTACAGTCCGGGCTTTTCGAAGTTGGTGTTGAAGCCGATGTTGGGGCCTTTGTCGGCCTGGTCGTTGGGATGCACGTGCAGGTACTGCTCGGTGTCCTCGCTGATTACCACCACGTGGCCCAGCGCGCCGAGGTAGTTGGCGAGGTCCGTCACCGGCTGGCCGTCCTTGCTGATGTTGATTTTCATGCCCAGCAGCTGGCCCACTTTCAGGTCTTTGTCGAAGGCGAGGGTGGCCTTATAGCCGTCCTTCTCCCACTGCATGTCGTCGTTCTTGAACTTGACCGGCGCATAGGCTGCGCCCTTCACGGTGAGGGGCTGGCGGCCGAGCTGGTGGCCCGAGCCCGTGGGCGTGTAGTCCTGAAACAGCACGTAGTCGCCGCCCTTTGGGAAGGTGTACTTCACTTTGTAGTCGCCCTCAGCCGTGTACTCGGGGTGCTCGTGGTAGAACTGGCCCAGGTCCTTGCTGACGATGATGAGGTGAATCTTCTTTTCGTGCACCACGTCCAGGGGCACGGGTGCGGAGCCTTTGCCCGTTTCCACGGGCGTGAAGGCCAGCGTGGTGGGCTGCCCGGCCGTCACCTGCGTGGGCGTGGGCACCAGCTTCATTTCGTAAGTTTTGCCGTTGGCCACCTTGTCGTTGTGCTCCAGGTTCATGCCGCACTTGGGGCACTTGTCGCCCTCTTTGGTGCTGGTGACCTCGGGGTGCATGGGGCAGGCGTAGGTGTGGCCGCCGCCGTGCTCGGCGGTGCCTTCGGCCGGGCCGTTGGTGGGCGTGGTGACGGTGTCGGTGGTTTTGCTGGACTCGGTTTCGGACGAGCAGCTGCTGGCGGTGAGCAGGCCAGCCAGGGCCAGCAGGGAAAGCGGTATGCGGTGCATAAAAGGGGAATGGGGTTGAACAGATGGGGAGACTATATCCAGTAGTCCGGGGCGCTGCTGCCGGGCGGCTAGGCCTGCCACTGCTGCCAGAGCACGAAGCCCAGCCCGGCAGCTACCGCGGCGTAGAGCAGGTAGGACAGCAGGCGGCGAACCGGGCCTTGGGGGGCGGGTGCGCCGGCTTCTTCGCAACAACTTTTCATTGTCAGGCGAGGGTAAAAACCAGGAAGATGAAGGAGGGAGGGGGCAGCTAAGCGCCGGGCGGACACGACAATGCAAAGGCCCGCCCCGGACATAGCAGAGCTATGCCAGGGCGAGCCTTGGGCGCGTCAAATCAATCAGACCGTCAGGGACTGAATAAAGATGCGGATGTCGGGTATTTTGGGGGGCAGGTGCTCGCGGAGCACCAGAACGACCGAGTGGGTGCGGTCCCACTGTCCGGCAGCGGGCCGGAAAAAGAAGTCGCTGCTGGCCGGCAGCAAAGCCGGCGCAGACGTCATCAGCTGCTTTTCAGCCGGCGTGGTGAGCGACTTAAGGATAGCAGCCGAGTTGTCCTGGCAGCAGTCATCCTTGCCCGCGGGCTTGGAGTTGTGCTGGGCATGGTCCTGCTTGGTCTTGGTGGGTTGCTGCTTTGCCGTGGCATTGTCGTGACCGTGGCAGCCAGGGTGTGAAGGCTTCTGCGGCGGGGTGACCTTGGCCACCGGGGCCGCTTGCACTGGGTTAAGCGTGGCGCAGTAGCACTGGCCCACGAACACGTTGACGAAGACGAGCAGGAAGCTCGTCGCCAGCAAACGGCGGAAAGGGGACAGGCTACGGAACATGACAGGCGCTAAGCAACCGCAAAAGTAGACTTCTCCACGAAAAGGCGGTACCGCTTATCTACCCCATTTCTAAATAAAGAGTTTCCGGGCCGTTCCTGTGGGTGGCCGCTTAACCTGCGAAAAAGGACCGCAAATGGCCATCAGGCTGTTTTAGGCGGCAGTCAGGGAAAAAAGCCCCCGGCAAGCAGCGCAAAATTATGCAAGCCTTCGGCCGGATTATGTAAATCCCTTGTCCACCTGCAACGTGCAAATTATGCAAGTTTCGGGTGAGATTCCGTACTAACCCCGCCGCGGGGGCGCCGTTCCTTTGTACTGTACTTTCTAGCCTAGGGAGCCTTGGGTTTCCCGGCCCAATGCAGCAATAGGCTGCTTATTTCTATGGAACCAACGACCAAGACCGAAACCCTCGACATCGAAGGCATGACCTGCGCCTCGTGCGCGTCCTTCGTTGAGAAGTCCCTGACCCGCACGCCCGGCGTGCAGCGGGCCATGGTCAACTTCGCTACCGAAAAAGCGACGATTGAATACCTGCCCGCCCAGGCCACTCCGGCTACCTTAAAAGAGGCCGTGGTCAAGGCTGGCTACGGCGTAACCGAGCGCGCGCCAGACACCAGCGCCGCCGACCGGCAGGCGGAAATTGACCAGCAAAAGGCCCTCGCCTACGTCAAGCTCAAGCGCCGCTTCTGGGTAGCCACGGTGCTGGCCATACTCATCATGCCCCTGAGCATGCTCATGCTCTGGCCCGCGATGATGGCGCGCGTCAACATGCAGTGGCTGAACTACGGCCTCTTGGTGCTCACCCTGCCGGTGCTGCTCTACAGTGGGCGCGAATTCTTTACCTCGGCCTGGAACGGCTTCAAGCACCGCGCCGCCAACATGGACACGCTGATTGCCGTGGGCACCGGGGCTGCCTTTCTGTACAGCCTGGCGGCCACCGTGGTGCCGGGCTGGTTTATGCGCCGGGGCCTCATGCCCGAGGTGTACTATGATACGACGGCCACCATCATTGCCCTGATTCTGCTGGGCAAGGTGCTGGAGCTGCGGGCCAAGACGCAAACCTCGGCCGCTATCAAGGCGCTGATGGGCTTGCAGGCCAAAACGGCCCGAGTGGTGCGGCCCGACGGCCAGGAGGTGGACGTGCCCATCGAGCAGGTGCAGCTGGGCGACCTTGTCGTGGTGCGCCCCGGCGAAAAAGTGGCCACCGACGGCGTTATTGAAGAAGGTACTTCTGCCGTGGACGAGGCCATGCTCACGGGCGAAAGCCTGCCGGTGGAAAAGAAGACCGGGGACCCGGTATTCGGCGCCACGCTCAACAAGACGGGCTCTTTCCGCTTCCGGGTGACCAAGGTGGGGGCTGATACCATGCTCTCGCAGATTGTGAAGCTGGTGGAAGACGCCCAGGGCAGCCGTGCCCCCATCCAGCGGCTGGCCGATAAGGTCAGCGCCATCTTCGTGCCCACGGTGGTGGTCATTGCCATTCTCACGTTCGTGCTCTGGTTTGACCTGGCCCCCGTGGAAGCCCGCCTGCCGCTGGCCTTGGTCAACTTCGTGGCCGTGCTCATCATTGCTTGTCCTTGTGCTTTAGGTTTGGCCACGCCCACGGCTATCATGGTCAGCACCGGCAAGGGCGCCGAGCACGGCGTGCTGATTCGCAACGCCGAGGCCCTGGAAAAAGCCCACCAGGTAAATACCGTGCTGCTCGACAAGACCGGCACCATCACCCGCGGCGAACCGGCCGTGACGGACTTTGTGCCCGCCGAGGGACAGGACGCGGCCCAACTGCTGCAGGTAGTGGCCGCCGTGGAGCGGCAGAGCGAGCACCCGCTGGCCGAAGCCGTGGTGCGCTACGCCGATGCCCAGCAGGCCCCGGCCATTCCGGCCACCGGTTTTCAGGCCATCGAGGGCAAAGGAGCGCAGGCATCGGTGAACGGGCAGGCCGTGCTCATCGGCAACTTCCGCCTGCTGGATGAGGCGGGTATCAGCCTTTCGCCGGCTGTACGCCGGCAGGCCGATGAGTTGCTGGCCCAGGCCAAGACCGTACTGTATGTCGCCGTTGACCAGCAGGCCGTGGGCCTCGTCGGCGTGGCCGACACCGTGCGCGAGACGTCGGCCGCCGCCATCAAACGCCTGCAGGCCATGGGCATCGAGGTGGTGATGATGACGGGCGACAACCCCCAGACGGCGGCCCAGGTAGCCGCGCAGGTGGGCATCAAGCGCTACTTCGCCGAGGTGCTGCCCAGTGGCAAGGCCGGTAAAGTCAAGGAGCTGCAGACCGAAGGGCGCATCGTGGCCATGGTGGGCGACGGCATCAACGACGCGCCGGCCCTGGCCCAGGCCGACATCGGGCTGGCCATGGGCGGCGGCACCGACGTGGCCATGGAGGCGGCCGGCATCACGCTCATGCGCTCGGACTTGCAGGGCGTGGTCACGGCCATTGAGCTCTCGCGCCAGACCATCCGCACCATCAAGCAGAACCTGTTCTTCGCCTTCATCTACAACACGCTGGGCATTCCGGTGGCGGCGGGGCTGCTCTACCCCTTCTTCGGTATTTTGCTCTCGCCCATGCTCGCGGCCGGGGCCATGGCCCTGAGCTCGGTGTCGGTGCTCACCAACTCGCTGCGCCTGCGCAGCTTCTCCCCCGCTAAGAACTAAGCCATGGATACCACCGAAATCATCGTGACGCTGACGGGCCTGGCCCTATCGGCTTTTGTCATCTGGTACTTCTTCTTTTCCGCCCGCCAGACGGCTGCGGCCGTTTCTACCTCCAGCGGCGTGCAGGAAGTGGACATCACCGTCAAGGGCGGCTATTCCCCCGACGTCATCGAAGTGGAGCGCGGCAAGCCCGTGCAGCTGAGCTTTTACCGGGACGAGGAGAACTCATGCTCGGAGGAACTGCTCATGCCCGACTTCAGCATCCGCCGCGACCTGCCGGCTTTCAAGACGACGCTGGTGGAGCTGCTGCCCCAGCAGGCCGGTACCTTTACGTTTACCTGCGGCATGGGCATGCTGCGCGGTAGCCTGGTCGTAAAATAGATGCCGCTCATGAACTCCCAACTCCGCTCCGGCTTCACGCTGCCTGCCCCCGGCACCCACCGGCTGCTGATTAAGAACATGGTCTGCCCCCAGTGCATCCGGGTGGTGACGGAAGACCTGACGGCCCTGGGTTTGCAGGTGCAGCGCGTGGTGCTGGGCGAGGCCGACGTGACCACTGCGGACGGCCAGGCGCCGGACCTGGAGCCCGTGCGTAACACCCTGCTGGCGGCGGGCTTCGCCCTGCTCGAAGACCCGCGGGCCCAACTCGTGGAGCAGATTAAGACCCTGCTGGTGACGCTCATTCATTATCCCGAGCCCGGCCCCCGCCTGCTCACCTACTCGGATTACCTGGTTCAGCACCTGGGGCGCGACTACCATTACCTGTCGCACCTGTTCTCCTCCGAGGAAGGCCTGACCATCGAGAAGTTCATCATCCGCCAGAAGGTGGAGCGCGCCAAGGAGCTCATCGGCTACGGCGAGCTGACCATTGCCCAGGTGGCGGGGCAGCTGGGCTACAGCTCCCCGGCCCACCTCTCGCGGCAGTTTGGGCAGGTGACGGGCCTGACGCCCTCGGAATTTCAACGGCTCGGACCCGCCAGCCATGCCCGGCGCAGCCTGGACTCGCTGCTGTAGCCTCGGAAATTATGCAAGCAAAAAGGCCAACGGTGTAAAAACCGGGCGGGTAGCCAGGGCGTTTATATTGCTTACCATCAGACCCCATCGACCGTGCGCATGAACCGCTTATTCCGCTTGCCCATTTACTCCCTGCTTGTGCTGGTTTCCTTGTTTTCGGCCTGTAAAAAGGACCACGACATGGACGACATGAAGCACGACACTCCGCTGATGAAAATCATGATGGACATGATGACGCAGATGGACGCGCAGGCCAAGACCCAGGACCCCGACCACGACTTTGCCGCCCAGATGGTGCTGCACCACGACGCGGCCATCAAGATGAGCGAGGAAGAACTCCGCGCGGGCAGCAACCAGGAAATGAAAACCATCGCTCAGGACGTCATCACCAAGCAACGCGCCGAAATCACGCAGTTCAACTCGTTCCTGAGCAGCCACCAGCCCACGCAGCCGCTGGTACCGCAGTTCAACCAAATTCAGAAAACCAACATGGACCGCATGATGGCCGCGAGCAACGCGCGCACCATGACCATGCGCACCGACGTGGACTACGCCCAGATGATGATTGACCACCACCAGGCGGCCATCGACAACTCGGAGGCGTTGCTCCAGCACGGCCGCAACGCCACGATGCGCCAGCTGGCGCAGGCCATCATCGCCGACCAGCGCCAGGAGATTGGTGTCCTGCAGAACTGGCTCACGCGCAACCGCTAGGTCTTGGATTAGCCACAAAAAAGGCAGCTCTCGCGGAGCTGCCTTTTTGCTTTTGGGGTACGGTGGGTGGCCAAGAGCACTATCCGGCGGCCTGAGTCCGCTACCGGCCGAGGTGGCCACCGTCGCCCGCTACGTGGCCCTAACAACCCCCATGCTCGCACTACCTGCTTTCCACCTTATTCTCGTCTTAGCAACCGGTGTGGTCTTAGCCGGTTGCCGGTCATCGGCTGTCGTCCCTAAGTTTTCGGCCGCCCCCGGGTACCACCACCCGCCACAGGCCCAGCGCGGAGATACAGCGGCAGTCACCCCTGCCCGGGAGCAGCCCACTACCCAGCAGGGGCGGGTAAAGGCGGAAGAACGCGCTACGTCCTCCGGCACGCAGGACCGCGTGGCCAAGGAGAAGAAGGAACCGGCAGTCGGGCCGGGCAGCAGGCAGGCTAAAGCAACGCCCACAGATACCGCAAGCAGCGCCATCCGGCCGATGGCCCCGCCCGGGCCCGGCCAGTTTGCCTCCCCCAAGCTCTTTAGCGCCCAAACGCTGGTCCATTATGGCCTGCACTTTGTTTTTCCGCTCGTGTTGGCGCTGGTGTTTTTTCCCTTGGTGTGGCAGACCGCTTACCTGGTTATGTTGGCCACAATGGCCATTGACCTGGACCACCTGCTGGCAAAACCCATCTTCGACCCGTTGCGCTGCAGCGTGGGGTACCATCCGCTGCACTCCTTTCATATCATACCGGTGTATGCGCTGCTGCTCCTGTGGCCGGCAACGCAAATTGTCGCTGTGGGCTTACTTTTCCACATGTTCACGGATACGGTGGACTGCTTGTGGAACTTCAGCCACTGCCAGGACTGCTACCGGAACTCCCGTATTCGTCGCTTGTACAACGGGGTGCGGAAGCTACTGGGCCTTGAGGTGGTCGAGTAAGCTGGGACGAGACGGGAGATTGAGCGGGCTGTTGCCTAAGTGGCCCGATTCAGAATTGTCGCTAGAACCTTCCCGAGCGACTAATGCTTTTTAACAGCTGATTCTGCAGCAGCTGGTCCCGGTAAGCGCCTTCCACCGCCTGTCGTGCCGGCCCGGGCTTGCCCGCTTCGTGAATCAGCCGGTCAGCTTCCTGGCGCAGCTGCAGGGCTTTTACCATGTTGTCGTTGGCCTGCCCCATGGCGCGCAGGCGCTCGGCCTCGGTCATGGAATAGCGGCCCGGGTTCTTCAACGTGGCCATGAGCTCCACGCTTTGGGCAGTCATCTCGTCGGCAATCTTCTGGTAGTTGAAGGCCGTTTCGACGTTCTTTTTCTTGAGTACCTCCTCGTAGGCGTACGCCGAAGCGAAGGCTTCTTCCCGCATGTTCTTATAGTCACGGTAGGTAAAGGACTGGGCCCCGTTGCGGCCGATATCCAACCCAGAGAAGGCCTGGTATACCGTTTCCACGTCCTGCTCCGTGCGGCCCTGCAGTGCCTGGCGCAGGCGCCGGGCCTTGTTCACCGGCGGCATGTAGTCGGGCTGCGAGCTGGTGTTCATGGCCATGGCCCGGCCAAACAGCTCCAATGGGTTGGCGTAGCGCAAATCCTTCACCGATTCCACCTTGCGCAGGTCGGCCTGAATCTGCCGCTGCAGCTCCAGCCCCTCGGAAGTTAACTGCTTTACCTGACCCGTGATGTCGCGAGTGACACCGGCAATCTGCCGGGCGTCCTTGATGACCTGGTAGTTCTTGACGGTCTCGACCCATTGCTTGAGCTGCTTGGCAAACTGGCCGATGTGGATGCCCATGTGCGGCGGGTCGTTGACGACCATCTGAGCCGAAGCGAAGTAGGAAGTGGTGCCGGCCAGAACGGCCAGGACCACAACAAACAGTCCCTTTTTCATGGCTGAAGAGCTAAAGTAAGGTTTAATTGCTGGCCGTCGGCGCGCCGGCATCCGTCGCGCCCGTGGTGATGAGCACGGGGTAGCCATCGGGCAGACGCACGTCGCGCAGCTTCTGGCGGGGTGTCGACGCCCGGCCCACCATCGCGGCCGCCACCCGGCCCCCCACGCCCACTACCGAATTAGCCGCCGAGGCCGAGCGGTCAATGGCCATGCCCACTTCCTGGGCACCGATGGAGCGGGCATCGTTGAGGGGATTGTCAGCCGCGGGCAGCGGCTGGCGCTTCTGCGGGTCAATCATCAACCCCGGCAGGTAATGGTAGTCGTAGATGTCGGCGGTTACCCGGGTAGGGCCCAGCCGGGAGATGCGGATGGCCACGTGGTTGGTCTCGACGCTGGCCACGCCGGCAAATACCAGGTTCTTAGGAAAGGTCTGCCCGCTGATAACGGCATCCTCGACGAGGCGCAACAGCACGACGGAACCAGTCCGAATCTTCTGTTCCCCGTTGATAACGGCCTTGTAGAAAATGTCCGGCAGCAGCTGCGCCTGATTATCGGGGGCATACCGGAAATAGCCGGCTTTAATAGTGCCAAAGGCATCGTAGCCCGAAGCGTTGTTTGCCGCGGCACCAGACGCCCCGCTGGCCCGGAGGGCAGCCCGCCGGTCGAAATAGCGGCGCCCGGTCATCTGCTCGTACGAGGCGCGGGAGGCGGCAGGGGCTGCGTCGAGCATGTCCAGCACGTCGTCGTTTTGCTCGTAGGGCACCCCGTCGGGCGCCGTGCGGGGCCGGGCCGCAGCCCGCAAACGCCGACGCGGGTCGACACTGGCACTGCTACCCCGGTAGCTGGCCTGCACCACCGGGATGCGCACGGCCCGGTAGGCACCGGTCTGCGCATCCACTGCTGTTACTTCCGTGGAATCAGGGGGCGGTAGCGCCGCCCGGTTGGCTGCGGCCCGGGCCTGACGCTCCGCGGCGGCCAAGGCCGTGCGGCGGCGCAAAGCGGCTTGCCCCACCGTATCGACCGCCATGCCGCCGGCCAATTGGTCCGGGGAGGGAACCGTGCCCAGAGTCTGCACGCCGGCCTGTCGCGCAGCCGCCTGCTTTTGCTCCAGCACGTCCGTGGGCGCCGGGGCCGCTTCGGGCGTGGCGGGCGCAATCGTGGGCTCCAAATTTTGAGAGGTAGCCGCCACGGGGCTGGCCTGCTGCGCTACTTCCTGGGAAAGGGAGCGGGCGTAGAAAAAAAGCGTCACCGCCGTCAGCAGGCCGATGCCCACGAGTAGGGGCAGCCAGTGCCGGCGGGCCAGCTCCCCTACCGAGGGGCGAAGCGTAGCGGGGGTAGTGGGAGCAGAAGCAGGACCGGGCCCCGGCTGCGATTCAGAAGTAGAGTTGTCGCCGGCAGGATACACCGGCTGCATGTTGTGCTCGGACATGAGAGGAAAGGATTAAATGGCAGCAGCCGTGTTGATGACTTTGCTGGGGACTTTGAGCACCAGCACCCGGGCCCCGAACTTCTCGCGCAGGGTGATTTCAAGGTGGCCCCGGTCGGTGGCCGCGTACAGCGGCACGGCGTAAAGCAGGTAGCCCGTGGCCCGGGCCGGGATGGTCTGGCTTTCGGCCCCGCCGGCGGGCGCCAGGGGCCGCCGGGCCTCGTTCTTCTTCTTGCCCAGAAACTTCTTGCGCGAGTTTTCCACCAGCTCGAAGTCGGTAAAATCCACCGCGTAGTCGATGGTGGTGGTATTGCGCAGCTTCAGGCGCAGGTAGGTAAAGTCTTTGTCGTTGCGCACGTTGGCCAGCGAGAGCACCAGGTCGTTATCGGCCGTGCGCAGCCCGCTGGTGTCGGCGTGCTTGGCGGTGGCGAGCTTGGCCAGGCGCGCCTCGGCCAGCTCGCGCTTGTCGTGGCCCTGGTTCAGGGCCAGCGCGTCATCCACGCCGGCGCCGTTGCGGGCCTTGCCGCCGGCGCTCACGCCCAGGGCGCCGCCGTCCTGAAAGTCGTAGAGCTGCAGCACCGGCCGGTGGGTGTACACCAGGTGCCCCATCCAGTAGCGCGAGCCGTAGCGCACCAGGATGGGCGTGGGCGGCGGGTTGCGGCGCCTGGCCCGCACGAACACGGCGTTGCTTTCAATCTTGACCAGGTAGTGCGGCGCCTGGCCCACGTCGACCAGCGACACCGGCCCCGGAAAGACCAGGTACGTGGTGGAGGAGTCGGAAACGGCGATTTCCAGCTGCATTTTCGGCGCTACGTTGGCCGGATGCGGGGTTTGCACGCCGGCAGGACGCGTGGCAGTCGAAGCAAGGGTCTGCGCTTGCGACAGGCCGGGTAAAAGCGCCAGCAGCGCGCAGGAAGCAAAGGAGAAGGGGAAACGCATAAGAAGGGGATAGAGGTAGCTTACTGGGCAGGTTGAGCGGCGGGGGCAGGCGTCGTGGGGGCGGGTTGCGGCAGGGGCACGCCGGCGGCTTCGGCTTCTTCGCGCAGCTTGCGCTGCCGGGCCTGCTCCTGGTCGCGCAGCTGGTCTTTCTCTTCCTGCGAGACAGGCGGGTTGTAGGCGATGAAGTCGAAGTCGGTAATGAGCAGCCCGAAGGGGTTGGCATCCGAGCGGTCGGTTTCGACGAGGGCAAACTTGGCGCCCAGGGGCTTGCTCTGGCTTTGCTGGTCGCCGATGAACACCGTCTGCTTGATGTAGGCGCGGCCGGTGATGGGCCGGCGGTTCATATCCAGGTGGATACTGTCCACCGTCACCGCCTGGCGGGCGCCGTAGCGGATGTAGTTCTGCAGCACCTGCCCGCGCTGGAAGCTCTCAAACAGAAAACGCCCGCCGCGCTCTTCAATCAGGGGCAGGCCCGCATCGAGGTTGTGCTTGAAGGAGTACTGGTCGTGGCCGAACATGGTCAGCAGGAAGGTCTTGACCAGGTTGCGGGCCTCGAAGGGCGTGTGCCCCGCGCCGCGGCCAATCTGGGCCGAGAAGGAGCCGGTGTCACTCACCACGTACACGCGCTGGCCGGTGGACTCGTAGGCGCGGTAGAGCAGCGCACCGGAGGCCACTGTCACCACCCCCAGCAGGGCCAGGGCGGACAGCGCCATCGTGCGCATGGTGATAAACGTCTTGTTCAGGTCTTGGACAGAGTTCATGGGTAAGTCGAAGAAGGTGGATGATGAAGGGGACTGAGCCACCCAGGGCTTTTTGCCCCACTGCCCACGCTTAGAGGGGCAGGTAGACCATTTTGCGCGGGTCAGGCAGCCCTAGTGGGTTTTGGTAGGGATAGAGAATTAGACTTGGCTGCTGGCCAGCATTTGGGGTCGTCGCATAGGCGTACAGGACTCCCCGAACAGTCACTCCCTGGCCGGGCTTCACAAGTGTTGGAGTCTGCTGTGATTGCCCGGGAATCGTGGCTCCAGGCTCCAGGAGGGCGAAGGTGCCCAGCGTATCAGGCGCTTCAGGGGTGCGCAAGGCAAGGACGGCGGGGACCTTTTCTCCCTTGGCATAGCCCGTTGGGCGCCATTCCAATACTGCCTCGAATGGCAGGCGGTAGCCAGGGGCTACGGTCGGGTAATCAGCTTTTACATGGCGCCACAGAACCGGCAGCGCCATAATTCCGGGTTGTGCGGCTCCGGTTTGCTTGACTGATATCAGCTTCAGGTAGCCCTCTTTAGGTAGTAGCTGCTCGACTGCTGGACGAAGATTAGCGGGTGAGCCAATAGGTAGTGCTGGTGGGCGCGTTGTGGCAAGCTTCCAGGCTGCCTGCCGCGCTTTCGCTTCCGGGGAATTAGCCGCTGCCTGGGCTACTTGCTGTAGGGCGTCGGCCGCGGCTTCATTATCGTTTTTGCAAGCTGTAAGAAACGCCGAGGCGCTCAGCATGCTGATGAGAAGGTATTTCATTGGAAGTAAGGGTTAACGCCGACGGCGCGTTGGCGCGCCCGAATCGGCTAAGGACATAGTGGGCAACTCTGACGAGGCGGATGGCGCTGAGGCGCTGGCCGAGGAACCACCGGAACTGCCTCCACCCGATTTGTCTGGTCCGAAGCCCATTTTGCGACCGAGTGCGCCGCTTGCCCCACCGCCGTAAGCGCCAGGGAATACTACCCCGCTAACAGCCCCAGCAGCTCCGGCTACGGCCCCGGTGAACATGCCCACGAAGCCCTGCACCGCGGAGGAGCCGATAAGGAAGCTCGTCAGCCAGGGCACCATGCAGTAGAGGATGACGAAACCAATAGAGTTAATCAGGTAGGTTAAATCATCGGCGTAAGCACTTGGCGTCAGGCCTGTGGGCATGAGCACATTACCAGTGCCCGGGCGGGTGGCCGCATAGTTCGCATAAATGGTGTCGAGCAGCGAGTAGGTCAGGGACCAGAACTGCACGGCCATGAAATTCTGCAGCCACTGCTTACCGAGCTGTGCGAAGGGCGGCAAGGCCGAAAGGCAGATAGCAATCGGGCCGCCCACGTACAAAAAGGCGACGATGTACTGGCGAATCATGACCAGCAGCTGCCGAATCAGCGCCACGGTACTGGTGGTGAATAGCTCGGTGAGCAGGTTGATAAGAGAGAACCGGGTGAGCTTGTCGAAGGTGGAGGAGATGTTGCTTATCTGCTCGTTCACAAACCCCGCGGTATTGGTAGCCTGGTCTGGTTGAATAGCCGGCGAGCCGGCCGGATTGGTCAGGCTTCGCAAGGACTGCGCGATAAAGCCCGGCTCATCCGGCGCCACCAGGCTGGAAAACCCGCCGATAGCCCCGCCAATCAAATCCATGAAGTCCCGGTAGAAGAACAGGATGAAGTACACGAACAAGGCTTTGAGCAGGGGCGAGAAGTCCATGCGCAGCTGCCCGCCCTGCAGGTAGCCGCGTCCCACAGTGTAGAGCAGCGCCACCGAGAGAAAGGGCGGAATCAGGTAGAGCTGGCAGGCCTGCAGCACCTTGCGCAGCGCCCCGTCCGCGGCCGTGATAAAGTCGGTGTCGAGGTCCATGCCGACGAGCAGGAAAAGTGGCCCACTCATGCCGACAGCGCCCCCTTGCGCTTGCGCTTTTCTTCCACAAACTGGTCGACCGCAAAGTCCAGCCGCTGCTCGGTGACGGTGGTGTAGGTTGGCCGTCCGTCGGCGTCCCGCACCAGGTTGCCCAGCGCGTCGCGCACCTCCACCGGCCGCTGCCGCTGGTAGTGGCGCACGAGTTGGTTGAGGTAGTTGCGCTCGGCAGGCCGCGAGGTGAGCACCGCATCGAGCTGGGGCGAGGCTTCCAGCGCGTACACCTTGGCCTGAGCGCCCTGCTTGATGAAGAACTCCCGGAACGAGTCGGTGGAGCGCACCGAGCGAATCAAGTCCATCTCGTGGCCCGTGAGGCCCAGCGGCGCCTGCAGGCGGTTGAGCGAAGCCTCGTTGGAGTGGCGCAGGATGATTTTGGTGGAGGAGTTGTCAATCAGCGTGTAGCCGATGGGCGAGTCAATAATTTCCTGGATGCCCTGGGTAATGATGGTGATGCTGCCGTTGGTTTTGCGGATGGTGCGGTACATCGAGACGATGAACTCCTCGAGCACGCCCGAGAGCAGCGCCCAGGCCTCGTCCAGGGCGATGTACTTCACGGCATCGGGAAACTGCCGGAACAGGTCCAGGCTCAGCTCGGTGATGAGCATGGCCACCACGGGATACAGCGTGGGGTCGGTTTTCACCCGTGCCAGGTCAAAACAGATAAGCGGGTACTGGCTCAGCTGGGCCTCACGGGTGGAGTTGAGCACCTTGGCGTAGCGGCCGCCCGACACGAACTCGCCCAGCACGAGGAAGAACTCGTGCATGTCGATGTACTTCATGTCGGTCTGGTACTGGGCCCGCTGCAGAGCCAGCACCGCGATGCTTTCATCCGTGGCGTCGCCCTCCCCGGGCGCAGGCGTTTCGGCCCGCATCCACTGGTCGAAGCGCTGCACGTACTTATAAAAGCTTTCCATTCCGGGAAACTCCTCGTCCGATTGGCCCAGCCGCTCGTGCTGGTTCAAATCGTGGTAGTAGCCCGTGAGAAAGCGCGAAAGGATGGTGCGCTCACTCTTGCTTAGGGCCCGGTCCTTGCCGCCCTTCCACAGGGCGGCCAGCAGGGCCAGGTGGAAGTTAAGCTTCTCGTCGGAGTAGTGCCAGGGGCCGTTTTCCCCTTCGCGTGGGAGCAGGAAGGGGTTGAACTCAATCGGGTTTTGCGGGTCGTACTCGAAGTAGGTGTTCTCGAAGTCCGGCCCCGTCAGGCTCTGGAACACGTTGCGGTAAGTGCCGCCGATGTCGATGATAATCTGGCGGGCGCCGCGCTCGTAGCGCTGCACGATGAAGTTGCCGAAGGTGTAGCTCTTTCCCGAGCCCGAGGGGCCGATAACCAGGGCGTTCTGGTTGTCGAGGTCGGTGTTGAACAGGTTTACCTTGACCAGGTTGCGGAACCGGTCGCACAGGTACTCGCCCGTGGGCTCGGGCCGGTACGTCGTGGTCCAGTGGAAATAGCAGGCCGCGCGGTCGGCCGAGGTGGTCAGCCAGCGGTCCGGTACCTGGTAGGCGTTGCCGGGCGCCAGGCCGAAAAACAGCGGCAAAGTCAGGTAGCTTTCCACCACAGCTTCGGCCCCGAAGATGGACCGGAAGGCCGCTGTGGTCTTTTCCACGTGCTCGCGCCGGGCCTGGTCGTCGACGTCCCAGAGCAGCACTGAAAGGTGCAGGCCCACGACCTGCTTGCTGCCCGAGCGGACCTCGGCGGTGAACTCGTCAATCTCGGCCGCCCGCAGGTGGTTGTCCTGCGTGGCCAGAAAGGAAAGCGAGTTGTTAATTTTCTTGTCGTTGTCGAGGCTTTTTAGCTCGGCGCGGGAGTCCTGAATCAGTAGCGCCTGGGTCAGCACGTGGGGGCAGGAGAGAAACGCCGTCAGCGGGTAGAGCATGGGCGAGGTGACCCCGTAGCCGTTGCGGACGGCGGGGTGGGCCACACTCCCCTGCCCCACCAGCGAGACGATGCTCACGCGGTTTTCGCCCACGGTGAAGGCGCCCGGCACGTTGGTGATTTCGCGGGTCAGCCCGGCGGGCTGCTGGTCGAACTCCAAGTTGAAGTACTGGGTGAAGACCTGCGGCAACTGGGCTTGATTGAGTCGGCGGTAGTCCAGGCCCCCGAGGCCGCGCAGGCTTTGCAGCAGCTCGGTGGCGATGCGCTCGGCCGTGTCCAGGGTTTGCACGACGCCGGCAAACGGGTTCTTGGCCAGCTTCTCGCCGGCGCGGTTCACCAGGGCGCTCAGGGCATTCGGCCTTACGGGCTTGGCTTCGTCCGAGGGGGCGAAGGAAATGAACAGGTACGCCCGGTGGAAGAGCACCAACCGCTCGGCGAAGTGGGCATTCATCTTGCCCTCAAAGTAGCCGGGACGGGCGTCGCCGCCGGTATTCTGAAAGGGCCGGTCGTAGTAGATGTCAGTTTTTTGCACCACCGTGCCCACGGGCAGGGTGCGCAGCGCGCCGAGCAGGGCCGACTGTAAGTTGGCAAACTCTTCGGCCTGCCAGCTCTCCATTTCGGGGCATTCGAGCACGAAGCCGACGCCCACGCGGCCATCCCGATAGATGACCTTGTCGTCCTGGAAGGCGTAGGCCGGGTGCAGGTCCGCAAAATCAGCGGTGCGGGCCGCGGTGCGGTCAGCGGCCTTAGTGGGAAACATGTTCATGCGGGGTGGGAATAGCGGCGGGGCCGCTCGCCGAAGGCCCGGACCGGGCGCGGCCCAGGGCGATGCGGCGCGGCTGCCGCCGGTGGAAGGAAAGCCAGCTGAGCAGAAAGCCCGGGGGCCGGTGCTTGGCCAGGTAGCGCAGGGCGTAGAGCAGCACCACGAGCACGACCAGAATCAGCAGGTAGAGAAAGCGTGGCACGGTAACCACCAGGCCCGCGACGCCGATGGCCAGCACGGCGGCCAGAAACAGGCCCACCACCAGCCCCAGGTCCGGCAGGTTCATGCCCAGCACCTGGGCGGGGCGCTCGATGCTTTTGTAGGAACGCATGGGCCGGCTTGCTTAGGGCGTAACCCCGCCTTCACCGCCGCCCATGGCGCTGGCCAGGTCTTCCTTGAAGTAGTTGAAGCCGAACCAGAGGATGACGCCGCCCATGAGCCAGCCCAGGGCCCCGAGCGCATCGGGAGCGCCGCTGATAAACTTCTGCACGACGCGCACCAGGCCGATGGCCAGCACGATGATGAAGAGCACCTGCACGATGCTGATGACAATGGTCTGCACGCTGCGCAGGGCGCCCACGGCGCGGCCGCCGGCGCCGGCCTGGCCGAATACCAGGGCCGGGGACGTGGCCAGCAGCAGGGCCATGGCCAGGCGTTCCGCACGGGAAGGGTGGTAGGTTTGGCCAGCTGCCAGCAGGCGGAAGCCTCCGGCAGCAACCTGGGCAGCGCCCTGGTGCAGGCGCGTGAGCAAGGGAGTTTGCATGGAAAAGGAAATAGGTGGAAGGATTGGGAAAAGGTGAAAAGCAGGGGTGAGGGCCTCAGGCAGTGGCCGGGGCAGCGCGGCGGTTTTCCAGGGCCGTGCTCATCAGCTCGCGCATCTTGGCGCGGCGCTGGGCGGCGGTGAGCTCCACGCCACGGTTGTGCTCGTCCGTGGCCGTGGGCGCCGGTGCCGAGAGGTAGTTGTGCAGGGCGCCCTCCGGTAAGCGGCCGGCGTCTGCAGGGGCGGGTATGGCCTCACTCTCGTCCGGTACAGCCGCTGGCGTGGGCGCCGCTCCTGCCGCCGCTTCGGCCGTGGGAGGCAGGGTTTCAGCGGGCTCTGGTGGCGTCACCTCCTCATTGGTACTAGGCGCCACCTCTGGCACTACCAGGGGCGCTGGATGGAAATCGGCCAGCCGGTAGTGCCGGGTGCGCAGCGAGGGATGGTTGCCCTCCAGGGGCGGCGGAACCACGGCGGCCCCGGCACTGGCCGGCATGGCGAAGCGCCACCAGAGTACCCCCAGCGCCGCCACCAGCAGCAAAAGCAGCAACCACAGCATCGATTTCAAGCGAAAGGCCGAAGTTTTTTATGAGCAATTGCGGCAACTATACGGAGCACTTCCGTATAAGTTCTGGTTTTGCAGAAGTTTTGAAGCAGCTATGCCGAAGCTTTGGGGTCACTAGATGGTAAGCCCGGCGTAGCCATGTACCGACAGCATTCGGGTAGTGCACGCGGCCGGCTGGTTTGTTACCTTGCACGCCCCTTATTGCTGCTGCATGACCACCTCTGTACCCACTCCCCCGGCTGCCCCCCCCATCGAGCCGGTCAACGCGGGGTTTCCCGACCCCGCGCTTATTGTTTCCTATGCCACTGTTCTGCGCTATATCCGCCACCGCCTCAACACGCTGCTGCACGGGCAGCTTAAGCCCTGGGCCCAGCAGCACAAGTTCAACTACGCCCGGCTGATTGAAATCAAGAAGCTGGAGGAGGAAACCCAGGCCGTGCTGCTGCAGCGCCTGATGGCCCACTTCCAGTTCCCCACCGAGCTGCTGCGCATCATCGTGCACCAGTCACGCCGCCACTTTTTCCTGTTCACCTCGCCCGAGAGCCTGACCCGGTTCAAGGCCGAGCTCAACCTGTTCGACAACCCACCTTTCGACGCCCCGGCGTCTCCACCTTCACCCCCTAACTAGCGGAAAGGCCCCGGAGCCTTTTCGCTCCCACGTTGCCCTTTTTGCTATGCCTGCTACCGTTGCTTCCCGCCCCAAGGCGAAACCCGCGCCTGTGGCGGCCTCCCTGGCCCGCCTGCTGCCCGACCCGGCCCTGGCCATCCCCTACGACGAAGCCCGGCGCTACGTGCAGCTGCGCCTGCGCAGCCTGCCCCACGGGGGCCTGCGCGCCACCTGCAATGCCTTTGGCTTTCCCTACACCACCAGCGTCGGCCTGAAAACGGGCAGCCTGCAGCGCGAGGAATACCGCCTCGTACAGAAACACCTGCGGGTGTTCGGCTTTGAGACGGAGCTGGTGCGCCTGCCGGTAGGTGGCCAGCTCTGCGAGCACTATCTCTTTTCCGACGCCGCGCTGCTGGCTACCCTGCGCGAGCAGCTGGCCGCCCACGAGCAGCTGGTGAGCTAGCGCCTCTTCTTCCCTACTGCCTTCAGGATGTACTCCCCACCCCGGATGCCGGCGGTGCGGCTGGTCTGTACCCGTTTCTGTACCCTTTCCTATCACTCTTATGCCCGCAGCCTCTCCTACTCCGCGCGAAAACAACCCCCAGGAGCTCGACCGCTTCAAGCAATCCATTGACCTGGTAGACTACGCCACTCGGCGCCACGGCTACGACGTGAAAAAAGCCGGCCCCCGTGGCCACTGGCACCAGCTGGAAAAGGACGGCGAGATGCTCATCGTTTCCCGCAAAGGCGACCACCAGGTGTACCTGAACCCCGGCGACGACCGGGATGCGGGCTCCATCATCGACTTCGTAAAAACCCGCGAAAATCAGACGCTAGGCCAGGTGCGCCAGACCCTGCGCCAGTACCTGGGCGAGCCGGAGCAGGGAATGCAGGCGGCCACCTCTCCCCCACTGCCCCCCTCTACGGCCTACGCGCCCAGGCCCAGCGAGCCGGCGGAGGTGGAAACCGAGGCCGAGCGCCGGGCCCGGCTCGTCGCCGCCGTGATGGGCACCCACGCCGCGCTGACGGACCGCAGCTACCTGCACCACCGCCACCTCTCGGATGAAACCATTGACAGCCCGGCTTTTCAGGGGCGGGTGTTCACCAGCCAGCAGGGTAACTTCCGCAACACGGCCTTTCCGCTCTACAACGAGCACGGCATTGCCACCGTGGAACAGCGCAACGACGACTATAAACACCTGCTGCAGCTGCCTAAGACCGGGGTATGGGTATCGCACCCAACAGAGGGCAAGGATACGCCGGTGCAGCGCCTGGTCGTGTCGGAAAGTCCGGTCGACGCCATGAGCTACCACCAGCTGCACCACCGCGGCGCCGAAGGGCAGCCCAACACGCTCTACGTGGCTACCAGCGGCACCGTCACCGAGCGGCAGGTGGAGCTGATTCAAAAGCTTATCGACAAGCAGGAGCCCCAGGAAGTGGTGCTGGCCAACGACAACGACGCGGCTGGCCGGCGCTTCAACATCAATTACCTCAACGAGCTGCAGGCCCCGCGCCGCGCCCGCGAGGTGGCCGACGGCCAGGTCGCTTATGACGAGGCGCCGCGCCCGGTAGAGTGGCACGCGACAGCCGCCGGCAAGTACCACACAGCCCTGCGCGTCGAGTTTCACCACGCCACCCGCGCCGAGGGCACCGAACACCTGACCCAACTCATCGCCCAGGTGCAGCAATTAAGGCCTTCGGCGGATGAAGCCATGGCGCTGGAGGTGCAGCGGGCCACCCGGCAGCAGACCGTGGTGCGCCTGGTCGTACCCAATGCCGACAGCCAGGCCCTCGAAGAGCTGGCCCGCACGCTCCACGCCCAGCGCGAAACGCAGCGCGGGCAGCTGGAGCGGCAGCCGCACGAGCCCGGGCGCCAGCCCGAGAACTTCATTCGAACCGAGTACGCCATCAGCAAGGATTTCAACCGCGACCTGGAGCTGCTCAGCCAGGGCCTCAACCGCGAGCAGGTCGCCCAGCAGGCCCGCGCCGACGAGCTGGCCAAGGAGCAGCAGCGCCAGGAACGCGCCCGCCAGGAACAAGAGCAGCGCCAGCAGGCGCAGCAGCGCGAAGCCGGGCGGGAGCAGGAAGCCAGCTCCCCGGAAGTTCAGCGCCGCGAGGCTGAGCAGCAGCGCCAGGTCGCAACGATGGCCGTAGCCGCGGCCGGCGGCGACCCGGCGCTGCAGCGCGCGGTCCAGCTCACGGTGACTGAACCTACCCCGGCGGACGAGGCTACCCCCAGCCAGGCCCAGCAGATGCGCGAGCTACTGCGCAAGGCCGGCGCGCAGGTGGAGCTGCGGGCGGAAGCAGACCCCACCAGTGGCCAGCTCCGCAGCGAGCTCGACGTGCGCTACCAGCCCCATGCCACCCCCGGCGGCCTGCGTCAGCTGAGCCAGACGCTGGATGCACTCGACAAGTCCCCGCTGGTAACGCTGCGGGAAGACGCCGCCGAGCAGGCCGAGCGCCGCCAGCTGGCCGCCCTGCCCCCGGAGCAGTCAGTTAGCAAAACAGCCATCGTCCGCATTGACGAGCCCGAGCCCCGGGCGGGTGCTTCCGGCCGGGCCGAAGCCGTGGCCGAGCAGCTGCGCGAAGGCGGCCTGAATACCGGCTCGCTGCGCTCGGCCACCGACCCGGCCACGCACCAGCGCCACAGCGAGATTGAAGTGAGTTACCGGCTCGACCAGCCCAACCTGGCCCGGGCCAGTGCCGCCCTCGACGACGTGGCCCGCCAGCCCGGCGTGCAGCTGCACGAACATTCCGGCGACCGGGCCGAGCGCCACCGTCTGGCGCCTAGCGGCATAGGGGCCAATGCCCTAACCGAGCGCGCTGCCGGGCCCGAGCGGTAGCAGGTAGTCGGCTAGCCTAGGAAATTCCCCGAAAATATGGTCTGATTCTTTAGTTTTGCGGGCATAGCAAGCTGCTCCCCATGCAGACGAATACAGGGTTTACATCTTTTTATGCGCCGTCCGTGCTGCCGCGAGCAAGCCGGACCCTGGCACCCGCTGCTCGACGGCCGCTGCCGATTTCCGAGCGCCCGGCCCTGTTCGTGGGTCCGCATCGAAGCTAATCCAACCTTCTGGTAAACACCCCCCGCAGCTGCTGCGGTTGCCCGCGGCTTGCCTGTAGCCGACGGGTCGGGCTGTCATTTCCCGGACGCCGCTTTTGCGGCCGTCCCGGAACCCTCGTTGCATTCTTTTCCACGCCATTACCCCGCTATGCTATTTACCGGCCACCGGCATTTTTCTGGTTTTTGCCCCGACATGAAGGGGATACTTTTAGAACTCATTCGCGACACGTACACGCCCTTGCTGCAGCTGCCGCCCCACCTGCCCGATGAATCCTGGCTGCTGGCAGTCAGCAAAGCCGACCCCGTGTTTTTCTACCTCTACGATGGGGTAGGCCAGTTACAGATTGGCGAAGCCTCCCGGGAGAGCCTGCTCAAATGCCTGAAGCAGGAACTCGGTAGGTCCGAATAAGTCGGGTCTCCAACAAGCAGAAGTGCCCGACAGCCCGTTCCTGTCGGGCACTTCTGTTTTTCATTCTAACAGCGGAACAGCAGCCTAAATCCAGGGACAGGGGCAGTGGGGAAAAAATGGTTTGGCGACTGCAAATAAATGGAAAATTGTTGTCATAAAAGCAACAATAAGCCCTTGTTTTGCGTTTAATAAGTAAGGAAACGGTTTTAGAAACAGTCACTTAGACCTTACTTAGCGATGAAAAAGCAAGCCCGCCCCACCGCCGAAAAAACTACCCGCCCCGACGTGTACCAGATTGTGACGGACCGCGTCATTGCCGCTCTCGAATCCGGTCAGATTGCCTGGCGCAAGCCCTGGCATGCCGCCTACGGGCTGCCCCGCAATTACGTCAGCGGGCGGGCCTATACCGGCATCAACGCCTTTCTGCTGCACCTGGTGGGCGGCACGCCGTTCTTTCTCACCTTCCGGCAGGCCCGGGAGCTGGGCGGCAACATCCGCAAGGGCGCCAAAGGCATGCCCGTGATTTACTACAATGTCACGACCCGCACCGACAAGCAAACCGGTGAGGAAGAGAAAACGCCCTTTATCAAGTACTACACCGTCTTTTCCATCGATGACGTGGAAGGCGTGGACATCGTCCTGCCCGAGCAGCCCCGGGACCGCGCCCACGAGCCCCTGGCCGCGGCCGAAGCCCTGGTCGCCAACTGGGCGAGTTGCCCCCGCATCGAGCACGGCGGCGCCCAGGCCTACTACGCCCCCGGTCCCGACTTCGTGAGCGTACCCCGTCCGGAAACCTTCGTTAGCGGCGAAGCCTACTATTCGACCCTGTTTCACGAGCTGACCCACGCCACCGGCCACCCCAGCCGCCTGGACCGCCCCGACCTGGCCGAAGCCCTGCGCCCGAGCGGCCGCGCTAGCTACGCCCGCGAGGAGCTAACGGCCGAGATGGGTGCCGCCTTTCTGTGTGGTCACGCGGGGCTGGACCCCAGCGCGACGCTGGAAAATACCGCGGCTTACCTGCAGTTTTGGCTGGAGCAGCTGCGCGGGGATAAGAAGCTGGTGGTGCAGGCCGCCAGCCGCGCCCAGCGGGCCGCCGAGCTGATTCTCGGCAACGCAACCCCCGACGAAACCGAGCCCGACCCCATGCGCACGCCTCCCGCCGCCGCGGCGGAGGTCGTGGCCAGCGAGGAAGCGCAGCCAGCGCCCCGGGTGGAGGCTGGCGCCTTGTCGCCCCGCCCGGCGCTGCCCACGCTGCCGCCGGTGGTATTGGGGCAGGAAACCCTGCCTTCGCTGACCACGGTCGTCATTGCCACGCAGCGCATTGAGCTGACCCGCCTGCTGGAACATCCCGCTTTTACCGAGGAGCAGCGCCGCACGGCCACGGGCCGGATTCTGGCCGAAACCGACCCCGCCCGCCTGGGCCGCTGGTTGACCAACATCATGCGGCAGATAACGGAGTGGGAGGAACGCACCTTGGCCGAGGAGGCGAAGCAGAACCCGCACTTCGCTGCCTTCGAGCAGGTGCCGGAGTAGCGCTTGACCTTGACCTTGACCTTGTCGCCTCGTCCGGTTCCGGGCGGGGCCGGGGGCGGTGGGGTATCGTCCCGCAGCCCCCGACTTACTGCTTTACTCTCTTGCTGCCTATGCCTTCCCCTCCCCCACTGTCCCCCGATGACGCCACCAGGGCGCCGCGCCGCTTTACCGACTTGCTGCGCCACGGCCGCTTCACCTTCACCGAGCGCGAGCTGATGGAGCACCTGCGCATGACCTACCGCACCATTAAGCAGCGCGAGGCTGACCCCTCTACCCTCACCATTGCCGAGCTGCTGCGCGTGGCCGACCTGCTCGACGAGCCCGTGCACGACATTATCGCCGTGGTGCTGGCCGAAGTGCAAGGGGCCACTCAGCCACCCTCGAAAGGAACACCGGCCGGTTAAACGATGTCAAGTTTTTACATGTAAAAACTTGACATCGTTTCGTACTTCTGCCCCGCCACTTCCCGCGTTACCCATGTCCGAGTCCATTATGCAGCGCGTCCGCCAGCAGGTGCTGGCTTACCCGCCGGGCGAGCTGCTGACCTATGCCGACCTGGTGACAGAGCCGGCGCAGTTCGGTGCCGTCGCCGCGGCCCTGAGCCGGCTGAGCCGGGAAGGACTGCTGGCCCGCTACGCCAAAGGGCAGTACTACCGGCCGCAAACGGGACGCTTTGGCACGCTAAAGCCTTCTGAGGGCGCCGTGATGCGCACGCTGACGGCCCCAGCAGGCAAAGTGGCAGCCTATCCCACCGGCGTCGCGCTCTACAACCAACTGGGCCTAACCACCCAGGTGCCCGCTCAGCTCCAGGTTACCACTCCCAAGCCGCGCCGCACCAGGTCCCCGCGCATGGGGTTCGTGGTGCGCCCGGCCCCGGAGCAGGCCAGCGATGTGCCGCTGCTGCAGTGGCTGGAGGTGCTGCGCGACCTGCGCCGCATTCCTGACGCCCGGCCCGACGAGGTGCTCTCCCGGGTGCAGCGCTTTATCAAAGGCCTCTCCCCTGCCCGGCGCAGCCGCCTCGTGGAACTGGCCCTTGGCCAAGCCCCGCCCCGTGCCCGCGCCGTGCTGGGGGCCGTGCTGGAGCAACAGGCTGACCAAAAAGGCGCCGCCCGGCTGCGGGCCACGCTCAACCCCCTGACCACTTACCGGCTCGGCCTCAGCGCCGCCGCCCTGCCCAACTGCGCCGCATGGAACATCCGATAAATCCTGGCCGGCACTCAAGGGCATAGAAGGGGCCGACGCATGCCAGTGCCTGCAAACAGGCTTAAGAATTGAATACGCCTATGCTATTTTACCGTGCCAAACTGCCGTTAATCGAAAATAAAAGCCGAAATTGTCGCTTTAACAGTAAATAATTAACGCCATCAGCCTGCGGCGGCCTCTTAATGGAAAAAAATGTACAGTGGCCGTTGCTGGTGTTTGGCACGTCCGACCCGGCGCTAAACCGCCGGATTCGGCAGGCGCGCCAGCGGGAGGAGCTACGCGAAGTAGCGCCGCGTATCTACTCGCCGGATTTGACAACGCCCCCGGCCGTGTTAGTGCGCAAGAACTGGCTGCCCATTATCCAGCATCTTTTCCCAGGGGCCATTATCAGCCACCGCTCCCAGCTCGAAGGCCAGCCCACGGGCGATGGGCACTTGTTTCTGACGTACAAATACACGCGCAACGTTGAGTTGCCCGGCCTGACGGTGCACCTGCTCGAAGGGCCCGGGCCCCAGCCCGGCGATGCTCCCTTTGGGGGGGGCGACATCCTTTTCGCATCGGAGGCCCGGGGGCTGCTGGAAAACCTGCAGCCGGCCCGCGTCCGCAAGGGGGGCGTCAGCAAGGCCCTGCCCATCGAGACCGTGGAAGAGCGGCTGGAGATGGTGCTGCGCGTGCGGGGGGAAGCGGGCCTAAATGCCCTGCGCGACCAGGCCCGCGACGTGGCCACGGCCCTGAACTGGCCCGATGAGCTGGCCGCGCTGCAGCGCATTGTGGGCGCGCTGCTCACCACCCACTCGATTAAGGTGCTTTCCTCGCCGGTGGCGCGGGCCCGGGCCCTGGGACTGCCCTTTGATGCCGGCCGGGTGGCCTTGTTTACCACGCTCGCGGGGGCGCTGCGCACCACGGCCCTGCCGGAGCGCGTGGACCCGGCCCCCGTGGCCCCGGCGTATTACACGGTGGCGTTCTTCGAGGCATACTTCTCCAATTTCATCGAGGGCACGGTCTTCCAGGTCGACGAGGCGCACCGGATGGTGGAAACGGGCCAGGCGGTGGGCGGACGGCACGCTGATTCGCACGATGTGCTGAGCACGTATCAACTCTGCAGCAACCCGGCCGAGATGCGCGTCGTGCCCCGCTCGGCGGAAGAGCTGCTGGCCCTGCTGCAGCGGCGCCACGGCCAGCTGATGCGGGCGCGGCCCGACAAGCGGCCCGGCCAGTGGAAAGAATACGCCAACCAGGCCGGCCTGACCAACTTCGTGGAGCCCGAGCTGGTGCGCGGCACTCTGCACGAAGGCTTTGCCCTGTGCCAGGGCCTGACGGACCCGCTGGCCCGGGCCATGTTCATGATGTTTTTAATCAGCGAGGTGCACCCCTTCGACGACGGCAACGGCCGCCTGGCCCGCCTGATGATGAACGCCGAGCTGGTCAGCGCCGGCCAGTGCCGGATTATCGTCACCACCCGGGCCCGGGAAGCCTACCTGGATGCGCTGCGCCGCCTGAGCCGGCAATCGGACCCGAGCCTGTACATCCGCATGCTAAGCGGTGCCCAGCAGTTTGTCGCCGCCCTGCGGGTAGGCACCTACGAAGAGGTAAAGCAGCAACTCGAAGCCCAGGACGCCTTTACTGAAGTGAACTCGCAGCTGCGCTGGTAGCGGGCCGCTTGCCGGTGCGCTCCCCCCCTCCCCTACCTGCCTTTGGCGGGCGGGCCGTGCTGCAAGTAATAGTTGACCGCCTCGTCGACCAGCTCTTTCAGGTACACCCGCCGGCTGTGGTGCATCAGCTCCTCGTGGATGTAAGCCAGGGCCGCCCGCTGGGTTTCTCCTTCCAAGCGAATCAGAGATGGCTGCAGCCCCGAGGAACTGCCTTCTACGGGAGCGGGGGCTTGCACTTTCGGGGGCCGGCCCCTCCCCTTCTTGGGCGCAGCGGCTACCGCGGCCGGCTGCGGTCTGGCGGGTGGCGCAGGCGCTAACACCGGTGCTGCAGCAGCTTCTGGAGCGGCTGCTACTGGCGGAGCAACTACCGTTGCTGGTTCCGGGGCCGCTACGGGCACCGGGGCGGCGGCCGCGGGCTCAGGCGCAGTTGGGGCGGCCGGCATGTGGCCGGGCTGCCCGCGCAGCATGGACATCTTTTCGTCCGTGGAGATTTTCAGGCGTTGAATCTTGGCCATTACGATATGAGTTCAGAGGTGAGTTGGGCGCGGGCAATCAGCTCATCGCACAGGGCGCGCACTTCGGCTTCCACGGAGGCATCGGCCCCCACCGCCCGCCGGTAGGCCGGGTTGAGGTAGCTGTAGCGGGTCGAGAGACGCTTGTAGCAGCCGAGCTGGCGCAGCGAAGCCTGCAGGCGCGGCAGGCCCAGCGCGTCGGTGAACTCGTCCATGTCCTTTTCCTCTTTCAGGTTGGTGCGGTGCGAGTGCACGCCGAAGAACTGGAAGTCCAGCCCCTGCTCCCGCGAAAGCCGGGAAATCTCCTGCAGCAGCTGCATAAAGGAAATCGTGGCCAGGCGCTCGGCATCGGAGGCCCCCACGGGCACGAGCACCACGTTGGCGCCGCTGAGCACGTCAATCATGGCCGTGTCATCCGAGCGGCCGGGCACGTCGATGAACACCACGTCGTAGTCGTCGCTGACTTCGTCGAGCCGGTCGTACACCTGGCCCATGCCCACCGATTCCAGCGCGTAGGGAAAGGCCGGCTCGGCGAGCGTGCCGGCTTCGCGCTCCAGGTCCACGCTGGGCTGGTCGTTGGTGAGGCGCACCCCGGCCAGGGTTTGCTGGGAGTCGGCATCGACCACGAGCACGCGGTAGCCATAGTCGGCCGAGAGGGCACCGGCCAGCACGGTGATGAGGGTACTCTTACCAATGCCGCCCTTCTGGTTGGCAACGCAGATGATTTTCATAAAGCAGGGAACTAACGGGTAAAGCCACGACGGGCGCAAGCAGCTTGCAAATAAAGCAGCTTGTTTCTCAATTTTCAAAGTTACTCGGAAACTTGTTTTTTTGTTTCCTGGAAAATAAGTTTCCGAGCTTATTCGTAAACAAGTCACTTTGTTTTCAGAGTTACTTGTTTCTGATTTTCCGAGAAATATCATTTACAATTTTCTCAGTAAACATTTAACAAAAGCTCTCAAGAAACTTATTTCTTAAAATACTAAGAAACAAAGCGTCATACGGGGCGTACTGTCGGGAGGATGCTAGGTTTTTAACCTTCCTGTTTTACTTGTTTCTCAGGAAATAAAAAATGGTTCACACTCCCATTGAATTGCCTTCTGAACGCATGGGGATGCGTTTTGCTGGTCAGCAGTCTTTCATAAGGGAAGCAAAACCACATTCAAAAACACTTTTCCGATTACGATTTGCCCAGGCAGCTTACCGGGGATGGGAAAAGCCAGGCCTGGTATCACTTACGGCTCACCGGGCACGCGCTCAACATGCCCCTAATAGGGTAGTTAGCAAGAAGACTACCATTTGCCTGCGCTAACACGCTGACTAAATGGTAGTTGGATATCAACAGAGTTGATATTGCTTAACCCAAGCCAGTAACAGATTGACATAGAATAAGTAAGAGTTAAAACCCGCCTTATGCCGGACCAGAAACAGAAAATAGGCCCTCAGCCCACGACTGGCTCAGCCGTAAAGCACCTCACGGTTAGCGGACCGGCGCACCGGCTGGTGGGCGCGGAGGCCGCCCGGCTAGGGCTGACCCGCACGGAGTATGCCGACGCGGCCATCCGCTACTTCGCCGAGCGGAGCCTGAACCCGGTGGAAGCCCAGGCCCGGGAAGGCCAGCTCATCATGGCCGAGGTGAAGCGGCTGGGTGACCGGGTGTTCTCGTACCTACAGGAGCAGGAGCGGGGCGTACTGCTAGAAATGCTGCGCTTTCAGCTTCAGCAGCAGGCCGTGCAGCAGCAGACGCTACGGGTAGTGGAGAATTTATTAGCTCCGGAAGGGGGGGATGTACTGCACAAAATTCAGCAGAAAAATCAGGAGCGTATTGCCGAAGCGACGGCGGCCGGGCTGGCAGCTCTGGATATAAAGGCGCTAAATAAACCGCACAAAAACGGTAACTGACGCGATGCACGCCAAGCTGATTAACCCAAATGTGCACGGCAAAAAGGCCTATAATAACCAGGGCAGCGCCGCGCAGACCCTGAATTACCTGACCCAAGAGGCCCGAAAGAACGGTTTGGAGGCTCGCTTTTTTGACGGGCAGCTGGACGCGCTGGACCGGGATACCGTGCTGGCAGCCCTGGACAACAACGTGAAAGGGCTGCGGGCCAATGAGGCCAAGTTCTATTCCCTGGTGCTCAGCCCCAGTCCGCAGGAGCTGGCCCACATCGGGGGCGGCACTGAGGAGAAGCTGCGCACGTTTACCCGGGAGGTGATGGCCGCCTATGCAGCAGGGTTTCGCCTCAAAGACGGAGGGGCCGTGGGGAAAGATGACGTGGTGTGGGGCGCCATCATTCACCAGGAGCGCACCCACCGGGGCACCGACGCGGCCGTGAAAGAAGGGGAGGCCCAGGCCGGGCAGCCTCGGCCCGGCCTGCAGGCCCACATCCACGTGGTCGTATCGGCGCGGGACCGAAGCCAGCGCGTCACGCTCAACCCCGGCGGGCGCGTGAGCCGGTTCAGTTTGCGCGACTGGCAGGAGGAGGCCCGGCTCGTATTTGAGCGGCAGTTTCAGTACCAGGGCCCTGCGCCTAAACGAAAGGACGCCCCCGCCATTTCAGCACCGAACCCCAAGCGCAACGCGCGGATTGCCGAACGGGTCGGGCAGCTGAACCGGCAGGCCGCGCCCAGCCAGCGCCTGGATGCCGAGCGGGTGCAGCGCATTGCGCAGGGGCGGGGCTATGACCGCATTTTCTACGACCGGCTGCGACGGGTGGAAGACCGTGCCCGGCAGGGGCGGCCCCTCGACAATGCCTATCACTTGCTGGCCACGGGCCGCGAGGAACCCGCCCGACCCAATACCGGGCACCGGGTACGCCAGGCCCTGCACAGCCTGCAGCAGACCCTGCGAGCTACCAGCGGGCCGGAGCACGTCGCCACCCAGGACATTGGGGAGCAGCGCCGGCGCGGGCAGTGGGAGGCCGAATTGTAATTCCAAGTACTGCACGCTTAAAACAACCCGACTATGAGCATGATGAGTGCCCCCCGGCAGCCGAGCAGCCACCGCCTGACTGGCCTGTACATCGCCCTGGGATTCCTGCTGGCGTTGCTGGCCGGCGGTGAGTATTACCTACTTTCTCACCCCTCCTTCCTGGCCGGGGCCGTAACCCCTGCTGCCCCGAATGCAGGCTTGGGGGCTTCCGTTACCACCCGCCTGCTGCTGGGCACGGCCACGTTTTACCAGCGCTTTGGCTTACTCATTCGCGCGGGGATTCTGGTAGCAGGGGGCCTGCTGGCCGTGCTGCTCAAAGCCCCACCCGCGCGGCCCGGGCAGCGGCGCTGGCAGCCCACGCAGCTGCAGCTGCGGCGCGTTCAGCTGGGCGCCGCCGGGGTGGGCCTACTCACCGGGGTGCTGCTGCTGGCCATGGCCACGTTTTCAGCCGGTATGGTAGCCTGGCTATACCCCACCGCGGCCCTGCTGGCGTTGGGCGCGGGCCTGGCAGCCGGCATTGCGCGGGCCCTGCACAAGACCGAGCGGTTCGGGCTGCGCACCGAGCGCCGGCAGCAGCTCACCGAGTACGGGTTTAGTCTGGCCACGACGGACGGGGGCTGGATTAACATTCCCAACCCGTTTCGGGGCACGCTGGTGCTGGGCGGGGCGGGAGCGGGCAAGTCGTATTCCATTGGCGAGCCCCTGATTGAGCAGTTCACCGAGAAGGGGTTTGCGGGCCTTATCTATGACTTTAAGTTTCCGGTGCTGGCCGAAGCCGCGCAGAAAGCTTTCGTGCTGGCTGATGCCAAAGCCCGGGCGGCAGGGGAGGAGCCAGCTCATGTGCAGCTGCACATCATCAACTTTAAAGACCTGGAACGCAGCGAGCGGGTGAACCCGCTGCGGGCCGACAAGATGCCGGTAGTAGCCTACGCCAACGAGTACGCCCGCGCCATCATGGCCAACCTGAACCCGGAGAGCATTAAAAAGATGGACTTCTTCGACACCAGCGCCAACGCCTTTCTGACGGCCATCATCTGGTTTTACAAGAAGAACTTCCCCACGTTTTGCACCCTGCCCCACGTGGTAAACACGGCCCTGCACCCGGACTTTACCCACGTGCTGAGCATGCTCGACACCGACCCCGAGTGCGGCGACATGGTGCGAAGTATCACAACGGCTGTCAAGCAGCGGGCCGAGAAGCAGGTAGCCGGCGTCATCGCCTCGCTGCAGATAGTGCTCACGCGCATCAACTCCCCGGAAATCGCCTGGGTGCTCACGCCCGACGAGGCGAGAGGGGAGGGGTTCAGCCTGGATTTGAATGATAAGCAAGCGCCCAAGGTCTTGGTGGTGGGCAACGACCCCACGCTGAAGGAAACCTTCTCACCGGTTATCAGCTGCATCGTGGCCGTGGCCTTGAAGCTGATGAACCAGCAGCACAAGCACCCGAGCTACGTGTTTCTCGACGAGGCCGCGACCATCTACGTGCCGAACCTGGAGGTGATACCAGCCACGGCCCGCAGCAACAAAGTGGCCATGATTTACATGACCCAGGATTTGAGCCAGATGATTGACGCCTACGGCCGGGAGAAAATGCAGGTGATGGTGAGCAACCTCAACAACCAGTTTTTCGGCAAGGTCAACTCCCTGGAAACGGCCAAGTTTGTTTCGGAGCTGGTGGGCAAGGAAGACCGGGAGATGGTGTCGGCCAGTTTGGGCCGCAGCCAGAGCGGCGGCAGCCGGGGCGCGGGCAGCAGCACCAACCAGAGCGTGAGCTGGCAGGAGCGCAACCTGGTGCGCCTGCAGGATACCATTACCCTCGAAACCGGCGAGTTCATCGGCCAGACCGTGGAAACCGAACGGCCTTTTTTCCAGGGCAAGGTGGAGCGCCAGGCGGCGCCCGGCACGTACCCGCTGCACCCGCTGGCCACGTTCGAGGGTGGCCCGGCGCCGGTGCTGGCCGAGGCACCGGCAGGGGAGGGGCAGGACCCGGATTGGCTGAGCCAGCGACGGGCAGCCCGGCAGGCGGGGAGTCAGTCCCCCGCGGAGCCGGTCAGTGCGCTACAGGCGGTTATTCAAGCCAACTTTGAGCTGATTCGGGAGGATGTGGCCAACATTGTCGGGCAGTACGCCAACACCCTCAAGCCCGGCCAGATGCCGGACAATGAACCCATGCTATAAAGGGTGTTTGGGGCACCTTAGCCGCCGGAATGGTGTTTTATAAATACCCGTCGCTTATCCCTTTTACGTAGTTTGCATGATGGAAACGCCTGCTTATCCTACCCCCCAGTTTGGCCCCCGCGAGCAAACCCGCGAGCAGCGGCAGTTCATCATCAGCCAGTCAGTGGGCATCACCCGCAGCCAGGGGCCGTACGAAGTGCCGGACTGGCAGGCCAAGCTGCACGAACAGTACGTGGAGGGCCTGGTCGACCTTGATTACGTGGGGGCCCGCCACGACGAGTACCGCGCCCAGCTCATTGCCAGCCAGCAGCCAGCTGCGGCGGGAGCCAAGTAGTTCGCTTTCGTGACACCCCAGCCTGGCTACCCGCGCCGCGCTGTTTTGCTCCCGCGTTTTTCGGTTACGAACCGCCGGGTACGCTAGGCCTATGACCGACCGCTTCACCAACCCCGAAACCGGCGTTTTCTACAACCAGCTCGGCCTTACCGATGCCGAGGAGCTGGACCGGGAAACCAAGCGCCTGTCCCTGCGCCGGCTCACGGAACTGGCGGCGGGCCGCGGCCCGCAGTGTGAGCGCTTCGACGCTGAGCGGCTGCGGGCTACCCACCGGTACCTGTTTCAGGACGCATTTGAGTGGGCCGGCCAGACCCGCCGCGAAGGCAGTTTCCAGGGCGTCAAAGCCGCTGACCTGCCCGGTATCGAGCGGCCCATGCACTTCGCGCCCTACGAGCGCATTGACGAGCGCCTGAACGCGCTGGGCGAGCAGCTCAAGCTTGAGAATAACCTCAAGGGCCTGCCTACGCCCGAAGCCTTTGCCGAGCGGGCGGCCTACTACTTCGACCACTACAACCATGTGCACGCTTTCCGGGAAGGTAACGGCCGCACCCTGCAGGCCGCGTTCAGCGAGCTGGCCCAGCAGGCCGGCTACCGGGTGGACTTTAAACGGGAGCACGAAAAGCTCAATCCCGCCCGCGACCAGGGCATCGTGAGCCTGCACGGCGCGCCGCACAAAAAGCGGGACCTGCAGGCCCTGCGGGACTTATTTGCCCGCAACACCACGGCCCTGCCCGGAGCAGCAGCCGAAGCAGCCCGGCACCCCAGCCAGGCTCGTCCCCTGACGGATGGACCCACGCCCACCGTGCGGCAGATAGAGCAGCTGCGAGACCTGGTTGCGGCAGCCCCGGCCATGCAGCAATTGGTAGCCGGCGTGGACTACCGGCGCACGCAACGAGCGGACGCGCTGCTTGCGCAAGTACTCGAAATCGACCGCAACCCTCAGCAGGGCCTGCCTAAGCATGGTGCGGGCCTCCAGCAGCTGGTGCAGGAGGTGGTGCAGGACAAACGCTTCCAGGACCCTGTTTCTCAGCGAGAGGCCGCCCGGTTTGGGGCCGCACTGGCCGTTCTGCAACCACCCGCACAAGCACGAGCCGTCGATGTGGTGCCGGCAGTAACGCCTCCCCCGTCCCACCCTTCCGCAACAACTGCGTTTGTGCAGGCGGCTAAGCAGCTGGTGGAAGGCTTAGAGGAACAGGGCTACCCGGGCCCGGCGGATTCCTTGTCGCGGGCAGTAAAAGCCGTGGAGAAATCTGCTTACCTGGGTGGTGCGAACCTGCAGGCAGTCACGGAGGCCTTGTCGAGGGCCGAGAAGATACCGGCATTGGCCGACGATGCCGCAGCCCTGCGGGGGGCTGGGCGCAGTTTGCAGGAAGCGCAGCGCAACCTCGCGCCATCAAACCCGGCCCAGGAGAAGGAAGGCGTAGAACGGTAAGCACCCAGCATCTGCGCACGTAACTCCAAACCAGACCCATGAACTTGTACATTGAAGCCGAGTACGAAGCGGCCAGCTGGGAGCTGGAGCAATTGCTTGACCAGTGGCCCCGGAACGCGGAGCGCACGCTCACGCTGCTGGCAGCAATCGAAGAATTCTTTCGTCAGGGCGCTTGCCACTGGCCCGCGCCAGTGCCCCTGCGCCTGCCCGAAGGGCCAATTGAGGAAGCGCGTCGGGCCAGGGCCTGGGCCCAACGCGAAAATCCCGCGCTGGCCCGGCAGTACCTTTTCAACGTAACCCAGGCCAAAGCGGCCTTAGCCGCCCGGGAAAACCAGGCGAAGAATGAGTGAGGCTTCAACCGACTACTGCTAATTGCTACCTTGCCACCGATGAAGGACGATGAATTCGAGTTCCTGCAGGAACAGCTGGAGGCGACTGAGTTGCTGCCCTGTGCCACCTGCCGGCAGGAAACGCTACACGCCCACGTGGAGGTGCTGGAGCGCTATGCGCACGCCACGGAGCTGTTGATGGCGTGCACTGCCTGTGGTACTCGCCGTACCTGGATGCTACTTGAAACGCCTAATTAGCAGTCCCACTACACCCTTAACACCCTTGCTTTTTCGGATGGTAATCGGGTAGTGTTAATCCCATCTCCAGCAGAGTCCCGGTACATGGTGGGTTATTGTCCCGGTTACTATCTGGTCAATATTTCAATGACCTGAGCCGGTCAATACAAGGACAGGCAAGTACTCATTGAGGGCCTGGTGGTGGAAGTGTATTTTAGCGTTTGCTTAAATAAGAAAACATTACCTTTGAAAAAATTTAAGGTATGTCCTCTTCTTCTTGCATCCGGGTTTTCGCTGATACGGCCCACATTGAACAGAGCAAGCACCGCTTGGCCGCCGCCGAGCCGGAGCTGCAGTCACTGGCGGCCGTGTTGGCACTGGCTGGCAACGAGGTGCGCCTGAAAATGCTGTTTCTGCTACTGGACAAGCAGCAGCTGTGCGTGTGCGACCTGGCCGATGTGCTGCAGATGAACGTGTCGGCCATCTCCCAGCACCTGCGCAAGCTCAAGGACGGCGGGGTAATACAGGCCCGCAAAGTCGGACAAACGGTATTTTACTCGCTGTCGGCGGCGCATTTGTCCGTGCTGCAGCCGCTGCTGACCCCGGCATCCACCTCTCCTTCCCTCACGCCCGCCCGATGAATACCACGCCCGCTACCCCAACCAAGTCCCTGGCCGGCACGGGCCTGCTGGCCGCCCTGGCCGCTTCCCTGTGCTGCATCACCCCCTTGCTGGCCATTGTCGGCGGGCTGGGGGGCGTGGCCAGCACGTTTGCCTGGCTGGAGCCGCTGCGTCCCTATCTGGTAGCCCTGACCGTGGGCGTGCTGGGGTTCGCCTGGTACCAGCACCTGCGACCCGCGCCCGCGGCAGCCGACGACTGCGGCTGCCCCGTGCCAGCCAAGCCTTCGCTGATGCAGTCGCGGGGCTTTCTGGCCACGGTCACCGTGCTGGCCGCGCTGCTGCTGGCCTTTCCCTACTACGGAGCGCGGTTCTACCCGGCAGCAGCTCCTAAGCCCGTGGTGGCTAACAACGCAGCCCCGGTGCTGCAAACCAGCTCCTACCGCATCGGCGGCATGACCTGCGAGGCCTGCGCCCGCCACGTCGAGCACGACGTGCAGCAGCTGCCAGGCGTGCAAAGCGTGCAGGTATCCTACGAGCAGGGCACGGCCCAGGTCCGCTTCAATGCCGCTGTCACGCCCGTGGCCCAGGTAGAAGCCGCCATCAACGGCACCGGCTACTCGGTGCTGAACCCTTCTGCTACCCGTTAATTGCCCTGCTATGATTTCCCTCACACCAGCTACCCCCACCCCGCCAGTAACGCTGACCTCGGTGCTTACCTGCCCGGTCTGCCAGCACGCGCAGGCCGAGCAGATGCCGACCGATGCCTGCCAGTGGTTTTACGAGTGCACCAGCTGCCACACGGTGCTCAAGCCGCTGGCCGGCGACTGCTGCGTGTACTGCTCGTACGGCACCGTACCCTGCCCGCCCATCCAGGAGCAGGGCAAAGGTGCCTGCGGCTGCTGCTAGTTATTCTCTTGTTGCTTTTCACTTTTTAGCTCCCCACCTCATGAAAAACCTCCTGCTTGCCCTGACCCTGCTGGCCACCATCGGCAGTGCTACTGCCAACGACGGCAAACCCGGCAAAAAGAACAAAAAGGCGACCAAGGAAGCCGCTATGCAATGCGCCAAGGACGAGAAGCCTGGTGCCAGCTGCTGCGCCAAGAAGCCGACCACGGCCGCCACGGTAACCCCGGCGACCACGGAAGTCGTCAAAAAGTAAGCTTAGTACTAAGTGGCTGGCCAGCCGCCGCTCGGAATGTGAAAAAGCGCCGGACTCTCGTAGCCCGGCGCTTTTTTGTTGTATCATTTGACTGCCAAGTCGGGATTAATCTGAGCTGCGGGTACCGGCCAGGCCGGCGCCAGCGTCCACCCCGCATCCAGCAGCTTCACGCTGGCGCACGCCGGCCCACCATCCCCGGCCCGGCCCAGGATGCGGGCCTGCAGCGTCAAGTCCGGCCGAGCCAAGGCCTGTTCCACCAGTTCCCGGGTCAGTGCCGGCAGGGGCACCTTGGCCCGCCGGGCCCAGCCGGAATCAGCCTGACCGGCATACGTACCGGCGTTTACGTAGAGGAAGCGCCTCTGCACCGGGCCGTGGACGGCGGGCCCACCTAAGCGGGGCGCCGCTTCGTCCTTGGGATAGGATACCGTTGCTTGCAGCTCAAAAAGCAACTGGCCCGCAGCGGCGGCGACCGGCGGAACCAGCTCCTGGGTGCCGCGTTGCAGCATCATCGTAACACCGGACGGGGCATCGAGGACCTGTAGTTGGAGGCGCAGCAGCTGTTTCATAGCGGAAAAATACGGGCCCGGGGCGGAGAGCAAACATTGTCATTCGGCAGATAGGGCATTTGTGTTGCCCCCGTACCAGCGGCGCCGGAACCAGAAGGCCACGTTCACCAGCGCAATCAGCGCCGGCACCTCAATCAGCGGCCCGATGACGCCCGCAAAGGCCTGCCCCGAATTCAGCCCAAACACGCCGATGGCCACGGCAATGGCCAGCTCGAAATTGTTGCCCGTGGCCGTGAAGGCAATGCTGGCATTCTCGGCGTAGTCCGCCCCCAGCCACTTGCCGGCCGCGAAGCTGAGCACGAACATGATGCCGAAGTACAAAGCCAGCGGCAGCGCGATGCGCAGCACGTCCAGCGGAATGCGCACGATGGTTTCGCCCTTGAGGCTGAACATCACCACGATGGTCAGCAGCAGCGCAATCAGGGTAATGGGGCTGATGGCCGGAATGTACACCTGCTCGTACCACTCGTTGCCTTTCAGCCGGCGCAGGAGGGTGCGCGAGAGAAAGCCCGCAGCAAACGGAATGCCCAGGTAAATGAGCACGCTCTGCGCAATGTCCCCGATGCCAATGTTGACCGCGTACCCTTTCAGCCCGAAGTAGGGCGGCAGCACCGTGATGAACAGCCAAGCCAGCACCGAGTAAAACAGCACCTGAAAGATGGAGTTGAGCGCCACCAGCCCCGCCGCGTATTCCCGCGAACCATCGGCCAGGTCGTTCCACACCAGCACCATGGCAATGCAGCGGGCAATGCCAATCAGAATCAGGCCCATCATGTACTCGGGCTTGTCGGGCAGCAGCCAGATGGCCAAAAAGAACATGAGTAGGGGCCCGAGTATCCAGTTCAGAAACAAGGAGAGCCCGATGATGCGCGTGTTCTTAAACACCGTGGGCAGCTGCTCGTACTTCACCTTGGCCAGGGGCGGGTACATCATCAGAATCAGGCCGATGGCCAGCGGTACGTTCACCTTGCCCACCGAGAAGTAGTTTATGGCGTCGTTCATGCCGGGCACCAGGTAGCCCAGGGCCACGCCCAGCGCCATGGCCAGGAATATCCACAGCGTGAGGCCCCGGTCCAGGCCGGAGAGTTTCTTTTCCGCCAGCGCGGCGGGGGCCGGCGCCGCTGGTAGGGGTTGGTTAAGAGTAGTCATCACAAGGAATAATTAAGCGACGCCGACGGTTGGGCTGCGCCGTTCCATCTGCACCGTGTTGCGCCATACGCCGTGGTGCTGGCCAATTCGTTCGCGGTGCCCAATGACCCGGAACCCGGCCTGCGTGTGCAGGGCTATGCTGGCTGTGTTTTCTTCAAACGTGCCGGCCTGCAGCGTCCAGATGCCGTGCGCTTCCGAATCCGCAATCAGTGCCTGCAGCAGCTGCCGGCCCAGCCCCTGGCCCCGGACTTCGGCCGCGATGTACACACTGATTTCAGCAACCCCGCCGTACACGCAGCGGCTCGATACCGGCGAGAGCGCCGCCCAGCCCCGCACCGTGCCGGCCTCGTCCACCGCCACCAGCCGGCTGTGGCCCAGGTGGGCCCGGTCCCAGGCCTCCCAGGCGGGCGCCTGCGTTTCAAACGTGGCATTGCCCGTGGCAATGCCCGCTTCGTAAATGGCCTTAACCGCCGGCCAATGCGCTTCCGCTAAGGGTTGAATGGTCATCGGAAGTCGGGGTTAATAGGCCTTGCGAAGCATGTCCGCGTATTCGTTAGGCAAGGGCGAGGCCTCCACGGCCTGTGCCGCTTTTTCCACGTCGTATGCCACCCGCACCAGCTCCGAACGCACGCTGTGGGGGTCGCTGAGCGTGGTGTTTTCGTCCAGGTGCAGCAGCTGGTAGGCCGCTCTTGGGTCGCCGTCCTTAGGCTTGCCCACAGAGCCGATGTTGAGCGCGTGCCGGTAGCGGGTTTCGCCCGCGTGCTCGTAGGCAAAGGTGCGGTGGTAGGGCTTGTGGGTGTGGCCGAAGAGCAGGATGTCGGTGTTAGCCTCTTCCAAAATGCGCAGGAAGCTGGCCTCGGGCCGGTCCTCGAACAGGTACTCGTTGATTTTGCGCGGCGAGCCATGCACCATCAGCAGGCTCAGCGTGCAGGGCTCTTCCTGGAAATCCAGGCGCATGTGCTTGGGCAGGTAGCGCAGGTAGCGCCGCTCGTCAGGCCCAACCACCTGGTTGGTGAAGGCAATACTTTGGGCGCCGAGGTCTTTCTCGGTGTCGGTCTTGTACGCGCAGCCGCAGTTTTCGCTGGCCAGGCCAATACCCTGGTCGTAGTTTCCGGCCAGCGTCGGAATGCCCCGCCGGCGCACTTCGTTGACCACCTCGTTGGGCCAGGGCGCATAGCCCACCAAATCACCCAGGCAGAAAATCATGTCGGGGCGGCGTTGCTCCATATCGGCCAGCACCGCTTGCAGGGCCGGCAGGTTGCCGTGGACGTCGGAGAAAAAGGCAATGGTCATCGGAAGAGAAAGAAGAGATAAAAAGGTGGGTAGCAAAACGGCGCCACCCGGGAGGGCAGCGCCGCTGAACAGGCTTTAGCAGCACCCGCCGCCGGGCGTGCAGCACGAAGCCGCTTGCAGCTGCGGCAGGGCGAACTGCTGGGCATCGGGAATGCCGCAGGCATCCTGGGCCAGGCAAGCCGTCTGCTTCTGCGTCAGCACGAAGTCGCTGCCGTCGAAGGCCAGGCCGAACTTGCCGATGGTCGCCTGCTGGTACTCCACTTCAATATCCAGGTCCTCGCCGCCGAGAATCTTCTCCGACAGGTTGAGGATGTGCAGGAACTTCTGCGGCGCCAGGCGGTGGTCGTAGTCGCCGGCTTCCCACAGTTGGAAGTTGGCCACGGTCTCGCGGCGCTCCACGCCGCCGCAGTCAATGAAGTGCTTGCTCACCAGGCCCACTTCCGTCACGTGGAAGTGCGACGGCAGGTAGTCGCCCGAAGGCAGGCGGAAATTGACGGCTTCGAGACCTGCGAGGGTCTGCTTCATTTCGGAGATTTTCATAGTCAGAAAGGTTGGGGTTAGATGAAGGATTAGCAACCGCACGCATCGGCCGGTCCGCAGGCCGGGCTGGTGGTGGCTTCGATGAAAAAGGCGGTGAACTGCTGGTGCACCCGCTGCAACAACTCGGTGTTAAGGCAGTAGCACACCGTGAGCCCGTCAATCTCGCCGCGAATCAGGTCCAGGGCCTTTAGCTCCTGCAGGTGCTGCGAAACGGTGGTGCGCGAGAGAGGTAGCTCCGCGGCAATGTCGCCGGAGATGCAGGTTTGCTTGGAGGCCAGAAACTGGATAATGGCCACCCGGGCCGGGTGCGCCAGGGCTTTGGCCACCCGGGCCAGCTGCTGTTGCTCGTGGGTGAAAGCGGCGGTTTTGGCGTAGGTCATGGCAAGGCTTTGAAGTATGTTGCAAATATACGACATTAAATGACGTAAGTTTGCGACATAGATTCCTTTTATCGTTGACCGTCCCCTCGATGCTCTGAAAATCTGCCTGTTGTCGCTGCTTACGCTGATTTGCAGTGCGCCGCTGTTTGCGCAGCCGGCGGCCCCGGTGCCGTTCACCGGCGTCACCCCTGGCTTTCGGAAATAGCATGGTGCGGAATCATCGCTACCGCGACGAAGCTTCCGCTAAGAGTGCTTGCAAATCGGCCGGGATGGGCATGGGCTGCTCGGGCGAGACGTTGGCGCCGCCGGTGTTGCCGGTGGGCACGCGGCCAAATAAGGACATGAAGAACCCGAACACAATGCGCGGCAGCTGCCCCAGGATTTCGCGCCGGTCGCCGGTGCGCCAACCGTGGCGCAGCATGAGCAGATGGGTGTGCGTATGCGGCAGGGCCCAGCGCTGTCCAAGGACGTGGGCGCGTTCGAGGTGGCGGAATGCCCCAGCAGCATCGCGGCGGTCGTAAGCGGCGCGAGCCGCGCTTAGTTCTTGCTGGTAATAGGGCCGCAAGCGTACGGGGAGAAACAGCGTCTGCATAACAGTAACGGTGCTGGGATGCGGAATAAAGAAACACACTTTTCCAGATACGATTCACCGGATGCGCTCTTCGCTGTACTCTGTTGCACCGCGTACCTTTGGCGGAACGTTTCATCCTCTGTAGCGCCCCATCGGGGCGCACCTATCCGGTACCAACCGGCCGTTATGCGTATTTTTTCCTCTCTACTGCTGACGCTTTGGCTCAGCTCTGGGGCCGTCCTCGCGCAGATTCCGCTGGCGTCGCCCGCAACCTCGCCCGACTCCACGCTTAAGAAGTACGAGAATCCCGCCGGGCTTTCTCTTGCCCAGAAAAAGCCTTGGTACCAGGGCAAACTGGTGAAAGCCACCATCGTGCCGGCGCTGCTCATCGGCTACGGGGCCAGCACCATTAACGGTAACGGATTCTACAGCAGCTACGACGCGCACCGCGACATTCAGCGGCAGTTCCCGAACTTCCGCACCAAAATTGACGATTACCTCATCTTCGCCCCGTACGCCGAACTGGCCTTGGTGGAGCTGGCCGGCGTGGAGGGCCGCAACGACCGGCTCAACACCCTGCTGGTGATTCTGAAGTCGGAGGCAATATTCGGCGTGACCACCTACGTGGTCAAGAACACGACCAAGGTGCTGCGGCCCGACGGCTCGACGCGCAACGCGTTTCCTTCGGGGCATGCCGCCCAGGCGTTTCTAGCCGCCAGCATCGTGCACACCGAGTTCCGCGACCAAAGCCAGTGGTACGGCATCGGGGCCTATACCATTGCTACCGGGGTCGGCGTTATGCGCATGCTCAACAACCGCCACTGGCAATCCGACGTGTTTGCCGGCGCGGGCTTGGGCATCCTCTCGGCGCACTTGGGCTACCTTTCGCACCGCAACCGCTGGGGCCGCAAGCCGCTGCCCGGCAAATACAGCGTGATGCCCCTGCTTTATCCGGGCGCCACCGGCCTGACCATGGTGTGGCGGCCGCGTTAACCGGCCAAACGCCAGCCAGGCCCAACCAAGTTTTCGGACCTAGCTGCACGACGTAGCATAGCGCTGGCGCTGGATCTTGCGCAGGGGCAATGCCAAGCAGCCTAGAAGTAAACACGTCACGCCGAAAGAATCATCCTACCGCCGCCAAGAGCGCTTCCCAGCGCGCCGAGGCGTCTCGCCGGGCCGCGTACTGCAGCAGCACGTGGCGGTTGGCTTGAGTTCTGCCCGCGCAGCGCAGCATCCCGCGCAAAGCCATGTCCGTCACCGTGGTGGCCAGTTGCGGCAGTTGCGTGGCATCTACCAGCATCTTTTCCAGGCGGGCCGTGGGTAAACCCTGCACGAGCCGAACGGGCGAAGCGCGCAGGGCCGGCCGCAGCACCACGGTATCCTGCTCGCTATTGGTTGGTTTTTCGGCGGGATGTACCCCAAGGTCCGGTTCCGTAAGGGCAGCCAGCAGATGGGTAGCCGCATCTAACTCGGCTCAGTTCACGTCCACGACCAGCAACGGCGCCGCATCCGGAAAATACGGGCGTAGCCACCGGGTGGACCACAGGCAACCCAGCGGCAGCGCTAGGCGCGCCTGCAAGTGCTGCCACAGGGCTATCCAAGCGGGTGCCAGCACGGGCTTGCCCGCCGACACGTACGGGTCTGCCTCAAAGGCCAGCACGCCCGGCACTGTTTCGTGCAGCAGCTGGCTGCGCACAAGTCCCTGCAGCACCACGGGCCACGCGGCGGTCGGCACGCCGGGCACGGCCGCGGCTACAAACGCCCGCAGTTCCGGTTCCGGCAAGTAGTCGCGGCCGCGGAAGTGGCTGCGCAGCAGGGGCCAGGAGCGCAGCATGGACTCAAGGGGGGCGAGCGGAGAAGACATGCGGGCAGGGGCAAGCACCGGCAAAGGTACCCAGCTACCACTTTACGGCGGCGGTCACAAAGAAGCTACGCCCGTCCGAGGGCAGGATGCCGGGCCCGGGGTAGCCCGTGGCGCGGCGGGTGAAGTAGCGGGTGTTGGCCAGGTTGTTCACGCTGCCTTCCAGCTTGAGCCAGCGCCGCTCCCACGACACGGACGCATCGAGTATCTGGTAGGCTGGTATTCGTCCAATGACTGCCAGGCTGGGGTCCGGGCGGGCGTCGTTCGGGCTGTTGGGGGCGTTGGTGGCCTCCGAAAACTGGTCGGATAAGTAAGTGAACTGTACGGATGCTTTCAAGGGCCCAAAGCCGCTTTGCATTCCGGCTTTCAGATTGACGTTGGGCACAAACTCCACTTGCTTGCCCACCACTTCTTGATTCTTGCTCTGCGTGTAGCGGCTGCGTATCAGCGACACGTTGCCGAAGGCGGACCAGCGCCAGCGGCCCGGTTCGGCGCTCGGGCGCAGCACCTGCAGCACGTCGGCCTCGGCATACGACTCTACGCCCAGAATCAGGGCCCGGCCGATGTTGTCGCGGTAGCGAAACGGGCGGTCAAACCGGTCGTAGGTGCCGATTTCGCCGATGCGGTTGTTGTAGGCCAGGGCAAACAAGCTCACGTCGTAGGTCAGCCACTGGCCCTGCTCGCCGCGCAGCCCCAGGTCCGCCGAGTAACCGCGTTCGTCTTGCAGGTTGGGGTTGATGACGAGCGAGTTGTTGACGATCTGCATGTCGCCGAAAGTGATGGAGCGGTAGTTCTGCGTGGCGTTGGCGTAGAACTCGCGCTGCTCCACCGGCTTGTAGGAAGCTCCCAACCCCCCGATGACAAAGGAGCGCGTGCTCGTGCGCTGCTCGGCCGTGGTTTGCACGGCGGTGATGTTGCCGGCTAAGTCCCGCGACACGGTCTGGTAGGAGCCGTCCGCACGGGTACGGATGTACTCCAGGCGCAGACCGGGGGTAAGCGAAAAACGCTCCCCGAAATAGAAGATGTTCTCGGCGAAGGCGGCCGCGTTGTAGTTGGGAAAGCGGTAGTCCGACGAGGCCGATGGGGCGTTCAACCCTGCCCCCGGCTCCTCGAAGCGAAACTCCGCCCGGCGGCCGGCCGGGCCGGCACCCTGGAGGCTGTGGTTGTCGCCGCGGTAGAGGCGGGTGCCCACCAGCAATACGCCGCTGCGGGTGTTGCTTAAGCCGTAGCGGGTCAGAAAGCGAGCTTCCGCACCCGCGTTGCGGAAGTCGCCAGTGATGAGCTCGCGCTGCTGGGTGTCGGCATCGGGGCGCTCCACAAAGTTGGTGCGAAAGCCCAGGGCGTCGCGCGAAGCCAGCAGCCCGAACGTGGTCAAATTCAGGTTGGAGCGCGGGCTCAGCTTCCAGTCCGCCGAAAGATTAAACAGGTTCCAATCGACGGCAAACCAGTTGCGCGCCCGGTTGCTCTGCCGCGGGTTGTCGGCAAACTGCCGGTCGCTCAGCCCCCCCGGCTGCTGGGCCAAATAGTCCATGTGCGTGAACTGGGCACCGATCTTGAAGTTCTCGGTGAACTGGTAGCGCAGGTCGGCGTAGGCCGTTTTGCTGGCAAACCCCGAGTTGGGCCGCCAGCCGTCCCCGCGCTTGTACTGGGCAAAGGCGTAGTAGCTGAGCTTCTTCACGGTGCCGCTCACGCTGTTAAATGAGTTGAAAAAGCCAAAGGAGCCCGCCGTCTGCCGCGACACCACCGCCACGGTCTTGTCGGGTTCGGGCGTGCGCAACTCGAAGTTGAGCAGGCCGCCGAACTGGGTGCCGTATTGCAGCGAAGCCGCCCCGCGCACGAGTTGGATGCGCTTGACGGCTTCAATGGGCGGGGTGTAGTAGCTCTCGGGGTAGCCCAGCGCGTCGGCCGAGATGTCGTAATTGTTTTGCCGCACGTTAAAGTTGCTGGTGCGGTTGGGGTCCAGGCCGCGGCCGCCGATGCTCAGCTGCAGGCCGCCCTGGTCGCTTTCCCAGATGTTGAGCCCGGCCACCCGCGAGTACACCTGCCGGGCGTTGTTAGTAGCCAGGTTGGCCACTAGGTTGTCGGGCACGATGACCTCGGTTTTCTTGGCCGCAAAAATGGCCGTGCCTTCCACCTCGCGCAGGCGCTGGGGGCCAAAGCGCGACTGGGGGGCCGCCACCACCACTTCCTGCAGCTGCCGCTCCCGGCGGGTCAGCGTGAACTCCTGTACGCTGCTTTCCGCTGTCACTTCAACTATAGCTTTGAAGGGTTCGTGGCCGATGGAGGAAAGCTGCAGCTGCTGCCGGCCGGGCGCGACCTTGGTCAAGGTAAAAAGGCCGGCCGAGTCGGTGCGGGCAATCAGGCGGGAGCCGCGTACGTACACCTCGCAGCCCACCACGGGCGCGTTGGTGCTGGCTTCGCGAACGCGGCCCTGCAGGCTCACTTGCTGGGCGATGGCGGAAAAGCCGGACAGCACACTTACGGCCAGGACGGCGCTATAAACCGGTGATTTCATCGTCAAAAGGTAAAATCCAGGGCTTGGGCTGCAAGTCGTCTTTGACGCGGGCCAGGTCCACGGTGGGGTCGATAAAGCTTTTGCCCAGCCGCCCATTCAAGCTCACGTAAGCGTCGGCGTATACTTGGGGGCGCTGCACCCCCTGCCCGGCGTAGTAGTCGCGCAGGTAATGGGCGAACTGCACCAGCATGTCGGGCTGGGTGCTCATCATCTTTTCCTGCAGCACGCTCAGGTGCGCGCGGTTGTCCACCTGCCGGATGCGGCCCGTCGCCCCGTCCACGACCTTGAACTGCACGTAGCCCATTTTCTCCATCAGCATCACCCGCCAAGAAAAGCGGTAGCCTTCCTCGGTCCAGAACAGCTCGTGGGGGTAGAGTAGGTAGCGGAAAGGCAAGACCAGCTGCACGGCAAAGAACACACCCAGGGTCAGCAGCAGCAGCTGCCGGCGGGCCGGGCCGTAGCGCAACGGCGTGGGGGAAAAGGGGGCCGTGGGGGACGAGCGCAGCAGCCCGCGCAACCGCTGCAGCACCCGCTCGTGCCACGCGCCCGGAAAGAACACCAGTGCCGCGACCATCATCACGTAGGGAAACATGCCGATGGGAAAGAGCACCGCCGTCAGCACGTGAAACACCACCACGGTAACGTAGGCCCAGGGCCGGGTGCGGCGGTAAAGCAAAAAGAAGGGCACCGTCAAATCATACACGGCCCCAAACCAGCTGAAGGCATACGCCACCCATACCTGCCCCAGCAACGGACCAATCAGCGGCAAGTCGTTTTTGGCCGGCAGCCAGATGCGCAGCGGCATGGCTTCCACCAGCCAGTCGGAGTTGAGCTTGGCCAGACCCGCGTACACGTAGACGATGCCCATGAGCAGGCGCAGCGCGTCTACCGTCCAGCGCGGCACCTCGCTGCGCCAGCGAGCGGGGTGCCGGTGCGTGTCGAGGGCAAAGTAGCGCCCGGCGGGCAGCAGGGCTAGCAGTAGCGCCGCCAGACTCACGAAATAGTAGTGGTTCAGGTAAGTGCTTTTGTCCATGAGCTCGATGTAGGTGAAGCTCAGAAACAAGCCCAGGGAAGCTGCGCGGTACCGGTAGCCCAGGGTTACCAGCAAGGCGCACAGCCCGCAGAAAGCAAACAGCCCGTAGGTGTAGACGCCCAGGGGCCGCACCCACTCGAACCCATAATACGGGAAGAAGAACTTGGGCTGCAGGTAGAGCTCGTCTATCCAACCCTTGGCCCAGAAACGCACCACGCTGGCCAGAACCAGTAGGCCAAAGGCCATCCGGAACGTAGCCAGCGGGGCAGCTGGGGTGTAGGCGTGGAGGTAGCGCTGCAGCCGGCTGCTCTGCATTAGTCGCCGTCGTTGTCCACGTAGGTCACGGTGATGCCCATGGCCGACGTCATGTCGACCTTAATCAGGCGCACCGCCTTCTGCATCTCATTGTAAGATGCCACCGCGTCGGCATTGCGCGCCGTGATGGTGGCGTGCAAGTCGGGGCCGAGCGAGGCCAGCTGCTGGGCCGATACCCCGAACTGGGCGCTGATGATGCTGGTCAGGCTCTGGCCCGTGCGGCTGTCCTTGGCCCCCAGCGCATCCAGGTAGCTTTTTAGCGAGGGCTGGCCCGTACGGCCGGTGAAAAATTGCTGCACCGCGGCGTGAGCGGTGGTGGCCAGCTGCAGGGGCAGCGCGCCGCGCTGGTAGTAGGCTTCGATTTTGTCGGGCAGCGGCGCGCCGGTCATGGCCCCGGCCGGAATACCGATTTTGCCGGCCCGCAGGTAGCGCTCGTAGTACAAGGAATAAGCGTTGATGACCCGCGACAAGGACGAACTGGCGTCGGTGCCAGCGTTGTTGATGAAGGTGTCGCGGTAGGAGCCGTTCCACTGCGCGTACACCGTGCCGAAGGTCTGCTCCATCTTAGCCACCACGTCGGTCAGGTAACGGCGGTGATTAGCCGAGGAAGCGTATCGCTGCGCAATGGCCGCGTCGCCCGTGGCCACGCCGTTGAGCAGGTAATCCAAGGTCGGGAAACCCTGCTGGGGAATGGCGGTCGACAGCTCGAAGTCATACGAGCCGCTGGTGATGTTGCGGTTGATGCCCGTCACATCGGCCGGGTAGATGTTGAAGTGGTTGCGCAAGCTCACCTGCTCGGCGGGGCCGAACTCGTAGAGTTCTACCTTTTGCCATTCCACGTACGCGGCCTGCCAAGCCTGGCGCAGCTCTTCAAGCGTCGCCGGAGCGGGGGCGGCCGTAAACGCCGTGGTCTTGGCCTTGAGAACTACCAGCTTGTCGTTGAAGCGCTGGTAAGCGGGCTTTACCAGGCTGTCGGCCCAATGCGTGAGCAAGGCTTTGCGGTCGGGCCCCGTGCTGGGCTCGGGTGAATCGCCGGCGGGGTCTTTCTGGCAGCTGAACATGCCAACGGTGAGCAACAGCAGCGTCAGGGCAAACAGAAGGGACTTTTTCATGAAAAGCTGATTTCGTAGCGAAGGCCAACCCGCCTGGCAGCGGCGCTGACAAACGGGTTGGCCTAACGGTTTCGCCGGGTGGGCAGTTCCGGGTTACTGCAAATTGAACTTGGCTTTGATGGCGTTGATGGCCACGTCGGCTTGGGCGTTGGTCAGGTTCCAAGCGCCGTTGGTGCCGGCGGTCAAGGGATTCAGGACCCCGTCGGAGAAAGCCGCGTCGGCGCCGTACTTGGTGCAGAAGCGCAGCGAGTAGATAAAGCCAAGGCCTTCACCCAACGCGTGGGCTTTGACGGCCGGGTCCGAAGCCGCTTTCCAGTTGCTCAGGTACGACACGGCCGAGAGGGCAATGGTCTTTTCCAGCTCGGTGCGGATGATGGCGGCCTGGGCCTGCACGCCGGCGGCATCGTTGTTGACGATGGCCGCGCGGCCCTTCAGAAAGGCCAGGTACACGCCGGGCGAAGCCGGGCCGTTCTTCTCGTTGAGGTAACCGGCCAGGAACCGCTCGCGGGGCGTCAGGTTGATGTCCGTGGTCATAATGGGGTTGCTCGTGAGGTAGCCGTACGCCAAATCCCAATTGTGCTCCAACTCCGAATATGCTTTGCCGTCCACCACTTTGTTGTTGTTGGCTTTCAGTGCGTTGTCGGTGAGCAACACGTTGCCAATCTGGTCAAGCAGCAGGGCGCCAAGGAGCGACTTGGCAATAACTTGATTCACTTCAATGCCTTTCTCGTCCACCAGATAACGGCCGATGCGCCCGGCGGTGCCGGGGGCAGCCACTTGGTTAACCGACTGGCTGGCGGTGGCCAGCTTGGTGATTTGCCCATCGATGTAGGTGCGCACGGCCTCGGCCGGCGTGCCAGTGAGGGAAGCGGCCGTGGTGGCGCGCAGCGACAAGCCCGAGCCGTTCAGGCCAACGCCGGTAAAGTAGCCGCCCGTGTTGGCGTACATACCGCGGAGCTTGGCTACGTCCAGGGTCTGTGGGGCGGCCGGCGGCGCCACCGCTACCAACGACATGTAAGTGTTGAACTCCGTGAACATGTCCAGCCGCTGGTTCGACGTACCCAGGTCTACCGTGCTCTGACCGCTGGCATCCTTGAAGGACTCGGTGTAGCGCGAGGTAGCCGTTAGGGTGCTGGCGTCCATCTTGGCGCGCAGGGTCGGCGCGGCTTCGTTGTCGTTCTTATCGCAGGATGCGAAACCAAAAGCAAGTGCAAGCAGCGCGACCGAAGCGTATTTTAAGGTCATGGGATTGGGTGTGGAGCGAATGATAAGGCAAAGGTATTAGCTTATCTGTAATCATTCTAAATAGACCGAAATTTTTTTTAGAACGCTTCTAAATGACTCGGGTTCGAGCCCTATAATTGGACGGGGGCGTTCTGCTGGAAAGCGCTGTCTCTCAGGCAGCCGGGAAGTAAGCGGCGCTGGCTTTTTGCTCGTCTAAATACGGGGAGCTGTAACCGGCCTCGGACTTGTGCATAAAAAGTCCCGCGCCACCCTTTAGGCTGTCGATGATGGGCTCATACAGGTCCAGGGGCAAAGCCGGGCACCCTTGGCTGCGCCCCAGGCGCCCGGTTTGCTTAATGAAGTTTTCGCTGACGTAGTCCGCTCCGTGTACCACGATGGCGCGGGCCGCCGCGTTGGAATTAAACCCCTCGTCCAAGCCGCTAAGTCGCAGGGAGCGGCCGTGCTTGCCTACGTACGTCTCGCCGGCCACGTAGAAGCCCAAGCTGCTCATGTGACTGTTCACGGTGTTGGAGAAATGAGAGGCTTGCAATTGCCCGGATTGATTGCCGTGGGCCACCAGCGTACGATAGAGCACTTGGTTGGCGGAAACATCAAGCACCCACAGCCGCTTTTCGGTGGAAGGCAAGTCAAAGTCCACAATGGCCAGCCGCTGCCTAGGCACCAAGCCTTGCTGGCGTAGGTTTAGGTACCCGGTCATGGCTTGCTCGAACACCGCAAAACGCAAGCCCTGGGCCGCGTCCCCCAGCGCCCGGTAATGCTGGCGCAGCTGTGCATCCAAGCGCGGCACGTGCCCGGCCGAGTCCGGAAGTACGACCGGACGAGATGCCGAGGCAGAAACGGGCGCTTGCGTGGTAACCGGTTGCCGGCAGCCCACCAGCAGAAGGGTTATGAGGGTGAAGAAGGGCAGCGGCAGCGGCCAGCGCCGTCGTGAAATACGGGAAAGAGCCATGTGATCCGACAAGTAAATACGCCTCATGCGTCGGGCTGCTAATTCAAAAAGCACACCAAAGTAGGTGTGGAGACAGCCGTACCTCCTTGGAATAACCGCGCCGGATGTTAGACTTTCAGCACCGTTTACTCCGCCGACCCTTGCCTGGGTGTTTTGTCGCTCTCGCGCAGGCCGCAGACCTTGCGGCTGACGTAACCGCGAGCAACGGCATAGCAGGACAAACAACGGCGCGTCGAGACCTGCAGGACCACCGCGTGAACTTCGGTCTTCCCGCATGAAAAGCATATTTGCCTATTAATCAAGCTTCCACCCGCTGCCCCTTGAGGACTCTTACTTGCATAACGATTGAATTAGCATGCAGAGCTAATTTTGTCGACGTGCGGCGTTACATGTTTAGGGCCCCGATGCCGGCCGCGTTCAAGCAAGCTTCCTTGAAAGCTTCGGCGTAGGTAGGATGGGCGTGCGACATCATACCCACGTCCTCGGCCGCGGCGCGGAAGTGCATGACCCCCACGGCTTCGGCGATGATGTCGGCAATACGGGGCCCAATCATGTGTACGCCCAGGATTTCGTCGGTTTGCGCGTCGGTGAGCACCTTTACCAATCCCTCGGTGTCGCTCCCGGCCACGGCCCGGCCCGAAGCCGAATACGGGAAGGAGCCCGCTTTGTACGCTCGGCCCAGTTCCTGGAGTTGCTCTTCGGTGTAGCCCACGCCGGCCACTTCGGGCCAGGTATAGACCACGCCGGGGATGAGCAGGTAATTGAGGTGGGGCTTCTGACCGGCAATGCGCTCGGCGACGAACACGCCTTCGTCGGAGGCCTTGTGCGCCAGCATGGCGCCGCGCACCACATCGCCGATGGCCCAGATGCCGGGCACCGTCGTTTGGAGGTCCTCGTCGACTTTTACCCGCCCTTTCTCGTCCAGTTCCACCCCCGCCGCAGCTAAGTTCAGCCCGTCGGTAAAGGGGCGACGGCCCACCGAGACCAGGCAGTAGTCGCCCGCCAGTTGCAGGTCGGCCCCGCCGGCGGCCGGGGAGGCCGTCAGCTTCACGGTTGCTCCCTCGCGCGTCACGGCCGTGACCTTATGCGACAGGTAGAACTCCAGGCCCTGCTTTTTCAGGGAACGCAGCAGCTCCTTGCCCAGGGTGCGGTCCATGGTGGGAATGATGGCGTCGGTGTATTCCACCACCGACACCTTGCTGCCGAGGCGGGCGTACACCGAGCCCAGCTCCAGGCCGATGACGCCGCCGCCCACGATAATCAGGTGTTGGGGCAGTTCGCGCAGGGCCAGTGCCTCGGTGCTGGTGATGACGCGCTCCTTATCCAGGGTGATAAAGGGCAGGCTGCTGGGCTTGGAGCCGGTAGCAATGATGATGTTCTTGGCCGTGAGCTGCTGCCCCTCCTCACTGCCCCCTGCTGCGGGCGCAACCTGCACGGTGGTGGCATCCACAAACGAGGCCGTGCCGTGAATCACGTCTACTTTGTTTTTCTTCATCAGGTACACCACCCCGTCGCATACCTTTTTCACCACTTGGTCCTTGCGCGCCATCAAGCGGGGCAAATCGGCCCGCAGGTTATCGGCGTCGATGCCGTGCGCCGCAAACTGCTCCGTGGCTTTGTGGTAGAGTTCGGTGGATTCGAGAACCGCCTTGCTGGGAATACAGCCCACGTTGAGGCAGGTGCCGCCCAGGGTGGGGTACTTTTCGATGAGGGCGGTTTTGAGGCCCAGCTGTCCGCAGCGCACGGCCGCAATGTAGCCGCCGGGGCCGGAGCCGATGATGAGAACGTCGTAAGCAGTAGCGGGCATGAACCGGAGCCAGTTAAAGGTGGGAAAGCAACCAGAAAGGTTTTACAAGTGGGTTTCGTGCTGGGCAAAGCCGCCGCGCTCCACCTGAATGGTGGCGTGCTGGATGGCAAACTTACTGGTCACGTAGGCGTGGGTTCGCGCCAGCACCTCGTCGTGCTGGGCCCCCTCGGCGAGCACCACGTGGGCGCTGAAGGCGTTAACGCCGGAGGTAAGCGACCAGGCGTGCAGGTCGTGCACGGCTGCCACCCCCGGCTCGGCCAGTAGGCCCTGGCGCAGGGTTTCCAGGTTTACCTCGGCCGGAGTCCCTTCCAGCAGCACGCCCACCGCTTCCTTGAGCAGCGTCCAGGTGCGGGGCAGAATGAACAGGCCGATGCCGGCCGAAAGCAGCGGGTCGGCGTAGTACCAGCCGGTGGTGAGCATGATGACGCCCGCCGCAATAACGCCGATGGAGGTGAGCATGTCCGAGAGCACTTCGAAGTAGGCGCCCTTCATGTTCAGGCTTTCGCTTTTGCCCTGGCGCAACAGGTACATGCAATACAGGTTGATGAGCAAGCCTACGCCGGCGACCCACAACATGCTGGTGCTTTCTACCTGGGGCGGGTCGAGAAAGCGGAAATAGGCTTCGTAGAGGATGTAGAGCGAAATCAGGATGAGCACCACCGCGTTGGTGAGCGCGGCCAGAATCTCGAAGCGGTAATAACCGTAGGTACGCTCGGGTGTGGCGGGCTTTTCGGCGAAGCGGATGGCCAACAGGGCCAGACCCACGCCGGCCACGTCGGTGAGCATGTGGCCGGCATCGGCCAGCAGGGCCAGACTGCCGGTCCAGAACCCGCCCACGACTTCGGCCACCAGGTAGGTTAGGGTTAGGAAAAACACAATGGTTAATTGCCGCTTGTTGCGTCCGGCGGCGCTGCCGCTCATGCCGTGGCTACTGCTCATGGGGTGTTGGGTAAAGAAGGGATATTACTTACTTCCATTCGGATGCGGCGCAACCCATCAAAAGGCAAGCTCGCGGCGCACGAGCCGTACCCACCGCCGCTGGCGCCACCAGTAGAACCCGGCGGCAAAGCCCGCTACCAGCGGCGTCAACAAGCCCGCATCAATGCTGACCTCGTCGGTATACACGGTTTGCCCGGCACCCAGTGGCCGCAGGGTGATGCGGTGGTCCCACACGCGGGCCAGCGGGCCGTGGCCGTTGTCGCGCAGCCGGTAACGGGCGGCATCCTGCGAAATCACAATCCACTGCGTGCCCAGGGGCAACCAGCCGCCCAGATACAGGCGCACCAGGTATTTGCCGTCCTGCCACGTTTGCGGCAGCTGCCGGGGTGCTACGGGCCGAAAGCGCAGCACGGGCCAGGCCACGTAAAGTAGCAACCGGGGCTGGATAACGGCCTGCCAGACCTGCTCCGGTGGGCAGTTTAGCACAGTCGAGCGGTAGATGCGCACGCGCCTAGCGGGGGTGGGGTCCTTGACGCAGTTCCTCGGGCATTTTTTCTACCACCGACTCGTTTGCCGGGCGGGGGATGATTACCGGGGGCACCGCAGCCAGCGGGTCGCCGCCCGGCGTGGCGTAGTCCATGCGCTGGATGCGCACCGCGTTGAGAATAGCCAGCAGGGCCACACCCACGTCGGCAAACACCGCTTCCCACATGGTGGCCAGGCCCCCGGCGCCCAACACGAGCACGATGCCCTTCACGATAAAGGCCAACCAGATGTTTTGCCACACCACCGTGTGTGTGGCGCGGGCAATGCGGCGGGCGGTGGCAATTTTGCTGGGGTGGTCGGTCTGGATCACCACGTCGGCGGTTTCGATGGTGGCGTCGGAGCCCAGACCGCCCATGGCAATGCCCACATCGGCCAGGGCTACGACTGGAGCGTCGTTCACCCCGTCGCCCACAAAGGCCAGCTTGCGGCCCGCGTCCTTGTACTGCTGCACGTAGCGGGCCTTGTCTTCGGGTAGCAGGCCCCCGTGGGCCTCGTCGATGCCCAACTCCTTGGCCACGCGCTGGGTGATGCTGTCCTTGTCGCCGGAGAGCATCACGAGTTTGGTGATGCCGTCGGCCCGCAGCTCCTGCACCGTTCGAACGGCGTCTTCCTTCGGCGCGTCGGCCACGGTCAGGTAACCGGCGTACTGGCCATCCACCGCCGCCACCACGATGCTGTCCACCACTTGGTCTACTTCAGGCGGGTAGGCCACGCTGAACTTGGTGAGCAGCTTGGTGTTGCCGGCCAGCACGTCGCGCCCGTCTACGCGGCCGCGCATGCCGTGGCCACTGATTTCCTCCACGTTTTCCGCGGGTACCCCGACCGCGGCGGCGCCCGCGTGGAGCACGACGGCTTTGGCAATGGGATGGGTGGACTTGGTTTCGAGCGCGCCGACGAGGCGCAAGAGTTGCGGGGCATCAAGGCCGGCGGCCGTTTGCACCTGCTGCACGGCAAACACGCCCTGGGTGAGCGTGCCGGTCTTGTCCATGACCACCGTGTCGAGCTCGCGCATCTGGTCCAGGAAGTTGGAGCCCTTGAACAGGATGCCGTTTTTGGACGCCGCGCCGATGCCGCCGAAGTAGCCCAGCGGGATGCTGATGACCAGCGCGCAGGGGCAGGAAATGACCAGGAACACCAACGCCCGGTAGAGCCAGGTGCGAAACACGTAGTCGTCGACTACGAAAGCGGGCACCACTACTAACAGTACGGCCAGGGCCACCACGATAGGCGTGTAGACCTTGGCAAACTTGGTGATGAACTGCTGGGTCTTGGCTTTGCGGCCCACCGCGTCCTGCACCATGGCTAGGATTTTGGCCAGCTTGGTGTCCTGGTAGCCGGCCGTGACGGCCACCTGAATCAAGGATTCTAGGTTGACCATGCCGGCCAGCACCACCTCGCCGGCCTGCTTGGTCTGGGGCACCGATTCCCCGGTGAGGGCGGCCGTGTTAAACGACGCCGGGCCTTTGGTTAGCGTGCCGTCCAGGGCCACTTTCTCGCCGGGCTTGACCTCGATGGTGTCGCCAATCACCACCTGCTTGGGATCCAGCACCAGCGGTTGCCCGTTGCGAATAACGGTGACTTCAGTGGCTTGGATTTCCAGCAGGGCCCGGATGCTGCGCTTGGCGCGGTTCACGGCCGCGTCCTGGAACAGCTCGCCCACGGTGTAGAACAGCATCACAGCCACCCCTTCCGGGTACTCGCCGATGGCAAAGGCCCCGACAGTGGCGATGCTCATGAGCAGGAATTCGTTGAACACGTTGCCCGAGGGGATGCTCTGGATGGCTGAGCGGATGACTTTCCAGCCCACCAGCAGGTAGGACACGCCGTACCAGAGCAGGCGCACGTACCCGGTAAACCAAGCCGCGTCGTAGTAATCCAGGGCAATGCCGCCCAGCAGTAGCGCCAAGCTTACGCCGGGCCACAGGTACGGGTTAGCCCCCGCCGGGCCGTGGTCGTGGCCCCCGTCGCCGTGGTCGTGGCCGGCGTGAGCGTCGGCGGCGTTGCCGGCCAGGTCCACGACTTGTTTGCCGGCGGGGTGGTTGTGGCCGCGGTGGTCGTGGCCGGGCACGTCGTGGCCTTCGGGATTGGCGGCGGCCTCGGGGGTGAGCTGCCCGCGGGTCAGGGCGCCCACGTTTTCGAGCTGCACCTGCTTGGCGGTGTTCAGCTCCTCGTCGGTGTTCTGGGATGAAGGATCAGGCATGGAAGGGCAGGTTAGAGCGTAAGAAAAGAGCACCAGTTACCAGTGCACGAAAAAGCCGGCCAAGCCCACCAGCACGAGCACCGCGCCGGTAACGCGGCGCTCGTGCCGGGCCAGCCGGTTAAAATTCAGCCGGCGAATACCGGTGTAGGCCGCGGCCACCAGCAGGCTCATGGCCGACACCGATACAAGCGTATACGTCGCCATGACCAGGGCCAAGGCCAGCGCGCCGCGGGCGCCGGCAGCCATGAAGAAGGTTTGAATTTCCACGCACGGCGCCAGAAACATGGTAGCGGCCAGGCCGAGGACGACCCGGCTGCGGGGCCGAACGGCAACCGGCCCCGGGTCGGGGTGGGTATGGCCCGGGCCGGAAAGGGCGTAGGCCATCCCGATGCCGATGAGCAGCAGCGGTGCTACCCAGCCGGTAAACTCTTGGAAGCGGGCCGCAAGCTTCCAGCCCAGCAGGCCCAGCGCCAGGCCCAGCAACAGGGTGCTGAGCACGTGCGCCAGGCCCGCGGCTAGTGTTACTCCCGCCGCCCGCCGCAGCGTCCACTGCTCGGCCCGCGCCACGGCCAGCACCGGCGCCCAGTGGTTGGGTATGGCGGCGTGTAGCAAGCTTAGCACAAGGGCACCGGTGAGCAAATCAAACATGGGCGGAAAGTGTCAGGTCAGGCACTGCCGGGTACGAGGGCAAACCTCGGCTGCTGGGCAATGCAATGCTATTGCATTGTTTCGGCAGCGGCGGCGCACCGCTCGCACAGGCCTTTCATCACCAGGCTGGTTTCCTGCACCTGGTAGGCGCTTGGCAAGGAAATGGGGGGTACGGCCACCGCGGGCAGGCAGCTGGTTTCGCGGCAGCGGGTGCAGAAGAAGTGGGCGTGCAGGTCCTGGTGGTGCTCCGGCGTGCAAGCCGGGTCACACAGGGCGTATTTAACCGCGCCGCTGCCGCCCTCGACGCGGTGCACCAATCCTTGGTCGGTGAAGGTTTTTAGGGTGCGGTGCACCGTGATGCGGTCCGCGTGCCCCAACTGCTGCTCCACGTCGGCCAGGCTTAACGCGGCGGACTGCCGGCGCAGCACGTCCAACACCAGCAGGCGCATGGGGGTGGGCGTGATCTGCTTGGCGAGTAAGGTGTCTTCCTGCGGGTGGGCCATATAAGTAAGCTAGAGGAGAGTAATCAGGAACGGGGCCAGAACAGGATGACTCCCAAGCCCAGCAGCATGATGGCCCCGCCCAGCACGTCGAACCGGTCGGGCCGGAAACCATCGAAGTACCAGGCCCAGCCCACGGACATGAGGACAAACACGCCGCCGTACACGGCGTAGGTTTTGCCAAATGAGGTGGGCTGCCACGTGGCCACCCAACCGTAGACCACGAGCAGCAGCGCCCCCAGCAGCCCCGTCCAGCCGGGGCGGTCGGCTTTCAGCCACTGCCACATCAGGTAGCCGCCGCCAATTTCGCACAGACCGGCCAGCACAAACAGGGCCAAGGGTTGGAGGTAGCTCATGGTTCGGGGAAGATGGATACCGGAGGATGAGAGGCTGGATGCCTCAATGGCCTTCCCCTTCCTCTTCGGCATTTTTCATTTTGGCCAGCAGGGAATAAGCGCCGTCGGTGACAAAAGTGGTCGAGGCCGGCACGGACTCGGGCAAGGTAACTTCGGTGTAGCCGTCCTCGCTGCGGCCCGGTGTGACGGGCACCATGCGGTAGCGGCCGGCCGCTTCCACGGCGTAGGCGTAGTGCTTGCCTTCGAAGCGCACCAGGGCCGCGTCGGGCAAGGCCGCCGCGTCGGTGCGGCCGGTTTCGATGAGGGCCCGCACGTAGAGACCGGGCAGCAGGGCCGGGTCGTTTTCCTGGTCGAGGTGGCCGTGCACGCGCACGGTGCGGTCTTCGCCGATGGCTTTGCCCACCAAGTACACGCGGGCCGTCCGCTCGCGGCGGGTGCCGGTGGAGTCGCTGGCCAGGGTGAAGCGGATCAGCTGCCCGTTTTGTACCCGGGCCACGTCGCGCTCGAACACCGTCAGCTCCACGTGCAGGTGCTCGGGGTCCACGATTTCAAACAAGGGCTCGGTGGCCGTTACGCTCTGGCCCACCGTCACGTTGACGGCGCGCACAAAGCCGGTCCGCGGGGCGCGCAGCGTAGCCGTGGTGGTAATAGCCCCGCCCACAGGTAGCCCGGCGATACGCAGCTGCGCGGCCTGGGCGCTGGTTTGTACCTGCAGGGCTTCCACCTCGGCCTGGGCGCGCTGGTAATTTTTAAGCGGGGCCACTTCCTGCTGGTAAAGCTCCCGCTGCCGGGCCAGCTCGGCGGTGGCGAACTTCAAACGGCTACGCAGCTCCAGGTACTCACTTTGCAGGGTCACGAACGCGGGGTTGCGGATGACGGCGAGGACCTCGCCCTTGCGCACCCGCGTACCCTGCAGCAGCTCGGTGCTTTGCACATAGCCTCCCAGCGGGGCAGTGATGGATACTGAACTTTCCGGCGGCACGTCCAGCGTGCCGTTCACGGCCAGCCCGGCCCCCATCGGGCGGGTACTGAGCGGGCCGGTTTTCAGGCCACCGGCCTGCTGCTCGGCGGCGGAGAGGGTCACCACATCGGTGGCTTCTTCCTCTTCGTGGGCTTCCCCACCGGCCGCCCCTGCTTCACCGGCATGCTCCCCGGCTTCGGTGGTGGCCTCGGCGTGGTCGGCGTCGATAGTTTCGTTTGGTTCTTTGCTGCAGCCGGCCAAGGTCAGGCTCAGCAGCAGCGCCAGGGTTGCTATGTTTTTCATGGTTGATGCGTCGCAAGCGGGGTTATTGGGCCGTACCGAGCAGGTAGTCCAGGTCGATAACGGTTTGGTTGTGCTGGAGCAGGGCGTCGAGGTAGGCCGTGCGCACGCCTAGGGCGCGCTCCAGGTTGAGCAGCAGCTCGGAGTAGGTGGTTTCGCCGGCCTTGTAAGCGAGCTGGCTCAGCCGCACAATAGTCGCGGCCTGGGGCAGAGCGGTCTGCTCGTAGAACTGCACCCGCCGCTGTTGCTCTTGCAGGCGCGCGCGCAGCTCGTCGAGTTGGGCAGCCGCCTCGGCCTGGTAACGCTGGTAGTTGGCCGAGGCAACCTGCTCCTGCAGCTTGGCGGCCTGCACGCGGGCGCGCTGGGCCCCGCGCAGCAGCGGAATGGCCACGCCGGCCTGCACGCTCTGGAACCGGTCCCCGGTGCCGTAGGTCTGGGTCTGTCCGTCCACCTCATAAGTGCCGCGCAGGGTCTGGTTGGTGTAGCCCACGTTTACCTGGGGCAAGCCCTGGGCCTGCTCGACCCGGGTTTCGGCTCGCCGCTCGGCGATTTGTTGCTGCAGCGTCCGCGCCTGGGGCGTCGCGGCCAAACGGCCGGTGTCGGGTAGAGCCACCGGAGCGGCCAAAGCCTGCAGCGTGCTGTCGGCCACCGTAACGGGCTGGGCAACCTGCAGCAGGGCTTGGAGCTGCCGTTGCGCCACCGCCAAATCGGTCCGGGCCTGCGCTAGCAGGTTCTGGGTTTCGCCCTGCTGGATGATGGCGTTGGCCGGCTCCAACCGGTTTACCTCCCCGGTTTTGAAGCGCAGCTGGGCCGCGCGCAGGAACTCGGCGTAGATGCTGTCCTGCCCGCGCAAGGTGCGCAGCCGGTGCCGGGCATGCACGGCCTGCTCGTAGCTGCGGCGCACCTGCCGGCGCAGCTCGGCCTGCACCTGCGCCAGCTGCTGCTCGCGGGTGGCAATCTGCGCATGGCTCAGGCCCGCCTGGGCCCGGTAGTAGCCCGGCAAGGCCAGCGACTGGCCGATGCTGAGCACGTTGTCGGAAAGCGGGGAGTTTACCTGTCCGTAGTTGCCCAGGATGGTGGTGCGGCCCACGTCGAAAGCGGTGCGGCGCAGGGCCTGTTGGGCTTCTAAGGAGCGTTGCGCGGCCTGCACCGTGCCGTTGGCTTGCAAGGCCTGGCCGACCGCCTGGTTGGCGGTCAGCGGCGCCTGCGCCCGGGCAGCCGGAGTGCTGAGAAGCCCGCCGAGCACCAGCAGTACCAGTAAGGCCGTGGGCACGACCGGGCGAGGCTGGGGTTCCGGCTCCGTCCGGGGTTTGGCATTGCGCTCCGAAAGGGCGTATAGCACCGGCAGCACCAGCAGGGTCAGTAGGGTAGCCGTGACCAGTCCGCCGATGACCACCGTGGCCAGGGGACGTTGCACCTCGGCACCCGCCGACTGCGACAGGGCCATGGGCAAAAAGCCCAGAGAGGCCACGGTGGCCGTCATCAGCACCGGGCGCAGGCGCACCTGCGTACCTTCCAGGATGCGCTGGTAGAGGTCGGCGCGGCCCTCGGCCTTGAGCTGGTTGAAGTAGCCGATGAGCACGATGCCGTTGAGCACGGCCACGCCAAACAAGGCAATGAAGCCCACCCCCGCCGAGATGCTAAACGGCATGTCCCGCAGCCAGAGGGCCAGCACCCCGCCGATGGCCGAAAGCGGAATGGCGGTGAAAATGAGCACCGATTGCTTTAGGGAGCCAAAGGTGAAATACAGCAAGGTAAAAATAAGCCCCAGGGCCACCGGCACAGCGATGCCCAAGCGCTGGCTGGCTTCGCGCAGGTTCTCGAACTGGCCGCCGTAGGTGGTGTAGTAGCCCGGGGCGAACTTGATTTGCTGCTCTACCCGGCCCTGCAGCTCGGTGACGACGCTTTCCACGTCGCGGCCCCGCACGTTGAAGGCCACGGAAATGCGGCGCTTGGCGTCGTCGCGCTGAATCTGGTTGGGGCCTTCCTGCAGGTTGACTGCGGCCACCTGCTCCAGCGGGATTTGCTCGCCGGCCGGGGTGGCAATGAGCAGTTGCCGCACTTGGTTGATGTTCTGGCGCAGCTCGGGGGCTAGGCGCAGCACCACGTCGAAGCGCCGCTCCTGCTCGAATAGCTGCCCGGCGTTCTGGCCGGCGAAGGCCGTTTGCACCGTGCGGTTCACGTCCTCGGCGTTGAGGCCGAAGCGGGCCAGGCGGTTGCGGTCCAGCTTGACCACGATTTGGGGCAGGCCGGTGACCTGCTCCACGTACACGTCCTCGGCGCCCTCCACCCGCCGCACCAGGCGGGCGGCCTGCTCGGCATACGAGGCGAGCTGCTGCAGGTCTTCCCCGTAGATTTTGAGCACCACGTCCTGCTTTGCGCCGGAAATCAGTTCGTTGAAGCGCATCTGGATGGGCTGCTGGAAGCCAAACGTCACGCCCGGAATGACGCTCAGCGCTTCGGCCATTTTCTCGGCCAGCTCCTCGCGGTTGCTGGCCGAGGTCCACTTGTCCGGATCTTTTTCCAGGATGACCATCACGTCAGCCGCTTCCACCGGCATGGGGTCGGTGGGAATTTCGGCCGCGCCGATTTTGGCCACGACTTCCTGCACTTCCGGAAACCGCTGTTTGAGGATGGCGCCCGCCTGCAGGCTCCGGTCCACGGTGTAGCTCAGCGAGGAGCCGGTGAGCGTGCGCAACTCCACGGCAAAGTCGCCTTCCGAGAGTTGGGGAATGAATTCCCCGCCCAGGGTGCGAAACAGCAGCAAGGAGCCTGCAAAGAGAGCAACCGCCGAAGCGAGCACCACCGCCTTGCGCCGCAGCGCCCACTCCAACACGGGCCGGTAGCGGGCTTCGAGCCAGCCCATCATGCGGTCCGAGAAGTTGGGTTTGTGCGCAGTGTTGCGGCTCAAAGCCAGCGCCGACATCATGGGCACGTAGGTGAGCGAGAGGATAAAGGCGCCGACGATGGCAAAGGCCACGGTCTGGGCCATGGGCCGGAACATCTTCCCCTCGATGCCCACCAGCGCCAGCAGGGGCAGGTACACGATGAGGATGATGATTTCACCGAAAGCCGCGGAGGAGCGGATTTTGGAGGCCGCCGTGTAGGTTTCCGCGTTCATCTGCTCGGTGCTGAGGCGGTTGCCCGGAACCTGCAGCTGCCCGCCGTGCAGGCGGTGCACGATGGCTTCGACGATGATGACAGCGCCGTCCACGACCAGGCCGAAGTCGATGGCGCCGAGCGAGAGCAGGTTGCCCGACACGCCGAACAGGCGCATCATGGCGATGGCAAAAAGCATGGCCAGCGGGATGACCGAAGCCACGACTAAGCCCGCCCGCCAGTTACCCAGGAAGAGCACCAGCACGAAGAGTACGATCAGGGCGCCCTCTATCAGGTTGGTTTTGACGGTGCCGATGGCGCGGCCCACCAGTTCGGAGCGGTCCAGGTACACGTCGATAGCCACGCCCTCGGGCAGGGATTTTTCCACCGTCCGCATGCGGGCCTTCACGTCCTGGATAACGTCGTTGGCGTTGGCGCCCTTGAGCATGAGCACGATGCCCCCGGTGACTTCGCCTTCCCCGTTGCGGGTCATGGCCCCGTAACGCACGGCCGAGCCCAGGCGCACGTCGGCCACGTCGCGCACCAGCACCGGCAGGCCGCCCTGGGTGTTGCGCACGACGATGTTGCCCAGGTCGGCGGCGTTCTCGGCCAAGCCTTCGGTGCGGATGAAGTAGGCGGTGGGCTTCTGGTCGAGGTAGGCGCCGCCGGCGTTCTGGTTGTTGCGCGACACAGCTTGAAAGACCTGGTCTACCGTCACGTTCAACGAGCGCAGGCGGGCCGGGTCCAGGGCAATTTCGTACTGCTTGAGCAAGCCGCCGAAGCTGGCCACGTCGGCTACGCCGGGCGTGCCCAGCAGCTGGCGCCGCACAATCCAGTCCTGAATGGTGCGCAGCTCGCGGGCGTTGTACTTTTTCTCGAAGCCCGGCTTGGCGCGCACCAGATACTGGTAGATTTCGCCCAGGCCGGTGGTCACGGGCGCCAGCTCGGGCCGGCCAATGCCGTCGGGAATCTGGCTTTCGGCTTCGCGCAGGCGCTCGGCCACCTGCTGGCGGGCCCAGTAGATGTCCACGTCGTCCTCGAAAACGATGGTGACCACCGAGAGGCCAAAGCGGGAGAAGGAGCGCACCTCCTCGCGGTCGGGAATGGTGGCCAGGCTTTGCTCAATGGGAAAGGAGACGAGCCGCTCGATGTCGCCGGCGGCCAGCGAGGGAGCCACGGTGTAGACGACGACCTGGTTGGTGGTGATGTCGGGCACCGCGTCAATCGGCAGCCGGCTCAGGGAGTAGCCGCCCCAGGCCACCAGGGCCAGGGTCAGTATTCCAATGATGAGCTTGTTGTGAATGGAGAAATGGATGAGCCGGTCAAACATGCTGGCTGGGTAAGGCTAGAAATCCTGGGAAAGGGGGCCGCTCGAAGCGCAGGCGCGCTCGGTACGAGCCACGGCCGGGACGCGCAAAGGCGTCACGCATCCACGGGGGCGGGCACAGCAGCGTGCCCGCCCCCGCGAACGGAGCCGGTTGGAACAGGAAACTAGGCTTGGGGAGGCTGCCAGATGCTGCCGCTCCGTTCAGGAACGGGCGGGGGCGTGAGCCGGGCAAAGCGCGGTGCCGCCGCATACGCACCCCCTTGGGCAGGAAGCGCTACGATGGACCCCGAAGGCAAGGAGGTGCCGGCGCAGCAGTGGCACTGGCAGAGGGGCGAACACCAATCCGCTACGCCGTGGTCCGCCGTGTTGTGTTGCGGGGCCTCCACGTAGGTTTGCACGCCGTCAGCCGGCGCCGGCACCTCATCGGCACAGGGCAGGCAGGCCAGAATGGCCAGGTACAGCGCAAAAAAGACGGAAAAGAAGCGCATGGCGTGCGTTCGGAACGGTGCAAACATACGCAGCCGGCGGAGAAAGGATGTGCTTAAAGCACAATTCGCTGTTTTCTCGCACTACGACGGGCTGCACCCATCCGAGCCCTACCCGGATGGGGTATGACAAGCCCCCCGCGGCGAAGGCGCGGGGGGCTGCACGCCGTAACAACCGCTTGGTTGTGGGAATTGGTTTCCCTGGACTGGGTAGCGGCCGGGTACGCCTGCCCCCAAGTTTACACGCGGGCCCGCCCGCTGCAGCAGTCCGACGGTGGCAGCTCGTGGTTGGTTAAACCAAGCAAGAAAGAGAAAGAGCAGCAGGCCCCTGGCCAGAGGCGTTAGCTAATCAAGTAGACTACGCCGGTAGGGGTTTAGAAATACGTGGAAAAGCCCAGCTGCACGGCGGCCGTGCGGGCAGGCGGGTTGCCTAGGAAATCCCGGGCCCACTGGCGGCGGTAGTTGAGGCGGATAACCGTTTGGGCCGTGGGGCGCCAGCTCACGGCCGACACCACGGCCAGGGTTTCGTCGCCAATGAGCCCGCCGGTTTCGGCGAACCGGTCGCGGTTCCAGTCCACGTATTCCAGGCGCAGGGCCGCGTTGAGCACCGCCCTGTCGAACCCGAAGATGGTGCCCCGCATTACCGGCTGCACCAGGTCCACGAAGCCGCCGGCTTGGCGTTGGCCGTACTGCGGCGAGTAGGCATCGGGAATGTTCACCCGTACCCAGGCCCATTCCCCGGTTAATACGGTACGGGTTTTGGGTACGGTGGACGTCAGGTCCACCGCCCACACCTGCAAGCCGCGCCGGCGGTCCAGCCGCAGCCCGTCGTCCTCGAACTTGTTGTACACCCCGCCCATGTAGGAAACGCCCACTTCGCCCACGCGCCGGTGGCGCAGGGCCGCCTTGCCGGTGAACAGGGGCACGCCGTTGAAGCTTTCCTCGAAACGGTCGGGGTTGAGCTTGCTGGCTGGCAGGTACGTGCGGTTCTGGGTGTTGGAGATGATTTGGTCGTCGAAGCCGTTGGTCAGGTAAGCCTCGTAGGCCACCACCCAGGTCGCGCCGAACTTCTTGCCGTACAGGCCCGCGCCGACGTTGCTCCAGGTGGCCGGCAGCAGCTGTGTGGCCGAGAGGGGCCGGTCCACGAACTCCCACTTCGGGCCGTCGTGGTTTTGGTTGAAGGCGCCGATGGGATTCATGACCACCCCGCCGCGCACGTTGAGCAAGGGGCTGAACTCAACGTCAACGGAGGCAAACTCGATGTTGATTTCCTTCGTGCCGTCCTCGAACTCGATTTCCGTCAGGAACCTGATGCGCTTGGCAATGCTGCTGGAGACGAATAGCGTGAGCCGCCGCATCTGGAACTGGTGGCCCTCGCTTACCCCGTCCGTGGCGGCGTACTGGTAGTTGGCTTCCACGTAGCCGCCCAAGGCCACGGGCAGGCGCCCGGGCTGCACGAAGGGCCGGTTGTACACCGCGTCCATGTTCAGCTGCAGGCGGCTCGTGTCGCGCGGCACCCGGCGCAGCAGCACGGGGTCAATCTGCGCCGTAGCGGGCAGGGCCCCGGCCAGCAGCAAGAGGGCTAGCAGCTGCTTCATGAGGTGGCCCGCAGGTCGATGAAGAGGTGCTGGGCGGCTACCTGCACCGGAAAGCGGCGCAGGTTCTGGTCGGCCGGGCCGTTGGTGACCACCCCGCGGTTGTCGTACTCGCTGCCGTGGGCCGGGCACTGCAGCGCCTGGCCGCTGACTTGCAGCTCGGCCCCGAGGTGGGCGCACTGCATCCACAGGGCCGCATACTCCGTGTCGCTGAAGCGGAACACGCAGATGGGGAAGTGCAGCGCCTCGTTGCGCACCACCACGTAGGGACGCAGCGCGCCGTCCGGGGCCAGAAATTCGCTCACCTCCAGCAGCAGCCCGTCCCGGTTCAGGGTGCCGGTGGCGTAACGGGTGGCGGCGCACCCCTGCAGCAAGGGGGCCAGCAGGGTGGCGCCCACGCAGGCGGCACAGCCGCGGCGCACAAAATCACGTCGGTCCATGAGGCTGGTCATCAGAGGCTTTGGAGAAAGCGCACGAGCTGGCGCTGCTGCTCGGCGGATAGGGAGTCAAACCGCTCGCGGCTGGGCTGGCCCTCGCCGCCGTGCTGGCGGATGGCGTCTTCGATGCTGCGCGCGCGTCCGTCGTGGAGCAGGAAGTAAGTGCCGCCTTGCGAGTTGGGCGACAGCCCCAGGCCCCAGAGCGCCGGCGTGCGCCACTCAGCCGGGGCAGCCGTGCCCTCGGTATAGCCGTCGTTGAGGCCCGGGCCCATGTCGTGCAGCAGCAGGTCCGTGTAGGGGCGCACCGTCTGGTGGGCCAGCGCCGCGATGGGCGAGGCACCGGTGGTCAGTTGGGGCGTGTGGCACTTGCCGCAGCCGATGCGCAGGAAGGCCTGCTCGCCGGTCAGCACGTCCGGGTGGTTGGGTTCGCGTTGCACCGGGGCCTTGAGCATTTTCAGGTAGGCCACCACGTCGAGCACCGTCTGGTTGCTCACCTCCGGGTCGGCAAGCTGGCCGCTGTGCGCGTCCACGGCTTCGTAGCTGGACACGATGCCCATGTCCTGGTTGTAGGCCGCGGCCGTTTGGTGCAGCAAGTCGTAGGCCGCCGCTTTTTTGCCGTAGCGGCCGATGTAACGTCCCGCCTGCACCCTAGTCCCAGGACGTGCGGTGATGTAGCCCGGGGCACTGATCCAGTTGGGCCGGCCGCTGATGCCGTCGCCGTCGACGTCAGTGGGATCGGCCAGGGCCAGCAGGGCCGCGTCCGGCACGGCGTCTAGGAACCCCAGGCCCGTGTTGGCCGGCGGTGTGAAACGGCTGTGGGCCGCGCCGGCCGGCAGCTGCTCGGGCTGGAAGCCGGGCAGGGCCCGGTGCTGGAGTTGGGGCCCGCCGCGCTGCAAAAACAGGTTGCCGGTGCTGTCCACCTGCCCAAAGCGCGTGAGCGTGGTCGTCGGGTGGCCCTTGCCGTCGCCGGCGTGGCAGCTGCCGCAGCTGGCGGCCACGAACACCGGGCCCAGGCCGGTGCGGGAGGTAAATACCCCGTCGTTAAACGCCACGTCCCCGCGCAGAAACTGCGCGTGTTGCTCGGGCGTGAGGCCCGCCACGGGTCCGTCGAGCACCGCGTCATCGGCGGGGGCTTGCGGAAAAATCAGCTCGCACGAGGCGAGCAGCAGCCACACCGCAGCCAGTCCGCTTAAGCGCATGCTGGGCTTGGACATGTGCGAGTCGAACTTCATGGGAGCAGCGTAAAGTTTTAGCAAAGAAACACTTTTTAGACTAGTCTAAAAATATTTTTAGCATGACTTAATATGGATGGGTCTCATAGAGGTTTGGGTGGATGCGTTGGTGTTTATGGCCTCCCTTGGAGATTGGTTAGACCGCTGAGCAAGGGTGGTGACGCGTGTTGGTTTAGCCGCGTTGGTCACAAAATGGGAAAGCCACCCGCCGACCACGCGCGGGCGGCCAACGGTCAGCCAGAACAGTCTTTTGCCACAGGGAGGACGCAAGGGTGCGCTCTTCCTCGCGGCGTTACTGCAGGCACCCTGCACAAATCCCAACATGTCTTCGGCTACGCAAGCGGCTCCCTGACAAGGGTTCTACAGGAGCGTGTAAAAAGGGATTCAATGGTTGGTAAATGTCCAGCCCCCTTGCACCAGCTGATGGGCGTGGTGCAAGGGGGCTGGTTGGCTTGGCAGTACTGGCGTTAACTCCCTCCCATACAGTTTCGGATGGAAGCTTACTACTCGCCTTTTTTATGCTTGTGAGGTTTTAAATCGGGGTGTTTCGGTCGGTTTTCCTCCGTGACCCGTCTTCTTCTGTCGGGGGTACCGTCTTCCTTGTTTGGTTTGGGGCCGGGTTTAATAGACATGTTGATGCGTGGTTATTAGGGTTGAGATTTAGTTCAAGACCTAGAGAGCAGCAGGACTTGTCACTTTGGAAGGAATATATGAAAACTCACGTCACCACGAAAACCGAACGCCCGGAGCGCTAGCCTGGATTGATGCCCAGATAACTCCTCCCTTGCGCCCCTGCAGCATAATGTAGAAAATGGACCTACCCAGCGTCCGCACCCTTGAGTAGCAAGCCAACAGGAATAATGGCGGCTAAGCACAAGCTCAGGCGCGGTTGAAAACCAGGTGACCTGTATGGATTAGCGTAAACCCTGCATTTTCAGGAATAAGCCGCCCGGATTCTTAGTAGCCTTAATCTTGTCAGTCTTCAGTTTGTACACGAAAGCAAACAGGGCATCCACATGCTTCGCGGACTGCAGAATCTCCTGCACCAGTTTGGGTTCGGCAATGCCCAGCGTATCTAGGTGCTTGCGCGCCAGCTGCACTTTGGCATCGTCGGCCTCCAACTCGAAGGGAATGGGGAGCTGCTGGGGTACCTGGGTGTTGACGTAGAACTTGATGCTCTGGTAGGAGCGCCCTTTTTTCAGCAGTTCGTACTTGATGCGCAGGTCGGTGTGCTCGTTGATTTGGTTGGTGGCTACGTCAAGCACATACTTCTGCAGGGCTGAAATCTGGGCGTACTGCTCCGGCTCCTTGCCCGCCGGGTCCTTGAGCTTGAGCATGGCCTTGAACTCATCCAGGGAATAGGTCTTGGTTTCCCCGATGTCTTTCCACTGCGAGGCCAGCTGGTAGATGCGCTTGGCGTACTTGCTGCTGAGGCTGAACGCGGCCTGCAGGCGATAAGAAGTAAAGTTGCTTTTCAGGTCAATCAGAAAGGGCCGCATGCGCTCGGATATCTCCAGCTCAATGGTGCCCTCGCCCTTGCGGTACAGGGCCGAGGCCAGCAGACTCACTTGCAGCAAGGTTTTGCCTGTCTCAATGTGGTAGACGCGGCTGTTGAGGTTCTCGGTGGATTCGAGCAGCTGCTTGTAGTTCCAGGTGCGGCCGGTCATCTCCATGAGCTCCTGCACCCGGATTTCGTAGATGGTGCCGGCCTTGTCCTGCTTGGTGAGCTTGGAGAGCAGCGAGAAGACGATGTCCATCTCGCAGGCGCTCATCTCGTAGCGGGCCGTCGTCAGCGCGTTGTGCTGCCGGATTTCAATCGGAACGGTGGATTCGGGCGCGGCCATACGCAGCTACTGGGGTGATACAAAGCAAACATACGGCTTAAATCGGAAACTAATAGAGACAAATTCTGAATCTATGAGCAAGGAGCAGGCGCGGCGCCGAGGCAGCTTATAAAAGCTATTAGTTAGACTTATGAAACCTATTAGTTAGCCGGGCGCGAGCTTTATGCGAGACTTATAAAAGCTATTAGTTCGGCTTATAAAACCTATTAGTTCAGAGCCATCAGGTTCGGGCTGCTTCTGGGGCAGCAGCAGCTTTGACTTATAAAATCTATTAGTTGGCCCCAGGCAGCGAATTAATAGCCTATAAGAAGATGCTCTATTAATCAGCTTATGAAAGCTATTAGCTGGGCTTATAAAACCTATTAGTCCGCTTATGAGACCTATTACTTGGCTTATAAAACCTATTAGCTCGCTTATAAAACCTATTACTGAAGCGGCTTAAGTTGCTGTGGTACAAAAAGTTGTGGCCCCTGCAAATACCTTAAATACTTAAAATACTCACAAGCTTGTTGAAGCTGGAGTACAAAAGCTTTTAAAGTGGTGATTTAGGCCGATACCCGAACGAAAACAACAAAAAAGGGAGTCTAAATAAGCACAAAATTGGATTGCACTTTTTAAAGATTTTTTTACCTTTTTCTACTATTTAGAACACTCCTATCAACTCCAAAGGTACTTAAAAACTATGCTGAAAGCTCACCAAGGCCTCATTAATAGATTTTATAAGTATCGTAAGAGAGTCTATGTAGCTTCTGAAGCAGCATCCGAAACAGCCCAGGAAATGGCCCCTGAGCATGATAGTACCCCTCACAGCACCCTCAAAGCTTATAAAAGCTATTCTTTAGCAGGCCCGGCGGCCTACAGTTCAGCTGAGCCGGTTCGTGAACTAATAGGTTTTATAAGCCAAAATGCGGGCTAGCACCACCTAATCGCGGGTTATGGAATACTACCGAGGGCCCGGCTCGGCATCGTTACGGTGGGCCTTGACCGCAACAGCCAGGGCTAATAAGTGGCTTCTACGCACCCTTGAAGGGCATTGGCCCGTAGGGGAACCGTTCTGGCTTGCTTCCTTTGCGCCAAAAGCACCGTTCTGTTACTGTACTGACCTTAATAATGATTCCTGAGCCCAGCATGGCGTAGACAGGAAGAAAATACACCACACATGACTGAAGAAGTACTCAGCCAAGCGGACGTTGCCCCTCTGCCATTCCCAGACCTGAGTTTGACCGTTTCCTATGCCGATGCGCTGCTCTATGCTCAGGGAAGATTAAAAATGCTGGGCAGCGGGGAACTGAAGCCTTTCTGTGAGACCCACCAGCTCACCTACACCAACATCGTCAACCTGAAAAACGGCAAGCTCAAGCGCGAGGAGCCCCGCCTCGTGCAGCGCGTGCTCGTTAGCCTGGGAATACCTGCGCAGCAGCTACGCTTTCCCCTGACAAGTAAGACCACGTGGTTTGTGCTGCCGGATGCCGAGGCGCTGGCCTCCTTTCAGGCGCAACTCCATTTCCTCGTGTCCCCAAAGCTTTAAAGCAACCGTGGGTAGCAGGAACCAGCGATAGTAGCGGAAGCTCGAAAAGAGACTGCTTTATCGGTAAAGAAACTGCTCTTCGTCTTCTGGTGGAAAGGCTCGCCGGAACTCACTCTCGTGAAACAGATGCAGGTAGCCGTCATCTACCAGGAGCACGTTGTACACGATGCCATGCCGGAAGCGTTGGCCCTGCCACCGCACTTCGCAGACCTCACAAGTAACATTGTGCCGCACAAGCTCTCCCAATGCGAATACAAAATCTGGTAGAAGCATGGGAGGCATAGGCGCATTGGGTAGAAAGTGACAAAAGAAAGCCAGCCACACCAAATGAAGCGACCTATATCCTAACACATAAAGAAATCAGGGTCTGAGAGTTCATCCAACATCTTCTCAAAGTTTTCGCGCAGTGAGTTAAGGTCGTGGCCACCAATGCGCGGCTTGCGATAAAAATGCGCCCAAAGTGCAATACCTGTCGAGGCAAGCGCCCAGAGCATATTATTGGGCTCTAAATCCATCTGAATCAGTGCACTGTAGAGCCTTTGGTGTGGGTCTGGGTGCGTATCACCAGCCAGTGAGGGATTTAGAAACAGCACGGCAATTAAGCCGACTACTACTCCACAGTAAACGGTCTGCTTATTAATGAGAAAATCCGCACCCTCTTTCATGACGGCGATAGCATAATTATCGGCCTTAGTTTCATCCTCAATGCTTTCCGCATTGTCAACCGGCACGCCTGATTCCAGGTGGCCCAGGTAGAGGTGCGCAAACTCATGAATCAGAATAAACACGATTGCTTGCACAAAGACGGCGCTTGATTTTCCAACGTAATGGATTTCTTCTTCCGCAAAAATCTCTGGGTTTGGAAGCGCTTCAGTGTCCCATGGAGCGAATACCTCCCGCAGGCCCAATGCATAAATTAACACATTATAGGCATCGTCAATCAACTTAGCCTGCGTTTCACTACGAGAATAGTCCGGCTCGATTCTAGGGCGCGTAATTTCCTCATCCACTAACAGCAGATGAGAGTAGGTCACTGCCCATAGGTAAGAAAGGAAGGTTTCCTGAATGTAGATAGTACCCTCAGCACCTTGGATAAAAGGCCCCTCTACCGCGTCGGGCACAATGTCATAGGTTATCCTAGGGTTGGCGCCGAAGTACTTAATCTGTTCCGAAAGTGTGTTGCTGAACTCCGGGGAAGCGTTTTCAAATAAACCAAGAATTAATGAGTGCACGGCACGGACAGGCTGTACGCCAGGGCCTACTGGATAGTGAAAGGATTTGTCTTTCATGTTTATAGGTCGTTTTTTGAGATCCCTATGCGCCACAAACTTAGAATGCACCAAACTCGGCTGACTAGTGCTCTTACCGTTGTTTTTCGTTCCTGCTATTGTCCAACCCTTAAGTGTCGAAGGTCATTTTGTAATTGAAGCACTGCCCGCTTCTTTTGACGGTAAATCTTCGTCTGCTCGGGAAGCGAAAGAATCCACCGACATGGCCGTTGCTCGCGCCATTTCATTTATTGTAAGCAGGTTATAGCGCTGATTGGGGGCTGCTCGAATAGCTCCTAGGCTTTCAATGGTTCCATCAGCCTCTGGGCTGATATGGATACGGCCGTTCATTGCCATCTCCCGCAGGATATTAAAGCGCCGCTCAAAGATTGCTCGGGTGTAGGGCGCTGGACGGGGGGTTATGTGCATGGGTGGAGTATTAATCTGGGCGAAGGATGTCTACAAGTTCATTCCAGCCCCGCTGATCAGCCCGGTGCATTACAGCCTGATTTAAAGCGTAGGCTAACCGGGCTTGGAAAGGCAACAGAAAGGGCTTATTCGGCATAAAGCTCCGTTGGACGTAGCGATCAGCTTCCCACACTTCAGTTATAGTAAGAGGTTGGCACAGACTAGCTAACGTTGACAAAAGCTCCTGACAAAACTCCTTGCTTAGCCAACGCCTGTCATTAAGCTCTTCCAGTTCATACTGGATAAAGGCCAGATATTCTTCATCCAGAGCTACTTCGGCTGCTGTAATTCGTCCGGTTAACAATCCGCTGGCAGGTACGGTGTCCTGGATTTGCTGGAGCATTGGCCGGGCGTCAGGCATAACTTTTACGACTGTCTCCAGTGCCTGCTGCACATCGTGATGAATCAGCAAGTGACGAACGTGTTTTACCCGTCCGACCAAATCGATTTCCTGCGCAACAACATTCCACAGTGCTAGTGGATGAACTCGGGCAATATGAGGCAGCAGAGAAGCTGCTGCTTCATGCCAAGCACCCGTATATTGAGGAGCAAGTGCTACGTCAAGCAAACCACTTATAACCAGTGCTGGTAGTTGAGCCGCCAAGCGAATCAAGGTAATCGCAGAAACTTGCCTCCATTCAGCATTTGGGTGGACTAAATGCCAAATTAGCAGCTTTACCATCTGCTGCTCGGTGCTCAGCTTCTGCTCGGTAGGCTTGGCCAACCACGCGTATTTGTGTAAAGCGGCTGCGGCGGGTTGCGTTATAGCTTGCAGATGGTCGGTTACTGCTTCTGCCAATTGCTGCTGCTCCACTTCGCCGAGCCGTGGCGCCGACCATTCCAACAGCTTTTGCGCAACGTTCCATTCAGTTGAATGGGCAATAGGCTGACGCAAAGCGCGAAGCAGGCCGGGGGTTGTTTCAGTGTATTCCACTGTTTTAGCCATCAGTCGCCCCAGCTCCCGGCTCAGGTTCTCCGCCCACCAAATGCTCCACCCTTCCTGCCACAGTGTCGTCGCGTACTCCCCGAGCATCTGACCAGCCCGCTGCTGGTCGCCCATCTCGGCTTCTTCAGCCGCGACCCTCAACTGCTCTTCAATGGCACGATAACGGTCGGGACGCCCTATGCCAGGCCATCCAGTTATTTGTTCCTCGTCTGCCAGCCGTTGTTGAGGCGGTGGAGCAGGGGTGCGTTTTATCATTTTCTGCCAACCGGGGTTTACAGCCAAGGCGGTTTCTATCCGTTGATGCGCTTCTTTGGTAAGGGCCTTACCAAAAGCCGGAAGATATTCTTTTAACTCCCGTTTCGTGAAGCGGCCTGCCCGCAGACCAGCTACCCATTCGCTTTGTAACGCTGCTGTCTCAGTTGGACGCTCCGCTAATAGCCGGTTAAACGCTTCTCCCTGTAACTTTCCATATTCCCGAGCAAAACGCCACGTATCCTCACTACGACTAAATACTTGAGCGCAAGCCCAGCTTAAGCGGGGGTCCACCATGGGCAGATTGCCGAGCAGCTCAGCCAGCGCGGATGCCTCAACCAGACTGCGCGCTCCCAGCGCATATCCATCTCCAGGCTGCACAGCATCCGTTGCCAGCAACAAGGCGTTGGCGCGCACGGTGCCTGGGTCTGGAAGGGTTTCAAATTGGTAATAGTCAATAGCCAAGTCAATCCGCCCCTGCTGCGCCAGTGCGCCCACCAGTTGAGCTTTAGTGTCGCGCACGTAACGCTGAAAGGTCATTTCACCCGCTGCGGCATCTACCAGCGCGGCGAGGGTGGGCACAACCTGGGAGGCAGCGGGTAAGTGGCGTACGACTGATGGTGCCAGTGCAAACTGATCTTCTTTATACCAGGCTGGGCCCATTGATGTGGCCAGCAATTCGTCGTAGCTGGCCAAGCTTCGAGCCTGATTACCATTATCGGCATAATGCTCAATCAGCTCCAGCAACGCTCCCGTGCGTTCCCAACGATTGTGGACCCCAGCCAGCACGTGCAGTCGCAAAGATTCAAGCACCTGATAACGAGCCCGCCGAAAATCATTATCACGCCGCAGTACCTGTGCTACTCGGAAATAACACTCACGGAATCCCTCTGTGTATAAACCGGCCTGATCGCCCGCTCGGCGCGTCAGCGCACCTACCCACCGGGACACTTCTGCCGGATAAAAAGTTGTGTAGATGCCCGCGAGTAGTTCATATGCAACCGGAAATATTGCTTCTGGCAGGGCATAGCTCCGCTCCCATTGACTGCGATTCCCCAGCGTCAGATTGAGTGCTGCATCAGCGGCCTGTACTTGTGCCAATAGTTCTCCGTAGCTGGTGGCCTGGTTTTCGGCCCGCAACCGGAGTAATTGGCCGCGCAAGTACCCCAGGTGCGTGAGCAAGCTGGCGACAAATTCCTCCCATGTTTCAGCTCTAGGATAGGGTCGAGGCAACGATTTATATCCCTCCCCAATTGAATTGGTATAGCCGGTCAAGAGCGCCCGCTGCACAACTAAACTTAAGTAGTTCGGTTGAAGGTCCACGCCGTTGGCAGCTCGTAAGGCCGGTATAGCCAACAGTTCAAGACAACCGGGGGCTAGTTCCTGTACTATTTGCGGATCGCCATCTTGCTCCATCAGCAAGAACAGAATGCGTGATAAATCCTGCTCTAAATAGCCGTGTTTTTTGGTTAGAAGCGTCACATCCTGCACGACGTCTACCAGTTTCGAGGGTAAAGGCTGCCGGGGGGCATTCGATTGAAACTCCAACGCGGTCTGGGCGATAGTAGCCCATTTCCCGGCATCAGCCGGTCGCATCACGCGGCCATATTCGGGATGCTCTTCATAAAAGCGAAGGGGCAAAGCGTAATGATCAAAAGCCCACAGAATGAAGCCGCCGTGGTAGCCCATTATCCGATCCTTCATCACTTGGATAGCTTGATAATCCTTGCTTCCGTCGGGAAAGTCTTCTTGTATTTGGGTGAGCATGTGAATACCCCGCGTAAAGACATCAATTGAAGATTTGGTGTCCTCATAAGCGAACAAGGTGTTGCTGCTATAGAAAAGCCTCAATACTTCCCACGACAGGCTGCCTTCGCGCATTTCCTCGTCTAGCAGGCGTGAGGCCCGGCGTCGCAAGTAGCTCAATAAATAAGCTCCTTCTCGCTCAGCCTCCACTTCATAAAATCGCTGAACTAGCAGCAATGCGTCATTTTCCGTCACTTGGAGAATGTCGCCTCGCAACAGGTAATTAAGCGCGGCGTCGGGGTGACCAAGCGCTAGCAGCGCAGTCGCCAATACGGCGGCATAAGACCCCATCAGGTCGTTGTATCTGAACGCCATCCGCACATGCAGCAGATGCAAGCGCACTACCTGTGTTAAATCGCTGGCTTCAATGGCCATTTGTTTGGCCAGGCGTACATCGTCGAGCAGGGTGTCGGGAACCACGTGCTGACGGGCGCAGTCATCGGCCCACCCTTGCGTGCATGCTTGTATGGCTCGTGCGGGAGTGGAAGAATAAGCCCAATGGTACACTTGGTTTACGATGGCGTACGGCCAGGCTGGGTTCGCCTCGATGTACTTGCAGATGCTGTCCTGCACTTGCCGCAGTCGCTGGGTAGCGATCTCACGCACGAATTGAGCAAAGGAAGCGTGGTAGAGAGATACCTGAACGGTATTTTTTAGCAAGTATGCTACTTTGGGCAATGCTGCTTCAAACTCTTGCTGGGCAAATCCCGGCAGCAGGTAGTAAAGCTCGCTACGTGACACAGGCCCACGCAGAGCCGCTATAGTCAGCACTAACTGAAGTTGGGCAGGATTCGCTGCCAGCACAGGCCAAATGCGTTCGTAGTAGTGCTGAATTTCGCCACCTATTGGGGGAATGTCAGCTAACCAGTCTGCGTTATCTTCCCCTTCGGCCTGACGTAGTTCCACCTGCCGGATTAGGTATTGCAGGTACAGGGGATGGCCTTCTGAGCGTTCAGCCAGCAAGGCGGCTTGGCTGACTGGCAACTGTGGCAAACGTTTGTGCAAATAATTCTCACAGTGCTGCGCTGGCAGCGGGGTAACGTTTACAATTCGGGCAGAGGATAACTGCGTGCGAATAGGCGCGGAGAGCACTTCCAAGCCTGTCGCTGACAACACAATGGCCAGCCCGGAGGGCAACGTGAGGGGCAATACCCCCAAAAACTCATGCCGTTGTGGCTCTGGAACGGTTTCGTCCAATCCATCAATGACGAGCACGACCATCTTTTGCTGCTGCTGGAAGTGCCACCCTAGTTGAGCAAGTCGACCATGACACCTGCGCAGTTGTTCTTCAAATGACTGGTCTGGTTCTGGAACTGGCGCACGCTCGCCCGTCATCAAAATGCTGGCCGTATCGTTGAGCCATTGCAACAGCCGTTCCCGTGCTGCCGCTAGGATCGGGAGCAGCGCGCTACCGGCACGGCTTAGGTAATACCGGCCACCAACAACAAACGCCTGTCGCTCGGCCGGCTCCAGTGTGGCGACGAGCGTGGTTTTACCCGAGCCAGGTGAACCGACCAGTGCATGCCAGCCGGTGCTCGCCTCTGTTAGCGTAGCGCGTAATTCATTTATGACTGCCTGATTAGTCACTAATTCTTCCTCCTCTGGCAGAGGTTGATCTGTTGCGGTTTCTTCGTGCACCGACAACCCCAGTTCGCGCAGCACATCCGCCACTGGAGCTAATAGCATGGCCCCAATGTCTTGTTCAAGCTGCACGCGGATCAGTCCGCATACCTGATCGTCAACAACTAGCGGGCTGCCCGACAGGCCCGTCAGGTTGTCTACAGCGTTGCCCCCTTCTACCGCCAGTGTCAGGGGCCAGTCGACTTGATGATTCTTTTGCAGCACCCGCCCCCGGTAATGCCGTCCCGTAAGCGCGTGTGGTTGCGGGAAGCCGCTGGTTTCCCAACGTGCCCCTACCCGTGGCTCTACCGTGGAAAGCGGCAATGGCTCAACATTGCTTAGCGCGCTCTCTAATTCAACGATGGCCAAGTCATAAACTGCCAGTTCAGGCGATGCGATGACCCGCCCAGCCGTGCTATGCGCTTTCTCGGCGTAGCGAAACTCTACTTGGATGCTGGTGGCCTGCTCTACTACATGATTGGCTGTTAACAAGCGAGTGGAGGTAACCAAAAAGCCGGTACCCTGTCGTTCATCATCAGGGGTGCTGACGACAAGACAAGCCAAAGCACGCTGAAGCTGAGCTGGGTAGAGAATAGCGTCCATTAAGCAGTAAGGATTAGGGGTTGGTCTGGATCAAGCACAGTGATTGTGTAATGATATGTCTGCTGCCAATCTATCCGGTTAAATTGAGCAATGGAAGGAGTAAGGTAATTGCAGCAAAGCTTCCTTATTTGTCCCGGTCGGGTTAAGGGTCTAGTAACTATCCAGGCCAAGGTTGCCAAGTCGGGATGATGGTGGCGTCCCCCATCGGTAGAGATTAGGTAGCAATCCGAATCAGTTGCCTGTAACAGGGTGGGACTGTTGTTTGAGAAGCTGCCATGGTGCGAGAGCTTGATTGCCGCAAACCACCAAGGCTTGTCTTGGTGTCCACCGTAGGCCCGGGTTAGCTCTGCTAACACAACCGACGGATGAGCATCGCCGAGTAGTAGTAGACGCAATTCTTGCATTTCCAGCACGAAGGCCAAGGAACTGCCATTGATGGGGGACTTATCCTCCGTAAAAGCCGCTCGTAGGTATGCCTGCGGAGAAGCAGGTGCTACAGCTGCAATGGGTCGGGGGCCCGTGGAGGGTAGCCAGCGTTCCGTTTGTTGCCAGAACTCGTATGCTTCTTCCATGAGTGGACTACTCTCCTGACGCGCTCTTACTCCCATTTTGGCTAGTTCAGTCTCCCAACGGCTAGCCAGCTTGGCCAATCCAGCAACTGTAGGGGAGACCAGCCGGCAGGATAGGCCAGGAGCGAGTTGGGCCGCAAACGGTACCACGAGCGGCCCTTCATTAACCGCCGTATTCCACGCGTACCCATACTTGACTAGTTGAGCGCTCAAGCTGGTGCCCTGCTTTGCATTGAGCAATCGTGGGCCGGTATCAGCAGCACTCATCTCACCCACAGGCTGGCGGTTAACCAGACTCCGCAAAATGGCTTCATCTGTCCGAGTACTAAGTATAGTTTGACCATTGGACGGACGTAGATGCCGGTAGCCGTTATGCCAGACCTGGTTAATGTAAATCACTTGGGGAGATCCGGCCGCCTGATTTTCTGGAAGCAACCCTTTGTAAGCCCCTTCTATATGGTCAGCATCTATATGAGTAATAATACAATAATCAAGCGTTCGTCCTTGGCGTGCCCATTGTAGCAACCGTGGTTTTAGATATTTGGTATAGGTAGACTTATACCCAGCGTCCACCAGCAGCCTAACTCCAGTGCTGTATTGCAAAAGCAGGCAATCTCCGTTGCGAGCGGGTAGCAAGTAAATTTCAATAAATGTAGCCATTCAATGGTCTCATGTAAGGTACCTGTCATTGATCCTAGTAAACTGTTTTGCGAGCTGCAGGTGATTGATACCCCCCCGGATTCGCCTAGAGGGCGGCCTGATTCTAATGGCCCGTTGTCACGACCGAGATGTTTACTACATACCCGACGGTAAGCGCAAAGCAGGTAAAACCGATACGCTGGCCCTGATGCGTGAGATAGGAGAGAAGCTCAATGTGGTGCTCCTGCCGGAAACGGCCCAGTTTATTAGCGAGTTTACGGCCCCAGCTGACCAGAAGCCCGCCGACGTATTGGTGCGATTGCGCTGCTATTCGGGCCAACACCAAGGGCAGCTGGCACCCGCCGCAGAAATAGCCGATATGGCGTGGGTCCAATATGTGGACTGAGCGAAAGCATCGGCCGTGGCGGAACTTGTTTTTGACCATCTCTGCCGGAACGGCAGCTTGTGGTGATGACCAATCCCTCATTATATTTCTGTCGCCTGGGTAGGGGCAGTATTCAGAAGTGACTCCAGCAAGGTGACCAGTTGTTCTTCCTCGACGCTGCTGTCATGGTTCAGACAGCGAGTTACGCACTGAGTTAGGGAAGTATAGTTCTCGGCATTTACCCTTGGCTGCAGCCAACGTAAATCTGTTTCCACCCGAAGCCGGGTTACTGTTTCTACCTGGCTTAGCCATGCTCGTTCTGAGGAAGAGGCATCCGCCAACCGCCGCCGGTACTCTAAGAGCTTCCACAAGGCCTGTAGCGTGCCGATCAGGCGTTCATTTTCTTCAGGTTCTACCATCACCTGGGCCTCAATTCCAAGTAAGGGTTGCACGTTCGCTGGAGTTGCTGCCTTTGGCTGCGGTAGTTGCCAATCTGCCGGGGTAGCTGCTTCCTCCCCCTCGTTGAGGGCCTTAAGCCACCTGAAGACCTCCTTGTTGCAGCGAAGACCTCTGCCTGCCTTTCGGTTAACTACGGGCACTAGCAGAAAATAATCCGCCCGGGTTTCGCTCAGCTCGACCAGTGAAACCAGCAGCGGCAACAGGTGCTCTTGATTCGTAAAATCAACCCCCTCTACCCCTATAACGGCTGTTTTCAACGTTCCCTCTTGGCTCAAATAGGTTGGCAGATGCATCTGCACGGGCAGGACATGCTCGCTGGCTCGCAGGATGGCGTGCACCTCAGCCAAGCTGGTTTGCTTGTCGGCCTCATTCCACTGACGGATGCGTTCGCGCACGCCGTATACTTTAGCGCCGGTCAGTACCTCCTGGCAATACACGTAAAACCGTACACTGTCCAGCAGGCGCGGATACCAACTCGTTTCCTCTTGCTCTAACGCGGCCAGTTCGAAGTAATCGTGCCGGGCACTTATGGTTCGTTGCGCGGCCTGCATGGCCGGCAGTTGCTGAACGGTGCTTGTTAAGTTATAGGTGGCTAAGTTCCGGCTATTGCTATTACTAGGAACCACCAAGCCACTGAACTGATCCACAAAATTGCGCCATGAAGCCAGCCATTCTTCCACGGCCCGTTCCACCGTCGCATAATCTGAGGTGGTCTAACCGGAACGGACAGGGAGAAGTCTTACCTTCCGCTGTCTATGCCCGAACAGAAACCAACTGACGGTCAACCCGTCCCGCGCAAGAAGTACACGCCGGCCTTCAAGGCCGAGTGC
>NZ_QHKM01000012.1 GCF_003258365.1 Hymenobacter edaphi | reverse complement strand
TAGGCAGATTGCCTACGCGTTACGCACCCGTGCGCCACTATGGTATTGCTACCACCGTTCGACTTGCATGTATTAGGCCTGCCGCTAGCGTTCATCCTGAGCCAGGATCAAACTCTCCATTGTAAAAAATTCTTAGCATCTGCCGAAGCAGAGCCGATGTCGAGTGCTGATCCGACCCGTATTGACGAGCTTTATTCTTGTACGCTGCTCGTTGCTCTGCCGAAGCAGAGCAAGTCTTACCTATTTGTCTTTCCAGTCTTTCAAAGAACGTATGCTAATTCCATCTGAATCAGCCGTGTGGTTGTTATTACAACCTCTTCTTTCCTGTACTTACCGAGCGTCGTTCCGCTCGGGGTTGCAAAGGTAAGAATCTTTATTCGTTTTGCAAGCTTTCGAAGAAATTTTCTTTCTGTTTGCTTCTTCGATTCTCTTTGCTTTCTGCCTCCTTCTGAAGCGGGGTGCAAAGGTAAGAAGCTTTTCTTTCGCCGCAAGCTTCAAGGAAAATTTTTTCAAACTTTCTTTGTTGACTTACGCTGCTTTCTGCCTCCTTCTGAAGCGGGGTGCAAAGGTAAGAAGCTTTTTCGATCTACAAACATTCTAAAATAAAATTTAGATGCTGTTTTTCGGTTGTGCTTGCCCCATTCCGTCTGATTGGGAGTGCAAAAGTAGCAGGATGATTTGTCGCGCGCAAGCCCTGCTCGTCATTTGGGGAGAGCCAGAGGGTTTCTGTCAGGAATATGCCGATGGCAGTTGCCTAACAATCAGGACCTACAACGACGTTGGAGGGGCTAAAAAAAAGTTGCGGGCTTTGCTGACGAGTGAGTCTTGCCTAATGGATACTGTTAGCAAGGCGGTGCAGTATGGTGTTAGGCCACTCTATATAGGATAGGAGTAACTGCTTACCAAGTGGGAGGCCGTAGTGAAATAAGCCGCAGGAGTCCATTCGTCTCCTACGGCTTATTCCGTTATGCTGCTTATTGCCGAAGAATCAGGCCGCTCATGGCGGGCAGGGTGGCACCGGTAGCAGTTAGTTTTCCGTCGCCCAGCAGAGTGGTCCGCTTGCTGTTGCCGGGAAGCTTAAACGTCTGCGGCGTTGATTCGAGATTGAAGAGGACCATGATCTGGCTTTTTCCGTCGGAGCGGCGGTAGGCGAGCTGCTTACCGGTGGCGGTGAGGAACTCCAGGCGGCCGGTGCGCAGCACGGGATGCTCGCGGCGGAGGCGGGCCAGCTGCTGGTAGAAGTGGTGGTGCTCGGCGTTGTAGGCGACGGGGTCGGTGGGGCCGGGCTGGTAGTTGGTGCGGGTTTCGGACTCGAACGAGAGATTGGGCCACATGAGGGGCTTGCGGCAGTCGGGGTCGTCGGCGCCCCACATGCCCAGCTCGTCGCCATTCCAGATGTGGGGGGCACCGATGCTGGTGAATTGGTGCATCAGGTAGAGGCGCACTCTCTTATAGGTGTCGGCGTCGGGCTTGCCGGTTTTGTAGGCGGGGTTGTCGCGGGGGGTGGCCTGGTACTTGTACTTATTGGCGTTGTAGAAGTCGGTGAGCAGGCGCGGGGCGTCGTGGGTGGCGTTGACGTTCATCATGGCGTAGCGCGTGGGCTCGGGCAGGCGGTTCCACTCGGCCTGCAGCGCCTGCACGAACTGCGGGGCATCGAGGGGCTCGGCGACGTTGGCGAAGAACTGGCGGGCGGGGCGGTAGACCTGGTAGAACATGACGGCATCGAAGATGTCGCCGCTGGTGTAGGGCACCGGGTTCATCAGCTTATCGGGCCACTCCTCCCACCAGATTTCGCCGACGAGGTAGGCCTCGGGCTTCAGACTCTTTATATAGGAGCGGTAGTCGCGCCAGAAGCCCATTGGAATCTGGTCGGCTACATCGAGGCGGTAACCGTCGACGCCCCGGCTGGCGTCGCCGTCGGGCAGCAGCCAGCGTTTGCTCACACTATATATATGTTGCTTGGCGCCGGCGTTGACGTTGCCCTCGTAAGGGTGGCCGCCGGGCTGGCGCGGCACGGGCACATCGACTTTGCGGATTTCGGGCAGACTGGCCAGGTTGGCCCAGCCTTGGTAGGCGAATTCGCTGGCGGGCGTGGCGGGGTTATCGAAGGTGGTAATCTGGTACCAATCGGCGAAGGGCGAGGCTTGCTGCTGCTTCAGGATGTCCTGCCAGGCCCAGAACTGAGTGCCCGTGTGGTTCCAGGAGTAATCGAGCACGACTTTCATCCGGCGGCGGTGGGCCTCGTCGATAAGCTTCAGGAACAGCTTGTCGGCGCTGGTCCACTGCCAGGTTTTGGGGTCGTTGGGGTTTTCGGCGGCAATGATGCGCTGGTCGCCGGCGGGGTCGGGGCCGAAGGTGATGTCGACGTGGTGGTAGCTGCGCGGGTCGTACTTGTGGAGCGAGGGCGCGTCGTTAATGGGGTTTATGTAGAGCGCCGACACGCCCAGCTCCTTTAAGTAATCGAGCTTGTTGAGCACGCCCTGCAGGTCGCCGCCGTAGCGGCGCAGGCCCAGCTCGTCGCCCCAGCTGAGCTTGGCTTGTTTGGCCCAGGGCTCGGGCTCGTACCAGTTGTGGGCCCAGGGCGTGATGCGCCAGCCGGGCGGGGCCTGAAACGAGGGAGCCATGGTGGCGGGCGTGGGGTCGTTTTTCGGGTCGCCGTTGGCGAAGCGCTCCACAAAAATCTGGTACCATACCACGTCCTTGGCCCAGGTGGGTGGCAGCTGCGCTCCTTTGAGCGTGGGCTGAGCCGTGGTGGTCAGGGCCGTGGCCACGAAGGCAGCGCTGAACAGGATACGGGGAATGGCGGGGCGGAAACGGGACATAAGGCGCAAAGCAGTAATAAACTCCGCAACAAATAAGCGCAAATTGCCAGAACCGGTGGGTGCGGCCGTCTGAACGCAGGCATGTTGCAGATTACCGGCAGCCCCGCTACTGCTGTCGGTAGCCGCGCCGGTAGCGGCTACCGACGGGCCTGGGCGGCCGCGTAGGCGTCGCGGGCGTCGGCGAGCAGCTGCAGAATGGTGCGGCGCTGACGCAGCAGGGCTTCCACCGCGGCGGGCTGCTGGCCGAAAAGCCGCAGCAGGCGCAGGCGCTGCAGCCGCTGGGTGAGCTGGTCCCAGTAGTGCAGGGCGTAAAAGCCGGTGAGGGGCAGACTCAGGGCGTAGAGCAAGGTCAGCCAGCCGTTGTGGGCGAGGCGCTGTACCAGCCAGATCTGCAGCGGATAGAAAAGGCCGAAGGAGAACATGCCCGTCACCATCATCAGCGGCGCCACGAACTCCACGTCCTTGGTGGCGCGGCGGGCTACCACCGACGGAATGATGTAGGGCACGTAGTTATTGACCACCCCGAAGAGGTAGAGCGGGAAGCCCAGCAGCACTTTCAGGGTAGTGAGCAGGCCGCGCTCCAGGCGGCCACGGCCGGCGCCGCTACGCTGCAGGGCTTCGTCGGAAAGGCGCAGTTGGCGCAGGCTGCGGGTGTACTGATCGACCTGCTGATGCAGCTCGGCCAGGTGCGCAGGGTCGTGGCGCTCAAACCAGGCCACGGCCTGCAGCAGGGTGCGCGTGAGGCGAAACTCCTCGTAGGGGCTGCCTTCGTCGTGCTCGGGCACCAGGTACTCGCCGAAGGTATCCTCCACCTGCCGCACCAGGGCGTCCTCGGCGTCGTCGCGGGTGACGACGAGGTGCGCTTCGAGGCGACGGCGCAGCTCCTCGGTGAGGGCGTCGGCGGCAGCTTCGGGGTCTTGGCGGTACTGCTCGGCGTAGTCGGCCACCACGATGGGGCGGGCGGGGTAGATCAGCACGTCGGAGCGGAAGCGGGTAGGCGCGGAGTAGTTCAGGCCGATGGGCAGAATGCGCACGCCGAGCTGAAAGTCGCGGCGGGCCTCGGCGCCGAGGGCAATGCGGGCGGCCCCGGTCTTGAGTGGCCGCAGCCGCCGCTCCGAAATGCTGGTGCCCTCCGGAAAAATCATCAGCAGGCCGCCGCGGTCGAGGTGGTCGTAGCTGCGGCCGAAGGCCTTTTCATTGAGGGCGGCCAGCTCCTCGGGCGACACACCGGCTGCGCCCGACTCGGCGTCCTGGCGGCGGTACACCGGGATGCAGTTGGAGCGCTCGAAAAACCAGCGCGACAACGGGTTCTGAAAAAACGTGCTCTTGGCCAGAAAGAACAGCTGGCTGCGCCGACGGTTGGCGGCCACCAGCAGCGGGTCCATAAGGGTGTTGGGGTGGTTGGCGGCCACCAGCAGCGGCCCCGGCTCCTGCAGGCGCTCGGGGTGGCGAATTTCGAGACGCCGGAAAAACACGCGCAGCGCCAGCTGCACGGGTGGTTTCATCAGGGAGTAAAACAGGGCCATAGGGGGAAAAGACTGGGCCGGGCCGGCCGTCGCCAGAAATACGGGAATTTCGGCGACACTGCCGGGCTTGGCTGGTCCTTTTCAGTTCGGCAAGCAAATGTAGCAGGGGCTTCAACCCACGGCCGTCAGATGGTAATGTACCTGCAGGCTGTTCCGCGAGAATCGTCCACCCGCACGCGGGCTCAAGCACGCGCTACTTCCGCCGCGGCCGGCCCCGCTCGTACTGCTTGGGCCAGGGCAGCTCGGTGCCCAGCTCGTGGGCGGCGTGCAGCGGGAAATACGGGTCGCGCAGCAGCTCACGGGCCAGCAGCACCACGTCGGCCTGGCCCGTGGCAACGATGTGCTCGGCCTGCCGGGCATCGGTGATGAGGCCCACGGCGCCGGTGGGCAGACCGGTTTCCCGGCGGATGCGGGCCGCAAACTCCACCTGGTAGCCGGGCCCGACCGGAATCGGGGCCTGGGCCACGTTGCCGCCGGTGGAGCAGTCGATGAGGTCGACGCCGAGGCCCTGGAGCACGCGCGCCAGGGCCACCGAATCGTCGGCCGACCAGCCGCCCGCCACCCAGTCGGTGGCCGAGAGGCGCACCAGCAGCGGCAGTTCGGCCGGCAGCTCGGCGCGCACGGCTTCCACTACCTGCCGCAGCAGGCGCGTGCGGTTGTCGAAGGAGCCGCCGTAGGCGTCGGTGCGCTGGTTGCTCAGCGGCGAGAGGAATTCGTGCAGCAGGTAGCCGTGGGCGGCGTGGATTTCGATAACCCGGTAGCCGGCCGCCAGGGCCCGGGCGGTGGCGGCCCGAAAATCGGCAATGACCTTGTCGATACCGGCCTGATCGAGGGCCTGCGGTGCGGTTTCGGCGGGAACAAACGCCAGGGCGCTGGGGGCCACGGTGGGCCAGCCGCCCTCGGCCGGCGCTACTTCGGTGCCGCCCTGCCAGGGGCTGCGGTGGCTGGCTTTGCGGCCGGCGTGGGCCAGCTGAATGCCCGGCACCGCGCCCTGGGCCTCGATAAACGCGGTGATGCGCCGCAGAAACGGCAGGTGCTCGTCCTGCCAGATGCCCAGGTCGTCGGGGGTGATGCGGCCCTCGGGCGCCACGGCGGTAGCCTCCTGAATGACCAGCGCGGCCCCGCCCACGGCCCGGCTGCCCAGGTGCACCAGGTGCCAGTCGTTGGCGAAGCCGTCTTCGGCCGAGTACATGCACATGGGCGAAACGACAATACGGTTTTTGAGGGTGACACCGCGCAACGTAAGCGGCGTGAACAGGTGAGCCATATCCATACAAGTAAGTGCCGGGGTGAGTACCATACCGACTGCGTATTTCGCAAGTCAAACCGGCATGGCCTTTTCAACAGCCAATTAGCCCGCCGGGTTAGCTTATGCCTCGCATTCGACAACGCTTGGCAAGTGTCTCCTCCATTCATTGAATTAAAATCAGATTAAAACAAGCAGAATATTTGTACTATATTTTGAATTAACTTTACATAAACTATATTAGCCGTTGCTATTCACAGTCGACGACGATGATACGCGCACTTCAAACTCAGCCGCCACTTACGCCCCCGTGACAGGCCCGGGTTGATTTGGCTGCTGGTGCCGAGCAGCAAACAGCCCGTCCGACCGGCGCCACCCAGTCGGAGCCCCTGCGGTGCTTCTTTTCCCAGTCTGCCAGCTGCGCCTTCCCAAGGGGCGCCGGGCCGGCTGTTGCCCTCCACCAACCTCCTCCTTCTTCCCCATGCTTTTCAATTCCGTCGAGTTCCTCGTCTTCTTCGTCGTGGTCACGGTGGTGTACTGGGCCCTGCCCCACCGGTTTCGCTGGATTCACCTGCTGGTGGCCAGCTGCGGCTTCTACATGGCCTTCATCCCGGTTTACCTGCTCATCCTGCTCTTCACCATTGCCATCGACTACGTGGCGGGCATTCAGATCGAGCAGGCGCAGGGCCGGCGGCGCAAGCAGTTTCTGGTGCTGAGCCTGGTGGCCAACCTGGGCGTGCTGGCCGTGTTCAAGTACTACAACTTCTTCATCGACAACGTCAACGACCTGCTCGACTCGCTGCACATCACGCACCACGCGCTGCCCTACCTGAGCATTATACTACCCATCGGGCTGTCGTTTCACACGTTTCAGGCCATGAGCTACACCATTGAGGTGTACCGCGGCAACTTCCGGGCCGAGCGCCACCTGGGGCTGTACGCGCTCTACGTGATGTTTTACCCGCAGCTGGTGGCCGGCCCCATCGAGCGGCCGCAGAACGTGCTGCCGCAGTTTCACGAGGTGAAGCGCTTCGATTTCACCCAGACGCTTATCGGGCTGCAGCGCATGCTCTGGGGCATTTTCAAAAAAGTGGTGGTAGGCGACGTGATGGCCGAGTACGTCAATTCCGTCTACAACCACTACGAGGTGCATTCGAGCTGGTCGTTGCTGCTGGCCACCTACGCCTTCGCGGTGCAGATCTACTGCGACTTTTCGGGCTACTCCGACATTGCCCTGGGCTCGGCGCAGGTGATGGGCTTCCGGCTGATGGAAAACTTCCGCATGCCCTACTTTGCCAAGTCGGTCACCGAATTCTGGCGGCGCTGGCACATCTCGCTCTCCACCTGGCTGCGCGACTACCTCTACATCTCGCTGGGGGGCAGCCGCCTGGGCCGGTGGCTGACCTACCGCAACCTGATGCTGACCATGCTGCTGGGCGGCCTCTGGCACGGCGCCTCCTGGAACTTCGTCATCTGGGGCTTCCTCAATGGGCTGTATCTGAGCGTGGAAAAGCTGTTGGGCGTGCGCGTGGAAGCCACCGAGCAGCTGCCCTGGTGGTCGAAGCTGCTGCGTATCGGCCTCACGTTTCACCTGATTTGCCTCACCTGGGTGTTTTTCCGCGCCCAGTCGTTCGAGCAGGCTCTGTTCATCGTGCGCCACATCGTGGAGCAGGTCCCGGGCACCTCGCTGGCCTGGGAGCCGGGCACGGCCGGGCCGCTGCTGCTGGGCCTGGGGCTGCTGCTGCTGGTGGAGTACGGCTACCTGCGCGGGCGCAACACCGAGGCCATCATGCCCCACCGCACCTGGACGCGCCCCCTGGCCTTCTCGCTGGCCCTCACCCTGCTCATTATCTGCTTTGGGGTGTCGACGGGCGAGCAGTTCATTTACTTCCAGTTCTAAGCCGCCAGCCGCTATGAAACGCTTTGCCTTGTTTTTCGCGCTGTTTGCAGGCCTGCTCCTGCTCATCGACCGCGGCGGCGCCCATTTGCTCGACCACGTTTACGCCCGCACCTACGTGGGGCAGAAGGGCGGGATTCTAAACCACTACTTTGCCCGGCCGGCCCCGCCCGCGCTGGTGCTGATGGGCAATTCGCGCGCCTCACTCGACGTGAACCCCGACAGCCTGCCGGTGGAAGCCTTCAGCTTGGCCCACCCCGGCACCAGCCAGATTTTTCAGTCGGGGCTGCTGAGCCTGCTGGCCGAGCGCGGCCGGCTGCCCCAAACCATCCTGCTCCACATCGACCTCGACGAGTACATCCGGCCCAGCTTTCCGGCCGACATCCGCAACCTGCGCCACTACTACGGCCAGGCCCCGCTGGTGACGCAGTACAGCCAGGAACTGTCGCGGTGGGAGCCGCTCAAGCACGGCCTGGCGCTGTACCGCCACAACGGGCGCCTGTTCGGGCTGGCGAAAAACCACTACCTGCAGCGCCAGGGCGCCGCCCCCTCGCAGGGCTTCGACCCCTACCCACCCACCGCCCAGGACAGCATCAATACCCTCTACAGCACCCGCTACTTGGCCGCGGAGCAGTACCGCCTCAACCGCGGGCACCTGCGCTACCTGCACGATTTTGTGACGCTGTGCCGGCAGCAGCAGGTGCGGCTCATCTGCTTCACGACGCCTTATTACCGGGTGCCGCCCCACGTGCGCGAGTCGGCCGGGGTGGTTGATTCGCTGCTGCGGCGCGCGGGCGTGCCCTACCTGAACTACGCCGCCACCGCCGCCCCGCCCGCCCTGACGGCCATGCGCTACTGGCGCGACGCGACGCACCTGAACAGCCGCGGCATTCCGCACTACAGCCAGCTGCTGGCCCGCGAGCTGCAGCCCCTGCTGGCGGCGCAGGTGCCGGAGCCGGCCGGCGGTCAGCCCTCGGCCTACCTGGCCCTGGCGCAGCGGTAAAGCCGCACGAAAGCCGCACGCCGGTCGGCGGGACCCAGGGGGTGGTTACCTGCCGGGCACGCCCTGCCCGCAACTTATTCCCGGTCGGCTGGTATTGGACAGTAGCTCCGGCGCCCCCGTACGGGCGGCCGGCTCCCATCCCACCTGTCCTTCCTGCTCATGCGCACCATCAAGCAGCAGCACCGCGCCGTCAGTGCCCCCATCGACGACCTCGTCACGTACCGGGCCCTGCCCACGCGTTCCGTCGAGCACCTCGACCCGTTTCTGTTTCTGAACCACCACGGCCCGCAAACCTACAAGCCGGGCAACCGGGGCCTGCCCTTCGGCCCGCACCCGCACCGCGGCTTCGAAACCGTCACCTTCATCCTGGCCGGCGACATCATGCACGAAGACACCGGCGGGCACCAGAGCATCATCAACGCCGGCGGCATTCAGTGGATGACGGCCGGCCGCGGGCTGATTCACGCCGAGGTGTCGTCGCCGGAATTCAAGCGCACGGGCGGCCCGCTCGAAATTCTGCAGCTGTGGGTGAACCTGCCCGCCCGGCACAAGATGACCGAGCCGCGCTACGTGGGCCTGCAGGAGCCCGAAATACCCCGCATCAGCCTCGACGAAGGCCGCGTGAGCCTGCAGGCCATAGCAGGCGAGTGGGCCGGCACCGCGGGCGCCGTGCAGCCCCTGGCCGACATTGCCCTGGCCACGGTGTACTTCCGGGCCGGGGGCCGGCTGGCGCTGACCATTCCGGCCGACCACACCATTTTCTGCTACGTGGTGCGCGGGCAGTTGCGCGTGCAGGACCAGCCCACCGAAGCCCTGCACCTGATCGAGCTCAACCACGACGGCGACGACCTGCACCTCGAAGCCCAGAGCGACGCGGTGCTGCTACTGGGCCACGCCCGGCCTTTCAACGAGCCCATCGTCGCCTACGGCCCCTTCGTGATGAACACCAACGCCGAAATTCAGCAGGCCTACCAGGACTACCAGGCCGGCAAGTTTGGCCAGTGGCGCGGCTAGGCAATCCTTAAACCCGAACGCGGCGGCCCGGCCGGCTCGATGGAGCCAGCCGGGCCGCCGCGCTTACCACGCCTCCGACCTGACTATGCCAGCAGCCAGGCCACAGCTTCGTGCTCGTTGTCGAAGTAGCAGTAGCTGATCTGCTCGCGCATGGGCATGATGATGGCGGCGGCGGAAAGCCGGGCGCCCATGTCGTGGGCCGACAGCACGGCCCGGCGACGGTAGCCGGCCTGCACGGCCCGCGGCGTCCAGTGCTCCTGAATCCACTGCTGCTCGGCGGCGGAAAAAGGCATCACAAAGCGCTGATCGGCCAGGATGCGGCCGTGCCCGTAGCGCTCCAGCCACGCCAGGGCTTGCTCCAGCAACTCCCGGCGGGCGGCCTCGTCGGGCGCGTTGGGGTGCCACGTTATCCGCAGAAAACCGCGCGCATCGTCGTGCAGACGCCCCGCGGTGTTATGGAAGAAAATGGATTGCTGCCCCATATGCCCTCTTAGCCGGCGCGGGCCGGGCCCGCGCAGTAGTAGATAAATTCGGCCGGCGGCCCGGCCCGTAAAACCGGGCCGGGTACCGTAGCGCCTCGCCAAAAAACACAATTTCCAGCAATTCAGTTCGACACACCCCGGCAACACCCTAACGCCCATTAGCCTGCCCATGAGCCCCAAACAGGCCATTTAGCGGAGCCGACTAGAAAAATAACAATTTATTTGCCTAATAATATTACCATTTTCTTCCAACAATCTGGTAAACTTGTAGAATCGTCCTACCTGCGTTTTGCGCAGAACCGGGCGCAGGCAGAGCTTTATCTACAAGTCGGCAGCGTGAAGCAGTGGTTTACTTTGGTAGTGGGGTTGGTGCTGACGGTGCTGTCGGCGCAGGCGCAAACGGGCGTGGCCGAACCGGCCCTGGCACCCTGCGACGCGGTGGTGCAGGCGTTTCTGCAACGCTGGGACATTCCGGGGGCCTCGGTGGCCATCAGCAAGGACGGCCGCCTGGTGTACGAGCGGGGCTTCGGCTACGCCAACCTGGCCCGCACCGAGCCCATGCAGCCTGCCCACCTGCTGCGCGTGGCCAGCGTTTCGAAGCCGGTGACGGCACTGGCCGTCATGAAACTGGCCGAAGACGGGCTGCTCACGCTTAATCACCGCGTGTTCGGGCCCGAAGGCTACCTGCGCGGCACTTACTACAACGACGTCATTCAGGATCCGCGCATCTACAGCATCACGGTGCGCCAGCTACTGGAGCACACCGGCGGCTGGAACCGCAACGCCGGCGTCGACGACCTGAGCAGCTCCGACCCCATCGATTTCCCGCTGTACGTGGCCAAGGCCATGCAGGCCAGCAACCCGGTGGCCGACTCGGTGCTGGTGCGCTTCGTGCTCAGCCGCGGGCTGAACTTCACGCCCGGCAGCCGCTTCGCCTATTCCAACATGGGCTACCTCATCCTGGGCAAAATCATCGAGCAGGTGACGGGGCAATCCTACGCCGGCTGGGTGCAGCAGCACCTTTTCGCGCCGGCCGGCGTGCGGGAGGCACACCTGGGCCGCAACCTGCTGGCCGACAAGCTGGAGCGCGAGGCCGAGTATTTCAGCAAAACCAGCCGCGAGTCGTGCTACGGCACCGGGCAGAAGGTGCCCATGCCCTACGGCGCCTGGAACCTGGAGGCCATGCACGCCCACGGCGGCTGGCTGTTTTCGGCCCGCGACCTGGTGCGCTTGGTGCTGGCCGTCGACGGCTCGGCCACCCGCCCCGACCTGCTGACGGCCGCCACCATCGACACCATGACGACTTCGGACGAGCCCAACCGCCGCTACGCCAAGGGCTGGCTCGTCAACAAGGACCGCAGCACCTGGTGGCACACCGGCTCGCTCGACGGCACGGCCAGCTGCGTGGTGCGCACCGCCGCGGGCTATACCTGGGCCATTCTGCTGAACGGCCGCGCCCTGCCCAACCGCTTCTGGCACGACCTGGAGGAACTGGGCTGGGACTGCCTGCGCGCCGCCGACGGCCGCTGGCCCGCCTACGACCTCTTCGCCCCCGAGCAAAATGCGGCCCGCCTGCAGGCCCGCCTGCTGGGCCCCACTACCGCCCGCCTGAGCTGGCACAACGGCAACGGCACCGGCCGCCTGCTGGTGCTGCAGGAAAAAACCCCGCTGACGGCTTTGCCCGAAGACGGCACCAACTACGTGGCCGACGCCGGCTTCGGGCGCGGGGCCACGCTGGGCGCGGGCGCCGTGGTGGCCGCCGGCCCCGACAGCGCCGTGACCGTGCGCGACCTGGAGCCCGGCCGCACCTATTTTGCCCGCGTAATGGAATACCGGCAGAACGCCCTCAGCGGCGAGCATCCCGTCTACGCCCTCGACGGCAACCCGGTGCTGGAGTTCCGCACGCCGGCCCTGCCGCCGGTACTGGCCCGGCGCAGCAAACCCACCCGCCCCGCCGCCGCTGGGGCCCGCCGCAAGCGCCCGGCCAAGGCCACCGTCCGGGCGAGCCGTCCGGCCCCGGCTGCGGCTCGGGCCACCCCGCCCCCCGCCAGCCCGACGGCCGCCGCGCCCCCGGCGGCCGGGCCCGCGCCCTCCTACCTGGCCCGCCTGCTGGCCGCCGGCCGCGCGTGGCTGCGCTAAGCCCCCGGGCTTCGCCTGCCGGGCTCGGGAATGCGGCGGCGCAAGTGCTATCCGATGAGCAGCAGCCCGGCGACGCCGGTGAGTACGTTGCAGCTGCTCTCAACTGGGCAGCGCAGCCGGCCGAGGCCACCACGGCCCGAGTGCGCGGCTAACCCGGTTTGTGCCAGCAGCATAGCGCTTATCACGCACGGCACATTTTATCGGAGCGCCCGCTTTCTACTTTGTTTTTTTCGGATAAATTTGTACTCCCTCTATAAGCACTGGGATGTCTGGGTTTTCCGATGAAGTAAGACACATCCTGCGCGAAGCGGGCTGGCACGAAGGGCGCACGGTGAGTACGCAGCCCTACAGCACCGCCAACACTTCATCGGGCGGCGCGTGGTTTGGCGCGGCCGAGAAGTTTCTGCGCGAGTTCGGCGGCCTGCACCTACGCTTCCTGCGCCACGATGGCAGCGTCAGCAACCTGCAGTTCGAACCAGCACTGGCCGCCCAGATTCCCTACTTTCCGGCCGCGCACGAAGCGTTGAGCCGGCGGCTGCACCTGCCGGGCCTGGCCGTGCTGGGCGTAGCCTACGGCGACGACCTGCTGCTGCTCATGGACAGCCAGGGCCGCTTCTACGGCGCCGGCTGCGACGACTGCCTGTACCGGCTGGGCGCTGATGCCCCAACGGCGCTGGCCGCGGTTTGCCTGGATCTGCCATTCGAGCAGCTGTAACCGGCGCTAAGCCAGCCGCTTTTCGTAACAGAAGAACCGCAGGCCCGGCCGGAAGGCCAGCGTGATTTCGCCCGCGAAACGGTAGCCCAGCTTCGGAAACAGGCGCTGCGTGGCGTGGTTTTCCGAGTTGGTATCCACGCGCAGGGAGTTCAGCCCGCGCTCGGTGGCCAGCCGCTCGGCCTGCTCCAGCAGGGCCGCCGCCACGCCCCGGCCCTGCACCGCCGGGTCCACGGCCAGGCGGTGCGTGACGATGGCCGGTTCCGCCGGGTCCCAATCGGCCTGAGCGTACTCGGGGTCCTGGTCGGTGGTGAGGGCCGCCGCGCCGGCCACGGCCCCATCGGCCTCGGCCACCCACAGCTGCGCCCGGTCGATATCCTGCCGAAACACGGCTTCGTTGGGATAATCGGCTTCCCACTGAAAATTGCCGGCGGCCTGCATCAGCGGCACCACCCGCCGTACGATATCCAGGATGGCGGGCAGATCAGCGGCCGTAGCGGGGCGAACGAGGAGCATAAGCGAAACGGAAAGGAGCGCCGTAGCCGGCCGCCGGGGCAAAGTTACTCCGCCAGCGCCTGCTCGGGCACGGGCGTTTGCTGCGGCCGGTGCAGGTGCGCCGAGCCGCGCAGGGAGCGGGCGGCCAGCCAGGCGCTGATGACGGTGAGCACTGCGGCCAGCAAAAACGGCGCGCCCGGAAAGTACACCGGGGCTTTCGGACCGGTGAAGTATGAAAACAGGTTGGTCATTAACGGCGGGCCCACGATGGACGTGGCGCTGACCAGACTGGTCAGCCCGCCCTGCAGCTCGCCCTGCTCATTGGGCGGCACTTGGGCCGAAATCAGCCCCTGAATGGCGGGGCCGGCAATGCCGCCCAGGCAATACGGCACCGAAAACAGGAACATCATCCAGCCCTGCGAGGCAAAGGCAAAGAGTAGAAAACCCAGCGCGTAGAGCAGCATGCCCACGTACACCGAGCGCTCCGAGCCCAGGCGCGGGTTGATGTAGCGAATCAGCAGGCCCTGCACCAGCGCTACCAGCGCCCCGATGACGGCCAGGGAGCCGCCCACCCAGGCCTCGTTCCAGCCAAACTTCTCCATGGTGAAGTACGCCCAGGTGCTCTGCGTGGCGTGGGCGGCCACGTAAATAAAGATCAGCGAGCTGACCAGCCCGAAGATGACCGGGTAGCGCTGCAGCTGCCGCAGCGAGCCAACGGGATTGGCCCGGCGCAGCTCGAAGGGCCGGCGGTGCGCCGCGTCGAGCGACTCGGGGAGCACGAAGAAGCCGTACAGCCAGTTGACGAACGTGAGCAGGGCCGCCACCATAAACGGCACCCGCGGCCCCCACTGAGCCGCATCGAGCACCACGCCCGTCAGCTGCCCGAGCCCGCCCAGGATCTGCGGCGCCCAGCGGCTGAGCAGCCCACCGATGGCCGGCCCGATAATGAAGCCCAGACCAAACGCGGCGCCCACCATGCCGAAGTTCTGCGCCCGCTTTTCCGGCGGACTCACGTCGGCAATGTAGGCGGTGGCGGTGGTCATGCTGGCCCCGGTGACGCCCGCCAGCAGCCGCCCAATGAACAGCCAGCCGATGCTGGGCGCCACCACCAGCAGCAGGTAGTCGAGCCCGAAGCCAAACAGCGAAAACAACAGCACCGGCCGCCGGCCGTACCGGTCGCTGAGGTTGCCGAGCACCGGCGAAAACAGGAACTGCATGATGGCGAAGGCAAACACCAGCCAGCCGCCGTAGCGGGCCGCGTCGCTGATATTGCCGCCGGTGAGTTGTTGGATCAGCTTGGGAACCACCGGAATGATGATGCCAAACCCGATTACATCGATGAGCAGCGTGACGAAGATGAAGCCCAGGGCAGCTTTGCGCGGTTCGGCGGCCATAGCGGTAAGGTCAGCTGGTGAACATGCAAATACGGCAATACTAAATTTTTAAACAACTTATTGCTAATAAATTTAGCTATTTAGTCGGCCGGTTCCTGCTGTCGTTGCAGCCAGGCCAGGGCCTCGGCTTCGCTGGTGAAGCGTTGCATCAGGCTGGCTTTGCCCTCGAAGTACACCAGCGGCGGAATCTTTTTGTCGGCCGGCACGGCATCGGTCAGCTGCACGGGGGCCACCAGGTAGGCCAGGTACACGCGGCCCGGCAGGTGCTGCCCGAGCCGGGGCAGAAAGTCGTTGAGCAGCCAGGGCGTAATGGCCACTTCCAGATTAAGCCGCCGGCGGGCATCGAGCAGCCAGTAATGGCAGCGGTGGGCGCGGGCCACTTCCAGCAGGGCGGGGTAGCTGGCGTACAGCTCGCCTTCCCCGACGGCGCGCTGCCAGCGGCCCACCAGCACGTCGAGGTCGGGGCGGTAATCAATCTGGAGGAAATCGGGCGTAGACATGGGTGCAATGGGCGGGAACGGGCGGGAACGGGCCTAAAAGTACGTAGCCGGTCGAACGGAGGTAGCACGAATGCGCCGGGCATTCCCAAACTGGGGCGGCGGGAGCTTGCTTATCGATGCGTGGCAGCGCTATTTGCCGGCTGGTTATTCACTGTTTTGCCCTACGCATGTTCCAAGGCTTACGCACCATTGTGTACCCCGTCCGAGACCTGGCCCGTGCCCGCCAGTGGTACGCCCAGGTTCTGGGCCAGCCGCCCTATTTCGACGAGCCGTTTTATGTAGGCTTCAACGTGGGCGGCTACGAGCTGGGCCTCGACCCCGACAGCCCGGGCACCGGGCCGGGCGGCCCCGTCACCTACTGGGGCGTGCCCGATGCGGCCGCCGCCTACACCCGCCTGCTGGAGCTGGGCGCCCAGCCCCACGAAGCCGTGCACGAAGTGGGCGGCGGCATCTACGTGGGCTGCGTGCTCGACCCGTTCGGCAACCTGCTGGGCGTCATTCAGAACCCGCACTTTCAGCTGCCGGGCTAGCTTCTTTGCTGCTCCCGCAGCCGTGTAGCCGGCCGCCGCAGACCCTGCGGCGGCCGGCTTTGCTTTTGGCGGCTATTTAGTCTGACCACAAGCTACTTACGCCCAACATTGTGCAACCTGCCGGGCGGGGCGGCAGTATGTACAGGTTACCGTACTCCACTCATTTTCAACCCTTAAACTCACCCCTGCCATGGCTATCCAACGGTATTCCGACGCGTTCGGCGACCTGATGCCGCAGAGTTTCTCGGCAATGATGGACCGCTTTTTCAACGACTCCATGAACTCGCGCGGGCAGCTCAACGCCTTCGTGCCCCACGTCGACGCCTACGAAACGGAGCAGAGCTACGAAATCGAGGCCGCGCTGCCCGGGCTGAAGCGCGACGACATCAAGGTCGAGTTTCAGCACGGGCGCCTGAGCATTTCGGGCGAGCGGCGCCTGCAACAGGAACGCCACGGCCGCCGCTACCACCTGCTCGAAAGCCAGTACGGCTCGTTTCACCGCTCGTTCCAGCTGCCCGACGTGGCCAGCGCCCAGGGCATCGACGCGCAGTTTGAGGACGGCGTGCTGCGCATCTCGGTGCCGAAAGACCAGCAGAAAACCCTGCGCCACCAGATTCAGGTGCGCGGCGCCCAGCCGGCCGCCGGCGGGCCGGCGCACCCGGCGGCCACGGCCATTGCGGTGGAAAGCGGCCCCGGCAGCAGCCAGCGCCCGGCCGCCCGCGAAGCCCAGCCGGTCCACAGCAACGCCGCCATGGCCAGCCACAACGCCGCCGCCAGCCCAGGCGTGAGCGGGCAGCCCGGCAGCCCGGGCCCCACCTGGACCAGCGCCCACGCCCCGTCGGAGCACTACGGCGACGGGCACCCCGACGACGGGGCCGGCTCCGAACGGCGCGGGTAAGCACTCCGCTGCCGATATTTGCCCCGGCCCCGCAGCCGCCCGACGGCTGCGGGGCCGGTTGTTGGGGCGGTTATTCGCTCGTCTGCTCTCCTTTGCTGCTATGAAGCATTGCTTTACCCCTCTGGTCCGGCTTGCGCTGGGCACCGGGCTGCTGCTGGGCGCGGCCCCGGCCCACGCCCAGCTCACGGCCACCGTGCTCACCGGCACGCCCACTTCGCTGGCCAGCACCAACGGCGGCCCGATTTACCGCTCCTCGGCTTCCAGCACCTACTTGGCCAGCCAGTTCGCCTACGTGTTCGACGGGCCCGAGCTTGGCCTGGCGGGCTTGCGCAGCGGGGACCGGATTACCGACATTGCCTGGGAGAAAACCACCGGCGGCGCCAGCAACCGGCCCGGCACTTTCCGCATTCTGCTGAAAAACTCCGGCCTCACCACCTACACCACCGATGCCAGCTTCGGCGCGCTGACGCTCGACGCCACCGAAGCCTACAACAACGCTGGCTACCTGGTGCCAGCCACCATTGGCCTGATCAGCTTTCCGCTGACCTCGCCGTTTACCTACACCGGCCAGTCGCTGGAAGTATTCACGGACTGGAACATGAGCGCCACCGGCACCGGCATGCCCGCCACCGGCTCGTTCCTGTGGGTGCAGTACCTGGTGCCCGATAAGATCCTGGGCTTTGCCGCCCTGGCCCCGTTCACCACCAACCTCTCGCCTACCTCCAACGGGCCCAGCTCCCTGAACGATATCCGGCCCAAAACCACCTTCACCTACACCCGCCTGAACGGCACCCGGGCGCGGGTGCTGCTGTCGGGCGGGGCCTACCCCAATCCGACCACCGGGCCGCTGCGCCTAGCCCTGCACCCGGCCTTTGCCGGCCAGGTGCGCCAGGCCACCGTGCTCGATGCCGCCGGGCGGGAGCTGCGCCGCTGCGAGCTAAGCCCCGCCGGCGACATCAACCTTGGAGCGCTGCCGGCCGGTGTGTACCTGGTGCGCGTCCGCCTTGGGGCGCTGACCGAGCTTCACCGGGTGACGCTGGAATAAGTCTCGCTCCACAGCCTTATAAAAGTCTTTCTGCTCACGCGGGGAGGCTTTTTCGCCGTTTCGTGGTTATAGTAACCGGAGCGCCGCTACCGCCCGGCCAGCGCCAAATCGGCCAGACTGGCACGTTCGGTAGCGCCGCAAACCGGAATTTACCGCCAATATGGCAAGACAAGTAGTCGGCATGCCGACAAAACAGGTTGGTACGCAGTTTGCAAATCCACCCATCGACAGACAGAACAAGGACCACCGCCATGAAACTCATCAGCCAAGAATTCCTGCACAACATTGCTCCCCAACTCGACCTGCTCAACACGTTGGGCGGCGGAGTGACGCAGCCGCAGGTGCGCGTGCATAAGCGCGAACAGGGCGTGGTCATCCGGGTGTCGGCTCCGAGCGTGCGCCCCGAGACGTTCCACGTGGTACTGAACAATAACCGGCTGGACGTATTCGCCGAGTACCGTCCCGCGGCCGACGATCAGCTGGTCGCCCCGCTGTTCGTGCAGAGCTTCGAGCTGCCCGTCGAGCTGGACCTGACCCGCATCGATGCCGTGCACGAGGGCCGCGAGCTGCGCGTGCGCATTCCGTACCAGGACCCGAACACCAACCACCGCGAAATCAACATTCGCCGCCGCTAGGCTTCTCCGGCGGGCCTTGCCCGCTCCGCTCATACCGTCGGGACCGACCGACACCCCATGGTTTCACCGCCACTGCCTCGCCCGCAGTGGCTTTTTTGTTTTGTAATGAGTGGGTTTCGGCAGGACAGATGAGCCAACGCAAAGACGGCCTACGCATCCGCTCAGCCGAAATCCACTCGTCTATTCAAACAACGGCCAGAGCAGCAGGAACATCACCAGCAACGACAGCAGAAACCACGGCATGATCTGGCTGCGGTAGCGGCGGGGCAGCTGGTTGCTCAGCAGCAGCACGGCGATGATAACCAGCGTCAGGTGCCCGAGCAGGAAGGCGGTGGTCTTCACCCAGTTGCGCACGATAGTATTTTCGGCCTGAAACTGGTTTTGCTCGCCCAGGCCCGAAGTGGCCCAGCGCAGCAGGTAGTACACGGCGGTTTCGAAGGCCGCGAAGCCCACTAAACCAAGCAGAAAGGCCCGGGGGCCGGAAACTTCGGAACGGACGTCGGCAGCCATAGCAGCGGGGTGGTGAGGGCCTGAAATTACCAGTTTGGCCGCAGCCCGGCACCGTGGCGGGCACCAGCAAGCAGCATCTTGACGTTATCTTCGCTCTTCGCCCACCCTTGCCCACCTATGCCGCGCGTCCGCCGTGTTTCTGCTGCTGCTACCCGCCGTCCGGCCCCGCGCCGCGCGGGTCGGGGCGGCTGGCGGCGCACCGCACTGGCGACGCTGCTGCTGCTGGCGCTGGGCACGGGGCTGTTTTACGGGCACTACCGGCGGCAGCTACACCGCTACGTGCGCCGCACCTGGGCCACGCTCTCGGCCGACTACCTCACGGGCCGGGAAAAAACCCCGCTGCTCGACGGCTACTCGGTGCACGGCATCGACGTGTCGTCGTACCAGGGCCGCATCGACTGGGAAGAGGTGGCGCGGCACCGGGTGCGCTTTGCCTTCATCAAGGCCACGGAGGGCGTGAGCCTGCGCGACCGGCGCTTCGCCCGCAACTGGCGCGGGGCCAAGCAGGCGGGCATCTGCCGCGGCGCCTACCACTTCTTTCAGCCCAACTACGACGGCACCCAGCAGGCCAACCTCTTTACCCGCACCGCCGACCTCGGCCCCGGCGACCTGCCGCCCGTGCTCGACGTGGAAGCCCCCGAATTTCACGACGTGGCCGTGATGCGCCAGAACATCGGCACCTGGCTGCGGCTGGTGGAGCGTCACTACGGCGTGCGGCCCATCGTGTACTCTAACTACAGCTTCTACCGCCGCTACCTCGCCGGGCACTTCGATGACTACCCGCTCTGGCTGGCGCACTACGAGGTGGAAAAGCCCGCCTTGGCCCGCGAGAAGTGGATTATCTGGCAGCACTCCGACGAGGCCTACATTCCCGGCATCCGCGGCCACGTCGACTTCAACGTATACCAGGGCAGCTACGCCAACCTGCTGGCCCTGCGCATTCCGCCGCGCAAAGCCGCGTCGGCCGCTTCGCGCCGGTAGCGGCGCCCTTCCTTCGTTCTGCCTATGAATTCGTTGCCATTCCGCCGCCTGCCCGGCCTGCTGAGCCTGCTCTTGCTGGGCAGCTGCGCCGGCGGGGCCTACACCGAAACCGGCAAAGCCTCCTACTACGCCGACAAGTTCGACGGCCGCAAAACGGCCAGCGGCGTGCCCTACCGCCCCGGCAAGCGCACAGCCGCCCACAACACGCTACCCTTCGGCACGGTGGTGCGCGTGACCAATGCCCAGAACGGCCGCTCCGTCAAAGTCACCGTGAACGACCGGGGGCCGCACGTGAAGGGCCGCATCATCGACCTCTCGAAGAGCGCCGCCCGCAAAATCGGCGTCGATAAGGCCGGCGTGGCGCCCGTCAAGCTCAAAGTGGTGCGCAAGGGCAGCGGCCGCTGATTCCGACCTTCTTTCCCTCTCCCCATGCGCATCCGCAAGAAAGTAAAATGGACCATGCCGCCGGCCACCACCAGCCGCTTCGTGACGCTGGCCCAGTTCGTGAAAGCCGCCGAGCAGCAAACCTGGTCGGAAACGGAAATCCAGTTCGTCATCGATGAGGTGGTAGAAGCCAAGGACGACGAGGAAGCCCGCGTCATTTTGCAGGATTACACCTTCGGCTAAGCCGCCGGGGCGGGTCCAATGCCCGCGCTTAGACGCAAAAAAGCCCGTGACGGCATAGTCACGGGCTTTTGGGGTTGGGCAGCGGGCAAGGCCTACTTGCCTTTCTTCTTTTTGTTTTTGCCTTTGGGGTCGAGCATAGCGGCCTTGGCCAGGCTATCCTGCTCGGCTTTCATGCGCATGGTCAGCAGGCGGCCGCTCGGCGACATGTAGTCCCCGTTCTGCAATTGCGCGGTGCTGCCGTCGGCCATGATAACCACGCCGTCGGGCTGCACCTTCACGCCGCTGGGCAGCGTCGTCAGGGCTCCTACGGGCATGGTGTGGCCGTTTTCGGTGTGCATCACTTTCCCGTCCTGCATCATGAAGCCGTCCTTTACGCCGGCATTCTTCATCACGGGGCGCTGCGGCACGGCAGCTTTACGCGGCGCGGGGCGCGTTTGGGCTTGGGCAGCAATGCCCAACGTGAGCAGGCCCAGGGTCAGGAGAGTCGAAGAAAACTTCATGGGAGAATGGGTGGTAAAAGGGAAAGAGATGAAAGATACGGCAAATCGGCAATATCGGTCAAGTACAACCACCGGCCGTGCTGCCACATTTTCGCCACTAACGGACCAACTCCTGATTTCGTTCACCCCTCAGTTGCAAAATCATGGCTACGAAACCATCAGACGACATTTATCACCAATTCAAGACGGACGTGAACATGACCGCGACCGAGCTCGACAAATGGCTGAAGACGGAAGAATCCAAATCCGTCGGACAGGACAGCGGCGACGGGGAAAGCATCGGCCATCACTCCGGGTTGCGCATCGTGGAAATACTGCACAAGAAAAAAGCCGAGCTAACGGCCGACGACGAAGCCCACATGCACAAGGTGCACAGCTACGTGAGCCGCCACCTGGCCCAGGGCCCGCACGACCAGAAAGACGTGGCAACCTCGCGCTGGCGCTACTCGCTGATGAACTGGGGCCACGACCCGCTGAAGAAGTAATTCTGAATGTTGAATTATGAATTCTGAATGGGGGCTGTTTCTTTCGGGTTGAGCCGCCGGGAGTGGCTTCCCAAATTCAGAATTCGACATTCAGAATTCAGAATTCCCCTCTGCCATGGACTACAAGGACTACTACAAGGTGCTGGGCGTCGAGAAATCGGCCACCAAGGACCAGATCAAGAAGGCATACCGCAAGCTGGCCCGCCAGTACCACCCCGACGTGAACCCCAACGACCCGGAGGCCGAGCGGAAGTTCAAGGAAGTCAACGAGGCCAACGAAGTGCTGTCGGACGACGACAAGCGCCAGAAGTACGACCAGCTGGGCGCCGACTGGCAGCGCTACCAGCAGGGCGGCGGGCGCGGCGGCTTCGGCGGGCAGGGCGGCTTCGACTGGTCGCAGTACGCCGGGCAGGGCGGCGCCGGGGGCTTCGGCGGCTTTGGTGGCGGGGGCGGCTTCGGCGGCGACGCCGACTTCTCCGACTTCTTCAGCTCCATCTTCGGGGGCATGGGCGGCGGAGGCGGGGCCCGCAGCAGCCGGCCCGGCGCCGGGCAGGACTACCAGGCCGAAATGGAGCTGACGCTGGAAGAAGCCTTCCACGGCGGCCCGCGCACCGTGAACGTGAACGGCAAGAGCCTGCGCCTGACCATCAAGCCCGGGGTGGAAGACGGGCAGACCATCCGGCTGCGCGACCAGGGCGGCCCCGGCCGCCACGGCGGGCCCAACGGCTCCTTGCTCATCACCTTCCGCCTGCGCCCCGACGCCCGCTACGTGCGCACCGGCCACGACCTGACCATGGACGTGCCCGTGAGCCTCTACAAAGCCCTGCTGGGCGGCGAGCAGGTGGTGGAAACGCTCGGCGGGCCCGTCAAAATCAAGCTCAAGCCCGAAACGGCCAACAACACCCGCCTGCGCCTGCGCGGCAAGGGCTTCCCCGTGTACGGCCACGCCGACCGGCACGGCGACCTGTACCTGCGCCTGCAGGTGGAGCTGCCCCAGCACCTTTCGGAGCAGGAAAAAGAACTCGTGCGCCAGCTGGCCCAGCTGCGCGGCGAAACCGTGTCGGCCTAATTCGTCACTCGCCATGACCCACTACGTGACCCTCACCTTCCGCGACTGCGCCAGCACCTACGGCCTTTCCGAAACCGTGCTGCACGAGCTGGCCGACCTGGGCTGGCTGCGCCTGCAACCCGAAGCCGCCGAGCCCCTCATCGAAGACGAAGCCGACCACCTGGCCCGCCTCGCCCGCCTGCACCACGAGCTGCACCTCGCCCCCGAAGGCATCGACCTGGTCTTGGCCATGCGCCGCCGCCTGGTGCAGCTGCAGTACGAGCTGACGCGCCAATCGGCCCGGGCGGCGCAGCTGGAAGCCTGGGTGCGCCGCCACCCGGCTACCGATGCGGAGTAACACCCGGGCATTGCTGCTGAGGTGCCTCGGTTGTACCTGAAAACATCAAAACGGTCATGCTTGCTGTCTGCACGGCCTAGCCCGGGTCGCCCAATTCGGGGAGCGGGCCAATAGTTTGTCGCCACCAGTCGAGCAGGGCTAAGTCGCGCGGACGGCCGATCTGGGCTTTCTGCTGTAGGATGGCGGCGGTGCGCATCAGGGGCAGCCCTTCGTGATAATGGCTATTGGCCTGGAATGCCGGCCAGCTTAGGGAATCATGCTCGTAGGTGCAGTCGAGCACGGCGCCGGCCCGGCGGGCGCGCAGGTAGTACTTGCCCGCCAGCGCTGCCGCAGCGAGTGGTAGCTGAACTGGGACTTCCCAGAGCGTCACCTGCCAGCCAGCGGCTTGCAGCAGCTCTGTCAAGTGGTTGAGCACGGCCACATCGGGCGGGAGCTGCAGGTCGCAGTCGGCGACGAGGCGGCGCGGCAGCTGCGGGCACTGCCGGCGCAGGGCGAACGTGCCCAGCCCTACGAACGGCACGCCGGCGGCCGATAGGGCGCGGAGCGTGCGCAGGTAGAGCTGCTCGTGGGCGGCCGTCATGGCCGGGGCGCGGCGGCCGGGGCGTCGAGGCGGCTGAGCACGTGGCTGTCGGGGTCCCAGTCGCCGGCCAGCGTGCCGTCAGAGTGCAGAATCAGCTTCTGCAGCACCCCGGTGGCGTTGGCCGCTTGCAGGGCGGGGTAGCTGCTGGTTTCGAAGATGACGTCGGTGCCCTGCCAGCGGTAATGCTCGTTGTAGTAATAGTAACCAAAGGTGCTGCCCGCGTACTGCCAGCCCGGCCGCGGCTCCTCCAGCGTGGGCACCACGGCCGCCAGCAGCGGCTCGATGGGCACCCGCTCGGCCTCAATCCACTCGGTAAAGCGGTTGGGCAGGTAGCTGCCTTCCAGCCGGCTCAGCTCCCGAAACACCACCCGGCGCACGCCCAGGCCGGCGGCCCAGGCCAGGTACCGTTCCACGTCGGGCAGCGAGGCAATACCGGCGCGGGTCAGAATGCAGGAGTTTTTGACGGCCAGGTGCTGGTGCAGCGTGCGCACCGTGGCCGCGTACACGGCGTTGTGGCGCATGGGCTGGTTGCGGTTGAAGCGCATGATCTGCTGGTTCACCGCCTCGTCGTCGTGGCAGCGCGAAAGTTCCAGCCGGGTCAGGCCGAAATCCTGCAGGGCCGGGGCCAGGTCGGGGCTGAGCACGAAGCCGCTGCCGTTGGTATACAGCACTTTCTCGTCGAACACGCTGCCTTCGGCCTCCGCCGCGCCCAGGCTGGCCAGCAGCTCGCGCAGCCACTGCGGCTCCGCCGTGGCTTCGAGTCCCGATAAGCTCAGGCCCAGCGGCAGGCCCCGAAACGGCCGCAACACCGCTTGCAGCCGGGCAAAATAGGCCGGGTAGTCGTCGATGAGGCGCTTGGCCGTGAGCTGGTGCCCGTCGTAGCGTTGCAGCTCCTCGGAGCAGAAGGCGCAGTGGGCCGTACAGCGCACCGCGTTGGCGAAGGGCGTGAAGGTCAGGCCCGGCCTCAGCTGCCACGGGTGCCCGAAGGCCTCGACGGCCACCGGCGCCACGGGCTGGTACAGGCGCCAGGCCTGTTGCCGGAACTGCGCCAGCTCGGCCGAGGTAGCCGCTACGCGAAACTGATTACGCGACGAAGTCATGGGCGAGGCCATACCGTTGCAAGCCAGCCCCGGACACACTCCATCGAGGATACATTGGAGCAGCTACCCGCGCAGGCCGTACAGACAGAATGGTAGTTTAGTAAGGTAGGGAAATTGCCGCTCATCCGTACTCGTACTACGATAAGGCTGCTGTGGTTCGGCGGCCCCACTAACTGCCGACTGGCTGGGGTGCCCTTGAAGCGGCGGTTTCAGCCAGCAGCGCTGGATCTTTCTTGGCCAACGCGGCGGCGCTTATTAATCGTTTGGCAACCCGGTTAAATAGGCTTAAACCTCCGATTTCAAACAAGAAACGGTGGGCTACACGCTCAGGCTGCGGGTTCCCACACGGCAACGCTTACCTGAGTGCTTAGACTTTCCTTTCCAATCCGGAAATTGTAGTGCTAAGCCGAAGAGTAGCATTACGTTGCACTTAATGCCCGTTCACCAGCAGGGCCAGCCCGGCGCCCAGCACCGTGGCCAGCAGCTTGCGCACGTTGATTTTATGCTCGGGGCTGACTTCGAAGAGAATGGTGGTCGACACGTGCAGGAAGTTGCCGCTCACCAGGCCCAGCAGCGCCGGGTACCAGCCGCCCTGCTGCAGCGGGTCGAGGCCCTGGTAGTAGCTGAAAAGTACGCCCAGCGGCGCGGCGGCGGCGAATATCGTCAGCCAGGGCAGGGCTTTGTTGAACGAGCCCAGGCGCGTGACCAGCACCGCCATCAGAGCAAACGCGGCCGGAATGTGGTGCAGGGCCACGCCGGTGAGCACCGCGTAGAAGCCGCCGGGCACTTCGCCGCCGGGGCTTTGCACCAGAATGCTCCCTTCCATGAAGCCGTGCAGCGTGAGCGAGCCGAGCAGCAGAAAGGGCACGCCCGCGTGGGCGTGCTCGGCGTGCACGTGCTGATGGCCATGCTCCACGCCCTGCGAAAACAGCTCCAGCACCAACTGTCCGAAAAAGCCGGCCAGCACGAAGTAGCCCACGCGGTGGCTATCGGTATCCAACTCCAGCGCCTCGGGCAGCAGGTGGGTAAGCGTGAGCGTGACCAGGTAGGCCCCGCTGAAGGCCAGCAGGGGCCGCAGCCAGGTGGTGTGGGCCGTCGGGACGAAGCGCGTGAGCCAGCCGGCGCCGAGCACCGTCACAAACAGCAGCAGAAGGGCTACGAGCATTACGGGTAAGCGGCCCGCCCGCGGCGCCCTGGGGCACCGGCGGCGGGCTTATTTCTTGAGGATGAAAATCATGCGCGGGCTTTCGGCCTGCACGTAGGGGCGCAGGTCGTAGTCGCCCAGCACCTCGCCCAGCCGCAGCCCGGCCAGGTAGAAGTACTCGCGGAACCGGTCTACGCTCAAAGCGCGCACGCGTTCCTGAAAATGTTGGGGCTGCCCCTCGCGGTCCACGAAGCGGATGTCCTTCACCACGAAGTCGCGGTCGAGGTGGCGGTGCAGTTCGAAGGTGATGCCCTCCACGTGCTTGGTTTCGTGGGCCACCAGCTCGCGCACCGTCCGCTCGGTGTTCATGAAGTCGATGACCAGCTTGCCCCCGTAGTGCATGGTATCGACGGCGTTGCGCAGGGCCACCACGTTTTCGGCTTCCTCGTCGAAGTACCCGAAGGAGGTAAACAAGTTCAGCACGAAATCGAACGGGCCGTAGGGCAAGGGCGCCCGCATGTCGTGCACGTGGAAGTGCAGCCGCTCGTTCTCGGCCGCCCGCGCCGCGTCGATGTTTTCGGCCGAGAGGTCGATGCCCGTCACGTCGAAGCCCTGCTCGTTCAGGTACACGGCGTGGCGGCCCCGGCCGCAGGCCAGGTCCAGCAGCCGTTCCTTGGGCTTGGGGTGCAGGTGGCGCAGCAGGTTGTCGAGAAAGTAGCGCGCCTCGTCGTGGTTGCGGTCCTGGTAGAGCAGGTGGTAGTACGGCGAGTCAAACCACGTGCTGAACCACTCCGCGGACTGGGCATAGGAGGTGGGATGCATAGGGGGCAGGCAATAGGCAGGGGCGCAAGTAAGCGGAAAATCGGCTGCTACCGCCCGCCGACGCCGACGCCCCGGCGCAGCAGCTGGCGCATGTCGGCCAGCCCTGCGCCGGGGCGTCGGAACAACCGGGACGGGGAAGCTTAGTTTTCCTTCTGCACTTCGCCGGGCTTGTCGCCCAGGTCGTGCTCGGTGGCGGTGTTTTCGGCGGCGGCCTCTTCGGCATTGGCCGAGGTAGTCTGCTCGGCCGACATCACGTCGTGCTTGCCGGCGGCGGCGTCCAGGGTTTGCGGGGCGTCGTGGTTCTGGCTGATGGGCTCGGCCACGGCGCCGCCCTTATGCTGGCTGGGCGCGTCGGTGGCGTGGTCGAAGTACTCGGTGTCGCGGGTGCCCGGGGGTACCGAGTCCACGGATACTTTCTTGTCGCCGCGCCAGTCGGAGGGCTCAGCGCTGCACGAAGCCAGGGCCAGCGTAGCCACGGCGGCCAGGCCCAGAACGAGTTTGTTGGAGGTCATATAAGGAAGGCGAAGAAGGTTCTCGGAATGCGAAGTACGGACAAAACCGCGGCTTAGGCAGCTTTCGGGGCCTCGGCGGCGCTGGGCGCGTTGGCGGGCAGCAGGTTTTTGCGGCGCAGCAGGTTTTCAAACATGGTCAGGTCCTTGGACGCCGGGAAAATGCGCAGCGGCAGGTGAATGAACACCGGCACCCACATCAGCTTGGCCAGCCACAGGCGCCAGCCCGATACCTGCTCGGACGCGTCGGGCTGCTTCAGGTAGAGCACGTAGGCGTCCTTGGTGCGCTTCACCGTCTCGATCATGTCCCAAGTCATGCCGCGGGGCTGGTCCTTGTCGTTGGCGCGCAGGGCGATGTAGCGCGGGTCGAACTCGTAGCTCAGGCGCTCAAACAGCACCTTGCCCTGCTCCAGCTGGGTGATGCCCGTCACCTGGGCCGAGCGCAGCAGCACGTAGAGCACCGTCACGAGCACGGCCGCCGCTATCCACCACCACGAAAAGCTGAAGATGGCCGGCAACGCCAGCACCACCAGCGGAATGGCGGCCTGCCACCAGTCCTTTTTCCAGACCTGCGTGAGGGCCATGCGGGTGTAGGTCTCCTTGTCGAGCTGGTACTTCTTGGTGCGGATGGCCAGCGGTGAAGGCTGCTGCGGCTGCTGGACGAACTGGCGGCCCGCGCCGCCCCCGCGGGGAATGGGTGGTTGCATGTTTGTTATGAATGGTTAAATGGCCGCATTGTTAAATTGTTAGTCGTTCATCGACAACAATTTAGCCATTCAACAATTTGACAATTTAAAACGCTTTCAGGCTCAAGTCCAGGATGTCGGCGGAGTGCGTGAGGGCGCCCACTGAGATGTAGTCGACGCCGGTTTCGGCCACCGCGCGGATGGTTTGCTCGGTGATGCCGCCCGAGGCTTCCGTGGGGAAGCGGCCGGCCACGATGGCAAGGGCCTCACGCATGGTGTCGGGCTTCATGTTGTCGAGCATGATGCGGTCGATGCCGCCGACTTCCACTACCTGCTCCACCTCACTCAGCGTGCGCGTCTCCACCACGATGGGCAGCGGCCGGCCCAGCTGCTTCAGGTACGCGTGCGTGGCTTCGATGGCGGGCCGAATGCCGCCGGCGTAGTCCACGTGGTTGTCCTTGAGCATGATCATGTCGAAGAGGCCGAAGCGGTGGTTCACGCCGCCGCCGATGAGCACGGCCCATTTCTCGCAGAGGCGGAAGCCCGGCGTGGTCTTGCGCGTGTCGAGCAGCCTGGCCGGGGTGCCGGCAATGAGCGAGGTCAGGTAGGCCGTTTTGGTGGCAATGCCGCTCATGCGCTGCATGCAGTTGAGCACCAGCCGCTCGGCCGTGAGGATGCTGCGGGCCGGGCCTTCCACCGTCAGGGCCACGTCGCCGTGCTTCACGCGGCTGCCGTCGGGCAGCTGCACCGTCACCTGCAGCGCGGGGTCGACTTCGCGGAAAATCAGCTCGGCCAGCGCCACGCCGGCCAGCACGCCCTCGTCCTTCACCAGCAGGCGGGCCCGGTTGCGGGCCTCGGCCGGCACGCCAGCCAGCGACGAATGGTCGCCGTCGCCCACGTCTTCGGCCAGGGCCGAGTGAATAAAGGCGCGCAGCGCGTCGGGCGTGAGGTAGGGCGGGTTTTGCACAGGTGCAAAAATAAGGAAAGGCCCCGACTTAGCAGTCGGGACCTGACCCAGCGGAAGGAGGTAAAATCAGGGAAGAAAGTAGCAGTTCACTTCATCTATTCGCGGGTAAAACCGATTTCGTCGATTTGCTGACCGCCCTGCACGGGCTTGAGCTTGATGAAGACGCGGTAGCTGCCACTCTTGCCCAAGTACCGCCCGATGGCGTACTTGATGCCTTCGTTGGAGGAGCCCTGGTGCACCATCTCGAACGTAGCCGGGGAGTTCTTGGCGAAAAAATCCTTCAGCACGAACTCGGCCTGGGTGGCGCTGTAGCTCTGCTTTTCGCCGTCGAAGCCGATTTCCACCGTACCGCCAAAGTACTGGGAAACAGCCCGCGACGAACCGTTCTGAATGGCCGAGCGCACCGCCCCGAACGTATCGTTCTGGGCATACACGGCGGGGCTCAGCAAAGCCAGGCACAGCACCGTCAGCGCACGGAGTAGGTATCGTTTCATGGTAAGCGGGGGATTGCAGCGCGGCGTGAGCGAAAATTGTGCCAACTGCTTACGCGGGAGGCAAATCGTTGGTTCGGCGCGGCTGCGTCCAAAATAGTGAATCGGTACGGTTTCGCAGCACGCCAGCGCCTATCTTTGCGGACATGAATAAACCGGTACTGTTGGTAATCCTTGATGGGTGGGGTTTGGGCACCAATCCGGCCGTGTCGGCTATTGCCGCCGCCAAGACGCCTTTCGTGGATTCCCTCTTTCAGCGCTTTCCCCACAGCCGCCTCCAGGCCTCCGGCGAAGCCGTGGGGTTGCCCGAGGGGCAGATGGGCAATTCGGAAGTCGGCCACATGAACCTCGGCGCCGGCCGCGTGGTGTACCAGGATCTGGTGCGCATCAACAAGGCCGTGCGAGAGCGGAAGCTGGCCGCCATGCCCGCCCTGAAGCAGGCCTTTGAGTACCTGCGCCAGAATACCGACAAAAACCTGCACCTGATGGGCCTGCTCTCCGATGGCGGCGTGCACTCGCACATCGACCACCTGAAGGCCCTTTGCACCCTCGCCCACGACGAGGACGTGCACCGCGTGTTCATCCACGCCTTCACCGACGGCCGCGACACCGACCCCAAGGCCGGCGTGCGCTACGTCAACGACCTGGAGCAGCACCTGCAGCACGGGGCCAGCGGCAAAATCGCCTCCATCGTGGGGCGCTACTACGCCATGGACCGCGACAACCGCTGGGAGCGGGTGCAGGTGGCCTACGACCTGCTGGTCAACGGCAAGGGCCAGCGCTGCAACAACCTCATCGGGGCCATGCTCGACTCCTATAAGGCGGGCGTGACCGACGAATTCCTCAAGCCGCTGCTCAAAATCGGCTCCGACGACCAGCCGCTGGCCACCATCAAGGACGGCGACGTGGTCATCTGCTTCAACTTCCGCACCGACCGCGGCCGCGAAATCACGCAGGCGCTGACCCAGCAGGATTTCCACGCCTTCAACATGCACCGGCTGAACCTGCACTACCTCACGATGACGAACTACGACGCGACGTTCGTGGGCGTGCAGCCGATTTTCGACAAGGACAACCTGGAGCATACGCTCGGGCAGGTGCTGGCCGAACACGGCAAAAAGCAGATCCGCATTGCCGAGACGGAGAAGTACCCGCACGTGACGTTCTTCTTCTCGGGCGGCCGCGAAGCCGAGTTCGAGGGCGAAAGCCGCATCCTGCGCGCCTCGCCCAAGGTGGCTACCTACGACCTGCAGCCCGAAATGAGCGCCTACGAGCTGCGCGACGCGCTGGTGCCCGAGCTGCAGCAGCGCTCCGCCGACTTTGTGGTGCTGAACTTCGCCAACCCCGACATGGTGGGCCACACCGGCGTGTTCGAAGCGGCCGTGAAGGCCGTGGAAACCGTGGACCAGTGCGCCAATGACGTCGTTTCGGCGGCGCTGGCGGCCGGCTACGCCAGCATCATCATTGCCGACCACGGCAACGCCGACATGATGATCAACGAGGACGGCACGCCCAACACGGCCCACACTACCAACCTGGTGCCCTGCATCCTGGCCGACAACGACTACCAGGGCAAGCTGGCCGACGGCAAGCTGGGCGACATCGCGCCCACCGTGCTGGCTTTGATGGGACTGCCGCAGCCCGCCGACATGACCGGCGAATCGCTGCTGCGCCCGCGCAATGCGTAAGCTCCGCCCCTACCGGGCAGCCCAGGCGGCGCTAATCCTGCTCATCGGCGGGGTTGGCGCCGCTTGCTCGTCGGGGGCCGATGAGCGCCCGGCCCGCCGCCCCGCCGGCTACTTCGACACCCAGGGCCTGCTCGACGCGCAGGTACAGCGGCTGCAGGCCCAGCACCCGGGCCTGGAGAAGCGCGTGAGCCTGCGCGGCAGCACCCCCGAAACCCAGACGCTGGCCCGGCCCGACTGGGCCCACGAGCTGCAGCTGTTCTACCAGGCCGATATCAACAAGCCCGCCCTGCGCGGCGCCTACCAGATGCAGACCACCGACTCGGCCGGCCTCACGCGCCGCACCTTCCGCCGCCTGCCCGACGTGGACCACCCCGTGACCGAAATGACCGTGCTGCAGGCCGGCCCGACGGTGCGGGAGCTGCGCGCCACCGTCGACCAGGAGAATCCGCTGTTCTTTTCCGGCAAGCAGCTGCGCCTGCGCTTCGCGGCAGACGGTACGCTCAGCAGCTACCAGGTGCTGGGCCAGCAGAAGCTCGTGGGTTTCGATACCACGCGCTACGTGGCCCGCGGGCGGGTGCTGCGGTAATCCGCCGCTATGGCAGACCCAACAAGGCTGCAGTGGCTGGTGGCGGGGGCGTATTACGTCCTTGACTACTACCCAACCCTGCTGGGCCTGATCGGCCTGTGCAGTCTTTGGCGGCCGGCGTCCGATAAACGACTGCTGCCGGGCCTCAACCTCCTGACCGCAGCGGCGGGCCTGCTAAACCTCTTGGGCTGGAGCTACGAGTTGTTTGTGGCCTGGTACAGCCAGGTGGAGTTTGAGCAGTACGCCTTCGTCAATCGGGCAACGGGACCTTATTGGTGGGCTTACTGGAGCTTGCTGCTGCCGCGTATTGGCAGTCAATGCTTCTGGTGGCCCCGGCCACGCCGCAGCTGGCGGTGGTCGTTTGGGTATGCGGTAGCGTGGGTGCTGCTGCCGGTGCTGGAGCGCTCAGTTATCATTCTCAGCGGCTGGCACCGTGACTACCTGCCCTCCAGCTGGGGCATGTTCTCCCCCGACGGGGCCCTGCGCTGGCTGTTCGGCGCGCTTGCGCTGAGCCTGTTGCTCTGGCTGCGGCCGTGGCACACGCGGCAACGGTAGCGGTACGGCAGCTACGCGCCCAGCAAGGTCAGCACCAGCCAGCGGCGGCCGCCGTCGTTGCGGTGCTCCCCGAGGTAAATGCCCTGCCAGGTACCCAGGGCCAGCTCGCCATTCGTTACCGGTATCGTCACGCTGCTGCCGAGCATGGCGGCTTTCAGGTGGGCCGGCATGTCGTCGGGGCCTTCCAGGGTGTGGCGGAAGTAGGGGGCGTTTTCGGGCGCCGTGCGGTTGAAGAACTGCTCGAAGTCGTGGCGCACCGTCGGGTCGGCGTTTTCGTTGATGGAAAGGCTGGCCGAGGTGTGCTGAATGAACACGTGCAGCGTGCCCACCCGCACCTGTTCCAGCTCGGGCAGCTCGGCCGTCACCAGGTCGGTGATGAGGTGGAAGCCGCGGCGCAGGGCCGGCAGGCGCAGTCGTTTCTGAGCGCAGATCATGCGGTGAGATAGTGAAATGGTGAATTGGTGAGTTTGATGTTTGGGCGGCCGGCACCGCGCATTTCGCGCAAGCAGAGCGGCACTCACCAGTTCACCACCTCACCATCTCACCCGTTAGGGATTCACCCGCTCGTAGGCGCCGGGGTCGGGCGCGGAGCTGCTGCGGCTGAGGTTGCGCAGGTCGCGCGGGAGCAGCGGCAGGGGCACGGCGCGGTTGCTGGCCGGCGAGAGGGTGTCGAGGCGGTAGTCGTAGCGCCCCGAGGCGGTTTCGGGGGTACGTCGGAACTTGGGGTCGGTGTTGAGCAGGTTGCCCGCGCGGGCCAGGCCGGGCTTGCCGCCGCTGTCGGCCGCGCCGAGGTACTCCTGGGTGCGCAGCACGCTGTTTTTCACGCTGATCTGCGCCAGGTAGCGGCTGCTGTTGTTGAAGAACAGCTCGTCGACAATGGAGCCCCACACGATGCAGTTTTCCAGGCTGATAACCGGGCTGATCTGGCGCGGGGGCACGCGCACCGGCAGGCCGTCGGAGAAGGTGAGCGAGGCGGTTTTGCGCTGAAACTGCGGAGTGTAGTTGGCGAAGGTGCAGTACTGCAGGTTGTAGCTACCGCCCTGAAAGCCGCCCAGCGCGTACTCGCCACAGTTGGTAAAGAGGGAGTTGCGCACGTCAAAGTCGCCCGAGAAGCTCAGGATGCCGCCGCCGTCGAAGCTCTGGCCGCCGCTGGCGAAGGTCAGGCCCGCGCCGGAAATATTGCGGAATACGGCGTTTTCCACCGTCACCTTCGGGAAGGGCGTCTGCGCGTCGGGGTTGTACACCAGCAGGCCGAACGAGGAATTCTTGATTTCGCAGAAGCGCACCACGCTCTGCCGGCTGCTGCCGGGGTCGAACTGAATGCCGGCCCACTGGCCGGGAATGTCGCTGTAGAAGCCTTCCAGCCGGTCGCCCTGAAAGCGTACGAGGCGCCGGTCCTCGGGCTTCACCTCGTCGGTGGGCTGCAGCGTGGGGTTGATCAGCAGCCGGCCCTGCACCACCACGCCGGCGCCCGCGTGGCAGTACACGCGCGTGCCCTCCTCGATGGTGAGCGTGCAGCCGGGGCCCACCAGCACGCCGCCGTAGATGACGTGGGGCTTGTCGTTGCGCCACACGGTGTTGCAGGGCAGCTGCTCGCTGAAGTGGAAGTAGGCGTTCTGCCCGAAAGCCAGCAGCTTCACCCGTTGCTCGTTGCCGTTGGTACGAAACAGCAGCTGGTCTTCCGTCAGGAAGGGCCGGTTGTCGGGCTGGGCGTTGACGTTCAGCGTGGCCTTCACCAGCACCAGCAGGCTGTCCCGGCCCCGAATGAGCACGTTTTGCCGCGCCGCGCCCGAGTCACCGTCGATGATGAGCTTGTAGGGCTGCCCGTAGGGCCCGGTCAGCCGGATTTCGTCGACGCGCACCGCCTGCTTGTTGCGGTTGTACACCCACAGGCGCTTGCTCACGGTGCGCGTCTGCACAAACACGGTGTCGAACTTCACCGTGTCGGCCGAAAACGCCAGCCGGGCGCTGCCATCGGTGGTAACCAACTCCTCCTTCGGTTCGCAGCCGGGCAGCAGCACGGAGGCCAGCATGGACAAGAGCAACAGCAGCGGGAAGAAGTAGCGCACGGGCAAAAGATGAGTAGCTGAGCCGATGAGCAGATAACGGGATGGGCCGGCAGCTTCATCTGCTCAGCTACTCATCCGCTCATCTGTCACCAATTCTGACACGCAAACCTACGCGTCAGGCGCTTAACGACGCGCACCCGCCCGAAAGTGCCCGCGCGGTTTCAGCCGGCCGGCGGCAGCTGCCCCCGGGTAAACGGCTGCTCAATCCAGGCGCGGGCGGCGGCCGGGTCGTCGAAGTAGTGCGCGTCGGGGCGGTTGGTGTGGCCGGCCTCGTTGGCCAGCTGCACGATGCGGGCCAGGGCCTGCTGCGCGCCGGGGCTAAGGGGCTTGATAATGGCCACTTTATCGAGCTTGAGCTGCACGTAGCGCGGATACCAGTGCTGGGTCAGCCACTGTACTTCCTCCTCCGGCGGCGTGGGCACGGAGCGGAAATCCGACAGCCAGGCGCGCGTCTGGTGCCGCTCGGCCAGCAGCAGAGCCTGCCAGTAGCCTTCCCGGAATTCGGCGGGCGTGGCCACGTCGGTTAGCCAGAGCACCTCCAGCAGCCGCAGGCGCGGCTCGTAGCTGATGCGTAAATGATGTGTTTCGTAAAGCTTAAGCATGAAGGTATGAGGCACGCAGAACGATTCCCGAAACGGGAAGATACCGCGGATAGTTTGTCCGGATAAGAGAAACGCCGCAACCTGGGAAGGCTGCGGCGTTCCAACGCACGGGACTAATTTTTATTTAGCGGGGCAATTCGCCCACCATGTCCTCCGGGCGCAGCCATTCGTTGAACTGTTCCTCGGTGAGGTAGCCCAGCTTCAGGGCGGTTTCTTTCAGGGTACTGCCTTCGCGGTGGGCCGTCTGCGCAATTTCGGCGGCCTTGTAGTAGCCGATGTGCGGGTTCAGCGCCGTCACCAGCATCAAGGACGAATTGACGTGCTTGGCAATGTTTTCCTCGATGGGGCGGATGCCCACGGCGCACTTGTCGTTGAACGACACGCACACGTCGCCGATCAGGCGGGCCGAATGCAGGAAGTTGTAGATCATCACGGGCTTGAACACGTTCAGCTCGAAGTGCCCGTTCATGCCGCCGATGTTGATGGCCACGTCGTTGCCCATCACCTGGGCGGCCACCATCGTCATGGCTTCGCACTGCGTCGGGTTCACCTTGCCGGGCATGATGCTGGAGCCGGGCTCGTTGTCGGGGATGAACAGCTCGCCGATGCCGGCGCGCGGGCCCGACGCCAGCAGGCGCACGTCGTTGGCAATTTTCATCAGCGAGGCGGCCACCGTCTTGAGCGCGCCGTGGGCTTCCACGATGGCGTCGTGGGCGGCCAGGGCCTCAAACTTGTTTTCGGCCGTGACGAAGGGCAGGCCGGTCAGCTCGGCAATGTGCTTGGCCACGTTCTCCGAGTAGCCGGCCGGCGTGTTGATGCCCGTGCCCACGGCGGTGCCGCCCAGGGCCAGCTCCGACAGGTGGGCCAAGGTGTTCTTGATGGCGCGCAGGCCGTGGTCGAGCTGCGACACGTAGCCGCTGAACTCCTGCCCCACCGTCAGCGGGGTGGCGTCCATCAGGTGCGTGCGCCCGATTTTGACCACGTGCATGAATTCCTTGGATTTGGCAGCCAAGGTGTCGCGCAGCTGCTCGATGCCGGGCATGGTCACTTCCACCAGAATCTTGTAGGCCGCGATGTGCATGGCCGTGGGAAAGGTGTCGTTCGACGACTGCGACTTGTTCACGTCGTCGTTCGGGGCCAGGGCCTTTTTCTCGTCGAGCAGGCTGCCGCCCTGCAGCACGTGGCCGCGGTAGGCAATGACCTCGTTCACGTTCATGTTCGACTGCGTGCCCGAGCCCGTCTGCCACACCACCAGCGGAAACTGGTCGTCGAGCTGGCCGGCGAGGATTTCGTCGGCCACGCGGCCGATCAGCTCGGCCTTCTCGGCCGGCATGATGCCCGCGTCGCGGTTGGTCAGCGCGGCGGCTTTCTTCAGGTAAGCGAAGGCGCGGATGATTTCCTTGGGCATCCGGTTGATGTCCTGCGCAATCTGGAAGTTCTCGATGGAGCGTTGGGTTTGGGCGCCCCAGTAGGCGTCGGCGGGGACCTGCACGGTGCCCATGGTGTCTTTTTCGGTGCGGAATTGCATCAGGCGAACAGACTCGGTGAAACGATGGGAATTAGGCGCGGCAAAGGTAGCACCCGGGGCCGAAGCAGGGGCGGTGCCCGGCAACAAAAGCCAAGGTTTATGAGCCGCCAGAACGGACGCGACAACGCATTAATGATACTATGTAAATATGTTTACCAAATGATTCTTAAAGCAAGTTATTCAACTTGTAAACTCATTTATCATTATTGAAGGTATTGGTAATCAGCAATTACTTACAAGTACATAACCAGACTTGTAGCGCGGGCTTCAGCCCGCGTCCGCTAAAACGGTATCGTCCGGGCGGACGCGGGCTGAAGCCCGCGCTACAAGGCAGCGACGACGCGGCCAGGTGGTTTTGCGTATAGGCCCGACGGGGCTCCGCGCCCCGTCGCTTGATTGTTCTACCGCTAACTGACCGTCCCCATGAGCACCATCAAGAAAGTCATCGAAGTGCTGGCCTCGTCTGACAAGAGCTTTGAAGATGCCCTGCAACGAGCCCTGACCGAAGCCAGCACCACCGTGCAGGGCATCAAATCCATCTACATCAAGGACCAGAGCTGCCGGGTGCGCGACAATAAAATCGTGGAATACCGCATCACCGCCAAGATTTCCTTTGAGGTGATGCACCGCTGGGAGCCGACCCACGCCGTCAGTCCGGCCGCAGCGGAAGCGCCCCACCCCAGCGGCAGCGCCACCTCGCCCGAAAACGGCGGCGGCTACAGCGGCTAAGCCAGCTTAGACCGTGTGGCCAGCAAGCAGCATGAACGTCATGCGGAGCATGACGCCCCGGAAAAGCAGCACAACACTCGTTCCAAGCACCGTCCACCCTGGCCCGACGAACACGGCGGCCCGGCGCGGGGCTCCTGCGGGAGCTGCCACGCCGGGCCGCCGCGTTTGATTGGGCTTAGTGGAAGGGCACGTCGAGGCGCACGGCCTGGGCGGCGCGGCGGCCGTTGACGATGGCCGGGCGCCAGGCGGGGCCCTCGCAGATCAGACGAATTGCTTCCTCGTCGTACTCGGCGTTGATGCCGCGCACCACCTGAATGTCGTGCACCGTGCCATCGGCCGCGACCATGAACTTGAGCTTGACGATGCCGTCGGAATGATGTTGGCCTCCGATGCCGGTTTCGGGGCGCTGCTGCTCGCGGCGCAGGTAAGTACGCAGGGCGGGGTAGCCGCCCACCGGAAACGGGGCCAGCGCGGGCGCGGGCGGCAGTTCGGCCTTGCGCTTGCCCGCTTCCTCCCGAAATGCGGGAGCGGTGTCCGTCGGGGCGGCGGTAGCCATCCGGGCCATGCTGATGGATTTGGCCGGGGCATCTGCGGCCACTTCGGCGGCCGGCGCTGGGGCGGCTGCCGGGGGGACGGGGGCAGCGGCCACCATGCCCGCCTGCTGGCTGCTATCGGCCGCGGCGCTGGCGACGGGGGGCATCGTACTGCGCGGCCCGAGGGCCGTTTTCGGGGCGACCGGGCGGGCCGCCAGGGCCGGCCGCGGCCGAACCTGCCGCCGCCGCGGGGCCGCCGGGGCGGCCGCAGGCGCCGCCGTTTCGGGCTGTACGGCCGGCGGGACGGGCGCGGCGGGTGTGATGGGGGCGGGAGCGGCGGCTATTGCCGGCTCGGCGGCGGGCGCGGCGGTGCGCTGGCGAACGGCCACGGGCGCCGGCGGGGCAGACGCCGGCCACTGCCACAGGCCGACGAAGGTCAGCAGCAGGGCCACCGCGGCGGCGGCGGCCAGCCACCAGGCTCCGCCGCGGGTGGCGGCCGGCTCGGCAGCTACACGGGCGTGCAGGCGCTGCTGCAGTTCGGCCAGGGCGGCGGGCGTGACGGCCGCGGGCGCCGCCTGCGCGTAGCCGTCGAGGGCATCGGCGCAGAGGGCACAGCTCAGCGTATGGTGCTCCACCTGCCGGCGCTCGGCGGCACCGAGGGTACCGGCCGCGTACTGCCGCAGCAGGGCTGCGGAGAGGTGCGCGGCGGCGGGCGCGGGAGCCTGAAAGTGCGGATCAGCGGGCGACATGGCTGGCAAGGGAGAGTTTGAGGTTGCGCTTCCCGTTTTGCAGGAAGCTTTTCACCTGTTTGAGGTCGTAGCCGGTGGCGGCGGCAATTTCCTGGTACGAGAGCTGCTGGCGGTAGAATAGTTCGAGGCAGCGGTGCTGCTCCGGCGGGAGGCGGGCCAGGGCCGCTTCCAGCTGCTGCAAGTGCTCCTCGGTGGGAAAGTCGTCGTCATCGTCGCTTACCAGATGCAGGGCCGCTTCGGATTCCACACCCGGGGCGCCCGGCAGGCCAAATTCCACGGTATCGGGGGCTGATTTGCGGCGGCGCAGCTCCATCAGGCAGTAGTTGCGGGCGGTGGTGTGCAGCCAGCTGCTCAGGTTCTGCACCTCGTGGCGGCGCAAATCGACGATGAGCTTCTCGAAAATCTGCATGACCGCGTCCTTGGCGTCGTCCTCGGCGCGCAGGTAGCGCAGGCACACGCCGTAGACGAGGTGGAAGTAGGGCTCGTAGAGCCGGCCGAGGTCCTGCACGTCGCCGTCGGCCCGGTAGCGCGCCAGCAGCTCCGCCTCGGTGGGCGGCGCGGCGGCGGCGGGCGTCTTGGGGCGGCGAAACAGGGAAAACATCGGGCGCAGAAACGGAATGCTAAAGATACGGAGCCGGGGCAGGCAGCCTTCCAACTCCATCACCAAGGTCGGAGCAGCAGCTGGGTGAAAAGAGGCGGCGTTGGGTAGCATTTACCCGACTACCGATTCCCGGCACGCCCCGGTGCGTCTTTTTTACCTGACATCGGGTAGTGAAGACGCGGCATCGGGTAAAACTCACCCGAACTCGGATAAAAAAGACGCGACGTTGGGTAAAATTCCCCCAAGCTCGGGTAAATAAGATGCGCGGTCGGGTAAAATCCACCCGGCCTCGGGTAAAAAAGATGCGGCGCCGGGTAAAATTTACCCGGCGCCGCATCTTTTTTACCCCCGCTTGTGGAATCCCGCCGGGGCCCGCATCAACCAGGCATCTATCACCTTCTAACTGCCTGGCTCGATGCGCACCGTTTTATGTTGCTCCTTACTCGCTGCCGCCCTCAGCAGCGCTTACGTTCACTCGGCTACGGCGCAAACGCCCCTGGGCGTGCGGCCCGAATCGGCCGTCGTGGATTCGCTCACCGTCCGCGGGCGGGTGACGGACCGGGCCAGCGGCCAGGGCATTCCCGGCGTGACGGTGCTCGTGAAGGGCACGACGAACGGCGTCAGCACCAGCCACGACGGCCGCTACAGCCTGCTGCTCACCCCGGGGGCGCGCAAAGTCACGCTGCAGTTTTCCAGCGTGGGCTACCTCACCCAGGAGCAACCAGCCCGCGGCGGCCAGGCATTGAACGTAGCTCTGTCTGCCGACGCCAAGGCTCTGAGTGAATGCGTGGTGACGGGTTACGGGCTGGCGGGCCGCGTGGCCGGCGTCCGGGTTCGGGGCAACCGCTCTATGGCGCCGAGCAAAGCCAAACGGGCTGCGGGCCCGGCCTACTTCAGCAAGGAAGAAAAAGCCCGGCGCCGCACCGAGGGCGAAGCTTACGCCCACCAGACCGAAAACCCGTTTCAGCCGGTGAGCAAGGCCCCGCTGAGCACTTTCAGTATCGACGTGGACGCGGCCAGCTACTCCAACGTGCGCCGTTACCTCACCGAGCAGGCCCAGCTGCCGCCCGCCGACGCGGTGCGCACCGAGGAGCTGGTGAATTACTTCCGCTACGACTACCCCCAGCCCGCCGCCGAGGCCCCGGCCGCCCTGCACCTGGAGCAGGCCCGCTGCCCCTGGGCTCCCGCCCACCAGCTGGTGCTCATCGGGCTGCAGGCGCGCACCGTGCCGGTGGAAAATCTGCCGGCGGCCAACCTGGTGTTCCTCATCGACGTGTCGGGCTCGATGCAGAGCGAGGACAAGCTGCCGCTGGTGAAGGCCGGCCTGAAGCAGCTGGTGCAGCAGCTGCGCCCGCAGGACCAGGTATCATTGGTGGTGTATGCCGGGGCCGCCGGGGTGGTGCTGCCGCCCACGCCCGGCACCCGCAAGGGCGACATCGTGGCGGCGCTGGACCGGCTGGAGGCCGGCGGCTCGACGGCCGGCGGGGAAGGATTGCGCCTGGCTTACGCCACGGCCCGGCAGCACTATAATAAGGAGGGCAACAACCGCGTGATTCTGTGCTCCGACGGCGACTTCAACGTGGGCGAATCCTCCGACGACGCCATGGAGCACCTCATCACGCAGGAGCGGGAATCGGGCGTGTTCTTGTCGGTGCTCGGCTTCGGCACCGGCAACCTGCAGGACAGCAAGATGGAGCGCCTGGCCGACAAGGGCAACGGCAACTACGCCTACATCGACCAGCTCGGCGAGGCCCGGCGGGTGCTGGTGCAGCAGTTCGGCGGCACCTTGTTCACCCTGGCCAAGGACGTGAAGCTGCAGGTGGAATTCAACCCCGCCCAGGTGCAGGCCTACCGCCTCATCGGCTACGAAAACCGCCTGCTGGCCGACGAAGACTTCAACAACGACCAGAAGGACGCGGGCGAGCTGGGCGCCGGCCAGCAGGTGACGGCCCTGTACGAAGTGGTGCCCGTGGGTGCCCCGCCGGTGGTGGATGGGCTGAAGTACCAGCCCGCCCCGCCGACAACCGCCGGAGCCGCGGCCACCGAGTTATTGACGGTAAAAATGCGCTACAAGCAGCCCCAGGGCCGGACGAGCAGCCTGCTCAGCCGGGCGCTGCCCGCTGCCGCCCCCGCCGCGCTGGCCGGGGCCTCCAACAACCTGCGCTGGGCGGCGGCCGTGGCTCAAATGAGCCTGCTGCTGCGCCAGTCGGAGCGGCGCGGCGAGGCCACCTGGCAGAATACCGTGGAGCTGGCCCGCACCGCCCGCGGCAAGGACGACGACGGCTACCGCGCCGAGTGCATCCGCCTGATGGAAACCGCCGCCAGCCTCACGCCCGGCGCCTACGGCCGCCGCTAGCCGAGGAAACCCGAAACAAGACCATTCAGAGCAAAGCGAACCGCAGCTCGACTACCGTCAGCCAATACCTGACGTGAGAAGGCCCGGTGCCACGTCGGCCTGCGGTTCGCACGGCTCTGAAGCCTGGAAAACCCGAAACCCCTAACGCGTACCATTCCATTCGTTTTATGACTCGTGCCACGATACACGTGCAGATTCCGCGGCCCTGCGGGGAGGCGTGGGAGGCCATGACGCCGACCGCCCAGGGCCGCCACTGTGCCGCCTGCCAGCACACCGTCACCGACTTCACCCAGCGCACCGACGCCGAAATTCTGGCCCAGCTGCGGCAGGCCGCCGGCGGCAGGGTGTGCGGTCGGTTCCGGGCGGAGCAGCTTGACCGGGCGCTGGTGCATGCGCCGGCGGCTGCTCCGCGCTGGCGGGCCTGGGTGCTGGCCGCCGCTGCGCTCGGGGGCCTGCTGCCCACGGCCGCCCGCAGCCAGGAGCTGCGCGGCAGTCATTCGGGCGGGCCGGTACCGGCGGGCGGGAGCCGGGCGGCCACCCAGCAGCTGCCAGCCACCAATTTGGCGCCAGCCGGAACCACTCCGGACGCCCCAGTAGTTACGCCAGAGGAGTCAAGGCCGGCCGCCAGGGCAGCGGGCCGTATTTCGGGCCGGGTAATCGACCAAGCTAGTGGGGAGGGGCTGCCGGGGGTGACAGTGTTATTGCGGGGTACCAAATACGGGGTCAGCACAGGCCTGGACGGCCGCTTTGAGGGACAGTTGCCGCTTTCAGATTCGGCGACGCTGGTAATAGCCTCGATTGGCTACCAGACGCAGTACCGTCGCCTGTCCCAGTACGACGGGCGTCCGTTGCACCTCGAACTGAAAATGGAGACCCTTTGGATGGGCGAAGTCGTCATCACACGCTACCCCGGTCCTTGGTACTCGCCGCGCACTTGGTGGAGCCAGCTGCGCGCCTTGCCTCGCCGCCTCACCGGGCGCGGGTAAGCCCGCCGCCCGCCTCATGCTCACTCACCATTCACTCACCTCCGCAACGGCCCGCTTCTGGCGGGTCGCTGCGTGTGTGGGCCGGCCGGAAACAGGCGCCGTTGCAGTTCTTGCCGTAGCGGCTCTGGGCTGCGGGTATTGACAGCCGGTTAATCCATTGGCCCGAAAAAAAGCTTGCATTCCTCGCCGGGCTTCTCCATCTTTGGCTTATTCGCATCGAATACCCCCATGCTGACTTCCAAGGCCCAGTACTTTTTTAGCTACTACTTCTACTACGCTCACGCGTAGCAGCGAGGCCTCTTTGTAGCAGCATCAACCCTGACTTTACAAGCGCCTCCTGCCCCGGAGGCGCTTTTTTTTCGCCCGACTTCAACCCGCTCATGCTCCGCTCCGCCTGCTTCTTTTTTGGCTGCTATTACTGCTTCTACCGGCAGCAGCGGGGCCCCTATTGCGCAGTCTGAGGCAGTTTTCTCGACCAGCACCCCAAGGGCCCCGCAGCGCGGAGGCCCTTTTTTATTTCCGTTCGCATGACGCATTCCGTTGCCATTCAGGGCTTCGCCGGCAGCTTCCACCAGATTGCCGCCGGCCACTACTTCGGGCCCCAGCTCGGCGCCGTGCGCCCCTGCGCCACCTTCGCCGAGGTGCTGCGGCAGGTGGCGCAGGGCGAGGCCGGGGCCGGACTGATGGCCATTGAAAACTCCATTGCCGGGAGCATTCTGCCCAACTACCGCCTGCTGCAGCAAGCCGAGCTGCGCATCACTGGCGAAGTGTACCTGCAGATCCGCCAGCACCTGATGGCCCTGCCCGGCCAGACGCTGGCCGCCCTGCGCGAGGTTCACTCCCACCCCATGGCCCTGCAGCAGTGCACCGGCTTCCTTGGCCAGCACCCGCACTGGCGCCTCGTCGAGACGGAGGACACGGCCCTGAGCGCCCAGCGCATCCGGGAGCAAGGCCTGACGGGCGTGGCCGCCGTAGCCGGCGAGCTGGCCGCCCGGCTGTTTGGGCTGGATATCGTGGCCGCCGACATTCACTCCGCCGCCGACAACTACACGCGCTTTCTGGTGGTGCAGCGCGCCGCCGATGCCGCGCCGGCCGAGGGCGCCAGCAAGGCCTCGCTGTACTTCCACACCGCCCACCGGCGCGGGGCGCTGGCCGAGGTACTCACGCGGGTGGCGGCCCACGGCATCAACCTCAGCAAGCTGCAGTCGTTTCCGCGGCCCGGCACCATGTGGGAGTACTTCTTCCACGCCGACCTGGAATTCGACGCGCCCGAGGATTTCGAGCGCGCCCTGGCCGAGCTGAACGAAGTGGCGGAGAGCGTGCGGGTGCTGGGCCTGTACCGAAAGGGAGAGACTTACTGAACGACACGCAATAAAAACCTCATCCTCAGGCCTCAGCACGTCACATCTCGACATAACAACCTGAATACACGCTGTGCCCCGGCACCCAGAACCACGCCCCCCAACGACCATGAACATACCCGTAGCCGACCGCCTGGCGCCCATTCAGGAATACTACTTCTCGCAGAAGCTGCGCGAAATTGAGGCGCTGAACCAGGCCGGCGCCCGCGTCATCAACCTCGGCATCGGCAGCCCTGACCTGCCGCCGCACCCGAGCGTGGTGGAGGCGCTGACCGCCGCTGCCCTGCGCCCCGATGCCCACGCCTACCAGAGCTACCGGGGCGTGCCCGCCCTGCGCCAGGCCGTGGCCGACTGGTACCGGCGCAGCTACGGCGTGACGCTGGACCCCGAAACGGAAGTGCTGCCGCTGCTGGGCTCCAAGGAGGGCATCGTGCACGTGTGCATGACCTTTCTGCAGCCCGGCGACGAGGCGCTCATTCCCAACCCCGGCTACCCCACCTACCGCGCCGCCGTGCAGCTCAGCGGCGCCACGCCCCTCGACTACGACCTGACGGCCGACCACGACTGGCTGCCCGACCTAGCCGCCCTGGCCCGGCGCGACCTGAGCCGCGTGAAGCTTATGTGGCTGAACTACCCGCACATGCCCACCGGCGCCCGGGCCTCGGCGCCGGCGCTGGCCGAGTTGGTGGCGTTTGCCCGGCAGCACGGCATTTTGCTGGTCCACGACAACCCCTACAGCTTCATTCTCAACGACGAGCCGCTGAGCCTGCTGGCCGTGCCGGGCGCCCGCGAGGTGGCCCTGGAGCTGAACTCGCTCAGCAAGTCGCATAACCTGGCGGGCTGGCGGGTGGGCCTGCTGGCCGGCCGCGCCGACCTCTTGCAGCAGGTGCTGCGCTTCAAGAGCAACATGGACTCGGGCATGTTCTTGCCGGTGCAGCTGGCCGCCGCCGCCGCCCTGCAGCTCGGCCCGGAGTGGTCGGCCGAGCTGAACGCCACCTACCGCGCCCGCCGCGAGCAGGTGTTCGGCCTGCTCGACGCGCTGGGCTGCTCCTTCGACCGCGCACAGGTCGGCCTGTTCGTGTGGGCGCGGGTGCCGGCCGCTGACGCCGACGGCTACGCCCTCAGCGACGCGGTGCTGGCCCGGGCGCGGGTGTTCATCACGCCCGGCGGCATTTTCGGCTCCAACGGCAACGGGTTCGTGCGGGTGAGTTTGTGCCAGCCGGCGGCGGTACTCACGGAGGCGCAGCAGCGTCTGGCCGAAGCGGGCTGGCCCGTAGCGCGGGCTTCCGCCCGCGTCCTCCCGGATACCGCCGCGGCTGATTCTCGTTCCTGATTTCGTTCTGAAAAACGCGGGCTGAAGCCCACGCTACTGCCATGATAGTAACTGTAATCGGCGTGGGGCTCATCGGCGGCTCCCTGGCTCTGAGCCTGAAGCAGCAGGGCCTGGCTAGGCGCATCATCGGCGTCGACCAGAACCCGGCGCACCTGCAGAAAGCCCTGGCGCTGGGCCTCATCGACGAAGCCGCGCCCGACCTGACGGCGGCCGTGCAGCCGGCCGACCTCGTGGTAGCCGCCGTGCCGGTGGACGGGCTGCTCACGCTGCTGCCGCAGGTGCTCGACCTCGTGACCGAGCGGCAAATCGTCATCGACGCGGGCTCGACCAAGGCCGCCCTGCTGGCCGCCGTGGCCGGGCACCCGCGCCGGGGCCGCTTTGTGGCCGTGCACCCCATGGCTGGCACCGAGTACTCGGGCCCCGAAGCCGCCTTGGCCGAGCTGTTTGCGGGCCGCACCCTCGTCATCTGCGACGCCGCGGGCAGCGACCCGGACGCGCTGCAACGGGTGGAAACGCTGTTTCGGCAGCTGCCCATGCGCCTGGTGTACCTCGACGCGGCCGAGCACGACGTGCACACGGCCTACGTCTCGCACATTTCGCACATCACCTCCTTTGCCCTGGCCCTCACGGTGCTGGAAAAAGAGAAGGAGGAACAGCGCATTTTCGACCTGGCCAGCGGGGGCTTCGCCTCCACGGTGCGCCTGGCCAAAAGCTCGCCCGCCATGTGGGTGCCCATCTTCCGTCAAAACCGCCTGAACGTGCTCGACGTGCTCGACGAGCACCTGCACCAGCTGCAGCGCATGCGCGAATTGCTACAGCAGGAAGACTACGCCGCCTTCGCCCGGCTCATCGAGCAGGCCAACCACATCCGCCGCATCATCAAGTGAGCCGAACAACCACTTCCCCTGCTTTTCTCTCGTCCTCAACTCTGTCTTCCCAGCCATGAACCCCACGGCCCCGCTTACCACGAAAACCAACCCGCTCCTTGCCGATAAGCCCCTGGTCATTGCCGGGCCGTGCTCGGCCGAAACCGAGGCGCAGGTCCTTGATACCTGCCAGCGCCTGGCCGCCACCGGGCGCGTAAACATGCTGCGCGCCGGCATCTGGAAGCCGCGCACCAAGCCCGGCCTGTTCGAGGGCATCGGCACCAAGGGGCTGCCCTGGCTGGTGCGGGCCCGCGAGCTGACGGGCCTGCCCGTGGCCGTGGAAGTGGCCACCGCCAAGCACGTGGAGGACTGCCTGGCCTTCGATGTGGACGTGCTCTGGCTGGGGGCGCGCACCACCGTCAACCCCTTCTCGGTGCAGGAAGTGGCCGCCGCCCTGCGCGGGGTGGACCGGCCGGTGCTCATCAAAAACCCGCTCAACCCCGACGTGGAGCTGTGGACCGGGGCCGTGGAGCGCCTGCGCCAGGTGGGCACCGGGCCGCTGGGCCTGATTCACCGCGGCTTCAGCAGCTACGGGCAGACGGAATTCCGCAACGCGCCCATGTGGCACCTGCCCATCGAAATGAAGCGCCGCTTTCCCGAGCTGCCCATTCTCTGCGACCCCAGCCACATTGCCGGCCGCCGCGAGCTGCTCCACGGCATAGCCCAGCAGGCCGCCGACCTCGACTTCGACGGCCTGATGATCGAGGCCCACCAGGACCCCGACGCGGCCTGGAGCGACGCGGCCCAGCAGGTGACGCCCGAGCGCCTGGCCGAGCTGCTGGCCGGCATCGTGTGGCGCCGCGAAACCACCGACCAGCCGGACTACCTCAGCGCCCTGGCCCAGCTGCGGGAGCGAATCAACCACCTCGACGACGAAATCCTGCAGCTGATCAGCAAGCGGATGGGGGTGGCCGAGCAGATCGGGCGCTACAAGAAGGACAACAGCATCACCATCCTGCAGCCCGGCCGCTGGCAGGAAATCGTGGACCGAGGCGTGCGGAAAGGCGCCAAGCTGGGCCTCAGCGAGGGATTCATTCACCGCTTCCTCGACGCCATTCACCTGGAATCCATCCAGCACCAGGACCGGGTGATGAACGAGTAGCGGTGCCGGTGACGAGCAGTAGCAAGCCCCGACGCCGGGCGCCTACTGCCGCTCGAAGTCCAGGGCGTTGAGCAGGGCCAGCATCATATCCGCCGCGGCGGGGCTGCGCTTGTAGCGGGCCTCGAACTGCGGATCGTACTGCAAGGGGCCGAAGTACTGCACGAAGGCGCTGGCTTTCAGGTGCTGCACGGCCGTTTGCAGCTCGGGCCGCGAGAGGCCGCGCAGCCACTGCGCGTAGGCCGGCGTGACGCGCCGCCCGCGCTGGCACAGGGCGTTGCACTCGCGCAGCAGCGGGGCCTCGGCGGCGGCGGTGGCGGGCTGGGCCATCAGGCGCTTCATCAGCCCCGCGGCGGCGTTGGCCACGGCCAGAAAGTCGGTTTCGACGCTGGCGGGCACCGCGGCGGCCGGGGGGGCGGCAGCGGGGCTGGCCGGGGCCTGGGCGCGGGCCGCACCGGCCGTGAGCAGCAAGGCCAGCGACAGGAGTAGAGCGTGTTTCATGCGAGCGGCAGGATGGAGGAGCGACGTTTACCGGGCAAGATAAGCACGGTATGCGCCAACCTGATCCAGTAGGACGCCCCGCTGCGCGTGTCGGTGCCCAATTGTCGCCCGGATGTCGGCAACGGTGCACGAAGCGGAGCTTCGCGCACCGTGCAGCCCGCCCGGGCGGGCGCGGTCTTTCGCATCCGTTCCTACCTTCCGTTCTCCCTCGTTCCCCCTCAGCCCATGAACACCTTTACCCTGCTTCCGCGCCTGGCCACGGCGGCCGGCCTGCTGGCCCTCGGTGGCTGCGCCGCTTCTGCTCCCTCGGCCTCTACCAATACCGCTGCGCCGCCGACAGCGGCTACCACTGCAGCGCCTGCCGCCGAGCCCGAAGTCCGCGGCCTGAGCATCAGCGTGGCCGACATCGACCGCGCGGCCGCGCCTTGCGACGACTTTTTCCAGTTTGCCGGCGGGGCCTGGCTCAAGGCCAATCCCATTCCGGGCTACGCCTCCAGCTGGGGCCCGCGCAACCTGCTGCAGGACCGCAACCAGGCCCTGATGCGCCGCATCCTCGACGCGGCCGCCGCCAACCGCGCCGCCGCAGCGGGCTCCAACGCCCAGAAAGTCGGCGACTTCTACGCCTCGGCCATGGACACCGTGGCCATCGAAGCGGCGGGCCTGAAATACCTGCAGCCCGAGCTGGCCCGCGTGGCCGCCGTGAAGGACCGCCGCGGCCTCATCGACGCGCTGGCCCACCAGAAAATGCTGCAGACCGGCGCCTACTTCAACATCGGCGTGGAGGTGGACGAGAAGAACTCCGCGCAGTACATCGTGGGCATGGCCCAGGGCGGCCTGACGCTGCCCGACCGCGACTATTACCTGAAAGACGACGAGCGGAGCAAGAAAATCCGCGAGGCCTACCGCACCTACCTGCGCAACACCTTCCAGCTACTCGGCGACAACGAGGCCACCGCCCGCAAAAACGCCGAAGCGGTGGAGCGCCTCGAAACGCGCCTGGCCCGCGCCTCCCGCACCCGCGTGGAGCTGCGCGACCCGCAGAGCAACTACAACAAAATGACCGTGGCCGCGGCCGCCAAGCAGTACCCGCACCTGGAGCTGCCGCGCCTGCTGCCAGCCCTGCAGTTGGCGGCCGCCAAGGAAGTGGTGGTGGGCCAGCCGGCTTTCCTGGCCGAAGTCGACAAGCTGGTGCAGACCGAGCCCGTGGCCGATCAGAAGACCTACCTGCGCTGGCACCTGGTGCGCACTGCCAGCAGCGCCCTGCCCCGGGCCTACGCCGACGAGGCATTCCGCTTTCAGCAGGTGCTGGGCGGGGCCAAAACGCAGACCGTGCGCTGGAAACGCATGCTGGCCGCCACCGACAACTACCTCGGTGAGGCCTTCGGGCAGCTGTACGTCGACGAGGCCTTCCCGCCCCGCGCCAAGGCCAAGGCCCTGGAAATGGTGGCCAACGTGAAGGCCTCCATGGCCGACCACATCCAGACCAACACCTGGATGAGCCCGGCCACCAAAGAAGAGGCACTGAAGAAACTCAACGCCCTGCGCGTCAAAATCGGCTACCCCGACGTGTGGAAGGACTACTCGGCGCTGAGCATTTCGCGCGAGTCCTACCTGCAAAACCTGCTGGCGGCCCGCCGGTGGGACTTCCGCGACGAAGCCCGCCACCTCGGCCAGCCCATCGACCGCAACGAGTGGGGCATGACGCCGCCCACGGTGAATGCCTACTACAACCCGCCGATGAACGAAATCGTGTTTCCGGCCGGCTACCTGCAGCCCCCGTTCTTCAACCCCGACGCCGACGACGCGGTCAACTACGGGGCCATCGGCGGGGTGATGGGCCACGAAATGACCCACGGCTTCGACGACCAGGGCCGCCAGTACGACGCCGCCGGCAACCTGCGCGACTGGTGGACGCAGGCCGACAACGACGAGTTTAACCGCCGCGCCGCCGTGGTGGGCCGCCAGTACGACGCCTTCTCCCCCCTCGACTCGGTGCACGTGAACGGCAAGCTCACGATGGGCGAAAACCTGGCCGACTTCGCCGGCCTCACCATCGTGTACGGGGCCCTGCAGAAGCAGCTGCAAAAGACCTACGGCAACGGCCCCCGCCCCAAAATCGACGGCTTCACCCCCGAGCAGCGCTTTTTCCTGGCCTGGGCCCAGCTGCGCCGCACCAACATCCGCCCCGAAGCCCTGCGCCAGCAGATCCTGACCGACCCGCACTCCCCCGGCCAGTACCGCACCATCGGCCCGCTGATGAACATGCCCGAGTTCTACCAGGCCTTCGGCTGCCAGCCGGGCCAGAAAATGGTGCGCGCCGAAGCCGACCGCGCCAATATCTGGTAGGCGCCGGGCGCCCCCTTTTTCCGACGGGCAGCCTGCTGGTGCGGGCTGCCCGTTGCGCGTTCGGGGCCGGTGGGCCGATGCAACCTTGCTTTACCAACCGGGCTCCTGTTGCTGATACCCTGGTGCGTTAACCCCTGCTATTCTGCCCCATGCATACTCGCTCACTCGTATTGCCGGCGCTGCTGGCCGCCGCGGCGCCCCTCCAGGCCCAGACGCCGGAATTCGGCGTTAAGGGCGGGGTACTGGCCAGCGCTTATCACGACGCTCAGCTGCCGGCCAACCACCGGATAAACGGCCGCCCGGGGCCCGTGGCCGGGGCCTGGCTCCGCCAGCCGCTGAGCCCCCGCGTAGCCCTGCAGGCCGAGTTGCTGTACGAAAGCCGCGGCGCCCGTTTTCAGTCGGAGGGCGTGCTGGGCTGGGAAGGCTCCTTGGGCTACTACGAGCACGAGGAGAAAAGCCGCCTGCACTACCTGACGCTGCCCGTGCTGGTGCGCGTGCGCTTCGGGAAGGTTTTTGCCGAAGCCGGCCCCCAGCTGAGCTACCTGACCGCGGGTCGCAACGCGCTGCAGACCCGGGACTACGTGCGCAACAGCGGCGCCTACGAGTACCTGCTCCATTCCGCCAGCGAGTCGACGGCGGACTTTCGCCGCTGGGAAGCCGGCTACGCGGCCGGGCTGGGCCTGGCGCTGACCCCGGCGCTGAGCGTGGGCCTGCGCTACGCCGGCGCCCTCACGTCGCTGTACCCGGCGCCGGTATTCGGCCCCGCCCGCCCCATTCCCCGCGCCTACGCCGACCACTACAACCTGACCCGGGCCCGCAACGCCGCCTTGCAGGTGCAGGTAAGCTACCGGCTGCGGGGCGGCGCCTAGCCCGCCCCGCAGCCGCCCCGCCGAATGCGAGGTACGCAAAAAAGCAGGCCGAACGATGTGAATATTTGGACCGGCGCCGCCCCGCGCAGCAGCCTTTCCAAATTCTTCACTACTTTCTTTGCTCGTACCACCGTTCGTTTCGTTTCATGTCCAATCCCAAGTACCTCCTGCTGGCCGCCGGCGCCCTGGCCGGCTTCCTCAGCAGCTGCGCGTCCAGTAGCTCCACCCCCGCCACCGTCACCGCTACGGCCCCCACGGCGGCCACGGCCACGCCCGCCCAGGCCGAGCAGCCCAGCCAGCCCGGCATCGGCCTCGAAGTGGCCAACATCGACCGCTCGGTGTCGCCCTGCGACAACTTTTTCCAGTTCGCCTCGGGCACCTGGCTGAAGAACACGCCCATTCCGGCCTCGGAGTCGACCTGGGGCTCGTGGAACACGCTTATCGACCAGAACAACGCCGTGCTGCGGCAGATTCTGACCGACGCGGCCGCCAACCAAACCGCCGCCAAGGGCTCCAACCTGCAAAAAGTCGGCGACTTCTACGCCTCGGCCATGGACACCGTGGCCATCGAGAAGGCCGGGCTGAAGTACCTGCAGCCCGAGTTGGCGCGCATCGCGGCTATCAAGGACCTGAAAGGCCTGCAGAACGCGCTGGTGCGCCAGCAGCAGCTACAGACGCGCTCGGTGCTGGGCGTGGGCGTCAACCAGGACCGCAAAATCAGCACGCAGTACGCCGTGTACCTCTCGCAGGGCGGCCTGACGCTGCCCGACCGCGACTACTACCTCAAGGACGACGCGCGCTCGAAGACCATTCGCGCGGCCTACCAGACCTACCTGGTCAACACCTTTAAGATGCTGGGCGACAACGCGGCCGCGGCCGAGAAAAACGCCGCCACGGTGCTGCGCCTGGAAACGCGCCTCGCCCGGGCCTCCAAGGACCGCGTGGCCCTGCGCGACCCGTACGCCAACTACAACAAGATGACGGTGGCCGAGGCCAGCCAGCAGTTTCCGAACCTGGGCGTGACGGCCATGCTGCAGCAGCTGGGCCTGGGCGCGGCCCGGGAGGTCATCGTGGGCCAGCCCGACTTCCTGAAGGACGCCAGCGCCGCCCTGAAAGCCGAGCTGCTCGGCGACTGGAAAACCTACCTGCGCTGGCACGTCGCGTCGTCGTTTGCCGCGGCCCTGCCCCAGGCCTACGTCGACGAGGCCTTCCGCTTTCAGCAGGTGCTGAGCGGGGCCAAGCAGCAGCAGCCGCGCTGGAAGCGCATGCTGCGCGCCACCGACGGAGCTTTGGGCGAGGCCTTCGGCCAGCTGTACGTCGACAAGGCCTTCACGCCCGAAACCAAGACCAAGGCCCTGGAAATGGTGGCCAACATCAAAGCCGCCATGGCCGACCACATCCAGCAGCTGCCCTGGATGAGCGCGGGCACCAAGCAGGAGGCGCTGAAGAAGCTCAATGCCTTCACGGTGAAAATCGGCTACCCCGATAAGTGGAAAGACTACTCGGCGCTGAGCATCTCGCGCGAGTCCTACCTGCAGAACGTTATCAACGCCCGGCTCTGGGACGCCAAGGACAACGTGAGCCGCTACGGCAAGCCCATCGACCGCTCGGTGTGGGGCATGACGCCGCCCACGGTGAATGCCTACTACAACTCCTCGCTCAACGAAATCGTCTTCCCGGCCGGCATCATGCAGCCCCCGTTCTTCGACCCCAAGGCCGACGACGCGGTCAACTACGGCGGCATGGGCGCCGTCATCGGCCACGAAATCACCCACGGCTTCGACGACCGGGGCCGGCAGTCGGACGCGGAGGGCAACCTGCGCGACTGGTGGACCAAGGAGGACGCGGCCGAATTTCAGAAGCGCGCCGACCTGGTGGGCAGCCAGTACTCGGCCTTCGCCCCGCTCGACTCGGTGTTTGTGAACGGCAAGCTCACGATGGGCGAAAACCTGGCCGACTTCGGCGGCACGGCCCTGGCTTACTCGGCCCTGCAGAAGCAGCTGCAGCAGAAATACGGCAACGCCCCGCGCCCCCGCTACGACGGCTTCACGCCCGAGCAGCGCTTCTTCCTGGCCTGGGCCCAGATCTGGCGCACCAACGCCCGCCCCGAGTACCTGCGCCAGCAGGTGCTGACGGACCCGCACTCCCCGGCCCAGTTCCGGGTGAACGGCCCGCTGATGAACATGCCCGAGTTCTACCAGGCCTTCGGCTGCAAGCCCGGCGACAAGATGGTGCGCAACGAGCAGCAGCGCGCCACCATCTGGTAAGCGCCGGGCGGCGCGCTGCTACTGCCGAGCCAAAGGCGCCCTGCACCATGCAGGGCGCCTTTTTTCGTGCGCTTTACGATTTTTCGGGCAAAGCCTGCCCTGCGCAGGATGCGGCGTATGCCCGCCCGCGCCACCGGGAAATACGGCGCAAAGGCTACCCCGGCGCGGTCGTCAGCAGTACCGAATAAAGCCAGCCAGCGCCGGGTAACCCACTCAGTGCCAATGTTTTGCCTTCTTTCGACAACCTTACCAGGGCCCCGCACCCACCCGGCAGGTGCGCCCTGTTGGGTGCGGCTCCCTTACCTTAGGTGCTGCCCAGGCCAGCCACGCGGCGGCCGAAGCCGGCGGCGCGGCCCCGATCGAACACTGGCGCAACCGCTCCCGTACCTCCGCTTGCCGCGCCATTCATCCACCTGCTGATTTGCGTATGGAGTCACCCGTTGCCGTTACCGATTACTTGCTGCTGCAGCACCGCCCCGACCTGGGGTTGGTGACGGCCCGCTGGACGCGCCCCGTCGGCTCCCAGGAACTGCGGACGGGCTACCAGGAAATTCTGCGCTACGCCGGCGGCTGCGACACCTGCCGGCGCTGGCTGATCGACGCGCGCCGCCGGGTGGAAGTGGATGCCCGCGACGTGCACTGGCTCACGTCGGTGTTTTACCCCACGCTGCGCCAGCACCTGCACGGGCACGTGTACCTGGCCTTCCTCATCGGCCCGCACCAGGCCGATGACGTGCAGGACGAGTCGCTGCCGCCCCTGCCCCACACCCACGGCGACAACTGCTCGGTGAACCAGTTTACCGACGAAGGCGAAGCCGTGCGCTGGCTGGTGGCGCAGCGCTGATGCCCGTGGTTAGCGCCGGCTCAGCGCCGGCGGCGCGGCCGGTTGCCCGGCCCCGTTGAGTTGGGCCAGAGCCACCCGCAGCTGCTCGGGCGTGACGGGCTGGTAGCTCAGGCCGGTGAGCGGCGCCTTGTCGACGGTGGTAGTCTGCAGGGCCAGCTCCAGCTGCGTGCCGCGGCGGCGCAGGGCCACTACCGTCACGGGTTCGTTGCGCGGAATATTATGGAAGACGTGCCCGCCGTCGTAGGCCTGCCCGGCCATGACCGCGCGGATGTTGCGAAACACCAGGCTGACCACTTCATCGGGCCGGGAGCCGCGCACGGTGAACTGAATTTTGGGCTGAGGCGAGTAGTAAAACTGGTCGCAGTTGATCCAGCCCAGGTCGGTGGCGGCGAAGAGGTAGCCGCCCATTTGCCCGGCATCCATGGCGTTGGCCTCCTGCTGGCTCAGCCGCCCCAAGCGCTGCTGGGCGTCCTGCTGGCTGATAAACTCCGTGCGCAGGGCATTGCCGACCACCGGCGTACGCGCCAGCCGGTCGCTGTACACCAGCACGCGCCCCTTACGGTCGACGCCCAGCCACACCGGCACCACGCTGCGGGTGGCCAGCCGCGGGGGCTTCACCCGCACCTGCCCGCGCCGCAGCCGCCGCGCCGGGGCGGTAGTGGGCCCCAGCACGTAGCCCGGCACAAACAGGGGCAGCTGGCTCACCGCCTGGTCGACGGCCGCACGCAACTCGGCAGGGGCGCTGCCGGTCTGCTTCACCCGGGCCACCCGCCCAGTGGAGTCGACGAAGAGCACGGCCCGCCACTGCGTCAGCAGGCGGTAGCGCCGCTGGGCAAACCATTTGGCGTGCCGCAGCCGCGTTGGACTCCGCTTCAGCGCGCGCAGAGTGGCCGCCGAACAGGTAACGCGCTGCTGCAGAAAGCGCTGCAGCGACACCGAGCCGCGCAGCAGGGGCCCGCCCCCGCGCAGCCGCCGGATGTTCAGGGCCCGGCGCGGCCGTTGCCAGTCGATGCGGCCCGTGCGGGTGGCAACGCCGCTGAACAGCTGCATGCCCGCGGCCGGCCGGGCCGCGGGCACGCGCATCAGCAGCGAGGCCCCGGGCCGCAGCCGGCAGGGGCGGCCGTCGGGGGTACGCACGGTGAGCTGCACCATGCCCCCGGTTTCGAGCAGCTTGTCGCCGGAGGCGGTGTGCAGCTGGTTGAGCACCATGTCGGCCACGGTGTAGAACTCGCGCAGCCGGACTTCCACCGTGCCCGTCACCGGCTTCTGCTCGGGGTCGTCGGCGTCGGCAAAGGCGTTGGCCGGCAATGCCAGCAGGGTCCCGCGCACGCCCACCACGGCGGTATCGAGGGCGGCCTGCAGCCGGAATACCTGGGTGGGGGGCCCGGGCAGGCCCGCCCAGGCCGTTTCGGGCAGCAGCTCGGCGCTGCCCGCGGCCAGGCTACTCTCCGAAGCGGCGAATTGCGTTGGAAGGTCGGAGCGGCCGGGAGCCGCGGCCTCGGCCGCTAGTGCCGGCGCAGCCGCATGGATTACTGGTCGCGTGGCCGCCGTGGCGGCCCCGGCAGCCGGCTTGTTGGCCCCGGCCGGCGCCGGGCGCCCGGCGCGGCGGCGAGCCGCCCGCGACGTGGAAGGGCGCTCCGCGTTGGCCGCCTGGGCGGCCGAGGGTTCGGGCCCGGCGGCCAAGCTGTTGGCGCGGCGACCGTACGGACTACTGGCCGCGGCCGATGCAGCCACGCGCGCGGCCGGCTCTTCGGCCACGCTCAGCGGCGCTTGGCCTGCACCGGCCGGCGTCGTCGGTGCGCCGGCGGCGGCAGTCGGCGCCACGCGCGCGGGAGGCGAAGCAGGCAATGAAGCAGCGGCAGAACGGCCGGGCTGGCCGCTGCGGCCGACGGTAGAATCGTCGGGGCGGGCGCAGGCCAGCAGGCTCAGTGTCAGTACTAAGGAGGAGTAGCGTCGGAGCATAACGGGCCAGTAATAAGCGGTAGGAACTGCTGCAACGTCTGCATTATTCGGCTTATTGCCAAGGTTTTTTCAGGAAAGCTCGACGGCAGCTACCCCGCCTTCGTATGGGGCAGGCAAGTGCTTGGGCGGGCCGGTGAGCGGCCCGCGGCATCTGCTATCTTCGTCCTGCCTGCGCGCATTTCCTTACCGCTCACGTATGCCCGTTTCCGTCGATTACCACCGCCTGTTTCACCGGCTGCCCGGCAATTTTCTGCTACTCGCGGCCGATGGCACCGTCCTCGATAACTCCGACGCCCACCAGCGCGTCTCGATGCTGCCGCGGGAGCAGGGCATCGGGCGCAGCATTTTCGAAGCGTATCCCTCGGCCCCGGAAAGCCAGCGCGAGCTGTTTGCGTCGCAGGAGGAGGTGCGCCGCACCCTGCGCCCGCACACCATGGCGCTGCTGCGCTACGACCTGGAGCGGCCCGCCGCCCAGGGCGGCGGCACGGAGGTGCGCTACTGGCAGCTCACCCACCACCCCATTCTCGACGACGACGGCCGGCTGCTCTACATCCTGCAGACGCCCGAAGACGTGACCGAGCAGCAGCTGGCCCGGCAGCAAAATCAGCAGATGCAGCAGGCCTTGGCCGAGGCCCAGGCGCAGGCGCAGTTTGTGCTGGAGGCCCTGCCCGTGATGGTGTGGACCACCCGCCCCGACGGCCACACCGATTACTTTAACTCGCGCTGGCGACAGTTTACGGGCTACGACCTACTCGACCAGTCCATTGAGCAGACCGCCGGCGCCGTGGTACACCCCGACGACGCCGCGGCCCTCAACGCGGCCTGGGCGCAGGCCCTGGCCGGGCACGACGTTTTTCAGGCCGAGTACCGCCTGCGCCGCCACGACGGGCAGTACCGCTGGGTGCTGGCCCGCGCCGTGCCCCGCCGCAGCGAGACTGGCCAGACGACCATGTGGGTCGGTAGCGCCACCGACATTCACGACCAGAAGCAGCTGGTACAGGAGCTGCTGGCCGCCAGCGAGCAGCACGCGGCCCTCTCCGACCAGGCCTACGCCGCCCAGCAGCACGCCGTGGCCCAGCGCGAAACCTTTTTGCAGCTGTTTCAGCAGGCGCCGGCCCTCATTGCCATTGTGCGCGGGCCGGAGCACCGCTTCGAGTTCGTGAACGAGCGGTACCAGCACACCCTGTTCCCCGGCCGGCAGTTGCTGGGGCGGCCGGTGGCCGAGGCCATACCCGAGGCGGTGGAGCAGGGCTTTCAGCAGCTGATCGAGCAGGTATACCGCACCGGCGAGCCGTACTACGGCCAGGAAGTGCCGCTGACCGTGGGCACCGCACCCGAGCCCCTGTACCTGAACTTCGTGTACCAGCCCTTCCGTGAACACGGCCAGGTGGTGGGCTTATTCTGCTTTGCCTTCGACGTAACTGAACTTGTTCGGGCCCGTCAGGTGTTGGAGCGCCTGCATGGCGCCGGCCCGGCCGCTCATTCCGGCGCCTAACTCCTCCTCAATGGCATTGGCCTTCGACATTACCAGCCTGGATTTCCAGCAGGCCCGCATCAAGCAGGTGCTGTTTAAATCCCGGCTGCGCTCGGTGCTTTACGGCGTGCGCGAGGCCGACTCGGCCCTGTTCGCACGCGCCGATAACCCGCTGGGCCAGTGGCTCGACGCGGTGGTGAAGCCCAAGTACGGCGCCCGGCCCGAGGTGACGCAGATCGACGCGCAACTGCAGCGCCTGCTCGACACCGGCCGCGACTTGGTGCGCCTCTACCAGCGCGGCCAGATCGAGGAAGCCCGCGCCGGCCTCGACCAGCTTAACACCCACGCCGACCGCATCGACGCGCTGCTGCTGGCGCTGGAGCGCGAGGTGGTGTAAGCCAGCCTTTTCGCGGCCGGGCGCGTAGCGGGACGGAGCGCCCTTTACGCGCCGCCCCGGCATGACTCCCGACCTCGACCTGACCCAGCTGACCACCCGCGCCCCGGCCGGCTTTCACAAACGCGAAACCCAGCGCGAGTTGGAGCGCATCCGGCAGGAGCTGGTGAGCTGGCAGGAGCGCCTCTACGCCGAAAACCGCCGCAGCCTGCTCATCATCCTGCAGGGCATGGACGCCAGCGGCAAGGACGGGCTGATTCGCAGCGTGTTCAGCGGGCTGAACCCGCAGGGCGTGGCGGTGCACTCCTTCAAGGAGCCCAGCAAGGACGAGCTGGCCCACGACTTCCTCTGGCGCATTCATCAGCGCACGCCGCCCAAGGGCATGATTCAGGTCTTCAACCGCTCGCACTACGAGGACGTGCTCATCACCCGCGTGCAGGGGCTGGTGGGCGCCGCCGAAGCCCGCCGCCGCTTTGCCCGCATCAACGACTTCGAGCGGCTGCTGCAGCAGGCCGGCACCACCATCCTCAAGTTCTACCTGCACGTCTCGGAAGAAGAGCAGCGCAAGCGCCTGCTGGAGCGCGTGCACGACCCGGCCAAGCAGTGGAAATACGAGGCCGGCGACGAAGACAAAACCCAGCAGTGGCCCCAGTACCGCGCCGTGTACGAGGACGTGTTCCGCCACTGCAGTCCCGCCGAGGCGCCCTGGCACATCGTGCCCGCCGACCAGAACTGGTACAAGGCCTACGCGGTGGCCGCCACCCTGCGCGACACGCTAGCGCGACTGAACCCGGATTTTCCGGCCTCCAAAGCCGCGCGGCCCGTGTAACGTTCGCGGCGCTTTGGGGGGGCTTCACCCCGGCCATCGGGACGGTTCACCCGGTTTGGGTGGCGGGTGGGCGGCCTCGGGCTCTATCTTCCGGCCTCATCCTTCCCCAGTTCCCGAGCTGCCATGATAAAGCTGCCTTCCCTCCGCCGCGCCGTTTCGGCGGCCACCTGCTGCGCGTTGTTGCTGGGCGCGGCCCCGCTGCTGGCCCAGCCGGCCAAACCCGCCCGCGCCGCCGCCCAACTCACCAGCGGCACGCCCACCATCACCACCACCGACGGCGTGCGGCTGTTCGTGCAGGTGGCGGGCCAGGGGCTGCCCTGCGTGTTTGTGCACGGCGGGCCCGGCGCGGGCAGCTACGGTTTCGAGGCCCTGGGCGGCCGGGCGCTGGAGCCCCGGCTGCAGATGATTTACCTGGACCAGCGCGGCAGCGGCCGCTCGGCCAGCGCCCCCTCCAAGGACTACTCGCTGGACCGCCTGGTGCAGGACCTGGAGGACGTGCGTCAGCAGCTGGGGCTGGACAAATGGGTGGTGATGGCGCACAGCTTCGGCGGCACCATTGCCACGGCCTACGCCGCCCGGCACCCCGAGCGCGTGCAGGCGCTGATTCTGGTCAACGGCATTCTGAACCTGCCGGCCACCATGGAGGCCACCACCACCTACGGCTACGCCCTGCTGCCCGCCGAGGGCCGCCCGCCCCTCGACCCGGCCGCCCCGCTGCCCCAGCGCTGGGGCATGGTGATGGGGCTGCTCGGCCAGCAGAAGCTGCTGGGCAAGCTCATGTACGCCGCCGACACGGCCGCGGCGCGCGCCAGCCAGGTGGTGCGCAGCCAGCCCCAGCGCAACCAGGAGTTTGCCTCCGCCGTGTTTCAGCGCCCCGAGTACCTACAGGACTTCACCGCCGCCTCGGCCCAGCTGACCATGCCCGTGCTCGTCATCAGCGGCCGCGAAGACTACGTCACCGGCCCCGACCACTACAAGTCGTTCCGCTTCCCCAGGCAGCAGGCCGTGGTGCTGCCCGGCAAGCACTACCCCTTCCAGGAAAATCCGCGGGCGTTTCAGCAGGCCGTTGCCGACTTCGTGGGCCAGCTGCCGCGCGGGAAATAAGCCGCGCCGGCGGAAGGCGGGCCTTTCGAACCAAGCCGGGTTGGCGGCCGGAGCTAGTTGCGCCGGGTGCGCACCGGCGGGCGCGTCGAGAGCAGGCGCACCTGCAGCGGGGCGCGGGCGGTGTCGGCCACGGCCACGTCGGTGACGACGAAGCCGCTCAGCTCAAAGCGCAGCGTGAGCGGGCCGCGGGGCAGCTCGGGCAGCAGAAACCGGCCTTCGGCGTTGGTGCTGGTGACCAGGGTGGTACCGCGCACCAGCACGCTCACGCCCGCCAGCGGCTGCCGGGCCCCGCTCAGCACCACGCCGCCGAGCACCGGGCGCGGCGCCGGGGCCTGGGCCACAGCGCGCCCGGCGACCAGGCCGACAACCGGCAGCAGCAGAAGAAAAGCACGACGCATGGAATAAACCGAAGCTGATGCGGCCCAAAACTACCCCGCCGGCGGCCGGGCTGCTAATTATGAAATCATTACCGGCGCCCGGCCCTTCGGCCCACCCCGGCGCGGCCAAATCCCGTACGCAGCACTGCCCGGGGCCGCCGCCGGCCCCGGGCAGTGCTGTTTTATGTCCGATCCGTCCACCGCTGCTCCCGCCCCCGCCGCCCCGGCCACGCTTTGGTCGCCGCTGGCTGTTTCCATGTTCCGGGCCATCTGGCTGGCCTCGGTGGTGTCGAACGTGGGCACCTGGATGCAGAACGTGGCCGGCGTGTGGCTGGTAACGACGCTGACCACCTCGGCCCTGCTGGTGGCCCTGATGCAGGCCGCCACCTCGCTGCCGGCCTTTCTGCTGAGCATGCCCGCCGGCGCCCTTGGCGACCTGATTGACCGGCGCCGCCTGCTGCTGGTCACCCAGGGCTTCATGGGCGTGGTGGCCTTCGTGCTCGGCGTGCTCACCCTCTCGAATCAGGTATCGGCCTTTAGCGTGCTGGGCTTCACGTTTGTGCTCGGCATCGGCTCGGCCCTGAACGCGCCGGTGTGGCAAACGCTGCCCGCCGAGCTGGTGCCGCGGCCCATTCTGCCCTTCGCCATTACCCTGAACGGGGTCAGCAACAACATTGCCCGGGCCATCGGGCCGGCGCTGGGCGGACTCATCATTGCTTACTACTCGCCGGGCTACGTGTTCTTGCTCAACGGCGTGTCGTTTGTGGGCACCTGGGTGGTGGTGTACCGCTGGCGGCGCGTGCAGCCTGAGGTCAGCGGGCCGGCCGAAAACTTTGCCGGGGCCTTGCGCGCCGGCCTGCGCTACGTGCAGTACTCGCCGGCCATTTACGCGGTGCTGGTGCGGGCCTTCGCGTTTTCGTTCGGGGCGGCGGCCATGTGGGCGCTGCTGTCGGTGGTCACGGCCCAGCGCCTGCACCTGCAGTCGGGCTCCTACGGCGTGCTGCTTTCCTGGCTGGGCGCGGGCGCCATTACCGGGGCCTTTCTGGTGGGGCGCATCGGGCGGCGGCTGAACTTCAACCAGCGCGCCCTGCTCGGGGCGCTGGTGTTCGTGGGCACCAACGTAAGCCTGGCCCTGATGCCGACGGAGTACGGCCTGTTTCCGGTGATGTTCCTTTCGGGCGTGGCCTGGCTGCTCACGATGACGGCCTTCAGCACCACCGTGCAGCTGCACGTGCCCCGGTGGGTGCAGGCGCGGGTGGTGAGCCTGTACATGCTCGTGTTTCAGGCGGGCCTCTCGCTGGGCAGCATCGTGTGGGGCGAGCTGGCCGACCGCCTGGGCCTGGTGTATTCCCTGCTCGGGGCCGCCGGCTGGATGCTGCTGAGTTTGCTGCTGGCCCTGCCCTTCCCCATGCGCGCCGCCGAAGACCTCGACCTGGCCCCCGCCGAGCACTGGCCCGAGCCGGAGGTGCACGGCGCCGTCGACCCCGACGACGGGCCGGTGGTGGTGATGGTGGAGTACCGGGTGCCGGTGGCCGCCCAGCCCGCTTTCCGGCAGGCCGTGGGCCCGCTCACCCGCCTGCGCCTGCGCGACGGGGCCCTGCGCGCCGGCGTGTTTGCCGATCTGGCCCGCCCCGAGCAGATTACCGAGTTTTTCTACGTGGCCACCTGGGGTGAGCATCAGCGCCAGCACCACCGCTTTACCCGCGAAGACCAGCTGGTGGAAGCTCAGGTACGGCAGTTTCACCAGGGCCCCGAGCCGCCGCGCGTCACCCACTTCCTGGCCTTTCCCAAGACGCCCAACGTGGAGGCCCCCACCCCGCCCGAAGCCCTGCCGGGCCAGCAATGAGCCCCGCGGCCGGCCCGGCAGTGGCGCCGTCCGCCGCGCCCGCTACCTTTGCGCCGATGCCCGCCGCTTCTGCCCCCAGCCCCTACTTTGCCAACGCCGCCGGCCGCCTGTCCCTCGACCCGGCCGGCTTTCTGCGGGCGCACTGGAGCCGCGGCCCCCGCCGCCTCGCCGATACCCAGGCGCTGTTCGAGCACATGGCCCGGGCTCTGCAGGAGCAGGGCTGGGGCCGCATCCTGATCAATCAGGTGGAGATGCCGCCCTTCACCACCCCGGAGCAGCAGTGGGTGGCCCGCCACTGGCTGCCGCAGGCCGTGCAGCAGGCCGGCTACCGCTTCGGGGCCGTGGTGGTGTCGCCGCAGGTGCTCACGCGCCTGGCCACGGCCTACATCACCACCCACGTGCAAGGCCTGCCCCTGCTCTACCGCTCGTTCGAGCGCGACGAGGACGCCGCGGCCTGGCTGCTGGCTCAGGCGCGCTGACCGGCCGCTGATGCTTTGGTACTTATTCAGGAATCAAGCTCCCTCATACCCTGAATATGCCTTACCTTTGCGAGGCTCGACAATAAAAAACGTCTTAACGCAGTTGCCTTGACAACCCGCGCAGCGGTTTTCGCCGTAGGTAGCATTCAATCAGCTGAATCTACTAACTTACCGCTGAGGGCGGTCCGCAGTAGGACTATTTCCGCACGCAGGTACTTTTTACCGTTTCGGCGGCCCACTCTCCTGAGCTTTCGCATGTACAGAATCTTTGTTCTCTGGCTGGGCATCTTCCTGGCCGTGCTGGACCCCGCCGAAGCGGCCGCCAGCACTTCTGCCGCCCCCGAAACGGCCCTGGAAACGCAGGCCATCCCGCGGCCGCGCTACAAATACTACCGCCACAAGGCCAAAACCCGCAAAGCCAAGCGCAAGGCCCGCAAGCAGAAAAAGAACCGCGGCCTGTTCCGCCGCAAGCCCAAGGGCGTTATCACCATCGACGCGCCGATCCGCAACAACTAGCGCCGCTGCTGCCGCGCTGCCGCGCCGGCTACCCCGCAGGGTAGCCGGCGCGGCCTGTTTTGGGCCGCCGCCCGCCCGCCCAACTGCCGAGCGCCGTATACCTTTGCCCGGCGGCTTGCCCGGCGGGCCGCGGCGCCTCTTCCATTCCCTACTTCCCACCCCATCGACTTCATGAACGCATCCCGGATCGAGCACGATTTTCTGGGCGAGCGGGCCATTCCGGCCGACGCCTACTACGGCATCCAGACGCTGCGCGCCCTCGAAAACTTCCACATTACCGGCATTCCACTCAAGGCCGAGCCGCTGTTTGTGCAGGCCCTGGCCTACGTGAAGAAGGGCGCAGCCCTGGCCAACCGCGACCTGGGCGTGCTCGACGCCACCCTGGCCGGCCACATCGCCCGGGCCTGCGACCGGGTGATGACCGGCGAGCTGGACGACCAGTTCCTGACCGACATGATTCAGGGCGGGGCCGGCACCTCGGTGAACATGAACGCCAACGAGGTCATTGCCAACGTGGCCCTGGAGCTGATGGGCAAGGCCAAGGGCGAGTACCAGTTCTGCCACCCGAACAACCACGTCAACTGCTCGCAGAGCACCAACGACGCCTACCCCACGGCCTTCCGCATCGCGCTGAACAACAAGCTGCAGAGCTACCGCGACGCCCTGGCCCAACTGGCCGACGCCTTTGCCGCCAAGGGCGAGGAATTCCGCAACGTGCTGAAAATGGGGCGCACCCAGCTGCAGGACGCGGTGCCCATGAGCATGGGCGACGAATTCAAGGCCTTTGCCACCAACCTGCGCGAGGAGCTGCTGCGCATCGACGACTCGCGCCGGCTCATCAGCGAAATCAACATGGGCGCCACCGCCATCGGCACCCGCGTGAATGCCCCCGAAGGCTACGCCGAGCTGGTGACGCAGCACCTGCGCGACATCACCGGGCTGGAGCTGGTGCTGGCCGGCGACCTGATCGAGGCCACCTACGACACCGGGGCCTACGTGCAGCTCTCGGGCGTGCTGAAGCGCACCGCCGTGAAGCTCTCCAAAATCTGCAACGACCTGCGCCTGCTCTCCTCGGGCCCGCGCACCGGTATCAACGAAATCAACCTGCCACCGCTGCAGCCGGGCTCCAGCATCATGCCCGGGAAGGTGAACCCGGTGGTGCCCGAGGTGGTCAACCAGACGGCCTTTTACGTTATCGGGGCCGACCTGACGGTGACCATGGCCGCCGAGGCCGGGCAGCTGCAGCTGAACGTGATGGAGCCCGTTATCAGCTTCGCGTTGTTTACCAGCATCAGCTACCTGACCAACGCCGTGCACACCCTGCGCGAGAAGTGCGTGGTGGGCATCACCGCCAACGCCGCGCACGCCGAAAACCTGGTGCGCAACAGCGTGGGCATCGTCACGCAGCTGAACCCGGTGCTCGGCTACGAAACCGCGGCCGAAATTGCCAAGGAGGCGCTCAAGACCGGCAAGTCGGTGTACCAGATTGCCGTGACCGAGCGGCAGCTGCTCACCCAGGCCAAGTGGGACGAAATTTTCACCTTCGAAAACCTGATTCGCCCGCACTTCATTCAGTAGCGGGCGGCCACGCTTCGGGCCAACACGCCACGGCCCCGGTGCGCTGAGCACCGGGGCCGTGGCGTTGTAGCAGCTGGCTCGTCTATTCGGCGGCCGGCGTCGCGGTGGGGTCCCAGCCGTGCATGGCGGCGGCGGGGGTGTAGAGGGCGGCCTGCTGGGCGTTCAGCTGCTTCGACCACAGGGCACGCTGCTTGGCCTTGGCCGCGCCCGGGCCCTTCGACTTAAACTCGGCGAAGAAGGCGTCCTGCTTGTTGGTTTCCTTGCCCCAATGGTCCCAGCCCTTGGGCTTGATCATGGGGCCCAGCTCGCAGTTCAGGAGCACGGCCTTGCCGAAGGGCTTCCAGGGTCGGGCCAGGAAATACGAGTCGTCGGGAGCGTCGCCCACGATTTTGCAGCGCTGCAGTACGAAGCCGAACGTGACCGTGTCGGGGGTGGAAGGGGCCATGATGCAGGTGCCCTTGGGCTTGCAGAACAGCGTGCAGTCCTCGAACCAGGCCGTGCCGGAGCCCAGGATAAAGTCGGTGGTGCCTTCGATGTAGCAGTTCTTGTAGTACTGGCGCGAGCCGTAGCCGTACACGTACAGCGTGTCGCGGAAGCCGAGGAAGCGGCAGTTGCGGAACTGCGCCTTGTCGCCGTATACCCACATGGCCGGGCCCTGGCCGGCGGTGTGCGCGGCCGTGTTCTGGAAGGTGAGGTTTTCGGCCGAGAAGTTGTTGCTGAACACCCGGAACGAGGCGGCTTCCGACGTACCCAGGGGCTCGGCGGCGCCTTCCACCACGCGGCCGTTGTAGTCGTCGTACACCAGGATGGTTTCTTCCAGGGCCTCGCCCACCAGGCGCACGTTGTCCTGCTTTTTGGCCAGGTTCAGCTTTTCCTTGTACACGCCCTTCTTGATGAAGATGGTGATGAGCGCGGGGTTGTTTTTGGGCACGGCGTTGAGGGCCTCCTGCACGGTGCGGTAGTTGCCGCTGCCGTCGCGCGCCACCACGACGCGCTGCCCCAGCTGTTGGGCCCGGGCCAGGCCGGCAGTCAGGCAGAGCAACAAACAAAGAAGTAGTACTTTTTTCATAGCAAAAAGGACGGGTGGAAAATCAGAGCAGGGGAGAGCCGCCGCAGTGGGCGGCGGTGGCTGGCCGGAGTACCTAAGCCGCGGCGAGGCCTAACGAAGCCGCTTAGCCGAATTGTTGCGCAGTTTTTTTATACTAGCTGGCCGGTGCCCACGTCCCGGAAGCGGGCTTCAAAGACGTGGAATCACCGTAATCGGGCGGCTCCCAATAGATCAGCGGCCAAGATACCAGAATAGGACGAAATACAGGCCACTTGACTTACAAAAACCCGCGTTGCCGCCGGAGCGGGCTGCCCCGGCAACGCCGACGCCCCGGTCCGGCTGCGGGCAGCAGCCAGACCGGGGCGTCGGGGGCAGGGTGGTGAAAACCAGCGGCGTTAGCGCGCTGCCACGGCGTTTTCGTGCAGCAGCGCCACGCGCTGCGTCGGCTGCGTGGCCAGCTCCAGGGTGTAGCGGCGGGTGGCCTTGCCAGTCTGCACCACAATGGCGTACTGCCCGTCTTCGAGGTTTTTCACGTTCAGCTTGCGGCCGAACGAGGGGGCTTTGTCGCTGCTGCGGTAGAGGCGGGCGCCGGTATCGACGCGCTCCAGCCACAGCTGGCTGGCTTTCTGCGAGGGGTTGCTCACGCGCACCACGTAGGTGAAGTCGGCCACCTTGTCGACGCAGACGGGCTGGCCGTCGGTGTTGTTGGTCTTGTCGGCGGCAGCGGCGGGCCGGGCAAAGCCCAGGGCGCAGGCGGTGGCGGCCAGGAGCAGGAAGCGGGTGTTGAGCAGGGCGGTTTTCATAGCGGGTAAGGTTGGAAGGGTTGGACGGGGCACCAGCAGCGGGACCTGACCATCAGGCGACTGTGTTGCTGATTGACAGATGCAAAGGTAGACCCACCCGTTGCCTGGCGCATTCACATCATCGGGGCCTTGCCGCTCTAATTGGCCTGAAGGCCAGCCCTTAAACCCGCTCTGCCGCGTCCAAACGCGGTTAGCCGCTGCCGAGGCGTCCCCAAAGATGTGATGCCCCGCCCCCGTTTACCACGAGCCGTTGTTGTCGTTGGTGTCGTCGAAGCCGCCGCCGCCGGTGTCGCCGGAAGAAGAGTCGTCGTAGGAGCCGCTGCCGGGAGAGAAATAGTCCGGTGAGCTGTCGGCCGCATCATCGGCGAAATAGTCGGGGGCATTGTCGCCGGGGCCGGCCTGGTCGCTGCCGGAGTGGTCGAGCAGCGGGAAGCCCCCGGAGGCCGCCCCGCTGCCGGTGGGCAGCGGCGGAGTGGCAGGCACATCGGCCCCGAGACTGTCGTGGTGGCCCGCTTCGGAGCCGGTGGCCATGCGGTTGCCGATGTAGGCGCCGGCCGCGGCCGCCGCGCCCGTCAGCAGCGCGCCGCCCAGGCCGCTGCCCGTGCTGCCCCCGAAGCCGCCGCCACCGCGGTTGGGGTAGAAATCGGGGGCCGGCTGGCCGGCCGGGCCGCGGCCATAACCGCCCGCCGGCCCGGCCGGTCCGACGGGGGCATTGGAGTCGTAGCTTCCGCCGGGGCCGTAGCCGGCGGGCGGGTTGGTGCCGTAGCCGGCGCTGGCCGCCGCCCGCCGGCGAAACAGCCGCAGCAGCAGCCACACCCCGCCGCCGAGCACCAGGGCCCCCAGGGCCATAGCCCCGAGGCTGAAGCCCGCGCCCGAGCCGGGACTGGAGCTGGGCGTCGCGGCCGGCTCGGTGGGCGAAAACGGCACGTCGGCCGGGGCCGCAGCGGGCTCGTCCAGGCCGGGAGCGGCGGCGCCCAGGTCAGTGCCCGCCGCGTCCGCCGAGGCAGCATCGGCGGGGGCAGCACCGGGAGCGGCCGGCTGGTTTTTGCGCGGGTCCGAGTCGGGGTTGGCGGCCAGCATCAGCGTGTTCAGGCCGGTGCGCAGGCCCAAAAAGTAGTTGCCCTGCTTGAAGCCGGGCGTCATCTGCTCGTTGATGATGCGCTTGATCAGCTCCGGCGGCAGCTGCTGGCGCAGGCCGTTTCCGGCCTGAATGGACACCTGGCGCTCCTGCCCGGCCAGCAGCACCACCACGCCGTTGTCTTTGTCGCGCTGGCCCAGGCCCCAGGCAGTGCCCAGCGCCCGGGCGTAATCGGCCACCTCGCGCCCGCCGAGGGTAGGCACGGTGACGACCACCACCTGGGTGCCGGTGTTGTCGGCGTAGCGGCGCAGGCCGCTCTCCAGCTTCTGCGCATCGGCCGGCTGCAGCAGCTGGGCCTGGTCGGTGACAAACCGGAACGGAACGGGGCGCGGCGGCAGCTCGTCGGCCGGGGCCGCGGATGCGGGCGGGGCCCAGGCGGCCGCCAGGCCGAGGAACAGCAGGAGCAGGAAGCGGTACATAGGCGAAAAGCAGGGAAGTGGATGGATGTTTTTCCTTGTACGCCCCGCGTGCGCCCGCGGCTGGCCCGGTCCGCGGGCCGGGCACCGCCCGGCCACTACCAGCAGCGCCCCTGCCCGACGGGGGCAGGGGCGCTGCGGCAAGACCGGCCACGAATGGCGCGGGGCTTAGGGTGTGCGGACAGTAACTGAACATGGGCTCCTGCTGCTACTCAGGCCGTCCTGCTCATTTAGTGGCCGCTTGTCGAAGCGCAGGAAGGCGTAGCCAAGCAGCTCTACCGCTTCGCTGAATAAGCAACTACCATCAAGTAGAGATGCTTCGACTGCGCTCAGCGGGACGTTTTGGGTGCTCACGGTCCTGCACACCTTAGTCGGCCGCGGCCAGGGCCGTGGTCGAGACCGAGCCAAGGCGGGCCACCCGGTCGCGGGAGGAATGAATGTCCAGGGTGTAGTTGTAGGTCTGCTTGCCCACTTTCACCAGGAACGCGTACTGGCCATCGGCCAGCTCCTGCACGTTCAGGCGGTTGCCGAACACGGTGCCGCGGCTGTACTGCTGGTAGAGCACTTTGTTGTTGCTCATTTTCACCAGCTGCACTTCGCCCTGCAGCCGGGTGGGGTTGCTCACGCGCACCAGGTAGGTGAACGGGCCAACCTGATCGATGCACACCGGCTGGGGCCGGCTGGAGGTTTGGGCCGGGGCCGGCAGGCTGGCGCCGAAGCTGAGGCCGGCGGCCAGCAGCACGAGGCGGGGTGCGGTTTGGATGCGGGTTTTCATAGCGGTTAGGTGGTAAAAGGGTTGGAAGGTTGGAACGCGCTGAGCGCCGCAGGCGGCTTCAACGAAAACATTCGTATAGGCGTCGCCGCGGCCCGCACCGTTGCCTGCCGGGCCTTGCATTTTTCGGCGAGCTTGGTACTTCCCAGAAAGTTGCGCGCCCGGCCCGGGGCAAGCGGGCAATCGGCGGGCCCGGGCCGGCGGCTTAGGGCAGCGGGCGGGCGGCCACGTAGGCCCGCAACGTTTCCGCCGACCAGCTTTCCAGCGCCAGCAGGGCCGCGTACGGGTCGCCGGGCAGCCCGAGCAGCCGGGCAAAGGCCGGCTCGGTTTTCAGGCCCTGCTGCTTGAGCTGCCGCACCGCCCGGCGCCAGGCCTCGCCGCCGGCCTGCAGCACCGCGTGCTCCACCTGCAGGTGCCGCACGGCCTGCTGCTGCGGCGCGGGCAGCGGCTGCGCGAAGATTTCCCAGGCGAAGCCCACGGCCCGGAAGCGGCTCACCACCGTGGGCTGCTCCTGCCACCGGGTGCAGTGCAGCTCGAAGCCCGGCAGCGCCCCGTAGTGGCGGCGCAGCAGCCGGGCCAGGACCGGCTGCTGCGCCTCGGCGGCCTGGCAGATCAGGTCCAGGTCGCTGCCGGCCACGTCGACGGCCAGCGGAATGGTGCCGGCCAGCACCGGGCCGTAGGGCTGCAGCGTGGCCAGGATGCCCAGCTGCTGCAGCGCCGCGTGGGCTGCCCGCTGCCGGGGCGTCCCGGTTTGCAGGTAGTCGGGGTCGTGCCAGTTGTGCATGGCGCAAGGTAACGCCGGCCCGCGGCCGCCGGCCCGCCCGCCGCCGCTCAACCAATGCCGCGGGCCGGCGTACAGACAGCGTGGCCCCGGCCCGTTGCCCTTTTTTCCTTGCAGTTATGCCCTCTATCCCTGCTTCTTACATCCGCTTCGCCGACGGCGTCGAAGAAATTCAGCCCAACGAAGAACAGCTCACCGACGAAACCGTGGAGTCGATGGCGCGGCTGAACCGCTACATGTTCGAGAAGCACCGCCACGCCATCCGCGACGCCCACGCCAAAAGCCACGGCATCCTGCGCGGCGAGCTGCACATCTACCCCAATTTGCCCGCGCACCTGGCCCAGGGCGTGTTTGGCGAGGCGCGCACCTACCCGGTCATTATCCGCCTCTCCTCCGCCCCCGGCGCCATCGGCTCCGACAAGCAGTCGACCAATAAAGGCCTGGCCATCAAAATAATCGGGGTGGCCGGCGAGAAGTTTCTGGCCGGTAAAAAGGACGAAGTCACCCAGGACTTTCTGCTGGTCAACGACACCATCATTCCCACCGGCGACATCAAAAGCTACCGCGACATGCAGCTGAAGCTGGAGCAGCTGGCCCACACGCCGGAGGGCCTGCAGCAGGCCCTGTCGACGGCGGCCCGCGTGGCCACCAAGGCCCTGAACGCCGTGGGCGTACACCCCAACCTGAACCCCATCGGGCCGGGCGACCAAAACCACCACCTGCTGGGCGAAACCTACCACACGCTCGGCGCCCTCCGCTACGGCGACTACGTGGCCAAGCTCAGCGTGGCTCCGCTTTCCGCCAACGTGCAAGCCCTGACCTGCCAGCCGGTGGACGTGCAGGAAGACGGCACCTGGCGCGACCTGGTGGTGGATTTCTTCCGGGAGCAGGGCGCCGAGTACGAGCTGCGCGCCCAGCTCTGCACCGACCTGCAGACCATGCCCGTGGAGGATGCCTCCGTGGAGTGGCCCGCCGACCAGAGCCCCCACCAGCCGGTGGGCAAGCTCGTTGTTCCGGCGCAGGACGCCTACAGCCCCGCCCGCCGGGTGTTTGCCGACGACGTGCTGTCGTTCAACCCTTTCCATTGCCTGCCGGCGCACCAGCCCCTGGGCTCCATCAACCGGGCCCGCATCAAGGCCTACGAACGGTCGGCGGCCTACCGCCACCACATGAACGCGCAGCCCCGCCTGGAGCCCCGCGACATCAGCCAGCTGCCCGACTAACTCCCGGGCCGCCCTCACTCTCCACCGCCTCCCCATGTACGCCATTCTACTCTGGGCCTCGCTGGCCCTCCTGCCCGGGGCGCCCGCCGCGCCCCGCGCCCCCGAACTGTTTCCCGGTGAGCTGCAGCTGGCCACCTGCGCGCTCGACCTGCCCCTGACCTACCTGAAAAAGGACATGCCCGCCGCCATTCGCACGGCCCGGGCCCACCCCAACGAGGAGCTGGTGCTGCTGCGCTACAACCCGCAGACGCACCAGGTCAGCACCCAGCGGGTGTACGTGCTGGTGTTTACCCAGCCCAAAACCGGCAAGGAGGTTATCTACCAGGAAACGGCCGCCGAGCACCGCCGCCCCAGCCAGGCCCGCAAAGCCCTCTTCGTGCGCCTGAACCCGCAAACCGACCGCTACTACCGGGCCGCGTGCTTCGACCAGACCGTGGCCGCCACGCCCGCCCTGCAGGAGCTGCTGGCCCCCACGCCCACGGCCACCGCTCTGGGCCGCTAAGCCGCGTACCCCCCAAATGCCCGCGCCGCCCCCACGCCCGAAGGCGCGGGGGCGGCGCGGCTGTTAGCGCCCCCGGGCTCAGACGAGCGGGGGCCGCCGGTGCAGAAACCGCTGCTTCAGCCACAGAAACGGAATACCCAGCGCCAGGATAAAGCCCCAGTCGGCCCCGAACCGCTCCAGGCCTTCCAGGGCCAGATCGAAGCGGCCGACCACGGGGGCGGCGCCGATGAGGGCCGCGGCCGGGATAAAGGCCATGGCAATGAGCGGCCCGGCCTGAAAGCTGCGCCGGAAGGCGGCCAGCATCACCACGCCCGCCAGCGCGCCGGCCCCGGCCACGGCCAGCTCCATCAGCATGGGGTGGGCCAGGTGCTGCACTTCCTTGTTGGTGGCCAGCAGGGCGGCATCGGCTTCGCCCGCGGCCACCATGGCCCACATGGTGAGGGCCGCCGCCCCAATCAGCACGGCGTAGCCGGCCAGCGCCGAGGTGAAGCCCCGACGCACCAGCGGCCCGCGGCGCAGCACCACCCCCAGCGCCACGGTGGTCATCGGGTCGAAGCCCGGCGCGATGATGGCCGAGGCCACAAACGCCACCGCCTGCGGCACCGGCTCCGACACCAGCCCCACCGTGGCAATGATGCCGCCCAGCGCCATCAGCAGCAGGTAATTGACGGTGATGCGCCCCTGGTGGCGCAGGCCGCTTTCCATTTCCTCCCAGATGGCCTCGTCCCGGTCGTCGCGCACGAGGTGGTGGTCATTGGGGCTGATAAAGCTGGTGGCCTCGGCCGTGACGACGCTCAGCGCCGCTTTGTCGGGCACGGCAGCCCGCACGCGGCGCAGCACTTCGTCGGCGCCGGTGTTGAGCACGTGCACGGTGAGCACGTCGCCGACGGGCTTGAGCGAGCCGCCGCGCTGCAGCGTCAGCCCGATAACTTCTTCCAGGGTGGTGAGCTCGGCGCCGAGCGACTCGGTGACGGCGGGCGGAACGGTAATTTCCAGGGTACGGTGCATAGGCAGCTTTTACACAATGGTGCCGCCGGTGGAGCGCGTACGGCTCGCCGGCGGCACAGAATGGTAGTACCTACGCAACGGAGGGTGGTGCGCGTTGCGCGGCCGGCCCTAGCGGGCGGGCGTGGCCAGGCTGATCAGGCGGGCGCTGCGCGTCTGGGTGGTGTGCAGATCGAGGGCGAAGCGGTGGGTGGCGGGGCCCAGCTTCACCACCACGGCGTAGCGCCCGTCGGCCAGGTGGCCCACGTTCAGCTTCTGGCCGAAGGCGGGCGCCGCGCTGGCCTGCTCGTAGAGCACGGCCCCGTCGGTGGCGCGCACCAGCTGCAGGCGGCTGGGCAGCTGGGTGGGGTTGCTCACGCGCACCAGGTACACGCACGCGGCCACCTGGTCGAGGCACACGGGCTGGCCGGCGGGCTCCTGGGCGGTGGCCGCCCGGCCCGTGCCGATCAGCAGCAGGCTCATCAGGGCGGCGGTTTGCAGCAGCAGTTTCATAGCAGTGTGGGGGTTGGTTGGCAAGGGGAAAAAGCGGCGCCGCCCGGCAGGCGTTGGCCGCGACAAAGGTGCGGCAGCAGTGTTGCGCCCGCGGTACCGCAGGGTTATGCTTGCGTCAAGCCCGCCCGGCCCGCGTCTCGCCGAAATCGGTAACTTGGCGTAATCTTTGCCCGGGCCCGAGGCCGCTATTGTCCACTTTTCTCTTTCCCCATATGCGACCATCCATTCTCCTCACCATCCTGCTGACGGGAGGCGCCCTGGCCCTCAGCGCGGCTCCTGCGCGGGCCCAGGTGACCATCAACATCGGCCGCCCGGCCCCGCCGCCCCCGGTAATCGTGGTGCACGAGGCGCGCCCCGTCAAGTATAAATACAAAAAACACCACCATTACTACCAGCCGCGCCCGGTGATGCTGGTACCGGCCCAGCCGGTGTACTACGCGCCCGGCGGCAAGCACAAAGGCCACGGCCGGGGCCACGGGCACGGCCGCCACTAGGCCGCCCCACGCCCTCTTCCGGCAGCCGGCTTTTGCACAGCGCAGAAGCCGGCTGCTGCCTTTTTACGCGCAGGCCGTTACGCCACCATCCAGGGGCCCCGAATGGCTCAAATGGCCCGCCCGGGCAGCAGCGCGGGCCCGGGCGCCATACCTTTGGCCGCCCCGGCCGCCCCGGCCGCGGGCCCTTCGCCTCCCCTCAACCCACCTCCGCTACCGTGAAAAGACCCAGGACTATCCTGAAAATCATCGTGAAGTGGGGCCTGATCGGGGCCGTGGGCTACGGGGTGCTGACCACCCTGCTGCTGGGCCAGAACGCGGTGGACGAGCAGGCGGGCCGCTACACCTACAACTGGTCGGGGCTGGATGCGCTGGTCAACGACGAGCCCTTGGGCTTTTTCATTGACCAGCCCGTGCCCACCGCCCTCGACGGCGTGGACGGCCCCTACGTGGTGGGCCGGCGCGTCTTCACGGTGGATGCCCGCAGCCGGCTGCGCAGCGCTCCGCTGCGGGCCGGGCAGCCGCTGCCGGTGCGCGTGGGCAATGCCGACCAGGACAGCTTCCTGGTGGCGCTGCGCCCCGCCCACGCCCGGCCGCCCGAAACCTATCCGCTGCCCACCCGGCTGCTGGCCGTTTCCGACATCGAGGGCAACTTCGACGGCTTCGTGAGCCTGCTGCGCCGGCAGGGCGTGGTGGATGCGGGCTTCAACTGGAGCTTCGGCCGCGGCCACCTGGTGCTCAACGGCGACTTCGTGGACCGCGGCGGGTACGTGACGCCGGTGCTCTGGCTGATTTACCGGCTGGAAGCCCAGGCTGCGCAGGCCGGCGGGCAGGTGCATTACGTGCTCGGCAACCACGAGGTGATGATGCTCTACGGCGACCAGTCCTACGCCCAGTACAAGTACATCGAAGCGGCCCGGCAGATCAGCGGCCGGCCGCGCTGGGACCAGGCCGGCCCCGCCCTGTTCGGCGCCGATACCGAGCTGGGCCGCTGGCTGCGCAGCAAGAACGTGGCCGAGCGCCTCGGCCCCTACCTGTTCGTGCACGCGGGCCTCAAAGCTCAGCTGGTGCAGCAGGGCCTCACCCTCCCCGACCTCAACCGCATTGCCCGCCAGCACTACGGCCACCGCGCCGCCCGGCGCCTGGCCGGCACCCGCGCGGGCCTCGTTCTCAGCTCCTACCACAGCCCCTACTGGGACCGGAGCCTGGCCATGAACTGGCTGTACCGGGCGTTCTTTTTCTTCCGCGACCCGCGGGGCGCCGCCTACCACCGCACCACCCCGGCCGAGCTGACGCGGGTGCTGCGGTTTTACCGGGCCCAGCGCCTGGTCATCGGCCACTCGGTCGTCGCCAACGTCACGGCCGACTACGACGGGCGGGTGCTCAAAATCGACGTCAAGCACGGGCAGGCCAAGAACACGGGCCGGACTCAGGGCCTGCTGATCGAAAACGGCGCGGAGTACCGGGTGGACGACCGGGGCGGCAAAGCGCGCCTGGGCACGGCGGCGCGGTAGCTGCCGGCCCTGGCCTCCTCCCCCACTCCTGGTCTGGCCCCGCCGGTGCCGGCCAGGCGCTAGTCCCGGTAGATGATCAGGATGCGCACCGGTTTGCCGTACGCCGTGCCGGAGCTGATGCTGTTGCCGGTTTGCAGCACCACGTTGTCGTTGTTGATGTACACGCCGTAGAGCACGCCGCTGTTGAGGGTGTAGCCGGGCGGAATGTAGTTGGCGCCGGCCGTGGCTATGGCCGTCACGCTCAGGATTTTGTTTTCGTCGAGGCCGTGGGCCACGAAGGCCTGGCCCTGGCCGCCGGGCAGCGTGCCCGCCAGCTCTAGGGTCTTGATGGCCGGCGCGTTGGCGCCCAGCCGGGTGAAGCCGTCGACTTCCAGCCGGGCGGTGGGCGCGCTGCTGCCGATGCCTACGTTGCCGGTGCTGCTGATGCGCAGGCCCTGGCTGCCGCCGTTGCCCACCAGCTGGTAGGTGGCCAGGTCCAGGTTCTGGGTGGCCGTGTGGTCGCCCAGGCCGCGCAGGTTCACGATGTTGCTGCCGTCGAGCACGGGGGCGGGCAGCAGCGGGCCCAGGCGCACGTAGCCGTTGCCGACCTGGGTGCCCGGCGAGTGTACCACCGCCGTGGTGCTGCCGGCCAGGGCAAACGACGAGCCGCCCCCGCCGCCCGCGCCCGCAATGCCGTCGTAGCCGCCGCCGCCGCCACCGTAGTAGCCGCCGCCGCCCCCGCCCCCGCCGGTGTTGCCCGCCCCCCCGACGCCGAGGCCCCCGGGCTGCCCGGGCTGGTTGATGGAGCTGCTGCCGCCGGCCGCCGGGCCCGTCTGGCCGCCGCCCGCGCCCCCGCCCGCACTTCCCCCGATGCCGCTGCCGGAGCTGGCGCCGGAGCAGGCCTGGGTGCCGCCGCCGCAGCCGCCCGCGCTGTTTTGGCCCCCGCCGCCGCCGCCGCCCGCTACCAGCACGCGGCCAGCCAGGGCCCCGCCCCCGCGCCGGATATCGGTGGCCCCGCCGCCGCCGTTGGCGGCCCCGTTGTAGCCGGCGCTGCCCGAGTCGTAGCCGGTGGCCATGCCCCCCACGTAAATCGTGAGCACCTCGCCCGGCGTGACCGTGAGCTGGGCCTGCAGCCGGCCCCCGTTGCCCCCGCGGTAGAACGGGCCGTTGACGATGCCGCCCGCCCCGGCCATGTCCACGCGCAGCTGGGTGACGCCCGCGGGCACGGTGTAGGTCTGCGGCGCGCCGGTGTAGGCAAAGGCCACGGGGGCGTAGGTGTTGGGCGGGTAGAGGCCGGCCGGAATGGACTCGGCCAGGTAGGCCTGCCAGCTGGTGCCGTTCCACACGTTGAGCACCCCGCTGGTGGTGTTGAAGATGGTCAGGCCCGGGGCCGGGTTGCCGATCAGGTTGCGGGCCGCCTCGTCCATGCGCGGGGGCAGCAGGCCCTTGCTGGCCGATTTCACCTCCAGCGCCGCCGAGGGCTCCACCGTGCTGGTACCGATGCCCACACCGCCGGTCTGGGCCTGGGCCGCCGGGGCCGCCAGCAGCCAGCCCCCAATAAGCGCCGCGCCGGCGCGCACTACGTAACGCTGCATCATATCAAGCGAGCTAAACAAACAGACCCCGGCCGCCCCTCCGCCGCGGCCTTTTCCGGTGGCGGCTCCCGGCCAAAGTCCCGGCCATTCTTCTTACAATACTACCCTCCCCGCCCCACTTACGCAACCCGGCCCGGCCGCCCCCGCAGGGCAACCGGGCCGGTCCTCACTGGGCGGCAGCAGCGGGCCGCTACCCCCCAAACGACTCCTTCTGGAACCCGAAGCCGCGCAGCTCGGCCTCCCAGGTATCGGGGTAGTTGGCCTTGATGTGGTGAATGATGCTGCGCAGGCCCTTGCGCACCTGGGCCGCGCCCTGGTCCTTCTGGCTCACCTTGCCGCTGCGGGCCCCGGCCGTTTCGGTGCTGCCGGCCACCAGCGGCTGGTACTCGTCGTAGAGCGGCTGCCAGTAGGCCAGGCCGTACTTCTTCTTGTCGAACTTGTGCTTGCGCAGGGCCGCCAGCAGCTTGCCGAGGGCCTTTACTCGCTCGGGCCGGCCGAGCGGCAGCTTGTAATTCTTGCCCTGCTTCTCAATACCGAACTCGCCGTAGTAAGCTTCGTGGTCGTCGTACTCTTCTTCCAGGTAGCCCTTCACGTAGCGCAGACTGGTATCAAGGGTTTTGTCCAGCACCTTGAGGCGCTTCGACTGCGGGGTGCGGGCGTCGCCCGTGTCGTCGGCTTCCTGGTGGCTGAGCACGAAAGCCGCTACCTGCGCCGCGAAGTTGTCTTTGCTGAGCCACATCAGCGGCGGCAGCGGGGAGGCCTGCCACTTCTCCGCTACGGTGGTAGCCAGGATGCCCAGCGGCACGTCTTTGGTGGGAAGTTGCGCCGTGCGCCGCACGGTCTTGGTCTTGGTGGTCGACGCCGTAGCGTCCGACCCGTTAAGTAGAGTTGACATAAATGGGTTTGGATTGTGGTACTTCTGAGGGAATATAGAAGCCCGGCCAGGCAACTTGCGCATCAGCAACTGATATTTTTTGCCTTTCCCATAATGAAACACCCCATACAGCAATAAACTTCGCAAATAACAGCCACCCCCAGCCGCCCTACTACCGCTACAGTGGTTTCCGGGCCACTAGGAAGTCACAGTTGTCCGGAAACCATCGTTTTCGGGCCCCTATGACTTCCCATGCAGGGAAAAACCGTTGGTTTCGAGCACCTGTGACGTCGCATTTGGGCAAAATCAATGGTTTTCGGACAACTGTGACGTCACATGAGGGCAAAAACCATGGTTTCCGGGCACGTGTGACGTCACATCGGCCCGGAAACCAATGCACCCACCTCAACCAGAACCCTGGTAGCCTGCTATCCATGGTTTGCAGGCTACCGCACTTCCGATTGGCTCCCACCAGAACGAACCCCGCCGCCCGGATAGCCAGTATCCGGGCGGCGGGGGTGTCTTGGGGCCGCTGGCGGGCGGCAATCCTTTTACAGAGTCTTTAGTCTTACTACATACACGCCCCCAACACCACACGAAGTCAGCCACAAGTAGTAAGTGCCGTCGATACGGCGGGTCAGATCGAAGGCAATAGGCTTCGGGTTTTCTACATCAGAGCCGGAGCCTTGTCGCTCTAGCCACTTGACTGGTTCCCGCGCCATGCGCTGCTGATACCTTAACGAGTCCCACAGCATAACAGAAGCTCGCGGAATGGGGAAAAATCCCACGCTGACTCGCTCGCCTTTTGTGCGTTTAATGACCACTGGCGGGCATTCCCCTTCACCAATTTCACACGCTTCCAGGTAGTCACGGGCTAGTGTGACGTGTTGCCCTGAACCAACAGGCGCTGTTGTAGCAGCAGCCCCTACAATAGCTACGCACAGCCCAAGCAAATAGACTTTCCGCTTCATAACGTGATAATGATAACGCCCCGACCATCCGGCCAGGGCGTTCAAGTTAGCGGGAATCTGTTTTTGGCGTCACCTGCCACTCCGCCCCCGGCGGCAGCTTGCCAATTTTGCGCAGGTAGGCCAGAAACTCCTGCTTCGAGAGCGGCCCGCTGATGCGCTTGGCCTCTACTGCTTCCACGGACTCGCCGGTCATGCTGAAATCACTCGGCCGCGGCGAGGAATTGGCGGATGATGACGTCTCGGATGCTTTCATAACTGGGCAGGTTTACGTTTTCAATGACGATGCGGTCGGCTGCTAAAATGAAAGTAACGGAAAGAAATTTTCGTTCGCCCGTGTAGCCAACCACTTCATACTCATGTGCCGACTTCAGGTAAAGCTCCGCTCGTTTCGGCAGCCCAAGCAGCTCTTCTATCTCGTGCATCTGAATACACACGCTGTGGCACCAGTTCCAGTTGACTTTGCCAAAGTCGGTTTCGTAGGAATCGAACATACTCGTACTATTTAGGCAGCTGCTTTGGGAAAACAAGCAGCTTGGTGGACGATGCTAATGTATTCTCACCCCCAGGGAATTGTTACCATCCCGCCAGAACGAACACCGCCGCCCGGATAGCCAGTATCCGGGCGGCGGGTATGTCTAGGGGCCGCGGGGGAATTGTTTATTCAGCCGTAGGAGTGGGCAACGTCCTTTCGACGGTAAAACCCACCTGGGTAGCCCACTGAGAGGTGACTATGGTTCTTGGAGCAGCAGCACCTAATTCGGCAACAAATGGGCTCATTTGCAAAATCGCATCAACTCCCTCGTTGCGATGAACGTCAATATTTTGGCGTACCGCTTCTACCGCAGGCATTTTAGCGGCTGCACTTATCACCAAAGTTTGAGTAGGCCGAGTCAAAGCAACATAGAACAGCCGCCGTTGCTCCTCAATAGACAGTTCTCGTTCAAGAGGGGTGTCTCCTTTTACACGGGGTAAAGCCCCTGCATTACATCCAGCCACAATTACGCATTTCGCAGTCAAGCCTTTTGACTTGTGCAGACTCATGATTCGGACAATGCCGTCCTCTTCGCTAGGTATTTCGGGCTGGCTGATACTAATAACCAATGCATCCCGGAATGATTCTAAAGTCTCATGTTTAGCTACGAGACTAAGCGCGAGTACACGCACATCATCACAATTCGGCTCGTTGCCAGGCCAACAGATATCAACGACTTCAGCTAAGGTTTTCCCTTCAGCTAAAGCAATTTTGTCCAACAGAACCGAAAAGCGAGCAAGAATAGGAGCACACTTGCCAGGAGCTTTTATTTCTCCCTTCACAGCTTTGGCAAAACAATCTCCGACAGTCACTCCTGAACTACCGGCTAACTGCTCTATCGCAGCGTACTGCTTTACCAGTTTACTGTCTACATGCAGTCCAAGCCAAGTCCTAAGAGCAACGTTGTCGCTTGGGTTTACAAGAAGGTTCAACAAGCACAACCCTTCCTGCGCTACTGCTTCTTCAAGAGCATCTTCATTGAAGAAACTTCTTGCTGGAACTTGTAGCCGAAAGAGTTGATTGCGGATAGCTAGTCCGAGCTTTCGACGGGGAGCCAGTACAAGGACTTGGCCGGCGCCCACTCCTTTATTAGTGATGTACCACTTGATGTACGACGCGATAGAGTCAATTTCATCGTACATGTCAGGGTGTTGAACGATGAATGTTTCTCCGTCCGGATTCGACGTGTGAACACCAAGCTCTGGAGCACCTGCAAAGCGGTGCTTATTATGCTTGATGAGGTGATTGACCATATTCACAACCTGCTTTGGACAACGACGGCAGGTGAGAATTGCTACATCTTTCGTTGGGTCATGGCTCTCATTAAAGGTAATGATACCCTCTGGACGAGCATGGCGGAAACTGTAAATTGATTGGTCGTCATCACCAATGACTGTCAACGTACCATCTTGAGCGAGCAAATCAATCAACTCTTGGTCTGCACGGTTCAGGTCTTGGTATTCGTCAACAAGAACATGCTTGTAGCCCAAGAAAGACGCCGCTACTGGGTTCTGGCGGATGTATCGTATCATTAGAACAATCAATTCGTCCAACAATACGGCATCGTGCCGCTTCAACCAGTCTCCCAAGATTCGTTGGAATTTTTGCTTTTCCTCATCTTGAACTTCACCCGGCTCCTCGCTCTGTAGAGTTGCCCAGTAAGACTCAAACTCCTTTAGTAGTTTTTTGGTCTTCCGAACTCCGCCAATTTGTTCGGCTAGGTCGGCAATCATGCAGGCTTTTTCAAACTCCATCAGCATTCTTGGGCTACGCTGTAAAGTTTGAAACACGGCTTCTTGGGAGAGCATCCGCAAAGCCAAGCTGTGCAATGTTGTTGCTTCTACTCGGTCTGCTCCTGGTGCGCCAAGGGCTTTCAGCTTAGCTACAAGATCCTCTGCAGCCGTTCTAGTGAAGCTTACTGCCAGAATTGACTCCGGCGCAACGCCTTCATCAAGAAGTCTAGTAACTCGACGCATCAAGGCGAAAGTCTTACCAGTGCCAGGACCGGCTTTGACGCGCAAAAACTTACCATCACTGTAAGCAGCAAGCTCTAGGTGAGGGCCAGTCAAATCTTTTGACCAATTATCTGCTGTTGCAGCAGGTTGTTGCTGGTCGTCCATAGGAATAAAAGGGTAAGGAGAAAAAAAGGGGAAGCACCTTGCTTCCCCTATTAAAATCTACGCGCTGCAAGCTTCGCAGGCGTCCGGGTTATCCAGGGAGCAGGCCATAGCGGCGGCCTGGTCGTAGACGGGTTCCAGCGTTTCGGCGGCTTGCTTCTGCACGGTGAACTTGATGGCGTCGGCAGCGGCTTTGGTGCGCAGGTAGTACATGCCGGTTTTCAGGCCGCGCTTCCAGCTGTGGAAGTGCATCGAGGTCAGCTTGCCGAAGTTGGGGTTCTGCACGTGCAGGTTCAGGCTCTGGCTCTGGCAGATGTAGGCCCCGCGGTCGGCGGCCATGTCGATGATGGTGCGCTGCGAGATTTCCCAGACCGTCTTGTAGAGGTCCTTGATGGACTGCGGGATGCTGGGAATGTCCTGCACCGAGCCGTTGGCGGCAATGATGTCCTGCTTCATCTGGTCGTTCCAGAGGCCCAGCTTCACCAGGTCCTTGAGCAGGTGCTTGTTCACCACCATAAACTCCCCGCTGAGCACGCGGCGCACGTAGATGTTGGAGGTGTAAGGCTCAAATGACTCGTTGTTGCCCAGGATCTGGGCGGTGCTGGCGGTGGGCATGGGCGCCACCAGCAGGGAGTTGCGCACGCCGTGCTCCATCACCTCGGCGCGCAGCGCGTTCCAGTCCCAGCGGCCCGACTCGGGCGTCACGCCCCACATGTCGAACTGGAACTGGCCCTTGCTGATGGGCGAGCCGGGGAAGGTCTCGTAGTGCCCGTCGCGCTTGGCCAGGTCCTTGGAGGCCGTCACGGCGGCGAAATAGATGGTCTCGAAGATGTCCTTGTTCAGGCCCTTGGCTTCCTCGCTCTCGAAGGGCATGCGCAGGGCAATGAAGGTATCGGCCAGGCCCTGCACGCCCAGGCCGATGGGGCGGTGGCGCTTGTTCGAGCGCTCCGCTTCCGGCACGGGGTAGTAGTTGATGTCGATAACCTTGTTGAGGTTCTTGGTGGCGTGGTAGGTCACCTCGAACAGGCGCTGGTGGTCGAAGAAGGCGCGGCCGTCCTTTTCCGATACGTAGCGCGGCAGGGCCAAGGAAGCCAGGTTGCAGACGGCAATTTCGTCGGCATCCGTGTACTCCATGATTTCGGTGCACAGGTTCGACGACTTGATGGTGCCCAGGTTCTGCTGGTTGGATTTGCGGTTGGCCGCGTCCTTAAACAGCATGTAGGGCGTGCCCGTCTCGGTCTGGCTTTCCAGGATGGCAAACCACAGCTCCTGGGCCTTGATGGTCTTGCGGCCGCGGCCTTCGCGCTCGTACTTCTGGTAGAGCTTCTCGAAGTCCTCGCCCCAGCTGGTGTCGAGGCCCGGGCACTCGTGGGGGCACATCAGCGTCCACTCGCCGTTGCTCTCCACCCGCTTCATGAACAGGTCGTTGATCCAGAGGGCGTAGAACAGGTCGCGGGCGCGGTTTTCCTCCTTGCCGTGGTTCTTTTTCAGGTCCAGGAAGTCGATGATGTCGGCGTGCCAGGGCTCGATGTAGATGGCGAAGGCGCCCTTGCGCTTGCCGCCACCCTGGTCCACGTAGCGGGCCGTGTCGTTGAACACCTTCAGCATGGGCACCAGCCCGTTGGAGGTGCCGTTGGTGCCCTTGATGTAGCTACCCGTAGCCCGCACGTTATGCACGGCCAGCCCGATACCGCCGGCCGACTGCGAAATCAGCGCGCAGTTCTTCAGCGTGTCGTAGATGCCCTCAATCGAGTCGTCCTTCATCGTCAGCAGGAAGCACGACGAGAGCTGCGGCTTGGGCGTACCGGCGTTGAAGAGGGTGGGCGTAGCGTGGGTGAACCAGCGCTCCGACATCAGGTTGTAGGTCTCGATGGCCTGCTCGATGTCGTCCTTGTGAATGCCCACGGCCACGCGCATCAGCATGTGCTGGGGGCGTTCCACCACCTTGCCGTCGAGGCGCAGCAGGTAGGAGCGCTCCAGCGTCTTGAAGCCGAAGTAGTCGTAGTTGTAGTCCCGGTCGTAGATGATGGCCGAGTCGAGCTGGGCGGCGTGCTTGTGCACCACTTCCCACACGTCGCGGGCGACGAGCGAGGCGTTGTCGCCGTTTTTGGGGTCCTCGTAGGTGTAGAGGCGCTTCATCGTCGAGGAGAAAGACTTCGACGTGACTTTGTGCAGGTTGCTCACCGCAATGCGGGCCGCCAGGATGGCGTAGTCCGGGTGCTTGGTGGTGAGCGAGGCGGCGGTTTCGGCCGCCAGGTTGTCCAGCTCCACGGTCGTTACGCCGTCGTAAATCCCGTCGATGACCTTTTTGGCCACTTCGATGGGGGAGACGAAGAGCATGTTCAGCCCGTAGCACAGCTTCTCGATGCGGGCCGTGACTTTATCGAACTTGACGGACTCGCGCCGACCGTCGCGTTTAATTACCAGCATAGGCGGGGGTGAGGTTTGGCGTAAAAAGGTTGGAGGTGTGCAGGTTGCGGCGGCGCGGGCCTGGCAGAGCGGAAGCGGCGTACTGCCCCTCCATTTCCTACCAGGCCCGCGCCGATACTGTCCGAATATAGCCAGCCGCGTTGGTTGCCTGAATCAACTCGCGGCCGGAAAGTTTTCCACAATGCGTTAATGATGCCGTGCGGGCCGATTTTTTCCGGTTATCCACAGCGCCGGTTTGGCCCGCAAAACGGGCAAAGTCGGGTTGCGCGTTTGAGGCGGTTTTGCTAAGCTGGTTGGGGGCGCGCCGGCAGCAGCTACAGGGCGTGGAGGCTATCCAGCCCGGCCCAGGAGCGCGGCATGCCCGGCGGGTTCCATTCCGGGTGCCAGTAGAGGTAGCTCTGCGCATCGCCGACGTGGGCGCAGGCACAGTCGGCCTTGACGGGCCGTTCCGGGAAGACCAGCCGGTACAGCAGCGCCCGCCGCTCGTTGCCCAGCTTGTGCAGCGGGTCGCTCCAGTACACCTCGCCCCGCATGAGCACGGTGAGCAAGGGGTCGTGCAGGGGCGGGCGCCAGCCGTCTTCCAGGAAATTGGGGTAGGTGTGGTAGCGAAACCGCAGCCCCAGCACCCGCTCCGTGACGTAGCTGCGCGGCAGCACCCGCCGCATTGCCGCGGTGTAGCCGGGGAAGTCGTAGTCGGGATTGATGCGCACCTGGCGGATGGCCGCCCGGAACTGTCGGTACTGCCATTCGGCCCCGAGCTGGGCGGGCAGCGGCGCCAGCGCCCCGAGGGCAAACCAGAGCCGGGCGTAGGGCAGCGCCGCCGTGCGCATCCGCTGCCAGAGCTGCACCCCGAAGAACACCGGCACCCACAGCAGCAGCGGAAACAGCAGCCAGCCCATGAACAGGCTCAGCAGGTAGTAGGTCCATTCCAGCCCGATAAACCAGGCGCAGTACAGGCACACCGTAAAGGCCAGCCCCTGCAGCAGCAGGGCCGTGGCCCGCACCGCCCGCGGCGCCCGCAGCAGCCAGGGCCACCCCAAAAAGGCCGCGGTGCTGAGCGCCAGCACCCAGGCCGCCCAGCGCACCGGCTGGCAGAAGCCCTGAATGAAGTACTGGTTGGCCACGTAGGCGCCGCCGGCCAGCAGGATATTCAGGTAGGGCAGCAGCGGGCGGAGGCGGTGGAATAGTCGTCTGATCATGCGCTGGCACCGGCCGCGGCGTCCGGCACGGCCCCAACAAGCCGGCGGCACTTGCTGCCGGCTTGTTGGGGCCCCGAATTTTCATCCTCTGAAGCGGTGCAGGAGCCGTTACTTTTTCGGCTGGTAGTCCAGCCCGAAGCCCTTGGCGTAGTCGGCCAGCGGGCCCAGGCCCATGGTGGCGCGGCGCTCGTCCACGTGGGCCTCGTCTTCAATGGGGTGGAAGGCCATTTTGCCGGTTTTCGCGTCGCTGCTGAGCTGGCTGCCGTAGATCTGGGGCTTGCCCTGCCACATCAGCAGCCGGTCCTGCATCAAGGCAAAGGCCGACTTCGCCAGGTCGCCCCGCTCCATGGCCTGCCGGGCCACGGGGAAGTACTTCTGCATGGTTGGCAGGTCGGAGTGCTGGATGACGAGGAACACCGTCTGGGTACCCATGTTGCCCACCTTGGCCTTGCTGGGCCAGCCGTGCCGGTCGAGCAGCGCAGTAATTTTCTTCAGGTTGCGGGCGTCGGTTTCGGCCATCTGCTTCCACAGGGCCTGCATTTCGGGCGAATGTTCGCCGTATTTCTCCCGGATGCTGTTGTACTGCTGGCGCCCGCCCTGGTCGGAGGCGTAGATGGAGTCCAGCTGCTGCTTCAGGGGCTTGTCGTAGCCGGCCTGGATGCGGGCCACGGCCGCGTCCAGCTTGGTGAGCATGGGCTGCCAGCGCCGGTCGGCGTGCAGGCTGCTCAGGTCGGTGTCCTGCTTGAGGTGGGCCACGTTTTCCCAGCCGGCCGCGGTGGCCAGGTCGAGGTAGCGAAAGGCTTGGTCTTTGTTGCCGGCCAGCGCCCAGGTGCAGGCCGCGTTGTAGTAGTCGCCCGCGCCGGGGTGGGCCTGTTTGTCGTTGAAGGCCTGATCGAACAGCTTGCCCGCCTCGGCGTAGCGCTTGTCCTGGTAGGCGCTCATGGCCTTGCCACTCAGCGTGGCGAAAGTGGCCGTTTGGGCCTGCGTGAGCGTGACGGAGAGCAGCAGCCCGCCCCCGAGGAGTAGTTTTTTGAGCATGGAATCAAGAAATAGCAGTTGATGAATACGCCAACGACGTGCGTCGGCCGGTAGTGTTGCAACGCCCGCCTGACGCGCAAAAAAGCCCGCGACCGGGGCCGCGGGCTTTTGGTTTTTCGGCAGTTCGCGCCGCTTAAAAGTCCTCGTCGAGCGAGAAGACGTTCTGGTCCCGGTCGCTCATCACGCCGGCCTTCTGGTACTCGGCCACGCGCTTCTCGAAGAAGTTGGTCTTGCCCTGCAGCGAAATCATTTCCATGAAGTCGAAGGGATTGGTGGCGTTGTAGATCTTGCTGTAGCCCAGCGACAACAGCAGGCGGTCGGCCACAAACTCGATGTACTGCGACATGGCCTGCGCATTCATCCCGATCAGGTTTACCGGCAGCGCGTCGGTCACGAATTCCTGCTCGATGTTCACCGCGTCGCGGATGATGTCGTGCACCCGGGCTTCGGGCAGCTTGCTGACGAGGTATTTCTCGTAGAGCAGGCAGGCGAAGTCGCAGTGCAGGCCCTCGTCGCGGCTGATCAGCTCGTTGGAGAAGGTCAGGCCCGGCATCAGGCCGCGCTTTTTCAGCCAGAAGATGGAGCAGAACGAGCCGGAGAAGAAAATGCCCTCCACGGCGGCAAAGGCAATCAGGCGCTCGGTGAAGTTTTCCGAGTTGATCCACTTCAGGGCCCAGTTGCCCTTCTTGGTCACGGCCGGCACGGTTTCGAGCGCGTTGAAGAGGTAGTCCTTCTGCTTGGGGTCTTTGATGTAGGTATCGATCAGCAGGGAGTAGGTTTCCGAGTGGATGTTTTCCATCATCACCTGGAAGCCGTAGAAGCAGCGCGCCTCGGGCATCTGCACCTCCTGCATGAAGTTGACGGCCAGGTTTTCGTTCACGATGCCGTCGGAGGCGGCGAAGAAGGCCAGCACGTGCGAGATGAAGTGCCGCTCGTTGTCGTTGAGCGCCTCCCAGTCTTTCTGGTCCTGCGAGAGGTCAATTTCCTCGGCCGTCCAGAAGGAGGCTTCGGCTTTCTTGTACATCTGCCACACGTCGTCGTGCTGAATGGGGAAGAGCACGAAGCGGTTGGGATTTTCTACGAGCAGCGGTTCCATAGGCTGGGCAACAGGGATGAAACGGTCGGAAAGAAGCAGGACGCCGGCGGGCGGCGCGGGCCTCTGCAACCACCGGCCGCGGCAATTGTTTGGGGCAGTGCAGCCGCCCGCCAACGCGGCCGAGGCCGCCGCACCGAAGTCCAAAGATAGCCCGACCGGCCCAAGCCACCCGGCTGCCCGGGGCTTTTTTGTCTGTTATTTTTTTGCTACGCGCCGCCCGGCCGCTACCCCGCTGATTTCCCGGCAAAAGCCAACGTTTCTGCGAATAACCCAGCATTTGCAACTAGTTATCCACATTTTACCTGTTAACAATTCAAGTTGTCCACAAAAATGCTATGCGCGTACCGGCGCAACGCGTTCCTGCCTGTGGTCTGCCGGGCCGAAAATCAGGCGAGTACAAGAGGATTAACGCGTTAGGTTTGGTAATGTGAAACCCACCTCGTACTTTTGCCTTCCATTTTCAGAAAACCCGCGGAGAACCGATGTACGCAATTGTAGACATAGCCGGCAAGCAGACGAAAGTCGAAGCCAATAAATTTGTGTACGCCCACAAACTGGCCGGCAACGTCGGCGACGAAGTAGAGCTGGGCAATGTACTGCTGACCGATAACAACGGCACCCTGAGCGTGGGCGCCCCGTTTCTGTCGGACATCAAAGTGAAAGGCACCATCCTCGGCCACGTGCGCGGCGATAAGGTGATTGTCTTCAAGAAGAAGCGTCGTAAGGGCTACAAGAAGCTCAACACGCACCGCCAGGACTACACCAAAGTAATGATCAACAGCATCGGTTAATTAGTTGTCAGTCCTGAGTTGTCAGTTGTCAGGGCCGCGAGGCGCTGGTAAACCAGACTGACAACCGACAACTACCCACCGACAACTCTTCTAAATACCATGGCACACAAGAAAGGCGTAGGCTCTTCCAACAACGGCCGCGAATCGCATGCTAAGCGTCTCGGCGTAAAACTTTACGGTGGTCAGCTGGCCATTGCCGGCAACGTAATCGTGCGTCAGCGCGGTACCAAGCACCACCCCGGCCAGAACGTGGGTATCGGCAAAGACCACACCCTGTTCGCCCTGATTGACGGCACGGTGCAGTTCCGCAAGGGCCGCAAAGACCGTTCGTTCGTGACGGTGGTTCCGGCCGCCGCTGCCGAGGAAGTTGCTGCTTAAGTAGCTCCGCCTCCCCAAGCATAAGAAAGCCCGCCTTCCCGGCGGGCTTTTTTTATTGTGCCCGGACGGGTCGGCAATAGGACAACCGGCCCCGCCGCTGGCCCGGCTGCCGCGCACGCCGGCCCGCCCGGCGCAGTCGGTTACGCTCGGCCGGGCGCTTCTGCCCTGCAGTTCCCGCGGTGGCCCCGGGCAGGGCTTCGGCCTGGGGCCACCGCGGGGGCGTAGCGGCCTCCGCGGCCCGCAGGCACCGCCCGGGTCTGCCGCGCCCGTTGCGTAGCGCCAGTGCCCCGGGAGGCGGGCGCCAGCCGCCGTTGGCCGGCTTCAGCGGCCGGCGACTGGGCCCGGGCCGGCGGCCGCGTATTGGCCAGCGCCGGCTGGTACGCGGCCGCTGGCCCGGTAGCCCCCAAAAAGCGGCGCCGGCGCCGGCAAGCGCTCCGCGTAACGGGAGACACTTGCCGGGCCGGCGCCGCGAGGACTGCGGACGGGAATTAGTTGTGCTTCACCAGGCGCAGCGTGGTCAGGTACTCGCCGCTGCGCACCCGCACCACGTACACGCCCGCGGGCAGGGCGCGTACGTCGAGGGCCGCGGCCGTGCCGCCTTCCTGCTCGAAGCCGCGTAGCACCCGGCCCTGCACGTCGTGCAGGCTGATGCGGTAGCGGCCCGCCGGCAGGGCGGTGAGGTCGAGCGTGGTGGTTTCCGTGCTCGGGTTCGGCGCGAGGTAAGCCACGGCCGCCACGGCCTTGAACTCCACGGCGCGCACGTCGCTGTAGGCGCTGGTGCCGTCGAAATCTACCTGCTTGAGGCGGTAGTAAAGGCGGGTGCCGAAGCGGGCCGCGCCGGTTTCGGTGTAGCGGTACTGCTGCTGCACCGTGCTGGTGCCACGACCGGCTACTTCCGCCACCTTCTCAAAGCGGCGGCCGTCCAGGGAGCGTTCCACCTCGAAGCGGGCGTTGTTTTTCTCCTGGGCCGTGGTCCAGTTCAGCAGGGCGTCGCGCTCCTGGGCGCGGGCCGTAAACAGCGTCAGCTCCACCGGCAGCGGCGCGCCGATAAACGAGCGGGAGCACAGCGCCGAAGCCGGCACCAGCACGCTGCTGCCGTTGGTATCGGGGCCGGAGTACTCGAAGCGCAGCTCGGTGCCGCCGTTGCCCTGGCCGTAGAGGATAACCACCGGGTAGGAGCCGGCATTCAGGTAGATCGGGGCGCTGCTGACGTTGACCACGCCGTGCGAGCCGCCGTTGTTTACCTGGGCCCGGCTGGTGTTCAGCGGGCTGTCCTGGGCGCGGTTGCCCACCCACAGGTACGAGGCGTCGTCGCTGCCCAGGGTGAAGGTGTAGTTACCCGCGTTCTGGATGATGAGGTAGCCGCGGTAGCGCGCGCTCAGGTTCACGGGCTGCACCGTGGCGGCGTTGGCCCCGGTTTCGCCCCAGGTGCTGTAGCCGCTGCGCAGGTTGTCGGAGAAGCTGACGGTGCTTTCGGTGCGGGCGAAGCGGGGCGCGTTGCTGGTGAAGAAGGCCGGGTCGTTGGAGCCGGAGAAGTCGCCGCTGTAGTACTCCGCGTACAGGCCCTGCGTGGTGGCCGTGCCGTTGAAGGAGTTGCCGCCGCAGGCGCCCGCCGGCATGGTCACCGTCACGTTGGCCACGCGGTTGGTGTTGTTGCCCGCGGTCGGGTCGACGGTCTGGGCCGCGGCATTGCCGGTGGCCGGCAGGGGCACTACCGTGGGCGTACCGCTGCCATTGGTCGGGGCCGAGTAGGCGTAGTTGCTGCTCGGCACCAGGAAATTGACGGTGTAGACGAGGGGCGCCGCGTTGGCGTACACCGTAGCCACCGTGGGCAGGGTGAGCACGCCGGTTTCCGGGTTGTAGGCGGCGCCTTCGGGCAGGGAGCCCGAGGGGCGCAGGCCGCGCGCCAGCTGCGCCGAGGTGGCAACGTTGCTGGCGAAGGCCGGGCCGTTGTTGGTCAGCGAGAATTGGTAGGCAAACGTCGCCGGGCTGGCCGGGTTCAGCGTGGCCTGCACCGAAGCCGGGGCCGACACGGCGAGTACCACGTCGGCGGCGGCTTCCAGCGTCAGGCTGAGCGTGGCCTGGTCGGCGGCGGCATTGGCGCCCTGGCCGGTGCCGGTGCCCACCGTGCTGGTCAGCGGGGCGTTGTTGCTGGCGTAGTCGGGGGCCGTAAAGCGGAACTGCAGCTGGGTCTGGTTGGCCGTACCCGAGGCCAGCGAGGTCAGCGTGCCGAAGTCGATGGTGGTGACGGCGCTGCTGCCGCTGCCGGTGGTGGCGAAGGTGGCACCGCCGGGCAGCTGAGCCGCCGTGACGGTGGCACCGGCGGGCAGCGTCACGCGGCGCGTCACGTTGCTGGCGGCCGAGGGACCGTTATTGATGAACGTGACCGTGTACGGGCCCGCCGTTTGGCCCTGCACCGCCGAGGCCGGACCGGTGAGCGTGGTGGTCACATCGGCGACTTCCGTAACGGTCGTCGTCAGCGAGTTGGTGTCATTGGCGGTGCGGCCAGCCTGGTTGGTGCTGGTCGTCACCGAGCCCTGCGCCGTTACCGAGCCCGTGGTGGGCGCCGTGTAGCTGATGCCGAAGCCCGTGGCGACGCCGTTGCCCACCGTGGCCGCGCCGTAGGTGATGACGGTGCCGTTGATGGTGCCGCCGGACGCCACGATGTTGGTCACGCCGGCCGGCAGCGTTACCGTGCGGTTGGTCACGGCCGCGTCCGACGGGCCGTTGTTGCCGAAGGTGGCCGTCAGGTTCACCGTGCCGCCCGCCGTCACCGACGTCGGGCCGCTCAGGGTTACGTAGGCATCGGCGGCGGCGGCGGTGGTTACGTTCAGCGTGGCCTGATCCGGCTGGTTGGTGGTGGTATTCTGCCGCGTGCTCATGCTGGTGTTGCTCACCAGGCTGCCCGCCCCGGTCGTGGTCGGCGCGGTGAAGCTGAACGTGACGTCGGACGTAGCACTGGCATTGAGGAAGGCCAGCGTGCCGAAATCGATGACGCCGTTGTTGAAGGAGGCACCGCTGGGCAGGGCCGCTTCCTGCGCGGCCGACAGCGTAGCCCCGGTGGGCAGCGTTACGCGGCGCGTCACGTTCAGGGCCGGATCCGGGCCGTTGTTCAGGTAGCGCACGGTGTAGTTGCCCGTAGCCTGCCCGGCGCTGATGGTCGTACCGCCCGTCTGGAAGCTGGTTGTCACATCGGCCCGCTGGTTGTCGTTGACGATACGGGTGGCCGTGTTGTTAGCCGTGGCGCCGCCCTCGTCGGTGCTGGTGCCGATGGTGGCCGTAACGGCAAACTCAACAGCCGGATTGGCCGTACGGAAGTTCACCGTTTCGGTGATGCTCTGCCCGCTGGTCAGCGTAGTAGGCGACGCCCAGGTAATGGTGTAAGTGTTACTGCCCGCGTTACGCACCACGGTGCCGCCGTTCGAGGCTGTGACGTTGGTCAGCGTGGCCGTCGTCAGCACCACCGAGCGGGTGATGCCGTCGGCGTTCGAAGGGCCGTTGTTGGTGAATACGATTGAGGTGCTGGAATTGCTGTTCTGGTTCAGCGACACCGGTGCCGTTACGGCCACAGCCACGTCGGCTAGTTCGGTGAAAGTAGTTGTCGCCGAAGCGGAGTTGTTGGCCGTGCTGCTGCCTTCGTTGGAGGAAGTGCTGATTTGCGACAGCGCCTGAATGGAGCCCGAGCCCGGTGCCGTGTACGTTACGTTGTACTGGGCGCTGGTATTGGGCTCCAGCGTGCCATTCGTTTGGTACGTGATGGTGTAGAGCCCGCCGGGGTTGCCCGAAATCGTGCCGCCCGGAGCCACCACGTTGCTCACCCCGGCCTGCAGCAGCAGTCGCTGGGTAACGCCCGTGGCCTGTTGCGGGCCGTTATTGCCAAACGTCGCCGTTACGCTGACGGTGCTGCCGGCCGTGGCACTGGCCGGCGCCACAACGGTCGTGAACACGTCGGCGGCCGTCGAAACGGTCACGTTCAGCGTGGCCTGGTTCGGGGCCGCGTCGCTGCCCTGGTTGGTCGTCGTCGTCACCAGGCTACTGATGGAGCCGGTGCCAGGGGTATCCGGAGCCGTGAAGGTGAACTGGTACGTGTCGCCGGCACCGCTGGCTAGGGTAATTAGCGTGCCAAAATCGATAACGCCGCCGGCGTAGGTGGCACCGCTGGGCAGGGCTGCCTGTTGAGCAGCCGTGAGTGTGGCTCCGGTGGGCAGCACCACCCGACGCGTTACCTGCTGGGCCACGTTCGGGCCGTTGTTGCTGAAGGTTACTTCAAACGCCGCCACGGGCTGGCCGGCCGCCAGGTTGGTAAAGCCGATGAGCGTAGTCGTTACGTCGGCCACGCAGTTGGCTCCCGAGGGGGTATTGGTGGTTTCGCTGGGCGTTACATCGATTTTCGATGCCACAATGCTGCTGCCACCGGCCGTAGCCCCATAGGCATTGTTGCCGGCAGTAACGCCGTTGTTGCCGGGCGTTTCTGACGAACTGCCTGCGGCCGTCGAAGAAACGTAAATCACCCCGGCTGAACCGCCCCCGCCGGGGCCGTGCGGAGCACCGCCCCCGTTGTTGGTACCGCCCCGGCCGCCGCGCACCGTTATCCGGACGTTGCCCAGCGAGTTATTAGCCAATACCAGCACGCTGCCGCCGCCGCCGCCGCCGCCCGAGCCGTCGTTGTCGGGCACGTAGCCCATCGTTTCGCCGTCGACGTTGATAGTACCCGAGCTGCTGACCGCCGTAGCGCGCAGAATCACGATGCCGCCACCCGCGCCGCCGGAGCTGGCGAAGCCCGAGCCCGGCGTACCGGTGGAGTTGTTGGTGGTGCCGGCCCCGCCGCCGCCGCCCATGATGAGGCGGCTCGGCGAAGCCTGGGTGAAGGCGCCCCCGCCCACCCCGCCCGAGGGCAGGTTGGAGTTCCAGGCGTTGCCGCCGAAGCCGCCCACGCCGGCGTTGGCGCCGCCGCCGCCGCCCGTATTTTCATCGTTTGCCGTGGGGCGGCCGTCGGTGCCGCCGCCGCCGGCGTTGCCGGGGGCGCCGCGGCCGTAGCTGCCGCCGGGGTAGCCTTCCACACCCGTATCGAGCAGGCTGCCCCCGTTGTTTACGTAGCGCGGGGTGCCGGCAATGCCTTCGCCCTTGGAGGCGTTGGTGGCCAGCGTAGCCAGGGTCAGAAAGTCGTTGGCCGACAGCCCGGCCGTGCCCGAGCCGGTCAGGCCCCGGCCGGCGCCGCCGCGGAAGCCCCGCCCGCTCAGGTCGATAATGTTGCCGTTGAAATCAAACGTACCGGCCACGTCGAGGGCCAGCACGCCGCCGGTGCGGCCGTTCCAGCGCGGGGCCGTCAGCGTGGCGCCCAGCGTCAGGGCCTGGTACTGCGGCACCCGGATAACCTGGTAGCGGCGCTGACCGGCGCTGCCGGTCGCGTCGGCGTCCTGGTAAGAATAGGTCAGCGGGGTGGTCAGCGTCACGGTGCTGCCCGATACCGTCTGCACGATGCGGTATTCGTACTGGCCGGCCGTGAGGTTGGTGCCCAGCGTACCACGGCCGTAGCCGCTGGTCGAGCCGCTGCCGTAGGCCGTGGAGTTGGTGGTGCTGATATCGGCGCCCTGCATCTGCATGATCATGATCAAGTCGCCGGCGCGCAGCAGGACGTTGCTGCCCGAGGGCGAGCCAACCGTCAGGGTGCTCGTACCGGCGGCCGGGCTGCCCTGGCCGGGGTAGTAAGTATTCAGCAGCTGGTTGGCCGCGGTGGTGGTCGTTCCGTCGCTGCCGGGGGCCGCGCACAGCTCGCTGGCCGTCTGCGTTACCAGCGTGGTCTGAATGTTGGAGCCGGGCGCGTTGCCGTTGTTGTTGTCGGCGGCCGGGTCACCGTTGGCGGTGGTCGAAGCCGCCGTTACCCGGCCCGTCACGTTGCCGCCGGCGGGCATGGTGAAGCGCACCGTGTAGGCCGTCGAGGCCCCGTTGGCCAGCGAACCGGGCGCGGTGAGGGTCACGATGTTGCCGCTGACCGAGCCGCTGCTCACCGTGATGCCGGTGGGGCTGCCGGTCAACGTCAGCTGGGCCGTCACGCCGGTGGCGGTGGAGGGGCCGTAGTTGGTCACCACCACCTGGTACGTTACCGAGCGACCGGCCGAGGCCACGTTCGGCCCCCCGATGCTCGTTACCACGTCGGCTACCTGGGTAGCGGAGGTGGTAATCTGGGCGGCGGCGGCCGAGCCGTTGTTGTTGGCCGCGTTGGGGTCGGTGGTGGTGGCGGTGCTCGAAGCCGTAGCGCTAACCGAGCCGCTGGCCGGCATGGTGAAGCGCACCGTGGGCTGGAATGTGCCACCCCCGCCGATGCTCAGGCTGGGGAAGGTTACCACGCCGCTGCCGTTGATGGTGCCCTGGTTGGAGATGCTCACGTTGGTGGGCACCACGCCGGTAAAGCGCAGCTGCGGGCTCACGCCGTCGGCCTGGTTGCCGCTGCCGTTGGCCACCGATAAGGTGTAGGTGACCGTGCTGCCCGCCGGCGCCGTCGCTGCACCGCTGAGGCTGGTGGCTACGTCGGCCTGGGCCTGGGCTCGAATGGATAAGGCGCTTAGCCAGAGTAGGACTAAGCAGGTAATGCGTACTGTTTTTCCCATAATGGTACCTGAAGACTCAAAGCCGCCTGTAAAAAGCCCGGAGAGCTTCCCACAGCCGATTTTACATTCCTGCAAAGGTACAAGGGCCTGGCAGCTAATCGACTAAGCCTATATTTTTTCTTCGTTATATTATCCTACAAGCCTGTTTATAGCGCAAAATTTCAAGGACGAGCTTCCAAAATTGAAATTCTTGCTAACCACTCAATGCCCGGCCCAGCTATCGGCCTCGGTCAGGGCATAGAGCACCGGCCGGCTGGGGCTGGCGTCGAGGGCCAGCATGGTCACCTGCAGGTTGAGCAGGTACAGGCCATCGGGCACCGCATCGGGCACGAAGATGAGCTCGGTGATGGTGGCGCCGCGGCGAATGTGGTCGGGATACTGCCAGAAAGCGTGGTGGGCGGCCAGCACGCCCGCGTCCAGCTCCCGGTCGACGCTCGGCAGATCGAGCAGCAGGTGCTCGATGCCCTGCGCCACGAGGTACTGGGCCAGCTCGGCGCTGATGTAGGGCGGGTTTTGGCCCGAATACTGCCGGTGGCGCTTGGCCTCGTCGTTGGGCACGGTACGCAGCACCAGGGCCTCGGGCGGCACCGGGGCGGCTTGTAGCAGCGGCTGCACGTCGGCCAACTCCACCACCAAGTCGCCGTCGGCGCGGTGGCGGGGCTCGACGGACACCAGCCAGGCCACGAACAAGAAGCGCTCCAGGCAGGCGGGTAGGGTGGCCGCGGGGTCGGGGCTGATGTGGCCGTAGCATTCGGTGTGGGTGCCGTTGCCGTGGGGCGTCAGGTGTACGCGCTTGTAGTTGGTGCTGCCGCCCTCGGCCACCGAGCCCACGAAGCTGCCGACGCGAATCACGTCGATGCCAACCGGCTCGGCCCAGAAGCAGTTGACCTGGTCGGGCCCCGGCGCCAGCGGCAGGGCAATGTCGAGCGGCGCCGTGGCATCGAAGCGAAACGTGCGGCCGTGGTGCTGAAGGGTGAACATGCGGTGAACTGGTGAGGTGGTGAACTGGTGAGTTTGATGTCCGGGAGGCCAGAGCCGCGCAGGTTGCGCAGCTAGAACGGCACTCACTATTTCACCATCTCACCAGTTCACCAGTTAGACGACCGGCGGCTCGGTGCGGAATTCGCCGGCGAGTTGGTTGAGGATGCGCGCTACTTCGTCGGCGCGGCTGTAGATCATGAAGTGCGTGCCGCCCTGGATAAGGTACTCCACCCGGGCCGGGCCGGGCGGAAACACCCGGTCGTGCGTGCCGCGGATCTGCACGGCCGGGCCGATGTCGCGGCTCTCCCAGCGAAACAGGCTCCGGATGGCCCAGCGGGTGTAGCGCGGCTCCTGGTCCTTCAGAATCCGGCGAAACAGCTCGTACTCCGGCCCGTTGCTCACCCCGAAATACCACTGCCCCAGGCGCGGCAGGTAGTGCAGAATCTGCGGGGGCAACCAGTGCTGCACCCCGGTAGCCCGCACGAGCCTGAGCAGCGCGGGCAGTTGGTCGGCGCCGGGAATGCTCGATACCAGCGCCACCAGGGCCAAGGGCCGCAGGCGGGCCATTTCCAGCGCCACCGTGCCCCCAAACGACACGCCGACCAGCCAGCAGCGTTGCTCGAGCGGAATGCTCTCGGCCATGCGCGCGGCATAGGCCGTGATGGGCTCGTCGGGGTCGGCGGGCGCGAGCCAGGGTAGGTAGTGCACCGTGCCGCGCAGCTGCGGAATGAGGCGCTGAAACACCCGCTCGTCGGCGCCGAGGCCGGAAATCAGGTAGAAAACGGGCTGGGTTTCCGCAGAATCAGGCATCGAGGCGGCGGTAAATGCCTTCGAGGTAAAACACGTTGTCGGCGGCGGCGCGCTCCTCACTAAAGTCCTCCTCCTCGTCTTCGCTGAGAAATTCGTCCTCGTCGGCGGGGTAGGTGAAGGAGAGCTTCAGGGCAATGCCGGGCAACCCGATGGGCTCGACTTCGGCGTTGGTGTACTCCAGCAGGCAGGGCCGCGGGGCGTGGGCTAGGGCATCGGCCACTTCCTCCTGCAGCTCGCCGGCGCGCGGGCCGGCGTGGCGCAGCAGGATATCGAGCTGGCCGAAGGGCAGGCCGAGGTGAAAAAAGTAGGTGTCGCCGTCGTAAACGGTGGTGGCCCACAGGGTCACGTCGTCGGAGTTGTCGAACACGATGGCGCGCAGGTGGATTTCCTCCACGAAAAAGTCGGCTCCGTATTCGACGGCGTCAATGAGGCGTTGCATGGGGGGAAGGTACGCGGGGCGGGGGAATAGGGCAAGCTACGCAGCGGCGCGGCGCCAGGCCAGCCCGGCCAACGGTTCACCCCGCAGTCATTGCAAGCGAACCGAAGGTCGACGTCGTCAAGCGCGGCAATGCCTGCCGTGGGCCGCCCGCTTACTCCGGCGCCTCCAGAAACAGCTCCAGCGTAATCTGGTCGGCCAGCAGCTTGCCGCGGTCGGTAAGGCGCACGAGGTCGGGCGTGACGGTGGCCCAGCCGTCGTGCTGCAGCTGCTGCAGGTAGGCGGCGCGGGCGGTGGCCAGGTCCACGCCCAGCTGGCGCAGGTAGGCCAGGCTGCAGCCGGCGGCGGTGCGCAGGCTGGTCATCAGGTACTCGTTGGCGCGGTCGGTCGGGGAGAGGTCCTCGCGGGTGGCGGGCAGCTCACCGCGCTCCAGCAAGCCCTGCACGTACTGCGCGTTGCTGGCCACGGTGTACTGCCGGCTCCGCCCGTCGAAGGAGTGGGCGCTGGGGCCCAGGCCGAGGTAGGGCGTGCCCTGCCAGTAGCTGCTGTTGTGGCGCGAGTGGTGGCCGGGCCGGGCGAAGTTGCTGATTTCGTACTGCTCGTAGCCGGCGGCGCGGCTGGCCTCGAGCAGCAGCTCAAACTCCCGGGCCACAAACTCCTCGGGCGCGGCGCGAAACTGCCCCTTCTGCAGGCGGCGCCCAAACACCGTCTGCGGCTCGATGGTGAGGGCGTAGCAGGAAAGGTGCGGCACCTGCAGCTCCAGGGCCTGGGCCAGATCGTGCTGCCAGATGCCGTGGCCGGGCCCGGGCGCCGGCACGCCGTAAATCAAGTCGATGCTGAGGTTATCGAAGCCCGCATCCTGGGCGGCCAGCACCGAGCGGCGCGACTCCTGCGCCGAATGGGCGCGGTTCATCAGGCGCAAATGCGGCTCGTGGAAGCTCTGCAGGCCGATGCTCAGGCGGTTGACGGGCGAAGCCGCCAACTCGCGCAGCTTCTCGCGCGTGAGGTCGTCGGGGTTGGCTTCCAGGGTAATTTCCGCGTCCGGGGCCACATCGAAGCGCCGGTAAAGGGCCTCGAACAACGTCATAAGCTCGGCCTCCGACAGCAACGAGGGCGTGCCGCCGCCGAAGTAGATGGTGCCCAGCGCCGCCCCGCCGAGGTAGTCCTGGCGCAGCTCCAGCTCGCGCAACAGCGCTTCCACCACCTGCGGCTTGCGTCCCAGCGCGGTGCTGAAGTGAAAGTCGCAGTAGTGGCAGGCCTGCTTGCAGAAGGGAATGTGGAGGTAAAGTCCGGCCATGGGGTAGCGCGAACTTGCCGTTCGCGTATCGTTGCTGATGTCGGGGTGCTGGCGGCCGGCAACTGGTCGTTCCCTGATGCGCGAAGCAGCGCCTGATTTACGCCGGGCGACGTTTCGCGCCGCAGTCGACGGGCCCGGCGCCAAATCAGCCGTAAAATTGTGAAACCGCGCGGCGCCCCGTCTGGTTCGCTCGGCGCCCTGGCTGACTTATCCGGCCCCAAAACCGAACATCCGGCGCCGGGCGAAATGAAAACGTGCGCCGCCGCGTTCTGGCCCCACATGCAAAGGTATACCCGCGTTTTTGCTCTGCTGCTCCTGCTGCCCTGGCTGCTGCTGGGCGGCCCGCGCGCGGCCCGGGCCCAGACGACCTCGCCGGTAACCTCGCCCAACCTGCCCGGCACCCAGGCTCCGCCGCTGCCCCCGCGCCCCCGCGTCCCGCGCGACTCGGCCCGCGCCGCCCGCCGCCTGCCACCCGCCCGCCCCAAGGTCATTCGCCTCGACGTGGAAGCCGCCGACCAACCGCTCGTCAACCGCTACCGCCCGCGCCTGATGGCGGCCGACACGCTGGCGGCCCTGGAGCAGGTGCGCGAGCTGGTGCTGGCCCTGCAAACCGACGCCTACCTGACCGCCTCGGCCGACGAGCTGCACTGGCGCCACGACACGCTGGCCGTGCGCCTGTACGTGGGCGAGAAGTTTCGCTGGGCCCGGCTGCAGCGCGGCAACGTGAGCGAGGACGTGCTCAGCCGCTCGGGCTTCCGCGAGCGGCTCTACGCCGGCCAGCCCCTGCAGCCCGCCGAACTGGCCCGCCTGCAGCAGCGCGTGCTCGACGGGGCCGAAAACGAGGGCTACCCCTTCGCCCAGGTGCGCCTCGACTCGGTGCAGCTGCACGGGGCCGACATTTCCGCCCGCCTGCTGCTCGACCGTGGCCCGGTGGTGGTGTTCGATTCGGTGCGGGTGCTCGGCAAGACCAAAACCAAGGCGCGCTTTCTGATGAAGTATCTGCAGATCGTGCCCGGCCAGCCCTACAGCCAGCAGCGCATCGACGACGCGGCCCGGCTCTTGCGCCTGCTGCCCTACGTGCAGCTGCGCGAGGAGCCGCAGGTGCGCTTTGCCCGCGGCCGGGCCCGGCTTTATCTCTTGCTCGATGACCGCAACGCCAACCAGTTCGACGCCATCGTGGGCGTGTTGCCGAACGCGAATCCGACGGCCGGGCAGAAGCGCGTGCAGGTGACGGGCGACGTGACGCTGAACCTGCGCAACATCGGCGGCGGGGGCAAGCAGCTGGGCTTGCAGTGGCGCAAGGTGGATGCCGCCTCCCAGGTGCTCGACGCGGCCTACCAGCACCCCAACTTCTTCGGCACGCCCATCGACGTGGCCGCCACCTTCAACCTGTTCAAGCAGGACAGCACGTTTCTGACCCTGCGCCCGCGCCTGCAGCTCAGCCACGTCAATGCCCGCACCGGGCGCATCAGCGTGTTTGTGGAGCAGCGCAACTCCCGCCTGCTGGCCCAGCGCCGCCTGCCCACTCTGCAGATGCTGCCCGACAACATCGACTCGCGCTACACCGCCTACGGCCTCGACGTGACCCGCTCCTCGCTCGACGACCCGCTGTTTCCGCGCCGGGGCACCCTGCTGATTGCCCAGGGCGCCGTGGGCACCAAGATTATCAGCAAAAACGCCGATATCCGGCCCGAGCTCTACGACGGGCTGCCGCTGCGCACCACCCAGGTGAGCTTCAGCGGCCGGGCCGAGCACTACTTCCGCGTGGGCCAGCAGGGCGTGCTGCTCACCCGCCTGCGCGGCGAGGCCCTGGTAAACCAGCGCCTGTTTCAGAACGATTTGTTTCGCCTCGGCGGCCTCTCCACCCTGCGCGGCTTCAACGAGCTGCAGTTTTACGCCGCGCAGTACGGCGTGGGCACCGTGGAACTGCGGCAGTTCACCGGCCCCGAGGCCTACGTGTTCCTCTTCGCCGATCAGGCCTACCTGCGCCAGGGGCTGCCCGGCGCGCCCGGCGAGGATGCGCCCACCGGCCTCGGCGCGGGCCTGAGCTTCCGCACCGGCGCGGGCCTGTTCCAGTTTGTGTACTCGGTGGGGCGCACCAACAGCCAGGCGTTTGCCTTCAACGCCTCCAAGATTCACTTCGGCATCACCAGCCGGTTTTGATAGGGTGTGCGGGTAGGAGGGTAGGAGTTGAAGAAGGTAAAAGGTCAAGCGTTTTTTAAACAATGACTCATCCCACCATACTCTCCTACCCTCATACCCTATTCCTGCACCGTCGTGGAGCTGTCCACCGCGTAGCCGCTGCTGTCGGGTGCGGGCGCGGTGCTGTGGCGCGTGGTCGGCGACTCGGTGGAAATCTGGTCGGTGTCGTGGTTGGCGTCGCAGGCGGCGAGCAGGGCGGCGGCCAGCGCCAGCGCGGCGGCGCGGTGAAGCAAACGGAGCATAAGAGCCTGTTGGGGAATTAAGGTAGTCGGTTGAGGCACAGGGTGACGTTTGCCCAGAGAATCCAGGCGGCGTGGCTTTCGGGCGTGTACTCGTAGTCCATGACTACCCGTCGGAAGAAGTTGAGCCA
>NZ_QHKM01000011.1 GCF_003258365.1 Hymenobacter edaphi | reverse complement strand
GATGCCCGCCTGCGCCCCTTCCGCTGCCGCAATTATGGCTTGTTGGGCGGCGGGGGTGGTATCACCGGCGGCGTATACGCCTGCTACGGAGGTCTGAATGCGCTTATCGACCCAAACGGCACCGCTAACGCTGGAGCAGGCGACAACAATTATTTATGGCTTTGCAGATTCAATTTATAGCTGAATCAGCTTGTGGGGCGTCTTTTGGACTGATTTTGCGTTCTTTGAAGTAACAGGTGATATCCTGAATCAAGTATATGACGCTTACTCATCCATGGTTTTTGCTGGGCTTGCTGGCTTTGGGCGTTCCTGTATTTTTACACTTATATGAGCTTCGCCGGCCTCAACGGGTGCTATTTACCAATGTTGAATTCATCCGCGAGGTCAAGCTACTGAGTGCTAAACAGCGCCGATTGCAACACCTGTTGGTGTTGGGGCTGCGCTTAGGCTTTATGGCTTTGTTGATATTGCTGTTTTGTCAGCCATTCATTCCTGCATCTGATCAAAAGACGGCAATCGGGGCGGATACCAATGTGCTGATCGATGCTTCGCCCAGCATGACCGCGGAAACCAGTCAGGGGAAGCCGATGCTGGAACAGGGGGTAGAGGAAATCCAGAGCATTGCTCGGGCTTTTCCCAGGACCGCACAATACCGTATCTGGAATGGCCGTACTCCGCAAGGCAGTATGAACGCGGATAAGCTGACAGAGGAACTGGATCAGCTGACTGCTTCGGCTGCCAGTGCTGGCATTGGCGCAGAACTGCGACAGTTGGAGAATCAGCTAGCTGGAGTCAAGCAGACCACGTTTGTAGCCTCGGACTTTCAAAAAACGGGTTTTGGTCCTGCGGATGTGCGCAGTCTGAGGGGAGCAGGGGAAGTATACCTGCTGCCATTAACTCCCCGAGCCACGGCTAATATCTACGTGGACAGCGTATTCTCGCCGGAAGAGTTTGTGCGTAGCAACGTGGAGTTGCCGTTACACGTGCGCCTGCGTAATGGTGGCAGCCAGGCTGCTCCCAATGTACAGGTGCGCGTGTTTATTGGTCAGCGGCAGGTAGCGGCTTACACCAACACGGTACCGGCAGGTGAAATGGTGGAAAATACGATGCGCGTTCGGCTAAGCGGCACGGCGACGCAGTATTGCCGGGTTGAAATCGAGGAGCAGCCCGTAACCTACGATAACACCTACTACTTCACGCTGAAACCGTCGGGACGTATTCGGGTGCTGGACGTGAGTGGCAGCGGCACGGCGACGCAGAAGCTGTATCCGAACGAAACCATATTTGCCTACACCCAGCTGCGGCCCGACAACAACACGGCCGCCGTGGCCGGCGCCGATTTGGTGTTGATTCAAGGCAATAGTCGCCTGAGCAGTGCTTGGCAAACGGCAGTAGCAGAATTTGTGCGGCGAGGGGGCACGCTGGTGGTAGTACCGCCGACGACCACGGGCCTGCGGGCAGGTTACGAGCAGCTGTGGGCTACACTGAGCTTGACCTCGGTGCGCTGGACTTCGGGTAATGCAGCTCAGGAAGTGGCCGTACCAAATCAGCAGAGCCCGTTTTTTAAGGATGTATTCGCGGAGCAAACCCGGCAGCCGGATATGCCCGTGGCCACTCCGGTGCTTAGCTGGGGCCGCTCGACGACCGACGTGCTGCAGTTTCGGGATGGGCAACCGTTCCTTTCAGGTTTCCGCAGCGGCGAAGGAATGGTGTATCTGTTTGCCTCGCCGCTGCAGACCGGGTTTTCGACCTTTGCCGAACATCCGCTGTTCGTGCCGGTGATGTACCGGCTGGCCACGCTGAGCAAGGCCAGTGAGCAGCTGCCGGCTTACCGCCTGACGGACCGGGCTGTGGTCCTACGGCCGCCGGTACCTGCAACGGCTGGCGCCGAGCAGGTTTATAAGCTGCGTAACGACAGCAACGCGTACGTGCCGACGCAGCAGGTGCGCAATGGCCGGCTGTATCTGCAGCTGCCGACGCCCATGCGGCAGCCCGGCTACTACCAGCTCACGCTGAACGACCAGGTGCTCACGACCCTGGCCTTCAACGTAGACAAAAAGGAGTCGGAGCTGGCGCAGTATTCGGCGGAGGAACTGCGGCAGCTGATGGCTGCTTACCCGAACGTGCACGTGTACGAAGCCGGCGGGGAGCGAAGCGCGGCGGCTCAGCTGGCCGAGGAGCACAACGGCACGCCGCTGTGGCGCTACTGCCTGCTCGGGGCGCTGCTGTGCCTGCTGGGCGAAGTGCTGGTGCTGCGCTTCGGCCAGCGGCGGGAGCGGCTGACGGCGCAGGCGGCGTAGCAGGGGGCGAAACTTGATAAAAAGAGGCCTAACTTGCCGCTTCGGTCAGCAAGCAGACCGGCTGTAAGCATGAATAATCAAGCGGTAATCCGGACGGCGCTGCGCGTGGGCGTGGTGGCAGGTGTCATCTGCATTGCGTGGACCGTACTGCTGTACGCCACCGGGCAAAACCCTTTTGGGCCGAAGCGGCTGATGAGCATTCTGGTGGCGCCGGTGGCGGCAGTGGTGGCCCAGTGGCAGGTGCGCAAGCAGTACCGGGAATGGGCCTCGTTGGGCCGGCAGCTGCTGGTAGGGCTGGTAGCCGCCGGGCTGACGGCGGTGCTGTCGGCGCTGGGAACTTATAGCGTGGCCCGAGCGGGAGGGGAGCCGTTGCTGCGGCGAAACCTGGAGGAATCGACCAGTATCGTGCGGGCGAGTCGCAGGCAGTTCAGCGAAAAAGAGCTGAGCACGGCCGCGTACGAGGCCAATCTGCGGAGCTTGCCCGTGGCAGCGGGGACGGCGCGGGGCGTGGCGAACGAGGAATTTCAAAAGAAATTAATAGCGGGGCTGTTCCTTATCTTGCCCGGGGCTATTTTCTTACGCCGGTAACACCTTCTTCTCTCACAACCCCAACACTTTTCCTATGGAAAGCACCACTACCTCCGCCGTTACTACCACCGCCGCCGGCCTGCGCTACGGCGTGATTACGGGCATTGTCACCATCATTTACTCGTTTATCCTGATGATGACGGGGATGGAGCAGAACTCCGCCATGGGCGTCATCACGTTTATCATCCTGATCGGGGGCATTGTGCTGGCGCACCGCTACTACAAGGAGCACAACGCCGGGTTTATGTCCTACGGCCAGGGCCTGGGCATTGCCACCGTGGCGGGCGCCGTCATCGGGCTGCTGAGCGGCATCTTCCGCTACATCTACATCACGTTCATCGATCCGCAGTACGTGGAAAACACCATGAACGCCCTGCGCGCCAAGTTCGAGGCCGACGGCAAGATGAGCGACGAGCAGATCGACCAGGCCATTCAGATGACGCAGAAGTTCAGCGGCACCGGCCCGGTGGGTATTCTGTTAGCGGTGCTGGGCACGGCGTTTTTCGCTTTTCTGCTCTCCCTGATTATTTCGGCCATCACCAAGCGTAACCGCCCCGAGTTTGAGTAATTCTGCTTCGAAACCCTTTCCCGTTGAGTTGTCCATCGTCATTCCGCTGCTCAACGAGGCTGAATCGTTGCCGGAGCTGACGCAGTGGATTCGGCGCGTGCTGCAGGCCCACGGGCTTACGTACGAAGTCATCCTGATCGACGACGGCTCGACGGACAACTCCTGGGAAGTAATCGAAGAGCTGGCGGCCGCGGACGCGGCCCTGCGCGGCATCCGTTTCAACCGCAATTACGGCAAGTCGGCGGCGCTGGACACGGGCTTCCGGGCCACGCGCGGCCGGGTGGTGTGCACCATGGACGCCGACCTGCAGGACTCGCCCGAGGAGTTGCCCGAGCTGTACCGCCTCATCACCGAGGAGCAGTACGATTTGATCAGCGGCTGGAAGAAAAAGCGCTTCGACCCGCTGTCGAAGACCATTCCGACCAAGCTGTTCAACGGCGTGACGCGCTGGATTTCGGGCATTCAGCTGCACGACTTCAACTGCGGCCTCAAGGCCTACAACCACCGCGTGGTGAAGAGCATTGAAGTGTACGGCGAGATGCACCGCTACATCCCGGTTATTGCCAAGTGGGCCGGCTTCCGGCGCATCGGCGAGAAGGTGGTGCAGCACCAGGAGCGGAAGTACGGCGTGACCAAGTTCGGCCTGGAGCGCTTCGTCTACGGCTTTCTGGATCTGCTCAGCATCACCTTCGTGAGCCGGTTCCGGCGGCGGCCCATGCACTTTTTCGGCACCATGGGCGTGCTGGCCTTCTTCGTCGGGGCCGTTATTGCCCTGTGGCTGACGGGCGAAAAGTTCTGGCTGTCGATGCACAACCTGCGGGCCCGCTCGGTGACGGATCAGCCGCTGTTCTTCTTCGCCCTGGTGGCCGTGGTGGTGGGCGTGCAGCTGTTTCTGGTCGGGTTTCTGGCCGAAATGGTGCAGCTGAATGGGCACCGCGAGTACCTGGTGCGCGAGCGGCTGAATCTGGATTAACCGCTTTATTTGTCATCCTTCATCCAGCGTCCGCCTTAGCGAAGGACCTTCCTCATTTCTTGCACCGCCGGTTAAGTCGTAGACTTCGGCGCTGGTGCAGGGAGCGAGTAAGGTCCTTCGCGTTGCTCAGGATGACGTTCTGTATTCCCTTCCCAACCCATCAATCCATGCGCGTAGTCATCATCGGGCCGGCGTACCCGCTGCGAGGCGGGCTGGCGACGTACAACGAGCGGCTGGCGCGGGCCTTCCGCGAAGCCGGCGACGAGGCGCGCATCGTCACGTTCAGCCTGCAGTACCCGGAGTTTCTGTTTCCGGGCACCACGCAGTATAGCACCGAGGCGGGGCCCCAGGACCTGGACATCGAAGTCAGCATCAACTCGGTGAATCCGCTGAGCTGGTGGCGGGTGGGGCGTAAGCTGCGGCGGGAGCGGCCCGATCTGGTCATATTCCGCTTCTGGCTGCCGTTTATGGGCCCGGCGCTGGGCACCATTGCCCGCCTGGTGCGCGGCAACCGGCACACCCGCCTCGTCACCATCACGGACAACGCCATTCCGCACGAGCCCCGCCCGGGGGACCGGCCGCTCACGCGCTACTTTCTGCCCCAAAACCACGGCTTCGTGACCATGAGCCGGGCGGTGCTGGCCGATTTGCGCCGCCTGGGCCTGAAGCAGCCCGCCCGCTACCAAGCGCACCCGCTCTACGACAACTTCGGTCCCATCGTGCCCAAGCCGGAGGCCCTGCGCCGCCTCGGGCTCGATCCGCAGTACCGCTACCTGCTGTTCTTCGGCTTTATCCGCGCCTATAAGGGCCTCGATCTGCTGCTGCAGGCCTTGGCCGACGAGCGGCTGCGCCAGCTGCCGCTGAAGCTCATCGTGGCCGGCGAGTTCTACGAGGATGCGGCGCCCTACGAGGAGCTGATCCGCACGCACAGCCTGGAAAGCCGCCTGGTGCGCGCCACCGACTTCATTCCGAACGAGCGGGTAGCCGACTACTTTTCGGCCGCCGACCTGGTGGTGCAGCCCTACAAAAACGCTACTCAGAGCGGTGTCTCCCAGATTGCCTACCACTTCGAACGGCCCATGCTGGTGACGGACGTGGGGGGCCTGGCCGAGCTGATTCCCCACGGCGAGGTAGGCTACGTGGTGCCGCCCACCCCCCAGGCCATTGCCGATGCGCTGGTCGACTTCGCCACGCACCCCGAGAAAGAGGCCACGTTCGAGGCGGGCGCCCGGCACTACAAGCAGCAGTTTTCGTGGAGCGAGATGGTGAAGGCGCTCAAAGCCGTGGCCTAGCCAGAAGGCAAGAGCTGAACTGCTCCGCCCCAACCCGGCAGCACTCAGAAATTCTCACCTGCCCGGAAACCACTGTTGAGAAGCAGATAGGACTTCCCACGTGCCCGGAAACCAACGGTTCTGGCCTGGTAGGAAGTCCTATACGCTCAGAAACCATTGTTTTTGCCTACGTAGGAAGTCATAGCTGTTCGAAAACCATCGTTTTCATCGATGTGCGAAGTCCCATGTGCCCGGAAACCAGGGTTTCCGGGCACATGGGACTTCGCACAAGGGCAAAATCATCGATGACGACCAGCTGCGTAGCTGACTTCGCTGCAACAGCTTACCCCGGCAGGCTCTGCTGCACGGCGGCGAAGACCTTTTCGGCCGGCAGCTCCTCCATGCAGCTAGTGCCCAGGCGGCAGCTGCCGCGGTAGAAGCACACGCAGGGGCGGTCGGGCTGCACGATCTGGCCGCGGCCGTAGAGGTCGAATTCGTAGGGGTTGAAGATGTTGTTCATCAGCACCGTGGGCTTGCGCAGGGCGATGCTGATGTGCATGGCCATGGTCACCTGCGTCACGATAAGGTCCATCTGGTCGAGCAGATTGATGAACTGCGGCAGCGGGAAGGTGCCGGGGTACGTGGCCCCGGTGGCGGCGAATAGGCGCTGGTTGCGGGCGTCTTCGGCTTCGCCGCCGAGCAGCACGGGCTGGTAGCCGTGCTGTTGTAGCTGCCCGATCAGGCTGATCCACTTCTCGTCGGACCAAAGGCGGGTGGTCCACCGGTCACCGCAGCCGGTGTTGAGGCCCACGCGGCGGCCCGCCGGGGGCAGCATCGGCCACTGGTAGCCCTTGTCGGCGTGGGTGTCGAACACGTATTCCTCGCCCCGGAACGCGAAGCCGCACAGCTCGAAGATTTCCTGCACGTAGGGCTTCTGGTTTTGCAGGCTCAGCTCGTCGAATACGCCGGTGAGGTACTTATGCTCGGCCAGCGCGCTGACGGGCCACACCACGCCGTCGTAGGGGCGCAGGGCGTAGCCAAACTTCTGCCCGGCCTTGATGCCGTTCAGCAGGGCACCGGCCTCCTTGTCCTTGTCGAGGTTGTAGACAATATCAAACTCGCGGCCCTGCAGCTGCACGATGCTGCTCAGCTCGAACTTCAGCACCTCGTCGGGACCGTCGTGGGCGGGCAGGATGGCGGGCGTGTGCGTAAGCCAGGTGATGTAGGCCTGCGGGTACTCCTGGCGCAGGCGGCGCAGCAGCGGGGTGGTCCGAATCACGTCGCCGATGGCGCCGAGCTTGATGATGAGGATGCGCTGCTGCACCGGCGCATACACCGGGCAGGAGCCGCACTGGTAGCCGTGCTCTTTGTTGGGGCGGCAGGGCAGGTCGCCGCGGAAGTGGCGGCAGTCGGGGTGAACGGTGATGCCGTGGAGGTCGGGCATGAAGCAGGGCAGCTGGGAAGAAGCCACGAAGATAGGGCTTCCGGGGGCTGCCGGCCGAATCGATACCGGCGGTTAACCACCCACCGGGCCGCTGGTCACGAGGCCGACGAAAGCCGGAGCGGGGCAACGGGCTCGGGCTGCGAAGTGGCGGGGATAGGCCGGCCCGAGCCCAGATAGGCCAGATCGATGAACTGCGGGGCCACCGGCAAGGCCGCATGAACCAGTACGACGGGCGGCGCGGGCGAGGGGGAAACAGCCGGCATAGGATTGCGGGTGGGGTACGGGCAAATATTCATACGTCAACGGATTATTGCAATACCTGCTTTCGGGTATAATGCGGCGAGTAAACCCGTGACTGTAAGCCCGGTGAGCCGTGCCCGGCGGGCTGTTGGCGGGTTATCGGCCAGCGCCCGTTTCAGCAACGACGCGCGCCCGACGCACGAAAAAAGCCGCCTCCCGGGGGAAGCGGCTTTTCACTTGTTTATGGAGCAGGGAGGTATCAGGCGCGGCGGCGGCGCAGCTTGCGCAGGGCAATGCCCGTGCCAGCCAGCAGCAGCAGCGAAGCGCCGCCGTCGAGGGGCACGGCCGTGGGTTCGGCGGGGGTGCCGGGCTCGGGGCCGCCCGAGCCCGGCGTTTGGGCCCGGGCGCTGGTGCCGGCCAGCAGCAGCAGCACAGCCCCGCAGCAGAGCCAGGCGGCCCACGTGCGCCGGGCGGCGGATGGCGGGCAAGTGGCCGACTGGACCAGGGAAGTGGAGGTAGGTTGCGAGAGAAGCATTATTGTTTTACCACGCGTTTGGTGAGCTGCGTGCCGTCGGCCAGGGCCAGGCGCAGAGTATACACGCCGGCCGGCAGCCGGGTCACGTCAAATTCGGCCTGCAGGCCGCTGCTGGTCAGGGGCAGCGCGCGGCGCTGCACGGCCTGGCCCAGGGCGTTGTAGAGCACCGCGTCGGCGGGCTGCCCAACTGCTACCCCGCTCAGGCGAACCGTAAACGAGCCGGCCGTGGGGTTGGGGAATACCATCAGCTGATCGGCAAGGCGGGCGCTGGCCGTAGCCGTCACGCCGCTGGGGCGGAACACCAGGCTGAAGCGGCTCGTAGAGGCGCCGCTGTGCGTGAAGCTGTAGCTGGCCTGGCGCTGCAGGTCGATATCCTGGCCGGTGAGGGCGTCGTGCAGCAGCACCTGCGTGCCGGCCACGAAGTTCAGCAACTGCTCGGCGCGCAGGGTGTAGGAGCCGGCGGCCGGTACGGCCACCTGCAGCGGTACCACCGTGGTGGTGGTCAGCGCGGGCAGGCCGTTCACGGCCAGGGCCTCGGGGCCGGCCAGCGCGGCCAGGTTCAGCCCGTTGGTGTTGGGCAGCTTGCGGGCGTCGTACTCCGCATCAGCGCTGTTGGTAGCGCCAGCCTCGAAGTACACGTAGGCCGCATCGGCCAAACCGGCGCCCTGCAGCGCCAGCTGCACCTGCGGGCGCACATCGGCGGTGCCGCGCAGCAGCGGGGTGGCGTCGGGCGAGGTCAGGCGGTGGCTGTTGCGCAGCGTGAGGGCGGCGCTGGTCTGGCCATCGGCTACCCGTACGAAGAAGCCCTGACCCAGCGGCACGATGGGGTTACCGCCGATGCCGTTGGCGTAGCTGCGGTAGCGGCCGGCGTAGGGACCGGTGCTTTCGAAGACGTAAATGGCGGCGTTCAGGCCCGCCCGGTCAGCGGCGGCCACCCGGCTCCAGTCGAGCGGGGCGGGGTAGGGGTTGCCCAGCAGCTGCCAGCCCGCAGCGGCATCCGTGCCCCGGGCAAAATTGTAGAAGTAGTTGCCGTTGATCAGCCCCCCGACGAAGTCCACCGTCTGGCCAGCGGCCATATTGACGGTGTAGCCCTGGCCGGCGTTCAGTTGGCTGGTCAGCGCCGCGGGCGAGAACCAGCCCTTGTCGAAGGCCGACAGGTTGTTGGTCGTGGTGGCGAGGCGGCTTTGGTCGTAGCCGAACACCGTGGGGAAAGGCGTCACCAGGCTGGGAGTGGCCGAGGTGTTGTAGGCCGGGTTCACCACCGGCGTGAAGTTGCTGGTGGCCAGGTCCGATACCGGGTCGAAGGTCACCGGGGTGGCCAGGTGGCGGTAGCCCAGGCCGGCGTTCAGGGCCGGGCTGATGTAGCGCTGCACCGTGGTCGTGCCGTTGACTACGCCGCCGGTGTTGTCCACCAGGGCCGTGCCCGTGGCCGACGAAAGCAGCGTGAGCATCTGTCCGTTGGTGCTCAGGTCGCCGCTGTTGAGCCGGAGTACCTGAGCCACGGCGGCGGGTTGCGAGAGGCGCAGGCCCGACGCGTTGCTGAGCTCCAGAGTGCGCACCTGCGCGGGCAGGCCCGAGCCCGTTACCTGGGCCTGGCTGCCGTTGTAGCGGTACACGGCGTCGGAGCTGAACGAGCGGGCACCGCTCAGGCGAATGGCGCCCAGCGTGTCGCCGCTGGCACGGATGCCGCCCGCGTCGCAGATGCCGAGCGTGGCGCCGCCCTGCAGCGTGAAGCTGCCAAGGCCGCGCACGGGCTGGCAGTTGGTGAGCAGGGCGCCGCCGGTCTGCACCGTCAGCGTGCCCGCTACGGAAAGCGGGCCGGTGAGCGTAGCCACGCCGGTGCCGGTGATGGTCACGTTGTTGTAAGAGCCGCTGATGTTCTGCGCGCTGCTGACGGTCAGGTTGGTCGGCGCCGCTACCACGGTGAAGACCGTACCGCTCAGGCCCGTGCTGCCGCCGTTGTTGACGCCGATAAAGCCCGTAGTGGCGTTGGCCGGCACGAAGGCGGTAATCTGGTTCGGCGAATTCACCGTGAAGCCCGTGCCGATGAGCGCGCCCTGGCCGAACGCCACTACGCCTACATCAACAAAGTTGGCCCCGGTGATGATTACCTGGGTGCCGGGGGCACCGCTGGCGGGCGAGAAGGAGTACACGACCGGGTCGGCCAGGACCGTGAACGAGGCGCTGGTGGCCGAGCCGTTGGGCGTGGTCACCTGAATCGGGCCCGAGGTGGCACCGGCGGGCACTACCGCCGAAATCTGGGTGCTGGAGTTGACCGTGAACGAGGCAGCGGTGCCGTTGAAGGTCACGGCCGTGGCCCCGGTGAAGCCGGTGCCGTTGATGAGCACGGTGCTGGACACCGGCCCCTGCGGGCGCGAGAGGCTGGTGATGGTGGGCGCCACCGTCACCGTGAAGCTGGTGGGCGACGTAGCCGTGCCCCCGGCCGTAGCCACGGCAATGGGGCCGGTGCTGGCGCCGGCGGGTACCAGCACGGTCAGCGACGTGCCGGCCGTATCCACGGCGAAGCCCGGCGCCGTCGTGCCGTTGAAAGTCACGGCCGTCGTGCCGTTGAAGTTGGCCCCGTTGACGCGCACGCTGGTGCCCACCGGGCCGCTGGCCGGCGTGAAGCCGCTGATGACCGGCGAGGGGGCTAGCACGGCCCCGATCAGGAAGGGTCCGAAACTCACTAGGGAGCGGTCGGAAAAAGTGCCGGTGGTGAGGGAGCCGCGGTCGTAGAAGGCTCCTGGGCGCACCGGCGTCTCGAACAGCAGGCCGATGGGGTAGTGCGCCACGGCGCTGGCGGGCTGGGCAATGCCTACCAGGAAGTCGCCGGCCGGCAGGGCCACGGGCGTGGTGAAGTTGAACGTGACGTTGGTGCCCAGGTCGGCCGCGCGCACGGTGTAGTCCGGCGTGCGCACCATCTGGGTACCGGCCGCATTGAGTGCCACCGCATAGATGACCTGCCCGACCGAATTACTACCGGTTGGTATGAAGTTGGTAACCGACAGCAGGGTGGAAACCGTTGGGTTGTTGAACTTCACGGCCGTGATGCCTTCGCGGGTATCAAACCCGTAGTACGAAGGCGTGATACCCGAGCCGGCAATCGGCTGCACGTAGTTGAGCGTGCTGGCCGTCACCGCCTGGGTGACCTGGAGCGAGTTGCGCACCGCGTAGGCATCGGCGGGCACACTCACCGCCACGGCGTTGTTGCCGCGCTGCGCCGAGGTCGTGTAGGGCGCAAACGTCACCGTGGTGCTGGCGCCGGGCGCGAGGCTGCCCACGAGCTGAACGTTGGAAAACGTGTTTACCCCCGACACGTTGAGCGTCACGGGCAGGTTGGTCAGGGTTTGGGTGCCAACGTTGCGCACCACGGCCTGCACGGCCAAGGAGCGCCCGACGGGCACCTGGCCCAGGGTGTACACCGCCGCCACATCCGCATCGTTGGCGGCATTGGCCCGGAAACGGTAGGTGTTGCCCGCTACGGGGCGCACCGAGCTACGGATGTTGAACGGGTCGGTACCGACGTAGTAGTTGTCGTAGAAGACGGCGCTGCTCCAGGCGGTGGCCGAGGCCTTATCCACCATCACCACGTCGCCAGCCAGGCCCTGACCGTTGTTGTTGCCTTTCAGGCCCACGGCCACGCTCCGAAACGCATCGGGGCCCGGCCCGGCCGTATTGGGGCCGTACACGAAGTCGACTTGCCCGGAGGTTTCGTACAGCTTCACCTGGAACGAAATGCTGGCGTACTGCGTGCCAATGGTAGTAGTGTTCGACGCGGACGCCTGCTTGGGCTTGTCGCGCACGTTTTTCCACTGAATGGTGCACACCCGGTTGGGGGCTACCCCGGTGGTGGCCACGCGGTATTCGGTACCGCCGCTCAGGGCGCCGGCCAGGTCCACGGCCAGCGGGGCAATGATGTTGTTGCTGCGCGAGTCGCTGCTGGCAATCGGCCCGCCCGGATACACCAGCTGCCCGTTGACCATTTCGGTCTGGGCGTATACCAGGTACAGGTACGGGTCCGACAGCGGGGAGCTGCCCAGCTTGATAAAGCCGTTGCTGCTCAGGATAAAGCTGCTAAAGGTGCTCCCGTTGTAGGGAAACGAGAAGCCAATGTTCTGCGGCGCTGAGTCGGCGTCGTCGAAGTTGGCGGTGGCAATGACCGTCCCCGCAGTGTCCAGGCTCGCGTAGGTAGTGGCGAGCACCTGCGCGTTCTGCGCGCGGAAGTTGAAGCTTTGCGCCGCGGCCGGCCTAGCTGCGGCTACCAGCCCCAAGGCGGCAACAGCTCCGCAGAGCGCAGAGCGGATAGGGTTGAGGTGTGTCATAAGCGACTCAGTGGGAAAAGGTGGATGTATTCACGCCGGGCCGAGAAGGCCCAACAAGTCAAGGCGCGCGCGCCCGTAGGCAGGCCACGGGCGCGCGGGGCAGAATCCGTTTGTCTTATAGCTGGCAGCCGGCGGGGCAGGAGCAGGGTCAAGGGCCCAAAAGGCGGACTCGTCTGCCGGAAGCATCAGCGCTGACTGGCCGGGCAGGCAGCGGCAGGTAGAAAAGAGAGGCCGCCAGTCGGCAGCCAACACAGTGCGTACGGGCGGAATTAGGGCACGAAGCGTACCAGCAGGGCAACAAGCTGATAGGCCGCCCAACACCACATTCCGGCGCCAGTTGAGTACAGCAAAATTGCCGGGTAAGCCACCCGGATCCAATACCCACTTTCGGGTATTTTTCATCTTTAAAGGAAATAATATAATTGCCTGCGAGGGGCCGGGACGTCGCTGCACGGAGCTGCCGGGCGGCCGCCCCGCGGCTCCGGCTACCCGCTGCCGGAGCCGGTGCAGCAGGATTCGGCCGGGGCTGAAAACGCAATGGGTGCCCGATGCACCCCAGGCCGCGCCGGGCGCCGCAGCTCTACCGCACGATTCAACGAAGCGGTAGAGCTGCGGCGCCCGGCGCGGCCTTGACGGCGCTCAACGTACCCAGAGGCCTAGATCAGGTCGAAGGCGCGCGCGTACTGGCTCAGCTCAAACAGGGAATCGGCGCCGAGCTTCTGGCGGATGTTGCGCCGGTGCGTTTCGGCCGTTTGCTGGGCAATGAAAAGCGCCTTGGCAATTTCGGGGGCGCTGTGGCCCAGCACCAGTAGCCGCAGCACCTCCCGCTCGCGCCCGGTGAGCGTGGCGAAGCGCGGGGCATTCAGGCGCAGGAAGTTGTTTTCTTCCAGCAGCCGGCTCACTTTGTGCGTGACGTGGTGCAGCGGGTCCACGGGCACCGACGAGGTGACCAGCAGCAGGGGCTGGCCGGTGTCCTCGTCGCGCAGCAGTACCCGCGTGGCGCTCAGGTGCCACACGTAGCCCCGGTCTTCGGCAATGCGCACCTGCTGAAATATGCTCACCACCGCCCACGGGTCGGGGTTCTGAATCATCGCGTACACTTTGGGCAGAAGGTCGGCGGAGTCGGTGGGGTTGAAGTACGTTTCCCAGTAGCCCGGGCCCAGCGCCTGCAGCTCGGGCAGCGTAGTGCGCAGCTCCAGCAGGCCGCGCTGCGACATGTACTCGACGCGGTCGATGAGCAGGTTGGCAATGATAATAACGCCGGGATGCAGGTCGGCGGTGGCGGCAATTTCGGCCACGGCGGCGGCTATGCGGGCCCGCTGCCGGGCAGTGGCGGGGTGCTGCTCGGTGGCGGGCACGAGCAGGGGTGCAGAAGCGTCGGAATGGGACATAACGGTGGAGCAGCAGTAAGCAAGCGCGTAGTAATCCGCCGTTGGGGCGGCGGTTTAAATCAGATCGAAGGCCCGGGCAAACTGGCCCAGCTCAAACGCCGACTCCGCCCCGAGCTTCTGGCGGATGTTACGGCGGTGGGTTTCGGCGGTTTGGGCCGATATAAAGAGCACCTTGGCAATTTCGGGGGCGCTGTGGCCCAGCGCCAGCAGGCGCAGCACCTCCCGCTCGCGCCCGGTAAGGCTGGCAAACGTGGCGGCGTGCTGCCGCAGAAAGTTGTTTTCGTCGACCAGGCGCTGCACTTTCAGCGGAATGTGGCTGCTCGGGTCGATGGCGCAGGAGTTGGAGAGCAGCAGCAGCGGCAGGCCGTCGTCGCCGCGCAGCAGCAGGCGGGCGGCGCTCAGGTAGAGGCTCCAGTCGGGGCTTTCAAGGGTGCGCACCTGCTGAAAAAACGAAATTACCTGCTCGAAATCGTTTTGCGCCACCAGCGCCCAGAGCTTCGGGGCGTATTCGGCCGCGTCCTCGGGGTTGAAAAAACGCTGGTGGTAGTCGGCGCCCAGGGCCTGCAGCTCCTCGGCGGTGATGCCGAGCAGCTGCAGCCCGCGGCGCGACATATAAGCCACCGTGGTACTCGGAATGTGGTGAACGATCAGGATGCCCGGGTGAAAGTCGGCGGTGGAGGCAATGGCGGCAATGCAGTCTTGCATGCGCTGCTGTTCGGTGGTCATAATAGGCGCGGAGTAGGAGGCTGCCAAAAAGCAGCGTCCGGGGACGGGAAATCCAGCCGAAACAATCCTGCGCCAGCGGCCTACGCCACAGATCATTCGTTTAGATGATGTACAATCTTCATCATAAAATCATGTATATCAAATATTATTACTGGTTTTTGTCTCAAATTGAGAGTGGCCTTCTTAACTCACTGCTAATCAGAGAAGCTTATTGCAGGCTCAATGGGACATTGGGAAACCAAAATGCCCCGCTTCATGTGGGCGGGGCATCTTGGCGGGGCCGAAGCCGGACGAACTTAGGCGCCCACGTAGTTCCAGGGCGTGATGCCGCGCAGTTCCGCTTTCACGGCGTCGCTCACGGCCAGCTCCTCCACAAACTCGCTGATGGCCGCGGCTGAAATGGCGGTGCCGGTGCGGGTCAGGGCCTTGAGGGCGTTGTAGGGGTCGGGGTACCGCTCGCGGCGCAGAATGGTCTGAATGGCCTCGGCCACCACGGCCCAGTTGGCTTCCAGGTCGCGGCGCAGGGCGGTTTCGTCGAGGGCCAGCTTGCCCAGGCCGCGCTGCAGGGCCGTGAGCGAAATCAGGATGTGGCCCAGCGGCACGCCCAGATTGCGTAGCACGGTAGAGTCCGTTAAGTCGCGCTGCAGGCGCGAAATCGGCAGCTTGGCCGCCAGGTGCTCCAGCACGGCGTTGGCCAGGCCCAGGTTGCCCTCGGCGTTTTCGAAGTCGATGGGGTTGACCTTGTGCGGCATGGCCGAGGAACCCACTTCGCCGGCCTTCACCTGCTGGCGGAAGTAGCCCAGCGAAATGTACTGCCACACGTCGCGCGCCAGGTCGATGAGGATGGTATTGAGGCGCTTAAGCCCGTCGCAGGTGGCCGCCAGGTGGTCGTAGTGCTCGATCTGGGTGGTGGGGAAGGAGCGGTGCAGCCCCAGCTGCTCGTTCACGAACCGCGTACCGAACGCGTGCCAGTCCACGTCGGGGTAGGCCACGTAGTGGGCGTTGAAGTTGCCGGTGGCCCCGCCAAACTTGGCGCCGTAGGGCACCTGCTTCAACTGGTGCAGCTGGGCTTCGAGGCGCGCCACAAACACGTCCAGCTCCTTGCCCAGGCGGGTGGGGGAGGCGGGCTGCCCGTGGGTGCGGGCCAGCATGGGCACCGCGGCCCACTGGGCCACGAATGAGCGGAGCTGGTCGGCCAGCTGCTCGTAGGCGGGCAAGATTTCGCGCTGCAGGGCCTCGCGCAGGCTCAGCGGCACGGCGGTGTTGTTCACGTCCTGCGAGGTGAGGCCGAAGTGGATAAACTCCAGGTACTCGTCCAGGCCCAGGCCGGTGAACTGGTCGCGCAGCCAGTATTCCACGGCTTTCACGTCGTGGTTGGTCACGCGCTCGTGGGCCTTGATGGCCTCCGCGTCGGCCTCGGTGAAGTCCTGGTAGAGGCGGCGCAGCGGCTCGTACGCGGCCCGGTCGACGCCGGTGAGCTGGGGCAGCGGCAGCTCGCAGAGGGCAATGAAGTACTCCACTTCCACCAGCACGCGGTAGCGGATCAGGGCCAGCTCGGAAAAATACGGGGCGAGCGGGGCGGTCTGGCGGCGGTAGCGGCCGTCGAGGGGCGAGAGGGCGGAAAGGGGCGTCAGCGCGTCGTGCAGCATGATGGGGCGGAACTGCGGAGCCCGCCACCGGGGTTTCAGACGCTGAAGCACTGGCTCCTGCCTGCCCGCGGCGGCACTCCGGCTTGATTCGGGGGCGAAGGTAGCGAGGCCCGGCGGCCCCGGCAACGCAAAGAAGCTCGGCGCGTAGGGGCAGTTTATGGTACTTTTGTTCCAGGGGCAGCGCCGGGCCGGCACGAAAATGGCCCGGGCCGCCGTCCAATACCCTCTCTCGACCCCCGCGTGAAGCCGAAGACCAAGAAAATATTGTACTGGAGCCTGGGCTCGGTGGCAGCGGTGCTGCTCATCGGGCTGGGGATTTTTCTGCTCAAGCGCGAACAGCTGCTGCGCTACGCCCTGGGCGAAGTCAAAACCAAGGTGGAGCGCAAGTACCCGGTGACCCTGGGCCTGGGCCCGGCCGCCTTCACCGACCTGAACACGGTGCAGATCAGCGGGGTGAGCCTGGTGCCCACCGAGGGCCTGCGCGACACGCTGCTCACCGCCCAGCGCATCACCGCCAGCATTTCGCTGCGCTCCTTGTTTGCCCGGCGCCCGGTGTTCAGCGACCTGCAGATTCACCAGGCCCGCCTGCGCGCCCTGAAAACCGCCGCCGGCGACGACAACTACGGCTTCCTGCTCAAGAAGCGCGGGGCCGTCACCGCCGTCAAGCGCGACACGACCAAGGGCACCAACTACGGCGCCGTGCTCAACCAGCTGCTCGACGCGGGCCTCGACAACATTCCCGGCCAGGCCGATTTCCGCGACTTTCTCGTCACCTACCGCAGCCCGCGCCACACGGCCACGCTCACCATGCCCCAGCTGGCCATCGAGGACGGCGACCTGAGCGGGCAGCTCACCGTGGTGCTCGACTCGGTCACGAACCGCATCGGCCTGACCGGCCACGTGGAGCAGGGCGACGAAAACCTCGACGTGCAGGTGTTCGGCCAGAACCGGCAGCCCGTCATTCTGCCGCTGCTGCAGCGCCGCTACGGCGCCCGCGTGCAGTTCGATACCCTGAACCTGAGTTTGGCCGGCAAGGACTACGACGACGAGCAGCTGACCGTGCGCGGGGCCGCCGCCGCCAGCAACTTCCGCCTGAACCACCCCAAGATTTCGGACTCCGACGTGGTGGTGCGCCGCGGCGGCATCGACTTCGTGGCCACCCTGGGCCAGAACTACCTGGCCCTGGACAAGGGCACGAAAGTGCGCCTCAACAAAATCGAGGCCTACCCGCAGGTGAGCATCCGCCTGCGCACCGCCGCCGATCTGAAGGGCCGCTACGACGAAAACACGCTCAACTACAGCCCGCGCCTGCGCGGCCTGCTGCTGGCGGCCACCGTGGAATCGGCCGAAACGCCGGCTACCGACTTCTTCGCCTCGCTGCCGCAGGGCGTGTTCGAGGCCGTGCAGGGCATGCAGGGCACCGGCAAGCTGCAGTACCGCATGAACCTGGCGCTGGACATGCAGCGGGTCGACAGCCTGAAGTTCGACTCCGCGCTGAAAAAGAGCAGCGACTTCCGCATCACGCGCTTCGGCAACACCGACCTGCGCCTGCTCAACCAGGAATTCCCCTACACGGCCTACAACGACAAGGGCGATTCGCTCAAGACCTTTCTCGTGGGTCCCTCCAACCCCGAGTTCGTGCCCTTCAGCCAGGTGTCGAACTACCTGAAATACGCCATCATCACGGCCGAAGACCCGCGCTTTTTCACTCACAAGGGCTTTATGGAAAAGGCCTTCGTGAAGTCGGCCATCCAGAACCTGAAGGAAAAGCGCTTCGCCCGCGGCGGCAGCACGCTCTCGATGCAGCTGGTGAAGAACGTGTTCCTGACCCGGCAGAAAACCATTGCCCGCAAGGCCGAGGAGGCGCTGATGGTGTGGCTGATCGAAAACACCCGCCTGGTGAGCAAGGAGCGCATGATGGAGGTGTACCTGAACATCATCGAGTGGGGCCCGAGCAAGTACCGCTGGCCCGGCGGCGAACGGGGCGTGTACGGCGTGGGCGAGGCCGCCCGGTTCTACTACGGCAAGCAGCCCGCCGACCTCAACCTGCAGGAAAGCCTGTACCTGGCCAGCATCATTCCCAAGCCCAAGTACGCCCGCCAGTCGTTTGACGCCTACGGCGACCTGCGCCGCAGCACGCGCTACTTTTTCCGCCTGATTGCCGACATCATGGCCGCCCGCGGCTACATTCCGGAGGCCGAAGCCGACGGCCTGAGCCGCTCCGTGAGCCTGACCGGTCCCGCCCGCGGCTACATGGCCTTTGCGCCGCGCCCCGATACGACGCGCGTCGTGGCGGCCGACAGCAGCCAGTTCGACCCGATCAACCTCATCGACCTGCTCAATACCGGCGGCGCCCCCGACGCGGGCGTCAACGCCGCCCAGCCCGGCGAAGCCCCCGCCCCCCCGCCGAAAAACTAGCCACGCCCCCAAACACGAAGGCCGCCCGGAGCAAACCGGGCGGCCTTCGTGTTTAGGGGCGGGTGCCGCGCGGCGGCTATTCGTCGGGCGCTTCCAGCGGCACTTCCTTGCGCGGAAACACGAGCGAGAAGACCACCGACAACGCCAGCAGCGCCGCCACAACGCCCAGGGCCCATTCCGTGGGCACCGCGAAAAAGTCGTGGAGCAGCAGCTTGCCGCCGATGAACACGAGGATAAGCGCGAGGCCGTAGTGCAGGTAGTGAAACAGGGTCATCAGCCCGGCCAGGGCGAAGTACAGGGCGCGCAGTCCGAGCAGGGCAAACACGTTGGAGGTGTAGACGATAAACTTATCCTGCGTGACGGCCAGGATGGCCGGAATGGAATCGGCGGCGAATACCACGTCGGTGGTTTCCACCATGACCAGCACCACAAACAGCGGCGTGGCGAAGAGCAGCTTTTCGCGCCGCACGAAAAACCGGCCGCCCTCGTAGCGCGCGGTGATGGGCAGGTGCCGGCTCAGGAACTTCACCACCGGGTTGTTTTCCGGGTCGATGTTCGGGTCGCCGCTGCTGCTGGCCATCTTCACGCCGGTATACACCAGGAAGGCCCCGAGCAGGTAAAGCGTCCAGCTGAACTTGCTGATGAGCGCCGCCCCGAGCACGATAAACGCGGCCCGCAGCACCAGCGCCCCCAGCACGCCCCAGAACAGGATGCGGTGCTGGTACTGAGCCGGCACCTTGAAGTAGGTGAAAATGAGCAGGAACACGAACAGATTGTCCACGCTCAGGGCCTTTTCCAGCAGGTAGCCGGTCAGGAAATTCATGGCCGCCTCCCGGCCCATTTCCCGGTAGATCAGGTAGTTGAAGGCCAGCGACAGGGCAATCCAGAAGGCGCTCCAGCTCAGGGCTTCGCGCATGCGCACCACGTGGGCCTGGCGGTTGAATACCAGCAGGTCCAGCAGCAGCATGGCCAGCACGAAGAGGTTGAACCCAACCCAGAACCAGGGAGAAATCGTCATGCAGCGCGCCCGTAAAATGGCCGCCGCGGCGGCCTGTTGTCAGCCCTTACCGCGTTTCCCGGGCCGGGGTTGCGGCCGTCGTCGCGGGCGCGGCCGCAGCCGCCGTTTCGCCCCGCCGCGGGAAGCGGCGGAACCAGCTGTCGACCTTCATTTGCACCACGCCCAGCAGGGCTTCCTTGAAAATGCCCTTCGACATCTTGGAGGCGCCGCGGGTGCGGTCGGTGAAGATAATCGGCACTTCCTTGATGCGGAAGCCGTACTTGAAGGCCAGCCACTTCATCTCGATCTGGAAGGCGTAGCCCACGAAGCGAATCTTGTTTTCCAGGATGGTGCCGAGCACCGCGGCCGAGTAGCACTTGAAGCCGGCGGTGGCGTCCATGATGGGCATGCCGGTGACGAAGCGCACGTAGGCCGAAGCAAACCACGACATCAGCACGCGGTCCATGGGCCAGTTCACCACGTTCACGCCGGTGATGTAGCGCGAGCCGATGGCCATGTCGTGCCCCTCGACGGCGCAGGCCTCGTAGAGGCGAATCAAATCGTCGGGGTTGTGGGAAAAGTCGGCGTCCATCTCGAAGATGTAGCCGTAGCCGTGGCGCAGCGCCCACCGGAAGCCGTGAATGTAAGCCGTGCCCAGGCCCAGCTTGCCGCGGCGCTCCTCCAGGTGCAGGCGCCCCTGAAACTCGTGCTGCAGGCTGCGCACCACGTCGGCGGTGCCATCGGGCGAGCCGTCATCGATGATGAGCACATCGAATAGCTTCGGCAGCGAAAACACCTTGCGGATGATCAGCTCGGCGTTTTCCCGTTCGTTGTAAGTCGGTATGATGACGAGCGAATCGTTCATTAGGTCAAAGGTAAGCATTCGGCTCACGCGTAGCCAAGGAAGCCGCCGGGGTGCGGCGGCAGAAAAGAGCACGGACGGCCCCGGCGCCGGCTTAACCGGCCGTCAGGGCCGTGGCCACCTGCTCGGCCCGGCGCAGGCAGTCGGGGATGCCCACGCCGGCGCGCCAGTTGGCCACCGTCCAGAGGCCGCGGGCTTCCAGGCGGTCGGCCGCCGCGTGTGCCGGTAAGATGCCCGAATCAAACTGAGGGATGCTTCGGGGCCAGCGAAAAATATGCTGCAGCCGCGCCGGCGCCCCGGGCTGCAGGCCGTACAGCCGTTCCTGCTCGGCGCGCACCGCGGCCAGCAGCGGCTCGTCGGGCAGCTGGGCCAGGGCCTCGTACTGCGCCCCGCCCACGAAGGACGTGAACAGCACCTGTCCGGCCGGCGCCCGATCCGGAAACAGCGAGCTGCTCCACAAGGTGCCCGCGGCCACGGGCTGCTCCACGCGGGGGCTCAGCGCCCCGAAGCCGTTGAGCGGGTGCTGCACGGCCGTGCGGTCGTAGGCGGTGTGCACGGCCGTCATGGGCGGGTAGTGCACCGCGGCCAGCGCCTCGCCCGCCTCAGCGTCGAGCGGGGCCAGCAGCGGGGCGGCGGCGTAGGCGGGCAGGGCCAGCACCACCGCGTCGAAGATTTCGGCCAGGGCAGGCTGGCCCGCGAGGCGCAGGCGGTAGCGGCCGTCGGGCTGGGGCAGCAGGGCCTCCACGCGGGTGCGGGCGTGCAGGTGGGGCAGCCGCGCCACCAGGGCATCGGTGAGGGCCTGCAGGCCGCCGCGCAGGGAAATGATGCGCCGCCGGGCCGCGCCCTTCATGGTCTTGGCAAAGCCGCGCAGCACCGAGCCGTGCGCCTGCTCCAGGGCCGGCAGCTGCGGAAACGTCTTGTGCACCAGCAGCCGGGCCGGGTCGCCGGCGTAGATGCCCGATACGAAGGGATTGACGGCGTAGTCGAGGATTTCCTGGCCGAAGCGGCGCCGGAAGAAGTGGGCAATGGTTTCCTGCGGATCGGGGGGCTGGGCGGGGCGGCGCAGCTCGCGCAGCACGCTGAGCTTGGCACCGAGCGAGAAAAAGCCGCTGAACAGCAGCTGCTGGGGCTTGGCGGGCAGCTCGCGCACCCGGCCCTCGCGCACCACGTAGCGGCGGCTGCTCACGGCTTCGGGCTCCTGAATCTGGCTTGCCAGGCCCAGGCCGTTGATGAGCTGCTCCAGCTCGGGGCTGAGCTGCAGGGAGTTGGGGCCCAGTTCCACCACGTAGCCGCCGGGCAGCTGGCGGCTGCGCATGTTGCCGCCGGCTTCGCCCGCTTCGTACACGTGGGCCGTGGCGCCGCGCTGCTGCAGGTGCCAGGCCGTGACCAATCCCGTAATCCCCCCGCCGATAACTGCTATGTTCATGCTAGTGCGAAATCCGCCCGAAACCGCAAAAATAACCCGCCGCCGGCGGTAAAGCGGCACCCGCGCGGCTGAGGCGCGTCAGCTACGGCGCGAATCGGCTAAGCCACGGCCGGAGCTGGCTGAAATAGAGGGTATTGCCGCTGCGAACCCGCAAGCTCGCCCGCGTTGCAGGACGCCGACCGGCGGCAGTCTTGGCCTGGTACTGCGGCAGGGTGGCTACTTTTGCCTGCATGACTACGCCTGCCGCGGCCAAGGCCGTGTTCCTCGACCGCGACGGCGTGCTCAACGCTGAAATCGGCCACTACGTGTGGCGCCTCGATGAATTCCGGGTGCTGCCCGAGGTGCCCGCCGCCTTGCAGCGCCTGCACGCGGCCGGCTACCGCCTCATCGTCGTCACCAATCAGGCCGGCATTGCCCGGGGCCTCTACACCCGCGCCGACATGGACGCCTGCCACCAGAAGCTGCAGGAGGCCTGCGGCGGGCTGATCGACGCCTTTTACTTCGCCCCCGGCCACCCCTCGGTGTCGGAGTCGTTGTCGCGCAAGCCCGGCTCGCTGCTGCTGGAAAAAGCCCTGGCCCGCTTCCACCTCGACCCGGCTCAGTGCTGGCTGGTCGGTGACCGGGCCCGCGACCTGGAAGCGGCGCACCGCGTAGGCGTCCGCGCCATCCTGGTCGGGCCCGAGGAAACGCTGGCCTACGAGCCGCGCACTACCAATCTGGCCACCGCCGCCGACCTGATTCTGGCCGCCGGGCCGGCCGCCTAGCGCCGGCCTGATTGCCGCACCGGCTACCCCGAAAAAGACGGCGTCCCGGCCGGGCAGCTCCGTAGCGAAGTGCTGCCTGCCGGGACGCCAAGGCTGCGCCCCTAACGCAACCTTAAAGTGGTTTTTACTGCCGCTCGGCGGCGGACCGGGCCGCGCTGGCCGTTACGGTTTCGGATTGGCGGTTCGGGGCCTTTTCGGTGTAGGCGGGGCACTTGGTTTGGCAGGAGCCAAGCCCGGCAACCAGCGCAACGAAGGCCAGTGGTGCAAGCTTTTTCATGCAAAAGTTCAAATGATGGTAAGCGGAACGGTGCGTGCAATTGCCTCATTAGAACGGGGTATAGGTAATTTTTATTCTGTGTCCCTCTTGTAATTTTTTTATTTATCATTATTGGATAATCGAATTGAATACCCGCGGACCGCGGTGCTAAGCAGCCATAAAAAAAGTCCGCCGGACGTCCCTTGCGAGACGCCCGGCGGGCTGGCGGCCGAAGCCGGTATGGGTTACTGACGGGCCTGCGGAGCTTCCGCGGAAGCTACCGGCTCGGCCGTTTTGTTGTCGGCTTTCGAGTAGGCCGGGCAGGTTTGCTTGTTGCAGGCGCCCAGGGCCAGCGAAGCGGCGGCCGTCAGCAGAAGTACAGCTTTTTTCATGGTGGGGGAGATGCTAGTTGAATGTGAGCTTTACAAACTTACGACTTCGCCCGGCTACGCTCCAACCAAGCAGACAAATTTCACGGCAACAATCAGATATAGCCGGGTTGGTGAAGAACGGGTACGAACCCAGAAGGTCCTGTCGCGCTTGTCGCGACAGGACCTTCTGGGTTCGTCAAACAGACCGGCTTACTCCGTGTAGCCCAGGATGCGCATCATCGATTCGGGGTCCTGCTCCGGGGCGAATTCCCAGTCGCGCACCGAGCCGTCTTCCTCGCGGTCGATGATGATGTGCTTGGGGGCCGGAATCAGGCAGTGCTTGATGCCGCCGTAGCCGGATAGCTGCTCCTGGTAGGCGCCGGTGTGGAAAAAGCCCACGTACAGCGGCTTCTGCGGGCTTTGCTCGGGCAGGAATACCTGGTAGATGTGCTTTTCGGCGTTGTAGTAGTCCTGCGAGTCGCAGGTCATGCCGCCGAGCTGAATCTTCTTGTAGCTCCGCTCCCAGCCGTTGAGCGCCAGCATGATGAAGCGCTGGTTCAGGGCCCAGGTGTCGGGCAGGTTGGTGATGAACGAGCCGTCAATCATGTACCACAGCTCCTTGTCGTTCTGCAGCTTCTCGTCGAGGATGCTGTAGACGTGCGCGCCCGACTCGCCCACCGTGAAGATGCCAAACTCGGTGAAGATGTGCGGTTCGGGCACGCCTTCCTCGCGGCAGATGCGCTGAATGGTGCGCAGCACTTCCTCAATCATGTACGGGTAGTCGTACTCGGGCTGAATCGAAGTCTGAATGGGCAGGCCGCCGCCGATGTCGATGGTGTGCAGGGTGGGGCACACCTTGCGCAGCTCGCAGTACTTGTGCACGAAGCGGCGCAGCTCCGACCAGTAGTAGCTGGTGTCCTTGATGCCCGTGTTGATGAAGTAGTGCAGCATCGTCAGCTCGAAGCGCGGGTCCTCCTTGATCTTCTCCTCGTAGAGCGGAATGGCGTCGGCGTAGCGCACGCCCAGGCGCGAGGTGTAGAACTGGAAGCGCGGCTCCTCGTCGGAGGCCAGGCGGATGCCCAGGTTGGCGCGCACGTCCTCGCGCACGTGCTCCTTGTAGTAGTCGATTTCGTTGAGGTTGTCCAGAATCGGCATGCAGTTCACGAAGCCGTCGTTCATGAACTCCGTGAGGTAGCGCTTGTACCGCTCGCGCTTGAAGCCGTTGGCAATGATGTAGGTGTCCTTCTGAATCTTGCCCTTGGCGTGCAGGGCCCGGATGATGTGCATGTCGTAGCCCGACGACGTCTCGATGTGGATGTCGTTTTTCAGCGCTTCCTCCACCACGAAGGCGAAGTGCGAGGCCTTGGTGCAGTAGCAGTAGGTGTACGAGCCCTGGTAGCCGAGCTTTTCGATGCCCTGCTGGAACCACTGCTTGGCCCGCTGAATCTGGGAGCTGATTTTGGGCAGGTAGGTGAGGCGCAGCGGCGTGCCGTGCTTCTCGATGAGCGGCATCAGCGGAAAGCCGTGGAAATACAGCTCGTTGCCCTCCACGGTAAACTCCTGGGAGGGAAAATCGAAAGTCTGGCTGATCAGGTCGTGGTACGTGTCCATCAGGGGCGCGTTTTCTCGGGTTTCGTTGTTCGTTATTCGTGATTCGACCTGGGAAGTCGTTGAGCCTTTAGCCCGTACAACCCCAGCAAATGGGTGTCGAGCAGGACGAACAACGAAAAACCAAAAACGAAAAACGAAAACCCCGAACTTGGGGTCCGCAAAGATACCCCCTCGGGGGTGTTTTGGTTGTTGATTGTACGTCGGAGAATACCCGAGCGGAGGGTCCGCTCGCTCCGAGCCTGGTTGAGTGCCCGTTCCCACCCACCAATCGGCAAACAACACCTTTTAACCCTTCTGCCCATGTAAGACTGTATGCGACGCATCAAACTGATCGAAGTTCGGTCCGAACTCGGCGCGGGCACCCGCGGCGCCAGCCTCGGCATCGACGCCCTCAAAGTGGCCTGCCTCAACAAAGGCTCCGACTACTTCCGCCGCTTCAACTCCGTGGCAGTGCCCGACCAAAACCAGGTGCTGTTCGACAAAAACCACTTCCCCTACGCCAAGCACATCGACTCCATTTACAACGTGCTGAAGGGCATCAGCAGCACGGTGGAGCAGACGCTGCGCTTCGGGGAGTTTCCCTTGGTGCTGGCCGGCGACCATAGCAACGCCGCGGGCACCATTGCCGGCATCAAGGCCGCTTACCCGCACAAGACCCTGGGCGTGGTCTGGATCGACGCCCACGCCGACATTCACTCGCCCTACACCACGCCCTCGGGCAACGTGCACGGCATGCCCCTGGCCATGAGTCTGGGCGCCGACCACCGCGCGCTGCAGCACAACCAGGTGGAGCCCGAAACCGAGTTTTTCTGGCGTAAAATCAAGAACCTGGGCGAGGAAGGCCCCAAAATCACCCCCGAGCACCTCGTGTACGTGGTCGTGCGCGACACCGAGCCGGAGGAAGACGCCATCATCGAGCAGCAGCACATCCGCAACTTCAAGCTCGACGAGTTCCGGGCCAAGGGCGCCCGGCAGGTCGCCCGCGAGATTTACGAGCAGCTGCGCTTCTGCGACCTGGTGTATATTTCCTTCGACGTTGACTCGCTCGATTCGCGCTTCTCCAAGGGCACCGGCACGCCCGTGGAGCTGGGCCTCGACGTGGGCGAAGCCATGAGCCTGTGCCGCTACCTGCTCGAAAACGACCGGGTGGTGTGCTTCGAAATGGTGGAAATCAACCCCACGCTCGACTCGGAAAACACCATGGCCGCCAACGCCTTCGACATCCTGGAAGTGGCCACCGACGCCATTCAGGAGCGGCTGAAGCTCGACACCGTGACCGGCCGCTGACGCCCGCGGCCCAAGGCAGTATCCCTGAAAAAGAATAATCAGCGGTTTAAATAGTGCAACAGCGGCGAAATCGGCTACATTCGTGATTATCAGTCACGTTTGAGCCCGGTTTTGCCGCTGTCGCCATGAAAACCACCGTTCTGCCTGCTGTGTTGCTGTCCGTACTGCTGGTGGCCTGTGCCAAGCCCACTGCCCGCACCAGCGCCGCCGCCCGCGCCGTGGCCGCCGTGCAGGACTCCATCACTGGCACCGTGACCTACCGCGAGCGGCTGGCCCTGCCGCCCGGCGCGGTGCTGCGCGTGCAGCTGCAGGACGTATCCCGGCAGGGCGCGCCCGCCACCGTGGTGGCCGAAACCACCGTGGCCGCCCGGGGCCGGCAGGTGCCGCTGACCTTCGCCCTGGCCTACGACACGCTACGCATCGACCCGACCAATACCTACGCCGTGCAGGCCAGCATCGAAGCCGAAGGCCGGCCCTTGCTGGCCAACGCGGCGGCGTACCCGGTCATTACGCGTGGCAATGCCAAGCGGGTGCAGATGATGCTGCGCAGCGTGGCCCGGTAGCCCGCGGTTTTTCGGGGGCGGGGCTGGCATGTCCGGCCTGGCTGCCTACCTTTGCGGCCGTGAAACCGCTGCCTTTCTTCGTTTTGATGCCGGTAGTGCGGTCGTTTCGGAGCCGGAACGAGCGACGAATGTAGCGTAAGCCTGCCGCCGACGCAGCAACGGGGTTGCCGCGGGCGAGGTTTACGCCATAGTTCGCTTTCCTGTCTCCTGAATCCATTGTTTCTCAGCGGCGCCGGCATGCTGGCCGGCGCGTCGATACAACATCAGCACCTTCCTGTGCAACAACTCGAACAAGACCTCAAAACCGCCCTGGGCGCGGCCATTCAGCAAGTTTTCGGCGCCCTGGTGCCGGCCGAGCAACTGACCATTCAGCCCACCCGCAAGGACTTCGCGGGTACCTTCACCCTCGTTACGTTCCCGCTGACCAAAGCCCTGGGCAAAGGCCCCGAGCAGATCGGCCAGGCGCTGGGGGAGTGGCTGACGGCCAATGAGCCGCGCGTGAGCGGTTTCAACGTGGTGAAGGGCTTCCTGAACCTGGAAATTGCCGACGCCGAGTGGCTGCGGCTGCTGCGCGAAATGCGTAGCCAGGATGTGGCAGCGCCCGTCAAGACCGGTGGGCCGCAGCGCGTGGTGGTGGAGTACTCCTCGCCCAACACCAACAAGCCCCTGCACCTGGGCCACTTGCGCAACAATTTCCTCGGTTACTCGGTGGCCGAAATCCTGAAAGCCACCGGCGCCGAGGTAACCAAGGCCAACCTGGTGAACGACCGCGGCATTCACATCTGCAAGTCGATGCTGGCCTACCAGGAATACGGCCACGGCGAAACGCCCGCCTCGGCTGGCATGAAGGGGGACCACCTGATCGGCAAGTACTACGTGCTGTTTGAGAAGCACTACCGCGAGCAAATCAAGCAGCTGGAGGCCGAAGGCGTGGCTACCGACGTGGCCAAGCGCGAGGCGCCGCTGATGCGCCACGCCCAGGACATGCTGCGCGACTGGGAAGCCGGCGACGAGGAAGTGGTGAGCCTGTGGCGGCAGATGAACGGCTGGGTGTACGAGGGCTTCAACGACACCTACCAGCGCATCGGGGTGGATTTCGACAAGTTCTACTACGAGTCGGAAACCTACCTGCTGGGCAAGGAGCGGGTGGAAGAGGGCCTGCAGAAGGGCGTGTTCTTCCGCAAGGACGACGGCTCGGTGTGGGTGGACCTCACCGACGAAGGCCTCGACCAGAAGCTCTTGCTGCGCGCCGACGGCACTTCGGTATACATGACCCAGGACCTGGGCACGGCCGAGCTGAAATACCAGGATTTCGGTTATGACTCCTCGGTCTACGTCATTGCCGACGAGCAGAACTACCACATGCAGGTGCTCAAGCTGGTGCTCAAAAAGCTGGGCAAGCCCTACGCCGATGCCATTTACCACCTCTCGTACGGTATGGTAGACCTGCCCTCGGGCAAGATGAAGTCGCGCGAGGGCACCGTGGTCGACGCCGACGAGCTGGTGGAGGAAGTAAAGGACGCGGCCAAGGAAGCCACCCTGGCCAAGGGCAAAACCGAGGGCCTGAGCGACACGGAGCTGGACCAGCTCTACCACCAGCTGGGCCTGGGCGCGCTGAAGTACTACCTGCTGAAGGTCGACCCGAAAAAGCGCATGCTCTTCAACCCCGAGGAATCGGTGAAGCTGGACGGCGACACCGGGCCCTTCATTCAGTACACCCACGCCCGCATTTCGCAGCTGCTGCGCAAGGCCGCCGAAATGGGCATCGAAGTCGACGCGGCCTCCGACGTGGCCGAGCTGCACCCGGCCGAGCGCGACCTGGTGCAGGCCCTGGCCGGCTACGCCACGGCCGTGACCGAAGCCGCCAAAGCCTACTCGCCGGCCGTCATCGGGCAGTACGCCTACGACCTGGCCAAGCTCTACAACCGCTTCTACAACGACGTGAAGGTGCTGCCCGAGCCCGACGCGGCCAAGCGCAGCCTGCGCGTGGCCCTCTCGGCCCAGGTGGCCGCCACGCTGCGCCAGAGCCTGAAGCTGCTCGGCATTCAGGCCCCGGAGCGGATGTAAACCACGGTGGTGCCACGGCTCAAAGCCGTGGCACCACTACTTTTAAGCCCGCGCTGAGTAAACCATGGCGGGGCCACGACGCTGATCCGTCGCACCATTGCGTTCCAGATATGAAATCAATTGCAGTATACTGCGGCTCCAGCGCCGGCACCGACGAGCGGTTCCGCCAGCACGCCACCGAAGTCGGGCAGCTGTTTGCCCGGCGCCACATCACGCTGGTGTACGGCGGCGGCAACGTGGGCCTGATGGGCGCCGTGGCCGATGCCACCATGCACGGCGGCGGCCAGGCCATCGGCGTGATTCCCGGCTTTCTAAAGGACAAGGAAGTGGCCCACCTGGGCCTGACTTCGCTGGAAGTCGTGGAGAACATGCACCAGCGCAAGCTGCGCATGGCCGAGCTGGCCGAGGGCTTCATTGCCATGCCCGGCGGATTCGGTACCTTGGAAGAGCTCTTCGAGGTGCTCACCTGGGGCCAGCTGGGCCTGCACCGCAAGCCCGTGGGTTTGCTCAACGTGGCCGGTTTCTACGACGCGCTCATCACTCTGCTCGACCACATGACCACGCAGGGCCTGCTGCGGGCCGAAAACCGCGGCCAGCTGCTGGTGGCCGACAACATCGACGAACTGCTGGCGCTGATGCAGGCCTGGCAGCCCGCCCACGTCGAAAAGTGGCTTACCCCGCGCCGCACCTAAGTCCGCCGCGGCCAACAAATCGTACCTGCTCTGGGTTAGCCCCTCGACCGATGGCTGACCCACCACTCTCACCACCGTTCATCATGAAAACACTCGTACTCTACGTCGCGGCTGCGGCGCTGGCCGCCTGCGGCGCGCGCTCGGCCTCCGGCCCCAATAACCCCGCCATGCCCGAAACCGCTGCTACCGCCCCCGCCGCCCGCGGCTCCGTTTACGACTTCACCGTCAACGACATCACCGGCAAGCCCGTCAAGCTGAGCCAGTTTGCCGGCAAAAAGCTGCTCATCGTCAACACGGCCTCGGAGTGCGGCTACACGCCGCAGTACAAGGAGCTGGAGGAGCTCTACCGCAAGCACGGCGACCGGGTGACGGTGCTGGGCTTTCCGGCCAACAACTTCGGCGGGCAGGAGCCGGGCACCAACCAGCAGATTGCCGCTTTCTGCGAGAAAAACTACGGCGTGAGCTTCCCGTTGTTTGAGAAGGTATCAGTGCAGGGCGCCGACACGGCTCCGCTCTACCAGTTCCTCGGCAGCAAGGTCCAGAACGGCGCCACCGACGAGAAGCCGACCTGGAACTTCTGCAAGTACCTCGTGAACGAGCAGGGTCAGGTGGTCGGCTATTACCCCTCGAAGGTGAAGCCCATGAGCGAGGAGCTGGTGGCCGCCATCATGAAGTAATACGGTGCCTGCCGCTTCGGCCGGTCGTCGGCGCGGCCGGGCGACGGCCGACGCCGGCAAAACATAGGTATGTCCGGGGTAAAGCATAGTTATGTTTTTGAAAAACGTAGGTACGTTTTGCCCCGGACATACCTATGTCAGGTATTCCCCTAGCTGACGGCCGCCGCCCGGCCGCGCTGCTTTTTCCGCTTTCTTCCGTTTTGACGACTTCCGCCCTGCCACCCGCTACGCCCAGCCGCGCCGCCGCCTGGATTTCGGCCTTCCGGCCGCGCACCCTGCCGCTGGCTTTGGCCAGCATCCTGATGGGCGCCTTCCTGGCCGCCAGCCGGGGCCGCTTCAACGGCGCCGTGGTGGCCCTGGCCGCCCTCACCACCGTGCTGCTGCAGATTCTCTCCAACCTCGCCAACGACTACGGCGACTCGCAGAACGGGGCCGACAGCGTGCACCGCGAGGGGCCGCAGCGGGCTGTGCAGAGCGGGGCCATCAGTCCGGAACAGATGAAGCGGGCCATGCTGCTGTTCGGCGGAGCTTCCCTGGCGGCCGGCGTGGCGCTGCTGTGGGTGGCGCTGGGCTTTGCCGGGCTGTGGGTGTTCGGGGCCTTCCTCGTTATTGGCCTCTGCGCCATCTGGGCGGCCATCAACTACACCGCCGGCGCCCGGCCCTACGGCTACGCCGGCCTCGGCGACGTGTCGGTGTTCCTGTTTTTCGGCCTGGTGGGCGTGGGCGGCACGTACTTCCTGCAGGCCTACCGCGCCGCCACCGGCTGGGCCGAGGCCCTGCCCCTGGCCGTGCTGCTGCCCGCCGTGAGCCTGGGCTGCTTCTCGGCCGCCGTGCTGAACGTGAACAACATCCGCGACATCCGCTCCGACGCGCTGGCCGGCAAAATCACGGTGCCGGTGCGTCTGGGCCCGCAGCGCGCCCGCCTCTACCACTGGCTGCTGCTGCTGCTGGGCCTGGGCGCGGCCGTGGTGTACGTGCTGCAGCACTACCGCTCGCCCTGGCAGTGGCTGTTCCTCGGGGCCGCGCCGCTGCTGATTTTCAACGGCGTGCAGGTGGGCAAGCGGCAAGAGTCCATGCAGCTCGACCCGCTGCTGAAGCAGATGGCCATGAGCACCCTGCTGTTCGTGTTGCTGTTCGGGGTGGGGCAACTGCTGTAAAAGCAGTCGGATTAGCCCGAATAGCAAGTGTTATCTACCTGACCAACGAATTGCCGGTGCAACGCGCGTATTATCACGCTCCCGTCGACGTATTCTTAGCCCACGACGAGGCCCATATTATTGGCCAACTCACCTTGGCGCACACGCACGCGCTGGAAGACCTGCAGAAAAATGCTTGGCGCGACCAAATTCATCTGCTCAAGCGGGAATTGCGGGCGTTTGAGCGAGGCTATGTGCTACTGGAACTGGTGATTCCGCGCATGGGTAAGCGCGCCGATGCGGTGTTGCTGCTCGACGACGTGGTGTTTGTACTTGAGTTCAAGGTTGGCAGCACCTCCTACGACCCAGGGGCCCTCGACCAGGTGCTGGACTACGCGCTGGACCTGAAAAATTTCCACGCCGGCAGCCACCACGCGCGCATCGTGCCGGTACTGCTGGCTACCAAAGCGGGGCGGCATGCGAATGAGCCGCGCGCCTTTCTGGATTTGGTATATCACCCGCAGCGTGGCAACGAGCACCAGTTGGCCGAGATGCTACAGCTGAATTCGCCCGCCCAGCCCACAGCTGCCGCCATCGAGCCCGCGGCTTGGCTGCACGCCGGGTATCATCCCACGCCCACCATCATCGAAGCGGCGCAGGCTTTGTACCAGGGCCACCAAGTAGCGGATATTTCTCGCTCCGACGCGGGCGCCGAAAACCTGACTGTCACCGGCGCCTGCATTGCCGCCATCATCGAGCGGGCCAAGCGTGAAGGCCACAAGGCCATCTGTTTTGTTACGGGAGTGCCCGGCGCGGGCAAAACACTGGCTGGGTTGAACATTGCCAATGAACGTACCCAAGCCGACGAGCAAGAACACGCCGTGTTCTTGTCCGGCAATGGGCCTCTGGTGGAGGTGCTGCGCGAAGCCCTGGCGCGCGACCAAGTGCGCACCGCCAAAACGCAGGGGCAGCGACTCGACAAAAAGCAGGCCCTGTCGCAGGTCCGCTCATTTATTCAAAACATCCACCACTTCCGCGATGAAGCCCTGCGCACCGCCGGACCGCCCATCGAGAAAGTGACGGTGTTCGACGAAGCCCAGCGCGCGTGGTCGGCGGCGCAGGCCAGCAAATTCATGCAACAGAAACGCGGCCTGGCCGACTTCAACCAGTCGGAGCCCGCTTTTCTGGTTGAAGTCATGGACCGCCACCCCGACTGGTGCACCATCGTCTGCCTGGTGGGCGGCGGGCAAGAAATCAACACCGGCGAGGCTGGGCTGGAAGAATGGCTCCGCGCGTTTCAGGCCCGTTTTCAGGATTGGCGCATCTACTACTCGCCGCGCATCCGCGACGACCGGAACTACCTGCCGAACGCCGCCGCGCTGGCGCAACTCGACGCGCTCCGCGCCCAGCCGCTCCCGGCGCTGCATCTGGCCGTATCGGTGCGCTCATTTCGGGCCGAGAAACTCGCGGCCTTCGTGCAGGCCGTGCTGGACGTGCAGCCCGAAGTCGCGCGGCAGTTCTACGAAACGGAGCTGCGCGCCGTGTATCCCTTGCGCATTACCCGGAACTTGGCAGCTGCCAAGCAGTGGCTGCAAACCCAAGCCCGCGGCAACGAGCGGTATGGACTGGTGGCATCCTCGGGGGCGCACCGCCTCAAGCCGCTGGGGCTGAATATCAAAGATAAAATAGACGCCTCCGAGTGGTTTTTAAATGAAAAAGCGGACGTACGCTCTTCCTTTTACTTGGAGGACGTCGCCACCGAATTTGATATTCAAGGGCTGGAACTCGACTGGGTTGGAGTGGCCTGGGACGCCGATTTGTCGCTGCACGCCGACGGCTGGCAGTTTCGCAAGTTCAAGGGCACCAAGTGGCAACAGTGCAACGCTGCCGACAGCCGCCGCTACCTGCTCAATGCCTACCGGGTGCTGCTGACGCGCGCGCGGCAGGGCATGGTGTTGTTCATCCCGGAGGGCTGCGCCGCCGATGCCACGCGGCCGCCCGCGTATTATGACGGCGTATACCGCTTTTTCCAGCGCATCGGCGTGGAGGCACTGGCGTAGCCGCTACCCCCGCAGATGCACCCGGAACGTGGTGCCCTGGCCTTCCTCGCTTTCCACTTCGATGCGGCCTCCGTGGGCCTGCACCAGGCGGTTGACCAGGAACAAGCCGACGCCGGTACCCTCACCCGCGTGCGGGTGAAAGCGCCGGAACAGCTGAAACAGCTCCGGGCCGTGGCGCTCCAAGTTCATGCCCAGGCCGTTGTCCTGCACTTCCAGCACCGGCTGGTTGGCGCACACTTTGGTGCGCAGCGCTACGCGCGGGGCGCGCTCCGGGTGGCGGTATTTCACCGCGTTGGTGAGCAGGTTCAGCAAGATGGTGCGCAGGTTGCTGCGCACGTACTCCAGTTCCGGCAAGTCGGCAAAATCCGTCTGGATATCCGCCTGCACGGCCTGTAGCTGCGGGTGCAGGGTCTGCAGCACGTCGGCCGTGAGGTCGGCCAGGGCTACGGGCTCGGTGGTTTGCTCGCCGGTGGGGCGTGCCACCTGCACCACGGCCGCCAGATCGGTAATGGTGGTCGACAGCGCGTGCAGCGAGGCATCGACCATGCCGAGAATGGCGGCCTGGTCCGGGTCGTCGAAGGTGGCGCTGCGGCGCAGCTCGTCGAAGAGGCCGCGCAGGTTGTTGACGGGCTGGCGCAAGTCGTGCGAGGCCGCGTACACGAAGTTGTCCAGGTCGCGGTTGGTGCGGGCCAGCTGCTGGTTGACGGCCTGCAGCTGACGGTGGTGGTCGGCCACGTGCTGGCGCCACTCGTTTTTCTCGATGGCGTGCATCACCGTTTTAAACAGCAATTCGTGGTCGAAATGCTGCTTCACCAGGTAATCCAGGGCGCCGTTGTTTAGGGCCTTTACGGCCAGGGCTTCGCTGCCGCCGCCGGTTATCATCACCACGCACAGCGTATCGGTGGGGGCCAGCAGCTTCAGTTCCTTCAGCAGCTCCAGCCCGTCGGTGTCGGGCAGGTTGTAGTCGAGCAGTACGCAGTCGGGGCGGTGCGCAGTGAACTGGGCCCGGGCCGCGTCGCCCGAGTCAGCCTCGAATATTTGAAATTCCTGGTGCTCGGCCTGCTTGCGCAGCAGCCGGCGGTACAGCATCCGGTCGTGCTCGTTGTCGTCGACAAGGAGGATTTTCTTCACGCAGAACAGGCGGGGCTAGCTTACAGACGGCAGCTCGGACGTGGCGAGCCAGTAACGGACCAGGGAAGCGGTTTTTTCCTCCAGGACCGAAAACTCGATGGGCTTGGTGAGGTAGCTGTTGGCGCCAAGGCGGTAGCAGTCCTCGATGTCGCGCGAGTTGGTGGACGTGCTGAAGATGATGACCGGAATGGATTGCAGGTGCGGGTCTTGCTTGAGCTTGCTGAGCACGGCACGGCCGTCGGTGCCGGGCAGGTTCAGGTCGAGCAGGACGAAGGCCGGCATCTGGGCGGGCCAGCTGGCATGCTTGCCGTATCCCTGCAGGTATTCCAGGGCCTGGTCACCGTCTTCGCAGCGCAGCACGGGGTTGGGTAGCGCGTGCTTGCGGAAGGCCCGGCCCAGGGCCGTAAAGTCTTCCGCGCTGTCTTCCACCACCAGGATGGGTTTGTGAGCCGAGGGTATCACTTACAAGTGCTTTGAAAGAGAAAAGAAAAACGTTGTGCCCTGACCGGGTACCGACTCTAACCACAATTCCCCCTCGTGGCGTTCCACCATTTTGCGGGCAATGGGCAGGCCGGCGCCCGTGCCGCCGCCGTACTTGTCCTGCGCGTGCAGGCGCTTGAAGATCTTGAAGACGGCTTCGTGGTGCCGGGCATCAATGCCGATGCCGTTGTCGCGTACGTAGAACACGTAGTAGTCGTCGGGCCGGCCGGTGCCGCGCGGGCCGCGCACCTCGGCTGAGGCCAGGCCCACTTCTACGTGCGGCGTGGGTTTGTCGTTGTATTTGAGGGCGTTGGTGAGCAGATTATTGAAAATTTCCCGCAACCTAACTGCGTCGCAGCGCATGGTGGGCAGCGGGCCGTGCACCGTTACCAGCCGGTCGAGGCGCTGGTAGCTGAGCTGCAGCACGTCGAGCACGTCGGCCACCACTGCGTCCAGGTCGGTTTCGGTGACGGTCAGCTCCTGCCGGCCCACGCGCGAGAGCTGCAGCAAGGACTCAATCAGGGCTTCCATGCGCTGGCTCAGGCGCACCAGCGTCTGCAGCTTCTGGGTGCCGTCGGCGTCGAGCTTGTCGGCGTAGTCTTCGAGCAGGAAGATGGAGTAGTTGTGAATGCCGCGCAGGGGCTCCTTCAGGTCGTGCGAGGCCACGTAGGCAAAGGAATCCAGCTCGTCGTTGCTGCGCTCCAGCTCCGAGTTCAGCTTGCTGAGCGCGGCGGCGCGCACCTGCAGCTCGTTGAAGATTTTCAGGCGCACGTCGGAAAGGTGCAGCCGGATTTCCTCGGCGGCCTTGATTTCCATCGGGCGCCAGGCCACGGCGGTGCTGTCGACGGTCTGCTTCCAGGCCTCGAAGGATTGGCGCGGCGAGAGGTGCAGCACGCCGTTTTCCAGGCGTTCCACTTTCTGCTCGCGGCCGGCCCAGGTCACCGTCTGAATCACCTCGGGCCGAAACCAGAGCAGGTAGTCGCCCGGCTCCTGCGACAGGGACACGGCCATGATGCCGCTGGCCGTGCCGCGCATGGCCAGGCCCGCCGGGTTGTGCTGCACGTAGGAGTTGGTGTAGAACAGGTTTTGCGGGGCGTGCTGCTGCAGCCACGCGGTCAGCTCCGCAATCTGAGCATTGGTGGGCGTGTTGCCCAGGGTGATGATGCTGCCCTCGAAGCAGATGGCCGCCCCGCCGCAGTCGAACACGTCGGTAACCGTGGGGCGGCGCTGGTAGAGGCCGTCGAGGAAGTTGGCGTGGCGCCCGACCTGCTCGAACAGCTGGGCCTGCGTTTCGCGGATGTGCAGCTGATAGGCAAATTCGTCCTGCTGCTGCTTGGTCTTGAGCAGGGCCGAAAACGTCTTGCCGATGAACAGGCACAGCTCGCGCAGCTCGTAGCGCAGCAGATGCGGGGTGAGGTGGTGGCAGGTGATAAGCCCCCACAGCCGGCCTTCCTGAATGACGGAAATCGTCATGGTGGCCGCCACGCCCATGTTGCGCAGGTACTGCAAATGGATGGGCGACACGCTGCGCAGCACCGAATACGTCATGTCGGGCGGGCGCTGCTGGCCGGGGTGGAGCACCGGCACCAGCGGCGCGGGCCGGTAGTCCACGTCGGGAATAAAGCGCAGCCAGCTCTTCAGGTACATGGCCCGCGCCTGCTGCGGAATGTCGGTGGCGGGGTAGTGCAGGCCGAAAAAGGGCTCCAGGTCGGCGCGCTTGGCTTCGGCCACCACCTCGCCGCTGGCGTCCTCGGCGAATCGGTACATCAGCACCCGGTCGAAGCCCGTCAGGTCGCGCAGCTGGTCGACGGCGAACTGGCAGAACTCCGGCACCGAGCCCGCGCTCAGCATCTGGCCCAGCGTCTGGTTGAGCGTAGCCAGGTCCAGCACGTTCCGCTCGCCCTCGGCCACGGGCTCAAACTCCAGCCAGAGCAGCGCGTCGTGGCGGTGTACGATAAGGCGGTAGGCCGGGCGGCCGGCCACCGCGTCGAGCTGGATGGTGAGCAGCTTAGGCTCTTCGGACGCCGCATCGAGCAGCCGCTCCACCTCGGCCGGGGCAGTCGGGCCGAGCAGGCGCTCCAGGCCCAGGCCCAGCAGGTCCTCGGCTTCGATGCCCACCTGCTCGGCCGCGTTGGCGGAGGCGTGCACCACGCGGTGGCTGCGCTCGTCGAGGCAGAGCAGGAAGCCGTAGGGCTGCACCGCGCCCGGAATGTGAATCGGCTCCCGGTCGCAGTTGGTCAGCGTGACCGGCGCATTTATTAGGGCTTCGTCCGTAGTGACTACCGTTGCTCGATCCACGCGTGTAGCAATTGAAAAGTCTGAATGGCGGCGGCGACGATATCCGCTTCGTTGTCGTCGGTAGCTTCGGTGGCCAGCAGCTGGCAGCAGCTTTTCCAAAGCGGCCCGGTGCGCTCGGCGTGGCCGCTGAAGTAGCGGCGCATCCCAATGCCGGCCTGGGCCAGCTGCCGCGTAATGACCTGCCCGCCCAGCGTGGAACCCTCCAGCACGTACAGGGCGCCCAGCATCCGGGCACGGGTGTCGAGCCGGGGCATGCCGGGGCACAGGGGCAATGCGTCGGCCGCCGGCAGGTCTTCCCGGATCAGGTGGGCGCGCTGCCGCAGTTCCGGCTGCCACTCCGGGCCGAAATCGTAGCGGCGCAGGGCAGCTTCGTAGGGCACGAGAAAGCCGTAGAGCTTACCCAGAAACCGCTCAGTGGCCGCGGCCGTGAGGGTGCCGGCCGTCAGTGCCCGGTTGAAGTCGTTTTGCTCCAGTGCCTCGTGGTACGGGTGCGTTTCGCGGCGCAGGCGCTGCAGAATAACGGGACGTTCGAGGGTGGCGGACATGAGACGGGCGCGGGGCAAAGGGTAGGCGTAAGGTAAATATAGAACAAGCTACCGGAAGGCCTAGCCCCGGGCAGCCTGGTTAGGAATTTTCATCAGGCACTTCGAATTAGTCATGTGCTTGATTTTCATCTGATAACGGCAGTAAATCGGCCGGTTGGCAGCTGAAATGTATCTACATGTTTTTGATAGCCAGCGCCGGGGGAGGTAGCCTGAACTGAAAGAGCCGTTGCCGGGCTGCCCCGCGAGGGTTGGGCAACCCCGGCCAGTATGGGGCCGGCCGGTAAACAGTGAGCCCCGCGGTGCAAACCGCGGGGCTCATGCTCAACAATACAGTCTGCGGCCTATTCGGCGGAAGCGGCCGTGGCCACCGGGGCCGACTCGACTACGCCTTCCGGCTTCGGCCCGCGGCCGCTGCGGTTGCGCCCGCCGCGCTTGCGGCGGCGCTTGGCTGCTTCGCCGGTGCCGGCTTCACCACCGTCGGCGGCGGCCGGCGAGGTAGCCTCTGCCGCGCCCGTCGCTTCAGCGGAGGCGGTTAGGGCGCCTTCCGACTTGGGGCCGCGGCGGCGCTTCTTGCGGCGCTGGGCCTGTTCGGCGGTTTCGCCGGCTACGGCAGGTGCTTCGGCGCCTTCAGCCACGGCTACCACTGCGGCGGCCGGCCTAGGCGTGCTGTGGGCCGGGCGCTCCGAGCGGCTGCTGCCGCTGCGGCCCCCCGAGCCGCTGCTGGCGTAGGGCGACTTGCCGCGGCCCCCGGGGCCGGCGGCGCCCCGGCCGCGGTATTTTTTCGGGTCAAACTCGGGCGAGGGGCCGATTTCCGCGGGCGTGGGGTTTTTCACCAGCTCCCGCTCGATAAGCTTCTCGATCTTGACCACCGCGTCCTGGTCGTGGTCGGAGACGAACGTAATGGCCATGCCGGAGGTACCCGCGCGGGCCGTGCGCCCGATGCGGTGCACGTAGTCCTCGGCGTCGCGCGGCAGGTCGAAGTTCACCACGTGGCTCAGCTCGCTCACGTCGATGCCCCGGCTCATCACGTCGGTGGCCACCAGAATCTGGAACTGCTTGTTCTTGAACTCGCGCAGCACCTGCTCGCGCTCCTCCTGGGTGCGGTCGGAGGTGATGCCGCGCACGTTCAGGCCTTTCTTGCGCAGGGCCCGCTCGATGGGGCCCACGTTCATCTTGCGCGAGGTAAACAGGATCATGCTCTGCACGTCCAGCTCGCCGATGAGGTGCTCCAGCAGGGCCAGCTTCATGGTGTCGTACACCATGTAGAGCTGCTGGTTGATGTTTTCGGCCGGCTTCGACACCGCGAGGCGAATTTCCTCCGGCTCGTGCAGAATCTTCTTCGAGAAGTCGCGGATCTTGTTCGGCATGGTGGCCGAGAAGAGCAGCGTCTGGCGCTTAACGGGCAGCTGGGCGACAATCTGGATGATGTCGTCGGAGAAGCCCATGTCGAGCATCTTGTCGGCCTCGTCCAGGATCAGGAAGTCGATCTGGTCGAGCTTCACGTAGCCCAGCTGCAGGTGGGCAATCAGGCGGCCCGGGGTGGCGATGATGATGTCGGCGCCCTGGGTGAGGGCGCGCTTCTGCTGCTCCCAGTTCTCGCTTTTGCCGCCGCCGTAGATGGCAATGCTGCTGGCCCCGACGTGGTAGCCGAAGCCCTCCACCTGCTCGTCGATCTGCTTGGCCAGCTCGCGCGTGGGGCAGAGGATGAGGGCGGTGGTGTGGGCGGGCCGCTCGTAGGCAATAAAGTCGAGGACGGGGAGGAGGTAGGCGGCGGTTTTGCCGGTTCCGGTCTGGGCGCAGGCAATCAGGTCTTTGCCGGCCAGCACGGCCGGAATGGCCTGTTCCTGAATGGGAGAGGGCTTGGAGTAGCCCATGCCGTGTACCCCGTCGGCTACGTCGGGGTGCAGTTGAAAATCGTCGAACGTCAAGGGTTCAGCAAAATGAGTTGAAAAGATGGCTGACCTTGGGTTCCTGGTCAGCTGATAGCAGCGTATTCTGGCTAAAGATACGCGAAAACAACCGCAGCCGTCGTTGGAAGGTTCGCCGGGTATGATCGGGTGTTTATTCTATGATGCTATTGCTGCGCCACTTGCGCGCCGTCGGACAATTTTACTGCACCGTGGCTCCCGCCAGCCTGGCCGTGACGCTACTGATGGCGGGCCTGCTGCTGCCGTTTCGCGAGGCGCCCAACTACGGCGTGCCCCTGCTGCTGAAGCTGCTCACCTGGCTGCCGCTGCTCTACTTGCACGCGCGGCTGCGGCCCCAGGCCCGCTGGTGGTGGCATAACTTGGGCTACTCGCGGCGGCAGCTCTGGGGCACCGTTTTCGCGCTCGATATGCTGCTGTTCGGGCTGATGCTGGGGCTGGTCTTTAGGTAAGCGAATATGATTCTTGGTAACTCCAAACCCGCGCAGGTACTGGAAGCTGATGGGCTGCAGCGGCGGCTGCCCGACGGGCGGCAGCTGCTCTCGGACGTTTACCTGCGGCTGACCACCGGCACCGTTACCGGCCTGCTGGGGCGCAATGGCAGCGGCAAAAGCACCTTGTTGCAGGCCGTTTTCGGTCCGCAGGCGGTAGCTGATGCCTCCGTGCGCCACAATGGCCGCTACGTGCAGCCGGCTTACCGACAGCCGGGCCTGGTCAACTACCTGCCCCAAACGCCGCTGCTGCCGCCCAACATGACGTTGCGGGCGGCCGCGCAGTGGCTGGGCGTGCCAACCGAAACGGCATTTGCGCGGTTTGCGGAGCTGCGGGCGCGGCAAGCGGAACCGGTGGGGCGGCTGTCGGGCGGGCTGGCGCGCACGGCCGAGGCGCTGCTGTTGCTGCACGCACCCACGCATTTTACGCTGCTCGACGAGCCGTTTGCGGGCGTGTCGCCGGTGCAGCTAGAGGAGCTGGCCGCGGAAATTGGGGTCGTGCGGCAGCGCAAAGGCGTGCTCGTCAGCGACCATAACTACCGCCTGCTGCTGCCGCTCTGCCAGCACTTGTACTTGCTCACCAACGGCGTGCTGCGCCCCGTCAGCCCGGAGCACTCCGTTGAGGAGTTGATAGCGCACGGCTACTTGCCCCCTACTGAACCGCCGCTGCGGCAGTACAGCGTCCCGTAAAATAGTTGGGGGAGCGGCAAAGTATTGAAGGGCATCGGCCGACGTAAAGGGTAAAATCCCCCAAACCTCAGCCGCAACCAGATGAATGTAATCGTAACCGGCGCCACCGGCATGGTGGGCGAAGGCGTGCTGCTCGAATGCCTGCAGGACCCCGGCATCACGCGCGTGCTTGTCGTCACGCGCAAGCCCACCGGCCGGCAGCACCCCAAGCTGCGGGAAGTGCTGCTGCCGGACTTTGCGCACCCCGAAGCTATCGAAAGCGAGCTGACGGGCTACGACGCCTGCTACTTCTGCCTGGGCGTGTCGTCGGTGGGCCTGAAGGAGCCCGAATACACCCGCCTCACCCACGACCTCACGCTGGGCTTTGCCCGCCCGCTGGCCCGGCTCAACCCGCAGATGACGTTCTGTTACGTCTCGGGCGCGGGCACCGACAGCACCGAAAAAGGCCGGCAGATGTGGGCCCGCGTGAAGGGCCGCACCGAAAACGAGTTGCTGCGCCTGCCGTTCCGGGCCGCTTACATGTTCCGGCCCGGCTTTATGAAGGCCACCGAGGGCCAGCAAAACGTGCTGCCCATGTACAAGTACATTGCCTGGCTGTACCCCGCGCTGCGCCGCTTCACGCCCGGCTTCGTGTCGACATTGGCCGAGGTAGGCCGGGCCATGATCAACGTGACCCGGCACGGCTACGAGAAGCGCGTGCTGGAAGTGCGCGACATCGTGGAGCTGGCGGGTCGGTATTGAGGATGAGCCCGTTGCGGCGGTAGTTGCAAGCGGTTTAGAACAACCAGCTACTCCGCCCGGCGCAGCTCCCAGGCATCATCGGGCGCCGTGAGGGCCTGCAGCTGCCACAGCAGCTGCTCCTCGGTGATGGGGTAGGGGGCCGCGTGGCGCAGGCTCTGGTACACGGCTTCGAACAGGCCCATGTAGTCGCCCTTGGGCGCGGGCACGGCGGTGGTCTGGCGCTGGCCGTCGGCACCAACCACCGTGAGCTGGCCGGCCAGCTCGGCGGGCTCCAGGCCGTAGGCCGCATCGAGCGGGGAGAGGGCCTCGTTGAGCTGGGCTTCCTGCACGTCGGCGCGGGGCTTGAGGTAGCTGCCGTGGGTGCCGTGCAGCACGTAGCTGGGCAGCGGCTGCGGAATCACCAGGCCGCCCACCACCGTCACGAGCGGGCCCTGGGGGTAGTGCAGCTGCAGCTGGAAGTAGTCGGTGACCTGGGAGCCGGGGCGGAACTGGCCCTGGGTGCGGCGCACGTGCGCGGGCTGGCCGAACAAGCTCAGGGCCTGGTCGAGCACGTGGGGGCCGAGGTCGAAGAGCAGGCCGCTGCCGGGCGTTTCGGGCTCTTCCTTGAACAGCTTGTGGTGCAGGGCCAGCTTGTGGCGGTCGAAGCGAAACGTGACTTCCGCCAGCTGCCCGAGCTGCCCGCTGTCGATAACCTGCCGCACCGACTGGAAATCGGAGTCCCAGCGGCGGTTCTGGTAGGCCAGCAGCTGGCGGTTCATCGTGCGGGCCAGCTCAAACAGCTCCCGCACTTCGGCCGCCGAGGTAGCCACGGGCTTTTCCAGCAGCACGTGCTTGCCGGCCTGCAGGGCCTGCCGGGCCAGCTGCACGTGTGAGTCGTTGGGCGTATTGACGATGACCAGCTCAATGGCCTCGTCGGCCAGCAGCTCGGCCACCGCGTCGTAGCTGATGACGCCCGGGTAGCGCTGCCGGGCCTGCTTGCGGCTGCGCTCCACCACGGCGCGGAACTCAAAGGCGGGGTGCGCGGCCACGAAGGGCGCCTGAAATAGCTGGCCCGACATGCCGTAGGCGAGCAGGCCGGTTTGGATGGCGTTGGTCATGGCGGCAAAATACGCGAAGAAGCCGGGCAAGGCCGCGGCGAACGTTGAAGCAAGCCGCCGAGACGCTTTATTCCTGGTCCGCTTCGAGCCTTGGACATAAAATTTCAGGCCGTTGAAAAAAATATGTCCCGGCCTCTCATCAATTGGGCAGGACATAAATTTTCGGGGTGCGCAAAAAAATATGTCCTGCCCTCGGCCGCGCCAGCTGCTTACTTAGTGGCCGTTTTACCCCCTCGACCTATTTTTCGAATGCAGGCCCTCGACGCTTCCGAACTTCCTCTTGCTGGCCTGCGCGTGTTGGAGCTGGCCGCCGTGCTGGCTGGCCCGCAGGTCGGGCAGTTTCTGGCCGAGCTGGGCGCCGAGGTGCTCAAAATCGAGCCGCCGGCGGGCGACGTGACGCGCACCTGGAAAACGCCCGCCGAGCCGGCCGATACCGACGTGTCGGCCTATTTCGCCTGCGCCAACTGGGGCAAGCAGTCGGTGGTGCTGGATCTGCGCAGCCCGGCCGGCCGGGCCCGGGTGCAGCAGCTGGCCGCCCGCGCCGACATCGTGCTGGCCAGCTACAAGCCCGGCGACGCGGAAAAGCTGCAGGTCGACTACGCCGCGCTCAGCCAGCACAATCCGCGCCTGATCTACGGGCAGATCAGCGGCTACGGCCCCGAGGTGCCCCGCGCCGGCTACGACGCGGTGGTGCAGGCCGAGGCGGGCTTCATGCACCTCAACGGGGAGCCCGGCCAGCCCCCGCTGAAGATGCCGGTGGCCCTGATGGACTTGCTGGCCGCCCACCAGCTCAAGGAAGGCCTGCTCACGGCCCTCTACCGCCGGGAGCGAACCGGCCGAGGCGCCCTGGTGCAGGTGTCGCTCTGGGACGCCGGGCTGGCCTCGCTGGCCAATCAGGCCAGCACCTACCTCGTCACCGGCCATGATCCGCAGCCCCTGGGCTCGGGCCACCCCAGCATCGTGCCCTACGGCACCGTGTACCAGGGCGCCGACGAGGTGCGCCTGATCCTGGCCGTGGGCTCCGACCGGCAGTTCGTGGACCTGTGCGCCGCGCTGGAGCGCCCGCAGTGGGCCACCGACGAGCGGTTCCAAACCAACGGCGCCCGCGTGCGGCACCGGGCCGCGCTGGAAGCCTTGCTGGCCGGGCGCATTGCCGAAATCAGCGGGGCCGAACTGCTGGCGCGGCTGGAGGCAGCGGCCGTGCCCGCCGGGGCCGTGCGCAGCGTGGGGCAGGCCCTGCGGGAGCCCGGCGCCGCGGCCATGCTCTTGCCGCCCGCGGCCGAATTTCCGCACCCGGGGCTGCGTACGGTGGCATTTCGCAGTCCGCAGTGGCCGGTGGTGACGGCGCTGGCCGCGCCGCCCGGGCTGGGGGCGCACGCGGCGGCGTTGGACGGAACTGACGGCGTTTCGGTCGAAAATTCCATCCCCCCACGCTAAAGATTCGTAGCATTAAGCGTCCTTTCGCTGGCCGGAGGGCCCCATGCCATTCCAGCCGCTGACTCCCAAAAGGCTCTGCCTGCCCACCTATGCCCGAGGAAAACAACCGCCCGACCCCGTCTGCTGAGTTCTCCGAAACTCCTGCTGCGCCGGACCCGCGTCCGGCCGACAAACCGGCCAAACCCGCGAAGGCCGGCAAGCCCGCCAGCGCGGAAAAGTCCGCCAAAGCCGATAAGCCCGCCGGCCGCAAAAAAGCCGCTAAAGCCACCGGGGCCGCGGGTGAAGCCCCGCCCGAGGAAATCGAGGACAAGCTCGACATCATCTTCGAGGGGCTGCGGCAGAAATCGGCCGCCAAGCAGGCCATTTTCCGCAACGCGCAGGCTGCTTTCGAGTGCCTGCGCACCGTTACGCAGGAGCTGGTGCTCGACCTCACGCGCCGCGTTACCTCCGTCGATTCCAGCGTGGTTATCGAGTACCGGCCCGTGAACGAGCTGGAGTTTCACATCCGCTTCAGCGGCGACCTGCTGGTGTTCGTGATGCATTCCAACATCATCACCTTCCCCGACGACTTCCCGCTGTTCGGCTCGCGCTACGTGAGCGAGGACTTCCGGCGCCGCTTCTTCGGCCACATCATGGCCTACAACTTCATGGCCGACTCGATCAAGTACCAGCGCCTGAACGACCCGGGCTACCTGGTGGGCCGCCTGCTGATCAACATCGACAACCACTACTACATCGAGGGGGCCAAGCAGCTGGACATGCCCGACAACGACATGGAGCATAACGTGGTGAACGAGGACGCGATGCGCCTGTACGTGGAAAGCGCCATGATTGCGGCCGTCAACAACGACCTGATGGCCCCGCCCATCCAGGATATTCAGAAAATCAGCGTCAAGCAGAAGCTGGAAAACCAGCAGGTCAGCCGCGGCAGCAAGGTCGGCTTCAACTTCCGCAGCGAGCAGGCCCGCCACCCCGGCTACGACGGGCTGACGTATTAGCGGTGAGGTGGTGAAATAGTGAGTTCAGGTCCTGACCTGACCGCCCATTTTGTGCCCCGTAATAATCGGACGGCCCCGGCAATGAGTTTGCCGGGGCCGTTTGCACATTCTGAGCTTGGCAGAATGTTAAAATCACCATTTCACTATTTCACTACCTCACCGCCGCGGCAGGTAGCCTACCTTCTCGCGCACCTTGTTGAGCACCGTGGTGCCGTAGTCCTGGGCTTTGCGGGCGCCCTCGGCCAGTTTCTTATCGACTTCGGGCAGGTTCTGCATGTAGTAGTTGAACTGCTCCCGCTCCTGGGCAAAGCGCGTGCGGATGACCTCGAACAGGGCCTGCTTGGCGTGGCCGTAGCCGTAGCCGCCGCGCAGGTAGTTCTGGCGCATGTCCTCCACCTCGGCGGGCGTGGCCAGCAGGGCGAACAGCCGGAAGGTGTTGTCGGTATCGGGGTTTTTCGGGGCTTCCAGCGGGGTGCTGTCCGACACAATCTGCTTGATGTTCTTCAGCAGGGCCTTGTCGTCGAGGAAGATGTCGATGATGTTGCCGTAGCTCTTGCTCATCTTCTGCCCGTCGAGGCCGGGCACAATCATCACCTGCTCGTCGGTGCGGGCCTGGGGCAGCACGAAGGTGTCGCCGTAGCGGCTGTTGAAGGCCGAGGCAATGTCGCGGGTGATTTCCAGGTGCTGCACCTGGTCCTTGCCTACGGGCACGAAGTCGGCGTCGTAGAGCAGGATGTCGGCCGCCATGAGCACCGGGTAGGTAAACAGGCCCGCATTCACGTCCGAGAGCCGGTCCGACTTGTCCTTGAACGAGTGCGCGTTGGCCAGCATCGGGTAGGGCGTGAAGCAGGAGAGGTACCAGGCCAGCTCGGTTACCTGCGGCACGTCGGACTGCCGGTAGAACATGTTCTTCTCCGTGTCGAAGCCGCAGGCCAGCCAGGCGGCGGCCACCGAGTAGGTGTTGTGGCGCAGCAGCTCCGCGTCGCGCACCTGGGTGAGGGAGTGCAGGTCGGCAATGAAGAGCAGGGACGTATTGGCCGAGCTTTTCGACAGCTCAATGGCGGGCAGAATGGCGCCGAGCAGGTTGCCCAGGTGCGGGCGGCCGGTGCTCTGAATGCCGGTCAGAATGCGGGACATGGAGAGGTTGATTATTCTTTCCGCTCAGGAATGGCAGAAATTGAAAAAGGTAAGTTGTTATTAAGTGCGTGGAGAGCAGTAGGCAAGTTGCTGTAAGTTATCAACCCTTCATCCAGCATTTGCGCCAAATCAGAGCGGCTAGCCAAAAAAGGTCGTGCCTGTTGACGAAAACGAGCCTTGTCAAAGTAGTCAACGACGACGGCGACAGCAGAATCTGGGTGGCTTTGCAGTAAATAAGCGTCAATGGAATACCGGTAGAGACACAGCCAGTCCGCACCGGTATTTAGGAGGTGGTCATAACGCATTACCACTACCTGCCCACTGTCGAGCCGCTGTACGAAAGCCTCGTCTACAGCAATTGAGCGAGAATTGACGGAGAGATGAAAGTGCTTAGCCACCACATAGGCGCGAGAACCAAGTTGGAAACGCTTAACTTCATCGGGGGGCAATTTGAGGCGTTTCCCTTTTTTCGTTTTGACAAGGAGCTTACGCTCATTTCGAAGCTTTAAATCCCCCAATTGCCTAACGCCAGGATTAGCCATTAAAAAGTATGAGCCTGCTTCAAAACGCTTAGAAAATTGTGCTACTGCCAATTGGGAAAGTAGCAGGCCGATAATAAGCAGCAAGTAGCGCATTGGCTTGAAGTGCAGTGGCAAACCGCCTTACACGCTTACATCCGCAGCGGCTTCCGTCTGCAGCTCCGAAGTTTCGGCCCGGCCCAGGTACCGGTCGATAAGGTTGTGGGCCAGGTAGAGCACCGGCGTGAGCAGCACCGCCGCCGCGAATTTATACCAGTAGTTGGTGTTGGCCACGCGCAAGACCTGCTCGAAGGACCAGTTGCCGAACACGTAGAAGGCCACGAACAAGACCACAAACGAGTCGACCAGCTGCGAGACGAGCGTGGAGCCGGTAGCCCGCAGCCAGATCAGGCGGCTGCCGGTGATGCGGCGCAGGCGCTGAAACACCGTCGCGTCGAGCAGCTGGCCAATGATGAAGGCCGCGATGGAGCCGATGATGATGTTGCCGCCCTGCCGGAAAATGCTCTGGTAGGCGTAGTCAATGTCGAAGGGCCGGCCCTGGGCGTCGGTTTTGTTGACGTCGAGCCAGAAGGCGGCGGGCTGCAGGCGGGTGGTGGCGTAGATGACGGCAAAGGCGTACAGGATCAGCCCGGCCGTGAGCAAACTCACCCGCAGCACGCCCCGGGGCCCGAAGTACTCGTTCAGGATGTCCGTGGTTACGAACACCGCCGGCCAGATCAGCACGCCCGCCGTCAGGTCGCCCGGCACCGATTCGGGCAGGCCGATCAGTCCGTTGACGTGGAAAATCTTCACCCCGATGATTTCGGCCAGCAGGGCATTGACGATGAAGATGGCGCTGAGCACCAAATACAGCTGCTGCTTCTTGTGGGCAAACAGCGCGTTGGCCGGGGTAGACATGAAGGGAATTATCAGTTGTCAGTTGCGGGTTGTCAGGCCAACAAGCGAAGCTGTTTAGGAAGTCGCCGAAAATTAATCAGGGCGTCATGCTGAGCGCAGTCGAAGCATGACGTTCTTTTAACTGTCTAAACAACTTCAGCAGTTGAAGCTGCAAAGAAACTAAGCTTCGGCAGGAAAAAACGCAACCTGCCCAGACGAAGCCAGTTCATAACTGCCAACTGCCAACTGCCAACTGCCAACTGCCAACTGCCAACTGCCAACTGCCAACTGCTACAGCGTCACGGTGAGGCCTTCGACGGCCAGCTGGGTGGGCTCGAACTCGCGGCGGGCTTCGCTGAGCAGGGGCTGCAGGTCGCGGTAGCGGGAGGAGAAGTGGCCGATGAGCAGTTGCTTGACCTCGGCCAGGCGCGCCAGCTGCCCGGCTTGGCGGGCGGTGGAATGGCCGGTTTGCTGGGCCCGGTCGAGCATTTCGTGCAGGAAGGTGCACTCGTGGTAGAGCAGGTCGACGCCGCGCACCAGCTCCGCCAGGCTTTCCTGGTACACCGTGTCGGAGCAGTAGGCGTAGCTGCGGGGTGCGGGCGGCTCGGTGGTCACGTCGTGGTGGCGCAGCCACACGTGGCCGGCCGCGTCGTGGAGGTCTTCGCCGCGCGTGAGGGCCTGCAGCTGCTCGGGCGTGAGCGAGTCGGGCAGAACTTCCTTGAGCAGGCGCCGGCGCCGGGGCTGCTCCCGAAACAGGTAGCCGCAGCACGGAATGCGGTGGCGCATCGGCAGGGTATACACCTGCACCAGCTGGTCGGAATAGATCAGCTGGTGCCGCTCGGTATCCACCGCCACAAAGTCCACGTCGTAGTTCAGCGGGGTGCCGGAGCAGCGCAACTGGGTGGTCAGAATTTCGTCGAGGCCGGCGGGACCGAAAATGCGCAGCGGCTCGGTGCGGCCCTGCAGGTGCAGGGTGCCCAGCAGGCCGAAGAGGCCGAAGAAATGGTCGCCGTGCAGGTGCGAGATAAAGATGCAGTTGATGCGCCCGAAGCGGATGCGCTGCTCAATCAGGCGCTCCTGGGTGGCCTCGCCGCAGTCAATCAGATACGGCTCGCGACCCACGGCAAGCACCTGCGCCGTGTGGTGGCGCCCGAGCATGGGCGTGGCCGAAGCGCTGCCGAGTATCGTTAGCTCAAACTCCAAAACAGTTGTCAGTTGTTAGTTGCCAGTTGTCAGGTGCAGCTTGGGGCGGCTACAAAACGAGCGAGGTTGTCAGTTGTCAGCTTCTCGAACTGACAACTGACAACCTCGCAACTGACACCTAGACGAAAACTACTCCTTGCTGGTCAGGTCGCGCTCGATGGCGTGCAGGAAAATACGGTCGATGCCTTCTTCCACCGTGGGCAGGATGTGCAGCACCGATTCCAGCTTGGAAATGGTGATGAGCTTCATCACGTGGTCCTGCAGGCCCGTCAGCACGAGCAGGCCACCGGTGGAGTTGCAGAGGCGGTTGGCAATCAGGATGGAGCTCAGACCCGACGAATCAGTGTACTTCACGTTCTGCAGGTCGAGGATCAGGTTGTTGATGCCCTCGGCGTTGAGCTTCACGAACTCCGACTTCAGGTCCGGCGCGACGGTGGTGTCGAGCTTTTTCTCGTCAATCGTGATGATCGTGTAGTTCTCTTTTTTATCGATGGAGTACTTCATACCAGGAAGGAGGGTTGTGCGAAGAGGGGGTAGGTTGCGAAGGTAAGAAAAAAAGCCGGGTGTCTGGTATAGGCGGAACCCTACGAAGTTATAGGTTTTCCGCCAATTTCAGCGCCCCACCGCCCCGAAAGTGAGCGAGGCCCAGGTGCTTTGCCAGTCGGCCTGCGGGTGCTTGGCGAGCGGAACCATGCGCACGGCGGCCAATAGCACTTCGGCCGGAGCCTGCAGCTGAAACAGCGCCCGGCCGTTTTGGTTGGTGTGCAGGGTAAAATGTTTGGGCGGTTGCCCGCCCACGGGCCGCAGCCACACCTGCACGGCCTGGGCCGCGGCGGGGCGGCCGTCGGCCAGCACGCGCACGGTGAGCGAGGCCCCCGGCGCCAGCGTGTAGGGGTTTTGCTCGGGGATGATTTCAAGCGGATGACCCACGCGGCGCCGGTAAGTGGTGTCGGCCGCCGATACGGCCCCGGCGGGGCCGGCCAGCATCAGGGTTTTGGCGCAGCGGCGGTAGGCCTCGCGGCCGGGCTTGTCCTGCTGCTTGCGCCGCTGCCGCTGCCAGCTGATGTCGCTCAGGCCTTCTTCCTTCAGGTACGCCTCAAACTCGGCGGCGGGCAGGGTGAGGTAGGCGTCGTTGGTGCGCAGGGCCAGCAGGTGCACGCCGGGCTGCCGCAGCTCCACGGTGGTGCTGAGCGTGTCGGCCTGCCGGGCCGGGGCCGTGAGGTCCACGGGTTCGGCGGCGCCGGGCGGCAGGTGCAGCAGCCGCTCCAGCCGGGCGCTCTGCCCGGTCCAGCGCGTGCCCTTGAAATCGGCGCCCACCCAGCGGCCCAGGTGCACGCGGCTGCCGGGCGCCACGGCGAAGCGCGTGGGCTGCAGCCAGAACTCGTTGGCCAGGGCCGTGCTGACGGCCAGCAGCAGGCAGGGCAGGAGCAGGCGTTTCATGGCCGCTTACTCCCGCTCCAGGGCCAGCTCGTAGGCGCGGTCGTAGTGCTGGCGCAGCTGGTGCCAGTCGAACTGCCCGGAGGAGCTTTCCACCTGGTTGCGCTGCATGATTCGCTCCCGGCGGTTGAGCATCACGAAGCGCCAGAGCATGTCGGTCAGCTCCTCGGCGGCCTCGTCGAAGCTGCGCTCCTTGCGGCGCACCACGAAAATGCCCTTCTGCTCGTGGTCGGGCACGTGCTGCTGCACGTAGTCGCCGAAGCCGGAGAGGTCGGAGGTGACGGCCGGCACGCCGCGGGCAATGCACTCCAGCGGGGTGTAGCCCCAGGGCTCGTAGTAGCTGGGGAAGATGCCCAGGTGGCAGCCGCGCACGAACTGCCCGTACTCCATGCCGAACAGCGGGGAGGTGGTGGACACGAAATCGGGGTGGTACACCACCTTCACGCGGTCGTGACGGTTGTTCACCAGGTTGGCGCGGCGCACGAATTCCAGGATGTCGTCCTTGGAGTCGTCCACCAGGTTGTGGGTGATGACCGGGGGCAGGCGGGTGGTTTTCCAGCTTTGCAGGGCGCGGCGGTAGCGCAGCTTCCAGTAGTCGTCGACGAGGTCGTTGAGGTTGGGCAGCTGGTAATCGGAGGAGCTGGCGGCCTGGTAAAACAGCTTTTCGCCCACCTGCTGCTCGATGGCCTCGCAGGTGCTCTGCACCTCGTCGAGCATGGCGCGGCTCTGCAGCACCTCGGCGTTGATGCTGTGGTAGGGCCGCTTGGTAATCATGAACAAGACCACCTGCCCCTCCAGCCCGCTCTGCTGAATGCGGTAGTTCAGGCGCGCCACGGCCTCCAGCGTCACGTCGAAGCCCTTGTTGTGGTACTCGTAGCGGCCGGAGGTGAAGAAGTACAGCGTCTTGTCCAGGTCGAAGGAATACGACTGGAAGAAGTGCGCCATCACGAATTCGTGAATCTTCGACTTGTACTGCTGGTGCAGGTTCTGAAACTCGTGCAGGGCCACAAACCGCTCGATGTTCAGCCCGTTGGGCAGCACCGCGTCCGGAATCCGGTCGAGCAGGTAAATGCACTCCCGCACCGTCAGCTCCGATACCGTGGTGAACACGTGGGCGCCGTGCGCCGCGGCGCGCTCCATGCGCACGGCCGTCTCGATGTTGAAGTGCTTGGCTTCCCGCTCCCAGTCCACGTACAGCAGGTGGTCGTAGAAGTTCGGGTCGTTCATGGCCAAATAGCGGCCGAGCAGGGTGGCGTGGGTGGTAAACACCAGCTTGGCCTTGGTTTGCTCGCGACGCAGGGCCGGAATGGCCGAGCCCACCATCCACTCGTGGAAGTGGGCAATGATGCGGTACTCGGCGGCTTCGGCTTCGGCCTCCAGCGTCTGCACAAAGCGCGTGGCCAGGTGCCCGAAGGCCGTGACCTGGTGCAGCAAATCGTCGTGCTCCTGCGAGGGAATGTGGTGGTGGTGCCACAGGTCGGACTTGAGTTGCCCGAGCTGGTGGTAGGCCTGGAAGGGCGAAATCAGCACCACCCGCGGCTTGCCCGTCACCAGCCAGTGGCCGTAGTGCACCTCCACGCCCTGCTGGCGCAGGCGGCGCACGGCGCGGGCCACCGGGTCGTGGTAGGCGGCGGCCAGCTGGGTGTCCGACAGCGGCTCGAACTCGGCCTGGGCCTGCTGCGGAAAGTAGGGCCCGAGCAGGCAGTACCGGTCGTTCCACACGTCGACGGTGGCCGGGACTTTGGAGCGAATAACGGTGTAGATGCCGCCGACCTGGTTGCAGACTTCCCAGGCAACTTCCAGGAGCAGGGCGCTGGGCACAACGGTTTCGGGGGCGGAGGCGGGAAATTGCATTCGGTAAGGGCGCGTTGGAGGACTTGCGGCAAGATAGAAGCTGCCCGGTGGTTTCAAGGGCAAAACATCAGCAAAAAGGCGGGCGGCGCAGTTTTTTTCAAAACCACCGCCGCCCGCCGCTCCGATTTGCTGCCGAAGCTACTCCGCGTCCTGCGAAATAATCAGCACCGAGTACGGCGCCAGCCCGAAGGTGCCGGCAAACGGCTGCCCGTCGTAGTCGCCCGCCTCGGCCTCGGCACCCACGCTCTCGAAGTTGCCGAATTCCTGGTCGTAGCCGGCCCAGTCGGAGTTGAAGCGCACCTGCCACTGCCCGCCCGCCGGCAGGCCGATGGTGTAGGCGTCGTGGCCGCGGTCGGCGAAGTTGCAGAGCACGATGGTGTCGTCGGCGGGGCCGCCGGCGTCCCAGCGGCGGAAGGCCAGCACCTTCTCGTCGTCGTTGACGTGAAACACCTCGATGTGCTGGCCCAGCAGGCCGCGGGTGGTGCCGTGGTAGTTGCGGCGCAGCGCAATCAGGTCGCGGTACAGGTGCACCAGCCCCGCAAACTGCTCCTCGCGGGCCCAGTCCAGCGGCTGGTCGTCCGAAAACGAGCCGTCGGCGAGCATGGGCTGGCCCTGGAAAATCATCGGGATGCCGGGGGCGGTGAAAACCAGCGCCGCGCCCAGGGTGGAGCGTTTCTTCGGAAACCACGAAGCCGCGTCGCCGGGCATGATTTCCTCGGTCACGCGGGCCTTGCCGTTGGCCACCTCGTCGTGCGACTCGGTGTAGATGACGCGCTGAAACGCCTCGCCGTTGTACACTTTCGTCAGCGCCGCGGCCACGGCGGGCATGCTGCGGTCCTGGTCGTTGGGCGTCACCAGCGCCTCGCGCACCGGGTACACGAAGGCCGAATCCCACTGCGTGGAAAAGCCCTGGCCGCCTTCGCCGGGCGTTTTGGTGATGTACTCGTTGCCGAGCAAGTCCTCCGCGATGGTGATTTTCCAGGGCATGCGGGCGTGCACTTCCTCGTTCACCCACTTCATCAGGCTCCAGCCGTCGGGCAGGTCGCGGGCGGGGTCGTTGGTGCCGTCCACGTTGCGGATGTGGGCAATGGCGTCGGCCCGGAGGCCATCCACGCGGTATTCTTCCAGCCAGAGCAGGGCGTTGTCGCGGATGTACTGGCGCACTTCGGGGCGGCCGTAGTCGGGGCGGTTGTGGCCCCAGGGCGTTTCGGCGCGCCAGTCGTTGTAGAAGTAGATGCCGCCGCCGTCATTCTCGCTCCAGCCGTCGAACTGCCACAGGTCCAGGTCGCCGGGGCCGAAGTGGTTATACACCACGTCCAGAATCACCGCAATGCCGTGCTGGTGGGCGGCCCGGATAAACTCCTTAAAGGCCAGCGGTCCGCCGTAGTCGGTTTCGATGGCGTAGGGGTGGGCCGGGTTGTAGCCCCACGACAGGCTGCCCGGAAACTCCGTGGCCGGCATGATTTCCACGGCGTTGATGCCAAGGTCCTTCAGGTAGCCCAGCTTCTCAATGGCGTCGCGGAAGCTGCCGGGTCGGGCGGGGTCGGGGGCGTAGAAGGTGCCCACGTGCAGCTCGTAAATCACCAGCTCGTTCCAGGCGGGCATCTCGAAATGGTCGTCGCCCCAGTCGAAGTTGGGGTCGTGCACCACCGAGTTGCCGGCCGAGTGGGTGACTTCGCGGGCGTAGGGGTCGTGGCGGGTCAGCTCCTGGCCGTTTTCGCCCTTGAGCCAGAATTTGTACTCGGTGCCGGCTTGCAGGCCGGGGATGTCGGCGGCCCAGTAGCCGTCGGCTTCGTGCTGCAGCGGGTGGGCTTCGGGGTTCCAGTCGTTGAAGGGCCCGACCACGGCGACGGCCCGGGCGTGCGGGGCCCACACGCGGAAGGCCACGCCTTTATCGTGCAGAATGGCACCCATGCCAGTGGGCAGGGCAGCCACGGGAGCGGCCGGCTGAGTAGTGCGGCGCGGTTGTTTCGGGGTTGAGGTGCTAGGCATGTAAGAAAGCAAGGTGTGCGGCAAAATCAGTAGGCAGTAACTGCTTTTGTCGAGTTTAGGTTGTGCCGGCCGCGGTTACAGCCCGGGAAGCGGCCCAGGGCGCTAGTGGTTGATATTGATTACCTTGACGATAAGCCCGGCGGAAGCTGTCCGCCGGCGGTGTCGTCAACCCAACCCCGGAGCGTTATGGAAACCACCACAAGCGCCGCGGCCGCCGAGGTCAGCGCCGAAGCCTTTGCCGACCGGTTCGTGCAGTCGTTGCTGGGCACGCTCGACGTGTTCGGCGTGTATCTGGGCGTGCGCCTGGGCTACTACCAGGTGCTGGCCCGCAGCGGCCCGCTCACCGCCGCCCAGCTGGCCCGCCGCAGCGGCACCGATGCCCGTTACGCCCGGGAGTGGCTGGAGCAGCAGGCGGTATCAGCCATTCTCACCGTCGACGACGAGCGGGCCCCGGCCGAGGAGCGGCGCTTTGCCCTGCCGCCCGGCCCGGCCGAAGTGCTGGCCGACGAAAACAGCCTGCAGTACCTCGCTCCGCTGGCCCAACTGATGGCCGGCATCGTGCACCCGCTGCCGGCTGTGGTGGCCTCCTACCGCAGCGGCGGCGGCCTTTCCTTCGGCGCCTACGGCCCCGACATGCGCGAGGGCCAGGCCGGTCAGAACCGTACCATGTTTCTGCAGCAGCTCGGCCAGGAGTGGCTGCCCGGCCTGCCCGATATCGACGCCCGCCTGCGGCAGGCCGCGCCGCCCGCCCGCGTGGCCGACATCGGCTGTGGCGCCGGCTGGTCGGCCATCGGGCTGGCGCAGAGCTACCCGCACGTGGTGGTCGACGGCTTCGACCTGGACGAGGAATCGGTGGCGCTGGCCCAGGCCAACGTGGCCGCCGCGGGCCTCGCCGGGCGGGTGCGCATCCGGGTGCAGGACGCCGCCGAGGCCCCGCTCACCGCCGGGCACTACGACCTGGTCACGGCCTTCGAGTGCCTGCACGACATGGCTCAGCCGGTGGCGGTGCTGCGCGCCATGCGCCGCCTGGCCGGCCCCGGCGGCGCCGTGCTGGTGATGGACGAGCGGGTGGCCGAGCAGTTTTCCGTCAGCGCCGACCCCATTGAGCGGCTGATGTACGGCTTCAGCATTCTGCACTGCCTGCCGGTGGGCAAGGCCGAGGAGCCTTCTGCCGAAACCGGTACCGTGATGCGCCCCGGCACCCTGGCCCGCTACGCCCGCGGCGCCGGTTTCGCCCGCACCGAAATCCTGGCCATCGAGCACCCGTTTTTCCGCTTTTACCGGCTGCACAGCTGAGGCGTTGGCCGCCGGGTGCCGCGCGGAGTTGCGCCCTGCCCGGATTTTGCCGTGCTTGGGCGCCGTGAATTCCTCCGCCTCCGACCCCAGCCGCATTGTCGTGTACCACCGCCACCACGCCCGGCGGCAGCGCGCCAAGGCCCTTTCGCACCTGGTGCCCGCGCTGGTGCTCCTCAGTAGCCTGCTGCCCCTGCTGCAGGGCGAGGCGCCGAGCTGGGTGACGGCCGCCGAAATCGGGGTGGGCGCGGCCTACGTGGTGCTGCTGGTGCGGGAGCTGCGCCACCTGCACCACCACCCGCACCACCGCGCCGCGGTGGAGTGGCTGGAAATTGCCGGCGCGGGCATTCTGGCCCTCGAAGGCTACCACATCTGGCACCGCCACCACGAGGCCGAAGCCGCCGGCGCTCCGGCCCGCTTCCACGTGCTGCCCTGGCTGTATTGGGGGGGGGCGCTGGTATACGTGGGCTTGGCCTTCGGCCTGCGCCACCTCGATGCCCGCCGCCACCTGCACCTGCACGCCGAGGGCTTCAGTCTGCGCCCCAATCCGCTGGTGCCCTTGCGTCACTGGCGCTGGGCCGACATCGACACGCTGGTGGCCGTGGGCCCGGCGGACCTGCTCATCCGCTACCGCAGCGGCCGCGAGGAGCGCCTGTCCTTCGCCCATTTGCACGAAGGCCCGGCCCTGCGCGAGCAGCTGCTGCAGCACGCCGCCGGTGGCCCTGTGCACGACGAAAACGAAGAACCGGCGTAGGCCCGACTGAGGTAACGTTCGTCCGGCTGGTTGGTCCCGAATCGGCCCGAAAGCCTTACTTTAAGGCATGATGGAATTTCTCGCGCGCCCCTGGCCCTGGTACGTGGCTGGCCCGCTCGTAGGCCTGATGGTGCCTCTGCTGCTGCTGCTCGGCAACAAGCTCTTCGGCATATCCAGCAACCTGCGTCACGCCTGCGCCGCCGTGCTGCCCACCCGCGGCCTCGACTACTTCCGCTACGACTGGCGCCGGGAAGGCGGCTGGAACCTGGCCCTGGCGCTGGGCATCATCGGGGGCGGACTGCTGGCCGGCACCGTGCTGCGCAACCCGCAGCCCGTAGCCATAGCCGCCACCGTGGCCGATCTGCAGCGCCTCGGCCTCCACGACTTTCGCGGCCTGGTGCCGGCCGAGCTGTTCAACTGGCCCGCGCTGCTGAGCGGACGCGGCCTGGCCCTGGTGGTGGGCGGGGGCTTTCTGGTGGGCTTCGGCACGGCTTACGCGGGTGGCTGCACCTCGGGCCACGCGCTGACGGGCGTCGCCGACCTGCAAAAGCCCTCCATGCTGGCCATGGCCGCCTTTTTCGTGGGCGGCATCATCGGCACCTGGGTGCTCTTACCACTGATTCTGGCATGAGCGCGCCGCTGATTTCGGACGCGCCGCCGGTGGTACCGGCCGCGCGGGAAGCTTCGGCCGGAAGCTGGCGCGGCTTACTGCTGTATTTCGCGGTGGGCGTGGCCTTCGGGGTGGTCATCACCAAGGGCGAGTTGATTTCCTGGTTTCGGATTCAGGAAATGTTTCGCTTTCAGGGCTTTCACATGTTCGGCATCTTCCTGACGGCCCTGCCCGTGGCCATTCTCACCACGCAGCTGCTCAAGCGCAGCCACGCCCGCACCCTCGGCGGGGAGCCAATTCAGCTGCCGCCCAAAACCATGGGCCGCGGCATTCGCTACATCGTCGGCGGCACGCTCTTCGGCCTGGGCTGGGCCCTGACGGGCGCCTGTCCCGGGCCGCTGCTAGCCCTGTGGGGCAGTGGCGTGGGCGTTATTGGCGTAGCCATCGTCAGCGCCATGCTGGGCACCTGGGCCTACGGGTGGCTGCGCCCGCGCCTGCCGCACTAGCGGCGCGGCGCGGGTCCTCGGGTACCACTTGGCTTATCGGTGATACTTTTGCCGCCCGCCGAACCCGCGGCTTTGTTGCGGTGTTTTACTATTCTACGTCTCACCGCCAATTCCGCGTTTCTGTGCCCCGTCCGATGCTCGAATACGGCCTGTATGGCTGGTCGCCCGCCTACGGTTACTCTTACTTACACCCGGCCAACCGCCGCTCCTTCGAGTGGGTGGAGCCGCTGGACAAGCTCTTCGAGAAAATCAGCGAGGACGAAGACTGGATAACCCTGCGCTACGACGAGCGAAACTACCTCGTGCGCCCCGACCTGTTCCGCCCCGTGGGGCGCCCGCCCTTCGGCTTCGGCGACGCGGTGGAGGCCGTGGATCTGGAACCCGGCCAGCCCCGCCTGCGCGGCGTCGTGTCGGATATCATGTGGGATGAGCGGCAGGACCGCCCCCGCTACCAGATTGTGGTGCGCAAGAAGAAAGTGCCCCGCGTATTCGAAGCCGACGAGCTGCGCCCGGCGCGCTAGATCTGCTGGTGAGCCCCGCTTAAACAGGAACGTCCTGCTGAGCCCCGCGAAGCATCTCTACCGAGCCGTTGTTCGGTAGAGATGCTTCGCGGGGCTCAGCAGGACGTTCTTGACTTTTATAAAGCAGAGCTCTACGCCGTGGCCGTCGTGACGGTGGCCGGGGTGGGCGTGAAGGCTTCGTGGGTGCGGCCCAGCCAGCTGGCCAGGTACTTCTCCATGCGCACGTCGGTGTGCAGGTTCAGCTGCTGGGCGAAGAACTGATGCCAGGCCGCCAGGGCCGTGGCTTCGGCCGGGGTGAAGCTGCCCGCGCGGTACTTGTAGAACGCCTGGCGCATGGCAATCAGCCGCTGGTAGAAGTGGGCGGCGTCGACGGCGTTGAGGGCCGCCACGCTCTGCGGGCCGATCTGGCCGTCGAGGACGAGGTGGGCGCCAAACTCGGTGATGAGCAGGTACTGCCACATCTTGGCGGCGCGCCCGGTGCCGGCATTCACGCCGTGGTCGGCCAGCTGATCGGCAATGGGCTGCGAGTTCACCGCGTCGAGGTGCAGCGGGTTCCAGTAGGCGGCTTTGTAAAATGCTTCGATGGCGGCGGCCAGGGGCGCATCGGCGGCCAGGGCCAGGTTCAGCTGGTGCCAGTCGGCCTGCGGCACCGGGTGGGGCAAACCCAGGTGGGCCTTGATGGCGTCGACGGTGGGCCAGCCGGACCAGTGCGGGTTGGCGGCGCGAGCAATGCCGCGGTAGGTTTCGCCGCCCGGGTCGAGCGGATCGTGGCAGTAGCCGCCTTCGTTGGCGAGCAGGGTGGGGTAGTAGTGCGCAAAAGCAGCCATAGCGAAAAAAGAACGGGCAGCAGATAAAATACGTGGGCGCGGTGGCGACCCCGAAAGGTCGATATTAGTAAAAAACATAATTAACGATTGGGCTTGACGAGGAATTTTTTAATTATGCAGCGGCAAGCCCGGCAAATGAATTAATGCCGGTTTGCTGCCGGAAATAAATGTTTGCCTTGTCAATTGGGCGTTGTGGCGGGGAGCAGGCCTGATTTACGGGCCGGCTACGAGCCGTGGATGGCGGCGCTTTTCACCTTCTTTTTTCCCGATTATGGCTCTGAGCTTACAAGACGACGCCATTGTTTCCACGGTTTCGCTGCCCGCGGCCCAGCCCGGCCGGCTCGATGCGGTGCGCGGCGCCATTCCCGATTCGGGCAACGTCAGCGGCATCGAGGTGCGCCTGGCGCAGCTGCACATCAAGGACAACCACACCCCGCGCATTCCGCCCTTCCCCGGCTACGCCAACCTCTACCTGCTGGTGGTGGTCATCGACGACCAGATGCAGGAGCCGCGCACGCTCACGCTCAACAGTTTCCCGCGCGTCGACGACAACGAGGACCTGCCCGTCGACCGCACCTTGTACTACTGGAAGCAGGAGCAGCCCGACCAGAAGCCGCCCTGCCAGGTGCACGTGCTCGTGTCGGTGCTCAAAAGCAAAAAGGACCTGCGCGACACCGGGCAGGTGCTGGCCGCCGCCCAAAACAACGATACCTACAAAAGCCTGCTGCAGCAGGTGACGGCCGCCATCGTGAAGGCCCCGACGCAGACGGTGGGCCTGATTCTGCAGTTGGGCAACGTTATCGGCTCGGCCCTGACCGACGTGGAGGACAAGACGCTGTTCACGCAGGTGGTCAGCTTCACCGACATCAACGGTGACTTCGACACCCTCGGCAAAACCCCGCACCAGCAGGAAAACCGCTACGTGGCCTCCACGCTCAGCATTATCGTGCGCGACACCGAGCGGGAGCAGGCCCTGGCCAACCTGGCGCCCACCACCCAGCCGGCGTAGTCAAGCCGGCGCTACAGCCTCCCTGGGTACAGTCGCTGCAACTGCCAGAGGCCGGCTGAGCCAGCCGGGGCCGTCAGCGCTTTTTTGCCCATTTACTTAGCGAATCAGATGCTGTTCTGGCGTAGAAATACGGGTTTTTTGGTGTGTATTCAGGTAATTATACCTGGTAGTTTAGCCGGTGGATCAATTGATTTTTGATTGTGGAATAATTACGGCTTTTCAGCTGCTTTTATTCAGATTGGAATGCATCCAAAGCCGTTACTCATTGGCCTTACCCGTTCGTTGTTCATGCTGAATTTCTCCCCGCGGACCCTTGCGCACCCGCTGCGCCTCACCCGGGCGCTGCTGTTGACGTGGCTCCTCGTTGGCGGGCTGCTGCCGGCGGCGCGGGCGCAACAGCCACCGCTGTTCCGGCCCGTCATCAAGAACATCCACGCTACGGCCGACGCCGGGCAGGATTCGCTGTTTAAGCTGGGCAGCACCATCACGCTGGAAGTGGAGGGCCTGGGGCGCTGGCTGCACGACGAGGAAGCCGCCCTGGAAAAGATGGGCATGAGCCCGGAACGCGCCCACGCCAAGGCCCGGCAGATGGTGCTCTACATCGACGACACGCCGCTGCGCAACATGCCGCCGCTGGCCGTGTACCTGGCCGGCACCGACAGCAAGGTGGCCGGCTCGCGGCACCGCGCCGCCGCGTACCTCACCGACGACGACACGCTGAGCACCGTGGCCGCTCCCGACCTGGTGGGGCGGGCCGTGCGCGAGGATACCGTGCTCAGCGACCTGAACGCGGCCTACGACAAGGTGCTCTTCAAGCTCGACCGCACGCCCGCCAACCTGCAGTACTGGGACATCGTGTACGGCTCGCCGTGGAAGTTTACGCACCCCGGCAAAATCGGCCTGGGCTACGATGATCAGGTGTTTACGGAGCTGTTTCCGGGGCCCGAGCGCAACGTGCATTTTCAGCTGGTGCAGCCCAGCGCGCTGTGGATTGCGGGCGTGGGCGTGTTTTTCCTCGCCCTGGGCATCATCACGCTGGCCCACCGCTCGGCCCTGCTGCGCACCGGCCGGGAGGGCGAGCTGGCCAGCGCCGGCGTGGGGCCGGACTCCACGCAGCGGCCCTTCAGCCTGGCCAAGACCCAGCTGGCCTGGTGGACGTTCATCATCATGAGCTGCTACCTGGTCATTTACTGCGTAACGGGCGAAATGACCAACATCAGCATGACCACGCTCTCGCTGCTGGGCATCAGTGCGGGTACAGCGGGGCTGAGCGGGCTGATCGGGATGAGCGGCGACGTGGGCAAGGCCCTGCCCGAGGGCCCCGAAGTCAGCCACGGCTGGATGACCGACATCCTCTCCGACAGCAACGGCGTGAGCATTCACCGCCTGCAGAAAGTGGTCATAACGGTGCTGCTGGGTTACTTTTTCGTGCGCACGGTGTACAAAACGGTGGCCCTGCCCGAGTGGAACAACAACGAAACCCTGCTGCTGGCCATCAGCAGCGCCACCTATCTGGGGCTGAAATGGCAGGAAAACCGCGGCCCCGACGGCCCCGCCGGTGCCGGTGCTGCCGCGGGCCTGCCGGCTGCCGGTGCCAGCGGCGCGTTGCTGAGCACGACCACCGTTGCTACTTCGCCGGCGCTGCCCGCGCCGCCCGGGCCGGTGGTGACTACCTATACGGCCCCGGTGCCCCCCACGCCTGATGCCTCGGCGTCGGCGAGCGGCTACGGGCAGGCAGTGCCCAGCCCTGCTACGCCCGGTGTAACCGTAACGACGACCACGCCAGTCGTGCCCGTGGCGACGCCGGTCGTTACCGCCGGCGCCACGGGCGAGTCGGTGGCGGACCCCACGACGGGGGCCGTGCTGCACCGCGCGGAGGACGACATGGGGCCCGATTCCGTCCAGCCCGGGGACGACGTGCCGCCGCTGGGCGCCGAGCAGATTCCGGGCTGATTTCGACCGGAGAGCGGCGGCTACCGCTGAGCCGGCCGCTAAATCCGCAACCTGACTGAGTTATGCGCCAGTTTCCCGACCTCGAATACCCCATCACCCAAAGCTGGCTGACGCCGCACACCAAGCGCCGCTCCGGCCTGCCGGCCGCACCCATCCGCTTCGTGGTGGCCCACGACACGGGCAACCGCGGTTCCACGGCCGCCGGCAACGTGCATTACTACGAACAGTCGCGCAACCAGCTCAGCGCCTCGGCCCATTTGTTCGTCGACGACCGGCAGATTCTGGAGTGCGTGCCGGCCCTCACCGCCCCGCCCGAAAGAGCCTGGCACGTGCTCTACAGCGCCACCGAGGACAACCGCCGCTACGGCGCCAATGCCAACGACGCGGCCATCGGGGTCGAGTATTGCTTCGGGCCCAACATCAACGCCGACGAGGCCTACCGCCGCTACGTGTGGGTGCTGGCCTATATCTGCTGGAAGTTCAACCTGGACCCGGCCCGCGCCATCGTTGGCCACTGCATCCTCGATCCGCACCGCAAAACCGACCCCAAATCGGGGCTGGCGCAGAGCAACCGCAGCTACGAGCAGCTGCTGCGCGACGTGCCCGCCGTGTACGCCCGCTGCACCGGCCAGCCCAGTCCCGCCGATTGGGCGAGCGAAGCGGCTACCGGCGTGGTGCGCACCCGTTCGCGCGTCAACATCCGGCAGGGTGAGCCGTACCGCCGCGCCCCCGCCCGCCTGGTGCCCGCCGGCCACGAGCTGGCCTACGTGGGGCGGGTGCAGGGCGAAAGCGTAAACGAAAACGCCAACTGGTACGCCCTGCCCAACAACGAGTTCTGCTGGAGCGGCGCCGTGTATTAAGGCAGAGGCGCAACGGCAAACTGCGCACAGCAGCGTGCCCGCATCACATCTTTGGTAACAGCGAGCCTGACTAGGTAGCCGGAATGCCCAAATCAGGTCGGGCGGCCGGGGCCGGTGGTCCTTCGGGTCCCAATCATGCGATTGACGACACCCGGGGCTAACGGTAAGTTTGGGCAAATCAGAAACTTGTATTTGCCATGAACCACCGCCCGCTCGGCCTGGCCGCCATCCTGCTCAGCCCCCTGATGGCCTTGATGCTCACCATGTACCACTGGCCGCAGCACCACGTAATCGGCGACGTGGCCGGCGGGCTATTTCTGCTCGGCTGGCTGTGCAGCGCCGTGGGTATGCGCCGGCTGCGGGTGTTGGGTCCGGGAGTGGTGGCGCGCGGCTTGTCGGCGCTGCAGATAATCCTGCTGGGGCTGGCGGCCTGCCAGCAGCTCTTCGATGCCACCACCGGCCGCCTCGACACCTGGTACTACTTCGTGTGCGACATGGCCTGGCCGGGCAGCATGGTGATGATGCTCATCACTGGCGCCTTGGTGTGGCGGGCGGGCGTCTGGGCCGACTGGCGCCACTTCGTGCCCGCGCTGTGCGGCCTCACGCTGCCCCTGGCCCTGCTGACGCAAGTGCTGGTGGGCGAGCTGGCGGCGGGTATTGTATTCGGCGGCTACAGCGGCGTGCTCTGGGCCCTGCTCGGACTGGCCGTGCGCTCGGGTGCCACGGTAGCGGCCCCCGCCCCGGCATATGCTGCCGCGTGATGCTCGTGCTAATTGGTAAGATTCGGGAGCCGCTTACACCCCCACGGCAATGCCGATGATGATGGCCACCACGGCCAGCCCGAGCAGCAGCAGGTACAGCGGAAACACGAACTTCCACCACTGGTCGAAGCGCACTCCGCAGGCGGCCACGATGGCCATGAGCGCGCCGTTGGTGGGCGTGATGATTTCGCAAAGGCCCGCGCCGTACTGATACGCCAGCACCGTGACCTGGCGCGAGAGGCCCAGCAGATCCGACAGCGGCGTGAGGATGGGCATGGTCAGCACGGCCTGCCCGCTCACCGAGGGCACCGGCAGGTGCAGGGCCGTGTGCAGGCCCAGCATGCCCAGGGCCGAAGCCGCCACCGGCAGGTGGGCCAGCGGTGCCGAGAGGCCGTTGACGATGGTATCGACAATCTGGCCCTGCTCCAGCACCACGAAAATAGCCCGGGCAAAGCCGATGAGCATCCCCGAAAAAGCAATGTCCTTGAAGCCGGCAATGAAGCCCTCGGCGGTGCCCGTCAGGCCCAGGCCGCCCACCAGCCCGGCCGACACGCCCAGGGCAAAGAACAGGGCCGACATCTGCCCGAAGTCCCAGCCCAGCTCCAGCACCCCGTAGGCGAAAAAGACGAAGGTGACGAGCAGCAGCAACAGCACCAGCCCGTGCCGGTGCCCGCCTTCGTGGGCCGAATGCTCGGCTTCTATCTGCGCGTCGTCCACGGCCAGCGGGGCGGTTTCGCGGTGGCGCCGGGCGTAGCGCATGGTGCCCCCGATCCAGATCAGCAGGGCCAGGGCCAGAAACACCAGCCGGAAGCCCAGACCCGAGAGCAGGGGCAGGCCGGCCAGCTTCTGCGCAATGCCCACCTGAAAGGGGTTCATCGGGCTGAAAGCCGCGCCCACGGCGGCCGAGCCGATGCTCACGGCGGCGGCCGTCAGCACCGGGTAGCGCATGCGGCGCATAAGCACCAGCAGCACTGGCACCAAGGGCACGATTTCCTCCTGCATGTTTTCCAGCGCGCCCATGGTGGCGAAAAGCAGCGCCACCACCGGAATGACCAAGGCCTCGCGGCCCCGCAGCTTGTCCAGCAGCCAGTCGACGCCGCGGCGCAGGGCCCCGGTCTGGTCGACCACGGTGAAGGCCCCGCCGGCCAGAAACACCAGGAAAATAACGTCGGCCGCGTCCTGCAGGCCCTTGGGAATGGCCGTCAGCGCATCCAGCGGCGAAACGGGCGTGGCGGCCACGCGGTGGTAGGAGCCGGGCACCACGACCTCGCGCTTGGTGGCCTCATCCTGGCGCCGCTCGAAGCGGCCGGCGGGCAGCACGTAGCTCAGGCCCACGGCCAGCAAGATGAAACCAACGAGGAGCACCAGCGGGTGCGGAAAGCGGAACGTGGGCATACGGGCGCAGCGAAAGTGGGGCGGCAGAACAGCGCGAAGGTAGTGCGGAACCCGCCGTAAGCCGGCAACGGTTACCCCTGCGGCTAAACCCGCGCCCGGGGCCCGCCCGCCTTGCGGCCGATTCAATTCTTCCCGTATCTTGCCCCGGCCGGCCGCGCAGTTGCCCTCAGTGTTGTCATGAAATTCGCCGTCTTCACCAAGCTTACCCTGGGCCAGCAGGCCGAAGTGCTCCGCTGCGCCGGCCACCACCTGGCCGACCGCGTCGAGCACGGCTGCCGCCTGCAGCTGTGGGCGCTGGAGGATTTTTACGCCGAGGTGTGGCGACTGGCGGGGGAGGAGCGCGTGCTCTTCATCAACCTTTTTCAGAAGCCCGCCCTGCTGCAGTGCTGGCTGGATGGGGTGCAGCTGCCCGAGGAGCTGTAGGGGGCCGCTGTGCAGCCCGAGTCGCCGGGGCCGCCTCAGCGCCGAAGAACTTCCGAATACGTCCGCACCCGCCACTGCTCCATTGTATTCGGCGCGTCGTAATCATCCGATGCGCAGAAACGTAGGAAATCGGCCAGAATGACGGCTTCGCTTTCTACGGGCTCGACCGGCGCGCTGAACGGTAGCTGCTCGTGGCAGTTGCTGAGGAAATTGAAGCACAGGTAGCCCGATTGGTAATCTACCCACAGGTAATACCGCAGGGCGTCGGCGGCTGACTGCTGGCGTAACTGGTCTTGGCGGTTCTGCTTGACGCGCCGCAGCCAATGCTCAAAATCGGCCACCCGCACCGCTGCAGCTAGCTCGGCCGGCAGCCCGATATGCCAGCAGTTGTGCCGGATTTCCTCGGTAAGTCGCTCCGGCCCGCCGGTCAGCAGCAGCGCATCGGTCACGACGTCTTCGAGGTCGGCGAAATACTCTTGGACGTTCATTGCTGGCAAGTTACGGGCGCCATTGGAGCGTGTAAACCTTCAAGGGGCGGGCGCTGCCTTCGGCGCCGGCTCCCGGTCGAAGCGCGCCAGCACCAGCGGGAAAATCACGATTTCGCCGAACAGCGCGGCGGCAATGCTGGCGGCCGTGAGCACCCCGAACAGCTGCACCGTCTTCAACGAGCCCAGGCCCATCACGGCGTAGCCCACGAACAGAATCAGGCTGGTGAGCACGATGGTGGGCCCGACGTGGGTGATGGTGGCCAGCCGCGCCGCCGAGGGCGTCATGCTGCGCCGGGCCTCGCGGTAGTGGTGGATGTAGTGCACCGTGTCGTCGACGCAGAGGCCGAGCACGATGGCGGCAATGCTGGCCGTGGCCGTATCGAGCCGGATACCGCACCAGCCCATCAAGCCCAGCAGCACTAGTACCGGAAACAGGTTCGGCAGCACCGTGAGCAGGGCCAGGCGCAGGCTGCGCACGTACAGCCACACCAGCCCGAACACGGTGACGATGGAGAGCAGCAGGCTCTGGGTCTGCGAGGTCGTCACGTACTCGGTGATGCGGGCGTACATGGGCTGGTAGCCGGCCGGGCGCACCCGCGCTACCGGCCCGAAGGTGCGGGCGGCCAGGCGCAGCAGCGTGTCGGTTTTGGCCGTGAGCTGCCGCGCCGACAGCATCCGGCCCGCCACGGTGATGCGCCCGGTGCCGCTGGCGCGGTGAATAAACTCGGCCGCCAGCTGCGGGTAATCGGCCGCGAGCCGGCGGTCCACGGCGTTGAGCAGGCTCTGGCTGCCCAGGGCCCGGCGGCCGCGGCCGGGAAACTGCGTTTCCAGCCCGGCCTGGTAGAGCGAGTGAAAGCCGAATACCCGCCCCACGCCCGGCAGCTGCCGCACCGAATCGGCAAAGGCGGCCGCGGCCTGCACCACGGCCGCGTCGTGGAGCCGGTGGCCGGGGCGGGGCTCCACCAGCAGCTCCAGCGGCAGGTAGGGGCCCCAGGTGGCTTCCATGCGGCGGTGGTCCTGCACCACCGGGTGGTCCTGGGGGAAATAGCCGAGCGTGTAGGTGTCGGCTTTGATCAGGAAGATGCCCGCCACCGCCAGCAGCGTAAGCGCGGCCGCTACGGCGGTGAACCGGCCGCGGCGGGCCAGCAGGTAGGCGTAGAAGCGGGCCAGGCCGCGGCTGGTGGAGCGCGTGGCCCGGGGCGCGGGCGTGGTGAGGGGCAGAATGAGGGCGCCGAGCACGAAGGTCAGCACCAGGCACAGGGCAATGCCGAGGGCCGCGAACAAGCCGAAGTTGCGCAGAATGGCCATCGGGCTGGTGACCAAAGCCAGAAAGCCGGCCACGGTGGTGAGCATGGTGGCCAGGCAGGGCGAAAACGTGCGCTGCAGCGCCTGCAGGGCCGAAGCGCGCGGCGGCAGGCCGGGCGCGGCCAGCAGGTTTCGCTCGTTGATGACGTGCATGGCGTCCATGATGCCAAGCAGGATGAGCACCACCGGCAGCAGCACCGTCATCAGGTTCAGCCGGTGGCCCAGCAGCCCGTACACGCCCAGCGTCAGGTAGGTGGCCCCGCCCACGATGCCGAGCACGTACACCAGCAGCCAGCCGTTGCGGTACAGCAGCAGAAAGACGCCGAACATCAGCGCGTAGCCCAGGCCCAGAAACAGCCCGAAGTCGTGCTGCGAGAGGGCATTCAGCCCGGCGAAGATGATGCCCACGCCGCCCAGATACGCCCGCTCGCGGGGCACGTGCCGGTACACCGTGCGCGTCACCTCCTCCAGAATGGCGCCGCGCCGCTCGTCGAAGCCGGGCAGCCGGCGCAGCACCACCACGAAGCGGGCCGTGCGCAGGTCGGGCGAAAACAGCTGCTCCTGCAGCACGGGGTGCGCGGCCAGCGTGCGGTGCACCTGGGCGGGCCGGGCCGCGGGCGGCAGCAGCGGCTGCGGCCCGGTGCGGCCGGGCACCAGCGCGTTGCCGGGCCCGATGACGGCCGCCACGCCCGGCAGCCCTTCCAGCGCCTGGCTCAGGGCCCGGAACCGCCGGAAGTACGCGGGCGTCAGCAGCGGCTGGGCCTCGTCGTGCACCACCACGATGACCACTTCGTCGTTGCCGAAGCGCCCTTGGAAGTCGCGGTAGGCGCGCAGGCTCGGGTCGTTTTGCAGAAACCAGGCTTCCAGGCTGTTGTCGACCTGCACGGCGGCGCGCACGCCGGGCCAGAGCGCCGCGCCCAGAGCCACTAACAGGCCCAGCAGCCAGTACCGGAAGCGGTATACTCCTTCAATCATGCGGTAAAGTAGCGCGCCGGGGGCAGCTTTGGGTGCTGCCAGACCAAGCAGCGCCGAATTGCTAAAGTCAGGCCGCTGCCCGGGTCGATGCGCCAATCAGCCCCGCAGGCGGCACTACGGCGGCTTTATTGGCCCGATCCGCCGTGCAATAAAGTCGGATCCGGCGCGGCATTGGGCGGTGCGGTGGTCCGCAGAAGCTAATTTGGCAGGATGAAAAGTCGAGCGTTGTGGGCCTACCTGCAGGAGCGGTTTCCGCCGGTCAACATGGCCCTGTTTGCCATCCTGTTTCTGACGGTGTACGCCGTGGCGCGGGCCACCCAGCCGGCCGCCGCGGCGCTGGCCGGGTTCGGCGCCCGCGAGGCGCTGGGCATAGTGGCCGTCATTTCCTTTTTCTTCCGCCTGCGCGTCTTCGACGAAATCAAGGACTACGCCGCCGATGCCGTCAATTTTCCCGAGCGGGTGCTGCAGTCGGGCCGCGTGACGCTGGGGCAGCTGCGGCGGCTGGCCGGGGCCGGGCTGCTGCTCGAAGCGGCCTGGTCGCTGTGGCTTGGGCCGGGCACGGTGCTGGCCTGGTTGCTGGCCGTGGGCTACAGCCTGCTGATGCGCTACGAGTTTTTTGCCCCGCAATGGCTGCGGGCCCGGCTGGTGCTCTACGCCCTCACGCACCTGCTCATCATGCCGCTGATCATCGGCTGGGTGTGGGCTGCCTACGCCGCCCGGCCGCTGCTCACGCTGCCCTTGCTGCTGCTCGGGCTGCTGAGTCTGCTCGGCGGGCTGGCCTTTGAAATTGCCCGCAAAATCAAGCCCGCCCCCGCCGAGCGGCCCGGCGTCGACTCCTACTCGCGCACCCTGGGCTACGCCGGCGCCATGGCGGCGGTGCTGCTGGTGCTGCTGGCCGGCACGGTGGTGCAGGGCTACCTGCTGCGGCTGCTGCACGCCCGCAGCTGGCCGTTCGGGCTGATGGCGGCTTTGTTTGCGGCTACTGCGGCGGCCTACGGGCTGAGCTGGCGCCGCCCCGCGGCCCGGCCGCTGAAAGTGGCCGAGCTGCTGGTGTCGCTGTTTATGCTCACCAGCTACGTGGCCATCATCGTGGAAATCGTTGCGCAGGTGCGCTAAGCTCATGGTTCTTGCCATCCACAAACCGGCGGGGCCGGATTACACCATCGGCGGCAAGGCGGCCGGGCTGCGGCGCCTGCAGGCGGCCGGCCTGCGCGTGCCCGATTTCGTGGTCATCCCCGCCGAAGAATTCGACCTGCTGCCGGCGGCCCCGGACGCCACCGACGCGGAGCTAACCGCCCGCCGGCAGCAACTGACGGCATTTGAGCTGCCCGAAACGCTGCTGGCCCTGCTCCGCAACGTGCTGTACGGCTGGAATTTCCCCGCGCAGCCGGTGGTGGTGCGCTCCTCCGTGGCCGACGAAGACGGGCAGCACGCGGCCTTCGCCGGGCTGATGGATTCGTTTCTGAACCTGAGCTCGGAAGCAACGGTGCTGGACGCCGTGGCCCGCTGCGCCGCCTCGGCTTACTCCGAGCGGGCCCTGGCCTACCGCCGGCAGAAGGGGCTGAAACTCGCGGCCCGGCCGGCCGTCATCGTGCAGCGGCAGATTACGCCCGTGGCCAGCGGCGTCATGTTCACGACCTTCCCCGAGTACCCGCAGGAGCTGGCCCTCCACGCCGTCTGGGGTTTTGGTGAGGGGCTCGTCGGCGGGCAGCTGCAGCCCGATGAGTTTTACTTCGAGAAGAAAACCGGCCAGCTGCATCGACAGCTCATTGCCCCGAAGGATGAGCAGCTGGTGGCCCGGCCCGCGGGCGGCCTCGCCGCGCAGGCCGTCGAGGCCGGGCGGCAAACCGCGCCCTGCCTGCGTGCGGCCCAGCTCACCGAGCTATTCGATATCGGCCAGCGGCTGGAAGCGGCTTTCGGCGGCCCGCAGGACGTGGAATTCGTGGTCGACGCGGCCGGGGCGGTGTGGGTGGTGCAGGCCCGGCCCGTCACCCAGCCCATTCCGGAGGTCGTCGTGTACGACAACAGCAATATCCAGGAAAGCTACTGCGGCGTCACCACGCCGCTGACCTTTAGCTTCGCCCGCCGCGCCTACGCCACCGTGTACCGCCAGACCATGCACGCGCTGGGCCTGCCCGCCGCCCAGATTGCGGCCCAGGAGCCGGTGGTGACCAACCTGCTGGGCCTCGTGCAGGGCCGCATCTACTACAACATCAACAACTGGTACCGCGGCCTGCAGCTGCTGCCCGCCTTCCGGCAAAACAAGGACGACATGGAGCGCATGATGGGCCTGGAAGAGCCCGTCGACTTCGTGCAGACCCGCGAGAAAACCCTGGCCGATAAGCTGCGCCTGGCGCCGCGCCTGCTGCTGAACCTCGCGCGCCTGCTGCTGGCCTTTGCCCGCCTCGACGGATCGGTGCGCCGCTTCCACGCCCACTTCGCCGGGCATTACCAGCGCTTCTACGCCCGGCCGCTCTCGGCGCTGAGCCCGGCCGAGCTGCTGGCCGAAAAAGCCCGCCTCGACCAGGAGCTGCTGGGCCAGTGGACCACGCCCATCGTCAACGACTTCTACGTGATGATGACCAACGGCCGCGCCTTGCGCCAGCTGCGGCAGCTGGGCGCCCCGGAGCCCGAGGAGCTGCTGCGCCGCTACCTCGCCGGCGACCAGGACCTGGCCAGCACCCAGCCCACCCGCCGCCTGCTGGCCCTGGCCGCCCAGGTGCGCCCGCTGGATGCGCTGCGCCAGCTCGTCGTGGCGCAGCCCGACGACTTGCCCGCGCAGGTACAGGCGCAGTTCCCCGCCTTTGCCGCCGAAGTGGCCGCGTTCATCGCGCAGTTTGGCGACCGGACGGTGGGGGAGCTGAAGCTCGAAACCCAGACCATGCGCACCCGCCCCCAGATTTTCTACCAGTACCTGCGCAACTTCCTCGTCGGGCCCGCACCCGCCGAGTTCGGGGCTGCTGACAACGCCGTGCTGCGCGGGGCCGAGGCCGAAGTCGAGGCGCTGCTGCGGGGCCGGGGGGCGTGGCAGCGGCGCCAGCTGCGGCAGCGGCTGGGGCAGCTGCAGCGCGCCATTGCCCACCGCGAGTCGCTGCGGCTGGAGCGCACCCGGCTGTTTGGCATGTACCGCGGGCTGTACCTGGCCCTGGGCGCGCAGCTGGTGGCGGCCGGGCAGCTGGCCGCCCCGCGCGACGTGTTTTACCTGACGGAAGCCGAAATCGAAGCGGCCGCCCGCCGGCTGACCGGCGAAACGGCGGCCGAAGCCGGGCAGGTGCTGCCGCCGCTGGTGGCCGAGCGGCAGCAGGAGTTTGCCCGCTACGCCCATCAGCACGCGCCCAGCCGCGTGACGGTGCCCGCGCCGCCGCTGGCCGCCGCATCCACCGCCGAAGATGAAGGCGCCCTGCGCGGCACCGGCTGCTACCCCGGCCAGCTCGCGGGCGAAATCATCGTCGTCACCAGCCCCGACGACGACCTGGCCGTGGCCGGCAAAATCGTGTGCGCCCTGCGCACCGACCCGGGCTGGGCCGCCCTGTTTCCGGTGTGCCGCGGCGTCATCATCGAAAAAGGCTCTTCGCTCTCGCACTCGGTCATTCTGCTGCGCGAGCTGGGCATTCCCACCATCATCAACGTGCCCGGCCTCACGCGGCGCCTGCAAAGCGGCCAGCAGGCGCGCATGGACGGCGCCACCGGCGAAATCGAACTGCTGGCTGAGCGGGCCGGGCTGGCGCCGGGTCAGGAGCCGCAGGCGACGTAGCCGGCGCCAGCCGCAAAGCAGGCTTCCCGGCTGCGTTTGGCGGCCCCAGGTGAGTTGCCGTGGGTATCCGGGGCCGACCTGGTGCCGCAACGTTCCACGCAGGCGGGAAACCTGCTTTATTTCGGACCCCGGCTATGCTCACGTCGTTTCGCTAAACCGGCGCCAGCCGTACCAACACCCCGCATGACTCCTTTGCACCGCCTTCCTTACCACGGTCAGCTGCCCGACGCCTTCTGGGCGGTACCGGCCCGCGTGTACGCCGATCAGCCCTGGCACCCCACCGAAAACCGCATTCTGACGGAACAGCTATTCGCCCAGGAAGCCGAACGCAACGAGCTGATTATCTACACCGACGAGGCTACGCTCCGGCTGGTCGGCATCTTTCCCCACGACTCGGACGAGGCCTTTTTCGGCTTTTGGGAAAGCACCAACGACCCCGCGCGCAACCAAGTCGCTTTCGACGCGCTACGCGCCGATGCCCGGCAGCGCGGCCGGCGGCGCCTCGTCGGGCCGTTGGATTTCAATACGTTTCACCGCTACCGCCTGCGGCTGCCGCCCGCGCCCAGCTGGGGGCAGTTCGACCGGGAACCCATCAACCCCGAGTACTACCCCGCGCTGCTGGCCGGCCTGGGCCTGGTACCCGTCACGACCTTCGAGAGCCGCCGCATCCGGCCCCAGGACGTGCCCGCCGTCTTCACCGAAAAAGACATGCTGCTGCGCGAGCTGGCCCGGATTCCCTTCGACTTTATTCCGCTCAACGAGCACAGCTGGCAGGAGCACGAAACGGCCATTTTCGAGCTGGTGCAGGCTATTTTCGGCGCCAACCCCGGCTACCGGCCGGTGTCGCTGGCGCAGTTTCGGCTGCTCTACAACCCGCAGTACGCCGCCAAGCTGTGCCCGCATACCTCGGTGCTTTTCCGCGACCAGGCCACGGGCGCGCTGGCCGCGCTCAGCTTCTGCCACCCCAACTACACCGAGCTGCACCTGCCCGACAACCGCCCGCCGGTGTTCGAGCGGGACTTCGCGCGGCTGCAGCGCCGGCAGCTGCTGGCCAAAACCGTGGGCGTGCACCCCGACTACCGCCAGCGCGGGCTGATGTCGTACCTGGGCGCCTACGGCATGGTGCACTTCCGCGAGCGGTACGATGACGTCGTCTTCTGCCTGATGCGCACCGGCAACTTTTCTCTGCACTTCACCGACGGCCTGCCCGCCGAAACCGCCCATTACGCGCTGTTTGGCCAGGAGCTGTAAAGCGCCGGCGGTCCTGCCTCTGCAAGTCGCAGGACCGCCGGCGTTGGGAGTCGGAACGCCGCTGCGCGCCGACCAGCCCGCGGCTACACGGCCTTCTGCATGCACACGCTGTTGTCGATGCCGATGTACTGGCCGTAGTTCGGCACGAGCTGGTAGCCGCTTTGCTGGTAAAGGCGGATGGCTTCGGGCTGCTTTTTGCCGGTTTCGAGCACGCAGCCGGCGTAGCCCAGCTCCCGCGCCCAGCCTTCCAGCTCGGCCAGCACGGCCCGGGCCACGCCACGGCCGCGGTGTGCGGGCTGCACAAACATGCGCTTGATTTCCACCGCGGCCTCGTCGTAGGGCTTGAAGGCGCCGCAGCCCACGGGCGCGTCGTCGAGGTAGGCCACTACTACGTGCCGGATGGTGTCGACTTTGTTGAACTGGGCGTAGAACGAGTGCTCGGCGCCGTCGCGCACCTGCAGGTCCTGGTCGAGCAAGCGCACCAGGGCGCGGAAATCGGGGTGGTCGGAGTCGGTGCGGAGGAGGTGCAGCATGGCGGGCGAAAAAGGGGGGGAATCTGCGCAGCGGCTGGGCCTGGGGCCTGCAGGATGCCGGGCAGCTGATAGACAAATGGTGGGTGACCGGGGCAAAACTAGGACTTGCTTTGATGCGCAGCAATGCTGATGTTGCCGCTATTCATGCAGTTATTGCATCGATGAACCTGCACCACATTCGCTACTTTCTGCGCCTGGCTGAGCGCCTGCACTTCTGGCAGACGGCCGAGCTGCTCGGCCTCACGCAGTCCTCGCTCAGCCGCCATATCCAGGGCCTGGAGCAGGAGCTGGGCTTTGCGTTGTTTGAGCGCCGGCAGCGCACCGTGCGCCTGACGGCCGCCGGCGAGCTGCTGCAAACCGAGTGGGCGCGCCTGCTCGCCGAGCTGGAAGCCGTGCAGCGCCACGCCCGGCAGGTCAGCGCCGGCGAAGTGGGCAGCCTGCGGCTGGGCCACGTGGGCTCGGTGGCCTATGCCTGGCTGCCGCGGCTGCTGGCCGGCTTCACGGCCCGCTACCCGCTGGTGCAGCTGGAGCTGCGCGAAATCGGGGCCGCCGACTCGCAGGCGCAGCTGCTCACCTACCAGCTCGACGTGGGCTTCTGGCGCGAGCCCGCCCGCAACCCGGCGCTGGTGTCGGTGCCCATCTTCGATGAGCCGCTGGCCCTGGCCGTGCCCGCCGCGCACCCGGTGCGGGCCGACACGTTCACCTCCCTGGCCGCGCTGCGCGACGAGCGGTTTATCCTGCCTTCGCTCAGCGACGAGGGGGCCTATGCCCAGGCCCTGCGCCGGATGTTTGAGGGCTACGGCTACCAGCCCCGCCGCACCATCACCTCCGATTTTGGCGCCACCATCCTCAGCCTGGTGGCGGCCGGCCTGGGTGTGGCCGTGCTGCCCATGTCCTACGCCGACAGCCCGACGCCCGGGCTGCGCTACCTGCCGCTGCCCCACCACTCGACCGTGTACCTGACCTGCCGGCGGGACGAGCGGTCGGTGGTGGTGGAGAACCTGCGGGCCGAGGCCACACGGCTGGCGGCTGCGCAAGCAGCAGGACCGCATCAGGCGGTATAGGTGGCTGAAAAAACTTCTGAAGAAATGCTGAGCCTGTCGAAGCAGAGCAGTTCTGCTGCTTGGTCGCACTGCTCACTAGCCCAGGGTTGAAACCCTGGGCAATCGATGGGGGTCGGTCCAGGAATGATTAAATCGGAGCAGTAGAGGGGGCTTCGCCGGGCTCAGCAGGCCGCCCTTTGCTGGCGACTCCATTCCCGCAAAACCAGCGCGCCCCGCCCGCCAGCGAGGCGAACGGGGCGCAGGGCCATAATGGAAGCCGAGAATCAGGCGTAGGCCGGCTCCGGGCGCAGGGGCTGCAGCTGGGCCAGCGTGTCGAAGTAGCTGTCGACCACGCGCGGCAGGTAGGGGTAGGGGCCCACGGCGTGCGCCATTAGGTACATGCCCAGGCGGTGCAGGCCGAAATCGAGGGCGGCCAGGCCGGTTACGCGGCGGAAGGCTTCGGCATCGGCGAAGCGGCCGGTGCGGGCGTGCAGCTGCTGGCGGTAGTACTCCAGGTAGTGCGGGCGCAGGTGGTAGCGGTCGGCGTCGAGCACGAAGCTGAGCAGCTCCACCACGTCGTACTGCGGCACGTGGTAGGTGGCCAGCTCCCAGTCGTAGGCGCAGAGCTGCAGGCGGCCATCGGCGGCGCGGCGGAAGCAGGTGTTGCGCGGGTTCAGGTCGTTGTGAATCAGGGTGCGCGGGGCGGCGGCCAGCTCGGCCCAGTACTCGGGGATGCGGGCAATGGCCTCGCGCAGCAGCTCGGCGCGCGCCGGGCCGTAGAGGCCGGAGTGGTGCTGGGCGGCGTTGGCGAGCAGGGCCTGCCAGAGCGGCGTGAGCTGTTGCATATAGGCCGCCGAAGGCAGGTCGGGCCAGGTTACGGGCGCGGCGTCGGTGCCGGCGGGCAGCAGGTGCCGGGCGTGCCAGGCGGCCAGCTCATCCAGGGCCGCGCGCAGGTGGGCATCGGTCCAGGCTTCGGGCTGCATCACCGTGTTCAGCAGCTCCACTTGCTCACCGAGATATTCCATCAGGATGGCGTAGACCTCGGCGGTTTCGTCGTCCTGGTGCAGGCCCCAGATGCGCGGCATCAGCGCGGCATCGGCGTGGTGGGCGTAGAGTGCCAGCTCGCGGTGGTGGGTGTGGTGAAAGCCGCTGCGGGCGGCAAAAGCCGGGTACGTCTGGGCCAGCTCGCCCCCACAGGCTTGGGCCAGTCCCGCCAGCATAGCCGATACCTCGTGGCCGGGCGGCTTGAGCTTGAGCACCATCCGCTCGGTACGGGCCGGCTGCCCGTCCATTTCGAAGGTGACCTGCAGGCCGAAGTGACCCACCGGCCGGCTGGTTTGCCCGGCCGTGAGCACGGCCAGGATGCTGGCGGAGCTGTCGACGGGCAGCGGCTGCACGTCGAGCACGCGCAGCTGGCGCTGCGGGGCGTGGGCGCGCATCAGGCCTTCCACGAAGGGGCGCGCGCAGTAATAGGCGGGGCTATGCATACGCTTGGGAGGGGGAAGAAAGGGGCAGGGAAGGTGCGGGCGCGGCGTCGAGCACGCGCACGTCGCGGAAGTAAAAGCAGCTGCCGGGCAGTTGGGTGCGGGCCGGGGTCGTGGCCAGGTCGGTTGGTTGGGCGGCGTCGCCCTGGGCCTGCAGCAGGTTCCAGTACACGGCGCGCAGCGGGGCCGCCGCGGGGCGGGCCAGCAGGGCCGCGCGCACCTGGGCAAAGTCGGCGGGGCTCACGTATTCGAAGATGTTGGAAAGGCTGGCCTTGCTGATGCTCCGGCCGGCGTCGCTGAGCAGGTAGGCGCTGGCCTCGCCCTGCACGGTGCGCAGGCGGTGGAGGCTGGCGCGCAGCCGGGCGTGGTGGCGGGCCTGGTAGCAGGGCGGCAACACCGCTTCGGGCAGGCCTTCGGGGCCGAAAAAAAAGAAGCGGAAAAAGAAATTGTCGCGCACCAGCTCGGTGCTGAGCTGCCCGGCGAGGCGCTGGTAAAATGCCCGCCCGCCCGATTCCTCGGCGTACTTGAATAGTTTCGGGTCGCGCCCGCGGCTGAGGTTGGCTTCGTCGAAATACGCCACGAACTGCGCCTCGAACGCGGTGCCGTGCAGCTGCTCGCGGAACCAGCGGTACTGCGCGGCCACGTCGTCGAACTCGACCAAGCGGCGCACGCGCTGCTGCAGCGCCGGGCTGAGCGTGGGCAGAAAGCCCAGCAGGTAGCTTTCCAGCTTGCCGGCCGGCAAAATGCCGCCGGGGTGGCTTTCGAAAAAGGGCGCCCAGTAGGCCCGCAGCGCCGGGGGCAGCGCGGGCTCCAGCTGCTGCCAGGTGGGTAGCACGGCGGCCGGCCCGTCGAGGCCGAGCAGGGCGCGCAGCACCCGGTGGTCGTGGTGCCGGATCAGGTAACGCTTCAGCTCCAGCAGGTGCAGCTGCACCGGATTCAGGTCAATGGCCGTGACGCGCCGGGCGCCGAGCAGCAGGGCGTTGAGGGCGTTGCAGCCGGCCGAGCAGATGACCAGCAGCTCGTCGGCGGGCTGCACGTCCAGCGCGGTGGCCAGGGTGCGGTGGCTTTCCCACACCAGCGAGTAGCGCAGACGGTCGAGGGCGACGTTATAGAATTCGGAATGCATCACGGCGTAGGGGCGCTTAGCGCAGTTGGTCGTAGAGGATTTTGGAGTGGTGGCGGCCGTCGACGGGCAGCGCGGTACGGCGGTGCAGCTGCTTGCAAAGACCGGAAGGAAACTGCGCCGCCAGCGCGGCCCGCACCGCTTCCAGCTCGGCCGGCCCCTGCACGTAGACGGCAAAGCCGGTGGCCGTGGCGCGGGCGGCGGCGCGCACCACGCCGGGCAGCTGCTGCAGCACGTGCTCAATCTGGTAGTGCTGCACCCCGCGGTGCAGCGTCTCGTTGCCCTGCCGGCCAGTCAGCCACAGGCACTGCGCGTCGTCGAAGTAGCCGAAGTCGCCGGTGCGCAGCCAGGCATTGGGCTCGGCGGCCACGTGCGCGCCCTGCACCGTGATTTCGCCCACCACGAAGCGGCGGCCGTCGGGCAGCTCAACGCTGGCGCCGTTGCCCTGCAGCCGGCACTGCAGCCCGGCCACCACCGGCCCCACGCAGTAGCCCTGGCGCGGGTCGGCCGGCCGGGCGGTGTCGTAGCGGCGTACGGCAATGGGCTCGGCTTCGGAGGAGCCGTAGATGCCGTACACGGCCGCCTGCGGCAGCTGCTCCTGCAGGCCTTGCAGCAGCCATTCGGGCACCGGCGAGCCGCCCACACCCACGGCGCGCACGGCCGGCAGCGCCGTAGGCTGCTGACGCAAGTGCGTCAGCAGGCGGCTGAAATAAAACACGTTGCCAGTCAGTGTTTCGACGGCTGTGTCGCGCAGCTGCGCCAGCACGCGGGCCGCGTCGAAGCCGCTCAGGCGGGCCCAGGGCACATCAGGCAGCACCGTGACGGCGCCCACGGCCAGGTTGTGGAGCAGCACGTTCGGAAACAGCGGAAAATCGCGCTGCCCGGGCCAGGGCGGAAACACCTGCTTGAGCACCTCGTGCTGGGCCGTGAGCACCTGGTGGCTGCGCCGAATGGCCTTGGGCCGGCCCGTGGAGCCTGAGCTGTGCGACACCAGCGCCGGCAACTCGACGGCTACCGGCTGCGGGGCCAGCGGCACCGTATTGGCTTCGGCGGCCGGGGCACCCAGCAGGCGCAGGCCCAAGCCACGCGTCAGCCAACCAAAGCGCCGGGCCAGCCGAGCCGGGGCCAGCGCCGCCCGAATGCCGCCGCGCCGCCGCAGGGCCAGCAGCCCCCGTGCCGATACGCCGGCGGGCGGCAGCACCGGCACGGCGCCCAGGCTCATCACCGCCAGCAAGCCGCAAATCAGCTCTACGCCTACCGGCAGCAGTAGCAATACCGGCTGGCCGGCCACCACGCCGCGCTGCCCGAGCAGCTGCTGGTAGGCGCCGATGCGGCCGGCCAGGTCGCGGCCGGTGTAGGTGGCGGTGCGGCCCTGCGGCCCCGTGCCCGGCCACTCCAGCAGCACGGCCTCGGCCTGCTGGCCGAGGGTGCGGTGGACGTGCTGGTAGAAGTTGGGGACGGTCATGGCAGCAAAGCGAAGCGGTATTCCAAAGCTGAGAAATCAACCGGACTTACCCACCCCGAATCATGGCCTCCGCCTGACTTTTAAACATGGCACTAGCCGCGACTGGGGTACGCCCGCGGTGCCAACGAGTGCAGGAGTGAAAAAGCTGCTGGCGGGGTTGCAATAATGAATTGTACTGGTAGAATCAGCTGCCGGCAAGCCGCTTTATCAAGGCCAAAATGCTGCCTGTATCTGACTTTTGCTTAGGGTAGATAAACGGCAGAAAAAGACCAAAACCACCCGAATATGTGAGCGGAAGCTCCTAGCCACCGGGTGGCTTGCTGGCCTCGGGAGCATCGCGGCAGTCCAGTGCAAGCCCTCGGCAAAGCGGCGCGGGCTACCTTGCCGGCTTTCCGTTATTCAGGCATGATTCGCTTGCTGCTCACCACGCTGCTCGTCGCCGCCGGATTTTTACCGCTGGCCGCGCAGCCCACTATTAAAAGACCGGCCGACTACGGCTACCGCCACCTGCGCGTGCCCTACGGCCCCGACACCGTCGACGTGCTCATTCTGTCGAAGCCGGGGGAGGAGCAGCGGCGCAAACCCCTGCTGCTGTTCGTGCAGGGCTCCTTGCCCAAGCCGCTGCTGCTGGTGCACGACAAGGGCACGTATCCGCTGTTCCCGTTCAAGGGCAGCGGGCTGTACGATGCCTTTCACCTGGTTATCATCAGCAAGCCGGGCATTCCGGTGGTAGCCGACGTGAAAACGTTGCAGCCCAACTTCAGCTACTTCGACCCGCGCACCCAGGCCCCGCCGCTGGCGTACTGCCAGCGCAACCACCTCGATTACTACGTGGCCCGCAACGCGGCCGTGCTGAAATACCTGGTGCGACAACCGTGGGTGGATGCCCGCACGGTGGTAGCCGCCGGGCACTCGGAGGGCAGCACCGTGGTGGCGAAAATGGCCGCTACCGACCGCCGCCTCACCCACGTGGTGTCGTTGAGCGGCAACCCCGCCGGGCGCATGGCCACCATGCTAGCGCAGCAGCGCGGGGCCGAGGGCGCCGACGCCGCGGCGCTGTTTCGCTACTGGCAGCACGTCGTCGACCATGCGGCCGAAGTCACCTGCACGCCCGCCGACGCACCCAAGACCACCTATTCGTTTTCGGTGCCGCCGGCGGAGTACTTGCGCCGCAGCCGCGTGCCCGTGCTGGTGCTCTACGGCACCCGCGACGCCGGCGCGCCCTTCAACGACGCCTTCCGACTGGACCTTATGCGCACCCGCAACACCCGCGTGACTTTCCACGACTACCCCGGCCTGGAACACAATTTCTTTGCCTTCAAGGACGGCCGCATCAACTACGACGATTACCGTTGGGACGAGGTGGCCGCCGATTTCGGGCGCTGGGTGCAGACCGGCCGCGTAGCCGCAGAACCGACCACGCGGCCCTAGACGCAGCGCGGCACGGCGGGCAGGGCTAAAACTCGAAGATGAAGCCGATGGTGGGCGTGGTCAGCGCGTCGTCATCCGTCAGCAGCAGCGGAATGGCGTTCGAGCCGTCGGGGCGCACCGGCTGGCCATCGGTGCTGGCAAAGTCGGAGTTGTCTTCGAGGCGCTGGAAGGTGTAGCTGGGCTGGCTGGGGTTGACGATGGCCAGCGCGTTCTGCAGGTCGATGAAGAGGTCGAGCGTGGTGCGGCGCCAGTTGATTTTCTTGTCGAGGCGGAAATCGAGCTGCTGGAAGCTGCCCAGGCGCAGGGTGTTCAGGCGGGCGTAGTCGGGCACGCCGCGGCCGGTGGCCAGGTAGCTGGCCCGCGAGACGGCCTCGTCGTAGGGCGTGTAGGGCGAGCCGCCGGCAAAGCGGTACTTCAGGCCCAGTTCCCAACCGCGGCCGAACTTGTAGCCGAAGAGGGCCGAGGCCAGAAAGCGCGAATCCCAGGCTGAGGGCACGTATTGCCCGTTCAGTCCGCTAAACTCCGAGCGGAAGGCCGTCAGCGAGGTCACCGCAAACACCCGCCGGGTGAGCTTCTGCTGGAAGAAAAACTCCACCCCGAAGCTGCGGCCCCGGCCGGTGCTCGTCACTGCCTCATTGCCCAAAGCCGCGAAGTCGCCGCCCAGGTTGGCCAGCGAAATTCCGTCGCGCACCGACACCGGGTAGTGGGCGTAGCGCTTGTAAAAGCCTTCGAGGGTGAAGCGCGTGGCCGGGCCGGGCAGCCACTCCAGGCCGGCCACGTAATGGTCGGCGCGGATGTAGCGGCTGGGCTTGTTTACCGGGTTGCCCGCCTCGTCGCGGAAGCCCAGGATGGTGCTGGGCGGAATCTTGTAGTAGCGGCCTACCGAGGCGTTCAGGTTCCACTTATCGGCCAGCCCGTAGGAGGCCGACAGGCGCGGCGAGAGGGTGCGCAGCGGGTTGGCGCCGTCCTCGATGAAGGTGTTGCCGTCGGCGCGCAGGCCGGCCGATAGGGTAAGCCGGTCATCGGGCAGCAGCGTGCGCGTGACTTGCCCGAAGGCGCCGTAGCGCAGGAAGTTCAGGTCGGTCTGAAAGCGCACGTCCACGTTGGGCGACACCACGTTGCCCTGGGCGTCGCGCACCTCGCGGCGCAGGCGGGCGAAGTAGCGGCTGTCGTACTCGATGAACTGCGCCGAGCTGCCGTAGGCCCACTGCCACTTGCCCCGGGCCTTGTTCACGTCGAGGCGCAGCTTGTTTTCGGCCTCGCCCGAGCGGGTCAGCAGCACGCGCTTGGCCTCGTCGCCGGTCTGCCCGTCCTGAAACTGGTCGAGGCTGTTGTGGAGCTGGGTACGGCTCAGCGCCAGGTTCAGGTAGCCCTGGTCGATAAGCCGGCGCAGGGCGGCGCCCACGGTGTAGTTCCACTGGTCGACGCTGGGATTGGAGCGCAGCACGTACTCCTTGTCGGGCGAGGAGTTGCGCGGCACGGCCAGCCGGAACTTGTCAATGGCCCCGATGCCGAGCGTGGTCAGGGTGGTTTTATCGGAGAGCTTGGTGGTGGTTTTGAACTGAAAGTCCCAGTAGTTGGGCCGGATGGGAATGTCAATCAGCCGGAACAGGTACTGCAGATAAGAGCGCCGCGCCGAGGCCAGAAACGTGGTTTTCGGAGCCAGCGGGCCTTCCAGCGTGCCGGCCACCTCGGTACCGCTCAGGCGCACGTTGCCCTGCAGGCGGTCGGGGTTGCCGTCGCGCTGCCGAAACTGGAATACCGACGACAGCACGTTGTCGTAGCGCGCCTCGAAGGCCGAGGTACTCAGGGTCACGTCCTCGATAAACGACACGTTCAGAATGCCCGTGGGCCCGCCCGCCGAGCCCTGGGTCTGGAAGTGGTTGATGACGGGCACCTCGATGCCGTCGAGGTAAAACACGTTTTCGTTGGGCGCCCCGCCCCGAATGATGATGTCGTTGCGGAAGCCGGCCGTGCCGCCGGTGCCGCCCCCGCCCACGCCCGGCAGGCTCTGCACCACCTTCGAGATGTCGAAGTTGCCGCCGGGGTTGGAGCGGATTTCCTCCACGCTCAGCCGCTGCACCGACAGGGGCGTTTCGGCCGTGGCGACGCGGATGGCGCGGTTGGCCACCACCTGCACCTCACCCAGTTGCTGGGCCGCCGGGCTCAGCTCCAGGTTCAGGGTGTTGGCGTTGCCGCTGGTCACCACCACGTTGGCTCGCAGCAGCGCGTCGTAGCCCACGAAGGAAGCCCGCAGGTTGTAGCTGCCCGTCGGCACGCCCGCCAGCCGGTAGCGGCCCTGCTCGTCGGTCACCGTGCCAAGGCTGGCGCCTTCCAGCCCCACCGTCACGCCCGGCAGCAGCTCCTGGGTGCGCCGGTCGCGCACGGTGCCGGTGATGATGCCGGTGGTCTGCGCCAGCGTGGCGGGGCTGCTCAGCAGAGTTGCGGCGACGAGGGCCGCGGGCCGCAGATGGGGTAGAAACTGACGCATGTGGAATGTTTTTAGACGTTATCCGGCCGCAATGTTAGCTGATTTGGTCTAAAAACGTTCTATCAAAACATTTGTTTTAAATGTTTTTGTACCTTTCGTCAGCGGCACAGCCGGCTTTAGTTGCGGGCTGCCCGCAGTGCATTTTGTATGAATTACAGCCTTGTCAAGCAGCTGGTGGCCCTGGCTGAAGAGTTTCACCGCGAGTCCGGCGCGGCCGGCACCGACCCAGCCGTCGAGCTGACCGATTTCAGCCGCTGGCTGCAGGCCCGCACCGGGGCCACCGCCGCGCCGCCGCGCCAGTCGGTGGAGCGGGAGCCCAGCCACCCGATGGAAACGGCCGCCTCGGTTATCGGGAAGTTCGTCACGTTTATGTACCGCTACCTGCGCACCTACTCGCGTTTGGCCCTGCTCCACACCCCGCTTATCACCTACGACGACTTTTCGTACCTGGCGGCGGTGTACGGCCGCGGTCCGCTCAGCAAGAGCGAGCTGATAACCCGTAACATCCACGAAAAGCCCACCGGCTCGGAAATCATCCGGCGGCTGCTGGCGGCCGGCCTTATTCAGGAAGCGCCCCACGCCACCGACCGCCGCCGCAAGCTACTGAGCCTCACCGCCGCCGGGCAGCAGGTGCTCTTTGAAGCTTTTGCCAGCATGAGTCAGGTGGCCGCCATGGCCGCCGGCAACCTCAGCCCGGCCGAGCAGGAGCAGCTGGCCTACCTGCTCACCAAGCTCGACGCGTTTCACTTCCCCGTCTTCGCCGCCGCCCGGCCCGCCAGCCTGGAGGAAATGCGCCAGAAGCACTTCCCGCACGTGCCCACCGACTGGCGCCCGGCCGGTTTTGGTGGGCCGCCAGCCGCGCCTGATTCTGAGGCTGGGCGTTAATACAAACGGGCCGCTGGTGTTGTACCAGCGGCCCGTTTGTTGATGGCAGCATCGTGAGGCTAGGGGCGCCGCTACCGCCGCGCGCCGCCGAAACGGCCGCCGAAAAAGTCGCCTTTGTTCCAGGTGGGGCGCGGCGGGTCGTTGGCCACCTGGTAGCCGATGAGGAAGTTCAGCTGCACGTACTTCACGCCCGCCTCGAAGTCGAACAGGCCGTTGATGTCGTCCTGGGGCTTGTGGTAGGTGTCGGCCCGCCACTTCTGCACCAGCTCGCTGAGGTTGTTTTTGCCGTCGGCGGTTTTGTTGCCGTACTTGATGTGCAGCGCCGGAATGCCCTGCATCACGAAGCTGTACTGATCCGAGCGGATAAAGCGGTTCTGCTCCGGCTCCGGGTCGTTTTCGACGCTCAGGTCGAGGTACTTGGCCGCGCGCTGCACCGGCTCCATCAGCGAGGAATGCTGCGCGCCCAGCGGCACCACCGAGAGCAGCGGGGCAATGATGGTGGGCATGTCGGTGTTCACGTCGGCCACAATCTTGCTCTTGGGCACGGTGGGGTTGGCCGCGAAATAAGCCGAGCCGAGCAGACCCAGCTCCTCGCCGGTCTGCAGCACGAAGAGCACGGAGCGCTTGGGCCGCTGCTTGTCCTTGAGCTGCGAGTACAGCCGGGCAATTTCCAGCACCGAGGCCACGCCCGAGGCGTTGTCGTGGGCGCCGTTGTAGATGGAGTCGCCCTTCACGGCTGCCGCCACGCCGAGGTGGTCGAGGTGGGCCGAATGCACCACGTACTCCTTGCTGAGCGTCTTGTCGGAGCCCGGTAGCTGACCCACCACGTTGTAAGACTCAATGTCTTTGTAGGTGTTGCCAAAATCCACCCGCGCCACGGTGCGCAGCGGCAGCGAGGCCGGCTTGCCCCCGCGCAGGGCGCTGAGCACCTTGGCCGTATCGGCCTGGGCCGAGGCAAACAGGCGCTGCAGCGTGGCGGCCGTGGTGGCGCCCACCAGGCGCAAGCCCACGCCCGGCACGTAGCTGCGCGAGGCCGCTACCTTGCCCTTGGCGTCGAGCACGCTGTACACGCCGCGCTTGAAGTTGGGCAGCTGGCCCTTGGGATTGGTGCTGGCCACCAGCACGCCGACCGCGCCGTGCTTGGCCGCGTTCTGCATGATCATCAGCAGATCCTGGCTGGCGGCGGCAATGGTTGAGGGGAACGACTTGGGCGCCCCGCGCACCACTAGCACGATTTTGCCCTGCACGTCGAGGCCCTGGTAGTCGTCGTACTTCAGCTCCGGCGCCGAAATGCCGTAGCCGGCAAACACCAGCGGCGTTTCCTGAAATACCTTGGCCTGCTCGGGATTGGGGTAGTACACGAAGTCCTCGCCGGGGCGCAGCGGGGTGGGCACTTTCTTGTCTTCGATGAGGGCCAGCAGCGGCTCGGGCTGCACGAAAGCCCGGCGCAGGCGTACCTTCTGCACGTAGCTGCCGTTGTCGCCGGCCGGCTTCACCCCGAACGACTGCAGCTGCTTGGTCACGTAGTCGACGGCCATCTGGTAGCCCTCGGTGCCGGGCTGCCGGCCGCGCAGCTTGTCGTCGGCCAGGTACTGAATGTGGGCCTTGACGTCGTCGGCCTTCACCTTCTTCAGGGTTGAGGCGACGGATTTATCGAGGGTGAGGGACTGGGCCGCTGCGGTCAGCGGCAGGCACAGGCTGGCCAGGGCAAGCCAGGAACGGAAATGCATCATAAGGGGCAAGTACGCGGAAAGCACAAACATACGGCGCCGGACGGGGCGCGTTGGGGGCGCAGGCTTTCCCGTCTGAGCTAGTGGCCGAGGTCCAGGCGCATTCGCCGGATAACGGCTGCGCAGGCCTGCAGCTGCTCCGTGGTACGCTGAAGATTCCAGTTTGGCTTGTCGGCCACGAACTTGAGCCAGGCTTCCGCAAACTCAGCCGCCGCGGCCGTGTCGAGCAGGGTCAGCGCTGCCAAGGCGTCATTCTGGTCGAACCACAGATCGGGCCGGCGTAGATAATAGTGCAGGTACTGCTGCAGATAGTCCTTGGCTTCGGCCGTGCCAAACAGCAGCAAGGCCAGACAGTAGCCATCAGCCGCGTAGCATACCTCGCTTTTGAGTAGCAGCCGACCGATGGCATCGGTAAACTGCTGGTAGTTGTTGATAGCGGCGAAGTAAGCGCCGGTGAGGCGTGTGCGCCAGTTAAAATCGCCCAGCAATTGTGTAACAATCTTGGGCGTGATGCGCCGAGCCGCTGCCACAAAAGCGGCGTAACTCGTGGCATCCAGATCGGAAAGCCGCTGCATGTAAAACGGCACCACCCACTGCTCGATAAACTCCGCGCCCAGTGGCGCGTCGTTGCCGGGTACCGCCAGGTTCTCAAACGGATTCCGGGGCCGCCCCGTAGCCCCAGCGGAATGCAACGCCGCACGTAGCTGTTCGGGCGCCAACGGTCCTAGCAGCTTTCGGAGGTTCTCCAGGTTCATTGGCGCCAACTCAGGTATGCGTCGCGTTTCGCCGTCTGGCCCTTACTCCGGCCGCTCCACCGCCACCAGCTGCTGCTGCTGCTTCATAATCTGCAGATCCAGCTGCGTCAGGTCGAAGGGCTCGGCGTCGTAGTTTTCGGGCAGGTCCAGCTGCTCGATTTCGCCTTCGCGGTCGGTTTCGAAGTTGTTCTGCTTGAGCCGCACGCTGTTGCCGTTCACGGCCGTCACCTTCAGCAGGGTATAGTAGCCGGGCGCCTCGGAGCGGATGTGGTAAATGTCGCCGATGTGGGGGTGGGCCAGCCGCTCCTGGTTTTGCACCTGGTGCCAGGCCCCGGCCGCAAAGCTGCCGAGCACCGCCACGCCGGCCAGCAGCAAGCCCAGGCAGTGGCGCAGCGGGGTACGCGTCTGGGCGCGCAGCTCCCGAAACTCGGCTTTGAGTGCCCGGGGCAGCTCCTTGGGGCGCAGCACCAGCTGGCACTGGCTGCACTGCACGCCGCCGGTCTTACCCAGCGGCAGCAGCGGCAGCCACTGCAGGTGGGCGTAGCGCCCGTACACGCTCATGCGCAGCGCATCGGGCGCGCCGCAGCCGGGGCAGGCCGTGGCGGGCACCGCCGTAGTGCTCAGATGCGAGGAGTGGTAGCCGTAGACAATCATCCGAAGTAGCCTTACGCCAGACAGCCGCCGCGGACTCCGGGTCCCGCGGCGGCTGCAAGATAAGCGGCGGCGGCGAAGCGGCCACCGGAAACGGTGATTTTCAGTTGGCTGCGTGGCGGCCTCAGGCGGCAGTGGCGGCCTGCTCCAGGGTGAGCAGTAGGTTTTCGATGCGCGCCGCGTGGGCGTCGACGCGGTCGAGGCCGGCGCGGGCCTCCTCGATCTGGCCGCGGCGGTACTGCTTCACCAGGTCCTGGCCGGTATCGAGCATGCGCTGCAGGGCCCGCTCCAGCTCGTAGGCTTCGGGGCGCGAGCCGTAGGCCGGCCGGATAACGGCGTCGAACCACTGGCCCAACGGGTTGTCGCGCAGCGAGAACAGGGCCGGGTCGGCTTCGCGCACCCCGTAGAGCACCGAGCGCAGCCGCGACTTGAAGAGCACCTGCTTGATCCTGGCTTGCTGAAAATCCAGGTTGCTGAGGTTCATAGAAAAGGAAATAGGCCGCGAAGGATTAATTGCCGGACGGATTGGTGAGGCGTTCCAGGACCTTGCGGGCCTGCACCAGGCTGGTCACGTCGTAGGCAAAGACGGTGATGCCCGCTTTCTGCCCGTTTTCCGAGAACAGCTGGTAGGTGAAGTTCAGGTACAGGGGCTGCCCGCTGCCGTCGGGCTGCTCCACCATGATCATGATTTCGTTGCCGTAGAAGGTTTCGCCGGTGTGGTACACGCGGTCGAGCAAATCCACGAAGCCTTGCTCGATGACTTCCGGCAGGGCTTCCACCACCGTCTTGCCCACCAGCTGGCGCCCCGCGAACAGCTGCTGGTAGGGCGGGTTGACGAAATCGAAGCGGTGCTCGGCGCCGCGCAGAATGCAGATCAGCGCCGGTGCCTGCATGAAGAGGTTGTGGAAGGTTTCGCGCTGGCTTTCGGCCAGCTGGTAGGCCTGGTAGGCCTGGTCGGAGAGGCTGGCCTGCTGCTCGTTGGCGTCGAGCAGCTCCTGCACCATCTGCTTCTGGTTGTGAATGTCGAAGGCGCCGCCCACCCACATGGTAATCTGCCCGTCGGCGTTGCGGCGCGGCTGCGAGCGGGCCAGCACCCAGCGGTAGCTGCCGTCGTGGCGGCGCAAGCGGTACTCCTGCTGCGACTCCTCGCCCGTCTGCACCGACTGCCGCCAGTTGTCCGTCACCCGCTGCCGGTCGTCGGGGTGCACGTCCTCCGTCCAGGCGTGGCCGAGCAGCTGTTCGGTGCTTTTGCCGGTAAACTGCTGCCAGCGCTGGTTGAAGTAATCCACCTCGCCGGCGGGGTCGGTGGTCCACACCATCACGGGCAGGGCTTCCAGGGTGAAACGAGCCCGCTCCTGGCTTTCGGTCAGCTCCTGCTGCATGCGGCGGGCGTGCAGCTCGGCCAGGTGCTGCTCGGTCACGTCCTGGGTGCGCTGCACGATGTACTGCAGGCTGCCGGCCGCGTCGAGCACCGGGTAGTGCGTGGCCTGCCAGTAGCGCTCCTCCAGGCCGCCGCCCTGCTCGGCCGGCCGCTCCAGGTCGTAGCGAATCAGCGGCATGGCGTGCGGCTGCTTGTAGCGGCGCACGTGCTCGTGCGACTCGCGGATGATGTCGGCCTCGTTCTGGCTGGCGGCGGGGTAAGCCTCGAAAAAGGGCTTGCCCACCACTTCGGCGCGGCTTTTCATGGCCACGGCCGCGTGCCGTTCGGTGTCGTCGAGGATGGTTGCGTCGGCGTCCGGGGCGATGACGAGGAAGTTATCGGCCAGGGAGCGGAACAGGTGCTGGTAGTCGATGGAAGGGGCTTGGTCGGCCATGAGGGGGCAGCGAGGGAATCGGAGGATAACGAAGCGGAAGCGTGCCGCGGCGCCCGCCGTGGCACGAAGGTAGTGCCGCTACGCAGGCTAGTACGAAGCTCAACCGTAGACGGACACAAAAAAATCGGCGCGGGTTCCTAAAAACCCGCGCCGATGAAATTGGTTTCGAAGTACCCTGTACCCTACAGCGGGCGCAGCGGCTCGCCGGGGCGGCGCTCGATGATGCGGCTGCGGTGCGGGCGCAGCTCGGCGTCGAGCGCGCTGTCGCCCACGGCGCCGCGGTGGCCGATGCCGATTTCGTGCACGTCGACGGCGCCGGCCGCGTCGAGCAGGTCGCGGGCGCGCTCGGCCTCGGCGTAGGTATCGAGGTGCACGGCCACGAAGCCGTGGCGGCGGGCGTCGTAGCGCGGGCCCGAATGCGCGGCGGGCGGCCCGAAAATGGCCATGATCAGGTGGTGAAACCCGTCGTTTTCGGGGAATTCCCCGGTGGGATTTTCGGTGGTCGTGGTGTCGTGGTCCGACACCTCCACGCTGTCGGCGGCGAAGCCGTGTTGGGTGAGCTGGTCGGCGGCGCGCTGGGCCGCTTCGACGGTGCCAAAGGCGCCGACGACGGTGTGCGGGTGTACCATGAGGGGAAGGAGTTGGGAATGAAGGATGCGCCGCGGCCCGAACGGCCGGCGGGTATTTTTCAGGCTGAACGCAGCAACGGCGCGGCGGGTTGGGCGGGCGGCCGCAGGGGCTTACTTCTGCCACCAGAAGCGCCAGCGCAGCGGGCCGGTGCGGGCGCGGCGGCGCTGGGTGGGCGTGTGGCCCACGGCCTGCACCCGCCACACCAGGCCCAGCCACTGCAGCAGGCGCACGGCGGGCCAGCCCAGGTCCACCTCGTACCAGGCCGTGCTGAGCTTGGCCGACGCGGGGTGGGCGTGGTGATTGTTGTGAAACCCCTCGCCGAAGGACAGCAAACCCAGCAGCCAGTCGTTGTAGCCGCTTTCGGTGGCCTGCTCGATGCGGTAGCGGGCGTAGCCGTAGGAGTGCACCATGTAGTTGACGAACCAGTGGCCCAGAATGGCCGTGCTGATGCGGGCAAAGCCGCAGACCACCGCCACCTCGGGCCCGAACGCCACGGCCAGCAGCGCGATAAAGCCGAGCACGTGCCAGTACCAGGTTTTGTCGAGCCAGCGCAGCCAGGGGTCGTGGAGCACGGCGGCGGGCAGGGGGTAGCGCGCGTCGTCGGCGGGCTGAAAGGCCAGGTGCAGGTTCCAGAAATAGTCGCGCAGGGCCGAGTGGCGGTAGGCGAAGTAGCGCGGGCAGTCGGGCTGGTTTTGCCAGTAGTCGCGGTAGTGGTGCACCCGAATCCAGGCCAGCGGGGCGCCCATGCCCGCCTGCACCGCCAGGTAGGCCAGCACGCCGCGGGTGAGGCGGGAGCAGCGGTAGGCCCGGTGGATCAGCCCGCGGTGCAGCCCGATGGAGTGGCCCACGCCCACCGTCGCGAAGGTGAGCAGGGCCGAGGCCACGAAGCGGGGCCAGGTGAAGGCGGCCGGGGCCCAGAGCAGGGCGGGCACCAGCATCAAATACAGCCAGAGGACTTTCGGCCAACCCACGGCGAGCCGGTCGCCGGGGGCAATAACACGGTCAGCGAGCATAATAGAAGGGGCTTAAATACCTACTGAAGATACGCGGCGCCGGGCGGAAAAACCGGAAATAATGTGCTTTTTTGGGGCCGCGGGGCCGTTCGTTTCACCCCGCGCGCTGGGCACCGGGCGCACAACAGCGGCGCCCGGTTTGTCGTTAGCAACATCCCGTTCATTCACCCTCAACCGTTCCCCAACATGGCTAAAGCGCAAGACGCCCGCAAAGAGAAAAAGAAAGAGCCCACCAAGTCGCCCAAGGAAAAGAAGGCGGCCAAGGACGAAAAGAAAAAGCTGCGCGACCGGAGCGAATAACGCCGCGTCGGATAACAGGCCAACGGGCCGCCCCAGCGTGCTGGGGCGGCCCGTTGTGCGTAGCGGCGGGGGTGAGGCTTACTTGTTGTCTTCCACCGGCACCTTGGCGCCGTACACGCGGTTGCCGCCCACGGCGGCTACGTTCACGTTCAGGGGGCCTTCGAGGCCCGTCACGCGCACGTTGATGGAGCCGTCGTTGTTGACGAGCAGGGGGCGGCTGGTTTGCAGCTCCTGAGCCGGAGCCGCCACGCCGCCGGCCGTAGCGCGGGGCAGCAAGTCGACGCCGCGCAGCACGAGCACGACCAGGCAGAAGGCAATAACGGTGAGCACGGACTTGGTGTACGCGTCGGTTTTCATCGGGAGTAGTGGTTAGCAGGTTCAGCCGGCGGGGCTGCAAGAATCTTTCCGAAATCAACTTCTGCTGCTGGCAAAAGCGCGGCGGCAAATGGTTGGGCCTCGCCGGCAGCACCTTGCAGTCCGCGCCGCGTCATGGCCGCGCCAGCACCTCGGGGTTGGCCAGCTGCTGCGGGCGGCCTGCGCCAAAGGCCACCACGTTGTCGAAGGCCTGGCCGAAATACAGCTCGTAGCCGCCTCGCTCCACGTAGCCCAGGTGCGGAGTGCAGAGCACGTTGGGCAGCTGCAGCAGCGGGTGCGCCGGGTCGAAGATGGGCTCCTGCTCGTACACGTCGAGGGCGGCGAAGCCGGGGCGGCCGGCCTGCAGGGCGGCCAGCAGAGCGCCGGGCTGCAGCAGCTCGGCCCGACTGATGTTGACCAGCAGCGCATCGGGCTTCATCCGGGCCAGGTCGGCGGGGCCGATGAGGTAGCGGGTGGCGGCGGTCAGGCGCAGGTGCAGGCTCACGATATCGGCCGTGGCGAAGAAGGCCTCCCGACTGGCGGCGGCGCGGTGGCCGTCGGCCTCGGCGGCCCGGCGCGAGGCCTCGCTGCCCCACACCAGCACCGGCATCTCGAAGGCCTGGGCGTAGCGGGCCACGCGCCGCCCGATCTTGCCGTAGCCCCAGATGCCCAGCGTCTGGCCCTGCAGGGCCCGGCCCAGGTTCACCTGCCAGCGCCCCTGTTTCAGGGCTTCGATAGCGGCCGGCAGCTCGCGGCGGGCATTGAGCATCAGCGCCCAGGCCAGCTCGGCCGGGGCCACCGGCGAGCCGCTGCCCTCGGCCACGGCCACGCCCGCGGCGGTGCAGGCGGCCAAATCAAGGTGCGGGGCGATTTTGCCGGTCTGGCTGATAAGCCGCAGCCGGGGCAGCCGCGCCAGCAGCGCGGCGCCGATGGTGGTTCGTTCGCGCGTCAGCACCAGCGCGTCGGCGTCGCGGAACCGCTCGGCCAGCGTGGTGAGGTCCGCCGCGGCGTCGTGGTAGAGGGTGACCTGGTGGCCCTGGAGCTTGCGGAAGCAGTCGAGGCTGTGGATGACGTGCTGGTAGTCGTCGGGAATGATGATGTGCATGGCGCAAGAACGCACTGCCGGCCGCTACAGCGGCCCGAGGGAAACGGTTAGTTCGAGGTTATAGCCGGTGCTGCCGACTTTACGGACCTTTGCCAGCGCCACGGTTTCGCGGATTTCCTCCCCGTCGTAGTGCAGCTCCTGGTTGAGGGCCGGGGCCGCTTTGGCACCGGCGGCGCGGGTCAGCGCGGCGGCGGCCTGCAGCGGGTGGACGGGCGCCTGAAGGCCGGGAGCCGTCTGGCGGAGCAGGGCCGCCGCCTGACGGTACCAGGCGCGAGTGTCGGCGGGCACGGTGCGCAGCTGGCCCTCGAAGCGGAACGTGAGCGTGTAGTACTCGCAGCCCGCGTTGAGCAGGGTGAGCCGGGTGCCGCCGCCGAGCTGCGCGGTTTCGGTGCCTTCCCGGCGAGCCTTGTTCAGCTGAAACTTCGCGGTGGGGAATACGGCCTTTTGCAGCACCGGCTCGGGCAGGCCGCGGACGCAGTCGTCGGTTTGGGCGCTGGCTGCCAAGGGCGCCGTCAGCGCAACTAGCAGCATAGGCAGCGGAAAAATCAGGGTATGGCGCATGGTATCAGGCAAAGCGTATCGGCCGCAATAGTCGTCAATCTTCTGATGCGAGGCCAACTGCCCCTTCAGCTGCAGCACCTCCGTTCGACGATAGTGGTCCTACGACTCTAAGTCGTAGGACCACTTCGGCCTGCGTAGCCGGATCGAGCGGCTAGTCCTTGTCCTTCTTGTGGCCCTTCTTCTGCCTGGCTTTTTCGGCTTCGTACTCCTCGTACTGCTTCTGGTTTATTACACTGTAGCGCACGTTCAGGGTGTAGATCAGTTGCACGCGGGGCTCGGCAAAGTCGGCGTGGAGCACCGTGTCGAAGGAGTTGTAGGGCGTGCGGTTGTAGTAAATCGTCTGGGCCTTGTCGGCGGTGCGCACGATAAACTCCGAGTCGTCTTCGCGGCCGCGGGCGGCGGCGGGGCGCACGTGCACGGTGGCGTTCTGGGCGCTGACGTACACGTTGGCCGCGGCGGCCTTGCGCTGCCGGGCCAGGCGCACTTCGTCCGGGGTGCTGCCGCTGCGGTAGGCGGTGTAGCTGGCGTAGCGCTCCAGCGGGTACACGGCCTGGAAGCCGTCGGTCATGTTCTGCACCTCGATGTGCAGGCCCATGCGACCGTAGCTTTGCTCTTTCTGCTTGATGACCTCGGCCGCGGCCCGGCGCAGCTCGTCGTAGGCGGTTTGCAGCTCGGCCAGGTTGTAGTCCACCTTGGCCAGGTCGTAGATTTCGGCGCGGCCCAGGCGCGTCACCAGTTGGGCCAGCACCTCGTGGTCGGTAAACACCACGTGCAGGTTTTTCTTGAGCTCGAAGCCGGTGGGCACCTCGTTGGCCGTGCGGCTGAACTTCTTCTGCTCCAGCTGCATGGCGTACGTCGGCACCAACGACACCACGTCGAGGTGCAGGGCCTCGGGCCGGATGCCCAGCTCGCCCAGGGCCGCGCGGGCCACGTTCAGCCGCAGGTTCATCAGCGAGTCGGTTTCGGTGGCGGTGCGGCCGTGCTGCGTCACGCTGAAAATGGCCACGTAGCTGGTGGCTTTCACGTTGCTGAGCACGTTGGCTTCCAGCACCACCTCGCTTTGGTGCAGCACGTCGGCGTTGAGCGGGGCGCGGCGCACGGCTCCGTAGTCCTGCTGGCTGCCGCGGCTGCTGTACACGGCGTTGCCGGCCGATTGGGCGCGGGCCGCAAAGCTGCCGGCCACGCTGAGGGCACTGAGAAGGAGTAACGAAATTTTCATGGGAATAAGGGAAAATAGGTGAGCCGATACCGCCCAGGCCGCCGGCCACGGGGGCAGGCCGGGGCCCGCGCCGGCACCAGGTAATAACTTAGATAGGGAATAGCCGCCGGCGTTTAACGCCGGGTTAGAAACCTGGTGGCCGCGGTCCGCGCGCGGTAGCACCGGGCCGACTCAGTCGCGCCGCATGTAGATGTGCGGAATGCCGTCTTCCAGGTAGCCTGCGCCCTGCTGCCGGAAGCCGAAGCTCTCGTAGAACGCCCGCAGGTATTCCTGCGCCCCGATCTTGATGGGCTGCGCCCCGAACAGGGCCGCGCACGCCTCGATGGCCCGCTGCATGAGCGCCCGCCCGAAGCCGTAGCGCCGCAGGCGCGGCGCGGCCACCACCCGCCCGATGCTCACCTCGGCATAGCTCCGGCCGGGCCCGAACAGGCGGGCGTAGGCGGCCAGCTCACCGTCGGGGGTGCGGCCCAGCAGGTGGTGGGCCTGCTGGTCCAGCCCGTCGAGGTCCTGAAACGGGCACTGCTGCTCCACCACAAACACCTCGCTGCGCAGTTGCAGCAGGGCGTACAACTCGGTGGTAGTAAGGTCGGCGAAGGGCTTGAGGGTCCAGGTCAGGGTCATGGCAGCGAAAAAGTAGGGCCGCAAAGGTAGCGCAGGGCCGCCGGGAGTGGCTCGGGGCGCCGCCGGCAGCAGATATGGGGCGACGACGGAAACGTGGCCGGCACGGGCTGCGTAAGTGCTACCTCCATTCCAACGAACCATCATGAGCAAGAAAGTCAAATTCGCCCGGGCCCAGCGCCCTGCCGGTGCCAGCACCAGCGCCGAACACGGCGACGCCAGCAAGTCCAAGCGCAAGGGCGTCAGCAAGAACACCCTCATCGGAGCCTCGCTGCTGGCTGCCGGGGCGGGCGCCCTCTACGTGCTCGGGCGCCGCAACTGGCCCGCCATCAAGCAGCAGGCCGGCAAGCTGAAGGAGCAGGCCGGGCAGGTGGCCGCCGACCTGAAAGACCAGGCCGGCAAAGTAACCGCTGACCTGAAAGACCAGGCGGGCAAGGTAACCGCCGACCTGCGGGAGCAGGCCGACCACCTGACGGCCGACCTGAAGGAAAAAGTCGATAAGGTGACGGCCGACCTGCGCGAGAATACCGGCAAGGCAAAAGGCGCGAAGCCGGGCGCCGACGCCTCCGTGGACGTGCCGCTGACCAACGAGGTGGCCCAGGCCACCAAATCCAGCCCGAAAGCGGCCGGCGGCTTCACCGACGAAGGCGCCACCGGCAACAACGACTAAGCGCCACGCGCGACAAACGCCAGGCCCCGCCGCCCGCCAGTAGTGGCGGACGGCGGGGCCTGGCGTTTGGGGGCCGAGCGGGGCTTACTCGCGGGTGAGCAGCATGGCCCCGTAGGAGTAGCCGCCGCCGAACACCGTCACCACCACCCGGTCGCCGGGCTGCAGGCCGGGCAGCGTGTCGGCCAGGCCGATGGCGGCGCCCGCGCAGCCGGTGTTGCCCAGCGTCTCCACGTTCGAGACGAGGCGCTCGGGGGGCAGGCCGGTGTTGCGCAGCACCACGTCGCTGATGCGCTTGTTGGCCTGGTGCGGAATCAGCCAGCGCAGGTCCTGCACCGTGAGGCCGTGGCGCGTGAGCACCTGCTGGGTTACCTGCGTCATGTACTGGCAGGCGTACTGAAACACGTCGCGGCCGTGGGGCATCACGATGCCGCGCTCCACGGGCTTGAGCGTGACGCTGGTGGTGGCCTTGCCCACCGTAGCAGCCCCGGCCGTGACGACCTCGTCGACGCGCAGGTCGGTGGGGGCCAGCTTGTCGGCGCAGAGCAGCAGGGCCGCCGCGCCGTCGCCCCAGAGGTGGCCGGCCATGGTGTCGTGCTCGTTGTTGTAGGCCGTGTTGTGCTCGGAGGTGATGACCAGCGCCCGGCGGGCCTTGCCCAGGGCAAAGTAGCCTTCCACGATTTCCACCGCGTTCAGCAGCGAGGAGCAGGCCGAGGAAATGCTGACCACCGGAATGTCGGCCACGCCCAGCGCGTGCTGCACGGCGTGGGCCACGGTCACGATGGTGTCGTGGGGCGTGTAGGTGGCGCCCACGATGAGGTCGATGTCGGCCGTTTCGATACCGGGCGCTTCGCGCAGCACCCGCTCGGCGGCCGCTATGGCCATGGTATTGGTGTTTTCGTCCGGGGCGGCGCGGCGCCTCTCGCGGATACCGGTACGCTCAATAATCCAGTCGGAGGCCAGCCCGTTCAAACGGGTAAAATGGTCGTTCGGAACGACGGTGGCGGGCAGATAAGCCGCAACGTGGTGCAGGTACACGGAAAAAGATGGGGTAGGCAGACAAGGAACAACGGCGCCGGAATGGGGGAAAACGCCGCGCCGAAGGTAGGCAGCCTTTGCGTACGGCGGGCAGACGGCGGCGTTGCGGCCGGTAGGGCTCCGGTAACTCTGAGCCGGTCCCGCCGTACTTGCCGGGGCGCGGCGGCCACCCGCCGGGGCTGCTCCCGCCCGTAGGCTGCCGGCTGATTGTCAGGTATGTGGATTGTCTTTTCCCTGTTGGCCGCCCTCTCGGCCGCCGTCGTAGTGACGCTCACCAAAATCGGCGTGAAAAACGTGGCGCCCCCACTGGCGTTTGCCGTGCAGGCCGTGCTGATTCTGCTCGTGTCGTGGGGGGTGGTGGCCTGGCAGGGCAAGCTGGGTGAGCTGGCCGCCATTCCGCGCCGCGACCTGCTGTTTCTGGCCGCGGCGGGCGTCATCACCTGCCTCTCGTCGCTGTTCTCGTTTCAGGCCCTCAAGCTCGGCACGGCCTCCCGCGCCGGCACCCTCGACAAAGTCTCGCTGGTGTTCGTGGTCATCCTGGCCGTGCTCTTTCTCAAGGAAAAAGTAAACTGGCAGCTGGTGGTGGGCGCCGTGCTGATGGCCGGCGGGGCCGCGCTCATTGCCCTCTCGCAGAAGTCGGCGGGGTAAAAAGGCGTTGGGCGTTGTCAGCTGCCAGGGACGCTCAGCATAGACCATCAGCGCTCGGGCCCTGGCTTCGGTGCAGGCCTTGTAGAAATGCCGGCAGCCCCGAGCGTTGGTATGGCCCCGGGCCCGGCTGCCGCGCCTGACCGCCCAGCAGCAACTTCAGGCCATGCGCATATCGACTTGTTTCAAGGCGGGCCGGCTACTTGGCCGGCCCCGCCCAGCTGGTAAAAACCCCAGATGCAGTTGGAAAACTCGCCGGCGGCGAAGAGCACCGGCGCGTCGGGCGGCCCGATGACGTACACCCCGAATACCTTGCGCACGCCGTAAATCGGGTCGATGACGGTGGCCGGCTGCGGCTGGTGCTGCCAGCGGTGCTGCCACACGTCGAGGCCGCCGATGCGGAACGATTCGCCGTCGAGGCAGCTACCGAGAAAATGCCAGGTCATGCGCGGAAAAGGGAAGAAACAAGGCCGGCAACGGGCCCGGCCCGTAAACATAGGGCCCGGGGGCGCCGCCAGGTGCCCACGCGGGCCCACTTCACTTGCTGCTGCCATGAAAAAGTCCCTGCTGCTAGTCGCGCTGGCCCTGCTGACGGCCTGCTCCGCCACCGAAGTCAAATCGACGGAACAGGCGCCGGGCGTCGACTTCACGGCCTACCGCACCTACAACTTCCTGCCCGGCGAGGCCCGCAACGAAGCCGCATTCCGCACGGCCGGCGTGGGCGTAGACGACGTGCAGCAGGCCGTAGCCCGCGAGATGGAGCGCCGCGGCTACCGGCGCGCCGAGCAGCCCGAGCTGTGGATCAACATTGGGGTGGTGAACGAGGAAAAAGTGCAAACCCGCCAGACCGACTTCCGCACCGACGGCGCCCCGTACTACATCGGGCAGCGCAACTACCACTGGCAGTCCGGCGAAGTGCCCGTGGGCACCTACCAGGTGGGCACCGTCACCGTCGACGTGGTGGATGCCCGCCGCAACGACCTGGTGTGGCAGGGCGTGACGGCCAGCCCCCTGAGCAAGGACGCCGCCAAGTCGGCCCGGCGCGTGGACGAGGCCGTAACGGAGCTGTTCGGGCGCTACCCGGTGCCGGCGCGCCAATCGAAGGGGGCGACGCTGGTGATGCGCAAGCGGCCGTTTTTCTGCTCGACGGTCAGCGTGACATCGGCCAGGCAGTAGAGCTGCCGGGCGTCGGCGTAGCCCTGGAAGCTGCTGTCGGCGGCTGTCACCGGGAGCCAGAAGTCGGTCCGGCCGACCGCGTCGTAGGGGGTGATGAGTACCGGATAGGCCAGCCGCCGAACCACCGGGCTGCGGCTGCTGGGAGCGGCGTGTACCACCACGTCGGGCGTGGTGCCCACGAAAGTCACAAACGGCTCGAAATCCAGCTGCCGCACTAGCTGACTGTGCCGGTCCTCGTCCTGCAAGTACGGATACGTGGCCGTCAAGCGGCCGGCGGAGTCGCGCCTGATGGTGCCGCCCAGCCGCAGGAGCTGCTGCAGCCGGGCGTAGCCGCTGCCCTTGCTGGATGAGTTCAGAAAGTCGGAAACCAAGCCCGCCTTGCCGTAGATGCCCCCGCCCATCGACACGGCTACGCTTTCATCGACCAACGCCAGCAAGCCGCGCTGGTCGCGCCGGGCGCAGGCCCGTAGCACCTGCTCCACAAAGGCTTGTAGCTGCGGCTCCCGCGGCGTCTCGTCGACGGGCGGAATCGTGTACGGGTAAGTGCCCGGAGCCGCCGCTGGCCGCGTGGTGGCCGCTTGAACCCGGGCCGCGGCTGGAGGCGCCGTGGAATCGGTGGTAGTAGCCGGCGCCGCTGCAGTCGGCGTTTCGGCCGACGGAGCTTGGCAGGCCAGTAGCCCGCTGAGTAGAAAGCCCGCAACAGCACAACGAAGCATGCGCTAAAGGTAAGCAAGGCGGTTGTTCCGCGCTACCGGTAAAATTCGAGAGGAAACCAGTCGAAGCAACCCTGAGAATGGCTGTTTGAGGGCCAGCCGAATTGGTAGCGGACTGTCGGCCGCAGCCAGCGGGCAGCCCGCGCAGTTACTGCTGCGCGGGCGCAGTTGATAATGGTATGATAAACCACTAAACCTGCTGATATATTTGTGTTTCCATGCCCGGCGGCTGCCCACTCCAGCCGTGCCCTACCTGCCCTATTGTGTCTCTTTCTTTGTTTTGCCGCTTCCTGCTGCGCGGGCTGATCTGCGTGGTGGCCCTGCTCGGGCCGACCCGCAGAACCCTGCTGGCCGCGCCCCGCGCTTCGGTGCTCGACAGCCTGGTGCGCCGGGTGCGGGAGCCGCAGCTGCCCGATACTGCCCGCGTGCTGCTGCTCTGCCGCATCAGCGACCAGTACTGGGTGCGCAGCACCGACTCGGCTGCGGCCTACGCCGACCGCGCCCTGGGCCTGGCCCGGCGCATCGGCTACCGCCACGGCGAGGGCGAGGCCCTGAACCGCCAGGGCGCGGCCCTGCGCGAAAGCAACCTGGCCCGGGCCCTGGAGCTGTTTCAGACCTCGCTGCGCTTGGCCCAGGCCACCCACGATGTGCCCCTGCAGGCCCAGAACCTGCGCAGCATTGGCATCATCTACGTGTACCTGCGCGACCGGCAGGTGGGCCTGAGCTACTACTTTCAGGCCCTGCGCCTCGGCCGGCAGCTGCGCGACGAGCGGCGGCAGGTGGTGGACCTGAGCAACATCGGGCTGGCCTACGACCTGTATAACCAGGTCGACTCGGCCCAGTACTTCCAGCAGCAGGCCTACGCGCTGGCCCGGCGCCTGCACACGCCCACCAACTACATTCTCTACGGCCTCGGCCAGGTGGCCCGCAAGCAGGGCCGCCCGGCCGAGGCGCTGGACTACTACCGCCGCAGCATTGCCGAGTCGCGGCGCCTGCACCATCTGCGCAGCCTGAACTTCGCCTACGTGGGCCTGGCCGCGCTCTACCAGCAGCAGCGCCCCGATTCGAGCATTTACTACGCCCGCCTGGGCTACCAGGCGGCCCAGACCAACGGCTTCCTGCGCGGGGTGCTCAACGCCAGTACCCTGCTCACCCAGGAATTTGCGCGGCGCGGGCCCGCCGACAGCGCCCTGAAGTACCAAGGCCGGATGCTGGTGATGAAGGACACGCTCTTCGGCCAGGAAAAGGTGATGCGCCTGCAGAGCGTCGACTACCGGGAGCGGCAGCGGGCCCAGCAGGCCACCGCCGCCCAGCAGGAGCTGCGGGCCCGCTACCAGCGCTACGCTCTGCTGGGCGGCCTGGCGGTGCTGCTGACGCTGGTGGCCCTGCTGGGGTGGCACCAGCACCAGCAGCAGCGCACCAATGCGGCCTTGCAGGCGTCGCTGGCCGAGCTGAAGCATACCCAGGCTCAGCTGGTGCAGCGCGAGAAAATGGCTTTTCTGGGCGAGCTGACGGCCGGTGTGGCCCACGAGTTGCAGAATCCGCTGGGCTTCGTGAAGCAGTTTGCCGCCGCCGGCACCGACCTGCTGGCCGCCATCAACGGGCAGCAGCGCCTGACCGGCGACGGGGCCCTGGACCGCGAAATCCTCGACGGGCTGAAGGACAACCTGCTCAGCATCAGCCAGCACGGCCAGCGCGCCACGGCCATCATCCGCGGCATGCTCGACCACGCCCGCACCGGCCAGGCCCCGCGCCAGCCCACCGACCTCAATGCCCTGGCCACCGAGCAGCTGAACCTGGCCTACGAGGGCCTGCGGCAGCAGTTTCCGGACTTCGAAGCCGGGCGCCACCTCGACCTGGCCCCGCCGCTGCCGCCGCTGCCCGTGGCGCCCCAGGACCTGGGCCGGGCCGTACTGAACCTCTGCACCAACGCGTTTTACGCCACCCGGCAGCGCCAACTCGGCGCCGCGCCCGACTACCGGCCCGCCGTGACGGTGCGCACCCGCCCGCTGCCCGGCGACGGGGTGCAGGTGCAGGTGCAGGACAACGGCGTGGGCATGAGCCCGGCGGTGCAGGCGCAGGTGTTTGAGGCCTTCTTTACCACCAAGCCCGCGGGAGAAGGCACCGGCCTGGGCTTGGCTCTCAGCCACGACATCGTGACGACCGGCCACGGGGGCACGCTCACCCTGCACTCGGAGGAGGGCGTGGGCACCACGTTTACCATCACGCTGCCGGGCCGGGCGTAGCGCGGGCTTCAGCCCGCGGTGGCCCATCCGGAACCGTGTCTGGCTGCTCAGCGCGGGTAGAACTCGTACTCGAACCGGTTGAACAGGCGGTTGGCGTAGGTATTCGCGGGCCAATCGGGCCAGCGGCGGCGCACCTGCTGCACCTGCTGGCTCAAGCGGCCGGGCGCGGGCAGCAGCAGCAAGCGGGCTACGCGAGCATCCACCGTATCCTGGGGCTGGCGGCGGTAGTTCGAGCGGTTGTAGGCTGTGCGCAGCTCGGCGCGGCGCAGCAGGCCACCCCGATAGTCGAATTGCCAGCGGAATACGTTGCTGCCGCGCCAGTGCAACAAGGTATTGAGCGGCAACAGGGAGTCGGAGGTGGCGGGCGTAATGGGTTCGGGCGGCAGCTTCAAGGCAAGCGACTTTTCGCGGAGTGCCACCAGCATCTCCTCACGCACCTGGCCGCGCCAGTTGCGTTGAAGCAGGTGGTACACCGGGGCAAAATCGTAGTAGTCCAGCTGCTGGCGGTGGCCCTGATACTGCCAGCGGGCAACGAATTGTCGGTACTGCTGGCTGTTCGTTTGGCTACGGGTGAGCAGCCGGCCGCGCCGGCCATAGCGCAGGCTGTCCAGTATGCTGCGGCCGGATGTACCAATGCGGGCCGTAGAATCGTGCAGCGGAAGTCGCAGCACGCCTTGCCGCAGCAGCGCGGTATCCAGTGGAAACGACGGGAGGCTGTTGCGGAAATACTGCCGTTGCCGCCGCTCGGCCACGCGCCGACGGCCCCGGTACTCCACCTCCCGAACCTCGGTGTACCACAGCCCGAACGTTGTGGTGTCCAGTTCCAGGAAACCGAAGGGCGTGAATAGATCAGGTCCATCGGCTATTACCTCGCGCACCAGCTGACCGCGGGCGTTGTAGGTGCCGTGCCAGCTGCCGGTCAGCCGGCTGGCCCCGCGAAACAGCGAGTCGCCGACGGTGGCATAGGTGGCTTTGCTGGTAAGGCGGCCGGCCGCGTCGTACCGATATAATTCCTTTGTCCAGTACGGGAAGTACAGCAGCCGCGGATCGGCGTCTTGGTAATAGGGCTGTCGAATGCTGGAATCGGGCCGGAAATCGGGGGCATTGTACACTTCACGCACCATGTAGCCCTTGGTAAGCAAGCGGCGCAGCTGGCCGTTGGGGGCATAGTCGTAGTAGTCGCGCTGGTGCAGCGGCGTCAGGTTGCTGAAACGGGCGCTGGCGGGGGATACTTCGCAGCGTTGGCAATCGACGGCGAAGCGGGATTCCATCAGGCGGCCGGCCGCATCGTAGCGAAACTGCGCACGGCGGCTGTTTTCCATTACGCCGGGGACAAGGTGCCCCGTCAGCAGCGAATCCTGCCACTCGGCTTGCAGCAGCCGCCCTTGTGGGTCGTACTCGTAACGGCTGCGCCAGGCCACGCGGGCTTCGGTATAATCCTGCGGACCATACTCCGGCATTTCGCCGATAATAGCCGTGAATTCCCGGCCGAAGTCGCCGCTGTCTTTTTGCTTTTCCTCCAGCGCAAAGCCCCTGCCGCTGATGGTCAGCCAGTGCACCCGCCGGCGCCGCAGCTGCTTGGCCGTGAGGTGAAACGGGTACGCCGGCTCATTCCAGTACAACGGCCCCGGCCAATCGGGAAGTAAGCTGTACCCCGTCAATGATTCGGCCACATCCCGATAAGCGCGGTACTGGGCCGAGGCGGCGCTAGTCAGTAGCAATAGCAGAAAGCCGGACAGTAAGAGCAAAAGGCGCATAACACAAGCGGTATCAGCCCCAAGTTACCGGTTCCCGCCCCGCAGCTCATCCGCTCCGACGCCGCTTCATCCGCCTCATCCGACGCTTCGGTAGCAGCAAGTGGCGCGCGCGGCCCCGGGCGGCCACTTTTGACGCAGAACCTCGCCCTTCTGCGCTATGAAACTCCCGCTCCTGCTGCTCCTGTTGCTGACGGCCCTGCGCCTCGCCGCCCAACCCACCACGCTCAGCGGCACCGTGCGCGACGCCGCCGGCCAGCCCCTGCCGGGGGCCAACGTGTTTCTGAAAACCACCTTCGACGGGGCCACGGCCGACTCGCTGGGCCGGTTTCGCTTCACCACGCGCCAGACGGGGGCGCTGCCGCTGCTGGTCACGCTGATGGGCTACCAGCCCCAGGAGCAGCCCGTGGTGCTCGACGGCCAGCCCCACCGCTTCACGCTCACCCTGAAGGAAGTGCGCAACCAGCTCGGCGACGTGACCATCACGGCCGGCGCCTTCGAGGCCAGCGACGAGAAGCGCAGCACCGTGCTCACCGCCCGCGACATCGTGACCACGGCCGGGGCCCTGGCCGACGTGAACGGGGCGCTGAACACGCTGCCGGGCACCTCGCGGGTGGGGGAGGAGGGCAAGCTGTTTGTGCGCGGCGGGGCCGCCGGCGAAACCCGGCAGTACCTCGACGGGCTGCCCCTGCAAAGCCCCTACAGCGCCTCGGTGGCGGGCGTACCCGCGCGCGGCCGCTTTTCGCCGAACCTCTTTCGGGGCACCGTGTTCAGCACCGGCGGCTACTCGGCCGAGTACGGGCAGGCCCTGTCGGCGGTGGTGGGGCTGAACTCCTACGACCTGGCGCCCGAAACGCAGACCGGCATTTCGCTGCTGTCGGTGGGGCTGAGCCTCTCGCACCAGCAGCGGCTGGCGCGCAGCTCGGTGGCCGTGACGGGCGACTACACCAACCTGCAGCCCTACTACGGCGTGGTGCCCCAGCGCTTCGGCTGGACCACGGCCCCGCAGGCCGCGGGCGGCTCGGTGGCGCTGCGCCGGCAGGTGGGGCGGGCGGGGCTGGTCAAGGTCTACGGCGCCGCCACGCGCGCCGCCCTGACCCTGCGCCAGCCCGACCCCGGCTTCGACGGCGGGCGCCCGGTGGCCCTGCGCAACGGCAACCAGTACCTGAACGCCACCTTCCGCAGCCCGCTGCGCCGCGGCTGGAGCCTGCAAACGGGCCTGGCCGGCACCGGCGACGAGCAGCACATCCGGCCCGACGTGCAGCGCGTGCACGAGCTGGAGCAGAGCCTGGCGGGCCGCGCGGTGCTCACCAACGACTCGGCCGGCGCCTACTGGAACCTCAAGCTCGGCGCCGAGGGGCTGCGGCAGCGCTACCGGCAGCAGTATCAGGCCGAAGCGGCCGCGCCGGTGCTGCGCTCGGGCTTCGACGAAACCCGGGTGGCGGCCTTTGCCGAATCGGAGGTGGCCTTCTCCAACGAGCTGGTGGCCCGCGCCGGCGGCCGGGCCGAGTACTCGCGGGTGCTGGGCCGCTGGAACGCCGCCCCGCGCCTGGCCCTGGCCTACCAACTGGGCGAGGGCACGCAGCTCTCGGGCGCCTGGGGCTACTTCTACCAGACGCCGGCCAACGATTTGCTGCGCTTCGGGCAGTACAACCGGGCGTTGCGCTTCGAGCGGGCCGCGCACTACCTCGTCACCTACCAGCGCATCCAACAAGACCGCACCCTGCGCCTGGAAGCCTACTACAAGGATTACGCCCAGCTGACGCGCTACGCCGCCCCGGCCCTGACCGGCGACGTGCCGCTGCCCCCCGACCCGGCCAGCTACCAGAGCACCGGCCGGGGCCACGCCCGCGGAGTGGACGTGTTCTGGCGCGACAAGCAGACGGTGAAGAACCTCGACTACTGGGTGAGCTACGGGCTGGTGGATACGCGCCGGCAGCAGCGCCAAGACCCGGTGCCGGCCGTGCCCACCTTCGCCTCGCGCCACAACCTGGCCGTGGTGGGCAAGTACTGGGTGAGCCGGCTGCACACGCTGGTGGGCGGCACCTTCAGCTACGGCTCGCCCCGCCGCTACCACGACCCGAACCAGGCGGGCTACAACCAGGGCCGCACGCCCGGCTTTCAGGACCTGAGCCTGAACCTGAGCTACCTCACCAGCATCCGCCGCAACCTGACCATCGTGCACGTGTCCTGCTCCAACGTGCTCGGCCGCGACAACGTGTTCGGCTACCGCTACGCCCCCGCGCCCGACGCCACTGGCCACTACCCGGGCGTGGCCCTGACGCCCTCGGCCCCGCGCATGCTCTTCGTGGGCCTGCTCATCTCCATCAACAAAAAGCGCCCCGCCGACACCGAAACCGCGCCGGAATAAGTGGTGAGGTGGTGCGTTCGGGCGTTGCCGTTCCGGTGTCGTTTCTCGCAGAGGTGCGCGGGGAGGGCAGCGCGGTCCGGATGCTTCACGGAGTCGCCAAGTCACCACCACGCTTAAGCACCGCAATGCTCCGGTTCATCGGCTCCATCCGACGCTTCGGCAACGGAAAATTTCAGCCCGGCACCCGGCACTCCACCTTTGAATCACCACGGCGGCAAACGCCCGCCGCGCCTGCTGACAACCCCTTTTTTTTCCCAACGACCATGAAAACGCCCCTGCTCATCCTTGCCCTGGCCGCCGCCACGCTCAGCACCGCTGCTGCCCAAACCCAAACGGCCCCGACCCCGGCCCCGGCCGCGCCCGCCGGCTACCAGGAAATGCTCGGCGCCACCATTCAGGAAGTGATGAGCACCGGCGACGCAGCCGTGCTGAAGGAGCTGGCCGGCAAGCTGGAGCGGGCCGCCACCGTGGCCCCGCAGGACTGGCTGCCGCGCTACTACCAGAGCTACGCCCTGCTCATTGCCACCTTCCAGGGCAAGGAAGACGGCGACGTGAAAGACCGGCAGCTCGACCAGGCCGAAGCCGCGCTGCAGCAGGCCCGCCGCCTCCGCGGCGACGAATCGGAGCTGCTGGTGCTGCAGGCCTACATTTACCAGGCCCGGCTGGGCGTGGCCCCGGTGACGCGCTCCATGCAGTACGCCGGCAAGGTGAACGAGGCGCTGGCCGACGCCCGGAAGCTGAACCCGGCCAACCCGCGCATCTACCTAGTGCAGGGCAACAACCTGTACTTCACGCCCAAGATGTTCGGGGGCGGGGCCGAGGTGGCCCGGCCCGTGTACGAGGAAGCCAAAGCCCGCTTTGCCGCCTTCCGGCCGGCTACGCCCAACGCGCCCGGCTGGGGCGAGCGGCAGCTGCTGGGCCGCCTGGCCGCCTACCAGCAGCCCGCCGGGCCGCCGCAGGCCGCCTCCAAATAAGCTGCGCCCGGCGGGCCCGCCGTCCCCGGGCCCGGCTTGCCCGCAGTATCTTGCCCCGCCCGCCGCGGGCCGCCTTCACCCCTGATTCACTCCGCCATGATGACCAGCTCCTCCCGCACCATGCCCCCGCTCCGCCAAGGCCGGCAGTGGCTGCGCACGCTGCTCATCATGGCGGGGGTGGCCCTCGGCATTGCCCTGGCTTCCTGCCCGAGCTGCTGGGCCAACCCGCGGCAGCTGGGCGTAAACCTGACGCTGACCTTCGCCTACACCGTGAGCCTGTGGCTGGTCAACGGCTACTCCGTGGAGTGGCTCGACGGCTACGCCCGCTGGCGCACCGAGCCCGTCAAGCGCCTGCTGCTGACGGTGGTCGTGTCGCTGGGCGGCTCGTTGCTGGTCATTCTGCTCATCAACTACGCGTTTATCGTGCTCTACCTGGGCCGCCCCGTGCAACTGCTCTGGGAAGCCGGCGCGCTGGGGCGCTACCTGTTTCCGCTGGTGTTTACCTGCATCGTGTCGTTGGTGCTCCACAGCCGCTCGTTTCTGCTGAGCTGGCGCGAGGCCCTGGTGCAGAACGAGCGGCTGCAGAAGGAAATGGCCCAGGCCGAGGCCGAAACCCTGCGCCAGCAGCTCGACCCGCACTTCATGTTCAACGCCCTGAACGCGCTGACCTCGCTGGTGGAAGACGAGCCGAAGGTGGCCGTGCGCTTTATCCGCCAGCTTTCTTTGGTGTACCGCTACGTGCTCGATGCCCGCGGCCGCGAGGTGGTGCCCCTGCACGACGAGCTGGCCTTTGCCGAGTCCTACCTGTTTCTGCAGCGCATCCGCTACGGCGAGGCCCTGCAGGTAACCATGCCCGCCGCCGCCGCGGTGCCGCCCCAGGCCGTGGTGCCGCCGCTGAGCTTGCAGCTGCTGATCGAAAACGCGCTGAAGCACAACGTGGCCACCGCCGCCCAGCCCCTGCAGCTGCGCATCGAGCTGGACGCGGCCGGCCGCCATCTGCGCGTGGTGAACACGCTGCGCCCGCGCCGGGTGGCCCCGGGCGAGTCGGCCGGCATCGGGCTGCCCAACCTGCGGGGGCGCTACCGCCACCTCACCCCGGAGCCGGTGCAGGTGGCGCACGGCGAGGCGGAGTTCAGCGTGACGCTGCCCGTGCTGACGCTGGCGGCGGGGTAACTCCGGCCTGCTTGCCCGGCCGAACAACAAGCCCGGGCTGCCGGGCAAGCAGGCGCGCTGGCCTGCCCGCTCACATGCTTATGTGAGCGGACAGCGGGCAACGGTGGTCGGGGCGGCGGCATCTATCAGGCCACAACCCACAACCTGCCACTGCTATGAAAACAGTTCTGACCATCGGCCTCAGCCTGCTGCTGGGCTCGGCCGCCTTTGCCCAAACGTCGCCGGCGGCCCCGGCCGCTGCCACCTGGCACCCGCGCGTCTTCAGCCCGCAGGAGCTGCGGCAGGATTTCGACTCGCTGCACGCCTGGCTGCAGAGCACGCACCCCGACCTGTACGTGGCCGTGCGCCGCAAACGGGCCGAACGCCGCTGGCAGGCCGCCCGCGCCCAGCTCACTCGCCCCATGACGCGCCGCGAATTCTTGCTGCTGACGGCCCCGCTGACCACCCAGTACCAGGACGGGCACACCGGCCTGTACCTCGATGCCGAGGACGAGGAAGGCCGGGCGTACGACGAGCACGGCCGCCGGTTTTTTCCGCTCAACGTGCGCGTGAAAGACGGGCAGCTGTACGCCGCTAACAGCCTGAACAGCCAGCTCATCCGGCCCGGGGCGCGCATCACCCGCCTCAACGGGGTGCCCGCCGCGCAGCTGGTGGCGCAGATGAAGCCCTACTGGTTTCACGACCACGAGGCCAACCTGGAAAGCACCCTCTCGCGCTTTTTCAACACCTCGCTGTGGTTTGTGCGCGGCTGGGGCCGGCAGGTCGAGGTGGAGTTTGTGAACTACGGCACCCGCCAGCGCCAGCGCGAAACCCTGGCCGGCGTGCCCTACGCACAGGTGGCCCCGTACATCTACCCCGGCCGCAAGCGGCAGCGCCTGACCATTCACGAGCCCGAGCGCCTGGCCGTGCTCGAATTCACCGGCTTTGCCGATACGCCCGCCACCAGCGCCTTCCTCGACTCGGCCTTCACCGTCATCCGGAGCCGCCACATCGGGCACCTGGCCGTGGACATCCGCCGCAACGGGGGCGGCAACTCCGCGGTGGGCGACAACCTGCTGCGCTACCTCACCCGCAAACCCTACCTGCAGGGCGCGGCCAAGGAGCTGAAGTACTCGACGGCCGTGCCCGGTCTGGCTCGCAACGCGTGGTTTCGGCGCAGCCTGGTGGCGCACGCGGGCCAGTTCGTGGACAACCGCCTCCGCCTCGATTTTACCCCGACCACCCCCGCGCCGCTGGTCCGGCCCGAGCTGTTTTTCACCGGCCAGGTGTACCTGCTGACTTCGCCGCGCACTTTTTCCTCGGGGCACATGCTGGCCGCGGCCGTCAAGACGTATCAGCTGGGCACAGTGGTGGGCGAAGAAACCGGCAACGCCATGAACTTCTTCGGCGAAGTGCTCGGCTTTCAGCTGCCCCACACCGGCCTGGAGGCTTCCTGCTCGGCCGCGCAGTGGTGGTCGGCGGGCCTGACCGACGCCAACCGGCGCCGCGGCGTGCAGCCCGACGTGCCGGTGCCCACCACCATCCGCGACCTGGCCGAGGGCCGCGACGCCGTGCTGGAATACCTGAAAACGACCATCCGCGCCGGGGCCGGCAGCCCCACCGCCTCGGCGGCCAGGGGGGCTCGGTAGCGGAACAGGCGAGAAGCCTCGGGCCGCCGGTGGCCGGGGCACCGTTCAAATGCCGCGGCGTCCGCGCATTTTCCCACATTTGCTTTCCGTCCCTCACTTTCCCCATCTTCCCGATGACCGCTTTTGTAGTCGAAGACGAGCCCCTGGCCGCCCGCCGCCTCACCGACCTGCTGCGCCGCCAGCAGCCGCCCGTGCAGGTGCTGGCCACCGCCGATTCGGTGGAGGCGGCCGCGGCCCTGCTGCTGGCGGCGCCGCAGCCGCCCGACGTGCTCTTTCTCGACATTCACCTGGCCGACGGGCTGAGCTTCGAGCTGTTTGAGCGGGTGCAGGTGCGCTGCCCGGTCATCTTCACCACCGCCTACGACCAGTATGCCCTGCGGGCCTTCAAGGTCAACAGCATCGACTACCTGCTCAAGCCCATCGACGAGGACGAGCTGCAGGCGGCCCTGCACAAGCTGCGGGCCGTGCGCGCCACGCCGGCCGCCGCGCCGGCCTTCGATGCGGGCGTGCTGGCCCAGGTGCTGCAGCAGCTGCAGCCCCAGCCGCAGTACAAAAAGCAGTTTGTGGTGAAGGTGGGGGAACACCTGAAAGTGGTGCCCGTGGAGCAGGTGAGCTACTTCTTCAGCCTCGAAAAAGCCACCTTCGTGCAGACGCGCGAAAACCGCCGCTTCGTGCTCGATCAAACCCTGGAACAGCTGGAAAAGCTGCTCGACCCCCAGCAGTTCTTCCGCCTCAACCGCGCCTACCTCGTCCACCACGAGGCCATTCAGGACATCATTCATTACACCAACTCCCGCCTGAAAACCACCCTGCGCCCCGCCGCCCCCGAGGGCGACGTGCTGGTCAGCCGTGAGCGGGTATCCGCCTTTCGCCAGTGGCTGGATCGGTGAGTGGTGACAGGTGATACGGGAAAGGTAAAAAGGGCGCATCCCCCGCGGAGCGCACCAGTACCACCCTGTCACCTGTCACCTGTCACCTGTCACCTGTCACCTGTCACCTGTCACCTGTCACCTGTCACCTGAATCCAGCGCCTGCTGCAGCTGCTCGAAAAACAGGCCCACGTGGTAGCCGTCGGCCAGGCCGTGGTGGGCGTTGACGGCCACGGGCATCAGCAGCTGCTGGCCGGCCGGCCGGGTGCGGCCCACCGATATTTTCGGCACCGAATCGGGGTAGCCAAACGCGCGGGCGTGGGTGAGGCCGGTGAAGCTCAGCCAGGGAATGGCGGAGAAGTGAATCACGTCGGGGCGGGCCGTCACATCGTTGAGGCGCAGGCCGCTGCTCCGGCGCACAGCCTCGATTTCGGCCAGCAGCCCGGGCCCGAAATCGGCCAGCGCGGGCGTGTAGGGCACGAAGCTGAAGCCGAAGGTATGGTCGGAGCGGGTGAGCGTGGCCGAGGCGTGAATGGCCTCGTAGCACCACACTTGCCCGTCCTCGATGCGGTAGCGCAGGGCCTCCACCGCGTTGACGGCCCGGAGCACGGCGTGCAGGTAGAGCTGAAAAAACGACACGCCCAGCTGCTTGGCGCGGGCGTAGGCGCGGGCCGCGTCTACCTCGGCCACCACGCCGAAAAAGGGCTCCTCGAAGGCCGAGAAAAAGGTGAAATGCTCCCGGCGGTTCCAGCTGCTGAGGTCAATCTGATGCTTCATGGCGGGCAAAGGTAGAACCGCAGATAAGAACGAATGCCTGACTGGAATGCGGCCGACGGTAGCACCCCGTAGTCATTGCGAGGCGTAGCCGCAGCACCCGCCGGAAGGCGTCGCCAATTCTGCCTCCGGGAGTGCCGCCGCTGCAGTACCCACAACCGAGAAGAGCACCGTCCGAAACCACAGGCGCGGGGTTCGGGCGGGGTTGGTTGATTGGTCGGCACGTTGGCCAGGCCCGATTGCCACCGCTGGATGCGCGGAATGTCGGGCCTCTTCGCCACGACTGCCATTCGAGCCGTCAGCGGCCGCTACCTTTGCCAGCCCGCTATTTGCCCGTTCACATGCCCGCTCCCTCGCTCATTGCCTTCGACGCCGACGACACGCTGTGGCCCAACCAGCCGCACTACGACCAGGCCGAGGCCCAGCTCTACGAGCTGCTCACCCACTACGCCGACGCCGACACGCTGGGCCGCCGCTTCTACGAGGTGCAGCGCCGCGACCTGCCCCTGCTCGGCTACGGCGCCAAGTCGTTTATCATTTCCATGATCGAAACCATCATCAGCCTGACCGAGGGCCGGGTGACGGGCCGGGAAATCCAGCAGATCATCGACGCCGGCAAGCGCCTGCTCGACTTCCCCATCGAGCCGCTGCCCGACGTGCGCGCGGTACTCGACGTGCTGCAGGAGCAGGGCCACCGGCTGATGCTGCTCACCAAGGGCGACCTGTTCGACCAGGAAAGCAAGCTGGCCCGCTCCGGGCTGGGCGACTATTTTGCCCACGTCGAAATCGTGAGCGAGAAGAACGAGGCCACCTACCGGCGCCTGCTGCAGCGCTACGGCCTGCGCCCCGATGAATTTGTGATGATCGGCAACTCGCTGAAGTCCGACGTGCTGCCGGTGGCCCGCCTGGGCGCCCGCGCCGTGCACGTGCCCTACCACACCACCTGGGCCATGGAGGAAGTGCCCGCCGAGCAGCTCGTGGGCGTGCCGTTTCACCGCGTGGAGGCCCTGGCCGAAGTGGTAACCTACCTGGAAACCCTGGCCGCCGAGCAGGCCTGACCAAGCCGACCGCCCCGCTTCCGGCCGCTGACCGGGATGGGGCGGCCGCTGGGGCCTTACTGCAGCACCAAGCGCTGCTGCTGCGCGTACTGGCCGGCCGTCACGCGCACCACGTACACGCCCTTGGGCTGCTGACGCAGGTCCAGGGCCACGGGCTGACCGGCCGCCGGCAGGGTGCGGGCCAGCACCTCGCGGCCCAGCACGTCGCAGATGCGCAGGCGGGCGCCGGCCGGCGCCGCGGTGTGCAGCTGCACGATGCCATCGGCGCTGGGGTTGGGGGCGAGGCTGAACGCGGCCGGTCCGGCCGCGGCGGGGGTGGCCGCCAGCATGGCCTGCGTGGTGCGGTACACGCCGCCCGTGCCGTTGGCGTCGGTGTAGGCGCCGAAGTAGCCGGTCGTGGCGTTGGCGTAGTCGAAGCTGAGGAAGAAGGTGTTGGCGGCCAGCTCCCGCCAGGTGCGGCCCTGGTCGTAGCTGTACGATACACCGTAACTATTGCTGTTGTCGTAGTCGGGGCCCACGCTCAGGTAGAGGCCCGCGGTGCCCGGAATGGCCTTGACTTTGGCGGTATGCAGCGGTCCGGTAAACGCTTCGAACTGCCAGGAAGTGCCCTCGTTCGTGGTAGTCAGGATTCCGCTCCGGCTGGCCAGCACGCCCGTGCGGGCATCGGAGAAGGCCAGGGAATACCGGTCGTAGTTGCCGCCCAGGCCCTGGATGGGCGCACTAGCCGTCCACCGCAGGCCCCGGTCGTTGGAGCGCAGCAGGCGGGGCGGCGCCACAAAGTCGCTGTCGGCGGCCATGACCCACATGGTATTGCCCAGTGTCGTCAGGCTTTCGGACAGCACGATTTCCTTGGACGACGCGGCCGGCAGGTTGGCGGCGGGCAGGGGCGTCCAGGTGGTGCCGCCGTCGGTGGTGCGCAGCCCCTGCAGCCCGCCGGCCGGGCCGCGGCTCTGGCCCAGCACGATGCCCTCGGTGGGGCTGTAGAAATGCACGAAGGGAAACCGCGGCAGCTGCGCGGTGGGCAGCACAACGGCCCAGGTGCCGCCGCCGTCGGTGGTGCGCTGCAGCGTCATGTTCTGCCAGCTGGCGTCGTAGAGCAGCACGAAGGCGGTGGTGGCGCTGGTGGGCGTCAGCTGCTCGGCGCGGATGGTGGCGCCGCCGCCGAAGGGGCGGTACTGCCAGGTCTGGCCCCAGTCGTCGGTGCGCGAAATGCCGTAGCCGCGGTTTTGGGGCGGGTTGTTGAGGTAGTCGGTGCTCAGCAGCTGCCAGGCCGTCTGTCCGTTCACGGTGCGCATTTCCTGCGACACGGCCCACGGCGGGGTCTGGACGGTGCCCGCCAGGTTTTGCCGGTACCACAGCGGGCCGGAGGTGTAGCAGGGCGTCGGGTTCATGTACTGGCCCTGGGCCCGGGCGGCGGAACTCAGGCCCAGCACGCTCAGCGCGAGGAGTAAGGGTGCTTTCATGCGGTAAGGATTAAAGAAATGAATCGGCCTAAAATAGGCTGAATTGTATATAACGCCAAATCGGCGCGGGGCGGCTAGCCTTCCAGCCAGCTTTTCACCGCCGCCGCCTTTTCCCGGCTCACCAGCACTTCGTCGGCCGGGGCGGGCTGCAGGTCCAGCTTGAGCTTGCCGTTAAACCACGGGTGCAGGCGCTGCACGGCCGGCAGCTGGGCAATGAACTGCCGGTTGAGCCGGAAAAACTGCCGCCCGTCGAGGCGCTGCTCCAGCTGCTCCAGGGTGTAGTCGACGAGGTAGCGCTGCCCGGCCTGGGTGACCAGCGTTACCGTTTCGTGGCGGCTCTGAAACCAGGCAATGTCGGCGGCGGCCACGGGCAGCAGCTGCTCGCCCTGCCGCACCAGAAAGCGCGTTTTGGGCACCGCCGGGCTGCCGGCCGGGTGCAGCGTATCGTACAGGCGCTCGGCCACGGCCGAGGCTGCCAGCGCCGGGCGGTGCCACTGGCGCAGCTTGAGCAGGGCGGCCTGCAGCTCGGCCAGCTTGATGGGCTTGAGCAGGTAATCGACGCTGTGGGTGCGGAAGGCGCGTAGGGCGTATTGGTCGTAGGCGGTGGTGAAGATGACGGGCGTGGTCACCACCAGCTGGTCGAACACGTCGAGGCTGATGCCGTCGGCCAGGTGAATGTCGGCCAGAATCAGGTCGGGCGCGGGGTGGGTGCGCAGCCAGTCCACGGCGCCGGCCACCGTGTCGTGGTGGGCCAGCACGCGGGCCTCGGGCGCGGCCTGGGCCAGCAGCCGCTGCAGCCGCTCGGCGGCCGGGTATTCGTCTTCGAGCAGCAGAACGGTCATGGGGAGTGAGATGGTGAGGTGGTGAAATCGTGAGCTGATGGTTGGGCTGCGCGGTACTGCGCAGGCGGCGCAAAGAGAACAATACTCACCATTTCACCATTTCACAAGTTCGCCGTTGATGAGCGGCAGCCGCACGGTGAAGGTATCGGGCGCCGCGTCGATGTCGACGGGGCGGGCGGGCAGCAGCAGGGCGTACCGCTCGCGGATGTTGCGCAGGCCGGTGCCGGTGCCGGGCGGGGCGAAGCCGGTGCCGCGGGCGCGGCGCGGGTTGCTCACGGTCAGCCACTGGCCCTCGGCCGCCACGCGCACGTGCAGCGGGTGCCGGCGCGAGGCCTCGTTGTGCTTCAGCGCGTTTTCGATCAGCAGCTGCACGCTCAGCGGGGCCACGTGCTGGTCGAGCAGGGCCGGCGGCACCGCCTGCTGCACCTGCAGGTTGTCGCGCAGGCGGGCTTTCTGCAGGGCCACGTAGGCGTCCACGAAGGCCAGCTCCTCGCGCAGCGGCACGGTGCGCCGCTCCCGGCTGAGCAGCACGTAGCGGTACACGTCGGCCAGCTGCTCCACAAACTGCTGGGCCGGGGCGTTGTCGGGCTCCACCAGGGCGGCCAGGGTGTTGAGGGAGTTGAAGAGGAAGTGCGGGTCGAGCTGCTGCTGCAGGGCTTCGAGCTGGGCGCGCTGGCTGGCGCTCTGCAGCTGCTCGGCCCGGCGCACGTTTTCGGCCCACTGCAGGAAGAAGTGCCGGCTCTCGTAGCCCAGCATCACGATGGTGGTCGGAATCAGGTTGAAAACGATCTGGCCGAGCAGCGCCTCGGGGGTAAACGGGAAATACGCGGGCATGACCAGGTGCAGCAGCGCCACCAGGGCCACGGTGGCCCCGCTGGTGTAGAGCAGGCAGCCCAGCAGCAGCCACCACAGCCGCCGCGCGGTTTGCTCCACCCGCGGAAACCGCTCGACCAGCAGGGCCCAGATAGTGCGCGTGCCCTGCCAGAGCACGGCCGTAAACAGCAGTGAGATGCCCCAGCTCACGGCCGCTTGCCCCCAGGAATACCAGTGCTTGGCACTCAGCACCGCAATCAGGAGGCTCAGTGCCGGCATGCCCACGAGGCGCAGACGCAAATCGTTCATGGCCTAAAGATGCCGCGGGCTGCCCACAATTCGCGCATCAGGCGCTGCGCACCAAGGCCACGCCCAGCGTCACGGTGCTCAACGTCAGCAGCAGGGCCCCGGCGTAGATCAGGGCCAATCCGGCCCGGCCGGGCCGCACGATATTCCGGCCGGCGGCCGCCGCGAAAAAGCCGCCGCTCACCAGCATCGGGGCCAGCCCGAAGCCCAGCCGCACCGCCCACCCCAGTCCCGCGCCGAAGGTTAGCGCATCGATGAAGAGCTGGGCCAGCAGGCAGAGCAGCACCAGCACCCCGGCGTGGGCGTGGCCGGCCCGCATCAGCGACTTTTGCAGCGGATTCAGCCCCAGCTGCGCGTGCCCGCCGCCCAGGATCTGCAAAAGGAAATGGCCGCCGAAGGCAATGGTCGGCACCAGAATCAGCGCCGCGCCGCTGAGCAGCCGGGCGGGTTGGGAAAGGTCCATGACGAAAGAATCAGGCAGGAAAGGAATTGGCGGACTTCTGCCCGCGTCGCGCACGCAGGGCGGCCGGCGGCTTGGGCCAGGGCAGCCATCGGTGGCCAGCTAGAACAGCGGCAGCCCCCGCATGGCGTGCCAGAACAGCCCGCCCACGGCGGCGGCGTAGAGCAGGGCCACCGCGGCCACGGCCAGCACCTGGGCGGTGCGGCCGGCAAGCCGGCGGCCCAGCAGCCCGCCCGCCAGCGGCAGCGCCTGCAGGGCGTGCAGGCCCAGGAAGTGGGCGGCGCGCAGGTCGCCGTGGCGGGTGCTCCAGCCCAGGATGGGCAGGCCCGCGCCGCCGTCGGCCGCGCCCACGGTGTGGGCCAGCCGCCCGGCCATCACGCCGCCCACCACGCTGCCCACCAGAAATACCAGCAGCCCCAGCCGGATGCCCCACACCCAGGCCGCCGGGCCGAGGGGGCGGTGGCGAAACACCAGCACCACGGCCCCGACGATGGCGCCCGTGTTGAGGGCAATGAAGACGCCCATGAGCTGAAACACCGCCCCGTCGAAGGCCGAGCCGATGTTGAAGTGCGAGGTGGTGCCGCGGGCCGCCTGCCCCACCACGCACGCTATTTCCACCACCATGCTCAGCGCCACCAGCCGCCCGATGCGCCGGGCCGCGCGCTGCCCGGCGGGCGGCACGTCGGCCAGCAGCCAGGCCAGCGTCCAGAGGTAGATCAGGATGGAGAGGCTGAACTTGGCCGGCTTGATCCACACGTTCAGGCCGGTGACGCTGCGCCCGTCCAGCACCCAAAGCAGCAGGCAGGCCAGCAGCAGGCCCAGGTGCAGCCAGCCGGCCCGGACCAGCGCGGGCTGCGTGTCGGGCAGTGCCCACCGCCAGGCCGCGGGGCGGGCAGACTCGGGTGCGGCCGCAGATGGCTGAAAGGCGGGAACCAAGGCGGTTTTCATAGGTCAGAAGGCGGTTTGGTTGGCAAAGAAGGCCGCAGCCGTTAAGCTGCCGGCTGGGCGGCCGGCTGCGGCGCGGGGCGCAGCTGGCGCAGCGCGGCGTAGAGCAGCAGCCCCACCGGCCCGACCAGGAAGGTGAGCAGCAGGGCTGGCGCCACAATCAGCGGGGGCAGCCCGCGGCGCTCGGCGTCGCGCACTTCCCAAAGGCCCACGCACAGGTCGAAGCAGAGGTAATGCGCCCAGCCGGCCGTCAGCGCCCACGGGTCTTCAAACAGGGTGCGCACCTCGGCCAGGGAGCCAAACCCACCCGCAGCGGCGTGGGGGCCGAGGTAGTGGGTGAGAATGAGGGCGGCGTAGGCGGCGGCCAGCAGCAGGGGCCACAGCCCGCTGCGCACCAGCCGGCGCGTGAGGCCCCAGCGCGGGGCCACAACCAGCAGCAGCCACGCGGGCAGCACGGCCGCGTTGGTCAGGGAAAAAACAAGGTCGGGGGTGAAGGCGGGCATGGCGGCGGGGCGGGCAGATGAACGATGCCCAAAACTACGCGCCCGCCCCGCCGCGCCGAAGCCCGAGCGGGGTGAAGCGTACCCGCCGCCGGGTGAAGCGTGCGCGCGGCGCGGTGAGCCGGCCGCGCTGGCAGACCCGGGAAGTCCGAACCAGGTAGCTTCCGCTGCCGGGCGGCTGAGACCGGGCGGCGCCCAGGCTGGCACTGCCCGCAAGGCGGCCTCGTGCGCCGCGCCCCGCCGCCCGGTCTCGGCCGATTTGCGCGCGGCGCCGCGGCCCCGATTCGTTGCTTTGGCTGCCAGACCGTGCACCTGCCGGCGGCCGAAAAACGACGGCTGCCACGGCCCGGCGGCGGCGCTTACAACTTCCCGGCTTGCGCCGCGTAGTTTTGGGCCGTGAAAGCCTTACTCCGAACGGCTGTGCTCAGTGCCGCGCTGCTGCTGCTGCGGTCTGCCGCGGCGGCCCCGCCGGCGCCCGCCGACACGAGCCGCGTGCGCCAGGCGCACCGCCGCGTGGTGTTTCAGTTCGATCAGCGCTATTCCCTGCTGCAGCGCGAAATGGTGGGCATCAACGGCCTGAAGCTGGGCGTGGAGTGGCGCGGCCGCCTGCGCACCGGCGTGGGCGTGTACTTCCTGAGCAGCGCCATCAACACCCGCGCCGTGCCGCCCAGCTTCGTGCCCGCCGGCTCCGACGACAAAATCCGCTTCCGCTACGTGACGCTCTACGGCGAGTACGTGCTGCTGGGCACCCCGCGCTGGGAGGTGAGCACGCCCGTGCAGGCCGGGCTGGGCCGCTACTACGTGCGCTACCAGTACCCCGACGGCACGGTGTACCGCACCGCCCGCGAAAATATCTGGCTGATCGAGCCCACCATCGGCGGGCACATGCGGGTGTTTCGCTGGGTGGGGCTGGGCGCCGGCGCCGGCTACCGCCAGGCCCTGCTCACCGAGGACCGGCTGGAGGACGACATCAGCGGCGTCATCTTCTACGGCCGCGTCAAGCTCTTCCTCGGCGACCTGTACAAGGTGGTGCGGGGCCGGGAGCGGCTGTTCTCGCAGCGCGGCCTGCACCGCCGCGACTACCGCCCGCGCGAGTAACGGGGCGGATTCTGAGCCGGCCTCGCGGCGCCCCGGGCGGGGGCCACCCGGCCGCCAAACGCCGCACCGCCCGCCGCGGCTCCTCGGCTGCGGCGGGCGGTGCTCGGGCAACAGTGGCGGGAGGCTACTTGGTCACGTTCACGCCGGTAGACGTGCGCGGCCGGCGCAGCAGGTAGTAGCGGTTGCCGCTGGCGCCGTTGCGGTCGATGGCGGCGGAGGCGCTGCTCTGCACCACCTGCAGCACTTCCCAGCCCAACGAGCCCATGTAGTTCAGCGCGCTGATGGGGGTGGCAAACACCTGCAGCTTGCCCACTTCCAGCTTCGACAGCTCGGGGCCGCCCAGCTTCTCGGAGCCGTAGCCGAAGTCGGCGTAGACGTCTTTGCCCACCACGCGCACCTCGCAGTACTCGTAGCGCACCGCATCGGGGGCGGGCGTGGCCAGGTTGCGGGTTTGGGCGCGCAGGGCGGTGGGGCTCAGGCCCAGGGCCAGCAGCAGGCAGCAGGCGGGGAAAAGGTGTTTCATAACGGCTAGGTCAGAGGTCAGAACACGAAGAAAGCAAAAAGGCCGGCAGCAACGGCGCGTGCTGCCGGCCTTTCTACCGGAAAAAGTGCAAACAGGGTTGTTGGCTGTCAGTTGCGAGTTATCAGTTGGCAGGGCAGGCGTCAGCGCGGACTGACAACCGACAACTCGCAGCTGACAACTAGTTCACGTGCGGCAGGTAGGAGTACTTGCGGCCGTAGTCGAGCATCTGCTGGGCGAAGTCCGAGGGGTATTCCAGCTTCACGTCCACAATCTTGCCCTCGCGCTCCACCGGCACCAGCCGGGGCTGAATGAAGCCGGCGTAGGGCGCGATGTTGAGCTTCTGGTAGCGCTGCAGCACCTCCTTGTGCAGGGCCGGGTCCACCTTCACGCCGTAGTTTTCGATGAGGTTTTTGGCCCCGTTGTAGTCGCCTTCGCTGGTGATGCGCTGGGTTTCGCGCAGCAGCTGCCCAAACAGGCCGCGCAGCTTCTGGTAGTCGTTGACGCGGAAGTACACCTTGCCGTCCTTGGTCACTTTCTCGATGACCTTTTCCTTCTGGCCCTTCTCGTACACCCACTTGGCCACCATCTGGCGGTTGCGCATGTGGGCTTCCTCCACCGTTTCGCCCAGGGGCAGGCGCGAGAGCTGCGTCATCAGCCCGCCGCGGATATAGCTGTCGTACTCGGCCTTGCCCACCTCCAGGCTCGGCACCACCTTCATTTCCACCAGCTTGGGGTCCATCAGGTAATACAGCGCCACCAGGTCGGCGCGGCCCTCCTCGATGGCCGAGGCGTAGCTCTTGAGCGTTTCCTTAGTGGTGCCCACGCCGGGGTTGATCTGCCCCGAGGCGTGGCCGATAACCTCGTGCATGTCGGTGTGCAGCTTGCCCGCCAGCGAGCCGTACTGCCGGGCGCGCTGCCGCTCGGCGTCGGTAAGCGTGAATTCCTCCAGCATGCCGCCGGCCGAGGCCTGGTCGTAGGCCTCCACGATGTTGCCCAGGTTCACCGACTTCGAGCCGTGCTCCTTGCGAATCCAGGTGGCGTTGGGCAGGTTGATGCCAATGGGCGTGGCCGGGGCCGCGTCGCCCGACTCCACCACGGTGGTAATGACCTTGGCCGTGATGCCCACCACGTTCTTTTTCTTGTGCTCGGGCTTGATGGGGGAGTGGTCCTCAAACCACTGCGCCTGGTCGCCGATGGCCTTGATGCGCTTGGTAGCCTCCAGGTCCTTGAACGACACCACCGCCTCGTAGGTGGCGCGGTAGCCCAGCGGGTCGCCGTACACCTCGATGAAGCCGTTCACCACGTCGGTGCGCGACTTGGTGTCGTGCACCCAGGCAATGTTGTACTCGTCCCACACCTTCAGGTCGCCGGTGGTGTAGTACTGCACCAGCTTCTGCAGGGCCTTTTTCTGCTCGGGGTTTTCGGCCACGTCGGCGGCCTTGCCCAGCCAGTACACAATCTGCGTGATGGCCTCGCCGTACAGGCCGCCCACTTTCCAGGGCTGCTCCACCACGGCGCCGTTCTTGTCCTTCACCAGGCGCGAGTTCAGCCCGTAGGAAATGGGCCGCGGGTCCTTCTTGTCGATTTTGCGGGCGTAGTAGGCCTCCACTTCCTTCTGGGTCAGGCCCTGGTAGAAGTTGGTGGCCGAGGTCTGCACCAGGTCGGCGTCCTTTTCCTGGTTGACGCGCTTGGCGTCCAGCGTCGGGTCGAAGATGACGGGCGTAATGGTGGCCAGGAACTCGTCCACCGTTTCGCCGCCCACCAGCGGCAGCGCTTTGGCGTCGGCGGCCTTCACCAGCTCGGCGAAGTACTCGCGCGAGCAGTCAGGCACAAACTTGCGGGTGCTGTAGTGGTGGTGCACGCCGTTGGAGAACCACACCCGCTTGGCGTACACGTTGAACTTCTGGGCCTGCTCCACCTGCTGGGTGTTGCTGGTGGCGGCCATGCGCTGCTGGTTCAGCGGCCAGAGGGCTTCCAGCGTGCGGCGCACGCGCAGGTTGTGGCGGTAGTTCTGGTCGTAGGTGATGTCGCGGCCGGCCAGGGCGGCTTCGTAGAGGTAGTAGAGCAACTCCTTCTGCCGGGGCTCCAGCGTTTCGAAGCCGGGCACCTGGTAGCGCAGCACGCGCAGATCGGCAAACTGCTCGCTGACCGTCTGGAAGGGCTGGTCTTTGGCGGCTTCGGCCACCGGCTCGGGCGCGGCCGGGCGGGCAATGTCAAGGGCCGTGCCGTTGGTGGCGCTGATGGTGGCCAGGGTCACGGCGTCGGTGGTGGCAGGAGCCGTGGTGGCGGTGGCGCCGGCGCAGCCGGCCAGGCCCAGGCCCAGCAGCCACGCGGCGGGCCGCAAGCGGGTATGTTTCATTAAGTAAAAGGCGGGGGTGGATTATCGGCTGCAAAGCAACGCATTCGCGCCCGATTCCCAATCCAGGGGTAGTCAGCAGGTGAAGGAAACGGCCAGGGCACGAAACAAGCCGCGCGTCTGGCCCAGCCCCCGCGGGCCGGTTCTGAGCAGGGTGGGGCAGGCCATTGTTATGCAATGGTGCAGTTTGGCAAGATTCTTCAGCGCGAAAGCGCGCCCGCAAGCCCCGGTTCATTATGGGCGCAGCTCCCGCTGCAGTTCGGCTAGTTCAGGCGGAATTTGGGGAACAATCTGGGCCAGGGCTTGGCGCACGCACTGCAGGTAAAGCACCCGGTGGGACTGCCGGTAATTGGTGCGGCCGTACAAGCTGCCGCGCAAGACCGTCCGACCCTGCGCGTAATAAGTGCCTACCAATTCGCGCCGCTGGTTCCGAATATCGAGTTGTACATCGAGGGTGCAGTGGTAACGAACCCACGGGAACCCCAGCAGGGTGAGCCCGCCCAGCGTCAGGCCCGACAGAAAGGCATAGCCATGGCCCTGGCCATAGCGGACGCACCGGGTCGTGAGCACCGCAAAACCCCGGGAAGAGCCCGCGGGAGCCGCAATAACCTCGCGCACTTCGCGGGCAAATAAGGTATCCAGATCAGAAGCTACGTGCAGGGTGTCGAAGCCCGGACGGAAATGCGGCGCCTGGACTTCGGGCGTCAGCGGGGGCAGCCGCGTGGCCAGGGGCGCCGACGAGGGCGTCAGCAAGGCAGGGTCGAAGGCCCGGCAGCCAGTAAGGAAGAAGCCCGCAAGCAGGGGTAGTAGGTTCTTCATACCCCGGAAACGGTAAAAACGACCGCGCAGTATGCTGCCATAGGCTGGGGCTACGCGGGGTAGTTGCCCGGGCCCGCCAGTCATGGAATCTTAAGGTGGGCAAAGAATAAAACCGGGCAAAACCGCGCGAAACTGCGGCCGTACCCGGCGAGGCTTGTTACTTCTTCACTCGCCTAGAGCCTGTTATGGACTGGTGGCCTTAAAAACGCCTTTTGCTAGCAGCAAGGTGACAAAGGCGAAAAAATGAAATTGCTGCATGGTCACGGCCAGGCGCTCGTAGTCGCGGGCCAGGCGGCGAAA
>NZ_QHKM01000010.1 GCF_003258365.1 Hymenobacter edaphi | reverse complement strand
GTGCGTCTTCGCGTACCAGGGCCAAATACGGCGCGACAAACATCCATTCCGCATCTGATACATCGCTGGGGTAGCCTTTGCGTTGAGCCATCCCCCAAATTACGCTACCAGTCCATAACAGGCTCTACGGGTTTGGTGGCACTCTAACCACTATGGTTTATCTAAGGTTCAGAAACCGAGCATGTGAATGGCCGTCACCGCCGCTTCCACACCTTTGTTGCCGTGCTTGCCGCCGGCCCGGTCCCAGGCCTGCGCCTCGTCCTCGGTGGTCAGCACCCCGAAGATGACCGGCTTGTTGAACTTCAGGCCCACGTGCATAATACCCTGCGCCACAGCGTGGGCAATGAACTCGTCGTGCCGGGTTTCGCCCTTGATGATAACGCCCAGGCAGATGACCGCGTCGATTTCCTCGTGCTGGGCCAGTAGCTGCGCCCCCAAGCCCAGCTCGAAGCTGCCGGGCACGGTGTTGCGGTAAATATTGTCGGCCTTGGCGCCGTGCTGCACGAGCGTATCGTAGGCGCCCTGGGCCAGCGTATCCGTGATGGTGCGGTTCCATTCGGCCACCACCAGCCCGAAGCGCTTCTCGCTGATGTCGGGAAACTGGTCGGAGGTGTAGCTGCTCAGGTTTTTCAGGGAGGTGGCCATGGGGCGTTGGGGTCGGGTTCTGGATGAAGCCGCAAATATCCACTTCTGCGGGCAGATGCGCCTTATGCTACGGGTGCGCGGCGGTACTCGGAAACGTCGCGCCTGAGCCGGCCTGGGCTGGCCGAAGCCCGGAACCCTGACCGGCGGATTGCGCCAAAAACAGCAGCGCCGCCCCCTGGTTCAGGAAGCGGCGCTGCCGGGGTTTCTGCGGTGGGCTTATTTGCCCGTCATGGCTTTGTCGCGGGCCTGGTAGATTTTGGCCTCGTTGGCTTCCGCCGACAGCGGGTAATCGTTCACGATTTTGTCGTAGGCGGTACCGGCGGCGGCGTAGTCCTTCTGCATTTCCTTGGCCACGGCCAGCTTCATCAGGTAGCCGGGCGTGAAGTACTCGTTGGCCTTGTAATCGGCCGCCTTCTGGTAGTAGTCGGCGGCCTCCTTGTACTTCTTCAGCTCCATGTTGGCGTCGCCGATGAGGGCGTAGGCACGGGCTTGCAGCAGCAGGTCGTCGGAGCTGAAGTCCTCCAGGTAATCGATGGCCTGCTGAAACTTCCCGTCCTTCAGCGAAGCGGCGCCGGCGTAGAAGTTGGCCAGGTTGCCGGCCTTCGTGCCACCATACTCGCTGGCTACGGCTTCGAGGCCGGGCGCTTGCCCGTCGCCCTTCAGGGCTTTGCGCAGGGAGTCGGCCTCCCAGTAGTTCACGGCCTGGAACATCGTGGCCTGGGCTTTGTCGTCCTGCGACTGGCGCCAGGTGTAGTAGCCGAAGCCCCCTACCACGACCAGCACGATTGCGGCCAGCAACCCGAACACGATGTTCTTGTTGCGGCGCACGAATAGCTCCGAGTCTTCCAGCCGGTTGGCCAGGGCGTTGGGGTCCTCCAGCAGCGGGTGCTGGTAGGGCGCATTGGGGTCCGGCTGACCCTCCTGGGGCTGCTGGGGCGTCTCGTTCTGGCGCGCCTGCGGCGTATTGCGCGTGTAGGGAATCTTCGACATGGGAAGGGAAAAGGAGGGCGGTCGGACTGCGCCGGCCGCCCGGCTTAGCGTAATCGGTGGTTACTCGCGGATGAAGGGGTAATCCGCCTGCACGTACACGTCCTGGTACAGTTCTTCGGCGGGCGGGAAAGGCGACTTCTCGGCAAACTCCACCGATTCGGCTACTGCGGCTTTGATGCGGTCATCAATGGCCTGCAGCTCGTCTTCGGTGGCGTACTGACGCTCCAGAATCACGGCGCGTACGTTCTCGATGGAGTCGCGCTGGCGGTAGCCCTCCACTTCTTCCTTGGTGCGGTACTTGGCCGGGTCCGACATGGAGTGGCCTTTGTAGCGGTAGGTCTTGAACTCGAGGAAGCTCGGACCTTCACCGGCGCGGGCACGCTCAGCGGCGCGGGCCACGGCGTTGTGCACGTCTTCTACCTGCATGGCGTCCACCGGCTCCGAAGGCATGTCGTAGGCTTCACCGATGGTGTAGAGGTCCGTCACGTTGGAGGTACGCTGCACCGAGGTGCCCATGGCGTAGCCGTTGTTCTCTACCACGAAGATGACCGGCAGCTTCCACAGCATGGCCATGTTGAAGGCTTCGTGCAGGGCGCCCTGGCGCACGGCGCCGTCGCCCATGTAGCAGATGCAGAGCTTACCCGTCTTGTTGTACTTCTCGGCAAAGGCCAGACCGGCGCCCAGCGGCACCTGCCCGCCCACGATGCCGTGGCCGCCCACGAAGCCGACTTCCTTGTCGAACATGTGCATGGAACCGCCCTTGCCTTTCGAGCAGCCGGTTTCCTTGGCAAACAGTTCGGCCATCAGCGCGTTGGGCGAGGTGCCCAGCGCCAGCGGGTGGGCGTGGTCGCGGTAGGCGGTGATGAACTTGTCCCCCTTTTCCAGCGCCGATACGGCACCGGCTACACAAGCCTCCTGGCCGATGTAGAGGTGGCAGAAGCCTTTGATTTTTTGCTGACCATAGAGCTGGCCGGCTTTTTCCTCGAAGCGGCGCATGAGCATCATGCTCTCGAACCACTTCATGTACGTCTCCTTGTCGAAGGCGGGCTCGGCAGCAGCGCGCTGCTTTTTGGCCGCCTTGCCGTTCGAGGAAGCCGTTTTGGCTTGTTTCGCCTGCTCAGCCACGGGCTGGGCGGCATCGTCCTGGGGCGGGGTAGCTACTTGCTGCTCCTCGGCCGTTTGCGGGGCCTTCGTTTTCGCCTTGCTGGCCGAATTGGATGCCTTCGAGGCAGCCTTTACCTTCGTATCCGCCATTAGTTGCTCTTCTAGTTCGGGTTTTGGAATGCGAAAGTACGTAAAAGCATGGCAACTCCGAAACCTCTGCTACGCATGACGCTGGACTCGCTACAACTGCTTTTTTTCAAGAATTACGACGAAGCCACCCTCACGCTTTCGCCTCACATCAACTGCTTTATCGGGGAGAACGGCAGCGGTAAGACCAACCTGCTCGATGCTATCCATTACCTGTCGATGACCAAGAGCGCCTTTGCCGCTGCTGATGCCCAGTGCATGAAGCAGGGCGCCGATTTTTTCCTGGTGAAAGGCCGCTTCGACCTCCCCTCTTCCACTACGCCCGATACCATTCAGTGCAGCCTGCGGGCGGGCCAGAAAAAGCTGGTCACCCACAACAAGCAGCCCTACGAGCGGCTCTCCGACCACATCGGGCGCTACCCGGTGGTACTCATCTCCCCCTACGATACCGACCTTATACGACAGGGCAGTGAGGAACGACGGAAGTATTTCGATAGCCTTATCTCCCAGCTCGACCACTCCTACCTGGAACTGCTCATCCAGTACAGCTTCGTCCTCAAGCAACGTAATGCCCTACTGAAGCAGTTTGCCGAGCGCCATAGCTTCGACCGCGACTACCTGCAGGTGCTCGACGAGCAACTGGTGGAGGCCGGCAGTCAGCTGGTGGTTATCCGGCAGCGTTTCCTGGAGGAGTTTGTCCCGGTCTTTCAGCGACACTACCTCGACCTGGCCGACGGCCGCGAAACCGTTACTCTCGATTACAAGAGCCAGTTGTCCGGCGAGGATTTTGCGCAGTTACTACGACAGCAGGAGCGCAAGGATATTGCGTTGCAGCGCACCTCCGTGGGCCCCCACAAGGATGACTACGTATTTCTGATGGACGGGTCGCCGGTCAAGGGTTTTGGCTCGCAGGGCCAGCAAAAATCGTACGCAATTGCCTTGAAATTGGCCCAGTTTGAAATCATGGCGAGCAAGAAGCAGCACAAGCCCCTGCTCCTGCTCGACGACATTTTTGACCGTTTGGATGAGCGACGGATCAAACGCCTGCTGCAACTGGTGGCCAATCACACCTTCGGCCAAGTGTTCCTGACCGATACCCACTTGGACCGCACCGATCAGGCGCTGGCGGGCCTATCCGAACAGGTCTCCCGCTTTCGGGTAGAAAACGGGACCGTTCACCCCCTATAGGCTCACAAGCTTCGTACCTTTGAAGCACGCGGAAGCCTCTGTCCTTTCGCGATATTATAGCCTTTTTTGCCTTGAAATCCCGCCCTAAAAACGAGTTTTCCCGCCAAGCGGAGGTCGTGTCCCTCAAGGATGGCATTCAGGCGTTGCTGAAGGCTTACCGGCTGCAGGGCAAGATGAACGAAGTCTACGTGGTGTCTTCCTGGGAGCGAATCATGGGCCGGGCCGTAGCGCTCAAAACCCAGGAGGTATACTTCCGCAACGGGAAGCTTTTCGTGCGCCTTACCTCGGCCCCGCTCAAACACGAGTTGTTCATGGCCAAGACGCGCGTTGCGGAAATCATCAACGCCGAAGTCGGTGAAGCTCTCGTTCAGGAGGTGGTGTTTCTGTAGAACTCCGGGTGACTTCTCGACTTGGGTTTAGCTCGCCCCGAGTTGCTCGTTGCTTCTGTCTTTGCCTGATCAAGCCTCTCCTACCGAGAGGCTTTTTTATGCATCCCTGGCTGGGCACAGCTGGTCTGTATGCTACCGGCTTCCCGCCCACCGGCGGACATCTTCACCCACTGGTTTCACCGCCTTTGGGCAACTACTTACGGACGTTTTGCTGCTCGCTGTACTGCCTTGTTCCGTGGTCTAAAACCACCGGTCCTTATGCCTTTCGAAGCGGGCTGTTGTCCACCGCTCCCTCCTCGCATTTGATTGGTCCTTTCAGCGTGTAGGCCATAGTAGCTGAGGCTCTGCTTAACGCTCACCCGTATCGAGCGGACACATAATGTTCCACGTGAAACATTACTGTTCACTTAGGGCCATACACTTTTAACAGGAGCTCATTATAGGCTTCCAATAGGGCAATGTACTTGGCCTGGAGTGCCATCAGGGCCTTCATAGGGTCCTGATCTACAGCTTGTAACACATTCTCTCTAGCAGGCGCGTTACGTGTTACAGATACACTAACTGGTGTTACACCTTGACTTGTAAAGGGCAGCTGAGACTGTACAGCTGTATCAAAATCATTTGTAAAATCATGTTGTATCACCTCACCAACGCGCTTAACAAAGCTGTAATCAAGCGTTGTCTCTTTGAATTTACGGTAAATCGTCGGCCGTGTAATACCCAGCTCCTGCACGATGCGACTAATGGAAATACCACTGTTTTTGATGGCTTCCTGCAGGATTTCGCCTTGGTGGGTCATGAACGGGGGCTGTAACGGAACTAAAGTGTAAAGATGACAAATTTGTTAGAGGATGCAAAATTATAGTACAACACTTGACTGTTACACATGACAGATACAGCAACAAGTGATACAGTGTATCATTGTTACAATTGTCACTTTACACGTACATTATTATATACTCGTTACACCTACTTGTAACAAAAAAACTGTATCAGTGCTTAACAACAGCGCGGAATACCGCCGCTAAACCGCTTGTAACACGCAGCCTTGGTTAATAGGTGTACGAAACGCTTGCCTGAGCAGGCTATTGGGAGGCAGTAGCGGGCCCAAAGCTGAGGTCGGTGTTAAGCGCTGAGTAATGTCCTGGCTCGGTCAGGATAGTCCGTTGTGATACCGTGTACGCCTAGCTGTGCGACATACTTTATAGCTTCTGGCTCATTCACCGTCCAGGCCACGATGGGCAGCCGGGCTTCCCTGCAAAAGCGCAGCAGTTCCTCGTCGAGCAAGTGGTAATCGGGGCCGAGCACGTCGGGCACGAAGCCGAGCCGCCGGATGTGCTCGGCAATGGGTAAGGTGTCTTCGATCAGCAGGCAGACCGGGTGAGCCGATACGGCCCGGGCTACCTGCACCACGCGGTGGTCGAAGGACATCAGCAGCAGGCGAAGCGGGAGCGGCAGCAGACACTGGGCGTCGGCAATTACCTGCTCAACCAGCGCCACGAACTGCGGTGGCGCGGGCTGGTAAAGTCCGTCGGCCTCGGGGATACTTTTCAGCTCGATAGAGAAGCGCGGGACGGGCCGGCCCAGCGTCGCGCAGCGGGCAGCCACAGCCTCCAACACCTCCGCCAGTTTCGGCTTATAGGCCGGCTCGGGCTGCTGCTCGGGAAAGCCCGGGTGCCGCCGACGGCCACAGTCGCAGCGGCGGATGGTGGCGTAGGGCAGCCGGAACAGGTTGAATGCGCGGCCCGCCTCGGGCGTGAGCAGGGCGCCGTCGGGGGCGGTGCAGCAGGCGGCATTCAGCCAGGGCTCGTGCGACACGACCACTTCGTTGTCGGCGGAGACTATCACGTCGAGTTCGAGCCCGTCGACGCCCCATTCGAGCGCGTGCAGGAAGGCCGGCAAGGTGTTTTCGGGCCGCAGGCCGCGGCAGCCGCGGTGGCCGTAGATAAGCGGCCTTTGGAGTGATTCAGGAGCTGGTAGCATGGAGAAGCATACGCAGATTATCGGGCCGGCAGGCAAAGCGGCGGACAAACTGGCAGGAGCAGCGCAAAGCGGTATTTTTGGCGACACTTTGCCTTGAACTCATCTTTTTCTGACCCCTACATGAAACGTTTACTCCTGCTTCTGGTACTGGCCGTGCTGCTGATCGGAGGCTATCTGTATTACCGCGAGGTGACGACCGGTCCCAAATTCGCCCTAGGCCAGGCGGTGAAAGCCCTGCACGACCACGACGTGAGCAGCTTCGAGAAGTACGTGGACGTGGAAAGCGTGACGGGCAGCCTGGTGGATCAGGTGGCCGACCAGGGCAAGGCGCTGGGCTTTATGCTGCCCGGCGGCGGCCTGGTGGCCAAGGGCGTGCTGGGGCTGGCCAAGCCGCAGCTGGCCAAGGCTGCCCGCAAGGAGATGCAGCACTTCGTGGAGACGGGCTCGTTGGAAGCCGCGGCCAGCAGCCAGCCGCAGCGCCTGGTGAAGGTGTCGATGGCCGGGCTGGCCAGCAAGGTCATCAGCCCGGAGAGCAGCTTCAAGGGCGTGAAGTACGTCAACGAGCAGGGCGAGCAGGCGCTGGTCGGGCTGGAGTTTACGCAGCCCAAGTTCGACACGACGATGGTGCTGGAAGTGAAGATGCGCGACCGGGGCGACTACTGGCAGATTACGGAAATCACCAACCTGGGCCAGACGCTTGGCCACGTGGCACGCCTGGAAAAGCAGCGCCTGCTGGGCGGCAAGAAGTAAGCCGACCGGACCGTTCCGCCCGCCACATCACCCAAAAAAAAGAGGCCCGCTGCATTGTGCAGCGGGCCTCTTTTGACTTAGCGGAGCGGCTTAGCTTAAGCCTTGCCGCGGCCCGAAAGCAGGTAGTAGAGAATCAGCCCCAGCACGGGCAGGAAGTAGATGATGGCAATCCAGAGAATCTTCTTGCCGAGCGACCAGGGCTGGCGCAGGGCATCAATCATGGCTACCACATCCAGGATCAGGATCAGGGCGCCCCAGATGGTGTAGGAACCGTAGTCGTCGCGGCGGCTGCAGCTGGTGAGCGTGAGCGAGGCGAAGAAGGCCATCAGCGCGGCGAGGGGCCGGAAGGGCGCACGGAGAGAGGTTACGCGGTTCATTGGTGGTGCTTGGGTTGGAGTAAGGAGAAGGGGTTTGTGCGTCTTCTTACGCAAGCATCGGCCAATGGATATACATTCGCCGTTTTTATCGAATTAACTAACTGATTTATAGATACTTATTACTGATTTGCTGCCAGAAACCGAGGACAACGGTCGGGTACAGGACCATCGTGAGCAGCACGCCGTAGAGGGCGCCGTAGAAGTGGGCGTCGTGGTTGATGTTGTCGCCGGAGCGGCGGCCCTGGTAGTAGGAATAGCCCAGGTAAAGGAAGCCGAAGACAAAGGGCTGGATGCGGAAGGGAATCGGGAAGATCATGATGCCGCCGCCTTCGGGGGCGACGGGGTAGAACAGGATGGCGGCGAAGACCACGGCGGCCACGCCCCCAGAGGCCCCCAGGCTGCCGTAGCGGGCATCCTTCTGGTGGCGCAGATACGTGGGAATATCGGAGACGACGATGCCGCCGAGGTAGAGCAGCAGGAAGAGCAGAATGCCGGTGAGGGTACCGGATTCGGCCATGAGCTGGTTCTGCACAAGCTGCCCGAAGGAGTAGAAGGCAAACATGTTGAAGAACAGGTGCATGAAATCGGCGTGGAGGAAGCCGCTGCTCAGGAAGCGGTACCACTCGTGGTGGCGGCGCACGCGGTAGGGGCTGAAGATCCAGCGCTCCATCACGCTATGATTGTTCCAGCCGTAGAAAGAGAGGCCGACCGTCAGGGCAATGAGAAGGATGACGGAGTCGATGGGAAAGGGCATCGTGGGCAGAAGGAAAGGTGGGAAGGAACGACGGGGCGCTAGCTTTCTCGCTCCATCAGCTGCAGGGCCAGGCCGCGCAGCAGGGCTTTGCGCTCGGCGGGCGCCTGCACCAGGTCGAGGTGGGCCAGGGCGTCCTGGAAGTAGTCGTTGATGAGGGCTTCGGTGCGGGGACGGATCTGGAGCTGGTCGTAAATGGCCGTTACGGCCCGCACCTTGGCCTCGGCGGTTTCGGATGAGTTCAGCCCCAGCCAGTGGCCCAGCGTGACTCTCTGGGCCTCGTTGGCGCGTTCCAGGGCGGTGAGGAGCAGGTAGGTCTTCTTGTCCGACACGATGTCGCCGCCGACGCGCTTGCCAAAGGTGGCCGCGTCGCCGTAGACGTCGAGCAAATCGTCGCGCAGCTGGAAGGCCAGGCCGATGTCGACGCCGAAGCGGCGCAGGTGGTCGGCATCCTCGGCGCTGGCCCCGCCGAGGCGGGCGCCCAGCTCCAGCGCGAAGCCCAGGAGCACGGCGGTTTTCAGGCGGATCATGTCGAGGTACTCGGCAATGCTGACCTGGGGGCGCGTCTCAAAGTTCATGTCGAGCTGCTGGCCTTCGCAGACTTCGGCGGCCGTCTGGCTGAAGCGTTGCAGGGCCTCGCGCAGCAGGGCGGGCTCGATATCGAAGAGCAGCTCGTAGGCGCGCACCAGCATCACGTCGCCGGAGAGAATGGCCACGTTGGGGTTCCACTTGACGTGCACGGTGGGCTGGCCGCGGCGCAGCGGGGCCTGGTCCATGATGTCGTCGTGGAGCAGGGTGAAGTTGTGGAAGACCTCGACGGCCAGGGCCGGGTTCAGCGCCAGCTGCTGCCAGTGGTCGGAGTAGAGGTAGGCGCCGAGCAGGGTGAGCAGGGGGCGGATACGCTTGCCGCCCATGCTCATGCTGTAGCGGATGGGTTCGTAGAGTTCGAGCGGCTGGTCGCCGTAGTGGCGGGCGGCCAGGGCCTCGGTGATGGGGCTCAGAAAGCGGGAAAGGTCCACAGGTTTTGGAGCGGCGAATGATGCCTTGCAAGGTACGGAGGGCAGGCGGCACCGGGCCGGTGGCGCCGGTAGCCGACGGGGATACGGCGCGACGGTTGCGTGGGTGGGCGGCTTGTGGTTGTTCGGCGTCAATTCGCGGCAGGGCATACGATAGCGCACGGGCGCCAATCCGGAACCACCCTGCGCAAGACCGGGGCGTGGCTTGCGACGACCGGGGCAGGCATGCAAACCGCCGTGACCGACATACGGACGATTGAAACCGACATGCGCATGACCGAAGCCGGCCTGCAACTGGCTGCGACCGGCCTGCGAAGCACCGAGGCGGGCCTGCGAACGATTGAACCTAGTATGCGGACGCCTGCGTCTGGCCTGCGAATAACCGCGTCCAGGCTTGGGATGATCGGAACCGGGCTCCGAGATTTTGAAAACGAAATGGGGCGTAACGAAAAACAGCCCCGCCGGCGCAGTGCCGGCGGGGCTGTTTGGGGGTTCGTTCAACGATAGGGGTCCTATGACTTGGAGTCGTAGGACCACTTCACGCTGCTAGCCGTGGAAGCGGCTGCGGCCCTTCTTGCCGCCGCCGGACTTGCGCGGGCGACTACCGCCGCTACCGCCCGACTTACCGCCCCCGCGGCCATCGGAGCGGCCACCGCCACCCGAGCCCGAGCGGCCCCGGCCCCCGCCGCTGCCCCGCTCGTCGCGGGCGGCGTAGCCGTCGGATTTCGCGCGGCCGGCGCGGCGCTGATTGGTGCCGGTGGTGGACGTCACCAGGTCCAGGTCGATGGTGCGGTCGAGCAGGTTGGCGGCTTTGATGACCACCTGCACCGTATCGCCGAACTTGATGATGCGGCCGGTGCGCTTGCCCACCATCTGCATCCGCTCCTTGTCGTACTCGAAGTAGTCCTCGTCGATGTCGGAAACGCGCACCATGCCTTCGCTCTTGGTTTCGCCCATCTCCACGTACATGCCACGCTCGTTGAAGCCCGACACCACGCCGGTGAACTGCTCGCCCACGTGCTCGGCCATGAACTCGACCTGCTTGTACTTGATGCTGGCGCGCTCGGCCTGGGCGGCCCGCTTCTCGCGCTCCGAGGAGTGCTTGCAGTCGGCTTCCAGCTCCACTGCGTCGGCGCTCTTGGCCCCGTGCAGGTAGTCTTCGAGCAGGCGGTGGGCCATCATGTCGGGGTAGCGACGGATGGGCGAAGTGAAGTGGGAGTAGTGGTCGAAGGCCAGGCCGAAGTGGCCCAGCGGCTCGGTGGTGTAGATGGCCTTGGACATGGCCCGCACCGCCAGCGCCTGAATCACCGACTGCTCCGGCTTGCCTTCCACGGCGGCCGTCAGCTGGTTCAGCTCCTTGCTCACATTCGCGTTTTCGCCGAAGTTGATGGCGTGGCCGAACTGCCGGGCAAACTGCGCGAAGTTCTCCAGGCGGTCGGGGTCGGGCGCGTCGTGGGTGCGGTACACCATCGTCAGGCGCGGCTTGCGGGGCTTCAGGCGGAACACGAACTCGGCCACCTTGCGGTTGGCCAGCAGCATGAACTCCTCGATGAGCTTGTGCGCGTCCTTGCGCTCCTTGATGAACACGCCCACCGGCTTGCCGTCCGCGTCGAGCTTGAACTTCACCTCCGGCGCCTCGAAGCTGATGGCGCCTTTGCGGAACCGCTCGGCCTGCAGCTTCTTGGCAATCGAGTTGAGCAGATTGATGTCGGCGGCGTAGTCGCCCTCGCCCGTTTCGATGCGCTCCTGGGCCTCCTCGTAGGTGAAGCGGCGGTCGGAGTGAATGACGGTGCGGCCGTACCAGCTGTCGTAGAGCTTGCCCTTTTCGTCGAGCTCAAACACGGCCGAGAAGGTCAGCTTGTCCTCGTTGGGGCGCAGCGAGCAAAGCCCGTTCGACAGCCGCTCGGGCAGCATCGGGATGGTGCGGTCGACCAAGTACACCGAGGTAGCGCGGTGCTTGGCTTCCTTTTCCAGCCGGGTGCCGGGCACCACGTAGTGGCTCACGTCGGCGATGTGCACACCGATTTCCCAGTGGCCGTTTTCCAGCTGCCGGATCGAGAGGGCATCGTCGAAGTCCTTCGCGTCGACGGGGTCGATGGTGAAGGTGGTGACGGGGCGGAAGTCGCGGCGCTTGGCAATTTCCTCCTTGCTGATGCTGGCCGGAATAGCGTTGGCCTCGGCTTCCACTTCCTCCGGGAATTCGAAGGGCAGGCCGTACTCGGCCATGATGGCGTTAATCTCGGCCTCGTGGCCGCCGGCTTGGCCGAAGCTGCGCACCACCTCGCCCACGGGCTGGCGGCCGGCCTCGGTGGGCCACTCGGTTACGCGCACTACTACCTTGTCGCCGTCCACGGCGCCGTTGAGCGCGTGGCCGGGCACGAACACGTCGAAGTAGAGCTTCTTGTAGTCGGGGTGCACGAAGCCGAAGCCGCCCTGTACCTGCAGGCGCCCCACGACTTCCTCTTTCACCCGCTCGATGATTTCGACCACGTCGCCGGTGGGTTTCCCGTCGCGGTTCTGGCCGAGGCGCACGCGCACCGTGTCGCCGTCCATGGCGAAGGCCAGGCGGTCGGTGAAGATGCGCAGGTCCTCGGGCAGCTCCTCGCTCACGATGAAGGCGAACTTGGGCGTAGCCAGGTCCACGGTGCCGGTGATGGTGGGGCCAGCCTGGTAGCCCGATTCGCGCCGCTCCCGGAAACCCGGGCGGTGGCTGCGGTCGGTGGTACCGGGCATGTCGAAGCCGGCGGAGCGGCGGCGGTGCACGATGGGGCCTTCCTCTAGGCCTTCGCCGGGCGACTCCATCGGGCGCTGTCGGCGGGGCTGGTAGCCGCCTTCGGGCGTGACGGGCGGGGCGGGCTTGCCGCGGCGCGGGGTCCGCTCACGCTCGGCGGCCGGTTCAGCCTGGGCGGCCGGTTGCTCCTGCTCGGGACGCGCGGGGCGTCTGGCAGCGGGCTGTTCCGGCTCAGCGGGCTGGTCGTGGTCGGGGCGTTGCTCGGCCGAGCTTCGGCCGGGAATTTCCACCAGGCGGTAGTCATCGTTCTGGAGCAGGGCGATGTGGCCGCTTTTCCGGAGGGACTTGAGCGTGTCGAACAGTTCGTCGCGCTGGTCTTTATCGACCACGCCGAGGCGGCGGGCGAGCTGACGGTAGTTGAACACCTTGCCGGGGTTGTCGGCGAAGATGCGGAAGACCATGGTCTTGTTGATGGTAGCCGGCTGAGCGGCCTGGTCGCGGCGGCGGGCCGGGTCGCGCTGAGGGCGCGGGGCGTCCGAGTCGTTATTTCTCTTCATGGTGAAAAGGGTCGCCGCCGGGCTGCTTTTGGGTATCTCTGACGGGCGGCGAGTTAGCGGGAAAAACGCAGGCGAATCGGCGCTCCGAAATGGGCGGGCCTGCGGGATGAATATGCGCGTCGGGCAGATTTTGTTGCGTCCGGCGCGGGGTGGTCGGCCTAGTGTTCGAGGGCTGACCGGGTTAAGTTGTGCGAAAGAAAAGAACTTCTGAATATATCAGCAGTAAGCAAGGTGCTGCGGTAGTGGATACGCGGGGGTAACGACGGTTGTATTAAGCGGTTTTCAGGCGCTATACGCTACGCTTGGGGTTTTAGGCGCGGCGGAATCAGGGTAAATGAATTGATGGGCTTAAACGGGCGGTAATGATGCAGCGCGAGCTTTCCGTTCGCGTTTTGCAGAAGAATAACCCCGGAACCACCGGCAGAGCGTGCGTGCCCTGTGTCAGCAACAAAACGCGAACGGAAAGTTCGCGCTACATCCGCCTTGCCACGGCGGCGCGGATATCCTCGGGCGTATCCTTCGGAATGGCGGCCAGTAGGCGCTGGGTGTACTCGTGCCGGGGGTTGGCGTAGATGTCGGCGGCGTTGCCCTGCTCCACGATCTGGCCGGCACTCATCACCAGCAGGCGGTCGGACATAAAGCGGGCTACCGACAGGTCGTGGGTGATGAAGAGGTAGGTGATGCCGAAGTCGCGCTTGAGGTCATTGAGCAGGTTGAGCACCTGGGCCTGCACCGAGACATCCAGCGCCGAGACGGATTCGTCGCAGATGATGCACTTGGGCTGCAGAGCCAGCGCCCGGGCAATGCAGATGCGCTGCCGCTGCCCGCCGCTGAACTCGTGCGGGTAGCGCAGGTAGTGTTCCTCCTTCAGGCCCACGGTACGCAGCAGTTCCAGCACCCGCGCTTTTTGCTGGGCCCTGGTACCGCCGACGTTGTGCACGCGCATCGGTTCAAGAATAGCCTCGCCCACGGTCAGCATGGGGTTGAGCGCCGCGTAAGGGTCCTGGAAGACCATCTGAAAGTCGCGGCGGCGACGGCGCAGTTCCCCGGTTGAGAGCTTCGCCCAGTCGTTGCCCTCGAACAGAATCTTGCCGCTGGTTGGTTCCACCAGCCGCAGCAGCGTGCGGCCCAGCGTGGTCTTGCCGCAGCCCGATTCCCCTACCAGCCCCACGGTTTCGCCCCGGCGAATATCGAAGCTCACGCCGTCGACGGCGCGCACGTATTCCTTCTGCCGGCTCAGGAAGCCCTTGCGGACGGGATAGTACACGCGCAAGTCCTGCACGCTTAGCAGCACCTCGCCCAGAGGCGCAACCGGCGCGGCCGAGGTGGTAGTACGGCTCTGCGTCGTACTACCACTATCGTTGAACGACGGGGCCGACGAATCGGCTGGTTCCGCAATTACGGGCGCATCGGCAGTTGGCGGCACCTGCCCGGTTTCCAGCAGCGGCGCGGTTTCGAAGCCGGTGAGCGTACCGTCGGGCCGTGGAACAGTAGAATGTTCCACGGGAAACATCTTGTCAATGTCACTCCCGTTCTGAGGGGACTCGATGATTTGCGCAGCTGTTTCGTTAGCAGAGCTTTGCAGCGCGGCACTTGGAGTGACGGAGAAGACCCCGGCGGCGTCTTCCTGCATGAAATCGGCTACCGTGGGAAGTTTTTTTCGGCCCAGCGAAAGTTTTGGGCGGCAGGCCAGCAGGCCCTTGGTGTACGGGTGCTGGGGATTAGTGAAGATGTCGAGCACCCGGCCCTGCTCTACCACTTTGCCGCGGTACATCACCAGAATGCGGTCGGCAATTTCGGCCACCACGCCCAGGTCGTGGGTGATGAAGAGGACCGCCGTGTTGCGCTGCCGGCGCAAATCGTCGATGAGCTGCAGGATGCGGGCCTGCACCGTCACGTCGAGGGCGGTGGTGGGCTCGTCGGCAATGAGGATGGCGGGCTGGCAGGCCATGGCCATGGCAATCATCACGCGCTGTTTCTGCCCGCCGCTGATTTCGTGGGGGTAGCTCTTGAATATTTCCGCTGGCCGCGGCAGCTGGGCTTCGGTAAACAGCTCGATGGTGCGCGCCTCCGCTTCGGTTTTGCTCAGCGTGGTGTGCAGCCGCAGGGCCTCCACCACTTGCGCCCCGCAGGTATGCACGGGGTTCAGGGAGGTCATGGGCTCCTGGAAGATGAACGATATTTCGTTGCCGCGCACCCGCTGCAGCTCGGCTTCCGAAAGGCGCAGCAAATCCACTTCGCCGCCCAGCGCCTCGGACTGAAAACGGGCCTCTCCCCCACTCAGCCGGCCGGGCGGCATCGGAATCAGCCCCAGCATGGCCAGCGAGGTTACCGACTTGCCCGAGCCCGACTCGCCCACAATGGCTACCGTCTCGCCCGCCCGCAGCTGAAACGACACGCCCTCCACCGCCCGCGTCAGGCCGTACTGCGAGGCGAAGTCGATGGTCAGGTCGCGGACTTCCAGAATCACGGATTTTTCGGATTTGACGGATTGCACGGATTTCGTGGACGATTGGTGGGGTGTGGCTTTGGTTGGCAGCTTTCGGGCGTCTGGCGGGTCTGAAAAACGCTTAGGCGGTGGCTTCCAGTCGCCGCAGCTGCTCCTGCAGGTAGGCAAAGGTACGCGGGGCGCGGGTTGGCAGCTCGGCCAAGCCGGTGCCGAGGCCGTCTTCGGGCAGCACAACAGGGCCACCGGCGCGCAGGTGGGCGAAAACCGGCGTCAGGTCCTCGTCGATAAAGCGGCAGTTCTGCCCGTAGGTGTCGTCGGTCCAGAATTCGTCGGGAGCGGTGCGGGCGAAAACCGGCGTCAGGTCCTCACTCCTACCTCGTTTGGCTCGCCGCGCATGGCTTTGGCCTGCCCGCAGTAGCCGCGCCGCCGCTCGTTGTCCCCGAAAACGTAAAGCGTGTCGGGGTTGGCTTGCAGGTCTTCGCGGCTGATGAATTTATGTTTGCGGAGCATGGGAATAGCTGACTATCTACAAGAACAGAAGAAACTAAATAAGGTCAGGATTTCATGGCATGGTAAACCGTAGAACATTGGCCTCAGCATGCCCTTTAAATGCCCTTTCAGGCAGACCATAACCAAGATATTCGTGGTCTATGCGCAGCTTAACGACGTAACAGTGACCGGATTTCAAGGCCGGATAAATACGACTCAGCCTGAGTTTTATCCGAAGTTGATAAGGTTGATGAGGAGTTAAAACAACGCTACTTTCCTTCGTAAGAATAACGCGGTCCAGATCCATCACGGCCTTACAGGGGAAATAATGCCCTTTCACTTTGCTGCGGCAGTCTTCAAAGCCAACGTAGATTAGGCTTGCGCAGAAATTCCATTCCTCGGGCTTGTAAAATACAACCGCTGAATCGGTAGTCGAAATCACAGCCGATAGCTCCAAGACTCGCTGCTTAGCGTTGTACTTCACTGCTTTCAAATCGAGCTTTATGGATGGCGTTTGTGCCCGTGCATAAAGTGAAAACGCCCATAACAGGGCAGTTATGAGCGTTTTCAATAATTGAGTAATCATTTTTAGATAGTGTCTACACCACCTCCGCCGCTTCCGCGTCCGGCCGGTGCTCGTTCGGCTGGGCTTTTTGCTCCTCGTGGTGCTGGAAAAACCGCGTCTGGTTTAGCAGGATGAAGACTACGCCCAGGAAAATGGCTGAGTCGGCGATGTTGAAGATGGGCCAGAGCGAGAGGTGCATGTTGCCCACCAGCGGCCAGGAATCGGGCAGGAAGCCCTCGTAGAGGTCGAGGTAGAGCATGTCGATAACTTGGCCGTGCAGCCAGGGCGTGGGGGCGCCGAAGGGGGCGTTGTTATAGATGACGCCGTAGAAAACGGAGTCGACCAGGTTGCCGATGGCCCCGCCCAGGATGGCGGCAATGCACCAGATCAGGCCTTTTGGCGCGCCGGTTTTCCAGAGGCGGTAGATGTAGTAAGCTATGCCCGTCACGGCCAGCAGGCGGAACAGGGTGAGGATGACTTTGCCGTAGGGCGGCGGCAGTTCCACGCCGAAAGCCATGCCGGGATTCAGGGTGTAGTGGAGCTTAAACCAGTCGCCTATCAGCGGGATTTCGCCCGGCATGCCCGGCTGCATGTAGGTGTGCACGGCCCACTTCGAGAGTTGGTCGATGGCAATTACGAGCAGGGCAAACAGGTAGTACTTCCAGTATTTCATGAATTCGCGGATTTGGCGGCCGGGATGAAATTGCACAATGCAAAGCACAACGCTCACCCCAATCTTATGCTGCCCCGGCACAAAACTCGGCGGGGATTTATGCTGATGGATTCGGCCTGGGCGGACCGGAAATGTGGATTTTGGACTGTTTCAGACTATTCCGCCGGCGTTTTGTGCGCCGGTGTACCGGGCGGCGAATGTACGTCGCCGCCCGGTACCTGTAGCTCAGCTTCTTACGACATCCACCCGCGCCGGTACCTTGTACTCGTCGAATTCGAGCACGGAACCTTCCGTGAAACCGCTCACCAGATCCAGCGACACGGCCTGCACTTCCGTGCGGATGTAGTCGCCGAAATTCTCGACGGCCTGCACCAGTTCGGGCTGGTCGGCGCCCAGGGTGACGCGGATTTTGTCCTGCACTTCTAGGCCCGAATCCTTGCGCAGGTTCTGCAGGCGGTTCACCAGCTCGCGGGCTACGCCCTCGTGGCGCAGCTCGTCGGTCAGGGTCACGTCGAGGGCCACGGTGAGCGGACCGTCGGTGGCCACCAGCCAACCGGGCAAATCCTCGGTGCGGATTTCCACGTCCTCGGGCGTGAGCGTGACGGGCTGACCGTCAACCTCTACCGCCAGCTGACCGGCTTTTTCGAGCTGGCTGATTTCCTCCGCGGTCATCTGCTGAATGCGGGCGGCCACGGCCTTCAGACGCGGGCCGAACTGCTGGCCCAGGCGCTTGAAGTTGGGCTTCACCGACTTCACCAGCACGCCGCTGGTATCGTCGAGGAACTCCACGTGCTTCACGTTCACCTCGGCGCAGATGAGGTCTTCCACCTTCCCTACCTGCTCCCGCGTCGTTTCCGTCAGCACCGGCACGAGGATGCGCTGCAGGGGCTGGCGCACCTTCAGCACCGATTTCTTGCGCAACGAGTGCGTCAGGGAGCTGATGCGCTGGGCCAGCTCCATGCGTTCCTCCAGGGCCTGGTCGATGAGGCTTTCCTCGGCCTGCACCAGCTCCGTCAGGTGTACCGATTCGTAGCGCAGGGGCGTGCCTTTTTCGGTGGCCTCGGCGCGCATGCCGTCGGTCATGTTCTTGTAGAGCCACTCGCCGAAGAAGGGCGCGATAGGCGACATCAGCTGGGCCACCACCACCAGGCACTGCTGCAGGGTCTCGAAGGCGGCTTTTTTGTCGGCTGTAAGCTCGCCCTTGCGGAAGCGGCCACGGGAGAGGCGCACGTACCAGTTGGAGAGCTGGTCGGTGACGAAATCCTGGATGGCGCGGGCGGCTTTCGTGGGGTCGTAGTTGTCGAAATGGCCGCGCACTTCGAGGATGAGCGACTGGAGTTTCGACAGGATCCAGCGGTCCAGCTCGGTCAGCTCGGCCACGGGCACGCGGTCGAATTCGCGGGCCTGGAACTCGTCGAGGTTGGCGTAGAGGGCGTAGAACGAGTAGGTGTTGAACAGCGTGCCGAAAAAGCGGCGCTGCACCTCCGTGATGCCGGCGAGGTCAAACTTGAGGTTGTCCCAGGGCTGGGCGTTGGCAATCATGTACCAGCGGGTGGCGTCGGGGCCGTACTGGTCGATGGTTTTGAACGGGTCGATGGCGTTGCCGAGGCGCTTCGACATCTTGTTGCCGTTCTTATCCAGCACCAAGCCGTTGGCAATGACGTTTTTGAACGCCACCGAATCCTCCAGCATCACGCCCAGCGCGTGCAGGGTGAAGAACCAGCCACGGGTCTGGTCGACGCCCTCGGCAATGAAATCCGCCGGGAAATTGCGCTGGAATTTCTCGTGATTTTCGAAGGGGTAGTGCCACTGCGCGTAGGGCATGGCGCCGCTGTCGAACCACACGTCGATGAGGTCCGGTTCGCGGTACATGGGCTGCCCCGACGGCGAGACGAGGAAAATATCGTCCACGTAGGGCCGGTGCAGGTCGGTCATTTCCCCGGTCTTGATGGGGTTATGCGTCATCACCTCGGCGGCCACGGCCTTGTCGATTTCGGCGCTCAGCTCGGCGATGGAGCCGATGCACAGCTCCTCCGAGCCATCCTGCGTGCGCCAGATGGGCAGCGGGGTGCCCCAGTAGCGGGAGCGGCTCAGGTTCCAGTCGACCAGGTTTTCCAGCCAGTTGCCGAAGCGGCCGGTGCCGGTGCTTTCGGGCTTCCAGTTGATGGTTTTGTTAAGCTCGATGAGGCGCTCCTTCACGGCCGTGGTCTTGATAAACCACGAGTCGAGCGGGTAGTAGAGCACGGGCTTATCCGTCCGCCAGCAGTGCGGGTAGGTGTGCTCGTACTTCTCCACCTTGAAGGCCCGGCCGCGCTCCTTCAGGCGCACGCTGATGTCCACGTCGAGGGTGCGGTAGTCAGCGGCCGATTCGTCGTGGCCGTCGTAGTTTTTCACCCAGCGCCCGCCGAATTCGCCCATCTGCGCCACGTAGCGCCCGGTGCGGTCCACGATGGGCCCGAGCTTGCCCTGGTCGTCGGCGACCAGCAAAGCGGGCACGTCGTTCTGCTGGGCGACCCGGAAGTCATCCGCGCCGAAGGTCGGCGAGATGTGCACGATGCCGGTGCCGTCCTCGGTGGTCACGAAGTCGCCCACGATGACGCGGAAGGCCCGCTCCTCCCCTTCGAAGGCCGGGAAACCGGCTTCGGTGCCGAACAGACGCTCGTACTTGATGCCCGCCAACTCGGCGCCGCTGAACTCGCCCAGCTGCTGCCAGGCCAGCACTTTGTCGCCGGCTATGTAGTCTTCGAGGGCCACCTGGGCACCTTTTTCGGTGAAGTAGCGGCTCACCAAATCCTTGGCCAGCACCACCACCTGCGGCTCGTAGGTGTAGGGGTTGAAGGTGCGGACGACGGCGTAGCGGATGTTCTTGCCCACCGCCAGGCCAGTGTTGGCCGGCAGGGTCCAGGGCGTAGTCGTCCAAGCCATGATGAACACGGGCAGGCCGTCGGCCAGCGCAAACAGCTTGTCCGACTGCTCATCCCGCTTCACCTCGAACTCGGCCACGATTGTCGTGTCCTTCACGTCCTTGTAGGTGCCGGGCTGGTTCAGCTCGTGCGAGGACAAGCCGGTGCCGGCGGCCGGGGAGTACGGCTGGATGGTGTAGCCCTTGTAGAGCAGGCCCTTGTCGTAGAGCTTCTTGAGCAGGGCCCAGCAGCTTTCGATGTACGCGGGCTCGAAGGTGATGTAGGGGTCCGAGAGGTCCACCCAGTAGCCCATCTTTTCGGTCAGCTCGTCCCACTGGTGCTTGAAGCGCATCACCGTCTCGCGGCAGCGCTGGTTGTACTCCTCGACGCTGATTTTCTTGCCGATGTCCTCCTTGGTGATGCCCAGCTCTTTCTCCACCTGCAGTTCGATGGGCAGGCCGTGGGTGTCCCAGCCGCCTTTGCGGTGCACCTGCTTGCCGTTGAGCGTCTGGTAGCGGCAGAAGATGTCCTTTACCGTCCGGGCCATCACGTGGTGGATGCCGGGGGCGCCGTTGGCCGAGGGCGGGCCTTCGTAGAACACGAAGGTGTCGCGGCCCTCGCGGGTCGACACGCTCTGCTCGAAGATGTGGTTCTGCTGCCACCAGCTCAGGATGTCGGAGCCGACTTTGGCGTAGTCGAAGGGCTGTTTGTATTCGGGGTATTTCATCGGGATTGGGGCCTCAGCTCCTGGCTTTTCTCCGGTTGAGAAAGGAAAAACCGGCGCGCAGAAGCGGCCGGAGTCAGGCTAGGAAAGTCGGTTATCGAGTGCAAACAAAGATGCGGGCAAAAAGGCTCACGAGCAGCTACTAAGCGGCTACGCCTGGTCGGGTTGGTTGCCCTGCGGCGCAGCGGGCGGCAGGGTGGCGCCGGGCTTCACCTTGATGCGGTTTAGGTTCAGCTCCAGGTCGTCGTCTTCCTCGTGGTACTGCTCGTCGTAGTGCTGAATCAGGGCGCTGTCGATGGTTTCGTCCTTGCCGTGCTCAAAGGTGACGAGCAGGGCCGGCAGCAGAATCAGGTTCGAGAAGTTGGTAATCAGCAAGCTGGCCGACATCAGCAAACCCAGGGCCTTGGTGCCGCCAAACTCGGAGAAGGCGAAGATGCTGAAGCCCACGAACAGCACGATGCTGGTGTAAATCATGCTGGTGCCAGCCTCCGACAGCGTGGTCGATATAGCGGCCCGGACGCGGCGGCCGTTGGCGGCCATTTCCTGCCGGAATTTCGCCAGCAGGTGAATGGAGTTGTCCCCATCAATACCCAGCGCAATGCAGAAAATCAGGGCGGTGGCGGGCTTCAGCGCAATGCCGAAAAAGCCCATGATGCCGGCCGTGAGCAGCAGCGTCACGAAGTTCGGCACCAGGGTGAAGAACACCGAGCGGATGGAGCGGAACAAGACCAGTACGATCAGGCCGACCAGCCCGAAGGCGTGAATCAGGCTGTTGCGCAGGGTGCCGATAACGTACTCGTTGCCCTTGGTGAAGAGAATGGTGGTGCCGGTCATCTTCACCTCCATGCCCGTGCCCTTGAAGATTTCGTTGATCTGCGGCTGAATCTTGGTCAGCAGCAGGGTATCGAGGTTGCGGGAGCCGATATCGGCGATTTTGAGGCTGATGCGGGCTTTCTGGCCGGTGCTGTCGGTGAAGGAGCGCAGCAGCTTGTCGTTCATGCTGGCGGCGGCTTTGGGCGCCGTAGCGACGGCCGTTTGGGTGCTGTCGGCACCGGTGGCGGCGCTGTCGGCGGCGGCCGGACCGGCGCTGCGCGAGCGGGCCAGGTAGCTCAGGATGAAGTTGCGCTCCGAGTTATCGGGCAGGCGGTAGTAGCTCGGGTCGCCGTTGTAGAAGGTCTGGGTGGCGGCCTTCAGGAAGGTCACGATGCTGATGGGCGAGGTGAGCTGGGGCTGGGTGCGCAGGTAGTTTTCCAGCCGGTCGATGCGCTCCAGGTTGCTCAGCTTCAGAATGCCGCGCTTCTTGCCCGTATCCACCACGATTTCCAGCGGCATCACCCCGTTGAAGTGCTCCTCGAAGAACTTCAAATCGGAGTTGACCGAGGAGTTTTTGGGCAGATCATCCACCATGTACGACACCGCCTGCAGGCGCGAAGCCCCCAGGGCGCCCAGCGCGCAGAGCACGAAAGCAATGCCGTAGACCGTGCCGCGACGCTCCAGCACCAAGTAGTCGAAGAACTCCAGCAGCTTGGTCAGCGGCTTGGCGTCGAGGTGCTCCAGCTGCTTGGGCGTGGGCGGCGGCAGGTAGGTGAAGACAATCGGGACGAGGATAATCGAGATGAAAAAGGCCGCGAAAATGCTCAGCGTAGCCACCCAGCCGAACTGGTAGAGGATGGCAATGTTGGTGAAGCAGAACACGAAAAAGCCGGTGGCCGTGGCCGTGTTGTTCATCAGGGTCACCAGCCCGATTTTGCGCACCACCCGCACCATGGCCAGCACTTGGTTGCCCGAAATGCGGTAGTCGTAGTGGTAGCGGGAGAGCAGGTAGGTGCAGTTTGGAATGCCGATGACGATGAGAATACTCGGAATCAGGCCCGTGAGCAGCGTGATTTTGTAGTCGAGCAGCACAATGGTGCCTACGCACCAGATAACGGCCACGCCCACGATGAGCAGCGGAAACACCACCGCCGACCAGGTGCGGAAAAATACCAGCAAGGTGGCGCTGGTTACCAGGGCGGCCAGCATCAGGAAGAACTTCATTTCGCCCGCCACCTTGGTGGTCATGGTGGAGCGCACGTAGGGCAAACCGGCGTAGTGCAGCCGGATGCCCGTTTTCTTGGTAAACCGCTCGGCGTGGTCGAGGATGTTTTTCATCACCGCCTGCCGCTTGGAGGAGTTCAAATACTTCGGGTCCATCGTCAGGGCCAGCAGCGTGGCCCCCGTGGTCGGGCTGATCAGCTGCCCTTTGTAGAACTCCTGCCGATTGACAATCCGCATCAGGGAATCCAATTCCTTTTGCGTCTGCGGGAAGGTGCGGAAGATGGGCGCCGCGGCAAAGCGCTGATTGGCCGTATCCTTGGTGAGCTGGATGAGCTTGGTCACCGACAGCACCCCGCTCACGCCTTCCTCCTTGCTGAGCGTGTCGGTGAGCAGGCGCAGCTCGTTGAAGTTGCCGAGCCGGTACACCGAGCTGTCCTGCAGGCCGAGCACGAGCACGTTGCCATCCTCCCCGAAGGTTTTCTTGAACTGCTGAAAGTACACCATGTCCGGGTCGTCGGGCGAGACAACCTGGGCAAAGTCGTAGGTCATTTCCACGTCCTTGGCCTTCCAGGCCATGAATGCGGTGATGATGGCCAACAGCCCGACGAGCAGGCGGCGGTTCTTGATAATCAGCAGGGCGAGCTTACTCCACATCGGCTACAGCAGGAAAATTGGGGCAAAGGTACGCATTGACATTCGGGGGAATTTTCCGGGGAAATAGCACCGCACCCAGAAAATCAGTTATTTATACAAGTATCTGTAACTCACTATGTTAAAATCCGCGTATATGGTCGTAGATTTTGCCGCCGCCATTCCCGCGCCCTGCCTACCACCGTTCACCGTTCCCGGCGGCTCCTGCCTTCGATGACACTTTACTACTCACCAGCGGCCTCGTTGACCTACGACGCGGCCGAAAAAACCCTACATCTGAGCTTCAGCGCCACGCACCTCGACCTCTCCTTCGGCCAGGCCTACCAGTGCGCCCTGCAGGAAATGCTCACCAAGAACGTGGGCAAGCTGCTGCTCGACCTGAAACGCAACGCCCCTTCCTCCGACGACCACGAGCGGTGGCTGGTAGAGCCCCTGCAGGCGCACCTGCCCGCCCGCGTGGCCCGGCCGGTGTTCATTGCGGCGGTGCTCAGCGAGGGGCAGTACCAGTACCAGATCAACAACTGCCCGGTGAGCGGCACCACGCTGATACCCGAGCAGGTGGAATTCAACTACTTCACTTCCCGCCGCGAAGCCGCCGCCTGGCTGAACGGCCAGTAAGCGGCACTTCTGCCGGCCACAAAAAAAGCCCCGATAAATCGGGGCTTTTTTTGTGGCCGGCAGCGGCGGCGGGCTAGCGGATAACTTCCACCCAGCCTTTCCAGACTTCGCCCTGGGAACTGCGCAGGTGGTAGTAGTAGGTGCCGGCGGGCGCGTCGGCGCCCCAGTTGCCGGTGTACTGGGTTTGCGAGAATACCTTGGTGCCCCAGCGGTTGTAGATGTCGACATCGACGCCGGCAAAGCTCACAAACGGCTTGAACGTGTCGTTCATCCGGTCGCCGTTGGGCGTGATGACGTTCGGCAGCTCAAACCGGCGCACCTCGATGCTGAGGCGCTGCTCGTCGACGCACTGGGCCGTGGAGCTGGCCACCAGCTGCACCTGGTACGTGCCGGGCTGCTCGTAGGCGTGGGTGGGCGTGGCGGCCGTGCTGGTCTGGGCGTCGCCGAAGTTCCAGGCGTAGGTCGTGGCGTTGGTGGTCGTGTTGTTGAACGTTATCAGCTGCCCGGTAAAGGCCTGCCGGAGCGTCGGCGCAAACGCGGCGCGGGGCTGCGGCGTCACGTTGACCACCACCGTGGCGCTGCTGGCGCAGCCCGTCGGGGCCGTGGCCGTGACGGTGTAGGTGGTCGTCGTGGTCGGGGCCGCCGTCACGTTGGCCCCGGTGGTCGAGCTCAGGCCCGCCGCCGGGCTCCAGGTGTAGACCACGCCCGGGGCGCCGGTACTGCTGGCGCGCAGCACCGTGTTGCTGCCGTTGCAGATGGTCTGGTTCGGGCCGACGGCCGCCACCGGCACCGGGTTCACCACCACGGTATCCACCGCGGTTCGGCTGGTGGGGCACGCGGCGGCGTCGTTCACCGTGAGGCGCACCACGTAGCGGCCCGGCTGGCTGAACGTGTGGCTGACAATGCCGCTTTGCGCCGAGGTGGTGCCGTCGCCGAAATCCCACAGCAGGCTGGTGCCGGCCTGGGGCGTGTCGCGGCGGAAATTCAGCTGCAGGGGGGCGCAGCCGGTTTTCTGCGGCACGCCGGTGGTCGACAAGGCGGTGTAGGCCACCTGCAGCTGCGGAATGATGCGCACCACCACGGTGTCGCGGGTGAAGCAGCCGCCGGGGGAAGTGGCCGTCAGCACGTACGCGGTGGTGGCCGTGGGCGTGGCGGTTACGCTGGCCCCGGTGGTCGAGCTCAGGCCCGCCGCCGGGCTCCAGCTGAAGGTGCTGCCCGCCACGCCGGCGCTGCCGGCCGTGAGCGTGGTGCTCGTTCCGGCGCAGATGCTGCGGTCGGCGCCGGCGGCAGCGGTCGGCGAGAGAAACACGTCCACCGTGTCAGTGGCAATCTGGTTTTGCAGGCAGGCGTTCGGGTCGATGACCGTCAGGCGCACCACGTAGCGCCCGGGCGTGTTGTAAGTGTGCGTGATGACGCCCGTTTGCGTGGTCACGGTGCCGTCGCCCAGGTTCCAGCTGCGGGCCGCGTTGCCGATCTGGCTGGCGGGCTGGAAAAACACCGTGAGCGGGGCGCAGCCGCGGCGCACGCGGGGCCCGTTAATCACCGTGGATTGCACGAACGCCGCCTGCAGGCGCAGGATATCCATCTTGAAGGCGGCGTTGTTGTAGCTGGCGCTGGTGGGCTTGGTCAGCGCGTAGGCGTTCGGGGTCGTTATCAGCCCCCCGCTCACGCACATGGCCTGGTAGATGATGCCGCGCTTGTCGAAGCGGGAAGTGCCCCCGTCGACGTGCGGGCCGCTGTTGCCGAAATACGAGCCGTACACCAGGCCCGCGGCGTCGGCCGAAAGCTGCATCAGGTAGAACGACCCGCTCGGCGCGGTGGTCTGGATGGCGTCGGGCGTGACGGGGGCCCCGGTGATGGTGCCCGAGCCCTGGCCGCCGCCGCCCCAGGCCGAGAGCAGAATCTGCCCGCAGTTATCGACTAGGAACGCGGTGGGCGAAAAGTTGACGCCCGACGTGGTGGGCGCCCCGATGCGGGTGGAAAACTGGGAAGTCGTCAGGCCGTTGTTCATCTTGTGAATGAACAGGCGGGAGTTGTTGACGGCGTATTTGCCGCTCGTGACCGGGTAAGCGCCATCCGACTGGCCGAGGGCGTACACGTTGCCGGCCCGGTCCAGCTGCACGAAGTAGGCCTGGTCGTACCCCGAGGTACCCAGGAAGACCGACCGGCGCAGCACGTTGCCGCTGGCCGCAATGGAGGCCACAAACCCGTCGGCGGTGCCGCCGTTGTAGGTCGCGTCGAAGCTGCCCGCCACACCTGGTAGGTTCGAGCTGGAGGTGCCCCCGCTCACGTACACGTTGCGCACGCTGTCGACCTGGATGGAATACGCCGATTCGGCCCCGGTGCCGCCCAGGTAGCTGCTCCACACCAGTGCGCTGAGCGAGGACGTGAGCTTGGTCACCACCGCGTCGCTGGTGCCGCTGAGCGCGGTCTGAAAGCCACCCAGCGTGGGGTAGTTGGTCGAGGAGGAAATGGAGGCGAAGTAGATGTTGTTCTGGTTGTCCACCTGCACGTCGCCGCGGTACTCGTCGCCGTAGTTTACATTCAGCGCCGCGGCCAGGGTTTGGCCGTCGGACCCGCTGCCGCCCACGTAGGTGGAGGCCAGCAGGGTGCTGCCGGTGCTGTTGAGCTTGCACACCACGATGTCGGTGCCGCCGTTGTAGGAGTTGTCGTACACCCCGCCGGTCACCGGAAACTGGTTGTTACTGGTCGAGCCCAGAATCACCAGGTTGCCGGTGCGGTCCACAATCATGCTGTGCGGGTGGTCGGTGCCGCTGCCGCCGATGTAGGTGGCGTAGAGGCGCGACGCGGCGCCGGTGGTGGCCGCCGGGTTGAACTTCATGATGCCCATGTCCTGGGTGCCGGCGTAGCTCACGTCGTAGGCGCCGGTGGTGACCGGGAACCCCGAGGCCAGGGCAATGCCCCCGGAGTAGAGGTTGCCCAGCGAGTCGTAGGTGGCCGTGTAGCCGTAGTTGTTGCCCGTCGAGCCGGAGTAGGTGGAGTACACCAGCACCGGGTCGATGACGAGCGGGCGCTGGTGGTCGTAGCCGGCCGGCAGCGCAAACGACACCACCCGACCCTTCAGCTGAAACTGGCAGGGCACTTCCTGCTTCTGCCCGTTGCGCAGCTGGTAGGCATACGGGCGCTGCTCGGTGATGTCGCCCACCGAGGTGGTGATGCGCAGGGAGCCGTCGGCAGCCACGCGCAGCTCGTCCACGCCTTCGTAGTGCATCCGGATGCGGCCGGCATCGGCCTTCGGAGCCAGCTCGAAGTCGTACTCCAGCGACGCGCCCTTGCTGTACACGCGCAGGTCGGTGCCCGGGTACAGCTGCTGGTAGCGCACCTCGGTGTAGGCCGGCACGTGCGAGGCCCAGCGCTGCGGGTCGCTGCCCAGGAAGTAGTTGCGCTCCATCGCCACCTTGCCCTCGCTGGTCACGACGGGGTTGGCGTTGGCGTGCTCAAACGACACGGTGTAGGCGTGCGCCTTCACCCGGGTGGCGGCCGGCGCGTGGCGGTGCTGCAGCTGCTCGATGTGGTGCACGTCGAAGAGAGAGTGCGTCAGCTGGTTTTTGCCCAGAAACAGCTTGCCCATGGGCACGTCGACGGCGTACAGCACCTTTTCGGGCCACTGGTTGCGGTTTGCCACGAACTCGCCCCCGGCCTCGACGGGCGCCACCACCCGCGGGCGGCCAACTGGTTGGGGCGGCGTGCCGGCCCCGGCCAGCAGGGGCTGGCTCAGCGCAAGCGTTGCCATGCAGAACGCCCCCGCCAGGGAGCGAACGATAGTAGATGTAAGCATGAAAAAAATAATGAGGATGAAAAGGTCAGGCAGTGATAGAACTCGCCGCCGGCCAGGCAAACAATAGCCGATTACTTCGCCGGGGGCCCAGGAGCCGTTAATTAAGCCCAGCAATAATGTCGCCACAGTAGCCTGGCCGCCGGCTCAGGAGCCCGGCAAACAAGCGGAATACAAAACCCATGAGCCCCGGCCAAACCTAAGTTCGGCCGGGGCTCATGGGTTTTGCGGCGACAATTTATCTGATTTAAAGCAGACTAGACTGCTACAGCTGCTCGAAGATGCGCGAGAGGCTCACCGCCTCGCCGATGTAGCCGCGCAGCTCGCTAATGGGCATGCGCGTCTGCTCCCGGGAGTCGCGGTGGCGCACCGTCACGGTGTCGTCCTCCAGCGTCTGGTGGTCGACGGCAATGCAGAAGGGCGTGCCGATGAGGTCCTGGCGGGTGTAGCGCGTGCCGATGCTGTCCTTTTCCTCTACCACTAGGCGGAAGTCGTGGCGCAGCGAGTTGTAGATTTCGTTGGCCTTTTCGGGCAGCCCGTCCTTTTTCACCAGCGGAAAGATGGCGGCCTTCACCGGCGCCACGGCCGGGTGCAGGCGCAGCAGCTTGCGGGTCTTGGTTTTCTGCTCCTCGCCTTCGCCCTCCACGATGGTTTCTTCCTGAAACGCCTGGCAGAGCGTGGCCAGGAACAGGCGGTCGGCGCCGACGGAAGTTTCCACTACGAAGGGCACGTAGTTGCCGTAGGGCTTGCCGGTTTCGGGGTTCACGTCGTTGTCGAAGTACTGCTGCTTTTTGCGGCTGTACTGCTGGTGCTGGGTCAGGTCGAAGTCGGAGCGGGAGTGGATGCCCTCGATTTCCTTGAAGCCGAAGGGAAATTCGTACTCGATGTCGACGGCGGCCTTGGCGTAGTGGGCCAGCTTCTCGTGGTCGTGGAAGCGCAGCTTGTCGGTGGGCAGGCCCAGCACCTCGTGCCAGCGGCGGCGGGCGGCTTTCCAGTGCTGGTACCACTCATTCTCGGTGCCGGGGCGCACGAAAAACTGCATTTCCATCTGCTCGAACTCCCGCATGCGGAAGATGAACTGCCGGGCCACGATTTCGTTGCGGAAGGCCTTCCCGATCTGGGCAATGCCGAACGGCACCTTCTGCCGAGCCGACTTCTGCACGTTCAGGAAGTTCACGAAGATGCCCTGGGCCGTTTCGGGGCGCAGGTAAATTTCGCTGGAACCCTCGGCCACGGCGCCCATCTGCGTGGAGAACATCAGGTTGAACTGGCGCACGTCGGTCCAGTTGCCGGTTTTGCTGATCGGGCACAGAATCTGCTCGTCGATGATAAGCTGCTTGACGCCGTGCAGGTCCTCGGCGGTGAGCAGGCGGCCCATTTCGGCCAGCAGGGTTTCGGCCCGGGCTATTTCACCGTTTTTCTCGTACTCGGCCGCTTTTTCCTCGATGAGCACGTCGGCGCGGTAGCGCTTTTTGCTGTCGAGGTTGTCAATCATCGGGTCCGAAAAGCCGTCGACGTGGCCGGAGGCTTTCCAGGTGGTCGGGTGCATGAAGATGGCCGCGTCGATGCCTACCACGTTCTGGTTGAGCTGGGTCATGGCCTTCCACCAGAGCAGTTTCAGGTTATTCTTCAGCTCCACGCCGTTGGGGCCGTAGTCGTACACGGCAGCCAGGCCGTCGTAGATTTCGGAGGAGGGAAACACGAAGCCGTATTCCTTGGCGTGCGAAACGATGTCGGCCAGGGTGCCTTCGGTGGTATTGGCGGCTTGCTGCGCGGGCTTGCTCATTGGATAAGGAGAAGTGGGAGCTTAGAAGCTAGAACCTGGATCCGAGAAGATAAACCGGCGGGCCAGAGAGCGGCCGGCTGCCTCTTGGTTCTCAACGCTAACCTCTGCGGGCTAAATCAGGGGCAAAAGTAGGGCGAAGATGCGAAGCGCCGCATGCGGCCGCCCAAGGCTCCGCCCGCGAAGTACGGGCGCGGGCCGCTACTATTGTTAAACTTTTTGCAGAACCTTTGGTACAAGGCCTGACCGCCGGCGCCGGGGGCAGCGCGCTCAGTAACAATTTCATAATCTTGCCCCCCTTTTTGCCGCCCGTACTTTTGGCGGCCCATTTCCCTTCGCTCACCAACCCCTTCCCTTATGCTTGGCTTAGAGCCTCAAGTGCTCCTGCTGCTGCTGGTGTGTCTGATTGCCGCTTGCGCGTTTGAATTCGTCAACGGCTTTCACGACACGGCCAACGCCGTGGCCACCGTCATTTACACCAACACCCTGCGGCCCTGGGTGGCCGTCATCTGGTCGGCGTTCTGGAACTTCATCGGCGTGTTCGGCGGCGGCATCGGGGTGGCCATGGGCATCGTGTACCTCTTGCCCGTCGAGAGTTTGGTCGACCAGAACATCTACCACGGCATTGCCATGGTGGGCGCCCTGATTCTGGCGGCCATCATCTGGAACGTGGGCACCTGGTACTACGGCATTCCGGCCTCGTCCTCGCACGCGCTCATCGGCTCCATTCTGGGCGTGGGCATTGCCTTCTCGCTGCTGCCCGGCGCCAACAGCGCGGCCGTCAACTGGAGCAAGGCCACCGAAACCGGCATTGCCCTGCTGGTCGGGCCGCTGTTCGGCTTCACGCTCACCATCATCCTGATGTTCGTGCTCAAGCGCTTCGTCAAGTCCAAGGCCATCTTCAAGGAGCCGCACAAGCGCAAGCCCCCGCCCCTCTGGATTCGCCTGATCCTGATTGCGACCTGCACCCTGGTGAGCTTTTTCCACGGCTCCAACGACGGGCAGAAGGGCGTGGGCCTGGTGATGCTCATCCTCATCGGCATTCTGCCCTTCAAGTTCGCCCTCGACGCCTCCAAGAACCCGCTGGACATGCGCGCCTCCCTGACCAAGGTGGAGCAGGTAATGAGCCGCGTGAATGCCAGCGAGCTGGCCCCCGACGAGCAGAAGGCCCTGCAGGAAATCAACCAGCAGACGGCCACGCTGGACCGCATCTTCGCCGGCAAGACCGACGTGAAGCAGCTGCCCGAAACCGACCGGTTTCAGATCCGCAAGGCCATTCTGCTCACTTACAGCCGCGCCAAAAAGCTCACCGGCAGCGAGCGGGTGAGCCTGAGCCCGCAGGACCGCAAAACCTACGACGCGGCCATCGAGGACATGCGCGGCTTCACCGACTACGCCCCCAAGTGGGTTATCCTCATCGTGTCCCTGTCGCTGGGCATCGGCACCATGGTGGGCTGGAAGCGCATCGTGGTGACCATCGGGGAGCGGATCGGCAAGGAGCACCTGACCTACGCCCAGGGCGCCTCCTCGGAGCTGGTAGCGGCCACCATGATCGGGCTGAGCACGCAGCTGCACCTGCCCTCCTCCACCACCCACGTCCTCTCGTCGGCCATTGCCGGCTCGATGGTGGCCAACCGCGGCATCAAGAACCTGAACCCGCAGATGGTGCGCAACATTGCCCTGGCCTGGGTGCTCACGCTTCCCGTGACCATGGTGCTGTCGGGCGTGCTGTTCCTGCTGTTCCGGGCGCTGCTGTAAACAGCCTGCCCCGCGCCGGCGCACAAAAAAGCCGCTCCCGTCGGGGAGCGGCTTTTTCATTTCAGGCCGGTTTGGCACGATGCCGGAGCTATACGAGACTTGTACTTCTCCGGTTGCATTTGCATTACGGAATCTTTATTATCAAGAACTTATCCACTTATCAACATTAAAAAGCGGCGTTTTTGTGGATAACCTGGGGCTAGCCGGGCCATTGCACGTCCAGGTCGTCGTTGATGAACACGCCGAAGTTGATAAACTGCAGCTCGTCCTCGTCGAAGTAAAGGTCAATCATTTCCTTTTCGTAGGAGAGGCGCACTTCGCCGGTGTCCACCTTTTCCATTTCGCCCTGCCCGTGACCGTGGCGGCGCATCAGCTCCTGGATAGCGGCCAGCGACTTGCTGTGAATCGGCTCGCCGTAGAGGCGCATGCCGGGGTGGTCGGTTTCGATGCAGGAGAGGCGGTAGTCGTCCTCGCGGTCGAAGTACAGCGAGTAGCCTTCCTCGAGGTAGTTCCAAGCCTGGTGCTCGAACTCGTCGTCGTCTTCCGACTCTTCAATTTCTTCCGGCTCCCCCATCAGGGTGCGGACTTCGTCCATGCTGGCGCCAAACTTAAGCGGGCCCATGCCTTGGCCCAGCACGATTTCGTTTTCGTCGGTGCTGCGGGGTTGGGGCGTATTCATATCGGGAGGAGGTTTGGAGGTTGGTAGCTGGGTAAAGGTAGGAGTCTGGTTCTTCGTTTTTCGTTGTTTGTTTTTCGTTGTTCGTGTTGGGCAGTTATCCACCTATGCACGTGGCCAGTGGTGGATAAAGGGCGTCGAAAAACAAACAACGCGTCACGAAAAACGAACTCATTTGCCGTAGCGCAGTTCGAAGGCTTCCTTCTGGCGCAGGTAGTCGGGGTGCTGTTTGGCCTCGTCCCACTTGGCCTTGAAGATGGCGGCGGCTTCGGCTTTTTCGGGGTCTTCCGGGTCGCGGGGGCGCTCGGGGCGGCCGTGGGCGCCGCTCTGGCCCTTTTTGTCGGCGGGCACGGGGCCTTCGTACTTTTTGCCGCCGCGGTGGTTGGCATAGCGCCGGGCCCGGGTAAAGCCCATCTGCAGAAACTTGCGGGCCATGTCGGCCCCCACGAAGTCGTCGGCCTTCAGATAGGCCAGAAACAGCCCGTAAATCGTCTCGGACGACTCGCGGGCTACGGCGGGACTCTTGAAGCGCCAGAAGGGCAGGATTTCGCTTTTATAGGGCTGCACCAGCAAGACGCCCTGCTCGCCCTTGCCCACCCGGTACCGCTCGGGGTGCTGGCGAAAATCGACGTGGCGAAAATCCTGGTCGTAGTTGAACGGCATACGGGGCTTCCGATGAACAGCGGCGGGCTGTATACGCACTGCCCGCGCCGGCGGGTGAAACCGGCAGCCTGCTCGCGCCGCGCCGGCCTGATCGAGCGGCCGGCTTTGCGGCCGGCCGCCGTTCGGGCTGGTCCGGCACCGGCAGCCGAATCGGAACGCACAGGTTTACAGGCATTCATCCTCCTGTGAGCCTGTGCGTTCCGACCCGGGTTATCCACGGGACTAATAACTTTTTACTGAAAAAAATTTAAAGATTCTTTTTTGTCTTCAGTTGTTAGGGCTGTTCATAAGTGGATATCTAACAGGCTTATACACAGGGCTTGATAACATGTGCACAAGAACCGGCTTATACACCGGCTATCCACATGGCATGTGCAAATTACAGGCGTGATTATCTGCCAATTAACAGGCTTTTCGACAATCCACACACTTGTGCACAACCCTGTGAATTAACACGTTAGTGGAAAGTGGAAAGCCCCAAAACCGTGGGGAAGTTGTCCACGGCTATCCACAGGCGGCGGACACTGCTACCGGCCCGACAGGACCAAAAAATCTTTTCCCCTGTTTATCCCCTGTTGCTCACAGGTTATCAGCGCGTTATCCACGCGTTATCCCCTGTCGACTGCCCGACCCGGTTTTAGGGGGTGCAGAATTCCACAATTGGCTGTGGAAACGTGGATAACCGCCTGTGAGCCTGTAAGAACCGGCTTGATAATCAGGGCATAGTTACTTGCGCGAATATGCTCGGATTGGTTTCAGGCGGTTGAAACCGGGGCTATGGCACAGGGTCACAGGTAGATAGCCGCTCGGGCCAAGCGGCGCGAATGGCGGGCCACTATACGCCGGTCCGGGGCCGGAGCCGACGCCGCATCGGGCCATCCGACCCTGGCCTATGAGCCGGGACAACCGGCGACAATGCAGACCGCAACGGCGGTAGTGCTAACGCAAGCGTCCACCACAAAGCCCCGGCGCGGGCAGCACCGGGGCTTTGTGGTGGGCTAAGCTCAGCAAGGCCGTTTAGAAGGTCAGCACCAGGTTTTCGATTTCCCAGTTGGCGCGCACCTGCTGCGTCTGCGGCAGCAGGTACACGGGTTCGGCCGGCACGCGCAGCTTCGGGTCGCCCCCGCGCCAGCGGCCGTCGTTGTCGGCGTCGATGAGCACGCGCAGGCGGTAGGTGCCCGGGTCCACGTTGTCGAAGCGGAAGGTGCGCGGTCCGCCGGCCACGGTGCGCACGATCTGGTAGTTCTGGTCGAGCAGCTGCAGCTCGAAGCCGCGGTACTTGGTATTGATGGTGCCCGAGATGGTGCCGGTGCTGGCCTGGTCCGTCACGCGCAGGCGCACCGGGCGCAGGCGCAGCGGCTGCCCGCCAATGGCCAGGATGGCGGTGGTATCGGGCACGAAGACGATGCCGGTGCGGGCCCGGGTGTTCAGGTTTACCGTCAGCAGGGTGCGGTCGGGGCTGAGGGTGCCATCGGCGGGCAGGCGCAGCGGGCGCCGCGTCACGGAGTCTTCCACCAGCCTGCCGAAGGGCTTATCGGTGGCTACGCGCACCGGGGCCAGAAACTGCAGCTTGAGCTGGCCCTGGCGGTACACGTCGCGCGGGTTGCCCACCACCTGGTACTGGGCGCCGCGGCGGCTGGTGGCGGGCGTCTGGCCCTCGAAGCGCACGTTCACCGTGTCGACGCCCCGGTTGCCGGCGCTGTCGATGGCCGTGAGCAGGTAGCGGCCGGCGGGCACGGCCGGGGCGCGCAGAATGTTGAGCGTGCGGCCCCGCTCCAGCAGGGACGCCGTTTCGGCCAGGGCCGGGGCGGGCGGCTGGCCCAGGGCTGCCAGCGTAAACTGCTGCAGGCCCTCGTTGAAGCCGATGCGGAACTGGTCGGGTCCGGTTTGCTGCGACAGAATCAGCGGGCGCCGCGAATCGGGCCGCACCGATACCAGGCGCAGCGTATCGAGGCGCGGGCGCAGCTCGATGGGCTGGGGCAGGTAGGCCACGCGCTCGGGCTCCTCGTAGCGGCTGTTGTTGTTCTTATCAACCAGCGCGTAGATGCGGTAGCTGCCCTCGCGCACGTTGCGCAGCTCAAACTGGCCGCCCTTGTCGGCGCGCGTCTGGTAGTAGGGCGGGTTGCGGAAGATGTCGGCCGTGTCGGCGGCGGGGTAGAGGGCAATGACGGCCTCGGCCTCGGGCTGGCCGTTGAGCAGCTGCGTGACCGAGCCGCGCACCCGGCCCGAATCCAGCGCCGCGCCGGTGCTGAAGGCCAGCACCACGTCGCTGGCGGGGTTGCTTTCGGTGATGTCGACCACGGCGCCGCGGAAGTTGAACACGTAGGTCGTGTTCGGCTCCAGCGGCTTCTCAAAGCGCAGCTCGATGGCGCGGCGCTCCTCGCGCAGCTTGTAGGGGTTTTTCTCGGAAATGGTGGGCGTGATGAGCAGGTTCTTGCTCAAGTCTTTCAGCTGCACCGATTCCGAAAACTCCAGCCGGATGTTCTGCTCCTTGACGTTGGTAGCGCCGTTTTTGGGGTTGCTGCTCACCAGCTTGGGCGCTTCCGTGTCGCGGGCCCCGCCTTCGGGCTGGCTGATGGCGGCGCACCCCGCGAGGCACAGGCCGGCGGGCAGCAAAAACAAAGCAGGACTAACGCGAACGAACATTGTAGAGCAGCAGCGTGGAAAGCGTAAGCAGGGCGCAGGCCCCGAGGATGGTCCAGCCCGCCCGCCGCGACACGGGACCGGGCGTGGGCTCGGCATCGGGCGGGGGCTCGGGCGGCCCTGCCGGAGCGCGCACCGAATCGGGCCGTACCGGCGCCGCCGGCGAAGGTACAACGACGGAATCGGGGCGGGCGGGTATGTCCTGGGCCATCGGCGGCGGGGCGCTCAGCGCGGCCAGGGCCAGCACCAGGCCCAGCCGCCGCAGCGGCCCCCGGAAAGAAAAACGTAGCAAGAGACGAGCGGTGCGCATGGCCGGAGCTTGACAATGAGCGGGTTGGGCCCTCCCCTACCCCACCGGGTAGCTTTAAAAAGCCGCCGGCGGCGCGGGCTACCGGGTCGCGCGTTCGGCCACGAAAATCAGGCTGGAATACTGCCCGCCGTTCTGCCCGGCCTGCCGGTTCGATTTGTAGCCCGAGCGCAGCGCGGCCAGAATGCCGCCGTCGCGCTCGGCGCGGTACTGCTCGCTGAGCAGGCTGATGTAAAACGCGTCGAGCTTCATGGGCAAGGTACGGCGCAGCTGCAAGTGATGCTTGCCGAGCAGGCGGCCCACGGTCTTGGCCGTGAAGTGATAGAGGTGGCGCGGCACGTCGTAGGCGGCCCACTGCTCGCGGTAGTACTGCGCGTCGGGGCTTTCGGCGTTGGGCACGGCAATGACGAGGATGCCGTCGGGCTTGAGCAGGGTGACGAGCTGCTCAAGCGTGGCGTTCAGGTCGAGAATGTGCTCCAGCACGTGCCAGAGCGTGATGACGTCGAAGGACGCGGGCGCGAACTGGCTCAGCTCGCCGTGGGCAATGGGCTGAGCGGTGTTCTGCTCGGCTAGGCGGCGGGCCGAATCGTTGGGCTCGAAACCCGCAATCTGCCAGCCGGCCTCTTTGGCGGCGTGCAGGAAGTAGCCGGTGCCGCAGCCGTAGTCGAGCACGCGGCCGCGGCGCGGGGCTTCGCGGGCGAGCAGGGCCACCTTCTGGCGCACGGTGAACTTGCGCGCCACTTTATACACCTGGTTGATCAGGCCCTGGTGGGTATCGGTGTGCGAAATGTAGGCCGGGCTTTCGTAGTAGCGGCCCAGGCTGGCTTCGTCGGGGCGCGGGTTGGTCAGCAGCAGGCTGCAGGCGGTGCACTGCGTGATGGCAAAGCTTTCGTGGCTCACCGAATAGTCTTCGACGACCATTTTGGGACGAAACTCACTATTCCCGCAAATCGGGCACTGTTCTACGCGTACGTTCGACACCAAGCAGCTAATCAGACAGCAAACAAAACAGCCGGGCACGGGCGCCGGCTGCGACTACAGATACAAAAATATGGGTAACAGCCGACAAGTAGCGAATCACCCGTAATGACGGGCGGGCATAATGTGGATAACTGCCCGCTTGGTATAAAACGAGCGTGAGGTTTATGCCGACGGACAAGCCTAGAAAGTGCGCCTGAAGCGCGCATTGCAGGCATAAAACAACTGCACCGGCTTTCCAGGCCTCAATAATCCGCGCAAACGTTTGCGCAAAATGACGCACTGAATTCGTACAAAGGCTGTTTGGAAAATTACTGGTAAGTGTCACGTTGTCATGCCGGGCTTAGCTACTGAGCAAGTCAATAAAGCTGGCAGGCAGATGCTCCAATAAGTTTCGTACGGTGGTTTGAAGACTTTCCAGACGACTTCGTAGTAAAGCGCGCTTGATCCATCTGTCGCCAAGCTGGCCACCAGCCCCGCCATGCCTGCAGGACTACCGTTGCCACGCGGCGCAGTGTGGACGTCAGTAGCCGAAGGTCAGCGCAGCTAACGGATGCCGCTGCGCTGCAGCTTAGAATCGTTTTATCAGCTATTGTCTACCGATACGGCGCCGCTACGCGGCTGAGGCCGACTCACGGTTGTTGCAGCATCGGCAAACTTCACCACCGGCTTCCTTACTGACGTTACATGCCCGGCCGCTCGTCAATGTAGGGCGTCCCGATGACCAGCACACCCACCGCAACGCTTCCGCCAACGAGCACCAGCAGTACCCAGGCGGTGAGCAGCAGCCACCCCAGCGCCCGGCCGAAGCGCCGATGCCAGGCGGCCCGTACCGTACCAACGAGGCCCCAGAGTGCCAAGGGGGCGTGCAGCGCCAAGGTCGCCGCGGCCAGATGATCCGACCAAGTAATGCTTTGGTGCAGGTGGCCCGACTGAGAAATCAGAATGTAAACCAGCGTCAGCCCGAAGATGGCGCCGGCACCAACAATCAGCCCGCCAAACCAACCCAGATGGTCGGCTTGGCGGGCTGGTGGCAGTGATGCCCTGGATGCTGCCACCACTATCCTACTTGCCCAGATACACCATCAGCACCGAAATATCGGCGGGCGAGATGCCGCTGATGCGCGAGGCCTGCCCGATGGTTTCGGGCTGGATGCGCAACAGCTTTTCGCGGGCTTCGTGCGAGAGGGCGGGCATGGCCTTGTAATCGAGCTTGCCCACGATGCGCAGGTCTTCCAGCTGGCCCATGCGCTCGGCCTGCTGGTGCTCCTTCTCGATGTAGGTTTCGTACTTGACGTGGATGCTGGCCTGCTCCAGCACCTCCGCGCCGTACTGGCTCAGGTACTCGTGCAGCTCGGGCAGGGCGCGCTGCAGGTCGGGCAGATCGAGCTGGGGGCGGCGCAGCAGGTTCACCACGCGGGTTTTCTCGTGGATGGGGGCCGAGCCCAGCTCTTCGAGCAGGCCGTTGATTTCGCCCGGCTCAACCGGTTTTTTGCTCAGGTAGTCGAGCACGTCGGCGGTTTGCTGGCGCTTCTGCTCCACCCGCTGCATCCGCTCATCCGAGGCCAGCCCGAGCTTGTGGGCCAGCGGGGTGAGGCGCAGGTCAGCGTTGTCCTGGCGCAGCAGGATGCGGTGCTCGGCGCGGCTGGTGAACATGCGGTAGGGCTCGTCGGTGCCCTTGTTCACCAGGTCGTCGATGAGCACGCCGATGTAGGCCTCCGAGCGGCGCAGAATGAACGGCTCCAGCTCGCGCACCCGCTGGTGGGCGTTGATGCCGGCCATCAGGCCCTGGCAGGCGGCCTCCTCGTAGCCCGTCGTACCGTTGATCTGGCCGGCGAAATAGAGGTTGCGCACCGGCTTGGTTTCCAGCGTCAGGTTGAGCTGCGTCGGCGGGAAGAAGTCGTACTCGATGGCGTAGCCGGGGCGGAACATCTTCGCGTTTTCGAAGCCCGCAATCTGGCGCAGCGCCTCGTACTGCACGTCCTCGGGCAGCGAGGAGCTAAAGCCGTTCACGTACACCTCCACCGTGCTCCAGCCCTCCGGCTCCACGAAAATCTGGTGGCGGTCCTTGTCGGCGAAGCGGTTGATTTTGTCCTCCACCGAAGGGCAGTAGCGCGGCCCCAGGCCCTTGATGCGGCCCTGGAACATCGGCGACTTTTCGAAGCCGGTGCGCAGAATGTCGTGCACCTTCTCGTTGGTGTAGGTGATGTAGCACGGCCGCTGCTTGCTGAGCTGCGGCGTGTCGAGGTAGGAAAACTTGCTCGGGTTTTCGTCGCCGGGCTGCTCCTCCATCTTCGAATAGTCGAGGGTGCGGCCGTCCACGCGGGGCGGGGTACCGGTTTTCATGCGGCCCGTCTCGAAGCCCAATTCCCGCAGCTGCTCGGTGATGCCGGTGCTTTTGCGCTCGGCCGCCCGGCCGCCGCCGAAGTTTTTCTCCCCGATGTGGATGAGCCCGTTCAGGAAGGTGCCGTTGGTGAGCACCACTGTTTTGCTCCGAAACTCGATGCCGAGCTGGGTGCGCACGCCCACGCAGGTGCCGTCTTCCACCAGCAGGCCGGTCACGGCCTCCTGCCAGAAGTCCACGTTGCGGATGCCTTCGAGCGTCAGGCGCCACTCTTCGGCGAAGCGCATCCGGTCGCTCTGGGCCCGGGGGCTCCACATGGCGGGGCCTTTCGAGCGGTTGAGCATCCGGAACTGAATCATCGTCTTATCGGTGATGATGCCCGACTGCCCGCCCAGCGCGTCCACTTCGCGCACAATCTGTCCCTTGGCCACCCCGCCCATGGCCGGGTTGCACGACATCTGCGCGATGGTGTTCATGTTCATGGTGATGAGCAGCACCGAGGAGCCAAGGTTGGCGGCCGCGGCGGCAGCTTCGCAGCCGGCATGGCCGGCGCCTACCACAATTACATCGTATTCCTGGGTCAGCATAGCTGGGGAGGGTTGTTGCTTCGGAGGTGAGTAACAGGCAAAGCCTGCGTTTTGTGCCCGAGGGGCGGTTATTCCAGAATCTGAGCGGTAGCGCCGATGATGTGCTGGTCGAGGAGTTCTTGGCGGGATGTGAACTGGTCTGGAATTAGCAAACCGAGTTTTTCGCTCTGATTTCTGATGTTGATGAGGTTGACGCCAATGATTCGCAGCACCAATCCACCAGGAAAAGCCAAGTAGTTATTACTGCCCACTTGGCCTGTAACCTCTCCTACCAAAGCCCAGCCGCGGCCGGTCAGGTGGAAAGCATCTTCGACGGTATAAGTGCCGACTTCTTTTTCCATTGGTAGTTGATGCAGTCCGTCATGCTGAGCGCAGTTGAAGCATCTCTACCGCTTTGCCAGATAGAAATTCACTACCTGCCATCAGCACGTGAGATTGGCTAGCGCCTTCCTTCGGTTCCTCGACTTCGCTCGGAATGACGTTCTGCTGCAGTCGTTCAAAAACAAAACCGTTTCCACGCTCAGCGGAAACGGTAGTCGAATTTCAGGCGAAATGCGAGGCTAACCCGCTCAGAACGTGGGCAAAGATACGCACTCCGGCGTTTTGCCGCGGCCCTCGGGCTTATTCGGGGTCGTAACGCTCGTTTTCCCGCTCCCGCCAGGCCGCCAGCAGCTCGGCCGAATGCTCGTCGACGGCCGGCCAGTCGAAGGGCAGCCAGTAGCCGCGGAAGCTGTCGAACACCTCCGTGGCGGGGCGGCAGGCGAAGAGCTTGTAGTCGAACTTGGGGTAACTGTGGACGAGGTAGCCGGGGTAGTAGTGCGTCAGGCCTTGCTGCCGGGCGTAGTTGATCTTAAGCATCATCAGGTACTTGCCCAGGCTGTGGCGGCGGTAGTCGGGGTCGTAGAAGTTCATAATGCCGGCCAGGCTCTGCTCACCTTGGTCAAAGATGCCGGCGGCAATGAGGTGCCCAGCGTCGCGCAGCTCGATGACGCTGGTCGGGAAAGCATTATGCCGGGCGCCGGCCAGCGTAAACGCCTCCACGGTTTCGGGCGCGTCGAAGTCGATGGCGGCGCGGTAGCGGGCGTAGAGGGCCTCATACTCGTTGGTGAGGCGGAAGGGGCGCAGCGCAATTTCAAACCGCTCGTTCAGGCGCAGCAGGCGGCGCTGCTCCGGTCCCCAGCTCACCTCGGCCAGCACCACGCGCAGCCAATGCACCGTGTAGAAGCCGCCGTCGATGGGCAGGAACTGGCAGGTAAACAGGTCCTGGTGCATGCGGTAGTAGCCCAGGCTGAGGTAGTAATCCAGCACGCGGCCGGGAATGATTTCCGGCTGATGGGAAGCGGTCATAGCGGCAAAAGGTGGCCGGCGGCGGCAAAAGGCTGACCACTGGCAACAGCAAGTTACGAACCGTAGCGCGGGCTCTGGCCCGCACCTGCCAGCACAAAATCGTTGAACAGCCATCCGTACGGCGCGGACGGAGGCAGGCTAAGCCCCTGCTACAAACGCAAAACGCCCGCACGGGGCGGGCGTTTTCGATTCATCAGCAAGCCGAAGCAGCCTAGAACGTGCGCAGCGAAAGGCAGTCGTCCTCCTTTTTGCGCATGGCCGTCTGGCTCAATAGGTCTTTGTCCTTGTAGCCGAGCAGGTGCAGCACGCCGTGAATCATCACCCGGTGCAGCTCGTCGCGGAAGGTGACGTGGTGCGTCTGGGCGTTTTCCTTGATGCGGTCCACCGAGATGAAAATGTCGCCCTCGATGATGTCCGCGTCGTCGGCGTTGTCGAAGGTGATGACGTCGGTGTACGTGTCGTGGTCGAGGTACTCCACGTTGACCTTGTGCAGGTACTCGTCGGAGCAGAAGATGTAAGTCAGCTGCACGATTTTGTGCTCGTGCACCGCGGCTACGCGCTCAATCCAGTCGGTCAGCTCCGTTGCGTTGCCCAGCTCGAAATCCACGTCCTCGACGACAAACTCGATGCCCGGCGCGTCGTGCAGGGGGTCGTACTCGTCGTGGTGGTCGGGCGGCAACTGGTCGGCTTCGGACATGGAGCTTAGCGGGAAAAAGTGCGCGGGTATTTAGGCGACGGCGTGGCCCTGGGCTTCGCCGTTGGCGGGCGGCAGGAAGAAGGTGAGTTCCACCTTGCGGCCATCCTTCGTGAATTCGACCTCGTCGGCCAGGTGGCGGATGAGGAAGATGCCGCGGCCGCCGGGATTCTCGAGGTTCTCGGGCGCCGTGGGGTCCTGCAGGTTGGTGAAGTCGAAGCCGGGGCCCTGGTCCTCGATTTCGAATTTCACGCGGTCCTGATCGATGGACAGGCAGAGCAGCACGGTCTTGTCCTTGTCGAACTTGTTGCCGTGGCGGATGGCGTTGTTCACCGCTTCGGTGACGGCCACCATGATGTTGCCGTAGATGTCGTCCTCGATGTGGAAGGTATCCTTCGAGTTGTCGATGAAGCTTTCAACGACGCGGATGTTCTCGACGAGGGACGGAATCTGAATTTTGACCTGCTTCATGGAGTGGTGAGAGGGGGCAACGGGTCGTAAAAATAGGCAGCGCTATTTCATTTTCTGAAAATACTCGCTCACCTCCCGCTGGTAGTACGGAGTGAGGGCCGGCGGTACCGTACGTAGCAACTCCGTCTGGCGGTTACGCTGCTCCCGATATTTCTCGAACGCAGGCGGAAAACCGGGCGGCACCACCTTGGCCGTTTCGGCTTCGCGCTTGTTGTCGAGGTCCCGCTCCCGGGCCGATTTCTCGGCTTCGAGCAGGCGGCTCAGGATCTGACGCTGGCGCATAACGGTTTGCTCCGTCAAGCGCTTGTTTACGAGGTCCTGCTCGGTTTGTTCCATCATCTTTTTCAACTCGCCCATGCCGCCCATGCCCTGCTCGCCCTTCTGCTGGCCGGGCTTGCCGTTCTTGCCTTCCTTGGCGGCCTGCTGCATTTTCTCCAGCTGCTGCAGGGCTTCGCGCAGCATCTGCTGCTGGGCGGCCATCTTGGCTAGGTCTTCGGACAGCTGCCGGCCCTGCTTGCCGCTCTGCTGCAGCTGCTGAATCTGCTGGTTGAGCTGCTGCTGCAGCTTGCCCATCTGGCCCATGCCGGGGCTGGGCTGCTGGCCCTTCTTTTTCTTCTTGCCCGGCTTGCCCTGCCCCGACTGTTGCTGCTGCGACTGGCGCTGCTGCTCCTGCATCTGCTGCAGGGCGTCGTTGAGCATCAGGGCGAGGTTGTTCATCGAGGTCATGGCCAGTTGCTGGGCGCCGGTGGCGCGGTCTACTTTGCGCGCCAACAACTGCTGCATGGCCTGGTCCATCTGCCCGTTCATCTCCCCCACCTCACGCGTCACGAAGGATTGTAGCTGAAACACGCGCTTGGCGAGGGCATACAGCGAGTCCTGAATCACCACGGCATCGTCGCGGAGCTTGCGCTGGTTCTGGCTCAGCTGCTGGTAGCGCGGGTCCGACTGATCCACCTGCCGGAACTGCTTCATCAGGTTTTCCTGGTCGAAGGAGAGCTTCAGGAGGTTTTCGAGGATGTCGCGCAGGTGGTCGATGTTTTCCTGCTGCTTATCCGACTCTTCTTCCTCCATCTGCTGACGCATCTTCTGCGCCATCTGCTTCATGTTCTTGGCCGCGTCCTTCTGGCTTTGGCTGGCTTTCTGGTTCTGGTTTTTCGAGAGCTGCTCCTGGCTTTCCTGCATCTGCTGCTCGGTCTGCTGCTGCTCCTGCTGCATGGGGTCCAGGTTGTTCTGGTTGTCGAGCTGCTGGTCCATCTTCTGCAGCTCCTGCAGCTCCTTCTTCACGTCCTCGAACTGCTTCTGCGCGTCCTGCTGCTGCTGCTTGAGCTGCTGGTTTTCCTGCTGGCGCTGGTCGTTGGGCTTGTCGGCGGCTTTTTCGGTTTGCTCGGCCAGCTTCTGCTCCTGCTCGGCCAGCTTTTCGAGCTGCTCGGTGGTGCTTTCCATTTTCTGCTCCAGCTGCAGCTGCTTGAAGAGGTCCATGGCCCGCTCCAGCTCCTTTTCCATGGTTTCCTCCTTGTTCTCCAGCTTATCGAGCAGCTTCTGCAGTTCGCCCTCGGGGGCTTTCTGCTGTTGCAGCAGCTTCTGCAGCTCCTCGTAGAGCTTTTTGGTTTCGGGGTCCATCATGGAGTCCATGAGCTTCTGCAGCTCCTGGGCTTTTTCGGCCAGCTGCTGGCTCCGCGGGTCGAGCTGCTCCTGTTTCTGCTGCAGCTGCTCAAACATCTGCTTCATCTGGTTGAGCTGCTGGTCCATCTGCTGCTTCTGCTCCAGCATCTGCTGCATTTCCTTGCGGTCGGAGTAGCTCAGTTCGCGCTTGGTCTTGAGTTTTTCCTCGGCCTTGGCCAGCTCCCGCTGCAGCTTTTTGCTCTGCTCCTGGGCGCTGGTCATCTTGTTTTGCATCGACTGCGCGTCGGCGTTCAGCTGCTCGCGCAGCTGGCTGCGGCTGGGCAGGCGGTAGGTAATAGGCCGGGTGCGCGCCGATTTGGGGCCGTGCACGCCGTCATTGTCCCACACCTCCACGGCGTATTCCAGCTGGTCGCCGGCCTTGAGGCGCAGCGGGGCCAGGTCCCACTGGTGGGTGTAGGTCTGGGACGGGCCGTTGGTGGCCAGGGCAATGGGCGCCGTGCGCCAGGTGCCGGGTCGCTGGGCCGTGCCCACGCGGTAGTGCAGCGCGAGGCGCGTCAGGCCGTAGTCGTCGCGCAGGGTGCCGGCCAGGGCCAGGTAGCGGCGGGTGGCCGTGTCGGCAAAGGCTTCCACGGTGATGCTGGGCGCTTGGTCGGGCACCACGGTGAGCTGGTACTCGATGGGGTCCCGGTTGGGGCTGATGCTGTTGCGCAGGTCCACGCGGTAAGGCTGACTGCGCAGGACCTGGCGGGTCACGGTGAACTGGTCGTCGTCGGCCGCCTGGGCCGTCACGGTTTCGCTGGGGTCGCGGAACAGCAGCTTTACCGATTCGGTAGCGGCCGTGTTGAAGCGCCAGGTCAGGCGGGTGCCTTCGGGCACGGTCAGGTTGCCGTCGTTGCTCAGGTCCTCGGCGCTGCGGCGCAGGTAGCTCGGGTACTCGGCGTGCACCCGGAAGTCGCGCAGGTTGGGCCGCTCCAGCACTTTCAGGCGGTAGTCATCGGAGGTGAAGCCCGCCGCGGCCAGCTGAAACTCGGTGCTGCGCTGGGGCTGACGGAACGTGAAGGCGAAGCGGCCCGGGGCCACCTTGGTCAGGCGCCGCTCCCGGCCGTCGTAGAGCACCGACACCTCGTTGGGCAGGGCGTCGCCCTCCACCTGCACTTCCAGCTTAAAATCCTCGTTTTTGAAGGTCTGCAGGCGCTTGCTTTTGTCGCCCAGCACGAAGCGGAAGGGCATGGGCCGGGCGTAAGCCCGCGAGTAGTGGAAAATGCGCTCCGTGCCCTGCACGAACAGGCTGGGCCACACCAGCAGCAGGCCGGCGGCTACCAAGGCCGGAATGGCCGCGTACTTCCACAGCGGCCGGGTATCGTCCTTGATGCGGATCCGCTCGGCAAACTCCAGCCCCGACAGCTGCCCGGCGCGCTGCTCCAGGCTGGCCGCAATCAGGGCGTTGTCGCGGGCCTGGCCCTGCAGCTGCAGGGCATTCAGCAGCTTGTCCTGCACCTCCGGAAACAGCTGGCCCACCCGCTCGGCGGCCTGCTCGTCGGAGAGCAGGCGGCGCAGGTTGCTGAGCGCCGCCAGCGGCTGCCAGATCCAGCGCACGAAGGCCCAGACCGTCAGGCCCAGAAAGCCGAACAGCAGGCCGCCGCGCACCCAGGTGGGCAGGTAGAGGAAGTATTCGAGCAGGTTGAACACGACGAAGAACGTCAAGAGCAAGCCGCCGGCCACCAGCGCGCCGCGTAGCAGCAGGCTGAGGTAGAACTTGCGCTTAAACGCCTCCAGGTGCTGCCGCACCTGCTGCCAGGTAGCAGTCTGCGCGGCAGAAGCAGCGGGTATAGGTTGGGTTGCCGGCATATCGGACCTCACAAAATCGAAACGGAGAAAGATACGGCGAAACCCGCAGCCGCAGCCACGCCGCCGGACGACCGTGCTTTGCTAACCACCAGCGGCCCGCAATAAGTGCCGAAGCGGCCCGGAGACTCGCTCCGCGCCGCTTCGCTGTGGGCTAGGCCAGCTCCACGAAAGCCGGGCAGTGGTCGGAATGCACCGCGTCGGGTAAAAGACCGGCCGCGGCCAGCCGGGGTTGCAGGCGGTTGTCGGCCAGCAGGTAATCGAGGCGCCAGCCCACGTTGCGCTGCCGCGAGCCGGCCCGGTAGCTCCACCAGGAGTACTGGTGCGGGGCGTCGCCGTGGTGGTGACGGAACGAGTCGGTAAAGCCCGAGGCCAGGAAGTCGGCAAACCAGGCACGCTCGGCGGGCGTGTAGCCGGGCGAGTTTTGGTTGGCCTTGGGGTTGTGCAGGTCGATGGGCGTGGGGCAACAGTTGAAGTCGCCGCAGATGATGAGCGGCGGCACCGTGGCCCGCAGCGACTGGACGTAGGGCGTAAACCACTGCAGCCAGTCGAGCTTGAAGGCCTGCCGCTCGTCGCCGCTGGTGCCCGAGGGCATGTACACGTTCAGCACCGACACGTCCTCGAAGTCCAGGCGCAGCACCCGGCCTTCGTGGTCGTAGGGCTCGTGCCCGCAGCCGTAGCTCACGGCCTTGGGCGCCAGCTTGCTGAAGGTGGCCACGCCGCTGTAGCCGGGCTTCTGGGCCGGAAACTGGTAGTAGTGGTAGCCCAGGGCCTGGAAGCCGGCCACATCCAGCGCCTCGCGTCCGGCCTTGATTTCCTGCAGGCACAGCACGTCCGGCTGCACCTCGCGTACCCAGTCCAGCAGGCCCTTGCTCACGGCCGAGCGCAGCCCGTTGACGTTGTAGCTGATGATTTTCAAAGTGTATGAATTGTCAAATGGCTGCCTGGTTAAGCGGCTGGTCGTTCAGGCGTCAGAACGACCAGCCGTTTAACCATTCAACAGTTTAACCATTTAGATCCTCCTGCTGCGCGAAGTACTCCAGGATGTGCCACTTCAGCATCCGCTCCTGCTCCTTGAGCGTGGCAAAGGGCACGGGCTGCAGCAGGCGGTAGTGCGGCCAGCCGTCCTCGTCCACGCGCTCCAGCTCGTAGTAGCCCGAGATGCTGAAGAGGCGGCAGGTGGCAATGTGCATCAGGTCCTGCTTCTGCTCCTTGGTGAACGGCCCCAGGCCCTGGCCCAGCTCCTGCACGCCGATGAGCAGCAGCAGCGCGTTCAGGTCGGGTTTTTTGCCGAAGCGCTCCTTCAGCTCAGTCATCAGCAGCCACCAGCGGTGCTCAAACTGCGCTTCGGTTTCCAGTGGGTCGAGCATGGCTTACTCGGCGGCGTGTTCGGCGTGGGGCGGGGCCGGCGTGGCGGCTTCCTCTTTCAGGGCCTCCCAGTACTCCACGGCCCGGCGGAAGTGCGGAATCACGATGCTGCCGCCGATGAGGTTGGCAATGGCGAAAACCTCGTATACCTCCGCGTCGGTCAGCTTTTCCTCGTAGCACTTGCCGAGGTGGTACTTGATGCAGTCGTCGCAGCGCAGCACCATGGAGCAGGCCAGGCCCACGATTTCCTTGGTTTTCACGTCCAGCGCGCCGGCCTGGTAGGTGTTGGTGTCGAGGTTGAAAAAGCGCTTGATAACCTTGTTATCCGCCGCCATGATCTTTTCGTTCATGCGCGAGCGGTAGTCGTTGAATTCAGTGACGAGGCTCATCCGGTGAGGTGGTGAGATTGTGAAATGGTGAGTAGTCGGTGGTCCGACCGGGTCCTGCAAAAGGGAATTTCCGCCGCAAAGGTTTACATTAACCAGCAATTAGCCGCTCCGCCGCCGCCCTTCCCGCGAGACGCCTCCTACTCACCTATTGCGTTTGGTTTTTCCCGATGCTGAACGCCCCATGCTACCCTCTGCCCTATCCGATTTTGTCGCGCTGATCTTTCCGCGCACCTGCCTGGCCTGCCAACAGTCCCTGGCCCGCGGCGAAACCCACCTCTGCACCGGCTGCCGCACCCAGCTGCCCTACACCGATTACCACCGCCTCGCTCCTACCGACAACCCGCTGGCGCGCCGCTTCTGGGGCCGCGTGCCCATGGAGTACGTGCTGAGCTACCTGCGCTTCCTGCGCCGCGGCCGCGTGCAGCACCTGCTGCACCAGCTCAAGTACCAGGGCCAGCGCGAAGTGGGCACCGCGTTGGGCCAGATGTACGGCCAGGAGCTGGCTACCCACGGCCTCGGCACCGACCTCGACCTGATCCTGCCCGTGCCCCTGCACCGCCGCAAGCTGGCCAAACGCGGCTACAACCAGTCCGACACCTTCGCCGAGGGCCTGGCCGCCGGCCTGCAGGTGCCGTGGTCGGCCGAGGTGCTGCGCCGCAACAGCTTTACCGCCTCCCAAACGCGCAAGAGCCGCGCCGAGCGGTGGCAGAACGTAGCCGAGGTATTCGAAGTGGCCCAGCCCGACGCCGTGCGGGGCAAGCACATACTGGTCGTCGACGACGTGCTGACCACCGGCGCCACCCTCGAAGCCTGCGCCATCAAAGTGCTGGACGCGGGTGCCGCCGCCGTGAGTGTAGCCACCATTGCCTGCGCCGAACACTAGACCACGGATTCGACGGATTTTTCGGATTGCACGGATTTCGTGGACGATTGTCGTTTACTCAACTACACTGCATTGGCTGTAGCCGTAAATGGACGATGGACGATTATCCATCAAGTCAGTAAAACAAGAAAGCCACCCCGAGAGGTGGCTTTCTTGTTTGAATCGTTCGGCTTTTTCGAATTGTCCACGAAATCCGTGCAATCCGAAAAATCCGTCGAATCCGTGGTTACTTGTTCGAGCCGGGGTTGATCATGGCGCAGCGGAAACCGATGGAAGCGGTAGCCGAGTCCTGCGTCATGAAGCGACGCGTGCCGGGCGAGAGCCAGTAGGCCACATCTTTCCACGAACCGCCTTTGTACACGCGCACCTTGTCGTCGATCAGCGACTGGTAGCCTTTCTTGTCGTACTTGCTTTCCTCGTCGAGGACGCCGTTGCGACGGAAGGGGTTCAGGTCTTCCATGTCTTCGAACGACAGCGGGCGGTATACGTCTTGCACCCACTCGTTCACGTTGCCGGCCATGTTGTAGAGGCCGTAGTCGTTCGGGGGGTAAGCGTACACGTACTCCGTAATCATGGCGCCGTCGTTGAGCGAACCGGCAATACCGGCGTAGTCACCGCGGCCACGCTTGAAGTTGGCCATAAACTGGCCCATCTTCTTGCCGTAGGAGTTACGCACCTGGCGGCCGTCCCACGGGTATACGCGCTTGTTTTCCTGGTTTTCGTTGCCCACTTCCTGGGTGCCGATCATAGCCTGAGCGGCGTATTCCCATTCTGCTTCGGTGGGCAGGCGGTAGTTCGGCAGGGTGTTGCCGTTCTCGATGGAGATTTTGGCTTTGCCTTCGCCCCCGGCGTCGGCCGTGCCCTCGGCACCGGCGTCGCCAGCGTCGCCGCCGTCATCACCACCTTTTTTCTTTTTCTTCTTCTTGGGAGCCGACGTATCCTCGGCGCTGCCGGCCAGGTTTTCATTCACCTTGGCCGTACGCCAGGTGCAGAAGTCGTTGGCCTGCAGCCAGCTCACGCCCACCACGGGGAAGAAGCGGAAGCCGGGGTAACGCAGGTAGTAGTCGACGTAGGGGTCGTTGAACGACAGGTCGCGGGCCCACACGGTGGTGTCGGGCAGGGCCGACTGGTAGAACTCCTCCGACGAGTCTTTCCGCACGTAGTGCAGGTATTCCAGCCAGTGAATGTTGGCCACTTCGGCTTCGTCCATGTAGAACGAGGCCACGGTCACGGTGCGCTCGAGGTTGTCGTGGGTCATGGCCACGTCCTCCTCGCCCGAACCGAGCACCGTGCGGCCGCCTTCGATGAAGACCAGGCCCGGGCCTTCCGGAATGCCTTGGTAGTCAGCCACCTTCATGCCTTCTTCGGTGTTGTACTCAATGCCCGTGGTGGACGAGTACTTGCCGGGCTTCTGAGCCGAGGGCGGACCGCTTTTGCAAGCCGACAAGGCGCAGGCGCCAACGACAGCCATGCCGATGTACTTGGGCAGGTACTTAGAAAGATTCATACTTGTTTACGTGGAACTCCTTGAGCGGAAAAGGCTTGAGAATGGCAAACTGAACGCAATGTTACGATTTTTCAAAAGGTTGGACAAGGGGGCGCCGCGTAATTTTTGCGCCGCAGACGGCGGTTCGCGGCTTCAAGCAAGTCAATCTTCTGTAAACACAATGTTAGCTCGTGGGCCCCGCCGACTTCGCGGCTGAACCGGCTGAGACTCACGTCGTAACTGTAAGCGAAGCGGAAACCGTTCCAGGCCACGCCGAGCAGCGCCACCAGGCTCTGCTGCGTCTTGCCGGGGCCGGGGGCGGCACCCCGCCAGCTCAGGCCGGCGGTCAGGGGAGTCCAGGTTCCGTACAGGCCGATTTCGGCGCGGTCGGAGCCGCCCTGGTAAGTGTAAGCCACGGTGGGCGAAAGACTTACCTCGCGGTACTGCCTCTTAACGGTGGTCTTCAGGAAATAGTATTTGTAGCCGCCGTGCAGCCCGAGGCGAAACGGGAGCACCGCGTTGTCGGCGCGGCCGATGACGGGCTGGTTCAGGTGCGAAGCTGCCACGCCGAACCAGGCCTGATCGGTGTAGAACAGCCCCCCGATGCCCAGCGTGAAGTAGCGCTTGGGCTCGTAAACCTGGGGCACCTGCTCGGCCGAGTTGCCCAGAAACTGCGCGTCGGCGTCGTACTGGTCGCTGAAGAGCAGGTTGCCGTAGCTGATGCGCTGCGAGCCGTAGGCGGCGTGGGCGCCGGCACTGACGTAGGCGCCCTTGGCCAGCTTGCCGTGGTAGGCGTAGGTGAAGCCGCCCTCGAAGCGCGTCATGTCGAGCCCGCCGCCGCGGTCGGCATTGATGAGCAGCCCGACGGCGCTGCGCTGGTTCTGCAGGCGGTAGTCGGCGGCGAGCTGGCTGGACTGCAGCGTGCCGATAAGGGTGGGGTACTGGTTGCGGTAGGCCAGCGTGACGCTGTAGTCGTCGAGCAGGCCGGTGAAGGCCGGGTTCAGGTGCAGCCGGGTGGCGTAGGGCTGGGAGTAGAACACATCCTGGGCCCGCGCTGAAGTAACTGCCAGCAAGCCGGTTAGAGCCGCGGCGAAGCAGGCGCACGGCGAGGCCAGCCGGGGGCGCCGGCGGGGCGAAAAGACGGGCAGGACGGGGGCGCGCATAGGTGGGTGGACTAACGGCCGCTGCGCCGCGTTTGGTGCGCGGCTGCCGGGTGGCGGAACTAAAATTGCAAATTCGCTCCTCTTTAAGTTGCCACCTCGACTGGCAGATTCGGCTCCTGTGAGAGTTGTACGCTAGTTGCCAACTACTTAACCCATGCGAAAATTTTTTCTGGGGCTGCTGATTTTCCTCGTGGTCCTCGTCGCGGCCGTGGCGCTGGCGCCGGTGCTCTTTAAAGACAAGCTCAAGGCGGCGCTCGACCAGCAGCTGGCCCAGAAGCTGGCGGCGCGGGTGGAGTACCAGCCCGACAACGTGAGCGTGAGTTTGCTGCGCACCTTCCCCGACCTCGACCTGAGCATTGAGGAGTTGCGGGTCATCGGCACCGACTCGTTTGCCCGCGACACCCTGGCCTACCTGCCGCGCCTCGACGTGGGGCTGGATCTGATGAGCGTCATCAGCGGCAACGAAATCAAGATCAACCAGGTGAACCTGGAGCGGCCCGACATTCACGCCCGGGTGCTCAAAAGCGGCCGCGCCAACTGGGACATTGTCATTCCGGACTCGGCGCTGGCCAGCAAGGGCGTGGACACGACGGCTTCGCCCAAAATTGCCATCAAGGGCTGGAAAATTGAGGATGGGCGGGTGCGCTACGAGGACCTGACAATTCCCTTCGGCATGGAGCTGCGCGGCATCAACCACACGGGCTCGGGCGACTTTGCCCAGGACGTGTTCGATATGAAGTCGACCACCACGGCCGAGGCGCTGACGATGGTGTACGACGGCACCACTTACGTCGACAAGAAGAAGCTGACGGCCGACATGACGATGGGCATGGACCTGGCGAAGATGAACTTCACCTTCAAGGACAACCAGGTGCGGCTCAACGACTTCCCGTTCAGCTTCCAGGGCCAGATCGGGCTGCCGAATGCCACCGATATTACCTACGACCTGACCTTCAAGGCGCTGGAAACGGACTTCAAGAACATCCTGAGTTTGGTGCCGGGCGTGTTTACCAAGGACTTCCAGAACATCGAAACCTCGGGCAAGGTGGCCTTCGACGGCTACTTCAAGGGCGTGCAAAACGACGTGAAAATGCCGGGCTACGGGGTGAACCTGCAGATTACCAACGGCATGTTCCACTACCCCGACCTGCCCCAGGCCGCCAAGAACATCAACGTGGATATGAAGGTGGACAACCCCTCGGGCTTCACCAACAACGTGGTGGTGGACGTGAAGAAGTTTCACCTCGACCTGGGCAAAAACCCGGTGGACGGCAACGTGCGCATCGACGGGCTGGAGCCGATGAAAGTGGACGGCCGGGTGAAGGCCAACGTGGATTTGGCCGAGGCCACCAAGGTGTACCCGGTGCCGGATATGGTGCTGCGCGGGCTCTTGTTCGTGGATGCCACGGCCAAGGGCACCTACTCCAAAACCCAGATGCCGGTGACCCGGGCCGCGCTGCGCCTGACCAACGGCTACGTGAAAGCCAAGGCCTTCCCGGCGCCCATCGAGAACCTGACGGTGAACGGCACGGTGGTCAACACCACCGGGCAGGTCAACGACACGCGCATCGACTTGCCGCAGTTTCGGATGCTGCTCGACGGGGAGCCGCTGGAGGGCCGCCTGGCCGCCCAGAATATCGACAAGCCGGTGTTTGATGCCAACGTGAAGGGCGTCATCGACCTGACCAAGATGACCAAGATTTTCCCGCTGGAGGGCATGACGGTGACGGGTCGCTTGAACGGCAACGTGGCCGCCAAGGGCAGCATGGCCGACATCGAGGCCGAGCGGTATCAGAACATCGTGGCTTCGGGCACCGTCAATGCCCAGAACGTGACCTACAAGAGTGCCGATTTGCCGCAGGGCGTGAAGGTGACGCAGGCTACGGCCGCGTTCAACAACGCCAGCATCACGCTGCAGAACATGACCGGCTTCGTGGGCTCCTCGGACGTGCAGGCCTCGGGCGTCATCAGCAACTACATGGGCTACCTGTTTACGCCCGGTCAGCCCCTGCGTGGCACGCTGAACGTCAACTCCAAGCGCTTCAACGTGAACGAGTGGATGGTGGAGCCCGACGGACAGGCTTCGGCCGGCGCCAAGAAGGCTACCCAGGCCCCCACCACCGCCTCGGCCGACGGGGTGCTGCAGATTCCGAAGTTCTTCGACCTGAAGCTGAACGCCGACGTGGACCAGGTGATTTACGACAACCTGAAGCTGGACAACCTGAAAGGCGCGCTGACGGTGAAAGACGAGGCGGTGAACATGAACGGGCTGACTTTCAACACCCTGGGCGGGCAGTTTGCCACCAACGGCAGCTACAACAGCCGCGACCTGCAGCACCCCAAGTTCAACTTCGGGCTGAACATCAAGAACCTGAACTTCCAGAGCGCCTTTGCCGCCTTCCCCGCGGTGAAAAAGCTGCTGCCGCTGGCCCAGCAGGTGGAGGGCATCTTTGGCACCAACTTCTCGGTGAGCGGGGAAATGGGCCAGGACATGATGCCGGTGTACAGCACGCTGACCGGCAAGGGCCTGTTTGAGGTGGTGCGGGCGGCCGTGGGCACCTCGCCGGTGTTTGCCAAAATCAGCAACCTGACGCAGCTGCAGGAGCTGAAGAACTTTGCCGTCAACAACAAGGACGTGGCGGCCGAAATGCTCAACGGCAACTTCATTGTGAAGCCCTTCGACTTCACCGTGGGTCAGATCAAGGCCACGGTGGGCGGCTCCTCGAACGTGGGCGGCGGCGTCGACTACGTCATGGCCCTGGACGTGCCCACCGGCAAAATTGGTAACGCGCTCAATGCCAAGCTGACGCAGCTGACCGGCGTGCAGGATATCAAGGGCACCGAGCGGGTGACGATGGGCCTGAAAATCGGCGGCTCCATCACCAACCCCGACGTGAAGCTGACCACCGCCGGCACCAAAGCCCAAGCCAAAGACCTGGCCAAGAGCCTGGTGACCAGCGTGGTGCAGAGCAAGGTGGACGACGCCAAGCTGAAGCTGGCGGCCAAGGCCCAGGTGGCCCAGGACAGCGCCCGCAAAGAGCTGGAAAAAAAGCAGCTGGAACTGCAGGCCAAGGCCGCCCAGGAACTCGAGAAGCGGCGCCTGGAAGCCGAGGCCAAGCTCAAGCAGAAGGCCAAGGAAGGCATCGGCAACCTGTTCGGCAAGCCCAAAAAGACCACCACGCCCGCTCCGGCATCCACGCCCCCGCCCGCATCGGCGCCGGCCGATACCGCCAAGGCCGGCGGCAATTAGGCTTGGAGTAGGCGGGTGTGAGGGCAGGAGTTATCGTGCTAACGACTCCTGCCCTCACACCCGCCTACCCTAAACACTCTAATTCCCCCGCACCACCCGGCTTACCAGCTCGGTGCGGCTGCTCACCTGCAGCTTTTTGTAGACGCGCTTGACGTAGGTGCGCACCGTTTCGGCCGAGAGACCCAGGCGGTGCGCCACCTGCTTGTCGCCCAGCCCATCGACGATGCCCTGCACCACGGCCTGCTCCCGCTCGGTGAGCAGGCCGGGCTGCGTCTGGGGCAGGGGTTTGAAATGAGCCAGCACCTTGCGGGCCACGGCCGGGCTCATGGGCGCCCCGCCCCGGGCTACGTCGAGCACGGCGGCCTTGTATTCCGTCAGCGCGGCGCTTTTGAGCACGTAGCCGGTGGCGCCCTGGCGCAGGGCCTGGAAGATGGTGTCGGCGTCGTCGAACACGGTTTGCATGAGCACGTCGGCCTCGGGCAGGCGCTGGCGGATGAGCGGCAGGGCTTCGATGCCGCTCAGGCCGGGCAGCTGCACGTCGAGCAGCACCACCTGCGGCCCCACGCGCACCTCGGTGAGCTGCTGCAGGAAATCTTCGGCCGAGCCGGCCACGATGACGCAGTCCAGCTCGGGCTGCTGGCACAGGTAAGCGTGCAGCAGGGCGCGTACTTCGGGGTCGTCCTCGACCAGGGCCAGGCGAATCTTCTCCATGCGGGCAAAGGTCGGCAATGCGCGGCGCCGGACCCAAACGCGGGCTGTACCGCATGTGGGTGACGGGCCGGCTGATGCGTCCCCGAAATGCGGTACAACACCCGCTTGCCGGCCAGCCGGGGCCAGCCGAACTTGGCTGGCTGATTGGGGTCGGGGCCGTCGGTACCGGCTCAAACCAGCCAGACGCCGGATTTCAGGCTTGAACTGTAGTTTTTGGTTGGCCGACGACCCTTCCGGTCCGTATTAGCGCCGTTGCCTCTTCGCCGTGAAAAACGCCTTATTGATCTGGCTTTTTCTTGCCTGCCTGCTGCCCGGCCGGCCGGGCGCAGCGCAGCCGGCTCCCCCGGACAGCCTGGCCCACCCCGACTTCGGCCGCTGGCCCCGCCGCACGCAGCTACGCCTCGCCGATCAGTGGCCAACCGCCGCCCGCCTGCCCGTGGCCGAGCGGCTGGCCAGCCGGCCCGCGCTGCCCACCAAGGTGCGGGCCCACCTGTGGATGACGGTGGGCCGCTACTACTTCTACCAGGAGCAGCCCAGCCGGGCGCTGAGCAGCATGCTCCGGGCGCAGCAGGTGCTTAACCCGGCTGCCGACTCGGCCCTTCGCTCGGAAGTAGCCGCCGAACTGAGCTACGCCTACACCATGACCAACCAGCTGGACCCCGCCCGGCGCTGGGGCGAGGCGGCCGCGCGGCTGGCCGGCGGCTCGGCCCGGCTGTTTCAGCAGGCGCGGGCCTACGATATGCTGGCCATGGTCGCCGGCAAAACCCACGACCTGCGCCGGCAACGCCAGTACCTGGAGCAGGTGGTGCGCATCTGCCGGCAGCAGCGGGCCTGGTTGTCCCTGGTCATCGGGCTGCACAACCTGGCCGAGTTTGCCCTGGCCCAGCACGACCTGCCGCTGGCCCGCGCCTGCCTGGATTCCATGCGCCCGGCCGCCGTCCGGCAGCATCCCGTACCGGTGTACCCCTCGGTCAGCGCCACCGATTTAACGCAGGTGTGCATCAACCTGACCGCCGGCCGGCTGCAACTGGCCGAAGGGCGCCCCGCCGCGGCGCTGCGGATTCTGCAGCCGTCCATTGCCGACGCCCGGCGCGTCGGCAACAAGCGCGTGGAGTGCGACTTTCTGACGCCGGCCATAACGGCGCTGAGCCAGCTGGGCCGCTACCGCGAAGCCCTGGCCTACCAGCAGCGCTTCACCAAGCTGAGCAGCCTGGCCTTCGACGAAAACGCCCGTCGCCAGGCCCAGGAGCTGGATGCCGTGTACGCCACCCGGCAGCGGGAACAGCAGCTGGCCCGGCAGCGGCAGCACATTCAGCAGCTGCAGGCCCGCACCCAGGCTCGCGAGGCCACCTTGCGGCAGCGCACCCTGCTGCTGGGCGCCGTGCTGCTGGGCGCCGTGCTGCTGCTGGTGGCGGTGGTGGTGTGGCTGCGGGCCCGGCACCTGCTGGCCACGGCCACGGCCACGCTGAACATGCGTCAGCGCCTGGCGGCCGATCTGCATGACGAAGTGGGTACGCTGCTTACCCGCGTGAGTTTGCAGGCCGAGCTGCTGGGCGCCGAGCAGCCGGCCCACTCCCCCGCCGTGGAGCGCCTGCTGACCAACAGCCGCACGGCCGCCCGCACCATGCGCGACGTGGTCTGGGGCCTCGATCCGCAGGCCGACAACACCACTTCCCTGCTCGACCGGATGCGCGACTTTCTCCAGCAGAGCACCGCCCCTACCGGCCTGGAAGCCGAGCTGCTGACCGAGGGCTGGCCCGACGACGAAGTGCTGCCCCAGCTGCTGCGCCAGCAGGTATACCTGGTGTTCCGGGAAGCCGTGACCAACGCCGTCAAGCACGCCCGCGGTGCCAGCTACGTGCGCGCCCGGCTGCGGCGGGAGCCCGGCCAGCTGCAGCTTACCATCGACGACGACGGCCAGCCGGCGGTGCGGCCCGCCACCGACGGGCTGGGCCTGCGCAGCATACTGCGCCGGGCCGAGTCGCTGGGCGGCCGGCTCACGGCCGGGCCGCGGCCTGAGGGCGGCTTTCGGGTGCAGCTGGAGGTGCCGTTGGGGTAGCCCGAGGGGCCGGCTGGCAACTGCCCGGCCGGACCGACTTCGGACCGCTGCACGAAACCGACCCCGGAAAAGCGCAAAAAAACACCGGCGCATCACCCACATGCGGTACAAGTGACGTTTGCCAGCGCCGCCGCACGGGCGAAGTTTTGTGGAGCTTTTCATCGGCTTCGGTTGCCTCTCGCCTGCGGGTGTAACGGGCGGACTGATGGAGGGCCTCGACCAGCTCTTTACCCCTGTTGTATGCACCCTTCTCTACGTTCTAGCACGCGCAGCGCCCTTGGTGGCGCCGTAGCGGCGTTTCTCACGCTGCTGGGCCCCGCCGCGCTGGCCCAGACCACCGGCTCGGTGGGCATTGGCACCAGTGCGCCCGATGCCTCGGCCTTGCTGGAGCTTAATTCGGTGACCAAGGGCCTGCTCACGCCGCGCATGACGGCCAGTGAGCGGGCTGCTATTCAGAGCCCGGCCCGGGGCCTGCTGGTGTACCAGACCGACGGTGTGCAGCTGGGCTTCTGGTACCACAACGGCTCGGCCTGGACCTACCTGAACCCCAGCTCGGCCGGCGACGACCTGGGCAACCACTCGGCCACCCGGGCGCTAACGATGAACGGCAACGTCATCAACTTCGGCAGCGCGCTGACGCAGCAGCTTAACCTGTGGGGCACCGACTATGGCATTGGTGTGCAGCCCTACACGCTGGCCTTGCGCTCGGGCGGGGGCTTTGCTTGGTACAAGGGCGGTACGTACGCCGGCAACCAGACGGACCCCGGCGCGGGCGGCAGCGTCCAGATGGTGCTCAGCGACGTGGGTTACCTGGGCCTGGGCCGGACCGCGCCCACCAACCGCCTCGACGTGGCGGTCGGCACCGCCCGCACGGGCTCCCACGCCGCGAACCGGCCGCTCTACATCACCGGCGACTTCAACGACGCGAGCAACGGAGCCGAGTTTCGGCACTGGAACGGCACCCAAGGCATAGGCATCGGCTACAACTCGCTCTATGCCGCGGGCTCCAACACTGATCAGTCCCTGAACCTGATGCCGAAAGGCAGCGCGGGCGTGGGCATCGGCACCACCAACCCGACGCAGAAGCTGCAGGTGGCCGGGCAGATTTACAGCAGCGCGGGCGGCTTCCGCTTCCCTGACAACACTGTGCAAACCACTGCCGCTACGGCGCCCGCGCCGCAGACGCTGACGCTGACCGGGCAGCAGCTGGGCATCTCGGGTGGCAACAGCATCACGCTGCCCGTGGGAGCCGACAACCTGGGCAACCACACCGCCACGCAGAACCTGAATCTGGGCACCAGCCAGCTGGTAGGCAACGGCGGCGGCAGTGGCCTGAGCATCAGCAACGGCGGCACTGTAGGCATCGGCGGCAGCGTGGGCATCGGCACCAGCACCCCGGCCGCCTCGGCCCAACTCGACGTAACGGCTACCACCAGAGGGTTTTTGCCCCCGCGCGTAACCCAGGCCCAGCGCGACGCCATTGCCAACCCGGCCGCCGGGCTGGTCGTGTTCAATACCTCGACTAACCACCTGAGCCTGTTCGACGGGAGCTACTGGACCGAAACCATCGGCACGACCCAGTCGCTGGAAGGCTCCCGCGCCTGGACGGTGCCCCCGGGCGTTACCAGCGTGCTGATCGACATGGCCGGCTCCGAAGGCCAGGCGCGGCAGTCGTTGAACCCGGTAGGCCCCCCGATCATTTCGCCGGGCGGCAAAGGCGGGCGGGTGCAGGCCACCCTGGCCGTCACGCCCGGCGCCCAACTTTACCTGACGGAGGCCACCGGAATTGGCAGGGCCAGCTCCGTGTCGTATGTAGCAGCCAACGGCACCGAGACCTTACTGCTGGTGGCCGGGGGCGGCGGCCAGGCGGGCAGCATCCAGTTTTACCAGGTTACCGGGGCTCCACCGGTGCAGGCGGGCGGCGCGGGCGGTGGCCTCACCGGCGCCAACGGCTCCCACGGCGCCGGCGGCGGCAGCCAGACGGCCGGCGGGGGCGTGGGTGGCACCGGGCACGGCAGCACTACTTCCGTTACTGCTACGGCCGGTAGGTTCCGCTACGGCGGCGACGGCGGCCAGACCCGGAGCTTTGGCGGCTCGAATACGACCATCTACAACGGCGGCGACGGCGGCGACGGCTACTACGGCGGCGGCGGCGCCCGGCCGATGGGCGGCGGCGGCGGCGGCAGCTCCTACGCCGACCCCACCGCCGCCACCAACGTGATTCACACCCAGGGCTACCAGACCGGCAACGGCTATATTCGCCTGACGCCCAACCGGCCCGCCGAAGCACCCGCCATCAGCCTGACCCAGGCCGAAACCGGGCAGGCCGACGGGGCCATCCTGTTCAGCGACAACAACCGGCTGGCCGGCAATGCCAATCAGCTGAGCTGGGACAAAGTCAACAACCGCCTGGGCGTGGGCCTCAACACCGCCGGCAGCAGCGCCACGCTGGCTTTCGGCAACACCACCCGGCAGATGCTGAACCTGTGGGGCACTGCCTACGGCATCGGGGTGCAGAACAGCACGCAGTACTTCCGCTCGGGCGAGTCCTTTGCCTGGATTGTGGGCGGAGCGCACAACGATGGCCAGTTTAACGCCGGGGGCGGCAGCATACCGATGGTGCTGAAGGGGGGTAAGCTCGGCATCGGCACCACCGCGCCCGTTGTGGAACTCGACGTGCCCAACGGCTCGGTGCACCTGCCCGGCGACTCGTGGATTCGCTTTTCCGGCGACAACAAGAACTACCTGCGCGGCACCACCATCCTGGCCGACGACGGGCAGGGCGGCCGCGTGGGCATCGGTACGAATATCCCCTCGTTTCCGCTCGACGTGCAGGGCTCGGTGACGCCCGGCAACTACGCCTACGCCTACTTCGCCGCCGCCGGCAACGGCACGGCCACCAGCGGCTCGACGGCCAGTAATACCGGCCCGGTAAGCATCCGCGCCACCGGCCGCGTGCTGGCCACCGAGTTCAACGCCACTTCCGACCGCCGCCTCAAGTCCATCATCGGCCTGAGCAACGCCGCCCAGGACCTGGCTTTGCTCAGCCAGATCCGCATCACCGACTATACCATGCGCGACCGGGTGCAGTACGGCAGCCGGCAGTTCAAAAAAGTTATTGCCCAGGAAGTGGAGCAGGTATTTCCGCAGGCCGTGAGCCAGCACAGCGGTTTTCTGCCCGACATCTACGCCCAGGCCGCCAACGTTGAAATGGAAGCCGATTCGCTGCTGCGCCTGACGCTGCCGGCCGCCCCGGCCACGGCCGCCAAAGCCGGGCAGCGCATCCGGCTTATCACGAAGGCCGGCGAAGTCGTCGGTACGGTGAAAGCGGCCCGCGGCACCACGCTGCTGGTGCGCGGCGCCCGGCAGCTGGCCGGTCAGCAGGTGTTCGTCTTCGGTCTGGAGCACCCGGACGTGCGCACCGTCGACTACGAAGCCCTGGCCATGCTGAACGTGTCGGCCACCCAGGAGCTGGCCCGGCAGCTGGCCGAGCTGCAGCAGCACAACGCCCGCCTGCAGCAGCAGGTAGCCACGCTGCAAGCCACCGCCGGCACCGCCCAGGCGCAGACCACGCAGCAGCTGCAGACGCAGGCGGCCCAGACGGCCGAGCTGCAGCAGCGCCTGAAAGCCCTGGAAGCCTTGCTGGGCGCCCGGGCCGAGGCGAAGTAAGCCGTCAGCCGGGCTGCGGCCGATGGCTAAGTCGCTATACCAATTTCGGTGCGGCCCGCCCGAAGAATTTTGATACGGCGCAAAAACGCCCGCCCGCCAACCGGGTGGGCGTTTTCGTTTCGGGGGTGTATCCATTCGGCCCGAAGCTGCGTTAGGGGAGAAATTTCGGTGTCGAAGTAAATGGTATATTTATTGTCGACTTCCGAAAAACCAGCCGTCTGAGCTGGTTTAAAGTTGTATTTTCTGACTAACAACTTTCCCCCGCCGATGAAAACGAACGTCCCATTCCTGACTTCTGCCCTGGCCCTGGGCGCCCTGCTTACCCTGGCCGGCTGCGGCAAGGACAACGATAAATCCGGCGCCGCCAAGCTGCGCATCAGCCTCACCGACGCCCCCGGCGACTTCCGCGCCGTTCGCCTCGACGTGCAGCGCATCGAGCTGCACCTGAAGCCGGAAAACGACCCCAGCGGCTGGGAAGTGCTGCCCTTCACGCCCCAAACCATCAACGTGCTGGAGTACGTGAACGGCCGCTCGGCCCTGCTCGTCGATACCGACTTCAACCCCGGCACGCCGCAGGAAATCCGGCTGGTGCTCGGCCCGAACAACTTCGTGGTGGGGCGCGACGGCAACACCTACGCGCTGAAAACGCCCAGCGGGCAAACCTCCGGCGTGAAGCTCAAGCTGCAGAACGTGACCCTGACCGCGGGCCAGACCTACCAGCTGCTGCTCGACTTCGACGTGGCCAAGTCCATCGTGGAGCGCGGCAACGGGAACGGCAACGGCAACCAAAACGAGCGGTACCTGCTCAAGCCCGTCATCCGGGTGGTGGCGCAGGATCTGAACGGGGCCATCCGCGGCACCGTGTCGCCTGCGGCCGCCGCGCCGCAGGTGCTGGCCATCCGCAGCAGCATCACCGTGCCCGATACCTTCAGCACCATGGCCGACGCCAGCGGCGCCTACCAGCTCTGGAGCCTGCCGGCCGGCACTTACACCGTGAAATACTTCCCGACGACCTCGGCCCCGAGCGGGCAGAACGCCTACCAGAACGCCACCAAGGGCGGCGTGACGGTAACCAACAACGCCGTGACGACCATCGACAACGTGAGCCTGCAGCCGTAAGCTGAGCGACACAGGAAAGCAGCGGCACCACCGGCCGTCATTGCGCGCGAACCGCAGGTCGACGTCGTCAAGCGAGGAACGCTTTCCGCTAGTAGCAGATACGGTACAACTGGCAGAAACCAACAACAGCACCGCCCGAAACCGGAGTTACTGGTTTCGGGCGGTGCTGTTGTTAAGGCTGGCCCGTGGGTCAGGACCGATTGGCTACGCCTTCCGGTGGTTGCCGCGCTTGACGACGTCGACCTGTGGTTCGCGCGCAATGACGGCCGGTGGTGCCGCTGCCTACTCCCAGAACGGGCGGATAATCTGCATCATCTCGTCGTGGACGTGGCCGTTGCTGGCAATGATTTCACGGTTGAAAATCGGGTCCCCGTCTTCCAGGAACTGCGTGACGCGGCCGCCGGCCTCGCGCACCAGCAGAATGCCGGCCGCCACGTCGTAGGAGTTGATGTTGAACTCGAAAAAGGCCTCGAAGCGGCCCGCGGCCACCCAGGCCAGGTCGATGGCGGCCGAGCCCACGCGGCGTACGCCGTTGGTTTCGCGCATAAACTCTTTGAGCATGCCCAGGTAGGGGTCGATGCGGTTGAAGTTGCTGTACGGGAAGCCGGTGGATACCAAGGACTTGCTGAGCGTGGGCGCGTCCGATACGCGGATGGGCCGCTCGTTGGCAAAGGCCCCGCCGCCGCGCACGGCCCGGAACGTTTCGTCCTGATTCACCTCGTACACCACCCCGACGACCAGCTCCGCGCCCTGCATCAGCGCGATGCTGACGGAGTAGACGGGCAGGCCGTGGATGAAGTTGGTGGTGCCGTCGAGCGGGTCGATAATCCAGGTGAACTGCTCGGCGCGGTTGGCCGGGCCGGCGGTGCCCTCCTCGGTGATGAAGCCGGCCTCGGGCAGCAGCGCGCGCAGCCCGGCCACCACAATGCGCTCCGACTCCTGGTCGACGTACGACACCATGTCGTGCAGGCCCTTGTTTTCGACGCGGCCGCGGTCGAAGCTGGCCGCTTCCTGGCGGATAAACTGGCCGGCCTGGCGGGCTACTTCGGCTACCTGGTGGCTGAGCTGGGTGAGTTGCTGGAGGTCCATATCAGAGTTGTTCGGGGTGAAAATCCACCCATTCGTTGTTGACAAGCGTTTCGAGCCGACCGTGCTGCGGGTTGCCGTCCGGGCTTCCTTTGGGGCGCACCGGCGCAATGCAGGTTTCGTAACAGTGCGGCAGCGGATCGGGAATGGGCTGCCAGTCGGCCGGCCCCACGCCGTAGTTGTGTTCTGCCGCTCCCTGGGCGTCTTCTGCTGTTTCGTACCACTCATCCCAGCGGCAGCCCGCATCCACCAGCGTGTCGAACCCGAACAGGTACGCGCCGACACCATCGTGGTAAATCATCAGCCGGACGATGTTGATCGTGGGCCGGGGCACGCGGGCTATCTGGCGCATGGCGGTTGGGGCGTGGCAGGGGGCTTGACTAGGTCGACCAGCGGTTCGGTGTGCGGACGAGGGATGCCCGGCGAAAAATCATTTCACGAAGCGCCGCAGCAGCGCCCAGCCCAGCAGCAGCCCGGCCAGCACCTGCGCGGCCGGGCCCAGCAGCTCGCCGTAGCGCACGTAGAAGGTCAGCTCGTCGTTGAGGTGCACCACGTAGCGGCTGGCGGCCTGGGTCCACCAGCCGGTTTGCTGCACGATGTCGCCGCGCTGGTTCACGAAGGCCGACACGCCGGTATTGGCGGCGCGGGCAATGTCGCGGCGCGTCTCGATGGCGCGCAGGCGGCCGTAGAGCAGGTGCTGCTTGTAGCCAGGCGAGTCGGACCACCAGCCGTCGTTGGTGATGATGCCGATGAGCGTGGCGCCGCGGCGCACGTACTCGCTCACGTAGTCGGAGTAGATGGATTCGTAGCAGATAACCGGGGCCACGCGCAGGCTGCTGTCGGTGGCGGGCGACTGGGCCCGGAATACGGTGCGCGTATCCTGGCTGCCGTAGGACCCCACCACGCCGCCGAGGTTGATGGTGCCCAGGGCCGAGTTCAGCCAGCCCGGCACCTTCTCCACGCCCGGCACCAGCTTCGACTTGTGGTAGACCTGCGTGGGGCCGGTGGCGCCGTCCACGTGCAGGGCCGCGTTGTAGACGTCGTAAAAGCCCACGTCGTCGCGGTAGCGGGCCGTTTCGGAGGCTTGCTCCTTGCTCGGGTACGTGCCGATGGACGTCATGCCCGATACCAGCCGCAGGCCCGGGTGAGCCGACAGCAACTGCCGGATGCGCAGCAGGTCCGGGTGGGCCGCCAGCTGATTTTCCCAGTGGTAGGTTTCCAGCGAGGTTTCGGGCCAGAGCACCAGCCGCGTTTGGGGCGTCACGGTTTGCTCCGTCAGCCGGATCATCCGCTCGCGCTGGGCTTCGGGCGAGAGGTAGCGCGCCCCGCCCTCAAACTTCTCCTCGAACGGGTCTACGTTGGGCTGCACCACCACCACCTCGGCCGCCGGCCCCCGCTCCTGCCAGCGGCTGCCGATGCCGAACGACACCAGCAGCGGCAGCGCTACGGCCAGCGCCGGCAACAGCCAGCGCCGGGCGGGCCGGACCGCGGGCCGCGCCACCACGAAAGCGTGCTGCGCGGGCAGCTCCACCCGCTCGGCCGCCCCGAAAGCAGCCCGGAAGATGGCCAGATTCGCCAGCAATACCCACACGGAGCCGCCGAGCTGGCCCGTGTACTCGTACCACTGCACCCAGCCCGGCACGGCCGCGAAGCCGTTGCCCAGCGTCAGCCAGGGCCAGGAAAGGTCCCAGGTGAGGTGCAGCTGCTCGAAGGCCAGCCAGTACACCCCGAACGAGAGGTAGCCCACTGCCCGGCCCGCCAGGCGGCGCGTGTGCCAGAAGGCCAGCAGCGGCAGGCTTTGCAGGGCGGCGTTGAGCACGTTGGCCGCAATGCCGCCGCCCACGGTGCTGTAGGCCACCCAGTAGGTGGTCAGCACGTTCCAGAGCAGCAGGTAGAGGTAGGCCCAGCGCCACCAGCGGCCGCCGCTGGCCCCCTGGGCGCGCAGCACCTGGGCCAGCCGCAGCAGCGGCACCAGCCCAACGAGTAGCAGCAGCGGCGCGGGGGCCGGGTGCACCGGCCAGCCTACCCACAGCAGCACGGGCCCCAGCAGCGTCAGCAGCCAGGGCTTATTCGCGAAGTCCTTGAACGACAATGACAATTTCTCCTTTAATGGTGGTGCGGCCCCCAAACTCCTGCGCCAATGCGCCCAGCGAGTCGGTTACCGTTTCTTCAAATAGCTTGGTCAGCTCCCGGCTCACCGAGGCCGGCCGCTCCGGCCCGAAGGCCTCGGCAAACTGCTCCAGCGTCTTCACGATGCGGTGCGGCGACTCGTAGAAAATCATGGTGCGCACTTCCGCGGCCAGCTCGCGCAGGCGCGTCTGCCGGCCCTTCTTCACCGGCAAGAAGCCCTCGAAGGTAAACCGCTCGGCCCCGAAGCCCGACTTGAGCAGCGCCGGCACGAAGGCCGTGGCGCCCGGCAGGCACTCCACTTTCAGCCCCCGGGCCAGGCACTCGCGCACCAGCAAAAAGCCCGGGTCGGAAATGCCGGGCGTGCCCGCATCCGACACCAGGGCCATCCGCTCGCCCTTTTCCAGCCGGTCCAGCACCCGTTGCACCGTCTGGTGCTCGTTGTGCAGGTGGTAGCTGAGCATGGGCTTCTTCAGGTTCAGGTGCTGCAGCAGCCGGCCGCTGGTGCGCGTGTCTTCGGCCAGCACCACGTCCACCTCGCCCAGGATGCGGATGGCGCGCAGGGTGATGTCCTCCAGGTTGCCGATGGGCGTGGGCACGATGTAGAGGGCGGCGGGCTCGGGAGTGACAGTCGACATAGTGCAAAGCTAACCCACAGATTACGCCGATGCCGCGGCGGCCCGTCGATTCTCGCGGCGGCCGGACGCTGAGCCAGGTGTATTGCACGCCTACGGACGAAACTATAGCTTTATCCGCTTTTACGCCGGGACCACCGGCCCGTCGGTTTTCGCCTCCTATTCATTCAACCTGTTCCATTACCCGTGACCTACCTCGTGCGCAAGCAACTCTGGTCTTTATTGCTGCTACTGCTGACGGCCCGCCTGGGCTGGGCGCAGGCGCCAGCCTGGCAGCAGGCCGTCGACCTGGGCCAGACCGGCAGCACCGACTTCTCTGAAATACGCGCTTCGGCTACCGATGCGGCCGGCAACGTGTTCATCGCCGGCTCGTTTGCGGGCGACCTGCACCTGGGCGGCATCACCCTCAGCGGCACTGGCACCAACCTGTTCGTGGCAAAATGGAACCCCGCCGCGGGCTTCGTGTGGGCGCAGGCCACCAACAGCACCATTGCCAGCGCCCGCGTGGACGTGCGCGGCCTAGCGGTGCAGGGCGGCAATGTGTTCGTGACGGGGTTTAAGTTCAGCTACCCGACGACCTTCGGTTCCATCACCGTCACCGGGCAGGGCATCAGCTGCGGGTTTGTGGCCAAGCTGGCTGACGCCGGCCCCACCGGCAGCTTTACCTGGGTGCATGCCCTGAGCGGCGCCGACGTGCTGCCACTGGCCGTGGCCGTACAGAGCAGCGGCGTGTACGTGACGGGTAATTTCAACGGCACGCTGACCGTGGGCGCGGCTACCTTGGTAAACCAGCGCCCCAGCGGCAGCGAAATGTTTGTGGCCAAGCTTAATGACGCGGGCAGCACCGTCGCCGAAGCGTGGGGGCAGCGGGGCGGTGGGGCGGTCCAGTCCCTGGCCGTCAGCGGGGCCAACGTGTACGTGGCGGGTACGTTTAGCTCGGCTCCTACCGATTTCGGGACCACCACGCTTACTAACAGCAGCTCGGGCTTTGCCTCCGACGTATTCGTGGCCAAGCTCAGCGACGCGGGCAGCACCGGCAGCTACGCGTGGGCCCAGGCCATCGGCGGGGGCGGCTACGAGTACGTGCGCGCTCTGGCCGCTCGTGGCACCGAGGTGTACCTGGCCGGCTCGTTTGGCAGCCCCACCACCACCTTCGGCGGCCTGACGCTGACCAATGCCCAGGGCGGCACCGGCACAACGCCTGCTCCAGTCGATGCCTACGTGGCCAAGCTGCGCGACGCGGGCAGCAGCGCCAGCTTCGTGTGGGCCCTGCGCGCCGGCGGCAGCGACGCGGAGGAAGTCCGCGCGCTGACCCTGAACGGGACGAGCGTGCTGGTTGCCGGCTACCAGCTCAGCTCTACCGCCGCTTACGGCAGCTCCGTTCTGACCAGCGGCGGTACGGGCGGACTGTTCGTAGCCAGCATAACCGACGCGGGCAGCTCGGCCCAGTTTGCCTGGGCCCAGGGCGCGGCCGCCAATGCCAACTTCCCGGCCGAATGCATTGCCGTACATAGCCCGCGAGTGTACGTGAGCGGCAACTTCCGCGGCACGGCCACCTTTGGCAGCCAGGTACTCACGACGGCTGCACCCTATCAGACCGGCTACCTGGCCGTACTGAATGACCCTACGCTGCTGCCCGCAGCGGCACCGGCCACCCCAGTGGCTTTAGCGGCATTCCCTAACCCGGCCCACGACATGCTGACGGTGCAGCTGCCGGCTCCGGCCGCCGCCCGCACTTCCCTCACCCTGCTCGATGCCCTGGGCCGGCCGGTACGTCATTACGCTGTGACGAGCGGCAGCACCCGGCTGCCCCTCGACCTGACGGGGCTGGCACCCGGGCTCTACGCCCTGCGGCTGACGGCCGCCGGCCGCCCGCTCATCAGCCGCCTGGTGGTGGAATAAGCCCGCGCAGCGGCTACGTCACCACCTGCCCGCCGTACTCCGCCGCCAGCTTGTCGATGGACTCGGCCAGCTTATGGTCGCGCTTGGTCACGGTGTTGCCCGCGTCGTGGGTGCGCAGCCGGAATTCCACCGTGTTGTACTCGTTGGCCCACCAGGGGTGGTGGTCCTGGTACTCGGCTTCCTCGGCCACGTCGGTCATGAAGCTGAAGGCCGCCTGAAAGTCCTTGAAGCGGAAGGTGCGGCGCAGCGCGTTGTCGGTTTCGGTCCACATAAGCAGGAAAGGCAAAGAATTAGGTTACGGCTGCCGGTGCAGACGGGCCCGCACTTCCATCAGGGCGAAGCCCAGCAGGTTCAGCCCGCGCCAGGCGGCCGGGTTCGGGGCCCGCGCATCGTGCTGGGCCAGCCCGATGCCCCAGATGGCGTCGACGGGGCTGGCTTCCACCAGCACCCGCGGGCCCGAGGCCAGCAGAAAGTCGCGCAGGGCCGGGTGCTGGCCGAACTTGGCCTCGTTGCCGCGCACCACGATGCCGAAGCGCGCCGCTTCCCACTGCTCCGCGTCGAAGCCCCGCACCAGCCTGCCGAACTTCTTGGCTTGGTCGGGGTGCGCGGCCTCGATGATGGCCTGCCGGTTCACTTCGTCGCCGAACAGGCGGGCTTTTTCGGCCATCATCCAGTGCTCAGTCGTGGGGTAGCGCGTGCCCTCGATGGTGAAGGGCGCCGGGTACCACTGGCTCAGGCACTCTTTGCCCACGCCGGCGGCGCCGGGCGCGGGCGTGTGGCCCCAGAAAAACAGGTACTTAACGGCGTGGCCCGCGGCCAGGTGCTGCAGCAGCTCGTCCAGGCTGCGGGTCGAAGCGGCGAGGTATTCGTGGTCCATGAGGGGCGGCGGCGGGCTAACGGAAGCCGGTTCGGCTGCCAACATACGCAGCGGGCGGCATTCGGCAACCCAAACGCGCCGGGCGCAGTACACCTTTCCAGAACCCGTTACTCCCTCCCAATCCACAGCCAACGCCCATGTCCATCGACCCGAAAAACCGCCCGGTGCGGGAAATACCCAACGATACCACCGACGAAGAGCTGCAGGCCGGCCACATCATCCCCGGCGCCGATCCGCCCAAAAACGAGGCCGCCCGCGGGGGCTTCGGCAACCGCGACGGGAAGCAGGGCTTCGGCACCGACTCCTCCGACGGCATTTCGGCCGTGTCGGTGAATGAAGACGCCGACAAGCCCGGCCACCCCGCCGACAACATGCGCGGCGACGACGAAGGCCGCCCCGTGGTACCCAACGAGGACATGCCTACGCCCGACGTGCTCGACCCGCGCCGCCTGCCTGACGCCCTCAGCGAAACGGACGGCGACTCGCGCCGCGCCCGCAATGCCGGCGAAGACCTCACCGATGCCGACGACCTCGACGCCGTGGACCGCCTCGATGACTTCGGCGACGATGAGGACGACGATATCGACGCCTCCGACTCGGACGGGGTGCGGGGCGGCCGTAGCGCCTCCACCGGCGGCGCCATCGACTACAACTCCAAGGCCTCCGACGCCCGCCCCGATACCAACGCCGACCTGACCGACCCCGATGCCCAGGAATCGGGCATTGCCAAGGGCTTCTAGGCCCGCGGCCCGCGGTGCCTCCGGGCGCCGTGCCTTTCCCCAACCAAAACACCACTAGCCATGTCACACAGCAATAGCAAGGGCAACGAGCCCTCGAAGCAGCAGCCCGGCGGCCCCACCGCCACCGAGCAACCCAAAGCCGCCGGCTTGCCCGTCAACCAGCGCGACGACCAGACCGAGGACCGCCTTGAGCAGGACGCCCAGGACGCGCCCCAGCGCCACCCGAACCGCAACCTGGAGAAGCCGGAAATTGACAAGCCCGGCTACGGCGGCGGCCACTAAGCCCCGCCCGATACTTAGCAAAAGCACCGCCCACCCGGCGGTGCTTTTTTGTTGGCGCCGAGCAACCACCCACAGCCCATGCCGCGTAGGCTCCTACCTCCTACCTCCTACCTCCTACCTCCTACCTCCTACCTCCTACCTCCTACCTCCTACCTCCTACCTCCTACCTCCTACCTCCTACCTCCTACCTCCTACCTCCTACCTCCCGAAGCTCATGCGCTACGCCACCACCGACCTGCACGGCTGCCTGCACTCGTTTCGCCACCTCGTCGAGGAGCGGCTGCAGCTCACCCGCGCCGATACGCTCTACGTGCTCGGCGACTTCGTCAACAAGGGCCCCGACTCGCGCGGCGTGCTCGATTACCTGATGCAGCTGCAGGCCGACGGCTACCACGTGCCCTGCGTGCTCGGCAACCACGACCTGGAGCTGCTCGAAGCCGCCCGCGGCCGGCGCCCCCTGGCCAGCTGGGCCTCGCCCGCCGACCAGAATATGACCCTGGGCAGCTTCGGCGTGACGCATACTCAGGACATTCCGGAGCCCTACCTGCGCTGGATCGAAGCCCTGCCCCTGTCGCTGGAGCTGCCCGATTTCGTGCTCGTCCACGCCGGCTTCAATTTTCGCCTGCCGCCCGACGAGATGCGCCACGACCAGCATTCCATGCTCAACATCAAGAATTTCGTCTTTGATGCCTCGCGGCTGCAGGGCAAACGCCTGTTGCACGGCCACCACCCCAAACCCGTGGCTCACTTGCGTGAGCAGGTAGCAAAGCGTAGCGGCGCCATCGACCTGGACACCGGCTGCGTGTACCGCCACAACCCCGAGCTGTGCCACCTGGCGGCCCTCCACCTCGATACCTGGGAGCTGACGCTGCAGCCCAACATCGAGCCGGCATACCCCATTGCGCGCCGGGGCTGATGCGGCGCGGCAAGCCCCCGGACGGGCTGCGGAAGCACTGAGTTTGATTTGATGAAGATGTTGGTGCAATTGGGGTGGTGTTTGATATTGTAATAGTTATATAGTTTCGCTAGAAGCAGCTTGGCCTTGCTTCCCAGCATCAGTAAATTTTGCCCCGAGGCGCACACGGTTGCTGAAAATGGAAACGGGGCTTGTAAAGGGCGTATTGAGCCCGGTTTTTTAGCTGCGAAGTGGGACGGTAAATCAATAATGTTAAAAAATATTATTCCCAATATAGGATTCGTAGAACCGCCCTTTATATTTGGTTAGTGACATTAGCTGTCATATGGTTATGGCAGTGACATAATGTTACTTTTCCGGTGTCTGCCTATGGTAGCTTAACTACTTTCCCCTCCGCTTTCTGGTGATTCCCGCTCCGGGCTGCGTGCTTACCACGCTCAGCCCGGCCGCTTCCGACGCGCTTTCAACCGTCGGCCGCTACCCCTTTGCCCTGACTGAACCTAGCCTCCTGCCCTTCTGAGCCATGAAACAAACGTTACCCTCTCCTGATAATTCCGGCCGCGCCGCTGGCGTCACCCGCCACCAGGCCTCGCTGGCCATGTGGCTGCTGCTGCTCTCGGCCCTGGTGCTGCTGCTGGTGCAGCGGGCCCAGGCCCAGGCCCCGGTGGTATACCGCGTCGGTACCGGCGGCACTTATGCCACCCTCACCCAAGCCCTGGCCGCGGTGCCCGCCACGCTCCCGGCCCCCTACGAGCTGCGGCTGACCAGCGGCAGCACCTTCGACGAAAACGTGCTGATTGCCCGCGTGGGCAGTGCCGTCAATACGCTCACCATCAAGCCCGAGGCCGGCGCTACCAGCGTGGTCATCAACGGCACGGTAACTTTCGGGGGCGGCACGCGCTACGTGACGCTGAGCGGGCACAACGGCAGCAGCTCCCGCCAGCTGACGGTGCAGCAGCCCGGCACGGCCCAGCCCGCCGTGGCCCTCACCGCCGACGCCCGCAACATCACCATCCGCGACGCCCGCCTGCTCGGCAACAACGCCTCGCTCGCGGGCGGGGTGGTCGAACTCGATGGGGGCAGCAGCCTCGGCAACGACGACAATACGCTGGTAAGCAACTACCTGGGCCAGGCCGGCAGCGGCCTGCTGCCGGCCAACCTGGTATACGCGGCCGCCGGCAGCGGCAGCGCGGCCAACGACCGGGTGGCCCTGCTCAGCAACGAGCTGGCCAACTACGCCCAGTGCGGCGTGAAAGTGAGCAGCGGCAACGGCGACGGGTGGATTATTCGCGACAACAGCTTCTACTACTCACTGCCCACGGCGCCCACTACGGCTCAGACGGCCATCAGCTTCCTGGCCGGCGCGGGCTCTGATAACAACGCCGTGAGCGGCAACTACATCGGCGGCACCGGACCGCAGGCGGGCGGGGCCGTGTGGGTGAATGCCGGCGCGCAGGACTTCAAGGGCGTGGTGGTGAGCTGCGGCGCGGGCACCGGCTCGGCGGCCAACGTGGTGGAAAACAACGTGGTGCGCAACATCAGCCTCTCGCAGCCCGGCACCCAGGCCTTCCAGGCCCTGCTGCTGACCGGCGGCCGCAGCGAGCTGACGGCCAACGCCGTAGCGGCCGTGACCAACAACGGCACCGACGGGGTGAATTCGTTGGTGTCGCAGGCCCAGACGGTGCTGAATAGCTTCACGGTGGCGCCCGGGCAGGTGATGAGCATTCAGAGCGGGCAGACGGTGGTGACGGGCAACCTCACCATTCAGGGCACGCTCAACCACACCGGCGGCGACATCATCGTCAACGGCGACTTCACCAACTCCGGCGCCTTTGCCCAGACGCTGGGCAATCTGGAAGTGAAAGGCGACCTGAACAACACCGGCGTATTCAGCTGCACCACCGGCGGCGTGCTGCTGACGGGCGCGGGCCCGCAGCTCGTGGGCGGCGGGCTGTACTACAACCTGGAAGTGCGCGGCGCGGGCGTGAAAACCCTCAGCGACGACCTGATCCTGGCCAACAACCTGGTGATGAACGGCGGCATACTCGACACGGGCCCCAACAAAATCCGCCTCAACGCCGACGCCCTGCTCACCGAAACGGCCGCCAGCTACGTGCTGGGCCGGGTGGAAGCCCGCCGCACGCCCCGCAGCGGCCAGGCCGAAATCTTCGGCAACGTGGGCCTGACGCTGACGCCCGCCGCCGGCTCCCTGCTGCCGGGCCTGACCACCGTGGTGCGTACCACCGGCCCGGCCGCCACCATCAACGGCACGCCTGCCCTCAAGCGCTACTTCGACATCACGGCGGGCATCAGCACCGGGCTGGACGTGGACATGCGCTTCGATTACCGCAGCAACGAGCTGAACGGGCTGACGGCCAGTGACCTGCGCTTCTTTAAATCGACGAACGGCGGCAGTACCTGGGAGTACAAGGGCATCAGCAGCAGCGGCCCGGGCTTTGCCCAGCTCAGCGGTGTCGACGGCTTTTCGCGCTGGACGCTGGGCGAGCAGAACGTGGTGCTGCCGGTGGGCCTGACGGCTTTTCGCGCCCAGCGCCAGCAGCAGGCCGCCGTGCTGACGTGGAGCACCGCCGTCGAGGAAAACAGCCGGGGCTTCGCCGTGGAAGTGTCCACCGACGGGCACCATTTCCGGCAGCTGGCTTTTGTGGCCAGCCCCACGCCCCACGCCACCGTGGCCCGCGACTACCGCTACGTCGACACCGAAACCAGCAAGCAGGGCCTGCGCTACTACCGCCTGCGCCAGCAGGACCGCGACGGGCGCGAAACTTACTATGGCCCGCGCACCGTCAGCTTCGACAACCGCCCGACGCTGGCCGCCTTCCCCACCGCGTTTGACCAAACTTTCGACGTGGAACTGCTGGCGCCCGGCTCGGGCAACGCCGTGCTCACCCTGACCGACGCCCTGGGCCGCGTGGTGTGGACGCAGCAGCAGGAGGTAATGGCCGGTCCGGCCCGCCTGCGCGTGGCCCCGCAGTGCCCCGCCGGCAACTACCTGCTCACCGCCTCCGTCGACGGGCAGCGCTACCAGCAGCGCGTGGTGCGGAAATAGAGTTGTCAGTTGTCGGTTACGAGTTGTCAGAACAGACCAACAACTGACAACTCGTAACCGACAACTATAATCTTGGTTGGTTGAAGGGAAACCCGTCCGGGGCATCTGCCGCTCCAGACGGGTTTATTGTTTTAGGAGGGCGCCGGCTGCAGCTGTGGCGGCGTGCCTGGCCACCGCGGAAGAAGAGCAAAGCAGCACCGAGGACCAGCCAGCGGGTATGGACCACCGGTTAAGCGCTGCGGAAGCTTCCCAAGGCGGCGCGGAACAGTAGTCAGAGGCTGCGTAAGGCCCCTAAAAGGCTGGGGAAGCCTTCTTAAACGCTACGCAGCAGCACTTAAAGGCTGCGAGCCATAGGGATGAGCCCTAAGACGACACAGAAGGCTGCTTAGGCCGCGCGCAAGCCCCGTAAAGCCGCGCGACGGTGTTGTTGGGGCCGTAGCGGGGCATCAGCGCAGGGCACCGCTGCGCAGGGCACCGCGGGCTTTGTCCCGATACGGATTGCCGGGGCTCTGGGCGGCTTGCTCCAGGGCGGCGCGGGCCTGCGGCAGCTTTTGCTGCTGCCAGCAGCTGAGGCCCAGGTAGTACTGTGCCCGGCCGGTCAGGGCCGAGCCGGGCAGGCGGCTCACGCGCCGGAAGTAGCTTTCGGCCTGGTCGGGCTGCTCCTGGCGCAGCAGCAGCAGCCCGTTGTAGTACAGGAAGGTGTCCTGGCCGAGGGCCGTGGCGGGCAGGCGGCGCAGCATGTGCAGGGCGGCGGGGTAGCTGCCCTGGCGGTAAAGCTGCATGCTTTGGGCCAGCAGGGGGCGGCCATCGGTTTGGGCGGCCGACAGTCCGGGGTCGGGCGCGTCGTAGGCTTGCCAGGCACGGGCGTTGTTGTCGCGGTGGGGCCAGAAGAGCACCCCGGCCGCAATCAACAGGGCCAGCACGCCCGCCCCGACCAGGCCCAGGCGCAGGCGCTGGCGCTGCTGGCGCTGGCGGATGCGCTGCTGGGCGGCCGTGCGCTGGGCCACGCGCCGGTCCAGGGAGTCGAGGCGCAGGCGCAGGTTTTCGCGGCCGGCCGCCCAGCGCAGGTCGGCGGTATACTGCTCATAGGCCAGGCAGGCCTGCCGCAGCTCCCCATCGACGAGCAGCTGGGCATCGAACTCGTCCTGCCCGGCGGGGTCGAGCACGCCGTCGGAGCTGCGCTCCACGGCGGGCAGGTGGGCCAGCAGCTCGGCGGTGCCGCCCGCGCCGGCGCGGTTCAGGGCTTCGAACAGCTTGCGCAGCGCTTCCGATTTCTGGCGGCGGGCCACGCCGGCGTTGGCGTAGCCGAGCTTGCCGGCCAGCGTCTCGAAGTTGGAGCCGCGGAAGTAGAACTGATGGAGCACCAGCTGGCTGTCGGGCGGTAGCTGCAGCAAGGTGCGCAGCACCAGTTGCCGCCGCTCGGCCTCGGCGGTGGGCAGCGGGGCCTCGGCGGGCAGGGCGGTGTTGGTGGCTCGGGCCGTGAGCACCTGCCGCGCGGCGCCGTAGAGGTGGGCGCGCAGGTCGGGGGGCCAGCTGGTGAGGCGCCCGTCGTTGACCTCGTCGTAGAACGTGAGCAGCCGCTCGCGCAGCACGGCGTGGGCTTGGTCGGCCGGGGTGCCGAACTGCCGCCGCGCCCAGCGGGCAAAAACGTCGCGCTGCTGCCCGTAGAAGTCGGTCAGGGGCGTGAGGGTGCCGGTGCGCAGGCGGGCCAGGTTGGCCGAGAGAGGGGTGCTCACGGGAGGCGAAGGAAGGTCAAGGTAGGAGGAACGAGATGCCCGAAACGGGGGCACGCGGCGGCGGGTCCGGCGTCATAACGGCTGAGGTAGGCTTTCGGTTAGCCAATAAGATACGACAGGGCGGGCAGCGGCCCGAATATCCGCGCTTTTTGATGGGCAATGGGCGGACGGGTCCGGCAATTGCTGCTGGCGGCGGCTTCGTTCCTCATCGGCGGCTGCCTACCTTTGGCGCATGGAAACCACGACCCGTACCCTCGCCCCCGATACCGTTGTGTTTGACCTGATCCGCCAGGAGAAGGAACGGCAAACCCACGGCCTGGAACTCATTGCTTCGGAAAACTTTGTCTCGGAGCAGGTGATGCAGGCGCAGGGCTCCATCCTGACCAACAAGTACGCCGAGGGCCTGCCCGGCAAGCGCTACTACGGCGGCTGCGAAATCGTCGACCAGATCGAGCAGCTGGCCATCGACCGGGTGAAGGAGCTGTTCGGGGTGGAGTGGGCCAACGTGCAGCCGCACTCCGGCGCGCAGGCCAACGCGGCCGTGATGCTGGGCATCATCAAGCCCGGCGACAAGATTCTGGGCTTCGACCTGAGCCACGGCGGCCACCTCACGCACGGCTCGCCGGTGAACTTCTCCGGCAAGCTCTACCAGCCCTCGTTCTACGGCGTGGAACGCGAAACCGGCCTGATCGACTGGCAGAAGGTAAAGGAAACCGCCCGTCGCGAGCAGCCCAAGCTCATCATCTGCGGCGCCTCGGCCTACTCCCGCGACTGGGACTACCAGGCCCTGCGCGAAGCCGCCGACGAGGTGGGCGCCCTGCTGCTGGCCGATATTTCGCACCCGGCCGGCCTCATTGCCAAGGGCCTGCTCAACAACCCGTTTGAGCACTGCCACATCGTGACGACGACCACCCACAAAACCCTGCGCGGCCCCCGCGGCGGCCTGATCATGCTGGGCAAGGACTTCGAGAATCCGCTGGGCCTGAAGACGCCGAAGGGCGAAATCCGCCTGATGTCGTCGGTGCTCGACGGGGCGGTGTTCCCCGGCACCCAGGGCGGCCCCTTGGAGCACGTCATCGGCGCCAAGGCCGTGGCTTTCGGCGAGGCGCTGACGGATTCGTACGCCGACTACACCCGCCAGATCATCAAGAACGCCCAGGCGCTGGCCAAGGGCTTCGTGGACCGCGGCTACCAGATCATTTCGGGCGGCACCGACAACCATCTGATGCTCATCGACCTCCGCTCGAAGGGCCTGACCGGCAAGCTGGCCGAAAACACGCTCATCAAGGCCGACATCACCATCAACAAGAACATGGTGCCCTTCGACGACAAGTCGCCGTTCGTCACCTCGGGCATGCGCATCGGCTCGGCCGCCGTGACGACCCGCGGCCTGAAGGAAGCCGACATGGACACCGTGGTGGACCTGATCGACCAGACCCTGATGAACCACGAAAACGACGCGCGCATCGCGGAAGTCCGCCGCCAGGTCAACGCCCTGATGAGCGAGCGGCCGCTCTTTACAGTTTAAGCGGGTAGGAGGGTATGAGTTTATGAGTTGAAGCGGGCGGGGGCCATCTGTTCCCCGAACCACTGCGTATCTACTCCGCCGAGAGCCGGACGCCGCAACTCACGACTTGGTATCCTCGGCAACTCCTACCCTCTTACCCTCCTTAACTCATAAACTCCCTTGGAGTCTCCTACCCAAAAATTTCAGCAGAACCGCGCCGCGGCCGAAGGGGCTGAAATGTCCTTTATCGACCACCTGGAGGCGCTGCGCTGGCACATCATCCGGGCCGCCATTGCGGTGCTGGTGTTTGCCACCGCCGCCTTTCTGGCCAAGGACTTCCTGTTTCACGACCTGATTCTGGGCCCCTCGCGGCCCGATTTCTGGACCTACCAGATGTTCTGCCGCGTCGGGAAGCTGATTAGCGCGCCCGACCTGTGCATGACGGACGTGGGCTTCGTGATTCAGAACCGCGAGATGAGCGGGCAGCTGGCCATGCACCTGAGCACTTCGTTTACGGTGGGGCTGGTGCTGGGCTTTCCGTACCTGTTCTGGGAGCTGTGGCGCTTTATCAGCCCGGGGCTGTACCCGCACGAGCGGGCCAACTCCCGCGGGGCGGTGTTCTTCGTGTCCATCCTGTTCGTGTGCGGGCTGCTGTTCGGCTACTACGTGGCCTCGCCGCTGAGCATCAACTTTTTGGCCGGCTACGTGGTCGACCCGACCATCGAAAACCAGATTGACCTGCAGAGCTACCTTTCCACGCTGACCACGATGACCCTGTCGTGCGCCTTCGTGTTCGAGCTGCCCATGATTGTGTTCTTCCTGGCCAAGGCCGGGCTGATTACCCACGAAATCATGCGCATGTACCGCAAGCACGCCATTGTGGTCATCCTCATCATCGCGGCCATCATCACCCCGCCCGACGTGTCGTCGCAGCTTATCGTGACGTTGCCCATCCTGGCCCTCTACGAGCTGAGCATCCACATTGCCCGCGTGGTGCGCCGCAAGGACGTGAGCCGGCTGAATCAGCAACTGGCCGATAATCAGGGCGTGGCCTGACGATTAATGTGAAAATGTGGTTGAATGTGAAAAATGTGCTGATGTGCTGGAGTCGATAAAACGGTCAGGCACTTCAGCACATTTTCCTTTTGATTCATTTCCCACATTCCGCACATTCCATCCCATTCAACCACATTTCATTCCATGAAACCTCTCGCCATCGGCTCCGACCACGCCGGGTTTGCCTACAAGGAACTGCTCAAGCCCTGGCTTGCCGAACAGGGCTACGATGTGAAGGACTTCGGCACCTACTCCGCCGAGTCGGCCGACTACCCCGACTTCGCGCACCCGCTGGCCGCGGCCGTGGCCCAGGGCGAGTTCGAGCAGGGCATTCTGATCTGTGGCTCGGCCAACGGGGTGTGCATCACGGCCAACAAGCACCAGGGCGTACGCGCCGCCATTGCCTGGCTGCCCGAGCTGGCCCAGCTGGCCCGCCAGCACAACAACGCCAACATCCTCTGCCTGCCCGCCCGCTACGTGAGCGAAGACGCGGCCAAGCAGATTGCCCACGACTTCCTGAATACCGCCTTCGAAGGCGGCCGCCACCAGACCCGCGTCGGCAAGATTGACGCGTGCTAGGTGGTGAGATGGTGAAATAGCGAACTGGTGAGTTGACGTCCCAGTGGCACGATTTCCCGGATAGCACCCGCAAAGCAAAGAGCCCCGGCAACAACAGTTGCCGGGGCTCTTTACGCATTTAGGATCATCAAAACGTCAAACGCACCCGCTCACTATTTCACCACCTCACCGCCTAGCCGAAATACCCGCGGCGTGCCGGTGCGCTCGTAGCGGCCGAAGATGTGGGGCAGCTTGTAGCGCAGCTCGGGCAGCAGGCCGGTTTCGTCGATGACGTAGGTGGGCGGGTTGGGCAGGTTCTGGGCCAGGCGCACCACGGCGGTGTACTCGTTGAGGTGGCGGAAGTCGCGGCGGGCCAGGGGCCAGTCCACGTAGGGCGTGCCGGCGTAGTTGTCGACGTAGATGCGGCGGTTCAGGCCCAGCACCAGCACCTGCTGCCCGCGCAGCACCGCGTAGCGCGGGTCCGGCTTGGCGGCGAAGTCGGCTTCCTTGGGCAGGTGCAGCAGCGCCTCCAGCGGCAGCACCGAGCGGTAGCGCACCGCCCCCACCGCCCCGATGACGGCCAGCAGCAGCACCTCGGCAATCCAGAGGCGCTTGGTGCGCTGCCACAAAAACAAACCGAAGTACGCGGCCGGCGCCAGCAGCACCGCCAGCAGCCCCGGCGCCAGCCCCCGCAGCGCCGCCCCGAGAACCAGCGCCACGGCCAGCCACACCAGCATCAGCTGCTGAAACTTCACCTGAAACACCAGGCCCAGCGAAGACGTGAACATGCGCAGCAACGCCAGCGCAATGACCACGCCCGGTACCACCAGCAAACCCAGCTGCAGCCGGGCGGGCAGGGCGTCGGCGGCGGCGGCCCAGTTGAGCATGGGCTCCAGGTGCAGCTGCCGAAATTGCGGCAGCGCGTCGGTGTAAAGGAAAAACGTGGCTACGGCCGCGTAGGGGAAGGCAAAACCGCAGAGCAGCAGCAGAAAGCTGCGGAAAGTGTTGGCCGCAAAGCTGATAACGGCAAACAAACCCAGCAGCAGCAGCCAGGCTAGCGGCAGAAAGCACAGCGCGGCCAACCCCAGCAGAAAGCCCGCCCGAAACAGGCGGCTGCTGTCGTAGCCCTCCCGCGTGGTGGGCAGCAGGGCGCTGAGGGCAAACACGGCGAAGGTCTGCCCGATCAGCAGCGGCGACAGCGTATCCAGCTCGGCCGACACGCTGGCCAGCAGCACGTAGGTGAGGGCCGCGAGGTAGCCGCGCTCGGGGTGCACGTTGTAGCGGTTCAGCACCTGGTTCAGCCGGATGCCCTGCGCCAGCACCAGCACCAGGGCCAGCAGGCGGTACAGAAACCAGGAGCGCGGCAGGGCCAGGTCGAGCAGGGCGTAGACGGCCGCGGCCAGCGGGGCCGTGTGGTCGTACACGTCGCGGTAGAGCAGGGCGCCGGCGTGCAGCCGCTCCCCCACCAGCCAGCCGCGCAGCTCGGCCAGGCTCAGCGGCACCTCGCCCAGCCACAGCAGCGGCAGGCGCAGGCCCAGGGCCAGCAAAATCAGCAGCACCAGGCGCGTGGGCAGCGTACTTCGGAAAAACTCGAGCAACGCAGTTTGGAAGTTAAAGAGTTTAGGAGGGTGTGAGTTGAGGGGACAGCCGCCCAGTCAGCGACGCCCGGCGGCTCACCACTCCGTCCACCAAAGGTAACGCCACCACTGCGCCGCGCACGCATGGCAGTCGGGCGGCCGACCAGGCCCGGCGCCCTCGTGGCGCCGGGCGCTGGCCCCGACTCGGCTCCGCAAGCGCTTCCCCCGTCGAAACTCGATAACTCCCAAACTCCTTAACTCTTAAACTCCTTTTACCTTTGCACATTCTATGGATAGCAAACGACAGCAGAAATTCGCCAGCCTGCTCACTAAAGAGCTGGCCGAGGTGTTCCGGCGCGATATGCCGCACCTTTTCGCCGGCACCCTGCCGCCGAGCATCACCGCCCTGCGCGTGAGCCCCGACCTGGGCGTGGCCAGCGTGTACCTGAGCGTGCTGCTGGCCCAGAACCCGCAGGAGCAGGTGCAACTGATTCAGGACCACACCAAGGACATCCGCTTCGCCCTGGCCAAGCGCGTGCGCAACCAGATGCGCGTAGTGCCCGACCTGCGCTTCTTCCTCGACAACTCGGCCGCCTACGCCACGCACATGGACAAGGTCATTTCGGACCTGAACATTCCGCCCGTGCCACCCGAAGACGACGACCAGCCCCAGCGCCCGCGCCTCTTCGCCGACGAAGACTAAGCGGCGAAATGGTGAGATGGTGAAATGGTGAGTGCCGTTCTGGCTGCGCAGTCTGCGCGGTACCGGCCTTCCGAACATCAAACTCACCATTTCACCATCTCACTATCTCACCATCTCCTCCCCTTGCACTACGACCCGATCAAACGCTCCCTGGGCAACGTGTTCAACCGCACGCCCTGGCTGCGCCGGCTGTTTTACAATCTGCTCGACCTGCTGCTGCTCCGTACCTGGCACGTACACCGCGAATTGCGCCAGTGGGCCCAGGGCCGCCACGACCAGCCCCAGAACATTCTCGACGCCGGCGCCGGCTATGGCCAGTACACTTACTGGCTGTCGGGCCTGAGTGAGAAGTGGCAGATTCTGGCCGTCGACGTGAAGGACGAGCAGGTGGCCGACAGCAACAACTTCTTCCGCCAGATCGGGCGGCGCAACGTGCAGTTCGCGGTGCAGGATTTGGTGCTCTACCAGCAGCCCAACTCGTTTGACCTCGCCCTGAGCATCGACGTGATGGAGCACATCCTGGAAGACGTGGAGGTGATGACCAACCTGCACGCCTCCCTCAAGGACGGCGGCATGCTCATCATCAGCACCCCCTCGGACCAGGGCGGCTCCGACGTGCACGGCGCCGACGACGCCAGCTTCATCGAGGAGCACGTGCGCGACGGCTACAACATCGACGAAATCCAGCAGAAGTTGCGCAAAGCCGGCTTCGACCGCATCGAGGCCATGTACTCCTACGGCCTGCCCGGCCAGATTTCCTGGCGCCTCTCCATGAAGTGGCCCATCCTGATGCTGGGCGTGTCGAAGGCGTTTTTCATCCTGCTGCCGTTCTATTACCTGGCCGTCTTCCCGCTCTGCCTGGTGCTGAACTGGCTCGACAGCACCTCCCGCCACGACTCCGGTACCGGCCTGATTGTGAAGGCCTGGAAGTAGGCCGCCGGGCGCGTATCTTGGGCGACCAACTAACGTACCCTATCCTATGGCCGAGCATCACGACTATTCCGAAATCATTGCTGACATTCTGACTCAACTGCAGCAGCACAGCGTCGAGTTGAAGCGTCAGAGCGAAATTCAAACGCAGGTGCTGACGCGAATGGAGCGTAGTGACGCAGGTTTCAACAACTTCGCCATTGCCGTGCTCAATCATCTGCAGGGCATCAAGGCGGAACTGGTGGAGGTGAAAACGGAAGTCAGTAGTGTGAAAACCGAGGTGCGGGAGCTGAAAGCTGCCGAACGGCTGGCCGACCACGAAGAACGCCTGCGCCGCCTCGAAGACTTTATGCGCCGCGCCAGCTAACCCGCCGGGCCGCTTGTCCGTTGACAAGCCCACTCTTAACTCCCGGTTTCGCCGCTCCCCACCTTGAACGTTCCCTTCCTGATAGCCTGGCGCTACTTCCGCTCGAAGAAAAAGCGCAACATCATCAGCATCATTTCCAACATCTCGATGATCGGGGTGGCCGTGGGAACGATGGCGCTGATCATCGTGCTGTCGGTGTTCAACGGGCTCGAAGACCTCGTCCGCTCGCTCTACGGCAAGTCGGACCCCGACCTGAAAATCACCGCCGTACAGGGCAAGTCTTTCCCGGTCGATGCCTTTCTGGTGGGCCGCCTGCGGTCCGTGCCCGGCGTGCAGCTCGTTACCGAAGTCATCGAGGACAACGCCCTGCTGCGCTACCACGAGCGGCAGATGGTGGTGAAGGTGAAGGGCGTGTCGGAGAATTACTACCAGCAAAGCGAAATTGACTCGGCCATCGTCGACGGCACCCACCAGCTGCGCCGCAACGGCGAGGACTTTGCCCTGATCGGGGCCGGCGTGCAGCACGAGCTCAGCATTGCCCTCGAAAACCGCTTTGCGCCCCTGCTGCTGCTTTACCCGCGCAACACGCCGGGCAAGAAAACGCTGAGCATCAACCCCGAAACGGCCTTCAACCAGGAGCCCATTCTGGCCGGTGGTGTCTTTTCCATCGAGCAGCACGTCGACGACAGCTACATCTTCGTGCCGCTGGGCTTTGCCCAGCGCCTGCTGCGCTACGACAACCGCCGCACTGCCCTGGAAGTGAAAGTGGGCCCGAAACGGCCCCTGGCCGACGTACAGGCCGAACTCAAGCAGGTGCTCGGCCCCGGTTACGCCGTGCTCGACTCCGACGAGCAGCACGTGTCGCTGCTCAAAGCCATCAAAGTGGAAAAGATGTTCGTGTTCATCACCTTCGCCTTTATTCTACTCATTGCCTCGCTCAATATCTTCTTCTCGCTCTCGATGCTGGTCATCGACAAGCGCAAGGACGTGGCCGTGCTGATGGCCATGGGCGCCACCCCCAACATCATCCGGCGCGTATTCCTGATGGAAGGCGCCATCGTGGCCCAGGTGGGCGCGGTGGTGGGCCTCTCGCTGGGCGTCGGCATCTGCTGGCTGCAGCAGCGCTTCGGGCTGGTGTCGATGGGCATGGCCACCAGCGTGGTCGACTCTTACCCGGTGAAAATGCAGGCCTCCGACGTGCTGTGGGTGGGCGTGGCCATCGTGTTCATTACCATTGCCGTATCCATCCGGCCCGCGCTGAACGCGCCGCAAATCGACCTGCGCGAGAATCTTTAGCCGCGCTGCCCGCCAAATTTCGGTGGCTGAAACGCAACCTTTGGGGCTTTTTTGGGGTAATTGGCCGGGATAACCTGTCTTTTACGCGGTGATAATCAGTAGCTTATGAAATTAATATAATTATTGTTAGAATTTATTTTACTTTTTCCGAAAAAGTCGGGATTTTAGCATTTGTTCCTACATTCGACGTTGCTTTGTTGCTGCTGCTATGAAGGTTTCTACCGCACAGCCTTTTCAAATAGTTTACTCGCTGCTTGCGCACGAGTATCTAGGCTACCTGTTTGAGTCTTACGTCGTTCAACTCAGCCCCAAGGGCCAGCTGACGCTGCAGCACCAGAATGTGTCGGCCATGAACGCGGCGGAATTTGCCGACGGCCTCGACGCGCGCGACTTCGAGCTGATTGCCCTGACCGACCAGATTCAGCAGGACGCGGTTATCAAGGAATTCTGGGCCAAGAAGACGACCCCGGCCGACTTCTTCCTCAAGCAGTACGACCAGGAGAAGGGCGACAAGGCGCTGCAGGAGCGCATCAGCCAGTACGTGCAGAACCGCATGGGCCAGATCCTGGAGCGGCTGCAGGGCAAGCTGGTGTTTATCATGGGCAAGGACGGCGAGCCGACCTGGAAGGAAATCCAGGTGGCGCCCGAACCGGCCTCGGTGCTCTTCCATTTCCGCCGCAACCCCGAGAATACCCACTACTTCCCCACCATTCAGTACCGCGGGCAGCGGCTCGACTTTCAGCAGCGCGACGCGGTAATGGTGTGCTGCCAGCCCGCCTGGATGCTGCTCGACGGGGTGCTCCACAACTTCCGCAACGAGGTGGACGGCAAAAAGCTGAGCCCCTTCCTGACGAAGAAGTTCATCATCATTCCGCGGCAGGTGGAGGACAGCTACTACCAGCGCTTCGTGGCGCCCCTGGTGGAGTCGTTCGACGTGCACGCCCGCGGCTTCGACATCCGCTCGGAGCGCTACCAGGCCAAGCCCCACCTCATCTTCTCCGACGTGCCCGCCGGCATCGGCTACGACGCGCCGGAGGACAGCCGCCGCAGCACCATCACCGACGCGAGCGGAGAGCAGATTCATTTCGACGTGGCCTTTCAGTACGGCAACCACATCGTGCGCAACCACGACAAGCGGGTGAGCGTGCAGCTGGAAAAAACCTCGGATTCCTACGTGTTTCACCGCCTGATTCGGGACCTGGAAAACGAGCAGGTGTTCATTCGGGAGCTGCAGGACCGCGCCCTGGAAGTGCGCAACGGCCGCGCCGTGCTCGAAAAAGCCACCGCCTTCAAGTGGCTGCACTCGCACGCCGAGGAACTGGCCCGGCTGGGCTTTACGGTGCAGCAGGGCTCCTCGTCGGGCAAGGACTACTTTATCGGCACGGTCACCGTCAACGTCGGCATCACCGAAAACAACGACTGGTTCGACATTCACGGCACGGTGCGCTTCGGGGAGTTTGAAATTCCCTTCGTGAAGCTACGGCCCTACATCCTGCAGAAGCGCCACGAGTTCAAGCTCCCGAACGGGCAAATTGCCATCATTCCGGAGGAGTGGTTTACGCAGTACCTGGAGCTGTTTGCCTTTTCGGAGGAGCATCATCACTCGCTCACGCTCAAGAAGCACCACGTCGCGCTGGTGTCGGACCTGGAAAACGGCAACCTGGCCACGGTGACCATGTCCAGGAAGCTGGAGAAGCTGCGCGGCTTCGAGGTGGTGGAGGACAAGCCGCTGCCGGCGGGCTTCCGCGGCACGCTGCGGCCCTACCAGCAGGCGGGCTACAACTGGCTGCATTTCGTGCAGGACTACCACTTCGGCGGCTGCCTGGCCGACGACATGGGCCTGGGCAAAACCATTCAGACGCTGGCCATGCTGATGCAGCGGGTGGAAAGCGGCGCGGCCGGCGGCGCGGCGTCGCTCTTGGTGATGCCTACCTCGCTGGTGTACAACTGGCTGAGCGAGGCGCAGAAGTTCACCCCGAACCTGCGCATCCTGACCTATACCGGCACCTACCGCGACAAGAACGTGGAGCAGTTTGCCGACTACGACCTGATCCTGACCTCGTACGGCATCGTCCGGCTCGACGCGGAGCTGCTGCGCGCCTACAAGTTCGATTACGTGATTCTGGACGAGTCGCAGGCCATTAAGAATCCCTCGTCGACGACCTCGCAGGCGGTGCGGCATCTGCACTCCCGCCACCGCCTGATCCTGACGGGTACGCCGGTGGAAAACAGCACCATGGACCTCTGGTCGCAGATGTCGTTTATCAACCCCGGGCTGCTGGGCTCTCAGGCTTTCTTCCGCAAGGAGTTTCTCAAGCCCATCGAGAAGGAAAAGGACGAGGTGAAGACCAAGCGCCTGCACGCGCTCATCAAGCCCTTCATCCTGCGCCGGCACAAGGCCCAGGTGGCCACCGAGCTGCCGGAGAAGATTGAGAACCTGAGCTACTGCCGCATGACCGAGGAGCAGCAAAGCTGCTACGAGGAAACCAAAAGCTACTACCGCAACAAGATTCTGCAGAGCATTGAGGAGCACGGCACGGCCAGCACCCAGTTTATGCTGCTGCAAGGGCTGACCAAGCTGCGCCAGATTGCCAACCACCCCCGCATGGCCGACGCGGACTACGAGCACGAGTCGGGCAAGCTGCGCGAGGTGGTGCGCATGATCCGCAATGTGGTGTCGGAGGGGCACAAGGTGCTCGTGTTTAGTCAGTTCGTGAAGCACCTGGAAATCGTGCGGCACGCGCTCGACGAAAAGCAGATCGAGTACGCCTACCTCGACGGCAACACCCGCGACCGGCAGAAGGAAGTGGCCCGCTTCCAGGAAACGGAGGACCTGCGCGTGTTCCTGATCAGCCTGAAAGCCGGCGGCGTGGGTCTGAACCTGACGGCGGCCGACTACGTGTTCATCCTCGACCCGTGGTGGAACCCGGCCGTGGAGGCCCAGGCCGTGGACCGCGCCCACCGCATCGGGCAGGAGCGCACGGTGTTCACCTACAAGTTCATCACCAAGGGTACGGTGGAGGAGAAAATCCTGGCCCTGCAGAACCGCAAGATTCAGCTGGTGTCGGATTTGATAACCACCGACGAGGCCATCATCAAGACGCTGACCAAGGAGGATATCGAGGAGCTGTTGGGGTAGAATGCGGCCGGCGTCGTAACTAGCAGGCCTATTAACTACTCTTTCCCGATGGGCTTATTCAGCGAATCCGAACCCACCAACGTGGCCATCAACGGGCAGCGCCTGCAGTGCCAGGTGTGCCGCCACGACGCCTTCTGGGGCCGCGACGTGCAGCTGCACACGGCCGTGGCCACCTTCTTCGACCTGGAATGGACCAACCCCTCGGCGCGCTGCTACGTGTGCGCCAGCTGCGGCTACATCCACTGGTTTTTGCCGCAGTAGCGGGGCATTGAGTTGTAAGGGCTTCGACACAGGTTGTCGGTAGAAACCAAGCCTGCAAACCTGGCCGCAACAGCATACCGGCGCAGCGCGCAAGCATGAACGGCTTTCCGTTACGGCTACCGTTGCGCCGTGAATTCCGCACTAAGCTCCGCTACCCGCGCTACATCTTCGCGGGTATGCAGGGCCGATAGCACTACGCGAGTAATCGGCGGGTCGTTCGGAGTGGGGTAGTTTAGGCTGGAAATCAGCACGCCGCGCTGCTCCATGAACGGCGCCAGCGCGGCATCCGAAGCGAAGAATACCGGGAAGCCGGGCGCCGACTGAAACAGCTTAAGCCCGGCCGTGGCCTCCCCGAACTGCTGCGCGTTGGCCATCAGCTGCACCCGCGCTGCGCGGTACAGCGGCTGGGCCTGCACAAAGGCATGCAGATAGGCCGGCACCACCGGCGAAGAGGCGCCGAAAAACGCACTGCGCCGCAGCTCCTCGATGAAGCGCTGATCGGCCAGTACCACGCCGCCGGGCACGCCGCAGGCCTTGGCCAGGGAACTGACGACAACCAGCCGCACGCTCGGCGGTACTTCGATTTCGCTCCGGATGCCCGCGCCGTCGGGGCCGATGACGCCCAGGCCGTGCGAGTCGTCGATGAGCAGGGTGACGGGGCGGTCGGCGGGCAGCTCGCGGGTCCACTGGAAGTCGTAGCGCTGCACCCGCAGCGGGTCCAGGGAATTGGTGACGATGACGACAGGCTCGGGCGTTTCGTGGCGCAGGCGGCGCAGCAGGTGCCGGGCCCAGTCGTCGAAGGAGCGGGTGGTGCCTACGGGGGCGGGGTGCTCGGTAAGCCAGGCGGCCGGGTGGGTGCCGGGGGCGTACTCAAAGCGGCCGGCGCGGGCCAGGGCCTTCACCGCCATCTGCCCCGCCAGATAACCCGACGATACCGTGAGGGCCGCCGGCAGGCCCACCCAGGCGGCCAGGAAGGCCTCGGCTTCGTCGTAGACGCGCAGCTGCAGCGGGCCGTGGCGCGAGGCGCCGTAATTGGTGCCGTAGCGGCTGAGCCCCTCGGCCAGCAGGGCAGCAAAGCCGGGGTTGCGGGCCGTGCCGAGGTAGCCAGTCCCGCTGCAGAACAGGTACTGGCGGCCATCGGGCGCCAGTAAGGTGCGGCCGGGCAGGTGGTCGACGGAGAGCATGGCAGGGCGGAAAAGCGGGACGTGGCCAAAACTAGGGCTTCGATGGTATACTTGCACAGGCCCTTTACCCGCCGCCCGATGGACGATTTGCGCAATACCGACCCGGAAGACCTCCACTACATGCTGCTGGAAGTGGAAAGCACCTTCGCCATTCTGTTTGCCCAGAATGAATTGGCGCGGGTGGCCACGTTCGGCGAATTCTGCGACGTAGTAGCCCGCCGACTCCGCCAGCCCCACGTCGATACCTGCACGTCTCAACAGGCATTTTATCGGTTGCGCGCCGCTTTCCGGGCGGTGGTACCCGCCGCCTCAGCCGACTTTGCGCCGACTACGCCCCTGGCTGCCCTGCTGCCTCGCTCGCAGCGTCGGCAGCAGGTGGCCCGGCTGGAACAGGCGCTGGGTCTATCGGTGCGGCTGCTGGAGCCGCGCGGCTGGATAGTGGCGAGTCTGTTGGGGCTGCTGTTACTGTCGATAGCTGGGCTGTTCTTCTCCCCGGTTGCTGGGCTGGCCGGGCTGGCCGGCGCGATTGGCGGCATCCGTCTGGCCTCCTGGCTCGGCCGGGAGCTGGCGGTAACGACAGTCCGGGAGCTGGTGGAGCAGTTGCTTACCACAAACTACGCGCAGCTTCGGCGGCAGCCCGGCACGGTCAACTATCAGGAGCTGCCCGGGATATTAGAGCGGATGTTTGTCGGGCGGCTGGGGCTGGAACCTCGGGCACTACGGCCGGATTCGCCGTTTCAGTAAGACGGCGGTGCCGCCTGGCCGCTGCCAATTCTGTGCGCTTTTCACCCGCTTGTACCATGCGCCTGCTCCTCCGCACCCCCGTTGCCCAGTCGCCCGCCGAGGTGTGGGCCGGCTTCACCCGCCAGCTCTTCCTCGACCTGGCCCCGCCCCTGCCCCGGATGCGCCTGCGGCGCTTCGACGGCTGCCAGCGCGGCGACGTGGTGGAAATCGAGCTGCACCTGGGGCCCTTGAGCTTCGGGCGCTGGACCTCGCTTATCACCGAGCACGGCGAGCTGCCCGGCGGCGGGCGCTACTTCGTGGATGAAGGCCAAGAGCTGCCCGGCCCGCTGCGCTTCTGGCGGCACCGCCACCTGCTCGAAGCCGGTCCAAACGGTGGCTGCGTCATTGTGGAAGACCTGGAGTACCGCACCTTCTCGCCCCTGCTCGATGCGCTGCTACGGCCCGCGGTGTGGGCGCAGTTTGCCTGGCGGCGGCCCATCTACCGGCGGTATTTCGGCGTGGGCCGGTAGGGCGAGCCGAAGGTCGATGCAGCGCGCCCTTTTAGCTCACGTATCCTGCTGACATTCAGGTGGCCATTGGGCTGAAATACGCAAGTTAAAAGGTCGCGCTACATCCCCCGCAGCGGCAGCACCATGCGGATGTCGGCGCGCTGGTACTCCGAGGCGGGCAGCGGCGCCTCCTGGAAGCCCAGCTTGCGGTACAGGCTCAGGGCGGGGGCCAGCTTGCGGTTGGAGAGCAGCTCGATTTCCTGGGCGCCGATGGCGCGGGCTTGGGCAATGGCCGCCTGCCCCAGCAGCCAGCCGATGCCCAGACCCTGCGCGGCGGGCGTTACGGCCATCTTGGCCAGCTCGTACACGCCCCCGTGCTCCTTGATAAGGGCGCAGGTACCCACCAGCTTACCCATGTGCCGGGCCATGAAGATGTGGCCGCCGGGCCGCAAGATGTAGCCCTCGGGGTCGTCGAGCATGCGGCGGTCCAGGTCTTCGAGCACGAAGTAGCGCGTAATCCACTCCACGTTCAGGTCGCGGAAGGCGGCCTGGTGGGCGGGCTCGTAGGGTAGAATTTCGACGGAAGCGTCGGGCGTGGTCATCGGCGGGAAAAATAAAATGAGGCCGCGAAGGACGGCCGCCGCCGGGCACCGCGCAAGAGCGCACCCCGGCGGCGGGCTACTTACAGCGGGGTAAGTTTTGGGCCGAAAGCGCCGCTGGGGCCTTAGTTGGCACTCACCGAGGCCGTCATTTTTCCGCGCTGGTGGCTGCGGCCCCAGTGCCACATCTGCTTGAGCACCGGGCACAGGGTGTAGCCGTGCGGAGTCAGGCTGTACTCGACGCGCGGCGGCACCTCCGGAAATACCTCGCGCTGCACCAGGCCGGCGGCTTCCAGCTCGCGCAGCTGCTTGGTCAGGATCCGTTCACTGACGGCTGCGCCCAGGTGGCGGCGCACCTCGCTGAAGCGGCGGGGCTGCGGGTTCAGGAAAATGAGGACGTCGGCCTTGTGCTTGCCCTTGATGCAATGCACCAGCGCGTCGATGGGGTTGTCCATGCCGCGAGTGTACGCAAAACGCCCGTGGCAGTGGCGGCCACCCGCCGAGCCCGTCACCCGTTCGGGCTGGTCCGAAATCGAGGGTCTGCCCCTCGAAATCGATCTGCTTTAGCTTGAAATCGAGGGTCCGACCCTGGAAATCGACTCTTTTTGGCTCAAAATCTGGGGTCTGCCCCCCGATTTCCGGTGGGCGGCGTGCTCGTCCGGCTGCGGTTGGCGAACTTTGCGGTCCTTCGTTCGCGTTTGCCTCGTCTATGCCTCAACCCGCTGCCTCCGTTACCCTCAAGCCCGGTAAAGATCAATCCCTGCGTCGCCTGCACCCCTGGGTGTTTTCGGGTGCCATAGCCCGCCTGCAGGGCGAAGTGGTGGAGGGTCAGGTGGTGACGGTGTACGCCCACAACGGCGAGCTGCTGGGCCAGGGGCACTACGCCCCCGGCTCCATTGCCGTGCGCATGCTCAGCTTCGGCGACGCGGCCCCCATCGACGAGGCCTTCTGGGTCGAGAAGCTGGGCAATGCCTACCGGCTGCGCCACAGCCTGGGCCTGACCGGCCAGGGTGCCACCAACGTGTACCGCCTCGTGCACGCCGAGGGCGACGGGGTGCCCGGCCTGATTATCGACGTGTACGGCGACGTGGCCGTGGTGCAGGCCCATAGCGCGGGCATGTACCAGGCCCGCCCGCACATTGCCGCCGCGCTGCAGCAGGTGGTGCCCGGCCTGCGCGCCATCTACGACAAGAGTAGCGAAACTGTGCCCGCCAAAGCCGCGCCCGGGGCCCAGAATGATTACCTCTTTGGCCAGAGCAGCGGCCAGGAGCACGTGGTGGAGGAGAACGGCCACCGCTTCGCCGTGGACTGGGAAACGGGCCAGAAAACCGGCTTTTTCATCGACCAGCGCGACAACCGTGCCCTGCTGGCCCGCTACGCCCCGGGTCGTCGCGTGCTGAACACGTTCTGCTACACCGGCGGCTTTTCAGTGTACGCCCTGCAGGCCGGCGCCGAGCTGGTGCACTCCGTCGATTCCAGCAAAAAGGCCATCGAGCTGACCAACCGCAACGCCGAGCTGAGCGGGCTGCAGGACAAGCACGAAGCCTACGCCCAGGACGTGTTCACGTTCCTGAAGGACCGCCACAACCAGTACGACCTCATCGTGCTCGACCCGCCGGCTTTTGCCAAGCACCTCTCGGCCCGCCACAACGCGCTGATGGGCTACAAGCGCCTGAACGTGGCCGGCATCAAGCAGATTGCCCCCGGCGGCCTGCTGTTCACGTTCAGCTGCTCGCAGGTAGTGAGCATGGAGCTGTTCGAAGGTGCCATCATGGCCGCCGCCATCGAGGCGGGCCGCCCGGCGCGCATTCTGCACCGCCTCACCCAGCCCGCCGACCACCCCGTCAGCCTCTTCCACCCCGAGGGTGAGTACCTGAAAGGCCTGGTGCTGGCCGTGGATTAGGGCGTAAAGCGGGTCGGCAAAACAGAAAGCAGGCAGGATGTAGCGCGGGCTTTAGCCCGCGTGCGCCCGAACAACGTCCTCCCAAACGACGTCGGCCAATCGGGCGCGGGCTAAAGCCCGCGCTACCCCGTGCGCGAACCAGTCTTTGCCGTTTGCCGGGCGCTCCAGCCCAGCCGGGCCGTCAGTTCAGGCCGACAAACAAACGGGGCGCAGCCGTCATGGCTGCGCCCCGTTTGCGTCAGGATTCAGGCCGGCTCAGCGCACGATTTCCACCCAGCCCTTGGCCGTGATGCCGCCGTCGGGGGCGCGGAGCAGGTAGTAGTAAAGGCCGTTGGGCAGCCGGCCGCCGTCCCATTCGCCCTGGTAGTCGCGGCGCTCATACACTTGGTTGCCCCAGCGCGAAAACACCTGCAGCTGGCCCGGGCAGCCGCCCACCCGCGGCCGAAAAGTATCGTTGTCGCCGTCGCCGTTCGGGGTGATGATGTTGGGCAGAAAAGCCGCCTGCACCGCTACCGGCGGCAGCGTGAGCTGGGTGGTGCAGGGGCCGGAGCCCGCCCCGGGCCGCCCGACGCGAGGCTGAAACGTGCCGGCCGTGAGGTATTGGTGCTCCACCACCGCGCCCGTGGCCGGGGGCGTGCCGTCGCCGAAGTCCCAGCTGAGCTGCCCGGCCGTGGGGCCGGTGGCTTCAAAGCGAATCAGGCGCGGGGCAACCTCCGTAGTCTGGCAGGCGGGGTTTGTCCAGCGGGCGGTAGGCGTCAGGTCGGCGGGCACCGTCACGCGGTAGGGCTGCGCGCCGCAGCCACCGGGCAGGGTGTAGGTCAGCACGCTGGTGCCGGGCGCGGCGGGCGGGGTAAACAGGCCCGCCGGCGTCACGCCCACTCCGCTCCAGGTGCCGCCGGCCGGCTGGGCGCGCAGCTGAAAGGGCTTCAGATCAAGGCAGAGCACGGTATCGGCGGGCAGGCTGATGGGCGACAAGAGCAGCACTTCCACTTCCTGCGTGACGGTAACCGGGCAGTCGATGCCGAGCAGGGCCCCGAAGTTGACCGCGTACGTGAGCGTGTGGCGGCCCGGCCCGGCCAGGGCCGGGTTAAAGCGGTTGCCGCTCACGCCGGGTCCGCTGAAGGTGCCGCCAACCGGCGTGGCCGCCAGCACCACCCCGTGCGGGGGCACGCCCACGCAGAAGCTCACCGGCGGCACAGGCTCGAACTCCACCGCGGGGGGCACGATTACGCCGATGGTGAGCTGCCCGCTGCCGGGGCACTGCCCGGGCAGGGAGGACGCGGGCCCGGCGTACGACAGCACCTGATTGCCGGCCAGCGCCGGGCTGGGCGTGAAGAAATACCCCGCCGCGGCCGAGCCCGACACGCCGGCGCCCGTCCAGGTACCGCCCGCCGGGGTGGCCTGCAGCGGCACGCGGCCCGAGTAGGCGCACACCAGGGTGCGCGGGGCCGACAGCGTTACCGCCGTACCCGTGCCAATCTGCACCAGGCGCACTTTCTGGGCCGGGCAGGTGCGCTGGCTGGTATCCGGGGCGGTGTACTTCAGCGGTAGCATCCCCGTCATGCCCGCGGTGGGCGTGAAGGTGAAGCCCGCGGCCACCGAGCCCGTCACGCCCGGGCCGCTCCAGGTGCCGCCCGCCGGCTGCCCGCCCCACAGCCGGATGGGGCCGCTGCTGGTACACAGCAGCGTATCGGGGGGCACGAGGGCCACGCCGCCGGGCGGGCGCACGTTGACGAGGAGCGTATCGGTGGGCATGGGGCAGCGCCGGTTGCCGGGAAAGGCATACAGCAGCACGTGCGTACCCAGGCCGGCCAGGTTGGGCGTGAAGTAGTAGCCCGAGGTGTTGTTGCCCGTCACGCCCGGCCCCGTCCAGATGCCCCCGGCCGGCGCGCCGAACAGCGGCGTCGGCGGGTCGTTCAGGCAGGCTTTGCGGGGCGGGCCGGCATCCACGAAGCGGCGCCCCAGCACCACAATGCGCTTGACGCCCACGGCCGGGCAGCGCCCGCCCGGCACGGTGTAGCTCAGCAGGTGCGTGCCCGGGCCAGCCGCCACCGGGTCGAAGGTGGCGCCGGTGACGGTGACCGTCACGGCCGGGCCGCGGTAGGTGCCGCCGGCCGGGGAGCCCTGCAGCGGCACCAGCGCCGGCGGCGGCCCCTGCGGCTGCAGGCAGATGGTATCGGCGGGGGCCGTGAGGCGGGCCAGGGACTGGGGCAGCACCCGTACGTAGCGGGTGCTGGTGCCGGCGCAAAGGCCTGTCAGCGGGCTGGTGTAGGTGAGCAGCTGGGTGCCCACCAGCGTGGTATCGGGCAGGAAGGTGAAGCCCGCGGCCACCGAGCCCGTCACGCCCGGGCCGCTCCAGGTGCCGCCCGCCGGCGAGCCGCCCAGCGGCACTTCGCCGCCGCGGGCGCACACCAGCAGCGTATCGGCCGGAGCGGTGCCGGTACCGGCCACGAAGGCGAGCTTGAAGGCGGCGTTGTTGCAGTGCGCCGAGCCGTTGGTGGTCTGGTAGGAATTGGCTCCGGCCGGTATCGGAATGCCGGTGCCCGCGCCCTGGTTGCAGGCGCACAGGGCCTGAAACAGCGTGCCCTGGGCGTTGAAGCGCGAGGAGCCGCCGTCCACGTGGTCGTCGGCCGCGGAGCCGTAGAACGAGGCGTAGTCCAGGGTGCGGGCCTCGTCGGAGAGCTGCATCAGGTAGAAGTCGTTGCCGTCGGTGGTGCTTTGCAAGGCGTTGCTGCTCACGGGCAGGCCCAGGGTCGAGCCGTTGTTCGGGTCGATGCCGCCGCCCCAGCCCGCCAGCAGCAGGCGCCCGGCGCAGTCCACATCGAAGGCCGTGGGCGAAATGTCGGTGGTGGGGCGGCCCGCGCCGAGCAGGGTGGCAAAGCCGGCCGTGCGCAGGTTGGGCGCCAGCTGCTGCAGGAAGAGGTGGCCGTTGCTCTGTCCGTAGCGGCCGGTGCTGGCCACCGGCCAGGTGTTGTTGCTCAGCGTCTGGCCCAGCACGTACACCTGATTCGTAGGCCCGCCGCGCCGCACGAAGTAGGCCTGGTCGTAGCTGCCGGTGCCCAGGTAGGTCGACTGCGTCAGCGCCCCGCCGGCCGTGAGCCGGGCCACGAAGCCGTCGACGCCGCCGGCCAGGGCGGGGCGGTAGCCGCCCGCCACGCCGCCCAGGTTGGGGCTGGTGGTGCCGCCGGCCACCAGCAAGTCGCCGGTGGCTTCTTCGCGGAACAGGGAGTAGGCCGCGTCGGCGCCCTGCCCGCCCAGCGGCGTGGCCCAGCGCACCCGGCTCAGGCTGGAGTCGAGGCTCATCACCACGCCGTCGGAGAGGCCGCCGCGGTAGGCGCTGCCCAGGCCCGGAAAGTCGGGGCTGCTGGTGGTAGTGGCCACGTACACGTTGCCCTGCGCATCCAGGGCCAGGTCGCCGCGAAACGGGTCGCCGTGGTTGTGGGCCAGGCGCGGGGCGGCGGCCAGCGGGTTGGTCAGGCCGTCGGTGCCCGAGCCGCCGAGGTAGGTACTGGCCCGCAGCCGGCCGCCGCTGGCACTCAGGCGCGTGAGCACCAGGTCGGTGCCGGCCGTGAGCGTGATGGAGAGGCTGGTGCCGTAGGGCGAAATGGCCGGGCCGCCGCGGAAGCTGCGCCCCAGCGCCCCGGTGGTGGTGGGGTAGGTGCCCGAGGCCGTGGAGCCGAGCAGCAGCAGCTCCCCGCGGGCGTTGACGAGCAGGCTGTGCGGAAAATCGGCACTGTTGCCGCCCAGGTAGGTGGCCCAGGCCCGAGCCGCAGGGCCGGTGCTACCGGCCACGAACTTCATCACCGCCACGTCGATGTTGCCGGCGAAGGTGGTCTGGTAGGCGCCGGTGGTGGCGGGGAAGCCCGGGTCGAAGGCCACGCCGGCGGTATAGAGGTTGCCCTGCGCGTCGTAGGTGGAGGCGAAGCCCCAGTTTTCCACTGCCGAGCCGGTGTAGCTGGCAAACTGCACCACCGGGTCGATGACCAGCGGGCGGGTGTGGTCGTAGAGGCCCAGGCGGAAGCTCACCGTGGTGCCCTGCAGCTGAAAGGCGCAGGCCACGGGCTGGGGCCGGCCCCGGGCGTCGAGCTGCCAGGCCCGGGGCCGCTGCTCGGTCAGCAGCCCGGCGGCGGTCTGCACGATGAGGTTGCCGGTGGCCGCGTCGAGGCGCAGGCTTTCGGCGCCGTGGTAGCGCAGGCGGGGCCGGGTAGCGTCGGCGCCGGCGGCCAGCAGCAGGTCGTATTCCAGCTGATGCGCGGCGTTTTCCTTCAGCACCACGTCGGTGCCGGGCCAGGGCTGGCGGTAGCGCAGCTGCCGCCAGGCGCGGGCGTCGGCGGCCCAGCGGCGGCTTTCGCTGCCGTGGATGAAGTGGTAGGTATCGGGGGCGGGCTCCTCGGCGGCCAGCGCGGCGCCGGCCACGGCATCCTCAAACTCCACCCGCACGGCGTGCACCGTCAGCGGCTGGTTGGCGGCGCCCGGCGGCTCCTGCCCCTTGCGCGGCGCGTGCTGGGGCAGCCCGGCGGCCAGCACGTAGGTCAGCCCGTCGGCCCGGGCAAACACGCGGGCGGCCGGGCTGAGCTGGGCGGCGTAGCGGGCGGGTTCGGCCCATTGCCCGCGGTTTTCGATAAAGGTCAGCCGCTCAGCCGGGTCGGCGGCCCGGGCCGTGAGAGGCCACAATCCAGCAAGCAGGAAAAAGCGGGTAATCGTTCGAATCATAAGCAGGTCAGGATGCAACAGGTGAGGCGGGCAGGACGAAACGAGCAGCGCTACGGAAGCATATGGAAAGAATTATGTTTCACGGACTGGAATTATACTATTGGTAATAAGCTGGTTGGCCTAGGGTAAACATATCTGCTGGGCGGCGCTTTTCAAACCGAAGTGCCGAAAGTCCTATACTTTAAGGCCGCAATATTCCTGCCACCAAATGGGCCACGCAGTAGTAGTCCGCAGTTACCATTCATTAGATAAGCATTGACTATAAAACCGCTCTGCCTACTTCCGCTTGCGTTGCTGCTCGGCGCGACTGGCTGCAAGAAAGACCCGCTCAAAACCCTGCCCAAGGCCACGCAGGAAGGCAAGAACACGATGGGCTGCCTCGTCGACGGCAAGGCATGGACGCCCCAGGGCAGCAGCGGTTGCTTGACCGGTTGTGGCGCCGTCGAGCCCATTTTTGCGCGCTGGCGGCGGCTACGAACCAACGGTTTGGGCGGCGGATTCACCCTTTCTTTCGATCGGATTAAAAAAGACGAAACGCAATCGTACCTGAGTTTTTTCGCGCCAAGGCTGGTCCAGGCCAGCACGGTGGCGCTGGATCAAGCCGCCGACCCATTCTTGAATGGGTCCAACCCGGCCTACGGGCGCTACATTCACTACAGCAGCCTGCCATACCCCGACTACCGCACCGGCCCGGACGCTAGCGGCACGCTCATCCTCACGCGCTTTGACACAGTAGCGTGCATTGCCGCCGGCACGTTCTCATTCACCGGCCGCCACGCCGCCAGCGGGCAAACGGTGCAGGTGACGGAGGGCCGCTTCGATGTGCGTTTTGCGAAGCAGTAACGCTTTATCAACCCCATAAAAAAATCGGGCGCTGCCGCAGTGGCAACGCCCGGTTTTCCGGGTTGGCGCGAGGCCGGCGCGGGGCTTACTTGCCCTGCTCGGTCTTGCTCTTCTCCTTGGAGCCGTCTTCGTCGGACTTCATTTTCTTTTTGTCCTTCTTGCCGTCCTCCTTCATTTTTACCTTGGTCTTCTTGTCGCTGGTGGTCGGCGCAACGGGCGTCATGGCCGGGGCGGGCTCGGCGGCCACGGCGGCAGCCACCGGGTTGCCGTCGGCGTCCAGCTCGATGACCTCGTAGCCCAGCTGCTTGAGCTCCGGCAGGTACTTCTTGTCGCCCACGGTCACGATGTACATCTGCTCGGGCAGGTACTTGCCGGCCAGCGCCTTCACGTCCTCCTTGGTGAGGTTGTTCAGGATTTCGGTCTGCTGCTTCACGTAGTCGGTGGGCAGGTCGTACTCCACCAGGCGCGAGAGGAACATGGCCTTCTGCTGGCCCGTTTCGTACTTCAGCGCGTCGCTCTGGCCGATGCTGGCTTTCAGGAAGGCCAGGTCCTCATCGGTGATGCCGTCCTTGCGGAAGGTCTCGATTTCCTTCATGAACTCCTTCACCGAGGCGGCCGAAGCGTCGGCGCGCACGCCGGCCTGGGCCGTGAAGGGGCCGGCGTAGCGGTTGCCCTGGAAGCCCGAGCGGGCGCCGTAGGTGTAGCCCTTGTCTTCGCGCAGGTTCAGGTTGATGCGCGAGTTGAAGGCGCCGCCCAGGATGTAGTTCATCAGGTACGCGCGGTAGTACTCACCCGTCGCGTCGTAGGGCAGGCCCACGTAGCCGATGCGGATTTCCGACTGCGGCGCGTTGTCCTTGTTGACGAAGTACAGCTTGGTTTTGTCGGTCTTGCTCGAGGCCACCGGCTTGGGCAGCTCCACCGGCTTGGTGGCCCAGCTGCCCAGGAAGCCCAGCTTGGGCGTAATGGCGGCCTGCGGCTGGTCGCTCACCACCACCAGGTGGCTGATGTTGGGCGCGTAGTAGTTCTGGTAGAACTGCTTCACGTCGTCGAGCGTGATGCTGCCCACCGTGGCGGCGGTACCCGAGGTGGGCACGGCCATGATGTCGTTCTGGCCGAAGAGCAGGCGGTTGTAGGTTTTGTCGGCAATGACCACCGGCTGGGTGTTCTGGTTGGCAATGCCTTCCAGGGCCTGCTTCTTGAGGCGGTCGAAGTCGTCCTGCTCAAACTTGGGGTGCAGCAGGCGCTGCTCCACCAGGGCCAGCGTCTTGTCCAGGTTCTTGGTCAGGCTCTGCACGTACACCGTGGTGGCGTCGCCGCTGGAGGAGATGCTGATGTTGCTGCCCAGCTTTTCCAGCTCGGCATCGAACTGCTCGGCCGAGTACTTCTCGGTGCTTTCCTCCATCAGGTTGGCCGTCAGCGAGGCAATGCCGGCTTTGCCGGGCATGTTGCTCTCGATGCGGTGGCCGCCGCGGATGGTGAGCAGCATGGTGGTGGTCGGCATTTCCGCGTTCTGCGTGCCGATAACCTTCAGCTTGTTGGGCATGTCGGCCTTCCACACCGTGGGCACGGCCACCATGGGGGCGGCCCCGGCCTTGGGCTGCTGGGCGCGGTCGAAGTTGTCCTTGGCCTTGTTGTACTTCAGGCCGGCGTACTCGTCCTTCGGGGCTTTAAAGCCCGAGGGGTCCACCTTGAAGTTGTCGGCTTTGGCAATCAGGTCGGGGTTGGCCTTGGGCACCACGCTGAGCACCACGGCCTTTTTGCCGAGCACGTACTGCTTGAACACGCGGTCCACGTCGGCCTTGGTCAGCGACTGAATGCGCTTCAGGTCGATGGGCAGGCGGTTGGGGTTGCCGGTCTGGTACTGGTAGCCGGCCAGGGTGCTCACCTTGCCGCTCACGCTCTGCAGGCGGTTGATCAGGTCAGCCTCGGTCGAGGCCTTGTAGCGGGCCACGTCCTCGTCGGAGATGCCGCGCTTGGCCACTTCCTCGATGGAGGCGCGCATGATGGTTTCCAGCTCGCTCAGCGGCTTGCCGGGCATGCCCAGGGCCACCATCGTGAATTCCCCGCTCAGCTCGGAGGTGGGGTGGTACGACTGCGCCTGCACGGCCTTCTGGGCCTTCACCAGGTTCTGGTACAGCGGCGAGGTCTTGGAGCCGCCCAGGATGGCGGCCAGCGCGTCGATGGCGGGCTCGTCGGGGTGGTTGCCGGGCACGGTCGGGAAGACCATCTGCAGCATCGGGAAGCGCACGTTGTCCTGGTAGCTCACGTACCGGTCGGCGGTCAGCGTGGGCACCATGGGCTTCATGTTCTGCACGGCCGGGCCGGCCGGGATGCTGCCGAAGTACTTCTCTACCAGCTTCACCACGTCGGCCGCTTTCACGTCGCCGCCCACCGTCACGGTGGCGTTGTTCGGGCCATACCAGCGCAGGAAGAAGTTTTTCAGGTCATTGACGTCCGAGCGGTTCAGGTCTTCCAGGTAGCCGATGGTCAGCCACGAGTAGGGGTGGCCGTAGGGGTACAGCGCCTTCGACACGTTTTCCGAGGCCAGGCCGTAGGGACGGTTGTCGTAGTTCTGGCCGCGCTCGTTTTTCACGGTGCTGCGCTGCACTTCGAATTTCTTCTCCGTCACCGCGTCGAGCAGGAAGCCCATGCGGTCGGCTTCCAGCCACAGGGCGGTTTCCAGCTGGTTCGAAGGCAGGGTCTCGAAGTAGTTGGTCCGGTCGCGGTTGGTGGTGCCGTTCAGGGTGCCCCCGGCCGACGACACAATCTTGAAGTGCTGCTCGTCGCCGACGTGGTCGGAGCCCTGGAACATCATGTGCTCGAAGAAGTGAGCGAAGCCCGACTTGCCGATGGTTTCGCGGGCCGAGCCCACGTGGTAGGTCACGTCGACGTGGGCAATCGGGTCGGAATGGTCTTCCGACACGATGAGCGTCAGGCCGTTGGGCAGCACGTACTTCTCGTACGGAATGGCGACTTCGCCGGGCTTGCGGGTCACCTTCTCCACCAAGCGGGTGCCCCCGGCGGTGGCTTTAGCGGCCGTGGCGGTTTTGGCAGCAGGTTTGGCGGCTGCCTTGGTCTGGGCCGAAGCGGCCTGCGGCGCGGCGGCCGTCAGGAACGCCCCGAAGCCGAGCAGCAACAGTTGGTTACGGGTCATAAGGGGACAGAGTGGGGGTAAAAGGAGTGAGGCAAGGTAAGGAGCCGCCGGCAAACGGCGGGAAATTCCCGTCAAGGACGCAACCTAAGTTATTGAGGCTGCGTACGGGCGCCCCAATCTACCAACCGGCCGGGCCACGGCCCCAAAACCGGCGTTGGCCCGCCCAACGCCGCCTGGGCCTGGGGCGGTTCCACAACTGCTTTTGGCGGTAGCCAGCTGCCGCTCCAAGTCCGCCCGCTCACCGCGCGGGCAACCCGCTTCCGCTGCGCATATTGCGGCCGTCCGGTCATCCGGCCGGGCGTCCTCTGCCAAACCCTACTGCTCTTATGCGTCTTTACCTTGCCCCGGCCGCCGCGCTGCTGGGCCTGCTGCTGGCCAGCTGCCAGGGCAACACGTCCCAGAATTCCGCCGCGGCTACCGACACGGCCGCGGCCGACACCACCGCCACCGACGGCATTTCCGCGGCCGTCATTGGGCGGCACCTGCAGCGGCTGGCTTCCGACGAGTTTCTGGGCCGCAAGCCCTTTACCGCGGGCGAAACCAAGACGGTGAACTACCTGGCCGACGAGTTCAAGAAGCTCGGCCTCAAGCCCGGCCCCGACGGCAGCTATTTCCAGCAGGTGCCCTTGGTCGAAATCAACACCACGCCGGCCGCGACTATGCTCGTCAGCGGCAAGGGCCAGCCACTGACGCTGCAGTACAAGGCGGACTTCGTGGCCGTAACCGAGCGGGAGCAGCCGCGCATAGACTTGAAAAACAGCCCCCTGGTATTTGCTGGCTACGGCGTGGTGGCGCCCGAGTACCGGTGGAACGACTACGCCGGCCTCGACGTGAAGGGCAAAACCGTGGTGGTGCTCATCAACGACCCGGGCTTCGTGGTGAACGATACCACGCTCTTCAAGGGCAAGGCCATGACCTACTACGGCCGCTGGACCTACAAATACGAGGAAGCGGCCCGGCAGGGCGCCGCTGCCGTGCTCATCGTGCACGACACCCGGCCGGCCTCCTACCCCTGGGCGGTGGTGGAAAGCAGCTGGAGCGGCTCGCAGCTGTTTCCGCAGTCCGACGACAAAGGAGCCTCTAAGTGCGGGCTGGAAGGCTGGGTGACGCTTGACGCGGCCAAGCGCCTTTTCCAGGCCGCCGGCCAGAACTTTGACGCGCTACAGGCCGCCGCCAACAAACCGGGCTTCCGGCCCGTGCCGCTGGGTCTGGGCCTGACGACTAGCCTCACGACGACGACCCGCCGCATGGCTTCCAAGAACGTGGTGGCCGTGCTGCCCGGCACCGAGCGCCCCGACGAGTACGTGCTCTACACCGCCCACTGGGACCACCTCGGCGTGGGTGCCCCGGTGGCCGGAGACTCCATCTACAACGGGGCCGTCGACAACGCTTCGGGCTGCGCGGCGCTGCTCAACATTGCCCAGGCCTTTGCCGAGAATAAGCAAAAGCCCAAGCGCAGCATGGTGTTTCTGGCCGTGACGGGCGAGGAGCAGGGCCTGCTCGGTTCGGCTTACTACGCCGCACATCCGCTGTTCCCGCTCAACAAGACTGTGGCCGACCTGAACATGGACGCGCTGGCCGATTTCGGGCCCATGAAGGATTTGACGGTGGTGGGCTACGGCCAATCGGAACTGGACGACTACGCCACGGCGGCGGCCCAGGAGCAGGGCCGCTACATTGTGCCCGACCAGACGCCCGAGCAGGGCCACTTCTTCCGCTCCGACCACTTCAGCCTGGCCCACGTGGGCGTGCCGGCGCTCTACGCCTCGGGCCGCTTCGAGAGCCGTGCCAAGGGCAAGGACTTTGCCCGGGAGCAAAACGAGCAGTACGAAGAAAAGCACTACCACCAGCCCAGCGACGAGTACCGCTCCGACATGAACCTGGGCGGCATGGCCGAGGACGCCCGCCTGCTCTACCGCATCGGCCGCCGCCTCGGCGACGAAACGACCTTCCCGCAGTGGAAGCCCGGCTCGGAGTTCAAGGCCATCCGGGAAAAGAGCTTGCAGGCCAGCCGCATCGTCAAAAGCACAAACGGTGATGCCTGAGCCTGCTGAACGCGACGCACTGCTGGCCTAGCAGGTTAGGCGCCAACATTTCGGTCCCGCCGCAGCCGCAGGTTTGTCCTGGAACTGCGGCGGGACCGAAGCATTTAGGGCCAGCGAACTAGAACGCGCGGTAGCGGAAGTACTTGGGCTTGAGCCGGCGGCGCACGTAGGCCGGTAGCGGCTCGCCTTGGGCGTAAGCCCCTACTACTTGCTCGTAGCGGGGGCGGCCGAAGCGCGCGGCGCGGAAGAGGCCGTAGCCCATCAGCGCGCTGCCCACCATCAGGTCGCTGTTGTTGTCGATGCGCTGGCCCTCCGCGGTGCTGTCGGTGCGCAGAGCCATGGCCACGGCGCCGGCGGTCAGGATGGTGCCGCCCGCGTCGGCGTAGCCCCCGGCGCCCCTGGTGCGGTGCTCGAAGAGGTGGCGCACGGCCCGGATGGTGTCGGCGGCGGAATAATGGGCGCTAGCCAGGCTGGGTGCGGCCGGCGCGGCGGCCGGCGTGGACGATTGGGCCGAAGCGGCCGGGGCGGCGGCCAGCAGCGCGGCCAGCAGGAATAGATGACGCATAGGACGCATTGGTATAACGAACGGCCCCCGGCGCAATAAGGCACCGGGGGCCGTCAAAGGTAGGATCCAGCGAGCAGCCGGCGGGTTGCACGCCCGGCCGCGTTGGGCGGCGGGCGGGTCCGGCACCGGCCCTTGCTAGCGGGTCAGCAGCACTTTCTGCTGGTAGGTGCCGCCCGCGGCGGTCAGGCGCACCACGTAGAGGCCCGCTGGCAGCGTGCTGGCGCTTAGCGTGAAGCTGTGGGGCCCGGCCGGCAGGCGGCCCTCGGTCAGGCGGCTAACCACGCGGCCCGTCACATCTAGCACCTGCACCGTTACGTCGCTGGCCGAGGCCAGGCGGAAGCTGATCTGGGTGCTTTCCGAGAAGGGGTTGGGGAAGGCCGGCTCCAGGGTAGCCGTGGCGGCCGCGGCTTTGGCGGGCAGCAGCACGGTGAAGCTGGTCACGGGCGCGCTTTCGTTGTGCAGGCGGTCCAGGGCCGTGATGGTGTAGTCGTAGGCCGGGTTGTTGCCCCGCCAGATGTCGCGGAAGCGGGTGCTGTCCTGAATGGCGGCAATGTTGGCCGGGTTGGCCAGGTCGGCGGCAGTGGCCGGGCCGGCGTGGCGCGGGTAGCGGTACACCACGTACCAGCGGGCCCGCTGCCCGTCGGCGGCGGCCGGGCCGGGCTGCCAGCTCAGGTACACGAAGCCCGAGCCCTGCGAATCATCCCAGATGCCGGCCTGCACCGGCGTGGTGGGCGGCACGTTATCTTTCCAGGGCATGGCGGGCACCAGGGCTTTGTGGCGGTAGAAGTTGGTGCGCAGCGAGTCGGCCACACCCAGCGGGTTGGCCAGCAGCTCGGTGGACTTGTAGAACAGGCTGCCCTTCACGTTGCTCTGCTGCCGGGCCAGCCGCAGCTGCGAGGGAATCTGGGTGGGCTGGTTGAAGGCGTCGGTGGCCGTGGCGCTGACCTTGTAGGCCGCGTGGCCCACGTACACGTGGCGGGGCTTGGCGGGCAGCACCTGCTGGTTCCACCACGGCACGATGAGGTCGTAGCGGGCCGCGGTGGTGGTGCTGGTCCAGTACACCTGCGGGGCCAGGTAATCCACCCAGCCCTGCTGCAGCCACTTGCGCGAGTCGGCGAAGATGTCGGTGTAGCTCTGGAAGGCGGTGGTGGCGGTGCCGCCCACGCTGGTGCCGTTGCGCCACACGCCGGGCGGCGAAATGCCGAACTTCACCCAGGGCTTGGCCGCCTGAATGCTGTCGGACACGGTGTGCACGAACAGGTCGATGTTGTCGCGCCGCCAGTCGGCCTTGGCCGCGAAGCCGCGCGGATCGGCCGCGAAGGCCGCGTCGTCGTCGAACACCACGCCGGTCTGGGGCGCGGGGTAGAAGTAGTCGTCGAAGTGAATGCCGTCCACGTCGTAGCGGCGCACCACGTCCATCACCACCCGCGTCAGGTACTGGCGCACGGCGGGCAGGCCGGGGTTGAGCACCCGCAGCGTGCCGAAGGGCACCACCCAGGTGGGCTGCAGCCGCGACACGTGGCCGGCGGCAATGCTGGAGGTGTTGGCGTTGGTAACGGCCCGGTAGGGGTTGATCCAGGCGTGAAACTCCATGCTGCGCCGGTGCGCCTCCTGAATCATGAACAGCAGCGGGTCGTAGGCCGGCTGCGGGCCCACGCCCTGGGTGCCGGTCAGCCACTCGCTCCAGGGCTCCAGGGTGCTGGGGTAGATGGCGTCGGCCGAGGCGCGAATCTGCACCACCACCGCGTTGATGCCGTTGGCCTTGTGGCGGTCGAGCAGGCTGATAAAGTCGGCGCGCTGCTGGGCGGGCGTGAGGGTTTTGCTGCGCGGCCAGTCGAGGTTGAACACGTGGGCCACCCACACGGCGCGCATTTCCTGCTTGGGCGGCGCGGGGGGCGCGGTTTGGGCGTGGGCCCCGGCGGTGCCCAGCAGGGCGGCCAAAAGCAATCCGGCCGCCGTACGCAGGCGCCGCATCAGGTACAGGTGTTTCATAAGGGAACGAGGATGGGAGGTTGGGGAAGCAAATACAGCGCTTTTGTCTGACAAAAGCATACTCGACCGTTCTCTGCCCGCACCGGCTCACATGCTTATGTAGTATTGCGGGCGAAAAGCACTGGCTATTTTTGAGTTTTAATAGTACCTTTTAGGTTGCCTGCCCGGCTGCGGGCCGGCCCGCGGCCCTGGCCGCAGCCGGGCTGTCACTCGCTGCTTTTTTTGAATTTCAACGCCTTGCCCGCTTCGGTGGTCGTCGATGCCTGACTCCTACTGCCTGCACGACTTCGAACTGTTCGACGCCACCAGCCCGGTGGCCGAGCCCGGCGGCACCGTGCGCCGCCGCCACTGGCAGGGGCCCGCGGCCGTCGGCGCCCTCCGCTTCACCGAGTACCACCTGCCCGGCGGCCTGCTGACCGAGCTGGAAGGACCGCTGCAGCAAACCCTGGAGCTGCAGCTGCTCGACCACCAGCCCTGCATCGGCATGGTGGTGCAGCTGGCCGGCCACAGCGAATCGGTGATGGAACGGGGGCGGCGCTTCCGCGTGGAGGCCCGGCAGGACAACCTGCTCTACGAGCCCAGCCCCAACGTGCGCCACGTGTTTCAGCCCGCCGCGGGCCGCTACCACGCCGTGCACCTGCGCTTCGAGCCGGCCTACTTCACCGGCCTGGTGCAGGACAACGCTGAGTGGCTGCCGCTCTACGAGCACCTGCTGCCCCAGCAGCAGCCCGGCACGCTGTTCGAGGCGGCCCGGCCCAGCTCCCCGCAGGTGCTGGAGCTGCTCGGGCAGCTGCGCGGCTGCCCCTACACCGGCACGCTGCAGCGGCTGTTCCTGGAGGCGCGGTTTCTGGATCTGTTCGTGGCCCAGCAGCAGCACTACCTCCGCCTGCACCGCGCCCCGCCGCGCCGCCGCGAGCGGGAACTGCTGCTGGCCGTGCGCGACTACCTCGACGAGCACTACGCCGCCCCGCCCGGCCTGCACGAACTGGCCCGGCTGTTCGGTACCAACGACTTCACCCTGAAAAAAGGCTTCCGCGAGCTGTTCGATACCACCGTGTTCGGCTACGTGGCCCAGAAGCGCCTGACCGAAGCCCACCTGCTGCTCACCCACACCGACGAGCCCGTGCAGGACGTGGCCGCCCGCGTGGGCTTCGGCAACGCGGCCCACTTTGCCACCGCCTTCAAGCGCCGCTTCGGGCTGCGGCCCCAGCAGCTGCGCCGCCCGGCCGGGTAAAGCCGCCGCCCGGCCCAAACAAAACCACCGCCGCCGGGGTACCATAGGCAAGCTGGGCCGTAAGCCGCCCGGCGGCGGCGCGTTTGTTCACGCTGCCCTCACCCGCCGCTGCGTTAGTTGCCCGCATGGAAGCCGTCGACCAGGACTACCTCCGCCTCTCCTACCGTCCCGACCTGCACCTGCTGTTTCTGCGCTGGGCGCGGCCGGTGTCGTCCGATGAGCACCGCGCCGGCTACGCGGCCGCGCTGGCGCTGGCCACGGAAAAGCAGTGCAGCCACTGGCTGGTGGACCTGCGCACCCGCGGCCTGGCCGCGCCCGAGGACTTTCGCTGGGTGCTGCGCACGTTCCGGCCGCAGCTGCGCGGCGTGCTGCCGGCCCCGCGCCGCCTGGCCTACCTCGTCACGCCTTACCAGGCCGAAACCATCGACGCCCGCCTGGCCGCCGAGGAATTTGGGCTGCCCGAGGAAGTCCGCCGCGGCGCCGACGTGCGCGTCTTCATCGAAGAGCTGCCCGCCCAGCACTGGCTGCAGAGCGGTACCTGACCGGATGTAGCGCGAACGAAAAGTTGACTTCGTCGACCTTCGGGTCGCGCTACAAACGCGACACCGCCCCGGCTGCGCTTGGCAACCGGGGCGGTGTCGCGTTAACAATCGGCTCGTTAGGCCTGCGGATTGGTCAGCACCGGCGTGTCGTAGCCGGGGTTTTCCATCACGGCGGCCACGTGGGTGTCGTCGTCGTCGCGCACCCAGAGGGTGAGCAGGCCGGCCAGCACCATGCTGGCCCCGCCGAGCACCAGCGTGTTCAGGGTGTTGCCGTGGAAGAGGTGCACCGTGAACCAGCCCAGAATGGTGGCCGCCACAATCTGCGGAATGACGATAAAGAAGTTGAACACCCCCATGTAGTACCCCATCTTGTTGGCAGGCAAGGAGCCGGCCAGGATGGCGTAGGGCATCGACAGGATGCTGGCCCAGGCAATGCCCACCAGCCCCATCGAGACGATGATGAAGTCGGGGTTGGCAATGAACTTCAGCGACACCAGGCCCAGGCCGCCGAGCAGCAGGCAGAGCATGTGGGTGCGGCGGCGGCTGGTGCGGGCCGCAATCAGCGGAATGATGAAGGCGAAGACCGCGGCCACCCCGTTGCGCACCGAGGAGCAGAGGCTCAGCCAGTCGGCGCCGTCGTTGTACTGCTGCTGCACGCGCTGGGCGGTGGCCTTTTCCTCCGGGCTGAGCTGGCCTTTGCCCACGGCGTAGTTGGCCATGTTCAGGCTGATAACCTTGTCGGTGTTATCGGCCTGAAACTGCTCGATTTCGGCCACGTCGCGCTTCAGGCCGTCCAGCTCCTTGGCGTCCGTATTGGCGGCCGGGGCGCCGGTAATCTGCGCCTTCAGCTTCTGGTACAGCGGCGCGTCCACGCGCATGTTGTAGATGTTGCTGGTCACGGCGTTGGTGGCGTAAATCCACATCGAAAACAGCGCAAACCAGGTGAAGAACTGCACCACCGCCAGCTGGCGCATGGCCGGCGGCATGTGGAAGATGCCCGCAAACGACTCGCGCAGGCCGTCCCACATGCCCACCTTGGCGTTTTCGGCCCGGAAGGCTTCCATGTCCTCGGGCGGCGTCTCGGTGCTCGTCACCACGGTGTAGACGACCGAGCTGAGAAAGGCCGCCGCGCCCACGTAGAAGGCCCACTTCACCGAGGGCGGAATCTCGCCGGCCGGGGCGGTATTGCTCATGCCCAGCCAGTTGGTAAACACCCAGGGCAGCAGCGCCGCCACCACCGAGCCCACCCCGATAAAGAACGACTGCATGGCAAAGCCCGAGGTGCGCTGCTCGGAGGGCAGCTTGTCGCCCACGAAAGCGCGGAAGGGCTCCATCGAGATGTTGATGCTGGCGTCCATAATCCAGAGCATGCCGCCCGCCATCCACAGGGCCGAGGAATTGGGCATCACCAGCAGGGCCAGCGAGGCCAGAATAGCCCCGATCAGGAAAAACGGCCGGCGCCGGCCGAAGCGCGGGCTCCAGGTGCGGTCGGAGAGGTAGCCGATGATGGGCTGCACCAGCAGGCCGGTTACCGGGGCGGCAATCCACAGAATCGGAATGTCGTCCTTGTTGGCCCCCAGCGTCTCGAAGATGCGGCTGACGTTGGAGTTCTGCAGCTCGAAGCCGAACTGAATGCCGAGGAAGCCGAAGCTCATGTTCCAGATTTGCCAGAACGAGAGCCGCGGCTTGCGCGCGGCGGAGGTAGAGGTACTGATTGCGGCGCCGGAAGCCATAAGCGGACGGGGTGTGGGAGTGCGGTGGGGCGGTTGGAATAAGGGCAGGGTATCAGCCCGTCATGTCGAGCGCAGCCGAGACATCTCGCGGGCTGACGTCCGATAGTAAACGCAGTTCAACGAGCAGATTACTATCCAGCGAGATGTCTCGACTGCGCTCGACATGACGTTCCTGTTGGGGCCTAATCACCCCTATTTCTTCGGTTCGATTTCGAGGATGACGGCCGAGAAGGGCGGCAGCGTGACGCGGGCCGAGGTGCTGCCGGTGCGCCCGTTGAGCACGTCGGTGTAGGTGAACTGGCTGCGCAGCGGGTCGAGGCCCATCAGCTTCCAGGCCGCGTCCGGAACCTGCAGGGTGGGCACGTAGGTCTGGGTGGGGCTGAAGTTGGCCACCACCAGCAGGCGCTGCTTGTCGGTGAAGCGCAGGAAGCTGTAGAGCTTCTTGTCGTCGTACTCCTTGGCCAGGTTGTTGGCGTCCTGCAGCTCGTAGAAGCGGCCCTTGCGCAGGGCTTCGCTCGTGCTGCAGAGGTTCAGCAGGCGGCCGTAAAAGTCGCGCAGCTGCTTTTGCTGCAGGCTGAGCTTGCCTCCGTCGAAAGCACCGCCGTTCAGCCATTTCTGGTGCTCGGGCACGCCCCAGTAGTCGAAGATGGTCGTGCGGCCGTCCTCCGAGCTGAAGCCTTCGGAGCCGCGGCCCGGCTCGCCCACTTCCTGCCCGAAGTACAGCATCACCGGGCCGGTGCCCAGGGTGGCCGATACCGTCATGGCCGGAATGGCGGGTTTCGGGTCGCCGGCGAAGTCCTTGCTGGCAATGCGCTGCTCGTCGTGGTTTTCGAGGAAGCGCAGCATGTGGGAGCTGAAGCCGCGGCTTTCCCGGCTCCACACGTCGGTGATGTCGCTCATTTTGCCGCCGCCGGTCATCAGGCGGCGCAGCCCGTCGTAGAGGCCCACCTTGTCGTAGAGGTAGTCGAAGTGGCCCTTTTCGAGGTAGGTGCGGTATTCCTTGGCGTTGTAGGCCTCACCCATGAACAGAATGCCGGGCTTGGCCTTCTTGATTTCGGGAATCACCCAGGCCCAAAACTCCACCGGCACCATCTCGGCCATGTCGCAGCGGAAGCCGTCGACGTCCTTCTGGGCCCAGAAGAGCAGAATGTCGCGCATCTTCAGCCAGGTGTCCGGAATGGGCTCCAGGTGCAGCTTGCGGCCGTTCTGGTAGTCCACCCCGTAGTTGAGCTTCACGGTTTCGTACCAGTCGTTGATGCTCGGCGCCTCGCTGAACACGTCGTTGCCGGTGGCCTTGGCGGGCAGTTCCAGGTACTTGCCGTCTTCCTTCGGGCCCTTGGCGGCGGGGCCGAGCGGGTCGGCCCCTTTGGGCACCACGAAGGCCTTGCCGGGCAGGTAGTAGAAGTTGTTGTTGGGCGCAAAGGCCTTGGTTTTGTCGTCCTTCTCGCCCAGGTCCACCACGCCCGCCGGCTTGGCATCCGACTTGTAGCTGCGCGCTACGTGGTTGGGAATGAAGTCGATGAACACCTTCAGGCCGTTGGCGTGGGTACGCTTCACCAGGGCCTCGAACTCCTGCATGCGCTTGGGCACGCTCACGGCCAGGTCGGGCGACACGTCGTAGTAGTCCTTCACGGCGTAGGGCGAGCCGGCCCGGCCCTTCACCACGTCCGCGTCGTCGAGGCTGATGCCGAACTTCGAGTAGTCCGTCATGGTGGCGTGCTCCAGCACGCCGGTGTACCACACGTGGGAGGCGCCCAGCTTCTTGATTTCCTGCAGGGCCTTGTCGGTGATGTCGTTGAACTTGCCGACGCCGTTTTCCTGCAGGGTGCCGTGGGGCTTGTTCAGGGTTTTCTGGTTGCCGAACAGGCGCACCATCATCTGGTAGACGATGATTTTGTGGTCCTGCACCGGCTCGTCGGTGGTGTTCGGGTCGCCGGGGGCGGGGGCTAGATAGTGCGCCATGGGCGGGGCCACGGAAGAGGGGGAAAAGGCGGTCAGGCCGAGGGTGAGAAGGGCAGCCGAGACCAGAAGAGGGCGTCGCATAAGGAGCGTAATTTAGGCATTTGGAGCGGGTTACGCCGGTCGGGTGCCGCGTTTTCTTGCGTGATTATTTTTGGCTCTGGGCCCGGCCCGGAAGCCGGCAAGCCAACCACAACGCCCCAAAGTGCTAAAAATCACCACTCCTGCGTCACCGGGTGCAGCATCAGCTCGTCGACGACCACGTGGGCCGGGGCCTCCAGCACGTAGCGCACGGCCTGGGCCACGTCGAGCGGCTGCAGGTGGGTGTGCTGCTTGTCGGGCGCGCCGGGCCGGGATTCGTTGAAGTAGGTATCCACCAGGCCCGGGTAAATCACGCTCACCTTGATGCCGTGCGGGCGGGCCTCCTTGCGCAAGGCGTCGAGCACGGCGTGCTGGGCGTACTTGCTGGCCCCGTAGGCCGTGCCGTGGGCGAAGGTGCGCTTGCTCACGTCGGAGGCAATGCCGATGATGTGTCCCCGCTGCTGCTCCTTGAGGTGGGGCAGGGCGGCTTTGCAGAGCAGGAAGGTGCCCTTCACGTTTACGTCGAACATCCGGTCCCACTCCTCGGCGCTGAAGTTTTCGAGCAGGTTGAACGAGCCCACGCCGGCGTTGCACACCACGATGTCGAGGCGGCCGAAGCGGCTCAGCGTCTCGCTCACGATCAGGCGCGCATCCTGCTCGTCGCACACGTCGGCCACGATGGGCAGGCCGTTGGTTTTCTGGGCCACCTCCAGCAGCTCGTCCTCGGAGCGGGCCACGCACACCACCTGCGCGCCCTGCAGGGCCAGCAAGGTGGCAATGGCGCGCCCGATGCCGCGGGACGCGCCGGTGACAATGGCAACTTGGTTGGTTAGGTCGGTCATGGGTCGGTCGTTCTGGTGTTTTTTAGGCCGCGGCGGGCGCGGAGTCGTTCTGGAAGTATACGCACTCGGCAGCTTCGGCGGAAACCCGCCGCGCCCTTCGCCGGCTAAAAATCGTCTGCAAAAGCAGTTACCGCTTCAGCTCCAGCACCCAGGCCGTCTGGGCCGGGATATCGAAGCTCCGCAGGTCCGCCACGGCGGCCCCCGTCACCACGTTTACGCCGGAGGCGTACCCGTTCGTGCGCTCCGCGAAGCGCGTGCCGTCGACCTTCCGGGCTTCCTTGGCGGCGTTCATCATCACCAGCACGGTGTTGCCCTGCTCGTCGTAGCGGAAGTAAGTGTAGACGCCGTCTTGGGGAATAAACTGCATCAGCTTGCCCGTTTGCAGCACCGGGTGGGCCTTGCGGTACTGGGCCAGCCGGCTCACGTAGTCGAAGGCCGCGTTCTGCTGCACGGTGCGGCCGGCTTTGGTGAAGGCGTTCTGCCGGTCGCCGGGAAAGCCGCCGGGGAAGTCCTCGCGCACCTTGCCGTCGGGGTTCGAGAAGTTCTTCATCAGAATCTCGGTGCCGTAGTACAGCTGCGGAATGCCGCGGGTGGTGAGCAGCCAGGCAATGCCCATCTGGTACTTCTGATAATCTTCGCCAACCACCGATAAAAAGCGGCTCACGTCGTGGTTGTCGAGGAAAACCACGTTGCGCAGCGGGTCTTCGTACAGCCAGTCGGCCTGCAGGGTGTAGTAGAGGCGGCTGATGCCCTCGGTCCAGCCCGCGTCCTTGGTCAGCGCGTCGTTGATGGCGTACTGCAGCTGAAAGTCGGTCACGCCGGGCAGGTTGCTCTTGAAGCCGTCCACCGCGGGCATGATGTTGCGGGCAAAATACGCCTGCTGGGCCGTGCCCTGCACCCACGTCTCGCCGAACATGCCCAGCCGCGGGTACTCCGCCAGAATGGCCTCGCCCCACTTCATCAAAAAGCCCCGGTCGGAGTACGAGTAGGTGTCGATGCGGTAGCCGTCGAGGCCGGTGTACTCCACCCACCACAGGAAGTTCTGAATCAGATACGTGGCCACCTGCGGGTTGGCCTGGTCCGGGTCGGGCATGGTGGTGTCAAACCACCCCTCGCCGAACTGCCGCCTGTCGTACTGCGAGGCGTAGGGGTCGTTGAAGGCCGCGTCGCGGAAGTTGGAGCGCGTAAACTGCGGCCACTGGTGAAACCAGTTCTTGGCCGGCTGGTCGCGGTACAGGTAGTTGTAGGAGCCCATGTGGTTGAGCACCACGTCGTGAATCACCTTGAGGCCCTGCTGGTGGGCGCGCTGCACAAAGCGCACGTAGTCCTCGTTCGAGCCGTAGCGCGCATCCACGGCGTAGTAGTCGGTGAGGGCGTAGCCGTGGTAGCTGGCCTTGGGCATGTCGTTTTCCGTCACCGGCGTGCACCAGATGGCCGTGGCGCCCAGCTCCTTGAGGTAGTCGAAGTGCTGCTCGATGCCCTGCAAATCCCCGCCGTGGCGGGCGTACATCGAGTCGCGGGCCACGCGCGGGGCGCGGGTGCCCTTCACCACGTCGTTCTTGGGGTTGCCGTTGGCGAAGCGGTCCGGCATCAGGAAGTAGATGAAGTCGGCCGAGTTGATGCCCTGCACCTTGCTGTTGTCGCCGGGCGTGGTGCGGGCGCGCAGCTCGTACTGGTACTTCAGCTGCTTGGGGCCGCCGCGGAAGACAAGCGGTAGCCGGCCTACCCTGGCCGTGGGCTCGATGCGCAGATCGACCAGCAGGTAATTGGGGTTTTCCAGCTTCTGCTGCCCGGTCACGGTCACGCCGGGGTACGCGCCCTCGATGCTGGCGGTGCTCTGCCCGATGCCGGGGCCGTACACCAGCAGCTGCAGGGCTGGGTTTTTCATGCCCACCCACCAGAACGTGGGGTCGATGCGGGTGATGCCGCTTTTGGCGGCCGGGGCCGGCGCGGCGGCCGGCTCAGCGGCCGCAAGGGCAGAAGAAGTGGCGCCGAGCGGCAACAGCAGCAGGGGCAGCCAGGCGGGAATGCGGGGCAGTCGGGTCATAAAAAAACAGCGCAAGAAATCGGCGCCGGGGCGGCGCGGCCGCAAGGTAGAAACATCCGGCGCGGGCGGCAAAGCCGTGCTTTATTCCGCCCCGAGCCCCGGCCCCAAACAAAGCGCCGCCGCTTCGGGTGAAGCGGCGGCGCTTTGTTGTTTAATCGAACGTCATGTCGAGCGAAGTCGAGACATCTCGCGTGCTGACGCCGGATCGTAAAATCTGCTCAACGAAGGAATTACTATCGGGCGAGATGTCTCGACTTCGCTCGACATGACGTTCTGCTGCCCCACTCTTAGTTTGTCACCTTGGCCAGCCAGAGCGAGGCGTTCAGGTGCAGGCGGGCGTGGCTCACGTTCTCGTTCCAGCCGTCGTACACGGTGTTGCCGGGCGAGCCGGTGCCGTCGTCGGCGGGCGAGGAGTCGCCGATAAACACGATGCGGCCCGCGCCGTAGGTGCTGCTGGCGCACATGGCCAGCGAGTTGCCCTGCCCGGCCGAGTTGCGCCAGATCAGGCCCTTCACCGCCGCGTTGGCCGTCGGGCTGAGCGTGGCCGTGGCCCCGTTGTGGAAGGAGAGCTGCGACACGGCGCCCTGCGGCCCGTTCAGGATCTGGTTGGTCGACGACACCAGCTCGTTGGTGCTGTTTTCCACGATGTTGTCCAGGTTCACGGTGATGCCGAAGGGGTTGCCGCTCATCAAGTCGTTCCAGATGTCGGGCGAGTCCCAGCCGTCGTTGTTGCGGTCCGAGATGTCGTGGTCGGAAATCATGAACAGGCCGCCGCCGTTCTGCACGAACTGCAGCAGCGCCGTTTTTTCGGCCGTGGTGAAGCGCACGTTCGGTTCGTTGATGATGAGCACGTCGTAGTTCTGCAGGTCCTGGGCGGCGGTGGTGCCGTAGGTGAAGGTGCCGCTCGGCAGCTGCTCCACCGAGTGGCCCAGCTTCACCAGCGCCACGCCCCAGGCCGAAATGGCGCCCGTCCAGTAGGTTTCGGCCGTGGTGGCGGTGATGCCCGAGGCGCCCGGCGTGGGGTAGCGCACCGGAATGCCGCTGTCCACGTCCAGCACCCAGTCGGCGTTGCCGGCCAGCTCGCCGTGGGCCCCGTCGATGAGGAATTTCTTGCCCGTGCCGGTTGGCGGCGGAGTGGTGCCGTAGGTCTGAATGTCAACGTTGTCGAAGTTGACGCGGTTGGTCGTGCCGTCGGTTTTGCGGATCTGGAAGCGCACCGCCCCGCTCTGGTTCACCGTGAAGGAGGCCGTCTGCAGCGTGGTGCTGCTGCTGGTGATGGTGCTGCCCACCTTGGCGTAGGTGCTGCCGTTGTCGGTCGATTTCCACAGCTCCCAGGTGGAGCTGGCGTCGGTGCCGTACTTGGCGTGGCCGATGGTGACGGTGCTGGCCCCGCCCGTCACGTTGAAATTCATCGTGAGCCGGCCGGCGTTGCGCACCCGCGCCGACTGGCTGCCCGTTTTGGGGTCGGCGGTGGTGTTGCCCAGCAGCGCCTCGTCGAGCGTCCAGGAGCCCGAGCCCAGCGTGACCGAGCCCGCGGTGTAGGCCGTCTTGGTGCCCGACTCGAAGCCCTCGGGGAAGCCTGCGTTCGAGGCGTTCTGCGCACCGGCGGCTACGGGCGCCAACGTGCCCTGCGGGGCGAGGCTGTCGGTTTTGGCGCAGCCCAGGGCCAGCGCCAACAGCGGTACGGCCCACAGGCGAGTGGAAATTTTCATAGGGGGTTTGGTTGGAGAGAAAGGAGGGAGACAAAGCTAATCGGCATAAATACCTGAATTAGCGGCCCTTAAATTATCATATTGTTAAAAATAATCCTAGTCGTTTGAAATATTATCTAAAATATATCCAGCTCCGCCCGCAAAGCCTATTTGCGCCGCCCTGCGTAGCTTAGCGGGCCTCTGCGCCACGACGGTGGCCGGGGGCAAAGACGTTTTTGTTGCGTCATTTTTTTAGGTTTGTCGATGCGTTGGCCGGCTACCGCCGGCCGCTGCCGTTTCACCCCTTCTCCCCTCATGGCTTTTACCTACTCTTCCTACACCCCCGCTCCCGAGTTCAGCAAGTCGGCGGCTTACTTCTCCATGGAGTTTGCCATCGACCAAGCCCTCAAAACCTACTCCGGCGGCCTGGGCTTCCTCGCCGGCTCGCACATGCGCTCAGCCTACGAGCTGAAGCAGAACCTGATCGGCATCGGCATCCTGTGGAGCTACGGCTACTACGACCAGGGCCGGCAGCCCGACCAGACCATGCGCGCCGACTTCACCGAGAAGCACTACAGCTTTCTGCAGGACACCGGCTTCGTCTTCGACATCACCATTCACTCGGCTCCGGTGAAGGTGAAGGCCTTCTACCTGGCCCCGGAGGTGTTCGGCACCTGCCCGATGTTTTTCCTGACCACCGACATTCCGGAAAACGACTACCTCTCGCGCACCATCTCCCACCACCTCTACGACGCCGACACGGCGGCGCGGGTGGCCCAGAGCATCCTGCTGGGCGTGGGCGGCGGCAAGCTGCTCGACCTGATCAACCGCACCCCGGAGGTGTATCACCTCAACGAGGGCCACGGCCTGCCGCTGGCTTTCTACCTGCACGAAAAGCACGGCCGGCAGCTGAGCGAGGTGCAGAAGCGCCTGGTATTCACTACCCACACGCCCGAGCTGGCCGGCAACGAGGAGCACCCCATGAAGCTGCTCGAAGACATGACCTTCTTCTCGGGCCTCTCGGGCCACGAAGTGCGCGAGCTGGGCCTGGTGGAGCACGAGCGGCTGAACTACACGCTCACCGCCCTGCGCATGGCGCGCATTGCCAACGGCGTGTCGGAAGTGCACGGCCGGGTGGCCCGCGACATGTGGGGCCACTACCACGGCATCTGCCCCATCGTGCACATCACCAACTCGCAGAACGGCACCTACTGGCGCGACGCGCCCCTGCACAAGGCCCTGAACTCGGCCGCCAGCACGGCCGTCAAGAACCTGAAGGCCCGCAAGCGGGAGCTGAAGGAGCAGCTGTTCAAGGTAGTGGCCGACCAGACCGGCAAGCTGTTCGACCCGGACGTGCTGACGGTGGTGTGGGCCCGCCGCTTCGCCGCCTACAAGCGCGCCAACCTGGTGCTGAACGACTTCGAGCGGTTCGAGGCGCTGGTGAACAACGCCGACCGTCCGGTGCAGGTCATCTGGGCCGGCAAGCCTTACCCCAAGGACTTCGGCGCCATCGGCCTGTTCAACGAGCTGATCAGCCGCAGCAAACACCTGAAAAACTGCGCCGTGCTCGTCGGCTACGAGCTGGGCCTCTCGGCCCTGCTCAAGAAAGGCTCCGACATCTGGCTGAACACCCCGCGCTTCCCGCGCGAAGCCTCCGGCACCTCGGGCATGACGGCCGCCATGAACGGCAGCCTGAGCCTGAGCATCCCCGACGGCTGGATTCCGGAGTTTGTGCGCCACGGCGAAAACGGCTTCCTCATTCCCCTGGCCGACCTCGACCTGCCCGACGCCGAGAAGGACCGCATCGAAGCCGCCGGCACCCTCGACGTACTGGAGCACGAAATCCTGCCCCTGTACTACGGCAAGCCCGCCGAGTACTGGAAGATCGTGCAAAACACCATGCGCGAAGTGGAGCCGCAGTTCGAGTCGGGCCGCATGGCCACGGAGTACTACGAGCTGATGTACAAGGCGTAAGCGGTGAGATGGTGAAATGGTGAGGTGGTGAGTGACGTTCACATGGCTCCTGCTTCACCCGTTGACCACTCCCCAAACCGGACGGCCCGGGCAACATCCGTTGCCCGGGCCGTTTGCACATTATCAGGTCCACTTGACCGTCAAACTCACCAGTTCACCACCTCACTAGTTCACCCCCTCACACCGTGCGTAGCACGGCCTCCAGCACGGCCCACACGTTTTCCGCCACGAGGCGGTAGCCAGCGGCATTGGGGTGGGCGCGGTCGGGCAGGTTCAGCTCGGGGCGGCCGAGCACGCCCTGCAGTAGAAAGGGCACGAAATCGAGGCCGTTCTTTTCGGCCAGCGCGCGAAACTGGGCCTTGAATTCCTGGGCATAGCGGGCCAGCTGGTGCTGGCCGAAGGGGCCGAGGTCGAAAGGAAACTCCATGCCCACCAGCACGATGCGGCATTCCGGATACTGGCGCCGCACCTCGTCGATGATGCGCTGCAGGTTCTGGGTGGTTTCGCGCACCGGAATGCCGCGCAGCCCGTCGTTGGCGCCCAGCTCCAGCACGAATACGTCGGGTCGGCGGCGGCTGAGCACCGAGGGCAGGCGCTGCAGGCCGCCGGCGGTGGTTTCGCCGCTCACGCCCGCGTTGACGCACTGCCAGGCCAGCCCCAGCCCGTCGATTTTCTGCTGAATGAGGGCCGGAAACGCCTGCGGGGCGGGCAGGCCGTGGCCGGCCGTGAGGGAGTCGCCGAAGAAAACGAGGTTGCGCATAGTCGGAAGACCAGAGAAGTACGCCGGAGGTGCCGGCGCCTAGTCGGTGCGGCTACATACGCGAAATGGGGAGACGAAGACAAGCAGGATTTTAGGACTTAACTTCTTGGTGCTTTCGGGTTAAAAAGTGTTGATGCGTTGAAATAATCCTATCTTTCGGGTCTCACCTCAACAGCCTGCTATGTACAAACCTTACTTGCTTTTGGCCGGCGTTCTGCTGGCTTCAACCAGCGCTTTTGCCCAAAGCGTAGGTGTCGGTACTGCCGCCCCGGCTTCCACGGCTATGCTGGAAGTGGCCTCGACCACCAAGGGCATGCTGGTGCCGCGCATGACCAGCGCCCAGCGCACCGCTATCAGCAGCCCGGCCCAGGGCCTGCTGGTGTACCAGACCGACGGCACGGCCGGTTTCTACTACAACGCCAGCGCCACCGCCACGGCCAACTGGCTGTGGCTGCCCGATAAGGCCGGCGCCGGCGACAACCTGGGCAACGGCACGGCCACCACGGCCGTGAAGCTGGCCGGCAACTCGCTCTCCAACAACGGCACCGGCGGCATCAGCATCACCGACGCGGGCAACGTCACCGTGACCGGCAACAACACGGTGACGGGCAACAGCAGCACCACCGGCAACAGCACGGTGACCGGCAACGGCAGCGTAGCGGGCACCCTGGTAGTGGGCGCCACCAGCGTCGACCCCAAAGCGGCCTTGGACGTGACCAGCACCACCAAGGGCCTGTTGCCGCCGCGCCTGACGCTGACCCAGCGTAACGCCATGGGTGTCCCCACCGTGGGCATGCTCATCGTGCAGACCGACAACACGCCCGGCCTGTACCAGTACACCGCCACGGGGTGGGCCAGCGTGGGCGCCGGCAACTACACCGCCGAAAGCTCGTCCGTCGGGGCCGCGCCCACGACGGCGGTGACGGTGAGCCCGGCGGCCACCAACCTCGTGTACACCAATAACAGCTCCACCACCATCGGCTCCGTTACGCTGAGCCCGGGTACGGAAGGGCAGCGGCTGGTCATCGTCAACAACGACTTACAGTACCTGCCGGTGGTGTCGGGCAGCGGCACGGGCAACATCCTGCCGGGCTATGCGGCCCGCTTCATCTACACGAACGGAGCCTGGCGCCGCGAGTCCTAGCGCGCCGCTTTTCTCACCCCAGATTCCGTTTTTTCATGGCACAAGCATCTTCATTGACGACGCGTCGCTCCTGGCTGCAGCGTCTGCAGGGCCTGCTGCGCCCGGCCCCGGCCGCCGCCCCGGCGCCCGCCTTTGCCCCGCGCCGCATGCCGTACAGCGTCAACGGCAGCTCTCCTTACATCGGGGAAATTGCCATTTTCGCGGGCAACTTCGCGCCGGCCGGCTGGGCCTTTTGCGACGGCAGCCTGCTGCCCATCAGCGAAAACGACGCCCTGTACGCCCTGATCGGCACCACCTACGGCGGCGACGGGCAGGATACCTTCGCCCTGCCCGACCTGCGCGGCCGGGCCCCGATGCACTCCGGCGCCGGCCCCGGTCTCACTTCCCGCAGCGTTGGCGAACAGGGCGGTGCCGAAGAGGTGACGCTGACCACCCAGCAGATTCCCAACCACAGCCACCAGCTGAGCGTGAGCACGACGCCGGGCAACAGCGCCTCGCCCCAGGGCACCATGCCCGCCGACGGCGGCAACGGCTCGGCCCAGTACACCCAGGCCACGGCCAACCTGCAGAAGCAGCCTGCCCAGGTAATGGGCGTGGTGGGGGGCAGCCAGCCCCACACAAACATGCAGCCTTACCTGGCCGTGCATTACATCATCTCGCTGTACGGGGTTTTTCCCACCCAATAGCGCCTTCGGCTCCTCGCATGTCTTCTACTCCTGAATCCACAGACCCAACCCGGCGTGGCTGGCTGAAGGGCCTGGGCGCCCTGCTCACCGGCGGCCTGCTGCTGGGCCGCAACCGGGCCAGCGCCGCCCCCACCGCCGACGTTTTCTCCACCAACGGCGCAAACCAGATTTTCCTGGGGGAGATTATGATGGTGGCCTTCAATTTCGCGCCCCAGGGCTTTGCGCTCTGCAACGGGCAGCAGCTGCCCATCAACCAGAACCAGGCCCTGTTTTCGCTGCTGGGCACCCGGTTCGGTGGCAATGGCCAGACCACCTTCGCCCTGCCCGATCTGCGCGGCCGCATCCCGCTGCACTACGACAATAGCGCCTACCTCCTGGGCCAGCAGGGGGGCGCGGAAGCCAGCACCATAACCCAGGCGCAGATGCCGCCGCACTTCCACGGCCTCAAAGCCAGCGCCGACCGCGGCACCACCGAGCTGTCGGGGGTGGCGGGCGCCACCCCGGTGCATCACTACCTGGCCGATAGCGGCGGCGGTGCCCCGCAGTACGGCGGCAACTTCGACGCGGTCATGGCCACTACGGGGGCGGGCGGTACCGTCGTCAACACGAGTACTGCGGTCGGGGGCAGCCAGCCGCACCTGAACCTGCAGCCCTTTGCCTGCATCAACTTTGTCATTGCCATTACCGGTGGCGTTTTTCCCTCCCCGACCTAGCCATGCCGCAGTCTACCGCTCCTCTTAGCAGCGCGCAGCCTACCCGCCGCAGCCTGCTCAAGCGCCTCGCCGGCGTGGTGGCCGGCAGCTTCCTGGCCGGGCCGCTGCAGGCCCTGCTTGGCCGCGCCACCCCGGCCACGGCCGGCACCCTGACCAGTGGTGACCCGTTCGTGGGCGAAATCATCCTGGCCGGCTTCAACTTTGCGCCCCGCGGCTACGCCCGCTGCGACGGGCAGCTGCTGCCCATCAGCCAGAACACGGCGCTGTTTTCGCTGCTGGGCACCTTTTACGGCGGCGACGGCCGCAGCACTTTCGCCCTGCCCGATCTGAACGGCCGCGTCCCCATCGGCGCGGGCCAGGGGCCGGGGCTCAGCAACCGGGACCTGGGCGAAGCCAGCGGTTCGGCCACCGTTGAGCTGCTGGCCTCGGAAATGCCGGCGCACTCGCACTCGGTGGAGCTGACCTACAGCACCGCCCTGGGCACTGTCGGCTCGCCGGCCAACGCCTTTCTGGCCAGCAACGCCTCGGGCCTGCCGCAGTATGCGCCCACCAGCACCGGCGCCACGGCCTCGGGCAGCCTCGGGGCGGGTTTGCCCCACAACAACGAGCAGCCTTACTTGGCGCTGGCCTACTACATTGCCCTGCAGGGCGTGTTTCCGCCGCGCTCCTAACCCCGCCCTGCCCCCTGCGTATGGGATTGGCCGCCGGAATTCCGGCGGCCAAACTTTTTTCTGCCCAAAACGCTTTAGGTTTGCAGCCAGATAAGAATGATTCTTATCTGCTCCGTTGGGTTCAACCTTACCTTTCTCACTAATGGCCGTTACCAAAGCCACTGACGCTGATTTCCAGCAGCTTCTGCAGCAGCACGACAAAGTCGTGGTGAAATACTACGCCGACTGGTGCGGCAACTGCCGCCTGTTTTCGCCCAAGTTCAAGCGCCTCTCCGACGCGGAGGGCAACGCCGATGTGGCCTTCCTCGACGTCAACGCCGAGGTGAGCCCGGAGGCCCGCAAAGCCGCCAACGTGACCAATCTGCCCTTCTTCGCCGTGTTCAAGAACGGGGAGTTTGTCGACAGCGTGGCCGCCAGCAAGGAAGAAGCCGTTGCCTCCCTCATCGACAAGATTCGCTAAGCCCAGCAGCCATGAAAATTCCGGCCATCAAGCGCCTGGTGGAAAACCAGAGCCTGCAAGACCTGCTCGAAGCCGAGGAAGCGCTGCTCGACGAGCGTAAGCCCTCCTTTGAGGTGGAAGGCGCCGACGACGGGGAGCAGCTCACGCACGTTTTCGCCGCCATCTGGATTCTGAACCACATGAAGGACCACGGCGCCGACTTCACCAGCGCCCTGCGCGAGTACACCAAGAAAGTGCGCGTGTCGATCAGTTAAATTGCTGAACGGCTGAATGGTTAAATGGCTGGTCGTTCTGACGCTTGTAGCTCAGAACGACCAGCCATTTAACCATTCAGCCGTTCTATCTTTTTGCGGGCTCGGAGGCGTAGGTGTTTTTTAGTTTTTTACGCTCCTTCTTGGCCTTTTTGCCGGCCGCGGCCAGGGCCGTAAGGCGTGCGGGCACCACGTAGGTAGTGTTGCCGGCGGCCACCAGCCACTTGCCGTTGCGCCGGATGAAGTAGCGCGTGATGCGGTATTCGCCGGTGGTGGCGGCGCCGTCGAGCTGCCCGCGGAAGCTGGTGTTGTGGATGACGAAGCCGGTGTTGCCGTACACCCGCACCACAAACTCGAAGCCCTTGTTGATGTCGCAGTGGCCTTCGTCGTTGGCAATGGCGGCCAGCCAGTCCTTTTTGCTGGTCACCAGGCCTTTGGAGTTGACGGCAATGTACTCGTCGGCCAGCAGGTGCGTGATGGTTTCGGCGTCGCTGCGCAGGATGGCGTCGGTCAGCGCCTCGTCGATGCGCAGCAACTCCTGCGCATCGGAGCCTTCCGAAGCGGCTACGTTGGCGGCCAAGCGGGTCGCTTCGGCGCGGCGGGCGGCCTCGGCCTTGGTGCGGGCCGTGGCGGCGGCCGCAATCCGGGCCTTGCGCGCCTTGGCCGACAGGGGCTTCTTTTGGGCCCAGGCGGGAGCGGCGAGCAGGCAGGTCAGGACCAGTAACAGGGAGAGTAGGTGTTTGGGCATAGAGGCGGGGTTTGCTGAGCAGCAAAGCTCCTTTATGTCCAATGCATTATCAATAACATGATAATGTGGTGCGCTTCCCGTTACCGGGGTAGCGGGCCGGCTACATCCGCGCGAAGTAGGCAGACGCGGCCTGCATGCCCTCGTCGGTGCAGAGGCCGCGGAAGTAGTAGAGGTACACGCTACGGAACACCTCGGCGATGTTGTAGCGGCTGGAGGGGAAAATGTGCTCGTTGAGCATCATGTTGAGCTGCTCGATGATGATTTTGCTGACCAGCCCGATGTTGATGTCGCCGCGCAGCAGCTTTTGCACCACCCCGTCGTTGAGCAGGCCGTGGAGCTGGGGGTAGGAGTAGCTCATCAGGTGCTGCTGCCCCACTTCCCAGGCTTCCGGGTAATGCTGGATCAAGTCGGCGAAGTACGTGGGCGCCGTCACCTTCTGCAGGTCGCGGATGCCCATTTCAAGCAAGCTCAGCAGGCGCCCGACGGGGTCGGGCACGCGGGCAAACAGGTCGGCGTGCTCCTGCTTCTGCCGCTCGATGTCGTGCAGCGTGACCTGCATCACGAGGTCGGCTTTGTCGCGAAACATCTCGCGGAAGGTGGCGGGGGCAATGTCGAGGGCGGCAATCAGCTGCTCGGGCGACTGGGTTTCGATGCCGGCGCGCTGAAACAGGTCGCGGGCTTGGTCCAGAAGCGTGTCACGTAGGGTTCGACTCATGCGGTGGAGCGGGATGGAGTGGGGCGGCAGTCTGCGAAAATTAGCCGATTAACCAGCCCAAACCAAAAAAGAACAGCAGTTGGAGCAAATACACGAAGGGCACGAGCGGGTTGCGGCCGGGCTGCACGTGGCTGCGGTTCAGGTACACCTGCAGGATCAGCGAGAGGGCAAACCAAGCCTTGAAGTTCTGCAGCGGAATCACGTCGGCAAACCATTTCCACCAGCCGAAGTGCACGGCCACGGGCTCGATGCACACGTCCATGCCCACCATGAGCAGGGCCGCCAGCAGCGCCCGCCCAAAGCCGGGCAGGGGCAGGCGCTGGGCCAGGCCGCCGGCCAGGTAGGTCAGAATCAGCCAGTTCAGGCCGATGATGATGGGCACCTCGAGCAGGCGCGGGCCCATGGTGGTACCGTAGCTGTAGTTGCCGAAGATGGCGCTGGTCTGCACCCCGGCTACTTCCACCCCGAAGCCCACCAGCATCACCGTGAGGCCAAACCAGCCGAACATCGGGGCCGGGCTGTGGCGGTCGAAGGCCAGCAGCAGGGCCGCGGTGAGCAGCAGCGTGAGGGGCATGAACTGCAGGTAAAAGCCCGGGTCGTGGGAGAGGCCGAGGCCCACGAAACCGGTGGCGTAAAAGAGCAGCAGCACCAGCTGCGCCGCCAGCAGGCGGCGCGGTGCGGGCCCCGGCGTCGCCGGAGTCGCCACCGGCGAAGTCAATTGGTCAGGTTGGGGCATAGGAGAAAAGGAATTAAAAATTGAGAATTAAAAATTAAAAATGAGCTGCTCGGATGGAGCGACTTGGCCTGGTGGCGTTGCCGGAACCGGTCGAATGGAGCAATTTTTAATTTTTACTTTCTCATTTTTAATTGATTAAGTCAGCAACGATGCGGGCCGAGAGCAGGCAGAGCGGGATACCCCCGCCGGGATGCACCGACCCGCCGCAAAAGTACAGGCCATCGAGCCGGCTGGAAAAATTCGGGTGGCGCAGAAAGGCCGCCAGCATGGTGTTGGAGGAGCTGCCGTAGAGCGCCCCGCCGAAGGAGGAGGTGTCGACGGCAATGCCCGGCGGCGTCCAGGTGCGCTCGGCCCGGATCAACGGGGCAACGTCGAGGCCCAGGGCTTGGTTCAGGCGGCGCAGCACGGCGGCGCGCGTCTGGAGCAGCAGCGCGGGCCAGTCCTGGCCCTGGTCGTGGGGCACGTTCACCATCACAAACCAGTTTTCGTGGCCGGGCGGGGCGTCGGCGGCGGTTTTCTTGCTGGTGATGTTCACGTACACGGTCACGTCGTCGGCCACGGTCTGCTGGCGGAAAATGGCCTCGAACTCGCGGCGGTAGTCCGCGGAGAAAAAGATGTTGTGCACGCCCAGCTCCGGAAACTCCCGGGCGACGCCCCAGTAGAAAATCAGCGCCGACGAGGAGCGGGGCTGGGCCAGGGTGCGCTCGGGTGCGGGCTCGTGAGGCAGCAGGCGGCGGTAGGTGGGCACCACGTCCATGTTGCTGACCACCAGGCTGAAGTCGTACACCTCCTGCGGGGTGCGTACGCCCGTTACGCGTGCCCCGGCAGTGAGGATTTCCTCCACCGGCTCGTTGTACCGGAATTCGACGCCCAGCTCCTCGGCCAGCTGCACCAACGAGCTGGCAATGCGGTGGATGCCGCCCTCGGGGTAGTAAGCGCCCAGGCCGTGCTCCAGGTGCGGAATCAGCGAGAGCGTAGCCGGGGCCTGGTAGGGGTCGGAGCCGTTGTAGGTGGCAAAGCGGTCGAAGAGCTGTACCAGGCGCGCATCCTGCGGAAAGGCCTGCTGGTGGCGGGCGTGCATGGTGCTGAGCAGGCCCAGGCGGGGCATTTCGGCCACGGCGCGCAGGGTGTCGCGGCTCAGGTAGCTTTGGGCGCGGTGCAAGGACTTGTGCAGGAAGGTGGGCGCGGTGGCCTCGTAGGCGCGCTTCGAGCGGTGCAGAAAGCTGCGCACCTCGGCCGCGGGCACGCCGAGCTTCTGCTCGACTTCGGCGGCGAATTTCGTCTCGTCGGCCCAGGCGGTGAGGCGGGTGCCGTCGGCGAAAAAGTACTGGGTGATGGGGTCGAGCCGCTCGTAGCGGAAGTAGTCCTGCGGCTCGCGCTGGGCCAGCCGAAACAGCTCATCCACGAGGCCGGGCAGGGTAAACAGCGAGGGGCCCGCGTCGAAGCGGTAGCCGCCGGGCAGCTCAAACTGGTGCATCTTCCCCCCGAACGAGCTGCGGCCCTCGAACACCGTGACGGCGTGGCCCTGGGCGACCAGGCGCACGGCCGTGGCAATGCCGGCTATGCCCGCGCCGATGACGGCCACGGGCGGCTTCAGGGACGAGGCTTGGCGCAGCCTACGGCCGGCGGGCAAAACGGGCATGCGAAACGAGGAGTAAGAGCGGCAGTAACGGCAATACCAGCACTACCGTACTTCGCCGGGTTTTGTTAGCTCCACCGGCAGCTTATTATCGAGAAGCCGGAGCGGTCAGGGGCGGCGCTGCTCCGTCTGCAGCCAGCGAATGGCCTCGCCTTCGTCGCCGAAAAAGGCCACCACAAAGGGCTGCTGCTCGTAGGCGCTGGGCGGCAGGTAGCCGGGGCCGTTCAGCAGGGCTTCGAGCAGGGCGGGACCGGTGAGGTAGGCCACGGTCAGACGGCCGCCCAGGCGCTGGCTTATCTGCGGAAAGTACTCCGTGAGCAGCCAGCGGGTAATGGCCGGGTCGTTGAGGGTGCGGCGGCGGATGTCCTGCAGCCAGAAGCGGCAGCCGCAGGCCAGGGCCTGGGCGGTCAGCTCTTCGTAGGCGGGCGGCAGCAAAGCCGGGTCGGGCTGGTAGCCCCAGCGGCTCACCAGCAGGTCGAGGTCGGCGCGGTAAGCGGTGTGCAGCAGCGGGGGCGGCACGGGAATGGCAGTGGAGGACATGGAGCGGCAATCGGGCGTGCAAGATACGCGCCGGGCCGCCGCCGCGGTTTTAGCCCCACACCCGGGTGCCGGCGGTGCAGTTGCGGCACATTTCCACCTGGTCGCGGCCTTTCAGCAGGGCGCGGCGGAAGCCCTGGTACTTGGGCCCGTGCCAGAGCTGGCGGAACGAGGTCTGCTGCACGTCGCCGAGGCGGTACTCGGCGTCCTTGTCGAAGCAGCAGGGCACCACCAGCCCGTCCCAGGTGATGACGCAGGAGTGCCACATCTTCCAGCAGTGGTTGAGCAGCCGGTTCTTGATGCTCCACGAGCCGTCCGCGTTGTTTTGGTAGCGCGAGTAGTAGTCGATGGTCGGAATCAGCGGGCTGCCCTGCTCGTAGTCGTAGATCTGGGCCGTTTTAAACCACACGTCGTCCACGCCCAGCGTCCGGGCCAGTGCCTTGGCTTCGTCGATCTGGTGCTCGTTGGGGCGCACCACCAGAAACTGGAACACGATGCGCGGGGTCTGCGAGTTCAGCTCCCGCTTGTGCTTCACCACGCGCTTCACGCCTTCCAGCACCTTGTCGAGCCGGCCACCCACGCGGTACTGCTGGTACACCTCCTGGGTGGTGCCGTCGAGCGAGACGATAAGGCGGTCCAGCCCGCTTTCCACCGTCTTGCGGGCGTTCTGCTCGGTCAGGTAGTGCCCGTTGGTACTGGTGGCGGTGTAGATGCGCTTCTTTGTGGCGTAGCGCACCATGTCGAGGAAGCCGGGGTTCAGGTACGGTTCGCCCTGGAAGTAGAAGGTGAGGTACCACAGCCGCGGGGCCAGCTCGTCGATGGTGCGGCGAAACACGGCCTCGTCGAGCATGCCGGTGGGGCGGGTGAAGGAGCGCAGCCCGCTGGGGCACTCCGGGCAGCGCAGGTTGCAGCTGGTGGTCGGCTCCAGGCTCACGGCCAGCGGCAGGCCCCAGGCGCGTGAGCGGCCGGTGAGGCGGCTGAGCACGTAGGAGCCCGTCACCTGCGCCGCGTTCAGGGCGCGCAGCGGGGTGAGCTTGGAAAGAAAATTCAGCCCGTCGGCCAGGGTGGAGCGCATCGTAGGGTAAAGGTCGGCAATGCGACGTAAACCAGCACGGGCGGGCAAAGGTTAGGACGGGCAGGGGATAAGACGCGCCCAACCCGGCTCCGGAGCACGAAGAAAGCCAGCGGCTTAGCCGGCGTTCTGGTGGAGGCAGAGGTAATTGCCCTCCGGGTCTTTAAACCAGGCCGCTTTTTCGGCGCCGAGTACGCAGATGTGATTGACGGTTTTGAGCCCCGGCAGGTCGTAGTCTTCAAACTGCACGCCGTGCTGCTGCAGCTCCTGAATGGCGGCCGCAATGTCGGGCACCTCAAAGCTGAGGGCGGTATGGTCGGCGGGGGTAGCGCTGGGCTTCGGCAACAGGGCAATGACGTTGGTGCTGCCGCACGCGTACTCAAACTTGCCGTCGGCTTTCAGGCCGATGGGGTGCAGGCCCAGGGCCTGCTCGTAGAACTGCCGGGCCCGCTCCAGGTTCCGGACCGGGAGCATGACGGTAACGGGGGCCGTGGCCAGCACGGCGTGGCGGGTGACGGAAAGGGTTTCCATACGGCTGAGGGGTGAGGGTATCCGCCAGCAGGGGCCGTAGGTGGAGCGCGGCGTGCCGGGCTGGCACTTCTATAAGTTACCACTATTCGGGCGGCAGCTGGCGCGGGGCCGCAAAAAAACGGCCCCGCCGCGAGGCAGGGCCGGTCAGCAAGTGGGGCCGAGGACAACTTACTTGCCCATGGGCAGCGTGCTGCTGTAGGTCGAGGCCTTGCCGAACGACTCCTTGATTTCGTCGACGGCGGCGCGGCTGCTCAGGCGCTTGGGCTTGGTGTTCAGGAAGGTGCCGTCTTCGGCGATGAGGAAGTAGGCGGGTACTTCCTGCAGCATGTAGGCCTTGGCCAGCGGGCCGCGCTGCCCGCCCACGGCGCGCAGGTGGGTGCCGGCCAGCTTCTTGCTCACCACCAGCTGCTTCCAGGCCGGCTCGTTTTCGTCCAGGGCGATGTTGACGAAGGCAATGTTCTGGCCGTTAAACTTCTTGGCCAGCTCCTGGGCGTAGGGCAGGTCGCGCAGCGACAGGCCGCTGGTGGTGCGCCAGAAGTTCAGGTACACCAGCTTGCCCCGGAACGACTGCAGCGACACCGTGTCGCCGGCGGCCGACACCAGCTTGAAATCGGGGGCCGGCGAACCAATGGCGAAATCCTTGTGGGCGTCGAAGTCGGCCTTGAGCACCGGGTAAAACTTGTTGCCCTTGTCCACGGTGCTGCGGAAGTCGTCGAGCATGGCCGCCGACTGCCGCACGTGGCCGAAGCGGAACGACTCCTGCAGCACGCGGCCCAGCACGATGGCGCGGGCCGGGCCCTGCAGCTTTTCCTTGGCCAGGTTGTAGCACACCTGGTAGAACTCCGGGTCGCCCTTCTTGTGGCCGGCCGCGGTGGCGGCGTAGTGCACGTAGTTGATCAGAAACTCCTGGTAGGAGTCGTTCTGCAGCGCCGATTCGTTGTTGATCAGCGCCGCGTCGTTCAGGAAGGCGTAGTACGAGTCCGACATTTTCAGCCGGTTCTCGGTGGATACCACCTGCTCGCGCAAATCCTGAAAGGTGAGCCGGTCGTTGGCGTAGCTGTAGGCCACCTCGGCCTTCACGTAGTTGCGGAAGGCGGGCGACACGGCCTGATCCTCCTGCACGTCCTTGAGAAACTTCTCCTCCTCCTTGCGGCGGTAGTCGAGAAAGTGCAGGAAGGGCGCCTCGTAGAACGTGATGTTGTCGGGCAGCACCTGAAAGCCGTCGTTTTCCACGAACCGCTCGTCGAAGTCGGCCAGGTAGGTGTTGGCTTCGGCGCCCTTGCCCTTAAACTTCACCGTCTGGGCCAAATCCTCGCCCTTGAAGCGCACGTCGAGCTGGGTGCCGGGCTCCAGCCAGAGGCCGGCCACGTCGTCGCCGTACACCAGGTCGGCCTTGGTGGGGCCGTCCACCTTCAGCGCCAGCCGAAACTCGCCCTTGTCGTTGACGGCGGCGTAGGTGAGCTGCTCCTTGGCGTCGAGCGGATGTTCGCGCACCGACACGGCCACGGAATCCTCCGTTTTGCCGTTGATCTTGCCGGTGAGCACCACCGTGCTTTGGGCTTGCCCGGCCAGCGGCGCGCACAGCGCGGCGGCGAGCAGGCTCAGGGCCGAGAAGCGAAGAAGTGTAAACATCGGGGCGGCTGGGTATCTGGGTGAGGCAAAGCGGACAACAACTCTCATACGCGGCCGGGGCCGTCCCGTTGCCGCCGGGTTCGGGCGGCGGCCGGACCAAGCGTTTCGCGGGAAAAGACAATCGTTGGACCGAAGATAAGACGGTTGGATTTACAAAATCCAATCCTTGGCCTCACATTTTCGGGGGATGCCTGATTTTTTTGGGCTTAGCCGAAGAGCCCGCTTAGGACTTCATCAAGACGTCCTACCGGGTGAACTTTTAATCCAAAGCGCCCCAGGTCGAGGCCCCGGCCGTTGAACTGCGAGATGTACATTTCCTGAAAGCCGAGCTTTTCGGCCTCCGACAGGCGCTGGTCGAGGCGGCTCACCGCCCGGATTTCCCCGCTCAGGCCCACCTCGGCCGCCAGGCACACGTTGCCGGGCACGGGAATGTCGTTCAGCGAGCTGACCACGGCCGCGCACACGGCCGCGTCGAGGGCCGGGTCTTCGAGGCGCAGGCCGCCGGCAATGTTGAGGAACACGTCGTGCTGGCCCAGGCGCAGGCCGGAGCGCTTTTCGAGCACGGCCAGCAGCATCTGCAGGCGCTTGGCGTCGAAGCCGGTGCTGCTGCGCTGCGGCGTGCCGTAGGTGGAGGGCGTCACCAGCGCCTGCACTTCCACCAGCAGCGGGCGGTTGCCCTCCAGCGTAGCGCCGATGGCCACCCCGCTGAGCTGCTCGTCGCGTTGCGAGAGCAGAATCTCGGAGGGGTTCGACACCTGCCGCAGCCCCGAGCCCTGCATCTCGTAGATGCCCAGCTCGGAGGTGGAGCCGAAGCGGTTCTTGACGGTGCGCAGGATGCGGTAGGTGAGGTGCCGGTCGCCCTCGAACTGCAAGACCGTGTCGACCATGTGCTCCAGGATTTTGGGGCCGGCAATGGAGCCGTCCTTGGTGATGTGGCCGATGAGGAGCACCGGCACGCCGGTTTCCTTGGCGTACTTGAGCAGCTCGGTGGTGCACTCGCGCACCTGGCTGACCGAGCCCGCCCCCGACTCCACCAGCTGGGAGTGCAGCGTCTGAATGGAGTCGACCACCACTACGTTGGGCTGCAGCGCGTCGATCTGCTTGAAAATGTTCTGGGTGCTCGTCTCGGTGAGGATGTAGAGGCCCGCGTGCTGCTGGCCCATGCGCTCGGCGCGCATCTTGATCTGCTGCTCGCTTTCCTCGCCCGACACGTACAGAATGCGCAGGTTCTTGAGCTGCATGGCAATCTGCAGCATCAGGGTGCTTTTGCCGATGCCCGGCTCGCCGCCGATGAGCACCAGGGAGCCGGGCACGAGGCCACCGCCGAGCACGCGGTTCAGCTCCCCGTCGTGGGTGTTCAGCCGCGACTCCTCTTCGTAGAGGATTTCGCCCAGGGGCTTGGGCTTGGCGGCCTTGCTGCTGCCGCCCACCGAGGTCGAGGCTTTCCAGGCGTTGGCGGGCGTCAGCTCCTCTTTCTGCACCACCTCTTCCACGTAGGTATTCCACTCGCCGCAGGAGGGGCAGCGGCCGATCCACTTGGCGCTCTGGGCGCCGCAGTTCTGGCAGAAATAAACGGTCTTGATCTTGGCCATCGGGCGTAGTCGGGGGTAAAAGAAGGTAATGCGTCCGGCTGCTAAAAAGTTTGGCAAGAACGGGGTTTTCGGCTGCTTCGAAGTGCGTTTGTAGGCCAGGCCAAGCACGGCCAAAAGCTGGCGGGGAACAAGGGGCCGACTCCGGCCGCTATTGAGGCGCGCCAGCGGGAGGAGAGTCGAGACGCTAGGCCGCGCCACCCACGAATACTAACTTCGGGCCCTCAACGACTTGGCGTTTATGCAACACTTCTCCTCGACGGGCCGGCGGGCCGGAATACTACTGGTTTTCGGGTTATTGGGCGCTACGGGAGCCAGTGCCCAAGCCACGCAGAATTATGGTTACAACGACTACGATATCCTGCTGCGGGCTTCTTCCGATACCAACCACGGCCTGGGGTGGTACGGGGCCGCCAGTAGTTCCAAGAACTGGCTGGGTCAGAACGTCGACGGGCCGGTGCTCTACGGCTACACGGGCGGCGTGCTGGGCATCAACCGCCTGGGCACCCGCTCCTCGGTGCTGACGTGGAACTACTCCGGCAACGTGGGCATCGGCCTCAGCAACCCGCTCTACCCGCTGCACGTGGCCGGAGCGGGCTACTTCACGGGCGCCCTGACGACCACCGGCGCCTTAAGTGTAGGCGGCAATGCTGCTATTACCGGCGCGCTGAGCAGTACCGGCGCGCTGAGCGGCAGCACGTTGGGCGTGGGCACTGCCTCGCCCGGGCTGCTGCTGCACCTGCTGCGCAACGATACGCCGGCCATCCGCATGGAGCAAACCAATACGGCCGGTTTCACGGCCCAGACCTGGGACATCGGGGCCAACGAAGCCAACTTCTTCGTGCGCGACCTGACCGGTGGCTCGCGCCTGCCCTTTCGCATCCGCCCCGGGGCGCCCACCAGCTCCCTTGATATCAGCGCCTCGGGCAACGTGGGCATCGGCACGACCTCGCCGCAGGGCCGGCTGCACGTGGCCGGCGCCGCCAAAATCGACAGCGCCTACACCCTGGAATTTGGCGCCCGCATCGGCGGCAAGCAGGCCCTGTCCGGTACCATCGGCTACGGCAACATCACGACCGATGCGCTGAACATCGTGGGGGCGGGCACCAGCGCCACGAACCGCAAAATTGAGCTGCACGCCGCCGGCGGCACCACCGTGCAGGGCAGCGCCTCGGGCAGCGGCCCCACCCTGCGCGTAGTCAACGGCAACACGCCCGGCGTACGGCTGGAGCAGCTCGGGGCCGGCGGCTGGGGCACCCAGACCTGGGATGTGGCGGGCAACGAGGCTAACTTCTTCGTGCGCGACCTGACCAACGGCAGCCTACTGCCCTTCCGCATCCGGCCGGGCGCGCCCACCAGCTCCCTCGACATTGCCGCCAGCGGTAACGTGGGCATCGGCACGACCTCGCCGCAGGCCAAGCTGCACGTAGCCGGCAGCGCCAAAATCGATGGGGCCAGCACCCTGGAGTTTGGGGCGGGCGTGACGGGCAAGCAGGCCGAGGCCGGCACCATCGGCTACGGCAACCTGACGGCCAACGCCCTGAACATCGTGGGGGCCGGCACCAGCACCACCGACCGCAAAGTGGCCATCTACTCCGAAGGCGGCATGACCGTCGCCGGCAACCTGACCCTGAACGGGGTGGTGGCCAGCAGTTCCGACGCCCGCCTGAAAACCGACCTGCGCCCGCTCACCGGCGCGCTGGCCGGCGTGCAAGCCCTACAGGGCCGCCGCTACCGTTTCAAGGCCGGCAAAGGGCCGCAGGGCGAGCAGCTGGGCTTCATCGCGCAGGAACTCGAGCAGGTGTACCCGGAGCTGGTAACCACCGGTGCCGACGGGCTCAAGGCCGTGAACTACGCCCAACTGACTCCTGTGCTGGTGGAAGCGCTCAAGGAGCAGCAGCGGCAGATCGAGCAGTTGCGGGCCGAGGTGGCCGCCGGCCAGGCCCAGCTGCGGCAGCAGCAGACGCAGGCAGCAGCTGGCACGGCGGCGCTGGAAGCCCGGCTCAGCCGGCTGGAAAGCCTGCTGGGTACGCGCGCCGGCAAGTAGTGGCCCCTTCGGGCTGCTGAAGCGCCCTGGGTTGCGCTGGATCATGCCAATATTAAATTGCTGGAAAAAGCACCTGCAAGCCGGTAGTGCACCTGCCGCCTTCTATCTTTAGCAGGTTAAACCCTCCTCTCCCTCTCTCAACCGCTTATGCGTTACCTTCTCTGCACCGGCCTGCTGATGGCTGCTGCCGCTGGCACCTGCAATGCCCAGGGCCCCGTGCCCACCGCCACGCCCGACATGGCCACCGTGGTATTCTACCGCCCGCCCATGCTGGCCCAGGCTGCTACCAACTTCACCGTGCGCGCCAACGGCGCCGAGCTGTGCCGCCTCAGCAACAAGCGCTACTTCGTGACCAAGCTCAAGCCGGGTGAAACCTCGTTTACTTCGGTAGCCGGCGGCCTGAACCTGCCCGACCAGGACAAGTTCGACATGACGCTGGAGGCCGGCAAGGTGTACTACATCCAGGGCGACGTGAAAACCCGCCTGATGACGGTGAAAATGGTCTTCACCGAAGTCACCGAATCGACCTACAAAAAGAAGAACGCCGACCTGAAGCCCGACAACTGCGAAACGCCGGCCGCCCCGGCAGCGGGTAAGTAACCAGCCGACCGAAGACGCTCAGCCCCGCCGGGCCCGCTTAACCCAAGCGCGGCCCGGCGGGGCTGAATGCGTAGTAGCCCGCTGGCCCCGGCCGCCAGCAAGAGGCCGCGCCGGCATCAGCGGCGGTAGGCCTGCGTGGGAAAGGCGGCGTCCTGGTAGGCATCGGCCACCGAGACCGGTGCGCTGGTCGGCCCGAAAATCAGGGCCTGCCGGGTGGCGGGGCGGTAGGCGGGCCAGTCGGGGCCGGGCTGGCCGGTTTTGATGAAGCGGGCCCAGCGGGCGTGCATGGCGGCGGCCAGAGCGGCATCGGCGGCCTTGCGCGGGGCACTGGCGGGGGCGGCCACCGGCGCGGCGGCCGAGCTGCCGGCCGGGGCGTTCCACACGTAGGCCAGCTCCTGGGCGTGCACGGGCCGCTGGGCACCGCCGGGCCCATCGAAGCGGTACAGCCACACCGGCGCGCCCGCGGCGGCCAACGAGTCGGCGAGGCGGTAGGTGGCGAGGCGGTAGAGGTAGTCGGTGAGGGTGCGGTTCCAGGCCTCAAGATCGGGCTGCTGCTGCCGGGCGCGCTGGTAGGCCTGCCATACCTGCGGGCCGTTTTGGCCGAATACCAGCTGCAGCGCCGCTTCGTTGGGCTCGGCAATGAGGGAGCCGGGACCGGTAAACAGGCCGGCTTCTTCGCGGTTGGTGCCCAGCAGCACGGGCCGCGGCCGGGCGCGGCGCAGGTAGCGCAGCGGCGGCTGCGCAATGGTGCGCCCATCGAGCACCGGCCCAAACACCTGCAGGCCGCCGGCCCCGCTGGCAAAGGTCTGCTGCGCCCGCACCAGGGTTTCGGCGGGCGCAGTGAGTAGGTCGGTGGCCGGGGGCAGGGCCCGCCGCAGCTGCCGGCCCACGGCGCCGGCCGTGGCCGTGTCGCGGATGGCCTGCACGGCGCCGCTTTCCAGAATCACCCGCTGAAACAGCCCCTCGGCGGCCGGCGTGGCCAGCAGCGCGCCCACCAGCTTGGCCCCGGCCGACTCGCCCATCACCGTCACGCGGCGCGGGTCGCCCCCGAAGGCGCGGATGTTGCGCTGCACCCAGCGCAGGGCCGCTACCGCGTCGAGCAGGCCGCAGTTGCCGCTTTGGGCGTAGCGCGGGTCCCGGGCGGGCAGCTGCAGAAAGCCCAGGCTGCCCAGGCGGTAGTTCAGACTCACGGCCACGATGCTGTCCTGCGCGGCGAAGGTCCAGGTATCGTTTTCCGAGCCCGCGCCGCCGGTAAAGGCTCCGCCGTGCACCCACACCACCACGGGCCGCAGCGGCGGTTGGCGGCATGCGGCGGGCCAGGCCGGCGCCCACACGTTCAGGTACAGGCAGTCTTCCTGCCCCTGCACGCCGCTGGGCCCGCCGGCCTGCGTAGCACGCGGGCCGAAGGTGCCGGCCGGCCGCGAGCTTTTCCAGCGGGGTAGCGGCTGCGGGGGCCGGAAGCGCAGCGCCCCCACCGGTGCCTGGGCGTACGGAATGCCGCGGAACACGCAAAGATTAGCCTCACGCGTGCCTTGCACCGGGCCGTTCTTGGTACGCACGAGTACCGCAGGGGCGGCCTGGGCCCGGGCCTGAGGAAGCAGGCCGGGGCCGCAGCCCAACAGCAAGAGACCGGTAAGCAGATGCGGCAGCAGAAAGCGGACGGGTCGAAGCATAGCAACGGGTTCAGAGGACAACGCGGGGCAACGGCGGCGCAACCAGGTGGCGTATCGACCTGAACGAAAAGGCCGCCCGGGCAAAAGTAGCAGCGCCCCGCCGGCCGGCCCGGGCGGGCTGAAACGGGCCGGCCCCGGCCCGCCGCACGAAACCTCACGCGCTTGGGCTACCTTAGCCCCGAACCCCGCCGCCGCGGGGCGGTTGCTTTGTTGTGGAACCTCTAGCCCCCGTTGCTATGCCGACTACCGCCACGCTTACTGCCGACGACCTGACCGTGGTACCCGCCCTGCAGGACCTGCCCGCCGAGGTGCTGCAGTGGCTGCTCGCCCACGGCGAACCGCTGGATGCCCCGGCCGGCACCGAAATATTCCGGCCCGGCGAAGCCACCGACCACCTGCTGATTTTGCTGCGCGGCGCCGTGCAGCTCTGGCGCGAGCAAAACGGCCACCGCGAGCCGACGCTGCGCTTCGAGGCCCCGATGATAACCGGCGTGCTGCCCTACTCCCGCCTGCGCCAGACCGCGGCCCTGGGCGTGGTGGTGGCCGATGCGCAGATGCTGCGCCTGCACCGCGACCAGTTTCCGGAGCTGGAGCGCGTGAGCCCCGAGCTGGTGCAGCGCCTGGTGGGCCTGATGAGCGACCGGGTGCGCGAAGAAGCCCGCACCCAGGAGCGCGACGACAAGCTGCGGGCCCTCGGCAAGCTCTCGGCCGGCCTGGCCCACGAGCTGAACAACCCCGCCGCCGCCATCAGCCGCTCGTCGGCCGAGCTGTCGAGCCTTACCGGGGCCGGGCCCCTGCTGCTGCAGGAAGTGCTGGCCGCCGGCACCCCGGCCGAGCAGCTGCCGGCCCTGCTGCAGCTGGCCAGCCACACCATGCTGCCCGGCGCCGCGCTGTCGGCCCTCGAAAAAGCCGACTGCGAAGAGGAGCTGGAGGACTGGTTGATGGCCCAGGGCATCAACGACGTGCACGGGCTGGCCACCGGCCTGCTCAGCGGCGGCCTCGATGCCGACAGCCTCGGGCCGGTGCTCAGCGCCCTGCCCGCCGCCGCCCGCCAGCCCGCCCTGCGCTGGCTGGAAGGCCAGCTCACCAGCCACCAGCTGGTGCGCGACGTGCAGGAGGCCTCGCGGCGCATTTCCGAGCTGGTGCACAACGTGAAGGACTACTCCCACATGGACCGCGCCGGCGGCTTCGTGCCCACCGACCTGCACGGCGGCCTCGACAGCACCCTGGCCCTGCTGAGCTACCCGCTGCGCAAGCACCGCATCCGGGTGGTGCGCGACTACGCCCAGGGGCTACTGAGCATCCAGGGCCAGCCCGGCGCGCTGAACCAGGTGTGGACCAACCTGCTCGACAACGCCATTGATGCGCTGCCCGAAACCGGCGGCACCATCACCATCAGCACCCGCCGCAGCGGCGAATACGCCCAGGTGTGCGTGCAGGACGACGGCCCGGGCATCCCCGCCGACGTGCTGCCCCACATCTTCGAGCCCTTCTTCACCACCAAGCCCGTGGGCGAGGGCACCGGCATGGGCCTCGACATTGCCCGCCGCATCGTGCTCAGCCACGGCGGCCGCGTCAACGTCACCTCCAAGCCCGGCCGCACCGAGTTCTGCGTGTGGCTGCCGATGGAGGAATAAGTGGTGAAATGGTGAGGTGGTGAAATAGTGAGTGTCGTTCTACTTGCGCAATCTGCGCGGGTTGCGCCTCCCAAACATCAAGCTCACCAGTTCACCACCTCACCATTTCACTACTTCACCAATGGATAAAAAACCCGTCCTGCTCGTGGTCGACGACGACCCGCAGGTGCTTTCGGCCATCGACCGCGACCTGCGCCAGGAATTCCGACCCGACTACCGCATCGTGCGGGCCGGCTCGGGGCAGGAAGGGTTGGAGGTGATTCGCCAGCTCAAGGCCCGCGCCGAGCCGCTGGCCCTGGTCCTCTCCGACCAGCGCATGCCCGACATGGAAGGCGTGCAGCTGCTGGAGCAGGCGCGTACGCTGTTTCCGGAGGCCAAGCGCGTGCTGCTCACCGCCTACGCCGACACCGAGGCCGCCATCCGCGCCATCAACGACGCCCGCCTCGACTACTACCTGATGAAGCCCTGGGACCCGCCCCAGCAGCTGCTCTACCCCACCCTGCACGACCTGCTGGCGGCCTGGCAGGCGCAGTACCGCCCGCCCTACCGCGGCGTGCGCCTGATCGGGTTTCAATGGTCGCCGCTCTCGCACGAGCTGAAGGACTTCCTGGCTGGCTACATGGTAGCTTTTCAGTGGCTCGACTTCGAAACCAACCCCGAGGCGCCGCTGCTGCTGGAGTCGTTGGGCCTCACGGCCCAGGAGCTGCCGGTGGTGCTGACCCAGGACGGCACGGTGCTGCCCCAGCCCACCCGCGCCGAGCTGGCCACCCAGCTGGGCCTGGCCCGGCAGGCCTCGCAGCAGCTGTACGACGTGGTGGTGGTCGGCGCGGGCCCCTCGGGGCTGGCGGCGGCCGTGTACGGCGCCTCCGAAGGGCTGAAGACCCTGCTGATCGAGCGGCAAAACCCCGGCGGGCAGGCGGGCACGTCCTCGCGCATCGAAAACTACCTGGGCTTCCCCACGGGCCTGAGCGGCTCGGAGCTGGCCCACCGGGCCTGGGCCCAGGCCGTGCGCCTCGGGGCCGAAATCCTCAACGCCCAGGAAGTCACCAAGCTCTGCGTGCAGGACGAGTACAAGGTGCTGACTTTGGCCGACGGCAGCGAGGTGCGCAGCCGGGCCGTGGTGCTGACCACCGGCGTGAGTTACCGCCAGCTCGATATTCCGGGCATTCAGCACCTCACGGGGGCGGGCGTGTACTACGGCGCGGCCCGCACCGAGGCCCGCTCCTGCCACGACCAGCCGGTGTACGTGGTGGGCGGCGGCAACTCGGCCGGGCAGGCCGCCATGTACCTGGCCGGCTACGCCAGCAAGGTCTACATCGTCATCCGCGGCGCCTCGCTGGCCGCCTCCATGTCGGCCTACCTCATCGAGCAGATCGGCCACACGCCCAACATCGAGCTGCTGCCCTACACCGAAATCCAGGAAGTGCAGGGCCAGGACCACCTGGAAACGGTGGTGCTGCGCCAAAACCAGACCGGCCAGACCCAGCAGTGCCCCGCCCGCGCCGTGTTCGTGTTCATCGGCGCCAAGCCCAGCACCGAGTGGGTGTGCGACGTGCTGCTCTGCGACGGCAAGGGCTTCGTGCTCACCGGCCGCGACCTGGTGGCCGACCCGCGCTTTGCCACCCGCTGGAAAAAGCAGCGCGAGCCGTACGCGCTGGAAACCTGCGTGCCCGGCATCTTCGCCGCCGGCGACAGCCGCGCCGGAGCCATGGCCCGGGTGGCCTCGGCCGTGGGCGAAGGCTCGATGGCCATCAAGTTCGTGCACCAGTACCTCGACGAGTAGCCGGCCGGCCCGGGTAAACAGCCCCTTATCCTGAGGGCAGGGGCGCGAACAGCGCCGCCAGGCGCCCTCCGCGCCCCGCCCCAACCACGAAGCGCAGCCACCAACGCCCACTTGCTCGGGCCGCGGGGCTGCGCTTCGGCGTTAGGAAGTCCGACCAAACAACCATCGGCACCTTGTTATCAGCGGCGGGGTAGCGCGCGGAAGGCGCTGGCCTGCGGGGCGGCTGCGCCGCAGAATGACAAGCGAGCCAGGACGACGGCCCGAACGGGCGGAGAAAAAATGAAGAAACGGTGAGGGTTTTTGGTATTTTGCTGCCACTCAACGCTTCATCATTCCTGCTTACATATCCTGCTTCTCCCGCATGAAACACCTTAACGCGCTGCTGCTGGCGGCGCTGGCCCTGGGCGCCCCCGCGCTGCAGGCCCAGACGCCGGCTCCGACCAAGCTGCTGCTGGCCAGCGGCACGCCGACCGTGCCAGCCAATTTCGTCGCCTGGGCCGCTCACCCCGAGCAGCCGGCCGGGGCCGAGGTCTGGCAGGGCAAGTACTACCGCGTCATTCAGTTTGCGCAGCTGCCCACCGCCGAACAGCACCGCACCCTGCGGGCCCTGGGCGTGCAGCTGCTCGATTACCTGCCCCAGAACGCCTACGTGGCCGCCCTGCCCACCACGCTCGACCGCGCGCGCCTGCGGGGCTTCGGCATCCGCAGCGTGGTGCCGGTGCAGGCCACGTGGAAATACTCGGGCCTGCTGGCCCAGGGCAGCACGCCCGCCTACGCCCTGCGCGGCGGCGGGCGGGTGGCCGTGGTGGTGGGCTACCACCCCACGATTCAGCCCGGTGAAGCCGCCGCGGCCTTCACAGCTGCCGGCTACGCCGTGACGGAGCGCCTCGACTTCTCGCGCCAGATTACCCTAACGGTGCCCCGCGCCGCCCTCGCCGCCCTGGCGGCCCGGCCCTGGGTGGCCAGCGTGGAGTACGTGGCCCCCGACCCCGTGCACGACAACAACCGCGGCCGCACCGACCACCGCGCCAACGCCCTGGCCGCCGACTACGGCGCCGGCCGCCACTACGACGGCACCGGCGTCAGCGTGGCCCACGGCGACGACGGCCTCATCGGCCCGCACATCGACTTCCAGGGCCGCCTCGACCAGACCAGCTCCGGCCCCGACGGCGGCACCCACGGCGACCACGTGGCCGGCATCATCATGGGCGCTGGCAACCTCGACCCGCGCTACCGCGGGCAGGCCGTGGGCGCCTTCAACTACTACTACACCTACCCCAACAACATCAACAGCGCGCCCACGCACTACAACACGCGCAGCATCCGCATCACCAGCAACTCCTACAGCAACGGCTGCAACGCGGGCTACACCTCCTTTGCCCGGCAGATGGACCAGATGAGCCGGCAGCTGCCGCTGATGCTGCACGTCTTTTCCTCCGGCAACGAGGGCGCCAGCAACTGCAACTACGGCGCGGGCGCCACCTGGGGCAACATCACCGGCGGCCACAAGGTGGGCAAGAACGTGCTGACCGTGGGCAACCTGAGCTACCTCGACGCGCTGAACTCTTCCTCCTCGCGCGGGCCGGCCACCGACGGCCGCATCAAGCCCGAGGTGTGCGCCGTGGGCACCAGCGTGTGGTCGACGCAGCCGAACAACACCTACGCGGCCCTGACCGGTACGTCCATGTCGTGCCCGGCAGTATCGGGCGTGGTGGCCCAGCTGATGCACGCCCACAAGGCCCTTAACAACGGCACCGAAGCCCCCGCGGCCCTCGTCAAGGCCGCGCTGATGAACACGGCCGAAGACCTGGGCAACGACGGCCCCGACTTCCGCTTCGGCTACGGCCGCATCGACGCCTTGCGGGCCGTACGCGTGCTCGAAGACCGCAGCTACAAGCTCGACAGCCTCAGCCAGGGCGTCACGCGTACGCACACCATCACGGTGCCCGCCGGCCAGCGCCAGCTGCGCGTGATGCTGTATTGGCCCGACTACGAAGCCGCGGCCAGCTCGCGTACCAACCTCGTCAACGACCTGGACCTGACCCTGACCGCCCCCGGCGGCACCGCCTACCAGCCCTGGGTGCTCGACTCGCGCCCGACGGTGACCTCCCTGAGCGCCCTGGCCGTGCGCGGCCGCGACACGCTCAACAACGTCGAGCAGGTAACGCTAAGCATGCCCGTGGCGGGCACCTACACCCTGAACGTGCGCGGCCGCGCCGTGCCCCAGGGGCCACAACCGTACTACCTCGTCTATACCTGGCTCGACGAGCGGGTGGAAATGACCTACCCGCTGGGCGGGGAGGGCTTCGTGCCCGGCGAAATCGAGGCGGTGCGCTGGAATGCCGCCCCGGGCCCGGACAACTTCAGCCTGGATTACACCCTGGATAACGGGACCACCTGGACCAACATTGCCACGAACATCGGGGCCACCACGCGCGTGTACAACTGGACGATTCCGGCTGCCGTCACGCCTTCGGGCCAGGCCCGGCTGCGCGTGCGCCGCGGCAGCCAGCAGGACGAGTCGGACGCGAACTTCACCATCGTGGGTGTGCCGGCCAACCTGCGCACCTCGGCCGTGTGCCGCGCCAGCACCACCCTGGCCTGGGACGCCGTGGCCGGCGCCACCAGCTACGACGTGCTGCGCCTGGGCACCAAGTACATGGACTCGGTCACCACCGTGACCGGTACCACCGTCAGCCTGCCGGTGGTGGGCACCGGGGAGCAGTGGTTTGCCATCCGGGCCCGCGGCGCCAGCGGCCTGGTGGGCCGCCGCACCCGCGCCCTGCTGCGCCCGAGCGTGCTCAGCAACTGCAGCGAAGCCCCGCTGGCCCTGCTCGGCGTGCTGAACCGGCAGGCCTGCGTGGGCACGCCGGTGCAGCTGCAGGACCGCTCGCAGCTGGTGCCCACCGGCTGGCAGTGGAGCGTGACGCCCAGCGCGGGCGTGAGCTTCGTGGGCGGCACCACGGCCACTTCGCAGAACCCGCAGGTGCAGTTCGGCCAGGCCGGCACCTACAGCGTGAGCCTGACGGCCACCAACCAGTACGGCACCGACGCGCGCACCGAAACCAACCTGCTGACGGTGGTGGCCCCTGCGCCCACGCCGCTGGTAGAGGAGTTCCGCACGGGCAGCTTCCCGCCCGCCGGCTGGCAGATCGTGCGCACGGCCGGCGGCACCTACACCTGGCAGCAGAGCGGCCTGGTGATGGGCCCCGACAGCGTGCGGCGCCGCGTGCCCTACGTGAACGACTACGAGTACACCAACCGCACCGCCGAGGAATACCTGCTGACGCCGGCCGTGCCGGCCGCCCGCCTGGCTACGCTCAGCTTCGCCGTGGCCTACGCCCCTTACAGCGCCAGCTACAATGACGGCCTGCGCGTGGACATCAGCACCGACTGCGGCCAGACCTTCCAGCCGACCAGCTACCTGAAGCGTGGCAGCACCCTGGCCACCGTGGCCAGCACCACCACGGCCTGGGCACCCAGCGGCCCGCGCCAGTGGCGCCGCGAAACGGTGAACCTGCTGCCCTACATCCCGGCGGGCTTCACCGGCAACGCGCTGGTACGGTTTGCCAACCTCAACGACAACGGCAATAACCTCTACCTGACCGACGTGCAGCTGCTGCCGGCCGTAACCAGCACCCGCCCCACGGCCGCACTGGCCCAGTTTTCGGCCTACCCGGTGCCCTTCGGCGGGCGCCTGACGGTGAGCCTGCAGGCCCTCAAAGCCGGCGCCGGTACGCTGCTGCTCACCGACGCGCTGGGCCGGGAGCTGCGCCGCCAGCCGGTGCAGCTCAGCGGCCAGGCCCAGCAGCTGGAGCTATCCACCGAAACCCTGGCCGCCGGCGTGTACTCGCTGCGCCTGCTGCTGCCCGATGGCCGCAGCCAGGCCCTGCAGGTGCTAAAATAGCCACCCGCGCGGCTTTTCGGACCTGCGCTGCCCCTGGCCAGGGGCCGGCAAGCTGCTCTGCTGCTCCCCGCTCCGGCCACGCCACACGGCCCGCTTTTCCGCATGGAGAAGCGGGCCGTGTGGCGTGGGTGCTGCCGTACCTTGCGGCGAAATAATCGGCGCAAACCCGGCAATTAAGTAATTAATACGGTAGATATACAAAGGATTAAAAAAATTTAATTAACAAAAGCTTTCGATGGGTGGTATATGCACCCGACACCGCAGCGGCCAACCACGCCACTCCGGCCGGGTGTCCAGCTTATGCCGCAACTTTCCTCCCTCTACCGTACGCTGCTGCGCGGGCGCGCCGGCCTGCTGGCCGGCGCCGCGCTGCTGCTCGGCGGCCTGCTCACGGGCTGCGACCTGATTGAGTTCAGCCCCAACGAAACCCGCCCGCCGGAAGCCTACCGCGACCTGACGCGCAAAAACCTGGAGCGCCTGCTGCAGCAGCCCAATCCCACGGGCGGCGACACGGTGCGCTTCGTGTTTATCGGCGATTCGCAGCGCTTTTACGAGGAAGCCGAGGCTTTCACGCAGAGCGTCAATCAGCAGCGCAACATTGCCTTCGTGGCCATTGCCGGCGACATTTCCGATTTCGGGCTGATCCGCGAAATGCGCTGGGTACACGACCGGCTCAAGAAGCTGAACGTGCCCTACCTGACCGTCATCGGCAACCACGACGTGGTGGCCAACGGCCGCGAGGCCTACCAGCAGGTGTACGGCGCGCTGAACTACAGCTTCGAGTACGGCCACACGCGCTTCGTGTTCGTGAATACCAACGGGCGCGAGTACGGCTTCAACGGGCGCGTGCCCGATGTGCCGTGGGTGCAGCAGGCGCTGGCCGCGCCGGGCCCGGGCGTGCACCGGCAGGTGGTCATGAGCCACGTGCCGCCCCACGACGCCGACTTCGATCCGCAGCTGGTGGGGCCCTACGTGCAGGCGCTGAGCACGGCCCCGCGCGTGGCCTTCGAGCTGAACGGCCACAAGCACGACTTCAGCATCGGGCAGCCCTACGAGAACGGCCTGACGTTCATCAACTCCTACAGCTTCGAGAAGCGCCAGTACGTGGTGCTCACGCTGTGGGGCGAAAAGCAGTTCAAGCTTGATACTGTGCAGTACTAATGAGCCGCTCCTTCCTGCTTCCGCTTCTGCTGCTGGCGCCGCTGCGGCCCGCCGCCGCCCAGTCGGCCGCGCCCGCCGCGCTCGATACGCTCAGCCTGGCCCTGGTAGCGCCCCCCGCCCCGGCTACCGCGCCCGAGCCGGCCGAAACCGCCGCGCCCGCCGGCCTCACGGCCCAGCCCTGGTACCGCCCGCATCACCTGCTGCTGCAAACCGCCGCCGGGCAGGGCCTGATTACGGCCGGCGTGGGCTACACCACCCTGCGCGGCCGCGTCGACATCGACGTGCTGGCGGGCTACGTGCCGAGCCGGTACAGCATTACGCCCATGGGCATTTTCACCGGCAAGGCCGGCTACTCGCCCTGGACGCTGCCCGTGGCCCAAGGCCGCTGGCAGGTGCGCCCCTTTACGGTGGGGGCGCTGGTGAGCCACACGGCCAGCCAGGGCCTCAACAACTCCCGCGACGGGAAATACGAGAAGGGCTACTACTGGTGGTCGTCGCGCACGCGCATCGGGGGCTTTGTGGGCGGCAAGGTCAGCCGCGTCATCGGCCGCACCCGCTACGGGCACCCGCGCACCCTCGGGGCCTACTACGAGCTGGGCACCAACGACCTGTACCTGTCGAGCATCTTCACCAACCTCGGCGGCCTGGGCGTACACGAAATCCTGACCCTGGGCTTCGGGGTGAAGTTCGACCTGTAACCGTTTCGGCGGGTATTCGTGGCGGCTAAACGGGTTATGTATCAACAAACAGGCCGTCGTGCTGCAACGCACGACGGCCTGTTTGTTGATAGTTTCCCGCCTGGCTCCGTTGCGCTGCGCGCGGCCGGACCGTTCCACGGGCTAACAGCTTACCCGAGCGGCCTCTGGCCCTACATCTTAAGCGCAGTCCTCGGGTGCCGGGGCGGTTTTGTTTACCACCGGCAGCTCACCGATTTCGGCTTCCGACACGCCGGCCACGATGCTGGTCTGGTAGGTTTCCAGCGGGCGGCCGAAGCGGCGCTGGTAGGCCTGGCCGACGGTCTGGATGAAGGCCTCGACGTGGGCGGGGGCCACCAGGTTGAGGGTGCAGCCGCCGAAGCCGCCGCCCATCATGCGGGCGCCGTACACGCCGGGCAGGCCGCGGGCGGCTTCCTCCAGCGCGTCCAGCTCGGGGCAGCTCACCTCGTACTCGTCGCGCAGGCCGGCGTGGGAGGCGTGCATGAGCCGGCCGACGGCGGCCAGGTCGCGGCGCTGCAACGCTTCGCAGGCGTCGAGCACGCGCTGGTTTTCCTGCACCACGTAGCGGCAGCGGCGGTAGGTTACTTCATCGAATTCGGCCTGGTGCTGCTCCAGCTGCTGCAGCGTCGCGTCGCGCAGGCTTTTCACGTCGGGGTAGTGCTGCTGCAGCAGCTGCACGCCCCGCTCGCACTCCTGGCGGCGCTTGTTGTACTCCGAGTCGGCCAGGCTGTGCTTCACGCCCGAGTTGCAGAGCACCAGGCGGCAGGCGTCGGTATCGAAGGGGAAGTACGCGTAGGCCAGCGAGCGGCAGTCCAGGCGCACCACCTGCCCGTCGCGGCCGAAAAGGCTGGCAAACTGGTCCATCAGCCCGCACATGACGCCCGCGTACTCGTGCTCGGCCTTCTGCGCCACGTGGGCCAGGGTCATCTTGTCGATGTGGGTGCCCAGTAGCTGATCCAGCGCAAAGGCCAGCCCGCACTCCACCGCCGCCGACGAGGACATGCCCGCCCCCACCGGCACGTTGCCCCCGAATACGCAGTCGAAGCCGGCCAGTACCACGCCGCGCTTCTGCAGCTGCGCGGCCACGCCCAGCAGGTAGTTGGCCCACTGCGTATCGGTGCGGTGCAGCTGATCCACGGCCACGGTGCAGCAGTCGTTCAGATCGTGCGAGACGAGGCGGATTTCGCTGCCGCTGTTCAGGCCCACGGCGAAGTAGATTTCCTTGTCGATGGCCGCCGGCAGCACGTAGCCCAGGTTGTAGTCGGTGTGCTCCCCGATGAGGTTGATGCGGCCGGGGGCGCGCACCAGCAGCGGTGCGGCGTAGCCGAAGTGGCGTTGGAAGGCGGTGGCGACGGTTTGAGCGGGCATGGCAGCGAGAAGTAAAAGCTAAGCAGCAAGGGGCTTAGCCACTACGCAGATTCGGCGGCCGTGGCCGAAGCCGGCCCGCGTCTCGGGGGCGGAAAACCCGGCGCGCGGCGGGCAACTCCGCAGGAAGTTCGGCGCTTATTTCCGGCTTTTGGGCGCCGAAAAGGCAGCTTTCAGCAAAAAAAGGCGCAACTACTGAGTTTGAATGCGGAGAGTTTCGCTAACTTCGAAAAGTCGAAAACGCCGAACCATTGGATACCCCGCCGCGTTCGGCGTTTTTCGTTGCCGCAGAACACTTTTCCGGGTTAAGTCGAAGTTGTATAGCAGGTACAATCTTTCCCTGGTAAGTCCTAAATCTAACACTGGTTTGGCCCGCCTTTTGACTGAACCCCGGACGTTCGGGGAGGCGCGGCGGTCAGGCGTTGACGAGACTTGCCGGGTTGGCCCCATTTCCCACCTCAATCTCCCCTGCCGTGTTATTCGACTTCGAATCGAGCCCGCTGGCTTCGTTGCCGGACACCTCCTGGCACACGCCCCACTCGGAGCTGCACGCCCCTGACTTGCACGCGCCCACCGCGCCCACCCGCGTCAGCTACGACCGGCTGGTGCTGCCCGGCGACTTTCCCGACCCCACCATCTGCCGCATCGGCGACGCGTACTACGCGTCGGCCACCACGGCCGAGTGGGGCGCCGTATTCCCCATTTTCAAAAGCCACGACCTGATCCACTGGGAGCTGGTGAGCCACGTGTTTCCCGGCCGCCTGCCCGACTGGTGCGACTCGAATTTCTGGGCGCCGGAGCTGTTCTGCGAGGGCGGCCGGGTGTACCTATACTACACCGCCCGCCAGCGCGGCGGCGTGCTGAGCGTGGCCGTGGCCAGCGCCGAGCGCCCCGAAGGCCCCTACACCGACCACGGCCCGCTGGTGAGCGAGGCGGCCGGCTCCATCGACGGCTACCCCGTCCGCGACGAGCACGGGGTGCTGCACCTGGTCTGGAAAAACGACGGCAACAGCCGCAACGAGCCCACGCCCATTTGGGCCCAGCAGATCGACGAGCAGACCCTGCAGCTGACGGGCCCGCGCCACGAGCTGTTTCGCAACGACGCGCCCTGGGAAGGGCCGCTGGTGGAAGGCTCGGCCATGGTGCACCACGGCGGCTACTTCTACATGTTCTACGCCGGCAATGCCTGCTGCGGCAAGTACTGCACCTACGCCGAGGGCGTAGCCCGCTCGCGCACCTTGCTCGGCCCCTGGGAAAAGTGCCCGCAGAACCCCATCCTGACCGATAACAGCACCTGGAAGTGCCCCGGCCACGGCACCGTGGCCGAAAAAGACGGCCGCTGGTTTCTGCTGCACCACGCCTACGCCGCCAACAGCCACGAGTTTGTGGGCCGGCAGGGCCTGTTGAGCGAATTCACCTGGAACGCCCAGGGCTGGCCCGAGTTCGTAAACAACAGCCCGCAGGCGACTCCGCTGGCCGACGTAAGCGTGCTAAACGTGACCGACCATTTCCGGGGCGAAACCCTGGACCTGGGCTGGCAGTGGCCCGTGGGCGTGCTGCCCCGCCTGAATCTGGCCGATAACCGGCTGCAGCTGGGCGCCAATCCTGCCCGCCTGGGCAGTCTGCTGGCCCGCCGCACCTACGCCGCCACCTACACCGCCAGCGTGGTGGTGGATGCCGCCACCCTGACCGAGGGCACCTTCGCCGGCCTCGGCGCCGTGGGCGACCCGTACAACGCCCTGGTGCTGGCCTTCGGCGACAACCGCCTGCAGCTCTGGCACGTGAAATCGGGCAAGAAAAACCGCCTGGCCGACGTGCTGCTGGAGCCCTGCGCCGCGCTGGGCCTGCGCCTGGAGTGCTGGGGCGGCAGCCGCTACCGCTTCGCCTATAGCCCCGACGGCGGCCGCCGCTGGGAACCGCTGCGCACCGAGGGCTTCGCCATCAACGGCACCTACCTGCCGCCCTGGGACCGGGGCGTGCGCGTGGGCCTGATTGCCCAGGGCGAGGAATCGGCAACGGTGACGTTCGGCCAGTTCCAGCTGCGCAACCAACGCTAGCTTGTAGCGCGGGCCTCAAGCCCGCGTCCGGCAGATGGTAATTCCTGTCGTCTGGACGGTGGCTGTTCCACGACAATCGTCCGGCCGAACGCGGGCTTGAGGCCCGCGCTACACCGCCTCGGCAGTCCTCGGATTGTCGGGGCGGCTGCGTTCTGGGGCAGCCGGTTTGCCGATTCGTGCGTAGACTTCGGCCGGAAACCCGCTACCCCGACCTGCTATGTCCGAGCCGCTCATCACCGCCGCCGAATTCGGCCAGCTGCCCGACGGGCAAACCGTCCAGCTATTTACCCTGCGCAACGGCCGCGGCCTCGAAGCGCGCATCACCAACTACGGCGGCACGCTCACCCACCTACTCGCGCCCGACCGCCACGGCCAGCCCGGCGACGTAGTGCTGGGTTTCGATACGCTCGACGGCTACCGGAGCGAGGCCTACCAGCAGGCCGGGCCGTACTTCGGGGCGCTGATCGGGCGCTTCGGCAACCGCATTGCCCGGGGCCGGTTTGAGCTGGATGGGCAGACGTATCAGCTGGCAACCAACAACGGCCCCAACCACCTGCACGGCGGGCGGCGGGGCTTCGATAAGGTGCTGTGGCAGGCCGAAGTGCTGGTAGAGCCCACGCCCGCCCTGCGCCTGACCTACATCAGCCCCGACGGTGAGGAAGGCTACCCCGGCACGCTGACGGTATCGGTGGTGTATGCCCTCACGCCCGACCACGGGCTGCGCATCAGCTACGCGGCCACCACCGACCGGGCCACGGTGCTGAACCTGACCAACCACGCCTACTTCAACCTCAGCGCCGGTGCTCAGCCCGACGTGCTCGGCCACGAGCTGCAGCTGCACGCGGAGCGCTACACCGTGGTCGACGACACGTTGATTCCGACCGGGGAGCTGCGCCCGGTGCAGGGCACGCCCTTCGACTTCACCCGGCCGCACGCCATCGGGGCGCGCATCGGGCAGGTGCCGGGCGGCTACGACCACAATTGGACGCTCGGCGGGGGCGAAAATTTCCGGCTGGTGGCCACGGCCTACGAGCCCACCTCGGGCCGCACCCTGGAAGTGCGCACCGATCAGCCCGGCGTGCAGTGCTACACCGGCAACTTCCTCGACGGCTCGCTGACGGGCAAAAACGGCCTTCCTTACGGCCGGTACGCCGGTTTTTGCCTGGAAACCCAGCACTTCCCCGACTCGCCCAACCAGCCCACGTTTCCCTCGACGGTGCTGCGCCCGGGCGAGCTGTTCAGCTCCGTCACCGAGTACCGCTTCGGGGTGAAAAGCTGAGTGGTTCGGGGCGTCCGCGGCGGGGCAGTGGACCGGGCGAAACCGGCCAAAGCGGATAAATCGACGTAGTATGGAGTCTGAACCATTCCTGAATGCCTATGTCCCGGACCCTTATCGTCTCAAACCGCCTGCCGACCAAAGTATCCCGCAGCTCCGAGGGGGAGCTGCAGTTCAGCCCCAGCGAGGGCGGCCTGGCCACCGGCTTGGGCTCCATTTACCGGCGCGGGGAGAACGTGTGGGTGGGCTGGCCCGGCCAGTACCTCGACTCGCCCGAGGACGAGCAGCGCGTGACCGAGCAGCTGACGGCCGACCACATGCAGCCGGTGTTTCTCACCGAGCAGGAAATCAAGGATTTCTACGAGGGCTTCAGCAACGAAACCCTCTGGCCGACCTTTCACTACTTCGCCCAGTTCGCGCAGTTTGAGCCCCACACCTGGGAGGCCTACGAGGCCGTCAACCGCAAGTTCTGCGACGCGGTGGCCGCCCTGGCCGGGCCCGAAGACACCATCTGGGTGCACGACTACCAGCTGCTCTTGCTGCCCGGCATGCTGCGCGAGCGGCTGCCCGAAGCCACCATCGGTTTCTTCCTGCACATTCCGTTTCCGTCCTACGAGCTGTTTCGGGCCCTGCCCTGGCGTGAGCAGCTGCTGCGCGGCATGCTCGGGGCCGACCTCATCGGCTTCCACACCTACGGCTACGTGCGCCACTTCCTGAGCGCCACCGAGCGCCTGCTGAACCTCTCGCGCCGCGACGGGCTGGTGGAAACCGGCACCCGCGCCGTGCTCGTCGACGCCTTCCCGATGGGCATCGACTACGACAAGTACGCCGAAGTGGCCGCCTCCGAGGAGGCCCGCCGCCTGGAGCACGAGTACCGCGAGGCCCTGCAGGGCCAGCGCGTGGTGCTCAGCATCGACCGGCTCGACTACACCAAGGGCATTGCCCAGCGCCTGCGGGCCTTCGAGCTGCTGCTCACCCGCCACCCCGAGCTGCACAACCACGTGACCCTGCTCATGCTGGTGGTGCCCTCGCGCGACCAGGTAGCCCAGTACCAGGCCCTGAAGGAGGAAATCGACGAGCTGGTGGGACGCATCAACGGGCAGTACCGCACCATCAGCTGGTCGCCGATTCAGTACTTCTACCGCTCCTACCCGGTGGAGGAGCTGTCGGCGCTGTACCGGCTGGCCGACGTGGCCCTGGTGACGCCCATGCGCGACGGGATGAACCTGGTAGCCAAGGAATTCGTGGCCAGCAAGCTCGACCAGCACGGGGTGCTGGTGCTCAGCGAGCGGGCCGGCGCCGCCCGCGAGCTGTCCGACGCGCTCATCATCAACCCCACCGATACCTCGCAGGTGGCCGACACGCTGTTTGAGGCCCTGATGATGCCCGAAGAAGAGCAGCAGCAGCGCATGCAGGGGCTGCAGGCCATCGTGCAGCGCTACAACATCCACGCCTGGGTGGAGCTGTTTATGGACCGCCTGGCCTACAGCAAGATCAAGCAGGGCGCCCTGAGCACCGATTTGCTCGACGACGCCACCCGGCAGCAGATGATGACGCAGTTTCAGCAGGCCAACCGCCGCCTGCTCCTGCTCGACTACGACGGCACGCTGATGCCCTTCCACGCCAACCCCAAGCAGGTGCGCCCCGAAGAAAATCTGCGCCAGCTGCTGGCCGAGCTCTGCGCCGACGCCCGCAACCACGTGGTCATCATTTCGGGCCGCGACCGGCACACCCTGGCCGAGTGGCTGGGCGACCTGCCGGTGGACTTCATTGCCGAGCACGGCGTGTGGCTGCGCAAGCGCGGGCAGGACTGGCAGATGATTCAGCCCCTGCGCAACGACTGGAAGCCCGATATCCGGGCCATTATGGAGCAGTACGTGGCCCGCACGGCCGGCTCCTTTATCGAGGAAAAGGACTACGCCCTGGTGTGGCACTACCGCCGCACCGACCCCGACCTGGGCCGCGAACGGGCCCAGGACATGCTCACCCACCTCACCTTCATCGGGCAGGGCAGCGGCCTGATTACCCTTGACGGCAACAAGGTGGTGGAGGTGAAAAACGCCGGCGTCGACAAGGGCACCGCCGCCGCCCGCTGGGTGCAGGAAATGCAGCCCGATTTTATCCTGGCCATCGGCGACGACCGCACCGACGAGGACACGTTCCGCGCCATTCCCGACGACGCCTACTCCGTGAAAGTCGGCACCGATATCCGCTCCTTTGCCAAGTACGCCGTGCGCAACACCGCCGACGTGCGCCGCCTGCTGCGCGGCCTGCTGGCGGCCGAGGAGTAAGCGGCGGACTGCCCAACGCCGCCCACGCCTGTACAGGAGGCCCGTTGGGAGCCGCTAAAACGGCCCGCGAGTAGACCGGAGGGGCTTCAGCCATTGGCAAAGCCCACCGTGAGTAAACGGGAGCTACTTCAGCGGGCTGCAAAATGCGTCGCGAGTAGGCAGGCGGCATTCCGCCAATCTGCACAACCCGTCACGAGTAAGCGGGAGGTACTGCATCAGTTCGCAACGTACGTCACGAGTACTCATGATACACTTTTACAAATGACGAAATCCTTCGCGAGTACTCGCGAAGGGTTTCGTCATTTGTAAAAGTGTGCTCCGGCCCGTCGGGAGGTGCTTACAGCTGCCGGGCAGGCGTGGAATGGCCCACCGCCGCGGGCGGCCACACCCGCGGCGCCTACAAAAACACCGGCCGGTCGAGCCGTTTGCTGATGCGGTAGGCGGCATTTACCAGGCCCACGTGGCTGTAGGCCTGCGGAAAGTTGCCCCACTGCGAGCCGGTGCGGGCGTCCACGTCCTCGGAGAGCAGGCCCAGGTGGTTGGTGTACTGCATGATGCGCTGCAGGGCGGCCACTGCGTCGTCGAGGCGGCCCACGCAGGCCAGCGCCTCGATGTACCAGAAGGTGCAGATGAGGAAAGTGGTTTCGGGCGTGCCGAAGTCGTCGGCGTGGCGGTAGCGGTAAAACAGGCCCTCGGGCGTCATCAGCTCGGCTTCCAGGGCCGCCAAGTGGGTGCGGGCCCGCTCGGAGTTGGGGTCGAGGTAGCCCATCAGAATCAGCTGCAGGCCGCTGGCGTCGAGGTGGGGCGAGCCGATGGCGTTGGTGTAGCAGCCGCGCTGCGGGTCGTAGCAAGCCTCGATTTTCGCGCGGGCCTGCCGCACCAGCTGCTCGGCCTGCTCGCCCATGCCGGCGTTGCCCAGGCGCGTAGCCACCTTGCAGGCGGCGCTGGCCCCGGCCCAGTGAAAGAGGTAGGTGTAGCAGTGAAACTGGGCCAGGTTGCGGAATTCCCACAGGCCCGCGTCGGGCTGCTCCATGGTGCGCTCGATGAAGTGCAGCGCCTCGTACATCAGCTGCTCGGAGTGGGCCCGCTCCAGGGCCGTGAAGCGCTTATCGACGTAGAGCGGCAGCAAAGCCACCAGCACCTGCCCGTACACGTCGTTCTGAATGTGGGTGTAGGCGTCGTTGCCGATGCGCACGGGCTGGTTGCCGAGGTAGCCGCGCAGGTGCGTCAGCTCCTGCTCCACCAGCTCCGAGGCCCCGCTGATGGAGTACAGCGGCTGGTACTTGTCGCGCACCTTGGTGGAAATGTTGGTGATGAAGTGGAAGTACTGCTCCATCTCCTCGAAGTGGCCGATGTTGTTGAAGGCCGTCAGGATGTAGTACGTGTCGCGCATCCAGCAGAAGCGGTAGTCCCAGTTGCGGGTGCTGCCGGGGGCTTCGGGCAGGGAAGTGGTGCTGGCCGCGATGATGGCGCCGGTGTCCTCGTACTGGTGCACCTTCAGGGCCAGGGCCGAGCGGATAACCTCCGTCTGGAACAGGCTGCCGATGCTGGTGCTCTTCACCCACTGGCGCCAGTACTGCACGGTGTTGCGCAAAAACTGCTCGCAGGTGCTTTCCAGCGGGGCTTCCAGCGGCGCGCCGTAGGTCAAGACCAAGTACTTGGTTTCGGAGAGGGCAAAGTCCTCGCCGTCGAGCAGGTAGCTCAGCGGCACGTTGGTGGTCAGGCGGATTTCCTCGGGCAGGCCCAGGAAGGCAATGTGGTTGGAGGAGCGGCGGGCGGTGAGCGGCTGGCGGCCGTAGTCGCCGGTGGGGCGGCACACGGCGCGCACCCGGGGCGTGCCCGCCAGCGGCTCCAGCTTGCGGATGAGCATCAGCGGCTTGTAGTACCGGTCGTACTGGCGGAAGCGCGGGGCGAAGTCCGTCACGCGGTAGCGGCCCTGGGCGGTTTCCACCTCGGTGCAGAGCACGTTGGTGTTGTCGAGGTAGTACTGCCGGCTGCGAAACTCGTCGGTGGGCGGCAGCAGGCTGAACTCGCCGCCCTGCTCGTCGTCGAGCAGCCCGCCAAAGACGAAGCCGCTGTCGAAGCGCGGCCAGCACAGCCACTGCACGCGCGTGTCTTGCCGAATCAAAGCCAGGTAGGCGCAGTTGCCGATGACGCCGAGGTCGTAGGTGTGGCGGGTGCTCATAGGAGGGGGCGGGCGCCCGCGTATGGTTGGGCGCCCGCTGCCGATGATGTACCCCGAACCAGGGCCTGGGGTTACTGCGGCGGCCCCCAGCCGGTGGCTGCGGGCCGGCTGCCGGGCCAGGCTAGCCCAGCAGGGTTTCGGCGGCGGCCAGGGCCCCGACGCCGCCCACCAGCAGGCCCGAGGCCAGCCAGAACAGGCGCGTGGCCCACTGCGCCTGCCGGTGCAGGGCCGCGTAGCGCTGCGAGCAGGCCGGCTCGTGGCTGGGCTGCGGGGCCAGGCTGTGCTTGAGGCCGAGCAGCAGGCGGCCCGCCGCGGAGTTGAGAATCAGGGGTTTGACGGAAAGCTGAAACGGTGCGTGCATGGGAGTAGGGCGTTTGCGCAAAGGTGCCGCCCGCGCGGCGCCGGCGCCTTGACGGGGCTCAAGGTTTTCCGGATTTGCCCGGCCGGCAGCGCCCCGACCGAGCGCGTTGCCAAACCGACGTTGCAAAGGTGATGATCAGGCGTTTACTCTTACCTTCGCCAAACGGAGTTTTGCTTTTCTCTGCCGGAGTTTTTAGCCCGCGCCGTCCTCCGTCGTTGCCGCCGCATTTGCCCGGGCCCGGGCGTCCGGGCCTTGTCTGCTCCCTCCCGTCATGGATACGTTCTTCGACATTTCCACCGCCGAAGTCACCGACCACTGCCAGACCCAGCTGCAGCAGCACGCCGGCCTGCTGGAGGCACACACCGTCTGGACCGGCCCCAACAACGGCGGGCAGCTCACCTTCACCGACTATTTCCTCGACGGGCTGCAGCTCACCAACATGAGCGGCCGACTGGCCCGGCCCCTGCAGGCCGAGCTGAACGTGCACCAGCCCTGGGTGGGCATGCTCTACCACTTCAACGGCAGCGTCCGCTCGCGGCAGTGCGCCCGCCGGCCTTTGCACCTGGGCAGCGGCCGCCAGAACATCGTGGGCGACGAAACCACCCGCAACCACTACACCTTCCAGCCCCAGGACGAGGAGTACCAGTTTTTCACGGTGCACCTCACCCACGAGTTTTTTCAGCAGCTGCTCACCGGCAACGCCGAGTGGCTGGGCCTGCACGAGCGGTGGCTGAGCCGCCGCGACGCCTTCGTGATGATGCCCGACGGCCTGCAAACCTCGCCGGCGGCCCAGGTCGCCATTCAGCAGATTGTGAACTGCCCCTACTCCGGGCCGCTGAAGAAGCTGTTTCTGGAAGCCCGCTTTCTGGACCTGTTCATGGCCCAGCAGGAGGAGTTTGCCCGCTCCGTCACGCGCCTGAGCAGCAAGGAGCGCGACCTGTTTCACGGCATCCGCCAGTACCTCGACGAGCACTACGCCAACCCGCCCAGCCTGCTGACGCTGGCGCGCCTGTTCGGCACCAACGACTTCAAGCTCAAGCGCGGCTTCCGGCAGCTCTTCAACACCACCGTGTTCGGCTACGTGGCCGAGCGGCGCCTGGCCGTGGCCCAGCAGCTGCTCACCCTCACCGACCAGCCCGTGCAGGACATTGCCGAAGCGGTGGGCTTTTCCAACCCGGCACACTTCACCACGGCCTTCCGCAAGAAGTTCGGCGTGGCCCCCAGCCAGGTGCGCCGCAACCCGGCCCTGCTCAAAGCCGCCGCCGAAAACGCGGAAGCTCGCAAGGCCCTGAGCCTGCGAGTGGCCTAGGCTGCCCGAACCGCCAGCTGAAAGCGCGTCAGGCCGAATGCTAACCGCTTACCCCGGCTGCTGCGCTCTGCACACCCCCAGGTAGCGCGGCGGCCGCTTACGCCGGCTTGGGCTCGGGGCCGCGGAATACGTCGGTGCCGGGCACGGCGGGCAGCTTCACCGGCCGGCCCTCGCGCGCCGACTGGTAGATGGCCTCCATGATGCGCTGGTCCTGCAGGCCTTCCTCGCCGGGCGTGTGCGGCGGCTTGTTTTCCAGGATGCACTCCGAGAAGTGGTCCATTTCGGCCGCAAACTGGTTTTTCGTCGGAATGGTAATCTGGTTCTGCATTTTGGCCGGGCCCTCGGCGTGCGAGGTCTGCAGCCGCTGGCCCTGGTAGGCGTAGGCGTTGTCGAGGTGCAGCCAGCCCCGCTCGGCGCTGACGCGGTAAAAGCGCGAGTCGTGGGTGTTGTAGTGCGTTACGCAGTTGACGATGACCCCGTCGGGAAAGCGCATCTGCCACGACATCATTTCCTCCACCTCCTTGAACAGCGGGTGGCCGGGCGTGCTGTAGGAGTAGGCAAAGACCTCCGTGGGCTCGGTGCCGAGCAGGAAACGGCTCGTGTTCAGGCAGTACAGGCCGATGTCGGGTAGGGCCCCGCCGCCGGCCAGAGCCTTTTTGTGGCGCCAGTGCGCGGGGTTGGCCGAGCTTTGGCTGTTCTGGGCCTCGATGTACTTGGGCGGGCCGAACTTCCGGCTGCGCACCATGTCGCGCACCTGCCGGTTGTAGGGCTCGTACTGAATGCGGTAGGCAATCATCAGCTTGACATTGGCCTTTTTGCAGGCCGCAATCATCAGCTCGCACTCCTGGGCCGAGTTGGCCATGGGCTTCTCGCAGAGGATGTGCTTGCCGGTGCTGGCCCCGCGGATGACGTACTCCGCGTGCAGGGAGTTGGGCAGCACGATGTAGATGGCCTGCACCTCCGCATTGTCCTTGAGCTTTTCGTAGTCCTGGTAGCTGTAGCAGCTTTCGGGCTTGATGCCGTACTGCCGGGCCACCTTCTTCAGCTTTTCGGGCGAACCGCTGACCAGGGCCACCGGCTTCGATTTCTTGCACTCCCCAAACGCCGGCAGCAATTCTTCCAGCGTCAGGTGGCCCAGGCCCACCAGCGCGTAGCCCACCCGCTGCTCCGGCGGCAGCGGCGTCGGCACCGGTCCCGATTGCGGGTCCACGTCCGATTTCCACGCTTCCAGCTCGATGGGCTGGCTCACCTCGGCCGGCACCTTGGCCGGCGGCGACACGGCCTCCGAGGAAGCCACCGTTTGCCCGCCGGGCGCGGTGTAGGTGGTCGAGGCGTCTACTTCGGCGGCGGGCGTACCGGTGGTGGGCGTGCCGGCCGTGGCCTCCGCCGCCTTGCCCCCGCCCGAGTGGCAGCTGGCCAGGGTGCCGGCGGCCACGCCCACGGCTAGGCCGCGGCCCGCCAGGTTCAGAAATTCCTTGCGCGATACCTCCTGGCCGGCGTGGCGTAGCACAGTGTTCAGTAGTTCGTTGGTGATGGACATCGGGGTAGTGGTTGTGGGTAGAGGGGCCGTTTCGGGTGCGGCGGGTGGGGTCAAACAGGATTAAACCATACCCGGCGCGGCCCGAAAAGGTTGGTATCATCTTAACCAGGGCCGGCTTACTGGTCGCCGGCCGGGTCGGGAAACCGGGGCGGCTCGGTGGCGTAGGGGCCGTGCTCGGGCCGGGTGGCGCAGCCGGCCAGCACCGCGCAGGCCAGTGGGGCGCCCTGGTACACGCGCTGAAACAGCACCGCCGCCAGCCACATGGCCGCAATGGGCGCCAGCCAGTAAATCCACAGGTGCTCGTAGCGGCCGGCGCCCACGGCCGCGCCCAGGCTGCGGGCCGGGTTCAGGCTCATACCCGACAGCGGCGCCTCAAACGTCACGTACAGGGCCAGTAAGGCCGCCACCAGCCAGCCCGCAAACCGGCGCAGCCGCTCGGTGTGCAGGGCGTAGAGCAGCACCCACATCAGCCCCGCCGAAATAGCGGCTTCGGCCAGCAGGGCCACGCCCGCGCCGGCCGGGCCGGGCACGGTCAGGTTGAAGTTGACGTCGGGGTGGGGGTACCAGCGTTGCAGGGCCCGGCTCAGCAGCGGGCCCGCCGCCACGCCCCCGGCGCACTGGGCCAACACGTACCAGAAGGCATCGGCGCCGCGCAGGCTGCCCAGGTGCCAGAAGGCCAGCGTCACGGCCGGGTTGATGTGGGCGCCGGAGCGCTGCCCCCAGGGGCTGTAGGTGAGGCCCGCCACCACCAGCACCACCACCCCGGCCAGCACGCCGCGGCGCAGCAGCTCACTCTCGCCCAGCCAGGCCCGCAGCGGCAGGTCGGGGTGGTGGATGAGCACGCTGCTCACGCTGGTACACGCCAGGAACACGGCCACGCCGAGGGCCTCGGTGAGGTAATACGGCCAGTGCCGGCGCAGCGCCGACTGCAGGGATGCCACAAGTGCCATAGGCCACAAAACAAACGCGCGCCGCCCCGCCCTGGGGTGGGCGGCGCGGCGCGGCAGTGCTGGTGCTATGTAACGGCCGGGGGGCGGCGGGGTTCGAAAGCGGCCGGCTTTACAGCTTGAACTGGGCGCACACCTTCACCCCGAAAGTGCGCACGCCGGGCAGGTCGCGGTAGGTGAGGCGGTGCAGAAAGTCGACGCGCACAAACTTGAAGATGTTTTCCACGCCGTAGCCCAGCTCCACGTAGGGCGTGCCCGGCGTCAGGGCCCGGAAGGTGGGCTGGGGCGTGCCCGTCGCGTCGTAGGCCGGGATGGTGTTCTGGTTGGCCTTGCTCACGCCCCCGACGAGCACGTTGCCCGAGGCCAGCAGGCGCCAGTCGAGCTTCTTGAGCAGCGGCACCGAGTTGATGAACAGCCCTTCGAAGTAGTGCTCGGCGTGCAGGGAGGCGTACCGGTCGCTCACAAACTCGAAGTAGCGCATCAGGTTGTAGGCGCTGGAGGTGTAGATGGGCGACTCGTTGCCGAGGTGGTTCTTGAGCACCGGGTAAGGCACCGTGCTCGGAATGTAGCCCGCGTCGAAGATGTACTCGGTGCGGCCCAGTTGCCCGAGCTGCACGCTCTGCTCCACCGCGAGGTTGAACTTCTGGTACTCAAAGTCGCTGCTGAGCACGCCGGGCAGGCCCAGGGTGTAGCGGAAGGTAAACACCGGCCACTTCATCGAGCCCACCGCGTAGCGCCGGTTCTGGTTCTGAATCAGTACCTCGCCCGGGGCGTAGCGCGACTCCAGAATCAGCTCCGAGAGGTTGAAGTTCTGCGCCGTCGGGGCGCCCTGCTCGTGCGCGTCGGTGGTGTAGTAGCTGAAGTTGTAGAGCGGGTCGAAGCGCTGGTGGCGCAGCGTGAGCTTCTGGGTGAAGTTGTGGAACAGGTCCGACTGCGCCGTCACCGAGGTCATGTCGCGCCACAGGGGCAGGCCAGGCTTGATGTTGCCGAAGCGGGCTGCGGCCTCGAACAGCGGGCTTTCCAGGGCCAGCTCGTTGTCGAGCAGCGCCACCAGGTCGATGTCGTGGCTGTACTTGGCGCTGAACACCGTCCAGTTGGGGCGGTTCAGGATGCGGTCCGCCGAGAGGCCGTACTTGAATTCCCCGTCGCGGGTGCCGTAGGCGGTGTAGCCCTTCAGCAGCCAGTTCGGGCTCAGCTCGGGCGTGCTGCGGAAGCCCACGCGCAGGCGGTGGCCCTCCACGTTGTTCCAGGTGTAGGTGCTCAGAATGGGCCCCAGCTCGAAGCGGCCGCGCGGGCCCAGCTCCTCGTAGCCGTTCACCACCAAGTCGGCCACCTCCAGGAAGGTGCGCACCGAGGGCAGCTTGCCCACCGAGTCGAGCACCGTCATGGTCCGCGCTTCCTGCGCCGACAGCGTGTCGGGCCGGTTCTGGGCGAAGAAGCTGGCCGGCGTCTTCAGCGCGTTCGGGTCGGCGGCGAAGGGCTGGTCGTAGAACGGCAGGTCGTGCGGCTGCCCCGCCCGGAAGTTGGAGTTGACGGTGTTGAAGCGCACCAGCAGGCCGGTTTGCTTGGGCGTGGGCTTCATGCCCACCACCACCCGGGTGCGCTGCGGCAGCCAGGGCCCGGCCGTGCTCGGCGTCAGGTCCTGGTACACCCGGATCTGGTCCACGAAGTTGATGTTGGCCTTCGGGTCCACGCTCAGATCGACGCGGCGCAGCGCGTACGAGTCGGTGGTAATCCAGATGCGGCCGGTAAAGGCCAAATCCTGGGCCCGGCGCGGAAACACCTTCAGCTGGTAGCAGCGGTTCTGGCCGATCTGCACCGTGTCCTCCAGGTCGTAGTCGTAGGTGATGCGCCAGCCGTCGGCAATGGGCGAGATGAAGTCCTTGCCCATCACCACCTGCCAGTTCGGGTAGAAGTCGTAGTCCTGAAACGAGGAGCCGAGCACCTGCGAGAGCAGCGTCCCGTCGCGCGGGGCCACGCCGTGCAGCTGGCTGTGCTTGATTTCCTCCCGCTCGCGGTTGGGCCGGTGCCGCACAAAGTAGCGCGACATCACCTCCGAGGCAAACAGCGGCACGGTGGGCTTGCCGTTGGCATTGCGCTCCATTTCCCCCACCGCCGAGGCCACCGAGGTCATGTCGCGAATCACCTTGCGCTTGGCCAGCCGGTCGGTAATGTCCGACAACGACACCTCAATGCGGTTGTAGCTGTCGAACTCGAAGGCGTCGAGCCGGGTTTTCTCGTTCTGCTTTTTGTGCTGCTGCACCCGGCGCAGAATGGCGTAGGCCGGGTTTTCAACGGAGCGAATCACCACCTCGCCCAGTTGCTGCGCCGCCGAAGCCAGCGCGAAGTTCACCGTCTGCGGCGTCTGGGTGCGGCTCACCCTGCGGGTGCGCGGCCGGTAGCCCACCGCCGAGGCCGACACGGAGTCGGCTGGCTGCCCCAGTACCAGCTCGTAGCGGCCGTTCTCGTCGGCGGTGGCGCCGGCGGTAGTGCCCTTCACGTACACCGAGGCAAACGGCACGGGCTGCCCGCTGCCGGCTTCGGTGATTTGTCCAGAAAATACAATTCGCTGGGCTACAGCGGGCTGCACGCCCAAGGCCAGTAGCAATACCCCCAGCCACGCATACGCGTACTTCATAACACGCTTCTCTCGGTCGACACAGGTTGGTGAGACGACGCTAGGCAACAAATACTTTGACAAGAAGTCACCCAAACCACCCGGCTTATTGTTAGTGCGCTGACTGCCAATCATATAATTTCAACCTTTCTTGCTGGCGAACCGGTAGTCGGGTGGGCGGGGCAGGGCGTTAGGCAGGGGGGCGGTACCAGCAGGAGGCGGCAACTCGCCCGTTGGTTGCCTGGTGGTCCGTAAATGCCCGGACCGGTTCGGCAACCGGGTTGATAACTGGCTGTGTTGAGGCTTCAATCTCAGGAGACGTCACCGGAACATACCACGGGTCTAAATCCAGTGCAAAGAACGGTAGTAACGCGTTAGAAATGAAGGCATAAAGCGAAAAGCTTTTAGCAAGGCCCGCTGCGGCTTGCGTTGCTCGTTTTCGGCCTCGGCCGGCCCCGGCGTGGGCGGGCAGGAGCTGCAAAACCCAACGGCGCCAAATGCAAAACGACCCGGCCGCCGTATTGGCAACCGGGTCGTTTTATGGAGGTAGCGGGGACTGGACTCGAACCAGTGACCTTTGGGTTATGAGCCCAACGAGCTACCAACTGCTCCACCCCGCACTGTTTGGTAATGCAAAAGTAATAGGCTTTTTCGGATTAGCAGCGGGTGGGGTTACATAAAGCTGGAATTGGGGGCGTTCCTTCTGAGTATCAGTCGGAATATTTTTTTGTAGCACCCCGGCCGGCGGCAGCCGTATGTAAGGTCTGCCACCATTTTACCGCTGCCTAAGAGCGTGTTGGGGAATTGCTGTTGGGGTAAAAGAAAACGAGCCAGTAAGTTGCGCCGGGAGTTCCTAGGCTCTCGGTCGCATTATGGTTGACGGCTATCAACCCCTCACTGACTCGCAGTGGCA